>NZ_NISI01000011.1 GCF_002205845.1 Roseateles puraquae | reverse complement strand
CCGTCTTCCTGCGCTTCCCGGGACACGCTCACCTCGTTAGCGATCTGCGCGTCCCCTAAACGCGGCCGTCAACATGACTTCGCTGAGCGCTTACCCTGCTTTAGCTCGGCCTGACAGAGCTGGGCGTAGTGGCGGCGAGCACCGTCCGCTAACGTCATAAGCGCGGTCTCTCGCCCATGGCGTGTCCGCGGCAGGGTGAAGTCAGGACTTCGATCACCTGAGCCGCCAGCGCATCCACCCGATCTCGCGGTGCACGTCTTGGGAAGGCTTCGATTCGCGTGCGCTCACCACAGACCATCAGGAATCGGCGACGAAGGACTCGTGACTGCGCGGTTAAAGTGCTGCACCACACCGCCGCTGACCGGAAATGCTGTTCTGGAACGTCAAACTTCCCATCTTCGAGCACCAATCTGCTGACGTTCGTGCGAAGGATGGGAAGGCGCTCGTGAGTGTCCCCGCCGGCAAAGCCCTTTCGGCGGGTCCGCTGCGCATCGCCGGTGCCATCGCGAAGACACTCTACGCAAATCCGCAGATGTCAGTTGGAACTCAGGCGACGCTTTCGGGGCTCGCGTTGGCGCAGTTGCAATGGCTGTCGACATCCACTGCGGCCAGCGAACTCCGACTGCTTGCACAGCACACCACCAACGAGATCGGGTTGCGCGACTTTTCTCGCGGCAGTCGCATTGGCGAGTACGGGCAGGGCCTTTGCGCGCTCTTCGTGCAGGATGAGCTGGGACTGCCCATCGTGCTGGACTTCGGTGTTTTATGTGATCTGCTCGCCGTACCAAGGCCGAAGAAGACCGATCCACAGCCCGACTTTGGTGGGTGGTTGGGGCCGCGTTACGCATTGGTTGAGTCCAAGGCGAGTCTGGAGGCCGGATCGATCAAGACTGAGTTGAGGGAGGGTCTTGAGCAATGTGATGCTGGAGTGGACCACCTCGACGCGTACACAAAGTTTCTGCCCGTCAACATCTATTCGGTACTCACCGCCTTTCAGACGGACATGGCGGCCAGTGGAAGTGCGATCCACTTTGCCGATCCGACGCGCGACGTACCGTCGATTCCGGACAAATTGCATGACCTCGTCGCCAAGCACTACTACCGAAGCGCGTTGACTGCATTAGGTGCGCGGCAGCGCACACTCGACGACATGCTAGCGAACCGGCCGTTCCGAGCGTTCACCAGGCGATCGCTGCCGGCTTCCTCGTTCGAAGGGGTCCCGTCCCGTCAGCCGCCAGCTTTCTTGCTTGGCTCTGGTGTCCCATTAAGCGACTTTGGAACGGCACGCGTCTACGTCGATCGGCAGATCATGGATGCATTGCGCTCCGGTGTGGCCGCCCGATATGAAGCTGCTGTCAAGCAGTGGCGCGCCGCATTGGATGAGAGCGATTTGCAGCCTGATGGCCATGTGGTGGCGTGGGGCGATGGAATTGTTTTGGAACTCCAAGCAGGTCGCGGAGAACGGCTTCCCGAGTTCCTGAGGTGAAGTTGCAGCGGGGCCGCTATCGGTAGCGCCATCATTAAACGTGACGCCGCACTCATCTGCCTGCAACGTGATCCTGGCGCCCTCGCTGCTCGGCAACTTCTTTGCTCACCCGACGACGCCAACGTCGAGTACCTGGGCCCTCCTTGCTGGTTCGCGCAGTGGCTCCGTTCGTGCTTGGCGTAGCGCACGGAACCAGATATGGCTAGGCATGACCTCGGCATCGTATTGCGCGGGCCGTGTATGGGGCTGTCGTAGGCGGCATCTCGTTCAAGATGGCTTTGCCGGACGTTGAGTCTGCAACGTTCGCGCATTGCATGCGCGCGAACTTTGCGAACATTGCGAACTTAGTCGCCTGACAACGACTTACGCGAGACCGATGAGGTGCGAACTAATTCGGCTCTCGCGGCCTCACGAAGCGGTACACGGTTGCAGGCCGACCGGGACCAGATCGCGACCTTGCCTGCACCTCAACTTGGACGGTGGCAGGTGCGGTATCGATCAGATGCGCGATCGCCGCATCGACAACCGCTGCAGGCTGGTGTCGACCAAAGCAATCCACCACCAAATCTCTCCGCGATGCAGAGCCCTTCGATGCCAAGAAGGCCGAGATACGTTCTGCTGCCCACTCAACCTGATGCTGTGATGGCGACCCCTTGCCACCTGCCAAAACGAAGCCTACCGAGTAGGTCGCATAGTTGATCCAGGCCATCGCTGCCTCGATGTGCCGCGCCTCGATGAGCCATTGCCGGTCGGTCAGCGCGAAGACCATGGCAAGCCGCAGCAGCATCGGCGCCCTTCTCTCCAGCACGCTATCGACCAACGCGCTCCCGAAGTCTTGATTGAGTTCAGCGTGGTAAAGCTGGGCGTAGCGTCGGCGAGCCTCGTTGGTCATTGTCATCAACGCGGTCTCCCGGCTGTTCTCCGCCCGAGGACGTGTGAACTCCAAAATGTCCATGACCGCTGTGGCAAGCCCCTCCACGCGTGCCTGCGGTGCCCGGCGTGGGAAAGCCTCGATCCGCGTGCGCTCACCCCAGATCATGAGGAAGCGGTTCACGAAGCCGTTGAGCAGGTCCCGTCGCTGCACCAGCGCCAAGAGCTCGACAGGAGAGATCGCGGCGCTCAGGCAGACGTGCGGCTCGGTCGCATGCACCCGGTTCGTCTTGGTCGCAGGCTTGAGATCGACCCCGTCCCAGCAGTCCCGCAGCGCTGCCGACAACGTGTTGCCGCCTCGCCTGCTCTGCTGCAGAACGTTCGCGAATTCGGACTCGACTACCCAGAGCCGCTTGTCCGCGATCGCCGGGACCTCCTGCTGGCCGACTCGGTAGCCGTCGTGGATCAGGGTAGCCAAGCCTTCCCGCGTCGACAAGCCGCCTCGATGGATCTGTGGTGCCAAATGGGGACGCTGCGCCCTGACGGCCTCATCGATACGCGTGACCAGCGAGACCGCATCCCCCTTCCTGCCCCGCCCTGACCGACCGACGTGCAGGAAGAACAGGCGCGCGTGATGGCTGGTGTTGCCCACCGCTAGATACGGCATGCGCCCGATCGCGCACGACAGGTAGGCGATGAAATTGCCGGCTATCGCGATGGGATTGGTCTCGGTCCGATCGCTGCCCTCCCTGGCCACCTCGCCGATCAGGCCATACAGGCAAGTCGGGTCGGGAACCGGCTGCGGCCTGTTTGAGTCCGCGCCATCCGACCATCGAAGCAGGGCATCGGCCTGAGCGGCGCTCAGCGTCCTGCGAGGTGGATCGTCCATCACTTGTCCAATGCATCGACCTCGACGAGGCTGGAGAACTCCCTCAGCACGTCAGGCTGGCGCATGGACAGGAACCGGAAAATCGCCTGGTTGTCCAGCAAGTTCTTGAGGTAGCCCTTGGCCAGCACCAGGTTCAGGACATCCTGGCCGTAGGTGTGCTCGATGGACTTGTACTGCCCCTGCAGGTTGCCCATCTCCTTCTCCATCTTGGCCATCTGCTCGGCGCTGACGCCGGACATTTTCCGGGGCTTGCGCTCACTGACGAGCATGGCGGCGGGCGTCGCGGCCAGCAGCGCGTTTGCGTAGGCCGTCGTCACGTTGTTGGCGGCCACCATCAACTCGACGCACTCGATCTGCCGCGTCGGCTTCATCTTGCGGATCACGGCGCCGAGGTTGGGAGAGAAGCGCTGGTCCTTGAGCAGGCCAGCCGCCTCGGCGCAGATGCCATCGAGCAAGTTGAGCTTCTTCTGAATGTGACTGATGTCGACCTTCAAGTCGTTGGCGATCCGCTCCGGCGTGACACCGCGCTCGACGGCGCGGCGGATCATCATGTGCTCCTGGATCGTAGATAGCCGATTGACCCGGTTGTTGTAGGTGTAGCTCTCGTCGTCCAGCGCGACCAAGCAGGGTGCGTCGTGGAAGTCCAGCTCCTTCATCGCATGGACGCGGATGTGTCCGTCCCTCAAGACATGCATGCCGGTGGCCTTGTCGGCTGCACCAATCGTCAGCGGCTCAATGAGCCCGATCGACTCGATCGAGGCCTTGATCTGCAGGTATTTCTTGGAGCCATCCAACCCGAGGGGAAGCTTCTTCGACGGAAGCAGCTTGTCGAACGGCACGGTGATCGGGTCGGGCACGAAGCCCAGCAGTGGATTGCTCATGCAGCCCTCCCCAGCGGCCAGACGCGGTCGTTCAAGTACTTGGGTAGCGTGTCGAGGCCTTCTGCCCTCAGGAGGTTGCCGAAGTCTTCGTCGGTCAGCAGTTGACGCAACGCCTCGGTCACGAAGAGAAGCCTGTGATGGACCAGTTCCGCCTTCTTCACCATGCGCTTCTGACGGTCGACTTCCTCCTGATAGGTGCGGATCAGACTGGCCGACGTGACGTTGGTGCCCTTGCGCGGAGCGTTGCGGGCCACGGAGCGGCCCAAGGTGCGACGCCGCTCGATGATCTTGCGGGCCTGCAGCAGCTGGCTGCCACGCAGCTGGCCGGTCTCGTAGGCCTCCTGCAGCGCGGCCTGGATGTCCTTGTCGTTGGAGCCGGCCCCGGCGATCGCGAGGGCCGCATTGAGCGGGATGTGCCCGCGCTCGACGGCGACCAGCAGCCGCTCCTCGCCGTTCTCCAACAGTTGCAAGATGCCGTAGACGTATTCCTGGCTGAGTCCGGTCTTCTTCGCGATCTCGCGTTTGTCGTAGCCCTGCTTCTTGAGCTGGTCGATGCCGGCCAGCAGCTCGAGCGGCCGCCCCTGGCGCCGGGCGATGTTCTCGGCCAGGCTCATGATGAAGGCGTCCTCGTCGGTGACGTGGACGACCATGGCCGGGATCTCGGTCTGTCCGAGGGTTCGGAACGCTTTGAGCCGTCCCTCGCCACAGATCAGCAGGAAGTACTGCCCGCCCGCGTCGGTGCGCGGCGTGACCGTCACAGGCTTTTTCAGTCCCAGTGCCTTGATGTTGCCGACGATTTCCTCGAAGACCTGCGTGTTCCGATCCCTTGGATTGAGCACGCGGATTCGGTCGATGGGGATCATCTGCAGCTCACCGGGTGGGTGTTCCCGGCTCATGCCACCCTCCTCAACCGGGCGCGCTCGGCCATGCGGTACAGATAGTCCAGCGTGTCAAACCGATAGCTCTCGAACTCGATGCCGTTGTGGTCGGCCAAGCTGATCCTCGGCAGCCCGAAGTCCAGCCTCGGCAGCAGGTAATAGTCCTGGATGCTTTGGTTGCCCGGAGCAAGCCGCACGGCCACCGTGATGTCGGGCGCCAGGCTGGTGTCAAAGCGGACCTTCCAGCGCCTGCGGCCGTCGTCATGGCTCTGGCAGCGCGCCAGCACGATGGACACGCTGAACTCGCGGTTGACGTCCAGCAGGTCGGTCGCCGGGTCGCGGACTAGCGTCCCGCCTAGGTTCGCGATCTCGCGCTCCGTGCCCGCGACGACCTCCGGATGCAACCGGCGCAGGAACTTGTTGACCTCGAGGAACTGGTAGTCACGGTCGGGCGTGAAGCCGACGGCCTGGTAGGCCCTGATGAGGCTGCCGAAGCGATGGATGTACGCCGCCGCGGACGGCATGCCTTCCGTCTCGTCGATGACCAGGCCAGACAGGAAGCCGCGGCGCTCGTAGAGCCCGCGCAGCTTCTCGATCAGTTCCGCATCGCTGAACCGACGGGCGCGTGCCCGAATGATTCCTTGCGCCGTGTAGAACGCCTCTTGCGACACGACCGCCTCGAAGGCGCTGTCCTTGCGGATCCACATGTCCGGCCCGTTGATGACGCGCAGCTTTTTGAGCTTGAACGAGATGCGGTTGTAGACGTTGTTGCCGATGTACTTCTCGTTGGTCAGGATCTCCCGCACAGTGGCGCGTGTCCAGTTGCGCCCCATGTCAGTAAGTACTCCCTGGTCGTTAAGTCGTTTGGCAATCTCGACTTCGTGCTGCCCCTCGTCGGTGAACCAGCGATAGATGTCCCGCACGATGCGGATTTCCCGGTCCGGGCCTGGCGTGAGGATCACCCGATCGGTCTGCAGGCTCTTGTGCTCGCCACGCGAAAGCTCGCTCTTCACGTTGCCGGCCTGGTCGACCAGCACGCGGCGCAGGCCGAAGCCTGCCGGGCCCCCTTGCCGAAACCCCATCTCGATGAGCCGGCACTGGCCGGCGAACACCTTGGCCGACAACTCGCGGCTGTACTCGCCAGCCATAGCCCGCTTGACGCCCTTCACGATCGTCGACACCGGCGAGCCGTCGTTCTCAAACTGCTCGGCGCAGTAGCAGACCTGGATGCCTGCTCGCCGGCAAACGTACTCGTAGTACGCGCTTTCGTCGGCGTCCTGGAAGCGCCCCCAGCGGCTGACGTCATAAACGAGGATCACGTTGAAGTCCGCGTTGCCGGACTCGACGTCGCGCAGCAGGGCCTGCAGCGCTTCGCGGCCATCGATCCTCAGCCCGCTCTTCCCCTCGTCGGCGTAGGTCCGGATGATGCGGATGCCGCGCCGTTCGGCGTACTCGCGGATCTTGTCCGCCTGGTTCTGGGTCGAGTACTGCTGGTGCTCCGTGGACATGCGAACGTACTCGGCAGCGCGGAAATCGCTGGTTCGTTCTTCGCCGGGTTGTAGGTCTTCTGGCTGCATGACCGTCTCCGCTCAATGAGCGACGTGGAGGCACGCACCTCGGACCTTGAGAGGCAGATCAGGCGTCCCGCCGAACGCTCACCGGGATTTCGAAGCCGTGCAACGGGACATTAGGCGGCGATCACGTCGCCATCCACGAGTCCTCTCTTTGCACGCGTCCATCTTTGCAAACCTGAGGACGCGTCATTGCCATCTCGATTCGCCAGGCCAGAGGTTTTCCGTCCCTGTCATAGGAGAGAACGTCGATCCAGCAGCGGCCGGCGGCGGGGTCTGCTCCGCAAAATGACGCGTCACTTGTTGCACGCGCCGTCCGAGGTGCCCTCGGCGGGGCGGCCGGCTGCTTTCGCCCGCGGTAAGCTTGCCAGTACCCTGGGTTGCGGGCGTGCCAGGCTCGCTGAGCTGCCAACTGGTTGGCCCGATAGTCGTGGTCGGCTTCGAGCTTGGCCCGATTCCAGCACCGGCGCCGCTCGCGTTGGCATTCGGGTGCCGAGCAGTAAGTCTGCTTCGGCGATTGCGGACGAACCGTGACCTCGCGGCCGCAGGAAGCGCAGACGATCTGAGCCATGGCTGCTCCTATCGGAACTGCAGGCTCGATAGCGTTGATTCTTCGGGGGAGCCTGGGAAGGCGACCTCCCCGTTTGACCCACGAACTTTGCCCGTCTTGGTGGACCGGCTCAAGCACGCGTTCGCCCGTTCGGCCTGGTCAAAACCCGCGCTTGAAGACGCGCCAAGAAGCGTGTGCAAGAACTTTGGCGCGCTCGTAGGTCAGTCGCAAGAACTCGTGCTTCGCCTGGTTGAAGGCTGTGGCGCGGGACCCGCCAAGTCCTTGATCCACAATCCGCGCCAGTGCAAGTACTTTGGCGCCCTACGGAATCCGTAGGGCGCCAGATTAATTGCGACTGGCGCCACTCAAATGCGACTGTGTGCCAGGGTTGTTGCGACCGGCCGACGCGCTTTTGCGAGAAGGAAATTGCCCCTAGTAGCGGCGCGTCGGTTCGTGGCTGAACGCGCCGTTCCGCTTTAGACCCTCCGGGGGCCGCCGCAGCTGAGGTGCAACGCTGGTTCTACGGGCGAGCCGTGAACGCTCGCTAACATCGCTTTCATTGAAAGGGAGCGACATGACGGAGCCGGCGAAGCTGTACGGGTCAGGGCTTGGAAGTAGCTGAGGCTGTTGCAAGGCGGCACTGACCTGCTGCTCCAGTGCCCCATGTGCCCCATGTGCCCAGTGTGCCCACCGCCCGCCCGCGCGCAAGCCGCTCGGGCTGATCACTCAAGCGCTTGACTGCCGCGCCTCGGCGCCCGCGGGCAGCGACAGCCAGCGCCCGAGGCAGCCCATGGCTTGCGGCGTGCGCGCGAGGCTGCGGTGGTTGGTGCCCGGCAGCTGCGCCACCGTCACTGCACAGCCGGCGTCGCGTAGACGTTGTGCCAGGCGCAGCGAATGGCGATGGGGCACCTGGCGGTCGCGCGCGGCCAGCAGCACGAGCACGTCGCAGGCCAGCGCTTGAGCCGCAGCCCCCGAGTCCATGGGCGAACGCAGCAGCGGCGCCACCGGCATCAACAAGGGGTTGCGGGCGAGCAGGCCCTTGAGGCTGAGGAAGGGCGAGATCAGGCAGAGGCCGCTCGGCGGGTGCCCGCGTGCGGCGCGGCGCGCCGCCAGCTGCATCGCCACCCCGGTGCCCAGGCTGCGGCCGGCCAAATGCAGCGCTGCCGGCGGCAGGCCGAGCTCAGCGAGCCCCCAGGCGGCGATGGCCTCGGCGTCGTCCACGCAGGCAGTCTCCCCAGGCCAGCCGGTGCTGCCGCCCAGGCCGCGGTAGTTGAAGGCGAGCAGCGCACAGTCATCGGGCAGCCAGCCGGCGAGGTCGGGCGTCCAGGCCACGTGTTCGTTGCGGCCGCCGAACCACAGCAGCAACCGGCGCGGCGCGTGCCCGGTGGGCAGCGTCAGCCAGCCCTTCAGGCGCACGCCGCCGGGCCGTTCAACGCTCGCGGCCCGGGTGCGGCGCCGGTGGGCCGCCGGGCCCGGGTGCGTGCGACGGATGCGCCAGGTGCGGCCGAACAGCAGGCGACCCTGGGCCAGCACGATGAACAGCATCAGCAGGGCCCACGCCAGCGTGGCCCAGGCCCAGACAGGGAGGGTCGACATCAGCGGCGAGCCTAGAGCTGCGGCGTGACAGCCGCATGAGGGTCACCGAATCGTCATGCAGCCGCCGCCGGGCCGGCGCACACTCGGCGCATGGCCTACACGCACACCGTTGGCGGCGAGCGGTTCCGCTTCGATGACCTGCGCACCCTGCTGGCGCGCGCCAGCCCCCGCCGCTCGGGCGACGAGCTGGCCGGCGTGGCCGCCGCCTCGGCGCGTGAGCGGGTGGCCGCGCAGCTGGCCCTGGCCGACCTGCCGCTGCAGGCCTTCCTGAACGACGCGGTCGTGCCCTACGAGACGGACGAGGTCACGCGCCTCATCCTCGACACCCACGACGCCGCCGCGTTTGCGAGCTTCAGCCACCTGACCGTCGGCGGCCTGCGCGACGCCCTGCTGGCTGGCACGCTGGCGCCGGCCGACATCGCGCCGGGGCTGACGCCCGAGATGGCCGCCGCCGTCAGCAAGCTGTGCCGGGTGCAGGACCTGCTGCTCGTCGCCCAGCGCTGCGAGGTGGTGACGGCCTTTCGCAGCACCCTCGGCCTGCGCGGGCGCCTGGCTACGCGGCTGCAGCCCAACCACCCGACCGACGACGAAACCGGCATCGCCGCCAGCCTGCTCGACGGCCTGCTGATGGGCGCGGGCGACGCGGTCATCGGCATCAACCCCGCGACTGACAACCTGCCGCAGGTCATGCGCCTGCTCACGCTGCTGGACAACGTCATCTCGCAGTACGGCATCCCCACGCAGAGCTGCGTGCTGACACACGTGACGACCACGCTGGAGGCCATTCGCCGCGGCGCGCCGGTGGATCTGGTGTTCCAGTCCATCGCCGGCACCGAGGCGGCCAACCGCGCCTTCGGCATCGAGCTGGCGCTGCTGCAGGAGGCGCGCGACGCGGCGCTCGCCCTGCGCCGCGGAGGGCTGCAGGTCATGTACTTCGAGACGGGCCAGGGCAGCGCGCTGTCCAGCGCAGCTCACCACGGCTGCGACCAGCAGACGCTGGAATGCCGCGCCTACGGTGTGGCGCGCCACTTCCAGCCGCTGCTGGTGAACAGCGTGGTGGGCTTCATCGGGCCGGAGTATTTGTTCGACGGCAAGCAGATCCTGCGCGCGGGCGTGGAAGACCACTGCTGCGGCAAGCTGCTCGGGCTGCCGATGGGCGTGGACGTGTGCTTCACCAACCATGCCGAGGCCGATGTCGACGACCTCGACAGCCTGCTCACGCTGCTGTGCAGCGCCGGCTGCAACTACGTCATGGGCGTACCGGGTTCGGACGACATCATGCTGGGCTACCAGAGCACCAGCTTTCATGACGCGCTGGCCATGCGCCGCATGCTCGGGCTGCGGCCGGCGCCTGAGTTCGAGGCCTGGCTGCAGCGCGTGGGCATCTTCGACGGCGCGCTGGCGCTGGCTGACGGCCTGCCCGAGCGCTTTGCCGCGTTGCTGGAGGCGGCGCCATGAAGCCGCCCGTCACACCGCAACCCTGGGCCGCGCTGCAGCGGCACACGGCCGCACGCATCGCCCTGGGCCGCGCGGGTGCGAGCCTGCCCACCGCTGCGCACCTGGCCTTCCAACAGGCCCATGCCGCCGCGCGGGACGCCGTGCACCGGCCGCTGGACGACGAGGCGCTGCGGGCCGCCCTGCGCCGGCTGGGTGAGGCGCCGCTGCAGGTGCACAGCCAGGCGGCCGACCGCGCCACCTACCTGCAGCGGCCCGACCTGGGCCGGCGGCTGAGCGACGCGAGCGCGGCACAGCTGGCCGCTGTGCAGGCCCCGACTGTGGACCTGGCCTTCGTGCTGGCCGACGGCCTCTCGGCGCTCGCCCTGGAGCGCCAGGCCCCGCCGTTGTTCGAGGCTTTGCGTGCGCGCCTGGTGGCCGAGGGCGACTGGACCTGGGCACCGCCCGTGGTGGCGCATCAGGCGCGTGTGGCGCTGGGCGACGAGGTCGGTGCGCTGCTCAATGCGCGTTGCGTGGTGGTGCTGATCGGCGAGCGACCCGGGCTCTCGGCACCGGACAGCCTGGGCGTGTACTTCACCTGGGCCCCCCGTCCGGGGCGGACGGATGCCGAGCGCAACTGCCTCTCCAACGTGCGGCCTGAAGGCCTCTCGCCCGCGGTGGCCGCCGTGCGCCTGCTGACCCTGCTAAGGCAGGCGCGAACGCGCCAGCTCAGCGGTGTGCTGCTGAAGGATGAGTCCGACGAGCCCAGGGTGCCGGCCGCATCGGCCGCCCCTGCGCTGCTGCAGCTGCTCTACCGGGGTGGCGACTGACGTGCGTTCGGCTTCGGCGTGAGGGTGTCGACGCCAGCGCCGGGGTCTTCCTCACCGGCCACGGAGTCGTCAAAGGCCCCCTCCTTCACCTCTCGTGCGGGATGGGTGGGCGTGGCCGGCCGATCGGGCTGCACCGGGGGCGGCGGCGGGTCGGTCGGCGGGGTGCGGGTGGGATCGTGGTGCATGCGTCCGCTCCAACAAAAAAGGGGCGGCCAGGCCGCCCCGTCAATTGAACTCATGCGAGCTCACCGAAGGGATTGGGAGACGAGCGAAGGTCTGGCTTACATCCACCAGGTGGAGCCGTAGTAGTCGTAGACCTTGCGGCCGTACTCGTCGTTGTAGTTGGGCGTCTCGTCCATCGCGTAGCGCGGGGCGCGTTCGAGCTGGGCCTTGTCGATGTTGACGACATAGCCGTCCTTGGCGGTGTCGTACTTGAGCTGGTCCCAGGGCAGCGGGTAGCGGTCGGTGCCCATGCCGAGGAAGCCGCCGAACTCCAGCGCCGCATAACGGACGCGGCCCGACACCTTGTCGATGACGAGGTCGTCGATGGAGCCGAGCTTGTCGCCGCTGGGGCTGTAGACGTTGGTGCCTTCGACCTTGGACGAGGAAATGGTGGGGCTGACGCTGGCCATGGTGGGTCTCCTGAAGCGGTTGAACACAGGGCACGGGGCCGGGCCCCGCGGGGTGAAGATCACCCATGCGCTCACTGTGCCCGCCACCGCTCGACCGATCGGTCAGGCCAGGCGCCCCGGGCCTGTAGGAGGTGGCTGATGACGAGGTGACCCGCGCGGCGCGGTCAGTCCCCCAAGCCCTGTCGCCACACCCGCTCGGCCCCGTCGAACAGGCTGCTGCCGGCGAGGGCCGCGGGTGTGGCCGCGAGGCGCAGCCAGGCCAGGGTGTCGTGGTGGCTGCCCGGCAGGCCTTCAGCCTCGCGCTGCTGCACCAGCCAGGCGTGCAGCGGGCCGTACAGCGAGGCGTGGCGCTCGCGGGTCCAGGCCAGGCCGACCAGGTCGCCATAGGCTTCTTCGCGGCGGGTGGTGCGCATGTCCAGCCAGGCCTGCTGCAGCTCGGGGCTCAGGCGCGCGGGCGCGGCGGCCGCCACGAAGCCGGCGGGCATGCCGTGCCAGGCACCGTCGAGGTAGCGGCGGCAGTGGCCCAGCTCGTGGGCGGCCATCAGCTCCAGCGCCGGGCCGCGCAGCTCGGGCGGCAGCGACTCGACCGGGCGCTCGGCCTCGGCATTGCCGCGCATCGACAGCACGAGCTTGCAACGCCCGTCAACAAAGCCCAGCGCCAGCGGCGCCGCGCCGGGCGCGTCCTGCGGCTGCACGATGACGTCCAGCGGCAAGCCGAGCTGCTGCCGCGCATGCTGCACGACGGGCGCGATGCCCTGCAGCCAGCGCATCTCAGGCGCGGTCAGTTCAGCCGCGGGCGCGGCCAGCGGGCAGGCCGCCACCGCGAAAGACAGTGCAAGGGACAGGCGACGCAACACGACGGACACTCCTTGCCGTCGATCTTCGGGCGAAGGCGCCGCGCGCTGAAGGCGCCACCCGAGGCCCTCCGTGAACTATGCGGCTCCGCGCGGGGCCAAGGTGTATCCATGAAGAGCGTGCGCGACCTGATGATCCCGCCGGCCCACATCCAGGGTCGGGTTGAAGCCCTGGTGGTGCGCGGCCAGCCGCGCGAGCGCGCCCGGCGCATCGAGCAGACGGTGGCGCTGGCCGACATCGGCCTGGCCGACGACCGGCTGGGCCAGCGCGGCGAGGCCGAGCTGTCCACGCGCCAGGTCACGCTGATCCAGCACGAGCACCTGCCGCTGATTGCCGCGCTGGCGCGCAGTGCGCCGCTGGACCCGGTGGACCTGCGCCGCAACATCGTGGTGTCGGGCATCAACCTGCTGGCGTTGAAGAAGGCCCGGCTGCGGGTGGGCGAGGCGGTGCTGGAGATCGTCGGGCCCTGTGCGCCGTGCTCGCGCATGGAGGAGGTCATCGGCCCGGGCGGCTATGCGGCCATGCGCGGCCACGGCGGCATGACGGCGCGCATCCTGGAAGGTGGTGCGATCCGGGTGGGCGACACGGTCAGCGTCGGCTGACGCTGGCATCAGCGGGCTTGAGCCCGCTCCCGGGCGCGCTCCACCACGCGCTGCGCGCTGGTGGCGGCGCTGAGCTGCTCGCGCAGGAAGTCGGCGAGCCGCGGCTGCTGGCTGAAGGCGGCGTTGAAGCGCAGGTGCGGGTCGGCCGCGCCATCGGCCGCGAAGGTGGCGCCACGCACCAGCAGGATGCCGCTGCGAAACGCGTCGCGTACCACGCCGTCCACGTCCACCCCCGCTGGCAGCGCGCCCCACAGGAAGAGCCCGCCTTCGCCGGGAGGCTCCAGCAGCACGCCGGCCTCGCCCAGCTGCCGGGCGGCCTCCACCCGCGCCTTGGCCAGGCGCTGCTGCAGCCGCTCCAGGTGCTTGCGCCAGCGGCCGGCGGCCAGCACCTCCAGCAGCACGCATTCGCTCAGGGCCGAAGTGGTCAGCACCGACACGATCTTCTCGCGCAGCAGCGCCTTGATGAGGGCCGGCTCAGCGGCCACATAGCCCAGGCGCAGCGCCGGGCTCATGGCCTTGCAGACGCTGGAGTAGTAGATGACCCGCTGCAGCCCCGACAGCTGGGCCAGCCGCGTGGGCGAGCCGGGGTGGAAGTGGCCCTGCACGTCGTCTTCGGCGATCAGCAGGTCGTGCCGCTCGGCCAACATCAGCACCCGGTGCAGGTTGGCCGCGGTGCTGCCCCAGCCGGTGGGGTTGTGCAGCACGCTCTGCAGGAAGAGCAGGCGCGGCCGGTGGCGGGTGCAGGCGGCGTCCAGCGCGTCCAGGTCGATGCCGTCGGGCCGGCGCGGCACGGGCACCACCGTCACGCCGGCCTGGCGCAGGCGGTCGAACAGCAGGAAGTAGCCCGGCGACTCCACCACCACCGCATCCCCCGGGCGCAGGAGGGCGCGGCAGATGAGGTCGATGGCATGGGTGCCGCCATAGGTGGTGAGCACCCGGCTCGCATCCACCGCGATACCTTGCCCGCGCAGCAGCGTGGCCAGGCGCTCGCGCAACTCGGGCAGGCCCTGCGGCGGGCAGCGCGAGGCCATGCCGGCGGAAGCCCGCGCCAGGCCCCGCTGCACGGCAGTGGCGGGAATGGCGTCTTCCAGCCACGTGGCCGGCAACGCGCCGCTGCTGGCCAGCAGCACGCCGGCCTTCTGGTCATTGGCCTGCTGGGCGAGCCACACAGCCTCCTGCTCCTCGCCGGCCTCCACGCGGTTGGCATCGGGCATCACGCCGGCCGGGCCGTCATGCACGAAGAAGCCAGCGGTGCCGCGTGAATCGACCAGGCCGGCGGCCACCAGCCGGTCGTAGGCCACGACCACGGTGTTGGGGCTCACGCCCAGGCGCTGCGCCAGCTGGCGGATGGAATTGAGCCGTGCGCCCGGCGGCAGCTGGTGCGTGGCGATCAGGCCGTGCAGGCGCTGTTCGATCTGGTCGGCCAGCGGGGTGGGGGAATCGCGGTCCAGCGAGAACATCAGCGCATCAACGACAGGGCGAGCAGCACCAGGGAGGCGGCCATGATGACATTGAAGACCCGCCGCCGCCCCGGGCTCGACAGGAAGCGGCCGATGCCGGTGCCAAACAGCGCCCACATCGAGATGCACGGGAAACCCACCACCGCCCCGAGGCCGCTGGCCAGCAGCGCGCCGGGCAGCAGGCCCAGCTCGGCCGGCATGAAGACCGACGCCACCGTCACCGCGCGAATCCAGCTCTTGGGGTTGACCACCTGGAAGGCCGCCGCGCGCACAAAGCCCAGCCGCTCAGGCGCCCGATCGGCCGCCACCGGCGCGCCGGCCAGCTGCCAGGCCAGCCACAGCATGTAGGCGGTGCCGGCCAGCTTGAGCGCCGCATGCAGCGGCGGCCACGCCAGGAAGAGCGCACCCAGCCCCAGGCAAGCCGCGAGGGTGAGCGTGGCCACACCACACACCATGCCCAGGATGGCCGGCACCGTGCGCCGGTAACCATGGTGAGCCCCGCTGGCCACCAGCATCATGTTGTTCGGCCCGGGGGTGCCCGACATAAGCGCGCAATAGCTCAGCAGGGGCAGCAGCTCGTTCATGCCGCCATTGCAGCGGCGGGGCGCCGCGCCGTGAAGCGACAAGTCCCGCAACGGCGCACTGCGCTGTATCAATGCCCGCGCCGACACAGCCGGTGCGGACTGTGAACAACTCCTCAACTCGTGGGGGTTTTGTCACACTAAACAAGCCGTGTTCGTATATGCTGCATCGCAACATTGCAACGCTGCAATGACCGCTTGTCTCCTCCACCGCCTTTTGGTGGATTTGGCCCTCTCCCGTGGCTCCGCCGCAGCAGAGGGCCTTTTTCTGGGCGCTCGCCGGGTACGGGCCAGAATCGGCCACCCCCACCCCACCAGCCGCGCCCATGACTGCCCCGCTCCCCCAACGGCTGACGCACCGGCTCACCGCCGACATCCTGCAGGACGAGGCGCAGCTGCGCGCGCTCATCGGCGAGCCCGCGCCACTGACCTGCGCCAAGATCACCGACCGCCTCAACCACGCCACGCGCGTGTTCGTCGAGCGCGCGCCGCTGGTCTGCCTGGCCACCAGCGACGCCCAGGGCCGCTGCGACGTGAGCCCCCGCGGCGACCCGGCCGGCTTCGTGCGCATCCTGGACGACCGCACCCTGCTGCTGCCCGAACGCCCCGGCAACCGCCTGGCCGACTCCCTGCGCAACCTGCTGGCCAACCCGCGCCTGGGCCTGCTCTTCATCATCCCGGGCGCGACCGAGACCTTCCGCGTCAACGGCCGCGGCCTGCTCACCACCGACGCCGCGCTGCTGGCCCCCAGCACGCTGGAGGGCAAGGCCCCGCGGCTGGGCGTGATCGTCGACATCGAGGAGGCCTACACGCAGTGCTCCAAGGCCTTCCTGCGCTCGCACTTCTGGAACCCGAGCCGATTCATCGACCCGGCCGAGCTGCCCACCGGCGGCCAGATCCACCGCGCCATCCAGGGCGACACCTTTGACGCCGCCCAGTACGACGCCGAACGCGCCGAGCGCTACCGGCGGCGGGAGGGCTTCTACTGAACTGGGTCCACGCGCGCGTCAGGCCCGCAGTTGCCCATCGCGTCGCGACCCTCGCCGGCATCGAAACGCGCTCGCAGCGCGTCCTGCGCTGAGGCCGTGGGCGACACTGCCTGACCCGGGTCGAACACCACCACCTCCGCCCCCCGGGCCGACAAGGCGCGCGTGACGCTCGCCTGCTGGGCTGACGAAGCGGCGACGTACAGCCGCGAACCCTGGAGCGCCGCCGCCGGCAGCGTCGCCAGCACGCGCTGGGCGGCGGGCCACAGCACCGCGGGGTCCGGGGCGATCAGCAACACCTCGCTGGGGGTCTCGCGCGCCGCCTTGAAAGCCGCGCGCAGACAAGCCTCGACCTGGTGGCGATCGGCCAGGGTCTGGGCATTGAACACGCAGGTTTCCAAGGGCAGCTCCGACCCCGGCCGCAGGCGCTTGATGACGTCGTAGCCGTACTGTGTCCAGTCCGCCTGCGAGGCCCGAGGCGACGGGGGCAGGCGCGGCGCGAGTTCACGTTGGAACCACGCCACCTCTTCGGCGCACAGCACCGCGTCGGCCTGCCGGGCCTGCGCCAGCGCCTGAGCCCAGGCCACGGGCGCTTGCGGGGCCACACGGCCGGTGTCGGCCTCGACGAGCAGAGTCACCAGCGGCGGCCTCTCGTCGCCGGGCCGCGGCCTGGACGGATCGGCGTCGGGCACCACCACCTGGAGCTGCAGCGACTGGCCGTCTGCCGTGAATGCGTGCTCGCCCCCCCACAAGATGGAGCTCACGGACTGCGGCAATGCATGCACGTAGGTGCGGGGCAGGAAGTCCGCCAGGCCCATCTGCCGCACGAGGCGGCCCTGCGTGTCGAACAGCACGACCACATCGTCACCCCAACCCACGCCGTGCCAGTTGTCGAACGTGGCCACGCGGCCCGTGTCCGACACGGCGGCCTGGACCGGGCTCACCTCGTTCGAAAGCTCGTGCGCCCAGACGGGCACCCAGCGCCCGCCCGTCTGCCTCTCCAAGGTGCCGGTGGCTCGATGCAAGCTGGTCAGACGACCGACGAACTCGGGCTGATCGGCCGCGCGCGTGCAGCTCAGGGTATCGAGCGGGCCACGGGGCATCACGATGAACCGATAGGCCCCCGAAGGCGCCAGATAGGCCTTGGGGCAGGCGGGCAGCCAGCTGTCCGCACGCGCAGCGCCCAGGCTGGCCAGGCCCAGGCAGGCGGCCAGGGTCCATCGTCTTGCTGCTGTCATCCCGCCTGCTCCGCTGCCGTCATGGCGCAAGGTTAGCGCAGGCGGGCGACACCGTGCCTCAGTGCACGCCCGCCAGCAGCGCCGCGTTGCCGCCGGCAGCGGCGGTGTTGACGGTCAGGGTCTGCTCGGCCGTGAAGCGGTAGAGCTGGCGTGAATGGCCGGCTGCGGTCACGAGCGGCAGGATGGCGCCGGGCCGGGCCGCCAGGGCCAGGGCCAGCGGGTGGGCCAGGGCGGGGTCCGACGAGGCCAGGGCCACGCCCGCGAGGTGGCTGGCCGCCAGCAGGCGCGGCAGCACCGCGTCGGGCAGCAGGGTCAGGGCGTTGGCCGGCAGGCCCGCACGCAGCAGGGCCTGGCGGGTACGCTCGTCACCGCCCAGCCAGATGGCGCTGTTGCCAGCCAGCAGCGCGCTGACCGCCGCAGCCAGGCCGGCCTCACCGCGGCCCAGCACCGCGAACACGCCCCGCGCATGGTGGCGCAGGGTGTTGCTCTCGCCGGTGGGGCCGGGCAAGGTCTGGTCGGCAAACAGCGCCTGGGCGGCCGGAAAGAGGCTGCGCAGGGCCAGGGCTGCCGGCGCGTCCAGCGTGTCGGCCGCACGGCGCAGCGTGGCGATGCGATCGGCCAGCGGCGTGTCGCGCCAGGTGGCGTCGGCCGCCACGGCCAGGGCGCCTGCATCCGCCGAGGGCAAGGCGTCCAGCACCACGGCCGGGGCCGGGGCGTCGAGATGCGGCTCGGTGCAGAAGCGGCGCAGGTAGTCCGGCCCGCCAGCCTTGGGGCCGGTGCCCGACAGGCCCTCACCGCCAAAGGGCTGCACACCAACCACCGCGCCAATGATGTTGCGGTTGACGTAGACGTTGCCGATGCGCGCGGCGTCGGCCAGGCGCTGCGCGCGGCTGTCGATGCGGGTCTGGATGCCGAGCGTCAGCCCATAGCCCAGCGCATTGATGTCGGCAATGACCTCGTCCACCGAGCTCTCGAAGCGCACCACGTGCAGCACCGGGCCGAAGATCTCCTCGCCCAGGTCTGCGATGCGCTTGAGCTCGAAGGCCACCGGCCGGATCTGCCGCGGCAGCGGCTCGGCCACGGGCGCCTCGGCGATCAGCCGGGCCTCGCGCTTCAGGCGCTCGACATGGCGGGCGATGTTGGCATGCGCCTCGTCGTCGATGACCGGGCCGACGTCGGTGGCCAGACGCGCCGGCTGGCCGACGTGCAGTTGTTCCAGCGCACCCTTGAGCATCTCGATGACGCCGTCGGCGATGCTGGACTGCACGCACAGCAGGCGCAGCGCCGAGCAGCGCTGGCCGGCGGAGCGGAAGGCGCTTTGCACCACCGCGTCGATCACCTGCTCGGGCAGGGCGGTGGAGTCCACCACCATGGCATTCAGGCCGCCGGTCTCAGCGATCAGCGGGATGGGCGCGTTGGGCTTGCGGGCCAGGGCCTTGTTGATGATCTGCGCGACCACCGTCGAGCCGGTGAAGCACACGCCCGCGGTGTGCGCATGGGCCACGAGGCCCGCGCCCACGGTCTCGCCGGCGCCATGCAGCAGCACGAGCGCATCGGCCGGCACGCCGGCCTCGTGCAGCAGCTCGACCATCTTCAGCGCCACATAGGGCGTCTGCTCGGCCGGCTTGGCGGCCACCGTGTTGCCCGCCACCAGCGCGGCCACGACCTGGCCGGCAAAGATGGCCAGCGGGAAGTTCCAGGGGCTGATGCAGACGAACACGCCGCGGCCCTGCATGGCACCGGCATCGGCCTCGGCGTTGTCCGCGTAGTAACGCAGGAAGTCCACGGCCTCGCGCACCTCGGCCACGCAGTCGGCCTGGGTCTTGAAGGCTTCCTTCACGAGCAGGGCGCAGAACTCGGCCAGGCGCGCATCCAGCGCATCGGCGGCGCGGCGCAAGATGGCCGCGCGCTGCGACACCGGCGTGGCGCTCCAGGCCGGGAAGCCCGCCTGCAGGCGCGCCATGGCGGCATCCACCTGCTCGGGCGTCGCCTCGGCCACCGGCTGCACCACCACGCGGTCAAGCGCAGCCTGCAGCGGGGCACGGTGGGCCGGGGCGGTCAGGTCCAGGCCTGTGGAGTTGCGGCGGCCCCGGCCATCGGCGTCCAGGTAGAGGGCCGGCGGCAGCGGCAGCGCGCCGGTGCTGCGGATGTCGGCCAGCGGCGAGCCGAGCAGCTCGGGCACCTGCACGGCCGGGTCGGCCAGCTGGTGCACGAAGGAGGAGTTGGCGCCGTTCTCCAGCAGGCGGCGCACCAGGTAGGCCAGCAGGTCGCGGTGCTCGCCCACGGGGGCGTAGACGCGGCAAGGGATGCTGCCGTCCTTCAGCACCTCGCGGTACACCCCTTCGCCCATGCCGTGCAGGCGCTGCATTTCGAAGGCAGCACCGGCAGCGCGCGCCATCTGCACGATGGCCGCGATGGTGCCGGCGTTGTGGCTGGCGAACTGCGGGTAGATGACGTCGGCATGCTGGATCAGCGCGCGGGCGCAGGCCAGGTAGGACACGTCGGTGTGCTGCTTGTGCGTGAACACCGGGTAGTGGGCCAGGCCCAGTTCCTGGGCGCGCTTGATCTCGCCGTCCCAATAAGCACCCTTGACCAGCCGCACCATGAAGCGCAGCCCGTGCTTGCGCGCGATGGCAGCCACTTCGTCCACCACGGCCAGCGCGCGGGTCTGGTAGGCCTGCACCGCCAGGCCGAAGCCCCGCCATTGCGGGTAACGCTGGGCGATGCCGGCAGCCAGGGTGTCCAGCACGTCGAGCGACAGCTCCAGGCGATCGACCTCCTCGGCGTCGATGGTGAGGTTGATGTTGGCCTCGGCGGCCAGCTCGATCAGCTGCCACACGCGCGGCAGCAGCTCGGCAAACACGCGCTCGCGCTGCAGCACCTCGTAGCGGCTGAAGAGCGCGCTGAGCTTGATGGAAATGCCGTCCGAGCCTTCGGGCGACTCGGCCTGGCGGCCGGCACTGATGGCCTTGATGGCGTTGACGTAGGCGGCCTGGTAGCGGCGCGCGTCGTCTTCGGTGCGGGCGCCCTCGCCGAGCATGTCGTAGCTGAAGCGGAGTTGACGCTGCTGCTTGCGCGCGTCGTCCGCCTCGCCCATCGCCTCGCCGATGTTGCGACCCAGCACGAACTGCCGCCCCAGCAGCTGGATGGCCCGCACCGTGGCGGCCACCACGGTCTGCGCACCCAGGCGCTTGAACAGGCCGCCGTCGTCGTCGGCGCCCGGCAGGAAGCGCTTGGACATCGAGATCGCCGAGGCCGACAGCGCGGCCAGCATCTTGTGCGGGCTGCCTTCGCTGGCACCGTCGAAATCCGCGCGGCCGAGCTGGTCGGCGGTCAGCGCGATGGCGGTGGGCGCGTCGGGCACGCGCAGCAGGGCTTCGGCCAGGCGCATCAGGGCCAGGCCCTCGGCGCTGGTGATGGGGTATTCGCGCAGCAGCGACTCCATCGCCCAGAACGGCGCCGGGTTGCGGCGCACCTGCTCCACCCACGGGCCGGCCATCGCGATGACCTGGGCCCAGTCCAGCGCCCCGCCCACGCGGTCGGCCAGGGCCTGCACCACGCCGGCTTCAGCCCGGTAGGGGTCGGGCAGGCGGGTCTGTTCGGTGGGGGCGGCGAAGGGGATGGACATGACGGCTCCTGGTGAGAACTCGCACTCTATCGACGGTGAAGGTGGATTAAATTCCAAGCATTCGCATTCCCGCCGAGGAAAATCCAGATGACCGACGAGCTGGACAAGATCGACCAGCGCATCCTGCGGGTGCTGCAGGCCGATGGCCGCATCTCCAACCTCAAGCTCGCCGAAGCCGTGCACCTGTCGCCCACCGCGGTGCTGGAACGCGTCAAGCGCCTCACGCGCGACGGCTTCATCCTGGGCTACGAAGCGCGCCTGAACCCGGCCAAGCTCGGCGCCGCGATGCTGGTCTTCATCGAAGTGCACCTGGACCGCACCGTACAGGACGTGATGGACACCTTCAAGGCCGCCGTGCAGGCCCGCCCCGAGATCCTGGAATGCCACCTCGTGGCCGGCGGCTTCGACTACCTGCTCAAGACCCGCGTGCGCGACATGGGCGCCTACCGCGAGTTCATCGGCAGCGTGATCTGGAGCCTGCCGGGCGTGCGCGAGACGCGCACCTACGCGGTGATGGAGGAGGTGAAGTCGACGAATGCGTTGCCGATCTGAGGCCGGCCTGCCCATCAGCCCTTACCCAGGTACCGCGCCATGAATGCACTCGCTCGCTACCTTCTGCTCAGAAACTGGTCAAACACGGCGGGGGATTTCGGCAGCAGCGTCTTTCGCGCCGGCAAGGTGATCGGCATCCTGGGCCGGGTGCTCGGCCTCTTGTTCCTGCCGCTGGCGATCGTGGGGTCGATGGCTTCAACGACCGTGTTGTTCTTCGTCGGCTACGGCACCACCCTGGTGGCCATCGCGGCGGTGCTCGTCGAGCTGTTCGCGCGCCTGCTGATGCTGGCCGGCAATGCGCTCTCGCAAGCACGGCAGCGGCGCGGCCCTTAGGCCTCGTCGATCCTGCAGGTCTCGGGTGTTCATCGAGAACGCCTGTTGGGCTCTGGAGCCCACGCGGGCTGGCGTAGCGCCCTCATCGCCTGGGCATCACCACCGCATTGAGCACTTGCTGCCGCAGATCCCGCAGCAGGGCCAAGCCGCGGTCGTGCAGGACGAGGTCGCCGGGTTGGCGCTGGTCGCCGTAGAGCATGCCCAGCACCTGCTGGTTGGACGTGACCAAGGGCAGCACGAGGAAGGTGCCCGCACGCACGCGCTCGCCGAACCAGGCGGGCAGGCGCTGGGCAATGACGGGGTCGCCGACGTCGCGGATCAGGGTGTCGGCGTTCTTGGCACACAAGAGTCCGAAGAGGTCGGCGGGCGGTCGAAGCGGGATGTCGAAGAAGGGCGCGAGCACCACCGCTTTGTCGCCCACGCCCATGCGCCCGCGCAGAGCGCCCGCGGCGGGATCAACCAAGCAAGCCACGGCGCGCTGCAGGCCCAGCGCTTTGGTGAGAAGTTCGAGCGCTGCCTCCAGCACCTCAGGCAGCGGAGCCGCGCGGCGGTTCATGCGGCGCAGATGCTCGATGGCATCCGCCAGTTCGTCGGCAAGGTTCTGGCGGTAGGCGCGTGAGTTGGGGTCAAGCTTCGTTCGAGCCACCACCACCGCCCCCCCCGGCGCCAGCAAGGTCACGCCCAACGCCTTGAGCAGCTCGAGCCAGCCGGCATGGGTCTGCTCGATGACGTCGGGCAAGGTCTCGGGGTCCAGTCCCAACGGCTCGGACAGACGCACCGCAAAGGCACGTGCCAGGCGTGCACGCGCTGCGGCCTGTTCCTCCGGCGTGCCCGCGCGGGGCAGGCGCATCAGCTCGCCAGCCAGCGTGTTGGCGCCGGTGCACAGCGCGCGGGCGTAGTCATCGCCACCCAGCAGCTCATCGGCAGACTCCGGATGCAGGCTGCGCATGAGGGCCAGCAGATCGGGCGGCCAGCCCCAACTCCGTGCCACCTCGTGACCCATCTCCTCGATGGTCAGCCCCCAGCGCGCGCGGGCCAGGCGGTCGCGCTGGCGATGGCGTTGGGGGGACTCGGGCGGCAGCTCCTGCAGGTCGAGCTGATCATCGATGACCTGGGCCTCGTCGCGGAAGTGAAGGCCCGCCAGCAAGTCGCCCAGGCGCTGGAAGAGCGCGGCCAGCGGCACGTTCTCGGCGTGCCGGCGGCTGACACACAGTTGCTGGGCCAGCAAGGCCGCGAGTTGCGCCCTCGCGAACTCCTGCTGCAGTCGCTGCCCCTGGGCTGTTGGCGGCAGCGTCTCGAACAACCTCAGCGAGCTGGCCAGCATGCCCACCTTCTGGAAGCCGAGCAGGTGCACGGCGCGCGCCATGCTTGTGATCTCGCCGCCGCCCACCGAGCGGTAGAAGGCCGCGTTCACCAGGCGCAGCAACTTGGCGAGCATGGCGGGGTCGTCGTGGATCAGCGCAGTCAATGCGCGCACGTGCGAGCGCTCGGACCGGCTGAGCTGCTGCAGGTTCAACATCGAGACCTTGACCGCCGTGAGGTCAGGTTGGGCCTCAATGCTCTGCATCACGCGCACACGTCGCTGCTGACGCAGCCGCTCCTGCTCGGCCTCACGCGCTTCGTCGGCCGTCGGGGCCGCTGAGGTTGCCGGCGGAACGCACACAGGTTCAGGCGAGGCGAAGGCCTCGGCGCCCGCCAGGTCCTGAATTTCGCTGTCGCGATCGTCCTGCATGCTAGGTAGAAGCGCGTTTGTATCGCTTTTATCGTTTATATGGGCGCGACACTATCATATTTGTGTTGAATGCCGGTGTGGCTGAACCCGGCGCACGACACCGGGTGAGAACAATGCACGGCCGCGGTGGGCCTCCGGCGGTCGGCAGAATCGCGAGGTTGTCGCTACCCTGCCCTGCCCATGTCCGTCCGCTCCATTGCGCTGGCTCCTTGCCTCGCCGCCCTGCTCGCCACCGCGGCCGGTCCCGCCGCGGCGGTGTCGGTCACCGCCGAAGTGACGGCGGAGTCGGCCTTGGTGGGGCTCAAGCTCGCCGCGCGCCAGAGCGCGGCTCGCGGCACGCTGACCGCGGCGCAGAACGACTGCTTCCAGGCGCTGGCACCGAGCGAGTACTTCGAGGCGGCCGAGCAGATCGTCAACGCGGCGCTGAGCCCGGCGGAGTTGGCGGCGGCCGACACCTTCTTCACTTCGGCCACCGGCCGCAAGTACGCGCTGCACGGCCTGCTGGGCCTGTACGTCGCCCTCAACCTGAAGACGCCCGAGCCGCTGCCTCGCTTCACCGCCGAAGACATCCAGGCCATCGAGGCCTTCACCGCCACACCGGTGGGCGAGGCGCTGGTCAAGCGCCAGGTGCTGGAGTCCCCGGCGGCACGGGCGGCGCTGGATGGGCGATCGCAAGCGCTGGTGAAGCGCTGCAAGCCGCCCGTGGCGGCGGCGAACTGAGGGTCAACCGAGCTGCTGCCCGAAGAAGCGCATCGTGCGGTCCCAGGCCTGTTCGGCCCAGGCGGCGTCGTACTGGGTTTGCGGCAGGCGGTGCGGGCCCTGGGCGGTTTCGTTGGCGAAGGCGTGGTGAGCCAGGTAGCGGTGGGCCTCGTAGCGCACGCCGGCCTCGGCGAACTTGGCCTCCAGCGCATCCACGCCCTCGATCTTGAAGAAGGCGTCCTGCGTGGCCCAGTGCGCCTGCACGGGGATCTTGATCTGGCTGGCGTCCACGAACTCCAACGGCGGCATGCCGTACCAGACGACCGCGGCCGCGGCTTCCGGCACCATCGTGGCCGACAGCACGGTCAGTGCGCCGCCCATGCAGTAGCCGGTCACGCCAACCTTGCCGCTGCCGACCTTCAGGCCCTGCAGGTACTGCACCGCGCCGCGCACGTCCTGCGACGCGGCCTGGCCGAAGTCCAGGCCCGACATCAGGTGATGGGCCTCCTCGGCTTCCACGGTGGCTTTGCCCCGGTAGAGGTCGGGCACCAGGGCCGTGAAGCCGGCACGGGCGAAGCGGTCAGCCACGCCGCGGATCTGGTCGTTCAGGCCCCACCACTCCTGGATGACGACGACGGCGCCGACGGGGCGGTTGGCTTCGGCGAGATAGCCGGTCACGGTCTGGCCATCGGGGCGCTGGAAGTGGACGGTCTGGCTCATGAAGGATCTCCTGATTGCTGAGGGCCGGCAGGCTAACGCAGGACCGCCGTCCGAGGAGGATGCCCGGCTTTTGCCCGCCTCCCCACCGCTGGGCTGCGGGTTTCTCCCGGGGCGGCGACAATGCGCCCTCGTCTGCCCTCGCGCCATGAAACTCGAACACATCGTCTCCACCCGCCTGCCGACCCCCTACGGCGAGTTCGTCATCCACGGTTTCCGGGAGGACGACAGCGGCCAGGAGCATGTCGTGCTCAGCATGGGCGAGCTGACGGGCGACGAGCCGCCGCTGGTGCGGGTGCACTCCGAGTGCATGACCGGCGAGGTCTTCGGCTCGCTGCGCTGCGACTGCCGGCCCCAGCTCGAAAGCGCCATGAAGCGCATCGCCGCGCAGGGTCGCGGCGCCATCGTCTACATGCGCGGCCACGAGGGCCGGGGCATCGGGCTGGTGCAGAAGCTGCGCGCCTACGCCGAGCAGGACGCGGGCAAGGACACCATCGAGGCCAATGCGGCGCTGGGCCTGCCCATCGACGCGCGCCGCTATGACGCCGCCGCCTGCATGCTGCGCGCGCTGGGCGTGCACCGCATCCGGCTGCTGACCAACAACCCGCTGAAGATGGCCGCACTCGCCGAGTTCGGCATCGAGGTGGTGGTGCGCGAAGCCTCCCTCACCGCGCCGGGCCCCGAGAACGAGAAGTACCTGCGCACCAAGGCCGAATCCATGGGCCATCACGACCTGGGGCATCTGTTCGAGTGAGGCGCCCGATTCGCTGGCGCCGCCCTGGCCGATAACGCCATATCCCGCGGGCAGTCTTCCCTGTAGGCTTGCGGCCAGCCGCCATTCGAGCGGCCCCTGCTGACAAGACCCCGAGGAGACACCCCCCATGGCCCGAACGTTCCTGCCGGCGGCAGCCCTGCTCGCCGGCGCGCTGCTGGCCGGCCCGGCCGCCGCCCAGTCCGACCCCATCACCCGCCGCGCTGACGCCCTGATCGCGCGCATGACGCTGGACGAGAAGCTCGGCCAGCTGACCCAGCTCGGCGCCGAGGTGCCCGGCCCGAACGGCGAGACGGCCGAGCAGCTCATCCGTGCGGGCAAGGCGGGCTCGGTGCTGTGGACGTTTGATTCCGACCTGATCGCCCGGCTGCAGCGCGTGGCCGTGAAGGAGAGCCGGCTGGGCATCCCGCTGCTGTTCGGCTACGACGTGATCCATGGCTACAAAAACGTGTTCCCGGTGCCGCTGGGGCTGGCCGCGACCTGGGACCCGGCGCTGGTCGAACGCGCCCAGGCGATGGCCGCCAAGGAATCGTGGGTGGCCGGTGTCAACTGGACCTTCACGCCCATGGTGGACATCGCCCGCGATGCGCGCTGGGGCCGCATCGTCGAGGGCGCGGGCGAGGACACCTTCCTGGGTGTGGCCATGGCGCGCGCCCAGGTGCGCGGCCTGCAGGGGCCGCAGCTCGGCACGCCCGAGCGGGTGCTGACCAGCGTCAAGCATTTCGCCGCCTACGGCGCGGCCGACGGCGGGCGGGACTACGACTCGGTCTACGTGCCCGAGGTGCAGTTGCGCAATGTCTACCTGCCGCCCTTTCAAGCCGCGATCGACGCGGGCGCGGGCACGGTGATGTCGGCCTACATGACACTCAACGACGTGCCCGCTTCGGGCAACCGCTGGCTGCTGCGCGACCTGCTGCGCGGCGAGATGGGCTTCAAGGGCTTCGTCATCAGCGACGCCTTTGCGGTGCAGTCGCTTCAGAACCACGGCTTCGCCGCCGACAACCCCGATGCGGCGCGACGTGGCCTGCTGGCCGGCGTGACCATGGACATGGCCAGCAACAGCTATCTGCGCCAGCTCCCTGCCCTCGTGAAGGCCGGCAAGGTACCGATGCGCCAGGTGGACGAGGCCGTCCGCGAGGTGCTGCAGGTCAAGCTGCGCATGGGGCTGTTCGAGCGGCCCTACGGCGCCCCCGAACGCAAGGCGGCGGTGTTCAACGACCCCGCCCACCGCGCCGCCACGCGCGAGGCGGCGCAGCGCTCGATGGTGCTGCTGCGCAACGAGGGCGGCGCGCTGCCGCTGGCGGCCTCGCTCAAGCGCATCGCGGTGATCGGGCCGCTGGCGGACAGCGGCGAAGACATCCTCGGCTCGTGGACCGTCGAGAAGGGCGTGGGCGTGACGGTGCTGCAGGGCATCCAGGCGCGCTGGCCGCAGGCGCAGGTGACGTTCTCGCGCGGCGGCGACATGCAGCGTGCCTATCCCCTGCCCTGGGACGCCGACCAGGGCAAGCCCGCACCGGCGCTGATGCCCGCGGTGGACCAGCAGACCGAACTTGCCCGCGCGGTGGACGCCGCACGCCAGGCCGAGGTGGTGGTGCTGGTGCTGGGCGAACGCGCCAACATGAGCGGCGAGGCGGCCTCGGTGGCGTCACTGGCCCTGCAGGGCAACCAACAGGCGCTGCTGGAGGCGGTGGTGGCCACGGGCAAGCCGGTGGTGCTGGTGCTGCTCAATGGCCGGCCGCTGGACATCAGCTGGGCCAGCAGCCGGGTCCCGGCCATCCTGGAAGCCTGGTTCCCGGGCAGCGAGGGCGGGCACGCGGTGGCCGACGTGCTCAGTGGCGCCGTCAACCCCGGCGGCAAGCTGCCGGTCACCTGGCCGCGCAGCACCGGCCATGTGCCGGCCTACTACAACCACAACCGCACCCATGCCGACGAGACCGCGCGCACCTTCACGTCGCGCTACTCGACGGACGCGCCCTCCTCGCCCCTCTACCCCTTCGGCCACGGCCTGAGCTACACGAGCTTCAGCTACGGGGCGGTGACGCTCGACCGCAGCAGCGCCCGCGTCGGCGAGCCGGTGACGGTGAGCGTCACTGTGCGCAACACCGGCGCGGTCGCGGGCGACGAGGTCGTGCAGCTCTATACCCACCAGCGCTCCGGCAGCGCCGCGCGGCCGCAGCGTGAGCTCAAGGGCTTTCAGCGCGTGCACCTCGCGCCGGGCGAGGCGCAGACGCTGCGCTTCACGCTGGGGCGGCGTGAGCTGCAGTTCTGGAGCCCCGTCACGCGCGCCTGGGGTGCGGAGCCGGCGGGCTTCGACGTGTGGGTGGGCGGCAGCTCGGCGGCCACGGCCCATGCCGAATACACGCTGACCCGCTGAGGCCGGCACCCCGGCGCAAGCCGGATGCAAGCCCGCGGACAGCGGATGTCACGGCGGGGTGACACTTGGCCTCTAGGCTGGCGGGCTTCGCTCGTGCCGACCATGTCCAATCGCCGCTTCTTCCCGCGCCCTGCCATCGAGGCCAGCTTCAACCGCTGGGACTGGGCCCTGCTGCCCTTGGTGCTGGCGGTCCTGGTGCTGCTGGCCATGGCCGCGGCCCAGATGGCCAAGCCCTTTCACCTGGGCGAGGCGCTGCCGCTGTCGCTGGACCCGGCGCACCTGCCCTACTACTTGCTGCGCACCACGCTGCGCATGTTCATCGCGCTGGGCGCCTCGGTGGTGTTTGCCTGCGTCTTCGCGGTGCTGGCGGCCAAGGTGCGGGCGGCCGAGAAGGTGCTGGTGCCGCTGCTGGACATCCTGCAGTCGATTCCCATCCTGGGCTTCCAGGCGATCGCGGTGGCCCCCTTCATCGCCCTCTTCCCCGGCAACCTGTTCGGGGTGGAGCTGGCCGCGTTGTTCGCCATCTTCACGAGCCAGGCCTGGAACATGGCCTTCAGCCTGTACCAGTCGCTGCGCACGGTGCCGGGCGAACTGCAGGAGGCCGCGCGCATCTTCCAGCTCTCGGGCTGGCAGCGCTTCTGGCGGCTGGAGCTGCCGTTCGCGATGCCCGGCTTGCTGTGGAACATGATGATGAGCATGAGCGGCGGCTGGTTCTTCGTCGTCGCCTCCGAGGCCATCTCGGTGGCCGGGCAGGACATCAAGCTGCCGGGTGTGGGCTCCTACATCGCGGTGGCCATCGAGGCCCGCGACCTGGGCGCCATTGGCTGGGCCATCCTCGGCATGCTGATCGGCATCCTGCTGTACGACCAGCTCTTCTTCCGCCCGCTGCTGGCCTGGGCCGACAAGTTCCGCTTCGAGGGCAGCAGCAGCGACCAGGCGCCGCAGTCCTGGCTGCTGACCTGGCTGCGCCGCACGGCTCTGCTGCAACACCTGGGCGCCTGGCCGGGACGCTGGATCACGGCGAGCTTCGTGCATTTCAGGAAACGCTTCGACGGCCGCTCCATCCGCGCCCGCGCTGAAGCGCCCAACCCGCTGTGGTCGCGCGCCTGGGATGCCCTCATCGCCGCCCTCGTGCTGTTTGCCATCTGGCGGCTGGTGAGCTTCATCCACTCCGAAGTGGGTTGGGGTGAGGCGGCACATGTGTTCAAGCTGGGCTTCTACACGCTGGCGCGGGTGCTGCTGCTGATTGCGGTGGCCTCGGTCATCTGGGTGCCCATCGGGGTGTGGATCGGGCTGAACCCGCGCATTGCCGGCCGGGTGCAGGCGGTGGCGCAGTTCCTGGCGGCGTTCCCGTCCAACCTGGTGTTCCCGGTCGCGGTGCTGTTCATCGTCAAGTACAAGCTCGACCCCGACCTGTGGCTGTCGCCGCTGATCATCCTGGGCACGCAGTGGTATTTGCTGTTCAACGTGGTGGCCGGCGCGGCCACCATCCCGACCGAGCTGCGCCTGGCCGCGCAGAACCTGGGCCTGAAAGGTTGGCTCGCCTGGCGGCGCTACCTGCTGCCGGCCATCTTCCCGAGCTTCGTCACCGGCGCCATCACCGCCAGCGGCGGCTCCTGGAACGCCAGCATCGTGGCCGAGTACGTGAGCTGGGGCGACACCCAGCTGCAGGCCGCCGGCCTGGGCAGCTACATCCAGCAGATGACCACGGCCGGGGACTTCCCGCGCATTGCGCTGGGCATCGGCGTGATGTGCGTGTTCGTGATGGCCCTGAACCACTGGGTCTGGCGCCGGCTGTACCGCATCGCCGAAGAGCGCATGCACTTTTAGCCCACCCCGTACCGGCTGCGCCGGCCCCCTCAAGGGGGCGCTCCCGGCAGCCCGGCAAAGCCGGATCTGCGGGAGCCGCTGGAGAAACGGCCTGCCTGCGGCGGCCTCGAAGAAGCAAGGATGAACGCATGGAAGCACTCCTCGAACTCAAGCAAGTCGCCAAGGGCTTCAAGTCGGCCGATGGCAGCCTGCGCAGCGTGCTGCAGGGCGTGGATTTCACGCTGGCCAAGGGCGAGATCGTGGCGCTGCTGGGGCAGAGCGGGTCGGGCAAGAGCACGCTGCTGCGCATCATGGCCGGCCTGATCACGGCGGATGCGGGTGACGTGCACTACGGCGGCCAGCCGCTGTTCGGCCCGGCGCAGGGCATTGCGATGGTGTTCCAGAGCTTCGCGCTCTTTCCCTGGCTCACGGTGCAGCAGAACGTGGAGCTGGGCCTGGAGGCCGCAGGCGTGCCGGCTGCGGAGCGGGCGCGCCGGGCGGCCGACGCCATCGAGCTGATCGGCCTGGCCGGCTTCGAGGGCGCGTTGCCGCGCGAGCTGTCGGGCGGCATGCGCCAGCGCGTGGGCCTGGCGCGGGCCCTGGTCATGCAGCCGGCGGTGCTGCTGATGGACGAGGCCTTCTCGGCCCTGGACGTGCTGACCGGCGAGCGGCTGCGCAACGAGATCCTGGAACTCTGGGACGGCGGGCAGATGCCGACGCAGGCGATGCTCGTCGTCTCCCACAACATCGAAGAGGCCGTGATGATGGCCGACCGGGTGCTGGTGTTCGCGAGCAACCCGGGCCGGGTGCGCGCCGAGCTGCCGATCACACTGCCCCGGCCGCGCCGGGCCGACAGCGCCGAGGTGAGGCTGCTCATTGACGAGGTCTACCGCCTGATGACCAGCGCCACCGCCGCCCCAGGCGCGGTGGAAACGGCGCCCAAGCCCCACCTGGGTGAGCGCCTGCCCGAGGCCGAAGTCGGCCGCATGGAGAGCCTCTTGGAGCTGCTGGCCGACGAGCCCTTCCAGGGCCGCGCCGACCTGCCGCAGCTGGTGGAGGAGAGCGAGCTGACCGACGAGGCCGTGCTACCCCTGGCCGATGCGCTGCACCGCCTGGGCCTGGCCCAGCTCAGCGGCGGCGACCTGCTGATGACCCCGCTGGGCCGCAAGTACGTGGAAGGCACGCACGAGTTCCGCCGCGAGATCTTCGGGCAGCAGTTGCTGGCGCATGTGCCGCTGGCCGCGTTCATCCGCCACAGCCTGGAGCAGGAGGCCGATGGCCAGCTGAAGGAAGAGCCCTTCCTGAAGCTGCTGTCCGCCCACATGGAACCGGCCGAGGCCGAGCAGGTGCTGCGCGTGGCCATCGAATGGGCGCGCTATGGCGAGGTGTTCGAGTACGACTTCCACACCGGCCTGATCCACCTGCCTGAAGCGGGCGAGGACTGAAGCCGGTGGGGACTGAAGCGCGCGGCGACTGACGCAGGGCTTGCCCCAGCGCAAGCCCTGGCCCCGCGCCAGCGGGCACACTGGCCGGCGAGGAGACATCGCATGACACACGAGAGCCTGCCCACGGTGGACGCTGCCGTGGACGCCGTGCTCGCGCGCATCCCCGGCACGCTGGTGCTGGCGCTGCCGCTGGGCATCGGCAAGCCCAATCCCTTCGTCAACCGGCTGTACGCGCGCGTCGCGGCCGACCCGTCGCGCCGGCTGGTCATCGTCACGGCGCTGAGCCTGGAGGTGCCCACCGGCGCGAGCGAGCTGGAGCGGGCATTCCTGGCGCCCATCGTCGAGCGTGTGTTCGGCGGCTACCCGGATCTCGACTATGTGAAGGCCGCCCGGGCCGGCCGGCTGCCGCCCAACATCGAGGTGCGGGAGTTCTTCCTGAAGACGGGCGACTACCTCGGCAACGCCGCGGCCCAGCAGCACTACATCAGCACCAACTACACCTTTGCCGCCCGCGACATGCTGGCCCACGGCGTGAATGTGCTGGCCCAGGCGGTGGCCTCGCAACACCAGAGCACGCCGGGCTGGCAGCTGAGCCTGGCGTGCAACCCCGACGTCACGCATGAACTGAAGGAGCGCGCCGCGGCGGCCGGTCAGCCGGTGCTCAGCGTGGGCTGCATCAACCGCGAACTGCCCTTCATGCACGGCGATGCGGTGGTGGCACCGGGCTTCTTCGACCTGATCGTGACTGACCCCGCGTGCAGCCACACCTTGTTTGCGCCGCCCAATGCCAAGGTCAGCACCACCGACCACGCCATCGGCCTGCATGCCAGCCGCCTGGTGCAGGACGGCGGCACGCTGCAGATCGGCATCGGCTCGCTGGGCGACGCGATTGCGCATGCGCTGCTGCTGCGCCACGAGCGCAACGCCGACTACCGCCGGCTGCTGCAGGCGCTGGACGGACCGGCACCGCCCCGTGAGGCGCCTGAGGCCGACCTCGCACCTTTCCGCCGGGGCCTGTACGGCTGCTCGGAGATGTTCGTGAACGGCTTCCTGAAGCTGATGACCGCGGGCGTGGTGAAGCGGCGGGTGTTCGACGACCTCGCCACCCAGCAGGCCGTCAACCGCGGCGAGCTGGACCCGGCCAGCCTGCCCGGCGGCGTGGTGATGACGGGCGGCTTCTTCCTCGGGCCGACCGACTTCTACGCCGCGCTGCGTGCGCTCACCCCGGCGCAACGTGCGGCCATCCGCATGGACCGCATCGACCGCATCAATCAGCTCGACGGCCCCGGGCCACTGGACAACGCGCTGCGCCGCGCCCAGCGCGTCCAGGCCCGCTTCATCAACACGACGATGAAGGTGACGCTGCTCGGCGCCGCCGCCTCGGACGCGCTGGAGTCGGGCCAGGTGGTGTCGGGCGTGGGTGGACAGTACAACTTCGTGGCGATGGCGCATGCGCTGCCGGATGCGCGTTCCATCCTCGTGCTGCGCGCCTGCCACGACACGCCCGACGGCCCGGTCAGCAACATCGTCTGGCAGTACGGCCACTGCACCATCCCCCGCCACCTGCGGGACATCGTGGTGACCGAGTACGGCGTGGCCGACCTGCGCGGGCAGAGCGACGCCGAGGTCATCCGGCGCCTGCTGCGCATCGCCGACTCACGCTTTCAGCCCGCGCTGCTGGAAGCCGCGCAACGCGCCGGCAAGCTGCCGGCCGATTGGACCTTGCCCGTCGCCTGGACCCGCAACACGCCCGAACAACTCGACGCGGCGCTGCATCCGCTGACCCAAGCCGGCCTGCTCCCCGGCTTCCCGTTCGGCACCGACCTGACCGACGACGAGCTGCGCATCGTGGCGGCGCTGCGACGCTTGAAAAAGAGCCTGCAGCATCCGGTGACGCTGGTGACGACGGCCCTGCGCGCCGTGTGGACCGGCCAGACCGCGCCCCCCGCCTACCTCGAGCGCCTGGGGCTGGACGAGGCGCGCGGCTTCAAGGCTCTGCTGCTCAAGCGGCTGTTCGCGGGCAATCTCTGAGGCTCGCCAGCGCCGCGGTGGCGGCTGGCGGCTGGCGGCTGGCGGCTGGCGGCAAGCCGCGCATAAGGAGTTCTTCAAATTCTGTCAATGAACCCCCACGCCCTGAGCGCGGGGGCGCCACCGCCCCATCGACCGTGAGACGCTGAGCGCCTTGCGGGCCGCCCGTGCGCGACGCGGCCCAAGACACCGTCGATGTGTTGGGCAGGCTGACAAGGGGGCTGGCGATGGCGAGGTATGAATCGAGGCGGGCAGGCGGGCGCTGGCGCGGCTGGCTGGCCTGCCTGCTGTTGCCGGCGCAGGTGGCGCTCGCGGCACCGTCGGGGGGCTCCATCGATCAGGCATGGCGGGATCGCTTCGTGATGGGCAGCTTTGCCGATGCGATGCGGCATGCCGCACGCGCCGAGAAGCGAGCCGCAGCGGCCCTGGAAGCGGCCAAGGGCAGCAGCGATCCACGCACCCGCCTGCGCGCGGCCGCTGACTACCTGATGGCCACCAGCGCCACGGCCACGGATTGCCGCCTGACCGATGAATCCCTCGCCCTGGCCCGGTCCCTGGGGCCCGCGTACGAGCGGGAGCTGTTCGACCTGTCAGCCGCGGCCAGCATCGTCAACCGCAAGCCTTGCAAGACTGAACTGACGGTGACCGAGTTCGACGCGCTGGGCCAGCGCCTGGGCGACCCGGCACGCCAGTACTTCGTGCTGCAGGCCAAGGCTGCCGAGGCAAGCCGCGCCGGCCGCTTCAATGACGCCATTCAGTTCACCGCCCAGCAGCGCGAGCAGGCGATCACCGACGTCCAGACCGCCTACGCGCTCTACCAGATGGCCCTCACCGACTCCGTGAGCACCACCCTGGGCGACCGCACCGACAACATGCGGGGCTGGCTGCAGCAAGCGCTGGCGTTGGTGGAGCACAGCGACTTCGAGGCCATCCGGGCCTCGATCATGTTCCTGCTGTTTCGGGTTGAATTCGGCGCCGGCCATCGGGACACCGCCTTCGCCTTGATGAACCAGGTGCAGCCCCTGCTGCGCGGCGGGGCGCTGGGCGACGAAACCGGTGCCTTCACCGCCATCCAGTTCGCGCTCGCGCTGGCCATCGCCGGCCGGCTGCCGCAAGCCCTGGCCCTGTACGACGAAGGCGCCCGCTGGCCCACCCAGGAGCCGAACACACTGGCCATGCGCAACTCCACGCTGCTGGAGATCCTGGGCCGCGTGAAGACGCCCGAGGCCCACCGGCGCGGCCTGGAGGCCTTGCAACAACTGCAGCAGGTGATGGCCGATCCGGCTTTTGGCATCCCCTCCCGGGTAGCCATGAGCAAGCGCTACGCGGCCCGGTTCCATGAGGCGTTTGGCGACTACCGCGAGGCGCTGGCCGCGCTGAAGGCGGCCAACGAGGCCAGCACCGAGGCGCAGGCGCTTGCCAACGAAACGGCGCGCGCGGAGTTGCGTGAGAAGCTGGACGTGGCGGCCAAGGAGCAGGAGAACGCCCGGCTCAAGGCCGACGCCGAGCTGCAGGCGGCCCGCCAGCGCGGCTGGATCGTCGCGTTTGCCATCGCCGCCGTGGGCGTGCTCGCCACCGGCGCGGCCCTGGCCCTGGCGGTGCGGCGCGGACGGCGGCTGGCCGCGGTGTCTGCCGAGCTGGCGCAGCGCAACACCGAGCTGGAGCAGCTCAGCGCGTCGCGCATCCGGATGCTGGCCGCCGCCTGCCACGACCTGCGCCAGCCTGCCCATGCCTTGGGCATGCTGGCGGAGCTGGGGGCCGACGCCCAGCGCGATCCGGACCGCTTCGGCACCTGGCTGGCGCGCGTGCAACGCAGCACCGCGGCCTTGGCCGAGATGCTCGATGAACTGATGGACCTCGGCCGCCTGGACGGCGGCCACTACGCCCCGCAGCTCAGTCCGGTGTCGATGCACGAGCTGCTGCAGGAGGTGAAGCTGCACTTCGAGGGGCTGGCCGCGCGCAAGGGCTTGAGGCTGGAGGTGCTGCCGGCGCCGGGCCTGGCGGAGGTCGACATCGTCTCCGACCGCCATCTGCTGCGCCGGATCGTCTTCAACCTGGTGTCCAACGCCGTGAAGTACACCGACACGGGCTTCGTGCGCGTGAAGCTGAGTGCCGACGCGACCGGCCGTGCGGTGCAACTGGCGGTGCAGGACAGCGGCCCGGGCATCCCGCCCGACAAGCTGGACGACGTCTTTCGCGACTATGTGCGGCTGAACCCGATGCAGGCTGCAGAGGGGCTGGGCATCGGACTGTCGATCGTGCGCCGGGCCTCGGAGCTGCTGGGGCATTCGCTGCAGCTGGTGTCACCCCCCGGCGAAGGCACGACCGTGAGCCTGCGCCTGCCCCTGAGCGACGCCCCGCATGCCGCGGCAGCGGCCCCCGTCAGCACCCCGGTCGCCACGGGCCACGGGCCCCGGGGCGTGCTGGCGGTGCTCGAGAACGATGTCGACGTGCGCGAAGCGATGGCGGCCCTGCTGCGGCGCTGGGGTTACACCGTGCACGCCGGCGGCGATGCGCAGGCGCTGCTGGCGCAGTTCGGCGGCGGTGAAACGCCAGACCTGGTCGTCACCGACCTGCACCTGGACGGCAGCGACGGACTCGCCGAGCTGGCGCGGCTGCGGCAGGCGCTGCACTTGCCGGGCCTGCCCGCGCTGCTGGTGACCGGCGACCTGGACGCTGCCATCACCGAGCAGGCGCAAGCCGCCCAGGTGTGCGTGGCGCACAAGCCGCTGGCGCCTCGCAAGCTGTCGGCGCTCGTGCAGCGGCTGCTGACGCCCCCCGCGGGCGACGGCAACGGCCCGGGCGCCTTGACGGCGTCGGCCTGAGCGGCCGTCAGCTCAGCAGGTGGCCGATGCCGGCATGCGCATAGACGTCGCGCACGGGGTCCGGCACGGGATGGTGGGCGTCGGGGGCCATGCAGCGCACGAGGCCGCCTTCCGCCACGATGCGACGCAGCTCGGTGGCGCGAGCGGCGGCATCGGCCCGGGCGCGGGCGGGGTCGGCAAAGGCGTCCAGCAGCGGCTGGGTGTCGGCCCACCAAGGTGCCGGGTACCAGGTCTCATCGCCCGCCTGCAGCCAGTACCGGGGGGTGAATGTGATGCCGCTTGCCATGGACTGCCTCCTCTCCTGCGTCGCGCCAACCGGGCGCCTGCAGTCATTCTGAAGAGGCGCATGCGCCGCGGGTGGTGAACATCACCCAGGCCAGGCCCCGCGAATGGGGCGGGCGGGCGCGCCACGCCGCATCGCCTCACACCGGGCCGCGCCATGAAAAACGCCGCCCGCAGGCGGCGCTGTCCAGCAGGGCCGGGCCGATCAGGCGCGGCGGCGGCCGGCGAAGCCCAGGCCGGCCAGGGCCAGACCCACCAACGCCAGGCTGCCCGGCTCGGGCAGCGGGGTCTCGGTCACGGTGGCAAAGGTCACGAAGGACCAGGGCGTGCCGGCGCTGCGCAGGGCGCTGGCTTCGGCACTGACGCCGACGTCGATGTTGTCCTCGACGTCCGGACGGACCGTGTAGAAGCTGTAGTTCGTCGGCGTGAGCCCAAAGACCACGTTGAAACCGATGACCTCGGTGCCGCTGTAGCCCGGTGCCGAGTCGAAGCCCGTGGCCTCGACGGCGGCGCGGAGTGCGTTGGCAGCGACCAGGCCGGTGACGTTGTTCTCGAAGGTCAGCGCCGGCGAGGTGCCCGCACCGAACACATCGTCGAACGAGGTGGTGCCCGAGTCATCCTGCGTGAAGGTCACGTTGTAGGTGGTGCCGCCGATGACCACGTTGCTCAGCGTCGTGCTGACGAGGGCGGCTTGGGCGCTGGCGGCGAGGGCCAGGGCGGCCAGGGCGGCGGCGATGCGGGACAACTTCATGATGTGCGACTTCCGGATTTCAGTTGCCTGGTCAAAAGCAAATTTCGCGCCACAACGGCCGAAAGCCGTCCACACGCCTGGGGAAAGGCCGCTCAACGGGCGCAACGGGGTCGGGTCGGTCGCCTGACATTGTCAAGAAATCCGACACCACGCCAGGCGCATCGCGTCAGTCGCTCTCGGCCGCCAGCAGGGCCTGCCGCGTCAGGTCATCGGTCGGGAACAGGTGCTCCACCTTGAGGGACGCCAGCGTGATGTCCAGCGGCGTCCCGAAGCTGGTCAGCGCGGAGAAGAAGCTCAGCACCCGGCCGTCCGCGGCACGCAGGCGAAAGGCCAGCACGGGCAGCTGGCCCGCCGGCTCGGCCGCAAACCAAGGTTGCAGACCTGGGCGCAGCTCATCGAGCAGCGCGCGCAGCCGCGGCAGATGCTCGGACTCGCGCACCGCCCGCGCCCACATCTCGTTGCATAGCCAGGCCTCGTCCACGCACAAGGTCCTGAGGCCGCCCGGCGCGAAGACGGCGCGCAGCAGGTTCATCGGCCCCTGCAGCATCTGCGGCGGCAGGCCCAGCAGACCGAGCAGCCGCGACAGGCCCGCGTTCGCCATGACGACGTTGTACTCGCCATCGAGCACGAGGGCTGGCGTGGCGGCACCGCTGGCCTGCAGCAGCTGCTCCAGCGCGCGGCGCACCGGCGCCATCTCGGGTGCGTCCAGCGCGCGCTCGGCGTGGGCGGGCGCGTAGCCGGCGGCCAGCAGCGCCTGATTGCGCTCGGTCAGGGTGGCGCCCATCGCGTCCAGCAGCGCGACGAGGGTTTCGCGGCCGGCGCGGGCGCGGCCGGTCTCGATGCAGCTCAGGTGGCGTTGCGAAACCCCGGCGCGCAGCGACAGCTCCAGCTGGCTGAGGCGGCGGGCCCGGCGCAGGGTGGCGAGGGTGGCAGTCATGCGGCGCATTCTGGGCTGCGGCCGCCACGGCGGCGATGACCTCCGACGTCATTGCGGCCACGCGCGCCGCTGCCGAGCATGAAGGCCTGTTCAACCCACTGGAGACTTGTCATGCGAACCGTTCTCTTCCTCACCCTCGCCGCGTTCGGCGCCTTCTCGACCTACGTGATGTGGCAGGTCGGCTACCTCGGGATCTGGCAGGCGGGCATGGCCAGCCTCGGCGCGTGGCAGGTGCTGCTGGACCTGGTGCTGATGTCGTGCATCGCGCTGGGCTTCCTGTGGCAGGACGCGCAGCGCAGCGGCCGCACCTGGTGGCCCTTTGCGCTGCTCACGCTGGCGGCCGGCTCTTTCGGGCCGTTGCTCTACCTGCTGCTGCAGCCGTCGGGCGCCGCCCGCAACCCTCGACCGGCCACGGCGTCTTGACCCCATGCCAAGACAGGGCTTCTAGAGCCCTGCCTCTAGGCCTCCTGGGCAGCAGGTCACGATGCAAGGTGTTTTCCCGTAGGAACTGGGTGTTTAACCCGGTTAACTTTCGGGATCCGAAAAATGAACCTTGAGGAGACGCTGTTCATGGCCACCATCGCCGCCGACCATCTCGCCCTGCAACGCCTGTATCACTGGGAGCGCACGGCCGGCAACCAGGTCACGTTGACCCAACCCATGGGCGGCGCTGCCGTGCAGGACTTCACCTGGGCCCAGGTGGGTGACCAGGTGCGCCGCATGGCGGCCTTCCTGAAGGCCAAGGGCCAGGCGGAGGGCTGGCCGGCGGATGCCAAGGTGGCCATCCTCTCCAAGAACTGCGCCTGGTGGCTGATGACGGACCTGGCCATCTGGATGGCGGGTTATGTCAGCGTGCCGCTGTACCCGACGCTGGCACCCGAGACCATCACGCAGATCCTGGAGCACAGCGAGTCGCGCTTCATCTTCATCGGCAAGCTCGACGGCTGGGAAGGCATGAAGCCCGGCGTGCCGGCGGGCCTGCCCGGCGCGAGCTACGCGCTGTCGCCCGACGACGCCAAGAAGACCTACGAAGGCTGGGACGCCATCTGCGCCCGCACCCAGCCCCTGAAGGACTCGCCGGTGCGCGGCGCCGACGAGCTCTGCACCCTCATCTACACCTCCGGCACCACCGGCCTGCCCAAGGGCGTGATGCACACCTTCGGCGCCTTCGCCTGGGCAGTGGACGCGGGCCTCAAGCGCATCCCGATGAGCGGCTCCGACCGCATGCTGTCCTACCTGCCGCTGGCCCACGTCGTGGAGCGCACGCTGGTGGAGCACGGCTGGCTGGCGCGCGGCATCAAGATCTTCTTCGCCGAGTCGCTGGACACCTTCGCGGCTGACCTGCAGCGCGCACTGCCCACCGTGTTCTTCTCGGTGCCGCGCCTGTGGGTCAAGTTCCAGCAGGGCGTGCAGGCCAAGATGCCGCAGCAAAAGCTCAACAAGCTGCTGCGCCTGCCGATCATCGGCGGCCTGGTGCGCAAGAAGGTGCTCAAGGCCCTGGGCCTGAACGAATGCAAGTTCGCCGCCGGCGGTGCGGCGCCCATGCCCGTGGCACTGCTGGAGTGGTATGCGGCCCTGGGCCTGCACATCAACGAGGGCTACGGCATGACCGAGAACCTGGCGCTGTCGCACCTGACCCTGCCCGGCAAGAACCAGCGCGGCACCGTGGGCCCGGCCTACGAAGGCGTGCAGGTGCGCATCGACGCCACCACGGGCGAGCTGCAGATGCGCAGCCCGGCCGTGATGCTGGGCTACTACAAGGCGCCCGAGCAGACCCGCGACAGCTTCACCGAAGACGGCTGGCTCAAGACCGGCGACAAGGCCAGCCAGGACAAGGACGGCTGCGTGCGCATCACCGGCCGCGTGAAGGACCTGTTCAAGACGAGCAAGGGCAAGTACGTGGCACCCGCGCCCATCGAAGACCGCCTGGGCATGAACCCCAACGTGGAGGCCTGCTGCGTGGCCGGCGCCAACATGGGCCAGCCGCTGGGCATCGCGATGCTGTCACCCCAGGGCCTGCAGCGCGCCAGCAGCGAGGCCGAGCGCACCGCGCTGATGGCCGAGCTCTCCAAGCACCTGGACGACGTCAACGCCCGCCTGGACCCGCACGAGCAGCTGGATGCACTGGTGCTGATCAAGACCCCCTGGACGGTGGACAACGGCTTCATCACCCCGACCTTCAAGGTCAAGCGCAACCGCATCGAGGAAGCCTACTCGGGCAGCTTCGAGGGCTGGGTCAGCAAGAAGAGCAAGGTCCTCTTCGGCGATTGAGCGACGCCAGGCGGGCGGTGCTTTGTGCACCGTCTCGCAGGGGCCGAGGGATCAAGCCTGCCAGTACGCTGCCCGCCCGTAATGCGCCCGCAGATGCTCCACCCACAGCCGCGTGCGCAGCGGCAGGTGGCGTGACTGCGGAAAGATCGCGTAGATGCCGTTGGGCGGCGCCGCGAAGTCGTCCAGCACGCTGACCAGCCGGCCGGCGGCCAGGTCGGCCTCCACCTCCCAGGTGCTGCGCCAGGCCAGGCCCAGGCCGGCCACGCACCAGTCGTGCAGCACCTGGCCGTCGCTGCAGTCCAAACGCCCGGTGGGGCGCAGGTGTTGCACGGCGCCGTCGATCTGGAAAGCCCAGCCACGCGTCTGGCTGGCTTCGGAGCTGAGCGTCAGGCAGGCGTGGCGGGCGAGGTCGTCAGGGTGGCGCGGGATGCCGGCGCGCTTGAGGTAAGCCGGCGCGGCCACGCACAGCCGCCGGTTGTCGGCCAGCCGGGTGCTCACCAGGCTGGAGTCAGGCAGGTCGCCCACGCGCACCGCGCAGTCGAAGCCCTCGTGCACGATGTCGACCACACGGTCGCTGAGGTTGAGCGACAGGCTCAGGTCGGCATGCGCGGCCAGGAAACCGGGCACCAGCGGTGCCACGTGGCGGCGGCCGAAGCCGGCCGGCGCAGTCACGCGCAGATGGCCGCTGGCCTTCAGGCCGCCGGCGCTGACCGCCGCCTCGGCATCGGCCACCGAGGCGATCAGCCGCTGGCAGTCCTCCAGAAACGACTGCCCCTCGGCCGTCAGCGTGAGCCGCCGCGTGGTGCGCAGCAGCAGCTTCACGCCCAGGCGCGCCTCCAGCGCATCCAGCCGCCGGCCCATCACGGCCGGGGCCACGCCTTCAGCCTGCGCGGCAGCGGTGAGGCTGCCTTTGGCCGCCACCAGCACGAAGGACTCCATCTGCTTGAGCTTGTCCATGCCGCCGATTGTGCTGGGAGGGAAGCGCAAAGGAAGCGTTTTCAAGGCTCATCTTTGCGTTTTGGTCACAGATTCCTTGCAAGCCCCACAGCGAATCGGCCCACGCAAGCCGGCTAGATTGGCACCATTCGTCGTTGCCTCTCGCAGGAGCTCCACCATGCCTCGCACCTCCCTTCACCGCCTGCAGGTCGATGCCGACCTGGCCCGCTTCATCGACACCGAAGTGCTGCCCGGCACCGGCGTGGCGCCGGACGCCTTCTGGGCCGGCTTCAGCGCACTGGCGCATGAACTGGCGCCCAAGAACCGCGCGCTGCTCGCCGAGCGTGACCGCCTGCAGGCCGAGCTCGACGCCTGGCACGAGGCCCACCCCGGCCCGATCACCGACATGCCGGCCTACCAGGACTTCCTCAAGCGCATCGGCTACCTCGTCGACGCGCCCGCACAGGTCAAGGCCACAACCGCGAACGTGGACGCCGAACTCGCCATCCAGGCCGGCCCGCAGCTCGTGGTGCCCATCCTGAATGCGCGCTATGCGCTGAACGCGGCCAACGCCCGCTGGGGCTCGCTGTACGACGCCCTGTACGGCACCGATGCCATCCCCGAGACCGACGGCGCCACCCGTGAGGGTGGCTACAACCCGGTGCGCGGCGCCAAGGTCATTGCCTTCGCCCGCCAGGTGCTGGACCAGGCCGCACCGCTGGCCAGCGGCTCACATGCCGACGCGACCGGCTACCGCGTGGAGGGCGGCCAACTCGCGGTGACGCTGGCCTCCGGTGCCACCACCGGCCTGCAGGACCCCACCGCCTTCGCCGGCTACCAGGGCGAGGCCGCCGCGCCGAGCAGCGTGCTGCTCGTGCACCACGGCCTGCACCTGGACATCCGCATCGACCGCAGCACGCCCATCGGCAAGACCGACGCCGCCGGCGTGGCCGACGTGGTGCTGGAAGCCGCCCTGTCCACCATCCTCGACCTGGAAGACTCGGTCGCCGCGGTGGACGCCGAAGACAAGCTGCTGGCCTACCGCAACTGGCTCGGCATCCAGCTCGGCACGCTCACCGAAGAGGTCGCCAAAGGCGGCAAGACCTTCACCCGTCGCCTGAACGCTGATCGCGTCTACACCGCCCCGAACGGCGGCACGGTCACGCTGCATGGCCGCTCGCTGATGTTCGTGCGCAATGTCGGCCACCTGATGACCAACCCGGCCATCCTGCTGGACGACGGCAGCGAGATCCCCGAGGGCATCATGGATGCAGTCGTCACGACGACCATCGCGATGCACGACCTGAAGCGCCGGGGCAATTCGCGCACCGGCTCGGTCTACATCGTGAAGCCCAAGATGCACGGCCCGGCCGAAGTGGCCTTCGCCGCCGAGCTGTTCACACGCGTGGAGCAGCTGCTGGGCCTGCCGGACAGCACCGTCAAGCTCGGCATCATGGACGAGGAGCGTCGCACCTCCGTCAACCTGCAGGCCTGCATCGCCGCCGCCGCCAGCCGCGTGGCCTTCATCAACACCGGCTTCCTGGACCGCACCGGCGACGAGATGCACACCGCCATGCGCGCCGGCCCCATGCTGCGCAAGGGCGACATGAAGACGTCGAGCTGGATCCAGGCCTACGAGCGCAGCAACGTGCTCACCGGCCTGGCCTGCGGCCTGCGCGGCCGCGCCCAGATCGGCAAGGGCATGTGGGCCATGCCCGACCTGATGGCCGAGATGCTGAAGCAGAAGATCGGCCACCCCAAGGCCGGCGCCAACACCGCCTGGGTGCCCTCGCCCACCGCCGCCACGCTGCATGCGCTGCACTACCACCAGGTCAGCGTGGCGGCGGTGCAGCAGGACCTGGAGAAGGTCGACCTCGCCGCCGAGCGCGAGGGCCTGCTCCACGCGCTGCTGACCATCCCGGTCGCGCCCGAGGCGAACTGGACGCCCGAGCAGCGCCAGCAGGAGCTGGACAACAACGTGCAGGGCATCCTCGGCTATGTGGTGCGCTGGATCGACCAGGGCGTGGGCTGCTCCAAGGTGCCCGACATCAACGGCATCGGCCTGATGGAAGACCGCGCCACGCTGCGCATCAGCAGCCAGCACATCGCCAACTGGCTGCGCCACGGCGTGGTGACGCCCGAACAGGTGCGCGAGACCTTCACGCGCATGGCCAAGGTGGTGGACGCCCAGAACGCGGGCGACGCGGCTTACCGGCCCCTCGCGGCCAACCCGCAGGGCGCGGCCATGCAGGCGGCGCTGGACCTCGTCTTCAAGGGCGAGGCGCAGCCCAGCGGCTACACCGAGCCGCTGCTGCATGCGTGGCGGTTGAAGGTGAAGGCCAGCCAGCCGTGAGGTGGCGGGCACGTTGAACGCGGCTCAGGGGTGTGCCCGGCGCCGCGCCTGAACGCGCCGACCGCGCGCCCCAAGCGGTCAGGTCGCGCTCGCCCGCGGCAGCCCGTCGATTTCGCTGATGGTTTCAACCGTCAGCACCACGTTCACGATGAAGAGCTCATCCGCGAACAGGCCTGTGAAGCACCAGACGTTCTGCAGGCCGTTCAACGCCACCGGATCGGGCGCCGCCTTGAGCAAGGCCTTCACGAAAGCCGCCGTTCTGCGCTGCAGGGGCTTGTCTTGGCGCAGCTGAGCGGCCCACGCATCGCAGGCCTGTGAAAACGTATCGCCGGCACCTTGGCCGGTGTAGTTGCCGCCGTCGTAGTCGACGAGGAATGTCCAGAGTGGCATGGCGGGCGCGTGTTGTTGTTGCGGGATCAACCCCTGAACACTATCAACGACATTGCCAGGCCGCTCGACGTCCGAGCGATGCGACACCACAGGCGTGACATCCCGTTCGCTGCGCGGTGAGTCCCAACAAGTCGTGCATGAAAAAGGCCCGCTCGATGAGCGGGCCTTGCTGCCTGGCCTCGCCCACCGACAAGCGGCGGGCAAGGCTACAGCTGGACTCAGAACTCGTACTGCGCCAGGAAGCGCACGCGGCGCGGCGCCTGGATGCTGGACGCACCGGGCTGACCGTAGCTCGGCGACGGCGTGCCCAGGGCTTCTTCGCCGGCTTCGTTGATGGCGCGCACAGTGCGGGTGTTGAAGACGTTCAGCAGGTCGACCGACAGCGTCGCACCCTTGAGCCAGTTCGGCGTGTAGGTGGCTTGCAGGTTGACTTCCTTGAACCACTTCAGGCGACCAACGCTGCCACGCGGCACCAGCTTGCCGCCGCAGTAGAACGACGACGAGCCGTAAGCGATGGACACATCGTCCAGCGTACCGGCGTAGTAGCCCAGGCAGTTCTTGGGACGGCCGCTCTGGATCATCACGTTGGCACCCACGCGCACTTCATCCGTGGCGGCATAGCTGCCCCAGAATTTGAAGGTGTGGCGACGGTCGTTGGGCAGATAGCCGTTGGCACCTTCCATCAGGCCGGGGTAGTCCCAGTCCTGGCTGATACCGGCGTCATCCTGGCCGATGTCGGACTTCACATAGCCCTCGGTGTTGCCCTTGCTGAAGGCCAGCACGTAGGAGCCTTGGAAGCTCCACTTCTTGTCCCAGGCGCGCTCGAAGGTGAACTCGAGAGCGTCATAGGTACGCTTGGGCTTCTCGGGGAACAGCAGCGCCGAGTTGGGGATGGTGACCGCCACCAGCTTGCCGTCGCCATTGAGGTCGACGTTGGCCGTCAGGTCGCGGCCGGGATTGCCGAGGAAGCAGTGGTCGACGGTGTCGCCGATCGCAGCGGCCTGGTCGGCGGTGTAGCCGTTCTTGGCCGCCCAGGCGGCCGCGCCAGCGCCGAAGCAGATGTCGTCCATCGAGCTCTTCAGCACGCGGTGCGTGTACTTGACGCCCACCGACCAGCGGTCCGCCAGCGCCTTCTGGAAGCCGGCGATGAACTCGTCCTGGTACATCGGCTTCAGGTTGGGGTCGACGATGGTGCGCGGATCGGGCGCTGCACCCGGCGAGTTCACGACCTCGCCGCCCAGCTTGGTACCAAGGCCCGGCACCTGGAACTTGTCGTTGCTGTTGGTGCCGGTGTAGGCGTAGAAGTTGGTCTTGTCGAGCTGCTGGCCCGACAGGCGCACGTTGGTGTTGGCATACACCGGGATGTAGTAACGGCCGACGTTGGAGTAGACCTTCAGGTCGGCATTGCCCATCACGTCCCAGGCAGCCGCCAGACGAGGTGCGTAGGTGTTCTTGACCTTCACGAACGGAATGCCATCCGCATTCTTGTTGGTGAACGACTCATTGCGCAGGCCGATGTTGACCAGCAGGTTCTTGGTCACCTGCCAGTTGTCCTCGACGTACCAGGCGGCGTTTTCGGTCTTGAAGGTACCGCCGTTGAAGTACTCGCGCACCTGCACGTAGTCGATCGGCGTGGCACCGTTGACGTAGCCGTTGGACAGGCGGGAACCCGCGCCCAGGCGACGGATCTGGTAGAGCTTGCGCTCGGGGCCAGGGTAGACCGAGCCGTCGACCGTGTCGTAGACCTCGGAGTCCAGACCGGCGCGCAGGGTGTGCTGGGCGTTGATCGAGTACTCGGCATCCACGCGGTAGGCCGTGCGCTTGTCGTTGGCGTTGGGGTCGCTGATGGGAATGGTGGTGGCGCAGCCGAGGATCTTCGTCGGGGCGGTGCGGCGGTCTTGCACGTAGGGGCAGCCGGCCGATTCGACGACGGAGGTGCGCTTGTACTTGCCCACGCCGTACAGGGCCGAGAGGGTCAGGTCATCGGTCAGCCAGCCGGTCCACTTCAGGATGTTGGTATCACCGCCGGTCGTGTACTCGTCGGTACCGAGCGAGTCGCCCTTGGCCGTACCGTTGGCCGTGACCTGCTTCCAGTTCTGGATCTTGTCGGTCGACTTGTCGCTGAACGAAGTGAACTCGAGCGTGTTGTTCTTGTTGATGTTCCAGTCCAGCTTCAGCAGGTACTGGGGCGTGTCGTTCTTGGTCTCCGACTGCTGGCTGGTGCCGTAGGAACGGATCTTCTGGCCACCGGCCTGCACCAGGGCGAACGCGTAGAGCGTGTCGGCAATCAGCGGGCCACCCGCCCACAGATTGGTGCGCAAGGTCTCGTTGTAGCCCGGGCCCTTGGCCAGGTACCAGTCGTTGGGATTGGTGCTGGTCGGATCGTCCTTCTTGGAAAAGACGGCTGAGCCGCGCAGGGAATCAGGCTCCCAGGTCACGTTGGCGCCACCGTGCCATTCATCGGTGCCGCGCTTGGTGGTCACCGAAATGACGCCGCCCAGCGAACGGCCGAACTCCGCACCATAGCCGCCGGTCTTGACCTGCTGCGAGCCCACGCCTTCGAAGGGCACCGAGTTGAACGCCACACCGTTCACGATGTTGGTGACGTTGAAGCCGTTGATGTAGTAAGCGTTCTCGGCCGGGGATGCGCCGCCCAGCGAGGGCACATTGCCCGCGCGCGAACTGGTGGAGCCGATTCGGCCGTCGCCCAGCGTGGCGCCCGGGGCGAGCATCGCGATGGCGGTGGTGTTGCGAGCCACCGGGATGCGGTCGATTTCAGACTTGGACAGGATCTGCACCGACTCGGCCGACTTGACGTCGATGGTCTTGGTGGCCAGGCCGGTCACGACGACCTGCTCCAGCTGCTGCACATTCACATTGGCGCTCTGGCCCGGCTGCACGCTGACGTTGCGGGTCACGGTCGAACCGTCTGCGCGCTTGATGGTGACGACATAGTCACCTGCGGGCAGCTGGCTGAAGGAGACAGCACCGTCCTTGTCGGCCACCTGCTCACGGGTGATACCGATGGCCTTGCTGACGATGGTGACCTTGTCACCCTTGCCGGCCAGCGCGTTCAGGGAGCCGCTGGTCTGCTGGGCCTGGGCGGCGGAGAACATCAGCAGGCCGACTGCCAGCGCGGTGGACGACAGTGCGCAACTGCGTCGCGGGAACAAGCGCGATGAATATGACATCGGAGGGTCCTTTCGGTGTTGGATGGAGAACAAGAGCACCCGCGCCTCGTAGGCGCGTTCGGCTTTGCCGTGACGAGTTTCATGGGTTACTTCTGTCACCTCCGAGGGGGAAAGCCCTCGCGCTGGTCGGCGGCGTTTCCGAGCGCGCCGGCCGGGTTAACGCGCTGTTTGCAGGCGCTGATCAACCTAACTCCTTGCTGCTGAAGGATTTCTGCAAGCTTGCGCGTCTCGCTGACATGGCCGCGCCATGGCGCCGTGTGCCTGCTCGATCAAGGCAAACCCCGAGGAGGGCATTGATGTATGCGTGCAACGCTCCGGGTTTGCATCCCACTGCGACGGCGCGCAGCCTCATTCAACGCCGGACCGACGACAACGCCCGGCCCCTGCTAGCCTCCCCCCCATGCGCACACTGACCCTCCTCTCGCTGGCCCTGGCCAGCCTGCCCGTCCTGGCCCAGGACGGCCTGCAACGCTGCCGCGCGATGAGCGATGGCGCGGCCCGGCTGGCCTGCTACGACGCCCTGGCCGACGCGGCCCGTGCCGCGGCTGCGGCGCCCGCGAGGCCGCCGGTTGCAGCCGCCCCGGCAGCGCCCCCTGCTGCGGCAGCCGCACCGGCGGCGGCTGCGGCGCCGGCAGCGCTGGCCACGCCGGCTGCGGCCACTGCCCCCGCGCCATCACGCACGGCCGAGGCCACGTTCGGCCTGCCTGAGACGCGGCGGCCGGATGCGGTCGATGCGGTCAACAGCACCGTCGGCCCCCGCTTCAGCGGCTGGGGGCCCAATTCGCGCATCCGGCTGGCCAATGGCCAGGTCTGGCAGGTGACGGACGGCACGTCGGTCGAACTGCCCGAAGGGCCGCGCAAGGTCAGCGTGAAGCGCGGCGCGCTCGGCTCCTACTACCTGGACTTCGAAGGCCTGAACACGTCGCCGCGCGTGCGCCGCGTGGAGTAACCGCGGCGGCCGGTCTCAGTCCGGCACCACGTCAAAGGCCACCGTGAGGCGGAAGGCGTCGTCCTGGAAGGGCGTGGTGCCATGCCACAGGTAGGACGGGAACAGCGCCAACCGCCCCGGCTGCGGTGCTTCCATGCGCCCGGGCGGCAGGCGCTCGCGCAAGGGCGCGGGGAGGTCGGGCTCGCCGAACTTGATCCAGCCATCGCGGCTGCCCTCGCGCAGGGCGCTGGGCGGCGTGGCGACGTAGTAGCAGCTGCTCAGCCAGCCGTGGCCGTGGATGTGGTTGGTATGAAAGCCCGCGCTGCGCAGGCGCGAGCTCCAGCTGTCGGTGAAGTGCCAGGCGCCGGCGGGCTGCGGCAGGCGGCCGAAGAAGGGGTGCCCGGGCTCCGCTGACCGCGTGGCCAGCCAGGTGGTGATGGCCTGGGCGATCTGGTGCTTGAGCGCCTGCACCAGCGGCAGGTCGAGGTCGAAGAGGTTGCCGCGCGTCTGCGTGCCGTGGCGCAGGGTCTGGTCGATGGGCGCTTCGGCGTCGGTGTGCAGGCGGGTCAATTCCTCGGCAAGCGCGGCGTTGAAGCTGTGGATGTCAGGCCAGCCGGGCGGCGGCGAGATGTCGAGCACGGCCACGCAGCGGTCCAGGTCGTTCAGCCACGCTGCACGAGGGTCGCCCGTCAACCGCCAGCCGGTGCCGAGCAGGGCGATGGCGTGCTGGTCGGCCGGCGCCGCGGCGCAGGCGCGCTCCGCCAGGGTCAGGCCTTCGGCGGCATGACCCGCCGCGTAGAGGCTGCGGGCCGCGTTGCTGAGCACGGCCGCGTTGTCGGGCGCCAGGGCCACCGCCTGGCGGTGCGCGGCACAGGCCGCGTCGTGCTGGCCCAGCAGGCTCAGCGACTGGCCGAGGCCATCGGCGTAGGCTGCATTGGTGGGCGCCAGCGCCGCCGCGCGGCGGTAGGCGGACGCCGCGGCTTCGGCGCGCTCGGCCCGCAGCAGCAGCAACCCGAGCAAGCTGGGCGGCACGTCGGACTGCGGGGCGGCGCGCTCAGCCGCTTCGAGCTCGGCCGTGAAGTCGCCATGCCCCAACGCCCAGCGCAGCTTGGCCAAGTCGTACAGGCTCAAGGCATGCAACGGCTGCAGCACCAGCGCGCGCCGGTAGGCGGCGAGGGCTTCGTCAGCCCGGCCCAGCGCCTGCAGCGTGTTGCCCAGGTTGTAGTGCGCCTCCGCCACGTCCAGGCCCAGGCCGTGGGCGCGCTGGTGCGATGCCAGGGCCTGGGCATGCCGGCCCAGGCGGTACAGCACGACGCCACGGTTGTGATGCAAGGCTGCACGGTCAGGGGCCAGCAGCAGGGCTGCATCGAGCGTGGCCAGGGCCTCGGGCAGCTGGCTGCACTCCTCCTGCAGCATGGCCAGCAGTTGCAAGGTGTTGGCATCCTGCGGCGCCAGCCGGGCGGCCTGCTGGGCGGCATGCAGGGCACGCTCCCGCTCGCCCAGGTCGCGCCGCAGGCGGGCATGCTGGTAGTGGGCAGCGGCCAGTTCCGGCGCATGGCGGGCCGCCTGGTCGAAAGCCTCGGCGGCCGCGGCGGGCTGCTGCAGCATCTCCAGCATCTGGCCGCGCGCCAGCCAGACGCGCGGCTGGTTGGCCTGCAACTGCAGCGAGCGCAGGAACCAGGCCTCCGCCTCGGCCCACTGCTGGCGCTGGGCAGCGAGCTGCCCCAGGGCGGCGGGAGGTTGCGGTGCCGCGGGTTGCTCGCGCAGCGCCTGCTCGAGCAGCGAGCGGGCGGCGTCGAGTTGACCGGCCGCCATCGCGCGCAGGCCTTGGCCGAGGGAAGAAGCGGGTGAGATGCCAGCCATGGTCAAGGAGTTGATGCGCAGATTCTGCGCGCCCATGAAAAACGGGCCCCGAAGGGCCCGTCGATGGTGCCACCCCGAAGAGTGGCCCTGCCTGACTTCGATCAGAAGTTGGCTTGCAGCGTGGCCGTGTAGCGGCGGCCGATCACGTCGTACATGCTCGGGAAGGTGTTGCCGAAGTTGGTGGCACCGGCACCGATACCCGTGCCGACCAGCGGCGGCTGCTTGTCGAACAGGTTGTTGACGGTCATCGACAGCTTCCAGTTCTTGGTGATCTGCCAGGAACCGTTCAGGTCGAAGTAGTCGTAGGCCTTGATGCTGTTGGCCGGGGTGTAGGTGGACTCGCTGCCCGGGGCGACGCTGGTGCCGCCGATGTGGCGCCAGGCCAGGCCGACGGTGTAGTCACCCAGCGTCCAGCTGGTGCGCTGGTTGAAGCGCAGCTTGGCGTACGGGTTGCCGTCGTCGAAGGCGGTGCTGTAGTAGCCGGCCTGCTCCAGCGTGGCGACGCTAGGCAGCGACTTGAAGTCAGCCTTCTTCATGTAGGCAACCTGCATGGACAGATCCACGCGACCCCAGTTGGGCAGACCCACCTTCTTCAGCGGCAGACGGTAGTTCGCACCGACGTCCACGCCCGAGTAGTTGTAGGTGCCCAGGTTGGAGGACTGCGTGCTCACGCCACGGCTGCCCGTGCCGTTGAGGCCGCCGTTCAGCGGGTCACGCTGGATCAGCTGGCAGAAGCTGTTGTAGGTGAAGCCGGGGTTCAGGGCGGCGGTGTAGCAGCCGTCCACCACCTGGCGAGCCGACGGCGACGAGACGGCGCCGTTGATCTTGATCTTCCAGAAGTCCAGGGTGACCGACAGGCCGTCCACGAAGTCAGGCTCCCACACCAGGCCGAGGGTCGTGGTGTCAGCCTTCTCGGGGCCGAGGTTGGGGTTGCCGCCAGAGGTGTTGTTGATCTGGTTGGACGACGGTGCGGCGACGTTGCCGATCTGGGCCGCCGGCACGCCGGTGAGTTGGCACAGATTGGTCAGCGTGCCGGCCTGGCCCGCCTGGCCAGCGCTGATGCTGGCGCCCTGGCAGGGGTCGACCTGCAGCGTGGCCAGACCGGTCGTGACGGGCGCGTAGAGCTCGTTCACGTTCGGAGCGCGGGTGGCGCGCTGGCTTTCGCCGCGGAAGCGCAGGCCCTTGATGGGGGCGTAGTCGAACGACTTCTTCCAGCTGCCGTAGCTCTTCACACCGCCGATGGAGTCGAACTCGGTGTTGCGGTAGCCGTAGCCGATGTTCATCGAGTAGATGAACGGCTTGTTGTTGACCAGCGGCAGGGTGGCTTCGCCGTACAGCTCGCGGAACTTCAGCGTACCGCTGCGGTCAGGCGTCGGAGCGCCGGAGCCCAGCAGTTCGCCCTGCGTCTGCACCACGGCGTCGGAAGCATTGCCGCCGAACACCTTGCGGTCTTCGTAACCGATGGCCACGCCCAGCGGGTTCTTGGCCCAGGGGCTCTTGGCGATGGCGACTTCACCGCTGGCCGAGCCGGCGATGACGGTCTGCTCGACGCGCGTCGTCTGGAAGGTCGGCGTGGCGATGAAGGCCAGCATGGCCGGCGTGATCGTGCCGGCGGCGCCGAACAGGTTGATCGGCACGCAGCCGCCCGTCGTCACGGTACAGGCCGTGGTGCTGGTGGCGCGCACGGCCTGCTGCAGCTTGCTGGCCGAGAAGCCGTTGCCGGTGCGCTGGATCTGGTCCGAACGACCCGTCTGGTAGTAGGTGTCGTAGGTCCAGCCTTCCAGGATCGGGATGTCACCGCGCACGCCAGCGGTGTACTGGGTGGTGGTGTTGTCGTAGCTGTAGATCCGCGGGCCGGCTTCAACGAAGCGGCGGGCGATGTTGGCGCGGAACTCGGTCGTGCTGCCCGGCACGCAGTTGGAGGCCGAGATGTTGTAGGCCGCGCACAGCTGGGCGCGAACCGCCGGCGTGATGTAGGGGTTGCCGATCGGGATGTTCAGCGCCGCGCCGAAGGTGCCCGAGGGTGCCAGGTTCAGCGTGACGTTGGAGCGGGTGTGGAACACCTCGCCGTAGACCTCGGCGTAGTCATTGATCTGGAAGCGGCCCATGCCGGTGGCCTGGGTGCGCGTCAGCGGCGTCTCGAAGTAGTTCGGCGGGTTGGTGTTGTAGCCGTCCGGCGGCCCGCTGGAGACGGCGTTGCGGAAGACGCCGGAGGTGGCGTCGATCACCTTCGAGCCGGCGAGCGTGCTGGGCATGCCCGACCAGATGGCCGGCACCGAGGTGCCCGAGAAACCGCCCGGCAGACCGGTGCCCGACGAGATCGCGGTCACGGCGTAGTCACGCTGGGCGAGCTGCAGGGGGCTGGTGCGGGTGGTGCCCACGTGCACGACGACGTTGCCGCGACCGTCGGCCAGGTTGGCACCGATGGTCAGGTCGTTCTTGTAACGCTGGGCGTCACCCTTCTCGGAGGCGCTGTACAGCGAGGTGGCCTCGACGCCGGAGAAGTTGCGCTTGGTGATGAAGTTCACCACGCCGGAGACCGCGTCCGCACCGTACACAGCGGAGGCGCCGCCGGTGACCAGGTCCACGCGCTCGAGCAGCGAGACCGGGATGGTGTTGGTGTCGACCACGCCGCCCAGGGTGGCGGGCACGATACGGCGGCTGTTGACCAGCACCAGGGTGCGGTTGGAGCCCAGGCCACGCAGGTTGATGGAGGCCGTGCCGTTGGAGCCGTTGTTCACGTTCGGGCCGATGGCCGGGTAGGCCGAGGGCAGGCCGCGCACCAGCTCTTCAACCGCCACCGGCTGCTTGATGCTGATGTCTTCCTTGCCGACCGAGGTGATCGGGCTGCTGGACTCGGCACCGACCGACTTGATGCGGGAGCCGGTGATCTCGATGCGCTCGAGCTTCTCGGGCGAAGCCTCCTGGGCGAAGGCGGAGACGGCACCCAAGGTGCCGATCATCGCCAGCGCGGCGGCGCTTCGGGCGTTTCGTTTAAACATGACTACTCCTTCGTGAGGACGTTCTCAACGCTGTTGTTGCAGGTGATTTGGAAATGCGAGTCCAGAGCGGAAAAACGCTTTTTCGCGTCGCGAGTCTGGCGACTGCCACACCCCCCACCGATCCGGGTAGCCCCCAATAGACCTCGTTACAACCCCATCAAACAGCTTTACACGCCAGAAACCTAGGGGAATCCCCGTCCCTCTGAAGGGTGACTGAAGGCATGGGCGTTGTGACATGACCACACAAATCCAAAACCCCCAGTTCGAGCAGGGCGGCCACCGGTGCCGACACCCCGGAAGCGGGGGCGGACCGGGCGTTCCAGGCGGTTGAAGGGCACTCCTAGAATCCCCGACCTTTCTCCCCTGCCCTCGCCCGTGACCCCTGAACGACAGCCCGATGGCGCCGCCCACTCGCCGGATTGCGATGTGCTCATCGTTGGCGCCGGCCCGGCCGGCAGCGCCTGCGCGCGCGTGCTGGCCCTGGCCGGTTGGCGCGTGCGGCTGGTCGACCAGCACCCGGCCGGCCGCGACAAGACCTGTGGCGACGGCCTGATTCCCGACGCCCACAAGGCCCTGCAACGCCTGGGCGTGCTGGACGAGGTGATGCGCATGGCGCAGCCGGTGACGCACGTGGGCTGCATCGGCCCGCGGGGCGGACGCATCGACGTGCCGGGGTCGCTGGCCGTGCTGCCGCGCCGCGAGCTCGATGCGCTGCTGTTGCGCGCGGCGCAGGCCGCTGGCGCCGTGTTTGAGCAGGCCCGTTTCGAGGCGCCGCTCGAAGACGCCGGCCGCGTGGTGGGCGCCCGCCTCAAGCGCGGCGATGACCTCATCGAGGTGCGCGCCCCCTGGGTGGTGTTGGCCACCGGCGCCGTGCCCAAGGCCCTCACCGCCGCCGGCATGTGCGAGCGTCACACGCCCAGCGGCGTGGCGCTGCGCGGCTACGTGAAGGCGCCGCAGATGGTGGGCAAGATCACCGCGCTGGAGGTGGTGTGGGACAAGTCCGTGCGCCCCGGCTACGGCTGGATCTTCCCGGCGCCCGGCGGCCACTTCAACATCGGCGTCGGCGTCACCGACAGCCATCGAGACCTCGGCGGCGGCAAAGGCCAGAAGAAGGACGTGAACCTGCGCGCCATCTTCGACGCCTTCGTGGCCACCTACCCGCCGGCGGCGGAGCTGATGCGCGTGGGCGAACTGGTCGGCGAGCTCAAGGGCGCGCCGCTGCGCTGCACCCTGACCGGCGCCCGGTGGAGCCGCCCGGGCCTGCTGGTCACCGGCGAGGCCGCCGGCAGCACCTACAGCTTCACGGGCGAAGGCATCGGCAAGGCGATGGAGACCGGCATGCTGGCGGCCGACGCGCTGCTGGCCCACCGGGTGGACGATGCCGCTGCGCGCGCGCAGTACGAAGCAGCGCTCACCGCGCTCAAGCCCAAGTTCGACCTCTACGAACGCGCCAACCGCGTGAACGCCCACCCCTGGCTGGCCGACCTGCTGATCTGGCGCGCCAAGAAGAGCCCGCGGCTGCTCCAGCGCATGAGCGGCGTGCTCAACGAGACCAGCAACCCAGGCAATCTCGTGAGCCTGAAGGGCATCTCCAGGCTGTTCTTGGAATAGCAGGAACACAGCCACAGAGGCACAGAGACACAGAGGAACCTCGCTGTCTCTGTGCCTCTGTGTCTCTGTGGCTGTGTTGATTCAGTCGTCGTTCAAACGCGCTCGAGGATCAGCGCGATGCCTTGGCCAACGCCGATGCACATCGTGCACAGCGCGTAGCGGCCGCCGGTCACTTCGAGCTGGTTGACCGCCGTGGTCACGAGCCGTGCGCCGCTGGCGCCGAGCGGGTGGCCCAGGGCGATCGCACCGCCGTTCGGGTTCACACGCGCATCGTCGTCGGCCAGGCCCAGGTCGCGCAGCACGGCCAGGCCCTGGGCCGCGAAGGCCTCGTTGAGCTCGATGACGTCCATCTGGGCCAGCGTCAGGCCCGTCAGCGCCAGCACCTTGCGCGTGGCCGGTGCCGGGCCGATGCCCATGATGCGCGGCGCCACACCCGCTGTGGCCATGCCCACCACGCGGGCCCGTGGCGTGAGGCCGTGGCGGGCCGCCTCGGCTTCACTGGCCAGCAGCAGTGCGCAGGCACCGTCATTCACGCCGCTGGCATTGCCGGCCGTTACGCTGCCCTCGGGGGTGACCACGCCTTTCAACTTGGCGAGGGCCGCCAGGCTGGTCTCGCGCGGATGCTCGTCGAGCAGCACCTGCACCGGCTCGCCCTTCTTCTGCGGCACGTCCACCGGCACGACCTCGCGCGCGAAGAAGCCGCGCTGCTGGGCCGCGATGGCCTTGGTCTGCGAGGCCAGGGCCATGCGGTCCTGCGCCTCGCGCTCGATGCCGAAGTCGCGTGCGACGTTCTCAGCCGTCTCGGGCATGGAGTCCACGCCGTACTGCGCCTTCATCAGCTTGTTGACGAAGCGCCAGCCGATGGTCGTGTCGTAGACCGCATTGGCGCGGCTGAACGCCGATTCGGCCTTGGGCATGACGAAGGGCGCGCGGCTCATGCTCTCCACACCGCCGGCGATCATCAGGCCCGCCTCACCGGCGCGGATGGCCCGCGCGGCGCTGCCCACCGCGTCCAGACCCGAGCCGCACAGGCGGTTGATCGTGGCGCCGGGCACGTCCACCGGCAGGCCGGCCAACAGCGCGGCCATGCGGGCGACGTTGCGGTTGTCTTCACCCGCCTGGTTGGCGCAGCCGTAGAGCACGTCGGTGACCTGGGACCAATCCACCTTCGGGTTGCGGGCCATCAGCGCCTTGAGCGGCAAGGCGCCGAGGTCATCGGTGCGGATGCTGGACAGCGCGCCGCCGTAGCGGCCGAAGGGCGTGCGGATGGCGTCGCAGATGTAGGCGTGGGTCATGGCGTGGTGTGGCGGAGGTAGGGGCTCACGCGGTAGCGCTCGCCGCGGTGAAAGGCATCGAGTCGGTCCAGCAGGGCGGTGACGGCCGAGCCGCCCCAGAGGCCCAGCCACTCGAAGGGCCCGGCGGGGTAGTTCACGCCGAGCTTCATCGCCGCATCGGCGCCGGCTTCGTCGCAGACGCCCTGCTGCACGGCGTCTGCGGCTTCGTCGATGAGCATGGCAATGGTGCGGGCGACGATGAGGCCGGGCACATCCGCCATCTCGACGGGCTGAAAGCCCGCTGCGGCCAGCCACGCCACCGGATTGCTGACGTCGCCCGACTTGGCGTAGGCCAGATGCGAAGGCTCGCCCAGCGGCAGGTCGAACACCACCACCGGCGCCTGCAGCTCGCGCGCAGCCGCGATCTCGCGGGCCGTGCGGCCGTCGGTCAGGCGCAGCTGCGCGAGGTCGGCCTCCAGGCCCACCCAGTCGCTGGCCGGCTGGCGCTCGGCCTGCGGGAAGGCGGCGGCGAAGCGATCTGCAACAAAGCCCTGGCCGTGCACCACGAGCCGCTGTGCGGTCGGTGACGCGAACCTCTCGACGGGCACCGGCGGCGCGCCTTCGGGGTAGCGGTAGAACCCCCGCCCGCTCTTGCGACCGAGAAAGCCCGCATCCACCAGCTCCTGCTGCACCAGGCTCGGCGTGAACCGGCGGTCGAAGAAGTTGGCCGCGAACACCGAGTTCGTCACCGCAAAATTGGTGTCGTGCCCGATCAGGTCCATCAGCTCGCACGGCCCCATGCGAAAGCCTGCCGCGCGCAGACAGGCGTCGATCACCTCGGGGGCCGCCGCGCGCTCCTGCAGCAGCATCAGCGCCTCGGCGTAGTAAGGCCGGGCGATGCGGTTGACGATGAAGCCCGGCGTGGAGCGCGTGTGCACCGGCGTCTTGCCCCAGCGGGCCGCCAACGTCTCGATGGCCTGGGCCACGTGGGGGTCGGTGCCCAGCCCCGAGACCACCTCCACCAGCTTCATCAGCGGCACCGGGTTGAAGAAGTGCATGCCCACCAGGCGCTCCGGCCGCTTCATGCCCCGCGCCAGTGCCGTCACGGAGATGGAGGAGGTGTTGGTGGCGATGATGGCGTCGTCCGCCAGCAGCGCTTCCAGCTCGGCAAAGAGCGCGCGCTTGATGTCGAGGTGCTCGACGATGGCTTCGATGACGAGGTCGGCTGGCTGCAGGGCGGCCACCGGCGTGATGCGGGCCAGCGTCGCCGCCACGGCGTCGGCGGTGAGCTTGCCCTTGGCGACCAGACCGTCCAGCGTGCTGGCAAGCTTGGCCTTGGCGGCCTCGGCAGCGCCGGCGCGGGTGTCGAAGAGGGCGACCTCATGGCCGGCCTGGGCGGCGACCTGGGCAATGCCGGCGCCCATCAGGCCGGCACCGACGACGAGGAGGCGGGCAGAGTCGAGATTCATTCGGAGGCGTTCCAGTTCGGCTTGCGTTTGCCCAGGAAGGCGGCGAAGCCTTCGCGAGCCTCGGGCGTGGTGCGCACGCGGGCAATCGTCTGCGCGGTCAGCTCGCGCACCTCGGGCGTGATCGGGCCGGGGGCCAGGCGCGCGTAGAGCTGCTTGATCTCGGCCTGCGCGGCGGGGCCGCAGGCGAGCAGGTCGGCGACACAGGCTTCGACGGCGGCGTCCAGGCCCTCGGCCGGCACCACGCGCTGCACGAGGCCCACGCGCAGCGCCTCGGCGGCATCGATTCGGCTGGCCGTCAGCGCAAGCCGCCGCGCCTCGCGCAGACCGACCGCGTTCACCAGATGCGGCCCGATGACGGCCGGCAGGATGCCCATGCGGGCCTCGCTGACCGAGAAGGTCGCCGCGTCGGCGGCCACGGCCATGTCGCAAGCGCAGGCCAGGCCCACGCCGCCGCCGAGGGCCGCGCCCTGTACACGGGCCAGCGTGGGCTTCGGGCATTCGGCGATGCGCGCCAGCATGGCCGAGAAGCGCCGCGCGTCGGCCAGGTTGTCGTCCTGCGAGGCGGCGGCGGCGCGCTGCATCCACTGCAGGTCAGCCCCGGCGCTGAAGTGCTTGCCGGCTCCGGCCAGCACGATGACACGCACGGCAGCGTCGGCGCCCAGCGTGGCGAAGGCATCGTCCAACTCGGCGATCAGCGTCTCGTCGAAGGCATTGAACACGGCAGGCCGGTTCATCGTCAGCACGGCGACACCGTCGGGTCGGCGCGCGAGGTCGAGGGAGGTCCAGGCAGGCATCCGATGATTCTGCCTTTTCCCGACCGAGCGGTCGATTAACCATTCATGCGCCCCGGGCTGCCATTCGCCGCAGGCCCGGCCGCGCGCCCCGAGGCGCCCCCTAGACTCCGCCGCCATGGCCTCCTTCCTCGACAGCCTGCACTGCAGCCAGTGGCTCTATCCCGGGCCCAAGCGGGTGTTCACGCCTGAAGAAATGGCCAACGCAGGCCAGCAGCCCTGGCCGCGGGCCGTGGACAGCTACCTGACGATCAACATGATCACGCTGCTGCCCGCCATGCTCTACACCCGCCACGGCCGGGGCTGGATGACCGAGTTCGGTTGGTGGCTGTTCTGGTGCGCGCTGGCCGCCCTCGCACTGGTGGGCGCCCGCTCGCTGTGGCGCCACCCCACGCGCAAGCGGCTGAACCTGTACTGCTACGGCGTGATGTTCGTGCTCGGCCTCGTGGTGGGCGTGCTGCTCAAGCGCGGTGTCGTGGAGGTGCGTTGGGTGCTGGACCAACAGATCACCATGATTGCCGCCATGACCGCCGTGCTCGGCGCCTGGTGGATGGTGACGCTCTTTCGCGTGCAGCAGATCGAGGCACGGCTGCGCGAACTGGCTGACCAGGACGCCGCCCTGCGCCTGTCCACGCGGCTGGCGGCGGCGCAGATCCAGCCGCATTTCCTGTTCAACACCCTGGCCTCGCTGCAGCACTGGGTGGACACCGGCGACGCTCGTGCCGCGCCGCTGCTGCGCGACTTCACCGCCTACCTGCGCGCCACGCTGCCCATGTTCGAGCGCGAGCTGCAGCCGCTGGCCGACGAGATCGAGATGGTGCGGCGCTACCTGGCCATCATGCAGGCCCGGCTGGGCGCTCGGCTGCACTTCGAGATCGACTTGCCGCCCGATGCCGCCGCCGACCTGCCGCCTGGCATCGTGCTCACGCTCGTGGAGAACGCGATCGCGCACGGCATTGAGCCGCAGCTGCGGGGTGGCGAGATCCAGGTGGCAGCACGTCGCGAGGGGGATCGGGTGGTGGTCACCGTGCGGGACGACGGCCCCGGCCTCGCCCCCGGCAGCAGCGACGGTGTGGGCCTGTCCAACACCCGCCGCCGGCTGACCGCCGCCCTGCCCCGCGCCACCCTCCACATCACCGACGCCGCCCCCGGCTGCCTGGCCACGCTGACCCTATGAACCCGACCCTCACCGCGCTGATCGCCGACGACGAAGAAGCCCCCCGCGAGCAGCTGCGCGCCGCCCTGGCGCGGCTGTGGCCCGAGCTGGCCATCGTGGCCGCCAGCACCAATGGTGTCGAGGCCTGGGACGACTGCCTGGCCCACGAGCCGGCCATTGCCTTCCTGGACATTCGCATGCCGGGCCTGACCGGGCTGGACGTGGCCCGGCGCCTGTCTGCGCTGGCCACGCCGCCGCTGATCGTCTTCGTCACCGCCTATGACGACCATGCGCTGGCCGCCTTCGATGCCGGCGCCATCGACTACGTGCTCAAGCCCGTGGACGACGAGCGCCTGGCGCAGGCCCTCGCGCGACTGCGGGCCCGCGTGGCCCAGCCGGCGCCTGACGTGACGGCGCTGCAGCGCCTGCTGGCCAGCCTGCCGCAGGCGCGGCCGGCCGCGCGGCCCATCCAGGCCAGCGTGGGTCGCGAGGTGCAGCTCATCCAGCCCGAGGACGTGCTGTTCTTCGAGGCCGACCAGCGCTACACCCGCGTTGTGCACCAGGGCGGCGACGCCCTCATCCGCACGCCGCTGCGCGAGCTGCTGACCCAGCTCGACCCCGACCAGTTCTGGCAGATCCACCGCAGCGTGCTGGTCAACAGCCGCTGCATCGCCAAGGCCATCCGGGTCGATGAAGGCACCATGGTCGTGACCCTGCGCGGCCGCGAGGAACGGCTGCCGGTGTCGCGCCAGTTCCAGGCCCTGTTCAAGGGTCAGTAGGCCGTCCGCGAACACCCGCCAAGGGCAAACCCTTGGGTGGGCGCTCAGGCGGGGTCCACACAATCCGCGGCAATCCAAAGACCCCTAGTTTTGGGGTTGTCGCCACCGGACCTTGACGCCATGCCCAGCCCCTTGCCCACGCCGCGCTTCGACCACTTCTACCGCTACGAGGAGCTCACCGCCCTGCTCTTCGCCTACGCCGAGTCGCGGCCCAACCTGGTGTCGGTGCGCTCCATCGGCAAGAGCTACGAAGGCCGCGACATCTGGGTCGTGGTGCTGACCAACCTGGCCAGCGGCATGGATATTGACAAGCCCGCGCTCTGGGTGGACGGCAACATCCACGCCGCCGAACTGACCGCCTCCACCACCTGCCTGTACTACCTGCACCAGCTGGTGAGCCTGCATGGCGGCAGCGGCCCGGAGAGCGCCCAGATCAACCGCCTGCTGGACACGCGCACCGTCTACCTCGTGCCGCGCCTGAACCCCGACGGCGCCGAGCTCGCGCTGGCCGACCGGCCGCGCCACATCCGCAGCTCCACGCGCCCCTATCCCTACACCGAAGAGCCGGTGGACGGCCTCACGCCGGAAGACATCGACGGCGACGGCCGCATCCTGACGATGCGTGTGCCCGACCCGCACGGCGGCTACAAGAAGCACCCCACCGAGCCGCGCCTGATGGTGGCGCGCGAACCGGGCGAGTTCGGCGGCGAGTACTACCGCCTCATCCCCGAGGGCTTCATCAAGAACCACGACGGCCTGACCGTCAAGGTCAACCCCGACCGTGAAGGCCTGGACCTCAACCGCAACTTCCCCGGCGAATGGCGCCAGGAGTTCCAGCAGCTCGGCGCCGGCCCCTACCCGACCAGCGAACCCGAGGTGCGGGCCATGGTGGACTTCATCGTCCAGCATCCCAACATCGGCGCGGCGGTGAGCTTTCACACCCACAGCGGCGTCATCCTGCGGCCCTGCGGCACCCGCAGCGACAAGGACATGACGCCGGAAGACCTGTGGCTGTTCCAGAACTTCTCGGCCCTGGGCGAGAAGCACACCGGCTACACGGCCATCAGCATCTACGAGGACTTCCGCTACCACCCCAAGGAAGTGATCACCGGCACGCAGGACTGGGTCTACGAGCACCTGGGCGCGCTGTTCTGGGTGGTGGAGCTGTGGTCGCCCAACAAGGAAGCCGGCGTGCACACCGACAAGTGGATCGACTGGTACCGCCAGCACCCCGTCGAAGACGACCTCAAGCTGCTGAAGTGGAGTGACGAGCAGTGCGGCGGCCAGGCCCATGTCGACTGGACGCCCTTCCAGCATCCGCAGCTCGGCGCCGTCGAGATCGGCGGCTGGGACAAGATGAACTACTGGCGCAACCCGCCGCCCGCCCTGCGTGAGCGCGAGGCGGCGCGCTTCCCCGGCTGGCTGAGCCAGATCGCGATGAGCCTGCCCCAGCTGGAACTTATCCGCACCGAAGTGCGGGCCCTGGGCCCCGACATGTGGCGGGTGCGCATGGCGGTAGCCAACGCCGGCTACCTGCCGGCCTACGTGACCCAGCGGGCGCTGGAGCGCAAGACGGTGCGCGGGGTGATGTTCGAGATCCACATGCCCGTGAACGACCCGGCCATCAGCCTGGTCAACGGCAAGGAACGCATCGAAGGCCCGCAGCTCGAAGGCCACGCGCCCAAGCAGAGCCAGCTGGCCTTCCTGTTCAACAAGCATCCCACCGGCGACCGCGCCGTGGCGGAGTGGGTCGTGCGTGCGCCGGTGGGCACACGGCTGGCGCTGTCAGCCAGCGCCGAGCGGGCGGGTGTGGTGCGGACGGAGGTGGTGCTGGACTAAGTCCCGCGCACCACCAACTCCGTCGGCATGATCTCGCTGGCCGCGTCGTGGCCGGCGATCAGGTCCAGCACCTTGCGCGCCAGCAGCACGCCGCCGTGGTGCCAGTCCTGGCGCACGCTGGTCAGCGGCGGCGCGAAGCTCTGGGCGGCGGGCGAGTCGTCGTAGCCGATCACCGAGACCTGCTCGGGCACGGCCAGGCCGGCGTCGGTGAAGGCACGCACGGCGCCCATGGCCAGCAGGTCGCTGGCGGCGAAGAGGCCGTCGGGCACCTTGCCGCTGCGCCCCAGGCCCGCCAGATGGGCCTGCACCGCCGTAAAGCCGGCGCCGAAGGTGAAGGCGGCGGGCGTCAGGGTTTGGGCCTTCAGGCCAGCCTTCTTGAGGGCCTTGGCGAAGCCCTGCTGGCGGTCGCGGATCTCGGCATGGCGCACATCGCCCAGGAAGAGCAGCTCCCGCCGACCCAACGCCATCAACCGCTCGGCGGCACTCGCACCGCCATGGGCGTTGTCGCCTCCGACGACCACCGCATCGCCGCGCCCATGTTCGGCACCCCACACCACCAGCGGCAGGCCCATGGCCGCCACCGACTTCACGGCCGAGCCATGCGCGCCCTGGCCCAGCAGGATGACCCCGTCCGCCGACGCCGCCATGCCCTGGCCCGGGCTCTGCAGGGCCGACAGCAGCACGCTGTAGCCGCGCGAGGTCAGCTCCTGGGTGATGCCCCCGAGCAACTGCAGCGGGTAGGCGTCGGTCATGGGGCGGTCGGTGTCGGGCTGCATCTCCAGCATGACGGCCACCATGTGGCTGCGCCGCAGCCGCAGGTTGCGCGCATGGTGGTTGAAGCGGTAGCCCGCCGCCTCGGCCAGTGTCTTGATGCGCTCGCGCGTGGCCGGCGTCACCGACGGGCTGTCGCGCAGCGCCCGCGAGACGGTGATGGTGGACACCCCCGCCAGGGCGGCGATCTGCTCCATCGTGACGGGTTTGGTGGGGTCGCTCATGGGACGGCGGGGCGGGGGAACTGTGCGGGGCGCAGCTTAATTCAGCCGCTGGGAGGGGCGCGGGATCCTGGAGGGGTGGGTGGGTCGCTGGGGGCTTTTGCGGAGAGCCTTTCGACTCGGTGCACCGTGCCGGGAGTTCGCCCCGGCGGGCGAGTAACTTTTCTCTGTCGCGCCAGAGAAAAGTCACCAAAAGAGAGGCGCTGAACCGCAAGTCATCGGGCTGGCGCTGAAGCTCACGCGCGAAAACTCCTGCTCGGCTTGTGCGCCGAAGCGACCCGCTTCGCTCTCGCTGCTGTCCCTCTCACGAGCACCATCCATCGCACCTTCACGCCCGTTAACGCCGGCTGCACGCCGGGCTCACCAGTGAATGCGCCACATGCCTCGACGCGCCGTCGACGGCGCTTGACTTCAACTCGTGAGTTCGGCGTGCAGCCGACGTTGACCGCACCGGCGGTGGATGACGCAGGCTCTGGATAGGGTCAGCAGCGAGAGCGCAGCGGCTCGCCTCGGCTAAGGCTCTGAGCATTTGTTTTCGCGCGATGTCCGTCGCAGGCCAGAGGCGACTTGCGGTTCAGCGCCTCTTCTTTGGTGACTTTCTTCTGGCGCAGCAGAAGAAAGTTACTCGCCCGCCGGGGCGAACTCCCGGCACGGTGCACCGAACGGCAAAGGCTCCCAGCAAAAGCCTCCCGACACCGAACGCCAATCGCAGCGTCAAACCGCCTTCTGCTCCAACACGTAATTCGCCCCGTCATACTGCCCCAACCGCTCCACCAACAGCGGCAGGCACTCGGCCAGCTCGTCATGCAGCGTGAACGGCGGGTTGGCGATGAACATGCCGCTGCCCATCATGCCGAAGCCGCGCTCGTCGGCCTGGGTCACGGTCAGGCGCACATGCAGCCAGCCCTTCTTGGCCGCGGCATCGGCGCTGGCCTTGAGCCGCGTGGCGAGCTGGGTGGACTCCAGCAGCTGCAGCTGCGGGTACCAGACCATGACGACCGTGTCGGGCGCGCGCTCCAGCGCCTCGCGCAGCGCAGTCAGCACCTTGGCGTAGTCGGTCTTGATCTCGTAGGGCGGGTCCATCAGCAGCGCCGCGCGCCGCGTGGGCGAGGGCAGCTCGGCCTTGATGGCCGCGAAGCCGTCACGGTCGCTGACCTGGGTGTTGGGCCGGCTCTCCAGGTAGCTGGCCAGGATGCGGTGGTCGGTCGGGTGCAGCTCGTAGGCGCGCAGGCGGTCGGTGTCGCGCAGCACGAAGTTCGCGATGGCGGGCGAGCCGGGGTACTGGCGCAACTGGCCGTCGGGGTTGAAGTCGCGCACCAGCTGCACGTAATCGGCCAGCGGGGCGGGCAGCTCGTCGACATCGTCGTAGAGCTTGGCGATGCCGGTGCCGTACTCGGCGTTCTTCTGCGCGTAGCGGCCCTCGACCGAGTAGCCGCCGGCGCCGGCATGCGTGTCGATCAGGGTGTAGGGCTTGTCCTTTTCGCCCATGTAGCGCAGCACGCGGGTCAGCACGAGGTGCTTGAGGACGTCGGCATGGTTGCCGGCATGGAAGGCGTGGCGGTAGGCGAGCATGAGGTGATTGTCGCCAAGGTGGCGGCTTGTCTTTGGCCAAGTTGCCAGCATCTGTGGGCGTACCACACGCCGAAGCAACCGCACGAGCCGCAGGGATGGTGCGGTCTGCTTAGGCTTCGCCCCCTTGTCTTACCTGCTCTACAACTCCATGCCTACGCTTTTCGACCCCGTCCGCCTCGGTGACATCGAGCTTGCCAACCGCCTCGTCATGGCCCCGCTCACGCGCAACCGGGCGCGCAACCAGGTGGTCGGTGACCTGCACGTCGAGTACTACCGCCAGCGCGCCAGCGCCGGCCTCTTGATCACCGAGGCCACTCAGATCCGCCCCGATGGCCAGGGCTACTTCGACACCCCCGGCATCTACACGCCCGAGCAGGTCGCTGCCTGGAAGCGCGTGACCGACGCGGTGCATGCCGAAGGCGGCAAGATCGTCGTGCAGCTGTGGCACGTGGGCCGCATTTCCGTGAAGCGCCTGCAGCCGGGCGGCCAGGCGCCGGTGTCGTCCACGAACCGTGCCGCCAAGACGCGCACCTATGCCGCCCACGGCGAACTGGTGCCGACCGATGAGCCCCGCGCCCTGGCCACCGACGAGATCCCGCAGCTGGTGGCCGACTACGCCCAGGCCGCCCGGAACGCCATCGCCGCCGGCTTTGACGGCGTGGAGGTGCACAGCGCCAATGGCTACCTGCTGGAGCAGTTCCTGCGCGACAGCACGAACGACGGCACCGATGCCTATGGCGGCTCCATCGAGAACCGCGCCCGGCTGCTGATCGAGGTGATGACGGCCGTGGCCGTGGCCATCGGCCCGGGCCGCACCGGCTTGCGCGTGTCGCCGGTCACGCCGGCCAACGACATCGGCCAGGACAGCAACCCACAGGCCCTGTTCAACCATGTGGCGGAGCGCCTGAGCACGCTCAAGCTGGCCTTCATGGAAGTGGTGGAAGGCGCCACCGGCGGCCCGCGTGACAACGCGCCGTTCGACTACGCCGAGCTGCGCCGCCGCTTCAACGGCCCGTGGATCGTCAACAACGGCTATGACCGCACGATGGCGCTGGATGCCATCAGCGGCGGGCATGCCGACGCGGTGGCCATCGGCCGGCCCTTCATCAGCAACCCCGACCTGGCAGAGCGCATCCGCGCCGACCTGCCCTGGGCCGCCCCGCAGAAGGAGACCTTCTACGGCGGTGGCGAGCAGGGCTACACCGACTACCCGCGCGCGGCCTGATCAGCGCTGGAAGGCCCCCGGGCTCAGCGGCGCGCTGCCGTCCCACGGCAGGGTGCCGCGGGGGTGCCGGTACTCGCGGGTGGGGGTGAGCTTCAGGCCACCGCCCTCGCCCGCTGGCTGGGCCTTGCCGCGCAGCGATGAACCCGGCTTCAGCCGGAAGTCGTCGCGCGCGGCGAGCACGAACTCGTCCCAGTCGGCCTCCAGGTTGGCGCGCCGCACCCAGTGGCCGTCGGCCGCGAGCTTCGGCCCGCCGACGAGCAGGTTGTTGGCCAGCACCACCTCGGCCTGGGGCGGTGACACGCGCAGCCAGATGCCGCCGCTGGGCCGCTGGTCCACCAGCGTGTTGTTGACGAGATAAAGCGCCTGCTTCTCCCAGGTGGCGCCCTCGGCACCGAAGGAGATCACGTGCGGGTTCTCGGTGGTGGAGCTCTGCGCGATGAGGTTGCCCATCACGACCGCCACCCCGCCGTTGGCGAACTCCAGCTCGTAGCTCGCCCGCCCGCCGATCTCATCAGTCAGGCGGTTGTAGAGGATGTGATTCAGCGCCGCGCGGCTCTTGAGCAGATGGCCCTTGAAGCCGTGGTGGAACCAGCTGCCGCTGACCGCCAGTCGCTTGATCGCGCCGACATACAGGTTGTGCGTGCGCCCCTCGCCCGGCAGGATGGGGCCGAAGTCGCAATCGATGATGTCCAGCTCGATGCTGCCCTCGTTGGCCGACAGCAGGCCGTTCTGGTTGTCCTTGAAGGTGCAGTCCACCAGCGTCAGCGAGCCCGCCTCCAGCCGGATGCCGGCGCCGTTGCGTTCAGGCACGGTGGCGCCGCTGAAGTCGAAGCCCTCGATGCGCTGGCGCCGCCCGCTCGTCACGAACAGCCCCTTGCCCTGCACGTGCGCGCCCGCGCCGATGACGCGCACCCGGCCGCCCACGGCGCGCAGGGTCAGGTCATGCTGGGGCCAGGCGGCGACGTCGGCGGTGTAGTCGCCGGCGTCCACCTCGATCACGTCGCCATCACGCGCCTGGCGTGCGGCCGCAGCGAGCGACTTGATCGGCCGCGTGGGCCCCACGCGCAGCACCGGCGCTGCGCCGGCCGCCCAGGGCAGCGCACCGGCTGCGAGCAGCAGATGGCGCCGCAGCCAGCGCGCACCGCTCACGCCTTCTTCCTCATCTTGGCCTTGAAGAGCTCGACGATGCCCACCTCGCGCGGGCCGGGGACGAGCTCGAAGGTCTGGCCTGCCGCGATCGAGCCCTCACGCTTCACCGCGAGATAGAAGCCGCAATAGCCGCTCTGCACCATCAGCTTGGCGGCCTGGTTGAAGCCCATGTGGGCATTGAACTTGAAGCAGGGGTAGCGCGGCTCCGACACGAGCAGCTCGCAGTCGGGGAACCGCAGCACATCGCCGATCCAGACCTGGCTTTCGAGCAGGCCCGCCAGCGTGAGGTTCTCGCCGCAATCGCCCGGCTGCAGCTCGCCCGCCACCTTGGCCTGGCCGCGCACCGTCTGCCAGAAGGCGTAGTGGGCCTGCGGGTAGGCATACACCGCCTTGGCCAGGCCGCCGTGCACGCTCGGGTCGGCCTGCTCATCGCCGGCCAGGCCCAGCGGGCCCACGGCCACGGCGCCGTCGCGGGCGCGTTTGCGGATGGCCGAGGTCACGGCCTCGCCGTTGGTGGCGACGAAGGATTCGACCCGTGCGGTGTTGAGGCTGATGAGCTGCATGGCGCGCAATTGTCCAGGAAGCTTTCGGCGTGTTGGCCTACACGCGGCCGCGCCTGCGCCCCCTAGGCTTGCAACCAAATCTTTCAAGACCAGGGAGACGCATGAACGCTCTCGATACCGGAGCCCGCATCTGGGCCGGTCTCGCCGTCGCCCCGTCCAGCGCACTGATGTTTGTCGTCGGCGTGTTGCTGGCCGGCGCACTGGCGGGCGAATTCATCGCCGCCACGACCCGCCTGCCCCGCGTGGTGGGCTACACGCTGGCGGGCTGCGTGGCCGCCGCCTTCGGGCATGGCGTGGGCATGCCGCTGTCCGGCGCCGCGCAGACGGTGACCGACCTCGCCCTGGGCCTGCTGCTGTTCGAGATCGGCAGCCGCGTGCACCTGCGCTGGCTGCGCCGCAACCCGGGCCTGGCCGCCACCAGCCTGCTGGAGGCCTCGCTCAGCGCGGTGGCCGTGGCCGTGGTGCTGCGCTTCTTTGACGTGAGCTGGCAGACGGCCATCGCCTGCGCCATCCTGGCCATGCCCGCACCGGCCGCGGTGTCCGGGCGGGTGTCGATGGAACTCGGCGCCGAGGGTCAAGTCACGCAGCGCGCTTCGCTGCTGACGGCGCTGAACACGCTTTACGCCGTGATTGCACTGACCCTGATGCGCACCTGGTGGGCGGCCGACGACGGCGGCAGCCTGCCCCAGGCGCTGGCGGGCTTGTCGATCTCGCTGATCACCACGCTGGGCCTGGCCGCGCTGCTGGCCGGGGCGGTGTACCTCGTCGCCCGCCGGCTGGACCTGCGCAACGAAAGTGCGGTGCTGCTGCTGTTCGGCCTCGTCGCGTTCTCCATCGTCGCGGCGCGGGCGATTGGCGTGTCCACGCTGCTGATGCCGCTGGTGGCCGGCCTGCTGCTGCGCAACACCAGCGACCGCCCCTGGGTGTGGCCGCGCCACTTCGGCACCTCGGGCGGCGCGCTGGTGCTGATGCTGTTCGTCATCGTCGGCTCGGCCTGGTCGCCCAAGATCCTGGTGGCCGGCGGCTTTGCTGCGCTGGCGCTGATGGCGGCGCGCTTCGTCGCCAAGACCATCGCCATCGTGGCGCTCGCACCGTGGGCCAAGGCCAGCTGGCGGCAAGGCCTGGCCCTGTCGATCACGATGACGCCGCTGTCCGCCACGGCCCTGGTGATGCTGAGCGAGCTGATGCGGGCCGAGCCTGAGCTGGCTGCGGGCGCCGTACCCATCATCCTGGCCAGCATTGCGGTGCTGGAGTTGATCGGGCCGATTGCGGTGCAGTTCGCGCTGCGCCTGGCGGGTGAGCTGCCCCCGGCACCGCCGCGCCGCCGCCGCAACGAATCTGGCAAGCAACCTGGCACGGAGGGCCGCCCATGAGCCTTGGCGTCTTCGCCCAATCGCAGCCGCTGACGCTGGGCGTCGAGCTGGAGCTGCAGATCGTCAACAGCGACGACTACGACCTGGCCCCCGTGTCAGCCGACCTGCTGCGCCTGATGGAAAAGCGCAGCATCCCCGGCGACGTGAAGCCCGAGATCACCAGCAGCATGATCGAGCTGTCCACCGGCGTGTGCGCCGGCTTCGGCCAGGTGGTGTCGGAGCTGGGCCAGATCCGCGATGCGCTGGTGGATTGCGCCGAGACGCTGGACGTGATGCTCTGCGGCGGCGGTACCCACCCCTTCCAGCACTGGACGCGCCGGCGCATCTTCGAGACCCCGCGCTTTCATGAGCTGTCGTCGCTGTACGGCTACCTCTCCAAGCAGTTCACGGTGTTCGGCCAGCACGTGCACATCGGCTGCCCGAGCGCCGACGAGGCGCTGGTGCTGCTGCACGGCATGAGCCGCTTCATCCCGCACCTGATCGCGCTGGCGGCCTCCTCGCCCTTCGTGCAGGGCGAGGACACGGGCTTTGACTCGGCACGGCTGAACTCGGTGTTTGCCTTTCCGCTGAGCGGCCGCGCGCCTTTCGTGCAGACCTGGAGCGACTTCGAGGTCTTCTTCAACAAAATGACCCGCACCGGCGTGGTCTCGGGCATGAAGGACTTCTACTGGGACATCCGCCCCAAGCCCGAGTTCGGCACCATCGAAGTCCGCGTGCTGGACACGCCGCTGACCATCGAGAAGGCTGCGGCCCTGGCCGGCTTCATCCAGTGCCTGGGCCAATGGCTCACGCGCGAGAAGCCCTTCAAGCTCAGCGAGGACGACTACCTGCCCTACACCTTCAACCGCTTCCAGGCCTGCCGCTTCGGGCTGGACGGCACCTTCGTCGACCCCGAGACCGGCGAGCACCGCGTGCTGCGCGACGACCTCATCCGCGTGCTCTCGCGCCTGGACAGCCACGCCGGCGACCTGCATGCCGAAGGCGCCTTGCAGTACCTGCGCCGCGAGATCAACGGCCTGGGCAACGATGCCGCGTGGCTGCGGCAGGTGGAAGACGAGCAGCACCTGCTGCCCGAGATGGTGAGGCGCGCCGCGATGCGCTGGCACGGGCGCTAGCGCCCCGCACCTTCGGTGCGCCGGGCTGGCCGCTCGGTGGGCCATGTCTGACTTTCCTGCCGCGTTGCGTACTTCGAAGAAGGGAATCCCCTTCACCGATGACAGGAGCTCTGACATGTCTCATTCACTTGCTCACCCTCGCTCGGCCCTGCTCGCCGCGGGCATGGCCGCCCTGCTCGGCGCATCGCCGCTCGCGCAGGCCCAGGAAACGTTCACGCCGGCCTTCGGTGGCACCGGCGGGCAACAGTTCATCGCCAGGTGCCCGGCCGGCACCCAGGTCACCGGCGTATTCGCGCGCACCGGGGCCTACGTCAACTACATCGCGCCGCTGTGCAACGGCCAGCCGATTGCTGGCGGCGGCGGCAGCGGCACGCGGCGCAGTGCGGCCTGCCCGGCCGGGTCAGTGGTGCGGTCCATGGCGGTGACGTCGCTGCGCAGCGACAACCACCTGCTCAAGGCGCTGGTGCTGGACTGCGCCGCGCGCGGCAGCGAGACCCGCACCGCCTCCGTGCCGCTGAACACCCCGGGCGCCTTCACCTCCCCGACGGGCCCAATCGGCAACATCGCCCTCTTCGTCACCGGGCCGGTTGGCGCGCTACGCATGATGGACAACGTGAACTCCCACTACCCCAAGGGCACCCTGACCTGCGACGACAAGGCCATCGTCGGGCTGCAAGGGCGCGCCGGCGCTGCGGTGGACGCGGTCGGGCTGATCTGCCGCTAGTGTGGTGTCCCGCGGATACGTGCACAAAATGAAATCGAGGGCTTCGAGCCCAGGGCAAGGCGCAAACCGCAGCGATACCCGGTGGTATCGCGAGGATTTGCAACGCCGCCATGGGGTTGAAGACGCGATTTCATGTGCACGTATTTGCGGGACACCACACTAGGGCGCTCGTCGCTGCGCCGTGGCCAGCGCGGCGCGCACGGCCGCCACCTCGGGGCTGTGGTCGGCATCGAAGGCGGCCCGGTGCAGCGCGAGGGCCTGCTGAAGCACGGGCAGCGCGTCGGCGGGTCGGCCCTGGCTCAGCAGGGCCTGGCCCTGCACGGCCGTCATGCGCGCCTGCACGTCGTCGCTGAAGCCCTGCTCCGGCAACTGGCCCATCGCCGCCAGCACGGCCGAAGCGGCGGCATGGGCCTCGGCAGGGCGCCCCACGGCCAGCAGCAGCGTGGCCTGCTCGGCCTGGCGCCGCAGCCGGGTGAAGGGGGTGCTTGCCTGGTCGACCTGGGGCGCATGGGCCTCGAAGTCAGCGAGGGCGTCTTGCGCCTTGCCCACGGCCACCCAGTAGCGGCGGCGCACCGCCCGCACCGACTCGGTGTTGCGGTCCACCCGGTCGCCGATCAAGGCCGCGGCCTGGTCGAGGTCGGCCGCCGCATCGGCGGTGCGGCCGAGCGCGAGCATCGCCTCCGCATGCGTCGCCAGAAACGGCCCCAGCACATCGGGCAAGGCCGCCGGCAGGCGCTGGCGTGCATCGTCCAGGTAGCCCAGCGCGCGCCGCGCGTCGCCGTACACCAGCAGCACCCGGCCATAGCTGCCGATCATCACGGCCGGCCCGGCGCCGAACTCATGGTCGCCCTTCAGCGACTGCGCCCAGGCGGCGGCGGCGCGGCCGGATTCGATCGCGTCGCGCGCGCGGCCGTTGGCCACCAGAAAGCGCGACAGCTTCAGGCCTGCGATGTGCAGCGTGTACGGATCGCTGCCGCGCTGGGCAAGGTCGTAGGCGCGCGACAGCGTCGCCCGCGCATCGCCAAGCTGGCCGAGCCGCGCGTACACGTCGCCCAGCGTGCTCAACACCAGCGGCAGCACCGCGACCGTCTCGTCGGGCCGGCGGTCGATGCGGGCCAGCGCCTCGGCCAGCGCGTCCCGGGCTTCGACCAGGTTGCCCGTGGCGTTGGCCGCTTCGCCCAGCATGTGCAGCGCGCCGACCGAGCCTTGCGACGGCGGCTGTTGCCGTGCGATGGCCGCAGCGCGGCGCGCGCGCGCCAGGCCTTGCGGCGGGTCCGAGTTGAAGTAGTGGTAGGCCAGGGTGGTGTCGATCTCCATGCGCGCCAGCGCATCCTCCTGGCCGCGCGCACGCAGCGCCTCGTCGGCCTGCAGCAGCAGCTTGAGCGAGGCCTCGCGATCGCCCACTTCGGCCAATGTCTTGGCCAGCGACACCGAGGCGTTGATCGCCTCCAGGCTGCCGGCCCCGAAGTGGCGGGCCGCCAGCGCAGCGCCACTGCGGCGCAGCGCCAGCGAGCGGTCGTTCAAGGCCATGTGAAAGTACATCTCGCCCAGCAGCTCGTACAAGCGCAGCTGCGCCTCGGGCGCCTGGGCGAGGTCCTTCTCGATGCGCTCGGCGCCGCGGTCCAGCAGCTCGCGGGCGGTGGTGGCACGGGCGCGTTCAGGGTCGGGCTGGTTGGCCGAGTTCGAGATGAACACCGATTCCATGAAGCCCTGCACCGCCTTGGCCGTGGCGGCTTCAGTCCGGGCCTGGGTGGCGGCCAGTCGGGCCTCATGCGCCTGCCACAGCGCGACCGACGCCCCACCGGCCAAGGCCAGCATCACCACCCCGCCGGCGGCCACCTGCAGACGATGGCGCCCGATGAACTTGGCCATGCGATAGCCGGCGCTGTCGGGCCGCGCCTGCACCGGCTCACCATCGCGCCAGCGGCGCAGGTCCGCGGCGAAGGCGTCCATCGTCGGGTAGCGTTCCTCGGGGCGCTTCTTGAGGGCCTTGTTGAGGATGGCATCCAGGTCGCCGCGCAACTGGCGCCGGGTGGACGCGTCCGTGGCCGTGTCGCTGGCGCGGGGCGCCTGCGCGCTGGCAATGGCCTCCTCCAGCTCGGCCGCACTGCCCCGGGCAAGCCGGTAGGGCCGCCCGCCGGTCAGCAGCTCGTAGGCCACCACCGCCAGGCTGTAGATGTCGCTGGCGGTGCCCAGGGGCTCGCCGCGGATCTGCTCCGGGCTGGCGTAGTCCAGCGTCAGGGCGCGGCCGGAGACGGCGGTCAGCGCGGTGTCGCGCGTCTGGTCACCATCCAGCAGCTTGGCGATGCCGAAGTCCAGCAGCACGACGTTCCCGTCCGCCCCCACGAGGATGTTGCCGGGCTTGAGGTCACGGTGCACCACCAGCCGCGCATGCGCATGTGCCACCGCTGCCGCCACCTGCAACAGCAGCGCCACGCGGCTGCGCAGGGGCAAGGCGCGCTCGCGGCAGTAGACATCGATCGGCTGCCCCGCGACATAGGCCATCGCGAGGAAGGGCCGACCATGCGCGTCCACGCCCGCGTCGTAGAGACGGGCGATGTGGGCGTGGTCGAGCGCCGCGAGGATCTCGCGCTCGCGCACCAGGCGTTCGGTGAAGGCGTCGCCCCAGACGGCGTGCGGCAGCTTCAACGCCACCTGCCGCTTGACCGTGCCGTCGGCGCGCTCAGCCAGCCAGACCTCGCCCATGCCGCCGCGGCCGATGCGCTCGATCAGCCGGTAGGCGCCCACGAGCTGGCCGCCGGCATGGGCATCGCCGGCCTCGCTCGCCACGCCCGGCAAGGCCGGCAGCTCGGCCAGGAAGTCCCCGGTTTCGATCTCCGCCTGGGTCGCGAGCAGCGCCTGCAGGGCCTCGCGGTGGATGAGGTGCTCACCGTCCAGCGCGTTGAGCCAGGCCTCTCGCTCGGCGGGTGGCAAGTCCAGCGCCTGGTCGAGCAGGTCACTCAGCGCGGCCCAATCCTGGGCGCGCATGGCGGCCAGCGGCATCACGAGGGTGCCGTCCATCAGGCATCGGCGCCGCGAGGGCGGTGAGGAGCGCCATGAGGGCCGGCGCGGCGGGTGAAGGCGCATGAAGGCATGCCGTGGGCTCCCAGAAAAGCAGTCTCTGACCTCCTGATGTACGTGATCAGCCCGCCGCGTCAGACATCCCGCGGCCCCGGCCGATCACGCCATCGCCGCGTCCAGCGCCACCAACAGGCGCCCGATCTCTTGCGCCGTGTTGTAGTGCGCGATGGACACACGCACCACGCCGCCATAGGCCTGCAGCCCGAGCGCCTCAATCAGGTGCCGCGCATAGAAGTCGCCGAAGCGAATGCCGATGCCGTGGGTGTCCACCTGCCGGACGATGTCTTCGGACCGCCGGCCTTCCACGACGAAGCTGACCGTCGGCACGCGCGCGCCGCCCGCGGCCGACGGCAGGCCGATGATGCGCACGCCGGGCCGCTCGCGCAGCCACGCGAGCAGCTGCTCCGCCAGCGCGTCTTCATGCGCGGCAAAGGCGTCGAACGCGGCTTGCATGCGGGCCCGGTCGCTGCCGGTGGCACCGAGCGCCGTGCCGACGTCGCGCAGGTAGTCGACGATCCCGATGCAGCCGTAGGACAGCTCGTAGTTGACGTTGCCGCGCTGCAGCTTGTAGGGGATGACCTCGCGGCCGATGAAGAAGTGGTTGAGGCTGGGCAGCTGCAGCAGCAGCTCGCGGCGCACCCACAGCACCGCATAGTGCGGGCCGAACACCTTGTAGAAACTGAACACCACCGCGTCGGCGCCGCTGGCCTGCACGTCCACCAGGCGGTGGGGCGCGTAGGCCACGGCATCCACGCACAGCTTCGCCCCGGCCGCATGCGCGCGGCGCGCGACCTCGGCCACCGGGGTGATCGTGCCGAGGACATTGGAGGCCTGCGTCATGGCGATCCACTTCGTGCGCGGGCCGATCAGCGGGTCCAGGTCCTGCAGCCGCAGGCCGAGGCTCTCGGCATCCACCCGCCACACGCGCACGACCACGCCGATGTCGGCCAGTCGCGTCCAGGCCCCGATGTTGGCTTCGTGGTCGGACTCAGTCACGATCACTTCATCACCCGACTGCAGGTCCGGCCGCAAGGCCTCGACCAGCGTGCCGATCAGCGCCGTGGTGGACGGCCCCATGACGATCTCGTCGTCGTGCGGCGCATTCACCAGCAGCGCCACCGCGCGCCGTGCGGCCAGCACCCGTTCGCCGGCCTGTTGCGAGGCGGCGTAGCTGGCGCCGAGCTGCACGTTGTCGTGCAACAGGTAGTCGCGGATGCGGTCGGCCACGCGGGCGAGCACCTGCGAGCCGCCCGCGTTGTCCAGAAACACCGTGCCGGCGGCCAGCGCCGGAAACTCGGCGCGGATGCGTGCGAGGTCAAGGGGAGAAGTGGGCAAGTGCGGCTCCTTGGATCGGCTCCTCAAGATCGGCGGATTGTGGCGGCAGGTGCCCACTGCGCGTGTGAACGCAACCCGCCGGCCAGCGCCTGCCGTGGTGAGTCAAAACGTCCAATACCCAGCCGGCGTGTTTGTGGTCAAGATGCCGGCTTGCGTCATGGCCGGGAATGCTCTGGTGGATTGGGTTCTAGTCGTCTTCGTTCTGTTCAAGGGCGCCGTGTTCGCCGCGGGGATGTACTTCGCCATCAAGTGGCACTTCGACCGCGAGAAGCAGTGGGCCGACCGCGGCGCGCTGCTGCGCATGGGCGCCAAGTTCGCGGTCGCCTTCGTGCTGCTGCTGGTGGCCGTGCTGGCGCTGACCTTCGGCGTCGCCCGGGCGCTTGGCATGGACTTGAGCCTGCCTTGACGCCCGGCGCCCCGGCCGCGTCTGTCAGGCGGCGGCCGGCGCCGCCCGGCGGATGCGCATCACCAGCACTGCCGCCACCAGGCAGGCCGCACCGGCCGCAAACAAGGCCGGGTTGTAGGTGAGCAGCAGGGTGCGCGTGAGCCCCGCGCCGTAGGCCGCCGCGGCGGCACCCAGCTGGTGGGCGGCAAACACCCAGCCGAACACCAGCCCGGCCTTCTCCTTGCCAAAGGCCTGCGCCGCCAGCTTGACCGTGGGCGGCACGGTGGCGATCCAGTCGAGCCCGTAGAACATCGCGAACAGCGACAGGCCGTAGAGCGTGAACGTCGAATACGGCAGCCAGAACAGCGACAGGCCGCGCAGCGCGTAGTACCAGAACAGCAGCTTGCGGTTGTCAAAGCGGTCCGACAGATAGCCCGACAGCGTCGTGCCCACCAGGTCGAAGGCGCCCATCATCGCCAGCACCGACGCCGCCGGCACGGCCGTCAGGCCGTTGTCGCCGCACAGCGAGATGAAATGCGTCTGCACCAGGCCGTTGGTGCTCAAGCCGCAAATGAAGAAGGTGGCCGCCAGGATCCAGAAGGTGCGGTGCCGGGCCGCCTCGGCCAGCACCCTGAACGGCGCACGAAAGTCCAGCGGCGCGGCCACCAGCGGCGCCTCCAGCGGAGCATCCGCCGGCTCGCCCACCGGCCGCAGGCCCACGTCGCGCGGCTGGTTGCGCACGAACAGCAGCGCCATCACCGCCACCGCGATGCACGCCACCACCACCGGCAGCACCGCATAGCGCCAGCCCAGGTGTTCAATGATCCAAGCGGCCGCCGGCAGGAAGATCAGCTGCCCCGTGGCCGCACTCGCGGCAAACAGCCCCACCACCAGGCCGCGGTGCTGCGTGAACCACCGGTTGGCCACCATCGCGCCCAGCACCAGCGCCGTCAGCCCCGTGCCGCACCCCAGCACCAGGCCCCACAGCACGAACAGCTGCCACAACTGCGTGACCTGCGTCGCCAAGCCCATGGCCATCGCGATGAAGCTCGCCGCCACCACCATGATGCGGCTCAGCCCGAAGCGCGCGATGAACAGCGCCGCGAAGGGCCCGAGCAGGCCGAACAGCGCAAACCGCACCGCGAACACCGACGCCAGCTGATCCGTCGACCAGCCGAACTCCCGGCTCAGCGGCTGCAGCATGGCGCCGGGCAGGCCCAGCGCCGCCGACGTGGTCAGCATCGCCAGGAAGGTGACGGCCGCCACCACCCAGCCGTAATGAACACCACGCCGGCCCAAGGCCCCGGCCAGTTGTTGAGCGATCATGGGCACGCCTTAAAGTTGTAGCTGCAATCATTGTAGATACAATGATTCAATGCTCCCAGCCAAGCACGCCCTTTCCGCGGCCGAAGCCACAGCGCCCAAAGGCTGCAGCAGCCTCAAGCTGCGCCAGCTGTCACGACGCGTGAGCCAGCTGTTCGATGCCGAGGTCAGCAGCGCGGGCCTCAAGACCACGCAGTACTCGCTGCTCTCCCACATCGTGCGCCTCGGCCCCGTGCGCCCCGGCCAACTGGCCGCCGTGATGGAGATGGACGCTTCCACCCTCACCCGCAACCTGCAGCCCCTGATCGCTCAAGGCTGGGTCGAGGTAACCCCCGGCGACGACGGCCGCAGCCGGCAGGTCGACGCCACCCCAGCCGGCAAAGCCATGCAGGCCCAGGCGCGCAAGGCCTGGCAGCGGGCGCAGCAAGGGTTCAACGAGCGCATGGGGCCTGAGCGGGTGGCTCGGCTGCATGCGGTGATTGATGAGTGCCTGGGGCTGCTGAATGAGGTGGGGGAGGGGGAGGCGTGAGGCGGGGCGGGTTGACGAGGAGAGCCGTCAACGACAGTGATGTTCGTCCGGGTCAGCAGCCAGGCAGTCCGCGAGTGGCTCAAGCCTGTTCGCAGGCGATCTTTATGTGGTCTTGCTGGCGCCCTGACTGATTTCGAACAGGCTGCCCTTTGGGTACCGTCACCCAGCCGAGATCCGCGCCACTGCAATGGAACTAGGCCGAACGCCCCCTTCGGAAGTTCGATCTGCCACCGGGGCCGTTGGGCCGCAGAGGTCTCGCCTTAGTGCCGCTTCAAGCGAGACCGTAGCGCCGCCTCCAGGACGCGCGAATGCCCGGCCGCTGCGCAACGCACCGCGTAGTACAGCTCGCTGCGACTGAGGCTCGACCAGTCCAGCACAAACCCTTGGCGTTCGCAGAGTGCCGTTGCGAACGCCATCGCAGTACGCCGGTTGCCGTTCAGGAACGGATGGATGCGCAGGAAGTCCATGAACAACGTCGCCACGCGAGCCGCCAGTCGACCCGCATCCGCTTCGGCCCGCATGGCGGCGACGTTGTCAAACAACTCTTGCATCGCTTCCGGAATCTGCTGCCAAGCCAGCAAAGCCGCGGTGCCGTGCAGGTTGATTTGGCGGTAGGTGCCATGGAACGGCGACCCAGGAGCGCCGAGGCTGCGATGACCGTCCAACACCGCAGCCAGGCTGGGCTCAGGAATCTTTGGCGGCTCGAGGCTGCCTCCGCCGATGAGGCCGCCAATGAAGCCATCGTCGTCACCGACCGCAAGGACCTGCAAGGGCAGTTGTCGGTCACCGCCACGCTGACCGGCGAGGTGGTGGAGGTGGCCGAGAGCGCCAACGGCGTGAAGGCGCTGGCGCGGCGCAAAGGGCCGGGGCTGATCTTTGCAACGATCCAGAAATACCGTGACCCCGATACGGCCGGTGTCGACGGTGCTCGTGGAAGGGCCGCGCAGCTTCACGCGGCTGGTCCCGCAGCTCACGCATGCGCAGGCCCGCATGCCGCTGGCGGTCTACGGCTACTGCGTGTTCAAGGCGCAGGGCGAGCGGCCTGCGCGCCGGTATGCGGCCTACTACCCGTTCTGCGACCACTCGCCCGAGCTGGTCGCGCTGCGCCACGCGGCGACGCACGGGTTGCCGGCCCGCTTCATCGACCTCGACGTGGCCGAGCAGGCCAGCCTGGACCCGCAGGAGCATGACGATGAGCTCGCCCGCTCCGGCCCGGACGAACGCCATCTGCAGCGCAGCCAGTACCTCGCGCACCTTGCCCGCCAGCTCGGCTGCCGCGACCACGAGGAGCTGTGGGAACACCTCTTCGAGGCCCCGGCGCTGACGCGCGGCACCACGGCGCACATGGCCGACCTCGTGGCCTACTGCCAGCTCTCGCGCAGCGAGCACACCGAGGACGAGCTGCGCGCCGACGGCACCCTCGCCCGTGAGGCCGAGATGGCGGCGGCCGTCCGCGAGGCGCTTGCCGAGCGGTCGCCCGGCGCGGGCCCGGTGCTGGCCGTCGTCGGTGGCTTCCACGCGGTCGTGCTGCCCGCGCTGGTGGCGGCCGGCACGAAGCGGCCGACGGTCCAGACGGCGGCCATCGGCGACCAGGCCTCAGCTCTCATCCGCTATGGCCTGGACCGGCTGGATCGCCTCAACGGCTACGGCGCCGGCATGACCTCGCCGGCCTGGCACCAAGGCCTGTGGGAGCGCATGCTCCAGCGCGACAAGGCCGGCGTGACGCTGGGTGCGCGTCTGCGCCAGGAGCAGACGCTCGCCCTGCTGTTCGACATCGCCGCCGAGCTGCGCGAGAAGCACCGGCTGCCACTGCCTATGCCTACGCTCGCTGCGGCCTACGAGCAGGCCCTGCGCCTGGCCGCGCTGCGCGGGCGCGACGCGCCCTTGCGCGAGGACCTGCTGGATGCCGTGACGAGCTGCTTCGTCAAGGGCGAGCTCGACGCCGAGGGGATGCTGGTGCTGGCCGTCACGCGCCGCCGCCTTGCAGGGCAGGCCGTCGGCCAGGTGCCGCCCGGCACCGACCGGCCACCGCTGCTGCGCGACTTCGAAGCCCGCGCGCGCCGCCAGCGCCTGAAGATCGACGACCCGAAACCGCGCCGCCTCGTGCTGGACCTCTACCGCCGCCCCGATCACCGCCTGACCAGCCGGCTGCTGCATGGCGTGACCCTGCTAGGCGTGCCGCTCGCGACGCGGGTGTCGGGGCCGGACTTCGCCAACGGGCTGGGCCTGGGCAAGCTGCAGGAGCAGTGGGAGTACAGCTTCTCGGCGAGCACCGAGGCCGCCCTCATCGAGGCCTCGGTCTACGGCACGACGCTGCCGCTGGCCGTGGCGCAGCGCTTCGAGGCCCGGCTGCAGCGCCTCGTCGACGGCGATGAACCGCGCCATGCCGGTGCGGCGGCAGCATTGCTGGTGCAGGCTTGCGTGCTCGGGCTGCATGACCATGTCCGGCGCGTCATGGCGACGCTGGTGCAGGTGGTCGCGGAGGACGCGGCCTTCGAGTCCGTCGCCACCGCCTGCAGCGTGCTAGGCCTGCTGTGGGAGTCGCGCGAGCCGCTGGAGGCCCGTGCCTTGACCGAGGTACCGGCGCTGCTGGCATCGAGCTACCAGCGCGCCCTCTTTCTCGGTCGCAGCCTGCAGGGGGCGGCGGGCGACGGCAGCGGGCTCATCGAGGCGCTGTCACGGCTGCGCGAACTGCTGATCAGTGCGGCTGGCCAGGCGCTGGACGCCGGCCTGTTCTGGGACCTGCTCGACCACCTGCAGGCCCGGCACGACCTCGCCCTCATCCGCGGGGCAGCCGCCGGTCTGCGGCACGGCGCTGGCCGGCTGGACGAGGCGGGCCTGCAGACCGTGCTGGCGGGGCACCTGCAAGGCGGCGTCACGCCGGTCGAGGCCGTGGCCTTCCTGCGCGGGCTGCTCAGCACTGCACGCGAAGCCGCCTGGCAGCAGCCGCGCCTGCTCGACACGCTCGATGCCCGGCTGCGCGAGTGGGACGAAGCGGCTTTCGTCGCCGTGCTGCCCGAGCTGCGCCTGGCCTTCGCCGAGATGACGCCCAAGGAGACCGACCGCATTGCCCAGGCGGTGGCCGGCCTGCACGGCCAGGGCGATCTCGGCCGCCTGGTACGCCACGACCTCGATGCTGCCGAGGTGCAGGCCCACGTTGCGCGCTCCGCGCAGCTGCTGGCGCGCCTGCGCGCGGATGGCCTGTCCGGATGGCTGCAGTCATGAGCACCTTGAACCGCTGGCGCCTCGTGCTCGGCCGATACGCCGAGCGGTCCCTGAGCCCGCAGGGCCTGCAGGGGCAGGACAAGCGGCGCGACCTCGCGCTGGACCAGCTCTATGGCCGCGAGTACCAGGGCCGCGGCCTGCGCGAGGACGGCGAGCGCGGCCCGGGTTCGCTGGACGCTTCGCAGCCCCACCTCGTCACCTGGCTCGGCGAGGTGCGGGAACTCTTCCCGCGGGACACCGTCGAGATCATCGAGAAGCATGCGTTGGACCGTTACGGGCTCACGCAGCTCGTCACCGACCCGCAGACCCTGGAACGACTGGAGCCCAACCAGCAGCTGTTGCGCACCCTGCTCACGCTGCGCGGCCACCTGCATGGCGATGTGCTGCAGCTGGCCCGGCGCATCATCCGCCAGGTGGTGGACGAGCTGCGGCGCCAGCTCGAAGCCGAGGTGCGTCAGGCGCTGTCCGGCCGCCTGAACCGCAACCGCCATTCGCCGATGGCCGTCGCGCAGAATTTCGACCCGCGCGGCACGCTGCGCGCCAACCTGAAGCACTACGACACCGAGCGGGCGCGCCTCGTCGTCGAGCAGATCAAGTTCTTCGAACGCAACAGCCGCCGCCTGCCCTGGGACATCATCCTTTGCGTCGACCAGAGCGGCAGCATGGTGGACTCGGTCATCCACAGTGCGGTCATGGCCGGCATCTTCGCGGCGCTGCCGGCCTTCCGCGTGAAGCTGGTGCTGTTCGACACCAACGTCGTCGACCTCAGCGAGCATGCCGACGACCCCGTCGAGGTGTTGATGCAGGCCCAGCTCGGCGGTGGCACTGACATCGGCAAGGCCGTGCGCTACTGCAGCCAACTCGTGGACGTACCGCACCGCACGGTGCTCGTGCTCGTCACCGATTTCTGCGAGGGCGCGGCGCCGTCGGAGCTGGTGCGTGCCGTGCGCCAGCTGGCCGAGGCACGCGTGCGCATGCTCGGCCTCGCGGCGCTGGACGGCAATGCCCATCCGGTCTATGACCGGCAGATGGCCGAGCGTCTCGCGGCCTGCGGCATGGAGATCGCTGCGCTGACGCCGCAGCGGCTGGCGCAGTGGCTGGTCAAGGTGATCTCATGAGCCGCCTGCTTGCGCAACTGCAGGAGCAACTGACCCGCTTCGACGATGAGGGATTTGCCGCGCTGGCCAACCGAGGCCTGCTGCGCCGCGCGCAGAAGGACCTGGAGCGGCTGGCCGTTGAGATTGAGCAGCAGAGCGACACCGAGGTTGTCGTCAAGGTGGGTGAGCAGCACATCCGCTTTGATGCCCGCGGTCCGGCGCAGGCGAGCTGCGACTGCCCGGCCGCGGGTGTGTGCCAGCACATCCTGGCAGCGGCCATCGGCCTGAAGCAGCGGGCCGGCGAGGCGCCCGCACCCGTTGAAGACCCGCTTACGCCCTTGCGAGAGAACTTGCTCGCCATCCCGACAGCGGAGCTGGTCAAGCATGCCGGCAAGGCCGGCTATCGCTGGGCGTGGCAGTACCTGCACGATCTCGCCGAGGGCGAGGCGCTGCAGGTGACCGGCGAGAAGCATCTCGTGCTCGCGCTCCAGCGCCCGCGTCTAACTCTGCGCTACATGGGCGGCGGCCTGGCGAACCTGATCGCCGATGTCGAGCTGCCGCAGATCGAGAAGTACCGCGTCGCTGCCGTGCTGGCCTTGCGCCGCGCACTGGGGCAGGACGTGGCGCCGCCGGAGCCGGCAGCTGCGCCGCGCACGCAGGCGCTCGATCTAGGCGCTCGATCTAGGGGCGGACCATCAGCTCGCGGGGAGCGGTGCCGCGGCGCTGGAGGTCTCGCGGCAGCGCTTGCGGGAGAGTGCGCGGCGGCTGTTCGGCGAGTCGGTCGAGCTCGGGCTGGCGCACCTGTCGAGCGGCATGCATGAGCGCTACACCACGCTCGCCGTCTGGGCGCAGGGGGCCGAGTACCACCGCCTTGCGTTGCTGCTGCGCCGCATCGCCGACCACATCGAGTTGCTGCTGGACCGTGCCGGCGGGGCCGACGAGCACCGGCTCCTGGACGAGATCACGCTCTCCAACGCGCTGGTCGACGCGCTGGAGGCGGCCGCTGCCAGGGGCCTGGCGCCGACGGAGCTGCTCGGTCGTGCGCGCACGCGCTACGACGAGACCGGAGCGCTGGAAGTGCTGGGGCTCGGGGCTCGGCCCTGGCGCTCTGCCAGCGGCTATCTGGGCTTGACGATGCTCTTCTGGTCGCCACGCGACGGCTTCATGTCATGCACGGACGCCCGGCCGGAATCGCTGCGCGGCCTCGACCCCATCGCCCGCTACAAGGCGTCTGGCCCCTGGAGCGGGCTCGGTGCGCCGCAACGCGCCACGGGCCAGCGCCTGTCGCTGGTCGGCGCGCACCTCAACGAAGCCATGCGCCTGTCGGCGCGCGACAGCACCAGCGCCACGGTCCTGCCTGCCGATTCGGCCGCCTGGTCTGCGAGTCAGCTCAAGCCCTGGACGCGCTGGGCTGACCTGCTCGCAGCTCGCGGCGCGCAGCGCAGCCTGCTGTCGCGCGCCTCGCCGATGCAGGACTGGGTGTTCCTGCAACCCAGCCGCGTCGGCCCTTGCCGCTTCGACGACGCTCGCCAGGCGCTGATCTGGCCGCTGTGGGATGCCGACGGCGCCGCGCTGATGGCCGAGCTGCGCTTTGACCGCTTCACCGAGCATGCGATGGAGCGCATCGAGGCGCTGCCGGCAGGTGAGGTGAGCGACGGCCTGTTGCTGGTCGCGCAGCTGCAGCAGGTCGCAGGCGCTGTGGTAGCCGAGCCCCTGAGCTTGATCCGCCCGCAGGCGACGCCGCCGGTGGATGCGCTCTTCTTCGACGCCAACCTCGCCGGCGGGGGGCTGCTCGCTCGCTGGCGGCAGGCCTGGGCAGCGCTGGGCTCCGCGCCTGCTGCGGCAGTCGGCACGAGCACAGAGTCTTCAGCCCTGGCCGAGGTACGCCGAAGCCTGCAGCAGCTCGCCGAACGCGGCCTGCCCGCCGAAAGCCCCGGCGGTTGGCCCGCACAACACCAGCGTCTTCTCGACCAAGCCAGTGCTGCTGGCCTCACGGCATTTGCTGCACTCAAGCCGCTCGACCGGGGCGGCGAGGCCTTGCTGCGGATGAACCATCTGCGTCTGACCTATGAGGCACTCTCGGGGCGAGAGATTGACCCGCTGGAGTGATGCCGCCGGGGCGAGCTGCAGCGCCCGGTTGGCGACAACGGAGTTGGCACCGACTGAAGTTCGGCCCCCAGGGGCGTCATGACCTTGCCCGAAAGTCCCCCAAAGTTGCGTCGAATTACACACCCCCTTCGCGTAAACCCGAGCCCCACTTCGCCACCGGCGTGAGCCGTAAGCCCGCGCCGGCATAGTGTTATTCCGGTTTTGCATGACCCACACGAGCCGGGTGGTTACGGCGTGATTACATTGGATTCGACAATCCACCCTCTCAGGCGCGGTGTGCTTGGGCCAGCCGCTCGGTTGCCCCAAACACATTCCCATGATTGGAGCTTTCGCCATGAACCAACCCGCCATGCAGGGCCTGCGCCTGAGCCTGCCTGCCTATGTGAAACACGCCCGGCTGATTGCCTGGGTGGCCGAGATTGCGGCGCTGACCGAAGCGGCCGACGTCTACTGGTGTGACGGCAGCACCGACGAGTACCACCGCCTGTGCGAGCAGCTGGTGGCCGCCGGCACGTTCAAGAAGCTCAACCCCGCGCTGCGCCCGGGCAGCTTCCTGGCCAACTCCGACCCGAGCGACGTGGCCCGCGTGGAAGACCGCACCTTCATCTGCTCCGAGAAGAAGGAAGACGCCGGCCCCACCAACAACTGGATGGCGCCGGCCGCCATGCGCGAGCTGCTGCAGACGGGCGCGCAGGCCCTGTTCAAGGGCTGCATGCGCGGCCGCACGCTCTATGTGGTGCCGTTCAGCATGGGGCCGCTGGGCTCGCCCATCGCGCACATCGGCGTGGAGCTGAGCGACAGCCCCTACGTGGCCGTGAACATGCGCACGATGACGCGCATGGGCCGCGCGGTGATCGAGCTGCTGGGCACCGACGGCGAGTTCGTGCCGTGCGTGCACACCGTGGGCGCGCCGCTGGCGGAGGGCCAGACGGACGTGGCCTGGCCGTGCAACCCGACCAAGTACATCGTGCACTACCCCGAGACGCGCGAGATCTGGAGCTACGGCTCGGGCTACGGCGGCAATGCGCTGCTGGGCAAGAAGTGCTTTGCGCTGCGCATTGCCTCCACCATGGGCCGTGACCAAGGCTGGCTGGCCGAGCACATGCTCGTGCTGGGCGTGCAAAGCCCCGCCGGCAAGAAGTACCACGTGGCAGCCGCCTTCCCGAGCGCCTGCGGCAAGACCAACTTCGCGATGCTGATCCCGCCCAAGGCTTTCGCGGGCTGGAAGATCACGACCATCGGCGACGACATCGCCTGGATCAAGCCCCATGCGGATGGCCGCCTGTACGCCATCAACCCCGAGGCGGGCTACTTCGGCGTGGCACCGGGCACCAACGCCCACACCAACCCGAACTGCATGGCCAGCCTTGAGCGCGACGTGATCTTCACGAACGTGGCGCTGACCGATGACGGCGACGTGTGGTGGGAAGGTATGACGGACACCCCGCCCGCCCACTGCATCGACTGGCAAGGCAAGGACTGGACGCCCGAGATCGCCAAGACCACCGGCGCCAAGGCTGCCCACCCCAACGCCCGTTTCACGGTGGCCGCCACCAACAACCCCGCGCTCGACCCCGCCTGGGATGACCCGGCCGGCGTGCCCATCGACGCCTTCATCTTCGGCGGCCGCCGCTCCACCACGGTGCCGCTGGTGACTGAGGCTCGCGACTGGACGGAAGGCGTCTACATGGCCGCCACCATGGGCAGCGAGACCACCGCCGCGGCCGCCGGCCAGCAGGGCGTGGTGCGCCGCGACCCGTTCGCGATGCTGCCCTTCATGGGCTACAACATGAGCGACTACTTCCAGCACTGGCTGGACCTGGGCGCCAAGCTGCAGGCCCAGGGGGCCAAGCTGCCGGCCATCTACTGCGTGAACTGGTTCCGCAAGGGCGCCGACGGCAAGTTCGTCTGGCCGGGCTACGGCGAGAACATGCGCGTGCTGAAGTGGATGCTGGACCGCCTGGAAGGCAACGGTGGCGGCGAAGAACACGTGTTCGGCGTGACGCCCGGCTATGGCGACCTGAACTGGGACGGCCTGGCCTTCTCGCGCGAGCAGTTCGACACCGTCACCCGCATCGACGCGGCCGAATGGCAGGCCGAGCTGAAGCTGCACGACGAGCTGTTTGCGCAACTCGCCCACCACCTGCCCGCCGCGCTGCCTGCCGTCAAGGCACGCATCGAGGCACGCCTGGCCAAAGAGCTGGGCTGAGCACCAAGTTCCCTTCGACCTTTCCGGTGACACACCTTGACGGGCGCCTTCGGGCGCCCGCTTTTTTGCGTGCAATCAGCGGCGGCCGAACACCAGCAGCAGGCCGCCGATGGCGATGGCGCCCACGCCCAGCCACACCGGCAGGTTGACCTGCTCCTTCTCCTTGGCCGAGACCTCCAGCGAACCGACCTTCAGCACCGTCTGGTCCTTGGTGTAGCTGAAGCCGCCCATCGCAAGGCTGGCCGCGCCGACGACGAGCAGCAGGATGGCAACGATCTTGGTGGCGCCCATGGCGACCTCCTGAGGTTGAGAGGCGCTCAGGCTAAGGCCGCAGGGCTGTGACGAAAGGTGACGGACGGCGCAAGCCGCTGTCGGACAAGGCCGACAACCGCCGTCGCACCTCAGCGCGCCTCAGCCGGGCCTCAGCCGGGCTTCAAGGCCAGGCCTTCAGCGTTGCCGTGTTGCTGCCGCCCCGGCAGCGCGCCGGCTCACCCGCGTCGTTGATGATGCGTTCGATGCTGCCCTTGTCCACGAGGCAGACGGTGATCATGTGCTGAAAGCGCACGCCCGGCGCCCGCGGCGCCTCGATGGCCCGGTCCAGCACCACGCCCGGCTGCAGGAACACGCTGTAGATGCCCAGCCCCCAGGCTTGGTGCCGCGTCACCGCCGGGTCGACCAGGTAGGACGGGTGGCCGCGGCCGGTGGGGCTCTGCCACGCGGCTTGCGTGGGCGGGTCATAGGGCAGCTCCGACTGGTAGAAGTACACCCGCCCGCCATTGCCACGCCAGACCACCTGCGCCTGCTGGAAGTGCTCGACGAAGAGGCCGTAGACGGTCACGTCCTCGGCCTCCACCCAGAGGCCGTGGGCCGACGGGTTGCTGTCCCAGCCCACGCCCTGGCCATGATCGGCGCGCCACAGCCAGGTGTGATCGACCAGCGTGTCGTGCGCATGGATGCGCAGCGCCGTGTGGACCTGCCCCGGCGCGGCACCGCCGATGCGGAAGAACAGGTCATGCAGCACGATCGGGTCAGCGCGATGGCGCTGGCGGCTGCCCGGCTCGCCCACGGCCATCAGCACGCCCGAGTCCTGCAAGCCGGCGTCGAGGAACAGGCCCGCCACGGTCAGCCCGTCGACATCGGCCGTCTGCACCAGGGGCTGGCCGTTGTCGGAGCGCAGCGTGGGCAGGCCGATGCCCAGCACCACGGTGCCGGGGCGGGTGATGCGCAGGGTCTCGGTGAGCAGGTACTCGCCCGGCGTGAAGAGCAGATGCTTGCCCGCGGCCAGTTGCGCGTTGAGCGCCGCCGCGGTGTCACCGGGCCGGGCGATGTGAAAGCGCGAGATCGGCAGGGTCCGCCCCGGTTCGATGCGGCCGCCCGCCCAGGACACACCTACGCTGTTGCGCTTGAGGGCCGGCACCCGCACCGCGTAGGCGCCCTTGGCGTCGATGAAGAGGTAGGGCTTCTCGCGCACGAGGGGCGTGCGCTCGACCTGGGTGAAGCGCTGCCCGGGCGTCGGGAATTCGCCCGCGGGCGGGTTGCTCACGCCGACGAACACCATGTTCCAGTTGGACCCCGTCCACCGGCCCCAGGCGCTGTTGCGCGACAGCCATTGCTGCTGGGTGGCCGAGTTGACGACGCCGTCCACCTTCACGTCGGCGAACCACCCGCCGCTGGACCAGCCCTCGCGCTGGTTCAGCCGCATATTGCCGCGCACGTGCATGCGCCGGAACGGGATGGCCTGCGACACCGCCCACTGCAGCGTGTTGTCGCCGATGCCGAGCGTGGGCGTCACGGAAAAGTTCTCGGCGCCACGCCAGAAGTTCTGCGTCGCGTTGTCGTTCTCCAGGAAGGCGGTGGAGCGCAGGTCGCCGATGACGTGCACCTCGTCCGGATGCTGGCCCAGGCCCAGCACCTGCGTGAAGAAGCCCACCGGGATGCGCAGGTCGCGGTAGGTGCCGGGCTTGAGCAGGATGGCGTCACGCCGCGGGCCGAAATGGTTGGTCTGCTGCGCCGCGTAGATGTCGTCGATGCGCTGCTGGATGCCAGGCATGCCGGGCGCCAGCACGTGCACGTGGGGCCCGAAGTCGGGCTCGGCAGCCTGCGCCGGCAGTGCGGCCACGGCACCGGCCAGCATCAAACCCAGCCACGCGCCGGGACGGCGATCTGTCCTGCCTTGCATGCTTGTCTCGTCCTTGCCGGCTTGAACGCCGGATGGTTTTGGAATCGGTTCCAAACCGATTGGAACATGCGCGTCAGACCGCGGGATTCAGGGTTAGTCCGACGGGTTCAGAAGCTCGACCCGGGTTCCTTCAGGAAAGCCTCTTCCTCCGCCGTGGAGGTGCGCCCCAGGATGGCATTGCGGTGCGGATACCGGCCGAAGCGGTCGACGATGGCCTTGTGCCTGAGCTCGAACTCGTGCGTGTGCGCGGGTGTGCGCTCGCGCATCAGCGGCTCGGCCCAGGCATGGATGGCACGCGACTCGCTGTGCATGCAGGGCATGTACAGGAAGGCGCGCTGCTCCGCCGGCAGCGCCAGGTCCGCGCCGGCCGCAACTGCTTCCTGCGCCAGGGCCAGCGCCAGCGGGTCCGCCGAGAAGGCGTGTGGCGTGCCGCGGAACAGGTTGCGGGCGAACTGGTCCAGCACGATGACCTCGGCCAGCCGGCCCTCCGGTGTGGCGCGCCAGCTGAAGAGCTCGCAGCGCCGGGCGGCGTCGTGCAGCGGCGCAAAGCGATCGGCGACCTGCGCGTCGAAGGCCGGGTCGACCTTCCACCACTGGGCCGGGCGAGTCTGCACGAACCAGAAGTCGAGCACCTCGGCCACGGCGCTCATCGCTTGCGCCCGCCCAGCACCAGCAGCAGGCCGCCCGCGGCGATCGCCCCCACGCCGAGCCACACCGGGAGCTTGACCTCTTCCTTCTCCTTGGCCGAGAGCTCCAGCGGGCCGAGCTTCACAACCGTGCTGTCCTTGGTGTAGCTGAAGCCCCCGGTCGCGAGGCTGGCGGTGCCGGCAATCAGCAACAGCACGCCGAGGATTCGTGTGAAGTTCATGGCAAAACGCCCGGTAAGCCTGGGAGCCGCCAGCTTAGGGCATGGCACTGCCGCGCGGGCCGTTAGAGTCGCGGCCATCGAGAACAGGGAGGAGGACGCCGCCGCGCCGCGTCCGTGCCGAGCCATGCCGCAACCGCGCGACACGTTTCCGAATGCCTTCGAGGCCGCCTTCATGGTGGCCTTTCTGTTCGTGCTGGAGTTCGTCATCGGCAGCGCGCTGTATGACGCGCGCTCGCTGCTCGGCATCCCGGTCGACGACCTGATGAGCCTGGCCCTCGTGCTGGGCAACGGGGTGCTCATCACCACCACGCTGCAGCTGACGCAGCTCAGCTATGGCCAGCTCTTGCATCCGTCGAGCCAGTCGCCCCAGGCCGTGATGGGCCTGTTGGCCCTGCCCTTGCTGTGCCTGCTGCCGGGGCTCTATGTGGCGATGGGGGTGGTGGACATGCTGGTGGTCGCCGTCTTCCCGATGTCGACGGCCGATGTGGCGATGTTCGACCGCATGAGCGCGCACACGCCCATCACGGTGCTGATGGTCTGTGTCATCGCGCCGCTGGTGGAGGAGATGCTGTTTCGCGGCCTCATCCTGCGCAGCTTCCTGCGTCAGTACCCGCGAGGCCATGCCATCCTGGGCAGCGCCCTGCTCTTCGGTGCGGCCCATCTGAACGTCTACCAGTTCGCGGCGGGCACCCTGATCGGCTTGCTGCTGGGCTGGCTGTACGAGCGCACCCGCTCGCTGTGGCCCTGCATGGCGCTGCACGCGGCCTACAACCTGAGCGTGACCTGGGGCGACGGCCTGCAGGCGCTGTCATCCCTGCAGTGGGGCCTGGCGCTGGTGCTGCCGGTGTTCGGCATCGTCATGCTGGGCCGACTGCTGCCGCCGCCCCGCGACTGAGGCACGGGCCGATACTCGGGCTCCTCCGGTTCACGAGGGCCCGCCCACATGACGCCGTCCCCGGCCAGCATCGACGCCACCGCCACCGCGCTGCAGGCGCAGGGCTACCTGCCTTCACGCGAGCTGGCCACCGCCGCCTTCCTCGCGCTGCGCCTGGCGCGCCCGCTGCTGCTGGAGGGCGCACCCGGCACCGGCAAGACGGCCATCGCCAGCGCGCTGGCAGCTGCGCTGCAGCGGCCGTTGATCCGCCTGCAGTGCTACGAAGGCCTCGACCTCGCCAGCGCCGCCTACGAGTGGAACTACGCGCGGCAGATGATCGAGATCCGGCTCGCGCAGGCGGGCGGCGCGCAGCGCACGGCTGACGAGCTGTTTGCGCGGCGCTTCCTCATCGAGCGGCCGCTGCTGCAGGCCCTGACCACCACGCCAGCCCCCGTGCTGCTGATCGACGAGCTCGACCGCGCCGATGCGCCCTTCGAGGCCTTCCTGCTGGAGTTCCTGGCCGACTTCCAGCTCACCATCCCCGAGCTCGGCACGATCACCGCCGCGACACCGCCGCTGGTGGTGCTGACGAGCAACCGCAGCCGCGAAATCCACGACGCCGTGAAGCGCCGCTGCCTCTACCACTGGCTCGACTACCCCGACGCCGACCGTGAGCTGGCCGTGCTGCGCGCCCGGCTGCCGGGCATCGACGCCCAGCTGGCGGCGCAGGTGGTGGCCTTCGTGCAGGGCCTGCGCCAGCTGGACCTTTACAAGCTGCCCGGCCTGGCCGAAACGCTGGACTGGTCGCGCGCCCTCGTCGAGCTCAACGCGGTGAGCCTGGACCCGGCGACCGTGCAGTCGACCCTGGGCGTGCTGCTGAAGTACCAGGACGACATCGCCCGCGTGCAGGGCAGCGAGGCGGCCCGGTTGCTGGCCGAGATGCGCCAGGTGGCGCGGGGCTGACCCGCCAGGAGCGCGCCGGGTGGACCATCTCGCGGCCAACCTGATGCACTTCGGCCGCGTGCTGCGCACGGCCGGCCTGCCGGTGGGCACCGACCGCCTGCTGCTCGCCGCGCAGGCCCTGCAGGCGGGCGCGCTGGCGTCGCGGCAGGACTTCCGCGCGGCGCTGGCCGCCTGCCTGGTGGACCGGCCCGAACACCGGCCGCTGTTCGACCAGGCCTTCCACGTGTTCTGGCGCGACCCCGATCTGCTGGGCCGCATCATGGCCCTGCTGCTGCCGCAGGCCGAAGGCCGCGCCAGCGCACCGCCCCCGCCCGAGAACCGCCGACTGGCCGAAGCGCTCTTCCCCGCGCCCGCCCCCGAGCCCGCGCCGGCGGCGGAGCAGGTCAGCGTGGACGCGCGGCTGGCCGTCAGTGACCGCGAGCTGCTGCAGCGGCGGGACTTCGACACCATGACCGCCGCCGAATGGGCGGCCGCCCGGCAGGTGCTGGCCGCGATGCAGCCCGTGCTGGCGCGCCAGCTCACCCGCCGCAGCACACCCGCCGCGCGCGGTCACATCGACTGGCGCGCCAGCCTGCGCGCCGAAGCCCGGCATGACCTGGCCCCACCGGCCCACCAGCGCCCGCGCAGCCGATCACGGCCCCTGGTGCTGCTGGCCGACATCTCCGGCTCGATGGGGCGTTACTCGCGCGTGCTGCTGCACCTCGCGCAGGGGCTGCTGAACCCCGGCGGCGGGCTGCGCGAGCCCCCGGTTGTGGAAGTGTTCGTGTTCGGCACCCGGCTCACGCGGCTCACCCGCCAGCTGCGCAGCCGCGACCCTGACGTGGCGCTGGCCGCCGCCTCGGCCGCGGTGCCCGACTGGGCCGGCGGCACGCGCATCAGCGCCAGCCTGCGGGCCTTCAACCGCGACTGGGCCCGCCGCGTGCTGGGCGGCGGCGCGGCCACGGTGCTGCTGGTCACCGACGGCCTGGAGCGCAACGACGACCCCGATCACCCCGACGTTGGCGCCCGCGCGCTGGCCGCCGAGGCCGAACGGCTGCGGCTGTCCTGCCGCGAGCTGATCTGGCTGAACCCGCTGCTGCGCTTCGACGGCTTCGAGCCCCGCGCCGCCGGCGTGCGAGCCCTGCTGCCCGAAGTGACTCGCCATCTGCCGGTCCACAACCTCGACAGCCTCGCGCAGCTGCTGGCCGCGCTGCGCTGAGCCGTCGTCCTACAGGCCCGTGGCGTGCCGGCCGGTGCGGGTCAACGGACAGCGTCATTAGATTTCGGACTCAGCGACGCGCATCCGGCGCGTCCCCGCACTGAAAGGACCTCCCATGAAGCTCTCCAAGCTCGCCGCCCTCGCCGTCATCGGCGCCCTCGCCGCCCCGCTGGCCAGCCAGGCCCAGGACACCAAGCCCGCCGGCACCGCCAAGGTGTGGGTGAAAGACTCGGTCGTGACGACCAAGATCAAGGCCCAGCTCGCCGCCAGCAAGGTCAGCTCGCTGGCCAAGGTCCACGTCGACACGGACGCCGACGGCTGGGTGCAGCTGACGGGCAAGGTCGCGACGCAGGCCGAGAAGGACCGCGCCGAGTTGATCGCCAAGGCGGTGGACGGCGTGAAGTCGGTCGACAACCAGCTGACGGTCACCGGCAAGTAAGTCGCCCCCCGGCCCCTGCCCAAGGCCCGCCGGCCATGCCGCGCGGGCCTTGGCTTTTGCGGCGGGCGGCAGTCAGAATCGCCGCATGAACCTCACCGGCCAGCAAGTCCTGCCCGTCACCCAGGCCGAGGCCTGGGCGGCCCTGAACGACACCGCCATGCTGCAGGCCGCCGTGCCGGGCTGCGAGGCGATCACCGCGACGGGCGAGCACAGCTTCGAGGTGCTGATGGCCGTGTCCGTCGGCCCGGTCAAGGCGAAGTTCAAAGGCAAACTGCAGCTGTCCGACCTGAACCCGCCGCAGAGCTACCGGCTCAGCTTCGAAGGCTCGGGCGGAGCCGCCGGCCACGGCAAGGGCAGTGCCGAGGTCACGCTGCAGGCCCTGGCCCCGCGCGAGACCCAGCTCGCCTACACCGTGACGGCCAGCGTGGGCGGCAAGCTGGCCCAGATCGGCTCGCGGCTCGTGGACGCCGCGGCCCAGAAGTTGGCGGAGGACTTCTTCGCGCGCTTTCGCACGGCGCTGCTGCAGCGCCACCCGGCGGCGGCTGATCCGGCCCCCACCGAACCCGCCACCGCAGCACCGGGGCCATCGCCATTGCCATCGCCCGGCTTGTTCGCCCGTCTGCTGGCCTGGCTGCGGCGTCTGGCGGGCTGAACCCGTGTCGAGGGTGTCGCCAGGCTTGCAAAGTCTTGCAAAGGGCTGGCGCGAGATCGTGACCACCTGAAACGGTGGGGTTTTCCATGAGTTCCGGTCAGTAGAATTTCACATGTCTGACACCACGGGCCTGCGCGAGCGGGCCCGTTGTCTTTCAAGCGTTCTTTCCGCCCCCCTGTTGCCCCGAGCTCCGGCCCCGAGACTGGCCCATGTCGTCGTCCCTTTCCCGTCGCCTGCCCCACATCGATGCCCTGAAAGCCCTGGCTGCCCAGGTCATCGTGCTGCACCACCTCGTCAGCTACGGCCCGATCGCAAGGGCGGCTCACGAGCTGCTGCCGGCGCTGTCCGGCGCGCTGCACCAGTACGGGCGCATGGCGGTGCAGGTCTTCCTGGTGGTGGGCGGCTACCTGAGTGCGCGTGGCCTGTCGCCGCGCGGCCAGGCCCTGCAAGCCGGCCTGCCCGAGCTGCTGTGGCGGCGCTACCTGCGGCTGGTGCTGCCCTTCCTCGCCGCCCTGACGCTGACGCTGGGCGCGTGCAGCCTGATCGCGTCGTCCTGGCCTGAGCTGGTGCCGACCGACATCACGCTCGGCCAGCTGTTCGCCCATGCCTTGCTGCTGCACGACGTGCTCGGCTATGAGGCGCTCACCGTGGGCGCCTGGTACGTGGCCATCGACCTGCAGCTGTTCGCGCTGCTGGCGGGGCTGCTGTGGCTGGCGCGGCGCGGCTGGCATCACCCGAGCCGCCTCGTGGTGGGGCCGGTCCTGGTGGCCGGCATGGTGCTGGCCTCGGCCTTCGTCTTCAACCGCCAGTCAGCGCTGGATGCCTACGCGCCCTACTTTTTCGTCTCCTATGGCCTGGGCGCGCTGGTGCACTGGCTGGGCTTGTGGCGCCACCGTCGCGCCGGTCTGGTGTTGCTGACCGTCGCCATGGCGGCCGCGCTGGCCGTGGCCTGGCGCGACCGCCTCGCGCTGGCCCTGGTGACGGCGCTGTGGCTGGCCTGGGCCCAGCAGCGCCACGCCGAAGGCCGGCCGGTGGTGCCTGCGGCTGCAGCCCACGCGCTGGCCCGCGCGGCCACGCCGTCGTATGCCCTCTTCCTGCTGCACTTCCCGGTGCTGCTGCTCACCAATGCGCTGCTCGCCCAGCTGCCCGGTGCCACGCCAGAGGTGGGCGCCGTGATGCTGCTGGGCACCTGGCTGCTGGCCAACTGCCTGGCCGTGCCCTTCCACCGCTGGGTGGAAGCTCCCGCCGCGCGTTTCGACCCGCTGGCCTGGCTGCCGCGCCTTCGCACTGCCTGACAACCCCGGGGTGGCCTGCCCCGGCTGCGTGCTAATGTCGCGCGCAACCGGCCCCAGGGCCCGCACCAGGACGCGCTCCCATGACGACTGCCCCCGCCTCGCCGAGTCGCGAACAGCTGCTGCACAACCTCTACGAGGCCGCCGAGCTGGAGCACAACCTGATGTGTACCTACCTCTACGCAGCCTTCAGCCTGAAGCAGGGTGAAGCCGAAGGGCTGTCGGCCGGCGAAGCCATCGCCGTGGCCCGCTGGCGGCGCGAGATCATCGCGGTCGCCGTCGAAGAGATGGGCCACCTGGTCGCGGTGTGGAACATCACGGCCGCCCTCGGTGGCGCGCCGCGTCTGGGCCGCGGCAACTTCCCGCTCGACCCCGGCTACCTGCCGGCCCGCGTGGTCGTGAAGCTCGCGCCCTTCAACGACGCCACGCTGCAGCACTTCATCTACCTGGAGCGCCCCGAGCAAAGCGACGAGGCCGACGGCGACGGCTTCGCGGCGGAGCGGTTGTTCACCCGCGGCACCGACGCCAAGCGCCTCACGCCGATGGCGCGCGACTACGACACCGTCGGCCACTTCTACGCCACGCTGAGCGCCGACCTGCGCGCCTTCGTGGCAGAGCATGGCGAAGACGCCGCCTTCTGCGGTGACCGCTGGCTGCAGCTCGGGCCCGAGGAGCTGACCCTCGGCGGCGCGCGGCATGTGTTGTGCAGCAAGACGGCCTTGGCCGCCTTCGATGCCATCGTGCGCCAGGGAGAAGGCGCGCCCAGTGACAGCGAGCAGTCCCACTACCAGCGCTTCGCCGCCATCCGCACCGAGCTGGCCGCGCTGCGTGCGGCCAACCCCGGCTTCGATCCCGCGTGGCCGGCCGCCACCAACCCGGTGCTGCGCCGCCCGCCGCGCCCCGAGGGCCGCGTGTGGCTGGAGAACCCGGCCGCCGCCGAGACCGTGGACGTGGCCAACGCCAGCTATGGCTTGATGCTGCGCCTCCTGGCCCAGAGCTACCTGATGCCCGGCCCCAGCGCCGAAAAGAGCCTGCACGTGGATCTCGCGGTCAGCCTGATGCGGGCCTTCACGCCGCTGGCCGAGCATGCCGCCCGCCTGCCCGCGGGTGACAGCCACCCCGGCTGCCACGCGGGCGTGAGCTTCACGGCGCTGCGCGACACCGCCGCCATGCCGCCGGGGCCTGCCGCGCGGCGCTTCGTGATCGAGCGCCTGGCCGAGCTCGCGCGCAGCGCCGCCGCGCTGCACGACGACCAGGGCGCCGAACGCACCGGCCAGGCCGCACGGCTTCTGAAAGCCCTGCAGGAACGCGCCGAGCGCGGGCTGGACCTGAACACGCCGTTCAACGCCCCGGCGCCGGCCGTCGCCCCGGCGGCGGCAGCACCCGCGGTCGCCGCCCCGCCGACCGAGACGGTCGACGGCATCGAGGTCGTGCAGGGCGAAAAGCTCGAGCTGCGTTTCGAGGCCAAGCGCTGCATCCATGCGCGCTTTTGCGTGACCGGCGCGCCGCAGGTCTTCCTGGCCAATGTGCAGGGCCCGTGGATCCACCCCGACGCGATGCCGGTGGAGCGCCTGGTGGACATCGCCCATGCCTGCCCCTCGGGCGCCATCCAGTACCGCCGCAAGGATGGCGAGGCTGACGAGGCGCCGCCGCCGGTCAACCTGCTGTCGGTGCGCGAGAGCGGGCCTTACGCGCTGCGCGGCGAGCTGAGCCTGCGTGGCGAGCCCCTGGGCACGCGCGCCACGCTGTGCCGCTGCGGCGCCAGCAAGAACAAGCCCTTTTGCGACGGCAGCCATCACGACATCCACTTCGCCGCCACCGGCGAACCGGAGACCGGCCTGCTGGGCCTGCCCACCGACATGCCGGCCCGCCGCTCAGGCCCGATCGCCATCGAACCCGAGCCCAACGGGCCGCTGCAGCTGCGCGGCATCGTCGAGGTGCTGAGCGGCACGGGCCGCATGGTCTGCCGCGTGTCGCAGGCCCGGCTGTGCCGCTGCGGTGGCAGCCAGACCAAACCCTTCTGTGACGGAACCCACGCGCGCAATGGCTTCACCGCGGATTGACACGCCCGGCAGTCCGCAGGCCCTGCAGGACAAGGCCGCCAGCACGCTGGTCTGGATCGTCAGCTGCGTCGGCCTGATCGCCTTCGTGGTGGGCTGCGTGATGGCGGGCCTGGCGGGCATTGCGCCCTGGCAGAGCCAGCGCGTCAACATCGGCGCGATGCTGCTGGCCCTGGGGGGCATCGCCGCGCTACTGCGCCGCCATGACCACACGCGCTCGGCCATGACGGTCGTGCTGGCCGGCACGCTGCTGGTGCTGGTGGGCAATGCGGCGCAGGCGGGCCTGGGCGTGCACACCTTCTCGCTGGCCGCCGGGCCGCTGCTGGTGGCGGTGGCCGGCGGCGTGGCCGGCAATGCGGCCGCCTGCGCGCTGGCGCTGCTGCATGTGCTGGCCATCTTCCTGCTGGCGGTGCTGGAGACGCAGGGCATCATCCCGGGGCGCGGCGGCGTGATGCAGCCGACGCTCGAAGGTCGCGTCAGCGCCCACCTGCTGCTGACCGTGGGCGGCCTGGCCTCGGCCCTGCTGCTCAACCGCATCCTGGGCGCAGCCCTGCGCCGCGCCATCGGCGAGGAGGCCCGGCTGGCCCGGCTGGTGCAGGCCGCCAACAACTGGGCGTGGGAAGCGGACGCGCGGTTTCGCATCACCCATTTGTCGGAGGAGTTCGAGACCCTGTCGGGCCACAAGCGCGAGGACTTCCTGCGCCTGGGCGAACCCGGGGGCGCCACGCTGGTGAGGGACGCCGAATTCCAGGCCCTGCTGGAGGACGTCCGCGCCAAGCGCCCCTACCGCGACCGCATCAATGGCTTTCGCGCCCCGGACGGCCGGCTGCTATGGATCCTGGGGTCGGGCGAGCCAGTCTTCGATGCCGCCGGCCACCACATCGGCTGGCGTGGGGTCAGCCACAACATCACGGGCGAGCGGCTCGCACTGCAGCAGCACCAACGCACCGCCGCCATGCTGGACCGCGTGCTGCGCGCCAACCCCGACGCCATCTGCGTGGCCCAGGCCAGCACCGGCCGCATCCGCTTCGCCAACTCGGGCTTTTGCGCGCTGGTGGGCCAGCCGCGCGAGGCGCTGATGGGCCGCTCGGGGGTGGAGCTGGGCATCTGGCCCGATGCCCGTGAGCCGCAGCGTCTGGCCGAGGCGCTGGCAGGTTCGGGCCTGGTGCGGGACTTCCGTTCCGCCATCGTCGTCAGCGGCGAATGGCGCGACCTGCTGCTGTCGGCCGCCTCACTGGACTGGGAGGGCGAGCCGGCCATGATGCTGATCGCCCGTGACATCACCGAACACGAGCGCGACCGCATCGAGACCGAGGCCATCCTGGAGCACGCCAGCGTGGGCATCGCGCTGACGCGTGACGGCCGCTTCGGGCGGGTGAACCGCCATTGGCAGGACATCTTCGGCGGCATCGAGCCGCAGCTGGCCGACGGCCAGCCCGAGCTGCCCGCGGCGCAGGAGATCGCCCAGTCCGCGCTGGCCTTCGAGCGCGAGTTCCTGCGACCCGACGGCCGGCGCATCACCGTGCAGTTCAACGCCCGCGGCCTGCCGGGCTCGCTGCCCGGGCGCCACGAAGCCACAGCGGACCACCCCACGCTCTGGGTCGCCGAGGACGTGACCGAACGCCGCCGCCAGGAAGCCGAACTGCAGGCCGCCAAGCAGCAGGCCGAAGGTGCCAGCCACGCCAAGAGCGCCTTCCTCGCGACCATGAGCCACGAGATCCGCACGCCGCTCAACGGCGTGCTCGGCCTGGCGCGGCTGCTGCAGCAGGGCGGGCCTGACGAACGCCAACCCCAGTACATCGCGCATCTCGTGGCGGCGGCCGAATCGCTCAATGAGATCGTGTCCAACGTGCTCGACCTCTCCAAGATCGAGGCGGGTCACCTGGAGCTGGAGAAGATCGAGTTCGACCTGCACGCGCTGGCCCAGGCCAGTTTCGAAGGCTGCGCAGCGCTTGGCCGCGAACGTGGGCTGGACATGCAGATCGAGCTCGAACCCGGGCTGCCGCGCCTGGTCATCGGCGACCCGCTGCGGGTGCGGCAGATCATGGCCAACTTCCTGGTCAATGCGCTCAAGTTCACCGAACGCGGCCACGTGCGGCTGAAGCTCTCGGCAGCGGGCGAGGGGCGGGTGCGCATCGTCGTGCAGGACAGCGGCATTGGTGTGCCGCCGGAGCTGCAGCACCGCCTCTTCCGCCCCTTCGCCCAGGCGGACGACTCCACTACCCGGCGCTTCGGCGGCACCGGGCTGGGCCTGTCCATCTGCCGCGAACTGGCCTCGCGCATGCAGGGCCGCGTGGGCGTGCAAAGCGACGGCCACAGCGGCTCCAGCTTCTGGGCCGAGCTCGCCCTGCCCACCGCGCTGACGGCGGACGACACCGCCGCGCGCATGCGCATCCCGGCGCCGCCGCGCTACCCGCTGGCGGGCCAGCGCCTGCTGGTGGCCGAAGACAACCCGGTCAACCGCCTCATCATCACGGCACTGCTCCAGCGCCTGGGCGCCGAAGTGGTGGAAGCCGAAGACGGCGAAGCCGCCATCCGCCTCGCACGCGACCAGGCGACTCGGCTGGACGGCGTGCTGATGGACCTGCACATGCCCAAGGTCGACGGCCTGAAGGCCACGCAGCTGCTGCGCGCCGACCCGGCCACCGCCCGCCTGCCCATCCACGCCTTCACCGCGGCCGTGCTCGACCAGGAACGCCAGGCGGCTCTCGCCGCCGGCATGGACGGCTTCATCGCCAAGCCCGTGGCCGAGGCGGAGGTGATCCGGGTGCTGGGCCGGGCCTGAGGCCGGCACCGCAGCGGTTCGGCTGGCCGGGGCCCAACTCGCCCTAGCTCATGAACACCCTTCAGCGTCCCGCTGACGGTTCATGTCGGCCAGGGTCTTGCCGGGTTCATCGCGGAAGGTCTCGTCCAGCACCTGCAGCGTCTCCACGCGGTCGACGCGGAAGCTGCGGAAGTCCTGGCGCAGTTCGCACCAGGCGGCCAGCGTCCAGACCGGGCCCCAGAACAGGCACGCCAGCGGCCGCACCACGCGCTCGCTGCGCACGCCGCCGAGGTCCAGATAGCCCACCTGCAGCTTGCGCCGCGCCTCGGTGGCCTCGCGCATGGCGGTGAGGTGGGCGCTGGTGGCCGGGTCCAGCGCCGGCAGGGGTGCGTAGAGGGCCAGGCTCTCGGCCGCGGCCCGCGCGTCCAGCGGCAGCACGGCGAGGATCTTGGACAACGCGTTCTCGGCCTGGCGGGCGAGTGCGGCGTCCAGCCGCGATTCCGAGATGCGCACCGTGGCCACCAGGGCCTGGGCTTCCTGCTTGCTGAACATCAGCGGCGGCAGGTCGAAGCCCGCCCGCATGCGGTAGCCCACGCCCGCCTCGCCCTCGATGGGCACGCCCTGCTGGGCGAGCGCGGCGATGTCGCGGTAGACGGTGCGCATCGACACCTCCAGCCGCTGGGCCAGGTAGTCGGCCGTGGTGAGGCGCCGGCCGCGGATGAGCTGGACGATCTGGAAAAGTCGGTCGGCACGTCGCATAACGATTCATTGTGGGCCATGCGCTTCAGGCACGCCCCTTGCAAAAGACATGGGTCAACGACAACGACGTCGAGCACCACCATGGCCATCTACGCCTCCTTCCAGGCCCGCGCGACCCGCGGCGCCGAACTGGCCACGCTGGGCGCCATCAGCGCCCCGCTGCCCTCCCTGGCCCAGGACCAGCTGTTCATCGCGCGCGCCGCGACGGGGCGCAGTCGCCCCGCCAAGGGGCGTGCTCAGCCCATGGCCGTGCAGAGCTCCACCAGCGTGCCGTCCGGGCAACGCACATAAGCGACGGTCTGCCCCCAGGGCTTGGTCAGGGGGGCCGCCAGCGGGCGCGCGCCGGCGGCCACGGCCCGTTCGTAGGCGGCCGGCACATCGGCCACCGTGAAGCCGATTTCCATGCCCAGCGGCTGGGGGCTCGCGTCCGCCGCGACGTAGTCGTGCTCCACGCTGTCACGGGCGGTGGCGTGGTCGACGAAGGCCAGCGTCGTGCCGCCGGCCCCGGTGTCTACCTCACCGTAGGCGCCGCTCTCGTGCAGGAAGCGGGTCGGCAGGCCGAAAGCGCGCTCGAAGAAGGCCAGCGAGGCGGCCACGTCTGTCACGTAGACGAGGGTGTAGGCGAATTTCATGCGGGCTCCCGGTGGGTTTCAAGGCGCGCATGGTGCACCGCCCCGCCTGCCAGGGCGTGTCAGCAGAACGGACGCCGCAGCGCCTACTCGGCCAGCACCTGCCGCACCGCACGGTCCCAGGCCGCCAGCCGCGCGCCCGCCTCGTCACGTGACATGCGCGGCTCGAAGGCGCGGTCGAGCTGCCACAGGGCCCCGATGGCCTGCGTGGAGGCGAACAGTCCCGTGCCGAGCCCGGCCAGCAACGCGGCGCCCAAGGCGGTGGTCTCGATGACGCGCGGCCGCAGCACCGGGATGCCGAGCAGGTCGGCCTGGAACTGCATCAGCAGGTCATTGGCACAGGCGCCACCGTCCACGCGCAGCTCCATCAGGCGCCCGGCCGGGCCGACATCGGCATTCATCGCGGACAGCACGGCCGCACTCTGAAAGGCGATGCTCTCCAACGCCGCACGCGCGATGTGCGCCTGGGTGGTGCCGCGGGTCAGGCCCAGCAGCGCGCCGCGCGCATCCGGCCGCCAGTAGGGCGCGCCCAGGCCGGCAAACGCCGGCACGAACATCAGCCCGCCGGCATCGGGCACGCTCTCCGCCAGGGCCTGCACCTCGCCGCTGCCGCCGATGGCGCGCAGGCCGTCACGCAGCCACTGCACCACCGCGCCGCCCACGAAGACGCTGCCCTCCAGCGCGAATTGCGCCTCGGCCCCGACCTGCGCAGCCCGGGTGGTCAGCAGCCCCTGGGTGGAGGCATGCGGCTTCGCGCCGGTATGCATCAGCAGGAAGCAGCCCGTGCCGTAGGTGTTCTTGGCCTGGCCGGGCGCGAGCGCCGCCTGGCCGAACAGCGCCGCCTGCTGGTCTCCCGCGATGCCGGCGATGGGGGCGCCGAACTCGGTGGCCTCGCCAAAGACGCCCGCCGATGGCCGCACCTCGGGCATCAGCGCCCGTGGGATGTCGAAGGCCGCCAGCAGCTCGTCGCTCCAGTCGCTTCGGTGGATGTCGAACAGCAGGGTGCGCGACGCATTGCTGACGTCGGTGGCATGCACGCGGCCACCGGTCAGCTGCCACAGCAGCCAGCTGTCCACGGTGCCGAAGGCCAGCTCCCCGCGTGCGGCGCGCTCACGTGCGCCGGGCACGTGGTCCAGCAGCCAGCGCAGCTTGGTGGCCGAGAAGTAGGGGTCGATGACCAGCCCCGTCAGCGCCTGCACCCGGGGCTCCAGGCCCTGGCGCTTGAGGTCGTCACAGAAGGCGGCGGTGCGGCGGTCCTGCCAGACCAGGGCACGGTGCAGCGGCTGGCCGGTCTGGCGGTCCCACAGCACCACGGTCTCGCGCTGGTTGGTGATGCCGATGGCGGCCACTTTCACGCCGGCCTTCGCCACCGCCTCGCGGGCGCAGGCGAGCTGGTCGGCCCAGATCTGCTCGGCGTCGTGCTCCACCCAGCCGGGCTGCGGGAAGTGCTGCGTCAGCTCGCGCTGGGCCACGGCCAGCAGGCGGCCGGTGCGGTCGAACACCAGCGCGCGTGAGCTCGAAGTCCCCTGGTCGAGCGCGAGCAATGCATCCATGGCGGTGCTTCACTTAGAGTCGTTGACATGGACGATTTTGACGTCGTGGTGGTGGGGGGCGGCATCAATGGCACAGGCGTGGCGCGCGACCTTGCCGGGCGCGGCTGGCGCGTGCTGCTGGCCGAGGCGCACGACCTGGCGCTACACACCTCGTCGAGCTCCACCAAGCTCATCCACGGCGGCCTGCGCTACCTGGAGACCTACGAGTTCTCGCTGGTGGCCAAGGCCTTGCGCGAGCGCGAGGTGCTACTGCGCAGCGCGCCGCACATCATGTGGCCGCTGCGCTTCGTGCTGCCGCATGCGCCTCACCTGCGGCCGGCCTGGATGATCCGCCTGGGCCTGTTCCTGTACGACCACCTCGCCCGCCGCGAGCTGCTGCCAGGCTCCCACGGCCTGCGCCTGGCGGGCACGCCCTTCGGTGACGCACTCAAGCCCGAGTTCACGCGCGGCTTCGTCTACTCCGACGGCTGGGTGGACGACGCCCGCTGCGTGGTGCTCAACGCGATGGACGCCCGGGCACACGGCGCCGAGGTGCTGACCCGCTGTGCGGTGACCGCCGCGCGCCCCTCGCCCAACGGCTGGGCCCTGCAGCTGCAGGACGGGCGGCAGCTGCGCAGCCGGGCGCTCGTCAATGCGGCGGGCCCCTGGGCCGAGCGCTTCCTGCGCGACCAGGGCCTGCCGGTGCGCGGGCTGCGGCTGGTCAAGGGTAGCCACATCGTGGTGGCGCAGCGATTCGCGCACGACCATGCCTACATCTTCCAGAACCCCGACGGCCGCATCCTGTTCGCGATTCCCTACGAGGGTCGCTTCACGCTGATCGGCACCACGGATGTCGAGCTGCCCCATGACCAGTCGCCGCCCGACCGCGCCGAGATCAGCGCCGCCGAGACGGCTTACCTGTGCGAGCAGGCCAGCCGTTATCTCGCAGAGCCGGTGCAGCCCGCCGACGTGCTGTGGAGCTACGCCGGCGTGCGCCCGCTGCTTGACGAAGGCGGCAGCGCGTCGGCCGTGACGCGCGACTACCTGCTCGAAACCGCCCGGCCCGACGGCGCGCCGCTGCTCAACATCTGGGGCGGCAAGCTCACCACCTACCGCAAGCTCGCCGAAGACGGCGCCACGCAGGTTGGGCAGCTGCTGGGCGACACGCGCCGACCCTGGACGCAGCACGCCCACCTGCCCGGCGGCGACCTGGGTACGCACGGCGTGGACTTCGCTGGCTTCTGCGCCGCACTGCAGGCCCGGCATGCGGCACGGCCGCCCGCCCTGGTTGCTCGCCTGGCCCGTGCCTACGGCAGCCTGGCCGAGACGGTGCTGACGGCGGCACCGGGCGAGCAAGTCGCGCCGGGCCTGTTCGAGTCGGAGCTGCAGTATCTGGTCCACCAGGAATGGGCCTGCACGGCCGACGATGTGCTGTGGCGGCGCAGCAAGCTGGGGCTGCACTTCACGCCGGCTGAGCGCGAGGCGGTGGCGGGCTGGTTCGCTCGCGAGGTCGGCACGGCGGGCTGAAGCCGCTCGCACGCGACGTGAACGTGAGGGTGGCTGCATGCCTGGCGAAGCATGACGGCTTGCGGCGCCCCAAGCGCGAGGGATGATGCAGCCCATGTTGCTGGGTTTGCTGTTCGCCCTCGGGGCGGGACTGATGTGGGGGCTGGTGTTCGTGGCGCCCGTGATGCTGCCGGGCTATGCGCCGGCCTTGCTGACCGTGGGGCGCTACCTCGCCTTCGGCCTCATCGCGCTGCCGCTGGCGCTGCTGCTGGACCGGCGCGCGCTGAAGGAGCTCGCGCCGGCGGACTGGTGGGAGGCCGCGCAGCTGAGCCTGGTGGGCAACTTTGCGTACTACCTGTGCCTGTCGGCCGCCATCCAGCGAGCCGGCGCGCCGCTGCCGACGATGATCATCGGCACGCTGCCGGTGGTCATCGCCGTCTGCGCCAACCACCGCAACCGGGTGCGCGACGGCCATCTGCCCTGGGCGCGGCTGGCGCCGTCGCTGGCGTTGATCGCGGCGGGTCTCGCCTGCGTCAACCGCGACGAGCTGGCCGCGCTGCAGGCCCAGGCCGGTGACCCGCGCCGCTATGCCGAGGGCGCGCTGCTGGCCGTGGCCGCCGTGGCCTGCTGGACCTGGTACCCGATCAAGAACGCCGACTGGCTGCGCGCCCATGGGGACCGCAGTCCGCGCGCCTGGGCCACGGCGCAGGGGCTGGTGACGCTGCCGATGGCGCTGCTCGGCGCCCTGCTGCTCGCGGGCCTGCACCTGGCCGCGCCTGGCACGCTGATCCCGGCCGGCTACGCGGCGCCGCTGGGCGAGCGGCCCTGGGCCTACGTCGGGCTGATGGCGGCCATCGGCCTGTGCTCGTCATGGCTGGGCACGCTGTGCTGGAACGAAGCGAGCCAGCGGCTGCCGACCTCGCTGTCGGGCCAGCTCATCGTGTTCGAGACGCTCGCGGCGCTGGCCTATGCCTTTGCGTGGCATCAGCGGCTGCCGCCGCCCACCACGCTGGCCGGCGTGGGGCTGCTGGTGGCCGGCGTGGTCTGGGCGCTGCGGATCAAGCCCGTCAGAACACACTGACCAGGCGCGCCGCGTCAAAGCCATCGGCCTCGCCCTTGCGCACATGGCCGCGCGCATTGCTGACGATGCGGGTATCGCCCAGCCGGTAGTCGTGCCGGCAGTGCAGGTGGCCGTGCAGCCAGAGCTGCGCCAGCGGCAGCAGGTCTTCGTCGTTGTTGCAGAAGCTGGCGGTGCCGGGCTGGCGGCCATAGCGCGGGTCGGCGCTCTTCAGGCTGGGCGCGAAATGGGTGATGGCCACGGTGGCGTCCCAGTCGCCGGTGCGCGCGAGCTCGGCCGCCAGCCAGGTGCGGCTCTCGACCGCGAGCGCACGCACGGCGTCGACATCGAACGCCTCGCCGTGCCACGTGGACTGCATCACCTTCTGGAAGTAGCCCCCGGCGCGCATCGCCCGCTCGCGGCCCGACGGACCGAAGGCCTCAAAGTCGGTCCAGCGCGTGCAGCCCACGAAGCGCACCCGTCGGCCCTGCGCATCGGTCAGCACGACCGACTCGTCATCCAGCATGCGCAAACCCAACGCCTGCACATGCGCCCGCAGCGCCTCGCGCGCGTCGTCCACCTCCCGCCGGTCGAACTCATGGTTGCCCGGCACGAACAACACCGGCACCGGCCAGCCACGGAACAACTCGAAGCTGCGCCAGGTCGTGTCGATGTCACCCGCCAGCACCAGCACCTCCGCGCCCGGCGCCGGCTCGGGCACGAAGCTCTCGGTCTCCAGATGCAGGTCGGACAGCAGTTGTAGTTTCACAAGCTCACTCCCGGTCCGCGCACAGCGCCGGACCTCCTCCAGCAGCTGCCATGGAACCGGCTTTGCCGGGCCATCGGCAGCGCCCCCTTGAGGGCGCGCGCAAACGCGTAGGGGGTGGTCTCATCTGCACAAGATCCTCAACGCACCCAACCGTGCCAGCCCGCGCGCAGCGCGTAGGGGGTGGTCTCAATTACTACCGTGGCACTGCTTGTACTTGCGCCCCGAGCCGCACGGGCAGGGGTCGTTGCGACCAACCTTGGGCGTGTCGCGGCGGATGGTCTCGACGCGGTAGCGCTCGGCCTCGGTCAGGTCGGCCAGGTCGGCCACCGTCACGACGAGCTCCTCGATGGCGTCGTCCAGGTCCTTCAGCGGATGCTCGCGGTTGAGGGTCTCGACGACTTCCTTCTCCTCGGGCGTCTCGGCGGGCAGGTGTCGGTACAGGCGCGCGAGCGCGGCGGCGATGGCGTCGTCGGGCATGTCGGCCAGCTCGGGGAAGCACAGCGCCGCATGCTGGAAGCCGGCGACCCAGGGCATGAGCGCGCGGGAGATCGGGCCGAGCGCGTCGTAGCTGGCGCGCGCGGTGCGCTCTTCCTCGGTCGCGTCTTCGGGCAGGGGCTCGGGCGTCTCGTTCTCGTCGACATCGAGGATGACGGGATCGAACCAGCCGTCTTCCACCAACCCGCGGTTCAGCGCGGCGTGGCGGCGCTGGACCAGCTCGGTCAGCTTGTCGAGCCAGGCGGCATCGACCGTCTCGGGCAGCAGGCCGCCGTCGTAATCGAAGATGTTGGGCAGCCACTCATCGAGCTCGATGAGGCGGGGCTGCACGATGACGCCGCACAGGTAGCCGTCCAGCATGGAGGCGTCCAGCGGCTGCAGGGGCTCCGGCGTGGCGGCGAGGAGTTCGTCGAGTTCGGCGAACTCGGCGTCGGTCAGGTCTTGCGTGCTCATGCGCGGATTGTCGGGGGTGGGCACGATCATGGGTTCACGACGCGGTGGGGCGGGCCGGCGCGCACCGCAATCGATGTCATCGATGTCAACACATCACCACACTGGTATTTACCCAAATGACATCGATAACATTTGCGCTCAAAGTCCCGCTCATCGAAAGTGGCGACGGCCGCGCCGGCTTTCGGGACCCATAACAACGGAGACATCTCATGACCCATGCCCAGCCGCGCGCCGGCGTTCGTCGCCTGCGCCCCCAACTCATCGCCCTGGCCGCCGCCAGCCTGTGCGGCGCCGCCTTCGCGCAGGAGGCCGCCAAGCCGGCCGACAAGTCGCCCGAGATGAAGGAACTCGACGCCGTCGTCGTGACCGGCACCGCACGCCGCGAGGGCGTGCGCAAGCTGGAGGCCGGCTTCTCCATCACCACGGCCACCGAAGAACAGATCAAGCAGGCCGCGCCCACCAGCACCGCCGACATCCTGAAGACCGTGCCGGGCGTGTTCGTCGAGACCTCGGGCGGCCAGGCCGGCGCCAACATTCGCGTGCGCGGCTTCCCGACCCCGGGCGACGGCCCCTACTCGACCTTCCAGCTCAACGGCGCACCGCTCTACCACCTGCCCACGCTCTCCTTCTTCGAGCACTCGCAGCTCTTCCGCCTGGACGACACCATCGAGCGCATGGAGGTGCTGCGCGGCGGCCCGAGCCCGGTGTTCGGCAGCGGCCAGCCTGGCGTGACCGTCAACTTCATCCAGAAGGACGGCCGCAACCCCGAGGCCAGCCTGCGCCTGACCACCGGCACCGGCAACCTCAAGCGCCTGGACGGCGTCTATGCGGGCCGCTTGAGTGACCAGTGGAACGTGATGGTCGGCGGCTTCTGGCGCCGCAGCGACGGCGTGCGCGACACCCAGTTCCCGGCCGACGACGGCGGCCAGGCCAGCGTGGTGCTCAGCCGCAAGCTCGACGCCGGCAGCCTGCAGCTCTATGCCCGCGCGCTGCATGACCGCAATGCCTTCTTCACCGCCATCCCGGTGGTGGGCGGGGCCGACGGCAAGAGCGTGTCGAGCTACCCCGGCTTCAATGCCAGCAAGGACTACTTCTACGGCAACGAGCTGCGCAACATCGTGCTCGAGACCGGCCGCGCCACGGGCCGGCTGCTTCCCAATGGCAAGCCCGAAATCCAGCGCACCACCGTCACCAAGGACCTCGCCGACGGCCGCGGCGCCGATGTGCAAACCTACGGCGCCAACCTCGACACCAAGGTGGGCGACTGGACGCTGACCAACAAGCTCAGCCACACCACGGGCGACGTGCCGACCTACGCCCTCTTCTCCGGCGCCAACCCGCAGACCCTGTCCAGCTACATCACCCAGCAGGTCACGGCCGCCAATGGCGACGCGGCAGTCGTCGCCGCTGCCGGCAAGGTGGCCACCACCGGCACGGCCACCTTCGCCAACGGCGGCGGTGCAGTGACCGGCAGCACGCCGGTCATCGTCAACGGCATGTGGGTGGTGGACAAGGCGCTGCGCTCCACCAGCAACGAGACACGGCTGTCCCGCGAGATCGCCCCGGGCAACAACCTGACGCTGGGCCTGTACCTGGCCGGCTACAGCTCGCACGACGTCTGGACGCTGGGCCAGGCGCAGTTGATGACGGTGCAGTCGCACGCCCGCCTCATCGACGTGCAACTCGACAACGGCGTGCGCGCCTCGCGCAACGGCTACGTCACGCCGCCCTTCTCCTTCAACCTCGACGCGAGCTACAGCGGCAACACACACGCCTTCTTCGTGGCCGACGAGTGGCAGCTGAGCAAGGAACTGCGCGTGGACCTCGGCGCCCGCCGCGAGACGCAGCGCATCACCGGCACCATCGCCAACGTCAGCAATGGCGACCTCGACGCTGACCCCACCACGCTCTACAACAACAACCTGGCCTACTTCAACGGCACCAACACGCTGATCGACAGCAAGCTCAGCCGCACGTCCTTCACCGGCGGCGCGAATTACGCCTTCAGCCGCGAGTTCAGCGCCTTCGTGCGCATGAACAAGGGCCACCGCCTGCCCGACTTCGACGTGCTGCGCGGCCGCGGCGCCAACGAGAGCCGCGACTCGGTGGAAGACATCACCCAGTTCGAGATCGGCCTGAAGACCGCGACCAAGCTCTACAGCGCCTTCCTGACGGCCTACCAGAACCGCCTCACCAACTCCCAGACCCAGCAGTTCACCAACGCTGGCAACGTGGTGCTGCGCCCGAACAGCCGCGCGACCGGCCTGGAGTTCGAGCTGGCGCTGCGGCCGGGCGACTGGCTCAAGGGCTTCGAGCTCACCGCGACCGGCAACTTCCAGGACGCCAAGTACCGCGACTTCCAGCAATACACCGGCAACCGCGTGGAGCGCGCGCCGAAGTTCCAGGCCCGCCTCACGCCGAGCTGGCAGACGCAGACGGGTTACGGCCAGCTGCGCACCTTCGCGACGTTCAGCCATGTCGGCGAGCGGTTTGCCGACCAGACCAACACTCTGAAGCTGCCGGCCTACCGCACGATCGACGCGGGCGCGGTGTTCGCGATGGACAACGGGCTGGAGCTGCGGCTCACCGGCACCAACCTGACCAACAAGATCGGACTGACGGAGGGGAACTTCCGGGTGCCGGGGCAGGGGGTGGGGCAGGATGGGGTGTTCTTGGCAAGGCCGTTGTTTGGGCGCGCTTATGAACTGTCGGTTGGGTTCCAGTTCTGAGCCCCGGCGCGGGGTGGCCGTTGTCGGGGGGTGATGCGTTGATTGCCTTTGCGCAGAGCCTTTGCCACTCGACGCACCGTGCCGGGAATTCGCCCCGGCGGGCGAGTAATTTTTCTCTGCTGCGCCAGAGAAAAGTCACCAAAAGAGAGGCGCTGAACCGCAAGTCGCCTCTGGCCGGCCACCGACATCGCGCGAAAACAGCCGCTCGTGTCCTTAGCCGAGGCGAGCCGCTGCGCTCTCGTTGCTGTCCCTGTCCGGAGACCGAGTCATCCACCGCTTGTGCGGTCAACGTCGGCTGCACGCCGAACTCACGAGTTGAAGTCAAGCGCCGTCGACGGCGCGTCGTGGCGCTTGGTGCATTCACTGGTGAGCCCGGCGTGCAGCCGGCGTTGAACGTGGTGAAGGTGCGGGTGCTGCCGCTCGTGCAAGGTGGGAGGCGAGAGCGGAGCGGGTCGCTTCTGAGCAATGGGCGAGCGGCTGTTTTCGCGCGTGAGCTTCACGCCTCAGCCCGCTGGTGTGCGGTTCAGCGCCTCTTCTTTGGTGACTTTCTTCTGGCGCGACAGAAGAAAGTTACTCGCCCGCCGGGGCGAACTCCCGGCACGGTGCACCGAGTCGAAAGGCTCGTGGCCACAGCAACCAACAAAGTCACATGACCGCGGCCAAACATCCCGTAGGCACCTTGCCCATCAAGGCCGCCATCACCCTCACCTACATGCTCTTCGGCGCCCTGCTCAACAGCGTCGGCGCCGTGAACCTGCTGGTGGTCGAGACCCTCGGCGTCCCTCGCGAACAAGCCGCGCTGCTCGACGCCTGGAAAGACCTGCCGATCGCGATCACGTCCTTCCTCGTGGCCTCCCTGCTGCCCCGCCTCGGCCTGAAGCGATCCATGCTGCTCGCGCTGGCCGCCATCGGTGCCGCCTGCCTGGCCATGCCATCGCTGCAGGCCTTCTGGGCCATCAAGCTGCTGTTCGCGACCGTCGGCGCCGGGTTTGCGCTGGTGAAGGTGAGCGCCTATTCCATGATCGGCCTCGTCACGCACGACCGCGCGGGCCATGCGCGCTTCACGAACCTGCTCGAAGGCCTGTTCATGGTCGGCGTGCTGGGCGGCTTCCTGCTGTTCAGCCAGGCGTCGCACAGCCCCGGCACGGGCTGGCTGGGCGTCTACCCGTCGCTCGCCGGCCTCGCCGCGGCCGCCTTCGTGCTGTTGCTGCTGAGCCCACTGGACGAAGGGCCGATCCAGTCGCCCGGCACGACGCTGCGTGAAGACCTGCTCGCGATGGCGCCACTGCTGCGACTCGGCCTTGTGGTGGTGTTCCTGCTGTCGGCCTTCCTGTACGTGCTCATCGAGCAGGGTCTGTCCACCTGGCTGCCCAGCTTCAACCAGCAGGTGCTGCACCTGCCCACCGCGATGAGCGTGGGCCTCGCGGTCATCATGCCGGCCACCACGGCGCTCGGCCGGCTGGCGAGCGCGGCGGTGATCGGCCGGCTGGGCTGGTTCGCGGTGGTGATGACCTGCCTGGTGGGCATTGCCGGGCTCATCCTGGCCACGCTGCCTCTCACGCGTGGCCTCGCGCCGCTGCCGGCGGGCGCCGGCTGGCTCAATGCGCCGCCCGCGGCCTACCTGCTGCCGCTGACGGGCCTGCTGCTGGCACCCATCTACCCCGCCATCAACTCGGCCATGCTGAGTGCGCTGCCGCAGCGCCAGCACGCCGCCATGACGGGGCTGATCGTCGTGTTCTCGGCGCTCGGCGGCACGCTGGGCAGCTTCATCACCGGCCGCCTGTTCGCGGCCTTCGACGGCGCGACCGCCTTCGGCCTGCTTCTCATTCCTACTGCCGCGCTTGCCGTGGCCCTGACCCGCCTGCGCGCCCGGCTGAGCCATGCCTGACCCGACCCCCTACGAGCTTTACGGCGACCTCTTCGTGGCCGTGCAGATGGGCCGCCTGTGCGATGACGGCAAGACCTTCGTCGACGCCCGCCCGCGCGGCGAACCGGCCGCCATCCGCGCGCGCTATGAGGCCGAGCGGGGCGAGCCCGGCTTTTCCCTGGCCGACTTTCTGCACGCCCATTTCACGCTGCCGGGCCATGGCGACACCCCGCCAGGGCCGCGCGTCGGCATCCGCGAGCACATCCGCGCCCTGTGGCCGCTGCTGGTGCGCGAACACCGCACGGCGCTGCCTGGCGACAGCCTGCTGCCACTGCCCGAGCCCTACCTCGTGCCGGGCGGTCGCTTTCGCGAGCTTTACTACTGGGACAGCTACTTCACGATGCAGGGCCTGCTCATCGACGGCCGGCGCGACCTGGCCGAGGCGCTGCTCGCCAACTTCGCTCACTTGCTGGGCACCTACGGCTTCATCCCGAATGCCACGCGCAGCTACATGCTGAGCCGCTCGCAGCCGCCGTTGTTCTACAAGATGGTGGCGCTGCTGCACGCCGATGACCCGGCCGCAGGCTTCGCGCGGCATCTGCCAGCGCTGCGCATCGAGCACGCTTTCTGGATGGCGGGCGAGGACCGCGTCGGCCCGGGCGAAGCCCACCGCCGCGTGCTGCGCCTGGCCGACGGCGCGCTGCTGAACCGCTACTGGGACGAGCGCTGCACACCGCGCGAGGAGAGCTGGCGCGAAGACGTGCTCACATCGCAGGCGGCCCATGGCCGCGTGCCGACCGAGGTCTGGCGTGACCTGCGGGCCGGCGCCGAGAGCGGCTGGGACTTCTCCGGCCGCTGGTGTGCCGACCCCACCGACATGGCCACCATCGAGACCACGGCCATCGCCCCCGTCGACCTCAATGCGCTGCTGGCCGGTCTGGAGGGCGCCATCGCGCAGGGCGCCGCGCGCCAGGGCGACGCGACGCTCGCACGCGACTTCAAGCAGCGGGCCGACACACGCCGCGCCCTGCTGCACACCCGCTTCTGGCGCGGCGACGCCGGCCATTTCGCCGACCTGCACTGGCGCCATCCCGAACGGCCCCGGCCGCTGACGGCGGCCGCCCTCGTGCCGCTGTACCTGGGCCTGGCCCGCCCCGAGCAGGCCCATGCCCTGGCCGCTCAGGTGCAGCAACATCTGCTCGGCCCCAATGGCCTGTTGACCACGCCGCTGCACACCGGCCAGCAATGGGATGCCCCCAACGGTTGGGCCCCGCTGCAGTGGATGGGTGCGCAAGGCCTGGCACGCTACGGCCACACGGCGCTGGCGCGCGACATCGCCGAGCGCTGGTGTGCCAGCGTGCACCGCGTCTACCTGGACACCGGCCGGCTGCTGGAGAAGTACGACGTGACACAGGACCGCCCCGGCGGTGGCGGCGAGTACGAGACGCAGGATGGCTTTGGCTGGACCAACGGCGTCTACGTGGCATTCCGGGAGGGCCTGCTGGCGGCTTGCGGCTAAGCTGCCGAGCGCCATGCCCGCCAACACCCCCGCCACCCCGCCCGCCTTCAGCCCCGCGGCCCTCGCGCGCTGCGTTCCGTTCGTGGTCTTCATGGCCCTGCTGGCCCTGCGCGGCTATCTGCCGCCGGGCCTCGGGCTGGATGCACGCTGGATCTACGGCGCGCAGGCCGTCATCGTCGCCGGCCTGCTGGCCTGGTACTGGCGCGACTATGGCGAACTGGTGCGGCAGACCCTGCCCGACGCCCGTGAAGCCGGCTGGGCAGCGGCGGTGGGCATCGCGGTGTTCGCGATCTGGGTGCAGCTGGATGCACCGTGGATGCAGCTCGGCTCGGCCACCGCGCCTTTCGTGCCGCTGGATGCCGACGGACACCTGATCTGGCCGTTGGTGCTGCTGCGCCTGGCGGGCGCGGCCCTGGTGGTGCCGGTGATGGAAGAGCTCTTCTGGCGCAGCTTCCTGATGCGCTGGGTGCAGCACCCCGGCTTCGAGCGCGTGGACCCGCAGACCGTGGGCCTCAAGGCCATCGTCGTGTCGACCTTCATCTTCACGCTGGCCCACACCCTGTGGCTGGCCGCGGTGATCGCCGGCCTGGCCTATGCGTGGCTCTACCGCCGCACCGGCAAGCTCTGGACGGCCGTCATCGCGCACATGGTGACCAACGCGCTGCTGGGCGTGTGGGTCATCGCGACGGGGCGCTGGGAGTTCTGGTGAACGCCGCCCGGCGCTCACGCATTCAACCGTTGGCCTTCTCGCGCTCCTGCAGCGCGCGCCACATCACCTTGCCAGCGCCGCTCTTGGGCAGCGTGTCGACGAACTCCACCAGCGCCGGCACCTTGTAGGCGGCCATGTGGGCGCGGCACCAATCGCGCAGCTCGGCTTCGGTCAGGCCCTCGTGGCCGATGCGGCGCACCACCACGGCCTTGACGGTCTCGCCGCGGTAGGCATCGGGCGCGGAGATGATGCAAGCCTCCGCAATGCCCGGGTGGGCGTGCATGAGGTTCTCGACCTCGCTGGGCCAGACCTTGAAGCCGCTCGCATTGATCATGCGCTTCAGGCGGTCGGTCATGAAGAAATAGCCGTCGGCATCCACGTAGCCGATGTCGCCGCTGCGGAAGAACCGCTTGCCCTCGAACTCGACGAAGGCCGCGGCCGTGGCGTCAGGCCGGCCCCAATAACCGTCGAACACCATGGGGCCGTGGATGATGATCTCGCCGCTCTCGCCCACGGGCAGCTCGCGCAGGGTGTCGGGGTCGACCACGCGCGCATCGCAGCTCAGGTAGGGCACGCCCAGGCATTGCTGCTTGGGCGCGTCGTACGGGTTGCTGTGGCTGGGGGCGGCGGTCTCGGTGAGGCCGTAGCCCTCCATGTAGCGCAGGCCGAAGCGGCTCCACAGGCGCTCGGCAATCGCCTGCGGCATGGCGGCGCCACCGCCGCCGATGGAGACCATGCTGCTGAGGTCGAAGCTCTCGACCTCGGGGCTGGCCAGCAGGTCGATGACCATGGTGGGGATGTTGGTCCAGCGGGTCACGCGGTGGGTGGCAATCAGGCGCGCGGCGTACTCGCGCTGCCAACGCGGCATCAGCACCAGGGCCGCGCCGCAGGCCAGCGTGCCGTGCAGCACCACGACCATGCCGGTGATGTGGAACATGGGCACCACGCCGAGCACCACGTCCTCGTGGCTGGCATTGCTCCAGAAGCCGCCCGCCCAGACGTTGTGCTGCAGGCTGCGATGCTTGTGCATGCAGCCCTTGGGGTGGCCGGTGGTGCCGCTGGTGTAGGGCAGCAACGCCAGGTCGTCAGCGCCCACGTCCACGGTGGGCGGCGGCGTGGTGCAGGCCATGGCCTCGACCCAGGGCGTGGCGCCGGCAGGCAGGGCGAGGTCGGCGTTGAGCCAGTCGGCCCAGCCGGCGGGCAGGCCGGCGCCGTCGGTGCGACCGCCGGGCAGCACTTCGGCCAGGCGCGTGATGAGCAGGCGGCCTGCGGCCATGCCCGCCGACAACCATTCGGCGCTGAGGTCGACGCTGGTGACGGCGAAGACGGCGCCGCTGTCGTCAATGAGGTGCTTGATCTCCGCCGCCCGGCACATCGGGTTCACCGGCACCACCACCACGCCCAGGCTCAGCAGGGCGTAGTGCGAGATGACGAGCTGCGGGCAGTTCTGCAGGTCCACCAGCACGCGGTCGCCCTTGCGGATGCCACGCTGCGCGAACCAGCCCGCCAAACGCTGCACCTGAGCGGCAAGCTCGGCATAGGTGATGGTGTGGCCCAGGAAGATGAGGGCCGCCCGGTGCGGGAAGCGGCGCGCGTTGACGACGAGGTTGTCATGCAGCCCGGTGGCCGGCGGCTCGATGGCGTGCGGCACGCGGGCGGGCCAGAACTTGTGGTGGGCGCGGGTCGTCGTCATCGGGGCTGTCTCCGGTCTACTTTCTCGCCACCACGAGATAGACGCCCAGCAGCGTCACGCCCATGCCGGCAATGGCTTGTGCCCCGAGTGTCTCGCCGAACAGCAGCCACGCCATCACCGAGGTGACAGAGGGCACCAGATACATCGTGCTGCTGACCGCCGTCACGCGGCCGTGGCGCAGCATGTAGAACATCAGGCTGATGCCGCCGGCCGTGAGCACGAACACGCTCCAGGCCATCGCGAAGATGACATCGGCGTTCCAGACGATGCGCATCGGCTCCAGCCACCAGGCCATGGGCAGCGTGACCGCCAGCGAGGCCGCAAACTGCACCACCTGGCCGGTGCGCAGGTCGAACTGCGGCACGAAGCGCTTCTGGTACAGCGTGCCGGCGGTGATGGCCAGCAGCGCCATCAGGCTGAGCAGCAGCGGCGGCCCATAGCTCGCGCCCAGGTTGAGCTTGTGCCAGATGACGAGCACCACGCCCGCCAGGCCCAGGGCCACGCCGCCCCACTGGCGCGGCGACACACGCTCGCCGATGAGGGGCGCAGCCGCGGCCACCAGCACTGGCTGCAGGTTGACGATGAGGGCCGCCGTGCCCGCCGGCAGGCCCTGGCGGATCGCGACCCACACGCCGCCCAGGTAGAGCGCCTGGATGCCCAGGCCCGACAGCGCCAGGTGCAGCATCGCCCGCGACGACGGCCACGGCGCGCGGGCCACCAGCGCCAGGGCCAGCATCAGCACGACCACACCGGCGTAGCGCCAGCTCAGGAAGGTCAGCGGGTCGGCGTAGGGCGCCGCGAGCTTGGCGGCGATGTAGCCGGTGGCCCAGATGAAGATGAACAGCGGCGGGGCGATGCGGTCGAGCAGGGGCATGCGGCCATCATGCAGCAGCGCCGCACCGGCGACCGTTCGTCAGCCGTGAGGGTCGGCCTGCGAGGGCGGCTTGGCAGGCGGCTCGGCGGGGGGCTCGCCCGCCACGCGTCGCGCATCGGCTTCGATGAGGGCACGCAGGCACGGCAGGCACAGACAGCCGCGGTAGCGCTCCGCCAATTGCACCCGCAGCCGCTCGGTCAGCCGGATGCCGAAGCAGGCACAGTGCCCGGCCTGGAAGCCGCACTCGAACCCGCCGCCGCAACGCGGGCAGTTCACATCGACCAGGCCGGCGCTCACGCGCGCTTGTGCCGCACGGCGGCGGCGCAAAGAGCCTCGAGCACCGCCAAGTCCACATCGGCCAGGCGCTTGAGGTAGACGCAGCCCTTGCCCTGGCGGTGCTTGCCCAGGCGCGCGAGCAGCGGCTCGCTCTCGGCCGCGAAGGCGCCAACATCCAGGTACAGGCTCAGGTCGCCCTTGCCACCGGCGCCGCTGGCGAATCCGATCTCGAAGGTATCGCCTTCACGGCCGCTGTCGTAGACGTAATGGTGCTGCCCGAAGCCCACCATGCGCCCCCACAGCCGCGGCGGATGCCCGCTCACGCGCTGCATCAGCGCCACCAGTGCCTCGCAGTCGCGGGCGCGGGCTTCGGGCTGGGCGGCCAGCAGGGCTCGGACGTCGGCGGCGGCGATCTGATCGGCGGCAGGCATGGGATGTCAGGCAGGCGGGACTGGCAGCGATTGTGCGTCCGCGGTGGGGCGGGCCTCGCGGCGCAGCACGAATGTCCGCTGCACGCGCTCGGCATGCAGGAAGTAGGCGATCCAGATGCCGCCGAAGACGCAGGTGCGCACCAGCGTGCCGGCCTCCTTGCTCGTCCAGGCCTGTGACATGGCTGGAATGACCTGCGCGGCCACGGCGTCCAGCACGACGCCTGTGATCGCGAGCGACATCCAGCCGATGTAGATCATCGGCATGTTGCTGCGGCGCTGGTAGGCCAGAAGCAGCAGCAGCGGAGCACCGGCCACCAGGGCCAGGTTGATGATGAACTCCACCATGAACACCGGGGCCAGCAGCGGGTGGTAGCCAGGGGTCGACGGCAGGGTGAGCGTGCTCCAGCGCTGCACGGTCATGGCCGGCAGCGATTCGACCAGCTGGGAGCCCGCCATCAACGGTGTCACCGCCAGCCCGAACAGCGGCAGCCAGAGCCAGCCGCCCAGCGGCCAGGGTGTGGCTTCGGGGCTGAGTTGCGGCGCGGGATGCGGGTCCCAACGATACAAACGCTGCATCAGCAACCCCAGGCCGCCGGCCGCTGCCAGTCCCACCAGAAGCGGCAGCCAGTGCGGCGAATCACCGCCGAGGCTGCCTGGCGCCTGAGCCGCGTCCTCTGGTGCGGCGGCCACTGCGGCCGCGCCGTCTGGGTGATAGAGGTTGTAGGCGACGGCAGACCGCGCCTTGTCGAGCTGGGCGACGTAGGCAGCCATGCCAGACGCCGGCACATGATCGGCACGGGTCTGGAAGCGGTCCGTCAGCACCACGGTGCTGCGGCTGCGCCAAACCTCCTCGCGCTTGAGCACGAAGGCCGGGTCTTCGATCACCACGTTGTCCGGCTTGACATCCCAGGCCTTGGGCAGCCGGTACTCGCTCACCAGCGTGAAGTCCACCGGGTGACGCAAGGCCAACGGTCCCTCGCGGTTCAGCGCCTTGGGCCGACGCAACCATTCGAGCAGGTCAGGCACCTCCAGGTCGCCCGTCCAGCGGCCGCGCTTCTCGTCGTGAACCCAGTAGGCCGGCATGCGGTAGTGCTCGACGAGTTCCACCACGTTGGCCTCGGCATCGTCACGGCTCGTGAAGGGCTGGTCGACGGCCAGGCCGGGGTAGCTCGCGGCATAGAAGTCGAGATACTGCTTCTGCAGATCCTGCTGCGCCTGCGTGGCCAAGGCCTGGCGCAGCTGCTCGGCGGCTTCGCCCTCGGCACGGGTGGTCACGGTGAGCGTGGCCGGCTTGTCGAAGCCTGCACTGGCGTCGAGTACGGCATGCAGCTCGCGTTTGAGGGTGCGCGCCTGCGCGCCAGCCATGGGCACAAGTTCGCGCGTGTCGGCACTGACCAGCAAAGCCCGGCCGAAGTCGGACTGCACCCATTGCGCCACGCCTTTGCCGCCTTGCGGCGCGCGTGTCGGGTCCAGCCACACGCGGCGCCCGCCCAGGTCGGCCTGCACCAGCACGTGGTTGAAGGCCCAAGGCGTGGGCAGCCGCTCCGCCGTGACGTGCCGCAGGCCGGTATGCACCAGTGCCGGCCTCGCGGGAATGCCCAGCCCACGCAGCAGAGCCAGGCTAAGCAAAGTCTTGTCTTTGCAGTCACCGAAGCGGCGGTCCAGCACGAGCTCGGGCCCGTGCGGTGCATGTGAGTTCACGCCCATCTCGATGCCGAGATAGCGCACCTCGCGCTGCACGAAGCGCAGCGCTGCCAGAAGGCGCTGTTCGGGATCGCTCGTCTGCGCAGCGATGCGGGCGACTTCACGGTCGACAGCAGGCATCGGTCCCTCGGGCAGGCGATAAAGCGGCAGCGCCCACCGCGACACGGCAGCCCAATCAGGAAACTCCCCCCACTCCGCCCACACATAGGGGTCGTACCAACCCGGACTGTTGTCGTCGACCATGCGTGCGGGCACGTCGCGCAGCCGCCAGCGGTGGTCCAGCTCGGCCCCCACCGGGGTGACGCTGGCGGCCTGCGCTCCGTTGTGCAGCTTCCAGTACAACGGCCGGCCCTGGGGCCACAACAGCCGCGCATGCCGCAGCGCCACCGGCACGCCCCAGTCGAAATCGAAGCTGCCGAAGCGGTACTCACCGAACACGGGGTTGCTGCCTTGTCGGCTGTAGACGGTCTCCACGACGTCACCGACGCGCACATCCTTGAGGGCCACATGGGCGGTGATCCGGCCGTCGTAGATGAGCGATTCCAGGCTGGATTCGCGCTGCAGCAGTTTCAGCGCACCTGGCGCCACGCGCGAGACCTCCCGCCCGTCGCGCCGCACAACGATGCGGTGCACCTGCAAGCTCTGGTAGCTCGGATCGAAGGTGATCTGCACGTTGGCGATGTCCTCCACGCCGCGCTCGTTGACCGCTCGTGTGGCCGTGTGCCGATAGTCGACCAGGGTCGAGCCCACGACCCGCACCTGCTGGTCGGCCAGCAGGTGGTGACGGCCGTCTGCCAGCCCCGACGCGGGGGGTTTTGCCTCCAGCGGCGCCTGCTGGGCATCCACCCAGGCAGGCACGGGCGCGAAGCTCATGCGCTTCTCGGGGGCCATGACGCCGGCCGCCCGCGCGCTCGTCATCAGGACGAGTGCTCCCAGCACGGCTGCTGCCGCGCTGACCTTCCAACTGCGCAGCATCGCGCCTCCCTTTTTTGTGCGCGCGGATTATGGTCAGGGCTCAGGCCAGCTGGCCTTGGGGGTCCTCCGGAGGCAGCAAAGGCGTGGCGCGGGCCAGGGCCATCCAGGTGGCGAAGTCGGGCTTGCAGGCGCGCCGCGGTGCCGGGCGGGCGAGTTCGAGATGCGTCTCGTGGCCGATGAACACGCCGTACTCGGGCGGGATCTCGTCGGGCTCGGCGATGCCGGCCTTGATGACGAACCAGCATTGGCCGCACAGCGCGCGGTAGGCCGCCGACTTGGCCGGGCGGCGCAGCTCGCCGAGCAGGTCGGCGCGGCTGACCTTGATCTCGTGGATGGCGGGTTCGAGGTAGTCCTCGACGGTGCTGTGGCGGATGGAATAGACGTCGGGCATGGCGTTGACCCAGACGGTCTTGCCGCCGTCATCGCCCTCGGCCGGGGGCAGGCCGGCGCGCAGGCTCAGGCCGCGCCAGGCGATGCGCCCGGCGCGCTGCATCTCGGTGGCCACGCGTTCCACCAGCTGCTCGTGCGCATCCCGCGCGGCGCGGTTGCGGTTCAGCGATGCGGCGATATGGGCGATGCCGGCATCGGTCAGGCGCAGCCGCTCGCGGCCATCGGCTTCCAGCAATCGCTCGACCCAGCCGGCCGCCAGCAGCTCGACCTCCACCAGGTCCTGGCAGGGCCAGCCGGCGCTGCGCCAGAGCTGGCGCAGGCGCTGCAGGTGAAGGCGGCTGGGGGTGCTCATGGCGTGATCTTCGCGCCCGGGGCGGGGCGGTGGCCACAAAAAAAGCCCCCGGGCCGGATGGCGCGGGGGCTCTTCAGAAGGCGGGCCTTCGTGGCGCGATCAGCGGTCCTTGCTGAACTTGCCCTTCGGGGCAGCCGGGTCGCCCATCACGAAGATGGTGTAGACGCCGTTGGCCGTCAGCGGGGTCAGGCCGGAGCTGGTGCCGGCAGACGGGTTGTACAGCGCGTCGGACTGCAGCGGCGAGTTGACGGTCACGACGGAGCCGGTGGACGAGCTGATGTTGGCCGGCGTGGAGCTGGTGCCGGGCAGCACGTTGTTGGCTTGCGACTGGTAGTCGACGTTCAGCGTGGCCACGGTGCCGGGGACCGACAGGCCGTTGATCAGGCGCATCTTCACGTTGCCGCTGACGGTGGGCAGGCGGTTGTCGTCGCTCAGCACCGACAGCTGCGGCGCCGAGGCGGTGCCCCAGATCAGCAGGGTGTAGTCACCACCGGCGGCGAAGGTCGGCGAGGTGATGTTCAGCGGGATGCTGTTGACGGTGATGTTCGTCGTGCTGGCACCGGCCGTGAAGCTGAAGTAGTTGCTGGTGTTGGGCGGCAGCGAGGCGGGCAGGATGTTGTTGCCGTTGACCGTGGTGGCCACGATCGGCGTGCCGGCCAGAGCGTTGACGGCGCGCACGCGGGTCAGCGTGTTGGGGTAGTTCTTGACCGCGCCCTTTTGCACCAGGTGCATGCCGTTCACGAGCACGCCACCGCTGGTGGAGGTCAGGATCAGCCAGTTGACGCTGGTGGAGTCGAAGGTGACGGCCGGGATGTCCAGGCGCAGGTCTTCGCCCTTCTTGGAGTAGCCCGTCACGCGGATGCGGAAGGTGCCCGAGTTGATCAGGTTGTAGCCGCTGCCGGCGCCGCCCGTCAGATTGGAGGTCAGGGGCGTGGCGGTATCCAGCGCATCGCCGGTGGCGGTGACGTAGATGTCCAGCGCGCCAGCGTCGGGCGCCAGGTTCAGCACAACCAGCTTGGCCTTGTTGGCATCAGCGGCGGCTTGCGACTCTTCCAGCAGCGAGGTGCGCACGGCACCGGCGAAGCCGTAGGAGACGTAGGTGTAGTTGGTGCCGCCAGCCAGCGTCGGCGTGGTGGCCGAGATGCTGGTGCCCACGCTGCTCTCGAGCACGCGGGTGGCGGTGTTGGCGGTGTCCACGCCGCCGTAGTCGCCCACGGTGGCGTAGGCGACCTTGCTGTTGATGGTCTTGTCGTTGACCGTCAGGTCCAGCTGCGCGTAGGACTGCGTTGCGTTGAGGAGGCGGACCTGCGCCGTGCTGCCGCTACCGCCGCCACCGCAGGCGGTCAGGAAGGCCGTGGCCGACAGGCTCAGCGTCAGGACCAGTCGGGTGGCCCAGGGGGTGAATCGCATCGAAAAGTCTCCGAAAAAACCAAACCGCCGGGCTGAATCCCAAATACGCGGACGCGTGATTAGAACTCAAGCCGAGGATGTCACGATTACCGCCGCCTAGCGGCGGGTGAAGAACTGTTGCTGCAACCGCACCGCCGGTCTGAGGAGAACCCTCCAATCCGCGCCGGGCTCCGGTCGCTAGCATCGCCGGATGCACTATCCCCACCTCCTCGCCCCCCTGGACCTCGGCTTCACGACACTGAAGAACCGCGTGCTCATGGGCAGCATGCACACCGGCCTGGAAGACGGCCGCAAGCATTTCGAGCGCATGGCCGCGTTCTTCGCCGAGCGCGCCCGCGGCGAGGTGGGGCTGATCGTCACCGGCGGCTTCGCGCCCAACATCGAGGGCTGGGCCAAGCCCTTCGCCGGCACGCTGGCCACCTCGGGTGCTGCGCGTCGCCACCAGACCATCACCAACGCCGTGCATGCCGAGGGCGGCAAGATCGCGCTGCAGATCCTGCACACCGGGCGCTACGGCTATTCACCGTTGTGCGTGGCGCCGTCGCGCATCCAGTCGCCCATCACGCCGTTCACGCCGCGGGAGCTTTCCGCGCGGGGCATCGAGCGGCAGATCCGGGCCTTCGTGCGGTGCGCCAAGCTGGCCCGCGAGGCCGGCTACGACGGCGTGGAGGTGATGGGCAGCGAGGGTTACTTCATCAACCAGTTCCTGGTGGAGCACACCAACCAGCGCACCGATGCCTGGGGCGGCAGCTATGAGAACCGGATGCGGCTGCCGCTGGAGATCCTGGCCCGCATCCGCGAGGCGGTGGGGCCGGACTTCATCGTCATCTACCGCCTGTCCATGCTCGACCTCATTCCCAACGGCAGCAGCTGGGACGAGGTGCTGGCGCTGGCCCGCCGCGTGGCCCGTGGCGGCGCGACCATCATCAACACCGGCATCGGCTGGCACGAGGCGCGCATCCCGACCATCGCCACCAGCGTGCCGCGCGCCGGCTTTGCCTGGGTGACGGCCAAGCTGCGGGCGCAGCTGCGCGCCGAAGGCATCACCACGCCGCTGATCACGAGCAACCGCATCAACACGCCGGAGGTGGCCGAAGGCGTGCTGGCCGACGGCAGCGCCGACATGGTGTCGATGGCGCGGCCTTTCCTGGCTGATCCGGCCTTCGTGCAGAAGGCCCGTGAAGGCCGGGCGGACGAGATCAACACCTGCATCGCCTGCAACCAGGCCTGCCTGGACCACACCTTCGCGCAGAAGATCTCGACCTGCCTGGTGAACCCGCGCGCGGCCTACGAGCAAGAGATCGTGCTCAAGCCGGTGAATGGCGCCCGCAAGCGCATCGCCGTCGTGGGCGCCGGCCCGGCTGGCCTGGCAGCGGCCACCACGCTGGCGGAACGCGGCCACACGGTGACGCTGTTTGACGCAGCGGCCGAGATCGGCGGGCAATTCAACATGGCGCGGCGCATTCCCGGCAAGGAGGAGTTCAGCGAGACGCTGCGCTACTTCCGCCGCCGCATCGAGATCACCGGCGTGGACCTGCGCCTGAACGCGCGGGTGTCGGCGGACGATCTGAAGACCTTCGACGAGGTGCTGCTGGCCACCGGCGTGAGCGCGCGCGACCCGAAGATCCCGGGCCAGGCCGAAGGGCTGGCCCGGGGCCAGGTGCTGAGCTACATCGACGTGCTGCGCCACGACAAGCCGGTGGGCGCGCGCGTGGCCATCGTCGGCGCGGGCGGCATCGGCTTCGACATGGCCGAATACCTGCTGGAGGCCGGCCATTCACTGACGCTGGACGCCGCCGCCTGGCGCCGCCACTGGGGTGTGGGCGACCCGGAGCAGGTGCGCGCCGGCCTGGCGCGGCCCGCGCCCGAGGCCCCGACACGCCAGATCACGCTGCTGCAACGCAAGGCCGGCAAGCCCGGCGCGGGCCTGGGCAAGACGACCGGCTGGATTCACCGCGCGGCGCTGAAAATGAAGCAGGTGGACATGCTCTCGCGCGTCAATTACGAACAGATCACGCCCGAGGGGCTATGGGTGAGTTTTGGGGAGAAGCGGGAAGACGCCCAGCTGATCGAGGCCGACACCATCGTGCTGTGCGCCGGCCAGGAGCCGTTGCGCGAGCTGGAGGCGCCGCTGAAGGCGGCGGGCGTGAGCGTGCACCTGATCGGCGGCGCGCTGGAGGCGGGTGAGCTGGACGCCAAGCGCGCCATCCTGCAGGGCACCACCCTCGCCTGCAGGCTCTGAGGCAGGACCGAGAACCGTGCCTGCGCACGGTTCGACGCCTGCCGAAGGACAGGCCGCCTGCATGCGGGCTGGCATGAGGCAGGACCGAGAACCGGCCTACGCACGGTTCGACGCCTGCCGAAGGACAAGCCGCCTGCATGCGGGTTGGCATGAGGCCAGACCCAGAACCGTGCCTGCGCACGGTTCGACGACCGACATCCGGCCTCAGTGGCGGGCCAGCGTCCAGAGTTGGTAGAGGGCGTCGTCGTCCTGCTCGACGATGTCCAGGCCCCGGGCGAGATCGAAGCTGGAGTCGTACCAGCCGCAGTCCATCTTGCGGGCCGCGGCAAGAGCCGCCGGGGCCTGGGTGCGGCCGGCGACCTCAAGGCGGCCTTGCGTCAGGGCGATGCTGGTGGCGGGGGACGAGAGGCGGTGTTGCATGGCGGGCTCCGTGTCGGGGGTGTCCGGCGTCGCGTTCAACGCCATGCCGTCAGCATCGCGGCCCGCCATCCGCGCGCCCATCACCCGGACGGCTACCCGCCGGGGGAGGCCGCCCATCCGCCCCCCACCGTGCCCCTCCAAGGAGGGAATGAAAATGGGGTCAGAGTCGATTTTCTCTGGCGGCTTGCGCCACGCGCAGCAGCTCCCGCCGCGCGTCGTGCCCTATCCATCGCGCTGACCGCGGTTCTTGTAGGCACAGCTTTTCCGCCAATGTGAGCGCAGGCTCACGCAGCATCGGGCTGCGCTTGCCGATCTGGCGCAGCGCCCAGTTGACCGCCTTCTTGACGAAGTTGCGGTCATCGCCGGAAGCCGCCTCAATCAGAGGAAGCATGGCCAGAAAGTCCTCGTCAGGCCGCGACTTCTGGTGCACCGCCGCCACAGCCAGCAGCGAGAAGCCGGCCCGCCGCTCGAACGCCGTCTCGCGTGCCGCCCAGCGCGGGATGGCCGCCCAGGCCAGGGGGCTTTTCACGAAGGCATTGAGGCAGGCTTGGTCACAGACATCCCACGCCTGCAGACCCGCCACCCACTGGTCCATCTGGGCGACCGTGAAGCGGGCGGGCTCGGCCACGAGGCTGGCCAGGATCTGTGCGTCGGGAATGCCGGTGTCCCACAGGGCCAGGGCGAGCGGATGGTCGCGCCGGAACTCGCGCCCCAGCGCACGCAGCGTGGGCACGGCCAGCCCGAGCCGGGTGTCCCCGGTCAGGCCGAAGCGGGCCATGGCGGCGAGCTGGTCGGGCCGCGCCGCGGCCTGCAGTCGGGCCAGGGCTTCGTCGAGTCGGGCGGCGGGCATGGCCCGGCACTCTAGCGCCGGGCCCGCCACAGGTCAGCCGGGGCGGCGCCGGCGCTGCCAGGCCACCCACCCCAGGCCACCGGCCAGCGCAAGGGCCGCCGTCGACGGCTCGGGCACTGCGCTCACCGCCGTGACCGACACGTTGTCGATCAAGCCGCCCGCCATGTCTGACGTGCCCACGGCCGCAAAGCGCAGCACGGCGCTGCCGCTGCTGCCCAGGTCCACCTGGGTGCTGAAGCGCTGCCATGCGGGCGTCGGCCCGATGCCGGTGGCGGTGTCCATCACCACGCTGGAGAAGCTGCCCAGGCTGACCTCGATGCCCTGCGTGCCGGCGCCCCAGCCGATGCGCGGCTTGAACCAGAAGCTCAGTTCCACGAGGCCGCTGGCGTTCAGTGTCTGGCTCATGGCGCTGTTGTAGAAGGTGTCCAGTTCGACGAGCTGCACGCCGTCCTGCGCCACATTGCCCTCCAGGTCGTGCTGCAACTCGATGTCGGGCGCACCGACCCAGCCCGTGATGGTGGGGCGGATGCTCCAGCTGTTGAGAGGGATCAGGTCGGCCTCGAAGCTGCCATTGACTACCAGGTTGGGGCCTGCGGCCCATGCGGTGGTGAAGGACAGGCCTGCCAGGGCGGCGACGACAGCAGATTTCATGGCGCAGATGAGAAATGAGGCGCGACGAGTCTAGGCAGGACTGCGGGATTGCGCTCTCCCTATGAATGCACAGACCGCAGATGCTCATGCGCTTGCCGCACTGACGCCCGCGCAAAGCCAAGGACAATTCCGCCACCGCATCCACGCTGCCTGCCATGAAGCTGTACCCCGCGTTCTCGTCGCTCGCACTCGCACTCGCTCTCGCGCTCACGGCGCTCACCAGCCCGCCGCTGCACGCCAGCACCGGCCCCGGCGTCGCCTGGCAGGCTGCGGCCGCCGATGCGGACATCGACCGCTACTTCGTGCAGGCCAAGGCCGAGAAGAAGCCGGTGCTGCTGTACTGGGGCGCCAAGTGGTGCCCGCCGTGCAACCAGCTCAAGGCCACGCTGTTCAACCGGGCTGACTTCATCGAGCAAAGCAAGGCCTTCGTGGCGGTGGGCATCGACGGCGACGGCCCCGGCGCGCAGAAGCTGGGGGCGCGCTTCAAGGTGCGCGGCTACCCGACGCTCATCCTCTTCAGCCCCGCCGGCAACGAGATCACCCGCCTGCCCGGCGAGGCCGATGCGGCGCAGGTGATGAAGGTGCTGCAACTTGGCCTGTCCAGCGGCCGCCCGGTCAAGGCCGTGCTGGCCGATGCGCGCGCTGGCAAGAAGCTCAATGCCAATGAGTGGCGCCTGCTGGGCTTCTATGGCTGGGAGACCGACGAGCAGCAACTGCTGCCCGCCACCGAGCGCGCGGCCACGCTGGCCCAGCTCGCCAAGGCCAGCGAAGGCGCCGATGCCGACACGGCCACGCGGCTGTGGCTGAAATCCGTCGGGTCGATGGCCGAGGGCAAGCCCGCCGACCCAGCCGGCCTGCCGCGCCTGCGCGCCGTGCTGACCGACGCCGCCCAGGCCCATGCCCAGATGGACGTGCTGACGAACGAAGCCCCCGACCTGGTCAAGGCCCTGACGCCGCAGCCGGGCGACGCCCGCACCGCGCTGCTGGCCGACTTCGACGCAGCGCTCAAGCGGCTCAATGCCGACACCAGCCTGTCGCGCGCCGACCGCCTGAATGCACTGCAGGCCCGCATCGACCTGGCCCGCATCGACGCGCCCAAGGATGACCCGCAGCCCAAGGGCATCCCGGCCGCGCTGCTGGCCGAAGCCCGCGAGCAGGCCGGCCGTGCCAACCGCGAGGTGACGGACGGCTACGAGCGCCAGGCCGTGGTGACCGAAGCCGCGCATCTGCTCGGCCGCGCCGGCCTCTGGAAAGAGAGCGACGACCTGTTGAAGTCGGCCCTCGCGCGCAGCCACTCGCCCTACTACCTGATGAGCCAGCTCGGCGGCAACGCCAGGAAGCAGGGCAAGAAGCAGGACGCGCTGCGCTGGTACGAGGAGGCCTTCAACAAGAGCGAGGGCCCGGCCACGCGGCTGCAGTGGGGGTCCAACTACGTGGCCGCGCTGTTCGAGCTGTCACCCGAAGACACGCCGCGCATCGAGAAGGCCGCCGCCCAGCTCTTCGCCGAAGCCGAGAAAGACCCGGGCGCCTTCTATGAGCGCAGCGAACGGTCGCTGAAGAAGGTGGCCAGCCTGCTGGCCGGCTGGAGCCAGTCGCCCGCCCAGACCGCCGCCTACACGCGGCTCAAGACCCAGCTCGACGGCGTCTGCGGCAAGCTCGACCCGAGCGATGCCAAGGCGAAGTCGGCCTGCGACGGGCTGCTCAAGACCAAGAAGGCCTGAGGCCGCTGTGGACGAACTCAGCGGACTCTCCGGCAGCGCGGCTGCCGTGGCGGCGTCGGCCGAGGCTGCAGGCCTGGCGGGCGGCGGCAGCCAAGGTACCCAGGCGGGTCACACCGCGCATGGCCACGGGCATGGCCATGGGCACAGTGGGCGCTGCCTGAACTGCGACACCGTGCTCGCCCCCGAGGCGCGCTTTTGCAGCCAGTGCGGCCAGGACACCGCCAACCACCCGCCCTCGCTGCTGGAGTTCGTGCACGAGTTCGTCAGCCACTACATCGCCGTCGAAGGCACGCTCTGGAAGAGCCTGTGGGGCCTGATGGCCCGGCCCGGCTTCCTGACGCGTGAGTACCTCATCGGCCACAAGCAGCGCTATGTGCTGCCGCTGCGCCTGCTGCTGACACTGGGCCTGCTGTTCTTCCTGGCCTTGAAGTTCATGCCCGGCAGCACCAAGACGCTGGGCCTCGAGAAGGAAGGCGATGCCGAGGTAGGCGAGGTGATCGTTGCGAACTCGCCGTCTGAAGCCGCTTCGGCGCTGGCAACGGCCGCCTCGGCGGCGTCGGCCGCGGCGTCGTCGCCCCAATCGGCCAAGGCCGCCGAGAAGCTGGACCGCGCCGCACGGCGCATCGCCGAACACTCAGGCGACGCCAAGATCCTCGACGAGAAGATCAGCGAACAGCTGCCACCGGCCCTGCAGGCCCGCGTCGCGCGCGCCGAGGAGCACTGGCGGGCCGACCCCAAGGGCTCGCTCAAGACCATGGGCGCCACCATGCTGGGCCTGGCGCCCTATGCGGTGCTGTGCTCCCTGCCCTTCTTCGCCGGGCTGCTGAAGCTGCTGTTCTGGCGACAGCCCTACGGCGCGCATTTCGTATTCGCGATGCACCTGCACGCCGCCTGGTACGGCATGCTGCTGCTGGCGGTGCTGCTGCCGTGGGGCGGCGTGGCCTTTGCGGCCTGGCTGTGGTCCAACATCTACCCGGTGGTGGCGCTCAAGCGCGTGCACGAGGCGAGCTGGTGGACCACCTTGCTGCGCGCAGCGCTGCTGGCGGTGCTGCACTGGGTCATCATCGGCCTGGGGCTGCTGGCGCTGGTCCTCGTGGGGGCCTTGGCCACCGCTTGAACCCGGCCTCAGACAAACCTCAGAGAACCTTGAGGACGCCGAACCCGAAAGCGACCACCATGGCGGCCACCGACGTGTGAAGCCGCCCGAAGCGCATGCCGCTGCGAGCGGGCGCCGCCTGCCGTCGGCCCGTCAACGCACCCGGAGCCCGCCATGGCCAAGTTCACCGTCAACGTCCCCGTCGAAACCAACACGCCGAACGTCGTGGTGGACGCCGACCCCCAAGCCGCGCTGCCGCCCGGCCGGCACCGCTTCAGCCTGGTGGTGGTGGACGACTCCGGCAACGAAAGCACGCCCGACACGGTCGACGTCATCGTGGCCGACCGCGATCGCCCCACCGCCGTGCTGCAGGGGCCCGACGTCGCCTCCGCGGGCAAGCCGTTCACGCTGAGCGGCGCCCGCTCCTTCGACACCGGCGGCGGGATCATCAAGACCTGGCGCTTCACCTACCTCGGCCTGGCCACGCGGTGAAGACCATGACCCTCCTGCGGCGTCGACTGACCCTCGCAGGCCTGCTCGGCATGGCCGGCCTTGCTTCGGCACAGCAGCCCGACAGCGCCCGCCCGCCGGTGTTGGTGGGGCACTGGCGCCGCACCCGCATCGTGCTGGAGGAACCCGTCGACGACCATCTCACACTGGGCGCGGACGGCCGCATGACCACCTGGCAGGTGAAGGCGACCTCACGCAGCACGCCTCAGGCGGGCCGCTGGCGCGTGCTGGAGGGCCAGTTGATGCTGCAGGTCCCGGGCGAAGCCGAGGGCGGTGCGCCCTATTTCATCCACGAGGGCCGTCTGGTCTTCCCGAACATCCCCAATCGCCGCCAGTTCTGGGAGCGGATGCCCTAGCCACTGCAGGCCGCGGGCTCAGTCCAGCTCGCCCAACCCCACCGGCTCACGCCGCAGGTCGGCATCCACATCCATCAGCACGCTGGCCAGCTCCAGGCTGCGCCACAGCGCCTCGGGCATGGCCAGGATGCCCTCCGGCGTGCGCGCCTGGCTCACCCAGGCGCCGATCTCGGCATGCTGCTGCGGCGTGAGCAGGCAGCGGTCGCGCATCTCGTCCAGGGTCTGCATGCCGGGCCTTTCTGGCGATGGAGTTGGCGCAGCATACGCCGCCGTTCATGCAACAACAGCCACCGTCCAACGCACGGCCCCGCCAGTCATCCCAACTCGGTCACGCCACCGGCGCAGCGCCCGGATACTGCCAGCCATCCGATTCCTGGAGCCTGTCATGCCCTTCCCCGCCCGGCGCGCCTGGACGCTCGCCGCCGCCCTGGCCCTGAGCGCCCCGCTGGCGCATGCCGCAGGGTCGCTCAAGCCCTGCCGCATCGACGGCATTCCCAACGAATTGCAATGCGGCAGCCTGCAACGCCCGCTCGACCCCGCGCGGCCCGACGGGCCGAAGATCGACGTGCATTACCTCGTGGTGCCGGCGCTGGCGCGCAACAAGCAGCCCGACGCGGTGCTGGTGCTGGCCGGCGGCCCCGGGCAGAGCGCGATCAAGCTCGCCTCGCGCGTGATGCCGCGCCTGTCGCGCCTGAACAACCGGCGCGACATCGTCTTCATCGACCAACGCGGTGTGGGCCGCTCGGCCCCGCTCGACTGCCCGGACGACAGCAAGCTGCCGGTGGCCGAACAGCTGGACGACACCGCCCGCTACGCCCGCATCGACGCCTGCCGGGTGGCGCTGGAGAAGCTGCCCTACGGCCGTGACGGTGGCCTGGGCTTCTTCACGACCACCCTGGCCATGCAGGACATGGACGCCATCCGCGAGCAGCTGGGCGTGCCGCAGTGGAATCTGTTCGGCGCCAGCTACGGCACGCGCGCCGCGCTGGAGTACCTGCGCCTCTTCCCCACCAAGGCGCGCCGCACCGTCATCGACGGCGTGGCGCCGCCCGACATGGTGCTGCCAGCCAGCTTCTCGACCGACGGCCAGGCCGCCCTCGACAAGCTCTTCGAGGCCAACGCCAAGACCCACCCGACGCTGAAAGCCGACTGGCACCAGCTGCTCGCCTCGCTGCCCCGCGAGGTGAGCGTGCAGCAACCGCTCACCGGCGTGCCCGAGCGCTTCAGGCTGGAGCGCAACCTGCTGCTGAGCGCCGTGCGCGGCCCGCTGTACCAGCCCTCGCTCGCCTCGGCGCTGCCGGCGGCCATCGAGGCCGCCGCCCGCGACGGCAACTTCGCCGGCCTCTTCGGGCTCACCAGCGCCTTCGGCAGCAGCCCGTCACTGCGCCTGGCCATGGGCATGCATTTCTCGGTGGTGTGCGCCGAGGACGTGCCGCGCCTGGCCGAGGCCACCGACCCGCCCGGCGCCGACTTCCGCACCGCCAACGCCGAGATGTACACCCGCGTGTGCAAGACCTGGCCCCGCGGCGCGGTGTCGCCGGGCTTCTACAAGATCGCGCCCGCCCCCAGCCCCGTGCTGCTGCTCAGCGGCGGCGCCGACCCCGCCACGCCACCGCGCCACGGCGAGCGCGTCGCCCAGGCCCTTGGCGTGACCGACAAGGCCCGGGTGCAGCACATCGTCGTGCCCGAAGCCGGCCACGGCGTGATGCCGGTGGGTTGCATGCGCGACCTGATCTTCCGCTTCATCGACGCCAAGACCGACGGCACCGCCCTGCCCCAGGACGCTGCCTGCGCCACGCGCATCCCGCGCCCGGTCGCCTTCCAGCCCATCCAGCCCCCCGAGTCCGCCACCCCCCAAGGGGCCACGAAATGATCGACATCCAGGACGTTCACAAGCAGTTCACCGCCCAGAGCGGCGGCAGCCTGTTCAAGCGCGGCGTCAAGCGCACGGTGCATGCGGTGCAAGGCGTGACCGTGCGTGCCGGCGACGGCCGCATCACCGGCCTGCTCGGCGCCAACGGCGCGGGCAAGACCACCACGCTGCGCATGCTCGCGGGCCTGTTCCCGCCGGACTCGGGCCACATCAGCGTGGACGGCATCGCGGTGAAGGACGCGCCGCTGAAAGCCATCGCCCGCATGGGCATCCTGGGCGACGCCCACGGCCTGTATCCGCGACTGTCGGCGCGCGAGAACATCATCTACTTCGGCCGCCTGCAGGGCATGACGCCGGACGCCGCCAACGCCCGCGCCGAGGAGCTGGCCCGGCTGCTGGACATGCAGGCCATCCTGGACCGCCGCGCCGACGGCTTCAGCCAGGGTGAACGCATGAAGACCGCGCTGGCCCGCGCCCTGGTGCATGACCCTGCCAACATCGTGCTCGACGAACCCACCAACGGCCTGGACGTGCTGGCCACCCGCGCACTGCGCGAAGCGCTGCGCTGGCTCAAGAGCCCCGAGGGTGGGGCCAAGTGCATCGTCTTCTCCACCCACATCATGCAGGAGGTGGAGCAACTGTGCGACGAGGTCGTCGTGGTGTCCAAGGGTCGCAGCGTCGCCCGCGGCAGCGTGCCCGCGCTGCTGAATCAAGCCGGCGAATCCCGCTTCGAGGACGCCTTCGTGAAGCTCGCATTCCCGGAAGAGGTGGCGGCATGAAACAAGCCCTGATCGTTTTTGCCAAGGAGCTCTCCGACGCCCTGCGCGACCGCCGCACGCTGATGCGCCTGCTGATCCCGGCGCTGCTGATGGGGCCGCTGCTGCTCACCGCGCTGTCGGGCCTGATCGCCTCGCTCGAGGAGCGGGCCGAGAAGCGCGAGGTGATGGCCGTGGGCATTGACGCCGCCCCGACGCTGAAGAACTTCATCGAGCGCCAGACCTACAGCTTCAAGCCCGCTCCCTCCGACTACGAAGCCCGGCTGCGCGCCGCCACGCTGTCGGAGCCGGTGCTGGTGGTGCCGGCCGACTTCGAGGCCAAGCTGCGGGCCGGTGAGGCGCCGACGGTGGAGGTCGTCAGCGACAGTGCCAACCAGCGCGCCAACGCCGGTGTGGGCGCCATCAAGAGCCTGCTGTACGGCTTCAACCGCGAGCGCGCGTCGCTCAACCTGGCCCTGCGCGGCGTCTCCACCGAACTGCTGGAGCCGGTGGACGTGCAGGACCGCGACCTGGCCAGCGCACAAGCCCGCGCGGCCCGGCTGACCGTCATCATCCCGATGTTCATCATCATGGCCGTGCTCTACGGCGCGCTGACCGCCGCGCTGGACAGCACCGCCGGCGAGCGTGAGCGCGGCTCGCTGGAGCCGCTGCTGATGAACCCGGCTCCCCACGGCGCGCTGGTGGTGGGCAAATGGGCGGCGGTGGCGCTGCTGGGCATGGCCGTGGCGCTGCTTTCGTCGCTGAGCTTCGTGCCGGCGCAGTGGCTGCTCAAGAGTGATGTGCTGCAGGCCCAGTTCAGCTTCGGCACGGGCGAAGTGCTGGCCTTCTGGCTGCTGCAGATCCCGCTGGCCGCCGGCCTGTCCGCCCTGCTGATGGCCATGGCCATCCGCTCCAAGACCTTCAAGGAAGCCCAGGCCGGCAGCACCCTCGTCATCACCGCCATCACGCTGATGCCCATGGTCAGCATGTTCAACCCGGGCGGTGAGGCCGCCTGGTACTTCTGGGTGCCGGGCCTGGCGCAGAACACGCTGATGATGAGCGTGCTCAAGGGCGAGGCGCTGCGCTGGAGCCAGGTGCTGCCGGGCGTGATCGTCGGCTTCGCGATGGCGGCAGTCGCCCTGGTTTACGTCGCGAAATCGATGCGGGCGGCGGTGGCGCGCTAAGCTGCGCGCCGATGAAACCCCGTGCCCTACCCCTGCTCGGCGCGCTCCTGCTGGCCGGTTGCGCCAGCTTCGAACCCGCCACGCCGCCTGACTACACCGGGCCCACCGCCAACGTCGCCGACCAGGCTGTCGTGATCAGCGGGCAGCGGCTGCACATCTTCGAGATGTCGGCGGTGGACGGCCGGCGGCTGTCCAGCACCAGCATCGCCACCGTGGGCGCGAACCAGGGGCGCGGCCTGTCGATCGCGCCGGTGCCGGCCCTGACCAACGAGCTGCCGCTGCAGCCCACCCGCGTGCGCCTGCAGGCCGCCACGCAGTACGCCGCCCCCATCCTCGCGATGACGAACCCGACCTGCCGCGCCCAGGGCGAGGTGGACTTCACGCCAGAGGCCGGCAAGGCCTACCGCGTGACCGGCCGCATCGCCGCCGACGCCTGCGAGGCCTGGATCGAAGACGCCGCCACGCAGCAGGCCGTGACGGCCAAGGTCAGCGGCAAAGGCACGGGCGGCTAGGCCCGCCGGCGCTTGAAGAGCGCCACCATCCCCACACCCAATCCCATCAGCGCCCAGCTCGCCGGCTCCGGCACCGCCGCGGCGGTGAAGTCGTGGCCGCTCAGGCCCACCACGTTCAGGCCAGCGACTGACGGCGTGAGGCTGTAGAGGGCGGAGTGGTAGAAGTCGGCCTCCGCAAAGCGGGCGTTGATCGAGTTGCCTTGCACGCGCGCGCCGGTCTGCAGCGAGGCATTGATCAGCAACGAAGAACCGACGACCGTGTTGAGGGTCAGGGAGTAGATGCCGGTGGCGTCGCGCCGGTTGTCCCAGTTCATGAACACCGACTTGCCCGTGACGTAGTCCTGCAGCGAGACCGACGCGGTGCCAAAGGCGCCAAAGGTCGGATCGGGCTGCACGCCCAGCACCGAGCCGGAGATGCTGAAGTCCAGCCGGTAGCTCACCGGCGTGCCCACGGCCAGCCCGCCACCCGTGACGCGGATCTCGTCATAGAAGCCACCCGAGGCGGTGCTGGTCGCGAGGCCATCGCCGCCGCGCGGGTAGGTCGCGCTGGCATAGGCCTTGAGCACACCCACCTGGCCCAGGAAGCGCGCGGTCGCCTCGCTGCCGGGGCCGAGCCTGGCCGTGCGGTCCACGGCCTGCAGCGAGGCGGCCAGCGGGTCGCCGTCAAGAAACACCTCGCCCCGCTTGATGTCGCCCGCCGGAAAGTTGGTGACCTCGGTGTAGACAAAGCCCGACAGGCCATAGGACGCGGCCTGCGAAGTGCCCGGCAGGGTCAGCGCCACCAGCCCCAGCGCGGCAACGGCATGCAGCACGGCGGCCCTCATTGCGCACCCCCACGGCGGCGCAGCGCGACCAGGCCGAGGCCCGCGCCCATCAGCAGCCAGGTGCCGGGCTCGGGCACGGGCGAGGTGGTCATCTCCACGCGCAGGCCGGTGGGGCTGACGGTGGAGGCCGTCGTGAACTCCAGCGTGTTGAGCCCCGGCAGGATGCCGCTGGTGATGTTGAAGGTCGTCCAGCGGTCGGCCTGGGCCACTGCCAGGCCGGGCACGACGACGCCGTTCAACCGGATCGTCAGCCCGCTGTCGTCGGCTGCCCAGCGGCCATCGATGCGCCAGCCCGGCGCACTGAAGGCGCTGAGGTCGAACTGGGTGCGGTAGGTGATGGTGTCGGTGATGCCGGGCTGGTCGGCAAAGAAGAAGTCCACCGCCGGCACCAGCCAGGTCGAGTTGGCCGAATCGTTGACCCAGGCCAGGTTGTCGATGGGCGCGCCGCTGCGCTTGGCATAGGCCGCCGGGCCGAAGACCGACGAGCCGACGATGACGTAGTGCGGGTCGACCGCATCCTGGGCGAGCTGGGCGCCGCTGGCGTCCAGGCCCGTGCCGAAGGGCCCGGGATTGGCCGCCAGCGCGGGCGCGGCGAGCAGCGCGGCCGCCAGGGCCAGCGCGGTGGGGAAGGCAAAGCGTTGCATGACAAGTCCTCTGTGGGTGCAGCCGAAGGTTCGACCTGCCAGAGCCAACGCAGCCTCATCCTCAAGCCGGACAGGCCCGCCCTCCCCAAGGTGTGGGGGAGCGCGGGTGCATCCGCATGAGACGATGACCCGCATGGACGCTGCGCCCCGCCCCGTCACCGACATCTGGCCTGCGGCCTGGCAGGAGGTCTACCCCGAGCTCAAGAAGATCGCGCGGGCGCGGCTGCATGCGGCGGGCCCGCAGGCCGGGCTCAATACGACGGCGCTGGTCCATGAGAGCTATCTGCGGCTGGCCCAGCGCTTGGGCCAGGTGGAGTTCGCCAGCCCCGGGCATTTTTATGCCTATGCCGCGCAGGTGATGCGCTCGGTGATCGTCGATGAACTCCGCGAGCGCCGGGCCGAGCGCCGCGGCGGCGGGGCGGACCCTGTCACGCTGGACACCCATGTCGCCGGGCAGCTTGTCGAGGACAACGACGAGGCCCTGAAGGTGGACGCCGCGCTGACCGCGCTGGCCCGCGTGGAACCGCGCCTGGCCCAGGTGGTGGAGATGCGCTATTTCGGCGGCATGAGCGACAGCGAGGTGGCCGCGGCACTCGGCATCACCGACCGGACCGTGCGGCGCGACTGGGACAAGGCGCGGGCGTTGCTGCGCACCATGCTCTGAGGCCCTGAGCGTCTGGCACCCATGTCCGCTTGCCCCACCGTTTCACGTTGGTGTCAGCGATGAAGCTGCCCTGCCCGCCTGATGCCTGGCCGCGCTTTTCGGCGCGCCTGGATGAGATGCTGGCGCTGCCTGAAGGCGAACGAGAGGCCTGGCTGGCGTGCCTGCCCGCAACCGATGCCGACCTGCGCGATGGCCTGGCTGAGGTGTTGCAGGGCCTGCCCGGGGCCGGCGGCGCCTTCCTGGACAGCCTGCCAGCAGTGACGGCGACCGACGCCACGCGGCCCGGCGAACCCGGCGCCGTCGTCGGCCCCTACCGCCTGCTGCGGGAACTCGGCCGCGGCGGCATGGGCGTGGTCTGGCTGGCGCAGCGCGCCGATGGCGCCTATGCGCGGGAGGTGGCGCTGAAGCTGCCGCACGCCCACCTGCTGGCCGGCGCGCTGCGCGAGCGCTTCGACCGCGAGCGCGACATCCTTGCGGCGCTGGACCATCCGCACATCGCCCGCTTCTACGACGCCGGCCTGGCCGCCGACGGCCAGCCCTACCTGGCGCTGGAGGCGGTGGACGGCCGCCCGATCACCGACTGGTGCCGTGAGCGTGCGCTGCCGCTCCCCGCCCGGCTGGCGCTGTTCGCGCAGGTGGCCGATGCCGTGAGCCACGCCCACGGCCAGTTCATCGCCCACCGCGACCTGAAGCCGGCCAATGTGCTGGTGACGGCAGACGGCCAGGTCAAGCTGCTGGACTTCGGCATCGCCAAACTGCTGGCCGCCGACGAGGGCGACGGCGCCGCCACCGACAGCACCGCCCTCACCCGCGCACAGGGGCTGCTCGCCACACCGCGCTATGCCGCGCCCGAGCAACTGGCCGGCGGGCCGGTCAGCGTGGCGACCGACGTCTACGCGCTCGGCCTGATGCTCTACGAGCTGCTGACCGACCAGCCGCCGCCCGCCCCAGGCGAGCCGCTGCCAACGCCCTCGCGCGTCGTGACCGACGCCGCCCGCCGCAAGGCCCTGCGCGGCGATCTGGATGCCATCGTCGACCGCGCGCTGCAGCCGCGCCCGCAGGACCGCTACGCCTCGGTGGCGGCGCTCGCGGACGACCTGCAGCGCCATGCCGAACACCGGCCCATCCAGGCCCGGCACCTGGGCGCGTGGTCGCTCACCTGGCGGTATGCACGCCGCCACAGGGTGCCGGTGGCGATGGGCTCAGCGCTCGTGCTGGCGCTGCTGCTGGGCAGTGCGGGCGTGGCCTGGCAGGCGCACGAGGCGCGCGCCCAGGCGCAGCGGGCTGAAGCGGTGAAGGACTTTCTGCTCGGCGTGTTCAGCGCTGCCGACCCGCGCCTGGCCGGAGGCAAGCCCGATGGGCAGACCACCGCCAAGACCCTGCTGGACCGCGCCGCCGCGCGCATCGACGCGCAGTTCGCGGGCGACCCCGACCTGCGCATTGAACTGCTGCGCACCGCTGCCGACATCTACCGCGAGCTCGGCGAGGACGAGGCCTACGAGCTGCTGCAGCAGCGCCAGCTCGCACTCGTGCGCGAACGTTTCGGCCCGCTGCACTCGAACGTCATCGACGGCCAGATCGAGGCCGCCGTGCGGGCCTACCAGCGCGGTGACCTCGCCGCCTGCCGTGCGCGGCTCGACGAGGCCGACGCCGGCCTACGCGCCACCGGGCAGGACCGCTCGGTGCCGCGCGCCCACTGGTGGACGACGCGCGGCATCTGCCTGCGCGACCAGAACGACCCAGCCGAACGACGCGCGGCGCTGGAGCGCGGCGTGGCCCTTTTTGCGCAGGTCGAGCCCGGCCAGCGCGGCCACGTCACGGCGCTGGCCGAGCTGGCGACCGACCAGAACGGCCAGATGCAGTTGCGCGAGGCGGTCGACACGAACGGACGCGCCATCGCGATGGCCCAGGCGCTGCCCAGCCGCAACGAGGCGGAGCTGCAGACCCTGCACGCCAACCGTGGCCTGGCCTTGATGCAGCTGGGCGAGTTGGCCGGGGCGGCCGAGGCCCTGGGCCAGGCCGCCGCCATCGCCGAGCGCACCAGTGGCCCGACGGCCAACGCCGCTCTGCTGCCACGCAGCCGCCACGCCCGCACGCTGCACCTGGCGGGCGAGCGCGAGCAGGCCGACGCCCTCTTCACCCGGCTGCTTGCCGACCTCGACGCGCGCGCGCAGGGCCCGTCCGGTCTACCCGCCGACGTCACCGTGGCCATCGAGGACGCCGGCGAGCGGCTGGCCGCGGAAGGCCGCCCCGAGGCCGGCCTGCCCCTGCTGCGGCGCGCCCAGGCCCTGTACGCGACGACCTCGCAGAACGAGTTCGACCACCGCCGCATCGGCCGCCATGTGGGCGACGCCCTGGCCCGCCTCGGCCGGCACGATGAAGCGCTGGCCGTGCTGCAGGCCACGATGCGCGAGTTCGAGGCCGCCGACCCGCCCAACCGCCAGCCCACCGCCGCCTGCCGCGAGCGGCTGGGCCGGCTGCTGCTGGACATGAAGCGGCCCGACGCCGCTCGCGCCCAGTTGCAGCGGGTGGTGGACGACGCGGCCACCAAGACCTGGAGCCACGTCGTGCTCGCCCGCGCTGGCCTTGCCCGGGCGGCGCTGCTCCAGGGCGACCTCGCCGCGGCGCAGCGCCTGAGCGCCGCCGCGGTGGGCGACTGGGCGGCCGTGACCGGGTTCCGGGACGTGCGCATGCAGGCCTACCTCTGGCGCGTGCGTGCCGCCGTGCTGGCCGCCTCGGGTGATCCGGCCGGCGCGCAAGCCCTGCGCGACCAGGCGCTGGCCGCCGCGAAGCGCACCGATGCGCCCGAGAGCCCCACCGTGCGCGACCCGGTCTATGTCGGGCTGTGAGCGGTTATCGCCGGGATAGGACGATTCGATTGGCCGCCCCAGATGCGAATCATTAGCATTTAGCTATTCGCAACGATGGATCGATAGACATCATGGCCAAGACCCTCAGCTTCGGCGTCATGCACCTCGGCACGTCCTTCGGCGTGACCTACGCGCTGACCGGCAGCGTGGCCGTGGCCGGCGCGGTGACCTTCATCGAGCCGGTGGCGAACACCGTGCTGCACTACTTCTTCGACAAGTACTGGGACCATCCGCGCTTTGAGGCCTGGCGTGAGCGCCTGGCGCATCGCCGCGCGCCCCAGGCTCAGCCGGGCTGATCCGGCGTGGTGTGGGGTGCGGTTTCGCGCTCCATCCAGCCCAGCCAGCGCATCGCCTGCTCGCGGCTGTCGCCGCACATCAGCTCGCTGGGCTGCAGCGAGCCGCACACCGCCGGGCGCTCGGGGCGGCCGAAGATCTTGCAGCGGTCGTCGTCATCGAGCTGCACGCAGCGCACGCCGGCCGGCTTGCCCTGCGGGTGGCCGGGGATGGGCGAGCTGATCGACGGCGCGATGCAGCAGGCAGCGCAGCGGGGGCGGCAATCCATGGCGGGATTGTCGGCCGCTCGCGCGCCGCTCGGCTCAGGTCTTCACGGGACAGGTGTTGAAGCCGAGTACCGAGTACAGCGGGCAGGTGCTCAGCAGGCCGGTGGCCAGCGGCACGAGGCCGATCCAGCCCCAGACACCGATCACGCCGGTGAGGGTCAGCGCGAGCAGCACGAGGCCGGCCAGGATGCGGGCGATGCGGTCGAGGCCGCCGACATTGGTCTTGAACATCAGTCTCTCCTTGGCGAGTGGGTGATGTCATCTTCGACACGACGACGGCGACTGTCGGTGACCGCGGTCACACAGCGTTTGCGCCAGCGCAAACCCGCTGCAGCGCGGCCGGGTCCAGCACGTCGATGCGCTCGCGCCCCAGCGCCACCCAGCCGTCGCGCTCGAAGCGGCGCAGCAGCCGGCTGACGATCTCGCGCACGGTGCCCAGCTCATCGGCCAGCTGCTGGTGCGTGGTGCGCACCTGCGGCCCGCGGGCGCCGAGCAGGGCCGCGAGGCGCTGGTCCAGGCGCTGGAAGGCCACGGCTTCGACGAGGGCCATCAGGTCGGCCAGGCGTTCGGCCATCAGGCCCATCACATAGCGGCGAAGCACGGCGTCACGTTCGCAGACGGCCTCGAAGTCGGCCGGACTGATGAGGCGCAGGACGGTCTCGGTGCGCGCCTCGCCGCTGGCGGTCGCCGCGCGGTGCGCGAACAGGCAGGTGGCCGACACCACGCAGACCTCACCCGGCTCGACACGGTAGAGCTCCAGTTGCCGCCCGTCGGGCGCCATCAGCGACACGCGCACGCTGCCCGCGTCCACCAGCGGGAAGCCGGGGCAAGGCTGCCCGGCGTCGAACAGACGGGTACCGGCCGGCACACGCAGGGTCTGGGCGCGGGCGGCCAGCTCGGCCAGGGGCGCCAGCGCAGGATCGGTCGGAAACGGCATGGCGGGATTGCAGCACGCCGACTCTCGTCCGCCGCCCTGGATGTTTGAACACCTGTTTTTGTATACAGTACCATCCGAGCCAGCCAGCTTTGGAACGCTGAGGTTGGCAAGAGGCCCCCACCATGCATCCGCATTACGTACCCGTCACCGACGCCGCACTGCTGCTGGCCCGCTTCGGCTCGGCCCTGCCGGAGGGGGGCAGCCCGTGCCCGGAGGCACCCGGCGAGCTGGACATGCCGCTGCTGATGCCCGCCCCGACGAAGCCCGCCGGCGCAGTGGGCGAGGTGCGCCTCGGCCGGCTCGGGCTGCTGTCGCGCCGGGCTGTCGACCTGAGCCTTGGCGGCCAGGCCACGCACTGCGCCATCGAGACGATGAAGTCACTCGCCACCTTCCGGGAGAGCTGGTGGGCGGGGCAGCGCTGCGTGGTGCCTGTCATGGGCCTGCAGGCCTGGAGTTTTTCGACCGGCCAGCCCCAGCGCTGGACCGTGCAGCAGTCGGCCGGCCTGCCGCTGGCGCTGGCCGGCCTGTGGAACACCTGGACGGGACCGGACGGCGCCGAGCTGCTCTCCTTCTGTGTGCTGACGCGTCCGGCGGACGGCCATGAGGTCTTCCGCCACCTGGCCTCGCCCGGGCAGGCGGCGCGCATGCCGGTGCTGCTGCCGCTGGAGTCGCTGGCGCCCTGGCTGGACGGCGGGCTGAAAGACGCCGAACGGCTGCTGCAGCGGCCCATGGCCGAAGCCCTGCAGGCGGCGCCGCTGGCGCAGGCCGACACACCCTGGCGCGAGCCGGCGAGCTGGTCGGTGGTGCCGGACATGTTCGCCCATGAATGGCATGCGATGGCCGCCCAGGCCCCCGCGGCCCCCACCCGCCGGGCTTCGCCGCGCCTGATGCGCCCCCGGTCCCCCGAGCCCGCCGGCCCGACCACGGCCGACCTTTTCTGAGCAGGAGCCTCCTGATGCAACTCGACCTGAGCAATGTGGACAGCATCGTCGCCTGGTGGCGGGTCTTTCCCGAGCGGCATGACAGCTACCTCGACTTCAAGCTGGCGGCCAGCCCGGAGTTCGCGCACAGCATCCTGAGCGCCCGGCGCCTGATCGACGCGCGGCCCGACCTGCGCGCCCTCAAGCCGCTTGCGCCGCTGGCCCCGCCGTCAGCCCTGGGCTGGCGCGTGCCGGTGGCCGACGCCATCGACGACCTCGCCTGGATCGAAGCCGACGCTCAGGACTGAACCTCGCACGAAGCTTCAACTGCTTGAGCGCTTCAGCGCCCGGCCAGACTGAGACTTCGAGAATTGGGCCTAGCTGCGACTTTGAAAAGGTCAGGACTGGCATGACTGATGCCAGTGCACCGCCATGTCGAGGTCGCTCTGGGCGATCTGTTGAACCAGAAAGCCGCCCAGGCCGAAGCGGGTGTAACCCTCTCGCATTGCCTGCTCTTGCGAGTCGTGGATGCCCTCAAGGTGCGCGTGACCGATGAGCGCGAACTTGCCCTCGCTGGTTCCCAGCAGCCTCGGCAGTTCCTGCAGGTATGCGGCGACGTCGTTTTCGAACGCCGATGCTTGACCTGTAATTCCAATCGTCATGTCGACACCCCCTTTGGCAGTCGTCTTGCACTGAGGGCCTGAAAGTGAGCCAGTTGTCTCAGCCAGAAGCCGAGAGCCACGCCTGCGTCGGCCGGCCTCTCCGGTCGATTCATCAAGCACTGCACTCATTTTGTCAGACCCAGGTTCCCTGCCGCTACGCGGCGAGGCCAATCAGGGAGGCAACCTCCCGCTGCAGCGTCGTCAACTCCACTACGAATGCGAACGCGAATTGCCCGTCAAACGCCCGCTCGATGGGGGCGTCCCTGTGCCGCAGGTACAGCTCGCTCCCGTTAGTAACAATGTGGCTACCCGGCAGCGACGTCAGCGTGATTTCCGGATGGTGCTTGCGCAACCCCAGGAGGCCGTGTCGCAGCCGCAGAGGACTCACCCCGGTAGCCGATAGCTTGGCAACGAGCCTCAGAGCGACCACGTCCCCGAAGGTGTATCGGCGGCTCCTTCCATGACCACGCTGCGCTCCACCGGACGGGACCACCACATCGTTACGGCACAGGTAGTTCACCATCGCCAGCGTGAGGCCCGAAAGCTGCGCAGCTTGCCCTGCAGAAAAGAACTCGGCAGGTCTGCGCGCGGGATCGGCCACTTTCGCCATAAATATAGTATGGCGCTAAACCGTATTTTTTGAAACCAGCCGGTTGCCCCACCGCGCGACGCCGGCGAAGCGCACCGGGACGACCGACTTACGGCTCGAACTACCGCAACGGCTGAGGCAGTCGGTATCGAGGAGTACCGGTCCTCGCCGGGCTATACTGATTCGGAGTGCCACGCACTCCCTTCAGAGGTCAAACAACGCGCGATTCATCGGAACAGTCCAGAGCACCGAGGGCAATGAGGCCGGTCAAGACTTGAATGTCATTCCGACTTTCCGGACCGGTTTGTTTGTCACCGCGGTTTCGGTGCGGATTGAAGGAACAGCCTGATTCGCAAGGGCTTTATGCATTGGAACTCAGGCGCAACGGCCAGTTCGGTTCGCTAAGGGGGCCGAATTCGAGGACTGCGCACGGCGGCTTGGAAGCCCTCGACGGTCGCAGATTTCCCTTGCAACACAGGCACTTGTTGAAGCCGGCTGGTCAGGGCTATTTGTCGAAACGGGCCAGTCACGACTGTTTGTTCCGGACCGGGACTCTTTTGTTCCGAATCAGCGGGCCCGCCGTCGAGAAATCCGACGGGTGACTTATCCACAGGGGGTTCGTAAAATTCGGGGTTTGCCCGGGCACCCGGCCCGGGGGCCATGTTCTTTCAGGATCGAGATGCTCTACCCCAAGGAATTCGACGTCATCGTCGTCGGTGGCGGCCATGCCGGCACCGAGGCGGCGCTGGCCGCGGCGCGCATGGGTGCGCAGACGCTGCTGCTGACCCACAACATCGAGACCCTGGGCCAGATGAGCTGCAACCCCAGCATCGGCGGTATCGGCAAGGGCCATCTCGTGAAGGAGGTCGACGCCCTGGGCGGCGCGATGGCGCTGGCCACCGATGAAGGCGGTATCCAGTTCCGCATCCTGAATGGCTCCAAGGGCCCGGCCGTGCGCGCCACCCGCGCCCAGGCTGACCGCATCCTCTACAAGGCCGCCATCCGCCGCCGCCTGGAGAACCAGCCCAACCTGATGCTCTTCCAGCAGGCCGTGGACGACCTGATGGTGGAAGGCGACCGCGTGGTGGGCGCCGTCACGCAGGCCGGCATCGCTTTTCGCGCCCGCGCGGTGGTGCTGACGGCCGGCACGTTTCTGGACGGCCGCATCCACGTGGGCCTGGAGAACTACAGCGCCGGCCGCGCGGGCGACCCGCCGGCGGTGTCGCTGTCCGCGCGCCTGAAGGAGCTGAAGCTGCCGCAGGGGCGGCTCAAGACCGGCACGCCGCCGCGCATCGATGGCCGCACCATCGACTTCTCCAAGTGCGAGGCCCAGCCCGGTGACTTGACGCCGGTGCCGGTGTTCAGCTTCATGGGCAACGCCACCATGCACCCGCAGCAGGTGCCCTGCTGGATCACCCACACCAACGCGCGCACGCACGAGATCATCCGCAGCGGTTTCGACCGCAGCCCCATGTTCACTGGCGTCATCGAGGGCGTGGGCCCGCGCTACTGCCCGAGCATCGAGGACAAGGTGAACCGCTTCGCCGACAAGGACTCGCACCAGATCTTCCTGGAGCCCGAGGGCCTGACGACGCACGAGTTCTACCCCAACGGCATCTCGACCTCCCTGCCCTTCGACATCCAGCTCGCCGCGGTGCGCAGCATCCCGGGCCTGGAGAACGCCGACATCCTGCGCCCGGGCTACGCCATCGAGTACGACTACTTCGACCCGCGCGGCCTGAAGGCCTCGTTCGAGACCAAGGTCATCCAGGGGCTGTTCTTCGCGGGCCAGATCAACGGCACGACGGGCTACGAAGAGGCAGCCGCCCAGGGCCTGTTCGCCGGCCTGAACGCGGCGCTGCAGGTGCGCGGCGATGGCCCCTGGACGCCGGCACGCGACCAGGCTTACCTCGGTGTGCTGGTGGACGACCTCATCACCAAGGGCGTGACCGAGCCTTACCGCATGTTCACCAGCCGCGCCGAGTTCCGCCTGCAGCTGCGCGAGGACAACGCCGATGCGCGCCTGACCGACGTCGGGCGACAGCTCGGCCTGGTGGACGACGAGCGGTGGGCTGCGTTCAACCGCAAGCGCGACGCTGTTTCACGTGAAACCGAGAAGCTCAAGAGCACCTGGGTGCACCCCGGCATCCTGCCGGCGGCGGACGCCGAACGGTTGGTGGGAAAGGCGCTGGAGCGCGAATACAACCTGGCGGACCTGCTGCGCCGGCCGGGCGTCGGCTTCGACACCGTGGCTGAAGTCGCGGCCATCGCCAAACCAGGCTCCGGTGTTTCACGTGAAACCCTCGCTTCGGAACTGGGCGCCGAGCTGGCCGACCTCGTGGCTGAGCAGGTCGAGATCAGCGTGAAGTACGCCGGCTACATCAACAAGCAGGTGGACGATGTCGCCCGCGCTGCGCACTTCGAGCATCTGAAGCTGCCTCAAGACCTGGACTACAGCCTCGTCCATGCCCTCTCCTTCGAGGCCCGCCAGAAGCTCAACGCCCACCGCCCCGAGACCCTGGGCCAAGCCTCCCGCATTTCCGGCATCACGCCAGCCGCCATTTCGCTGCTGCTGGTGCACCTGAAGAAGGGCAAGTTCAAGGGCTTCACCGAAGCGGAGGCGGCATGACCTTCGCGATGCTGAAAAAACACAGCCACAGAGGCACAGAGACACAGAGCCGCTCGGTTGGCGCCAAACCTGCCTCTCTGTGCCCCTGTGCCTCTATAGCTTGGTTCGAGGGCCGCCGATGAGAGCAACCCTGGAACAAGCCGCGCAACAGCTCAGCCTCGACCTGTCGCCCGCCCAGATCGACCAGCTGCTGGCCTATCTGGCCCTGCTCCAGAAGTGGAACAAGGTCTACAACCTGACCGCCGTGCGAGACCCGGCGCAAATGCTGAGCCACCATCTCGTGGACAGCTTGTCGGCCATCCCGCCGCTGCTGCGCCACGGGGCGCCCGCTCGGCTGATGGACGTCGGCGCGGGCGGCGGGCTGCCGGGTGTGGTCATTGCCATCTGCTGCCCCGGCACCGACGTCACCTGCGTGGACGCGGTCGCCAAAAAGGCCACTTTCATCCAGCAGGTGGCCGCCGAGTTGAAGCTGCCCAACCTGCATGGGGTGCACAGCCGGGTTGAGCAACTGACGGCCGAGCCCTTCGGCGTGATCACCTCGCGTGCGTTTGCGTCCCTGGTGGACTTCACCACCCTCACCCGCCAGCACCTCGCGCCGGGTGCGGTCTGGCTGGCGATGAAGGGCCAGCACCCGGCGGACGAGATCGCCGCCCTGCCTGACGATGTGACGGTGTTTCACGTGGAACAACTCAACGTGCCCGGGCTGGACGCCCAGCGTTGCATCGTCTGGATGAAGCCACAGTAGAAACAGCGCCACACAGACACAGAGGCACTGAGAAATCCATACCTCTCTCTCTGTGACTCTGTGCCTCTGTGGCTGTGTTCGCGCTTATCCTCCCGGTTCGACTCAGCGCCCGGCACAACAAGAGATGGCCAAGATTTTCTGCATCGCCAACCAGAAGGGTGGCGTCGGCAAGACCACCACCACCGTCAACCTCGCCGCCGGACTGGCGCAGATCGGGCAGCGCGTCCTCGTCGTCGACCTCGACCCTCAAGGCAACGCCACCATGGGCTCCGGCATCGACAAGCGCAAGCTCGAGACCACGGTCTACGACGTGCTGCTGGAGTCGTCCTCCATCCCCGAGGCCAAGGCCCGCGCCGAGAAGGCTGGCTATGACGTGCTCGGCGCCAACCGCGAACTGGCCGGCGCCGAGGTGGACCTGGTGGCCCTGGAGCGCCGCGAGGCCCGGCTCAAAGCCGCCTTGGCCGAGGTGGGGCCCGACTACGACTTCGTCCTGATCGACTGCCCGCCGTCGCTGTCCATGCTCACGCTCAATGGCCTGTGCAGCGCCCACGGCGTCATCGTGCCGATGCAGTGCGAGTACTTCGCGCTTGAAGGCCTGACCGACCTGGTCAACACCATCAAGCAGATCCACGCCAACCTGAACAACGACCTGCAGATCATCGGCCTGCTGCGCGTGATGTTCGACCCGCGCATCACGCTGCAGCAGCAGGTCAGCGACCAGCTCAAGGCGCACTTTGGCAACAAGGTCTTCGACACCGTCATCCCGCGCAACGTGCGCCTGGCCGAGGCCCCGAGCTACGGCCTGCCGGGCGTGGTGTTCGACCCTACCTCCAAGGGCGCACAGGCCTTCGTCGATTTCGCCAAGGAAATGGTCAAGCGCATCGAGACGATGAAGTGAGCGCGCCCGCGCTTCGCCCCATGAACCCGGCCGACGCCGATGCCGTCGCCGCCCTGCACGTGGCCAGCTGGCGCGGCGCCTACCGGGGCGTCTTCACCGACGACTATCTCGACCATCAGGCCGAAGCCGAGCGACGCGAGGCCTGGCACGCCCGGCTGAATGCGGCCACAGGCGCCGACTGGGGCGTGGTGGCGCAAGACGACACCGGCCGCGTGCTGGGCTTCGCCTGGGTCATGCCCGACCACGACCCCACCTGGGGCGACTACATCGACAACCTGCATGTGGCCCCCGACCTCAAGGGCGGCGGCATCGGCCGGCGGCTGATGCAGGCGGTGGCACAGCGGCTGCTGAGCAGCGGCTCGCAACGCCCGTTGTATCTCTGGGTGCTGGACGTCAACACGGCCGCCCTCGGCTTCTACGAGCGGCTCGGCGCCGAGGTGCGCGACCTGCAGCTCAGCGACCCGCTGGCCGGCCAGCAGCATCCGGTGTGGCGCTGTGTGTGGCGCGACCCGCAACGTCTGGCGGCCCATGACTGACGCCCGCCTCATGTCCCTCGCCCTGCGCGCCGAAGCTGCCGGCCTCGACGCCAGCGCGCCCCCCCAGCAGACCGACATCGACGGCTGGCTGATCCGCCTGTCGCCGGGCAAGGCCAAGCGCTCCCGCTGCATCAATGCGCTGCGCGCAGGCACGCTGCCGCTGGACGAACTGCTGGCCCGCTGCCAGCGCGCCTTTGACGCCGCCGGGCTGCCGCTGGCCGTGCGCGTGACGCCCTGGAGCCAGCCCGCCGACCTGGACACCCAGCTCGCCGCCAAGGGCTGGGGCGCCTTCGATGCGGCCGACGTGATGGTGCTCGACCGCCTCACCCCTGAACCGTCGCCCGCCCCGCTCCAGGCGCTGGATGCGCCCGCCTACGCCGCCCTGGTCGGCGGCCTGCGGGGGTCGAGCGCCACCGCCATCGCGGCGCACGCCGAGCGCATCGCCAGCGCACCGGTGCGCTACCAGGGCTATGCGCTGAACGACTCCCACGGCCAGCTGCTCGCCTGCGGCCAGATGGTGGTGGCCGGCGACCTCGTCGGCCTCTACGACATCGCCAGCGCCGTGCCGCGCCAGGGCCATGGCGAGCGCCTGTGCCGCGCGCTGCTGACGCTGGCACAAGCCCAAGGCGCACGCCAGGCCTATCTGCAGGTGGGCAGCGACAACAGCGTGGCACAACGCCTCTACGCCCGCCTGGGATTCGTGTTCGCCTACCGCTACCACTACCGCAGCCCGGAGGCTGTGCTGACATGAGCCTGCGCCGCCTCGCCCGCACGGACCTGGCGGCCTTCCAGGCCTACCGCCACGATCCCGAGGTGGGCCGCTGGCAAGGCTGGCAGCCGCAGACCGACGCCCAGGCCACCGCCTTCCTGGACGAGATGGCCAGCTGCGCCTTGTTCGAGCCCGGCTGCTGGACCCAGCTCGCGATCGCCGACGACCTGACGGGCCATCTGATCGGCGACATCGGCATCCACATCAGCAACGACGCCACCGAGGCCGAGTTCGGCTTCACCCTCGCCCGCACGGCCCAGGGCCGCGGCCTGGCCAGCGCCGCAGTGCGCGAGGCCATCCAGCGCGTGTTTGCCGAGACCCCGGTGCAGCGCATCCACGCGCAGACCGACGCCCGCAACACCGCCTGCCTGCGCCTGCTCGACCGCCTGGGTGCGGTTCACCTCGCACGCATCGAGACCGAGTTCCGCGGCGAACCGTGCGTCGAACACCGCTACGAGCTGGCGCGCTGCAGCCGCTGACACGGGCTAGGCGTCAGGCCTTGCCTTCGGCGCTTACATCTGGCGACAAAAACCTCGCCTCCCGAACTGCACCGTCCCTCGTTTGAAGGCCATCACGACCCGCGCGCTGCGCGTTGACGGCGGCACCATCGCGAGCCATCGCACCGTCGGCGACGGTCCGCCCGCCTAACTCTTCCACCAAGCGCCATGAGACTTCACCATCGCCTCGCCACCATCCTGGTCGCTGCCGCCAGCCTGCTGACGCTGCCGGCCCGCGCGGCCGAAGGCTTCGCACCCGATGTGCCGGGTGCGGCTGACCACCCGCTCATCAAGCGCTTCAACGGCTCATGGCTGGCCGGCCAGCGCGTCAGCGACTGGGACGCCGCCGCTGTACCCGCCGCACCCGAATTCCAGAAGGCCGACAAATACAAGTTCAAGGACCTCATCGAGCTGGAGGGCAAGATCACGCGGCTGCTCTACGTGGCCCCGCGCGGCAAGTCGGCGCTGGAGGTGTGGCGCAACTACGAGCAGGCGCTGAATGCCGCCGGGTTCAAGAAGCGCTTCGCCTGCGAGCGCGACTGCAGTGACCTCTACTTCGCGTGGTCACGCCAGCTCGACCCCACCAAGGGCTTCACGTGGGCCAAGGGCGACCTGGACACACCTACCGGCAGCCGCTACAGCCTGACCTCCGCGCTGAGCTTCGACCAGGGCCGCATGCTGGTGGGCACGCTGGGCAAGCCCGGGCAGGAGGCCACCGTGCTGCTCTACACCTCGCTGGCGGCCAACGCCACGACCGGGCTGGTCGCCACGTACCTGCAGGTGGTGGAGCCCAAGGCCATGGCCACCGGTCAGGTCACGGTCGACCCCGCCGCGCTGCAGGCCGGCCTCGCGGCCGAAGGCCGCGTCACGCTGACGGGTCTGTTCTTCGACACCGGCAAGACCGAGCTCAAGCCCGAGTCCAAGGCCCAGCTGGACGCCATGGCCGAGCTGCTGAAGAGCCAGCCGGCACTCAAGGCCTGGATCGTCGGCCACACCGACAACGTCGGCCCCTTTGACGCCAACGAGAAGCTCAGCTTCGCCCGCGCCCAGGCCGTGGTGGCCGCCCTCACCGCCGCGCCCTACAAGGTGGACGGCAAGCGTCTCACAGCCAGGGGCCTCGCCTCTTTGGCACCGCTGGCCGGCAATGGCGACGACGCCGGCCGCGCACGCAACCGGCGCGTGGAGCTGGTGGCGCAGTGAGGCTCAGGCGGCGGCAGCGCTGACGGCGCGCCGCACCGCCGCGGCACGTGCCGCGAAGGCACCGCTGAACAGGCCGAAGCTCAGGCTGGCCGCAGCCACGAACCAGGCCTCGTGCACGACCGGCGAGCCCACGCCAGCCGCAACGCCGAGCACGAACTTGTCCGCAAAGATGCCCAGCATCAGCGCCAGCGGCAGCCAGCTGCCCTGCAGCCGCACCGCCATCCCTTCACGCGCCAGGATGCGTGGCGCCAGCGCATGGCGGCCCAGCGTCAGCACGGCAGACAAACCCGCCGCCCAGGCCAGCAACGGCAGCGCTTGCACGCCGAAGGCAGAGGCCACCCCGTACAGCGACAAGGCCAGCATGATGACGGCCAGCCGCACCAGCGTCTTCGGCTGCACCAGGCGGTCTCGGGACTGGCGCCATCCCAGCGCGATCAGCAGGGCCAGGATCAGCAAGGGCCAGAGGGGGAAGGCGGCGGCGGTGGAAGTCATGGCGTTCACTCGGTGCGTTGCAATGACGGCCACTGTGACGAAGCCCGCCACCCCCGGCGAGCGGTGTGCGATGAATCGACAGCCGACGGCGTGAACGCACGACCCACCCACGTCAACGGGCCCCGGCACCGGGTAGCCGCCAGCCGCCGCTCAGCGCAAAAGTGCGTCCAGCCAGGCCAGCACCGCCCCGTCCTGGAAGTAGTTGCAGTGATGCGTCGTCGCGCTCTCGCCCAGGTCGCGCCACTGGGGCGCGGGCAGCGTGAGGTCGCCCAGGCGGTTCATCGCGGCGCTGTCGACCACCAGGTCATTGGGCTGGTCAAAGATCAGGTCGGCCCCGTAGTACAGGCCCTGGTCCTTCAGGTGGGTGACGCGCTTCCAGAGCTTCCACAGCGGCTCGTCCACCTCGGTGGGCTTGAAGCTGCCACCGGTGGCGTGCAGGGCTGCGCGGGTCTGCAACGGCCATAGCTGCGCCAGTTCGAGGTTGTTGGCCACGCGCCCCTGCGCCAACAGCCCCGGCACCAGCCCGACCGCCGCATCGGCCAGCGGGCTGCGGGCGCCCAACTGCAGCACGCGCGCCAGCGCACAGGCCAGGCCGGCCACGCCAAGGGCCAGTGGCCCCACACCCGGCGGCGCGGCCGCGCCGGCACGGGCTGCCGTGGCCGTGAGGGCATCGGCCAGGCTGGCGAGCGTGTCCAGCGCCTGGCGCAGCTTGTCAGGCGCTGCGAGCGAGGTGCCCGCCAGCGGTGAGCCGACGAAGACCGCCTGGCGCGCACGCAACGCCGGAGCCATGCGCAGCAGCCAGGCCACCACCAGCCCGCCACGGCTGTGGCCGACAAAGTCCAACTCGGCCGTGCAGCCGGTCAGCGCATCACACAAAGCCAGCGCATTGAGCCAGGGCGAGACCGACAGCGTCGGATGATCAAAAGCCAGCAGGGCGGCATAAGGCGCCCCCGCTTGCCCACAGCGCGCCCACAGCGCACGGCCAGCCGGCGTCGCGGCGAACTCCTGGGCGTACATCGCGCTCGCACTGAAGGTGCCGTGCACCAGCACCAGCACGCGCCCCGTCAGCCCGGCCAGGAAGCCCGCCGGCAGCGGGGCCCAGCCATGGCCGTCCCAGCGCCGCAGGCCCGCGGCCGGCCGGTCCAGGCCGGCAAGCACCGGGTTCAGGCGCTGATCCAGCCGTTGCAGCGCCGCCGTCACCTGGTTGTCGCCCAACTCGGGAATGGGGAAGCGCTGCACCGTCTGGCGCGGCTGAAGGGCATCCACCCGCCAGCTGCGCCGGCCCGCTGACGCCGCCGCGCGTGGCTCCGCGGGCTCATAGACCCAGCGCAGCAGCCCCTCCTCGCGCACGAGACTCAGTGCCCCTTCGGCCGGTGCCGGCGCCCGCCGTCCGGCCGAGGCCGCGGCAGGCACCGGCACCGCGGCCAGCGACGCCGCCACGCCCGCCCACAGCGTGCTGGACGCCTGCGCGTCGACGGCTTGCCCTGCACGCGTTGTTCGCGTTGCGCGCGTCGCGCTCATGCGCCACCTCCGATCAACGGCAGTGGCGTCACGAGCGCCCGGCGTGCCGCCATGATGTCCAGCAGTGACTCGAAGCGATTGCCCGCGCCCAGGGCGCCGATGCCGGCTTCGATGGCCTCGATGAAGCCGCCGTGCTGCGTCAGCTTCACGGCCTCCAGCGGCACCAGCTTGCGCTCCTGGATCCAGGTCGCCACCTCGGGCCAGCTCGCGCGGCCCGCCTGCCAGGGCACGCCCTGCGCCGGGTCGGCGCCGGTGTCGGCGGCCGCCTCGGCCAGGCCGGCCTGGCTCATCTCGCGCAATCCGAGGTATTCGTCGCGGAAGCTGGCGTGGCGCCACCAGCCCGGCATGGCATGGCCGTCGAGCAGGAAGATGACCGGGTGGATGTCGATGAACTCCAGGCAGGCCGCGAACAGCAAAGCCAGGTCGATGCAGGTGCCCGAACCTTCGGCCTGCACGGCGGACGGCGTGCGCAGCCGCTGCGAATCGCGCCCCTCGCTGTAGGCCGGCGGCGGGTTGATGTAGCTGAGCCGGGCGTCGTGCAGCAGCGCGGCCCACACCGCCTCGACCTGGCAGTCCACCCGCCGCAGCAAGGCTTCATCGACGCGCGCTCCGCGGCCCAGTGCCGTGAACGGCACGCCCTGGTAGCCCTCGAAGCCGGCGCTGGGGTCGTCGCGCAGCACGCGGTTGTAGCGCTGGGCCTGCTGAACGATGCGGCTGACCGCCGGGTCACGCGGGAGCACGAAGGACGGCAGCCAGCGCCCGTCGTGGGCGTTGTCGCGCCACTGATCGACCGGCAGCAGACGCAGGCGGTAGCTGTCGTCGTGCAGCACCTGCTCGCCCTGGGCCACGCGCACCCGCAGCGTCGCCTGCACGGCCTCGCGGATGCTGCGCACCGTGTCGGCGGCCAGCGGCAGATGGATGCGGTCGGTGAGCTTCTCACGCTGCAGCTGCAGCGTGACGTGGCGCTGGAACCGCACCTGTTCGGTCCCCAGGTCCAGCACCACGTCCACGTCCACCGGCGCCGCCCGCGCCGGCTCGTCGCAACTCAGCACGAACTGGCGGAACAGCGGCTGCCCGTTGTGCAGGGCGGCGTAATTGAGTTCGGCCAGCGGCTCGACCTGGCACTGCACGCTCGGTGCCGCGCGCTGCACGGCCGGCTGAGGCCGCGGCACCACCGCCCGGCGACGGGTCGCAGCCGCAGGCGGCGCGAGCACGGGCGCCCCGGCCCACAAGGTGACGCCGGTGGCATCGACCGCGCCGGGCAGCTCGCGCACGATGAGCCAGGCCCGCTCGAAGGCCCTCGGCAGGTCGAAGCCGTTGGCGAACAGGCCCTGCAACAACTGCACGAGCATGAACTCCGCCAGCGCGTCGTCAAATGCGTCCTGAAAGCCCACGGCGGCCAGCGAGGCGCCCTCGCCCACCATCAGCGGCGCCAGGCGCGCCGCGCTGTTCCACACGTTGAAGGTGGTCAGGTAGACCGGCACCTCCGCGCCCCGGGCGGCACCCGCCGCCGCCCGCGCCAGCGCTTGTGCCGGCACCAGCTGAGGCCGGCCGCCCGAGCCTCGCAACAGCAGTCCGTCGACACGCTGATGCCGGTCAGCCAGCAGCGCCTGGAGGGCCCAGTCGCGTGGCGTCGCGCCGGCGTCGCTGCCCAGCACCTGCACCACCCGGCCGCCGCCCGCCACGCGCTGCAGTTCACGCAGGCCCTGGTGGGCGTCCACGCCCGCGATGTGCAGCAGGGTCGGCTGAAAGTCCCGCAGGACCTGGCCGAATTCGTCCAGGCTCGGATAGTCGAGCACCCGCAAGGCCACCACATCGGCCGGTAGCGCGCGGCGGAACTGGGCCAGCTCGGCGTCCACAGGCCAGGTGGTGCGCAACTCGGGCGGCAGCGCGGTCACGAACAGCGCCCGCGGCTGCGACGGCAAGCTCACGCGAGGCTGCGAGCGCACGGTCCAGCGGCCCTGGTCTTCGAGCTGCACCTGCAGCTCGCGGATGACGGTCAGGGGGCGCGGCCGGCCCGTGGGGCTGCGGCGGCGGCCACGGGTGGCGGCGGCGAGCAGGTATTCCCAGGGCAGCACCCGCCCTTCCCAGCCCAGCGCTTCGTGCCGATAGGGCATGCGCACCACCACCAGAGGCTCGCGGGCCAGGGCCTGCAGCGCCTCCTCGCTCACACCCAGCGCAGCGAGGCTGTCGCGGGCCGAGGCCTCGAGCTGCTCGCGCAGGGCGGGGTCGTGCACCCAACGCTGGCGCGAGCGCACGACATAGGTCCAACGCAAGGCCTGTTGGGCCAGCAGCTGGCGCCCGTCATCAGAAGCCTCGGCGACCGAGCGGCCGTGGCGGTCGGCCGCGCTGGCCAGATGCACGCCGCCCAGCAGCGGCTGCAGCGCCTGCGGCGATGACCTCGCTGTCCCCATCCGTCGCCTTCCCTGCGCCTGTGTGGTTATGGATGGCCGCAGTATCGCCATCCGCGCGGGCGCCGGCCTCGGGTCAGACCAGACCCAGCGTCTCCTCCACCCCGAGGTGGACGTTCATTGCCTGCACGGCCGCGCCGCTGGCGCCCTTGCCGAGGTTGTCCAGCCGGCTCATGACCAGCACTTGCGTGTCAGACGCGAAGACGAACAGGTCCACGCGATTGGTGTCGTTGCAGGCCTGCACGTCGAAGAAGCCCGCCTCCAGCGTGGCGGCGTCGCGCAGCGGCATCACGTTGATGAAGCGCTCGCCGGCGTAGTGTGCAGCCAGGGCGGCGTGCACGGCCTCAGGCGTCGTGCCGGGCGCAAGCTGGCTCAGCTGCAGCGGCACGCTGACCGTCAGGCCCTTGTAGAAGCTGCTGACGATGGGCATGAACACCGGCGGCGTGGCCAGGCCTGTGTGAGCCATCATCTCGGGCAGGTGCTTGTGCTTGAGGCCCAGGCCATAGGGGCGCGGCGCCTGCAGGTGGGCCGGCAGCGGCTGCTGCTGGTACTCCGCAATCATGCTTTTGCCGCCGCCGGAGTAGCCGGTGATGGACGTGGCCGTCACGGCCGCGTCGCGCGGCAGCAGGCCGGCGTCCACCAGGGGCCGCACCGCCAGGATGAAGGCGCTGGCATGGCAGCCCGGGTTGGCAATGCGCTTGCTGGCCTGGATGGCGCCGCGCTGGCCGCGCGCCAGCTCCGGCAAGCCGAAGGCCCAGCCCGGCGCGGTGCGGTGCGCGGTGCTGGCGTCGATCAGGCAGGTGTTGGGGTTGTTGACCATGAAGGCCGCCTCGCGCGAGGCGGCGTCCGGCAGGCACAGGAAGGCCACGTCCGCCGCATTCAGCAGGCGCGAGCGCTCGGCAGGGTCCTTGCGCTTGTCGGCGTCGATCTTCAGGACCTCGATGTCGCTGCGCGCGGCGAGGTATTCATGGATCCGCAGACCCGTCGTGCCCTCTTGTCCATCCACAAACACCTTGAACGTCATCGCCGCTGCTCCAACCGCTGAGAATCGAGCCCGTCAGGATAAGGGCAAACCATGAATTCATCGCGCGTCTTGCTGCTGCCCGGGTGGCAGAACTCCGGCCCCGAGCATTGGCAAAGCCGTTGGGAGCGCCTGCATGGCGACCAGCGGGTGGAACAGCACGACTGGCACTGGCCCCGGCGCGGCGATTGGATGGCCCGGCTGGACGAGGTGCTGCTGCAGGACGACGCGCCGGCCGTGCTGGTGGCGCATTCGCTGGGCTGCCAGCTGGTGGCGAGCTGGGCCGAGCATTCGCAGCACACCGCCCGTGTGAAGGGCGCGCTGCTGGTGGCGCCACCCGACACCGAGCGTGAAGACACCCCGCCGCAGCTGCACAACTGGCGGCCCATCCGTCGCACGCGCCTGCCCTTCCCGAGCGTCGCGGTCATCAGCAGCGACGACCCCTACGGCGCCGCCGAGCGCAGCACCCAGATGGCGGCCGACTGGGGCAGCAGCGTCGTCATCGCGGGGCCGCGCGGCCACCTGAATGCCGACTCGGGCCTGGGCGACTGGCCCGAGGGCCGCGAGCTGCTGCACGGCCTGTTGAAGGGCTGAACGACAATCCGCCCCCATGGCGACCAAGAAACCCAAAGGCCTCGGCCTCGGCCTCGAAGCCCTGCTCGGCCCCAAAGTCAGCGACACCCCCGCGCCCGAACGCGAGGGCACGCCCAGCACGCTCAAGCTGGAGCAACTGCAGGCCGGCAAGTACCAGCCGCGCACCCGCATGGACGAAGGCTCGCTCTACGAGCTGGCCGAGAGCATCAAGGGCCAGGGCATCATGCAGCCGATTCTGGTTCGCCCGATCACGCCCAACGGCGCGGTGGGCTACGAGATCATCGCGGGCGAGCGGCGCTTCCGTGCAGCGAAGCTCGCCGGGCTGCGCGAGGTCCCGGTGCTGGTCAAGGCGGTGCCCGACGAGTCAGCCGCCGCCATGGCCCTCATCGAGAACATCCAGCGCGAAGACCTGAACCCGCTGGAAGAGGCCCAGGGCCTGAAGCGCCTGACCGAAGAGTTCGGCCTCACGCACGAACAGGCTGCGCAGGCGGTGGGCCGCTCGCGCAGCGCCGCCAGCAACCTGCTGCGCCTGCTCAACCTGGCCGCCCCGGTGCAGAACATGCTGATGGCCGGCGACCTGGACATGGGCCACGCCCGCGCCCTGCTGCCGCTGGATGGCGCCACGCAGATCACCACGGCCAGCGAGATCGCCGCCAAGAAGCTCAGCGTGCGCGAGGCCGAGAAGCTCGTCGCCAAGGCCCAGGGCTCGGCCCGCCAGACGCCGCTGCTGCGCGTGAAGACTGACAAGAGCCGCGACGTGCTGCGCCTGGAAGAAGAGCTGGCCGACGCGCTCGGCGCCACGGTGGAAGTGCGCGTCAAGAAGCGCACCAAGAAGGGCGGCCAGAGTGGCGAGCTGGCTATCCACTTCGACTCCCTGGACGCCCTCTCCGGCATCCTCGACAAGCTGCGCGGCGAAGCGAGCTGACCCCGCCGGGCCCCGCGCGGGCTCAGGTGTCAGCCACGCAGCGAAAGCCGATCAGCCCCGAGCGGTCCTTGGACGGGGCCATCAGCAGCAGCTTGCCGTGCTGGTCCAGGCGCTGCGTGTTCGGGAAGTACCAGGACGCGCCCTGCGGCTGGTAGGGGCTGCCGCCCCGCACGATGGCGGCGCGGGTGCGGTCGTCCTCGAACTCGTCCGTCCACTGCCACAGGTGCCCCACCAGCTCCTGCACGCCGAAGGGGCTGGCCGCCTGCGGGTACTGGCCCACCTCGGCGAGCACGGGCAGGCTGCGTGCGGTGTGCGCGGCCGGCGTGTGGCCTTCGCGCCAGTCATTGCCCCAGGGGTAGCGCCGCCCGTCCAGGCCCTGGGCGGCGTACTGCCATTCCCACTCATGCGGCAGGCGCTTGCCGGCCCAGCGGCAGTAGGCGCGTGCATCTTCCAGGCCCACCCAGGTGACCGGCCGGCGCAGGTCGGCGGGTGCTGGTTGGCCGCTCGACCAATGCGTCAGGAAGTTGTGCGCATCCGCGGGCCGGTAGCCGCTGGCCTGCAGGAAGCGGGCGAAGTCCTGGTTGGTGACCGGATGCCGGTCGATGTGGAACGCCGGCACGGCCATGCGGTGCACATGCTCGCGCCGCGCGACCGACTCCCACGGGTACTGCACGTCGAGCCCCGGCCGGTTCTCGCCTTCGATCTGCAAGCCGCTGACGCGGAAGTCGAAGGCCTGGGTTGCCGGCACGGTCACCATGCCCGGCGGCGGCACCTTCACGCGGGGTGTCGCCGCCTGCGGCACGAGGCGCTGCGGCAAGGCCTTCCATTCGCGCGAGTAGGCAGCCAGCGGCTTGGCCGCCATCGCCCGCTGCGCCTTCAGCACCGGCGCGGCGGCGTCAAAGGCGGCCGGCGTGCGCACCTGCACCAACGCGGCATAACCACGCGGCTCCAGTGACAAGGTCACCCGGGCCAGGCCGTCGGCGCCGACCTCGGCCTGCAGCTCGCGGCCGTTCCAGGCATCCAGGTAGCGCGCGCCCGCCACATGCGCCACGCGCAGCGGCAACTCGGCCACGGCAAAGTCGTTGCGGTTGACCACCGTCCACAGCGTCTCGGCCTCGCCGGGGAAGCGGCTGGCATAAACACCGTACTGACCGGTGGGCACATGGGGCTCCCAACCGGCACTCGACAGCAGGGCCGGCCAGCCGCGGTACACACCCGCGATGCGCTTCAAGGCCGCAGCGTCGCGCGGCGTGATGCCGTTCCACCAGCCCCAGACGTTTTCCCAGCTTTGAATGCCCGCGCCGTTGAAGAAAGCGGCCTGCAGCAGGTCGCTGCGGTCGGTGGCCCAGCGATCGCACACATGCACCATGTGGCGCGGTTCCAGCCACTTCCATTTGCTCACCATCGGCACGAAGGGCGTGGCCCAGTAGCCCCAGCTCAGCGTGTTGAAGGCGAGCATGGCGTCGTCCTGCAGCGGCAGCTCGGGCTCCAGCGCGAGCGCCAGGCCGCGCGCCTCGGCGGCCCGCAGGAAGTCGATCGGCAGGCCGGGCATGGTGTCACCGTTGACGCCATCCGCACCAATCGCGGCCAGCAGCGCCACCGTCGCCTCGGCTTGGCTGAGGCCTTCGTCGCGCGTGCCCACATCCCAAGGCATCGTGGGGAAGAACACCCGCACGCCCTGGCGCTGGAAGTCCTGCACCATCGCCTTCACGCCGGCCACACCACCGGGCATGTCGCGCAGCAGGTCCCACTGGTTGCGGTGATCGACGCCGCTGTTGGGGTAGACCGGCCACAGCAACACGCTGTCGATGCCACCGTAGCGCTGGCGCAGGTCGTCGAGCAGGCGTGACACGGTGTACACGCGCTTGACCGGGTCGTAGAGCAGGCGGTCTTCCACCATCACCTGCGGCTGCACGAAGCTGCGCTGCGTCCACTGCAGCTCGGGCCGGCGGTACTGGGCATCGTCGAAGCCGATGCGGCGGCGCTCGGCCTCGCGCCAGGCTTGCATCGCCTGCAGCCAGGCCGCATGCGTGCCGGCGGGATCGCGCCGCCAGTTGTTCATGCGCGCCAGCCAGTCGGGCTCGCCGCGGTCGTCCTGGTCAGGGCCGGCGATCTGGGTGCCTTGCACGGTGATCTTCATGGGCGAGCGGGCGGTGTCGGCCGGTGCTGCGAAGGCGCAGGCAGTCGATGCCGCGCAGGCCAAGGCGGCGGCGTGGCGCAGCAGGTGTCGAGGTCGCATGGCGGACAGCAGTGGCAGGCGCCGCGCGTCGCTGGCAGACGCGCAGTCACCCTGGGTTTGAGAGCCTTCTGAAAACGCTTTCATGATGCTAGCGTCACCTTGCCACGGCAGCGTTCGTAACAACCCGGCTTCGGCGAATCACGCACACCGAAGCCTCGCTGTGCGAAACCCCGCAGCTGGGTGTGGTTTGCACAGGAAGTGACAGGTCTTGCCTCGCCCGCGGGCGTATGCTGGGCCGCACCCTGTCAACGAAAGCCCGAGCGGATTTGTTGGTGGGTTGGCGGCGGCTTATTCTTGGGATCAGGCCGTCGCGCCAGCGCGAAGCTGGTCGCCAGGCCGGCGATGGAGAGTTCTGATGACGCCTTGCAGTTGAGGCGCGATCAGAACCCCCCAGTCCCCACGGGCACGGATCGTGCCTGTGGCCCTGTGGAGTTCACACCGCAGGAGATCGGGCATGGACGTCATCAGCCATTTCGCAGCGCGCTACGAGCGCAGCAAGGTCGAGGAACTCACGCTGGAGGAGTACCTGGCCGAATGCAAACGCAACCCCCTGGCCTACGCCACCGCCGCCGAGCGCATGCTCAAGGCCATCGGCGAGCCACAGATGCTGGACACGCGCAACGACCCGCGGCTGTCGCGCATCTTTGCCAACAAGACGATCAAGATCTACCCGGCCTTCGCCGAGTTCTATGGCCTGGAAGAAGCCATCGAGCAGGTGGTGTCCTATTTCAGGCACGCTGCGCAAGGGCTGGAGGAAAAGAAACAGATCCTCTACCTGCTGGGCCCGGTGGGCGGCGGCAAGAGCAGCATCGCCGAGCGGTTGAAGACCCTGATGGAGCACGTGCCCTTCTACTCGCTGGCCGGGTCACCGGTGAACGAATCTCCCCTGGGTCTGTTCGACCCGCTGGAAGACGGCCCGCTGCTGGAGCGCGACTACGGCATCCCGCGCCGCTACCTCAACCGCATCCTGTCGCCCTGGGCCGTCAAGCGCCTGGACGAGTTCGGTGGCGACATCCGCAAGTTCAAGGTCGTGAAGCGCTACCCCAGCGTGCTCAAGCAGCTCGGCGTGGCCAAGACCGAGCCGGGTGACGAGAACAACCAGGACATCTCCAGCCTCGTCGGCAAGGTCGACATCCGCAAGCTGGAGACGTTCGCACAGGACGACCCCGACGCCTACAGCTACTCCGGCGGCCTGTGCCTGGCCAACCAGGGCCTGCTGGAGTTCGTCGAGATGTTCAAGGCACCCATCAAGGTGCTGCATCCGCTGCTGACCGCAACGCAAGAGGGCAACTACAAGGGCACCGAAGGCTTCGGCGCCATTCCCTTCGATGGCATCGTGCTCGCGCACAGCAACGAGAGCGAGTGGAAGACCTTCCGCAACAACAAGAACAACGAGGCCTTCCTCGACCGCGTCTACATCGTGAAGGTGCCCTACTGCCTGCGCGTCAGCGAAGAGGTCAAGATCTACGAGAAGCTCATCCGCGGCTCGTCGCTCGCCGAGGCCAAGTGCGCGCCCGGCACGCTGAAGATGATGAGCCAGTTCGCGGTGCTCACGCGGCTGAAGGAGCCCGAGAACTCGTCGCTGTACTCCAAGATGCAGATCTACGACGGCGAGAACCTCAAGGACACCGACCCCCGCGCCAAGAGCTACCAGGAGTACCGCGACTACGCCGGTGTCGATGAAGGCATGAGCGGCATCAGCACGCGCTTCGCCTACAAGATCCTGTCCAAGGTCTTCAACTTCGACCCCGCCGAGGTCGCGGCCAACCCGGTGCACCTGATGTATGTGCTGGAGCAGCAGATCGAGCGCGAGCAGTTCCCGAAGGAGCTGGAGGAGAAGTACGTCGGCTTCATCAAGGAGCAGTTGTCGCCGCGCTATGCCGAGTTCATCGGCAAGGAGATCCAGACCGCGTACCTGGAGAGCTACAGCGAGTACGGCCAGAACATCTTCGACCGCTACGTGACCTATGCCGACTACTGGATCCAGGACCAGGAGTACCGCGACACCGACACCGGCGAGGTCTTCGACCGCGCGGCGCTGAACGCCGAGCTCGAGAAGATCGAGAAGCCCGCGGGCATCTCCAACCCCAAGGACTTCCGCAACGAGATCGTCAACTTCGTGCTGCGGGCGCGCGCCAACAACGCGGGCAAGAACCCGCTGTGGACCAGCTACGAGAAGCTGCGCACCGTCATCGAGAAGAAGATGTTCTCCAACACCGAGGAACTGCTGCCCGTCATCAGCTTCAACGCCAAGGCCAGCGCCGAGGACGCCAAGAAGCACGAGAACTTCGTGCAGCGCATGGTGGACAAGGGCTACACCGCCAAACAGGTGCGGCTGCTGTGCGAGTGGTACTTGCGCGTTCGCAAGAGCTCCTGATGGCCTGACGCGATGAACACAGCCACAGAGACACAGAGGCACAGAGACATCGGGCTCTGTGAACCGGTGCGCGTTCTCTGTGTCTCTGTGCCTCTGCGGCCTTGTTTGGACTGAGTCTGCATGTCCCTCCAGCAAATCATCGACCGACGGCTGTCGGGCAAGAACAAGTCCATCGGCAACCGCGAGCGCTTCCTGCGCCGGCACAAGGAGCAGATCCGCGAGGCCGTCAAGCGCGCGGTGGACGGGCGCGGCATCCGCGACATGGAGCGCGGCGAAGAGGTGCACATCCCCAAGAAGGACTTGTCAGAGCCCGTCTTCGGCCATGGGGACGGCGGCGTGCGCGAGGTCGTGCGGCCGGGCAACCAGGAGTATGTGAAGGGCGACCGCATCGCCAAGCCCAAAGGTGGGCAAGGCGGCGGCGGCGGGGGTGGCCAGGCCAGCGACCAGGGCGAGGGGGAGGACGACTTCGTCTTCCACCTCAGCAAGGAAGAGTTCATGCAGGTCTTCTTCGATGACCTGGCCCTGCCCAACCTCGCCCGCACGACGCTCGCCGACACGCCCGAATGGAAGAGCCAGCGCGCGGGCTTCGTGTCGGACGGCACGCCCACCAACCTGCACGTGGTGCGCTCCATGCGTGGTGCCCTGGGCCGGCGCATTGCGCTCGGCATGGACAAGCGCCGGGAGCTGCACGAGCTCGAAGCCCGCGAGCAGGAGCTGCTCAAGGAAGACCGCCCCGAAACCCCGCGCCTGCTGGCCGAGACCCGTGAGCGCATCACGGTGCTGCGCGCCCGGCTCGACGCCATCCCCTTCCTCGACCCCATCGACCTGCGCTTTCGCGCGCGGGTGCGCATCCCGGTGCCCACCACGCGGGCGGTGATGTTCTGCCTGATGGACGTCTCCGGCTCGATGGACGAAAGCCGCAAGGAACTCGCCAAGCGCTTCTTCATCCTCCTCTACCTCTTCCTCACGCGGCACTACGAGAAGATCGACGTGGTCTTCATCCGCCACCACACCCAGGCGCAGGAGGTGGACGAACAGAACTTCTTCCACGCGACGGAAACCGGTGGCACGGTGGTGTCCAGCGCGCTGGTGCTGATGGAGCAGATCATCCGCGAGCGCTACTCGCCCACCGAGTGGAACATCTACGGCGCGCAGGCCAGCGACGGCGACAACTGGCACCACGACAGCGGCCGCTGCCGCGAGTTGCTGGCCGACAAGATCCTGCCGCTCACCCGCTACTTCGCCTATGTGCAGGTCGCCGAGCCCGAGCAGAACCTGTGGGAGGAGTACGAGAAGCTGGCCGAGGACGTGCCCCACTTCGCGATGCGCAAGGCGGTGGAGGCCTCGCAGATCTATCCCGTCTTCCGCGACCTGTTCAAGAAAGAGGGGGCCGCTGCATGAGTTCACTTGAAGACCGCCGCCACCCCGAGCGCGTGGCCAAGCCGCCGCCCGGCATGGCCGAGCGCCGCCAGCGCGACCCCCTGCGCCAGATGCTGCCGCTGCTGCAGCGGCCCGGCCAGCCCCTGCCCTCGCCCAACGACTGGACCTTCGACCTCATCGAGGAGTACCACGCCGTCATCAAGCAGACGGCCGAGCGCTTCGGACTGGACACCTATGCCAACCAGCTGGAAGTCATCACTGCCGAGCAGATGATGGACGCCTACGCCAGCGTGGGCATGCCCGTGAACTACCGGCACTGGAGCTACGGCAAGGAGTTCATCGCCACCGAGCGCAACTACAAGCGCGGCCAGATGGGCCTGGCCTACGAGATCGTCATCAACTCCGACCCCTGCATCGCCTACCTGATGGAGGAGAACACGCTGGCCATGCAGGCGCTGGTCATCGCGCATGCCTGCTACGGGCACAACTCCTTCTTCAAGGGCAACTACCTCTTTCGCATGTGGACGGACGCCTCGTCCATCATCGACTACCTCGTCTACGCCAAGAACTACGTCGCCGACTGCGAGGAGCGCCATGGCCTGGACGCGGTGGAGACCCTGCTCGACAGCTGCCACGCGCTGATGAACCACGGCGTGGACCGCTACCGCCGCCCGGCCAAGCTATCCCTCGCCGAGGAACGCGCACGCCTCAAGGACCGCGAGCACCACGCCCAGATGCAGGTCAACGACCTCTGGCGCACGCTGCCGAAGAAGCCCGACCGGCCCGATGAGGCCGCCGAGAGCCGCCGCTTCCCCGAGGAGCCGCAGGAGAACCTGCTGTACTTCATCGAGAAGAACGCACCACTGCTGGAACCCTGGCAGCGCGAGATCGTGCGCATCGTGCGCAAGATCGCGCAGTACTTCTACCCGCAGCGCCAGACCCAGGTCATGAACGAAGGCTGGGCCACCTTCTGGCACCACCGGCTGCTCAACCAGATGTACGACGACGGGTACCTCTCCGACGGCATGATGATCGAGTGGCTCAAGTCCCACACCAACGTCGTCTACCAGCACCCCGGCGCCAACCTCAACCCCTACGCGCTCGGCTTTGCGATGTACACCGACATCAAGCGCATCTGCGAGGCGCCGACGGAAGAAGACCGCGCCTGGTTCCCCGACATCGCCGGCAGCGACTGGCTGCCCACGCTCGACCATGCGATGCGCAACTTCAAGGACGAGAGCTTCATCGGCCAGTACCTGAGCCCGAAGGTCATGCGCGACTTCCGGCTCTTCGCCATCCTCGACGACGAGGCCAAGGCCGAATACGAGATCTCGGCCATCCACGACGAGACCGGCTACCGCCACCTGCGCCAGGCGCTGTCACGCCAGTACGACCTCTCCACCCGCGAGCCCAACATCCAGGTCTGGAACGTCAACCTGCGCGGCGACCGCTCCCTCACCTTGCGCCACATCCAGCACCTCAACCGCCCGCTGCACGACAGCGCACAGGAAGTGCTCAAGCACGTCGGCCGGCTGTGGGGCTTTGCGGTCAACCTGGAAAGCGTGAACGCCCGCGGCGACGTGACGCGGCGCTGGAACGTGCCGGCCCAGGCGCATTGACGCCGGCCCATCCGCCTTGTCGAACAGCACGCGCAGGAAAGCGCTCAACATCACCCATCGCTCGGCGGCGACTTGTTGAACGCGGCCGCCTGGCGCCTGGGCTCGGTATCGCGTGTCCAGAAGGCCAGCCGCACGTACAAGGACAACGCGATCAAGTACGGCAGCAGCGACATCACGAAAAGCCCACCCGCGGCCAAGAACCAATGAAACGATGTGTTCGGCGCTGGGCAGCGCGTGCAGCTGCCCGGGTCCGGGCTCCACAGGGTGCCCCAGAAGAAAAGGCAAAACGAGAGCACGGCGCCCACTTCATAGAACCTGTGCGGGCGTGAGTTGCTCTTGAGCTGTGTTTGCGCAACCTGATGTCGCAGCGGCCACAACACCCAGAACACGCCAGCAACAGCCGCCGGAAGCAACACCAGCGAAAGACCGGCGATCAAAGCGTGCGGCGGCAACGGTGGCGGCAAGGCCTCCATCGGAGGTCGAGGCCACCCGCTTGGCAGCTTCGGCACCGATGGGTGGTACAGCCATCGGGCGACGTCGTGGATGAAAGGCACGGACCGGAGGTGCTCCGCCTTGCCCGACATGCCCAGGTAGTAGACCAATGCGGGCGCCCCGTACCAAGCCGGATTCAGCAGGGGTAAGCCACGACGCCAGGAGTCCGAACCGCCGGACGAGCTATCTTTCATGCGGGCCAGATGCTGAGGTGGGCTTTGCGGTCAACCGGGATGGCGTGAACGCCTGGGGCGCCGCGGCCCATCAGACCCACTGCGTGAGCTTGCGGCCCGACTTGTCGGTGAAGGCCCCGACGATGATCATGATGAAGTCGATCAGGTACCAGATACCCAGGCCGCCGAAGGTGATGATCTGCAGGATGCCGGTGCCGATCTTGCCGACGTAGAACCGGTGCACGCCCAGCCAGCCGAGGAAGAAGCAGAGCAGGAACGCCGGCAGGATCTTCTTGTCGGACACACCCGCCGCCTGCTGCGGCGCGCCACACTGCGGGCAGGTCACCGCCGTGACGTGGAGCTGCTTTCCGCAACCCCGGCAATACACCATCGATCCATCCATCACTGCGCTCATGTCGTGTCCTCCAGGCGCGACTATGCCGGCCAAAAACCAGCACCAGTCGCGCGCATGCGACAGCGGGAAAAAGCACGCCCGCCGGCCTCAGCTGGCCAGCTTCAACCCCACGATGCCCGCCACGATGAGCGCGAGACTCACCAGGCGGCCCACCGTCGCCGGCTCCTGGAACAGCACCATGCCCAGCGCGGCCGTCCCGACCGCGCCCACACCCACCCACACCGCGTAGGCCGTACCCACGGGCAGGGTCTTCATGGCCACGCCCAGCAGGCCCACGCTCGCGACCATGGCAGCCACGGTGGCAGCCGTGGGCAGCGGGCGCGTGAAGCCCTCGGTGTACTTCAGGCCGATGGCCCAGCCCACCTCCAACAACCCGGCGACGACGAGCAGCAACCAGGCCACGCTCACTTGCCCTTCAGCAGGCGCTGGAACTTGTCCTGGCGGAAATCCTCAGGCGCCGTGTCGAGCGTGTTCAAGCGCATGACGAGCCGGTACTCCGACTCGACCGGCTTGCCGTCCACTTCCTGCGGCTCGAACTGCCAGCCATCGAGCGACACCTTGGCATAACGGCGAACGCTCTCGGGCATGCCGGCCGTGGCCAACACATCCACCACACGGCAGCGTCCATTGGTGCCGATGGTGCACACACCGGTCACCTCGCCCTCCCATCCGCCGGTGGCGGCGATGTCGGCCGGGTAGGCGGCCAGATAGCGCTTGACCGGCAGCGCCCCGACGGTGAGGCCATCCACCCGCACCTGGGCGCCGCCTTCCGGCTTGGGGCTGATCACGAAGCGCATCTCCACGCCCGAGCGCAGCGTGACCGGTTTGCCGTCCACCACCGGCGGCTGGATGGTGGCCTGGGCGACGCGCTGCTTGACGTTCTGCACGAAGCCCGCGGGGTACTGGTCCGCGTCCACCACCTCCAGCGTCTGCGGCTTGCCATCGGGGCCGAACAGCACGCGGCTCCAGACGGACACGGGGTAGGGCGCCAGGGGATCTGCCGCCGAGGCGGGCAGGGCGGCCCATGCAGACAAGCCCGCCAGGGCCAGGACGACGATGCGCGTGTTGAGCTTCATGCAGCGCATTCTGCCGCTGCTTGAACCACTGGCCAGTGTCGTTAGCTCACCCGCCCTCCAGGCGTGTCGACAGGGCCACGGGCCAGGCCGCATGACCCGGTGGCAGCAGTTGCAGCGCACGCGAGCCTGCGGTGCGGCGCAGCCAGCCCTGGGCCAGCATCGCTTCCAGCCACGCCACGGCCAACGGGCCGGCGAAGTGGTCACGGCGCTCAGACCAGTCCACGCAGTCATAGAGGCGCCGGCCTGCGGCTTCCGGGGCCACCACGCCGGGCAGCAACTCGTCCAGCACCGCCTGGCCGGCCGGCGTCACGGCATAGCCCCCTTGAGGTTCGGCCCGTACCCAGCCACGCGCGAGCAGCCCCTCCCGCCACTGCACGCCCAACTCGCCGGCCAAATGCCCGTAGCAGCTGCGTGCGTGGCGAAGCGCCCGCATCTGCGGCCGCTGCCAGCGGCGCAGGTCAGCCGCAGGCGCCGCGGCCGGCCCCTCGGCCACCCGCAACAACGCTTCCAGCGCATGCGCCACATCGCCATCGGCCAACGCGTAGTAGCGATGCCTGCCCTGCGGGCGCACCCGGGCCAGGCCTTCATCCAGCAGCAGCTTCAAGTGGGCCGACATGGTCGGCGCGGTCACGCCGGCATGCGCGGCAAGCTCGCCCGCCGTATGCAGGCGGCCATCCAGCAGGCGTGCAAGCACCCGGGCGCGCGTGGGGTCGGCGATCGCCGCGGCCACGCGGGCCAGACGGGGCTCCGCCAGGCTCAACGCGGCACCTGCGCGCGGTCGTGCAGGCCGTAGTCGCGCACCACCTCGGCGACACGCAGCCGGTAGTCGTGGAACAGCCCCTCGCGGCCTGCCGCCTGGGCCTCACGATGCCGGCCCAGTTCGCGCCAGCCGCGCACCGCCGCCTCGTCGCGCCAGTAGGACAGCGACAGCAGCCGCGCCGGGTCGGCCAGGCTCTGGAAGCGCTCCACCGACAAAAAGCCGTCGCGCGCCTGCAGCAACGGCTGGAGCGCCTGCGCATGGGCGAAGTAGGCGGCACGGCCGGCCTCGGTCGGCTGCACCTCGAAGATCACGGCGATCATGGCTGCACATCCTCGCAGAAGGTGCGCTCCTCGCGCCGGATGAAGCGCTGCGACTGCGCGAACGCGAAGTTGGCCTGCGCCTCGGCATCGGCCTTGAGCCGCACGCGGTAGGCCTCGTAGGCGGCCAGCGAGTCGAAGCCCACCAAGCCCCAGGCCTCGTCATTGGTGCCTTCCCACGGGAGCCAATAGCCCAGCAGCCGCCCGCCCAGGCGCGGAATGATGCGGCCCCAGGCCTGGGCATAGGCCCGGAAGGCCTCGCGCTGGGCGGGGTCCAGTTCGTAGCGGATGAAGCAGGTGATGGCGGACATGGCGGTTCCTCGAAATGAACGAAGCTGACTGTGTGCGCTCAACACCCGCCAACGATTCGCCACGTGTCGAATCAAGGCCCCGCCCGCCTCGTTCTCGTGCAACCGCACCCCGTGCTGGTGCATGGCGCGATGACGGGTTCGAGGCAGCCGTCTAGAAACTGACCAACCCGTCAGACTCGCGCAACACCTGGCCGCCTGAGGTCTGTCAGGTGGCGTGTGAGTCCGCACAATCGCCGCCGGCCCCGAGGTTGGGGCCCATTTTTTTGGAGTCGTCGTCGATGTTCGTCCCCCGTCTCTCTCTGCTGACCCTGGCGCTCAGCGCCGCCCTGCCCGCCCTGGCCCAGGAAGCCCCCGCCAAGGATCGCAGCCAGCTTGAAACCGTCGTCATCACGGCCGAGCGCCGCGCCGAGAACATCCAGGATGTGCCCAACGCCGTCAGCAAGATCAGCGGCGAAAAGCTCGATGTGCTCGCCTCCGGCGGCCAGGACCTGCGCTTCCTGTCGGGCCGCGTGCCCAGCCTGAACATCGAGTCCAGCTTCGGCCGCGCCTTCCCGCGCTTCTACATCCGCGGCTATGGCAACACCGACTTCCGCCTGAACGCCTCGCAGCCCGTCAGCGTCATCGTCGACGATGTGATCCAGGAGAACCCCATCCTGAAGGGCTTCCCGATCTTCGACACCGCCGCGGTCGAAGTGGTCGCCGGCCCGCAGGGCACGCTGTTCGGTCGCAACACGCCGGCTGGTGTCGTCAAGTTCGACTCCGTCAAGCCGAGCCAGAAGCAGGACGGCTACGCCAGCATCACCGTGGGCAACTACGGCACCCTCAACCTCGAAGGCGCCGCCAACCTGCCGCTGTCCGGTGACTGGGCCGCCCGCATCTCCGCGCAGAGCCAGCGCCGCAGCGACTGGGTCGACAACACCGCCCCCGGCGCGGCCACGCCCAAGACCGAGGGCTACCGCGACACCGCCGTGCGCGCGCAAGTGCTGTACGAGCCGCACAAGCAGTTCAGCGCCCTGGCCAATGTGCACGTGCGTGACCTGGACGGCAGCCCGCGCCTCTTCCGCGCCAATGCGATCAAGCGCGGCACCAACGACCTGGCCGACGGCTTCAGCACCGACACCGTCGCCTTCAACGGCGTCAACGAGCAGACCCTGAAGCAGACCGGCGGCAGCCTGCGCCTGAAGTGGTCGCTGCCCGAGCTGAACATCTACTCCATCACCGGCGGCGAGCATGTGAAGCCGCTGTCCCGCGGCGACATCGACGGCGGCGTGCCCGGCCAGGCCGGCGTGCCCTTCCAGTCGGAAACCGGCAGCGGCATGAACGGCCACCGCCAGCTCACGCAGGAAGTGCGTCTGGAGTCCAACACCACCGGGCCTCTGGCCTGGCAGGCCGGCGTGTACCTCTTCGACGAGAAGTACACGATCGACAACATCACCTACAACACCACCACCCACGCCGACATCGACCACATCTACACCTCGCAGACCAACAAGGCCTGGGCGGTGTTCGGTTCGGTGAACTACACCGTCAGCAACGAGCTCAAGCTGCGCGCCGGCCTGCGCTACACCAAGGACAAGAAGGACCTGTCGACCACCCACGCCGGCAGCGGCCTCTTCAACACGTCCACCGGCACCTCGGCCAGCACGGACGACGGCAAGTGGAGCGGTGATCTGTCCGCCACCTACAAGCTGGACAGCACGACCAACCTGTACGCCCGCTACGCCAACGGCTTCCGCGCCTCGTCGATGCAGAACGCCTCGGCCTTCGCCGGCCAGTCGCAAGCCGGCCCGGAGAACGTCAACTCCTACGAGATCGGCTTCAAGAGCGAACTGCTCAAGCGCACCCTGCGCCTGTCGGGCTCGCTGTTCAGCTACACCGTCAAGGACCTGCAGCTCACGGCCGTGGGCGGCAGCAACAACGCCACCCGCCTGCTCAACGCCAAGAAGGCCACGGGCAACGGCGCCGAGCTGAACCTCGAGGCCCTGATCACGCCGGACTTCCTGGTGACCTTCGGCGGCTCGCTGAACAACACCAAGATCAAGGACACCGGCCTGGGCGTGCCCCCGGGCGGCTCGCTGCGCGTGGGCACGGGCTTCCCGACCGTGCTGGACCCGATCGTCAACGGCAACGCGATGGTCGACGGCAACCCGCTGCCCAACGCGCCGAAGTGGACCGCCAACCTCACCGCCCGCTACAGCATCCCGCTGGCCAGCGGCGACGAGGTCTACGTCTACACCGACTGGGCCTACCGCTCCAAGGTCAACTTCTTCCTGTACGAGGCCACCGAATTCACCGGCAAGGCCCTCACCGAAGGCGGCCTGCGCGTGGGCTACCTCTGGGGCAATGGCAAGTACGAGGCCGCCGGCTTCGTGCGCAACATCACCAACCAGATCCGCGTGACCGGCGCCATCGACTTCAACAACCTGACCGGCTTCATCAACGAGCCGCGCACCTACGGCGTGCAGTTCAAGGCGATGTTCTGAGGCCTGGCTTCAGCCGTGCAAACGCCGCCTTCGGGCGGCGTTTTTCATGCCTGTGCCGTTCAGGCCTTGGGCACGCGCCACACCGCGCAGAGCTTGTTGCCGTCGGGGTCGCGCACATAGCTCAGGTGCATGGCGCCGAGGGCGCCTTCGCGAAGGCCGGGCGGCTCTTCGATGGACTGGCCGCCGTGGGCCACCGCCACGTCGTGGAAGGTCTTGACCTGCTCGGCCGACTCGCACTTGAACGCGATGGTGCCGCCATTGGCGTGGCAGGCCGGATCACCGTTGATCGGCTGGCTGATGCCGAAGGTGTTGCCCGCATGGCGGTAGAACACGCGCTGGTGGCCCGTGGCCGCCGTGTTGCGCACGCCCTCGGGCGCGCCGAGCACGGCGAGCACCGCGTCGTAGAAGCGCTTGCTGCGCTCGATGTCGTTGCTGCCGACCATGATGTGGTTGAACATGGGCTGTCTCCTTGTCAGGCTGAAGGGATGCGAAGGTCGTGATTGTGGCCACACAAGCGAGCCAGAGCGGCCCGATCGGGACCGTCTGCGCCGCCCGCCCTCAGCGGAAGATCTTGCCCGGGTTCAGGATGCCCAGCGGGTCCATCGCCGCCTTCACGGCCCGCATCATGGCCACGGCCTCGTCCCCGGTCTCCTCGACCAGGAAACCCTGCTTGTGCAAGCCGATGCCGTGCTCGCCGGTGCAGGTGCCTTCCATGGCAATGGCTCGCGCCACCATTTGCGCGCTCAGGCGCTCCGCGGTGGCGAGCTCTTCAGGCTGGGTCGGGTCCAGCAGGTAGGCGAGGTGGAAGTTCCCGTCACCCACATGGCCCACGATGAAATAGGGCAGGCCCGCCGCTTCGACCTCCGCAATCGAGGCATTGATGTTCTCGGCCAGGCGCGAGATGGGCACGCAGGTGTCGGTCGTGACGGCGCGGCAGCCCGGTCGCATCTGCAGGCCCGAGAGGTAGGCATGGTGGCGAGCCGTCCACAGCCGCGTGCGGGCTTCGGGCGTGGTGGCCCACTCGAAGGCTTCACCGCCATGGCCGGCTGCAACGTCCTGCACCACCGCCGCCTGCTCGGCCACGCCGGCTTCGCTGCCGTGGAACTCCATCAGCAGCATCGGGGATTCCTTCAGGCCCAGCTTGTCATGCGCATTCACCGCGCGGATGGCGTTCGTGTCCAGCAGCTCGCAGCGTGCGATCGGAATGCCGATCTGGATGACCTGCATCGCCGTTCGCACCGCGGCATCGATGCTCGGAAAGAAGCACACGGCAGCCGATACCGCCTCGGGCAGCGGATGCACCTTCACGGTCAGCTCGGTGATGACGCCCAGCGTCCCTTCACTGCCGATCAACAGCCGCGTCAGGTCGTAGCCCGCACTGCTCTTCTTCGCCCTGGAGCCGGTGCGCACGATCTCGCCGTTCACATTGACGAAGCGCAGCCCCAACACGTTCTCGCGCATCGTGCCGTAGCGCACCGCGTTCGTGCCGCTGGCGCGCGTGGCAGCCATGCCGCCCAGGCTGGCATCGGCGCCAGGATCGATGGGAAAGAACAAGCCTTCGTGCTTGAGCGCCTCGTTGAGCTGCTTGCGCGTAACCCCGGGCTGCACCGTCACGGTAAGGTCTTCCGCATCGATGCGCAGCACGCGGTCCATGCGCGACACGTCCAGGCTGATGCCGCCCTGCACCGCCAGCAGATGGCCTTCCAGCGACGACCCCGCACCATAGGGAATGACCGGCACGCGGTGGGCCGCACACAGCGACACCACGCGCGCGACTTCAGCCTCCGTATCGACAAACACCACAGCCTGCGGCGGTGGCACGTCGAACACCGATTCGTCACGCCCATGCTGCTGGCGCACCGCGAGCGCCGTGCTGCAACGCGCGCCGAACTCGGCCTGCAAGGTGGACAGCAGGCCTGCCGGCAGCGGCGGGGCCACGGCGTCGAGGGCGGCGGGCGCGTTCATTGCAGATCTCCTGATGCAGATCAGGTGATTGTGTTGCAGCCGACCGCCCCGGGTGCCAGCATCAAGCCTCCACAACCGGGAGCTTCACCATGAACTTCACCTGGCTGCTGCTGATCGCTGCCGCTGCGTTGCTGGTGATCGGGGCGCTGCGATGGGACCTGCTCGTGGCCCGCTGGCGCGAGCTGACGGGCTTTGATCGTCAGCCCGCCGAAGCCCCACCCGCGCTGGACCGTGTGCCGGGCAACCCTGGGCTGCGCCCGCATGCAGCACCGGTGCACAAGCCCGGCTTTCACCGCAGCGGCCGCCGTCATTGACCCTGACTGCCGGGCGCGTGGCGCAGGTCGCTGAGAATCCGCGTTTTCCGGCTTCTCACCGCGCCAACCATGGGCAACCGCCTCTCCCAGATCGCCACCCGCACGGGTGACGATGGCACCACCGGCCTCTCCGACGGCAGCCGTGTGCCCAAGACCCACCTGCGCGTGCAGGCCATGGGCGATGTCGACGAGCTCAACTCCCACCTCGGCGTGCTGCTGGCCGAGCCCCTGCCCGATGACGTCCGGGAGTTGCTCATCACCATCCAGCACGAGCTGTTCAACCTCGGCGGTGAGCTGTCCTGGCCCGGTGGCATGCTGCTGAAAGACGCCGCCGTGCTGCGCCTGGACGAAGCCCTGGCCCACTACAACGAACACCTGCCGCGCCTGAAGGAGTTCATCCTCCCGGCCGGCACCCGCAGCGCCGCCATCGCGCATGTATGCCGCACCGTGGCGCGCCGCGCCGAGCGTGCCGTGCTGGCCGTGGCTGCAGCGGAGACGGTCAACACCGCGCCGCGCCAATACCTGAACCGCCTGTCGGATCTGCTCTTCGTGCTGGCCCGCGTGCTCAACCGCGCCAACCTCGACGGCCTGGGCGGCGACGACGTCTACTGGCAGAGCGAGCGCATGAAGCGCCTCGATGCGGCCGACAACTGACCGGCGGACGCCCCATGCAAATCACCGGCCAATGCCATTGCGGTGCCATCCGCTTCACCGCCCTCATCGACCCTGAGAAGGTCTTCGTCTGCCATTGCAGCGACTGCCAGGTGCTGTCGGGGGCGCCGTTTCGCGCGGTCGTCGCCGTGCCGGTCGAGCAGGTGCACATGCAGGGCCAGGCCCGCCACTACGTGAAAGTGGCCGCCAGCGGCAACCGCCGCGCGCAGGCCTTCTGTGCCGACTGCGGCACCCAGCTCTACGCGACCGAGGCCGACACGCCGAAGGTGATGAACATCCGCCTGGGCTGCGTCAATGAACGCGCCGAGATTCACCCGCGGCTTCAGGTGTGGAAGAGCTCGGCCATGCCCTGGCTGCACGACCTGGACGCCGTGCCAGCGCACAGCCGCGGCCGGGACAGCCCGCTGAGCTGACACCCCAGGCCGCGTTTCACCGCGGCCGGCGCCACACCCGCCAGGCCAGCCACGCCCAGCGCAGGCCGCGCCAGAAGCGGCTGCGCTGCTGCGGACCACTCGCCGCAAAGAAGGCCGCGCCACCGCCCGCCGTGGCCAGGACCAACGGATTGGCAAGCAGATTGCGCCAGGCCATCAGGCGCACGGCCCAGCGGTCGGCCCGTTCACCCAGGTCATCGACCGCCAGCGCGGCCTGGCCCCGCATCACTTCAGACGCGAGCAGCAGGTTGGCCTTGCGCTCGGCACGGGCCCCGGGGTCGTCAGGAATGCGCGGGATCATGGCCCGGGCGTGCGCCGCAGCGCGTCTGCATCGGCACGCAATTCACCGATGCTGGCCTGGAAGAGGCTGGCCGGCTGGTCGATCAAGGCCTTCACCTTGCTGACCGCCACAGTCGCCGCCGCGACCAGCACGGCCGTGCCAGCGCCCAGCGCCAGCAGGCGATGGCTGTCCCACAGGGCCACGGTGATCAGCAGGATCACCATGAGAAGCCCGAAGCCCGCCAGCAGCGCCGCCAGCACAGCCCACAGCAGCAGGCTGGCAATGCGCTCCTTCTCCTCCTGCGCCTCGATGGCAAACAGCTCGAGCCGGATGCGCCCGAGTGTCAGCATCGACGCCCCGAGCCGCCGCAGCGGCCCGGAGACGGGTTCCTTGTCGTCGCTCAAGAGCGTCTCGGGATCAGCGGCGGCCGATCAGCACGCCCAACGCCAGGCCGACCGCTGCGGCGACGCCAATCGCCTGCCAGGGCTTGGCATGCACGTAGTCGTCGGTCGCGGTCGCGGCATCCTTGGCACGCTGGATGGCTTCATGCTGGGCGTCCAGCAGCTTTTCCTTCGCGCCGGAGAGGCGGTCCTGGATGCGCTCGCGCAGCGCCTTGACCTCGGTGTCCGCCTTGTTGGTGGTGGCCGTCATCAGCGCATCGATGTCGTCCATCACGGCACGGAAATCGCTGGCCAGCTTTTCCTTGGCTTGGGCGGTATCACTCATCGCAGGCTCCTCATTCAGGGTCAAACATGGCGCAAGACTAACGCGATTGCGCGGCGGCGATATGACCTCGCTCAAATGACGCGGATTTGTCCTACAGCGCCGCCACCGCCTGGCGAAGCCGATGCGCATGGGCCTCGCGCAGCGCGGGTGGGCCCACCACCTCGACCTGGCCCGCATGCCGCAGCAGGTCCATCAGCAGCTCGGTGTCGTCGACATAGGGCAGCTGCAGGCGCCAGCGGCCGTCCGGCAGGAACTCACTGTGCTGGGCCGGGTGCCATTCCTCGCGCGATACCCAGGCTGCCGCCTCGGCACTGAAAACCAGCTCAGCCTGCTTCGGGCTGCCCCCGGCGAAGATGCCGTAGCCCTGGTCCAGCTCCGCCTCCAGTTCGTCCAGCGGTACTGGCTTGGCTGCGGTTTCGAGCAGGCTGGCCGCCTCGATGCCGTCCAGCGCAAATCGGCGGTAGCCCTCGCTGGCATGGCACCAGGCGTCCAGGTACCAGGCGTGGCGGTGATGCACCAGGCGCTGGGGTGACACCTCACGCTCGCTGGCCACGCCATCGCGCTTCTTGCGGTAGCGGATGGCCAGGCGGCGGCGCTTGACGACCGCGCTGCCGACGGTCTCGAAACTGTCGCTGGCCACCCGCCGCCGTGCCGTGCCGATCAGCTTGACGCGCCGGCGCAACTCGTCGGCCTCGGCGGCGTCCACACCCAGCATGCCGGTGATCTTGTCGAACATCGGCTGCAGATGGCGGCCCACCACGCCTTGATCGTCCAGGCCCGCCAGCATCTGCTGCATGGTCAGCAGCGCATGCAGTTCGGCTTCGTTGAACCACACGCCGGGCAGCTCATGCTTGCCGCCGCGCCACTGCTGGCCGAAGCGGTAGCCGTTCTCGACCGCGTCGTACTCGATGGGCGCATCCAGCCGCTCCCGCAGGTAGGCCAGGTCGCGCTTGAGCGTGGCGGGCGACACCTCCAGCGCCTCCAGCAGCACCGCAAACGACACGCAGCCGCGGGAGCGGATCAGGTGCTCGATCTTGTAGAAGCGCTCGGTGCGATCCATGCTGAATAAATCCACAGTGGTTTTGGGGTGGATCATCTCATGAGCGACCTGGCTCAGAGACTGCCGCACAAGGCCCGCGACTTCATCGGCGTGCCTAGCAACCAGGAGCCCGATATGCAAGCCGTCCTCAATCGCACAGTCCCCACGTCCGGCGCCCTCGTCCAGTTCGCGCTGGACATGGACGACACGCCCGCCGCCTCGCGCGAAGCCAGCGCTCACGAGCGCATCGGCCTGGCCCTGGGCCGCGACTACGCCCTGCACGGTGTGACCCCGCCCATCGCCCACCTCTACCCGCAGTCGCCACTGCAGCGCGGCTGGCTCGCGGCCCGGGGCCGCCCGGTGCGCACGCCGGCCAGCCCACAGGTCGAGCAATGGCTGGCCCTGCGCACCCACGCCTGGACGCGCGGTCGCCATTTCGAGGACATCCAGCTCACCCCCCACCACCTCGCCCAGCTGGACACGACCCACTGCCCCATCACCCGCGAGCTGCTGGGCGACGACAACCGCAGCATCGACCGTGTGCGGGACGACGCCGGCTATGCCGCGGGCAACCTGGCCGTCATGAGCCGACGTGCCAACCAGGCCAAGGCCAGCCGCGACCACCAGGCCCTGCAGGCCATGGCCGCCAGCTGCGCTGCCGGCCCGATCACCCGCATCGGCGGCCTGGCCGAAGCCGAATGGGGCCGCCTCACGGTGCTGGCCAGCTTCGTGACCCCATTGAGCCACGAGCAGGCCGCCCAGATCCCGCTGCGCGTGCTGCCGCCGAACCGCCTGCGCCTGTTCAACCCGATCCAGGCGCTGCAGGCCTTCGTCACCCGCCAGCTCGCCACGCCCGGCTGGAGCGCCCGCCTGTCCCGGCTTGAAGCCCTGCTGCCGACCGATGCCTTGCGAGCCGACTTCAACCGCTTCCTGCTGGCCCTGGCGCCGCGGGTGCTGGCGGCGGCCGAACTGCAGGAGCCACATGAAATCCGCTGGGCGCTCGAAGACGCCTGGGCCCTGCCGCTGGTGCAAAAGCGCTGGGCACGGTTCGCCCTGCAGTTGGTGCCCGAACAGGCCGAAGCCCTGGTGGAGCGTGCCGCGGCGAAGAAGCTCAGCCCGGTGCATGTCCAGCGCCATCACGACGGCACCGACGGCTGGGCGCTGGCCACGGGCGGCTACGCGGCATGAAGAACGGCCCCCTCAGCTGAGGGGGCGCATGTCACGGTGAGGTCATGGGCCATGGACAGAGTCGCGGCCGACGCTTTCCCTTCCTGGACTTCACCATGACCAAGACCCTGCTCTCCCTGGCCCTGGCCGCTGCCACCGCGCTGCCGGCCCACGCCGCCCTGACTGCGGGCGACATCGCCATCATCGGCCGCATCAACAACGGCTCGCCCGACTCCTTCGTCTTCGTCGCGCTGAGCAACATCGCGGCGGGCGAGGTGGTGTACTTCACCGACAACGGCTGGAACGGCAGCGCCTTCCGCGGGGCCACCGCCACCGATGGCGACGGCAACGAGAACCTGACCCGCTGGACGGCGACCTCGGCCGTGTCGGCCGGCACCATCATCTCCAGCATCGGCGGTGGCTTCACCACCAGCGGCAGCATCGCCGGCACCACGGCCGGCAGCTACGCCTCGCTGGCGCTGGGCCAGTCGGGTGACCAGATCTATGCCTTCCAGAACAGCAACGCCACCAACCCGCTGTTCAACACCGCCACGCAGACGCACCTGTTCGCCTTCGACGACACCAACGGCTTCGAGAACGCCACCGACTCCGGCTCGGGCAACGTCACCCCGGGCCTGACTGCCGGCAGCACCGCGCTCAGCCTGGCCTTTTCGTCGTCCACCAGCATCCACGTCAAGACGTCAGTGCTGGCCGGCGCGGCCAAGACCAAGGACGAGTGGCTGGCGACCTTCGCCGATGCCCAGAACTGGGAAACCGGCGCCCTGCCCACCGGCAGCATCGCCGTTTCGGCCGTGCCGGAACCCCAGACCTACGCGCTGATGCTGTCGGGCCTGCTGGCCGTCGGCTTCATCGCACGCCGTCGCCGCGGCTGAGTGCCAAGCCACCAGAACGAAAGCGCCCCGCGGGGCGCTTTTTTCATTTCTCACGCATATGCCTCGTTTTGGCGTGCAAGATTTGCACGTTCCGACTCAATAGTCGGGTTTCTGCAACTGAGGCCTGAACCACCACAGCGCGAAACGTGCAGGAATTGCACGTTCTGGCTCTCTGTGCTAACCTCGTGCACAGAATGAACGTTGTGGCCATTTCCAGCACGCTGAATACTGCACCTATCGGGGCAGAAAACCCAGCGCCTGGGTGCGACCCAAGCCTGCCGTTCCTCACCGGCGCGGAGAAGGTCTACGCCAGCAATCTGATCAACGACTGGCAGCGTCAGCTGCAGCATCTGGACGGCGCGCTGCCCAAGACCTGCAAGGGGCACAAGGACGATGTCTTCCGCCTGCTTAACCACGCGAAGGTGCCGCCGTGGGAGCTGAAGAAGGACCATGTCGGCCTGTACCTCGATTCGCGCTGCGATCCGGCAACGGAGACGTTCCTGGCGCCGTCGACGGTGGCTGGCTACTGCTCTGCCTGGCGGTCGTTCCAGAACTACATGCTGGACGCCGACCGGGCCAACGAAATCCTCAGCACCTTCAAGGTTCGGCCGCGAGTCTTCATCAACGAAGAGAACGGCGTCAGCGTCAAGAAGTACAAGGCCAACTGGAAACCCAAGGGATGGGCGCTGACTCCGGATCAGATCGACGCGATCGACGCGACGTTCCGATTCGAAATCCAGCAGGCCTACGCCGGTCGAAGCAAGACTCTGCTGCCGCTCATCCGCGACCGGGTGATGTTTCATGTGGCCATCCACTTCGCGCTGCGCGTCTCGGAGTTGGTGTCATGCCAGATGAGCGCCTTCAAGCCCAGCCATGAGGCGGCGATGGAGCGCTTCGGCAAGCTCGGCAGCCTGACCGTGACGGGGAAGAACCAAGTCACGGGCACCATTCCCATGCGCGAGCAGCAGGTCCACGACCTGCTGGATTGGTACATCCGCACCATCAGGCCGAAGATGTTGCTCCGTCGCAAGATCGGCGATGAAGACACGACCACCTGCACGTTCGAGGGCAAGACCTACCGTGTCGGCGAACTCCTGTTCATCAGCGAACGAGGTGGGGTTGTGTCGCCCAGCACCTTCCGTGTACGGCTGAAGCAGGTTGCGATCGCCAGCGGCGTCATCGCCGACAAGCTGACCCCGCATACCCTGCGCCACTCGGGCTGCACGTTGATGGTCCCGCTGTACTCGCCTGAGACGGCCCAGAAGTACATGAGGCACAAGTTCCTGCACACCACGCTGCACTACTACCACCCCGCAACCCTGAGCGCGGGCAATGAGGTGAATGCGGCGATGGACCTGTTTGACGAAGAGGACGAAGAATGAAGATCAAGCTCAAGAATCGGCTCGACGTGTTGATGCGCGACTCCGGTGTTCGGAGCGTCGAAGAGATGGCGCAGCGACTGACGGACAACCAGAAATACAAGATCACCCGGACGCCGCTGAGCCGCAAGTTTAAGGACGAGGACGTGACGCTCTCGCTCTCGATGATCGAGGCCATCTGCAACGAACTGCAGTGCCTGCCTGGCGACCTGTTCGAGACCGAGGTGTCGGATGCCACGGACGAGTACATCGATGAACTCCGCTCGCGGCTTCAGCCCTTCCGGTATGGATCGATTCGGCTGAAGAAGCCGGGAGCACCAGATTCGACGGATGTGCCGGCGACGGGGTCTGCGCCTGCGCCGAGGGCTGCCCCCGCGAAAGGCAAGAAGCCAGCTGCTGCAGCCAATGACCTGGACGACATCGCCGGGCCGAAGGTGACCCACATGAACGCTGCGGCCCTGAAGAAGCAATGAGGTCGATCTTGCGATGAGGAGATGCCGTCTATGCGAAGGAGAGATCGGGACCAATCGTTCCGACAAGGAGGCGCACGTCTGCATAGTGAAGTCGGCAGTTCGGCCTGATGGCTGCTGGCTGGAAGGGTCTTCAGGCCTCAAGGCCATGTGCGCAGGGGCACTGACGTACACGCCGACCCAGCACTTCGAGGACCGAGCCATTGCGTTCCGCAAGATCGGCGATGCCATCGACAAGTCGGACCTGCACCTCAGGAACGCGCTCCTTTCGCTGACACCAGAGCAGCGTTTCGAGTTGATGCGCAGGGCCTGCCCTGAGCTGAAAGTGAAGCTCTCGCCGCTGCTGGTTGACGTGCAGACCGAGAAGGTCAAGCCGCCTGACCGCGAGCCCTTCATTCCTGACGACCTGCCCGAGGGCCTAAAGGCCGAGTTGATCCGATACCGAGACCGGCTGAAGCGGCGGCACGAACTGCTGCTCAAGCGCGGGCATAGCCGATCGCCGCGCTACCTGTCGGAACTCCTGAAGATGCCGGTGCGCCTGGCGCGCTTCCTTCAGGCCGAGGGCATCACGAGCTGGGACGGGATGCGCAAGCGCGACATCGTCAGCTTCCTGGCCGCGAACCCGCTGGTACGCCCCACGGCGCTCACACGCTTGCTGCGTGCCATTTCCGAGGACAAACCGTTCAGCGAACGACGCGGGCGCTACGTTCGAGGGCGGACGGCGTCCAAGCCCTCACCGCTGCAGGAGGTCCTGTCGCCGGCTGAGCTTGATGCGGCGCTGGCCGGCATCAAGGAGTCGCGGTCCGATGTCGAGTACGCCGCCGCCTGGCTGGTCGGCAAGCTCGGCATGACCGCCGCCGCCGCGCATGGCTTGACCGCCGACCTGTTGAGATTGGATGAGACCGGAAGACTCGTCATCCGACCGGCGAAGGTGTGGGTGGTTGTGCCCAAGTCCATCGCGAAGATTCTGGCGAAGGTCGCCGACGAGGTGGCGCCAGGCTGGAGCGGCGCGAACGCCAACGAATTCGAGTTCATCCGGCTGTTCGACAACAAGCTGCCCAAGCTCGATGACTTCCGCAGCGACGTGCTCGGTGGCGATGCGCGCCGTCTCCGGGCGTCGGCCGTCTACACCGCCATGCTGCGCGGCAACCTCGACCGCGTGACGCTGAACCAGACGATGGGCGTGTCCATCGCCACCATCACGTCCATTGAGCGCCACCTCTCATCGGACCTGCATAGGAAGGTCGCTCCCGAGCTGGTGGCCGCACGCAACAAGGTGCTGCGCGGTGACGACGGCGTCGACTGAGCAGCCCTGGTTCGTGTACCTGCTGCTGTGCAGGTCCGGACGCATCTACACGGGCGTGACGCCGGGTCTGGACCACCGGATGAAGGCCCACAAGACCGGGCGCGGCGCGCTGTTCACCAAGATGGACCCGCCGGTGCGGCTCTTGGCAGCCAAGCCCTTTGCGTCGAAGGGCGAGGCGCTGCAGATCGAGCGGCAGGTCAAGGGCGTCGGCGCCCAGCACAAGCTGACGCTCGCCCGCATCTGGTCAGAACAGCACCCGGTCGATCAGGCCACCCAGGATCGTCTTGCGCTCGCGTAGCGCCTCGTAGCACTGGTACTGGTCCGGCAGGATCACGTTGCCGACCGTGTCCTGATAGACCGTGGCGGCCTCGATCGCCCAGTCGGGCATGCTCACCACCCGCTCGACCATTGCGCCGCAGTAGCGGGCGTTTACGAGCTTCTGGAAGGGGTGAAACGACGGGTAGTCCTGCCGGGACAGCAGGTCGATCGAAGAATCGACCGTCGAGCGGCACGACAGCAGCGACGAGCCCTGGTCCAGCGCAAAGATGACGCCGCGATCGGCGCCACGAATCTGGCCCTTGAAGTTCAGCGCTCGGTCTTCGTTGCCGATCCACAGATCGAAGACGGCGATGGCGGCGGCCTCCAGCGGGTACTTCGCGCACAGCGCAGCCATCGCGCGCACGTGGCCGGTGTTGCGGTAGACGCCAGCAGGTACCTCGATGGCGTCCTGTTCGTCGTCTTCATCGTCACCGTCACCACGGTCCTCGTCAGTGAAGTCGTAGATGTCCAGGCCGGCCTCAGCTACTCGCAGCGCTGCGAAGCGCATGGCGGTGGTCTCGATGGACCGCCTGGCCGGCACGCCGACCAGCACCGGGATGCCCAGGAACATGGCCAGCCGGTTGGCCGCCAGCTCGGAGTACAGCTGCGCACTCGCTTCCTGGTGGTCGCCCTTGAGCACGGCAGCGATGTGGCCGTCTTCGGCGCCCGTGGTGCTGCGCTCGTTCGGCGAAGAGTCGCCGCTGATTTCGTAGCAGAGGATCGGCACGACGGATCAGGGGTGCTCGAAAGCCCAGGTGTCGGCCAGCAACTCGGCCTGAGCGATCACCTTGTCGGTGGCCTCGGCCTGCTTGTCCGGCGGGTACTTGTGCTTGGCGAGCAGCACCTTGACCATGGCGATCATGCGGGCGCGTGCCGACTTGCGGTTCTGCCAGTTGATGGTGGCGGACTTCCGGAGCTTGTCTGTCAGTTCCTGCGCCAGGGCTCGGAGCACTGGGTGCCCGAGTTCACGCACTGCCGACTCGTTCTCCGTCAACGCCTGGTAGAAGGCGAACTCCTCCTCCGACATGTCGTCGGGCGGCCGGGACGAGTTGATCTCACGGGCGAGCCTGATCAGTTCTTCGATCACCTCGACGGTGGTCAGCGCGCGGTTCTGGTACTTGGCGATAGCCTCTTCGAGCTTTTGGGTGAACTCCTTGCCCTGGATCGCATTCTTCTGGCTGCGCGACTTCACCTGGTCGGCGATCAAGCGCTCCAGCAACTCGGCCGCCAGGTTCTTGGTCGGCATCGACTGAATCTGCGCGAGGAACTGCTCGTCCAGCACCGAGATGTCCGGCTTGCCGACGCCGAGCGTGCCGAAGATGTCGTTGACGCCTTCGACGAGCACGCCCTTGGCGACGAGCTGCCGCAGCGCGGCTTCCTTCTCCACCCGCGAGCGCGTCTCGCCGGACCGCGTCAGCTTGATCAGCGACACGCGCACGGCCTGGAAGAAGGCGATCTCGTCGCGTAGCGCCATGGCCGCGTCCAGCGTGCCCGCCAGGGCCTGCGCCTTGTTCAGCTTGGCCACCTGGTCCAGGAAGGCGCGAACGCCACGGTTGCGACCCTTCTCATCGGGCTCGGGGTCCACTTCCAGGATGTGCTCCATCGCCGGGCCTAGCAGCGACAGGGCGCGCTTCGGCTCCTGGAAGCCGCCGTACTCGAAGCCGTGGAAGAACTCCTTGCGGATCACGTCGAGCGTGTCGAGCAGGACTTTGAGGGCCTCGCCGGAGGTGTCGACCGGGTCGCGGTCGCTATGGGCGTCTCGCGTGTACTGGCGGATGGCCTTCTTCAGTTCCTCGCCGATGCCGATGTAGTCGACGATCAGGCCGCCGGGCTTGTCGCGCCAGATGCGGTTGGTCCGCGCGATGGCCTGCATGAGGCCGTGCCCCTGCATCGGCTTGTCGACGTACAGCGTGTTGACCGGAGGCGCGTCGAAGCCGGTCAACCACATGTCGCGAACAATGACGAGGTCGAGCGGATCATCGGCGTCCTTGAACCGCTTCTCGATCTGCTTGAGCTGTCGGGGGTCGGTGCGGTGCGGCTGGAAGTGCGCAGGGTCCGACGAGTTGCTCGTCATCACGATCTTGATGCGGCCGTTGTTGACATCGTCGCCGCGCCATGCCGGGCGGAGCTTGACGATCTCGTCGAACAGCCGGACAGCGGCCTCCCGCGAGATGGCCACGATCATGGCCTTACCCGCCATGGTCTCCTTGCGCGCCTCCCAATGCGCCACCAGATCGGCGGCCAGGGTTTCCAGACGGCCGTCGGCCATCGCGATGGCCTCAAGACGGGTCAGGCGCGAGACGGTCGTGTTCTGGGTGCCTTCGTCCTCGTCCTCGGTGGCTTCGAGGAACTCGTCCATCAGCGACTGCTTCTCGGCTTCGTTGAAGCGAAGCTCGATCACGCGCGACTCGTAGCTGACCGGGACGATGGCCTCGTCTTCCTGCGCGGCCACCATGTCGTATACGTCGACGTAGGTGCCGAACACCGCCTCGGTGTCACGGTCGTCGAGGCTCACCGGCGTGCCGGTCATGCCGAGGTAGATGGCGTTCGGCAGCGCGTCGCGCATGTACTTGGCCATGCCGTAGCGCCTCTTGCCCGTCTCGGCGCTGATCTCGGCTTTGAAGCCGTACTGCGTCCGGTGCGCTTCGTCGGCGATCACGACGACGTTCGAGCGATCGCACAGCACCTGGACGCTTGTCTTGCCTGCCTCTGGAGCGAACTTGTTGATCGTGGTGAAGAAGACGCCGCCGGCCTCCACCGCCGAGAGCTTCTTGCGCAGGTCGTCGCGGCCATCGGCCTGATCGGGCGTGGCACGCAGGGACCAGCTGCAATCGGCGAAGGTCTCAAACAGCTGGCCGTCGAGGTCCTTCCGGTCGGTCACGAGCACGACGGTCGGGTTCTCGAACTCCGGCCTGTCGCGCAGGGCCATCACGTAGAACAGGGCGAGAAGCGACTTGCCCGAGCCCTGGGTGAACCAGATGACGCCGCCCTTGCCGTCCTTCTTGTGCAGCAGCGCATCGACGGCACGGTCGACGGCGCGAAGCACGCCGTGGTACTGGTGCCACTGAGCCACGATCTTGAAGGTGGCGCCGCCATCGGAGCCGCCGAAGGCCACGAAACCTCGGAAGAACGCCAGCAGCGTCGCCGGCTCCAGCAGGCCGCGAATCAGCACCTCCAACTCCAGCATGCCCTTGGCGGCCTTCTTGCCGCCCAGCAGCCGCCATCGCGAGTGCCGGCCGAGGTCTGCGGTGAGCGAGCCGTACCGGGCAACCGTGCCGTCCGAGATGACGTTCAACAGGTTGAAGAAGAACAGCTGCGGAATGTCAGCCTTGTAGGTCTGAATCTGGTTGTACGCGGCCTCGATGTCGGCGTTGATGTCGGCCGGGTTCTTCAGCTCGACCACCACCAGGGGCAGGCCGTTGATGAACAGGACGATGTCAGGGCGGCGAATCTTCTGGCCGTGCACGGTGAGTTGCTGCACCGCGAGCAGATCGTTGTCGCCGTCGAAGTCGAGGACGCGGGCACGCACGATGGTGCGGCGGCCGTCCGGCTCGACCCGATCAATAGGTACGCCGTTGCGCAGCCAGTCGTACACCTCCTTGTTGCCATCGACCACCGACTGCGAGCCGTAGCCGGCGACGAGCGCCACGGCCTGGTCGACTTCCTTCTCGGAGAGGTTGGGGTTTAGCGAGACGACGGCGACGCGGAGGCGCGGTGTCAGCACGACATCGGAGTACCTGCGCCGGGCTTCGTGCTGGCCGCCGGGCGACAGGTCATCGCCGTGAACTGCCGTGTAGCCGAGGCCGGCAAGCCAGTCCAGCATGGCTTGCTCTACGTGCCCCTCGCTGATCCCCGTCATGCGACCGCCTCCCGAATTTCTTCTTGGCATTCTGGCAGGCGAAGCTTGCCGTTGACTAGGCGCGGGAGGAGCGCATCGCGGACCTCTGCAAGCAGCTTTGTGGCCGCAATGTTTGCATGAATCTTCCGGAACAAGGGGCGAGCCACGTCGTCGAAACTCTGTGCAATCGCCTCAGTCGGAACGACCAGATTGAACGCAGCAATATCGTGCCAGCTTGTGCGCGGCATCTTTGCACCATTGGAGAGCTGCGTCGCGTAGGCGATGAGTTCGTCACTTGATGCGTGCATAGCCACAAACCCGAGCCATCTCGCCTCGATTGGCCGAATTACCAGGATATCCGTTGAACAGACTCCACGGCAGGGCGCCAGTCCAACTTTGTGGAAGTACGGCCGGAGTTTTCCGAACAAGACATCATCTGGTTGGAACCAGAACTTGCCACTCTCTAGCCCTTCGGCTGTGCCGGCACTGTCGAGTGCGATGCTCTTTCTCGGGATGTGTTCTAGTCCCATGTAGGGCGTATCCACAGGCAGGTCACCGGGCCTGGCCTGCGCGCGCGGGTTATGACACAGCCCCCCCATCTTGCCGGCTCTCCAGCCCTTGGGAATCACCCCAAGCGCCGAGCTTTCGAACTGGTCGGGGAAATGCGCCGCCGTGCTTGCGTCCATGCCTTCGGGCTCGCGGCCTTCGGCCTTTGCTCGCACCGGGTCGAAATCGATGAACCAACTCTTGAACAGAGATCGGACGAAGGATTCGAGGGTCGCGTTGGTTTGCCGAAACAGGTCGATGCGGTCGTCCAAGCACTTCAATACCGCCGCCACGGCCGCTTGCTCTTCGAATCGTGGAAGCGCCAGCGAAACGCGCCGTAGTTCACTCTGCTTGATGCCCAAAACGGTTGTGCCGCTGGAACGACCGAGCAACTGCGCTTGTACTGGCGCCGACTGAAGGGCGTACAGCAAGTAGTCGTTGTGTAAGACCCCTGCCTTACCTCTCAACGTGACGATTCGCTGAGCAAGCGCAACAGGAAGAGTTCGAATCTGGCCGACCTCGCCGAGAGGAGCTTCGGTAGTCATTACGACATCGCCAACTTGAGGTAGGCCACGAGTCATCCAGGCACCGAAATCCTTGGGATCGATGAACTCGTTGGGAGTTTCGATGCGACCGCCCTTGACCACCTTGGCGGTGATCAACGGAATACCTGCCTCTGTCTTTCGAGGGGTCTTGCCACGATAGTCAATCAACGCGTCGAGGCAATCTTCGAGTGTGTAGGAGACATCGTCAGACCGCATAGCCGAGCGCTCCCAACTTCTCTCGGATCAGAACATCCAGCTCTGCCCCCTTGGCCATTTGCTCTGAAAGCAAGGCGGTGAGTCGATCCATCTTCTCGCCGAACGCCGTGTCGTCGTCATCAACGGTCTCGGCGCCCACATAGCGGCCCGGCGTGAGCACATGGGCATGCTGACCGACCTCATCGAGCGTGACCGACCTGCAGAAGCCCGGCACGTCCTCGTACGCATTTCCATCAGAGAACTCCGATCCCCTCCACCGGTGGTATGTCAAGGCGATGCTCTGCAGGTCTTCGTCTGTGAACTCCACCTGCGTGCGCGAGATGCGGCCGGAGACCGTCTTGCGTGCGTCAATGAACAGCATCTGGTTGCGACGGTCGACTGACCCACTGGCACCAGCGCGCTTGTTCGCGGCCAGGAACCACAGACACGCCGGAATCTGAGTGTTGGAGAACAACTGCGGTGGCAGCGCCACCATGCACTCCACCACATCGGCCTCAACCATGGTCTTGCGGATGTCGCCCTCGCCCGATTGCTGCGACGACATTGAGCCGTTGGCCAGCACGATGCCGGCGCGGCCACGGCTCGACAGTCGTGCCAGCATGTGCTGCAGCCACGCGAAGTTGGCATTGCCCTCTGGAGGTATGCCGTAGACCCAGCGCGGGTCTTCTTTCAGCTTGTCGCCGTCCCAGTCCTTGATGTTGAAAGGCGGGTTGGCCAAGATGTAGTCGGCGCGCAGGGTCTTGTGCTGATCGTTGGTGAACGTCGACCCGTAGGTCTGGCCGATGTCGCCGTCGAGGCCATGCACAGCCAGGTTCATCAGGCAAAGGCGCCGGGTTTGCGCCATCAACTCCTGCCCGTGAACAGCCAGGTCGCCCTTCTTGCCCAGCGTCTTCTGGTGTGCGTCCTTGAAGCGTGCCGACTGCACGAACATGCCGCCCGAGCCGCAGGCCGGGTCGTAGATCGTTCCCTTGAACGGCGCCAGGATTTCGACCAGAAGATTGACGACGCTCTTGGGGGTGTAGAACTCGCCGGCCTTGGCGCCTTCATTCAGTGCGAACTGCCCGAGGAAGTATTCGTAGACTTCGCCGAAAACATCACGACTGAATCGCCCCGGGTATCGCGGAGGCCCGTTGGTTTAAGTCAGACGGTCGCGGCCTGACCAGCGCGTTGTCGATGGTAGTTGGCCTCGAACTCG
>NZ_NISI01000010.1 GCF_002205845.1 Roseateles puraquae | reverse complement strand
GCGGTTTTGCAGGGGTCGCTTTTTGCCTACTTTTCGTCGACACAAAAAGTAGGTCGCCCGCCGGGGCGAATTCCCGGCTGGGCCTTGCCAACAAGCCAACGCAAAGCGCAGCCATCATCACCCTCAATCCGCAATCAAGACGCGCTCCGCGCCCTTGAAGTTCTCGGCCCCCGAGATCACCACCCGGTCGCCTGCCACCAGCCCCGAGATCACCTCCACGCGCTCCAGCGAGCGCGCGCCCAGCTTCACCGGCACCTTCTGCGCCACACCGTCGCGCACGACGTAGGCGAAGCTGCCGCCGCTTTCGTCCACGAAGCTGCCGCGGGCCACGCCGAGCACCTTGTCGCGCTTATCCAGCAGCACCCTCACCGACAGGCGCTGGTTCTGCCGCAGCTGCTCAGGCTGGGCGCCGGCAAAGCGCAGGCGGGCGGCGACTTCGCCGTTGACCACCTCGGGCGACACCGAGCTCACCTGCCCGGCCCAGCGCTGGCCGTTGCCGTTGATCTCACCGGGCATGCCCGGCTGCAGCTCGCGGGCGAAGCTCTCGGCGACCTGCATCTGCACTTCCAGCGCCGACAGGTCGATGACCGACAACAGCCGCGCGTCGCGAGCCACGTTGGTGCGGTCGGCGATGAAGAGCTGGCCGACCTGGCCGTCCACCGGCGAGCGCACTTGCAGCTCGGCCACCTGGCGTTCCAGGTCGGTCACCAGCAACTGCTGGCGCGACAGCGCACTCTGCTTGGCCTGCACGTCGAGCTTGAGGCTGTCGGTCTTGAGGCCGCGCAGGTCGCGCGCCTGGTCGAGCGCAAGGCGTGCCTTGGCCAGCGCATCCTGCGCGCGCTCGACCTGCATGCGCGCCGTGGCGCCAGCTTCAAAGGCCTGGGTCTGGCGGGCCAGGTCGTTGGCCGCCGTCTGCTGGTCGATGCGGGCGTTCTCGTAGGCGCTTTGCAGCGCGGCCGTCTGCTGGCGTGCCTCGACCTCGGCGCGCGCCAGGTCGGCCCGCAGCGCGTCCACGTTGCTGCGCTCCTGCGCGAGGCGGTTGGTGAGTTCGGGGGAGTCCACGCAGGCCAGCACCTGGCCGCGCTTGACCGGGTCACCGGCCTTCACGGCCAGGGTCACGGTGCCGGCGCCGGGCGCGAAGAGGGTCGGGCTCTGAGCCGCCACGACACGGCCCTCGCCGGCCACGTCCCGGGTCAGCGGCGCCACGTCGACGGTGGCGATGCTCAGGCGGGCGGCGCTGACCGCGGAGTCGGCCGACAACATCTGGCGCAGCCGACCGCCGCCCAGCAGCACCAGCAGGCCCACGGCCACGGCGCCGCCGGCCAGCAGCAGGGGGCGGCGGCGGGTGGGCCGCTCAAGCGGCCGGTCCTGTTCGGAGGTGTCGCGGAATCGGGAGTTCATGCCCCGGTTTCGCAAGCGCCGTGCCACCGGGGCAACCGTGACAAATCAACGACTTGCGCGCATGCTGACTGTCCGCGGACAGGTCGCGGACAGTCCGTACATGCCCCGCAACGGACAGCATCGTCTGCTTACAACTCGCCACAACTCGTGGCAAGACGCAACGCGGGGCCCGGCCCCAATATCGCCGCCGCCCACCGGAGATCGACCATGCGCCTGACCCGATTCATCCTGCTGGCTGCGGCCGCTGCCAGCTTCGTCGGCGCGGCCCGCGCTGCCGACGAGCGTCCCGCGACGCCCATGAGTGAAGCCGACGCCCGGCGCTTTCTCGGCCAGGCCAGTTTCGGGCCCACCGACGCGAGCGTGGCCACGGTGAGAGCCAGCGGTCGGGCCGCCTGGCTGGCGAGTCAATTCACGCGCGCCGACTCCGACTTCAGCGGCGTGGCCTGGGTGGACCCCGACAGCAGCAAGGGCTGCCCCGCGGGCGCACCGGCCACCTGCAAGCGCGACAACTACAGCCTGTTCCCGGTGCAGGTCCAGTTCTTTGCCAACGCGGTGAACCAGCCCGACCAGCTGCGCCAGCGCGCGGCGCTGGCGCTGTCGGAGATCCTGGTCGTGTCGGGCAACGTCATCAAGCTGCCGAACGCGATGGCGCAGTACCAGCGCATCTTCCTGCGCAACGCCTTCGGCAACTTCCGCGACGTGCTGCGGGAGGTGACGCTGTCGCCAGCCATGGGGCGCTTCCTGAACATGGCCAACAACGACAAGCCCAACCCGGCCAAGGGCATCGAGCCCAACGAGAACTACGCGCGCGAGGTGCTGCAGCTCTTCTCGATCGGCCTGTGGGAACTGAACCCCGACGGCAGCCAGAAGCTCGATGCCAAGGGCCAGCCCATTCCCAGCTATGACCAGGAAACCGTGGAGGGCTTCGCCCACGTCTTCACCGGTTGGACGTACGCCCCACGCCCGGGTGCCACACGCAACCGCTTCGGCAACCCGAGCTACTACGACCAGCCGATGATCGCCTTCGACGACCATCACGACAAAGGCAGCAAGCGCCTGCTCAACGGCGTGGTGCTGCCGGCCGGCGGCACGGCGCAGGCCGATCTCGAGGCGGCCATCGACAACATCTTCAACCACCCGAACGTCGGCCCCTTCATCGGACGCCAGCTGATCCAGCAGTTGGTGACGGCCAACCCGAGCCCGGCCTATGTGCAACGTGTGGCCCAGGCCTTCAATGGCACGACCACCGCCAGCTTCTCGCCGACAGGCACGGTGCAGCGCAAGCCGCGCGGCGACATGAAGGCGGTGCTGTCGGCCATCCTGCTGGACCCCGAAGCCCTGACCGCGCAGGATGCCAACCGCTTCGGCAAGCTGCGCGAGCCCATCCTGCAGCTGACCCACCTGCTGCGCGCCCTGGGCGGCACCAGCGACGGTGTCTGGCTGCGCTCGCAATCGGCCGCGCTCGGCCAGACCGTCTACAGCCCCGCCAGCGTCTTCAACTTCTTCCCACCGGACTATGACCTGCCGGGCGACGCGACGCTGGACGGACCGGCGTTCGGCGTGTTCAACGCCAGCGCCGCCTTCAAGCTCAGCGGCGTGCTGCAGACGCTGCTCAGCGGCAAGCCCGTCGCACCCGACACCACGGTGCCCGGCGCCACCGGCACCGGCATCGACCTCAGCCGCTGGCAGGCCCTCGCCGCGACGCCCGCCACGCTGGTGGCCGAGATCAACCGGGTGATGTTCGCCGGCCGGGCCAGCGCGGCGCTGCAGTCGGCGCTGTTGAAGGCCGCCCAGATCGCGCCCGACACCAAGCCGCTGGACCGCGCCAAGGCAGCCCTGTTCCTGGCCGCGATGTCGCCCGAATACCTCGTGGAGAACTGACATGCTGAATCGACGCCATCTGCTCTCCCATGCCGCGGCCCTGGCGGGCGCCAGCGCCCTGCCCTCGCTGGCCGCCCCGCTGGCCGGCGGCGACTACCGCGCCCTGGTCTGCGTCTTCCTGTACGGCGGCAACGACGGCAACAACATGGTCGTGCCCACCGATGCCGCCGGGTATGCGGCCTACGCCAAGGCCCGGGGCACCGCCGGTGCCGGCGGGCTCACGCTGGCGCAGTCCTCGCTGGCAGCGCTGGGTGGCTCGAACGTGGGCCTGCACCCGGCGCTGAGCCCGCTGGCCGACGTCTGGAACCAGGGCCATCTGGCGGTGCAGGCCAACGTCGGCACCTTGGTGCGGCCCATGACCAAGGCCGAATTCCAGGCCGCCGGCGCCCAGGTGCCGACCAATCTGTTCTCGCACGACGACCAGCAGGATCAATGGCAACGGGGCCAATCCTTCGCGGGCAATGCCTTGCCCACCGCCACCGGCTGGGGCGGCCGCATGGCTGACCTGCAGCCCAGCGGTGGCGTGGTACCCATGGCGCTGTCGGTGAGCGGCAACAACGTCTTCATGAACGGCGCAACGACCCAGGGCCTGGCGGTGGGCAGCGGCAACAGCTTCGCCATCCGCGGCTTCGGCAGCAACCCCAGCGCCAGCCCGCTGTATGCGCTGTACCAGAGCCTGCTGCAGCAGCCCTACGCCAACGCCGAAGAGCGTGCCGCCGCCAACGTGCTCAACCAGGCCATCAAGGCGAGCAATGTGCTGAACACCGCCCTGTCGGGGACGGGCAGCGTGGCCGGCCTGTTCAATGGGCTGAACAGCAGCGTCGCGCAGCAACTGCTCACGGTGGCCAAGATCATCGAAGGCCGCTCGGGACTGGGCGTGAACCGGCAGTTGTTCTTCGTCAGCCTGGGTGGCTTTGATACGCACAACGACCAGCTCAACCAGCAGCAGGCCCTGTTCACCGACCTCGGTGCCGCGCTCAAGGCCTTCTACGACGCGATGCAACAGCTCGGCGTCGCCAATGCGGTGACCACCTTCACCGCCAGCGACTTCGCCCGCACGCTGCAGCCGGCCTCCGGCGGCGGCACTGACCATGCCTGGGGCAACCACCACTTCGTGCTCGGCGGGGCCGTCAAGGGCGGGCTCTATGGCCGCATGCCTCAGCTGGTGCTCGGCGGGCCGGACGACGTCACCAGCGAAGGCCGCTGGCTGCCGACCACGTCGGTGGACCAGATGAGCGCAACGCTGGCGAGCTGGTTCGGCGTCGGCGCGGCCGACCTGGGCGGCCTGTTCCCGCATCTGGCCAACTTCCCGCTGCGCAACCTGGGCTACTTCGGCTGAAGTCGCCCCGGATCAACCGACCAACCGCCCGCCGAACGCCATGCGCCCGGCACCGGCCGGGGCGTACTCAAGATGCACCCGCTCCCGCGGGCGGCCGGTCGCTGCCGCGACGGCCGCCGTCACGGCCGCAATCTCGGCCTGCAGGGCCTCGCCCACCGGCGGGCGCGCGTGCAACAGCGTGACAAACACCGGCTGCGCACCGGCCAGCGGGCCGCCGTTCTCGGCGTGGTGCACCTGGTGCAGGCGCACCCAGACGCGCCCGGGCGGCTGCTGCAGGGCGTCGCCGATGGCATCGGCAAGGGCCGCGGCCATGTCGTCCGGCGCCGCGGGCGGCGGGCCGGCCCAGTGCACGTCAACGACCGGCATGCCGGCTCAGGCGGTGCCGGTGATGACGAGGAAGCAATAGGCCAGCACGGCCACCGACAGGCTGAGCCCGAACCACGGAAACGTGCCTCGCATCATGTCGTTCTCCCATCCGTTTGAACGCCGCTGCCGCGGGCCTCAGGCCCTCAGCAGCTTGTCGGCATAACGCCAAGTGTGCGGGCCACCCGGAAACACTGTCGCCAGTGCGGTTTCCGACAGACCCAGGTGCCGCTGCAGCAACGGCGAGAGCACCTGGCGGAAGTCGGTGCGCACCGCCAGGTCACGGCCGTCCGCCAGCGCGCTGGTGTCCAGACCCGGCCATTCGCCCAGCACCTGACCGCCCGCCACCGGCCCACCCAGCAGCCAGATCACGTTGCCGCGGCCGTGGTCGGTGCCGCCATTGCCGTTCTGCCGCAGGGTGCGGCCGAACTCGCTGGCCACGACGATGACCGTGTCCTTCAACGAATCGCCCAGGCCCACGCTGAGCGCATCGAGCCCCTCGCCGAGGCTGGCCAGGCGGTTGGCGAGTTGGCCGCGTGCAGCCCCCTGGTTGACGTGGGTGTCCCAGCCGCCCACGGCGGTGAAGGCGAGCTGGGTGTGCGGGTCCTTGCGGATGAGCTGCCCCAGCCGGCGGGCGTCGGCGGCGAAGCTGCGGGCCGACGGGGCGCCGCCGTCGGCGGTCGGGTCCATGCTGCGCGGCTCTGCAGCGGCCATGCTGCGCGCCATCTCGCCGCGGCCTTCCGTGGTGTCGCGCAGTGTGCTGCTGAGTTGGGCATCGCTCGCGTAGAGCTTGGCCAGGCCTGCCTGCAGCGACGGGTCGTCGATGGCGCGGCGGCGCAGCGCGTTGGGCCCGAGACCCAGGCTGGCCACGCTGGCCGGGCCGGCGAAGATGCGCGGCGGCGTACTGCCCTGGCTGATGGCGCGCGTCGGCGCCGGCTCACCCGGCAGGGCCGTCAACAGGCGGTTCATCCAGCCGTCGGGTGTGGACTTGCGGCCAGGCGTGCCCGACTCGAAGTAGTCCTGCGCATCGAAGTGCGAACGGGTCGGGTCGGGCGATCCGCTGGCATGCACGAAGGCGAGCTGGCCGCCATCCCAATGGCGCTTCAGCGGGGCGAGCGACGGGTGCAGGCCGAAAAGGCTGTCCAGCTTCAGCAGGCCATCGTCGGCACCGGGCGGTGGCAGTGCGATCTGGGGCCGACTGGCCGCGTAGGCGCGTTCGCCATAGGGCGCCACGACCGACAGCCCATCCACCGCGCCGCGCAGCATGACCACGACCAGCTTCTTCTGCGCGACGCCCTCGGCCTTGACGAGGGACACCGGCAGCCCGCCGAGGGTGAAAGCACCGAAGTGCAGCAGTTGTCGACGCAGCATGGTGGCTACCTCTTCATGAAATCGGGGCTGGCCAGCAGCAGGGCCACCTGCTGGGCCGGGGGTTCGCTGGCGAGGGTGCGGCGCGTGGGTTCGCTGACCGAGGCGCCGAGGGTGGCCCCCAGGCGTTCGGCGCTCACGCCGCTGCGTTGGCCGAGCGTGGTGGCCAACTGCACCCGCTGCGTCAGCGCCTCGGGGTTGCGCCAGGCGGCAGCGGTGTTCTTGTAGCCATCGGGCGTGACCGCGCCGAACAGCGGCTGGCCGGCCTGCGACAGCGCCGACAACAGGTTCTGCGGATTGCCCAGCGGCAGGTCCAGCGCACGCAGGCTGGACAGCAGGTACTGGTAGGGCGTCTTGAACTTGGCCTGGTAGGCGTCGCGGCGCCAGAACTCGTCGGAGCGGATGAGCGTACGGGTGAACTCGCGCAGGTCGCCGCCCGTGGCGGTGAAGTTGGCGGCGAGCTTCTGCACCAGCGATGCCGGCGGCTCGTCGGCCACGAAAGCCTGGGCGAACTTGTAGGCAAGGTGGCGCGCGGTGGCCGGGTGGCGGGCCAGCACGTCCAGCGCCCGCTCGCCCTCGGCCTGGCCGGCGCCCTGCACGGTCTGGCCGAGCCAGCTCTTGCTGCCGTTGTCGTGCTTGCGCGGGTCGAAGGCGAAGAGGTCGCCTTTGCCGCCCTGCAAGGCCTTGCGGGTGTCCAGGCCCCAGCCTGTCAGCATGCGGGCCAGTTCGGTCACGTCGCGCTGGGTGTAGCCGCCGTCCACCCCCAGGGTGTGCAGCTCCATCAGCTCGCGGGCGTAGTTCTCGTTGAGACCGGCCGGCACGCGGGCTTTCAGCTCGGGCCGGGCCTGCAGGAAGCGGCGGGCGCGCTGGGGCGGCTCATAGCCGGCCACCACGCTCTGCGCGTTGTCCAGGTAGATCAGCATCGCCGGATGCCGCGCGGTAGCGCCGAGCATGTCGCGAAAGCGCCCCAGCACATGCGGCCGGATGGCGCGCTGCTCATAGTCCGCCAGCAGCACGCCCACCGCGTTCTTGCCGGCGTAGACGTTGAAGTGGTTGAACCAGAACTCGGTGAGCACCTCTTCCAGCTGCGCCGGGCTTTCCAGCCCTCGCGCCAACCGCGCGGTGGCGGCCTGGGCCACCAGCGGGCGCACCTTGTCGCGCACCGCGTTCAGCGCGTCGGCATCGGGCGTCATGCCCTGGGACTTTTCGCGCCGGGCCTCGCGGGCCGCCTTGACACCCTCGCGATAGCGGTCGAACAGCTCGGCCTGGCTGAGCTGCAACGCGTCCATGCCGGCAAGCCGGGCGGTGAGGGATTCGGGCAAGGGCAGCCGGCGCGGCTCCAGTTGCTCGGCCAGGAAGCGATCGAGCCACGGGCCGGCGCCCTGGGCTGCGATCGCTGCGGCATCGGCCGGGCGGGGGCCATAGCCCAGACGGTTGAGCGCATGCAGGGCGCGCTCGTCAGCGCTCAGGGGTGCCTCGGCAGACACCGCATCCAGCGTGGCCGCCGGCACGCGCCGTGCCAGCATCGACGCAGCAGCCAGCAGGGCGCTGCTGAGGACAAATCGGCGGTTCGTCATGGGCAGTCCTTCGGTGGCAGTGACCGAAGAATCGCCCGACTCACGAAAGGCCGTGTGGCGGATGCGCAAAGTTTTGTAGGACTGTGGGCGCCGTCCCACGAAACCGGGACTTCAGCTCAGCCAGCGCTCCAGGCTGCGCAGCGTGGCCGCCACATCCAGCGGCTTGGTCCAGTGCCCGTCGTAGCCATGCTCGCGGGCCAGTTGGGCGGCGACGTAGTCGGATTCGGCCGTGACCAGCAGCGCCGGCACGCTGGGCGGCAGGCCGGCCGCACGCAGCTGGGTCAGCAGTTCGCCGCCGCCGATGTCCGGCAGGTGCAGGTCGCACAGCAGCAGGTCGATCGGGCCTTCCGTCGCCATGCGGCGCGCGTCGGTGCCGTTGCGTGCGACCTTGAGCACATAGCCCGGCCTCAGTTCCAGGATGCCCTGCATGAGCATCGCGTTCACGGGGTCGTCCTCGACGTAGAGCACATGCGCGTTCTTCATCATGCCCGGCCCCTCACCACACGGCCCAAGGGGCGAAAAGGGGTCGAGGCCGGGGGGAAACTGGATGGGGCATGGCAAAAAGCAGATTCAGCACTGAAGGCATTATCAAATCTGCTGATATTCGCGAGCAAGACAGCGCCCCCTGAACGGGTGGCGCAGGCAGTGAATCTGCCAAATGTTGCGGCTGTTGCGAGAGATCAGGACAGGCCCGCCGCCGCACGCAAGCCCTCCAGCCCGAAGGCCAGCGGCTCCCACCCCGGCGGCAGCGGCTGGCCCGGGGCGCAGGCGGCGGTGGCGTCTTCCAGCGCGCGCGCCTGGGCGGCCAGTTCAGGTTCGCCGATCAGCACCAGCACCGCCTTCAAACCATGGGCCACGCGACGCAGCGCGGCGGCATCGCCACTGGCCTGGGCAGCATGCCCCTGGGCCAGGTCATCGGCGAAACGGGCCAGGCAACCGCTGCGGAAACTGTCGAACAGCGCACGGTCGCCGCCGAAATGCTGCTGCACCGGATCGGCCACGGGCGGCGGCGCCAGGGGTGCAGCACTCACGGGCGGCCGCTGACGCAGCAGGCCGGCAATGGTGTCGAGCAACTCCATCAGCGGCACCGGCTTGCGCAGCAGGCAGGCCACGCCTCGGGCCGCCAGGGTGGCGCGGCGCTCTTCCTGGACACCGGCGCTGAACACCACCCAGGGCGGTGCGCCGGCGCCGAGCGCCAGGCCTTCGGCCAGCAGGCTCTCCGCGGAGCCATCGGGCAACATCAGGTCGCTGATGACGAGCTGCCAGCCGCCGGCGGCCAAGGCAGCGCGCGCCTCGCGCAGACTGGCCACGACGGTCAGCTCGACCGCGGGCGCTTGGGGGTCATGGTCGGGCAGACCGTCGAGTGCCAGCTCCACGAACCGCGCGATGGAGGCATCGTCCTCGATGAGCAGAAGGCGTGCCGCCATCGATGCGCCCCCGGCAGAAGCGTGAACGGGTCCGCCCGCCTCAGGCCGGCAGCTCGGCCAGCGCGGCAGTGGCCTGGGCGAGCAAGGGCGGCAAGTCGGTCACCAGCGCCGTCTTGTGCACCAGCGGCACGCCGGCCAGCGCAAAGGCGTAGGGCGCACGTTGGGCCTCGTCCAGCGCGGTGATGACGATCAGGCGGCTGCGCGCGAACTGCGGATGCGAGCGCAGGCTGGTGATGAGCGCAGCCCCGTCAATGCCCGGCAGCAGGATGTCGATCAACAGCACGTCCGGCTCCAGCCGGCCGGCCATCGCCAGACCGGCGATGCCGTCGGAGGCGACGTGCAGTTCCGCCTCGGGCAGCTCACGCTTGACCACGAGGCTGATCAGGTTCTGGAAATGCACCGAGTCTTCGATCAACAGCAGCGTCAGCGGCCGATTGCCGGACGCCGCCGCCGTGGCCGGTGCGGCCGGCGCCATCGCGGCGCCCCCTCGGCCAGCGAGCCAGGCATCCAGCGAGCTGCGCAGGATGCGGCGATGGCCGCCCGGCGTCTTCCAGGCCTGGAGCTCGCCCCGGTCGACCATCAGTTGCACGGAGCGCACCGCCATGCCGAGCCGTTGTGCGGCCTCGGTGGTGGAGCAGGTGTCAGGAACGGTAGGGGTGGCATTCACAGCGCGATATTTTGCCGAATTCAGCGCGCTTTGCGTCACGGCTTCTATTTGATAAAAACACACGCATTGGACAATTCAGCATTCGCTTTCGAAAACCCCATGCCGCCACCCGTCGCTCTCGCTTCGCCTCCTGCTGCTGCCGTTGCCGCGTGTGCCCCGCCGCCACAGCCCGATCTGAGCGCGCACCGCCTGCGCCTGGGCCGCCTCGCGGAGGGGCTGGCCCTGCGCCTGGGCTGGGATGCCGATCGTGCACGCCAGCTGCGACTCGCCGCACCGCTGCATGACGTCGGCGCCGACTCCGGCATGGGCGATGACGTCCCGCTCACTGCGCCAAGCGCCCTGCACGCCCAGCCACGCCGGGGTGCGGCGCTGCTGGGCAGCTCCAGCCTGCCGCTGTTCGCCCTGGCAGCCGAGATCACGCTGCACCTGCGTGAGCGCTGGGACGGCAATGGCTATCCGCACGGCCTGCGGTCGCAGGAGATCCCGATGTCGGCCCGCATCGTGGCGGTGGTCGACTACTTCGATGCGCTGACCATGCCCCACAGCTTTCGCCCGGCCCGCGCCGACGACCGTGCGCTGGCGATGCTGGCCGAACAGTCCGGCGCGGCCTTCGACCCGGTCATCGTCGCGACCTTCCTCGCCCACGCCACCGACCTGATCGCGCTTCGCGACGGCAGCTGATGCCGCACCGCAACCGCTGGCGCCCCAGCCGCATCACCGCGGCCGCCGGGGTGCTGCTGGCCATCGCGCTCCTGTGCGGCACGTTCTACAGCCTCTGGCATGAGCGCAACGACCTGGTCACCGAGACCGCCGAGCAGCAGGCCCTGCTGGCGCGGGTGCTGGAAGACCACGCCAGCCGCAGCCTCGATGCCGCGCAGTTCGCGCTGGCAGGCCTGGCCGACATGGCCGAACGCGGCGCGCCCCCCGAGGTGCTGCAGGCCCTGTTGGCGCAGACGCAAGCGAGCCTGGGCTTCTTGCGTGGCGTGGCCCTGGTGGATGAACGCGGCCAGGTGCTGGCGACCGCCAACGATGCGGATCGCGATGCACGCATCCGGCCCGCCGCCCTCGGGCCCTGGCCCGACGCGGGCCGGGCGGTCGTCAACAGCTTCGTACCGGCACGCAGTCTGGCCGGGCTGAGCACGGCCGTCGACGCCACGCCGGCGGTACCTCCCGGCGTGGGGTTCTTCCCGCTGCTGCGCGGGCTCAAGCTCCCCGGCCAGGGCGGTGCGGCCGTGATGGTGGCCCTGATGAACCCGGACGCGCTGGCCAACTTCCAGCAACTCACCCTCAACGACGACCGTGCCGCCGCGGCCCTGGTCGACCTGGACGGCCGGCTGCTCGCCGTGACGGCGAGTGCCGAGCATGCACCGGGCGGGCAGCTCACCCGATTGCTGAAGGCCGATGCGCCCCTGGGCCGCGTGCGCGCCGGTGCCGAGCACGGCAGCTGGACGGGCGCAGGCCTGCGCACCGTCGAGCAACTGGGCAGCTACCGCGCGCTGCGCGGCAGGCCGCTCGTCGTGGTGGTGGAGCTGCCCATGGCGGAGCTGCGCCGCCGCTGGATGACGACCGTCATCGACCAGGGCCTGCCGGCCGTTGGCGTGGCCGCAGCCCTGCTGGCGCTGTCGGCCGTCGGGGCCGCCGCGTTGCGCGGCCGCGAGCGCTCGCTGGCGCAGCTGGACGACGCCCAGCGCCAAGTGCTGGAACGTGAACGCGAGCTCAGCGCGATCTTCGGCAGCGTGCAGGACCTGCTGTTCCGCACCGATGCCACGGGCCGGGTCACCTTCATCAACGAGAGCTATGCCCGCATCAGTGGCGAGCCGGTCAACGCGGTGATCGGCCGGCCGCTGCAGGACCTGTTCGGCGGCTCGCCCGACGTGGCGGCGCTGTTCAACCCCACCGAAGGCCATGCGCCAAGCCGAGGACAGGCCCGCGCGGAATGGACCGGCGCCGACCGCAGTGCGCGCAGCTTCGAGATCCATGTGGTGCCCTTGCAGCGGCCCCAGGGCGAGCTGGTGTGGGTCGGCAGCGCAGCCGACGTGAGCGGACTGATGCACGCGCAGGCCGAGCTGCGCGCGCAACTCGGCCTCGCGCGCTCGCTGCTGGCGAGCAGCCCGCTGCCGATGTCGGTGCTGGACACCCACAACCGCTACCTGGATGTGAACCGCGCCTGGGAACAGTTCACCGGCCGCAAGCGCGACGACGTGCTGGGCACCAAGGCCGCCAGCTACCTGAGCGCCGACGAGGCCGCGCTGCACGATGCGCGTGATGCACGGCTGCTCGCCCAGGGCGGCGAGATGACCTACGAGACCGTGTGGCACGGCCGTGACGGGCGTCAGCGCGATCTGCTCGTCAGCAAGTCCACCTTCCCCAACGCCGAGGGGCGGCCGATGGGGATCGTCGTGTGCTTCATGGACATCAGCGACTTCCGGGAGGCGGAACGCGCCACGCGGGCCGCCCGTGACGCCGCCCTGGAGGCCTCACGGGCGAAGTCGGAGTTCATCGCCAACGTCAGCCACGAGCTGCGCACGCCGCTGCAGTCCATCCTCGGCTTCTCGGAGCTGGGCGCCATGCGGGCGCGTGAGCAACCCCGCGTGGCCGAATTCTTCAACGACGTGCACCGCGCCGGCCAGCGCATGCTCAGCCTCGTGAACGACCTGCTGGACTTGAGCAAGATCGAGCGCGGCGTCGAGCCCATCCAGCCCACGCGTCTGGACCTGCGTCCGCTGGCGCTGGAGGTGGTGAGAGAACTCGTACCCCAGCTCACCGCGCGCCAGCTGCAACTCGATGCCCAGCTCGGCGACGACGACCTGATGCTGATGGCCGACCCGCTGCGCCTGCAGCAGCTGCTGCGCAACCTGCTGGCCAATGCCATCCGCTTCTCGCCCGAGGGCGGGCGCATCGAGCTCACCGCACGACTGGACGGCCATCACAGCATCCGTGTCGAAGTGGCCGACCGCGGCCCTGGCATCCCGCCGGACGAGTTGGAGGGCATCTTCGAGGCCTTCGTGCAGAGCAGCGCCACCAAGAGCGCCGCTGGCGGCACGGGCCTGGGCCTGGCCATCTGCCGGCGCATCGCCAAGGCCCATGGGGGCCGCATCTGGGCCGCCAACCGCGACGGCGGCGGCGCGGTGCTGACGCTGGTGCTGCCGGCGGCCTGAGCCGCTCGCTGCGCCGGAGGTGACAGCCCGGGCTCGGCCAGCCGCGCAGAATCGGGCGAACAAGATCAGGAGACTGCCATGAATGCCCGCGCCGCCTTCACCCGCATGGATCAGAGCACCCGCGACGACTGGGCGCTCATCGTCCCCGAGGCGATGAAGATGGCCCGAAGCCTGCCCGACCGGGTGCTGGCGCACCTGCGGCTGCTGGACGGCGACTTCGGCGGCTTTCCGGTCGACCGGCTCACGCACTGCCTGCAGACCGCCACCCTCGCCCACCGCGACGGGCGCGATGAGGAGTACGTCTGCTGCGCGCTGCTGCACGACATCGGCGACACGCTGGGCTCCTACAACCACCCCGACATCGCCGCGGCCATCCTGAAGCCCTTTGTCAGCGAAGCCAACCACTGGATGGTGCAGCAACACGGCATCTTCCAGGGCTACAACTTCTTCCACCACATCGGGTTGGACCGCGAGATGCGCGAGCAGTTCCGCAGCCACCCGCACTTCGAACGCACGGCGGAATTCGTGGCCCTGTACGACAACCCCGCTTTCGATCCCGCGGCCGAAGCGCTGCCGTTGAGCTTCTTTGAACCCATGCTGCGCCGGCTGATGGCGCAGCCGCGGCAGTCGGTTTACAAGGCAGCCATGGCGCAGGATTAAGGCCGCTTGCGGTTGGCGGCGATGGCCGCCCGGATCAGGGCCTGCAGCGCGCCCGTGTCCATCGTGTCGCCTTCTCGGACATCAATGGCCCGGCGTACCGCGCCATCCAGGCTCGAATTGAACAGGCCCGCCGGATCGGGCAGGGACGCGCCCTTGGGGAAGGTCATCTTCACCACCTGCTTGTAGGTCTCGCCCGTGCACAAGATGCCGTCGCAGGACCACACCGGGTTGCTCCATTTCCATTCCTCCACGATGCCGGGATCGGCCGCGAGGATGAGCTGGCGCAGCGCTGCGAGCCGCTGGCCCCGCCAATCGCCCAGGCTGGCAATGCGTTCATCGATCAGGGCAGCCGCGGGCTGACCGGCGGCGGGGGCGTTCTTGGGCATGGCGACGAGCAAAGGGGTGGCGACACCCAAAGCCTAACGCCGCGGCCGCGGGGCTGCCCTTGCTGCGCGGCACTCAGTCGTGCAGAGACGAAAGAAACTGTTTCAGCTCCGGTGTTCGCGGTGCGCCGAACAGCTCCGCCGGCGGCCCGATCTCGTGCACCCGCCCCTGGTGCATGAAGATGACGCGATCGGCCACCTTGCGGGCGAAGTTCATCTCGTGGGTGACCATCAGCAAGGTCATGCCCTCCTCGGCCAGCGTCTCCACCACCCGAAGCACCTCGCCCACGAGCTCCGGGTCCAGCGCCGAGGTGATCTCGTCGCACAGCAGCACGGCCGGCTCCATGGCCAGGGCGCGGGCGATGGCCACGCGTTGCTGCTGGCCGCCCGAGAGCTGGTCGGGCATGGCGTCGAACTTCTCAGCCAGGCCCACGCGGGCGAGCAACTGCCGGGCCTGGGTCTCGGCATCGGCCGCACTGCGCTGCTTGACCAGGGTCGGCGCCAGCATCACGTTGCGGCCGACGCTCAAGTGCGGGAAGAGGTTGAAGCCCTGGAAGATCATGCCCACCTGCTGGCGCAGCGTGCGCATGGCCAGGGCGCTGTCATGCAGCAGCGGCTTGCCATTGACGGTGAGCGCCCCCTCCTGGAACTGCTCCAGGCCGTTCACGCAGCGCAGCAGCGTGCTCTTGCCCGAGCCACTCTTGCCGATGATGGCGATCACCTCGCCCCGGTGCACGTCCAGGTCGATGCCCTTGAGCACCTCGTTCGTGCCGTAGGACTTGCGCAGCGCGGTGATGCGGACGATGGGGTCGGCAACAAGGTCAGCGGACATGGCGGGCTTCCAGGCGTTGTGCGAAAAGGCTGATGGGGAAGCACAGCGCGAAGTACAGCAGCGCCACGCAACCGAAGACGAGGAAGGGCTTGAAGCTGGCGTTGGCGATCATGCTGCCGGCCTTGGTGAGCTCGACAAAGCCGATGACCGAGGCCAGCGCCGTGCCCTTGATCACCTGCACCAGAAACCCCACCGTGGGCGCGATGGCCAACCGCCCGGCTTGCGGCAGGATCACATGGCGCAGCTGCTCGCCGAAGGACAGCGCCAGGCTCTGCGCGGCCTCCCACTGCCCACGCGGCACGGCCTCGACACAGCCGCGCCAGATCTCCACCAGATAGGCGCTGGTGTAGAGCGTGAGTGCCAAGGCTGCAGCCGTCCAGGCCGACACCTCCAGGCCCAGCAGCGCCAGCCCGAAGTAGGCGAGGAAGAGCTGCATCAGCAGCGGCGTGCCCTGGAAGAGCTGCACATAACCGGCGAGCCCTCGGCGCACCCGCGCGCCGAACCGCAGGCGCAGCGTCAGCAGCAGGGCACCCACCACGCCACCGCCCACAAAGGCGATCAGCGACAGGGCCACCGTCCAGCGCAGCGCCAGCAACAGGTTGCGCAGGATGTCCCACAGGGTGAACTCGATCATGACGGCCTCCGGCCGAAGATGAAGCGCGGGCCGGCCCACATCAGCAGGCGCCGCGCCACGATGGCCAGCGCCAGGTAGACGACGGTGGCGACGATGAAGGCCTCGAAGGCGCGGAAGTTGCGGCTCTGGATCAGGTTGGCGGCATAACTCAGCTCCTCGGTGGAGATCTGCCCGCAGACGGCCGAGCCCAGCATCACGATGATGATCTGGCTGGTCATCGCCGGCCACACGCGCTGGACCGCCGGCGGCAGCACCACGCGCGTGAAGACCTGCACGGGGCTCAGCGCCAGGCTCTGCGCCGCCTCCCACTGGCCGCGCGGGGTGGCCTGGATGCCGGCACGCAGGATCTCGCAGCCGTAGGCCCCGAGGTTGAGCGTCATCGCCAGCACCGAGGCGAATTCGGGCGACAGCTTCACGCCCGCTGCCGGCAGGCCGAAGAAGATGAAGAACAACTGCACGATGAAGGGCGTGTTGCGCAGCAGCTCCACATACACGCCCAGCACGCGCCGCAGCCACACCGGCCCGCAGGCCCGCGCCCAGGCGGCGCCGGTCGCGATCAACAGGCCCAGCGGCGTGGCCACCAGCGTGAGCCCGAGCGTCCAGGCCAGGCCCTTGAGCAGCAGCGGCCACTCGGCCAGCACCGCGAGGAAGTCGAACTCGATCATGGGGTCTGCCTCAGTTCAGTGGACCTTTCGTGCTGCGCCGCAGGCCGCAGCCCCTCCAGCGGCTGCCGTGGAACTGGCTTTGCCAGGCCACTGGCAGCGCCCCCTTGAGGGGGCCGGCGAAGCCGGTAGGGGGTGGGCTCAGGAAGGCAGGTCGCCGGTGCCGCGGCCGAGCCACTTCTTCGAGAGTGCCTCCAGCTCGCCGGCCGCCTTGGCGGCCGCGATGATCTGGTTGACCTTGGCCAGCAATGCATCCTCGCCCTTGGCAACGCCCACAAAGCAGGGGCTGTCCTTGAGCAGCAGCTTGTATTCGGTGTTCAGGCCCGGGTTGCGCTGCATCAGGTTGCCCGCGACCGCGGCGCTGGTGGCCAGCAGCTGGGTCTGGCCCGCGGCAAACGCGGCAATGGTGGCGTTGTTGTCCTCGAAGCGCTTGTACTCCAGCGTCGGGGGCGCGACCTTGGCCAGCTCCTGGTCTTCCATCGCGCCGCGGGTCACGGCCACGCTCTTGCCGGCGAGATCAGCCCAGCTCTTGATGCTCAGGCTCTTGGCCGCGAACACCGCCTGGTAGAACGGCGCGTAGGCGGCGCTGAAGTTGATGACCTTCTCACGTTCGGGGTTCTTGCCGAGGGTCGAGATGACAAGGTCCGCCTTCTTGGTCTGCAGATAGGGAATGCGGTTGGCACTCGTGACCGGCACCAACTCGGCCTTCACACCCAGCTTGGCCGCAATCAGCTCGGCCATGGCCACGTCCAGGCCCTGGGGCTTCATGTCCGGGCCGACAAAACCGTAAGGCGGGTAGTCGGTCGGGATGGCGATCTTGATCGTCTTGCTCTTGATGATGGTGTCCAGCGCGGTCTGGGCCTGGGCAGCGCCCAGCGCGAGCAGGCTGAGGCCCGCGACGAGCAGGCGGCGGGAGAACGAAGCGGTCATAGCAAGGCTCCTAGGTAGGCGGGTTCGTTGGGGTCGGAAACGGAAGCGGCGGACGTCGGCAAGGGCGCCAACGCCTCGCGCAGCTGGTCCAGCGGGTCACTCAGCGCGGGCAGGCGCAGCGCGGCCTGCACGTTGGCGAGGTGCTCGGCCATCAGCGCCTCGGCGCGGGCACGGTCGCCCTGCGCCAGCGCGTCGACGATGGCCACGTGCTCGGCACACGACGCGGCCGCGTCGTGCGATGACTGGTAGAGCATCGCGATCAGCGTGGTGCGGGCGGTGTAGTCGCGCAGCGTGTCGGCCAGCAGCCCGTTGCCCAGGCATTCCGCCAGGCACACATGGAAGTCGCCCAGCAGGAAGCTGCGCGTGCCGACATCACTGCCGCGCAGCGCTGCCTTTTCCTGCTGCAGATGCTTCTTCAGCCGGGCGAGCTGCGGCTTGCCCAGGGGTTTGCCGGGGCCTTCGCCGCGCAGCAGGCCCAGCTCGATGACGCGCCGCGCCTCGAAGGCCTCGCGGGCTTCGTCCTGAGACGGCGCGATGAGGTACCAGCCCCGCCGCGCACTGACCGTGACGATGCCGCGCGCCGCCAGCCGCGTCAGCGCCTCGCGCACGATGGTGCGGCTGCAGTCGAAGAGCATGGCCAGCTGCTGCTCGCCCAGGCGCGCGCCGGGGGCGAGCTTCTGCGCGAGCACGGCTTCGACGATGCGCTGGCTGATGTCGGTGGCGGAGATGCCCATGCCGCAGACACAGCAGCATCCGTGCCAAGGTGCGCCAGGCTTGTATGCAAGACGAGCGCACAAGAAATGCGCACCCACTGCAGGCAACAGCACCACCAAAGTGCTGCAATTCCTCAGCCCGCACCAGCGGGTGGCGTCGTCAGTGGCTCAATTGCGAGTCGGTGAGCGTGTGCGCGGCTGCTGGGGCGCTGCAGCGTGCGATCTAGTCAGGGGATGCTGGCAACTCAAGCAAACCACTTGGCGCTCAACGTAGACCGATGTCCGACACGCCTTGCCGCCCCCGCTAAACCCAAGCACTGAATAACTACGCTGACGGCAGCGGCCGGATCGAAAGGCACATGGTCGTGGCGACAGGCTGATCTCGGCGTGTCTGGCAGATCGCCTAGGGACCGCTGGGCTCGTGCCGCGTCGGGCCAGACCAGGTGAATGTTTGCAAGACTCCTTCGAGAATCGCCACAACCTTTGCCAATGATTCAGGAGTCACGTCAACTTCGCCGTATGACCCGTCCGCCATCGTGCTTCCATATCGGTTGCCGATGAGCGAATTGAGAATAAGCACTCGCGCGTTTGGAGCTGAAACGATCTCGTTGTCGATGCCCGTGAGCTTCAGCGGTTTGCCGTTTCTCCCCAGTCCACGGACGCGATCTTCCATGTGATGGGCCGAATTGCGGACCTCGCGAAGATCTGGGAACTCCTGGGACATGCGCTCCTTGAACGCGCTCAACCCGCTTGGCGTCGACGGGTCCTCGCAGATTGCGGCCACCAGTTTTTCAAACTGGTCGAGCGCGTAAAGGAATGATCTGGCGAAGATGAAGATCCTTGGATGTTCAAGCTCAAATGGCACGTGGCCATGCTGCCAAGCTTCGCGCTTGGCGATGACTTCGGCCTCGTAGCGAATCGCCTCCATTTGCTCCCATGACAAAACTGAACGGGGGCCCGCGCCGAGATCCTCCTCGATTTGCCTCCGTGGATTCGCGAACTCCTGGCGCCGCTCGTTGGCCTGGAGCTGCCTCGCCCGACCTTGTTCTTCTGTAAAGAGGTTCAAGGCCACATTGGCTTCAAAGAAGGTCTGCTTCAGGGCAGAAACCAGCGTGAGCAGACGGTGCCGCGCGGCACTATCCTGGCACTCAAGAAACGTACCCGGCGTGACGATTTCGAAGATGAACATGTTCCGCCCTAACTTCAATGGAGGCACTCTGCCAAGATCAGGTCGCTGGCAACGCGCACAATCAACCGTAACTGCCACGCCGCGTGAGTATTGGCCACCGGCTGGAAGTAGCAAAGCTCGGCAGTCTGGATTGGGTCTGCGGACCCGAAGGGCTGGCAGCCGGACACAGGTCGAGGTCAGCCTGGGTACGCCACGCTCAGACCGACCTTTCAACTTCAGATAGCTTAAGGTCACACGCCACGCTAGAAGATCAGCCATGGACTCATATTCAACTCGCTGCCTCTTCGAGTGGGCACCACGAACTGGGCAGAGAAAGTTGCATCTCTACGAAGAGCGAATCACGCTGTGGCGGGCAAATTCTGCGGACGATGCCATTGACATGGCGGAGCGCGAAGCACAAGCGTATGCAGGCGACAACTCAACCTATCTCGGGGTCTGCCAGTCGTACCGGCTGGTGGAGTCGCTCGCGGTGTCGGGCGTCGAAATCTTCTCACTATTGCGTGAGAGTGACCTTGAGCCCCAAAACTACATCGATGCGCTTTTCGCCACAGGTCACGAGCGCCAGACCAGCGACTCTCCCGCTACCACGGGTCTTGCCTGAGGGGCCGACGGCCTGCGAGTCTGACGCAGCCTGCAGACTGCGCTTGCAAAAATGCTCTTCGGTACACCTCCGTCGCCTCCATGCGCCTGTTGATTGTTGAAGACGACCCCATGATCGGCGAAAGCCTGCGCGAAGCCCTGCGCCGCCAGGGCTTCGCGGCGGACTGGCTGCGCGATGGCCAGGCGGCGGAAGCCGTGCTGGCCAGTGCCGAGCGCTTCGACGCCGTGCTGCTGGACCTGGGCCTGCCCAAGCGCAATGGCATCGAGGTGCTGAAGGGCTTGCGGGCGCGCGGCGACACCACGCCCGTCATCGTGCTGACGGCGCGCGATGCGCTGGCCGACAAGGTGGCCGGGCTGGACGCGGGCGCGGACGACTACCTGGTCAAGCCCTTTGAACTCGACGAACTGCTGGCCCGGCTGCGCGCCGTGGCGCGTCGTCTCGGCGGCCGCACCGACACCGCGCTGGCCGTGGCCGACCTGCGGCTGGACCCGGCCACCCGCGAGGTCACGCGCGGGGGTAGGCCTGTCCTGCTGTCCGCCCGCGAATTTGCGCTACTCGAAGCCCTGCTGGAGCGCCCTGGCGCCATCGTCTCGCGCGCCCAGCTCGAAGACCGGCTCTACGGCTGGGGCGAGGAGCTGGAGAGCAACGCGATCAGCGTCTACATTCACCAACTGCGCAAGAAGCTCGGCGCTGACCTGCTGCACACGGTGCGCGGCCTGGGCTACTACGCCGGACCGGAAAAGTCATGAAGCTGCTGTCCACCCTGCGCGGCCGCCTCTTCGCGCTGCTGGCCGTGCTCGGCACCGTGACGGCCCTGGCCGTGGGCGGCGCCACCTACGTCAGCGTGCGCGCGGAGGCCGACGCCCTGTTCGACTACCAGCTTCGCCAGACCGCGCTGTCGTTGCGCGACCAGGGCCGCGTGGCGGGCGACGAGGCCGCGGCGCTGACCGACCCGAGCTTTGACTACGTGGTGCAGATCTGGTCGGTGCAGGGGCTGGAGCTGTACTCCAGCCGCCCCCAGGGCATGACCGAGCCGCTGCCCGCGCGCGCGGTGCTCGGCTACTCGGACCTGCGCCTGGGTGGCCAGGCCTGGCGCGTGTACAGCGCCGCCACGCCCATGCGCGTGGTGCAGGTGGCCCAGCCACTGGCCGTGCGGCAGAAGCTCGCGGCGCTGGCGGCCCTGCGCAGCATCGTGCCGGTGGCTGTGGCCCTGCCCCTGGTGGCGGCGGCGCTGTGGTGGCTGATCGGGCTGTCGCTCGCGCCACTGGCGCGTGTGGTGCAGGCGGCGCAATCCGGCGGCGCGAATGCGCTGCATGCCCTGCCGACCGACGGCCTACCGGGCGAGATCGCACCGTTGGTCGAGTCCTTCAACGACCTGCTCGGCCGGCTGTCCACGGCCTTCGATGCGCAGCGCAGCTTTGTGGCCGATGCCGCGCATGAGCTGCGCACGCCGCTGACGGCGCTCAAGCTGCAGCTCGGCCTGCTGCGCGACTCCGCGCCCGGCCCCCAACAGGACGAGGCCATCGACCGGCTGCGGGCCGGCATCGACCGCGCGGTGCGGCTGGTGGAGCAGTTGCTGGCGCTGGCCCGGGCCGAGCCCGGCGCAGCCGCCGCAGACGACCCGCTGGACCTGGCCGAGCTCGCCCGCCAGGCCGTGGCCGATGTGCAGCCCCTGGCCGAGCGGGCCGGCGTGCAGCTGAGCCTGACCGCGCCCGATCCGCTGCCGCTGGAAGGCGACGCCCAGGCCCTGCGCGGTGCACTGCGCAACCTGCTGGACAACGCGGTGAAATACGGCGCCCGCCAGGTGCAGCTCAGCGCGCTGCGCGGTCCGCGGGGCGCCCCGTTGCTGCGCGTGGACGACGACGGCCCGGGCATCCCGGCCGAGCAGCGCGAGCGCGTGTTCGACCGCTTCCAGCGCGGCGACGACACCGGCGTGGAGGGCAGCGGCCTGGGCTTGGCCATCGTGCGTGCCGCAGCGCGCCAGCAGGGCGCGGTGGTCCGGCTCACCGAGTCACCGCTGGGCGGCCTCAGGGCCGAGATGGCCTGGCCGGGCTGAAGGCGAGCCGGGCGCGGGTCAAGCGTGCCGCACCGGCACCGGGTGGGGCCGACGCTGCCAGGCATCGAGCGCATCGACCACCCGGTCCCAGGCCGCGCGGTCGTAGGTGACGGCGGCGAAGAGGTTGTCCTTGGTGGGCTGTTGGCGCACGGCGCTGCGGGCGAGCTGCTCCAACGGCTCGCGGGCGGCGGCCACCACACCGGCCAGGTCCTGGAAGCCCGCACCCACGCGGTGGAACAGCACGCCGCGCTTGAGCTCCGTGGCCTTCAGGGAGGCCGCCTCCACCGCACGCAGGAACACACGCGCCTGGCCATCGCCCAGCAGCTCCACACAGAACTCACGGCGCCAGCCGGTCAGGGTCTGCGCCGAGGTCAGCACCACTGGGGAATCATCGATCTGCAAAGGCATGCCGCCAGTCTGCAGGCCCGCGCCTGGCAGCCCGGCGCTCGATGTGAACGAAAGCAACACGCCCCGCCGCGTGGTCACGCGACGGGGCGGGAAGTTGCGTGCTGTTTCCAGCACGCACACGCATCGGCGGCTTCAGCGCAGCTGATAGCTCAGCGACACGAAGTAGCTGCGGCCGCGCGGGTCGCCGTAGGTCGGGTCCCAGGTCACCTGGAAGTAGCGCGACTGGTTGGTGAAGGGCGGTGCGGTGTCGGCCACGTTCAGGATGCCGCCGCGCAGGCGCAGTTGCTGCGTGATGCGGTAGCTGGCCGTCAGGTCCCACAGCGAATAGGCCTTGACGTCGCGGTTGTTGTAAGCCGGCGCGGCCAGGCCGTCCACGTTCTGGTCACGGTAGCTGGACAGGTAGGTGTTGGTCACCGTCACGCTGGCCGGGCCGTAGTCCCAGTCCAGGTTGAGCTTGTGGCGCCAGCGTTGCACGGCCTTGTCGTCCTTGAACTTGCCCAGGCCGTCCACCAGCGGCGAGCGCGGGTCGGTCGAGAACTTGTACTCGGTGACCAGCGTGCCGTTCAGACCCGCGCCGAAGGTGCCCCAGGCCGTGGCCTCGCCGCGCCAGTTCAGCGACACATCGAAGCCCGAGGTGTTCAGCTTGCCGCGGTTCTCCTTCTTGACGGTGATGAAGTCGACGAAGCCGTCGGCATCGCGCGCCACGACCTTGGGGTCGTTGTAGAGCGCCGGCGTCGTGAAGATGGTTTCCTCACCGATCTGCGAAATGATGTCGGACTTGCGGATCGTCCAGTAGTCCAGGCTGCCCAGCAGGCCGCGCACCGGCTCGAACACCACGCCCAGGCTCGCCTGCTTGCTCTTCTCGGGCTTGAGCTCGGGGTTGGAGTAGCGGTCGATGTTGAGCTGGCCAACCTCGCCGCTCACCGGGTCACGCACGAAGCTGGAGGTGATGCCCGAGCGCACGGGCAGGAACATCTCCGACACCGTCGGTGCGCGGAAGCCCGTGCCATAGGAGGCGCGCGCCAGCAGCTGCTTGCTCGGGCGCCAGCTCAGGCCCACCTTGGGGTTGGTGGTGCTGAGGTCGGGCGAGGTGGTGTTGGTGGCGGCGTCGTACACGCCGTTGTAGCGGTCGTGGCGCAGCGCGAACTGGGCTTCGAGCTCGCGGGTGATGGGCGCGCTGACTTCGGCGAACACGCCGGCCACGTTGCGCGAATGGTCGGCGTCGGCCAGCAACTCGCCCGAGCTGGAGCGGTCGTTGTTCACGTCATTGCTCTTGAGCACGTCGGTGGCACGGAACTCGGTCTTCTCCTTGCGGAACTCGGCGCCCAGGGCGAGCATCACGTCGCCGCCGGCGAGCGCGCCGATGGCACGGGTCAGCTTGCCGTCGATGCTGGTGGACGTGCCCTTGCTGATACGGGCGGCGCCGTCCAGCCGGATGGAGTTCATGAAGGCCTGGCCGGCCGAGCGGTCCGCAGGCTTCACGAACGGGTTGTACGAGCCCGCCTTGAGGCCAGCTTCCAGCTTGCTCAGCGACACCCAGCCCGACAGGTCCGTGTCGGTCGCCTTGTTCGTGCTCTGGCTGAGGGCGGTGTCGTAGTCCCAGCCGGCCAGGGTGCCGGTTGCGCCGATGACGAGCCGGCTGGCGTTGCTCTCCACGCGGCTGGTGCGCTGGCCGGCGTCTTCCAGCCGGAAGCGGAAGTCCACCGCGCCGGTGATGCCGGTCACGTTCTGCAGCGACTGCGGCAGCGTGATGCCCGAGCTGGTGCGAAAGCGCGCCGTGGCGGGCGAGGCGGCGTAGTCGGTCTGTGCCTTGGCCAGCATCAGCTCGACGAAGACCTGGTTGTCATCATCCAGCTGCGCCGTGAAGCGGCCGAGCAGGCTCTGCTTGTCGGCCTTGGGGTAGATCTGCGAACCGGCCACGTAATCGTAGGAGCAGCCCTCGCGGCCCCCGAGGCTCGTGCCGTCGACGAAGTTGGGGTTGGGCGCGCCGGTGCAACTGGCCTTGCCGAAATTGACGCGCCGCGAGCCCGAATTGGGGCCGCCCGGATTCCAGGTGCCGTCGGCATTGCTGCCCTTGAGCGCGGTGTTCGGGTTGGCGCGCACGAAGTTGTTCAACGCCGTCAACTGCACGCTGGTGAGGTCGATGTTGGCCGGGAAGGAGTTGCTCGACGCCTGCGGCGGCAGGCTGGTGGGCAGGCTGTAGGCCTTGATGAAGTCGCGCTGCGAGGCATCGAGCGCATCGAGCTTCTGCAGATCGAGCGTCGCGAACACATTGAAGCGGTCCTTGCGCAGGTCGCCGAAGCCGCCGCCGAGCGTCACGGTCGTCTTGCCGGCGCCGCCTTCGCTGGTCTTGAGGGCGTAAGCGCTGATGTCGGCGCCCTGGTAGTCCTTGCGGGTGATGAAGTTGATCACGCCGCCCATCGCGTCGGTGCCGTAGATGGCCGACGCGCCGTCCTTGAGCACCTCCACGCGCTGGATCGCGCCGGACGGAATGCTGTTCAGGTCGACGCCGGCATCGTCACCGGGGCTGGCGAAGTTGGCCAGGCGCCGGCCATTGAGCAGCACCAGGGTGCTGGACACGCCCAGCCCGCGCAGGTTGGCGCCGTTGAAGCCGCGCTGGCCACCGCTCTGGTCGGTGATGGACGCGCCGTCGGTCAGGCCGCCGACGTTGGAGGTCAGTTTCTGCAGCAGTTCGGCGGCGGTCGTCACGCCGAGCTTGTCGATGTCCTGGCGCTTGATGACGTCCACCGGCAACGCAGCCTCCCCGTCGATGCGCTTGATGCTGGAGCCGGTGATCTCGACGCGTTCGAGCTTCTGGTCCTGGGTCTGAGCCTGGGCGGTCAGGGTGATGGCGCACAGCAGCGCGGCGTGGGCCAGCGGGTGCCGGGTGAAGGAGCGGGTCATGAAGGCCTCTGTGGAGTGGGGTGGGATCGGATGCCATTCAGGTTAGGGAGGCCGCGTCTGACTTGCCTATGGGGTTTCGGCGGGCCGGTCGCTTCTGGGCAAGTGCGCGTCGCTTCACCGCAAGCGCCCTGTGGACGGCTTGCAGCGAAGCGACATGCAATTGCGATTGCGGTGCATGACGCACCGGCTTGAGGCCTAACCCGCTGGCCGCTGCCGCGCGGCGCTGACAAGATGGCTGCATGAGATTCCTGAAACCCCTTCTCCTGCTGCCGCTGTGCTGGCTCAGCGCCGTGCATGCCGGCACGGCCATCGTCATCGGTGGCGCCCTCAAGAGCGACAACGACGCCGTCTGGGAACGCATCGTCGAAGAAGCCGGCGGCCCGGGCGCACGCATCGCCGTGTTCGCCACCGCCGCGGCCAACCCGGAGCGCAGCGCCGGCCTGATCGTGGCCACGCTCAACCGTCACGGCGCCAATGCCGAAGCCATTCCAGTGGCCCCGCGCCTGAAGGACGTCGACCTTCAAGCCCAGCTCAACAACCCCGCGCTGATTGCCAAGGTGGCGGCTTCCAAGGCGGTGTTCTTCTCGGGCGGCGCGCAGGAGTTCATCGTCGACACCCTGCAGCCCGGCGGCCAGCCCAACGCCATGCTCAAGGCCATCTGGCAGGTGTTTGATGGTGGCGGCGTCGTGGCCGGCACCAGCGCAGGCGCGGCCATCATGAGCCGCATGATGTTCCGCGACGCACAGGACAACCTGCAGATCCTGAAAGGCCAGTGGCGCGAGCGGCAGGAGTACGACCGCGGCCTGGGCTTCGTCGGGCCGGAGCTGTTCATCGACCAGCATTTCCTCAAGCGCGGCCGCATCGGCCGCATGCTGCCGGCCATGCGCTCGCTGGGTTTCAAGACGGGCCTGGGCGTGGAGGAGAACACCGCCGCCGTGGTGAAGGGGAGCCAGGTGGAGATCGTGGGCGCGCGCGGCGCGCTGCTGGTGGACCTGTCCGAGGCCACGAGCGACGCCAGGGTGCCGGCCTTCAACCTGCGCGGCGCCGTCATCAGCTACCTGGACCGGGGTGACCGCCACGACCTCAAGACTGGCGTCACCACACCCGCGCCGCACAAGCTGCGTGAGGCCAAGATCGACCCCACGGCGAGCGACTACAAGCCCTATCTGCGCCACGACCAGTACTTCCTGGACATCCTGGCCGACAGCGCCATCGTGACCGCCATGGCCCAGTTGCTGGACAGCCCCTTCCCGGAGGTGCGGGGCCTCGCCTACCGCGCCAAGCCGCGGCCCGGCGATCTCTCGCCCGACCTGGGCTTCGAGTTCCGCCTGACCAAGGGCCCCGGCATGGTCGGCTGGTTCAGCGGCGCCCTGGGCGGCGAGGACTACACCGTGCTGAAAGTGCGCCTGGACGTGACCCCCGTGCGCATGGCCACCCCCCTCTTCACGCCCTTGCAGGCGAACTGACATGCGCACCGTGATCCATGAACTGCCGGCCGCCAGCGCCGGCACGCAGCGCCATGTGCGCAGCCTGCACTTCGGCGCCGGCACCTCCGGCCGCAAGGCCTATCTGCAGGCCGCATTGCATGCCGACGAAGTGCCGCCCATGCTGGTGGCGCAGGCCCTCATCGAACGCTTTTCGGCGCTGGAGGCGGCCGGCGCCATCCGCGGCGAGATCGTGCTCGTGCCCATGGCCAACCCGATCGGCTTGGCGCAGGACGTGCAGGGCTCGGCCTTCGGCCGATTCGATCTCGGCAGCGGCATCAATTTCAACCGCCAGTTCCGTCACCTCACGCCGGCGCTGATCCCGGCGCTCGAAGGCCGGCTGGGCGCGGACGCCGATGCCAATGCCCGCACCATCCGCGCCGCCTGCCGCCAGCTGCTGGCCGCCTGGCAGCCCGGCAGCGAGGCGGAGGCGCTCAAGCATCTGCTGCAGACCCTGGCCGCCGATGCCGACCTGGTGCTCGACCTGCATTGCGACAACCAGGCGGTCATGCACGTCTACACCGGCACGCCGCAGGTGCAGGCGCTGCAGCCGCTGGCGGGCTACCTGGGCGCGCAGGCCCTGCTGTACAGCGAGGTCTCGGGCGACGATCCGTTCGACGAGACGCTGTCGCGGCTGTGGTGGGAGCTGGCCGCGCACTTTGCGGGCCGCTTCCCGATCGACCCGAACGGCTGCCTTGCCGCCACGGTCGAGCTGCGCGGCGAGACCGAGGTGAGCGCCGAGCTGGCCGAGCGCGACGCCGCTGCCCTGGTGGCCACGCTGCAGCAGCTCGGCCACGTGGAGGGCACCCCGCCGCCGGCTCCCGCCGCTTGTGACGCCACACCGCTGGAAGGTGTCGAACCGCTGACGGCGCCCCGCAGCGGCATCGTGGTGTTCGCCAAGGCGCCAGGTGACTGGGTGGAGGCCGGCGAGCTGGTCGCCGAGATCATCTGCCCGCTGACCGACGCGCGCACGCCGCTGCATGCTCGCACCACCGGCCGCTGCTTCGCCCGCAGCGCGCGGCGCTTTGCCACGCGCGGCATGCGTCTGGCCAAGATTGCCGGCGCCACCCCCTACCGCTCCGGCAAGCTGCTCTCGCCATGAAGTTCAAGCTCCCCAACACCTACGTCCTGCTGGCGGCGCTGCTGGTGCTGATCGCGGCCTCGACCTGGATCGTGCCGGGCGGCCGGTTCGAGACCGAGCTGGTCAACGGCAAGCAGGTCATCAAGGCCGGCAGCTTCCACCTGGTGGAGGCGCGGCCGCAAGGCCTCGTCGCACTGCTGACGGCGCCCATCAAGGGCTTCGTCGAGGCCGGGCTCATCATCGGCTTCGTGCTGATCGTGGGCGGTGCCTTCTCGGTGCTGCAGCGCACCGAGGCCATCGACGCGCTGATCAAGTCCGTGGCTCGCGCCCACGGTCGCTCGGCGCTGGTCAGGGCGCTGGTCATCCCGGTGTTCGTCACGCTGTTCTCGCTGGGCGGCGCGACCTTCGGCATGGCGGAAGAGGCGATTCCCTTCGTGCTGATCTTCATCCCGCTGGCGCTGGCCCTGCGACTGGACACGTTGACCGGCGTGGCCATTCCCTTCGTGGGCTCGCAGGTCGGCTTCGCGACCGCTTTCCTGAACCCGTTCAACGTTGGCGTGGCCCAGGGCATTGCCGGCGTGCCGCTGTTCTCGGGCCTGGGCTACCGCGCGCTGTGCTGGGCCATCGCCACCGGGCTGACCATCGCCTTCCTGCTGTGGTGGGCCGCCCGCATCCGGCGCCAGCCTGAACTCAGCCCGACGTTCGCCCTCGATCAGGAGCGCCGCAAGACGCTGGACCTGGCCAGCTTCGAGCAGTTCGCCGGCATGACCGGCCGGCATCGCGCGGTGCTGTGGCTGTTCGCGGCTACGCTGGGCGTGATGATCGTCGGCGTCGTGAAGTTCGGCTGGTACATCGAGGAGATCGCCGCCCTGTTCCTCGTGATGGCGATCGCGGTGGGCGTGCTGGCGCGGCTGTCCGCCGATGACTTCATGGCCGCTTTCCTGCAGGGCGCACGCGACCTGGTCGGGACGGCGCTGGTGATTGCGCTGGCCAAGGCCACCGTCATCCTGATGCGCGACGGCCAGATCATCGACAGCCTGCTCAACGCCCTGGCGCCGCTGGTGGCCTCCAGCACGCCCGTGCTGGCTGCGCAGAAGATGTTCGCGATCCAGTCGGTCATCAACTTCTTCATCCACTCCGGCACCGGCCAGGCCGCGCTGACCATGCCGCTGATGGCGCCGCTGGCCGATCTCGTCGGCATCACCCGCCAGACCGCGGTGCTGGCCTTCCAGTTCGGTGAGCTGACCACGCCGGTCATCCCCACCTCGGGCATCACGGTGGGCGTGCTGGCGCTGTCGGGCGTGCCCTTCGGAACCTGGTTCCGCTGGATGCTGCCGCTGCAGGCGGTCTACCTCGTCATGGCCCTGGCCCTGCTGGCCGTGCCGGCACTGATGCACTGGCAATGAGACGATTGCGGGCATGACTCCGCCGCCCGTCCTGCGCCGCGTCGCCCTGCTGCCTCAGCCGGGCTTCTCGATGCTCGCCCTGGCCGGGGTGCTGGACGGGCTGGCGGCCGCCAACGAGCTGCAGGACGAGGTGATCTGGCGAGCGGAATGCCTGTCGGTCACCGGCGGTCTCGTCATGTCGGGCAACGGCACGGCGGTGCAGACCGCTGCCCTGCCGCCGCAGGCTGATTGGCATGCCGTCTTCCTGGTGACGGCCGACACTGGCCCCTGCGAGCCCGCGCTGGCCACGTGGTTGAAACGCTGGGCCGCCGAGGGCCGCGTCTTGGCCGGCATCGATGCCGGCGCAGCCCAACTGGCCGCCTGCGGGCTGCTCGACGGCCAACGCGCCTGTGCCGACTGGCCGCTGCTGGACGGCCTGGCCAACGACCACCCGGCCGTGGCCTGGGCCAGCGGCCTGTGGGCCATCAGCGACGAGGGCCGGCGACTGAGCTGCGCGGGCGCGCTGGCCAGCGTCGACCTCTGCGGCGCGTGGCTGGCCAGCCTGCACGGCGAGCGCTTCGGCCAGGAGCTGGCGCAGTGGCTGGGCGTGCAGGGCCTGCGGCCGCAGGACGAGCGCCAGCGCGCCGGCTACAGCGAGCGCCGCGGCGCCGGCAGCCCCAAGCTCGCCGAGGCCCTCGCGCTGATGGAAGCCAACCTCGCCGAGCCGCTGCCGACCGAAGACGTGGCCCAGCTCGTGGGGGTGTCGCGCCGCCAGCTCGAACGGCTCTTCAAGCAGCATCTCGACACCCTGCCCTCGCGCCACTACCTGGCGCTGCGCCTGGCACGGGCGCAGCGGCTGCTGCAGCAGAGCTCGCAGTCCATCCTGCAGATCGGGCTGTCCTGCGGCTTCTCGTCGGGGCCGCATTTCTCCAACGCCTACAAGAGCCACTTCGGCCATACCCCGCGCGATGAGCGCAGCCGCCGGGCCCAGGCCTGGCGCACCCCTGCCCTTCCGGGAGATTCCGCATGAACCACCTGCTGCTGCGCCCCGTGGCCGAGGCCGACCTGGCCGACCTCGTGCGCATGGCCGCGGCCAGCGCCGACGGCATCAGCTCGCTGCCCAACGACGAGGCCAAGCTGGCCGCGCGCATCCACGCCTCGCGCCAGGCCTTCGCCAGCCCCGACGACGCCAGCGGCGAAGAGACCTACCTCTTCGTGCTGGAAGACCTGCAGGCTGGCCGGCTGGTCGGCTGCTCGGGCATTGCCGCCAGCGCCGGTTTCTTCGACCGCTTCTACAGCTACCGCAACGAGTTCGTCGTGCACGCCAGCGCGGCGCTCGGCGTGTCTCAGCGCATGCACACCCTGCACCTGTGCCACGACCTGACCGGTGCCACGCTGCTGACCTCCTTCTACCTCGACCCCGCCTACGAGGACGGCCCGGCCGCGCAGCTGCTCTCGCGCGCGCGGCTGCTGTTCATCCAGGCCCATGCCGATCGCTTTTCGGAACGCATTGCGGCCGAGAGCCCCGGCATCACCGATGCCCAGGGCCAAAGCCCGTTCTGGGATGCGGTGGGGCGGCGCTTCTTCGGCATGGACTACCCGCAGGCGGAAGTGATCGTGGGCGGGCGCAGCAAGGCCTTCATCGCCGACCTGATGCCGCCATCGCCCATCTACGTGGCGCTGCTGCCCGAAGCCGCGCAGTGGGCTCTGGGCCAGCTGCATCCGGTGGGCGAGCTGCCGTTTTCCATCCTGCAGGACGAAGGCTTCGACATGGACACCTACGTCGACATCTTCGACGGCGGCCCGACGGTCGAGGCGCCGCTGGCCTCGCTGCGCAGCGTGCGCCTGGCCCGCGAGATGCTGGTGCAGGATGACCCCGGCCCGCGCGAGCCGGCACTGCTGGCCTGCACCGAGCGGGCCCGCTTTCGCGCCGTGCTGGCCGAAGTGGGCCGCGCCGTGGATGCCGCCACGGCCGCCCGTGTCGGTGCGCAGCCCGGTGACCGGCTGCTGGCCACGCCGCTGCAGGCGGAGGTGAGCGCATGAACCGCGTCCACATCACCGCCGACGAGGCCGGCCTGCGCCTGGCCCTGGCCGACGGCCGCGCCTCGCTGCGCCTCGTGCCACGCCTGGGCCTGCGGTTGCCGCGTTATCACTTCCGGCTGGGCCGGGTGGTGCATGCGGCGGCGGAGCTGGGGCTCTTCCGGCTGCAGACCACGCTGCTGCTGGGCAACGACCACACTGGCCGCGCCGAACTCACCGAGTTGCACTGCGCGGCCGGGCTGGATGCCGACGCGCAGGCCTTGGCCCTGGGCCAGCTGATTGCCGCTGCCCAAGGCCAGCTGCGTGAACGCCCGCAGGACTTCGGCGACGCCCTGGTGGCCGAGCTGCCTGGCTGGCGCGATGCCGCGGGCCGGTCGCCTTTCTGGCAGGCGCTGGGCGCACGCTTCTACCCCGGTTCACCCGCCGAGGCCGAGGCCCGCCTCGGCGCCGATTGGCGCAGCCACCTGGCGGCCTTGCTGCCGCGCCAGACGGTTTACCTGTCCTTCCTCGGCCATGAGGCCGAGTCGCGTGTGCTAACCGTGGCAGACAGCGCCCGCCCGGCGCTGGCCGCCCTGCGCGCGGCAGGCTTCCAGCCCCCGGAGCACGCGCGCATCGACGACGGCGGGCCGGTGCTGGTGTGGCCCGGGCCTGGCCGCTGACGGCGCGGCCGGGTGCCGGGCTTCAATAGATGTCCACCTTGACCTTGTCCACGGTGTACTTGCCGCCGGCGTAGTAGCCCTTGGTGGTGGCGTCGCGCGTGAAGCGCAGCTTGATCACCGGTGCCCCGCTCGGGTAGCTGGGCCCGCTGCTGTAGACCGGGACCGGTGCGGTGCCGACGTTGGTGGTGGGCGTCTGGTCGACCACGCGGGTCAGCGACTTGGAGGTCTCCAGCGCCGCAAAGATGTCGGCGGAGTCGTAGTAGCTGCTGTAGTAGTAGCTGCTGCCGATGGCCGTCTTGCTGCTGGTCACGACCTTGCTCGAATAGTTGTAGCGGTCGCCCGGCGTGAGCAGGCTGACCCGCAGCCCATTGACCTTGTAGTAGGTGCCGATCTGCACGCTGGCCGCGGCCGTGTCGACGATGAGCAGCTTGTTGGTGCCGTAGACCGTGGCCGTCTGCGCCGCCGTGTCGACCACGACGCCGGTGTTCTCGTCCACCCCAAAACCCTGCTGCACGCTCAGGCTGCGCAGCGCCGCGGCCAGGCGTCCGAGGCGCCCGGAGCGGCTGTCGAAATGGGTGTCGCTCAGGATGCCGGCCGGCAGGAAGCCCAGGCCTTTCATCGTGGCGCCGTTTTCCAGGTAGCGCAGGGCCGTGGTGCCGTCGCGCGTGTCGCCCAGGGTCTGCCAGCCGGTCACGGGCGTGCTGGGGAGGTCGGCGCCGTAGTAGAGGTAGCCGTAGCTCACGCCGGCGGCATGCATCTTGACGTTCAGCGCATGGTTGCCGGCCGAGTCGCCCGCGATGACGATGTTGCCGCTGCCGTTGTTCCAGCGCGCTCGCAGGGCGGCAGCAAGCCCGGAGTCGGCGCCGCTGTCGGTCAGCAGGGTGCGGATGATCTTGGCCTGGTCGCCACCGACGAACCACACCGCATCGGCCTGGTTGATGACCGCGATGTTGGCCTGGCCCTCGGGCGTGCTCGCGCTGGCATGCACGCCGTAGTTGTCCACGTGAGCGGTGATGAACTTGGGGCTGAAGCCGTGCGTCTGGAAGAGGTTGTAGTAGCCGCGCTTGAGTGACGAGGTGGAGGTGGCCGGGATGTCGTTCTGGAAGGCGTCCAGGCCCGTCGCGTAACTGTCCTTCGCGGCGGTGATGACGGCGATGCGCGGGCAGGCGGTGGTGGCCCAGTTCGTGCCGCAGTTGCTGGTGCTGGCGAGGTTGGGTGTGAAGTTGGCGTCGCGTCCGGTGGCCTTGCGCAGGCCGTTCACGAAGAGGTCGACATTGGCGTCGTCATAGGCGCCGCCGGACAGGAAGAGCTTGCCGGCCGTGGCGGGCAGGCTTGCCAGCGTGAGCAGCAAGGCGGCGGCACCCGCGGAAAGACGTGTGTTCATGGCACTCCAGGCACAGTTGAGGCGGGGCGACATCACCCCGCGGCCACGGTAGTGAGCCGCCCACCGCCTGGGTAGACGGTCACTTGCCTGGACGCGACGCCCGCTTGCATCGCCGTGCCACCCGCGGGAATGTCCCGAACGGGTTGTCACGGAGTGCCGCCCTAACCTTCGCCTCACCTTGGCCTCACCGAGCCCTCATCCAGGCTGCCTAGAGTCACTGGCAACCGGCTGCACCGCAGCCGCCCTGAGGAGATCGAGATGACCCGCACCGCCAAGACTGCACTCACCGCCACCGCCGCCGCGCTGCTCGGCGCCGGCGTGACCCTGTCCACCACCGCCTCCGGCTGGGGACTGCCGGGCTGGCTGCAGGCCAAGTCGCCCAGCACGGCCAGCACCTCAGGCGAGGCACCCGCCGGCATGACGGCGACCGCGGCCGCTGCCGCCGTGACCGCCGCCCCGGCCGCCACCAGTCTGCCCGCCCCCGCCCTGCCCAACTACCGCGCCATCGTGCAGAACCAGGGGCCCGCCGTGGTGGGCATCACCGTGGCCGGCCTGCACAAGGCCAGCGCCGATGACGACGGTGACGGCGACGCCAGCGCCTTCAACAACGACCCTTTCTTCCGCTTCTTCCGCGGTGTGCCGGGCCTGCGCATGCAGCCACCCAGCGCCCAGCCCTTCCGCGGCCAGGGTTCGGGCTTCATCATCAGCAGCGACGGCCTGGTGCTGACCAACGCCCACGTGGTGCGTGACGCCAAGCAGGTGACCGTCAAGCTCAGCGACCGCCGAGAGTTCTCGGCCAAGGTGCTCGGCAGCGATCCCGCCACCGACATCGCCGTGCTCAAGCTCGATGCCACCGGCCTGCCCACCGTGCAGCTGGGCGACCCCAAGCAGGTGCAGGTGGGTGACTACGTGCTGGCCATCGGTGCGCCCTATGGCTTCGAGCAGACGGCCACGCAAGGCATCGTCAGCGCGAAGGGCCGCTCGCTGCCGGGCGACAGCAGCGTGGTGCCCTTCATCCAGACCGATGCGGCCGTGAACCCGGGCAACTCCGGCGGCCCGCTGTTCGATGCCGCCGGCCGCGTGGTGGGCGTGAACGCGCAGATCTACTCGCAGAGCGGCGGCTTCCAGGGCCTGGCCTTCGCCATCCCGGTGGATGTGGCGCTCAAGGTGAAGGACCAGATCGTGGCCCACGGCAAGGTGGAACATGCACGGCTGGGCGTGACGCTGCAGGACCTCTCGGCGCCGCTGGCCGCGTCCTTCGGCCTGAATGCGCCCGATGGCGCGCTGGTGTCCAGCGTCGTGCCCGACAGCGCTGCGGCCAAGGCGGGTCTGAAGGCCGGTGACGTGATCACCGCGATGGACGGCGAACCGGTGCGCGTGGCAGGCGACGTCTCCAGCCGCGTGGGCCTGGCCCGCCCGGGCGACAAGCTCAAGCTGGAGATCTGGCGCGACAAGAGCCGCCTCACCGAAACCGTGAGCCTGGGCCGCGCCGAGAAGGACACCCAGGAAGCAAGCGCACCGGCCGAACGCGGCTCGCTCGGCCTCGCGCTGCGCCCGCTGGAGCGTCAGGAGCTGCGCGGCTCAGGGTTGGACCATGGCCTGCTGATCGAGCGTGTGACCGGCCCGGCCCAGCTGGCCGGCGTGCAACCCGGCGACGTGCTGCTGGCCCTGAACGGCAAGCCCGTGAAGGACATCGAGCAGGTGCGCGATGCGATGAAGGACAAGCCCAAGCAAGTCGCCCTGCTGGTGTCGCGGGACGGCCAGCAGATCTTCGTGCCGGTGCGACTGGGTTGACGATCCGCGCGCCCGTCGGCAGGCGGGACGCGTCCTCCAACAAGGGGCTTGGCGCCGTGACGGGTCAGGCCCCTTGTCTTGTTAGCACGGAGGCGGCTGCGTCGGTATGCGGGCACACTGTCCGCATGAAAGGACTCGTTCTCCCGGCATCCGGCCTGCTGCTGTTGATGGCCGGTGCGGCTTACTTGCTCCAACCCGCGCCGTCTGCGCCGCAGGCAGCGCAACCGCCGGCGGCCCCGGTCGCGCTGGCGCTCCCGCCCGCAGCCGTGCCAGCACCGGCCGGGCCGCCCGGCGTGCCGATGCCCGCCCCGGCCGCGCCCTCACCCCCCTCGACAAGCGCGCCCTCCGCCGCCATCGGATCAGAAGGCTACGGGCCGCACATCGAGCGAGCGGCTGCCGGCAACAGCCCGGCCGCCGACTGGGAAGCCGTGAAGTGGCTGCGGGCCTGCGCTGCCAACAGCCGGATGCGCGACAGCCTGACTTCCCTGCGTGACCGAGGCCTCGAGCCGCAGCTGATGGCCGAGATGCTGCGCGAAGCCGACGCCGAGAGCCGGCGCTGCCAGACGGTCACCGAAGCTCATCGCTGGTTGCTCCCGAGCCTGGCCGCTCGCGCCATGCGAGGCCAGGTACCGGAAGCCGCGGCGGCGTACTCGAATGCGGTCTTCCCAGGCGACCTGACCGCCAGCGAACGCCAGGAAGTTGCCGATGCGATGCGGCGTGATGCCCTGACGGGCGATGCAGCCAGCCTGAGGGCGGCCCTGCAGTCGCATCCTGCCTGGGGCCTCACCGACCAGGAACGCATGGTCTATGCCGCCGCCCTGCAGCAGTTGCCGGATCGCGCTGCGGACGCGCAGTGGGCACGCTCGATGACCGCACAAGGGCTGCTGCCGGCCGTGCCACCGAACCGCCCGGCACTGCAGGCCGCCGTGCAAAAGGCAGCGGCAGAAATCGCCGCCCGCGCGCGGGCCGCCCCGGGCGGATGAGCCCAGGCACCCGGACGCCCGCACTCAAGGCATGCCGTTGTCCACGTAGTCTGCAAACCCCGGCTGCGCCGCCAGTCGTTGCAGCCAGGCGTCGACCGCGGGCAGCAGGGGCCGCTCGATCGGTGCGTTCTTCCAGCGCTGGGCCGAGAGCCCGAGCACCACGTCCGCCAGGGTCATGGCCTCACCGCAGACATGCGCACCGGTGCGCGCCAGTTGCGCGTCCAGCAGACCCATGTGGTGATTCCAGCCCTTCACACCGGCTGCAATCGCCTCCGGCGTGGCCGGCTGCCCGCGCACCAGGGCCATGAAGGCCACGCGCCAGCTGTTGTTGAGCTCGCCGGCCTGCCAGTCCATCCACTGCTCCACGCGGGCACGAGCCTGCGGCTCGGTCGGCAGCAGCGGGGTGTCACCCACCTTGGCGGCGAGGTAGCGGCAGATGCTGTTGCTCTCCCACAGCACGAAGTCGCCATCCAGCAGCACCGGGATCAGGCCGTTGGGGTTGAGCGCCAGATAACCCGGCTCCTGCGGCGAGCGAAAACCGGCGCCCCAGTCCTCACGTTCGAGCTCCAGCCCGAGCAGGGTGGCGGTCCACATGACCTTGCGGACGTTGATGGAGGTGAGTCGACCGAGCAGCTTCATGCCGTGGAGTGTCGCAGCCGCGAGGGCGGGTTTCATCCTGGCCCACCCGGCGCCCGCTTGCGGTTCAATCCGGGTCATTGCCTGCTGCACCGACTGCCATGAAAGCTCTTGCCACCGCCCTGGCCTTGACCGCCTGCCTGACGGCCCACGCGCAGGAGGCGCCCGCCTACGACGCCGCCAAGGCCCAGGCCTGGGGCGCCAACGACAACGGCCTGCGTCCCTACACCCTGGTGCTGCTCAGGACCGGCCCCAAACGCATGCCCGACGGTCCGGCGCGCGACGAGATGTTCAAGGGCCACTTCGCCAACATGCAGCGCCTGGCCCGCGAGGGCCTGCTCGTGTACGCGGGCCCGCTGGACGGTGTCGAGAACCTGCGCGGCCTGTTCATCTTCGCCACCACCGACGTGGAGCTGGCCCGCAAGGCCGTGAGCACCGACCCAGTCATCATCGAAGGCGAGATGGTGGCCGAACTCCACCGCCACTTCGGCTCCGCCGCGCTGATGGGCGTGAACGAGGTGCACACGCGGCTGGTGAAGCCCAAGCCGTGACGCCAGAAGCCCGTCAGCGGTAGTCGTTTTTGTGCTGGTCACGCGCCGCGAGCAGCACGATATCGCTGTCGCGGATCACGAACAGCACCACGCAGCCGCCCTTGCCAAACGGCACGATCAGCTCGCGAAACTCACGCCGCGCCTCGGCACGTCGGCAACTGTGCGGTGCGAAGGTGAGCAAGGACATGGCCTGCCGGAGGGCATCCTGGAAGCGGAAAAGGCAGTCCTCGTCGGGCGAATGACTGGCCAGCTCGCGCTCGACGATATGGGTTTCCAGGCGCTGCAGGTCTTCCTGAAAGGCGAGCGTCGGGACGAGGCGATAGGCCGCGCTCACACCTTGGCCTGCCGGCCTCGCGCCGCCACCGCCGCGCGGATGCGCTGCTGCGCGGCCTGGGCGCGCTGATCCATGCCGGCCAGCAGTTCATCGGCCGTCAGCAGGCCGCGGCCCTGCTCTGCCTCTGCAAGGGCCGACGCTGCGCGTTCCAGCGCCCGGTTCTGCTCCGCGCGGTACTCGGCCTCACGGCACACCGCGTTCTCGATGAACTGCGACAGGGACTCGCCCTCGCGCAGGACGGCCTCCACGCGGGCCTTGGTCTGCGGCTCGACGCGAATCGGTGGCAAGGTGGCGGATCGGCTCATGCGCAGATGTATAGCACATGCAATACAAGACCACGACAGCGCCCGCCCGACTGGGTCCCCTGGCGGTGGGCCTTCTCCAGACCCCATGCGCGGACCCGCTAAGCTCCTACCCGTTTTCAACGGGAGATCTCGCCAATGATCCTGGGCATCGACCTGGGCACCACGCACAGCGCGGCGGCCGTGTTTCGAGACGGCGCGCCGGTGCTCATCCCCAATGCCCACGGGGACTACCTGACGCCATCGGCCGTGAGCCTGGACGAGCAGGGCCACACGCTGGTGGGCCTGGCCGCGCGCGAGCGGGCGGGCCTGCATGCGCAGTCCACCGCCCTGGCCTTCAAGCGCTGGATGGGCAGCGACAAGCGCATCACGCTGAAGACCGGCGCCCACGTCAAGGAGCTGCGCGCCGAGGAGCTCTCGGCCCTGGTGCTGCAGACCCTGAAAGCCGATGCCGAAGCCTTCCTGGGTGAGCCGGTGACAGAAGCCGTCATCACGGTACCGGCTTACTTCAATGAGGCCCAGCGCCGCGCCACGCGCACCGCGGGCGAGATCGCCGGACTAAAGGTGGAGCGGCTGCTGAACGAGCCCACGGCCGCGGGCCTCGCCTACGGCCTTCAGCAGCGGCCGGAGCACAGCAGCTTTCTGATCTTCGACCTAGGCGGCGGCACGTTCGACGTGTCGGTGCTGGAGTACTTCGAAGGTGTGGTGGAAGTGCGGGCGAGTGCCGGCGACACGCGGCTGGGTGGCGAGGATTTCAGCCGCGCCATCGCGCAGCTGTTCGCGAAGCAGGCCGAGGGCCTGAACACGAGCGAGCGCGAAGCCTGGCTCGCCAGCGAAACCTGGTGGCGCCTGGCCGAGCAGGCCAAGCGAGACCTCGGCGAGCGCGACAGCACCGAGCTGCGCACCGTCTGGCAGGAGCGCGCCCTGAGCGCCACACTCACCCGCGCCGATTTCGAGGCCGCATCGGCCGAGCTGCTGCAGCGCCTGCGCCGCCCCATCGAGCGCGCGCTGGCCGATGCCCAGCTCGACCCGGCCGGCCTGGCTGACGTGGTGCTGGTGGGCGGTGCCACCCGCATGCCCATGGTGCGGCAGCTCGTCACGCGGCTCTTCCAGCGCCTGCCACTGCGCAACCTCGACCCCGACCTCGCCATCGCGATGGGTGCGGCGGTGCAGGCCGGCCTGAAGGCCCGCGATGCTGCGCTGGACGACGTGGTGCTGACCGACGTGATGCCCTATTCGCTCGGCATCATCGCCGCCACGCCTGTGGGCGACCGCATGGTGGGCGACCGCTTCTCGCCCATCATCGAGCGCAACACGCCCGTGCCGGTGTCGCGCGTGGAGCGCTACTACACCGTGGCCGACCGGCAGCGCCAGATCATGGTGGACGTGCGCCAGGGCGAGTCGCCCGTGGGCTCGGAGAACCTGTGCCTGGGCAAGCTGGAGGTGCCGGTGGCACCCGCGCCCGCTGGGGAGGCCGGCGTGGAAGTGCGCTTCACCTACGACGCGAACGGCCTGCTGGAGGTGGAGGCGGCCCAGTTCCCCGGCGGCGAGAGGCATGAGCTGATCATCGAGAGCCAGGGCGCGCGGCTGAGCCCTGCCGAGATCGCCGCCACGCGCGAGCGCCTGCAGGCCCTGAAGCGCCACCCGCGCGACGAGCAGGACAACCGCTACCTGATCGAGCGCGCCAAGCGGCTGTTCGAGGACCGGCTCGGCAATGACCGCACCATGCTGCAGGACTGGCTGGCCCAGTTCGAGGCGGTGCTGCAGACGCAGGATGAGCGCCACATCCGCCAGGCGCGCCAGCAGTTCAAGGAAGCGCTGGACAGCATCGACAACAGCTTCCGCTTCTGAGCACCGGCATGTGGGACGAGGACTGGGCCCGGCTGGGCATTGAACCGACGACTCAGCTGACGGCCATCAAGAAGGCCTACGCGGTCAAGCTCAAGGTCACGCGACCCGACGACGACGCCGAGGCCTACCAAGCCCTGCGCGCGGCCTACGAGCGCGCCCAGCAGTGGGCCGCCTGGGCGCGCGCCGAAGCCGAACAAGGCCGCGAGGTGCCACTGCCGGCTGCGGCTGCGGCTGCGCCTGACGCGGCCGTTGCGCTGCCACCGGGGCTGGATGCGCCGCCGGCCAACGTGCTGGCCGACGTGCCGGCTGTTGTGCCAACCTTGACGCCGCCACCCGCCATCATCGAGCCGCCGCTCGCGGTGATCGAGGCCGTCACGGCGCCCGCCATCGATCCGCCGCCCGTCAACGCTCCCGAGGCCGCGCCCGTCGAGCCCAGGGCCACGGCGCCGCAGGCCGAACCTCCCGCGGCCCCGGCCGAACCGGCGCTGCCCCCGCCGCCCGCCGTCCGCCCCGAGGCGCTCATCGAGCGGCTGGAGCAGGTCTGGCGCCGGCACGGCACCGACGCCCTGATGGCCGCCTGGCAGGACGTGAGGCGCGAACTCGACGAACAGCCCCTGGCCCGTCGCGCCGAGTTCTCGGCGGCGTTCGCCGAATGGCTGGTTCGCCAGAGTCGGCTGCCCGAACGCCTGGCGGTGGCGCTGGATGCGCATTTCGAATGGACCGGCGACTTCCGCACCGAGCGGCTGATCGGCGCGCCGCTGACCCATGCGGTGCAGACGGCCCTGGCCGAGCGCATCCCGAAGCCCGTGGACCCGGCCCTGCGCGCGGCGGCCGAGCCGCTGCTGCGCGTCGCCGCCCTGCGCGAAGCCCGGCGCTGGGCCCTGCTGCCACTGATCCTGCTGATGATGCAGCCCGCGCTGGCCCGCCTGCTCCATGGCCTGCCCGCGGGCGAGTTGCGCCGCCTGGGGCTGGAGCTCCCCGATCAGCAATGGCTGGCCGAGCAGGTCAAGCGCGGCCAATGGCTGCGCGTGGGCGCCTTCAGCCTGCTCGTGCTGGCCGTGGCCTGGTTGAACTCGGGCGACGGGGTCGTGGCCACGGCGCATATGGTCACCTGGATCGGCTGCATGGCCCTGTTGCTGGCCGGCGGGATCTTCCTGGGCGCCTTCATCAACACCGGGCCGACGCTCAGGGTGGGCGAGCGCCGCTGGGCACTGCCGCTGACGGCATGGCGGCAGCATGCGATGCAGCCGGTGCTGGGTCTGGTGTGGCTGCTGTTTGCCGCCTGGCTGGCCTACATGACGATGAAGCCGGAGGCCGACCTGCGCGCCGCCCCGGTGCTGGTGCTGCTGCCGGACTGGGCCTGGGGCCTGGCGAGCTTCGGCTTCGGCCTGGCCGGCCTGATCGCAGCCTGGCCGCTGGAGCCGTTGCACGGGCTGGTGCTGGCCGGACTGGCCTGGCTGGTGTCCACGCTCTTCGACGCGGCCCTGGGAAGCTGGGTGCCCTATGCCAGCAGCCTGTGCATCGGCGCGGCCTGGGCGCTGGCCGGGGCTTCGGTTTACGCCGGCCGGCTGGAGGCGCCCGACTGGTCGCGCTGGCTGGTGCGCCCGGTGATCAACAGTCTCGTGATTGCCGAACGCTGGACCTTTGGCGTGGCCATGCTGCCGATGGCCGCCGCGCTGGCCTGGCAAATCATGCATGAGGGCCACACCCGCGCGCTGACGCTGTTCGCGATCTGGGCCGCAGGCCTGCTCGCGGTGGCCTGGCTGCACACCCGGCTGGAGGCTGCGGCGCTGCGCTGGCTGCCGGTGCTGCCGCCGGCGGCTGCCGAGGACCGGGACGACTGAGCCGGAGGTCAGCCCCGGTTGAGCACCTTGGGCACCGGGTTGGGCCGCAGCCGGAACGCATCCGGCATGCCCGAACCCAGCAGCGGGCGCAGGTACAGGCGGAAGGCGTCGGTCACGTCGGTGCCGGTCTCGTTGATGAAGACGTCTTCCATGGTGCGCGTCTTGCCGGCCACGGCAGCCAGGGGCAGCAGCTTGTAGTCGACCGCGTAATAGCCCACGCGCTGGATGGCCACCGAGCCGTCACGGTCGCCGTGGAAGGCGTACTGCACCGCCTTCTCGCCCACCTCCCGCGCCTCGCGCTGGTCGACATCACTCACGCAGCCCAGGAAGCTGCGCTGCAGATAGCCGAAGGTGTCGCCCCGCACCCGCTTGATGCCGAGCTTGGCCTTGATCTCCTCGCACAGCAGGTCGGCCAGCGCGCCGGTGCCGCTGAGCTGCACGTTGCCGTGGGCATCGCGTTCGAGCTCGCCAGCCAGGCGCGACAGCATTGGCGTGCCGGCGGCATCGTGGATGCCCTCGCTGACCGCAATGACACAGCGGCCGAAACGCTCGTGCGTGGCCTTCACGTCGCGCAGGAAGCGCTCGTTGTCGAAGCTGCGCTCGGGCAGGTAGATCAGGTGCGGGCCGTCATCCTCGAACTTCTTGCCCAGCGCCGCGGCCGCCGTCAGGAAGCCGGCATGACGGCCCATGACCACGCCGACGTAGACACCCGGCAGGGCCGCGTTGTCGAGATTGGCGCCCGCAAAGGCCTGGGCGACGAAGCGCGCGGCCGAGGCATAGCCGGGCGTGTGGTCGTTGCCGACCAGGTCGTTGTCGATGGTCTTGGGAATGTGGATGCAGCGCAGCGGGTAGCCCGCCGCCTGCGCCTCCTCCGAGACGATGCGCACCGTGTCGGAGGAGTCGTTGCCCCCGATGTAGAAGAAGTGCGTGATGCCGTGGGCCTGCAGCACGGTGAAGATCTCGTGGCAGTAGGCTGCATCGGGCTTGTCGCGCGTGGAGCCGAGCGCCGAGGCCGGCGTGCTGGCCACCAGCTCGAGGTTGTGGCTGGTCTCCTGGGTCAGGTCCACGAAGTCTTCATTGACGATGCCGCGCACCCCGTGCCGCGCACCATAGACCTTGCCGACACCCGCCTGGCGCCGCGCTTCGAGCACGACGCCGACCAGGCTCTGGTTGATGACGGCGGTCGGGCCGCCGCCTTGGGCGACAAGGATCTTGGCGAGGCTCATGGGCGCTCCTGCAGACGAGGTCGCCTCAGTCTAAGCCGGCGCTTCGCTCCCGGCGAGCGCCGGCACCCCCACGAACTCAGCGCGGCGCGTAGGGCAGCGAGGAGTGGTGCACCACGATGCGCAGGCGGCCGGCATCGTCCTTCACATAGCTCCAGGTCTTGTCCACCGTCGTGACCTTGCCGTCCTTGCCGGTGAAGCTCACATTGCCCTGGGTGCTGGCCGAGTCACCGGCGATGAAGATCGCGCTGTTGCTGACCTCACAGCGCGTCCAGCCCTTCAGCGCGAAGCCGTCGTCCTTGGGAAAGGCCGGATCGCCACCGACGAAGTAGGCCAACGCACCCGCCTTGGTCGTGCGGAAGGTCTGGGGCGCCACGGTCAGGGTCGGCTTGAACAGCACGGGGCCCATCTGATAGCCATAGGCCGTGTCGATGACCTTCTCGGCCAGCGCCTTGGCAGCAGCCTGGCCACCGCTGGCGTGCGCGGCGCCAATGTCCAGCAGCGCCTTGCACCAGCCGTTCTGGGCGGCCAGCACCTCGGCCTGGGTGATGGCCCGGTTGGCCAGCGGCACCTCCGCCTGGGCGGGCAGCGCGGCGGCCAGCATGGCCGGCAGGGCAAGCAGGGACAGCGACTTCTTCATGACAAGACTCCTTGGGAATGCGCGGCGCCGGTTGCGCCGTGGCCTCATTGAGCCCGCGGGCCGTGAACTCGCCGTGGTCGACTGATGAGGCCCGGCTGACACGGGCATGAACCACGGCGCATGCGCTGTTCATCTGGCGTTCATGCAGACCGGCTCGACGGCCCCGAGAATTGCGCCATGTTCGGACGCCGCCTGACCTGGGCCCTCATCTTCCTGGCCGCCGCAGCGATCGCGCAGTGCGCGCTGGCGCTGTGGTCGGTGCGCGTGGCCGAGCACCAGGTGCTGCGCGGGCGCGTGGCGGCCGACATCCAGCTCGGCTTTGCCCAGCTGTCCGCCGACAAGCAGCGGCTGCGGGCCTGGGCCGCCCAGCGAGAGTTCGACGCCGGTGCGGAGCTCCCCGAGCTGCAGCAGCTCGCCGCGACCATGCGTGCCACGCTGGACCGGCTGGACCAGCTGGCCGAGCGGGCCGAGGCCCTGGACGACCGGCCGCGCGCCCGGGAGCGCCAGCTCCAGCGTCGAGACGCGCTGGTGGTGCTGCGCCAGAAGCTCGACTCCCTGGTACCCCAACTGAGCGAACACCCGGTGCCGGGCAGCGGCAGCCCCGCGACCCTGTGGGCGGCGGCGAGCGAGCATTTCGACATGGCCCAGGGCCGCGACCTGCGCCGGCTGCTGGCCGAGAGCACGGCCCGCGAGGCAGAGACGGTGCGCGAGAAGCGGGACGACACCGACCGCGCGATGACCCGCATGCGCACGCTCTGGATCTCGACTGCCGTCACCCTCGGTGCGCTGGCGCTGGCACTCGCCGTCTATTTCGCGCGGGCCCTGCGCCGCCCGCTGAGTGCCCTGCGGCAGGCGGCCGTCGCCCTTCAGCGGGGCGAGCTGGATCACCGCATCCCGCTGCAGGGGCGGGACGAGTTCGCGCTGCTGGCCGGCAGCGTCAATGCCATGGCTGCGGAACTGTCAGCCCACCGCGAACGGGATGCGCAGCTGCGCCTGGATCTGGAGCAGCAGGTGGCCGAACGCACCCGCGCGCTCAGCGAAGCGCTGCAGGCCCTGCAGACCGCGGAAGAGCGGCGCCGGCGACTGTTCGCCGACATCAGCCACGAGCTGCGCACACCCACGACTGTGATCCGCGGCGAGGCCGAGGTCACGCTGCGCGGCCGTGACAAACCGGTGGACGAATACCAGGGCGCCCTGCGCCGCATTGCCGAGACGGCTGGCCAGCTCGGCCGCGTCATCGACGACCTGCTGACCGTGGCCCGCAGCGACATCGAGGCGGTCGACATCCGCCGCGTACCGCTGGACCTGGGCCAGCCCATCCGCCAGGCGGTGGAGCAGGCGCAAGCCCTGGCCGCGGCGCAGGGCGTGGACCTGCCCAACGTCGATCTGCCGCTGCATGCCCTGCCGGTGAAGGGCGACGCCCAGCGATTGCGCCAGCTGCTGATGGCCTTGCTGGACAACGCCGTGCGCTACTCCCATCCGCGCGGCACGGTGCGCGTGAGCGTGCAGGTGGTGGGCGACGCCCCGGGCTGCGCCGAGGTGCGCATCGAGGACGACGGCATCGGCCTCGCGCCCGAGGACCTGCGCCGGGTGTTCGAGCACCGCTGGCGCAGCGAGCGTGCCCGTCGGCACCGGGCCGATGGCAGCGGGCTGGGCCTGTCCATCGCACAGGCCCTGGCTCGCGGGCATGACGGGGATGTGCGCCTGGCGCCGCGCCCCACGGGCGGCACCGTGGCCACGCTGACCCTCCCGCTGTGCGCGGCGGGCGTGAGGGCTGCCGCATGAAGCTCATCGTGGCCGAGGACGATGCCCGCATCGCCGCCTTCCTGGAGCGTGGCCTGCGCGCCGAGGGCTACCACGTGCAGCTGGCCGGCACCGGGCCCGAGGCGCTGGCAGCGGCGCAGGACGCTGCCAGCAGTGGCGCGGAGGCGGAAGACGCCCTGCTGCTGCTGGACCTGATGCTGCCTGGCATGAACGGCCTGGAGGTCTGCCAGACGCTGCGGGCCGCCGGCATCGGCATGCCCATCCTGATGCTGACGGCGCTGGGCTCGCTGGAAGACCGCGTCACCGGGCTGCGCACGGGGGCGGACGACTATCTCGTCAAGCCCTTCGAATTCGAGGAGCTGCTGGCCCGCATCGAGGCCCTGGCCCGGCGCGGCCGTGGCTTGCGGCCCGCGCGCGCGGCGCAGCTCGTTGTGGACGACTTGGTGTTTGACCGGCAGCAGATGCGCGCCAGCCGGGGCGGGCGCGCCCTCGCCTTGACGGCCCGCGAGCTGGCCCTGCTGGAGCTGCTGATGAGCGCGCCGGGCCGGCTCTTCAGCCGCGAGCGCATCCTGGCGACGGTCTGGGGTTCGAGCGAGGACCCGCTCACCAATGTCGTGGATGTGTTCATCCGGCGGCTGCGCGCCAAGATCGACGAGGGCCACCCCCGGCCGCTCATCCACACCGTGCGCGGCATGGGTTACCGGCTGGAAGCGCCAGCTGCCTGAGACCCGGTCGCCTCAGCGCTTCATCCAGGCTTCGAGTTCTTCCGCCGGCATGGGCTTGGCGAACAGCCAACCCTGGCCTTCGTGGCAGCCCAGGCCGATGAGGTACTGGCGCTGCTCTTCGGTCTCGATGCCTTCGGCGATGACCGTCAGGCCCAGGCCGCGGCCGAGGTTGACCACCATCTGCGCGATGGTCGAGCCGGCGGTGGACGACTGCGCCTCCTGCACGAAGGCGCGGTCGATCTTGAGCCGGTCGACCTGCAGCTGGCGCAGTTGGCTCAGCGACGAGAAGCCGGTGCCGAAGTCGTCAATGGCCACACTGAAGCCGAGTTGCTTGATGTCGGCCAGCACGCGCAGCACGAGATCGGCGTCTTCCATGGCCATGGACTCGGTGATCTCGAGCTCGATGTTCTGGCCGTGCACGCCGCAGTCCTGCAGCGAGCGGGCGAGCATGTCGATGAAGCCGGGGTGGCGGAACTGCGCCATCGATACGTTCACGGCCATGCGGAAATCGTCGTACCCCAGGCTGCGCAGCTTGTTGAGCTGGTTGCAGGCGGTGCGCATGACGAACTCGCCGATCGGGATGATCAGGCCGCTCTGCTCGGCCAGCGGGATGAACTGGTCGGGCGGCACGAAGCGGCCGTCCACCGTGCGCCAGCGCAACAGCGCCTCGGCACCGATGATGCGGCCGGTCTCGAGCTGCACCTGCGGCTGGTAGACGACAAAAAGCTGGCTCTCCTCGAAGCCGGTGCGCAGGCCCTTGAGCAGCTTGAAGCGCTCGCGCGCATCGCTGCCCATGGCGGCCGAGAAGTACTGCGAGGAGCCGCGCTGCTGCTGCTTGGCGCGCTTGAGCGCGATCTGGGCATCCAGCAGCAGCTCGGAGCCGATGGCCTTGGACTCGCCCAGGCGCACCAGGCCGGTGGTGGCCGAGAGCTGCAGCCGCTCGCCCGCCACCATGAAGGGCTCGGCGAAGACGGCCTGCACGCTTTCGGGGCAGACCTTGGCATGCTCGCCGAGCACGCCGAAGGTGTCGGCACCCACACGCGCCATCGCGGTGTTCAGGCCGAGCATCTCGGCCATGCGGTGCACCACGGCCTGCAGGACCTGGTCGCCGAAGTGATGGCCGAAGGCGTCGTTGATGTCGGAGAAGTCGTCGATGTCGATCAGCGCGAGCGTGACACCGGCGGGGTCTTTCAGGTTCTTGTCGAGCAGCTCGACGAAGCGGTTGCGGTTGGGCAGGCGCAGCAGCGGGTCGTTGTAGGCCTGGTCGAGCAACTGGCTGTAGAGCACCACGTTCTCGAAGCCGACCGCGATGTTGGAGCAGAAGGCCCGCAGCAGCTGCTGGTCGAGTTCGTCGAGTTCGCGGCCGACGTCCACCAGCGCCGCCATCGCGCGCCCCTGGCCCATGCCGAAGTAAAGGCAGGTGCCGTCGTCGTAGAGGTTCTGCTGCTCGCGCAGGCAGCGCTCCAGGCGTTCGCGCACCGCGGCGATCTTGACCTGGGCGAGCGGCCGGTCGATCAGGCCGCTGTACTGGCCCGCGGCCGCGACGATACGTACCTCCTGCCCGTGCTCACCGCCCATCTGAGCGCATACCAGGCCCTCGGGCAGGATGCCGAGCAGCGCGCAGAGCTGCGTCACCACGCCCTCGGCGAATCGCGACAAGCCCCGCATGCGCGACAGCGAGGTGCTGCTCTCGACGATCATCTCCAGCCCGCGGCGGTTGGCCTCCAGCGCGCAGATCTGGCGGTAGGAACGCACCGCAGCCGTCAGCACGGTGTAGAGCCGCGTGCGGGTCAGCTCGGACTTGGTCTTGTAGTCGTTGATGTCATAGGCCTGCACCGTCTCGATCTCGGGCGCATAGCCGGGCTGGCCGGTGCGCAGCACGATGCGCACGGCGTTCAGGCGGAGTTCGTCGCGGATGTGGCGCACCAACTGCAGGCCGGCGTCTTCGCTTTCCATGACGACGTCGAGCAGGACCACGGCGAGGTCGTCTTCGCTGGCCAGCAACTGACGCGCCTGGGCGGCGGAAGAGGCATGCAGGAAGACCAGCGGCTGGCCTTCGACGGTCAGGCCCTGCATGGCCAGCTCGGTGGCCTTGTGGACGTCGCCGTCGTCGTCGACGATCAGGATGCGCCAGGGCCGGTCGCTGTGGCGGTGTTCTCCCTCGCCGTGTTCCGGCTCGTCGAGGAGTTCGAGCAGATCGTCGTCAGCGTCTGGGGTCTCTTGCATGGGGCCAGGGCTTTCGGGCTTGGGCGGCCTGGGTTCGGCAGCCTCTTCTCATGGAGAAACGCAAGCGTAGTGCATCCGCAGCCCGGTGGGCACGAAAAGCAGGCGCAAAAGTCCCGCGATTTGCGTCAACGCTTCGCGGGTTTGCCCGGACGCCCGGCCCCGCCACGGCCGCTGCCCGTGACCCGCGGCGGCAGGCCGGTGTGCTGGGTCAGCACCTGGCCCGGCCGCGGTGTGGCGGCCCGGCCGGCCGTCTTGGCCGGCGCCTTCGCCGCCGGCTTGGACGGCGTGGAGTTCTTGCGGCGCGCGCTTTCGTAGCCGCCGTCGGTCAGCGGCTGGTAGCTCGGGATGAGGTGGTGCTTGCCGTTGCCGATGAGGTCGGCCCGGCCCATCGCCTTCAGGGCCTCGCGCAGCAGCGGCCAGTTGTTGGCGTCGTGGTAGCGCAGGAAGGCCTTGTGCAGGCGACGGCGGCGTTCGCCCCGCACGATGTCGACCTTCTCGCCGCGGCTCTCGTCGCGGCTGATGCCCTTGAGCGGGTTGCGGCCCGAGTGGTACATGGCCGTGGCGGTCGCCATCGGGCTCGGGTAGAAGGTCTGGACCTGGTCGGCGCGGAAGCCATTGCGCTTGAGCCAGACGGCCAGGTTCATCATGTCCTCGTCGCTGGTGCCCGGGTGGGCGGCGATGAAGTAGGGAATCAGGTACTGCTTCTTGCCGGCGGCGGCGCTCGCGGCCTCGAACATCTGTTTGAAGCGGTCGTAAGTGCCGATGCCCGGCTTCATCATCTTGGACAGCGGGCCCTGCTCGGTGTGCTCCGGCGCGATCTTCAAGTAACCGCCCACATGGTGGGTGACCAGTTCCTTCACGTACTCCGGCGACTGCACCGCCAGGTCGTAGCGCAGACCCGAGCCGATCAGGATCTTCTTGACGCCCGGCAGCGCCCGCGCGCGGCGATACATCTTGATCAGCGGGCCGTGATCGGTGTTCAGGTTGGGGCAGATGCCCGGGTAGACGCAGCTCGGCTTGCGGCAGGCGGCCTCGATCTCGGGGCTCTTGCAGCCGATGCGGTACATGTTGGCCGTGGGGCCGCCCAGGTCGGACACGATGCCGGTGAAGCCCTTCACCTTGTCGCGCATCTCCTCGATCTCGCGGATGACGGAGTCTTCCGAGCGGCTCTGGATGATGCGGCCCTCGTGCTCGGTGATGGAGCAGAAGGTGCAGCCGCCGAAGCAGCCGCGCATGATGTTCACGCTGAAGCGGATCATCTCCCAGGCCGGGATCTTGGTCGCACCGTCGTGGCTGCCGTTCTCGTCGGCGTAGCTGGGGTGCGGCGCGCGCGCGTACGGCAGGTCGAAGACGTGGTCCATCTCCGGCGTGGTCAGCGGGATGGGCGGCGGGTTGATCCAGAGGTCACGGTCCCCGTGGCGCTGCACCAGGGCACGCGCATTGCCGGGGTTGGTCTCCAGATGCAGCACGCGGTTGGCATGGGCATAGAGCACCGGGTCGCTCTTGACCTGCTCATAGGCCGGCAGGCGCACCACCGTGCGCTCGCGCGGCGGCATGCTGATGCGGCCGGTCTTGTGCAGGGTGATGGGCTTGGGCGCGTCGGGCTCGTCGTTGGAGGCGCAAGCCTTGTCGTCAATGATCTGGTAGGGGCTGATGAGCTCGTCGATGCGGCCCGGGCGGTCGACTTCGGTGGAATCGAGCTCGAACCAGCCTTCAGCAGACGGGTCATCGTCGCGACGCATGAAGGCGGTGCCGCGGATGTCGGTCAGGCTCTGGACCGGCTCACGCCGGGCCAGCCGGTGGGCGATCTCGACGATGGCGCGCTCGGCATTGCCGTACACCAGCAGGTCGGCCTTGCTGTCCACCAGCACCGAGCGGCGGACCTTGTCCTGCCAGTAGTCGTAGTGCGCAATGCGGCGCAGCGACGCCTCGATGCCGCCAATGACGATGGGCACGTCCTTGAAGGCTTCCTGGCAGCGCTGGGTGTAGACCAGGGTGGCGCGGTCGGGCCGCTTGCCGCCCTCGCCGCCAGGGGTGTAGGCGTCGTCGCTGCGGATTTTTCGATCAGCCGTGTAGCGGTTGATCATGGAGTCCATGTTGCCCGCCGCCACGCCGAAGAAGAGGTTGGGCCTGCCCAGCGCCTTGAAGGCGTCGGCGCTGTTCCAGTCGGGCTGGGCAATGATGCCGACGCGAAAGCCCTGGGCCTCCAGCGTGCGGCCGATGACGGCCATGCCGAAGCTCGGGTGGTCGACGTAGGCGTCGCCAGTGACGATGATGATGTCGCAGGAATCCCAGCCGAGTTGCTCCATCTCCGCCCGGCTCATGGGCAGGAAGGGAGCGGGGCCGAAACGCTTGGCCCAGAAGGGTCGGTAAGCGGTCAGGGCCTTGGGCGGAGTGACGGGCAGGGCGGACATAACCTCGAATTGTCGTCGTCAGGGCCGCCCGGAAAGCACAAAGCCCGCGCCAGGCGCGGGCTTTGCATCGGACAGCCGCGTGAATTACAGCGCGCGGATGTTGGCGGCCTGCAGGCCCTTGGGGCCCTGCTTCACTTCGAATTCGACCTGGGCACCTTCAGCCAGCGTGCGGAAACCGCCGCCGTTCTTGATTTCGGTGTGGTGGGCGAACAGGTCCTTGCCGCCGTCGGCGGGGGTGATGAAGCCGAAGCCCTTGCCGTCGTCAAACCACTTGACGATGCCGGTCTGGAGGGTGCTCATGGAATTTCCTTGCTGTAGTCGTGCGGTGCGGCGCGCTTCCCGGAAAGCAGCAGCGCAATGCACGACGACGTTCAGGAAACCGGCCAACAAAAAGGCGCCGAAATCCGGCGCCGTTGCACATTCTAGGCCCTGTTACGGGCTGATTTCAGGCGGCCAGCAGCGCCTGGGTAGCGGCGGCCATGCCGCGTGCGCAGGGCGAACCACCCGCCACACGGCTTTCCTCGAACACCGCACAGGCACAGTCGCGGCAGGCGCCGCACGCGGTTGCCACGCGCAGGTCGTCCTGCAGGGCCTCGAAGCTCGGGCAGCCGCTGGCGGCGGCGATGGCGATGTCGCGGTCAGAGACGCGGTGGCAGACGCAAACGATCATGGACACGAAGTCTAATGCGAATCGGTCTCATTTGCAAAAAGAGCGGTTTTGCACAGGGGCTTTCGCTCGCGATACTGCGCGCCAATTTCACATCTGCCGGGAGCGCCCATGAAAGGCGACGCACAAGTCCTCGTCCACCTGAACACCCAGCTCAAGCTTGAGCTGACCGCCATCAACCAGTACTTCCTGCATGCCCGCATGCTCAAGAACTGGGGCCTGATGAGGATGGCCAAGCATGAGTACGAGGAATCGATCGAGGAGATGAAGCACGCCGACAAGCTCATCGAGCGCGTGCTGACCCTGGACGGCCTGCCCAACCTGCAGGACCTCGGCAAGCTGTTGATCGGCGAGACCGCCATCGAGACGATGGAATGCGACCTCAAGATCGAGCAGACCGGCTATGCCCACCTGAAGGAGGCCATCGCCCATTGCGAGAACGTGCGTGACTACGTCTCGCGCGAGCTGTTCGTGGCCATCCTCGAAGACACCGAGGAGCACATCGACTACCTCGAAACCCAGCTCGACCTCGTCAAGAAGGTCGGCGAGCAGAACTACCTGCAGTCCCAGATGGGCGAGTAAGCCCGCCCCCTACGCGCTGCGCGCGTACTGGGTCAGAGGAATCGCTCCAGCAGGCGCTTGGACTGCTTGTCCAGCGCCCAGCGGTCCGGCACCTGCAGCTGCACGCCGTGGGTGGACGTGATCAGCAGCCGGCCTTCTTCCAGCCGGCGGATGTCTTCCTCGCTTTTCAACACGAAGTCGATCTCGCCGCGGTCGGTCTCGATGCGCCAGGTGCTGGGCGTGGCGAAGGTGTTGACCGAGATCAGGCGCTGCAACACCGGATGGAACTCGCGGGCAGCCAGCTCCTGCTGAAGCAGCTGCCGCGGCGCCTCGGGCAGGCCTGACAGCCGCGGCACCCAGGCCAGTTCGTGGCCATGCACACCGACGAGGGAAATGCCCTCGTCCGGCGCCGAGATGGGATGGGCCCGCACCGGTGTGACGCCGGCATGCTCGACGCCGTTCAGGTCAGTCAGCAGCAGGCGGCCCAGCGCGTCCAGGCGCAGTTCGCGGAAGGGCAGGGTGAAGGAAGGCGTGCTCATGCGTTCACCGTGTGCGCGTTCGGGTTGGGGGCGACGACCATCAGGCCGGCGTCATCGGCTTCTTCGGCATCCACGCGCCGCGCCTGCGCCTCCCACAGGCGCCAGTAGTGGCCCTGCTTGGCGATCAGCTCGTCATGCGGCCCCAGCTCGACGATCTCGCCGCGGTCCATCACCACGAGGCGGTCGGCCTTGCGCAGCGTCGACAGGCGGTGGGCGATGGCGATGGTGGTGCGGCCCTTCACGAGGTTGTCCAGCGCCCGCTGGATCTCCTTTTCGGTTTCGGTGTCGACCGCGCTGGTCGCTTCGTCCAGGATCAGGATGGCCGGGTCGATCAACAGTGCACGAGCAATCGAGATGCGCTGGCGCTCGCCGCCCGACAGGCCCTGGCCCCGCTCGCCGACCAGGCTGTCGTAGCCGTGCGGCAGGCGCAGGATGAACTCGTGCGCATGCGCGGCGCGAGCGGCTGCAACGATCTCCTCGCGCGTCGCGTCAGGCTTGCCGTAGGCGATGTTCTCGGCAATGGTGCCGAAGAAGAGGAAAGGCTCCTGCAGCACCAGGCCGATGTGGCGCCGGTAGTCGGCCACCCGGATGCGGCGCAGGTCCACGCCGTCCACCTTGATGCTGCCTTCGGTCACGTCGTAGAAGCGGCAGATCAGGTTCACCAGCGTGCTCTTGCCTGAACCGCTGTGGCCCACCAGGCCCACCATCTCGCCGGGGCGGATGTCGAGGTTCAGGTTGCGCACCACCGAGCGCGAGCCGTAGCGGAAGTTCAGGCCCTGCATGGAGATGGCGCCCTTGGCCTCGGGGAAGGGCTGCGGATTGACCGGGTCGGGCACGTTGGAGACGTGGTCGAGGATGTCGAAGATGCGCTTGGCGCCCGCCGCGGCCTTCTGCGTGACCGACACGATGCGGCTCATCGAATCGAGCCGGCCATAAAAGCGCCCGATGTAGGCCAGGAAGGCGGTCAGCGTGCCCACCGTGATGCTCTGGTGCGCAATCAGCCAGATGCCCACGCCCCAGACCACCAGCAGCCCCATCTCGGTCAGCAGCGCGACCGTGGGCGTGAACAGGCTCCAGGTCTTGTTCAGGCGGTCGTTGACCTGCAGGTTGGCGGCATTGGCAGCCTTGAAGCGGCGGGCCTCGCGGGCCTCCTGCGCGAAAGCCTTCACCACGCGGATGCCGGGGATGGTGTCGGCCAGGATGTTGGTGACCTCGCCCCACACACGGTCGATCTTCTCGAAGCCGGTGCGCAGCCGGTCGCGAACGAGGTGGATCATCCAGGCGATGAAGGGCAGCGGTACGAGGGTCGCCAGCGCCAGGCCGGGGTGGATGTTGAAGAGGATCGTCGAGATCATCAGCAGCATCAGCACGTCGGTGATGAAGTCCAGCGCATGCAGGGAGAGAAACACACTGATGCGGTCGGTCTCCGAGCCGATGCGGGCCATCAGGTCGCCGGTGCGCTTGTTGCCGAAGTACTCCAGCGACAGGCTCAGCAGATGGTCGAACGTGGCGGTGCGCAGGTCCGCCGCGATGCGCTCGGACACCAGGGCCAGCAGATAGGTCTTGGCCCAGCCCAGCACCCATGACAGCAGGGCCGCGCCGAGCAGCCCGCCCAGCAGCATGGCCACCAGCGTGCCGTCGATGGCCTGGCCGTGCTGGAAGGGGATGAGCACCCGGTCCATCAGCGGCATGGTCAGGTAGGGCGACACCAGCGTGGCGCCGATGGAACCCAGCATCAGCGCAAAACCCAGCAGCAGCTGCCCCTGGTAGGGCCGGGCGAAGCGCCACAGCCGCAGCAGCACCCAGGTGCTGGGCGGCGCGCTGGACTCGCCGAAGTCGAAATCCTCGCCCTCCTCCTCGTCCACCCGCACCGGCTCGCCAGCCCGGAGCTGCTGCTCGCGCTCGAAGGTGTCGACGAACCGCACCGCAGCCGGGTTGCAGGCCAGCGTGAAGCGCCAGCGGGCCAGCCGCTGAGTCGTGTCCAGAAGTTCCAGGAAAGCCAGGCCGCCGTGGTCGCTGAGCTTCAGGTGCTGCCCCACGGCCAGGGGGAACTCCCGCCAGGTGGCACCGGCGGGTTCGAAGGCCAGCAAGCGTGAATTCGTCAACGCGATCAAACCAGAGGCAAAACGCCCCTGGGCGTCCAGGTCAACCTCCAGCGTGGCCACGACGTTCTCGCCAGCCAGGAGCCGCCCTTGCAGGGAGGTCAGAAGAGGATGGGGCGCTGTGTCGGGAGGAAGGTCTTGCATCTTGTTGTTCGCGCTGACGGGCGGCCGCAATTCTCCGCCATGAGTTCAGCGCACAATTCCATGAGCTTCGGCCCTGCACAACCCCCTCACTCCACCAGCTCCATGAGCAAGAAGAACGACATCCGCCTGCTGCGCATCAATTACCTGCGCGGGCCCAATATGTGGACCTACCGCCCGGTCCTGGAAGTCTGGCTGGACCTCGGCGAGCTGGAGGACTTCCCGTCCAACCTGCTGCCGGGCTTCAACGACCGCCTGACCACCGCCCTGCCCGCCCTGATCGAACACCACTGCGGCGTTGGCGAGCGCGGAGGCTTCATCGAGCGCCTGCGCGACGGCACCTGGATGGGCCACGTGCTGGAGCACATCGTCATCGAGCTGCTCAACCTGGCCGGCATGCCCACCGGCTTCGGCCAGACACGCTCCACCAGCCAGCGCGGCGTGTACCGCATGGTGTTCCGCGCGAGAGACGAACAGGTGGCGCGGGCGGCGTTGGCGGAGGGTCATGCGTTGATCATGGCCATGATCAACGACGTGGCATTCGACGTGCCCGCCGCCGTGGCCCGGGTGCGCGACAAGCTCGACGACTGCTACCTCGGCCCCTCCACCGCCGCCATCGTGGCCGCGGCCACTGACCGGCGCATCCCGCACATCCGCCTGAACGACGGCAACCTGGTGCAGCTCGGCCACGGCGCGCGCCAGCGCCGCATCTGGACGGCCGAGACCGACATGACCAGCGCGATTGCCGAAGGCATCGCCGGCGACAAGGACCTGACCAAGACCCTGCTCAAGGCCGTGGGCGTGCCCGTGCCCGAGGGCCAGGAGGTCAAGTCGGCCGCCCAGGCCTGGGAAGCCGCGCAGGACATCGGCCTGCCGGTCGTCATCAAGCCCAGCGACGGCAACCACGGCCGCGGCGTCACGCTCGACATCTCCAACGAGGCCGACTGCGAAGCCGCCTTCAAGCTGGCTGACGCCGAAGGCTCCTCGGTGCTCGTGGAGAGCTACATCCGCGGCAACGAGCACCGCGTGCTGGTGGTGGGCGGCCAGGTGGTGGCTGCCGCCCGCGGCGAGGCGGCCTGGGTCCATGGCGACGGCCAGCACACCGTGGCCGAACTGATCGACCTGCAGATCAACACCGACCCGCGCCGTGGCCTCACCGAGGACTTCCCGCTCAACAAGATCGTCCTCGGCGAAGACCCCGTCGTGCTGCTGGATCTGCAGCGACAGGGCTTCACGCCCGAGGCGGTGCCGCCCGCGGGCAAGAGCGTGCTGATCCAGCGCAACGGCAATGTGGCCATCGACTGCACGCCTGAAGTCCATCCGGAAGTGGCCCATGCGGTCTCGCTGGCCGCCCGTACCGTGGGGCTGGACATCGCGGGTGTCGATCTCGTCACCGAAGACATCGGCAAGCCGCTGTCCGAGACGGGGGGTGCCATCGTCGAGGTGAATGCCGGCCCGGGCCTGCTGATGCACCTGAAGCCCGCCGGTGGCGCGCCCCAGCCCGTGGGCCAGGCCATCATCGACCACCTCTTCGCCGAGGACGAGACCGGCCGCATTCCCATCGTCGGCGTGGCCGGCTCACGCGGCGGCCCGCAGATCTCGCGCCTGGTCGCCTGGCTGCTGCACCTGAACGGCCGCCACGTGGGCCTGGCCTGCCGCGACGGCCTGTTCCTGGGCACCCGCCGTGTCGAGAAGAAGAACAGCGCCCGCTGGGACGCGGCCCACCGCCTGCTGATGAACCGCGGCGTGAACGCAGTGGTCGTGGAGAACGATGCCGCCAGCATCCTGCGCGACGGCCTGGCCTATGACCGCGCCTCCGTCGGCGTGGTCACCGACCTCGACGGCATCGACGCCCTGGCCGACTTCGATGTGCAGGATGTGGACCAGCTCTACAAGGTGCTGCGCACCCAGGTCGACGTGGTGCTCAGCGAAGGTGCCAGCGTGCTGAATGCGGCCCACCCGCGGCTCGTGGACATGGCCGAGCTGAGCGACGGCGAAGTGCTGTTCTACGCCGAGGACGGCAGCCTCGACGCCATCCAGCACCACCGCGACCGCGGCGGCCGGGCCGTCTTCCTGCGCGGCGGCGCCGCCGTGCTGGCCCAGGGGCCGGCCGAGACCCCCGGCGCCAACATCGATGCGCTGCTGCGCCGCTTCGGCACGCAAGCGACCGACGCGCCCACCCTGCTGGCCGCCGTCGCCACCGCCTGGGCCCTGGGCATCTCGCCTGAGCTCATCGCCGCCGGCCTGGACACCTTCGTGCCCGAACTCCACCTCGCCTGACGTCAACAGACCCCACCACACCATGGACGTTTCCCGCACCCGCGCCCTGCGCGGCCCGAACATGTGGAGCCGCCACACGGCCATCGAGGCCGTCGTGCATTGCAACGACGCCGAACGCTCGCTCGAACGCCTGCCCGGCTTCGAGGCGCGCCTGCGCCAGCGCTTCCCCACCATCGGCGCCCTGCGCGCCGACGCTTCCCTGGCCCAGGTGCTCGAGCAGGCCACGCTGGCGCTGCAGGCCCAGGCCGGCTGCCCGGTGACCTTCAGCCAGACCCATGTCACGCCCGAAGCCGGCACCTACCAGGTGGTCGTCGAGTACAGCGAGGAAGACGTCGGACGCCTGGCCTTCGAGCAGGCGGTCAAGCTGGTGAGCGCGGCGCTGGACGGCAGCGAGTTCGATGCCGAGCCGGTGCTCGCCCAACTGCGCGAACTCGACGAAGACATCCGGCTGGGCCCCTCCACCGGCTCCATCGTCAACGCGGCCGTGGCGCGGGGCATCCCCTACCGCCGCCTGACGCAGGGCAGCCTGGTGCAGTTCGGCTGGGGCGCCAAGCAGCGCCGCATCTGGGCCGCCGAGGTGGACGCCACCAGCGCGGTCAGCGAGTCCATCGCGCAAGACAAAGACCTCTGCAAGCGCCTGCTGCAGGCGGCCGGCGTGCCGGTGCCCATCGGCCGCCCGGTCGACTCGCCGGACGACGGCTGGGCCGTGGCCCAGGAGATCGGCCTGCCGGTCGTCGTGAAGCCGCAGGACGGCAACCAGGGCAAGGGCGTCACGGTCAACGTGGTCGACCGCGCCCACTTCGACATCGCCTACAAGGCCGCGGACGAGATTGGCCAGGTCATGGTCGAGAAGTTCCTGCCCGGTGGCGACTACCGCCTGCTGGTCATCGGCGACAAGCTCATTGCCGCCGCCCGCCGCGACCCGCCTCACGTCATCGGCGACGGCACGCACACCGTCAAGCAGCTGGTCGACAAGGTCAACAGCGACCCGCGTCGCGGCGATGGCCATGCCACGTCGCTCACCAAGATCCGCTTCGACGACATCGCGGTCGCGCGGCTCACGCAGCAGGGCCTGACGCCCGAATCCATCCCCGAGAAGGGCCAGCGCGTCATCCTGCGCAACAACGCCAACCTGTCCACCGGCGGCACCGCCACCGACGTGACCGACGACGTGCACCCCGAGGTGGCCGCGCGCGCCATTGCGGCGGCCCAGGTCGTGGGCCTGCATGTGTGTGGCGTGGACGTGGTGGCCGAGAGCGTGCTGCGTCCGCTGGAGGAGATCAACGGCGGCATCGTCGAGGTCAACGCCGCTCCGGGCCTGCGCATGCACCTCAGCCCCAGCTTTGGCAAGGGCCGCAACGTGGGCGAGGCCATCATCGGCCACCTGTTCGGCACCGGCACCAAGGCGGAAGACGGCCGCATCCCGGTCGTGGCCGTCACCGGCACCAACGGCAAGACCACGGTCACCCGTCTGATCGCCCACATGTTCGCCAGCTGCGGTCTGAAGGTGGGCATGACCAACACCGACGGCGTCTATGTCGACGGCCGCCAGATCGACAGCGGCGACTGCTCCGGCCCCAAGAGCGCGCGCAACGTGCTGATGCACCCCGACGTGGAAGCCGCCGTGCTGGAGACGGCCCGCGGCGGCATCCTGCGCGAAGGCCTGGGCTTCGACCGCTGCCAGGTGGCCGTGGTCACCAACATCGGCGCGGGCGACCACCTGGGCATGAACTTCCTGCACACCGCGGAAGACATCGTGCTGGTCAAGCGCGTCATCGTGCAGAACGTGGCGCCCAACGGTTACGCGGTGCTGAACGCCGCCGACCCGCTGACCGCGCAGATGGCTGCGGTTTGCCCAGGTCAGGTCATCTACTTCGCCGCCGACCGCCACCATCCGCTGATGGCCACGCACCGCGCCCAGGGCAAGCGCTGCGTCTATGTCGACGGCGACCAGATCGTGGCGGCGCAAGGCGTGTGGCGCGAGAGCATCCCGCTGCGCGACATCCCACTCACGCGCGGCGGCGTCATCGGCTTCCAGGTCGAGAACGCGATGGCCGCGGTGGCCGCGGCCTGGGGCGTGGGTCTGGACTGGGACACCATCCGCCGCGGCGTGGGCAGCTTCGCCAACGACGCCGACAACGCGCCGGGTCGCTTCAACGTGATGGACTACCGCGGCGCCACCGTGATTGCCGACTATGGCCACAACGGCGACGCGATGAAGGCCCTGGTGGACGCCGTGTCGGCCATGCCGGCACAGCGCCGGGTGGTCGTCATCAGCGGCGCGGGCGACCGGCGCGACGAGGACATCCGCATCCAGACCGAGATCCTCGGCGCCGCCTTCGACGACGTCATCCTGTACGAAGACGCCTGCCAGCGCGGCCGCGAGGCGGGTGAAGTGGTGGCTCTGCTGCGCGCCGGCCTGCAAGGCGCCTCGCGCACCAGCTACACCGAAGAGATCGTCGGTGAGTTCCTCGCCATCGACCGGGCGCTCGCCCGCCTGCAACCGGGCGACCTCTGCCTGGTGCTGGTCGACCAGGTGGAGGAAGCCCTGGCCCACCTCGCCCAGCGCATCAGCGAGGGCTGACGTGGCGCGGCGCTGGCAGCGCGCCCGCGGCGTTCAGCGGTAGCGCGCCAGCAGCCGCTGCAGCTCGCCGTCGCTGATCAGGCCCTGGATGGCCGCATTCAGGGCCGTCAGGTTCACTGGGCTGCTGGGCGACAGGGCACACTGGGCCAGCACCTCCGACACCACCAGCGGTGGGTGCAGCGCCAGCTTGAAGTTGCCGATGCGCTGCTGGTACTCCAGCACACGCCGGCCGGTGAGCGCATGCTGCACACGACCTAGCGCGAGCTTTTGCAGGTTGGTCACCGCGTCCGGCGCGTCGTTGCGCATGAAGCCGGCCCGCAGCGTGTCGGCCATCTCGGGATAGACATAGCCCCGCACCGTGCCCACCGGCTGGCCGGCCAGCGCCGACAGCGTTGCCGGCGCGGGCGCCGAGGCCGCAGTGATGAGCAGGGCCTGGTCGGGCAGGAAGGGGCGGCTCCAGGCGAAGGCGCCGGGCAGCCAGTCACTTTGGTAGTCGCACAGCAGGTCCCCCTCGCCGCGCTGCAGCGCCTCGGCCAATCGCTTGCGCGGCACCGGCCGAGCCACCAGTTCACGGCCGAGGCGCCTGGCCAGCGCCTGACCCAGGTCCAGGTGCAGGCCTTCCACGACACGGTCACCCTGGATGCGGGCCTGCGGCATCAGCGCACTGGTCTCCACCAGCATCACCAGCGGCCGCGGCGGTGTGGACTGGGCCATGGCGGAGCCGACAGCGCACAGCCAGGCCAGCACGCAGCCGCCCAGCATCCACCGCCGCCCAACACGCCGCGCGCTGACCATGACCGGATGATGCCCTGCCTGGCATGCCCGACACGCCCGCAAGGCGGCTCACCCGGCGCCAGACTGTGACCAGCGCACGCTTTCGACGCCGGCCGCCGGCCCGCGCGATCCGGCGCAAGCCTAGACTCGCGCGACCCTGTCGCCCTTGCCACGAGATGAAGCCGACCGTGTCATTCACCGCCCTTGCCCTGGCCCTGGGTCTGATGCTGCCGCTGGCCGCGCCCGAGGCGCTCGCCCAGCCCGCACCGGTGTCCGGCCCGCGCACCGTGCAGCCCGGCACCGCCCCGCTGCCGGCCGATGACCGGCTCTACCGGGCGCTCGGCGGGCGCGACAGCATCCAGCGCTTCACCGATGACTTCTACGAGCGCATGCTGCAGGACGCGCGCATTGCCCGGTACTTCGAGGGCGTCAACACCAAGTACCTCAAGCGCACGCTGGCCGATTACTTCTGCGTCGTGGCCGGCGGCCCTTGCGTGTACGACGGGGTCGGCATGAAGGACGCGCATGCCCACCTCGGCATTGACGCCGCCGCCTTCAACGCCTTGGTCGAGAGCCTGCAGCTCGCCATGGACGCCGCGGGCGTGCCCTTCGGCACGCAGAACCAGCTGCTGGCGCGCATGGCGTTCTTCCACCGCGACATCATCACGAAGTGACCCCACCGGCTCACCACCGCGACGGCCGCTTCCAGAACAACGACGGCGACTTCCCCGCCAAGTCGCTCGCCGAGGTCATCCGCTGGCGCTGGCAGGCCAGCCGGCAGGGGCTGCCGCCGCGGCCCCAGGCCCCGATTCCCAGCCAAAAGCCCGACCTCGACTTCATCCACGCCAACACCGGTGCCGCCCAGCAGCCCGCCGTGACCTGGATCGGTCACGCGACCGTGCTGGCCCAGCTCGGCGGCCTGACCCTGCTGACCGACCCCATCTTCTCGACGCGCGCCTCACCCCTGTCATTCATCGGCCCGAAGCGTGAGCAACCGCCGGGCCTGGCCCTGCATGAGCTGCCGACCGTCGATGCGGTGCTGGTGTCGCACAACCACTACGACCACCTGGACCTGCCCTCCTGCCGCGCGCTGGCGGACCAGCCGGGCGGTGGGCCGCTGTTCATCGTGCCCCTGGGCCTGGCCGACTGGTTCCGCCGGCGGGGCCTGCGCCGCGTGGTGGAGCTCGATTGGTGGCAGCACCATCCGCTGGCCGGCGTGGACATCGCCCTGGTGCCCGCCCAGCACTGGTCGGCCCGCGGCCTGAACGACCGCATGAAGACCTTGTGGGGCGGCTTCGCCGTGTTCGCACCCGACTGCCACCTGTTCTTTGCTGGTGACACCGGCTACTCGCGCGACTTCAGCCGCATCCGCGCGCATTTCGCCCACCGCCAGGTCGACGGCGGCTTCGACATCGCGCTGATCCCGATCGGCGCGTACGAGCCGCGCTGGTTCATGAAAGCGCAGCACGTCAATGTGGAAGAGGCCCTGAAGATCCACGCCGACCTCGGCGCGCGGCGCTCCCTCGGCGTGCACTGGGGCACGTTCGAGCTGACCGACGAAGCCCTGGACGAGCCCCCACGCCAACTCGCGCTGCAACGGCCCGGTGCCAGGCTGGCGGAAGACGATTTCTTCACGCTCGCCATTGGCGGCACGCGTCGCCTGCCTTCTCGCCCGAGCCCGGCAGCGACACGCGGCCGCTGACGCCTGAGCGCAAGCTCGGCCCCAGCTTGCCGACATGCCGCGTCATACCCGGCGGCTAGGCTGGCGCCATGCGAATTCCGGACACCTGGCGGCACCGCCTGCCGCCCGCCTGGCCCCTGCTGGCCTTGGCCCTGTGGCTGCTCGCGCTCGCAGGCCTGCGGCCCGTCGCCCTGCCCGACGAGGGCCGCTACGGTGGCGTGGCCTGGGAGATGCTCGACAGCGGCTCGTGGCTCACGCCCACGCTCTTCGGCATGCCCTACTTCCACAAGCCACCGCTCATGTACTGGGTGGACATGCTGGCGATGCAATGGCTCGGCCCCACGCCGCTGGCCCTGCGCGCGGCACCGCTGCTGGGCGGCTGGCTGCTGGGGCTGGCCCTGTGGATCGAGGCGCGCGCCCAAGGGGGTGTGGACGCGGCCCGGCGGGCGCTGGCCTGGCTGGCGGTGCTGCCGCTGTTCTACCTGGGCGCGCAGTACGCCAACCACGACATGCTGGTGGCCGGCTGGATCTCGCTGGCCGTCGTCTGCGCGCGGCAGGCGCTGCGCGGTGAACGGCCTCACCTCGGCTGGCTGTGCGCTGCCTGGGCGTCGATGGCCCTGGCGCTGCTGTCCAAAGGCCTGATCGGGGTCGTGCTGCCCGGCCTGGTGGTGCTGCCCGGGCTCGTGCTGCAGCGGCGCTGGCGTGCGCTGGGTTTCCTGCCGCATCCGCTCGGGCTGGCGGTGTTCGCCGTCATTGCGCTGCCCTGGATGCTGGAGATGCAGCAGCGCTACCCGGGCTTTTTCGACTACTTCATCATCGAGCAGCACTTCCACCGCTACACCGAGGCACGCTTCAACAACGCGCAGCCGCTGTGGTTCTTCCTGGTGGTGCTGCCGCTGGCCACGCTGCCGGCCAGCCTGCGCGCGGTGCGGGCGCTGCGCCAGGGTGGCTTTGCGCTCTGGTGGATCGTGGCCATCGTCGCCTTCTTCTCGCTGCCGCGCTCCAAGCTGGTGGGCTATGTGCTGCCCGCCCTGCTGCCCTGGGCGCTGCTGCTGGCGCGGGCGTGGGTGGGGCAACGCGGCGAGCGCCTGGTCTGGGCCGCATCAGCCCTGCTGTGTGCGCTGGCCGTGCCGGCCATCGCCCACTGGGGGGCGCCCGACCATGCCGATCTGGGCGCCGCGCTGCGCGCCCGCCTGGCGCCCGGCGACACCGTGCTGCTGACCGGCGAGCCCTTCTTCGACCTGCGGCTGCAGGCCGGCCTGAGTCATCCGCCGGCCGTGCTTGCTGACTGGGACGCCGTGCGCCGGCAGGGCGGCGACAACTGGCAGCGCGAGTTGCTGGACGCCGCCCGCTTCGACCCTGCGGCCGGCGAGCGGGTGTTGTGGACGCCCGAGCGCCTGGGCCGCGAGCGTTGCGCCTCTGGCCGGATCTGGCTGGTCGCGCCGCCGGCCGATGCCCTGCCCGGCGCCCAGGCGGTGTTCAGCGGCCGGCGTGCCTCGCTCTACCGGCTGCCGCGGCCCGACAACTGCCCGTGAGGCCCCACCGCGTTCAGCCGAGCACGACGCCGGCAGCCGCCAGGTCCTGCACGAACAGGTCGCTCGCGAGATAGGCGGCTTCTCGCTGGCGTGCTGCGGCGATGGGGTCGCCCGGGTCCGAGCCTCCGAGCGCCGGATGGCAGAACAACAGCGCGCCATCGGGTGCCGTCTGCAACCAGCCCTGCACCAGCGTGCGGTAATCCGCTGCCGGGTCGAAGTCGTACACCCCCACCAGGGCTGAGGGCTGCGGCACGCCCTGCTGCCGCGCGACCCGGGCCAGGACCCGCCCGCCGCACGCGGCGATCACCGCCCGCTTGAACCCGAAACCCGGCCCGAGCACACGCCCGGTGTTGCGCACCGGCCGCTGCCATGGCCGCGCTGCCGCGAGCACCAGGTGCCGCACCCCGGGCAGGGCATGCACATGCTGGTGACCGTCGAGGAAATCCGGAGCAGCACCGCGCACCTCGGCAAACCGGGACAGCTGCGCCTGCACCTCGTCGGCCAGACCGGGCGGCAGCCGGCCGAGCCCGGCCATCGCGAGCAGCGCGCCCAGCCGCGGAAACTGCGGCCAGTGCCGGCGCAGAGCCGGGCTGAGCGGTTCGCCCTCGGTGAGATTCAGGTGCAGCCCGGTGGCGACCTGGGCGCCGCGCAGCGCCCGCGCCGCCGTCGGCCAGCGGCGGGGCGTCACCAGGCAACTCACCGCCGTCAGGCGCCGCTGCTCGGCCAGCGCCAGGATGCCGCGGTCGACTGCCGGCCCCTGGCCGAAGTCATCGGCGCAGACGGCCAGCCGGCGCGCCGCGCTCACGAAGCCGGCCCGGTGTCCTGGGCCACCAGATAAAGCGGCCGCTGCTTCACCTCGTCAAAGATGCGACCCACGTACTCGCCCAGCAGGCCGATGGACAACAACTGCACGCCGCTGAAGAACATCATCCCAACCACCACCGTCGGCCAGCCGGGAATGGGGTGCCCGTACAGCAGGTGCTCCACGACCAGGAACACGCCATAGGCCAGGGCACAGCAGGCCACGACGGCGCCCAGCAGGCTGCTCATGCGCAGCGGCAGGTTGGTGAAGGCGGTCACGCCGTTGAAGGCGAGGTTCAGCAGCCGCGGCAGCGAGAAATGGCTGCGGCCATGCGCCCGCGGCCGCGGCGTGTAAGGAAGGAACTCGGTGCGGTAGCCCACCCAGGCGTACAGGCCCTTCATGAAGCGATTGCGCTCCGGCAGGGCATTGAGCGCCTGCACCACACGACGGTCCAGCAGCCGGAAGTCGCCCGCATCCGGCGGGATGGTCAGGCGCGTGGAGGCGTTGACGAGGCGGTAGAACAGCCGTGTGCCCCAGCGCTTGAGCGGCCCCTCCTCGTCGCGGTTGGCGCGCACGGCGCAGGCCATGTCGGCACCGCGCAGCCAGGCCTCATGCATCTGCGTGACCAGCTCGGGCGCATGCTGGCCATCCGCATCCATCAGCAGCACGCGGTCGGCATCGGCGAGTGCCAGGCCCGCGGTCAGCGCGGCTTCCTTGCCGAAGTTGCGCGACAGGCGCACATAGCGCAGCGGCAGGCCGGCGTCACGCGCCGCCAGAGCCACGGCGCCGGTGTCATCGGTGCTGCCGTCGTCGACCAGCAGCACGCGCCAGTGGGGCGTCAGTGGCGCGAGGGCCTGTCGCAGCTGCGCGAACAGACCCGGCAGGTTGGCCGCCTCGTTGAACGCGGGCAGCACCACATCCAGGCTGGCTTCGGGAAGGCGATCGATCGCAGGCATGCTGGCATTCTGGGAAACCCGAATGACAGGCTGCTTGCCCGCGTCTGTCAGACGCCTGACAAGCCTGGGAGCCGGCCGCCGCGGCGGCGGTCAACCCGCGTCAGGCGACGCGGCAGACCTTGAGCATGTTGGTGCCGCCCGGGTAGCCCATCGGCTCGCCGCAGGTGATGGCATAAGTGTCGCCCGGCATCAGCACGCCGCGCTCGACCAGGATCTTCTCGGCCGCGGCCAGGGCGGCGTCGCGATCGTCGAACTTGGCCATCAGCAGCGGCGTGACATTGCGGTACAGCGCCATCTTGCGCTGGCTGACCGACTGCGTCGTCAGGCCGAAGATCGGCACGTTGATGCGGTGGCGGCTCATCCACAGCGCGGTGGAGCCCGACTCGGTCAGCGCCAGGATGGCCTTGCAACCCAGGTGGTGGGCCGTGAACAGCGCGCCCATCGCGATGGACTGGTCGATGCGGCCGAACTGGCGGCCGGCGAAGTCGGTGTCCAGCGTGACGAACTCCGCCCGCTCGGCCTCCAGCGCGATGTTGGCCATCTGCTCGACGGTCTCGATCGGGAACTTGCCCGCGGCCGTCTCGGCCGACAGCATGACCGCGTCGGTGCCGTCCAGCACCGCGTTGGCCACGTCGCTGACCTCGGCGCGCGTGGGCACCGGGTTGACGATCATCGACTCCATCATCTGCGTGGCCGTGATGGACACCTTGTCCAGCTCGCGGGCCATCTTGATCATGCGCTTTTGCAGCGCCGGCACGGCGGCATTGCCCACTTCCACGGCCAGGTCGCCGCGGGCGACCATGATGCCGTCGGACGCCTTCAGGATGGCCTCCAGGTGCGGGATGGCCTCGTAGCGCTCGATCTTGGCGATCATGGCCGGCTTGTGGCGATAGGGCTCGCCGGCCACATTGGCGAGCTGGCGGGCCATTTCCATGTCGGTCGCGTTCTTGGGGAAGCTCACCGCCAGGTACTCGCACTGGAAGGACATCGCGGTCTTGATGTCTTCCATGTCCTTGCCCGTCAGGGCTGGCGCGGTCAGGCCGCCGCCCTGCTTGTTGATGCCCTTGTTGTTGGACAGCTCGCCGCCGAGCTTCACGATGGTGTGCACCTGCGCGCCGCGCACGGCTTCGACGGTGAGCACCAGCAGGCCGTCGTTGAGCAGCAGGGTGTCGCCGGGCTTCACGTCGCGCGGCAGTTCCTTGTAGTCGAGGCTGGCGATGTCCTGGTTGCCAAGCTCGGTGCGATCGGCATCCAGCACGAACCTGGCACCGGGCACCAGCTCGATCTTGCCGCCTTCGAACTTGCCGACGCGGATCTTGGGGCCCTGCAGGTCGGCCATGATGGCCACCGACTTGCCGACACGGGCTGCGGCCTCGCGCACCATGGTCGCGCGGTCGATGTGGTCCTGCGCCTTGCCGTGGGAGAAGTTCAGTCGCACCACGTCGACCCCGGCGCGGATCATCTGTTCCAGCACCTCCGGCGTGTTGGAAGCGGGGCCGAGGGTGGCGACGATCTTGGTGGCGCGGGTCATGACTTGTCTCAACTTGTAGGGGCGAGGAATTATGAGCCGCCGAGGCGCGCTGGAGTTTCTCCGCGTTTCAGCCCAGCGACTTCTCCATGAAGAGGCTCAAGGGGTCGGGCGCGTAGGCGCCGAACGGGCCGCGCTCCGCATACCCCAGGCGCCGGTACAGGCCAATGGCCTCGGGCTGGTGGATGCCGGTTTCCAGCCGCGCAAGCCCCGTGCCGCGGGCGCGCAGGGCGTCTTCGAGGCGCGCCATCAGCTGCTTGGCCGCGCCACGCCCACGCGCGCTGTCCAGCACGAACAGGCGCTTGATTTCACCGTAGGCGGGCCCATCCGGCGGGGCATGGAACTTCACGCCGCCACAGCCCACGAGGGTGTCGCCCACCCAGAAGCCCCAGAACTCGCCCTGCGGCGCGCGCAGGCCTTCCGGCGGCTCGAAATGATTGCTCTCGCTCGGGTAGAGCGTGCCCATATAGGCCTCGGACAGGGCCATCAAGGCGCGTGCGTCGGCGTGGCCAGGGTCCAGGGGCGCGAGTCGGCTGGGCAGCTCTAGATTCATCGGGTTTCAGGCGGAGGGTGGGATGCGAATCGACGATGCCTTCCGGCAGGTCGCCGGCAGGGCAGGACAATTCTGACCTCAACCCTCCCCCGCCCTGCATGCCGGACCGCGCCCCCGCTTCTCATCTGCCCCTGCTCGCGGCCCTGGCCGTCGTCATCGTCTGGGGTGTCAACTTCCCGCTGCAGAAGGCACTGTTCGGCCAGGTCGGCCCGATCGGCTTTCTCGGCCTGCGCTACCTGCTCGTGCCCTTCTGCGCCGTGGCCCTGCTGTGCTGGCGCTTCGGCACGCACTGGCCGCGGCTGGACCGGCAGGAGATCTGGCCGCTCGTGCGGCTGACCCTGGTCGGCCAGGGCCTGCACCTGCTGCTGTCGGCGCTGGGCATGCAGGGCTCGACGGCCTTCAGCGCCAGCGTGCTGCTGGCCTGCGGGCCGGTGTTCACGCTGCTGATCCTGCGCCTGAGCGGCATCGAGCGGCTGTCGCGCGGCCAGGTCGCCGGTGTGGCCACGGCGGCAGCCGGCGCGCTGCTGTTCACGTCGGACAAGCTGCTCTCTGCCGACTGGCAGGCCTCGCTGGGCGACCTGACGCTGCTGCTCGCCGCCGCCCTATTCAGCTATTACACGGTGGCCAGCAAGCCGCTGATCCAGCACCACGGCGGCGTGACGGTGCTGGGCTACGGCAGCTTGGTCTGCACGCTGCCGATGCTGCTGTGGAGCGCCCCGTCGCTGGCTGCACTGGACTGGGCCGCCCTGCCCGGCTGGGTCTGGACCGGCACGCTGTGGCAGACGGCCGGCGGCGGTTTCCTGGGCTGGCTGGCCTGGGGCTGGGCCAACGAGCGGCGCGGCGTGGCACGCACCGCACCGCTCATCTACCTGATGCCGCTGATCGCAGGCCTGGCCGCCTGGGCCTGGGGCGGCGAGCAGTTCAGCGCCCACAAGCTGCTGGGTGCGGGGGTGATCCTGGGCGGTGTGGCCCTGGCCCAGTTCAGCCCGTCACGGCCGCAGCCGCAGCCTGCCGTCACGGCTGCGCCAGGCGCCTGACCAGCCGGTACTGGAACTCGGCGCCCTCGAACAGGGAGCGCACCCGCAGCCGCTCATTGAGCCCGTGGGCATTGGACCCGCCCGGCGGATGGAAGAGCCCTGTGACGCCATAGGTCCAGATCCCGCTCTGATTCAGGAATCGTCCGTCAGACGCACCCGGCGTCAACCCGAGGATCACCGGCACGCCCGGCCAGACTTCTTCGTTGACGGCCTTGATGGCCTCGAGCAGCGACTCTTTCATGGGCGGCATCGGTGCCTCGACGGCCCCACCCATGCGCGTGACCTTGATCTGCGCGTCGGCTAAAACGCGCTCCAGCGTGGCCTGCACGTCCTCCACGCGCTGGCCAGGCAGGATGCGGCAGTTCACGAAGGCCTTGGCGCGCTGCGGCAGGGCGTTGACGGCATGCCCCGCGTCTAGTTGAGTGGCAACACAGGTGGTGCGCGCGCTGGCGTTGTAAGTCGCGCTGACCTGCCAGAGCCGGTTCTGGGCGTCGGGGTCCGGCGGGTCGCGCAGGATGGCGCGGATGTCTTGCGCCACGGCGGGCTTCTCGGTCTGCGCCAGGTACTCAAAATAGGCCCGCGTGACCGGCGAGAGCTTGAGCGGGAAGCTGAAGCGTGCCAGGCGCGACAGGCCATCGGCGAGGCGATAGATGGCGTTGTCGGGGACGGGCACCGAACTGTGACCGCCCTTGTTGGTCACCTCGAGCTGGAAACTCTGGAACACCTTCTCGCCGGCCTGGATGCGGTGGAACAGCGGCTGGCCCTCGGCCGTCAGCGCGCCGCCGCCGCCTTCGTTGAGGGCCAGCTCCGCGTCGATCAAGCCCCGGTGGTGCCTGAGCAGGTACTCCACCCCGTTGTACGGGCCTGGGACGGTCTCCTCACCACAGGTGAGGGCGAGCACGAGGTCGCGCGCGGGCTTCAGGCCCTCCTTGCGGAAGCGGATCATGTTGGCCACATAGATGGCCGCCATGGACTTGTCGTCAGAGCTGCCGCGGGCGTAGAAGTAGCCGTCTTCCTCGACCAGCTTGAAGGGATCGCGGGTCCAGTCCTCGCGCCGGGCCTCGACCACGTCCACATGCGCCAACTGCAGCAAAGGCCGCTGCGCGCCGCTGCCCCGCAGCCGGGCCACGAGGTTGCCATGCTTGTCGGCACCCGGGGGCACGACGATGCGGATCTCGTCGTCCTGGAACCCACCGGCCTTGAGCCGCGCCGCCATGGCCTTGACGGCCACGGTGCAGTCGCCCGACGAAGGCGTGGTGTTGATCTCCACCAGCTCCTGGTAAATGGCCCGGAGCAGCGCATCGTCGGCCTGGGCTCGGGCGGGCAGCCCAGGGGCGGTCAGCAGCGCGGCCAGCACCGCGGCGGCAAGTGTTCTCATGGTTCCTCCCTGCTGCCCGCGGCGGTGACATCGCGCGCGAGCGCGAGTCGCATGCTTGCGCAGGCAAGCCCGCGCTGCCAGCCGGGAAACTACCGGCGCGCCTCGCGCACATCAGCCACCGCCAGAGCCGTCATGTTGACGATGCGGCGCACCGTCGCCGACGGCGTCAGGATGTGCACGGGCTTGGCTGCGCCCAGCAGGATGGGGCCGACCGTCACGCCATGACTGGCGCTGATCTTCAGTACGTTGAACAGGATGTTGGCGGCGTCCAGCGTGGGCAGCACCAGCAGGTTGGCCGCACCGGTGAGCTTGCTGTCAGGCAGGAAGGCGTGGCGCACGCTTTCGGACAGCGCCGCGTCGCCATGCATCTCGCCATCGCATTCCACCTCGGGGTGGGCCGCAGCGAACAGCTCATGAGCGCGGCGCATCTTGATTGCCGAGGGGCGCGTGCTGGAGCCGAACATCGAATGGCTGACGAAGGCGAGCTTGGGCGGCAGGCCGAAGCGGTGCACCTCTTCGGCGGCCATGGCGGCGATGTCGGCCAGCTCCTCGGCACTGGGGTCGTCGTTGACGAAGGTGTCGGCGATGAAGAGCGTCATCTGCTCCAGCATCAGCGCATTCATCGCGGCAAACTGCCGCGCACCGGGCGCCAGGCCCACCAGCTCGCGCACCTGCTCCAGGTGGCGATCGAAGCGGCCGACCATGCCGCAGATCATCGCGTCGGCATCGCCCAGCTCGATGGCCAAGGCGCCGATGGCCGTGTTGGAGCGCCGCACCGCCGACTTGGCCATCTCGGGCGTCACGCCGTTGCGCTTCATGCGCGCGTGGTAGGCCTCCCAGTACTGGCGGAAGCGCGGGTCGTCTTCGGGGTCGATGACGGCCACGTCTTCGCCCAGCTTCAGGCGCAGGCCCGCGCGCTGGATGCGTGACTGCAGCACGGCCGGGCGGCCGATCAGCGTCGGGCGGCACAGGCCTTCGTCCAGCGCCACCTGCACCGCGCGCAGCACCCGCTCGTCCTCGCCCTCGGCGTAGATGACGCGGGCCTTCTCGGCGCGGGCGGCCGTGAACACCGGGCGCATGAACATGCCCGTCTGGTAGACGAAGCGCTCCAGCGACTGCCGATAGGCCTCCAGGTCGACCACGGGCCGCGTGGCCACGCCATCGGCTGCCGCCGCGGCGGCCACGGCGGGTGCGATGCGCAGGATGAGCCGTGCATCGAAAGGTTTGGGGATGAGGTACTCCGGCCCGAAGGCCAGTTCCTGGCCGGCGTAGGCCGCCGCCACCTCGTCACTCGTCTCGGCCTTGGCGAGTGCGGCGATCTCGCGCACGCAGGCCAGCTTCATGCCCTCGGTGATCTTGGTGGCGCCGCAGTCCAGCGCACCCCGGAAGATGTAGGGGAAGCACAGGACGTTGTTGACCTGGTTGGGGTAGTCGCTGCGGCCGGTCGCGATGATGCAGTCAGGCCGCGCAGCCTTGGCGAGCTCGGGGCGGATCTCGGGCTCGGGGTTGGCCAGGGCCAGGATGATGGGCTGGGCGGCCATCGCCTTGACCATGTCGGCAGTCAGCACGCCGGCCGCCGAGCAGCCGAGGAACACATCGGCACCGCTGACCACGTCGGCCAGCGTGCGCGCTGGCGTGACCTGGCAGTAGCGCTGCTTGGATTCATCCAGCTTGCCGGCCTTGGCGTCTTCGCGCTCGCTGTGGATCACGCCGCGCGAGTCGCACACGAAGATGTGCTCGCGCTTCACGCCCAGGCCGACCATCACGTCCAGGCAGGCGATGGCGGCCGCACCTGCGCCCGACACGGCCACCTTCACCTGGCCGATGTCCTTGCCCACCAGCTCCAGGCCGTTGAGCAGCGCGGCCGAGGAGATGATGGCGGTGCCGTGCTGGTCATCGTGGAAGACCGGGATGTTCATCCGCTTGGACAGCTCGCGCTCGATGTAGAAGCACTCCGGCGCCTTGATGTCTTCGAGGTTGATGCCGCCCAGCGTCGGCTCCATGGCCGCGATGATGTCGATGAGCTTATCGGGGTCGCGCTCGGCCAGCTCGATGTCGAACACGTCGATGCCGGCAAACTTCTTGAAGAGGCAGCCCTTGCCCTCCATCACCGGCTTGGCGGCCAGCGGGCCGATGTCGCCCAGCCCCAGCACTGCGGTGCCATTGGTGATGACGCCCACGAGATTGCCGCGCGAGGTGAACTCGGCCGCCAGTGACGGGTCACGCTCGATGTCCAGGCAGGGATAGGCCACGCCCGGCGAGTAGGCCAGCGACAGGTCGCGCTGGTTGGACAAGGCCTTGGTCGGCGTGACGGAAATCTTGCCGCGCGTCGGGGCACGGTGATAGTCGAGCGCGGCGTCGCGCAGCGCGGCTTCCGCGGGCGACAAGGGAGCGTTGTTCTTTTCCATGGCAGCAGTCTCCACAGCGAGGCATGAGGTCGGCCCCGGAGGTTACTGCGCGGTTACGCCGCTGGCGATGCCGCTTGCACAGGCGGTCATGCCGATTCGGCAGGCCGCGTTCGTCAGGCGGCCAGCCAGGCTTGCCCCGGCACGAGGCCGAGGCAGCCGTCGGTCAGCCCTGGGCGCGCTTGGCCAGGATCTCGAAGGCCGGCAGGGTCTTGCCTTCCAGCACTTCCAGGAAGGCGCCGCCGCCGGTGGAGATGTAGCCCACGTCCTTCTCGATGCCGTACTTGGCGATCGCGGCCAGGGTGTCACCACCGCCGGCGATGCTGAAGGCGACGCTTTCGGCAATGGCGCGGGCGATGGCCTCGGTGCCGTGCGCGAAGGCCGGGAACTCGAACACGCCGACCGGGCCGTTCCAGACGATGGTGCCGGCGGACTTGAGCTTCTCGGCCAGCTTGGCGGCGGTCTTGGGGCCGATGTCCAGGATCAGGTCGTCGTCATCCACGTCGGCCGCGGCCTTGACCGAGGCCGTGGCGCCTGCGGCAAAGGTCTTGGCGGTGACGACGTCTTCCGGGATGGGCACTTCGGCGCCGCGGGCCTTCATGGCCTCGATGACGGCCTTGGCCTGGTCGATCAGGTCCGGCTCGGCCAGCGACTTGCCGATCTTCAGGCCCGAGGCCAGCATGAAGGTGTTGGCGATGCCGCCGCCGACGATCAGGCCGTCGACCTTGCCGGCCAGGCTCTGCAGGATGGTCAGCTTGGTCGACACCTTGGAGCCGGCCACGATGGCCACCAGCGGGCGGCGCGGGTTGGCCAGGGCCTTGGTGATGGCGTCGATCTCGGCAGCCAGCAGCGGGCCGGCGCAGGCCACCTTGGCGTACTTGGCGATGCCGTAGGTCGTGGCCTCGGCGCGGTGGGCGGTGCCGAAGGCGTCGTGCACGAAGATGTCGCACAGCGCGGCAAGCTTCTTCGACAACTCGTCGTTGCACTTCTTCTCGCCCTTGTTGAGGCGGCAGTTCTCCAGCAGCACCACCTGGCCGGGCGCGACCGACACGGCATCGACCCAGTCGCGCTGCAGCGGCACCGGGCGGCCGAGCAGCTCCGACAGACGCTGGGCGACCGGCGCCAGCGAATCCTCGGGCTTGAACTCACCCTCGGTCGGGCGGCCCAGGTGCGACGTGACCATGACGGCGGCGCCTGCGTCCAGGGCCATCTTGATGGCCGGCAGGGAGGCGCGGATGCGGGTGTCCTCGGTGATCTTGCCGTCGTCATCCTGCGGCACGTTCAGGTCGGCGCGGATGAAGACGCGTTGGCCGGACACCTTGCCGGCGGCGATCAGGTCGGAGAAGCGGATGACGTTCATGGTCGCGGGTCAGTTGAGGAAACTGCCGCGATTCTCGCCCCGTTACGCCACGTACCCCGGTGCGGCGCCTACCAGCCCAGGCCGAGCTTCAAGGGCAGCATCACGGCCATGCCCACCAGGATGGTGCCGAGGATGCCGCGGCGCCAGAAGTAGTAGCCCGTTGCCGCGAGCGCCGCCGGCCAGCGGGCGTCCTGCCAGGTGGTGATGGCGTGGCCCTGGGTCATGAAGATCTCCGGCGCGACGACCGCCATCAGCGCAGCCAGCGGCGCGACCTTGAGCAACTCGCGCAGCCAGTCGGGCATGGGCAGGGGCTGGTCGCCGATCATGAAGAAGCCGCGGGTCACGACCGTGATCAGGCCCAGGCCAACGAGGGCGATCCAGATCATCGCGTCGCTCATGCCCGGGCCTTTCGCTGCTGTTGTGCCTTTCGCGCATCCAGCCACCAGCCCACCGCGCCGGCAGCCACGATGGCGCACAGGATGTTGAGCTTCAGCGGCAGCGAGTAGGTGGCCACCGACACCGCGCCGGCCGTGACGGCCACCCACCAGAGCGTACGCTCGGTCAGCAGCGAGTAGGAGATGCCCAGCAGAGCCAGCACGCCCGCGAAGCCGATGCCCCAGTGCGGCGGAATGCGCTCGGCCAGCAGGATGCCGGTGAACGAGCAGACCTGCCACATCGGCCAGTTGACCGCCACACCGCCCCAGAAGTAGCGCTGCTGGCCGGCCGAGGGGGCGGCATCCGGGTAGCGCTTCACGAAGTAGGCGAAGTTCAGGTCAGCCGCGAAGTAGGTCGTCATGAGCCGCTGCAGCCGCGGCAGGTGGCCGAAATAGTGGCGCCACTGCGCGCTGAAGATGACGAAGCGCAGGTTCACGCAGAAGGCCGTGGCCAGCAGCACCCACAGCGGCGCACCGGCGGCGATCAGGGGCACGGCCGACAGCTGCGCGCTGCCCGCGAAGACCAGCAGCGACATCCCCATGGCCTGCGGGATGCTGAGGCCGCCCTTGACCATCGTCACCCCAGCCACCAGCCCCCAGGCGGCCAGCCCGAGCGAGGGCGAAGCCATGTCGCGCGCACCCTGGCGGAAATCGGCATCGGCCGCCAGCGCGCGCAGTTTCTCAATCCACTGCATCCCGCCATTGTCGGCGGGATGGGGGTCTTACTGGCCAAGCCGGCGGACTTTGCCGCTGCCAGCGATGGAGGAGGAGATCTCGGGCGAGCCGGCGTACTTCACATCGCCCGAGCCGGCGATGGAGACGTTGAGCTTCTTGCTGGCATTGACCTGGGCGTCACCGCTGCCGGCGATGCTGACCTTGACCTCGTCGGCCAGCAGCTCCGCGGCCTTCACGTCACCGCTGCCGGCGATCGAGACGCTGGCGTAGCCACAGCGGCCCACGGCCACGATGTCACCGCTGCCGCTGACCTTCATGGCCAGCTTCTCGGCTTCCAGGTTGGCGAAGCGGATGTCGCCCGAGCCAGCGATCGCCGCCTCCACGCCGCCGGTCTTCATGGCCTCGACCTTGATGTTGCCCGAACCCGCCACGGCGACCGCGCGAAGGCTGGGCAGCTCGATGACGAAGCTCGGCGTGGTCGACGCGCTGAGGTTGTAGCCCTTCTTGGGCTCGATCTGCAGGGTGCGGCCCTTGCCGCCATCGACCACGCGGGTCTCGATCAGCGGCAGCAGGTTGCGGTCGGCCTTGACCTCGACCTTCGTCGCACTGCCCTGGCGCACGATGACGTTGAAGCTGCCGGAGACCGAGACGCCGTCGAAGCTGCCCGTGTCGCGGGCTTCGGTGGCGATGTCGCCATTGCCCGAGACGCGCTCGTTGCTCCAGCTCCAGGCCTGCGCGGTGCCGCTGGCCACGGTGGCAGCGACGAGACCGAGGGCGAAGAGGCGGCGGGTGGTGTTCATGGCGGGCTCCATCTGGGTTGCGATGGTTGCCATGGTGTCTTGCCGGGCGGCCGGCGTCGAACCTGGCGCGACGATGCGCGAAATCGGGGGGCTGAAATGCGGCTGGCCGCGCCGGTCAGTGGGCCTTGGCCGCGGCGCCGGACTTGTCGGCGACCTTCTCGGCCACTTTCTCTGCGGCCTTGTCGCCCGCCTTCTCGGAGGTCTTGGCCGGTGCGGCGGCCTCTTCTTCGTCGGTCTTGGGCTTGGCACCCGGCCGCGGCACGACCGGGGCGATGCCTTCGAGCTTGTTCTCGCGCATGTACTCGTCCATCTCGCGCCAGCCGGCGTAGACGGCGGCCTTCTGGGCCTTGGGGTTCAGCACGTAGCAGTCTTCGATGGCGCGCATGGCATGCCGGCAGGCACTGCCGATGGCCTTGCCGTCGGCCTCCTTGGCGGCGGCGACCTTGGCCGGGTCGTCAATGCCCAGCTGCTCGCAGGCCGACAGGGCTGCGAGCAGGGGCAGGGCAAGAAGAAGGCGCTTCATCGACTGAAGTATCGGCCGCACCGGCGCGAACTTGAATCAGCGCCGCACCATGGCCATCAGGCGCGCGATGCGCTCCTCGGTGGCCGGGTGGGTCGAGAACAGGCCGCGCAGCCCGCCGCCGGACAGCGGGTTCATGATCATCATCTGCGCCGTCTCGGGGTGAGCCTCGGCCGGCGCCATCGGGATGCCCTGGGCGTAGCGGTGGATCTTGTCGAGCGCCGAAGCCAGGGCCGCCGGGTCGCCGGAGATCTCGGCACCGCCACGGTCGGCCTCGAACTCGCGCGCACGGCTGATCGCCATCTGGATCAGGCTGGCTGCCAGCGGCGCCAGCAGCGCGACGGCGATGCCGGCGATCGGGTTGGTCGGGCGACCATGCTCGTCGCGCCCACCGAAGAAGGCGGCGAAGTTGGCCAGCATCGAGATGGCACCGGCCATGGTCGCGCTGACGGTGCTGATCAGGATGTCGCGGTGGGCGACGTGGGCCAGCTCGTGCGCCATGACGCCGCGCAGCTCGCGCTCGGACAGCACACGCAGGATGCCGGTGGTGGCCGCCACCGCCGCATGCTCCGGATTGCGCCCGGTGGCGAAGGCATTGGGCGCGTCTTCATCGATCAGGTAGACCTTGGGCATGGGCAGGCCGGCGCGCTGGGCCAACTCGGCGACCATGCCGTAGAACTGCGGCGCCGAGCTCGCGTCGACCTCGCGGGCGTTGTACATCTTCAGCACCATGTCCGCGGAGAACCAATAGCTGAAGAAGTTCATGCCGACGGCGACCAGCAGCGCGATCAGCATGCCGGTCTGGCCGCCGATCAACGCGCCCACGCCCATGAACAGCGCCGTGATGGCGGCCATCAGGATGGCGGTCTTCATCAGGTTGAACATCGCAGCAGGCCTCGGGTGGTGTTGACGGCGTGGCAGATGGTGCCACGGCGCGTGGTTTTCAAGCGTCGAAGCGCTCGCCCACCGCGATCGGCCGGGCTTGCAGGAAGGCGGCCGCCGGCCCGCGCTTGCCGCCAGCACGCTGCAGCTCGGTCAGGCGCAGGGCGCCCTCGCCGCAGGCGACCACCGGGCCGGGTGCGATCACCTCGCCCGGCGCGCCTTGCCCGGCGACACATTCGGCGCGCCAGACCTTGACGGCCTCACCCGCGAGCGTGGCCACACCGCCGGGGAAGGGGTCGAAGGCGCGCAGCCGCCGCTCGATCTCAGCGGCAGGCTGGCGCCAGTCGATGCTGCTTTCGGCCTTCTCTATCTTGTGGGCGTAGGTGACGCCCTCGGCAGGCTGCGGCGTGCGGGCCAGGGCCGGCGCCTGCAGGGTCTCGACGATGAGCTGCCCGCCCAGCGCCGCCAGGCGGTCGTGCAGCACGGCGGTGGTGTCGTCGGGCCGGATCGTTTCGCGGCCCACGAGCAGCATGTCGCCGGTGTCCAGGCCGGCATCCATCTGCATGATCGTGATGCCGGTCTCGGTGTCGCCCGCCTCGATGGCGCGATGGATGGGCGCCGCCCCCCGCCAGCGCGGCAGCAGGGAGGCATGGATGTTCAGGCAGCCGCGTGGCGGGGTGTCGAGCACCCATTGCGGCAGGATGAGGCCATAGGCGGCCACCACCATGACGTCGGCCTGCGCCGCCTGCAGGGCCTCGCGGGCCGCCGCGGCATCGGCGGCGTACTTGCCGTCGAGCTTGAGGCCTTGCGGCTGGGCGACCGGGATGCCGGCGGCCAGCGCCCGCTGCTTGACGGCCGAGGCCTGCAGCTTCATGCCGCGCCCGGCGGGGCGGTCGGGCTGGGTGAGCACCAGCGGCACCTTGAAACCGGCCGCCAGGATGGCATCCAGGGCGACCGCAGCGAATTCCGGCGTGCCGGCGAAGACGACTCTCATGCGCGGGCCATGCCAGGTCAGAAGCGCTGCTGGCGCTTCTTGGCCTCGGCCTCTTCCTCGCGTGTCTTCTTGACCATCTTGGTCTTGATGCGATCGCGCTTGAGCGGGCTCAGGTACTCGACGAACACCTTGCCCATCAGGTGGTCCATCTCGTGCTGCACGCACACGGCCAGCAGGCCGTCGGCGTCGAACTCGTAGACCTCGCCATCGCGATTGGTGGCGCGCACCGTGACCTCGGCGTGGCGCGGCACCTTGTCATAGATCTGGGGGACGGACAGACACCCTTCCTCACCCTCGACCATGCGCTCGCTGACCTTGACCAGCTCGGGGTTGATCAGCACCCGGGGGGTGTCTCGCTCCTGCGAGGTGTCGATGACGATGACGCGCTCATGCACGTCCACCTGCGTGGCGGCAAGCCCGACGCCATCGGCGGCGTACATGGTCTCGAGCATGTCGTCGACGAGTCGGCGGATGCGCTCGTCAACCGCCGCCACGGGCTTGGCGACGGTGTGAAGGCGCGGGTCGGGGAAGCGAAGGATGTGCAGTTGTGCCATGGAATGTGGGGCTCGGGCCACGCCAGGCGCTTTGTAAGCACTCGCAAGCGCGGTCCAGCCCGGTTGAATGCGGGCAGAATCACCCGGATTTTCGCCGATCCGGCAATCCCTTCGGAGACCGCTCCCGATGCCCGCTGCCCGTCCTGCCCACTTTTCCGTCCTTGCGGCCTGCCTGGCCCTCGCTACGGCTTCGGCCTGGGCCCAGACCAGCCAGTTGCCCATCACGCCCGAACAGCGCCGTGTGGCCGATCAGGTCGCCGCCGCCGGTGTGCCGCTGTCCGAGCTGGCGCCCAACGCCCCCGACCAACACATCGTGAAGGCGGGCGACACCCTGTGGGACATCTCCCAGATCTTCCTGAAGAGCCCCTGGCGCTGGCCCGAACTCTGGGGCATGAACCGCGACCAGATCCGCAACCCGCACCTGATCTACCCGGGCCAGGTGCTGCTGCTGGTCAAGAGCGGCGACCGCGCCCGGCTGGAGCTCGCGCAGGGCGTGGGCAGCGGCGGGGCGGGTGGTGCCGTCAAGCTGAGCCCGCGCATGCGCATCGCCTCGCTGGACGCCAGCCCCATCGCCAGCATTCCGCTCAACCTCATCCAGCCCTTCCTGACCGAAGCGGTCGTCTTCGACACCGACCAACTCGCCACCGCACCGCGCATCGTCGCGACGGAAGAAGGGCATGTGGTGCTGGGTCAGGGCGGCAAGGCCTATGCCCGGGGCGACTTTGGCAACAACGTCGATTTCCGGATCTTCCGCACCGCCCGCGAGCTGCGCGACCCGACCACCAAGGAAATCCTGGGCTACGAAGCACCCTACGTCGGCACCGCCGAGCTCACGCGCGCGGCCGACACCCGGCCGGGCCCGGACGGCAAGCCCGAAACCATCCCCGCCACGATCAAGGTCAACCTCGCCCGGCTGGAAGTCGGCGTGGGTGATCGCCTGGCTCCCGCCCCGGCACGCGACCTGGATCGCTACATGCCCCACGCGCCGGATCAGCCGGTCGCGGGTCAAATCGCGGCGGTCTATGGTGAGGCGCTGAACGCCGGCCAGAACCAGATCGTCGTGTTGAACCGCGGCAAGCGCGACAAGCTCGAGCGTGGCCATGTGCTGGCCCTGTGGCGTGACGGCGAGCGCACGGTCGACAAGACCGGCGAGCGCGTCGAGCCCATCAAGCTGCCGGACGAACGCCACGGCGTGCTGTTCGTGTTCGAGGTCTATGAGCGCGTGTCCTACGCCCTCATCATCTCCGTCAAGGACCCCGTCACCGTCGGCGACCGCTTCACGCAGCCTTGAAGTTCGACACGGCCGAACTGGCCGCCTGGCTGCGGCTGACCGAATGCGTCGGCCCCGGCGCCGCCCGGCGGCTGCTCGCCATGGCTGGCAGCGCCCCAGCCGTGTTCGAACTGCCTGCCGCAGCGCTCGACCAAGCGCTGCCGCCCAAGCAGCGCCAGGCCTTCAGCCAGCCGCCGGAGCATCTGCCCGAGCTGATCGCGCGTACCGAGGTCTGGCTTGCCGAGCCCGGGCACGACCTGATGATGCTGGGCGATGCCGATTACCCTGCCCGGCTGCTGGCCACGGCTGATCCGCCACTGCTGTTGTGGCTGCAGGGCAAGCGCGAGCTGCTCGCCAGCCCGTCGCTGGCCATCGTCGGCAGCCGCAGCCCGACGCCGCAGGGCGAGGACAACGCCCGCGCGTTCGCCCAAGCGCTTGCGCGGGCCGGTTACACCATCGTCTCTGGCCTGGCCCTCGGCGTGGACGCCGCCGCGCATGAAGGCGCCCTGGACGCCGGCGGCGCCACGGTCGCCGTCGTGGGCACGGGGCTGGATATCGTCTACCCCAAGCGCAATGAGAAGCTGGCGGCTCGCGTGCTGGCGGGCGGTGGCTTGCTGGTGAGTGAATACTCGCTGGGGACACCCGTGATGCAGGCCAATTTCCCGCGGCGCAACCGCATCATCGCGGGCCTGAGCCAGGGCTGCCTCGTGGTGGAAGCGGCCCTGCAGTCAGGGTCGCTGATCACGGCCAGGCTGGCGGTGGAGGCCGGGCGGGAGGTGTTTGCCATCCCTGGCTCCATCCATTCACCGCAGGCGCGCGGCTGCCATGCGCTGATTCGCCAGGGCGCCAAATTGGTCGAGTCGGCGCAAGACGTGCTGGAGGAACTGCCGCCCCTGGGCGCCGCGCGGTCACCTGAAACGCCGGACACCCTGGAAGAAACACCTCACGAGCAGCAGGCGCTGCTGGACGCCATGGGGTTCGATCCGGTCAGCCTGGACGCCCTGATGGCCCGCTGCGGCTGGCCGGCGGCCGAGCTGCAGGCGGCCCTGCTGGAGCTGGAACTGGACGGCCAGGTCGCCCGGTTGGCGGGCCAGCTGTTTCAGCGGCGCGTGGCGGGATAGCGAGCTTAACCCCGGATATCAGAGCCCGATCCGAGGGGTTATTCGCGTCTGGGGCGCTTCAAACCCTCGGCTATCATCCCCTCACGATGTTCGATGTCCTGGTTTATCTCTACGAGACCTACTGGCGTCCGGACGCCTGCCCCGACCATGCGCAGCTCGCGCGCAAGCTGACGGCGGTGGGCTTCGAGAACGACGAGATCCAGGAGGCCCTGAACTGGCTCGACGGACTGGCTGCGGCCGGCGAGTCCTACCAGGGGGAGCAGAGCGCCCACGCGATGCGGGTGTACTCGGCGGCCGAGATCGAGCACCTGGGCGAGCCGTCCATCGGCTTCATCAGCTTCCTCGAATCGGCCGGCGTGCTGCCCGGCCCGATGCGCGAGATGGTCATCGACCGTGCCATGGCCATCCCGGGCGCGCCGATGGATCTCGAAGACCTGAAGATCATCGTGCTGATGGTGTTCTGGTGCCTGGGCGAGGAGCCGGATGCCCTCATCCTCGACGAACTCTTCGTCGCCCCGGAAGACCGGCTGATCCACTGAGCCTTGGTGGCACTGACGAAGAACGGCGCCTCAGGCGCCGTTTGTCATTTCAGGAGCTGATCCGGGTCAGCATCCAGCTTGGCCAGCGCCTTGCGCGTGGCCTGCACGGTCAGGGCTTCATCCTGGGCCGGCAGCAGCAGGCCCGCCTGCAGGAAGGCTGCCATGCGGTTCAGCGAGAACAGCACGCCACGGCCCTTGGGCGTGACGAACAGCGCCAGCTGCTTGCGCAAGCCGCGCCACGCGAGCTGCACCTGCTCGTTGCGGCCGCGGTAGTCGAGCATGAACCAGCCGCCGACCTGCAGCTCGCGGGCCCAGGCCACCATGGCCGGCGTCGGGGCCGAGCCGCCTTCGGCCACGACCTCCATGCCCTCGGACTCGTGGCCGGACAGGTCGCGCACCAGCATTTCGTCGACATGGCTGTCGCCCTCGATGTCTTCGGGCAGCATGGCCTCCAAGGTCTCGAGCTGATCCATCAGTTCGTCCAGCCGCTCGCGCGGGATGGCCGCGGTCTTGGCCGTGAAGGCGGCCGCGAGCGCGTTGTTCAGCTGGCGTACGTGCTCATCCTGCTTGTCGGTCGGCAGGCCGGCGTGGCTCATGCCGTCGCGCAGGGTCTTGAGCAGCGGCGGCAGGCGGCGGATCACTTCGGCGCGCTCCTCGCGCGAGGCCTTGGAGCTGGCTGACCAGATCAGGTCGGCCGCGGCCCGCTTCATCGTCTTGGTGACGTCGGCCTGGGCGCCGGCGCGCACCGCGGTGACGGCGAGCACATCGGCCCAGACGTGGAACAGGAAGTCGCGCACGCCATCCTGCACCGGCACTTCTGACAGCATCTTGCGCAGCTCGATGGTGTACTGGATGGCCAGCGTCTCGCGCTGCTCCACCTGCTGGGCAAGGGACACGCCGCGCTTGGAGGCCTGGTTCTCGTTCTCGAAATAGTGGTCGAGGAACTTCTCGAACTCGGTCAGCACCGTCGAGAACACCCGGCGGCCAGTGTCAGGGTAGGCCTCGACCACCTGCACGACCCGCTTGATCTCGCGCTCCAGCGCATCGTTGCTGGCCCGCTCGGAACCCGGGCTGCCGCTCTGCGCGGTGTTGAAGCCCATCACACAGGCGCCCATGCGGTCGATGAGGCGGCGGGCCGGATGGTCGGCGGCTGCAAAGAAGTCGGGTTCGCTGACCGCCACGCGCAGCACCGGCATCTGCAGCCGGGCAAACCACACGCGCACCGTGGCCGGGATGCGCTCCTCGGTCAGGATGCTCTGGAACATCATCGCGACGATCTCGATGGTCGCGCGCTCGGCAGGGTTGTTGGCCGCCTGCTTGAGGACCTGCTTGAAGGCCTGGTTGCGGGCGCCGATCTCCTCCAGTGCGCGCGGGGCACTCGCTGCAGCACCGCTGGATTCAGCCCCACCGGTGGGGCGGCGCTGAAGTGACTCCTGCGCATGCTTGATCGCGCCCAGCAGACGGGGCGAAGCCGCCACCGCCGGTGGTGCATCTGCCAGCGCAGGCCGCGCGGCGCCCGAGGCGCTGTCAGGCCCCGCCGAGGCCAGCGCGGCGGACGGGGCGCCAGGCGCGACATCCGCCAGGCTGGGGCGGCCAGCGCCCGGGCGGGCGGGCACCTGGCTCTTGGTGACCGGAAAGCCCGGCACGTGACGTGCCAGCACGCGCTGCAGCTGGGCCATGACTTCGTCGGCCTGGCTGCTGGCCTTGCTGCGCACGGGCGCACCATTCCCAGCGGGCGGGGCGCCTGACGAGGGGGCCAGGCCCGGGCCCGGCGCCACGGGCGCGGGGGCTGCGACGGCAGGCGTGGCCGGCACCGGCGCCCCTGCCGCAGCGGCAGCAGCGATGTCCCGGGCCGTCTGGGCCGTGCGGCGGATGAACGGGCGCAGGTCCACCTCGGGCAGCACCTTCTGGGCGATCAGCCAGCGGTTGGTCTCGTGGTAGGCCTCGCTGATGAGCTGGGCGAATTCCTCGTGCAGCTCGTGGTGCAGCAGCTGCCAGATGTTGGCGTCCAGGCCGACCCGGTTCCAGGCGTCCAGCGCCAGGCGGGCCACCACGTGGGCGCGCAGCAGGTCCAGGGGCTCCAGGTCGTCCTGGCCCTCCAACGCCTGCATGCGGGTACGCAGATCGGTGAACTCCCAGGTGGCGCGGTCCATCATGACCAGGGCCAGACGGGAGCTGGTGATCTCGCGCTCGATGGTGGAGTCATCCACCAGGCTCATCTTGGACGTCGGCGCCGGCGTGCCGGTGTCGTGCTCGCGCGCGTTGTCGGAGACGCCATGGACGGCGGCGTGACGCAGCGCGGCCACCACCGCCATCTGCCAGTTCGGGCCCGACTTCTGCCAGGCCTGCACCGCATCCCGGCGCGCCATCATGACGGCGTGAGGCGCACCCTGCACCAGCAGGTTGCTCGCGCCCTGCCCCACGGCCGCCACCAGCGGCGTCATGCCGCGGACCAGGGCTTCGAGGTAGACGCGCCTTGCCTGGGTGGCCAGAGCCTGGTTGCGGGCGGCGGTCATGGAGCGTGTGGGGCGATCAGCGTCGTTGCGAAGTCCGCTTCACTCTACACGACCGCCCCGGAGTTCGGGTCGTTGGGGTCGTCCCGGGTCACGGCGACTTTCACGAGGTCCTCGCGCTTGACGCCGAGCCACATCGCAATGGCGGCCGCCACGAACACCGACGAGTAGATGCCGAACAGGATGCCGATGGTCAGCGCGACCGCGAAATAGTGCAGCGTCGGGCCGCCGAACAGCAGCATGGACACCACCATCAGCTGCGTGGAGCCGTGGGTGATGATGGTGCGGCTCATCGTGGACGTGATCGCGTGGTCGATCACCTCCTGAGTGTTCATCTTGCGGTACTTGCGGAAGGCCTCGCGCACCCGGTCGAAGATCACGACCGATTCGTTCACCGAGTAGCCCAGCACCGCCAGGATGGCCGCCAGCACCGCTAGCGAGAACTCCCACTGGAAGAAGGCAAAGAAGCCCAGGATGATGACCACGTCGTGCAGGTTGGCGATGATGCCGGCCACCGCGAACTTCCATTCGAAGCGGATCGCCAGGTAGATCATGATGCCCACCACCGTCATGGCCAGGGCCTTGGCGGCATCCAGCGCCAGCTCGGCGCCCACGGCCGGGCCGACCACCTCGGAGCGCGACAGCGCCACCGGCTCGGCGCCGTCGGCGGTCTTGCAGATCTGCTTGCTGACCTGCTCGCCCTGGGGCGTGACGGTCTGCAGCTTGGTGACGCTGCCCGCGTCGGCCTTGCAGATTTCTGCAAAGACCTTGTCGACCACCTCGGTCTGCTTCTCGCCGGCACGCACCGGCAGGCGGATCATGACGTCGCGCGAGGAGCCGAAGTTCTGCACCTGCACCTCGCCGTAGCCCATCTTCTCGACGGCCTGGCGGGTCTTGTCAATGTCGGCGGCCTGCGGATAAGCCACCTCGATGACCGTACCGCCCGTGAACTCGATGGAGAAATGCAGGCCGCGGGTCACCAGGAAGAACACGGCGGCCGCGAAGGTGATGAAGGAGATCGCGTTGAAGATCAACGCATGCTTCATCAGCGGCAGGTCGCGCTTGATGCGAAAGAGTTCCATGTGCTTTCCTTAGGCCTTGGCCGCCACGTCGGTGGTCTCGGGCTCGGGTTTCCAGATCTGGCCGATGGACACGCTCTTGAGCTTCTTCTGGCGGCCATACCAGAGGTTCACGAGGCCGCGCGAGAACACGATCGACGAGAACATCGAGGTCAGGATGCCCAGGCAGTGCACGACCGCGAAGCCCTTGATCGGGCCGGAGCCGAAGACCAGCAGCGCGATGCCCGCGATCAGCGTGGTCACGTTGGAGTCCAGGATGGTGGCGAAGGCCCGCTCGTAGCCGAGGTGGATGGCCTGCTGGGGCGAGGCGCCGCCGCGCAGCTCTTCCCGCACGCGCTCGTTGATCAGCACGTTGGAGTCAATGGCCATGCCCAGCACCAGCGCAATGGCCGCGATGCCCGGCAGCGACAGCGTGGCCTGCATCATCGACAGCGCCGCCACCAGCAGCAGCAGGTTGAAGCCCAGCGCCAGCGACGAGAACACGCCGAACAGCAGGTAGTACACGCACATGAAGGCGGCCACGGCGACAAAGCCCCAAGTGACCGAGGCGATGCCCTTCTCGATGTTTTCCTTGCCCAGGCTCGGGCCGATGGTCTTCTCTTCGATGATCTCCATCGGCGCGGCCAGCGAGCCGGCGCGCAGCAGCAGGGCCGTGTCGTTGGCTTCCTGCGTGGTCATGGCGCCCGAGATCTTGATCCGGCCGCCACTGAGTTCGCTACGGATGACCGGCGCGGTGACGACCTCGCCCTTGCCCTTCTCGAACAGGATGATGGCCATGCGCTTGCCGATGTTCTCGCGCGACAGGTCCTTCATCACGCGGGCGCCCTTGGCATCCAGCGTCAGGTCGACCGACGGTTGGTGGTTCTCGTCGAAGCCGGTCTGGGCGTCGACCAGGGCATCACCCGTCAGCACCACCTGGCGCTTGACGATGATGGGGCCGAAGCCGCGGTCCATGAACCGCTCGGTGCCGAAGGGCACCGGGCCATTGCCCTTGAGTGCCTCCAGCGCCTCGGTGGTGTCGTCCACCATGCGCAGCTCGAGCGTGGCGGTGCGGCCGATGATGTCCTTGGCCTTGGCGGTGTCCTGCACGCCCGGCAGCTGCACCACGACCCGGTCCAGGCCCTGCTGCTGGATGACGGGTTCGGCCACGCCGAGTTCGTTCACGCGGTTGTGCAGCGTGGTGATGTTCTGCTTGAGGGCCGCTTCCTGCACCGCAACCTGAGCCTTGGGGTTCAGGTTGCCGGCCAGGCGCAGCTCGCTGCCTTCGCCCTGGGGCGTCCAGACGACGTCGGGCAGCTGGGTCGTCAGCAGATTGAGCGCAGCCGTGCGCTGATCGGCGTCGCGGAAGGCGATCAGCACGGTGTTCGCTTCACGCGTGATGCCGGCGTGGCGGATGTTCTTGTCGCGCAGCATCGTGCGCGCGTCGCCGGTCAGGGCCTCGGCCTTCTTCGTGAGGGCCGCCTTCATGTCGACCTGCATCAGGAAGTGCACGCCGCCGCGCAGGTCCAGGCCCAGGTACATCGGGTTGGCGTGCAGGGCGGTGAGCCACTGGGGCGAGCGCGACAGCAGGTTCAGGGCCACGATGTAGGTCGGGTCGGCCGCGTCCGGGTTGAGCGCCTTGCTGATCGCGTCCTTGGCCTTGAGCTGGGTGTCGGTGTCGCTGAAGCGGGCCTTGACCGAGTTGCCGTCGAACTGGACGAAGTCGGCCTTGACGCCGGCCTGCTGCAAGGCGGCCTCGATGCGCTGCGTCATCGACGCATCGACCTTGACGGTCACCTTGGCGCTGGACACCTGCACCGCCGGCGCTTCGCCGAACAGGTTGGGCAGGGTGTAGAGGGCGCCGATCAGCAACGCGACGAGCAGGATCGCGTACTTCCAGAGCGGGTAGCGGTTCATGGGAAGGTCCTTGTTGGCGCCGGGAGGGCGTCGTCAGCCGCCGCGCGGGTTGCAGGGCGGGCTGGCTGACGGAAATGGGCGCAGGGCCGTTTACTTCAAGCTGCCCTTAGGGAGAACCTGGGTGATGGCGCTGCGCTGCAGCTGCACTTCCACGCCGTTGCCGACTTCCAGGTGGATGAAGCTGTCGCCCAGCTTGGCGATCTTGCCGACCAGGCCACCGGCGGTGACGACCTCGTCGCCCTTCTGGACCGCCTCGATCATGGCCTTGTGCTCCTTCTGGCGCTTCATCTGCGGCCGGATCATCACGAAATAGAGCACCACGAACATCAGCACCAGGGGCAGCATGCCCAGCAGACTGTTCTCAGGGCTGGCGGCGGCGCCGGTCTGCGCGAAGGCGTTGGAGATAAACACGTTGCGTTCCTCGGGGGAAATACTCGGAAAGGATCGATGCGCCCGCGGCAGGCGCAAGCAACCGCGGATTCTATGTCCCACGCCAGAGCGCCCGGCCGCCGCTATGCTGCACCCATGGACGCCAGCCCCGCCCGCATCAACGTCGGCCAGCTCCCCCAGGGGCGCTTCATGGCGCATGGTGAGCTGCAGGTCTGGCACCACGGCCGGCTGCTGTGCTACGAGGCCAGCGGGCCGTTCAACGTGGAGATGGTGGGCGTCATGTCGCGCGCCGTCGGCCGTCTGCTGCAGCGCTGGCAGCCCACCGCACCCTATGTGTGCGTGACCTGGTGGCATGGCAGCCTGATGGCCTCGCCGGAGGTGCTGGAGGTCTACCACGACCTGCTGCGCCTGGGCCGGCAGGTGATGCCGGCCGAGCTGGCCTGCCTGTGGCAGGTGGGCCCCGAGATCGAGGACGCAGCCATCATGAAGCCGCTGTGGAAGCAGGTGCACGACCACTGCGGCTACCGGCTGGAATACTGCGACACCGACGCCGACATGCTGCGCCGCGCCCACAGCCTGCTGCGCGAGGCCGGCGTCGCCGAGGCCGAGATTGAGGGCCTGTCCCGCTGATGGAAGGCGCATGTCACTGAGGACCCTGACCGCACGCCTGCCGTTGCGGCGCCTGCTGACGCTGCCCTACGTCGCACTGATCCTGGCCCTCGTGCTGCTGGTCGGGGCGCTGTCGTGGCGAGCCGGGCGAGACACGGTAGACAGCCTGTCGGGCCAGCTCATCGGCGAGGCGGTGAGCCGCATCCAGGTGTCGCTGGAGCGCCACCTGTCCGGGGCCGACACCGTGCTGGAGGCCGCCTTCCCCACCGGCCTGCCCGCACCCGACAGCATCGCCCAAGACCTGGATGCCCTGCGCACCCGCTTCTGGCTGGCCACCTCGGTGCACCGCGACCCCAACAACTACGTCTATTACGGCGACCGGCACGGGCACTTTCTCGGCCTGTGGCGTTTCTCGGAGCAAGAAGCCGAGCTGCGCCTGCGCACGGCGGCCGAGGGCCCGCGCACGCTCTACCGGCTCAGCGGCATCCGCGGCGAGCCGCGCTCGCCGACTGCCGAGGACAAGGTCTTCGAACCGCGCGACCGCCCCTGGTACCAGTCCGCCCTGGCGAGCCCGGCCGCCCTGCGCTGGACGCCGGTCTACATCGACTTCAAGACCGCCGACCTGGTCGTCACGCGCACCAAGCGCATCGGCAATGACGTCGGCGAGCCTGAAGGCGTGGCCGCCACCGACCTGCCCCTGAAGCAGCTCAACGCACTGCTTCAGGGGCTGGCCCTCACCGAGCATGCGGTGGCGATGGTGGTGGAGGCCGACGGGCAGCTGGTGGCGGTCTCGCGCGGCGCCCATATCCGCAGCCTGCCCAGCGGCGAGCGCGAGCGGCTGAACGCCGCCCAGAGCCCCGACACCCTCGTCGCCAGCGCCTATGCCGCCGCCCGCAACCGCCTGGCGGCCGCCCCCGGCGAGCTGGGCACCGCGCCGCGCAGCAGCCGCTTTGACGACGCCGAAGGCCGCCGCATCCAGCTCGGCTTCTCCCACGTCGCACCGGCCCTGGGCTTGGACTGGCTGGTCATCGTCGCCGTGCCCCAGGCCGACTTCCTGGCTGGCGTGCAACGCAACTTCGTCCAGGCCGCGCTGCTGGCCGGCGTGGGCGTGGTGACTGCGCTCGGGCTGGGCTGGGCGGTGCTCGGCGTCGTCACCCGCGAATTGCGGGAGTTGGCGGATGCCGCGCGCCGCGTGGGCGACGGCATCCTGGACGAGCCGCCCGAGGTCAGCCGCCAGGACGAGCTCGGCGACCTGGCCCGCAGCTTTGCCGACATGCAGCGCCGGCTGCTGACTGACCAGCTCACCGGCCTATCCAACCGCAGCGCGATCCTGCGCCGCATCGAAGACCGCGTTCTGCAGCAGCGCCGGCGCGGCGACCACTGGCCGTTTGCGGTGATGTTCGTCGACCTGGCCCGCATCAAGGAGGTCAACAAGCGCTTCGGCCACGCCGTCGGCGACGAGGTGCTGCGCGAGGTGGGGCAGCGGCTGCGCGCGGGCGTGCGCATCGGCGACGTGGTGGCCCGCTACGCGGGTGACGAATTCGTGCTGCTGCTGGAGTCGGTTGAAAACCGCGCCGATGCCGAGGCGGCCCGCCGCCACCTGGAGGCGTCCCTGCGCGAGCCGCTCGCAGCGCTGGCCGGCGTCGCGCCGGCAGATTTCGTGATCGGCGCCAGCTTCGGCATCGCCCTCTACCCCGACGACGGCCTGGACACCGAAACCCTGCTGCGCCATGCCGACGCCGACATGTACGCCCGCCGGCAGCAGACCGACTCACCCGAGCCTCCCGATGCCACCCTGCCCTGATCTCGCCGCGCTGCGCCGCCACGCGGTCGCCCGCAGCCTGTTCACGCCGACCACGCTGCTCAAGGCGGTCGAGCAGATCGGCGGCTTCGTGCAGGCAGACCCGCTGCGCGCCCCCGCCCGGGCCCAGGACCTGACCCTGCGTCACCGGGTCAAGGGCTACCAGGCCGGCGACCTGGAACGCCGCTACCCGCGGCTGCCGCTGCAGGAAGATTTCTTCATCAACTACGGCTTCGTCACGCCCGAGCTGCGGGCGCTGATGCATCCGCGCACCGCCCGCCGGGTGTGGGACAAGGCCCGCTGGAAGCAGGCACACGCGGTGCTGGCCGAAGTCGAGCGCCTGGGCGAGGCCCACCCGGCAGACGTTGACGCGGCCTTGGGTCACGGCGCCGTCAAGAACTGGTTCGGCGGCAACAGCCGGCTCACCACCGAACTGCTGGACGGCCTGCACTACCGCGGCCACCTGGACGTCGTGCGGCGCGACAGCGGCACGCGGGTCTACCGCCTGGCCGCACCCTGGCAGGCCCACCCCGACCCGCAGACCGCCATGGACGCCATGGCCGACGTGCTGGTGCGCAAGTACGCCCCCCTGCCCGCCGCGAGCCTCGGCCAGCTGATCGCGATGCTGTTCTTCGCCGCGCACCAATGGCAGCACCTGCGCAAGGCCACGCTGGCCCGCGCCAAGGCCCGTCTGGCGCATGCGCGCATTGACGGCGTCGACTGGTATTGGCCCGCCGACGAAGACCCCGCGCGCGGCTGGCGCATCCCGTCGCAGGTCAGGCTGCTGGCGCCTTTCGACCCCGTGGTCTGGGACCGTCGCCGCTTCGAGCTGCTGTGGGGCTGGGCCTACCGCTTCGAGGCCTACACGCCCGCCGCCAAGCGGGTGCGCGGCCACTACGCCATGCCACTGCTGTGGCGCGACCAGGTCATCGGCTGGGCCAATGCCTCGGTGAAGGGCGGCAAGGTGGCGGTGGACTGCGGCTACGTGAACGGCAAGGCGCCCCGGGAGGCCGCCTTCCGCACGGCGCTGGACGACGAGATCGAACGCCTGCGCACCTTCCTGGCCCTGCCGCCTACACGTTGACCGACCCCATCTGCGCCGCCGGGTAGCGCGTGCCCGCCACCGCGTGCTCGGCCAGGAGTGCTGCCAGGCGGGCGCGGCGGCCTTCATCGAAATGGATGCCGGCGGCCAGCGTGTTCTCTTCGAGCCGGGCCGTGCTGCGGGTACCCGGGATGGGCACGATGTCCGGTCCCTGGTCCAGCAGCCAGGCCAGGGCCAGCTGAGCGGGCGTGTAGCTCCATTCGTCGGCCAGCGCCTTCAAGGCATCCGCCAAGGCGAGGTTGTGGTCGAGGTTGCCGTCCTGAAAGCGCGGATGAACCCGGCGGCGGTCGTCGGGCGCGAGCTGATCGGCGGAGCGGATCGCGCCGGTCAGGAAGCCGCGCCCAAGCGGGCTGTAAGGCACCAGCGCGATGCCGAGCTCACGGCAGGTGGGCAGGATCTCGGCCTCCACGTCCCGGCTCCACATCGAATACTCGGTCTGCACGGCCGCGATCGGATGCACGGCATGCGCCCGGCGGATGGTGGCCGCTGACGCCTCGGACAGCCCCAGGTGGGCCACCTTGCCGGCCTTCACCAGCTCGGCCATGGCGCCGACCGTCTCCTCGATGGGCACGGTCTTGTCCACGCGGTGCTGGTAGTACAGGTCGATGCGCTCCACGCCCAGGCGCTGCAGGCTCGCGTCGCAGGCTTCGCGCACATAGGCCGGGCTGCCGTCGATGCGCAGCACCGTGCCGTCGGGCGCGCGCACATGGCCGAACTTGGTCGCCAGCACCACCTCGCCCGGGCGCGCGGCCAGCAGCCGCGCAAGCAGGCGCTCGTTGGCACCGATGCCGTACATGTCGGCGGTGTCGAGGAAGTTGATACCCGTGTCGAGCGCGTGATGCAGCACCGCCAGCGACTGGGCATCGTCCGCGGGGCCATAGAAGTCGGACATGCCCATGCAGCCCAGGCCGAGGGCGGAGACCTCGGGGCCGGAGGTGCCGAGACGGCGACGGGGCAGATGCACGTGGGACATGGGCGGGACCTCGGGGCTGTGAACGAAGGGCTGAAGCTTAGTCACAAGCGCATGCCCGGCCGGTGACAAGGATTCATGCCGCGGTTGTGCCCCCGCCGTCACTGACACAGCCTGCGTGAGGCCGCCCGGGCTTGTGCCTTCACGCACCGGGCGCGCCTGCCTATCGTGAGTCGACTGTTGCCGATGGAGATGCGCATGACCCGCCCCGCTCTGCCCCTGCCCCTCGTGGTGAAGCTTTTGCACCTGGCCGCCTGGCTGGTGCGACGCCAGGCCCGGCCGGCCCCGCGGGGCGCAGCGGCGGACTCCGATACCGCCTGGCTGAACAAGGCCGCCGACCTCGCCGACCTGGAACGTCGCCTGAAACGACTCGAACGCGGCCGCCCGGACCGCTTCGGACCGCTGCCGCCTTGATACGAATCAAGCAAGACGGCCACCGGCGCGCGCAGTATCGTCATCGTTCTGTCATGCCAGGAGTGATGCCCATGCCCAGCCCCAGCCGCGCCCGCAACCCCGACACGGCCCGCGCCGCCCCTCGGCGCGCCAACGCCCGCCGTGTGGCCGCGGGGGACACCGCGCCGCGCCTGGACGCCGACAGCCTGGAAAAACACCGCGTCAACCGCGCCGCCACCCGCCACGACGTGATGGGCAGCGAAACCCTGGCCGAACTGCTGCGCCGCCATCAACAGGGCGAAGGGGGGCCTGAGGCCCTGGCCGAAGAGCTCGGCACGCTGCTGGCCGGCAGTTCGCCCGACGAGCGCCGCCACCTGCGCCGCGCGCTGCGCCAGCACGAGGAGGCGGTGACACCCGGGCAGGACGCCGACGCTGACACCGAACTCAGCCCCGGCTGGCGCCAGGGCGCCTATCCCTACAAGAACCTGCTCTCGCGCCGCCGCTACGAGAAGGAGAAGTACCGGCTGCAGGTCGAGCTGCTCAAGCTCCAGGCCTGGGTGAAGGAAACCGGCGCGCGGGTGGTCATCCTGTTCGAGGGGCGGGATGCCGCGGGCAAGGGCGGCACCATCAAGCGCTTCATGGAGCATCTCAACCCCCGCGGCGCGCGCGTGGTGGCGCTGGAGAAACCCAGCGAGGTCGAGCGCGGCCAGTGGTACTTCCAGCGCTACGTGAACCACCTGCCCACGGCCGGCGAAATCGTGCTGTTCGACCGCAGCTGGTACAACCGCGCCGGCGTCGAGCGGGTCATGGGGTTTTGCAGCGAGAGCGAGTACCAGGAGTTCCTGCGCCAGACGCCCGAGTTCGAGCGCCAACTGGTGCGCTCGGGCATCCACCTGTTCAAGTTCTGGTTCTCGGTCAGCCAGGCCGAGCAGCGCCGCCGCTTCAAGGAGCGCAAGCTGCACCCACTCAAGCAGTGGAAGTTGAGCCCCATCGACATGGCGTCCCTCGACAAATGGGACGACTACACCCGCGCCAAGGAGGCGATGTTCCTGCACTGCGACACCTCCGATGCGCCCTGGACCGTCATCAAGAGCGACTGCAAGAAGCGCGCGCGGCTGAACGCGATGCGTTTCGTGCTCAACCGCCTGCCCTACGCCGCCCGGCGCCTGGAGCGGGTGGGGCCGGTGGACCCGTTGATCGTCGGCCGGCCAGCGCTGGTGTCGGTCGCGGGTGACGATTTGTTGGCACCCGGTGGCGCCGGGTAATCCACACGGCCACCCACGGCGGGCCGGAGGCTGGCTAGAATCCGCAGCCTCCGAGGAGCGTTGCAACCTCAGCACCTTTTGAGGCCAGGCTCGGAGCGTTACCCCCTGCAACCGCGCTCACCCGCTGACCTTGGGTCGGGGTGTGTCTGAAATCCCCCTTTGCCCCCGTCAGCGGCTTCATCACCTGAAGGAGCCGACATGACCGCCAACCTCCCCGCCCATATCGTCAAGGACCTGTCGCTGGCCGACTGGGGCCGCAAGGAAATCAAGATCGCCGAGCACGAGATGCCGGCGCTCATGGCCATTCGCAAGGAATACGCCGCCAGCCAGCCGCTCAAGGGCGCCCGCGTCGCCGGCTCGCTGCACATGACCATCCAGACCGCCGTGCTGGTCGAGACGCTGCAGGCGCTCGGCGCGGACGTGCGCTGGGCCTCGTGCAACATCTTCTCGACGCAGGACCACGCCGCCGCCGCCCTCGCCGCGGTCGGCACCCCGGTGTTCGCCTACAAGGGCGAGACGCTGGAGGACTACTGGGACTACACGCACCGCATCTTCGAGTTCGGCGCTGCCGGCACCGCGGGCGAAGGCCCCAACATGATCCTGGATGACGGCGGCGACGCGACGCTGCTGATGCACCTGGGCCAGAAGGCCGAGAAGGACCTCTCCGTGCTGGCCAACCCGGGCAGCGAGGAAGAGCGCATCCTGTTCGCCGCCATCAAGAAGAAGGTGTCGGAAGACCCGACCTGGTACACCCGCAAGAGCGCCGAGATCATCGGCGTGACCGAAGAGACCACGACCGGCGTGCACCGCCTGAAGGAGATGGCCGCCAAGGGCACGCTGCTGTTCCGCGCCATCAACGTGAACGACTCCGTCACCAAGAGCAAGTTCGACAACCTCTACGGCTGCCGCGAAAGCCTGGTGGACGGCATCAAGCGCGCCACCGACGTGATGGTGGCCGGCAAGATCGCCGTCGTGGCCGGCTACGGGGACGTGGGCAAGGGCTCGGCGCAGGCCCTGCGCGCGCTGTCCGCCCAGGTGTGGGTGACCGAAATCGACCCCATCTGCGCGCTGCAGGCCGCGATGGAAGGCTACCGCGTGGTGACCATGGACTGGGCCGCCGACAAGGCCGACATCTTTGTGACCGCCACCGGCAACAAGAACGTCATCACCTATGACCACATGGCAGCGATGAAGGAAAACAGCATCGTCTGCAACATCGGCCACTTCGACAACGAAATCGACGTCGCGGCGCTGGAAGCCAAGTGCCGCTGGGAAGAGATCAAGCCCCAGGTCGACCATGTCGTCTTCCCCGACGGCAAGCGCATCATCATGCTGGCCAAGGGCCGCCTGGTGAACCTGGGCTGCGGCACGGGCCACCCGAGCTATGTGATGAGCTCGTCCTTCGCCAACCAGACGATCGCCCAGATCGAGCTGTTCGCGCACAAGGACCAGTACGAAGTCGGCCAGGTCTACGTGCTGCCCAAGCACCTGGACGAAAAGGTCGCGCGCCTGCAGCTGTCCACGCTCAATGCCCAGCTGACGGAGCTGTCCGAAGAGCAGGCGGCCTACATCGGCGTTACAAAGGCGGGTCCGTTCAAGCCCGACACCTACCGGTACTGATCGAGGCATGCGCGCCGACCAGCTCCTCGTCGCCCAGGGCTTGGCGCCCACGCGGTCGGCCGCGCAACGGCTCATCCAGCACGGCGTGGCCGAGTGGGCCTCGCCCACCGGCTGGGCCGCGCTGAAGAAGGCCGGCGAAGACCTGCCCGAGACGGCGCAGCTGCGCGTCACCGACGACGCGGAGCTGCGCTATGTGTCCCGCGGCGGGCTCAAGCTGGAGGGTGCGCTGGCTCGCACCGAGGCCGATGTGCACGACCTCATCGTGCTGGACGTGGGCCAGAGCACCGGGGGCTTCACCGACTGCCTGCTGGCGCGCGGCGCGCGCCATGTGGTGGGCATTGATGTCGGGCATGGCCAGCTGCACGCGCAGCTGAAGCGCAACGCGCGCGTCACGGCGCTGGAAGGCACGCATGTGCGCGAGCTCGACAGCCTGCGCCCGCATGCCCCCACCGGCGGCTTCCCACTCATCGTGGGCGACCTCAGCTTCATCTCGATGATCGGCAGCCTGCCGGAGCTGCTGCCCTGGCTGGAGGCCCATGGCCACTTGCTGGTGCTGATCAAGCCGCAGTTCGAGCTCGGTCCGCAGGCGCTGGACAAGCGGGGCCTGGTCAAGGACGAGGCCGACTACCCGCGCCTGGAAGCCCGCACCCGCCTGGCCTGCACGGCGCTCGGCCTGAAGGTGCTGGACTACTTCGACAGCCCCATCACCGGCGGTGATGGCAACCGCGAATTCTTTTTGTACGCCTCACGATGAGCACACCTGTTTCGTTCGAGTTCTTCCCGCCGAACACGCCCGTGGGCGTCGAGAAGCTCAAGGCCGTCGTGCAGCAGCTCGGCGAACTGTCGCCGCAGTACTTCAGCGTCACCTACGGTGCAGGCGGCTCCACGCGCGACAAGACGCTGTCGGCCGTGATGGACATCGCCGCTGCCGGCTTCGAGGCCGCGCCGCACCTGTCCTGCGTGGGTTCCACCCGCGAGAACATTGCCGACATCCTGGGCACCTACCGCGCCCAGAACATCCACCGCGTGGTGGCCCTGCGCGGCGACCTGCCCAGCGGCACCGCCACGGCCGGCGAGTTCCGCTACGCGGCTGAGCTCGTCAGCTTCATCCGCGAAACCCAGGGCGCCGACTGGCACATCGAGGTGGCCGCCTACCCCGAGGTGCACCCGCAGCAGCGTTATGCCGCCAAGGACCTGCAGCACTTCGCCGACAAGATGAAGGCCGGCGCCGACGGCGCCATCACGCAGTTCTTCTTCAATGCCGATGCCTACTTCCACTTCGTGGAGGAGGCCCGCAAGCTGGGCGTCACCCAGCCCATCGTGCCGGGCATCATGCCCTTCCACAACTACGCGCGCATCGCGCAGTTCGCGCAGCGCGACGGCATCGACATCCCGCGCTGGGTGCAACTCAAGATGGAAGGCTTCATGGACGACGCGGCCAGCATCCGCGCCTTTGGCCTGGACGTCATCGCGCGGCTGTGCGAGCGCCTGATCGACGGCGGCGCGCCGGGCATCCACTTCTACACGCTCAACCAGGCCCCGTTGGTGCTGGAGTTGTGCAAACGCCTCGGCCTCGGCGCCAAAGTTTGATGCAACACAAGACCGCCCGCTGACGCCGGGCGGCCTCGGGGTGACTTTGTGTTGCCTCAAAGTCGGCAAGCGCCTGCCGGATTGCAATGGCTCCATCGGGACACGTCCCATTCACCAGGAGTCATTGACCATGAAGTTCGCTACCGCCCTGCGCCTGGCCGCCGTTGCTGCCGCCGCCCTCGCCCTGCAACCTGCCTTCGCCGATGAAGGCCCGTGGCTGGTGCGCGTGCGCGCCCTGCACCTGGACTCGGCCAACAAGGACAGCACGGGCCTGGGCCTGTCGGTCAACAACAAGACCTTCCCCGAGGTCGACTTCAGCTACTTCGTGACGCCCAACATCGCGGCCGAGCTGATCCTGACCTACCCGCAAAAGCACACGCTCTACTCCAACGGCGCCGAGATCGGCAGCCTGAAGCACCTGCCGCCGACACTGACGCTGCAGTACCACTTCAACCCCACCGGCACCGTGCGCCCCTATGTCGGCGCCGGCCTGAACTACACCAACTTCTCCAGCGTGAACTTCGCGCCCGCCGTGCAGACCGCGCTGCAGCCCAGCATCAAGCGCAACAGCTGGGGCGCCGCCTTCCAGATCGGCGCGGACGTGGAGATCGCCAAGGGCACCTACCTGAACTTCGACGTGAAGAAGGTCGGCCTGGACACCACGGTCTACTCCAAGGGCACGGAAGTCGGCAAGTTCAAGGTCAACCCCACGCTGGTCAGCGTCGGCCTCGGCTGGCGGTTCTGAAGTGCCCCTCGCCCAGACTCGCTTCGCTGAACGCGCGCGAGCCTGGTCGGTCCCCCGAGGGGACGGCGATGCTTGCGGCATCAAGCCGCAAGCACATCGCCATGGCGGGCCGGCTTGGGAGCGGCCCGGCGCTCGGCCCGCACTTGGTCCAACCCCACAACTCCATACGCATTGCCGCTCATGTAAATGAGCGCTTTACGTGAGCTGGCGTCAGCACCCTCCGCAAGAATGCGCGGCCATGCGCCGCCTCCTCCTTGCGCTGGGTGCGCTCTGCGCCTGCGCGCTCAGTGCGGCCCAGCTGCCCACGCCCACCAAGCCTGCCGCCGCCGCCAGCGCCCCCGCTGCGGCGGCCAGCGGCGTGGTGGGCAACCGGCTGGACCGCGTCGAGGTCAGCAGTGGCCCGACCGCCAACAGCCGGCGGCGCAACAGCACCGCCAGCAAGATCGTCATCGAGCGTGAAGACCTCGATCGTTATGGCGACACCGTGCTGGGCGACGTGCTGCGCCGCCTGCCGGGCGTCACGATCGGCGGCCGCCCCGGCCGCGGTGGCGACATCCGCATGCGCGGCCTGGGCGGCGGGTTCACGCAGATCCTGGTCGACGGCGAGCGCGCGCCCGCCGGCTTTGCGGTGGAGGAGCTGCCGCCCGACCAGATCGAGCGCATCGAGATCTACCGCGCCCCCACGGCCGAGACCGGTGCGCGGGCGATTGCCGGCACCATCAACATCATCCTGCGCGAGCCGCTGGTCAAGGCCAACCACGAGCTGCGCCTCACACTCGGCCAGGACCGCGGCGAGCCGCAGGCCGACTTCAGCTGGACGCGCAACCTCAAATGGGGCGGGCCGAACGGCGATGCCTTCGTTGGCGCCTTCTCCACCAACGGCGGCCTGCACCGGCGCTTCAACAACATCGACTCGCGCAACCGCGTGGTCGACACCGACACGGCGCAGGTGCTCAACGAGACCGTGCAGCTGGGCACCAGCGAGGGCCGCAGCGCCAGCTTGAACGGCAACGCACGCCTGCGTTGGAAGGCCAGCGAGACGCTGAGCATCAACCTCTCGCCCTTCTTCGCGCTGTCCCAAAGCGAGGGCAGCAGCCAGAACAATGCCACCGGCTTCACCCGATTCCGCGACGTCCAGGGCAACTCTGACGGGCGCATGCACAACCTGCGGCTGAACGTCTCGGCCAACTGGCGCCCCGAGCCCGGTGAGAGCTGGGAGCTGCGCCTGGGCCATGGCGGCTTCAAGAACACCAGCAACAGCCAGCGGCGCGAGACGCTCAAGGACATCGGCGTCGACCTGCAGCGGGTGCAGGACGATCACAACGTCACCGACGAAGACCAGACCAGCCTGGCCGCCAAGTGGAGCCTCAAGACGGCCAAGGAGCACCAGTGGGTGACCGGTACCGAAGGCGAGCAGAGCCGCCGCACCCAGGTGCGCCGCACGCTGGTGGACGGCGTCGAGTCGCTCGCGCTGCAGAAGTTTGGCGACACCCTGGGCTCGCGCAGCCAGCGCTTGGCCGCCTACACCCAGGACGAGTGGAGCCCGAGCAAGCAGTGGTCGGTGTACGCCGGCATCCGCTACGAACGCATCGAGACCCGGGCCGACGGCAGCGGCCTGATGCCCGACACACGCAACATCTCCCAGGTCACCTCGCCGCTTTTTCATCTGCTCTGGAAGCCCGAGGCCTTCCCGAAAGACCAGGTGCGCCTGAGCCTCACCCGCAGCTACCGCTCACCCAACCTGAACGACCTGATCGCGCGGCCCACCATCAACACCACCTACCCCAGCGGCCCCAACCTGCCCACCTACGCCGACCGCGCCGGCAACCCCGACCTCAAGCCCGAACTCGCCACCGGCGTGGACCTGAGCCTGGAGCACTGGCTGCCCACCGGCGGCATCGTCTCGGGCAGCGCCTTCGTGCGCGACATCAAGAGCCTGATCCGCAGCCAGCTCGAACTCGAGACCGTGCCCTGGGACAGCTCGCCGCGCTGGGTCAGCCGCCCGCGCAACATGCAAGGCGCCCGCACCATGGGCGTGGAATTCGAGGTGAAGGCGCGGCTCGACGAAGTCTGGGAAGACGCCCCACCCGAGTGGCAGTCGCTGCTGCTGCGCTTCAACATCGCGGTGTTCGACAGCCAGGTCAAGGGCATCCCGGGCCCAAACGCCCGGCTGGACCAGCAACCCCGCGGCAGCCTGAACTTTGGCCTGGACCACCGCTGGAAGGCCCTGGGCCAGAACTTCGGCAGTGGCTTCAACGTCAACTACGTGCCGCCGACGCGCGTGCAGCAGACCGAAAACCTGCGCCGCGACGAGACCGCCCGCCGCCAGTTCGATGCCTACCTGTCGTGGAGCAGCGGCTCGGTGCGCGACGGCATCAACTGGCGGCTGTCCTTCGCCAACCTCGTGCCGCGCGACGCACAGGTCACCTCCGAGGCGGTCACGCTCGACCCCGTGACGGGCCACACCCTCGTGACCGACAGCTGGTCACGCAACAAGACCTTCCGCGTGGTGTCGCTGCGTGCCGACCTGAGGTTCTGACAAGCCCCTCGCCCAGCGGGTACGCTGAGCGGTCCCCCGAGGGGACGGCGATGCACGCCAGATCGACTGGCGCGCACATCGCCAGGACGGGCCGGCTTGGGAGCGGCCCGGCGCTCGACCCGTGAACTCCGAAGACCGTTGTCATGACCTACCGCCGCATCCTGTTCTTCTGCATGGGCAACATCTGCCGCAGCCCCACGGCCGAAGGCGTCATGCGCGCCAAGCTGGCCGCCGCCGGGCTGGCGAGTCAGGTCGAGGTGGACTCTGCCGGCACCCACGCCTACCACGTGGGCGAACCGCCCGACGAGCGCAGCCAGGCCCATGCGCTGCGCCGTGGCTACGACCTCAGCGCCCAGCGCGCCCGCCAGCTGGTGGCGGACGACTTCACGCGCTTCGACCTCGTGCTGGGCATGGACGCCGACAACCTCAGCCGCGCCGCGAAGCTTTGCCCGCCGGGCGCGCGCCATCGGCTGAAACTGCTGCTGGACTACGCGCCGCAGACCGGCAAGCGCCATGTGCCCGACCCGTACTACGGCGGTGACGCCGGGTTCGAGGAAGTGCTGGACCTGGTGGAGGCTGCGTGTGACGGGCTGATCGCCACGCTGCGCCGCTGACGCCGGCCCGCGGGGCCCGCCGATCGTCCCGCCTCAGGGTTTCACGTCAACGACCGTCTCGAAGCCGCCGAAGATCATCCGCTTGCCGTCGAACGGAATCGGCGGATTACCCGGCGTGGCGGGGTCCATGCGGGGGTCTTCTCGCATCTTCTTCATGGCCGCGTCGCGCGTGGCCTTGTCGGGCCACTCGACCCAGGAGAACGCCACCGTCTCGTCGGCCGTGGCCTGCACGGCGCGGCGGAAGTCAGTGAGCTTGCCGTCGGGCACGTCGTCGCCCCAGCCCTCGACCACGCGCAGAGCACCGAGCTCCAGAAACATCGCGTCGAAATGGCGCGCATGGTCGATGAACTGCTGCCGGTTGGCGGTGGGAACCGCGATCACGAAACCGTCGATGTAGGACATGTCTTCACTCCAGGTAGCGGCGCCATCGGGCGCCTTGCATCGTGTCGACGAACGAGCAGGAGCGCTATCGACATCGATGGCCGGGTGCCGTGCGATGTGCTTGGCATCAAACCCGGCTCAGCCAATAACCCGGCAGTCGCTTGTGCGGAGCGATGGCCACCACCAGCACCTGCGGCTCACTGAAGCGATAGACGATGCTGAAAGGGAAGCCCTTGACCAAGACGCTTCGCGTGCCGGTGGGCGATGGCGCGCCACCCAAGGGATGCCTCGCGACGCGATCCAGCGCCGATTCCACAGCCGCCTGGAACCTGACGCCGGCACCCGACCTCAGGGACGAGTAGTAGCTGACCTCATGCAGCAACTCCGCCTGCGCCTGGGGCAGGAACTCGATGTCTCTCACCGAGCCAGCGATCTCGCGCGCGCAAAAACCTCAGCTGCCGGCAGTGCCGTCGCTTCGCCGCGGTCGTAGGCCGCGAGGCGCCGCTCAATCTCGGCGGCCCAAGCCTCATCAAGTTCGGCGGCGGCGGGCTCATTGAGCGACTCAAGAAGCGCATCGACCAGCATTTCCCGGTCTTCGACGGACAGCTGTTTGCCACGTCGGACCAGATCAGCCGCAGTGTCTGACATGACATCACCTCCTTTGCGAGCCTTGAGTCTACTGAAGCCCCCGCCACCACGGGTCAGACTCTATTTGTTCGCCCGCTGAACAAACTACGATGTCCAGCGCTGTCCACAAGAACATCCGGAGACATGACCCGCATCACCCCCTGGCTGGGCGCCCTCGCCCTGGCCGGTGCGAGCGCCTTGGCTGCGCCGCCGACCGACCTGCCCTACACCTTCAAGTCAGTCGCCATCGTCGGCGGCGGCTTTGTCGACGGCATCGCCTTCCACCCGACGGTGCCGGGCCTGGCCTATGCCCGCACCGACATGGGCGGCGCCTACCGCCGAGACACCGCGACCGGCCCCTGGCAGCCGCTGCTGGACCACCTGCCGCTGGCCGACGTCAACCTGATGGGCGTGGAGAGCCTCGCGGTCGACCCGAACAACCCCGACGCCATCTACCTGGCCTGTGGCACCTACACGGCCGCCACGGTGCCCAACGGCGCCGTGCTGCGCTCCCGCGACCGCGGACGCAGCTGGCAGCGCACCGACCTGCCCTTCAAGCTCGGCGGCAACGAAGGCGGCCGGGGCAACGGCGAACGGCTGGCCGTGGACCCCAACGACGGCCGCGTGCTCTACCTCGCCAGCCGCACCGCCGGCCTGTGGCGCAGCACCGACGCGGCGCGAACCTTCCAGCGCGTGGACAGCTTCCCCGACGCGGCCTGGCGCCGCGAGGCGAGCGACGGCCCGCCGCCCAGTTGGGGTGGCAGCGACGGCAAGGCGACGATCAACTTCCTGCTGTTCGACCCGAGCAGCGGCACGCGCGGCCAGCCCAGCCGCACGATCTACGCCGGCGTCTCCGTCATCGGCCGCCCGAGCCTGTGGCGCAGTCTGGATGCCGGTGCCAGCTGGCAGCCCCTGCCCGGCGGCCCGGAGCGCCACCGCCCGATGCGCGCGGCGCTCGCGAGCGATGGCCAGCTCTACATCGCCTACGCCAGCGAGCCCGGGCCGCACCGCATGACCGATGGCTCGGTCTGGCGCCTGGACCCGGCCACCCGCACCTGGACCGACATCACCCCCGCGCGCCCCAGTGCCGCCCAACCCTTCGGTTATGCCACCGTAGTGGTTGACCCCACGCAACCCCGCCGGCTGCTGGCCAGCACCGCCGGGCGCGCGCGGGGCGACGAGCTCTTCCGCAGCACCGACGGCGGCGCCACCTGGGCAGCGCTCTTCACCACCGCCCGCTTCGACGCCTCGGCAGCGCCCTATGTGGCCGACACGCATCTGCACTGGCTCTACGACGTCAAGATCAACCCCGCCAACCCCGACCACGCCCTCTTCACCACCGGCTACGGCGGCTGGGAGACGCTCGACCTCACTGCCGCCGACCGCGGCCAACCCACGCACTGGCGCGTGATGTCCGGCGGCATCGAAGAGACCGTGGCCCTGGCCCTGCACAGCCCCACGAAGGGCGTGCCGCTCGTGACGGCCATCGGCGACTACTCCGGTTTCGTCCACACCGACCTCGACCACCCTGCCGCCGGCAACCCCAAGCCGCCCTTCTTCGGCAACACGCATGACGTGACGGGCGCGGCGCTCGCGCCCGAGGTGATCGTGCGCATCGGCCACGCGCGCGACGGCGGCAAGAACCTCGGCTACTCGCTGGACGGCGGCACCAGCTGGCGCGAGCCCGCGACGGTGCCACCGGGCCCGCTGCCCGGCGACGGCTTCATCGCCGTGTCGGCCGACGGCCGCGCCTGGGTGTGGACACCCAAGGGCGGCACACCCCACGTCACCCACGACCGCGGCGACACCTGGCAGGCCGTAACCGGCCTGCCCGCCGGCACCCGTGTGATTGCCGACCCGGCCGAGCCGCAGCGCTTCCACGCGATGGCGCTGTTTGACGGCCAGCTGTTCAGCAGCACCGACGGCGGCCTGCACTTCACCGCCGAGCCCCTGACCCTGCCCGATGGCCCGGTGCGCGACCTGCAGGCCGGCAGCCACAACCGCAGCAACCGCGGCGACGACCGCGGCGGCCAGGACCGCCTCTACGCCACGCCCGGCCGCCACGGCGAGCTCTGGGTGGCCGCCTTCCACGGCCTGTACCGCCGCACGGCCGCAGGTGGCGCCGGCTTCCAGCGCCTGCCCGGGGTCAGCGAGATCCACGCCTTCGGCTTTGGCCGCGCCGCGCCGGGCGCGGCAGACCCGGCGCTCTACCTCGTGGGCACGGTGTCAGGCCGTTATGGCCTCTTCCGCTCGACCGACGCGGGCGGGAGCTGGCAGCGCATCAACGACGACGCGCACCAGTGGGGCTTGATCCTGCAGGTCAGCGGCGACCCCAAGGTGTTTGGGCGGGTCTATGTGGGGACGCATGGGCGGGGCGTGTTGTATGGAGACCCGCAGTCGCAACGCCCCGTCAAGGTCGATTGAACATGGGTCCTTGATCGCGTCGCAATTGCGATTTCACCAGGCGATCATCCGCATCGAACAGACTGACCCACTCCAGCGCCAACCGCCCTTCCGGGGTCTTGACTTCATGCATCCTGCGCTGCACACGTCGGCCCGACTCGAAGCGCAAATCATCGACCGCCGGGCCCAGGAGCGCGGTCACGTCGGCCGGTGACATCCCCGGCGACAGTGCAGGGCGGGTCCAGGGGTCGCCACTCGCCAGCAGCGACTCTTCCTGTGGACTGGGAGGGTCGTCCATCGACTCGAACAGCACGCGCGTGTCATCCGGCCACTGAGCATCGCCCATCGGCAAGCGAAACATGCGCTCCCGCAGCGAATAGCCCCAGTCGAAGCGCTCGCCGTCGCGGTCGCGCAGGCCGTGGAGCAAACGGCCGCTGAGCGTGAGGCGCCGCTCACCATGCACCAGCGTGACCGCGAACACCGGCTGATCGGCGAAGTTGCTCGAACTCCAGGCTGCGTGACCGCATCCATCTGACAGGCTAGGGAGGAAGCCGAACACAAGCCCGCCCCTGGCCACACCGCTGTTGAATGCGACACGGCACTGCAATCGCAAATCCCCAAGGCGCCGCTCTCCCTCAGGCAAGCCAGGCGTGCGGATATCCGGGCGCCAAGTCACGCGGCCATCGGCGAGGCGGCTGCGCACCTCGGTCGCATCGTCGAGCTGGCGCCAGGCAGGGTCGATCACGAAACGGTCCTGCGCGTCCAGCTGCAACGACTGGCGACCACCCGGCGCCATCAGCCCCAGATCCAGACTCGGCGCTGTGTCGGCTTGGGTTCGTGCATAGACCTTGAACTTGAGCGTTGCCAGGGGCGCCAGCGCACGATGCTTCTCGAACAGGGCCTCGGCCTTGAAGAGCTGCGCCAGCGTCTTCTTCTCGCGCGCGACCGCCGATTCGCCTTGAACCTCGACACGACCCAAGGTGGAGTCCGTCGCCCCGGCGTGCCACGAAGGCAACGCCAACAGCGCCCACAGCACCGCTCGCCTCATGCCGCCGCAAACGCATCCCGCGTCAAGTTCTCCGGCGCCTCACCCCTCGCCCGGCAGGCCACGTCGTCTTCGATGCGGATGCCGCCGTAGCGCGACAGCCGCTCGACGGCCGCCCAGTCGACCTGGGCCGCATGCGGGGTCGCGCGCAGTTCGTCCAGCAGCATCGGGATGAAGTACAGGCCCGGTTCGATGGTGACCACCATGCCGGCCTGCAGGGGGCGCGTCAGGCGCAGATAGCGGTGGCCCTCGGGCTTGGCCGCAACGCCGCCTTCCTCGCTGGCCATGAAGCCGCCCACGTCGTGCACCTGCAGGCCCAGCAGATGGCCGATGCCGTGTGGGAAGAAGGGCTTGGTGACGCCTTCGGCCACCATGGCCTCGTCGCTCATGCGCACGATGCCGGCCTCGCGCAGCACGCGGGCCACGCGGCGGTGCGTGCTGAGGTGGATGTCGCGGTAGTCCACACCTTCGCGCACTTCGTCCACCAGGGCGAGCTGCTCGCGCTCCATGGCGGCGATCAGCGCGGCGAACTCCTCATGCCCGGGTGCCGCCCAGGTGCGGGTGATGTCGCTGGCATAACCGTTCACCTGGGCGCCAGCATCGATCAGGAAGCTGCGCGCCTGCGCTGGCGGGCTGGCGTCCTGGTACTGGTAGTGCAGCACCGCGGCATGCTCATTCAGGCCAATGATGTTGGTGTAGGGCAGGTCGCGGTCGGTGTGGCCGGTGGCCAGCAGGTAGGCGCGGTGGATGCCGGCCTCGCTCTCACCTTGCAGGAAGGCCGCGCGTGCGGCCAGGTGGCCCGGCACCGCGCGGCGCTGGGCGGCGCGCATCTGTTCCAGTTCGTAGGGCGTCTTCACGCCACGCGCCCAGTGCAGCAGGTTGAGCAGCCGCTCGGGGTTGTTGGGCACCAGCCCCGGCAGCGCCGCATCGGCCTCGCCGAGGAGGGCGGTGCGCGGCGTGACGAGGTCAGCCAGCGCTCGGGCGGCCTGCTCGGGCTCGCGGATGACCACCAGCTCGACCGCCGCCACCCACTCGCCACTCGGCGCCTCGGGCGGCACATGCCAGTAGTCGTGCGGCTGGTAGTAGACGACCCGCGGCTTGTGCCCCGGGCGAACTGCCATCCACGAATGCGGGTGGTTGGTCAGCGGCAGCCAGTGCTTGAAGTGCGGGTTGGCCTGGAAGAGATAAGGCCGGTCGTCGAGGAAGGCGTACTTCTCGATGCCGGCGGCAATCACCAGCGCGTCATGCCCGGCGCGTTCCAGCGCGGCTTCGGCCTGGCGCTGCAGCGTGGCGAGGTGGTCCAGATACAGGCTCATGGCCGAGGCCTCACTTGCGCACGTAGGTGAGCTTCTTGCTGCCACCGTCGCAGCTGCCGATGACCTTGGCGTCGCCGACCTTGTCGGTGTCGACCGCGGTGATCTCGTAGCCCTTCACGCCCTTCTCGTCGAGCTTGGCGGCGATCTCGGCCTTGAGTTCGTCGCAGGGCTTGGGGGCGGCGTGGGCGGCCTGGGTCAGCAGGAGGGTGGTGGACAGCAGCAGGAGGGCGCGGGTAGGCATGGCGTGGCTCGCTTGTGGCGTTCAGAGGCGCTCATTCTCGGGCAGGTGCGGGCCGCCGCCGCCGCGCCGCACCCTGGCCGCGTCAATCGATCGCCATCGCGCCGCACTCGGCACGCAGCCAATCCGCAAAGGCCCGCATCGCCATCGTGGGCTCGCGCGAAAGCTGCCGCGTGAGCCAGTAGCTGCCGGCATCCAACGTCTGCGCAAACGGCTGCACCAGGCGGCCAGCGCGCAGCTCGCGCGTGAACATACAAGGCGGCGCCAGCGCCACGCCTTCACCGCGCAAAGCGGCCTGCACCATCAGCGTCGACGCGTCGAACATCGGACCGCGCGCCACCACGCGCGGCGCGCCCGCCAGGGCCAGCCAGGCGGGCCAGTCGCCTGCGCGGTAGGAGCGCAGCAGGGGCACGCGCGCGAGGTCTTCGGGCACCGCCAGGCGCGCCGCCATCGCCGGGTCGCAAAGGGGTGCGAGCGGCGCCGCCAGCAAGGGCTCGGCCTCGACACTGCGCCAGGCGCCATCGCCGAAGCGGATGGCCAGGTCCAGGCCCTCGGCGGCTAGGTCGACCTTGTTGTTGTGGGTCTGCACGCGCAGCTCGATGCGCGGGTGGCCGGCGCGGAAGTCCGCCAGCCGCTCCAGCAGAAAGCCCAGCGCGAAGGTGCCCACCACGCCGACCGTCAGCACCTCGGCCGGCCCGCCCTCACGCAAGGCCACCAACGCGGCGCCCATGCGCTCGAAGGCCTGGGCCACCACCGGCGCGAGCGCCTCGCCTTCGTCGGTCAGCAGCAGGCCGCGCGCATGCCGGCGAAAGAGCGGGCGACCAAGCTGCGCCTCCAGCGCCTTGACCTGGTGGCTCACGGCCGCCTGCGTCACGCACAGCTCCTCGGCCGCGCGGCTCAGGTTCAAGTGCCGGGCCGCCGCTTCGAAGGCGCGCAACCCGTTCAACGACACCCCGTTCAACGACACGATGACCCCAAACAAAACTAAGAGCTGACCTCAGAAACCATCCATTGTGCCCAGGGAAGCGCGCCCGAAGAATGCGCGCCATCTGCCACTCACCCGAGAAGATCTATGAGCCAACTCACCCGCCGCCAAGCGCTGGCTGCCGCCACGGCCGCGCTGACATTGCCCGCCTTCGCCCGCCCGGCCGAGCCTGAGCTGCCGGCCCTGCGCGCCCTGGAACGCCGCGCCGGCGGCCGGCTGGGCGTGGCCATCCTGGACACCGGCACCGGCGCCCAGACGGGCCTGCGGCTGGACGAGCGCTTCGCCCTGTGCTCGGTGTTCAAGCTGCCGCTGGCCGCCATGATCCTGCGCGAGTCCGACCTCGGCCGGTTGCCGCTCGACCAGGCGGTGCCCTTCGGCAAGGCCGACATGCTCAATCACGCCCCGGTCACGAGCCAGCACCTGGCCCGCGGCCACATGACCGTGGCTGAGCTGGCCGAGGCGGCGCAGGTCACCAGCGACAACCCCGCGGCCAACCTGCTGCTCAAGCTCATCGACGGCCCGGCCGGACTGACCACCCGGCTGCGCGAGATCGGCGATGCCACGACGCGCCTGGACCGCTACGAGCCCGAGATGAACCAGATGCCGCCGGGCGACGCGCGCGACACCTCCACGCCCGCTGCCCTGGCCGCCCTGGTGCAGCGCATCACGCTGGGCGACGTGCTGAAGCCGGCCTCGCGGGCCCTCCTCGTCAGCTGGATGGAGAAGACCGAAACCGGCCGCCACCGCCTGCGCGCGGGCCTGCCCAAGGGCTGGCGCGCCGGCGACAAGACGGGCACGTTCTGGGACGAGCCGCTGCCGCCCAAGGTCAATGACGTGGCGGTCTGCTGGCCACCTGGGCGCGCACCGCTCGTCGTCGCGGCGTTCTACGAAGCGCCGAAAGCAGACCGCCGCCAGCCTTTCGAAGCCGGCCAGAAGGTGCTGGCGGAGGTCGGTCGCATCGCGGCGGCCTGGCGGGGCTGAGAGGCGCCGGCTGCGAGCTGCCATAGTCCGGCCGACGCCCGACTTGACGCACCGCCGCATGCTGAAGCTCCTCCGTTCGCTCGTGACACGGCAGCCTGACACAGGCACCGCCCCCGTGAGGCAGCCCAGCGCCGCCCCCACAACACGGGTGGCCGCTGCGGGCGTCGCTGATTTCGACATCGTCGCAAACCTGGTCGACGCGAACGGCCTGCCGGTGCTGGATTGGGAGGCCGCGCAAGCGTGGGCTAGCGGCATCGCTGCACAGGGCGCCCAGGCACAGGCCTGGGCAGCGTGTGAACTCGCCTGGCTAGAGCACCTCGGCGCCACGCTCGGCCCGGGCTACCACGTGGTTCAGAAAGGCCAGATCGTGCTCCTGTCCAGCCTTGACGAGCGTGTCGCCGCAGCCACGGTCCACTTCGTCGACAAGACCCACCAGCGCATCGTGCGCGTGCTCGACGGCCTGGCGCGCCCCGCGCAGGCGCATGAGCAGGAGATCCTCATCGTCTTCGACGACGACGCCACCTATTACCGCTACCTGGCGCACTACTACCCGGGCGCCGGCGAGTTCGCCGGCAGCGGAGGCGTCTTCATCAACGCGGGCTGCGCGCACTTTGCCACCGTCAAGGCCGACCTGCGCGCGGTCGAGCCCGTCATCGCCCACGAGCTGACGCACAGTTGCCTGAGCCACCTACCCTTGCCCGCCTGGCTGAACGAGGGCCTGGCCGTCAACACCGAGCAGCGCCTGTGCCCGCCACCACCCAATACCTTTGGTAACCGGCCCAGCCCACAACAGATGCACGCCCGGCACCAGCAGTTCTGGGGCGCCGCCGAGATCCAGGCCTTCTGGTCGGGCAAGTCCTTCCTGCGGGCGGACGAGGGCAATGAGCTGTCTTATGACCTCGCGCGCATCCTGGTCTCACAGCTCGCCGCCGACTGGGCGCGCTTCTGCTCGTTCGTGCTCGCGGCCGACATGGCCGATGGCGGCAGCGCCGCCGCCCGGGAGCACCTCGGGGTGCCGCTCGAAGACCTGGCGGCTGCCCTGCTGGAGCGGCCGCCCGACGCCCGCTGGGCGCCAGACCCACAACAGTGGCATGGCGCGCCCGAGCGTGGGGCGTTCTAGAAGGGCTGGGGGTTGCTTCCGGCGGCGCAGCACGCTGCCTGGCCAACAGACCGGGTGACGGCGCTCACCCCTCCCGGTCCCACACCACGCCTTCCTCCGTCAGCATCGCGTCCAGCGGCACGTCCAGCGCGCTGGGCTTGAGCAGCGGCAGGAAGCCGTGCGCATAACCGATGCCCACAGCCGCCGGGCGGGGCTGCATCTCGGCCAGGGTCTTGTCCATGAAGCCGCCGCCGTAGCCCAACCGCAGGCCGCAGGGCCCGAAGCCCAGACAGGGCACGAGCATCAACTGGGGACGGAACTCCTCGGTGTCCTTGGGCTTGGGGATGTGGAAGGCGTCTTCCTCCATCGGGCAGCCGGGGTACCAGACATGAAAGCGCAGCGTGCGGTGCACCTTGTCGACCACTGGCAGGCCGATGCGGCGATCGGGATGACTCTCGCTCCAGCGGTACAGCGCTGGCAGCGGGTCAAACTCGCCCTTGATGGGCCAGTAGGCGCCAATGGTGAGCTCCTTGCGCCGCAGCAGCCACACCCGCAGCACCTCCTGCAGGTCGGCCGCGCGCGCCAGGCGGTCGGGCAGGGCCAGGCGTTGTTCGATCAGCTTGTGCCGCAGCGCGGCGCGGTCGTTGGCGTCCATGAAGCGCGAGCTTACATTTGCGCGCATGGCCGACCCCTTCACCGACCTCTGCGTGGAAATGCTGATGCCGCTCGGCCCGGTGCGGGTGCGCCGCATGTTCGGCGGCCAGGGCCTGTATGTCGACGGCCTTTTCGTGGCCATCATCGACGACGGCCAGTTGTTCCTGAAGTCGGATGACGTCAACCGCCACCGGTTCGACGACGCCGGTTGCGCCCACTTCACCTTTCCGAAGGACGGTGAGACGGTGGTGACCCACTACCGCCGCCCACCCGAGGACGCGCTGGAGTCGCCGCCCTTGATGCTGCCCTGGGCCCGGCTGGCCATGGAGGCCGCGCTGCGGGCCGCCAACGCCAAGGCGGCGAAGGCGGCCGCATCGGCGGCGCGAAAGTCGGCCGCGAGAACGTCGCCAGGGAAGAAATCAGCGGCCAAGAAGCCGGCGACCCAGAAGCCCACCACGCGCCGGGGCTGAGGTCGGCGGCACCAGCACTTCAAAGTCGGCTGCTGGCCAGCCTTCCAGCACCGCGGTCTGCCCCGGGGCCAGCGCCACGGCCTGACCAGCTTCCAGCCAGCAGTCCTCGGCGGGTTGCTCGGGGGTGCCCGACAGCGTCAGCCAGACCCGGCCGCGCGCCACCGCCAGCCGGCGCGCCTCAGCACCTGCCGCCAGGGTCAGGGCCCGGCCCCCGTCCAGATGCCATGTGGATTGCGCATCGCTCATGATCTTGCTCCTGCGTTGATGTCAGGGATTCTGCTGAGTGGCCCCACGGCGGTCCAATGACTCCGCGGCGCTGATTGATACCATCCGCGCATGAATCAGCCGATCCGCCAGCGCCCCTTGTCCATCGGCCCGCTGCGCGCCTTCGAGGCGGTCGCGCGGCTGCTGTCCTTCCGCGCCGCGGCCGAGGAGCTGAGCCTCACCCAGTCGGCCATCAGCCGGCAGATCCAGTCGCTGGAGGAGGAGATCGGCTGCACCCTGTTCCTGCGCGGCACCCGCAAGGTGGAGTTGTCGGTGGACGGCGCGGTGCTGTTGCCGACAGCGGTCGCGGTGCTGTCCAAGCTCGACCAGACCGTGCGCCAGATCCGCCGCACCCGCGGCCGGCGCGTGGTGAACGTGACCACCTTCGCCTCGTTCGCTTCGCTGTGGCTCATCCCGCGGCTGTGCGATTTCCAGAAGCACCATCCCGACATCGACATCCGCGTGTCGGCCCAGGACGGCCTGGTCGACCTGGAAGACGGCGAGCACGACCTGGCGCTGCGCTACATCTCCGGCACGGGCCTGTCCTCGCCGGCCGAGCTGATGTTCGAGGAGACGGTGTCGCCCGTGGTCAGCCCCTGGTATGCCGAGTCCGCGCGCAATGGCCGCCTGCCCGAGCTGCGCCGCCCGGCCGACCTGGCCGCCCACGCGCTGACCGAGGAAGACGACCCGCGCCCGAGTGCCGAGTTCCTGTCATGGCGGCACTGGCTGACGCGGCAGCGCGAGCCCGACCTGCAGCCGCTGCGCTGGATGTACTTCAACTTCACCTACCAGCAGATCCAGGCCGCCCTCGCCGGCCAGGGCGTGGCGCTGGCGCGGCTGCCGCTGGTGCATGAGCATCTGCAGCGGGCCGAACTGCTGGAGCCCTTCGGCCCCGCCGGCCGCCTGACCAGCCCCTATGCCTACTGGCTCATCCCGGCCCCGGCCGCGTCAGCCCGGCCGGAGGTGCAGGCCTTTGCCGACTGGGTGCGCGAGCAGGCTGCGCGCACGCGAGAGCAGCTGGCCAGCGTCTGACGCGGGTCAGTGCGCCGGCGCCGCCTGCGGCCGGGGCTCAGCCACCACGCGCGCCAGCGCCTCGGCCAGCGCCCGCTGCGAGCGCAGCACATGACTCACGCCGGACTCGGCCAGCCATTGCTCTTCTTCGTCGGTATGCGCCAGCACCGCGCAGCGCAGCGCGGGGTTGAGCTGGCGCGCCAGGTCCAGCAGCGCCGGCACGCCGCGCACATCGGCCAGGGCGACCACCAGCCACGCGGCCTGGGCAATGTGGGCCTGCACAAGCGTCATGGCCTCAGCCGCATCGCCCAGCACGGCCGCCTGGCCGTGGCTGCGCAGGGCTTCCACCACATCGCGGTCCCGGTCGATGACGACCACCGGGCGCGCGCCGAGTTGCTCATGCAGCGCGGTGCCCAGCGTGCCGTAGCCCACCAGCACGATCTGGCCGGCGAGCGAGCTGCTGGGCGTGTCGGCCGGCAGCTCGGCCAGCGGGTCGTCGCGCGCCTCCAGCCGGCGCGCCCAGGCCGAGCGAGCCAGCACCCAGCGCCGCAGCGGCTCCACGCCCGAGAAGAGCAGCGGATTCAGTGCAATCGACACGATGGCCCCGGCCACCACCAGGCTGGTGGCCTCGGGCGGCACCAGGCCCAGGCTCTGCCCCAGGCCCAGCAGGATGAAGCTGAATTCACCGATCTGCGCGAGGCTCACCGCGACCGTCAGCGCAGTGGACAGCGGGTAGCGCAGCAGCAGCACCAGGGCGCCGGCCGCCACCGTCTTGCCCACCAGGATGACGGCCACGGTGGCCAGCACCGCCAGCGGCTCACGCACCAGCACCATGGGGTCGAACAGCATGCCCACAGCCACGAAGAACAGCACCGCAAAGGCGTCCCGCAGCGGCAGGCTCTCATGCGCGGCGCGCTCGCTGAAGGCCGACTCACGCAGCACCAGCCCCGCGAAGAAGGCGCCCAGCGCCACGCTGACGCCAAACAGCGCCGCCGCGCCCACCGCCAGGCCCACCGCTGCCGCGACCGTCGCCAGCGTGAACAGCTCGCGCGAACCCGTGCGGTTGACCTGCCACAGCAGCCAGGGCAGCAGGCGCCGGCCGGCCACCAGCATCACCGCCACGAACCCGGCCACGGCGACCAGCGTCTTGGCAATCGTCCAGGCAAGCTCGGCCCCGCCCCCCTCGCCGCGGCGGCCCAGCGCGGGGATGAGCACCAGCGCCAGCACCATGGCCAGGTCTTCCACCACCAGCCAGCCCACCGCGATACGCCCGTTGCCGGTGTGCAGCAGCTCGCGCGCCTCCAGCGCCCGCAGCAGCACCACCGTGCTGGCCACTGACAGCGCCAGGCCGAACACGAGCGCCGCACCCAGCTCCCAACCCCACCACCCATGCGCGAGCCCCGCGCCCATGCCAGTGGCCGCCGCCATCTGCACGATGGCGCCCGGCAGCGCGATGCCCTTGACCGACATCAGATCACTCACCGAGAAGTGCAGGCCCACCCCGAACATCAGCAGCATCACGCCTACCTCCGACAGCTGCTGCGCCAGATGCAGGTCGCCCACGAAGCCGGGCGTGTACGGCCCGATCAACACGCCGGCCAGCAGATAGCCCACCAGCGCCGGCAGCCGAGCCCACTGGGCGAGCAGGCCCAGCACCAGCGCCAGGCCGAAGGCCGCGGCCAGCGTGGAGATCAGGGTCATGCCGTCGTGCATCGTGCGGAGGCCTTTCTGTGGATCAGGGCGCGATCAGCTCGCGCTCGGTCAGGATGAGGGTGAGCGGCAGGTCGTGCGCCTGCACCTCGAAGCGGGCCTCGCTGCCGCTCCAGGCCAGCCCCACGGTGGTCACCCCGGGATGGGCCGCCAGAAAGCGGTCGAAGTAGCCCCCACCATAGCCCAGCCGGAAGCCCTCGCGGGTGAAGCCCACACAAGGCACCAGCACCACGTCGGGCACGGCCACCGCACCGCCGGCGGTGGCGATGCCGCATTCGTCCTGGGCCGCGGGCGGCTCACCGTCCCAGCGCCGGAAGTTCATTTGTGCCGGCTCACGCCGCGCGAATGGCAAAGCACGCGCGTAGGGCAGCGCCCCTGGGTTAAATTCCCCAGGCAGAGGCCAGTAGACCCCGAGCAGTTCCGGTTCCAGCTGGGCCAGCAGGTCGCGCAGCGGTGCGTCCAGCGCCGCCTGGGCTGCGGCAAAGGCCGGCGAGGCCGCAAAGGTGCGGCGCGCGGCCAGCAGTTCACGGCGCAGGGCGGCGCGGTCGGGGCTGGGGCTGGTCATGGCAAGGAGTGCAGTGGTGGTGAAGCAGTGGGCGATTTTGGATGTCTTGGGCCGCCGGCCGATGCAGGTGGCCGCCCGGCTGCTGCTGTGCGTGACCCTGCTGCCGGCCGCGGGCAGCGCACAGACGCCTGCCGGCACGCCCGCCAACGCGCCCGACCTCGCCGTGCAGGCCCGCGAGGCCTGGGTCAAGCGTGACCGCAAGCGCCTGGCGAGCCTGGCCGACACCGCGCGCAGCCAGGGCCATGCGCTGGCCGGCTGGGTCGACTACTTTGAACTGAACGCCCGCCTGGCCGAAGTGCGCCAGCCGGAGATGGACGCCTTCTATACCCGCTACCCGGGCAGTTATGTGGAAGACCGGCTGCGCAACGACTGGCTGCTGGAGCTCGGCCGCCGCCGCGACTGGGCCAACTTCCGCCGCGACCATGCCAGCTACCAGATGCGCGACGACCGCGAGGTCGCCTGCTACGCGCTGCTCGCCGACCACCTCGCCGGCAGCAAGGTCTCGGCCGACACCGCGCGTGCCGCCTGGTTCGCCCAGAAGGATGGCGACGACGGCTGCCAGCAGCTGGCCAGCACGATGGTGGATGCCGGCGTCTTCAAGCCCGACACGCTCTGGGCCAAGGCGCGCCTGGCTACCGAGCAATCACGCCCGCGGGCCGCGCGCCAGGCGGTCGCGCTGCTGGGCACCAAGCTGCTCGACCAGAAGCTCGCCGAGCTGCAGGACAACGCCGGCCGCTACCTCACCCGCAAGGCGCGCACCTCACCACGCGCCGAAGCCGAACTGACGACCCTGGCCCTGGCCCGCGTGGCCGGCAACGACCCCGACCAGGCCGCCGACCTGCTGCGCGACAAATGGAGCCGCCTGCCCAACGAACTGCAGGCCTGGCTCTGGGTGCAGATCGGCCGCCAGGAAGCCCTGCGGCTGCAGGACGATGCCACCGCCGCTTTTGAGCGCGCCGAGAAGCTGGCGCCCGACCTGCCGTGGACTGATGAATCCCTGGCCTGGGCGGCCCGGGCTGCGCTGCGCGCCAAATCACCCGCGCTGGCCCTGCGCGCCATCGAGCGCATGACGCCCACCGAGCAGCGCGACCCGGCCTGGGTCTACTGGAAGGCCCGCGCCACGCGCATGCAGGGCGACGGCCCCGCGGCTCGCGCCCAGCTCACCGCGCTGGCCACCGGCACGCCCGGCGCCACGCTGAACTTCTTCGGGCGCCTCGCCGCGGAAGACCTCGCCCTGCCCACGCCGCTGCCGCCCGCTCCCGCACCGCTGACGGCCGAAGAGCGTCGCGCCGCCCGCGGCCATGCGGGCCTCATGCGTGCGCTGCAGCTGATCGACCTGGGCCTGCGCAGCGAAGGCGTGCGCGAATGGAACTTCTCGCTGCGCGGCATGAACGACCGCGCGCTGCTCGCGGCCGCCCAGGAGGCCTGCGACCGCGAGGTGTGGGACCGCTGCATCAACACCAGCGAGCGCACGCGCAACGAGATCGACATCGCCCAGCGCTACCCCCAGCCGCACCGCGCCGAGCTGCTGCGCGAAGCCCAGGTGGCCGGCGTCGATGCGGCCTATGTCTATGGCCTCATCCGCCAGGAATCGCGCTTCGTGCTGGATGCCCGCTCGCACGTGGGCGCCGCCGGCCTGATGCAGGTCATGCCCGCCACGGCCAAGTGGACGGCCCGCAAGGTGGGCCTGGACTACAACGCCGAGCGCATGCACGACCGCGATTTCAACCTGCGCATCGGCACGCAGTACCTCAAGCTGGTGCTCGACCGCTTCGACGGCGCCCAGGCCCTGGCTGCGGCGGCCTACAACGCCGGCCCTGGCCGGCCCGCGCGCTGGCGTGACGGCCCGGTGCTTGACGCCGCCGTCTGGGCCGAGAACATCCCCTTCAACGAAACCCGCGACTACGTCCGCAAGGTGCTGCTGGGCGGTGCCGTCTATGCGCAGGTGCTGGGCCTGCCGGCCACGTCGCTGCGCGAGCGGCTGGGCGCCAGCGTCGGCCCCGCCGGAGCGCGCGGCGATGTCAGCGATGTGCCGCCTGCGGCGGTGGGAGACAACAAGTCATGAGCCTTTCCGTCCTGGTGCTCGGCGGCAGCGGCTTCGTCGGCCGCGCGCTGTGCGAGCAGTTGACCCGCCAGCTCGGCGCCGGCGTGCGCATCACCGTGCCCACGCGGCGGCTGCGGCATGCGCAAGCCGTGCAGCCGCTGCCCGGCGTCACCGTGCTGCAGGCCGACGTCTTCAACGACCTGCCCCGCCTGCTGCCCGGCCATGATGCGGTGGTCAACCTGATCGCCATCCTGCAGGGCAGCGAAGCCGCGTTCGAGCGCGTCCATGTGGAACTGCCCCGCCGCATCGCCGCCGCCATGCAGGCCACGGGCGTGCAGCGGCTGGTGCATGTGAGCGCCCTGGGCGTGTCGGCGCAGGCGCCCTCGCGCTACCTGCGCAGCAAGGCGGCGGGCGAGGCGGTGCTCGAAGCGGCCGCGAAGACGCAAGGCCTGGCCCTCACCCGCGTGCGGCCCTCGCTGGTCTTTGGCGCGGGTGATCGCAGCATCAACCTCTTTGCCGACCTGCAGCGGCTGTTCCCGCTGATGCCGCTCGGTGGTGCCGATGCCCGGCTGCAACCGGTGTGGGTGCAGGACCTGGCCGCCGCCCTGGTGCAGGTGCTGCTGCGCCGTGAAGCCATTGGCCAGGTCTACGACGTGGCCGGCCCGCGCGTGCTGACGCTGGCGGAACTGGTGCGCCTGGCGGGGCGTTGCGTGGGGCACCCGCGCCCGGTGCTGCCCTTGCCCGGGCCGCTGGCCACATTGCAGGCGCTGGCCATGGAATGCCTGCCCGGCGAACCCCTGCTCTCGCGCGACAACCTCGCCTCGCTGACCGTGCCCAACGTGGCCAGCGGCCAGCATCCGGGCCTGGCCGAGCTGGGCATCACGCCTGCCACGCTGGAGGCCGTGCTGCCCACCTACCTGGCCCCCGGCATGGGCGTGGCGCGGCTGGATGCCTGGCGCGCGCGGCATTGATCCCTTGCGAATTGCTCAACACTTGAGCCGCCACTGACGATTAGGCTCGGCCCTCTGAAGCAGAAAGGCCCCATGAAGCTCTACATCGGCAACAAGAACTACTCGTCCTGGTCCATGCGCAGTGGTGTGCTGCTGGGGGCGTTCGGCATTCCTCATGACGAGGTGATGCTGCGGCTGGACTTCACGCCCGGCGCCGCCTGGCGGCAGGAACTGGCCGGCGTGAGCCCCGCGGGCAAGCTGCCGGTGCTGGTGGACGATGACGGCTTTGCGGTCTGGGACTCGCTCGCCATCACCGAATTCATCGCCGACGCCTACCCCGACCACGCCATCTGGCCGCGCGACCGCCAGGCCCGTGCACGCGCTCGCAGCCTCTGCGCCGAGATGCATGCCGGCTTCACGCAGCTGCGCACGGTCTGCCCGATGAACATCGAGGCCTTCCTGCCGGAGGTCGGCCAGACGCTGTGGGCCGACGACGAGGCCTTGCGCGCCGACGTCACGCGCCTGGACGCAGCCTGGCGCGAGGCCCTCGCCGCCAGCGGCGGCCCCTTCCTGTTCGGCGAATTTGGCGCGGTGGACGCCTTCTTCGCGCCCGTGGCGATCCGGTTGAGCCGCTTCAGCCTGCCGGTGTCCGACGCTGCCGCCGCCTACCGCGACGCCCTCCTCGCCCACCCCGCCGTGGAAGACTGGGTGGCCGGCGCCATGCGCGAGCAGGACTTCCTGCCGGCGGCGGAGCCTTATCGCACGGCGCGTTGACCGCTGCGCCACGCGCCCGATCGACCGGCAACTCAGCCATGGCGATTCGCCGCATGCCGTCAGGACGAACTCGCCACGGGTTCATCGGTTGAGTTCGTAGTGCATCTGCACTACGATGCCGCCATGAAAACTGCGGTCATTCCTCAAGTGCGTGTCGAAGCAGAACTGCGGGCCGGGCTCGATGCGGTGCTTCGCCCAGGCGAGACGCTGACCGACTTCGTTGAAGTGGCGGTACGCAACGCAGTCGAGTACCGGCAGGTCCAGACAGACTTCGCCTCGCGATGCGCAGCGTCTCTGGCTGACTATGAGCGCACCGGCAGGTCCATCCCTGCAGCGCAGGTCATCGGCAAGCTCGAATCTCGGCTGGCCAAGCGCCGCAAGCAACTTGGCGGATGAGCTACGTCGTTGAATTCACGCAAAGTGCTGAAGACGATCTGATACGGCTGTACGACTTCCCGCTCGATCGCGCTGAAACGCTCGAAGAACTCGACGTGGCCGAAGAAGCGATCAACGTCATTCGACAGGTCGCGTTGAGTCATTTGTCGACGACGCCTTACAGCTACCGCAAGGTCGGAGTCCGATCGACCCTGCGGGAACTCATCATTCCGTTCGGCAGCACGGGGTACGTGCTTCGCTTCGACATCCGCTCGCCCCAGCTGGTGCTCGTGATCGGTGCGCGCCATCAGCGCGAGGAAGACTTTCATTGACGGCAGGGCGCCGCGGCAGGCGCACCTCCTGCCGCGGCAGTTGAGCGTGGGCACCTTGCTCTCCTGCTCAGACAATATTCCCATGGACAAACGCTGGCTCCAGCAGCAAGTGCTGGAACGACTCGCCGCCGACCTGCTGCTGACCGAGCAGGCAGCACTCACCGCCCACGAGACGGCGACCCACGAAGAGAACATCGCCGAGAACAAGTACGACACGCTGGGGCTGGAGGCTGCCTACCTGGCCACCGGCCAGGCGCGACGGGCCGAAGCCATCCGGCAGGCCATCGCGGCGTGGCAGCAGTTCCGGCCGCGCGCGCACGACGACACCCTCGGCATTCAGGTCGGTGCAGCCGTCTGCCTTGTCGACGCCCAGGATCGGCGGCAGTGGGTGTTTCTCGGTCCACCTGGGGGCAGCATGAAGCTGGAATGCAGGGGCCAGCCGATCCAGGTGATCAGTGCGGACGCACCGCTCGGGCGGGCCCTGCTGGGCAAGTGCGTGGGAGATGACATCTCCACGGAGATCGAGCCCCACCGCTTGCAGTTCGAGGTGCTGCAGGCGACATGAGCAGCTGCCGGCGGTTCGCACGGAGCAGCACGGGACGGCGCGATCGCGATGCCGGGGTACCGTCCTACACCGCCCGGTGCAGCACTCGCGCACCATGGTGACAGGCCCGATTTGCCCACGCCACCTGCCACCATGTCTTTGCACAAGCTCACCGTGACGTTGTTGCTCACAGCGACGCTGGTCCTGGCGCTGGGGTATGTCTCGACCTTTCCGAGCCAAGCCGAGCAGGGCGCCCTCCCACCCGCGGGCGGCGTCCTGGAGTCGGGCGATGTTCGCGATGCCCCTGGCCAGCCCACCGAGGCAACGGAGCCGCAGAACGCGCGCCAGGCCAGCATGAGCGCGTGGGCTTGAGCGCTGCGAGCTGACGCGCCCTTTGAGCGCCAGGCTCGGCCCCCCTAGGCCCGGGTGGGGGCCGACATGCAAGCGTCAGTAAACTTTCGCCCCTGTCGGCGGCCTGCTGCACCAGGGCCGCATAACCACGTCCAAGGAGCGCCACCTGCGCCCAGCCAGAACATCGCGTGCCCTGTTGTCGGCACATCGGCAGCAGACCCTGTCGACCGTATCGGGCTACCTCGCCAGCTTCGGGCTGTGGGCGCTGGCTTACGTTGGTCGTTTCGCGCTGGTCGGCAGTCTGCCGCCGCAAGGCTTTCCATTCCTCACCTTCTTCCCTGCGGTCATGCTGGCCGCGTACTTCTTCGGTCTGGGGCCGGGTTTGCTCTGCGCTGCACTGAGCGTCGTCGCGGCCTACGTTTCCTTCATTCCACACAGCCAGCCCACCCTCACCGGTCTGGCCACGGGCGACATGATTGCCCTGAGCTTCTTCAGTTCCATCCTGCTGGTGGACTGCATCGTGCTGCACCTGCTGCGCCGCTCCCGGCAACTGGCTGCGGAGCGAGAGCGTGATTTGCGAGAACTCACCAGCAACTCGCCCGACGTGCTCACCCGCTTCGATCGCAGTTACAGGCATTTGTTCGTCAGCGCCGCCATCGAACGCCTCACCGGCCGCCCCACCTCGGACTTCATCGGCAAGACCAACCGCGAGCTGGGCATGCCAGCCGAACTTTGCGCCCCGTGGGAGCAGGCGCTGGAAACCGTGTTCCTGGAAGCGCGCACCGTTTCCTTGCGGTTCACGTATGAAGGCGCAGTCTTTGCTGCCACGCTGGTGCCGGAGTTTGACGTCAGCCGGGAGGTCGTGAAGTCGGTGCTGGGGGTCACCCGCGACATCTCCGAGATCGAGCGCCACCAGCGCACTCTCGAAACGCACGACCGGCAGAAGGATCACATGCTGGCCACAGTCGCCCATGAACTGCGCAACCCGCTGATGACGTTCTCGGCGGGCGTGACGTTGCTGGAGAAGCTGCAAGATCCGCCTGCAGCCGTGCAGCGGACCATCGCTGCCATGCGGCGGCAGACGACCCTGATGTCGCGGCTGGTCAGCGACCTGATGGACCTCAATCGCATTCGCGCCGATCTGGTCGAGCTCAACCGGACAGACGCCGACCTGAAGACCATCCTGCAAGCCTCACGGGAAGTGTCTGCCGAGCTTGCCCAGCAGAAGCACATCCACCTGGAGCTCCGACTGCCCAGCGAGGACATGAAGCTCGACGCCGATACGAGTCGTCTCGTGCAGGTCTTCTGCAACCTCATCACAAACGCCATCAAGTTCAGCGACGAAGGCAGTCAGGTGGTCATTCAAGCCGAGCCCCGCGAAAACTCATATGAGGTCCAGGTCAGGGACCAAGGCGCCGGCATCGAGGCCGATCAGCTCGAAGCGGTCTTCGAACCCTTCGTCCAGGCGCCAGCGGGCCGTCAGCAGCAGTCCGGCCTGGGCTTGGGCCTGGCCCTTGTGAAGCAGGTGGTTCGGCTGCATGCAGGCACCGTCTCGGCCGCCAGCGAGGGCCTCGGGCGCGGCGCGACCTTCACCGTCTCGCTGCCTCGCAGCCGGCCTGGCCTGGAGGCACTGGCGAGCGCGCCCGGCTGACGAGTCGGCGCACAGCAGACCCGAGCCTCTGGTGCCAGCCGGCGCCGATCAAGGCCAACCTGCAGCCGGGCCTTTTCGGCCGCCTGTCACTGCAAGTGGCGCCTGGTCGACGAGGCGCCTGCCGGGCCCTGTCAGAACTCCACCACCGCGCGGATCGACTCGCCGCGGCGCATCAGCTCGAAGCCCTCGTTGATCTGCTCGAGCTTGAGCTTGTGCGTGATCAGCTCGTCGATGTTGACCTTGCCTTCCATGTACCAGTCGACGATCTTGGGCACGTCGGTGCGGCCGCGGGCGCCGCCGAAGGCCGAGCCTTCCCACTTGCGGCCCGTGACGAGTTGGAAGGGGCGGGTGGAGATCTCGGCACCCGCCGGAGCCACGCCGATGATGATGCTGCGGCCCCAGCCCTTGTGGGTGCACTCCAGCGCCTGGCGCATCAGCTGCACGTTGCCCACGCACTCGAAGGAGTAGTCGGCGCCGCCGTCGGTCATCTGGATGATGTGGTCGACCACGTTGGCCACGTCCTTGGGGTTCACGAAGTCGGTCATGCCGAAGCGGCGTGCCATGGCCTCGCGGCCGGGGTTGATGTCGACGCCGATGATGCGGCCGGCGCCCACCATCTTGGCGCCCTGGATCACGTTCAGGCCGATGCCGCCGAGGCCGAACACCACCACCGTGGCGCCCGCCTCGACCTTGGCGGTGAACAGCACCGCACCGACACCGGTGGTCACGCCGCAGCCGATGTAGCAGACCTTGTCGAACGGCGCATCCGGCCGGATCTTGGCCAGCGCGATGCCCGGCACCACGATGTGGTTGGAAAAGGTGCTGGTGCCCATGTAGTGGAAGACCGGCTCGCCGTTGAGGCTGAAGCGCGAGGTGCCGTTGGGCATCAGGCCCTTGCCCTGCGTGGCGCGGATGGCCTGGCAGAGGTTGGTCTTGCGGCTCAGGCAGAACTTGCACTCGCGGCATTCCGGCGTGTAGAGCGGGATGACGTGGTCGCCCGGCTTGAGCCAGGGCACCTTGCTCTCCAGCACGACACCGGCGCCTTCGTGCCCCAGCACGGCGGGGAAGAGGCCTTCGGGGTCGGCGCCCGACAACGTGTATTCGTCGGTGTGGCAGATGCCGGTGGCCTTGACCTCGACGAGCACCTCGCCGTCGCGCGGGCCCTCCAGGTCCAGGGTTTCAATGGTCAGCGGTGCGCCGGCCTTCCAGGCGACGGCAGCGCGGGTCTGGATGCTCATGGGTGTGCTCCTGTGGGGGAATGAAGTTGATGGAGGGCGATGACAAGTTCGCGCGCCTCGCTGCGGCACAGCCGCAGGCGGCGCAGCAACCAGGGTGTGACGTCGTGCTGGCCGACATGCTCGGGCCAGGCACCGGCATCGGCGTCGGGCGGTTCGGGGGGCAAGGCAGCCACGAGGGTATCGCCTTGCAGCGCCTGCACGCAGGCCTCGCGGGCCTGGGCCAGCGCGGGCTCGGCGCGGCTGGCGTCGAGCCGGTCGACGCGCCGCTGCACCTGGTGCTGCACCGCGCCCAGCAGGGCCATCAGGCGGTAGCCATGGCTGAGCGCTGATTCGATCTCGGCCTCGGGCAGCCGCACGCTCTCGGGCTCGACCCGCGTGCGCTGGGCCGCGGCCGCCAACGCCGCCAGCGCGGTATAGGCCTGCTGCCGGCTCAGGCGCTGAGCGAGTTGTTCGTCAGCACCCGGCTGCCAGCGCAGCATGTTGCCGGCATGCCGGGCCAGTGCAGCACGCAGCTGCTCGGCCAGGCGTGGCACGGCGGCGCGCTCCCAGGACGGCAGCACGAAGCTGAACAGCCAGGCCAGGATGGCACCGAGCACCGTGTCGGCCAGACGCTCGACGATGGCGGGGTTGCTGCCGGGCGCGAGCATCAGCGGCTGCAGCAGGGCCATCAGCGTGGCGGCCGTGGCGGCCACGCGGTAACGACGGTTGACGTAGGCATGCGCCGTCCCCACCGCGGCAATGAAGCACAGGCTCAACAGCGGCACCCACTCCACGTGCGCCAGCAGCATCACCAGCAGGCAGCCCTGCACCGTGCCGATGATCCGCTCGTTGCGCCGCGAGATCGTCTGCTCCAGGTTGCCGCGCAGCACCACGGCCACACTCAGCATCAGCCAGAAAGGGTGGGCTGACCACGGCAGGAAGGCGCCCAGCGTGTAGGCCAGCGACAGGGCCAGGGCCGAGCGCAGCGCATGCCGCATGACGCCGGACTGCAGCGTCAGGTGAGGCTTGAGCGCCGCCAGCGGCCAGCCCTCGGGCGAGACGAACGGCGCGAGTCGCTCCGGCGTCCAGGGCGTGTCAGGATTGTCGCCCGCCGCCTGGCGCGCCACCATGGCCGAGACGTCATCGAGCATGTGCCCCAGGCGCGACTGCAGGGCCGACACCACATGCACCCGCGAGTCACCGGGCGGCGCGCTCACGTCAGCCAGCCGCGACGCCAGTTGCGCCCGCCAGGCATCCGCTGACACCTCCGGCAGCGGTGCGCCCGACACCAGCGTGTCGGCCAGCGCCGCCAGCACGTCAGCGAGATGGCGCAATGTGTCGGCCAGCGCGGCGCGCCACTGGCGGCCGGGGAAGTCCTGGCCGAGCAGCTCGGTGTCGAGCCGGCTGGCCAGCAGCAGGTCGCGCAGCTCGATGAGGCCGAGCACGAGGTCCGTCTGGCGGCGGCTGCGCGGCGAGCGGCGGGCGGCAAACACCTGGTCGCGCGCCGCCTGCAGCGCGTCGGCCAGCTGCACGTCGTCGGCAATCGAGGCGCGGATGCGGGCCTCGTCGGGGCTCACTGCCAGCGCGATGCGCTGGGCCCGCGAACGCAGCCGTTGCACGGTGGCCCGCAGGGCCTGCGCCAGGGCCAGCTCGCGCAGCCGATGGCGCAACACCACCGCCGCCGCGCGCGCCCAGCCGGCGTAGACCAGGCCGCCCAGTCCCACCCACATCGCATGCACCCAGGGCGAGGTGGCGCCGGCCGTGCGGTCCCAGGCCATGGCGAACACCATGGCCAGCACCGGAGAGAACGACAGCGGGCCGGCGCGCAGCCCCCAGGCCAGCGTCATCAGCGACACGAAAGTGACCATCGCAATGACAGCGACCGTCCACGGCAACGAGCCGTCGGTCAGCCCCACCAGCAAGGTGACCAGCGCCGCCGCGCCCGCCGCCGGCAGCACCCGTGGCAGCACGCGCTGCGGCGGGTTGGGCAGGTCGGTGAGGCTGGCGCAGACGGCCCCGCCCACCGCCGCAAGGCCCGCTGTCTCGCCGAACAGTCCGCCCACCGCGAGATGCGTGGCCGTGACGCCCAGCGCCACGGACAGCCCGTTCAGATGTGCGGCCTCCAGCCGGCGCCAGGTGCGCATCGCCCTGATCGCTCTCATGGCAGCAACTGCGCCAACACCTGGCGTTCGCTGGCCGGCAGTTCATGCACCGAGTACCAGGCCGATTTCTCCGGCCGGTACAGGTACTGCGGCGGCGTGCCCCGGGCGATGCGCTCGCGCACCGGCGCGATGACGGCCTGCGACGCCTCGGCCTGGCCCAGGGCCCGCAAGGCGGCGGCCTGCACGATGGCGGCCAGGTCGCTCCACGGGCCCTGGGCCAGCGCGGCGGCGCTGCCGCGGCGCGCGGCTTCGGCGTCACCCGTGGCCAGCGCCAGCCAGGCCTGCAAGGCGAGCAAGTCGGGGTCGGCGGGATCGAGCAGCAGGGCCTCTTTGATCTGGCCTCGTGCCGCATCCAGGCGACCGGCGCGCAGCAGGTCCAGCGCGTAGTCGCGGCGCAACGGCACGAGCCCGGTGCGCAGGCGCAGCACGGCGTCGTACTGCGCGAAGGCCTCGTCCCAACGCGCGGCCAGGGCCAGCGTGGCGGCCCGGCCCCACAGGGCCTCGGGCTGGTCGCCCTGGTAGGCCAGCACCGCGTCGTAGGCCGCCAGCGCCTCGGGCACCTGGCCCAGGCGCCGGTGATGGTCAGCGCGCGCGAGGTCAACGCGGAAGCGGTCTTCGCCCTGCAGCACGTCGCGGTCGCGCATGAGTGCGGGCAGCACGTCCGTGGCCAGCGGCCGGCCGGTGTGCCACAGCGCATCGGCCACGCCCACCCGCAAGCTGCCGCTGCGCGGATGGGCCGCCAGCGCCTGCTCGGCCAGTTGGGCCACCGCCGTGGCATCACCCGCGATGGCCAGCGCGTTGAGCTGAGCCGCCAGTGCGCGCTCGTCCTGCGGCGCCAGGCGTAGCGCCCGGGCGAACAGTGGCCGGGCGGCCGACAGCTGGCCCTCCTCCAGCTTCTGGTTGCCAGCATTGACGAGCGCGATCGGCAGGCTCGCGCGCGTGTCGCGCTGCGCGAAGAAGCGCTGCACGGCGGCGCGCAGCGCGGGGTCGATGGCGATCAGCCGCTCCCGCACGATCTCGCGACCGTCGTAGGCATCGCGCCTGGGCGAACTCTCGGCATTGGCGCCCTCGGCGAAGTACTCCCACACCGACCCGCCGGCGTAGCGCGACAGGAAGCCCTGACGCGTCGCGGCATCCCGCGCCTTGGCCTGCTGGTACAGCGCCTCGATCTCGCGCGACTGGTCGGCCGTCAGCACGCCATGCACCTGGTGCGTCAGCTCGTGGAGCACGGTGTTGTACTTGTCGAAGATGCTGCGCTCGACGTCCTCGATGCCGGTGACGGTGAAATGCCCGCCCATGCCGCGCACGTCGTCCCACAGCCGCGAGTCGTAGTCGATGCGCGCATCTTTCAGCGCCTGGGCCTGCGGGGTTTCAGACAGTCGCATCCACATCGGCTTGATGTAGTGCGTGGCGCCACCCGCCACCAGCACCGGGATGAAGGCCTTCCACGGGGCGATCGACATCGCGACCCGCTTGCGATGGCGCGGCGAGAGATCGCGCCAGTTCAGCACATAGCGCTCGATGCCCGGCACCACCGGCATGGGCGTGGTCGCAAAGCGGCGCTCCGCCTCGGCCCGGTGCACGTCGATGCGCAGCCGCTGCGACTCCAGCGCCTTGGCGGCGATCGCATGCGCGCGGCCCAACTGCGGGCAACGCTCGAGCACCGCCAGACTCAGCCGCAGTGCGCCATCGAAGTCGCCGCGGTCGAAGGCATCGGACGCACGCCGCACGTCAGCCATCAGCGGCCCGAAGCGAGGGCCGAGCCGGTTGGCGAGCTGGCTGTAGTTCTCTCGGGCGTAGCCGTTGCCGAGCAGGTAGTGCGCCATCTCGTGATGGCGATTCAGCGCGAGCGCGCCTTCGGCCGCCGCGATGGCGTCATCGGTGCGGCCCAGGCGGATCAGCGTCTCGGCCAGGGCCGAGAGGCCGTCGGCGGTGCGCTCGGCCGCAAGGCTCTCTTCGAGCCTGCGCAGCGAGGCATCGAACTCGCGCAGCTGGTAATGCCGCTGGCCCAGTCCGCGCAACGCCTGGGCACGCTCGGCGGGTTGGCTGGCCCGGGCCAGCGCGCGCTCGAAGCAGGCCAGGGCACGGTCGAAGTCGCGCAGGTCCAGCGCCAGGCGGCCGGCGGCGAGCAGGTCGACAGCCTCGGCCCGTTCGTCTTGCAGTACGCCGCGCGTGCGTCGGTCGATGGCGGCGCCGTCATCGCGGGCGAAGAGCCAGGGGTAGATGAGCGCCCGCTCGACGGCGTCCGGCGCGGGCTTGCGCAGCAGGGCCTCCAGCTCGGGGCGGGCGCTGACGTAGTGCTGCTCGATGAGCAGCGTCTGCAGCCGGGTCAGGTCGGCGGCCTGCGCAGCCGCCGGGGCGAGTGCCAGGCTGGCCGCGAGCGCCGCAGGGAGAACAACAGCAAAGAGGCCGCTCCAGCGAACGACCGGCGTGCGCAAGGGCATGCGGGGGGCTCCTACAAGGGCCGCCATGCTAGCCCCTGCGGCCCAGCCCCCGCCGGGACGAGGGCGAGATTTGCAGGTCCGAAACCAGCGCGACGCCCTCACCGGTGCCATGCAGAGTGCGGCTCACGCATCACTCCCCGACCGACACCATGCCCCTGCAAGGCAAGACCCTGCTCATCACCGGCGCCAGTGCCGGCATCGGCCGCGCGACGGCCCTACTCGCTGCCGCCGAGGGCGCACACCTCGTGCTCACCGCCCGCCAGGCCGCCCCCTTGCAGGCCCTGGCCCAGACCATTCACGACCGCGGCGGCCGGGCGGCCGTGCTGGCCGGCGACGTGGGCGACGAAGGCCATGCCCACCGGCTCGTCGAGCTCGCGGTGCAGCGCTTCGGCCAGTTGGACGCCGCCTTCAACAACGCCGGCTCGCTGGGCGCGCTCGGGCCCACGCCGGAGGTCGCGCTCGAAGCCTGGGAGGCCACGCTGCGCACCAACCTCACCGCCGCCTTCCTGGCGGCGAAGGCGCAGATCCCGGCGCTGCTGGCCGCGGGCGCGGGCAGCCTGGTGTTCACGGGCACCTTCGTCGGCCACACGGCGGGCTTTCCGGGGGCTGCGGCCTATGCCGCCAGCAAGGCTGGGGTGGTGGGCCTGGTGCAGGCGCTGGCGACCGAGTTCGGGCCGCGCGGCCTGCGCGTGAATGCGCTACTGCCCGGCGGCACCGACACCGCCATGGGCCGCCAGATGAACCCCACGCCGGAGGGCCTGGCCGCCGTGGCCGGCCTGCATGCCCTCAAGCGCCTGGCCGAGCCGGATGAGATCGCGCGGGCGGCGCTCTTCCTGCTGTCGGGCGCGTCCTCGTTCATGACGGGCGCCGCCATGCTGGTGGACGGCGGCGTGTCGGTGAACCGGAGCTGAGGCTCAGTCGTCCGACGAGAAGCCGGAGGCCTTGACCACCGGGCCCCAGTACTCCCGCTCGGCCACCAGCCGCTTGGCGTAATCGGCGGGTGCGAGGCTCAGCGGCTCGAAGCCCAGCTTGGCCAGGGCCTCGACGACGCTGGGCTCGCGCACCGCCGCGCGGGCGATGTCGGCCAGCTTGTCGACCACGGCCTGCGGGGTCTTCGCGGGCACGAACAGCCCGTAGCTCTCCACGCCGACGATGCCCTTGAAGCCCTGCTCCTCGAACGTGGGCACGTCAGGCGCGAAGCGCGACCGGGCCTTGTCGGTGACACCCAGCAGGCGCACCCGGCCGCTGGGCAGGTGGGGCAGGAAGTCGCCGATGGAGAAGCAGCCCGACGCGATCTGGCCGCCCATCAGGTCCTGCATGCCGGGGGCGGCGCCGCGGTAGGGCGCGTGCGTGAGCTTGAGGCCGGCTGCATGCTCGAACTGGTTGCCCAGGAAGTGCGGCATGGCGCCGGCTGCGGGTGAGGCGTAGGCCGCCTTGTCGGGGTTGGCCTTGGCCCAGTCGGCGAACTGGGTGAGGGTCTTGACGCTGGCCGGCACCATGGGACCAACGCCGAAGCCGCAGGTGGACAGCGCCAGCGGCGCCACGGGGATGGCGTCCGTTGCGGGGTTGTAGGCCAGCTTGCGGTAGGCGTGCGGATAGATGGTGAACATCGACGACGGGCTGATGAGCAGCGTCTGGCCGTCGGGGGCGGCGTCCTTCAGGCCGGCGATGGCGATGCGCCCGCCAGCGCCGACCTTCTGCTCGACGATGACCGTCTCGGCCAGCTTGCCGCGGCTGAATTCCGCGAAGCGCCGGGCGGTGGTGTCCACCGATCCGCCGGCCGGGAAACCGACCAGGATGCGCGGTGGCTGGCCCTGGGCGCGGGCGGCAAGTGGCAGGGCCGCAAAGGCGGCAAGGAGGTGGCGGCGGTCGATCATGGGGCTTGTCTCCTGGGGTTGTTGTCGGGGGCGGTGCTCTGCGCGGTGGCGGCCCAGGCCAGGCGTTCCAGCCCGGCCTTGAGCGCCGGGCCCTGCTCGCCCAGGGCGGCCAGCAGGGCACGGTCATGTTCGGCAACGGCCGCCTCCAGCTTGGCGAGGCGGCGCCTGCCGGTGGCGGTGAGATACAGGCCCCAGGCGCGTGCGTCGCCCGGGGTGTCGCGGCGCTCGGCCCAGCCCTTGGCCGTGAGCCAGTCGGTCAGGCGCAGCGCGCCGCTGCGGTGCAGGCCCATGGCCTGGCCGAGCAGGCCCTGGCGCATGCCGGGGTTGCGGGCAATGAGCACCAGCGCCGCGAAGCGCTGCGGGCTGACGTCCCAATCGGCCGTGGCCCGGTAGAAGTCCAGGTACAGCGCGTTCTGCGCGCGGCGCAGCGCGTAGCCCAGCAGCTGGTCGAGCAGCCCGTAGTCCACGCCCGGCACGGGCAGCATCAGGCCTTCGGGATCGGGGCTGTCGGTCTTGGTCACGGGGTCAGGGTAGGTTTGGTTGCCTACTGCAACAATCTCGCATACCCTGAGTTGATGCAGATCATCATTTCGGGTGGCGGCATCGGCGGCTTGACGGCGGCCTTGATGCTGCAAGCGCGCGGCCACGACGTGACCGTGCTTGAAGCGGTGCGCGAACCCAAGCCGCTGGGCGTGGGCATCAACCTGCTGCCGCATGCGGTAGGCGTGCTGAGCAGCCTGGGCCTGCTGCCAGCGCTGCGCGAGATGGCGGTCGAAACCACGGCGTTGGTGTTCGCCAACCGGCATGGCCAGGCCATCTACCGCGACCCGCGCGGCCTGGGCGGCGGCTACGAGCACCCGCAGTTCAGCATCCATCGCGGCCAGTTGCAGATGCGGCTGTGGGCCGAGGCGGCGGCGAAGCTGACGGTGATCAGCGGCCAGCGCGTGGTCAATGTGCGCGACGAGGGCCGCCGCGCGGTGGCCGAAATCGAGACGGCCGACGGCCCGCGGGAGATGACCGCCGACCTCGTCATCGGCGCTGACGGCATTCACTCCGCGCTGCGCCGGCGCCTCGCCCCCAATGAAGGTCCGCCCTGCTGGCGCGGCGTGATGATGTGGCGCGGCACCACCTGGGCGCCTCCCTTCCTGGACGGCCGCACCATGGTGCAGGCCGGCTACAGCCAGGCCAAGTTCGTCGTCTACCCCATCGGCGCGCCGCGGGCAGACGGGCTGCAGCTGATCAACTGGATTGCCGACCGCCGCGTGCGCGAGCCTGTACCCGGCCTCACCGCGCCCGACCGTGCCGACTGGAGCCGCGCCGGCCGCCTGGAGGACCTCATGCCCACCTTCGGCCGCTGGCGCTTCGACTGGCTGGACGTGCCCGGCCTCATCACCCGCGCCGAGCAGATGCTGGAGTGGCCCATGGTGGACCGCGACCCCCTGCCCCGCTGGCAGCTGGGCCGCTCCACCCTGCTGGGCGATGCGGCGCACCCGATGGTGCCCATCGGCTCCAACGGCGCCACGCAGGCCATCATGGACGCGCAGGCGCTGGCCGATGCGCTGGCCGGCAGCGCCGACCTGGACACCGCCCTGGCCGCCTACGAGAACGAGCGCCGGCCGCAATGCGCCCGCATCGTCGCAATGAACCGGCGTGAGGGGCTGGACGCCATCCTCGACCGGGTGGAGGCGCTGGCGCCTGAGGGCTTCACGCGGCTGGAGGATGTCATCGACCCCGCCGAGGTGGCCCGCGAGATCAACAGCTACAAGGCCGCCGCCGGCCACCGCGTGCAGGGCGCCTGACGCAACGGGCGTGCATTAATGCACGCGCCAGCCGCCCGGCTGGCCCGTGGGAAGCGAGCGTGATCTGGCAGGTCTAGGATGCCGGCAGGTCACCCACGATGCGCCCCCGCCCTCACCCCTTTGCCGCAGTCGGCCTGGCTATGGCCCTTGCTGCGCTTGCCGGCTGGGCGAGCCCCAGCCTGGCCCAGCCGGCCACGCAGCCCGAGGTGCAGTGGCTGGTGTATGAGCTGCCGCCGCTCTACATCACGCAAGGCCCACGCCAGGGCCAGGGTGTGCTGGACCGGCTGCTGCGCGAGGTGCTGATTCCGCGCCTGCCGGGCCTGAAGCACCTGATCGTGGCCCTGCCGCCCAAGCGCTTGGAGGCCAGCTTGCAGCAGCTGCCCAATGCCTGCGTGCTCGGCATGCTGAAGAACGCGGACCGCGAGACCTATCTGCACTTTTCCAGGCCCTTCCCCATCCATGCCACGCCGGTGCTGATGGTGCGCCGGGCCGATGCCGAACGCTGGCGCCCGCTGCTGGATGCGCAAGGCCGGGTGTCGCTCAAGGCCTGGCTGCAGCAACCCGCCACGCGCTTCGGCCTGGCCGAGGGCCGCGCCTATGGGGCGGCGCTGGACGAGCTGCTGGACGCCCAGCCCGAGGGACGTGTCAACAAGGTCACCAGCCAGAACCCGACGCTCAACCTGATGCAGATGCTGCAGCGCGGCCGCATCGACGGCCTGCTGGTGATGCCCTTCGAGCCCCAGCAGCTCCATCGCGAGGCGGGTCTGGATCTGGCCGAGACCAACCTGCTGCCCTTGCAGGAGCAGGGGCCCACGCGCGAGGGCCATGTGGCCTGCGCCAAGTCACCGCTCGGCGCGCAGGTGGTGAGGCAGGCGGAGGAGGTGCTGACCAGCGAGGCCTTCAGCCAGGGTATGAAGGCCCGCACGGGCAGCACGCCACCGCGCTGATCAGGCCTTCAGCATCTCCGCGGCAATCAGCCGCACTGGCGCGCTGCCGTAGCTGAGGAACCGCTCATGGAAGGCCTTGAGCTGGAAGCCCGGCCGGGCCTTGAGCTGCTCGCGCAGCGCGAAGATCTCGCTGTAGCCGCTGAAGTAGCTGGTCAGCTGCACCGAGGTCAGTTGCACGCGGCGCCACTTCTCCTTGGCCTCGCGCTCGGTCTGGAAGGCCTGGCGCACCAGCAGGTCCAGCGCATCGGCCTCAGACATGCCGAGCACGTGCACGCTGTAGTCGAGCACGGTGTTGGTGACCGAGCGCAGGTGCCACTTGCCCCACATCAGCGTCATCTCGGGCGAGGCGCCGTAGCCGCTCTCGATCATCATGCGCTCGCCATACACGGCCCAGCCCTCGACCATGGCGCCATTGCCGAACAGCGCCTTGACCTTGCTGGGCGTGCGGTTGGCATGCACCAGCTGCGTGTAGTGGCCGGGAATCGCCTCGTGGATGTTGAGGATCTGCAGGATCCAGTGGTTGTACTCGCGCAGCGAGCTCTCGGCCTGCTCAGGCGTCAGGTCGGTCAGCGGCGTGACGTTGTAGTAGGTCTTGTCTTGCGGGCGGTAGGGGCCGGGGGCCTCGATGCTGGCGCCGGCCACGCCGCGCTGGTACTCGGGGGTTTCACGCACGGCCAGGGGCTTGCTGGCGTCCTGGCTGAGCAGGTCGTGGTCGCGCACCCAGGCCTCGAGCTGCGGGATCTGCGCACGGATCTCGTCGACAAAGCGCTCGCGCGCCACATGCCGCTCGCTGAGCTTGTCGATGACGCGGCCGATGACGGCGAAGCGGTCGGCCGGCATGGGCTCGCTGCCGATGACCGTCGGCCACAGCTGCACGGCCTGCGCCTGCATGCTGGCCAGCACCTCTTCGCGGCGCTGCTGGGCCAGCTCATAGGTCTCGCGGGCGCTGCGGGCCGACTGGATGTCGTGTTGGAACTTGGGCTCGTACAGCGCCGCCCCAAGCCGGTAGCCGCGCGTCGGCTGCAGGGTCTTGAGATAGGCCACGTAGCCATTGACCGACGTGCGCGCGGCCGCCAGCGGCGCCTGCCAGGCCGCCGCCTGGCCGGCCTCGGCTGCGCGGCCGGCGATGTCGTCCAGCACGCCCAGCACACCCGGCGCCTGCTGGATGGCGAGCTCGGTGTGCTCCCGCGTGACGCCCGTGAGGCTGGCTTGCGCCGCCCGGTAGAAGGCCGGCAGCCCCGCCACCCGCGGCATCAGCGCGCGCAGGCGTTGCGGCAGCGGCGCGTATTCGGTGCTGAGCAGCAGGTCCAGCGGCGCGGCAGGGTTGTGCTCGGCGGGGTTCCACGACCATTCCTTGAGCACCTCCAGCCGCCACAGGTCGCTCTGCAGCTTGGCGATCAACAGCGCCCGGTCGATGCGGTCGCTGACCGACAGCGACGCCTCGGGCACCGCCTCGAAGCGGCGCAGCCAGGACCGGGCAAACGCCTGCACGCGCTGGCGCTGCGCCGCGCTCGGCAGTGTCAGGCGCCCGGCGAACTCGAAGCGCCCGGCGGCCACGGCGGCGTCGGGGTCGAGTTGCCACAGGGCTTCGAGAAAGCGGTCGGCCAGTGCGGCAAACGCCGAGGGCTTCGCAGCGGGCTTGGCCCAGGCGGGCAGGGCCAACGGCGTCAGCGCGAAGGCGGCAAAGTCACGACGCTTCATGCCAGGGCCTCCTCCAGCGCATCGACGAACATCCGGGCCACGTCGAACCCGCTCTGGTCGGTGATCTCCTGGAAGCAGGTCGGGCTGGTGACGTTGATCTCGGTGACGTTCTCGCCAATGACGTCCAGGCCCACCAGCAGCAGGCCGCGGGCGGCGAGGATGGGACCGAGGTACTCGGCGATTTCGCGGTCGCGCGCGGTCAGCGGCCGGGCCACGCCCTTGCCGCCGGCCGCCAGGTTGCCGCGCACCTCACCGCCTTGCGGGATGCGGGCCAGGCAGTGCGGCACCGGCTTGCCGCCGATGATCAGGATGCGCTTGTCGCCCTCCGAAATGGCCGGGATGAAGCGCTGCACCATCACGGTCTGCGCGCCGCCCTGGTTCAGGGTCTCGATGATGCTGCCCAGGTTCAGGCCGTCGTCCTTCACGCGGAAGATGCCCATGCCGCCCATGCCGTCCAGGGGCTTGAGGATGATGTCGCGGTGCTCGGCATGGAAGGCGCGGATCTCGGCCGGGTCCCGCGTGACGACGGTGGGCGAGATGAATTGCGGGAACTCCAGGATGGCGAGCTTCTCGGGGTGCTCGCGCAGCGCGCTGGGCTTGTTGAAGACGCGGGCGCCTTCGCGCTCGGCCTGGCTGAGCAGGTGGGTGGCGTAGAAGAACTCGCTGTCGAACGGTGGGTCCTTGCGCATCAGCACCGCGTCGACATCCGCCAGCGCGACGTCCGCCGTGGCGGCCACGGTGTACCAGTCGTCGGCATCGCCGGTCAGCGTGATCTCGACGGCACGCCGCGCGGTCACGCGGCTGCCGCGCACCCAGACGAGCTGCTGCGGCTCGCAGGCCAGGATGACATGGCCGCGCCGGGCGGCCTCGCGCATCATGGCGAAGGTGGAGTCTTTGTAGGTCTTGAAGGTGTCGAGGGGGTCGGCAACGAATAGCAGCTTCATGGTGGTCTGGCCCGTGCAATCCGGGCAGTGTTGCACAGGGGCCGCCGGCTTGCCGCGTCAGGGCTGCATCAATGCTGCGAACGCCGCCACCGGGCCACGACCGTGGCCACGCCACCGGCCACCACGCCCCAGAAGGCCGCCCCGATGCCGAAGGCGCTGATGCCCGACAGGCAGACGAGGAAGGTCAGGATGGCCGCATCGCGATGCGCCTCGTCCTTGAGCCCGGCAGCCAGCGCGCCGGCGATGGTGCCCAGCAGCGCCAGGCCGGCGATGGCCGCCACCAGCTCACGCGGGAAGGCCGACAGCAGCACGGCCACCGCGCCGCCCGCCAGGCCCAACAGCACATAGAACACACCGGCCGCGACGCTGGCGGTGTAGCGTCGCGCCGGGTCTTCATGCGCCTCGCGGCCCATGCAGATGGCGGCGGTGATGGCGGCCAGGTTGAAGGCATAGCCGCCGAAGGGCGCCAGCAGCGTCGTGGCCGCGCCCGTCACGGCGATGCTGGCCGACACCGGCGTCTGGTAGCCGCTGGCACGCTGCGCGGCCACGCCCGGCAGGTTCTGCGAGGCCATGGTCACGATGAACAGCGGCAGCGCCACGCCGATGGCGGCATGCCAGGTGAACTGCGGCGTGGTCCAGACCGGCAGCGCGATGAGCTGCGAGGTGTCCACGCCCAGGAAGCTCAAGCGCCCCTGCGCCAGGGCCACCGCCACGCCCGCCACCAGCACGCCGGGCACGGCATAGCGCGGCCACCAGCGCCGACCGGCCAGGAAGACAGCCGCCATCACCAGCACCAGCACCGGTGCCGTCTTGGCGCTGCCCACGGCATCCAGCCCGAAGCGCGCCAGCACGCCCGCGAGCAGCGCCGAGGCGATGGCCACGGGGATGCGATCCATCAGCTTCTCGAACCAGCCGGTGGCGCCCGCCAGCGTGATGAGCAGGCCGCAAACGATGAAGGCGCCGGTGGCCTCGGGCATCTCCACGCCCGCCGCGGAGGCCAGCAGGGCCGCGCCCGGGGTGGACCAGGCGGTCAGCACCGGCTGGCGCGTCCACAGGCTCAGGCCCAGGCTGGTCAAGCCCATGCCCAGGCCGAGGGCCCACAGCCAGGAAGCCGTCTGAGCCGGGGTGGCGCCCAGGGCCACGGTGGCCTGGAAGATGATGGCGACCGAACTGGTGTAGCCCACCAGCACCGCCACGAAGCCTGCCACCACCGTGGCGGGAGAAAAGTCTTGCAGCAAACGCCTCATGCGGCCAGCATAGCCGTGAGGAACATGGGAACGAGGGTGAGGGATGTGCCGCTTCCTGGCGTATTCGGGTGAATCGATCTTTCTGGAAGACCTGGTCTGCAAGCCGCGCCACTCGCTGGTGCGCCAGAGCCTGCAGGCCGCCGAGGCCAAGGCGGTGACCAACGGCGACGGCTTCGGCATCGGCTGGTATGGCGAGCGCGAGACGCCCGGCGTCTACCGCGAGGTGATGCCGGCCTGGAGCGACGACAACCTGCTGGCCCTGTGCGCCAATGTGCGCTCGCACCTCTTCATGGCGCATGTGCGTGCCGCCACCGGCGGCGGGGTGTCACGGCTGAACTGCCACCCGTTCACGCTCGGGCGCTTTCTGTTCATCCACAACGGCCAGGTGGGTGACTTCGCCCGCGTGCGCCGCCGGCTGGAGGCCCAGTTACCCGACGAGCTCTACGACGAGCGGCGCGGCTCGACCGACTCGGAGCTGCTCTTCCTGCTCATCATGGCCCGGGTGCGGGCCGGCGCAGCGGTGGAGGACGCCATCTGCCAGGTGCTGCACGACACCGCCGACGAAATGGAAGACCGCGGCGTGACCACGCCACTGCGCTTCTCGGCGGCCCTGGCCGACGGCGAGCAGCTCTGGGCCGTCCGCTGGGCCAGCGACCACAAGCCGCCCAGCCTCTACCTCAAGCCCCAGCGCGGCGGTTGGGCGATTGCCTCCGAGCCCCTGGGCGACGATGCCCAGGCCTGGACGGCCATCGAGCGCGGCCAGCTGGTGCACGTGCGCGGCACCGAGATCGATCAGCGCGAGATCTGCTGACGCCAGCGGCCATGGCCCCACAGCAGGGCCGCGCCCACAGCCAGCACCCCCACGCCCACCACGGCGCCTGCCTTGACGTACACCACGCTGGACCACAGCACATAGGCGCTGCTGGCTGCGAACAGCAACGGCAGCCACGGGTAGAGCGGCACGCGCACCGGCCGCGGCCGGTCGGGCTCGCGGTGGCGCAGCACAATGACGGCCAGCGCGCTGAGCGTCATGAAGAACCAGTAGACCGGCGAGAGGTAGTCCACCATGGTCGAGAAGCCTCCGCGCGTGAGGTCGCCAAAGGCCACCAGCAGCAGGGCCACCGCTGCCGTGGCCAGCACCGCGCCGGTGGGGGTGCCGCGGGCATGGTTCCATCGGGCGAGGTGCCATTCGGTGGCCAGGTCGCGGGCAGCGGCATAGGTGGTGCGCGGGCCCGCGATGAGCAATGCATTCATGACCGACAAGGCCGTGAGCGTGACCACACCCACCATCACCAGCTCCGCCACTGGCCCGAACGCGATGCGCATCAGGGCTGCGGCCGGCGCGTCGCTCGCGGCCAGCCCGGCGACGCCGAGCACCCGCAGGTAGGCCCAGTTGGCCAGCAGGTACAGGCCCATCACCAGGCCCAGCCCCAGCAGCAGCGCGCGGCGGATGCCGCGTTCGGGGTCACGCATCTCGGCCGACAGCGTGGCCGCGTCGCTCCAGCCGCCATAGGCCAGGAAGACGAACACCAGCGCCAGGCCCCAGTCACTGCCCGGTGACGCGGGCGGCACGGTGGCCGGCGGCACCCCGGCCAGCACCTGGGCGCCGGCACCCAGGCCCAGCAGCACCAGACCGAGCAGCACGGCAGCACTCAACCCGAGCTGCGTGCCCAGGCCCACGCGCACGCCGAGCAGGTTCAGCGCCGTCAGCCCGACGATGAGGGCCGCGGCCATCAACGCACTGGCGTGCGGACCGAGCCAGGGCGTGAGGTCCACCACCTGCGCGAGGTAGTCGCCGAAGACGAAGCCCAGCAGCGCCATCGACCCGGTGTGGATGACCGCGAAACGCGACCACGCAAAGAGAAAGCCCAGCCGGTGGCCGTAGGCGCGGCGCAGGAAGTGGTAGTCGCCGCCGGTGTCGGGGAAGGCCGCCGCCAGCTCGGCGAAGCACAGCCCGCCGATCAGCGACAACACGCCGCCCAGCGCCCAGGCCAGCAGCAGCTGGGTGGGGTCACCCAGGGCCTGGGCCGCCAGCGGCGAGGTCTTGAAGATGCCGGCGCCGATCACCATGCCCACGCACAGCGCGCCGGCATGCCGCACATCGAGGCGGCGTTCGGGTTGGGCTGGTGTGGTGGACATGGCGGGCGGTGTCGGCGAAGCGCGCGATGCTAGTCCAGGTCGCGTCAGCATTTGCATATGCGCAACATGTCTGAAGCCTGGCACGTCGAAGGCCGTAGGCTCATGGCCCCCGCTTCTTGCCCGCTGCTCGCATGCCCACGCTCCGCCTCATCGCCCTCGCCGCCTCGCAAGCCCTGCTCACCACCGCCGCCGTCGCCCAGACCACCGCGTTGGATGCCGTCGTCGTGACCGGCACCCGCGCCAAGGACCGCACGCTGGCCGACACCGCCGTGCCGGTGGACGTGCTGGGCCGCGACGAACTGCTGCGCGCTGCCGGCCCCGACGGCAACCTGGCCGCCGCCCTGCAGGCACTGCTCCCCGCCTTCAACTTCCCGCGCCAGTCCAACTCCGGCGGCGGTGACCATGTGCGCGCCGCCCAGCTGCGCGGCCTGTCGCCCGACCAGGTGTTGGTGCTGGTGAACGGCAAGCGCCGCAACACCTCGGCGGTGGTGAACCTGGAGTCCAAGACCGGCAAGGGCACCAACCCGGTGGACTTCAACACCATCCCGCTGTCGGCCGTGGCCCGCATCGAGGTGCTGCGCGACGGTGCCGGCGCGCAGTACGGCTCGGACGCCATCGCCGGCGTGGTCAACATCATCCTGGACGAGCGCAAGGCCGGTGGCGAGCTGGCCACCGAGGTGGGCGCCTTCCACACGAAGTTCGCCCCGACCGGCGAGCGCATCACCGATGGCCAGACGCAATCGGCGAGCCTGACCCACGGCTGGGCGCTGGCCGGCAACGGCTTCCTGCGCGCCGGCCTGGAGGGCCTGCACCGCAACCCCACCAACCGCGCCGGCCTGGACGAGCTGCCGCCGTGGGAAGACCAGACGCCCGCCAACCTCGCCACCGCAGGCCAGCGCAACTACGCGCCGGGCGAGCCGGCCACCCACCAGTGGCAGACCTGGTTCAACGCCGCCGCCGACCTGCAGCCCGGCACGCGCGCCTACGCCTTCGGCACCTGGCAGCAGCGGCGCACGCTGGGTGCGGCCTACTTCCGCTACCCGGACAGCAGCGCCAACGTGAAGGCCGTCTACCCCAATGGCTACCGGCCGCAGACCACCGGCGACAACCGCGACCTGCAGCTCGTGGCAGGCCTCAAGACCCAGTGGGCCGATTGGGATGTGGACCTGGCCCTGAACCACGGCCGCAACGACTTCGACTACGGCGTGCGGCGCACGATCAATGCGTCGCTCGGCGCGGCCAGCCCGCGGGAGTTCCACCTGGCTGACTTCGGCAGCCGCCTGACCGGTGTGACGCTGGACCTGAGCCGCGAGCTCGCCGTGGCCGGCCTGGCCCGGCCGCTGACGCTGGCCGCCGGGCTGGACGTGCGCCGCGACGGCTTCGTGACCGGCGCGGGCGACGCCGCCTCGTACGCGGTCGGCAGCTTCGACGCACCGGCCGGCGCCCAGGCCGGCCCGGGCCTGCAGGCGGGCGACGCGACGACGCGGCACCGCAACGTCGTGGGCGCCTACCTCGACCTCAGCGCCGACCTGACCCGCGACTGGCAAGGCAATCTCGCGCTGCGGCACGACCACTACAGCGACTTCGGCAGCGCGACCACCGCCAAGCTCTCGACCCGCCTCGCGCTGGACCGCACGCTGGCGCTGCGCGGTGCGGTGTCGAGCAACTTCCGCGCGCCGTCGCTGGCCCAGCAGGGCTTTGCCTTCACCGTGACCGACCGCGGCGACGGCGGCGCACTCAGCCAGGTGCGCACGCTGCCGGTGGACCACCCGATTGCCCGCTACCTGGGCGCGCAGGACCTGAAGGCCGAGACCTCGCGCAACGCGAGTCTGGGCCTGAGCTGGCAACCGAGCAGGGACTGGTCAACCACGCTGGACGCCTACGCCATCCGCGTGAAGAACCGCATCACGCTGTCGCAACGCATCAGCCGTGACGGCCTGGCCGACGAACTCGCGGCCAAGTTCGGCGCCACGGGCATCGATGGCGTCAACTTCTTCACCAATGCACTGGACACCCGCACCCGCGGCGCTGATCTCGTCACCCAGTGGCGCGGCGCTGCGCTGGGCGGCGAGCTGCGCCTGGGCTGGACGGCCTCGTTCAACCGCACCACGGTGCGCGGCGGCGACAGCGTCGGCCTGGAAGAGATCAACACCCTGACCGACGCCTCGCCGCGCCAGCGCCACATCCTGAGCGCCAACTGGCAGGGCGGCATCTGGGGGCTGCAAGCGCGCGCCACGCGCCACGGCAGCACGACCCGCGTGTTCGACTTCGGCGACGGCTTCGTGCCGACGCAGACCTATGCCGCCGTCTGGCAGCTGGACCTGGAAGCCCAGGTACAGGTGAGCCGTGCGCTGAACCTGAGCTTCGGTGCGGTGAACGCCACCGACAAATACCCGACGCGCTCCATCGCCGACATCAGCTACTTCGGCAACTTCCCGTACGACGTGTTGTCGCCCATCGGCTTCAACGGCGCCTACTACTACGCCCGTGCCCGCCTGAGCTTCTGACCGCCTTGAAAACCGGGCCGCGCCAAGGCCTTGCGCGCGGCCCGCTGCGACGCAGGCGGGGGCTTGGCACCATGCCGCCCCTTTGCGTTTTTGTGTCTCCCATGACCACCCTGATCGACAAGCTGCAGTGGCGCTACGCCACCAAGAAGATGAACCCCGCCCTGCCGGTGCCGCAGGACAAGCTCGACCGCATCCTGGAAGCCGTCCGCCTCACCGCCACCTCCAGCGGTCTTCAGCCTTATGAAGTGCTGCTCGTGCAGGACCCGGCCCTGCGCCAGCGCATCCGCGAGCACGCCTGGAACCAGGCCCAGGTCACCGATGCCTCGCACCTGCTGGTGTTTGCCGCCTGGGACAACTACACCGCCGAGCGCATCAACCAGATGTTCGACCTGACGAACGACGTGCGCGGCTTCAAGAACGAAGGCTGGGAGGCCTACCGCCAGAAGCTGCTGTCGGTCTACCCGCAGCGCAGCGCCGAAGAGAACTTCCAGCACGCCGCCCGCCAGGCCTACATCGGCCTGGGCACCGCGCTGATTGCTGCCGCCGAAGAGCAGGTCGACGCGACGCCGATGGAAGGCTTCGACCCCGCGAAGGTCGACGAGATCCTCGACCTGAAGGCCCGCGGCCTGCGCTCGGTGCTGCTGCTGCCGCTGGGCTACCGCCAGCCGGACGGCGATTGGCTCGTGAACCTGAAGAAGGTGCGCCGCGCCAAGGAGCAGTTCGTCTCGACGATCTGAGCGCCCGACGCGCCCTGAACGACGGCCCTGCGGGGCCGTTTTCCTTTCTGATCTCCCGCCTCGTCATCGACGGCTGCAACGCCGTCAGCCCGGTGACGACGCCGCCGCCCCTGTCCGTCGTGGCCGCTCCAGCGCGGAGCGCCCCTCCTTGTTGCGCCACTGCCTGGACAGATCAGCCAGGTCGGCGCCGCTGGCCTGCAGCTCAGCACGCGCACGGTCCCAGTCGCTGCGTTCAACGGACGCCCGTGCCCATTGGCGCGTGAGAGGCAACGCATCGCAGGGCTGCCCGGCCGCCAGTTTGTCAACCACGCCGTCGAGCAAGCGGAACAGGCCGCCTTCGCTGTGGAAGCGCACGGCCTCGTACTCCGTCGCGCGGGACTCCCAGAGACGGCGCTGGCCGGCGGACTTCGGCACCACGCTGCCCGCCACGCTCAGGGCGATGGCTCTCTCCAGCGTACTGCCCTGCGACCAGAGCAGCGCCGCCACGGCTTCACACCGGGACCGCGTCAGCGCATCTGCCTCCGGGCGGCGGCAGGTGGCCGTCAAGGGCGCAAATGCCGGCAGCGACCAGCTCGCGCTCATGCTCAGGAGCAACTCCGATTCCGCCTGGTTTTCAAGCCCGGGCATCTCGAACTGGAGGACGCTCAGCAGCAGCTCCCCCACCTCCTGCTGGTAGTTGCGCGAATAGCGGCCCACCGTGGCCATGCGCTCCAGCAGGTATTCCGGCGCGTGGCCCGGCGCCCCCGTCAGCGCCAGCCAGGCCTGCACGTTCTCGGGCTCCAGCCGCGACCATTGCGAGGTCTCGACGTTCCGGCATACACCGGGCTCACAGGGCCGGCCGAGCGCCAGCACGGTCACCATCGGATCGGTGGAGGCGCTGGCGAGTGCCTGCAGCCGCATCGCGCTGCGCGCCAGATCGGCCCGTGGCTCGCCGTCGAGCGCAACGATCCACTCTGCCAGGGCCAGCGAACGCGGATCACCGCGCCGGCGCAGGGCCTCGGCCCAGCGTTGCAGCACCCGCTGACGAGCAAGCGCCGTGACCTGCTCGCCGTCTGTTCGGGCCCGTTCGCTCGGCTCACCAGGCGAGGCTGGGCCGGCGCTGTCCTCGCGGCTGGCCTCGGCGGCACCGAAGCCGCACCAGTCGGCCTGCATGCGCAAGGCACGCGGTGACAGCGTCGGGGTGGGCGCGCTGGCCGTGGGTGCGACGCTGCGGAGCGCCTGCGCGCGACTCGCCGGATGACCTGAGGCTGAGGCTGCCGGCGCTTTCGACGGCGCTGCCTCCCGGCTGCCCTGCCCGGCGGGCGATCGCTGCAGCGCCACCTCGACTACCCACCACTTCAGCGCCCCGCTGGCCAGCGCGAGCGCCACCGCGACCATCCACACCCGGCTGCGTCGCGGCGACCAGCTCATGGCGACGGCCTTGCGCGCGGCGTCAGATCTCGACCTTGCTGCCGAGCTCCACGATGCGGTTCGTCGGCAGGTGCAGGAAGTCCGCCGCCGCCGCGGCATTGCGGTGCATGCTGGCGAAGAGCTTCTCGCGCCACAGGGCCATGCCGGAGCCGATGGTCGGGATGACGATGTCGCGGCTCAGGAAGTAGCTGGTTTCCATCTCCTCGAGCTGCACGCCGTGCTTCTTCAGCAGCTCCAGCGCCTCGGGCACGTCGGGTTCGTTCTTGAAGCCGAAGTGCAGGGCCACCTGCCAGCAGTGGTTGCCCAGGGGCTCGACCTCGCAGCGCTTGTCGAAGCCGATCCAGGGCACCTCGTGGTGCTTCACGGTGACAAAGATGTTCTGCTCGTGCAGGACCTTGTTGTGCTTGAGGTTGTGCAGCAGCGCGTTGGGCGTGGAGCCCTTTTCAGCCGACAGGAACACCGCCGTGCCGGCCACGCGCGTGGGCGGGTTGATGAAGACGGCCTCCAGGAAGGCCGTGAGCTCGATGGCGTCTTCGCGCAGCTTGGCCGAGAGCTGGCGGCGGCCCTGCTTCCAGGTCAGCATGAGCGTGAACATGCCGATCCCGATCAGCAGCGGGAACCAGCCGCCCGCGGCGATCTTCAGCAGGTTGGACGCGAGGAAGGTCACGTCGATCAGGAAGAAGATGCCGGTGGCCGCCACGCACAGCGCGAGCGGGTACTTCCAGCCGAAGCGGATGACGAAGAAGGTCATCACGGTGGTGATGGTCATGTCGATCGTGACCGCCACGCCGTAAGCGCCGGCCAGCTTGCTCGACGAGCCGAAGAACACCACGGCCACGATCACGAGCACGTACAGGCTCCAGTTCACGAAGGGAACGTAGATCTGGCCGGTGTCGCGCACGCTGGTGTGCAGGATGCGCAGCCGCGGCAGGATGCCCAGCTGGATCGCCTGCTTGGTGACCGAGAAGGCTGCGGTGATGAGGGCCTGCGAAGCCACGATAGCCGCCGCGGTGGCGAGCAGGAAGAGCGGGATCTCGGCCCAGTCGGGGGCGAGCAGGAAGAACGGGTTCTTCACGCCCTCGGGGTTGTCCAGCAGCATGGCGCCCTGGCCGAAGTAGTTCAGCACCAGGGCAGGCATGACCACGCCATACCAGGCGATGCGGATGGGCTTCTTGCCGAAGTGGCCCAGGTCGGCATAGAGCGCCTCGCCGCCGGTCACCACCAGCACCACCGCGCCCAATGCCACGAACGCCACCCAGCGGTATTCCAGGCAGAAGTGCAGCGCGTACAGCGGGTTCACCGCAACGAGCACATGCGGGTTGTCGATGATGTGCGGCACACCCAGCGCCGCCAGCACGAGGAACCAGGCCAGCATGACCGGCCCGAAGGCCTTGCCGATGCCGCTGGTGCCGAAGCGCTGCACGGCGAACAGGCCCGTCATGACGATGAGGGTCAGCGGCAGGATGGCGTCGTGCAACTGCGGCTCGTAGACGTCGATGCCCTCGACGGCGCCCAGCACCGTCATGGCCGGCGTGATGACCGCATCGCCGAAGAAGATGGCGGTGCCGAACAGGCCCACCATCATCAGCGAGCGGCGCAGCGTGGGCTTGTCGTTCACCGCATTGGTGGCCAGGGCCAGCATCGCGATCAGACCGCCCTCGCCGTTGTTGTCCGCGCGCAGGATGAGCAGCACGTACTTGATCGAGACGATGACCGTCATCGTCCAGAACAGCAGGGAGAGCACCCCGAGGATGTTGTCGGGCGTCGTGGCGACATGCCCGCCATGGAAGACTTCTTTGAGGGCGTACAGCGGGCTGGTGCCGATGTCGCCATAGACGACCCCCAGAGCCCCGAGGGTCAAGCCCGCCATCGCCGAAGGGCTGCGGGCCGCGTGGGAAGAACTCACTTCACAGTGGCCACCGGCTTGGGGTGGCGTTATCGAAAGTGGGGATTTTGCGCCCGGTTTTGGTGTTTTGTGCGGTGCAGCAAAACCACGTAAGCGAGGCTTGACGCCGCGCGATGACGCGCGTAGCCAACGCCGGCGAGCCCTGAGCACCGGCCGGCGGGCGCCGGCCGGTGCTCAGGCCGCCTCGGCTTCGGCCTGCGGGTCGGTCGCCTCGAGCTCGTAGCTGGCCGCCAGCATCGCCAGCCGGCCGATGACGCCGTACATGTAGAAGCGGTTGGGCGCGCTCACACCCGGCTTTTCGCCCGGGCGGGGCAGATGAGGCGACTCGGCGAAGGCCAAGGGCACATAGCTGGCACCCGGGGCGTTCAGGTTCTCGTCGATGCCGCGGTGAGCATGCACGCGGTAGTAGCCGCCGACCACGTAGCGGTCCATGGTGTAAACGACCGGCTCAGCCACCGCCTCGTGCACCCGCTCGTGCGTGGGCACGCCTTCCTGCACGATGATCTCGTGGCCGATGTTCTCCGGCAGCGAGGTGGCCAAGCTTTCAATGTCCTTGGCGTCACGCACCGTCAATACGCCCCGGCCGTAACTGCCCACGTCGCTCTTGATGATGACGAAGGGCTTTTCGTTGATGCCGTATTCCTTGTACTTGCGGCGCACCTTGGTGAGCTGCGCGTCGGCTGCGGTCTGGAGCGCCTCCAGGCCGGACTTGCCGTTCAGGTCGACGCTCTGGAACATCGGCGTGATCAGCCAGGGGTCCATGCCCAGCAGCTTGCCGAAGCGCTTGGCCACTTCGTCGTAGGCGCGGAAGTGCTGGCTCTTGCGGCGCACCGTCCAGCCGGCGTGCAGCGGCGGCAGCAGGTATTGCTCATGCAGGCCCATCAGCTGCGGCGGCGTGCCGGCGGCGAGGTCGTTGTTGAGCAGGATGGTGCAAGGGTCGAAGCCCTTGAGCATCAGGCGGCCGCGCTTGCGCACCAGGGGCTCCAGCGTGATGCGCTCGCCATTGGCCAGCGGCATCTCGGTGGGCTCGGTGATCGCGGTGTCCAGCGTCCCGAAGCGCACGTTCAGGCCGGCCTGCGTGAAGATGCGGGCCAGCGTGGCGAGGTTGTCCAGGTAGAAGCTGCAGCGCGCGCCGGTTTCGGGAATGACCAGCAGGTTGCGCGCCTCGGGGCAGATCTTCTCGATGGCCGCCATGGCCGCCTGCACGGCCTGGGGCAGCATCTGGGCGGTCAGGTGGTTGAAGCCGCCGGGGAAGAGGTTGGTGTCCACGGGGGCCAGCTTGAAACCGGCGTTGCGCAGGTCCACCGACGCGTAGAAGGTGGGCGTGTGCTCCATCCATTCGAGGCGGAACCAGCGCTCGGTAGCAGGCATGGATTCCAGGACGCGAGCTTCCAGCTCATTGATGGGGCCGTTCAGGGCGGTGATCAGATGGGGAACCATGACCGAATGATCTCAAACTTGGGCGACCGCCCACTTGGGGGCGGCCGAAAGGATCACAAGACGCCTGGGGCACAGCAGGTCTGGGCCCGGCCGGCATGCTTGGCGCGGTAGAGCTGGTCATCGGCGCGCTGGATGGCCGAGGACAGGGTCTCGCCTGGTGGCACCCGCACTGCGCCGGCACTGAAATCCACGGCAAAGCCGAGGCTGGCCTCGCAGCGCCGCCGCAGGGCCTGGTGCAGCCGGGCGTCCAGCCGGCCAAAGGCCTCGGGGTCACAGTGCCGCAGCAGCAGGCAGAACTCCTCCCCGCCGTAGCGGCCGATCAGGTCGGTGGCGCGCAATTCGCCGCGCAGCACCTCCCCCGCCAGCTTGAGCACCTCGTCACCCACCGGATGACCGCGCTCGTCGTTGATGCGCTTGAAATGGTCCAGGTCCAGCATCAGCAACACGGCCCCCTCGGAGGCGGTGCCGAGCGCCCGGCCGGCGCGCTGCATCCATTCGCGCCGGTTCAGCAGGCCGGTGAGGGTGTCCAGTGAGGCGAGTCGCACCAGCGCCTGCTCGGCGGCATCGCGGTGCGCCAGCAAGAAGCCCATGGTGCCCAGCACCAGGCTGGCATTGAGCAGCATGAGGTGGGAGATGTTGATGGGGTGCGGCACCAGGAAGCGCGGGTAGATCTCCGGCCAGCCCAGCACCAGCACGCCGCGGGCGAAGGTCAACACCGCATTGGCCAGGGCCGCCACGCCGCACAGCCAGCGCCAGCGCACCCGCCCCGCCCCGTTGAGCAGCAGCCAGCTCGCCCAGCCGATCTGCAGGCTGATGGTGAGATTGGTGACGCCGGTGGTCTGCTTCAGGTCCGGGAACAGGAACACGTGCACGATGCCCAGCAGCAGCGGCGGCAGCCACAAGCCGCGACGAGGCACGGGCTGGCTCAGGAAACGGGCGGAGGTCAGCACCATGGCCGACGCCGAACCGCTCAGCGCCATCACCCCCAGCGTGGCCATCACCAGCGGCCAGACCTGGGTCGCCGCGATCAGCAGACCGAAGCCGAGCGCCTGGCCGAGCAACATCAGCTGCCAGGCCTGCAATCCACCGCGGGCGCGGATGCCAACGCTGACCGCCAGCGCCAGCAGCATCAGCAGCGCATTGACCAGCACCGCCGACAGCAGGGTGATCACATCCATGGCGGGCCAGCATAACGGCCTGCCTCGCCCGCCCATGAAAAAGCCGCCCCGGCCAGGTGGCGCGGGGCGGCTTTGCGTGAAAGAGGACCGGCAGGCGCCGGCCGCTCACGTCAGATCACTTGTGATAGGCCGTCTCGCCGTGCGACGAGATGTCCAGGCCTTCGCGTTCTTCCTCTTCGGTGACGCGCAGGCCGATGGTCAGGTCGACCAGCTTGTAGGCCACCACCGAGACCACGCCCGACCAGACGATGGTCACCAGCACCGCCTTGGCCTGGATCCAGACCTGGCTGGCGATGGAGTAGGCGTCCGGGGCGACCATGGCGGCCGTGACCCAGTCACCCACGGCGCTCGGGCCGCCCAGGTTGGGGCTGTTGAACACGCCGGTCAGCAGCGCGCCGATGATGCCGCCCACGCCGTGGACGCCGAAGACATCCAGCGAGTCGTCAGCACCCAGCAGCTTCTTCAGGCCGGACACGCCCCACAGGCAGGCGAAGCCGGCGATGAAGCCGATGACCAGGCCACCACCGATGCCGACGTTGCCGGCAGCGGGGGTGATCGCCACGAGGCCGGCAACGGCACCCGAAGCAGCACCCAGCATCGAGGCCTTGCCCTTGAGCAGGGCTTCACCGATGCACCAGGCCAGCACGGCAGCGGCCGTGGCGGCGAAGGTGTTGATGAAGGCCAGGGCGGCGAAGCCGTTGGCTTCCAGGGCGGAGCCGGCGTTGAAGCCGAACCAGCCCACCCACAGCAGCGAGGCACCGACCATGGTCAGCGTCAGGCTGTGCGGCGTGAAGGCTTCCTTGCCGTAGCCCACGCGCTTGCCCACCATGAAGGCACCCACGAGGCCGGCGACGGCGGCGTTGATGTGCACCACGGTACCGCCCGCGAAGTCCAGCGCGCCCCACTGCCAGATCAGACCCGCCTTGGCGTTGGTCTCATCCACCACGGCGGCAGCCGTGTAGGCATCCGGGCCGGCCCAGAACCACACCATGTGGGCGATGGGCAGGTAGCTGAAGGTGAACCACAGCGTCAGGAAGGCAAGCACGGCCGAGAACTTGATGCGCTCGGCGAAGGCGCCGACGATAAGGCAAGCAGTGATGCCGGCGAAGGTCGCCTGGAAGGCCGCGAACACGATCTCGTACATCGGCACACCCTTGCTGAAGGTGGCGCCGAGGGCGAAGGTACCGGCGACGTTGTCCCAGATGCCCTTCATGAAGAGACGATCGGTCCCGCCGATGAACTTCCCGGTCGCTGCTCCCCCTTCGGTGAACGCGAAGCTGTAGCCGTACAGGAACCACAGCACGACGATCAGCGAGAAGCCGACCATGACCTGCATCAGCACCGACAGCATGTTCTTGCTGCGCACCAGGCCGCCGTAGAACAGGGCCAGACCCGGCACCGTCATCAGGATGACCAGCAGGGTGGACAGCATCATCCAGGAGGTGTCGCCCTTGTTGGGCTGCACGGCCGGGGCGGCGGCCGAGGCGGCCTCAGCCGGGGCCGAGGCTGCGGCGTCAGCCGCCGGAGCGGAAGCGGGCGCGTCAGCCACGGCCGTGACAGCGGCGGAGGCCGGCGCCGAGGCTGGGTCCTGGGCCCAGGCGGCTGGCGCGAGCAGGCCGGCGGCGAGCGCAAGGCCGGCGAGGAGTTTCTTCATTTGAGGTTTCTCCAAACGGTTGTTATGAGCGCGCTTCAGAGCGCGTCGTTGCCGGTCTCGCCGGTGCGGATGCGAACGACCTGGTCCAGCGGCGACACGAACACCTTGCCATCGCCGATCTTGCCGGTGCGCGCGGAGGACTCGATGGCTTCGATGACGCGCTCGACCACGTCGTCATTGACCGCCGCCTCGATCTTGACCTTGGGCAGGAAGTCCACGACGTACTCGGCACCGCGGTACAGCTCGGTGTGGCCCTTCTGACGACCGAAGCCCTTGACCTCGGTGACCGTCAGCCCCTGCACGCCGATGGCGCTGAGGGCCTCACGCACCTCGTCGAGCTTGAAGGGCTTGATGACGGCAGTGATCAATTTCATGACGAACTCCAGTGCGCTTTAGAAGGTCTTCTTCAGGCCGACGACCAGCATGGTCTTGCCCATGAACTTGCCGTTGACCGGGCTGGCATAGGCCGTCTTGCTGGCATCGGTGCCGATGACGGCGCCGCTGACCACCAGGCCGGAAAAGTCCTTGGCCAGGGTCAGCGAGTAGTCGGTGTAGGACGCGGCCGAGTTGCGCTTGACAGTCTGGTGACCGACGTGCGGCGTCAGGGTCATGCCGTCGCCGAGGTCGAAGTTGGCCGTCACGTCGAAGTAGCCCGAGTTCTTGCTGTCGGCAAAGCCGAACAGGTTGGTCGTGCTCTGCGAATACTTGGCCGTCACGGGGCCAAAGCTCAGGGCGCCGTACACCTCCAGCGTGTTCGCGCTGGGGTTGAGCTTGTTGCTGGGGTAGTAGTACTGCAGCAGGCCGACGTCCAGGGTCAGGCCCTTGGAGATCTCGGTCTTGTAGCCGCCGTACAGGTCGATCTCGACCTGGGCGTCGCCACCGGCGTCCTTGATCCACTTGATCGTCGAGGCCCAGGTGCCGACGTAGAAGCCGCTCGGGTCGGCGTAGTCGATGCCGCCTTGCAGGGCCGGCTTCAGGCGCGTTTGGGAGATGCCACGGTAGCGGTACTCAGACACCGCGCCGATGTTGAACGACAGCGGGTCCGGCGCCGGCTCGTCGGCAGCGGCCGGCAGGACGACGGCAGCCATGGCCAGAACGAGCAGCGAAGGGGACAACTTCATGGCGAATCTCCTCAATCAAGTGTTGGAAAAGGACGGTCTGCCGGGGAATTGCAGCTTCCGTGCCAAGCGCCCGGGCCGGCGTTTGCACGAATCTGGGCCGGCGGCAGCCAGCCCGGAACCCAATGCACCAATCTGGCGCACCAATCTCGGCGGCCGCGCACCGCCGCAGTGCAGGGCGTGAAAACCGCACGCGGGAGGGCTGCAGGTGGCCGCTGGACGGCCCTCCGCAGGCACGCCTACCGTGCGGCGATGAGCCTTGCCACCGTCCATTCCCGTGCGCTCGACGGCCTCGCCGCCGCGCCGGTGACCGTCGAAGTCCATTTGGCCAACGGGCTGCCCTCCTTCACAAAGCTGGAGCGATAATGGCACCTTCTTAGAAGGTCCATGGATGATTGAGCCAGCCCGCCCAACCGCCTATTCCTACGTACGCTTCAGCAACAAGAAGCAGCAACACGGAGATAGCCTGCGTCGCCAGGTCGAGATGGCGGAGCGGTACGCCAAGGTCAACAAGCTGCATCTCTCAGCTCAAAACTTCAGAGACTTAGGCGTGTCCGCCTTCAAGCAGCGCAACCTGAAGCAAGGGGCACTGGCGGCGTTCATCGGCGCTGTGCGTGCCGGGACAATCGAAAAAGGCAGCTAAGAGCCCCTACCTGGGCACTCTCCCCTGGCTGATCAGCTTCGAGGTGCATGAAGAGCGAGTCGGCGGCTGCTGGGTGACAACGCTGCGCGAAGAGGACGGCACGGTGCTCGTGCAGGTCGAGGACGAGTCGATGTGTCCTACTGGCAGAGCGCTGCTGCATTACGTGGACGAGCTGCTGGAGCTCAAGCCCCCGCATCAGCTGCGGTCAGCGAAAGAGATGCGCGAGCGCTTGGCTGAGACGGGCTACCGTCTCGTGCCCAACCCAACGGGCAGGCGCCTGGGCCACACCAGCACGCACGTCATCGTCGCTGATTCAATCAGTCAGCTCGACGCCGCGCTGCAGCTGCGGGCCGACCCTGAACTGATTTACGACCTACTCGACGCGGGCGCCGATCCCATGCGCCGCCACGTTAAATATGGGCAGCCGTACCAGGTGGCTTTAGCTCTTGCGGGCACGCGACCTGAGTACCTTGAGGTCGTCTACTACATGCGCGCCACCCACGGCGCCCACTGAACATCAGTGGAGCAGTTGCGCACGCTTGAGCCGCACCCAGCCCAACATCCGCTCTACCGCAGACGGCTCAAGCTCGCGCTCAGTCCTCAGCATCTGCGCATGCACTTCGGCCTCGTATAGCTCGTCCTCGCTGAGCGGGGCGGCTGCCGGCAGCTTCTTGCCCACCAGCTTGCAGAAGCGCTCGTAGGCGGCGTTGTATGCGTAGATGCGATCCGTCGGCAGGTGCTTCCACTCGCGGTCGCTGGGGTGATGCCAGCAGTCGTCATCCCTTTCGTCTAGCTGGTAGCCAATCTCCGCCGCAAGCGCAGTCGACAGTTGCGTCGCCAGCGTCCAGCGCTCGGGCCCCTTGATGACCGCCGGCGCGCCAGCGAAGTAGGCAGGCTCTGGACCCCGCACCACGGCCTGCACCCACGACACCGCGGCCGCCTGCTCGTCCACCTGCATTGCAGCCAGCGCCTGCGCCTGTATCTGCTCACCCGCCTCGCGCGCGTTCCTGATGGCAATGGCCTGCAAGTCCGTTGTGCCGTAATCGAACGACTCAAGAAATGGATCGACCGCGCAGTCGTCGTGCAGGTCGTAGTGGTAGCCGCCGGCGCTGTTGAAACAGTCGTCGTAGGTCGGAAATGAGGCGTCGAACGAGGTGAATTCGTCGGGGTGCATAGGGTGAGTATGCGTTTTGTTGTCAAGCCTGGCAATGGTCAGCTCGATGGTGTGGTAATGCGCAGACTTGCGAGATGCCGTACGGCGAGGCCGGCCGCCTGCTCGCACGCACCCTCGGCACCGCAGCGTCGAGGTGTTTTTTCGAGTGGGATGGGCTGGCGGTGTGGTATCGCGGCGCCATCAATAACCCGCCCGCTTCGCGACGACCGCCGCGTGGCGGCGTACGCAGCGCGTCTTCGGAAGCGAGCACAGGAAGGCCTGTAGTGCGGCCAATTACTCAAGCACGAGCGGGCGCCTGATAGTCAGCGCCCTGCGCCGCGTTAAGCTGGCCCCATGAGCTCAAGCACATCAAAACCCGCAAGGAAAGCGGGCGTTTTCCAAGTGATCGAGGGTGGGCTATCGAACGTCGATGCGCCTACGCCTGTGGTGACTGGCGCGCAACTGCCGGGTGCGGTCGAGGCTGAGCGCCTGAGGCGGGCGATCTTGTTGTTGAAAGTACCGGGGACGGGGCTGACAGTGTCCCAGGCGCTCGACGAGATTCAAGCGCTGTACCACGAACAAGCGGTCGACAAGATCGAACGCGCGTCCGCTCTGTGCAGCGCACTCGAAGACCTGGGCCTGCGATGTCAGACAGCAAACCCCAACCTGGAGCTAGCGCGAGACTTCTTTCTGAACCTCACCTGGCCGGATCGCCTGCTGGCGAAACACCCCGAACTCGCTGGCCTACATCCAAAGGTACATCCGTACCTCCAACTTGGCTGACAGAGGACGCCCTACGGAGCAGGACGCGGCGCCACTTCAGGCGGCCTTCCAGGGGCAGTCACTCACGTACGACGCGGCGCAGAGGGGACGAGGCCGCCCTACTTCCGACCAATGCAGGACGCTGCGACGTCCTGCGACAAGCGCCGCAGCTTGGTGTGCCGAATCAAAGCTCCGCCGCTTCGCGAAAGCAGCCGCGTGAGGTGTGTCCGGCGCCTTTCGGAGAATTAACCGCAGCAAGGCCTGTAGTCCTGGCAGTAGTGGTGCAGGAGCCTTGCGCTATGCACTCAGTTGCAGGTCGCGGCTACGCCGCTTCGTCAGCAGCGGTGAAGTGATGCGCGCCGTGGACCATCACGCAGGCCTCGGACAGGTCCAGGTCGTCCACGACCATGGCGCGATGAAGCAAGTCGGCCGCTTTGTATGGGCCAGCCTCGCCCCTGATCCACGCAGCGCAGGCGCTCGCCCGGTCATCGCCAGTTGCAGGGTATTGGTCACGGCACACTTCGCGTAGCCCCATCAACATCTTCAGCGCCTGCGTGTACTCGGCGACGCCGTGCATGGCAGGGCGTGTGGCCTTCTCAGGGCCCTGAGCGACGGAGGCACTCGGGAGCTCGGGGGCTTGCGCTTGTCCATCCGGCGGAGTTGCAGCCGCATCCGCGAGGGTGTGCAACTCCACCGCCGCCAGCGAACTGGTCGGAGCTTGAGGCTTTGCCTGTGGCGCTCGGGGCGCCTTCTGAAGGTGCTTGCGTGGCACGGCGCGCCCCATGCTGTGAGCAGCCGTCCTTGCCGTCGTCGTTGTCGGTGCGTAGGTCGCTTGGTGCTCGGCGGGGTCCAGCATCAGCCTCTCGCCGTACATGGCGTAGAACTCGTCGAGGAATGCGCAGTGCTTGGGCAGTGCGGCGAAGTCCTTTCGGACTTGCTTCACTCGGCCATCGCTCTCTTTGGTCAATGCGGCGACTTGGTACTGCGCCATTTTCACCACCCAAACGACACGCGCCGCGTGGTCGTACCGTGCAAAGCCCACGGCTTCCGCGTGGGCCATGGCTTCAAGCACCTGGTCCATGGTGAGGCTCAAGTCCTCGGCAATGACGGCCAGTGGCAACCGATACAGGCCAAGGTAGTTTGTTAGCGGTCCTGCAACGAGATACGCACCAACGAGCAATGCATCCGGCCCGCCTGCAACGCGCAGAGCGCTGCCGGTTTCGCCGGTGAAGAACGACGGAAAGAGCTTCCTGAACAACATGACAATTCTGGAGAGGGTGGGAGGGCCGGGCCTCCCCGGCAGGGGACTACTGCAGGCCCCATCTTTAGATATAGCCTCGCCGCAGCCCCATTTGGGGCCCGACAACTGACATCTCCGCAAAACGCCCTGTGGCAAGCGCCGATCTTGCTTTGTAAAGAGTAGGTGAAGTGCAGTGGGTGCTGGCGCCAGCGACTAGCCTGGACCGCGGTCGTCCGCAAGCTGCGCTGACCCTCATCGCGTCAAGGTGGGTTGCCGAAGCGGGTCAGCTCGAGCGAGGGTATGGCATTAGCCAGTTCCGTCATGACGTGAACTCGAGCCACTCGTCTTCGCCTTGATAGCATGCGACCTCGAAGAAGGTGTTTCGAAAGGTCTCATTCAGAAGGCTGAAAGTGTCGTATCCAAGGGTCTTGGCTTCAGCAGCAGTGCATCCGTCTACGCCGTCAGTAAAGTCTGCACCAGCCTCTCCGCAGAGTTTGGCAAGTGCCAGCGCGGCATCAAACGAGATTTCGAACCCAAGTTCATGCGCGTATTTATTGCGAACCCTGTTCAGCGCCATAACTGCAGTGTGGAGCTCTTTACTCAGCTTCCCCAATCTCAAGCACTCGTCCGCCTTCTTGGCAAACATTAGCTTGCCTAGCTTGGATTCTGCCGGGGCGTTCGGACTTCGCCTAATTATCTCCGTTAACAACGCTTCGAGGGTTAGGTGATAGAACAATACCTCGCCCAATAGCGAGGCGCGGTCAATGAAGTAGTTCTCGAAATGTGGTTTCATGAGCAGGTTGCCTGAGAAGGTGTCTGAAGTGAAGCCAGCGTTACTTGAGGTCACTGAAGGCAGCCCTTGGCAGCGTCCGTGCGGTCGCTGTGTTGAGCGGCGCCTGTCCGAGGACGTGCAGAACTACCTGTGCCCCGACAAATACTCCTTGTGCCCCGCCGAGTTGATGACGTATTTGCCACCCCGAGGCCCTGTGTGAACAGTCTGAGCCGGCCTCTCGGTTGGTGATGTCGCGCTTGCTGCTGCCGCAGCCTTGATCTGCTTGCGGTACTCCCACGGCGGCGTTGCTGCCTCGGCCCAAAGGCCAGCGTGAGAGCCTTTCGCGGCCTCCTCCAGCGGGACCAATTCAGGGCGCTTGAGGTAGGTTCGATATACCCAGGCCATGCCGTGTTCAACCATCAGCCGAGACGCATCTCGCCCCTGGCACGACAACAAGCCCACGGTCCGCCCGTACACGTCCACAGCGCGAGTCTGCACTTTTGCCTGCTGGTTGAAGCACAGCGACGACAACTCGCGCTTAGCAGCTTGGCCGAACGGTTGGCCCAGCTCGGGAGCGTCGATGTCAGCGAGGCGGACTTGCAATTGCTTCTTGTCCGGGGTCAGGAGCGTGATGGTGTCGCCATCGTGGACACCCACGACCCGGCCGGCAACCTCCTGGGCGATCCCGTTGAAGGACCAGGCCAACGCCGCAACCAACAGAAGTGCACGGCGCATCGGCTACGAAGGCATACCCAGCATCTCGCTCAGTTGAGCCGGGAACACCCATCGACGCTCTACATTGATGGCGCGATGGATGAGCCGATGGCAGGTAGCGCACAGCAGCGCGAGGTCCCGCAATCGGGTCACGGCGCCCGGCTTGTATTCCGCGAGGGGCGTGACGTGGTGGGCCTCAAAACCCGCCAGCGCCATCTCCGGGTGACCAGACCATGGCCCAGCGCCGCAGCATTCGCATGTCAACCGACCCTCAGCCCTGCGTTTTGTGATGAGCAAGCCGCGGAGCTTCGGCACCCGTTCTCGCCGTCGGTGCAGCGCCGTCAAAACCCGCCCTTCCGCGAACTCCTCGTCATCGGCCACTGCCGTGATTTCGGCTTCCACTGCCTCGCCTGATGCCACCTGATCTGCGATGGCATTCGCCATGCGCTGAACCAGCAGTGGCGAGCCCCCGAACTCCTCCCAGGTGCTCCGGTCCATCGCCGACACGTTGCCCAATCCGCTGCCGGTAGCGACCTGGCGGATGTTCTGGAGCTTGAAGGCGACACCGGCCGGGTTCCTGAAGGTATCGCGCTTGACGGCCTCACGATGTACGGGAAGGGCTCGCAGCCGTTCAGAAAGAGCAATCACCTTCGGGTCGTCTGGTCCGGGCACCTGCCCGCCGACGCTGAGGTACAGATTCAGGGCGAGGATGGTTTCATCCCGCGTCCAATTTGGATTGCCGTGGCCCTGTGTTGCCGCCATCTTCCCTATCCCGCTGGCGTGCCCGCATGAGTGCGGTGTGTCGATCAACGTAGCACTGAGACTCGCCGGTCACCCATCGGCGTTGACTTTGACTACGACCTTGCGAGAGAACTTGCGCACGCGGTCTATTGTGGTCAACATGGACCGTGCGCCGACTAGTTGGGCAAGAAAATTCAGGTTCAAGGAGAGACGAGTGACCCGAACATCGCTGGGAATGCTCATCGCTGGAGCTATCTGCGTCTCGTCCGCGCACGCCGACTTCAGTTGCGGCGGACCTCTAACAGATGAGCAAGTAAGGGGCCTCGAGGTGATGTTTAAGCCAGCCTACAGCCCCGCGCTAACAAAGATCGGCTCAACAGTCGCTAACGGCAACTTCTCGAAGAGGCTTACGCCGGCGCAGGTGACATCGCTGACTGTGGACAAGCCTCTGGTGGCTGCAACATCTGTGCTCAACGCGTCTCAGGCGACATTCTTAAAGAACGCTCTCAACGATAACGCCACTAAATCCGTTCCAGGCTGGTTCTCGACATTTGTCGGCGCCTTCGTTCCGCAGGCGTGGGTCGGCATTACGGCAGACGTGATGATTCAGCTGTTGAACGCGCAGGGTGACGCAGGTCGCTTATCGTTGGCGAACATTGCAGGCACCGTTGCGCCGGGCGGCAATGTTTCGGTGTTTGAGCGTGTTAGTAAGGACAAAAGCGGAGCCCAAAAATTCATTTGGGCGTACTCGCATACTGCAAGTTTGAACGGCAAGCCGACGACGGTACTTTTATTCGCTTGTGCCGCTGACGTAGTTGTCGTTCATTAATTCAACGCCAGTGGATTTGCGCCACTTTTGCGAACGTCGCGAAACCGAACGCCTGGCGCGGTTTGCCAGCACAACAATGCTATCGAGGCCGCGACCGATCTGCAGGCCAGCAGAGGAGTTCCTTTGAAAATATCAATGTTTGGATTGTCTGCTTTGTTAATTGCGTCAAGTTGTTTGGCGCAAACGGCGGTCAGGACTAGTTTTGACGTTGACTATGTCCCCAATGCGCGGCCAGGCTACGGATACAACTTGATTACAGGAACTGTTGTTCCCAGCGTATGTTTGGAAAATGCTAGATCGACGCGCACAAAGGAAGATCGCGCAATTGCATCCCAGGCTCGATATTATCTTGTGGAAGACACAAATTCGCTGATGCAAATGCTCAGTGGTAGCTTGAGCGCGTCTTACAACGGCTTGGCCGCAACTGCGAATGCATCAGCCTCTTATAGTCAAGAGTTTTCTTTCGATGGAAAGCGAAGCTATGTCCTTGCCGAGAAGCGAGTTACTTTTTACTACGATAGCGTTCAAATAAATACGCCGGATGACGGCGTATTGACAGGCAGTGAAGTGCGGCTGTCCAGAAAAGCTATTAAGACGTTAAGAGAAAAAGGATTGCAGTCTTTCAGGCAAATGTGCGGCGACGGATACATAGTGAGTATGGAAGCCGGCGGTCGCCAAGTGGGAAAAATTAACTACAACTGGACGTCTCAGTCTGAAAAGAAAGCGTTTGACGCCAGCATCAGCGGAGGGGGTGCGTTAGCAACCGGCTCCTTGTCTATCAGCGAAAAGACACTTGCAGCGTCGACTGCTGAGGCTGTTGACATTAACTCGAGAGAGATTGGCGCGGACGTTCAACAAAGGCCTGCTGTTAGCGTGGCGGAATTTATCAAACGCTTCCAAGATTACGGCGGCACGCCCAATTTCAAACCATACTACTATGCAATGACGGTTCAAAGTTACGCGAACTTGGCAGATTGGCCGGCCGAAAGAGAATTCGACATTCGGGCGACGGCCGCAAAAATTGAGGAGCTGTCCGGTTTTCTTAATCGACTGCGTGATCTCCAATCAAAGCATCTCCGCGCAATATCAGAGAGTGGAAAGTATTACAATATATATTACGCTGACTGGAATGAGTTTTATAGAGTTAATGATCAAATGGCGCTGCGCGTGTCGTCAATTGGCACGCTCATCCGGGATTGCGTCACCAATTTTAGTGGCTGCAACTCGAAGAACATTAGCCCAGCGCAAATTGGCAGCAAAATACGGCGAACGGCTTCCTTGCAATACGGCGACAAGGCGTATTCTGCCTATATTGACGCATTGAGTCCTGGCACAGTACCCGCTCAGGCGCTGCGCGGGCAACTAGACGTTGCCGATCAGGTGCCCTCCAAAAAGTCACCGACGCTGTTCAATTACCTTGAGGCCGTTGACTACCAGCGCGTCGTTGATGAATATTATCAATGGGCGTCTAGCTTTCCGCTTGAAAGGGGCGGTATAGACGAACTAGACGCGATGGCCGCTTCTATGAACGCTCCGGACCTTCGGAAGGACATTGTCTCGGGCGCCTCGCACGCCGCGTTAGCAAAGTACAAGCAAGGCGCAGTGACGTGGGCGCTGAACAATCGCTTCGAGCCACTTAGAGCCGCTAATTGCAAAGTGGAGGCGCCGAATAGCCCGCTTTGCGCTGCGCAGCGAAACATGCTGGAGGATCGTATGCAAGTGTCATTCCTTGATAAAGGAATTGCTGCACCGCCTCCGCCTAAGCCCCCAATCGAACCACTGCCTCAGCCGCGCCCCCCGAGGCGGGAGTTCGTGCGGCCGTGCAACCCGAAACTTTGTCAGTGAGCGGAATGGAAGGCGCGGACGCCAAACGAATCGCCCCGGGTTTCCTAGACACCCGTGAGCCGATGGGAATGACGTCGTTTGAACTCGACCGGCAAAGTGTCGCCGGCCGTGTCGTGACGCGGCCTGGGGTTGCAGAACATCTCGATGTAGTTGAATACATCGGCCCGGGCTTCGTTGCGCGAGTCGGTGGAGCGACGAATGGGCGCGCGTCCCGCGGTCCGTGGCAGAACTGGTGGCCGCAGCTGACGCTGCTTGAGGCATGTGATGGCAAGGTTGCATGCGCCAACCCGCAGATGCTGCTACCAACCCCTAGTTGAACAGAGAATCGAGAACAGCTCTGCCGCTGCTGCCCAGCGAACTGGCCACCGTCGAAAGGTCAGCGCGAAAACGGACGGCGGTAATGCGGGCGTCACCAGGCTGATCGGGCGCTGGCAGGTCAGCCATCGCAAAGACGACCAGGCTGCGTTCGGCATACGACGGGTCGAACCGACGGTCCAGGCGCTCTGAGAAGTCGCTCCCGAGCGCGGCGGCGATGCTCTCCCAGAGCTTTTGTCGCAGGAGGGGCTCGCCGGCGACCCCGGCTTCTATCTCGTTAGCCAGGTCGACGACCCCGACGCCACCACTTTGGTTCTGCAAGAGCACTGAGGCGACATATCCGGCCCCGCCAAGTGGCGGCATCAGTTGCTCAAGTGCGAACTCGTGCTGTCGCAACTCGCTGACGGCGGCTTTCACTTCAAGGCACCCTGAAGGCCAGGAGAAATCGAAGCGTTCGAACTGGTCTGCATGCCAGGTACGGAGGGCCTGGGCGATGTTCTTGCTCCGTGCAATGACGAAGAGTTCGGCCCAGAGGCCCGTTACTTCACGATTGCTGGGCCGACCCAGGGCACGAAACAGGTCAAGGAGCGACTGAAGGCATCGTTGCAGGTCCGCCGTTGCCGCGTTGATGGGTAACTGCTCGATGGCAGCGGCGAGGCAGCGGATGAATACTTCATGGAGTTCAGAAACGCTGGCATCGCACGAGATGACCGCGAATTGGCCTTCGACCGCGCCGCTGTCCGCGGTCACCCGGCATGTGCTGTGAAACTGCACGTAGACGTGCTTGAGTTCGATGGCTGGCGAGTAGCTCGCGGGGCTTGAGTCCTTCAAAAGGAACACCGGGCCACCGTCGCCTGCCTTGGCCAGGAAGTCTCCTCTCGGGCCGGGCAGGGGCAATGCTGAGAATTCGATAGCAGACGTCGCCAACGGCAACGCTTGGAATGAAGCGAACAGGCTCAATCAACGCTCCTCGATGAGCAGTGACTTGCGCAGCTTCTCGGGCACATTGAGGGCAAACCAAGTTACGTCATGGATGTCGGCGGCCGTCTGGGTCCGTTGCTGCGTCCCCAAGTCGAATCGACGCAACTGCAGGCTGATACGGTCTGAGAAGCAGTGGTCGCGGTCGTTCAACGTTCCGGCGCTCTGGCTGAAGTATTGGTTGATGGGGGCATACCGATGGGTAGCTTGCAGGCCGTGACCGGCCTCGCGAGTACGGTAACGCTTTGAGGCCGTCCATGCTTTGAAGTCGCGCGCACTCGCGCGGAGTCATGTAGCGCCGTTGCCAGCCGATGATGGGTACCTGCGTGTCTGTCATGGCGATCAAGCTCGGCGCGGTGGTGCGCCGCTTTACGCGCACGCCGGATGCACGAAACTGGATGACGTAGTCCCAGATGTTGCGGTTGCCGCCCTTGACGTTCCACTCGAACTTTTGAAGGCTTGATGGGAACTTCAATATCTTCGGTAGCCAGGGGTCGATCCAGGCCCTGTTGTCCTCATAGAACTGTCGGTTTTGCCGAATGAAGTCCTGCTTCCACTTGGGAAAGGTCATGTCTGCGCTCCGCGCATGACTAGGTAGGGCTTCCCAGCGCCCCTCCAGCGTTTTGAACGTGCCGACCTTGCTTCCGTGGCTGCCCTTGAAACCAACCAGGCCGTCCTTGCCGTAAATCGTCCGTAGCGCATGCGGGGTGGTCGTCTCGTAGGGGTAGGTGGCACCCCATTCCATAGACCACAACGGGAAGTACGGTAACTCGACGTTCTCCGGGCAAGCCTTCAAGAACTCGTCCCAGACTTCGAGGCACTCTTTAACCTGTGCCGACAGCTGCTTGGCATCGCTCGGGCTTTCGTCAAGCACAGTGTCGATGTTGGTCTCGTCTTTGCTGGTAATGGGCCAGGCAAAGTCGTCAAGCGGCAGTAGAGAGCCGACGATGTAAACGCGCTCCCGAATCTGCGGAATGCCGAACTGGTGAGGCGACAGTCGTTCCGCACGGATGTTATAGCCAAGCCCTTCGTCCCCAGGTCCTAGGATTTTCTGGATTTCCTCCCAGGTTCGACCCTCATCGTGCTTAAGCAAGTTTGGGACGTTCTCGAGGATGAAGAATCTAGGCTTCTTTGCCTTGAGAATCGCTGCGACGTTGAAGAACAGATTACCCTGCTCGGTGCACTCGAAACCGAGTTGCTCGCCAGCCTTCGAAAACGGCTGGCAGGGGAACCCAGCCGTCAGCACATCATGGTCAGGCACTTCATTGGGATGAACCTGCGTGATGTCGCCTGCGGGCCTTAGGCCGTGATTCTTCAGGTACAGGTCACGCAGGTGTTCTTTCCATTCGGCCGCGAAGACGCATTGGCCGCCCATGCGGGCGAGCGCCAGATGGAAACCACCCAGGCCTGCAAAGAGGTCGACAAATCGGAATGCTTGCATGTCCGTCGCGCGGAGATTTCTCGTTCTCATATCCGACGACGCACTTACGCCGCCCCGTGTTCGCCCTCCCCAACGAATCGGCGTTGTACGCGCCGGGGCGTTGGCAGCTGACGCGCGGGAGTGCTGTATCTATGTACAGTGTTTTTCGCCGACGGTCAACGGTACTTAACCCTAGACCACAGCTATGCCACTCGTCTGGCTGAAGTACCAATCTTGCCACGAGTGCCCACCGGTAGGAACGATACGCTTGCATGCCTGACCTGTTATGCGCAGCAGGCTATCGACCCGTGCATCAACTCGCGCATGTCGCGTGTCTGGCGCTGGTGACTGAAGCGGTTGCAGTCCTCAGGTTGGTATTGACATTTCGACGGGCGATGGCGACGGCGACGGAGCCCGCCACGGGTAGATGCACGTCAGCTGACAGAGCACAGTTGTAGGCGCCAGCTGGTGCAGCCTATGGAGCAGGCAACGTACACGCCGGTGGAGACGCCGGTGGAGCATGTGGAGTAGCTGCCGGCGTCGCCGCGAGTAAAGACGGCTGGTGGCGCCGCACGCAAGAAAAAACGCTCCAGCCGCCGTCGTGCAATCGAGCGAATACCAGGCATTCAGCGTTGCGCTGCAGAGCGCCAGCATCAGGGCGGAAACCGGCGATTGCCTGGCTTCTGCCTAACTGTCAATCTGCGCGCGCCCAAGAGGTCGGAGAGCTGAGGCAGGCTGAATGACTCTACTCAAACGTCGGAGAGGTCGACTACCCTACGGGCTGCCAAGCGTGCTCAGCTTCAAAATCTCCCTTGCCCGGCAGGCCCCGCGTCCCGCCATAGCGACTCTGGCTACGCCGCACACCTACGTGTCTGAACCATCCGCGCGGCGCCCTGGTTTGCCCCTGCTGGATCGAACCAAAGCCATCTCTCCCGGTGCCCTCGCGGCGGCTCGTCGGAGCCCTTCGCCCCCTCGAAACGCAGCTGAGACACCTCTCCGATGTGCACCCTCAAGGCCCGCTGGACGCCTCTTCGAGCCGCCAGTTTGAGCCCCTGCGCCCCTCAAGCCGGAGCCCAAATCTCGCGCGCAGTAGGCCCTTGCAGCCGCGATCTGAAGCGGTGCATAGCCCCTCGGGTGGCGTCTCGCAGGCGGTCCCGGCAAGCCCATCTGGGCTCATGCGTGGCGCCGCTTTTGCTGCTGGCGCGGCGCCATCTGCGCTGCCCGCCGGGCTGTCGTGTACCAGAGGTCCACTCCTCTCGGCTCTGCGCTGGGAGGGGGGTTGGGCTGTGTGCGCTATGCGTTCATGGCGTAGCGCCGGCATCCGGCTGCTGTATTCCATCGGGCGAAGGATGGGCATCGGCAAGGCGAAGCTCATGTGCCCGGCCTGCAGCTCGAACCAAGTGGTGCCCGCCACCACCCCCCCGGCGCACGCGCACACCGCCTGCAGCTGGAGCGCCAGCTCGGCTCCACAAACTGAGCCTCAGGACCCCTACGCATTGGGCCGCTAGGCCCGGCCCGGCCATGTCCACTTGAAGCGCTGAGCCCTGGCTTTTGCTACACGCCTGCGGGGCGCCTGGCCATTGCTACACGCGGGCCTGGATGCCTGGCTTTTGCTACGCGCGCGTGGCACCGAGGGTGCGCGATTACGGGCCGTGGGGCCTGGATCGAGCGCTGCGATTTCACTCGCGGTGATGGGCCTGGACGCGGAGCGCACAAGCGTCACCGAGGGCGAAGAGTCGTCACCGCCGGTGGACGCCCGCCACCGAGGGTGGAGCCCCAACACTGCCGGCGCATACTACTCACTGCCGGAAGGACCTTCACTATTGAAGGAATCTATTGAGCTGGCGAATATCGCCCCGCGGGCTGCTGTGCATAACCTTTGCGTGGATTCTCGAGCTGATACTTGGCGGATCGCTCGCCCGCCGAGCACCCCCTGTATACACCGCCTAAACACGCGATTTATTCAAGGGGCCCTCATGCCCAGAGTTACTTGCACTTCGCGAGCATCCCGAATATCGCCTGTGGAGAGCTTTCTTCACTGCTGGTGAATATCCTTCGCCCATAGCAGTTTCCTATTGGTGAGAAGTATTCACCATTCGAGCGAATCAATTTCACCGGCGGTGAAACTCCTTCCCCATCGGTGACAACCGCAGGGTTCGGCGTTGTCACATCTTGTAACGGGCGGGCCTTGGGCGTCCGGCACCCTCGGCGCCCCTCCGCCTGCACCTCCAGCGCGCTCTGGCTTTTGGTACACGGCAGGCCCCACTCGCTGCGCCGCCCAGTACCCGTGCGGGCGCGACAAAAGCACCCCTGCAGGCCTGGATAACCGGCTGATCCAGATGGGCCTGGAGGTGTGGAAGCCGCCGTGAGGCGGCGCCGGAGGCGAGGCGTAAGCAACCCCGATGCACTGCGCCCCGACTCCGGCCCTGGTTGGAATGTGGAAAACCCGGCGTGAGCCGGGCCATTAGTGGGCGACGAATCGACCCGTGCGCATGGCAGGGCACATATTGCTTGACCTTTACCGTGGTGGGCCTGGCCGACACCGAGGTCAAGGAAGCCCGCGAGCGGGTGCGGGCCGCCCTGCAGAACAGCGGCCTCTCGTTTCCTGCCAACAAGCGCATCACCGTGAACCTCGCCCCGGCCGACCTGCCCAAGGAAGGTTGACAACAGGTTCGCTATTTGCGAAGTTGTCAGTTAAACGCTAGATGGGAACAATATTTGCGAGGAAACGATCCAATAATTGTTGGTAATTCTCGATAATCGCGCGCCGCCGGACAGGTCAACGAGCGTTCAGTTGCGACCTTCAGGTCAAGTTGCGACTTAGACCTGTGGAGGCTCACCGATCCCATCGGCTCGATGGCGTGCTTCTTTTGACGATGCCGTTGGGCCAAGCCGGCTGTCAGCGTCGGCGTTAGGGGTCAGGTCTTGTCGCGCGATGATCCGCCGCCTTGCCATTCCTCCGGCTCGTTGCGTCACCGCCACTTCTGAGCGAGTCAGCATGCGGCCCGGGCGCATCCGTGATTTTGTTGGCCGGATCGTCGAATCGTGCGTGAGAGAGTTGGCACGCACTGGAGCGCCTGCTGTCGGCGCATGCATTACCGGACCTTGGCAAGAACGCACCGACTCCCGCTTCATCTTCCTTCCGGCCGCTGGCTGGTCCTGTGGTTTGGCAAGCTCGCGGAAATGGCCGAAGCGGCGTCTGTACTGGGCATCCATACCTACTTCCTGCTGACGGACGTGCCTCGAGCGGAGCAGCGCGTAGAACGGCGTCTGGTTTCGCTGGCGCACATGCACCTGCTTCACCTCGGGGCACACATGGATGGAGACAGCGGGTTGATCAGGCCGGCCACTGCATCAGACAAGCTGGTGCGGCAAACCGTGACCCTCGATCTCAGTCCAGGGAACACGTCGAGGATCGACCGGGCGGCCCTGAACCTCTCTCGGTTCACTGCGACGCTGGCGCAGACGCCCGAGTACAACTCGCAGCTCATCCGGGTCAAGGCGACGGCCGGCATGCCTGAGGTTCTGATCCCGTCCGCGACCCTGTTCCTGTTTTTCTGGGGCATCTCCACGACGCTGATCAACGCTGTCACCTCGGATCACCTGCACAACCCCGAGATGCACCTCTACAACCCGGCAAACAGCGACCTGCACGCAGATCCCGTCCGGATCGAGGTGCGGCGCCAGTGGACCGATGACGAGGCCCTTTATCTGGCGGCGCTGCTCAAAGAGCCCGACGCCATCGACATCGGACAGCAGATCTTCAAGGCCATCACCGCGTCCCGGATGCACCAGCCCCGGGCGCCGATCCCTTTTGACGTCTGGCCGCCTTTCGCCAGACCTTTGCAGGTGAGCGGGCTTTTCCGGCAGGTCGGCGACTACCTGTTGTTGACTCACATCCTCTCGGTCGACCTCGCACAGGACTGGAGCGCCCTGGAAATCTACCGTGAGGGTGGACGCCGCATCAGGACGGTCACGCAGTACGACGACACGGACGAGCCGCCGCCGGAACCGCCGCCCCCGAACGGCGGCAGCGGCATCGCTCCGACCGGCGATGTCGAGGTAAAAGAAACACCCGGGGGGTGGAGCCCCGGGGCCGCGGAGATTCCGGCCGTCGCGGCGCTCAAGGCACGCTTCCCGAATCTGCTGGACGTCGAGGTTCGAAAGCCCATCGACGGCGATCCGGTGGAGCAGAAGAAGCGGACCAGGCGCCGCATTTCCCGAGGCCCCTGGACTGCCATCAAGGGGCGGCCACTTCCCCGTGGCGGAGCCATCAAAGGCAAGATCGTGGGCGACGAGACGCTCGATCCCGGGGCGGACGCTTCGGGGACGGAGGAAGTGGAGACACCCTTTGACGACCAGCTGCTGAAATTCCGCGACCTCCTCCTTCACTCACCGAAGAAGATCGTCATCGATGGCGACGTCGAAGTGAGCCTCGACTTCTGGGACCCGTACTCCGGCGTGGCCGGCGCCGACAAACCCGTCGTCTTCAAGCTGCCAGCGAAAGTGGACGGAGAGCTTCGCACTTGGCTTTACCGCGACCCGGACTGTCGGCGCACCAAGCATGGCATCTGTGTCAGGCTGAGCGCCGTCGATTCCAGTGGCAGGCCTCACATCCGCTATCTCGTGGATCTTGAGAGGCGGGTGCCATTGCCGCGGAACGGAGCGTCGGACCCCCAACCGATCAGTACGGGGCTCATGGTCATCTGGTTCGATGAGCCGCAGACGTCGATCGACGCCTGCATCAACCTACAGATCGTGCTTGCCGATGCGGCGCGCATGCGCAGCACCGCTCGCCTTATCCGTCCGATGCGGGGCGCCCATGTCGCCACCGTCCGCCATCGCGATGCTGCGTTGGCCCAAACCTTGGCGAGCGCTCTCGCCGCGCCGGACCAGTGCCTGACTCCGTCGTCTCGCGCCGCAGTGCCTGGCATCACGGCCAAGGCATAGCGGACCGGCCGGCCCGGTAGACCGGGCCCTCAAGCCCGGGCGTAGGCAGGCTCCTGATCAGCTGGGACTACGGCCCACCGCACGAGCACTGCACAGTTCGGACCAAAGAGCCTCACTCACGTCCTCGGCATCTGCAAGTCCGATCCGAGCGGCGTTGGCCAGCAGCATGTCCTTGGTGACCGGCTCAGCCTCGGGTGGGCCGTGCAGCACATAGGCGCCCGAAGACGTCACGAGCGCGCGCCGGCCGGCATCCACGAAAGCCACTGCCGAGGTATTGCGGACCGCGCCGCCTTCGCGCATCAGCATCAGGTGCAGGTCGCTGGATGCCGTCCTCACGGCACGCCACGACAAAACGTGGACGCTGCCTTCCACCCCCACCACAGGCGGATCGCGCTCGTTCAGGAACGCGAAGAATTCCGCCGAGTCGCTCTATGTCATGCAGATCCTTTTCGTTGAAGTACTGCGTCAAGAGGCGCGCTGCAGGACACTGCGGACCGCTCGAATGAGGAGCTCGCGCCGTGGTGACCGACGCAGCGCCAAGGTCAGCTCGAACTGCACACCGGCCCCGGTGCGGCCCCGATTGCAGATGTTGTTTGCATCCATCGCGTCCAGGCCGTCAGGGGCATCCTCGCAGACTAGGCCGGCTTCCCTCAACGAGTCGCCGATCGCTCGGCGCAGCTCCGCATCCCGGCCTCCTAGCAATACGCGCTCGCCTTCATGCCCACAGCCATGGATGGCGACCACGTGGTCGCAGCCGCTCAAGAGCTCGAGGCAGCTCGCCTCGTCGAAACGATGGCTCGACAGATGCAACGCCGCGAAGTTCCCCGCCTTGAGCAGCCCTTCGAAGAGGTAGTAGCTGAAGTCCTGGCCGGCGATCTGCCGGGCGATGTCCGAGGTGTACGCCTCGATGCCACCGCCATGCGGTGCGATGACCGCCGTCATGCTTGCGGGCCGGTGTTCCAGGACGATGCGGTAGTCCTTGTCGACTTCGTAGACGGCGGACAGGTCCGCGAACGAGCCGAAGTCCTTCGCCAGCCGGGTAGCCATGCCGGTGCCGGTCCGAGGCGGTTCGGTACTGAAGACAGGGGGCGTCATTCGAGAGTAGGCGATCGATGACCTTGCCTCAGGTCTACTGTAGTGGCACCAACGCAGCTCCATGTGCTGCTCATTCTTCGAAGACCCTTCTTCGTCCCCGGCACCGAGCCGGCCGCCAACGGTGCTGGCGGCTTCGGCCGAGATCTCTTTCACCACCGCTCCGGCGGTATTTCTCACCTCACCAAGCAGGCGTCCGGGCGGTCGTTTGGTCTTCTGCGCGTGGCAAAGTTCCCTGCCGCCGCGCCGCGGAGGCAGCCCGACAGCCGCATCGGCAGAGATCCGGCCAACCCGATCCGAAAACATGGCCTTCAAGAAGCCCACGACACACGCCGCCGTACCGGAGAGTCCCGACCGGCTCTTTCGCGACCTTCCTCGGCGCAAACATGCCAGCCTGTATGACCATCAAGGGCAGGTCTTGCGCAACTACGTCGCTCAGGCGTTGAACGCCTCGGATGTCGCGCTCCAACTGCCCACGGGCAGTGGCAAGACGCTGGTCGGGTTGCTGTTGGCTGAGTGGCGCAGGCGCAAGTTCCAGGAGCGAGTGGTCTACCTCTGCCCCACGCGGCAGTTGGTCAACCAGGTGGCGGAGGAAGGCCTCGCGAAGTACGGGCTGACGGTTCAGGCCTTCACGGGCAAGGTCAAGAACTACACGCCTGAGGCGAAGACGGCCTACCAGGACGGCGAGCGAGTGGCCATCACAACGTACAGCAGCCTGTTCAACGTCAACCCCTTCTTCGAAGATCCTGACATCATCATCGTGGACGACGCCCACGCGGCGGAGAACTACATCGCCAGTCAATGGACCCTGCGGATTTCTCGCTTCGAAGAAGAGGATGAGACGCTGTTCAATGCGGTGGCCAGCGTGCTCAAGACCTGTCTGACAGCCTCTGACTATGGGCGCCTGACGGGGACTTGGCGAAGCGTCGACGATGCGACGTGGGTTGACAAGATCCCGACCGACAAGCTGCTGGAGATCAGCGACGAGCTGCGTACCGCGATCGCGGAAAACATCGCCGAAGCTGACCAGCGCTTCGCCTGGCGGATGCTCGGCAGCCACATCCACGCATGCCAGCTCTACGTCTCCTCATCGGAGATCCTGCTCAGGCCGTTGATTCCTCCGACGTGGTCCCATGCCCCTTTCGCCAACGCGAAGCAGCGGATCTTCATGTCGGCAACGCTTGGCGCCGGCGGCGACCTCGAGCGGCTGACCGGCCGGCCCAAGATCAAACGGCTTCCAATCCCTGAGGGGTGGGAGCGTCAAGGCATCGGTCGGCGGTTCTTCATCTTCCCGGAGAAATCGCTGGAGGAATCCGAGGTGCTCAACCTGCGCCACGAGATGATGCGCCGGGCCGGGCGCAGCTTGGTGCTCACGCCCAGCCAGGTTGACGCCGATGAAATCGCAGCCGACGTCACGAAGAGCCTAAAGTTTCCGGTGATCACGGCCGCCGAGCTCGAAGCTGGCAAGACCGCGTTCACCACGGCCAAGCAAGCGGTGGCCGTGGTCGCGAACCGCTATGACGGCATCGACTTCCCCGACGATGACTGTCGGCTCCTCTTCGTTGAGGGTCTGCCGCGAGCCACGAACCTGCAAGAGCGGTTCCTCATGAACCGCATGGGGGCGGCCCTGCTGTTCAACGAGCGGGTCCAGACACGCGTCATGCAGGCGATCGGCCGATGCACACGCGGACTCAACGACTATTCCGCCGTCGTCGTGACGGGGGAGGATCTGCCGACCTACCTTACCGATCGGAAGCGCCGCAGCTTCTTCCATCCCGAGCTTCAGGCGGAGCTGGAGTTCGGGGTCGACCAGTCGACCGGGGTCAAGACCCAGGACATCCTCGACAACTTCGACATCTTCCTGCGGCACGACGAGGTCTGGGAAGATGCCAACCAGAGCATCCTGGAAGCTCGCGAGGGCGCCACACAGGCGTCCTTCCCGGCCATGACCCAGCTGGCGAGCATCGTTGGCGATGAGATCGCCTGGCAGACGGCGGTGTGGAACCAGGACTACGTCAAGGCCTACGAAGCAGCGCGCGAGGTGCTCGGCGCCCTGACCGACAGCGGCCTGCGGGGCTACCGGGCCCTTTGGCACTACCTCGCCGGGGCTTCGGCCGACATGGCGGCAGCCGACGGCGAACAGGGCTTCGAAGCGCACGCTCGCGCCCAGTACCGCAAGGCGAAGGAAGCCGCCATGGGCATTCCGTGGCTGATCAACCTGGCACGGGCGAACACCCCTGCAACGGCAGCGACGGACCAAGCCAACACCACGCTGATGCTGCAGGTCGAGCAGTTGGAGGCTCAGCTGGTCAAGCTGGGCACGGTCCACAACAGGCTCTTCACGGCGCGGGAGAAAGACATCCGCGACGGCCTCAAGACCGGCGAAGGCTTCGAGCAGGCGCAAGTGCTGCTCGGTGAGCATCTGGGTTTCTCAGCCGGAAAGCGCGAGAGCGATGCTTCCCCGGATCCTTGGTGGATCGTTGGAAACCTTGCGTTGGTGTTCGAGGATCATGCGAACGCCAAAGGCGATGCCTCCGTCATCGATGCCACCAAAGCCCGGCAGGCGGCATCTCACCCCGACTGGATGCGTGAGCACGTCCCGTCCGCCGTCGGGGCATCGATCCATCCGGTCCTCGTGACGCCGGCCAAGCATGCCAAAGACGGCGCCATGCCGCACCTCGGCAGGGTGGCCTACTGGGAGCTCCAGGACTTCCGCGAGTGGGCCGAGAACGCCCTGGTGACGATCCGGGAGCTTCGCCGGACCTTCCAGGAGCCCGGTGATCTTGTCTGGAGGGCACAGGCCGCTGAAGCACTTGCCGCTGCTCGGCTGGATGCGCCCGGCCTGTTCGCTTGGCTCGCCGGTCGGCCGGCACGCGACCATCTGCACAAGGTCGACTAGACGCCAGCATGTCGCGCGGCGGTGTGGTGGCAACCTGTGCCGCGCCTTGGCGCAGCTCGTGAAGGCCGGCGCATGCGCGCCGGCCAGCTTCAGGCTTCCTCGATCGCGAGCGCCAACACCCGCTGAGACTGGCCCTGCTCAAGGGCCTGCCTGGGTGTCAGCCCGCCCAGGCCGCCAAGCGGGGTCTCCAAGAAGCTCAGCAGCATCCACGAATCGCGGGAATTCAGCGCCTTCGAGAGTTGCGGCAGCGCCTCCCAGATTGCAGGCTCGAATTGCCACCGAGGCAGGCGGCGTGTGCTTCGGGACACCGACACCGCGATGGCGCGTCCATCGTCGATCCAGGTCCTGACGGTCGCCATCGTCACGTCGGCTGCTTGAGCGGCGGCCATGGGGGTCACCATGTCATCTGCCCGCAGCCGCTCCGCCAGCTTGGCGGAACCTCGGGCCAACAACCGACGAGTCTCGGCGGCAGAGACATACCTCGGCTTGGGCCCTCGGTAGCGGGTTTCCGAAGCGACGCGTGGAATCTTGGTCAACGTCGACATGACGCTGATGGTACCGAGCGGAGCGTTGCGGCGGCCGGCATTGGTGGACGGTCGACGCCGGTCCCCGTCGCATCTCATAAGGCTGGCCGCTGACTTGAGATGCCGTAGGCCACTTCCGACGACATCGACTACGTCCGGTACAGCCACCTGGAAACTTTCCCGGGTGCGACTGCCGCTCTCGTAGCCCCTGGCCGTGTGACACTCCGCGCACATCCGAAGCAGGGAGCAAAGAGTGGCGTTCAACGTCCCCGAGGATCGGCACGGATATTTCGGTGAGATCGACCACCGATTCCGGCTGCTGCTGCACAAAGGCATCATCACGGGCATCGACCAGATCCGGTTGAACGCCTGGCTGGCGAACTTCACGTCGCCGGAAGACAAGTACCTGGCGGCGCACATCCTTGCGGGCCTAACCTACCGGTCCGATGCCATGGTGCGCAGCTCCTTCCAGCACCTGGTTCACTGCGAGCTGCCCCGGGTGCTTCGAGCGGCTGCCGGGCTGGTCTACCCCGACCTGAACGAGTTCGACAGGGTGCTTCAGGAAGGCGACGAGTCCTGCCCGCTGCGCTTCGTCGCGGTAGACGGTACCTTCGAGGAAACGCCCGGCAAGAGCGGCGCCGTCGTCATCCGGCAGTTCAGGCGCCACTTGGGCGTGTCCAAGAAACTGCTTTGCCGACCAGAGAACATCGACGAGCTGCCCGACACCGTCAAGGCGCTGGTCTTCGTCGACGACATGGTGGGCACCGGCCGGCAGTTCGTGACCTTCGCCGAGCACTACAGGCTGGCCAGCCACGTAGGGAAGCGGGCGCTGATCTACTGCCCTCTGATGGCCTTCGACGAGGGCACGAAGAAGATCGCCAAGGCGCTGGACTGGCTCGAAATCCACCCGGTCGAAACGCTGAGCGCCGGGCACCGGTTCTTCAGGCCGGCCGAAGCCGACGCCACCCTCTGGGGGGCGGATTCGGTCAACCTCGTCGCGGATGTCCGCTCGCATGTCGCGGACCTGTGCAAGCGCAACGGCCTTCCGGTCAAGACCCGCCATTCGCTCGACCTGGTCGTGGCCTTCGAGCACGCCGTCCCCAACAACTCCATGCCGCTGCTGTCGATCAAGACCGCCCGCTGGCAGCCCCTGTTCGATCGCTGAGGAGAGCATCGTGTCCATCCTTGCAGAGGCCTTCCTCAAGAACCGTGCCGAGCAGCTACCGGCTGACGTCTCCGACCAGTTCATCGTCCCGCCATTCTTCGGCCGCATCAGCATCTTCGCCGACACCAAATCCGTTCGAATCCTCGGTGGCCGTGGCTGCGGGAAGACGATGTTCATCCGGCACTTCTGCCATAGCACGACCTTCAGCCCACGCAAGCGCAACATCGACGACGAGGTGCTGAAAAGCGTCGGCCTGTACCTCCGGCCGGATACGGGGTTCTGCTCGCTGATGACGCCGGCCTGGCTGGGCGAGGAAGAGGCGCGGCTGGCTTTCTCCCACTATGTGGCGTTGCAGTTGCTGTCAGAGGCGCATCAGGCCGTGGAGAACATCGCGCGGGCAGACCTCTCGGCCGGTCCGCTCGACGCGCGGGACCTCAAGCTCAGCCCGGCGCTGTCCCTCCAGTTCTCCCGGGAAGTGTCAGTAGTCGGCCAGCTCGGCGCCTTCGTGGAAGAGAAGCTGGCCGAACTAGAGCTGTGGGTGCGCAACCCAAAGCGCTGCACCGCGCCAATCTTCCTGTCCTTCGCGAGCGTTCTGCCGCGATTGGCAGAGGACATGGCCAAGAAACTGCCGAGGCTGGCGGACTTGTCATTCCGCGCCTTCATCGATGAGTTCGAAAACCTGGGCGAGCAACAGCGGATGATCGTCTGCGATGCCATCAAGCACCCCAGCTTGCGCCTGGCCGTCCACATCGCGCACAAACGCGATGCCGTCACCGACTTCAAGACCAGCAGCGACGAGCGCATCGTGGAGCTGCACGACCTGCGCAAGATCGACCTTGAGCAGGAGCTGTCCGAAGAGGGCGAGTTCCAGTTGCTCGCCGCTGAACTGTTCCTGCTGCGCCTGCATCTGCAGGGCGTGAACTTCGACTGCCGCGAGTTCGACCCCGAGCGACTGCACGACCAGTCACACCTAACTTACCGCCTGTCCGAGCGATACCGCAACGCCGTCGTCGGTCGTGTCCGTGAGCTGCTGCCCAGCCTCACGTCGACAGAAATCGCCAAGCACGTCATGGAAGACGAACCGCTCAAGCGGCGACTCACGGAAATGATCGACAAGGGTCTTGGCAAGCATGGTCTGCGCGGGACGGTCACCGCCGCCTCGCTGGTCGATCCGGCCAAGGCGCGCGCCAGCGTGGTGATGGGCGCGCTAATGAACCGGTCCGGCGATCCGGCGCCCATCATCAAGGCGTTTCGGGCCCTCAAGTCGGACAAGGCGGACAAGGCGGGGGACGACCCGTTCTACAAGTCGGGGGGCTGGGTCGACAACAACCTCTATGGGTGCCTCTTCCATCTGTACGCCGGCCTGCCGCAACGGGCAAACCTGCTGTACGCCGGCTTCTACCGCTTCTGCGAACTGGCCCGTCCCAGCCTGCGCTATTTTCAGGAGCTGTGCCATGTCACCTTGCTGCTGGCCTTCCAGCGCTCCGAACGCCAGGACATCGAGCCCGTCAGCCATGAGTTCCAGGCGCTTGCGGCGAGCCAGGTCTCCGATGCGATGTTCGAGGACGTGCCCCAGCTCGGCCTGCACGGCGAGAAGCTGCGGGAGATGGTGCGCCGCCTGGGAGCCCTGTTCGAGGCGTTCAACCGCCGCCCCGCCCAGAGCGAGCCGGAGATCAACCACTTCTCCATCGACCAGTCGGACAAGGCCGGCCTGTCGGATGCCGCCATCCAGCTCCTGAAGGAAGCCCGGACCTGGTCGGTGCTGTACGAAGAGCCGGACACCAAGAGCAAGTCAGACCACGACATCGCCCAGTCGGACTGGGTGCTGAACCGCATCTTCGCGCCTCACTTCAGCATCAGCTACCGCAAGCGACGCAAGGTCACCCTCAAGGCCAGCCAGGTCAACGCGATCCTGTGCCATTCCTCCCTGGTCTTCGAGTCCCTGCTCAAGGAGATCGTCACGCCGGAACAGGAGTCGCCTGGCACCACCGGGCAACTCTTCTGAGGGCCGGCCGATGAAATTCATCCGTCAAGACGTCGTCGACCCGGCGGCCCTGCCGGCAGGCCAGGGGCAATTCGATATTGCCTTCTATGGTCGAGAGGACCTGGACGACCGCAGCAAGTTTTCCGCACCACTGTCACGCAGCCTGGCCCGCCGATCTGCCTTGGTGCAGTACGACCCGCTGCGCTTTGAACTGAAGGTGGATGGCATCTCGTTCCGCGGGGACGACCTCCAGGACGTAGTGCGCCACTTCCCGGCCACCAGCATCGTCATCGATGCGACGACGATGGAGTTTCCCGAGATCGCGCTCATCCTGCGTGCCTACCGCAGGTTGTCGTTCCAGCCGGCGCGCTGCGTGTTCATCTACACCGAGCCGGCTGAGTACGTTCGTCGACCGGCCGGCGAGTCGCCGGCGCCCGGCTCAGCCTTCGATCTCAGTCTGGGCTTTCGCGCCAAGAACGCGATTCCCGCCTTCACCCCTTTGCTGTCCGGCGGCAACAAGGCGCACCTCGTGGCGTTCCTGGGATTCGAAGGAGCCCGGCTGCTGCGCGTCCTCAACGATGACGACGGTCACTTCTACACCGACGTGACGGTCGTCTTCGGGACGCCGCCGTACCAGGCGACCTGGGACATGGATGCACTGATGGCCAACACGCGCTTGATCGACCAGTTCAGCCCCAGCGTCCGGTTCAGCGGTGCGAACAATCCGCGTGGTGCCTACTTGCTCTTGCAGGAGGTGGACCGTGGCCTCGACGGCAGCCCCTGCAATCGGCTCGCGGTGGCGCCGTTCGGTACCAAGCCGACAGCCATCGGCGCCGCGCTCTATTGCGTGGAGATGGACCGCATGCGCGTGGTCTATGACCATCCGGAACGCAAGGCGGGACGGACTCGGGGCGTGCACCGCACGCACTGGTTCGAAGTGGAGTAGGGCCAGCGTCAGCCCGGCACGGGCATCGTCATCAGCGCGGCAACGGTCAGATGCTTCGCGCACGAACCGTGGGCGGCGCTGCGGCGCCAGGCCTTGCCCTCGTCGCCCCCCATCCAGTCAAAGACGCTGGCCCGCGCCCGCGAGGGGACCACGACGCGGTAGACCGCCTCCGTGATGGGCCGACTGCCCTTTGCGACATAAGCGGCCCGGTCGATGCACCTGGTGCCCACGCGGGGAACCAGGATGTTGCCGGCTTCAGCGGTCTGGAAACCCGCCAGCGGCTCCCCACCGAAGGCGACGCCGCCGTTGGCAGCGGGGAAGTCGCTGGTATGGAAATGCGGAATGCCCAGTGCCTCGAACTGGTTCCGAGTGCGGCTCCCCCGCACCACGCGCGCGCCGAGCTGCTCGAGCGTCGTGAAGCCAGGGCGGCGGGCCAGCGCCTGCGAGAAGTCCTGGAACTCGTGATGCGCGAGATCCATGCGGTGAACCGCATCAGCTGCGCTCACGGTGCGCGAGCACGCCAGCGCGAACTCCGGGCCTTCCAAGCGGCCGAGCGTCACGCGGGCGCCGCGGGTCCTGCCGAACCGGGCCACCAGCAGGAAGGACTGCACTTCGGCGCGGTAGTCGAAGGTGAGTACGGGAAGCTCGTGACATTCGATTTCGGAGGCGCTTTCGATGAGCGTCTTGCGAAACGTAGCCAAGGACGGATCCTGGACGATGGGGGCCGCGACGATGAAGGCAATTTCGCCGGGACGCTCCAGGCGTGACAGCGACTCGAGAAGGAAGTACAGGTCCAGTCTCGCCCAGTCCTTGATCTGCACGACCTGCGGATAGAGCTCCTTCAGCCGCGCCTGCGTGGCCTGGGACACCTCGCCAATGCCAAAGGGCGGATTGCCCATGGCCACACGGAACCGGCGTTCACCCAGGGCGGCTTTGAGCGCGTCGGGTTGCAGTACGTCGGCCATGTGCAGCTCGACCGCGGGATGTGCCCGGGCCACGCACTGTGATGCAAGCTTGCGGTCCAGTTCGACGCCGACGTAGTGGTCGGGGCCGCCAACGGCCAGGCTGGCCTCGAGCAGGCGGCCCGAACCGACCCCAAGCTCCAACCACTCTCCGCCGCTCAGGCGAATGCTGCCCGCCACCCGCGCGGCCAGATTGGGCGGCGTGAGCACCTGACCCCGGCGCACTTTGCTTGATCGCACAACCCTGTATCGCATAACCAAAATTATGCACATAATTTTGGTTATGGCAAACAGCACAAAAGTCCGGTCGCTGACGGACGCTGAAATTGAGTGGCTCGACACGCTCACCTTGTCTGAGGCGGCCAGGACCGCCTACAAGGGGGAGGTCGGTCGACTGTCAGCCTTCTGTGCAACCAGAGGCGTGTCGACGATCCGCCGGCTGAAAGCCGACCACTGGACCGCCTACCTTTCCTGCCTGATGGAGGACCGGACGTTCTTCAAGCCCAAGGCTAAACCGCTGAAGCCACGAAGCGCCTTGCAGGCCGCCCGCATCACGCGATCGTTCTTGTCGTTCTGCGCGCGCCGGCACTGGATCGACTGGGACCCCGCCGAACATGATCTCGTGAGCCAGATCGCTGACGCTGCTGAGCTGCCGGCATTCACGCTCGAGGATCTGCCGGAGCGAGTGCGCCTCGTCCTGACAGGCGAGTTGGTGGCAGGGGACATGCGCGAGGCTCGCCAGAACCTTGCGCTGGGTCTCGGGTTCTGGGGTGCCCTCGTACCCCGGGAGATTGCCCTGCTCACGGTAGGCAACCTGCACCTCCCATCGAAGCGTCGGTCGTGCGAGCTGCACTGCAGTTGGCGACCATTGCCGCTGATGCTGCCGACCACCCTCAGCGGCATCTGGCGCCGCTATCGCGACTTCCGGGAAGAGCGGGGGCAAGACCTGAACCCTAAGTCGCCATTGGTTGCGAGCCTCAGGGACGGCGCCGCGCTGCACCCCTGGTCCGTTTGGGCACTGATGCGGTCAGGGGACGAGAGCGAGGTGGGCGACGCCAGCCTGTCGAACACGCGGCTCCTCAGGAGGGTCTACATGCAGACGACCACCCAGGACGCAACACGCGACGTTGACGTGGTCCGCGGCCAGGCCGGCATGCCGCCCCACGGTCCGGGCGTTCCTGCGGAGCCGGCACGCAGAAGGATCCTCAACCAACTGCACGATGCCACCATCGTGCGGCTTGCCGCATGAGCAGGAGATGCCTCTTGAGAGGCTCGCCAACTTAGTGCTTGGGACTTCCAAAAAAAAGCGGCCCGCAGGCGGGCCGATGAACATCCGATGCGGATGCCCGCTCAGGGAGGATGAAGCGGGGGCCGGCGGATCCGACCGAATGAGATTGTTACTGAAACCTGGTGTGCGCAGCCTGGCAATACTCGCCCTGCTGGCAATCATTCACGCAGCCGCATCGGGCGACACGCTGCAAGGCCGGGTCGTCGGCATCACCGACGGGGACACTCTGACCGTGTTGGCGGCGGGGCATCCCTTCAAGGTGCGCTTGGCCGGCATTGATGCCCCGGAGCGGCGCCAGCGCTTCGGTCACGCGGCACGGCAAGCGCTGGCTGCCGCCACATTCGACAAATCGGTCGTCGTCCTCTTCCACAAGCGCGACCGATACGGCCGGCTGGTCGGCAAGGTCCTGGTCGACGGGAAGGACTCCAGCTTGGCGCTCCTGGAAGCAGGGCTGGCGTGGCACTACCTCGCCTTCGCGCGCGAACAGGAGCCCCGCGACAGGGAGGCCTATGCCTATGCCGAACAGCACGCGCGTCGTGACCGTCGAGGTCTGTGGGCACAGCCAACGCCGCAGCCGCCCTGGCAGTTCCGGCTCGCACGGCGAGGGCGTTGACGAGGCGGCGTATCGGCGGACGACGGCGATGGCCGATGTACCGGCGGTTTTCGCAGGCAATCGCTTTGCCCAGAAGATTCCAATGCACCTGGCTTACGGAACGGCCTCAGTCGTCTCGTGGTCTCTATCCGGCCGACGCCAAGGATCAACATGGGTCATTAGGTTCAGGACCCGATGGCGCTGCATTACGCGTCGCCGTGCTTCAACGGCGATCTCATGTCCCGCCTCCACGCTCAGGGTGGCGTCGACCTCGATATGCGCGTCCGCCACGACCATGTCGCCCATCTTGCGCGTGCGGATGTCATGCACGCCCTGAATGCCGGGCGTGTCCGCCAGCGTCCGACGGATGGCTTCGACTTCCTCTTCGTCCGCCGCTCGGTCCATCAGGTCGTGCAGCGCGTCCCAGCCGAACTCCCAGCCCATCTTCGACACCATGAAGCCGACGATGGCCGCCGCGATGGGATCCAGGATCGGATAGCCCGCCAGGTTGCCGATGATGCCGATGCCAACGACCAGTGAGGACGCGGCGTCCGACCTCGCATGCCAGGCGTTGGCCACGAGCATGCTGGACTTGATCCGCTTCGCGACGGCCAGCATGTAGCGGAACAGCAGTTCCTTGGCGGTCAGCGCGCCGAGGGCCACCCACAGCGCCGCCATGTGAACCTGCGCGATGGTCTCGGGCTGTTCCAGCTTCGTGATCGATGACCACAGCATGCCCACGCCGACACCGAGCAGCAGCAGGCCCAGTACCAGGGAGGCCGCCGTCTCGTAGCGGTGGTGGCCATAGGGGTGATCCTGGTCCGCATCCTTCTGGCTGTGGCGGTTGGCCAGCAGCACCACGAAGTCGGCGACGAGGTCCGACAGCGAATGCACCCCATCGGCCACTAGACCTTGGGACTTGGTCAGCAGGCCTGCCGTGATTTGCACGGAGGTCAGCAGCAAGTTGACCGCCACGCTGACCCAAGTGCTCCGGGATGCGGCCGCCGCGCGCTCGGCGGGGCTGTGCTCGCTGTCTTCGGTGTCTTCAGGGGTGGGGGGCATCGGATTCACGTCAAAGGTCTCCCGTTGAGGTTGACTCGCATCATTCTTCGGCGCTCGCATTCCAGAACGCCTGCACGACACCCGGCACGGCCTCGAGGCGCGCCATGACCTCGTCGAGTTGCTCCGGTACGACCGCGGTGGCGTAAAGCGTGGCCTCGATCTCGGCATCGTTTTGTCCGAAGGGATGCTGATCCACCGACCGGACGGGATAGCTCGCTTCCTCCAGCAGCTCGATCAGGCGTTCGTGCACCTCGGCCTGGCAGCTGCGCTCGCAGACGACGTAGACCGCATAGGTGGCCTCGCTGGCTTCTTCCTGGACCGGGCGGCGGTTGATGCGGTTCACCACTGGGCGCAGCAGCGTATTGCTGGCGAGCACGAAGAGCGCAGCCACGACGGCTTCGCCGAGCAGGTCAGCCCCCGCGCAGGCGCCGACGGCGGCCGAGCCCCACAGCGTCGCCGCTGTGTTCAGGCCGATGACATTGGCGCCTTCCTTCATGATGGCGCCGGCGCCCAGGAAGCCAACGCCGGAGACGACATAGGCCACCACATGCACGGCGGCGTCATTGCCCCCGAGCCGCTGCGCCATGTCCACAAAGACGGCCGAGGCCACAGCCACCAGCGCATTGGTGCGCAGCCCCGCCGTGCGCTGGCGCCATTGGCGCTCCAGGCCGATGAGCCCACCCAAGGCAAAGGCGGCACTCACGCTGAACAAAGTGTCCAGCAACGACCCGAGATTCAGGTTGTGCAGGGCTTGCATCGATCAGTACTCCGCATGCAGACGCAATGCAAAGACCGAGACCGGCCCGCGGTCCGCGTTGTAGGCCGGGTTGCGCACATGCTGGTAGTCGCCGGTCACGGACAGCCAGCGGCCCAGCGGGACCTTGTAGTAGGCCTCCAGGATCCGCTCGTTCGCATAGTGCGCAAGCATGCCGTCCCCGACCAGGATGCCCACTCCACCAGCCGCGAAGAACTGCCGGGCCGGGCTCGACAAGCCGTTTGACGCCAGGGCCACGCCCAGCGTGTGCTCCGGTTGCTGCCAAAGACCGCCCTTGACCTGCAGGCCTGCCGCGATCGAGCGGTTGATGTCGGTGAAGTCATAGGCCTCGGTGCGACCATCGTTCCAGCTGTAGCGAACGAAGGCGCCGATGCCCTGGGCCACCTCCTGCTCGGCGTTGAACGCCAGGCCATGTTTGCGCTGGAACCTGCGCAGCGGCGCCAGGTCCGTGGGCATCTGCCCGGTGGCCTGGGCCTGGTCCAGCACGTCGGCATAGCCCGCCATGCGTGCCTCGGTGGCGAAGCCCAGCAGGCGCACGGCGCCCGGGCGCCCCATCCAGCTGTAGCGGCGCTCGGCCTCGATCAGCCACTGGCGCTGACCGAACTTCCCGTCCAATGTTTCGCCGTTCGGCACCTTGGACATGGCATAGAAGCCGGCTCGCAGCGACCAGTCGCCCCGCACCCATTCGGCGGTTGCGCCCGAGCTGAAGCCCCAGGAATCGGCGGCGTAGTCGAATGCGCCCCCGTCGATGATCGACCAGTTCAGGAAGTCCGCCCGCGGATCATGGGCGTAGCTGTTGCTGTCGAACAGGTCGACGACCGAAATCTTGCCCAGCGTCAGCGTGAGCCGCTCATCTGGGCGGCTGCCTGCCAATTGGTTGGCACCGGACTCGACCTCGCTGGCCGCGGTGCCTAGTGGGATGGTCTGGCGCAGGAATGCGCGGTGCAGGCGGCCGTAGGCGCTGTCGTGGCCGACCTTGTAGGCATCGCCGCTGGTGAAGCCCGCAACGCCCAGGGTGCCGGTCAAGCCGTAGCCTTGGTCGAGCTCTGGGTTGATATAGAACTCGCCGCCTTTCCAGAGCCGCAGGCCGAGGAAGAGCGTTGCGTCCACCGTCTCCTTGGCACTTTCGTGCGGCAGCAAGCTGTTGGGGCCTACGTAGGGCGAGTTGAAGGCGCCGTGCCGCTGGGTGGTGTTGGTCGCCTGCACATGCCAGTTCCAGTCTTCCTGGCTTGCGCCATCTGTGGCCAGGGCCGCTGGGGCGCGCGTTGCCTCCTGAGTCTGCGCCTGAGCCTGCATCGTCAAGCCACCGCCGACAAGCGCGGCGACCAGCCAAGCAAGAGCGCCGGACCGGCGCGACGTCATATTGGACAGAAGTTTGATCATCATTTCTTCATTTCAAATATTTGTGTGGCGAAGCACGGCGGGATTGGGAGCCCCCGCCGGACGCGAATCACCGATGAATGCGTGGGTCAGGCCTGGGCAAAGGCCAGTTGCAGGACGCGCACGGCAACCATCGCGACCGCCAGCACCAGATACAAGCGCAGCACACCCATCCAGAGCCGCGTCGATGACGTGAGCTGGGCCGGCTCCAGCAGATGCAAGGGCGGCATGCGCCACTGCTCCATCTGCCGTGGGTTGAACTCCCGCCCATGGTGCTGCGACCGAGGCCTGACCGCCGCGCGATAGGCTCGCATCGCCAAGGTCGCCAAGCCGATCAGCGTGGCCAGCACGCCCCCGCCGACCAGGATCGCGACGATCTGGTTCTCGCCGATGTCGGGGAAGATCACTGCGGCCGTCAGCACGGTCGACAGGATCACCAGCACCGCCACCACGGCCGAGGTGAAGGCGTTGGTCCAGCGGCCATTGACCCACGGGCCCAGCACCTGGCGGTCATTGCACAGCAGTAGCAGAAAGACCGATGCGCTGGGCAGCAGCACGCCGGCCAAGGTCTGCACCGCGTTGGTCAGCAGCCCGAGCGGGACGCCAGGCAGCAGCACCAGGGCCGCTGCCAGCACGATCAGCCCGCAGTAAACGAGATAGAAGCCCTTGGCCTCGCGGGGCTTGCGATGCAGGGAGTGGTTTACCGACAGCACGTCGCCCACCGCGTAGGCGGTGGACAGCGACACCGCCGCCGCGCCGATCACGCTGGCGTCGATCAACGCCAGCGCGAACAGCGTTCCGGCCCCATGGCCGTGGTACTGGGCCAGGCCACGGGCGACGCCCAGCGCGTCGGTGAATTGGCCGAATTCCGGCTTTCCGGCAAAGCAATGGGCCACGAGACTGATCAAGGCAACCGCCCCCAGCACCACCAGCACGATGCCCAGCCAAAGGTCGAGGCGTTCGTAGCGGATGAAGCGCGGCGTGATGCGCTTGTCGATCACATAGCTCTGCTGGAAAAACAACTGCCATGGCGCGATCGTCGTGCCGACGATGCCGATGATGAGCAACATCACGTCGCTGAGCTTGCCGTCCTTCGGCATCTGCACGGTGCTGAAGTCGTGCACCACCTGTCCCATCGGGGGATGCACCATGACGAACAGCGGCAACAACAAGAGGCTGCCCAGCACCAGGATCAGCGCGAAGCGTTCGAATCGACGGAAGTCGCCCGTGCTGGCCGCCATCATGACCAACACCGCGGCAATGCCAACTCCCGGGAGCCGGGGAATGCCCAGATAGTCCAGGCCGAGCGCGATGCCGATGAACTCGGTGACGATGGTCAACGCATTCAGCAGGAACAAGTCGATGACGCTGAAGGCGCCCCAGAACTTGCCGAAGCGCTCGAGGATCAGTCGCGCGTGGCCCACCCCGGTCACCGCGCCCAGGCGCAGCACCATCTCCTGGTTCACATAGAGCACCGGGATCAGCAGCGCGAGCGTCCAGAGCAAGGTGGTGCCGTAGTTCTGCCCCGCCTGTGCATAGGTCGAGAACGCTCCCGCGTCGTTGTCGCCGACCATCACGATGAGGCCCGGCCCCAGGATGGCCAGCAGCGTCTTGAGGCGCCGAAACAGGCCACGCTCGTGGCCGGCGTCACCAAGCTTGATGGTTCCGAGCGCACCTCGGATGTCGCCGACGTGCGCTGTATCCAGGGCTGCGCCGGCGTGCGGCGGCACAGGCGCGGCGTTGAGCAGGTTTGTGGAATTCATGGGAATCCTCCTCGCGGCGCATTCAGCGCTCTGCACCGGGGCCGGCGACGAGCAAGCCGAAAGCCTGATGCCGAGGGTGCTGGATTGCGGGGCGAAGAGCGCGCCGGAGCAGTCGGCCCATGAAGATGGCTGCTGCCAGCGAACGGAACTTGAGGGTCATCGGTATCTCCTGCGGCAGGTGCGGAGACACCGTCGTCGCGCTCAGGCGAGACCAGTCCTCCGCGGCGGTGCCGGGTTTTGAGTACAAGTGGAAAGTGCGGGGTGAGGTGGCGCGCAGTGGCGCCAACTAGGGTCGGGGTCCATGGCAGCTCCTGTCGTTGGGTGGAAGCGGTTCAGGCCGGCTGGCGCAAGGCGCAGCGCAGCCGCAGAGTGGGCCAGGCCGTGAGGCGGTCCAGAGCGGCCACGCGCTCGGCAAGGCTGGGATGGCGGGCCTGGCGATGGAGCTGCGTCGTGACCGGGCACGACGGCGTGCGCACGGGATCGGTGGGAATGGATTTGCGCATCACTGCTCTCCTGGACGTTGGAGGCGTGCTGCGGACGGTGAGCGACCATGGGATGCCCTGGCCAATAGGCCACGGTATCGCCATGGGGCGATTCGCGAACTGAAGAAGTAGAGGGCTACGGCCTGCGAGGCCAGCAGCCCGGAGCGGGCGTCAGATGGCCTGGCAGGCGGCGGCCATCACGGCACGCACGGAATCGCTGCAACAACTGGCACTGTCCACGCACTGGGCTCCGAAGTGGGAATGCCAAAATTGTTGCACTGCGAAATCACCCTTGTCAACGAAAATTCCTATCCCCCCGGATAGGATGCGAATCATGACGATTCACACTACTCATTCCGAGGTGCTGAAGCGCCTCAAGCGGGCCCAGGGGCATCTGAAGAGCATCGTCACCATGCTTGAGGAAGAGCGCAGCTGCCTCGACATCGCCCAGCAGCTGCAGGCCGTGGAGAGTGCGATCACCAATGCCAAGCGGGCACTGGTTCACGACCATATCGACCATTGCCTGGACAAGGCCGTGCACGAGGGCAAGCAAAGCGCCCGTGACGCCATCCAGGAATTCAAGGCCATCTCGAAGTACCTCTGAGGGTACTTCGGCATCGACGCCTGTCCAGAAACCGCGCTTGCACTCAAGGGCGCCTGGGGACCACTTCAGAAGCCAAAGCCTGATCCCGCACCCAGAAGCGTTGCAACGCCCAGCACGGCGAAGATCGCCGCAGCGATGGAGTGCACCAGCTTCATCGGAATTCTGTTGGCGAGCTTGTCGCCGATGAACACGGCCGGCACGTCGGCCAAGAGCATCCCCAGCGTGGTTCCGATGACCACCCAAACTGGGTTGGCATAGTGAGCCGCCAAGGCCACGGTGGCGATCTGCGTCTTGTCGCCCATCTCGGCGAGGAAGAAGGTAATCAACGTGGCCCCGAAGACGCCGAAGCGCTTCGCGACCTGCGTCTCTTCTTCCTCGATCTTGTCGGGAATCAGGTCCAGATGGCCATGCCGATGAACGAGGCACCCAGCACCCAGCGGAGGATCGCGGGAGAGACTGCTGAGGTGATCCAAGCGCCCAAGGCGCCGGCGACGCCGTGATTCACGATGGTGGCGCACAGGATGCCGGCGATGATGGGCCACGGCTTCTTGAAGCGAGCGGCCAGGATGAAGGCGAGGAGTTGGGTTTTGTCGCCAATCTCGGCGAGAGCGACGACACCAGTCGAGACGAGGAGTGCTTCCACAAACGTTCCACGGCCGGTCCCAAGACGAATGACCACGTCGCTTCCCCGGCCAGTGCGGAGGCGAAGTGGTCAAAGGTCTTGCCAGGTCGAGAAACTGCTGACGCCATGGCCTGCGGGCCAGGTGTTGACGTCAGCCTCTTCGGGCGAAGAGCGGCTACTCCCCAATGACGGTTGGATTATCGCTCGACGAGGGCGATCGCACGTGGTGCTTCGCCATCGCTATGCGATCAGGGCTACTTCAGGTAGGTGCGAAGCACAGAGACGACTTCTTCGATTTCTTCCTGACGCTGCTCGGGCGTGATGTGCTCTGCCGCCACATGGTCGCGCAGGTGGCCTTCCAGCACTTCGGCCATCAAACCGGCAACCGCGCCTCGGATGGCGGCGATCTGCTGCAGCACCTTGCCGCAGTCCAAGTCCTGCCCTGCCTCGATGAGGCGTTCGAGGCCGTCAGCCTGGCCTTTGATGCGGCGCACGCGTGCAAGAAGACTCTTTTGACCGGTGACTGTGTGGGACATGGGCTGACTTTATCAGGGTACTGGGGTAGAGTACGCAAAGGTACTGGGGTGGGGTACCAAACGAACTCATCAACAACCGTATTTCATGACCGACTTCGCATCCTTACTGCAGCAAGGCAACGCCTGGCTCTTCGTGCCCAGCGCCATCTTGCTCGGCGCTCTTCATGGCCTGGAGCCCGGTCATTCAAAGACGATGATGGCCGCCTTCATCGTGGCCATCCGCGGTACGCTCACGCAGGCCGTTCTGTTGGGGCTGTCGGCGACGCTGTCCCACACCGCCGTCGTCTGGCTGGTCGCGCTCGCCGGCCTCTACTTCGGCCGCAACTGGAACGCTGAGGCCACGGAGCCGTACTTCCAGGTCGCCTCCGCCGTGCTCATCGTCGGCGTTGCCGCCTGGATGCTGTGGCGTACTTGGCGCGATCAGCGCAGTCATGGGCACAGCCATGACCATGACCACCATCATGACCATGACGAGCTGAAGCGGGTCGATACGGGTCACGGTACGGTCCGGCTGGAAGTCTTTGAGACCGGCGTGCCGCCACGCTTTCGCCTGCACATCGAGAACGGCCACCGCTGGTCGGCGGGCGAGGTTGAGGTCACGACGACCCGTCCTGACGGTGCTCGTCAAACCTTCCGCTTCACAGAGGGCAAGGGCTATCTGGAGTCCGTCGACGAGATTCCCGAGCCGCATGAATTCGAAGCGCGGCTAAGCCTGGGAGACGAAGGCCATCGGCACGACTATGACCTGGCGTTCACCGAGCATGAACACGACCACCATCACGAAGGGCTGGAGGTAGGTGACCTGGAGTACCAGGACGCGCACGAGCGTGCCCACGCCAACGACATCAAGCGGCGCTTTGCGAACCGCGAGGTCACGACGACGCAGATCATCATCTTCGGTCTCACCGGCGGCCTCATTCCGTGCCCGGCCTCGATCACGGTCCTGTTGCTTTGTCTGCAGCTGAAGCAATTCACGCTCGGGGCCGCGCTGGTGCTGTGTTTCAGTGTCGGGCTGGCGCTGACGATGGTGGTCTCCGGTGCGATGGCTGCACTCAGCGTGAAGCACGTATCGAAGCGCTGGAGCGGGTTCGGGGAGTTCGCGCGCAAGGCACCTTACTTCTCTGGCGCGCTGATTCTCGTGGTCGGCCTGTACATTGGCTTTGAAGGCGCCCGCCATCTCGTGTGACCTGGGGGGAAAGAAGCCCTCACTGGCGCTTGCCGACCGGCTGCGCGAGGAAGTCTGACCGGCGAGGACGCCTGGGCCCGCGCATCGAGCCTGCTTAAGGGGCTGCTGTGGACTGCCACCCACGCACCGACAAGAAAGCGACCGAGCTTTGCCTGGCACGAGCGCTTCCGCTCCGAGCAAGACGTCTAGGAGTCGCTGGAAGCCTTCTTCTTCGTTCGAGCCTGCGACCTGGCCAGCGCGAGCGGCTTGGCACTACCTGCCATGAGCGTCGAACGGCTCTTGGGCTCCAGCGTCGCCAATGTCCGCACTACCTCGTGCGACAAGCCGCGGCCGAACACCCGCTCAGCCTTCTCGGCCAATTCGGCAGAGATCATGACGTGCTTGCCCTTCGCGACGCGGATGCGTTTCATGGGTGTTGTTCCAGAGGTCGGCTGGCACTTCGCCTATGGGCTCAGTTTGCCACCGGAGTCCGCATCGGTGCCGTCCCTGAGGTCGTCACCCGAGGGTGCATCCTGTGTCTTGCGGCGACGCACGGTAGCAAGGCACCCCCAGTTCCCTCATGCGCCTGCCAACTCGCGCACTGCTGCTGGTCGCCATTCCGAGCAACCGGCAGACTTCGCTGGCGCGGGCGAAGCACCCGCCATCGATGCGCAGCTGGTGGCGTATCGCCTCGTCCAACTCACCATCGCTCGCCGTGTACATCGTCCGGTCCAGGTGGTCACGCACGATGCTCCAGTACCAGAAGGGAGCGGGGGCTCGCACCGACGTGCTGAAGCGCAGCAGACTGCGGCTGGAGAACCCGCGCAGCGACAGCCCTCGAATGAAGTCATCCACGCCCCGGCAGAGCAGGCGTTCGAACGCTTCCAGCAACTGGGCCCGCTCGAAGACGCTTCGCCGCTCAAAGCTGCCGTAGCGCTCCGCCGTGCTTTGGACGAAGGTGGGCACGTCAAGCTCGAGTTCATCCCATACCGCCAGGGCGTCACGAGGATCGTCCAGCAAGGACCAGATCATGGCCGCGCCGGCAAAGAAGGACAGGCCATGCACGGACTGACCCTCGAGGGCGGTGTGGCCCTTCTGAAGCGCATCGGTCAGGCGAGCTTGCGCGGCAATCAACGGCGGTCCGGCCCCCCCAATGCGAGAGCGCCGGCGGTCGGCGCCGCAAGCCTGACACCGCACGATGCCCGAGCTGCCCAGTTCGCGAAGCGCGCCGGTCCGCCAGCGATGCGGCGCCACGGGTGAATTGCAGCGGTCGCACCGGTCCAGCAGCAGGCAGCCGTGTTCCGGGCACGCGACGGTGAAGGCCAGCCGCCACACCAAGCGAAGGTGCGGCGCCTCATCCGTGGCCAGACACAGCGGGCAGTACTGGACCCCATAGCCGTCGCGCAGCGTGCATCGCTTGATGATCGGCAGCACCCATCGTGCCGTGCCTTGCCTGGGAAGCTCTCCCCAGAGGACCCCTTCGTAGGATCGCAAGGTGCCCGCAGCCAGGGTTCCCAGCGGCTGGCCCGCGGCGACCGCCACCGTGTCCAGCAGATGCTCCCAGGCACCCCGGTCGACATCCTCGGCGAAGACCTGGCGGCCCCGGCCCATGAGCCAAAAGCCCAGTTGCTGTACTGACATGCCATGGGCATCGGCCAGGCGGATGAACCACGAGCTGAACGCCTCGCCCGCGATCATGCTGCGAGTGACCGGTAGTGCCCGGCGTCTCAGTGCCTCACCGTAGATCTGCCCAGGCCAGAGCTCTTGCTGCTCGGCCGCCACGCCGCTACACCGGGCGCTGGTGACGCAGGCTTGGAATGACCCACCGGATCTGCTTGAGTCCCTCCGGCTTCAGGTCGGCCTCGACGATCTGCTCCGCGCCCGAGCGCAGAGCCTTCTTGGCCAGTTCACGCACCAGGTCGTGCATGTGTCCGAGGATGCCGCCCGTGTTGGCGATGATGAGCTTGGCCATGCCTTCGGTACCGAGGTTGGACGGCTTGCGCAGGCCCAGCTTCGACTCAAACGAGGCCAGCAGGCTCAGTGTGTTCTGGTCGTTGGCTTTCCATCTCGGTAGATGTTCGGCGGGGAAGCGGTTCGCGATCTCCTCGTTGGCCGAGAGCACGTTCAAGCCTTCTTCCACCGCAGCAATGACCATCGGTATCTGGAGATAGTTGCCCAGGTACTTGAGGCCGTTGAGCGCCTTCTTCTGACGGTCATGGCTGCCCGCTTGGTAGAAGCCGAATTCGTCGATGGCCAGCAGCTTCACGCCGAGCCCGACGAACACCGCCTGGATGCGGGAGATCTTGTGCTCGGTCGGCTCGCGGGGCGAGCCCTGTATGCAGAGCAGTCTCAGCACGGCGTCCAAGAGGCGGTCTTCGTCCGGGACCGGCGGCGCCTGCATGAAGAACACCGGAATCTTGATCTCCGGGCGCGAGGGACTTTGCTGGTAGTCGGGAGGCAGCACGTTGTGCCGGCGCTGCACGTTGCGCAGGATGCTGGTCTTGCCGTTGTACGAGGGCGCGATCACCGCGCAGCTGGTGACGCGGTCCGAGTAGGGCGTGTCGAGCAGGTCCTCGATGCGCGCGCGGATCTGGACGGCGCGGTCGTAGCCGATCCAGAAGGGCCGCTTCAACAGCCTGAGCCGGGTCTCGAGATCGAGCGCCTCAGGCTCCGCCGGCTCCTGCGGTGCAGGGCTGTTCCCCGCGTCCGGACGTCGGCCAAACGCCTGCCCAAAGAGCTCCTTGGGCTCTTCGCCTCCATTGCCCATCGCACCCCCACGCCGGTCGCATCAATAGTCTTCGATCTCGTCAAAGGGCTTCGCCGCCCGGCCTGCGGGAGCCGAAGTACTGGCTCCAGCGCCGCCCAACCCGGGAGTGGCATCCCCATCTGCCGGGGTGGGGCTGGCCGGCTCTGGCAGGTCGCCTGGGTGACCTACCGCCTGCGGACCGAACTCCGGCTGCGGCGATTCTCTGCGACGAACGGCGTCCCGCTGGTCGCGGGTGTAGCGGCCGCGCTTGACCGCCGCCGTCAAGGCCGACTCGCTTTCGCGCACGGCCACCATATCGTTGCGCGCCGCCATGATGGTCTGCTCGTCGACCTCGCTACGGCCCATCTCCTTGAGGTAGCGCTTCACCCGATCGAGCTCCCAGATGCTCATGTGGGGGTTGGAGAGCGTGCGATACGGGATCGGGTAGTACTGGTCGGTCTCCGGATCTTTGAAATAGATGACCGCGATGTCTCGCGGGTCCCGCTTGAAGAGGAACTGCCTGGCCCGCCGCGGGTTGCTGGGATCACGGGCTCCGACCCATCGCCGCAGCACGTCGTGCGAGTAGTGGATGTCGTCGACCTGGACACCGTACTGCTGGATGGTGCGTTCGAACTGGGGCAGGAAGTCCAGGTAAAGCCGACGCTCGTCCGCCTCGATTCGTAGCGATCCCGTCGGCAGGCCGCTCTCGCCGGTGAGGCCACGCTTGAACACGATAAGCGGCGGCGTGTCATTGAGGCCGGAGTGCGGTCGGTTGTGATAGTCCCCTAGGATCAGGTGGGCGAGCCAGCGCTCGAAGGCCGGCAGCGAAAAAACGGCCTTGCCTTCCGAGTCGTACTCTTCCCTCTCGACGACATTTGAGAAGGTCGTGCCGGGCAGAGCATGGATCTCCGACATCAGCGTGCCCATGTAGCGCTCGATGTAGGCGCCATGCTGCGGCTTGCGCTTCTTCCGAAAGCGCAGGTCGATATGGTGCACATCGCAGACCGCTTGCAGGGAATTGCCACGGAACTCCTTGGCGTTGTCGGCGTGCACGACGCGCGGCAGGCCCTGGCACGGATAGTCGTAATCGACGCCCAGCTTGGCCATCCACTCCTGCTTGTTCCGGATCGCATGCGTGAGGCACAACCCCGTGCCCAGCATGCCCGGCGGATCGAAGCTGATGTAGTAGCCGACGCACATCCGGCTGAAAACATCGATGGCGACGGTGATCCAGGGTCGGCCGATGGGAATTCGGTACTCGCCGTCGACCAGCTGGATGTCGACCCGCGTGTGATCGATCTGCACGAAGGCATAGGGAAAGTTGCCGCCCTCCAGGCTTGCCTTGTTCAGGCGCTGCTTGTTCGACCGCCGGATTTGCCCACGCCCTCGGGACAACTCGCGCTGCTCGCACATCAGCAGCCGGCCCCTGAAGGTGTCCATGGAGGGCGTCGGCAGGCCTTTGAGCTTGCAGCGTCGATCGAGTTCTCGGTGGCTTTGTGCCGGTGACGGCCGCTCCTGCGTGCGATGGAACGTTCGGATGACACTGCGCATCAAGGCCTCTGCGCGCATGCTAAGTCGGGTCTTGCCGGCGTCATTGCGAGACTTGCGGTAAAGGTCAATGACTCGGCCGGACCTCGAGAAGTTGTCGATCCAGCGATAGAGCGTTGAAGGGTGGACTTCAAACTCCTCGGCCACCTTCTTCACGACGGCCTCTCCGCCGCCGAGCTCGAACACCCGTTCAACCGCCGTGGCCTTGTCCCGGGCGGCCTCCCACCGCTCGTCATTGACCTGCTCGGGTGGCACGTCATGTGAGTCGTCGTCGGCGGAGGCGACTGGACGGAGATCGGCGAGCGCAACCGACTTGCGCTTGAAGCTCTCACGATGCTCGATGAGCACCATGTCGGCCGTCCGAAGCTTGACGATGATGTAGGCCTCACCGTCGGCCAAGGAGACGAGGGCGCCGGGCCGGATCTCAACGACGCCAGTCATTGTCCGGTTGGCGCCAATCAGCACGGTTGTCAGGCCCGCCCAAGTTCAACATGCCGCTGCCGGCGTCGCCGACTCGCCACGACACCGTATCCAGCGTCAGTGGGACGAGCAGATCGCACTGGAAGACGTAGTCCGCATAGAGATTCCACATCCAGGGGATCACGTCACCGCGCGTAGCGACATCCTTGACCCGGTGCAGCAGCTCGCGGGGAGTGAAGTCGTCGTTCGAACGCTTCACCGCCCAGATGAGCCGATCGACGATCTCGCGATCCTTCGCCGACCGAATCATGAATCGCGGCCCGCGATAGCCCAGGAGGAACTCCACGTTCTCCAAGAACTGCGGATGGATGCGGTCCTCCGTCAGGATCCGAAAGCGGAAGCCAGATTCACTGAGGAACGAGCGCGCCGCCCGGAGCTTGGGCTTGAGATCTGACCATTCTTCTGCGAGCTGCTCCTTGGTCTTGATCTCGAACGCGGTCGGCGCGTACTTCGGTCCGTCATCGAGGAAGACGTCGCTGGAGATCGCGAAGCAGTCAGGCGTGTAGTGGCTTATCCTGCCGTTGCCGAGTCGGTAGGGCACCTTGAACGGCTGTACAACGAAGGTCTCAACCGAGTAGTCCCACTCCATGAGCTTGTAGAACTTGCGTTCGACGTCGGACTCATGGGGGACGTGGCCGCCGGCCTTGAAACAGTGAACGTGCCCCTTCGTTCCACGGTTGGACGTGGACGGCTGACGAACCATCGGGAAGATCGATGCGCCAATCTTGTTCCGGGGAACCGCACCGTCCGAGGACGCGAGCGCCTGCACCAGGCGTTGGCGCCTCAGCCGGAGCTCCTGAATTGCGGCCTCGCGAATATTCATCTGATAACTTCGCAAATATAAACCCTCCTGTCAAAGGTGGCCGGTTCGACCTGCCCATGGCCTTGGGCCTGCTCGCGGCCAACGGCCAGATCGACGCCGCCCGGCTGGCCACGTTTGAATGCGCCGGGGAGCTGTCCCTGGCGGGCGAACTGCGCCCGGTGCGCGGCGCGCTGGCCATGGCCCTGGCCTTGCGGCAGGCAGGCGGCGCGCAGGAACTGCTGCTGCCACCCGCCAGCGCCAGCGAAGCGGCCCTGGTGGAAGGCCTGGTGGTGCGCCAGGCCCGGCACCTGCTCGACGTCGTGGCCGCACTGCAGCCCGACGGCGAAGCCCTGCCGCGCGCCACCGCCCTGCCCCGCCAGGCCCAGGCCGGGTTGCCGGACCTGGCCGACATCAAAGGCCAGGCCGGCCCGAAGCGCGCGCTGGAGGTGGCTGCTGCGGGTGGCCATTCGCTGCTGATGACCGGGCCGCCGGGCACGGGCAAATCCATGCTCGCCCAGCGCCTGCCCGGCCTGCTGCCGCCCCTGGGGGATGACGACGCCCTCGCCTCCGCGGCCGTGCTGAGCCTCGCGGGCCAGTTCGACCTCGCCCGCTGGGGCCAGCGGCCGTTCCGGGCACCGCATCACTCGGCCTCGAGCGTGGCCCTGGTGGGCGGCGGCTCGCCGCCGCGGCCGGGCGAGATCTCGCTGGCCCTGCATGGCGTGCTGTTCCTGGACGAACTGCCCGAGTTCCAGCGTGCCGCACTGGAAGCCTTGCGCGAGCCTCTGGAGACCGGCCGCATCCTGATCTCCCGCGCGGCCCGGCAGGCCGAGTTTCCCGCGCGCTTCCAGCTCGTGGCGGCCATGAACCCCTGCCCTTGCGGCCATCTCGGCAACCCGTTGCGCGCCTGCCGCTGCACGCCTGACCAGATCGCCCGCTACCAGGGCCGGCTCAGCGGCCCATTCCTGGACCGGCTCGACCTCGTCATCGACGTGCCGGTCATCCCCCCGCGCGAGCTTCAAGACCTGGCCACGGGCGAAGCCAGCGCGGCGGTGGCTGCGCGCGTGGCCAAGGCTCGCGAGCGGGCGCTGGCACGGCAGGGCGTGGCCAATGCGCAACTGGCCGCGCAGGACCTGGCGGCCCATGCCGAGTTGCAGCCCGCAGCGCGCACGTTGCTGGACCGGTCGGCCGAGAAGCTCGGCTGGTCAGCACGCAGCTTTCACCGCGTACTGCGCGTGGCCCGCACCGTGGCCGACCTCGCCGGCAGCGACACCCTGGCCACGGCCCACGTGGCGGAGGCCATCCAGATGCGCCGAGGGCTGCCCGCGGCGGCCTGAAGCTTCAGGCGGCGGCCGATGCCTCGGGCCGGTGCCGACGCCGCTCGTGCCCGGCCGACCAGCCCTGCACCCAGCGCAGGAAGTCATCCTGCGCCATCGGCCGGCCGAAGCCGTAGCCCTGCAGCTCGTCGCATCCCAGCGCCGCCAGCGCGTGGGCCGCGGCCAGGGTCTCCACCCCCTCGGCCACCACGCTCAGGTGCAGCGTGTGGCCCAGGCCGATGATGGCCTGCACGATGGCCCGCGCGGCCTCGTCGTCCAGCATGCCGCGCACGAAGGACTGGTCGATCTTGAGCTTGTCCAGGTCGAAGCGCTTGAGGTAGGCAAAGCTCGAATAGCCGGTGCCGAAATCGTCGATGGACACCAGCACGCCGAGCGCTTTCAATGCCGCGAGCTGCTGCTGAGCCTGCTCCGGGTTGTCCATCAGGTGAGACTCGGTCAGCTCCAGCTCAAGACAAGCAGGCGGCAAGCCGGCCCGTGTCAATGCGGACTGCACTTGCGGCACCAGCAGCGTGTCGGCGAGCTGCGCGACGGACAGGTTGACCGACAGATGCAGCCCGTCCAGCGCCGGCTCGATCTCGGTCATGGCCCGCCACTGCTGACAGGCCCGCTGCAGCACCCAGGCGCCGATGGCCTGGATGAGCCCGGTTTCCTCGGCCAGGCCGATGAATTCCGCCGGCGGCACGGCGCCCAGCACCGGGTTGTCCCAGCGCAGCAGGGCCTCGGCGCCCAGCAGCCGGGAGGTGTGCGCGCACAACCGCGGCTGGAAGGCCAACGTGAACTCGCCGTTGGCCACGGCCTGCCGAAGCTGCGCCTCCATGGCCTGGCGGGCCGAGATGCGCTGGTCGGTCTCCACCGAGAAATAGCGCGCGGTGTCCCGCCCGGCGGCCTTGGCCTCGTACATGGCGGCATCGGCCCGGCGCATCAGCTCGTCCTGCTCCAGCGCATCTTCGGGAAAGAGCGCGCCGCCCACGCTGCAGGAGGCATGCAGGGAATGCCCCTCGACCACCATCGGCGCACGCACCGCCGGGATGAGGCGCTGATGCACCAGCACATCCAGCTCCTCGCGGCTGCCCACGTTGCGCAGCACGATGACGAACTCGTCCCCGCCGAGCCGGCTGACGGTGTCTTCCCCGCGCACGGCCAGCTGCAGCCGGCGCGCCACCGTGCGCAGCAGCCCGTCGCCGATGTGATGGCCCAGCGTGTCGTTGACGAGCTTGAAGCGGTCCAGGTCGATGAACAGCACCGCCAGCCGCTCACCGGTGCGGCGCGCCTCGGCCAGCGCTTCGCCGAGGCGGATCTGGCACAGCGCCCGATTGGGCAGTTCGGTCAGCACGTCATGCTGGGCCAGGAAACGGATGCGCTCCTCCTTGGCCTTGCGATCGGTGATGTCGATGGCGATGCCGATGTAGTGCGCCGCCTCACCGCCGCCGCCCTCTCGCACGGCCGACACCATCAGCCACGCCGGGAAGGTGTCGCCCGACTGGCGGCGCAGCTGCACCTCGCCCTGCCAGCCGTCGCTGCCCACGTCCCAGACGGGCCCGGGCCCGTCGATGAGCGCATCCAGCGCTTCGCCCACCACTTCGTAGAACTCGTAGCCGGTGTGCCGGCAGAACGCCGCGTTCACGCTGACGATGCGCCGCTGGGCATCCATGATGGTGATGCCCTCGGATGACGCCTCGAACACCTTGGCCCAGAGCTCCAGCCGCTGCTCCATCACCTTGAGCACATTGATGGGCGTGAAGGCCGTGAGCACCGCGTCCTGGCCCTGGAACTCCAGCCGCCGCGCCGACAGCACCGCCCAGGCCGTGTCGCGCCCGCTGCGCCAGCGCACCTCGAACTCGTCCACCGCGCCACGGTCGGCCAGGCGCTGGAAGAAGCGCGCCCGCACCCCCGGCTCCAAGGCCTGGCGCCAGGGATCGCGGCTGATGTCGCCCAGCCAGGGCCGTGCGGGTTCATTCAAGTGCAGGATGTGATGGTCGGGCACGGACGTGACCATCAACGGAATGGGCGACGCCTCCAGCAGCGCCTTCTGGGCATCGGCCGCACGCGCCGTGGCCGCCAGCTCCTGCTGCACGAGCCGGTCTTCATCCAGCTGGGCCAGCATGGCATTGAAGGCATTGAACAGGCGCCCGATCTCGTCGCTGCTGTGCCACTGGGCGCGGCGGGTGTAGTCCGACGTCTGGCGCACCGCCTCGGCGACGGTCGCCAGGTCGCGCAGGGGCCGGGCGATCTGGCTGGCCACCAGGTAGACCAGCGACAGGATGGCCAGCAGCAAGGCCAGCGCCGTGCCCAGGTGCAAGGCCATCTTGCGGTAGAGCCCATCGACGCGCTGCGCGAGCAGGCGCTGCATCTGCTGCAGGCCGTCGGCCCAGGCCTGGTCCAGGGCCTGCTGGCCGTGGGCGAAGGCGTCCGTCAGGGCGGCACTGGTGGCCATATCCCGGCCCGGGTCATCCCCGCCCTTGGCCAGCGCCCGCAGCAGTCCCTCCTGCGCCTGGATGGCGTCGATGAGTGCGCGATGACGTGCGGCCAGCGCCGCCTCCAGCGCAGCATCGCCGGCCTTGCGCGCCTGCAGGAAGTCCGATTCGATGCCCTGCACCACGGCCGTCAGCCGACCGGCCACCGTCAGCAGGTCCACCTGCCGGGCTGCACCCGGCGCCCCGGTCGCCAGGGCCTGCGCCTCGTGCATGCCCTGCAGCAGCTCCGGGTAGCGCAAGGACACCAGGGACATGACGTAGTAGCTGTCCAGGTCCGGGTCGAGGATGAGGTTGGACTGGTTGGCCACCGTGGTCAGCAGCTCGCGGGCGCGGGTGGCGAGCGCTGGCTGGGGCAACCGTGCGCTGGACGGCTCGTGGACGGCGGCCAGGGCGTCCAGTTGCACCTGCATCGCCGCCGCCTGCTCGGTGGCCTTCAGGGCATCGTCGTGAGCGGCACGCGCTTCAGCCAGCGGCGAGCCCGGCCCGCTCGCCAGCGGCTGGCCGAGCAGCGCGCCCATCAGGTGCTGGCGGACAGCCTCGGTGTAGGCGGCGCCGACGACTTCCTTGCGAGTGAAATCGATCGCATCGAGCTTCTCGTGAATGAGGATGCCCGACACGTAGATGACGGCGCTGAGGTCGAGCAGATAGATCAGCGAGAGCTTGCGCCCCACGCTCAAACGGCCCAACCAGCGGACGAACTTCGACACTTTGCCTCCCCAGACGTGCAGCGCCGAGGGGCGCCGCAGTCGGGGGAGACAAGCAAATTTCAGGCCGTGAAACGGCCAAGGGGGCGCTCAGCCCCCTCGCAACTCAGCGGCGCGTGAAGCCCTGCTCGGTCAGCAGCACTTCGTCGCCCACCCGCAGACCCGGGTCAGCACTGCGCTCGAAGCGGCGCAGGCGGCCATCGGCCTCACGCATCTGGATGACCCAGACGGTATAGCTCTTCTGGTTCTTCTCGATCTCGTTGCCGGCGTAGCCGCCGCCCACGGCACCCGCGACGGTCGCGAGCTTGCGGCCGTTGCCGCCACCCACCATGTTGCCGAGCAGGCCGCCCACCACCGCGCCACCCACCGCGCCCACGCCGCTGGACTGGCCGCGCCGGGTTTCGGTGTGGATGTCGGTCACGCGGGCGCAGCCGTTGCACAGGGCCGGCGCCGCCTCACGGCTCTCCGCGACGGGCGCACGCGAGGTCTCGCGCACCGGCTGGGCACTCGCCAGGCGCTGCGTTTGCGGCTGGGGCTGCACTTGGGCCTTGGTCGGCGCGGGCACTTCAGGTTCGACAGGCGCCTGCGCCGTGACGGGTTCCACCGTCGGGGCGGTCACGGCCTGCTGCGAGCGGCCCACGGCATAGGCGCCGCCCAGCAGGGCCATCACCACGGCGACGCCGGCGACGATCTGAACGGACTTGACGGTGGCGGGGCTGGAGGACATGGCAGCCTTTGTGGTTTTGTCGAGATGAGCGTGAGCATGGCCGACCCAGGTCATCCACAATGTAGGACAAGGTCGCATCAAATGACCAGCGAGGGCCGACGCAAGGCAGTCCCCTCGTTCGAGCTAGGCGCCAGATCTAGCGGGCTAACCATAGGGCTGCGGGCTTCGGCCTCGATGGCCACGCGCGGCACGACGGACTTTGGACGGGGGCGGGAATGGAAATGCGGCTTCGGTTTCGCATGGTCTTGGTGACGGCGCTGACGTGCCTGCACGGGCTTGCGCTGGCCGCCTCCGAAGCCCCCTTCGACGCTGCAGCCTGGTTTTCCGAACGCCGCGCGGCGGCCTACCAGGACCTGCCCCGCGAGATCGCGACGACGCGCACCCAGTTCCAGCAGGCGCAACGCGCAGGCGACCGCACCGCCATGAAGCTGTGGGGCGGCTGGTACCTCAAGCTCACCGCCAGCCGTGTCCTGGTGGCGGACCTGAAGTCGGTGTATGACGCCGTGGCCGCCGACGTCACGCTGCCGAGTGAGCCGAAGGACAACGCCGCGCAGGTCTCCGCCCTTACCGGCCTGGTCCGTTATGAGACGGCGAATCGCGACCTGGCCAAGGCGGCAGAACACGCCGCTCAGGCCCTGCGGCTGGCGGACTCGTCCCCCGTGCTGGTCGCCGAAGCCCATCTGTCGCTGGCGGTCGCACGCCTGGAAGAAGCCCAGTCCTCGGCGGCAACTGCGGAGCTGGTGCAGGCGAAGGAGCGGTCGATGGATGAGATGCAGCTCATCGAGACGCGCATCCTGGAGACGCATGCCGCCTTGTATGCCGCCGCCTCGACCGACGAACTGCGCCGTGTGACGGACATGGCGCGTGAGGCCCAGGCCGACATGAATGCGCGGCGGCTGCCCTGGGCCGCGATGGCCTTCGTGGAATGGGAGGCCAACGCGCTGGCCCGCGCCGGCCGGCGTGATGAGGGTCTGCAGCGGCTGCTTGAACAGCAGCGCGCGCTCGCCCGGGACGGCATGGACGCCACGCCGCTGGTGGCCTACCGCGTGGCGCGCGCGTCGGAGCTCGCCCTGGCCCTCGCGCTTGCTTACCGCAGCTCGCCCAAGGGCAGCTTGTGCGCACCGGAGGTTCGGGGGCCGCTCGGCGTGCCGGACATTGCCGGCGCCCGCATTTCGATGGAGCGGCTGGTGGTGCTCTGCCGTGCGGCTGCGCGCGACCCGCAAGCGATCCCGGCCATCCGCGCGTTGGAGGTGCACGCCAAGGGGCCGATTGCCACTGGCTCGGCGGCCATCGAAGAGAGTCTGTGGAGCTCGATCGCCAGTGCCTACGCGCTGGTGGGCGACTTCGAGGACGCGCATCGCGCCGCCCTGCAGTACCGGCGTGCCTCACTGCGGCGGGTCGGCGAAGCCAACGAGGTGGCGCGGGCCGAGATCGAGTCGCGCTACCAGGTGACCGAACAGCGCCGCGAGAACGAAGAACTGCGCTCGCGCCAGGCCATCGAGGAGCAACGCCGGCTCTTCATGGGCGCAGGGCTCGGCATCCTGGCCGTGGCACTGCTCATCGTGGCGGTGCTGCTGCGCATCCAGACCCAGCAGCGCCGCCGGCTGGCGCTGACCTCGGCCGAACTGGCCCAGGCCAATGACCGGCTGACCAGCCTGAATGCCTCACGCAGCCGCATGCTGGCGGCGGCTTGCCACGACCTGCGGCAACCGGCGCACGCCATCGGGCTGCTCAGCGAGGTGCTCGCACATGCCGACGCGCCCAGCGCGGGCGGCTCCCTGCAGGAGCTGCGGCGTGCCGGTGCGGTGCTGGCCGACATGCTCGATGTGCTGATCGACATGACGCAGCTGGAGTCCGACCGCTACGAGCCGCGCATCGCGCCGGTGCCGATGGGCGAACTGCTGCTGGAGGTGCAGGCCCAGTTCACGCGCGTGGCCGAACGCAAGGGCCTGATGCTGCAGGTCGACGCCGCCGAGAACCTGTGGGCGCTGACCGACCGGCACCTGCTGCGGCGCATGCTGTTCAACCTGACCTCCAACGCCATCAAGTACACGCAGCGCGGCCGGGTGTTCGTGCGCTGCCAGGCGACGCCGGACGGTCTGCGCGTCGAGATCGAGGACACCGGGGTCGGCATCCCGCCGGAGAAGCGGCAGGACATCTTCAGCGAATTCGTGCGGCTGGACGCCCTGCGCGAATCGGAGCAGGGCTTGGGCATCGGGCTGTCGGTCGTTGCGCGGGCCGCGCGGCTGCTGGGGCTGTCCATCCAGCTGGAGTCGACCGTGGGCCAGGGGTCGACCTTCAGCGTGCTGCTGCCTCGCGCGCCGGACGATCTGGCCGTGGAACCCGCACCGGAGCTCCCCAGCCGGTCGCTGCACATCGTGGTGATGGAAGACGATGGCGCGATCCGCGGCGCCATGTGCAAGCTGTTGGCGGCGGCGGGCCACACGCTGCACGACTACGCCTCGCCGAGCGCGCTGCAGGCGGCCATCGACGCGGGCGAGTTGCCGCAACCCGACCTGGTCATCTCGGACCTGCACCTTGCGGGCGCCAACGGGCTGGACGCCATCGGCCGCCTGCGCGAACAGCCGGGCTGGCAGCACACGCCCGCCATCCTGCTGACCGGCGACCTGGCCGGTCGGGCCGCCTCGCGCGCGGCTGAGATGGGCGTGCTGCTGGCCTACAAGCCGCTGCCCAAGCGACGCCTGTTCGAGACCATCGCGCGCGCAACCGCGCCGGCTGAGGGCAGCGCCGCCTAACCCAGCAACGGCGCGAGGGCCCGGCGGGCGTCGGCCTCGCTCAGGCCACAGCGGGCCGCCCAGTCGGTGAGTTGGTCGTCACCGATGCGGCCGACGTTGAAGTAGGCCGCATCGGGGTGGGCGAGGTAGAAGCCGCTCACGCTGGCCGCCGGCGTCATGGCCATGCTCTCGGTCAGGCCCATGCCGATCTCGTCGGGCGCGAGCACGCGGAAGAGGTCACGCTTGGCGAGGTGGTCCGGGCAGGCCGGATAGCCCGGCGCGGGACGGATGCCGCTGTACTTCTCGGCGACCAGCTCCTCGTTGCTCAAGGACTCGTCGGCCGCGTAGCCCCAGAACTCGCGGCGCACGCGCTCATGCAGCCATTCGGCGGCCGCCTCGGCCAGGCGGTCGGCCAGGGCCTTGAGCATGATGGCGGCGTAGTCGTCGTGCGTGGCCAGGAACTCGGCTTCCTTCTTGTCCACGCCCAGGCCCGCCGTGACGGCGAACAAGCCGATGTGGTCGCCCTGCTCGGCGACGAAGTCCGACAGGCAGCGGTTGGGTCGCTTCACACCGTCCACCACCGGCCGCTCGCTCTGCATGCGCAGGCCACGCCACACCATCGGCGGCTCGCTGTGGATGGCGATGTCGTCATCGCCCGCGCGTGCCGCCGGGTACAGGCCGAACACCGCATGCGCCTGCAGCCAGCGGCCGTCGATGATCTTCTTCAGCATGGCCTGCGCATCGGCGTAGACCTTGCGCGCCTCGCTGCCGACGATCTCGTCGTCGAGGATGGCTGGGAAGGGGCCGGCCAGGTCCCAGGTCTGGAAGAACGGGCCCCAGTCGATGTAGCGGGCCAGTTCAGCCAGGTCCAGGTTCTTCAGCACCCGGCGGCCGGTGAACTTGGGCGCGGGCGGCACGCGGGCGAGGTCCAGCGGCGCCCCGTTGGCACGGGCCTCGGCCAGGCTCACCAGCGGCGTCTGCTTCTTGCCGGCATGCAGGGCACGGGTCTTCTCGATGTCGGCCTTGAGCTCGGCGATGTAGGCCGCCGCGCGCTCGTCGCTGAGCAACTCGCTGCACACGCCGACCGCCCGCGAGGCGTCGGGCACGTAGACCACCGGCCCCTCGTAGTGCGGAGAGATCTTGACCGCCGTGTGCACCCGGCTCGTGGTGGCGCCGCCGATGAGCAGCGGCGTCTTGCGGGCGGCGAAGTAGTCGTCGCGCTGCATCTCGGCGGCGACGTGCTGCATCTCCTCCAGGCTCGGCGTGATCAGGCCCGACAGGCCGATGATGTCGGCGCCCTCTTCCTTGGCCTTCTTGAGGATGTCCTGGGCCGGCACCATGACGCCCATGTTGACGACCTCGTAGTTGTTGCACTGCAGGACGACGGTCACGATGTTCTTGCCGATGTCGTGCACATCGCCCTTCACGGTGGCGATGACGATCTTGCCCTTGGGCTTGGCGTCGCCGCCGCCCTCGATCAGCAGACGCTTTTCTTCCTCGATGTAGGGCAGCAGATGGGCCACGGCCTGCTTCATCACGCGGGCACTCTTGACCACCTGGGGCAGGAACATCTTGCCGGCGCCGAAGAGGTCGCCCACGACGTTCATGCCGGCCATCAGCGGGCCCTCGATGACGTGCAGCGGGCGCCCACCGGTGGCCTTGATGGCCTGCCAGGCTTCCTCGGTGTCCTCGGTGATGAAGTCGGTGATGCCGTGCACCAGCGCATGCGTGAGGCGGGCGTTGACGTCGCCCGCGCGCCAGGCCAGGCGGGCGGAGTCGTCCTTGCCGGCGCTCTTGGCCCGGTCGGCGATTTCGATGAGTCGCTCGCCAGCGTCAGGGCGGCGGTTGAGCACCACGTCTTCCACGCGCTCGCGCAGTTCGGGGTCGAGGTCGTCGTAGACGCCGATCATGCCGGCGTTGACGATGCCCATGTCCATGCCCGCCTGGATGGCGTGGTAGAGGAAGACGGTGTGAATGGCCTCGCGCACCGGCTCGTTGCCGCGGAAGCTGAACGACACGTTGGACACGCCGCCCGAGACCTTGGCGCCGGGCAGGTTCTGCTTGATCCAGCGGGTGGCCTCGATGAAGTCGACCGCGTAGTTGTCATGCTCCTCGATGCCGGTGGCGATCGCGAAGATGTTGGGGTCGAAGATGATGTCCTCGGGCGGGAAATCCACCTCGTCCACGAGGATGCGGTAGGCCCGCTCGCAGATCTCGGTCTTGCGGGCGAAGGTGTCGGCCTGGCCTTGTTCATCGAAGGCCATCACCACGGCGGCTGCGCCGTAGCGGCGCACGAGGGTGGCCTGGCGCTTGAACTCAGCCTCGCCCTCCTTCAGCGAGATCGAGTTGACGATGCCCTTGCCCTGGATGCACTTCAGGCCCGCCTCGATGACCGACCACTTCGACGAGTCGATCATGATCGGCACGCGCGCGATCTCAGGCTCGCCGGCGATCAGGTTCAGGAAGCGCACCATGGCGGCCTGGCTGTCCAGCATGGCCTCGTCCATGTTGATGTCGATGACCTGGGCACCGTTCTCGACCTGCTGGCGGGCCACCGCCAACGCCTCTTCGAACTGGCCGGCCAGGATCATGCGCGCGAAGGCCTTGGAGCCGGTGACATTGGTGCGCTCGCCGATGTTGACGAACAGCGACCCGGCGCCGATGGCAACGGGTTCCAGGCCGGAAAGCTTCAGGGGGGGCGGCGTGAGGGTCATCGATGGCGGTCCACGGGCGGGAGATCGATGAGCGCCGTTGGAGATCACAATCCGAGCCTGGGGAAAACCTCGCAGCGCTCCTCGGATGAAGCCGGGAATTCTACGCAGCCGGCCTTCGCCGGTGCTCAAGGACCTGTCGTTCCTGCCGAACAATGCCCGGATCCATGGCCTCTGAACTCATCCCTCTCCCCGCCCGGACCCTGCGGCTGGGCATGACGCTGCCCTACGACCTGTTCGATGCCGGCGGCCAGCTGCTGTTCGCCCGCGGCCAGACGCTGCGCGACTCGCCGCTGGTGCGCAGCCTCATCGATGGCGGCGCCTGGGTCAGCGCCGAGCAGACGATGGAGTACCAGCGCGCCCGTGCGCATCGCCTGGACACCCTGGTGCTGAAGGATGTGCCGCTGGCCGACATCGCCAAGGCCGACTCCAGCTTCCGGATGGAGACACAGCCCGGCAGCCCGCCCAAGATCGAACTCGGGCCGCGGGAGGCCTGGTCGGACCTGCTGCTGCACACCCACAACCTGCTGCGCGAGAACCAGCCGGCGGATTTCCCGGCGCGGCTGGCCGGCCTGCGGGACGCGGCCCTCAAGCGATTGCATGCACACCCGGATGCGACGCTGCTGCTGCTGATCTTCGAGACCAGCCAGGAGTTCACCGACTACAGCGCCCGCCATGCACTGCTGACCCTGCTGCTGGCCGATCTGGTTGCCCAACAGCTGCACTTGCCGCCCGCCCTGCGCGAAGCCCTGCACGGCGCAGCACTCACCATGAACTACGGCGCCACCGCGGCCCACGACCGCATGGCCAGCCAGGCCGACGCCGCCACACCGGCGCAGCGCCAGGCCATGGCCGCCCACGGCGACCGCGCCGCCACGCGCCTGGCCGAGCTCGGCATCCAGGACCAGGCCTGGCTCACGGCCGTGCGCCTGCACCATGAAGCCGGCCCCGGCCCGTTGACCGGTCGCAGCGCGGGCGAGACCCTGGCCCGCCTGCTGCGCCGCATCGACATCTTCGGCGCCCGCCTCGCCCCGCGCCGCAGCCGTCCGGCCCTGAGCGGCGCCAAGGCCGCCCGCGCGGTGTTCCTGGATGAGCAGCAACAGCCCGACGAAGCCGGCGCCGCGCTCATCAAGGTGGTGGGCCTCTACCCGCCCGGCACCATCGTGCGACTCGCCAACGGCGAAGTCGGCCTGGTGTTCAAGCGCGGCTTCAGCGCCAACGAGCCGCTGGTGGCCGCCCTGCTCGGCAAGAGCGGCAGCCCGCTGAGTGCCCCGGTGGTGCGCGACACGCGCCTGGCATCACAAGCCATCGCGGCCAGCCTGGCACCGGCGGAGCTCAAGCTGCGCGTCAACCTGGAAGCGCTGCTCAAGCTCTGAAGACGCCTCAGAGTTCGAGGCTGCGCCAGATCAGGCTGGTGATGAGCTGGCGCGCGGCCTCGAAGTCGGCGTCCTCCAGGCGCGGCTTACCCATGTAGAGGGCGAACTGCGGCGCGAGGTCGGCGTAGGCCTGGGTGGACGACCAGATCAGGAACATCAGGTGCATGAAGTCGACGCGGCGGATCAGGCCCTCGTCGGCCCAGCGCTCGAAGCGCTCGACGTCGGCATGCAGCAGGGGCATCACGCGGGCCTTGAGCACGTCCTGGTAGCGCGGCGCGCCGGCCATGATCTCGCGCGTGAACACCGCGTTGCCCGTGGCGCGGTCGCGGCTGAAGCGCAGCTTGACCTCCACGTAGGCATTGAGCGCCGCCTGCGGCTCGCTGGCTTCGGTGATGGCCGTCATGCAGGCCATCCATTCGTCCATGACGCTGTCCAGCACGGCGCGGTAGAGCTCTTCCTTGCTGGGCCAGTGGTAGAGCAGGTTCTGGCGCGACATGTCGAGCACGGCCGCGATGCTGTCCAGGCTCACGCCCTCGAAACCAAAGCGGGCGAACTGGCGTTCAGCCTCGGCCAGGATGGCCTCCTGCTTGCGCAGGGTGGCGGCGCGGGGAATGCGCGTCACGGTGGCGATGTCGGTCATGCACCGCATTTTGACGTCGTGCACCAAACGGGCCCTGCGGGTTTTTACGCTTCGGTCAAGTTTTACTGGCTAGTAATGTTTGGCTGTTTTCCACCCGGAGATGCCCGTGGACTCTGCAGACCTGAAATCCGGCCGGCTCGCACCCGCCGACTACGCGAGCAACTTCGCCGATGCGCACCCGCCGCTGAACCGTACGCAGGCGCTCATCGAGGCCGAGCGCTGCTACTACTGCTTCGACGCGCCCTGCCAGACGGCCTGCCCCACGGGCATTGACATCCCGGCCTTCATCCAGCGGGTGGCGCAGGACAACGTGCGCGGCGCGGCCGATGCCATCCTGACGGCCAACCCGCTGGGCGGCATGTGCGCGCGGGTCTGCCCGACCGAAGTGTTGTGCGAGCAGGCCTGCGTGCGCAACACCAACGAAAGCAAGCCGGTCGAGATCGGGCTGCTGCAGCGCTTTGCCGTGGAGGGCTACTTCGCCAAGCCCGGCAAGCCGCTGTTCGAGCGCGCGCAGCCCACCGGCCGGCGCGTGGCCGTCGTGGGCGCTGGCCCAGCAGGCCTGGCTGCCGCGCACGGCCTGGCCTGGCGTGGGCATGACGTGACCCTCTTCGACGCCGCGCCCAAGCTCGGCGGCCTCAACGAATACGGGCTGGCCACCTACAAGGTTGCGGGGGGCTTTGCCCAGCGCGAGATCGACTGGCTGCTGTCCATCGGCGGCATCACGCCACGGCTGAACTGTCGACTCGGCCGCGACATCACGCTCGACGGCCTGCTGGCCACGCATGACGCCGTCTTCCTCGGCCTGGGCCTGCAGGGCGTGAATGCGCTGGGCATCGCCGAGCCCGAGCTGCCCGGCCTGCGCGATGCGGTGGACTTCATCGCCGAGCTACGCCAGAGCGCGCCGGAGATCGTGCCCGTGGGCCGGCGCGTGGTGGTCATCGGGGGCGGCATGACGGCCGTGGATGCCGCTGTGCAGAGCAAGCTGCTCGGTGCCGAGCAAGTCACCATGGTCTACCGCCGCGGGCCGGAGAGCCTGTCGGCGTCGCTGCACGAGCAGCACTGGGCGCAGACGCACGGCGTGACGATCCGCTGCTGGGCGCGCCCGGTGGCCGTGGAGGCCGAGGGCGGCGTGCTGCGCGGCATGCGCTTTGCCGCCACGCGCCTGGAGCAAGGCCGGCTGGTGGACACCGGCGAGCAGTTTGTCATCGAGGCCGACCTGGTGCTGCGCGCCATCGGCCAGACCTACCGTGCCGACGCCGCCGGCAGCACGCTGGCGCTGAGCCATGGCCGCATCCAGACCGACGACGATGGCCAGACCAGCCTGCCGCGCGTCTGGGCCGGCGGCGACTGCCGCGCCGGCGGCCGCGATCTGACCGTGGAAGCCGTGGAGCACGGCAAGCGCGCCGCACAAGCCATCGACCGCGCCCTGGGCCTGGGCGTTGCCCGTCACTTCGACAAGGAGGCCAGCCATGGCTGACCTGAGCACCGACTTCCTGGGCATCAAGAGCCCCAACCCGTTCTGGCTCGCTTCGGCCCCGCCGACCGACAAGGAGATCAACGTGCGCCGCGCCTTCGAGGCTGGCTGGGGCGGTGTGGTCTGGAAGACGCTCGGCGAAGACCCGCCCGTGGTCAACGTCAACGGCCCGCGCTACGCCACGCTGTGGAGCCAGGACCGCCGCGTCATCGGCTTCAACAACATCGAGCTGATCAGCGACCGGCCGCTCCAGGTCAACCTCGACGAGATCAAGCGCGTGAAGCGCGACTTCCCCGACCGGGCCATGATCGTCTCGCTGATGGTGCCGGTGAACGAACCGAGCTGGAAGGCCATCCTCGAACGCGTGGCCGACACCGGCGCCGACGGCGTGGAGCTGAACTTCGGCTGCCCGCATGGCATGAGCGAGCGCGGCATGGGCTCCGCGGTGGGCCAGGTGCCGGAGTACATCCAGCAGGTCACCGAGTGGTGCAAGAAGCACACGAAGATGCCCGTCATCGTGAAGCTCACGCCCAACATCACCGATGTGCGCTTTCCCGCGCGTGCCGCCAAGGCGGGCGGTGCGGATGCGGTGAGCCTCATCAACACCATCAACTCCGTGATGGGCGTGGACCTGGACCGCATGACCATGAGCCCGGTGACCGACGGCTGGGGCTCGCACGGCGGTTACTGCGGCCCGGCGGTCAAGCCGATCGCGCTGAACATGGTGGCCGAGATCGCCCGCGACGCCACCACCGCCGGCCTGCCGATCAGCGGCATCGGCGGCATCAGCACCTGGCGCGACGCGGCCGAGTTCATCGCGATGGGCTGCGGCACCGTGCAGGTGTGCACCGCGGCCATGGTCTATGGCTTCAAGATCGTGCAGGACATGTGCTCGGGCCTGAGCAATTTCATGGACGAGAAGGGTTACGCCAACCTGAAGGCCTTTCAGGGCATGGCGGTTCCCACGGTCAAGAACTGGAACCAGCTCAACCTCAACCACGTCCAGAAAGCGGTCATTGACCAGGACAGCTGCATCCAGTGCGGCCGCTGCCACGTGGTGTGCGAAGACACCTCGCACCAGGCCATCTTTGCCACGAAAGATGGCAAGCGGCACTTCCATGTCAACGAAGCCGAGTGTGTCGGATGCAACCTCTGCGTGTCGATCTGCCCGGTCCCTGGCACCATCTCGATGCGCGCGCTCCAGCCTGGTGAGACCGATGCCCGCACCGGACGGGTGATGGACGGGTCCTACGCCAACTGGACGACGCATCCGAACAACCCGATGAGAGCGGGTTGCGCTTGAAATCCATGCAACACAGCCACAGAGACACAGAGGCACAGACAAAGCACCCAGGCGCCAGGAGCATCACCTCCTCTGTGTCTCTGTGCCTCTGTGGCTGTGTTCCTGGGCGCTACGAGGTCACCCCATGAGTCACTACGAAGTCGGTCACTGGATCAACGGCAGCATCAGCCGTGGCACCGGCGAGCGCCGCCAGGACATCCACAACCCCGCCACCGGCGCCGTGCAGGGCACGCTGCTGCTGGGCAGCGTGGCCGACCTGGACGCGGCGGTCGCGTCGGCCACCCAGGCCGCCAAGGCCTGGAGCCAGACGCCGCCGCTGGCCCGCTCGCGTGTGCTGTTCAAGTTCCTGACCCTGCTGCAGGACCGCAAGGACCAGCTTGCCGAGGCCATCGTGCGCGAGCACGGCAAGACCGTGCCCGACGCCCTTGGCGAAGTGGCCCGCGGCATCGAGGTGGTGGAGTTCGCGACGGGCATGCCGCAGCTGCTCAAGGGCGAGTACACCGAGCAGATCGCCCGCGGAATGGACGCCTGGAGCATGCGCCAGCCGCTGGGCGTGGTGGCCGGCATCACGCCGTTCAACTTCCCCGCCATGGTGCCGATGTGGATGTACCCCATCGCCATCGGCTGCGGCAATGCCTTCATCCTGAAGCCCAGTGAGCGGGACCCGTCGGCCTCGCTGCTGATGGCCCAGTGGCTGAAGGAAGCCGGCCTGCCGGACGGCGTGTTCAGCGTCATCCAGGGCGACAAGGACATCGTCGACGCCATCCTGGCGCACCCCGGCATCGCCGCGGTCAGCTTCGTCGGCTCCACGCCGGTGGCCGAGCACATCTACAAGGTCGGCTCGGCCCACGGCAAGCGCGTGCAAGCTCTGGGCGGCGCCAAGAACCACATGGTCGTGATGCCCGATGCCGACCTCGACGGCGCGGTCGATGCGCTGATGGGCGCGGCCTATGGCTCGGCCGGCGAGCGCTGCATGGCCATCTCCGTGGCCGTGGCGGTGGGCGATGTGGGCGACAAGCTCGTCGCCGCGCTCGCGCCCAAGGTCAAGGCGCTCAAGATCGGTGAAGGCCACCAGGCCGGCGCCGAGATGGGGCCGCTGATCACGCGCGCCTCGCAGCAACGCGTGGAGCGGCTGATCGGCGAAGGCATTGAGGCCGGCGCCCAGGCCGTGGTCGACGGTCGCGGCCTGCGGGTGCCCGGACATGAAGACGGCTTCTTCGTCGGCGGCACCATCCTGGACGGCGTCAGCGCCGACATGAGCTGCTACACCGAGGAGATCTTCGGCCCGGTGCTGTGCGTGGTGCGCGTGCCCGACTTGGCCGCGGCCATCGCGCTGATCGAAGCCAACGAATACGCCAACGGCGTGGCCATCTTCACCCGCGACGGCCACGTGGCGCGCGAGTTCGTGCACCACATCCAGGTCGGCATGGTGGGCGTGAACGTGCCCCTGCCGGTGCCCATGGCCTTCAACAGTTTTGGCGGCTGGAAGCGCAGCCTCTTCGGCGACCACCACGCCTACGGGCCGGAGGCGGTGCGCTTCTACACGAAGCACAAGGCGGTGATGCAGCGCTGGCCCGATTCGACCCCGAAGGGCCCGCAATTTGCTTTCCCGCAGAACACGTGAACGCATGAACACAGCCACAGAGGCACAGCGCCACAGAGAAGGTCGGTCGACCTTCAACGTGGTGCGGTCTCTGTGACTCTGTGTCTCTGTGGCAATTGCCTTTCTGACCGGAGCTGCTGATGACCGACCCGACGCTGAGCAACCCTGATCTGATCCCGACCACGGCTGCCCAGCGAACCTGGCGCTGGTACCACTTCGCAGCGCTGTGGGTCGGCATGGTGATGTGCATCCCGGCCTACACGCTGGCGGCCAGCCTGATCGAGTCGGGCATGAGCTGGAGCCAGGCGGTGGGCACGGTGTTCCTGGGCAACCTGATCGTGCTGGTGCCCATGCTGCTGATCGGCCATGCCGGCGCCAAGTACGGCATCCCGTACGCGGTGCTGGCGCGGGCCTCGTTCGGCACCCAGGGGGCCAAGCTGCCGGCGCTGCTGCGGGCGCTCGTGGCCTGTGGCTGGTACGGCATCCAGACCTGGTTCGGCGGGCAGATGATCTTCACGCTGGCCGGCGTGCTGCTGGGCCACCCGCTCGGCGGTGACGCGCTGCCGGGCCTGGGCATCAGCGCCGCACAGTTCGGCTGCTTCCTGCTGTTCTGGGCGCTGCAGTTCTGGTTCGTCGTGCACGGCATCGACGCCATCCGCAAGCTCGAGACCTACACCGCCCCGATCAAGATCGTCATCTGCTTCGTGCTGCTGTGGTGGGCCTGGGACAAGGCCGGCGGCTTCGGGCCCATCCTTGAGCAGCCCTCGCAGTTCGTCGAAGGTGGCAAGAAGGCCGGCCAGTTCTCGACCGTGTTCTGGCCGTCCCTCACCGCGATGGTGGGCTTCTGGGCGACGCTCGCCCTCAACATCCCCGACTTCACCCGTTTCGCCAAGAGCCAGCGCGACCAGCTCGTCGGCCAGGCGCTCGGCCTGCCCGGCCCGATGGGGCTGCTGGCGGCGCTCGCGGTGTTCGTCACCTCGGCCACCGTCGTCATCTACGGCAAGGCGCTGTGGGACCCGGTGGACCTCGCCAGCCGCATGACCGGCGCGGCCGTGCTCATCGCGCTCATCGTGCTGCTGATCGACACGGTCAGCGTGAACCTGGCGGCCAACCTCGTCGGCCCGGCCTACGACTTCTCCGCGCTGGCGCCCAACCGAATCAGCTACAAGCTCGGCGGCATCCTGACCTGCGCCATCGCCATCGTGATGATGCCGTGGAAGATCCTGGCCTCGACCGAGGGCTACATCTTCACCTGGCTGATCGGCTACTCGGCCCTGCTCGGGCCGGTGGCGGGCATCCTCATCGTCGACTACTACCTGCTGCGCAAGACGGCGCTGGTGGTGGACGAGCTCTACGTCGAGGGCGGCCGCTACAGCTACCGCGGCGGCTGGAACCTCGCCGCCCTGGTTGCCTTCGCGTTGGGCGTCGCGCCCAACGTCCCCGGATTCCTGAACGCCGCCTTCCCCGCCGCCTTCCCGGAGGTCGGCGCGGCGTTCAAGGCCATCTACACCTACGCCTGGTTTGCCGGGCTGGCCCTCGCCGCCGTGGTCTACGGCGTGCTGATGGCTGGCAAGGCGCAACCCCAACTCGCAAGGACTGCCCCATGAGTTCCCCCCTCCTGATCCGCGGCGCCATCGTCGTCAATCCCGACGCCGAGTCCCGCACCGACGTGCTCTGCGTCGACGGCCGCATCGCCGCCCTGGGCGAGCGCGCCGTGAAGGAAGCACCCGCCGGCACCACCACCCTCGACGGCACCGGCCAGTACCTGCTGCCCGGCGGCATCGACCCGCACACCCACATGCAGCTGCCCTTCATGGGCACGGTCACGCAGGACGACTTCTTCACCGGCACGGCCGCCGCGCTCGCCGGTGGCACGACCAGCATCATCGACTTCGTCATCCCCAACCCGCAGCAGCCGCTGATGGACGCCTACCGCACCTGGCGCGGCTGGGCCGAGAAGGCGGCCGCCGACTACGCCTTCCATGTGGCCGTGACCTGGTGGGACCAGAGCGTCAGCGACGACATGGGCACGCTGGTGCGCGAGGAGGGTGTCAACAGCTTCAAGCACTTCATGGCCTACAAGAACGCCATCATGTGCGACGACGAGACGCTGGTGAACAGCTTCAAGCGTGCGCTCGAACTCGGCGCCATGCCGACCGTGCATGCCGAGAACGGCGAGCTCGTCTACCTGCTGCAGGCCGAGGTCGCGAAGATGGGCATCACCGGCCCGGAAGGCCACCCGCTCTCCCGCCCGCCGATGGTGGAAGGTGAGGCGGCCAACCGCGCGATTGCGATTGCCGACGTGCTGGGCGTGCCCATCTACATCGTGCACGTGAGCTGCATCGAGAGCGCCGAGGCGATTGCCCGCGCCCGGGCCCGCGGCCAGCGCGTGTACGGCGAGGTGCTGGCCGGCCATCTGCTGATCGACGACAGCGTCTACCGCGACCCAGACTTCGCCACCGCCGCGGCCTATGTGATGAGCCCGCCCTTCCGCCCCAAGATCCACCAGGAGTTCCTGTGGCGCGGCCTGCAGAGCGGCCAGCTGCACACCACCGCCACCGACCACTGCACCTTCTGCGCCGCGCAGAAGGCCGTGGGCAAGGACAACTTCGCCAAGATCCCCAACGGCTGTGGCGGCGTCGAGGAGCGCATGGCGGTGCTGTGGGATGCCGGCGTCAACTCCGGGCGGCTGACGCCCAGCGAGTTCGTCGCCATCACCTCGGCCAACGCGGCCAAGCTCTTCAACATGTACCCGCGCAAGGGCGTCATCGCCGAAGGCGCGGACGCCGACCTCGTGCTGTGGGACCCGGCCGGCACCAAGACCTTGAGCGCCAAGACGCAGTTCTCGAAGAACGACTTCAACATCTTCGAGGGCCGCACGGTGCGGGGCGTGCCGAGCCACACGATCTCGCAAGGCCGGGTCGTGTTCGCCCGCGGCGACCTTCGTGCCGAAGCGGGCACGGGCCGCTATCTCAAGCGCCCGCCGTACGGCCCGCAGTTCGACGCCGCAGCGAAACGCGCCCACGACCTCGCGCCGACGGCGGTTGCACGCTGAAGCCCGAGAACACAGCCACAGAGGCACAGAGACCCAGAGAGGCTCAGAGGATTTGCGGCATCGGGATCTCTCTGTGCCTCTGAGCCTCTGTGGCTTTGTATTGACCAAGGACCGCCCCATGGACACCGCCGTCGCCAAGCCCAACATCTCCCAACTCCGCATCAACGGCCAGCGCCTCTGGGCCTCGCTGATGGAACTCGCCCAGGTTGGCGCCACCGACAAGGGAGGCGTCTGCCGCCTCACGCTCACCGACCTCGACAAGCAGGGCCGCGACCTCGTCACCCGCTGGGCGCGCGAGGCGGGCATGACGGTGACCATCGACCAGATCGGCAATGCCTTCATGCGCCGTCCGGGGCGCAACAACAGCCTGCCCCCCGTCATGACGGGCAGCCACATCGACACCCAGCCCACCGGCGGCAAGTTCGATGGCAACTACGGCGTGCTGGCCGGCATCGAGGTCGTGCGCACGCTCAACGACCACGGCATCGAGACCGAGGCACCCATCGAGGTGGCCTTCTGGACGAACGAAGAGGGCTCGCGCTTCGTGCCCGTGATGATGGGCTCCGGCGTGTTCGCCAAGGCCTTCACGCTGGAGCATGCCTATGCCGCGACCGACACCGAGGGCAAGACGGTCAAGGGCGAACTCGAACGCATCGGCTACATCGGCGAGCAGGTGCCGGGCGACCACCCCATCGGCGCCTATTTCGAGACCCACATCGAGCAGGGCCCGGTGCTGGAGGACCACGACAAGACGATTGGCGTGGTGACCGGCGTGCTGGGCATCCGCTGGTACGACTGCGTCGTGACCGGCATGGAAGCCCACGCCGGCCCCACGCCCATGGCCTTGCGCCGCGACGCGCTGCAGGTGGCCACCAAGCTGATGCAGGAGGTGGTGGCGTGCGCGCACCGCCACCCGCCGCACGGGCGCGGCACGGTCGGCATGGTGCAGGTCCACCCCAACAGCCGCAACGTCATCCCGGGCCGCGTCAAGTTCAGCATCGACCTGCGCAACGCGACCGACGCGCTGTGCGAGGCCATGGATGCGGACATCCGCGCGGTGGCCGCCCAGCTTGCGGCCGAGTCGGGCTTGTCCATCGAGATCACGCCCGTCAGCGCCTATCCGGCCCAGCCCTTCCATCCCGACTGCATCGCCGCGGTGCAGAAGGCGGCCGACGCGCTGGGCTACAGCAACATGCCCGCCGTCTCCGGCGCGGGCCATGACGCCGTCTACATGGCCCGCCTGGCGCCCGCCGGCATGATCTTCATCCCGTGCAAGGACGGCATCAGCCACAACGAGATCGAAGACGCCAAGCCCGAGCACATCGAGGCCGGCTGCAACGTGCTGCTGCAGGCCATGCTCGGCGTGGCCGGGCACGGCTGACGGGTCAGCGCTTGACGTACTCCGCCAGCAACGCCGCCGCAGCGCTGGCCGGCACGGCGTAGGTGATGCCTGTCGGCGCGCTCAGCGCTGCCTCCTTGGTGCTCTTGACGATGCCGCCCTGCAGCACGCCCACCACGGTGCCGCTGTCGATGTCGAACACCGGGCCTCCGCTGTTGCCCGGGTAGGCGATGGCGTCGAGCTGCATGACCTTGAAGGCCCCATCGCGCAGCTGGCGCACGGCGCGCGCGCTCAGCCCGGACGGGCTCTGGGCGGGCGAGGCGATCGAGGTCCAGGCCGACACGATGCCCCGATGCGTGGTCAGGGTGTAGCCCAGCGCACTGCCGATCGGGAATCCCATCAGCGCGATGGACGTGCCCTCCGGCGCATCCTGTTCGGCCAGACTCAAGGCCGGCAGCGCCGGCCCGTCGATCTGCAACAGCGCGAGGTCGTTGCGCAGGTCGCGCCCCAGCAGTCGGGCGCTGCGCAACTGCCATTGGTCGTCGCCCTGCCACACCTGCACCGCGATGCTGCGGTCGATGCGCTCCGGCGTGTCAGACGGCACGACGTGGGCGCTGGTCAGCACCTGCAGCCCGTCACCAACGGCAAAGCCTGCCGCACGAAAGCCGAAACGCGGGTTGTCCATCAGGCCATAGCTGCCGACCACGACCACCGAGCGCTTGGCGCGCGTGATCAGCTCGGGCAGGCTGCCGGCGCTCGCCGGTCGTCCACTGCCCATCGCGGCCAGCGCCGCAGCTCCGAGCAGCAGGTGGCGTCGCGACAGCAGACCAGGGCGGGAATCGGGAAAGGCAGGCATGGCAGGCGGTCAGATGAGCGAGGCTGACGAGCCTACTGCAAGGCGCAGGCCCTTTCCTTCAACGTGGCGGCTGGAAGTCGGCCACGCCGGCCCGCCACAGCACGAAGCTGTAGATGTCCGCCCACATCGCATCCCGCTGCGTGCGGGTGGACCCCATGCCGTGGCCGGCGCCGAAGTCGATGCGCAGCAGCACCGGCTGCCCACTGGACGTGGCCGCGGCCAGGCGCGCGGCGTATTTGGCGCTGTGGAAGGTGGCGGCACGCGGGTCGGCCAGGCCACTGACCACCAGCGTGGCCGGGTAGGCAACGCCCGGCTTGATGTGCTGGTAGGGGTCCAGGTCGAACATGGTCTTGAAGGTCGCCGCATCGGCGACGGGCCCGCCCCACTCCGGTATGTCGGCGTTGTTCTGTTCCGAGACATAACGCAGCGGATTCATGAAGCCCACATTGGCGACGGCGCCTGCAAACAACTCGGGCCGCGCGTTCACCGCCTGACCCACCATCACACCCCCGGCCGAGGTGCCCAGCAGGTTCATCTGTGACGACGTCGTCTCGCCGGTGCGCACCAGGGCCTCGGCCACGGCGATCGCATCGTTCCAGGTGTTGGCCTTGGTGGGCCCGCGGCCACCGTAGTGCCAGTCGCGGCCGAACTCACCCCCGCCGCGCACATGGGCCATCACGTAGCGGGCGCCACGGTCCAGCAGGGGCATCAGGGCGGTCTGGAAGGTCGGCATCACGGCGTAACCGTAGGCGCCATAGGCCTCCAGCAGCAGCGGGCCGGGGCCCTGTGCAGCGCGGCCCTTGAGCGACAGCACCGTGTAGGGAATGCGGGTCCCGTCCGCCGCTGTGGCGGTCGAGGTACGGGCCTCGTAGCGGGTCGCGTCGTAGCCCGCCGGCTGGCTGGACATGCCGGTCGGATGCACGGTGCCGCGCGCATCCAGCTCATGCACCGCCGGCGCCTGCAGCCAGCCGGCGAGCGACAGATAGGCCTCGTCACGGCCCGGCACGGTGCTCAGGACCATGACCGAGCCCGGGAAGGGCAGCGCCACGCGTCGGGGCTCGCCCGCAGCACTCACACGCCACAGGCCCATCTGACTGCCTTCGATGGTCTGCACCAGCGGCCCGCTGGCGGTCATCGTGAAGCTTTCGACCACCGGCTGGCCGGGCAGTTCGATGGCGCGCGCCGTCGCCAGGTCAGGGCGGCGGGCCGAGGTCAGCAGGAGTCGCCCCTTGGGCGCGTCGCGCGTGGAGAGCAGCCAGAGCTCGTCGCCGCGCAGCGCAGCGCCTTCGAGCTGCGCCTCGAAGCCGCCCACCTTCGTCCAGCGGGCCCGGCCGGCTAGCAGCGCGTCGCGGCCGGTCACGTAGACCTGCGACTCACGCCGGCCGTCGAAGATCACCAGCAGCGCCATGGGCGACTGGCCATCGAAGCGGATCGCCGCGAACTCGTGCGGCTGCAACGGCACAGGCGGCTTGTCGCGCGGCAGCAGCAAGCGGTCCGGGCCGGCGCTGCCCAGGCGATGCAGGCGCATCTCGTTGTTCAGGTAGTAGGTGGGCGTGCCCTGCTCACCGACGAAGCGCAGGTAGGCAAAGCCGCTGGAGTCGGGCAGCCAGGAGACCTGGCCGAAATCGGTGGCCGGGATGTGAGTGGCCAGCCACCGGCCCGTGGCGACGTCGAGCACGCGCAGTACCGACGCCTCCGTCCCTCGCTGCGAAAGCCCCACCGCCACGAGGCGGCCATTCGGCGACACATGCCACCAGTCCAGCGATTGCGGCTTGCCGTCGACCGCGGCCGGGTCCAGCAGCAGGCGCTCGGCCGCGCGGCCGGTACGCACATACAGCCGCGCGTCTTCCGCCCCGGCATCGCGGCGCTGGATGAAGACCGTCTGGCCCACGCGCCTGACCATGCGGTAGGCCGTCTGTTCGCCCGACAGCGCCTGGATGGACTTCAACAGCCCCGCCCGCCCCGGCAGCCGCGACAGCACCGTCTCGGTATGCCCGGCCTGGGCCTGCAGCCAGGGCATCCAACGCTCGTCCTTGCCGGACTCCATCCAGCGGTAGGGGTCGGCGACCGGCGTGCCGAAGTAGTCGTCGGTCACCACCTCGACTGGCGCGGCAGGCGGTCCGGCCTCGGCTGCACGCACACCAGGGGACAGCAACACGGCAAGGGTCAGGCTCAACCCGGGAAGCAGCTTTCTCACGAACGAACTCCTTGGTGCAGGCACCCACGGAACCTCAGGGCCTTGGCAGCTTAAGCCGCGCCCTCCCCTCGTCGCGGGCCGCCGCCCCCGCACCTCGGGTGGCAGGGCCCACCGATGGAGGACGGGCATGTCCGATTCATGCCAGCGCGGCGGGCACGATCTGGCCATGCTGGCGACATCACATCCACGGACCTTGCCATGCGCCACCCCACCCCCACCGCCGCACTTCACCGCGCCACCACGCCGCTGGCAGTCGGCCCCGACACCTGGCAGCTGCAGCTGCCGGCCGCCTGCACCGGCCAGGCGCTGAGCGTGATGGCGTGGCACGGTGAGGCCCCGGGTGGCCCGCCGCTGCACCTGCACCCTGACCAGGACGAAGTCTTCATCGTCGACGAGGGCGAGTACCGCTTCCAGTGCGGCGACGAACAGCACCTGCTGCGCGCCGGTGACAGCCTCTTCCTGCCACGCGGCGTGCCCCACACCTTTCGCCAGCTCAGCACGACCGGCCGGCTGCGCTTCCTCTACACGCCGGCCGGGCGCATGGAGGACTTCTTCGTCGCCCTGTCACAACTGCCCGGCCCGCCGACGCCCGAAGTGGCGCACACTTTGTTCGCCGACCACGGCATGGCCATCGTCGGCCCACCGCTGGCGGACTGACGCCACCCGCTGCATGCTGCCCCTCTTCCACTTCACGCCACCCTCGCCGCCCTTGCGCGGCTGGGTGCGGCAGCATCAGGTGATCCGGCTGCGCTTCGACAGCGGCCTCGTTGTGCCGGTGAAGCCCTATTGGCCACGGCCGGCTGCCGCGCTGGCTTTCTACCTGCGTGATGCCGAGCATGTGGCTCTCGTGGCCGGCGGGCCCCAACGGCGCAAGGCACGGGCCGTGCTGATCGGCCAGCCGACGGCGGCCACGCTGCGCCAGGGCGGGCACGATTTCGCCGTCTACCAGATCGAGTTCGAGCCCGGCGCGCTCTACCGGCTGACCGGCCTGCCGCTGGACACGCTCACCGACGACTGGCTGGACGCCGAGGCCCTGTTCCCGGCCGACTTCCGCGCGCTGGTGGAGCGCCTCGCGCAACTGGACGACGCCGGCCAGCTCATCGCGCAGGCCGAGGCCTGGCTGATGGCACGGGCGCAGGCACCCCGCCGACCCGAGGCCGCCGCCGACGTTGTCGCGCGCAGGCTGCTGGCCGGCGACGGCCCCGGCCTGGACACCCTCGCGCGCACGCACGGGCTGGACGTGCGCCAGCTGCGCCGACAGTTCGCCGCCCGCACCGGCGTGAGCCCGCGCCTGTTCGGCCGCGTCGCCCGCTTCGACCGCCTGGTGCGCCTGGCCAACCTCGCCCCCCAGGCCCGCTGGCTGGACCTGGCCCTGGACGCCGGCTACCACGATCACCAGCACCTCGCGCGCGACTTCCGCGAGTTCACCGGCATGACGCCGTCAGCCTTCCGGCAGCTGGAGATGCAGGCGCCGGAGCGGCGGTTCGGGTTCTGCGAGTCGAGCGAGCCCGGGCGGTAAGCCTCAGCGCGGCGTGCCGAGGTCCATGGTCCAGTAGGTGCCGTAGGTGTTGCCGCTGCCGCCCTTCACGCAGGCCACGCCGATGTCGGTGAAGCCGGGGTTCATCAGGTTGGCGCAGTGGCCGGGGCTGTTCATCCAGCCGGCCACCACCGACGACACGCTGGACTGCCCGGCAGCGATGTTCTCGCCCCAGGCGCGCCAGCTGTAGCCCGCGGCGCTCATGCGCTGGCCGGCGCTGCTGCCGTCGCTGCCGGTGTGGCTGAAGAAGTTGCCCGACTGCATGTCGTCGCTGTGCTTGAGCGCCGCCTGGGCGATGCTGTCCTGCCAGCGCAGGGCCGCCGCTGGCGCGAAGTTGCCCTCGCTGCCGCAGCTGGCGCCCGCCGCGCGGTAGCGGTTCACAAGCGTTAACAACTCCGACTGGAAATTCGTCAGTTGGCAGGTGGCGCGGGTGCCGGCGACCGGCGCCGGGGCAGGGGCCGGCGCGGGGGCCGGACTGGGTGCCGGCGAGGGTGTGGGCGCAGGCGTGGGGGCCGGAGCTGGCGCGGGGGAAGGCGCGGGCGAAGGGGCCGGAGAGGGCGCCGGGGCCGGTGCTGGCGTCGGCGCCGGGACTGGCGCTGCGGCGACCGGGGTCGGCGTCGTGCTGTCGCCACCGCCACCGCCGCCGCCACCCCCACAAGCGCTGAGCAGCACGGCCAGGCCGGCGCCGCTCCAGGAGATACGGGAAATGCTCATCCGCGCATGGTGCGCGAGCGAGTCACTTCACACGTATCGGAATGTCAGCCCTCGAGCTGGCTCAGGTCGCGCACCGCGCCCTTGTCAGCCGAGGTGGCGAGCAGCGCGTAGGCCTTGAGCGCCGCGCTGACCTTGCGGGGCCGGGCCTCGGCCGGCTTCCAGCCCTTGGCGTCCTGCTCGGCGCGGCGGCGGGCCAGTTCCTCGTCGCTCACCAGCACGTTGATCGTGCGGTTGGGGATGTCGATGCGGATGCGGTCGCCGTTCTTCACCAGGCCGATGGCGCCTCCGGCCGCGGCTTCCGGCGAGCAGTGGCCAATGGACAGGCCCGAGGTACCGCCCGAGAAGCGGCCGTCGGTCAGCAGCGCGCAGGCCTTGCCCAGGCCCTTGCTCTTGATGTAGCTGGTCGGGTAGAGCATCTCCTGCATGCCGGGGCCGCCCTTGGGGCCTTCGTAGCGCACCACCACCACGTCGCCCGCCTTGACCTTGTCGTCCAGGATGTTGGCCACGGCTTCGTCCTGGCTCTCCACGACATGCGCCGGCCCTTCGAACACCAGCAGGCTGTCGTCCACACCGGCGGTCTTCACGACGCAGCCATCCAGCGCGATGTTGCCGCGCAGCACCGCCAGGCCCCCTTCCTTGCTGAAGGCGTGCTCATAGGAACGGATGCAGCCCTCGGCGCGGTCGAGGTCGAGGCTGGGCCAGCGCGTGGCCTGGCTGAAGGCCACCTGGGTCGGGATGCCGGCCGGGCCGGCGAGGTAGAAGGTCTTCACGGCCTCGTCGGTGGACACGGTCACGTCCCACTTGGCCAGCGCCTCACCCATGGTGGGCGCATGCACGGTGGGCGCATCCAGATGCAGCCGGCCAGCCCGGGCCAGCTCGCCCAGGATGGCCATGATGCCGCCGGCGCGGTGCACGTCCTCGATGTGATACTTGTTGGTGTTGGGCGCCACCTTGCACAGCTGCGGCACGCTGCGCGAGAGGCGGTCGATGTCGGTCATGTCGAAATCGATGCCCGCCTCCTGGGCCGCGGCCAGGATGTGCAGGATGGTGTTGGTGGAGCCGCCCATCGCGATGTCCAGCGTCATCGCGTTCTCGAAGGCCTTCTTGCCGATGGCGCGCGGCAGGATGCTGTAGTCCTCGCCCTCGTAGTGGCGCTTGGCCAGCTCGACGATCAGCCGGCCGGCCCGCTTGAAGAGCTGCTCGCGGTCGGCATGCGTGGCCAGCACCGTGCCATTGCCCGGCAGCGACAGGCCCAGCGCCTCGGTCAGGCAGTTCATGGAGTTGGCCGTGAACATGCCCGAGCAGCTGCCGCACGTGGGGCAGGCCGAGCGCTCGACCTCGGCGACGTCGGCGTCGCTGACCTTGTCGTCGGCGGCCATGACCATCGCGTCGATCAGGTCCAGCTTCTTGAACTTCACGGTGGCCGTCTCGGGCACGGCCAGGCGCACCTTGCCGGCTTCCATCGGGCCGCCGGAGACGAACACCACCGGGATGTTGAGCCGCATCGCGGCCATCAGCATGCCGGGGGTGATCTTGTCGCAGTTGGAGATGCACACCAGCGCGTCGGCGCAGTGGGCATTGACCATGTACTCGACCGAGTCCGCAATGATGTCGCGGCTGGGCAGCGAATACAGCATGCCGTCATGGCCCATGGCAATGCCGTCATCCACCGCGATGGTGTTGAACTCCTTGGCCACGCCGCCCACCGACTCGATCTCGCGGGCCACGAGCTGGCCCAGGTCCTTCAGGTGCACATGGCCGGGCACGAACTGGGTGAAGGAGTTGGCGATGGCGATGATGGGCTTGGAGAAGTCATCGTCCTTCATGCCGGTGGCACGCCAGAGCGCGCGAGCACCCGCCATGTTGCGGCCGGCGGTGGTGGTCTTGGAGCGGTAGGTGGGCATGGCGGGGCCTGTGCGGTGCGAAACGGGAGCGCCGATTTTCAGCCACGTCGCTGCCGGTGTCTTGCCACAGGGGACTCTCGCAGGGCGCGCCGAAAGCTCGGTTGCGCCATGCCGAATGCTCAGCGGCCCAATCCAGCCACCAGCCGCCGCGCCGCCTCGGCCAGCGTGTCCTCGCGCTTGGCAAAGCAGAAGCGCACATGCCGCCGCTCCTGCGGCCGCTGGTAGAAGCCGGCCAGCGGGATGGCGGCCACGCCGACCTCGGTGGTGAGCCAGCGGGCGAAGTCCAGCTCGGGCAAGTCCGACACCGCCGAGTAGTCCACCGTCTGGAAATAGGTGCCCTCGCAGGGCAGCAGCTTCAGCGGGGTGGCGGCGAGCGCAGTGCGGAAGGTGTCGCGCTTGGCCTGGTAGAAGTTGCTTAAGGCCTGCCAGGGCGCGGGGTCGGCGAGGTAGGCCGCCAGCGCATGCTGGCTGGGCGTGTGCACCGTGAACACCGTGTACTGGTGCAGGCGCCGGAAGGCGGCCGAGAGCGCCGGTGGCGCGGCCACGAAGCCCACCTTCCAGCCGGTCACATGGAAGGTCTTGCCGAAGCTGCTGACCAGGAAGCTGCGTTCGCGCAGGGCCGGATGGCGGGCCACGCTCTCGTGCTGGGCGCCGTCGAAGACCATGTGCTCGTAGACCTCGTCACTGACGATGAAGAGGTCGTGCTGCTCGGCGATGGCCGCGAGCGCCTGCAGATCGTCGGCCGTGGCCACGCGGCCGCTGGGGTTGTGCGGCGTATTCAACACCAGCGCGCGGGTGCGCGGTGTGATGGCGGCCTGCACGGCCGCCCAATCGATGCGGTAGTCCGCCGTCATCGGCACGCCCACCGGCACGGCACCGGCCAGGCGGATGGCGGGGTCGTAGCTGTCGTAGGCCGGCTCGATGATGAGCACCTCGTCACCCGCGCCGACGCAGGCGTGCAATGCGGTGATGAGGCCCTGGGTGCCGCCGGCCGTGATGGTGATGTCGCGATCGGCGTCGTAGTGGGCGCCGTAGAGGCTGTTGAGCTTGGCCGCGACTGCCTGGCGCAGGGCCGGCACGCCGGTCATGGGTGGGTACTGGTTGTGGCCGGCGGCCATCGCGTCGGTCAAGGCCTGCAGCAGCGCCGGGTCGGCGCCAAAGTCTGGAAATCCCTGGCCCAGGTTGACCGCGCCATGCTCGGCGGCCAGGGCCGACATGACGGTGAAGATGGTGGTGCCGGTGTGGGGCAGCTTGGTGGGCAGAGCAGGCATGGGCGGGCGCGGGCATCAACGCAAGAAGGCTCCCGATTGTGGCGGGAGCCCTGGCGTCAGGTGATGCTCAGGCCTGCTGCAGACGCGCGATGCGAGCCTCCATCGGCGGGTGGCTGGAGAACCAGGCCATCCAGCCATTCGGCCGTGCGCTGATGCCCATGGCTTTCAAGGCCTGGGGCATCTCACCGGGGTCCAGGCCATGCAGGCGGGCCAGCGCGTTGATCATGGGCTGCTTGCGCCCCATGAGGCGGGCTGCGTCGGCATCGGCACGGAACTCCCGCTGGCGCGAGAACCAGGCCACCACCATCGCCGCCACCACGCCCAGCAGCAGGTCCAGCACCACCGTGGTCACGTAGTAGCCCACACCCGGGCCGTCCTGGTTGTTGCGCAACACGAGCTTGTCCACCACATAGCCGATCACACGCGACAGGAACACGACGAAGGTGTTCATGACGCCCTGGATGAGCGTCATCGTGACCATGTCGCCATTGGCCACGTGGGCCACCTCGTGGCCAATGACCGCCTCGACCTCCTCGCGGGTCATCGACTGCAGCAGGCCCGTCGAGACGGCCACCAGCGCCGAGTTCTTGAACGCGCCGGTGGCGAAGGCGTTCGGCGGCCCTTCGTAGATGCCGACCTCCGGCGCGCGGATGCCGGCCGCGGCCGAGAAGCGCGCCACGGTGGTGACGAGCCAGCGGTGGGTGGGGTCGGGCGAGCCGTCGATGACTTGCACGCCCGACGTCCACTTGGCCATGGGCTTGCTGATCAGCAGCGAGATGAACGCGCCGCCAAAGCCCATCACGAAGGCGAAGGCCAGCAGACCGCCCACGCTCAAGCCGTTGGCGGTCAGGAACTGGTTCAGGCCCAGCAAATGCACGGCCACGCCGAGCACCAGCATGACGCCCAGGTTGGTCATCAGGAACAACAACACGCGCTTCATCGCGAAAACTCCTTGGGGGTCGAAGACGAGGTCAGTCGAAGATGTCGCTCAGCCACGACTTGCGGCGGTAGCCGGGATGGTGGCCGTGCTTGCCGTAGTCGGAATCGACGAAGTCCGGCCGGCGCTGCGGCGGCACGGTGGCCGGCGGCGCCGCAGCGGGCACGGCAGCAGTGGCCGAGCGCTCGATGAGCTTGTCGAGCTCACCCCGGTCGAGCCACACGCCGCGGCAATTGGGGCAGTAGTCGATCTCGACGCCCTGGCGTTCGGTCATGGCCAGGGTGGCGTCGGGGCAGGCAGGACACTTCATGGCAACAACTCCAGCAGTGGAAGACCCGCGTAACTTAAGGACTCATCGCGCCCCGTCCCAGCAACCAAATCGGGAGTGAGACTTCCAAGACCCTGAAGCTGGCGCCCCGCAGCCCATGCCGAAAGTGACGACGGGTTTGTCCTGAGTAACGACGGGGGGCTGCTGCGCCCAATAGAGGCATGCGCCCCTCGACCCCTCCCGCCTCATGACCTGGCTCCACCGCCTGGGTTTCGTGGCGCCGGCCCCCGCGGCCATGCACGACGACCACGCGCTGCTGGCCCGCCTGTCCAGCGGCGACGCCGAGGCGCTCGCGCAGCTGTACCGGCGCGAGAGTGGCGCCGTGTACCGCTATGCGCTGGCGCTGGCCGGCGATGAGGCGGCAGCCCTCGACGCCGTTCAGGAAGCCTTCACCCAGCTGCTCCGGGGGGCCCAGGGCTTCGACGCAAGCCGCGGATCGCTGGGCGCTTACCTCGCCGGCATGGCGCGCCACCAGGTGCTGAGCCAGTGGCGTGACACCCGCCGCCATGTGCCGCTGGACGACGCCCTCGACCACGACGACCCCGCCGCCGCCAGCCCCGGCAGCGACGCCCGCCTGCAGCAGGCCCAGCGCCAGCAGGGTCTGTGGGCGGCCATCCGCAGCCTGAACTGGCCCCAGCGCGAGGCGCTGACCCTTGTGGACCTGCAGGAACGCTCCTACGCCGAAGCCGCCGCGATCGCAGGCATCAGCGTGGACGTGCTGCGCACCCGCCTGCACCGCGCCCGCCAACGGCTGGCTGAAGCGCTGGGCGAGGGAGAACGACCATGACTTCACCTGACGACACCCCGGGCTGGCTGCGCCCCGCTCGCACCGAGTTCGCCCGCTTGCACCCCGATGCCGCCCGGGAAGCCGCTTTGCTGGCCGAGCTGACGCGCCAGCTGAAGCCCCGCCCGGCGCGCACGGCCACCGCACAGGACGAAGAGCCCGCGGGCGAGCCTCGCTGGTTCCGGCGCCTGGCTTGGGGCAGCGGCGCCCTTGGCGCGGCGGCCGCGGTGCTGCTGACCACCCTGCTGCTGCTGGACCCGCCCGGCAGCCAAACCGCCCACGCGGCCCCTGCCGATGGCCCGGGCAGCGGCTTCATCCCCGTGGTGCCCGAGGCCGAGTTCCGCGCGGCGCTGGCGGGTGACCGTCCGACCCCCGTCTGGCTGCAGCCCGCCGAGCTCCCGCGAGAGCGTCTGGCCTGGCTGGGCCTCCCGTTTGACGCCAGCCGCGCGGATGAAACCGTTCGCGCCGAACTGCTGGTGAACCCGAGCGGCCAGGTGCTGGCCGTCCGCATCCTGAACTGACCCCATGGAGCCCACCATGACCCTGCCCGTCCTGCCCCTCTCTCACCTTCGCGCCGGCCTGGCCCTGATGGCTTGCGCCGGCCTGCCCGGCCTCGGGGCCGCCAGCCCCGCACCCGACAGTGACCTCGGTCGGGACATCGAGCGACAGGTGCAGACCGCGCTGGCCGACCTGCCGGTGCGGATCGCCCTGGCCGACACCGCCCTGTCCTTTGCGGGTCGCGAGCTGGAGGGCGAACGCGTCGTCAAAGGCGCGCCCTATTGCGCAACGGCGGTGCACGAGAACATCCAGCCGCTGGCTGATGGCAACCGCATCGTGCGCCGCGCGCAGAGCCAGATCTGCCGCGACGGCGAAGGCCGCACCCGCCGCGAAATCCAGCGCGAAGGCGGCCCGCGCATCGTCTACCTGAACGACCCGGTGGCCCGGCAGGCCTGGGTGCTCTACCCCGACGACAAGCGCCTGATGCGCCTGCGCGGCAGCGTGAACTGGACGGCCGCCAGCGCCGACGCCGAAGCCCACGCCGCCTGGCAGGCTTCGATGCGCGACTGGAGCGAGCGCATGAAGGAGCAGGCAGCGCGTTGGAAGGAATGGGGCGCCCGCGTGGCGGAGCAGGCGCGCAGCGCAGATGCCGAGCGGGTGCGGGCCCGTCAGGCGGCCGGAGCCGCCCGCCAGGGTGAGCCGGGCATCGTCATCGAGCGCGAGGTGGTCGTGCCGGCCGCCCCCGGCGCCAGCGCCGTGGAGCGGCGCCGCGAGCTGCGGGTCTACCGCGCCAGCGAGCTGCCCGATCTGCCGCCCATGCCGGCCATGGCCGCGCCGCCTGCGCCGCCGGCGCCCCCCGCCCCGATGGCCCTGCCAGCCCCGCCCGCGCCGCCGCTGCCCGTGCTGCCCACGTTGGTGCTGCCCCGTGAGGGCGGCACGACCACCGCGCTCGCGCCGCGCGAAATCGACGGCGTCAAGGTCACCGGGGAGCGCACGACCTGGACGATCGAAGCCGGCCGCATCGGCAACGAGAAGCCGCTGGTCACGACGCGTGAGGTCTGGCGCAGCCCCGAGCTGATGCTGACGGTGCAAAGCCGCGAGGCCGACCCGCGCCTGGGCGAGCAGACCTACCGGCTAGAAAAGATCCGCCGCGGCGAGCCCGACCCGGCGCTGATGAAGCCGCCGGCTGACTACAGCGATGGCGCACGCCGCAGCGCGCGGCCGGCGGCAAGCGCACCGGCCGCGTCCTGAACGACCTTATTCGGCCGGTGATTCGGCCGGTGTCGCCACCGTCGGGGTGGCCGGCTTGAACATCGTCGCGAGGTTCTGCGCCAGGCCGGTGATGCCCTGGTTGGACAAGCCGGCGTCATGCATGACGGCATCGACGATGGGCTTGGCCACCTGGTACTGCAGGGCCGAGTTCATCACCTGCTCGGGGAAGGTGGCACCACCCGTCGCAGCACCGCCCTCGGCGCTGCCCTGGCCGGGCATGCCGTTGACTTGCACGATGCGGATGGAGTCGATCTGCTCCATCGGCTTGACGGCCTGCGCCAGGATGGCCGGCAGCTGCTGCAGCAGCTGGGTGCGCACCTGCAGGTCGATCTGTGCGGCCGACAGCGTGTTGAGGGCCTCGTTGATCGCACGGCGGCCTTCGGCTTCGGCCAGGGCGGCGGCCTGCTTGGCCTTGGCTTCGATGGTCAGGGCCTCGGCACGGTCGATGGCGGCTTCCTTCTCGGCGGAGGCCGAGACCTTGACCGCGATCGCGTTCTGCTCGGCGTCCTTGGTCGCCTCGATCAGCTGGATGGCCTTCTCACGCTCGGCGACCGCCACCTGACGGGCGGTGTTGACCGTTTCCTCGGCCTTCACGGCTTCGGCGCGCGCCAGGTTGGCAGCCGCATCGGCCTCCGACTGCTCGCGCGACTTGGTGGCGATGGCGATCTGCGTGTCCTGGCGGGCGATCTCTACCTGCTTGCGCTGCTCGGCGCGCTTGAGCTCGGCCTGGCGCTCCTGCTCGATCTCGCGCGTCTGGATGACGAGGTTCTTCTCGATCTCGGCGGCCTTGATCTCGCGCTCGGCCTCGATGCGACGCTGCCCCACCTGCCGCTCGGCTTCGATCTTGACCGTCTCGGCCTCGCGGTTGCGCTCGGCCTGCTGCGCAGCGATCAACGCCACCTGCTCGGCGCGGGCCACTTCCACCTCTCGCTTCTGGGCCAGCGTGGCGAACTCCTGGTCCTTCTCGATGGTGAGCTTCAGGCGCGAGGCTTCGAGGTTCTTGGTGCGCACCTGCACCTCGGTGTCCTGCTCGACGTCGTTGCGCTGCTTGCGGCGCGCCTCGGTCTGCTCGGTCAGACGGGTCAGGCCTTCGGCGTCAAAGGCGTTGTTGGGGTTGAAGAACTGCTTGTCGGTCTGGTCCAGGCTGGTGAGGGACACCGACTCCAGCTCCAAGCCGTTCTTCTCCAGGTCTTCGGCCACGGCGTTCTGCACCGCCTGCACGAAGTCGCGGCGCTTGTCCTGCAGCTCCTGGATGGTCATGGTGGCGGCGGTGGCGCGCAGGCTGTCGACGAACTTGTCTTCCACCAGCGCCTTGAGCTCGTTCGGGCTCATGGTGCGGGCGCCGAGCGTTTGCGCCGCGGTGCTCACGGCCTCCTCGGTCTGCTTCACACGCACGAAGAAGGCCGCCGTCACGTCCACGCGCATGCGGTCCTTGGTGATGAGGCTTTCGCGCTCGCGGCGCTGCACTTCGAGCTTGAGCGTGTTCATGTTCACGAGCACCCGCTCGTGGAAGACCGGCAGCACGATGGCGCCGCCGTCCATGATGACCTTCTGGCCGCCCAGGCCGGTGCGCACGAAGGCGGTCTCCTTGGTGCTGCGCTTGTACAGCCGCGCAAACACGAAGCCGATCGTCAGCAGGCCGAGCAGTGCAATGCCGGCGATACCGGTGATCTCGATGATGTTTTCCATGTGTTCCGTTCTCCCTCGGTTCAGATCAGATGCGGATGCGGGTTCGCAATGCAGCGGTAGAACGCACCCTGCTTGCGCACGATAAGGATCTGCGCGCCTTCTTCGAACACCTCTTCGTCGAAGTCAGGCTCAACCATCAGGTAGTGCATCCGGCCATGGGCGTCGCGCACCCGGGCCTGGGCGGCCAGGCCACGCCGGGCCGCACCGGCACTCACCACGCCCCCACGGCCGACGAGCGACTGCTCGCTCACCGCCGTGGTCTCGTCACGCGGAATGATGTGGGCCACGAGGCTCCCCAGCCCGCGCACCGTGGCCAGGCCCGGAGGCACGGCCAGCAGCCCCGCCACCCAGGCCGGCAGGAAGCTGCCGAGCAGGTTGAACGCGACCTTCTGCAGCGCATAGCCGAACAGCGCATAGCCCAGCAGGAAGATCAGCAGCAGCACCAGTGCCGGCACGCGCCCGAGGTGGAGCCAGCCGAGCACGCGGTCCAGGCCCGACTCGGGCACGGCATGGGGCAGCAGGTCGTCGATGACATTGCTGGGGCTTAGCGCCACCAGCATGCCCAGGCCTTCCAGCAGCGCCACCGCCACGATCAGCGCCACGGCCACGCCGAAAGGCAGGGTCTCCGGCGCAGTGAACAGGTTCATCAGTTCTCCCTTCAGTCCGACAGTTCGCGAGTGTCAGGCCTCTCCGGCCTTGATGCGGGCCAGGCGCTCGGCAATCTGGTGATCACGCACCAGGGCCTCCAGTTCGCTCAGCCGGGCTGCCTGGTCCACATCGCCGCCCTGGCTGCCGCCCTGGGTGCCGTCCAGGCCGGTGTGCCGTTGGTAGACGCGGTCGAAGGCCTCGGTCATCTGCGCCAGGCGCTGCTCCACCGCCGACTGCCCGGCGGCCTGCGCGGCGGAGCCGGTGCTGGCCCGACTCTGACGGAAGGCGGCCAGCGCTTCATGCATCTCCCGCCGCTTGGCCAGCAGCGCGGCGGTGTAGCCCTGCAGCTCCCGCTCCTGGCGGGCCAGGTCCGCCAGCGTGGTCTCCAGCACCGGAATCTGGGCTTCGATATCGAGCTGGCGCGCCACGGCAGCCCGGGCCAGGTCCTCGCGCCCGGCTGCCAGGGCCTGGGCGATCTGTTCGTTCAAGCTCTCGTGACTTCGGTTCAGCCGCGCATGCTGCTGCTGGGCCAGATGACGATTGGCGCTGACCGTGCCCAGCTCATGCCGCACCTCGTCGATCACGCCTTCTGCCTCACGCACGGCCTGCTCCATCGCAGCCTGCGGGTTCAGGTCTTCCAGCCGATCCAGCAGCGCATGCAGGCCACCGGCCACGACGCGACCCACGCGGGTCTTGAGGGATTCCGCCATGTCAGCCTCCTTGTTGGGCGTTGAGGGTCGAGGCGAGCTCGACGGTGGGGCCGAGATGGCGATGCACCACCTCGGGGTCGAACGCATGGGCCGCGCCGGTGGTGGCCTGGCGCAGCAGGGACTCACCCAGCAGCGCGGCCCGGCGCACCAAGGCGTCTTCCAGCCGACCGGCCTCGGCGGCGTTGGCCGGTGCGGCGCTGATGACCAGCGCCATCAGCGTGGTGATCTGCTCCACCAGTTGGCCCAGCACCTCGGAATGCCGCCCCTCCTGGCCCTCGATGCGCACCAGCGCCTCGCGCAGCCGATGCGTCAGCTCGCGCGCCCAGCCGTGGGCGGCCACATAGTCGAACGCGCCGTCATGCTGGCGCTTGAGCTGGCCCAGCAGCACGCGCAACTTGTCGCTGTTGGTGGTCGCGCCCTCGACTTGCAGCTGCGCCAGCCAGAGGTAGAGGTCACTCGGGATGCGCGCCGACAGCGGCTCCATCGTGATCGCTTGCGTCGCCATGCGGCACCGCCTTCAAATGAGTTCACACGAACGCAAATGTATTCATTTGAATTCGCATGTCAACAATCACCTTCAGCCATGGCTTCTTTGCGGCGAGACTGCGGCGCACTCTCGGCCCCGACCTGCGCTCACGCATGAAATACGACGACTCGGAGTACTACTTCCTCAATTTCGAGACCGATCTCGACAACGAAGCCGCCAACACCCACATCGGCATGTTCCTGGCCTGGGCCGTGCACGCCGGCCTGGCTCGGCAGGACGAGCGCGGCGGTCGCTGGGCGGCTGACGTCCAGGCCGTGCTCGCGCGCCGCAAGACGGGCGGGCAGATGCTGTCGGACCAATGCGATGGCAAGCTCACCGATGCCGACCTCAACGCCGAGGGCAATGCGTTTGCGGCGGTCTACTACGACAAGCAGTACCACCACGACTACGCGCGGGTGTTCGACAGCCAGATCCCGAGCACCGGCCACGATGCGGACGACATCTGCAGCGTGCCCGACACCTGGGCCAACTTTGACCTGATCAAGCCCGTGCTGGACCGGCGGCTGGCCGCCTGGCGCCAGAGCCGCCAGACGCCTGAGTTGAGCCTCGTGGGCGACCCACCGCCACCTTCACCCCCGCCGCCAGCGTCGCCACCGCCCGGCCCGGCACCCGACCTCGCCGCGCTGCAGCGGCGCGCCGAACAGGGCGACCGCGACGCCTGGTTCGAGCTCGGCGCCGAATACATCACCGGCGCGCATGTGCCGCAGGACTTCAAGCGCGCGGCCGACTGCTTCGAAAAGGCCGCGCAGGCCGGCCTCGCGCAGGCCGCTTTCAACCTGGGCGTCTGCTACCAGAACGGCGACGGCCGGCCGAAGGACGCCAAGCAGCGCCTGCGCTGGTTCGCCCTCGCGGCCGAAGGCGGGCACGGGCAGGCGGCCTATTTCCTGGCCCTGGCTTACCGGCAGGGCGACGACCTGCCGCAGGATTTCATCGCGTCCAACGCGCTGATGATGCTGGCCCAGAAGCGCGGCGTGGCCGAGGCTCGCCAGGCGGGCGTGATGGCGGGCAGCCTGGCCGAGTCCACCGCGCTGGCCGCCCAACTGAGCGAACCGGGCCAGTTGGTAGCGCTGCTGTCGGCCCGTCGGCGCAAGGTGCTGGCCGGGCAGGCGGACACCGGCGTGGAACGCTTCAAGCACGGCCCGAACGCCGGGCGCCAGCCGGCGTCTCCCGATGCCGCGCCCGATGCCGAACGCCCGGCCGCGGGCTTCGGGCTGGGCCACGTGGCCTTGCTGGTGGGCGCCGCCGCTGTCATCGTGCTGCTGGTCCTGAACATGCGCGGCCAGCGCTTCGTGGGGTTGTCGTGGGCGCTGTCCCTGATTGGCGCGGTCGGTGTCTTCAAGGTCGGCCCCTCGGTCGGCGTCAAGGGCGCTACCCGCACGCTGGCCACCGTGCTCGCGGCACTGCCCGCCCTCGGCAGCTTCGTGAATCTGTGGATGGTGCTGCGCTGGCTGGGGCGGCGATCGGCATGACCCCCATCCGAGGCCGTCGCCGCCCGACGCCGCTGCGCAACTCAGGGTAAGCCCCTGAAGATCGCAGCCTTCCTAGCGTTTGTCCGACGGGCGCACGCCCTGACCCCGCAGTTGAAGGGTAGGCATGCCGATGGGGCGTGCCTATCCTGGGCCGCAGGACCGGCGAGCAGGCGGGAGTTGGGCGTGCCGTTGGTGATTCCTTCATGCCCTACTACAAGGACCGACAATGAAGATCAGCAAATGGCTCGCCGGCGTTCTTGCCGTGGCCGCGTCCACTGCCAGCATGGCCGATGTGGTGCTCTCTGAAGGTTTTGACGACGTCGAGACCCTGGCCGCCAAGGGATGGGCGATCAACAACCTCAGCACGCCGGTCGGCGTCACGTCGTGGTTCCAGGGCAATCCGATCAGTGGTTCGTATGACGGCGCAGCCGGCTCGCATATCGGCGCCAATTTCTACAACACCGACCCCGACGGGGGCACCGTCAGCAACTGGCTGTTCACGCCGGTCGTCAACCTGACCAGCCGAGCCCGCCTCGACTTCGCCCTGCGCCTGGTGGGTGAAGGCTTCCTGGACACCGTCGAGGTGTACTACAGCCTCTCGGGCAGCAGCACCAACCTCGCCGACTTCATTCTGCTGAACACCTACGCCTCCGATGTGGACACCGGCTGGGCGATCCAAAGCGAGAGCCTGGACTTCCTGTCGGGACCCAATTCGCTGCGCTTCGCTTTCCGCTATTACGTGGCCGATGTGCTCACCGCAGGCAACTATGCCGGCATCGACGCCGTCACCGTCAACAGCGTGCCCGAGCCCGTCTCGGCGGGGCTGGTCGGCGTGGGCCTGCTCGGCGCCGCGGCTGCCCGTCGGCGCACGCGCTGAAGGCAGGCTGAGCATGACCAAGGTGGCCGCGCGCCACCTTTTTTGTTTCTGACAGGCTGCAGGCCCGCCAGCCTGTACGCCGCGGCCACGCCTACTTCATTGGTAGGTGACTAACCCCGCATCCAGGGGGCATGCAGGGCAAGTGCGAGTGTTCCCGCCAGACCGGCCTCCGTACAACCGGTGAAGCCGTACAGGGCGCTTGTCTGTTCACCGTGTCCGTCGTCCGGGCGCTTTTTTTCATGAGGAAGAAGCTGCAATGCAAACTGATCCGAAGAAGTTGCGTCACGAGAACAGAGGGCGGCGCCTGACGCCCCTGTTCATCGCACTGACCCTGGGCATGGCCGCGCCGCTGGCCGCGCAGGCGGGTGAAGCGATGCGGGTGGTTCGTGACCCGGCGACGGGGGAACTCCGCGCCCCCACGGCCGCCGAGGTCAACGCGATGAAGCGTGCCGAAGCGGCGCAGCAGCGTGCCCGGGGCCCGCGCATCGCCACCGCAACGGCCGCCCCGACCGAGATCGTTCATCCGGACGGCACCGTGGAGATGCCGCTGGGCGAGGATTCCCACATGGCCTCAGTCGTTCGCCTGAATGCCGATGGCTCCCTGACCTCGGCCTGCCTGCCGGCCAAGCAGGCCGGCGCCTGGGTGCAGGGCAGCGGCAAGGGCACACCGGCCGCCAAGCGTGAAGCCCGCAAGTCGACCGCCAAGGGACACGAGGGGCATAACCATGATTAAGACCTGCCAACGACTCCAGCGCCTCGCCGTCGGCGCCCTCGTGACTGGCGCCACCGTCCTCGGCCTGGTCAGCCAGGCCCAGGCGGCGGCGACCATCGTCATCAACAACATCAACGCCGCGGGCGTGGGCTTCAACGACCCGACGCCGGCCACGCCGGTGGGCGGCAATCCCGGCACCACGCTCGGCCAGCAACGGCTGAACGCCTTCACGCACGCGGCCAATATCTGGGGCGCGACGCTGACCAGCAACGTGGTGATCGTCATCAACGCACGCATGACGCCGCTGGCCTGCACGGCCACATCAGCCACGCTGGGCAGCGCCGGCGCCACGAGCATCTTCCGCAACTTCGCGAATGCGCCCTTCACCAACACCTGGTACGCCTACGCCCTGGCCAACAAGCTTTCAGGCACCTATCTCGGCACCCTCAACGCCGGCCAGATCACGGCCAACTTCAACTCCGAGCTGGGCCTGAACGCCAACTGCCTGCCGGGTCGGGGCTGGTACCTCGGCCTGGACGGCAACCACGGCACGGACATCGACTTCGTGCCCGTGCTGATCCACGAACTGGGTCACGGCCTGGGCTTCCAGACCTTCACGAGCGGCACGAGCGGCGCCTTCAACGGCGGCTTTCCCTCCATCTGGGACCGTTTCCTGTTCAGCGTGGCGGACGGCAAGACCTGGGCCGACGGCAGCATGACCAACGCCCAGCGCGTCGCGTCGGCCATCAGCCGTGACGGCCTGGTGTGGACCGGCGCGAACGTGACGGCCAATGTGCCCAACGTGCTGAGCTTCGGACTGGCGGGTGCTGCCTTCAGCGGCGTCAACGCCGGCTCGCTGGCCGGGCGCACGGTGCGGGTCGGTGAAGCCGATTTCGGGCCAGCCATCGGCACGAGCCCGGTCTACGCCGAGGTGATGCCCATCCTCGAGCAGACCACCGGCGCCGGCGAGGGCTGCGAGCCTTTCAACGCGACCAATGCAGCCGCAGCGAATGGCCGCGTGGTCTTCCTCACGCTGGGCGGTTGCACGGTCGCCATCAAGACCAAGAACGCGCAGAACGCCGGTGCCAAGGCGGTGCTGATCGGCGACACGGTCAGCGAGAACGCCGTGCAGCCTTCGCCGCTGGGGGGCTGGGACAAGACCATCACCATCCCGGCCGCACGCCTGTTCCTGAGCGATGCGAGTGTGTTGCGCACCCAGCTGTCCAAGCGCACGCGCACCGGCACGGGGGTGTTCGCGTCGATCGGGCGCAATGCCGGCGCCCGCTATGCCGGCGCAGACAGCCTGAACCGCGCGCTGATGTACGCACCCAATCCGTTCATCAGCGGCTCTTCGGTCTCGCACTTCGATCGCACGGCGTTCCGCAACCAGCTGATGGAGCCCAACATCAGCAACGACCTGACACAGTCCGTGATCCCGCCGCAAGACCTGACGTTCCAGCTGTTCAAGGACATCGGCTGGTAAACGGCACCGGCCGCGGTCCAGCGGCCAGCGTCCAACGCAAAAGCGCGGCTCAGGGCCGCGCTTTTTTCATGCCGCGACAGTCACTGTTCAGGCCGCGTCCAGCATCTGGCTGAAGAACTTCTCGCCACTCACCCGCGGCTTGTAGGGCGACACGGCCTTGGCGATGGCGGCGATGTGGTCTGGCGTGGTGCCGCAGCAGCCGCCGGCGATGTTCAGGAAGCCGGCCTTGGCGAACTCGCCCACCAGGCGGGCGGTCACGTCGGGCGTCTCGTCGAAGCCGGTGTCGCTCATCGGGTTGGGCAGGCCGGCGTTGGGGTAGCAGCTCACCGCCACCTCGCCCGCGACCTTGCTCAGCTCTTCGATGTAGGGCCGCATCAGCGTGGCGCCCAGCGCGCAGTTCAGGCCGATGGCGATGGGCCGCGCATGGCGTACCGAATGCCAGAAAGCCGTCACCGTCTGGCCCGACAGGATGCGGCCGGAGGCGTCGGTCACGGTGCCCGAGATGATGACGGGCAGGCGCTCGCCGGTGGCTTCCATCAGCTCGTCGAGCGCGAAGATGGCGGCCTTGGCGTTCAAGGTGTCGAAGATGGTCTCGACCAGGAACAGGTCACAGCCGCCGTCCAGCAAGCCCCTGGCCTGCTCGTAGTAGGCGGCGCGCAGGGTGTCGAAGTCGATGTTGCGTGCGCCGGGGTCGTTGACGTCCGGGCTGATGGACGCGGTGCGAGGCGTCGGGCCGAGGGCGCCCGCGACGTAGCGGGGTTTGTCGGGCGTCGAGTACTTGTCACAGGCTGCGCGGGCCAGCTTGGCCGCCTCGACGTTCATCTCATACGCGAGCTCGGCCAGGCCGTAGTCTTCCTGGGCGACCGAGGTGGCGCCGAAGGTGTTGGTCTCGATGAGGTCGGCGCCTGCGGCAAGGTATTGCTCGTGGATCTCGCTGAGCACGTCGGGCCGCGTGAACATCAGCAGCTCGTTGTTGCCCTTGAGGTCTTTCGGGTGGTCCTTGAAGCGCTCGCCGCGGTAGTCGGCCTCGGTGAGCTTGTAGCGCTGGATCATGGTGCCCATGGCGCCGTCGAGGATGGCGATGCGGCTCTGCAGCAGGGCAGGCAGGCTCTGGGCGCGGGTGTAGGCGATGGGCTTCATGGTCAGGCGATTTTCGCAGCCTCGGCAATGGCCTGTCCAAGCTCGGTGCAAGACGCCCTGCCACCCAGGTCGCGGGTCTTGGGTGCAGCGGGGTCGGCCAGCACGGCCTCGATGGCGGCCATGATGGCATCGTGGGCGGTACGGTGGCCGAGGAAGTCGAGCATCATGGCGCCCGACCAGATCTGACCGATGGGGTTGGCGATGCCTTTGCCAGCAATGTCAGGCGCCGAGCCATGCACCGGCTCGAACAGGCTCGGCCACTGGCGCGTCGGGTTGAGGTTGGCCGACGGCGCAATCGCAATGGTGCCGGTGCAGGCGGGCCCGAGGTCGGACAGGATGTCGCCGAACAGGTTGCTGGCCACCACCACGTCGAAATGCTGGGGGCGCTGCACGAAGTGCGCGCACAGGATGTCGATGTGGAACTTGTCCACCGTGACCTGCGGGAACTGCGCCGCCATGGCCTCCACGCGCTCGTCCCAGTAGGGCATGGTGATGGCAATGCCGTTGCTCTTGGTGGCCGAGGTCAGCCGGGCGCGCGGGCGTGAGGCGGCCAGCTCGAACGCGAAGCGCAGCACGCGGTCCACGCCGACGCGGCTCATCACGGTCTCCTGCAGCACGATCTCCCGCTCGGTGCCCGGGTACATGCGCCCGCCGACCGAGGAGTACTCGCCCTCGGTGTTCTCGCGCACGATCCACATGTCGATGTCGCCCGGCTGGCGTCCCGCCAGCGGCGAGCGCACGCCCGGCATCAGGCGAGCAGGGCGCAGGTTCACGTACTGGTCGAACTCGCGGCGGAACTGCAGCAGCGAGCCCCACAGGCTGACATGGTCGGGCACCGTCGCCGGCCAGCCCACCGCACCGTAGAAGATGGCGTCATGCCCGCCGATCTGGTCCTTCCAGTCGCTGGGCATCATCTGGCCGTGCTGCTCGTAGTAGCGGCAGTTGGCGAAGTCGAACTCGTCAAAGCGCAAAGGCAGACCGAACCGCTCCGCCACCGCGCGCAGCACGCGCAGGCCCTCGGGCATCACTTCCTGGCCGATGCCGTCACCGGCCAGCACCGCAATCTTCTGCATCACGTATCTCCAAAGAATTCGGCGGCTTCGGCCAGCACCTCGGCTGGCGCCTGCTCGGCGATGTAGTGCCCGCTGTCCACGGCCCGGCCGCTGACGTCGTCCGCCGCGGCACGCCACAGCGCCAGCGGGTCGAAGCAGCGGCCCACGACGCCGCTTGCACCCCACAGCACGCGCAACGGGGCGCGGACCCGCCGGCCGGCAGCGCGGTCAGCGCGGTCGTGATCCAGGTCGATGCCGGCGCTGGCGCGGTAGTCGGCGCAGATGCCCGCCGCTGAGCCGGCGCGCTGGATGCAGCGCTCGTACTCGGCCCACGCCCGCGGGTCAAAGAACACGCCGCCGCGCCGGCCCATGCCATCGCGCAGGTAGGCCAGCGGGTCAGCCTCGATCAGTCGCTCGGGCAAAGGCGCCGGCTGGATCAGAAAGAACCAGTGCCAGTAGGCACGGGCAAAAGCCTCGGTCGTGCCCTCGTACATGGCCAGCGTGGGCGCGATGTCCAGCAGCAGCAGGCGATCCACGGCCTCGGGGTGATCCAGCGCCAGCCGGTGCGCCACACGGGCGCCGCGGTCATGCGCCAGAACGCCGAAGCGGTCATGGCCGAGGTGGCGCATCAGGCCGACGGCATCGCGCGCCATCTCGCGCTTGGCATAGGCGGCGCTGCCTTCGCCGGCCGGCGGGCGGTCGCTGTCGCCATAGCCGCGCAAGTCCATCAGCACGACCGGGTGCCGCTCGGCCAGCGCCGGCGCCACGCGGTGCCACATGGCCATGGTCTGCGGGTGGCCATGCAGCAGCAGCAGCGGCAGGCCGGCCGCCCCGGAGGCGCCGCGAGGGCCACCCTGGCGGGCGAACAGCTGCACGCCGTCGCGAGTGAAGGACAGGGTTTCAAAGCCGTTCCACATGCCGAGGATTGTGGCCCGCCAACACGTATAAGCTTTCGTTATGGGTGACCGCCGTCTCGCAGCTTTGCGACGGCGGCCCCGCCTTTCAACAATGTCCGTTTCCTGCCTCGCCCTGCCCGCCCCATGAAGCTTGCCGCCCCGCTGCTGTCCGCCGCCCTCCTGGCCCTGGCGCCCGCCCTGACCCTGGCCCAGGGCAAGCCGCTGATCTACTGCGCTGACGCCAGCCCCGAGGGTTTCGATCCCGGCATGTGGGACAGCGCCAGCACCAACACCGTCGGTGCCCAGATGTTCGACGGGCTGCTCGGCTTCAAGCGGCCGACCACCGAGCTGGTGCCCAAGCTGGCGGTGAGCTACGAGATCTCGCCCGACGCCAAGAGCTTCACCTTCAAGCTGCGCCCGGGCGTGAAGTTCCACAGCACCGCGTGGTTCAAGCCCACGCGCACGCTCAACGCGGATGACGTGGTGTTCACCTTCAGCCGCTTCATCGACCCCAACCACCCGTTCAACAAGGCGTTTCCGGCGAGCTTCATCTACCCGCAGAACCTGGGCCTGGCCAAGGCCATCGACGGCATCGACAAGGTCGACGACATGACGGTGCGCTTCCGCTTGAAGCAGCCCAACGTGACCTTCATCGCCAACTTCGCCTTCGCCTGGGCCGGCATCCAGTCGGCTGAGTACGCCGCGCAGTTGCTGAAATCCGGCCAGGCCAGCCAGATCAACGTGCAGCCGGTGGGCACGGGACCGTTCCAATTCAAGAGCTACGCCAAGGACGACGTGCTGCGCATGACCGCCAACCCCGACTACTGGGGCGGCAAGCAGCCCACCACCAACCTGGTGTTCAGCATCAGTCGCGAGCCCAATGTCCGCGTGCAGAAGATCGCGGCCGGCGAATGCCATGTGACGGCAGCGCTGCGCGATGTCGACGTCGCCAGCCTCGCCAACAACCCCAACATCAGCATCGAGAAGATCCAGGCGCTGAACATCTCCTACCTGAGCTTCAACATGAAGAAGCCGCCCACCGACAAGCGTGAGGTGCGCGAGGCGCTGGACATCGCCATCGACCGGGATGCCATCTTCAAGGCGCTGTTCCCGCGCGGCGATGCGATGCAGGCGGTGAGCGCCTTCCCGCCCGCTGTCCCCGGCTACAACAAGAAGCTGAAGAACGAGTTCGACCCCGCCAAGGCCAAGGCCCTGCTGGCCAAGGCCGGCTTCCCCAACGGCTTCGAGATCGACCTCTGGGCCCTGCCGGTGCAGCGCCCGACCAATCCCAATGGCCAACTCATGGCCCAGCTCATCCAGCAGGACTGGGCCAAGATCGGCGTGAAGGCCACCATCAAGACCTACGAGTGGGGCGAGTACCTCAAACGCGCCAACAACGGCGAGCACAACGTCTACATGAGCGGCTGGAGCGGCGAGACGGGCGATGCGGACGACTTCCTCACGCCCAACCTGAGCTGCGCCAACAGCCGGGGCGGCATCAAGTTCTGCAACGCCGAGTTCGAGAAGCTCATCGACGAAGCCCGCGCCACGACCGACACGCCCAAGCGCCTGGCGATGATCGAGAAGGCCCAGGACATCTTCAAGCGCGAACGCCCCTGGATCACGATGGCCCACTCCACCGTCTACATCCCCATCCGCAAGGACGTGGTGGGCTTCAAGATGGCACCGAATGGCAGCGTGGACTTCGAAGGGGTGTACAGGAAATGAGGTCGCTCAACACGGCCACAGAGGCACAGAGACACAGAGACGCTGTCTTTGCGCTTCGACTGAGCTCCTCTGTGCCTCTGTGCCTCTGTGGCGGCTTCCATCAGCTGGGGAGCGCACGATGCGTTTGAGGCACATCGAGGTCTTCCACGCCATCATGCAGGCCGGCACCATCAGTGGCGCCGCGCAACTGCTGCACATCTCGCAACCCGCCGTGACCAAGGTGCTGCAGCACTGCGAGCTGCAGCTGGGCATGCCGCTGTTCGACCGCGTGCGCGGCAAGCTCTACCCCACGCCCGAGGCGCAGCGCCTGTTCGTGGAGATCGACAAGCTCAACCGCGACCTCGTCGGCATCCGGCGCCTGGCTGCCAACCTGAAGAGCGGCGAAAGCGAACAGGTGCGGCTGGTCGCCACGCCGGCGCTGGCGATGGCCATCGTGCCCGCGGCCATGACGCCCTGGTGCAAGGCCTACCCGAACGCCAACTGCTCGCTGGCCACCCACCACACGCGCGAGATCGTGTCGGCCCTGCTGCTGGGCGAGGCCGACCTGGCCTTGTCGCTGCAGGACCCGCGCCACCCCGGCATCAAGGCCGAGGTCATCGCCGCGGGCATGATGGTCGCGCTGTGCCCCCTGGGCAGTCCTGAGGCCAAGGGCGAAGGCCCGCTCGGCCTGGCCGACATCAGCACCGAGATCGTCGGCCTGCAGAGCGACGATCCGCTGGCCGGCCTGCTGCATCACGCAGGCGAGGCGCTCGGCCAACCGCTGGCCAGCCGCATCACCGTGCAGACCTACCAACTCGCCCGTGCGCTGGTGGAGGCTGGCGTCGGCATGACGCTGGTGGACCCCTTCACCGCCGCCAGCGCCGACGCATCCAAGGTGCGCGTGCGACCGCTGTCGCCCGCGGTGCCGGTGCAGCTCTACCTGCTCAGCGCCGCCAGCGCACCGCTGGGCCAGGCCTCGCGCCGGCTGGTGAAGTTCATCACCGCCGCTGCCCACGAACATCTGTCTCGCCTACCCTGATGGCCGACCCCGTCCGCATCGAAGACATCACGGCCCACCCGCATTTCCGGCCGCTGAGCACCCTGCGTCACGGCATCGCGGTCGACCTGCGCTACGCCACGGCCGACAACTTCGTCGGCCACTCGGTCTATGCCGGCATCGACTGCGCCTGGCTGCGCCGCGAGGCGGCCGAGGCCCTGGAGCACGCCGCCGCCTGGCTGCACGCCCACCGCCCCGGCTACCGCCTGCTGGTGCTGGACGCGCTCCGCCCGCAGCGCGTGCAGCAGCGCCTGTGGGACGAGCTGCAGGGCACGCCGCTCACGATGTACCTGGCTCCGCCCGAACGTGGCTCCATCCACAGCTACGGCATGGCCGTGGACCTGACCGTGCTCGACCCGTCGGGCCGCGAGGTCGACATGGGCTCAGGCTTCGACGAGATGACGCTCGCCTCCCACCCCGACCACGAAGCCGAGCACCTGGCCCAGGGCCTGTTGAGCGTGCAGCACCTCATCGAGCGCGGCTGGCTGCGCGCGGCCATGCGGGAGGCCGGCTTTCACGGCATCAACACCGAGTGGTGGCATTTCGACTTCGGCGACCGCATCGCCGTGCGCCGCGACCTGCCCCGCGTGCTGTAGGTCAAGTCGCCCGACCTGCGCCCGCCATGCCACGCAACCGCCTCCCACTGACGGCCCGCACCCGCAGGCCGGGGCTTGTGTCAGGTGATGCGCTCGAACCGCGACCGCACCGCGCCATCGACCTCCAGCGTGCCCGTGAACATCTCGAACGGGCGCACCCACCAGCCGCTGTCGTTGTACAGCGGCCGATAGACGACCACCGGCTCCAGCGTTTCGCTGTGGCGGGCCACGCCGATCACTTCGTACTCGCCGCCCTTGTAGTGGCGAAAGCGACCGGGCGCGAGGGTGGGCAGTGGGGACAGATCTGAGCTCATGCCTGCATTGGAACAGCGCCCGACATCCCACCCGAACCCTTGCCAAACGACACCATGACGACCTCCCGCCGCCAACTTCTCCACCTCGGGGCCAGTGCTGCCGGCCTGATGGCTGCGACCTCGGCGAGCGCCGCCGCCGCCACGGGCGCGCCCGCACCGCTCTATGCCCCGCGCCTTCGCCCCGGCGACACCCTCGGCCTGGTCAGCCCGGCCAACGCCACCTTCGAGCGCGAACCGCTGAAGATGGCCATCGAGTCGCTGCAAGCGCTGGGCTTCAAGGTCAAGCCGGGCGAGTTCGTGGCCGCGCGGCGCGGGCCGTTCGCGGGCACCGATGCCCAGCGCGCCGCCGACCTCAACGCCATGTTCGCCGACGACAGCGTGGCTGGCGTGATCGCGATGACTGGCGGTTCCGGCTGCAACCGCATCGTCGACCGGCTCGACTATGCGCAGATCCGCCGCCGGCCCAAATTCTTCGGTGGCTTCAGCGACCTCACCAGCCTCGTCAACGGCATCCAGCGCCAGACCGGCCTCGTCACCTTCCACGGCCCCGTGGCCGCGTCGGAGTGGAACGACTACTCGGTGCAGAGCTTCCGCGCGCTGGTCATGAACGCCGAGGCCGCGGTGCTGCGCAACCCGGTGGTCAAGCCCAGCGACGACCTCATCGTGCGCGAGGAGCGCATCAGCACGCTGCGCGGGGGCAAGGCCCAGGGGCGTCTCGTGGGCGGCAACCTCACGGTGCTCGCGTCGCTCGCCGGCACGCCCTACTTCCCCGACTGCCGCGGCGCCCTGCTCTTCCTGGAAGACATCAATGAATACATCTACCGCATCGACCGCTGCCTCTCCACGCTGCGCCTGACCGGCGCGCTCGGCCAGGTGGCCGGCGTGGTGCTGGGCCGCTTCACCAAGTGCGAGCCCGGCGAGGGCTACGGCAGCCTGACGCTGGACGAGGTGTTCGACGACTACTTCGGCCCGCTGAACGTGCCCGTCTACCGCGGCGCCGCCATCGGCCACATCAAGCGCAAGATGACCGTGCCCGTCGGCGCGCCGGCCGAGATGGACGCCGACGCCGGCACTGTGCGGCTCCTGCAGCCGGCCGTCACCTGACGCAGGGCGACGGCGGCAGGCCGTAGGGTTTGAGGAGCTCGCCCGTGCGGCCGCTGCGGCACAGCTCGTAGAGCACCTTGGCGAAGGCCTGGGCCTGGGCGAGGTCGACGTTCTGGCGCGACAGGCCGAACGAATAGCCGAAGACCTTCACGAGCCCGGCGGGTTGGAGGCTGTGCAGGCCGTCTTCGCGGATCAGCAGTTGCGCCACGGCTTCGTTGGCCAGGGCCAGGCCGTCTTCGCCGTAGCGACCGGCAGCCAGCTTGCGCATGACGGTGCGGTTGTCGGGTTCGATCTCGGTGCGCACCCGGGCCACGCCCTCCACCAGCGCCTCCAGCGTGAGCGCCGTGGCCGAGGGCCCATAGGCGCCGAGGGTGCGGCCGGCCAGCACCTGAGGGTCACCCGCGTACTGCAAGCCGTTGCCCGCCCGCGCGAAGAGCACGTAGCGCCCTTCGATGACCGCCGGCGACACATGGAAATACTGGCGGCGCTCGGGCGAATCCACGACCGTGAAGATGCCCTCCACCTCGGCCCGCTGCGCCATGCCGAGTGCACGTCGCCAGGGCAGGACCTCGATGTCGCAGCGCCAGGCCAGGCGCGCGCAGGCCGCCTGCAGCACGTCCACCATCGGGCCGGCAGCGCGGCCATCGGTCGCGTAGGTGTAGGGCGGGAAGGGCTCGGTGACGAAGCGCATGTCACGCGCCTGGGCGCCGTGGGCGCCCACCATCACCACCAGCATCGCCAAGGTCTGCGCCTTCATCGTCTGCTCCACGCCCTGGGGGAATGGGCAGAGGATAGGCCGATCAGCGTTGCGCCGCCACCCAGTCGGCCAGGGCGTCGAGCACGGGCCGGCCCTTGCGGGCGGCCTCCGGGTGGTTCAGCAGTGCCACGAACACCCACGGCCGGCCCACGGCATCGGTGACGAAGCCGGCCAGGCCGACCGCGTCGCGCAAGGTGCCGGTCTTGAGCCGGGCGCGGCCTGCGGCCGGGCCGTCCTTCAGCCGGCGCGACAGGGTGCCATCGACGCCGGCAATCGGCAGGGTCGACAGCAGCTCCGGGGCCTGCGCCCCCGCCTGGCCCGCGCGCAGCACGGCCGCGAGCTGGGCCGGGGTGATGCGCTCCGCGCGCGACAGCCCCGAGCCGTTGTCCATCACCAGGCCCGCATCGGCCACGCCGCGCGCGGCGAACCAGGCGCGCACCCGGCGCTCCGCCGCGGCCAGCGTGGGCTCGCCCGGCTGGGCGGCCTGGGCGCCGAGCTGCAGGTAGAGCAGCCGGGTGAGCGCGTTGTCGCTGCGCTTCATCACACCCCGCAGCACCTCGGCCAGCGGCCGGCCGCGGTGGGTGGCCAGCACGACGGCGCCGGCCGGTGCCGGGGCCTCGGCATCGCCCCGGCCAAGCGTGCCACCCAGCTCGGCCCAGAACTGGCGCACCACATGGGTCACGAGCCACTGCCGGTCGATGAGCTGCAGGGCCACCTGTTGCCGGCAGCCGGCCGGGAACGCGCCCTGCAACTTGACCACGAGCCCGTCACCGGCTGGCTGCACGATGGCGGGCTTCCAGTCCGCGTCCCAGTCCTTGCAGGGGCGCGAGGACAGCGTCACGGCGCTCGCGTCCACGACCAACCCGGCGACGGCAGGCATCGTGCGGGCCTGCACGCCCCGGTCGGTGGCCTGCAGCTCGAAATCAAGCAGGCTGCCGTTGAGGTGCAGCGCGTCGGGGATGACGTTGTAGTCGAACTCGGGCGCCTCATCGAAGGGCGGCAGGCCGAGGTCGAAGCGGGTCGGGTTGAACAGCGTGCGGTCCACCACCAGGCCGCCGCGGATGTCCTTCACGCCGCTCTCGCGCAGCTGGCGCAGCAGCCACCAGAGCGCCGGCCAGTCGAGGTCGGGGTCGGCGCCGCCACGCAGGATGAGCGGGCCGTCGATCACGCCGGCCACCGGCGGTGCGGCAGCCAGCAGCTCGGTGCGCGCGCGGTGGTTGATGCCGAGCTGCTCCAGCGCCACGGTGGCCGTCACGAGCTTCATCGTCGAGCCCGGCGCCATCGGCTCATTCGCCCGCCGCGCGAGGGCCGGCCGCGAGCCGTCCAGTGGCTGCAGCACGAAGCCCAGGCTCTCGGCGGGCAGGCCGGCGCGGTCGAGCGCAGCCTGCACCGGGTCGGGCATGCGGGTGCTGGCGCAACCCGACAGCACCAGCGCGGCAACGAGGAGCCAGGCACGCATCAGCAAGCTCCGAGGCGATGGGCCACCAGCCGGGCCAGGGCAACGTCTTCCAGGCCGATGCCGACGCTCTTGTAGACGACGATGTCCTGCGCCCCTCGTGGCCGCGGCGACACCAGCAAGGTCCCCAGCTCGGCCAGCTTCTCGGGCGGCACGACGCCGGGCGCGGCCTGCACCAAGTCGCCCGCCTCCTGCTCGGCGGCCGTCAACCATTCGACGGCGACCAGCGCCGCGCGACCCAGCAGCGTGTCGTCGAGTTCGCGTGCCGCCTGGGTGCTCGATCCGACGGCGGCGACGAAGGCGCCGGGCTTCACCCGTGCGCCGTCGAACAGCGGCGTGGGCGAGCGCGTGGCCGTGACGATCACATCCCCCTCGCCTGCCGCGGTGGCGGCATCCACCGCGGTGACGGGCAGGCCGAGCTGGCGCTGCAGCGCGGTCGCGAAGGCCTCGCCGCCCGAGCGGGCGCACACGAGCAGGCGCTTGAACGATCGCACCCGCACCAGCGCCTCGGCATGCGCCTGCGCCTGGATGCCCGCGCCGAGCACGGACAAGGTCTCGACCTGCGGCAGCGCCAGCAGGTCGGCCGCCACGGCGGTGGCGGCGGCCGTGCGCAGCCGGGTGAATTCATTGGCCTCCAGCGTGGCCAGGGCGGCACCGGTGTCAGCCGAGAACAGGCTCACGAGGAAGCAGTACTTGCCGTTGCGCGCCGAGTAGACCTTGGTGCCCAGCACCGCCGGCAGCGAGCCTTCGGCATCCAGGATGGCACCCATCGCGCTGATGGCCAGCGACGCGCCGTCGCGGGTGGCCGTGGCGCGGTGGCGGGCCAGCACCTGGGCCTGGCCGCGGCCGTGCTGGGCGAAGGCAGCGCGCAGCGCGGTGACGGCGCTGTCAGGGTCGAGCACGGCGGCCACATCGGCCTCGGAGATCAATCGCATCGCAAGGGCTCCATCAGACACGGCCAGCACTGTAGAGGGGCATGGGCGCACCGCGGTTGCGCTTTCCTGCAGCCATGCATTCCCGCAGGTTATGCGCCGCCGACAAGCATTCATTGAACGCCGCGCAACACCTCGGGTGCGGCCCTCTGGGCGACGGCGTCCCGCGCGGCGAACATCGGCCGCAGTTGGCATCAAACCAAGGAGTCGTTGTGATGAAGTTGAACCGTCTTGTGGCCCATCTCGCCGTCGTCGGCATGGCCGCACACGCTGGGCTCGCGCTGGCGCAGTCCGAAGGACAGAAGCTCGAACGTGTCGAGGTCACCGGCTCCAGCATCAAGCGCATCAAGGACGAGGGCGCGCTGCCGCTGCAGGTCATCACCCGCAAGGACATCGAGCGCCAGGGCATCGTGTCGGCCGAGCAGCTGATCAGCACGCTGAGCGCCAACGGCAACGGGCTGGACAACCTCGCCTCCAACGCCGACGTCGTCGCCGGCCAGGCCCGTGGCAACAACGGCGCCACCTCGGCCAACCTGCGCGGCCAGGGTGCGGCCAGCACGCTGGTGCTGCTCAACGGCCGCCGCGTGGCCTCGCACGGCCTCAACGGTGGCGTGGTCGACCTGCAGCAGATTCCCTTCGCCGCGGTCGAGCGCGTCGAGATCCTGAAGGACGGCGCCTCCGCCATCTACGGCACCGACGCCATCGGCGGCGTCATCAACTTCATCCTGCGCAAGGACTACTCGGGCCTCGAAGCCCAGGCCTTCACCGACGTGACCGAGCAGGGCGGCGGCAACATCAGCCGCGTGAAGCTCACCGGCGGCTTCGGCAACCTGGAGAAGGACCGCTTCAACGTGCTGGGTTCGGTGTCGTTCAGCGACGCCCAGGTGCTGCGCGGCGACCAGCGCGATTTCGTCAACACCTTCCAGCCCAACCGCGGCCTGTCGGTGGACACCCGCGGCACGCCCTACGCCACGGTCTTCGCCATCTCCAGCCTCAACAGCGCGCTGAGCCGCGACAACCTCAACGCCACCGGCCGCGGCACCGGCCCCATCCAGCCGGGCACCACGCAGGCCATGAACGGCATCAACGTGCTGGACCTGCCCGGCCAGGCCGGCTGCTCGTCCATCCCCGGCCAGGCGGCGTATGACGAAGTGCTGTGGGCCACGCCGGCGGCCAAGTGGGGCTGCGCCTGGGACACGGGCCGCGCGGCCGTGATCCAGCAGCCGGTCAAGTCCACCAACGGCGTGCTGCGCGGCACGCTGGCCCTGGGCGAGCACCAGGTGTTCGCCGAGTACGTGGGCGCCCATGTCGTCACCGACAAGAGCTTCTCGCCCAACCAGATCACCAGCTCCACCTCCACCACCAGCCCGTTCTACAACCTGGCCTACCCGAGCACGGGCGCGGCCTACAACAGTGTCTTCAACGCGCTGGTGGCCACCTTCCCGACGCTGGAAAAGAACCGCGGCCTGCCGCTGGCGATGCGCTGGCGCTGCATGCCCTGCGGCAACCGCGAGATCGAGACTACGGCCAAGACCCAGCGCCTGCTGGTGGGTGCTGAAGGCCCGCTGTTTGCCGGCTGGGACTACAAGACCGGCGTGTCGCAGGCCACCAGCGACACCACCTCGCTGCTCAAGCACGGCTATTTCTACAGCCGCCCCTTCGCTGCCCTGATCAACAACGGCACGCTCAACCCCTTCTCGGCCGACGGCACCCAGACCGCGACCGCCATGTCAGCCCTGGACGCGGTGCGCGCCGACGGCGTGACGCTGTACGGCGGCAAGTTCACGCTCAAGCAGGCCGACTTCACTGCCAGCGGCCCGGTGTTCAAGCTGCCCGCCGGCGACGTGATGGCCGCCGTGGGTGGCGACTACCGCAAGGAACAGTACAAGTTCAACGGCAACGCCACCGACGCAGCCACGCAGGCCACCATCTTCAATGCGCCCTTCGACAGCGTGAACACGCTGGACACCGTCACCCGCAACATCAAGGCGGTGTTCGGTGAAGTGCTGGTGCCCATCGTCAAGAACCTGGAAGCGAGTGCGGCCATCCGCCGCGACGACTACACCGGCTTCGGCAGCACCACGAACCCGAAGTTCTCGGTGCGCTACCAGCCTTTCGAGCAACTGCTGGTGCGGGCATCCACGAGCAAGGGCTTCCGCGTCCCGACCTTCAACCAGCTCTTCAACGGCATCACCACCTCGCCGTACTCGGGCAAGGACCTCGTCGACCCGGCCAAGTGCCCGGGCGGCGTGGTCGACCCCACCAAGCCGGGTTGCGAGTCCATCACACCCGACATCCTCACCGGCGGCAAGGTCACCCTGGGCCCCGAGAAGAGCAAGCAGTGGACCTGGGGCTTCGTCTGGTCGCCGGTGGCGGATGTCACCATCGGCGCCGACTGGTGGCAGATCCGCAAGACCGGCACCATCCAGGCCGTCACGCTGTCGGACCTCGTCAAGAACTACACCCTGTTCCCGGACAACTTCATCCGCGACGCCTCGGGTGCCCTGGTCGCCATCGACAACCGCAACGTCAACGCCGGCGAAACCATCACCAAGGGCGTGGATGTGTCGCTGAGCGGTACCACCGCGCTGGGCGGTGGCCGCCTCACCGGCAAGCTCGAAGGCACCTACCTGCTCGACAAGCGTTCGCGCCTGATCACCAGCGCCCCGATGGGCCCGAGCGAAATTGGCGTGTTCACCCGCTCAAGCGACCTGGGCCTGCGCTGGAAGCACTCCATCGTCGTGAGCTACGCCGAAGGCCCCTGGACGGGCACGGTGCTGCAGCGCTGGGCGGCCGGCTACAAGGATGCGGTGCTGCCGGGCGTGGCCAATGGCAGCGTCACGCCGCCGGACTGGAAACCCAACGTCAGCAAGTACATCACCTACGACGCCACCATCAGCTACACCGGCTTCAAGAACCTGGGCCTGACCTTCGGCATCAAGAACCTGCTGAACGAAGACCCGCCGTTCTCCGCCGCCTATGACAGCAACACCGGCGCCGGCAGCTCCTGGGAGCCCCGCGTGGCCGACCCGCGCGGCCGTGCCTACCAGCTGACCGTGAACTACAAGTTCTGGTAAGACCTTCTGAGACTCTGACCGGCCTTCGGGCCGGGGTTCCAGGCCCTGCTCCCGCAGGGCCTTTTTCATGCCGCGGTAGGGTCGCGTCAGCCGAGGACGAGCCGGCCGCTGGCCGGGTCCATCTCGGCATGCACGCCCAGGGGCAGCGGGCGGTTGGGCTGGCCGTGGCCCGAGGGCCAGCCGGCCAGCACCGGGCAGCGCAGGCGCAAGAGGTGGTCGGCCAGCACCGCATCGGGCGACTCGGCACCCGTGAAGCTGCCCAGCAGCAGGCCCGCAATGCGGTCCAGCACGCCGGCCAGGCGCAGCTGCGTGAACATGCGGTCCACGCGGTAGGGCTCTTCGCTGATGTCCTCCAGGAAGAGCAGTGCGCCGTCGACGTCGGGCAGATAGGGCGTGCCCAGCAGCGCGCAGAACATCGCCAGGTTGCCGCCGATCAGCCGGCCATGCGCCGCACTGCCGGTCGTGAACGGATGCGGGGCCGCACGACCCACTTCGTCGCCCACGCGCCAGCCGGCGGCCAGGCACTGGAAGAGCGCATCCGTGTCAGCCTCGGCACCGGGCAGGCCCCAGTCGCTGGCCGGCATGGGCGCGTGCAGCGAGGCGATGCCGGCGTTGGTGCGCAAGGCGTGCAGCACGGTGAGGTCGCTGTAGCCGATCAGCAGCTTGCGGGTGCAGGCGAGGCGACCGAGCTGCAGGCGGTCGAGCAGGCGGATGCAGCCTGAGCCGCCCCGCAGCGCGAGGACCGCGTCGAAACGGCTGTCGGTGAACGCTGTGTGGACGTCAGCCAGGCGGACTGCATCGGGTGCCGCCAGAAAATCCAGCGGCGGCGGCCCGAAGCAGCTCGGCAGCAAGGCCGGCTCATAGCCGCGCTCGCGCAGCCAGCCGGCCACCGGGTCGAGCCGGCCGGGCTTGGGCGGGCCGGCCGGCGCGATGACGGCGATCTGGGCGCCAGGCGCCAGCGGTGGGATCAGGACGCTTGCTTCAGCCATGCATGCAGGGCGCCGCCGAGGGCCGGCAGCCGCCAGGTGGTGGCCGCGCCGGCCGGTGCGTAGCGTTGCCCCAGGCTGGTGGTCACGGCCACGAGGTAGTGCAACTCGCCGTCGTGCACGATGCCGGCGTCGCTGGTGTAGTTCTGGGTATTGCCTGTCTTGTGGGCGAAGCGCGACGGGATGCCCGGCACCCAGCCGGGCAGGTGGCGCAGCGATTCGCTGGACAGGATCTCGTTGAGCTTTTGCGCGTCCAGCGCGCGGCGGATGACGTCGCGGCTCGCGGGGCTGACCAGCGCCGGCTGGCCGGGCGCGTCGGCATCCAGCCGGGCCATCAGGCGCAGCGCATCCCAGGCCGTCATCTGGATCTGGCCCACGCCCGATCCGGCGCCGTTGCCCCAACCGCCGTCCGGCTGCGTGTTGGCGATGCGCAGACCCGGCAGGCCGTGCGCGGCGAAGAGCGCATGCAGCTCGTTGTGCACCTCCTGCCCGCCCTCGCGGCGGATGGCGCCGCGGGCATGCAGGTGCGCCACCAACGCCGAGGTCGCGTCGTTGCTGCTGACGGTGATCATGTCGAACAGCCAGTCGCCCACCGGCCGCGTCTGCGCGCCGTAGGCCACGGGCAGCGCCCAATCGCTGCGGCCGTCATCCACGAGGCGGGCCACGCCCACGGCCACCATCATCTTCAACAACGAGGCCGGGTAAGGCGCCACGAAGCGCGGCCCGGCGCCGAACCAGGCCGGGAAGTCGATGCGCGACCAGTCCGCCCCCGGCAGCCAGGCGTAGGAGTCGCCCGCGGCGTTGCGCACATCGGCCTGGAAGGCGATGTTGCTGACGGCGCCCGTGGTGGCATCGAACCGCGCCACCAGGCCGTCGGGGTGCTCGCGCGAGAACAGCACGTTCGCGGCGACGGGCGCGGCATCGCGCGGGAAGACCATCACGGCCAGGTCGATGCTCGGATGCCAGCCCAGCGGCGCGCCGGCCTGCATCGAATCGGCCGTCATCTCGAAGCGCTGTGCCAGCACCGCGCGCCGCAGGGCCTGGGCGAGGTCGTCGGGGGTCACAGCGTCAGCCCGTCCAGCGGCAGCGGGCTCGGCGCCCCGGACACGAGCTCGGCCACGATGTTGGCCGTGGCGAAGGAGAAGGTGAACCCGAGCGCCCCATGGCCCACATTCAGCCACAGCCCCGGTACGCCGCTCTGCCCGACGATGGGCGCCCCGCTGGGCGTGGCCGGGCGCAGGCCGGCCCAGGGCGTGGCGCGGTCGTAGTCGGCCGCGTTCGGGAAGGTCGCACGCACCGAGCGCTGCAGGGAGGCCAGCCGCCCAGCATCCAGGGCGTCGTCGTCGCCGACCAGGTCGACCATGGCGGCCACGCGCAGGTCCTGGCCGATGCGGGCGTACAGGATCTTGCGCTCGAAATCGGTCACGCTGACCTCGGGCGGGCGATGCACGCCGTTGATGGGGGCGGTCAGGCTGTAGCCCTTGAGGGGGTACAGCGGCAGGTCCACGCCCACGCCGGCCGCCAGCGCACGGCTGTGCAGGCCGGCGGCCAGGATGATGGCGTCGCCGCCCAGGTCAGCCTCCGGGGTGCGCACGCCGATGATGCGGCCGAGGTCATTGCGCACGAAGCCCGTCACCTCGGCGCCGAGCCGGCCGCGAAAGCCCGCATGCCCGGCCAGCCGTTCGTGCAGGCGGGCGCAGAAGGCGTGGCAGTCGGCCACCGCCTCGCCCGGCGTGAAGATGCCGCCGGCCAGCGAGGCCTCGGTGTCGGCCAGGGCCGGCTCCAGGGCGACGCATTCGTCGTGCGACAACGCCTGCTCGGCGGTGCTGCCCTTCACGCGGGCGGCCACCCGGGCGAACTCGGCCGGCTTGCGGTAGACCACCAGCTTGCCCGGCGAGCGCAGGGCGATGGTGTCGCCCAGCCCAGCCTCGGCCTGCAGCCGCGCAAATGACGCCTGGCTGTAGGCGCCCAACGCCAGCAGCCGCTCGGTGGCCCGCCGGTTGACCGGCCCGCGGCAGTTGCGCAGGAAGGCCAGCAGCCAGGACCACTGCGCCCACTTCAACTCCGGCTTGAAGCGCAAGGGGCCGTCGGGGTCGAGCAGCCAGCGCACCGCCTTCAGCGGCACGCCGGCATCGGCCAGCGGCGACACGTAGCGATAGCTCAGTTGCCCGCCGTTGGCGCGGCTCGCGCCCTGGGCCACATCGGCCTCGCGCTCTACCAGCGTCACGCCGTGGCCGCGCTCCAGCAGCGCCCAGGCCGTGGTCAGGCCCACGACGCCGCCACCGATCACCACGCAATGCTTCATCCTGACGTTGCCAACTTCATACAGCGGCGCAGGGTAAGAGAGGGGCGGCCCGGCTGCCAATGAAACCGGCGGAGCCCCCCATAACCCGCAGGTATTGCGGGCGAGCGCGTTCAGAGGCCCGGCGTGGGCTGCGCGCGGCGCTGGAAGAAGGCGTCGATGGTGTCCCGGTAGCTGCGGCGGCTGTCGGCCGGCAGCTCGCTCAGCAGGGTCTCGCGCAACATGGCGGCGCCTTCGGGCGTGCCCAGCACCGCATCGATGCGGCGGATGGCCGCCTGGCCCCAGGAGGTTTTCGGGCAGGCCACGCCGCTGAGGACCATCTCGGTATTGCCGCGAATCGGCAGCAGGGCCAGGCCCGCCACCTCGGGCCGCTGGCTGGCCAGGGCGGCCAGCGCGTTCGGGTATTCCAGGGCGTAGTCGGCGCGCCCTTGCAACAGCATGGGCAGCAGGTTGCTGCCGAAATCGGCGGACGTGATGCGCTGCACCGACGACGTCGCCCCCAGCTTGTCGAGCTGCGGGTCCAGCACCGGCCCGTAACTGCGACCGCTCACCAGCACGCCTTTGAGTTCATAGCGCCCGAGCAGCGCGGCGAGGTCCACCTGGCCGGCGGCATCCACCGGCATGGCACTCACGCGCTCACGCTTGACCACCAATTGCAGCGGCGGCATGGGCCAGGTGTTGCTGAAGTAGGCCAGCGCCTCACGCTGCGGCGAACGCACCGCGCCGGCATGGCAGACGGTGTCGCCGCGTTCGATCAGCATCCAGCTGCGCTTGGCATTGGCCACCACGCGCTCATGCGTGATGCCCGGCAGCCGGGCGGTGAGCCAGTCGAGCAGGCGGTCGGAGGGCCGGCTGCCCGAGCCACGTCCCGACACGGTGTCGCCCGCCAGCCAGGTGATGCGGTCGACCACGACCGGCTCAGCCGCCGCCACGCCGCCCCACAGCAGGGCGGCGGCTGCGATCAGCGCGCGCAGGATCTCAGGCCCCCAGCACCGCCGCCATCGCCTCGGCCGTGGCCTCGACGTTGCGGGTGTTCAGGCCGGCCACGCACATGCGGCCCGAGCGCAGGATGTAGACGGCGTGGTCGTTCTTCAGGCGGTCGGCCTGGTCGGCCGTGAGGCCGGTGTAGCTGAACATGCCGCGCTGGGTCAGGAAGTAGTCGAAGTTGCGACCGGGCAGCTTGGCCACCAGCACGCGGTGCAGTTCGCGGCGCATGGCCTGGATGCGCTCGCGCATGTCGGCCACCTCGGCAAACCACATCGCGCGCAACTTCGGGTCGGTCAGCACCTTGGCCACCACCTGGCCGCCATGCATCGGCGGGTTGGAGTAGTTGCGGCGGATCATGAACTTCATCTGGCCCAGCACGCGGGCGGCCTGGTCGGCGTCGGGGCAGACCACGCTGAGCGCGCCGCAGCGCTCGCCGTACAGGCTCATGCTCTTGGAGAAGCTGTTGGCGATCAGGAAGCTCACACCCTCGTCGGCCAGCAGGCGCGGCGCAAAGGCGTCTTCATCGATGCCGTCGCCATAGCCCTGGTAGGCCAGGTCAAGGAAGGGCAGCAATTGGCGCTCGCGGAACACGGGCACGAGCGCGCGCCATTGGTCGGCGGTGAGGTCCACGCCGGTGGGGTTGTGGCAGCAAGCGTGCATCAGCACCACGCTGCGCGCAGGCAGCTGCTGGAAGAACGCGAGCAGCGCCTCGAAGCGCACGCCGCCGGTGGCGGGGTCGTAGTAGGGGTAGGTCTCGCAGACGTGACCTGAGCCCTCGAACACCGCGCGGTGGTTGTCCCAGGTGGGGTCGGAGAGATAGACCTTGCTGTCGGGGAAGTAGCGCTTGAGCAGGTCGGCGCCCACCTTCAGGCCGCCACTGGAGCCCACGCCCTGGATGGTGGCGATGCGGCCGGCGGCAATCGCCGGATGGCCCTCGCCGAACAGCAGGCCCTGCACCGCGCTGCGGAAGTTGGCCGCGCCTTCCATCGGCAGGTAGGGCCGCGCACCCGCCGCCTCCACCACGGCCAGCTCGGCCGCGCGCACCGAGGGCAGCATCGGGATGCGGCCCTCGTTGTCGAAGTAGATGCCGATGGAGAGATTGATCTTGCCGGCGCGGGGGTCTTTCTGGAACGCCTCGTTGAGGCTCAGGATGGGGTCGCCGGCGTAGGCATCGACATGCTCGAACATGGGGAAGGCTCCGTTGAGGAGCGCCGATTATCCCGGAGCCCCCCAGGCCACCCAGCGGCCATGCGGATGCGACCAGCCCAGCACCCGCGTCTGCCCCGCCCAGCGCAACGCCCAGAGCGTGGCCGAGGCGGCGTCTTCAGCCGTCATGGCAGGCAGGGGCGGCAGGTCCGCGGGGGCCAAGGTCGGGGCGCTCAGGGCCGGCAAATCGCCACAGACCCACGCCAGCGGGTGCGACACCGCCAGGCGGTCCACGGTCGCCCGCAACCGCGCCAGCTCGGGCGCCGACAGGTAGTACAGCACCCAGCTCGTCAGCATCACCGGCTGTACGCCCGCCGGCAAGCCCGCCAGCCAGGGCTCGATGGCGGCAATGCAGTCGCTGGCCTGCGCGATGGCGATCGGCAGGTCACGACACTGCGCGGCCGCGCGGGCCAGGCGCTCGCGGCGGGTGGCGTCGTGCGGCCACAGGCAGGCCTGCAGCCAGCGCAGGTCCGGTGCGCGGGCCGGGTCCAGCGGCGCGGGGTCGATGCCGTGCCGGCTGGCGATGCGCCACGCCCGGCCCGGCGGCGGCGTAGCGCCGAGCCAGCGGGCTTCGATCTCGGCGCGGTGCCCGTCCGCCGGCTCGCCGCGTGCATGGGTGAGGCCGTCGTCGGTGCGGTAGCGCAGCGCGTACTGGTCCAGCCCCAGGTTGAGGCCGGCGCTGCAACCGAAGTCCAGCAGCGCCAGATCGCGCCGGCCGGTCAGCGCGGCCACATCGGCCAGGGCCGGCCACAGGGCGGCACCGCGGGCGACTTCGTTGGTCTGCGTGGCGCTGTGCTGCAGGCGCTGCAGCAACGCGGGCCATTCGCGAGACAGGCAGGCACCGAGCGCATCAGCCAGCTCGGCATCCGGCGCACGCATGCCGCCCGCGCTGGGGTAGTAGGCGGCCAGTTCAGGCGCGGCCCCGGCCAGCACGCGCTCGTGCAGCGCCGCCAGCAGCAGGTTGGCCTTGCGCTGCTCGGCCGGCGCCTCGGCCATCAGGGCGCAGGCCCGCTCGCTGGCCGCCGCCACCTCGCACAGGGCCACGTACAGCGGCTCCAGCCGACAGGCGTCACGGCCGAAGCGGCGCAACAGCTCGGCCATGGCGGCCAGATCAGGGGTGAGGAGGTCAGGCATGCGGCCAGCATAGACAGCGCGCCCGGCCGCTTGTGTCGGGCAGCCGACAATGCCGCATGCCCGAACACGATGCCCTGTGGCGCATGCTGGACGCCAACTTCCCCGGCCTGGCGCTGCCGCCGGCCGTGGCCCGGCAACTGCCGGCGCTGGTGCCGCTGCGCCGATTGGCGCGCGGGCGCAGCCTGTTCGTGCAGGGCCAGCGCACCCAAGCCTTCTACGCCGTGTCAGCGGGGGAGATGGAGGCTCGCTTCACGGGCGTGGACGGCAGGGTGTCGGCCATCGAGCACTTCGGGCCGCCGCGCCTGTTCGGGCTGGCCGCCTTTGCCGCAGGGCTGCCGTCGGAGTACGAGGCGGTGGCCTGCCGGCCCAGCGAGGTGTTGGTCATCGGCCACGAGGCCTACCGATTGATGATGGATTCGGCCCCTGGCTTCGCCCGCGCGTTGCTGGCGGAGTTCGCCCGGCGGTTCGACGTCACGCTGCAGCTGCTGCAGGCGGCACGCCACGAGGTGGCAGCCGACCGCTTCTCGGCCGCCCTCACCCAGCTGGCCCGGCAGCGCGGGCGCCCGACAGGCGAAGGTTGGGTGGAGGTGGCCGCCACGCAGACCGAGCTGGCCCAGCTGGCCCATGTGTCACGCCAGACGGCGAACGAACTGCTGGCCGCCGCCGAGGCCACCGGCCGGGTGCGGCGTGGGCGCGGGCGGTGGTGGTGGCGCCCGGCAGGGGCTTGATCAGGCCTTGGCGGCGAGCGCGGCCTCGATGTCGGCGCGCAGTTTTTCGGGCGCATCGGCCGGCGCGTAGCGCTTGATGACCTGGCCGTTGCGGCCGACCAGGAACTTGGTGAAGTTCCACTTGATGGCCTCGGTGCCCAGCAGGCCGGGCTTCTCGCTCTTCAGGAACTTCCACAGCGGGTGTGCCTCGGAGCCATTGACCTTGATCTTGGCCATCATGGGGAAGCTCACGCCGTAGTTCAGCTCGCAGAAGCTCGAAATCTGGTCGTTGCTGCCGGGGTCCTGGCCGCCGAACTCGTTGCTGGGGAAGCCGATGACCACCAGGCCCTGGGGTCCGTAGTCCTGCCAGAGCTTCTCCAGGCCCTTGAACTGCGGCGTGAAACCGCACTCGCTGGCCGTGTTGACGATGAGCAGCACCTTGCCCCGCTGGGCGGCAAGGTCGGCGGGCTCGCCGCGGATGGACGTCGCCTGGAAGTCAAACACGCTTTCGGTCATGCAAATTCCCCCTAGAAGCCGGGGCAGATGCTACCTCTGGGAAGCCCCAGGGTTTGTAGCATGGCGGCCGGCGCGCGGGTGGCCTTCCAATCGCGCGAACTTGAGCGCCGCCACCCCGGGGCGCGCCGACCGGTCAGCAACTTCGGATCAACCTTTTCATGGATCACCTGGCTTGCTTCACCCCGGCCGACCTGGCCGGACGAACCCCTCCCGACCTGGGCAGCTACCGCTGGAAGCTGCTGGCGCAAGGGGACTCGTGGTTCTCCAATGCCCGCGCCAAGCTCAACGCCCACGCCAACCTGCTGCAGGAGCTGGTGTTCAAGTCCAACACCGTCGCCGTGAACTGTGCCGGCACGGGCAATGCCCTCTCCCACATGGTGGACCTGGAGTCCAGCCCCGAGTTCGTGCAACTGCTCACCGGCCCCGGCGCGCCGGTGTGGGACGGCGTGCTGCTTTCGGTGGGCGGCAATGACCTGATCGCCGCCGCCCGCACCCCCGCCCACAACTGGAACGGCGAGCCCATCCCCCTGGAGCTGCGCCTGCTGCGCCGCCAGACCGAATGGGGCCCGCCCTCGGCCGGCGTGGCCCGTTACTTCTCTGAACCCGGCTGGACGACCTACGCCGATTACCTGCGCGCCAACGTCAAGCACCTGCTGAGCCTGCGCGACCAGGGCCCCTCGGCGGGCAAGCCGGTGTTCATGCACTGCTATGCGGTGCCCATGCCCCGCCCGGCAGGGGCCGAGAGCAGCGACGAACTCGGCTCCAGCGGCCCCTGGCTCTACCCGGCGCTCAAGGCCTACGGCGTGCCGGCGGCCGACTGGGCCGCGGTGAGCCGGCTGATGGTGTTCCACCTGGCACAGCTGCTCAAGAGCATGGCCGCCGACAAGGCCGCCTTCCCGGGCCTCTTCGTGTTCGACTCCACCGCCGTGCCCCTGGCCCTGGCCGCACCGGGCTCCACCGGCATCAGCGGCGACTGGCACAACGAGATCCACCTCAACCACAGCGGCTGCTTCAAGATCGCCCGCGCCTGGAGCGAGCACATCGAGATGGTGCTGGAAGGCAAGCACCTGATCCCGGTGCCCACCGGCCGCAAGGGGCGCGGCTCCAGCAACAGTTGACGGCCCCCGCCGCGCGCTGAGGCACGCGGCCTTGGACGGAAGCCTTAACGGTCTTGCGGGACGTGGTCGGTGCGGGCGATGTCGAGCAGGTGCTCGACCTCCTCGCGGTGCTCCACGAGGTTGCGCTGGTGCCAGCGCCTGATCCACCACATCACCCCGGCCACCACGATGCCGAAGATGGTGATGGCCCCGAAGGCCGACAGGCCGAACTTGGTCATGGCCGTGTAGAAGGCGCCCAGGCCCAGGATGCAGGCCTGCTCGTTGAAGTTCTGCACCGCGATGCTGCGGCCAGCGCCCATCAGCATGTGGCCGCGGTGCTGCAGCAGCGCATTCATTGGCACCACCAGGTAGCCGCCGATGCCGCCGAGCAGGATCAGGAAGGGCGCCGCCACCCACACGTTGTGGATGACGTTCATGAAGATCACCAGCAGGCCCATCGCAATGCCCAGCGGGATGACCGAGGTGGCACGGTCCAGCCGGCAGTACAGCGACGCGATGACCGCGCCCACTGCCGTGCCGATGGCCACCACGCCCACGAGCGACGACGCCTGCGTGGTGCCATAGCCCAGCGCCGCCGCCGCCCAGGCCAGCACGATGTAGCGCAAGTTGCCGCTCACGCCCCAGAACAGCGTGGTGGTGGCCAGCGAGATCTGGCCGAGCTTGTCTTGCCAGAGCTTGCTGTTGCAGGCGGAGAAGTCGCGCACCAGACCCGGCAGGCTGTGCGCCAGCGGCTGCAGCGGCGCCGAGGTGCGCGGGATGCGCAGGTTGAACAGCGCCGCCAGCACGTACAGGCCCACGAGGCTGGCGATGGCCGCCTCAGGCGGGGTGTCGATGCCGGTGTCGATCATCGGCATATCCACCATCAGCAGCATGTGCGAGACGCGGTCACCAATGAGCTGGCCGCCCAACAGCACACCCAGGATGATGGAGGCGATGGTCAGGCCTTCGATCCAGCCATTGGCCTTGACCAGCTGCGAGGGCGGCAGCAGCTCGGTCAGGATGCCGTACTTGGCCGGCGAGTAGGCCGCGGCGCCCAGGCCCACGATGGCGTAGGCCGCCAGCGGGTGGGTGCCGAACAGCATCATCAGGCAGCCGATCACCTTGATGCTGTTGGAGAAGAACATGACCTTGCCCTTGGGCACCGCATCGGCAAAGGCGCCCACGAAGGGGGCCAGCACAACGTAGAACAGGGCGAACATCGGCACGAGCGCGGCGCGCTGCCACTCGGCGGCGCCTGAGGACCGCAGCAGCTCGACGGCGGCCACGAAGAGAGCGTTATCTGCCAGCGAGCTGAAGAACTGCGCCGACATGATGGTGTAGAAGCCGCGTTTCATCGGGCGAGGCGCAATCCTGAACTGTCTCTTGGTTTTTGGCCGGTGCGGCGCGGGTTTATAGCACGCGCACCCTTCGCCGAACTGGAGCCCGCGGCGCGCGCAAAATCGCGGCATGCCCCGTCCCATCGAAGCCCTCATCCACACCGACGCCCTGGCGCACAACCTCGCCCGCGCCCGCGCGTTGGCCCCCAACGCCCGCCTGTGGGCCGTCGTCAAGGCCAATGCCTACGGCCACGGCATCGAGCGCGCCTTTGAAGGCCTGCGCGCCGCCGACGGCTTCGCGCTGCTGGACCTGGCCGAGGCTGAACGCCTGCGCGCGCTCGACTGGCGCGGCCCCATCCTGCTGCTGGAAGGCGTGTTCGAGCCGCGCGACCTGGAGCTGTGCTCGCGCCTGAAGCTCTGGCACGCGGTGCACTGCGAACAGCAGATCGACTGGCTGGCCATGCACAAGACGCACGAGCCGCACCGCGTGTTCCTGAAGCTCAACTCGGGCATGAACCGCCTGGGCTTCACGCCGGCCGCCTTCCGCGCCGCCTATGCGCGGCTGGATGCCCTGCCCCAGGTCGACGAGATCGGCCTGATGACCCACTTCTCCGACGCCGACGCCCTGCGCCTGGGCCAAGACGGCATCGCCCACCAGCTGGCCGCCTTCGAGGCCGCCACCGACGGCCTGGCCGGTGAGCGCACCATCGCCAACAGCGCCGCCACCCTGCGGCACGCCACCCGCACCGCCAACGACTGGGTGCGCGCCGGCATCATGACCTACGGCGGCGTGCCCGACTTCCCCGAGCACGACGCCACCCACTGGGACCTGCGCCCCGCCATGACCCTGCGCTCCAAGATCATCGGCGTGCAGCAACTGCAACCCGGCGACACCGTGGGCTACGGCAGCGCCTTCACCGCCGAGCAGCCCATGCGCATCGGCATCGTGGCCTGTGGCTATGCCGACGGTTACCCGCGCCATGCCGGCACCGGCACCCCTGTGCTGGTGGACGGCCACCGCACCCGCACCCTGGGCCGCGTGTCGATGGACATGCTGGCCGTGGATCTCACCGCCCTGCCCGCCAGCGGCTGGGGCAGCGAAGTGACGCTCTGGGGCGAGGGCCCCACCGTCGACGGCAAGCCCTCGCGCCTGCCCATCGACGAAGTGGCCCAGGCCGCAGGCACCATCGGCTACGAGCTGATGTGCGCCGTGGCCCCTCGCGTGCCGGTGCGCACCGCGGGCCATGGTTGAGCTGCGCTGGGTGCCCCAGCCCGGCGAGATCACATTCGACGCGATCCGCGCCAGCGGCCCGGGTGGCCAGAACGTCAACAAGGTCAGCAACGCCGTCCACCTGCGGTTCGACATCCGCGCCTCCAGCCTGCCCGAGGCCGTGAAGGCCCGGCTGCTGCGCTGGCCCGATCAACGCATCAGCGCCGACGGCATCGTCGTCATCAAGGCCCAGGAAGCCCGCAGCCTGGAACGCAACCGCGCCGACGCCGTGGCCCGCCTCATCGACCTCGTGCAAGCCGCCGCCCACGTGCCCAAGGCCCGCCGCGCCACCAAGCCCACCTACGGCTCGCAGCAACGGCGGCTGGAGGGCAAGGCCAAGCGCAGCAGCATCAAGGCGGGGCGGCGCGGCGGCGGCGACTTCTAAAGCGGCCCGCGCTGCGCCAGTCATCTCAGGCGCCTGCCGCGCCGGCAGTGCCTGCCATGCGGGCCTGCAATCTCGCCTGCACCACACGGCGCCACTCGTCCTCGCTCGGGGCCAGCGCGCCAAAGGCCTTCACCGCGGGGTTGATCGTCTCGCCCATGATGGCCGACATCGCTCGCCCGATGGCCCGCTTGAGTTCCGCATGGCTTTCCACGGGCGCCTGGGCGAGCGCCAAGGCGAGGGCGCTGTCCAACGCTGCCATGGCGTCGATGCCGCCATCGCGCAGCGCCTCGGCGCAAGAGAGAGTGGGGGGCGTCATCTCAAAGGTCTCCTGAAGCAACGCCAAGTGTAGGCAGCACCCTGCCTGCCACCTCAAGTCACCGCGCACGCCGCCCGCTCAGGCCTGCCACACCCCAAACCCCGCCTCGCGCAGACCGATGGCCAACTCCACTTCCATCTCGCGCGCCGCCTCGTAAGGCATGGGGTTGTAGACCTCATACAGCGCCGGCACCAACCGCAGCCCGTACTCGCGCACGAAGCGGTTGGCCTGGATGCCGGCCTTGTGCTTGTCAAACCGCAGGTCCGGGTCCAGCCCCGTCATGCCCACGTAGACGAAAGGCTTGCCCAGCTGGTAGTCGGGGTTGCACTTGCGAAAGCTCGGCTCATTCCAGACCTGGTCGGCCAGTTCCACCACGTAGACGTGGTGGTGGTGGCGGGCGGGGCGGCGGGGCATGTGCGGGGAGTCTAGTGAGGGGGAAGGATCCCCGCAGGTTGCGCCAATGGCGTTGCGCACACAGTGGGTCGAACGTCGAGCCGGCACCGGCTGGCGCTCGTGAGGGATTGCGTGCGGCGCGATGGTCTCGAGTCGGCGCGCACCTGAAGCGAATTGATCGCGTCGGCATTCGCCCATCCTGCGTCCGCGAGAAACCCAGCGCAGCATCCGTCAGTTCGGCAAGCGCGCATCCCCGTCAAGATTGAGGAGCACACCAGCACCGGAGCCTCCTAAGCTGTCGGCACCTACTTCCTGGGAGCCAACAATGAAATTCCGCCTGTTTGTTCTGCCACTGGCACTCGTCATGACTGGATGCGCAAGCATCAGCTCCGAGCCCGCCGCCAAGGCTTCGGAGGGATTGGTGTACTACCTCCCGAAGAAGGATGTGCTGGTGACGGTGGTCAAAGAGACCAAAGGCAAAGCCGTCACCACCAGTGTGACCATCGCCAGCACTGCGGCCCTGCCCGACACCCAGCAGGCCTACGCCATCAACTTCAATCGCAACTGGGTCGGCAAGAACGCCATGAACATCGGCATCAGCCCGACGGGGCTGCTTTCAACCGCCAAGTCAACGAGCACGAGCGGGGTGGCAGACGCACTCAAGAATCTCGCCGAGAGCGCTGGCATGCTCGCGGGCCCTGGGCTTGCTGCGGCGCCTCTCCCTCCTCCGCCGTGCGCTGATGGCACTCATACGTTCCTGTACACCGTGGAGCCGGGCGCGAAAGCGAACGCCTGCGATCTGAAGGTCACGATTGAACGCATCGCTGCTGCGGTGCCGGCAGGCACCCCTACCGGCGCCGCATCGTCGCCGTCACTCACGGGAGGTTCCCGGGAGGGGATCTATTACCGGCAGGAAGAAGCGTTCAAGGTCACGGCTGATGGCCCGGGAGTCAAGGTGACCGCGATCGTGCTATCACCTTCTCTCTCGCCGACACGCTTCTTGCCGATGGCCAAGTCCTTCTTTGGTTCGGCGACCGCGGATTTCGGCTTTTCAGATGGGATGCCGACGAAGTTCGATCAGGATGCGGATGGCGAACTCATCGCCCTGCTCAAGTTACCAGCGGATGTCATCGGCGCGTACTTCGGCGCAGTGGGCAAGCTGTTCGACAGCTTCAAGACACGCGACACCAAGGAAGCGGAGGTCTTGGCGGCGTCAACCAAGGCTGAACTGGCCAGGAAGAAATACGAGGCGTGCATCGAAGCGATCAAGAGCAAGGACGATACGCTCATCGCCAAGCTTGGTTGTGGGACCTGATCATGGCCCCTCGCGCCAAACAACAAGGCGGGAGGCACCGCCGTCGCCAGTGGGCGGCCGGGTTGACGCTCGCTGGCCTGACCTTCTTGATTCAGGCCCAACCGGTCGCCTCACCCCCGCCAACCGCTATCGAGGGCTACCCAACAGAGCTTGCCGAAGCGCTGCTGCAACGGAAGCAGGCTGAAGACGAAGCGATCAAGAAGACAGCTTCGCCGGGCTTGTTCTCCTTCGTCGCAACGAACTACGCTTGGCCGAATGGCACCAAACTCATCGTTGCATTCCAGGGCGGTAATTTCGAGATCTGGCGCGACATCGCCACCATCGCAGGCCAGTGGTCATCCGTCGCCAACATCAGCTTTGATTTCGGCCTGAATCCCGTCGCTCGCTCGGGGCGCACATACAGCCCCGGTGACCCTCCGTCGGTTGCGCAGGTCCGCATTGACCTGACCGCGTCAGACGCAAGGCTCAGGTGGAGCGCCGTCGGACGCCAAGCCCTGCAACCGGAGTTCAACCAGGCCACGATGCAACTGGGCGCTCTTGCTCAGACTTATCCGCTCTGGACTGCCGAGGACAAGGCCGATGTGCTGCACGAGTTCGGCCATGTGCTGGGATTCCTCCATGAACAGCAGAGGCCTGAATGCAAGGCGGAGTACAGGCTGGAGCCCGGCCCCAATGGCGAGCCGACCATCTTTGATGTCTACCTGCGCGCGTACAACGCACCACCGAACTGGACGCAAGCGAACCTGCTCCTCGCAAACTCGTACACCGTGAGCGGATCTGCGCACCCCGACAAGCGCTCGTTGTTCCTGTACCCGACGCCCGATGACATCGTGCCCGGGACCATCAACGGCACAAAGGGGCCCTGCTACGTCCGGGAAAAGAACAAGCGCATGTCTGCAGAAGACATCAAGCGCGCACGTCGGGACTACCCATTCAAGCCCGGCAACGCCTTTGGCAACTTCGTCGCTTCCAACATCGCGCCATTGAAGGCCCTTGCATCGACCCAAGGACTTTCAGCCATGGGTCGGCTCACTGAAAAACTGGAGCGCCTGGAGCTGGCTGCACGCCCGCTGGTTTACGTGCAGGTCGCCCGCGAAGAAGACCGCGCGACAGGCGAGCAACTGCGGCGCGCGCTCCTCCAGAATCGCTACGTCGCACCAGGCGTGGAGAAAATCGCCCGCAAGGCGATACCCCCCAAGACTGCGGAAGTACGCTACTTTTCACCAGCAGACCAGCAGGTGGCGAACGACGTCGCTGCCCTAGCGACTGGAGAGCTCGGAGCGACGACCGCCGTACCGATCAAGCTGGTCCCCCGGGACACCACGAAGAAGCAACCTTTGGAGATTTGGCTGCCTGCGCGCTAGCGGACACCCCGCCGCCTACCCCAGGGATGTGGTTCTTATCGCTCCGCTGCAAGAAGTCGAATTGGAGGTCTTGTGAGCGCAGTCATCAAGTTCACAGCCGGGGTCGGCGGCAGCACTGCCCCCCGCGTACTTCAGGCCGTGTGCAACATTCGGCTTGTGAACGGAACCGAGGCTAGCGATAGCGTCTACAGCGAGCAGCCGATCACAGTGGGCAATGGCTCTTCGTCCCCCCCATCGCAGCTCTCCCTGCCTGGCCCCGGAAAATACCTCGTCGAAGTGATTCAGCCACGTGGCCGGCGCTCAATACGCACCATTTTGGTCAAGAGGGACGAGGAGTATCTGTTCGAAATCCCATACATCCAACCGTCCGCAAAGAAGCCTGCGGAACCGAGCCACTTCGCCAACCGGCTCGCAGCACGCGTGGTGATGTCATCTGCGTCTGCGAAGGCATCGACGCAGGACCTCGAAGTTCTCGCAGTCGCTACGGGTACGTCCCAGGACATCAGCCTCCTGAACCCACGTGCATTCGTGGCCGGAGTTCTGTCCCGCAGAAGGCAGGGCCATCCGGTCGTTCGAATGGCTCAAATACCCGCTATTGACTTACAGACCGAATTGCCGAAAGGCCCATGGCTTAAGCCGTCTCCTCCGATGGGGCGCGCCTGGCTGCTAGCACGTGGCGGCGCAGAGCCGTGGACGCTGATCTCCTATCCGGAGACTTGGTCTTGGCGCGCCGGTGCCGCCCCTTTGCTTTTGCGAAGTCAGCGCGAGGAGCCCCTGAATGCCACCGCGCCGTGGAGCTTTCGTTTGGAAATAGCGGACCCGCCCCTGAACGCACTCCTCGAATATCTCTCCATCCGTGACTGGTCATCCGCTAACGCCATGTTTCGGGAAATCTGCAGTTCAGGGCAGGATTTCGAGTACAAGCTTCAAGAGCCGTTCCTCGCTGCCATTGCAGCCTACGTCAATGCACTCGCCAATGATGAGGCGCTGATAAGGTCGGAGATAGCCTTAAATTTTCTTGCGGGCAACTACTGGATGTCAGACATTTGGATCGCCGTCGGGTGGACTTTGCTGCGAGATGCTGAAAGCAATTCGCGCGAATTCGTCCAAGCAAGACAGCTGATTCTGGGTTCGGTCGACCAAGGACTCCCCTACTTCACCATCGGGCTCCGCGTTCTCTCAGATGCGCTGAACTTCCTGACGGTGGTAAATGCCAAGGACCAGCCTGCGAAGCGTGCGCTGACGGCCGTAACACGCGCGTCTTTGGCGTGCTCCCAGGACGCTGTGTTCACCACCGTGAATCTATCGAAGTTTCTGGACCTCGCTCCAAAAAGCTTAAGAGGAACGCCATGATCTTGGTCACCGCTTTGCCGGCCAACTATGGCGACTGCCTTTGGATCGAATACGGTGACGCCTACGCCCCCCTCGTGATCCTGATTGACGGCGGGCTCAGCGTGTCCGAGGTCCTCAAGAACAAGCTGGAAGAACTTGCGGCGCGAGGCGGAGAGCTCGAACTCGTTGTCGTCACCCACATCGACGCTGATCACATCGCCGGCATGATCGGCCTCCTTGAGAAGGACTTCTTCGGCGTACCGGTGCGAGACCTGTGGTTCAACGGCCTTCGCCATCTTCCCGGCGAGGCGTTCAGTGAAAAGCAAGGCGAGAAGCTGACGGCGCTGATCTTGGAAAAAGGCTTGCCATGGAACGATGCCTTTGCGGGCAGCCGAATTTCGGTTGATTCGATCAAGGACGACGTGAAAATGCCTGGCGGTGCGTTGATCCGGCTGTTGTCGCCAGATGATGCGCTGCTCAAGAGGCTCCGCAAGAAATGGATTGATGTGTGCGAGGCCGCCGGTCTGTACGCCGATCCACTTGCCGAACACATCGTCGAATCCGAGCGGGAACGTTTTGGCGGAACGGGCATGATGGATGTCGATGCTCTGGCAGATGACCCGTTCATCGAGGATGTAGCAGAGGCCAACGGGAGCAGCATCGCCTTCGTCTTCAAGTTCGGGAAGCATCGGATCCTGTTCGGTGCTGATGCGTACCCCTCTCGAGTATTGGATTCATTGCGGCATTTCGAGGGAGAAGCACCCTATAAATTCGACCTGGTGAAACTGCCTCACCACGGAAGCAAGGCGAATGTGTCCATCCCGCTCATCGACGCCTTGAGGAGCCAGAGATACCTTTTCAGCAGTAACGGCAAGATCTACGGCCATCCGTCGCCCGAAGCTGTTGCCAGGACCGTTCGGCATGGTCGATCGCCCGAACTGGTCTTTAACTATGAAACGGACCTCACCACGCGGTGGAACGATCGTCTGTTAGCTGCCCAGTACCACTACACGACCGTATATGGCACCGATGGATGCGTGACTGTTCCCTTCCCCTGAGCACACCATGCAGTGTTTCCGAGTTGATGAGAGCGGACACACGGGATTCGATCTGCTGAACGATCAGCAGCGCTTTCAAGGCGCAGCTGCAGTGGCCATCACTGACGACGAAGCGATCCGGTCGGCTGCAGCTAGCCTCAAGCAGACGGTGCCTAGTGGTAGGCCCGCTTGCTTCGCACGTGCTCTCGTTTGACTTCTGCGTTCAGCCCTCGGCGCCAATCGTGCCGTAGCGGTCGGTATGCTTGACCGAAGCCGGCACCGACGCGAACATCATCACGCCGGCTAGCGAAATCGGCGGAGCGCTCATTCATCTTGTCGTCGGTTCCAGTCCAGCGGCACCAGCAACCACATCACGCCAATCAACGCACCGATGAAGGCTGCGGCGATGTTCCCCACCACGTGTCCCAGCACCTCCGACAGCACGAACTGCGTGGCCAGCACCAGCGCAATGGCGAGCGATGCCGCGCCGACCAACATCTGCCGGCTGGCCCTGGCCTTGAAGTTCGCACGCTGGCGCAGCGGCCGCATCAGCCGGTGCTGCACCGCCGGCGCCGTGAACAACACGAGAGCCGCGACCGACAGCATGAACGTGGCCAGGAAGACGTTCTTCTCGGCTTGCACAATGCTGCGAAACCCCGGTGCAAACGGCACGGCGATCAGGAAGGCCGACAGCAGTTGGGCAGTCGGAAGCAGCACCCGCAGCTCTCCCAGCATGTCGGTCAGGTCACCGTCGTCGTCCTCCATCAGCTGCCCGGTCCGGCTTTCATCGTCCTGCACGGTCATGGCTGCCTCACGCTGTTGCTGCGGCCGGCTCCGCCGCCTTCGCGCTCTTGTCGAACGGCTTGTAGGCCAGAAGTCTCAGCGCGTTGAAGACCACGAGCAGCGTCGATCCTTCGTGGAAGATGACGGCGGTGCCGATGCTCAGACCCATGATGGTGGACGGGATCAACACGGCCACCACGCCAAGGCTCACCCAGAGGTTTTGCTTGATGACACGGCTCGTGCTGCGCGAGAGACCCACCGCGAACGGAAGTTGCGCCAGGTCGTCCGCCATCAGCGCCACGTCTGCGGTTTCCAACGCCACATCCGACCCCGCAGCGCCCATCGCGATACCCACGGTGGCGTTGGCCATCGCAGGAGCGTCGTTGACGCCATCGCCCACCATCGCCACCTTGCCGTGCTCGGTGCGCAGCTTCTTGATCTCCCCGACCTTCTGCTCGGGCATCAGATCGCCCCGAGCCTCGGTGAGCCCCACGGTCTGCGCCACGGCTTCCGCGACCTTCTGGTTGTCGCCGGAGATCATGATCAGACGCTCGATCCCGAGCTTGCGCAGTTCGGCCATCACCTGGCCGGCAACAGGCCGCGGCGTGTCCATCACGCCGATCACGCCCAGGAAGCGGCCACCCTTGCGCACGATCATGGTGGTGCGGCCATCCGCCACCAGCTTCGTGTTGGCCTCGTCGACATCAGGCGGCACCTTCGAATCGGGCAACTCGGTAAACAAGACCGGCTTGCCGATGTGCACCGTCTCGCCAGCAAGCTGAGCCTGCACGCCACGGCCGGTGATGCTCTTGACGTCTGAAGCCTGCAGCAGCTTGGCGTTGTCGCCCAGTCGCTCCTTCGCACCCGTGACAATGGCCGCGGCCAGTGGATGGTCGCTGTGCTCTTCAACGGCCAACGCAACCGCCAGCAGCTCATCTTCCGGCACGCCCTGCGCAGGCACCACATCAGTCAGCTTTGGCTTGCCTTCGGTCAGGGTGCCCGTCTTGTCGAACGCAATGGACGTCAACGTGCCCAGGTTCTCCAGTGGACCGCCGCCCTTGACCAGCACCCCGCCCCGCGCTGCCCGTGCGACGCCGCTCAGCACCGCGCTCGGCACCGAGATCGCCAATGCGCAGGGGCTGGCGGCCACAAGCACCGCCATCGCCCGGTAGAAGGTCTGCGCGAACGGTTCATCGATGACAAACCCAGCACACAGCAGCAGAGCGACGAGCACCAACACCGACGGCACGAAGATCCGCTCGAACTTTTCGGTGAACTGCTGCGTGGGAGACCGCTGCGCTTCGGCTTCGGTGACCATCTTGATGACGCGCGCCATCGTCGACTGGTCCGACTTGCGCGCAACCATGACGTCCATGGCGCCCGAGCCGTTGATGGTGCCCGCGAACACGCGGTTCTCCGCCGCGACCCGCTCGAAGTTGCCGATCGCGGCCCTACCGTCTTCGGTAGGCCGCTTGTCGACCGGCACGCTCTCGCCCGTCACGGGCGCCTGGTTGACGCTGGACGTCCCCACGACCACAACGCCATCCGCCGGCAGTCGCTCGTTGGGCTTCACGACCACGACGTCACCAACCTGCAGCTGATCCAGCGGCACGACCTCGGTCCCGGACTCGCGCCTGACGGTCGCCGTGTCCGGTGCCAGCTTGGCCAGCGCCTCGATCGCTCGCCGTGCCCGTCCCATGGCGTAGTGCTCCAGCGAATGCCCCAGACTGAACAGGAAGAGCAGCAACGCGCCCTCACCCCAGGATCCCAGGGCAGCGGCGCCCGCTGCGGCCACCAGCATCAGCGTGTCGATCTCGAATCGCTTGGCGCGCAGGTTCTCGATGGCCTCGCGGACCGTGTAGAAGCCGCCGAAGAAGTACGACACGACGTAGCAGGCCGTCGGCAGCCACTCCGGTCCCGAGCCCCCTCGCCCGACAAGCCAGCCTCCGAGCAGGAACACGCCTGACAGGCACGCAAAGATCAGCTCCGTCTTCTCGCCGAAGAGGCCCCCGTGCTCATGGCTGTGCTCGCCGCCCTCCTCGTCCTTGCCGTGAACGTGGCCCTTTTCGCCGTGTTTGTGCTTGCCCGTGGAGCTGCCGTCGGCTGCATGCGCATGGTCATGACCGTCGCCGTCCCGATGCTCATGGTCTTGGTCGTCTTCTTCACGACCGGCATGCTCATCGTTCGCGGCCTTCTGGTCCTTGGAAGAACCAGCGCGCGGCTCCGACGCTGATGCTGACAGCCCCTTCTCGCCAGGCTTGGCTCCAGAGGCTCGTGGCTCGCCAATGGAGATGTCGAGCGAGGTCAATCGTTGACGGAGCTTCGTGGCGTCCATCTTCGAGCGGTCGTACTCAATGCGCACGACACCACCCGGGGACACATCGGCTTCAATGACGCCTTCCAGCGATCGCAGTTGCTCAGCGATGCGCTGCGCGAATCGGGCATGCATCGGCAGATTCACCCGCGCCAACACATGCGCAAACCGATCTGTCAGCTCCAGGCCGGTCGAAGCAACCAGCTCACGCAGGCGGCTCAGCGAGATCACGTTGGGGTCGTAGTGCACGCATAGCTGAGGCCTGCCCTCTTTGACACCCGTGACATGGGCCTCTTCGATGCCTGGCCGCCCTACCAGTTTGTCCTGCAGGCGCGTAACGCAGGGATCTTCAGCGTCGTGGATATCCGGCAGCACCAGGGGGAGATCCAGACGCAGCTTCTGGGTATCGCTCATGGACGACATCTCTTTCTTGCGAAGGTGGTTGCCAGCGCCCGGGACAGGCATTAGCTGGCTACATCGTGACTAGACCCGTCGATGCCGGCGGTCGGGTCTATCTGAACTGCCGGACGCATAGCGCCGGCGACGTTACCCGGGCAGAGCCCAGGCTCAGATCAAGAAGGCGATGCCCAATTGGGGCGGTCGATCGATGGCACAAGCAGCCAGAAGCTGGCCTGCCTTACCGTCGGCACCACGTGCCCGACCTCGTCGCTAAGCAGACTGACGGCGACATCGGAGGGGAAGGATGCGCAACTGAAGTGGCACGAAATGCAGTCCGCATCCTCGCCAGCGAGCTGCTTGGCGCTGTCACCCGCGGCATCAGAGGCCTTGCCGGCCGTCGACTGATGCTTGTGCAGGTGATGGCCAAAGTGGCTGACCTCACTGCCTGGCTCGTGACGGCAATACCCAGCCGCAGCTCCCCAGACGAACTGGAAAGGCAGCACCGCGAGCAAGAAGATCACGAGGGCTCTACGCACGAAATGATCCTAGCAGCGGGTCAATGTAGGAGGCTACCGCTTTTGGCGGCCGCCACGGCGGCGACGCTCTCGCCGTTCCTCACGCCGGGCCCTCTTCTTCGCACGATCCTGCCGGAAGAAGTAGATGCCCAGGATCAACGAGAGGATGACCACGGCCAGCGAACTCAGGAAGATGAAGTAAGCGAGCCCGTGGTGCTTGTCCTTGAGGTGCTCGAACAGCGTCACCATGGCTGTGCCCTTTCATCCGCCAGCGCTGGGTCCTCCACGCGGTTATCGACGGTGAACCCGACGTAGGTGCCCTCTTCGCTTGATGTGGCCGTAGCGGTCCCACCGTGCATCTTGGCGATCGCCGCGACGATGGAGAGGCCCAGTCCGTGGTTCCGGTCGGCGTTGGTCCGAGACGGGTCAATTCGGTAGAACCGGTCGAAGAGCCGTGGCAGGTGTTCTGCCGGGATCACTGGTCCCTTGTTGTGAACGCCGATCGAGACGAGGTCGACGTTCGGCCGATCAATCCTCACCTCGACCAGCGACCCCTTTGTCGCGTAGCGAGACGCATTGCTCAAGAGATTGGAGATGGCACGCCGCACCAGTCCCGCGTCGACCGAAACTCGGGCGTCACCCCGCACCTCGACGCGCAATTCCGCCTCTTCCAGAGCCGCCTCGTGGTACTCCGCCACCTCGGCGGCGAGTTCTGCCATCCGCGTCGGGTATGCGCGACGCGCGGTCACGCCTCGTTCAGCGTGAGACAAGAACAGCATGTCGGCCACGATGCCCGCGATCCGACGAAGCTCTTCCAGGTTGGAACTGAGCACGTCCTGGAGCTCCGCTCCGGAACGGGGCCGGCGAAGAGCCACCTCGCAGCTACCGATCAGGATCGACAGCGGATTGTTGAGCTCATGCGCCACATCGGCGTTGAAGGCCGACATCTGCAGGTACGCGGCCTGCAGGCGGTCCAGCAACGCGTTGAACTGCAGCAGCAACGGCAGGACTTCCTCGGGCTGGCCCGTGAGGTCGAGACGCTGGCCCATCCGAGTGGCATCCAGTTCGGAGGTCCGTCCCGCCAACGCGTTGACTGGGGCGAGCCCCCGCTTGACCAGCATGAACCCGGTTGCCGACACGGCCAGCGTGCCAACGATCGCGCCGGTCAACAGCGTCCACCACAAGCGCGACAGGAGCGCCTCGTCCTTGCGGATGTCGTGGATCAATTCCGCACGCCCAGATCCACCCATCTCATCCGGAAGGCGAACGTCAAAAACCAGGCGCTTGCTCATCGCGTCCGGCCTATCCGGGTCGTTCTTGTCGAACACCGCATGGCCGTTTCGCTGGCGCACGACCAACGACAGATCGTCGTGGCCCGTCAGGAAATCGCTGAGCAGGTGCTGGATTCCCGCGACGTCGTGTACCTCGCGGGCTTCGTTGAGCAAGCGAAGGACGGTGGCCCGCTTCTTCACGAGGGTGTCGTCTTGCCGGCTGGACAAGGTGAGCGCGATGACAAGGTAGACCGCGCCGCACACCAGGCTGAGACCGACCATGGTCTGCAACGCGAACTGGCGCGACAACCGAGCCCGCAGGCTCGGAGCGCTGAGCGGCGCGGCAGTCATGTCCGGTCCTCGAGCACGTACCCCATGCCACGCACCGTGTGCAGCAAGGGACGCTCGAACGGCTGGTCCAGCTTGGATCGCAGCCGGCGGATAGCCACTTCGACGACGTTGGTCTCGCTGTCGAAGTTCATGTCCCAGACCTGCTCGGCAAGCTCGGTTCGCGACAGCACGTGGCCTTGTCGACGCAACAGGAGCGCCAGCAGGCTGAACTCCTTGGGCGTCAAATCCAGCCGCTGACCGGACCTGCTGGCCTTGCGGCGAACCATGTCCACCTCAAGGTCGGCGACCTTGTAGAGGGTGGTCTCGGCCACCGTTCGGGAACCCGATGCGCGGCGCAGGAGAACCTGCACGCGCGCTACCAGTTCCGAGAACGCGAAAGGCTTGACGAGATAGTCATCGGCGCCGCTCTGCAGGCCCCGCACCCGGTCCTCGACCTGACCGCGCGCGGTCAGCATGAGAACGGGTACGGACCGGGTGTGACGCAGAGCGGACAGGACGGCCAGGCCGTCGATGCCCGGCAGCATCCAGTCCAGGATGACCAGGTCGTACTCGTTGACGGACGCCATGTGCAGGCCGTCGACACCTGAGAGAGCCACCTCGACTTGGTAGCCCTCCTCGGTAAGACCCTTTCGCAGATATCCGGCCGCCTTGACTTCATCTTCGACGACCAGGATCTTCATGAGGCTCTGCGGCCAAGCGGCCACCCTCCATGCAAGGAGCTCAGGTTCGCGAGGCACCGGCCTTTCGGCCTGCGCGCCGTGTTGTGTGGCGCTGGATTCATGCAACCACCTCCGCGCCAGGCGTGGTGCGGGGCGCTTCAGCCTCGCCCTCTTCGTCCTTGCGGTGGGCAATGCGGTACAGCACCGGCAGCACCAGCAGCGTCAGGGCCGTCGAGGAGAGGATGCCGCCGATCACCACCGTGGCCAGCGGACGTTGAACCTCGGCGCCGGTACCGGTTGCGATCGCCATCGGCACGAAGCCGAGCGATGCGACCAGCGCGGTCATCAGGACCGGACGCAGACGGGTGACCGCGCCTTCGAAGATGGCCTGGTCGAGACTCTTGCCCGACTCCCGCAGACTTCTGATGAACGAGATCATCACGAGGCCATTGAGCACCGCCACGCCCGACAGCGCGATGAAGCCGACCGCCGCAGAAATGGACATCGGGATGTCCCGCAGCCACAGCGCCACGATGCCGCCGGTCAACGCGAATGGAATGCCGGTAAACACCAGCATGCCGTCCTTGGCGTTGCCGAACATCACGAAAAGCAACGTGAACACCAGCAGCAGGGACACCGGCACGACGACCTTCAGACGCTGCGTGGCGGACTGCAAGTTCTCGAACTGGCCGCCCCAGACCATCCAGTAGCCCGTGGGCAGCTTGACCTGTTGCTGGATCGCGGCTTCAGCCTCTGCGACGAAGGTGCCGATGTCGCGACCACGAACGTTGGCGCTGACCACCACGCGGCGCTTGCCGTTCTCGCGGCTGACCTGGTTGGGACCAGGGGCCAGGGAGAGGTCAGCCACTTCGCTCAGCGGGATGAAGCGACGTGCACCCTTGCCATCAGCACTGCCAGGCAGCGGCACCGGCAGGCGCTTGATCGCCTCCAGGTCCGTGCGGACAGACTCGGGCACGCGCACGATGATGTCAAAGCGACGGTCACCTTCGAACATCGTGCCGCCTTCCTTGCCGCCAACGGCGGTGGCCAGCGTGTCCTGGACGTCCTGAACGTTCAGGCCGTAGCGCGCCGTCTTCTCGCGATCGATCTGCACGCTCAGCATCGGAAGGCCCGATGTCTGTTCGATGTTGACTTCCGTGGAGCCCGAGATGCCCTTGAGCACCGCGGCGATCTTCTGGGCTGCCCCGTCCATCACCTCCATGTCGTCGCCGAAGACCTTGACGGCCACGTCGGAGCGCACGCCGGAGATCAGCTCGTTGAACCGCAACTGGATAGGCTGCGAGAACTCGTAGTTCTGACCCGGCATCTTCTCGACTTCGGCCTTGATCGCGGCCAGCAGTTCGTCACGCGTCTTGCGGGGTTCGGGCCACTCGGACTGCGGCTTCAGCATCACGTAGGCGTCAGAGATGTTCGGCGGCATCGGGTCCGACGCGATCTCAGCCGTGCCGGTGCGCGCGAAGGTCCGTTCGATCTCGGGGAACTTCGCCTTCAGCGTCGCTTCGAGTTGCTGCTGCATCGCTACCGACTGCGTCAGGCTCGTGCCCGGGATCCGCAAGGTCTGGATGGAGAAGTCGCCCTCATTGAGGCTCGGCACGAACTCGCTGCCCATGCGGGTGGCGAGCAGCCCCGACAGGAACACCGTGACGAGTGCAAAGGTGATGACCAGCGGCTGGGCGTTCATCACGCGCTTGAGCGCAGGCTCATAGGCGCGACGGGCCCAACCCATCAGGAAGTTCTCCTTCTCGGCAACCTTCTCGCCGATGAACAGCGCAACGGCTGCCGGCACGAAGGTCATCGACAGGATCATTGCGCCCACCAGAGCGATCACGACCGTGAAGGCCATCGGGTGGAACATCTTCCCTTCGACACCAGCCAGCGCAAAGATCGGCAGGTAGACGATCATGATGATCAGTTGCCCGAAAAGCAGCGGACGACGTGCTTCCTGCGAGGCGAGGAACACCTCATGGAACCGCTCGGACCTAGTCAACGGTCTGCCCTTGTGCTCCTGCGCATGCGCCAGGCGTCGCACACAGTTCTCGACGATCACGACCGCGCCGTCGATGATGATCCCGAAGTCCAACGCTCCGAGACTCATCAGGTTGGCGCTGACTTTCTGGTTCACCATGCCCGTGAACGTGAAGAGCATCGACAGTGGGATCACCATCGCCGTCAGCACGGCTGCGCGGATGTTGCCCAGGAACAGGAAAAGGATGACGATCACGAGGATCGCGCCTTCCAGCAGGTTCTTCTTGACGGTGCCGATGGCCTTGTCGACCAGCGTGGTGCGGTCGTAGACCGTCACGGCATGGACGCCGGCCGGCAGGTTCTTGTTGATCTCCTCCATCTTCTTGTCGACGGCCTGGGAGACGGTGCGGCTGTTCTCGCCGATCAGCATGAACACGGTGCCAAGCACCACTTCCTTGCCGTTGTCGGTCGCAGCACCGGTCCGCAGCTCGCGTCCCAGCTCGACGTTGGCCACGTCCTTGATGCGAACCGGCACGCTGCCTTCGTTGCGCAGCACGATGTTGCCGATGTCGGCGATGGACTTGACTTGGCCCGGCGCGCGGATCAGGTACTGCTCGCCGCGGCGCTCGATGTAGCCCGCGCCCACGTTGGCGTTGTTGCGCTCCAGGGCGTTGACGACGTCAGCCAGCGTGATGCCGTAGGAAGCCAGGCGGCTCGGATCCGGCGAGACGTGGTACTCCTTGGCATAGCCGCCGATGGTGTTGATCTCGGTCACACCGGTCACGTTGCGCAGCTGCGGCTTGATGACCCAGTCCTGGATCTCGCGCAGGTCGGTGGCCGTGTAGGGCTCGCCGTTGGGCTTCTTCGCGCCTGGCTGCGACTCGACCGTCCAGAGGTAGATCTCACCGAGGCCGGTGGAGATCGGACCAATGTTTGGCTCCACGCCAGCCGGCATCTGGCCACGCGCACTCTGGATGCGCTCGTTGACCAGCTGGCGGGCGAAGTAGATGTCGGTGCCGTCCTTAAAGATGACCGTCACCTGCGACAGACCGTAGCGCGACAGTGAACGGGTCTGCTCAAGGCCGGGCAAGCCGGCCATGACGGTCTCGATGGGATAGGTCACTCGCTGCTCGGTTTCGAGCGGCGAATAGCCAGGAGCCTTGGTGTTGATCTGGACCTGGACGTTGGTGATGTCGGGCACCGCGTCAATGGGCAGCTTCTGGTAGCTGAAGACACCCAACGCGGCCATGCCCAGCACGGCCAAAATCACAAGCCATCGGTGTTCGATGGCGAATCGGATGATGCGTTCAAACATGTCGACGCCTCTTTCAGTGCGCGTGGCTGGCCGAGGCCTTGCCGGCTTCAGACTTGATGACAAAGCTGCCGGACGTCGCGTATTGCGCACCCGCCTTCAGCCCGGAGGTGACCTCGGTACGCTTGCCGTCACTGCGGCCCAGCTCGACTGACACCGGCGCGAAGCCGCTCGACGTGCGGACGAAGACGATCGACTTGCCTTCCATCGTCTGGATGGCGTCCGCCGTTACCGACACGGGCACCTGAGACTCGTCAGACGAGACCTCGACGTTGACGAAGAGGCCGGGACGCCAGGCCATGTTCGGGTTGTCGACCACCACCCGCGCCTGCGCTGTGCGGGTCTGCTCACCAATCAGGGCGCCCACGTAGGCGACCTTGCCCACGGCCTTCTGCTCGAAGGCCGTGGTGCGGATGACCACGCTCTCGCCGATACGGACCTGCGGCAAATCACGCGCGGGCACGTTCACCTGCGCCCAGACCGACTTCAGGTCCGAGATGGTGAACACGTTGGCGTCCTCACGCACCTGCTCGCCCAGGGCGATGTGCTTCTCGACGACGATGCCGTTGAACGGCGCACGCAGCTCGAACCGGTTCAGCGACGAAGAGTCAGAAGTGGCGCCGATGGCCTGCAGCTTCTGGCGGGCATTGGCCACGGCGATCTCTGCCTCGCGCATGGCCTGCTCGGCCTGCTGCACATCCTGCTGCGGCGAGATTCGCTGTTCGAACAGCTGCTTCTCGCGCTCGTACGTCGTGCGTGCAAGTTGCAAACGCTTTTGGGTGGCCTGCAGTTCGGCGCGCTGGTCGGACACGCTCGAGCTGCTGATGACGGCCAGGACCTGCCCCTTCACGACCTGCTGACCCAGGGCCACGGGCACCGACTCGACGACACCGCCAACTCGCGGCACCACGTGGGCCGTGCGGTCTTCGTTGAAGCCGATCTCGCCGGGCAACTGCAGCGCGGAACGGATCGTGGCCGCACCCGACGTCTCGATGCTGATGCCAGCCGCCTTGATCTGCTCGGCTGTCATCGTCACAGCGCCCTCGTCCTTCTCGAATGGGAACTGCAGCAGCCCGCCGCCCGTCTGGACGTCGACGGTGCCCTTGAAAAGGTGCGGCTCACTCACGACCTGGGAGCTCACCAGCACGCCGCCGTCCAGGGCGAAAGCGACCTTCTCTGCGTCGCGGCCGGGGCGCTGCAGCTGCACGGCCACCTGAGCAGCGGCCAGTTGCAGGGGCTTGCCGTCCTTCGTCAGCCACACCTTGATGCGTGGCGAGCCACCCTGGTCAGCCAGAAGCATCTCGACGGTCACACCCTTTTGCTGTCCAAGGACGTCGCCGCCGTTGGCGCCCTTCTTGGCTTCCTCATGGTGCTCACCGTCACCGTGGCCCTCAGCGTCGCTGTGACCCTTCGCGCCCTTGGCTTCGCCGTGGTGTTCCTCGTCTCCATGGCCCTTGGCTTCGTCATGACCGTGGCCATGCTCTTCCTCGGCTGCAGGTGCGCTGGAACCCATGCGCAGGATGGACACGGTGCCCACCGCACCCAGTGCGATGACTGCGGCGATGGCGATCAGTTGCTTCTTGCCCACGGCGCCACGCAGGCGCTCCAGCGTGCTTTGCTTGTTGTACATCGTCGATCTCTTGAGTTGGTTGCCCGTTACGGGCGATCTGTCGTGGTGCCGAGCTGGCGGTCGATCTCTGCAGCCGTGCGATGGACCTGCGCCACCGCCGTGTAGTACTGGCTGCGGACCTGGAGCCAGGTGCGCTGGGCGTCGAGGGCATCCAAGAAGCTGAACTTGCCCAGCTCGAAGCCGGTCTTGGCCGCCTCGTACGCGGTTTGCGCACCGGGCAGCACCTCGCGGCGCAGAGCTTCCACTTCATCCTTGCGTGCCTGCAGCAGGTCGGCCATCTGCAACACCTCAGAGCGCAGACGCAGCTCTTCAGCCTGGGCCGTCGCCTGTGCGGCATCGCGCCGGCGCAGGGCCTCCAACTGACCACCCTGGTTGCGATCGAAGAACGGCAGCGGCACCGAGACGCTCAGAACAGCCTGGGTACGCCCCACGGTCTGGTCTCGACGCGCGCCCACGCCGACAGTCACGTCAGGCACGCCCTTGGCACGTGCCACGCTATAGCCGGCATCGGCTCGCTGGACTTCCAGCTGGGCGCGGCGAATGGCCGGCGCGTCCGGCAGACGGGCCATGATGTCTGGCGCGGAGGGCGCAACGGGCAGCACTTCAACGTTGCCGTCCAGACGCTGGACCGTGCCCTCAGCAACGCCCATCACGGCCGACAGGGCCCGTAGTGACGCCGAGAGTTCAGCCTGGGCTTGGCGCAGGTCGATTCGTGCCGTCGAGGCGGCGACACGGGCGCGCGTCTCTTCGGTCGGCGAGACCTTGCCTGCCGTTACGCGGCGCACGGCAGCGTCCACGCCGCTGTTGGCGATACGCAGGGACTCCTCGACCACCTTGACGCGCTCCTGAGCCGTCAGCGCGTCAAAGAACGCCTGGATGGCACTGGCGCGAATGTCGGCGCGCCGCGCCACAAGGTCCAGTGCGGCGATGTCCTTGCCACGCTGGGCCAACTCGACACGGGCAGCGCGCTTGCCGCCCATCTCGAGCGTTTGGGCGAGCTGCACGGTCGTTGTACGGGTGCCGGATTTGAGGTCTTCCTGATCGACACCCAGCACGGGATTCGGGATGAGGCCAGCCTGCCGCAAGGCGCCGTCATTGGCATCCAGCTCGGCCGCGGCTGCACGGAGCTGCGGGTTTTGCGCCAGCGCCGTGTCGACCGCCGCGCTGAGCGTCAGCGATGCGGTTTGGGGGGTGATGGCCGCCGACGCCGCGACGTTGACGTCAGGACGAGTAGTGGCCGAAGGCGCAGGCGATTGGGCCTGAGCAAGGGAGGAAATGAGTGCCGCACACGCCAGCGGCACGAAGGTTCTGCGCATCGAAAGCTCCAGGGTTGTTGAAACAACGCGAGGGTTTCGGCGAGAGCAGTGTTGCGGTCAGGGCCGCATGAGAGAAAGAAAGTAGAGACGGAACTGCGCTCGCCGATCAGGCGATGCGCCAGTTGGGGCGTTCCAGCAGGTCAGGCCCGCGCGAACTGAACGTCTTCTTCGACGCAGCGTGGAGAGAGAAGGTGGCGGTGCTGTCCAACTTCACCGCCTCGGACACCATCGGCTTCACAACGCTGAAGTGGCAGTAGCCGCAATCGTTGTCGCCGAGCAGTTTGCCGGCCTTGGCCGACGAAGACTCACCCAAGTGCTGACCAGACGCCTTGGAGCCGGTGTCGTTGCCGGCCTTGTGCTCATGGACGTGATGCCCGATGTGCGTCTTGGCCGGAGCGTCCTCGTGCTGGCAATAGGCTGCCGCTGCCGACCAGGCGAACTGGACGGGCAGCACAAACAGCAAAAAGATGGTCAGCCAGCGACTCATGGGCCGAATTGTGTCTTGAATGCGTGAAGTCAGGGTGACTCGTTGCGGTCCAACTGAGTGAAATCGTTCGCAGACCGCAGTGACTTTGGCTTACAGATCCGCAGCCGGGAGGCCGCGGATCGCTTGTGCCAAGGGTCAGGCGCCTTCCCATTCGCTGCGAGAGACATAGACCATCAGCGGCTTGTCAGCGAAACCTGCGGGGGCGATCGTGCGCACATCCACCGCGCGGTGCTGGGCGGAATCGAACTTCCAGCTGAAAGACTTGCCCGCCTTCTGGAACGTAATCACCTCGCCGCACTTCACGTTCACGGACTTCCCAGCATCGAGGTTCACGATACGGGCGTTCTGAGGCGCAGCCACCGCCTCGCCATGCACCGACTTGCCATTCAGCATGGCATCGTTGCGCTGCGGCGTTGCCTGCGCGGTCATGCCGACGAACAGACTGGCGATCAGGGCGGTAGCAGACAGGTTGCGGTTCATGAGGTACTCCTTGTTCGGTGCCCGTGGCGCTCAACCGAGCCGCCTGAAAACGTTCACCACGAGGAAGACTGTAGAAATCCGCCACCGACGAGACCCCTGCTGAGACCATTACAAATTTGTCATGTTGCGCCGTTCGAAGCCGCCGTCTAGGCGACCGGCGAACCTTTCAGAACGAACGGCGCCTGACACATATGCAGGCAGCCATCCGCGCAACTGAACTTTCACAGTAGCCAGTCAGGGAGAGAGCATCTCGGTGACCAGCGTCGCGTTGCGGAACGCCACGAGCAAGGCGTTGCGAGTGAAGCCGTCCGCGCGCCCGCCGACGATCTGCATATTGGTGAGCTGCAGGCCCTGCTTCAACGCCTTCGCCGCTTCAAGGATCTCTTCGGCACTCCTGTCCAGCGAAATGGCCAACCGCAGGATCTCGACATGCCGATCCGCCGTCCGCAACTGCTGCAGCAACTGGCGCTGCCAAGGTTTGGCTGGCCGGATCCGGCCTATCAGCCCCTGGATGACGACGTCGACGTCGTTGATGCCTTTCGCGATCGCCTCAAAGTGCGCCGCAGCTGACTCTGGTGGGAGAGGCGCTGGCGCCTCCTCAAGCCCGTCGGTCTGTCGTACGGCCATCATCCCTTCCCATCCACATCAGCCACTAACCGGCACTTCAATGCGCGGTCGCGCAAGGACGACTCCCCTGTTTCGAACCGGTAGTACTCGTTCCAGAACCAGAGGCTGCCCACAAGTTCCACGAAGAGCACCTGCCCGGCTTCGCCGCGGACATCCAAACTGCCCTGCCCCTTGGCCCATTCGAACACCAACCGATGCCCGCCTGGCGGGACCACCAACCGCACCATGGATGCCGGGGTCGTGGACACCAGGGCGCCACCCATCATTCCCACTCGGACCATGTTCACGGTGTCGCCCCAGCGGTGCCGGACCACATAGATCACCAGCCGGCCTGGCACCGGCTCAAACCGTTTGGCCCTCTCGTCGGCTGCGAGGTCCGGGATCGGCCCAGCCGTGCAGGTCGGCTTGGATCTGCTCCGCGTTCTCGCCCAGTAGCAATGGCGATCGTTCGGAGGAGTGCGAGAAGTGCTCGCGCAACCCGACAGCACCAGGCTGCCCAACGCTGCGGAGGACACGATGACGCTGCGCCTGTCCATGATCACGCACCCGGTTTGCCACACTGGCTGCAGAACCGAGCGCCGGGCAGGAGTACAGCTCCACAGCCCTCGCAGCTGGCCGCCACGAGGGGACCGCCACATCCACCACAAAAGCGCGCACCTGGCGCCCCGGGCTGGCTGCACTTCGCGCACGTCAGGCCAGAAATGCCACCAGGGCTCGTCTGTGTTGGCGTCGGTGCCGAGGGGTAGTAGCCACCGCCACCGTGACCACCGTGCTTGTTGTAGCCGCCGTGGCCGGACCCGTGCGAGCGAGACCCGCCGTGATGACCGCCACTACCGTGTCCGCTCATGACGCCACGCGCGATGCGTTCCCAAAATCCCATGTCTATCTCCTAGATGCTGCGCGACGTTGCCGCGTCAGTTGACTGCGATGGCAGCCTGCTGGGAGAGGTTCGTGCGATCAAAGGTGGTCGCATCGGTTCCTCGTGGCAGGTGCCGACAAGGTTTCCGACGAGGCGTCGAACGGAGCTTGGGAAAGCAGTAGCGCGCTTCTCGCCGGATCAGGCGAGGCGCGATCTATCTGGCCGGTCTGGCAACGAGGGGATGTGGGAAGCGTGTTCCATCGGCTCTGCGAGCACGGTCTGGCTCGAGGGATTGCTCAACGCAATCAGCACCTCGAAGCTGGGCGCGCTGGAACCGAAATGGCACATCTCGCAGTCCGCATGAGCGAGGTTCGTTGCCTTGGACTCCTTGGCGGGCTTCGCCTGATCAGACGTCGAGTGCTTGTGCTCGTGATGGCCAAAGTGCTCGGCTGCAGCACCAGTTTCGTGCGCGCAATACGCGGCTGCAGCTGCCCAGTTGAACTGCAGCAGCCCCACGATCAACAGCACGTACATGAAGATGCGTCGCACAGCCTCAGTCTATCCAGCTCGCTCAAAAAGGGGAAGTTCGCGGCGCGCAGTAGTTGTTCCGGCTACCTACGGAAAATTCGGTGGGCTAGGCCCAACCGTGCCACGACATCAGTGCCAATGTCGCTAACCGATGGAGGCAGTTGACCGGACTCGCCTAGATACGCGAGTTCATCGCGCTCTCGCTTCCTGCGCCGCCCGATCTCACCGTACGGGCGCCTGATGCGCGAGTCGAACTTAGGCGCCGGCCAGCATCGATCACGGTCACCTGGCCGGTCAGAGCGGCGTCAGGTTTGCGGAGTGTCTCGCGGGTTGTTGCGGTGATCCGCGTCGAAGCTGTGTGGCTGGCGGTCGAGTCGCTGGACTTGCGAGCCAGCGGCGAGGCCACCTGCGAATGGTAATGACTGGGATGGGGCCTCCCCGAGTTCGAAACTTTGTTGTCCGCCCCTCAACGAGTAAAATTTGGTTGTGTGCCGCAGTCTGACGACATTCGCCCTGATGCTTTGCATGTGCTTGCAGTCGCTGGCCCATGCTGGCATTGCCGTCGTGATGGCGGATGCTGGTGAGCAGAAGCATGCGGTGATGCACTTCGAGGGCGAAGCTCACCATCACGATAGCCACGATCAGGATGAGGACGGCGTACATGAAGACCGATCCGTCGCGTCGGCCCAGCACTTGGCGAGTGATGCCAGTTCCTGTGCACCGGCTCTGCTTGGGCTTGTCAACCTGACGCTGCCGCAACTGCCGCCAGAAATGCCTGCTCAGGCGGCGGCGACTGCTTCGCCCTCTCCGTGCCTAGCTGTTGAGTTCCAGTAGGTTGTTCATGGCCGGGATACGGCTCATGGGCGGCTGGCGGTTGAGTGCGGAGTGTGGCCGATGCCAGTTGTAGC
>NZ_NISI01000009.1 GCF_002205845.1 Roseateles puraquae | reverse complement strand
CCGCCCGCGACGCTCTGATAGGACGCTATTTCTCCGCGCGAACGGCATGCAACCTCATCGTCCGTCGCGGACGGGGTTTTGCAGACCTTCCCTAGTCAAGATGTAGGCGATCCAGAAAGCGGCCACCGCAATAAGGTTCAGCAGCCGGTAGGCGGCGAAGGTGATCGCGATGCCGGCACCGAACACCATCGCAGAGTGCAGGTACTGGAAATGCACCGCCCGCAATTTGCAGGCGGCCTTGAGCGGCTCGACTGCCGCCTTGAAGCGCAACCAGATCTCGTCGACGATCTCCCGTGGCAGATCGGCGTAGTACCAGTTCTTCTTCCTGCCCGAGAGCGGCGGCAACGCCTGCTGGATGTCAGGCGGGAACACGTTGGGCGGCGTCTGGTGGCCGGTCAGCAGTCGGAACGCCTTGATGTTGAACTTGAAATCATCGGGCGGCCGCATGGGCTGGTGCGGCACCGTGCCGGACGAATGGGCCAGCCGTGTCACTGAAGCCGAAGTCCCGCTGGGAGAAGCAGGGTTGGCGCGCATGCGGCAGGAAGCTGAAATCCTTCTGATGGAAGAAGGCTACCTCCACTGCTCAGCCAAACGCTTGGCCGGGCCGTTCGGGGACGCCTGGCGCACCCTCTGGCACGTCAAAGAAAAGGATAGCGAGCAATGGCTCGTGCACGCGAGCGGCCTCGCGGTCACGCCGGTCTACTGCGCGGTGGAGGAAGACCCGGTCCACAAGGCGTGGACGCTGCAACTGCAATCGGGCGACGTGTATGACCTGGACCGCGAAATGCGGCAGCGCGTCGGCCAGAAAGCTTGGGATCGGGTCCACGACCAAGGCTGGTGTCTGTGCGTGGAGATGGGCTACGTGCCGCCGTTGAACGGGGCCGCACACTGATCATGTCGAATCGCATTCACTCCGTAACCCCCATTGCGGCGGCCGATCTCGACCCGGCGTCGTGGCCGGCTGAATGGCGCAGCGACTGGGAAATCAAGGGTGCCGACGCGCAGGCGTCACGGGCGTGGCATCGCAGCGGCCTGTGCTTCTTCTTCGAGTTCGAGCAAGTTGACGAGCACGGCAGCTGGGCCTGGGTCGTCTACGACGATGACATCTCGCAGAGCCGGCTGTTCGAGCTGCAGAGCGAGATGGGCGAGGAAGCCTTCAACTCGTTCTCGCTGCTGCTTGGGCGGCAGGCCAAGATGCTCTGGCAGGAGCTTGGTCACGGCGACTTCCGGCTCGGCCGCGATCCCTCGCCGCTCGAATACCCGCGAGAAGACGCTGGTCGGCCGGCAGTGGCAGGACAGCAGCGGCGCGCGGTGCATCTTCCTGCTGGCGACATCGGCCGACGCCGACGCATCTGGACGGTCGCTGGAACAGCAGGTCCAGGATGTGGTTCTGGGCGACTGACGGTCGTCGCGCCCTCGCAGAATCAGCCTGGTTACCCCCCGCGTCTGTACTGTGTCAGGCTTTTGGCGCAGCCTCTAAACTGGCAGTCATGGCTGAGCCGAAGTGGTCCTTCATGCTCCGCATCTTGAAGCGGAACCCTGACCGCGTCCCAATGGAGCGGTTGGCTGAGTACCTGCGCGTCTTCGCTGAGCTTCTCGGGACCGAGAACCGCCCTGTATTCAAAGGGATCAAGAAGGAAAGCACGGGCATTCGTGCGCTGGTGGCTGACGATTGCGTTGACAAGGTCAACCAGCGGCTGAAGCTGGTCCGCACTGAGGACGACAGCCGCCCAGCGCGGGTGGCTGCCGAACTGGAAGCGATGCTGGGCGTGGATGGTATCCGCGAAGCTGAACTGCTGGATGCGAATCGCGAGGTTGTCCACCGCTTCCACGGCGTTCAGGCCGCTAACGAGGTGCTACACCGGGTGTGGCAAGAAGGCACCGTGGATGGCATGGTGACGGGTCTGGTCGGAGCAGACGACACCATGCACCTACACCTCCGCGCTGTTGACGGGTACGACGTCAAGGTTCTGGTCCGCAGTGAGGATTTGGCGCGCGAAGTTCTCGCGCACTTTCGCAAGGGACTGGTGCGCGTTTGCGTTCGCGGCCACTGGATTCGCGGCGACGATGGTTGGCACCCCGAGACGAACAGGTGCACCGCACGCTCCTTTGAGCTGTTGGACGAAACGCCCTTGACGGCGGTCATCGCTGAATTCTCGGCTGTCGAGAACAGCGGCTGGAGGGCGGTGGAGCAGCCGGAGGACCTCTGGCGAGAACTGAGGGGCGTCCATTGACCAAGGGCTCTTCGTTCCAGAAGGTGGCCGTGGACACCAACTTCCTGGTTGCGTTGGTTGACCCGAAGCTCAGTGCCGACAGCCGTGCCCGGATCGACGCCTTCCTCGCCGACATGGAAAAGAAAAAGGGTCAGATCGTTGTGCCGATGCCGGCACTGGCCGAGTTTCTTGCCGGCGCGGACCAGGCGGGACTTGAGTACATGGACAAACTGGAGAGACGGGCATGCATCGAGGTAGCGCCCTTCGACAGGCGGTCGGCAACAGAATGCGCCCTGCTCGATGCTGCTGCACTTGGTCGAGCTGCGCAGGCCCTTGCTGAGGGAAAGGATGCTCAAGCCGCGAAGAAGGATGGCGGTGTGGGTTCTCGCCAGAAGGTCAAGGTCGACAGGCAGATCGTGGCGATTGCCAAGGCCTGTGGCGCACGGGCGATCATTTCAGGTGACGAGGGTGTACGGGCCTGTGCACTTCGTGCCGGCGTGCAGCCATGGACCATCCTAGACCTGCCCCTTCCTGACTCCGCGCGGCAGAGCAAGCTGCAGTTTGAGGCGCGGCCAAGTGCGTGACAGCACGAGGCCAGAGGCTGTCGGGACAACGAGCTAATTGAAGCATGCCTCCTTCCGAAGCCTCCAGGTCAGAACTGCATATGCAGGTTCGTGACTACGAATGCGACATGGGCCTAGTCGTCAACAACGCTGTGTATTTGAATTACCTTGAGCATGCCCGACACGCCTTACTGCGGAAGGTGGGCCTGAGTTTTGGCGAACTGGCGAAACGCGGCATTTTCCTGGTTGTGACCCGGATCGAGGCCGACTTTAAAGGCTCACTGACGGCGGCAGACAACTTTGTGGTCCAGACGACGTTCGTTAGGAAAGGGCGACTGCGCCTGCAGTTCATTCAAAGTATCTTCCGAGAACCTGACAGGCGATTGATGCTGAGTGCTACCGTAACCGGTACAGCCGTCAATGCCCAAGGCAAACCGGAGATCCACCCAGATTTGGAACTCGCGCTCTCCAAATTGATCGGCCCTACTGACTGATACCGTGATCGTTGAATCCGCGGGAATAGGCTACTAGCTCCTAAACAATACTAGTTGAAGAGATCGCCCTCGATCAGTGCGAGATAGCGGTTGGTATAGAAAAGGTCAGGCTGATGCGACCTCGGCCGAACCAGTACCGAAAAGCCGGGTGCCTTTACGTCTTCGGCATCAAAAGTCACTAGACCAATCCCCGATATCTCGCACAAAGCATCCAGCCGCGCGATCTCATCTGCATTCGCTTGCTTTGGTACCACGAGATAAGATCGATGGCTAAACAGCCGATAAGCGCACGCCTGCCCGAAGGCGGTCACTAATTGCATGGTGTCCGCCTTAATTTCTGCAGCCACTATCTCGGTATTCGCCTTGATGACGTCACTTCTCTTCGACTCACGCTTGCCAATTACATCGGGAGTACCCCAGCGGTCACGGAAAATGTTGCCTCCCAACGGAAGTGCAAGCGTCACCTCTTCGGCTTCGTTCTTCAGCCAGTCCGCGAGCGGAGCATAAAACTGATCTTCTCGAACCTTATGCTGATTTGGCGTGACCCGAGCCACCGCCTCAGTCGAAGCCTCCGCCTCGTTAAAGTCGGCATGTCGGTATAACCCTTTTGACGGCTTCCACACCAAAGAAGGCAGTACGACGTCCAGATTCCAGATCGTCGAACTGATAGTCCCGCCATTGAATGCTGGCGGCCCATCTCGTAGTTGACGGAACAATTCAGAGTAGCGAAGGCCAGCGGGGTTGGCGCTTAGAAGCTCAACCGCTTGCTGCCTGATTCGCTCTCTGATACCTGGCGCCTTCACTTTGTCCATTTTCGAGTGGTCGGTGAGTAGGTAGGTGCGGCTGGCAGGCGCACTAGATGGTCGATCATGAACGCTATAGCGTGTAGTGCTTTAGCATTCTAGATGCGGAAATCGGGGCTGGTTGCCCTGACATGAAGCTCCTCCGCAAAAACGCCTTAGGTCCCGCTCTGCGCTGCGCGCGCAGCGCTCAGGGGGTGTCGCAGGAGGACTTTGGCGCAGTCTCGAGCCGTACCTATGTCAGCCAGCTGGAGCGAGGTGAGAGGCACGCGACCTTGTCGAAGGTCGATGACCTTTCCGAGGTTCTGGGGCTGCACCCTGCAACCGTAGCCGCACTGGCCTACTTGCCCCACCCGCCTGACCTGGCGGCCATCGAGCGCCTGCTGGCAACGATTCGGGCCGAACTCACTTCCATCAGCACGGCCGGACACGCCTGACGGCCCGTCCAGCGGGTTCCCGAGGACGCCAGCAGCACAGCCACCCCGTGCACGCAGCTTCCAGCCCGAGCCGCCCCAGCCATCTCACTCCTGCCCATCTGAGCTAGTGGGCGACAATGGCAAGCTGGCAGACATCCGAGAGGCGACCATTAAATGACGAGTGCTCTTTTTTTGCGCATCCCAACGCGTCGTTTAATAGTTGCCGCCTTCAACGACGCGCCGGCCCCTGAATTGGGATAGTCGTTTAATGTTCCGCCTGACATATTTTCAAAACTACCTGAAGTACTTCGAACGCGCGCGCACCGAGTGGCTGCGCGCCGCCGGCGTGGGCCAGCAGCAGTTGCGTGAAGACACCGGCCTCATCTTCGTCGTGGCCGACACGCAGCTGCGCTACCTGTCGCCCGCGCGGCTGGACGACCTGCTCACCATCACCGTCGACCCTGAACCCGCCGGTCGCGCCAGCCTCGTCGTGCGCCAGCGCGCGATGCGCGGCGACACGCTGCTGTGCGAGGGCGAAATTCGCATCGGCTGCGTGCGCGCCGATACCCTCAAACCCCAACGCCTGCCCGACATCGTCCAATCGGCCGTCGCGGCCGTGAACACCGCATGAACCAAGACCTGTCCATCGTCTCCCTGATCATGCACGCCAGCCTGGCGGTGCAGCTCGTCATCGCCGGCCTGCTGCTGGTGTCGCTCGCCAGCTGGAGCGTCATCTTCGGCAAGCTGATCGGCCTGGGTCAGGTCAAGCGCCGCAACGATGCCTTCGAGGCCGAATTCTGGAGCGGCAAGAACCTCAACGACCTCTACCAGTCGGTGGGCAACCGCACCGACGGCGCGCCGCTGGAGCGCATCTTCGCCTCCGGCATGCGTGAGTTCCTGAAGCTGCGCGAGAAGCGCGTGACCGATGCCAGCGCGCTGCTGGACGGCGCCCGCCGCGCCATGCGGGCCAGCTTCCAGCGCGAGCTCGATGCGATGGAAAGCAACTTGTCCTTCCTCGCCTCGGTCGGTTCGGTCTCGCCATACGTGGGCCTGTTCGGCACCATCTGGGGGATCATGCATGCCTTCGTCGGCCTGTCCAACCTGCAACAGGTGACGCTCGCAACCGTGGCGCCAGGCATCGCCGAAGCGCTGGTGGCCACCGCCATCGGCTTGTTCGCCGCCATTCCGGCCGTGCTGGCCTACAACCGGTTCGCGCGCCAGATCGACCGCACCGCGATCACGCTGGAGACCTTCATCGAGGAGTTCTCCAACATCCTGCAGCGCAACACCGCGCAGGGTCACTGACATGGCCGCCACCGTCAGCCGAGGAGGCGGCCGCCGCCGCCGCACGATGAACGAGATCAACATGGTCCCGTTCATCGACGTGATGCTCGTGCTGCTCATCATCTTCATGGTGAGCGCGCCCCTGATCACCACCGGCGTCGTCGACCTGCCCAGTGTCGGCAAGAGCCGCCAGCAGCCTGACCACGTCATCCAGGTGATCGTGGGCACCGACGAGAAGCTCAAGATCAAGGTCGACCAGCTCGAACCCGAATCGATCCCGTTGAACCGGCTGGCCGAGCGGGTGAAAAAAGGCCAGGGCAAGGATGCCAACAGCCCGGTGGTGATCTCCGCCGACAAGAACGTGAAGTACGAAGCGGTCGTGCAGGTCATGGACACCCTGCAGCGCGCTGGCGTGCAACGTGTGGGCCTCGCTGTGAAGAGCGGCGCCGCGTCCAACTGATGGCGGTCGCGACCCTTCGCCCCCCCGAGGCGGCCGGCATGGGCCGCGGCATCGCGCTGGCGCTGCTGGCGCACGGCCTGCTCGTGCTCGCCCTGACCTACGGTCTGCACTGGCGTAGCGACAACTCGGCTGCCTTCGAGGCAGAGCTGTGGTCGGCCGTGCCCCAGGTGGCCGCACCTCGCGAAGAAGCGCCGCCCGAACCGGAGCCCGAGCCCCCCAGGCCCGACCCGCGGGCTGCCCAGCAACGCGCCGAGCAGGAGGCCGCCGAGCAGCAGCAACGCGACGCCGAGATCGCTCTGGCCAAGGAAAAGAAGCGCAAGGAAGAAAAGGCCCGCGAGGAAGCCGCGCGCCTGGAGCGCGAAAAGGCAGCCAAGGAGAAGGAAGCCAAGGACAAGGCCCTCAAGGAGAAGGCCGAGAAGGAAAAGGCAGAGAAGGACAAGGCCAAGGAAGAGCAGGAGCGCAAGAAGGCACTGGACGCCAAGGCCGCCAAGGAAGCCAAAGAAGCCAAGGACGCCGAGGCCCGCCGCGAGGCCCTGCGCCAGGAGAACCTGCGCCGCATCCAGGGCATGGCCGGCGGCACACCGGGCTCCACGGGCACGGCGGCGCAGAACTCGGCGCCCTCGGCCGGTTATGCCGGGCGCATCAAGGGCAAGATCCGGCCACTCATCATCTACGCCGATGATGGCGGCGCGAACCCGACCGCCGAAGTCCAGGTCACCCTCGGCCCTGACGGCCGCATCCTGGGCACCAAGGTGCTCAAGGCCAGCGCCGATGCCGATTGGGACCGCGCCGTGCTGCGCGCCATTGAAAAGGCAGAGACCCTGCCCCGTGATGTGGACGGTCGAGTGCCGCCGGTGCTGATCCTGACCTTCAGGCCACGCGAATGAAGCGGTCGGCCGACCACCGGCCGGCCCCGAACAGCAGGATGACCAGCGCCAGCACGCCCCACAGGCTGTGCTGTGCCTGGGCCGCCGGTGAGAAGTCATCGGCACTGAGCGACAGCGCCGCCATCAGGTTGACGACGAAGAGCCCGGCACCCGCGAAGCGAGAAGCCAGCCCGAGCACCAGCAGCACCGGCAGCGCCAACTCGCCAGCCGTGCCCATGTAGGCGGCCAGCGCCGGCGGCAACAGCGGCACCTGGTAGACGTCGTTGAACAGCGCGAGCGTCGATGACCAGTCGCGCAGCTTGGTCAGGCCCGACAGAAAAAACACCTGGGCGACATAAAGCCGCGCCCCGAGCAGCGCGAGCGACTGGGCATGGCTGGCGAGCGTGTCCAACGGCGCGGGCATGCGCGAAGGTGTGAGCCCGGGATCGGTGAAGGCGCGCAGCGCGGTGGAGAGCAGAGCTTTCATGAGACGGCATTCGAGGTGGGTGGCGTGACCCTGACCGCATGCAGCCAGGCGTTCTGCAACGCGGCCTGCAGCCACGCGCTGAAGTCAAAGTCGGCGCTGGCGCCGGAACCTTTCACTTCCGCAGTCGCGAGCGCGTCGGCCAGGCACCGCCCGGCCATCACCGCTTCCACGAAGGCCGCTTCGGCCGTGTCGATCGCTTGCGAGCAGCCGCGCCAGCCCGCCCGCCAGACCAGCACCGGCCCGGCCTGCTGCCACAGCAGGCACACGCCCGGACGAAGCACCAGCCATAGCGCGTCGGCCGCTGTCGTGCCCAGCAGGTGGAGGGATTCCGCGTCCAGCGCGCTGTCAGCGGCCCGCTCTGCCTGGTGCACTGCCCAATCGAGCCGTGCCAGGTCAGGCAAGCCGGAATCTTCGCCAGCCCGTTCGACGAGAAAGCCGGCCAGGCCGCCGCCCCAGTCGCCGAGGTCGCCGCTGCGTGGTGGATCGTGGCGCCAGTAGGTCCAGGCCAGCGCGGCGAACTCTTGGTCACCCAGCGCCGCTCGCAGTCGCTCGAAGGCCACGCCCAAGGCCTGGGCGGACAACGCGCGCAGGTTGTTGCGGTAGACCTCCAAGCCGCGGCCGTCACCCGCCAACGCGGCGGGCGCCTCACCCAGGCCAAGCAGCGCATGGACGAGAGCCTGCTGGTCAGCCTTCATGCCGCCACCGCCCTCGCCTGCTCGGCTTGGGCGAGCAGCACGGCCAGTTCGGGCACGTCGGTGTCCCACTCGATCAGCGTCGGGACCGGGCCCAGGCGCTTGCGCGCATGCGCGTAGACCTGCCAGACCTCGTCGCGCACGACGCTGCCATGGTCGTCGATGACCCAGCCATCGTCACGCTCGCAATGCCCGGCCAAGTGGATCTCGCCCACGCTGCCCGGTCGGATCGCGTCGATCCAGCGCATCGCTTCCTGGGCTGCCGCCTCTGGGGCGAGGCCCTGATTGCGCGCATTGACGAACAGGTTGTTCACGTCCAGCAGCAGCCCGCAGCCGCTGCGCGCGGTGAGCAGGTTGAAGAACTCGGGCTCGGCCAGGGTGTCACCCTGCCAGCCCACGTAGGCGCTGAGGTTCTCGACCAGGAACTGTCGGCCCAGACGCTGCTGGACCTGGTCGACATGCCGCAGCATCACCGCCAGAGATTCGTCATTGAAGGGGATGGGCAGCAGATCGGCCGCATGCAGCCCCGAGCCCACGCGCGCGAAGCAGGCGTGGTCGGACACCCAGTCGGGTTGCATGCGCTGCACGAGGCGCGCCAGGCGCTCGAGGTGCAGGCCATCGAGCCCGGCGGCCGAACCGAGCGCCAGCCCAACGCCGTGCAGGCTCAAGGGGTACGCGGCGCGGCCGGCTTCCAGCACGGCCAGGCTCACGCCCCCTTCGGCAAAAAAGTTCTCGCTGTGGACTTCAAGAAAGCCCACCGCTGGCCGCTGGGCCAGCACCGCGTCGTAATGAGGTTGGCGCCAGCCGATGCCCACGGGGGCAGCCGCCGGCGCCGTGGACATCGGCATCAGGCGATTACTTCTTGGCCGGCGGCGTGGTCTTGCCGCCTTCCTTCTCGCAGGTGCCCTTGGGCACGTACTTCCATTCGGTGGGCTCGTTGTCCTTCTTGGCCTGGCCGGCGCAAGAGTGGCTGCCGTTGGCGCTGGCGCAGTCGTTCTGGCCGGCCTTGGCGATGCCATAGCACTTTTCCTTGGCGGCATCGGCAGCCTGGGCCTGGGCGAAGAGGCCGAGCGAGAGGGCAGCGGCCAGGGCCGAGGACAGGATGACGGGGTTCTTCATGGACAGGTCTCCAAAAGGTTGACGGTAGCAAGGCGGCCGATGATGCGGCGGCACGGATGAAGTCGCAAGCGGCGGCCAAGTCCTTACACTCCCCGCCGATTCTCTTCACGCCATGACGCCGACGCCGGATTTCCATCGCCAGATCGAGGCCTTGCGGCCGGTGCTGCTCAAGTATGCGCGGCTGCAACTGCGCAACCCGCACTGGGCCGAAGATGCCGTCTCCGAGACCGTGCTCGCGGCCCTGGAGAAGCCCCAATCCTTCAGCGGCGCCAGCCAGCTCAAGACCTGGCTGATCGGCATCCTCAAGCACAAGCTCATCGACCAGATCCGCAAGAACAGCCGTGAGCTGTCAACCACCGCGACCCACGAGGACGGCGAAGACCTCGACGACCTGCTCTTCGCGGCCGATGGTCACTGGCGCGAGGCCCAGCATGATTGGGGCAACCCGGAGGACGCGCTGCGCCAGGTCGACTTCATGAAGGTGCTCGAAGCCTGCGTCGACAAGCTGCCTGGTCAGCAGGGCCGGCTCTTCATGATGCGGGAATGGCTGGAGCTGGAGTCCGACGAGATCTGTAAGGAACTCGCCATCTCGCCGACCAACCTCTGGGTCATGCTGCACCGGGCCCGCTTGCGATTGCGCGAGTGCCTGCAATTGGGCTGGTTCGGTGCCGCCACCTCGGAAGCCACTTCGTGATCAAGCCCATGATCAATTGCCGGGAGGCCACGCAACTCACGCTGCAGGCCGAAGACCGAACGCTACCGCTGGCTGAACGCCTGGCGGTGCGGCTGCATCATCAACTCTGCGGCAACTGCCGGCGCTTCGCGCGCCAGGTCGAGCTGATGCGCAAGGCCAGCGCCCGCTGGCGCCAGTACAGCGAGGAGTGATCAGGCGGTCGGCGCGCCTTCGTCGAGGCCCGCCGCGCGACTCGACTCGTCAGCCTCCATCGCCACCGCGGCCGCCAGCCGGATCGCATCGATCTGCGCCGCCAGGCCCATGCTCGGCACGACCGGCTGGGCGCGCGCGGCCTGCTCCGGCAATGCGGGCAGGTGGATGAAGCCGCTGCGCACGCCCTGCCCCGCCAGCCGGTGCTGCAGTTCAAAGAAGAGCTGGTTGCACACGAAGGCGCCAGCCGTCAGCGACAGGCCCGCGGGGTGACCAGCAGCCCGCAAGGCGTCCCGCATCGCCTTGATGGGCAGCGTCGAGAAATAGGCCGCAGGTGCATCCACCCGCACCGGCACGTCCTGCGGCCGGTCACCTGCGTTGTCGGGGATGCGGGCGTCGATCAGGTTGACGGCCACGCGTTCGATGGACACCTCGGCGCGGCCGCTGGCCTGGCCCAGCGCGATGACGCACTGCGGACGGAACATGGCCAGGGCCGCCTGCAGTGCGGCCGGGGCACCTGCAAAGCTCGTGGGCAGGCAGCGGGCATGCACGGTGGCGCCGCCGATGACCTGGCCGTGCAGGGAGCGGGCCACCTCCCAGGAGGGGTTGATGACCTCGCCGCCAAAGGGCTCGAAGCCGGTGATCAGGATGTTCATCCGAGGCATTTTCCCGGACGAGGCGGCGCGGGTCATTTGGCGTCGACGCCTGAGGTTTTTCCAGGCCATCACCGGCCGCGCCCACCTCCATAATGGCTCGCTGACCTACGACCTGTGCCCATGAACGACCCGTCCCAGCCCATCCCCTGGCCCCATGGCAGTGCCGATGCGCCCGCCGCGAGCCCGGGGGCGCCGGCGTCAGGCTTTCTGTGGCCCTGCCCGCCTTATGTCGCCTACCCGCAGGCCGAGGTGCAGCGCGGCCCCGAGGCCTGCGAGATCCTCGGCCTGAACAACAGCCGCAGCGTGGGGCAGTTGCTGCGACTGGACGCCGCGGACCGGCTGGTGCAGATCAACGTGCCGCCGGCGCGCAACAGCATGCCGCTGAAGTTCAGCCAGTTCCGTGCCGTCAAGCTGCAGCGGCCGCTGAACGTGGCGCCGCGCGACGAGGCGGACCTGAACTCACCGCTGAGCCTTGACCAGCGGCCGCGCACGCCGTTTCGCATCGTCTTCAACGGCGGCGTCGAACTCAAGGGCGTGACCATCGGCCATCACCACGACGCGCTCGGCCTGTTCGTGTTCCCGCCGGTGTCCGACACCGACGACTCCGTGCGCCGGGTGTTCGTGCCGCGCGAGGTGCTGATGCATTTCGAGATCGGCGAGCGTCTGGGCGACATGCTCGTGAAGGACGCTCTGGCCACGCCGGAGCAGGTGAGCGCCGCCGCGGTCGAGCAGAACCAACTGCGCCAGCGGCGCGTGGGCGACATCCTGGTGGAGCAGCAGATCGTCACGGCCGAACAGTTGCTGATGGCCATCGAGCAGCAGGCCCGCATGCCGATGGTGCGCATCGGCGAAGCCCTGCTGGCCCTCGAACTGGTCACGCAAGAGCAACTGGAGCAGGCCCTGGTGCAACAGCGCGATGACCGCTCCGTGCCCCTGGGCGAGCTGCTGGTGCGCAAGGGCGTCATCACGCGCGCCCAGTTGCAGTCGGCCCTGGCGCGCAAGATGGGCTACCCGGTCGTCGATGTCGAGAAGTTCGCGATCGAGCCCGATGCGGTACGCAAGCTTCCGCTGGCCGTGGCACGCCGCCTGGAAGTGCTGCCGCTGGTGCTGCGCGAGGGCAAGCTCATCGTGGCCATGGAAGACCCGACACGGCGCGATGCGCTGGACGAGGTCGAGTTCATCACCCAGCTCAAGGTGGTGCCCACGCTGACCAAGCTGGGCACGCTGCAGTTCGCGATCCCTGCCGCCTTCGACCGCTTCGGCGCCGAGGCGCTGCCGCGCAGCCAGGTCGACAACCTGCCCGACTTCCAGCCCGACTTCTCGCTCGATTCCTCCAACAAGCTCATCGAGAGCCTGGAGCGCGACAGCAGCGAGCGCGGGGGCAGTACCGACGAAGACTCGGCCATCGAGCAGAGCGACAACTCCCTGGTGCGCCTGATCAACTCCATGATCATCGAGGCGCATGGGCAGGGTGTGTCCGACATCCACATCGAGACCTACCCGGGCCGCGAGAAGCTCAAGATCCGCTTCCGCCGCGATGGCGTGCTGCAGCCCTACCTGGAGCTGCCACACACCTATCGCAACGCGATGATCGCGCGCATCAAGATCATGTGCGACCTCGACATCTCCGAGCGCCGCAAGCCGCAGGACGGCAAGATCAATTTCGCCCGCTTCTCGGCCCAGCACAAGCTGGAGCTGCGCGTCGCCACCATCCCGACCAACAACGGGCTGGAAGACGTGGTCATGCGCCTGCTGGCCAGCAGCAAGCCCATGCCGCTGGACCGCATCGGCCTGGCACCCGCCAACCTCGAAGCCCTCAAGACCGCTGTGGCCCGGCCCTACGGCATGGTGCTGTGCGTCGGCCCCACCGGCTCGGGCAAGACCACCACCTTGCATTCGGCCCTGAGCTACATCAACACGCCCGAACGCAAGATCTGGACGGCCGAGGACCCGGTCGAAATCACCCAGGCCGGCCTGCGGCAAGTCCAGGTCAACCCCAAGATCGACTGGACCTTTGCCAAGGCGCTGCGCGCCTTCCTACGGGCCGACCCCGACGTCATCATGGTGGGCGAAATCCGCGACCAGGAGACCGCAGAGATCGCGGTCGAGGCCTCGCTGACCGGCCACCTGGTCCTCTCCACCCTGCACACCAACAGCGCCCCCGAGACGATCACGCGCTTGCTGGACATGGGCATGGACCCGTTCAACTTCGCCGACTCCCTGCTCGCCGTGCTGGCCCAGCGCCTGGTGCGGCGCAGCTGCACGGCCTGCCAGACCAGCGAGCCCATGACCGAAGCTGAACTCAGCGAGCTGCTGGATGACTATCTGCACGTTTTCCCCGCCGAAGGCCGCCCATCCAAGCTCGCGTTGATGTCGGAGTGGATCAAGAATCACGGCAAGCAGGGGCGGCTGATGAAGTTCACCAGCCCCGGTTGCAACGCCTGCGGCAACACCGGCTTCAAGGGCCGGGCCGGCCTGCACGAGCTGCTGACCGTCTCCAAGGACGTGCGTCGACTGATCCAGACCGGCGCGCGCGCCGAGGAGCTTCAGCATGCCGCGCTGACCGAAGGCATGCGCACGCTGCGCCAGGACGGCATCCTCAAGGTGCTGCAGGGCGTGACGACGCTGGCCGAGGTGCATGCCACCAGCAACAACTGACGGCACTGACCTGCCCGACTTTCAAGACTGAGCCTCACGCCGATGTCCGACACGCCCGAAGCCGCCGCCCCCCGCCCCAAACTGCGTCTCGGCGACGTGCTCGTCGAGCAGCAGCTGATCTCCGCCGAGCAGCTCACGCAGGCCCTGGAGCTGCAGCGGGCCACCGGCAAGAAGCTCGGGCGCATCCTCATCGAAGCCAACCTCATTACCGAGGAAGCCCTGGCGCATGTGCTGGCGCGCCAGCTGCGCGCGCCCTTCGTCAACCTCAAGACCTTCCCGCTCAAGACCGAGCTGGTACGGCTGCTGCCTGAAACCCCGGCGCGGCGCTTTCGCGCGCTGGTGCTGGAGGAGCGCGGCGACACCCTGCTGGTGGCGATGGCCGACCCGCTGGACCTGTTCGGTTTTGACGAACTCGCCAAGATCCTGAAGCGGCGCCTGGCCATGGCGGTGGTGGCCGACAGCCAGCTCGCCGCCGTCTACGACAAGCACTACCGCCGCAGCGACGAGATCTCGGGCCTGGCGAAGGCGCTGGAGAAGGACATCGGCGACGCGGTGGACTTCGGCACCCTGCAAGCCAGCGTCGGCCAGGAAGGCGCGCCGGTCGTGCGCCTGCTGCAATCGGTGTTCGAGGATGCGACCCGCGCGGGTGCTTCGGACGTGCACATCGAGCCGCAGGAAGGCGACCTCGTCATCCGCAACCGGGTCGACGGCATCCTGCAGGTGCTGACACAGGCCGACAAGCGCATCGCCCCGGCCCTGGCCCAGCGCCTGAAGCTGATGGCGGGCCTGGACATCTCCGAAAAGCGCCTGCCCCAGGACGGCCGCTTCACGCTGCGCCTGTCGGACCGCACGCTGGACGTGCGCCTGTCCACCATGCCCAGCCAGTACGGCGAGTCGGTCGTCATGCGCCTGCTCGGCCAGGGTTCGGCCCTGCGCCGCCTGGGCGACATCGGCATGCCGGACGACATGCTCAAGCGCTTTCGCGAACTGCTCGGGCGCGACGCCGGCATGATCCTCGTCACCGGCCCCACGGGCTCGGGCAAGACCTCCACGCTCTATGCCGCACTGGCCGAGCTGGATGCCGAGCAGCAGAAGATCATCACCGTGGAAGACCCGGTCGAGTACCGGTTGCCGGGCCTCACCCAGGTGCAGGTCAACGACAAGATCGAGCTCGACTTCGCCCGCGTGCTGCGCGCCGCGCTGCGCCAGGACCCGGACGTCATCCTCGTGGGCGAAATGCGCGATGCCCAGACCGCCGAGATCGGCCTGCGCGCTGCCATCACCGGCCACCTCGTGCTCAGCACGCTGCACACCAAGGACACCGTCTCCACGCCTTTCCGGCTGCTGGACATGGGCGCGCCGCCCTTCATGGTGGCCACGTCGCTGCAAGCGGTGCTTGCGCAGCGCCTGCTGCGCGGCGTGTGCAAGCACTGCGCGGAGCCCCATATCGCCACGCCGCAGGAACAGGCCTGGGTGCAGGAGGTGCAGCGGCTCAATGGCGAAACGCCCACCCCGGTGCAAAGCGTCAAGGGCCGGGGCTGCGCCGAATGCAATGGCACCGGCACGCAGGGCCGCCGCGGCATCTACGAGATGCTGGAGATCGACCCCGACATGGCGCTGGCCATCCAGCGCAGCGATGCCGGCGCCTTCCTGGCCGCGGCACGCCGGTCGCTCAAGGGCAAGACCCTGGCCGACCGCAGCCTGGCCCTGGTGCGCGCCGGCAAGACCTCGCTGGCCGAGGCGGTGCGCATCAGCGTGGACGCTGAATGAGCAACTTCGCCTTCAAGGGGCGCAACGGCCGGGGTGAGCTGGTCGAGGGCATCGTGGATGCCACCAGCAGTGATGCGGTCGCCGCGCAGTTGATGGCCGGCGGCGTGGTGCCGGTCAGCATCGAGCCCACCACCGATGCCGTCGGCAGCGCGGGTGACGGCGGCTGGCTGCAGGCGCTGCTGGCCAAGCCGGTCACCCAGGAAGACGCCCTCATCCTGACGCGCCAGCTCTACACCCTGCAAAAGGCCGGCGTACCCATCCTGCGTTCGCTGGCTGGTCTGGAGGCCTCCACCAGCCATCCCGGCATCATCCGGCTGCTGCAGGACGTGCATGCCAGCCTCGACCAGGGCCGCGAGCTGGCCACCGCCTTCGCGCGCCATCCGGCGGTCTTCAGCGCCTTCTACGTGGCCATGACGCGGGTTGGCGAGCTGACCGGCCGGCTCACCGAAGTCTTCCACCGGCTGGCCGAGCACCTGGAATTCGAGCTGGACATCCGGGCGCGCATCAAGCAGGCGCTGCGCTATCCCATGATGGTCATCATCGCGATGGGCATCGCGCTGGTGGTGATCAACCTCTTCGTGCTGCCCAAGTTCGCCGAGGTCTTCGCGCACTTCAAGAGCGAGCTGCCGCTGATGACGCGCGTGTTGCTGGGCTTCTCCGGCTGGACGGTCAAGTGGTGGCCCGCCGTGCTGGCCGGGGGCGTCGGCCTTGTGCTGCTGTGGCGCAACTGGCTGGCCACGCCCACGGGCCGCTACACCTGGGACCGCCTGAAGCTGCGCCTGCCGATCGCCGGCAACATCGTGCTCAAGGCCACGCTCGCCCGCTTCGCGCGCAGCTTCGCGCTCGCCTCCAGCTCCGGCGTGCCCATCAGCCAGGCCATGACGGTGGTGGCCCAGACGGTCGACAATGCCTACATCGGCGCCCGCATCGAGCAGATGCGCGACGGTGTGGAGCGCGGCGAGAGCATCTCCCGCTGCGCCACGGCCACCGGGGTGTTCACCCCCATCGTGCTGCAGATGATCGCCGTGGGCGAGGAGACCGGCGAGCTCGACACCCTGATGACCGAGATCGCCCAGATGTACGAGCGCGAGACCGACTACGCCATCAAGGGCCTGTCCGCCGCCATCGAGCCCATCCTGCTGGCCATCATCGGCGCGCTGGTGCTGGTGCTGGCCCTGGGCGTGTTCCTGCCGCTGTGGAACCTCGGCCAGGCCGCCATGGGGCGCTGACGCGCCCGCAGGTGTGAAGCCTGCAACGGTTTGCAGGCTTTCCTGTGCCAAGCACAAAACCTGTGCGCTTTTCACTCGGCGCACCGCACCCGGCCTCAGATAGTTCGTGGGTCTACAGAAATGAGCGCTGCGAGCGCAGGAAGGCCACATGAACAAGTCCAAGCAAGCCGGCTTCACCCTCATCGAACTGGTGATGGTCATCGTCATCCTCGGCGTTCTCGCCGCCGTCGCGCTGCCCAAGTTCGTCAGCGTCGACGCGGACGCCAAGCAGGCCGCCATCAACAGCGTGGCCGGCTCGCTGAGCTCGGCTTCGGCCATCAACTACGCCAGCCGCAAGGCCAACACCACCAAGGGCGTGGCCGTGGCCAACTGCAGCGACGTCGAGAAGGCCATGCAGAGCTACAACGGCACCGCCGGCACCGGCCTGCCCACCGGCTACACCATCACAGCGGCCGCCATCACGCCGGTCGACACCACCAAGACCAACTGCGTGCTCAACCACACGGGTTACGGTCTGACGGCGAACTTCACGGCCACCAGCATCAACTGATGACCCCGCCACGCAGCTCGCGTGGCTTCACGCTGGTCGAGCTCGTCCTCGTTCTCGTGATCACAGCCGCCCTGGCGGTGTTCGCCCTGCCTCAGGTGGTGGACACGACGCTGTGGCGGCTGCGTTCGTTTGGCGACGAGCTGCAGGCACGCCACCAGGCCATGCTGCGGCTGGCGCTGCAGCAGCGCCGCCCCATCGTCGCCACCATCACCGGCACGGGTGTGAGCTGGGCCTACGCGAGCGGTGCCGCACTCGGCAACCTGGACTGCCCCGCTACCGAATCGCCCTGCATCACCGAGGGCGGCAGCCGCACGGTCACCTTCAACAACGCCAACTCCGGCGCCGTGGCCACCAGCACTGCGGCCGACATGACCGTCACCGTGGGCTATGGCAACTACAGCCAGGGCTACCGGATTGCGGCCGACACGGGCCTGATCTACCCCCTTCCTTGAGGCTTGGCCTGCAGCCGCCCTGCCCTAGCATGAAGCGCATGCACCCATCCCGCCGCACCCGCGGCCTCACGCTGATTGAACTGCTGCTGTTCATCGCCGTGGTCGGCATCGCGCTGGCGGCCATGCTGCGCGTGTTCGTGACCGCCACGGCGGCGAGTGCCGATCCCATCATCCGGCGCCAGGAGCTCGCGATCGCGGAGTCGCTGCTGCGCGAGGTGCAACTCATGCCCTTCACCTGGTGCGACCCCGACAGCCCCAATTTCGACGACGCCACCTCGGCCGCGGCCTGCAACACCGTCGAGACCATCGGACCCGAGGCGGGCGAGACGCGCTACGGCCCGACCTACTTCGACAACGTCAACGACTACAACGGCTTCTCGATGACGGGCATCCGCGACCTGACCAACACCGCCGTCAGCGGCCTGGCCGGCTACTCGGCAAACGTGGCCGTGACCGCTGGCGCGCTGGACTCCGTCACCGCCGGCAGCGGCGACGCGCTCAAGATCACCATCACCGTGACCGGCCCCGACAGCAGCACCGTCGTGCTGCAAGGCTGGCGAACCCGCTATGCGCCGCAGTCGCCTTACTGAGCGGGGCTTCACGCTGATCGAGGCCGTGATGGTGATCGCCATCACGGGCGTGGTCATCGCCATGGTGGCCATCTTCATCGTGCCGGCCACCACCGCCTACTTCGCCACGTCCGCCCGCGCCCAACTCGGCGACGAAGCCGACACCGCCTTGCGCCGCATCGCGCGTGACCTGGCCGGCGCGCTGCCCAATTCGGCCCGCATCACGGGCGGCAGCCTGGAGCTGATCCCGGTCAACAGCGCCGCGCGCTATGCGGTGGAGTCGGGCGACACGCTGGCCTTCGGCACGCCCGACACCAGCTTCAGCATCGTCGGCCCGGCGCTGGCGCTGAAGACCGGCAACCAGAAGCTCGCCTGGTACAACCTGGGCGCCGGCGTGCCTGACGCCGATGCCTACACGCAAGCCAACGTGCGCACCGCGACCAACGCGGCGGGTAACGTGACGAGCGTCAACATCACCGGCGCCGCGCTGCCCAACGCGCTGCAGGCTCCGCCCTACCGCGTCTATGCCATCGAGTCGCCGGTCACCTACCGCTGCGACCTGGCCGCCCAGACCCTGACCCGCCATACCGGCTACGGCTTCTTCAGCACCCAGCAAGACCCGCCCAGCGGGGGCAACGCGGCAGTGCTCGCCCGCCATGTGACGGCCTGCACCTTCAGCTACGACCAGCCGGCCATCACCAGCCGCTACGCCCTCATCACGCTGCAGTTGCAGCTCACGTCGCAAGGCGAGACGGTGAGCCTGTACCACACGGTCCACATCGAGAACCTGCCATGACCGCGCGCCGCCACGGCTTCACGATGATGTCCATGCTCTTCATCCTGGTGGTGCTGGCCGCGCTCGGCACCGCGCTCGCGGCCCTGAGCCAGCGCCAGCAACTGGGCTCGGCCGGCGAGCTGGCGGCCGCCAAGGCCTACCAGGCGGCCTTCGCCGGGCTGGAATGGGGCAGCGTGCAGATCCTGCGCGGCTCGGGCAAGCCGGCCTGCTTTGCCACGCGCAGCTTCGTGCTGCCCGACCAGCTCAGCGATTTCACGGTGACGGTCAGTTGCACCCGCACGCCTGGCAGCGGCACCGTGACCGACGGCGACCAGGACATGGCCTTCTACACGCTGCTGGCCACCGCCTGCAACCTCACGTCCAACGGCGCCTGCCCCAATGGCAGCACGGCCGAGCCGGCCTACGCCGAACGGCAACTGACGCGGAGCCTGGGCCTATGAAGCGCTGGCTCGCAGCCCTGGCCTGCCTGCTGCTGGCGCCGCTCGCCAGCGCGGTCACCTACACCCTGCCCGGCACGCTGCCACCCGGCTGCACCGGCAGTGGCCCGGCCTACACCTGCCCGGCGCTCAGCCTGGGCTACAACGACGTGATCGTCGTCAACTCGCCCAAGCCGGCCACCTTGACGATCAACGGCAACTTCAGCACCAACACCTCGCAAATCAACCAGGCCGGCAGCGCCAGCGACCTGACTCTGGTCGTCAACGGCCAGTTGACGCTCGGCTACCAGGCCCGCCTCACGGCCAACATCACGGCCACCAGCGTGAACGACGCGGGCGGCGGCAATGTCGCCATCACCGGCAACCTGACCGCCAACGGCGGCAACATCTCGCTGGCCTACCAGACGACGGTCAGCGGCAACGTCTCCACCAGCGGCACCGGCACGATCTCCACCGCCCAGAACGGCAGCATCGGCGGCAACGTGACCGGGGGCAGCGGCAGCATCAGCATCAGCGAGTCGGGCACGGTGGCGGGCAACGTCACGGGCACGGGCAGCATCACGGTGGTCCAGAGCGCCACCGTGTCGGGCAGCGTGAGTGCGGGGTCGGGCGCCGTGAGCCTGGGTTACCAGGCCAAGGTCAACGGCAACGTCAGCACCACGGGCACCATCAGCCTGGGCCAGGCCTCGCGCGTGGGCGGCACGGTCAGCGGCGGCAGCGGCAATGTCACGGTGGGCTATGGCGCGACGGTCATCGGCACACTGACCACCAGCACGGGCACCATCGACATCGCACAGATCGCGACCACCTCGTCCTGCGTGAAGTCCACCGCCGGGGCCAGCATCACGCTGGGCTACCAAAGCAACGTCAACAGCGTGTGCTGCGGCACCAGTTGCACGAGCAGCTGCGTGGTCAACAACTCCACTTACGCGATGCCTTCGCTGTGCGCTGCGGCCACCACGCTGATCGCCGACTACCGCATGGACGAGCCTATCTGGAACGGCAGCAGCGGCGAGGTCAAGGACAGCAGCACCAACGGCTACAACGCGCGGTCGGCCACGGCTTCTGCCGGCACGCCGGTGGCCATCACCGCCAGCCTCTCGCCGGCCTATGGCACCACCAGCGCCGGCAGCTGCGGCTACGGCGTGTTCAACCGCTCCGCCCCGACGGGCAACGGCACCCACACCCTGGTGCAGCTGCCCGCCAGCTTCCCTTCGCTCAACAGCAGCTTCACGGTGCTGGCCTGGATCCGCAGCACCTCTCCCGGTCAGAGCGGCCAACGCATCTTCGTGCGCGACGACGCCCAGGACGGTTGGGCCTTGAGCCTGGGTGACCCGGGCAACGGCTCGCTGCGCTTCTTCAACCGCAACATCAGCGCCAGCGGCAGCGTGACCATCGGCGGCAGCAACGGTACCGGCGCCACCACGGCCAACTGCGGCGCAGGCACGTTCTGCCTGGACAGCGCGGCCGTCATCGCCGCCAACACCTGGTACTACGTCGCGGCCACGGTCGACATCACCAACAAGCGCGTGCAGACGCTCATCTACAACGCAGCCGGCAGCCTGCTCGCCAGCGCCAGCTCGGCCTACACCGGCACCTGGGGCGCCGGCACGGGCACGACCGCGATCGGCGGCGAATCCGCCAGCTCGGCGGAAGGCACCAGCAGCGCCTTTCACTTCTACGGCAACATCGACGAGCTGCAGGTCTACAGCGGCCTCCTCAACAGCAGTGAAATCTCGGCCCAGCTGAGCCGCTCGCGCAGCTGCCCGACCGCTGCCATCGCGGGTTTCACCATCACCGGCACCGGCAGTGCATCGACCTGCACCCCGCAGACCCTCACCATCACCGCCAAGGATGCCGCCGGCAACACGCTGACCAACTACACCGGCACGGTGAACCTGACCACCAGCAACGGCAGGGGCACGTGGTCCGTCGGCAGCGGCCCGGCGCCTTCGGGCACTTTCACGGCCGGCGCGGCCAACTCCGGCACCGCCAGCTACACCTTCGCCACAGGCGACGCGGGCATCGTGAAGCTGCGCCTGGCGCAAAGCCTGGCGCAAGACGTGACCGCCACCGTCGTCGACAACACGGTGCCGTCCACCAGCAGCACGTCGGCCGCCATCAACTACCGTGACAACGCCTTCGTCTGGGCCGAGGACCTGGGCAACAAGATTGCCGGCACCAACATCGTCGTCGCCGGCCGGCCGCACGACCTGCAGGTGTCGCTGATCAAGCGAGACCCCAGCACCGGCAGCTGCGGCGTGGCCACTGATTTCACGGGCAGCCGCAATCTCAAGCTCTGGCGCACTGACAACGGCGGCCCCTGGACCGCACCCAGCACCAGCAGCGTGGCCATCCCCTCGTCGCGGCCAGCGGCCAACAACCTCAACCTCGCGTTCACGGCCGGTGTCGCCAGCCTGAGCCTGGCCACGGCCGACATCGGCAAGTACACGCTGAACCTGGACGATGACTCTGGCACCTACGCCGCCGGCACCATCAGTGGCAGCCTGGGTGACCTGACCGTGCGTCCGTTCGCACTGGCCATCAACAGCATCACGATGGGCTCAGTGGCCAACCCGGGCGGCAGCGCCGCGTCTGATGCCGTCTTCGGCAAGGCCGGCGCGCCCTTCTCGGCCACCGCCACCGCCTACCGCTGGAGCGCGACCGCCGACAGCAACGACGACGGCCTGCCCGACAGCGGCGCCACGCTCGCACAGGTCTCGGCCGGCGGCATCGCCACCGGCTTCTCAGCGCCGGTCGCCTTGACCACCGAAGCCAATTCCCAGACCCCGCCTGCCAGCCCCAGCGGCCCCTCCGGCGTGATGGGCACCTTGAGCAACAACCTGATCACCAGCTTCAGCGGTGGCGTTGGCAGCACCAACGCGCTGACGTACTCGGAGGTCGGCAGCTTCAAGCTGAACACCAGTGCCGTGGTCGGTGCCTATCTGGGCACGCCCGGGCTCAACCTGGATGCCGTGGTCTTCGATGCGGCCGGCAACCCGCAGACCCGCGTTGGCCGTTTCATTCCCGCCCGCTTCTCCCTCAGCAACCCCACCATCAGCCACCGCTATGGGCGCAGCTGCAGCGTGGCGTCCACCTTCACGTACCTGGACGAGGACTTCCAGCTCGGCTTCACGCTCGATGCCCAGAATGCCGCGGGTGCGACCACGGTCAACTACTTCGGCAGCTTCGCCCGGCTCGACCTCAGCACGCCGGCCAACTTCAAGCTCGCCGGCATCGGCGGCAGCACCCCCTTCAAGACCAGCAACAGCCGGCTCTCCACCTCCGCCAGCAGCGGCAGCTGGGCGGCGGGCCAGGCGGCCAACGTCACGCTGACCGCCAGGGCCCTGCGCACCACGACGCCGGATGGGCCGTTTGACACGGCGCGATTCGGCATCGCCCCGGTCGACGCGGACGGTGTCACGATGGCCACGCTCGACCTCGACACCGACGTGCCCGCCAACGGCGCGGACGTGACCCAGGTCGGCACAATCCCTCTGCGCTTCGGGCGGCTTCGCCTCCAGAATGGCATGTCCGCCGCCAACCGACCCGTGCAGCTCGCGCTCGCGGCGCAGTACTGGAACGGCAGTGCCTACAACACCAACACCTTGGACTCCTGCACCAGCGTCTCTGCCGCCCACCTCAGCTTCGGCAACCTGCGCAAGTCGCTCGTGGCCGGTGATGCCGTCATGAGCAACAGCCCCGCCACCGTCAGTGCGGGTGTCGGACGCATCACGCTCGCAGCGCCCGCCAGCGGCCATGCCGGCACGCTGGACGTCGCGATCGCACTCGACGCCACCGCCACCGATGCCTCCTGCCTGAAGGACCCGCCCGTGAGCTGGACCCCCGCCAAGGCCGCCACGGCCGGCGCCCGACTGCTGGGCCTGCGCGGCACCTGGTGTGGCGGCACCGCCTTCAAGGACCCGAGCGCCCGCGCGACCTGGGGCCTGTACCGTGGCGACAACGGCGTGATCTACCAGAAGGAACACTATTGATGCGCTGGCCCTGGACACCCCGTCGCAGTGCCCACCGGTTGCTGCTGCGCCGCCTGGGCAGCGGGCATGCCTTTGTGCTGACCGACGGCGAGCCGTCCGATTCACAGCCACCGCGCCTGCTGCGCTGGGGCCTGATGCCGGACGCCCGGCCGGTGGCAGCCGGTGAGGCGATCGCGCTGCTGGAGCCCAACGACTATCAGATCCTCAAGGTGGACACGCCCCAGGTGCCACAGGACGAGTTGAAGGCGGCGGCGCGTTGGCAGGTCAAGGAAATGGTGGATGCCGACATGGCCGAGCTCACGCTGGATGTCATGCATGTGGGCGGCGACGTCGAGCGCGCACAGCGCCAGTTGTTCGTGGTCGCGGCCCGCAATCGCGCCATCCAGGCACTGACCGAAGGCGCGGCTGGCATCCATGCCGAGATCAGCATCGTCGATGTGTGGGAGACCGCGCTGCGCAACCTGCTGACCCGCCAGGCCCGCCAGGACGACCTCGCCACCCGCGCCTGCGCCGCCATCCACATCGATGCCACGCAGTCACTGCTCGTGGTGTGCAGCGGTGATGAGCTGTACTACACGCGCCGCATCGAGGCCGACCCCGGCCTGCTCGCCCGCGCCCGCGGCGAGCAGACGGAGACCAGCCCGCAAGACCTGCCCCTCGGGTTTGAGTACCAGCCCGGTGGGTCGTTCGATGTGGCCGGCTCGCAGGAGTCGCCGCTGGTGGTCGAGCTGCAGCGCTCCATCGACGTGTGGGAGCGCAGCTGGCCCGAGCTGCCGCTGGCCAGGCTCTACGTGGTGTCGGCCGAACATGGCCCGGAGGTGGCCGCACTCATCCAGCGCGAACTTGGGCAGCGCACGGTGGCGCTGGACCCGTTCGCCGCGTTTGCGCCGGCGGCTCCGCCACCTGAGGGCGAACGGATGCAGGCCTTGCAAGCCTGCCTGCCGCTGCTGGGTGCTGCACTTCGCGCGGAAGGCAGGCAGCTCTGATGGCCCAGCAAATCAATCTGCTCACGCCCATCCTGCTGGCGCCCAAGCGCTATTTCTCGGCGCTGACGCTGCTGCAGGCAACGGGTCTGCTGGTGGCCACTAGCGCGCTGGTCACGCTGTGGCTGCAACACCGAGACCGCCAGGCCGACATCGAACACCAGGCCCTGCTGGCGCGCAACGCGGCTGAGCGGCAGCAGTTGCTGGTGGCCCGTGCGGGACTGCCGGCACCGCTGGACGCCAACGCCCAGCAGCAGCAATTGCAGGCGCTGGAGACGGGCAACGCCCAGCGCAAGGCGCTGTTGGCCACGCTTGGCAGCGACGGCGGTCGGCGGGCAGGTCTGCATCACTCCGACCTGCTGGCCGCCGTGGCGCGCAGCCTGCCGGAAGCCGCCTGGCTCAGCGAGCTGCGCTACAGCCCGGGTCGCCTGGAACTGGCCGGTGGCACGCTCGACACGGCCGTGCTGCGCCCCTGGCTCGGGCAACTGGCGGCGCATCCGTTGATGGCCGGGCAGGAGCTTGCAGCGCTGTGCGTCGAGCGCCTGGGTGCACCGGGCACCGACGCCGCCCCGGGCGCCGTGCTGGACCGCGGCGGCGCCCTGTCGCAGAGCCGCCTGCCGGTGTGGACGTATCGCGTCATCAGTGCGCCGGCCGGCGCTGCCTCAGGAGCCACCCGATGAAAGCCCGCACCCCGATCGACGCTGCCGCCCTGCGCCGTCAGCTGGCACCGGTGCTGGCCACCTGGGAGCGCCAAGCCCGGCGTATCGACGCGCTCAGCCTGCGTGAACGGGCCATCCTGTTCGGCTGCATCCTGGTCGTGATGATCGCGCTGATGGACAGCCTCGTGATGACGCCACTGTCCGCCCGCAGCCAGGCGCGCAGCCAGGCCCAGGCTCAGCAAGTCGAGGAGCTCAAGCAACTGCGCGAACAGTTCGTGGCCGCCAGCCGCGACACCGGCGAGCCGGCCGACGGGCTCAAGGCGCAGCTGGAGGCCGCGCGTGCCGAGCGCACCCGGCTGGACGACGCCCTGCGCAAGGCCGGCTCGGTCAGCGAGGCCGAGGGCCTGTCACTCGTGCTGCAGCGCCTGCTGGCGCGCCAGCCTGGCCTGGTGCTGGAGCGCCTGAAGCTGCTGGACGATGCCCCGGTGGCCGTGCCCGCAGCGGCCTCGGCGCCGCCGGCTCCGGCGTTCGCCGGCATGAGCTGGCAGGGGGTGGAGCTGCAGGTCCAGGGCAGCTATCAAGACCTGCAACGCTATCTGCAGGCCCTGGAGCGCGAACTCCCCGGCCTGCGCTGGGGCGAGATGCGGCTCTTGGCCGGCGACGACGGCGCACCGCCCCGGCTGCAGACCCAGGTCTTCATGCTGAAGGTGCAACCATGATGCGCAGTCGCTGGCGCAAGCTGACTCTGTCCAGCGTCCTGGCCGTGCTATCGCCAGCGGCGGTGACTGCTGCCGACGACGCCTCCCGCGACCCGACCGCCTGGCCGTCGTCGCTGAAGGCTGCCATCGCGGCGGAGCGCGCCGCGTCGGCGGCCTCGAGCGCGGAGGCAGTGGACAACGCCATCCGCCAGGTCGTCTTTGCCGACGGTCGAGCGTATGTCGTGCAACGCGGCCGACGTTATGGCGTCGGCGAATCGCTGGACGGCGCTCGCATCGTTCGCATCACCGAGCAGGCCGTGTGGCTGCGCGAAGCCGGCCAGATCCGGCGTGAACCCCTTTACGGCGGCGTCGAGAAACGTCCGCCCGCGCCCGTGGCCCCCGCCGCGTCTGGCGCCCGCAAATCCAAGGAGAAGCCATGAAGGCCCCCACCCCTCGCCTGCTGCTGCTCAGCGCCGCCGTCCTGCTGACGGCCTGCGCCGACAAGCCGCTGCGCATCGCCCAGCCCAGCCAGGCCCTGCGGGAGGAGCTGCAGGCCCAGCGGCAGGCGCCTGCTGCCAGCGCCCCGGCCTCAGCGCCTGCGTCCGCCGTGGCCCAGGCCGTGCCGGCACCCGCCCCCGCGGCACCCGCGCTGCCCCCCGAGCCCCGCTTCGACCTGATCGTCAACGGCGCGCCGGCGCGCGATGTCTTCCTGTCCCTGGTCAGCGACACCCGCTACAGCATGCTGGTGCATCCGGCCGTCACCGGGCAGCTGTCGGTCACGCTCAAGGGCGTCACCCTGCGCGAGTCGCTCGATGCCATCCGCGAGGTCTACGGCTTCGACTACGCGATCGACGGCCGCCGCATCACCGTCTTCCCGCCGACGCTGCAGACGCGCGTTTTCACGCTCAACGCACTGGCCCTGCAACGCAGCGGCCGCAGCGAAGTGCGCGTCAGTTCCGGTGCGGCACCCGCCAGCAGCAACAACGGCAACACCTCGGGCGGCAACACCACCGGCGGCAGCAGCGCACCGACGGTCCAGCAGCAGGAAAGCAGCCAGCTCAGCACCAAGGTGGCCGGCGATTTCTGGGGCGAGACGACGGCGGCCCTGCGCGCCCTCGTCGGCAACGGCGAAGGGCGCGCGGTCATCGCCAGCCCTCAAACCGGCACGGTCGCCGTGCGCGCCATGCCTGAAGAGCTGCGCCATGTCGACGCCTGGCTCAAGGCCACCCGCGTGGCGGTCGAGCGCCAGGTCATGCTGGAGGCGAAGATCGTCGAGGTGGAGCTGCGCGAGGGCTACCAGAGCGGCATCGACTGGTCGCGCGTGGGCGACCGCGGCGCGATCGGCCAGACCAGCGTGAACCCCTCCATCCCGAGCGGCGTCAGCACCATCATCAATCCGCTGGTCAGCAACACGCGCAACTTGCCGGTACTGTCCACGGGCACCCAGACGCCGGGCTGGTCCGACCTGATCCCCCTGCCCTCGGCCGGTGGCGGCGCCTTCGGCCTCGCGCTGTCCAAGGGCGGCTTCCAGGCGCTGCTGAGCTTCATCGAAAGCCATGGCGACACCCAGATCCTCTCCAGCCCGCGCATCGCCACGCTGAACAACCAGAAGGCCGTGCTCAAGGTCGGCACGGACGACTACTTCATCACCGGCATCAGCGGCAGCAACACCTCCAATGCCACCAGCAGCACGGGCACGACCGGCACCACCAATCAAATCCCGACGCTGACACTGACCCCATTTTTCAGTGGCGTGGCGCTGGACGTGACGCCGCAGATCGACAACGACATGATCACGCTGCACATCCACCCGTCGGTGTCGGCCGTGACGGAGAAGATCAAGCAGGTGGACCTCGGGTCGATCGGCAATTTCCGCCTGCCGCTGGCCAGTTCGAGCGTCAATGAGAGCGACACCGTGGTGCGCATCCCCGATGGTCAGATCGTGGCCATCGGCGGGCTGATGCAGATGGAGGCCTCACGCCGCGGCTCGGGCCTGCCGGGCGCGGACAGCAACCCCATCACTTCCATGCTGTTCGGCAACCGCGCCAACAGCGGCCGCAAGCGCGAGCTGGTGGTGCTGATCAAGCCCAGCATCATCCGCAGCAACGAGGACTGGGAGCAGCACAACCGCCTCGTCAGCGAATCACTGGAAGACAGCCAAAACCGGGCCCACCGCGTGATCCGGCTCGATGGCACGGCCTCTGCGCCGGGCAAGTAAGTCCTGGCGGAGGCTGGCGGCTGCGCTCAGCCCTGCACGCTGAGCGCATGCGCGCCGCGGGGCAGCACCCGGCCCACCACGCCTGCCGCCGCAAAGCCATGCTGCGCAAAGGTGGCCATCACCGCATCCACCGCCGCCGGCGTGCACGAGACGAGCAGCCCACCGCTGGTCTGCGGGTCGGTCAGCAGCGCACGGTCTTCAGCCGCGAAGTCAGCCGGCAGGCCCACGTCCTGTCCATAGCCCGCCCAGTTGCGGCCTGACGCGCCGGTCACGAACCCGCGCTGGGCCAGCTCACGCACCCCGGGCAGCAGCGGCACGCTGCGCCAGTCGATCTCGACCGTGCAGCCCGAGCCGCGCGCCAGCTCCAGCCCGTGGCCGGCCAGGCCGAAGCCCGTCACGTCGGTCAGCGCATGCACGCCGTCGATGGCCGCCAGGTTCGGCCCGGGAGTATTGAGCCGGGTGGTGGTGTCGATCATGCGCGCGTAGCCCTCATCCCCGAGCTCGCCCTTCTTGAGCGCTGCGCTCATCACGCCCACGCCGAGCGGCTTGCCCAGCACCAGCACATCACCCGGCCGTGCATCGGCATTGCGCTTGACGCGCTTCGGGTGCACCAGGCCCAGGGCCACCAGGCCGTAGATGGCCTCCACCGAATCGATGGTGTGGCCGCCGGCCACCGGGATGCCCGCCGCCCGGCACACCGCGGCGCCGCCTTCCAACACGCGCCCGATGGTCTGCGTGGACAGCACGTTGATCGGCATGCCCACCAGCGCCAGGGCCATGATCGGACGGCCGCCCATCGCGTAGACGTCGCTGATCGCGTTGGTGGCGGCGATGCGACCGAAGTCGAAGGGGTCGTCGACGATGGGCATGAAGAAGTCGGTCGTCGCGATCAGGGCCTGCTCGTCGTTGAGCTGGTAGACCGCGGCATCGTCCGAGGTCTCGATGCCGACCAGCAGTTCCTTCGGCATCGGCAGGGCCGTGGTGCCCTTGAGGATCTCGGACAGCACGCCCGGGGCGATCTTGCAGCCGCAGCCGCCGCCATGGGACAGGGACGTCAGGCGGGGTTCGGCGCTCGGGTTTGTGGAGGCAGGTGCATTCATGCCGTCACTCTACCGATAGAGTGCGGCCCGTGAAGATCAGCCTGAAAAACCTGTCGGCCCGCCATGCCACCGCGCGCCGCGGCAGCCGCGACGCGCTCGCCGGCCTGACGCTGGACATCGCCGCGGGCGAGCAACTGGCCGTCATCGGCCCCTCGGGTGCCGGCAAGACGACCCTGCTGGAGGTGCTGGCCTGCGCGCGGCCGCCGTCAGCGGGAGAGCTGCAGCTCGACGACACCGCCCCGTGGCAGCTGCCACGGCGCCTGCTGCAGTCCTTGCGTGGCCGACTCATCCTTGTGCCCCAGGTACCACCGCTGCCACCCCGCCAGCGCGTCGTCACCGCGGTCCTGGCCGGCCGCCTGCCGAGTTGGAGCCTGTGGACCGCCCTGCGCTCCCTGTTCTACCCGGTCGACATCCCGGCTGCCGATGCCGCGCTGGAGGTGTTCGACCTCGGGGACAAGCTCTTCGAGCGTGTGGACCGGCTGTCCGGCGGCGAACGCCAGCGGGTGGGCCTGGCCCGCGCGCTGGTGTCGCCGGCCCGGCTGTGGCTGGTGGACGAGCCGCTGTCAGCCCTGGACCCGGCCCGCGCGCAACAAGCCGTGTCGGCCCTGGTGCGTGAGGCGGGCCAGCGCGGCGTGTCGCTCGTCGCGACCCTGCACCAGGTCGACGCGGCGCTGGCCAACTTCCCGCGCATCCTGGGCCTGCGCGAAGGCCGGCTGATGTTCGACCTGCCGGCCGGGCAGGTCACGCCCGAGCGCCTGGCGCAGCTTTACGCCTCTCATGAGCACGAGCTGCGCGGGGCCCCGCCCGCGGACGACCCACCCATGCCGGCACCGCCCGTGGTGATGCAATGCCGATGAGCCCGGCGCAGCGCGACCCGGCCTGGCTGGGGCGCGTGGGGATGATGCTCGCGGGCCTGGTGACCCTGTGGCCGCTGTTACAGGCCACAGAGTTCAGGCCGTGGTTGCTGCTGGAGCCGGATTCATTGCGCGTCACAGCGAAGTTCGTAAGCGGCTTTCTGACGCCGGAACTCCGCTACGACTTCCTGATTGACCGCGCGCGCGACACCTGGCGAACCATCGCCATCGCCACGGCCGGCATCGCGCTCGGCCTGCTGATCGCGGTGCCGCTGACGCTGCTGGCCACGCGCACGCTGTCCATCTCGGCCCTGACCGGCCGCATGGCCGCCCTGCCCTGGGTCGTACGCCAGGCCGTGCGGCTGCTGCTAATCCTGCTGCGCTCGATGCCGGAGCTGGTGTGGGCGCTGGTCTTCGTGCGCGTCGTCGGCCTCGGGCCCGCGGCTGGCGTGCTGGCGATTGCGCTCACCTACGGCGGCATGCTGGGCAAGGTCTACGCCGAGATCCTGGAGAGCGGCGATGCCCAGGTCACCCAGACCCTGCTGCGCAACGGCGCCGGCCGCCTGCAGGCCTTTGCCTATGGCCTGCTGCCGCAGAACGCAGCCGAACTCACCAGCTACACGGTCTACCGCTGGGAATGCGCCATCCGCAGCTCGGTGGTGCTGGGCTTCGTCGGTGCCGGCGGCCTGGGGCAGCAGATGGACAGCTCGATGAAGATGTTTGCCGGCGGCGAGGTCATGACCATGCTGCTGGTGTTCATCGCCCTCGTGGCGCTGGCTGACCAGCTCAGCGCGGCCTTGAGAAAGGCGCTCGGATGACCTCCTCACGCCAGAAGGCGGCCAATCTCCGCTACCGCCTGCCACCGCCCCTTTTTGATGCGCGCAGCCGTGCGGCCTGGCTGGTGCTTGGCGTGCTCGCCCTGGTGGTGGCCAGCTTCGCCTCGCTGGACCTGAAGCTGGGCAGCTTCCTGTCGGGCGAGGCGCTGGCCAGCATGCGCAAATTCCTCGGCGAGTTCGTGCCACCGGACACCAGCCCCGGCTTCGTCGCCAAGGTGGCGCAAGGCGCCTGGGAGACCTTGGCCATGTCAGCCCTGGGCACCGTGCTGGCCGCGCTGGCCGGCGTGGCCATGGCGCTGCCGGCCAGCCGCCTGCCCGGTGCCGCCCGGGGCGGCGTGAGGCTGCTGTTGAACGCGCTGCGCTCGGTGCCTGAATTGGTGTGGGCGTCGATGCTGCTCATCAGCGCAGGCCTGGGGCCCTTTGCCGGGACGCTCGCCCTGGCCATCCACACCAGCGGCGTGCTGGGCCGGTTGTTCGCCGAAGCCATCGAGAACGCGCCGCCCGGGCCGGCTGGCGCGCTGCGCATCCAGGGTGCGGGCACGCTGCGCGTCTTCCTCTACGCCACGCTGCCGCAGGTCCTGCCGCAGCTGATGAGCTACACCCTCTACCGCTGGGAGAACAACATCCGCGCCGCCGCCGTGCTGGGCGTGGTCGGCGCCGGCGGCCTGGGGCAGCTCTTGATGTACCACATGGGCCTGTTCCAGATGGACAAGACCGCCACGGTGCTCGCGGCCATGCTGGTGCTGGTGGCCGTGGTGGACGGGGTGAGTTTTTCGCTCAGGCGCTGGCTGACGCGCTGAGCGAAGCGCCGATGGCGCTCAATACGCGCCGGGCAGGTGCTCCGCTGCGGTCCAGCCCAGCAACTGCCGCAGCGACGCGGCAACCGGCGCCGGTCGCACGCCCTCTGGCATCCAGGCGAGCTCAAAGCGGCGCAGCTCCGGGCTGCGGAACACTGCGCCATCCGGCATTGGTAACGCGCGTCCCCGGGGCTCCACGCCGGGCACTACCTGGCGGAACTCATCGAGCGTCGCGAATTGCGCCTGGCAGGCCGTGCCGGCCACGGGCGCCCAGCTCACCAGCGGCTGGCCGGTACCAGCGCGCAGGTAGACGTTGCCATCCACGCGCGACAGCATCGGCGCCGTGACCTTGCCGCAGGTGACGGGTGCCTGCTCCACCCGCAGCAGCGGGCCCTTCACCGCCGCGCTCGCCACCAGCAGGTTGCCTTCGAACACATGGCCGACGCGCGCCTGCACGTCGGGCCCGGTCTGCGGGTGCCAGCCGAAGTGGTCGCCCTGCGCGCTGCGCTCGTTGCGGTCGATGAGCACGGGCGAGTCGACAAAGGTGTTGTGGTGGATCTTGGCGCCCGAGCTGTTCAGGATGCGAACGCCCTGCTGGTTGTTCAGGAAGACGTTGCCCGCCACCGTCACACCTTTTGAAATCTCGAAGAACAAGCCCGCCTGCGTGCCCTCGACGTGGTTGTTGACGAACACGCCGTCCTGGTTGCCCACGTCCCACCAGACGCCGTTGGAATGCGGCTGATCGATGACGAGGTTGTCGCGCACCGTCACGCGGTGGGACTGGTTGAAGATCTTGACTGCCGCCGGGTAGTAGCCGGTGAGCCGCGCCACGTTGTTGCGGCGGATCAGGTTGCGCTCCAACAGCACGTCGGACGAGCCGATCACGTAGATGCCCTCGGTGCCGGTGTCGGAGATCAGCGAGTTGCGGATGACGAGCCGGTCGCCGCGGAAGTAGCCCGCCACGCGCGAGCAATGGCTGATCGTGACGTTCTCCAGCAGCGTGCCGACGACCTCCTTGCCGTAGTCGCTCTCCGGTGTCGGGCCGACGGGGTCGTCGGTGGGTTCTTCGGACACTCGCGTCGACGGCTTCTTGCCCTCGATGTCGATGGCCCGGTAGGCGTATTGCGTGAAGGTGATGCCACGCAGCGTCGGCCCGCGGCGGTCGGAAGGCTTGCCATGCACCGGGCGCGAGGGCCGGTGCAGCGCGATGTCGTGCGCGGTGATCTCGATGCTGCGGCCGGCCGGGTTGATGCCGATGTAGACCTCGCCGCGGGCGTAGTCGATGTAGAAGCCCTTCTCGCCCAGTTCGCCCGCCCAGCCGACGGACTGCAGGGGCTGGCCGTCGACGAACACCATGTCGTTGTTGAACCGATGCAGCGGCGTCAGCATGCCTTCGCGATCGCGATGCCACCAGCCCAGGGGCTCGGCCGGGAACAGCGTGGCCCAGCGCGTACGCCAGACGTTGTGGCCCAGCGCCTGCCATTCGGTGGCCACGCGCGTGCCCTTGAAGACCGGCACCTCGTCCAGGTAGGGCTGGATCGTGACGCCCTGGTTCAACTGAAGGCCGCCGGTCCGGTAGGTGCCGCCGCGCAGCACGATGGCGTCGCCTGTGACGACCCGGCTGATGGCGGACTCGATCGTCGTCGGCTGCGCCAGCGAGGTGCCGGGTGCGTCGGCCCGGCCATCGGGTGACACGTAGTAGACCCGGGCCGCCTGGGGCACCTCATAGCGCTTCGGCACCGGACCGTAAGGGCCGCCCGAGGGTTGGGCAAGGCTCGGGCCTGCCAGCCACGGCGCGGCCAGCAGGGCCAGCGCGCCGAGAGCGCGGCGCAGTGAAAGATCGAAAGGCATGCTGTCTCCGGAAGGCGCGCGCACCGCTCGCAGGTAGCGCTACCAATTGTTGTGCGGCGGCACGCTATCACCGTTCGCTCAGCTTCGCCACCCCGGGAGTCCCGCAGAGAGAAGGCCCCCTCCGATCAACGTGCCTTCGACCCCACCAACCCCAGTGCGAGCGCTATCCCGACCAGGACGATGCCACCGCCCAGCACCATCTGCGCCGTGACGGCCTCGCGCAGGAACAGCGCGCCCCACAGCATCGCGAACAACGGAATCAGGAAGGTCACCGACACCGCATTCGTCGGCCCCACACGGCTCATCAGCCGGAAGTACAGGATGTAGGCCAGGGCCGTGCAGAGCCCCGCGAGCGCCAGAGCCGCCAGCCAGGCGGTGACGCCGGGCCAGGTGGACGGCCACAACGCACCCGCCGGCACCGCCAGCATCACCGCCGCGGAGAGCTGGCTGCCGGTGGCGACCGCCAGCGGCGACACGCCGGCCAGATAGCGCTTGGTCGCGTTGGCGGCGATGCCGTAGCACAGCGTCGCCGCCGCGCAGGCCAGCACCGCCCAGAAGCCGGTGTGGTCAGCGCCGGGCTTGAAGCTGGCCTTGTCCCAGGCCAGGAAGGCCACGCCCGCAAAGCCGATCACGAGACCCAGCGCGCGCCAGCGCGTCAGCCCCTGGCGCATCCACACGAAGGCCACGATGGCCGTCCACAACGGCGTGGTGGCGTTCACGATGCTGGAGAGCCCCGCCGTGATAGACAGCGCCGCAAAGGAGAACAGCGCAAACGGAATCGCGCTGTTGAGCGCCCCCACCACCAGCAGGCCCCGCCAATGCTGGCGCAGCTCCCCCAGCTGCCCACGGGCCGCCAGCAGCGGCACCAACATCGCGCTGGCCAGCCCCACCCGCACCGCCGCCAGCGCAATCGGCCCGAATTCCTGAGCGCCCAGTCGCATGAACAGGAAAGACGCACCCCAGAGCGCTGCCAGCAGCACCAGCTCGCCGATGTCGAACGCCCTCATGCGCCCCGCCCTTCCAGGCTCAGCAGCGCCTGTTTGCGCGCCAGCCCGCCGGCATAGCCGGTCAGAGAACCATCGGCCCCGACGACGCGATGACAGGGCACCAGCACCGAGATCGGGTTGCGGCCGACGGCTGCGCCCAGGGCACGTGCGGCGCTGGCACGGCCCAGGCGCTGGGCCAGCTCGCCGTAGCTCGCAGGCTGGCCCGCCGGGATCGTCAGCAAGGCCTGCCAGACCTGGCGCTGGAACTCGGTGCCGGATGGGTCCAGCGCCGGCAAGCGGTAGGGCTGCCCGGCGAAGTAGGCAGCCAAGGCGACGGCTGCGGCGCTCAGGACCGGGTCGCTGCCGTCATCCACCGGCACGGCCAGCGGCCCGGGATGATGCTTCTGGTCATCGAACCACAGGCCTGACAGGCCCGCCGCACTGCGCGTGGCGGTCAGGGGCCCGAGCGGGGTGTCGATGCGCCGTTGCAGGATGTGATGCTGGGGGGTCATGCGTGTCTCCAGAGGTGCAGCACGGCGTAGCTGCGAAAAGGGCGGTAGCGCTCGGCAGCGGCCAGGTAGGCCTTGGGCGACAGCGGCGGGCCGTCGCCGCTGAGGGCCTTGCGCAGCACCACGTCGCCCGGCGGGAAGGCGTCGGGCCAGGGCCAGCCGCGCATCAGCATGTAGCCGGCGGTCCAGGGGCCGATGCCCGGGATCTGCGCCAACTCGGCCGCCGCGGCGTCAGGCGTCCCCTCGCGGCGGGCGAAGGCCAGCGTTGGCCAGGCCTGGGCCAGTGCGATCAGGCTCTCGGCGCGGCGTCCGATGATGCCGAGCGACGCGATCTCGTCCCGCGTGGCCGCCGCGATGCGCTCCGGCGGCGGAAAGAGGCGGTCGCAGCCGGGCGGTGCGCCCGCCAGCCGGGCACCGAAGCGCTCGACGAAACGGCCGGCCAGCGTCCTGGCCGCGGCCACCGTCACCTGCTGGCCGAGCACAGCCCGCACGGCAAGTTCGAAGCGGTCCAGGCAGCCCGGTAAACGCTGGCCGGGCACACCGCCTTCGCCCAGGGCCGCCGCGATGGCCTCGGGGTCGGCATCCACGTCGAGCCAGCGCCGCAGCAACGGCAGCAAGGCGCCGACCGCAGGCCACAAGTCCGGCGACAAGCTCAGCCCGACTTCACCGGCCCGATCGAAGTCCGCCCGCAGCCAGCCCGTATGGCGGGTACCGCCATGGCTGACCGAGACGGTGCGCGTGACGGCTCCCGCGGTCACCACCTCCACGCCCGCCACGGCACGCGGTGCCAGGAAGGCCAGCACACCGTCGACGTCGTAGGGCATGCGATAGCTCAACCGCAGCCGCGAGGCCGGTGCCGGTGCGGCGGCATCCCGCCCAACGCGCCGCAAGGCGGTGGGCTGCAGCCGGTAGTGCGCCAGAAACGCAGCATTGAAGCGCCGCAAGCTGGCGAAGCCGGCCGCATACGCCACGTCCTGCACCGACAGCTGGCTGTCGGTCAGCAGCGCCTTGGCCAGCAGCAGACGGCGGGTCTGGAGGTACTGCAGCGGCGACACCCCATGCTCAGCCTGAAAGATGCGCCGCAAGTGGCGGCTCGTGATGCCCAGGTGGCGCGCGAGGTCCTCCACGCTGGCATCGGCGTCGTCGCAATCATCCAACCACGCGGCGGCCTGCTGGGCCAGCGTGCGGGAGGCATCGGCCGTGGTCCAGGGCAGCGCGCGCGGCGCCAGCTCCGGCCGGCACTTCATGCAGGGGCGAAACGCGGCAGCCTCGGCCTGGGCGGCGGTCGGGAAGAAGCGGCAGTTCTCCCGGCGCGGCAGCCGCACGCGGCAGACCGGACGGCAGTAGATGCCCGTGGAAGTCACCCCCACGTAGAGCCGGCCGTCGAAGCGCGCGTCATGCGCCTGCAGCGCGGCGTAGGCGGCATCGGGGGGCAGCAGGTCGGTGAACATGGCGCCAGTCTAGGAGGCGCTGGTGCCACATCCTGGCAGTTTTCGGACATGCCCCTCGCGCGCCGCCGACCTCAGCGGATGTAACGACGACGAAGCCGGCTGACGGCGCCTTCCTTCTCCAGCTGCCGGTAGGCCGACACCCAACGCTGCGCCTCTTGCGCGTCGAGCGACAAGGACGCCGCCATGTAGAGCGTCGCCTCGCCCAGCGTGGCCTGCAGCGCGAACAGCATGCGGGCGTGGTCGTACTGGTCCATCGCGGCCTCCAGCATCGGTGTCCCGGCGTAGATCACGTCCAGCGTGCGATTGCGCAGCAGTCGCAACAGGTCGCGGTAGTCCTTGCCTTCCACGATCTGCGTGAACCCGTCGCCACGCAGGTTGGCGACGATGGGTGAACCCCGCAGCACGCCGACGCGCATCGGGCGCAGCTCCGGCAGGCTCAGCCGCGACTCGGTGGCCAGGGTGTACAGGCCGTAACGCACCGTCATCAGCGGCACCAGCCACTGGAAGGCGGCTTCACGGTCCGGGGTGCGGGCGAGCGGGAACACGCCGTAGCCCGGCCCCTGCTGGGCCATGCGCACGGCGCGGGCCCACGGCACGTAGACGACGCTGCCCTTGCGGCCCAGGCGCTCGGCCATGGCCAGGGCCAGATCATGCGCGAAGCCCCGGCCTCCGCCCGGCGCGTCCCAAGCAAAGGGCGGCAGGTCGCCGGCCACCCACTGCAGTTCCGTCGTGGCCCAGGCAGGCGACAGCGTGGCCAGCGGGGCAATCAGCAGGGTGCGGCGGGCCAGCGGCATGCCCTGACTCTACCGCCGCAGCAGCGCTTTACATGGCCTTGAACAAGTGCACGTAAGCCCGGCTCACCGGCAGTTCACGGGCATGCCCGCGCACCCGCACGAACAGGCGGCTCTGCTCGTCACGCCGCGTGCCGGCCAGGTGGTCGAGGTTGATGATGGTGGAGCGGTGCACCTGCCAGAACAGCTCCGGGTCGAGCTGGCCGGCGAGCTCGAAGATGGGCGTGCGGATCAGGTGCTCGGCGGTGGCCGTCTGCACGACCGTGTATTTGTCGTCGGCATGGAAGAACAGCACGTCACCCACCGGGATCTGGTGCATCAGCTCGCCCTGGGCGGCACGCACGAAGCGCAGCCGCGCCGGGTTGCCGGCGCCCGCCGCGGGCAGGATTCGTCGCAGGGTCTCGGCGAGCGCTCCGTCGTTCTCGGGCGCCGCCTGCCGCAGGCGCGCGACGCAGGCTGCCAGGCGCTCGGTCTTCAAGGGCTTGAGCAGGTAGTCGACCGCCCGTGCCTCGAAGGCCTCGATGGCGTATTGGTCGTAGGCCGTCACGAACACCACGCGCGTGCTGCCTTCGATCCCCTGGGCCACCTCCAGGCCAGTCAGGCCAGGCATCTGGATGTCCAGGAACGCCAGGTCCGGCTCCAGCTCTGCAATGGCTTCAGCCGCCTCGACCCCGTTGGCCGCGGTGCGGATCACCTGCAACTCCGGCCAGGCCTGGGCGAGCTGGGCTTTGAGGTACTGGACGAGATGCGGCTCGTCGTCGGCGATGAGGGCAGTGGTCATGGGGTCGTCGTGGACAGGGGAAATTGGATCAGGGCCAGGGTGCCGCCGCCGTCGCGGGGCCGCAGTTCGAGGCGGGCTGAGGTGCCGTAGCGGGCCGTCAGGCGGGCGCGGATGTTGTCGAGCGCCACCCCGTTGCCGCCGCGGCGGCGCGGGCCGTCGAGGCCCTGGCCATCGTCGGCCACCTCGATGACCAGTTGGCCGTCAAGCTGCCGGGCCGACACGAGCACATGGCCCCCTTCGATCTTGGGTTCAAGCCCGTGGTGGATGGCGTTTTCGACCAGCGGCTGGGCCAGCAGCGGCGGGAGTTCGACGTCCCGCAGTTCCGGCGGGAGCGCCAGCGTGACGCGCAGCCGCTCGCCCATGCGCAACTGCATCAGTGCGAGGTAGGCCTCCAGCATCGCGAACTCCTGGGCCAGCGTCGTCGTGTCACCCCGCAGTTGGCCAAGGCTGGCCCGCAGGTAGTCGGTGAAGCGCTCCAGCATGACCTTGGCCCGCTCGGGGTCGAAGTCGATCAGGCTTTGCACATTGGCCAGCGTGTTGAACAGGAAGTGCGGCTCGATCTGCCCCTGCAGCAGCTTCAGCTGCGCTTCGGTGACGCGCGCCTGCAATTGCTCCTGCTTCCAGCGGGCGCGGTAGCGCAGGGTCAGGCCGATCGTGATGAGCCCCGAAATGATGAAGAACTCGCGCCAGAAGCCGATGCTGCCCAGGATCTTCTGCAGCGGGCGGTTAATGCCCCAGATGAAATCGATGACGAACATGCCCCCGATCACACCCAGCAGCGCCATGCAGATCGAGAACGTCGAATAGAACACGCCGGTGCGCCAGTCGCGCCAGCCCATGATGGCGTCCAGCCAACGCTGCGGCGCCAGCAGCTCGAAGCCGCGATAGCCGAAGAAGAAGCACAGCGTCACGCACAGGCTGACGACCATGTTGACGGGCAGGCTCTCCGTCCACCAGCGGAAGGTGCCCAGGTGCCGCCCCTGGATTCCTGCGAAGACCGCAAAAAAGCTGCCGAAGCCCAGCGTCCAGGTCAAGTAGATCAGCACGCGAAACCGCAATCGGTCCGGCCGGTGCTTCATCAGCACCCGCTGGTTGCGCAGCGCCTGGGCGAATTCTTCGGTGAAGGTCATGGAGCCGGAGTGTAGGAAGCGGCCAGCCCCACCCCCATGGATGAACGACGGATCGACAGCTGGCGTGACGGATCGACAAGGCCCGCATGCCTACAATCCGCCGCGATTTTCAAACCCGTTCACTCCGAGGCATCCATGCAGGTTCACGCATCCATCTTCAAGGCCTACGACATTCGTGGCGTCGTCGGCCAGACCTTGAACGAGGAACTTGCCGAGCACCTGGGCCGTGCCTTCGGCACCGAAGCCAAGGCCGCCGGCGAGAAGGCCGTGGCCGTGGGCCGCGACGGCCGCCTGTCGGGCCCCGGCCTCGTGGCAGCCCTCATCCGCGGCCTGAAGTCCACCGGCCTCGACGTCGTCGACATCGGTGCCGTCACCACGCCGATGCTCTATTACGTGGCTGCCACGCGCGGCAAGCACGGCTGCAGCTCGGGCATCCAGGTCACCGGCAGCCACAACCCCAAGGATTACAACGGCTTCAAGATGGTGCTCAAGGGCGCCGCCGTGTACGGGGAGCAGATCCAGGGCTTGAAGCGGCGCATCGAGGCCGAGGACTACGCCAAGGGCAAGGGCCGCGTCGCCAAGATGGACGTCGGCGCCGAGTACGCGGCCCGCATCGTCAACGACTGCAAGCTGGCGCGCCCGATGAAGGTGGTGGTGGACAGCGGCAACGGCATCCCTGGCGCCTCCGCGCCCGCCATCCTGCGCGCGCTGGGCTGCGACGTCATCGACATCTATTCCAAGGTCGACGGTGACTTCCCCAACCACCATCCCGACCCGAGCCGCCCCGAGAACCTCGAAGACCTCAAGCGCATCGTGCACGCCACCGGCGCGGAGCTGGGCCTGGCCTTCGACGGCGACGGCGACCGCCTCGGCATCGTCACCGCCGACGGCGAGATGATCATGCCCGACCGCCAGATCATGCTGCTGGCCGCCGACATCCTGAAGCGCAACAAGGGTGCCGAGATCATCTTCGACGTCAAGTGCACCCAGCGCCTGGCCCCGTGGATCAAGAAGCATGGCGGCAAGCCGCTGATGTGGATGACCGGCCATTCCCTGGCCAAGGCCAAGCTCAAGGAAACCGGCGCCCCGCTGGCTGGCGAGCTGTCGGGCCACATCTTCTTCAACGAGCGCTGGTACGGCTTTGACGACGCGATGTACACCGCCGGCCGCATGCTGGAGATCCTGTCGCGCGCCAAGGACCCGAGCGCCGTACTGAAGGCCTTGCCCAACAGCTTCAACACGCCCGAGATCAACGTGCCCTGCGCCGAAGGCGAGCACCACGAGGTCGTCAAGAAGCTCAAGGAACTGGTGTCGCTGGCCGACCTGCCCGGCGCGCTGGAGATCAACACGATTGACGGCATGCGTTTCGAGTACGCCGACGGCTTCGGCCTGATCCGCCCGTCCAACACCACGCCGGTGCTGGTGCTGCGCTTCGAGGGCCACACGCCCGAGGCGCTGGAGCGCATCCAGCATGACGTGCTGGCCCAGCTCAAGCGCGTCAAACCCGACGCCACCTTCGCAGCCGGACACTGACAACACGCACGCGGCCACAGAGCCGCGTTGTCATGTCTCACGGCGCCATTTCTTCAGGGAGAAACACCATGCCCGTCATCGGCGGCCTTCACATCCTGATCGCGCTGCTGTGCGCCGTGCACGTCGTGCGCAGCGGGCAGCAGCTCTACTGGCTGTTCATCCTGTTCGCCTTCCCCCTGCTGGGCAGCGCCGTGTACTTCTTCGCCGTGTACCTGCCCAATTCCCGCCTGGAGCGCGGTGCGTTCAAGGCCGTCAGCGCCGCGGCGCGCGCCATGGACCCGGGCCGGGCCGTGCGCGAGGCGCGCGCGGCCTTTGACGTGTCCCCATCAGCCCAGAACCAGATGCGCCTGGCCGAAGCGCTGCTGCAGGCCGGTGAAGCCAAGGAGGCCGCCGAGCGCTACGACGCGGCGCTCAAGGGACCCTTCGCCAGCGACCCGGACCTGCGCTTCGGCGCCGCCCGTGCCCATGTGGAATGCCAGCGCTTTGACCAAGCCCTGCCCCATTTGCGGCAACTGCAGGCCGACCGCCCGGACTACCGCCCCGACCAGGTGCTCCTGCTGCTGGCTCGCTGCCTGGCCGGCACCGGTGAGCAGGCGCAGGCGCGCGAGGCCTTCGAGCAGGCGGTGCAACGCTTTGGCAGCTTTGAAGCCCATGCCGAGTATTCGATCTGGGCCTTGGCCACCGGAGACGCCGCCACCGCTGCCCGACTGCAGACCGAGATCGACCGGCAAGTGAAGCTGTGGAACCCCGTCAGCCGCGAGCTGAACCAGCCCGTGATGCTGCGCCTGAAGGCCGCGCATGACCTGGCTCGCAAAGGCCCCTGATGCCTGAGGGCCTGCCCCTGGCCCTGTATGCGGCCGCCCTGCGGCTGCTGACGCCGCTGTACCTGCTGCGCCTGTGGCGCCGCGGTGCGCAGGAGCCGCTGTACCGGCAAGACCTGCGCGGCCGGCTCGCCTGGTACCGGGGCGCTGCCCCTGAGCCCGGGCGCCTGTGGGTGCACGCGGTCTCGCTGGGCGAGACCCGGGCCGCCAGCGCACTCATTGCCGCGCTACGCGAGCAGGAGCCGGGCTTGCGCATCTTGCTGACCCATTCCACCGCCACCGGACGCGAGGCTGCCCAGGCGCTGCTGCGTGAGGGCGATGCCATGGCCTGGCTGCCGTACGACACGCCTGGCGCGGTGCGCCGCTTCCTGCGCCACTGGCGCCCTCGGCTGGGCGTGCTGATGGAAACCGAGGTCTGGCCCGTGCTGCAGCGCGAGAGCGAGCGCGCCGGCGTACCGATGGTGCTGGCCAATGCGCGTCTGTCGGAGAAGAGCCTGCGCCAAGGCCGCCGCTTCGCCGCCCTGCTCCGGCCCGCCGCCCGTCGCATCACGCTGGCGCTGGCCCAGACACAGGCCGACGCCGAGCGCATCCGCGCCATGGGCACGGCCCGCGTGGAAGTGGCCGGCAACCTCAAGTACGACATCGCCGTCGACCCCGCCCTCGTCGCAAGGGGCCAGGCCTGGGCAGCACAGGTGGGGCGCCCGGTGCTGATGCTGGCGGTCAGCCGCGAAGGCGAAGAGGCCGCCCTGCTCGATTGCTGGCGCCGGCAGCCGGCGCCACGGCCGCTGCTGGCCATCGTGCCGCGTCACCCGCAGCGTTTCGACGAGGTCGCCGGGCTGGTGGCCGCCGCCGGCCTCAGCCTGGCTCGGCGCAGCCACTGGGGAGATGCCCCACCGCCGCAGGCCGCTGCCGCGGATGTCTGGCTGGGCGACTCCATGCGCGAAATGCCGCTGTACTACGGCCTGGCCCGCGTGGCCCTGCTGGGCGGCAGCTTCGAGCCGCTGGGCGGGCAGAACCTCATCGAGGCCGCCGCTTGCGGCTGCCCGGTGCTGGCCGGGCCGCACACCTTCAACTTCGCGGAAGCAACCGAACTGGCCTTGGCGGCGGGGGCGGCCCAACGCTGCGCAGACCTGTCACACGCGATCGATGCCGGTGTGCAGCTCTGCCAGCATGCCGACGCACAGGCGCTGATGTCGCGCCGCGGCTCAGCGTTCGCCCAGGCGCACCGGGGCGCTGCGGCCCGCATGGCCGCAGTCATCCTGCCGCTCGCCTGAGCCGGCCCAGCGTCAGCGCGCGGCGGAGGCTGTCGTCGCGGTGTCGGCCGGCGCCCAGCCACCGCCCAGCGCCTTCACGAGCTGCGCCGTGGCCGCCCATTGGGCACCGCGCAATTGCGCGAGCGCGCGCTCCGTGGCCAGTGGTGTGCGCTCGGCCTCGGTCACGTCCAGGTAGCTGACCGCACCCTTGTCATAGCGGCTGCGGGCCACGGCCAGGGCCTGGCTGCTGGAGGCCAGCGTGCGGTTTTGCGCGTCCATCGTGGCGGCGCGCCCCTGCAGCTCGGCCAGGGCGTCGTCCACCTCGCGCAGCGCTTGCAGCATGCGCCCGCGAAAGCCCGCGAGCGACTCGTCCACCTGGGCCTTGGCGCCCGCCAGATTGGCCTTGTTGCGCCCGCCCTCGAACAGCGGCAGCGAGATGCTCGGGCCGATGTTGTACAGGCGCGCCGGTGCCGAGATGAGCGACCCGAGGTCTTCGCTGGAATAGCCGAAGCTGCCCGTGAGCTTGATGGAGGGGTAGAACGCCGCTTCAGCGATGCCGACCTGGGCGGTCGCCGCATGCAGCTGGGCCAGGCTCTGGGCCAGGTCGGGGCGGCGCTGCAGCAGTTCGGACGGCAGGCCGGCGCGGATGGCCGGCGGCAGCGGCAGCGTGCCGTTGGCCTCCAGCTTCAAGTCAGCCGCGGCCTGTCCCGTCAGGGCGGCGATCTGGTTGAGCACCAGGGCCTGGCGGCGCGGCAGGTCGGCCACGTCGGCGTCGGCCGCCGCGAGCTCGGCGCGCACTCGCTCGAGATCCTGCGTCGTGGAGGCGCCAGCATCAAAGCGCGTCTGCGCCACCTGGAAGGCCTTGGCGCGGCTGTCGCGCAGGCGCTGCAAGGCAGCCGCCTCGTCAGCCAGCGCGCGCCACTGCCAGTAGGCCGCCGCGACGTCGGTTGTCAGTGCCACGCGGGCGGCGGCGGCATCCAGCGTGGACGCATCCAGCTGTGCCTGGGCGCTTTCGGCCTGGCGCTTCACGCGGCCCCAAAGGTCCAGCTCCCAGCCGATGCTGGCCTGCAGGCCGAAGCTTTCGCCTTCGAAGGTGATCGCGCGGCCATTGAGCACCGGGGTGGTCGTGGCCTTGGCCGAGGTGCGCAGGCCGCCGGCCGAGGCGCCGACGTCCACGCGCGGCAGTTCGTCGGCCTGCGTGGCACCGAACACGGCGCGTGCCCGCTGGATGCGCGCCGCCGCAGCGGCGAGCGTCGGGCTGGCCTGCAAGGCCTGGGCTTCGAGGGCATTGAGCTGGGCGTCGCCAAACACCAGCCACCAGTCGCGCTGGAGCTCGGCACCCGCGGAGGAGGCCACCGCGCGATAGTTGGCAGGCGCATTCGGGGCCGGCGCCTGGTAATTGGGGCCGAGCGTGGTGCAGGCGGTCAGGGCCGCCGTGGCGACCAGGGTGAGAACAGTGTTGAGTCGGATCATGTGTTGATCTCCCGGATTCAGTGAGCGGCTTCCGCCGACGCAGCGCCGCCCATCACCTTCTTGCTCATCCAGACAATGGCCACGCAGCTGACCAGCGCGATACCGAGGATGAGGAAGGCGTCGTTGTAGGCCATCACGAAACTCTCACGGCGCACGACGTTGTCCAGCGCCTTGAGGGCCATGTCTTGCGCGGCGACCGGATCGAAGCCCTTGGCTGAGAAGTTCTGCGCCAGGGCATCGAGCCGGGCCTGGGTGGCGGGCTCATAGAGGTTGACGGCCTCGCCGATGCGGGCGCTGTGCAGGTGCTCGCGGTTGGTCAGCAGCGTGGCCAGCGTGGCGATGCCCACCGAGCCGCCGAGGTTGCGCATCATGTTGAACATGCCCGAGGCGCTGGGCAGCAGGTTCGGCGGGATGCCGTTCACGGCGAAATTGGTCAGCGTGATCATGATCAGCGGCTGGCCCAGCGCCCGCACGATCTGCGCCGCGATCAGCTCGGGGCCGGCGGTGTCGGCACTCATGTGGGTGTTCATGAAGCAGGACGTTGCGAACAGCGCCAGGCCCAGGCTCATCATCACGCGGTTGTCCAGCTTGGTCGACAGCTTGGCCGCGAACGGCATGATGAAGAGCTGTGGCAGGCCCATCCACATGATCACCAGGCCGATCTGCATCGGCGTGTAGTTGGCGATCTGCCCGAGGTACAGCGGCAGGATGAAGGCCGAGCCGTACAGCCCCATGCCGGTGGTGAACGCGATGACGCCGGCGATCAGGAAGCTCGGCCGCCCGAGGATGTGCAGGTCGATGAAGGTGTTCTTGCGGGTCAGGCCGCGCCAGGCCCAGCCATAGATGCCCGCCACCGCCAGCACGGCCGCCGTGATGATGAAGCGGCTCTGGAACCAGTCCTTGGCGTTGCCCTCTTCCAGCATCGCGGTCAGCGAGCCCAGGCCCACCGCCATGAAGACGATGCCCCACCAGTCCACATCGCGCAGCAGCTTGAGGTTCATCGGCTCCTTGTCCAGGCCGATGCTCACGCCCAGCACCAGCAGCACACCCGGCACCCAGTTGATGTAGAAGATGCTGGGCCAGCCGTAGAGCTCGGTCAGGTAGCCACCCACCGTCGGGCCCAGCGTCGGGGCCAGCGTGGCCGTCATGCCGAACAGAGCGAGGCCGATCGGGCGCTTCTTCAGCGGCAGCTTGCGTGTGACCAGCGTCATCGCCATCGGGATCATCACGCCGCCGGTGAAGCCCTGCGCGGCGCGGAAGGCGATCATGCTCTCCAGGCTCCAGGCCATGCCGCACAGCGTGCTGAAGACCAGGAACAGCACCACGTTGACGATCAGGTAGCGGCGCGTCGAGAACACCATCGCCAGGAAGCCCGCGAGCGGGATGACGACGATCTCGGCCACGAGATAGGCGCTGGAGATCCAAGAGCCCTCTTCCTGCGTGGCCGACAGCGCACCGAGGATGTCGCGCAGCGACGAGTTGGTGATGGCGATGTCCAGCACCGCCATGAAGGCGCCCAGCAGGCTGGCCAGCACGGCAAGCCAGGTGCGCCCGCTGACCTTCTCGCCAGGCGGCGGTGGCAGGTAGTTTTCGTTGCCCATGCCGGCCCCGGCTTACTCTTTGACTTCCACTTCGACCTGGACGGACAGCCCCGGCACGATGCGGTTCGCTGCCTCGCCGAGGGCCTTCAGGCTCTCGGGCTCGAACACCAGCTTGACCGGCACACGCTGGACGATCTTGGTGAAGTTGCCGGTGGCGTTGTCGGGCGGCAGCAGCGCGAAGCTGGCACCGGACGCGGGCGAGAAGCTGTCGACCTTGGCCAGCAGGTCCTGGCCGGGGAAGGCGTCCACCTTCACATGCACCTTCTGGCCGGGCTTCATGCGAGCCAGCTGGGTTTCCTTGAAGTTGGCCACGATCCAGGTCTCGGGCTCGACGATGGCGGCGAGCTGCTGCCCGGGCTGCACGCGCTGGCCCACCTCGACCGTGCGCTTGCCGATGCGGCCGTCACTCGCTGCCTTGACCTCCACATAGCCAAGCTGATTCTGGGCATCCTTCAATTGGGCGAGCGTGGCAGCCTTTTGCGCCGCGGCCGACTGGCGGGCACTCTCGGCGGCGGCCACAGCCTCCTTGGCCGCATTGGCGCTGGCCTTGCGGGCTGCCAGGTCGGCGCGGGCGACGTCACGGGCAGCCAGGGCGGCATCGAGTTCCTGCTTGCTGGTGGCGCGCAGTTCGGCACCGAACAGGGCCTGGCTGCGCTTGGCGTCCAGCTCGGTGCGGGCCAGCACCGCCTCGGCCTGGGCCACTTGCGAGCCGGTCGCGGCCGCTTGTGCCTTGGCCTGCGCCACCTGCGCGCCGCTGGTGGCGATGGCCGCGTCAGCCTGCGCGACCTGCGCCTTCAGCCGCTCGATCTGCACCGCGGCGTCCGCCGGGTCCAGCCGCAGCAGCACGTCACCAGCCTTGACGACCGCGTTGTCCTGCATGCGCATCTCGGTGACCACGCCGGCCACCCGGGTGGCCACCGGGTGGATACGGCCGGCGACGAAGGCGTTGTCGGTCTCGACGAAATGCTGGCTGCGCCACCACATGCGACCGCCCAGGCCGATGCCCCCGATCAGCAACAGCGCGCCGACGATCATCAACGGCACGGGCGGGCCGCTCTTCTTGCCGTTGTCGGCAGGCTGAGGCGCGGCAGAGGCTTTGTCTTGAGGTGCGTTCATGGCAGTCCTTGGGGCCTGGAGTCAGGCGTTCATCGTTGTTCGTTGGAGAGGTGACGGGCAGGCAGGCGGCCCATCGCGCCGGTTTGATATCGCTGCAGGGCGGCCACAATCTGGCCCTCGTCGTTCATCACGAAAGGGCCATGCCGCACGACGGGTTCCTGCAGCGGGCGGCCGGAGCACACCGCCAGCCGCAGCACGGTCTCGGCCTTGATCACGGCGGCAGCCGGCCCAGCCAGGTGCACGGCCTGCCCCGGAGCAACCGGCAGGTCACCCGCGTGGCCACGGCCGTGCACGACGAGGGCAAAGCCCTGTTCGCCGGCCGCCAAGGTCAGCGGGTAAAGGGCACCCGGCTGCACATCGACCACCGCGAGCGCGGTCGGCCAGGGCAAGGCGAGTTCGGCCGTGCCGCCGAAGACCTGCACGGCCGACCAGCCGTCGCCGCTGCGGCGCGGCATCTGCTCGGGTGACAGCCGCATCACGGCCGGTTCACGCAGCTTCTGCTCGGCTGGCAGGTTCACGAACAGCTGCAGGCCGTGGGCCTCGCCGCCGGCGTCTGCCGGATATTCATCGTGGATCAAACCGCGACCGGCCAAGGACCAATGCAGTCCGCCGGGGAGGATGTCGTACTCACCGCCGAGCGAGTCGCGGCTGATGACGGCCGTCGCCGAGTCGTCGAACAGATAGGTCACGGCCGAAAACCCAGCATGCGGATGGGGCGCGAACACCGCCTCGCGCATGCGGAAGTGATCCACCATGATGAACGGATCGAGCACGGCCACAGGCTCGCGCCAGCCCTCGGCCTGAAAGCCGGTGCCGATGCGGTGCCGTTGGGCCTGCAGCAGTCGAAGCGTTGACATGGTGGCCGCGACTGTAGGGAGTTCCATTTCCGAGGAACAGCCACAAAATGCAAACAGTCCGTTCCACAATCGAAACACATCAACGGAGCCTGCCCATGAAAGTCGACGACCTGCTGCTGCTCGCCCAGGTGCACAAGGCGGGGTCGCTGTCCGAGGCCTCGCGCCAGCTGGACCTGCCCAAGGCCACCCTCAGCCGCCGCCTCACGGCGCTCGAGACGGCCGTGGGGGCGCGGCTCTTCGTGCCTGGCGCCAGCCGCCTGACCTTGACCGAGCTGGGTGAGCAACTGGCCGAACGGGCCGCCCGGCACGACGACGACATTGCCGAGACCCGCCAGTGGCTCGCCTCACGCGAGTCGACCCCGCGGGGGCGGCTGCGCGTGTCCGTACCGGCGGAGTTCGCGATGCTAGTGCTGGCCGAGAGCTTTGCGCGCTTTGTGCGCCGCTACCCGGCGGTCGAGCTGGAGCTCGACACCACCCCACGGCGGGTGGACCTCTTCAATGAGCCGTATGACGTGGTGGTGCGCATGGGGCCGGTGGACGAGCCGGATGTTGTGGCGCGGCGCTTCATGATGCTGGAGCGCGGCCTGTACGCGAGCCCGGTCTACCTGCAGGCCCGCCCCGCGCCCACCACGCCTGCTGAACTGGCGGACCATGACTTCGTGGTGCTCAGCCAGGCCAAGGGCATGTACCGCAGCCTGCACCGTGGCAAGCAGAGCGCCGACTTCCAGATGCGCGGCCCGCTGGAGGCCAATTCCATCGGCCTGGTGCTGTCACTGACGCGGGCCGGCGGCGGCATTGCGACCTTCCCGTTCGGCATGGTGGCGCCGGACGTCGCCGCCGGCACCCTGGTGCCCGTGCTGCCCGACTGGCAGTTCGAGCCCCTGCCCGTCACGCTCTTGACCGCGAGCCGCCGCCTGATGCCAGCCAAGACGCGGGCCTTCATCGATCACCTGTTCGAGACCGTGCCCGAATGGGCCCGCACCGCCCTGCTCACCCTGCCAGCAAAGCCTTGAGGCCGTCTTCGTCCAGCACCGGCACCCCCAGGGTGCGCGCCTTCTCCAGCTTGCTGCCGGCCTCCTCGCCGGCAATGACGTAGCTCGTCTTCTTGGAGACCGAGCCGCTGACCTTGCCGCCCGCGTCTTCGATCAGCGCCTGGGCTTCGTCGCGGGTCAGCGTGGGCAGGGTGCCGGTCAGCACCAGGGTCTTGCCCAGCAGCGGGCGGGGGCGGTCATCGGCCTCACCGCTGCTTTCCTGCGGCTGCACGCCGGCGGCCAACAGCTGCTCGACAACCTCGCGGTTGTGCGGCTGGGCAAAGAACGTGTGGATGCTGGCCGCCACGATGGGACCGACGTCGGAAACTTCCAGCAGTTGCTCGACGCTGGCGTTCATCAGCTTGTCCAGGCTGCCGAAGTGGCGCGCCAGGTCCTTGGCGGTGGTCTCGCCCACCTGGCGGATGCCCAGCGAGAACAGGAAGCGCGCGAGCGTCGGCGTCTTGCTCTTCTCCAGCGCGTCGACGATGTTCTGCGCGCTCTTCTCGGCCATGCGGTCCAGGGCCGCGAGCTTGGCCACCCCAAGCTTGTAGAGGCCGGGCAGGCTTTGCACGATGCCGGCATCCACCAACTGCTCCACCAGCTTGTCGCCCAGGCCTTCGATGTCCATCGCGCGGCGCCCCGCGAAGTGCAGCAGCGCCTGCTTGCGCTGCGCCGGGCAGAACACGCCCCCGGTGCAGCGGTACTCGATGCCCCGCTTCTCGCGCACCGCCGCGCTCTTGCAGACCGGGCATTCGCGCGGCATGTGGAAGTTCGGTACGTAGGCCGGGCGGGCACCCGGCACACGGCCCACCACTTCGGGAATGACATCGCCCGCGCGGCGGATGATGACCTGGTCGCCCACCCGCACGCCCTTGCGGCGCATCTCGAAGACGTTGTGCAGGGTCGCGTTGCTGACCGTGGTGCCCCCAACGAACACGGGATCCAGCCGCGCCACCGGCGTCAGCTTGCCGGTGCGGCCGACCTGCACGTCGATGGCCAGCAGCGTGGTGACCTGCTCCTGCGCCGGGTATTTGTGGGCCACTGCCCAGCGCGGCTCGCGGGTCTTGAAGCCCAGGCGCGCCTGCAGTTCGCGGGAGTTGACCTTGTAGACGACGCCATCAATGTCGAACGGCAGGCTGTCGCGCTTGGCCGCCATCGCCTGGTGGAACTGCACCAGGCCACTTGGGCCGATGGCCACCGTGCGGTCGGCATTCACCGGTAGGCCCAAGGCCGCCAGCGCATCCAGCAGGCCACTGTGCGTGGCCGGTACGTCCCAGCCCTGCACTTCACCCAGGCCGTAGGCATAGAAGCACAAGGGGCGCTGGCGCACCAGCGCGGGGTCGAGCTGGCGGATGGCGCCGGCTGCCGTGTTGCGCGGGTTGACGAAGGTCTTCTCGCCCTTCTCGCGCTGGCGCTCGTTGAGCTTCTCGAAATCGTCACGGCGCATGTAGACCTCGCCGCGCACCTCCAGCACCTCAGGCGCCTGGCCCTTCAGGCGCAGCGGAATCTGGCCGATGGTGCGCACGTTCTGTGTGACGTCCTCCCCCGTCTCGCCATCGCCGCGGGTGGCCGCCTGCACCAGCACGCCCTGCTCGTAGCGCAGGTTCATGGCGAGGCCATCGAACTTGAGTTCGGCGGCGTATTCGACGGGCGGGTCGGCCTCGGCCAGACCCAGCTCGCGCCGCACGCGGGCATCGAAGGCAATGGCGCCGCCCTCGGTGGTGTCGGTCTCGGTCGTGATCGACAGCATGGGCACGACATGGCGCACCGGCGTCAGTCCTGGCAGCACCTTGCCGATGACGCGCTGCGTGGGCGAATCGGCGGTGAGCAGCTCCGGGTGGGCGGCTTCCAGGGCCTGCAGCTCTTGGAAGAGCTGGTCGTACGCCGCGTCCGGCAGCTCGGGCGCATCGAGCACGTAGTACAGGTGGGCGTGGTGGTTCAGCTGGGCGCGCAACTCGGCGGCGCGCTGGGCGGAGGCGTCGTTCATGGCGCCATTGTCGCGGCCGCCACGGCGCGTCATGGCATGAGCTTGCAAGCCGGCCGCGGTTCAGTCCGCGTAGCGCTCCCGGATCTCGCGCCGGGCTGCGTCATTGCCCAGCAGCGCCTCTACGCAGGCAGCATCGGTCAACCCGCGGCCGACCTGCGCACGGAGCTCCTCGGCACAACGGGCCTCATCCCAAGGCGCCTTGTACGGCCGGGCGGAGGACAACGCGTCGTACATGTCGGCCACCGCCACGATGCGGGCCGCCACCGGGATGTCCGCCATCCGCAGGCCGCGCGGGTAGCCACTGCCATCGCCGCGCTCATGGTGGCCGGCGACCACGTCGCGCATGAGCGTCGCAGCCTCGTCACCCTGCAGGCCCAGGTCGCCAATGATGTGGTCGATGAGCTGCTCGCCGATGCGCACATGCTGCTGCATGAGTGCCCACTCGTCGGCATCGAGCTTGCCGGGCTTGAGCAGGATCGCATCCGGGATGCCGACCTTGCCGATGTCATGCAGTGGCGCGAAGAGGTGCAGGTACTCCACCGCCTCGTCGCTCAGCCCGTATCGCTCGGCCACGCCGCGGGCGATGAGGCGCGAATACTTGGCCATGCGCTCCAGGTGGCGCCCGGTCTCGACGTCACGGATGCGGGCCAGGCCGGTGGCGATGTCGACCGCGCCGATGAGGTGCTGCACCGCTGACAGCCGCAGCAGGTAGAGCTGGGTGATGATGTCGGCGAACTGATCCAGCACGGCGCGCACCGTTGGCGTGAACGCGGCCCGTGTGGTGGAGTCGAAGAACAGGAAGGCCGAGAGATCGGCCCCACGGAAGATGGGCAGGGTGTAGCTGCTGCGAAAGTGGTGGGCCTTGAGCCAGTCGGTATGGGTGGAGGCGGCGGGGTAGCGATCGTCGATGTCGTCCACCACCCGCGGGCTCCGCGTGTCCCGCAGGCTGGCCAGAGACGGCACCTGGGCCAGCGCGGCCTCGTAGCGCTGAAGCGCCGGGCCGCCGTCGTTGCTGCTGACAAAGGTCTTGAGCAGGTCGGTGCCGGGGTCATAGACCGCCAGCGCGATGCGCCCGATGAAGGGGTAACGCGCCGACAGGATGGCATGCAGGCTTTGAATGCGCGCCCCCAGCCCGGACCGCTCGATCTCCGCCTGGTTCAACACCTGTTCCGAAGTTCGCATGACGCCCTCACCTGACGCCAGCCACCCGGCGCGGCGGGCCGATGTTAGGCCGGGATACCGGTGGCAGGTGTTGCGCCGGAGGGCGCTCAACACAACACATGCAGGCGGCGGGAATTCTTCCCGACTGAGGCGCTGCTGCGCAGATTCGGCACGCCGCCAGCCCACGCCGCAACCCGCAAAATTGTTACCAAACTACATCATCTGCCTCGCCCATGAAACGGCAAATGATCCGTTTTCAAGCTTTTAATGACCATTCTTTCAGCGACACCAAGACCCGATAAGTAGTATTCCTACATTTTCCACAGCTGCTTGTGCCTAGAGTTCGCCTGCTTCCGGCAGGCGCCGGGAGTGCGGCCGGGGCGCGCCCTCGACTGGCTGGTACAGCCGCTCCACACCGAGAGCGGCAGATCACAACGGAGACAGACCATGCACAAGCTGCCCTTGAGCCAACGGCTCGCCCACGCCTTGACGCTGACCACCAGCGTCGCCCTTGCGGCCTTCGCGACGCCAGCGCTGGCCTTGAACCCTAACTCGACCTCGGTCCAGATGTTCGAATGGAGCTGGCCCGACATCGCCACCGAATGCACCCAGTGGCTGGGCCCAAAGGGCTTCGGCGGCGTACAGATCTCGCCACCCGGCGCGTCCAAGGTGGCCAACGGCTGGTGGGGCGTCTACCAGCCGGTGAACTACGCCAACCTCACCAGCCGCATGGGTACGCCCGCCCAACTGCAAGCCATGATCAATGCCTGCCACACGGCGGGCGTGCGGGTGTATGCCGACATCGTGGTCAACCAGATGGCCGATGGCAGCGGCACCGCCACCGACGGCTCCACATGGAACGCCGCGACGCTGAGCTACCCCTTCTTCAGCGCCAACGACTTCCACGCCAACTGCAACATCAACCCGGAGGACTACAACTCGCCCGCCGGCCGCAGCAACGTGCAGAACTGCCGTCTGGGCGGCCTGCCCGACCTGGCCACCGAGAGCAGCTATGTACAGGGCCAGATCGTCAATTACCTGAAGTCGCTGCTGGCGATGGGCGTGGACGGCTTTCGCATCGATGCGGCCAAGCACATGCCTGCCTCGGCCTGGACGTCCATCATGAGCGCCGTGAAGGCGGCGTATCCGAAGACGCTGCAGGGCGAGCCGATCTGGGTGACGCAGGAGATCATCAATGACGGCGAGGTTGATCGACCGAGCTACTTCCCGATCGGCACGCTCAACGAGTTCCAGTTCACGTCGGCCATGCGCGACGTCTTCCGCAACAACAACGGCCTGAACCTGGCCAGCATCCCGTCGGTGATGGGCACCTGGGGCAACTGGGGCGGCAGCTGGGGCTTCATCCAGCCGCAGAACGCGACCGTGTTCATCACCAACTGGGACACCGAACGCAACGGCGGCTCGCTCAACATCAACAACGCCAACGGCAATGACGGCGCCAACCAGCGCTACACCCTGGCCAACATCTTCATGCTGGCCCAGGGCTACGGCGAGGCGCAGCTCTACTCCGGGTTCAAGTTCAGCAACACCGACGCGGACCGCCCGACCACCAGCCCCTACAGCGGCGGCGTGCCGCAGATCAATGTGGTGTGGGACTTCGCGCACCGCTGGACGCCACTGGCCAACATGGTGGCCTTCCGCAACGCGGCCACGGGTCAGGCGCAGCAGAACTGGATCGTGGGCAACAACGGCAACCAGGTGGCCTTCAGCCGCGGCAACGTCGGCTTCGTGGCGCTGAACAACAGCAGCAGCGCCTGGACGCGCACCTTCGCCACCGGCCTGCCGGCCGGCACCTACTGCAATGTCATCAACGGCAACAAGAACGCTGCGGGCACCGGCTGCACCGCCGACACCGTCACGGTGGACGCCAGCGGCAACGCCAGCTTCACAGTGCCGGCCAACAACAGCGGGGCCAATCCGGCGGTGGCGATCTACACCGGCCAGGCCATCAGCGGCGGCGGCACGGGCGGCGGCACCGGCGGCACGGGCGGCACCGGCACCTGCTCGGTGACCTTCACCATCGCCAATGCGAACACGACCTTTGGCCAGAACCTGCGCGTGGTCGGCAATGTCACGGGCCTGGGCGCGTGGGCCCCCGGCTCGGGCTTCGCCTTGACCATCCAGGGCTCGGGTGCCAACGTGCCATGGACCGGCACCGTCGCCCTGCCCGCGGGTGCCGCCATTCAGTACAAGTACGTCAAGTGGAACGGGTCCACCGCCGTCTGGGAAAGCAACCAGGCCACCGGCAGCGGCAACCGCGAGTTCACCAGCTGCGCCAGCGGCAGCGTCTCGCGCAACGACGGCAACTTCAAGTTCTGAGCGGACCGGCTGCCGCGCTGAGGTCAGTGCGGCAGCCCGGCGGGCGCCACCGGCGTGATCATGACCTGGTCCACCCGGTAGGCGTCCACGTCAACCACCTCGAAGCGCCAGCCGTCCCACTCGACCACGTCGGTGCGGCGCGGGATGCGGCGCAGCATGGACATCAGGAAGCCGGCCAGCGTGTCGTAGGAGCCGGCATGCGGCCAGCCATCGATGCCCAGAGCCCGCTCCACATCAGGAATGGGCGTGATGCCGTCGGCCAGGTAGCTGCCGTCCTCGCGGCGCACGATCTGCTCCTCGTCGTGCGGCGCCACCAGGGCACCCATGACGGTGCTCATCACATCGTTGAGCGTGACCACGCCCACCACCAGGCTGTACTCGTTGACGATGACGGCGAAGTCTTCATGGGCTTCGCGGAACTGGGTCAGCATCTCCGACAGCGTGAGCCGGTCCGGCACGATGAGCACCTTCTTGACCAGCTCCGGCCCGAGCGTCAACGCCTCGCCGCGCAGCACGCGCTGGAACAGGTCGGTCGCATCCACGTAGCCGACGATCTGGTCGATCTCGCCCGCATCGCATACCAGGTAGGTCGAGTGCGGCGACTCGGCAATCCGCGTGCGGATGAGCGCATCGTCATCGCCCCGCGAGAAGAACACGATGCGCTCACGGTTGGTCATCACCGTCTCGACCGTGCGGGTGTCCAGCTCGAACACGTTCTCGATGACCTGCTGCTCCTCGTCGGCCACGACACCGGCCTGGTAGCCGGCCTCGGTCAGCGCCAGGATGTCGCGATGGCTGATGGTCTCGTCCCGCTTGGCGGGCAGGCCCAGCACCCGGATCAGGCCTTCGGTGATGGCGCTGAAGGTCCAGGCCAGCGGCTTGAGCAGGCGGCACAGCAAGAGCATGGGGCCGACCAGGCTCATCGCCACGCGCTCCGGCTCATTCATGGACAGGCGCTTGGGCACCAGGTCGGCCATCACGATGAAGAGCGAGGTGATGCTGACGAAGGACGCTGCAAACCCCAGCGTGGCGGCGGCTTCGGGCGCCATCATCAGCAGCAGGGCGGCTTCGAAATGAGGCGTGAAGGCGCCCTCACCCACGATGCCGGCCAGGATGGCCACGGTGTTCACGCCGATCTGCACGACGGTGAAGTAATCACCGGGATGCTCTTGCACGGCCAGCACGCGGGCGGCGCGGTGGTCGCCGGCATCGGCACGCTGCTGGAGGTTGAGACGGCGTGACGCGGCAAGCGACAGCTCGGCCATCGAGAAAAAGGCACTGCCCGCAATCAGCAGGGCGATCAGCAGCAGGCTGGTGGTCAAACGCCGGAACCGGGAGCTGGGAGGCTTGCCAGTTTAGCTGTCGTGCAGGGCCGCTCCGAGCTTGGCGTCCAGCAGCGCCGTCGCCTCGCCCACCGGCAAGGGGCGCGCGTAAAGGTAGCCCTGCATCAGATCGCAGCCCCATGTGCGAAGGCAGTCCGCCTGGGCCTCCTCTTCCACGCCTTCGGCCACCACGGTCATGTCCAGGCTGTGGGCCAGCTGGATCATGGCGCGCGCAATGGCCGCGCCCTGGGCATCGACGCCCAGGTCGCGCACAAAACTGCGGTCGATCTTCAGCCGGTCGATGGGGAAGCGCTTCAGGTAGGCCAGGCTCGAATAGCCGGTGCCGAAGTCGTCGATGGCCAGGTGCAGGCCCAGCTCGCGCAGCTCGGCCATCTTGGCGATGGTCGCGTCGGCATGGTCCATCACGGCGCCTTCGGTGATCTCGAGTTCGATCTGGCGCGGGTCCACACTCGTGGCCTTCAGCACCTCGCGCACCGTGGTCATGAAGTCGGGATGCTGGAACTGCCGCGGCGAGATGTTGATGGCCATCACGGGCAGCGGCCCTCCCAGGGCCCGGGCCCGTTCATGCCACGCCGACGCCTGCCGGCAGGCCTGCAGCAGCACCCAGCGCCCGATGGGCACGATGAGGCCCGAGTCTTCCGCCACGGGAATGAAGCGGTCGGGCCCGACCAGGCCATCCGCCGCGCGCCAGCGCAGCAGCGCCTCGAAGCCCGCCAGGCGCCCGGTGTGCAGGTCGCATTGCGCCTGATAGAACAGCTCGAACTCGCCGCGGTCCAGTGCCTGCGACAGGCGGGCCTCCAGTTGCAGCCGCTCCTGCTGGTCCGCCATCAGGTGGGGCGTGAAGACCACCGCACTGTTGCCCGACAGCCGCTGAGCCTCGCGCACCGCCAGCTGGATGGCCTTGGCCACATCGGTGGTGTGCGCCCCGTCGCGCGGGTACTCGGCCGAACCGATGCTCAGGGTCACGGCAAGCTGCTGGTACTGCACTTCGAACACCGGCTGCACCGTCTGCAACAGCCGGTCGAGCAGTTGCCGCAGCGCGGCTTCATCACCGAGCGCGGGCAGGATGACGCCAAAGCTGAGACCGTCAAGCCGATAGAGCTGGCCGCCCGCGCTGTCGATGACCGGCTTGAGTCGCCCGGCCACCTGGCCGATCAACTCATCCCCCACCACATGGCCAAGGCTGCCGGTGATGCGGCCGAAATGATTGATCGCGATGCCCAAGCCGATGAAGCCGTCGTTGTGCAGCTCGCGCGCCCGCTGCTCCAGCGCCCGCCGGTTGGGCAGTCCGGTCACCCGGTCATGCAGGCCGACGAAGGCCAGTTCCTCGTTGTGCGCCTGCAAGGCGCGATTGGCCTTGCGCACCCGATGCAGCAGCGCCACCGTCAGCACCACCACCACCAGCATCGCGGCGCCCAGGCCGATGCTCAGCCGACGCTCGCTGTCATGCCGGGCCAGGGCCTCGGCCTGCAGCTCGTTGTCATGGCGCAGCGCTTCCAGTGCGCGCTGGTTCTGCTCGAAGCTGGAGCGGCGCTGCAGATCGAGCACCGTGCTGACCCGGTCGCTGCGCACCAGCTCCGCCTCCAGCGCCAGAGCCTTGCGCGACTGGCGCAAGGCACCGGCCGCATCGCCCAGGGATTCAAGCAGTTCGGCATGGCGGTTGAGCTGCTCCAACAGGCGCACCTTGCGGCCCCGTGCCTCCAGCGACGACAGCCCACGCTGCACCAGTTGGTCACCGGCTGCGGCCTGCTTCAGCCCGATGCGGGCCAGTCCCAGCGTGATGGTCGCCAGCTCGATGGCATCCTCGCCACCATCCCGCCGGGCCAACGACAGCGCGCGTTCGGCGTGGCGCTGCGCACTTTCAAAGTGCCGCGCACTGAGCGACAAGTCCGCCAGCTCCTGCACCAGCTCGGCCTGCGTGCTGAACCAGGCCGGGCCAGCGGCCGCAGGATTCAACGGTGCCGAGGCCGCCTCCGGCTGGATGAGGCTGGACAGCCGCCGTGCCTCGTCCTGCGCGCGATCACGGGCCGCCGGATGCCCCGCCTCATCTTCCGCAAGCGCCTCGATCATCTTGGCCGCCAACTGCAGCGACACGCTGCCCGCACGCACGGCCAGCTCACCCGCAGTACGCGCATCGCCCCGGGCCGCCTCGGGCTCGCGCAGCGCCAGGCGAATGGGCGCCAGCGCCACAAAAGCCTGAGCCGTCCGGCGCGGGTTGTCCATTGCCTGACCTGACCGGGCGGCAGCCTGGTAGGCGCGCAAGCCATCCTGCAAGCGGCCTGTCGCAACCGCCAGGTTGCCGGCCGTCATGAACACCCAATAGCGCAGCGGCTCATCCCGTGTCTTCTCGGCCCAGGGCAGCGCCGACGAGATCCAGTCATGAGCGGCACCCAGGCGACCGGAAAGCTCCAGCATCGTGGCTCGCAGCGCGAAGGCGGACGCCATCGCGGCGGCATTGCTCTCCCGCTCCCCGAGGTCGATCAACTCGGCCGTGGCGGCATCAGCCACGGTCATCTGGTCCATCAGGCCATGGGCATAGCCCCAGGCGGCGATGAACACCCGCAGGTTGTCCCCACCCAGGCTGCGCGCCTCGGCCTCCAGCGGCCGCAGCCGCGCCACCACTTCGGCCGGCTGGCTGCCGTAATCGGCCTCGATGGCCTCGATGCGCTGCGCCAAGGCGCTTGCGGCCTGCGCTGCAGTGCACAGCCCCCAGAGCAGCCCAAGGACGATCCACCCAGCCGGCAGAGCCAGGCTTCGTTGAAGAGCGCCAGCGAAAGAGAAGCGGCCGATACGCATCGGGCGAGCCAAGCCTTGGGACGCCTTCAATGTAGGGGCATGACTGCCCCCACCGCGCCGCCGCCCGAGGCACCGGAGGGCCTTTGCGCGGCCTATGTCACGGCCGCGGGGCTCAGCTGAAGAGTCGGCGCGCGGCCGGCGAGCCCGCCGCCAGGTCGCGCTCGGCGAGCGCTTCGTAGAGCTTTTTCAGCTCGACGTCGATGGCGGCGAAAGCATGCAGGCCCAGCACCTGGCCGCGGTCATCGCACACCTCGGCTTCCAGGTCGCGGGCAAGAGCGCGAGCGGCCTCCTGCCAGGCGGCGAAGGGCTCGGCCTCGGCCGGTGTCTGGGGCACGTCCAGCGCCAACGTCAGCTCCCGCAGGGACAGCGCCTCGGGATCTTCGGCCAGCGCCGCCTGTGCGTCGAATTGCAGCGTCAGCACGGGGGGCGCGCCGGCTTCGTCGGAAGGCATCACCAGCCGCCCCGGCAAGGCACCAGCCACGAAGCCGTGGCGGGCGGCCGCCTGCTGCACGAAGCCAGGCGTCCAGGCGGCGGCCTTGGCGCGCAGCAGCAGCGCGAGCTGCGCATCGTGGCTGGCCGCGAATTGATCCAGCTCCCGCGCCCGGGCCACCACGTCGAGCATGTCCGGGAACTGCACAAACCCGCCAATGCCATCCGCAAAGGCCTGGATCTTCTGCACGAACTCGGAGTATTCGATCTCGTTGAGCGCGCCGCTGCGGTTGGCCATCTTCAGGCCCGCCTGGAACTCGCTGTAGCGCTGGCCTGGTGCAGGCAGCTCCCAGTCGCCGGACGCGGTGTTCATGCCTTCGATCTGCAAAGGTTTGGTGCCGGCGCGCCGGCTGCCCGGCTGGTGCTGGAGCGCCAGCTCACCCGACACCGGCGACTCGATGGTGATGGTGGCGATCGCGTCGATGAGGGCATCGATACGTGCCGAGGGGCGGCGCACCGGGCGCGCCACCGCCGGCAGCGTCACCTCCAGGGGGTCGACCTCAGGCGCAGGCTCGCCGGGCACTTCAGGCTCGCCGGCGGGCGCGAGCCCGAAGTGCGGCTCCTCTTGCGGCGGGGGCGCAGCGCGCTTGGGACCGGCCTTGCGCGCGGCCCAGGCGCCGTGGGCGACCACACCGGCCAGCACCAGGCCGCCAGCAATCGCGAGAAGTTGGGTCAGGGTCGTGCTCATGCGGCCTCCGGCCAGGTGAGCGCAACGAGAGGAGCAAACGGGAAGGTCATCATGCCTCCGCCATGGCCAGGGCCTTGTCCATGTCGACGGCAACGATGCGGGAGACGCCTTGCTCCTGCATGGTCACGCCGATCAATTGTTCGGCCATTTCCATCGCGATCTTGTTGTGCGAGATGAAGAGGAATTGCGTGCCGCTGCTCATCTTGGTGACGAGCCGGGCGTAACGCTCGGTGTTGGCGTCATCCAGCGGCGCATCCACCTCGTCGAGCAGGCAGAACGGCGCCGGGTTGAGCTGGAAGATGGCAAAGACCAGCGCGATCGCCGTCAGTGCCTTCTCGCCACCCGACAGCAGGTGGATGGTGCTGTTCTTCTTGCCGGGCGGCTGGGCCATGACCTGCACACCCGCATCGAGGATCTCGTCACCGGTCATCACCAGCCGGGCCTGCCCGCCGCCGAAGAGTTCGGGGAACATGCGCCCGAAGTGGTCGTTGACCTGGTTGAAGGTCGAGCCCAGCAGGTCGCGGGTTTCGAGGTCGATCTTGTGGATCGCGTCTTCCAGCGTCTTGATGGCCGCGTTCAGGTCGGTGCACTGCGAGTCGAGGAAGGTCTTGCGCTCGCGGGCGGCCGTGAGTTCGTCCAGGGCCGCCAGATTCACGGCGCCGAGCGCGGCGATCTCACGGTTGATGCGATCGATCTCGCCCTGCAGGCCATAGAGCTTGACGCCGCCCTCCTCGATGGACCTGGCCAGCGCTTCGAGGTCGACTTCTGCGGCCTCCAGCTGCTCGCGGTACTGCGCACCACCGAGCTGCGCGGCCTGCTCTTCGAGCTGCAGCTTGGTGATGGCCTCGCGCAGGGGCTCCAGGCTGCGCTCGAAGCCCATGCGCTGCTCGTCGGCCTTGCGCAGGCGCAGCGACAGGTCGTCATAGTTGGAGCGCACGGCGGCCAGGGCCTGCTCGCGCTCCAGCTTCACGGCCAGCGCGTCCTGCAAGCCCGCCTGCGCGGCCGCGTCGTTGAAGCCGTCAAGTTCGGTTTGCAGGCTGGCGGCGGACGCGGCCACGGTGGCGATCTGGCTGTCGGCCGTCTCGATGCCGCGCTGCAGTTCGCCGCGGCGGGCCGCCAGGGTCTGCGTGGCAAAGCGCGCCTCTTGCGCGCGCCGCTCCAGCGTGCGCAACTGCTCGCGCGCGTCTGCGAGCTTGCGCTCGGCGGCGATGACGCCGTCGTCCAGTTCGGCATGGCGCTGCTGGGCGTCGCCCAGTTGCACGTCCAGTTCCTCGAAGCGGGCCTCGCCCTCGGCGCGGCGCTCCTGCAAGGCTTCCTGCTGGGCGGCGATCTCGGCCAGTTCGGCGTCCAGCGCGCTGCGGCGCTGCTGGCTGGCCTCGGCTTGCTGCGTCAGGCGCAGCAGCTCGACCTGCAGTTGGTGGGCACGGGTCTGCGCCTCGCTGGCTTCGCGGCGCAGCGCCGACAGGCGGCCGTTGGCATCGTTGAACTGATGCTCGATGCGAGTGAGCGCCACGCGCGCCTCGTCGGCGATCAGGTTCTGCGCGCGCTGGGCCGTGGTGAGTTGCTCGATCTCCTGCGCCCGGGCCAGCAGGCCGGCCTGCTCCGAATCGGGTGCATAGAAGGTGACCGAGAACTGGCCCACCGCGTGCCCCTGCGGCGTGAGGATGAGCTCGCCATGGGTCAGGCGGCCACGGGCTGCCAGCGCCTCGTCCAGGTTGGGCGCGGTGTAGACGCCTTCCAGCCAGTCGTTGAGCAGCGCCACCAGGCCGGCGTCGTCCAGCTTGAGCAGGGACGTCAGCTTGGGCAGGGTCTCGTGCGTGTTGGCAATCGCTGCGGCCGGGGTCGAGTAGAACGCCAAGCGGGCCGGCGGCGCGTCCTGCTCGAAGGCACGCACGGTGTCCAGGCGGCCGACGCTGAGCGCCCCCATGCGCTCGCGCAGCGCCGCCTCCAGCGCGTTCTCCCAGCCTTGCGCGATGTGCAGGCGCGTCCACAGGCCCTGCAGCCCGTCCAGGCCGTGCCTGGCCAGCCAAGGCTTGAGCTTGCCTTCGGTCTGCACCTTTTCCTGCAGCGCCTTCAAGGCTTCGAGCCGGGCCGTCAGCTCCGACTGCTTGGCCAGCTGGGCGTTCGCATCCTGCTGCGCGGTGCGACGCTGCTCCTCCAGTTGCGGCAGTTGCTCGGCCAGCTCCTGCAGCCGGGCATCGGCGAGGTCACGGGCTTCGTCGGCTGCAGTGCTGCGCTCGCGCAGGCCTTGCAAGGCGTCATGGTCGGGCGCGCCGAGTGCGCGCGATTCAGCCGTCAGGCGATCTTCACGCTGACGCAGCGCCCTCGCCTGCTCGTCCACGCTGCGGCTCTCGGCGGCCAGCACCTGGATCTGCTGCTGCACCTGGGCCACCAGGCTGCGTTGCTCGTTCGCGCGCGCCTGGGCAGCACGCAGGGCGTCCTCGGCGACGGGCAGCTGCGCCTGCTGCTCCTCGGCCTGAGCAGCCAGAATCTCGCTCTGCTCATCGGCCCCGGCAATCTGCTCGGCAATGCCTTCGAGCTCGGCCTTGGCCTGCTCAATGCGCTCGCGCCACTGCACATCCTGGGCATGCAACTCGGCCAGCCGCTGCTGGGCCCGGTTGCGACTTTCGACGACGAAGCGGATGCGCTCTTCGAGCCGACTCACTTCGAGCTGGGCCTCGGCATAGCGCCCCTGCGAGGCGTGCAGTTCATCGCCGGCGGCGTAGTGCTGCTGGCGGATCTCTTCCAGCTCGGCCTCCACGGCGCGCAGCTCGGCGGTGCGCGACTCCAGCGCGTTCAGCGCTTCGGCGTGCGCCGCCTTGACCCGCGTGGCCTCGTTGCCGGCATCGCGCAGCTTGAGCCACCAGAGCTGGTGCAGCTTGAGCGTGCCGGCATCCTGCAACTGGCGGTAGCTGGCGGCCACCTCGGCCTGACGTTCCAGCTTCTCGAGGTTGCTGTTGAGCTCGCGCAGGATGTCGTCCACCCGCGTGAGGTTCTCCCGGGTGTCCTTGAGCCGGTTCTCGGTCTCGCGTCGGCGTTCCTTGTACTTGGAGACCCCCGCGGCTTCTTCGAGGAAGAGGCGCAGTTCCTCGGGCTTGCTCTCGATGATGCGCGAGATGGTGCCCTGGCCGATGATGGCGTAGGCCCGGGGCCCCAGGCCCGTGCCGAGGAACACGTCCTGCACATCGCGCCGACGCACCGGCTGGTTGTTGATGAAGTAGGAGCTGGTGCCGTCGCGCGTCAGCACGCGCTTGACGGCAATCTCGGTGAACTGGTTCCAGGGCCCGCCAGCGCGCGCACTGCTGTTGTCGAACACGAGCTCCACGCTGGAGCGCCCCGCCGGCTTGCGGTTGCCTGAGCCGTTGAAGATGACGTCCTGCATGGACTCGCCACGCAGCTCGCTGGCCTTGCTCTCGCCCAGCACCCAGCGCACCGCATCCATGATGTTGGACTTGCCGCAGCCGTTGGGTCCCACCACGCCCACCAATTGCCCGGGCAACTGGAAGGTGGTGGGTTCAGCGAAGGATTTGAAGCCGGCCAGCTTGATCGAGTTCAGCCGCATGAAGCTTGGACGTAAGCCCTTGATTTGGCTAAAGAAAAGCGCCTTTGAGGGGCGCTTCGACGGGGGCGGATGATAGCATTCGCACCCTCTCAGAAAGCCCCAGAGTCATGGCCACGAAGAAGTCCCCCGCCTCCGCCACCAAGAAGAACAGCAAGCCCAAGATGCGCGAGGTGCCGAAGAACCCGCCGTCCAAGCCCAGCAAGGACATCCTGGTCTTCCCGAACCCGAACCCCGAGCGCGACTACGTCATCCAGTTCCAGGTGCCCGAGTTCACCTGCCACTGCCCGCTGACCGGCCAGCCCGACTTCGCCCACTTCACGATCGACATGATCGCGGACGAGCTCTGCGTGGAGCTCAAGAGCCTGAAGATGTATTTCTGGAGCTACCGCAACGAGGGCGCGTTCCACGAGAAGGTCACCAACAAGATCCTGGACGACATCGTCGCCGTGACCGACCCGCGCTTCATCCGCATCACGGCCAAGTGGTACGTGCGCGGCGGCATCTACACCAATGTGGTGGCCGAGCACCGCAAGCCGGGCTGGACGCCCGCCCCGCGCGTGGACCTGCCGGGCCACGGCTTCGAGTCGGGCATGCTGGGCTGATGGCCGCTTCGCCGGCAGCGCGATGAGTGCCAATCCCTGCCTCAGCTGCGGCGCCTGCTGCGCGAGCTTCCGGGTCGACTTCGACTGCAGCGAGCTCGAAAGCCAGGGCGGCCGCGTGCCCGATGGCCTCGCGGTGGAACTCACCGGCCGCCTGGTGCGCATGCGCGGTACCGACCACGCCCAACCGCGCTGCGCCGCCTTCAGCGGCCAGGTGGGCGTGAAGGCCAGCTGCGGCATCCACGAATGGCGGCCCTCGCCCTGCCGCGAGTTCGGCGAGCGCGCGCCCATGGGCATCGGCGATGACGCCTGCGCCCGTGCGCGGGCCCGCCACGGCCTGGCGCCGATCTAGGAACCTGCCGCGCCTCGCAACGGCGTGCGCTGCCGCTGCTGCTCCCGCATCTCGTTGAGCCAGGCCAGCTTGGCGCCGTAGAGCTCGCGGTCCTTCACGGTGGCGCTGTTCTCCAGCGCCTTGGCGATCTCGCCCCGCGCCGCCGACACGTCCCCCAGGCCGTAGTTGGCCAGGCCCAGCCAGAAGTGGAACTCGGGCACATAGGCTGCCCGCGCCACCTCCTTGCGGAAGAGCTGGCGCGCCTGGGCGTAATCGCCGGCGCGCATGGCCGCCACCCCCTCGTCGAAGTACTTGTACGGCGCCACCGGCTGGATCTGCGCGAGCTGGTTGGCATAGCGCTGCGCTTCGTCGCGCCGGCCGGTGTCGCTGAGCACCAGGATCAGGTTGGACATGGCCTGCGTGTTCAGCGGCTCGCGCTCCAGCACCAGCCGCAAGGTGGCCTCGGCGCGGTCCAGCAGGCCCTTGCGGCGGTACAGCACCGCCAGCGTGTTGTACGCCGCCAGCCAGCGGCCATCGGTGCGGATGGCCTCGCGCGCCCACCAGTAGGCGTCGTCCACGCGACCCACGGTCAGCGCCTCGGCGGCCTTGTTGTTGAGGAACATGGCCAGCACGGTCGATTCCTCGATCGGGCGGCTGCGGTTGCCGCGCAACTGGTCCGGCGGCAGGAAATCGATGGTCAGCAACTCAGGGTCGCCGAACACCGCGCGCGACTGCAGCGACAGCGGCCGCGCCAGACTGACGTTGACGTGGCCGGCAATGAAGAAGATGCCGTTCATGCGCGACCAGCTCTCCTCCAGGTAGACGCTGTTGAAGCGCACGGGCAGGCCGAGGTGGCGGGCAAAAGCGGCCGTCATCAACACCAGCGACATGCAGTTGCCACGCTTGGCCGCGAAGGCCTCGGCCGCCGTGCGCGTCGTTTCGGCGTCGTAGTCGAGCTGCAGGCGGCCGCGGGTGTAGAGCGCGTCGATCAGGCCATCGCGCTGGCCCTTGAGCCGAATCTCGCTGGCCATCTCGGTCTCGGCGAAACGCTGCATCGCCGGGCTCATCGCGAGCGCCTCCTGCGCATCGATGACGACGCTCGGCGGGCGGAAGGCCGCGTCCAGGAAGACGTCGGCCTGCGGCGGCGCCTTGGGCTCCACCGCACACCCTGAAAGGCCGAGAGCCAGCCCGGCCACCACGAGTGCACACATCGAGGCGCGAATGTTCTTCATGGCGTGTCTCCTCGCTTGAGCTTAGTCCTCGGTTCGCACCGTGTCTTGAGTCATCGCACGCGCATGACGGGGTGCGGCATGCTCGCTGGCATCACCCAAGATGGAAGCAAAACTACATACACGCAACCAAGTTCAGCCTCAACCGATCACTTTCGCCAGACTCTGCGACATATGACACACCCAGAACTGGGGATTCCACCAACTGTTCCGTGTAGTTTTACTTCACTAGCATCGCGAAAACTCAAAGGAGACAAGCCATGCACGCATGGGCAGATGGAGTCGCGCGGCAGGCGCGACGCGCGCTGGGGGTCCTGACCCTCGGCTTGTGTGGCTGGCTCGCCGGCTGCGGCGGCGGCACCCAAGCCCCCGACGCGCCCCCGCTGCGCAGCGCCAATGCCGCGGCGGCACAACCCGAGGGCGTGGAACTGCTCGCGGGCGTGCCTGACGCCGCACAGGTGCCTCGTGCCCGGATCGCCGCCGTGGCCACACCCGCTGCGCCCGCCACCTCCCTGCGTGTGCACTACCGCCGCACCGACGGCAATTACGCCGGCTGGCAGATCCACACCTGGAATGCGGCTCAAAGCCCGAACTGGAACGCCGGCTGGAACGCCGCCGGCAGCGACGACTTCGGTGCCTACTACGACGTGCCACTCGCCGCGGGCAGCGGCAACGTGGGCTTCCTCTTCCACGCCGGCGACACCAAGGACAACAACGGCGCAGACCAAAGCTATACCCTGCAGGCCGGCGCCAACGAAATCTGGCGCGTGCAGGGCGACAGCACCAACTACACCACCAACCCGCTGCTGCTGCCGGTGCCCGACATCAAGACGGTGCGCGTGCACTACAAGCGCTTCGACGGCAACTACAGCGCCTGGGGCCTGCACCTGTGGGGTAGCAGCGGGCTGGACACAAGCCGCCTGGCGGGCGTCAGCATCGACATCTGGAACCAGCCCGTGGCCTTCAGCGCCATGCCGGGCTACGCCGCTGGCGACGGCGAGGTGGTGTTCGACATCCCGGTCCTCAACCCGCAGGGCGACGTGAACCGCAAAGGGCTGGAGTTCATCATCCACGGCATGCCGCCCAACGAAAACGACAAGGACGGCCGCGACAACAACATCCGCGTCGAGTACAGCGCACTGACCGTGCAGGGCCAGGTGGGCCACATCTGGCTGGTGGAGCGCGATGCCACGGTCTACACCGCGACACCCGACCTGCGCCAGGTCTCCAGCACCGATGCACGCGCGGTATGGCTGAACAAGAGCCTCGTCAAGTGGCCGCGCATGGCCACGAGCAACCCGGTGCGGCTGTACTACTCGGCCGCCGGCCAGATCAGCGTGGCGCTCGACGCCCCGGTGCAGGGCGCGGATGGCTACGTGACGCTCGATCCCTTCAGCGGCACCGTGCCGGCGGCCGATGCGCTGCGATTCAAGTACGTCGCCAGTGGCGCCGTCTTCAGCGTGCGCGCGGCGGACATCGCCCGCCTGCCGGCCCTGCACCAACAGCAACTCGTGCTCGTGCAGGAAGATGCGAACGGCAAGGTGCAGAACGCCACCACCGCACAGGTGGCTGGCGCACTGGACGATCTCTACGCCGCCGCCAACGACGTGCCCGACCTCGGTGCCGTGGTACGCAACGGCAGCACCAGCTTCAAGGTCTGGGCGCCCACCGCGCAGGCCGTGTCCGCGGTGCTGACCACGCCGCTCGGCAACAGCGGCCTGACCCGCACCAGCACCGAGCCCATGACCCGTGACGCCACCACCGGCGTGTGGAGCCTGGTCAAGCAGGGCAACCTGCAGGGCACGCAGTACCGCTACCAGGTGCAAGTCTTCGTGAAGGGCGTGGGCCTGGTGAAGAACCTCGTCACCGACCCCTACTCCCTCGGCCTGACGCTGGGCAGCCAGCAGAGCGTGGTCGTGGACCTGCAGTCGCCGCAGACCAAGCCGGCCGGCTGGGACCTGGGCGCCGCGCCCGCCACCGTGGCGGCGCCGTCGGACCTGAGCATCTATGAGCTGCATGTCCGCGACTTCTCCATCAACGATGCGACCGTGCCGGCCGCCAAGCGCGGCAAGTACCTGGCCTTCACCGAGACGGGCTCCAACGGCATGCGGCACCTTGCCGCCCTCGCCGCCGCCGGCCTGACGGACGTGCACCTGCTGCCGGTGTTCGACATCGCCAGCGTCAACGAGAAGAGCTGCACCACGCCCAGCCCAAGCGGCGCACCCGACAGCGAATCCCAGCAGGCCACGGTCGCGGCCACCGCCGGCACCGATTGCTTCAACTGGGGCTATGACCCACTGCAGTTCACAACGCCCGAGGGCAGCTACGCCAGCAACCCGGCCGACCCGCTGAACCGCATCGTGGAGTTCCGCCGGATGGTGCAGTCGCTGAACGGCGCCGGCCTGCGCGTGGGCATGGACGTGGTCTACAACCACACCACCTCGTCGGGCCAGAACGCCAACTCGGTGCTGGACCGCGTCGTGCCCGGCTACTACTACCGGCTCAATGCCGGAGGCGGCATCGAGCGCTCGACCTGCTGCGAGAACACCGCGGCCGAGAACCTGATGATGGCCAAGCTGATGATCGACTCGGCCGTCACCTGGGTACGCGACTACCGCATCAGCTCGCTGCGCTTTGACATCATGGGCCACCACCCGCGCTCGGTCATCGAAGCGCTCAAGGCGCGCGTCGAGGCGGCAGCCGGCCGCAAGGTTCAGATCGTGGGCGAGGGCTGGAACTTCGGCGAGGTCGCCAATGGCGCCCGCTTCGTGCAGGCCGAGATGCTGTCGCTCAACGGCTCGGGCATCGGCAGCTTCAATCCCATCATCCGCGACGCGGTGCGGGGCGGCGGCTGCTGCGACTCCGGCAATGCCGTGGTCGCGAACCAGGGCTATGTGAACGGCTTCTTCTACGACCCCAACAGCAACGCCAGCGGCCAGAGCCGCGGCGAGCTGATGTGGCAGGCCGACCGCATCAAGGCCTCCATGGCAGGCTCCATCCGCAGCTTCCAGATGCAGACCAGCTGGGACGCCAACCTGCGGCTGGAACAGATCGACGTGGGTGGCATTCCGGCCGGCTGGGTGCTGGAGCCGGGCGAGGTCGTGAACTACGTGGAGAACCACGACAACCTCACCCTGTTCGACAACAACGCCTTCCGCCTGCCCACGGGCACCTCGAAGGAGGACCGTGCCCGCGTGCAGATCCTGGCTGCGGCCATCAATGCCTTCAGCCAGGGCGTGGCCTACTTCCATGCGGGCGTGGACACCCTGCGCAGCAAGAGCCTGGACCGCAACAGCTACGACAGTGGCGACTGGTTCAACCGGCTGGACTGGAGCTACCAGGACAACAACTTCGGCGTCGGCCTGCCGCCTGCGCGCGACAACGGCGACAACTGGGCCTTCGCCCGCCCGCTGCTGGCCAACCCGCTGATCAAGCCGGCCCCCGCCGACATCGCCTGGACACGCGACGCCTTCCGCGACCTGCTCAAGATCCGCAAGAGCACCACGCTGCTGCGCCTGCGCACCGCGGCGGACATCAAGCAGCGCCTGAGCTTCCTGAACACCGGCTCGGGCCAGGAACCCACGGTGCTGGTCGGCCGCCTGGACGGCACGGGCTACGCCGGTGCCAACTTCGAGGAACTGGTCTACCTGATCAACGTCGACAAGAACCCCAAGCAGCTCACGCTGCCCAGCCTCGCCGGCCACGCGCTGCAACTGCATCCGGTGCACACCGCCACCGGCGCGGCCGATGCACGTGCGCGCCAGGCGAGCTTTGACGCCGCCACGGGCCGCTTCAACCTGCCGGCACGCACCGCCGTCGTCTTCGTCGCCTCGCCGGCCTCCGCGCCATGAAAGCCAACACCATGACAACCTGGTCCCGCCTCGCTCCTTTTGCCGCCGCCGCCACACTTGCCCTTGCCGGGCTGGGCGCCCACGCCACACCGGTGGTGGTGGACGTCGCCGGCGCCCAGAGCCGCAACCTGCTTGGCGAGACGGGCAACACCGTCTGGCTGATCGACATCGGCGCCCGTGCGGCCGTGAACGCGCTCGACTGGGACGTGCTGCTCGAAGCCTTCTCGCCCAGCCTGCTGTCGGAGCTGCAGGTCAGCTTTGGCAGCTCCTCCGGCCTGGACCAGCTGACGCTGCAGCCCGGCTTCGGCGACGACGCCAGTGGCAGCGGCCGCTACAGCGGCACGCTCGACCTGACCGGCTTCGGCATCGCTGCCGGCGACGACGGCCTGCTGCGCATCGAGTTCAGCGAGCTCTACAAAGACCTGTCCACCACCGTGGCGGACGGCCAGTGGCTCGGCGGCACGCTGACCTTCGACGTCAGCACCAGCGCCGTGCCGGAGCCGGGCTCCGCGGCGCTGGCCCTGCTGGGCCTGCTGGGCCTCGGGGCGGCCGCGGTGCACCGCCGCCGCCAGACCCGCTGAGGCGCAGGCCGCTCAGGGCTGGACGTAGCGCAGCACCGCCGCTGCGGCGTCCGGCCGGATCTCGATGAAGGCCAGGCCGATCTTGAAGCCCTGCTCGCTGGCCGAGTAGACGCTGTGCACGACCCTGGCCCGCGCCTCGATCGGCACATAGCCCATCGGCTTGATGGGCAACTGGAAGCGGATGACCATCACCGTGCCGGGTCTTGGATTGGCTTGAGCCACGATCCCCATGCCACCGGACGCGAGGTCCAGCGTGCGGACCTCGAAGGCCTGCGTCTGGCCCAGCAGGAGGGTCGCTCGGGTTCGCAGGCCCTTGCGTTCAGCAGTTCGTCGTTCCGCTTCTTCTGACGCCGACATCAGGTTCCGGTCCCAAGCAGTGGAGGAGGAACCCGCCCGGCGTCCGGTCCGGTTCACTCACAGAGAAGGGTCGCACCGCCGTCGTTCAAGCGCCAGGGCAGCCAGCGTCGGCGTGCTGGGCCCATGCTACGGGAAGCACCCCGCGCTGCGCTCACCCTCAATCGAGAACAAATACCGCCGCCGTGCGCGCAGGGACCTCGAACCGGCCCGCCACGAAGCGGGCTTCGCGCCGCACGCGCGCATCCACCCCCTGACGCTGCACCGGATGCAGCACCCAACGAGCACCCGCCTCGGTCGGCAACTCAAGCGCCTGGGCGCTTGGGGCGACATTGATCAACGCCATCACCGCCTTCGGCCCCGGCAGTCCGCGCCCATCCAGGCGCAGCGCGACCAGCGTGGGGTTCTGCCCCGGCCCGCTGCCCGGGAAGCTCAGGCGCTCGCGGATCTGCGCTGCACTCGGCAAGCGCAGCAGCGGCGTCGACGCCCGGATGCGCAGCAGGTCGCGGAACACATCGCGCGACCAGGCGATCTCGGCCGGACCTGGGGCGATGGACGCATCAGCCAGCCGTTCACGGGCCAGCGCCCAGTCGCGCCCCTCGACGCCGAAGTTGTCCTGGCGCGGCGGCAGCCCCGTGCCGAAATGGTTGCTGCGGTAGGTCCAGTCCAGGCGGTTGAACCAGTCGCCGCTGTCATAGCTGTTGCGGTCCAGGCTCTTGCTGCGCAGGATGTCCTGCCCGGCATGGAAGTAGGCCACGCCCTGACTGAAGGCCACCAGCGCCGCACCGAGCATCTGCACCCGGGCACGGTCCTCCCGCGAGGTCTCGCGAGGCAGTTTCAGCGTGTTGATGTCAAACAGCGTCTGGTTGTCGTGGTTCTCGACGTAATTCACCACCTCGCCCGGCTCGCTGGCAAAGCCCGCAGGCTGGTCACCGTAGGCGATGGCATCGAGACGGCGCGTCTCGCCCCGCCAGGTGGTCAGCTCGACGCTGCGAAGCGAGCCGGCCAGGCCGACGCGAATGAGGTCAGCCGCCTGCAGCAGGTCTTCGTCCGGTCGCCCGCTGCCCAGCGCGTTCGGCGCATACACCAGTCCGTTGAGCCAGCCCTGGTTGCGCACGCTGGCATCGCCGCCCTCGCCGGCGCCACCGCCCCGGGCCGCGTCGCGGGCGCGGTCGCTGAAGGCGCCGATGCCGCTGCCGTTCAGGCTGAGCTGCGAGGCCTGCACGAAGCGCGCGCCGTTGGCGACTTCACCGAAGTTCCAGCCCTCGCCCAGCAACTGCACGGCGCGGCCGGCCTCCGCATTCACACGGCGCTGCAGCCGTTCCATGGCCTCGCGAGGCTGGTGGCCCATCAGGTCGAAGCGCATCGAATCGATGCGGTACTCGCGCACCCACAGCGCCGCCGAATCGATCATCAGCTTGGCCATCATGCGGTGCTCAGTGGCGGTGTTGTCACAGCAGGTCGAGCGCTCGATGCGCCCCTGCGCGTCCAGCCGGTGGTAGTAGCCCGGCACCAGGCGATCCAGCACCGACTTGGGATGCTGCCCGGCGGCCGCCATGTGGTTGTAGACCATGTCCATGCCCACGCGCAGGCCAGCCCGATGCAGGGCCATGACCATCTGGCGGAACTCCCTGATGCGGCGCAGCGCATCGTCCGCGTCAGTCGCGTAGCTGCCCTCCGGCGTGTTGAAGTGCCAGGGGTCGTAGCCCCAGTTGAAGCAGTCCTCGGCCGCCACGGCCATGACGGCCGCCTGCTGGGCTTCGCTGTCGGGCGCCGCAGCGGGCACCACCGGTGTCTTGCAGCCGCGCTCGGGCACGCTGGCCAGGTCAAAGACCGGCAGCAGGTGAACGTCGGTCACGCCCGCGCGGGCCAGCGCCTGCAGGTGGCGCATGCCGTTGGAGCGGCGCTCGGTGAAAGCCAGGTATTTGCCGCGCCAGGCCGGCCGCACGGTCTCGTCGCTGATGGAGAAGTCGCGCACATGCAACTCGTAGATGACCTGGTCGGTGGCGGTCTTCACCCTGGCGGGTGCGGGCAGGCGGTCCCAGCCCGCTGGCTTGAGCCGCGGCGAGGCCAGATCGGCCACGACGCTCAGCCGCGAGTCGGCCGTCAGGGCGACCGAGTAGGGGTCGGTCACCAGGTTGCGCACGCGCCCCTGCGTTGGCGTGACCACGTCGACAAGGAAGCGGTAGGCCTGGCCGGTGAGATCACCTGCGACGCGTGCGCGCCAGACGCCGGTGGCCGCGTCGAAAGCCATCGGCTCCACGGCCGTGGCCGGGCCGCCGGTGCGGGCATGGCGGCACAGCATCACCCGCTGCGCCGTCGGCGCCCAGACCGCAAAGCGAGTGCCCGATGGCGAGGGGTGGGCGCCGAGATCGGTCACTTGTTCGGCCGCGGCGTAGAGGTCGTCCAACGCGGCGGGCATTTGAACGCCGGTCGTCGCCTTCACTTCCCCGGCAGCCGTCTCATGCACCAGCAGCAACTGCGACTTCAGCAGCCCCTTCACATCGGCACCTGGCGGCAGCACGAAACGCGGACCAGCGCCGATGAAGCGCAGACGTTGAGGCAAGGGCACGTCGGCCGGCGCGAGGTCCAGGACCCCGTCCGCCCCCGTGATCGCACGACCGCCGACTTGCAACCCGGCTGACGCCGCATGGAACAGCCGCACCCGTTCTCCCGCCTGCAGTTGCAGCCCCGGCCACTGCAGCGCGTGACCATTGAGCCAGTACGCAGCGGCAGGCCCCGGCTGCGCACCCGCCGCTGGCGTTGCGGGCTCGCGATTGCAGTCGTCAAGGTCGCTGGCATGGGCCCCACTCACCGAGAGCAACAGGGCCAGCAGCAGGGGCATCACGGCGTGCGGGGTCATGCAAGGTCTCCAGTTTTGCAAAGCATCGTAGCAAAACTACATATACAACCTTCCCCGCATGACATGACCATCTCAGATGGCTATGCTCGCCACGCTCCAGCAAAGTAGTTCGATTACATGAACCGTTCACTCCTGGCCGTGGCCAGCGCCCTCGCCCTGATGGCCCCCCCCGCGCTCGCAGACCCGACGCCCCTCATCGACACCCGCCCCGTGCCCGCCGAGCCGCGCGCCAGCACCCTGCCCGCCCATTGGCAACACGGCGTGTTCATGGAGATCTTCGTGCGCGCCTACCAGGACACCGACGGGGACGGTATCGGCGATCTGCGCGGCCTGACCCGGCGGCTCGACTATCTCCAGCGCCTGGGCGTGAGCGGCCTGTGGCTGATGCCCATCACCGCGAGCGCCGACCGCGACCATGGCTACGCCACGACGGACTTCCGCCGCATCGAGCCCCAATACGGCACGCTGGCCGACTTCGACGAACTGGTGCGCGAGGCGCACAAACGCGGCATCGGCATCGTGATGGACTACGTCATCAACCATGCCGCCTGGTCCTTCCCGCCCTTCCAGGCGGCCGTGGCCGACCGCAACAGCCCCTGGCGCAGCTGGTTCGTCTGGAACCCCGACCCCGGCCCTGGCTGGGATATCTGGGGCAAGGTGCCTTGGTACGACGCTGCCACCCGGCCCTGGACCTGGACCGGCTCGCTGAAGGACCTGCCGCCATTCAAGCCGGGGGCGCCCGACGTCTACTTCGGCACCTTCGGCCCGCACATGCCCGACTTCAACATGCGCAACCCGGCCGTGGTGCAGTACCACGAAGACTCGCTGCGCTTCTGGCTGAACCGCGGCCTGGACGGCTACCGGCTCGACGCCGTGCCCCATCTCATCGAGAACAACGCCAAGGACTGGAACGACCAGCCCGAGAGCCGCGCGCTGACCAAGCATTTCCAGGACCTGATCAAGAGCTACCCGGGCCGCTACGTGGTGTGCGAGGCCACCGCCGAGCCGATCGCCTACGGCGACCCCGCGCTCTGTGGCGGCGCCTTCGCCTTCAACCTCAACTACGAGATGATGAAGGCCGCCAAAGGCGAGGCGGGCGCGGTGCAGAAGGTGGCGGACTACTACCGCAGCATGTCACCCACCATGGCCACCTTCCTGCACAACCACGACATCTTCACCGGCCACCGCGTGTGGGACCAGCTCCATGGCGATGAAGCCCGCTATCGGCTCGCCGCCGCCAGCTATCTGCTCTTGCCGGGCACGCCCTTCGTCTACTACGGCGAGGAGATCGGCCTGGCCGGCATCGACGGCAAAGCCGCCGATGACGACGCGCCCCTGCGGGCCCCGATGAGTTGGACGCCGAGCAATCACGGCCCGGGCGGCTTCACCACGAGTGACACACCCTACCGCGCCCTGTCACTGAACCGCAGCCGGCATAACGCCGAAAGCCAGCAGCGCGACCCGGGCTCCCTCTTCAACTTCTACCGCGAGCTGATCGCCCTGCGCCGCGCACAGCCGGCGTTGACGCTCGGCCGCTACGAGGTCGACCGCGTCGAGGGCCTGGTGTGGAGCTTCCAGCGCGTGCACGGGCGCGAGCGGGTGTTCGTCGCCATCAACTACGGCGACACCGCGGCGAGCGTGGCGCTGCCCGCGCGTGCGCAGGCGCTGCACCCGCGCTCCAGCGCCCCGGCGCAGGGTCAGGTGACGCTGCCGCCGCTGTCTCTGCGCGTCTACCGACTGGACCCGTCATGAAGGCCCTGATCACCCTTGCCACCGCCCTGCTGATGACCCTGCCCACGATGGCCACCGAGCCCTTCACCCACGTCGAGCCGCCGAACTGGTGGGTCGGCATGCGCGACACCCGCCTGCAGCTGATGTTGCACGCCCCCGGCATCGCCGACAGCGAGCCCGTCCTCGCGCCCTACCCCGGCGTGACGCTCAAGGGCAGCCACCGCGCGAGCAGCGCCAACTACCGCTTCATCGACCTCGACATCGCCCCCAACGCCGCCCCCGGCGAGATCACGCTGACGCTGGGCGGGCGCACGCTGCGCTACCCGCTCAAGGCACGTGCCCCCGGCTCGGCCAAGCGCCAGGGCTTCGGACCGAAGGATGCCATCTACCTCCTCGTGCCCGACCGTTTCGCCCAGGGCGGCAGCGGCCAGCCCGGCGGCATGAAGGAAGGCCTGAAACGCAGCGCGCCGGGCGGTCGGCATGGCGGCGACCTGGCGGGCATGCGCCAGCACCTGGACTACATCGCCGGCCTGGGCTTCACGCAGGTCTGGCCCACGCCGCTGGTCGAGAACAACAGCGCCACCTACAGCTACCACGGCTATGCGGCCACCGACTTCTACAAGGTCGACCCACGCTTCGGCAGCAACGACGACTTCCGCGCCTTTGTCGCGGAGGCACGCACCCAAGGCCTGGGTGTCATCCAGGACATCGTGCTCAACCACATCGGCAGCGGCCATTGGTGGATGGCCGATCTGCCGGCGCCGGATTGGCTGAACGCCTGGCCCCAGTACACCGAGACGCATCACGCCCGCATGACGCTGCAGGACCCGTACGCCGCCCCCAGCGACCGCAAGCGATTCACCGACGGCTGGTTCGTGCCGGGCATGCCCGACCTGAACCAGCGCCGCCCCGAGCTGGCGACCTATCTCACGCAGATGACGCTCTGGTGGATCGAGAGCGCGGGCTTGTCGGGTCTACGCACCGACACCTGGTCCTACTCCGACCGCGACTTCCTGAGTGCGTGGTCGGCGCGCATCATGCAGGAGTACCCGCGGCTGAACATCGTCGGCGAGGAGTGGAGTCCGCATCCGGCGGTCGTGGCTTACTGGCAGCGCGGCAAGAAGAACCACGACGGCTATGTGTCACACGCGCCCAGCATGATGGACTTCCCGCTGCAGGCCAACCTGCTGGCCGCCCTGCTCGAAGAGGACGGGCCGCACACCGGCCTGACCAAGCTCTACGAGGGCCTGGCCCACGACTTCGTCTACCCCGACCCGGCCAACCTCGTGCTGTTCGACGGCAACCACGACACGCCCCGCCTGTACTCGGTGCTGAAGCAGGACGTGGGTCTGACCCAGATCGCGCTGGCCTACCTGGCCACCACGCGCCGCATCCCACAGTTCTTCTACGGCACCGAACTGCTGATGCAGAGCCCGACCGAGCGCGACGATGGCGCCGTGCGTGCCGACATGCCGGGCGGCTGGCCCGGCGACACGGTCAACGCCTTCACCAGCGCCGGGCTCAGCCCGGCGCAGCGCGACATGCAGGCCTGGGTGCGACGCCTGTTCAACTGGCGCAAGGGCAGCACGGTCATCCACAAAGGCCAGTTGATGCAATACGCGCCGCTTCAGGGCGTCTATGTGTTCTTCCGCTTCGATGCCGAACGCACCGTGATGGTGGTGCTCAACAAGAACGCGCAGCCGGCCGTGCTGGCGCTGGACCGATTCCAGGAGCGGATTCGCGGCGGCGAGCAGGCCCGCGATGTGTTGGGCGGCAAGGTCATCACGCTGGGCGACCGCCTCACTGCGCCCGCGCGCAGCCCGCTGATCCTGGAGTGGGCCCGCTGAACCCGCCAAGCCGCCGCAAGAACGACAAAGGCCCCGACAGGGGCCTTTGTCTTGTGGGCTGACGCGCGCGCCGGTCAGCAGGGCAGCTTCAGCAACTCAAACGGGCCGCGGCCCGAAGCGGCCGTGATGAGGCCCAGCACGCGCGCCGGCTCGCTGCCCACCCAGTCCCACTGGAAGCGCCAACCCCAGTTGCCGCCGAGCACGCCGGGCACGTTCATGCGGTGGGCGCTGTCGAAGCCCAGCACGTCCTGCAGCGGATAGACGGCCATGTTGGCCACCGAGTTGGCGCAGGCGCGGATCATGGCCCAGTGGATGTCGTGCTCGCCGCAGGCCAGGTAAGACCCCACGAAGGCGCGCTCGCGCGGCGAGGCCTGGTTCCACCAGCCACGCACCGTGTCGTTGTCATGCGTGCCGGTGTAGGCCACGGCAGCGCGGGGCCACATATGCGGCAGGAACTCGTGGTCACCCTCGGCACCGAAGGCGAACTGCAGGATCTTCATGCCGGGAAAGCCGCAGCCGTCGCGCAGTTCGTGCACGTCATCGGTGATGAAGCCCAGGTCTTCCGCCACGATGGGCAGCTCGCCGAGCGCGGCCTTGATGGCCTCGAACAGGGCCATGCCCGGGCCGACCTTCCATTCGCCGCGCTTGGCGTCAGGGCTGTCGCCGGGAATCTCGTAGTAGCCGGCAAAGCCGCGGAAATGATCGATGCGGAAGACGTCGGCCTGGCTCAGCGCGCGCTTCACGCGGGCCGTCCACCAGGCATAGTTCTCCGCGGCCATGCGGTCCCAGCGGTACAGCGGGTTGCCCCAGCGCTGGCCCAACGGCCCGAGGTCATCCGGCGGCACGCCGGCGACCACCGTGGTCTGGAAGTCGTCGTCGAGGTAGTACAGGTCAGGGCGCGACCAGCAGTCGGCGCTGTCGTGGGCCACGAAGATGGGCAGGTCGCCCATGATGTGCACGCCGCGCGCATTGGCATAGGCCTTGAGGGCCCCGATCTGTTCGTCAAATTGCCACTGCACGAACTGCCAGAAGGCGATCTCGTCGGCGTACTGCTTGCGCGCGGTGGCCAAGGCCTTCGGGTCGCGGCGCTTGAGGCCGTCTTCCCAGGTCCACCAGGGCTGGCCGTTCAGCGGCGAGCGGATGGCCATGAAGAGGGTGTAGTCGTCCAGCCAGCTCTGCTGGGCCAGACACCAGGCGGCAAAGGCCCGGCGGTCGGCATCGGTGGCGCGCTCGAAGAAGCCGGCGGCCGCCGCGCGCAGTTGCTGCTCGCGCCAGGGGGTGACGCGGCCGTAGTCCACATGCCGCGCGTCGAAGTCAGGCACCGCGGGCGCCGCCAGCCAGCCCTTGGCGACCAGCGGCTCCAGCGCCACCATCCACTGGCTGCCCGCAAAGGCCGACACGCCCTGGTAGGGGCTGTCGCCGGGGCCAATGGGCGTGGTGGGCAGCAACTGCCAGATGCTCTGCCCAGCCGACTGCAGCCAGTCGACGAAGCGGTAGGCATCGGGGCCGAAATCGCCCATGCCATGCGGGCCGGGCAGCGAGGTGATGTGCAGCAGCACACCGGAGGCGCGTTGGTTCAGGTTCATGTCGAGACGTGTCGAAGCACGAGGAGGGAGCGAGCCGGCACATTGAGCGGCTGGCCGGCGAGGAGGGTGTGGTGGGCCGACTCGCCACTGCTGTCCAGCACGAGCTGCCAGGGCCCGTTGCACAACAGGAAGGGCAGCGGCGCGGCATCGGGGTTGAACACGATCATCAGGCGCGGCGCCGTGGCGCCAGCCTCGCGCAGTTGGGCGCCAAAGGCCCGCTGGCCGGCATCGTGCCAGTCGTTGGGCGTCATCTCGTGGCCGCTCGGGGCATACCAGGCAATGCTGGCCTCGGCGGCGCCGGTGGCGAACCAGCGCGGGTGGCGCAACAGCGGCTCGGCGGCGCGCAGCGCGAGCAACTCGCCCACGAGTTCAGTCAGTCGGCCATCGGCCCGGTCCCAGTTCAGCCAGGTGGTGGGGTTGTCCTGGCAATAGGCGTTGTTGTTGCCGCCCTGGCTGTTGCCGATCTCATCACCCGCGCACAGCATGGGCATGCCTTGGGCCAGCAGCAAGGTGGCCAGCATGGCACGGCGCACGCGCTCGCGGGTGGCGTTGATCTGCGCATCGTCGGTCGGGCCCTCGGCGCCGAAGTTGGCGCAGAGCTCGCCATCGCGCCCGTCGCGGTTGTCTTCGCCGTTGGCCTGGTTGTGCTTGGTGGCGTAGCTGGTCAGGTCCGCCAGCGTGAAGCCGTCATGCACCGCGATGAAGTTGACCGAGGCCGTGGGCAGGCGTTGGCCGTGGTGGAAGACATCGCTGGACGCCAGGAAGCGACGCGCCAGCTCGCCTCGGCCGACGCCCTGCCCCACGCCGAGCCAGTAGCCGCGCACCGCGTCGCGGAACTTGTCATTCCACTCCAGGAAGCGCCCCGGGAAGCGGCCGACCTGGTAGCCGTCATAGGCCGCGTCCCACGGCTCGGCGATGAGATGAACGCCCGCCAGCACCGGGTCCTGGCGCAGTGCGGTGAAGAAGGCGGCGTTGGGGTCGAAACCATGCGAGCCGCGGCCCAGCACCGGCGCCAGGTCGAAGCGGAAACCGTCCACGCCCATGTCGGCCACCCAGTAGCGCAGCGAGTCGAGCACGAACTGCGTCACGCGCGGATGCGACGCATGCAGCGTGTTGCCGCAGCCGGTCAGGTTCTCGTAGCGGCTCCAGTCGCCGCCGACGAGCCGGTAGTAGGTCTTGTTGTCCAGACCGCGGAAGGACAGCGTCGGGCCGAACTCATTGCCCTCGGGCGTGTGGTTGTAGACCACGTCCAGCACGACCTCCAGCCCGGCGTCATGCAGAGCCCGCACCATGGCACGGAACTCCTCGGTGACCGCGGTGGGGTCATGGCGATGAGCCGCCTGCGCCCAGCGCGGGTCGGGGCAGAAAAAGCCGAGGGTGTTGTAGCCCCAGTAGTTGCGCAGGCCGCGCTCGGCGAGGTGGGGCTCATCGATGCAGTACTGCACCGGCAGCAGCGAGAGCGTGGTGACGCCCAGCCGCTTGAAATGAGCGATGGCGGCCGGATGCGCCACGCCCGCATAAGTGCCGCGCAGCGCCTCGGGCACGCCGGGCATCAGCTTGGAGAAGCCCTTCACGTGCATCTCGTACAGCACCACGTCGGCCGGTGCGCGGCGCGGGCGCGAGGCCGCCTGCGGCGCCGGCGCCGGCGCCACCCGGGCCTTCAGCGCCTGCGTGCCGTTGTCGCGGGTGTCCAGCGAACGAGGGCCGTCGGGATGCCCCAACTCGTAGCCGTGATGCTCAGCGCGCCAGCCGAAGTGGCCGACGATCTCCCGCGCATAAGGGTCCAACAGCAACTTGTTCGGATTGAAGCGATGGCCCTGCTCCGGCGCATAGGGGCCATGGGCGCGCAGGCCGTACACCAGCCCCGGCCCGACGCCGGGCAGGAAGCCGTGCCAGACGCCGTCATGCGGCCCGTCCAGCGGGTAGCGGCGCAACTCACGCTGGCCTTCGGCGTCGAACACGCACAGCTCGACGCGGGTCGCATTCTCGCTGAACACGGCAAAGTTGACGCCCCCATCTCGCGCAAGCGCGCCGAGCGGTTCGTGCCAGCCGGGTTGGAGGTCGGGAAGGTGGGCCATCTCAGGGACTGCAGAGGCTGCGCCGCAAAGGCACGAACTTGCCACAGAGGCACAGAGACACAGAGAGGCTGGTGTTCTCTCTGTGCCTCTGTGCCACTGTGGCTGTCTTCATCGGCGTTCGCAGCTGGGAGATCAAATGGGGACGAAGAACAAGGTCGCCAGCGGCGGCAGGTTGATCGTGATCGACAGGCGCCGCCCGTGGGCGGGCTGCGCCTGCACCGGCAAGCCAGCCGCAGCCACGCCGTTGCCCATGTTGCTGCCGCCGTAATAGGCCGAATCGGTGTTCAGGGCTTCCTTCCAGGCCGTCACGCCGTCCGGCACGCCCAGCGAGTAGCCCTCGCGCGGCACCGGCGTCATGTTGCAGACGACGATGACCATGCGGCCCGTGCCGTCGCGCCGCACCCACGCGAAGATGGAATGCTCGGCATCGTGCGCGCTGATCCACTCGAAGCCGCCGGGCTCGCTGTCCAGGCGGTGCAAAGCAGAGTGCTCGCGGTAGAGCTTGTTGAGGTCTCGCACCAGGCGCTGCACGCCGGCATGGCGGTCGTCTTCCAGGAGGCCCCACGGCAGCGCCTCGGCCTGGTTCCACTCGTTGCGCTGAGCAAACTCCTGGCCCATGAACAGCAGCTTCTTGCCCGGGTGGCCCCACATGAAGCCGTAGTAGGCGCGCAGGTTGGCGAACTTCTGCCAATCGTCCCCCGGCATCTTGCTGAGCATGGAGCCCTTGCCGTGCACCACCTCATCGTGCGAGATGGGCAGCATGAAGTTCTCGCTGAACGCATAGATCAGGCCGAAGGTCATCTTGTCGTGATGCCAGCGGCGGTTGATCGGGTCCTCGGCCATGTAGCGCAAGGTGTCGTTCATCCAGCCCATGTTCCACTTGTAGTGAAAGCCCAGGCCGCCCGCGTAGGTGGGCGCCGAGACGCCGGGGAAGCTGGTGCTCTCCTCGGCCACGGTGATGGCGCCTTCGATCTCGCCGACGTGCTCGTTCATCTCTCGCAGCAGCGAGATGGCTTCCAGGTTCTCGCGACCGCCGCGGACGTTCGGAATCCACTGCCCCTCGGGCCGCGAGTAGTCGCGGTAGAGCATGCTGGCCACGGCGTCCACGCGCAGGCCGTCCACGCCCCAGCGCTCGATCCAGTAGGTGGCGCTGCCGATCAGGAACTCGCGCACCTCGGTGCGGCCAAAGTTGTAGATCAGCGTGTTCCAGTCGCGGTGGAAGCCCTCGCGCGGGTCGGCGTACTCGTACAGCCGCGTGCCGTCGAACTCGGCCAGGCCATGGGCATCGGCCGGGAAGTGCGCGGGCACCCAGTCCAGCAGCAGGCCCAGCCCCTGGTCGTGCACCGCCTTCACGAAGCGCGCGAAGCCTTCCGGCGGGCCGAAACGCGCACTCGGGGCGTAAAGGCCGAGGGTCTGGTAACCCCAGGAGCCGTCGAAGGGATGCTCGCTGATGGGCATGAGCTGCACATGCGTGAAACCGAGGTCAGCCACATAGCCGGGCAGATGCTCGGCGAGCTCGTCCCACGTCGGGAACTCACCCGACACGCCGCGCCGCCAGGAGCCTGCGTGCACCTCGTAGACGCTGATCGGCGCCTGGCGCTGGTTGGCCCGCTCGCGCTGACGCGGCAGCGGCGTGGGCTCGGGCAAGGCGGTGACGATGCTGGCCGTGTCGGGGCGCAGCTGCGCGCGGCGGGCGTAGGGGTCGGCCTTCAGCGGCAGCAGCGCCCCATTGCCGGCGACGATCTCGAACTTGTACAGATCGCCCTCGGCCGCATGCGGCACGAAGATCTCCCACACGCCCGCCTGGTGGCGCAGGCGCATCGGGTGGCGACGGCCGTCCCAGTTGTTGAAGTTGCCCACGACGCTGACGCGCCGCGCATTCGGTGCCCAGGTCGCGAAGCGCACGCCGCGCACGTCGCCGTACTGCACCACATGCGCCCCCAGGCTCAACCAGGGGCGGAAGTTGCGGCCTTCGGCAAAGGCCTGCAGCTCGTCATCGCCGAGCTGCGGGTAGAAGTTGTAGGGGTCGGCATACACGCCCTCCCCGCCGCCGGCCCAGTGCACCGCCAGCCGGTAGTCGAAGCGGTGCTTGCGCCGCGGCACCTGGGCCTCGAAGAAGCCGCCGCGCCGGTGCTCAAGCTCGACGATGCGCTTGCCGCTGCCGGCATCCAGCAGCGTCACGTCCGCCGCACCGGGCAGCAGCACCCGCACCCAGAGCCGACCCGCGTCGTCCGCATGCAGGCCCAGCCGCGAGAAGGGGTCGGCGTGGCGGCCTGCCAGCAGGGCGTCGAGGTCGGCGTCGTTCAGCATCAGTTCAAGGATTTGACGGACCAGACACGGTCCACATACTCTGCGATCGTGCGATCACTCGAGAACGGGCCCATGCCGGCAATGTTGCGCAAAGCGCGCTCAGCCCAGGCGGCCCGGTCGGCGAACAGCGTGTCGACCTTGGCCTGGGTGGCGACGTAATCAGCGAAATCGGCCATCAGCAGATACACGTCGCGCTGCAGCAGGCTGTCCACCAGAGCGCGGTAGCGCTCGGTGTCGCCGTTGCTGAACACGCCGGCCGAGATGGCGTCGATGACTCGCTTCAGCTGGCGATTCTCTTCGACATACAGGCGCGGGTCGTAGCCCAGCGACTTGATCTTGGCCACCGCATCAGCACGCAGGCCGAACACGAACATGTTCTCCACGCCCATGGCCTCGGCCATCTCGATGTTGGCGCCGTCCCAGGTGCCGATCGTGACCGCCCCGTTCATGCCGAACTTCATGTTGCCCGTGCCCGAGGCCTCGGTACCGGCGGTGGAGATCTGCTCGGAGAGGTCGGCTGCCGGGATGATGCTTTCGGCCAGCGTGACGCTGTAGTTGGGCAGGAAGACCAGCTTGAGCTTGTCGCCCACGCGCGGGTCGCTGTTGATCACGCGGGCCACGTCATGCGCCAGGCGCACGATGCTCTTGGCCATCTGGTAGGCCGAGGCAGCCTTGCCCGCGATGATGACGGTGCGTGGCACCCAGTTGGCGTCGGGGTTGTCGCGGATGGCCTGGTAGCGGCTGATGACGTGCAGCAGGTTCAGCAGTTGGCGCTTGTACTCGTGGATGCGCTTGATCTGGATGTCGAACAGGCTGTCCACGTTGACCGTGAGGCCCAGCTCGCGGCGGATGACGGCGGCCAGGCGCTCCTTGTTGGCGCGCTTCACGGCCAGGAACTCCTCGCCCAGCACGCGGTCGGCCGCCAGGGGCTTGAGCTCGGCGAGCTCGGCCAGGTCTTTGCGCCAGCCGTCACCGATGCGGCTGTCCAGCAGCTGCGACAGCAGCGGGTTGGCCTGCTGCAGCCAGCGACGCGGCGTGACGCCGTTGGTGACGTTGTGGAACCGCTCGGGCCACACGCGGGCGTAGTCGGCAAAGATGGTCTGCACCATCAGCTCGGAATGCAGCGCGGCCACGCCGTTGACGCGGTGCGAGGCCACCAGCGCGAGAGACGCCATGCGCACGCGGCGCTCGCCACCGTGGCTGCCTTCGTCGATGAGGGACACGCGCGAAGCCAGCCCATGGTCACCCGGGAAGCGCTGCTGCAGCTCGGCCAGGAAGCGATGGTTGATCTCGTAGATGATCTCGAGGTGGCGCGGCAGCAGCTGCTCGAACATGCGCACCGGCCAGGTCTCCAGCGCCTCGGGCATCAGCGTGTGATTGGTGTAGGCCACGGCCTGGCGGGTGATCTTCCAGGCTTCGTCCCAGCCCAGGCCGTGCTCGTCGAGCAGCAGGCGCATCAGCTCGGCCGGCGCCAGGGCCGGGTGCGTGTCGTTCAGGTGGATGGCGTTGGTCTTGCCCAGGTTGTGCAGCGAACCGAACTCGCGCAGATGGCGCGCCACCAGATCCTGTAGCGAAGCGCTCACCAGGAAGGCTTCCTGCTTCAGGCGCAGCTCACGGCCAGCCTCGGTGGAGTCGTCCGGATACAGCACCCAGTTCAGCGCGTCGGCCAGCACCTGGTGGCGGGCAGCGCGGGCGTAGTCGCCTTCGCAGAACGGCTTGAACGCGATGGGCGCAGCCGTGGCCTGCCACTGGCGCAGGGTCGAGACCCGGTCGCTGTGGTGGGCGGGCACGATGAAGTCATAGGCCTGGGCCTCGATGCTGTCGGCCGGCAGCCAGCGGCGCACGCCGGAGGCATCCACCTCCACGCGGCCGCCAAAGCCCACGTGGTAGCGCAGGTCCTGGCGCGGCAGCTCCCAGGCCGGGGTGTCGCGGGTCCAGTCGTCGGGCTGCTCCAGCTGACGGCCCTGCTGGATGACCTGGGCGAACGTGCCATAGCGATAGCGCAGGCCATAGCCGAATGACGGCAGTTCCAGCTCGGCAAAGCTGTCCAGGAAGCAGGCGGCCAGGCGGCCCAGGCCGCCGTTGCCCAGCGCGGCGTCAGGCTCGCGCTCGAGCACGTCACCCAGGGCCAGGCCTTGCTCGGCCAGCTTGGCCTCCAGGGGCGCGGACAGCTTCAGCGCCGCGAGCGCATTGGACAGCGCGCGGCCCATCAGGAACTCCATCGACAGGTAATGCACGCGACGCACCGGCGCCTTCTCGCCGCGCTGGGCATCCTGCGCCTGGGTGGCGGCCCAGCGGCGCGCGAGGGTCTCGCGGCAAGCGATGGCCGCCGCATGCAGGGCAGCCTGAGGCGTGGCGCCATGGCTGCTCTGCGACAGCTCGCGCTCATAGGCGGTCTCGAAGGCGGCGCGCAGCGCCTGGTCTTCGGCAGTGAGGGCAGTCGGCTTCTTCATCGCAGTGGCGGCCTTGGGCTGGGTCTTGCGTTGGACGGGCGGGCGGGTTGGGGTGTTCATCAGTGCCGACCCCCGGCGACGGGGGCAAGAATGCTACTCGACAGGCAGCGTTGAGCGAAGTATCGACCAGCTTGAAGCGCTTGTGTAGTTTGACTACATCGGGAAAACCCGGCTCGATCTGCAAATGCTTGATCTACAACGGTTTCACTCGGATTCAACCGGGTAGTCTCTGTTGTTCAAGGCGCTACAGAACTGTATATTGTCTACAAACACGGGCGAAGACGAGAAATTTGAGCCCGATTTCGCGAGACAGGCCGGCGTAGTCCAGCAACAAGGCGCCCGGCGATTGAAAGGTTAGAAGTGGCTGACGTTCGACTCACCGGCGTAGAGAAGGCCTACGGCGACATCCGCATCCTCCACGGCATTGACCTGGAGATCCGCGACGGCGAGTTCATGGTCTTCGTCGGCCCGTCAGGCTGCGGCAAGTCCACGCTGCTGCGCTCCATCGCCGGCCTGGAAGAGATCACCGGCGGCGAGCTGAGCATCGGCGGCCGGGTCGTCAATGACGTGCCGCCGGCCGAGCGGGGCATTGCGATGGTGTTCCAGAGCTACGCGCTCTACCCGCACATGAACCTGTTCGACAACATGGCGTTCGGACTGAAGCTGGCCAAGGTGCCCAAGGCCGAGATCGAGACGGCCGTGCGCAGCGCCGCCAAGATCCTGCACATCGAGCACCTGCTCGACCGCAAGCCCAAGGACCTGTCGGGCGGCCAGCGCCAACGCGTGGCCATCGGTCGCGCCATCGTGCGCAAGCCCGACGTCTTCCTCTTCGACGAGCCGCTATCCAACCTCGATGCCGCGCTGCGCGTGCGCATGCGTTACGAGTTCGCCAAGCTGCACGAAGACCTCAAGACCACGATGATCTACGTCACGCACGACCAGGTCGAGGCCATGACGCTGGCCGACCGCATCGTGGTGCTGTCCGCCGGCAAGGTCGAGCAGGTCGGGTCACCGCTGGAGCTGTACGAGCATCCCTGCAACCTGTTCGTGGCGGGCTTCATCGGCAGCCCCAAGATGAACTTCATTGCCGGGGAGTTAACCGCCATCGAGCCCGGCCATGTCGACGTCAAGCTCGCCGGCAGTGGCGTGACGCTTCGGGCGCGGGTCTCCGGCCAGGGGGCCCAGCCTGGCGACAAGGTGACGGTGGGCGTGCGGCCCGAGCACATCCGCCAGGGCGGCCATGGCAACCTGCTGCAAAGCACCGTGGCTTTCGTCGAGTCGCTGGGCGGCATCACCTTCGCCTACTGTCCCTACCCCGGCCTGGAGGAGCCGCTGACCTGCCAGTTCGAAGGTCGCAATGGCGCCGACCGCCTGCGCAGCGGCCAGGCCCTGGACCTGCACCTGCCGGAAGAAGCGCTTTACGTCTTCGACAGCCATGGCCGTGCACTCCGCCGCCTTGCAGCACCGGAGCTGTCGGCATGAGGCGGTTCAGAACACAGCCACAGAGGCACGGAGGCACAGAGAAGCCGCGCTTCGTCAAAGGGCTGAGCCTCTCTGTGGCTCTGTGCCTGTGTGGCGCATTCCTTCAGCCCGTGCAGGCCGAGACCGCACCGCGCCTATTGGTCTGGATCAACGGCGACAAGGCCTACAACGGCCTGCAGAAGGTCGGCAACGCCTTCGAGAAGGTGGCGGGCGTCAAGGTGGTGGTGGAGCATCCGGTCGACCCGACCGACAAGTTCCAGCAGGCCGCCGGTGCCGGCAAGGGCCCGGACATCTTCTGCTGGCCGCACGACCGTGTCGGCGAATGGGCCAAGGCCGGCCTGCTCACGCCGTTACGCCCATCCGCCAAGCTCAAGGCTGAGGTCGAGGACCAGGCCTGGCAGGCGCTGAGCTACCGCGGCCGCATCTGGGGTTACCCGATCGCGATCGAGACGACCGGCCTCATCTACAACAAGGCCCTGGTCCCGACGCCGCCCGAGACCTGGGACCAGGTCATTGCGCTGGACAAGCAGCTGCAGGCTCAAGGCAAGCACGCCATCCTGTGGCACTACAACAAGAGCTTCTTCACCTGGCCGATGCTGGCCGGCGCGGGCGGGGAGATCTTCCGCCGCGACGCCCAGGGCGACTATGACGCCCGCCAGGTCGGCGTGAACACGCCGGGCGCCCTGAAGGCAGCCGAGATGCTGGACCGCCTGATCCGCGACGGCCACATGCCCAAGGGGGCCAACTACGCCGAGATGGAATCGGCCTTCGCTCGCGGCGAGGTGGCCATGATGATCTCCGGCCCCTGGGCCTGGGACAACGCGCGCCGCGCCAAGATCGACTTCGGCGTCGCCGGCATCCCAGCGGTCATCCCGGGCAAGCCCAGCAAGAGCTTCGTCGGCGTGCTGGGCTGCATGATTGCCGCGCCCAGCCGCAACAAGGACATCGCCAAGGAGTTCATCGAGAACCACCTGATGCGTCCTGAGGCGCTCAAGGTGCTGGACGCGGACGTGCCCATCGGCGTGCCGGCCAACAAGGCCTTCTACGCCGAGCTGTCGGTCAACCCGCTGATCAAGGCCAGCATGACCAACGCCCGCAATGGCGCCCCCATCCCGAACATCCCCGAGGTCGGTCGTTTCTGGACGGCCATGGATGCTGCGCTGGAGGCCATCTCGAACGGCCTGCAATCGCCGAAGGACGCGCTCGACGGCGCCGCTGCCCGGATGCTGCTGAACAAATGAACGCGACCTCCTCCACCCTCGGCCAGGGCAGCTACACCACCCTGGGCCCCTCGCTCGGCGAACGACTGTCCCGGGCCCTGCACTGGCCGGCTGCCGTGGCATTGATGCTCGGCGCGCTCTACCTCGTATTTGCGATCTACACCGCCGGCCAGGCGGCCTGGGCGAGTGGCCTGCTCGTGCTCTTCACGGCGGGCTTCTACGTCTACCTGAGCCGGGGCGGCTTCGCATGGCGCTACCTGTTCCCGGGCGTGGCGGGCATGCTGGTCTTCATCGCCTTCCCGCTCGTCTACACCGCGCAGATCGGCTTCACCAACTACTCCAGCACCCACCTGCTCAGCGAGAGCCGCGTGCGCGACTACCTGCTGGAGCAGCGCGATGCGGTTGAGGACCAGGTGCTGGCCTACAGCCTGCATGCCAACGGCCCGGAATACCGCCTGGTGCTGCGCGCCGAGGGCGAGCCCACGCCGCGCTGGGTGTCGCCTCCTCTGGCCCTGCGCGCCGGTGCGCCACTGCGGGTGGACCTCACCGCCCCCGCGCCCGGCAACCTGCCCGCAGACGGCGCCCTGCCGCTGGCCGAACTCATCAAGCACCGTGAAGCGCTGGCCAAGCTGGTGCTGGTGCTGCCTGACCAGACCACCCTGCACTACCTCGGCCTGCGCGAGTTCGGGCCGGTCAAGCCGCAATGGACGGGCCACAGCGACGGCAAGCTCACCCGCATGGCCGACGGCGTGGTGTTCACGCCCAACCGGGACACCGGCTTCTTCCAGTCGGATGCGGGCGAAACCCTGCAGCCCGGCTTCAAGGCCTTCATCGGTGTCGGCAACTACACGCGCATGCTGTTCGATGCCGAGTTCCGCGGCCCCTTCCTGTCCATCTCCTGGTGGACGGTGGTGTTCTCGGCGCTGACGGTGGCGTTCGCCACGGCCATCGGCATGCTGTTCGCGGTGATGCTGAACTGGGAAGGCATGCGGTTTCGCACCACCTACCGCACCCTGCTGTTCCTGCCGTACGCGGTGCCGGGCTTCATCTCCATCCTCGTGTTCAAGGGCCTGTTCAACCAGAACTTCGGCGAGATCAATGCCATCCTGGATGCCCTCTTCGGCGTGAAGCCAGCGTGGTTCGCCGACCCGCTGCTGGCCAAGACGATGCTCCTCATCGTCAACGTGTGGCTGGGCTACCCCTACATCATGATCCTGTGCTCGGGGCTGCTGAAGGCGATTCCTGCAGACCTGTACGAAGCCTCCGCCCTGGCCGGCGCGAGCCCGGCCACCAACTTCCTGAAGATCACCGCGCCGCTGATCATCAAGCCGCTGGCGCCGCTGCTGGTGAGCGCCTTCGCGTTCAACTTCAACAACTTCGTGCTGATCGCGCTGCTGACCGACGGCCGGCCGGACTTCCTGTCCACCAAGCTGCCCGCGGGCCAGACCGACATCCTCGTCAGCTACACCTACCGCATCGCCTTCCGCGACTCGGGTTCGGACTTCGGCCTGGCGGCGGCGATCTCGACCCTGATCTTCTTCCTGGTCGCGGCGCTGTCGTTGATCAACCTGCGGCTCTCCGCCAAGGCGCAGAAATGAAAACCGAACACAGCCACAGGGGCACGGAGCCACAGAGGCATCGCCCTTGTTTTCCTCTGTGTCCCTGTGCCTCTGTGGCCCCTGTCTTTGGGAGTTCTTGAATGGCCATCGTCCTCGGCAAGCAAGCCCGCTGGCGCTCCTTCGCGGCACACGCCGTGATGTGGGTGTTCATCGCCGTGACCCTCTTCCCGCTGCTGGCCGTCGTGTCCATCTCGCTGCGGCCGGGCAACTTCGCCACCGGCAGCCTGATCCCGACCGAGATCAGCCTGGAGCACTGGAAGCTCGCACTTGGCATCCCCTACCAGGCCGCCGACGGCAGCCTGGTGCAGCCGCCGTTCCCGGTGCTGACCTGGCTCTGGAACTCCATCAAGGTGGCCACCGCCTCGGCCTTCCTGATCGTGGCCATCTCCACCACGGCCGCCTATGCCTTCGCGCGGCTGAAGTTCAACTTCAGCAAGCCTGTGCTCAACGGCATGCTGCTGCTGCAGATGTTCCCGCCGGTGCTGGCGCTGGTGGCCATCTTCGCGATCTTCGAGACCATCGGCACCTACATCCCCGCGCTGGGCGTCGAGACGCATGCCGGCCTGGTGCTCGCCTACCTCGGCGGCATCGCCACGCATGTGTGGACGATCAAGGGCTACTTCGAGACCATCCCCGTGGAGATCGAGGAGAACGCCAAGGTCGACGGCGCCACGCACTGGCAGGCCTTCTCCCGTGTGCTGCTGCCCATGGCGGTGCCCATCCTGATGGTGGTGTTCGTGCTGGCCTTCATCGGCACCATCATCGAGTACCCGGTCGCCTCGGTGCTGCTGCGCGAAGAAGCCAACCTGACGCTCGCCGTCGGCTCCAAGTACTTCCTGCATGACCAGCGTTTCCTGTGGGGCGACTTCGCCGCCGCCGCGGTGCTGTCGGGCCTGCCGATCACCCTGGTCTTCCTGCTGGCCCAGCGCTGGATCGTCTCCGGGCTGACCGCAGGCGGCGTCAAGGGCTGAGCGTCATGCGCCAGACCCTGCGAGCGGCGCTGTGGGCGCTTCTGCCGCTACTGGCGCTCGCACCCGCCCTGGCCTCATCAGCCCCCTGCAAGCCCGCGCCGCTGGGCGACACGGTGCTCTACCTGCGTGGCGGGCTCAACAACTGGGCAGCGCAGGACGAGCAGGCCTTCGAGTACCGCTGCGATGCCTATTACCTGAACCTCAACGCCCGCGGCACGCAGGCCTTCAAGATCGCCGACGAGGAATGGACCGCCACGAGCACCTTCGGCGGCAACGCCGAGGGTCAGCCGCAGCGCGGCGCGCCCGCCAACCTCGAGCGCAGCTTCAGCGGCACCCATACGCTGCGACTACGGTTGAACGCAGACGGGCGCGGCCAGTTGCAGGTGGGCCCGCAGACCTTCAAGCCCACGCCGCCTCGGCCGATCCGTGATCGCGCCGCGCTGACCACTCACTTCCATTCGCGCGAGGCTGAGTTCAAGACGCCCTTCGGGGCCCAGCCTGCCGGCACTGAGTTCACGTTCCGCGTGGGCAACGACGTGCCGGGGCTGAAGCGCGCCACCCTGGTCGTTGAACGCCGGCGCCTGACCGGCAACCAGGAGCAACTCGCCTACGAGCCCCTGGCACGCATCGACATGACGCCGGAGTCACGCGGCATGGGCACAGGCTTCGCAGCGCGCTACCGCTTCGCGGAGCCCGGGGTCTACGGCTACTGGTTCGAGCTGGAGACGGCACAGGGGCGCTACGCGCTGCAGAACAACAAGGACACGATCTACTGGACTCGCGAGAAGGGCTCCATGGGCGCGGCCAGCGTCGAGCGCCTGCCCGCCCAGGACAAACGCATCCGGCGCTACCGGCAAACCATCTACGCCGCCGACTTCCAGGTGCCGGCGTGGGCGCGTGACGTCGTGTACTACTACGTCTTCCCCGAACGCTTTCGCAACGGCGACCCCAGCAACGACCCGCGGCCCGGCGGCGGTCGCCCGCAGGACCGCTACCAGGACCGCGACGTGGAGCGGCATGCCCGCTGGAACGAGAAGCCTTTCAAGCCAGGCACCGGGGATGGCTCGGACGCCCTCTACAACAACGACTTCTTCGGCGGCGACCTGGCCGGCCTCATCCAGAAGCTGGACTACATCCAGAGCCTGGGTGCCAATGCGCTCTACCTGACGCCCGTCTTCCGCGCGCCGAGCAACCACAAGTACGACGCGGCCGACTACAAGCAGATCGACCCCGCCTTCGGCAGCAACGACGACTTCCTGCGGCTGTGCGTCGAAGCGGCCAAGCGGGGCATCCGCGTCATCCCCGACACCTCGCTGAACCACGTCGGCGCCGACTCGCCCTACTTCAACCGCTTCAACAACTTCCCGGCGGGCGGTGCGTTCGACAACGGCCGTATCAACCCGGCCTCGCCGTACGCGAGCTGGTTCAAGTTCAAACCCGACGAGAAGGACCCCGACAAGCAGTTCCAGGGCTGGGTGGGCGTGACCGACCTGCCCGAACTCGACAAGAACAGCCCGTCCTTCCGGGCGTTTGCCTACGGCGACGACGATTCGGTCACCAAGCTCTGGCTCGACCGCGGGGCGGCGGGCTGGCGCATGGACGTGGCACCCTGGGTGCCCGACGACTTCTGGCGCGAGTGGCGCCGCGCGGTGAAGTCCCGCAAGGCGGATGCCCTGACCGTCGCCGAGACCTGGTTCGACAGTTCCAAGTACTTCCTTGGTGACATGTTCGACAGCACCATGAACTACATCTTCCGCAACGCCGTGCTCGACTACGCGGCCGGCAAGTCAGGAGCGGTGATGGCGGCCAACCTGGAGCTGATGCGCGAGGCCTACCCGCCGCAGGCCTTCTCGGCGCTGATGAACCTGCTGTCCACGCACGACCAGCCCCGGGCCCTGCATCACTTTGGCGAGGAGCAAGACCTGGCCCTGGCCAAGCGCCGGCTGCGCCTGGCCGTGTTCTTCCAGATGACCTACCCCGGCGCGCCGACCATCTATTACGGCGATGAGGTCGGCGTGGGCGGGGGTGACGACCCCTACAACCGCATGCCCTACCCCTGGGCCGACCAAGGCGGCCAGCCGGACGAGGCCCTGTTGGCGGACTTCAAGCGTCTGACCCAACTGCGCCATGACCTGCCCGTGCTGCGCCACGGCACCCTGCAAGCCCCGCTGCACGTGGATGACCAGGTCGTGGTGCTGGCCCGGCAGGACGGTGCCACTTGGGCGCTGACGGCGACCAACAACAGCCTGGTGCCGCGCACAGTCACCGTGACCGTGCCGCCCGGCGTGACGCTGCTGCAGGATGGGCTGACCAACACCCCGGTGCGGGTGAACGACTCGCGTCTTCAGTTCGTCGTGCCCCCGCTGTACGGCCGTGTGCTGACCACCACGCTGCCCTGAGCCGCCGGCGCCATTGCGCGCCTGGGCAGCCCGTCATCCCCATGTCCTGTGCGCCCGCGCCCCGCCTGAGCCCAGTCCCTGGGCCGAACCTCGTCCGCCTGCGCGAGACCGCACCCTAGCATTTCTGCAGACTAATGCACGCTTCAATCGATTGCCGCACGTTTTGCTCATTTCATAAGTAGCGTTTTAATCATTTCAGTGGTGCAATTGAATCACTTAGCGATCGGTCACGAGCGATAGGCGCCCGAAGACCGGACAACCGAGTCGGAAGGAGAACGGCATGTCGCTGGTGGTGAAAAACAAGGACGCCCTGCAAGGCACGCCCTCTCCGGCCGTGGTGGCCAAGGGCCTGAACCGCAACATGAACCGCGACGCCGAGCTGTACCGCCGTCGCGCCCGCACGTTGGCCAAGCAGCAGCAGGCGGCGGAGCGCGTGGCCAGCGCCAGCGCCGAACTGGCCGCCGGCATCAACGAAGCGGCCTCTGCCGCCGAAGAACTCAAGCGAGCCGCCGACCAGATCTCCAGCGGGGCCGAAGAAGCTGCCGGCGCCGCGCAGGAATCGCTCGCGGCCATCACCCAGGTCACGGGCGCGCTGGAGCGCCAGCTCGGCGCCAGCCGCGAGGCCCAGGCCAAGGCCGAGGGCATGCGAGACCTCGCGGGTCAGATCAACACCGAAATCTCCGCCACCATCCAGGCGGTGGGCGTGGCGGCCGAACGCCAGGCGGCCTCGGTCGAGATGGTGGGCGAGCTGGAGCGCCAGGCCGCCAACATCGGCGACATCGTCAAGGCGGTCGTGCGCATCGCCGACCAGACCAACCTGCTCGCGCTGAACGCCGCCATCGAGGCGGCCCGTGCGGGCCAGCACGGCAAGGGCTTCGCCGTGGTGGCCGACGAGGTGCGCACCCTGGCCGAGACCAGCGAGAAAAGCGCCAAGCAGATCCAGGATCTTGTCGGCCAGATCCAGACCGAGGTCACCAGCATCGCCTCCGGCATCAACACCTCGGCCGAGAGCATCAAGGCCGAGGTCGAGAAGAGCCAGGTCATCTCCTCGCAGCTCGACCGCATCCGCACGGATGCCAGTGAGATCGTGCAAGGCGCCACCACCATTGCCTCGGCCGCTGCGCAAAGCAGCGTGGCCGCCCAGCAGGCCTTGAAGGGCACCGAGCTGATCGCCGCTGCGTCGACCGAGCAGAGCTCGGCCTGCGAGGAGTCGGCCAAGACGGTGGAAGAGCAGTCCGCCGCACTGGCCGAATGTGAGCAGACCGCCGCCAATCTCTCCGAGATCGCCGAGGAGCTGAAGAACTCCACTGACATCTCCAAGAGCGCCGAGGAGGTGGCCTCCGCCGCCGAGGAGCTCAGCAGCACCGTGCAGGAGATCACCCGCGCCGCCAGCCAGATTATGGTCGCGCTGGAGCAGATCCGAAAAGGCGCGCAGACCCAATCGAGCGCCACGGCTGAATCGGCCGCGGCCATCACCCAGATCGGCAAGGCCGCGCAGCTCGCCGAGCAGCGCGCCACCGACGCCCGCGAGCGCGCCGGCGCCATCCGCTCGCTGATGGGCGAGAACAAGACCCACATCGACGCCCTCATCACCAGCATCAGCGCGGGCGTGCAGGCCACACGCACCAGCATGCAGCAGATCAAGGAACTGGAGCTGGTGAGCCGCAAGATCGACAAGATCGTCGACGCCATCACCCAGGTCTCGGTGCAGACCAATATGCTGGCCGTCAACGGCAGCATCGAAGCCGCCCGCGCGGGCGAGTACGGCAAGGGCTTCGTCGTCGTGGCCACCGACATCCGCAACCTCGCGCACGACTCGGCCGAGAACGCCGACCGCATCAAAGACCTCGTCAAGAGCATCCAGGACCAGATCGCCCTCGTGGGTCGTGACCTCGCCGAGATCATGAGCGCGGCGCAAACCGAGGTGGACAAGGCGCGCAACGTCACGCAAAACCTGCTGCACATGGAGCGCGACGTGCAAGCGGTGGAAGCCGGCAATGCAGCCGCCGCGCAGACGGCCGTGGAAATCTCGGCCGCCCTGACCCAGGTGCGGGTGGGCGTGGACCAGATCTCCGCCGCTGCCGCCCAGGCCGAGAAGGCCGCCGAGCAGGCCGCCGCTGCGGCCAAGCAGCAAAGCCAGGGCGCCGATGAGCTGAGCGCTGCCATCGAGGAGATCTCCTCGCTGGCCGACGAACTGCAAAGCAACTGACCCGCCAGGGAGACACCCTCATGGACGCCACCTCCCTGGCACCGCCCCCGGTCGAGGCTGCCACGGCCGAAGGCCAGTTCGTCAGCTTCGAGCTGGCCGGCGAGAAGTTCGCGGTGCCGATGGGCCCGGTGCAGGAGATCATCCGCCTGCCCGAGGTCGCCCGGCTGCCGCTGGCCCCGCCCGCCCTGCTGGGCTTGGCCAACCTGCGCGGCCGCGTGCTGCCGCTGCTGAGCCTGCGCCGCCTCGTCGGCCTGCCGGACCTCGCCCAGAACGACGCCTCCCGCGCCCTCGTCATCCACTGCGGCCAGGCCCTGGGCTTCCTGGTGGACCGCGTCTGCAGCGTGCTGCATGTGGAAGCCGGTGAACTGCAACCCGCCGCCGGCATCCAGTCGGTGGTGCAGGCCGACTGCCTGACCGGCCTGATCCGCCGCCCGACCGCCGATGGCCGCGATGAGCTGCTGATGGTGCTGGACTTCGACCTGCTCGTGCAGCGCGCCTTCCAGGCCGTGCTGCGCGAGGCTGCCGCCCGTGCCGACGCTGGCGTGCGCGACACCCGCACGGCAGCCCCTGCGACGGCGGACAACGTCGCCGCGACAGCGCAGGAACTGCGCATGGTCAGCTTCACGGTCGCCGGCCAGGAGTACGCCCTCCCGATCGAAGACGTGCAGGAGATCGTGCAGCTGCCCGAAGACGTGACCGCCCTGCCCCAGGCACCGGCCCACGTCCGAGGCGTCATCTCGTTGCGCCAGCGCCTGCTGCCGCTGGTGGACCTGCGCAGCCTCTTCCACCTCGGCGAGCCCGAAGGCGAGACCCACCAGCGCATCGTGGTGGTGAGCCTGCCCGGCTGCGGCCCGGTGGGCCTGGTGACGGATGCAGTGAAGGAAGTGCTCAGCGTGCCCCGCCAGCACAGCGATGCGGTGCCCGAACTGCTGACCCGCGACCGCCAGCTCGCCGAGTTCGACGCCATCTGCCGCCTGGACGAAGGCCGCCGCCTGGTGTCGGTGCTCTCTTCCGCGCGCCTGCTCGGCCTGGATGCCGTGCGCGCGGCCACCGCCCTGACCCAGGGGCTGCAGGCCGACGCGGCAGCAGCCCCATCGAACGAACCCTCACCGGCCCTGGAGACCCGCATGCAGGACATCGCCACCGCGAGCACCGTGCAGGACGACCTGCAGCTTGTCATCTTCCGCCTCGGCGCCGAGGAGTTCGGCGTGCCCATCATGGCCGTGCAGGAGATCGTGCGCGTGCCCGAGCAGCTCACCAAGGTGCCGCGCACCCCGGCCTTCGTCGAAGGCGTCATCAACCTGCGCGGCGCCGTGCTGCCGGTCATCGACCAACGAAGCCGCCTGGGCCTGCCCGCCCTGGCGCGCAACGACCGCCAGCGCATCATGGTCTTCACGCTGGGCGAACAGCGCACCGGCTTCATCGTCGACTCGGTGGCCGAGGTGCTGCGCGTGCCGCGCCAGAGCCTGGCGCCCGCGCCGGCCCTCTCTGACGCGCAGAGCCGCATGATCCGCGAGGTGGCACGCCTGGACGGCCAGCAGCGCCTGATCATGCTCATCGACCCGGCGCAGCTGCTGCAGTGGCAAGGCCAGGATGAGCCTGCCGCGACCGAACCCGAAGCCCCGGCCCTGCTGCCCGAGCTGCAGCGCGAAGCCGCCTGACCGACACGAGGCCGGAGGAGACAACTCATGGGCAACAAGGTCCTGGTCGTCGATGACTCGGCGCTGATGCGCAAGGTGCTGCGCCAGGTGCTGAGCGAGGCGGGCTTCGAGGTGGCGTCGGCGCGCAGCGGCCGAGAGGGCGTGGAGCTCGCCCAGGTGTTCGAGCCTGACGTGGTCACGCTGGACATCAACATGCCCGAGATGGACGGGCTCACGGCGCTGTCGCTGCTGATGGCCGCACGGCCGACGCCGGTCATCATGGTCTCGTCGCTGACCACCGCCAGCGCGCTGCCCACGCTCGAAGCCCTGGCCCTGGGCGCGGTGGACTATGTCGCCAAGCCGGGCGGCACGATCTCGTTGAACATGGACGTCGTGGCGGACGACCTGGTACGCAAGGTGCGCGCCGCCAGCACAGCCCGCATTCGAGGCAGCCGCGCCCGCGCAGCCCGCGCGCTGAGCCCAACCCCGGCAAGCCCACGCCCGGCACCGCGTGTGCGCGCCGTGGCGCCGCCGCCGGTGATGCCGCGCCCCGCACCGGTGGCGGGCCGACCGGACGGCCTGGTGCTGATCGGCGTCTCCACCGGCGGCCCGCGCACGCTGGAAGACATCCTGCCTCAACTGCCTGCCGACTTCCCCTGGCCGGTGCTGGTCTGCCAGCACATGCCGGCCCAGTTCACGAGCACCTTCGCCCAGCGGATGAACACGATCTGCGCGCTCGATGTGCAGGAGTGCGATGGCCCCACGCCGCTGCGCGCCGGCCAGGTCGTGATCGCCCAGGGCGGCTTCGACATGGTGCTGTCCGAGCGCCTGGGCCGGCTGGTGGCCCTGCCCGTTCCCGAAGCCACCGGCCACCCGTGGCATCCCTGCGTGGATGTGCTCGTCGAGAGTGCCCTGCGCCTGATGCCGGCCGAGAAGCTCGTGGGCGTGCTGCTCACCGGCATGGGCTTCGACGGCGCCGCCAGCATGGCGCGCCTGCACGACCAGGGCGGGCGAACCATCGCCGAGTCGGCCGAGAGCGCCGTCGTCTTCGGCATGCCGCAAGAGCTCATCCAACGCCAGGGCGCCGACTGCGTGCTGCCCTCCCACCGCATCAGCGACCAGTTGAACCACTGGATCCGCCCCCACTGAGCACCGCCATGGCCCTGCGCAAGAGCAATCCCAGCCCCCTGCACCCGGTGCAGGCGCGCCAGCATCCCCGCGACCTGCTGGGCCTGCAGCAGCAGCTCGGCGACCCCGACCCACGCCAGCGCCGCATGGCTGCCCGCGACCTCGGCGCCCATCCTCAGGCCGCCCTGAGCCTGGGCCAGGCCCTCGCCGTGGAAACCGACGGCGCCGTGCGCGAGGCGCTCTTCACGAGCCTGGCCACGCTCGCCAGCGAAGCGGCCGTGCAGTCGCTGCTGCCGCTGCTGCGCAGCGAAGACCCGACCCTGCGCAATGGCGCCATCGAAGCCCTGGCCGCCATGCCGCAAGCCGTCGCGCCCTGCGTGGACGGCCTGCTGCTGGACCCGGACCCGGACGTGCGCATCTTCACCGTCAACCTGCTCGGCGAGCTGCGCCATGCCTCCGTGCCCGGCTGGCTCGTGCAGGTGCTGCGCCACGAAGCCCACGTCAACGTGGTGGCCGCCGCGCTTGAGGTGCTGGCCGAGGTGGGCAGCCATGCCGAGCTGCCGGCCTTACGCGCAGCCCGGGAGCGCTTTGACGACGACGCCTTCATCCAGTTCGCGGCCGACCTGGCCATCAGCCGAATCGAGGCCGCATGAGCACCGCCCTGCGCTCCGCTCCGGCTCGCGCGGCCCGCGTGGTCAGCGATGCCGACTTCCAGAAGTTCCGCGAGTTCTTCTACCGCAAGACGGGCATCCACTTCGACGACAACAAGCGCTACTTCGTCGACAAGCGCCTCGTGGACCGCATGGAGGCCACCGGCGCGGCGGACTTCCGCGAGTACTTCGTCGGGCTGCGCTTCGAACGCGAAGGGCAGGAGCTGCAGCACCTCGTCAATGCGATGACGGTCAACGAGACCTACTTCCTGCGCGAGGCCTACCAGTTCGACTGCATGAGCAACGACATCCTCAACGAGCTGGTGCGCACCAAGCCACGCGGGGAGCGGCTGCGGATCTGGTCCATCCCGTCCTCCACCGGCGAGGAGCCGTATTCCATCGCGATGCACCTGCTGGAGAAGTGGCCGGGCATCGACGCGCATGACGTGGAGATCCTGTCCAGCGACATCGACACGCAGGTGCTGGATGCGGCCCAGCGCGGCGTGTACAGCGCCCGCTCGATCGCCAACCTGCCCAAGTCTTGGCTGGACAAATACTTCACGCGGCGCGGCGAGCATGAATGGGTCATCTCGCGCGACCTGGTGGCCGCGGTCGAGTTCAGCCGCGTGAACCTGAGCGACCCGGCCGACACGCGGCGCTTTCGCGACATCGACCTGATCTTCTGCCGCAACCTGCTCATCTACTTCGACGACCAGTCGCGCCGCGCCGCCGCCGAGGCGATGTACGACGCGCTGCGGCCGGGCGGCTTTGTCTGCCTCGGCCACTCGGAGTCGATGAGCCGCATCAGCGCGCTCTACCGCGTGCGCCGCTTTGCCGACGCCATGGTCTACCAGAAACCCCTGAACGGAGAGGCGCCATGACGACTGCGCGCATCCTTGTCATCGATGACGCCGCCACCGTGCGCATGTACCACCGCAAGCTGCTGGGCGACGCCGGCTGGCAGACCGACGAGGCCGTGAACGGGCTGGAGGCGGTGGAGAAGGTCGTGGCCGCAGGCGGCCAGGAACGCCCCTTCGACCTCTACGTGGTCGACGTGAACATGCCCAAGCTCGACGGCTACGGCTTCGTGCGTGAGCTGCGCCGCCTGCCGGCCTCGCAGCAGGCGCCGGTCATGATGGTCTCGACCGAGTCCCAGCTGCAGGACGCCTCCGCCGCGCAGGAGGCTGGGGCCAACTGCTACCTCGTCAAGCCCGCCCGCCCCGCCGAACTCGTGCTCACCGCCGCCCTGCTGCTGGGCGACGGCGCGGCCGCCGCCCGCGCGGCCGCGGCCCATCCGCTGCCCGGAGCCGCCCGATGAACACCACCGCCGAAATCCTCGAGCAGTTCGTGCTCGAAGCCCGCGAATGCCTGGAGGCCATCGGCCAGCGCCTGCTGGACATCGAGCGCAGCCCTGACAACCCGGCCCTGCTCAACGACCTGTTCCGCTCGGTCCACACCCTGAAGGGCAATTGCGGCCTGTTCGAGTTCGGCGCGCTGGAGCATGTGGTCCATGCCGGCGAAGACGTGCTCGACCAGGTCCGCGCCGGCCGCCTCGTCTACAGCAGCGCGATGGCCGATGCCCTCTTCGCCGCCATGGACCACAGCGCCGAGCTGATCGACGCCATCGCAAGCCAAGGCCGCCTGCCCGATGGCGCGATGGCCCGCTCTGAAACGCTGGCAGCCGACCTGCGCGTGTTCCTGGGCGCGCCGCGCCAGGCCGCCAGGCCGGCCCCGGCGGCACTTGCCGCCACCGCTGCGCCCGCCGCCGCAGCCCTGCCCGACTGGGCTGCGGCGCTCGCGCCCGACTGGCACCGGCCCGACCATGTCCTGCTGCGCTACCAGCCTGAGCCGCAGTGCTTCTTCAAGGGCGAGGACCCCTGGCAGCTCGTCCGCGCCACGCCGGGGCTCGTCGCGCTGAAGGTGCTGCCGCCCGCCGACTGGGGGCCGGTGGAGGACTTCGACTGCTACCGCTCACAGCTCGGCTTCCTGGCGCTGTCCAGCGCGCCCGAGGCCTATGTGATGGAGCACTACCGCTACGTACCCGAACAATGCGAGGTGGTGACGCTGGCCGCACCCGACCCGGTGCGCACGCTGGGCGAGCCCCATCACGCCTTGCTGGCGCAGCGCCTCGCCCAGCTGTGGAGCGACCAGATCGCGCTCCTGCAGCGCCACGCCACCGCCGGCACCGTGGCCGCCGCCCAGCAAGTGCTCGCGCAACTGCTGACCGTGCGCCAAGGCCTCGCCAGCGCCGATGCCACGGAGGCCGCCGCCCTGGCGGATGCCGCGGCCCAACTGCCGCCCGAGGACGCGCCCCAGGCCACGCTGGCAGCCTGGGCCCGCCAGCACCATCCGCTGGGCGCCGCGCCTGCCGAGCAGCCTGCTCGCGGCATGGCGACGCCGCCCGCCTTGGCCGACGACACCACCAGCGAGCGCGGCGGCCACAAGGTGCTCAAGGTCGCGCAGGACAAGGTCGACCGGCTGATGGACCTGATCGGCGAAATGGTGGTGGCCAAGAACGCCCTGCCCTACCTGGCGCAGCGTGCCGAGGCGCACTTCAGCCAGCGTGAGCTGGCGCGCGAAATCAAGAACCAGTACGCCGTCATCAACCGCATCGCCGAAGACATGCAGCACGCCATCATGCAGGTGCGCATGCTGCCAGTGGGCACGGTGTTCCAGCGCTTCGGCCGCCTGGTGCGCGACATCTCCAAGCGCCTGGGCAAGGAGGTCCAGCTCATCATCGAGGGCGAGGACACCGAGGCCGACAAGAACGTCATCGAAAGCCTGGCCGACCCGCTCATCCACATCCTGCGCAACAGCCTGGACCATGGCATCGAGACCCCCGACGTGCGCCTGGCCGCAGGCAAGCCCGCGCACGGCACCCTGCGGGTCAGTGCCCGCCAGGACGGTGACCGGGTGGTGCTGGACATCCGCGACGATGGCGCCGGTGTCGACACCGCGCGGGTGCGCGCCAAGGCGGTGGAGCGTGGCCTCATCCCTGCAGACCGCGCCGAGGCGCTGAGTGATGCCGAGGCGGTGCAGCTGGTCTTCCTGCCCGGCTTCTCCACGGCCGACAACATCTCGGACCTGTCGGGCCGCGGCGTGGGCATGGACGTGGTGCGCTCCGCGGTGGAGCGGGTCAATGGCACGGTGCAGCTCAGCAGCGTGCGCGGCCAGGGCACCACGCTGACGCTGACGCTGCCGCTGTCGATGGCCGTGACGCACGTGATGATGATTCGCTCGGCCGGCTGCCGGTTTGGCGTGCCCATGGACCTGATCGTCGAGACCGTGCGTGTGCCGGCCGACGAGATCCACCGCTTCAAGCAGGCCCAGACCGTGGTGCTGCGCGGCCGCATCGTGCCGCTGCGCCCGCTCAACGAGCTGCTCGGCATGGACGAGCCCGCCCGGCTGAACGCCGAAGGCGAGCACGCGGTGCTGGTGCTGCGCTGGGGCGGCGAGCCCATCGGCCTGATCGTCGACGACTTCGACGGCACCTCCGACATCATCCTGCGCCCCTTGGAGGGCGTGCTCGGCGGCATGACCGGCTTTGCCGGCTCCGCGCTGATGGGCGACGGCAGCGTGCTGATGATCCTCAACCCCAAGGAGCTGCTCTGATGGCCATCCGCTACCTCAAGACCCACGCGGCGCTGGAAGGTCACCTCGGCGCCGAGGAGGCCGAAGGCCTGCTCGCCTGGTTGCGCAGCCACCCCAAGGGCCAGGTGCACCTGGGCCGCTGCGAGAGCCTGCATGCCGCGCTGCTGCAGACCTTGCTCGCCCTCCAGCCGCGCATCAAGGCCGCCCCTGCCGACGTCTGGCTCTGCCAGGCCCTCGGCCTCACCGCCCCCACTCCCAGGAGCCCCACATGAACAAGACCATCCTCATCGTGGACGACTCCGCGACCATGCTGATGAGCCTGCGCAACTCCCTCACGATCAGTGGCATGACCGTGGAAACCGCCGCCGACGGCAGCCTCGCGCTCGACAAGCTCAAGGCCGGATTGAAGCCCGCGTTGATCATCACCGACATCAACATGCCCAAGCTCGATGGCCTGGGCCTGATCCGTGAGGCCCGCAAGCTGCTGCGCTTCACGCCCATCCTGGCACTCACCACGGAAAGCCAGCAAACCAAGCGCGATGAAGCCAAGCGCGAAGGCGCCACGGGCTGGCTGGTCAAGCCGGTAGGTGGCAACGAGCTGCTGCAGGTCATCCGCCAGATCATCCCCGGCCTGTAAGGAGGGCTCGCCATGGACCGCAACGACAACCCGCTGCCCGCCGCATCCGGGGGCGCCGGCCGCTGGCTTCGCGAGCATGCCGGTGCTGCGCTGGCGGCCGGCTTGAGTGTGGCCGGCGTGGCCATGGCCGTGCAGGGCGCGCAGGGCTGCGCCAGCGTGTCGGTGCCGCTCTTGTGGGCGGCCGGCGGCGCGCTGGCGGGCTGGCAACTGCGCCGCTGGCGCGAGCGCAGCCAGCAGCCTCCGCACGGCCAGCATGCCCAGGCCGGCAGCGTGGTGGCGCAAGACATCTCCACGCTGCAGCAGGCCTTCGCGGTGCTGGGCCAGCAGGTCAACGCCACCATCCAGACCTCCGAGACTGCGGTGCTGGCCATGGGCGAGAGCCTGTCGCGGGTGCACCAGCGCAGCACGGGCTTGCGCGAGCAGGTGGTGCAGGCGGTCGAGCGCTCGGGGCAGTTGTCGGCGGCGTCGCTGCAGCAGTCCACCGAACATGCCGCGGCGGTGGCCGACCTGGCCAGCCACCAGACCTTGTTCGAACGCACGCGGCTCGACTTCCTGGCGCGGGTGCGCAACTCGGCTTACCAGGTGCGCCACCTGGCGCCGCTTGCCGAACTCATCAGCGACATTGCACGGCAGACCAACATGCTGGCCATCAACGCCGCGATCGAAGCCGCGCGTGCCGGCAATGAAGGTTCGGGTTTCAAGGTCGTGGCCGCCGAAGTGCGCCGCCTGTCCACCCAGACCGCCGACGCCGCCCGCCAGGTGACCGACGGCATCCAGCAGGCCGCGCAGGCCATCGAGCGCGAAGCGGCCCAGCTTGAATCCGAGGTCAGCGACAGCCCGGCGGCGCAGCTCGACGAGATCGCGCATCACATCCAGGACATGAGCCGCACCTTGTCCGAGGTGGTGCCCTACCTCGGCCAACTGTCCACGCAGATGGATGAAGGCATCGCCGACGTGTCGACTGACATCGTCGAGATCCTGGGCCACATGCAGTTCCAGGACATCAATCGCCAGCTGCTGGAGCAGATCAACAACGCGCTGGCGTCGCTGTCCAGCCACTTCTCGCAGCTCTACCAGCTCATCGATGGCCAGGCCCCGCCGCCGCCCGTCATGCTGGAGGAATTGCTGCAGCGCTGGACGCAGAACTACGTGATGCACGCCCAGCGGGCCGCCCACGCGCTGGCGGTCGGCGCGGCGCAGGGCAATGTGGTGCCGCTGCACGGCAGCGCGCCTGCCGAGGGCGCGGAGGCACCCGCGGCCCTGGCGGTGGCCAATGGGCCGCGCATCGAACTCTTCTGAAGGAGACGGCCATGCATGCGCTGCCGCTGACCGGACTCGTGCTGAGCGGCGGCGGGGCGCGCGCTGCCTACCAGGTGGGCGTGCTGCGCGCCATCGCCCGCATCCGGCGCGAGCTGCAGGTCGACTCAGCCAGCCTGGCCAGCAATCCTTTCGCGGTGATCTCCGGCACGTCCGCCGGTGCCATCAACGGCGCCGGCCTGGCCTGCCATGCCGATGACTTCGAGGCCGGCGTGGAGCGCCTGGTGCAGACCTGGTCGGCCTTTCGGGCGCAGCAGGTCTACCGCTGCGATGCGCTGGGCCTGCTGACCAACGGCCTGCGGTGGATGGGCGTCATGTCCATGGGCTGGGCCATGCGCCGCCTGCGCCCGCGCTCGCTGCTGGACAACTCACCGCTGGGCGCGCTGCTGCGCGAGCTGGTGCCCATGCACCGGCTGCCCACGCTGCTGGCTCGCCGGCACCTGCATGCCCTGGCGATCAGCGCCTCCAGCTATTCGACGAGCCAGCACGTCACCTTCTACCAAAGTGCCACGCCCATCCCGGCGTGGGTGCGCACCCAGCCCATCGCGGCGCAGACGATGCTGGTGCACGAGCACCTGATGGCGTCTTCCGCCATTCCCTTCATCTTTCCGGCCACGCGGCTGCATCATGAAGGCCGCGGTGGCTGGTATGGCGACGGCTCGATGCGGCAGTCGTCACCGCTGTCGCCGGCCATTCACCTCGGCGCCAGGCGCTTGGTCGTGATCGGTGCCGGGCGCATGCACCAGCCTGCCGACGAAGTCGTGGACGACGCGCGCTACCCCAGCCTCGCGCAGGTCGCGGGCCATGCGATGTCGAGCATCTTCCTGGATGCGCTCTCGGCAGACATCGAGCGCATGCAGCGCGTCAACCGCACCCTGGAGATGCTCAGCCCCGAGCAGCGCACCAGCCACCCGCTGGCCCCGATCGACGCCATCATCATTGCCCCCAGCCAACGACTGGACGACATCGCCGCCCGCCATGTGCACCGCCTGCCGCGGCCGGTACAACTGCTGCTGCGCTCCACCGGCGTGCGCGACGGCCAGCGACAAGGGGCGGCGCTGGCCAGCTATCTGCTGTTCGAGAGCGCCTACACGCAGGAGCTGATCGAGCTGGGAGAGCAGGACGGCATGGCCCAGCGCGAGGCGCTGTCAGCCCTGCTGCAGCCCAGCGAGTTCACGGTGGCCCGGGCGGCACGCCGTCAGGCCGGGTTCAGGGACAGCCGGATGCCGCTGGCCTGAGTCGCGCCGACAGGGGCGGCAGGCGGGTCGGCCCGCCCACCAGGCGTTGATCATGGCGGTAGTCGGCGTGCGGGCGAATCTGCCAGGGCCGGTCGAAGGCGAGCGCCAGGGCTCGCGCCAACTGGTCGAAGGTCCAGGCGTCATCGGCGTTGCTGTCCAGGTGGTGCACGCCTGGCGCCCCTTGCACCAGCAGTTGCAGCAGCGCCGCCGCGGTGTCTGCCATGAACGAGCAGGCCGGCACCCACACCGTGCTGGCGGCGACATGACCGTCGCGCCGCTGCCAGTCGTCCAGCGCCATGCGCATGTTGTTGCCGGGCTGCGTGGGGTCGATCTGCCAGCCGATGCGGGCGATCACCGCATGCGGCGCAACAGCCGTGATGGCGTCCTCGCAGGCGATCTTGTAGCGGCCGTAGTCATCACGCGCACTGCGGGCATCGCCCACGTGGTGCGGGCCGTCGGGTTCGTGATCGAACACCATGGCCGTGCTGGTGAAGACGAAACGCTCGCTGCGCGCCGCCAGCCAGCCGGCAAAGCGCGGCGAGCCCATGCCGAGGTGCGCCACGGCGTCCGGCGCGCAAGCCTCTAGCCACCGGGCACTGGCGGTCTCGTCCTCCGGGTCGAGGGTGGCGCGATCCCAGCCGACCACCTCATGCCCTGCGGCGCGCGCCGCCTCGGCCAGGCGCGGCGCCAAGGTGCCGTTCAAGCCGGTGATCAGCACCTTCATGCGATCTCCCAGCCCCAGGCCGGCAGCGCATGGCCCTCCCAGACCTGCGGTTGGGCCGACAGGTTGACGGCCACGCGCACCACATCAGCGCCGCGGCGGCGCTCGAAGGCGACCACCTCCGGCGCTGCCGGCAGCAGCGTCAGTGTGCCGCCATGCGGCGGCGCCGCCAGCGCCGGGTGGCGGTGCTTGAGCGCGATCAGCCGACGATAGAAAGCGGCCTGGGGCGCATCCCGCCAGTCGATGAGGTCCTTCTCGAAGAACGCCAGGCGCCGCGACAGGCCCGCCTCCTGGCCGTTGTAGATCAGCGGCATGCCCGGCAGCGTGAAGGTCAGCACGGCGAGCGCCTGGCGGGCATCGCCATAGAGCTCGGTGTCGGTGCCATGCCAGGAGTTGTAGTCGTGGTTGCTCGTGAAGCGCATGCGGCAGGCCTGCGCGGGATGGGCACCCGGCTGGCGGCCGAGCCAGGCCTTGAGCAGCGGCGCGCCGGCTTCGCCCCGGCCGATCTTCTTGAAGACCTCGTCGGGCAAGGTCCAGTCGTAGGTGACGTCAAAGGCGCCACTGGTGTGCAGCACTGCGGCGTCGGATTCCGCCAGCATGAAGAGGGGCTTCACGGCCTCCAGCTCGCGACGGGCACGCACCCAAAAGTCCACCGGCACGAGGCTCGCCACATCACAACGAAAGCCGTCCACACCCACGTCGGCCACCCAGAAGCGCATCGCGTCGATCATGGCCGCGCGCAGTCCTTCGCTGCGGTAGTCCAGCGCGACGACGTCGTCCCAGTGCTCTTCGTTCGGCTGACCGGCATTGAAGGTGACCGGGTAGATCACGCCCTGGGCGTTGAGCTGGTACCAATCCTTGTGCGACGTAGCCCAGGCATGGTCCCAGGCGGTGTGGTTGGCCACCCAGTCGAGGATGACCTTGAACCCCAGACCCTGCGCCGCGGCCACGAGGGCTTTGGCGTCAGCCAGCGTGCCGAACTCAGGGTTCACCGCGGTGTAGTCGCGGATCGAGTAGTAGCTGCCCAGGCTGCCCTTGCGGTTGAGCACACCGATGGGCTGGAGGGGCATCAGCCACAGGATGTCGACGCCCAATGCCTTCAGGCGCGGCAGGTCCGCTTGCACGGCGGCGAGCGTGCCGCTTGCGGCGTACTGGCGCACGTTGATCTGGTAGAGCACGGCGCGGCAAGACCCGTCTGAAGGGGTCGGGTCGGGGGCGGTGAAGTTCATGTGAAGCGCAGGGATGGCGGGGCGGACGCGCCTGGCCAAGAAAAAACCCCTGCCGGATCGCTCCGGCAAGGGTTCACAGGCAGGTCAAGCGTGGGCTGATCAGAACTTGTAGTTCGCACCCAGCAGGTAGGTGCGGCCCCACTTGGTGTACTCCAGCGGACGGTCCTTGGTGCCGGCGTAGGTCTGGTAGGCGGCGTTCGTCAGGTTGTTCACCTGGAACAGCAGGCTCAGGCCCTTCAGCGAACCTTCGTTGAAGTTGTAGCCCAGCTGCAGGTCGGTGATGTTCTCGCCGACGACATAGCGCAGGGTGCGGGCGCCGTTGAAGTTGCCGATCTCGCCGATGAAGTCCGAGCGACGACGCTGGCTGACGCGAGCCTCGAAGCCATCCATCTCGTAGTAGGCCGTCAGGTTGTAGACCTGCTTGGACAGACCCGGCAGGCTGATGTCGCCACCGCCCACGCTGGACGCGCTCTCGGGGTCACGCACCTTGATACCGCTGTGAGTGAAGCTGGCGCTGGCCTGGATGCCGAAGCCCTTGAGGACGTCAGACACCAGCGACAGCGGCAGCGACGCGGCCAGTTCCACACCCGACAGGCTGCCACCCTTGCCGTTGAACGGCGCGGTGAACGTACCCTTGCTCAGCGCAGCCGGGCAAGGCTGGTTCGGGCCGGCCGGCGTGGAGCAGGTGCTCGGCGGCACGTAGCTCTTGGTGAAGGCGCTCAGGTCGTAGCCATCTTGCGTCTGCGTGTAGACGTAGCTCTTCAGGTCCTTGTAGAAGTAGGCGGCGGACACATAGGCCTTGGTGCCGAAGTACTTCTCGTAGGACACGTCGAAGGCGTTGGCGATCCAGGGGTCGGCCTTGGGGTTGCCACCGCTCGCGCCCGGCTTGCCGGTGGCGCTGTCCACGCCGAACTCGATGCCCGAGCGCAGCTGGTCCACACGGGGGCGGGCCATCTGGCGGGCCAGGCCGAGGCGCACGGTCTGGTCGTCGGCCAGCGAGAACACCAGGTTGGCGCTGGGCAGCACGTCGGTGCGGACCTTGCCGTCCGTGTTGGGCTTGATGTTGCTGCCGGCCGGCGCGTTGTTGTCCCAGTAGTTCGAGGTGGACGACTGGTCGACGCGGATCACCTGCAGGCCGACGTTGCCGCGCACCGGGATGCCGGACAGCTCGCTGTCGATGTTGCCCTTGATGAAGCCGGTGGTGGTCTTCTCGTAGACGTTCCAGGCCTTCGGGATCAGGTAGGCAGCGCTCGTCTCGCTCGGGTTGAAGGTCATGTAGCGCGCCACGGCGGCCGGCACATTCCACGCGGGAATGGTGCCCACGCCTGCGAAGCTCAGGTCGACCGGCGAGTACTGCAGGTCGCTGGCAATGGCGGTGTCGCCCTGGGCGCCGACATTGATGTTGCCTTCAGGCTGACGCTTCTTCTTGGAGCGGTCCGCGTAATTGACGCCGACGTCCACGTCTGCGAAGAAGCCCTTGAACGCATCCGGCATCGGGAAGTTGCCAGCCAGCTTGAACGACTTGAGCTCATCCACGACGCTCGGGGTCTTGCCGTAGCCCGAGCCGTAGATGGTGCCGCGCAGCAGCAGCTTGGTCGGGTCGGAGTAGTTCAGCGTCGGGGTCAGCGTGGAGAAGCCGCCGGTGGCGAAGTTCAGCTTCAGCGTGTCCAGCGGCGCGGTGGAGCCGTTGGGCGCGAGCTGGGTGTTGTTCTCCAGGTTGATTTCCTTGCGGTCAGCCTTGGAGTAGCTCACGTCGGCCGTCAGCGTGGAGCCGCCGGCGAGCTTGAGCTTGTTGTTCCAGCCGAAGGCGTCGATGGTGTCCTTGCGGTCGTTGTACATGCCGCGCACCAGCGGATACAGGCCGCTGGCGCTGCCACCGATGAAGGTGTTGTTGCTGTTGACCACCGGCGAGGTGATGTTCAGGCCGGGCGAGTAGCCACCGTTGTAGCCGCTCAGGTTCACTTCGAACTGGTTGGCCGTGTCTTCCTGCTTGGCCTTCGTGTGGTAGTAGTCCACCACGCTCGTGAAGTCCTTGTTGGGGCGGAACTCGGCGGTCGCCAGGAAGGCGTCGCGCTTGTTGACGCCCGTGCGACGCAGGGCCTTGATACCGTCGGAGTAGAACGTGCCCGCGGCCACGCCCGGACGCCAGCCGGTACCGACGGCCTGCCAGGGCTCGTACAGGCCGACCTGTTCTTCCTGAATCGGCGTTTCCTGGTGAGCAAAGCCCAGCACGACGCCGACGGTGCGGTCAGCGAACTGGTCGATGTAGCTGGCGCTGACACGGTTGCCCGTGCCCTTGGCACCGGCGGCGCCACCCAGCGAGTTCTTCTGGCCGCGCACGTTCACAGCCATCACGCGGGTGCCGAAGTTCAGCGGGCGCACGGTCTGCATGTCGATGGTGCCCGACAGACCCTGGCCGATCAGGCCGCCGTCCGGCGTCTTGTAGACGCTCACGCTGGCCAGCAGCTCGGAGGGGTACTGGTCGAATTCGACGGAGCGGTTGTCACCGGTGCTGACGATCTCGCGACCGTTCAGCAGCGAGGTGGCGAAGTCAGGCGACAGGCCACGCACGCTGATCACCTGGGCACGACCGGCCACGCGCTGGGCCGACAGACCCGGCAGGCGGCCCAGCGATTCGGCGATGGAGATGTCGGGCAGCTTGCCGATGTCCTCCGCCGACACCGACTCGACGATGTTGTCGGCGTTCTTCTTGATCGAGATCGAGGCCTCGATGCCCTTGCGGATGCCGGTGACCGTCACGGTTTCCAGCTGCTGGGTCTGCTGCGCGGAAGCCGCGGCGGCCGCAATCAGCAGGGTGCAGCCGACGGCCACAGGACTGATCCGGTACGAAATGCCAGCCTGCAGGCTGCGCTTGTCCTTGCTCATGCTCATGAATGTCTCCTCTGTTTCGGGAAAGCGGCTTGGCCCTCGTTGCACGCCGCCCCGGCGCACATGAATGGGGCGAGAACCCAACGTCTCGAACGAGTTTGTATCAAAACTAGATTTGGCACCGCACCTGCGTAAACCCTAGACGTTGCGAACAAACCACCTGATTTCGGGGCAAAACCAAGGGTTAACACCCAGTTCAACGCCAGCTTGGCGCCGCAAGGCCCAAACCGCGCCTGCCGATTACACGTTCTTTGTAGCGCAACTACATTGCCCTCTAAGGGTTTACAACAGGCACACACCGAACATGCGCCAAGCGGGTGCCCAGGACAGCGCTACCGGCGCCAGATCGGTGCCTGCGACAGGCGCGCACAAGCGCGCCGGGGCCGCAGAAGCAGCCCCGGCAAGCAAGAAGAGAGGTGAAGTGGGCGGCCCGCCCGGCAGCGTCAGCCGATCAGCCGTCGGCCTGCTCAAGCGCCAAGGCGGCGCCGGACAACGCAGCCAGCGTGTCGGTGATCAGGGCCGTCGGGATGGCCGACAGCATGGACTGGAAGCGCCCCTTGGCCTCAAAGCGTGAGCGGAACTCCGACTGGAAGAACCGCTCACCCAGGCGCGGCACGATGCCGCCACCAATGAAGACGCCGCCGCGCGAGCCCAGCGTCAGCGCCACGCTGCCCGCAAAGCCACCCAACATGGCGCAAAACACGTCCAGCGTGCGCGCGCACACCGCCGATTCGCCCGACAGCCCGCGCGCCACGATCTGCTCGGTCGGCAACCCTGCCACGTCTTCGACGCCCCCCAGCACGGCTGCGACCGAGCGGCACAGCACCGGCAGCCCGATGCCCGACAGGAAGCGCTCGGCCGACACGTGCGGGAACTCGCGGCGCGCCTGGCTCAGCACGGCACTCTCGAAGTCATCAGCGGGCGCCAGCGTGGCGTGACCACCCTCGCCTGGCAACGCCACCCAGCGCCCGGGGGCGCGCACCACGCCACCAACCCCAAGCCCCGTGCCAGGGCCGATCACCGCCATCACCGTGCCGACCTGCACCTCGCCCGGCGGCTGGGGCGCCGCGCCCCAGGGGCGGAGTTGATCCGGGCGCAGCCGGGGCAGCGACAAGGCCTGCGCCTCGAAGTCGTTCAGGCAGAGCAAGGTCTGCAGACCGAGCCCCTGCTGGGTCGCGACACGGGAGAAGCTCCACGCGCCATTGGTCAGCTCGATCTGGTCGCCATGCAGCGCCGTGGCCAGCGCGAAGGCCGCGCTGCGGGGACGCACCGCGCCGGCCGGGCGACCGGCCAGGTAGGCCTCGACGGCAGCGGCCGGGCCGGCATGTCCGGCCACCGGCAACACGCACACATCCTCCACCGGCGCGCCCGGCGCCGCCACCATGCCGAAACGCGCATTGGTGCCGCCGACATCGGCGACCAGCCAGGGGAATGCTGCCGTCATGCCACCACCCCACGCGTGGTCAGGAGGGGGCGATCGATATTCAGGGAAGGGATTTCGGTAAACACGACGGCGAAAAGCTTGAAATTTCGGGCGCGCGGACGGTAGCAAAACTACATGAATTCAGCAATACAAGCTCACCCCAGGTTTGAAAATCCAAGCGACAAATCGGCTTTCGCGTCCAGCAACCCGGCCGTCGCCCTGGGGAAACTCGATTGCCGCCACCCTGTAGTGAAGCTACAACCCTGACGAGCCCGTGCGCTGCACCTGCTGCCTGCCGGTCCCGGGTGCAGCTGCTGATAATCCGCCTCATCTTTCTGTTTTTGCCACCTCTTCATGCCGCGTTTCGACAGCCCCCGATTGCTTGCCGATATTGGCGGCACCTATGCCCGTTTTGCGCTGGAAACCGGCCCGGGTGAATTCACCCAGATGGCCTCACTGCGCTGCGCCGACCATGCCGATTTCCATGCGGCCGTGCGCGCCTACCTGGAAAGCCTGAACTGGCCCGAAGGCGCGCAGCAGATCGCCCACGCCGCCGTGGCCATTGCCAACCCGGTCGAAGGCGACCGGGTGCGCATGACCAACTACCACTGGCAGTTCTCCATTGATGAGATGCGCCAACGCCTGGGCTTCGACACCCTGGTGGTGGTCAACGACTTCACCGCGCTGGCGATGGCCCTGCCCCGCCTGGCGGAGGTGGATGTGCGCCAGGTGGGTGGCGGCCAGGCGCGCCGGCCCAGCGTCATCGGCCTGCTGGGTGCCGGCACGGGCCTGGGGGTGTCGGGCCTGATTCCGGCGGGCGAAGGCTGGATTGCGCTGGGCACCGAGGGGGGCCACGTCAACTTCGGCCCGCGCGACGAGCGCGAGATGGACATCCTCAAGTTCGCCTGGCAGACGCTGGACCACGTCTCTTATGAGCGCCTGATCTCGGGCCCCGGCCTGGAACTGATCCACCGCGCGCTCGCGGCCCGCCACGGCGTGGACGCCCCGACGCTGCAGGCCCCCGCCATCACCCAGCGCGCGCTCGACGAAGGCGACGCGCTGTGCCTGGAAACGCTGGAGGTCTTCTGCGGCCTGCTCGGCACGGCCGCCGCCAACCTGGCCGTGACGCTCGGGTCGCTGGGCGGCATCTACATCGGCGGCGGCATCGTGCCGCGACTGGGCGAGTATTTCGACCGCAGCCCCTTCCGCGCCCGCTTCGAGGACAAGGGGCGCTTTCGCGACTATGTGTCGGCCATCCCGACCTTCGTCATCACGGCCGAGAACGCGACCTTCAAGGGCGCCTCGGCGATCCTGGAAAACCAGCTGCGCAACCTGCAGGCCTCCCCGGGCTCGGCCATCCTCGGCCAGATCCGCCGCGCACGCAGCGAACTCTCACCGGCGGAACTGCGCGTGGCTGACCTGGTGCTGGCCCAACCCCGCTCGGTACTCAACGACCCGATCGCCGAGATCGCCCGCGCCGCCGGCGTCAGCCAGCCGACCGTCATCCGCTTCTGCCGCTCACTGGGCTGCGAGGGGCTGTCGGACTTCAAGCTGCGCCTGGCCTCGGGCCTGACGGGCACGGTGCCGGTCACCCACACACAGGTCAACACCAACGACTCCATGCTCGAGCTGGGCGCCAAGGTGCTGGGCAACACCGCCAGCGCCATCCTGCAGGTGCGCAGCCACCTCAACCGCGACACCATCGACCGCGCCATCGACCTGCTGCTGTCGGCCCATCGCATCGAGTTCTTCGCGCTGGGGCACTACAGCGTGGTGGCGCAGGATGCGCAGTTCAAGTTCCTGCGCTTCGGCATGCCCTGCGGTGCCTACACCGACCCGCGGCTGCAACTGCTCGCGGCCGATGTGCTGCGCGAGGGCGACGTGGCGGTGGTCATCAGCAGCGGCGGCCGGCTGCCGGAGCTGCTGTCGGTGGTGGAGAAGGCGCAGGAGCGTGGCGCCAAGGTGGTGGCCATCACGGCCAGCCAGAGTCCGCTGGCCAAGAAGGCCGATGTGACGCTCATCGTCGACCACATCGAAGACATCGCCACCCACCTGCCCATGGTCAGCCGCATCCTGCATCTGCTGGTGATCGACATCCTCGCGGTGGGCGTGGCCATGCGGCGCAGCCCCGACAGCATCGCGGCCCTGGGCGACGGGCCGGACGAGGAGGTGGCCAAGAGCGGCCGCTCCGGCGCCGCGCCGGGGGTGAGCACCGCGTCGCCTTTGGCTCGCCTCACGTCCCACAGCCGCTGACATGACTTTCGCCAGCGCGCCATCCGCTCAACAAGATGCGCCGGAAGGTGGCCACCGCGCCACCGCTCGACTGATACGCTAGATCCCGAGTTCACGCCATTGATGCGGCGGCCTGTCGGCCGCCATGCCGAGGGGCACAGACCCCGTGTCCAGGGAGGGACATGAAGACTTCACTGCTCAAGCGCTGGCGCGTGCGCCTGATCGTGCTCGGCCTGGTGGCCGTCGCCACAGCCGGCTGGTGGTTCACCCGCAAGCCACCGACGCCCCCGGCACCACCCACCGGCGTGGTGGCCCTGGCTGACGTGACCCAGAGCGTCCAGGCGGCCGGCGTGCTGCAGGCCAAGACCAAGGTGGATGTGGGCGCCCAGGTCAGCGGCCAGATCCAGACCATCCATATCGAGCTGGGCCAGCAGGTGAAGAAAGGCGATCTGCTGGTGAGCCTGGACCCGGAGCTGGCGCGCAGCGACGTTGCCCAGGCCGAGGCCGCCGTGGCCCAGGCCAGCGCAGCGCTCGACAGCCGTCGGGTGGATGCCGACGCGGCACGCCGGGAACTCAAGCGCCAGCAGCGGCTGCTCGCTGGGCAGGCCACCTCCGGCAACGAGGCAGAAAAGGCTGAGATCGACCTGGCCAAGATCGAAGCCGACCTGCGCGGCCAGGCGGCCAACCTCACGCGATTGCAGGCCGAACTCGACAAGAAGAAGGTCAACCTCTCCTACACCCGCATCACCGCACCGATGAACGGCACGGTGGTGAACCTGCCGGTGCAAGTGGGCCAGACCCTGATCTCGGTGCAGATCACGCCGGTCATCCTGACCCTCGCCGACCTGGACACCATCACCGTGCGCACCAAGGTGCCCGAGGCGGACATCCAATCGGTGAAGGTCGGCCAGACGGCGCGCTTCACCACGCTGTCCGGCGAAGGCAAGCGCTACGAAGGCAAGGTGCGCGTCATCCAGCCAGTGCCCGAGCGGGCGGGCAATGCGGTCTTCTACAACGTGCTCTTTGAGGTGGACAACCACGACCGCGCGCTGTTCAGCGACATGACGGTGCAGGTGGACATCGAGACCGGCTCCGCCAAGCAGGTCCTGACCATGCCGGTGGTGGCGCTGGGTGAGCGCGGCAAGGACGGCCGCTTCACGGTGCAAGTGCTCGACGCCGCCAACAAGCAGACACCCCGCCAGGTGCGCGTGGGCCTGCAGGACGGCGCCAAGGTGCAGATCCTCGACGGGCTCAAGGCCGGCGAGAAGGTGCTGCTGGCGCCGCCGAGCGCCGCAGACGCAGCCGCCTCGTCCGCCTCGGCCGCGTCCAGCTGACATGAAGGCCCACGTTCGCTTTGCTCCTTGCCCCCCCGAGGGGGCGCTTCAGCGCCTTCGGGCGGCCGGGCGGCGTCACATGAAGCCCCCACGTTCGCTTTGCTCCCTGCCCCCCGAGGGGGCGCTTCAGCGCCTTCGGGCGGCCGGGCGGCGTCACATGAAGCCCCCACGTTCGCTTTGCTCCTTGCCCCCCGAGGGGGCGCTTCAGCGCCTTCGGGCGGCCGGGCGGCGCTGACATGGCCCTGATCGAGCTGAAGGACGTCGCCCGGCACTACCAGCTGGGCGAGATCGATGTGCCCGCGCTGGACGGTGTCAGCCTGTCCATCGAGGCGGGCGAGTTCGTTGCCATCATGGGCCAGTCAGGCTCGGGCAAGAGCACGCTGATGAACGTGCTGGGCTGCCTGGACAACCCCACGCGCGGCCGCTTCCTGATCGACGGCCGCGATGCCGGCACCCTGGGTGCCGATGACCTCGCGGCGCTGCGCCGGGAGCGCTTCGGCTTCATCTTCCAGCGCTACCACCTGCTGCCGCACCTGGACGCGCGAGCGAACGCCGCACTGCCGGCCGTGTATGCAGGCGTCGGCCCCGGCCCGCGCGGCGAACGCGCCCGCGCCCTGCTCCAGCGCCTCGGGCTGGGCGAGCGACTGCATCACCGGCCCAATGAGCTCTCCGGCGGCCAGCAGCAGCGCGTATCCATTGCCCGCGCGCTGATGAACGGCGGGCAGATCATCCTGGCCGACGAACCTACAGGTGCGCTGGACTCGGCCTCCGGCGCCGAGATGCTTCGCCTGCTGCGCGAGCTCAACGAACGCGGCCACACCATCATCCTGGTGACGCACGATGCCGCCGTGGCGGCGCACGCACACCGTGTGATCGAGCTGCGCGACGGCAAGGTCGTGGCCGACAACGGCACACCCGCCGGCCACGTGCCGCCGCGCGAGCTGCCCAGCGACGCGCCCCCCGTGAAGGAAGGCGGCCGGCTGCGAAGGCTGCAGGTGCAATGGCGCGAAGCGGTGACGACGGCCCTGCTGGCCCTGAAGGGCAACCGGCTGCGCACCGCGCTGTCGATGCTGGGCATCAGCATCGGCATTGCGTCGGTGGTGAGCATCGTCGCGCTGACCACCGCCGCGCGGGCCTCGATCGAGACCGATCTTTCCAGCCTCATCTCCGGCCGCATTCCGGTCTGGCGCGGCAATCCGGCGCTGCCGCCGGGCACCGTGCCCCAGCCCTTCCGCCCGCACGAGATCGACTCGCTGCGCGCCCTGCCGGGCGTCAAGGGCATCACCTTGAACCGCCAGCTGCAATTGACCGCGCGCCACCAGTCGCGCGACGCAATGCTGGAAGCCATTGGGGGCGATGGCAACACCCTGCGCGCCCGCAAGCTCAAGGTGGTCGAAGGCCGCTACCTGAACGCGATGGACTTCGAGTCGCGCAGCCAGGTGATCGTGATTGACGAGAAGTCACGCGATGCCCTGTTCAAGAAGAACGAGTCCCCCATCGGCAAGCTGATCTTCGTGAACCCGGGCATGGCGCCAGACGCCTCCGCGCAGGCGGCCGCGGGCGCCGCACCGCCGCCCACGGCGGCCCTGCCGTTCACCGTGGTCGGCGTGGTGGCGCCCGAAGGCGGCGCGTTCAGCTTCGGCAGCTGGCTCGGGCAGCTCTACTTGCCGCACACCACCTTCTCGCGCAAGCTCGACGCCCGCGCCGATGTCGACAACTTCGACGTGCTGCTCGACCTGACCGTGCCGCCGCAACAGGTGCGCGAGCAGATCATCCACCGCCTGAAGGCCCTGCACGGCCGCGAGGACTTCGGCACGTGGAACGGTGAAGAGGAGTTCCGCAAGTTCCAGGGCGTGACCAGCGCCATGGCCGCGCTGTTTGCTGGTGTGGCGGCGATCTCGCTGCTGGTTGGCGGCGTGGGGGTGATGAACATCATGCTGGTCTCGGTGTCGGAGCGCACCCGCGAGATCGGCATCCGCATGGCGATCGGCGCCCGCCAGGGTGACGTGCGGCTGCAGTTCCTGATCGAAGCCGTCGTGCTGTGCTGCCTCGGCGGCCTCGTCGGCGTGGCCCTGAGCTGGCTGGCGGCACAGGGCGTCAATGCGGCGCAGGACCACCTGCACGTCGTCATCAGCTGGGCGGCCCTGGGCGTGGCCTTCGCGGTGTCCAGCGGCGTGGGCCTGGTGTTCGGCACGCTGCCCGCCCGCCGCGCCGCCGCCCTCAGCCCCGTGGACGCCCTGGCGCGGGAGTAGAACAACGATGAAGCCTCTTCTGACACCGCTGGCCTGCGCACTGGCCGCCTTGTGCATCACCGGCTGCGCCCACGGCCCGGCCGCGGCACCGGCCACGACTGACCTGGCCCTGCCTACCGCCTGGGCCGAGCGTCCGGGCGATGCCACGCCCGACTGGGCCGGCCTGCTCGACCCACAGCTCGCCGCCCTGCAGGCCCGCGCGCTGGCGGCCAACCGTGACATCGCCCTTGCCGCGCAACGCTGGAAGCAGGCGCAGCTGCTCGTCGAGCAGAGCGCGCTGCGCTGGTCGCCGTCGGCCGGCGTGTCGGCCAACGCCAGCCGCCCGGTGCAGACGCAAAGCAGCACTCGCAACGTCGACATCGGCGGCGTGACCGTGCCCGTGACCACGGCCACCGGTTGGAGCCGCAGCTATGGCGCTTCCGTCGGCGTCAGCTATGAGCTCGACCTCTGGGACCGCCTCGCCCAGGGGACGGCGGCCCAGCGCGCCCAGGCCGAGGCCGCCCGTACCGACATCGCCGCGGCACGCCTGTCCATCCGCAGCCAGGTGGCCGAGGCCTACTGGACGCTCGCGGCGCTTCAGGCCCAGCGACCGCTGGCCGAAGCCCAGATCACGCTGACGCGCGAGACCCTCGAGCTCACCCGCCAGCGGGTGCGCGAGGGCAAGCTGCTGCCCATCGAGCTCGACAAGATAGCGGTCAATCTGCAGGCTGCCGAATCGCGCCTGGCCGACCTCTCCGCGGACGCGCAGCTGCAGCGCCACATCCTGGCCTTGCTGCTCGACGAGCCCCTGCCCGGCCCGCAGCCCGACGCGACGCTACCGGCCGCGGCCCCGCCACGCTGGCGCCTGGCAGCGCCGGCCGACGTACTGGCCCAGCGGCCCGATGTACAGCGCGCCCGGCTGGGCGTGGATGCAGCCCTGGCCAAGCTGCGGGTCAGCGAGGCCGAGCGTTATCCCAGGCTGTCCTTCTCCGCCGGCCTCAGCACCGGCGGCACCACGGCCAGCGACTGGCTGGCCCAGCCGCTCGCTTCCTTTGCGGCCAATCTGGTGGTGCCGATGATCGACTGGCAACGCCTGGACCTGCAACGCGAAGGCGCGCGAACCGAGCTCGACACCACCGCGCTGACCCTGCGCGACACCTTGCAGAAAGCACTCGCCGACATCGAGAGCCAGCGCATCGAGGCCGAACGCGCCGCGCAGCAGTGGCAGGCCAACGCCGGCCGCCTGCGCGAGGCCACTGAGAACGAGCGCCTGGCACAGCTGCGCTACGAGGTCGGCGCGGTGGCGCGGGCCGACTGGCTGCAGACCCGCAGCGCCCTGCTGGACGCGCAACAGGCCGAGATCCGGCTGCGGCTGACGCAGTGGCTGCGGCAGTCGTCGCTCTTCAAGTCGCTGGGGGGCGCCTGACAGGTTCGCGCGGCGGCTTGCAGTACGCTGCCGGGATGACGTCGATACCCGATTTCTCACGCCGCCGGCTCCTCAGCGCGCTGCCGGGCCTGGCGGGCCTTGCGATGGCGCCGCTGGCCGCCGCCGCCACGCCGGTGCAGGGCTTCAAGGTGGTCAAGGCCTACCCGCACGACCCGGAGGCCTTCACCCAGGGCCTGTTCTTCCACGAGGGCTTTCTGTACGAAAGCACCGGCCTGCACGGCCGCTCCAGCATCCGCAAGGTCGAGATCGAGACCGGGCGCGTGCTGCAGTCCGTGGGCCTGCCCGACGAGTTCTTCGGCGAGGGCATCACCCGCTGGGGCGACCGTGTCATTGGCATCACCTGGCAGGAACAGACCGCCTTCGTGCTGGATCTCAAGACCTTCAAGCTCTGGCGCAAGTTCAGCTATCCCGGCGAGGGCTGGGGCATCGCGAGCAATGAACGAGAGCTGGTGATGAGTGACGGCACGCCGGAACTGCGCTTCCTCGACCCGGCCAGCTTCAAGGAAATGCGCCGCGTACGCGTGACGGCCGACGGCAAGCCTGTGGAGATGATCAACGAGCTGGAGTGGGTGGACGGCGAGGTCTGGGCCAACATCTGGCAGACCGACCGCATCGCGCGCATCAACCCCAAGACCGGCGTCGTCACCCGCTGGATCGACCTCAGCGGCCTGCTGCCGCAGCGCCGCGGCAGTGACGATGTGCTCAACGGCATCGCCTACGACGCCGCCCGCAAGCGCCTGTTTGTGACCGGCAAGCTCTGGCCCAAGCTGTTCGAGATCCAGCTCACGCCGGGCCGCTGAGCGGCATCAGCGACAGACATCCGCGCCGAAGTCGAAGACGATCTCCCAGGCCCCGGCTGGCGTGCGCCGCCAGGTGGACTGGAAACGTGCAACGAGCTTGCCGTCCGGCGCCATCACCGGGCCGCTGGTGCGGGCCAGGTCGCCACTGGGCAGCACGAGCACCAGGTCAGGCGACCAGCTGAATGGCGGCTTGGGCGCAGTGATGAGCGCCCGCCAAGCCGCCATGACCGCGTCCGGCCCGTGCAAAGCTTCCTTGTCCATCCAGATCGTGTCGGCCGCCAGGAAGCGCCGGAAGCCCTCCAGGTCTCTGGCGGCGAACGCTGCAGCGAAGGCGGTCTCGGTGCGCCTCACCTCTTCCACGCGCCGCGCGATCTCGTCGGGCGAAGGCCAGGCGGCGGGCGCCGCGGTGGCCGGGGTGTGAGCTGTGAGGGCAGGCAGGCTGGCTGCGGCCAGTAGCGCGTGTCGGCGGGAGGTCATCGATGGAACTCCGAGGGCAACAAACCGCCAGGATGACGGGCTCCGGCGCGACTGCCGCAAGTCACGACGCTCGTCACCGCCACCGGGCCGGCCCGAGCGACGTGCCCGTGGCTCAGAAGGCGGCGATCCCCGTCTGCGCGCGGCCGAGGATCAGCGCATGGATGTCGTGCGTGCCTTCGTAGGTGTTCACCACTTCCAGGTTGACGAGATGCCGGGCAATGCCGAACTCGTCGCTGATGCCGTTGCCGCCCAGCATGTCGCGCGCCATGCGGGCGATGTCCAGCGCCTTGCCGCAGCTGTTGCGCTTCATGATGGACGTGATCTCCACCGCGGCGGTGCCCTCGTCCTTCATGCGACCCAGGCGCAGGCAGCCTTGCAGGCCGAGGGTGATCTCGGTCTGCATGTCGGCGAGCTTCTTCTGGATCAGCTGGTTGGCCGCCAGCGGCTTGCCGAACTGCTGGCGGTCCATGGTGTATTGACGCGCGGTGTGCCAGCAGTCCTCGGCCGCACCGAGCGCGCCCCAGGCGATGCCGTAGCGGGCGCTGTTCAGGCAGGTGAAGGGGCCCTTCAGTCCGCGCACCTCGGGGAAGGCGTTCTCCTCGGGGCAGAACACCTTGTCCATCACGATCTCGCCCGTCAGCGAGGCGCGCAGGCCTACCTTGCCGTGGATGGCCGGCGCGCTCAGGCCGGCCCAACCCTTCTCCAGCACGAAGCCGCGGATCTGGCCGCCATCGTCCTTGGCCCAGACCACGAAGACGTCGGCGATCGGGCTGTTGGTGATCCACATCTTGCTGCCGGTCAGCTCATAGCCGCCGTCGACCTTGCGGGCGCGGGTGACCATGGAGGCCGGGTCCGAGCCGTGATTGGGCTCGGTCAGGCCGAAGCAACCGATGAACTCGCCCGTGGCCAGCTTGGGCAGGTATTTGCGACGGGTGGCTTCGTTGCCGAACTCGTAGATCGGCACCATCACCAGGGACGACTGCACGCTCATCATGGAGCGGTAGCCGGAGTCGACCCGCTCCACCTCACGGGCGATCAAACCGTAGCTCACATAGTTCAGGCCAGCGCCGCCGTACTCGGCCGGAATGGTCGGGCCCAGCAGCCCCAGCTCGCCCATCTCGCGGAAGATGCCGGCGTCGGTCTGCTCCTTGCGGAAGGCCTCCAGCACGCGCGGCCGCAGGCGCTCGCCGCAGTAGGCAGCCGCAGCCTCGCGCACCATGCGCTCTTCGTCCGTCAGCTGCTCATTCAGCAACAGCGGGTCGTCCCAGTGAAAGCTCGCCTTGGTGGCCATGTCGTGTCTCCGGAGAAAGGGGGGCACCGGCAGCCGTGGCGCCGGGCGCAATGCCGTGAGTATTGCCCTCGCCACCCATTCGTGTCCAATACAAGAATCGGCTTCAACGATTCGCCATGCCTATCGACAACCCCAGCTCGACACGCGCCCTTGAGTTCCGCCACCTGCGCTGTTTCATGGCGCTGGCGGAGGAGCTGCATTTCGGCCGCGCCGCGCAGCGGCTGGCGATGTCGCAACCGCCGCTGTCGGTGGCCATCCAGCAGCTCGAAGCCAGCGTGGGCGCGCGGCTGTTCGATCGAGACAGCAAGGGCGTGCGCCTGACCCCGGCCGGCCTGGCCTTTCGCGGCCACGCGGCCGGTCTTCTCGAACGAGCGGACGCGGCCTGCGCCTTGGCCCGCGAAGTGCAAGCGGGGGAAGTCGGGCGGCTGCGGGTGGGCTTTGTGGGCTCGACGCTCTACAACGGGCTGTCGGCCTGGCTGCGGGCCTTCCAGACAAGTTGGCCCCGCGTGGAAGTGGTGGTGGTGGAGCTGAACTCGCAGGACCAGATTGATGCGCTGCTGCAGGATGAACTCGACCTCGGCCTGGTGCACACCGACCGCCTGCCACCGACGCTGCAGTCCCAGCCGCTGTACACCGAACCCTTCCTGGCCTGCCTGCCTGCCGGGCATGCGCTGGCCGGCAGCGCCGAACTGCCGCTGGCGGAACTCAGCGACCAACCGTTCATCCTGTTTTCACGGCGCGGCTCGCCCGACTATCACGCGCGCATCGTCGACATCTGCCGTCAGCAAGGCGGCTTTCACCCGCGCCTGCAACACGAGGGGCGGCACTGGCTCTCCGTGGTGTCGCTGGTGGCGCAGGGCTTGGGCGTGAGCATCGTGCCGGCGGGCTTCCAGCGCGCCGGCATCCAGGGGGCCAGTTTCCGGCCGCTGGCAGACCGCATCGACGACTCCGCCGTCTTCGCGGCCTGGCGGCGAGATGGCGACCCCATCCTGCGACAGCGCTTGCTGGCCGCGCGCCTGAGCGCCTGACTGCCCAGGACCTCGCGCGTCCATCCCTAAGCTGCGCCTGGAGAAGACTTCTCCGTGCGTTCTGCCCACTTCTCCTCACGCCGCGCGGCTGGCTGCCCTGCGCTCACTTGCCAGCCCTTGCCGCCATGCTTGAATTCGGGTTACCCCGAAGACACCGCCGTCCGCCCTGCGAGACGGGACTGCATGGAGACACCAATGAACGCATTCCGGCCCCGTCGACTCCTCACCACCGCCTTGCTGGCCGTGGGGCTGCTCGGCAGCGCCCAGGCCGACATCACCGTCGGGCAGACCGCCGGCATCACCGGCGCCGTGGCGGGCAGCGTCAAGGAAGTGACGCAGGGCGCGCGCCTGTACTTCGACGCCGTCAACGCCGAAGGCGGCGTGGGCGGCCAGAAAATCACGCTGGTGTCACTGGACGACAAGTTCGACCCCAAGCTGGCCGCAGCCAACGCCAAGACCCTGATCGACCAGGGCGTGATCACCCTCTTCCTGAACCGCGGCACGCCGCACACCCAGGCCATCATGCCGCTGCTGGCCGAGCACAAGATTCCGCTGGTGGCGCCGTCCACGGGCGCCATGGTGTTGCACAAGCCGGTCAACCCGTGGCTGTTCAATGTGCGCGCCACCTACCAGCGCGAAGCCGAGCGCGCCATCGAACACCTGAGCCTGATCGGCATCAACCGCATCGCCCTGGTGCAGGTGAACGACAGCTTCGGCGAGGATGCGGTGGCCGGTGCGTTGGCCGGTCTGGCCAAGACCAACAAGCAACCGGTCGCCCACGAAAAGTTCGACCGGGCCAAGCCTGAGCTGGCACCGGTCGTCGCCAAGGTCCTGGCCGCGCAGCCGCAGGCGGTGATGTTCATCGGCTCGGGCTCCGCCGTCGTCGAAGGCATGAAGGCGGTTCGCGCCGCCGGCTCGTCGGCCCAGATGGTGACTCTGTCCAACAACGCCTCTGCCGGCTTCATCAAGGACCTGGGCGATGCGGGCCACGGCGTCATCGTGAGCCAAGTGTTCCCGTACGAGCGCTCCATTGCCAAGCCCATCATCAAGGAAGCCATGGAGTTGGCTCGCAAGGCCAGTACGGAGCTGACGCCCAGCATGGTCGAGGGTTATGTGGCGGCCAAGGTGCTGGTGGAAGGCCTCAAGCGCGCCGGCCCCAAGCCCACGCGAGACAGCCTGAGGAAGGCCCTGGAAGGACTCGGCCGGTTCGACCTTGGCGGCATCGAGGTGGGCTACGGCCCGAACGACCACAGCGGCATGGACTACGTGGACCTGGCCATCATCGACCAGACGGGCAAGTTCCGCCGCTGACACGTTCCGACGCCCACGCCGGGCCCCGCCGCAAGAAGGAGAACACCATGGCTCTCATGACCCCGACCGCCCAGCGATGGCTGAGCATCGCCACATTGACCGTGGGGCTGGTCAGCACCGCCCAGGCCGAGTTGCTCGTCGGCCAGACAGCCGGCATCACCGGGCCCGCCGCCGACAGCGTCAAAGAGGTGACTCAGGGCGCCAAGCTCTATTTCGACGCGGTGAATGCGTCGGGCGGTGTGCACGGCCAGCACATCAACCTTCAGTCGCTTGACGACAAGTTCGACCCCAAGCTGGCGGCAGCCAACGCCAAGGCGCTGATCGACAAGGGCGCCGTCGCCCTCTTCCTGACCCGCGGCACACCGCACACCCAGGCCGTGCTGCCGCTGCTGGCCGAGCACAAGATCCCGCTGGTCGCCCCCTCCACCGGCGCGATGGTGCTGCACAAGCCGGTCAACCCCTGGCTGTTCAACGTCCGGGCCTCCTATCAGCGCGAGGCGGAACGGGCCATCGAGCACCTCGGCTCCATCGGCGTGACCCGCATCGCGCTGGTACAGGTGGACGACTCTTTCGGCGACGACGCCATCGCCGGCGCCCAGGCCGGATTGGCCAAGGCCAAGCAGCAGCCGGTGGCGCACCAGAAGTACCCGCGCGAGAAGCCCGACATGCCGGCCGTCGTGAGCCGGGTGCTCGCCGCATCCCCCCAGGCGGTCCTGTTCGTCGGCACCGGCGAGGCCGTCTCTGAAGGCATGAAGGCCGTCCGCGCAGCCGGCTCCACAGCCCAACTGGTGACGCTGTCCAACAATGCCTCGTCGGGCTTCATCCATTCGCTGGGCAAGGTGGGGCATGGGGTCATCGTGAGCCAGGTGTTCCCGCCGGAGCGATCCATTGCCAAGGCGATCATCAAGGACGCCCAGGAGAGTGCGCGCAAGGCCAAGCTGGAGCTGACGCCCAGCATGATCGAAGGCTATGCCTCCGCCAAGGTGCTGGTGGAAGGCCTCAAGCGCGCCGGCCCGAAGATCAACCGCCAGTCTCTGCGGGATGCGCTCGAAGGCATGAAGGCCTACGACCTGGGTGGCCTGGAGGTCAGCTACAGCGCCAACGACCACAGCGGCCTGCAGTACGTCGATCTCGCCATCCTCGACGAAAGCGGCAAGTTCCGGCGCTGACACGCACACAGCTCTTGAAGCGCAGGCACAGCGGCGGCAGAGTTGGAATAAACCGACACCACGACCCCGCCGGCAACGCTATGGTGCCGCCCGCCATGCCTCGCTCACTCCGCCTCTGGGACATCTCGCCCACCGTTTCGCCCGACGCCCCGATCTTTCCGGGTGACGAGCCCTACCAACTGCGCTGGACCGCGCAGCTGTCACCGGGCTGCCCGGTCAACCTCAGCGCCATCACGATGTCGCCCCATGTGGGCGCCCATGCCGATGCGCCGCTGCATTACGCCAACGACGCGCCGGCCATCGCCGATGTGCCGCTGGACACTTACCTGGGCCGTTGCCGCGTCATCCACGCCGTCGGCGCCGCCCCCCTGATCACGGTCGACCACCTTCGCCACGCGGAGCATGACCTGCCGCCGCGGGTGCTGGTGCGGGCCTGTGAGCGTGCCGACACACAGTGGAACCCCCACTTCACCGCCTACGCACCCGACGCCGTGCAATGGCTGGCCGAGCGCGGCGTGCGCCTGATCGGCATCGACACGCCCAGCGTCGACCCGGCCGACTCCAAGGTGCTCGACAGCCACCAGCAACTGCGCCGCCACGACCTGCGCGTGCTGGAGAACCTCGTGCTGGACGACGTGCCGGCCGGTGACTATGAATTGATCGCCCTGCCACTCAAACTCCAAGGCGCCTGTGCCAGCCCGGTGCGCGCCATCCTGAGGGAACTGCCATGAATCTCGAAGACGCCCAGCGGCTCGATGCCGCCGATCCCCTGCGCAGCCTGCGCGAGTTCTTCCAGCTGCCTGATGGCATCACCTACCTCGATGGCAACTCACTTGGCGCGCTGCCCAAGGCCACGCCGGAGCGCATCCAGAGCGCCGTCACCCAGGAGTGGGGCCAGGGCCTCATCAAGAGTTGGAACACCGCCGGCTGGATCGACCTGCCGCGTCGCCTCGGTGACCGGCTCGCCCCCTGGCTCGGCGCCCGGCCGGGCGAAGTGCTCGTGGCCGACTCGACCTCGGTCAACCTCTACAAGGTGCTGCATGCCGCGCTGCAGCTGCAGCAGGGCCAGCGCCGTGTGATCGTCAGCGAGCGCAGCAATTTCCCGACCGACAACTACATCGCCCAAAGCGTGGCCCGCGCCCACGGCGGCGAGCTGGTGCTGGCGGAAACGCCGGAAGAAATCGCCGGCCTGATGGACGAGCGCTGCGCCGTGCTGATGCTGACCCACGTCAACTACCGCACCGGCCGCATGCACGACATGGGGCTGCTGACCCGCTGGGCCCACCAGGCCGGCGCGCTGGCCGTGTGGGACCTGGCCCACAGCGCCGGTGCGGTGCCCATCGACCTGCTCGGCTGCGCGGCCGACTTCGCCATCGGCTGCGGCTACAAATACCTCAACGGCGGCCCGGGCGCACCGGCCTTCGTCTGGATGCACCCGCGCCACGAAGGTCAGGTCTGGCAGCCGCTCACCGGCTGGCTGGGCCATGCCCATCCGTTCGACTTCGACAGCGAATACCTGCCCGCGCCGGGCATCCAGCAGTACCAGTGCGGCACGCCGCCGGTGTTGTCCATGACCGCGCTCGATACGGCACTCGACGTCTTCGACGCGGCCCAGAAGCTCGGCGGCATGAAGGCCCTGCGCGCCAAGTCACTTGCCCTGACCGAAGCCTTCATCGACAGCGTGGAAGCCCGCGTGCCGGGTGCCATCATCGCCACGCCGCGCGAGGCCGCCCTGCGCGGCTCGCAGGCGTCGTTCTCGCTGCCCAAGGGTGTGGACGGCTACGCCGTGATGCAGGCGCTGATCGCACGCGGCGTCATCGGTGACTTCCGTGCCGGCACGCCGGAGCTGCTGCGCTTCGGCTTTGCGCCGCTGTACAACGGCTTTGCCGACGTGGCCCGCGCGGTGGACGTGCTGGCCGACATCGTGGCAAGTGGCTCGTGGAACGCGCCTCAGTTCACCTCCCGCGCCAAGGTGACCTGACCCATGGCGCAGACGATCGAACACCACGGCGCGCAGCTCGATTTCTCGCGCGACATGAGCTACGGGGACTACCTCCAGCTCGACGCCATCCTGAACGCCCAGCACCCGCTCTCGCCCGACCACAACGAGATGCTCTTCATCGTGCAGCACCAGACCTCGGAGCTGTGGATGAAGCTGATGCTGCACGAGTTGCAGGCGGCCGTCGCCAACGTCGCCCAGGACCGTCTGCCCGAGGCCTTCAAGATGCTGGCGCGGGTGTCGCGCATCATGGAGCAGCTCGTGCACGCCTGGGATGTGCTGGCCACCATGACGCCGCCCGAGTACAGCGCCATCCGGCCCTACCTGGCCAAGAGCAGCGGCTTCCAGAGTGCGCAGTACCGGCGCATCGAGTTCATGCTGGGCAACAAGAACCCAGCCATGCTCAAGCCCCACGAGCACCGACCCGAGTTGCTCGCCCAGGTGCAGGCCGCCTTCGAGGCGCCGTCTCTTTACGACGAAGTGCTGCGCCTGATGGCCCGCCACGGCATCGCCGTGCCGGCCGAGAACCTCGCGCGTGACTGGACCCAGCCGCATGTCGCCAGCGACGGCGTGAAGGACGCCTGGCTGACCGTCTACCGCGCCCCGCAGGCGCACTGGGACCTCTACCAGATGGGCGAGGAACTCGTGGACCTCGAAGATGCCTTCCGGCTCTGGCGCTTCCGCCACTTGACGACGGTGGAGCGCGTCATCGGCTTCAAGCGGGGCACGGGCGGCACTGGCGGTGTGAGCTATCTGCGCAAGATGCTGGACGTGGTGCTTTTTCCCGAACTGTGGACGCTGCGCACCGATCTCTAGTTCAAGTTGGGGGTCTTCTGCCCCCGAGGCGGCAAGGCGAAACGGGGTGAAACCTAAAATCGGCAGTCCAACTCAGCCGAGACAAGGTCCGCCCGATGGACACCCGCACCTCCGAAACCCGCCTGCGCATCGACCGCCTGCGCGACGCCATGACCGCGCAGGGCGCGCACGCCGTGTTCGTGCCGTCCAGCGACCCGCACCTCTCTGAATACCTGCCCGACCGCTGGCAAGGCCGCCAGTACCTGTCGGGCTTCACCGGCTCGGTCGGCAGCCTGGTCGTCACCCAAGACCGCGCCGCCCTCTTCGCCGACAGCCGCTACTGGACGCAGGCCGAGGCGCAGATCGCCGGCAGCGGCATCCAGCTTGAGAAGATGGCCAGCGGCGCTTCGACGAACTACATCGACTGGATCGCGCAGCAGCTGCAGCCGGGTCAGGTGCTGGCGGTGGACGGGCAGGTGCTCGGACTGTCGCTGGCCAACACCCTGAGGGCGGCGATGAAGCGGGCGGGCGTTGAATTGCGCACCGACCTGGACCTGCTGCAGACCGCCTGGACCGACCGCCCGGGCCTGCCGACCGAACCGGTCTACGAGCACGCCGCGCCCCATGCCGTGGTGACACGCGCCGACAAGCTGGCCCGCGTGCGCAAGGCCATGGCCAGCGTCGGGGCCACGCATCACCTGGTCTCGACGGTCGACGACATCGCCTGGCTGCTGAACCTGCGCGGCAGCGATGTCGAATGCAACCCGGTCTTCATCGCCCACCTGCTGCTGGACGCCAGCGCCGGCCGCCTGTTCATCGGCGAAGGCAAGGTGCCGCCCGACCTGGCCGCGCGCCTGGCCGCCGACGGCATCACGCTGGTGCCCTATGCCCAGGCCGCCGTGGCGCTGCAGGCGCTGCCCGCAACAGCCAAGCTGCTGATCGACCCGCGCCGCGTGACGCTCGGCCTGCGGGAGGCGGTGCCCGCGGCGGTGACGGTGGTCGAGCAGATCAACCCGAGCACGCTGCTGAAGAGCCGCAAGACGCCCGAAGAAGCCCGCTTCATCCGCGAAGCCATGGCCGAGGACGGTGCGGCCATGTGCGAGTTCTATGCCGAATTCGAGGCCTCCATCGCCCGCGGCGACACCTGGACCGAGCTCGACATCGACACCCGGCTCACCGCCGCCCGGCGCAAGCGGGCCGGCTTCGTGGGGCTGTCGTTCTCGACGATTGCGGGCTGGATGGCCAACGGCGCCCTGCCCCACTACCGGGCCACGCCCGAGTCGTTTGCCCGGATCGAAGGCAACGGCCTGCTGCTGATCGACTCCGGTGGCCAGTACCCGGGCGGCACCACCGACATCACCCGCGTCTGGCCCATCGGCCAGGTGAGCGCCGAACAGAGGCGCGACTACACCCTGGTCCTGAAGGGCACGCTGGCCCTGTCTCGCACCCGCTTCCCGCGCGGCACGCTCAGCCCCATGCTGGACGCCATCGCCCGCGCGCCGCTGTGGGCCCATGGCCTGGACTACGGCCACGGCACGGGCCACGGCGTGGGCTACTTCCTGAACGTTCATGAGGGCCCGCAAAGCATCAGCAAGGCCATCCCGGAGCCGTCCATGGCCATGGAGCCGGGCATGATCACGTCGATCGAACCCGGCCTCTACCGCCCGGGCCTCTGGGGCGTGCGCATCGAGAACCTGGTGCTCAACGTGGCTGTCGAAACGCCTGAGAAGAACGCCTTTGGCGAGATGCTCGAGTTCGAGACCCTCACGCTTTGCCCCATCGACACCCGCTGCATCGACAAGGGTCTGCTGCAGGCCGACGAGGTGGCCTGGCTCAACGACTACCACGCCACGGTGCGCGAACGCCTAGCGCCCAAGGTGTCCGGCGCGGCGCTGGCCTGGCTGAACGAGCGCACCCAGCCGATCTGACCCGCGAAGGTGCCCGGGGGGCGCGGGGCTCAGCGTTCCGCGCAGGCACACTCCGGCCATGGAAGAGATCGAGATCGCCGTCATCGGCGCCGGCGTGGTGGGGCTGGCCATTGCACGCGCCTTGGCCCAGCAGGGCCGTGAAGTCATCCTCATCGAAAGCGCGGGCGCCTTCGGCACCGGGACGTCCTCGCGCAACAGCGAGGTCATCCATGCCGGGCTGTACTACCCGGCGGGCAGCCTCAAGGCGCGGCTGTGCGTGCGGGGCAAGGGCCTGCTCTATGGCTACTGCGCTGCCCGCAACCTTGGGCACCGTCGCTGTGGCAAGTTGGTGGTGGCCACGCGCGAGGCCGATCTGCCCCGCCTGGCTCAGTTGGCAGCCAACGGTGCCGCCAATGGCGTGAACGACCTGCAGCTGCTGACCCGCGAGGAGGTCAGCGCGCTGGAGCCTGAGCTGAGCGCGGTGGGTGCGCTGCTGTCACCGTCCAGCGGCATCGTCGACAGCCATGGGCTGATGACGTCGCTGCTGGGCGACGCCGAGCGCCACGGTGCGACGCTGGCCCTGGCCAGCCCGGTCACCGCGGGCGAGCGCCTGGACCAGGGCTGGCGCCTGCGCATCGCCGATGACTTCGACCTTGTCGCCCGGCATGTCATCAACGCGGCCGGCCTGCACGCCGCGCAGGTCGCCCAGGCCCTGGGTGCGCCCGCGCCCGAACTACGCTACGCCCGCGGGCACTACTTCGCCCTGCCCGGGCGCGCGCCCTTCCAGCATCTGATCTACCCGCTGCCGGTCGACGGCGGCCTGGGCGTGCACCTGACGCTGGACCTTGGCGGCCAGGCGCGTTTCGGGCCTGACGTGCAATGGCTCGACGACACCGATCCCGCCGCGCTGAACTACTCGGTCGACCCGGCTCTCGGGCCGCAGTTCGAGGCCGAGGTGCGCCATTACTGGCCGGGTCTGGCGCCTGGGGCCCTGCAGCCGGCCTACAGTGGCGTACGCCCCAAGCTCAGCGGCCCGGGCGAGCCGGCCGCCGACTTTCTGATCGACAGCAGCCAGCCTGGCCTGATCAACCTGTTCGGCATCGAGTCGCCCGGGCTGACGGCGGCGCTGGCCCTCGCTGAACACGTAGCACTCGAGCTCAGACCGCGCGGTTGAGCGACGCGGATCAGGCCGTGGTGCTCAGGCTCGTCGTGTCTGACGCAGGCTGCAGCCAGTTCTTGCTGATCTGGTCGTAGAGCTTTTGCGCGAGCGCTGCGATCTCGGCGTTGGCGCCCTGGCTGGCCTCGCTGCCCGCGCCGGCCTTGGCCAGTTCTTTCAGTTCGCCCGCCAGGCGCTCGATTTGCGACACCGTGCCATCCTGGTTGACGTCCAACGGGTCATAGCTCGTGGCCGAGGTGGATGACGTGCTGCTGCTTGCCGTGCCTGACGCAGTCGTCGGCGGCGGCCCGCCTGCACCCGGGGGCGGGCCACCCATGCGGCCGGAACCTTGCGCCTGCTCCGGTCGGCCAGCCTCGAACTCGGCCCGGGAGAGTTGACCGTCGCCATCGGTATCGAGCGAGGCGAACACGTCTTCATCATCGTTGGCCGCGCCGCGCTGCTGGGCGAACGCCACCGTCGAAGACGGTGGCGGCATGAGCTCGCGCATGCCCTGGCTGAGCTCGTCGCTCGACAGACTGCCATCGCCGTCACTGTCCATCTTCTTCAGCAGCTCGGCACTGTCGCCGGACTGGCCGGTGTGCTCCAGCATGCTGGCCAGCTCGGTAGCGTCGACGCTGCCGCTGCCGTCGCTGTCCACCTTGGCGAACATGCGCGCTTCGTGCTCAGCCTTGCGGGCGGCACCGCTTTGTGAGGTGTCCCAGGCTCGGTTCACACCGCCCAGGCCGCTGATCGTGCTCATGGCGACTCCTTCATGGATTGAGAGACCCCGGCGCCGGGCTGGCAGCGGGTGACCTCATCTTTGAAGGGAGCCGTCAAGGCTTCTTATCGGCTGTGTGTCGAGGCAGACATAAAGCGGTTTTCAATCGCGGAGACTGGCAGGCCATGCCGGCGCTGTTCGTGCGATCAGATCGCCAGGGCTGCATCGGCCGCTGCCGCACGCGGCAGCAAGGCCAGGCCACCCCGCAGGCTCCAGGCCTGCGCATGCCCCAGCCGGCGCAGCGCCCGCGCGGCCTGCGCACTGCGGTTGCCACTGCGGCAGAAGCAGACCATGGGCGTGTCGGGAGGCAGCGACTGCCACTGCACGAGCGCCTCCGGCAAGCCTGACAAAGCCACCGCCTGCCGGCGCACCTGAGTGCCGAGTTGCGGTGCCTGGCCGAGGCGTTGTTCGTAGGGCTCGCGCACATCGATGAGCAGCAGGTCGGGGTGGCGCGCCACCAGCGCTTGCAGGTCGGCCAGGCCGATCTCGCTGGCGGCCAGCGAGCAGCTGCTGTCGACCCGGGCACCACAAGCCACTGTCTGGTAGGCGGTCATCGCCAAGTCTTGCTCCAGCGCCGCCTTGGCCGCGGCAAAGCCGGCGGCGTCGATGCGTCCGGCCAGCACGTCAGCCAGCAGCGGCTGCGCCTCGCGCTCCACGGCCAGCGTGCTCGCAAAGCGATCGTCGTAGTCGTGCCCGGGCAGCAGCAGCGTCTGCTCGCCCACCACCTCGCGCAAGCGCAGCAGCGAGTCGGCATAGGCCAGCGGTGCGCTCTGCTCGAAGTCGCTGCGCCCGAGCGCGCCGGGCATGACGGTGTCTCCAACGAACGCCCAGCGCAGTCCGCGGGCGTCGTGCAGCAGGTAGGCGGTCGAATCCTGCGTGTGGCCGGGCAGGGCCAACCGCGTGAGCCAGCGGTCGCCCAGATCCAGGCGCTTGATATCACGCGGCCAACCGAGTGCATCCACCGAACCCGCCTCGTGTTGGATGGCCTGCCACAGGTCACCGGCCGAGGAGGCGTGGTCGCCGTGGCTATGCGTGTCAAGCACCGCGGCCAGCGCATAGCCCTGGCAGCGCAGCCACTGGGCCAGCCGCTCGGTCAACTCGGGCAGCGGGTCGACCACCACCGCACGGCGGCTGCTGGCATCTGCCAGCAGGTAGCAGCAGGCACCATCCACCACGAAGCGTGTGAGGCCGTCGGCAGGCAAGGCCTGGCCCGGCGCACTCGGGTCCAGGCAACTCTCGCGCAGGGACTCTCCGCAGACGCGGATGCGGGCGCAGGCCTCGTCGATGAAGCTGCGGTCCACCACAGGCCCGAACGACAGGCGCACGCTGGCCGCCGTCTGCCACGCCGGCAGACCCATCGCCTCCAGCACATAGCTCGGTTGCGCCTTGGCCGCGCTGCAGGCCGAGCCCCCGCTCACGCGCAGCTCGGCGGCATCGAACAGATCCAGCAAGAGCTTGGAGCTCAAGCCCGGCACGGCAAAGTTGAGGGTCGTGGGCAGGCAGAGCTCGGTAGGAGCATTGAAGAGCAGCCCGGGAAACGCCTCCTGCAGCGCCGCCGCCAGGCGATCACGGTGCGCCTGCAGCGTGGCCGCGTCGCAAAACGTGCCGCCCGCCTCCAGCGCTGCCAGTACCGCGCCCAGCGCCGCGATGCCTGACATGTTCTCAGTCCCCGAGCGCCAGGCGCCTTCCTGCCCACCTCCCGCCAGCAAGGGCGTGAACGGCGCCCCCTCGCGCACGTAGAGCAACCCAATGCCCTTGGGCGCGTAGAGCTTGTGGCCCGAGAACGGCGCGTAGTCAATGCGCCGTTCTTCCAGCTTCAGCGGCAGCTTGCCCAGGGCCTGCACGCCGTCGACCATCCAGCGCGCCGGGCTGCCCGCCAGCGCGGCGGCAATGCCGTCCAGGTCGCTGATGACGCCGGTCTCGTTGTTGGCGGCCATGGTGCACACCAGGCCCGCCCGCGCGGCATGCGCGCGCAGCCAGGCGAGGTCGTGCCGGCCGTCACGGCCGACCGGAATGGGCAGGACGGTCAGGTTCAGGCCCAGCAGCGCATTCCAGTGCTTGAGGGCCTCAGGCACGGCCTTGTGCTCGGTCGCGCCGTAGAGCAGGAGTTCGGGCCGATGATCCGCATCGCGCAGCGCGCTCAGGGCGGACAGCACGGCGGTCTGGATGCCCTCGGTGGCGCCGCTCAGAAACAGCAGCCGCCCCTGCCCGGCACCCAGCACGCGGCGGGCGCGCGCCCGCACGCCATCCATCAACGCGCGAGCCTTCAGCCCGGTGCTGTGCACACTGCTGGGGTTGCCGAAGTCTTCCGCCATGGCTGCCATCGCCGCCTCGCGGGCCTGCGGCAGGACGGGGGTGGTGGCGTTGGCATCGAGATAGATTTCCATGGGGGCGCCTCTGCGCAAAAGGATTGGGGCGATTGTTCCTACGCCGCCGAGGTACGCGATTTCACCGGCGCATGATTTTTCAGCCATTTCTGGCAATGCATGCCACGTATGATCGGCGCCATGAAATTGGATTCCATCGACCTGCGCATCCTCGACATCCTGCAGCAAGACGCCACCCAGCAGGTGGCTGACATCGCCGCGCAGGTGGGCCTGTCCACCACGCCCTGCTGGCGCCGCATCCAGCGGCTGAAGGAGGCTGGCGTGATCACCCGTCAGGTGGCCCTGCTGGATGCACAGAAGGTGAACGTGGGGGTGACCGTCTTCGTGTCGGTGCGCACCAACCAGCACAGCCAGGCCTGGTTCGACACGTTCAAGGCGACGGTGCAGGCCATCCCCGAGGTCGTCGAGTTCTACCGGATGAGCGGCGATGTTGACTATCTGCTGCGGGTCGTGGTGCCCGACATCGCCGCCTACGACCGTGTCTACAAGCGGCTGATCGCGGGCACGCAATTGCACGATGTCAGTTCCAGCTTCGCTATGGAAGAACTCAAGCTGACCACCGCCCTGCCCTTGAGCTACGTTCGCTGACGGCGCCGTCACAGGCACTCATCCTCGCCAGCCGCAGTTCGTCCGGCCGCGCCGGCATTCCGTCGCCGGGCCCTCGCCGCGACCCAGCCGCGCGGCGACATTCATGCTCACGCCTAGCTCGATGCCACGCCCGACCATGAACACCGCCGCCCAAACCTTCGCACTCGCCTTCGGCTCCGTGCTGGCCGCCGCCGGGATCGGCATGGCCCTGGCCAATCACATGGCGGACGATGGCGCTACCGCCACGCGCTCGAGCCTGGCAAGCCAGGCCGGGCCTGCCGCCGCCTCGCAGGTGGCCCGCTTGCCGCGCGTCGTCATCGAGAAACGCCAAAGTGCTGAAGGCATGCGGCTCGCCCAGGCGCCGGGCCGGCAGGCGATGTGAGACAGCCTGCACCCGGCGTGTGCGGTCTTGTCCCCGCCCCTCGTGGGCAACTCTGTTGATAACCGCTGCACCCCACGCCTAAGCCCTTGTCGGCCAAGGCCGCCAGGTCCACTGCTTCAAAAAAAGGCACATCGGACCTTCGGATGCGCTGGCCCGTCGAGGGCGTGCCGCGCTCATCAAAGCGCTTCGATTCCCAAAAGCAAAACGGCCCAGCGGTTTGAATCGCTGGGCCGTTGATTGGCTTAATGTTTTTTGGGGCTGATGGAGATTGAACAAATCGATGTAGGCCGCGCCAGTGCTCGCGCTGCGACGTTTCAGCGGCCAGCGTTCCCCTTCTTGTTCCCCTTCGCCGCCGTTACCGGTGCAGCCCGAACCCTCACCCCCCGACTCTCGAAGAAGCGCATCAGATCAGTGTGCGGATCAGCAAGCAGGCCGCTCAGGTTGACACCCGCGCGGCTTGACCGCGGCGGCGTCGGGTGTCGGGCGTCAACGCGGCACGACTGCTTGAAAGCCTCCACGTCCACCGGGTCAAAGCGCACAGCGCCTCCGATGCGGTAGCAGGTCAGGCGGCCTGAATAGGCGAGGTCATAGACCGTGCGAGCTTTGATACCCAGCAGCCGCGCGACCTCGGCAGCAGTGATGAGAGCTGCTCCCATAGCTACTGCAGCAGCTTGAAGATCCAGTAAACCGGCCAGATGGTCGCGAGGAAGATGTCGATGGGGATGATGATCATCCAGTTCCACCAGTTGTAGCGCGTGCCATCGAAGAACACGAGATACACCAGCGTGGCAGCATCGATTGCAAACCAGGCGTAGATGCCAAGCGCCTTGAGCCCGTCGATTGGCCTCATACCGCCTCCCTTTCGGCGTTCGTAGTGGTCGCATGGTACTGACGGCGGGGAGCTCACGCCATGAGCCACGCGCGGCTGAGACTCGCCGGCATGAAGGCGACAGAATTCTGGTTCTGGAAGATGCGCGACGACTGGGGCCGGGTGCGGCGCAGCGTCTGCAGGTTCACCGAAGCCGAGGCGCTGAAGCGCGACCCGCATGCGGAGCGCGTCGAAGGCACGTGCGAGGTGCGAATGTGTCCCGAGACGGTCGAGGAGCTAGCACGGGCAGCGCCGAAGACGCCCCCGAGTGGAATGCCGAGGCACCAACAGAACCCAACGTCTGCCGCCTATGCTTGGCCCTATGAACGTGACCAAACGGCAGGTGGCCGATCACCTCTTGGACGCGGCGGCGGTCGCCCTACTTGACCAGTCCGACCCCATCACGGCCATCGTGCTGGGCGGATCCGCGGAGGATATCTATTGGGGGCTCTTGGAGCGCGAGCGGCCAGGCGCTGAGCCTGCACGCGAAGAGATCGCGCGACACGTCATCGAAGTTACAGCGGCCCTCTTTCCAAACGATCAACGGATGACGCTGAAGGCAGCCCGCAACGCTATTCGCTCAACGTTCAACTGGCTCCGACACAACGATGACCCAGACGAGGCCCAGTCTCGCGAGTGGGATGCCCAGCAGGAAGCAGCGGCCATCGTTGAACGCGCGATGGAGAACCTGTTCCGCCTGACCGGCAGTGATCACCCGCGGTATCAGGAACTGCTGACCCATTCGCTCGGCCGCGGCTGACTTATGCCGCCCGCACCGCCTCAATCAGCGCCTCCAGCGCTGCCAGGCGCCGCGGCGTGTCGCGCTCTGACGACGTTCGCCGGATCCCCGCCCGGGCCTCATCGAACAGCACCGGCCACTCGGCGCGCGGGAATGAGTGCAGCTTCGTGAAGCCGGCTGCTGTATCCGACACATCGAAACCGCATGCGCTCACGAGACAGGCCGAGGCGCCTAACTCACCCGCTGCGATTTCGCGTTCGACAGCCCGCGCGCTCTCGCTGTCTTCCGCAGCCGCCACAGGCCTGCCGACGTTCAGCAGGTGATCTTTGATCTTCCGCAGGCGGTTACGCCTTGTGTTCCAGCCCATTGGGGGCTCCTTTCCTGAGTGCATCCTCCATCTCGCACATCTCGGCTTCGACGGTCGCCTGATCTGTCACGCGCGCCAGGTGAACGAGGATGTAAGTGAGCTTCGTGGCATCCTCCATCGGCAGCCGGCGCGCACGCGCATCGCGGTAGACCCGGGCAAGCTCGGCCCGAATCTCGTGCAGGCTGCCGAGCCGAATGCGCTGAGTCGCCTTCGGGGGGATGGGGGCGCCCAAATCTTCAACGTCGACAAGAGCTTGCGTCATTCTTGTCAGCCACCTACGAACCAGCCGTCGCGGCACAGGACCGGCGTGTGCATCCCTGCGGCCATCGCCTCTGCCGTCGTGCGCGTGGCCCAATACGGCGCCCACTCCGCCGAGTGCAGATGCGGCGGCCCGGCTGGCTCAGCAGGCGCCGCAGCCTCGAACCGTTCCAGCTGCAGCCCGTGCTTCGCGATGAGGCTCTGCGCCTGCCTCCATGCCGTCTCGCGCTCGGTGCGGTTGCCGCGGACGTCGGCCGCGAAGTCCAGGCATCGGCGAACCTTGGCCAGCGCGCGGGTCTGCTCGGGCGTCATGGCTGGCCCCCTGCGACGCTGGCGAAGCTCGGGGCACGCTCTGGGCCGGCCATGTCACCGGTGAGCAGCCCGCGGTCTTCTGGCGCCCACCACCAGGTGCTGCCGTAGTTGCGTTGCATGCGGGCCTGCGTCTTCGCCAAGTAGCCGGGCGACAAAAACTCTTGCACCTGGTTGGCGAAGCTCTGGTCAATGGCCAACTTCAGATACCAGAGGTTCACGCCTGGCGTGTGCCCGCGCACCCAGCGGAAGGCCTCGGCGGCTGCGTGCGAGTCCTTGCCCTGGGCGGCCTCCATGGCGTTGTTCAGGCCGACGTCATAGACGAGTTCAAAGGCCGAGCCCACCAGCGGGCCAGCGATGCCGCCGACGGCTGCCGAGGCGCCAGACTGGCCATGCGAGCCCATACCGGTCAGCAGCATGTCGCCGAGGAAGCCCAAGCCGCCGCCCTTGGTGAGCGCAGCGCCCCAGAAGCGCGCCAGCTTCTCCGGGCTGTCGCCCTGATCGCCGGTCATGTCGCGCGGGTCGCGGCCCGCGGCCAGGTCGGCAAGTTGCAGGGAAATGCCGCCCAGCAGCGTGGCAGCCAGCAGGTTGGACGTCGCATAGGTCATGCGCTGCGCCGGCGTCAGGTCGGCGTTCAGCACGCGGTCCCAGTGGCGCAGCAGAATCGACAGGCTGAAGCCCTTGAAGAGCATCACCGAGCGGTGAAGCTCGCCCAGGCCCGTGCCTTTCTCGTGACCGCCGCTCTGCAGCACGCGCACCTTCAGATTCGGGTCAGGGCTGGCGAACTTCGATTCGTCATCGATGGTGCCCAGCAGCCGCGAGATCAATCGGTCACGCATGGCCGGCTCGATGCCCTCGGCCTTCATGACGGCGGCCGGCGTCAGCATGTCGGTCTGGCGCCAGCGCTCCAGCGGCACCCGCTGCAAGGCTGCCCACTCGTCACGGGTCCAGCCCAGGCCCTCCAGCCGCGAGCGGTCGGCGCTGTGCAGTGCGTCCCAGGCCGTGCGCGAGATCTTCGCCATGCCGCCCATCATCGAGATGGAGAACGCGCGGCGCACGCCGTCGGTCCAGGCCGTGAGCAGCGATGCCTTCATGGTGGCGTTCGCGGCCATGTCGGGCCAGTCGCGGCCGAGGTTGTTCTCGCCCCAACGCCCCATGTCCGAGATCATGCTGTCAGCCATGAGGCCGGCGCGGTCGGCATAGGCGCGCGTCTCCGACCCGAAGGCCTGCACCACCCGCATGGGGCCTTGCCACCACGGCAGCTTGTGAAAGGCCATGGTCTGCATCAACCAGTGCATGTCGCTGATCGAACCCAGCACCGCGGCGCCGAGCTTGCCGGCCACCTGCAGCGAGCGCAGGGCCTGGCCGATGCGGGCCGCCGATGGGTTGTGCACGGCGTCGAACTTGCCCAGCAGCGTGTCCCACAGCTGCTGAGTCGTGGCCAGCAGCGCCACGCGGTCTTTCCCGCCGCCCAGCTGCGCCGCGTCGTGCAGGGTGCGGAAGGTCGCGCCCGGGTTCGGGCCGAACTCCTCCACCAGCGCGATATTGCGGGACATCGAGCGAACGTGCCCCTGCATCGCGTCGTACACGGTGCCTGCGCCGTAGGCCTGCATGTAGCTCAGATACCCGTCCCCGTCCTTGAAGTGCAGCACCCGGGCTTGGCTGTTCGCGTTCGCCAGCATGCCCGGCGCGCGGTACTCGCCCAACGGCCGATTCGCCAGGCCATCGGTCGTGATGTCGCGCCATGCCTGCTCCAGCACGGCGGCGAGCTCGGTGTCGTTGAGCGTCCGGCCGGCCTCGTCGGTGTAGCGGCTGCGGTCGACCACCTGGCGCACATCGTTGACCCAGCGGTCAATGCCAGCCTTCACCAGGGCCTGCACGTCGTGCGGCTGCGGCAAGTAGCCGTAGGCCAGCTTTCGGACGTCGCCGCCGGCACGGTTGAAGCGCTCTCGCATGGCGTCAACCATCTTCACCCACGCGCCGGCTGCGGCCTTCGCGCCAGCATCGCCCGACGTCGTGCCGAACACCTCACGCACGAACGCGGCCACGTTGCCGGCATCCTCCAGCCCAGCGATCCAGCGCACGCCGCGAGCAGCCAGCGAGCCGGTCGTCTGGCGGGTGGCGTGGTCGAGCACGTCCAGGGCCTGCGTCCAGTACTGGCGCGCCACGCCGCGCACGTAGCTGTCGGCCTTCAGCAGCTTGCGCTGCAGCACGTCGAAGCCCTGGGCGCCCGCTTTCTCGATGTCGGGCAGGTGGCGGGCGTGGGCCTCGATCTGCAGGGCCGCGCGCAGCTCGCGAACCTCGGCTGCGTGCTTCAGGTCGTCGGCGATGACGCGGCTGGCCTCGGCCATTCGCTCGGCCAGCGGCATGGTGCGCCAGCGCTCGGGCTCACGCGATGCCAGGCGGCGCATCGTGCTGCGCACCCGTTCCTCGATCCCTGCGGCCTCAGCCTGGTTGATTCGTCGGCCGATAGCCGTCTCTACGGCGTTCATGCACTCGACTCGCATCAGTTCACTCCCAGTTTCAGGAAACACTCGATGGCGGCCTGCGTTGCTGTGATGGCTTCGCGGGCCTCCTGACTGGCTCGCTGGGCCTCGGTGCGCACCAGGTCGCTGGCGGGCGTGGCCGGGCTGCCGTCGTCTTCCAGCCGCACCGGCAGGTCGGGCCGCTCGCGGGCGACGTCGAGCGCCCGCTGCATCGGTGCCCGGGCTTGGGCGGTGGCGTCCGCGACCATCGCAGGCGCGGCCATGCGTTCAGCCTCGGTGATGGGCGTGGGCTCTGCACCGAGCAGCGGCTCGTCGGCGCGGGCTTCGTCAGCCAGGCGCGGCACGTTGGCTGCGCGCAGCTGCTCGTCCATGTGGGCCATGACCGGCGCGGCGCGGGCGTCATCCGCAACGCGCATGGGAAGCTCGACGCTTCGGCCTTCGTCCAGCGCGGCGCGGGCTTCGTCCAGGGCTTGCAGGTGCACCACGCCCGCGGCGGGATCGTCCACGCGGCCTAGATTGCCGGCGTCCACTAGGTCGCGCTGCAGCTGCACAAGCGCGGCCTCGACCATCTCGGGCGGGACCGGTGGGCGCGCGGCTGGCGGCTCCACGCGAGCCGCTGCCCGGGCGCGGGCTGCGTGTACGCCCGTGGCCACTGCGGCGCCCGGCACCAGGGACAGGGCCAGGCCCAGGGAGTCGAAGGGGTCGAAGGTCGCGGCCAGCTGCGGGTAGTCGGCGCTCTGCAGGATCTCACGCGACAGCGCAGACTCGGCCATGAATGCGCCGGGGCCGCTCACGCCCACCAGGATGGCCGAGCGCAGCGGCGTCGCAGCGACCGGCGCAATGCCAGCGGTCAGAGCCGTGACCCCACCATGCACGGCACCAACCTTGGTGGCCGTGGCGACGTCGACACCCTGATCCCGCAGCTTGAGGTACGACGTGGCGCCCTCATCGAGGCCAGTGCCAATCACGGCGGCGGGCGCGCCACCGAGCAGCGAGTAGCCACTGAACTTCGTCACCACGCGGCCGGCGTCGTGCAGGAAGTTTGTCACCCAGCCGGCCGTCATCGGGTCCGGGCGCCAGTACTCGGCACCGCGGCGCAGAGCTGCGTCGGATTCCAGGAACGCGGCAGCACCGCCAGGGCGTGAGGCCTCGCGAGCCCGGGTCAGGGCCTCGGGCGCATCCATGCCGGGCAGCAGGCCCGCGCGGGGCGCGGTGGCGGCCTGGGTGGCCCGAGCGTTGCCCAGGCGGCCCAGCACCCGCAGGGACTCGTTCAAGCCCTGGGCGCTGCCGGTGAAAGGCGCGGCCAGCACGTCGCCCAGTTCGGCCCAGCTGCTGCGCTTCGGGGCGGGCGGTGCCACCGGGTTGGCGGCACGGTCCGCAAGGGCGGCGGCGGTCTCGCCCGGGAACATCTCGGCGAAGCTCATGTCAGTCCCCCAGGGTGAAGGCGAAGGGCTGGCGGCCGGTGCCCAGCACGATGCCGCCCAGGTCGAGCGCATAGCGTGACGGGCCGAGCGGCACCAGGCGGGCCGAGGGCAGCGCCTTGACCAGCGCGTCAGGCGTCAGTGCCTGGCCGTTCAGCGTCAGGCCGCCTGGGGCTTGCCGGGCGATGTCCTCGGCCGTGACCTTGCGCATGGCGGCGTGGAACCGGTGTTCGGTCCAGCCGGGCGGGGCAACGGTCTTGCCGTCGCCGTGATCGACGATCTCGCCGCCCAGCGCCAGCAGCATGGCCTTCTTGCGGTCACTGCTCGATGCGGTGCCGTTCGAGCGCTGATCGCGCAGGCCGTCCATGATGATGCTTGCGGCGTCGATGGCGGCATCCCGCGCCTTCGGCGTCGCCCAGGGCACCGCGTCCAGTTCGCGCGACAGCTTCATGCGCTCGCCGCGCGTCAGCTCGTCATCCTTCTTGATGCGGCCACTGGCCACGGCGTCGTGCCCCCGCAGGATCAAGTCCATGGGGTCGCCGTTCGCGGTCTTGGGCAGGCTGCCGGCGTGCATGGCCAGCGCCAATGCGCCGTCTTGATCCTTCAGCTGGCCGGCCAGGGCACGCTGCTGGTCGGGCGGCAGCACGCCGGCCAGCCCGCGCAGCCACGTCTTCTTCTGGTCGGCGGGCAGGCGGCCGAGCGATTCGCCCAGCAGTTGCGCCTCGGATGCCAGCAGGGGCGAGACGGGCCGCTGCAGCTGTGCGCTGACGGTCGCGGCCTGGCTCGTGCGCTGGGTGAGCCCCTGCACCAGGTCGGGCAAGCTGGTCATGGGCAGCGGGGCCACCTCGGGCAGCAGGCGCGACTGCACACCCCACGCCAGCGGGTCTCGGTCGACCTGTTCGCGCGTGCGGGTGCGGATGCTCTCCAGCTGCTGCAGCTGCTTCATCTGGTGCGGGTTCGCGCCGGTCTGGTTGAGCTTGGCCCGCAGCTGCAGCAGCGCCCGGTCTTGCTGCATGGGGCTCAGCGAACCGAACGCCGACCGGCTGGCAGCCTGCTGCACCGTCGACTTGAGCACGTCGGCCCAGGGCGTGCCCATGGCGGCTGTCTGGGCCTTGGCGAGCGTGGCGTCGTCAGCGATGCCGCCCCCGTCGACGATGGACTCGACAGCGCGCACGGCGTGCTCGGCCTCGGTCAGCCGACGGGCGCGGGCTGCTTCGAGCCGGCGCTGCGCGACTTCGGCCGCATGCTGCAGGGCCGCGCGCTTGTTCTCGATGCGGACCTCGAAGCGCTCACGGATGTGCGGGCTCAGGTCGTTGAAGTCCTCGCCGCGCAGCTGCTGTTCGAAGGCGTCGAGCTTGGCCGGGTCTCGGCTGCTCGCCAGCAGGCGCTGCTCGGCCATGTTCGCGGCGGTGGTCTCCCGGAAGCCCTGCAGCAGCTTCTGCTGATCGTCGGGGCCGTAGCCGGCCGAGGCGCCCAGCGTGGAGATCGCGGCACCGGCCAGCGTCATGGCTTTGCCGCGGTCGGTCAAGGCATCACGCTCGAAGCCCTCCAGCGAGGTGTTCAAGTCGGCGCGCGTGACCTCGCGTTGCCGGGTCTCTACGGCGCGGCCGATGCCGGTGCTGGCCAGCTCGCTGGCGTCCAGCTTGATCTGCGCGCCCACCCGCTCAGCGATGTGGCCGGGTAGTTCCTTGGTCAGGTCGCTGGTGATCTGCGTGCGCGCGTTGTCCCACTCGCCGAGGGCGGCGACACCGTCGACATCGCCCCGCAGGATGCGGTCGGATAGCGAACGCATGGTGTCATGCAGCCTGATCTTCGCTTCGCCGGTCGCGGCCAGGCCGCGGGCCTTGTTGGCGTCCTCGGCCAGCTGTTCGAGTCGGCGCTGCTCGGCGGTCTGCTGCGTGATCGCGTCCAGGGCGGCGCCCTCCACGACTTGACCCATGCGGCCGAAGGCCTCGGCGGTGGCATTGGAGACACCAGGCCCCGTGATGGGCACGGCTTGGCCGGCGGTGGGGCGACGCACGGCGCCGCCATTGGGGAGGAACTGGGGCATGGTGGTGCTCCTGGTCAGAGGCCAATGAGGCGCAGCTCGTAGATCGGCTGTGTCTGGCCGGTGTGGATCAGCCGCAGGCGGGCCATTGCAGGGAGCTGGCCAGCCTCCAGCGGCTCGGCGGGGGTGGGCACTGCGACGTCGACGATGCGCTCGCCGAACTGCGGAACAACCTCCGACGAGGCGACTTCCTCGAAGTCACCGTCACGCGTCGCTCGGACGTCGACGGCAAGCTGCAGCGTGTGGGGCTCACGCGGCATCGGGCCGGCGGGCATGCTGGGCAGCAGGATCAGCCGAGCGGTCACAAGCCGGCCGCCGGGGACGGCGAACGGCATGCTGACGAGTTCCTGCCGAGCGCGGGTGAGTTGGGTCATGTTCATGGGTGAGGCTCCGGTGAGGTGGGCGAACGCGAGGCGCTCAGATGGCGGCGAGCTGCGCCTCGTGCGAGTTCAGCAACACCTGCAGCCAGTTGCCAAAGGCCAGGCGCTCGGTCGGGCCGAGCTTGCGAACGGTCGGGATCTGGTCGCGGATGCGGCGCAGCTCGGCCACAACCTGCGTATGCGCAGACAGGCGTTCGGAACGGGGGGCGCTGGCCGGTGCCAGCCGGGTGAGTTCGGCCAGGACCGGCGCCCAGGTGGTCGCGCTGGTGCCGCTGGCGGCGTCGGCGGGGGTGGTATGGGTCCAAGCGTCGGTGCTTTGGAACACCTGGGCGATTTGTCTTGCAATGATGGTGCTCATGGGGTTCTCCTACTTCGGTCGGTTGTTGCGGGCCAGCTCGGCCAGTTCAGCGGCTGCCGAGGCCAGGTGACGGCGGTATTCCTCGATCTGCGAGGGCGTGAAGTCGTTCGGTACATGCGGCGACCAGTCGATGACCATGTTCATGACTCCGGTCTCGGTAGGCCCTGCAGTGAGCTCAGCCGTGTACCTGCCGACCGTCCACGTACGCATCAGCGTGGGGGTTTCGCCGCTCATCGCCTGTCTCCGGGGTGGGCTGTCACCTTGTCTCCTCCCCTAAAGGGAGAGGAGACAGTTGGTGACACCAGAAGCCGTGTCACCAAATCCATGTTGGTGACAAGTCGGCGACTGTTGGCGACAGCCTCGAAAGCCGCGTCAGTGCTGGCTTTGTGGTGATTGGCAAGTTGGTGACACACGCTCATTTCGCCGCTCCCGGCGCGCCTGGAAGTGCGACGATCCCGGTGGACTCGATCAGTAGGCCGGCATCAAGCATCTTGTTGATCTCGCGGTACACCGACTGGCGTGCATAGGTGTCCTTGAAATGGGCGGCCAGGGCGCCTCGTAGGCATCCAGCACCACGCACCCGCAGGAACTCGGTGATTGCCCCAGCGATCTCGCTCTGACGCTTCCCGCGCATGGTCTTCGCGGGCGCGTCAGCAGCCATGACGACGCAAGAGCTGCGCTCGGTGCCCCAGCGATTGACGCCCAGGCGAACCGGGGCGAGCGTGAAGCCGATGCGGTCACCCTTGCCGGGCAGGTCGCGCTGCTTCGTGATCTCGGCAGTCCGCAGGCCCGAGGCCTCGTCAGACGTCACCTCGATTTCTGTGTCGGTCGCGGCCCGCAAGCCAGACCAGCCGCGCATGCCGCGCGCCGCGTCCTTGCCCGTGTGGTGGATGACGACGAAAGCCGCGCCCGTGGCGTTGCGGATGGCGTCGATGTTCCGCACCACAACGCCCATGTCCTCGCCCGCGTTTTCATTGGCGCCCACCGCGAGACGGGCCAGCGTGTCGCCAATGATCAGCGCAGCCTTCAAGCCGTAGTCGCGCTCAAGCTGATCGATCAGGGCGATGACTGCCGTCGTGTCTGCATTCCCGTCGAACAGGTTGATGGGAGAGCGAACGATTACAAAGCCAGGGACGCGGCACTGATGGTGGCGCTGGTAAGCCTTCAGGCGCATCTCGACCGATGCGGGCGACTCGGTGGCAAGGTAGACCACGAGGCCAGCGTCTGTTGGGCGTCCAAGCCATTCCTCGCCCATGGCCACCGCGGCGCCCATGTCGATGGCGCAGAACGTCTTGCCGCTGTTGCTGTCACCGTACAGCACCCCCATCGCGCCACGGCCGAGCGTGCCCTCGATCAGCTCATCGTCGAACTCGTCGTCGTCATCGCTGAGTGCGTCGGCCATCACGTAGTCGAGACGGCGCACAGTCGGCGCTTCTTCTTCGGCCCAGCGCCGCAAGTCACGCACGACAACAGCGGCAGATCCGCCAGCCGCCTCGATGGCATCGTCAAGAGCCTGCACGGTCATGCGTGGGCCTCGTCTTTCAGCATGGAGACCCGGGCCGCGGCTTGCAGCAGCCGGGCGCGTGTCGATTCATCAAGGGGCCGGCCTGCCGCCATGTCGGAAGCGCAGACAACCGCGAGCGTCATCTCTCCGTCGAGCAGATCCAGCGCCTGGCCAGCAGACAGCAGCCGGCGTCGCGCGGGCTTGCCGCTGGTGTGGAACTGCGGCGGCTTCGCGGGGAACAGGTCCGACAGCTCCAGACCGAGCGCGTGCGCCACCTGCTCGACCTCGCAGCCGTGCCAGCAGCGCAGCAGCACCAGGTCTTCGGCGCCCACGCCGACCGACAGCGCCGACGGGTTGCTGCCGCCATGGGCGGGGCAGCACGCGCGCCAGCGGTCGCGGCCGGCCTGGCGAAGCCGGAAAGGCTCCAGCCGGGCGAGAACCAGGTCGATGGGGCTGCTCACGACTTGCGGCCTCCAAAGCGCTGCAGCCAGGCGTCGACGGCTTCGAGGCTGTCGAAACTGCAGGTCAGTGCGCGCCAGGTGATGACGTACAGCGGCAGGCCGCCGTCACCCTCCAGCGCATGAAGCATGGCGCCCAGCAGGGCGGCCTCGGCTTTGGCCGTCGCGAGCCGCTTTTCGTAGCTGGCTGCGTTCACTGCAGGGCCTCCTGCGACTGCGGCTGCGCCTTCTCGGCCGCGAGCAACTGGTCGAGCTCGACCTGTTCCTCGGGCGTCAACGGGCGGATAAACGCCAGGCGCGAGAGGAAGATCACGCGGGCGTCGACCGGATCGACGTCGATGCCGTCGAGCGCGCTCATACGCCCTCCCCCGCGTCCATCGCGTACAGAGACTTTGCATCGGCCACCATCGCGGCATGGTCGGGATGCGCCTGGTCGCGATACCCGGGCTGGCGCAGCAGCATTTGCCGCAGCGCGATGCGCTCGGAGGCGGTGAAGCTCTCCAGCGGTGCGCGGGCATTCCAGCGCTGCACCAGCTGGGCCGGTGGCGTGGCCGTCGCTGGCTTCAGCTGCGGGTCTCCCAGCCCCGAGATCGCCCGGCCGTTGACGTGTAGGACGTCGCCTGCGGGCTCGTTCGGCACGTGCGTGTCATACAAGGCCTTGATGTCACGCGTCACGATCCCGTGCCGGGCGTCCTTGCGATCAGCGTAGGCAGCGTGCCCCCGCAGCAACTTGGCCAGCGTCATGGCCTCATCTCGGCTCTGCGCGGCCTCGGTGCCGTGCTGCTCGTAGGCGAGCCACAGCTCGTGTTCGTTGCGAGCACTCATGCTGCACCCCTGGCGAAGCGAGCCAGATAGTCGCGGGCGTTCTCGCTGGTGACACGAGTGCAGCGGGCGCCGCGCTTGGTCAGCACCAAGTCGCCGCGCTTGGCGGCCCGATACAGCGTGCAGATGGATTCGCCCGAGAGGCGCGCCAGCGTGTCGAGCTTCAGCAACGCACCGGGGACGTTGATCACGTCCGCGGGTTGATCAACCCGCTGGTACTTGCCGCGCTGGCGGGCGCGTGGCAGGAGTGGAATCGAGGGTGAAGTCGGCAGTGCGTCCATTCGGGCTCCAGTCGAGTCATGAGATGGCATGACTTCACTGTCCCGCTCAAGACCGGTCGGAATCCCGACCACTTTGTCGTCGCTCGGAGGCTTGAGCGACAAACGAAAGCGCTGGCAAGGAAAAGGCGCCCGAAGGCGCCCCGCATGGTGAGTTGAGCTCTACGCCGCGCGCCGCTGTCGCACCAGCGCCTGCCCGGCCTGCGCCATCTCTGCAGTCATACCGGCGATTAGGGTTTGCAGCTCCTGCATGCCCGCGGACTGGTCCTCTGACCAATTCAAGGCATACCGAACATCGGCCGCATTCAGTTGCTCGCGAAAGCGCGGACGGATCTGCGCTTGAATGTCAATGCGGTCCACGAGGTAACGCGCATCTTCGACCCAGGCCAGCAGTGCCAGCATCCACCGGATGCGATTGGCATAGTCCTCGAAGCAGTCGAAGTCAGTGATCGGCTCAGCCATGGGCCACCTCCACGGGCTCGCCCAGCAGCATCTGCAGCTTTTCGCCGTACACAGCCTGGTAGCTCTCAGCGACGTCCTTGCGCGTGATCTCGGAGCGAAGCCCGAAGGTGATCGCCTCAGCGAGCGCCTCGACGCGCAGGACAGCCCCGCGCAGCAGGTGTTCAAGCTCTCCGGCTTCGTCAGTCTTGCCACGCAGCATGTCGGCAATGTCTGCAATTTCCTTTGCAGCATCGCGGCAGATGGTGTCGCTCACCTTCTTGAGCTCGTGGCATTCAGCCGTTCTCCAGGCCGAAGCCTTAACATCGTTGGTAGCCATGGTGCACGTCCTTCCAGGTTGTGTGCGTCTTTGGTCAGGCCGGGCGCAGGGCTCCACCCCTACGCTCGGCCGCTTTGCCTCAGGGCCGCTGAGGCGCCGGGTTCTGTCGTTCAGGTTCCTTCCGGCGGTCTTCCAAATACTGCGCAACGTCGGCCACGTCAGCGCAAAGCTGGCGACCGTCAGACCTGAGCCACAGGAACTCGCCGCGCGTGCGGCGGTTGCGGATCGTGGCCGGCGCCAGGCCGATCTGCTCGGCGACCTCTTCAAGCGTGAGCGTCATCCGGCCATAGTGCTCTGCCAGAAACACGACTCGCCAGAGCGTGCCCATGCTCAAGCCGCCTTGAAGGGCAGCACTTCCCCACCCTGGGCGAGTCGGTGCAGGTACTCGGCCCAGGTGTTCATCATCTGCCGGCGCTGCTCCATGAACTCAGCGCGGTCGTAGGCCATGCCCAGCGGGCCAGACTTGCCATGCGCGAGCTGGGCCTCGATGACGTCGGGGTGCACGTTCAAGCGCTCAACCATCAGCGTGCGCGCCATCGCGCGGAACCCGTGCGGGGTCATGGCGTCGTTGTCGAAACCCATCCGGCGCAGGGCCGTCCGTAGTGTGTTCTCGCTCATGCAGCGCTCACCCGTGAGCAAGCTGGGGAAGACGAACCGCCCGTGGCCTGTGAGGGGGTGCAGGTCGCGCAGCAGCTCGACAGCGCGCGGCGCCAGCGGGACGAAGTGCGGCCGGCCGTTGACCTTGGCCGACTTGACCCGCTTCATGGACTCGGCCGGGATCGTCAGCATGCCGGCGTCAAGGTCGACCCACGCCCACTCCATCGCGCGGACGTTGCCGGGGCGCTGAAAGATCAGCGCCGACAGCTCCAGGGCCGTGCGGGTGGCTGGCTGCCCTTCATAGGCCAGGATGGCGCGCATCAGGTCGCCTGCGGCCTTCGGCTCAAGTACCGCGGCCATGTGCTTGGTGGCCACGGGGCGCAGCGCGCTACTGAGCGTCGCGGCCGGGTTGTGCTCGCAAGCGCCGAGGGTGGCGCCGTGCTTGAAGACCTGACCGCAGGCCTCGCGCAGAGAGTGCGCCAGCTCACGCACGCCCCGGGCTTCCACCCGGCGCAGCGTGGCGAGCAGCAGGGGCGCCTTCACATCGGTGATCGGCAGCTTGCCGATCCAGGGGAACACGTCCTTCTCCAGCCGGGCGAGCCAGCGGGCGGCGTAGTGCTCGCTCCACCCGGGCGCCTTGAGCTGGTGGAAGTCGCGCGCCACCGCTTCGAAAGTGTTCACTGCTGCGGCCTTGCGCTGCAACTTGGCAACGGTGCGAGCCTGCGCCGGGTCTGTGCCGGACTGCTGAAGCAGCCGCGCCTCGTCCCGCTTCAGGCGTGCCGCTTTCGGGGCCGTCTCGGGGTAGGACCCGAGCGCGAGGCGCTTTTCCTTGCCGTTGAAGTAGTACTTCCAGAACCAGCGCTTGGAGCCGTTTGGCGCAACTTCCAGGTAAAGACCCTGCCCGTCTGCCAGGCGGATGCGCTTCTGTTCAGCTGGGCAAGTGGCGTTCTTGCACTCGACGTCGGTGAGGGGCATGGGGGAACAATCCTCGCTGCAGGGGTTCCATCGCCCCGCGTTCCCCGAAATGTGCCCCTTGTTCCCCTGCGCTGCAACGACTCAACGTGAGCCGTCCAGACATGAAAAAAGCCCTAAGCTGTTGTTTTGCTTAGGGCTTTTGCGGCTTCATGACACGTCATGAAATGTTCTGATGGGGTGGCTGATGGGACTCGAACCCACGACAACAGGAATCACAATCCTGGACTCTACCAACTGAGCTACAGCCACCGCAGAGCCAAAAAGTATAACCTAAAAATCAGGGTGCGCTTGCGGCCGACGCGGGGGCTGCAACTTTAATCACCGCCTTGTACTGGCTCTTCAGTGCCGCCAGATAGGCCTGCCCCTCGGCACGCGCCCAGGCTCCGGCGTACTGCTGAGCGGCACGCTTGTCGTCGATCACGGTGGCGTCACGCGGCTGCAACTGGTTGATGCGGACCACGACGTAGCCGCCATCGTCCGAGGCAACGCCAACGACGGCCGGCAGCTTGGTGGCATCAGCGCCGAGAACGGCTTCGAGCTGCGCACGGCTCAGCGCCTGGGGCTTGGCGCGCGAGACCGTCACGGCGGCTTCGAGGCCAGCGGTATCCGTCGGGTTGGCCTTCAGCGCGGCCAGACGTGCCTCACCAGCCTTCTTGGCCTGCTCGGCGGCAAGCTTGCGCACCAGCTGCCCGCGGACCTGATCCTTCACATCAGCCAGCGGCGGCACGCGAGCCGGGTTGTACTGCGTGACGCGCGCCGACACGAGCTGGCTCGGGCCGGTCTCAACGGCTTCGGTGTTGCGCTTGTTGCGCAGCGCGTCGGCGCCGAAGATGGCATCCAGCAGCTTGGTCGAGGCCAGCGGGCCGGCGGCGCCAGGCAGCGGCTGACGGCCGACCGTGGCGGTCTGCACCTGCAGCTTCAGCTTGTCAGCTGCGGGCTGCAGGCTGTCGGACTGCTCGTAGACCAGGTTGCCGAACTGTTCCGCTGCCTCGGAGTAGCGGCGCTGGGCCAGTTGCTTGCGCACTTCGGACTCGACTTCAGCGCGCACGGCCTCGAAAGGCTTCTTGTCGCCACCGCGCGTGCCGGTCAGCTGGATGATGTGATAGCCGAAATCGGTCTCCACCAGGTTGCTGATCTCGCCCGGCTTCATCGCGTACACGGCGGCGTCAAACTCCTTCACCATGGCGCCGCGACCGAAGAAGTCGAGGTCGCCCCCGTTGGCGGCGGAGCCTTCATCCTGAGAGTTCTTCTTGGCCAGCGCAGCAAACTCGCCAGGGTTCTTGCGCACTTGCGCCAGGATCTCTTCGGCCTTGGCCTTGGCCTTGGCCCGCTCTTCCGCCGGCGCGTTGCGATCAGCCTTGATGAGGATGTGGCTGGCGCGACGCTCTTCGGGCACACCGAAACGTGCGGCATTTTCCTTGTAGTAGGTCTGCAGGTCGTCCTCGGTGAACTTGACGTCCTTCTTGAGGGCGTCGATGTCGAGCACGACGTACTGGACCTGGGCCGACTCAGGCAGCTGGAACTTGGCGGCGTTTGCGGGCTCTCTGTAGAAGGCTTCGATCTCAGCCTCGGTCGGCGCGACCTTGGCAGCAAAGTCCTTGATGTCGAACCGCTGCAGTTGCACCTCGCGCTGCTGCAGCAGCGCATCGAATGCCAGCTTCGGCGAAGCCGTGCCAACCGTCGGCGAAGACTCGATCGGACCCGTGACCTGGCGCAGCGCGTAGTCCTGACGCAGACGCTCCAGGAAGATCGACGGCGTCACGCCCTGGGCCGCGAGCAAGGCCTTGTTGACCGTGCCGTCAGCGTTGCGCAGGAAGGCGAACTGCGGGTCCGCCCAGAAACGCGCCGCAACGGACTCGGGACTGGGCGTGAAATGCTGCTGGTCAGCCGCCACCTTGAGCGTGCGCTCGGTCACCAGGCCTTCGAGCGCCTGACGCTTGGCCTCGGGGCTGTCGAGCAGCTTGGCGTCGATGGTGGGGTTCTGGCGGCGCACGCGCTCGGCCTGGTCACGCTGCGCCGCGTCCCATTCCGCCTGGGTGATCTTGCGGCCGTTCACGCTGGCCACGCCGGCGTTGGCGCCGTCCATCATGCTCGTGTAGCCCTGCATGCCGACGAAGGCGAAGGACGGCAGGATCAGCACCAGCAGGATGAACTGGAACAGGCGGGTGTGCTTGCGGACGAAATCGAACATCTCGGGGAGCCTTGGCGGTCAAGCGCGAAGAATCAAACGCGACGAAGGCGAACCAAGGTTCGCCTTCGAGGGGAGCCGCATTCTAGATGCGAGCCGGCGGCGGTTGCCGCGCGGAAGGGATGGTGGGCGCTGACGGGCTCGAACCGCCGACAATCTCCGTGTAAGGGAGGTGCTCTACCAACTGAGCTAAGCGCCCGGCTGTGCCGGGAGGACCGGACCAGTCAGTTGACCGCGTCCTTCAGGGCCTTGCCCGGCTTGAACTTGGGCACTTTGGCCGACTTGATCTTGATGGTGTCGCCAGTCCGGGGGTTGCGGCCGGCACGAGCCGCCCGCTTGGTGATGCTGAATGTGCCGAAGCCCACGAGGGACACGGTGCCGTTCTTCTTCAGCGTCGTCTTCACGCCGCCGATGACGGCTTCGAGCGCACGGCCAGCAGCGGCCTTGGAAATGTCGGCCTGCTTCGCGATGTGCTCGATCAATTCGGACTTGTTCACTCGTGCCCCCTCATGACAATTCAGCGGACTGTGGAGCCCTGCACCCACGCATGGCGTGCAAGGCTGCGATGAGACGTCAGACCCGCGAACTGCATGACCGGATGCCACTGGACGGCGACGGGGTCACACGCGGGGAAGCGGATTCTAGACGCGCGCCTCGGATCGCGCGGGGCGGGAAAAGTCCCGATACAACTCGATGTCCGGCTCGCCGCGGAGCTCAGCGGGCTTTCGCGCGGATCTCGGGCACGGCCTTCTGCAGGTAGTAGACCATCGACCAGATCGTCAGCACCACGGCCGCATAAATGAGCCAGGTGCCCCACAGCCGCGTGGGGATCAGTCCGAACAGGCGGCCGTCGTAGAGCAGGAACGGAATCGCCACCATCTGCACCGTGGTCTTGAGCTTGCCCACCATGTGCACGGCAACGCTGCGCGACGCGCCGATCTGCGCCATCCATTCCCGCAGTGCCGAGATCGCAATCTCACGCCCCACGATGACCAGGGCCACGAATGCATTCACGCGGCCCAGCTCCAGCAGGATCAGCAGCGCAGAGCACACCAGGAACTTGTCGGCCACCGGGTCCAGGAAGGCGCCGAAGGACGAGGTCTGGTTGAGCTTGCGCGCGAGGTAGCCATCGAGCCAGTCGGTCAGCGCGACAACGATGAAGAGCGCCGTGGCAAACAAGTTCTGATGGGCAGGCGCCAGGTCCAGGTAGAACACCCCGACGATCAGCGGGATGGCCACGATGCGGGCCCAGGTCAGCAGAGTCGGCAGGGTCAGGAACATGGCGGCGATTGTGCCCAAGCCGGCGCCCTGCCCCGGAACAGTGCGGCGTGACTGTGGCTAGAAGGTTGCACCCCCTCAGTTCAGTGTCAACGGCTTGAAGCGCATGTCTTCTTCAAAGAGGAAGGTTTCCGTGAACCGCCAGGGCTCGGGCATGCGGCGCACATCACCGAAAGGCGCGGCGCGGTGCACTGCGTCGATGGCCATCTGCAACGTCTCCGGCGCATAGCGCGGCTTGCGTACGACGTTCACGCGCTTGACGCTGCCATCGGCCTTCACCTCAACCTCCAGCACCACCAAGGTCAGCAGATGCGTCGGCGCGGTCGTCATGTAGGTGCGGTCCGGGTTGGCCATCACGAGGCGCTCGGCGGCCTGGCGGCGCAGTTCGTCGTGTGAACGCACCGCCTTGGGCGCTGGCAACGCGGCAGGCTTGGGCGCCGCCGCCGCGGCCGGTGATGCCTGCGGACCGGGTGCAGCCGCGGGCGGTGGCACCGGGACAGCCCGCGGTGCAGGCGCAGGAGGCGGCGTGGTGGCGCAGCCGGCCAGCACGGGCCCGATGAGCCATCGTGCCGTGCGCTTGAGGCCTTGGATGATCTTCATGTCTTCTCCTCGGCGCCTCAGTGAAGGGCGCGGTAGATGTCTTCAGCCAGGTCGCGTGAGATGCCCTTGACGCTGCACAACTCGTCCACGCTGGCGCCCGCCACGCCCCGCACGCCACCGAAGCGCTGCAGCAGCTGTGCCCGCTTCTTGGGGCCGACACCCGGCACGTCTTCAAGCCGAGAGCCGCCGGTACGGGTGGCGGCGCGCTTGGCCCGCATGCCCGTGATGGCAAAGCGGTGCGCCTCGTCGCGGATCTGCGCAATGAGCATCAGCGCCGCCGAGTCTCTGCCGAGGTAGACCTTCTCCCGGCCGTCGGCGAACACCAGTTCCTCCAGGCCGACCTTGCGGCCCTCGCCCTTTTCCACGCCAGCGATCAGGCTCAGGTCCAGCCCCAGTTCCTCGAACACCTCGCGCGCCATCGAGACCTGGCCGCGCCCCCCGTCCACCAGTACGAGATCAGGCAGACGCCCGGTGCCGAGCTGGGCGGCTTCAGCCATCTTGCTGTAGCGCCGCGTCAGCACCTGCCGCATGGCTGCATAGTCGTCGCCGCCGGTGATGCCTTCGATGGTGTAGCGCCGGTACTGGCTGCTCTGCATCTGATGCCCTTCGAACACCACGCAGCTTGCCATCGTCGCCTCGCCAGCGGTGTGGCTGATGTCGAAACACTCCACGCGGAACTTGTCGATCTCCGGCGGCGCCAGGTCCAGCGCATCCACCAGCGCCCGGGTACGCGCCTGCTGCGAGCCTTCTTCTGCCAACAACCGGGCCAGCGCCAATTCGGCCCCCTTCACACACATCTCCAGCCAGATACGCCGCTGCCCCCGCGGCTGGGCCTGCACCGTGACGCGGCTGCCGGCCTGGCCCGCCAGCGCCTCCGCCAAGCCTCCATCCACGGCTTCACTGACGATGATCAGGCCCGGCACCGGCGACGCCAGGTAATGCTGCGCAATGAAGGCCTCCAGCACCTGGCGCTCAGGCGACAGCGCCTCGTCGCCTTCCATCTGCATGGCGGTGGCATCGTCCACATGCTTTGGGAAGAAGGCGCGATCGCCCAGATGACGGCCGCCGCGCACCATCGCCAGGTTCACGCAGGCGCGGCCGCCCTGCACCTTCACGGCCAGGATGTCGACATCACGATCGCGCCCGGTGGCGCTGCTTTCCTCAATCACCTGCTGCTGCAGCACCTTTGACAGCGCCTGGATCTGGTTGCGCACCTCGGCCGCCAGTTCGTAGTGCTGCGCTTCGGCGTAGGCCATCATCTGTGCCTGCAGCATGGCCATGACTTCATCCGTCTCGCCGCGCAGAAACCGCTCGGCGCTCTGCACATTGCGCGCATAGTCACCCGTCTGCCCGGCCGGCACGCAAGGCCCGGAGCAGCGCTTGATCTGGTGCAACAAGCAGGGCCGGCTGCGGTTGTTGAAGACGCTGTCCTCACAGGTGCGCAGCCGGAAGACCTTCTGCATCAGCTGGATGGACTCCTTCACCGCCCAGGCACTTGGAAACGGCCCGAAGTACTGGTGCCTTTTGTCCACCGCGCCGCGGTAGTAGGCCATGCGCGGGTAGGCGTGGGACGTGATCTTCAGGTAGGGGTAGCTCTTGTCGTCCCGGAACAGGATGTTGAACCGCGGGTTCAACGTCTTGATCAGGTTGTTTTCCAGCAGCAGGGCCTCGGCCTCGGTGCGCACCACCGTCGTCTCAAGCCGCGCGATGCGCGCCACCATCATGCCGATGCGCGTGCCACCGTGGTTCTTCTGGAAGTAGCTGCTGACGCGCCGCTTCAGGTCTTTAGCCTTGCCGACGTAAAGCACCTCGCCCTTTGCATCGAAGTAGCGGTAGACCCCGGGCAGCGCCGGCAAGGCATTGACCTCGGTCACCAGCTTCTCGCGGGCCTCGCGGGCCGCGGCTTCCATGTCGGCCACGCTCTTCTTCTCGGCGGCTTCGATGGCGGAGGGGTCGGATTCAGGACGGGGCGCAGACGACATGGCACCGGATTTTGGCCTGGGACAATCCCACCGCATGATCTGGGACCTCTTTTGCCGCGTCATCGACAACCACGGCGACCTCGGCGTGTGCTGGCGCCTGGCGCGCGACCTTGCCGCCAGGGGTCGGCGCGTACGCCTGTGGGTGGACGATGCGTCGGCGCTGCGCTGGATGGCGCCCGAGCGACCGAGTGGCATCGAGGTGCATGACTGGCCGACGGCCGATGTCGACGTCACGCCCGGCGATGTGGTCATCGAAGCCTTTGGCTGCGAGCCGCCTGCGGCCTTCGTCATGCGCATGGCGGCCCGCACGCCCGCACCGCGCTGGGTGAACCTGGAATACCTCAGCGCCGAGGATTACGTCGAACGCAGCCACGGCCTAGCCTCGCCAATCTTCCACGGGCCGGGCGCCGGCTTGACCCGTCACTTCTTCTACCCGGGCTTCACCGAGCGCACCGGCGGGCTGCTGCGCGAGCCGGGCTTGCTCGACGAGGTGCAGGCTTTCGACGCCCAGGCCTGGCTCACCCAACGCGGCTGGGCACCACATCCGGGCGAGCGCGTGGTGAGCCTGTTCGCCTATGACAACCCGGCCCTTCCTCACCTGCTGGCCGCGCTGGCCGAGCAACCCACCCTGCTGCTGGTCTGCCCGGGCCCGCTGCAGTCACGGGTCGCCGAGCAGCCCGGGCTGCGCTGCATCACTCTGCCCTACCTGGCCCAGCCGGATTTCGACCGCCTGCTCTGGGCCAGCGACCTGAACCTCGTGCGCGGCGAGGACTCCTTCGTGCGCGCTCAATGGGCTGGCCGCCCCTTCATCTGGCAGATCTACCCGCAGCATGACGACGCGCACCATGCCAAGCTGGAGGCCTTCATGCACCGCGCGCAACTACCGCCCGCCTGGCAGGCGGTGTGGCGTGGCTGGAACGGCCTGGCCCGGCTGTCCGCACCATTGCCGCCCCTGGCGCCGCTGCAGGCACACGCGCAGGCCTGGCGTGCGCAGTTGGCGGCCCAAGCGGACCTCGTCACGCAATTGGAGGGCTTCTTAGGGGTTTCCAGCTAGAATGACGGGCTTTGCCGCGCCAAGCCGGGAGTTTTCGGAGTCTGGTGGGCAGTACACGACTCGGGTCCCGCGGCTCAATCTCGCCGGGACACGTCCGAGATAACTTCCGAGATAACTTCCGAGATAAGCACCATGAAGCTCGCTCAAGAAATCCGCGCCGGCAATGTGATCATGCAGGGCAAGGACCCGATGGTCGTCCTGAAGACCGAATACAGCCGTGGCGGCCGTGGTGCTGCCACCGTGCGCATGAAGATGAAGAACCTGCTCAACGGCGCCGGCGCCGAGCTGGTCTTCAAGGCCGACGACAAGATGGAGCAGATCATCCTCGACAAGAAGGAGTGCACCTACTCCTACTTCGCCGACCCGATGTATGTCTTCATGGACACCGAGTACAACCAGTACGAAGTCGAAGCCGAAAACATGGGCGACGCCATCTCCTACCTGGAAGACGGCATGGGCGTGGAAGTGACCTTCTACGACGGCAAGGCCATCTCGGTCGAAATGCCCACCAGCGTCGTGCGCGAAATCGAGACCGAGCCGGCCGTCAAGGGCGACACCTCGGGCAAGGTCATGAAGCCTGCTCGCCTGAAGGGCACCGGCTTCGAGATCGCCGTGCCGCTGTTCGTCGAAAACGGCGACAAGATCGAAATCGACACCCGCACGCACGAGTACCGCAAGCGCGTCTAAGACGACCGCGACCTCGTGATGAGAAAACGCCCGCTGTTCAGCGGGCGTTTTGCATTTCAGAGGGTGTCGTCGCCCAGGTCAGGCACATCCAGTTCGGCATCGATCTGGCTGTCGAAATCGGCACTGGCCTTCAGCGGAATCCAGGGCCGGTCCAGCGGCCGGTAGACGCGCCGCTGCAGGCGCTGCAGGCGGTCGGAGCGCTCGATGGCGTGCATCACCTCGTCGGGCGAAATCAGCATCGCAAACGGGTCGGCCAGATTCGGGGTGGTCAGCATGGTGAGCCTCGGGGGTGAGTCGATGGCTTCACTGTAGGGAGACGCGCCCGGCGGCGACAGTCGGCACAGCGCTCTGGGCCCTGTAGGAGTTTTTCCTACACGCGGTCTGTGGCGAGAACTAGTTCGCGCTGGAGGCCGCTTCCGCCGCCCGGGCCGCCTCAGCTGCGCGTTGCTGCCGCTGTTGGCTGATGCGGCGCAGCTCCTTTGCGAGCACGTCACGCCCGCCCCGAGCGGCAAAGTCAGCCGCAGTCAGCTCCTGCTCGTTGGCGGCCCGGGGCTCCGCGCCGGCCTTCAACAGCAGCGGGATGACGTCGGTGTTGCCATACCGGGCGGCCATCATCAGCGGCGTGGTGCCGTTTTCCGAGCGAGCGTTCGGCTCTGCGCCCTGGGCGAGCAGGAAAGCCGCGACGCCGTTGTCCGGGCCGCTGCAGGCGTAATGCAGGGGCGTCCAGCCGGGTCGGTTGACCGCCGCGCCGCGCTTGACCAGCGCCTGCACCGCACCCAGTGAACCGCGAATGGCGGCAATCATCAGCGGCGTCTCGCCTTGCGCATTCGCTTCGTCCAGGCGGAGGTCTGGCGACGCCAGCAGGCTTTCCAGCGCGCGCTGGGACTCTTCCTTCGCCGCGATGAACAGCGCCTTGCGCCCGCGCGCATCGGCCTGGTTGGGGTCCACCCCCTGCTGGAGCAGCCGCTGCACGGTCCGACCGTCGTTCATCTCGGCGGCGATCACCAGATCATCGACCGGCGCCGCCTGGGCCCAGCCCGCCGCTGCCAACGCTGCGACTGCCCACCAGGCCTTCATGCCACGGTCTCCGGCAGACGGAACAGCCGCCGGGTGTTGGCCGTCGTCTGCGCCGCGAGCGCCGCGACGGGCAGGCCCACCGCGTCGGCCACGGCCTGCGCCACGTGGGGCACATAGGCCGGCGTGTTGGTCTTGCCCCGGTAAGGCACGGGCGCCAGGTAGGGGCTGTCGGTCTCGATCAGCACGCGATCGAGCGGCAGCAGCTTGAGCAGGTCGCGCAGATCCTGCGCGTTCTTGAAACTGACAATGCCTGAGAACGAGATGTAGTAGCCCCGTTCGACCGCGGCCAGCGCGACCTCGGCAGTTTCGGTGAAGCAATGGAACACGCCGCCCGCCGCTTCGCCGCCTTCTTCGTCGAGCACCCGCAGCGTGTCGGCTGCGCTGGCACGGGTGTGGATCACGAGCGGCTTGCCGGCTGACTTCGCCGCGCGGATATGCACCCGAAAGCGCTCTCGCTGCCACTCCATTTCGGCGATGCTGCGGCCGTTCAGGCGGTAGTAGTCCAGCCCGGTCTCGCCGATGGCCACGACGCGCGGCAGCGCCGCCAGCCGCACCAGCTCGGCCACGTCGGGCTCGCGCATGTCCTCCGTGTCCGGGTGCACGCCCACCGTGGACCACAGCACGTCGTGCTGCATCGCCAACGCATGCACGGCCTCGAACTCTTCCATCTGGGTGCAGATGCAGATGGCCTGGTCGACCTGGGCCGCCTTCATGTCGGCCAGGATGGCCGGCAGGTTCTCCTTCAGCCCCGGAAAGCTGAGGTGGCAATGGGAATCAATGAACATCAGAGGGTTTGGGTCGGCTTGCTGGACGACACGGCCGTGCCGAGGATCTCCTCGATGCGCGCGCGGATGAGCCGCGTCTTTTCGTCCCCCGGAAACCGCACACCCACACCCTGCGTACGGCCGCCGGACGCATTGGCCGGGGTCAGCCAGGCCACCTTGCCGGCAACGGGATAACGCTGGTTGTCTTCTGGCAGTGCGAGCAGCAGGTAGATGTCTTCACCCAGCTTGTAGTCGCGCGTGGTGGGCACGAAGAGCCCGCCGTCAGTGAAGGCCGGGATGTAGGCGGCATACAGCGCCGACTTCTCTCGGAACACCAGCTGGATCACGCTGGGCCGCGCACCGGAGCTGGCGCCCTGCCCGCCCACCGTGGGCAACGGCATCGCCCCACCGATCTGGCTGGGCTGGAATTGCGTGGAGGGGCCGGACTTGGGATTGGCGTCGCTCATGGCCGGAGTGTATTCAGCGCGCGGCAGCCGTGATGGCCGATCTTGCCTGAGCCACCAGCGCCTCGATCCACAGGCCGGCGTTCAGCGGATGCTCGGCATGCCGGGCCGCCCGACGCAGCTCAGCCTCCCAGCTCAGCAGAGGGCCCGGCCGCTTGGGAGACGGCAGGGAGGCCGCCGCGAAGAACTGCCCCGGCTGGCCATGGGCCCGGCGCACCAGGTCGTGGCACAGCCGCTGCAGCGCGTCGATGACCCGTGCTGGCGCCCAGTCCGACAACGCCGCCACCTCGCCGCGCGCCACGCGCTTGGGCAGGGCCTGCCAGGCGGCGTCCGTCAGGCCGTCGTTGAACCATTGCAGCGCCTGCTGGGGGCGGCCGCCGGTCGCGTCCAGCAAGCCGCCGGCATCGGCCACGCCCTTGGCCGACAACCACGCCAAAGCCGCGCTGCGCTCCGGCAGGGCCAACGGCAGCGGCTGGCAGCGGCTGCGAATGGTGGGCAGCAGGCCGGCGCTGTCATGGCTGGCCAGCACGAAGCGCAACAAACCGGCAGGCTCCTCCAGCGTCTTCAGCAGCGCGTTGGCCGCCACGCCATTGAGCGCCTCGGCCGGGAAGATGACCACCACCTTGGCCTTGCCACGTGCCGAGGTGGCCTGGGCAAACGACAGCAGGTTGCGCACAGCCTCGACCTTGATCTCGCGGCTGGGCTTGGCCTTGCCGGCCTTGGGCGCCTCGGCCTCTTCGAACGGCAGGCCGAGCGATTCACGGGCCGAGGCGTCGAGCGCCTCGGGCAGCAGCAGCTGGAAGTCAGGATGGGTCCCGCTGGCAAACAGCCGGCAGCTCGCGCAGTGCCCGCAAGCGGGCTGGCCCTCGGCCCGGTCTTCGCACAGCCAGCTCTGCGCGAGCTTGACCGCCAACTCCAGCTGCCCCACACCCGCCGGCCCCTGCACCAGCAGCGCATGGGATCGCGCCCGCGCCAGCGCCTGTGCCAGCGGCGCCTGCAGCCAGGGCAGATCAGCGTTCAGCATGCCGGATACCGCTGGGCCAGCACGGCCAGCACCTGCGCCCCCACCGCCTCGACCGTGCCGCTCGCGTCGATGCGCACGATGCGGCCCGGCGCCTTGGCGGCCCGCGCCGCATAGGCGGCGCGCACCCGCTCGAAGAAGTCGAGGTCCTGCTGCTCGATGCGATCAGCCTCGCGCGCACCGGCCCGCCGGGCTGCGGCCTGCTCGCTGGGCAGGTCGAACCAAAGCGTCAGCTCGGGTTCAGTGCCCTGCTGCACCCAGTCGGCCAGCGGCTCCAGCACCGACAGCGGCAGCCCGCGCCCGCCGCCCTGGTAAGCAAAGCTCGCATCGGTGAAGCGGTCGCAGAGCAGCGTCTTGCCCGCAGCCAGCGCGGGCTTGACGACCGTCTCGACGTGGTCGCAGCGGCCGGCAAAGATCATCAACACTTCGGTCATCGGCCCCATGGGCCGGCTGAGCACCAGGTCGCGCAAGGTCTCGGCCAGCGGCGTGCCCCCGGGCTCGCGGCTGAGCTGGACGTCGGCCCCCCGGGCGCGGAACCAGTCGGCCACGGCCTGGATATGGGTGGATTTGCCGGCACCGTCGATGCCTTCGAAGGAAATGAATCGTCCGGTCACTTGCCGCCGCGTTGGTATTTGTTCACCGCGCGATTGTGCGCGGCGAGGTCTTCACTGAATTCGCTGCTCCCGTCTCCGCGCGCGACGAAGTACAGGTCACGCGTGGCCGCCGGGTTGAGCGCCGCCTGCAGCGAGGCCGCACCGGGCATGGCGATCGGCGTGGGCGGCAGGCCGCCGCGGGTGTAGGTGTTGAAGGGGGTGTCGGAGAGCAGATCGCGCTTGCGCAGGTTGCCGTCGAAGGTCTCGCCCAGGCCGTAGATGACGGTCGGGTCGGTCTGCAGCGGCATGCCCACGCGCAGCCGGTTGATGAACACCGCGGCCACCTTCTTGCGGTCGGCCGGGGCACCGGTTTCCTTCTCGACGATGGAGGCCAGGATCAAAGCCTCGTCGGGCGACTTGAGTGGCAGACCCGTGGCTCGCTGGCCCCAGGCGGCGGCCAGGCGCTGCTGCATGGCGGCATGGGCGCGCTTGAGGACCGTCAGGTCGCTCACGCCGCGGCTGTAAGCGTAGGTGTCGGGGAAGAAGCGCCCCTCGGGCGCCACGTCCGGCTGGCCCAGGGCCGCCATGATTTCGGCGTCGCTCATGGTCGCGGTGCGAGACTTCAGCGCCGGCGCTGCCGCCAGGGCCGCCCTCACCTGCCGCCAGTTCCAGCCTTCGATGAGGCGCAACTGCTCCATGACCTGGTCTCCGCGCACCATCTTGTCGAGCAGCTCGCGCGGGGTGATGCCGGCATGCACCTCGTAACTGCCGGCGCGGATCTGCTTGGCCTGGCCCGACCACTTGAACCACTGGTACAGCCAGCGGGCATCTGTCTGAACGCCGGCATTCACCCAGGCGCGCGCCACCTCGGCCGGGTTGGTGCCGGGCTCAATGGAGAGCTCGACCGAGGGAGCGGCCAGCGCCAGCGGGCTGCGCAACCACTGCCACACCCCAGCCGCAGCGATGCCGGCGATCAACAACAACGCGAGCAACGCCCGCAACAACCATTTCATGCCCTGAGCTTTGCCTGGTGAATCAGGCCCGGAGAAAGGGCGCCGATGATAATTCCCACCATGCCCGAGACCACTCAACTGCGACTCTCCGATTGGGGCGTCATCCGCGCACAAGGCGCCGATGCCGCCAGCTTCCTGCATGGACAGCTCACACAAGACTTCGCCCTGCTGGACCGCGACCACGCACGTCTGGCGGGCTTTTGCACCGCCAAGGGCCGGCTGCTGGCCACGATGGTGGGCTGGCGCGGCGGCGACGACGAGATTCTGCTCGCCCTGCCCGCCGACACCCTGGCCGCCACGCTGAAGCGCCTGTCGATGTTCGTGCTGCGTGCCAAATGCAAGCTCAGTGACGCCAGCGCCGAGTTCGCCGTCTATGGCCTGCTAGGCACCGCTCCCGCCGAGCCGTGGACGCTGCAGCGCGACGGCGCCGCGGTCCAGGTCAGCCTGCCTGGCCCTGGTCGCGCACTGCGCATCCAAGCCGCCGCCGAGGTGCCCCCCGCAGCCGCCACGATGTCCGCCGAAGACTGGGCCTGGGCTGAAGCCGACGCTGGCCAGGCGTGGGTGCGCGCTGCCACCGTCGAAGCCTTCGTGCCGCAGATGATCAATTTCGAAGTACTGGGCGGCGTGAACTTCAAGAAGGGCTGCTACCCCGGCCAGGAGATCGTCGCGCGCAGCCAGTACCGCGGCACGCTCAAGCGCCGGTTGCAGGTGTTCGAGACCGACGCCACAGCCAGCATCGGTCAGGAGATCTTCCACGGCGCCGACCCCGAGCAGCCGGCAGGTGTCGTGGCCGGCTCGGGCAGTCGCGGCGGCGTGACACGGCTCACCGCCGAGATCAAGCTCGCTGCGCTCGACGGCGGCAGCCTGCACCTGGGCAGCGCCAGCGGCCCCGCCCTGCGGCTGCGCCCCCTGCCCTACGAGATCCCGCCGCAGGACTGAGCATGCAGCTCTATGTGTACTACCGCGTCGCCGCTGACCAGGCGGAGCCGGCGTTGACCGCTTTCCGCAAGGCCCGTGTCGAGGCCCCGATCGAGTTGTTGCAGCGCCCGGAGCCCGATGCCGAAGGCCGCTGGACCTGGATGGAGATCTACCCTGAGGGCTGGACGCACCGTGAGCCGCAGGTGGCGGCAGCGATGGCAGGCTTCATCGCGACCGAGCGCCGGGTGGAACGCTTCGAGATGCTGGGCTGATCCGCCCGGCGGCGCGCGTGCCGCGGGGGCTCAGAGCGCCCGCACCATCTCCACGTGGCCGATGCCCGCCTCCTCGAAGGGCTCGCCACGACGCTGGAAGCCAGCGCGCAGGTAGAAGTTCTCGGCCGACAACTGCGCGTGCAGCAGCACCTCGCGGTAGCCCTGGCGACGCGCCTCGGCCATCAGCGCATCCAGCACCTGGCGGCCAATGCGGGTGCCGCGCATCGCGCGCGACACCGCCATGCGGCCGATCTTGGCCACGCCCGGCACATGTTCCAGCAGCCGGCCGGTGGCCAACGGCACACCGAAATGGTTGCGCGCCAGCGCGTGCAGGCAGGCGGCGTCGGCGCTGTCCCACTCCAGGTCGGCCGGGATGTGCTGCTCCTCGACGAAGACCTGGCGGCGAATGGCGGTCGCCGCTTCGCCCAAGTCGGCCCAGGAACCGAGCGCCACCTCGACCACCGGTTTGCCGGCTTCGAAGTCGTGGATGACCTGCCGCAGCGCATCCGGCAGACGCAGCGGCGTCTGCGTGGCAGGGTCGGCGAAGACATAGATCATCTCGGCCTTCACCAGCATCTGCTCGCCGTGGAAGACGGCCGCGTCCACCATCATGGAGCTGTTGCCGAACTCGCGCACCCGGATGCCGATGTCCAGCCGGTCGTCATAACGGGCCGAGCCACGGTAGTCGAGCGTGGCGCGGCGCACGTAGAGGTCGCCGCCCAGGCTCTTCATGGTGTCGTGGTATGGCATGGCCAGGGCCCGCCAGTAGCCGCTGATGGCGGTGTCGAGGTAGGTCAGGTAGTGCCCGTTGAAGACGATGCCCTGGGCATCGATCTCGGCCCAGCGCACGCGCAGGGATTCGAGGTGGCGGAAGTCGGTGCGTTTCATGGCAGCAGATGGTTCTTGAGCGCCTCGGCGCAGGCATTGAGCGCGGTCAAGGCTTCGGGCAGCTGACGGCCCATCTTGATGAAGTCGTGCGTTACGCCACGATACAGCTCCAGCTGCACGTTGACACCCGCAGCCCTGAGGGTGTCCGCGTAGGCGAGGCCTTCGTCCACCAGCGGGTCGCACTCGGCCAGCACCACGCAGGCCGGCGCCAGGCCGCTGTGATCATCGGCCTCAAGCGGCGCAAAGCGCCAGTCATGTCGCTGGCCGGCGTCGATGTAGTGATCGAAGAACCAGGCAATGCTGGCGGCATCCAACAAGAAGCCATTGGCAAAGAACCGGTGCGACACCGTGTTGGGCGCACTGGCGGTGCCGGGCGTGATCAGAAGCTGCAGCGCCAACGGCAGGCCCTGGTCCCGCGCATGGAAGGCCGCTGTGGCGGCCAGCGTGCCGCCGGCACTGTCACCGCCAACAGCCAGCCGGCTGCCGTCGAGCCCCAGGCTGGCGGCCCGCTCATGCAGCCAGCCCAGCGCCGCCCACGCATCATCGACCGCAGCCGGGAAGCGATGCTCGGGCGCCAGGCGGTAGTCCAGCGCCAGCACCGCCACGCCGCTGCGCAGCGCCAGCTGGCGGCACAGGCTGTCATGGGTCTCCAGGTCACCGATGGTGAAGCCGCCCCCGTGCAGGTAGAGCATCACTGGCAAGCGCTCCGTACTCGGTGCGTAGAGCCGCGCCGGACGCCCGCCGGCGGTCAGGTCCTCGACACGCGGGAGAGGCGCGCGCGGCAAGTCCAGGATCTCGGCGCCCATGCGGTAGGCGATGCGGGCCTCGCGCGGCGTGAGGCTGTGAAACGGCGGCCGCTTGGCGCGGTGGATGCGTTCAAGCACGCCCGCCATGCGCGGGGTCAGGAGCTGGGTGGGAGGAGTCATCGGGGGCGGATTGTCGGCGCTTGCGCGTCACGTGCACGACGCCTGGCCCGGCCCTCGCGCACTACGATGGCCCGAGACGCTGACCGACCTTGCCGGAGCATTGCCCATGGCCCAGATCCTGTACCTGACCCGCATCGAACTCGACTTCGGCGCCAGCCGGCTGCTGCCGGCGGAATGTGAGCGCATCGGCATCCGCCGCCCGCTCGTCGTCACGGATGCCGGGGTCCGCGCAGCGGGCGTGCTTGACGAAGCGCTGGCCGCATTCACCGAGAAGCCGCCGGTCTTCGACCAGACGCCCGCCAATCCGACGGAAGCCGCGGTGCGGCTGGCGGTGCAGGCTTGCCAGGCGCAGGGCTGCGACGGCCTGATCGCCATCGGCGGAGGATCCAGCATGGACCTGGCCAAGGGCGTCGCGATTGCCGCCACCCATGAGGGCCCGCTCAAGCGCTGGGCCACCATCGAGGGCGGCGCGGTGAACATCACGTCGCGCGTGCTGCCGCTGATCGCGGTGCCCACCACCGCTGGCACTGGCAGCGAAGTGGCGCGCGGCGCCATCATCATCGTGGACGATGGCCGCAAGCTGGGCTTTCACAACTGGGAGCTGCTGCCCAAGGCCGCCATCTGCGACCCGGCATTGACGCTCAAACTGCCGCCGGCCCTGACCGCTGCCACGGGCATGGACGCGATTGCGCATTGCATCGAGACCTTCCTCGCGCCGGCCTTCAACCCGCCCGCCGATGGCATTGCGCTGGAGGGCCTGCGGCGCGGTTGGGGTGCCATCGAGCGCGCCACGCGCGACGGCCAGGACCGCGAGGCCCGCATGGACATGATGTGCGCCAGCGTGCATGGGGCGATGGCCTTCCAGAAAGGCCTGGGCGCCGTGCACTCGCTGAGCCATGCGCTCGGCGGCTTGAACCCCTGGCTTCACCACGGCACCCTGAATGCCGTCTTCCTGCCCGCGGTCATCCGCTTCAACGCCGAGGCCGACAGCGTGCGTCGCGAGCGGCGCATCGAGCGACTCGCCCAGGCAATGGATCTGCCCGGCCGTGATGCCGATGCGGTCGCCGATGCGCTGGCCGCGATGAACGCGCGCCTGGGCCTGCCGGCGGGCCTGGCCGCGATGGGCGTCGGCCCTGAGCTCGATGACGCCATCATCGAACGCGCCCTGCTGGACCACTGCCACAAGACCAATCCACGCCTGGCCAGCGCCGACGACTACCGTGCGCTGCTGGCCGCCGCGCGCTGAAGCGGCCGACCTCCTCCTCATTGCGCATCGTTTGTAACCGGGCAGAGCGTGACCGAAGTCCCGCTCTGAACCCCGCCGCCGCGCGGGCCGCGCACTAGCATCGTGCGTTGACGTGGGCGCCTTGGTGCCGCCCCTGAGAACAGGAGAAGAAGATGATCAAGCTGTCCATCGGGAAACGACTTGCGGCGGGCTTCGCGTTGGTGCTCGTGCTGGCGGGGTTCGTGATTGCGCTGGCGGTCTGGCGGCTCGACGCCACCGCCGCGGCCACCCGGCAGATGATGGCCGAGCCTCTGGCCAAGGAGCGCCTCATTTCAGACTGGAGCCGCAACATCAATGCCGGGGTGCGCCGGACAATGGCGATCGCGAAGAGCTCGGACGCGTCGCTGGTGGAGTTGTTCAAGGAAGACCAGGCCCAGTCCACCAAGAGCTCCGGAGAAATGCAGGAGAAGCTCAAGGGCCTGATCCGCTCCCCCGAGGAACAGGCGCTGTTTGACGCGGTCGGCAAGGCGCGCAAGGTCTACATCGACTCGCGCGACCAGATCGTCAAGCTCAAGAAGGATGGCCAGGCCGAGGAGGCCGACAAGGTCTTCAACGACGTCTTCGCGCCGGGCGCCAAGGTGTACCTGGAGCGCATGCAGGAGTTCCTGGATCACCAACGCAAGGAGATTGACGAGACGGCTGCCGGCATCAATTCCAGCAATAGCAGTGGCCGTACCGTTCTGCTCAGCCTGGGTGTCTTGATCCTCGCACTGGGCGCCGGCGCCGCATGGCACACCACGCGCAGCATCACGGTGCCGCTGGCGGCTGCGAACGAGCTGGCCGAACGCGTGGCCGATGGCAACTTGATGCGGTCGGGCCAGGGCATGGCCGCGCGGGCCGACGAGATCGGCCAGCTGCAGACCACGCTGCGCCGCATGCGCGAGACGCTGGCACAGACGATCGGCAGCATCCGCGACTCTGCCGAATCGATCGGCACGGCCTCCAGTGAAATCGCCAGCGGCAACCACGACCTGAGTGGGCGCACCGAGAAGGCAGCCTCCAGCCTGGAAGAAACCGCCAGCGCGATGGAAGAGCTGACCAGCACCGTGCAGCACTCAGCGGCTGCGGCCGGTCAGGCCAACCAACTCGCCGTGTCGGCCGCCAGCGTGGCCCAGCGCGGGGGTGAGGTGGTGGCCCAGGTGGTGCACACCATGGACGAGATCAACACCAGCTCGCGCAAGATCGCCGACATCATCGGCGTGATCGATGGCATTGCCTTCCAGACCAACATCCTGGCGCTGAACGCCGCCGTGGAAGCCGCCCGTGCCGGCGAACAGGGTCGCGGCTTTGCGGTGGTGGCCGGCGAAGTGCGCTCCCTGGCCGGCCGCTCGGCCGATGCAGCCAAAGAGATCAAGAGCCTGATCGGCAGCAGCGTGGAGCGGGTGGAAGCCGGCGCGCGCCTGGTGGCCGAGGCGGGCAAGACGATGGATGAGCTCGTGGGCGCAGTCCAGCGCGTGAAGGACATCATGGGCGAGATCACGACCGCAACCGCAGAGCAGTCGGACGGCATCGCGCAGGTGAACATCGCGATCGCTCAGCTGGATCAGGTCACGCAGCAGAATGCGGCGCTGGTGGAGCAGTCCACCGCGGCGGCTGAGAGCCTGCGCGAACAGGCCATTGCCCTGAACGGTGTCGTCGGCACCTTCCAGGTGGCGCGCCGGTAGTCAGGCGCTGGCCGGGGCAGTGCTGCGGGCGTGTGGCTCCTCAGTCACCGCCGCAGCCACCACCGCAACTGCTGCCCCCACTGCAATCGCCGGAGCCGCCATCGCTGCACGCATCACCGCTGCTGCCATCGGCCATCCAGCCGCCACAGCTGCTGCCTGAGGCGCCAGCCTGGCGACGCAGGGCCTGCAACTCCGCTTCGGTGAGCAGCCCCAGGCCCACCAAACCAGCGCCTGTGGCAGCCGCGTGCAACACCGGGCTGCCATGGGCGCGCCCCCAGGCATCGATCGGCCGATGCACGAGGCCCTGGCGCCCAAAGCCATAGGCCCAGCCGCTGGGCAAGCCCAGCTGCGCATCGAGCCCGAAGACCACCGGCAGCCGCGGCCCCAGCGGGCTCAGGCCCTCGCTGCGGCAGGCCCCCATCCAGGCTCGCGCGATGCTGTCGTCCAGCGAAGGCCCGAGCGCCGCGGCCTCATGATGAGCCACCGTCTGGCCGAAGTAGCGCGCCTGCCAGGCGGCCAGGCCGGGCGCATCCACCGCCAGCCAGACATGCCAGACCGAGTCGGCCGCCCTGCTGGGCAGCGCGCAGGGGCCGTGCCCGCGCTGCAGCCGGCAGGCCTCGAAGAACTGAGCCAGGGCCACGGCCGATTGCCGCCAGGCGACGGTGTCGACCCGCAGCCCTGGAAACTCTTGTGGCGCCAGTCGCACCCAGGCGGCATGCACTTCGGGCGGAATCTGTGCCGCCGCCAGCGCCGCCGCCGGGCATCGGCGCTGCAGCACGGCCTGTGCGCGGCTGTCTTGCCGCTGTTGCCACCACGCTCCCAGACGCGCAGAGAGCTTGAACTTTGTTGTTGTCGTTCTTGTGTTCATGCGCGCAGTTTGTGACCCGCACGTGACGACTGCATGACAGCGCAGCCGAGAAACAAAAAGACCCGCCGAAGCGGGTCGTAAAAGTCAGGAGTTGACGCTGACTGTGATTGCTCGGATCAGCCGTGCTTGGCGTCGAAGAACTGCTCGTCTTCGGTCGAGCCCTTGAGCGCGGCGGTGGAGGCATTGGCCTCGATGGTGGTGGTGACGGCGTCGAAGTAGCCGGTGCCGACTTCACGCTGGTGCTTGACCGCGGTGAAGCCCTTCTCGGCGGCCGCGAACTCGGCTTCCTGCAGCTCGACGAAGGCGCTCATCTGGTTGCGGGCATAGCCGTGAGCCAGGTTGAACATCGAGTAGTTCAGGCTGTGGAAGCCCGCCAGCGTGATGAACTGGAACTTGTAGCCCATGGCGCCGAGCTCGCGCTGGAACTTGGCGATGGTGGCGTCGTCCAGGTTCTTCTTCCAGTTGAAAGACGGCGAGCAGTTGTAGGCCAGCAGCTTGCCCGGGAACTTGGCGTGGATGGCCTCGGCGAAGGCCTTGGCGTAGGCCAGGTCAGGCTTGCCAGTCTCGCACCAGATCAGGTCGGCGTACGGTGCGTAGGCCAGGCCGCGGCTGACGGCCTGATCCAGGCCGTTGCGGGTGCGATAGAAGCCTTCGACCGTGCGCTCGCCGGTGCAGAACGGCTTGTCGTTGTCGTCGATGTCGCTGGTGACCAGGTCGCCGGCTTCCGCGTCGGTGCGGGCCACCAGCACGGTCGGCACACCCATGGTGTCGGCCGCAAGACGGGCCGCCACGAGCTTGGCCACGGCTTCACGGGTGGGCACAAGCACCTTGCCGCCCATGTGGCCGCACTTCTTGGCGCTGGCCAACTGGTCTTCGAAGTGCACGCCGGCGGCACCCGCCTCGATCATGGCCTTCATCAGCTCGAAGGCGTTCAGCACGCCGCCGAAGCCGGCCTCGGCATCGGCCACGATGGGCGCGAAGAAGTCGATGTCGTCCTTGCCTTCGCTCCACTGGATCTCGTCTGCGCGCTTGAAGGTGGCGTTGATCTTCTTGACGACCTTGGGCACCGAGTCCACCGAGTACAGGGACTGGTCGGGGTACATCTCGCCGTTGGAGTTGGCATCACCCGCCACCTGCCAGCCGGACAGGTAGATGGCCTTCAGGCCGGCCTTGACCTGCTGCATGGCCTGGTTGCCGGTCAGCGCGCCGAGCGCGTTGACGAAGGGTTCGGAGTTGACCAGGCCCCACAGCTTCTCAGCGCCGCGCTTGGCCAGGGTGTGCTCGATGGGCAGGCTGCCGCGCAGGCGGACGACGTCGGCCGCGGTGTAGCCGCGGCTGATGCCCTTCCAGCGCGGGTTCTCGGCCCAGTCCTTCTCGAGGGCGGCGATTTGTTGTTCACGGGTGAGGCGGGTCATGGAGAGCTCCTTGGCAAGAACGTTGAAAACCGATGGCTCAAGACTAGGCCCTCAGCGGCGCCACGGCAAGCGTAAGTCTTATAGAAGACAAAAATCTTTGTCTTTACGATTCAATGACTTAGCGCGTGCATTCCAAATCGCAAAAACGTATTCTTCATAATGAGAAATCTTGCGGCACCGCAGCATGCCGCGGTTTCACCATGTAAAAAGTGACTTTCGAATCGTGAGAATCGCGCCGCCAACAATCCACCCGTCCTTGCTACCCCGATCGACGTCGCCATGACCACCCTCTTGACCCCTCGCCTGCACCTGGAGCCGCTGGATGACAGCCACCTCGACGGCCTGGCCCGTCTCAACAGCGATCCGGTCGTCATGCGCTACATCACCGGCAAGGCTGAAACCCGCGAGGAGACCCAGGCCATGATCGAGCGCGTGAAGGCGCGCTGGGCCGAGTTCGGTTACTCGTGGTGGGCGTTCCGGCAGCGTTCGGATGGGGACGTCATCGGCATGGGCTGCATCCAGCACCTGAACCGCGACCGAGCCCAGCCCCTGGAGACCGGCTGGCGCCTGCGCCCCGACGCCTGGGGTCAGGGCTACGCCAGCGAAGCCGCCCGTCACATGGTGGGCTGGGCGTTCGCCACGCTGCAGCCCGCGCTCATCTGCGCGGTCTGCCAGCCGCCCAACACCGCCTCGGCGGCCGTCATGGAGCGCTTGGGCATGCGCTACTGCGGCACCGGGCGCTGGTACGACATGGATTGCAAGCGCTACGACATCACTGCCGCACAGTGGCAGGAAAGCCCTGCCCGGGCGCGCTACGCTGCTGAGGCATAGTCCCGGGTTCTTCTCTTATCCACTTGCACGGAGGACGTATGGCCAACACCGAACAGCGCGGCAACAAGATGACGAAAAAGCCCAAGAAGGACGCGCCCCAGGGCAAGTCCGCCGGCGCCGACCGGCCCGTGGCGCCGATGACCGCCGTCATCCCCAAGGGCAAGGAAGCCAAGAAGCAGAAGTGAGACGCTGCGCCGCCGGTCGGCGGCCTGGCCGCGCAGGCTCCTAGAGGCCGCCGACGAAGTAGCGCTTCAGGCCCGCCAGGATCATCTCCACGGCGATGGCCGTCAGCACCAGGCCCATCAGCTTCTCGATGGCCGACACCACCGAATCACCCAGCAGCTTGCGGATGCGGTCGGCCAGCACCAGCACCAGGCCCGACACCAGCATCGCCGCGCTCAGCGCACCAATCCATTCATAAATGCGGTCCGGTTGGCGTGAGGCCAGCAGCAGCACCGTCGCCATGGCCGACGGGCCGGCCAGCAGCGGCACGGCCAGCGGGAATATCAGCGGCTCCTTGCCCGGCTCCAGCCCGTAGGCCGATTCGCCCGAGCTGCCGAAGATCATGCGGATGGCGATGATCACGAGGATGACGCCGCCGGCCACCTCCAGCGACCGCTCCGACAGGTGCATCACACGCAGGAAGCTCTCGCCCACGAACATGAAGGCGAAGAGCACGCAAAACGCGATGCCCACCTCGCGGATGGCCACCCGCGTGCGGCGCTCCTTGGGCACCGCGCGCATGATGGGAATGAAGATGGGCAGGCTGCCGAGCGGGTCGAGCACCAGCAGCAGCAGGATCAGGGCGGAGAGAAAACTGTGGTCCATTCGCCCTGATTGTCCTTGAGGGACTCAGAAGCGGTAGTAGGCCCGTGCGTAGTAGGACGCGCCGTTCAGGCCGAACTGCACGCTGTCGTAGTAGAAGCCGTTGTCGGTCTCGTCCGGGTTCTGGCGGGTGGGCTTCACGTTGAACACGTTGTTGCCACCCACGCTGAGCTTCAGCGCCGGCGTGGCCTGCCAGCTCAGGCCCAGGTCCATGGAAGTCTTGGGCTTGTAGTGCAGGTTGGGCACCGGCGGGCCGGAGAACGTGCCCTGGGTCTGGCTGCCGAAGTGGATGACCTTGGCCTCGCCCGTCCAGGCGCCCTCGCTGTACTCGAAGCCCAGGGTCGCCTTGGACCGCGGGCCGCCCTGCTCGATGAACAGGCGCTCGCGCTCGGACAGCAGCACGTCTTCATAGCCCTTGAGCTTGTCGGGTGCGTTGATGTTGGTGACGCGCGTGCTGCTGACGTTCAGCGCCAGGAAAGTGTTGAGCTGCCCACCGCCGAGCTTGGTGCGGGTGGAGGCCGTCAGGTCCAGGCCGCGGGTGCGGGTGTTGATGGAGTTGACGAAGAACTGCGCCTGGCCCACGCCCAGGGACTGCAGGATCGCGCCGAGGGCGGGATAGTTGTCTTCATCGAAGCGACCCGACAGCACGATGCGGTCGCGGATGTTGATCTGGTAGAGGTCGACCGTGAACGCCGTGTCGGTGCTGGGCTTCACCGTGATGCCCAAGGTGTAGTTCTTGGACTTCTCCTGCTTGAGCGCCGGCACGCCGGCGGCCGCCGTGATCTTGCTGCCATTGGGCGCCAACACCACGTCCAGCGGCTTGCCGCTGATGAAGTCGGTGAAGGTCGACGAGAAGTACAGCTGCTGCAGGCTGGGCGCACGGAAGCCCGTGCTGGCGGCGCCGCGCAGCAGCACCTCCTTGCTGGCCTTGAAGCTGCCGGCGAGCTTGGCGGTCGTGGCGGAGCCGAAGTCGCTGTAGTGCTCGGCACGCACGGCGGCGTCCACGGTGAGGGCCGGCGTCAGGTTGGCCTCCCAGTCGACGTACAGCGCCTGGCTGTTGCGGCTCTTGTTGGTGGCGTCCGACGGCTGGAAACCCGGGAAGCCCTGGCTGCCCGCGTTGCCGCCGAAGCCGACGCCGTCAGCGTCGATGTAGGAGCCCGGCTCGCCCGCGACGATGTTGTACTTCTCCTTGCGGTACTCGGCGCCGAAAGCGATGTTGCTGCCACCGAGCAGGTCCGGGAAGAAGCGGCTGATGTCGAAGTTGGTCGTGGCCTGGCTGAAACCGAAACCGCCGGCGTCGAAGTTGGTCGGGCTGATGCCCTTGCCACCGGCCAGCAGGTCTTTGTTCGCGATGGAAGCGTTCAGCGTGTTGCTGATGTCGTAGCGCAGCTTGTTGCTGCCATAGGTCTGCGATAGGTCGGTGTCCCAGCCGGCGAACGCCGACTTCCAGCCCACGATCAGGTAGCGGTCCTCGATCTTGCCGTTGATGTAGGGCACGAAGCCGTCCGGGTACATCGCGGCCGAGTTGCGGCTCGGGATGTCGTCGGAGCCCACACCGCCGCGGGCCCAGGCGGCCGACGAGGCGTCGCGGTCCTGCGCGCCGGCGGTCACGTAGAGCTTGTCGGCACCGGCGACCGGGAACTCGCCGTTCAGGTAGAGGGTCTTGTTCTCGACCTTGGTGTCGCCGATGGTGCGCAGGCTGCCGGGGTCAGCCCGGTTGGAGCGGCCCCGGTCCTGCCACTCGCCGGTGATACCCAGGGTGCCGTCGGCGATCTTCACGCCGCAGTAGGCCGAGGCCAGCCAGTTCTTGCCGTCGCCGGCCGAGTACTGCCCGTAGCCGGCCACCGCCTCGCAGCCGGCCTTCTTTTTGAGCTGCACGTTGATGACGCCGGCAATGGCGTCCGAGCCGTACTGCGCGGCGGCGCCGTCGCGCAGCACCTGCACGTTGTCGATGGCCAGCAGCGGCAGGGAGTTCATGTCGGTGCCGGTGCTGCCGCGGTTGCGGGCGCCGAACAGGTTGACCAGGGCCACCGTATGGCGGCGCTTGCCGTTGACCAGCACGAGCGTCTGGTCAGAACCCAGGCCCCGCAGCGCGGCGGAATCGATCAGGTCGGCGCCGTCCGCACCGGTCTGGCGGGTGGAGTTGAACGACGGTGACAGGTATTGCAGCGACTGGGCCAGGTCGAACTGACCGCCGCCTTCCGCCACCTTGCCCATCGAGTAGATGTCCACGGGCACCAGGGTGTCGGTGCTGGAGGCCGCCGGCAGGGACTTGCGGGAACCGACGACGGTGACGCGCTCCAGGCTGTTGTCCTGGGCCAGCGCGGCGGTGGCGGAGAAGAGGCTCAGCGCGGCAAGCGCAGTGGGCAGCAGGCGAATGGCGTGCATGGGGCGACTCCGGGGCGTGTAGGTGATGGCGGCGGAGTTTGCCCCTGGCCGGGCCGCCTTCAGGCCTGGGTGTTGTGGCCTGCCGACAGGGATCGCCCCACCCCCTGCGACGCGGGAAAACACCGATCGAAGCGCTCAGCCCCTGGGATGGTGCTCGGCGTGCAACGCTTTGAGGCGTTCGCGCGCCACATGGGTGTAGATCTGCGTCGTCGACAGGTCTGCGTGCCCCAGAAGAAGCTGCACCGCGCGCAGGTCTGCACCATGGTTGAGCAGGTGCGTGGCGAAGGCATGGCGCAAGGTGTGAGGCGACAGCGGCGCTGTGATACCCGCGGCCAGCGCATGGCGCTTGATCAGCGTCCAGAACATCTGGCGCGTCATGCCGGCGCCGCGTGCGGTGACGAAGAGGTCGTCACTGCTGCGCCCCGCCAGGATCTGTGCGCGCGCCTCGCGCAGGTAGCGCTGCATCCAGTCGCGTGCGTGCTCCCCGAAAGGCACGAGGCGCGCCTTGCTGCCCTTGCCGGTCACATGCAGCACGGCGTCCTTGAAAGCCACATGCGCACTCTTGAGCGTGACCAACTCGCTGACCCGCAGCCCACTGGCATACATCAACTCCAGCATGGCCCGGTCGCGCAGGCCCAACGGCGTGTCGACGTCGGGCGCGGCCAGCAAGGCGCTCACCTGGGCTTCGCTCAACAGCTTGGGCACCCGCAGCGGCTGCTTGGCGGTGGTGAGCTTGAGGGTGGGGTCTACCTGGATGCGGCCCTCGCGCAGCGCCCACCGGAAATAGCGCTTGAAGACGGACAGCCGCCGGTTGGCACTCGTGGCCTTGCCGGCGGGCCGCGCGGCGGCGTACTCGAAGAGCTGCAGCTCGGTGCAAGCATCCAGCGGCTCCGGCTTCAGCCAGGCCGCCAGCGCGCTCAGGTCGCGCCGGTAGGCCGCCTGCGTGTTGGCGCTCAGGCCGTCTTCCAGCCAGAGCGCCTCGATGAAGGCTTCAATGGCGGCATCCACACCGGGCAAAGGCATTCAAACGTGCCGAGCGCCGGGCCGCTCCCAAGCCGGCACGTCTTGGCGATGTGCTGGCCGGCCAATCCGGCCAGCATCGCCGTCCCCTCGGGAGACCGACCAAGGTAAGCCTTGGGCGAGGGGCTTCATATCAATCAAGCTTGAGCTTTTGCTGAGCGACGACTTTCTTGTAGACCTCGAACTCCGCAGCAATCTGCGCCGCGAACTGCTCGGGCGTGTTGGCCACGATCAGCGAGCCGGTGTCTTCGATGCGCTTCTTCACGTCGGGGAGCTCCAGCGCCTTGCGCACTGCGGCGTTGACCTTGTCGACAATGTCGCGCGGCAGGCCCTTGGGGCCGTGGATGCCGTAATAGGCCATGCGGTTGACCGGCTCCAGGCCGACTTCCTTGAAGGTCGGCACATTGGGCAGGGCCGCCACGCGCTGCGGCGCAGCCACCACGATCGGGATGAGCCGGCCATCCTTGATGAAAGGCAGCGCCGACGGCAGGTTGTCGAAGATCATCGGCACCTGGCCGGCCACCGTGTCGTTCAGGGCCGGGCCAGCACCGCGGTAGGGGATGTGCAGCACATAGACGCCCGCCAGCGTCTTGTAGAGCTCCATCTGCAGATGGCCGATGCCGCCGGTGCCCGAGGTCGCGTAGCTGTGCTTGGCCGGGTTCTTCTTGAGCTCGGCCACGAAGGCCTTGTAGTCGCGCGCCGGGAAGCTCGGATGCACCGCGATGACGTTCGGCGTCGCGGCCATGTTGATGATGGGCGTGAAGTCGGTCAGCGGGTTGTAGGCGATCTTGGGGTTGATCGCCGGATTGGCCGCCGTCGTGGAGACCGTGGCCACACCCAGGGCGTAGCCGTCAGGGGCCACGCGGGCGATCTCCGTCGCGCCGACCGTGCCGCCGCCACCGGCCTTGTTGTCCACCACCATGGTCTGGCCCAGCAGGCCGGCCATGCGCTCCGACACGATGCGGGCAATGATGTCCGTGGTGCCACCCGGCGCAAAGGGCACGATCAGGCGAACCGGCTTGTTCGGGTAGCCCTGGGCCCAGGCAGCGGGGCTGAGCGAGGCGAGCGCGGCGGCTTGGAGGACGGTACGTCGTTGCATGAGGCGGTCTCCTGTGTTGGATGTGGCGAGGCTTGCGACGGCGCGATGCTAGCCCGGCTGGCCCAGCAATCCGGCGCGCAGCCGCGCGTCGCTGTTGTTGTCGCCCAGGAAGACCTTCAGGAAGGCGGTGTAGAAATCCTGCCCCTCGATGGGCTGGCCCCAGACCTTGCCGTTGACGGTCACGATGGTGCCGCCCTGCGCGGGCAGGTAGTCGATATGCAGCAGGTCGCCCTTCTTGACCCGCCCCACCTCGGCAATCGCCGCGTTGAACTGCTTCACCCGCTCAGCCACGGCGGCCTTCTCGGCCTCGGTGGAGTTGCGGTTCACACCCTTGTTGATGGCCTTGACGAACTCCTGGGTCGACACGTCCTTCACGAGCGGAATGACGATGCGCATCTCCAGGCGCTTGGGGCCGGTCTGGCTGTAGATGGCGTCGGGTGCGCCGGCCTTTTGCGGCAAGTACAGCGCCGCCAGATACAGCGGATAGATGGCCACCTGCCGCTTGCCGGTGCCGTTGAGCGTGAGCGTGCTACCCCCCAGCGACAGGGAATCCGGGAAGTCCTGCCCCTCATAGCGAACCGCCTGCGCGGGCAACGCAGCCACGGTGGCCGCAGCGGCCATGGCAAGAGCAACAGTGCGACGACGCAGGAAAGACGACATTCAACTGACTCCAGTGAAAGGCGGGCCGGACGATAACGCGTCAGCAGCCGCCGGGGCAGACAAGGCCCACGCGATGTGTTCCGCCACCAGGGCATCTGCGCCCTGGGCGGCACGATTCAAGGCCGCACGCAGGCCGGCGTCATCGGCCTGCCGCAACGCGTTGCCCGCGGCCACAGCCAGATTGCGACGCCAGCGGACGAAGCCGATGCGGCGAATCGCCGAGCCCTCGGTGCGGCGCAGGAACTCGGCCTCGTCCCAATCGAGCAGCGTGGCAATCGGCGTGCCCGCCATGCCGGGCCGGACATCGAAATCCGCCAGCATCGCCGGCTGGGCGAACTTGTTCCACGGGCAGGTCAGCTGGCAGTCGTCGCAGCCGTACACCCGGTTGCCCATCGCCGCGCGAAGCTCCGGTGGAATGGGGCCGTCGTGCTCGATGGTCAGGTAGGAAATGCAGCGTCGCGCATCCACCCGGTACGGGGCCGTGATGGCTGCCGTCGGGCAGGCCTGCAGGCAGGCCGTGCACTCGCCGCAGTGCGCGGTGACCGGATCGGTGAGCGGCAAGGCCAGGTCGATGAAGATCTCGCCCAGGAAGAACATCGAACCGGCCTCGCGGTGGAGGGTCAACGTGTGCTTGCCCCGCCAGCCCAAGCCGGAGCGCGTGGCCAGCTCCACCTCCAGCACGGGCGCCGAGTCCGTGAACACGCGGTAACCGAGTGGCCCGACCTCGGCCACCAGGCGGTCGGCCAACTTCTGCAGGCGCTGGCGCAGCACCTTGTGATAGTCCCGGCCTCGGGCGTATATCGAGACCTGAGCCTGGGCCGGGCGCGCCAGACCCGCCCATTCCACGGCCTGCCAGCCGGGCTGGGTGTCACGCGGCAGGTAATCCATGCGGGCCGTGATCACGCGCAAGGTGCCCGGCACCAGCTCCGCCGGGCGCGCCCGTTTCAGGCCGTGCGCGGCCATGTAGTGCATGCGTCCGTGATGCCCTGCCTCCAGCCACGCCAGCAGCCCCGGCTCCGCACTGCTGAGGTCCACATCCGCCACCGCGATCTGTGAGAATCCGAGCTCATGCGCCCAGCCGCGCAAACCTTGCAACAGCGCGGCGGCATCGACAGAGGACGGGACTTCTTGCATTTGGCCGCGATTCTAGAAACCGAGCTGCTGTGGCCCGACGAGGCTGCAGCCCAGACCAGCGCCGAGCGACTGGCGCGTGCCCTTCTCCCGCTGCCGGATGCCCTCCTGGAACTGCACGGCCCGCTGGGTGCCGGCAAAACCACCTTCGCGCGGCTGCTGCTGCGGGCGCTGGGCGTGCAGGGCCGCATCAAGAGCCCCAGCTACGCCGTCATGGAAAGCTACGAGCTGCCCGCCGGCGGTGTGGCGAGCCACTTCGACTTCTATCGCTTCGGTGACCCGCGTGAGTGGGAAGACGCGGGCTTTCGCGACGTGTTCGCCGCACCGGGCCTGAAGGTCTGCGAATGGCCCGAGAAGGCCGCCGGCCAATTGCCGCCGGCCGACCTGCAGTTCTTCATTGAGCTGCAATCCGATGACAGCCGCCGCGTGCGGGTCGTCGGCGCCCCTCGCCTGGTGGAGGCCCTGCGATGAAGCGCCGCAGCTCCCTCGGCCTGCTCGCTTTGCTGCTGAAGGCGCCCGAGTCTCTGGCTGCGCCCGCCGCCCCGGGGCAGGCCAGCATCGTGGCGGTACGGGTCTGGCCGGCACAGGAATACACCCGCGTCACGCTGGAGTCCGACAAGCCGCTGTCGACCCGCCACTTCATGGTCGAGGCCCCGCACCGGCTCGTCATCGACATCGACGGCCTGGACCTCAGCCCCGGTCTGCGCGAGCTGATCGGCAAGGTCAAGCCCGACGACCCCTACATCAGCGGTGTGCGCGTCGGGCAGAACACGCCCACCGTGGTGCGCATCGTGCTGGACCTGCGCCAGCCCGTGGCACCGCAGATCTTCACACTCGCGCCCGTGGCGGCCTACAAGCATCGCCTGGTGTTCGACCTTTATCCGCCTGTGGCCGCCGACCCGCTGCTCGCTCTGGCCCAGGAAGGCAGCAAGAAGCCCGCGGCGCCCGCGTCACCGCCCTCCCCCGCGCAGCGCGCCGAGGCAGCGGCCAGCGCCGTCAACGACGCGCTGGGTGAGCTGATCCAGAAGATCGAGCGCCCGCCCACACCGCCCCTGCCGCCCCCCGCCGCGCCGCCTACGGTCGCAGCATCCAAGCCCGCGCCGCCACCGCCGCCCGCGCCCGAACCCAAGATCGACCGTCTCATCATCATTGCGCTGGACCCGGGCCACGGCGGCGAGGACCCCGGCGCCATCGGGCCGACCGGCCTGCGCGAGAAAGACGTCGTGCTGAAGGTGGCCCACAAACTGCGCGAGCGGCTGACTGCCAACCCCAATATCCGCGTGCTGATGACGCGCGACGCCGATTTCTTCGTGCCCCTGCACGAGCGGGTGCGCAAGGCCCGCCGCGTGCAGGCCGATCTCTTCGTGTCCATCCACGCCGATGCCTTCATCACGCCCCAGGCGCGTGGCGCCTCGGTCTTCGTGCTCAGTGACGGCGCTGCCACCAGTGCCGCCGCGCGCTGGATGGCCGACCGTGAAAACGCGGCCGACATGGTCGGCGGCGTCAACGTCGGCACGGCCACCAAGGACGCCAACGTGCTGCGTGCCCTGCTCGACATGAGCACCACGGCCCAGATCAAGGACAGCCTCAAGCTCGGCGGCGAAGTGCTCGGCCAGATCGGCAAGGTCGGCAGATTGCACAAGCCCCGCGTCGAGCAGGCAGGCTTCGCGGTGCTGAAGGCCCCGGACATCCCGAGCATCCTGGTCGAGACCGCCTTCATCTCCAACCCCGAAGAAGAGAAGAAGCTCCGCGACCCCGACTACCAGGACCAACTCGTCGACGCGCTGGCCACCGGCATCGCCCGCTACTTCGCCAAGAGCCCGCCGATGGCGCGCAAGCGCAGCACGACGCTCTAGGCCTCGCCTGTGCACGGCCGCGCCAGCAGGCGGCACACGCGGGCCGTGCGCCAGGCGCGGCACTCCCAAACGACGCAGCACAATCCCAACCAACGAACGGGAGGGAGAGGATGAAGCAGCACGGTCGAGCGAGCGCCGGCGTCGTACGGGTTCCGCGATGGATGTCGACCTTTTCGGTCACCAAGCATCGCCACGTGCCGGCCCGTCTGCGGCCCGCACTCCTTTCGGCCAACGAATGGGTGGGGCGGCGGGTCATTGCCCTGCCTGAAGGCTTCTCGCACAGTGGGTCGGCCTGGTTCAAGCGGCTCAACACCCGTGACCGCGTCATCCAACAGCAACGTCTGGCCGCGCTCGGGGCAGTCCGTGCGCGGCAGCCCGCAACGTGGGAGGCCCTGGGTTACGGCTTCCCGACGCCAGTTGCGGTTCGTGTTCACCTGGGCCCCGCGCAGCGCGGGCGATTCTGGATGATGCTGGCAGACGCCAAAGGTCCCCTGGCCTACCTTTCTCGTGCGGTGGACTTCAAGCGGGGCGTCGTCGAGCATGCGTTCATGACCCGCCATCCGAAGCGGGCCGGCGACGGCGCGGGGCTGAGCGATCAGGCCATGGCGAATGCCTCGGTCGTCTACCCGGCCCTGGGTGTCAAGGCGATCGAGCTGACCGCCGGGCTGACCTTGGGGAGCGTCTTGTGGCCACGCACGGGTTTCTGCCCGGTCGATCTCGATGAGTGGACGACATTGAGAGGCGTGATCCGGCAGAACTTCTTGAAGTTGCACGCCGATGTGGTGACCACATTCGCGCTGGTGCACGGCCGGCCACTGTCTGCCGCCGTCCTCGGCATCCTTGCCAACGACGACCCGGCAGGCGTGTTTGAAGTCGTGGACATCGACCCAGGGGCCAAGGTCAAAAATGCACTCGGCCTGCAGCATGGACTGAGCGCGCTGCTGCTCAAGGGCGGCCATTGGCGTGGACATCTCGAACTGAACGGCCTGGGCGGCCAGCGGCTGCGGGCGTTCATCAAGGCCAAGCGCTTGACCTTGCCGGTTTTGTGAGGAGTAGACTGACGCCATGAAGCGCCTGAGCAGCCATCGCAGCCGCCCCGGGTGGGTGAGCGCCGAAGCCGACTTGGCCCAGTCCATCCATGCTCTGGACCGGGACGCCCCAGGCTGGGACGATGACGTCAGGCTGCTCGGACTGTTGCGCCGCCTGGAGCGAGATGCAACACCGGGCGGGATCCAGGCGGCTGTCGATGTGTATGGCGAGGCATCCCTGCGGGCCGTACTGCCTTGCGCGGGCTTGAGGTTGTCGGGTGATGAGGTTGTCGGGGCTGACGGTGATGTCCGCTTCCAGTTCCGCGAGACGCACCACACCGACCCGGAGACCGTGTCCATAGAGGTGACTGCAGCCGAGGCCTCGCCGATGGCCGCCCAGGTGATTCACGCCCTGATGAGTGGCATGACGATCATGGAAGTCGCGCGTGCGCTGTCGCTCAGCGCAGCGACCGTCAGGCTTGTGCGCGAAGAATGGCTTCGATCCGAACGCGAAGCCGCCCTGCTCAAGCGCGAGGCAGCGGCCTGATCTTTTGTCAGCGTGCCGGCCACCTGCCGTCGCTCTAGACCCTGAACACCGCCACCGCCTGAACCAGCTGCTCCGCCTGGCGCTTCAGGCTTTCCGCGGCGGCGGCGCTTTCCTCGACGAGGGCGGCGTTCTGCTGGGTGACCTGGTCCATCTGCGTCACGGCCTCGCCCACCTGCTGGATGCCACGCCCTTGCTCGGCCGCTGCCGCGCTGATCTCGCCCACCAGCGCACTGACCCGCTGGATGGACGTGACGATGCCCTGCATGGTCTGACCCGCGCGCTCGGCCTGCGCCACGCCGCGCTCGACCTGCGTCAGGTTGTGGGCGATCAGGCTCTTGATCTCACGGGCCGCGTCGGCACTGCGCTGGGCCAGGCCACGGACCTCGCTCGCCACCACCGCGAAGCCACGCCCTTGTTCACCGGCACGCGCTGCCTCGACAGCCGCGTTCAGGGCCAGGATGTTGGTCTGGAATGCGATGCTGTCGATGACGCCGAGGATGTCGCTCACCCGGCGGCTGGAATCGCTGATGCCCTCCATGGTGGTGACCACATCGCCCACGGCACTGCCGCCTTCTTCGGCCACCTGGGCGGCCGTTTGGGCCAACTCGCTGGCCTGGCGTGCGCCTTCGGTCGTGCTGCTGACCGCGCCGCCGAGCTCTTCCATCGTCGCGGCCGTCTGCTCGAGCGCACTGGCCTGTTCTTCGGTGCGGCCCGACAGATCCTGGTTGCCTTGCGCAATTTGGGCCGAGGCGGTGGCGACCGATTCGCTGCCGCGCCGCACACCGTTGACGGTATCAACCAGCGCCCGCTGCATGGCAGACATCGCCGCGATCAGCGAGGTCTCGTCACCGGCGCGCACGGGTACGGCGCCCGTGAGGTCACCGGCGGCAATGCGTCGCGCCGTGGAGCGTGCCAGCGCCGGCTCGCCGCCCAGCTCACCGAGCAGTGACCGGGTGATGGCCCAGGCGAAGGCAAGCGACAGCAGCAGCACCGCCGCGGCCGTGACGAGCGTCCAGGTGACGGTTTGCGCCACCCGCCCCTTGGCCTGAGCCGTGCTGTCGACCATCAGGCCCTGCTGGAACTTGACCATCTTCTCCAGCGCCTCCAGATGGGCGCGCTGGACCGGGCGGAAAGCCCCGAGGGAATGAGCGCCGGCTTCATCAGCCTTGCCTTCACGCAGCAGACGCAGATTGGTCTCGCGGGCCTCGTTGTAGGCCACGCCGGTGCTCTGCATCAGCTGGAAGAGCTCGGCACCGCGCGGCGTGTTGACGAGACGCTCCAGCCGCGCCATGCGTGCCAAATTGTCCTGGGCCGCCGTTTGCACCAGGCCGACGTACTCATCGACTTGCGCGCCCGGCCCGCGACCGGCCGCGATGATGGCGCTGCGCAGGTTGCGCGTCTGCTGATTGACGCCATCGGCCAAGTCCCGCGCCAACGTGATCTTCGGGTAGCGGTCATCCACCACCTCTTCCAGCGCCGCCTCGATGCGCTGCAACTGCACCCAGGCCAGCACCGCGAACAGCGCGATCAGTACCGTCACCAGGCCGAACCCCAGCCCCAGCCGCCGCGCGACCGGCAGCTTGCTCAGCATCCTCATGCTCACTCCCCGACAAGTTAGATTTCTGCCGGAATGGTGACATGACGTAACCCCGCCATTGGTCGCACGGTCTCCCGTGCACCACCGCGGAAGCCTCGGGCGTGACGGGCTGCACAGCCTGCCCCAGGGATGGGACGTCCGCTCGCCCGCGTGCACCAGCTTGGGTGCACCGCGGTGGCCCTCAAGTGGCCCTCAAGTGGGGCTCAGGTGGGGCTCAGCAGCACTTGCCAACGCGGGCGCTGTAGCGCGCCGCCTGGCGCTCGCGGAAGAACGCTTCGTAGCTCATCGGCTCGCGCTCGGGGTGCGTGGCGCGATGGTGGGCAAGATAGCTGCCGTAGTCCGGCACGCCCACCATCAGGCGCAAGCTTTGCGTGAGATACCGCCCGGCGCGGGCGGCATCCCGGGCGAGGTCACCCAACTCACGCATGCTGCCCCGCCGGCAGCGGCACGAAGGCGGTTTCCTGCGCGGTCGGACGGCCGCTGCGGCGCGCGGCCAGGATGGCCTTGATGCTGTAGATCAACACGCTGATCACGACACCCATGAAGAGCGCGCACAGCGCGGCGTCCAGCCGGTCGTTGAAGACCACGCGCTCCATGGCGGCCAAGGTCTTGGCCGGCGCCAGCACCTTGCCTTCGGCGATCGCTGCCGAGTACTTGTCGGCATGGGCCAGGAAGCCGAGCTTGGGGTCGCTCGAGAAGATCTTCAGCCAGCCCGCCGTCATCGTGCAGCACAGCAGCCAGGCGGCCGGCACGGCCGTCACCCAGGCGAAGCGGTCCTTCTTCATCTTGAAGATCACCACCGTGCCCAGCAGCAGCGCCACCGCGGCCAGCATCTGGTTGGCGATGCCGAACAGAGGCCACAAGGTGTTGATGCCGCCCAGCGGATCGACCACACCCTGGTAGAGGAAGTAGCCCCAGGCCGCCACGCAAAGGCCCGTGGCGATCAGGTTGGCCACCCAGCTCTCGGTGCGCTTGAGCGACGGCACGAAGCTCCCGAGCAGGTCCTGCAGCATGAAGCGGCCCGCGCGGGTGCCCGCATCCACGGCCGTCAGAATGAACAGCGCTTCGAACAGGATGGCGAAGTGGTACCAGAACGCCATCATGGCCTTGCCGCCGATCACCTGGTGCAGGATCTCGGCCATGCCCACCGCCAGCGTCGGCGCGCCGCCAGCACGAGCCAGGATGGTCTTCTCACCCACGTCGCTCGCGGCCTGCGTGAGCATCTCCGGCGTGATGACGAAGCCCCACGTCGACAGGGTTTGCGCCACGGTCGCCGCATCCTTGCCGACCACTGCGGCGGGGCTGTTCATCGCGAAGTACACGCCCGGCTCGATGCACGAGGCCGCCACCAGCGCCATCACGGCCACGAAGCTCTCGGCCAGCATGCCGCCGTAGCCGATGTAGCGGGCGTGCGTCTCGTTCTCCAGCAGCTTCGGTGTCGTGCCCGACGAGATCAGCGCATGGAAGCCCGACACCGCGCCGCAGGCGATGGTGATGAACAGGAAGGGGAAGAGATTGCCGGCCCAGACCGGACCGTTGCCGGCCGAGAACTGCGTCAGCGCGGGCATCTTCAGGGGCGGCGCCACGATGATGATGCCGATGGCGAGCGCGACGATGGTGCCGATCTTCAGGAAGGTCGACAGGTAGTCACGCGGCGCCAGCAGCAGCCACACCGGGATGCAGGCCGCCACAAAGCCGTAGCCGATGAGCGCCCACACCAATTGCACGGGCGTGAACGTGAAGGCATGAGCCAGCGTCGGATGCTCGCTGACCCATTGCCCGCCAAAGATGGCGGCCATCAGCAGCACAAAGCCGATGACCGACACCTCACCGATGCGGCCCGGGCGGATGAAGCGCAGGTAGACGCCCATGAAGAGCGCCACAGGAATGGTCGCAGCCACCGTGAAGGTGCCCCAGGGCGAATCAGCGAGCGCCTTCACCACGATCAGGGCCAGCACCGCGAGGATGATGATCATGATCATGAAGGCGCCGAACAGCGCGATCAGGCCGGGCACCGTGCCCATCTCCTGCTTGACGAGGTCACCGAGGGACCGGCCGTCCCGGCGGGTGGAGATGAAGAGGACGATGAAGTCCTGCACCGCCCCAGCAAACACCACGCCGGCCAGGATCCACAGCAGGCCCGGCAGATAACCCATCTGCGCGGCCAGTACCGGGCCGACCAGGGGGCCGGCGCCGGCGATGGCGGCGAAGTGGTGGCCGTAGAGCACGTGCTTGTTGGTGGGCACGTAGTCCAGGCCGTCGTTGTATCTCCAGGCGGGCGTCTGCCGCTTGGCGTCCAGCCCCAGCACCTTGTCGGCAATGAAGAGGCTGTAGTAGCGGTAGGCGATGAGGTAGGTGCACAGGGCGGCGGCCACGACCCACAGTGCGCTGATCGTCTCGCCGCGGCTCAGGGCCACGGTGGCGAGGGATGCAGCACCCAGGATGGCAACGCCCGCCCACGCGAGGTGGCGGCGCAAATTCATGAGGTTTGTCTCCGATGCGGCCGCGCCTCGACGAGGGCACATGGCCGTGACGGCAGTCTCGGCAAACCTCGCCCGCGGCACATCGTCCATGCCACGCAGGACGGCCGCGCGGCATCACCTAAGGGTCAACCCGGAATCACAGGCGCTTACGAATGCAACAGCTGTCCCGTCAACGCGGCTTCGGTCCGGACGTTGTCAGATCATCCCTGACCCGCTTCATGCAGGAGGTTCACATGATCCGCCCCATCCTCGCCGCAGCCCTCGCCACCACCGCCTTGCTCGGCGCAGGCGCCGCCCAGGCCGGTACGCATTGGTCCATCGGCATCAGCCTGCCGCCGGTGGGCGTGGTGGTGGCCGATGCGCCCCGCTACGTGGTGCGTGAGGCCGCGCCGGTGTACTACGCGCCGCCGCCGGTCTACTACGCCCCGCCCCCGCGCTACGTGGAGCGGGAGGTCTACTACGCGCCCCCGCCGCCCCCGCGCATCGTCTATGAGACGACGTACCGTGAACGCCGCTGGGACGATCGATGGGACCGGCGCCATGACCGCTGGCATGAGCGGCACGACCGTTGGGATGGCGACCGGGGCTACGGCCCTTACCGCGGCCGTTGAACGCAGCGCCTGATCGGCTGATCAGGCTCGCAACGAGCAAGAGGCCCTGACCGCTTCCACCAGGGCCTGCAGTTGCTCCAGCTCAAAGGGCTTGAGCAAGGCTCTCACATGCGGCCCGAAGCTGGACAGGTTCTCGCCGAGCGCGTAGCCCGACAGGAACACCACCCAGGCGCCGGGCTGCGCCCGCAAGATGGCCCGTGCCAAGTCGATGCCGGACATCTGCGGCAGGCTCACGTCGGTGATGACCAGGTCAAACCGCTGCGTCGTATAAAGCCGCAGCGCATCCTCCGCGCAATCGCAGTCGACCACGGCCAGCCCCTCTTCAGCCAGCAGTTCCCCGATCTGCTCGCGAAGTTCGGCGTTGTCTTCCACAAAAAGGGTGCGCAGCACGGGGCGCGCGTCGATGTCAGTCATGCAGCCACTCTTGCATGCGCGCGTTGTCGCATCAAGCACTGTTGCGCAGTCATTTCATGGGCGGCGGCACAAGCGTCACCGTCAGGCGGCGCCCGCCTCGCGGGCATGCTCCACGGCGTAACGAATGAGCTCGGCCTGGCCATCGAGTTCGAGCTTGCGCTTGATGCTCTGGCGGTGGGCCTCCACCGTGCGCACCGACAGATCGAGCTCGCGCGCGATCTGCTTGCTGGACGCCCCGCGGCCCAGGGCCGACAGGATCTCGCTCTCACGCGGCGTCAGCACCGGCTTGGGCGCCTGCCCACGGAAGAGCCTTCCCGAGACCGCCGCGCTCAGAAAGGTGCCGCCTGCGGCGACGGCATCGATGGCGGTGACGATCTCCTGCGCGGGCGCATCCTTCAGTACGTAGCCGCGCGCCCCGGCGGTCAGCGCACGCTGCACGTACTCGGGGTTGTCATACATGCTGAACATCAGCAGCTTGATGGCCGGCTGGGCCGCCAGCATCTCCGCGCCCAGGCTGATGCCATTGCCGTCCTTCAGGCCGACGTCCATCAGCACCACATCAGGCGCCGACGTGGACAGCAGCGCGAGCGCCTCGACCCGCCCACCCGCTTCGCCCACCACCTCAAAACGCGGCACGGCCTGCAGGCGCGCGACCAGGCCTTCGCGCACCATGGGGTGGTCGTCAACGAGCAGGATGCGGATCGGGGACGTCATGCAAGCGAGGCGCGGGCGATATCGGCAGCCGAGAGTTTGACCGCAAGCCGGCAACCCACGCCGGCCGAGGTCATCAGCGACAGCCGCGCCCCCAGCGCATCGGCTCGCTCGCGCATGCTGCGCAGCCCCAGCCCCCGGTCGGCCACGGCCTGCGCCGCCTCGGCGTCAAAGCCGCGGCCATCGTCATGAACCTCCAGCATCAAGCCACCCGAAGGCTCGAAGCGCAAGGTCAGCGTCACCACCGTGGCCTGCGCATGCCGCGCGGCATTGTTCAGCGCCTCCTGGGCAATGCGAAACAGCGCCGTGTTGACGGCATCGGGCAGGCCGAATTCCTCGCCCGCTACCACCGCCTTGAAATGCGTGCCGCCCGCCGCATCGAACTCACCGGCCAGATGCTGCAGGGCCGCGGGCAGGCCGAGGGTGTCCAGCAGGGCCGGCCGCAGCGCATGCGACAGATGGCGCACCTCGGACAGCGTGCTGTTCAGCCGTTTCAGCGCCAGGGCCTGCAGCCGCGCGGCCGACGCCGGCTCGGACTGTGCAGACTCGATCAGCAGCTTGGTTGCCACCAAGGCCTGGCTCACGCCGTCGTGCAACTCCCGGGCCAGTCGGGCCCGCTCGTCCTCCTGGCTGTGGACCACCTCGCGCGCCAGCGCACGCAGTTTGGCCTCGGCACTGCGATGCTCGCTGAGATTCAGCGCCAACGCGCCCGCGCTGATGAGCGCAACCCCGAACACGGCGACCGCTCCCACCCAGAGCATGGTGGCCGTGATGTTCTGCCGCGCGCCCTGCTCCAGCTCGGCCATCGTGGCCTCGATGCCGTCCAGGTAGAGGCCGGTGCCGAGCATCCAGTCCCACTCAGGCACGGCCACAACATAGCCAAGCTTGGGGGCGAGCTGACTGCTGGAAGGCTTGCGCCACGAGTACTCAACGTAGCCGCCCCCCGCCTTGGCCTGCCCGATGAGCTGCTGGATGGTGGGTCGCCCCTGCGGGTCGCGCAGTTCCCAGAGGTTCTGCCCGATCAGCTCCGGCTGACGCGAATGCATCAGCACCCGCCCCTGCAGGTCGTAGACGAAGAAGTAACCGTCGCGCCCATAGTCCAGCGATTGCAGGATGGACAGCGCCCGGTCCTGCCCGCCGGCCTGCCCGAGCAGCGGCTTGATGGTGCTGACGGCGAGGTCCACGTAATGCTTCAGCTCGGTCCGCCGCGCTTCCATGTAGCTGGCGCGCACGAGCGCATGCTCGCGGGCGGCCAGCTCGCTCTCCTGCTGGCGCACCGCCAGCGCGATGAGCGCCAGCGACGCCAGCAGCGGCAGGAGGGCCAGCAGGAACAGCCGCCCCCGCAGGGAGAGCCGGGACCACGCTGCGCCCATCAGCGGCCCAGCGTCGCCGGGGCCGGCGCCGTCTTGCGCTGGATCGGCTTCCAGGTCTGCAGCCGCTTCATCACGTCGGCAATCGCCGCGTCGAGCTGGGTGTCCTCGCCGCGGTTGACGGCGGCGGGGTCGAGTTCGACGTCGACATCCGGCGCCACGCCTTCGTTCTCCACGCGCCACTCGCCCTCCGGCGTGTAGAAGCGGAAGTACGGCACGGTCAGGAAGCCGCCGTCGATCAGCGGCGGGTTGGCCGAGATACCGATCAGGCCACCCCAGGTGCGCTTGCCGATCAGCGGGCCCAGGCCCACGCGCTTGAAAGCGTAGGGCATGAAGTCACCACCTGAGCCGGCGTCCTGGTCGATGAGCATCGCCTTGGGGCCGTAGATCGCACCGCCCGGGGTCTCGAACACCAGCCCGTCGCGGTCCTTCCAGCCCGACAGATAGGGGCGCGACAACAGCTCGGTCACATAGTTGGCCGCCTGGCCTCCGCCGTTGCGGCGGTCGTCGACGATCAGGGCCTGCTTGTCGATCTGGGCGAAGAACATGCGGTTGAAGTGTTCATAGCCCTGGTCCGCGGTGTCGGGCATGTAGACGTAGGCGACCTTGCCGCCGGTCTTCTGCTCGACCTTCTTCCGGTTGCCCTCGATCCATGCCCAGCGGCGCAGCAGTGCCTCGTTGGCGATGGGTTCGACCGTGATGTCGCGCCGGCCCTTGCCCGCGGCATCGTCGGCCACGGTGACCACGACCTGCTTGCCAACCGTGTTCTCCAGCAGTGCATAGAGGTTGAGCTTGTCGTCCAGTTCATGGCCGTTGATGGCCAGGATGAAGTCACCCTCCTTCACACCCAGCCCGGCCACGGCCAGCGGCGAGCGCTGCTTGGGGTCATGGCGGTCGCCCGGGTAGAGCCTGGCGATGCGGTAGCGGCCCTTGTCGATGGCGAAGTCCGCCCCCAGAAGCCCCACGGCGACAGGCGCCTCCTGGACCACGTCGCCGGCACCCGCGCGGTTGTGCCCGACCTGCAGCTCGCCAATCATCTCCACGATCAGGTCGTTGAGGTCCTCGCGGCGCTGCACATGCGCCAGGCGAGGCAGGTAGCGCTGGTAGACGGCCTGCCAGTCCAGCCCGTGCAGGGCAGGGTCGTAGAAGAACTCCTTCTCCATCCACCAGGCCTCGTCGAAGATCTGCTTCCACTCCGCCTTGGGGTCGATGCGGGCGCGCAGGCCCGAGAGGTCCAGCGCCTTGGTGTCGGCCTTGTCGTTGGCATCGCCTACTTCGAGCTTGCCACCGGCCAGCGTCAGCAGCAGCTTCTTGCCGTCCTCGCTCAGCGAGAACTCGGCCACGCCGGTACGCAGCATCTTGGGCTTGCGCTCCTCGGCATCGAAGCGCCACAGCTCGGCCGTGGCCCGCCGCTCGGCCTGCGCGGGCTCGCTGCTTGCACCCGGCTGGGGGCGTTGCAGATAGAACAGCGACCCATCGTGCGCGACGGCCAGGTTGTCGTAGTTGCGCTCGGCCAGTGGCAGTGCCACCACGCGATCGGCCAGGCCTGCGAGGTCGATCCGCACCGGCTTCACGGCCTCCTCCTTGGGCGCAGCCACGTCCTTCCTCCCGTCGGCGGGCTTGGGGTCCTTGGCAGCCGCATCCTGCCTGCCTTCCTTGCGGGCCTCTTCGTCACCCGCCTTCGGCGCCAGTGGTGACTTGCCATCGGCCGCCAGCACCAGCGCGTAGAGGCCCGAGCGGTTGGGCCGCTCCTGCGACGACAGGTCCAGCCGCACGCGGCTCGGCCCGGCATTGATGGACGCCGTGAAGTACAGGACATCGCCCTTGGGCGAGAACACCGGGTTGCCGGCATGGGTCAGGCCGTCGGTCACGACGTGGTTCTTGCCGGTGGCCAGCTCATGCAACACGATGCGGCCGAGGTAGTTCTCTCCCGACATCGTGAACGCCAGCCAGCGGCTGTCCCGCGAAAACGACACCGTGAAGCCGTCGGAGCCGAAGCGCCGCACGTCGGTCGCGATCTTGATGAGCTGCCCGCGTTGCGGCCCGGCCCCCAGGGCCAGCCGGTAGAGGTTCAGGTGGTTGTCGCGGATGACGAGTTGCTGGCCGTCAGGCGACCAGTCCATCAGCGTGAAATAACCCTCCTTGGGCAGCAGGAAGCGCTCCTTGGCGCCCAGGCCGGTCTGCGCCTGCAACACGACCTCGTGGCGCATGCCGGGCGCATCCGAGATGCAGGCCACGTGCTGGCCGTCCGGGCTCCACAGGGCATCGGACTCGCGCACGCCCGCGGTCTCGGTCAGGTTGCGCACCGAGCCGTCCTTGACCGGCACGGTGAAGACCTCGCCCCGGGCCGTCACCACCACACGCTTGCCGGTGGCCGACAGGCGCGCCTGCGTCAAGGTCTTGCCCGCATCCTTCCATTGCGGCCGGGCCTGGGGCGCGGTGCCGTCCAGGCGAATGTCCAGCACACGCGGCGTGCCGCCGGCCAGGTCGATCTGCTTGATCACGCCGCCGGCTTCGTACACCAGCGTGCTGCCCCAGGCATCCACGCTGCGCACGTCCCACTGTGTCTCGCGGGTGAGCTGACGCAGCGCCCGGGTCGCCGGGTTGAAGGCAAACAGGTTGGCAGCACCGTCGGCCCGGTCGGAGATGAAGACCACCTCACCCGCCGCCCACACCGGCGCGTGGTCGGTCGCATTGACATGAGGGATCTGCTGCCAGGCCTGGCTGGCCATGTCCATGATCCAGACAGGCGGTGTCGAGCCCCCCCGGCTCTGGCGCCAGCCACTGACGCCGACGTACGCGGCGTTGTAGGGCCGGTAGGCCAGCTGCCGGCCGTCGGCTGACCAGGCGCCTTCGAAGGCAACGGCCTTCATCACCTGGCGTTCGTAGCCGCCCTCGGTGCTGACCTCGTAGAGCTGGTTGCTGCGGTTGTTCAGCACCTCGCGCGGCGAGGCGAAGAGCACGCGCTTGCCGTCGGGGCTCCAGCCGTTGACGACATCCGGGCTCGGGTGCCAGGTGAGGCGGCGCGGGGAGCCGCCTTCCAGGCCGATGACGTAGACGTCGGTGTTGCCGTCATAACTGGCCGAGTAAGCGATCTGCCGGCCGTCTGGCGAGAAGCGCGGCGCGAACTCGCTGGCCGCATGGCTGGTGAGCCGGCGCGCGTGGGCGCCGTCGCGGTCGGCCAGCCAGAGGTCGCCGGCGTAGACGAAGGCCAGGTGGTCTTTGGAGAGCGCGGGCTGACGCAGCATCTGCGTCGGCTCTGCGGCGTGGGCTGCAGGCCCCACGGCAGCCAGGCCGGAGGTCATCCAGGCCAGGGCCAGGGCAAGGCGGGACGGGGTCATCGGGATCTCCGATCGAGTCGCAAAACACGCGACTCTAGGGCCAGCCGCTCCCGGTCGCGAAAGTCAGGCGCTGGGCTGGCCCTTGAAGCGGCTCTTCACCGCACCGCCGATGACGATCAGGCCCGGGATGAGGATCATCGCCCAGATGATCTTGCTCAGGTTGGCCTGCACCCAGGGCAGGTTGCCGAAGAGATAGCCCACCACGGTCAGGCCCACGACCCAGATCACCGCGCCAACCACGTTGAACATCGTGAACTTGGTGCGGCTCATCTCGGCCACGCCCGCCACGAAGGGCGCGAAGGTGCGCACGAACGGCATGAAGCGGGCCAGGATGATGGTGATGCCGCCATGCTTCTCGTAGAAGGCATGGGCGGCGTCGAAGGCGCGCTTGTTGAAGAAGCGTGACTGCTCCCACTGGAACACCCGCGGCCCGATACGCCGGCCGATCAGGTAGTTGGTCTGGTCGCCCAGGATGGCCGCCAGCAGCAGCACCGCGATCGCCAGCGGCAGGCTCATCAAGCCGGCGCCGCACAGGGCGCCCACGACGAAGAGCAGGGAATCGCCCGGCAGGAACGGCATGACCACCACCCCCGTCTCGACGAAGATGATCAGGAAGAGCAGCGCATACACCCAGGCGCCATAGGCTTGCACGAACTCCGCCAGATGGGCGTCCACGTGCAGGATGAAGTCGATCAGGAAGTGCATCAGGTCCATGGCGCGGCATTATCCAGGCGCCCTCATGACAGCCCGCCGATAATCCAGGGGATGGAGTCCCCCCTGCCCGCCGACCCGCGCGACTTGCCAGCGCCCCGTCCCATCCGCGAACTGCCCGACGAGCTGATCAGCCAGATCGCCGCGGGCGAGGTCGTCGAGCGGCCGGCCTCGGTCGTGCGCGAGCTGGTGGACAACGCGCTGGACGCCGGCGCCCGCAACATCCAGGTCAAGCTGATGGCTGGCGGCGTGCGCGCCATCGTGGTGGAAGACGACGGCTGCGGCATTCCGGTGCAACAGCTGCCCATGGCGCTGAAGCGGCATGCCACGAGCAAGATCGGCAGCCTGCATGACCTGGAGTCGGTCGCCACCATGGGCTTTCGGGGTGAAGCGCTGGCCGCCATCGCGTCGGTGTCCGACATGGCCATCGCATCGCGCACCGCAGCCGACGCGCACGCCCACCGGCTGGACGCCCGCAGCGGCGAACTCCAGCCCGCCGCCCGCTCGCGCGGTACGAGCGTGGAAGTGCGCGAGCTGTTCTTCGCCACGCCCGCGCGCCGCAAGTTCCTGAAGACCGACGCCACCGAGCTCGCCCATTGCGTGGAGGCCGTGCGCCGCCACGCGCTGGCTCGGCCGGATGTCGGCTTCGCGATCTGGCACGAAGGCAAGCTCGTGGACCAATGGCGCGCCGCTTCGGTCGAGCAGCGCATTGCCGACGTGCTCGGCGAAGACTTCGTGGCCGACAGCCGGCCGTTCGAGCACAGCGCTGGCCCGCTGGCCCTGACCGGCCGTGCCGGCCTGCCGGAGGCAGCACGTTCGCGAGCCGACCAGCAGTACGTCTGGGTCAACGGCCGCTACGTGCGCGACAAGCTCATCAGCCACGCCATCCGCTCCGCTTACGAAGACGTGCTGCACGGCCAGCGCCAGCCGAGCTATGTGCTGTTCATCGAGATTGCGCCGGAGCTGGTGGACGTGAACGTGCACCCCACCAAGATCGAGGTCCGCTTCCGAGACGGGCGCGCCATTCACCAGAGCGTGCGCCGCGCCTTCATCGACGCACTGGCGCAGTCGCGCAGCGCCGACACGGCGGGCGTCGAGTCGGCCATGGCGCCGCTAGGCTTCGCGCCCACCCTGCCCGCCACGCTCTACGTGGCCGAGCCGCGCCCGGCGTACACCGCGGCCAGCCCGTCGAGCTACTCTCCCGCCGTGCCGCCAACCGCCGAACAGGTGCGGCTGTCGCTGGTCCAGCACGAAGCGCTGTGGCAACCCTCCTCGGCCGGGCTGCCTGGCGCCGGCCTGGCTGCGCCTGACGCCGTGCCCGAGGTGACGCGCGCGGCGGCGCCGTCAGCCCTGGCCCCAGCGGTGCCTCTGCCGCGCCTGCCTGACGACGACTGGCCGCTGGGCCGGGCGGTGGCGCAGATCCAGGGCGTCTACATCCTGGCCGAGAACCGCCAGGGCCTGGTCATCGTGGACATGCACGCTGCGCACGAGCGCGTGGTCTATGAACGGTTGAAGGCGCGCCTGGGTTCGGCTCAGATCGAGAGCCAGCCCCTGCTGATCCCGGTGAGCTTTGCCGCCACCGCGGAAGAAGTGGCTGCGGCGGAGCAGCATGCCGACACGCTCGCCCAGCTCGGCCTGGACGTGGCGCCGCTGTCCACCCGCACCCTGGCGGTGCGCTCGCGCCCGGCCCTGCTTGCTGCCAGCGACCTCGTGGCCCTGACGCGCGAGCTGCTGGCCGAGATGGCGCAGTTCGACGCCAGCTCGGTGCTGGAGCGCGCCCAGCATGAGATCCTGGCCACCATGGCCTGCCACGGCGCAGTGCGCGCCAACCGGCAGCTGACCCTGGACGAGATGAACGCCCTGCTGCGCGACATGGAGGCCACCGAACGCGCTGACCAGTGCAACCACGGCCGCCCCACCTGGCGCCAGCTCGACATGCGCGACCTGGACGCCCTTTTCCTGCGAGGCCGATGAGATGGCTACCCTGACCCTGAAGAACAAGAAGCCCGCCGCCAAGACCCGCACGGCCGACGGTGAGAAGCGCGGCCCCTTGCGTGGCAAGGGTGTCTCCAAGCCCCGCACGACGCTCGCCAAGGCCCAGGCGGAGCGAGCGGAGCGCCAGGCGCAATTCGAGCAACGCAACAGCGAACGCAGCGCCCCCGCGCGCGACAAGCCGCCGCGGCCTGAGCGTGGGGAACGTTTCGACCGTGCCGACCGGCCGGGTCGCCCGGCCAGCCCGAAGGCCAGCGGCTTTCGCCCCGAAAGCCCGGACCGGCCGGCCCGCCCACCGCGGGGTGATCGCCCGGTGGCGCCGTATGGCGACGCCCCGCCGCGCCCTGAGCGCGGCCCGCGGGTGGACCAGCGCCGCGCGTCCAATCGGCCGCTGGACGCGGACGTGCGCCCACCCGCGCCGCGTCGCGCCCCGATGCGCGAGACCGAGAGCAGCGATGGCGAGCGCCTGTCCAAGCGCATGAGCGAGCTCAAGCTCGCCTCCCGCCGCGAGGCCGACGAATGGATTGCCGCCGGCTGGGTGCGGGTGGACGGCCAGGTCGCGGTGCTGGGCCAGCGGGTCGGCCCCGATGCCCGCATCGAGATCGACCCCGCAGCCCGCCAGGCCCAATCTCAGCTGGTGACGGTGCTGCTGCACAAGCCCATCGGCTACGTCTCCGGCCAGGCGGAAGACGGCTATGAGCCCGCCGTGGTGCTCTTCCAGCCAGAGAACCGCTGGAAGGACGACCCCTCGGGCATCAAGCCGCATCCCAACCACCACCGCCACCTCGCCCCGGCGGGCCGGCTGGACATCGACTCCACCGGGCTGCTCGTGCTGACGCAGGACGGCCGCATCGCCAAGGCCCTGATCGGCGATGACTCCGACATCGAGAAGGAATACCTCGTGCGCGTGGAGTTCGTCGGCCATGAGGTACCCGAGGGCACCCTGCCCAATGCGGCCCTCACGCCGGACAAGCTCGCCCTGCTCAACCATGGCCTGTCGCTCGACGGCGAGGCGCTGAAGCCGGCCAAGGTCAGCTGGCAGAACGAGCAGCAGCTGCGATTCGTGTTGCGCGAGGGCAAGAAGCGACAGATCCGCCGCATGTGCGAACTGGTCGGCCTGAAGGTCGTAGGCCTGAAGCGCGTGCGCATCGGCCGCATCCCGCTCGGCCACCTGCCGGCCGGCCAATGGCGCTACCTGGCCCCGTGGGAACGTTTCTGAGCCCGATCTGCCTGGCCGGGCCCACCGGCTGCGGCAAGACAGCCGCGGCCCTGGCGATCGCCGAGGTGCTGCCGGTGGAGATCATCAGCGTCGACTCGGCGCTGGTGTACCGCGGCATGGACATCGGCACCGCCAAGCCCACCGCAGCCGAGCTTGCCGCGGTGCCGCATCACCTGATCGACATCCTGGCACCGACCGACAGCTACTCGGCCGCCGAGTTCGTGCGCGACGCCAGACGCCTGGCCGCCGAAATCAGCGCCCGCGGCCGGCTGCCGCTGCTGGTGGGCGGCACGATGCTGTATTTCAAGGCGCTGTTCGATGGCCTGTCCACGCTGCCCCAGGCCGATGCCGAGCTGCGCGCTGCCCTCGACGCCGAGGCCGCCGAGCGCGGCTGGCCCGCGATGCATGCCGAACTGGCCCGTCTGGACCCGGCCACCGCCGACCGGCTCGCGCCCAACGACAGCCAGCGCATCCAGCGCGCGCTGGAGGTCATCCGCCTGACGGGCCAGCCGCTCAGCGCCCTGCATGCCGCCTCGCGTGACGAGGGGGTCGACTGGCCGCTGTTTTCGCTGGAACCCACCGACCGCGCCTGGCTGCATGAGCGGTTGGCACAACGCTTTGATGCCATGCTGAACCAGGGCCTGGTCGACGAGGTCAAAGCGCTGCGCGCGCGCGGCGACCTGAGCCTGGCGCTGCCCTCGATGCGCTGCGTCGGCTACCGGCAGGTCTGGGAGGCGCTGGACGGGAATGACTTCAGCACCCTGCGCGAGCGCGGCATCGCCGCCACCCGCCAACTGGCCAAGCGCCAGGTGACGTGGCTGCGCAGCATGCCGCGCCGCCGCGTCATCGCCTGCGACGGGCCGCAACCCATCCCCGAACTGCTGGCCGGGCTGCAGCGCCTGATGGCCTGAAAAAACCGCTTGCATCGGTGAGCACGCTCGCCTAAAGTGATATCACTTTGATTCACTTTTGAGACCAGACCGCCATGTCCTCCTCCTCTGAGAAGCGCGCCGTCATGACCGAGCACCCGGCGCGCGCCGCGAATGGCTACGCGATGGCCCTGATCGGGCTGGCGCTGGGTGGCGCCGGCGCGCTGGCCCTGACCCGGGCCCTGCCGCTGTACGGCATTCCGCTGGTCATCGCGGGCGGCCTCATCCTGGCCGGGCTCTACATGCTCAATCCCAACCAGGCCGCGGCGCTCACGCTGTTCGGCGCCTACATCGGCAGCGACCGTGGCGCCGGCCTGCGTTGGGCCAACCCTTTCGCGCTGAAGAAGCGCGTCTCGCTGCGCGACCGCAACCTGAACGCACCCGTGCTCAAGGTCAACGACCAGCGCGGCAACCCGATCGAGATCGCCGCCGTCGTCGTCTGGCGGGTGCGTGACACCGCGCAGGCCCTGTTCCAGGTCGACGACTACGAAGCCTACGTGCGCGTGCAGGCCGAGGCCGCCATCCGCCATCTCGCCGCCTGCTATGCCTACGACCACGCGAACGACGATGGCGAGACCGACACCATCACGCTGCGCGGCGGCCAGGACGCCGTCGCCCAGGCGCTGCGCGCCGAACTGCAGGCACGCTTCGCGGACGCCGGCGTGGACGTGCTGGACGCCAAGATCAGCCACCTCGCCTATGCCCCGGAAATCGCCCAGGTCATGCTGCGCCGCCAGCAGGCCGAGGCCATCATCGGCGCCCGGTCCAAGATCGTGCAGGGCGCGGTGACCATGGTCGAAACGGCGCTCCAGGGCCTGAGCGAGCGCGAGATCGTCGTGCTGGACGATGAGCGCAAGGCGGCCATGGTCAGCAACCTGCTCGTGGTGCTGTGCTCCGACCGTGAGACCCAGCCGGTCGTCAACACCGGCACGCTCTACACCTGAGGCCGCTCCCATGCGCGCAAGCCGCCTGTTCATGCTCGCCTGGGCGTTGACCGCCGGGCTGATCGTCGGCAGCCTGCCCTGGCTGCCGGAGCCCATCGTCAGTGGCAAGCAGACGATGGGGCGCGGCGCCTACCTCGCCTCCATGCTGCTGCCGCTGCTGGCTGCGGCCCTGTGCAGCAAGCCCTTCGTCCTATGGCTGGGGCGCGTGGCTCCGGGGCAGGTGAACCTGCCGCACCGGGACTACTGGATGGCCGAGCCCCGCCGACACACGAGCCTGGAGCGGCTGGGTGAGCATGTCAGCGGCATCGGTGTGATGGTCAGCCTGCTGCTCGCAGGCACGCATCTGCACACCTTGCTCGCCAGCCAGTCCACCTGGGCACAGCCACCGCAGGCCCTGTGGTGGGCCATGGGCGGGCTGCTGCTGGCCGGGCTCTTGCTGTGGTGCTGGCGGGTGAAGGCCCTCTTCCCCGCACCGCCACCGGCGCACGAAGCGCCGCCGCCACGCCGCCCGCGGCGACCTGGTGAGCAGCACTGATGGCCAGCCCGGACAAGAAATCCTTCCCGCTGCGGGTCGACCCGGCGCTCTGGGCCGAAGTGGAGCGACTGGCAGCCAGCGAACTGCGCAGTGCCAACGCGCAGGCCGAGCTGCTGCTGCGCGAGGCGCTGACCCGGCGCGGCGTCAAGCTCGATCCGCCCAAGGGCCGGGCGGGGGCATTGCGCAAGGGGCCAGAATCCGGGGCATGAGTCTTTTGCGTGCGCGCGGCCTGGCCAAGTCCTACGGCGAGGTGGCGGTGTTTTCCGGGGTCGACCTCGACCTCCAGCCCGGTGAGATCGTGGCCCTGCTGGGCGAATCGGGCAGTGGCAAATCCACCCTGTTGAACTGCCTGGCCGGCCTGGACGAAGCCGATGCCGGCGAGATTGCACTGGATGGCGCTGACCTGCGCGCCCTGGACGACGACGCACGCTCCGCGCTGCGGCGCCGGTCGCTGGGCTTCGTCTTCCAGGCGTTTCATCTGCTGCCGCACCTGAGCGTGGCTGACAACGTGGCCCTGCCGCTGCGGCTGCTGGGCCAGCGCGATGAAGGCCACGTCGCGGCCATGCTGGCGGCGGTCAACCTGCAAGACCTGGCCGCCCGCATGCCGCGGCAACTTTCTGGCGGCCAACTGCAACGCGTGGCAATTGCCCGCGCGCTGGTGCACCGGCCGCGCCTGGTGCTGGCTGACGAGCCGACCGGCAACCTCGACCCCCGCCACGCCGGTGAAGTGCTGGAGTTGCTGCGCCGCTGCACCCGTGAGGCAGGCGCCGCCTGCCTGCTGGTGACGCATTCCGAAGCCGCCGCCCAGGCGGCCGACCGCCGGTTGCGGCTCGACGAGACGGGCTTGCATGCCGTCTGAGCGCGCCCCGGCCTTGAGTGCACTGGGCCTGTGGCGCCACATCGCCTGGCCGATGTGGCGCGCCCAGCCCGCGCGCATCCTGCTGGCGTTGCTGGCGGTCATGCTGGGTGTGGCCCTGGCCTTCGGCGTGCATCTGCTCAATGGCGCGGCGCTGACTGAGTTCTCCCGGGCCGCACGCGGCGTGAACGGCCAGGCCGACCTCATCCTGCGCGCACGCGACGGCGCCCTCACCGACTCCGATCTCGCCGAGGTGCTGAATCTGCCAGGCGTGGCCAATGCCAATCCGGTGCTGGAGGCCGAGGCGCTCTGGCTCGGCCAGGGCGGCCCGGCGGGCCGCGGCGTTTCGGTGCACCTCATCGGGCTGGACCCGCTGGCGCTGTATGCGTCGGCGGCAGAGAACCGGCCCCTGGCCCCGGAGCTGACACCCCAGGTGAGCGACGGGCCGCTGGCGGCGGTCGCCGTCGCCACCCTGCACCTGAACGCAGCGGCCCGCAGCCGGCTGCCCCCTGGCGCCACGCGGCTGACACTGCGCCTGCCCCAGCCCGCCGGCGCGCCGCCCCGGGACGTGGCGTTCGCCGTGGGGGGCCGCGTGGCGGCGGGCAACTCGCCGCTCGGGGTGCTGGACATCGCCGACGCCCAGACCTTGTTCGGCCGGCTGGGCAGCCTCGACCGCATCGACCTGCAACTGCAACCGGGCACCGATGCCATCGCCTGGGCGGCGCGCCTGCCGGCGCGCTGGCAGGCCAGCCCACCGGTCGACGAGGGCGCCCGGCTGTCGGACCTGACCCGCGCCTACCGCGTCAACCTCGGCCTGCTGGCGTTGATGGCGCTGTTCACCGGCAGCTTCCTCGTGTACGCGGTGCTGTCACTGGCGACCGCGCAGCGGCTGCCGCAGTGGGCGCTGGTGGGGGTGCTGGGGGTTTCTGCCCGCCTGCGCTGGCAGCTGATCCTGCTGGAAGGCGCGGTCATCGGCGTGGTGGGCGCCCTGCTCGGCCTGGGCCTGGGTGTGGGCCTGGCCGCCGGCGCCCTGACGCTGCTGGGCAGCGACCTGGGCCTGCACGGGGGCGCCAGCTCCTCGACCGACCTGCTGTTCAACCAGCCGCTGGCCGTGCCCGCCGCGGTCTATGGCGCGCTCGGGCTTGTGGCCGCCCTGGTGGCGGCGCTGGCGCCCGCGCTGACCGTGCGCCGCATCGCGCCGGCCCTGGTGCTCAAGGGCCTGGGCCTGCCCGCCAGCCGCGCCCTGCCCGCCGCTGCCGGCGTCGGCCTCATGGCGCTCGGAACCGCCCTCGCCTGGCTGCCGCCGGTATGGGGCGACACGCCGGTGGCCGCCTACCTGTCCATGCTGCTTCTGCTGCTGGGCGGGCTGGCGCTGGTGCCGGCGCTGGTGCGCGCCATCACGGCACTGCTGGCGCGGCTGCCGGCCGGGCCGCTCTTGCTGCTGGCGCGCGAACGCAGCCGCGACCAGGCCACCGAGGCGCGGCGTTCGCTCGCGGGCGTGCTGGTCGCCCTGGCGCTGGCGGTGGCCATGACCGTGATGATCGGCAGCTTCCGGCAGTCGCTGATGCATTGGCTGGACGACGCGCTGCCGGCCGACCTCTACGTTCGCAGCGCCTTGCGCCTGCCCGACGGCACGCCGGCCCCCTTGCCGCCCGAGCTGCTGCAGACCCTGCCCGCCCTGCCGCCCATCGCGCGGGCAACGCCCCAGCGCACCACCCGCCTGCGCCTGGCACCCGGCACCGACGCCGTGGCGCTGACCGCGCGCAGTGTGCAAGCCGGCGGCCTGCCCCTGATCGAGCGCTGGTCGGGTGACCTGGCGGGTGGCGCCATCGCCGTCTGGGTGAACGAAGCCGCGCGGGACCGCGACGGGCTCACCGTCGGGCGCGTCTTCACGGCGGAGCTGCCTGACAGCGCACAGGGCGCACAGGGTGCACAGGGCGGGCGGCGCCTGACCCTGCAGGTGCAGGGCATCTGGCGCGACTATTCCCGCCAGGCCACGGCGGTGTGGATGGACCTGGACGACTACCGCCGCCTCACCGGCGATCGCAGCGCCACGGAGATGGCGCTGTGGCTCAAGCCCGGTCAATCGCTGGACCAGGCGCGGGCGGAGGTGCGGCGCCTGGGCGGCGAGAACATCGAGCTGGCCGCGGCCGGCGAGCTGCGCGAGCTGTCGCTGACGATCTTCGACCGCAGCTTTGCGATCACCGTGTGGCTTCAGGCGGTGGCGCTGGCCGTGGGCCTGTTCGGCGTGGTGGCCAGCCAGTCCGCCCAGGCGCTGGCCAGGCGGCGCGAGTTCGGGCTGCTGCGGCATCTCGGGTTGTCCCGCCGCGAACTGATGCGGCTGCTGTTGCTGGAGGCTGGCCTCACGGGGGGCGCCGGTGCGCTGGCCGGCCTGGGCCTGGGGCTGGCCTTGAGCGCGGTGCTGGTGTTCGTCGTGAACCCGCAGAGCTTTCACTGGAGCATGGACCTGCACCTGCCGCTGCCCCGGCTGGCCGCGCTGGTGGGGCTGGCCTTCCTGGCGGCGGTCGGCGCGTCGGCCTTCGCCGGCCGGCAGGCGCTGGGTGCCGATGCGGTACGCGCCGTGAGAGAGGACAGTTGATGATCCGACGCCGTACCCTGCTGCTCGCAGCTGCGCCCCTGGCCCTGCCTCGCGGCGCCCTGGCCGCGATGAACTTTCCGGCCGACTTCGGCGCCCACCCGGCCCAGGCCATCGAGTGGTGGTACCTGACCGGCCTGCTCGGCGACCGCGACGGCGCCGCGCCGCGCTACGGCTACCAGCTGACCTTCTTCCGCGTGCCCGGGCCTGCGGCTGACGACCACCCGAGCGCCCTGGCCGCCCGCCAACTCATGCTCGGCCACGTGGCCCTGTCCGACCTGTCGGCCCGGCGCCAGCGCCACACACAGCGTCTGAGCCGCGCCCTGCCCGGCGCGGTGCAGGCCGCCCTTGGCGACTGCGACGTGCGCATGCGCGACTGGTGGCTGCGCCGCGAGGGCGACGGCTACCGGGCGCATTTCAACGGGCCCGGCTTCTCGATGGAGCTGGAACTGGCCTCACCCGATGCCCCGCTGCTGCAGGGTGACGCCGGCATCTCCCGCAAGGGGCCATCCCCGGAACAGTTCTCCAACTATTACTCCCGGCCGCAGCTGCTCACGCAGGCGGCGCTGATGCTGGACGGCCGCCGCCACAGCCTGACCGGCCGCGCCTGGCTCGACCACGAATGGAGCGATCGCTACCTCGGCGAGGCCCAGGGCTGGGACTGGCTGGGCGTCAACCTGCACGACGGGCGCGCGCTGACCCTGTTCCAGCTTCGCCGCAAGGATGGCCAGCGGGACTGGGCCGGCGGCAGCCTGCGCACGCCGGGCCAGCCGGACCGCAGCTTCAGCCCCGACGAGGTGCACATGGCGCCGACGCGGCACTGGACCAGCCCCGCCACCGATGCCCGCTGGCCCGTGGCCTGGCAGCTGCTCACCCCAGCGGGCGAGATGCACATCGAGGCCTTCTTCGATGCGCAGGAGGTCGATGCGCGGCGCAGCAGCGGTCTGGTCTACTGGGAGGGCGCCGCCCGGCTGTCCGACCGCCAAAACCGGCCACTCGGCACAGGCTACCTGGAGCTCACCGGCTACATCGGCAAACCGCCCATGGCCTGAACCACAATCCGCCGCCAATGCCTTCACGTGCGATCCGGTCCGGCACCTCCCGTCTGCCGGCCCCCGACAAGAACCCATGAGTTCCACCACCGACCGCCCTGCCTCCAAACAGGCCCGCTCCCTGCGCGGCCTCGTGCCCTTCCTGCGGCCCTACCGTGGCCGCATCGCGCTGGCCGTGCTGACACTGCTGCTGGCCGCACTCGCCACCCTCGCCTTCCCGCTGGCCCTGCGCGGCCTGATCGATGCCGGCTTCGAGGCCGGCAACCCGGGCGAGCGGCTGATGGCCTTGCGCGAGCACTTCCTGGCCATGTTTGCGGTGGGGGCGGCGCTCGGCATCTTCTCGGCCTCGCGGTTCTACATGGTCACCTGGCTCGGCGAGCGGGTTACGGCCGACCTGCGCAACGCCATCTACACCCATGTGCTGAAGCAGAGCCCCGAGTTCTTCGAAACCACGCAGACCGGCGAGGTGCTGTCACGCATCACGACCGACACCACCGTCGTGCAGACCGTGGTGGGCTCCAGCCTATCGATGGGCCTGCGCAACGTGGTGATGGGCATCGGTGCGCTGACCATGTTGGTCGTCACCAACCCCTACGTGATGGGCCAGGTGCTGGGCATCCTGGTGCTGATCGTGGCGCCCGCGCTGTACTTCGGCCGCCGGGTGCGCAAGCTGTCGCGCGCCAGCCAGGACCGTGTGGCCGACACCTCCGCGATCGCAGCCGAGGTGCTGAATGCCGTCACGGTGGTGCAGAGCTACACCCAGGAAGGCGCTGAAGCCCGGCGCTTCTCGGCGGCCAGCGAGGCGGCGTTCGACACCGCCCGCAAGCGCACCAAGGTGCGCAGCTTCCTGGTGGCCTTCATCATCACCGGTGTGTTCGGCGCCATGCTGTGGGGCCTGTACCAGGGCACGCAAGCCGTGATTGCCGGCAAGATCAGCGCCGGCCACCTCGGGCAGACGGTGGTCTACGTGACGCTGCTGGTCAGCAGCGTGGCCGTGCTGGCCGAGGTCTGGGGCGATGTGCTGCGCGCCGCGGGCGCCACCGAACGGCTGATCGAGCTGATGAACGCCCGCTCGCCGGTGGGCGACCCGGCCCAGCCGCAATCTCTGCCCGCCACGCGCGGTGGCACGCGGGTCGAGTTCGACCGCATCGGCTTCCATTACCCGTCGCGCCCGCAAACCGCCGCGCTTGACCAGCTCAGCCTCACCATCGAGCCCGGCGAGACGGTCGCGCTGGTCGGCCCAAGCGGCGCCGGCAAGACAACCGTGTTCCAGCTCCTGCTGCGCTTTTACGACCCGCAAAGCGGCCAGATCCGGCTGAACGGTGTGCCGACGCAGCAGCTCAGCCTGGCTGACCTGCGCGCCAGCGTGGGCCTGGTGCCGCAGGACAGCATCATCTTCTCGACCACCGCGATGGAGAACATCCGCTATGGCCGGCCCGAGGCCACCGATGAAGAAGTGATGGCTGCCGCCCGCGCCGCCTTTGCCGACGATTTCATCCGCGCTCTGCCCGAGGGTTACCAGAGCTTCCTCGGCGAGCGCGGCGTGCGCCTGTCGGGTGGCCAGCGCCAACGCATCAGCATCGCCCGCGCGATGCTGAAGAACCCGCCGCTGCTGCTGCTGGACGAAGCCACCAGCGCACTCGACGCCGAGAGCGAACGCGTCGTTCAAGCGGCACTCGAGGCCGCCATGCTCGACCGCACGACGCTGGTCATCGCCCACCGGCTGGCCACCATCCAGAAGGCCGACCGCATCGTGGTGCTGGAAGCTGGCCGCATCGTGGACATCGGCCGGCACGATGAACTCGTCGCCCGCGGCGGGCTGTACGCCAAGCTGGCCGCGATGCAGTTCGGGCTCGAAGACGAGGCCCTGGGCCGCGCGAGGGCCGAAGCGGTCACCGCCTGACAGACACAACAAAGCCCGCGGCTCGGCGGGCTCTTGAGGCGAAGCAGCCGCTCAGGCCTTGCGCCGGCGCATCACGCCCAGGCCCGCCAGGGCCACGCCCACGAGGGCGAGCGACGCGGGCTCGGGAATGACGTTGCCTTCAAAGTTCACACTGGCCGACAAGCCGCTGACCAGCGTGATGGTCAAGCCGTCGACCTGGCCGGTGAAGCCATTGGCCCAGCCAGAGCCCGTCTGCAGGCTGAAGACGTTCACGAACTCCTCGCGGTAGTCCACCGTGGCGCCAGTCTGGCCGGCACCGTCCCAGGTCACCGCCCCGGCGAGCAGCTCGGACCAGGTCGGGTCGGTGTAGGTGCCGAAGGTGTTCGAGCGCGGCTGGTCGTAGAACTTCAGCGCCTCGCTGCCACCCGTCGTCCACTGATGCCAGGCGCCCGCCGTCGCCGTCGGGCTGGCCACGAAATAGGGCTCGGCATTCAGCCGGGTGTGGTACCAGCTCGAATCGCCCTGCTGCTTGGCCGTGTAGAGGAGCAGCGTCCAGTCCGGCGCGCCGGCGCCCTGGGCCTTGTTCGTCCAAAAGCTCATCGAGGCGATGTCGGAGATCTTGACCGCCTGACCGAACAAGGCCGTGGCGGAGATGTAGAACTCGCCCTTGTTGACGCCGTTGCCCGCGAGCGAGCTGGCGCCGAATCCCGTTGGAGCGCTGCCGCCAAGCGCCCCGTTGACGACCAGGGCACTGGTCGGATCGATCGTTACGTCAGCGCTTGCCGTCTGGGCCAGCCCGACGGCCAGCAGCGCGGCGCACAGCACCTGATTCAGTTGCATGGAAGTCTCCTTGTTGATCGGCGCCGCACGGGAGGTGCTGGCGCGATCGGTTGAAGCAACGAACGCGCCAGCGCCAAGCGTCCATCCCTAACCCGTTGTCCGGGCACACCTTTTGTTAGGGGGGCCACGCAGGTGGCGTCTTGCGTCTTCGCCGGTGTCAAAGAAGTCGACAGGTTTCGGACAGCTTTCAGGCGCCGGCTGAGGCCATCGGGCAGCCCGTGCAGTGCGGTTCGAGATCCGTGACGGATGCCACGCGCGGCGCCTGAAAGACCCCAGGTGAATGAATGGTCATTCACTTTCTCCTTGCCGCTACGGCGCCGATTCATAGAATGAACGCTCATTCACACAACACCCAAGGGTGCTCCCCGCCTGAAATAGCCGAGGCGCCCGCCGGAACACCGTCCCTGGAGCGCTCCATGCCCAAGCTGTCTGCCTCAACTCCCCAGCCCGGGGCCGCCAACCGCTGGCCCCTGATTGCCACCCTGGCCCTGTCCATCACCGCAGCGGCCGTGCTGACGGCCTGCGGCCAGGCTGACGCCCAAGGCGGACCGCCCGCTCAGGGGCCGGCACCGGTGGGCGTGATCACGCTGCAACCGCAGCGCGTGACCCTGAACACTGAGCTCGCCGGCCGTACGGTCGCCACCCAGACCGCCGAGGTGCGCCCCCAGGTCACCGGCCTGATCAAGACCCGCGCCTTCACCGAAGGCAGCGACGTCAAGCCCGGCCAGTTGCTCTACCAGATCGACCCCGCCAGCTACCAGGCCGCGCTGGACAGCGCCAAGGCGAGCCTGGCCAAGGCAGAGGCCAACGCCACCACCGCGCGCCTGAAGGCCAGTCGCTATGACGAGCTGGCCGGCATCGACGCCGTCAGCAAGCAGCTCCGCGACGACGCCCAGGCCGCCCTCAAGCAGGCCCAGGCCGACGTGGAAGCCGCCAAGGCCGCCGTGCGTACCGCCCAGATCGACCTCGACCGCACCCGCGTCACCGCGCCCGTGGCGGGCCGCATCGGCCGCTCGGCCGTCACCGCGGGCGCCCTGGTCACCGCCAACCAGGCCACGGCCCTGGCCACCGTGCAGCAGCTCGACCCCATCTATGTGGACGTGACCCAGACCAGCGCCGAACTGCTGCGCCTGCAGCGCCAGCTGGCCGACGGCACGCTGCAGCGCGACGGCAACGGCCAGGCGCGCGTGAGCCTGCTGCTGGAAGACGGCAGCACCTACCCGCTGGAAGGCAAGCTGCAGTTCTCCGAACTGCAGGTGGACCCAGCCAGCGGCAGCGTCACGCTGCGCGCGCAGTTCCCGAATCCCAAGCGCCAGCTGCTGCCGGGCATGTATGTGCGCGCCCAGGTGCAGACGGGTACGCAGGCGCAGGCGCTGCTCGTGCCGCAGGCGGCCGTCTCGCGCGACGCTCGTGGCAATGCGACCGCCATGGTCATCAAGGACGGCAAGGCCGAAGGCCGCGTGCTGCAGACGGCCGGCGTGGTGCAAGGCCAGTGGCTGGTGACCGGCGGTGTGGCCGCTGGTGAGCAGCTCATCGTGGATGGCCTGCAGCGCCTGCGCCCCGGCGCTCCGGTGCAAGGCGTGCCTGCAGCGGCTGCCTCTGCCGCCAGCCGCTGATCAAGAGGGAGCCCCACCATGTCGCGCTTCTTCATTGACCGCCCCATCTTTGCATGGGTGCTGGCCATCGTCATCATGCTGGCCGGCGCGCTGTCCATCCGCAGCCTGCCGGTCTCGCAGTACCCCAGCATTGCGCCGCCGCAGGTGAGCATCAATGCCCGCTACCCGGGTGCCTCGGCCAAGACGCTGGAAGACACCGTCACCCAGGTCATCGAGCAAAAGCTCAAGGGCCTGGACGGCATGACCTACATGTCCTCCACGTCGGACTCGCAGGGCAACGCCACCATCACCGTCACCTTCAATGCCGGCACCAACCCCGACATTGCCCAGGTGCAGGTGCAGAACAAGCTGCAGGCCGCCACGCCGCTGCTGCCGCAGGAAGTGCAGCGCCAGGGCGTGACCGTCACCAAGTCCACCATCAACTTCCTGATGGTGCTGGGCTTTGTGTCGGAAGACGGCAAGTTGTCCCAGGTCGACCTGGCCGACTATGTGTCGTCCAACGTGCTCGACCCGCTGAGCCGCGTGGACGGCGTGGGCGAGGTGCAGCTCTTCGGCGCGCAGTACGCCATGCGCATCTGGATCAACCCGACCCAACTGGCGCAATACAACCTGACGCCGGATGACGTGTCCGCCGCCATCCAGGCGCAGAACGCCCAGGTCTCGGCCGGCCAGCTCGGCGCGGCCCCGGCCAACGTCGGCCAGCAGCTCAACGCCACCATCACCGCGCAGACCCGGCTGCAGACGCCGGAGCAGTTCCGCAACATCGTGCTGAAGACCCAGGCGAGCGGCGCCACCGTCCACCTGAGCGACGTGGCCCGGGTGGAGCTGGGCGCCGAGAACTACGCCACCGTCTCCCGCTACAACGGCAAGCCGGCGGCCGGCGTGGCCGTGAAGCTGGCCACCGGCGCCAATGCCCTGGCCACGGCCAAGGCCGTCGAGGCCGAGGTCAAGCGCCTGGAGGGCTTCATGCCCGCCGGCATGAAGGCCGTGGTGCCCTACGACAGCACGCCCTTCGTGCAGGTGTCCATCGAGGAAGTGGTCAAGACCCTGGCCGAGGCCGTGGTACTGGTGTTCCTGGTGATGTACCTCTTCCTGCAGAACTTCCGCGCCACGCTGATCCCGACGATTGCTGTGCCGGTCGTGCTGCTCGGCACCTTTGGCGTGATGGCCGTGGCTGGCTTCTCGATCAACACCCTGACCATGTTCGGCCTGGTGCTGGCCATCGGCCTGCTGGTGGACGACGCCATCGTGGTGGTGGAGAACGTCGAGCGCGTGATGACCGAGGAAGGCCTGTCGCCCAAGGAGGCCACGCGCAAGTCCATGGGCCAGATCAGCGGTGCGCTGGTGGGCATCGCCATGGTGCTGTCGGCGGTGTTCGTGCCGATGGCCTTCTTCGGCGGGTCCACGGGCGTCATCTACCGCCAGTTCTCGATCACCATCGTGTCGGCCATGGTGCTGTCGGTGCTGGTGGCCATGGTGCTCACCCCGGCGCTGTGCGCCACGCTGCTCAAGCCCGGCCACGGGCCGGCCACGCGCGGCTTCTTCGGTGCCTTCAACCGCCGCTTCGAGCAGGCCACGGCCGGCTACGAAGGCGTGGTGGCCCGCATGCTGCGCCGCTGGGGCCGCCAGCTGGTGGTCTACGGCCTGATCGTCGCCGGCATGGCGGTGCTCTTCCTGCGCCTGCCCACCGCCTTCCTGCCTGAGGAAGACCAGGGCATCCTGTTCTCCCAGATCCAGCTCCCGGCCGGCGCCACGCAGGGCCGCACGCTGGAGGTGGTGAAGCGCGTGGAAGACCATTTCCTGCAGAACGAGAAGCAGGACGTCGCCTCCGTGTTCGCCGTGACCGGCTTCAGCTTTGCCGGCCAGGGCGAGAACATGGCCATTGCCTTCGTGAAGATGAAGGACTGGTCGGAGCGCAAGGGCCGCGAGCACTCGGTGCAGGCCATCGCCGGCCGCGCCATGGGCCAGTTCATGCAGTTCCGCGATGCCATGGCCTTTGCGTTCGCGCCGCCCGCCGTGCTGGAACTCGGCAATGCCAACGGCTTCGACTTCTACCTGCAAGACCAGGCCGGTGTCGGTCGCGAGACGCTGACCGCCGCGCGCAACCAGCTCCTCGGCATGGCCGCCCAGGACAAGCGCCTGATGGCCGTCCGCCCCAACGGCCTGGAAGACGCGCCCCAGCTGCGCCTGGACATCGACACCGCCAAGGCCGGCGCCCTGGGCCTGTCGGTCAGCGACATCAACAGCCTGCTCTCCACCGCCTGGGGCGGCAGCTACGTCAACGACTTCATCGACCGCGGCCGCGTGAAGAAGGTCTATCTGCAGGCCGATGCGCCCTACCGCATGCAGCCGCAGGACCTGGAGAACTGGCGCGTACGCAATGCCTCCGGGCAGATGGTGCCGTTCTCCGCCTTCGGCACCGCACGCTGGGAGCTCGGCTCGCCGCGCCTGGAGCGCTACAACGGCCTGCCTGCGGTCGAGGTGCTGGGCCAGCCCTCGCCCGGCCTGAGTTCCGGTGTCGCCATGCAGGCCGTGCAGGACATTGCTGCCAAGCTGCCGCAGGGCGTGGGCCTGAGCTGGACGGGACTGTCCTACCAGGAACGCCTGACCGGCGGCCAGGCGCCGATGCTGTACGCACTGTCTCTGCTGGTGGTCTTCCTGTGCCTGGCGGCACTGTATGAGAGCTGGTCGGTGCCGTTCGCCGTGATGCTGGTGGTGCCGCTGGGCGTCATCGGCGCGCTGCTCGCAGCAATGGGCCGCGGGCTGTCCAACGACGTGTACTTCCAGGTCGGCCTGCTGACCACCATCGGCCTGTCGGCCAAGAACGCCATCCTGATCGTGGAGTTCGCCAAGGCCCAGATGGAGGCCGGCAAGGACGCGGTGTCTGCCACGCTGGAAGCCGTGCGCCTGCGGCTGCGCCCCATCCTGATGACGTCGCTGGCCTTTGGCCTGGGCGTGCTGCCGCTGGCCTTGGCCTCGGGCGCTGGCTCGGGCAGCCAGAACGCCATCGGCACCGGCGTGCTCGGCGGCGTGGTCTCGGCCACGGTGCTCGGCCTGTTGTTCGTGCCGGTGTTCTTCGTCGTGGTGCGTCGCTTCTTCCCCAGCCGCAGCGCCACCCCCACCCCTGTTGCCACCCCGTCGCCGGCTGTCCAGCCCGCGGCTTCCCCGGAGGGCCTCTGACATGCGCCCCACACTGAACTTCTTCCTGCCCACGCTGCTGACCGTGAGCCTGGCCCTGGCCGGCTGCGCCTCCCTCGCCCCGGCGCATGAACGCCCGGTGGCGCCCGTGGCCAGCGACTGGCATGCCCCGGACGGCGCTGCCCCGGGCGCCCGTACGGCCGCCGAACTCGGCTGGCGCGAGTTCATCACCGATGCCCGCCTGCGCGAGGTCGTCGAGCTCGCACTGCAGCAGAACCGCGACCTGCGCGTGGCCCTGCTGAACGTGCAGCGCGCCCAGGCCCAGTACGGCGTGCAGCAGGCCGACCGCCTGCCGAGCCTGTCCGCCACCGGCGGCCAGACGGCGCAGCGCACACCGGGCAGCCTGACCGGCACCGGGCAGCCCGTGATCAGCCGGCAATACACCGCCGGTGTGGGCATCAGCGCCTTCGAACTGGACCTGTTCGGTCGCGTCAAGAACCTGACCGACGCGGCCCTGCAGCAGTACCTCGCCACCGACGAGGGCCGCCGCAGCACGCAGATCAGCCTGATCGCCCAGGTCGCCAGCAGCTGGCTGACCCTGGCGGCCGACCAGGAGCGGCTGCAGCTGACCGAGCAGACCTTGAAGGCCCGCGAAGACGGCCTGCGTCTGACGCAGCGCCTGCAGGCGGGCGGCATCTCCTCGACGCTGGACCTGCGCCAAGCCGAGATCGCGGTTGAGCAGGCGCGGTCCGACCTCGCCAGCCTGACCCAGTTGGTCGCCACCGACCGCAATGCGCTGGAGCTGCTGGTGGGTGCGCCGCTGCAGGCAGGCCACTGGCCGGTGGCCGGCAGTGCCGAAGCGGCCACGCTGACCGCCGAGCTGCCCGCCGGCCTGCCCTCCGAGGTGCTGCTGCAGCGGCCGGATGTGCTGCAGGCCGAGCGCAGCCTGCAGGCGGCCGAAGCCCAGATCGGCGCCGCCCGCGCCGCCTTCTTCCCGCGCATCAGCCTGACGGCCAGCGCGGGCACCGCCAGCAATGCCCTCGACGGCCTGTTCAAGGCCGGCAGCGGCAGCTGGAGCTTCATCCCGCAGATCAGCCTGCCCATCTTCGACGCCGGTCGCAACCGTGCACAGCTCAAGACGGCCCAGGTGGACCGCGATATCGCGGTGGCCCAGTACGAGAAGGCCATCCAGACCGCCTTCCGCGAAGTGGCCGACGGGCTGGCCCAGCGCGCCACCCTCGGCCAGCAGGCCCAGGCCCAGCAACGCCTGGTGGCGCAGACCACCGACGCGCTGAAACTGGCCGAGGCCCGCTTCAAGGCCGGCGTGGACGACCGTCTGGCCACCCTGGACGCCCAGCGCAGCCTCTACGCCGCGCAGCAGGCCTTGGTGCAAGTGCAGCTGTCGCAGCAGCTCAACCGGGTGACGCTCTACAAGGCCCTGGGCGGCGGCACGCTCACCGAGACCCAGGCGGCTGCCGCAACACCGCGACAATCGGGCGGGTGAACGCCGCACCGACCATGACCACCGCTCCCACCGAACGCGCCCAGGCCCGCCGACAGCAGGTGCTGGATGCGGCCTCCGACGCCTTCCGGCGCCGGGGCTTTCATGCCGCCAGCATGGCCGAGATTGCCAAGCTGGCCGGCATGAGCCCGGGCCACATCTACAACCTCTTCGAGAACAAGGACGAGATCATCGCGGCCATCGTCGAGCGGGACTGCGAGGAGATCCTGGCGCGCATCTCCGAGATCCAGCAGGAGGGCGACCTGCTGCAGAAGATGCTTGAAGGCACCGAGCAGGCGCTGGACGAGCACAGCGAGGTGGCCAAGGCCGCCCTGCAGCTCGAAGTCTTGGCCGAGGCCAGCCGCAACCCGCGGCTGGCGGCGGTGGTGCGGCGCAGCCAGGCGCTGGTCAACGAACGGGCCCAAGCCTTGATCCGGCAGAGCCTGGGGGAACAGGCGCATGCGGTGTCCGATGAAGAGATCCAGGGCCGCTCGCTGCTGCTGGGCGCGCTCTTCAACGGCCTGACGGCGCTCAGCGTCCGAGACCCCGAGGTCGCCCGGCAGATCCCGGTCATGGCGCCGGTGATGCGCCGCGTGCTGCAGGTGCTGCTCGCGCCCTGACAGCCTGGGGGCAGCCTGCCCCGGCTGGACGACGGAGAATGCGGGCCATGAGCACGCCTCCCCGCCAATACGAAGACTTCATGCGCCATGTGTTCGAGCATGGCGTGCACAAGAGCGACCGCACCGGCACCGGCACGCGCAGCGTGTTCGGCCACCAGATGCGCTTCGATCTGAACCAGGGTTTCCCGCTGGTCACGACGAAGAAGGTCCACCTCAAATCCATCATCCTGGAGCTGCTGTGGTTCCTGCGCGGTGACAGCAACGTCAAGTGGCTGCAGGAGCGCGGCGTGACCATCTGGAACGAATGGGCCCGCGAGGATGGCGACCTCGGCCCGGTCTACGGCGTGCAGTGGCGCAACTGGCCCACGCCGGACGGCGGGCACATCGACCAGATCGCCGACGTCGTCAAGACGCTGAAAGCCAACCCCGACAGCCGCCGCATCATCGTCAGTGCCTGGAACGTGGCCGACCTGCCCAAGATGGCGCTGATGCCCTGCCATGCGTTCTTCCAGTTCTACGTGGCCGACGGCAAGCTCAGCTGCCAGCTCTACCAGCGCAGCGCTGACATCTTCCTGGGCGTGCCCTTCAACATCGCCTCCTACGCGCTGCTCACCATGATGCTGGCCCAGCAGTGCGACCTGGCGCTGGGTGACTTCATCTGGACCGGCGGCGATTGCCACATCTACGACAACCACGTGGAGCAGGTGCAGACCCAGCTCGCCCGCGAGCCACGTCCCTACCCCACCATGACGATCAAGCGCCGCCCCGACTCGATCTTCGATTACGCCTACGAAGACTTCGAGCTCAGCGGCTACGACCCCCATCCCGCCATCAAGGCGCCGGTCGCGGTATGAGCCGCATCACGCTGGTGGCGGCTGTCGCCCGCGATGGCGCGATCGGGCGCGACAACGCGCTGCTGTGGCACCTGCCGGAAGACCTCGCCCGCTTCAAGGCGCTCACGCTGGGCAAGCCGGTCGTCATGGGCCGCAAGACCTGGGACTCGCTGCCGCCGCGCTTTCGCCCCCTGCCCGGCCGGCGCAACCTGGTGGTGAGCCGCAGCACGCGGGAACTGACGGGGGCCGACGTGTTCCCAAGCCTGCAAGCGGCCCTGGCCGCCTGTGCCGGCGAGGCGGAGGTGTGCGTGATCGGAGGCAGCGAAATCTATGCGCTCGCCCTGCCCCACGCCGACCGCCTGGCCCTCACCGAGGTCGACGCGGCTTTCCCCGACGCCGACCGGCACTTCCCGGCCTGGCCGCGCGAACGCTTTGCCGAATCGGGCCGCGAGGCCCACACCAGCGCCGCGGGCCTGCATTACGAGTTTGTCGACTACCTTCGCAAGGATTGATTCATGTCCGGACACGGTTTCCACGTCCACGGCCCTCACGAACACGAGCTGGAACACGCGGCCCAGCACGAGCCCAAGGGCTTCGCTGGCCAGCTCGCCGTCATCACCGCGGTGCTCGCCACCGTGGGCGCCTTCTTCTCCTACATGGGTGGCGCCACGCAGGCCAATGCCGGCATCCTGAAGAACGACGCGGCCATCAAGAAGACCGAGGCCAGCAACCAGTGGAACTACTACCAGTCCAAGAGCAGCAAGCAGAACCTCGCCGAGCTCGCACTGGAGCTGACGCCGAGCGAAGAGCAGAAGGCCAAGTACCGGGACAAGATCGCCCGCTACGAGAAGGAAAAGGCCGACATCAAGGCCAACGCCGAGAAGCTGGAAGAAGAGTCCAGGCACTTCGACGAGAAGAGCGAACAGCAGCTGCACATGCATCACCGCTGGGCGCAGGCCACCACCGCGCTGCAGGTGTCGATCGCGGTGGCCGCCATCGCCCTGCTGACGCGGCGCCGCTGGATGGAATGGGCCACGCTGGTGTTCGGCGGCATCGGCTGCGTGCTCGGCGCGCTGGCGGCGCTGCACCTCTGACGCGCTGTTCTTGCCGGCGCTAGGATGCCGGCCCATGCTCGAGCGCATCGACGAAGAGATCACCTTCCGCAAGCTGGAGATCCTGCTGGCCTTCATGGAGGCCGGCAGCCTGGCGCGTGCGGCCGAGCGGTTGGGCGTGAGTGCCGTCAGCGTGCACCGCGCGCTGCACTCGCTGGAAACCGGCACCCGCTGCAGCCTGTTCCGTCTGGAGGGCCGCAACCTGCAGCCCAACGATGCGGCGCATGCGCTGGCCGACGTGGCCCGGGAGGTGCTCCAGTCCATGGCCCAGGGCATCCGCGCCACGCGCGAGATCGCCGGTTATGCGGCCGACCGCATCCGCATCGGCTCGTTGTACTCGCTGACCAGCGGCACCGTGCCGGCCCTCATCATGGCGCTGCGCCTGCGCAAGCCCGACATCCAGACCGAGCTGGTGCTGGGCTCCAACAGCGAGCTGCTGCGCAAGCTGCGCGAGGGCGAGCTCGACGCCACCGTGATGGGCCAACCCGACGGAGCGGCCGACATTGAATCGCAGCTGCTGTTCGAAGACGAGATCTTCTTCGCCGCACCGGCCAACTCGCCCTACGCGCGGCAGGCGGTTGTCGACCTGGGCGCCTGCGCCGACGAACGTTTCGTGTCACTCAACGAGGGCTACGTCACGCACGATCGCTTCCGTGACGCCTTCCGGGTGGCGGGTTTCGAGCCCCATGTGGTCATGACCACCAACGACATCTTTTCGTTGATGAACCTCGTGGGCGGCGGCATCGGCTGTACCTTGTTACCGGGGCGCATCCGCAGCGTGCTGCCGCGCAATGTGTGCCTGGTACCCCTGCTGCCGCAGTTCCAGATGCGGCAGAAGATCAGCGTCATCTTCCTGCGCACCCGCGAGCGCGACCCCAACCTGCTGTCGCTGCTGGCAGCCTGCCGCGGCTACTCCGCCGAACTCCAGGCAAACCAGGGTTAACCCACGACCCTTGCAGTCAGCGTAACGGTCGCTGACGGAGGTTGATTGATCCCTCCAGGCGGCGCTTTGACACTGCGCCGCATACCGCCACGATCAGGCGGACCCTGGAGACAAGCCATGACCTTCACCCGCCGCCACTGGCTGGCTGCCACCGCTGCCGCCGCCTGCCTGCCTCACGCCCAGGCCCAGGCACAAGCCGGCTCACTCAAGATCTCGCACCAGTTCCCGAGCGGGACGCTCACCGAAGGCGATTTCCGTGACCGCCTGTGCCGCAAGTTCGCCGCCGAGGTGGAAACGCGCAGCAGCGGTGCGCTGAAGGCCTCGGTCTACCCGGGCTCCTCGCTGATGAAGACCAACGCCCAGTTCTCCGCGCTGCGCAAGGGCGCGTTGGACATGAGCCTGGTGCCGCTGTCCTATGCCGGCGGCGAGGTCGCCGAGACGAATGCAGGCCTGATGCCGGCCCTGGTGCCCAGCTATGAACAGGGCGCCGCCTGGAAGACCGCCGAGGTGGGCAAGCTGCTGTCCAAGGTGCTCGACGACAAGGGCGTGATCATCGTCAGCTGGGTCTGGCAGGCCGGTGGCGTGGCCAGCCGCGCGCGGCCCCTCGTCACGCCCGACGACGCCAAGGGCCTGAAGGTGCGCGGCGGCAGCCGCGAGATGGACATGATGCTCAAGACGGCGGGCGCCTCGGTCATCACGCTGCCGTCCAACGAAATCTACGCGGCCATGCAGACCGGCGCCATGGATGCCGCCATGACCTCCTCCACCAGCTTCATCTCCTTCAAGCTGGAGGAGATTGCCAAGCACCTGACCTCCGGCCGCCAGCGCACCTACTGGTTCATGCTGGAGCCGCTGATGATCTCCAAGGAGGTCTTCAACAAGCTGCCCAAGGCCCAGCAGGACCTGGTCATGGCCGTCGGCGCCGAGATGGAAGTGTTCGCCCGCGACGCCGCCAAGGCCGACGACCAGACCGCCGCGGCGCTCTATGCCAAGGCCGGCGCCAAGGTCTACGACATGGACGAGCCCACGCTCAAGAAGTGGCAGGCCATCGCCCGCGACACCGCCTGGAAGGACTTCGGCGACAAGAACGAATCCTGCGCCGCCATCCTCAAGGCCGCGCAGAAGCTGCTCTGAGGCCGCCATGAGCCACGGATTCGAACTGAAGCCCGCGGTCGCGGGCATCGACCCGCACACACCCGCCATGCTGATGCCCCTGGCCCGGCTGCTGGACTTCATCAACCGCGCCATGGTGGCCCTGGGCATGCTCGCCCTGCTGGTGGCGTCCTGCGTGCTGACCTACAGCGTGGTGTCGCGCTATGTGATGAAAGCCTCCACCGACTGGCAGGACGAAGCCGCCGTGTTCTGCCTCGTGGGCGCCACCTTTCTCTGCGGCGCCTTCGTGCAGCAGCTGCGCGGGCACGTTGGCATCGAGGCCGTCGCCGGCCTGTTGCCCCGGGCGCTGAACCAGCTGCGCCTCACGCTGGTGGACCTGCTCTGCACCGCCTTCTGCAGCTTCTTTGCCTGGAAATCGTGGACGCTGTTCCATGAAGCCTGGGCCGAGGGCCAGACCACGTCGTCTTCCTGGGCGCCGCCGCTGTGGATTCCCTACGGCCTGATGGCTGCGGGCATGACGCTGTTGAGCCTGCAACTGCTGGTGCAGCTCACCGCGCGCGCCAACCGCCTCTTCAAGCCCGTCGCGGGAGGTGCGGCATGAGCATGCTCGCCCTCGGGTCCCTGTTCGGGATCGTCACCCTGCTGTTCATGTTCTCGGGCGCGCCCATCGCGTTCGCGCTGGGAAGCGTCGCCACGCTCTTCATGGCCTTCTTCATGCCGGCCTCGGCGCTGGACACGGTCACGCAGAACGTCTACGAGGAGATGGCCAGCATCACGCTGCTCTCCATCCCGCTGTTCATCCTGAAGGGCGCGGCCATCGGCAAGTCACGCGCGGGCCAGGACCTGTACGCCGCCATGCACGTCTGGATGGGCCGCATCCCTGGCGGGCTGGGCATCGCCAACGTGTTCGCCTGCGCGCTGTTCGCAGCCATGGCCGGCTCCAGCCCCGCCACCTGCTCAGCCATCGGCAGCGCGGGCATCCCCGAGATGCGCAAGCGCGGCTACTCACCGGGTTTTGCCGCCGGCATCATCGCCGCGGGTGGCACCCTGGGCATCCTGTTGCCACCGTCGATCACGATGATCCTGTACGCGGTGGCAGCCGAGCAGTCGCTCGGGCGGCTCTTCCTGGCTGGCATCTTCCCCGGCGTGCTGCTGGTGGTGCTCTTCGCCGTGTACGCCGCGCTGCGCTACCGCAAGGAGCATGCGCTGGCCGAGGCCGAGTTCAAGCGCAGCGGCGCCGCCTCGGCCCTGCTGGAACGCGAGACCTTCACCACCCGTCAGAAGTTCGAGATGCTGCCGCGTGTGGTTCCCTTCGTGCTGCTGCTGATCGGCGTCATGGTGGCGTTGTACGGCGGGTTTGCGACACCGTCCGAAACCGCCGGCCTGGGCGCCCTGCTCGCCCTGCTGCTGATCGCCACCATCTACGGCGTCTGGCGGCCGCGCGACGTGGCGCCCATCCTGAGCGCGACGCTGAAGGAGTCGACGATGCTGATGTTCATCATCGGCATGTCGCTGCTGTTCTCCTACGTGATGAGCTATCTGCACATCAGCCAGGCTGCGGCGGAGTGGATCGTCGGCATGCAACTGTCCAAATGGGTGCTGCTGGCGGCGGTGCTGCTGATGGTCATCGGCCTGGGCTTCTTCCTGCCGCCGGTCAGCATCATCCTGATGACCGCGCCCATCATCCTGCCGCCGCTCAAGGCCGCGGGGTTCGATCTGATCTGGTTCGGCGTGCTGATGACCATCGTCATGGAGACCGGCCTCATCCACCCGCCGGTGGGCCTGAACATCTTCGTCATCAAGAACATCGCGCCCGACATCCCGCTGAGCGACATCATCTGGGGCGTGCTGCCTTTCGTCGTGCTGATGCTGCTGGCGGTGCTGCTGATCTGCATCTTCCCGGGCATCGCCACCGGCCTGCCGGACGCGGTGATGGGCGCCCTGGGCAAGCCATGAGGGCCACATCATGAACGCGCCTGTCTGGAACCTCCGCGACCGCCAGCGCCGTGATCGCCTCGCCCGTGCGGCCCAGGCGCTGGGCCCGCGGCTCACCGGCCGCCATGTCGCCACCGACGCCGCCACCGCCCTGCTGGAGGCCGTGCTGCAGCCCCGCGACCGGGTCTGCCTGGAAGGCAACAACCAGAAGCAGGCCGACTTCCTCGCCCAGGCGCTGACCCAGGTCGACGTGCAGCGGGTGCACGACTTGCACATGGTGCAGTCCGTGCTGGCGCTGCCCGAGCATCTGGACGTGTTCGAGAACGGCGTGGCCCGGCGGCTCGACTTCTCCTTCTCGGGCCCGCAGGGCGCACGGCTGGCCAAGCTGGTGAGCAGCGGCGGCCTCGAGATCGGCGCCATCCACACCTACCTTGAGCTGTTCTCGCGCTACTTCGTGGACCTCACGCCGCAGGTCGCGCTGGTGGCCGCACAGGCCGCAGACCGCCAGGGCAACCTCTACACGGGCCCCAACACCGAAGACACACCCGCCATCGTGGAGGCCACGGCCTTCTCCGGCGGCATCGTCATCGCGCAGGTCAACGAGGTGGTCGACACCCTGCCCCGCATCGACATCCCGGCCGACTGGGTGGACTTCGTCATCCCCGCGCCTCGCCCCAACCTGGTCGAGCCGCTCTTCACGCGCGACCCGGCCCAGATCAGCGAGATCCAGGTGCTGATGGCCATGATGGCCATCAAGGGCATCTACGCCGAGTACGGGGTGCAGCGCCTCAACCATGGCATCGGCTTTGACACCGCTGCCATCGAACTGCTGCTGCCGACCTACGGCGAGCAGCTCGGCCTGAAGGGCCGCATCTGCCAGCACTGGGCGCTCAACCCGCACCCGGCCTTGATCCCGGCCATCGAGGCAGGCTGGGTGAAGTCCGTGCACTCGTTCGGCTCGGAACTCGGCATGGAAGACTACATCCGCGCCCGCTCCGACGTGTTCTTCACCGGCGCCGACGGCAGCCTGCGCAGCAACCGCGCCTTCTGCCAGGCCGCGGGCCATTACGCCTGCGACCTGTTCATCGGCTCCACGCTGCAGATGGACCTGCAGGGCAACAGCTCCACCGCCACGCTGGGCCGCATCACCGGCTTCGGCGGCGCGCCCAACATGGGCGCTGATGCCCGCGGCCGGCGCCACGCCAGCCCGGCCTGGCTTAAGGCTGGGGCCGAGGCCCGCGCCGGGCGCAGCGGCGCTGCCGGCACCCCGCGCGGGCAGAAGCTCGTGGTGCAGATGGTCGAGACCTTCCGCGAGCACATGCAGCCGGCCTTCGTCGAGCGGCTGGACGCCTGGACGCTGCAGGAGCAGGCCGGCATGGCCCTGCCGCCCATCATGATCTACGGCGAAGACGTGAGCCATGTGCTGACCGAGGAAGGCATCGCCAACCTGCTGCTGTGCCGCAGCGACGAAGAGCGCGAGCAGGCCATCCGCGGCGTGGCGGGCTACACCGCCGTCGGCCTGGCCCGCGACGCCCGCATGGTGGAGAACCTGCGCGACCGCGGCGTCATCCGCCGCCCGGCCGACCTCGGCATCGACCCGCGCGAGACCACGCGCAACCTGCTGGCCGCGCGCAGCATGCGCGACCTCGTGCGCGCCTCCGGCGGCCTGTACGCCCCGCCCAAGCGCTTTCGCAACTGGTGAGCCGCCCCATGCAACCCGGACTCGAAACCCTCGACTACTGCTTCACCGGCACCCGCCCGGCTGGCTCCTTCACGCCCGTGCTGGTGGGCGTGGTGGGCTCGGGCAATCTGGAGGTGCTGCTGGAGCCCGATGCCGGCGACGCCTGTAGCATCCACATCGAAACCTCGGCCCGCGGCTTCGGCGCCATCTGGGCGGCCGTGGTGCGCGACTTCCATGCGCGCCACGGCCTGGCCGGCGTGCGCGTGTCCATCCACGACATGGGTGCCACGCCCGCTGTCGTCAGCCTGCGGCTCGACCAGGCCGCCCAGGAGCTGCAGCCATGATCTCCTATGCCGAATGCTCGGCGCGCGAGCGCCTGGCCCTGATCGTCGACGCCGGCAGCTTCCACGAATGGCTGCCGCCGGCACTCAAGCTCACCAGCCCCCACCTCGCCCAACTCGGCGTGCCCTCGTCGTTCGACGATGGCGTGGCCATCGGTCGCGCGCGGCTGGCGGGGCAGGACGTGTTTGTGGCTGCGCAAGAGGGGCAGTTCATGGGCGGTGGCGTGGGCGAAGTGCATGGCGCCAAGCTGGTGGGCCTGTTCAAACGTGCGCTGCGTGACCGGCCGCAGGCGGTGCTGCTGCTGGCCGAGTCGGGCGGGGTGCGGCTGCACGAGGCCAATGCCGGGCTGATCGCGGTGTCCGAGGTGATGCGCGCCCTGCTGGACGTGCGCGCCGCCGGCATCCCGGTCCTCGTGCTGATCGGCGGCACGGGCGGCTGCTTCGGCGGCATGGGCATCGTGGCGCGCTGCGCCGACCACATCATCATGAGCGACATCGGGCGCCTGGCCATGTCCGGCCCCGAGGTGATCGAGGCCTCCCATGGCGTGGAGGAATTCGACTCGCGCGACCGCGCCCTGGTCTGGCGCACCACCGGCGGCAAGCATCGCTGGCTGACCGGCGACTGCGATGCGCTGGTGGAGGACGACATCACCGCCTTCCGGCAAGCCACCATCGCCGCACTCGGCCAGGCACGGCCGGTGACGCTGGCGGCACTGGAGGCCGAGCATGCGCGGCTGTCCGCGCGGCTGACCTTTGACGGCAGCGAGGCCGTGTCGCTGTGGACAGCCCTGGGCGTGCCGCAGGCCGCCAAGGTGCCCGATCTCGACGTGGCGGGCGTCAGCGCCCTGGGAGTGCACTGATGGACTGGCAGACCCTCGCGACGCAGCTCTTCGGCAGCAATCACGGCATCCGCCGCGACGGCGACTTCCTGCACGGCGACGTTGTGTTCGACGGCCAGCCTCTGGCCGTCATCGGCACGACCGACCATGCGCCCATCGGCGTGCAACTTGCCCTGACCCAGGCCCGTGCGGTGCTGGACATGCTGGCGCAGCACCCGGGCCGCCCCCTGCTGCTGCTCATCGACACCCAGGGCCAGCAACTGCGGCGCCGGGACGAACTCCTCGGTATCAACCGCGCGATGGCGCATCTCGGGATGTGCCTGGACCTGGCGCGCCGGCGCGGGCACCGGGTGCTCGGCCTGGTGTACGACCAGGCACTCTCGGGCGGCTTCATCACGTCCGGCCTGATGGCCGACGCCTGCGACGCCTTGCCCGAGGCCGAGATCCGTGTGATGCGGCTGCCGGCGATGGCACGCGTGACCAAGCTGCCCGAAGCGCTGCTGGCCGAGCTGTCGGAGTCCAACCCGGTGTTCGCGCCGGGCGTGCGCAACTACGTCGCCATGGGCGGTGTGCGCCGGCTGTGGGAAGGCGACCTCGCCCAGGCGCTGCGCCAGGCCTTGGCCGACGCCCCGACGGACGACCAGCGTGCCGCGGACGGCGCCGCCCGCGGCGGGCGCAAGCTGGCCGCCCGGGTCATCCATCAGGTGCTGGCCGCGGATTGATCGCCGTGACGCCACTGCACCGCCACCAGATCGCCTGGCTGTCCCGGGACGGCTGGCACCACGTGCTGGCCCGCGACTGGGACGACGAGGCGCGCGACTGCCTGCGGCACTGGGCCTTGCAGCGCCTGCCGCTGGTGGTCACACGCCAGCCGGAGCAGCTGCGCGACGGCGAGATCGCGCTCGGCTTGAGTGCGCCGGCGCGCTGGCAGCGGCGCCGCATGGCGGTTCAGCTGCCGCGCGCCGCGGTCGCCTACTTCGATGAGTTCCCGGGCTTGGCCCGCGTGCTCGGTCAACTTCCGGCGCCAGCCCGCATGCCCCTTCGACGCCTGGCCCAGGCGCTGCAAGCCCACGGCATGGCGGCACGCCCCTACGGCAGCCATGGCTGGCAGGCCCTCACCGGGTTGGAGCATGTACGCCCGGGGTCCGACCTGGACCTCTGGGTCGGCGTCAGCAGCATCGAGCAGGCCGACGCCGCCACCGCTTTGCTGGCCGACGGCGCCGGGCCGGTGCGGCTCGACGGCGAGCTCGTCTTCCCCGGCGACGAGGCCGTGGCGTGGCGGGAATGGCAAGCCTGGCGGGGCGGCCACACGCGGCTGCTGCTGGTCAAGGGCCTCGCGGGCGCCTTCACCGTCCGGTCGCTGTCGCACTTCGAACCCCTGGCAGTCGCCGCATGAAGCCGCACCACGCCCCGGCACCGCTCGCGCTGAGCGCTCAGGACATCGGTCGCGCGGCGACGCTGTCGTTGTACGACGAGCTGGCGCTGTCGCCCAAGCCCGGCCTCGTGACGCTCACCTGCCGGGGCAGCCATGACGACATGGATGCGCACACCTTCATGCGCAGCCTGCTGGCGCTGCGGGGCTATTACGTGCGCATGGCCGAACTGGGCGCCCATCGGGCGCGCTTTGACGCCCTGGAGCGCTGCGGCATCGCGGCAGAAGCCCGCATGCTGGCGGCCACCCGCGGGATCAACACCCACCGCGGCGCGATCTTCATGCTGGGGCTGCTGTGCGCCGCGGCTGGGGCGGTCGGCCGACGCGCGTCACCCGCCGAGCTGCGCGCGACCTTGCTCGCGCTGTGGGGCCCGGCGCTGGCCGCTCGCGCGCAACGCCCGTCCACGCTGCCCGGCGGTCAGGCGGCACAGCGTTACCAACTGCGCAGCGCCTCGGCCGAGGCGGCGCTGGGCTTTCCCACGTTGTTCGAAACCACCGAACCCGCGCTGCGCCAGAGGCTGTCGGGCGGCTTGGCCCGCAGCACCGCCCGGCTGGATGCGCTCTTCGCCACCATCGCGGTGCTCGACGACAGCAACCTGGCCCACCGCGGTGGCCTGGCCGGGCTGCGGCATGCGCAGGCACAGGCGCGTGCCTTTCTGGCCGCGGGTGGCGCCGGCCGGCCCGGCGGCCTGCAAGCGGCTGCCGCCATCGGACGCGACTTCGTGCAACGCCGGCTCTCCCCCGGCGGCGCAGCCGACACGCTGGCGGCAGCCTGCTGGCTGCAGCGCATGGGCGAATGAGCCTGGCGCTGCTCTTCCCCGGCCAGGGCGCCCAGCATCCCCAAGCCCTGCCCTGGCTGGCGCACGAGCCCCGCGCGGCCGCCACACTGGCCGCCCTCGCCGGCCATCTCGGTGCCGACTGGCGCGAACGCGCAGCCGACGCGGTCTGGCTGCAGAGCAACGTCGTGGCGCAGCCCTTGCTCACCGGTCTCGGCGTGGCCACCTGGCAGGCCCTGGCGGGCGACCTGCCGGCGCCGGTGGCCGTGGCCGGGTACAGCGTCGGCGAACTACCGGCCTTCAGCGCCGCCGGCGTATTCGACGGCGAGACGGCGCTGGCGCTGGCCGCCTTTCGCGCCGCCGCCATGGATGCGGCCGCCATCGGCCAGCCCGGCGGCCTGATGGCGCTGCAGGGCCCGGCGGCTGCCGAGCGGGCGCAAGACGTGGCCGGCGTCACGACGGCCATCCGCATCGGCCCCGAGCGGGTGCTGGTGGGCGGGCCGATCGACCTGCTCGCGGCCGCCGCCGAGGCGTGGAGTCGCGCCGGCCTGCGCTGCACCCGGCTGCCCATCGGCGTGGCCTCGCACACGCCGGCCATGGCCCCGGCGGCGCGCGCGGTCGCTGCCTGGCTGTCTGCGCAGGCGCTGCGCCCGCCACGCGCGGCCGTGGTGTGCAACTGGACGGGCACCGCCACTCGCAGCCCCGCCGCACTCGCCACGGCACTGGCTGCCCAGGTGGCCGCCACCGTGCGCTGGGACGACTGCATGGACAGCCTGGCCGAACGGGGCGCGCGCTGCGTGCTGGAGGTGGGGCCGGGTGGCACGCTGGCCGCGATGTGGCGTGAGCGCCATCCCGGCATTGCCGTGCGGTCCTGCGACGAATTCCGCAGCCGCGAGGGTGTGATCGACTGGGTGCGTCAGCAGCTCGACTGAGGCTGGCCCGACATCGGCAGCAGCACCTCGAAGCAGGCCCCTCGGCCCGGCTCGCTGCACAAGCGGATGTCACCGCCATGCGCCCGCACGAAATGCCGGCTGATGAACAGCCCCAGGCCCAAGCCCGGCGAGTTGCCGGCTGCAGCCCCGCGCTCGAACTGCTCGAAGATGCGGGCCTGGTCGTGCGCCGAGATGCCGCGGCCCTGGTCGGTGACCGCCAGCCGCGCCTGCCCGTCTGCCGTGGCGCCCACCTCGACCGTCACCGGCCGGCCCTCGCCGTAGCGCAGCGCATTGCTCAGCAGGTTGACCAGCACCTGGCTGATGCGACTGTCGTCCCAGTCGCCCACGACGCCAGCCTCGATGCGGCTGTGCAGCGGCACCTGGCCGAAATGAACGGTGTAGTCGTCGACGATGTGCTGCGCGAGTTCGCCAAGGTCGGTGCGGCTGGGGCGGATGGAGAGCTTGCCGTGCTGGATGCGTGACACGTCCAGCATGTCGTCGATCAGCCGCGTCATGCTGCGCAGCTGGCGTGCATCCCGCGCAACCATGGCCCGCAGGCGCTCCTCGCTGAAATAGGCCAGGTCACCACGCTCCAGGCGGTCACGGCGCACGCTCTGGTCGAGTGTCATCACGCCCAGCGGCGTGCGCAGCTCGTGGGACACCATCGACATGAACTCATCCCGCATGCGCAGGGCTCGCTGCAGCTCCGCCTGGGTCTGCTTCAGCTCGGCCAGCAGTTGCTCCTGGCGGGCGTGCGCCGCCTCGACCTCGATCAGCTGCCGCCGCAGCTCGCGCCGCTTGAGGTAGAGCTCGGTGAACACGCGCACCTTGCTCTTGACGGCCAGTGCATCCAACGGCTTGAACAGGAAATCCACCGCCCCGTTCTCGTAACCACGGAAGGTGTAGGACGGCTCATGGTCTGCGGCGCTGACGAAGACGATGGGCAGATGCGCCGTGCGCGAACTGCCGCGGATGAGCTCCGCCAGCTCGAAGCCTGACATCTCCGGCATCTGCACATCCAGCAGCGCCAGCGCGAACTCATGCTCCAGCAGCAGCGACAGTGCCGCCTCCCCTGACTGGGCCGCGTGGATCTCCAGGCCGTCGTCGCGCAGCAGGGCCTCCAGCGCCAGCAGGTTCTCGGGCAGGTCGTCCACGATGAGCAGCTTGGCCAGCTCCTGCGTGCGGGCCTCGGTCATCGCGCGCCTCCGGTCCGGGCAAGTTGCAGCAGCATCTGGGGCATGTCGTTCAAGGGCAGGATGTGATCAGGGCGGCAGCGGGCAATCGCCGCCTCGGGCATGGTCGGTACTTCAGCATCGGCAGGATCCTGGACCAGCGTGATCCCGCCACGGGCGCGAATGGCGGCCATGCCTTCGGCCCCGTCCGCGTTGGCGCCGGTCAGCAGCACACCGACCGCGGCAGGCCCGTAGGCATCGGCGGCCGAGGTCATCAGCACATCGATGGAGGGGCGCGCAAAGCTCACGGGGGGCTCGCCGCTGTAGGAAAAACTGCGGTCCAGTTCGACCAGCAGATGGTAGTCGGGGCTGCCCACATAGACACACCCGGGCTGGATGGCCTCCTTGTCCACCGGCTCGCGCACCGGCAGGGTCAGCGCATGGCTCAGCACGCTGCAAAGCCGGCTCTCGCGCCGCGGCAGCAAGTGCAGCAAGGCGACGATGGGCAGCCGAAATCCCGCCGGCAACGGCGACAGCAGCGTGAGCAGCGCCGACACGCCACCGGCCGACGCACCAATGACGACCAGCTCGACCGGCGGACGGGCGGCGGGCCTGGGCGGAGCGCGTCGCGAACCCATGGTCAGCGCTTGCGGAACAGCCGTTCTCGTGCCACGACCGGCTCGAAGTCCTGGCTGTGGGCGGAAAAGTCCAGGCTCTCCTTGCTGCCCAGCCCCAGGAAGCCGCGGTGGCACAGCGACTCGGAGAACAGGCCGATCGCCCGGTCCTGCAGCTTGCGGTTGAAGTAGATCAGCACGTTGCGGCAGCAGATCAGGTGCATCTCCGAGAACACGTGGTCGGTGGCCAGGCTGTGATCGGCGAAGGTGACGTGGCGGCACAGTTCACGGTCGAAGCGGGCGGCTTCGTAGGCAGCGGTGTAGTAGTCGGAGAAGCCGCGCCGGCCGCCGGCCGCCTGGTAATTGCGCGTGTACTGCGGCAGGTCACCAATCGGGAAGATGCCCTGGCGCGCCTTCTCCAGCGCCACCGGGTTGATGTCGGTCGCGTAGATGAGGCTGCGCTCCAGCAGGCCTTCCTCGTGCAGCAGGATGGCCAGCGAGTACACCTCTTCGCCCGTGGCACAGCCGGCCACCCAGATCTTGAGCGACGGGTAGGTGGCCAGCACGGGCAACACATGCTCGCGCAGCGCGACGAAGAAGGCGGGCTCCCGGAACATCTCCGTGAACGGGATGGTCAGCATGCCGAGCAGCTGCGCGAAGGCCTGCTCATCGCGCAGCACCAGGCCCTGCAGCGCCGAGACCGAGTCGCAACCCATCTGCTCCATGGCGTACTGCACGCGCCGCTTCTGCGAGGCACCCGAGTACTCACGGAAGTCGTGGTTGTAGCGGTTGTAGATGGCCTCCATCAGGAGGCGCAACTCCAGGTCGAACAGCGCCTGCGGCATGTCAGGCCCGCCTTTCTTCAACATCGCGAGGCACCGTCCTCACGTCGTCGGCAACCACACGCGCAGCAGCGACACCAGCCGATCGACCTCGATGGGCTTGGCCAGGTAGTCGTTCGCGCCAGCGCGGCGGCACTGCTCCTGGTCGTCTCGCATCGCCTTGGCGGTGATGGCGATGATGGGCAGCTTCTGCCAGCGGCTTTCCGCCCGGATGCGCCGCGTGGCCTCCAGCCCGTCCATCACCGGCATCATCACGTCCATCAGCACGATGTCGATGTCGTCCTGCGCCTGCAGCTTCTCCAATGCCTCGACACCGTTGCGGGCGGGCTCCACCGTCAGGCCGCGCTGCTCCAGCACGCTGGTCAGCGCAAAGATGTTGCGGGCGTCGTCATCCACCAGCAGCACCTTGCGGCCCTCGAACACCTGGTCGCGGTTGCGCGCGGTGCGCAGCAAGGCCTGGCGCTCGCCGGACAGGCGGGACTCGACCTTGTGCAGGAACAGCGTCACTTCATCCAGCAGGCGCTCCGGCGAGCGGGCGCCCTTGATGATGATGGAGCGGGAGTAGCGGTTCAACTGCGCCTCTTCCTCGCGGCTGAGGCTGCGGCCGGTGTAGACGATGACCGGCGGTGGTGTCTTCTCGACCGAGCGCTCGGCCATGCGCGCCAGCAACTCGGTGCCATCCATGTCGGGCAGCTTGAGGTCGATGATCATGCAGTCGAAATGCTGCTGGTCGAGCTGGGCCAGCGCTTCTTCGCCGTGCGAGACGGCCACCACCTCGATGTCGTCGTCGCCGATCAGGTGGGCAATGCTCTCGCGCTGGCGCTGGTCGTCTTCGACCAGCAGCAGCCGGCGGATCTCGTCGGCACCATGGCGCTCGAGCTTGCGGAAGATCTCCACCAGCTCGTCCCGCGTGGTGGGCTTGATGGCCGTGCCCACCGCCCCGAGCGGCAGCGCCACGTCGCGGAAGTCCTCGCCCGCGATGATGTGCACCGGAATGTGACGGGTGCGGGGGTCCTCCTTCAGCCGCTGCAGCACGGCCAGGCCCGAGCCGTCCGGCAGGCGCACATCCAGCAGGATGGCCTGCGGCAGATGCTCCGACGCCAACGCCAGCGCCTCGCGCGCCTCGTTGGCCACCAGGCAGCGGTACTGCATCTCATGGGCCAGGTCGTACAGGATGCCGGCGAAGTTGGGATCGTCCTCCACCACGAGCGCCAGGCGCCGTGGCGCGGCATCGGGCACCAGCTCCTCGCGGTCATCGGCGAAGGCCGGCGCCGACCTCAGCGGTGCTTGCTGTTCAGGCGCCACGGCCGGTTGGTGGTGGCGCGCCGCCACGGGCGGCAAGGCGGGCGCGGCTTGCGGTGGTTCCTGCGCGGGCATGGGCATGTGCACCGGCAGCGTCAGCGTGAAGACACTGCCCTGACTTTCGACGCTGCTCAGCCCCAGATCGCCCCCCAGCAGCGCGGCCAGTTGCCGCGAGATCGACAGGCCCAGCCCGGTGCCGCCGTAGCGCCGGTTCAAGGCGCCGTCGCCCTGGTGGAAGGCCTCGAAGACACGCTGCTGATGGGCGGCCGGAATGCCGATGCCGGTGTCGGCGGCGACAAAGGCCACATGGTCGCCCCGCGGCTCGATGCTGAGCGTCACCGAGCCCTTCTCGGTGAACTTGATCGCGTTGGACAGCAGGTTGCGCAGGATCTGCTCGATGCGCTGGCTGTCGGTGACGATGGCAGCGGGCAGGCCGGCCGCGAGCTTCACCTCGAAGCGCAGCTGCTTGTCGTGCGCCAGCGGCTGGAAGAGGCGCTGCATGCTGTCGGCCAGCGCACGCAGGTCCAGCGAGCGAGGCGCGATGTCGAGCTTGCCGGCCTCGACCTTGGACAGGTCGAGGATGTCGTTGATGAGGTTGAGCAGGTCCTGCCCTGCGGAGTGGATGGTGCCGGCGAACTTGAGCTGTTCCGCATTCAGGTTGCCCGGCTTGTTCTCCATCAACAGCTTGGACAGGATGAGCGCGCTGTTCAGCGGCGTGCGCAGCTCATGCGACATGTTGGCCAAGAACTCCGACTTGTAGCGGCTGGCCCGCTGCAGCTCGAAAGCCCGCGCCTTCAGCTCCGCCTGCGCCTCGGCCAGCGCGGCATTGCGCACGGTCAGCGCCTCGGCCTGTTCGGCGAGCTGGACATTGGTCTGCTCCAGCTCCGCGCGCTGCTCTTCGAGGTTGAGCTGCGATTCGCTGAGCACGCGCGACTGCTCGCCCAACTCCTCGTTGGCGGTGCGCAGCTCTTCCTGCTGCACCTGCAGCTCCTCGTTGAGCTGGCGGGTTTCCTCGACCGACGCCTGCAGACGCTGGCGGGCCAGGGCTGCCTCGAACACAGCACCCAGCATCTCCTGCAGCGCCTCCAACAGCGCCCGGGCGCGCTCGTCGGGCGGCTGCATGAAGCCGAGTTCGAACACCGCATTGACCCGGCCTTCGTGCAGGGCCGGCACCAGCAGGATGTCCTGCGGCAGGGTGTCGCCGAGCGTGGTGCGTACCTTCAGGAAGTCATCGGCCACGCCGGCCAGGCGCACGGTCTTGCCGTCGCGCCAGACCTGGGCGAGCAGGCCGCTGTCGGCATCTCTGGCGTCGGCGTCGGCAGGCGCCAGGCCTTGCGCCGCCACACAGCGCAGGCGCCCGTCCTCACCCCGCAGAAACGCAGCCGACACGACGGCGCCGATGCGCTCGCCCAGGAAGGCCAGCGTGCGCGTGGCCAGGCCGGCCTGTGCCCGCTCGCCCATCAGCTGGGCACTGAGTTCGGCCTGCGCGCCGCGCAGCCACGCCCTCGCCTCGTTGTCGCGCGCCGTGTCAGCGAGGCTCGACAAGGCATTCGTGTATTCGCTGGACAAGGCCTTGATGTCGCGCCGACCAGCCCAGGCGATCAGGCCGCTGACGATCAAGAGCAGCCCGATGTAGCTGCCGACCGAGGCCCAGGTGCCCACCTGCGCGTCTTCATTGCGGTCGCGCAGCAGGCGCAGTTCCATCTCATTGAAGCTGCGCAGTTCGCGCCGCATCTCGTCGATGAGCTGCTTGCCCTGCTGCGTGCGGATGATCCCCTCGACCGATTCGCCCCGGCGACGCATGGCGATCGTGGTCTCGGCGAAGACCGTCCAGCGCTTCGCCAAGGCTGCCACGCGGCGAAGCTTGTCCACCTGTGCTGGGTTGTCGGCCATCATGCGCTCGGCGCCTTCGAGCTCGGCAAGGAACTTGGCCTGACCGAGTAGATACGGCGTCAGAAAGCTGTCATCGCCGCTGAGCAGAAAGCCGCGCAGGCCGCTCTCCTGGTCAGCACTCAACGTGGCCAGCTCATGCCCCTTGGCCACTGCCCGGTGCGTGTGGTCCACCCAGTTGAGCAGGCCGATGAGGTGCCACAGCAAGCCGACGAAGACCACGATGCTGCCCAGGCCCATGGCCAGGGGCAGCACGAGGTTGCGGTTGAGGATGCGGCGGAACTGGGCGGAGTCGCCAGACCGAGGGTCCGTCATGAGGGGAATCCTGTGAATTGACGCGCGCCGGCCGCCTGGAAGGCGTCAGGCCGGCAAGCCATCGGTAAAACTTGCCGACAAATCAGCCGCGAGGCGGGAAAAACGACCTCAGTCGCTCCAGGGACAACGGCTTGCTCAGCACGTGGTCGATGCCGCACGCCATGGCCTTGTCATGCTCCTGCGCGCCGCTGCGGCCCGTCACCGCGATCAGCACGAGGTCGGGGCCGTAGCGCTCGCGCAGGCGCCGGGACAGCTCGCAGCCGTCCAGGTCCGGCAGGCCCAGATCCACCAGGGCACAGATGGGTTGGTACTCCTCCACTGCGGTCATGGCTTCCTGCGCGGTCATGGCGAACCGCACGCTGTAGCCGTCGAACTGCAGCACCTCGCTCAGGCTCTCGCAAGCGTCACGGTCGTCGTCGACCAGGACGATGCGGATGTCTTCTTTTGGGCTCATGGTGGCTTGTCAGTCAGGGGTTGAGCGTTTCAATTGAAACGCTTTGACAAGCCCTCCATAGCAATCGGAATGCCAGCCGATCCCCCCAACTCAAGTGCGCCGCTGAACCCGCTCCCACCACCGGGAGAACGAACCGCAGACCGGCGACACCGATTTGAAATGACGCGCCTCGGGCAGGAGCTCCGCCCCCTTCGGCAGCCAGGGGTCGACGTGCGGATTCGCAAGGGTCAGCACGCGGGGCACGCCCGCGAGCGCGGCGGCCACCTCGGCGGCGGAGCCCACCCACAGCTCGTCCGACAACCCCGCCAGCCGCGCCGTCACCCACTGCCACCGCCTCTCGCTCCACGGCCGCTGGCGGTGAGCCTCCGTGATGACCACGCCCACGACCTGCACGCCAGGCGGCGGCTCCCCGAGCGCCCAGGGGTGAGCCAGCCAGACCTCGGCCGCTTGGAAGGCTTCAGGTCTGACGCCCGTGGTTGGTCGATGCAGCAGCGCAGGCTCATCCAGGCCGCCCCCGCCTTGACCTGCGGGCAGTCGGTCGGATCGACGGGCCAGCGCGTCCCAGGCCTCGTAGCTCAGGTCGATGGCACTGCCCCAGCTGTGCCAGTCCCGCGGCGCGAAGCGGGCCACGTTGGCCGCATCGAAGAGATACGGCTTGTGGCTGCCGGTGCCCGCCACCCATTGCCAGCTGAGGTGGTTGCTCGCAAGGTCACCGTCCAGCAGGTGGGCATACAGCCAGTCGGCGCCCGCCCGCCAGTGCACCTTGCGGCCGTGCACCACGTAGCTCGCAAGCCACATGCGGGCGTGGTTGTGCAGCGTGCCCGTGGCATAGAGGGTGCGCACCGCCTGGTCGACGACCGGCACGCCAGTCGCACCCTGGCGGATGTCCTGCGGCAGTTCGCGCAGGTAAGCCGCGTCTGGCAACGGGCCCTCGTGCAGGCTGCGGAAGATGGCCTCGCCGCGGTGATCCCACACATGGCGGAAGAACTCGCGCCAGCCGAATTCATAGACCAGCTTGTGCTGCGGCGGCAGGCCCAGCGCGGCCAGGCACTCGGGCACCGTCAACAGCCCATGCGTCAGATAGGGTGACAGGCCCGTGACCGCACCTTGCAAATGATTGCGGCTGCGCGCATAGGCCGCGGCGTCGACCGCTGCCAGCCGCGCCAGGGCGGCTTCCCGGGTGGGGGCCAGGTCTTGCGGGATCATGTCGCGGTGCTCCGCAGCGCGGCTGCCTGGGCGCGAATGCGGTCGCGCTCGGCCTCGGCAATGCGGCCGACGCCGCGCACTTGCAACGCAAGCCGCGGATGATCGGCAAAACGGGTCTCGTGGCGGAGCAGGAAGTCCCAATAGAGCGTCGTGAACGGGCAGGCCTGGGGCCCGACGCGCTCATCGGGCCGATAGCGGCATCGACCGCAAAGCGGGCTCTGGCGCGAGATGTACTTGCCACTCGCGATGTAGGGCTTGCTGGCCATGAGGCCCCCATCAGCGTATTGGCTCATGCCGATGGTGTTGGGCAACTCCACCCATTCCACCGCGTCCACGTACACGCTCAGGTACCAGGCGTGCACCTGCGCCGGCTCCACCCCGTAGAGCAGCGCAAACAGGCCGGTCACCATCAGGCGCTGGATGTGATGCGCGTAGCCATGCGCCAGGGTCTGCGTGATGGCGTCCCGCAGGCAGGCCATGTCGGTGTCGCCGGTCCAGTACCAGTCCGGCAGGTCATGCCGGGCGTCCAGCGCATTGCCCTCGGCATAGGCCGGCATGCGGGTCCAGTAGATGCCGCGCACGTACTCCCGCCAGCCGAGGATCTGCCGGATGAAGCCCTCGCCGCTGGCGATCGACACCCGTCCGGCGCGCACTTCGGCCTCGGCCGCAGTCACCACCTCCTGCGGCGTGAGCAACTTGAGATTCAAGGCCGCGGACAACTGCGCGTGGTAGAGCCACGGCTCGCCTGGCCAGATCGCGTCCTGGTAAGGCCCGAAGAGCGGCAGACGCTCACGCACAAAGGCCTGCAGCGCCTGCAGCGACTGCGCGCGGGTCAGCGGCCAGGCAAAACTATCCAGCCGGCCGGGATGGCCTGCGAAGCGCTCGCGCACGAGGGTGATGACCTCGCGCGTGATGGCATCCGGCTCGAAGCGCGGCGGCTGCGGCAGGTCAAAACCTGGCCCCTCCGGGCCGAAGGCCTCGCGGTTCTCGACGTCGTAGTTCCATTCGCCGCCGAGCGGCTTGCCGCCATCCATCAGCACGCCGAAGCGCTTGCGCTGCTCGCGGTAGAAGTACTCCATGCGCAGGCCCTTGCGGCCTTTGGCATGGGCCGCGAAATCCTGTGGGGTGGTGAAGAAGTGACGGTCCTCGCGCAATTCCAGTGCCACGCCGGCGTCGGCCGCTGCCGCCTGCAAGGCCGTGAGAACGCGCCAGTCGCCCGGGCGCGTCAGGATGAGCCGCTGCGGCCGCAGGGCCGCCAGGTCTGCTGCCAACTGGGCCGAGAGGCTGGCACGGGTCTCGGGTTCGTCCAGCCGCCGGTAGTGCAGCGGCCGGCCCGCTTCACGCAGGGCCACCGCGAAGTGCCGCATCGCTGCCAGGAAGACCGCAATGCGTGGCTGGCTGCTCCAGACGTGGGTCGACTCCTCGGCGACCTCGGCCATCCAGACGGCATCGTGCGCCGCATCGAAACCGTCGAAGGCCGCCCCCTCGAGATCGAGTTGATCACCCAGCACCAGCACGAGATGCCGCAGGGATTCAGCCATGAGCGGTGCTCCGGGTGGATTTGTCGCGGCGGCAGCGTTCGCTGCAGTACTTCACGTCGTCCCAGTTGCGTGCCCAGGCCTTGCGCCAGGTCATCGGGCGGCCGCAGGCCTGACAAGGCTTGCTGGGCAGGCTGGACTTGTTGCCCTTGAAGGCGTCGTGCGGAGGAGGCATGCGAATGCGGACCGTGTGAGGCGGGCGCGATCATCCCGGGCCTCATGGCCCATTGCAGGCGCCCAGCAAAAAGCCCCTGCGGGTCGCT
>NZ_NISI01000008.1 GCF_002205845.1 Roseateles puraquae | reverse complement strand
CATTGCAGGCGCCCAGCAAAAAGCCCCTGCGGGTCGCTGACCTGCAGGGGCTTGATGGTGGTGGGCGGTGCAGGGTTCGAACCTGCGACCCCTGCCGTGTGAAGGCAGTGCTCTACCGCTGAGCTAACCGCCCGAAATCCTGGGCGCTGGTTTTCAGGTCACCAACCGAAGTTGGTGGGCGGTGCAGGGTTCGAACCTGCGACCCCTGCCGTGTGAAGGCAGTGCTCTACCGCTGAGCTAACCGCCCTGAAAACCGCCGGGCTTGCACCCGACTTGCGGCCCCGTCTCCGGGAAGCCCGCGATTATGCCACGGGTTCGGCGGGTTGGAAAACTCGCCATTTGCAGCTGCCGCCCGCGGCCTTGTCCAGGTCCACCAGCAGCTTGGCGTGGGCCGCGGCTTCGGCGTCGCTGGCGCGCACGACGGGCAACGCAAAACGGCTGAGGTCCACCGCTTCCACGGCGTGCTGGCCCTCACCGCCGCTGCTGTCGCCGTGGTCGTCCATCAGGAGGGCGTCCTGGCCGCGGGTCAGGCGGATGTAGACGTCCGCCAGCAGCTCCGCGTCCAGCAGCGCGCCGTGGAGCACCCGCTTGGTGTTGTCCACTTCGAGCCGGCGGCACAGGGCATCCAGCGAGTTGGCTTTGCCGGGGAACAGGTCGCGCGCCATCAGCAGCGTGTCGCGCACGCTGGCCACATGGTCGGTCAGCACGCCGCGGTTCAGGCGCTTGAGCTCGGCATTGACGAAGCCGATGTCGAAGGGTGCGTTGTGGATGACGAGCTCGGCACCTGCCAGGAAAGCGAGCAGCTGGTCGACGATCTCGGCGAACTTGGGCTTGTCCGACAGGAAGGCCTCGGTCAGGCCGTGCACCTTCAGCGCGTCTTCATGGCTGGCGCGCTCGGGGTTGATGTAGAGATGCAGGTTGTTGCCGGTCAGCTGCCGGTTGATCATCTCCACGCAGCCGATTTCGATGATGCGGTCGCCCTTGTCGGCTTCCAGGCCGGTGGTTTCCGTGTCGAAGAAGATCTGTCGCATCGCAGTGCTCAGGCAGGACGTTGGTTGCGGCGGGTGGCCCACACGAAGATGGCGGCGCCGGCGAGGATCATCGGCAGACTCAGCCACTGGCCCTGGCTCCAGTTCAGCGCCCGCAGGCCGAGGAAATCATCCGGCTCGCGGAAGTACTCCGCCGCAAAACGCAGCGCACCGTAGCCCATCATGAAGACGCCCGAAATCTGGCCCGTGGCCCGCGGCTTGCGCGCGTACAGCCACAGGATGATGAAGAGCAGCAAGCCTTCGCCTGCCGCTTGGTAGAGCTGCGACGGATGCCGCGCAATGCCGCCGTCCTGCGCCTGCGGGAAGATCATCGCCCAGGGCAGATCGGCGGGCGCCGGCCGCCCCCACAGTTCACCATTGATGAAGTTGCCCAGGCGCACCGCCGCGATGCCAGTCGGCACGCAAGGCGCGATCAGGTCAGCCACCTCGAAGAAGCTGCGACCTCGCTTGCGGCCGAACACCCAGAGCGCGAACAGCACGCCCAGCAGCCCGCCGTGGAAAGACATGCCGCCCTTCCATACCGCGAACACCTCGGGCAGGTGCTGGATGTAGTAATCGGGCTTGTAGAAGAGGCAGTAGCCCAGCCGCCCGCCCAGCACGACGCCAAGCACGCCGTAGAACAGAACGTCATCGACGTCCTGCCGCGTCCAGCCAACGGCCTGGTGCTGGGGCATGCGCACCCGGCGACTGGCCAGCCACAGGAAGAGCCCGAAGGCAATCAGGTAGGTGATGCCGTACCAATGCACGGCCACGGGGCCGAGCTGGACGGCGATGGGATTGAACTGCGGGTGGACGAGCATGGTCCCGGGGAAAGAGAAAAGCGGGCCGCATCATAGCCAGCGCCCTCCCCGGCTCGCCCGCACCGTCAGGCCAGGCCGGCGAGCAGCTTGCGGGCGTCGTCGAGGTTGCGCGGGTTCGCGCGCTTGTTTTGCACGAAGCGCTCCAGCGCCGCCCGCGCACCGGCCTTGTCACCCTTGGCGATCAAGGCCTGGCCCAGTCGATGGTCGATGGGCAGGCGGTCCGCACCGTCCAGCGTGCGGGCGCGCTCCAACGCCTTCACTGCATCATCGGGCTGCCCCTGCTCCAGCAGCACCCGACCGAGGCCGTAAGGGCCAGCGGCGTGGGTGGGATAGTCCCGCTGCAGCGCCTCGAAGATCCCCCGGGCCTTGGGCAGGTTCTTCTGCTCCATGAGTTCGAACCCGAGGCGCGACCAGTTGCCGCGCAGCTCGCGGGCCACCGTGCGGTCGTCAGCTGGCTTGACCGCCCCCAACTCGCGCTCCGCGGTCGTCCAGTCCTTGTCGTTCATGGCCAGCAGCGCACGCAGCAGGCGCGCCTGCTCCGGTTGACGGGCCTGCACTTCGGTGGCCAGCTCTTTGGCCTTGGCCACGCTGCCGCCGGCAAAACCGGGCGCCATCAAATAGAACTGAGTCAGGCCGACGCGGGCCTCGTACAGGCCTGGATCGAGCTCCACGGCCCGCACGAACTGCTCCTTGGTCTTGCTCGCCAGGCCCGGCATCTTGAAGACGCTGGCGGTCATGGCCTGCTGGCCATAGACCCGCCCGAGCGCATAGCTGCACGCGGCCTGCGGTCGCTTGTCGACGCAGGCCTGCAGCGCGGGCACGGCAGCCTCCAGGCGACCGGCATCGTTGTCGTCCACGGCGGCCAGCGCGAGCGCCACGGCCGCCTGGTCATCGTCGGGCTGTGCCTTCGAACGCGCCTGGGCCGCACGGGCCAGGTCTGCGGATTTGCCCGCGTCGAGCCAGGCTTGCCATTGCGGATCCTTCAGCAAGTCGGCGCCAGCTGAGGAAGCGAGCAGGGCCAATGCGAGAGGAAGCAGGCGTCTTGTCATGCAGAAGTCTCCAAGGGGTGGGCATTCAACGCCCACCCCGGCTTGACCGATGCCCGGGTTTGCCCGGCGTGACTTCGGTCACACCCTGCGCAAGTTGCCGTCAGCGCTTTTTCTTGGCACCCGGCTTGAAGGTGCCGAGCGCCTCCATCTGCTGCTCGCGCCGCGCGGCCTTGCGGGCGTCCTGCGCCTCCATGGCCTTGCGCTGGGTGCGGCCCGACGAGTCGGACCACATCCACCACAGCGCCGCACCCAGGAACGGCGACAACACAATGATCCAGGCCCAGAAATCGTCTTTGTGGAACTGCACCCAGCCGCCCAGCCGCAACACGACGAACAGCACGCCAAGCAACACAAAACCCATTGGGTCTCTCCTTCAGGTATCTTTGCAATCACTGTAGTTCAATGACCCGAAAGGTAAGCATGAAGTCTGTCGTGATCCTCAGCCTCGCCCTCATGGCCGCCCCGGCTGCTTTCGCCAGCCAGGAACTGGCCCAGAAGAAGAACTGCATGGCCTGCCATGCGGTCGACAAGAAGCTGGTCGGCCCGGCCTACAAGGACGTCGCCGCCAAGTACGCCAAGGACAAGGACGCCTACAAGAAGCTCGCCGAGAAGATCGTCAAGGGCGGCTCCGGCGTCTGGGGCCCCGTGCCGATGCCGGCCAACACCCAGGTGAGCCCGGCCGAGGCCGAAACCCTGGCCAAGTGGGTGCTGACGGTCAAGTAAGCACCGCCCGCCCCACGCATCACAGGCCCTGCGGGGCCTGTTTTCATGCCCCCCTAACTCGTTGACCCACGGCGTAGAGCACCTTCACTGACCGGTCACGGGGCCTTCCAAGAATGCGGCGCGCAGGCTGTTCTGCGACCTTGGAAACCGCCCTCATGAAGCCCCGCCAACTGTTGACCGTTCTTTGCACCGCGGTCGCCGCGCTCTCGGTCACGCCCGCCACGCATGCCGCGCCGACCCTGGAAGGCTGGGCCGTGATGCCCGCGCCGACCTTCTCCGATGGCCCCACCTCCGGCCAGTTCGGCTTCACCAACGCCGCGAGCCCGGCCAACAACCCGCCCTACGTCAACCTGCAGCCCGTGCAGGGCTTCTCCGGCGTGCTGGCCGGCGCCGGTGGCAGCTACCGCTTCCTGGTGGACAACGGCTTCGGCACGCAGGCCAGCTCGGCCGACTCGCTGCTGCGCATGTATGCGGTGCTGCCGGACTTCCGCACCGCCCAGGGCGGCAGCGGCACGGTCTCAGCGGCCGACTGGGCCACGGGCGCCGCCCGCGCCGGCTTCGACGCCAACACCCGCATCACGCTGAGTGATCCCAACCGGCAGCTCGGCTTCAGCATCCAGGCCGACTACACCAAGTACTACAACGGCGACGCCACCCGCAACCCGAGCAGCATCGCCGTGGACGCGAGCATCCGCACGGGCCGGCTGCTCACCGGCGCCGACCTGGACACCGAAAGCGTGCGCCAGGACAAGAACGGCCACCTGTGGTTTGGCGACGAGTTCGGCCCCTACCTCGTGAAGACCGACGCCAGCGGCAAGGTGCTGGCGCGCGACGTGAGCCTGCCCGGCGTCTTCGCGCCCGAGAACGCCTACCGGGGCAGCACGCCGGCCAACCTGGGCAGCTCACGCGGCTTCGAGGGCATGGCCATCAACCGTGCCGGCGACCGCCTCTACACCTTGCTGGAAGGCACCGTGACGGGTGATGCCGCCAAGACGCTGCGCATCAACGAGTTCAACATCGACAGCAACCTCTACACGACGCAGAGCTGGGTCTACAAGCTGGACGCCAATGGCACCAACATCGGCGACATGACGGCGATCAACGACCACGAGTTCATCGTGATCGAGCGCAATGGCGCCACGGCCACCAGCGGCGGCACGCCGTTCAAGAAGCTGTTCAAGATCGACTTGAACAAGGTCGGTGCCGACGGCAGTGTGGAGAAGACCGAGCTGGTCGACCTGATGGCGATCGCCGATCCGAACGACCTCAACCGCGACGGCAGCACGACGTTCACGTTTCCCTACGTGACCATCGAGAACGTGCATGTCATCGATGCCCACACGCTGCTGGTGGTGAACGACAACAACTTCCCAGGCGGCGGCGGCCGGGCGTTGACGTCGGATGCGACCGAGTTCCTGAAGATCCACCTCGATCAGGCGCTGGACGTGTCGCCCGTGCCCGAGCCGGCCAGCGTGGCGCTGATGCTCGGCGGCCTGGCGGTGGTGACGGCCCGTGTGCGCCGCGCACGCAGCTGACCTCGCCCTGCGCTGGACGAACCCAGCGAACAAAGGCCGCTCATCGAGCGGCCTTCGCGTCAGGGGCGAGCGCCGGGCACGCGTCGATCAGTACGCCTGGCCGAGCTGCTCCAGGATGGCGGGGTTCTCCAACGTGCTGGTGTCCTGGGTGACGGACTCACCCTTGGCCACCGAGCGCAGCAACCGACGCATGATCTTGCCGGAGCGCGTCTTGGGCAGGTTGTCGCCGAAGCGGATGTCCTTGGGCTTGGCGATCGGGCCGATCTCCTTGGCGACATGGTCGCGCAGCTGCTTGGCGATGGCCTTGGCCTCGTCACCGCTCGGGCGCGGGCGCTTGAGCACGACGAAGGCGCAGATGGCCTCGCCGGTGGTGTCGTCCGGCCGGCCGACCACGGCGGCCTCGGCGACCAGCTCGGTGCAGCTCACCAGGGCCGACTCGATCTCCATCGTGCCCATGCGGTGGCCGGACACATTGAGCACGTCGTCGATACGGCCCGTGATGGTGAAGTAGCCGGTCTCGGCGTCACGGATGGCGCCGTCGCCTGCCAGGTAGTAGCCCTTGAGCTCGGACGGGTAGTAGCTCTTCTTGAAGCGCTCGGGGTCGCCCCAGATCGTGCGGATCATGCTGGGCCACGGCTTCTTGACGACCAGGATGCCGCCTTGGCCGTTGGGCACGTCATTGCCGGTCTCGTCGACGATGGCCGCCTGGATGCCCGGGAAGGGCAGCGTGCAGGAGCCCGGCACCAGCGTCGTCACACCCGGCAGCGGCGTGATCATGTGGCCGCCGGTCTCCGTCTGCCAGAAGGTGTCGACGATGGGGCAGCGGCCGCCACCGACGTGCTGGTGGTACCACTCCCAGGCGGCCGGGTTGATCGGCTCGCCCACCGAGCCCAGCAGGCGCAGCGAGCTCAGGTCGTAGTTCTTCGGGTGGACCGCCTCGTTGGTCTCGGCCGCCTTGATCAGGGAACGGATGGCCGTGGGCGCCGTGTAGAAGATGCTGACCTTGTGCTTCTGGATCATCTGCCAGAAGCGGCCAGCGTCCGGGAAGGTCGGCACGCCTTCGAACACGATCTCGGTACCGCCCAGGGCCAGCGGCCCGTAGGTGATGTAGCTGTGGCCGGTCACCCAGCCGATGTCGGCGGTGCACCAGAAGATGTCGTCGTCCTTCAGGTCGAAGGTCCACTTGGTGGTCAGCGCGGCGTGCAGCAGGTAGCCGCCGCTGCTGTGCTGGACGCCCTTGGGCTTGCCGGTGGAGCCGGACGTGTAGAGCAGGAAGAGAGGATGCTCGGCCTCGACCCACTCCGGCGCGCAGGTGGTGGAGGCCACCGCCATCAGCTCATGCAACCACAGGTCGCGGCCCTCGACCCAGGCGATGCTCCCGCCGGTGCGCTTGTAGACGATGACGTCCTTCAACGTGGGGCAGCTGTTGTCGGCCAAGGCCTCGTCGACGATGGCCTTCAGCGGCAACGCCTTGCCGCCACGCTGCTGTTCGTCGGCGCAGATCAGGGCGACGGCGCCAGCGTCCTGGATGCGGTCGCGCAGGCTCTGGGCCGAGAAGCCGCCGAACACCACCGAGTGGGTTGCGCCGATGCGGGCGCAGGCCTGCATGGCCACCACGCCCTCGACCGACATGGGCATGTAGATGACGACCCGATCGCCCTTCTGGATGCCGCGGGCCTTCAGCGCATTCGCCAGCTGGCTGACCTTGGCCAGCAGTTCGGCGTAGGTGACGCGCGTCACACTGCCGTCGTCCGCCTCGAAGATCAGCGCGGTCTTGTCACCCTTGCCGGCCTCCACATGGCGGTCCAGGCAGTTGTAGGAGACGTTGAGCTTGCCGTCCTCGAACCACTTGAAGAACGGCGCCTCGCTGTCGTTGAGGGTCTTGGTGAAAGGGGTCTGCCAGGTCACCAGCTCACGAGCCAGGCGCGCCCAGTAGCCGGCGTAGTCCTTCTCAGCTTCCGCCACCAGCGCGGCGTAGCCCGCCTCCCCCTTCACATGAGCGTTGGCGACCCACTCGGGGCTGGGGGCATAGGTGTTGAGCGTGCTCATGGCGTGTCTCCTGAAGTTGCTTGCGCGGACTGTGCGGCGCACGACTGACGATGCCCTGACGGCGTGAGATCGGTCACAATCCGGCGCCCTCGAAGACCTAGCTCCGACTCCTGCCGCCGTCCATGAAGACCGATCCCCAGCTGCGTCCCCTGCCCCGCCTCATCTTTGCGAGCCGCTGGCTGCAACTACCGTTGTACCTCGGCTTGATCCTGGCCCAGGGCGTCTACGTGTATCAGTTCTGGACGGAGCTGGTGCACCTGATCGAGGCGGCCTTCGGCAACCAGCATGCGCTCGAACTGCTGGTGAAGAGCATTGGCTACAAGTCCGACGCGCTGCCGGAGAAGCTCAACGAGACGGTGCTGATGCTGGTCGTGCTCGGGCTGATCGACGTGGTGATGATCTCCAACCTGCTGATCATGGTCATCGTCGGGGGCTACGAGACCTTCGTGTCGCGCATGGACCTGGAAGGCCACCCCGATCAACCCGAGTGGCTGAGCCATGTGAATGCGTCGGTGCTGAAGGTCAAGCTGGCGACGGCCATCATCGGCATCAGCTCCATCCACCTGCTCAAGACCTTCATCAATGCCGCCAACTACGACGACAAGGTGCTGATGTACCAGACCGTCATCCACGTCGCCTTCCTGCTGTCGGCCATGGCCATTGCCTACACCGACCGTCTGCTGTCACACCAGGAAGCCAAGGCGCACTGACCCGTCGGCCATGGGCGCCCCTGAGCGCCCTCAGCCCCCTCACCGCCCGACCATCGCGCCGGGTACCACCCACGCATCGAACTGCTCGGCCGTCACATGGCCGAGCGCCAGCGCGGCCTCGCGCAGGCTGCTGCCGTCCTTGTGCGCCTTCTTGGCGATCTGGGCGGCCTTGTCGTAACCGATGTGGGTGTTGAGCGCCGTCACCAGCATCAGCGAACGGCCCACCAGTTCGGCGATGCGCGCCTCGTTGGGCTCGATGCCCACCGCGCAATGCTTGTTGAAGCTGGCCATGCCATCGGCCAGCAGCCGCACGCTCTGCAGGAAGTTGTGGATCACCATCGGCCGGAACACGTTCAGCTCGAAGTTGCCCGACGCGCCCCCAATGTTGATTGCCACGTCGCTGCCCATCACCTGCGCGGCGAGCATCGTGACCGCCTCGCTCTGCGTCGGGTTGACCTTGCCGGGCATGATGGACGAACCGGGCTCGTTCTCCGGAATGCTGATCTCTCCCAGGCCGCTGCGCGGGCCGCTGGCCAGCCAGCGCACGTCATTGGCGATCTTGTTCAGGCTCGCAGCCAGGGTCTTGAGCGCGCCGTGGGCATGCACCAGGGCGTCGCAAGAGGCCATCGCCTCGAACTTGTTCGGCGCCGTCACGAACGGGTGGCCGGTCAGCCGGGCAAGTTCGGCCGCCACCTGCTCGGCGTAGCCCGGCGGCGCATTCAGGCCGGTGCCAACCGCCGTGCCACCGAGTGCGAGTTCATGCAGGTGCGGCAGGGCTGCCAGCACATGCCGCTCGCCGTGCGCCAGTTGCGCGACCCAGCCTGAGATCTCCTGACCGAGGGTCAGCGGCGTGGCGTCCTGCAGATGCGTGCGGCCGATCTTCACGATGCCGTCAAAGGCCTGCGCTTTCTGGGCCAACGTGGCGCGAAACGCCTGCAGCGGCGGCAGCAGCCGCTCCCGCAGCGCCTGCACGGCCGCCACATGCATGGCCGTGGGGAAGACGTCGTTGCTGCTCTGGCTGCGGTTCACATCATCGTTGGGGTGCACCAAGCGCCCCTCCCCGCGCGGACCGCCCAGCAGCTCGCTCGCGCGATTGGCCAGCACTTCATTCACGTTCATGTTGGTCTGGGTGCCGGAACCGGTCTGCCAGACCACCAACGGAAACTCGTCGGCATGCAGCCCGGCGATGACTTCATCGGCCGCGGCGACGATCGCCTGCGTCTTGGCGACCTCCTGCAGGCCCAGCGCGTGATTGACGACGGCCGAGGCCCGCTTCACGCGCGCCAGCGCCCGGATCAGCTCCGGCGCCTGCCGCTCACCCGAGATGTCGAAGTTCTGCAGCGAGCGCTGCGTTTGCGCTCCCCACAAGCGGTGAGACGGGACTTCGATGGGGCCGAAGGTGTCGTGCTCGATGCGGGTGCTCATGGCGGCGCTCTGCGGTGATCAGTGAAGGTCGCCAGCATAGCCACCCCAACCAAGCCCCCTGACGGCGGGGCAACGACAAACTCACCTTGCGCACTGCAGCATGCGCAGTTTGCAAAACAAGTCAATCTCTATTCGTGGGATGTCGGATCGACTTACAGATAGTTGTAACGTCAATTTACAAATATGCCAACTATTTGATCCACAAGGGGGAACTCCGCTTGGCACACATACTGCTTTTAGGGCCTCCGCTTTCAACCCACCCCTTAGAGGAAACATTTAGTAATGATTTTCAAGAAACTCGCCGCCGTCGCCTCGCTCGCCCTGTTCGCCGCCGGTTCCTCCGTCGCAGCGCCGGTCGTCTACAACCTGGCCCTGCCCAACATCTCCACCTTCGACAACGTCATCACCGCCACCGGCGCCTCCGTGACGACCGCCCAGGTGACCTCGGGCGCGAGCACCTTCAGCTACGTTGACCTGAACGGCCATGCGGCCACCGTGACCGTCACCCGCACCGACACGGGCGCCCTGGCCACAGCCGACAACGGCGTGTACAGCAACAACGGTCGCGCCCTGTCGGGCGACGCCTGGGACATCAGCCCGCAGCGAGGCCTGGGCGGCGGCGTGGGCGGCAAGCCGGACATCGACGGCTTCACCAGCGGCCTGACCTTCACCTTCTCGTCGCCGGTCAACGCCTTCGGCTTCGAGATCGGTGACTGGGCGACCTGCTGCACCGGCAACACGCGGTCGGTCGACGTCCAGAACGCCTACAGCGTGCCCGCGGCCGGCTCCGGCCTGTGGATCGCCTTCGACGGCGGCGCCGCCACCCTGCCGGCCAATGCACTGACCGACACCGACAACCCTGGCTTCGCCCTGGAAAACAGCTACACCAACTTCATCGGCGCCATCGACTCGTCGGGCACCTTCAGCAAGATCACCTTCTTCGGTGACGGCTTCGGCGAGTTCCTGGTGGCCGGCGGCACGCTGCGCTTCGCCTCGGTGGCCATCGGCTCGGTCGGCGGCACTGAACTGCCCGAACCGGGCTCGATCGCCCTCGTCGGCCTGGCCCTGGCCGGCGTCGTTGCGGCGCGTCGTCGCAAGAACGCCTGACATGCCCGGCGCTGAACCAGCGCCTGCGCCCTGAACCCGCCCCCTGTGCCGCTGCCGGCCAGGGGGTGTTTTCTTGGGGCGATTGCCGCGCCCAAGCTTCCCGTCAGGAGGGCTGCCGGATAATTCCGCCCGATTTCACCTTGAGCCTTCGGGACACCATGAGCACCACGATCAAGTACGACGACCTGGTGGACAGCGTCGCCGCCGCCCTCCAGTACATCAGCTACTACCACCCGGCCGACTACATCGCGCACCTGGCGCGCGCCTACGAGGCCGAGGCCTCGCCCGCGGCCAAGGATGCGATCGCGCAGATCCTGACCAACAGCCGCATGTGCGCCGAAGGCAAGCGGCCCATCTGCCAGGACACCGGCATCGTGAATGTCTTCCTGAAGATCGGCATGGATGTGCGCTGGGAGGGCTTTGCCGGCAGCATCGAAGACGCCGTCAATGAAGGCGTGCGCCGCGGCTACCTGAACCCGGACAACAAGCTGCGCGCGTCGGTGCTGGACGACCCCATCTTTGCGCGCAAGAACACCAAGGACAACACGCCCGCCGTCGTGCAGATGGAGGTCGTGCCGGGCAACACGGTGGACGTCATCGTCGCGGCCAAGGGCGGCGGCTCGGAGAACAAGAGCAAGGTCTACATGCTCAACCCCAGCGACGACATCGTCGACTGGGTGCTCAAGACGGTGCCCACCATGGGCGCCGGCTGGTGCCCGCCGGGCATGCTGGGCATCGGCGTGGGTGGCACGGCCGAGAAGGCCGCCCTGCTGGCCAAGCAGGCGCTGATGGAAGACATCGACATGTACGAGCTGCTGCAGCGCGGCCCGCAAAACAAACTCGAGGAACTGCGCATCGAGCTCTACCAGAAGGTCAACGCCCTCGGCATTGGCGCGCAGGGCCTGGGCGGCCTGACCACGGTGCTAGACGTGAAGATCAAGACCTTCCCGACCCACGCGGCCAGCAAGCCCATCGCCATGATCCCGAACTGCGCCGCCACACGGCATGCACACTTCGTGCTGGACGGCAGTGGCCCGAGCTACATCGAGCCGCCGAGCCTGGACCTGTGGCCGGATGTGAACTGGGCGCCTGACTACAACAAGAGCCGCCGCGTCGACCTGAACACGCTGACGCCGGCTGAAGTAGCGAGCTGGAAGCCCGGCGACACCCTGCTGCTCAACGGCAAGATGCTGACTGGCCGCGATGCCGCCCACAAGCGCATCCAGGACATGCTCGCCAAGGGTGAGCCGCTGCCGGTGGACTTCACCAACCGCGTCATCTACTACGTCGGCCCGGTGGACCCGGTGCGCGACGAGGTCGTCGGCCCGGCCGGCCCGACCACCGCCACGCGCATGGACAAGTTCACCGACATGATGCTGGCCAAGACGGGCCTCATCGCCATGGTCGGCAAGGCCGAGCGTGGCCCGGTGGCCATCGAGTCGATCAAGAACCACAAGAGCGCCTACCTGATGGCGGTCGGTGGCGCAGCCTACCTCGTCAGCAAGGCGATCAAGGGCGCCAAGGTCGTGGGCTTTGCGGACCTCGGCATGGAAGCCATCTACGAGTTCGACGTGGTCGACATGCCGGTGACCGTGGCGGTCGACGCCAGCGGCACCAGCGCGCACATCACCGGGCCGGCGGACTGGAAGGAGCGCATCGCCAGCGGCAAGGGTATCGGCATCCCGGTCACCGCCGGCTGATCAACGCGCTTCAGCGTTTCGGGGGCGGTGCCGAGGCGCCGCCCGCGGGCGGTGGCGGCATGTCTTTCGGGCGGCAGGCCAAGGGCTTGCCCTCGGGGGCCCAGCAGCTGCCCTTGGTGGTGCGCTCGCCTTGCGCGAAGCTGCAGTCGGCGCCGGCCTTGGCCGTCTTGCAGGCTGCCAGCGCCTCGGGCGGCGGGCCGCGCCGCTCACCGCCGGGCGGCGGGCCCTCGGGCGGCTGGGCAAAGGCGGCCGTCACGGCGAGCAGCAGCGTGGCGGGCATCAGGTGTTTCATCGGTGTTCCTCCTTGGCATGGACAAGGCTCGCATGCTGCGCGCCGAGAGTGAAGCCAATGTAGGCAATGCCTCCACAATCCTTCACGATGAGCTCCCTGCCCCCACTCTGCATTCGCCCGGTTCGCCGGTCAGACCGCGCCGCCTGGCAGCCCCTTTGGGACGGCTACAACGCCTTCTACGGCCGGGCTGGCGAGACGGCGCTGCCGGCCGCCATCACCGAGGCCACGTGGTCCCGTTTCTTTGACCCGTACGAACCGGTCCACGCCCTCGTGGCTGAAGCTGCCGACGGGGCACTGCTCGGGCTGGTGCACTACCTGTTCCATCGCAGCACCACGCGCATCGAGCCGACCTGCTATCTGCAAGACCTCTTCACCGCGCCTGACGCCCGCGGCCGCGGTGTCGGGCGCGCCTTGATCGAGGGCGTCTACGTCGCCGTGCGCGACGCGGGCGGCCGGCGGGTGTACTGGCAGACCCACACCACCAACGCCGCCGGGCGGGCCCTGTACGAGCAGGTGGCCCGCCATGAAGGCTTCATCATCTACGGCACTGAGGTGTGATGCCCGGCAGGCCCCCCGCCCGGGTGGCCGGCGCGAACGGGTCAGTCCAGCCGCAGGTTCAGGCGCACCCAGGCCAGCTGGCCCTGCGGGCGGTTGCGCACACCGAACTCCTGCATGACCTTGAAGTCCAGCGCCCAGACGCCGCTCTCTGACTGGTAGGCCACCATCGGGCCGATGGAGTACACCCGGGCCTTGTTGCCGTGACTGGGCACGCCCGGGCCGTCGTCACCGGTGAACTGGCGCACCACATAGCCTTGCAGGCCGGCGCGCCAGCTGTCGTCGATGCGGTACATGCCGGCCCAGTCGGCGTGCAGGTACTGACCCGAACGGACCTGGGTGTCGGAGTTGCGGGTGTTGACCGAGTAGGTCGCACGCAGGCCCAACTCCAGGCCGTTGTCCCACACGCGGGACGCGATCAGCAGCGGGCGCACCGTCCAGAACTTGCCCGCGCCCGGGTTGACGGCGCGGCCGGCCACGTAGCTGCCGGTCGGCGCCACGACGCTCAGGCCCAGGGCCGTTCGGCCGTCGTCGCCCTGCCAGTCGACAAAGGCGGTGACGTCCAGGTCGCCCTGGCCGCTCTTGCTGCCGCTGCGCTGGGCTGAGCCCTGCGCAAGCAGGCCGTTGACCGCAGCGACCGTGGCCGCGGGCAGGCCGGCCGGCAGCGTGGTGCTCAGCGTCACGTCGTTGCGCTGGTGCACCAGCGGCAACGTGGCCGAGAAGCCCAGGCGGCCTTCCTGCACCAGCGTCTCGGTGATGTAGGTGAAGCGCGGCACGATTACGGTGGCCTCGATCTCGCCATCCGCCCGCACCGGCAGGGTGCCGAGCGGCGTCGTGGTGTCGGTCACCGGCGCCTTGCCATCGTTGCCGCGCAGCTTGTTGGCGCTGTAGTGCTGCAGCCAGATCTGGCCATAGGCGCCGGGGAACTGCGGCGTGGTCAGCTCATAGCTCGGCGCGCCCAGCAGGGCCCGGAGCTGGCCGTTCTCGGTGGCCGAAGCCCCGCCGGCAGACAGGCAGGCCACGGCGGCCACGATGGCGGAAATGCGTTGGTTCATGGGTTCTTTCGTTGTCAGAGCAGGCGTCAGCGCAGCCAGAAGAGGCCCTGCGCGACGGTGGCCGGCATGTTGCCAGCGGGCTTGCCGGCGATTTCCGCACGACCGTTCACAAAACCGGGTAAACCCTGAACTACTGCCGGTTTCTCCGCGGCCTGCGCATGCCTGAAGCGGCCGAGCGGGAGACACTGCCGCGCCGAGACGATCCGGCGAAGGCCCTCCCACCGACCGGGCCCGCCGCGCACCACCCAATCAAGAAAGACCGCCATGCCGAACGCCTGCCTCCGCCCCTCCCGCCGCCAGTTGCTGGCCGGCGCCGTCCTGTCCGCCCTGGCGCTGCAAGCGGCCACGGCCACCGCGTCTGAAGTGACGGTGGACGGCTACAGCTTCCCGGAGGCGGCCACGGTCGGTGGCCAGAACCTGGTGCTCAATGGCGTGGCGTCGTCCAGCATCCTGTCCACACGCTCGTCCATCGTGGCCTTCTACCTGCCCAGCAAGCAGAAGACCACCGAGGCCGCGACCACGCTCAAGGGCGCCAAGCGCATCCAGTTCTACATGGTGCGCACCGTCAGCGCGCGCGACCTGTCCAACGCCCTGCTGGACCGCATCCGCCAGAACGTCAGCCCCGAAGAGTTCCGCGCCAACATCATTGCAACGGCCCAGCTCGGCACGGTGTTCAGCACCATCCCGCGCATCAACAAGGGCGACAAGGTCGTGATCGACTACCTGCCCGCCACCGCCAGCACCGAGTTCACGCTGAACGGCCAGAAGATCGGCGAGACCATCCAGGGCGAAGCCTTCTTCCCGATGATGATGAAGGTCTGGATCGGCCCCAAGGTGCGCGACACCACGCGCGACGGCCTGCTGGGCCTGACGGCGCCCGAAAGCCGCTGAGCCGGCCTGGCCCGGGCTGGCAACTACGCCCTGGGCAGCGCGCTGCTCGACGCTGGGTTCTGGCCGCCTCGACGGCGCACGCCACCCGCTGCCAGCAGCGCCAAGCCCACCAGCGCGGCGCTGGCCGGCTCGGGCACGGTGCCGAAGTTGTCATTCAGAACAACCGGCGTGGGCGCTTCGGCGGCCGCCACAAACCCAGTGGCGTCCGCGACGAAGGCATTCGTCACGTCCTGGTAGCCCAGCGTGCTCGTGAAGGTGTGGGTGGCATCCAGTTCACCCCCGAAGCGGGCCCACAGCCCGAGATAGCTCTCGATGAAGTAGTAGCGCCCGGCGGTCACGGTGAAGGTGATGTCGGTCGCGGTCCCGGTGGCCGTGATGCCGTCGTTGTTGATCTGCCCTTCCAGCACGAAGTCCGCACGGCTGGACGCGGCGCTCCAGAAGCCGGAGCCTTGGGGTTCGAGCCCGAGGTCCGGATCGAAATCGAAGCTGGCCGTCGACAGCGAGAAGACCGTCACCCGGGTCTTGGCGTACACGGTCGCGGCCGTGGTCCCCAGCCCGGTGTCACCCGGGTTGTCCAGGATCGGCGTGGGCGCCACGTTGGCCGTGAAGTCGAGCACGTTGTGCACGGTGCGGGTCACCGAGCCCGGGCCGGTGTACTCGAAGCTCTGGATGCCGAGCGAATGGCCCGACGTGCGTGCGTAGTCGCCCGCGAACGCGCCCTGCTTCAAGGCCAGCACGCCGGCCGCGCCGGACACGTCGATGGACGAGGTGGTGGCCTTTCCGCCGTGGGCCCCGATCGGGTTCGTCGCGGTCGCGCTCGCCGTGGTGCCGCCCAGCGTGAGTTGGGACTGCTGCTCGATGATGCGGCTGAAGATCGGCTGGCCGCTGCTGTCCAGCACGACGCCACACCGGTCCGGCGTCGTGGACCCCGCCGTCTGGGCCGCCGCGCTGCGGCAATCACGGACGTAGGTCGCGGCGAAGGCCGCATTCGAGATGGCCGTCGGTGCGGCCTGGGCCAGCGGCGCCAGGGCCAGGGCCAGCAGTGCAGCCGACGACGCGGCGGTGAATGGCAGACGCATGCAGTTCTCCCAACATGGATTCACCCATTGTTGGCAGCCGCCGCCGCCCGGTCATCCTCTGGTGATGGTGCCGCCGCCCCCTCAAACCGGCGATGCCCTCGGTCAGTCGCTTGAGCTAGGCGCCTCGGCGGCGTGGCCCTTGGGCTGGCGCTGCACCTGCTGCGGATACGGGATGTCCACGCCCAGGCCCTGCAGGGTGCGCAGGATGGCGAGGTTGACATCCGAGCGCACGCCGCCACTGCCGTTCTCGGGGTCGGCAATCCAGAAGAAGACGCTCAGTTCCAGGCCGCTGTCGGCGAACCGGCTCAGTTGCACCGAAGGCCCCGGGTCGCTCAGCACCCGCGGCACCTGGCCCACGGCCTGCGCCAGTGCCGCCATCACGGCGTTCACGTCGCAGTCGTACTCCACCTGCACGGTGGTCGACAGCAGGACCCGCGGATCGGCCAACGACGAGTTCTCCACCCGCTGGGTGATCAACACCTCGTTGGGCACGATGGCCTCGCGGCCGGCGAGCGAGCGGATGACGGTGAAGCGGGTCTTGATGTCGGTGACGCGGCCTTCGAAGCCATCCACCTTGACCATGTCGCCGATGCGCAGCGAGCGCTCCGCCAGGATGACGAAGCCGCTCACGTAGTTGGCTGCCAGCTTCTGAAGGCCGAAGCCCAGGCCCACGCCCAGCGCACCGCCCAGCACACCCAGGGCCGTCAGGTCGATGCCCGCGGCCGACAACGCAAACAGCAGGCCCACGAACAGCAGCAGCGAGCGGATGGCGTTGGACGCGATCTTGCGCATGGACAGGTCCATGGACTCGCGCCGCATCAAGCGCGACTCGATGGCGGCCGAGATCCACAAGGCACCCACCAGCACGAAGGCCGCCGTCAGGCCGCCCTCGATGAGGTTGCGCAGGGTCAGCTTGACGGTGCCGAACTTCCAGCCGATGTCGTCCAGCTCGTCCATGATGACCGGCAGCAGGCCGGTCACCCACAGCACCGCACAGATCCACACCGCCCAGGAGCCGAGCCGCTCCACCAGCCGGATCGGCGCCGAGTTGGGCCAGGCCGCGGCCAGCACGCGGGCGATGACGCGGATGACCGCCAGGGACACGAGCACGGGCAAGGCCAGCTTGAAGAGCGCTGGCGCCAGCCCCCACATCGGCAGCAGCCGCCGCGCGCCGAAGGCCAGGGCCAGGGCCAACAGCGGGAAGAGCGCACCGTCGATGACGCGGTCGCCGAAGAAGACGCTGTTCTCGCGCTGCGTGACCGCACGCGACAGCACCCAGCTGAAGAGCCCCGCCAGGGCCAGGCAGCCCAGCAGCAATGCCCATTCGCCCAGGGCGTCCGGGCTGAAGACACGGGTCAACAAGGCCTGGAGTTCGTTCAGGCTCAAGGGTTGGTGCATCGAATTCATGTCAGGGCCGCGCCAGGCGAGCATGCCGGCGCCGGTCTCGGAAAACGGGAATCAGGAGCGGGATTAGACGTCAGCCAGCGCACGCAGATGCACGCCGACGCTGCGCGCCAGGGCCTGCAGGTTGTAGCCTCCCTCCAGCACCGACACGATGCGCCCCTTGGCATGGCGGGCGGCCACGTCCTTGAGCTTGAGGGTGATCCACTCGTAATCGGCCTCGACCAGGCCGAGCTGACCGAGGTCATCCTCCCGGTGGGCGTCAAAGCCCGCGGAGATGAAGATCATCTGCGGCTTGAAGCGCTCCAGCGCCGGCAGCCACATCGCCTCGATGATCTCGCGCACCTCACCGCCGCGCGTGTACGGCGGCAGCGGCACGTTGACCATGTTGGTGCCCTTGGGCACCGCGCCGCTGTAGGGGTAGAGCGGGTGCTGGAACAGGCTCACCATCAGCACGCGGTCGTCGCCCGCAATGATGTCCTCGGTGCCGTTGCCGTGGTGCACGTCGAAGTCGACGATGGCCACGCGCTTCAGGCCGCGGCGGTCCAGCGCATGGCGGGCGGCGATCGCCACGTTGTTGAAGAAGCAAAAGCCCATGCTCTGGTCCCGCGTGGCATGGTGGCCCGGCGGGCGCACCGAGCAGAAGGCGTTGTCGGCGCCGCCGTCGATGACCAGATCGGTGGCCTGCACCGCCGCACCTGCCGCGTGCAGTGCCGCCGTCCAGGTGTGCGGGTTGGCGGAGGTGTCGGGGTCGACGGCACAGCGCTCACCGCGCTCGGCGCAGTCGCGCAGCATGGCGCCGATCTCGGCCACGTAGCCATGCGTGTGGGCCAGTTCGACATCCTTCAGGTCGGCCGGCCGGGCGTCGACATACTGCAGCGCCTGGCTCAGGCCGGTGCCGATCAGCCAGTCATCGATGGCGGCCAGCCGCTGCGGGCATTCGGGGTGGCCGTCGCCCATGTCGTGGCGGCGGCACTCGGGGGGATTGAAATACGCGGTGGGCATGGGCCGTTGTCTCTTGCTATGGTGAGGGTCATGACGACGACGCAATCCAGAACCCTCGCGGCGCAACTGCAGGCGCTGCAAAACCAGATTAGCACGGTCATCAAAGGCAAGCCGACACAGATCGCCGATGCCCTCGCCTGCCTGATCGCCGGCGGCCACCTGCTGATCGAGGACCTGCCCGGCGTCGGCAAGACCACGCTGGCCCATGCGCTGGCGATCTCGCTGGGCCTGAAGTTCTCACGGCTGCAGTTCACCGCCGACCTTCTGCCCAGCGACCTGCTGGGTGTGTCGGTGTACGAGCGCGAGAAGAACGGGTTCGTCTTCCACCCCGGCCCGGTGTTCGCCCAGGTGCTGCTGGCCGACGAGATCAACCGCGCCGGCCCCAAGACGCAGAGCGCGCTGCTGGAGGCGATGGAAGAACACCAGGTCAGCATCGAGGGCGTGAGCCACCCGCTGCCGCAGCCGTTCTTCGTGATCGCGACGCAGAACCCCAGCGAGCAGCTCGGCACCTTCCCGCTGCCGGAGTCCCAGCTCGACCGCTTCCTGATGTGCATCTCGCTCGGCTACCCCGACGCGGCGGCCGAGCGCGAGTTGCTGATGGGGGGCGACAGCCGGGAGCAGCTCAAGGGGCTGCAGGCCGTCATGACACCGGCCGAACTCGTCGAGGTGCAGGCGGCCGTCAAGGCCATCCATGCCGCACCGCCGCTGCTGGACTACCTGCAGGCCTTGCTGGCTGCCACCCGCTCAGGGCAATGGTTCGTGGAAGGCCTCTCACCCCGTGCCGGCCTGGCGGTGTTGCGTGCCGCCCGCGCCCGCGCCCTGCTGCAGGGACGCGACTACGTCTCGCCCGACGATGTGCAGGCCATCCTGCCGCAGACCATCGCCCACCGGCTGCAGCCTCGCGCCGGCGCCGGCCGCGGCGCCCGCGAGCAGGTGCGCGCCATGATCGAGGCCATTGCGCTGCCTTGAGGCTCCTGCCCGCATGGCTTCGATGACTCTCGGAACCGCCGCACTGCGCCGCCGCTGGCAGGCCTGGTGGCAGGGCCGCCAACCCGTGGCCGACACGCACCAGACCACACAGCGCAACGTCTACATCGTGCCCACCTGGGCCGGCGTCGCGTTCTGCTGCACGCTGGGCGTGCTGCTGCTGGCCAGCATCAACGAGCAGATCAGCCTCGGCTACGCGCTCACCTTCGCGCTCACCGGCGCGGGCCTCGCGTCGATGCACACCACCCACGGCAACCTGCGCGGCCTGCAGATGGACCTGAAGGCGCCCGACGGCGTTCATGCCGGCGACGACTACACGCTGGAGCTGCGGCTGCACAACCCGGGCCGGGCGCGCTTCGGCATCGCGGTCAGCGCCCAGCTCGACAGCGGCGCCACCGAACCGGCCTGGGTGGACGTGCCGGCCCTTGGTCACGCGGTGCTGCAGCTGCGCCTGCCGGCCGCGCGCCGAGGCTTGCATGCCCTGCCGCGACTCATCATCACCACACGATTCCCGCTGGGGTTCTTTCGTGCCTGGAGCTACTGGCGGCCGGCCAGCCAGGTCTGGGTCTACCCGCAGCCCGAGGCCGCGCCCCCCGCCTTCCCGGCTCAGGCCGAGGCCGGGCAGGCCGATGCCGCGTCCACCCGGCAGAGCGCCAGTGGCACCGACTTCTCCGGCGTGCGCACCTACCGCCGGGGCGACTCGGTCAAGCAGATCCTGTGGCGCAAGTCGGCGCTGGCCCTGGACCAGGGCCTGCCGCTGTGGGTGCGCGAGACCGAGGCGCCGCTGGCCCGCGACCTGTGGCTGGACTGGCGCGACACCCAGGGCCGGGATGTCGAAGCCCGGTTGAGCCGCCTCACCGCCTGGGTGCTCACCGCCGAACGGCTGGGCCAGCCCTACGGCCTGCGATTGGCGGGCCGCGAATGGCCCCCGTCCCTCGGCGCAGCGCATCGCCTGAACTGCCTGCAGGCCTTGGCGGGGTTCGCCGCATGAGCGCGCTGCGCCAGGCCTGGTCGCGCCTGCCCCGCGAGACGCGCGACAGCTACTTCCTGCTGGCCGTCATCACCGCCGTCATCGCGCCGCATGCCGACCACCTGCCGCTGTGGAGCTCGGCCCTGACCGCACTGATGCTGGCCTGGCGCGCCAGCCTCGCGGCCCGGCAGCAGCCGCTGCCCAGCCGCTGGTGGCTGGGCGCGGTGATCGTGATCTACACCGGCCTGACCTGGCTGACCTTCCGCACCCTGGTCGGCCGCGAGGCGGGCATCACGCTGCTGGTGATGCTGATGGCGCTCAAGACGCTGGAGCTACGGGCACGGCGAGACGCCTTCGTCGTGTTCTTCCTCGGCTTCTTCCTGGTGCTGACGCAATTCCTGTACTCGCAATCGCTGCTGATGGCGCTGTGGTCGCTGCTGTCGCTGTGGGGACTGCTGGCGGCGGTGGTGTTGGCACAGATGCCCTCGACCGACGCCCAGGGCGTGCCGAGCATCGGCATCGCCGCGCGCCACGCGGCACGCACGACGGCGCTCGGCCTGCCGGTGATGGTGCTGCTGTTCGTGCTGTTCCCGCGCATCGCGCCGCTGTGGGGCGTGCCGACCGAGGCGATCGGCAAGACCGGGCTGTCCAACCAGCTCGAGTTCGGAGCGATGAACGAGATCGCCAACGACGACAGCATTGCGCTGCGCGTGAAGTTCGACGGCCCGGTGCCGCCGCCCGATCAGCGCTACTTCCGCGGCCCGGTGCTGACCCGCTTCGACGGCAAGACCTGGCGGGCTGCCGACACCCGCCCCAGCCAGAGCTGGCTGCGCGGACGGGACGATCTGGTCACGCAGGGCCCGCCGCTGCGCTACGAGATGACGCTGGAGCCCTTGCGCATCCCGGTGTTGCCACTGCTGGAGATGAGCCCCGGCGCAGTCGGCACCGAGCTGCCGCTGACGGATCTGGTGCTGGTGCGCGGGCCCGAGATGCAGTGGGTGTCGCCGCGGCCGATCACCGAGCGGCTGCGCTTCAATGCCACGGCCCACATGGCCTGGAAGGTGGGGGAGCACCGCCCGCGCATGCAAAGAGCACTGGACGCCGACCTGCCGCCCAACAGCAACCCGCGCTCGCTCGCCTGGGCCGCGGCCCTCGCGGGCCAACCGCGCTTCACCAACCTGCCCCCTGGGCCGCGGGCCGAGGCGCTGGCCGCCGCGCTGCTGGACCACATCCGCGGTGAGGAGTTCGTCTACACCCTGACGCCCGGCCGCTACGGCGTGGACTCCCCCCACGTCATCGACGAGTTCTGGCTGGACCGGCGGCTCGGGTTCTGCGAGCACTTTGCGTCGGCCTTCGTGGTGCTCATGCGGGCGATGGACGTGCCGGCCCGCATCGTGACGGGCTTTCAGGGCTGGGATGCCGAGCCCCAGGATGGCTACCAGGTCGTGCGCAACGCCAACGCCCATGCCTGGGCCGAGTTCTGGGTCGAGGGCAAGGGCTGGGTGCGCAGCGACCCGACCGCAGCCGTGGCACCCAACCGCGTCACGCAGGGCCTGGCGCTGCGGCCGGAGCCCGGCGTCATCGGCCAGCTCAACCCGACGCTCTGGCGCGCGATGCGCAGCGGCTGGGAGACGCTCAACAACCGCTGGCAGCAGCTGGTGCTGAACTACTCGCGCCAGAACCAGTTCGACCTGCTCAAGCAACTGGGCTTCCAGCAGCCCGACTGGACCGCACTCGGCCAGGCCCTGGCCGGCGTCATCCTGCTGCTGGCGCTGGCCGGGGCGGGCTGGATCCGCTGGAGCAGCCGCCCCCATGATGCCTGGAGCCGCCAGCGGGCGCGCATCCTGGGGCTGCTGCGCCGAGCGGGTGTGGACCTGCCCCTGCACGAGGGCCCGGGCGCCTGGGCGCGCCGGCTGCGCCAGCGCCACGGCCCGCAGGCCGAAGCTGCCGCCCGGTGGCTGGAAGGGCTGGAGCGCGCACGCTACGCCCCCGGGTCTGCCGCCCCGCGCTGGGCCGAGTTGCGTGCGGCGGCACGTATGCTGCGCGCGTGAAGTTCCGAACCCTGCCCCTGATCGCCGCCCTGCTGCTGGCGACGTCCCTGCAAGCCAAACCCCTGCGCGCCCGCCCGGTGCCGCCGCCCGAGCCCCTGGGCCCGCGCCCTGCCCTGCTGGCTTTTGCCGATGAACTGGCCACCGCCCAGCAATGGGATGCCGTGGCCCTGCGCGCGCAATTGAGCCAGGCGCTGGACCTGCCCAAGGTCAAGCAGCTCATCCTGCCGGCGTCGGTCGGCACGGCCAAGAACTGGACGGCCTACCGCGACCGCTTCATCGAGCCCAGGCGCCTGGAAGCCGGCGCGGCCTTCTGGGCCGAACACGAGGCGGCGCTGGCGCGCGCCGAGAGCCGCTACGGCGTGCCGGCCGAGATCATCGTGGGCATCATCGGCGTGGAAACCTTCTACGGCCGCATCACCGGCGGCTTCAAGGTGCTGGATGCGCTGGCGACGCTGGCCTTCGACTTCCCGTCCGAACATCCACGCGCCGCCGAGCGCCAGGCGTTTTTCCGCAGCGAGCTGGCCGAGTTCCTGAAGCTGTGCCGCGAGAACGGCCTGGACCCGACCGAGGTGCGCGGCAGCTATGCCGGCGCGCTGGGCTGGCCGCAGTTCATGCCGGGCAGTTGGCGCCAGCACGCGGTGGACTTCGACGGCGACGGCCGCATCGACCTGATCTCAAGCCCGGTGGACGCCATCGGCAGCGTCGCCCACTACCTGGCCGAGTACGGCTGGCAACCCGGCGAGGCCACCCACTACAGCGTGAAACTGCCGACCGACCTGCGCTCGCGCGCGCGGCTGCTCGCCCCCGACATCAAGCCCAGCTTCAGCGCCGCCGAGCTGCTGGCGGCCGGCGCACAGCCCTCCGAAGCCGCCCGAGACCATGCCGGCCCGATGGCCGTCATCCAGTTGCAGAACGGCCCGCACAAGCCGCCCACCGTCGTGCTCGGCACGCAGAACTTCTGGGTGGTCACGCGCTACAACTGGTCGGCCTACTACGCGCTGGCCGTCATCGAGCTGGGGCGGGCGGTCAAGGCGAAACGTCCTCCGGCCACGACGCCGCCGGCGGTTCTAGCGCCGGCCCCATCAGCACCGGGCTGACCGAAGGCAGCACGCTGTCGTGCCAGTAGCGGCGCGACTGGGCGCGCTCGCAGCCTGCGGCGCCGTGCTCACTCGTCCATCGCCAGGCACCACAGGCGGGCGTGGACACCACCTCGATGCCCGCCGCCTGGTAGCGGGCCAGCACCGGGGGCGCCGGATGGCCGAAACGGCTGCGGTAGCCGGCCTGCACCAGCGCCACGGCCGGACGCACCGCAGCCAGGAGCTCGGCGCTCGATGAGGTCTTGCTGCCGTGGTGCGGCACCAGCAGCACCTCGGCCCGCAGATCGGGCTCCCGTCGGGTCAGGGCCCGTTCCTGCTCGGCCTCCAGGTCTCCCGCCAACAGCGCACGGCGCCCTGACGCGGCCGTGATCCGCAGCACACAGGACAGGTCATTCGGCTTGAGTCCCCGGCCGTAATGGGCCGGTGTCGGGTGGAGCACCTCGAAGCGCACGCCGTCCCAGGCCCAGGCCTGACCCGCTTCGCAACGCTGCTGGGCCGGCGCAGCACGCAACAGCGGGTGCTCGTCTTCGAGGGAGCTGCTCAGTCGCGTTACGGACAGCGCCCGCATCAGCGTGGCGGCGCCGCCAACGTGGTCGATGTCCCGGTGGCTGAGCATTAGCAAGTCCAGCCGGCGCACGCCCAGCCCACGCAGCACCGGCAGCAGCACACGCTCGCCCGCATCAGCGCCGGGCGCGTAGACCGGGCCCGTGTCGAACAGCAGCGCATGGCCATGGGTGCGCACCAGCACCGCGTTGCCCTGGCCGACATCGGGTGCCAGCAGCTCGAACTCACCGGGCGCAGGCCGCGGCACCGCGGGCCACAGCAGCGGGAGCGTCATCAGCAGGCCGGCGAAGCGCAGCCGCCGCGGCAGGCGCAGGATCATCAAGACCGCCCCCAGCAGCCCCAGCCCTTGCGCCCACACGGGCGCCGCGGGGAGCCACCACACCGCCAGCGGCCAGTCAGCCAGCCAGCGCAGCCAGGCCATCAGCCCCTGGCTCAGCCAGGCCGCCAACGTCCACAGCGGCGTGGCGAGCCCACCGGCCAGGGCCAGCGGCGTCAGCACGAAGCTGACCAGCGGAATGGCCACGAGATTGGCCAGCAGCCCGACGACGGAAAGCTGAGAGAAGCAGATCAGGCTGAGCGGCGCGAGGCCGACCGTGGCGATGAGCTGGGTCCGCAGCGCCGCCTGCAGACGTTCGGCCCAGGAGCGCGAATGGTCGTCGCCTGCCGCCATCAGCAAGCCCACCGCACCAAACGACAGCCAGAAGCCCGGCTGCAGCAGCGCCCAGGGGTCCAGCGCCGTGACCACCACGGCCGCACCCAGCAGCAACAGCGGCCAGGGCCAGCGCAGCTGCAGGCTGCGCAGCGCGGCCACAGCTGCGAGCATCAGCACCGTACGCTGCGCCGGCACGCCCCAGCCGGAGAACAGGGCATAACCCAGCGCTGCAAGAACGCCGGTCCAGCGCGCCACCGTGGGCGCCGGCAGCCGCAGGCACAGCCACGGCAGGCGGCGCCACACCGGCCCCACGAGTACTGCCGCCAGCCAGGCAAACAACGTGACGTGCAAACCCGAGACACTCAGCAGATGGGCCACGCCCGTGTCGCGGAACAGCGCCCAGTCGGCGTTGCCGATGGCGTTCTGGTCGCCCAGGCTCAAGGCAGCCAGCACGCCGGCCATCGCCGGGTCGGGCACGTGCGTGTTGATGGCCAGGCGCAAGCGCTGCCTCGCGGCATCGAGGCTCCACGCCGGGGCCGCTTGCAGGCGCTGTGCGACGCGCACCACGCCGGTTGCACGAAGCCCCTGCTCGAACAACCACAGTTCGGCGTCGAAGCCGCCCGGATTCATCAGGCCATGGGCGCGCTTCAGGCGCGCCGTGAAGCGCCAGCGTTCGCCGGCCATGACGGCAGGCCCGTCGTAGAGCAGCAGCATGAGCCGCGGCGGCACCTGCGGCGGCAGCGCGGTACCGGCCTCGCCCACGGTCTCGAGCGCAAACTCGAAACGCCAGCCGGGCACACCGCCCTGCCCCGTCACCGCGACCGGCAGGCTGTCGATGCGGCCGGTCAACACCAGGTCACGGACCTCCCACGCCGGTGCAAGCTCATGGCTCAAACGCTGCTCAGCGCGCCAGCCGGCGCTCCAAAAGGCCAGCAGCGCGGCGATGAACGCCCGCCCCCACCACCGGCGCCGAGCCCAGGCCACGGTCACCACCACGGCCACGAGCAGCATCAAGTGCTCGGCCGGCGTCGGCAGCCGCTCGCAGCGGTGCAGCAAGGCCAGGCCCGCCAGCCAGCCCAGGCCGGCTCCAATCAGGTCGCGTGGGCCCCATCGCCCCTGCAGCACGGCTTCTCCCTGGCCTACGCCCGTGGTGGTCGGGGTGTAGCATGCCGACGTCTCTTGAACGTGCCCTAGCGCTCCCCCGTATGAGTTCCTCCGCCATCCAAGCCAAGCTCGCCGAACTCGGCATCACGCTGCCGCCCCTGGCCGTGCCTGCCGCGGCCTATCTGCCCTTCACCCGCACCGGCAATCTGCTGTTCGTCTCGGGCCACATCGCCAAGAAGGACGGCAAGCCCTGGGTGGGCCAACTCGGCCGTGACGTCGACACCGCCACCGGCCAGGCCGCGGCGCGTGCCGTGGCCATCGACCTGCTGGGCACCCTGCAAGCCGCGACCGGCGACCTGGGCAAGGTGCGCATCGTGAAGGTGATGAGCCTCGTGAACAGCACACCCGAGTTCACCGAGCAGCATCTCGTGACCAACGGCTGCTCGGAGCTGCTGGCCACCGTGCTGGGCGATGCCGGCAAGCATGCCCGCAGCGCCTTCGGCGTGGCGCAGATCCCGATGGGCGCCTGCGTCGAGATCGAGTTGATCGCGGAAATCGCCGACTGATGTTCATCCAGCCTTCCAAGTTGCCCGGCCGCGTGCTGGCGGGCATGGCCGTCGCCAGCTTTGCAGCCGTCGGTGTGGCCCTGGTGGCCCAGCATCAGTTCGGCGTGAAGCCCTGCCCCTGGTGCGTGCTGCAGCGGGGCGTCTTCCTGCTGGTGGGCGCGCTGTCGCTGCTGGGTTGGCTGCTGCAGCGCAGCCGGGCGCTGCGCCAGGTGGCGATCGTCGGCGTGCTGCTGCTGTGTGCAGCCGGCGTCACGGCGGCGGTGTTCCAGCACGAGGTCGCGTCGCAGGAAGCCAGCTGCGCGATGGGCCTGGCAGACAAGATCGTCACGACCCTGAACCTCGAAGAACTCTGGCCGCCCGTGTTCATGATCACGGCCAACTGCGCGGATGCCGCGGCCTACCGTCTCGTGGGCCTGCCCTATGAGGTCTGGAGCGGCCTGCTCTTCGCCAGCCTCGCCGGCCTGGGCCTGTGGGTGTTCAGCAAGCGCTGAAGCGCCCGCGCCTCATTCGCCCTTGACCACGCCCTCGCGGCGTGGGTCGGCGCCGCCGGACCAGCCGCCCGGCACGCGCAGCAGCACCTGCAGGCCGCTGGTCAGGTCGGTCTCCACCACCTGATGGCCGCGCCCGCGCAGGTCGGCCAGTTGCTCCGCCGTCAGGGCGCCGCGCTCGACGATGAGCGAGCCGCTGTTGAAGTGGCCGAAATTGGGCAGGTCGACGGCCTCCTGGGCCGGCAGGCCCCAGGCCAGCGCGCCGGTCAGCACCTTGGCCACGTAGTGGATGATGACCGGCCCGCCCGGTGAGCCGGCGGCCATCAGCAGCTTGCCGTCACGGTCGAACACGAGGGTCGGCGCCATGCTGGAGCGCGGCCGCTTGCCGGCCTCCACCCGATTGGCCACGGGCTTGCCGTCGGCGCCCACCGGGTTGAGCGAAAAGTCGGTCAGCTGGTTGTTCAGCACGAAGCCGCCGGCCAGCCCGGTGCCGCCATCGCTCATCACCCGGTTGCCGAAGGCCGACTCCACGCTCGTGGTCATGGCCACCGCATGTCCCTGGGCGTCCACGACGCTGACATGGCTGGTGCCCGACTCCAACTGCTCGGCCTGCGGCGCCAGCGCCTGCTGCACGGGGGCTGGATTGCCAGCCGTCGCGATGCCGCCCGCGCGTGCGCCGATGAGGGCGCCGCGCTGCTTCAGGTAGGCGCTCGCCAGCAGGTTCTGCCAGTCGCCGCCCGGCGCCGTCACGAAGGCCGGGTCGCCGATGTACTGGGCGCGGTCGGCAAAGGCCAGCTTGGCCGACTCGGCATAGGCATGCATCCAGTCGGCCGTGATGCCACGCGCCGCCCGCGCCGCCGGCTGGGTGTCGAGCAGACCGAGGATTTCCATCAGCGTCAGGTGGCCCGAGGTGGGCGGTCCGAAGCCGCAGATGCGGTAGCTGCGCCAGTCATTGCACAGCGGTGGACGCACCACGGGCCGGTAGGCGGCCAGGTCGTCCGTGCTCAGCAGGCCGGGGCGCGCATGGCCCTTCACACGGCGCACGATGTCGGCCGCCACCGGTCCTTCATAGAAGGCCTTGACGCCCTGCTTGGCCACGCCGCGCAGCACGGCCGCATAGGCCGGGTTCTTCAGCACGGTGCCCACCGCCAGCGGCGCGCCGCTGCCGTCGTAGAAGAAGGGCGCAGCGATGGGGTCCTGGCGCAGTGCCGTCTCGCCCGCGAGCAGTTCATGCAGCCGCGGGCTGACCGCAAAGCCTTGCTCGGCCAGCCGGATGGCCGGCTCGAACAGCCGCGCCCAGGGCAGCTGCCCATGTTGGCGATGCCCTTCGGCCAGCATGGCCAGCACGCCGGGCGTGCCGGTGGACAGGCCACTGAGGATGGCATCGCGCATGGCCAGCGGCTTGCCGTCGGCCTTCAGGAAGAGCGCCGGCGTTGCCGCCGCGGGGGCCGTCTCGCGGCCGTCCAGGGCCTGCACCTGGCGGCCGTCCCAATGCAGGAGGAAGGCGCCGCCCGCAATGCCGCTGGACTGCGGCTCCACCAGGCCCAGCACCGCCTGCACCGCCACGACGGCATCGAAGGCGGAGCCGCCGGCCTTGAGCATCTCGATGCCCGCGTCCACTGCCAGCGGGTTGGCCGCGGTCACGGCGAACCGCTTGGCCGGTGCGGTCAGTCCGCCTTCCTTGGCGGTGCGGGTGGTGGCGGCCTCGGGTTGATCCAGGGCCAGGGCGGGCGCAAGCCAGACGGCCCCCAGCAGGGGCGCGAGGCGCAGGGTTCTCAGGGCGTGCATGGCTGCCATCTTAGGCATGTGGATTCAGGGACTTCCTGCACCTGCTTCGCGGGACGGTGCCGATGGCCCGGCTCGACATACTCCGCGGCATCGCGCCTGCCCGACTCCGGAGTCCTCATGCCCCTGCCGCTCTCGCCCCTGAAAGCCCTGGCCGCCGCCGCACTGCTGGCCGCGACCTTCGCGCACGCCGACAGCACCTCGCATGTCATCGACTTCGAGGACCTGGCCGCAGGCACGCTCGTCAGCAACCAGTACGCCGCGTGGGGCGTGACGTTTCTGCCCAATGCCTTCGCCGGCAGCGGCAGCCCGACGGGCGATTGGGCCACCAACACCGACATGACCGTGGTGTCCAGCACCGGGCCGGACGTCGGCCCGCTTGGCCAGCCAGCGCTCGTCAGCGGCAACCTGCTGCGCTCCTACGAGGGCTGGCTGAACGAAGACGGCGACGCCAGCTTCGTGTTGCTGTTCAGCCAGCCGATCTCTTCCATCAGCGTCGACTTTGCCGGCGTCGGCAACAGCCAGGACACCACCGGCCTTGAGCTGTACACGCCCCAAGGCAGCTTCATCGCGCGCGTGCTCGCCGGCGCCCTGGGCCAGCGGCGGCTGAGCTTCAGCGGCAGCAACATCGGCGCCGTGGTCGTGCTGCCGGGCAGCCTCGATGACTGGGTGGCCGTGGACAACATCAGCTTCAGCACGGCGGCCACCGTGCCGGAGCCCGCCTCGGCCGGCCTGCTGGGTCTGGGCCTCGCCGCCGTGGGTGCCATGGCGCGTCGGCGCCCGCGCCCCAGCGCTGGCGCTCAAAAGTAGCCCATGTCCCGCTGGGTGTAGTTCCCGATCTGCGGCAGCACGGTGGGCAGGTCGGTGGCGCTGACGCCCATCCAGGTCGCCAACGTGGCGCCGAGCTGGTCCACGCCCGTGGTCGGCAGCAGCCGGCCCTGGCCGACGTCATCCGGCCCGTTGACGCTGACCGAGGGCAGCGTGCCCCAGTAGCGCCCACCCTTGACCGCGCCGCCCATGATGAAGTGGTGGCTGCCCCAGCCATGGTCGGAGCCATCGCCATTGCTGGTCAGCGTGCGCCCGAAATCACTGGCGGTGAAGGTGGTGACCTGGTTCTCCACGCCCAGTTCGACCGTGGCCGCGTAAAAGCTCGCCAGGGCATCGTTGACCGCGGTGAGCAGGCCGGGGTGCTGGTTCACCAGGAAGTCGTGCAAATCGAAGCCGCCGATGGACACGAAGTACACCTGCCGCGCCACGCCCAGGCTTTGCCGCGCCGCGATCAGCTTGGCGACCATGGCCAGTTGGTTGGACAGGCTGGAGGTGGTGTCGAACGTCGTCTTCATCGCCGGCAGCGCCGCCAGCGACGCGCTGACGATGCCCTGCGCACCGATGGACCGCGAGGTCACGCGACTCAGCTCCGCCTCCATCCAGTGGCTGCGGCTGGCGGTAATCATGCTGCGCAGTGCGTCCGAGCAGGCCTGGGAGCCATACAACGGGCGCACCACGCCGTTGATCGGCACGGCTCCTGAGGTGGAGACCTGGTACTGCACCGCCTGCTTGCCGGCCATGTAGACCGCATTGCCGGACACGTTGATGCAGGTGAAGGTGGTGTTGCCGTTGCCGCTCAGGAACAGGTCGCCCAGCCGGCCGCCCCAGCCCGTGACGGCGCCTTCGGGGGCACTGCTCTGCCAGACGGACTGCTGGTCGTTGTGCGAGAACAGCTTGGGCGGCAGCGGCACGCTCTGCGCCTTGTACTGCGCGAGCGTGGTGGGTTGCACGAGGGTGCCGACGTTGAGCTGCACGCCCAGCTTGCCCGCGTCCCACAGGCTCTTGAGCTTGCCGAGCTGTGGGGCCAGCGCCATCTGCCGGCCGCCCACGCTCAGGCCCAGCGCGGTGGCGGCAAGCTGGTCGCGCGGTGTGGACAGGGTCTGGCGGATCGTCGCGTAAGCGTCGTAGCTGGGCTGGTCATACGGCACCAGGGTGTTGCCGTAGTCGTTGCCGCCATACAGGAAGACGCACACCAGCGCGCGGTAGTCGGTCGGGGCAGTCGCGGCAGCCGCCTCGCCGATGCCGGCGAGCGTCAGCGCCCAGGGGGCCGCCGTGCCGGCCGCGCCCAGGGCCGAGGCGCGGCGCAGGAACTCTCGGCGCTGCAGTTCGGGGATGCGGTTGATCTTCATGGTCGTCCCCTCACTTCTGGATCTGGTACTCGGGGCTGGCCATGACCAGCAGGATGCTGGCCAGCACGCGGTTCAACTTGCCGGCATCGGTGGTGGCGGCGATGGAGGCGACCGCCGTCGCGATGGCCGTGGTGGTGGCGGACGACAGCGTGCCGCCGGCGAGCCGCAATCCGATGTCGTTGACCAGCGCGGTCGCATCGGCCGCCAGGGCGATCTCGGCGGTGTAGTTGGCCTTGACCTCGCCCACGCCGTTCTGCAGCGCGGTCTGCATGAAGTTCAGGAAACCGGCCACCGTGGTCTCGTTGCAGAGCTGGAACTCCGGCGCCGTGACGGCATTGAGGCCCAGGTCCGACCCCGGCGGCACATAGCCCGGCCGGAAGAAGTTGAAGACCGACGGGCTGCGCAGCGGGCTCTGCCCCAGCCGGGTGGACGGGTTGCTGGCATCCCCGATGTTCCACACCCCCGTGGGCGAAGTGACGCCGAAGGTGCGGCCCCACTGGATGAAGCGCTGCAGCGGCTCGCGCAGCTTGCCGGCGCCTGGCGCGGTGGGGATGCTGCGTGCCTCGGTGTCGAGCAGGATGGCGCGGATGACGGCCTTCAGGTCACCTCGCACGCCCGCGCCGTTGTTGGACCACACCGCACTGATGCGGGCGATGTAGGCCGGGCTGGGGTTGGAACACACCAGACGCTGGATGAGCTGCCGGCCAATGAAGGGGCCGACGTTCGGATGATTGGCGAGCGTGTCCAGCGCCGTCTTCATCGCGGTGGGGCCATCGGCGGTGGACGGGATGTCGACGGTGAGCACCTTCTTGGCGCCGGTCGAGAAGCGGGCCGGGTTGTTCACCATCGGCTTGCGCATGAAGGCCGGGTCGGTGGCGCTGGCGCCGTCGAAATCCCAGCCGGTGAACACGCGGGCCAGGTCGGTGATGTTGCTCTGGGTGTAGGTCTCCAACGCCTTGCCGTTTGCATCGCGCTTGGGGCTGCCGTCGTCGTTCAACTGCACGAGGCCGATGCTGAAGAGCTGCATCACCTCGCGGGCGTAGTTTTCGTCGGGCACACGGCCGGTCTTGGGGTCTTCCTTCTGGTTGCCCCGCATGTTGAGGTAGACGCCCATGCCGCAGGACAGCGACACCCCCTCCAGCAGGTCCCGGTAGGTGCCGAAGGCGCGCTGCTCCAGCATGTCGACATAGGCCGCCACCGCGAAGCCCCGCCAGGTGACCGGGATGCCGGCCATCGAGATGACGAAGATCTCGCTGAGCGCCAGCACCACGCGCTGGCGCAACAGATCCGGCGCGGACAGCAGCTTGCGCCACAGGGTGTTGTCCACCCCGTTGAAGGTGTTCTTGTTGGCATCGACCGCATAGCCCTGGGCCACCAGCCAGTCGAAATGACCCGCGGTGACCGGCAGCGCGAACTGCGCGTCGAGCCAGGCGGCGTAGCCGTTGGCCTTGATGGCGGCGATGTCATCCGCGCGCGCGCCGAAGGTGGCCTGTGCCAGGAAGCGGGCCGCCTCGGCGTCGGTAGGCTTGACGGGCGGCGGGGGCGGCGGGGCCGGGACGGGCGGCGGCGGGGCCGAGCCCCCGCCGGCGTCAGATGACCCGCCGCCGCCACAGGCCGCCAGCGTGGCCGCCGAGGCGACGAGGGCCGCTGTCGTCGACAGCGACGCAGGCAAGGCGGGGTGCGATGGGGCCGGGTCGGCCGCATCGGTGGGCGCGGGGCACGGAGCCAGGGTCAGCGGTTCGGTCATGGGCGGTCCGGTGGGATGCGGCCCGGATGATGACCAAACTCCGGGCCGCTTTCACACCGGGCGTTGGCCCGGCGTGACAAACCGCCCGCGCCTTACAACCGGTGACAGGTCAGAGCAAGGGCACGCCCGTCTTGCTTTGCGCGAACTCGCGTGTCACGCCTTCGGCCAGCTCCACCACGCGAATGCCTTCGGGCACCACGTCGAACACGCCCAGGTCGGTGATGATGCGGTCGACCACGCCCACACCCGTCAGCGGCAGCGTGCAGGCGGGGATGATCTTCATGTCTTCGGTGCCGTCCTTCTTGCGGGCCACGTGCTCCATCAGCACGATGACCCGCTTCACGCCGGCCACCAGGTCCATGGCGCCGCCCATGCCCTTGACCATCTTGCCGGGGATCATCCAGTTGGCCAGGTCGCCCTTGCCGCTGACCTGCATCGCGCCCAGGATGCTGAGGTTGATCTTGCCGGCCCGGATCATCGCGAAGCTGTCGTGGCTGCCGAAGATGCTGCTGCCCGGCAGCGTGGTGACAGTCTGCTTGCCGGCGTTGATGAGGTCGGCGTCGACCTCGTCTTCCGTCGGGAAGGGGCCGATGCCCAGCATGCCGTTCTCGCTTTGCAGCCAGACTTCCTTGCTGGCGGGCACATGGTTGGCCACCAGCGTGGGAATGCCGATGCCAAGGTTCACGTAGAAGCCGTCTTCCAGCTCCTGGGCCGCGCGGGCGGCCATCTGGTCTTGGGTCCAGGCCATGGTCAGACTCCCTTCTTCTCAGAGAGCGTGCGCTTCTCGATGCGCTTCTCGGGGTGGGCGTTCAGCACGATGCGGTTCACGTAGATGCCCGGCAGGTGCACGTCATCGGGGTCGATCTCGCCGGTCTCGACGATGTGTTCCACCTCGACGATGGTCAGCTTGCCGGCCATGGCCGCTGCCGGGTTGAAGTTGCGCGCCGTGCGGCGGAACACGAGGTTGCCGCTCTTGTCGGCCTTGTAGGCCTTGACGAGCGACACGTCCGGCACCAGCGCCTTCTCCAGGATGTAGGCCTCGCCGTCGAACTCGCGCACCTCCTTGCCCTCGGCGATCATCGTGCCCACGCCGGTGCGCACGAAGAAGGCCGGGATGCCGGCGCCACCCGCGCGCAGCTTCTCGGCGAGCGTGCCCTGCGGCGTGAACTCCAGCTCCAGCTCACCAGCCAGGTACTGGCGCTCGAACTCCTTGTTCTCGCCCACGTAGCTGGAGATCATCTTCTTGATCTGGCGGGTTTCCAGCAACTGGCCGAGGCCGAAGCCGTCGACGCCGGCGTTGTTGGAAATGACCGTGAGGTTCTTGACGCCGCTGTCGCGCAGGGCGGCGATCAGCGCCTCCGGGATGCCGCACAGGCCGAAGCCCCCGACGGCCATCAGCTGGCCATCCTGCACGACACCGCGCAGCGCCTCGGCAGCGCTCGGGTACACCTTGTTCATGCGTTTGTCTCCATCGCCGGCTGGCGCTTGCAAAAACGACCGCAAGGGTACTATCCCGCGCCTCTCGCCGTCGATTACGCAAGATCGCCTAAGTGGAACCCGCCGCCCTGGACTACCGCAGTGCCTTCCTGTTCGCGCCGATCGGCCTCGTGCTGTCGGCACAGCGCCAGATCGTGGACTGCAACGAGCGCGTGCTGCAGATGTTCTCAGCCACGCGCGAGCAGCTCGTCGGGCAGAGCTTCGCGGTCATGTACCCGAGTGCGGTCGAGTTCGAGCGCACCGGCGCGCGCATCGTGGCGAGCCTGGATGCCCAGGGCCATTACGCGGATGACCGCGTGATGCGGCGCCTGGGCAGCGGCGAGCTGTTCTGGTGCCACGTGACGGGCCGGGCCCTGGACCCGGCCGACCCGCATGCGCGCGGCATCTGGAGCTTCGAGGACCTGTCGGCCCGCCGCCAGATCACCGCGGAGCTGACGCCCCGCGAGCGTGAGATCGCCGCCCTGCTGGTGGAGGGCCAGACGAGCAAGCTCATCGGCCGCCACCTCGGCGTGAGCCCACGCACGGTGGACGTCTACCGAGGCCGGCTGATGAAGAAATACCGGGCGAGCAGCACGCCCGAGCTGATCAACAAGCTGCTCAGCGCATGACCTGAGCCCGGCGCCGACGCTGCAGCACCAGCGCGCCCAGGCAGGAAGCGGTCAGCAGCAGCGTCGTGGGCTCGGGCAGCGCGTTGCCCGTCGTGCCTTCGGCCACATCGATGCGCAGGGTGTGCTCCGGCGTCCAGGACACCTCAGCCCCGCTGGCGTCGCGGAAGGCCAGCGAGAAGCCACCGCCGGTGTAGACCCCCGGGGCGATGCTGCCGTTGACCGGCGCGAGCCGCCCGAACACGAAGTCCATGCCCTGGCCCGGCGCCAGATCCATCATCGCGAACTGCTCGGCCAGAGAGACCATGGGCGCGAGAAAGTCGTAGGCATCCTCGATGCCCTCGCCGAAGGCGGCCACGAAACGGCTGCCCAGCAGGTGCTCGGTGGCCGAGGCTTCGTTGTAGACCGTGGCGCGCAGCTCCAGCGTCTGGCTGGGGATGGCGTCGTACTGCCAGGCCGCCAGATCCCAGCTCAGGGACACACCGGCCTGGCTGACGCCGCTGGCCGCCAACAACACCGCGCCCAGCCAGGCGCGCAGGCGGCTCGGCAGCGCCGAAGAGTAAGAAGAAGACATCGTGGAACTCCCGTGGAAAGTGGAGTTCGCACCTTAGGTTTCGGCACGCGGCGCGGCATCGCCCATTGGAGCCATGGCTCCTGACCCTCACCCGCGGATCAGGGGTGCGGCCTCAGACGAACACGCCCTGGCGCAGCCACTTCGTGGCCACCCATTTCTCGCCGTCAATGACCGGTGAGCCGCCATGCAGCGTCTGCGTGGACGGGTGCGGCCGGTCATAGCTGAAGAACACCGCATTGCCCTTCACGGGGGCCACGTCCAGCCCGATGTCCGGGAAGATGGTGGAGCCGCCGGCCGCCGGCGTGTTCAGGTAGATGACGAGCGTGGCCACGCGCTGGCCGCCGCGCTTGAGGATGTTGGGCGTGCTGACGTGGCCGGGCTCGAAGTAGTCGTAGTGGGGCTGGTACTCGGCACCGGGCCGGTAGCGCAGCACCTGCAGGCCCTCGCCGTGGTCCAGCGGCCAGCGCAGCAGCGTGGCGATGCGCGACTCCACGCGGCGGATCAGCTCGGTCTCGCAGCGTTCGAAGAACATGCCCTCGCTGGTGCGCGCCGCGTTCACCTCGCTGCCGTCGCTGCTGCTGGCCACGGTTTCAGACCGCGCGAGGCGCTTGGAGGCCAACGCGATGATGCCGTCGCACTCGTCATCCGACAGCAGGTCGCCGAAAACCACCACGCGCGGCTGGCGCAGCGCCATCATCACCTTGACCTGCCGGTCACCGGCATCGATGACCGGCGCGAAGCGGCTCAGGTCGGGCTCCGGCAAGCCGGGCGTCGTGCCCGGGGCGCTGGTCAGCGTGGCGGCCTGGCCCAGCGTGCGGGCCAGGGCCTGGCGCGCGACCGACTCGTCCCAGCCGCTGCCCAGCATGGCGGCCAGGATGCTGTCGGACGGATGGCCGGCGTTTGATTGCTCGGTGATCCAGGCACAGAGTTCGGGGGTGATGACTTGTTGGCTCATGGCTTGCGGCGGAAAACGAGTCGATCAGGGGACGAGACCTCGGAGGCCAGACGATACCCGTCCAGGTCGAAGGCCTGCAGGCCCTCCGGCGTCTGAAGGCGCTGCTGGATGGCGAAGCGCGCCATGAGGCCGCGGGCGCGCTTGGCAAAGAAACTGATGATCTTGTACTCGCCGTTCTTCCAGTCCTCGAACTGGCAGTCGATGACGCGCGGCTTCAGCACCCGGCGGTCCGCCGCCCGGAAATACTCCTGCGACGCGAGGTTCACGATGACCGGCACCTTCTCGGCCTGGGCGAGCTTGTTCAGGTGCAGGGCCAGGCGGTCGCCCCAGTAGTCGTACAGGCTGGCGCCCGCCTCGGTCTGCAGCCGCGTGCCCATCTCCAGCCGGTAAGGCTGCATGCGGTCCAGGGGCCGCAGGATGCCGTAGAGGCCCGACAGCATGCGCACGTGCGTCTGCGCCCACGCGAGGTCGTCCGCCGTCATCGACTTGGCATCGAGGCCGTCGTAGACATCGCCGTTGAAGGCCAGCACGGCCGGCTTGCTGTTGTGGTCGGTGAAGCGCGGACGCCAGGCCCGGTAGCGGTCGACGTTGAGTTGGGCGAGCGGCTCGGAGAGGTCCATCAACTCGCGCACGTCGGCCACGCTCTTCGTGCGCAGCACGTCGATCAGTCGGGCCGTGTCGGGCAGGAACTGCGGGCGGGTCAGGGCCGGCGCCAGCTCAGGCGGGGTCGGCGTGTCGTAGTCAAGAGATTTGGCGGGCGAGAGCAGGAACAGCATGGGCGCGGATTTTGAGGCCTCCCGGCGCCGCTGCCGGCGCACGGGGCCTCAATGCCGCTCGATCCACTCGAACACAGCCATGCCGGCCACCATGGCAGCCACGAACGCGAGCGCCTTCACATCGCCGCTGCCGGCCACCACGAGGGCCGGGCCCGGGCACAACCCGGCCAGCCCCCAGCCGACACCGAAGGCCAGACTGCCACCGACGAGGCGCCGGTCGACGACCTTGGATTGCGGCAATTGCATCTGCAAGCCGAGGAAGGTCTCGCGGCGCCGCACCGCCAGGGCAAAGGCCGGCAGACCGACGGCGATGGCCCCCGCCATGACCAGGGCCAGGGACGGGTCCCAGGCACCGGCCAGGTCCAGGAAGCCCAGCACCTTGGCCGGTTGCACCATGCCAGAAACGATCAGCCCGAGGCCGAAGACGAGGCCGGCAAGCCCGCCGATGAAGGTACCCATGGTGATCTCCTCAGAGCAGATGGCGGGCGACGAAGACCGTCACGAAGCCCGCGGCCATGAAGCTCGCAGTGGCCACCGCCGACCGCCAGGACAGGCGCGACAAGCCGCACACGCCGTGCCCGCTGGTGCAGCCCGCGCCGTAGCGCGTGCCGACGCCGACGATGAGGCCCGCGGCGATCAGCGTGGGCCAACTGGCGTCGATCTGCGAGACCATCGGCCCCTGCACCGCGGCATAGACCCACGGAGACACCAGCAGACCGCCGATGAACGCCGCCCGCCAGGCCCGCTCGCCCGGCACGCGCCGCAGCAGACCGCCGAGGATGCCGCTGATGCCGGCGATGCGTCCGCCCAGCAGCACCAGCAGTGCTGCGGCCAGTCCGATCAGCACGCCGCCGGCCAGCGCGGTGCCGGGCGTGAAGGCCGTCCAGTTCAGGGTCATGTCGCCTCCTTTGGGCAGTAAAGGGTGTAGAGCGCCTGCAGCAGCGCCAGCACGCGCTCGTCTGCCACCCGGTAGATCACGTTCTTGCCGTCGCGTCGGGTCTCCACCAGGCCTTCACGCCGCAGCACGCCCAGTTGCTGGGAGAGCGTCGGCTGGTGGATGCCGAGCGCCGCCTCCAGCTCGGCCACGCTCAGCTCGCCCTGGGACATCTGGCACAGCAGCGGCAGGCGCTCGGGGTTGCCCAGCGCCTTGAGCACCGCCACGGCTTCGCCCGCGGCTGCGCGCAGCACGACAGGGTCGAGCGCGGGCGCAGCGGAGGCTGACGAGGTGCGAGGCATGCCATCAATATATCACTTGATATATTGATGGCCTCGAAGTGCCGTCAAGGCCAGGCATGAAAAAGCCCCGCCGAGGCGGGGCTGGTGAGGGGCGGACGCGAGGCTTACTTGGCCAGCAGCGCGTTGGTGGCGTTGATGTCCTCGGGGCGCAACTGGCCCGAGGCCTGGCGCAGCTTGAGGCTGTTCACCAGCACGTCGTAGCGCGCCTTGGCCAGGTCGCGCTGGGTGCTGTAGAGCTGCGTCTGGGCGTTGAGCACGTCCAGATTCACCCGAACGCCGACCTTGTAGCCCAGCTGAGTGGCCTCGAGCGCCAACTTGGTAGACGACTCGGCGGCTTCGTACGCAGCCACCTGGGCCTTCAGCGACTGCACGCCGAAGAAGGCGCGGCGCGTGGCTTCGGCCACGCTGCGACGGGCGAAGTCGAGGTCGTTGCGGGCCTTCTCCTCCAGCACCAGGGTTTCCTTGATGCGGTTCTGGGTCAGGCCGCCGGTGTAGAGCGGGTAGGTGAAGGTCAGGCCGATGGTGGCGTTCTTGCTCGTGCCGGCACCCGCCTGCACCGATGCGGCCCCGCTCAGGCTGTTGTGAACGTTGTTGGCGCCCACGGTCGCGCTGGCGTCCAGCGTCGGCTTTTCGCCCGCGCGGGCGATCTGGGTGTCGAGCTGCGCGAGCTCCAGCCCCAGGCGCGCCTTGCGGATGGCCGGGTGCTGCTCGTCGGCCGCGCTGACCCAGGTGTCGATGTTCTCGCTGTTCAGCGCCGGCAGCGCCACCGGCTGGGCCAGGCCCTTGGGCTCGACGCCGACCCGGCCGACGAACTGGTCCAGCACCACGCGCTTGACGCGCAGGTCGTTGTCGGCGGCGAGTTCCTGGGCCACGGCCAGGTCGTACTTGGCCTGGGCTTCGCGGGTGTCGGTGATGGTGGCGGTGCCGACCTCGAAATTGCGCTTGGCCGAGGCCAGCTGCTCGGCGATCGCGGCCTTGTTGGCTCGGGTGGTGGACAGCGCATCCTTGGCCGCCAGCACATCGAAATAGGCCGTGGCCAGGCGCACCATCAGGTCCTGCTCGGCCGACTCCAGATCTGCCTGCGCCACCGCGTAGGCGCGGCGCGCCTTGTCGATGGTCGGCGCGTTGGCGGCGTTGTAGACCGAGTACTTGCCCTGCAGGTTGGCCGCGATCGTCGTGCTGTTGATGGCGCCCGACGTCGGCGGATCGCTGCGGGCGGCAGTGGCCGAGGCGCCGAGGCCCAGGCTCGGCCGGTTCAGGGCTTCAGCCTGCCCGATGCGTGCGGCGGCGGCATCGGCGGTCGCCCGGATCGCGAGGTAGGTCGCGTCATAACCCCGTGCTGCGTCGTACAGCTCCTGCAGGCTCTGGGCCTGGGCCGCGCCGGCGATCAGGAAGCTGGCCGCCAGGGCCAGCGGTTGCAGGATCAGGCGTGGAGCAGTAACGAAGGGCATGGGATTCCTTGACTGGAGAGCAATGTTGTAAGCGCGGCCGGGTTTATAGAGCCAAAGGCCACCGGTGACTGAAGCCATGCGACGACTTGCGCCCGTTGGGGGAGCAATGGTCGTTTTGGGGCGACGGGCTGCATCCGGCCGGCAGGCTCAGAAGCTGAAGGCCGGCGCCTCGGCAAACCCGGGCAGGCGGCCCGCCACCGTGTCAAACATCTCGACCGTGCGGAAGTCGTTCGCCCCGACGCGCGTGATCATCACCGCACGCATCACCGGCTCGCTGCCCACGATGGCCGCCAGGCGCCCGCCCACCTTGAGCTGGTTGAGCAGCACCTGCGGCACGCTGGCCACCGAGCCCGACAGCAGGATGGCATCGAACGGCTCCTCGGCCGCGAGGCCGGCGGCGCCGTCCTGGTTCAGCACGGTCACGTTCATCACGCCAGCGCGCTTGAGGTTGGCCTGGGCCTGCGCGGCCAGACCGGCGTCGGCTTCCAGCGCAATGACGCGCTGGGCCTTGTGCGACAGCAACGCGGCGATGTGACCCGTGGCGGCGCCGATCTCCAGCACCTTCTCGTGGCGCTGCACCTTGAGTTCCTGGAACAGGCGAGCCTCGACCTTCGGCGCCAGCATGCGGCGGCTGGCGGTCAGCGGCAGCTCGGTGTCGACGAAGGCCTGGGCGCGATGCGCCTCGGGCACGAAATCCTCGCGGTGGACGACGCTCAGCAGCTCCAGCACGGTGGTGTCGAGCACGTCCCAGGGGCGGATCTGCTGCTCGATCATGTTGAAGCGGGCTTGTTCGAGATTCATCTATTTCTCCGGAGCACGGTACGGCAGGCTGAAAACCAAAATTCTAGGTGCCCTGCGGCACGGCGAGCAGGCCGTGCAACAGCAAGGCGAGCTGGGCGTCCAGCAGGTCTTCGGGGCTCATCGTCTGGCCGCAGCCGTCCAGGTCGCCAAAGGAATGGTCATGCAGGAGCATGTGCATCATGGGTGCGATCAACATGTGGACCGTGGCCTCCAGCGGCACCTGGCGGAACTCGCCGCTGCGAATGCCTCGCTCGACCAGGCCACCGATGAGCGTCTTGGACGGCGTGATGACCTCGTCCACATAGAACCGCGCCAGCTCCGGAAAGTGTCGCGCCTCCAGCATCATCAGCGTGCAGACCACCCCGGCATTGCCATGGCCGACCTTGGCCCACCAGGCCCGCATCATCTGGGTCAGCAGTTCGGCAATGGCGCCCTCGTATTGCGCCGCCTGGGCGGCCGATTCGGCGATGTGCACAGAGAGGTTCTCGCGCACCATCGCCTTGAACAGCTCGTCCTTGCTGGGGTAGTAGCGGTAGAGCGTGCCCTTGGCGACACCGGCCCGGGCCGCAATCTCCTCGCTGCGCGTCGCGGCGAAACCCTTCTCGACGAAGAGCGCCAGGGCGGCGTCCAGCAGTTCCTGCGGGCGGGCATCCTTGCGGCGCTGGCGAACGGGAGCGGTGGACAAAGGCGACGGAGTTAATGACCGGTGAGTCAGTAATGTAGCCCGCGGGGCCAGCCTGCGGCAAGTTCGGGCCGGGCCCGGTGGCTACACTGCGCGGCTTTTGTTCGCCCCGGAGCTGTGCACGTGGACTTCATGCTGTTGATCAAGGCCGCCATCATGGGCGTCGTCGAGGGGCTGACCGAGTTCCTGCCCGTGTCGTCGACCGGCCACCTGATCCTGACCGGCAGCCTGCTCGGCATGACCGACGCCAAGTCCAAGGTCTTCGACATCGCCATCCAGAGCGGCGCCATCCTGGCCGTGCTCATCGTCTACTGGGCACGCATCCGCGAGGCCCTCGGCGGCATCACCAGCAGCCCCAAGCAGCAGCGCTTCGTGCTGAACATCGCGATCGGCTTCATCCCGGCGGGCGTGGTGGGGCTGACGGTCTACAAGGCCATCAAGGCCCACCTGTTCAATGCCCCCGTGGTGGCAGGCGCCTTCATCGTCGGCGCGCTCATCATCCTCTGGGCCGAGAAGCGCGCCCAGCCCGTGGCCCGCGTGCAGACCGTGGACGACATGACGCCGCTGGACGCGCTCAAGGTCGGCCTGGTGCAGTGCCTGGGCATGATCCCCGGCACCAGCCGCTCGGGCGCCACCATCATCGGCGGCATGCTGCTGGGCCTGTCGCGCAAGGCCGCGACGGACTTCTCCTTCTTCCTGGCCATCCCGACCCTGATCTCGGCCGGCGGCTACAGCCTTTGGAAGGAGCGCCATGCGCTGTCGATGGCCGACTTCCCGATGTTCGCCGTCGGCTTCGTCGTGAGCTTCCTGGCCGCCTGGGCCTGTGTGCGCTGGCTGCTGCGCTACGTGTCCAGCCACACCTTCGTGCCCTTCGCCTGGTATCGCATCGCCTTCGGCATCATCGTGCTGGCAACCTGGTGGACGGGTACGGTCATCTGGGCGGATTGATAATCCGGCCCCATGGCCATCACGATCAAGACCGCTGCCGACATCGAAGGCATGCGCATCGCCGGGCGCCTGGCGTCCGAAGTGCTCGACATGCTCACGCCCCATGTGAAGCCGGGCGTCACGACCAACGAGCTGGACAAGCTCGCGCATGACTACATCGTCAACGTCCAGCAGGCCGTTCCCGCGCCGCTGAACTATTGCCCGCCGGGTTACATCCCCTACCCCAAGTCGATCTGCACCTCGGTCAACCAGCAGGTCTGCCACGGCATCCCGAACGACAAGCCGCTGAAGAACGGCGACATCGTCAACATCGACGTCACCGTCATCAAGGACGGCTGGCATGGCGACACCAGCCGCATGTTCGTGGTGGGTGACGGCTCGATTGCAGCCAAGCGGCTGTGCGCCTTCACCTACGAGGCCATGTGGAAGGGCATCGCCAAGGTCAAGCCGGGTGCGCGCCTGGGCGACATCGGCCACGCCATCCAGACCTTTGCCGAGAACGCCGGTTTCTCCATCGTGCGCGAGTACTGTGGCCACGGCATCGGCCGCGTCTTCCACGAGGAGCCGCAGGTGCTGCACTACGGCCGCCCCGGCACGCTGGACGAACTCGTGCCGGGCATGATGTTCACCATCGAGCCCATGATCAACGCCGGCCGCCGCGAGGTGAAGGAACTCGGCGACGGCTGGACCATCGTCACCAAGGACCGGTCGCTCTCTGCCCAATGGGAGCACACCATCCTTGTGACCGACACCGGCTACGAGATCATGACCCTGTCGGCCGGCAGCCCGCCGCCGCCAGCCTTCATCACCCAGGCCGCCACGGCCACCGCCTGACGCCGTGGCCACGGTTGCAGAGCGCCGCCAGCAGTTCAAGGCGGGCAAGCAGAGCCTGATCGACGCCTTTCTCGCGGCGCGCCCCACGCAGGCCAGTGCGCAATCCTTGCTGCGCCGTCTGGCCCGGCATGTGGACGACACCCTGCGCGGCCTGTGGCTGGCTGCCGGCATGCCCGAAGGCAGCTGCCTCGCAGCGGTGGGCGGCTACGGCCGCGGAGAGCTCTTCCCGCATTCCGACGTGGACGTGCTGGTGCTGCTGCCCGAGGGCGTCGAGGCCTACCAGCCCGGCCCGGCCAAGGCTGCCATCGAGCACTTCATCACCTCGTGCTGGGACGTCGGGCTGGAAATCGGCTCCTCGGTGCGCACGGTCGACGAATGCCTGAGCGAATCCCAGGCCGACGTCACCATCCAGACCGCGCTGCTCGAGGCCAGGCCGCTCGCGGGCGACGGCAAGCTGTTCCGCGCGATGTCGCGCCGCTTCATGCAGGCCATGGACCCCAAGGCCTTCTTCCGCGCCAAGACGCTGGAGAGCCTGCAGCGCCACACCAAGTTCGACGACACGCCCTACGCGCTGGAGCCCAACTGCAAGGAAAGCCCTGGCGGCCTGCGCGACCTGCAGATGCTGATGTGGATCGCCCGGGCCGCGGGCCTGGGCAAGACCTGGAAGGCGCTGAGCGCACGCGGCCTGATCACGCCGTTCGAGAGCCGCCAGCTGCAGCGCAACGAGGGCCAGCTCAAGCTCATCCGCGCGCGCCTGCATGCCGTGGCCGGCCGGCGCGAAGACCGGCTGGTGTTCGACCTGCAGACCGCCGTGGCCCAGAGTTTCGGCTTCGAAGGCACGGGGGCCCAGCGCGCGTCAGAAGTACTGATGCGGCGCTACTACTGGGCCGCCAAGGCCGTCACGCAGCTGCACCAGATCCTGCTGCTGAACCTGGAAGAGCAGATCGCCGGCCAGCAGCAGAACCTGGTGCGCCCGCTTGAAGGCCAGACCGACTTCCTGGACCGCGGCCGGATGCTGGAGGTCGCCAGCGACGACCTCTACCAGCGCGACCCCCACGCCATCCTGCGCACCTTCCTGGTCTACCAGCAGACGCGCGGCATCAAGGGCCTGTCCGCCCGCACGCTGCGCGCGCTCTACAACGCCCGCGGCCTGATGGATGCCGCCTGGCGCCGCGACCCGGTCAACCGCGCCACCTTCATGGAAATGCTGCGCCACCACGAGGGCCAGACGCATTCCTTCCGGCTGATGAACCAGACCTCGGTGCTGGGCCGCTATCTGTGGGTGTTCCGCGCGATCGTGGGGCAGATGCAGCACGACCTGTTCCACGTCTACACCGTGGACCAGCACATCCTGATGGTGCTGCGCAATGTGCGGCGCTTCTTCGTGCCTGAGCATGCCCACGAGTACCCGTTCTGCTCGCAACTGGCCGCGCAGTGGGACAAGCCCGAGCTGCTCTACATCGCCGCCCTCTTCCACGACGTGGCCAAGGGCCGCGGCGGCGACCACTCCGAGCTGGGCGCCGTCGAGGTCAAGCGTTTCTGCCGCCAGCACGGGCTGAATGTCGAAGACACCGCCATGTGCATCTTCCTGGTGGAACACCACCTGACGATGTCGCGCGTGGCGCAGAAGGCCGACCTCTCCGACCCGGACGTCATCGCTGCCTTTGCAGCCAAGGTGGGCGACGTGCGCCACCTGACTGCGCTCTACCTGCTGACCGTGGCCGACATCCGCGGCACCAGTCCCAAGGTCTGGAATGCCTGGAAGGGCAAGCTGCTGGAAGACCTCTACCGCATCACCCTGCGGGCGCTGGGCGGCGCCAAGATCAACCTCGATGCCGAAATCGAGGCCCGCAAGGCCGAAGCGCGGCAAGACCTGGCACTGCACTCGCAGCTGCCCGGCACCGAGGAGCCGCTGTGGAACCGGCTGGCCGTCAGCTACTTCGCCCGGCACGACGGCGCCGAGCTGGCCTGGCATGCGCGCTCGCTGTGGCGGCATGTGGACACCCAGGAGCCCGTCGTCCGCGCCCGCCCCTCGCCCATCGGCGAAGGACTGCAGGTGCTGGTCTATGCGCCCGACCAGCCCGACCTCTTCGCCCGCATCTGCGGCTATTTCGACGGCGCGGGCTTCAGCATCCTGGACGCCAAGGTGCACACCACCCGCAACGGCTATGCGCTGGACACGTTCCAGGTCATCCGCCCCGAGGCCGACGTTCACCACCGTGACCTCGTGCCGCTGGTGGAGCAGAAGCTGAGTGCCGCGCTGAAGGCCGGCGGCCCCCTGCCCGAGCCGCGTCGCGGGCGGCTGTCGCGCCGGGTCAAGAGCTTCCCGTACACGCCCCGCATCTCGCTGCGCCCCGACGAGCGCGCCACCGCCTGGCTGCTGACCATCTCCACCAGCGACCGCGCCGGCCTGCTCTACGCCATCGCCCGCGTGCTGGCGCGCCACGGCATCAACCTGCAGCTCGCCAAGATCTCGACCCTGGGTGAGCGCGTGGAAGACACCTTCCTGCTCGACGGCCCGGCGCTGCAGCAGAACAAGGCGCAACTGCAGATCGAGAGCGAGCTGCTTGACGCCGTCTCGCTGCCCGCATGAGCTACACCATCGCCGTCGAAGAGGCGCTGGCGCAGCTGGGCCAGTTCGACGCCATCCTGGATGTGCGCTCGCCCGGTGAATTCGCGGAAGACCACATCCCCGGTGCCGAGAACTGGCCCGTGCTCGACGACGAAGAGCGCCGCATCGTCGGCACGCTCTACAAGCAAGACCCGCTGGAAGCCCGCCGCCTGGGCGCCACCCTGGTGGCGCGCAACGTGGCCCGATTGCTGGATGAGCGCACCGGCGGCCGGCCCAAGACCTGGCGGCCGCTGGTGTACTGCTGGCGTGGCGGGCAACGCTCGCTGTCGCTGCACTGGTTCCTGGGCCAGATCGGCTTTCGGTCGCGCCAGCTGGTGGGCGGCTACAAGGCCTACCGCGCGCAGGTGCGGGACGACCTCACCCGCTGGCCCGAGCGCTTCGACTACCGCGTGCTGTGCGGGCTGACCGGCTGCGGCAAGACCCGCCTGCTGCAGGCACTGGCCGACGAAGGCGCCCAGGTGCTCGACCTCGAAGGTCTGGCGGCGCACCGCGGTTCGGTGCTCGGTGCCCTGCCCGACCGTGGCCAGCCGACACAGAAGGGGTTCGACTCCGCGCTGTGGGCCCGGTTGCATGAGCTTGACCCGACGCGCCCGGTGTTCGTGGAAAGCGAGAGCCGCAAGATCGGCCGCATTGCGCTGCCGGCCGAGCTGCTGACCGCGCTGCATCGCCGGGGTCGCCCCGTGTGGATTGACATGCCCGAGGCCGCCCGCGTGGATCTGCTGCTGCAGGACTACGCCCACTTCGCAGCCGACCCCGAAGGCTTCTGCCAACTGCTGGACGGCTTGGTGGAGCTGCGCGGCCGCGCCCGCGTGACGGCCTGGCAAGCGCAGGCGCGCAGCGGCGCGTGGCCGGCCGTGTTCGGCGCGCTGATGCGCGAGCACTATGACCCGGGCTATGCAGGCTCGCTGCGCCGGCATTTCCCGGCATTGGCCGGCGTGGCACCCCTGACGCTCGCCGACGGCCACCCCGAGACACTCAGAGCCGCCGCGCGCCAGCTGATCGCCGGCTGATCGCCAGCTGGGCCCTGCCATCGCGCCGCGGCTTGCGCCGGATCAAGGCACGCACAGCGCGAGCCCGAGACACTGCGGGCGCCATGCCCAACCGTTTCAGCGAGCAGGCCCTGCGGGAATCGCAGGCCTTCGGTGTCCGACAGATCCCCGTGCTGCGCCCCCTGGGCTGGCTGGCACGCGGATGGCGCGACCTGTGGCGAGCACCCGGGGTGTCGCTGTCGCATGGGCTGGCCATGGGCCTGTTCGGCGCGCTGCTGTTGTGGCTGGCGCATGACCGCTTCTGGCTGCTGGCCGGCGCCTTCACCGGCTTCCTGATCGTCGCTCCGATCCTGGCTACCGGCCTGTATGCCATCAGCCGCGAACTGGACCGTGGCGGCCGCCCAGGCTGGCGCACCGTGCGCGAGGCCTGGCGGCCGCATGACGGCCGCCTCATCGTGTTCGGCATCCTGCTGGCGTTTGCTGGCACGGGCTGGGTGCTGTGCTCGGCCGCCTTCGTGACCGGCTTCGTCGCCGATCCCATCCAGCAGCCGCGAGACTTCCTGCTCAAGGTCGTGCTGGCCGACGATGCCCACCTGTTCTCGACCTGGCTGATGCTCGGCGCGGTGCTGGCGGCACCGATGTTCGCGTCCACCGTGGTGGCGATCCCAGCCCTGGTCGACCTGCCACCGAGCAAGATCGGCGTGCTGGGCGCCGTCTTCACGAGCTGGAAGGTGGTGCTGGAACACCCCGCACCGCTGGCGCTGTGGGCGGCGCTGATCCTGGCGCTGACGCTCGTGGGCATGGGCACCGCCCTCGTCGGCCTGATCGTCATCGCGCCGTGGCTCGGCCATGCCAGCTGGCATGCCTACCTCGACCTCGTCATCCGCCGCCCCGACTAGAGACCAGCACGATGTGGGGCTACACCGAAGCCGAGATTGCGCAGTTCGGCCTGACCTTCGGGGTCACGGCCTTCATGCTGTACATGGTGTTCATCATCCTGCAGCTGGCGCGCGAGTCCAAGGCTGGGCGGTTCGGCACCTTCGTACTGCTGCTGGGCCTGGGCTTCGGCCTGGTGGGCTTTGCCGCCAAGGGCGTGATCAAGTTCTTCCTGTCGGGCGTCATCGGCTGAGCGCCCCCATGCGGTCACAGCAAGCCGCTGTACCAACGCAAGCCCAGCAGCTGACGCGCCAGTTGGTGGGAGCGGCCTTCCGGGTCAGCCAGGTCGTGCATCACCGTGAAATGGTTGCAACCTGGCAGTTCCTCGCACACCGGCACCGCGCGTGGCCCCCAGGCGTCGCGGATGAGCCTGTTCTGGCGGCGGAACTCATCACTCTCCTGGGCGCCCACGACCGCGAACAGGGTCTGCGGCGAAGCCGGTGGCGGAAAGTGGATCGGGCTCAGTCGCCTGGCGCCTGCAGCATCCAGCCGCAGGTCCTGCTGCAGGAAGGTCGTGCGGCGCAGCGGGGCCAGGTCATGCACGCCCGAGACGGACATCGCGCCCTTCACCAGCCGCCGCGGCAGGTCCCGCCCCACGCGCTTCCAGTCGCAGCAGCTGAGCATGGCCGCCAGATGCCCGCCCGCGGAATGGCCGATAAGAGCAATGCGGCTCGGATCACCGCCATGCTCGGCCGCATGCCGCCAGACCCAGGCCACCGCCTCCGTGAGCTGCATCGCGATGCGCTCGAGGCTGACGTTCGGGCACAGGTCGTAGTTGGGCACCACCACCAGCGCCCCTTCGTCGGTGAAGCTGGCCGCGAGGAAGGAGTAGTCCGACTTGTCCAGCGACCGCCAGTAGCCGCCGTGGATCAGCACCAGCACCGGAGCAAAGCCGCCCGCGAAGGCGGGGTCGGGCGCAAACACGTCCAAGGTTTGCTGGGCATCCGGCCCGTAACGCAGGTCCAGCTCGCAATGCGCTCGCGCCCTCACCAGCGCCGAAGCCTCGGCCCAGCGCGCCAGCAGCTGCGCGCTGTCCGGCACCCGGGCGCGGTTGTTGTACTCGGCATCGAACCAGTCGGCAGGCTTGCGAGGCGTCATGGCCCGCGACGATAGCAGCGCCGAACCCGGGCTATACTTTCGGTTGCGTTGGGGGGGTAGCTCAGCTGGGAGAGCGCCGCGTTCGCAATGCGGAGGTCGGGAGTTCGATCCTCCTCCTCTCCACCACATTTTTCCCTTGCAAATCAAGGACTTATGCGCCTGGACCCATAAAGCTGCCAAATCGGCAGCTTTATGCTTTCTGGGCCTAGCAGGCAAAGTTATGCATCCGAAGGTCCGATTAGCTCGTCATGCGGCAGGCTGAGGTCCATCGGGCGCTGCTACCCGCCGCGATAGCCCATCCAGCCCCGCCATGTCGTGATTCGGTAATCAGGAGCCGGCCTCTCGCATGTCCGTAGCTGCTGTCGTCCAGACGATGGAACGCGAATGACTCTGATCGGCATGACGCAGCCGCCCCGCTGAGGGTGTTCGCGTTGCCGAAACATCTAGCCAGCTGCAACTGAAAGGCCTGCTCACGAACACCTGAATTGCGCATGTAAAGCATTCGTTCCGCCAGATCACGAGCAGCTAGTTGTGACGTTCCGATAGGTTGTTCATCCGTCCCTGATTTGGGAAGCTGGGGTTGTCGAGACCTCCCGCAACCCAAACAGGAGAACGGATGAACAGC
>NZ_NISI01000007.1 GCF_002205845.1 Roseateles puraquae | reverse complement strand
CGGAAGTTGCCGGGCAGCTCGTTCTCGGCATCTTCGATGAGCGGTGGCACGCGCTGGGCGATGTACGCGATGCCCTGCGGCACCACCAGGCCGTAGCCGCGCAGGATGGGCTTCGCCTTCCCTGGTGACGCAGCGGCAATGCCCGCGGTGTACAGCAGCGGTAGGAAGTGGTCGGGCGTCGGGACCGCCATCGAAACATCAGGATGCTCGGTGAGCGACGCGATGTCTTCGGGTCGGTTCGACATCAGGTCAGCCGCAGCGTCATCGAACCGATGCGCCCAGTCTTCACCACCCTCACGGTTGTGCCAGTCGATCACTCGCAGGTTGTGGACGACGTTGCCGCTCGACACGACCAGAACGCCACGCCGACGCAGCGCATCGAGCTTGGCACCCAGCTCGACGTGATACGACATCGGCTTCAGCGAATTCAGCGACAGCTGCACCACCGGAACGTCTGCCTTCGGAAACAGGTGACAGCGCCCTGCTTTTCCTCCCTGAGCAGGCGCTGCAGCGATGACAGCGAAGGCGTTCGGCTCCCGGCAAGGCCGGGGCGGTCTTTCCTGGTTGGCTCTGAAAGTCGCGACGCTAACGTTCGCACACATGACTCGCCATCGCCTCCACCGCCAGACCACCGCGTTCTTCGTGGTGCTGTCACTGATGTTCTCGCAGCTGGCACTGGCGAGCCATGTCTGCCCGCAACAGGCCGACCCGGCCGCGGTGGCAGCCGTGATGGAGGCAGGCACGCACTGTGACGGCATGGCCCCGCAGCAGCTGGCCCAGTGCCATCAGCATGCGGTCGAGCGGCGGCTTGGGGCCGGAAGCAGCTACACGTGATCTGGCACCACGGATAGCGGACCTGCCCGATGGCCGCTCAGTTGCCGCCGCGCAGGTTCTGCACCTGGAAGAGCTTGGGCGGGTTCTGCTTGGCATCGACCTGACCCTTGAACTGCCCGGTCGTGCAGTGCTTCGACTGCACGTCGACCATGGAGAACGAGTCGTCGATCGCGATGCCGGTGCCCTTGTTGATCGGCAGGTGGGCGTCCGGATGCGACTTGCCGATGGTCCAGCTCTTCCACAGCTCGCCCTTGCGGTCGTAGATTAGCGTGCGGTTGATGTTGTAAACCTGGGCGTCGATGTGGAAGACGCGCTTGCTGATCGGATGCGCTCCGTTGACGGGCTCGGCCTCCAGCACAAAGACCTTGCGCAGCTGCCAGGTGATGTTGGGGAAGCAGCCGCCCTGGCCGCCGAAGTCCACGAACTTGTAGCCGTCCGCCTGCTTGAACTCGTCCGTCAGCGCCAGCTCGTTGTGGTTGTAGTAGGGCATCAGGATGTTCTTGGTGCCCTTGTAGGCCCACTTCATGTCGGACACGCGGCCGTTATAGCCCTCGAAGTCCTCGATCATCAGATCGGCGCCGAGGAAGGCATCGGTCGCCTGCCCCGTGGCCAGCCGGCGCACGCGGCGCTGGAAGCCCAGGTAGAGGTAGGCGTCGTCGAACTTCAGGTCGTCGTCGTAGCGCTGGATCAGCAGCTGGGTGTTCTTCAGGTCCTGCGGCTCCTGCACCTGCACATAGATGCCGCGGAACAGCTCCGACGGGTTGGGCGTGACCTCGGGCACCGGCGCGTCCTGCACGCGGTGGCGGAAGTTCAGGAAGTGGAAGTCGAATTTGATGGTCCGCTCGACCTGACCGGTCGTCATGTTGCGGTACTTCCAGTAGAAGGGATCGATGGCGGCGTTGTCACCCCAGTTGATGCCGTACTTGAAGTTCCAGGCGATCTTCTCGCCGGCGCGCGGGTCGTCAAGCCGCGGCTCCTCGGGGAACGGACGCCCGGCCTCGAAGCCGCTGATCTCGCCGTTCTTGGCGCCCAGCTTAGTCTTGTTGAGGCCCTTGCGGCTGGCCTCGACATAGGCCTTGTTGAGCTGGAACTGGGTCGTCGGGCCCACCTTGATCTCGGTCCAGCCGCTCTTGACCGCCAAGTACATGCCGGCGTCGAGCGCGTCCTTGAACTGCTCGACGTTGGCCTTGCTGATGACGGTGCCAACCGTCAGGCCGGGGAAGCTCGGAAAGCCCTGCTTGTAGGGGTTGAACGAGGCCTCGAGGTCGGCCTCGGTGGCGGCCAGCGCGCCGGCCGCCAGGCCCGCGGCGGCGAGGGTGAGTGTCAGTCGCTTCATTTGGGTCTCCTGATTCAGAACTGGTAGCGGGCGGTGAAATAGAGCTCGTTCTCCTTCCAGGCCGAGCCGATGGGGCCGGCGCGGAAACGGCCGAGCGGTTCGAGGCCGCCGAGGCCGCGCGAGTAGGCGGTCATCGGGTCCGCGTCGCCAAAGGGCGCCGTGAATGGCGGCCAGGGGTTGCAGGAGCGGCAGTCGTCGAACTTCCAGCGCTCGTCGTCGCTGCGCGTCTTGAAGTTGCCGCCGAAGCTCAGCTTGAGCTTGTTGCTGACCAGCCAGTCGAGCTGGGGCGACATCACGAGGGCACGGGCGCGCACGTCGTAGGCCGTGATCAGCTGCGGGCTGACGCGGTCGCCCGCGAGGAAGGCCTTGATCAGCAGGGTGCCGATGACGTTGTCCTTCCAGTCCGGCATGCCGACCGTGCCGAAGGGGCCTTGCTGCCGTTCGTGGTCGAAGATGTGCTGGTAGAACAGCTGCGCCGAGATCAGCGTCGTGCGGTTGGGGTTGATGAAGGGGATGAAGGTGGGCCGGTCGATGCCGATCACCGAGCGCCAGACCTTGTTCTTCGAGTACAGCTCGGGCCGCGCCGTGTTGGCGAATTCCTCGCCCTGGGTCAGCGCGCCCTCGACGCGCACGGCCGCATTGGCCGCCTCCCACTGCAGGTCCACCGAACCACCGATCATGTTGACGCGCGGATAGGCGACGTCGAAGGCAATGAGGAAGGGGCAGTGGCCGGTGCCATCGTTGCAGGGCTGGCCGGTGAAGACGTTCTGGGCCGCCTTGCCGCCGTGCAGAGACGGCAACTGCGAGCGGTAGCTCAGCGCGTTCAGCGAGAAGGACAGGCCGCCCTGGGTCACGCCCTCGTACTTGACGCCGACCTGGGTGTTCTGCAGGTTCCACTTCGGCAAGTCCACGCTGCGGATGCCGATCTGGCCCGGCCCGAAGTCGGTGGACAGCAGCACACCGGGGCCGACGTTGGCGAAGTTGGACACCGTGCCGCCGTTGTCCCACAGGTTCTTCATGCCGCGGAAGAAGCAGCCGGCGTCCAGGATGGTGTTGGCCGTGCCGCACTGGCCCAGGTTGTTGGGCCGGAACTTGTCAACATTCCAGATCAGCTGCAGGTTGCGGTCCTGCATGCTGTCACTGGAACCCATGCGCCACTCGGCCTGGGCGATCCACATCGGGATGCGGATGTCCTGCAGCTCGTCGTAGATGTTGTTGCGTGAGTAGTCGACCGGGTTGATGACGTCGAGCACGCGGAACAGGTCGGTTCGGCCCCAGACGACCTGCTGGCGGCCCAGCTTTAGGAACAGCTGCTGGCCGGCGTCCAGGTCGACGGACCGGGTCACATAGAGCTCGCGCAGCGCGTCGGCGCGGTTGTTGAACTCGGGCGTCTCCAGCTGGCTGCGGGTCTTGTTGCCATAGCCGCCGAAGTCCACGCAGCCGCGGCTGTCGACGTCGCAGGGACGCACCGGAACGGCGAGCTCGACGCCGCCGTTCTGCGTCGAATGCCAGCGGTCGCCCAGCAGCCGCAGGCCGTCGTTGGGGTTGTAGTTGGGCGCTGCCGGGTTGGTCGAATTGAAGCCGAAGGTATTGGTCGTCAGACCCAGGCCGGCGACGACGGCCCGGTTCACCGCGCCGCCGCCGTGCGGCAGCGGCGGCGGCCCGCCGGTGGACTGCAGCAGCACGCCGCCGCCGGCGCGATTGCCGTACTGGTCGTCATTGAGGCGGTAGACGCCGTCGTAGCTGCCACGCAGGATGGCGTGCAAGGCCCAGCCGTCACCCAGCTTCTTGTCGGCCTCGACCTGCAGCGTGTTGCGGAACTTGGACAGGCCGACGCTCTGGCCGGTCGCGTCCTTGCCGCGCACGCGGGTGTCGTTCTCGTAATAGATGTCGACCTTCCAGGGGTCGGCGGCCGGCTCGGCCTGCTGTGCCTGCGCGGCACCCGCCATGCAGGCGAGCAGGGCCAGTCCCAGCGGCCAGCGCCGCCTCGGGGTTGAGCAACTCATGGGATGTCTCCTCTTGGGGTGGATGGTCTTGGCGCCCTTGTCGACCTAGGCGCTCACTGCTGCGCGGGCCTCGGTATGAGGCGTCGCCTTGCTGGTGTCGTCGTCGCTGTCCTCGGCGGTATCCAGCGCGCCGGCGACGACGAAACGGGGCTTGAACACGACGCACCAGGCCGGCACGATCAGGATGGCGGCGATGGCGTTCACGATCAGCATGAAGGACAGCAGCGCCGCGGCATCGGACTGGAAGCGCAGGTCGCTGAGGAAGACCCACAGCACCACGCCCGCGGTCAACGTCAGCGCCGTGAAGCTGACGGCGTAGCCGGTCGTGCTGACGGCGTTGATGGCAGCCTGGCGCACGTCGCGCACATGCGGCATCTCCTCGCGGATGCGGTCCATGAAATAGACCGCGTAGTCGATGCCCACGCCGACGCCGATCATGATGACGGGCACGGTGTTGACGCTGATGCTGATGCCCTTCCAGCCCATGTAGGCATAGGACAGCACGGTGGCGAACAGCATCGGCAGCACCATCAGCCAGCCGGCGTGCACGGACTGGTAATAGGCCATCACGACGACGAAGGCCAGCACCATGACCAGCGGCACGAGCAGCAGGTGGTCGGTGTGCAAGGCCTCGTTGGCTGCCGCCGTCACGCCGATGATGCCGCCGCCTGGCTCGAAGCTCAGGCCCGGCACGCCGGCCGTCACGCGCGCGGCGGCGTCCTGGGCCAGGGCCAGCGCGCGGTTGATGGTCTCGGCCTGTCGATCCTTGTAATAGAACACCAGGTCGGCCTCGTTCTCGTCGGCGTTGACGAATTCCTTCAGCGCGCCGGGGATGGGGCTGGACGCGAGGTAGGCGAACATCAGGCCGCCGACCTCGTCGGCCGAATCGGGGAGCTGGGCCCAGCGCGGGTCGTCGTTGTGCGTCAGTCGGTTGACGACGCGCACGACGGTGGGCAGCGCCTTGGTGCCACCCAGGTTAGGGTCGGCCAGCATCTCGGCCTGGAAGGCCTCGATGGCACGCAGCACCTCCGGCCGCTTGATGCCGCCCTTGTCCTCGGTGCGGGCGACGATGTGCAGTTCCTCCGAGCCAGGGAAGAGGCGGTTGATAGCCTCGGTCGACTGGTTGTAGGCGTGGTCGCGGTGCAGGATGGGCGAGCCCGGCTCGGTTTCGCCGGTCTTCACGCGAGCCGCCAGTTGCCCACCGGCCAGCATCAGCAGGCCGGCGACGAGCAGGATGACCGTCGCACCACGCACCGTGCCGCCACTGCGGGCCATAGCCGCGCCGAGGAAGGCGCGCACGGCCTGGTTCTTGTTCTCGGTGGCCCGGGGCTCGGGCAGCACGGTCAGGGCCAGCGGCACCATGAAGTGCACGGTGAAGATGACCGAGAAGGCCCAGAAGCCCGCCGAGATGCCCAGCTTCCAGTTGAAGGGTGCGGCGCCGAGGATCATCACGCCGATGCCGATGGCGTCCACCGCGATGGCCAGCGAGCCGGGCCGGAACAGTGCCTCCAGCGCATTGCGCGCCGCGCGCTTGCCACTGTGCGTGATCGCCAGTTCCTCGTAGTAACGCGCCACCAGCTGCACGCCGTGCGACATCGCCCGCGCCGCGATCAGGAAGGGGATGGGCATGGACAGGGGCTCCAGGTTGAAGCCCAGCCAGGACATGAAGCCCAGCCCCCAGATCGACGACAGCGCGATGCCCAGCAGCGGCAGGAAGACACCGTAGAAACGCCGGAAATAGGCGATCAGCAACGCTGCCAGCAGGGCCAGCGTGTAGAACAGGATGGCGACGATCTGGTTCAGGTAGGTGTACACATACCCGGTCAGCACCGGGTTGCCGGTGAGGTGGACCTTGTGGCCCGGCGTCGCCAACTCGGACTTCAGGGCCTGCAGCGCGGCGAAGGTCTTGGCGTAGTCGATCTCGCCCTCGTTGAGCTGGGCCTTGATGAGGGCCGCCTTCAGGTCGGGCGAGACGAGCAGGCCATAGACCTGCGGGTTGGCCATCACCTTCTGACGCAGTGCGTCGAGCTCTTCGGCCGTGTGATGCGGGCGCTGCGGGTCGTAGTAGGGCTCGGACGCGAAGCTGCCCTCGGCCGTCAGGTGCACATGACGGGCGGTGCGGTGCGTCAGGCTGCCGACCAGGTTGTGGTTGACGCCGGGCAAGCTGTCGACGCCCTGGGTGGCGCGCTGGATCAGCGCCAATGTCGCGTCGTTGAAGACCGTGCCCTGCTCGACCTCGACCGCCATCACGATCTGATTCGCGCCGCCGAAGTTCTCCTTGATGCGGTTGTAGGTCTGGATGTAGGGGTGCTTCTGCGGCAACAGGTCGCTGAAGTCGGTGTAGATGCGCAGGCCCGGCAGCCGGGTCGCGAAGGCGAGCGTGACGGCCAGGATCAGCCCCAGCACGATCTTCGGGTTGGCGAAGATCCATTCCTCGGCGCGCACCAGCGCGCGCAGCAGTTGGCGGGCGGCGGCTTTCATCGCGCCTCCTTGGTGTCGTTGGGGGCCTGCGCGACCTGGGTCGACAGGTGGATGACGTTCAGCGCGCCGGCTGCGCCGGCAACCAGCATGGAGCGCGCGTCGAGGGCGACGCCGGCAGACAGGTAGGCCGGGATGGCCTGCCCATGCTCGAAAGCCTGCCACTGCTCGCCCTGCAGCCTGACCATGCGGCCGCCAGCGCCCAGACCGTAGAGCTCATCGGCGACGCGCAGCAGCCCGTACATCGGCACGCCGGACGGGTTAGCCTGGCTCGTCCACGTGCGGCCGCCATCGCGGGTGCGCTTGATGACGCCTGCGATGCCGGAGACCCAGCCGTTGACGGGGTCCGTGAACAGCGCCGCGTAGGGGTAAAAGTCGCCCTCGATCTTGGGCTGGGGCTGCCAGCTGGCGCCACCGTCGGCGCTGGTCAGCACGGCGCCGAATTCGCCAGTGATGACGGCGCGCCTGTCGTCGATGAACTGCACGGTGGTCAGGATGGCGTCGTCGCCGAGGTCGCGGGCCTGCCACGAGGCGCCCTGGTCGGCGCTCCACAGGATGCTGGTGCGGGCACCGACGGCCCACAGCCGGTTGCGTGGGTCGCAGGTCAGCGCCAGCAGGTCGCTGCGGGTCGGCACCGGGCGCATCGCCCACTCGCCGCCCGCGGCGGGCTGCACCCAGACCTTCTTGTAGAAGTCCAGCGCCGCGAAGCTGCCGTCCGGGCAGGCCGCCACCGCCAGCACCGACGAGGGCTGGGCCAGCGCTTGCCGCGCCCAGTGCGCGCCGCCGTCGGTCGAGGTCAAGATGACGCCGCCGGCCGCACCGGCGACGACGCGGCTGCCATGGCTGGCCAGCGCCTGGAAGGTGTCGTAGCGCTGCACGGGCTTGCCTCGTTCGGCCTGCACGCCGGCCCAGTCGGGCGCCGGCACGCAGCCGCTCAGCAGCGTCAATGAGGCGCCCAGCCACGCGATGCGCGCGGCCCATGTCCTCGTCGGTCTCGGTTCCATCGTTGTCCCCTCTTCGCAGGCGCGGCAGGGCCGGCCCGTGGTGGCGTCTGGCGCCACGTTTGTCGATTTCGTCAATCCGCGGGCGCTGCCTTCAGCGTCCACCAGGAAAGGGGCAAAGCCCATGCCAGCACCGCCAAGTGCTTGATTCGTATCGACCAGGCCGCGCGGCCCGCGCCGCCCTCCGGGGACTCCCGCATACCGACCTGAGCATTTGCTGCACTGCCACTTGATCAAATGCTCAATTCCGGCGACGGAGCGGCTGCCGAAAAGCAGCAGGCCCGCCGGCTGCGCGAAGCAGCGGGCGGGCCTGCGGGACGAGGCTGGGCGGGTTAGCGGCCGAGATCCAGGGCGCTAACGCCGGCGATGCCCCAGTTCTCCTTGGGCACCTCGGTGATCCAGACGCGCACGTTCTCCTTGGGCGCACCGACCGCCTCGGTCAGTGCTTGCGTGACCTTCTCGATCACGGCACGTTTCTGCTCGATCGTGCGACCTTCGATCATGTAGATCTGGGCAAAAGGCATGGGAGTCTCCGGTGGGTTCGGGCGCTTCAGGCGGCCACCTTCTGGGTGACAACGGCACGCGTGCGCGCCAGCGTCATCGCCGTGTCCTCGATCATGTCCTCCTGGCCGCCGACCATGCCGCGCCGGCCCATCTCCACGAGGATGTCGCGCGCCGGCACGCCGTACTTCTGCTCGGCGCGCTTGGCGAACAGCAGGAAGCTGCCGTAGACGCCGGCATAGCCCAGCGTCAACGCGTCGCGGTCGATGCGGATCGGGAAGTCCATGATGGGCACGACGAGGTCCTCGGCCACGTCCTGGATCTTGAACACGTCCACGCCAGTCTCTATGCCCATCAGGTCGCAGACCGCCACCAGCACCTCCATCGGCGTGTTGCCCGCGCCGGCGCCCAGGCCCGCCGCCGCCGCGTCGATGCGGTTGGCGCCGGCCTCGATGGCGGCGATGGAGTTGGCCACGCCCATGGCGAGGTTGTGGTGGCCGTGGAATCCCAGCTCGGTCTCCGGCTTGAGCGCTGCGCGCACGGCGCCCACGCGGGCCTTGACCGTGTCGGGCAGAAGATGGCCGGCTGAGTCGGTCACATAGATGCAGTTGGCGCCATAGCTCTCCATCAGCTTGGCCTGCCTGACCAGGCCCTCGGGGCTGTTCATGTGCGCCATCATCAGGAAGCCGACCGTGTCCATGTCCATCTTGCGGGCCATGGTGATGTGCTGCTCGGAGACATCGGCCTCGGTGCAGTGCGTGGCCACGCGGATGGTGTGCACGCCCAGCTCATGGGCCATCTTCAGGTGGTCGACGGTGCCGATGCCGGGCAGCAGCAGGGCCGAGACCTTGGCCTGCTTCATCAGCGGGATGACGGCGCTCAGGTACTCCTCGTCGGTGTGGGCCGGGAAGCCGTAATTGACGCTGCTGCCGCCCAGGCCGTCGCCATGCGTGACCTCGATCAGCGGGATGCCGGCGGCGTCCAGCCCGCAAGCGATGGTTTCCATCTGCACCAGGCTCATCAGATGGCGCTTAGGGTGCATGCCGTCGCGCAGCGTCATGTCGTGCAGGGTGATTTTCTTGCTGCTCATGGGGTTCTCCTTCAGGCGGCCACGGCTTCAAGCGTCAGCTTGCCAGCCAGCATTTCCTCGGCAAACATTTCGGCGGTGCGCGCGGCGGCGGCGGTCATGATGTCCAGGTTGCCGGCGTACTTGGGCAGGTAGTCGCCCAGGCCCTCGACCTCCATGAAGACCGAGACGCGCTGGCCGTCGAACACCGGGCCGTTGACCAGTTGGTAGCCAGGCACGTATTTCTGCACTTCCTTGATCATGGCGTGGATGGACGCCGTGATGGCCGCGCGATCGGGCTCGCCCTCGACCAGGCAGTGCACGGTGTCGCGCATGATCAGCGGCGGCTCGGCCGGGTTGATGATGATGATGGCCTTGCCCTTCCTGGCGCCGCCGACCTTCTCCACGGCACCGGCCGTGGTGCGGGTGAATTCGTCGATGTTCTTGCGCGTGCCCGGGCCCACCGACTTGGAGGAGACGGTGGCGACGATCTCGCCATAAGCCACCGGCTGTACGCGCGAGACTGCCGCGACCATCGGAATGGTCGCCTGGCCACCGCAGGTGACCATGTTGACGTTCATCTCGCGCTTGCCGACATGCTCCCTGAGATTGACGGGTGGCACGCAGTAGGGGCCGATGGCCGCCGGCGTGAGGTCGATCATGAGCGCACCGCAGGCGTTGACCTTGCGCGAGTTCTCGGCGTGCACATAGGCCGAGGTGGCGTCGAAGACGATCTGGATGCCGTCGGCCTGCATGTGCGGGATCAGGCCGTCGACGCCCTCGGCGGTGGTCTTCAGGCCCAGCTCGCGGGCCTTCTTCAGGCCGTCGCTCTCGGGGTCGATGCCGACCATCCAGACCGGCTCCAGCACGGCGCTGCGGCGCAGCTTGGCGAGCAGATCGGTGCCGATATTGCCCGGCCCTATCAGCGCGCACTTGATTTTCTTGCTCATCAGGTTTGCTCCATGAAGTTGAAATCGATCAGGCGCTGGCGCCATCGCCTTCGGCGAGGAAGTCAGCCACCAGGCGGTTGAAGCGCGCGGTGTGCTCGATCTGCGTCCAGTGGCCGCAGTGGCCGAACACGTGCAGCTGGCTGTTCGGGATCCAGTCGGCCAGCGTCAGCGAGGTACTCAGCGGAATGACGCGGTCCTCGCGGCCATGCAGCACCAGCGTCTCCTGCGGCAGTGCGCGGATCGCGGCCTCGGGGCTGGCCATGGCGTCCACCCAGCGCTGGCGCGGCGCCGGGAACATGGCGCTGAACGCCTCCTGGTAGCCCGGCTGGATGCTGGCCTCGTAGCGCAGCTGGGCCAGTTCGTCGTTGACGCGCGAGCGGTCGTGGGCGAACAGGTCCAGCAGGCCGCGCATGGTGGCAATCGAGGGCTGGTAGCCCCAGACGGCGTCCAGGCCCGGCGTGATGGCGAAGGGCACGCCGACGCTGCCCATCAGCACCAGGCGGCGCACGCGCTGCGGCGCGCGGATCGTCAAGGCCAGGGCCAGCGCGCCACCGAATGAGTTGCCGACCAGGTCGACCTGGGGCAGGTCGAGCGCGTCGAGCAGGTCCAGCGCCTGCTGCACCCAGCCGTCCATCGTGTAGCGGATGCCGGCCGGTCGCTCGGTGTCGCCGAAGCCGACCAGGTCGGGCGCCAGCACGCGCCGCTGCTGCGACAGCACGGGCAGGGACAGCCGCCAGTTGGCCCAGGCGCTCACGCCGGGGCCGGAGCCGTGCAGCATCAGCAGCGGCGGCTGGCCGGGCCGGCTCGTGCCGTGGTCGTGGTACTGGGTCTGGAAGGCGCCGGTGGCGATGCGGTGTGTGGTGCTCATGGTCATCTCACACAAAGCGCATCGCGACGCTGCCCAGGTCCTGGAAGCGCACCGCCACCTGGTCGCCGGCCTGCACGGCGATGGCCTCGGTGACGCCGCCGGTCATGATGAAGCTGCCGGCCGGGATCTCCTGGCCGCGTGCGCCCAGGTGGTTGGCCAGCATGGCCACCGCGGCCGCCGGGTGTCCCAGCACCGCGGCGCCCGCGGCCATGGCGACGATGCGGCCGTTCTTCTCCATCACGACGCCCAAGGTGCGCAGGTCCAGCTCCTCGACGTTGCGCGGCCGGCCGCCGACGACGAAGCGGGCCGCCGAGGTGTTGTCGGCGATCACGCTCTTGAGGTCGAACTTGAAGTCGCGGTAGCGGCTGTCGATGATCTCGACGCCGGGCACGACGAAGTCGATGGCCGCCATCACGGCGCCCACATGGCAGCCGGGGCCGCGCAGCGGCGCCTTGGTGACGATGCAGATCTCGGCCTCCACCTTGGGGTGGATGAGCCGGGCGGTGTCGATGTCGCTGCCTTCGGCGCAGCTCATGTAGTCGCTGACGAAGCCGAAGCAGGGCACCTCGACGCCCATCTGCTTCATCTTGGCGCGCGAGGTCAGGCCGCACTTCAGGCCCACGGTCTTGTGGCCGCGTGCCTCCTTGCGGGCGCGGATGGCGTCCTGGATGGCGTAGGCGTCGTCCCAGCTCATGGCCGGGTATTCGTCGGTGATCTTGGTGATGTCGTGTGCGTTCAGCTCGGCCGATTCAACGTGCTCGGCGAGCTGGGCGATGGTGTTTGCGTCAAGTGCCATGTCGGGCTCCTCAGATGAATCGCACGGAAGTGCTGCCCAGGCCACCGACGTGGCAGTACAGGCTGTCGCCCGGCAGCACCGGCACCAGCGGCGACTGCGAGCCGGACAGGATCACGTCGCCCGCCTTCAGCGTGAGGCCCAGCCGGCCCAGCGTGTTGGCCAGCCAGGCCACGGCGTTCACCGGCGAGCCCTGCACCGAGGCGCCGCAGGAGGTGCTGACGACCTCGCCGTTCTTCTCCAGCACCATGCCGGCCAGCGCCAGGTCGAGGTCGCGCGGGCTGCGGCGCGTGCCGCCCAGCGTCAGCACGCCGCAGCTGGCGTTGTCGGCCACGGTGTCCTGGATCTTGATCTTCCAGTCCCGGATGCGCGAGTCGACGATCTCGAAGCAGGGCATCACGCAATCGGTGGCGCGCAGCACGTCGGCCGCGGTCACGCCGGGGCCGGTCAGGTCGCGCGCCAGGATGAAGGCCACCTCGGCCTCGGCCTTGGGGGCGATCAGCCTGCCGGTGTCCACCGGCTCACCCTCGTTGAATACCATGCCCGAGAGCAGGTGACCGAAGTCGGGCTGGTTCACGCCCAGCATGTCCATCACCACGCGGCTGGTGACGCCGATCTTCTTGCCGACGACGGTCTCGCCCGCGTCCAGCCGGCGCTGGATCATGCGCAACTGGATCTGGTAGGCGTCGGCTATGGTGATCTCGCGCTCGCGGTTCGTCAGCGGCTCGACGGGCTGGCGGCTCAGCAGCGAGGCATAGAGCTCGTCGCCGTAATGTTGAATCTTGTCGGGGGTCATGGCATGTCCTTCAGAGCTTGACCATCACGTTGCGAAGCTCGGTGTAGAACTCCAGCGAATGCACGCCGCCCTCGCGGCCGATGCCGCTGGCCTTGGCGCCGCCGAAGGCGGTGCGCAGGTCGCGCAGGAACCAGCTGTTGATCCAGCACAGGCCCACCTCGATGGCGGCCGCCATGCGGTGCGCCGTGCCCAGGTCCTGCGTCCACACGGTGGTGGCCAGGCCGTAGTCGGTGGCATTGGCCAGCGCGATGGCCTCTTCCTCGGTGTCGAAGGGGGCGATGTGGCAGCAGGGGCCGAAGATCTCCTCGCGGATCACCGTCGACGATTCGGGCAGCCCGGTCCAGATCGTGGGCTGCACGAAATGGCCCTCGGCGAGCAGGCCCTGCAGGGACGGCTCGCCGCCGCCGGTGACGACGGTGGCGCCCTGGGCCCGAGCCTTGGCGTAGTAGGACAGCACCTTGGCCTTGTGCTCCGCCGAGATCAGCGGCCCCAGGCCCACGCCTGGCGTGTCGGGGCCGCCGATCTTCAACGCCTCGGCTTTGGCCTTCAGCGCGGCAACGAAACGATCAAAGATGGGCCGCTGCACATAGACGCGCTCGGTGCCCAGGCAGACCTGGCCGCAGTTCTCGAAGACGCTGCGGGTGATGCCGGCCACGGCCTTGTCGAAGTCGGCATCGGCAAAGACGATGCCGGCGTTCTTGCCGCCAAGCTCGAAGCTGACCGGGCGCACGCCCTTGGCCGCGGCGGCCATGATGGCCTCGCCGGTGCGCGTCTCGCCGGTGAAGGTGATGCCGTTGACGCCCGGATGCCTGGTGATGAACTCGCCGGCCGAGCCGGGGCCGAAGCCATGCAGCACCTGGTAGACGCCCTTGGGGATGCCCACCGCGTTCATCACCTCGCCCAGCAGCGTGGCGGTGGCGGGCGTCTCCTCGCTGGGCTTGACGATGACGGTGTTGCCGCAGGCCAGGGCCGGGCCGACCTTCCAAGTCATCAGCAGCAGCGGCAGGTTCCAAGGGCAGATCACGCCGACCACGCCCAGCGGCGAGCGCAGTGCGTAGCTGATGGCCGTGCCACCGTCGGGCGTAGTCATCTGGAAGCTCTCGGTCGGCACGTTCTTGACGATGTCGGCAAAGATCTTGAAGTTGGCCGCGCCGCGCGGGATGTCGATGTGGCTGGCCAGCGCGTGCGGCTTGCCGGTGTCGGCCAGTTCGGCGGCCAGGAACTCGTCGAAGCGGCGGTTGATCTCGTCGGCCACGGCGTGCAACAGCTCGGCGCGCCTGACGACGCTCATGCGGCCCCACTCGCCCTTGAGCGCCGCGTGGCCGGCAGCCACTGCGGCATCCACCTCGGCCTGGCCGGCCTCGTGCACCTGGCCGATGACCTGGTTGGTGGCCGGCGCGCGCTTGTCGAAGGTCTTGCCGGTGGCGACGAAATCGCCGTCGATGAAGTTCAGGAACTGCTTCATGGCGGTCACCTCAGGTCAGCACGCTGAGGAAGTTCTCGTTGAGCTTGCGGTCGTGATAGAAGATCGCGCGCCCAAGCTCGTCGTCGGTCCAGGTCAGCGTCGGCCGGTCCGGGTAGTGGATGTAGCCGCCCGAGAAGACCTCGTTGCGATTGCCGCTGGGATCGAAGAAGTAGATGGTCTCGCCGCGCGTGATGCCATGACGGGTCGGGCCGATGTCCAGCGACACGCGCTTGCGGGTGATGATGTCGGCCGCCTTCAGCACCTCGCCCCAGTTGTCCAGCATGAAGGACGCGTGGTGGAACTTGTTCTTCTCCGGGTGACGGATGAAGGCGATGTCGTGGGGCTTGTTGGAGCAGGTCAGGAAGGCCGCGATCTGCAGCCGGTCCGGCCCGGCGACGACCTGCTCGGCGAGGCGGAAGCCCAGCACGTCCATGAAGAGCTTGACAGTGCCGTCGACATCGTCGCCGTAGAGCAGGCAATGGTCGAAGCGCGTCGGCGACATGCCCTTAAGGCTGTCCGGGTAGACCTCGGGGTTCTCCAGCGGCATGCCGTTGCCGACCTTGTCCTTGTCGGCGAAAAGCTCGATGAGGTGGCCGGTCGGCACCGTGAAGCGGAAGCGCTCACCGGTGCGCAGCATCTCGCCGGCCTCCACCCACTTCATGTCGGTGGCCAGGCCGCTGGCCTTGACGTCCTCTGCCAGCTTCTTCAGCGTGGCCACCGAGTCGACGCGAAAGCCCATGAAGTCCATCCCCGCCGTGTCAGCCTCGCGCAGCACGATGCTATGGTGGTCGTGCTCGTCCCAGGCCTTGAAGTAGACGCGGCCTTGCGGGTCGCGCGCCACCTCCCACAGGCCCAGCACGTCGCCATAATGGCGGACGGCCGCCTCCAGGTCGAGCACGCGCAGTTGCACATGCCCGGGTCTCAGAACGCCAGTGAGTGCCATGGTGAGTCTCCTCGTTGTCTATCGGTTGGGGTCGGGGTGGCTGCCCGTGGCCAGGGCAGCCTGAAGGAAATCGGTCTTGGCGCGGCTGCGTTCGATGCAGCGCGCCAGCTTGTCGACCGCGCTCAGGCGCAGGTCACTGCAGGGGTAGGCGCGGCAGGCCAGCACATAGCCGGCCGCCTCCTCCGCGGCGCTGATGTGGCAGCGGCTCATGCGGTCGGTGCGCACCTGGCCGGCCTCGATGCGCACCTTGCAGACGCCGCAGCCGCCGCCGCGGCAGCCGACCGGGATGCCACGGCGGGCCAGCGCCTCCATGCCGGCCAGCAGCGTGGCGCTGTCAGCGCAGGCGTAGCGCTCCTCGGTGTTGGTGATGTCGACCTGGTAGGGCATGGCCGTCGCTCGCCTCAGAGGCTGCGGAACAGCGGGCTGCGGGGCGCGGAGCCGGCCGCATCCGAAGCGGTGAAGAACTTCTCGGCGTAGATGTCACGCTCGAACAGGCGGCCCTGCATCAGCGTCTTGATGCTGGCCTCGATCATGGGCGGCGGGCCGCACAGATAGGCCTTGTGGCCGCGGAAGTCGCCAGCGAACTGGGCCTTCAGCGCCTCGTGGGCGTAGCCGCGCGCACCGGCCCAATTGCTACCGTCCGGCAGGTCGGACAGCACCGGCACGTAGGCGAAGTTGGGGTGCTGATCAGCGAGGCTCTCGAAGAACTCGCGGAAGTACAGCTCCTCGGCATTGCGCGCGCCCTGCACCAGGGTGATGGGCAACCGGCAGCCCTCGGCGAGCAGATCCTGGATCATGGACTTGGGGCTGGACAGGCCGGAGCCGCCGGCCACGAAGATCAGCGGCAGCTGGGCGGACTTGCGCACGAAGAAGCGGCCGCTCGGCGCGGTGAACTGCAGCGCCTGGCCGACCTGCAGGCCGTCGTGCAGCCAGCCGGTGGCACGGCCACCGGGCACGCGACGGATGTGCAGCTCGATCAGATCCTCGCCCGGCGCATTGGCCACCGAGAAGGCACGCGCGCCGTCAACACCGGGCACCTGCAGCATCAGGTACTGACCTGCCTGGAAGGGCACGGCGCGGTCCGGCCGCAGCCACAGGCCGCGGATGGTGGGCGTCAGCATGCGTGCCTCGACCAGCTCGGCGCTGTAGTCGGCCAGCGGCAAGAACTGCGCGTCCGGGTCCTCGTCGATCTCGGCCTCGATGACGAGATCGGTGCGCGCCGTTGCGCAGCAGGCCAGGATGCGACCCTCGTCGCGTTCGAAGTCCATCAGCGCGAAGTTGGACGCGTCGCCATGCTCGAACTCGCCCTCCAGCACCTGCACCTTGCAGGTGCCACAGACGCCGTGGCCGCAGGCGTGCGGCAGCCAGACGCCGGCGCGCAGGCAGGCGTCTAGCACCGTCTGGCCGTCGCGTGCCGCGACGGCCTGGCCCAGCGGTTCGATGGTGATGTGCGTGCTCATGTCAGCCTCCGGCCACCTTCAGCTGCGCGAGCCCCGGATGCCGCGCAGACCGGGCGTGCGAAAGCGCAGCACGGACTTGTGCACCAGGCCGTTGTCGGCCAGAGACTTGGCCGCGTCGGGCTTGAAGGGCTTGCCGGACTCGGTCCACAACGCCTGGCTCCAGTCGATGCGGGCGAAGTCAGGATGGCTGCCGTAAACACCAGGCAGCACCTCGCTGAGCAATGCGCCAAATGGCATGGAGGGTGGTAGCGGCAGCGCTACCGGCGAGCAGAACAGCAGGTGCTCGTCCCAGCAGATGTAGAGCAGGCGGTTGCCGTGGAACTTGTCCTCGGTGTCCTGCACGGGGCCGGCATAGCCGGGCTTGAGGGCGACGACGGGCATGAACGTCTCCTGAGAATGGGGTGGTGGTGGAAAGCGGCGCGATCAGGCAGCCTTGGCTGCCGAGGGTGTCAGCGGCTGGCCGGTCCAGCGCTCCCAGTTGGCACGGTCGGGCGAGGTGTTGAAGTCGCCGCTGTCGGCACCCGGAGCGAGGTGGTAGTACTCCAGCACCTTGGCCAGCGGGTTGAAGCCGGGCACAGTCGGGTCGGTGCCTTCGGGGAAGCAGTTGCCCTGGTAGATCTGATGCACCGGCAGCCAGCTCTGCACGTATTTCTCCGGCTCCTGCTCGAAGATGTCCTTGCAGCCGTCCGAACAGAAGTGGTACTTCATGCCGTGGTAGCTGGTCTCGCGCAGGCTGATGCGCGTCGGGTCGTCCATCTCCGTGAAGATGCAGGGCACCTGGCAGGTCTGGCACAGCATGGGCAGGGTGTTATTGCGCCACATGGCGCCGCTCTGGGCCTCCTGCTCGGCCATCCATTCGAAGCGCGGGCGGTAGATGCGGTCGAAGCTCTCGGGGTATTTCTGGCTCAGCCAGTCGAGCTCGTCGGGCTGCGGCACCCAGGTGTTGAAGTCCGCCGCATGGCCGTAGTTGTTGAAGGTGGCCCAGGCGATATGGGAGAGATGCTGCTTTTCCGCCGTGGCGACCTCGTGGTACTTGGGCATGCGGATGCCATAACGTCCCAAGTCCTCGAACAGCGCGCCGCCGTTCTTCTCGAAGTACATCTCCCAGGCCTCGGCCCAGCTCATCACGCGCTTGGGCAGCATGTAGTCCATCATCATGGCCACCAGCGTCAGCAGGCGGTGGCCGCGCCAGAACCACTTGTCGATCCAGCGCTGGATGATGGGCACGTTGTCCGGGTCTTGTTCGAGCATGAACTTGACGACCTCCAGGCCCAGCGTCATGTGGCGCGATTCGTCGCTCTGCGCCGAGAAGCCGAAGGTGACGGTGGCCATGTCGCCGTTGAAGGCGGCGCCGCTCATGAAGGGCATGAACAGCAGGTTGGTCAGCACGTACTCGAAGGAGAAGGAGATTGCAGTGATGAACTCGAAGGGCCCGGCCGTCATCGCGTCCTCGAAATAGGACTTGGGCACCGACAGGTACCAGACGCGGTCGTGCATGTACTGCGGGTCATGCAGCCCGTTGAAGTACTTGTTGAAGTGGCTGATCGTGTGGAACTGCGTCTGCGCGTGACGGAGTTCGTCGATGGACTGCATCTGCGACGCGACGCGTGCACCGACGCCTCGGAAGGCACGTCCCGCCATCGCGTAGCCACGATGGGCCGCGTATTCAAGCGGCGACACGCCGGTCAGGAACAGCTTGAGCGTGTTCAGGTAGCGCGGGTCGCCGACGTTGAACTGGCCCTGGTTCTGCTGGAAGGCGTCGATGATGGCGTAGAGCTTTTTCTCTTTCTCGCCCTGGAACTTCCAGTAGGCGTCCATCGTCAGGCGGAAGGGGTCTTCCCACTTGTCCCAGTCGTGGATCTTGATGCCCTCGAACTTGTCGTAAGGGAAGACGTCGTCCATCGCCTGGTAGCTGGTCTCCCAGCCGAGGCCGCGGGTCATCATGGCGTAGCGCTCCTTGATGCCGAGGCGCTTGGCGGTCTTGGTGGCGGTCTGGCTCATCAGGTGTCTCCGGTGGTCTGTTGTCTTGGTGATCGGGGTGGGCTCAGGCGCGGCGGCCCCACTGCAGCGAGAACTCGTCGTCGGTCTCGTCGATGTTTCCGGACAGCGAGATCAGGCTCAGGTGCAGTTCCTGCACGTCCCAGCGGCGGCCCAGGCGCTCCTCCACGGAGTCGCGGCGGATGACGATGCGCCCGGGCGCGTCGACCTTGACCATGGCCGGGAACTCCGCGACGACGGCCTCGGGGTTGTCGGCCACGATGGCCTCGACGATGCAGCGCGACACCTCGTTGCTCAGCAAGGAGATGAAGACCGGGGCGCGGGAGGCGGCAGGGGCGGTGATGGTGGTCATGAGCGGGCTCCGGGTTCAGGCCTGCAGGCCCAGGCGTTGAATGCGGGTGTCGAAGTCGGCGTGCACGGCGGCCAGCGCGGCGGCAGCCTGCTCGCCGAGGGCCGCGCGGGCCAGCGGCTCCAGCGCTCGCTGCATCTCGTCGCGCCAGCCGGCGACCCAGCTCGCCAGCCGGTCGCGGTTGCCGGGCGACTCGTCGGCAGCGGTCTTGACGGTGGCGTCCACCCAGCGGGCCGTCTCGGCATGCCAGTCGCTCATGAACTCGGTCAGCATGGCCAGCGCGTTGCCGGTGCGCGGGCTGAGGGCATCGACGTAGTGGCGGTAGATCAGCGGATAGAGCAACCCGTCGAACACCAGGTTCTGGGCGACGAAGAGCTCAAACCAGTCATGCGTGACGAAGAGGTTCTCCATCACGCGGCGCACGCCCTGCCAGGCAGGCGCTTCCATCCAGGCCTGCTTGCCGGCATCCAGCACAACGCCCTGGTTGCCGTCCAGCAGCAGGCCGATGCGCGACAGGTATTGCGCGATGCCCAGTCGATCCATGGCCGCGAAGTTGCAGGCCTGGGTCACCGCAGTGCCGTAGCCATAGCCGCAGCAGTAGGTGTTGTTCATGTTGCTGCCCCACTCGTAATGACGCAGTGGCACCAGCACCTGGGTCAGCGACTCGCGCGCCGCCTCGTCCACCGCGCCCAGCAGGTTGCGCTTCTCGGCGAACTCGAACTGGCGGTCGGCACCCTCCTGCTGCTTGGCGCGTGCCATCGTGTAGACGCCGTAGTAGAAGTGGCGCGGATCCTTGAAGGCATACCAGTCGGCCATCACGATGGCGGTACGGCGCGGGTCGAACACATGGCGCTCCGGCTCCCACAGCGGCCGGTAGTGCCAGTTGGTCGTCGGCTGCATATCGAAGGTAGCCTCCTGGTAGCGGGAGGCCGCCTTGTCGGCGCCGAGCCGGCGCGCGATGTGCGAGAAGGTCTGGCGGATGGGCTGAATGTCGGTGGTCTTGATGTCGACTTGCATGTGGGTCTCCTGCTGTCGTTCTGAAAAGGCCGTCGGCGCGGCTCAGTGGTCCAGGCCCGGCTCGCCGTAGCGCCACTTCATGCGCTCGTAGTCAAGTCGGGCGCCCTCGGCTGCACTCAGATGGGTGACGCCATGGGTGGCGCAGAACTGGCTGAACTGCTCGAAGCACAGCACCAGCTCGACGGCCAGTTCGGGGTCGCCGATGGCGAACTCGAACTCCACGAAGCGGGCGTCGCGTGTGCCGGTCACGCGCACGAAGCAGGGCTGGCCGGTCAATTCGGCGGCCGAGGCGGAGCGTGGAGTGGCAGGGCGCTGGCTCACTTGTTCAATCCATCAAGTTGCAGACGACGGGGCTGTCGTCCACCCTGAAGATCGCAACCGGCGTGCCAGGCCGGCTAAGTGATTGATTTGCCTGTGACCGAGATCGCCGGCAGCCCGAAACCCGGGGAAGTCCCGGATGCCCAGTCGATCAGTTGCTGCACCGCAGCTTGATCATTTGGTGAAGTGAATACGGCCCTGGCGCTCCCGCGCCAAGGCATGGGTTCAGGCGGCCGGCAGGCCTTCCTTCTTGAGCCGGTAGGCCAGCTGCGGCCGGGTGATGCCCAGCAGGCGGGCAGCCTGGGACAGATTGCCGTTGGCACGCTGCATGGCCATCTGCATCAGCCGCTGCTCGAGCGAGGCCATGTCGATCTTCTGCTGCAGCACCTGGTCACACAGGCCGTCCAACTCGGCCGCCTCGCCGCTTCCCACGTGGCCCAGCGCATCCAGCTGCTGGTCGGGCTTCAGCCCTGCCACGTTGCTCCACAGGTGCACGGACTCGATGGCCCCGCCCTCGGGCGCCAGCAGCACGGCGCGCTCGATCGCGTTCTCCAGCTCGCGGATATTGCCCGGCCAGGGCTGGTTCAGCACGTCGCGCATCGCCCGGTCGGTCAGTCCGCTGAGCTTCTTGCCATATAGGGCGCTGTACTTCTCGATGAATCGGTTCACCAGAGGCGGGATGTCGGCCGTGCGCTCGCGCAGCGGGGGAATCGTGATCGGGAAGGTGTTGAGTCGGTAGAAAAGGTCGCTGCGGAACTTGCCGGCCTGCATGGACTGCTGCAGGTCCACATTGGTGGCCGCGACGATGCGCACATTCAGCTTGATCGGCTGCTCGGCGCCGAGACGCTCGATCTCGCCGGTCTGCAGCACACGCAACAGCTTGACCTGGGTGGCCAGCGGCAGATCGCCAGCCTCATCGAGGAAGAGCGTGCCGTTGTTGGCCCGCTCGAAGCGCCCTGCCCTGGCCATGTGAGCCCCGGTGTAGGCACCTTTCTCGACGCCGAACAGCTCGGCCTCGATGAGGTCGGCAGGAATGGCGGCGCAATTGACGGCGATGAAGGGGCCAGTTGCACGGGGGCCGTTGTCGTGCAGCCAACGCGCGAATACCTCCTTGCCGACGCCGGTCTCGCCCAGCAGCAGCGTGGTGATGGCACTCGGCGCTGCGCGCTTCAGCAACTCGAACGCGGCCCGAAACCCCGGCGAGACGCCGACGAGGCTGGTGTCGTACTCGCGGCGAGGCTGCACGGCGCGCAGATGTTCGAGCCCGATGTTGTAGTCGATCAGCCGCTCGCCGATGCGTTGGGGCCGGAAGTAGTCGACGTACTCGTCGTCACGCCAGTCCTCGGCCGGCTGGCCGACGATGCGGCACTGACTGTCGCCCATGCTGTGGCACTCGGTCTCCTTGAAGACGATGAGCCGACCGATGAAGGCGCTGGTGTAGCCCGAGGCGTAGCCGATCTGCTGCCAGCACTGCGGGTCGTCGCCGTAGCCCATGTCCGTCACATGGGCGTCGCATTCCCAGGAGTGGGTCCAGAGGAACTCGCCGAAGAAGTGCTTGGTTTTCAGGTCCAGCTCCATGTGGACCTTCTCGACGCGCACGGCGCCCTCGATGGTGTGCAGTTGCGGCCCCAGCATGAAAGCCTTCTCGCACGGCATGCCGGCGTGCATTTCCCTTACCGCCAGCTCGCCATCGCGTTGGCCCGATGCAAAGCCCATGCGCACCAGCAGGCCGCGCGCTCGCGCAACACCCAGCGAATCGAACAACTCCCTGCGCAGCCCGGCCAAGGCGCGCGTATGCAACAGCATCATGCGGTGCTCGTTCAGCCAGATGTGGCCCGAGCCCGCATTGAAGCGAAGCATAGACAGCAGTTCGCCCACGTTTTGTCTCCAAATCAGTGTCTAGGAGAGGTCTTCGCCTCACGTTTGGATGCTACAGGAGCGGACCAGCTCTACCCGGTCATGGGGGCACCTTCAGATCAGCGTCGTGGTCTTGCCCCTGCATAACCGGACACGGTCTATGCGCTGGTGATTCGCTCAGCGTTCGACCAGACCCGGCCCGCCCTGGGGGAATCCCTGGCGGCAGTCGCTGTGTCGCCTGGTCAATGGTGAATGCTGCCTCTGTCGAACGACGGAACAAGGCTGATCTCAGTCATTCGAAGCGGGCGCAGGGAGCGGCAGCTTCGCTTCAGAGAAGTCGTTCGAATCGTCTGCCGCCATAGATGCAGAGGGTCGGCCATTGCGTTGATCAGCGAATACGATTGCCTTTGGTGGAGAGGTACAACATTTCTGTAGCCGCTGCAGGCAACGCTTCGCAGCCCTATGCCCTTGTGAATCGAAGGCGGAGTGCGGGGCCTGGAAATCGAACGATCTATGCTTAGAATTCCCTTCGCTGGAACCCATCTTGTCTTCAGCCGTCAAAATCTTCCAAGGCCGATTCGGCCGCGTGGCCTTGCTCGACATGAATGCGCCACTGGTGGGCCACGCGCATCACCACTGCCACATCCTCATCAAGGCGGGCGGGGCTGACAGCGCATTTCGGGTGCGCGGAGAACGGGCTCCACTGACCGACGACATGGCGGTGCTGATCAATGCCTGGGAGCATCACGCCTACGAGCATGACGGCCCCCAGGGTGAGCAGACGCTAATCCTGGCGCTCTATATCGAGCCAGGCTGGCTCGCCGAGATTCAGCGTTCGCTGGCGCTGTCGGCTCATCCGCGCTTCTTCCCTCAGTCGGGCGTGCGCCTGAACGCCGCTACACGCAAGATCACTGAGGAGTTCGTGCTCGAGCTCTGGTGGGCCGACGAGGTGTCGCCAGGTCGGCTGGAGGACTTGCTGTTCAATCTGATCATCGCAGTGATCGAGAGCTATTCGGGCTGGCGAGACCTGTCTGCGCTGCTGAAAATGAAACCACCGGTGGCCATGGACCCGCGCGTGCGCCATGCCATTGCCTTGATGAAGCAGGACGTGACGCACGACTTCGATGTCGACCACCTGGCCGCATCGACCGGGCTCTCGCGGGCCCATTTCTTCACCCTGTTCCAGCGCGACACCCAGGTCACGCCGCTGGTCTATGCCAATGTGCTGCGCTTCGAGGCCGCGGTGCAGCGGCTCACACAGACCAGCGAGCCCGTCGGCGACGTGGCCCATGGCCTGGGCTTTTCCGCGCCGGGCCATTTCTCACGCTTCTTCCGCGCCCACCTGGGCATCACGCCCAGCGACTACCGCCGCGTGGTCAACCTGTTCGAGCCGCCCGCCGAGGCAGACGCCGGCGCCGGCCTGATCTGAGCAAGTCACCAGACGATTTTGTCAGCGACCAGACGGTCTGGTCATTCGCCGGACTTTCGCGTTAACGCCCTGCGCTCCGAATCCCGAGACTGGCGCTGCATACAAAAGCAGCCCGAACGGGACAGAGGAGACAAATGCACGCAGAGCCCCAGCTCGCGGCCGCAGCGGCATCGACGCCCGCGGCTGCCGGCAGCTTCGTCGGCCAGCGCCTGGAGCGCCTGGAAGACACCGCGCTACTGAGCGGGCGCGGCAGCTACGCCGACGACGTCGGCGTCAAGCCGGGCACCCTGCAGGCCGCGGTGCTGCGTTCGCCCCATGCCCATGCCCGCCTGCTGTCCATCGACGCGGCGCCGGCCCTGGCGCTCAAGGGCGTGCGTGCCGTGCTGACTGGTGAAGACGTGCAGCGCTGGGCCCAGCCCTTCGTCGTGGGGGTCAAACAGCCCATGCAGCACTGGGCCCTGGCCGTGGACCGCGTGCGCCACATCGGCGAGCCCGTGGCGGTGGTGGTGGCCGAGGACCGCTACATCGCCGAAGACGCGCTGGACCTGATCCGGGTGGACTACGAGGCCCTGCCCGCGCTGGTGGACATCGAGGCCGCGCTGCAGCCCGGCAGCCCGCTGCTGCACGACGCCGTCGGCAGCAACATCGTCTCTGAGCGCAGCTTCCGCTACGGCGACCCCGAGGCCGCCTTCGCGGGCCCCGCAGGCGTGCGTCGCGTGCAGACCACCGTCCACTACCCGCGCAACAGCTGCGCACCCATCGAATGCGGCGTCGTGATCGCGGAGCACCTCAGCGGCGACGAGGGCTACGACGTGCTCTCCAACTTCATGGGGCCGTTCTCCCTGCATGCGGTGATGGCCATGGCGCTCAAGGTACCGGGCAACAAGCTGCGCCACCGCGTGCCGCGCGACTCGGGCGGCAGCTTCGGCGTCAAGCAGGCGGTGTTCCCCTATGTGGTGCTGATGTGCCTGGCCTCGCGCAAGGCCGGCGGCGCGCCGGTCAAGTGGGTGGAAGACCGGCTGGAGCACCTGAGCGCAGCGACGTCTGCCACCGCACGCCTCACGACGCTGTCGGCCGCGGTGCGCGAGGACGGCCGCATCCTCGCCCTCGACTGGGACCAGGTGGACGAGGTCGGTGCCTATCTGCGCGCGCCCGAGCCCGCCACCTTCTACCGCATGCACGGCTGCCTCACCGGCCCCTACGACATCGCCCACCTGAGCGTGCGCAACCGCGTGGTCGTCAGCAACAAGACGCCCACCGGCCTGGTGCGGGGCTTCGGCGGTCCCCAGGTGTACTACGCGCTGGAGCGGCTGATGGACCGCATCAGCGTGGAGCTGCGTCTGGACCCCGCCGAGCTGCGCCGCCGCAATTTCGTGGGGGCCGGCCAGTTCCCCTACCGCGCTGCTGCCGGCGCAGTGCTGGACTCGGGCGACTATGTCCACGCGATGGACCTGGCGCTGGCTGAAGCCGAACGCCTGGGCCTGCGCGAGCGCCAGGCCGCTGCCCGCGCCGCCGGCCGGCACTACGGCATCGGCATGGCCGCCGTCGTCGAGCCCTCGGTGTCGAACATGGGCTACATCAGCACCGTCCTGACGCCCGAGCAGCGCGCCAAGGCCGGCCCCAAGAACGGCGCCATCGCCAGCGCAACGGTCGCCATCGACCTGCTCGGCGGCGTCAACGTGACCATCGCGTCGGCGCCGGCCGGACAGGGGCATATGACCGTCTGCGCCCAGGTGGTGGCCGATGCGCTGGGCCTGCAACCCGGGCACGTGGTGGTGAACGTGGAGTTCGACACCGCCAAGGACGCCTGGTCGGTGGCCGCCGGCAACTACTCCAGCCGCTTCGCCGGCGCCGTCGCGGGCGTGGTGCATCTCGCCGCGATCAAGCTGCGCGACAAGCTGGCGCGCATCGCCGCGGCCCAGTTCGGCTGCCAGCCCGAGGATGTCGTCTTCGCGGGTGGCGAGATCGCCAGCCGGCTCGATGCTGCGCGCCACCAGCCCTTCACCCGTCTCGCCGCCAGCCCGCACTGGGCGCCGGCCCTGCTGCCCGAGGGCGTCACGCCGGGCCTGCGCGAGACGGCCTTCTGGACGCCCGAGACGCTGGCCGCGCCCGACCCCCAGGACCGCGTCAACACCTCGGCCGCCTACGGCTTCGTGTTCGACATCTGCGGCCTGGAGGTCGACCCGGCGACGGGCGCCGTGCGGGTGGACCGCTATGTGACCGCGCACGACGCGGGCCGCCTGCTGAACCCGGCGCTGGCCGACGGCCAGATCCGCGGCGCCTTCGCCCAGGGCCTTGGCGCGGCACTGCTCGAAGAGTTCCGCTACGGCAGCGACGGCAGCTTCCAGTCCGGCACCCTGGCCGACTACCTGATGCCCACCGCCTGCGAGACGCCTGACCCGAGCATCGTCCATCTCGAAACGCCGTCGCCCTTCACGCCGCTGGGCGCCAAGGGCCTGGGCGAGGGCAACAACATGAGCACGCCGGTCTGCGTGGCCAATGCCTTCGCCGACGCGCTGCGACCGCTCAAGGACATCGACGACATCCGCCTGCCACTGACGCCCAGCCGTGTGCTCGCCTTGCTTGACACGCCCGACCCGGCCTCGCAGGCGTCGCGCAAGCCAGTGGCGGCGCCCGCACTGCCGGGCGAGGGCCAGGCGCTGCAGGCGCAAGGCGAGGTGCGCATCGCCGCCACGCCCGAGCAGGTCTTCGCCGTGCTGCTGGACCCGGCCGCCCTGGCCCGCGTCATCCCGGGCTGCCATGCCCTGGTCGCCGACGGCCCCAATCGCTACCGCGCTGAAGTGACAGTCGGCGTCGGGTTGGTGAAGGCGCGCTACGAGGCGCGCATCCAGCTGTCCGACATCGAGGCGCCGCGGCGCCTGCGCCTGGCCGGCAGCGGCCAGTCCAGCCTGGGCACGGGCGCTGGCGACGGCCTGGTCACGCTGGAAGCGGTGGCCGGCGGCACCCTGCTGCGCTACGACTACCGCGCCCAGGTGGGCGGCAAGGTAGCCATGGTCGGCAGCCGAATGCTCGAAGGCGCCGCCCGCATCATCGTGGCGCAGCTGTTCGAATCGCTGGGCCGGCAGGCGGCCGGGGAGGACGCTGCGCCGCCATCCTGGTGGCAGCGCCTGCTGAAGAAGCTCGGGGTGCGCGCGTGAAGCCCGCCGCCTTCGACTACCAGCGCGCGGACAGCGCCGCGCAGGCCCGCGAGCTGCTGGCCCACCATGGCGACGACGCTCGCATCCTCGCCGGCGGCCAGTCGCTGATGGCCGTGCTGAACATGCGCCTGGCGCAGCCGCAGCTGCTCGTCGACATTTCGCGCAGCGCCTCGCTGGCGCAGGTCGAGGTGCACGACGGCTGGCTGCAGGTCGGCGCCGCCGCCACACAGGCCAGCGTGGAGTGGCGTGCTGGCCTGGCGCAGGAGCTGCCGCTGCTGGCCCTGGCCTTCCCGCACATCTCGCATTTCCAGATTCGCAACCGCGGCACGGTCTGCGGCTCCATCGCCCACGCCGATCCGTCGGCCGAGCTGCCGCTGTGCCTGCTGGCCTTGAAGGGCGAGCTGGTGCTGGGCAACGCCAGGCGACAACGCCGGGTCGCGGCGCAGGACTTCTTCACCGGCATGCTCAGCACCGCCCGCGCTAGCGACGAGCTGCTGGAGGCCGCCCGCTTCCCGCTGACCCGCCCAGGCCAGGGATTCGGCTTCACCGAGTTCTCGCGCCGGCACGGCGACTTCGCGATCTGCGCCGTGGCCGTGGTGGCCGACGCCGCCGGCCTGCGCGTGGCCGTCGGCGGCGTCGCCGACCGGCCGCTGGCGCGCGACCTGCCGCCGCTAGACGGCAGCGCGCTCGACGACGCGCTCAATGAATTCGCCTGGGATCTCGACGCCCGGGACGACCCGCAAATTAGCGCTGCCACGCGCCGCCACCTGGTGCGCCAGCTCGGCCGCCAGGCCGTGGCCCAGGCCCGCGCGCAAGTCTGGAGACCCGCATGACCTCCTCCTCAAGTGCCCAGTTGCTCCGCGACCGGCAGCATCCCATTGAGCTGCAGCTCAACGGCTGTGCGCGCAGCGGTCATGCCGCGCCGCGCCTGCTGCTGAGCGACTTCCTGCGGCAGGAGCTCGGCGCCACTGGCACCCACGTCGGCTGCGAGCATGGCGTCTGCGGCGCGTGCACCGTGCAGATCGACGGCGTCGCGGTGCGGGCCTGCCTCACGCTGGCCGTGCAGGCGGACGGCCGCCGCGTGGACACGGTCGAGGGCCTAGCCAGTCCGGACGGCATGCTGGGCGCGCTGCAGGCGGCCTTCAAGCGACACCACGCGCTGCAATGCGGCTTCTGCACCGCGGGCATCCTGATGTCCTGCACCGACTGGCTGGCGCGGCTGCGCGAGGCCGGCCGCAAGCCTGACGAAGCCGATGTGCGGGACATGCTGTCCGGACACCTGTGCCGCTGCACGGGCTACACGCCCATCGTGGCGGCGGTGCTGGAGGTGGCCCATGCTTGACCTCGGCCGCACCTTCCTGCAAAGCGTCGAGCGGGCACCGGGCGCCATCGCCCTCGTGGACGGCGACACGCGACTGACCTACGCGGACTGGGCCTTGCGCATCGGCGCCGCCCAGCAGGGCCTGGCCGCGCTGGGCCTGCGGCGCGGCGACCACCTGCTGTCCATCCTGCAGAACCGCCACGAGGCGGCCACGCTGCACTGGGCCTGCCAGTTCGCCGGCATCGTGATGACGCCGCTGAACTGGCGCGCCAAGCCCGAGGAGATCGACCATGTGCTGAAGGATTCGGGCGCTCGGGTGCTGGTTTACGAGCAGGCGTCGGAGGCCGCGGTGGAGGCGTCGGTGCTGTCGGCACTGGCCCTGCGCATCGGCGTCGGCGTCGGCGAGCGGCGCTACGACGACGTGCTGGCCGGCGCCGCCGAGCCCGTGCCCCGGGCGCTGGCCGAGGACTGGTCGCTGATGCTCTACACCTCGGGCACCACCGGCGCGCCCAAGGGCGTGCCTCGCCGTCAGCGCGCCGAGCGCATCGCCGCGCTCGCGCATGTTGCGCAGAACCGCTACGGCTACGGCGAGCGCACGCTGGGCGTGATGCCGCTGTATCACACCATGGGCGTGCGCTCGCTGCTGGCCCTGGCACTGCTGGACGGCCGCTTCGTCTGCATGCCGCGCTTCGATGCCGGCACCGCGCTGCGCGCCATCGCGGGCGAGCGCATCAGCCACCTCTACCTGGTGCCGACGCTGTATCACGACCTGCTGGCGCATCCGACCTTCGCCGCCACCGATGTCACCGCCGTGCGCAAGCTAGGCTTTGCCGGCGCGCCCATGCACGACGCGCTGTTGCTGCGCCTGCAGGCAGCCTTCCGGCCGGAGCTCTTCGTCAACCACTACGGCAGCTCCGAGATCTACACCGTGGCCATCAACCAGGACGCCGTGGGCAAGCCGGGCTCGGCCGGCCGTGCCGGCATCAATACGCGGCTGCGCGTGGTGGCGCTGGACGGCAAGTCGGTCGAGCGCCGCGCCAGGCCCATGGAAGAGGGCCAGATCATTGCCGACCTGCTCAGCGACGAGGCCTTCGAGGGATACCACCAGCGCCCCGATGCCAACGCCAAGAGCCTGCGCGAGGGCTGGTACTTCACGGGCGACACCGGCTATGTGGACGCCGACGGCGACCTCTTCGTCACCGGCCGCGTGGACGACATGATCATCAGCGGCGGCGAGAACATCTCGCCTGTCGACATCGAGTCGGTGCTGTCCCTGCATCCCGCCGTCGACGAGGTAGCCGTGGCCGGCCTGGCCGATGAGCGCTGGGGCCAGAAGGTGGTGGCCTTCGTCAAGACGCGCTCGCCCGTTGAGCCGGCCGCGCTAGATGCGCACTGCCGCAGCTCCGACCTCGTCAATTTCAAGCGCCCGCGCGACTACGTCTTCGTCCGCGAGATCCCCAAATCCCCCGTCGGCAAGGTGTTGCGCCGCAAGCTGGTGGCGGGTGACTACGAACCCATCGGAGAGCAAAACCATGATGCTGACTGACCTGAACCACCCGGCGCAGACGCTGCCGGCCGAGCTGGACGGCTTCCATGTCGAGATCGACCCCGCGCGCGAGCGGGCCGACATCGTCCTCGAGCGCCCGCCGCTCAACGTCATCAGCATGCGGGCGCGCGAGCAGCTGCGCATCACTTTCGAAGCACTGGACGCCGACACGCGCGTGCGCGTGATCGTCCTGCGCGCCATCGGCGAGCACTTCTCCAGCGGCGGCGACATCAAGGGCTTCCTTGAGGCTTCGCCCGAGCACGTCTCCAAACTGGCCTGGAACGTGGCCGCGCCGGCCCGCTGCAGCAAGCCGGTGATCGCCGCGGCGCGCGGCTATTGCTTCGGCGTGGGCTTCGAGCTGTCGCTGGCCTGCGACTTCCGCCTCGTCACCGACACCGCGCTGTACGCGCTGCCCGAGCAGAAGCTTGGCCAGATCCCGGGCTCCGGCGGTTCCGCGCGCCTGCAGAAGATGGTGGGCATCACGCGCACCAAGGACATCGTCATGCGTTCGCGCCGCATCAGCGGCCGCCAGGCCTTCGAGTGGGGCGTGGCGACCGACTGCGTGCCCGACGCCGAGCTGGAGAAGGCCACCGACGCGCTGGTGGACGAGCTGCGCTCCTTCAGCCCCCTGGCACAGCGCACTGCCAAGAAGCTGCTCAACGACACCGAGGACTCGCCGCTGTCCATCGCCATCGAGCTCGAAGGTCATTGCTACTCCCGCTTGCGCAGCTCAGCCGATTTCAAGGAGGGCGTCGAGGCCTTCCATTCCAAGCGCAAGCCGGCCTTCACCGGCCTCTGACCCACGACAACAACAGGAGACAAACACCATGAAAGCACTGCAATTCAGCACCTTCGCCCTGGCCCTGTTCGGTAGCGCCGCTGCCAGCGCGCAGGCGCCCATCCGCATTGGCGTCGTCACGCCGCTGTCGGGCACCTACGCGGGCATCGGCCAGCAGGTCAAGTGGGGTCTGGACCTGGCCGCCGCCCAGATCAATGCCGGCGGCGGCGTGATGGGCCGCAAGCTCGAACTGATCTACGAGGACGAGGAAGCCAACCCGGCCGTGGCCGTGCAGAAGGCCGAGAAGCTGTTCCAGGTCAGCAAGGTGGACTTCCTCACCGGCACCGTCAACTCTGGCTCCACGCTGGCGGTGGGCCAGCTGGCCGAACGCAACGGCAAGCTGATCGCGACCACCGTGTCCTTCGCCGACTCGATCACGGCGGACAAGTGCTCGCCCAACGTCTTCCGCGTCAACGCCCGCGCCGGCATGCAGTCCGCGGCGCTGGCCGACTGGCTGTCGAGCACCAAGCCCAATGCCAATGTCTTCTACCTCGGCCCCGACTACGAGATGGGCCGCAGCACCGTCGCCGCCTTCAGGTCGGCCGCGGAAGGCAAGGGCGCCAAGACCGTGGGCGAGGTGTTCGCGCCGCTGGACAACAAGGACTACTCGCCCTTCTTCGGCCAGATCCGTTCGGCCCGGCCGGCGGTGATCTACACGTCCGTGGCCGGCAACGACACGGTGCGGCTGTTCACGCAGATGGCCGAGTTCGGCCTTAACCGCAATGTGCAGGTGGTGGGCGCCTCGGGCACCGTGACTTCGCAGAACCTCGCGGCCATCGGCAAGGCCGCGGACGGCTTCGTCACCGGCGTGGGCTACTCGACCAGCCTGGACTCGCCGGAGAACAAGAAGTTCGTCGCCGAATTCGAGGCCGCCAACAAGTCCCAGCCCGACCTCTATGGTGCCGACAGCTACGGCGTGCTGTTCTTCTACAAGGCCGCGGTCGAGAAGGCCAAGAGCACCGAGACCGACAAGGTCCGCGAGGCCATGCGCGGCATCCAGTGGAGCACGCCGCAGGGCACCAAGACCATGCGCGCGGGCGACCACCAGGCCATGCAGGATATGTACGCGGTGCGCGTCAATGGCGGGAAATTCGAAATCGTCGGCAAGGTCGCGGCTGCGGCGGCGATCGGCGCCGACAGCTGCACCAAGTTCTGAGCCGGAGGCCGTCATGAACGAAGCCGTTGATTGGCTGCAATTCGTTCTCGCACCGCAGATGATCAACGGCCTGTCCATCGGCGTGGCCGTGGTGCTGATGGCGCTGGGCCTGACCATCATCTTCGGCCTGCTGGACGTGATCAACATGGCCCACGGCGAGTTCTACGCCATCGGTGCCTACGTGGCCGTGGCCCTGTTGGGCCTGGGCATGTCGTTCTGGTGGGCCTTGCTGCTCACGCCGCTGCTGATGGCCGTGATGGGCTACGCCACCGAGCGTGGGCTGATACAGCGCGTCTTCCACAGCAAGGACCGTCACACGCTCACACTGCTGCTGACCTTTGGCGTGGGCGTGGTGCTGGAAGACGTGCTCAAAATCGCCTTCGGCGCCAACCCACTACGCGTCGAGTCGCCGATCAGCGGTGCCAGGGAAGTGGTAGGCCTGTTCTTCCCGAACTACCGTCTCTTCGTCATGGGCTTCGGTGGCCTGCTGATCGCGGGGGTCTGGCTGCTGGTCTTCCGCACGCCGCTGGGCGCCATCGTGCGGGCCGCGGCCTTCGACCGGCACATGAGCGCCTCGCTGGGCGTGCCGGTGGCGCGCGTTTACGCCGGAACCTTCGCATTCGGCGTGGCACTGGCGGGGCTGGCCGGCGTGCTGCTCGCGCCCATCTACTCGGTCTTCCCGACCATGGGGCGCGACTTCGTGCTGATCGCGTTCTCGGTCGTGATCATCGGCGGCATGGGCTCCATCAAAGGCGCAGTGCTCGCCGGACTGCTGCTGACGCAGGTGCAGTCCATCTCCAGCCTCTTCATTTCTCCCGTGTGGAGCGACCCGCTGCTCTTCGGCATCATGGTGCTGGTGCTGATGTGGCGGCCACTGGGTCTGTTCGGAAAGCTCGGTCATGCGTGACGCCATCCTCACTCCTCCGCCCGCGCCAACCGGCGTGGCGACGCCGCCGCGCGACCGACGCGCGCCGCCCGACGCATTGCGCCTGCTGGCCTGGGTCTTCTTCGTGGGTGCCGCCGTCTTCGGCCTTGTGGCCACGGCGCTGGGCGACCAGTTCTTCGTCCGGCTGGCAACCGAGGCCCTGATCTTCGGCGGCCTCGCGCTCTCCGTGGACCTGCTGCTTGGTCGCACGGGCCTGCTGCCGCTGGGCCAGGCGCTGTTCTTCGGCCTGGGCGCCTATGTCTCCGCGCTGGTGCTCCAGCACTGGGCGGCATCGTTCTGGCTGGCGTTGGCAGTGGCCGTGGCCGTCAGCGCGCTGGCCGGCCTGGTGGGCGGGTTGATTGCAATCCGTTCCAAGGGCGTGTACTTCGCGCTGATCAGCTTCGGCCTGGCACAGGTCGTCTCCAAGGTCGTGTTCAACACCCGCGAGCTTGGCGCCTCGGACGGCATCATCGGTGTTCCGGCTGCGGCTGTGTTGCCGGGTTTGGGCTCGGACGATCCGCTGGGCTTCTTCCTCGTCACCCTGGCCTTCGTCGCCGCGCTCTACCTCGTCCTGCGACACCTGATGGGCACACCGCTGGGCCGGCAGCTCGATGCCATCCGTGTCAACGAGCACCGCGTGGCCTTCCTCGGCTTCGACCCCTGGCGCTACAAGCTCGCAGCCTTCGTCGCTGCGGCCTGCATGGCCGGTGCCAGCGGCGCGCTCTACCCGATGCTGCGCGGCTTTGTCTCGCCAGAGCTGATGTTCTTCCAGGTCTCGGGCCAGGCGGTGATCAATGTCATCGTCGGCGGCACCGGCACGCTGATCGGGCCGCTCTACGGATCAGCCCTGCTGACCGGCCTGCGCTCCGTCGTCGGCTCCTTCACCTCCCACCACCACATCGTCATCGGACTGCTCTTCGTGGTGGCGGTGATCCTGCTGCCGCGCGGCCTGATCGGCAGCAGCCTGCCGCACCTTCAGCGCTGGCTCTATCTGAGAGGAAACAAGTCATGAGTGCTCTTCTCGAAGTCCGGGGTTTGGGCGTGCGCTTCGGCTCGCTGCAGGCGGTCAGCGACGTCAGTTTCGACGCCCAGCCCGGCGCCATCACGGCCGTGATCGGTCCCAATGGCGCGGGCAAGAGCAGCCTGTTCAACCTGATCAGCGGAGCCATCAGGCCCAGCAGCGGCACGGTGCGCTTCGAGGGCCGCGAGCTGACCGGTGCTGCGCCCCACCAGATGCTGGCCGCCGGCCTGGCGCGCTCCTTCCAGATCACCAATCTCTTCTTCGAGCTACCGGTGCGCGAGAACCTACGCCTGGCCGCGCAGTTCCTGGAGCGCGGCCAGGGCCTGCTGCGCTCGCTCACTCGCAGTCGGCAGGCGCTGGCCCGGGTGGATGAGCTGATTGAGCAATTCGGCCTGGCCGACAAGGCGGACGAGCTGGCGGGCTTTCTCTCGCACGGCGAGCGGCGGCGGCTGGAGATCGCGGTTTCGCTAGCCGCGCGGCCCCGCCTGCTGCTGCTGGACGAGCCAACGCAGGGCATGAGCCACGCCGACACCCGCGAGACCGAGCAGATGATCCGCGGGCTGGTGCGCGAGCATGGCCTTTCGGTGCTGCTGGTGGAGCACGATGTGGACCTGGTGATGCAGCTCTCCGACCATGTGATCGTGATGCACCAGGGTCAGAAGCTGGCCGAGGGAACGCCTGCGGCCGTGCGGGCGAACGCGGCGGTGCAGGCCGCCTATTTCGGAGAGCACCATGCTTGAACTCAAGGACGTGCACACGCACTACGGGCTCAGCCATGTGCTGCAGGGCATCTCGCTAAGCGTCGGCTCCGGCGAGGTAGTGGGCCTATTCGGCCGCAACGGCGTGGGCAAGACGACTGTGATCAAGACCATCGCCGGCTGGGTTCGACCTAGCCGGGGCGCGCTGCACTTCGATGGTGAGGACATGACGGGCGCCGCGCCCGAGCAGGTCTGCCGCCGCGGCATCGGCCTGGTGCCGGAAGACCGGCGCATCTTTCCGGGCCTGACGGTGGAGGAGAACCTCAAGCTCGGTCTCCTCCAGGCGCCCCGCCGCAGCCGTGCGGAGTCGCGCAGCAAGCTCGAGCAGATCTACCAGCGTTTCCCGCGCCTGGCCGAGCGCCGACGTCAGATGGGCACCACCCTATCTGGCGGGGAGCAGCAGATGCTCGCCATGGCGCGCGTGCTGGCCGGCGCACCCAAGCTGCTGCTGATCGACGAGCCCACGGAAGGTCTGGCGCCGATGATCGTGGACGAGCTATTCGAGCTCATGGCCGGACTGGCTCGGGACGGCATCCCCATCGTGCTCGTAGAGCAGAACGTGCAGCGCGCCATCGCACTCACGCAGCGCTACTACCTGATCGAGCGCGGCCAGGTGACGGCCCAGGGCGATTCGACCAACGCGGCACACCGTGCGGACTTGCTGGAGAAGCTGAGCGTTTAGGCTAGGCACATGCCCTTCGCAAGTCTATCGAGCGGGTCCGCTGAGGAGCACAAGTGCCAGCTCCAGGCCGGATGCAATGTTCGCGCTGGCAATTTCACGGCACCTCAGCACCCGCGACATCCTGTGCGCATCACTCAGCGGTCTTTGAGGATGCGGGACTAGCACCGGGCGGACGTCTGCTGAGCGGCGATGAGCGTGCATTGACGTCGCGGTGTCCACAGACTGCAAACGCTGCGAAGCAGCCGTCAGCTGCAGGCTGTCTGCAGCCACTGAGATTTGGCGGGCGAGCGGCCGCTGCCGTCAGCACCGGTCATTGGCCCGATCGAAGGCTGAATGACCGCTGCACCGCCCTGTCCGGATCGGTGAAGTTGTCCTGCGCCTTGTCCTCGGGCACGCCGAACTCGCGCTTGTAGCGCCCGCCGCGCGGCGGTTCGTCAGGGTCACCCCCGCGCTCGAACTCGGCGTCGCGTTGGCGTTGCTCCAGGCGCTGACGGGCCTCGGTGATGGCGAGCCTAGCGCCGGCCAATCTCGGCGGGAATGTCCAGTTCCGGTTCGCTCTTCTCGGCCTCGTCCGCCTGCTGCGCACGCTTGAGCAGGGCTTCGATCTGTGCCTTGAGCTCGGCCTCGGCCTTGAGCATGTGGCCGTAGCTCATGGCCTTGTGACGGCTGGCGTTGGCCTTGATCTTGGTGCCGTCCACCGCAATCGTGCCCAGCTTGACCAGACCTATCTCGCGCGCCAGGCGCACCACCTGCACGAACAACTCCGACAGCTCCTTGAGGTGGAAGGCCCGGAAGTCGCGGATCGTGCGGTGCGCAGGGAAGTTGCCTGCGCCCAGCACACGGAACGCCACGTCTTCGTGCAGCTTCTTGGCGATCTTGCGCGAGCTGAAGACCCCCGTGGCGTAGCCGTACACCAGCACCTTGACCATCATCGCCGCGTGGAAGGGCTGGTTGCGCGGGCCGTCCTTATCGTAGCGGGCGTGGAATGCGCTCAGATCCAGCGTGTCCACCGTGTCGCTGATGAAGTGCGCCAGATGGCCCTCGGGCAGCCAATCTTGGATGGCCTCGGGCAGCAGCAGCATCTGCTGCGGTTCGTAGGGTAGGTAGTTCGCGGCCATGGCCACGAAACGTACCTCAACCCTCATCCGCAGTCAGGGACTTCCCTTCTGCCGCCCAGACTCCTAGCCGCCCGCTCCTTGAGGCGGTTTGTGGCAGCGACGACTTCGTTGCGACCACCGCCGGCAAGAGCGGTTCAATCGGGATCGGTTTGAAGGAGCGGCGCACGAGGACAGGACCTCTTCATCCCGATCACTCAAGCCATGTGGAGCTTCACATTTGCCGCCGCTGACAGCTCGTCAGCCAGGCAATTTCGCCGCCAGCAGCTCGATCTTCTCGATGTTAGGCGGTGTACTGAGCAAGGCGGCTGCGTTCGCCAGCAACGCGGCGGCGATCTGGCCGTGCAGGTGAGCCTCGCGGCCGGCCTCGTCCGCAAAAGCGTCAAAGACGCCGAACGTCGATGGGCCGAACTTCAATGCGAACCAGGCGGTGGTGCCCGATTCGGCGTTGGCGAGCGGCAACGCGCTTCTCAGAAAGTCGGCAACGGCGGCTTCCTGGCCAGGCTTGGCTTCAAGGCGGACGAACAGAGCGAACTTGGTCATGGAGTGATCCTCTGGTTGAAGGGGTGAAAGCGTTGGCGAGTCCGAAGTCTCGGGTGCGACGGCAGTTTTTGCGAGTGGCAGGAATGACAACATTGATATCATTTCCGCCATGAATCTGCACCTTCTTGTTCTCGATGGCGTGTTCGACCTGGGTCTTGCTGCACTCATGGACACACTGAGCACGGCCAATGAACTGGCAGGCTCGCTCGCACAGGCGCCGCCGCCCATCAACGTCACGTTGGTCGGCGTTCGGCGTCGCGTGCGCACCGCGCACGGTCTGGCGGTACCGGTCGTGCCAGTGCACCGCGTGCAAAACCCTGACGTTGTTCTGGTGCCCGCACTCGGCGCCAAGATGCCAGACGCACTCGCCGCGCGTCTCGCGCATGCGGACGTGGCCGACGCGGTCGTCGCGTTGCAGCAATGGTCAAGCGCCCGCGCGGCCGCTGGCGCCGCCTGCACTGGCACGTTCTTGCTGGCGGAAAGCGCGCTGCTAGATGGCCAGCGCGCCACAACTTCGTGGTGGCTGGCGCCAATGTTTCGGCAGCGCTATCCGCACGTGGTGCTCGACGAGTCCCGCATGCTTGTGAATTCGGCCAGCTTCACCACGGCCGGCGCCGCCTTGGCTCATCTCGACCTGGCATTGAGCGTCGTGCGCAGCCGTAGCCCAGCGCTGGCGGCTCTGGCTGCGCGATACCTGCTGGTAGAGGCCCGCGGCTCGCAAGCTGAGTTCGTGATCCCCGATCACCTGGCCCATGCCGACCCGGTGGTCGAGCGCTTTGAGGGCTGGGCCAGGCAGCAACTCGCGCACGGGTTCTCTCTCGCCGATGCGGCCATCGCAGCGGGCGCCAGTGAACGCACCTTGGCGCGGCGCGTGCAAAGCGTATTGGGCAAGACACCCCTCTCGTACTTCCAGGATCTGCGCGTCGAGCGTGCGGTGCATCTGCTGCGAACCGGCAGCGAGAGCGTCGACCAAATCGCCGCACAGATCGGCTATTCCGACGGTGTGACCCTTCGCAACCTGTTGCGACGCAAGCTGGGCCGCGGCGTGAGGGAGTTGCGTGCACGTGCCTGATCGGCGCCGCGTGGTGCAGCTCAATGATGTGCCCGAATGCTGCCGGTACTGAACGTCTGCAGATGGCCGGGAGTGCCCTTCCGCGGAACCACCAGGAAGCCGCCTTTCATGACGAGTAGGCACTCCGCCTGATTGCCGGCAATGGGGTTGCCGCCAGACGTCCTGCAGGCGCATCCTTTGTGGCCCTCAACTCGATGGGAGACCATCATGAGTACCGCAAGCAATGTCTACGCAAACACGCACAGGTTGGTCGTTTTAGCCGCGAGTCTGTGGGGCAGCTGTACTCGCCCTCTGGAAGGGACGTCTGCAAATGGGTCGGCGGCCGGCCGGCAAGTGACAGCAATGACCCTTTCCCAGCCGCGAAGCGATTATCCGATTCACGATAGTCGGGGGGTAAAACTTGCGGCGCGTTGCCGAGGCGCGCCTGCCTCAGCAGGCGACAGCTGCAGGCACGCGCTTAGATGAGGAACCGCATGAGGATCCGCCGGATGTGGCCTGGCGGGTTCAGGCACAGCTCAGCCGCATCACAGCCGAGCCCCTTTGCCAGCTTGAGAAGAGCGAGTATGGTTGGCTGGCTCAGCCTTCTTTCAAGTCTGCTGATGTACGAGCGTTCGATCTCCGTTTCCAGCGCCCCTCCCAGCTGGCACGCTTGAGCCGTTGAGCCAAATCCTGAATGTCTTTGCGGAGCTCAAGGTCTTGATGCCAATCGAAGAGCGTGCGAATGCTTGGGTACGACAGCCCGAGACATTTGCGGCGGCGAACCGGCCCTAAAGCGCACGTCCAGTGGCAGCATGGACGACCTTAGAGCAATCGCGGACTGGTCGGACAGCATCCGCAGCGACGACTTCAGTTAACCCGTGCGAATTTCGAACTGCGTCGGTCAGGGGAGATTCGAGTGGCACCGCTGAAAAAGGCAATGGGCTCTGCACTCGTCCGATACGAATCGATTATCGAGGCCAAGATAATCGGGGGATTAATGTGGCGCTACGCCCCCACTCCGGAACTCACCGTGTCTGGGTGGAGGGACGTGCGCCAATTGACGTCAAAGTTGAAGCCCATTGCGACTGAGGCAGGTGCGTTGAGTCACTTCAAGTCCCTGCCTGTCGCCGTACGAGTGGTTTCCTTGATCGTCGGGGGCTATCTAGCTCTTGGCCGTCGCCCCACAGGAATCCTCGGATCCCGTGCAATCTTTGATATGGCGTCCTTAACCGCTGCCGTGTTAAGTTTTGCAGCATCCGGTACGCCTGCGCGAACAGCCGCGTGAATTGCCTTGCGCAGCGTATCCCTGACATCCTCAGGGAGCGGGTGAGTCGCTGCGTCCTCAAACTGATAGGTACCGCCATCAACACGGTAACGATAGTGGTGGTTTAAAACTACCGCGAGCATATCCAGCATCGGCGTGCTGTATGTGCCCCACGGCGTTCGTGCTATTCGCGGATCGGGCACTTTCATTAAATGCACTCCTTCAGCCCAGTCGATAAAGTCCCGCACGTCGACCGCCGTGGCGTGCAATGGATCGGCGAGGCCGTCAAGAATTTGTAGCTCCCCCGAGCGGACAGCCTCTTCCGCTCGGTCTAGACAGTCAATGAACACCTGGATAGAGGGCTCCGCCTGATCTGCCTGTGTTCGCCAAGCAGCCAACGCCTTTTCGAACGAGACCGGCTCGAGGAACTGGTCAGGGTCGAACCCACACCGCAAGGACACCAGCTCCCGAAGGTCGGCAACCTCGGTTCTTCGGAATATTTCGACTGTCCGACCGTCCACGCGCCATGGCATGGGGGCATCACCTGGAACCATCCAATCCGGGATCAGGGAGCTCGCCTTGGCCCGGTTCGAACGGGATCGAACTTGGAAGTCCCGAGGTTTGACCGCGGACTGAAGCGCCTCCGCTTCTAACTGGTTCGTTGCCATACGCACCGTGCTCCTGAGGCCGGTTGCCACGAGCAACGGCAACGTTGCGGCAACAACCGCGCGCCAATCGGCGGACCGCGAACGCCTGAAGCGAACGCTCACACTCCGTCCTGCGCTTGTTCTTCAAGTGGTAGGCCGTATTGGACTTGAACCAATGACCAAAGGATTATGAGTCCTCTGCTCTGACCAACTGAGCTAACGGCCCCCCGGGAGGAGCGGCGGATTCTAGACAGGTACCCGGGGCCAGGCGGCCCGCCCCTCAGCGCTGGCTCAGCGCCTGGCCGACCATGCGGCTGGTGATGTCCACGATCTGGATCATTCGGTCGTAGGCCATGCGGGTAGGGCCGATGACGCCCAAGGTGCCCACCACTTGGCCGTCGACCTCATACGGTGCGGACACGATGGAGAGCTCTTCGTAGGGCACGACCTGGCTTTCGCCGCCGATGTAGATGCGCACGCCCTCGGCGCGGCTGGAGGTGTCGAGCAGGCGCATGAGCTGGGTCTTCTGCTCGAAGAGGTCGAACAGGCGGCGCAGGCTGCCCATGTCGTTGCTGAAGTCTTGCACGGTGAGCAGGTTGCGCTCGCCGGAGACGATGACGCGCTCTTCTTCCTTGCTCATGGCCTCGGTGCCCACTTCCACCGCGGCGCTCATCAGCTGGCCGATCTCGCCGCACAGCGCGTCCACCTCGTGGCGCAGGCGCTCGCGCACGGCTTCGAGGGTGAGGCCGACGTAGCCGGCGTTCAGGCGGTTGCTGGCTTCGGCGAGTTCGGACTGGCTGTAGTCCTGCGCGGTGAAGATGACGCGGTTTTGCACGTCGCCGTCGGGCGAGACCAGGATGACGAGCACGCGGCGCTCGCCCAGGCGCAAGAACTCGATGTGGTGAAAGACGCTGGGCTTGCGCGGCGCGGTGACCACGCCGACGAAGCTCGACAGGTTGGACAGCATCTGCGCCGCGCTGGCGATCACGCGCTGGGGCTGGTCGGGCTGGAGCTTGGCGGTCTCGACGTCGATCAGCCCGGGCTGGGCGGTGAGCATGGTGTCGACGAAGAGCCGGTAGCCGCGCGGCGTCGGGATGCGGCCGGCGCTGGTGTGGGGGCTGGCGATCAGGCCGAGCTCTTCGAGGTCGGCCATCACGTTGCGGATGGTGGCCGGGCTCAGTTCCAGGCCCGACGCTTTGGACAGCGTGCGCGAGCCCACGGGTTGCCCGTCGGCGATATAGCGTTCGACCAGGGTCTTCAGCAGGGATTTCGAGCGCTCGTCCAGCATGCCGGCATTCTAGGAAATGCCCCGGTTTCCCCTGGGAAGGCAAAACCCGTGTGGTGTAATTTGCCGCATGGCCGAGCGCTTCAGACATGTCGCCATCGTGGGCAAGCATCAGGCGCCAGGCATCCGGCCGGTGCTGGAGGAAATCGCCCAGTTTTTGTGTGCCAGCGGCCTGGATGTTTCCCTGGAGGCCGACACGGCCCTGAACACCGGCCTCACGGGTTACGACGCCCTCTCGCATGAAGAACTCGGCCGCGCCTGCGACCTGGCCGTGGTCATCGGCGGCGACGGCACCATGCTGGGTTTCGCCCGCGAGATGGCGCCCTACGGCATTCCGCTGCTGGGCATCAACCAGGGGCGCCTGGGTTTCATCACCGACATCCCGATCGAGCGCTGGCGCGAGTCCCTCGCCCCGGTGCTGGCGGGCGACTACGAGGTGGAGCCGCGCGCCATGCTCGAAGGCGAGGTCTGGCGCGACGGTGAGGTCATCTACACCGGGCTGGCGCTCAACGACGTGGTGGTGAGCCGCGGCGCCACGGCGGGCATGGTGGAGCTCAAGATCGAAGTGGGCGAACAGTTCGTGGCCAATATGCGGGCGGACGGCCTCATCGTGGCCTCGCCCACCGGCTCGACCGCGTACGCCCTGTCGGCCGGCGGCCCCATCCTGCACCCGAGCATTGCCGGCTGGCTGCTGGTACCGATCGCGCCACACACGCTCTCCAACCGGCCCATCGTGCTGCCGGACCTGGGCGAGGTGCGGCTGGAGATCGTCGCCGGGCGCGATGCCTCGGTGAACTTCGACATGCAAAGCCTTGCCAGCCTGCTGCACGGCGACACCATCACCGTGCGGCGCAGCCAGCACCAGGTGCGCTTCCTGCACCCCCAAGGCTGGAGCTATTACGCGACGTTGCGGCGCAAATTGCGCTGGTACCTCTGACCTAGAGACTCACCCATGCTGCGGCACCTGAGCCTGAAGGATTTCGTCATCGTCCCGACGCTGGAGCTCGACTTCGAGCCCGGTTTTGCCGTGCTGACCGGGGAGACCGGCGCGGGCAAGTCCATCCTCATCGACGCCTTGCAACTGGCCCTGGGCGGCCGGGGCGATGCCGGCGTGGTGCGCGAGGGCGCGTCCAAGGCCGAGATCACGGCCGAGTTCGACCTGCCTGCCCACCTGCGCGGCTGGCTCGACGAAGCCGGCTTCGACGTGGACGAGAGCCTGCTGCTGCGCCGCGTGATCGATGCCGCGGGCAAGAGCCGCGCCTGGATCAACGGCGGTGCGGCCACGTTGACGCAACTGCGCGAGCTGGCCGACCACCTGCTCGACATCCATGGCCAGCACGCCTGGCAAGGCCTGACCCGCCCGGCCGCGGTGCGCGACCTACTCGACGGTTTCGCTGGCCTGGACACCACCCCCGTGGCCCGCGCCCATGCCGCCTGGAAGCAGGCCGCCGACGCCCTGGCCAAGGCCCAGGGCCTGCAGGCCGATGCGCAGCGCGAACGGGAGCGCCTGTCGTGGCAGATCACCGAGCTGGACCGCCTGGCGCCCGCCGAGGGTGAATGGGACGAGCTCAATGCCGAGCACGAGCGGCTGTCGCACGGGCAGTCGCTGATCGACGCGGCCCAGCACGCGCTCGACGCGCTGGACCAGGCCGAGCCCAGCGCCCAGTCGCTCGCCGGCAGCGCGCTCGACCAGCTGGAGCGCGTGCTCGACCATGACCCGCGCCTGCTGCCCGCCGTGCAGGCCCTGCGCGATGTGCAGGCCCAGCTGCAGGACGCGAGCCACACGCTGTCGGCCTATCTGCACAAGGCCGATCTCGACCCCGGCCGACTGGCCGAGCTGGATGAACGCGTGTCGGCCTGGATGACGCTGGCCCGCCGCTACCGCCGCCAGCCGCAGGAACTGCCGGCGCTGCTGGCGCAGTGGCGCGCCGAACTGGCCGCGCTCGACGCCGCCAGCGACCCGGCGCAGCTCGAAGCCGCCCTTGCCACCGCGCGCAAGGCGTTCGACGCGCAAGCCGACGCCGTCAGCCGCGCCCGCAAGAAGGCCGCGCCGCAACTGGCCGCTGCCGTCACCGCGGCGATGCAGCAGCTGGGCATGGCCGGCGGTCAGTTCGGCATCGCGCTGCAGCCCACCGACGGGCCGCAGAGCTTTGGCGTGGAATCGGCCGAGTTCCTGGTGGCGGGCCATGCCGGCAGCACGCCGCGGCCGCTGGCCAAGGTGGCCTCGGGCGGTGAGCTCTCGCGCATTGCGCTGGCGATTGCGGTGACCACCAGCCAGGCCGCCAGCCGCAGCAGCGCCGGCAGTGCGCCGGGCACGCTGATCTTCGACGAGATCGACGTCGGCATCGGCGGCGCCGTGGCCGAGACCGTGGGCCGGCTGATGAAGCAGCTCGGCCGCGAACGCCAGGTGCTGGCCGTCACCCACCTGCCGCAGGTGGCCGCCTGTGCGGACCGCCACCTCGTCGTGGCCAAGGCCCTGCAGGGCAAGAGCACTGTCAGCTCCGTCAGCCCCGTGGCCGGCGAGGCGCGCGTGGCCGAGGTGGCCCGCATGCTCGGCGGCGAGCGCCTGTCGTCCACCAGCCTGGCGCACGCGCAGGAGATGCTCGACGCCTCCACCGCCACCGCCGCCCCGGCGCGCAAGGCCCGCTCATGAGCCACGACACCGATCATCTGGGCGACGTGGTGCTGCTGACCGGCATGTCCGGTGGTGGCAAGTCGGTGGCCATGCATGCGCTCGAAGACGCGGGCTACTTCTGCGTCGACAACCTGCCGGCCGAGCTGCTGCTGGACTTCCTGAAGCTGGAGCAGCAACGCGGCGAGCGGCGCGTCGCGATTGCGGTGGACGTGCGCTCCGCCAGCTCGTTGCCGCTGCTGCTGCCGTTGCTCAAGCAGCTGCGCGCGCAGGGCGTGGCGGTGCGCTCGGTGTTCCTGGATGCGAGCAACGAGGCGCTGATGCGGCGTTTCTCCGAGACCCGCCGCCCCCACCCGCTGCGCGAAGACCGCGACACCAATTTCGGCGCACTGGACAACTCCGCCGACGAGAGCCACCGCCTGCTGCTGGACGCCATCAAGCTCGAACGCGAGCTGCTCGGCGGGCTGAAGGCCGAGTCCACCGTCATCGACACCAGCCAGCTGCGCCCGGCCCAGCTGCGCGCCTGGCTGGCCGACCTGGTGGGGCCGAACGCCGGGGCCAAGCTGACGCTGGTGTTCGAGAGCTTCGCCTTCAAGCACGGCGTGCCCAGCGACGCGGACTTCGTGTTCGACGTGCGCGTGCTGCCCAACCCCTACTACGACCGGGAGCTGCGCCCACTGACTGGCCGCGACGCACCAGTGGCCGCCTACCTGGCCGCGCAGCCCGAGGTGGGGCTGATGATGGGCCAGATCGCGGGCTTCCTGTCGCGCTGGCTGCCCAACTTCGCAGCCGACCAGCGCAGCTATCTCACCGTCGCCATTGGCTGCACGGGTGGCCAGCACCGCTCGGTGTACCTGGTCGAGATGCTGGCCCGGCAGTTCAGCCACCACGGCCACGTGCTCAAGCGGCACCGCGAGCTGGACGCGCGCTGAGCGCGGCCGCCAATTTCAGAACAATTGTTCTAGACACGACGTTCTAGAACAGTTATTCTGAACACATGCCTTCCGCCACCGGCGCCACGCCTCCCCTCAAGCCCACCGCCGCCGAGCTCGACCTGCTGCAGGTGCTCTGGCGCCTGGGCCCGGCCGACGCCAAGGCGGTGCACGAGGCCCTGCTGCCCGACCGTCCCGAGGCCACCTACGCCACCGTGCTGCGCCAGTTGCAGGTCATGCACGGCAAGGGCCTGCTCACCCGCGACGAAGACCAGCGCCCCCACCTCTACGCCCCCGTGCAGGCGCAGGACAAGCTGCAGCAATCGCTGGTGAAGGACTTCATCGCCAAGGCCTTCGCGGGCTCGGGCAAGGCCCTGGTGCTGGCGGCGCTGAAAAGCCACGTGAGTGCCAAGGAGCGGGCCGAGATCCGGCAGCTGCTGGCCAAGGGCGGTGACGACGCATGAGCACCGAGCAACTCGTCACCCTCTTCATCAGCGCCTGGGGCTGGGCGCTGTTGAACTTCATCTGGCAGGGCCTCGTCATCGGTGCGGTGGCCGCCCTGCTGCTGGCCCTGCTGCGCGGCGCGCCGGCCCGCTGGCGCTATGCGGTGTGTGCCTTCAGCCTGGCGCTGTGCCTGCTGCTGCCGCTGGTGCAATGCCTGGACGTGGCCCCCAGCGACACCGACCTCATCGGTGAACTCTCGCCCCTGGCCGAGCAAATGCCGGCGCTGGTGGGTGCCTGGGCCCTGGGCGCCGGCTTGATGTTCGGCCGCCTCGCCCTCGGCCTGGCATGGGTGGCCCGCGCCCACCGCCGCAGCACCGCCGCGCCAGCCGAGTGGCAGGCGCGGCTGGATGCCCTGGCCCGCCGCCTGGGCCTGACCCGGCCGGTGCGGCTGCGCCTGCTGCCCGAACTCGCGGGGCCCATCGCGCTGGGCACCCTCAAGCCCTGCGTGCTGCTGCCCGCGGCTTTGCTCACCCGCCTGCCCGTGGACCTGCTCGAAGCGCTGCTCGCGCACGAGCTGGCCCATGTGCGGCGTTGGGATTACCTCGCCAACCTGCTGCAGAGCGCCGTTGAGGCCCTGCTGTTCTTCCACCCCATCGTCTGGTGGCTCTCGTCCCGCCTGCGCGCGGAGCGCGAGCTGGTCGCCGACGACCTCTCGGCCCAGGCCCTGGGCGACTCGCGTCGCCTGGCGCTGGCCCTGCACGCCCTGTCCGAACTGGATCACACGCCCATGACCCCTCCTCTCGCGCCCGCCGCCCGCGGCGGCGACCTGCTGCACCGCATCGAGCGCCTGCTCGCACCTCGCCCGCAAGCCACCGGCTGGAAGCTGGCCCTGCCGGCCCTGCTGATCGCTGCCACCAGCTTCGTGGTGCAGGCCAAGTCCAAGGACGCCAAGGACACGCCACCGCCCGAGCCCGTGGCGGCCACCGCCGCCGCCGCCGACACGCCGCCCGCGCAGCAACTCAAGCTGCCGGTGAATGCCAAGCATGTGGTTGTCGTCGACGACGCGACCGGCAAGGTGCTGATGGCCCGCGACCCCGATGCCGTCGTGCCCATCGCGTCGCTGACCAAGCTGCTGACGGCGATGGTGGTGCTCGACGCCAAGCTCGACCCCAACGAGAAGCTGCGCATCACCAGCGACGATGTCGACACCCTCAAGCACAGCCGCTCCCGCGTGCGTGTGGGCACGCAGATGAGCCGCCAGGCGGCGCTGGAGATGGCGCTGATGGAGTCCGAGAACCGCGCAGCGGCTGCGCTGGCGCGCACCTTCCCCGGCGGCGAGGCGGGCTTTGCCAAGGCCATGCAAGCCAAGATCCATGCGCTGGGCCTGAAGCACACCGCCATCAGCGACCCCACGGGCCTGTCACCCGCCAACACCTCCACCGCCACCGAAATGGCCCGCGTGACCGCCGCAGCCGCGCGCTACGACCAGATCGAACGCATCACCAGCGTCAAGAAGGCCCAGGTGCCGGTGGACGGCAAGCCGCGCGAGATCCGCAACACCAACCGGCTGGTCGGCGCCAAGGGCTGGAACATCCGTGTCTCCAAGACGGGCTACACCGAAGAAGCCGGCCGCTGCCTTGCCATGCGCATCTTGAACGGCAAGCGGCCGGTCACGGTGGTGCTGCTCGACGCCGACGGCTCGGCCCAGCGCCTGCGCGACGCTGCGCTCATCCGCAAATCGCTCGCGCGCCAGCCCTCGTGAAGCGCCGCCAGCTGCTCGCGGCCGGCAGCGCCACACTCGCGCTGCCAGTGCCGGCGATGGACTTCGCGCCGCGCCCCGCGCCAGCCGCCATTCGCGCCAGCATCGACCGCATCATCGACATCGCGGTGGGCATCCGGCCCTTCCGCGCCCACGGCCCGCGGCTGCAGGCGCAGCACCTGCACGGCAAGACGGTCGTGCATCACTACGGCCACGGTGGCAGCGGTTGGTCGCTGTCGTGGGGCTCGGCGCAGCGGGCGCTCGCGCTGGTGCAGGCCAGCGGCGTGCGCCCTGGCGAGCGCATCGCCGTCATCGGCTGCGGTGCCATCGGGCTGACGACCGCGCGCACGGCACAGCAGGCCGGCTATCGGGTGCGGCTCTATGCGAAGGACCGCCCGCCTCGCGTGCACTCCAGCGCCGCGACCGGCCTGTGGACGCCGGACTCGCGCCTGATCGCCCAGGCCCACGCCACCGACGCCTGGGTCAGCGGCTGGGAGGCCATGGCGCGCGATTCGTTCAAGGTGCACCAGAGCTACCTCGGCCTGCCGTCCGGGCCCGTCGAATGGCATGACGGCTATGTCGTGTCCGACGATGGTTTCGACTCAGCCCTGCCCGGCCACGCTGGCGAGCCCGACTACCCCGACCTGTATGACCGCATCGCCGACCTGCGTCCGGCCGGCCGGGCGCTGTCGCCGGCCGAGCATCCCTTCCGCTCGCCGCATGTGCGCCGCTTCACGCAACTGGTGTTCAACATCCCGGCCTACCAGCGCCTGTTGCTGGACGACTTTGCGCGGGACGGCGGCGAGCTGGTGCAACGCGAGCTCCGCAGCCCGCGGGACTTTGCGCGCCTGCCGGAGCGGCTCATCGTGAACTGCACCGGCGACGGCGCCCGCACCCTCTGCGCCGACGCCGACATGACCCCGGTGCGCGGCCAGACGGCCCGGCTGATTCCACAGCCCGAGGTGGACTACGCACTGATCTACCGCGCCCACAACTGCGTGGCCCTGCCCCGCCGCGACGGGCTGCTGGTGGCCGCGATGGGCGAACACGATTTCGGCAGCAGCGACCTGCGACCTGACCGCCAGCAGAGCGAAGACGCCGTCCGGCGCCTCGCCAGCCTGTTCTGAGGCCTTAGAAGGTCTCCCAATCGCCCTCGGCGCTGGCCGTAGGCGCAGGCGCCGGCCGGGGTGCGGGAGGCGCCATGACGGATTCGGCCTTGGCAGGGGCTGGCTTGAGCGCCGACGGGCCGGGCGCGCCGGCCGCCTTCACGGGGTTGCGGGGCGCGGTGGGTGCGGCTGATGCGCTCGCCTTCGGCTTGGGCGCCGGGGCAGGTGCGGCCTGCCTGGGCGCCGGGCTGCTGCGCGGGGTGGCGGGCGCCAGCGAGGCGTCCACGCGGAAGGCGGCCACGGCCTCGGCCAGCTTGGCCGTCTGCATGCGCATGCTCTCGGCGGCGGCGGCCGTCTGCTCGACGAGCGCGGCGTTCTGCTGCGTGGCCTGGTCAAGCTGGCTGACCGCCGCATTGATCTGACCCACGCCTTCGGACTGCTCACGGCTGGACACCGTGATCTCACCGACCAGGTCGGTCACCTTGCGCACCTCATTGACCATCTGGCCGATGGTTTCGCGCGCAGCCAGCACCTGGCTGCTGCCGCTCTCGACCTTGGTGACGCTGTCGCCGATGAGGCTCTTGATCTCCTTGGCGGCCTCGGCACTGCGCTGCGCCAGCAGCCGCACTTCACCCGCCACCACCGCAAAGCCGCGGCCTTGCTCGCCGGCGCGCGCGGCTTCCACCGCGGCATTCAGCGCCAGGATGTTGGTCTGGAAAGCGATGCCGTCGATGGTGCCGATGATGTCGCCGATCTTGCGGCTGGACGCCGAGATGGCGTCCATGGTCTCGACCACCTGGCCCACCGCCACCCCGCCGGCACCGGCCACCTCGGAGGCATGGTGGGCGAGCTGGTCGGCCTGGCGGGCGTTGTCCGCATTGGCCTTGATCTGCGAGGCCATCTCTTCGACCGACGCCGCCGTCTCCTCCAGGCTGGAGGCCTGGCTCTCGGTGCGGGCCGAGAGGTCGGCATTGCCCTGGGCGATCTCGGCAGCGGCCACGTTGAGCTGGTCGCAGCCCTGGCGCACGCCCGACACCATGCGGGCGAGGTTCTGGGTCATGTCGTCAAGCATCGACAGCAACTGGCCGAGCTCGTCGCGCGAGCGGCTTTGCAGGCGCTGCGTGAGGTCGCCCCCGGCCACCGCCTTGACGGCCACCGAGGCCTGCGCGAGCGGCTGGGTGATGGACCGCGTGATCGTGAAGGCGGCTGCAATGCCCACGGCCAGGCCCACGACGCAGGCTACGGCAAAGATGCCGAGCACCCGCTTGTAGGCTGCCGCCGCGGCGGCCGTCGCTTCACTGGCGACCTCCTCGTTGTAGGTCCACCATTTCTGGATGTCGTCGCGCACCGCACGGTAGGTGTCGCGCGCTGGGCCGAAGGTCATCACCTTGGCGGCAGTCGCTTGGGTGGGGTCGGCCGCGCTTTCGTCGGAGGTCTTCAGCACCTTGGCGCTGACCTCGAAGTAGGCGCGACCGCCTTCGGCGACCTTCTTGAGAAAGGCGCCGTCGCGGTCATCCGACACCAGCGGCTCGTAGTTCTTGATGGACTGGTCGAACTCGACACGCGCCTTGGCGATGCGATCCGCCAGCGTCTTCTTCTCTTTGTCGTCGTCCGTCAGCAGATGCTGCTGCTCCAGCCGCCGGGCATCGGAGATGGCGCTGTCGATGCCGCGCACGATGCGCAGCGACGGCACGATGTCGGTGCTGTAGTAGTCAGCGTAATAGTTGATGGACTTCGCCAGCAGCGCGCCCGTGCCGGCCATCGCCAGCAGCAAGGCCAGCAGCAAGGCGAAGGCGAGACCGAGTCGCACCCCGACCCGGAGATTGTTCAGGAAAGCCATCGCTGCCCCCAGTTGTTGTTCTGCTGGAGACTGTGCCCCTTCTGATCACGCCCGGCAACGCCGCGGGGCGTGCAGACTGCACACGTTCACGCCTGGGCGTCGTCACCGTCCGCCAGCAGCAAGGCCAGCAGCACGGCCGAGCCGATGGGCATGAAGATGACGATGGCCACGAACCACGCGCCGACGTTGCGGCCGGTGCGCTGCACGATCTGCATCATGAACACGCAGTGCATGACGCCGGTGATCAGCAGCCCGAGGCCCAGCACGGCCAGCTTGCCCGCGGGCGGCTCGCCGTCCTGCGTGCTGCTGATCAGCTGCCACAGGCAAAAGCCGCACACCAGCAGCGTGATGACCGCGTACTCAAAGCTCTTCTAGACCTGGGCCTGCATGCGTCATCCTTCCTCGATCATCTTCTTCAGGGGCGCGGGGAGCGCGTAGTCGGCGAGTTTCTCCCGGGCCACCCAGGTGCCGGGTGGCGTTGCGTCGGCGGCGGGCTCGGCGCGCAGGGTGTGCAGCACCCAGTCGAAGTGCGTCAGCGCATGCTGGATGCGCGGCAGCGTGTGCAGCACCTCCCCCGGCAACGCGGCGCGGGCGCTGGCCTCGTCGTCATACAGCGGAAGCGTCCACAGCCCCGCCCACACGCCGGTGGCGGGGCGCTGTTGCAGCAGCACCCGGCCTTCGCGCTCCAGCCATAGCCACCAGCTCTCACGGCGGCCGCGCTTGAGCTTTTTCGTCTTGATGGGGAAGCGGGTCGGGTCGCCCTGCTGCTGGGCCAGGCACAGCGGCTGCACCGGGCACAGCAGGCAGTTGGGCGAACGCGCGGTGCAGACGGTGGCGCCGAGGTCCATCAGGCCCTGGGTGTAGCGGTCCATGTCCTGCTCGGGCAGCAGGGCCGTGGCGAGGTCCCACAGGCGCTTCTCGGCCGCGCTGCTGGCGAGATCGCCTTCAAACGCCAGCACGCGGCCCAGCACGCGCTTGACGTTGCCGTCCAGGATGGCCACACGCTCACCGAAGCAGAAGGCCGCAATCGCCGCCGCGGTCGAACGGCCGATGCCCGGCAGGGTTTGCAGCCCGGCGGCCGACTGAGGGAACTCGCCGCCATGCAGCGCCGCCACGGCCCGCGCGCAGGCGTGCAGGTTGCGCGCCCGGCTGTAGTAGCCCAGGCCGGCCCACTGCGCCAGCACGTCGTCCAGCGAGGCGGCGGCCAGGTCGGTCACACGCGGCCAGCGGGCGAGGAAGCGTTCGTAGTAGCCCAGCACCGTGGTGACCTGGGTCTGCTGCAGCATCACCTCCGACAGCCACACGCGATACGGATCTCGCGTGTTCTGCCAAGGCAGGGTGTGGCGGCCGTGGCGGCGCTGCCATGCAACCACCGTCTTGCCAAAGTCGGCAGCCAGCGCCGGCGGGGTCAGCGTTTCTGGCATTGCGGGCAGAAGAAGGTGGAGCGCTGACCCTGCACGATGCGCCGGATGGGCGTGGCGCAGCGCCGGCAAGGTTCGCCCTCGCGGCCGTAGACCTGGGCCTGCATCTGGAAGCTGCCCGCCACGCCATGGGCATCGCGGAAATCACGCAGCGTGGTGCCGCCCGCCTCCAGCGCCTGGCCCAGCACCTGGCGCACGGCCGCCGCCAGCTTCTCGGCGCGTGGCCGGCTGACCTTGCCTGCGGCCAGGCGCGGGTCGATGCCGGCCATGAAGAGCGACTCGCAGGCGTAGATATTGCCCGCCCCCACCACGATGTCGCCCGCCAGCAGCGCCTGCTTGATGGCCACGCGCCGGCCGCTCAGCGCCGCGTGCAGATGAAGGCCGTCGAAGCGATCGTCGAAGGGCTCCAGGCCCAGGCCCGACAGCAAGGTGGCCACAGGCTCAGCTTCCATCGCCGGCGCCCAGACCACCGCACCAAAGCGCCGCGGGTCGGTCAGGCGCAGCAGGCCGCGGTCGGTGTGCAGATCGAAATGATCGTGGCTGCCGGCGGCTGGGGTGGTGTCCAGGAAGGCGAGCGAGCCCGACATGCCCAGGTGCATCAGCAGGCCACCGCGCGGCGGCAACGGAAGCCACAAATATTTACCCCGTCTTTGCACGGCGCCGACCTCGGTGCCAAGCAGGGTTTCGGGGTCGACACCCAGGGGCCAGCGCAGGGGTTTTCCCAGGCGCAGACCGGTCACCCGGGCCCCGCGGATGGCATCGGCAAAGCTGCGGCGGGTGACTTCGACTTCAGGCAACTCGGGCATGGGTCGGAAATCATAATGAGCCCCTGCCCCTGGAGTTCGAATGCCCTTGCCCCTCCACCGCGTGATCACCGCTGCCGCCCTGCTGGCCGCACTGCAAGCCCACGCCCAGGAACCCGCCCCCGCGGCCTCCACACCCACCGCCCCGCAGCCGCCCGCGGATGCCGCCTCGGCCGTTCCTGACGAGCCGCCCACGCACTCGCTGATGGACGCGCCGCTGTTCTACCAGTTGCTCATCGGCGAGATCGAGCTGCAGAACGGCCAGCCGGGCGTGGCCTTCCAGGTGCTGCTGGATGCGGCACGGCGCACCGCCGACGAGGCGCTGTTCAAGCGGGTGGTGAACATCGCCATCCAGGCCCGCGCTGGCGACCAGGCCCTGCTCGCCGCCCGCGCCTGGGCCGACACCGTACCCACCTCCACCGATGCGCTGCAAAGCGTGGTGCAGCTTCTGGCGCTGATGAACAAGCCCGCCGAGATCGCGCAGCCGCTGGCCACGCTGCTGCGCATCGCGCCCGCACCGCAGCGCCCGGGCTACATCCTGTCGCTGCCACGGCTCTTCCAGCGCTCGCCCGAACCGAAGGCGGTGCTGGCCGCGCTGGCCCCGGTGCTGAAGGCCCAGGCCGGCCCGCTGCGCCCGCCGGCGCTCTACACCGAGGCCAAGCTGGCCATCAACGCCGGCGAGAACGCCCGCGCGCTGGCCCTGACCCGCGAGCTGAACCAGGCCGACCCCGACAACGACGATGCGATGCAGCTCGCGCTGGACCTGATGCCCAGCGAACCCCAGGCCGAGCCCCTCATCACCGAGCGCCTGCGGCTCAAGCCCGACCAGCCCGCCCTGCGGCAGGCCTATGGCCGAGCGCTGATCAAGGCGCAGCGCCCGGCCGAGGCGGCCCGTGAGTTCCGCGCGCTCACCCAGTCCACCCCCGACAACCCGGCGCCATGGCTGGCGCTGGGCGCCATCGAGCTCGAACTGAAACATCCCGCCGCGGCGGAAGCTGCGCTGCGCGAAGGCCTCAAGCGCCTGGACACACCGGCCGCGGGCACCGACGCCGAGATCAAGGGCCGCGCCGAAGGCCGCCAGCAGGCTTGGTTGATGCTGTCGCAGGCGGCCGAGCAGCGCGGCGACTTCAAGGCCGCGGAAGCCGCGCTGCAGAAGGTGGATGGCGCCGGCCTGGACGTGCGCTACCGGCGCGCCGTGCTGCTCGCCAAGCAAGGCAAGGTGGCCGACGCCCGCAAGCTGCTCAAACCCGCGGCCGACGCGAGCGACGGCGAGACTCGCGCCAGCCTGCTGGCCGAAGCCCAGCTGATGCGCGAGCTGCGCGACTACGCGGGCGCACTCGCCGCCATGAAGGCCGCCGTGGCACGCTTTCCGAACGACCCGGACCTGATCTACGAACAGGCCATGATGACCGAGAAGGTCGGCAAGTTCGACGACATGGAAACGCTGCTGCGGCGGGTCATCGAGCTCAAGCCCGACTACCACCACGCCTACAACGCGCTGGGCTACTCCCTGGCCGAGCGCAATCTGCGCCTGCCGGAAGCCAAGGAACTGATCGAGAAGGCCCTCAAGCTCGCCCCGGGCGAGCCCTTCATCGTCGACAGCCTGGGCTGGGTCGAGTTCCGCCTGGGCAACCTCGACGAGGCCGCGCGCCTGCTGCGCCAGGCCCACACCGGCCGGCCCGATGCCGAGATCGCGGCGCACCTGGGCGAAGTGCTGTGGGCCCAGGGGGCGCATGACGAAGCCCGGCGCATCTTTGCCGAAGCGGCGCAGCGCGACCCTGACAACGAAGCCCTGCGCGAGGTGCTCGACCGCCTGAAGGTCAAGCCCTGATGCGCGCGGCCGCTGCCCTGCTGACGTTCGCACTCGCCCTCGCAGGGTGCGCCCAGCTGCCCAAGACGCCTGCGCCGGCCACAGCTGAATCGCGCCTGAGCGGCCGCATCAGCGTGACCATCGCGGGCGACGTGCACAACCGCGGCACCGGCGGCGCGGCGAGCTTCGAGCTCTTCGGCGGGCCGCAGGCGGGCCGGCTGGAGCTGACCTCGCCACTGGGCTCGCTGGTGGCCCGTGCGAGCTGGCAGCCGGGCCAGGCCACGCTGCAGACGCCGAATGACGAGCGCCGCTTCGACAACCTCGACGCCCTCACGCGCGAGCTGCTCGGTGAGCCCGTGCCGGTGGCCGCGCTGTTCGACTGGCTGCAGGCCCGCCCCTGGCCGGCCGCGCCGCACGAGAAGACGGCCAATGGCTTCGAGCAGCTCGGCTGGCGCATCGAGCCCCGGCTGCCGTCGCTGGTGGCCACACGCCTGGCGGCTCCCGTCGTCACTCTGAGAGCGAAGCTGGAAGGGCCCGATGAAGGCACTCCATGACCTGGCCGCGCCGGCCAAGCTGAACCTCTTCCTGCACATCGTCGGCAAGCGGCCGGACGGCTACCACCTGCTGGAGTCGGTCTTCGTGCTCATCGACTGGGCCGACACCCTGCATGTGGAGTGCCGCAGCGATGGCCGCCTGCAGCGCCACGACGTGCTCGGCGGCGACCTGCCGGCCGACGACCTCTGCCTGCGCGCCGCGCGACTGCTGCAGACCGAGACCGGCTGCACGCTGGGTGCCGACATCCATCTCGAGAAACGCCTGCCGGCCGGTGCCGGCATGGGCGGCGGCTCGTCCGACGCCGCCACCACGCTGCTGGCCCTGAACCGCCTGTGGGACCTTCGCCTGCCGCTGTCGCGCCTGCTGGCCCTGGGCCTGAAGCTCGGCGCCGACGTGCCCTTCTTCCTTGGCGGCGGCCCGGCCTTCGTCGAGGGCATCGGCGAGGTCCTGAACCCGATCACGCTGCCCGCGCAGCGCTTTGCGGTGCTCAAGGGGCCGGCCGGCCTGGCGACCAAGGAGATTTTTTCGAGCAATCTCTTGGCAAGGTCCGAAAAGCTGGCTATAGTCGCGGGCTTTCCCGCCTCGGCAGGAACTGCAGAACAAATCAGCAGTGCAGTTGGAACCGGTCGAAACGACCTCCAGCGCGCAGCAGAAGCGATCAGCAGTGAAGTACGCGATGCGCTGGCTCTGTTGTCAAAGCAATTTGGCAACGCCCGGATGACGGGCTCAGGAGCTGCCGTGTTTTCCGTGCTCGCCGGGGATGGAAAAGATGGCAAGGACGATCAGTCCCTGGCGACATTGCTTCAGGCTCAGCAACATGGGGGGCGTGAAGGATGGACCGGTCGAATCTGCCACAGCTTGGCTCAGCACCCGCTTCGCGGATGGGCCGACTGAAAAGGTTGTAGGGTGCAGCAGCTCTGCTGTGTCCTGTGTAGGGGAGTCGCCAAGTTGGTTAAGGCATCGGATTTTGATTCCGACATGCGAGGGTTCGAGTCCTTCCTCCCCTGCCAAATTCTTTCGTTTCGCTGAACCGGCTCGGCTATCAGCGGGCCACTGATACACCAGAGGCTCCCAGTGCTGCTCAACACGGTTCTCTTCACCGGCAACGCGAACCCGGTTCTCTCCCACGAAATTGCCACCCATCTCGGCCTCGAGCTGGGCAAGGCCGTGGTCGGCCGTTTCTCCGACGGTGAAGTGACCGTCGAAATCCAGCAGAACGTCCGCGCCCGTGACGTCTTCGTCGTGCAGCCCACCTGCGCACCGACGAACGAAAACGTCATGGAACTGCTGATCATGGTCGATGCCCTGAAGCGTGCCAGCGCCCGCCGCATCACCGCCGTGATCCCCTACTTTGGCTACGCCCGCCAGGACCGCCGCCCCCGCAGCACCCGCGTGCCGATCTCGGCCAAGGTGGTGGCCAACCTGCTGGAGACCGTCGGCGTCGAGCGCGTCCTGACCATGGACCTGCACGCCGACCAGATCCAGGGCTTCTTCGACATCCCGGTCGACAACATCTACGCCTCGCCGGTGCTGTTGTCGGACCTGAAGGCCCGCAACTACAGCGACCTCGTGGTCGTTTCGCCCGACGTGGGCGGCGTGGTGCGTGCCCGCGCGCTGGCCAAGCAGCTCGGCTGCGACCTGGCCATCATCGACAAGCGCCGCCCCGCCGCCAACGTGTCTGAAGTGATGCACGTCATCGGCGAGATCGAAGGCCGCAACTGCGTGATCATGGACGACATGATCGACACCGCCGGTACCCTCGTGAAGGCCGCCGAGGTGCTGAAGGCCCGGGGCGCCAAGAGCGTCTTCGCCTACTGCACCCACCCCATCCTGTCGGGCCCGGCCATCGAGCGCATCTCGAGCTCGCAGCTCGACGAAGTCGTCATCACCAACACCATTCCCCTGACCGACGCCGCCAAGGCCTGCAAGAAGATCCGCCAGTTGTCGGTGGCCTTCCTGTTCGCCGAAACCATCCGCCGCATCTCGGATGGCGAGTCGGTCACCAGTCTCTTCTCGGAACAGAACAACAACTTCTGACCGAGATTTCATGGCCGTCGCAAGGCGGCCTTTTTCAAACGGTGCCTGGTCGCGGGTGCCGTTCTCTTTTGGAGAAAACCATGAAGTTTGTCGCCTTCGAGCGCAAGTTGCAGGGGACCGGAGCGAGCCGCCGCCTGCGTGTGGCCGGCAAGGTGCCGGGTATCGTTTTTGGCGCCGGCGAGCCGACGATGATCGAACTCGATCACAACGCGCTCTTCCACGCCCTCAAGAAGGAAGCCTTCCACAGCTCGCTGCTGGACATGGAGCTGAACGGCACCAACACGCAAGTGCTGCTGCGTGACTTCCAGATGCACCCCTACAAGCCGCAAGTCCTGCACGTGGACTTCCAGCGCGTGGACGGCACGACCAAGATCACGAAGAAGGTGCCTCTGCACTTCATCGGCGAAGACGTCTCCCCGGCCGTCAAGACCGACCACTGCACCGTCACCCACGTCGTGACCGAGCTGCTGATCACCTGCCTGGCCAAGGAACTGCCCGAGTTCATCGAGGTGGATCTGTCCAACCTGACCAAGGGTCACTCGCTGCACGTCAACGACATCAAGCTGCCCGCCGGCATCAAGGTCGTGACCCATGGCAAGCCGAACCCCGTCATCGCGACGCCGGTCGAGCCCAAGGCTGAAGAAATCGTCGTGGCCGCCGCGCCGGCCGCCGACGACAAGAAGGGCAAGAAGGGCAAGAAGTAATTCCTGCCGGCTTCTGCCAACGAGAAGGGCTCCGCAAGGAGCCCTTTTTTCATGGGCGCGCAGCCGTCGTGACCGAAGCCGGCAGGCGCCCGCCCAGGTTCTTCAGCAGCACGCTGGCCGCCACCAACTGGCGGTTGCGGGCCGACAGCACATTGCCTTCGGCCGACAGCGCCGACGCCTGGGCGGTGCTGACGTTCAGGTAGCTGACCGTGCCCGCGCGGTACTGTTCCAGCACCAACGCCAGGTTGCGGCTTGCGGCCTCGTAGGCGTCGCGCTGCAAGGCCACCGCCTCGCCAGACTCCGAGAACTGCACCAGGTTGTCCTCCACCTCCTGGAAGGCCGTCAGCACGGCCTGGCGGTAGTTGGCGGTGGCCACGTCGGCCGACGCGCGCGCCTGGGTGGACGCCAGTTGCCGCTGGCCGCCGTCGAACAGGGGCGCCGTCAGCGCCGCCCCCAGCGACCACACCAGATTCGGCGCCGATACCAGCTTGGACCACGAGGCCCCGCGGTAGCCCGCGCTGGCGGACAGGTCCACGCTCGGGAAGAAGGCCGCATCGGCAATGCCGATCTGCGCATAGGCCGCCACCTGGCGAGCCCGCGCCGCTGCCAGATCAGGCCGCTGCGCCAGCACCAGCGACGGCACGAGCATCGGCACCGGCGGCAACTCGGGCAGCGCGGCACTCGCCGGCAACTGGAACTGCCCGGGCAACTGCCCCAGCTGCGCCGCCAGCGCATGCAGCAGCTGCGCCCGCTGGGTGCGCAGGTCGCTCAGCTGAGCCTGCACGCTGCGCAGCTGGGTGCGTGCCTGCAGCACATCGCTTTGCGCCACCACGCCGCTGGCATAGCGCGCCTGGGTCAACTCCAGCGTGCGCTGGGTGGCAGCCACGGTGCGCTCCAGCAGGGCCTGCTGGGCCTCGGCCGTGCGCAGCGAGAAATAGCTCTGCGTCAGCGTGGCCTGCGCCGACAGGCGCAGTGCTGCGAGATCGGCCTCGCTGGCCTGGTAGCTGGCGCCGGCGGCCTTCACGCCCTCGGCCAGCCGGCCCCAGAGGTCGATCTCCCACGACGCGTTCGCCGTCAGCGAGTTCGAGGTGGCCACGGTGCGCTGCCCGTTGGCGTTCTCGGCGGTGGCCGAGCGCGTGGTGCCCGCGCCCAGCGACAGCGTCGGGAAGATGGCCGACTGACTGGCCGCCAGCACCGCGCGTGCCGAACGCACCTGGGCCAAGGCCGAGGCGAGGTTCTGGTTGCCGACGATGAGCTCGGACTGGAGCCGGTCGAGCACCGGGTCCTTGAACAGGGTCCACCAGGCCTCGGGCACCTGCACATCGGCCGGTACGCGCTGCCAGTCAGACGAGCCCTGGAAGGCGGCCGGTGCCGGCGGCTCGGTGGGCGGTCGCTGTGACGTGACGGCACAGCCCGCCAGCAGCAAGGCCAGCATCAAGGCCAAGGGCCGGGGGGTAGGGGCGACAGGTTTCATGGGGTCGGGCACAGGATCAAGTCGCGGTCGCGGGCTCGGCGGCCGGTGCCGGCAGGGCTCGGCCACGCTTGCGGCGCAGCCGGTCCATGCCGCAGAACACGACCGGCGTGGTGTAGAGGGTCAGCAGCTGGCTGAGCAGCAAGCCGCCAACGATGGAGATGCCCAGTGGCACGCGCAGCTCCGCGCCTTCGCCATGGCCCAGGGCCAGCGGCACCGCGCCGAAGACCGCGGCCACGGTCGTCATCAGGATGGGCCGCAGCCGCAGCAGGGCCGCGCGATAGATGGCGGCCCCCGCGCCAAGCTGCCGGCCGCGCTCGGCGGCCTCGCGCTGGGCCGAGATGGCGAAGTCCAGCATCATGATGGCGTTCTTCTTCACGATGCCGATCAGCAGGATCACGCCGATCAGCGCAATGATGGTGAAGTCCGTCTTGAAGGCCATCAGCGCCAGCAGCGCGCCCACGCCGGCCGACGGCAGCGTGGACAGGATCGTGATCGGGTGGATGAGGCTTTCGTACAGCATGCCTAGCACCAGGTAGATGGTGATGATGGCCGCGAGGATGAGCAGCGGCTGCGACTTCAGCGAACTCTGGAAGGCCTGGGCCGTGCCTTGGAAGCTGCCGCGCACCGACACCGGCGCCCCGGTCTGGGCGACGGCGTCATTGATGGCCGCCACCGCATCGGACAGCGACACGCCCGGCGACAGGTTGAAGCTGATCGTGCTGGCCGGCGTGCCGCTCTGGTGGTTGACGGCCAGCGGCGTGGCAGTCGTCTCCACCCGGGCCACGCTGGCCAGTGGCACCTGCTGGCCGTTGCTGCCCGTGAGCATCAGCCGCTGCAGGGTCTGCGGGCTCTGCAGCCACTCGGGCGCGAGTTCCATCACGACCCGGTACTGGTTCAACGGGTTGTAGATGACGCCCACCTGGCGCTGGCCGAACGCATCGTTCAGCGCACTGTCCACCGCGCTCATCGTCAGGCCGAGGCGGGCCAACGCATCACGGTCGACCACGAGTGAGGTCTGCAGGCCCTTGTCCTGCTGGTCGGTGTTGACGTCGGTGATCTCGGGCACCTCGGTCAGCGCCCGGCGGATGCGCGGCTCCCAGGTGCGCAGGTCGGCCAGTTCATCGGCCTGCAAGGTGTATTGCCAGGACGCATTCGCCTGCCGGCCGCCGATGCGGATGTCCTGCACCGGCGCCAGGAAGAGGTTGGCCCCCGGCACCTTGGCCAGCTTGCCGCGCAGGCGGTTGATGACGTCGTCCACGCTCTCCTCGCGCTCGCTGCGCGGCTTCAGGCTGATGAACATGTTGGCACTGTTGCGCTGGCCGCCGCCGGTGAAGCCGGTCACGTTGGCCACGGCGGGATCGGCGCGCACGATGTCGTGGAAAGTGCGCAGCTTCTGCTGCATCGACTGGAAGGAGCTGGCTTGGTCGGCCTGCACGCCGCCAATCATCAGCCCCGTGTCCTGCTGCGGGAAGAAGCCCTTGGGGATGGTCATGTACAGGTGCACGTTGAGCGCGATGACCCCAGCCAGCGCCAACAGCGCCAACGGCTGGTGGCGCAGCGTCCAGCGCAGGGAACGCCGGTAGCCGCGCATCAGCCTGCCCTGCAGCCGGGCAAGCCAGCGGCCGATGCGCCCCGGGGCCCGCGCGGCCTCGTGCGGCTTGAGCAGCGTCGCCGCCATCATCGGCGTGGTGGTGAGTGACACCACCATCGACACCAGGATGGACACCGACAACACCACCGCGAACTCGCGGAACAGCCGCCCGACGATGCCGCCCATCGCCAGGATGGGAATGAACACCGCGATCAGGCTCAGCGAGATGGACACCACCGTGAAGCCGATCTCCCACGCGCCGCGCAAGGCCGCCTCGCGCGGGCTCATGCCGCGCTCGATGTGGCGCGAGATGTTCTCCAGCACGACGATGGCGTCGTCCACCACGAAGCCGGTCGCGACCGTCATGGCCATCAGCGACAGGTTGTCGATGCTGTAGCCCAGCAGGTACATCACGCCGAAGGTGCCCGCCAGCGACACCGGCACGGCCACGGCCGGCAGCAGCGCCGCCCGGAAACGCCGCAGGAAGATGAACACGACCACGATGACCAGGCCGAAGGCAATCACCAGCGTGCGTTGCACCTCGACGATGCTGCCGCGGATGGTGGCGGTGCGATCCATGACCACGTCGACATTGATGGCCGGCGAGATCGACGCGCGCAGCTGCGGCAGCAACGCCCGCACGGTGTCCACGGTCTCGATGATGTTGGCCGACGGCGCCTTGTTCAGGATGAGGAGCACCGCCTGGCGGCCGTTGGCCAGGCCATCGTTGCGCACGTCCTGCACGCTGTCGCTGATGTCGGCCACATCACCCAGGCGCACGGCAGCGCCGTTGCGGTAGCTCAGCACCACGGGCATGTAGTCGCTCGCGCGGCGGGCCTGGTCGTTGGCGCCGATCTGCCAGCTGCGGGCCCCGTCCTCCAGCTGTCCCTTGGGCCGGTTGGCATTGGTCGCCACCACCGCCGCCCTCACCTGCTCCAGGCTGATGCCCTGCGAGGAGAGCTTGTTCGGGTCCAGCTCGATGCGCACCGCCGGCAGCGCACCGCCGCCCACACTGACCTGGCCGACGCCGTCAACCTGCGACAGGCGCTGGGCCAGCACGGTGGAGGCGGCGTCGTACATCTGGCCGCGCGTGAGCGTGTCAGACGTCAGCGCCACGATCATGATGGGCGCGTCCGCCGGGTTGACCTTGCGATAGGTCGGGTTGCTCGGCATGCCCGTGGGCAGCAGCGCACGCGAGGCGTTGATGGCCGCCTGCACCTCGCGCGCTGCCGAATCGATGCTGCGGCTGAGGTCGAACTGCAGCGTGATGCGCGTGCTGCCGAGCGACGACGACGAGGTGATCTCCGTCACGCCCGCGATGCTGCCCAGCGAACGCTCCAGCGGCGTGGCCACGGTCGCGGCCATGGTGTCGGGCGACGCGCCGGGCAGCGACGCGCTGACGGAGATGGTCGGGAACTCCACCTGCGGCAGCGGTGCGATCGGCAGCAGCAAATAGGCGATCGCGCCGGCCAGTGCCACGCCGCACGTGATCAGCGCCGTGCCGATGGGGCGCTCGATGAAGATGCGCGACAGGTTCACGCCGCAGCCTCCACAGGGCGGCGGCCGCGCTTGAGCCGTGCGGCCAGCGCCGAGAAGCCCAGATAGATGACCGGCGTCGTGAAGAGCGTGAGCAGCTGGCTCACGATCAGGCCGCCCACCATCACGACACCCAGCGGGTGGCGCAGCTCACTGCCCACGCCGGTGCCCAGCATCAACGGCAGCGCGCCGAGCAGCGCGGCCATGGTCGTCATCAGGATGGGCCGGAACCGCAGCAGGCAGGCTTCATGGATGGCCTCGCGCGGCGTCTTGCCGTGGTCGCGCTCCGCTTCCAGTGCGAAGTCGATCATCATGATCGCGTTCTTCTTGACGATGCCGATCAAGAGCACGATGCCGATGATGGCGATGATGTCCAGGTCGAGCCGGAAGGCCAGCAGCGCCAGCAACGCCCCCAGGCCGGCGGAGGGCAGCGTGGACAGGATGGTCAGCGGGTGGATGGTGCTCTCATAGAGCACGCCCAGCACGATGTACATCGTGACGATGGCCGCGAGGATGAGCAGCAGCGTGCTGGTGAGCGAGGCCTGGAAGGCCAGCGCCGCGCCCTCGAAGCGGGTCTCCACGCTGAGCGGCAACTGCAGCGCATCGACCTCGGCGCGGATGGCCTTGACCGCCTCGCCCAGCGACGCGCCCGGCGCGAGGTTGAAGGAGATGGTGGACGACGGGAACTGCGCCACATGGTTGACCGCCAGCGGCGCGACCCGTTCGCTGAAGCGAGCCACCGAGCTCAGCGGCACCTGCGTGCCGCCCGTGCCCGGCACGTACAGGCGCCGCAGCGCATCCATGCCCGCTCGGAAGTCAGGCGCGACCTCCAGCACCACGCGGTACTGGTTGCTCTGCGTGAAGATGGTGGAGATGAGCCGCTGACCGAAGGCGCTGTAGAGCGCGCTGTCGATGGTGGCCACACTCACGCCCAGCCGGCCGGCGGCGTCCCGGTCGATGTCGACATAGGCCTGCAGCCCCTGCTCCTGCGCGTCGCTCGCCACATCGGCCAGGGCCGGCACGCCGCGCAGGCGCTCCAGCACCGCCGTTGTCGCCCGACTGAGCTCGGCCGAGTCGGGCGAGCTGAGCGTGAACTGGTACTGCGTCTTGGCGATGCGGTCCTCGATGGTCAGGTCCTGCACCGGCTGCAGGTACAGCGCAATGCCGGGCACGTCGGCCACCGCGTCGTTGATGCGGCGGGCCACGTCGGCCGCGCTCTCACCACGTTCTTCCTTGGGCTTGAGGTTGATCTGAAGCCGGCCCTGGTTGAGCGTGGTGTTGCCACCGTCCACGCCGATGAAGGAGGACACGCTCTGCACCGCCGGGTCCTTCAGTACCCGCTCGGCCAGGTGCTGCTGGTGCTCGGCCATGGCGCCGAACGAGGTCGACTGCGCCGCCTCGGTGATGCCCTGGATCTGCCCCGTGTCCTGCAGCGGGAAGAAGCCCTTGGGCACGAGCAGGTAGAGCACGCCGGTCAGCACCAGGGTCGCCACAAACACCACCAGCGTCGCGCCGGAGCGGTCCAGCACCCAGGTCAGCATCCGACCGTAGGCGGCGATGGTGTCGTCGAAGGCCCGGCCTACCGCCCGCCACAACCGGCCGTGCTGGTCTTCATGCTCGTGCTTGAGCAGCCGCGCGCACATCATGGGCGTGAGGGTCAGCGACACGAAGGCCGAGATCAGGATGGACACGGCCAGCGTGATCGCGAACTCATGAAAGAGCCGCCCCACCACGTCGCCCATGAAGAGCAGCGGGATGAGCACCGCGATCAGCGACACGGTCAGCGAGATGATGGTGAAGCCGATCTGCTTGGAGCCCGACAGCGCCGCCTGGAAGGCGCTCACGCCCTCGCCGCCCTCCTCCATGTGCCGCGCGATGTTCTCGATCATCACGATCGCATCGTCCACCACGAAGCCGGTGGAGATGACGAGCGCCATCAACGTCAGGTTGTTGATCGAGAAGCCGGCGAGGTACATCACGCCGAAGGTGCCCACCAGCGACACCGGCACGGCCACCGCCGGGATGAAGGTGGCGGGCAGGCTGCGCAGGAACACGAAGATCACGCCGATCACCAGCACGATGGCAAAGATCAGCTCGTGCTGCACATCCCGCACCGAGGCGCGGATGGTGGTGGTGCGGTCGCTCAGCACCTGCACGTCCAGCGACGCGGGCAGGCTGGCCTGCAATTGCGGCAGCACCGCGCGCACCCGGTCGACCGTCTCGATAACGTTGGCGCCGGGCTGGCGCTGCACGTTCAGGATGACGGCCGACACCGCAGGCTCGCCGGCCTGGCCCGCCCAGGCGGCCAGGCGCAGGTTCTCGGCGTCATCCACCAGACGCGCCACGTCCTTCAGGCGCACCGGGTTGCCGCCTCGGTAGGCGATGACGAGGTTGGCGTACTCCGCGGCGCTCTTGAGCTGGTCGTTGGCATCCAGCGTGGACGCGCGCAATGGGCCGTCGAAGCTGCCCTTGGACTGGTTCACGTTGGCCGCGCCGATGGCGGTGCGGACATCGTCGATGGACAGGCCCAGCGTGGCCAGCGCACCCGGGTCGGCCTGGATGCGCACGGCCGGCCGCCGCCCGCCCGCAATGCCCACCAGGCCCACGCCCGGCACCTGCGAGATCTTCTGCGCGAGCCGGCTTTCCACCAGGTCGTGCACCCGCGTGATCGGCAGCGAGCTGGATGACACCGCAATCGTCATCACCGGCGCATCCGCCGGGTTGACCTTGCTGTAGACCGGCGGCATGGGCAGGTCGCTGGGCAGCAGGTTGCTGCCGGCATTGATGGCCGCCTGCACCTCCTGCTCGGCCACGTCCAGCGCGAGGCTCAACTCGAAGCGCAGCGTGATGACCGAGGCCCCGCCGGAGCTGGTGGAGGACATCTGCGCCAGGCCCGGCATCTGGCCGAACTGGCGCTCCAGCGGCGCGGTGACCGAGGAGGTCATGACGTCCGGGCTGGCGCCGGGGTAGAGCGTGGTGACCTGGATGGTCGGGTAGTCCACCTCGGGCAAGGCGGACACCGGCAACAGCCGGTAGGCCAGCGCGCCGGCCAGCACGATGGCCAGCATCAGCAGCGAGGTCGCGACCGGCCGCGTGATGAAAAGGCGCGACGGATTCATCGTGAGGCCGCGGACGCAGGTCCCTCGGACGACACCGGCGCCGAGGCGCCCGCGCCACGATGCCGGCCGCGTTCACCACGCCCCCCGCCTGCCGCTGAGGCTGCGCCTGCCGCGGGCTTGATGACCTCGGCCTTGGCGCCATCGCGCAGGCGGTCGGCGCCGTCGGTCACGACCTGGTCGCCGGGTTTGACCTCGCCTTGCACGGCGGTGTTGTCGCCGTCGGTGGTCAGCACCTGCACCTTGCGCAGCGCCACCGTTCCGTCGACCACCACATACACGAACGTGCCCGGCGCGCCCCGCTGCACAGCCGCGGTGGGCAGCACCAGCACGTCCTTGAGGCGATCCAGCTGCAGCCGCACATTGACGAACTGGTTGGGGAAGAGGCCGCCGTCCTTGTTCGGGAACAGCGCCTTGACCTTGATGGTGCCGGTGGTGGCATCGATCGCGTTGTCGGTGCTGGCCACCTGGCCTTCAGCCAACAGCTGGCGGCGCTCGCGGTCCCAGGCCTGCACGGCCAGGGGCTGCTTGTCGGCCAGCTGCTGGCGGATGCGGGCCAGGCGCGCATCGGGCACCGCGAACACCACCGCGGCGGGCTGGGTCTGGGCGATGCTGAGGAGGCCGTTGGCATCGCTCGGGGTGATGTTGTTGCCGAGGTCAGCCTGCTTCAGGCCCGCCTGGCCGGCAATGGGTGCCGTCACCCGCGTGTAGGACAACTGCAGCCGGGCGTTGTCGAGCGCCGCCTGGTCGGACAGCACGGTGGCCTCCAGCTGGCGGACCAAGGCCTTCTGGGTGTCGAGCTGCTGGCGGGGTGCGGCTTCCTTGGCGACGAGGTCCTGGTAGCGGGCGAGATCGGCGCGGGCGTTCTCCAGCTGGGCCTGGTCACGCGCGAGCGCGGCCTGGGCCTGGTCGCGTGCGATTTCGTAGGGCCGTGGGTCGATGAGGGCGAGCAACTGCCCCGCCTTCACCGGCTGGCCCTCGTGGAAGTACAGCGCCTTCAGCTCACCACTGACCTTGGCCCGCACCACCGCCGTGTTGGCCGACGCGATGCTGCCGATGGCATCGATGACGACGTTCATGTCGCGCCGCTGCACCACGCCGACCGATACGGGCTGCGGCCCGCTGCGACCGAAGCGGCCGCCTGCCGGCCTCGCGCCGGCCGCACCGGAGGCTGCCGACGCCGCGGCGCCAGGCCCGTCGGCCGCAGCACCGGCGCTGCGCCCCTGCCACCACCAGGCCCCGAGGCCCACGGCCACCACGGCCACGGCCGTCAGCACCCACACCTTGGCAGCGCCGCTCATGGGCCCCTGCCGGAAGTCATTGTTCTGCATTCGAGTTCACTCCGTGCAGCCCATGTTGCTGGGCCAATGTAGCTACAGCGTTGCTGGCGGCCAAAGCTACGATCACGTTCATGATCAAGCTGATGGTCGGCCTGGGCAACCCCGGGCCTGAATACGAAGATACCCGCCACAACGCCGGCTTCTGGTGGATCGATGGCCTGGCGCGCGGCCTGAAGGTCAGCCTCACGCCCGACAAGGCCTATCACGGCCTGGTCGCTCGAGTGAACCACGCCCCCGGCGCCAGCGGCCCGATCTGGCTGCTCGAGCCCATGACCTACATGAACCTGTCGGGCAAGTCGGTGGCGGCGCTGGCGCGCTTCTTCAAGATCGCACCCGACGAGATCCTGGCGGTGCATGACGAGCTGGACCTGCCCCCCGGCGAGATGAAGTTCAAGAAGGGCGGCGGCAACGGCGGCCACAACGGCCTGAAGGACATGCAGGCCCAGCTCGGCAGCGGCGACTTCTGGCGCCTGCGGCTGGGCATCGGCCACCCGGGCCACAAGGCCGAGGTGGCCAACTACGTGCTGCGCAAGCCGCCGCTGGCCGAGCGCCAGGCCGTGGAAGACTGCATCGAGAAGAGCTATGGCGCGGTGGAGCTGATGCTGCGCGGCGAGATGGACAAGGCGCTGGCCAAGATCCACGCCAAGCCGCCCCGGCCCAAGCCGCCGAAGCCGGCCGAGACGCCCAAGCCTCCCCAGTCCGGGGAGGCCCTGCCCAAGCCCGCCACGGGCGAGCAGACTCCGCCGTCATCATGACGCGCGCCCTGGCCCTGTGCTCTGCCCTTCTCCTGCTGGCGCCCGCCGTGCCAGCCCAGACGGTGCAGCGCCAGGCCCAGGTCTACCGCTGCGGCCCCGAGGGCCGCGATCTGCGCGATTCCCCTTGCCCTGGCGCGCACCCGCCCAGCGCACCGCAACGCATCGACTACGACGAACCGAGCGAAGCCGACGCCCGTGCGGCACGCCAGCGTCATCTCGCCGACGCGCGGGAGGCGACCGCCCTGGCGGCGGCGCGCCGCGCCAGCGACGTCGAGGCCAGCCGCCAGCGCACCGGCCAACTCACGGTGCCGACGCGGCCCGCTGCTGCCAGTGCGCCACTGCCCCAGGCCCAGCCGGCGCGCCACACCCGACCGCACAAGGCGCCGAAGCCGGTCAAGGCTGCCAAAGCTCCCAAGGCACCCAAAGCTCCCAAGCCCTCCACCGCCGAGCCGGGCGCGAAGGCCGCCAGCACCGCGGGCCACTAGAATGCCCGGCGTTGGTGCTCGCAGCCGTTGTCATGGCGGCTGCAGTTCAACGGGAATCAGGAGGGCGAGCGGCCACGCTGCGAACCTAACCTGAGCTGTCCCCGCAACGGTAAGTGGACGAGGCCCCCTAGGCCTCCGCGTTCGATCCACGACCACTGGCCCTCGGGCTGGGAAGGTCTCGAATGTTGCTCCACCAGCCCGGATACCGGCCAACGACGGGGTTGCAGGCGATGAGCCGGCGACCGTTTTTCAGCCACGCTGCGGGGGTCAGCGGGGCTGAGTGATCGTTTCCGTTCCATTCATGTCCCAAGCTCTCCTTGCGGTCCGTCGGCCGCTGCTCGCCTTGTCCGTGCTGGCCCTGGCGGCTTCTGCGCACGCCCAGAACAAGCTCGACACCGTCGTCACCACCGCCACCCGCACGCCCCAGCGCCTGTCGGAAGTGCTGGCCGACCTGACCGTCATCACCCGCGCCGACATCGAGCGCCAGGCCGTTTCCAGCGTGGCCGACCTGCTGCGCAACAACGGCTGCGCCGAGATGGTCCGCAACGGCGGCGCGTCGGCCACCACCAGCCTCTTCCTGCGCGGCGCTGACTCCCGTCACACCCTGGTGCTGGTGGACGGCGTGCGCATGGATTCGCAATCCACCGGCGGCGCCAGCTGGCAGGGCATCCCGGTGTCCCAGGTCGAGCGCGTGGAAGTGCTCAAGGGCCCGGCCAGCGCCATCTATGGCTCCGACGCCATTGGCGGCGTGGTGCAGATCTTCACCCGCAAGGCCGGCGGTGCGCTCAGCGCGGACTTCGGTGTCGCACTCGGCACGCAGTCGACCCACAAGGCTGACGGCGGCCTGTTCGGCAGCCTGGGCGTCGTCGATTTCGCCTTCACGCTGGCGGGCGAAGAAAGCGACGGCTTCAACAGCACGCTCGACGTGCCCGGCTCCTTCAGCTACATCCCCGACCGCGACGGCTGGCGCAAATACCAGGGCACCGCACGCCTGGGCGCGGACCTGGCACCGGGCCACCGCGCCGAGCTGATCCTGATCCGCAACCACATCAATGGCCAGTACGACGCCTCCAAGTCCCGCCCGCTGGTGGACGACCACACCGTGCAGGACACCGACGCCACGCGCCTGGCCTGGACGGCCCAATGGTCGCCCGCCCTGCAGACCCAGCTGAGCTACGGCCAGTCGCGCGACCGCTACGAGACCTCGCCCTCGCCCTACCTCACCATCACCAAGGTCAAGAACCTGGCGCTGACCGGTTCCTACAAGATCGCCGCGGGCCAGCAGGTCAACTTCCAAGGCGAACGCATCGAGGACGAACTGCAGAACAGCGGCCTGGTGACGGCCGGTGTCGGCAAGCGCCACCGCAACGCGGTGGGTGCGGGTTATCTCTTCAGCGCCGGCCCGTGGAGCCTGCAGGCGCACGCGCGCCATGACGACGACAGCCAGTTCGGCGGCGTCGACACCGGCACGCTGCTGGCCGGCTACGAGATCACGCCCGGGCTGCGCGTGGTGGGCTCGGTGGGCAATGCCTTCCGCGCGCCCACCATCTATCAGCAAGGCACCGTCTACGGCCCGGACCTGAGCAAGCCCGGCGTGAAGCCGCTGGAGGCCGAGCGGGGCCGCAATGTCGAGTTCGGCCTCAAGTGGAACGACGCCCGCAGCGAACTCAGCGCGACGGCCTACCGCAACCGCGTCAGCAACCTCATCATCTTCGGCGCGGCAGGCACCTGCCAGAGTGCTTTCGGCTGCTACCAGAACGTGTCGCAGGCCAAGCTGCAAGGCCTGAGCCTGGCCGGCGCGACGCAAGTCGTCGGCGTGAATCTGCGCGCGACCATGGACTTCCAGAAGCCCACCGATGCCAGCACCGGCCTGCTGCTGGCCCGTCGCGCCAAGCGCCTGGCCACGCTGAACGCCGACACCGCCCTGGGCAACTGGGTGCTGGGCGCCGGTGTGCAGGCCTCGGGCCCGCGCTTCGACAACGCCGCCAACACCCGCCGCCTGGGCGGCTACGGTCTCGTCAACCTGAACGCGCAATACGCGCTCAGCCGCGACCTCAAGCTGCAGCTGAACCTGGACAACGCCTTCGACCGCGAGACCAGCACCGCCTATGGCTACGCCTCGGCGCCGCGCACCGCCCTGGTGTCGCTGCGCTGGAGCCCCAAGCTCTGAGGTCGTCTCGATGAGCGCCCACCACCTCATCGTCGGCGGTCAGCGCAGCGGCAAGTCGCGGCAAGCCGAGGCGCTGGCGCTGCGCTGGCCCGGCCGGGTCAGCGTGGTCGCCACCGCGCTGGCCGCCGATGACGAGATGCGGGCCCGCATCGAACATCACCGCGCGATGCGGCCGGCGCACTTCCACACCCTGGAGGCGCCGCTGGCCCTGAGCGCCGCGCTGCAAGCGGCCGACGATGCACAACATCTGCTCGTGGTCGACTGCCTGACCCTGTGGCTCGTCAACTGGCTGATGCCCATGGACGGCGAGCCCGACCTCGCCGGCTGGGCGGCCGAGCGCGCCGCGTTGCTCGATGTGCTGCCGCGCCTGCGTGCGCAGGTGATCTTCGTCTCGAACGAGGTCGGCTGGGGCGTGAGCCCGATGAGCCGGGAGGCGCGGCACTATGTCGACGAACTCGGCCGGCTCAACCAGGACATCGCCCGTCGCTGCGGCCAGTTGACCCTGATGGTGGCCGGCCAGGCCTGGAGCCGACCCGTGGAGGACATGACCCATGCTTGAGTTGCTTCGCCCCTGGCTGCTGGCGCTGACCGCGGCGCTCGCGCTGCCGGCCGGTGCCATCGAGATCAAGGACGACCTCGGCCAGATCACCACGCTGGCGGCCCCGCCGCAACGCGTGGTGAGCCTGCTGCCGTCGCTGACCGAGACGGTCTGCGAGCTCGGCGCCTGCGCCCGCCTCGTGGGCGTGGACCGCTACTCCAACTTCCCTGCCAGCGTGAACGCCCTGCCCAAGCTGGGCGGGCTGGACGACACCAATGTCGAGATGATCGCGGCACTCAAGCCGGACGTGGTGCTGCTGGCCACCGCCTCGCGGGTGTCCGAACGGCTGCGAGCGCTCGGCCTGAAGGTCATCGCGCTGGAGCCGCGTTCCTACAAGGACGTGCAGCGCGTGCTCAACACCCTCGGCCAGGTGCTGGGCGTGAGCGATGCCCAGCGCGTGTGGCGCTACATCGATGCCGGCGTCTCGGCCGCCGCGGCCAGCGTGCCGCCCTCCGCTCGGGGCATCCGCGTGTACTACGAGGTGGCCAGCGGCCTGTGGGCGGCGGGCGAGTCGTCCTTCATGGGCGAGACGCTCACGCGGCTCGGCGCCGGCAACATCATCCCGGCCCAGCTCGGCCCCTTCCCCAAGATCAACCCCGAGTACGTCGTGAAGGCCAACCCGGGGCTGATCATGATCGGCACCCGCAGCGCCGAAGGACTCGCCACGAGGCCGGGCTGGGACCGCATCGATGCGATCCGGCGCGGCCGTGTCTGCGTCTTCAAGCCGGAGGAAGGCGACATCCTGTCCCGCCCCGGCCCCCGCATGGCCGAGGCCGCGCAGATCATGGCGCGCTGCCTGCGAGAGAAGGCTGGCGCATGACACGCGCACGGCACATGGCCACAGAGACACAGAGCCACAGAGGCGCTCGGGCTCATCTCGGGATTGCACGCCTTCGGCTTTCCGTGCTCCCGCAGGGGTCCGTCGCCTCGATCACCACGCCCGGTCTCTCTGTGCCTCTGTGCCTCTGTGGCGGTGTTCCCGTGTCTGCGCGGAGCACCAACATATGAACCTGCGCCCTGGCCTGCTGCTCGCGCTGCTGCTGGTGCTCGGCGGGGCCGGCATCGTGGCGGGCGTGCTCATCGGCAGCACCGGCTGGGCTGACCTGCAAGACGCGAACATGAGCGTCATCCTGTGGGAGATCCGCCTGCCGCGCTCGCTGGGCGCCTGGTGGGCCGGCGCCCTGCTGGGCATGGCCGGCGCGATGGCGCAGGGCCTGTTCCGCAATCCGCTGGCCGACCCTTATCTGCTGGGCAGCGCCTCGGGCGCCGGCCTGGCCGTGGCCTTGGCGCTGGCACTCACGGGTCTGTCGCCGCAGACGTCCTCGCTGCTGGACCGCATCGGCCTGACCGGCATCGCCTTCGTTGGCACGCTCGTGGGCGTGGGCCTGACCCTGGTGCTGGCGCGTGGCGTGGAGCAGACGCTGCGGCTGCTGCTGGCGGGCGTGGTGGTGGGCGTGGTGCTGAATGCGTTCACCGGCCTGGCCACGCTCTGGGCCCCGGACATCCTGCGGGCCATGCAGGCCTTCCTGCTGGGCAACACCGGCCTGCTGGGCTGGAACAGCGTGTGGGTGATGGCGGTCTGCGGCATCACGGCCGGCCTCGTCGGCCTGCTCGGCAGCCCTGCGCTGGATGCGCTGACCCTGGGTGAATCGACGGCGGCCTCCCTCGGCGTGCGCCTGGGACTGGCGCGGCTGCTGCTGATCGGCGCCTTCGCGCTGGCCACCGGCGCGGCGGTGGCGCAGACGGGCATCGTCGCTTTCGTCGGGCTCGTCGCGCCGCATCTGGTGCGCGCGTTGTGCCCGATGTTGCATGGTTGGCTGATTGCGCTGTCTGCCGCAGCGGGTGGTGCGTTGCTGCTGGCGGCCGACGTGCTCGCCCGCGCCCTCATCCGGCCGCAGGAGCTGCCGGTGGGCCTGGTCACGGCCCTGCTCGGCGGCCTCTATCTGCTCGTGCTGATGCACCGGCGCGCGGGGCCCAGGCGATGAGCTCGCTCCACGCTCGCATCGACCGCGTCCGCATCGACGGACGCGACCTCGTGCACGGCATCGACCTCACGCTGACCCGTGGCCGCTGGACGGCCATCGTCGGGCCCAACGGTGCGGGCAAGTCGACGCTGCTGCGCGCCATCGCCGGCCTGCAACGCTGCGAGGGCCAGGTCATGCTTGACGGCCGAGCCCTGCAGGACTGGCCCGCCCGCGAACGCGCCCAACGCCTGGCCTGGATGGGCCAGCACGAAAGCGGCGCCGACGATCTCACCGCAGAGGACGTGGTGCAGCTCGGCCGCCTGCCTCACCGGCCTTGGCTGGCACCGCCCGCGCAGGCTGACCATGCCGCTGTGCAGGCCGCCATGCAGGCCACGCAGAGCTGGGCCTGGCGTGAGCGGCGTCTGGGGTCGCTGTCCGGCGGCGAGCGCCAGCGCGTGCTGCTGGCCCGCGTGCTGGCCGTGCAGGCCCCCATGATGCTGATGGACGAGCCCCTCGCCCACCTGGACCCGCCCCACCAAGCCGACTGGATGGCGCTGGTGCGCGAGCGCGTGGCGGCCGGCCACGGCGTGGTCAGCGTGCTGCACGAACTGCATCTGGCCTTGCAGGCCGACCATGTCGTGCTGATGGCCGATGGCCGCATCGTGCACACCGGCGCCCCGGCCGACTCCGCCACCCACGCCGCGCTGCGGGCCGTCTTCGGCCCGCGCCTTCACATCGCCCAGCTCGATGGCCGCTGGGTGGCCTTGCCGCTATGAGCCCTTCCACACACGCTTGCCCCGCGCTGTTCATCAGTGCGCCCTCTTCCGGCTCGGGCAAGACCAGCATCACCGCCGCCATCGCACGCAGCCATGCGCGGCGCGGCGAGCGCGTGCGGGTGTTCAAGACCGGGCCGGACTTCCTCGACCCCGGCATCCTGGCCCGGGCCTGCGGCACGCCGGTCTACCAGCTGGATCTTTTCATGGGCGGCTTCGAACACTGCCGCAGCCTGCTCGCACAGGCGGCACGCGAAGCCGACCTGATCCTCGTCGAAGGCGTGATGGGCCTGTTCGACGGCGACCCGAGCAGCGCCGACCTGGCCGCCGCCTTCGGCCTGCCGGTGGTGTGCGTCATCGACGCCTCGGCCATGGCGCAGACCTTCGCGGCGCTCGCCACGGGCCTGGCCAACTTCCGCCCGACGCTGCGGCATGCCGGCGTCATCGCCAACCGGATCGGCAGCGTGGCACATGGCCGCATGCTGGGCGAAGGCCTGCCCGACGAGCTGCCGCTGATCGCAGCGCTGCCCCGCAACCCGGCGCTCAGCCTGCCGGAGCGCCACCTCGGCCTGGTGCAGGCGCTGGAGCAGCCGGATCTGGACGTGCAGCTCGAAGCCTGGGCCGACGCCTGGGATGCGGCGTTGCGACCCGGCTTCGCGTTCACGCCGGTGCCTATCGTCGACATCGCCGAGCCGCCCCTGCCTGCTTTGCTGGCCGGCCGACGCATCGCCATCGCACGCGATGCCGCCTTCGGCTTCATCTACCCGGCCAACCTCGATCTGCTGCGGGCGATGGGGGCGCAACTGCACTTCTTCTCGCCGCTGCGACACGAGCCGCTCCCGACCTCGGACGCCGTCTGGCTGCCCGGCGGCTACCCCGAGCTGCATGCCGCAACACTGGCCGCCCACCCCACCCTCGCCGCCGACCTCGGCGCGCATCTGGCAGCGGGCAAGCCGGTGCTGGCGGAATGCGGCGGCATGCTGGCACTGCTGGACCAGCTCAACGAGGTCGACGGCACGCCCCACCGCATGGCCGGCCTGATGCCGGGCCGGGCCCAGCTGCAGTCACGTCTGGCCGCCCTCGGCCTGCAGGCCATCGACTGGCCGGAGGGGCCGCTGCGGGGCCACAGCTTTCACTTCTCCACGCTCGACACCCCGCTGCCCGCGCTGGCCACGGCAACCAACCCCAACGGCGGCCGCACCGCCGAGGCCCTGTACCAGCACGGCGGGCTGCGGGCGAGCTACGTGCACCACTACTTTCCCTCCAACCCCGAGGCGGTCGCTGCATTCTTCAGCGGCCGAGCGACGGGCCAGCTGCCAACCCCTGAGTGACTGTCATGGAAATCGAATCTCCCCCGGTCCATCGCGAACGCATCGTGCCCACGGGCGAGCGCCGCGGCCTCGTGCTCGTGCACACGGGCGATGGCAAGGGCAAGAGCACGGCGGCCTTCGGCTTGGCACTGCGGGCCCATGGCCGCGGCAAGCCGGTGCTGATCTACCAGTTCATGAAGGTGCCCAGCGCCCGCTTCGGCGAGCACCGCGTCTTCGAGCAGCTCGGCGTGCCCATCATCGGCCTGGGCGATGGCTTCTCGTGGAAGAGCAAGGACCTCGAACACTCCGCCGACCTCGCGCGCGAGGGCTGGGCCCGGGCCGAGGCCACCATCCGTGGCGGCGAGCATTTCCTGGTGGTACTGGACGAGATCATGTACCCCCTGCGCTACGGCTGGATCGCGCTCGACGCCGTGCTGGCCTGCCTGCGCGAACGGCCCCCGCATGTGCATGTGGTGCTGACCGGGCGCGGCGCGCCGGCCGAGCTGATCGAGCTGGCCGACACCGTGACCGAGATGCAGATGGTCAAGCACCACTTCAAGGCCGGGGTGCCCGCCCAGCGGGGGATCGAGGATTGAGCGCACTCATCATCTGCACCACCTGCGCCGACGGGCGGGGCCAGGCCTTGCTGGAGGCCGTCGAGAACGAGGCGCTGGCGCGCGACCTGCCGCTGGCCATCCAGGGCCAGGCCTGCCTCGCCGCCTGCCGCCAGAGCTGCACCGTGGCCCTGCAGGGTGCGGGCAAGCACAGCTATGTGTTCGGGCAGCTCGCACCCGATGAGGCCTGCGTGGACGCGCTGCTGGCCGTGGCCGGCCAGCATGCCGAGCCCGGCGAGGGCCTGCTGCCCTGGGACCGCCGGCCCGAGCGGCTCAAGACCGGCCTCGTGGCGCGCCTGCCGCCGCTGCGCTGAACGCGCACATGGCCTGGCTGCTGCCACTGTCGCTGCTGGTCGCACTCGCGGTGGACCGCCTGTGGGGCGAGCCGCCGGCCTGGGCGCATCCGGTGGTGGGCATGGGGCGCTACCTCGGCCTGTTCCGACTCACCCGGTTGCCGCCGGCGGCCGGTTTCATCGCCGGTGCGCTCGCGTGGCTCCTCGGCGCGGCGGCCGTCGGGTTCATCGCACTCTGGCTGCACGGCTGGCTGCTGATCGGGCTGAGGCCGGGCGATTCCCCGCTGCGGCTGGTCGCGGCCGCCGCGGTGCTGGGCCTGCTGCTCAAGCCCCTGCTGGCCTGGCGCATGCTGGCGGACGAAGTCATGGCGGTGGAGGCGGCACTCACCGAGTCGCTGCCCGCGGGCCGCGCGCGACTGTCTCGGCTCGTGAGCCGCGACACCACGCAGCTCAGTGCCACCGAGGTTCGTGAAGCCGCCATCGAGACCTTGGCCGAGAACCTCAATGACTCGGTCATCGCACCCCTGTTCTGGTTCGCGCTGTTCGGCCTGCCGGGTGCGGCGGTCTACCGCTTCGCCAACACGGCCGATGCGATGTGGGGCTACCGGGACGAACGCGAATGGTGTGGCAAGTGGGCGGCACGTGCGGATGACGTGCTGTCGTGGCTGCCCGCGCGGCTCACCGCGCTGCTGCTGTGGCCGCCCCGCGCGCAGCGCCTGTGGCGCGAGGCCCGCCGCACGCCTTCGCCCAACAGCGGCTGGCCCATGGCCGCGATGGCCCTGCGCCTGGACCGCCAGCTCGCCAAACCGGGCGTCTACCGGCTGCATGCCGAGGGCCAGGCGGTGCGCGCTGGCGACGTGGGCGAGGCGTGCCGCATCGCCAGCCGCGCCGTGGCCGTTGGCGGCGTGATCATCGCGGCTCTCGCGGGGGCCCTGCACGCATGAACACGCCGCTGCTGCCCGAGCACGGCGGCCCCGATGATGGGCTGCCGATCACGCACGACTTCTCCACCAATGCCAACCCGCTGGGCCCACCGCCCGCGCTGCTGCAGGCGGTGCTGCAGGCCGACCGCAGCCGCTACCCCGACCCGCAATACCGCGCGCTGCGCCGCCTGCTCGGCGATGAGGACCTCGTCCTGCCCACCGCGGGCGGCGCGGAAGGCATCCGCCGGCTGACCCTGGCCGCCTGGCTCACCGGCCGCCGCGAGGTGTGGGTGCCGCAGCCCGGCTTCGGCGACTACGCGCTGGCCGCCCAGGCGCTGCAGATGGCAGTGCGCCCCTACGCCCAGCCGCAGGACATCCGCCCGACCGGCGTGGCCCTGGTGTGGATCTGCGAACCCTGCAACCCCACGGGCACCAGCAGTGCCGACTGGCCGGCGCTGGAGACGCTGGAGGCGCTGGTGGTGGTCGACCGCGCCTACGAGCCCTTGCGCCTGCAGGGTGAGGCGCCGCCCTTGCCGCCGGGCGCCTGGCAGCTCATCTGCCCCAACAAGGCACTCGGGCTGACGGGCATCCGCGCCGGCTATGCCATCGCGCCGCAGGCCGATGCCGTCTGGGCGCAGGCGCAGTCGCTGGCACCGAGCTGGGTGCTGTCGGCCGAGGGCGTGGCGATGCTGACGCACAGCCTCGACGCCGACACGCAGGCCTGGCTCACTGAGTCGCGCGTCACGCTGCGCGGCTGGGTGGCCGACCAACGCCGCCTGCTGGCCGGCCTCGACTGGCAGCAGCACGACAGCTGCACCCACTTCTGGCTGGCGCGCCCGCCGCGGCCCGACCTGCTGCCCCGCCTGCGCGAGCGCGGCCTGCGCCTGCGCGACGCCACCTCCTTCGGCCTGCCGGGCTGGGTGCGCGTCTCGGCCCAGGCGCCAGCCGCGCAGCAGGCGCTGCAACTCGCATTGATCGACATTCAGGGAGAAGACGCATGAGCCGAGGCAAGGCCGTCATGGTGCTGGGCACCACGAGTGGCGCCGGCAAGAGCTGGCTGGCCACCGCGCTGTGCCGCTGGTATGCCCGCCAGGGGCTGAAGGTGGCGCCATTCAAGGCGCAGAACATGAGCAACAACGCGCGTGTCGTTCCGGGCCTGAACGAAGGCCTCGGCGAGATCGGCAGCGCCCAGTACTTCCAGGCCCTGGCCGCGCGCCGGGTGCCCGAGGTGCGCATGAACCCCATCCTGCTCAAGCCCGAGGCCGACACGCAGAGCCAGGTGGTCGTCATGGGCGAGGTGGACGAAGCCCTCTCCCGCATGCCCTGGCGCGAGCGCAGTGCCCTCCTCAAGCCCCGTGCCCGCGCGGCGCTGCATGAGCTGCTGCGCGAGAACGACGTGGTGGTCATCGAAGGCGCCGGCTCGCCGGCCGAGATCAACCTCGCGCCCACCGACCATGTCAACCTCGGCACGGCCCGCGATGCGCGGGCTGCCTGCCTGCTGGTGACCGACATCGACCGCGGCGGCGCCTTCGCCCATCTGTACGGCACCCACCAGCTCATGCCGGCGGACGTGCGCGGCCTGGTGCGCGGCTTCGTGCTGAACCGCTTCCGCGGCGACGCCGGCCTGCTCGCGCCCGGCCCCGAGCAGCTGGAGCACCTGACCGGCGTGCCGACCATCGCCACCCTGCCCATGTGGCGCGGCCACGGCCTGCCCGAGGAGGACGGCGTGTTCGACGACAGCGCGACCGGCAGCGGCACCGGGCTGCGCATCGCGGTCATCGCCTATCCGCGCATCTCCAACCTCGACGAGTTCCAGCCCCTGCGCCAGCTGCCCGGCGTGCGGCTGTCGTGGGCCCGCGAGCCACGCGACCTGGCCGGGGTGGACTGGATCATCCTGCCCGGCTCCAAGGCCACCGCAGCCGACCTCGCCTGGCTGCGCGCGCAAAAGCTCGACGCTGCCATCAACCAGCACCGCGGGCCGGTGCTCGGCATCTGCGGTGGCCTGCAGATGCTGGGCGAGGCACTGATCGACCCGCACGGCCTGGACGGCAATGCGCCGGGCTTGGGCCTGCTGCCGCTGGTGACGGTGTTCGAGCGCGACAAGCTGCTGCGCAGCACTGGCTTTCAGTTCGACACGGCCCTCGAAGGCCCCTGGCAGGCCCTGGCCGGCGTGCAGGCCGCCGGCTACGAAATCCGCCACGGCCGCACCCAGGCCCATGCGGGCCTGCCGCCGCCCCAGGTCGCGCTGCGCAATGCCAAGGGTGAGGCGGTGGGCTGGCAATCCGGCCAGGTGCTCGGGCTGTACGCGCACGGGCTGTTCGAGCAGCCGGCGGTGCTGCGGGCCTTGTTCGGCCAGGCGGGGCGGCCGCTGGAGATGGTGTTCGACGGACTGGCGGATTTCATCGACCTGCATTTCCAGCCGGGGCGGCTGGCCAGCCTGATCGACTGAAATCGCCAGCAGGCTCAGGTGCCGATGACAGCTTGCAAGCCGCGGAGGCTGTCCTGCCAGGCCGCGAAGTCGTCGGTCTCCTCCCACAGCTCGCGAAGCTCCGAAGACTCGGACAGCACGCGCTGGAGGGCCTGCCGGGCCTTGCGCTTCAAGGCCGGGTTGGGCTGCTCGGCCATCTGGCGCGCCCAGTCCTGAACGGACTCGGGGCATGCGTTTGCCAGGATGGCAGGCGACATCAGACCCGCCAGCGCCTGGGCGGCGGCCACGGCTTCCTCGCCGGCTGAAGCATCCAGATAGTCCTCGCCGTCTTCGTTGACCGCATCAAAGGCGGCCTCGATGACGGCCAGGTTCTTGACCGTGGCGAGCTCCGCGGCCCAGTCCAGAGCGGTGTCGTTGCCGAAGGGTTCGTGCGACCAGGCACCCATCCTTTCCCCCTGATTGAACTTGAAGTGACCGACGCAGCCTAACCGAAGGCCAAGGCAAGGGCGATGACGAACGGTGTCATCAAGCCCACGCGCTACGCTGGCGCCAGTTCACTCGCACCATGCCCATCCCATGCCTTTGCGACGCCACGTCCTCTTCCCTGCCCTGCTCACCCTGCCACTGGTGACCCACGCCTGGGGGCCCGATGGCCACCAGACCGTCGCCACGATCGCGGCGCGCCTGATCCAGGGCACGCCCACCGAGGCCCGTGTGACCGAACTGCTGGGCGACATCTCGCTGCCCTTGGCGAGCCTCTGGGCCGACTGCGCCAAGGGTGTGTCGCCAGCCCAGCAATACCGCTATCCCTCGCCGGGCAAGTACCCCGAGTGCGCACCGCTGGAAACACCGGCGCGCATGGCCGAGATGGCCGACTACGTGCGTCGCAACGACAGGCAGTGCCAGATCGGCCCTGACGAAGACAGCTGCCACCGCCAGGCGCACTACACCGACGTGGCCGTCCAACGCAGCCGTTATGCGCTGGGCTTCATCGGCACGCGAACGGATGACGTGGCGGGCGCGCTGCGCACCGCCGTTCGGGTGCTGCAAGGCAAGCCGGCCGCCGGGCCACCGCAGTTCAAGAGCAAGCGCGAAGCCTTGCTGGTGCTGGTGCATCTGGTGGGCGACATCCACCAGCCGCTGCACGTGGGGGCCCTCTACCTCGACGCCCAGGGCCACCGGGTCGACCCCGACAAGGCCGGGCTGGACCCGGCCAGCTTCACGGTGGGTGGCAACAGCCTGTGGGTCGTCGCGGCGCCCCAGGCGACCCGGGCGGCTCGATCACCGTCTGCGCCCGTCACGACCGGTGCGGCTCCGTTGAAGCTGCACACCCTGTGGGACAGCGTGCCGGACGCACTCAGGCCCCAACGCGTGGATGCTGCCTGGCTGGCCGAAGCACGCCAGCTGCCAACCGACGCCGACGACCCCGCCGACTGGGCCGAACGCTGGGCGACGCAATCCCTCGAACAGGCGCGCCTCGCGTTCGACGGCCTGGTCATCTCCCCCCGGCAGGGCGCGCACTGGAACGTGGTGCTGCCCCCGGGCTACAGCGCCCGGGCGGATGCCATCAAGCGCGAGCAGCTGACGCGGGCCGGCGCTGGGCTGGCGCAGTTGCTGAAGGCCATACTGAACTAGGGCTTGGCTGAACGGCCAAGGCGACGCTCCACTGCAAGGCATGCGCCCTGCCCTGTTGCTCGCCATCGCTGCCGCTTTGCCTGCCCTCGCCGACACGCCCGATCGCGCCCTGCTGCAGGCCGCCGTCATCGTGACCAGCTTTGACCGCCTCGATGCCACCTGCGCCGGGGCCTACACGCCGCCGCAGCGGGACCAGGTGCAGCGCTGGGCACGCGAGAACGACCTCGCGGCCGTGCGCACCCAGCTGCCGGCGCTGCGGGCTCAGCCGCGGCTGGCCGCGCAACTGGATCGGGCCGCGCAGCAGATCGAGCAGATGGCGCGCGACAAGGGCGCCAACGCCTGCACGGCTGCCGCCTCGCTGACCCAGTTGCCCGATGCGCGCCTGGCCCGATCTGCCGAGGCGCCGGCACTGCCCACGCAGCCGCCTCCGCCGAGCCCCGGTGCCGCCACGGTGGAGGCCACGACCTCAGCCCCCGTGCCGGCCGACGTGCTGGCCCGCATCGACAGCTTTGCGTTCGACACCCGGCCCAAGATGGGCCTGGGCGGCTTCATCGCACTGGACATCTACCCGGTGGTGCTGTTCAAGGGCGGCGAACTGCTGACCGAGGTGAAGGGCCTGCGCGACGCACGCGGCCTGGCCGCCCACCGCGCGGCCCACCCCGAGCAGTGGAGCCAGTGGCGGCGCCAGGGTGGCCAGGTACAGGTGCGCAAGGACGGCCGCTGGGAGAAGCTGCCCTTCGACAACACCTATGCGCAACTGCCGGCCGACCTGCGCCTGTCCGGGCGCTTTCGCAGCACCAGCGGCGTGGGCAATGTGGCGGTGGGCGGCCAGCAGTCGGTGACGGTGGTGGACGAGTACCGGTTCAGCCCCGATGGCCGCGTGGTGCGCACCGGCGCCGTGGGCAGCACCGCGCAGGCTGGGGGCACGAGCGTGGTGACCCGCGGCGGGCCGGGCGAGCGCAGTGGCCGCTACCGCGTGGATGGCCTGCTGCTGCGCATCGGCTACGACAACGGCGAGCACGAGCAGCGAGTGCTGATCACAGACCCGGCCAAGCCGGGCGGCGTGCTCTGGCTGGACGGTGAAAGCTACGTGGAGCGACGTTAGGCCTGCGCCACTGCAATGCGCCTCAGGCCGCGGGCGCGGCGGTCAGGCGCTCGTACTTCTGCATCAGGGTCTCGCGCGTCTCGACATGCGCCGGGTTGACCGGGATGCAGGCCACCGGGCAAAGCGTCACGCACTGCGGCTCATCGAAATGACCGACACACTCGGTGCACTTGGCCGGGTCGATCTGGTAGTACTCCGCCCCCATCGAGATCGCATGGTTCGGGCAGGCCGGCTCGCAGACGTCGCAGTTGATGCATTCGTCAGTGATCATCAGAGCCATGTCGGCCTCCCAGGCACGCGGCCACAGAGGCACAGAGCCACAGAGCGGCTGGCGTCTGAAGGTCCATCGCCTCTGTGCCTCCGTGCCTCTGTGGCCATGGTCCGTGCAAAACCCCGCAACATCATTTCGCCGTCCTGGTCTTCAGCCGCGCCAGCACGCCCGGCGACACGAACTCAGCCACTTCGCCGCCCAAGGTCGCGATCTCGCGCACGAAGGTGCTGGAGGTGTACTGGTGATGCTCACCCGGCGTGAGGAAGATGGTCTCCACCTCCGGCATGAGCTTGCGGTTCATGCCGGCCATCTGGAACTCGTATTCAAAGTCGCCGCCGGTGCGCAGGCCGCGCACGACGACACGGCCGTTGTGGGCGCGCACGAAGTCGCGCAGCAAGCCGTCAAAGGCGATTACCTCGACGTTGCCCAGCGGTGCGGCCACCTCCTGCGCCATGGCCAGGCGCTCGTCCAGCGAGAACAGCGTCTTCTTGTGGTGGCCGACCGCCACGGCCAGCACCAGGCGCTCGAACATGCCGGCGGCACGGCGCATGAGGTCTTCGTGGCCCAGCGTGATGGGGTCGAAGGTGCCGGGATAGACGGCGGTGATGGTGGTGCGAGACGTCATGGCGTTGAATTGTCGTCGCGGCGCAGCAGCTGGTAGTGCACGGCACCGGCGCGGCCCTGGCGCCAGGCGGTGAATCCGGCCGGCGGGGCGATCTCGCGGGGCGACTCCAGGTAAATCAGGCCGCCCTCGGCCAGCAGCGGCAGGGCCGCCGCGAGCGCCCGGTCGAAGACGTCGGCAGCGAATGGCGGGTCCAGCAGGATGAGGTCGAAGCCGCCGGGCGGCTGGCTGCGCATCCAGGCCAGCGCATCGGCCGGCTGCACCTGCACGGTGGTGGCCTTGAGCCGCTGCGCGCTAGCCCGCAGGCCGGCGGCGAGCTTGGCATCACGCTCCACCAGCACCACTGCCGCGGCATCGCGCGAGGCAGCCTCGAAGCCCAGCGCGCCACTGCCCGCGAAGGCATCGAGCACGCGCCAGCCGGTCAGCGTCTGGCCGAGCCAGTTGAACAGCGTCTCGCGGATGCGGTCGGACGTGGGGCGCAGGCCGGGAGCATCGGGCACGGGCAGCTTGGAGCGCTTCCACTGCCCGCCGATGATGCGGACCTCTCCCACCTCAAAGCCTGACGGGAATGCCGCGCTCGGCCATCAGCGCCTTGGCCTGGCCGACCGTGTACTCACCGAAGTGGAAGATGCTGGCCGCCAGCACCGCGTCGGCGCCGCCCTGGGTGATGCCGTCGGCCAGATCGTCCAGGCCGCCGACACCGCCCGAGGCGATGACGGGCACGGGCACCGCGTCGCTCACGGCGCGGGTCAGTTCGAGGTCGAAGCCGCTCTTGGTGCCGTCGCGGTCCATACTCGTGAGCAGGATCTCGCCGGCGCCGAACTCGGCCATCTGCTTCGCCCAGGCCACGGCATCGAGCCCGACGTTCTTGCGGCCGCCATGGGTGTAGACATCCCAGCCCGGGCCGCGCGCCGCGAGGTCTTCGCCCTGGCGGCGCTTGGCGTCGATGGCCACCACGATGCATTGCGCACCGTAGCGATCGCTGGCCGCGCGGATGAGCTCAGGGTCGGCCACCGCGGCGGAGTTGAAGCTGACCTTGTCGGCCCCGGCGTTGAGCAGCCGGCGCACATCGGCCACCGAGCGCACGCCACCGCCCACCGTCAGCGGGATGAACACCTGCGAGGCCACCGCCTCGATGATGTGCAGGATGAGGTCGCGGCCATCGCTGGTGGCGGTGATGTCGAGGAAGGTGAGTTCGTCGGCGCCCTGCTCGTTGTAGCGGGCGGCGATGTCCACCGGGTCGCCCGCGTCGCGCAGGCCGACGAAGTTGACCCCCTTGACGACGCGACCGGCGGTCACGTCCAGGCAGGGAATGATGCGCTTGGCCAGCACGTCAGGACTCGGCCAGCAGCTCGTCGGCGCGCTTTTGCGCGGCGGCGAAGTCGAGCGCACCGGTGTAGATGGAGCGGCCGCAGATGACGCCCTCGACCCCCTCGCGCTCGACGGCGCACAGGCGCTCGATGTCGGCGATGTCGGACAGGCCGCCGGAGGCGATGACGGGGATGGTCAGCGCCTGGGCGAGCTTGACGGTGGCCTCGATGTTGATGCCAGTCAGCATGCCGTCGCGGCCGATGTCGGTGTAGATGATGCCTTCGACGCCGTAGTCCTCGAACTTCTTGCCCAGGTCGATGACTTCGTGGCCGGTGAGCTTGCTCCAGCCGTCGGTCGCCACCTTGCCGTCCTTGGCGTCCAGGCCCACGATGATGTGGCCGCCGAAGGCGCTGCAGGCGTCTTTCAGGTAGCCGGGGTTCTTGACCGCGGCCGTGCCGATGATGACGTACGACAGGCCGTCGTCCAGGTAGCGCTCGATGGTGTCGAGGTCGCGGATGCCGCCGCCCAGCTGGATGGGAATCTCGTCGCCCAGCTCCTTGATGATGGCCTTGATGGCCGGCTCGTTGACCGGCTTGCCGGCGAAGGCGCCGTTCAGGTCGACCAGGTGCAGGCGGCGCGCGCCGGCATCCAGCCAGCGCCGGGCCATGGCGGCCGGGTCCTCGCCGAAGGTGGTCGAGTCGTTCATGTCGCCTTGCTTGAGGCGGACGCAGCGACCGTCTTTGAGGTCGATGGCAGGGATCAGCAGCATGGCCGGTGGTGAGGGTCAGAAAGGGGTCGAGAAGGTGCGGACCGGGACGGGTCGGTCAAGGCTTCCAGTGCAGGAAGTTGCGGTACAGGGCGAGGCCCAGCGCAGCACTTTTCTCGGGGTGGAATTGGGTGGCAAAAATGTTATCCCGCGCCACCGCACAGGTAAAGCGAAGGCCATAGTCGGTCTCGCCGGCGCTGTGCTCCGGCTGCGCGGTGGTCGCGTAGAAGCTGTGGACGAAGTAGAACCAGCTCTCGTCCGGAATGCCATCCCACACCGGATGGGGCCGCGGCTGGTGCACGCGGTTCCAGCCCATCTGGGGCACCTTGAAGCGGCTGCCGTCTTCCTGCAGCCGGCCTTCCAGCCGGAAGCGCTGCACGCGCCCGGGGATGAGGCCCAGGCCCGGCGTGTCCTGCTCCTCGCTGTGGTCCAGCAGCATCTGCATGCCCACGCACACGCCCAGCAGCGGCTTGGTGGCGGCCGCCTCCAGCACGGCCTCCTTGGCACCCGAGGCGGCCAGCTCGGCCATGCAGTCGCGCATCGCGCCCTGGCCCGGCAGCACGACGCGGTCGGCCGCGCGGATGACGGCCGGATCGCAGGTGATGTCAACCTCGAAGCCCTGCCCCTGCGCCGCATGCACGACGGCCTGCGACACCGAGCGCAAATTGCCCATGCCGTAGTCGACCACGGCCACGCGACGGCTCACAGCGACCCCTTCGTGGACGGAATGACCCCTGCCGAGCGGGCGTCAGGCGTGGTGGCCATGCGCAACGCGCGACCGAAGGCCTTGAAGATGGTCTCAGCCTGGTGGTGGGCGTTGTGGCCCTTGAGGTTGTCGATGTGCACGGTCGCGAGCGCCAGGTTGGCGAAGCCCTGGAAGAACTCGAAGGTGAGCTGGGTGTCGAACTGGCCGATGCTGCCAGCCGTGAACTTCACGTCCATGTGCAGGCCCGGGCGGCCGGAGAGGTCGATGACGACGCGCGAGAGCGCCTCGTCCAGCGGCACGTAGCTGTGGCCGTAGCGGGTCAGGCCGGCCTTGTCGCCCACGGCCTGCGCGATCGCCATGCCCAGCGTGATGCCGACGTCCTCCACCGTGTGGTGGCCGTCGATGTGCAGGTCGCCCTCGCAGTGGATGTCGAGGTCGATCAGGCCATGGCGGGCGATCTGGTCGAGCATGTGGTCGAAGAAGCCGATGCCGGTGTGCAGCTTGGACTGCCCGGTGCCATCGAGGTTGACGCGCACGGTGATGCGCGTCTCGCGGGTGTTGCGGGTGACTTCGGCGATGCGGGGCGTGTTCATAGGCAGAGGGGCAGTTCGGCCAGCAGGCGGGTGTTCTCGTCGGGCGTGCCGATGGTGATGCGCAGGCAGTTCGCAAGCAAGGGGTGGGCGGCCGAGACGTTCTTGATCAGCACGCCGCGCGCCTTCAGCGCGGCAAAGGTGGCGCCTGCATCGGCCACTCTCGCCAAAATCATATTGCCCTGGCTGGGCCAGGGTCGCACACCCGGCAGAGCCTGCAGCGCCGCAAACACGCGCTCGCGTTCAGCCCGCAGCACAGCAGCCTGGGCGGCGTAGACCTCGGCGTGGTCCAGGGCGAACAGGGCCGCCTCCGCATTGAGCACGCTGACGTTGAACGGCGGGCGCAGCTTCTCGATCTGGTCGACCACCTCGCGCGCGCCGAGCAGGTAGCCGATGCGCACGCCAGCCAGGCCGAACTTGCTCATCGTGCGCATGACCAGCACATGAGGATGGCGGGCCATCAGGTCCAGGCTGTCACGGGAGGCGAAGGGTTGGTAGGCCTCGTCCAGCACCACCAGACCCGGCGCCGCTGCGACGATGCGCTCGATGACGGCGGCATCCCAGAGGTTGCCGGTCGGGTTGTTGGGGTAGGAGAGGTAGACCAGCGCCGGCTGGTGCTGCTCGATGGCGGCCAGCATGGCGGCCTCGTCCAGCTCGAAGTCATCGGCTCGCAGCGGCACGCCGACGAAGTTCAGCCGCTGCTGGCCGGCACACATCTCGTAGATGACAAAGCTCGGCAGCGGCGACAGCACCGTGGCGCCGGGCTGGGCGATGGCCAGCGTCAGCAGGCTGATGAGTTCGTCCGAGCCGTTGCCCAGCGTGATGCCGCAGTGGGCCGGCACGCCCGCATGCGCCTTGAGTGCCGCGGCCAGCTCGGCGGTGCGCTCGGCCGGGTAGCGATTGATGGCGACCGCGCCCAGGCGCTCACCCAGCGCGCGCTGCAACTCGGGCGGCAGGCGAAACGGGTTCTCCATGATGTCGAGCTTGACGACACCGGTGCTCGGCTGCACGACGTAGGCATGGGCCGCCCGCACGTCGGGACGGATGCGGGCGAGGGCTTGCTGCAGGCGATCGGTCATGCGGCATTGGGCACGGGGGCCACCAGAGGGTTGAGCACCTGCACGCTGTCGAAATGAGCGTCGTGCGGCAGGGACAGGCTCAGCAGGCGCGTGCAGCCCTGGGCCTTGGCGCTGGCCACGACCAGGGCGTCGGCGAACGGCAAGCCGAAGCGGCTTTCCAGCGACCAGGCCGACTCGACCGTGGCCTGATCGGTTTGCCAGGGTCGCCAGTGCTGGTAGCGGCGCACCTCGGCGCGCACGTCGCCCTGGGGCATGGGCGGCGACACGCGCTGGGTGGCCAGCAGGTAGAAGTCGTTGAGCACCTGCACCGACACCCGGCCGGTGCGCGTCGCCCACAGCTGGCGCAGCCAGGCCAGCACCTGCTCGCGCTCGGCAGGGCGGGCGCCGTCTTCGCTGAACAGCAGCACCGAGGTGTCGACGAAGACCGGATCGCTCACAGCACGCCCCGGCCCGGGTAGGGCTGGCCGTCCGACGACCAGGTGCGCTCGCGGTGCTGCCAGTCCTGCAGCGCGCGCTCGTACGCGTCGTCGTGGCGCATCTTCTCGGCCAGCAGCTCGCCGAGCAGGCGCGACACGCTGGTATTGCGCCGCGCGGCTTCCAGCCGAGCCCACTCGGCCACGGCATCGTCCATCGACACGGTCACGTTCTTCATGGCGGGCAGCGTATCACGAAGTTCGTGTTGCACGAACTTCGTGTCACGTTAACCCTAGGGACGAAACCACAGCTCGGCCTGATCCAACGGCGTCTGCGGCGGCAACCGCGGGTTCGCGAGTTCAAAGATGCGGCGACGGTCCAGCTGGGCGCGGACGATGTCGTCGCCGTGGTGCTTGAGAAAGAGCCGGTCGAAGGCACCGCTAGCTCGCAGGCGCTGCAGTCCGAGCTCGATCGCCTGGGCCAGCGCTTCGTCGCCGCGGTCGACGAAGAAGTAGACCGCCGTCGGGTAGTGAAGGCCCAGTTCGGGCACCACCACCAAGCCTTCACCGTGCAAGGCCTGCTCCCACCAGATCTCCTCGATGGCCCGGGGAAAGGCGTCACCCCGGCCGAGGCGCAGCTGCTTGAACATCGCCTCGTAGGTGGGCGACGCGATGACCTGCAGGCCGGCGGCGCGCAGGATGGCGGTGTCCGGCCAGTCCTGACCCTGCAGCATCACGAAGGCCCGCAGCTCATCGAGCGTCTGCACCTGACGCAAGCGCTCAGCCATCGCCGGCCGGGCGAGCAGGAGCCGCCAGCCGAACAGGCCCTTGAACAGCGGCACGCGGATGGCGCGCGCCCGGGCCTCGCGTTCGACGGACGTCATCGACCAGACAACGTCCAGCCGATCCGGGCCCCGCCCGAGCGCCAGAAAGGCGCGGTTCTGCGGAATGGGTTCGCGAGTCTGCGACAGGCTCACAGGCAGCCCAGCCGCGGTCAGCGCCTGCTCCAGTAGCAGCGCCGGGTAGCTGCGCGGCAGTTCGGCCCGCGCGGACACCTGCGGGATGCGCAACATGCGCGGCTCGGCACCGGCTGCCCAGCAAGGCAGCACCGCCCCGGCGATCAACAGGTGGCGTCGACCCAGACCCATGCGCCAGCGTAGCCGATCGCCTGCCAAGTGCAATGCCCAGCCTCAGCCCAAGACTCGGTTAGCCTGCGCGTCTCACCACTCTCTGCGCATCGATGTCCGCATCGCGACTCGTCAAGAAGCCCCTCCTGGCCGCTGCGGCCCAGCTCAAGCGCACGGGCCGTGCGCTGGGCAAGCTCAAGCCGGCGCCAGTGCACCCCGCTCAGGCGCTGCACGACATCAAGGCCCGGCGCGCGGCGCGCCGCCGGCCTTCGGGCCTGCAGCTGGCGCTGGCCGACCGGGTGGACTTCCTGAACCCGGCGCATTGGGATGAGCTCGCCACCCAGTCCATCTTCCTGTCGCGCGACTACCTCCGGGTGTTGGAAGCGCATGCGCCCGACAACCTGGAGCCCCGCTATGCCCTGGCCTACGACGACGGCCGCCCGGTGGCGGCCTTGCTGCTGCAGCGGGTCACCGTGGGCGGCGCGCAGCTGCGCAAGCCGGGCAGCCAGCGTCTGGTGGCCGCACCCATGGCGGGGCTGCGGGAGCATCTGCTCGTCTGCGGCAATCTGCTCGTGTGGGGGCCGCGCTCGATGGCCTTGGCGCCCGACACCGACCCCGGGCAGCTCTGGCATGGCATCTGCGAAGCCATCTACCGGTTGCGTCGCGCCGACAAGCTCGATGGCCAGTCCGACCTCGCGTTGATCAAGGACCTGGGCATGCCCGGTGACGCGGTGCCGCCTACGCTGCGCCTGCTCGGCTACCGCAGCGTCGAGACCGAACCCGACATGGTGCTCACGCTGCGGCCCGAGTGGCGCAGCTGGGACGACTACCTGGCCAGCATGACCTCCAGCTACCGCAGCGCCGCCAAGAAGCTGCTGAAGGACTGCGCGGCCGCCGGCGTCACACTGCGCGAGGCCAGCGCCGCAGAGATGCAGGCGCGCGCCGACGAGTTGCACGCCCTCTACGGGCAGGTGCACGCCGCCCAGGGCCTGCGCCTGGCCACGCTGACACCGGGCTATCTGCCGGCGATGGCGCAGGCGCTCGGCGCCCGCTTCCGCTGCCGGGTGGCGGAGCACGCAGACGGCCGCTGGCTGGGGTTCGTGACCAGCGTGCACGACGGCGACACGACGCTCGGCTACTACATCGGCTATGACCGCGCCGCCAACGCCGAGGCGCCGCTGTACCTGAGCCTGCTGCAATCCACCGTGCAGGATGCGATCGCCTTCGGCTCGTCGCGTCTGAGCCTTGGCCGCACCGCGCTCGAACCCAAAGCCAAGATGGGCGCCAAGCCCGAGCCACTGAGCTGCGCAGTGCGCCACCGGGTGTCGGCGCTGAACTGGATCACCACCGCCCTCACCAAGACGGCAGAACACGACGAGCCGCCGGAACGCAGCCCCTTCAAGACCGCACCGGTGGACGCGGCCTGAGCTGTTACTTCAGCCGCAGTTCCGCGGCGCGCGCATGGGCCTGCAGGCCTTCGCCGTGCGCCAGCGTCGACGCGATGCCGCCCAGCACCTGGGCGCCCTGCTCGCTGACCTCGATGAGGCTGCTGCGCTTCTGGAAGTCGTACACGCCCAGCGGCGACGAGAAGCGCGCCGTGCTCGCCGTCGGCAGCACGTGGTTGGGGCCGGCGCAGTAGTCGCCCAGGCTTTCGCTGGTGTAGGCGCCCATGAAGATGGCGCCGGCATGGCGCAGCAGCGGCTCCCAGCGCGCCGGCTCGGCGGCGCTGATCTCCAGGTGCTCGGGCGCGATGCTGTTGCTGATCTCGCAGGCCTCTTCCATCGAGCGCGTATGGATCAGCGCCCCGCGGCCCTGCAGCGACGCGCGGACGATGGCTTCGCGCGGCAGCGTGGGCAGCAGGCGCTCCATGCTGGCGTGCACGGCGGCCAGGAAGCTGGCGTCCGGGCTCAGCAGGATGCTCTGCGCCAGCTCGTCGTGCTCGGCCTGGCTGAAGAGGTCCATGGCCACCCAGTCCGGCGGCGTGGTGCCATCGGCGATGACGAGGATCTCGCTCGGGCCGGCAATCATGTCGATGCCGACCTGGCCGAACACATGCTTCTTCGCCGAGGCCACGTAGGCATTGCCCGGGCCGGTGATCTTGTCCACCCGCGGGATGGTGGCGGTACCGTAGGCCAGCGCGGCCACGGCCTGTGCGCCGCCGATGGTGAAGGCGCGGTGCACGCCGGCCACCGCCGCCGCGGCCAGCACCAGCGGGTTGCGCACGCCGTCCGGCGTGGGCACCACCATGATGATCTCCTGCACGCCGGCCACATGGGCCGGAATGGCGTTCATCAACACGCTGCTCGGGTAGGCCGCCTTGCCGCCGGGCACGTAGATGCCGACGCGGTCCAGCGGGGTGACCTTCTGGCCGAGCAGGGTGCCGTCTTCGTCGCGGTAGCTCCAGCTGCGGCCCGAGGCTTCGAGCTGGCGCTCGTGATACGCCCGCACCCGCTTGGCGGCGGCCTGCAGCGCCTCGCGCTGGGCAGCCGGAATGGCTGCCAACGCTTCCTGAAGATCGGCCTGCGTGATCTCCAGCGCGGCCATGCCGTCGACCGTCAGACGGTCGAAGCGCGCGGTGTAGTCGAGCACCGCCGCATCGCCGCGCTGGCGGACGTCGGCCAAGATCTCGGCCACGCGGCCTTCGATGGCAGCGTCCGTCTCGGCCGACCAATGGCGCAGGCGCTCGAACTCGGTTTGGAAGTCGGCAGCAGCGGTCGAGAGTTGGCGGATGAGGCTCATGCGGCGACGGCGCCCGCGAAGGCGTCGATGAGGGGACGCAGGGTGTCGCGCTTCAGCTTGAGCGCGGCCTGGTTGACGACGAGGCGCGAGGAGATGTCCATGATCTGCTCCACCTCCACCAGCTTGTTGGCGCGCAGCGTGCCGCCGGTGGAGACGAGGTCGACGATGGCGTCGGCCAGGCCCGTCAGCGGCGCGAGTTCCATCGAGCCGTAGAGCTTGATCAGGTCCACGTGCACGCCCTTGTCGGCGAAGTGCTGGCGGGCGATCTCGGTGTACTTGGTGGCCACACGGATGCGCGAGCCCTGCTTGACGGCGGCGGCGTAGTCGAAGTCGGCGCGGGTGGCCACGCTCATGCGGCAGCGGGCGATCTTGAGGTCCAGCGGCTGGTACAGGCCGTGCGAGCCGCCCTGGGCCAGGGCCTGCTCGTGCAACACATCCCGGCCAGCCACGCCGAGGTCGGCGCCGCCGTACTGCACATAGGTCGGCACGTCGCTGGCGCGCACCAGCACGACGCGCACGCCGTCGCGGTTGGTCGGCAGGATGAGCTTGCGCGAGGTTTCGGGGTCTTCGAGCACCTCGATGCCCGCGGCACGCAGCAGCGGCAGGGTCTCTTCGAAGATGCGGCCCTTGGACAGCGCGAGGGTGAGGCCGCTCATTGCGTCCACTCCTCGGGCGTCAGCGTCTTCATCGACAACGCGTGGATCTGCTCGCGCATGCGGTCGCCCAGCGCCGCATACACGCGCTGGTGGCGCTTGATGCGGGTCAGGCCCGTGAACTCCGCCGACACGATGGTCGCGAAGAAATGTCGGCCGTCGCCCTCGACTTCCAGATGCGCGCAGGGCAGGCCTGCGGCAATGAAATCGCGTACTTCGAGGGGAGTCGGGTCGGCCATCACGGGTCCTTCTGGGAAACCCGTGATTGTAGAAACGGTTGGCGCGGCCGCCTTTCGACGTCGCGCAAAGCCCGCTTCAGGACCGGATCTTGTAGCCGCGCTGCAGCAGGGACAGCGCCACGCCCGCCGTCACGACAAAGGCGGAGGCCACCACCGCGAAGCTCAGCCACGGCGACACATCGCTGACGCCGAAGAAGCCCCGCCGGAAGCCGTCGATCATGTAGAAGAACGGGTTCAGATGGCTCACGCCCTGCCAGAAGCCGGGCAGCGAGTGCACCGAGTAGAAGACCCCCGACAGGAAGGTCATGGGCATGATGATGAAGTTCTGGAAGGCGGCGAGCTGGTCGAACTTCTCGGCCCACAGGCCGGCGATCAGGCCCAGCGTGCCCATCAGGCCGGCACCGAGCACGGTGAACACCAGCACCCACAGCAGGTTGTCCAGCCCCGGCGGCGCAAACCAGGCCGTGACCAGCAGCACGCCCGTGCCCACCGCCAGGCCGCGCACGATGGCCGCACCCACGTAGGCCACGAACCAGGCCAGCGGCGACAGCGGTGTGAGCAGCAGGAACACCAGGTTGCCGGTGATCTTGCTCTGGATGAGGCTGGAGGAGCTGTTGGCAAAGGCGTTCTGCAGCACGCTCATCATCACCAGACCCGGGATCAGGAACTGCGTGTAGCCGACCGTCTCGTAGACCTTCACATGGTCTTCCAGCGTATGGCCGAACACCAGCAGGTACATGCAGGCGGTGAGCACCGGCGCGGCCACGGTCTGAAAGCTGACCTTCCAGAAGCGCAGCACTTCTTTCTTGAAGAGGGTCGAAGCACCGTTCATGCGGCTTCTCCCTGCATGATGTTGAGGAACACGTCTTCGAGGTCAGCCCGGCCGATCTCCAAGTCTTCGACCGGCACGCCGGCCGCGCGCAGCGTGGCGAGCGTGGTCTCCACCTCGGTGGCGTCGTGGGCCGTGACCTGCACGATGCGCCCGGTCACGCGGGCCCGAGCGGCCACCTCGGCCGGCAACGCCACATCCGTCTTGAATCGCAGCATGGTGTGGGCCGTGCCCGCCAGCAGCTGCGAGGTGCGGTCCAGCGCCACGAGGCGACCGCCCTTGAGCATGCCGATGCGCTGGCACAGGGCCTCGGCTTCTTCCAGGTAGTGGGTGGTCAGCAGCACCGTGTGCCCCTCCTTGTTCAGGCGGGCAATGAACTGCCAGAGCGTCTGGCGCAGCTCCACATCCACGCCGGCGGTCGGCTCGTCGAGCACGATGACCGGCGGCCGGTGCACCAGGGCCTGGGCGACCAGCACGCGGCGCTTCATGCCGCCGGAGAGTTGGCGCATGTTGGCGTTGGCCTTGTCGGCCAGACCCAGGTTGGCGAGCAGCTCATCGATCCAGTCGTCGTTGTGCTTGACGCCGAAGTAGCCGCTCTGGATGCGCAGCGATTCGCGCACGCTGAAGAAGGGGTCGAACACGAGCTCCTGCGGCACCACGCCCAGCGCCTTGCGGGCGGCGGCGTAGTCGTCCACCACGTCGTGGCCCATCACGCGCACGCGGCCCTCGGTGGCCCGGGCCAGGCCGGCGAGCACGCTGATCAGCGTCGTCTTGCCCGCGCCGTTGGGGCCGAGCAGGCCGAAGAACTCGCCGCACGGAATGTCGAAGCTGACCCCGTTCAGCGCCTTGACCTGCCCTCCCCGGTATGTCTTCTTGACGTTCTCGAAGGAGATGGCGGGCGGGGAGGTCGAATTCGGCATGGGGCGCGATTCTAGAAGTCGGCCCTCCGCGCCCGCTGAACGCTGACAGAATGACCCACGATGCCCACGCCCAAACGCCCCCGCCGCACCGCCGAGCGCATCCTGGAGGTCACGCTGGACCTCTTCAACCGCTTCGGCGAGCCCAATGTGTCGACGACGTTGATCTCGGCCGAGCTCAAGATCAGCCCGGGCAACCTCTACTACCACTACCCGGCCAAGGACGAACTCGTCAACGCCCTCTTCGGCCGCTACGAGGCCGAGCTGAACGAGCTGCTGGCAGCTGCCGACAACGTGCGCCATGTGGAAGACGCCTGGCTGTTCTTCCACATGCTCTTCGAGCTGATCTGGAAGCACCGCTTCCTGTACCGCGACCTCAACGACCTGCTGTTCAAGAACCGGCGCCTGGAGACGCATTTCCAGGGTCTGCTCGCAGCCAAGGAACAGGCCATGCGGCATGTGCTGTCGGGCCTGCACCTGGGCGGCGCACTCAAGATGGACCTGCGCGAAGCCGCCCCCACGGCGAACGCGATGGTGGTGGTGGTCAGCTACTGGCTGAGCTATGAATACGTGCGCGACCCGCGCCACGCGCTGGAGCCCGACCGGGCCGGCGCGGCGCTGATGCGGGGCGCCTTCCATGCGCTGAGCCTGCTGCTACCCTACCTGGAGCCCGCGTCGAAAGACCACCTCTTCAAACTCGCCGGCCAATACCAATCAACCTAGGAGACAAGCCATGGCCAAGTGGACCGCCTTCCCGTACGACAACAGCGCCTTCGTCTACACGCCGGCCACGCTGAAGAAGCACTGGGCCCGCCTGCATGCCGGCGACGCCGAGCCCTTCCCGAAGGACGCGGATGTCGTGCAGGCCTGGATCCACTTCCACGCAGGCGAGTTCCAGGCCGCGTACGACGCTGGCCTGGCCGCAGGCGGCGCCGGCATCACGGTGGCCAACAAGGCCCAGGGCATCTACGCCAACTACCTCGAGAAGAAGGAGAAGGTGAAGCTGGAGATGTTCCTGGAGATCGCCGAGCGCGCGGAAGCCCAGCAGGCCGAGGAACCCAAGAACGCCAACGCCTACTACTGGCAGGCCTACGCGCTGGGCCGCTACGGCCAGGGCATCAGCGTGGCCAAGGCCCTGGCGCAGGGGCTGGGCACCAAGGTCAAGGGCGCGCTCGAGACGACGATCAAGCTCGCGCCCAAGCATGCCGACGCCCACATCGCGCTGGGCGCCTTCCATGCCGAGGTGATCGACAAGGTCGGCAAGCTGCTGGGCAAGACCCAGGGCGCCGACACGGCCACGGGCCTGAAGATGTTCGAGCAGGCCCTGAAACTCAACCCGACCAGCGCCATCGCGATGATCGAGCGCGCCAACGGCCTCGTGATGCTGGAGGGCGACAAGCGCATGAAAGAAGCCGAACAGCTCTACGCCGACGCCGCGGCCTGCGAAGCGATGGATGCGATGGAGCTGCTGGACATCGAGCTGGCCAAGGAAGAACTCGAAGAGTGAGCATTCCGTCACGGCAGCCCCGGCCGACCGTGAACTGCGTCACAGACCACCCTCCCGCGCCTTCGGGGGTGCGCCGCGCGGGCGCCGGGCGTAAGCTTCGCATCCATCAGCCACCCCCCACCCGAGACCGCGCCATGAAGTTCCTGATCCCCGCCTTCGCTGCCGTCACCGTCTTCGCTGCCCAGGCCGCCAACAACGCCACGCCCGAACAGGCCGAGCTGCGCGCCGAGTGCGCCAAGAGCTACGAGAACACCAGCAGCATCAGCACGCCGGTCGCCGCCAACGAGTACCAGTTCGTGTACGCCAACGGCAAGTACAAGGGTGAAGCCAAGCCGGGCAAGCTGCTGCCCTGCACCAACGACCAGTACGCCGCCTACCTCGACACCAAGGCCGACCCCGCCAAGGTGATGGCCGCCTACCCGACCGCCGCCGGCCGCCCGACCGCCAAGAAGAAGGCCGAGCCGTTCCGCCTGTAATCTCAGGACGGGTTCCCAGCAAGAAGGCGCTCCTCGGAGCGCCTTTTGTTTTTCGGAGCGCGATCAGACAGCGTGCGCAGCGCAGGATGCCTGGGTTCGACTACACGGTGGTCGCAGACGCCCGCTACACCTGCGACCGCCCCGACCTCGACGGGACGCCCCGTTCTGCCGAAGACATCCATCGCCTGGCGCTGGCCAACCTGAGCGGTGAGTATGCGCGGGTGCGGCTCACGGCCGAGGTGTTGGGACAGCCGAGGTAGGCGGATCAGTTTCGGCCGTCGTCGGGCGCAGGCGTGGACTGGGCGCAGGGGAGATGGCGGTGTGGTGCCGTCGCGGGTTGCGTGGCAGGGGCAGGTTTGCAGCGGTTGCTGACGATCACTAGCAGTTTGCGATCGTCAGCAGACCGCTGCGGAGCCGTCATTCGATGGGACGGCATTCACCACATGTTTCCTCGGCACGCCTCAGCGCCCGTCCCGCTGCCCACCCGGGAAGAAGCCCGCTGCGCGTGACATCTCCTCCAGGTTGATCTGCAGTCGGGACAGCTTCCAGCTGCCGTCAGCCTGGCGCTCGGCGAGGGCGGCATAGCGGCACAGCATCCACTCCACCGCGGTATCCGCGCTGGCCTTGTCGCGGGCGGCGGCCCGCAGGAAGAAGTGTGGCGCCAACGCATAGGCCGTGATGCGGGCCTGGTTCGGACCGTCGAATCCGAACTCGAAGTTGGACATCAGGTGCAGCGTGCTGCTGTAGCCGTTGCCGCCGTAGTACTGGTCGACGAAGTCCACCCAGGCCGGCACGCCAACCAGCTGGCCGATGGCTTTGTCGCCGCCCAGGGCGTAGACCTCCACGCGGGTGCTGGGCGTGAACGCCTTGCTGTACTCCGCAGCGCCACGTTCCTTGGCCAGCTTGCGGTTTGCGTGATGGATGGAGAGTTCGTCGTTGCCGCGCCCGTAGGCATACATCAGGTCGCGCAGCGCGCTTTCGTCGGCGAGGCGTTGCAGCAGTTGCTGGGAGGCGGCAGTGGACAGGCTCTTGGCCGGCTTGCCCGGCTCCGCCGCGTGAGCGGGATGGGTGATCGCCAGGGCGACCGAGGCCATGACGGCCATGGCGGCGGTCGCCGCGGCGATGCGATGTTGGAAGTTCTTCATGGTGTGGTTTTCCGTTGAGGGATGTTGAGGAGATCAAGCGAGGCGCAGCCCGCCGTCGATGTGGAGGATTTCGCCGTTCAGCGAGGCGTTGCTCATCAGCAGCAGCACGGCCTGCGCGGCTTCGTCGGCCGTGACGAGGCGACCGGTCGGTGTGCGCCCCGCCACGGCGGCGAAGGTGTCGGCTTTGGACGCGCCGAGCAGGCCGTCCCACATCGGCGTGTCGGTCCAGCCGGGAGCGATCGCGTTGAAGCGCAGTGGCGCCAGCTCGAGCGCCAGGCAGCGCGCCAGCTGCTCGGCCGCGGCCGTGGCGACCGCCGTCGGCCAGGCGCCCTTGGCCGGCCGCTCGGTCGAGATGCCGCCGGTCAGCACGAAGGAGCCGCCCGCCGTCATGCGCGGTGCTGCGGCGCGCACGACGTGCACAGCGCCCCACAGGCGCGCGTCCAGCGCAGCACGCAACTCGGTCATCGGGGTGCCCAGCACCGAGCCGCCGACAAAGCCCGCGGCCGACACATGGACATGGTCCGGCGCAGGCAGCCCGGCGAAGGCGAGCTGCACGGTCGACTCGTCGGTCACGTCGACGGCCACCGTCTGCAGCGCATCGCCCGCATCCAGCTGCTGTCGGGCCCGGTCCAGGCGGGCCCGGGAGCGGGCCATGATCGACACGCGGGCACCCGCCCGCAAGGCCGTCGCAGCGACGGCCAGGCCGATGCCGGAGCTGCCGCCGACGACGATGATGTGTTGGTCTTGAAGGTGAGTCACGGCGTTCTCCTCAGGCCAGCGTCACATCGGTGACCGTGTTGCCACGGGTGGCGTTGGAGTACGCGCAGATGCGACGCGCTTCGGCGATGACCTCATCGGCGCGCTCGCTCAGGCCGTGCACCTGCAGCGAGACGTGCGACACGAGGTAAGAGCCGTCGTCACGCAGTGACAGCGTGGCTGAAGCGTCGACCCGCACCGCAGCCGCCGGCACCTGCAGCTTGGCCGCAGCCGCTTTCACGGAACTCGCGAAGCACGCGGCATAGCCGGCCACGAAAAGCTGCTCCGGGTTGGCGGCGTCGCCGGCACCGCCGAGTTCCTTCGGGAAACCCAGCCGCAGGTCGAGCCTGCCGTCGGAGGAAGTGGCGGTGCCGTCGCGGCCGCTGGTGACCTGGACGTGGGCGGTGTAGAGGTTCTTCATCGGGATCTCCGGGTGATGGATGGAAGACATGGGTGTAATGTGGCTGATATAGACACAGTTAAGGTCAAAAAAAAGGGGCTCAGCCTGCCCCCAGGATGCGTTGCATGACATCGGCCAGGCTGGTGGCAGCCAGCCGTTGCTCGAGCGCCGCGTGGGCGGCGTCGAGCGGATCGTCGAGGACACCGTGGATGCGTGCGCCAACAGGGCAGTCGGCGTTGGGCTTGCGGTCGGGCATTGGAAACAGGGTGTCCGGTCCCACGGCTCGATACACGTCCAGCAAGCTGATCCGCGCGGAGGAGCGGCCCAGTGCATAGCCGCCGAAACGGCCCCCAACGGTCTGCACCAGGCCGGATTCGCGCAGAGCCGAGAGCAAGCGGCGGACGACTGAGGCGTCGGTCGCCACGCTGGCGGCGATCTGGTCAGACGTGGCCTGTTGGCCTTCGACGTAGGCGATGACGGCGAGTGCATGCATCGCGGTGCGGAAGCGGCTGTTGGTGGAACTCATAATGTGCTCAATGTAAGCACATAATATCCACCTGTCAAGCCGGGGTGTTTGGCCTTGGCCGTTCCGCCGCTCGTTCTGCCGACGACAGTCACTTCAGCGGTGCACCTCAGGGACCGACGCTACTTCGTCGAGCCACTGCACTGCAGCCTCCATGCGCAGAATGTCATGCCGCAATGCGAGCCGCCGATGGCCCGCCGACGGATCCGGCACTTTGCGGCTTCGTTGCCCATCCAGCTTGTCGATCAAATGCGAGAACTGCACGGCCTATGCTGCCAGCGCGTCCCGATACTGCCGGAATTGGGCGGCGCGCTTTGCAGGCGCGCCCTGCTCGCCGAGGGTGGTGATGGTCACTCATCTGCAAAGCCGTCACTGGTTTCGCGCGCGCATACGCCGGACCGATCGCCCGGTTCCAGAGCGGTAGCTCCCGGCCAGCGTGCGACAGCTTGAATGACCGTTCCTGGCGATAGCTGCTGCTGAATCCCTAACCGAGAACGACCGAGATCAGCCTAAAGCAGCCAATTCAAGCGCCCCCGTCCAACCCTTTGCTACCGCAGCCGCCCACCCGTTCCCCACCCACTTCGGGCTCAAGCCCCGTCCTGCCCCCAGGGCAGCATCAGCGACAGCAGCAACAGCTTTTCGAACTCCGGCGCGAAGTTGGCCACGATGGCCTCGGGGTCGGGGCACAGGCCGGTGTCGGTGATGAGGCCGAACTGCACGCGGCCGGCGTAGGTCAGGATGCTGACGCCCACGCCGATGTCGCCCGACTGCGGCACCCAGAACATCACCTTCTCCACCGTCGAGCCGCAGAACTTCAGCGCCTCGGCCGGCCCCGGCACATTGGTCATCACGGCCGTGGCCTTCTTGGCGAAGACGTTCAGCATCGCGTGCTGCACCGGCTTGATCAGCAGCCCGGCCACCGACAGCAGCCCGAAGGCCATGACCGGCTGGAAGCTGCCCTTGAGCTCGTTCATGCGCGCACGCACCGCGAACAGCCGCTCCACCGGGTTGGCGATGCCGATGGGCAGCACCAGCGGCACGAGGCCAAAGCGGTTGCCGAGTTGCCAGGCCTGCTCCAGCGGCCTCAGATTGACCGGCACCATGGCCCGGATCTCTTTGCCGGCCGGGTCTTCGCCGCGGTCGGACAGGTACTGGCCGATGGCACCGGCCGCGCAGGCCAGCAGCACATCGTTGATGGAAGCGCCCAGCGCCTTGCCCACGGCCTTGACCTCGTCCAGCGCCAGGCGGTCATCCCAGGCGACGGTCTTGCGCGCGCCGGGCTTGCCCTTGAGCCGGGTGTGCGAGTCGTCGGGCATCAGCGCAAACGCCGCCACATCGGACACCGCCTGGTAGCCCATGCGGGCCATCTCCAGTGACGAGTCCATCGGGGTCGTGCCGTGCAAGGCGAGGTCCACGCCCTTGGCCATGCCCTTGCCTGTCATGCCGATGGCCTTGACGGTCATGTTGGTCATCGGGCGCAGGAAGGCGTCGAGCAGCCAGTCGGTCTCGTGGTGCGGCTCGGGCTCGCGCACCTTGCGCTGCGGCGGCGCCTTGCCGCCGTCGGTGATGGACAGCATCACCGCGATCAGCGCGATGCCGTCGGCAATGCAGTGGTGGATGCGGGCGATGAGTGCACTGCTGCCGTCGCCCATGTCCTCGATGAGCTGGAACTGCCACAGCGGATGCGCCGGGTCCAGCGGCTGCGAGCACAGCTCGCCCACGCGTTCGCGCAGCACCTCGTCGCGGCTTTGCCCGCGCAGCGGCAGCGGCACCTCCGCCACCACATGGCGGGCGATGTCGAAGTCCTTGTCGACCACCCACTGCGCGCCGGTGAGCGCGTCCTCCACCACCTTCTGGCGAAAGCGCGGGTATTGCAGCAGCCGCTCGGCCACGCGCTCGCGCAGCGCCGCCAGCGTGATGCCCGGGCGGATGGACCACACCCCGACGATCATCATCAGGTTGGCCTCGGTGTCCATGCGCAGCCAGGCCGTGTCCACCTTGGACATGCGTTCGCTCAACGGGGCCACGGCGTCTCCTCCGAATCGTTGTTGGGCGGGCCTAAACTCATGCGGCCCGTGGTGCGATTGTCATGAGATTCGCGCCCCCGATCAGCCTGGAGAACCCCGTGAGCCTGAAAGACCAATTCGAAGCCGCCGTCGCCGACTCCAAGAACCTGCCCGAGCGGCCGGACAACATGACGCTGCTGAAGATCTACGCCCTGTACAAGCAGGGCAGCAGCGGCGACGTGGACGGCAAGCGCCCCGGCTTCACCGACATGGTCGGCCGTGCCAAGTGGGACGCCTGGAACGAGCTCAAGGGCACGTCGCAGGACGAGGCGATGCAGCAGTACATCGACCTCATCGAATCGCTGAAGTAAGACGCCCCTCGCCCGGGCTGGCCTGCTGAACGCGGCCAGCCCAGTCGGTCCCCCGAGGGGACGGCGATGCTTGACGGCGTGGCCGCCAAGCACATCGCCCGCCGGCCGGCTTGGGAGCGGCCCGGCGCTCGGCCGACGATGCGAGGTGCCGCCCGTCCTCGGCGCCAGACCGGGCGCGAGACCTACGTGCGGGTCAGCCTGCCTTCTTCTTGGCAGGCGCCTTCTTCTTGCCGCTGTCGGCCAGCAGGGTGTCGAGCTCCTTCTGGATCTCGGTCTCGATGGTGGCCTTGAAGGCGCCGAGCAGAAAGCCGAGCTGGGCCACCAGCTCGAAGTGGTCAGCGGCCACCGTCAGCACGCCCTTCACGCCGGAGCGCGTGAACTCGACAGTGTCTTCGTCGTCGCCCTCGACGACGGTGCAATCCATGTCGAACTTCTCTTCGACCTGCTCGGCCCATTGCCAGGCGATCTCGCGGGCCTTCTTCAGGCCCAGGGCGTGCTCTCGGTGAATGCGGATCTCGGCCATCGGCGGCCCTCCTTGTGACGTGGAGCGCACTCTAACGCCCGCGCCAACCCTGTGCCGGCCCGGCGCCAATTGCACGCATACTTCGCCGCCAAACGCCGGGCCACGCGCCCGAGTGCGGGAGGAACCATGCGCCCCGATGACCTCGAACCCCAACGCCTCGACCCTCTGAGCGAAGGCCTGCTGCACTTCAATGCGCGGGAGCCCGACCATGAGCAGGCCGTGTACTGGTTCATGCAGGCCGCCGACGCCGGCGACAACGAGGGCCGGGCGCTGCTCGCCTTTTGCCGGCTCGAAGGCCTGGGCCTGCCGCGCGACGTCACGCAGGCCCGCGCCGAGCTGGAAGTTGCGGCGGCGCAGGGCAGCCTGCTGGCGCAGTTCCACCTCGGCCGCGCCCTCGTGTCGGGCTGGGGCGGCGAGCCCGATGCCGCGCGCGGCGTGGCGCTGTACCAGGCCGCGGCCGCCCGCGGGCACGCCGATGCCACCTTCAATCTCGCCAGCTGCCTGGACGCCGGTTGGGGTTGCCAGCCCGACCGCCTGGCGGCCAAGGCCCTCTTCCTGCGCGCCCGCCTGCTGGGCAGCCCACTGAAGGCGCCGGGCCTGCGCGTGCAGCAACGCGAGCTCGGCCCGGTGCGCGAACTGGCCCGTCAACTGGCCGACGGCAGCGCGCTTGCGCACATCCTCGACACCCGCCAGCAGGACATTGCCCGCCGGCTGGAACTGCGCCACGAACCGGCCCGCAAAGCCATGCTGATGCGGCAACAGCGCCAGCGCCTGCTGTCCCGCATGGGCGGCCTGGCCGCGCTGGCCTCGGCCGTCTTCGCTGCCGTTTTTCAACACCGGGGCTCGCGCGGTTTCGCGCCTGACTCCGGCCCCACCTCCATCGCCTGACCCTTGCCCACCATGCCTGCCGCCCTGCCCCTGCGTACCCATTTCATTGACGCCAGCCCCCTCGTCTACGGCTGCATGGCCCTGGGCGGCGACTGGAATGGCGGGCCCATCACCGAGGGCGACATTGCGCAGGCCCATGCCGCCATTGACGCCGCGCTGGACATCGGCATCACCCTGTTCGACCACGCCGACATCTACCGCCGCGGCAAGGCCGAGGCCGTCTTCGGCGAGGTGCTGCGCCGCAACCCCTCGCTGCGCCAGCGCCTGCGGCTGCAGAGCAAATGCGGCATCCGCTTCGCCGATGAACACCACGTGGGCCGCTTCGACCTGAGTGCCGACTGGATCGAGGCCAGCGTCAACGGCAGCCTGCAGCGCCTGGGCGTGGAGCGGCTGGACATCCTGCTGCTGCACCGCCCCGACGCGCTGATGGAGCCCGCCGAGATCGCGCATGCCTTCGCACGGCTCAAGGCGGCGGGCAAGGTCAGCCACCTCGGCGTGTCCAACATGCACGCGGGCCAGATGCGCTGGCTGCAGTCCGCCCTGGGCGAGCCGCTGGTCGTGAACCAACTGGAGCTGAGCCTGGCCAAGCTCGACGCCTTCGACGCCGGCACCACCTTCAACGACCCGCAGGCCGTGTCGCGCCCCGGCGCGGCCGCCTGGGCCGGCACGCTGGAGTACGCGCAGCAACACGGCGTGCAGCTGCAGGCCTGGGGGTCGCTGGCGCAGGGCCGCTTCAACGACCGTGCGGCATCGCCCGCTGCCCAAGCCGTGCACGAGATCGCCGAAGCCCACCGCACCACCCCCAACGCCGTGCTGCTGGCCTGGCTGCTGCGCCACCCGGCCGGCATCCAGCCCGTCATCGGCACCGGCAACGCGGACCGCATCCGCGCCTGCGCCGATGCCACCCGCATCACGCTGAGCCGGGAGGAGTGGTATCGCCTTTACGTGACCGCGCGCGGTCAGGCGCTGCCGTGACGCCTGCGTGCTGACCCGGGATGGCGCTGCACACCCGCTTGCGCTGGGCCGAGGCCCTGTTTCCGCTGCCCTTTCTGCTGGTCGCAGCCGGCATGAACCTGGGGCTCTGGCAGCAGGATGCCGACTTCCTGCGTGGCGATGTGCAGGAGATCGAGGCCGTCATGGTCGACGCGGGTCCGCTCGAACGCAAGACCAGCCGGCCCAGATTCAGACCGACCTTCCAGCCCGTCGCGGGCGGCACACCTTTCAGGCTCGAAGAGCCCCTCGTCGCCAGCGAACTGCCGCGGCTGGGCGAGCCGGTCGTCCTGCTGTGCAGCCGGCACACCGCCAGCCGTTGCCGCGTGCCGGCTGGTGAGCTGCGCTGGCCACACTACGTCTTCGCAGGTCTGTGGACGCTGCTGTCCCTCACCACGGCAGCCGTCCTCTGGCTACCGACGCGGCGTGAGCGCCGGCGGCGAGCCGGCTGAAGGCGTCGTCAGCGCTGGACGCTGCTGCCTGCGGTCTTCAGGGCGCCCGTCGCCGCGCGCAACACCCGGCTGCTGGACCGCGCCTGCACGGCCGGCGACGCGGCGCCCAACGGCCAGGTGCCAGCGAAGGTGCGCCCCGGCAGCAGCACCTCGGCTTGCACGAGGTCTTTCAAGCCATCTCCCGTCAGGTCCACCCAGACGAGCGACCGGCGACCCGCGAAGTAGCCATAGCCCGACTCGAACAGCCGCTCCGCCTCCAGGCCGCCGCCGGCCGCCTGAAGGTAGATGCCGGTGCGGCTCAGGATGTCGTGCGACACGGCGATGTCGGCACGGCCGTCACCGTTGAAGTCCTCCACGAGCAGGGCCGAGGCCCCCGAGGCGGCCGGCAGGCGCTGCGGGTCGGCAAAGCCACCAGCGCCGTTGAATCTCATCAACCAGATCTCACCGTTGCTGGCAGGGCCGGACGCGCCGTTGTCGATGGCCAGGACGACCTCGGGGCGGCCATCGCCGTCAAAGTCGCCGGTCGCCAGGGCATTGGGTGAGCCCTGGGGCAGCGGGCGGCGCTGCAACGCCCCCCAGCCCGAGGCCGTGCGCAGCTGCCAGCCCAATTCGTAACCCAAGCCCGAGCTGCTGCCCTGCACCCAGACGAGGTCCTGCCGCCCGTCACCGTCCAGGTCGGCAGAACGCCAGTCACGAATGTCGGAGGTCAGGGCCGACGCCGGCACCGTGACCGTCCAGTTGCCATCGGTGGCCCGGCTCACATAAGTCAGCCCCACGGTCGTGACGCCCATGACGCCGCCGTCCATCACCGCCAGCGGGCCCATCAGATCCACAGGCAGGGGTTGGGCGGTGAAGCTGCCATCCGGGTTCTGGTGCAGCAGCCGGGTCATGCCCAGCGTGCTGCAGCCGCCGCGCACCACCGCGTCGGCCCGGCCATCGCCGTCGATGTCGCCCACGGCCAGACGCTCCACCGGGCCGCAGTAGCTGTCGGAAATGATGTGGCGCACGGTCGCGGCGGCGTAGGTGCCATCCGGCTGCTGGCGCCGCACGCCCAGGACCGGGCCCGCACCGAGCACCTGCGCCACGAAGACCACGTCGCTGCGGCCATCGCCGTCCAGGTCGGCCAGCGTCACCAGATTGGGCACCAGGCCCGGCGCCCATGTCTGCGGCCTCGCGAAGGCGCCCGGGTCGGTGCGGAAGTAGATCGTGACGCTGCCCAACGGGTTCCCGCTGGCATCGGTCAGACCCGCGCCCGCGGAGGCGACATAGGCGGTGTTGGCCTTCAGCGGTGCGGACAGCGGCGCGACGATGCGGCGGCCCTGCAAGCTGGCGGCCAGCGGCTGGAAGTCGCCGACGCTGTCCTCCCGCAGCCACACGCGCACCTCCACACCCGCAGGCGCCACCAGGGCCTCGTCGAAATCGAAACTCAGGCTGCCGGACAGTACCGCCTCGGTCGCGCCATCGGCAGGCTGGCTTGACTGCAGGCGCGGTCCGCGCGTGTCGACGCGGAAGCTGTTCAGCGGCGTCGGCGCCAAGTTGCCCGCCCAATCCGACACCTGCCCACCGTTGCGCACCTCGTAAGCGCCATCGGACAGCGGGGAGGTGGTCGGGAGAAGGATCAAGGTCTTGGCGTCAGCGCTGAGCAGCAGGTCTTTCAGCGCCACCAGCTGACCGTCGCGCAGCAACTGCACACCGCCGGCGCCCTTCAGGGAGAGTGGATCCACCGGCTCGCTGAAGCTCAGGCGCAATTCCACACTGCCACCGGTCTGGCCGGCGCTGGTGGCGTTGCTGGCCGGGGAGACCGCCACGACGGTCGGCGCCACGGCCTCGCTGCGCCGGTTGCCGACGGCATAGACCACCACCTCTTCGGTTTCCAAGACCGGTGCACCGCCATCCGTGCTGGTACTGGACGATGACCGCACCGGGCCGATGCCGGGCACATACCAGTCGTCCAGAGTCTGGCTGATCGTGCGCGTCGCCGACGCGCCGGCCAGCCGAATCGTCGTGCGCACCGACGTGCGCACCCGAGAGGCATCGGCAAAGGCGGCCAGCTGCGTGGTCACGGCCTCCACGCCGGTGAACTGGCTCTCGACGCGCAGGTCGAGGCTGTCAGCCCGGCCATCCCCGTCGACGTCGACAGTGAACGTGCGGTCCAGCAGCACGACCGACTGCCCCTGCGCCATGCCAAAGCGCAAGAGCTCGACCGGACCCACGGCACGGGTCAGCGCATCACTGTTCGGACCGGGCACCGTGGACACGCCCGTCGCACTGCGCTGCAAGTACTCTTCATCGGCGGGCAGCTCGACCCGGAAATCACCGCTGCGCACCACCAAGGCCGCGCCAACGGCCTCGCCGACACGTTCGTGCCGGATGGCACCATTGATCCCACCCTGCGTCGTCCGCCAGCTGCGTCGATCACCGGTGGCCAGGGGATAGACATCGGCGCTCAAGGTGGGGATGGGCGGCGCACTGCCGCCGTCTGCGCCGGAGCCTCCGCCGCCACCGCAAGCCACGAGCCATAGTGGCGCGCAGACCACAGCAACCCAACCGGCCAGCCGGGCCGGCTTCAGTTCACGCTTCATCAAGTCGAAACTCCCTGTCGGCCGCGTTCATGTCCGCAGCTCATGGGCGTCTTATACCGTCGTCGGCACGAGGGGCTGGCGGGGATGCAGCCGCGCCATCATCAAAACGTCGTCGAACACGCCGTTGCGCAGCGCATAGGCCTTGAGGCGGCCCTCCGGCACGAAGCCGTGCCGCTCATACAGGCGGATGGCGCGCTGGTTGTCGTGGTAGACCGTCAGCTCGATGCGCAAGACCTGCGCCCAGTTGTCGGCATAGTCCACCAGCGCAGCCATCAGCGCGTTGCCCACACCTTGGCCCTGGTGGGCGCGGGACACGGTGATGCCCAGGCTCATCGCATGCCGGCGTCGCACCGACGCGCCCACGGGGTGCAGCCCGGCCAGGCCGACGGGCTTGTCGTCGAGCACGGCAGCCAGCACGATCTCGCTGGAGCCTGCGGTCGGCGGGTTCTGGCCCACCAGGCGCTGCGCCCACAGCTCCTCGTTCGGGTAGGGCATCTGCAGCGTGCCGGCGTAGACGGCGGGGTCGGCGAACTGCTCGGTGATCGCGGCGGCGTCACTGACCCGGGCGCGGCGGATGATCAAGCTCATGAGGTCCTCCTGAGCCGCGCAAGGTAGCACGCCGCGCGTCGCGCGACAGCGGCTTGAGGGCCTCGACCGCCGCGTGGAAGCGCGCCCAGTCGCGGCCCTCGCGTTCGAACAGGCGCAGGAAGTCGGGCACGAGTTCGTCGTAGGCCGACAGGATGGCGAAGCTCGCGTTGTTGGCGCGCTGGAACCAGGCCTCGTAGCCCGGCGCCTCGCGCGGCGCGCGGGCCCGCAGGTCGGCCAGGATGTCGGCCTTGGCCTGCGCACGGGTCTCGGCCGGGCCGGCAAAGGCCGCCTGCAGGCGCGCCCGGCCCTCACGCGCCAGCGCGAGAAAGCGCTCGCGCCCCGCACGGCCCGCGTCGAAGGCCGCCAGCGCCGCCGGCCTGTCAGCCAGCCATGCGCGCGCGCCCAGCAGTTCCACCGCCACCGCGTACGACTCGTTGAATGGGGTGTCGTCGGCCACATAGACCCGCTGGTGGGCCAACTCGTGAAAGATCATCGCGGCCAGCTCGCCCTCGGGGTAGCGGATGAAGGTGTTGAGCAGCGGGTCGCCGCCCAGCCAGCGGCTCCAGCCGAGCGTGGAGTACGCGGGAATGGGCTGCACCTGCACCTCCCAGCCTTCGGCCTTGAGCGCATCGGCCCGCTGGCGGGCGACGTCGAGGTCAAACCAGCCCTGGTAGCCGGCACAGCCCATCAGCGGGTAGCACCAGGTCTTGAGCTGCAGGCTGAAGGCGGGCGCTGCCACCACGTTCCACACCACGGCCGGCCGGTGCAGGTCGGCATAGCGGCGGTAGCTGTTGTTCTCGGGCAGGGCGAGCTGCTGGCTGGCGAAGTCGCGCATCTGCTGCGTCAGCCGCAGGCGCTCGGCCAGGTCAGGCGGCGTGGCCGGATCGGCAAGCACCTCGGGCACCGGGCGCGCGGCGCGCAGCACACCGAGGTGGCCACCGGCCGCCTGCGTCCAGTGAGCGAGCGTGCTGCAGCCGCTCAACAGCAGCGTCAGCACCACCAGCAGCAGCCGAGGGCTCAAGCGTGCTCGACCTGCACGAGGCAGTCGTAGAAGGCGGGCGCCTCGCCCATGTCGGTCAGGCGCTGGTGGGTCACCTCGTTGACATTGGTGCCCTGCGGCCCCAGCTTGCGCCACCACACGCCCAGGCCGTTGACCACGCCGGGGCGCGCGCGGGGGCTCACCTTGAGCCGGGCGACATAGCGGCCGCGGTCGTTGAAGGCGGCCACCAGGCTGCCGTCGGCCAGACCTCGCGCGGCGGCGTCGTCGGCATGCATCTCGATGAGGGGCTCGCCCTCCATGTCGCGCAGGCTCTTCACGTTGACGAAGCTGCTGTTCAGAAAATTGCGGGCCGGCGGGGAGATCATGGCCAGCGGGTAGCGCGCGGCCAGCTCAGGCGCGGTCCGTGCACTCTCGTAGTTCGGCACGTAGTCGGCGCCCGCAGCATTGGCGCGGCCATTGGGGGTGCGGAAACCGCCTTCGGCGAACGGCGCCTCAGGGATGGGCAGCGGCTGCCAGCCCTGGGTGCGCAGCAGGCCCAGGTCGATGTCAGCCGTGAACGCCTGGGCGGCGAGTTCCTCGTCGGTCTCGCGGAAGCACGGGTCCGTCAGGCCCAGCGCCGCAGCCAGCTCGCGGAAGATCTGGGTGTTGGGCTTGGCCTCGCCCAGCGGCGCGATCGCGGGCTGGTTCATCAGCACATCGGTGTGGCCGTAGCTGGTGTGCACGTCCAGGTGTTCGAGCTGGGTGGTGGCGGGCAGCACATAGTCGGCCAGGTCGGCCGTGTCGGTCATGAAGTGCTCCAGCACCACCGTGAAGAGGTCTTCACGCTGGAAGCCCTTCACCACCTTGGGCGACTCGGGCGCCACGGCGACGGGGTTGCTGTTGTAGACCACCAGCGCCTCGATGGGCGGGTCGGCCTGCAGCAGCGCATCGCCGATGGTGCTCATGTTGACCATGCGCGGCGTGCGTCCGGCCAGCAGGTCGGGCCGCTCCAGGTCCGGGTTCTTGAAGGGCGCGAACCAGCCCGAGGCCGACAGCAGCACGCCGCCGCTCGGGTGCCGCCAGGCGCCGGTGAGGCAAGGCAGCATCGCAATCAGGCGCACTGCATTGCCACCGCCGCGCACCCGCTGCAGGCCGTAGTTCATGCGGATGGCGGCCGGGGTGGTCGTGCCGTAATCGCGCGCCAGGCCGCGCACCTCGTCGGCGGTGATGCCGCAGACCTCGGCCACGCGCTCCGGCGGCCAGGCCAGGGCCTTGGCGCGCAGCTCGTCCCAGCCGTCGACATGGCGGGCGATGTAGTCATGGTCCAGCCAGTCATGCTGGATCAGCTCGTGCATCAGGCCCAAGGCCAGCGCACCGTCGGTGCCCGGCAGCACGGCGATGTGCTGGTGGCATTTGTCAGCCGTCTCGGTCTTGCGCGGGTCGATGCAGATGAGCTTGGCGCCCTCGCGCTTGGCCTGGTTGGCATAGGTCCAGAAGTGCAGGTTGGACGTGATGCTGTTGCTGCCCCAGATGACGATGAGCTTGGCGCCGGCGAAGTGGCGCGTGTGCATGCCGAGCTTGTGGCCATAGGTCATGGCCAGGCCCGCGCCGCCGGCGGAGGCGCAGATGGTGCGGTCCAGCCGGGCGGCACCGAGGGCGTTCCACACCCGGCCCGCCATCGCCTCGCCCTGCAGCAATCCCATGGTGCCGGCATAGCTGTAGGGCTGGATGCGCTGACCGTCGCGGGCCGCGATGGCCTTGAGGCGGCTGGCGATGTCGGCCAGGGCCTCGGCCCAGCTGACGCGCACGAAGGCCGGCGCCTCGCTCTTCTTGCTCACGCGCTTGAGCGGATGCAGCACCCGCTCCGGGTGATAGGTGCGCTCGGCGTAGCGGGACACCTTGGTGCACAGCGCACCATGGGTGCTGGGATGCTCGGCCCGCCCCTGCACCTTGATGACACGTTCGTTCTCGACGGTGACCTGCAGGGCGCAGGTGTCGGGGCAGTCGTGGGGGCAGGCGCCGAAGACGGTGCGGGTGGACATGGCAATCACGGTTCAGGAAAGAACCGCGATTGTCGCCAGTCAGTGCGCCACCCGGTGATACAGGGGCAAGGTCAGCCGAGCGATACAGCCCCGGGGCGCGGCTGGGAGCAGTGCGGCGCCGCCGCCGTGCCGCTCGGCGATCTCCCGCACGATGGCCAGGCCCAGGCCGCAGCCATCGGCATGGCTCGTGCTGCCATGCTCGGCGCGGACGAAACGCTCGAACATCCGCTCGCGCTCGGCGGGCGGCAGACCGGGGCCGTTGTCCTCGACCTCCAGCCAGAGGTCGTCTGCCACGCGGCGCAAGCGCACCGTCAGCGTGGCGCCGCGGCCGGCGTAGCGCACCGCGTTGTCGATGAGGTTGATGAGCGCCTCCCGCAGCAACAGCGCCACGCCGTGCACCTGCAGGCCTTCGGCGGGTGCGTCGACCGCGATCTCCACCCCGAGGTCGATGCCCGCCACCAGCGCCCGTGGCACCCATTCGGCCGCGACCTCCTGCACGAGGGCGGCGCAGTCCACGGGCGCCCAGCCTTGCGCCGCCACGGCCTCGGGCTCGGCGCGCGCCAGCACCAGCAGTTGTGACACCAGGCGCGCGCAGCGCACTGCGCTGTCATGCACCCGCTGCAGGCGCTGGCGCAGTGCCGGGTCGGGGGCAGCCGCCAGGGCGAGTTCGGTCTGGCTCTTCAGGCCGGCCAGCGGCGTGCGCAGCTGGTGGGCCGCGTCGCTGATGAAGCGCCGCTGCTGGCCCAGGCTCTGCTGCACCTGGCCGAGCAGCTCGTTGACCGCACCCGCCAACGCGCTGACCTCGGGCGGTGCCGCGCGCAGTTGGACCGGGTCCAGCGCATCGGCCCGGCGGCCTTCCATCTGGCGCTGCAGCTCCGCCAGCGGGCGCAGGCCGCGCCGGATGCCGGCCCACACGCCCACGCTCATCAGCGCGATCAGCAGCGACAGCGGCAGCGCCGTGTCCAGCAGCATGCGCCGGGCCAGCAGCTCGCGCGGCGCGCTGGCCCGCGCGATCTGCACGCGCAGGGTCGAGTCGGCGGCCCCGGGCGCGCCGAGGTGCAGGTCCAGCGACACCACGCGCATCGGCTCCGGGACGGTGGCGTCGTAGAACACCGGCGCACCCAGGGCCGGCGTGCCGGGCGGCGACGGCATGCGCGCATCGCCCAGCAGCAGTTGCCCGGGCGGCGAGCTGACGGTGTACATGACCCGGTCGTCGGGGTCGGCGCTGAGGATGTCCTGCGCCGAGCGGGGCAGGTCCACGAAGAAGCCGCTGGCCGTGGGCTTGATCTGCCGCGCCAGCGCCCGCGCGGCCTGCAGGAGGCTCGCGTCGACCAGCTCGTCGGCATGGCGGCTGGCCACCCGGTAGGCGCCGAACGCGGCCACCAGCCACAGCACGACCTGAGGCAGCAGCAGCCACAACAGCAGCTGGCGATGCAGCGACCGGCCGGCGGCAGTGCTCACGAGGGCGTCGCCGTGGCTTCCAGCAGATAGCCCAGGCCGCGCACGGTGCGCACGGCCAGGCCCGAGCCTTCGAGCTTCTTGCGCAGGCGGTGGATGTAGACCTCGATGGAGCCGCCCGCGCTGTCCTCGCTGCCCCAGGCTGCGACGATCTGCGGCTTGGTCACGACGCGGTCGCGCTCGTTCACGAGCAGGTCCAGCAGAGTCCATTCGCGCGGGCTCAGCTCCAGCGGCTCGCCACCCACGCTGGCCCGGCGGGCGGCGCGGTCGAGGGTGAGCCGGCGCAGCTGTTGGCTCTGCGACGCCGGCCGGCCGCGGCGCATCAGCGCATGCAGCCGGGCTTCGAGCTCGGGGAAGTCGAAGGGCTTGGTGAGGTAGTCGTCTGCGCCCGCTTGCAGGCCGGCCACGCGGTGCTCCAGGGCATCGAGCGCCGTCAGCACCAGGATGGGCACCGTGCGCCCGGCCTCGCGCACCCGCTTGAGCACGGTCAGCCCATCCACCAGCGGCAGGCCGAGGTCGAGGATGGCGACATCGAAATCCTGCTTGCGCAGCAGGTACTCGGCCACGGCGCCGTTCTCCGCCCACTCGACCTTGAACGACGCGTTCAGCAACTGCTGCTGCAGCGCATCGGCCAGCAGGGCGTCGTCTTCGGCGAGCAGGAGGTTCATGGGCCGCACTGTAGCGGCGGCGGGCGTTATGGTTAATACGCTATTAAGTTTCTTAATTCGAAGTAATGATCTGCCGATGCTCCGCGCCTGCGCCCTCGCCTCCCTGCTGCTGGCCGCCACGGCCCAGGCTGGGCCGCCCAGCGACGTGCTGCACTGGTGGACCTCGCCCGGCGAGGTCGCGGCCAAGCAGGCCCTGGCCGACGCCTACCGCGCCGCAGGGGGCCGCTGGCGGGACATGGCCCTGGTGTCCTCCGAGCAGGCGCGCGGTGCGCTGCAGGCGCGACTGCGTGCGGGCAACCCGCCGATGGCCGCGCAGTTCAACCCGTCACGGGATTTCGTGCAGCTGGCCCGCGAGGGGCGTCTGGCGCAGCTCGACGCCCTCGCCGACGCCGGGCGCTGGGCCGCCGCCCTGCCCGCCGTGCTGCTGGACGCCGTGCGGGTGGACGGCCACCTCTACGCCGTGCCGCTGAGCGTGCACATGCCGGTGTGGCTATGGAGCTCCAAGGCGGCCCTGGCGCGCGCCGGGGTGAAGGCCGAGCCCCGCACGATGGACGAGCTCTTCGCGGCGCTCGACAAGCTGCAGGCCGCTGGCCTCATTGCGCTGGCGCACGGCGGCCAGCCCTGGCAGGACCTCAACCTCTTCACCGCCGTGCTCGCCAACCAGGGCGGGCGCGACCTCTACCTCGCCGTGCTGCGCGACCATGATCCCGCCGCCCTGCAGGGCGAGGCGTTGCGCCAGGTGCTGGTGTCGTACAAGCGTCTGCGCCGCTATGTGGACAGCGCCTCGCCGGGGCGCAGCTGGAACGACACCACGGGCCTGCTCATCAGCGGTCGCGCCGGCTTTCAGTTCATGGGCGACTGGGTCAAGGGCGAGTTCACGGCGGCCGGCCAGCAGCCCGGGCGCGACTACGGCTGCGCGCCCGGCCTGAACCCGCGCTCGCCCTATGTGGTGGGTGGCGACGTGCTGGTGTTCCCGCGCGGTGACGGCAGCACCCAAGCCGCCCAGCAGTTGCTCGCGCAGGTCGCCATCCAGCCCGCCACCCAGCTGGCCTTCAGCGCCCGCAAGGGCTCGGTGCCCGTGCGCACCGACCTCGATACCCGCTCGCTCGACAGCTGCGCGCAACAGGGCGCCGCCGCCCTGCGCGACGGCAGCCGCCTGGTCGGCAACACCGAGATGCTGCTGCCTCAGCCGCAGCTGACGGCGCTCGAACAGGCCGTGAGCGACTTCTGGCAGCGCGACCTGCCCGTGACCGCGGCGCAGCAGCGCATCGCCCAGGTTCTGCACAACACCGACAACAGGAGACTCCCTTGACCCGCGTCCACATCCAGGATCTCGGCATCCGCTTCGGCAACCACGACGTCATCAAGGGGCTGGACCTTGATGTGCGCAGTGGCGAATTCCTCGTGCTGCTCGGCCCCTCGGGCTGCGGCAAGTCCACGCTGCTGCACACCATCGCCGGCCTCAACCCGGTCAGCCACGGCAGCATCCACATCGGCGAGCAGGACATGACCCGGGCCGAACCCAGCCAGCGCGGCGTGGGCATGGTGTTCCAGAGCTACGCGCTGTACCCGACGATGACGGTGAAGGAAAACCTCGCCTTCCCGCTCAAGATGGCCAAGACGCCCAAGGCGGAGCTCGAAAAGCGCGTGGCCGCCGCGGCAGAGATGCTGCAGCTGCAACCCCTGCTGGACCGCAAGCCGGGCCAGCTCTCCGGCGGCCAGCGCCAGCGGGTGGCCATCGGTCGGGCGGTGGTGCGGGAGGCCAAAGTGCTGTTGCTGGACGAGCCGCTGTCCAACCTCGATGCCAAGCTGCGCACCGACCTGCGCCGCGAGCTGAAGACCCTGCATGCGCGCCTGGGCAACACGATGATCTATGTGACCCACGACCAGGTCGAGGCCATGACCCTGGCCACGCGCATCGTGGTCATGCACCAGGGCGTCATCCAGCAGATCGGCACGCCGGCGGAGGTCTACGACCGACCAAAGAACCTGCGCGTGGCGGGCTTCGTCGGCTCGCCCGCCATCAACCGCATCGAAGGCCAGGTCGCCGCAGGCGGCCTGTTCGCGTCGCCCGCCTTCAGCCTGCCCTTGCCGCCGGCCATCGCCACGCGCGCCCAAGGCGAGGCGCTGACGCTCGCCATCCGCCCCGAAAACGTGCGCGTGGGCCCGGGCGAGGCCTGGCCGGCCACGGTGCAGCTGGTCGAGCCGCTGGGCAACCAGCATGTGGTGTGGATGAATTGCGGCGGCGTGACCGTTTCGGCCGTACTGCCAGGCCAGCCCGAGGTGCAGGAGGGTGCTCAGGTGCAAGTCGGCCTGGACGCCGCCAAGACCCTGTGGTTTGACGCCGCAGGCGACCGGCTGGAGACGTAACGCCGCTACCCCGTGGCGTGTCGTTTGTCACGCTTGCTGGCACGAAGCATGCTGGTGTCACGAAGGTCTGCTTGAATGACAGGTCCGTCATGTGTCCAGCGCCTTGCAGTACCGCCATGCCTGACTCACTCCGCGTTCTTCGCCTTCCTTGCCTTCTCGCCCTGCTGGGCCTGTTGCTGCCGCTGTTCGCGGCGGCCCAGGCCACGGCCCCCATGACCGACGCCGAGCGGGCGCGGCGGGATGCGGAAAAGGTGTTCAGCTTCATCAAGTTTCAGACCGTGCCCAAGCCAGGGGCGGAAGCCGCACCCAAGCCGCCCAGGCCGGCAACGGCCAGCGCCGAACGCCCCAAAGTGGCAGCCCGCCCGCCGGAGCCCCACGCCGCCCCGGCCGCGCCTCATCTCACGGCTGCCAAGCCGGCCGAGGAGCCGGGCGTGAAGACTGTGGCCGAGCTCGCTCCGGTCGAACCGCCTCCCGCGCTGGCCCCGGTGACGCTTGCCGCCCCCACACCGCAAGCCCCGCCCCTGGCCGCGGTGGCGTTGACGCCGGCGCTCAACCCGATGCCCGCGGCGCCCAAGGCGGAAGAGCCAGACGACGACGAGGGCGACGACGGCGCGCTGCAACTGCGCGCCTTTGTTCCGCCGGTGCTGACGCCGGCCGTGCAGCAGACGCTGGGTGCCGGCTCACGCAACGTCAAGGTGCGCTTCACGGTGGAGGCCGACGGCCGCGTCAGCCAGGCCGAGGCCGCGCCCCAGGTGCCACGCCGCCTGGCCAAGCCCGCGGTGGACGCCATCCTGCAATGGCAGTTCGCGCCCCTGGCGCAGGCGCGCACGGTGGACGTGGAGATCGCCTTCCGGCGCGATTGACGCCGTCGCCGCGCCGCTGCCTCAGCGCGTGGGCACCGAGAAGCGGTAGTCCAGCCCCAGCGAGACGTGGTTGGCCTCGAAGCGGCCGCCGCCACGGCTGCGCGCGGCCAGCCGGCCCAGGCTGGCGTTCAAGGCCAGACGCTCGTCCAGCAGCCAGCGCAGGCCGGCCGAGCCCTTCACCGTGCGGCCATGCACGTTGGCACCGACCAGGGCCTGGGCGAAGGCCTGCCAACGTTCGCCGGTCTCCAGCCGGGTCTGCAGGCCCAGCCCGCCAAGGATCTCGGCGTAGCCGGGATAGCCCAGGTAGGCGGTATAGGCGCCCGAGGCCTGCAGCGGCACATAGGCGCGCGGGCCGAGAGGCAGGTCGAGCTGGAGCCCGATCATCTGAAGCGCCGGGCGGTCCACCTCGCGGTAGCGCAGCCTGAACTCGGTTTCGTGCAGCACCGACAGCCGCAGCCCCTGCAGCGTGGCGGGCCCTGCCGCCTCATGGCCACCTCCGGCGCGCAGATGGCGCGTGAGGTTCAGGCCCAGCGTGAGATTGCGTGAGCTGCCCGTGGGCGCCGTCATGGCACCAGCCGTGAACCCGAGGCCCAGGTCCCGCGTGACCATGACCTCGGCCGCGAGCTTCGGATACACCAGCAGGCCCGAATGGGTGTCGATCACATCGGGCGCATAACCGCCCGAACCCACGCCCAGCTGCGCATAGACGGCCACGCCCGGGCTCAGGCGTACCCGCCAGCCCAGGCCGCCCAGCAACTGGTTGTACAGCGGCAAGCCGGCATAGCCCATGCCGAGCGATGCGAACCAGTAGTGGTCGGCGCTGAAGAAGCGCGCGAACTGCAGGTCGGCCAGCCGCACCGTGCTGCGGTTGCTGCCGCGCGGCGACTGCTGGTGGTAGTTGTCCAAGCCCAGCGTGAGCAGGGACTCGCCGCCCTCCTGCGCCACCCGCGCATCGTCTTCGACCGACAGCCGCTGGCCCTGGGCCGCATAAGGCCCGGTGAGATACGTGAAGGGCACTTCCAGCATCAGGTTGAGCTGGCTGCTGTCGATCAGTGCATGGCGGAACTTCAGCCGCGCCACCGTCGCGCCTGCGCTGAAGTCGCCGAAGTCGTACACCAGGCCCGCATAGCCCTTGGCGAAGCCACCGCTGCCGGACAGCCGCTTGCTGTGCTCCACGTCCCGGCCGCCGCCGCCGCCGCCAGCCGACAGCCCGGCCACGCCGAACCATCGCCCCCACAGCGGTCGGCGCGCATGCAGGCCGAGGTCCGCCGCCACGAAGCCGCCGTACTCGCCTTGCACCAAGGGCGCATAAAAGCCTGCCCCGACATAGAGGCCCTCGCCCAGCCGGTGATAGAGGTGAGCACCGATGAGATCGATGGGGCGGTCGCCCGGCACCTTGACCGACTGGTACTCGGCGGTGAAGAGCCCGCCGTCGCGGCGCAGCGCCGTGGCGGGCTCGGCCGCCTGTTCAGCCGCCGCGGTGGCGCCCGCCAGCGCCAGCAGCCCCAGGGCGACGAAGCGCCAGGAGCCGCCCCTGAACGGGCGCGAGCTTGCCTGGTGCATGCTCAGGCCGCCGCCCAGGCCACGGTCGCGGCCGCGCCCTGCGAGGGGCGTGCGAACAGGTAGCCCTGCATCAGCGTGATGCCCAGATCGAGCAGCGCGTTGCGCTCGGCCGGCGTCTCCACACCCTCGGCGATGACGGCGATGCGCAGGTCGGCGCACAGGCGCACCAGGTGCTGGACGATGAGCCGGCGTGCCGCATCAGCGTCGATGTGGCGCACGAGGTCCATGTCGAGCTTGATGAGGTCCGGCTGGAAGTCGGCCAGCAGCTTCAGGCCGGCATAGCCGGCGCCGAAGTCGTCGATCGCCGTCAGGAAGCCCACCCGCTTGTACTCGCGCAGGATGGATGCAAACCAGGGGCCGTCCTCCACGCGCTCGCCCTCGGTCACCTCGAAGATGATGCGCTCCAGCGGGAACCCATGCGCGCGGGCAGCCTCCAGCGTCGTGCGGATGCAGATCTCCGGCCGGTAGATGGCGTTGGGCAGGAAGTTGATGGACAGCCGCTCCGCGAGACCCAGCTCAGCCGCGCCCTTGATGGCCTTGACGCGGCAGCTCTGGTCAAAGCGGTAGCGGTTGGCCTCGTTGACCTGGGCCAGCACCACACCCGCCGGCTCACCCGCCGGGCCTCGTACCAGGGCCTCATGCGCAAAGACGCTGCGGCGGGCCAGGTCGACGATGGGCTGGTAGGCAAAGTCGAACAGGAAGCCGAGCCGCTCGCCGCGGGCGCAGGACTCGCAGTCTTCAGGCGTGCCGTCCAGCGGTGTGAACAGCGAAGGAAAGGAGCGGGTGGACATGGCGGGGCGGTCGAGCGGCATGCGGCCCAATGCAGAGGTGACCCTGCATTGTTACCACAGCGCCCACGGCCGTCGCCGCTCAGTTCTCCTGGTAGATGCGCACCCAGTCGACCTGCATCTGCGCGGGGAAGGCGGTGGCGGCATCCGGCGCCCCGGGCCAGTCGCCTCCGACCGCCAGGTTGAGGATGACGAAGAACGGCTTCTCGAACACCCAGGTGCCGCCCGCCGGCAGCATGGCCGGCGTCAGGCGGTGGTATTCCTTGCCGTCGACCTGCCAGATGATCTCGTTGGGCCGCTTGATGATGGTGTACGTGTGAAAGTCGGCCGAGACGGGTGCACCCATGTCGAACGGCTTGTTGATGCCCTGGGCGCCGGAGTAGCCCGGGCCGTGCAGGGTGCCGTAGACGGTGTTGGGCGTCTTGCCGACGAATTCCATGATGTCGATCTCGCCGGACTTGGGCCAGCCGGCGGTGGCGAGGTCAGTGCCCAGGGCCCAGAAGGCGGGCCAGATGCCGGCGCCAGCCGGCAGCTTCATGCGCGCCTCGACCTTGCCGTAGGTGAAGCTGGCCTTGCCGTTGCTGTGGATGCGTGCCGAGGTGTAGTCGCAGGGCTTGCCGTTCCAGCAGGGGCCCGGGTTGCTGGCCTTCTCGGCGGTGATGACGAGCATGCCGTTGCCGTCGTGCTGGGCATTGCGGGCATTGCTGGTGTAGTACTGCAGCTCGTGGTTGCCCCAGCCGCTGTTCTCGGCGTTGCCGAGGTCGTAGTTCCAGTTGGCGGCCTTGGGCACCGTGCCGGCCGCGCCGTCAAACTCGTCGCTCCAGACGAGCTTCCAGGTCGTGGCAGCCGCGGGCGTAGAGGCCGGGGCGGCGGTGGCGGTGCCGCCACCGCCGCCGCAGGCCGTCAGCACGGCCGCGATCACGGGCAAGGCATGGCGCCAGCGGCGCAGGGTGTTGGGGGTCATGGAGTCTCCGTGTTGTTGTGAAGTTCGGGATTCAACCGCGCCAGTCCCGCAGGAACTGGCGGTACCACTCGGCGCTGGCCTTGGGCGTGCGGGCCTGGGTGGCGTAGTCGACATGCACGATACCGAAGCGCTTGAGGTAACCGCTGGCCCACTCGAAGTTGTCCATCAGGCTCCAGACCATGTAGCCGGCCATGGGCACGCCCTGCTGCATGGCGCGAGCCACGGCGGCGATGTGCTCGCGCAGGTAGGCGATGCGGTCGTCATCCTGCACGCGGCCCTGAGCCAGCGCGTCGTCCTTGAAGGCGCCGCCGTTTTCGGTGATGTAGACCGGCGGCAGCGCCGGGTAGTCGCGGTGCATCTGCACCAGCAGGTCGGTCAGGCCGCGGGGGTAGATCTCCCAGTCCATGTCGGAGACCGGCAGGCCGCGGCCCTTGGCATTCCAGTCCTCACCGCTGGCGGCGATGACGCTGCGGGTGTAGTAGTTGATGCCCAGGTAGTCCATCGGCTGCGCGATGGCTGCCATGTCGCCGGCCTGCACGATGGGCGCATCGGCGCCCAGTTCAGCCAGCACGTCGGCGGGGTAGTGCCCCTTGAAGAGCGGGTCCGCGTACCAGCGGCGGCTGCGCGAGTCAGCCAGGTCGGCGGCGGCGATGTCGGCCGGCATGGCGGTGGCGGGCACGGTGGACGACAGGTTCAGCACGATGCCGAGCTGGCTCTTGGCGCCATCGGCACGCAGCGACTGCATGGCCAGCCCGTGGCTGAGCAGCAGGTGGTGCGACACCTGGGCGGCGATCTTGCGGCTCTTGATGCCGGGCGCGAAGTTGCCCTGGTCGTGGCCCAGCGTGGCGATCACCCAGGGCTCGTTGTGGGTGGTGATGCCGTGCAGGCGGTCGCCCAGGCGGGCCTGCACATGGCGGGCGTAGTCGACGAAGCGGTGCACCGTGTCGCGGTCGTTCCAGCCGCCGCGGTCTTGCAGCCCCTGAGGCAGGTCCCAGTGGTTGAGCGTGGCCCAGGCCTGGATGCCACGCTGGCGCAGGCCATCGACCAGGCGCTCGTAGAAATCCAGCCCGCGCGGGTTGAACTCACCGTGGCCGAGGGCCTGCACCCGCGGCCAGGCGATGGAGAAGCGGTAAGCGTTCACGCCCAGCGAGGCAATCAGGTCGAGGTCGCTGTCCAGGCGATGAAAGTGGTCGCAGGCGACGTCGCCATTGCTCGCGTCGGCGATGGCGCCGGGCTGCTTGCAGAAGCGGTCCCAGATGGACTCGCCTTTGCCGTCTTCATGGGCGGCGCCTTCGATCTGGAAACTGCTGGTGGCCACGCCCCAGACGAAATCGGCGGGGAACTGGCGGTGCAAAGGATTCATGGAGGCTTCTTACTTGACGGCGCCGGCGGTGAGGCCTGCGATCAGCTGGCGCGAGGAGATGACGAAGAGAACGATGAGGGGCAGCGTGGCAATGGCAGACCCCGCCATCAGCGCGCCCCATTCGGTGCTGGTCGTGCTGAAGAGGCTGCGCAAGGCCAGGGGCAGCGTGTAGTTGTCCGCCGTGCGCATGACGATCAGCGGGTTCATGAAGTTGTTCCATGAACTGATAAAGGTGATCAGGCCCAGCGTGCCGAGAGCGGGCTTCATCAGCGGCAGCGCGATGCGCCAGTAGATGCCCAGCTCGCTGGCGCCGTCGATGCGCGCGGCATTGAGCAGCTCCTTGGGCACCGTGCTGGCGGCGAACTGGCGCATCAGGAAGATGCCGAAGGCGCTGGCCGCGCCGGGCAGGTACAGCGCGCGGTGGGTGTCGATCCAGCCGAGGGTGTCCATCACCATGAACATCGGGATCATGTTCATGAAGGCCGGCACCATCATGGTGGCCATGACGAGGGCGAACAGCGCTTTCTTGAAGCGGAACTCCAGCATCGCGAAGGCATAGCCGGCCATGGAGCAGAAGAGCAGCGTGAGCGCCGTGGACATGAGGCCGACATACAGGCTCCAGCCGACGTTCTTCCAGAACGGCAGCCGCGTGGTCAGCACTTTCAGGTTATTGAGCAGCTCACCACTGAACCACAGCGGCGGCGGCACGTTGAAGATGTCGGTGCGCGACTGGGTGGCGAACACGAACATGAAATAGAACGGCGCCAGCATGATGAGGGCACCGATGCCCACAAGGGCGTAGGCGAGCAGCTTGGGCGCGGGCTTCATGACTGGGCCTGCCTTTCTGCAAACGCCTTGTTCGTGAGCCAGGTCAGCAGCGCGATGACGCCGAACATGATCCAGGCCAGCGCACTGGCCGCACCGAAGTCGCTGAAGTCGAACGCCAGGCGGTAGAGGTAGATGCCCACCGTCATGGCCTGCTGGTCGGCACCGCCCTTGCCGTTGGTCAGGATGAAGGGTTCCTCGAAGAGCTGGAGGCCGCCGATGACCGACAGCGTCACGCCGAACAGGATCATGGGTTTCAAGCCCGGCAGCGTGATGCGCAGGAACTGCTGCCAGGGGCCGGCACCATCGAGCTTGGCCGCCTGGTAGAGGTCTTGCGGGATGGTCTGCAGCGCGGCCAGGTACAGCACGAGGTTGAAGCCCACGTAGCGCCAGAACACCACCAGCGCCACCGCCGGCTTGATGGCCTCGGGCGAGCGCAGCCAGTGGATGTGCTCCATGCCGAAGAGCGCATGCAAGGCCTGGTTGACCAGGCCGTAGTCGGTGGAGAAGAGCGAGCCGAACAGCATCGCGATCGCCACGGTGGAGGTGATGTAGGGCAGGAAGTAGGCGCCCGACACCAGGCCACGCCAGCGCCCGAAAGACCGGTGCAGGAACACCGCCAGCGGCAGCGCCACCAGGTGCTGCGGCACACCGGAGGCGATGGCCAGCCACAGCGTGTTGCGCAGCGACTTCCAGAACCAGCCGTCGGTCAGGGCGAACACGAAGTTGTCCAGCCCCACGAAGCGCATGGCCTCGATGCCGCTGGTGGGCTCCCACGATTGGAAGGCCAGCCAGAGGGAGAACAGCAGGGGGAAGAGGCCGAAGACGGCGAAGAGGATCAGGAAGGGGCTGATCAGGAGGTAGGGGGCCCAGTGGTTGGGGATGCGCAGGGTCATGCGTGGGCCTCGTTGTTGCCCGCCAGGCGTGCTTGTTGTGGCGTGGGCTTGGTGGCACGGTCGGTGCCGGGAGTTCGCCCCGGCGGGCGACCTACTTTCTGGCCCGCCAGAAAGTAGGCAAAGAGCGGCCCCTGCAAAACCGCCCACCCTGCGGGTGGGTTCCCTGCGATGCTCGCAACCCTGGGCCGCGCCCAACTCGCTTCGTTCGCTGCGCTCACTACGCTCAGACAAAGGGGCGCGAAGTCAGAGGTTGATGCGCGCTTCGCGCGCGCCCTGGGTTGCTGCGCTTCTCGGCGGTTTAGAAGGGGAAGCCCAGAACAGCCGAAACAGCCAACAGCCATACGCATCAGCCGGCTGGCGCCGGCTGTTTCTGCTGTCCCCCCTTGAGCCCGCCGAGCAGCGCAAAGACTTGAGGGCGCGCGCGCAGCGCGCTTCAGGCTCTGACTCCGCGCAACTGTTTGAGCGCAGCGTAGCGAAGCGAGTTTTGCGCAGGCCCTCAAGGCCTGAGCAGCGCAGGGAAGCCAGAGCGAAGCGAAAGGCCGGGCGGGTCGGGGGGCGACTTTTTGCCTACTTTTTGGTCGCTCAAAAAGTAGGTCGCCCGCCGGGGCTGAGCCCGGACACAAGACAGTCCACTGCGGACTGTCTTGTGCCTGGCGAAGGCCTTTGCGCTTGCAAGCGCAAAGGCAGAACTCCCGGCACGGTGCGTCGAGTCGAAAGGCTCGCAGCAAAGGCACCCTAGTGGGTTCACCGAAAAAGTCCGCCATCACCGGTTCGCCCTGTGAACCAACAACGCCTGCGCATCCGCCAACGCCCGCTCGATCGGCTTGCCGTACTCCAGCACGTTGTCGAGCTCGGCATTGACGACTTCGTCGGCGAACTTCTGCTGCTTGTGCACCGGCATCACCGGAATGCGGCGTGCCGCGTCGCGCCACAGAAGCCGGGCTGGCTGACCTCCGAGGAAGGGCACGGGCTGGTCGAAGAAGGCGTCATCCTGCGCGGCGAGCAACGCCGGGAAGGCATCCTGCGAGCGGAAGGCGTCGAGCTGGCGTTGGCGGTCCAGCGTGAGCTCCTGGATGAGCTGCCAGGCCAGGGCCTTCTTCGCCGGGTCCGAGCGCCGCGGGATGGCGTAGTAGGTGCCGCCGTAGGCACAGAAGGTGTTCTCGGGCAGCTGCGCCACGCGCCATTTGCCCGCGGTGCCGGGGGCGACCCAGTTGGCCATCTGGCCAGCCATCCAGCCGCCCGAGATCTCAGTGGCCAGGCGGCCGCGCTTGAGCATCTCGGCCCAGTCGTTGAACCACACCTCCACGCGCGCATCCAGGCCCAGGCGGCGCACCTTCTGCGCGAGCTCGAACGCCCGCACGAAGCGCGGCGTGGTGACCTGGGCGCGCTGCTGGCGGTCGAAGAAGATGTTCTCGCCAGCCGGCGTGCCGGCGCGCAGCACGATGTCCTTCAACAGCCGCACGTCACCGATCAGGTAAGCCCCCGTGCGGGCCTTGAGTTGCTGGCCGGCCTGTACATAGCTGTCCCAGGAGGCGGTCAAATCCGCCTCCTTGAGCCCGGCCTGGGCGAGCAGGTCGGCACGGTAGAAGAGCGAGCCCGGCCCGATGTCGGTGGGCATGGCCACCACGCGCCCGTCGCGGTTGCGACCTGTCTCGAACGCGAAGGGAACGAAGCGGTCCTTGAAACGATCCGCGCCATAGGCCGGCGCCGACAGGTCTTCCAGGCCCGTGCCCAGCGAGAAGCGACCCAGATAGCTCGTTTCCAGCGCAATCACGTCGGGCAGGTGGCCGGACGTGGACAGCGCCGTGGTCATGGCGGTGTGGTGGTCGTCGTACTGGCGGCTGATGACCTGGGCGCGCACCTCGGGGTGGCGCGTGGCCCAGCCCTTGATCACGTCCTGGGCGATGACATCGACCAGCGGGAAGGCCGCCACGGTCAAGGGCTCGGTCGACCGGGCCTGCGCCGGGCCGGCAGCGCTGGCCGCCGCGCCGCCAAGGGCAACGGCCAGGAGGTGTCGACGAGAGAAGGCGGACGAGTCGGGCATGGGTCTTGAAAGCGCTTTCAAGATTGTGCTTCATGGCGGCAGGCACCCCAGCAGCACAAACCCTAGGCCCCTCGCACCGCGAAGGCGCCAACCCCCTTTCGCCCCGAGGCGCCGCAACGTTTTGTCACCCGATCCCTGGGTTTTCCCCGGTGACGGCACGGCGACTGGTTTGCAAAGTGGTATCTAAGAGGTGGTAGCAGTCGCAAACTGGATGCATACCAGTTGAAGCCAGCTCGAAGAGCCCGCACGGAGCGGCGGGCCCGCCGCGGCAGAGGTGCCCCGATCGAAGACCGGGCGCCTCGGCCTTTTCACGAGCCCTCGCCCTGTACAGGACCGACCCATGAAGCAACTCTCCCGCATCCCGACGCATCAGTTGCGCCGCCTGGCGGCCATCTCCGCCGCCGCTTTCGCCCTCACGGCCGCCGCCCAGACCACGCCCGCCTGGGCGCCCGACGTCTACTACACGGCCGGCACGGTCGTGACCTACAACGGCCGCCTCTACCGCGCCACCGTCAACCAGACCGACTACGCCAGCACGGGCTGGAACCCCACCAACGCTTCGCTGTGGACCGACCTCGGCCCGGTGTCGGGCACCGCCCCGACGCCCTCACCCAGCCCCTCACCCACCCCGTCGCCGACGCCCTCTCCGAGCCCATCGCCCACGCCCTCCCCGACCCCGAGCGGCACCTGCGCTGCCGCCTGGTCGAGCAGCACGGCCTACAACGGCGGCCAGATCGCGAGCAAGGCCAGCATCAACTACAAGGCCAACTGGTGGACGCAGGGCAATGACCCCGCCACCAGCAGCGGCCCGACCGGCAGCGGCCAGCCCTGGACATCGCAGGGGGCCTGCACGACCAGCCCGTCGCCATCGCCCTCTCCCTCGCCGAGCCCCTCACCGAGTCCCTCACCGAGTCCTTCTCCCAGCCCTTCTCCCAGCCCGGCCCCCTCGCCCGCGCCGGCCCCGGGCCTGAGCGACCCGGCCGCCAAGTCGGCCAACCAGAACGGCCGGGCCTACACGGTCTACTACCCGAGCTGGAGCGACAACTGGTTCGATGCCAGTGGCAAGACGCTCAACCAGGTGTTCCAGGCCAGCAACTTCGCGCGCATCCCGGCCAACTACACGCACGTGGTGGCGGCTTTCGCGCAGCCCAACTTCAGCTGGGGCGGCATGGCGGCCAACAACTGGTCGGGCACGGGCATCAACTTCAACGGCCGGCCGTCGGACATCAAGGCCGCGATCGACGTGCTGCACGCCCGCAACATCAAGGTCATCCTGGCGGTGGGCGGCGCCACCTACAACAGCTGGAGCACGCTCTCGGCCGAAGGCCATGCCGGCAGCGGCCCCACCATCACCGCGCTGGCCAACATCATGAAAGATGTCGGCTTCGACGGGCTGGACGTCGACTACGAGATCGAAGGCCTGGACGGCTATGCCGGCGCCGTGAAGGCGATGCGCAAGGCGGTCGATCTGGCGGGCGGCGGGCGCATCCTGACGGTGGCTGCCTGGTCCACCGGCGCCGACTGCACCGGCGCCACGGCCAACGACCCACAGTGCGCCGGTGTGGGCGTGAGCTACTGGGGCGGCAAGGCGGGGCTCGAGCGCCAGCTGGTCAACAGCGACCCGGCGATGAAGACGGCCTTCAACCTCGTGAACATCATGAGCTACGACGCCCGCTTCGAGCACTACGACGGCGTCACGGCCTGGAAGCAGTACCGGCAACTCTTCCCGAGCAGCACTATCGTGTCCATCGGCTTCGAGACCGCACCCGAAGGCTGGGCCGGCGGGCAGCTGGTGGTGAACAACGCCGACGCGCAATGCACCGGCTCGGTCATCCTGCAGAACAGCTATGGCGCCAACATCAACCAGCCCTACTCGGTGGAGCGCTACCTGAACGCGGTGACAACCAGCACGCTGGCCAACCGCAACCCGCGCGACGGCGCCATGCTGTGGCAGGCCCTGAAGACCGCCAGCGGCAGCTGCGGCAGCGCACCGCTGGCCTCGCCCGGCAGCATCGGGAAGAAGGCGGCCGGCCTGCTGAATCTGGTGGACGACCCGGCGCTGCAGAACGCGCCCTGGAAGTGATGTCTCCTCGGGCCTGACCGCGTCGGGCCCCTTTTGCCGCCGCGCCCCGATGGGGTGCGGCGGCCTTTTCGATCAACCCGGAGAAGCCCATGATTTCGCGCCCACGCCCGCCGCGCGCGGCCAGCCCCTGGCTGCTCGCCGGCGCCCTGCTGCTGGCCGAGCCCGCCCTCGCCCAGACCTATGCGGCCTGGCAGCCCGACACCTACTACACGGCCGGCATGGTCGTGACGTTCAACGGCCGGCTCTACCGCGCCACCGTCAACCAGACCGACTACGCCAGCACCGGCTGGAACCCGGCGAATGCGTCGCTGTGGACGGATCTCGGCCCGGCGACCGGCACGGCACCCTCGCCATCGCCATCGCCATCGCCAATACCGTCGCCGTCGCCGTCACCCAGCCCCACGCCCACGCCTTCGCCACCGGCAAGCGGGACCTGCGCCGCACCCTGGTCCAGCAGCACGGCCTACAACGGCGGGCAGATCGCCAGCAAGGCCAGCACCAACTACAAAGCCAACTGGTGGACGCAGGGCAATGACCCGGCCACCAGCAGCGGCCCGGCCGGCAGCGGCCAGCCCTGGAGCTCGCAGGGCGCCTGCAGCGGGGCACCTTCGCCCGGCCCGGCCCCGAGTCCGTCGCCAAGCCCGGCGCCATCGCCCGCACCGACACCGGCGCCCACCCCATCGCCTTCGCCGTCTCCTTCGCCTTCTCCATCGCCGTCGCCCTCTCCGTCGCCTGGCAAGCACCAGCTCATCGGCTATTGGCACAACTTCACCAACCCGTCGGGCCCGACCTTCCCGCTCAGCGAGGTCTCGGCGGACTACGACGTCATCGTGGTCGCGTTTGCCGATGACGGCGGCAACGGCAACATCGTGTTCAACCTCGACGGCGGCTCGGGCGGCGAAGCGCGCTTCATCGCCGACATCGCTGCGGCGCGCGCCAAGGGCCGCAAGGTGGTGCTGTCCTTCGGTGGGCAGAACGGCACGGTCACGCTGACCAACGCGACCCAGGTGGCCAACTTCGTCAACAGCGTCGAGGCCATCCTGCGCAAGTACGGGTTCGACGGCATCGACATCGACCTGGAAAGCGGCGCCGGCGTCACCTCAGGCGCACCTGTGGTGGCCAACCTCGTCACGGCCGTGAAGCAGCTCAAGGCGCGGCTGGGCAGCGGCTTCTACCTGTCGATGGCCCCGGAGCACCCCTACGTGCAGGGCGGCTACGTCGCCTACGGCGGCATCTGGGGTGCTTACCTGCCTCTCATCGACGGCCTGCGCGACGAGCTCAACGTGCTGCACGTGCAGTACTACAACAACGGTGCGCTCTACGCGCCCTACGCCACCTCCGGCCTGGCCGAGGGCAGCGTCGACCTGCTGGTGGCCGCCAGCCGCATGCTGATCGAGGGCTTCACCACCAACAACGGCAGCGGCCCCTACGTGTTCCGGGGCCTGCGACCCGACCAGGTGGCCTTCGGCCTGCCGTCCGGCCCGTCGTCAGCCAACAGCGGGCAGGCGAGCCTGGCGAACATCACCGCGGCGCTGAACTGCCTGACGCGCTTGACGCAGTGCGGCGCGATCAAGCCGCTGGCAGCCTACCCGACGCTGCGCGGCGTGATGACCTGGTCGATCAACTGGGACCGCAAGGACGGCCTGGCCTTTTCACGTGGCGTGCGCAACGCCCTGAACGCCCTGCCTTGATCGAACACGCCGGTGGCCGCTTCGGCGGCGGCTGCCGGCCCCAGGGTTCACCCGTCCCCGCCTTCGGCCACAGCGCCCCATTGCACGCGCGAGGCCGTGAAGGCCACACTGCAGCGCGCACTGAAAGCGCTTTCACATTGCCGACACAGGCGATGGTCACCTCACAGTTGGAGACACCTCATGAGCCTCTTCCGATCCCTGATCCGCCCGGCCCTGGCCGGCCTCGTGATGGCCGCCGCCGGTCTGGCGCAAGCCCAGTCGTGGCAGCTCGTCTGGAGCGACGAATTCAACGGCAGCATCGGCCCGAACTGGGTCTTCGAGACTGGTGCCGGCGGCTGGGGCAACAACGAGCTGCAGTACTACCGCCGCGAGAACGCCACCGTCGAGAACGGGGCGCTCGTCATCACCGCCAAGCGCGAGAACTTCGGCGGCGCGTCCTACACCTCGGCGCGCATGAAGACGCAAGGCCTGAAGACCTTCCGCTTCGGCCGCATCGAGGCACGAATGAAGCTGCCGTCCTTCCTGGGCGCCTGGCCGGCGTTCTGGATGCTGGGCGCCAACCTGCCCCAGGTCGGCTGGCCCGCCTCCGGCGAGATCGACGTCATGGAGCACGTCAACGACGAGAACAAGGTCTACGGCACCATCCACTGGCAAGACCACACCGGCGCCTATGCCCAGTACGGCGGCAACACCGCCACCACCGTGACCGACTGGCATGTGTATGCCGTGGAGTGGGACACCAACACCATCCGCTGGTTCGTCGACGGCAACAAGTACCACGAGGTCAACATCGCCAACGGCGTGAACGGCACGGACGAGTTCCAGAAGGACTTCTTCCTGCTGCTGAACTTCGCGGTCGGCGGCAACTGGCCGGGCTTCAACGTCAACAACGCGGCGCTGCCGGCGCGCATGTATGTGGACTACGTGCGCGTCTACGCCCCGACCTGGTCGCGCCAGATCGAAGCCGAGGCCTTCAGCGCGCAGGCCGGCGTGCAGACCGAGGCCTGCACCGAAGGCGGCCTGAACGTCGGCTGGATCGATACCAACGACTGGATGGCCTACAACAGCATCACCTTCCCCAGCAGCGGCAGCTACCGGGTCGAGTACCGCGTGGCCAGCCCGAGCGGCGGCACGCTGTCGCTGGACCTGAACGCCGGCAGCATCCAGCTCGGCCAGCTCGGCGTGCCAGCCACGGGCGGCTGGCAGAACTGGACGACCGTCTCGCACACCGTGAACATCAATGCCGGCACCTACAACGTCGGCGTGTTCGCGCCCAAGGGCGGCTGGAACCTGAACTGGATCCGCTTCACCAAGTTGTGACGTGCGCGGCGGGGCGGCACGAGGCCGCGCCTAAACTCGTGGCTTCGACCGCCTGCCGCCGATGAACAACAAGAACCTGCCCGCCAAGAAAGCGCTCCCCAGCCGCCCCGAGGGCGTCGTCACGCTGGAGCAGGTGGCTGAAGCCGCGGGCGTCTCGCCCAGCACGGTCTCACGCATCCTCAACGGCACGGCGGCTGTCAGCCAGGCCAAGAAGGATGCGGTGCAGGCCGCCATCCGCGACCTGGGCTTCCGGCCCAACCCGGTCGCGCGCGGGCTGGCCGGCGGCCGCACGCTCAGCGTGGGTGTGGTCACGCAGATCATCTCCAGCCCGTTTTATGGCGAGGCCCTGCTCGGCATCGAGCGCGAGCTCGAACGCGCCGGCTATGTACCGCTGTTCGTGTCAGGCAACTGGCATGAGGACGACGAGCGCAAGGCCATCGAGACCCTGCTGTCGCGCCGGGTGGACGGTGTCATCGTGCTGGCCGGCCGGCTGTCGGACGACGAACTCAGCCGAGTGTCGGACGCGCTGCCCATGGTGGTCGTGGGCCGGCAGCTGTCGGGGCCGCAGCTTTTCAGCTTCAGCTTCGACAACCGCGAGGGTGCCCGCCTGGCCACGCAGCATCTCATCGAGCAGGGCCATCGGCGCATCGCCTTCATCGCCGGCGACCTGATGCACGACGACGCGGTCGAACGGCAGAACGGCTACTTCGAGGCCCTCGCCGCCGCCGGCATCCCGGTGGACCCGCAGCTCATCGTGCAGAGCGACTACACCGAGGCCGGCGGCATGTTGTCGGTCACCCGGCTGCTGGAGCGGGACATGCACTTCACGGCGCTGTTCGCCTCCAACGACCAGATGGCCATCGGCGCCTGCCTGGGCCTGCACCGGCGCAACGTGCGCGTGCCGGACGATGTCTCCCTCGTCGGCTTCGACGACCTCATCATGGCGCGCTACGCCATGCCGCCGCTGACCACGGTGCGCCAGTCGGTGTACGAGATCGGTGTCGAGGCAGCCACGGCCATGCTGGAGATGCTGCGCGGCGGTCAGCCCAAGGCCCAACTCCCGGCGCCCGAGCTGGTGGTGCGCGAGAGCACGCGGCGCCTGCCGCGCTGAGGTCCGCCCGCCCCGACGTGGGGACTGTTGCGCGGCACGGGTAAACCATGTGGCCGCCCGGCAGGTCCGGCATCATCATCAAATGAAAGCGCTTTCATCGCGATCGCGAGCGGCAGCTTTTCAACCTGGCATGTTCCGAGTTCGGGACGCGACAGCTGATTTCCCCCATGGGAGCGATCACATCGCACGCCCGAAGCGGCACGGCACGCACGGCACCCGCCGTTGCAGGCACACCGCACACCGAGGGTGTTGCCTAGGTTGAAAGCGCTTCCAATCGCTTATTCTTGAAAGCGCTTTCAGCTCATCACCGAGCGCACGACAAGATCACAACTCTGGAGACAAGTGAATGAGACAGCTTCGCCCTGCCCTTCGCCTCACGACCCTGGCCGCCGCAAGCGGCCTGCTGTGCATGGGCGCCGCCCAGGCCCAGCAACCCAATGCGGGCCCCACGCCCAGCACCTCGGTGCCGCAGGCGCTGGCCAGCACGACGCAGCTGGAAACCGTCGTCGTCACCGGCATCCGCAAATCGCTGGAGACGTCGGTCAACCTCAAGCGCTCGTCGTCCGGCCTGGTGGACGGCATCGTGGCCGAGGACATCGGCAAGTTCCCCGACACCAACCTCGCTGAGTCGCTGAGCCGCATCTCCGGCGTGTCCATCGACCGCAGCAACGGCGAAGGCACCCGCGTGACCGTGCGCGGCATGGGCCCGGACTTCAACCTCGTGCTGCTCAACGGCCGCCAGATGCCGGCCTCCAGCATCGACGGCAGCGCCCCGAGCTCGCGCTCGTTCGACTTCTCCAACCTCGCCTCCGACGGCGTCGCTGCGCTGGAGGTCTACAAGACCAGCCGCGCCAGCAGCCCCACCGGCGGCATGGGTGCCACCATCAATGTGCGCACCCAGCGCCCGTTCGACATCAAGGACACCATCGCCCAGGTCGGCGTCAAGCTGGTCAGCGACCAGTCGGCCCGCCGCCTGCCCGGCGAGGAGCAGGGCAAGAACGCCACGCCCGAGCTGAGCGGCATCTACAGCACGCAAAGCAACGACGGCATGTTCGGCATTGCGCTGATGGGCACCTACCAGGTGCGCGACTCCGGCTACTCGCAGGCCAACGTCAGCAGCGGCTGGAAGACCTTCGACGGCATCAAGGACAACGACTGGAGCGGCAGCAACGCCGTCTGGGGCGGCCTGCCGCCGGCCTCGTCGGGCGACATCAAGAACCGCCCGACCGCCAACTCCATCTACAGCGTGCCGCAGAACATGAACTACTCGTTCACCGGCGTGCACCGCGAGCGCCTGAACGGCCAGCTCGTGCTGCAGATGCGCCCGGTCAAGGACGTGGTCGGCACGCTGGACTTCATCATGTCGGAGCAGAAGTTCCGCCAGCGCCGCAACGACATCTCCGCCTGGTTCAACTACGGCGGGCAGTTCGGTGAATACCAGCAGGGCTCGCCCTCCTCGCCCATCATCTACGGCGAGCGCATGACCAACTCCGACCTGGCCATGGGCGCCTCGCGCATCCAGACCAAGAACAAGAACCAGCAGATCGGCCTGAACCTGAAGTGGAAGGCCACCGATGCGCTGAACTTCGACTTCGACGCCCACCACGCCACCGCCACCTCGGGCGCCAACGACCCTCTGGGCACGAGCGTGACCCTGGGCACGGCCTCGCTGAACCGCAACGACACCTACGTCGACTTCAGCAACAAGTTCCCCGTGCTCAACATCAAGGGCACCACGCTGGACCCCAAGCTGATGGAGCTGCAGGGCTCGGTGTTCGGCAACAGCTACCAGAAGAACGAGGTCAACCAGATCCAGACCAAGGGCAACTGGAAGATCGACGCCGACAGCAGCCTGGACTTCGGCCTCTCGCTGACCGAAGTCAAGAACCGCTCGGCCTTCGCCAACGTGCAGCGCGACACCTGGGGTGGCGGCGCCGCCGGCGGCCCGTCGGCCATGCCGGATGACATCTGGAAGGTCGACTCCATCAGCAAGTACTTCAGCCGCATCCCGGGCTCCAACGACCCGCGGCTGTTCAACCAGTTCTTCTATTTCAACTTCGAGGACCTGCGTGCCGCGGCCATCAAGGCGCTGGGTTCGGACTCGCTGCTGAAGGCCTCGTTCAACTTCACCGACGACTACCGCACCACGGAAAAGTCCCAGGCCCTGTTCGGCCAGTACAACCTGGCCTGGGACTGGGGCGTGCCGATGGACCTCTCGGCCGGCCTGCGCTACGAGCGCACCAAGGTGCATTCGCCCAGCGTCGAATCCGTGCCCTCGACCGTGCGCTGGGTCTCGGCCAATGAGATTCCGATCACCTTCAACGGCACCACCAACGCCTCGCGTGACGGCAAGTACGGCTACGCCCTGCCCTCCATCGACTGGAGCGCTGACCTGAGCGCCGACTGGAAGGTGCGCGCCAGCTACGGCAAGACCATCGGTCGCCCGGGCTGGAACGCCATCCAGGGCGGTCGCACGCTCAACGGCCTGGCGCGCATCGACGGTGGTTCGGGCTCCGTGGGCAACCCCGACCTGAAGCCGCTGCAGTCCAACAACCTCGACTTCTCCAGCGAGTACTACTACGCCAAGAGCAGCTACGTCGCGGCGAGCTACTTCCGCAAGTCGCTGAAGGACTACAACGAAGCCGTCATCACCCCGCAGACGATCGCCGGCATCACCACGCCGATTGGCGGTGGCTACTTCCAGAAGGCAGTGCAGCTGGGCAAGTGCGCGGCGAATGATTCGGGTTGCATCCGCGACTACATCTTCGCCAACTTCGCCGGCCAGCCTGGCGTGGACGCGGCCAACAAGATCATCACGGCCCAGCCGACCGATCCGCTGCTGGTGTTCCAGATGGGCACCTTCCAGAACAACGAGCGCACCAGCAAGCTCAACGGCATCGAGCTCAACGCCCAGCACATCTTCGGCAACACCGGCTTCGGCGTGTCGGCCAACTTCACCAAGGTCCGCTCCAACCTGAGCTACGACAACAACAAGGCCGGCGCCCAGACCAACGTGCTGGTCGGCCTGGGCGACTCGGGCAACCTGGTGGGCTTCTACGAGAACGAGACCTGGACCACCCGCCTGGCCTACAACTGGCGCGGCAAGTTCCTGGCCGCCAACTACGGCGGCGTCGAAGGCGCCCAGCCGCTGTACGTCGAGCCCTATGGCCAGTTCGACCTGAGCGTCGGCTACAACTTCGACAAGAACCTGCGCCTGCAGTTCGAGGCCATCAACCTGACCGACCAGTACACGCGCACCCACCTGCGCAACGAGAACCAGATCGGCGCGGTGACCCAGCTGGGCCGCCGCATCATGATCGGCGCGCGTTACAAGTTCTGAGATCGCGCCTCGGGGCCGGTGACGTCCGGCCCCCTTCCCGCGGGGAGGTCAAGGAAAGTCGGGACGCAACGACGCGTCCTTGTGAGGCAAAGTCTGGTTCGGCGGTGCTGCCCTGCGTGGAGCTCCGCCCTTGTTCGCCGCTTGGCGAGGCCGCATCTGCGGCCCTTTTTCTTTCAGGAGGCGCGTCCGTGAACGAGAGAGTGCGTGAAGTCGTGGTGCTGGGCGGCGGCTCGGCGGGCTGGCTGGTGGCGGGTCTGCTCGCGGCCGAGCACGGCGATCTGCGCATCACGCTGATCGAATCCACCGACGTCCCCACCATTGGCGTGGGCGAAGGCACCTGGCCCTCGATGCGCGACACCCTGCGCCGCATCGGGCTGGACGAGGCGGAGTTCATCCGCCGCTGCCAGGTCTCGTTCAAGCAGGGCTCACGCTTTGACGGCTGGTCGCGCGGTGCGCCCGGCGCACAGGGCGATCGCTACTACCACCCCTTCATGCTGCCGGTCGGCTACGGCGATGTCGACCTGGTGCAGGCCTGGCTCGCCACCCAGCCCGAGCGGCCGTTCGCGGACGTCGTCAGCCCGTCGGTGCAGGTCTGCGAAGCCGGCCGTGCTCCCAAGCAGGTGCAGACCCCCGGCTTCGCCGCCGTCGCCAACTACGCGTATCACTTCGATGCGGGCCTGTTCGCCCAGACGCTGCGCGAGCACGCCACACAGCGGCTGAACGTGCGCCACGTCGTCGACCATGTCGATGCTGTGCTCACCAGCGCCGAAGGCGACATCACGGCCCTGCAGACCCGCGCCCACGGCCCGCTGGCCGGCGACCTCTTCATCGACTGCTCGGGCCTGTCTGCGCGGCTCATCGGCGAGCACTTCGGCGTGGGCCTGAAGAGCGAGCGCGACGTGCTGTTCAACGACGCCGCCATGCCGGTGCAGGTGCCCCACGCCCAGCCCGACGCGCCGCTGGCCACCTGCACCATCGCCACCGCCTGGGCCAAGGGCTGGATCTGGGACATCGGCCTGCCCAGCCGCCGCGGTGTGGGCTGCGTGTACTCGCGCCGGCATGCCAGCGATGACGAGGCCCAGGCTGCCCTGCAGGCCTATCTCGACGCGACCGGCACGCCGCCCGACCGCCCCGCCCCGCGGCAGATCCGCTACGACCCCGGCTACCGGGAGCGCTTCTGGGTGCGCAACTGCGTCGCCATCGGCCTGGCTTCGGGCTTCATCGAGCCGCTGGAGGCCTCCGCCCTGGCGATGGTGGAACTCTCCGTGCAGCGCCTGTGCGACGAACTGCCGATGACCCGCGCCACCATGGACGCCGTGGCCCGCCGCTTCAACGACGACTTCAGCTACCGCTGGGCCCGCGTCATCGACTTCCTGAAGCTGCATTACGCGCTCAGCCAGCGCGACGACAGCACCTACTGGCGCGACCACCGCGACCCCGCCACCTGGCCCGAGCGGCTGCGCGAGCTGCTGCCGATGTGGCGCCTGCGCGCCCCGGCCCGGCATGACTTCGGCCGCAACGACGAGGTGTTCCCGTCCGCCAGCTACCAATACGTGCTTTACGGCATGGGGTTTCGCCCCGAGCTGCAAACGCAGCCAGCCGATCGCCTGCAGGCCGCCCAGGCCTGCTTCGACGAAGCCGTCCGGCAGGCACGCCGCTTCGTGCCGGGCCTGCCGGGCCATCGCGCCCTCATCGATCACCTCCACCAGTCCAACGCATGACGCCCGCCCTGCTCGACAACGTCACCCACCGCCATCTGCGCATCCACACCGATCGCTCCGCGGCGCATGGCGACGCACGCCAGTCCTGCCTCGCGCTGCCGGCCGAGTTCCGCCAGCTGCAGGCCCACTTCCCCATCGTCTTCCAGCTGGTGGACGGCAACGCCGGCTTCCAGCCCGTCGCGCTGTTCGGCCTGGAGGAGGGCCAGAACCTCTTCCTGACGCCCACCGGCTGGGACGCACCCGTCATGCCCATGGCCCTGCAGCGCGACCCCTTCATGATCGGCCGCGCGCCGGACGACACGCTGCAGCTGCACATCGACCTGGCCAGCCCGCGCATCGTGCGGCCGGACGAAGGCGAGGTCGGCACGGCCCTCTTCATGCCGCATGGCGGCTTCAGCGACTACCTCGACCACATCGTGCAGCTGATGGAACACCTGCATGCGCACGCCCAGCAGCTGCCCGTCTTCATCGAGGCGCTGACCCGCCACCAGCTGCTGGAGCCCTTCGTCATCGACATCGAGACCCCCAGCGGTGAGCAGGGCCGGCTGACGGGCCTGTTCACCGTCAACGAGGAGCGCCTGGCCGCCCTGCCCGGCGCGGCGCTGGAGACGCTGGCGCGCGAAGGTCACCTGCTGCCGATCTACATGCAGATCGCCTCGCTCGCGCAGCTGCCGGTGCTGCTGGAGCGCGCCAGCCGGCGTTAATCCATGCGCGAGGTCCCAGCCTGGCCCGGCCCGTTCGACCCGAACGCGCTGCCCGATGATTTGCTGAGGGCCGAGCGGCCCTATGTGGTGCGCGGCGGCTTCGCGCACTGGCCGGTGGTGCAGGCCGCGCGCCAATCCGACGAAGCCCTGGCCCGCTATCTGATGGGCATGTACAACGGCGTGCACGTCGGCCTGTTCCAGCTCGAACCCCAGGAACGAGGCCGTGTGTTCTACGCCGACGACGGCCTCACCCGCTTCAACTTCAACCGCTACAGCGCCACCCTCGACCAGGTGCTCACCGGACTGCTCGGCGTGGCCGCCGTGCCCGAGCCGCCCGCGCTGTACGTGGGCTCGACCACGGTGGAGGCCGTGCTGCCCGGCTTCATGGAGGCCAACGGCCTGGGCCTGGGTGCGCGGGATGCCCTCGTGAGCCTGTGGCTGGGCAACCGCACCCGCATCGCCGCGCATTACGACCTGCCGGACAACCTCGCGGTGGTGGCCGCGGGCCGGCGGCGCTTCACGGTGTTTCCGCCGGAGCAGATCAAGAACCTCTACGTCGGGCCGCTCGACCCGACACCGGCCGGCCAGCCCATCAGCCTGGTGGACTTCGCCGCCCCCGACTTCGACCGCTACCCTCGCTTCGCGCAGGCGCTGGCCGCCGGCGAGGTGGTGGAGCTGGACCCGGGGGATGCCCTCTTCATCCCGAGCATGTGGTTCCACCACGTGGAGGGCCTGGCGCCGGTCAACCTGTTGATCAATGCCTGGTGGCGCCAGACCCCCGAGTACGTAGATTCGCCGCTGAGCACGCTGCGCCTGGCGCTGATGACCCTGCGCGACCTGCCCGAGAAGGAAAAGCGCATCTGGCGGCATCACCTCGATCACTTCGTCTTCAACGACGACCCGCACACCTGGGACCACATTCCCGCCACCGCCCGCGGCCTGCTCGGGCCCATTGACGAGACGCTGTCGCGCCAGGCCCGCACCCAACTCTTGAACCAACTCAAGCGATGAACACTTCCAAGCCCTTCAACCGCGTCGTCATCGCCGGTGGCGGCACCGCCGGCTGGATGATGGCCGCCCTGATGAGCAAGCTGCTCGGCAAGCAGCTCGACATCAAGCTGGTCGAGTCCGAGGAGATCGGCACTGTCGGTGTCGGCGAGGCCACCATCCCCGCCCTGCTGAGCTTCCACAACCTGCTCGGCATCAACGAGGCCGAGTTCATGGCGGCCACCAACGCCACCTTCAAGCTCGGCATCAACTTCGAGGGCTGGAAGAACATCGGCCAGGACTATTTCCACTCCTTCGGCAGCACCGGCAACGACCACTGGAGCGCCGGCTTCCAGCACTTCTGGCTCAAGGGCCAGCGCGACGGTCTGGCGCGCACCTACACCGACTACAACCCCGAGACGGTGGCCGCGTTTGCCAACCGCTTCGCCCATGTGCCGCGCAGCGGCCTGAACTACGCCTACCACCTCGACGCCGGCCGCTATGCCAAGTACCTGCGGGCGATGAGCGAGGCGCATGGCGTGCAGCGCATCGAGGGCAAGATCGGCGCGGTGCTGATGGACGGCCCGCAAGGTCGGGACGGCCCCATCACCGCGCTGCAGATGCAGGATGGCAGCCGCATCGACGGCGACCTGTTCATCGACTGCACGGGCTTCCGTTCCATGCTGCTCGGCGAGGCCCTGGGCGTGGGCTATGAGGACTGGTCGTACTGGCTGCCCTGCGACCGCGCCGTGGCCGTTCAGACCGCCTCGGTGCGCGATGCCTGGCCCTACACCCGCTCCATCGCCCACCCCTTCGGCTGGCAATGGCGCATCCCGCTGCAACACCGGGTGGGCAATGGCCTGGTCTACAGCAGCAAGGAGATGAGCGACGCCGATGCGCCCGAGGTGCTCAAGAAGAACGTCGAGGGCGAACTGATCACGCAGCCTCGCGTCATCAAGTTCCTGCCAGGCCAGCGCGACAAGGTCTGGCATCGCAACTGCATCGCGGTCGGCCTGGCCAGCGGCTTTGTCGAGCCGCTGGAGTCCACCAGCATCCACCTGATCCAGCGTGCGGCCATCCGACTCATGCAAACCTTCCCGTCGGGCGGCATCCAGCAGGCTGATGTGGACGAGTTCAATGCGCAGAGCAAGCGCGAGCTGGAGCACATCCGCGACTTCATCGTGCTGCACTACCACGTCAACGAGCGCACCGACTCTGCGCTTTGGAAGCACGTGCGCGAGATGGACATCCTGCCTTCGCTGCACCACCGCATCGAGCGGTTCCGCGAAAGCGCCCGCGTGTTCCGCCCGAGCGACGAACTCTTTGCCGAAAACTCCTGGGTGCAGGTCATGATGGGCCAGGGCATCACGCCCGAGCGCTACCACCCGGTCGCCGACCTGATGGGCCGTGACGAGCTGACGCGCTTCCTGGGCGACATCCACCTCAAGGTGTCCCGCACGGTCGCCGCGCTGCCGGGGCACCAGGCCTACGTCGAGCAGCTGTGCGCGCCGTACCGGCAGGCCAGCGTCAGCCAACTGGCCGCCATGCCTGCAAGGGCTTGAAAGACCCTGTCCGCTGCCCCAGATAGCCGTTCAGCCCACAATCTCGCCCACCATGAAGTTCAACCACACGATCCAAGCCCGCCTCAACACCTGAGCGCCCTTCGACCGTGTTCGGAAGGCGCCAGCGCCTTCCGGTCCCCCCAACCCCGGCAGGCCTGTCCCTCCCGGGGTTTTTCGTTTTCAGAGTTCCACCATGTTCAACCGCACCTTCGACAAGCTGATCGCCACGATTCCCGAGCGCCGGAGCGCGGCTCGGCTGTGCCTGTCGCGTGCGCGCTTCGGCGTCCTGACCTCACGCTAGCCCCATGGCGATTCCGCCGGGGCTGGCAAGCCAACCCCGAATCAGGAATCACCATGAACTCGAACATCACCTTCCGCAACCTGCGCAACATCGGCGTCATCGCCCACGTCGACGCCGGCAAGACCACGACCACCGAACGCGTCCTGTTCTACACAGGCGAGAACCACCGCATTGGCGAAGTCCACGACGGCGCCACCACGATGGACTTCGACCCCCAGGAGCGCGCGCGCGGCATCACCATCCACAGCGCGGCCACCACCGTGCACTGGCACGGCACGCAGATCAACCTGATCGACACGCCCGGACACATCGACTTCAACATCGAGGTGCGCCGCTCGCTACGCGTGCTCGACGGGGCCGTGGTCGTGTTCGACGGCGTGGCCGGTGTGGAGCCCCAGACCGAGACCAACTGGCGCCTGGCCGACGAGTACCGCGTGCCGCGCATCGCCTTCGTCAACAAGCTGGACCGGACCGGTGCGGACTTCGACCGCGTGGTCGCGATGATGCGCGAGCGCCTGGGTGCGAACGTGCTGCCGGTGCAGCTCCCGATGGGCACGGAAGGCGACTTCCGCGGCGTGGTGGACCTGCTCTCGCAGCAGGCCCTGGTATGGGACCGTGACGACGCCCAGGCGCCGCCGCGCGTGACCGCCATCCCGCCCGAACTGATCGGCCCGGCTCAGCTGGCCCGCGCCCGCCTGGTGGAAGCCGTGGTGGAGCGCGACGACGCCCTGCTGGACGCTTGGCTGCGCGGCGACAGCCCCTCGCTGGACGCCCTGCGGGCGGGCCTGCGCGCGGCCACGATTGCAGGCGAGCTGGTGCCGGTGCTGGCAGGTTCGGCCTTCCGCAACCGCGGCGTGGAACCGCTGCTGGATGCGGTCGTGGCCTACCTGCCCGCGCCCGGCGAAGCCCCCGGTGCGGTGGCCGACGACGGCACGCTGTCGGCACTCGCCTTCAAGCTGAGCGCGGATGACCACGGCACGATGGTGTTCGTGCGGGTCTACCGCGGCCGCCTGCGGCGCGGTGACACGGTGTTCAACGCCAGCACCGGCCAGGCCGAGCGCGTGACACGGCTGTACGAGATCCACGCCGACCGGCGCGTCGAACGCGACGAGCTCGTAGCGGGCGACATCGCTGGCGTCGTCGGCCTGAAGGACGTGCTGACCGGCCACACGCTGGCGGCCACGCGCGACGCGCCGGTGCTGGAGAGCATCGCCGTGCCCGAGCCGGTCATCGACCTCGCCATTGAGCCGCAGCAGCAGGCAGGCGCCACGGCCCTGGCCAAGGGGCTGGCCGTGCTGGTGCGCGAAGACCCGTCGCTGCGCCTGCGGCAGGACGCCGAGACCGGACAGACGCTGCTGTCGGGCCTGGGTGAGCTGCAGCTGGAAGTGGCGGTCGAGAAGCTGCGTTCCCGCTTCGGCGTGGCCGTGTCGGTGGGCCGCCCGCAGGTGGCCTACCGCGAGACCATCACGGCGGCTGCCGAGGTGCGCCATGTGCATCGCAAGCAAAGCGGCGGCCCCGGCCAGTTCGCCGAGCTGACGCTGCGCATCGCACCGCTGGCGCGCGGCGAGGGCCTGCGCTTCAGCAGCACGGTGGTGGGCGGCGCGATTCCGCGCGAGTTCATCCCGGCGGTGGAGGCCGGCATCCGCAAGGCGGCCCAGGCGGGCCCGTTCGCCGGCCATCCGTTGGTGGACTTCGAGGCGGTGCTGGTGGACGGCAGCGCGCACGTGCGCGATTCGTCGGCGCTGGCCTTCGAGCTGGCGGCGGCCACCGCGCTGCGCGAGGCGGTGCTCAAGGCGGCGCCCGTGGTGCTGGAGCCGGTGATGGCGGTGGAAGTCGTCACGCCGGCCGAAGCGCTGGGCGACGTCATCGGCGATCTGCTGCGCCGCCGCGGGCAGGTGCAGGGGCAGGATGTGCGCGGCAGCGCCGTCGTCGTGTCGGCCCAGGTGCCGCTGGCGCAGATGTTCGGCTACATCGGCCAGCTGCGCGCACTCAGCGCCGGGCGCGCGCAGTTCACGATGCAGCTGAGCCACCATGCCGAGCTGCCGGCCCGACTGGCACAGGCCGCCTGAAGCTGGAGTAGACGGGGTGAGGTCTTGCAAGGGGCCTCACCCCTTTTCTTCATGGCGCCTACCAGCGCAGGTGCACCACGCGATAGCCACCCGCCTTCAGCGTCTTGAGGAGGAAGGGCAGCGCGCGCGCCGTCTGATCCTGCGCGTCGTGCAGCAGGATGATGCCGCCGCCCGGCTTCGCGAGCTGGCCCATGAGCTTGTCGGCCAGCATCTGCGGCGTCTGGTCGGGCAGCCAGTCCTCGGCGCCGGCGTCCACCGACATGACCGTGATGCCGAGCTTGTCGAGCGCCTTCATCAGCGTGGGCGACTCGGCCAGGAAGGGGAAGCGGTAGGCGGCCGGCGCCTCGCCCAGCACCTCAACGTAAGTCGCGATCATGGCCTTGAGGTCGCGGCCCTGGTCTTCAGCGGGCAGCTGCGAGAAGTTGTCATGCCGGAAGCCATGCATGCCCACGCTGTGACCGGCATCGCGCACCGCGCGCGCCAGCTCAGGATGGCGGGCCATGGGCTCGCCGTTCATGAAGAAGCTCGCCTGAACACATTGATCGGCCAGGGCCTTGAGCACCTGCGGCGTGGACTCGGGGCGCGGACCGTCGTCGAAAGTGAGCACCACTTCCTTGGGCGCGAGGCCCGGCAGCGGCGCATGCTGGGCGGTGCCCCAGGCGCCTGCAGCCCGCGGCAGGGTCAGGGTGCGGGTTGTGCCGAGCGCATCGGCCGGGCAAGCCGGCGCCGCAGTGGTCGTCGACGCGGCCAGGGCCAGGCTCAACAGCAGGCTCATCAGTGGCCTCCGGCGATGGCGGGCTCACCGGCCGCCTCGGGGGCTGCCTCGTGGTCGTGCGGGAACGGCGCAAGCCAGGCCAGCACCACCGGCGGAATGGAGAACACCAGCACCCAGCCGAAGAAGCTCACGTAGTGATGGTTGACGTAGGTCCACAGCAGCCCGCTCACGCTGCCCGTGCCCCACTTGGTGAGGGCCATGACGCCGGTGGCCATCGCGTAGTGAGCCATGCGGAATCGGCCGGGTGCGATCTGCTGCATCATGTAGAGCATGTGGCCGACCGAGCCCATGCCGAAGCCAAACTTCTCCAGCGCCACCACCACGGCAATCGTCGTCGTGTCGGTCGGCATGGACTGGGCCAGGTAGAAGTAGGTCAGGTGCGGCACATTGAGCACCAGCGCCAGCAGGAAGAAGCTGCGCGGCAGCGTCCGCCTCGCGACAAGAAAGCCGCCCAGGAAGGCGCCGGCGATGAAGGTCAGCGTGCCGACCGTGCCGTTGATGTGGCCGAGCGCCTCGTTGTCCAGGCCCAGGCCGCCGGCCTCGCGGCCATCGAGCAGGAACAGCGGGCCGAACTTCTCGATGAAGCCCTCGCCAAAGCGGTAGAAGAAGATGACCGCCAGCATCATCCAGATCTGCGGCTTCTGGAAGAACGTGACCCAGGCTTCAGCGGTCGCCTTCAGGCCCACGGCCAGGCCCTGGCCCTGCAGCGCCGACGGCGAGCCCGGCGGCAGCACTCGCAGGTGATAGACGCCGAACAACGCCATCGCCGCGGCCGCCAGCGACACCACGATGACCCAGCACTGCACCCAGTTCAGGCCCATGTGGTTGTGCAGATAGCCCGTGAGCGACACCAGCAGGCCCGAGGCGATCACCGCCCCCATGTTCCAGCACATGCCCTGCAGCCCGGAGTAGCGCGCCTGGTCGGTCTTGGAGACCGTGGTCATGAACACGCCGTCGGCGCAGGTGTCTTGCGTGGCCGAGGCGAAGCCGACCAGCCAGAAGAAGGCCAGCGACAGCTTGAAGAAGCCCTCCAGCGGCAGGCACAGCGCCACGAGCGCCAGGCCGGCAGCCATCGTGAACTCCATGCTGATCACCCAGAACCGCTTGCTGCGGTAGGCCTCCAGCAGCGGCGCCCACAGCGGCTTGAGCACCCAGGGCAAGTACATCTGCGAGGTGTACAGCGCGATGTCTTCGTTGGCGACGCCGAGGTTCTTGTAGATGATGGCCGCGACCACCCCCACCATCACATTGGGCAGGCCCATGGCCAGGTAGAGCGAGGGCACCCAGACAAGCGGGTGGCGGTGGGGCGAGGTCATGGAGTCTCCGTGGCTTTTTGGGGGGGCAGCGCAGGTGTCAGGGCCTGCAGCGCGGCCGACACATAGACCAGCGGCGCATTCCAGTTGATCGCCACCTCGTTGCTCGCATAACTGCAGAAGTGATCGAGGTAGGACAGCGCCGGCTGCTTCGAGGCATAGGGCACCGGGCAGCCCTTTTGGTCCTGCTGGCCGGGGTTGGGGCCGCCCACCAGGAAGCCGGGCACCGGCGCCTCCACGCCATCGGCCTCGGAAGGCCGGTGGTGCGGGTGCATCGGCGGATGGGTGCCGAAGCCGGTGACGTAGCTCTGGCCGAGCGGATTGCGTCCCAGCACATGGTCGAACAGCGACTGCGCCGCAGCCAGCAGCCGGGGTTGCCGGTCCAGGCGATAGGCCTGCAGCAGCATCAGCGCGCGGTTCAGCAGCTCCGAGTTGCTGCCCCAGCCGAAGTCCTCCGGGCGCACGCCGAGCCGGTAGGCCGAGGCCTGCCAGAGGGCGATCTGTTCTTGCGCGAAGGTCATGAGGCGGGCTTTGACGACAACGCTGTCATTTTCCCCGAGTTTGTCGAGATGCGCGCCTAGGGTTACCCACAGCAGGCCCTTCACATCCGCCCAGCCAGGGGTGCTGATCGTGAGCTGGGCGAGGTCGGGCCGGTAGCTCGCTTCACCCGTGGCCAGCCAGAGTTCGGTGCCGGACCAGGCGAACTCGTCAGCCAGTTGGTTGTCGTCGTACCCGCCGGTGCGGATGTCGGGCGGCTGGCGATAGATCTCGGCGGGATGCTGCTGCGCCCAGGTCCAGGCCCGGCGGGCGGCGACGAGCATGCGCTGCGACAGCCCGGGCCGCTGGGCTTCGAAGGCAGAGAACACGCGGCTGGCCTGCGCCATGACGGCCGCGAAATCCAGGGTCGCCGCGGTCGACTTCTGCACCACATAGCGCTCACCGCGCGCGTCGGCCGGCATCACCACGCCGTCGAAGCCCTGGTTGGTGAGCTTGTGGTAGACCCCGCCGTCCGCCGGGTCCTGCATGTCCAGCATCCATTCGAGGTTCCACAGCACCTCGTCGATCAGGTCGGGCAGGCCGTTGCCGCTTTCCGGAATGTTCAGCCGCTGCGCCTTGAACACCTCGGGGAAATGCTCCCACGCCGCCAGCAGCGTGTAGACCGTGATGCCGGAGTTGACGATGTACTTGTTGTAGTCACCGGCGTCGTACCAGCCCTTGGGCGCGCGGATGACCGTGCCTTCCGGCCGACCGGGCCCGGCGGCCGAGGCATGCACGCGCACCTCGTCGTCGGGGTGGCCCGCGGCGCGCGCCCAGCGACCCGCATGCTCGGGCAGCAGCGGCGTGCTGGCCCGGTTGAAGTAGAAGGCCTTGATCGCCGCGGCGTTGAGCGCGGCATAGGCATCGGGCGCAACCGTGAAGGTGGGCGAGTCCGGCAGGCCGGCCACGCGGATCTGGTACTGGCCGGGCCGTGTCAGCGCGGAGAAGTCCATCAGCCGCACCTCGCTGCCGGCAGGCGCCCACAGCGCGGGTGCGCCGAGGCGCCCGCGCAGCACCACGCGACCGCTGCGGGCGTCGACCACCTGGAAGCCTGCCGCCTTCATGGCCGGGGCGGCCGGGGCCGCCGCCACCTTGGTCGCGCCTGGCAGGTAGCCCACCTGGTTGACCGCGATGCCGGCATCCGCCCACGCCGCGCCGGCCGCTGTCAACAGCAGCGACCACAGCAGGCCGCGCTTCATGCCGGCGTCCAGTTCAGGCGCGCACCGCTGGCCAGCACCGGGCTGCGATGGCCGTCGACCTCGATCGCCCAGTCGTGCAGCGCGCCTTCGGCCACCTCGGCGGTGTAGGCCGCGCCGCGGCGGCTGACCGTGCCACGCGCCGCCACCGCGCCGTCTACGCCCACCACCGTGAAGGCCGCACTCGCACCGTCGGCCAGCTCGAACACGCGCAGCACCGTGCCGCGGGCGTAGTCGTAGTCGGGCTTCTCGGTCTCCGCACCCCAGGCGATGACGCTGCCCGGTGCCGCATACAACGGCATGGACAGGAAGCCATGCGTCTCGCGATGCCAGCGGCCACCCGCCTTCTTTTCGCCCGACAGCAGATGCGTCCAGGTGCCCGTAGGCAGGTAGACATCCACCTCACCGCTCTCGGTAAACACCGGCGCCACCAGCAGGCTGCCGCCCAGCTGGTACTGGCGGTCCAGCGTCGCGCAGGCAGGGTCGTCCGGGTGTTCCAGCACCATGGCCCGCATCACCGGCACGCCGGTCTGCGAGGCCTCCTGCGCGGTGGCGTAGAGGTAGGGCATCAGTTGGTGCTTGAGCCGGGTGAACACGCGCAGCACGTCGCAGCTTTCTTCGTCGACCAGCCATGGCACCCGGTAGCTGCTGCTGCCGTGCAGGCGGCTGTGCGAAGACATCAGGCCGAACTGGATCCAGCGCTTGTAGACGGCCGGCGGCGGCTTGCCTTCGAAGCCACCGATGTCGTGGCTCCAGAACGCAAAGCCGCAGGCCGTGAGCGACAGGCCGCCGCGCAGGCTCTCGGCCATCGACTCGAAGGTGCTCCAGCAGTCGCCGCCCCAGTGCACCGGGAAGCGCTGGCCCGAGGCATAGGTGGAGCGCGCGAACACGATGGCGTCGCGGCCCTGCACTTCCTGCAGCAGCTCGAACACGGCTTCGTTGTAGTGCAGCGCGTAGAGGTTGTGCATCTCGACGGGGTCGGAGCCGTCAAAGTACTGCACGCCCTCGCTCGGGATGCGTTCGCCGAAGTCGGTCTTGAAGCAGTCCGCGCCGGTGGCCAGCAGGCGGCGCAGATGGCCCTGGTACCAGGCCTTGGCCGCCGGGTTGGTGAAGTCGACGATGGCCATGCCGGGCTGCCAGAGGTCGGTCTGGAAGGTCAGGCCGTTGGTCCTCTTAATGAAGTAGCCCTCCCGCACGCCCTCGGCGAAAAGCGGCGACTTTTGCGCCACGTAGGGGTTGATCCAGAGGCTGATCTTCAGGCCCTTGGCATGCAGCCGCTGGAGCATGGCCTCGGGCTCGGGGAAACCGCGCGGGTCCCACTGGAAGTCGCACCACTGGAACTCGCGCATCCAGAAGCAGTCGAAGTGGAAGACCGACAGCGGCAGCTCGCGCCGCGCCATCTCGTCGATGAAGTGCGTGGCTGTGGCTTCGTCGTACTGGGTGGTGAACGAGGTCGTCATCCACAGCCCGAAGCTCCAGGCCGGCGGCAGCGGGGCGCGGCCTGTCAGCGCTGTCAGCCGGGACACGACATCCTTGGGGCTGGGACCGGCAATCACGCAGTAGTCCAGGCTCTCGCCCTCGCGGCTGAACTGCACGCGCGCCACCTTCTCCGAGGCCACCTCGAAAGACACCGGGCCGGCCTCGTTCACCAGCACGCCGTAGCCCCGGTTGGTCAGGTAGAAGGGCACGTTCTTGTAGGCCTGCTCGCAGGCCGTGCCGCCGTCCTTGTTGGTGTTCTCGACCACCTGGCCGTTCTTCACCCACGCGGTGAAGCGCTCGCCCAGGCCGTAGACGTTCTCGCCCACCGCCAGGCTCAGCTGCTCGTGCACATGGTTGCCCTTGGGCCCCCACTGGATGTAGCCCAGGCCGCGCCAGTCGCTCTTGGTCAGGATGCGGCTGCCCTCGCGGAAGGTGAGGCTCCAGCCTTCGCCCTTCTTCACATCCACCGAGATCGCGCCGGAGGTCAGCGTGGCGTGGGTGTCGGTCTCGGTGATCTGCACCGGCGCCTGCGTGGCGCCCACCATCGGGATGTGCAGGCGCGGCGCGCTGGACGCGGTGTAGTGGGTCACGCTCACCCGGATGACGCCCGGCAGTGGCGAGCTGAGCGTGACGGTCAGCGTGGGGCCCTGCAGCGTGTCGCCGCGGTGCTTGATGGGTCGGGTCGTGGCGAGCACGACCAGTCGGTCGGCGTGGGCTTCCACCTCATAGGCCTCGGCCGCGTAATGCGCGGCGACGCCCGGTTGAAGCATCCACTGTCCGTCAGTGAACTTCATGAATCGATCCTTGTTGTCTCCGTGGTCGAGCAGGCTTGGAGAAGGCCTGCACGGCGTTGTTCGTGTCGGTGTCGAGTCCGGCAGTCGGCCTCATCACCGGTGGCAAACACAGCCACAGAGACACAGAGGCACAGAGAGGGCATGCGCCGTCCTCCTCTGTGTCTCTGTGCCTCTGTGGCTTTGTTCGTGGGATTTCATGTCAAGCGCTCGGCGCCAGGCAGTGCTGGCGGATGTAGTCGGCATGCCGCGGCATGCCGGCGGCCGTCTGTGCAATGGCCTGGCGCAGCCGGGCGAAGTGCTGCAGCAGGGCCTCGGGGTCGATGTGGTCGACGAAGGGGTCGTAACGCTCGGGCACCAGGCCCAGCCCCAGGAAGAGGGACACCCACGAGGGCTCCGCAAAACCGTCCGGGTCAAGGACAGCCACACGGCCAGCCTCGCGGAAGAGCTCGATCTGGTGGGCCAGCGTGTCGGGGATGGGCATGGCGGCGCAGTAGCGCCACAGCTCCGAATCGCGCCGCTCGGTCAGCTTGTAATGCAGCACGATGAAGTCGCGGATGGACTCGTACTGCACGCTCATGCGGCGGTTGAACTCGGCGGCCAGATGCGGCTTGAAGCTGCGGTCAGGGAAAAACTGCAGCAGCCGGCCGACGCCGTCCATGATGAGCTGGATGCTGGTCGACTCCAGCGGCTCCAGGAAGCCACCCGCCAGGCCGATGGCCACCACGTTCTTGACCCAGCCCGCCTTGCGCCGGCCGGTGGTGAAGCGCAGCTGGCGCGGGGTGTCCAGCGCCGGGCTGTCCAGCCCCGCCAGCAGCGTGGCCGCGGCTTCGTCGTCGCTGATGAAGTGGCTGCAATACACGTGGCCATTGCCGGTGCGGTGCTGCAGCGGAATGCGCCACTGCCAGCCGGCGGCCTTGGCGGTGGAGGTGGTGTAGGGCGTCAGTGGCTCCACGCGCGCGCTCGGCACGGCCTGGGCGCTGTTGCAGGGCAGCAGCGCGCTCCAGTCCTCGAAGGGGCTTTGCATCGCGCCACCGATGAGCAGGGCGCGAAAGCCCGAGCAGTCGATGAAGAGGTCGCCGTCGATGCGCCGGCCGTCCGCCAGCCGGATGGCGCTGACGAAGCCGTCCTCGGGGCGCAGCTCGACGTCGACGATCAGGCCCTCGACGCGCTGTGCGCCGCGGGCCAGCGCGTACTCCCGCAGGTAGGCCGCGTACAGGCCAGCGTCGAAGTGATAGGCAAAGGAGTAGGCGTTGGCGGCCGACGGTGGCCCCTCCACCGGCGGCGTGAAGCGATGGCCCCGCGCCATGACGGTCGACGTGGACCAATCCTCGTAACCCGGCAGGCCATCGACGATGCGCGACAGCCGCAGCCAGTGCTGCCAGGGCGAGCGATTCTCGATGGCGGGGCCGAAATCGCCAAAGCCATGGAAGAAGCGATGGCCGACGCGGCCCCAGTCGCGGAACTCGATGCCGAGCTTGAAGCTGCCCTGCGTGCGCCGCACGAAGTCGGCGCCGTCCAGGCCCAGGGTTCGGTTGTAGGCCCGGATCGGCGGCAACGTGGCCTCACCCACGCCGATGGTGCCGATGTCCGGCGACTCCACCAGCACGACCTCGCAGCCGTGAGGCCCGGCCTGCTGGAAGCGCTGGGCCAGTGGCGCCGCCGTCATCCAGCCGGCAGTGCCGCCGCCGACGATGACGATCTTGCGGATGGACGGGTCAGACATGGCGTGGGCGTGTGCGGGCGTGGTGCAGGTCTGGATCTCGGCGCCCCAAAACGTGGCAGGGTGCGCCGCGGCGCGATCTTCGGTGAGGCATGGCTGCGCCGGATAGGTGCTTTCACCCTATTTACTTCGTTCAGCGACCGAACTAATATGAGTTCACAAAGCCGTCATGGCACCCAACACAACAGGAGACACATGCAGGCCGAATCCGCCGGCAGCCAGCAGCTGCTCAAGGTCATCAATCGCATGGCGCTGGTGCGGCACCTCTGTGCCAACCCGGGGCTGTCGCGGGCGGACCTCGCCGGCGCGGTGGGCCTGACCAAGTCGACTGTCAGCGGCCTGGTGCGCGAGCTGATCGGCGAAGGCTGGCTGGTGGAGCGCGAAGTCGTCGCCACGGGCGACCTGGGCCGCCGCCCCACGCCCCTCTTCATCGACCCCGACCGCCTGCTGCTGCTGGGTGCCGAGGTGGGCGTCGAATCGGTGCGCGTCGTGGCCACCTCGCTGACCGGCGACGTCAAGGCCTGCACCGTGGCCAACTACGGCGCCAGCCGCACGGTGCGCGCCTGCATCACCATCCTGGCCACGGCCTTGCTCAAGCTGCGCAAGCAGTTGAACGGCGACCAGCAGGTGCTGGGCATCGGCGTGGGCCTGCCGGGCGGCGTGAACGAGGCCCGAGGCGTGCTGCACTTCGCGCCCAACCTCGGCTGGCGTGACATCCCCTTCGGCGAACTGCTCGGCGAGAAGCTTCTGGGCACCTCACTCGACGGCGTGCCGCTGTATCTGCAGAACGAAGCCGATGTGGCGGCGCTCGGCGAGATGGAGTTCAACCCCTCCCCGGCCTCTGACCCGCTGCTGTACGTGTCCATCAACCAAGGCCTGGGCGCCGGCGTGATCGTCGGCGACCGGCTGCTCACCGGCAGCCGCGGCTTTGCCGGCGAGGTGGGCCACATGGTGCTGCAGCTGAACGGCCCGCGCTGCTCCTGCGGCCGGCGCGGCTGTGCCGAGGCGTTGATCGCCACCCGCGCCATGCTGCACGGCAGCGGTGAGGACGCGGCCCTGCGCTCCCTCGGTGAGGTGCGTGCCCATCTGGTGGACGAAGACGCCGAAACCGTCAAGGCCGTGGCCTCGGCCGGCCGCTACCTCGGCGTGCTGCTGCAAAACCTCGCCACCGCCTATGACCCCGCCGCCATCGTGCTCGGCGGCTCGGTGGTGGAGCTGGGCGAACCCTTCCTGAAGCAGGCCCTGGACACCCTGCTGGACTACGCCGCCGCCGCCAGCCTGCCCCCGCCCAGCGTGCGCATCTCCCGCTTCGGTGCCAATGCCGTGGCCGTGGGCGCCGCCGCGCTGGCCCGCTACCGACTCACCCGCCCCGCCCTGCCGCTGGCCGACACCAGCGTCGTGGCCGCCGAGGCGGAGGAGACTCTCTGATGTTCCTCGGCATCGATCTCGGCACGTCCGAAGTCAAGCTGCTGCTGCTCGACGGCAGTGGCCAGATCGTGGGTGCGGCGGGCGCCGCCCTGTCGCTGTCCAGCCCGCAGCCGCTGTGGTCCGAGCAGAACTCTGACGACTGGTGGCAGGCCACGCAGGCGGCCGTTCAGCAGTTGCGCGCGGCCCACCCCGCCGCCTTCGCGGCCGTGCGCGGCATTGGCCTGTCAGGTCAGATGCATGGCGCCGTGTTGCTCGATGACAGCGATGCCATCCTGCGCCCGGCCATCCTCTGGAACGACGGCCGCAGCCACGCGCAATGCGAGCAGCTCACCGCCGCAGCACCGCGGTTGCACGCCATCGCCGGCAACCTCGCCATGCCTGGCTTCACCGCGCCAAAGCTGCTCTGGGTGAAGCAGCACGAGCCTGAAACGTTCGCCCGCGTTGCCAGCGTGCTGCTGCCCAAGGACTGGCTGCGCCTGCAGCTCACCGGCGACAAGGTCTCTGACCCGTCGGACGCCGCCGGCACGCTGTGGCTGGATGTTGCACGCCGCGACTGGTCAGACGACCTGCTGGCCGCCTGCGGCCTGACCCGTGCGCAGATGCCGCGCCTGGTGGAGAGCAACCAGGCCAGCGGCGTGCTCAAGCCCGAGCTGGCCCGCGCCTGGGGCCTGGGCCCCGAGGTGGTGGTGGCCGGCGGCGCCGGCGACAACGCCGCCAGCGCCATCGGCATCGGCGCCACCCGGCCCGGCGACGGCTTCATCTCGCTGGGCACCTCGGGCGTGCTGTTCGTCGTCAACGACCGCTTCTCGCCCAACCCAGCCTCGGCGGTGCATGCGTTCTGCCATGCACTGCCCACCCGCTGGCACCAGATGAGCGTGATGCTCTCCGCGGCGAGCTGCTTCAAGTGGTTCAGCCAGCTCGTGGGCCACGATGAAGCCGCGCTGCTGGCCGAATTGGCGCGCAATGACAGCGCAGTCATCCGCGAGACCGGCGCGCCCCTCTTCCTGCCCTACCTCGCCGGCGAGCGCACCCCGCACAACGACCCCTTCGCGCCCGGTGTCTTCCACGGCCTGACCGCGCAGACGACCCGCGCCGACTGCACCTATGCCGTGCTCGAAGGCGTTGCCTTCGGCCTGGCCGACGGGCTGGACGCGCTGCGCGCTGCCGGTACCCAGGTGCACCAGCTCTCGCTCGTGGGCGGCGGCTCGCGCAGCCACTTCTGGGCGCAGCTGATCGCCGATGTACTGCAAGTGGACATCGTGCTGCACACCGGCAGCGAAGCCGGCGGCGCCCTGGGTGCCGCACGGCTCGGCTGGCTGGCCTGTGGCGGTGCCGTCGACACCGTCTGCACCCGCCCGCCCGTGGCTGCCCTGTTCTCGCCCGATCCCCAACGCCATGCCCGCCTGGCCCCGCGCCTGGTGCGCTTTCGTGACCTCTACCGCCGTCTGCGCGGTGCCTGACCATGACCTCCTACTTCCAACACATCCCGCCCATCCGCTTCGAGGGCGCCGACAGCGACAACGAGCTGTCGTTCAAGCACTACGACAAAGACCGCCTCGTGCTGGGCAAGCGCATGGAAGACCACCTGCGCTTTGCCGCCTGCTACTGGCACAACTTCGTCTGGACGGGCCTCGACCCCTTCGGCGGCGCCACCTTTGAGCGCCCGTGGTTCCAGGGCGGCAGCCCGATGGAACTCGCCAAACTCAAGGCCGACGCGGCCTTCGAGTTCTTCAGCAAGCTGGGCGTGCCCTATTACTGCTTCCACGACCGTGACGTCGCCCCCGAGGGCGCGACGCCGCGCGAGAGCCAGGACAACTTCCGCCGCATCGTCGACGTGCTCGCCGAGAAGCAGCAGGCCACCGGCGTGAAGCTGCTCTGGGGCACGGCCAACCTGTTCAGCCACCGCCGCTTCATGTCCGGCGCGGCCAGCAACCCCGACCCCGAGATCTTCAAGATGGCCGCGCTGCAAGTGCGCGACGCCATGGACGCCACGAAGCAGCTCGGCGGCGAGAACTACGTGCTCTGGGGTGGCCGCGAGGGCTACGAGACGCTGCTGAACACCCGCCTGGGCCAGGAACTGGACCAGCTCGGCCGCTTCCTGAACCTGGTCGTCGAGTACAAGCACAAGATCGGCTTCAAGGGCACCATCCTCATCGAGCCCAAGCCGCGCGAGCCGTCCAAGCACCAGTACGACTTCGACACCGCCACGGTCTACGGCTTCCTCGTGCGCTACGGCCTGGAGAAGGAAGTCAAGGTCAACATCGAGGCCAACCACGCCACGCTGTCGGGCCACAGCTTCGAGCACGAGATCGCCACGGCTGGCGCCCTCGGCATCCTCGGCAGCCTGGACATGAACCGCGGCGACCCGCAGCTGGGCTGGGACACCGACCAGTTCCCCAACAACGTGCCCGAGACAGCCATGGCGCTGTACCACGTGCTGCAGGCCGGCGGCCTGGGCTCGGGCGGCCTGAACTTCGACGCCAAGGTGCGCCGCCAGAGCATCGACGCCGCCGACCTCTTCCACGGCCACATCGGCGGCATGGACGTCTGCGCGCAGGCCCTGCTGGTGGCCGAGAAGATGATCAACGACGGTCGCCTCCAAGCTGCTGTCGACCAGCGCTACGCCGGCTGGGACAGCGAGCCAGGCCAGGCCATCCTCCAAGGCCGCCGCAGCCTGGCGGAGCTCGCCGACGAGGTGCTCGAGCGCAACACCGACATCGCCCCCGTCTCCGGCCGCCAGGAAGTGCTGGAGAACCTGTTCAACCGCTTCTGCGCCTGACGCGCCGCAGCACTTCCCCAACATGCCGCGATCTCGGGCCGACCGATGACGAAGACCTCCGCGCTTCAGCACCGGGCGGCTCGACCGCGGCGATGTTGAACCCCAGACCGCCGAACCCGCAGTCCCGATAGAGAGACACAACGAGGAGACATCGTGAAAAGACTTCAACGCACCGCCGTATCCCTGGCCGCGGCCCAGGCCGCCCTGCTCTGCAGCGGCTTGGCCATGGCCCAGACCGCCCCCGCCCCTGCAGCACCTGCCTCCGCCCCGGACGCCAAGGTGCAGAAGGTGGAAACCGTGACCGTCAGCGGCCGCCGCGCAGCGCTGCAGTCGGCCCAGAAGATCAAGCAGGAGTCCGACGAAGTCGTCGACTCCATCGTGGCCGACGACATCGGCAAGCTGCCGGATCGCTCGGTGACCGAGGTGCTGCAGCGCATCGTCGGCATCACGATTGACCGCACGATGGCCAAGGGCGACCCCGAGCACTCCTCCGTGGAAGGCTCCAGCGTCAACATCCGCGGCCTGTCCTACGTCCGCTCGGAAGTGAACGGCCGCGATACCTTCTCGGCCAACGGCGGCCGTGCGCTGAACTTCGAGGATGTGCCGCCCGAGCTGATGGCGGCCGTGGACGTCTACAAGAACCCATCGGCCGTGCAGATCGAAGGCGCCGTTGGTGGCCTGGTGAACCTGCGCACCGCCCTGCCCTTCGACTATGCGGGCGTTCGCCTCGGCGGCTCGGTCAGCGGCAACTACAACGCGGTCGAGGGCAAGTGGAGCCCCGCCGGCTCCGTGCTGGCCTCCAACCGCTGGAAGACGGATGCAGGCGAGTTTGGCGCCCTGCTCAGCCTGGCCCACAGCGTCAGCAACACCCGCACCGACAAATGGCAGGTCGAGCCCTACTACAAGATCGACGGCACGCACTGGGTGCCCAAGGGCGCGCAGTGGCGTGACTCCTACTTCGAACGCACGCGTGACGGGCTGTACGGCGCTCTGCAATACCGCAACGACGCGGTTGAAAGCTCGCTCACGTACTTCGAGTCCAAGTACAAGATGCAATGGGACGAGAACGCGCTCTTCTCGCAGACCAACCCCTGGAACCTCGTCATCGGCAACGGTGCCACGTTCGGCGCCAACGGCCAGCTGCTGACCGGCACGCTGACCTCGCCCGCTGACGGCGGCGTCAACTTCGGCGCCGATACGCGCTACATGACGCGCAACTCCAAGACGCGCGACCTGGGCTGGAACCTGAAGTGGAAGGTCAACAACCGCTGGACGCTGAGCACCGACCTGCAGCTGGTGAAGTCCCGCACCAACGCCTTCGACTCCACGGTGGCCACCGGTCTGCAGATGCCCAAGGAGACGCTGGACCTGAGCGGCTCCACACCGCGCGTGGTGTTCGATGCCTCCGACCTCGCGGCCCTGGCGAACAAGTCGAACTACTACTGGGCGTTCACGATGGAGCATCTGGACCGCAGCACGGCCGAGCAGAAGGCCTGGCGCACCGATGCCAAGGTCAACTTCGACCACCCGGTGCTGCAAGACTTGCAGTTCGGCATCCGCCTGACCGAGCGGGATGCCACCACCATCAACTCCAACCCCAGCTACAACTGGCAGGCCATCACCCAGACCTGGCAGCAGGGCTGGAACATCTCGGGCCTGGCACGCCTGAGCGACCCGCGCTTCAACGCGCCGGTCCAACTGCACCAGTTCAAGAACTTCTTCGGCGGACAGAGCGTGCCGGCGATCTACGTGCCGGACGTGTCGCTCGCCAAGGGCTACCCCGACAGCTACGTGGCCCTGCACAAGTACCACGACATCCTGTGTGCCGAGCAAGTGGCCGCGCAGGGCTGGGGCAGCTGTGACGCCTGGAAGCCCGCCACCTTCGGCGTCGATCCGCAGGGCACCAACGAGCAGCACGAAAAGACCCAGGCCGGCTATGCCCAACTGCGCTTCGGCTTCGACGACCTGCCCCTGCCGGTGGATGGCAACGTCGGCCTGCGCCTCGTGCGCACCGACATGAAGGCCAAGGGCTACATGGTCTTCAGCAGCAACGCCCCCACGCTGCAGCCCGGCCAGAGCTTCGGCGGCGTTCCCATCCCGAACGTCACGCCGTTCTCGAAGTCGATCGACGCCGGCCAGGTCTACACCAACGTGCTGCCCAGCCTGAACCTGCGCATGAAGGCCAGTGAGCAGGTGCAGTTCCGCGCCGCGCTGGCGCAGGCCATCTCGCGTCCGGACTTCTCCGACATGCAGGCCTACACGTCGCTGTCGCTTAACACCACGCAGCGCACCAACGGCACCACCATCATCGTCGACAACGTGGCGCTGACCGGCACCGCCAACGGCAACCCGCTGCTCAAGCCCGTCAAGTCCAACCAGCTGGACCTGACCGGTGAGTGGTACTTCTCCAAGAGCGGCTCGCTCACCGTGGCGCTGTTCGATAAGGAACTGAAGGACATCATCATCAAGCAGTCGTCCACGGTGCAACTGCTGGACGGCGCGGGCAAGCCCGTGAATTTCACGGTCACCTCGCCGGTCAACGGCGCCAAGGGCCACGCCCGCGGCCTGGAGATCGCCTTCCAGCGCTACCTGGACATGCTGCCCGGCTGGCTCTCGGGCTTCGGCATTCAGGCCAACTACACCTACGTCGACAGCAAGACCAAGCCGTACAACCCGGTCCTGAGCGCTTACTGCGCAGGCACCAGCACCAGCGCCGACAACCTGAACCTGAACACCAACGGCTGCGACACCGACGGCAAGACCTTCGGCAACCTGCCGCTGCTGAACCTGTCCAAGAACGCCTACAACCTGGCCGCGCTGTACGACTACGGTCCCATCTCGGCACGCCTGGCCTACAGCTGGCGCTCACGCTACCTGCAGGGCGTCAACGTCAACGGCACCAACGGAAGTGACGGCCGCCTCGCCAATGGCACGTCGGTCGCGTGGGCGCTGCCCACCTGGCAGTCGTCCTACGGCCAGCTCGACGGCGGTGTGACCTACCGCGTGAACGATCACTTCAGTGTGAGCCTGGAAGGCCAGAATCTGAGCAACAGCCTGCCGCGCCAGCTGATGCAGCAACAGATCGGCTTCATGACCCGCTCCGTGGAGTACACCGGCCGCCGCTACAGCGTGCAGGCCAGCTTCACCTACTGACCGCCGCCATGGCCGGGCGCCGTTGCGGCGGTGCTCGGCCTTCTCGTCTTCTGGTACACCGATGAAGAAACACTCCCTTCTCGCGGCGGCGCTCGCCTGCCTGCTCACCGCCACGGCTGCCCCGGCTGCCGAGGCGCCCCGGCTGGTCACGCGCGACGGCCGCCACGCGCTGCTGGTGGACGGCAAGCCCTTCCTCATCCTCGGCGCTCAAGCCCACAACTCCAGCAACTACCCGGCCGCCCTCAAGCCGGTGTGGGACGCCGCGCGCGACCTCAAGGCCAACACGGTGCTGATGCCGGTGGCCTGGGAGCAGGTCGAGCCCGAGGAGGGGCGCTTCGACTTCAGCTTCGTCGACACCCTGGTGCGCGAAGCCCGCCAGCAAGGCAAACGCCTGGTCATCCTGTGGTTCGGCACCTGGAAGAACACCAGCGCGCAGTACACGCCAGCCTGGGTCAAGCTCGACCCCAAGCGCTTTCCCTTCAACGTCGACCGCGACGGCGTGGCCAACTACAGCCTGAGCCCCTTCGGCCAGGAGACGCTCAAGGCCGACAAGCGCGCCTTCGTCGCGCTGATGGGCCACTTGAAGAAGATCGACGCCGGCCAGCGCACCGTGTTGATGGTTCAGGTCGAGAACGAGGTCGGCACCTATGGCCTCGTGCGTGACTTCGGCCCCGCCGCGCAGGCCGCCTTCGAGCAGCCGGTGCCCGCCGCCGTGGTGGCTCGCCAGAAACCCAAGCTCGCCGCATCGGGCACCTGGCGCGAGGTCTACGGCGACTACGCCGACGAGTACTTCCACGCCTGGGCCATCGCCCGCTACATCGGCGAGATCGCCGCGGCAGGCCGCGCGGTGTACGACCTGCCCATGTACGTCAACAACGCGCTGCGCAACCCGCTGGAGCAGCCGCCCAAGCCCTGGAACAAGGACTTCGCCAGCGGTGGCCCGACCTGGGACGTGATCGACATCTACAAGGCCGCGGCACCGGCACTGGACATCGTCAGCCCGGACATCTACAGCCCCGAATCCGAGCAGGTGAACGCCAACCTGCGCCTCTTCCAGCGGCCCGACAACCCGCTGTGGATTCCCGAGATCGGCACCAAGCCTTCGTACGCACGCCTGCTTTACGCCATGCTCGGGCGCGGCGCGATCGGCGTGTCGCCCTTCGGCATCGACTACTTCAACTACAGCAACCACCCGCTGGGCAGCACCGCCACTGACAAGAGCCTCGTCGAACCCTTCGAGCCCGTTTACCGCATGTTCGCGCCCATCCAGCGCCAGTGGGCGCAATGGGCCTTCGAGGGCCGCACGCGGGGCGCGGGCGAAGGCGATGACCGCAAGCCCCAGCAACTGGAGTTCCCCGGCTGGACGGCCAAGCTGACCTACCGCCTGGGCAGCTTCGGCGAGCCCGCCTGGGGAGGCGAGTTCGCCAAACCCGCGGCCGGCACCGAGCAGCCGACTGGCGGTGCGGCCATCGCGCAGATCGGCACCGACGAGTTCCTCGTCATCGGCCAGCGCGTGCGCGTTCGCATGGAGCCGGCCGAGGGCACCCGAGGCTTTCAGCTGCGCGTGGAGCAGGGCCACTACGACGCCCAGGGCCGATGGGTGATGGAGCGCGTCTGGAATGGTGACCAGGTCGACTACGGCCTGAACCTCCCGGCCCAGCCCGTCATGCTCAAGGTCAGGATGGCTCGCCCACGCTGAGCGCCGCCCTCGCGCATGAAACGCCTGCTGCTCGCCTGCTGCCTCGCCCTGTCGCCGCCCCTGCAGGCGGCCGAGTGGGTGCTGCGCTATGCCGCCCCGGCCCCCGACGCGCCCCAGGGCTGGGAGCAGCTGGCCCTGCCCATCGGCAACGGCCGGCTCGGCGCCATGCTCTTCGGCCAGGTGGCGAGAGACCGGCTGCAGTTCAATGACATCACGCTGTGGACGGGCGACACCCAGGCCATGGGCGCCTACCAGCCCTTCGGCGACGTCGTGCTCACGCTCGATGGGGCCGGCGCGTCCGTGCAGCAGTACCGCCGCGAGCTGGACATCGCTCGCGGCGTGAACCGCCTCCGCTACACCCAGCACGGCGTGCGCTTCACCCGCGAGGCGGTGGCCAGCCACCCGGCCCAGGTCATCGCCTGGCGGCTGACCGCCGACCGGCCCGGCCGCTACAGCGGCAGCATCGCCCTGACCGACCGCCACGGCGCTGCGCTGAGCGCCGCCGGCCGCACGCTCGCCGCCGTGGGCCAGCTGCCCAACGGCCTCGCCTACGCCAGCCAGCTGCGCGTGCAGCATGAGGGTGGCAGGCTGAGCCAGCAAGGCACGACGCTGCGGTTCGATGGCGTGACCGCCCTCACCCTCGTCCTCGCGGCTGGCACCAGCTTCGAAGACGGTCAGCCACCCCTGCCCCGTGTGCAGCGCCAGGCCGCCGACGCGCCGCGCTGGCCGCAACTGCTCGCGGCCCACGAGCGCGACGTGCGCGCCCGGCTCGGCCGCGTGCAGCTCGACCTGGGCGCGAGCCCCGCCGAGCGCCGCGCCCTCACGACCGACGCCCGCCTGGCCGCCTACACCCGAAAGGGCGGCGATCCCGAGCTGGAGGCGCTGTACTTCCAGTTCGGCCGCTACCTGCTGCTCAGCAGCTCGCGCGACACTCTACCCGCCAATCTGCAAGGCCTGTGGAACGACCGGCTTCAGCCGCCCTGGAACAGCGACTACCACTCCAACATCAACCTGCAGATGAACTACTGGCCGGCCGAAGTGACGAATCTCGCCGAGTCGGCCCGGCCCTTCCACCGCTTCGTGCAGCGACTGATTCCCATGTGGCGACGCGCGGTGAGTGAACGCGCCGCGCTGGCAAGGCTCGACCCGTCGCGCCTGCCCCCCGAGACGCCCCCGTGGGACAACTCCGTCCAGCCGCCACAGGAAACCTTCCTGCGCGCCGACGGCCGACCCATGCGCGGCTGGGCGCTGCGCACCGAGACCAACCCCTTCGGCGCCCAGAGCTACCTCTGGAACATGACCGGCAACGCCTGGTATGCCCGCCATTTCTGGGAGCACTACGCCTTCACGCAGGACCGTGCCTTCCTGCGCGACGTGGCCTGGCCGGTCATGAAGGAAGTGGGCGAGTTCTGGGAAGACCGCCTGCAACCGCTGCCGGACGGCAGGCTGGTCGCCCCCAACGGCTGGTCACCCGAACACGGCCCCATCCAGCACGGCGTGGCCTACGACCAGCAGATCCTCTGGGACCTCTTCGACCACCTCGCCCAGGCCGCCACCGTGCTGGGCGACACCGCCGAGCACGACCGCGCCGTGGCGCTGCGCGACCGGCTGGCCGGCCCCCGCATCGGCAGCTGGGGTCAGCTGCTGGAGTGGCTGGACGAGCTGAAGGACCCGGTGCTCGACACCCCGGCCGACACGCATCGCCATGTGTCCCACCTGTACGCCCTCTTCCCAGGCCGGCAGATCTCGCCCGCCCGCACGCCCGAGCTGGCCGCGGCAGCCCGCAAGACGCTGGAGGCCCGGGGCGACGTGAGCACCGGCTGGTCCATGGCCTGGAAGATGGCCTGGTGGGCCCGCCTGCGCGACGGCGACCGCGCCTACCGCCTGCTGCGCAGCCTGCTGGCCGAGCCCGGCGCGCAGGCCGCCCGGCCCGGCGCCGAGGTGCACCAGGGCGGCACCAACCCCAACCTGTTCGACACCCACCCGCCCTTCCAGATCGACGGCAACTTCGGCGCCACGGCCGCCATCGCCGAGATGCTGCTGCAATCGCACGACGGCGTCCTCGACCTGCTGCCCGCGCTGCCGGCCGCCTGGCCACAAGGCTCGGTGCGGGGCCTGCGCGCGCGTGGCGGCTTTTTGGTCGACATCACGTGGGCCGAAGGCCGCGTGCGCAGCACCACCGTGCGTTCGGTCGCCGGCGCCGGCGGTGGCCGGCTGCGCATTGGCGATCGCACGCTCGACCTTCACCTGAAACCTGGCCAGGCGCGCACGGTGCGTGCTGGTGAACTGGACTGACATGGACGCGTTCAAGAACACAGCCACAGAGACACAAAGACACAGAGACACCGGTCTGATGCACCGATTCCTCTGTGCCTCTGTGTCTCTGTGGCTGTGTTGCCTCGGCGCCGCGCGAGCCGCGCCCTCGCAGACCGCTGACCTCAGCCGCGGCTGGCAGATCGCGGTCACCGATTTCGAAGGCGAGACCGCGCTGACCGGCGACCGTGTCACCGTGCCCAAGCCGGCCCAGCCGCGCGTGCCCGCCAGCCGTGTCGCCGCATCGCGGGGTGATGACGGCCTGCTGACTCTGCAGTTCAGCAACAGCTGGATCGCGCAGCTGCGCTGGCAAGGCGGCCCGCCGCTGGACTTGCAGGCCTACGTGCCGCGCGGCACCGTCGAGTTCGACCTGGACGTGGTCGACCTCGCCCGCGGCGGCATGAAGTTCAAGCTCGGCTGCGGCACCGACTGCGAGCGCAAAGTCCCCTTCCTGTTCGCCGGCCGCGCACTGGCGGGCCAGGGCCGACAGCACGTGTCGCTGGCGCTGAAGTGCTTCTGGCGCGAGGGCGACGACTTCCGTGCCGTGCCGGTGCCCTTCACGCTGGAAGGCACCGGCAGCGGCGAGATCCGGATCAGCCCGCCCGCCTTCAAACGCATCGGCACGCCCAACACCGCCTGCCCCGACTACCGCACGCAGTCCGTCACGCCGGAGCCGCTGCAGGAGTCCTGGGCCGTGGAATGGTGGGGGCCGCGGCATGAGGCCAAGCTCGCCGAGATCCGTGCTCACCGTGAGGCCGGCCGGCAGGTCCAGCTCGTCTTCCTGGGTGACTCCATCACCCAGGGCTGGGAGAAGGAAGGCCAGGCCGCCTGGCACGAGCAGTTCGCCCCATACAACGCCGTCGCGCTGGGCTTTGGCGGCGATCGCACCGAGAACCTGCTGTGGCGCCTGCAGCATGGCGAACTCGACGGCATGGCACCCCGGGCCGTCGTGCTGCTGATCGGCACCAACAACACCGGCGAGCGGTTGGAAGACCCAGCGCTCACCGTGGCCGGCATCCGCGCCAACCTCGACGAAATACGCCGCCGCCAGCCGCAGGCCAAGGTGCTGCTGCTGGCCCTGCTGCCGCGCGACGAGAAGCCTGACGGCCTGCTGCGCCGCCACAACGCCAAGATCAATGCGCTGCTGCCCACCCTGGCCGATGGCCGGCAGGTGGTGTTCCTGGACATCGGCAGCACGCTGACCAACCCCGACGGCACGCTGTCCCGTGACATCCTGCCCGACTGGCTCCACCTCAGCCCCAAGGGCTACGACCTCTGGGCCCGCAGCCTGGCTCCTCTCTTGACCTCCTGGCTGACGCCCTGACGGCATCGGCCCCTGACCCCATGACCGCACTGACCTCCCTCACCTACGCCAGCCCCTTCCCCGCCGACTTCGTGTTCGGTGTTGCCGCCGCCGCGCCGCAGATCGAGGGCGCCGCCTTCGAGGACGGCAAGGGCGAATCCATCTGGGACCGCTTCTGCCGCCAGCCCGGCGCCGTGCATGACGGCGACACGCTCGACGTCGCCTGCGACCACTACCACCGCTTCGACGACGACTTCGCCCTGATGGCCTCGCTCGGGGTCAAGCACTACCGCCTGTCGCTGGCCTGGCCGCGCATCTACCCCAACGGCGATGGCGAGCTCAACCCCGCCGGCCTGGACTTCTATCACCGCCTATTCGCGAGCATGAAGAAGCACGGCATCACGCCCTGGGTCACGATGTTCCACTGGGACCTGCCGCAGTCGCTGGAAGACCGCGGCGGCTGGACGGCCCGCGTGACCGTGGACGCCTTCGCCCGCTATGCCGACACGGTGGTGAAGGCCTTCGCGGGCGAGGTCAAGCACTGGATCACGATGAACGAGATCCGCTGCTTCACCCAACTGGCCTACGGCTACGGCACCAAGGCGCCCGGCCGCCAGGAAAGCGCGGCCGTGGTGAACCAGACCTTCCACCATGCGCTGCTGTGCCACGGCCACGGCGTGCGTGCAGTGCGCGAGTTCGGCGGTGCCGGCGCCGTGGTCGGCCTGACCGACAACTGCGACGTCTGCATCCCGGTCACCGAGACACCGGCCGACATCGCTGCCGCCAAGGCCTGGTTCCTGGAGAAGAACGCCCACGTGCTGGGCGCCATGCATGCAGGCCGCTACCCCCAGGACTACCTTGATCGCGTCGGCGCCGATGCGCCCCAGGTGCTGCCCGGCGACTTCGACCTCATCAGCCTGCCCACCGACCACCTCGGCCTGAACATCTACACCGGCACCTATGTGCGCGCCAGCACGGGTGGTGCCGCCTACGAGGCGCTGCCCAACCCGATCAACTACCCGCGGGCTGACAGCCCCTGGCTGCGCCTGGTGCCGCAGTCCATCTACTGGGCCACGCGCTTCGCGGCCGAGTGCTACGGCCACGCCTCGCTCTACATCACCGAAAACGGCTGCGGCTACAACGACGAGCCGGTGGTGAACGGCGAAGTGCTGGACCTGCACCGCCGCGACTTCCTGCGCAACCACCTGCGCGAAGCCCACCGGGCCATTGCCGACGGCGTGCCGCTGCACGGCTACTTCCTGTGGAGCTTCATCGACAACTACGAGTGGGAAGACGGCTACCAGCGCCGCTTCGGCATCGTGCACTGCGACTACGCCACCCAGACTCGCACGCCCAAACTCTCGGCGCGCTACTACGCCCAGGTGATGGCCGAAAGGAAGATCCTGTGAACGCCGCCACCCTGCACCTGGACCGCGTGACGCCCGGCAGCGACCGGCTGCCGATGCGCCAGAAGATCGGCTTCGGCCTGGGCGCCTTCCTCGACATGTGGGGCCACTGGCTCTACCCGTCGCTGGCCTTCCACGTCTTCAACATCTTCCTGGGCGTGGCGCCGGGGCTGATCTCGACGGTGCAGATGGTGAAGATCTTCATCGACGCCGCGAGCGACGCCATCTTCGGCTGGATCTCCGACAACACCCGCACCCGCTACGGGCGCCGTCGCCCCTTCATCCTGGTGGGCGGCGTGCTGGCGGGCATCGGCCTGCCGCTGATGTTCGCGGTGGGCCGGGGCTGGACCGACACGCAGTACTTCATCTTCATGCTGGTCAGCATGGTGATCTACGTGCCGGTGATGAGCTGCTTCAACATGCCCTGGGTGAGCCTGGGGTCGGAGATGACGCCCGACTACCACGAGCGCACCACCGTGATGGCCATCCGCAACGCCATCCAGAAGCTGCCCGAGCTCGCGATGTTCTTCGCGGCGCAGTTCACGACGCTGGCCATCTTCCACGACGAGAGCGGCAAGCCCGACATCCTGCGTGGCGCCCAGGTCTACACCGCCGTCCTCGGCGCCATCATGGTGGCGGTCTCCATCGCCATCTTCCTGCTGACGCGGGAGCGCTACTACGAGAAGCTCGTGTCGCGCACCCAGACGCACATCCCGTTTGCCGACACGCTCTGGCGCACCCTGCGCTGCCAGCCCTTCCGCGCCGTGCTGCTGATGGCGCTGGCCTACGGCATCGGTACGGCCATGGTGGGTGCCCTGGGCTACTACGCCACCGTCTATTACGTCTGCAAGGGCGACGTGACGCTGGCCACGCAATGGAACACCGCCATGGGCCTCGCGGGAATGGCCTTCGGCTTCGCCGGCATTCCGTTCTTCTCGTGGATCGCACGCCGGCAGGGCAAGCGCGCAGCACTCGCCACGGTGCTGATCATGGCCATCGCCGCCTTCATCGGCGACTGGTGGCTGTACGACCCCGAGCGCCCCTATCTGCAGCTCTTCGCCTGCGGCTTCGTGGCCTTCACCGGCGCGGGCTTCTGGACGCTCTACGGCGCCACCATCGGCGACGTCGTGGACTACGACGAGATGCAGACCGGCCAACGCCGCGAGGGCTCGTTCTCGGCCTGCCAGTCCTGGATCACCAAGGTCGGCATCGCGCTGGGCGTCGGCGCCTCAGGCTGGATCCTGCAATTCACCGGCTTCGACTCGAAGCAGGCCGTACAGACACCGGAAGCCATCTTCTGGATCCGCCTCCTGCTGTCCGGCATCCCGGTCATTGGCCTGGTGCTGGCCCTGATCGCCATCCTGCGCTTCCCGCTGACGGAAGGCCGCATGGGCGAGATCCGCCAGCGGCTCGAAGCCACCCGCGGTCAGGTCTGAGACGCCATCGACGCGCCGCCTGTCCGCCTCTTGCCCCCTCCGAGGAGACATCCGTGATTTCTCAACGCCGCCGCCAGTTGCTGGCCGCCGTCGCCACCGCGCCACTGCTCAGCGGCGTGCAGGCTGCTCCCGCCACCCGGTCCAAGGCCCGCCACATCATGCTCGACCTGTCCCGGGCCACCACGCCGCTGGACCGCTTCTTCGACCACTGCGTGGGCTCCGACTTCCCGGGCACGCTGTTCCGCGACGATTCACTCGCGCAGCTCAAGACCGCTGTCGACGAACTCGGCTTTCGCTACCTGCGCTTTCACGCCATCTTCCATGACGTGTTCAAGACCGTCACGCGCGACGCCGCCGGGCAGCTGGTGTTCGACTTCACGAACATCGACAAGCTCTACGACGCGCTGCTGGCGCGGCGCATCAAGCCCTTCGTCGAGCTCGGCTTCACGCCGCTGGCGCTGAAGACCTCCGACAACAAAATCTTCTACTGGGAAGGCAACACCTCTCACCCCGAGCCCGCCGGCTGGGTGGCCCTGATCGAAGCCTTCACCCGCCACCTGTTGCAGCGTTATGGCCCCGCCGAGGTGCGCAGCTGGTACTTCGAGGTATGGAACGAACCCAACCTCGACGGCTTCTGGGAGAAGGCCGACCAGGCCGCCTACTTCGACCTCTACACCCGCACCGCCAAGACCATCAAGGCCATCGACCCCGCGCTGCGCGTGGGTGGCCCGTCCACCGCCGGCGCGGCCTGGGTGCCGGAGTTCCTGGCTCACGCCAAGGCCACGAACACGCCGGTCGATTTCGTCACGACCCACACCTACGGCGTGGACCACGGCTACCTCGACGAATTCGGCGTGGAAGACCGCATGCTGTCGCCCAACCCCGACGCCATCGTCGGCGACGTGCGGCGCGTGCGCCAGCAGATTGAGGCCTCGCACCTGCCAGGCCTGCCGCTGTTCTTCACCGAGTGGAGCACCAGCTACAACCCGCGCGACCTCGTGCACGACAGCTACATGAGCGCGGCCTATGTGCTGACCAAGCTCAAGCAGACGCAGGGCCTCGTCCAGCACATGAGCTACTGGACCTACACCGACCTCTTCGAGGAGCCGGGCCCGCCGGACGCGCCCTTCCACGGCGGCTTTGGCCTGATGACCCACGAGGGCATCCGCAAGCCGGTGTGGTTCGCCTACAAGTACCTCGCCGCACTGCAAGGCCGCGAGGTGCCGACCGCCGATGCCTTCACCTGGGCGGCCACCGATGGCGAGCAGCTGCAGGCCCTCGTCTGGGACTGGCGCAACACAGGCCAGAAGGTCAGCAACCGCAGCTTCTTCGGCAAGCCGCAGCCGGCCCGCGACGTGGGCACCGTGACCGTCGAGCTGCGCCACCTGCCACCCGGCCGCTACCAGATCAGGCAGCAGCGCACCGGCTACCTCGCCAACGATGCGCACACGCCCTACCTGAAGATGGGCTCGCCCAAGAACCTCGATGCCGCCCAACTCGCCGAACTGCAGCGGCTGACCACCGACAAGCCGGAAGTGCGGCGCGAGATCCAGGTCGGCGCCAACGGCGCGGCCAGCCTCACGTTGGCGCTGCGCAGCCACGACGTGGTGCTGCTGAGCTTGAAGCGGGTGGCCCGGTGAAGCGGCGCGACCTGACCCTGGGCCTGGCGGCCGGCCTCGCCGGCTGTGGCGGCGGTGGCGGTGGCGGCGGCACAGCCGTGGCCGCTTCCCCGGCGCCCTCACCCGCGCCCGCACCTGCTCCAGCCCCTGCGCCCGCCCCGGCGCCGTCGCCGAACAGTTCGCCCTACCCCGACTACAACCTCAGCCCCAAGGCCGCAGACGCCACCGGCATGACCGACAACGCCGTGCAGGCCGCCGCCAAGGTGCGCCTGGGCCTGAACATCGGCAACACGCTGGAGGCCACCGGCGGCGAGACCGCCTGGGGCAACCCGCGCATCACCGCCGCCTTCGTGCAATTCGCCAAGGCCTCGGGCTTCAATGCCATCCGCCTGCCGGCCGCCTGGAACCAGTACGCCGACGCCACCACCGCCAAGATCGATGCCGCCTGGCTGGCCCGCATCAAGGAGGTGGTGCAGTACTGCATCGATGCCGACCTCACCGTCCTGCTCAACATCCACTGGGACGGCGGCTGGCTGGAGAACAACGTCACGCCCGACAAGCAGGCCGCCAACAACGCCAAGCAAAAGGCCTTCTGGCAGCAGATCGCCACCGCGCTGCGGGACGTGGACGGCCGGCTGATGTTCGCCAGCGCCAACGAGCCCAACGTCAAGACGGCCGAGCAGATGGCCGTGCTGATGAGCTACCACCAGACCTTCATCGACGCGGTGCGTGCGACCGGCGGCCGCAACGCCTGGCGCAACCTCGTCGTGCAGGGCCCGTCCACCGACATCGAGCTGACCACGCAGCTGATGACGGCCATGCCCACCGACACCGTCAGTGGCCGCCTGATGCTGGAGGTGCACTACTACACCCCCTGGAACTTCACCGGCATGACCCAGGACGAGAGCTGGGGCAACCAGTTCTTCTATTGGGGCGCCGGCAACCATTCGACGACCGACACCGCGCACAACCCCACCTGGGGCGAGGAGAGCAGCGTGGACAGCCTGCTGGGCAGCATGAAGACCCGCTTCGTCGACAAGGGCATTCCGGTCGTCATCGGTGAGTTCGGCGCCATCGACCGCAGCAAGACGCTGACCGGCGACGCCCTGCGGCTGCACCAGTCCAGCCGCGCCGCCTACTACAAGGCCGTGGCCCAGCGCTCGCGCGCCCTCGGCCTGCTGCCCTTCGTGTGGGACACCGGCGGCCTGCTGGACCGCAGCCGCAATCTAGTGCTGGACGCGCCGGTGCTGGCCGCCTTGGTGGAGGGCACGAAATGACGAGCCGCCGCCAATCCCTTCAGGCGATGCTGGCCCTGGCTGGCCTGCCCCTGACCGGCGCCAGCCATGCCGAGCCGGCGATGCGTGACATGACCAGCCTGCAGCTCAGCCAGCGGATGGGCACCGGCTGGAACCTCGGCAACTCCCTCGAAGCCACCGGCGGCGAAACCGCCTGGGGCAACCCGCCTGCGACGCAGGCCCTGCTGGATGCCGTCAAGGCCGCGGGCTTTCGCACGGTGCGCATCCCGGTGGCCTGGAAGCAGTACGCCAACGCCGACGACGAGATCAGCGCGCGCTGGATGTCACGCGTGGCCGAGGTCGTCGGCTACGCGCAGCGGGCCGGGCTTTTCGCGATGATCAACCTGCACTGGGACGGTGGCTGGATGCAGCCCACGCGTGCGCGCCAGGCCGAGGCCAACCGCCGCATCACGCGCTTCTGGACGCAGATCGGCCGGCGCTTCCAGGATCACGACGACACCCTGCTCTTCGCCGGCACCAACGAGGTCATGGTCGAGGGCGACTACAGCCCGCCCAAACCCGAGTACGTCGCGGTCCAGAACGGCTTCAACCAGACCTTCGTCGACGCGGTGCGCGCGACCGGCGGCAACAACGCCACGCGCCATCTCATCGTGCAGGGCTTCAACACCAACATCGACCACACCATCGCCCACGCCGTGATGCCACGCGACACGGTGCGCGACCGGCTGATGATGGAAGTGCACTACTACGACCCCTACGAGTTCACGCTCGACGAGAAGAGCGCCATCTGGCAATGGGGTGCGGCCGCACGCGACGCCAAGGCCACCGCGCCCTGGGGCGATGCAGCCCACGCCGATGCGCAGTTCCGCAAGATGAAGGCCCGCTTCATCGACCGGGGCATCCCCGTCATCCTCGGCGAGTTCGGTGCCATCCGCCGCGAGGACCGCCCCGGCGCCGAGGCCTACCGCATCGCCTGGAACCGCCACATCGCCCGCTCGGCCCGCGCCCACGGCCTCGTGCCCGTCTACTGGGACAACGGCGTGACGGGCCAGCACGGCATGGGCCTGTTCGACCGCCGCACCGGCGCCCAGGTCTACCCCGAACTCATCCAGGCCCTGCTCGGCACCGCGACCTAGCCGACGGCCGGAGAGCCCGCGGGATGCAGATGGAAGGCTGCGACCGCCCCCACGGCGCAGGTGCCCGACACGAGGCGCCGCGCCGCCTGCCATCCTCAGGAGACAAACCATGACTGCACGACTCTGGACCACCGCGCGCCTGCTGGCGCTGGCCGTGGCCTTCGCCCCAGCCGCCCAGGCGCAGACCTGCGCGGCCACCGCCATCAAGCCCTACATCAAGGTCGGCTCGACCTGGACCAACTCCGCCACCGCCACCGTCGTGGCCGGCAACACCTTCAGCTTCGGCCCGCAGCCCACCTCCGGCGGCAGCTGGGCGTGGAGCGGCTGCGGCACCTCAGGCTCGGCGCGCGAACAGGCCCTCACCGCCAAGGCCAGCTGCACCGCCACCGCCACCTACACCAACAGCTGCGGTGCCAAGTCGACCCAGGCCTTCACCCTCACCGTGCCCGGCATGCGCGACCTGACCAGCCTGCAGTTCAGCAAGCTGATGGGCGCGGGCTGGAACCTCGGCAACACCCTGGAGGCCATCGGCGGTGAAACCGCCTGGGGCAACCCGCAGGCCAACCAGGCGCTGTTCAACGGCCTCAAGGCAGCCGGCTTCAAGACCGTGCGCATCCCGGTGGCCTGGAAGCAGTACGCCGACGCCAACGACAACATCAGCGCGAGTTGGATGAGCCGCGTCACGCAAGTGGTGAACGACGCGAGGAACGCCGGCCTGGTCGTGATGATCAACATCCACTGGGACGGCGGCTGGATGGTGCCCAAGTACGCCAACCAGGCCGCGGTCAACGCCCGCATCACCAAGTTCTGGACGCAGATCGCCAACAACTTCAAGACCTACGACGACAACCTGCTGTTCGCCGGCACCAACGAAGTCATGGTGGAAGGTGACTACGGCACGCCCACCGTCGAGTACTACACGGTGCAGAACAGCTTCAACCAGACTTTCGTCAATGCGGTGCGCGCCACCGGTGGCAACAACCTCGCCCGCCACCTGATCGTGCAGGGCTTCAACACCAACATCGATCACACGGTGAACTTCGCCACCGTGCCCGCCGACTCGGCGTCCAAGCGGCTGATGATGGAGGTGCACTTCTACGACCCCTACAACTTCAGCCTCAACGAGAACAGCAGCATCTGGCAGTGGGGCGCGTCGGCCACCAGCGCAGCCAACACCGAGACCTGGGCCAATGAAGCCTATGTGGACGCACAGTTCCAGAAGTTGAAGACCCGCTTCGTCGATGCCGGCATCCCGATCATGCTCGGTGAGTTCGGCGCCATCCGCCGCACCGAGTACAGCGGCGCCGAAACCTACCGCACCAACTGGGCGCGCTACGTTGCCCGCGCCGCCTGGACACGCGGCGCGGTGCCGGTGTGGTGGGATGCGGGTTCGCCCAATGCCAACCACAGCATGGGTCTGGTCGACCGCAACACCGGCGCACAGGTGCACACCGGCTTGATCAGCGCCATCGTCAACGCAGCCAAGTAGCGGTTGCGCCGCCTGCGGCCAGGCGCTGGAATTCCATCACCCAGTTGCTCTCCCAGGTCTGGCCGCCATCCGCCGAGAAGGCCTGTTCCCAGCGCGGCTGCGGGCCGTCGGTCTGCGTCCACAGGAAGCGCACGCGGATGGGCTGGCCGTCCAGCATGTCGTCGCACTGGAACTCGCCCACGCCACCGGCAAAGCGGCCGACGACGGGCGGGTCCAACCGGTGCGGCAGGCGGCCGTCCAGCCACCAGATCGACCACTGCCGCGTGGCCGCGTCAAAGCTGCGCAACGACACCGCGCGGTAGCCGCCACCCGGCAGGTCAAGCCAGTTGTCATCGACATTGCCCGCGCCGCCAAGCAGGGGCCGGACCTGGCTCATGCCCTCAAAGTGGTCCCAGGTGTCGCAACCCACCAGCCGCTGCTGCAGCCGCCGGTGGCGCACCTGCCAGCGGCCGATGAAGAAGTCGAAGTCCTGCGGTGTGCCCGGCAGGAATGCAGTCGCTGGCAAGGAAGACATGGGCGGCATCCGCAGTCAAGGAGATGCCGTGCAGTCTGCGCCCCGGCTCCTGCCAGGGCGCGTCAGGTGAGGCGCTTGCGGCCGCCCAGCTCAGTCGGACGCTTCGGCCGCCGCCTTGCCCACTTCGCTGCGGTACTGCTCGAAGCCCGAGCCGGGCACGGTCTCGTCGTCTCGGTCGCTCACCTCGGCCAGGCGCGCGCAGAGCTGCTCGCCTGCAGTGGCGGTATCGGCGAGGTGGATGCCGCGCGTCATGGTGATGTGGGCTGCCTCGAAGCTGCCGGCGCCGGCCAGCAGGATCATGCGGGTCGGCGCATCGTCCACGCACAGCGGAATCAGCGCGGGGCTGACCTTCTCGGGCGCCAGGCGCTCCAGCGCGTCGGGCGGCAGGATGCCGTGCGTCATGCCGGTGGCCGCGGTCGGCGCCAGGCTGTTGACGCGGATGTCGTACTTGGCGCCTTCCAACGCCAGCGTCTGCATCAGGCCCACGAGCGCCATCTTGGCCGCACCGTAGTTGGCCTGGCCGAAATTGCCGTACAGGCCCGACGAGGAGGTCGTCATGACGATGCGGCCATGCCCCTGCGCCTGCATGGTGGGCCAGACCGCGTGAGTCGCGTTGGCCGCGCCCATCACGTGAACGTCCAGCACCAGGCGGAAGTCCTCCAGCGACATCTTGGCGAAGCTCTTGTCGCGCAGGATGCCCGCGTTGTTGACCAGGATGTCGATGCGCCCCCACGCCGCCAGCGCCTGCGCGGCCATGGCCTGCATGTCTTCCGCACGGGTCACGTCGCCCAGATGCACCTGCGCCTCGCCACCCGCCGCACGGATCTCGTCGGCCACCGCACGAGCGCCCTGGCCGGCGTGGGCACCGGCGAGGTCGTTGATGAGCACCCGCGCGCCATGACGCGCCAGCTCCAGCGCATGCGCCCGTCCCAGGCCACCGCCCGCACCCGTCACGATGGCCACGCGGCCCTGCAGCAACTGCTTCATTCGCGTCCTTCCAGCAGAGGAGAAAGCTGCATTCTCGCGGTGGGCAGATGGGGGCGGGCCGGGACTCGGGTTGGCGGCGGCCGTTGATGGTGATGCCCCAGCGGGGTCGAAGTTGGTCTGCTGAGGATGGCGGCTTTGCAGCGATCGAGGCCATCGAGCGCCGTTGGCGGCACCCGAACGCACGCAAGACTCGCCCAAGCCTGCGAGGCTCTCATCGCCGACCTCAACGGCACGCGCTTGGTCTCTGGGGCTTCTTCGCTCTAGAGGCCCGCCATGCAGAAACGGGCACCGCCGGCTCGCTTCGCCTCGTACATGGCCATGTCTGCCCTGTGCACCACATGCTCGCAGTCATCGACACCGGTCCTGCCGACAGCGATGCCGACGCTCGCAGTGGACCGCAGGTCGACCCCGGCACACGCGACGGGCTCATGCATGGCCTGCGTGAAGCGCTCAGCCAGCTGCGTGGAAGCGCCGTGAGCGTCTCCGCCCTTGATGAGAACAGCGAACTCATCACCGCCGAGTCGCGCGACCAGGTCGCCGTGGCGAACCAGTGACTGGATGCGCTGCGCGATAGCTTTCAAGAATTCGTCACCCACCGCATGCCCATGCTCATCGTTGATTGGCTTGAACTTGTCAAAGTCAACGAACATCACTGCAAACTCTTGTCCGTCAGCACCCAACTGCGTCAGCGCCTCCTCGAAGCATCGGCGATTCGCCAGCCCCGTGAGCGGATCCTGATAGGCGAGCCGTTCGAGTGCGGCCACCTGCTTCAGGGCGTCTTCGTCAGCCGCCAGTGAGGCCACGGCCCTGCGACTCCAGATCTGCGTGGGAACTTCCAGTGTGGGCAACAGCACCGAAGCGATCGCTCCGAATGCGTTCAGCTCATCGGCAAAATCCGGCAGCGGCGCTGCGCTCGAAAGAGCCCAGCGGCTCAGGCCGTACCCCACCACGCCAACCGGCAGCGCGACGGACGACAGATACGCAGCGAGCTTCGTGACGAGCAGGAGATTCGGCGGCACGACCCCGTCAAAGCGGCTATCCGATTGACGAAGAATCCACCGCATTCCCGTGCACGCGAGCGCGCACGCCAGGGCGTAAATCAGCAGGCAAATCGGGAAGGCGTCTCGTGTGGCGAAGCCGGCCAGCGCCATGGTGAACAGGGCGATGCCAGACAACACCAGCTCCCTCTTCCCCAACGTTTGCTCGAACTGGCGATCGCGCTCGAAAGTATCTGCGTCATCACGGCGTGCCATGGATTCGTCCGTCCCTTAAGCGCCCGAAGGGTACGCGGCTCGCCCAGCCATTCGATGGCGGACTCTTGAGGTGCATGTGGACTTCTGCACGGCAACAAGGAATCGCCGCATGCGCAGGGAAAGTGACGCATGCGTACTGTCGCGCGCTCCCTTTCTGCGACCAACGTCAAGGCCCGGCCCGGTCAACGTTCCGTGAGGTCAGGCTGGTCGCCACTCAGCCCCCCAACATCACCTCCTGATGCCCTCGCCCCGCCGGGATCATCGGAAAGCAGTTTTCCTGGCTGCGCACCCGCACATCCAGGAAGTACGGCCCCTCGGACGCCAGGCATTGCGCGAGTTCTGCCGGCAGCGCCGCGCGCTCGTCCACCCGCGCCGCCTGCCAGCCGAAGCCGCGGGCCACGGCGACGAAGTCGGGCATGCACTCGTGGTAGCTGTGGCTGTAGCGTTCGCCGTGGATGAGCTGCTGCCACTGCCGCACCATGCCCATGTGGCTGTTGTTGCACAGCACGAGCTTGACTGGCGTGCGGTGCTGGCGCGCGGTGGCGAGTTCCTGCAGGTTCATCAGCACCGAGGCGTCGCCGCTGACGCACACCACCAGCCGTCCCGGATGGGCGATCTGCGCGCCGATGGCGGCCGGCAGGCCGTAGCCCATGGTGCCGGCGCCACCCGAGGTCAACCAGCGGCGCGGTGCCTCGAAGGCCAGGTGTTGCGCGGCCCACATCTGATGCTGGCCCACGTCGGTCGACACGATGGCATCGCGCCCCTGCAACTGCCGCTGCAACGCCTGCATCAGTGCCTGCGGCGCGATGGCCTCCGGCGTGTCGTCGAACGCCAGGCAGCGCCGGGCGCGCCAACCGTCGATGCGCGACCACCAATCCGCCAGGCGTTCAGGCGCAGGAGGTGCCGCGCGCAGCGCCTGCCGCAGCCGCGTGAGCAGCTCGGCGGCATCGCCCACGAAAGGCAGGTCGGCGCGCCGCACCTTGTGGATGGACGTGGGGTCGATGTCGAAGTGGATGACGCGGGCCTGCGGCGCGAACTGATCGAGCCGACCCGTCACGCGGTCGTCGAAGCGTGCGCCCACGGCCACGATGAGATCGGCCTCATGCATCGCCAGGTTGGCCTCCAGGGTGCCGTGCATGCCCAGCATGCCGAGCCACTGGGGCGCTGACGCAGGGAAGGCGCCCAGGCCCATCAGCGTCAGCGTGCAAGGCGCATCGGCCAGACGCACCACGTCGGAGAAGGCCTCGCAGGCGGCCGGCCCCGCGTTGACGAGCCCGCCGCCCCCATAGAACACCGGCCGCCTGGCCTCGGCCAGCCATTGCGCGGCCTGGGCCATGCGCAGGTCATGAGACGGCGAGCGCGGCGGCTGCGGCGAGCGCCCCCGCGGCGCGAGCAAGGGGCGCTGCGGCACGGCCTGCTGTTGCAGGTCCTTGGGGAAGTCGATCAGCACCGGGCCAGGCCGCCCGCTACGCGCCGCCTCGAAGCCTTGGTGTACCAGGGCACGCACCAGGCCGGCATCCCGGATCTGCGCATTCCACTTGGTCACGGGCCGGCTGATGCCGAGGGCGTCGCATTCCTGGAAGGCATCGGTGCCGATGGCGCTCAGCGCCACCTGCCCGCTGATGCACAGCACGGGCACCGAGTCCGACAGGGCATCCAGCAGCCCGGTGGTGGTGTTGCTCATGCCCGGGCCTGAGGTCACCAGCACCACGCCCACACGGCCGGTGCTGCGGGCGTAGCCTTGCGCCGCATGCACGGCGGCCTGCTCGTGGCGCACGAGGACGTGGCGCAGGCGCGGTTCGCCATGCAGCGCGTCGTACAGGGGCAGCACCGCGCCGCCGGGGTAGCCGAAGAGCGTATCCACGCCCAGCTCCACGAGCGTGTCCAGCAGCACCTGGGCACCGGTGCGTGGCGTGCCGGCCGAGGGAGGCGGCGATGCGGGTGGTGCGGCCAGGGCCAGGCGGTCGACGAATGCATTCATGGCCGACAGTGTGGAAGCCATGGCGCCGAAAAGGTTGCTTCATTTCCTACGCAATCGACTAAATTCAGCAAACTTTGCTGAGACGACAAAATGCCGCAGGAAATCAAACTCGACCGTCACGACCTCGCCCTGCTGCGGGCCTTGCAGCGCAACGCCCGGGCCAGCCTGCAGGAGCTCAGCGCCGAGGTCGGGCTGAGCAGCTCGCCCTGCTGGGCGCGCATCAAGCGCATGGAAGAGGCGGGGGTCATCGAGGGCTACACCATCAAGGTGAACGCCGAACTCGTCGGCGTGCCCGACCAGCTCATCGTGCAGCTCACGCTGGACTCCCACTCCGAAGACGCGCTGGAGGCGTTCGGCCGCCAGCTGGAGGCCATCCCCGAGGTGCTGGAGGCCTACCTCGTGTCGGGCGACTACGACTACGTGCTGCGCCTGGCCGTGAAGGGCACGCGCGACTACGAGCGGCTGCTGCGCGAGCAGCTCTACAAGATCCCCGGCATCCGGCACAGCAAGTCCAGCTTCGTGCTGCGCCGCCTGAAGAGCGGCAACCTCGCGCTCTGACGAACCCATGCCGCACCGCCCCGACGCCACGCCCCTGGGGCATGATGCGCGCATGCAGTACCCCACCGCCCCCGGCCTTGCCGCACGCCTGAAGGCGGAAACCCGCAGTCTCCACAGCCTGGCTGAACGCGCCGGCGTGATGGCCGACCTGATGCACGGCCGACTCAGCCTGGCGGCCTACTGCACCCTGCTGCGCAACCTGCGGGCCATCTATGCGGCGCTTGAAGCCGGCCTGGACGCCACCCACACCGATGCGCGTCTGTGGCGTCCTGAACTGCGCCGCCTGCCCGCCCTGGAGCAAGACCTCGACCAGCTCCACGACGGCGACTGGCGCAGCGACACGCCGCTGGCCCGCGCCACGCACGCCTACGTCGAGCGCCTGACCCACCTCGCCGCCCAGGCCCCCAGCCTGCTGCTGGCCCATGCCTATCTGCGCTACCTCGGCGACCTGCACGGCGGCCAGGTGCTGGCCCGGCTGATCCAGCGGCAGTACGGCCTGCCCGGCCACGGCGGCACCGCCTTCTATGCCTTCGGCGACACGGCCGAAGTGGAGGCCCTCAAGCACGACTTCCGCGCCGGCCTCGACGCCCTCCCCCTCGCACCCCATCAGGCAGATGCCTTTGTCGCCGAAGCCTGCGAGGCCTTCCGGTGGCATCAGCGGATGTTCGAGGAGTTGCAGGGCTGAGGCTGCTCGCAGCGCTGCGTCCACTGCGGCTCACTCGGTTGCGGTCAGCCAGTCTGTGGTGCTAGCGTCACCACGGCTCCCTGCGGGCCGTCGAAGTCAGCTTGAGGGAGCTATGTGAGCGCAAGACGGGGTCTACTTTCAATCGTCACAGGTGCGCTGGGCCTGGTCTGCGTGCTTGTCGCAAGGCAGGTCGAACCATTGCGCGGCGCCGGCAGCTCGTGGCTCCTGAACACGGCGGACCGGCTTGGCCTCATCCGCAACCCGCCGGCGGGCGGAATGGATGAAGCCACGACGCCTGGGCTGCTGTCCTTCACCGACGAAACGGCCTTGAACAAGCTGCTTTGGCTCGGTGTGCTGCTGGGCCTCACCTCCCTGGCTCTGTCGCTCTCGGCCACGGCCCGCCGTGAAGACAGCCTGTATCTGGGAGCCGGTCTGATCTGCGGTGGGCTAGCGCTGGTGGTGGCCCACTACTTCGCCGGCATGGGTGCGCTGGTGCTGGGTTCCGTGGTCCTTCTCGCCATCAGGCTAAAGCAGGGCTGAAGCCCACTGCCCACGATGGCGGCGCACGTTGCGGCGACACCGCCGGGTTGCTCGCTCAGGCAGGTTGCGAACGACGCCGGGCCAGACGCGAGTTGCCGAGTGCAAGGGGAGAATCGCGCTTTGCACCGCCTACTCCGCATGACCCACCCTGCCTACACCACCCTGCCCTCGTGGCCACGCGCCTACCCGGCCAGCGGCGCCGCCGCCACGTTGAAGTCCTTCAACGAAGACTTCGTCGTGACCGAGCTGCCTTTGCAGCTGCCCAGTGGCGCAGGGGAACACGTATGGCTGGACGTCGAGAAGAACGGCGCTAACACCGCCTTCGTCGCGGAGCGGCTGGCCGAGGCTGCCGGTGTGCAGACCTGGGACGTCGGCTATGCCGGACTTAAAGACCGCCACGCCATCACACGGCAATGGTTCAGCCTCTACCTGCCCAAGGGCGAGACGCCGGACCTCACCCAGCTCCAGCACCCGGAGTTCAAGGTGCTGAGCCAGAGCCGCCATGTGAAGAAGCTGCGGCCCGGCGACCTGCGGGGCAACCACTTCCGCATCCTGCTGCGCGAGGTGACGGGCGGCCGCGAGGCCATTGAGGCCAACCTGCGCGCCGTGGTGGCGCAGGGTGTGCCGAACTACTTCGGCGCGCAGCGCTTCGGCCATGACGGCGGCAACGTCGAGCAGGGCCGCGCGATGCTGGCGCGCGAGATCCGCGTGCGCAACCCGAAGAAGAAGGGCATTTACCTGTCGGCCGTGCGCTCCTTCGTCTTCAATGAGGTGCTGGGGCTGCGCATCCAGCAGGGCCTGTGGGGCCAGACCTTGCCTGGCGACGTGATGGACGCCGCAGGCCGACCCACCGGCCCGCTGTGGGGACGCGGCCGCGTCACCACCACCGACGAAGCACAGACCCTGGAGAACGGTGTCGCCGCACGCCATGCAACGCTATGCGATGGCATGGAACACGCCGGCCTCGACCAGGAGCGCCGCGCCCTCGTGGCCCACCCGGCCGACTTGGCCTGGGACTGGCCGCAGGCCGATCAACTCGTGCTCAGCTTCTCGCTGCCGGCAGGCACCTATGCCACGTCGGTGTTGAGCGAGATCGTCGCCACGACGGAGCCGGATCGTCAGGAAGAGCCGGAAGCCCCGGCCGAGTGAGGCCGCGGCTCACAGCCGTGCGCCAGGGCGGGCCGACCGCTCACTTCGAGAAGCTGCGAATCTGCGCGTACAAGCCCGCCGCCCGCCGCGTGGAGTTTTCGAGCTCCTGCAGCAGCGGTGCGGCCGGCGGGCCGCCGCGGGCGTCGGCGATGTCCATGGCAGCGAGGCTGGCGTTGGTGAGGATGGCCGAGATGACTTCGTCGGCCTCGCTGGCGCTGCTCTGGGCGGCCACGCGCAGCGAGGTTTCGAGGTTGAGGCGGGCGGTGTCGGCGCGGCGGGCCTCGCGCAGGTCCATCAGGGTGATGACGAACCCGAGCATCTGGCCATCGTTGCCGCTGATGGGCTCCGCGTGCACGGCCACCGGCACGGCGGTGCCATCGGCCGCGCGCAGGTCCAGCTCACGGCGCCAGCCGTGATGGGCGGCGCGCATCTGGGTGAGGGCCTCCTGCACCACGGGCGCCAGCGCGAAGAGCTCGGCCACCGGACGCCCCTTGTCGACGGGCGCGCCGTGCAAGGCCTGCAGGGCGTCGTTGGCGAACACGATCTCGCCTTGCGCATGGGCCACCAGCACCGCCTCGCGTGCCCCGGCCACGGCGCTGCGGATCTTCAGCAGCTGATGCTCGGCGATCAGCAGCCGCACGGCCTGCACCTGCACGATGATGTCCACCAGCGCCACGCCGATACCGCGGGCCAGGGCCACTTCGGTGGTCGACCAGGGCACCGCCGTACCACGCACGATCTCTGACCAGGCGGCAAAGGAGCGCCGCGGCGAGAGTTCGAGCGGGTTGCTGGCGACCATGGGCTTGGCCGGGTCGCCGGCCCAGGTGACGCTTTGCAGCTGCTCCTTGCGCAGCCACATCAACCAGTCAGGGCTGCGGTCGGACAGGCGCACCGCCAGCACGCCGCTGGCCGTCGGGGTGAGGCTGTCCAGCGCCGGGTTGGCCTGGCCCACCGAAGCGCACGCGAACGGCGCATCGCCCGCGCCGGCCTCGGCCTGCACCCAGGCCAGCAGCGCGCGCAGCTCGGGCGTGGAGGGCGTCTCGCCGGTGGTGAGCACCTCGCCTTCGCAGAACAGCACCGCGCCGGTGGCGTCCAGCGGCTGCAGCAAGGTGCGCGGGTTGCGGAAGAGTGCATAACGCCATTCGCCCTCGGTGGACGTGGCCTCCACCAGCCGCTGCTCCAGCCGCCGCACCATCAGGGCCACCTGGGCATGGGCGTAGTTCTCGATGGCGGAGATGCGGGTGGACGCGACCTCCGCCAGCAGGTCGGTGGCGGCACGCATGGTGCTGCGCAGGTAACGCGGCGAATAGTGATGGGCCGCAATCAGGCCCCAGAGCTGCCCCTCACGCACGAGGGAGGCGGTCAGCGTCGCCGTGACGCCCATGTTGCGCAGGTACTGCAGGTGGATGGGCGACATGCTGCGCAGCTGGCACAGGGACATGTCCAGCGGCGCCTCGGTGCCGGGCAGCAGCGCCGGCATCAGGGGCGCCTGCGGGGCGTCCACATCCACCAGCATGCGCACGCGGTTGAGCAGGTAGAGCGCACGGGCACGCTGCGGGATGTCGCTGGCCGGGTAGTGGTGACCCAGCAGCGACTCCAGCCGCGGATGCCGCGACTCGGCGATGACCTTGCCGTGGCCGTCGGGGTCGAACTTGTAGACGACCACGCGGTCGTAACCGGTCAGGTTGCGAACCACCTCCACCACCGCGTCCGCCAGCACGCCGACCGACGGCGCCGCGCCAAAGCGCTGCAGCGCGCTCGACAACGTGGCGGCCATCACCTCCGGGGCCAGGTCCTGCAGTTCCACGTCGACGGGCGATCCGGGCGCGGGTTCGAGCTCCAGCACCAGCGCGCCACTGGCCAGCTGGTGGAGCGCGGCGTCGAAACCGCGCCGCTCGGCGCCCAGCTGGCATTGCAGGGCCACCGGTTCGCGCAGGTCGGCGGTGCGACGCAGCGCGGCGATGCGTTCGGTGAGGTCACCGCCCAGCACGGCCAACGGCTGCTGCAACAGGCCTTCAGGCGCCACACCGAGCAGGCGCTGCACATTGCCGCTGACCTGCAACACCCGCAGGTCGCCGCCGTCCAGCACCAGCAGCGCGCCATGCGGCTGCACGGCGCCAGCCAGGTGGATCAACTCGCGCTCGCAGTTGGTCAGGTCGGCCTGACCGAATGCGGGGTCGGGCTGCAGGTGGGCCTCGTCTGCCACGATGTGTGCGGGGCGCTCAGTTGAGGGAAGGCGCTGAGCCGGACGGGCTGCCCGGATAGCCCAGCCCCGTGAGCCCGTGCCGTTGCATGCGCAGGGCCAGGGCCTCGGGCGTCATGCCCAAGGCCTCGGCGGCGACGTCGATCTGCCCGGCGACCCGCAGCAGCGCGCTGGCGATCAGCTGGCGCTCAGCACGATGCGCCACCTCCACCAGCAAGTCGGCCAGCGGCACACGCCCGACCTGGTCGAGCAGCCCGGCCAGCACGTCGTCGCCCGCCAGGTGTTCGGGCAGCCGGTGGTCCGGGCGCAGCACGAAACCCAGGCAGGCCTGCTCACCTTCGGTCATCAAGGCGGCAGACGCCCGCACGCGCTGGCGGCTGCCGTCCAGCGCGCCCACGTCCATCGCCAGGTTGGACACCATGCCCGCGCTGCGCACCTGGGCCACGAGTTGCGCCCAGGCGCCGGTGGGGTCGAACAGCAGCTCGGGCAAGGCACGGCTGCGCAGTTGGGCCTCCTCCGTCTGGCGGGCCAGGCGCAGGAAGGCCGGATTGGCCATCAGGATGCCGCCAGCCGAATCGGTGATGACGACCGCATCGGGCGTCGTCTCGACGAACTCGGCCATGCGCGACAGGGCCAGGCCGTCGGCCGCGCCGGTGCGGCTGGTGTCGCGCCGCGCGCGCAGCATCAGCTGGCGGCGGCCATCGACCGTGAACGGCGTGGCAGCGATGTCGAGCGCCGCGGGCAACCCGGGGCCTCGCACCCGCATCTCGCCGCCACGGCCCGTGCTGCGCGCGGTGACCAACAGCTCCAGCACCGCGGCCCGAACGCTCGCGGGCAGGTTGTCGGTCAGGGGCTTGTGCAGCAGCTCGGCGCCTTCGCGGCCGAAGAGTTCCGCAGTGGCCGCGTTGGCCTCCACGACGACCAGACTGCTGGCGTCCAGCACGAGCACTGCATCGTTGGCCACCTGGAACAGCAGCTGGTAGCGGTTCTCGGCCTGGCGGCGGCTCCAGTAGTGGCGCTCCATGTCCTGCTGCGCTTCCACGAAGCGCTGCTGGATGGCCGCCACAGCCCGCAGGTCGCGGCCCACGGCCAGCACCGGGCCGTCAGCCCCGAGCCGGATGGCTGACCAGGTGACGGGCAGTTCATCGCCGCCCTGCGCCGGGTGGCTGACCTCGCGCCGGCGCGACACGACACCGCTGCGGGTGACTTCGTCGAGCAGGGACTGGATCTTGGGCCGGGTGCCGGCGCTGACGGTATCGACCCAGCGGCGCCCCACCCACTGGCTGCAGCCCTGGGCCTGCACGGCCGCGCCCTCCGCGACGGCGGAGATCACGCCGTGGCGGTCAATGACCAGCGCAATGTCGCTGGCCACGCGGGCGATGGTCGTCGCCAGCTCATTGGCCAGCGGCGAGAGCGCACTGAGGTCAGGGTCGGAAGGTGTAGGCACCGGCGGGGTCTCGATCAGTGAAGTGGCAAGCCGGCGCCGCCGCGTCGCAAGACGTGCGGCACCGGGCCTGTGGCGTTCGATTATGACGAACGCTCTGATCGTAGGCACCCGACTCGGGCACCGGCCTCCTCGCCTCTCCTTGGCGCGCTCCCCGGGGTCGAGCCGCAGCGCCTGCCGCAGTGCGCCCCGAGGTGTCACCGCCGCGGATGGACCCGCGGCGGCGGTTCTCCAATGTCAGCCCGGGGTCGCCGGCTTGGCGGTGTCCGCGGGCAGGGCCTGCATGGCCTTCACGTCGTCCGCCGTCAGCGTGGCCACACCCGAGGCGGCGGCGGCGGGGACGGGCGACTTCATCTGCAGCTCAGGGTGGAACTTGGCCATCTCGGCACCGTACAGCGGCTTGTGCGCACCCTGGTGGCAGGTGGCGCAGTTCACCTTGGCCACGTCACCGGCGGGCCCGCGCCGGTTGGCCGGGAAGGTGTCGGTGAGCGGCACCAGGTACTCCTGGTTCAGCGCCCGCGCCATGCGGATGCCGTGCCAGGCGGTGAGCCGCGGCGGCGAGCTGTTGTCCCAAGAGCCGAAGGAGCGCGTGTTGTGGCACTGCGTGCAGTTCACGCCGAGCGACTTGGACATGTGCATCATCAGCCCGTAGGTCCACTCCGCCTGCTTGGTGCTGTGGCGATTGCCCGCCGGCAGCGCCTCGGTGCCCGCGACACGGATGTTCTGGCTCTCCAGCAGGAAGGGCGTGAACGGGTCGTAGGGCAGCGAGGCCAGGCCGACCGTCTCGGCCGGGGTGTTCTGCCCCGCCTTGTCGCCCGCAAAGCCGTTGGCGCCCTTGGGGCTCAGCGGCTGGAACCACACCTCCTTGGGCACCGGCTCGCCGCGATGGCAGGTGTAGCAGGTGACACCGGTCTTGCCGACGTGGCGCTGCCAGTCGACGTTGATGGTCTGCGTCATCTGCAGCATGCGCCGCGCCACGACCTTGGCGTAGAGGGTGTCCTCGGCAAAGTTCTGCACATTGTGGCAATGCACGCAACCTTGCTTGGGGGCCACCCAGGCGGTCATGGCCGCCATGGTGCGGTTGAACTCGCCCACGCTCAGGTGGCCGAGCACCTTCACGTTCTGGTAGACCTGCGAGGCCTTGGGGCCGTCGGGTGACGCAGGCTCGATGGGCGCCGGCGCCTCGTTGGCCGGCGCCTGGGCGGCCAGCGTGCGCGGGTTGTACACCTGCTCCATGCCGGTGCCGCGGTAGCCGCGCTGCACGGTCTGCACCGGCGGGCGTTCGCAGCCGGCCAGCAGGCCGAGCGTCAGCACCAGGGCCAGGGTCAGCCCGCGTTGGAAGACTTGGGTCCGCTTCATCGTCACACCCCCGAGGTGGATTGCGACCTGACGGCCACGTCATGCGGCACAGCCGCCGCGAAGCCGTTCTGCATCGCGAGGAAGACCCCCGTCTCACGCAGGCCGGCACACAGGCCGTCCCAGAGCTGGCACACCCAGTCCGACCAGGCGGCGCGGCTCATGGCTGCACCCCGGGCACGGCCAGGGCGGGATCAGGCACGGGCGGGAACACCGCCGGGTACATCGGCGCAATGCCGTGCTTCACACCCCAGAGGTACCAGTTGTCCACCACGGTGCCGGTCAGCAGGATGCCGATGCCCCCGCACAGCGGGCACAGCACGGCGAACCACCAGGCCCAGCGGTGGATGGATTCCATCGTCGCGTTGAAGCCCATCGTCCAGCGCCAGAAGAGGGCTGCACGTTCGCTGGCCGTCCCGCGGTCGGTGATCTGCTCGATCTCGCGCTCGCCACCGAAGCGACTCACCGCCAGGATGGTGGCGCCGTGCATCGCGAACAGCAGCGTGCTGCCGTACAGGAAGGCGATGCTCAGCATGTGGAAGGGGTTGTAGAACAGGTTGCCGTAACGCAGGCTGAAGGCCGCCGTCCAGTCCAGGTGCGGGAAGATGCCGAAGGGCACCGCCTCGCCCCAGCTGCCCATCAGCACCGGACGGATGAAGCCCAGCACCAGGTAGAGCCAGATGGCCGCGGCAAACGCCCAGGCCACGTGCGTGCCCATGCCAAGCTTGCGCGCGCGCCGGTACATGCGCACCCACCACAGCAGGATGGAGGCCGTGAGGAACAGGCCCGCCAGCAGCCACCAGCCGCCCTGGTTCAGCGGCGGCAGGTGCAGGCCGTAGGCCGGCGGCGGCGGCTCCAGCGCCAGCCAGGGCAGCTGGCGCACGAACTGGATCGGGTCCCAGCCCACCGAGGCCCACATGTTCAGGCCGATGATCTCGATGGCGATGAAGCCGCAGATCAGCGAGCAGATGCCCAACCAGCCCAGGTAGATGGGCCCGAGCTGCGCGTCACCCAGGCGACCGAGCAGGTGCACATGGGTCATGCCGCCAGCGCGCTGATATTCGTCCCGGCCCAGCGGCACGCCGGGGTAGGACGGTGCCGCGACCTGCACGCTGGTGAAGAGGTTCTGATATTCAGCCATGGTGTTGTCTCCTCACTTCCAGACGGGCAGGTTGAGCCACCAGCTCCACCATTCCGGCCAGCCGCGCGTCCAGAAGGGCCCGCTGATGACGATGCAGACGGCGCTCCAGAAGCCGGCCGACAGCGCCAGGAAGAGGCCGAGGCGGTGGATGCCCAGGGTGCCGATCGAGTAGCCGATGGCATCGCGGAAGAAAGTGTTCTCGTGCTCGGGCGTCTTGACCACTTCGCCCGGCGCCGGGTTGGTGGCCGACAGGATCAGGGCCCCGTGCAGCGACAGCGCGAAGGTGGTGGCAAAGAAGAAGCTCACCGCCAGCATGTGCGCCGGGTTGTAGTGGAAGTGCAGGTACTGGTAGCCGGTGTTGGACACCCAGTCCAGGTGGCTGATGATCCCGTACGGGAAGCCGTGCCCCCAGGCGCCCATCAGCACCGGGCGGATCACCACCAGCGTGACGTAGGCGAAGATCGCCACCGAGAAGGCGAAGGGCACGTGATAGCCCATGCCGAGCTTGCGGCAGATCTCGACTTCACGCAGCGCCCACGAGCCGAAGGCCCCGATGGCACAGACCGTGATGAGCTGCCACAGGCCGCCCTCCATCAGCGGGGCCATGCCCAGGCCGTATTTGAGGTCGGGTGGCGCGATGCTGATCTGCCAGAGGTTCCAGGTGCCGCCCTGCGACGCGCCCCAGACGATCAGCAGGGTGCCGACGAGCGAGAAGAACGCCGTCGTGACGCCGAAGAAGCCGACGTAAAAAGGCCCGACCCAGAAGTCGAACAGGTCGCCTCCCAGCAGGGTTCCGCCGCGTACGCGGTACTTCCGTTCGAAGTTCAGCATGGCCATCTTTGCCACCTCAGAGTGAGGGGCGCCCGCGGGATGCAGGGCCCCGTGCGGTCCGGACACGGCGCGAGGGCATGCCCCGCACCGTGCCTTGCGACGACGCGTCGACTACTTCGGCGCGGCGGCCGGCATCGATGAGTTCTGAACCACCGGCTTGGTGTTCGGGCCATCGAGCCAGTTGTACTTGTTGGTACTCAGCAGCACGAAGTGAATCACCAGTGCCAGTACGAACAAGAAGGCGAACAACGCGACCAGCGCTCTGCGCGGGTCGAACAGCAACCAAATCTTCCACATGCTTGGATCTCCTAGTTCAGGTGGGACATGAAGGTGTAAACACCCGATCTCACACCCTTGATCAGCGATTTCTCGCCCTCCGCCCCTGGCAACCACGCGCGCCACTTCAGGAACAGCACCTGGGCGGCGAGCGCAATCAAGAGCACGAAGACAAAACTCACGAGGAACAAGGCCTCGTAGGTCTTGGAGTCCTGCGCGGCAGGGTTGCTCGCTGGGATGGTCGTGATCTGGGCCATGGCGGACCTCTCTTTCAGTTGGGACTCAAACCGGGCTTAAAGCCAGGGACGCCACATCCACACCAGCACATGAGCCACGATGGCCACCACCGTGAAGCCAATGAAACTGGACATGAAGATGCCGTGGAATTCCCGGGCTTCGTTCTCAGTCAGCCCGGACAACGAGCCTGATCTGTTATCAGCCATATCGATCGCTCCTCAAAACGGCCTTGCGGCCAGCACCGCGCAGCTCCCGCGCGGCAGGGACTTCCAGGGCAACAGGCCCACGGCAAGACTTGTGTTCATGCGACCGCTCCGATGGCTGCAGCGGCAAGTTGGCGGGCACGGCCTTCGAGGTCCTGCACCGCCACCGTGGCCGCCCCCCGCGCGCGGGCCGCGGCCTCGGCCTGGTCCCGCAGGCGCTTGGCGGCCGAGATGCGCACCAGCACCGGCTGGGCTTCCAGCAGTTCGTCCAACAGTGCGCGCGCTTCGTCGCTCCAGGGCAACTCGGCCAGCGCGCGCGCCGGCGTGGGGTCGACCCGGTCCAGCTCGGTGCCCAGCGGCAGGATGTGGAAGAGCGCGTCAAACAACGCGTTGCAGAACTCCTGCACCAGGTAGGTCGCGCCCGCATAGCCCATGAACGGCGTGCCGGTCGCGCGGCGCACGATGGCACCGGGGAAGGAGGCCGGGATGAAAGCCGGCTTCATGGGCCCGGCGGCGGGGGCCTCGGCGAGGTACATGCGCTCGTTGAAGCTGCCGTAGAGCACCAGCGGCGGCTTGTCATGCACGAGGGTGCGGATGGCGGCGTTGTCGGTCTTCTGGCCCGGCTTGCGGCCCACGGCAAAGTGGCATGGCAGGCCCAGTTCGGTCTCGAAGAAATGCCGCACGCCGCGCGCATAGGTTTCGCTCGCGACGATGCCGAAGCTGGCTGTGGCGAAGAAGTCCTGCGTGACCGAGCGCCACAGGTCCCACAGCGGCTTGATGGTGGTGTGCTTCTCGCGCTCGATGAAGGGCTCGGGGTCGAGATGCAGCAGGCGGCCGAGCTCGCGCAGGAAGGCCGTGGTGCTGTGCAGGCCGATGGGTGCCTGCAGCCAGGGCCGCTGCAGGGTCTCGCACAGCAGCTGGCCGAACTCGCGGTACAGGCAGATGTTGACGTCGGCGTCCACCAGCCGCGGCACGTCGGTCAGGTGGCTGCCGAGCGGGAAGACGAGGTTGATCTCCGCGCCGATGCCCTCCACCAGGCGGCGGATCTCGTGCAGGTCGCTCGCGCTGTTGAACTGCCCGTAGCAGGGGCCGATGAGGTTGACGCGCGGCTTCTCGGTCGCCGGGCGCTGCTCGAAGGGCGTGCGGGCCGGCACCTGGCGCAGGCCGTGCTCGGCCCAGAGCCAGTACATCGCGCGGTTGGCGCATTGCCACTGGTCTTCGTCGATGGTGCGCGGCAAAAAGCGCGCGATGGTCGTGCCCTCGGGCGTCACGCCGCCGCCGATCATCTCGGCGATCGAGCCAGTGACCACCACGCTGGGCAGGTCGGGGTCGAGCGCGGCGTGCGCCCGCTTCATGCTGCCTTCAGTGCCCTCGCGGCCGAGCTGCTCTTCGGCAAGACCGGTCACGACGATGGGCAGCTCGTGCGGCGGCAGGGCGTCGGTGTAGTGCAGCACCGAGGTGACCGGCAGGTTCTCGCAGCCCACCGGCCCGTCGATGACGACCTGCAGGCCCTTGATGGCGGTGAACACATAGACGGCGCCCCAGTAGCCGCCGGCGCGGTCGTGGTCGAGGACGAAGTTCAGCGGCAGGCTCATACCATCTGCTCCGCCTGGCGCCGCTTCATGATCTTGATCACCTGGCGCCGCGTGTCAGCCCGGAACTCGGGGTGAAGCACCGGGGTCTCGGTCCAGACACCGGCCTTGTCGCCCGCGCCGGTGTCGCCAAAGAACTCGCGCATCGCATCGAACCGCGCCTGGTTGGCAATCGCGCCGTTGATGACCTGCGCCAGCGAGCCCGCACCGGCCGGCCCCATCAGCGGCCGGGCCGAGATGAGGTTGGTGAAGTACAGGGCCGGCAGCCCGCGCTGCTTGCACGCCTGCACCAGCGGCGTGGTGCCGATGGCCAGCTGCGGGCGGTGTCGGTCCACCGCTGCCAGGTCTTGCTCCAGCGAGGCGCGGTACTGCACCTCGCAGCCGCGCGACTCCAGCCACACCCGATCGGGCTCGGACCAGGGCGTGCGCGGGCAGGCCGTGCCCACATAGGGCACCGTGGCGCCGCTCTCGATCAGCAGCCGGGCCACCAGCAGCTCCGAGCCTTCATAGCCGCTGACGGTGACCTTGGCGTTGATCGGCGCGCGGGCGAGCGCGCCGCGGATGGCGGGGTCGAAGGCGGCGATGGCGGCTTCGACACGGGCGCTGGGCACCTCCGCGGCTTCACCGATGGCACGCAGCCAGGCGGCCGTGCCTTCGGCGCCCACGGGTGCGGAGCCCACCACCGGGCGCCCGGCGGCCTGCAGCTCGCGAACGCTGGCGGTGTAGAAGGGATGGATGGCCGCGGCCACGGTGCAATCCAGCGCGGCATAGAGCTCGCGCCATTCACGCGTGGGCACGACCGGGCCGGTCTTCAGGCCCAGTGGCGCCAATAGACCACCGATGACCATCGGGTCGGCCGGGAAGAGTTCACCCAGCAGGCTGACGGTGCGGGCGCTGTCCAGGCCCTGCTCGCGCCAGCCTTTGGGTGCGGTCACCGGGCCGGCCTCGGCCTCGCTGCTCGCCCGCTGCAGCATGGCGCCGGCCAGCACGTCCTTGGCCTCGGCGTGGGTGGGTACGCCGAAGCCAGGCACATCGATGCCGATGATGCGCACCCCGTTGATGACCTTGGGCAGCAGCTGCAGCGGCACGCCGCTGGCGGTGGGCACGCACAGGTTGATGACGACCAGGGTGTCGAGCTTGTCCGGGTCGGCCTGGGCATGCACCGCGTCGCGGATGTCTTCGAACAGCTTGCCCGTCACCAGGCTCTCGCTGTTGAAGGGCACATACCCGACGCTGCGCTTGGCTCCGTAGAAATGCGAGGTGAACGTGAGCCCGTAGACGCAGCAGGCCGAGCCGCTGAGGATGGTGGCCGTGCGGCGCATGCGCAGCCCCACGCGCAGCGAGCCAAAGGCCGGGCACATGCTCTGCGGCTGGTCGTGCGGGCCCTTGGGGTAGTCGGCCGCGTAGCGCTCGAGCGTGTCGCGCGTGGCCGTGCTGTCGGCCTGGGCGCGTTCGACGGAAGCGTGGCAGTTGCTCATGGCGGGCTCGGTGCGTCAGGCCTGGTCGTAGACGACTTCGAGGCTGGGCTTCGCGAGGTCGGCGCGGCCCACCATGTCGAACACCGTGGCCGGCTCCATCTGGAAGTCGCGCCCCGTCACCTCGGCCGAGAACAAGCCCAGCAGTTCGTCCTGCGTCTGCGGGCGGGGGCGCTGCGGCGGCGCATCGGCCACGTTCTGAGCCAGCTCGGCGAACAGCGGGCCCCATTCGCCCTCGGGCTTGCCGATGATTTCGTAGCTGGCGCTCTTGCGGCGGATGTCTTCGTTGGCCGGGATGGCAGCCAGCACCGGGATGCCGGCGTTCTTGGCGAAGGCGGCCGCCTCGCCGGTGCCGTCGTCCTTGTTGATGACCATGCCGGCCACGCCCACGTTGCCGCCGAGCTTGCGGAAGTACTCCACCGCGCTGCAGACGTTGTTGGCGACGTAGAGGCTTTGCAGGTCGTTCGACCCGACGACGATGACCTTCTGGCACATGTCACGCGCGATCGGCAGGCCGAAGCCGCCGCAGACCACGTCGCCGAGGAAGTCCAGCAGCACGTAGTCGAAGCCCCAGTCGTGGAAGCCGAGCTTCTCCAGCGTCTCGAAGCCGTGGATGATCCCGCGCCCGCCGCAGCCGCGGCCGACCTCGGGGCCGCCGAGTTCCATCGCATAGACGCCGTCGCGCTTGAAGCACACGTCGCCGATGGCCACCGCTTCGCCGGCGAGCTTCTTCTTGCTGCTGGTCTCGATGATGGTGGGACAGGCCTTGCCGCCGAACAGCAGGCTGGTGGTGTCGCTCTTGGGGTCGCAGCCGATCAGCAGCACCTTCTTGCCCTGCTGGGCCATCATGTAGCTGAGGTTGGCCAGCGTGAAGCTCTTGCCGATGCCGCCCTTGCCGTAGATCGCGATGATCTGCGTGGTCTTGGTGACCGGGCCGGTGGCGGGCGCGTCGGGCTCGATGGCGGCTTCGTCACGCAGCGCCTGTGAACGCGGCTGGAAGCGCACCGGCGCCTCGCTCGGAATCGTCGAGGTGCTCATGCGTGGTGTCTCCAATCCAGAACCATCTTCAGGCAGCCGGCATCGTTGAAGGCCTGGCTGTAGGCGAGGCCGGCGTTCTCAGCCGGTTCGCAGTGGGTGAGCAGGCCGTCCAGCGACAGCCGGCCGGCGTGCAGCAGGGCGCTGACGGCCTGCATGTCGGGGCGCTTCCATTCGGCCGCGACACGAATGCGCGCCTCGCGCATGAAAGCGGGCGCGAAGTTGAGTGACAGCGGCTGCGAATAGAAGCCCGCGAGCACCACTTCGCCGCCAAAGCCCAGGCGGCCGATGAGGCTGTCGAGCAGGCCGGCATCGCCGCTGACGTCGTAGATGGCTCGGTAGTCGCGGCGGTTGTCGTCCTGCGGGTGCATCACGCGGTAGCCGACCGAGCCGTCCATGCGCACGGGGTTGGTTTCCCAGACGGTGAAGTCGGTGATGCCAGCTGCCACATTCATGCGCGCCAGCAGGCGGCCGAGCACGCCGTGGCCGACGATGAGGTCGGGGGGCGTGTGGGGTTGGCTTGCGCCCCCGCCGGCCACGCTGTGATAAGCCGTGGCAGCCAGCGCCAGTAGCACGGCCTGCTCGCCGAGCTTGTCATCCACCGGCACCACCTTGGCGCCCGGCACCACCAACCGGGAGGCCGAGGCGCCAAAGAGACCCCGCACCTCGCCGAAGCAACGCGCACCTGGCACGAAGACCCGCTGGCCAACCCAGTTGTCACTCTCGGGCCCGACCGCCATCACCCGGCCCACGGCCTCATAGCCTGGCACCAGCGGGTAGCCCATGCCCGGGAACATCGGCATGGTGCCGTTCCAGATCAGGCGCTCGGTGCCAGTGCTGATGCCGCTGAACTCGACCTCCACCACCACATCGCCAGCCTGCAGCGAGGGCAGGCGCAGCGGCGCCAGGCTGAGGCGCTCAGGCTGCTCGATGACGACGGCCAGCGTGTTCATCAGGCGTGCACCACGGCGGTGAAAGTTCTCGGATCCATGAAAGTCATCCTACGCTTACATTGACAAACGTCAACTGCGCTTTACACCGTTTTCACTCGGGGGTTTTCGCTAGGACTGCGCTGGCCTGCAATGGCACAGCCGTTGCCAGCCGCTGCACCTGAATGAAGCCCGCCTCGGCCAGCAGTTCGCGCAGGCGCGCCTCGCTGCGGGGCTCACCCCGCCCCATGGCCAGCAGGTAGAACCCGAAGTAGGCGTGGCCCATGCGCTCGGCGCCGGGTGTGTCGGCCAGGGGCTCGGCCAGCAGCAGGCAGCCGCCGGGCACCAGGGCCCGCCGCACCGCACTCAGCAGGCGCAGCACGCGGTCATCGTCGTGGTCATGCACCACGCGCAGCAGGGTGACGAGATCCGCCCCGACGGGCAGCGCATCCTGGAAGAAATCGCCGCCGACCGCGCTGCACCGGCCCGCCAGGCCGGCCTGGGCGAAGCGCTGCTGGGCCAGTGCCGCCACGCCGGGCAGGTCGAACACCTGCACCTGCAGGCCCGGCGCGGCCTGCGCCGCCCGGCAGGCGAAGGCGCCGTTGCCACCGCCCACATCGAGCAGCCGGCGATGCCGATGCAGCGGATAGGCCTGCAGCACCTGCTCGGCCACCAGCGGCTGCGAGGCGGCCATCAGGGCGGAGTAGGCGGCCAGGCGCTCGGGCGGCAGGGCATGCGGGGCATCGGTGCCGGCATAGGGCCAGTAGTCCGCCAAGCCGCCGCCAGGCAGCGCCGCAGGCACGCCCGTGTCGCCGCGCAGCAGGGCCAGCGGATCCGCCAGGTCGCGGTAGAAGGCGGCGTGGTGTTCCACCATCGCCGCCAGGCCGGCATCACCCGCCAGCGGCGCCCCCAGCGGGCCCAGGCCGACACGGCCGTACGCCCGGTGCTGCAGCAGCCGCAGCGCCACCGCCGCGCGCAGCAGCCGCTCGGCATGGGCCAGCGGCATCTGCCAGCGGGCCGCCAGCGCCGCGGCCGTCTGCGGGCCCTCGGCCAGCAGCAGGTCGAACAGGCGCAGCTGCACGCAGGCCAGCAGCACTTGTGAGTAGACGAAGCCCGCCACCAGGTCAAACACCTCGGCGGCACGGCGCCGGGCAATCCATCGGGTCAGCGGGAAGGCCTGGGCCCAGTGCCGGAATCGGGCGCTGCCGAGCAACCGGTCTCGCCAGGCCAGCAGCCCGTCACTCCAATGCGCCGCGGGCGCGACGGCCGCCGGCGGGCTGGTGGCTGGCATGGCGGCCCCGTCAGGCCAGGGCCGCGAGCGCGGCGACCTGGGCGGTCAGCCGCTGCGGCACCAGGCGATCGGCCTCGTGGCGGATGATCTGACGCAGCTGCGACGCCCCTGGGCACACCGGCACGCTGAGCAACGTGGCTTGCACCAGCCGCTGGAACTCGGCCATGGCGCCCTCCAGGCCCAGCGCACGGGCCGAACTTGGCCGGTCGCGAGCCACGTCCTGGCCACCGGGCTTGCCGAGCACCTGGGCATCGAGCATCACGTCGCGGATGTCGTCGGCCACCTGGTAGGTCTGGCCCAGCCGTTCCCCCAGCGCGCGCCAGGGCTCGCCATCAGCCCCCGCCGCCTGCGCGCCGGCCATGGTGGCGGCAGCGAAGAGCGCGCCGGTCTTGGCCTGCTGGTAGTCGGCCAGCGACAGCTGGGGCTCGCATTCCCAGGCCTGGCCGGCGACGATGCCCAGCGGCATGCCCACGCCCTGAGACACCGTGCGGAGCAACACCGGCAGCCGCGACAGGTGGCGGCGCGTGGTGCGCCCCAGCACCTCGAAGGCGGCGACGATCAGCGCATCGCCCGCCAGCACCGCCAGCCGCTCGCCGAACGCGCGGTGCACCGAGGGCCGGCCGCGCCGGGTCTCGGCAGCATCGAAGCAGGGCAGGTCGTCATGCACGAGGGACGCGCAGTGCAGCAGCTCGATGGCGGCGGCCACGCCGTCGGTGAGTTGCGCATCGTCTTCGCCACAGGCCCGGGCGACGGCCAGCGTCAGTTGCGGCCGGATGCGCGCACCGCCGGGGAAGACCGCGTGCTGCATCGCCGCCGCCAGCTTGGGCGGATGGCCCGGCTGCAGGCTGGGGGCCAGGCTGGCCCGCAGGGCGCGTTCGATCCGATCTTCATTCGGCATAGCGGCCTTTGCTCATGGATGACCCGGCCGCCTGTAGCCGCCGAATTACATTACATTGTGTCAACCAGAATAGACACGTCTCCAGGTCGCGTCAATGAGCCGTACCCACCCGTCGCCTCCCTTGCGGCCACCCCGCGTGGTGGTTGTCGGTGCGGGCGTGGGCGGCCTGGCGGCCGCAGCGCTGCTGGCCCACGAAGGGCTGGACGTGCAGTTGCTGGAGCGCGCCGATGGCCCGGGCGGCAAGATGCAGCCGGTGGAACTGGGCCCCCTTCGCCTGGATGGCGGCCCGACGGTGCTGACCATGCGCTGGGTGTTCGATGCCCTGTTCGAACGCCTGGGTGAATCGCTGGACCGCCACGTGCACCTGCAGCGCTGCGACGTGCTGGCGCGCCATGCCTGGAACGCGGATGAGCGCCTGGACCTGCATGCCGACCTGGCCCAGAGCCTGGCGGCCATCGCTGCCTTCAGCGGCCCGGCCGAGGCAGCGCGCTATGAAGCCTTCTGTACCCGCAGCGCGCAGGTCTACGCCACGCTGGACCGGCCCTTCATGCGCAGCGCCCGGCCCACGCCGCTGTCCCTCACCTGGCGGGTGCTGCGCCAGCAGGGCCTGCCCGGGCTGCGCCAGCTGCTGCGCATCTCACCGTTCTCGACGCTCTGGCAGGTGCTGGGCAGCTACTTTCATGACCCGCGGCTGCGCCAGCTGTTTGGCCGTTATGCCACCTACTGCGGCTCCTCCCCGTTCGAGGCACCGGCCACGCTGATGCTGGTGGCCCATGTCGAGCGCGAGGCGGTGTGGCAGATCGAAGGCGGCATGGCGCGCCTGGCGCAGGCCCTGGTGCGCTGCGGGCAGCAGCAAGGGGTGCGGCTGCGCTGCAACGCCGAGGTGAAACGTCTCCTGGTGCAGGACGGGCGCATCAGCGGCGTGGCGCTGGCCGATGGCGAGACCCTGGCCGCGGATGCGGTGGTCTTCAATGGCGATGCCCGCGCGCTGACGACTGGCTTGCTCGGGCCGGACGCGCCGCAAGACCTGGCCCATGGGCAGCCCTCGCTGTCCGCCCTGACCTGGCATGCCGAAGTCGAGGCGAGCGGCTTCGAGCTGTCGCATCACAACGTGTTCTTCGGCCCGGCGCAGGGGTACCGGGCCGAGTTCGAGGCCATCGCTGCGGGCAGCCTGCCGGCGTCGCCGACGGTCTACGTCTGCGCCCAGGACCGCAGCGGCCAGGCCCGCGCGCCCCGGCCGGGGCCGCGCCGCCCGGAGCGGCTGATGTGCCTGGTGAATGCCCCCGCCGACGCCCACGGGCGCGGCCTGACTCACGAGGAGATCGCACGATGCGAAGCACAGATGTGGGGCCGCCTGCGCGAGGCCGGCCTGCGGGTGACGCTGAGCGGGCCGCCCCGGCTGACGCGGCCGCAGGATTTCGCGCAGCGCTTCCCGGGCAGCCAGGGCGCGCTGTACGGCCCGGCGAGCCAGGGCTGGCGCGCGAGCTTTCAGGCCCGGCCGGCGGGCCGCACCAGCCTGCCGGGTCTGTATCTGGCCGGGGGCTCGGTACACCCGGGGCCGGGGGTGCCGATGGCGGCGCTGTCGGGCCAGTTGGCCGCCGAGCAAGTCCTCGCGGGCCTGGCTTCGACATCGCGCTCCCGCCTGGTGGCTATGCCTGGTGGTATGTCGACGCGATAAGCGACGCCCAGCCTGACGGCAGCGTGCATGCGCTGACGCTGATCGCCTTCATCGGCAGCGTGTTCTCGCCCTACTACGCCTGGGCGCGTCGCCGCCATGGCGATGCAGGCGCCGCGGCCGAGTCGCATTGCGCCGTGAATCTGTCGCTTTACCGCCGTGCGCCGGGCGCTGCCGGCTTTCAGCGTCGATGGGCCATGACCGAGCGCGGTGCCCCCGCCCTGGCGCGGGATGCCGCGCGGCTGCAGATCGGCCCCAGCCGCCTCGCGTGGCAGCCCGACGGCAGCCTGTGCATCGACATCGACGAATGGACCTCGCCCTGGCCGAAGCGCCTGCGCGGCCGCGTGCAGGTGTTGCCCGGCGCCCTGCCCGGCCGCGCCTTTGCACTCGACGGCGGCGCCCACCATCACTGGCAGCCCATCAGCCCCGGCTCGCGCGTGGCGGTGGACTTCGATGCGCCTCACCTGCACTGGACGGGTGATGCCTACCTCGATGCCAATCACGGCAGCCGCCCTCTGGCGCAGGACTTTCGCAGCTGGCAATGGCAGCGCAGCGCCCTGCCCGGCGGCCACGCCCGCGTGCTCTACGAGGTGCAGCCGCGCCACGGCGATGAGCGCGCGCTGGCGCTGGCGATCGACGCTGAAGGCGGCATCCGCGCCCAACCTGTGCCGCCATGGCAGGCCTTGCCCGGCAGCGCCTGGGGGGTGGCCCGCAGCAGCCGGGGCGCGCAGGCCCCGCAACTGATCGCCACGCTGGAGAGCGGCCCTTTCTACTGCCGCTCGCTGCTGCGCGATGCCAGCGATGGCACGCTGGCCGTGCATGAAAGCCTGTCGCTGCAGCGCTTCCAGCAGCCCTGGGTGCAGGCGATGCTGCCATTTCGCATGCCGCGCCGCACCGGCGGACCTGCGGGGGCCTGATGGCACGCGTGTTCATGCTCGGCGCCAGCGGCACGATCGGCCAGGCCACCGTGCGTGCGCTGCTGCGCCGCGGGCATGAGGTGGTCTGCCTCGTACGCCCGCGAGCCGGGGTGGGTGGCCGGCTCGACGCGGCCGCCCTTGCCGCACGACTGGCCGGCGCTGAGCTGCGCTTCGGTGATGCCTGCGACCCCGATTCCCAAACGCGCGACGGCTGGCGCGGCGAACGATTCGACGCGCTGATGTCCTGCCTGGCCTCGCGCACCGGCGCCCCGCGCGACGCCTGGGCGGTCGACCATGCCGCCCACCACCACGCGCTTGCCGCCGCCCAGGCAGCCGGCGTGCGCCACGTGGTGCTGCTGTCGGCCCTGTGCGTGCAAAAGCCGCGGCTGGCCTTCCAGCAGGCCAAGCTGGCCTTCGAGCGCGAGCTGATGGCCTCCCCGCTGGCCTGGTCCATCGTGCGGCCCACAGCCTTCTTCAAGTCGCTGAGCGGCCAGGTCGACCGGGTCCGGCGGGGCAAGCCTTTTCTGCTGTTTGGCGACGGCCGGCTCACCGCCTGCAAGCCCATCAGCGACGACGACCTCGCCGACTACCTCGCCGACTGCCTGCACGACCCCATGCGGCAGTGCCAGGTGTTGCCCATCGGCGGCCCCGGCCCGGCCATGACGCCGCGCGAGCAGGGCGAGCTGCTCTTCGAGGCCTTGGGGCTCACGCCCCGCTTCTCGCAAGTGCCGGTCGGCTTGATGGATGCGGTGGTGGGCGGGCTGGCCCTGCTCGGCCGCCTGTGGCCCGCCGCGGCGGACAAGGCCGAGCTGGCCCGCATCGGCCGCTACTACGCCACCGAATCCATGCTGGTGCTCGACCCCATCACCGGCGACTACGAAGAGCGCCTCACCCCCTCCACCGGCCGGCAAACACTGGCGCAGTTCTATGCCGCGCTCGCCCGCGGCCAGGTCGCGCCGCCGGAGCGGGGTGACCACGCGGTGTTTTGAGCCGCCGCAGACCGGAAGACAGCGCCCAGTACAGCGCCTCAAGGCTTGCGGTAATGCGCCGTGATCGCATCGATCAGCGCCTGCCGGACCTGGGCTGATCGTGCATCCGTCGCACCCGGCCAGGCGCTTTGCGTGACGACGACGAGTTGCAGCTCTGGATCGATCCACATCCCCTGGCCGAAGATGCCTGAGGCGCGGTAGGCGCGGCCGTTGGTGGTCCACCACTGCAGCCCGTAGCCGCCGCGGCCCTGCAGGCCGGCCACGGCCTCGCGTGTGGTGGTGGTGGCTTGGGCCACCCAGTCGTCGGGCACCAGCGACTGGCCGTTCGGCAGCCGCGCGCCGCGCATGAAGAACTGCGCGAAGCGGCCGTAGTCGCGCAGCGTGGCCGACAGGCAGCAACCGGCGATCTCACCGCCCCCGGCGTCGACCATCCAATAGGCATCGCCCTCCATGCCCAGCGGCTGCCAGACCTTCTCGGACAGATAGGCCGACAGTGTCTGGCCGGTCACGGCACGTACCAGAGAGCCGACGAGGTTGGTCTCACCCGTCTTGTAGACCCACTTCGTGCCGGGCTCGGCCTCGCGCGGCAGGCGCGCCATGTAGGCCACGACCGGGTCGGCGCCGTTCACCGACGGCTCGGCACCGAAGCGGGCGACGTCGGAGTTGGGGTCACCGTAGTCTTCGTTCCAACGCACGCCCGAAGTCATGTTGAGCACCTGGCGCACGCTCACACCTTCGTAGGCCGAGCCCTTCAGGCCCGGCAGGTAGGCGGTGATGGGGTCGTCCAGGCTGCGGATGCGCCCGTCGCGCACGGCCGCGCCCACCAGGGTGGACGAGAAGGACTTGGCCACCGAGAAGCTCGTCCAGCGGCTTTGCGGCGTCTGGCCCAGGCCGTAGCGCTCCAGCACCACCTGGCCGTCTTTCAGCACCAGCAGGCCGGCGGCGCGGTTGCGCTGCAGGTAGTCGTCCACGGTCCAGGTCTGGCCGCCGACATGAAAGGTCAAGCTCAGCGGCTCGGCCGCCACAGGCAGGGGTGACACGGTCGCCCCCTTGGCCACGCGCCGTGCGGGGAAGAGGTCTTCCATGTGCGGGTAGCCCGCCTTCTGTTGCTCGAAGCTCCAGAACAGCACGCCGCCGGGCTTGGCGGGCCCCGACGCGGCAGGTGCGGGCGCTGCGGGTTCGGCAGCCAGCACGGGCTGGGCGAGCGCGCCGAGCAGGGCGAGGCTGGTCAGCCAGCGCGCGTGGCGATGCGAGTGCTGAAGGAACGTGGACAGGTGCGGGGATCTCATGCGGTGCGCCTCCTCGTCGTGTGCGGGCTGTCGAGCCGGAGCACTGAGCTTAGCGGTCGCGCCCGGCTTCGTCCTGCGGCGCCAGGGCCTCGCGCTGCGCCTGCTCACGCTTCCAGCGCCGCCAGCCCCACCACTGCCAGCCGGCCCAGCCGAGGATGAGGCCGAAGAACAGCCCGAGCTCAATCAACCCGTAGAAGCGCTCGTCGATCACACGCTGTCGCGCAGGAAGAGGCGCTGCACTGAGGCCACCCATTGGCGATGCGCATCACCCGCGCTGCCATGCAGCTCGCTGAGCGCGCCGTGCAGCATCTTGCGGGTGAGCGCGGTGGAGAGCGCTTCCATCACGGCGTCCACATCCTGGCCCCTGGCCAGCGCGCGGCGGGCCTTGCCGAGTTCGGCCTGGCGCCAGTCTTCGGTCTGCTTGTGCAGCGCCTGGATGAGCGGCACGCTCGCCCGCTGCTCCAGCCACTGCGCAAAGCTGTCGACGCCTGCATTGACGATGGCCTCGGCATGGGCGACGGCGGCCTGGCGACGTTCGCCGTTGGCCTGCACCTGCTGGGCGAGGTCGTCGACGGTGTAGAGGTAGATGTCGTCGAGCTGGGCGACCTCGGGCTCGATGTCGCGCGGTACCGCCAGGTCGATCATCAGCATCGGGCGGCGTTTGCGCGCCTTCAGTGCCCGCTCCACCGCCCCCAGGCCGATGAGCGGCAGGCTGCTGGCGGTGCAGCTGATGACGATGTCGAAGTTCGGCAATGCCTGGCCCAGTTCCGCCAGCGGCAGCTGCGCGGCACCCAGCCGCTGCGCCAAGGCCAGGCCGCGGTCGGCGCTGCGGTTGGCCACGGTCATCTGCAGCGGCTTCTGCGCTGCGAAATGCGTGGCGACCAGCTCGATCATCTCGCCCGCGCCCACGAAGAGCACGCGGCGCTGCGCGAGGTCGTCGAACAGCTGCTGCGCCAGCCGCACGGCGGCTGCCGCCATGCTCACCGCGTGGGCGCCGATCTCGGTGCGGCTGCGCACTTCCTTGGCCACCGCAAAGCTGCGCTGGAACATCTGGTGCAGCGTGGTGCCCAGGGCGCCGGCGCTGCCGGCCTCGCGCACCGCGGCCTTCATCTGCCCGAGGATCTGCGGCTCGCCGAGCACCATGGAATCCAGGCCCGCCGCCACGCGGAAGGCATGCCGCGCGGCCTCCGCACCCTCGCGGAAATAGCTGTGCTCACGCAGCTCGGCCGGCCGCGTGCCGCCCTGGGCCGCCAGCCATTCAATGGCCGGCTCGGCCAGGGCCATCGCATGCCGCGGGCAGGCGCTGGCGGGCAGGCCCACATAGACCTCGGTGCGGTTGCAGGTCGACAGGATGGCCACCTCGGGCTCGGCCGGTGCGAGATGCTGGCGCAGCGCCTGCACATTGCGCCCCAGCGCCTCCAGAGGCATCGCAAAGCGGCCACGCAGGTCCAGCGGCGCGCTGCCGTGGTTCAGGCCCAGTGCCAATACGGTCATGCGGCCCTCCGGCCCCAGGCGGCCTGGCGGTCTTCAAGCGCCAGCCGCGTGAACAGGTCGATCACGACTTCAGCCCCCGCTGCACGCGCAGGTGCCGGCACGCCGGCTACCGCCGCCAGCAGCGGCTCGCAGGCCGGCAGCACCGGCGCCCTCAGCTGCCGCTGCGACGGCCGCAGGCTGACCGCCGCGGCCAGCAGCAGTCCGGCCTTGCGATAGCCGGGCACCACGGCGCGTCGGCTGATGGCGTCGCACCGCGCCCGCTCGACCTCATGCCCCACCTCCGCGTAGAGCAGCCGCGCGGCGTTGATGCCGGGGCGGCAGGCCAGCGGCAGGCTGGCCACGCCGGCCGCAGCCCGCGCATACAGCTGCTCGGCGGCATCGAGCAGCCGCTGCACCACGGCGGCCAGCGGCGCACTGTGGCGCGGCTCGGCCAGCCAGCTCTCGGGCGACAGGCCCGCATCGCGCAGCCACTGCAGCGGCAGGTAGAGGCGGCCCATGCGGGCGTCTTCACCGACGTCACGGGCAATGTTGGAGAGTTGCATCGCCACGCCCAGGTCGCAGGCCCGGGCCAGGGCGGCCGGGTCACGCACGCCCATCAGCAGGCTCATCATGGCGCCCACGCTGCCGGCCACGCGGGCGGCGTAGGCCTGCAGGTCGTCCAGCGTTTCGTAGCGGCGGCCGTCCACGTCCCAGGCCAGGCCTTCGAGCAGCAGGTCGAGCAAGGCCCGCGGGATGGCGTACTGCGCCACCACGGCCGCCAGCGCGCGGTCCGCGGCCACGGGTTGCGGCCGGCCTTCGAACACGCGGTCCAGTCGGCGGCGCAACTGGGTCAGCGCGAGCCGCCGTCCGCCCTCAACGTCCACGGTGTCGTCCGCCAGCCGGCAAAAGCCGTACAGCACGGTGGCCGGCGCACGCACCGCGGGCGGCAGCAGCAGCGAGGCCGCGTGGAAGGTCTTGGAATGATGGGCCAGGCTCGCGCGGCAGACGGCGAGGTCTGCGTCCAGCAACTCAGGCAGTTCGGGCATGGGCGAGGCCCTCCGGGTTGGGCGAGACGAAATGACGGGCGAGTTCGCGGCCATGGGGCACCACCGCATCCAGCACGCGCGCCGACGACAGCACGCCCGGCAGGCCGGCGCCCGGGTGCGTGCCCGCGCCCACGAGGTAGAGGCGGTCGACCTCTTCGCTGCGGTTGTGCGGGCGAAACCACGCGCTTTGCGTGAGCACCGGCTCCAGCGCGAAGGCGGCGCCCTTGTAGGAACTCAGCCGGTCCTGGAAGCCCTGGGGCGTGAGCATGAGCGAGCTGATGACCTCATCCTCCAGCCCCGGCAGCAGGGTCTCGGACAGCCGCTTGGCAATCGCCGCGCGATAGGGCTCGGCCTGCTCGCGCCAATCGACGCCCGCGTCCAGGTGCGGCACGGGCGACAACACGTAGAAGGTGTCGCAGCCCGGCGGCGCGAGGCTGGGGTCGGTGGCGGTGGGGCGGTGCAGGTAGAGGCTGAAGTCGTCGGCCAGGTGCTTCCTGGTGAAGATGTCGTCCAGCAGGCCGCGGTAGCGGGGGCCCAGCGAGATGGTGTGGTGGGCCACGTCGGGGTACTGGCGACGGGTGCCGAAGTACCACACGAACAGGCTCATTGAATAGCGTGCCTTGGCGATGCGCTTGTCCGTCCAGTGGCGGCGATGGCGGGCCGGCAGCAGGTGCTTGTAGGTCCAGGCCGAGTCGGCGTTGGACACGACCACGTCGGCCATCACCTGCTCGCCCGAGGCCAGCCGCACGCCGCAGGCCGCGCCGCCTTCGACGAGGATCTCCTGCACCGGCGCGCTGCAGCGCACCCGGCCACCCTGCCCTTCGATCAGCCCCACCAGCCCGCGCACCAGCGCGCCGGTGCCGCCCATCGCGAAATGCACGCCAAAGCGCCGCTCCAGGAAAGCGATCAAGCAGTAGACCGAGGTCGTCGAGAACGGGTTGCCGCCCACCAGCAGGGACTGGAAGGTCAGGACCACCCGCAGCTTTTCGTTCTTCACATGCTTGCAGGCCAGGCTCCAGACCGTGCGGTAGCCCTCCAGCTTGAGCAGGTCGGGCAACACGCGGGCCATGTCGGTCCAGCGCTCGAAGGACACATGGCCCAGCTGCTCGAAGCCCACCTTGTAGATGGCCTCGCTGGCTTGCAGGAAGCGCTCGTAGCCGGCCACGTCATCCGGCGCCAGGCGGGCCACCTCGGCGCGCATGGCCTGGGGGTCGCCGCTGTAGTCGAAAGTGCTGCCGTCGTCGAAACGCACGCGGTAGAACGGCGCCACGGGGCGCAGGTCGACGTCGTCGGCCAGGCGCCGGCCGCACAAGCCCCAGAGCTCCTCGAACAGAAAGGGCGCGGTGATGACCGTGGGGCCGGCGTCGAACGTGAAGCCGTCCTGCCGGTGCACATAGCCGCGGCCGCCGGGGGCGTCGAGCTGCTCCAGCACCGTGACGCGGTAGCCCCGGGCCCCGAGCCGCACGGCAGCGGCCAGCCCGCCAAAGCCGCTGCCAATGACGACCGCCTGCGCCTGAGGGGGTGCGGCGGCGGGGAGGCCCTGGCTTGGTGTCAACATCGTTTGATCCTATGCTTGTCCACTTTGGTTGACAACTCAGGATGCACCCCGACCTCCCCCCGCCCGGTACCCTCCAGGCCGGCGGCCTGCGCTGGCGGCTGCAGCGTGCCGGCCCGCCCGGGGCGCCAGGGCTGCTGCTGCTGCATGGCACGGGGTCGTCGGGCCAATCGTGGGCGGGGTGCCTGCCCGGCTTGGCTTCGCAGTTCGAGCTGGTGGTGCCCGACCTGCCCGGCCACGGCGGCACGGCCGCCTTTGAGGATCGCGAGGCCAGCCTCGGCCGCATGGCCCAGGCCGTGACGGCCCTGCTGGCCGCGCTGAACTGGCAGCCTCGACTGGTGGCCGGCCATTCAGCAGGCGCTGCGGTGATGGTGCAGCTGGCCCTGGATGGGCGGCTGCCCTCGGCGCGCGGGCTGCTGGCGATCAACGGCGCGCTCGAACCCTTGCCCGGCCTGATGGGCCTGGTGGCCCCCGCGGTGGCGCGGCTGGCCTCGCGCAGCGAACTGCTGCCCGGCTGGGTGACCCGCCACGCCGCTCAACCGCGGGCCCTCGACCACCTCATCGGGTCCACCGGCTCCCGCTTGAGCGCCGACGGCGTGGCTCATTACCGCAACCTGCTGCGCCAGCCCGAGCATGTGCGCGGCGTGCTGGACATGCTGGCGAACTGGCGCCTGAAAGACCTTCAGGCCCGCCTGCCTACCCTGCACCTGCCCCTCTGGCTGGCCGCCGGCCTGGGCGACCGCACGCTGGCGCCGGTGCGCTCGCTGGAACTCGCGCGGCGCCTGAAGGGCGCGCGCTTCCTGCCGCTGCAGGGGCTGGGGCATCTGGCGCATGAGGAGGCGCCGGAGGTCATCAATGCGCTGCTGCGTGAGTTGCAGGCGTTCACGGCGGTCGAGGGGCCGAATGCCGGCGCTGACTTGAACTGACCCTGGCGATGGCGGTGAACGACCGCGAGCGGCTGGTGCTCAGCATTGCGGTCAGTCAGGCTACAGGGCTAGGGTGCCGGTGCCGGCTGTCGGCCAGCAGCAGCCTCGGGCCAGGTAGAGCGGATCGCGATCCGCCGCTGAACCGGACGCACGAGCTTCGGCTGCCCTACCGCCGACCCAGAGCACCCAGCTCAGGTGCTGATCGCGTTGGTGAACGTCAGCCGGTTGCCAAAGGGATCGGTCACCGTGAAGTCCCGCGACCCCCAAGGCATGTCCTGCAGCACCGGGCGCGCAAAACCGTAGGCGCGAGCCATCAGCTCGGCATGGAAGGCGTCGATGTCATCCACCTGGATGCGCAAGGCCGCACCCGGGCAGGCGTCGCCATGATGTTCGGACAGATGCAGCACGCAGGCATCGCGCGACACCTGCAGATACAGCGGCAGCCCCGGCTCGAATCGATGGTCCCAGTCGACCTGGAAGCCCAGGAACTGCACATAGAACTCACGGGCCTTCGCTTCGTCGAAGCTGCGCAGAATGGGGGTGGTGTGGGAGAGCTGCATGGGAGGCATCTTGCCGCACAAGGCGCGATGCGTACCAGGCGCCCGCACTGCCCGGCTCAGGGCTGGCTGGCCACCCAGTTTTCAAGAAGGAGTCCAGGCACCCGTTCGAACTCGCCCACGTTGTTGGTGACCAGCGTCAGCCCCTCGCTGCGCGCATGGGCAGCAATGTGCAGGTCATTGACGCCGATCGGCCGCCCGATCTTCTCAAGGGCCGAGCGGATGGAGCCGTAATGCGGTGACGCCCTGGGGCCGTACGGCAGCACCTCGATCAGGCTGGCGAACTCCTCCACCACCGCGAGGTTCTGGGCGACCTTGGCGCTCTTCTCCGCGCCATGGTAGAGCTCGCTCAGGGTGACAGCCGACATGGCCATGCGGCCGGCGTTCTCGTTGAACAGGCCCATCACCTCGATGGGGCGACGCTTGATGACGTAGATGACGAAGTTGGTGTCGAGCAGGTACTTCAGCATCGACGCCGGCCTCAGAAGGATTCCCGATCCGGCTGTTGCTGCTCCGCGCGATCGGCCATGAAGTCATCAGAAGCGCGCGGCCCATTGAGGAAGAACTCGTCCCAGGTGTGGCCCACCGGAGAAATGATGCGGTCACGACCACGCGCCCGGACCTGCACCTTCTTGACGCCCTCCGGCAGGCGCACGTCCGCCGGGAGACGAACGGCTTGCGAACGGTTGTTGGTGAACACGGTGGTGATGCTCATGACGAGACCCGCGGCAAGTGGGATATAGCGTCAGCATATGGCGCCACCCGACGACCTTCAAATCGCCTGCGCCACCACCGCATGCACCTGGGCGGCCTGCCCGTGCGGCAGCGGCACGTAGCGGGCGCCCAGCGTCTGGGCCAGCAGCAGCGCGGCGGGCTCGGGGCGGGGGGAGGTGTCGATGAGCAGGCTGTGCAGCCCCTGGGCACGCACGCGGCGGGCCACGGCGAGGGCGTCTTGCGCGGCCTGGGTGCGGCCGGGGCTGCCATCTCGGGCGATGTTGGCGCGGGCGTCGGTCAGGAAGACGAGCACGGCCCGGCCGCCGTCGCGGGCCTGCACCTGGCCGCCGAGCAGCGAGGCGGCTTCCAGGCCCGCAGCCAGCGGCGTGCCACCGCCGCCGGGCAGGCTGGCGAGCGAACGCCGCGCGCGCGCCAGCGAGCGGGTGGGTGGCAGCAGCAGCTCGGCCCCGGCGCCGCGAAAGGCAATGAGCGCGACACGGTCGCGGCGCACATAGCAGTCGGCCAGCAGCAGCTCGACCGCGCCCTTGGCCTCGGCCAGCCGGTGCAGGGCTTGTGAACCCGAGGCGTCAACGACGAAGACCGTGGTCGTCTCCTGCGGGCGGCGGTAGCGCTTGATGTGGAAGTCGTCGCGGCGCAGCAGCAGGCGGGTCGGCGCGGAGGGCAGGCCTTGCGCGTCTCGCTCACGGCGGCGCAGGTGCTGCCAGGGCACGGCCGCGCGCAAGGTGGCGAGCAGGTCCAGCCGCTTGCCGGCGCCCAGGCTGCCACGGCGCGAAGCCAGCGGGCGGCCGCTCTGCGCCGGGCGGGCGGGCGCGCCCCGTCGCCCGCCGGCAGCGCCCTGGCGTGGTTCCATGCCGGCGAGGCTTTCGAGCAGGCCGGGTGGGATGGCTGCCTGCGCCGCGGCGAGGGTCTGCTCCTGCAGGGCCTGCACCTCGGAGGGCGACGGCGTGGTGGCGTCGGTCGACGGCGCGTCTGGGCGCTCCTGCGACTCTGGCGGCGGGGACGGTGGCGCCTGGGCCTCCGGCGGCTCGGCGGGTGCCGGCAACGCCCGCGCGCGCGGCGCCAGCACCAACCGCGCGGCAAGCTCGGCATCGGCCTGCGTGACCGACGAACGCCCGGCCAGCGCGGCCGACGCACGCGCCGCGCACCAGGCCTGCCAGACGGTGCGCATTGAAACGATGCCCAGCGCCGAAGCCGTCGCGCTCAAGGCCTGCACGGTGGCCTCGTCACAGGCCACCGCGGCCAGCCGCGCACGGGCGGCGTCGACGGTGGCCAGGGCGGGGAATTCAGGGGTGCTGCCGTGCGCGTCGAGCGTCACCGTGGCGATGAGGCCGAGCCGCTCCTGCAGGGACGCCGGCAGGGTCTCGTCGGGCGACAGGCCTTCATCCAGGGCGACGAGGCCGACGCGGGCCTCGCGGTCGTCCAGCGCCGCGGCGAGCCGGGCGGCGAGGCCCGCGTCGGCCCGCTCGGCCATGGGCAGCAGCAGCAGGCCGCCCGCCGCCTCGGCGATCAGGCCCGGCTGTTGCACGGGCCGGCCAGTGGCGAGGCTGGCGCCGAGATCAAGCCCGCCGAGCAGGCGATCGTCATCCACCTGCAGGGGCACGCGGCGCCAGGGGGTGCCGACGGGCAGCACGGTGCGCAGGCCCGTCAGCAAGGCGTCCCGCGCCGGGCTGTGCCCGCCTCGCAGGCACAGGCCGCCGAGGCCCGCGGGGTCCACCGCCAGCAGGCAGGCGGCCTGGGTGGCGGCATCGTTCATCATCGGCGGCCGAGCTGCAGCCGGCGGGATCAAGCCCACAGTTCCGCCACGGCGCGCTCAATGCGGTCGCCCGAGGCGGTGTCATCCAGCGGGTTGCGGCGCAAGCGATGGCGCAGGGCCGACACGGCGACGTCGCGCAGGTGGGTGAGCGTGACCGTCTCGGCGCCCTCCAGCGCAGCCAACGCGCGGGCCGCGCGCATCAGCGTGAGCTCGCCGCGCAGGCCGTCGCTGCCCACCGCCACGCACAGCTCGGCGGCGCGCTGCAGCACGTCATCACCCACGGTGAGCGCGCCCAGGCGGTCACGCGCCTGCAGGATCTGGCGGCGCACCTTGGCATCGGCCTTGGCCCACTGCGCACTAAACGCAGCGGGGTCGCGCTCATAGGCGTCGCGGCGGCGCACGACCTCCACGCGCTCGGCGATGTCGGTGGGCGTGCGCACTTCGACGCTGAGGCCAAAGCGGTCTTGCAACTGCGGGCGCAGCTCGCCCTCTTCCGGGTTGCCGCTGCCGATCAGCACGAAGCGGGCGGGGTGGCGCAGGCTCAGGCCCTCGCGCTCGATGAGGTTCTCGCCGGAGGCGGCCACGTCGATCAGCAGGTCCACGAGATGGTCTTCCAGCAGGTTGACCTCGTCGATGTAGAGGAAGCCCCGGTGGGCCTTGGCCAGCAAGCCGGGCTCGAACACCTTGACGCCCTGCGACAGCGCGCGCTCCAGGTCCAGCGCGCCCAGCACGCGGTCTTCGCTGGCGCCCAGCGGCAGGTCGACCACGGGCACGGGCAGCTCTTCGGTGCGCACCCGCACGCCCTGCTTCAGATGGACACAGTCGTCACAGCCGCCGATGGCCTGGGGGTCGCAGTGGTAGCGGCAGCCCTGCACGGCGCGCATCTTGGGCAGCAAGGCTGCCAGACCCCGCACCGCCGTCGACTTGCCGGTGCCACGGTCGCCGAGCACCAGCAAGCCGCCGATGGCGGGCTCAACCGCCGCAATCAGGATGGCGCGCTTCATCTCGTCCTGGCCGACGAGCGCAGAGAAAGGATAGGGGGTGCTCATGGGATCAGTGGGCCTCTTGTTCACTGGCATGCCGGCGCGCGCGCCGCACGGCCTGGAAGGCCAGCAGCGCCAGCACCGGCACGCTCAGGCCCACGAAAAGATCAACATCGAGCTTGAGCCCGAGCGAACGGCCACCCTTGGCCACATAGCCGACCACCCCGGCCATGTAGTAGACGATGGCCGCGATGGACAGGCCCTCCACGGTCTGCTGCAGCCGCAGTTGCAGCTTGGCCCGGCGGTCCATGGACGCGAGCAGGGCCAGGTTTTGCTGCTCGCGCACGATGTCCACGCGGGTCGACAGCAGATGGCTGGCCTGAGCGACACGCTCGGAGAGATCGTGCATGCGCTGCGAGACGGTGGCGCAGGTGGCCACGGCGGGCGTGAAGCGCCGGCCCATGAACTCGTCCAGCGTCTGCAGGCCGGTCAGGCGGCGCTCGCGCAGCTCGCCGATGCGGGTGCGCACCAGAGCCGCATAGGCCCGGCAGGCACCGAAGCGGAACTGGCTGGCGGCCAGGCCGCTCTCGATCTCGGCCGCCAGGCGTGTGAGCTCCTGCAGCAGGTTCTCGTCGCGGCCGGTCTCGCGGGCGTTGCCGGCGGCGATGCTGTCGGCCAGGGCCGCCAGCGCGCGCTCGATGGCCTGCAGGCGCGGGGACAGGCGCCGTGCCACCGGAAAGGCCAGCAGGGCCATCATGCGGTAGGCCTCGATCTCGAAGAGGCGCTGCAGCATGCGGCCCGCGACCAGCGGCGTGAAGCCTTGGTCGATGAGCAGGAAACGACCAAAGCCGTCGGTGTGGGTCAGGAAGTCGGAGTAGACCAGGCGGGCCCCATCCCCGATGGCACTGCCCACCACCATGCGTTCGCCAAAGCATTGGCGCAGCAGGTCGCCGAGGGCCCGGCCTTCGGTGGGCGAAAGCAACTCGGCATGGCCGGCATAGACCGTCATGCCGGGCACGCCGGCCAGCCAGCCGGCCGGCAGCTGCGCGGCAGCCGTGTCGGCGAATGGCTCGCTGCCGTCAGACGGCATCAGCAGGGTGTAGCTGGAGAACTCGCCGTGCCGCTCCCATTTCAGGCGCAGTGCGCCGATGGGGCCGCTCCAATGCACGGCATCGGGCGCGGGAGCGGGCTGGCCGTGCTGCCGGCACAGACGCCCGAGGTGGGCCAACTCGCGCTCGTCGGCGTCCACCAGCACCGCCACATAGCTCGCCCGACCGGGGGCCGCAAGCGGCTCGGACGGGCGGGCATGGACCTCCATGGCCAGCGCGCTGCGCTCCGGGAGGTCAGCGGGCAGCAGCCGCACGTCAGAGGTCCATCCGACGCGCAGGCTTGCCGCACAGCGCAGCGAGCCTCATGCCTAGGCCTTCTTCACGTAGGCCGTGCACCAGCCCTTGGCCGAGACCTGCTTGCCCGCAAAGATCGGGCAGGGGCCGGCCGCCGCACCCGCCTTGCCTTGGTAGAGCGAGCAGTTGCCACAAGCCGAACCGGCCACGTACTTGGGTTGCTTGGCCTTGTCGATCTTGGAGGCATCGGCGTGATAACCGAGAGACTGGGCGGTGGCGTCTTTCTCGTCCACCATCGCCTGCGACCACGCCGTACCGGCGATGAGGCCGGCTCCGGCGACGGGGATGAGACGGATGAACTGGCGACGGCTGTTCATGGGGTAGACCTTTCGTGTCTGCTGGCAACGGGGGGAAGGGAGGCGACCGGTCGGTGCCAGCGGGCCCGAAGGTCGAACAGATGACAGACCCCGGCCGACGCGAGGCACGCGCCGACCCAGGCCACGCCCGCCCCACCCAGGCCCAGGCGCAAGGCCAGGGCCAGGCTGAAGCCGGCGAGCAGATTGGGCAGCAGCCCGCGCGGGGCTGCACTGATGTGGGTCATAAGCCAGAGCAGTTCAATCAGGCTTGCGAGCAGCACGACCTCGACCATGCGCAACAAAACTTCAGACTCGTTCACGCGCACCTCACACAAGCCTCAGACACGGGCCAACCCGAGCAGGTGCGCCATGTCCTTGAAGAAGATGCGCACATGGGCCATGGGCCGCGCGCGCACCAGGCGCTTGTGCATGTAGGCGTCGAAGGTCAGCTGCTGCACATCACGGTCGCGGCACATGCTGACGAAGCGCTCGCGGCGCTTGTCGCTCGAATACCAGAAGTGCTGCATGACACCGAGCACCCAGAACACCCGACCGTGCTCACGCATGAAGCGCTTGCGCGCGCTGGCCAGGGCCTGGGGCTTGCCGCTGCGCAGCATGTCGGCCACCGCCTCGGCCGCCAGGCGCCCGCCCAGCATGGCGTAGTAGATGCCTTCGCCCGACGCCGGGGCGACCACCCCGGCGGCGTCACCCGCCAGCACCACGTCACGGCCGTTGTCCCAGCGCGGCAGGGGCTTCATCGGGATGGGGGCGCCTTCACGGCGCAAGGTGCGCGCATGGGCGAGGCCCGCAGCCGCACGCAACTGCATCACGCCACGGCGCAGCGAGAAGCCCTTGTCGGCGCTGCCCGTGCCCACGCTGACGCTGGCGCCGTGCGGGAAGACCCAGCCATAGAAGTCAGGCGACAGGCTGCCCCGGTAGTGCACCTCGCAGCGGCTGGCTGCATAGCCTTCGGGCAAGGCTTCAGGCACGGCAATGATCTCGTGGTACGCGAACACGAAGCGGCCCTTGTCGGCACCGGGCACAGCCTGCTGCGCCACCTGCGAGCGCGCACCGTCGGCCCCGATGACGGCCCGGGTGCGCACGCTGTCAGCGCCGGTGTCGGTGCTGAAGTGCACAACGCTGATGCCGTCGTCGTCACGGCTCAGGCGCTCGAAGCTGCCCACGCGGCGCTCGGCGCCGTGGGACGCCGCACGCTCGCGCAGCCATTCGTCGAAGTGCTCGCGGTCGACCATGCCGACGAAGCCGCCTTGGATCGGGATGTCCACCTCCACGGCCTGCGGCGAGATCATGCGCGCCGCCGTGGCGCGCGCCACCAGCATCTCGTCGGGAATGGCGAAGTCCTGGATCAGGCGTGGCGGGATGGCACCGCCGCAGGGCTTGATGCGGCCGGCGCGATCCAGCAGCAGCACGCGGTGACCGGCACGCGCCAGGTCATCGGCTGCCGTCGAACCCGCCGGGCCGCCGCCGATGACGACGGCATCAAAGTCGACGGTGGCGCGGGTCGTCATGGCGCTCTCCTGAGCTGGCCGAGGTGGCTGGGTTGCGGCGCCGGGGCGGGCGCATCGACGCGCGCAGCCAGGCGGGCCGCGACCAGGAACAAGGCCGCATTGGCCACGAAGACCAGCGCATAGGCCGGGCCCGGGCTGGCCAGCAGCCAGCGGGCCAGGTCACTGGCCGCCGTGCCCACGATGCCGCCCAGCGCAAAGGCCTGGGCCTGTGCCGCGCCCCACAGGCCCATGCGGACACCCTCCTGGTTGGCGCCACCCGCGCCCGCCAGGCCCATCATCGAGCCGATAGCGGCAATGGAGAACGCACCGGTGGCGAGGCCGAGCAGGAACACATTCGGCGCCAGCGGCCAGCCCGGCCCGACCAGGCCCGCCATGACCAGGCCCGACAGCGCGAGGCCCGAGGCCACACAGCCCCAGACGGTCCAGCGCCGCAGGCTCCCCCATCGCCCGCCGGCCCAGCGGCTGCCGGCGCCCGCGGCCAGCAGCATGCCCACCAGGGCGCCGCCATGCTGGGTGCCGGAGAGCTGCGTCGTCGCCCCCGGCGTGAGACCGAAGACGAGGCCGGCGAAGGGCTCCAGGATGAGGTCTTGCATGCTGTAGGCCAGCATGGAGACGAAGACGAAAATCGTGAAGCGCCGCGCCCGCGGCTCGGCCCACACCGCGCGCAAGGCCTCGCCGAAGGGCAGCTGCGCCACGGCCGCTTCGCCCTGCGCCGTGCCCTGTCCTTCGAGGCGGAACAAAGCGACGGCGGCCACCAGCACCGCCGCCAGCGCCACGCCACCGGCCACGGCCAGCAGGCGCTGCGGCGAGAAGGGGTCGAGCAGGCTGCCCGAGACCTTGGCCGTGATGACGAAGCCGACGATCATCAAGATCCACACCGTGGTGGCCGCAGCAGCACGCCGCTCGGGCGCGACGCGCTTGGCCAGCAGCGTCAGCAGCGAGGTGCCGCTGGCGGCCACGCCCAGGCCGATCAGGCCATAGGCGAGCAGCGCCAACGCCACGCCCGCAACCAGATGCGCACCCATCAGCACGGTGGCCAGCGCGGCCAGCCAGCCACCGGCCGCCAGCGTCGCCATGCCGCCCAGGATCCACGGCGTGCAGCGCCGGCCCTGGTCGGCACCATGGCCCATGCGCGGCCGGGCCACCTGCACCACGTAGTGCCAACCCAGCAACAGGCCCGGCAGCAGCGCCGGCAGCGCCATCTCGACCACCATCACGCGGTTCAGCGTCGAGGTGGTCAACACGACGATGGCGCCGAGTGCCGACTGCACCAGGCCCAGGCGCACCACGCCCAGCCATCCCATGGGTCTGCTCATGCCATCACTCCTCGCAGCGCAAACGCGCTGACCAGCATGCCCGACACATACAGCGGCACGCCTGCACCGCTGTACCAGAGCGCGCGCTGGATCGGCTGGGCGATGAAGCGGCGCATCATCAGCAACTGCACCGCCAGCAGGCCAGCCACCGCCAGCGCATGGCCGCCCTGCCCCCAGGACGCGAGCAGCGCGATGACGACCACCTGCGGCAAGGCCATCACGGCGCTGGCCACCTGCGCAGCGCGCGGCGCCCCGAGCATCACGGGCAACGAGCGGATGCCCATCTGCTGGTCGCCCGGGATGGACTTGAAATCGTTGAGCGTCATGATGCCGTGGGCGCCCAGGCTGTAGAGCAGCGCCAGCGCAAGCGACCGGCCGTCGGGCCACTGCCCCATGGCCATGACGGCCGCGCCCGTGATCCAGGCCAGGCCCTCGTAGCACAGGCCGCAGGCGGCATTGCCCCACCAGCCGTTGCGCTTCAGGCGCAGCGGTGGCGCGCTGTAGGCCCAGGCCAGCAGCAGGCCGAGCACACCCGCCAGGAAACCCACCACGCCGAGCTGCCAGGCCAGCAGCAGCGACAGGGCCGTCCAGATCACCGCGATGTACAGACCCCAGTGGCCCGGCATGCGGCCGGAGGGAATGGGCCGCTGCGGTTCGTTGATGGCGTCGACATGGCGATCGAACCAATCGTTGACCGCCTGGCTGGTGGCGCACACGAAGGGCCCGGCCAGCAAGACGCCGGCCACGATGACAGGCCAACGCCCGTCGGCCGGCAAGCCCGACGCGACCACCCCGCAGCCGAAAGCCCACATCGGCGGAAACCAGGTGATGGGCTTGAGCAGTTCGGCGACGGCCGAAAGAGCGGGGCGCTGCATGCGGCCTATTCTGGGCCGCCGCAAGGGAATGTCAATCTAGATTTACATCGAGCGGCGTCAGTCGGCGCCAGATGTTTCTTCGGGCGCGTTGTCGCCCAGGATGCCGTAGCGCCGCAGCTTCACATACAGGCTCTGCCGCGAGAGGCCCAGCATCTCGGCGGCCGAGGCCCGGTGATCGCGCGTGAGCTGCAGCGCGGCTTCGATGCACAGGCGCTCGATCAGGTCGGTGGTCTCGCCGACGATGTCCTTCAGCGGCAGGCGGCCCACAAGGCCCGTGAGCTGCTCCACCGAGCGCGGCAGCTGGCCGGGTGTGCGACCGTCGGCGGGCAGCCGGCGGGCCACGTCACGGATGGCAAAGCCCAGGCAGGCCTGCGGGCCGTCCGGCACGGCCACGGCCGACACCTCCACCGCGCTCGGCTCGCCCAGCCCGCTGCGCAGGGTGGTGGGAAACAGCTTGACCACCCCGTGCTGGCGCAGGCTGCTGATCAACACGTTCACATCGACCGCCGTGCGCCCGAGCCAGCGCTCCAGCGGCTGACCCTGCACCGCGTCGCCGGGGGCGAGCTGGAGCATGTCGCTGAACGCCTGGTTGGCGCTCAGGATGCGGCCTTGCATGTCGGTCAGCACAAAGGCATCCGGCAAGGCGTTGACCACGTCGGCCAGCGGCGGGCTGTCCGCCGCCGGCAGCGGGTTGGCCGCCAGGGCGCCCGGGGCGCTGGCGCGCACCAGCAGCAGCGTGGTGCTGTCCTGCCGGAAGGCCGACGCGCCCAGGCGCACGTCCGCACCGCCGGCGGCCAGCCGCACCGTGAGGTCGTCGCTGCGGCCGGCGCTGCGGGCCTGGGCGAACTGGGCTTGCACTTCGGCATGGCTGGCCGGCGCCAGCAACTCCAGCACGCTGCGGCCGACCATGCGGCGCGTGGCGTCACCCATCAGGCGACCGGCGGCGGCGTTGTGCTCCAGCACGACCAGGGAATTGGCGTCCAGCACCAGGACGGCTTCTGCCACGGCTTCGAAGAGCAAGCGGTAGCGGGCCTCGGTGTGGCGCAGGCGCAGATAGTCACGCTCCATGGACTGCTGGGCGTCCACCAGGCGCTTCTGCACCGCCGCCACCTCGCGCAGGTCGCGCCCGAGCGCGAGCACGCCGCCCTGACCCGTCAGCGGCACGACGCTGTAGCTGACCGGCAGGTCCACGCCACCGGCCAGCGCATGCGTGACCTGACGCTCATGCCGCCCGCCAGCCACCGGCGCACTGCTCTGGGACAGCATGGCCGTGACCTTGCCGCGGTTCTCGATGGTCACCGTCTCGATCCAGCGGCGACCGATCCATTGACGCAGCTCAGCCAGTTCCGCCGCATGGGCAGCGCCGAGCGACACGTCACGGATCACGCCCTGGGCGTCGACCACCAACGCCAGATCGGTCGCGGCGGCCACCACACCGGCCAGCACCTCGGCACTGAGGTCCGAAAAGTGGAGTTCCGGAGCTTCAAAACGCTGCGTAGCGGCCGCGGTGCCGGGGGTGTGCATCGAACTCCCTGAGTTGCGAAGGCGGCCATGGGGCCACCGAGGGTCGTGAGGTGGGTCGGTGTAGCCGGGAGGACTTTCAGCCTGCTGACGTCAGGCGGTCTTGACACTCCGGCGAAGGCTGGCATTGGCGGCGTCGACTGCCGAAGGCGCATCACCGGCCATGGCATCGGCGCCGCAGCGCCGTGCAAGGTCCGGCATCACACCCGCCATCGGGCCACCGACCATGACAAAAAGCCCCGGATTTCCCGAAGCTCTTCGAATGTCAAGAATACCAGACGCTACCTCGGCGACGCTGTCACTGGCAGACACCGACAGGCCGACAACGTCGAACCAGTCACGCCGCGCCAGGGCCGCGAGTTCAGCCCAGCCCAGCCGCGGCTCGCAGGCGACTTCCCAGCCCGCGCGGCTGAAGAACTCCGCCACCAGCGCAATGCCGAAGGTGTGCTGGGAGCCGGGTACTGCGGCCAGCAGGACGCGCCGACTGTCGCCATCACGGCGAACTGACGCGCGAAGCGGCTCGGAAAACTCGTGCAGCACCCGCTGCAAACGCCACAAGCCGATCGTCACCTGGGAGAAGCTGTAGACGTCCTGCTCCCACCACTCGCCCATCAGCCGAGCGCTTGCCGCCAGCAAGTCCAGGAAGACCTGCTCCTGCGTGGCGCCGTCGTCCAACACCTGGCGCACGAAGGCGATTGTGGCCTCCGGCGTGCCGTCGGCCGCCAGCTCGGTCAAGGCCTGCACCTGCTCCGCCGTGATCTGCACCTGCGGCAGGGGCGCGCAAGGCATGTGAGGCAGGCGGTGCAGCAGCATCAGCCGAGGAATGATCTCGAGCTCGACCACGCGTGACAACTGCGCCTGCTGCGAGCTGACCAACCGGGACGAGTTGGCGCCCGCCAGCATGTCGTCCATCGTGAAAGGCTCTGGGGATCGAGCCCGGTCGGGCCCATCCGCCGCCGTGCGACGCTGCTCGGCGGGCTGCTTGTTTTTTGCCTGACCTTTTGCCTGACGATTGAAAGTCCATCCAGCCACCGCTGTCTCCTCGGGGTGGATTGGCAGCAAAGGTTCCTTGTGAGGCCGTGGAGGCATCGGCTCCGGGCCTCGGCGCTGGGCAGCGTCAGAAATCGCTACTGCAAACCGTTGGGGTACGACTGATCTGAGTTCTTGTGGTGCACGACATGCTCAGTCAGCTTGCGTTGACAGACCGCGTGCTTGCACTGTCTGCCCCCGGGCTGCCTGCGTCAAGCTGTATTTACCTGAACCGCCTGACGTGTACATTTTTCATTACGTCAATCTGGATTGACATCGGTCAAACCCGGGCCTAGGCTCGCCGACATGTTGCATCCCGCTGCCTCGACCGCCCCCCTGAGGCCGCGCCCTGCCCCGGCGGCCCGCCCGCCGCTGTACACGCCCCAGCAGCGCGCGCGGCGCGACGCCACGCGCTGGACGCTGGTGCAGGGCCTGCTGGCGCCGCTGCAGTTCTTCGTTTTCCTCGCCAGCCTGGCCTTGGTGCTGCGCTACCTGGCCACCGGCGAAGGCGAGCAGGCCGCGGCGGTTTCGGTCCTGGTGAAGACGCTGACGCTCTACACCATCATGGTCACCGGCTGCATCTGGGAAAAGGTGGTGTTCGACCGCTGGCTGTTCGCGCCGGCCTTCTTCTGGGAAGACGTGTTCAGCATGCTCGTGCTGGCCCTGCACACCGCCTACGTGGCCGCCTGGTTCTACGGCTGGCTCAGCGCGCGGGAGCAGATGCTGCTGGCCCTGGCTGCCTACGCCGCGTATGTGATCAACGCGGTGCAGTTCATCCTGAAGCTGCGCGCCGCCCGGCTGCAGGGGGCCTCGACATGAGCCCGGTCATCCCCATCCACACCGACAGTGGCTGCAGCGACGCCCCGGTGCTGCGCGAGCGTGGCCAGCGCGAGGTCTTCTGCGGGCTGACGGGCATCATCTGGCTGCACCGCAAGATGCAGGACGCCTTCTTCCTGGTGGTGGGCTCGCGCACCTGCGCCCACCTGGTGCAGTCGGCGGCCGGCGTGATGATCTTTGCCGAGCCGCGCTTCGCAACGGCCATCCTTGACGAACGCGACCTCGCCGGCCTCGCCGACGCGCAGGACGAACTCGACCGCGTGGTACAGCGCCTGCTGGAGCGCCGGCCGGATATCCGGCTGCTCTTCCTGGTGGGCTCCTGCCCGTCGGAAGTCATCAAGCTCGACCTGTCCCGCGCGGCCGCGCGCCTCAACCAGCGCTTCAACCCGCAGGTGCGGGTGCTGAACTACTCGGGCAGCGGCATCGAGACCACCTTCACCCAAGGCGAAGACGCCTGCCTGGCGGCCCTGGCGCCTGAACTCCCTGCCGCGCCGGCCCCCGCTGAACCGGAACTGCTCATCGTCGGCACGCTGGCCGACGTGGTGGAAGACCAGTTCAGCCGGCTGCTGACCGCCATGGGCGTGAAGCGCTTCGCCTTCTTCCCGTCGCGCCGCAGCACGGCCCTGCCCGCCGTCGGCCCCAACACCCGGCTGCTGCTGGCCCAGCCCTTCCTCGGCGACACCGCGCGCGCACTGGAGGCCCGCGGCGCCCAGCGCATCCCGGCGCCCTTCCCGCTCGGCGCGGAAGGCAGCGCGGCCTGGCTGCAAGCGGCCGGCGCCGCACTCGGCCTCGCGCCCGACGTGGTCTCACGCGCCATCGCACCGGCCCGCCAACGGGCAGAGCAGGCACTGGCCCCGCACCGCGCGGCGCTCGCCGGCCGGCGCGTGTTCTTCTTCCCCGACTCCCAGCTCGAACTGCCGCTGGCGCGCTTCCTGGCCCGCGAACTCGGCATGGAACTGGTCGAGGTGGGCACCCCCTATCTGCACCGGCAGCACCTGGCCGAAGAGCTGGCCTGGCTGCCCGCCGGCACCGCACTGTCCGAGGGGCAGGACGTGGAAAAGCAACTCGACCGCTGCCGCGCCGCCCGGCCCGATCTGGTCGTCTGCGGCCTGGGCCTGGCCAATCCGCTGGAGGCTGAAGGCATGACGACGAAGTGGTCCATCGAGCTGGTCTTCACCCCCATCCAGGGCTTCGAGCAGGCAGCCGACCTCGCCGGCCTGTTCACCCGGCCGCTGCATCGTCGCCAGCTGCTGGCGGCCTGAATCCGAGCACGGCATGCAACTCACCCTCTGGACCTACGAAGGCCCGCCCCACGTCGGCGCGATGCGGGTCGCCACCGCGATGCGCGGCGTGCACTACGTGCTGCACGCGCCCCAGGGCGACACCTATGCCGACTTGCTGTTCACGATGATCGAGCGGCGCGGCGAGCGCCCGCCGGTGACCTACACCACCTTCCAGGCGCGCGACCTCGGCGGCGACACCGCCCAGCTCTTCAAGGACGCTGCCCGTGATGCGCATGCGCGCTTCCAGCCGCAGGCCCTGCTGGTGGGCGCCTCCTGCACGGCTGAGCTCATCCAGGACGACCCGGGCGGGCTCGCCGCGGCGCTGAACCTGCCGGTGCCGGTGATCCCGCTGGAGCTGCCCGCCTATCAGCGCAAGGAGAACTGGGGCGCGGCCGAAACCTTCTACCAGCTGGTGCGCAGCCTCGTCGTCAAGCCCGCCACGCCGCGCGTGAAAGGCCCCGCGCCGCGCTGCAACCTGCTCGGCCCCACGGCCCTGGGCTTTCGGCACCGCGACGATGTGCGCGAGATCACCCAGCTGCTGACCCGCCTGGGCATCGAGATCAATGTCGTCGCCCCGATGGGCGCCACGCCGGCCGACCTGGCCCGCCTGACCGATGCCGACTTCAATGTCGTGCTCTACCCCGAGATCGCCCAGACGGCCGCCACCTGGCTGAGCCGCACGCTGGGCCAGCCCGCCACCAAGACGGTGCCCATCGGCGTCAAGGCGACGCGCGAGTTCATCGCCGAGGTCAGCGCGCTCGCCGGTATCGCACCAGACATCAGCGCCGCCGCCGCCGACTCGCACTCCACCTGGTACGCGCAATCGGTCGACGCCAACTACCTGACCGGCAAGCGCGTGTTCGTGTTCGGCGACGCCAGCCACGCCATCGCCGCCGCGCGGGTGGCCGCCGAGGAGTTCGGCTTCCAGGTCGTGGGCCTCGGCAGCTACAGCCGCGAGTTCGGCCGTGAGCTGCGCGCAGCGGCAGCGGGCTACGGCGTCGAAGCCCTGATCACCGACGACTACCTCGACGTCGAAGCCGCCATCACCGCCGCCGCACCCGAGCTGGTGCTGGGCACGCAGATGGAACGCCACATCGCCAAGCGCCTGGGCTTGCCCTGCGCGGTGATCTCGGCCCCCGTGCATGTGCAGGACTTCCCGGCGCGCTATGCGCCGCAGATGGGCTTCGAGGGTGCCAATGTGCTCTTCGACACCTGGGTGCATCCGCTGATGATGGGCCTGGAAGAACACCTGCTCGGCATGTTCCGCGGCGACTTCGAGTTCCATGAGGACGCCGCGCCGTCGCATCTGGGCCGCAGCGCCACGCCAGCCGCCCTGCCGCCTTCGGCGCCCATCGCAATACCTGCCGAGACGGTGGCCCAGCCGGCCAGCTGGGCGCCCGACGCCGAGCAGGAGTTGCGCAAGATCCCGTTCTTCGTGCGCGCCAAGGCCCGGCGCAACACCGAGGCCTATGCGATGAGCCGGGCCCTGCCCCTCATCACGCTGGAGACGCTCTATGACGCCAAAGCGCACTTCAGCAAGTAGCCCTGCCGTGCCGGCGATGAACGTGGTCATCGTGACCATGGACAGCCACCTGGCCAGTGCGGCCGAGCGTGCCAACGCCGTGCTGGCGCGCAGCCTGCCTGGCCTGCGCCTGACGGTGCACGCCGCCGCCGAATGGGGTGACCACCCGCAGGCGCTGGCGTGCTGCAAGGCCGACATCGCCTCGGCCCACATCGTCATCGCGTCCATGCTCTTCCTGGAAGACCACTTCCTGCCCGTGCTGCCCGACCTGCAGGCGCGGCGCCCGCATTGCGATGCCATGGTCTGCGCGATGTCGGCCGCCGACGTCACCCAGCTGACCCGCATGGGCCGCTTCGACATGAGCGCCCCGGCCACCGGGGCAATGGGCCTGCTCAAGCGCCTGCGCGGCAAGGCCAAGCCTGGCGGCAGCGCCGGCGCGCAGCAGATGAAGACGCTGCGCATGCTGCCCAAGATCCTGCGCTTCATCCCCGGCACGGCGCAAGACGTGCGGGCCTACTTCCTGACGCTGCAGTACTGGCTCGCGGGCTCGCAGGAGAACATCGTCAACATGGTCAAGCTGCTGGTCGAGCGCTACGCCGACGGCCCGCGCCAGGCCTTGCGCGCGAGCGCCCGGCCCGAGCAACCGGTCGAGTACCCCGAGGTGGGTCTCTACCACCCGCAGATGAACCACCCGGCCGCGACCGGCCTGATGGCCACCACACTCGACGCCCTGCCCAAGGTCGCCACCACCGGCAGCCGCGGCACGGTCGGCCTGCTGCTGATGCGCTCCTACGTGCTGGCGGGCAATGCCGATCACTACAACGGCGTCATCACCGCGTTGGAAGCGCGCGGGCTGCGCGTGATCCCGGCGTTCGCCACCGGGCTGGACCAGCGCCCCGCGATCGCCGCCTACTTCCAGGACGCCACCGGCCGGCCGCGCATTGACGCGCTGGTGTCGCTGACCGGCTTCTCCCTCGTCGGGGGCCCGGCCTACAACGATGCGCGCGCTGCCGAAGACGTTCTCGCGGCGCTGGACGTGCCCTACCTCGCCGTGCACCCGGTGGAGTTCCAGACGCTCGACCAATGGGGCGGCTCGCCGCGCGGCCTGCTGCCGGTGGAGTCCACCATCATGGTGGCCATTCCCGAGCTGGACGGTGCCACCGGCGCCATGGTGTTCGGGGGCCGCGCCAACGGTACGCAGATCGCCTGCACCGGCTGCAGCCATGCCTGCCGCTTCGAGAACGTGGTCGATTCGCACGACATGCACAGCTGCATCGAGCGGGCCGACGCCCTGGCCGCCCGTGTCGGCAAGCTGGTCGACCTGCGCCGCAGCGAACGCGCCGAGCGTCGCGTAGCGGCCGTCATCTTCAACTTCCCGCCCAATGCGGGCGCCACCGGCACGGCCGCTTTCCTGTCGGTGTTCGAGTCGCTCTACAACACGCTGGCATCGATGGCGCGCGAGGGCTACACGGTGGACCTGCCCGCCTCGGTGGACGACCTGCGCGAGCGCATCATCCGCGGCAACGCCGAGCGCTACGGCGCGCTGGCCAATGTGCACCACCGCATCCCGGCGCACGATCACCTGCGGCGCGAGAAGCACCTCAAGGAGATCGAGGCCCAATGGGGCCCCTGCCCCGGCAAGCAGCAGACCGACGGCAGCCACATCCAGATCCTCGGCGAGCGCTTCGGCAACGTGTTCGTCGGCATCCAGCCGGCCTTCGGCTACGAGGGCGACCCGATGCGCCTGCTGTTCGAGCAAGGCTTTGCTCCCACGCACGCCTTCTCGGCCTTCTACCGCTGGCTGCGCGAAGACTTCGCGGCCCATGCGGTGCTGCACTTCGGCACCCATGGCGCGCTGGAGTTCATGCCCGGCAAGCAGGCCGGCATGTCGGCCCGCTGCTGGCCCGATCGCCTGATCGGCGACCTGCCCAACCTCTACCTCTACGCGGCCAACAACCCGTCGGAGGGCAGCATCGCCAAGCGCCGCGCCGCCGCCACCCTCATCAGCTACATGACGCCGCCGGTCGCCGAAGCCGGCCTGTACAAGGGCCTGGTCGAGCTGAAGGAACTGCTGGAACGCTACCGCGGCCTGGAGCCCGAGGCCCAAGCCGAGCGGGATGAACTCGTGCCCATGATCCAGGCGCAGGCGGCCACGCTGGACCTCGCCCCCATCGAGCCGCCCTGGGCCGATGCCGAAGCCGCCATCGCGCAGCTCGGCAACGCCATGCTGGAGCTGGAGTACACCCTCATCCCTTACGGCCTGCATGTCGTGGGCCAGGCGCCGACGGCCGCCGAGCGGGTGGACCTGCTGATGTCCTTCGCCGAGGCCTCGGAAGGCGTCAAGCCCGACCGTGCCGTCATCGAGCGCCTGGTGGCTGAAGGCCTGCCGACCGATGACGACCTCGAAGACCTGGCCCTGCTGCAGCGCCTGGCCGACATGGACCGGCTGATGGCCGAGGACCGTGAGATCGACGGCATCCTGCGCGCCCTCGACGGCCGCTTCCTGCGCCCCGCACCCGGTGGCGACCTGCTGCGCACGCCCGCCATCCTGCCCACCGGCCGCAACCTGCATGGCTTCGACCCCTTCCGCCTGCCCAGCGCCTACGCCGTGAAGGACGGCGCCCGCCAAGCCCAGCGGCTGCTGGACCGCCACATGGCCGGCGGTGCGCCCCTGCCCGAATCCATCGCCATGGTGCTGTGGGGCACCGACAACCTGAAGAGCGAAGGCGGCCCCATCGCCCAGGCCCTGGCGCTGATGGGCGCGCGGCCGCGCTTTGACAGCTATGGCCGCCTGGCGGGCGCTGAGCTGCTGCCGCTGGCCGAACTGGGCCGGCCGCGCATTGACGTGGTCATCACACTGTCGGGCATCTTCCGCGACCTGCTGCCGTTGCAGATCAAGCTGCTGGCCGAGGCCGCCTACCTGGCCGCGTCGGCCGACGAAGCACCCGAGCAGAACTTCATCCGCAAGCATGCGCTGGCCTACCAGGCCCTGCACGGCGGCGACCTGGAGACCGCATCGCTGCGCGTGTTCGGCAATGCCGAAGGCGCGTATGGCGCCAACATCAACAGCCTCGTCGACAACAGCCGCTGGCAAGACGGCGATGAACTCGCCGAGACCTACAGCCGCCGCAAGGGCTTCGCCTACGGCCGCGCGGGCCGGCCGGTGCAGCAGGCCGCACTGCTGCAAAGCGTGCTCTCCGACGTGCAGCTGGCCTACCAGAACCTCGACTCGGTGGAGCTGGGCATCACGACCGTCGACACCTACTTCGACACCCTCGGCGGCGTGAGCCGCGCCATCAAGCGTGCCAAGGTCGCCAAGCAAGGCGCCGCCGCGGAGATGGCGCCGGTCTACATCGGCGACCAGACCCGCGACGGCCTGGGCGGCGGCACCGTGCGCACCCTGAGCGAGCAGGTCGCGCTGGAGACCCGCACCCGCATGCTCAACCCCAAGTGGTTCGAAGCCATGCTGGAACACGGCTACGAAGGCGTGCGCCAGATCGAGGTGCATGTCACCAACACGCTGGGCTGGTCGGCCACCACGGGCCAGGTGGCGCCCTGGGTGTACGAGCAGCTCAGCGCCACCTTCATCCTCGACCCGGCCATGCGCGAGCGCCTGGCCCAGCTCAACCCGACCGCGTCCACGCGTGTCGCCCATCGCCTGCTGGAAGCCGTCGACCGCGACTTCTGGCAACCCGACGCTGCCACGCTGCAGGCGCTGCGCCAGGCGGGCGACGAGCTGGAAGACCGCCTCGAAGGCGTCGTCGACAGCGGCCCCGCCCGGGCCCATCCCACCCCCAACGAAAAGGCCGCTGCATGACCACCACCACCGCCATCCCCCTCGCCGAACTCGGCGGTCGGCGGCCCGACGGCGCCGGCAGCGTGCAGGTGCAGATGGACCCGACCGTCCAGATCGGCACGGCCAAGTGCTTCGCCATCTACGGCAAGGGCGGCATCGGCAAGAGCACCACGTCCAGCAACCTGTCGGCGGCCTTCTCCAAGCTGGGCAAGCGCGTGCTGCAGATCGGCTGCGATCCCAAGCATGACTCCACCTTCACGCTGACCAAGCGCATGCTGCCCACCGTCATCGACGTGCTGGAGACCGTGGACTTCCATGCCGAGGAGCTGCGCGTGGAGGACTTCGTCTACGAGGGCTACAACGGCGTCATGTGCGTGGAAGCCGGCGGCCCGCCGGCCGGCACGGGCTGCGGCGGCTACGTGGTGGGCCAGACGGTCAAGCTGCTCAAGGAGCACCACCTGCTCGAAGACACCGACGTGGTCATCTTCGACGTGCTCGGCGACGTGGTCTGCGGCGGCTTTGCCGCACCCTTGCAGCACGCCGACCGGGCCATGATCGTCACGGCCAATGACTTCGATTCCATCTTCGCGATGAACCGCATCGTGCAGGCCATTGGCGCCAAGGCGAAGAACTACAAGGTGCGGCTGGGTGGGGTCATCGCCAACCGCAGCGCCGCCACCGACCAGATCGACAAGTACAACGAACGCATCGGCCTGAAGCTCGCGGCGCACTTTCCCGACCTGGACGTCATCCGCCGCAGCCGCTTGAAGAAGTCCACGCTCTTCGAGATGGAGGCCTCGCCCGAACTGGAGAAGGTGCAGCAGGAGTACCTGCGGCTCGCGGCCTCGATGTGGCTGGGCAGCGAGCCCTTCGAAGCGGTGCCGATGAAGGACCGCGACCTCTTCGACCTGCTGGGCTTCGACTGATGAGCACGTGCCCCTCGCCTGGTCCCGCCCTGCTGCACGCAGGCGTGCCCCGTCGGTCCCCCGAGGGGACGGCGACGCTTGCCGGCTCGACCGGCAAGCACATCGCCCTTGGCGGGCCGGCTTGGGAGCGGCCCGGCGCACGGCCCGCAAACACCCTTGCACACGTCGAGGTGACGTCATGAGTGCCTATCTCGAACGCCGCGGCGAAATCGAAACCTATTTCGACCGCACCGCCGCCGACGCCTGGGCGCGGCTCACGTCGGACGCGCCGGTTGGGCGGGTGCGGGCCAGCGTGCGGGCCGGGCGCGACCGCATGCGCGACACGCTGCTGTCCTGGCTGCCCGGTGACCTGCGTGGCCGCCGGGTGCTGGATGCCGGCTGCGGCACCGGGGCGCTGGCGGTTGAGGCAGCGCGGCGCGGCGCCGAGGTGCTCGCCATCGACCTGTCACCCACGCTGGTCGACCTCGCCCGCGAGCGCATGCCGCGCTTCGACAGCGGCGGCAGCATCGAGTTCCGCGCGGGTGACATGCTGGACCCGGCGCTCGGCCGCTTCGACCACGTGGTGGGCATGGACTCCCTCATCCACTACGAGCCGGCCGATGCCGTGGGTGTGCTCGCCGAGCTGGCGGCCCGCACGCGGCATTCGGTGGTGTTCACGTTCGCGCCGAGCAACCCCGCGCTGCAGCTGATGAAGGCCGTGGGCAAGCTCTTCCCGCGGGGCAACCGCTCGCCGTCCATCGTGCCGGTGGCCGAGCAGCGGCTGTATCGGCTGATCGACGCCCACCCGCGGCTGCTCGACTGGGACGTGCGCCGCAGCCAGCGCGTGTCCGGCGGCTTCTACACCTCGCAGGCCCTGGAGCTGGTGCGGCCATGAAGCCCCTGTCGCCCCGCCAGCTCAACCAGCGCCTGGCGCTGAAGTGGTCGCGCCTGGGCCTGCAGTTCCTGCCGTTCGCCGACGTCGCCACCACCGAGCTGCCGATGTCGCGCCTGCTGCGGCTGGCGCTCTTCCAGGTGTCGGTGGGCATGGCCTACGCACTGCTGGTGGGCACCTTGAACCGGGTGATGATCGTCGAGCTGGGTGTGGCCGCCTGGGCGGTGTCGCTGATGGTGGCCCTGCCGCTGCTGGCCGCCCCCTTCCGCGCGCTGGTGGGCCACCGCTCCGACACGCATCTGTCGGCCCTGGGCTGGCGCCGCGTACCCTATCTGTGGTTTGGCTCGCTGCTGCAGTTCGGCGGGCTGTCCATCATGCCTTTCGCGCTGATCCTGCTGCAGCCGGGCGCCGAAGCCAGTGCTCAGCCGGGCGGCGTGATCGCCGGGCAACTGGGCGCGGCGCTGGCCTTCATCCTGGTGGGCGCCGGCATGCAGACCACGCAGACCGCCGGCCTTGCCTTGGCCACCGACCAGGCCCGGCCCGACACCCGCCCCCGCGTGGTGGCGCTGATGTACGTCATGCTGCTGCTCGGCATGGTGATGGCCAGCGCCGTGTTCAGCCTCGTGCTGCAGAGCTTCAGCCCGACGCGGCTGGTGGCCGTGGTGCAAGGTGCGGCCCTCACGACCATGGTGCTCAACACGCTGGCGCTGTGGAAGCAGGAGGCCCGCGGCACCGTGGTGCGGGCCGAGGCGGATGCGGCGCGGCCGCCCTTCCGCGAGGTCTGGCAGCGCTTCGCCGCGCAGCCCCACACGCGCCGCTTCCTGGTGGCCGTGGCCCTGGGCACGGCGGCCTTCAACATGCAGGACATCGTGCTGGAGCCCTATGGCGGCGCCATCCTGAAGCTGCCGGTGGCGGCCACCAGCCTGCTCACCGCCGGCATGGCGCTCGGCTCGGTCATCGCGTTCGCGATCGCGGCGCGGCTGCTGCAGCGCGGCTTCGACGCCCACCGGCTCGCGGCCCTGGGCCTGTTGATCGGCATCGTCGCGTTCTCCGCCGTCATCTTCGCGGCGCCGCTCGATTCGGGCTGGCTCTTCCGCGCCGGCAACCTGCTCATCGGCCTGGGCGGCGGCCTGTTCGCGGTCAGCACGCTGGTGGTGGCCATGGGGTTGGAGAGCGCTGGCGGCGCGGGCCTGGCCCTGGGCGCCTGGGGCGCCATGCAGGCCACGGCCGGCGGCCTGGCCGTGGCGCTGGGCGGCACGCTGCGCGACGGCTTCGAGGCCCTGGCCGCGCACGGCTGGCTGGGCTCGGCCATGTCCGAGCCGCAGGTGGCCTACAGCGTCGTCTATCACCTGGAGATCGCGCTGCTGTTCGGCACGCTGATCGCCATCGGTCCCCTGGTGCGCACTCGCGGCACACCGCTTTCGTCACGCCAGCGCTTCGGGCTGGCCGAGTTTCCAGGCTAGGAGGCCTCCATGCAAACCGGTGCCATCACGGGCTATATCGACGTCGCCCAGCTCGTGCTCTATGCGTTCTGGATCTTTTTCGCAGGGCTCATCGTCTACCTGCACCGCGAGAACAAGCGCGAGGGCTACCCGCTGGAGTCGGACCGCTCCCGCGCGATCGCCGTGCAGGGCTGGCCGGCCGTGCCCGAGCCCAAGACCTTCCGCCTCGCCAATGGCGACACCGTGCAGGCGCCCAACGACCGCCGCGACAACCAGCCGCCACTGCATGAAGGCGTGTGGCGCGGCGCTCCGCTGGAGCCCACCGGCGACCCGCTGCTCGCGGGCGTGGGCCCCGGCAGCTGGGCCGACCGTGCCGACGTGGCCGACATGACCTACGAAGGCCTGCCCAAGATCGTGCCGCTGCGGGCCGCGCCCGACTTCGGCGTCGCGCACCAGGACGTCGACCCGCGCGGCCTGCCCGTGCTGGGCGATGACGGTGTGGAAGGCGGCCGCGTGGTGGACCTGTGGGTGGACCGCTCGGAGATGCTGTTCCGCTACCTGGAGCTCGAAGTGCCCGCTGCCGGCCGCGTGCTGCTGCCGATGAACTTCGCCCGCGTGCAGCAGCGCGCCGTGCGCGTGAAGTCCATCCTCGGCCACCAGTTCGCCAAGGTGCCGGCGACGAAGCTGGCCGAGCAGGTGACGCTGCTGGAAGAAGAAAAGATCATGGCCTACTACGGCGCCGGCACGCTCTACGCCACGCCACAGCGTCAGGAGCCGCTGCTGTGAGGGCCGTGCCCAACCTCGTGAACGTGCTGGCCCCGGCGCACGAGCACGAGTTCGAGGCGGCGCGCGGCCTGCCCGAGGCCCTGCCCGACGGCGAGGTGCAGCTCTGGCAAGGCAGCCCGGACGCGCGCCTGCTGGCCCGCCAGGCCCTGCATCTGGACGTGGTGGCGGGCTACTTCGCGCTGCTGCTGGCCTGGCGCGGCTACACCAGCTGGGCCGATGGCGCCACCGCCAGCCAGACGCTGATGCAGCTGGCCGGCATGCTGCCGCTGATCGCGCTGGCCTGCGGCCTGCTGGCCACCATCGCGTGGCTGATGGCGCGCACCACCGTCTACACCCTCACCAACCGCCGCATCGTGATGCGCGTGGGCATCGTGCTGAGCATCACCTTCAACCTGCCGTTCGCGCAGATCGCCGCGGCCAGCTGGCGGCCGCGGGGGCGCGGTGGCGACATCGTGCTGAGCCTGGCGGGCAGCGATCGCATCGCCTACCTGCACCTCTGGCCGCATGCCCGCCCCTGGCGGCTCAAGCGCACCGAGCCCATGCTGCGCGCGCTGGCCGATGCGCCCGCCGTCGCCGCCCAGCTCGCCCAGGCCCTGCAGCAGGCCGAAGCCGCCCGGCAAAGCCTGCCGGTGCGCGCCGTGGCCACCGCGCCGGCCCTGCCCGCGGGTGCGCCGGCGGGCGGCAACCCATCCCGCCCGCTTCCCCAGGTCGCCTGAGCCATGAGCACGCCTCTCACCAGCAAGCTGCCCACGCTGCCGCTGTCGGCGCTGAGCGCGCTGGTGCTCGTCAGCGTGATTGGCGTGGGCGCGGTGCGGCTGAGCGGCACCAGCCCGCAGCAGCAGCTCGACGCCAGCACCCTCGTCAGCCGGCAGCTGCGCTTTGAAGACGGCGCTGACGGCAGCATCGCGGTGCGCGACGCCCGCACGGGCGCGCGGCTGGACACCATCGCCCCGGGCACCAACGGCTTCCTGCGCAGCGCCATGCGCGGCCTGGTGCGCGAGCGCAAGCGCCAGGGCCTGGGCCCCGAGCAGCCGTTCGAGCTGCTGGGCCGCGCCGATGGCCGCCTCACCCTCGTCGACCCCGGCACCGGCCGGCGCATCGACCTCGAATCCTTCGGGCCGACCAATGCCGCGGTGTTCGCGCGGCTGCTGCCCACTCACCCACCAGGAGCCGACCATGTCGCTCAGCGCTGAACTGCAGACCCCGGAAGACGCGGCCCGTCTGGCCAAGACGGAAAGCATGCTCACCCCGCGCTTCTACAAGACCGACTACGCGGCAATGGACCGGCTCGACATGAGCCCCATCCGCGCCGAGTGGGACGCGATGATGGCCGAGTACGAGGGTGACAACAACCACGACCACTTCACCCGCACGCCCGAGTTCGCCGCCGAAGCGGCGGCCTTGTCGGCCACGTGGTCGCCCCAGCTACGGCGCGACTTCCAGGACTTCCTCGTCAGCTCCCTCACCAGCGAATACTCGGGCTGCGTGCTCTACAACGAGATCGCCAAGAACGTCAGCAACCCGGACATCAAGCAGCTGATGCGCTACCTCACGCGCGATGAATCGCGGCATGCGAACTTCATCAACCAGTCCCTGAAGGACTTCGGCCTGCAGGTCGACCTGGTCGGCTTGAAGCGCACCAAGGCCTACACCTACTTCAAGCCCAAGTACATCTTCTACGCGACCTATCTGTCCGAAAAGATCGGCTACGCCCGCTACATCAGCATCTACCGCCAGCTGGAGCAGCACCCCGAGAAGCGCTTCCACCCGATCTTCAAGTGGTTCGAGCGCTGGTGCAACGACGAGTTCCGCCACGGCGAATCGTTCGCGCTGATGATGCGCGCCCAGCCGCACCTGCTGCAGGGCGGCAACAAGCTCTGGATCCGCTTCTTCCTGCTGGCCGTCTACGCCACCATGTACGTGCGCGACCACACCCGCCCCTGGCTCAGCGAAGCCCTCGGCATGGATCCGACCGACTACGACTACCGGGTGTTTGACATCACGACCGAGATCGCCCGCCAGGTCTTCCCGCTGAGCCTGGACACCGACGCCCCCGCCTTCCGCGCCGGCATGACGCGGTTGTGCACCATCGCCGCCGCGAACGACCGCGCCAAGGCCCGCGGCGGCCTGCTGGGCAAGCTGCAGCAGGGCGTGTGCGCGGTGCGCGCCACGCTGTGCTTTGCGCGGCTGTACCTGCTGCCCGTCAAGCACCACGACCTGCCGCGCGAGATGCGCGTCGCGCCCAGCTGGTAATCAACAGCGAAGCGCCGCGCCATGCAACACGGCTGGCCCGCCCTGTACACACTGCTGCTGTGGTGGTTCAGCACGGGCGTGATCCTGTACTTGAACGGCCTGCCGCGCGCCACGCACAAATGGACGATGGGCGCGGCCACCGTGCTGCTGGGCATCTCGCTGCTGGGTGTGGCCGTGACGGCCTCCGACACCCGCGTGACCGGGGCCTACCTCGCCTTCACGGCGGCGCTGATGGTCTGGGCCTGGCAGGAAGTGGGCTTCCTGCTCGGCTACGTGACCGGCCCACGCCGGCGCGCCTGCCCGCCCGAAGCGCGCGGCTGGCGCCGCGTGGGTCACGCGGTCATGGCCATCCTCTATCACGAGCTTGCGCTCATCGTGCTGGGTGCGGCCGTGCTGGCCCTGACCTGGGGCCGCCCCAACCAGGTCGCCACCTGGACCTTCGGCGTGCTGTGGCTGATGCGCCTGTCCGCCAAGCTCAACGTCTTTCTCGGCGTGCGCAACCTCAACGAGCAGTTCCTGCCCGAGCACCTGCGCTACATGCACACCTACTTCCGCCAGCGGCCCAGCAACGGCCTGTTCCCGGTCAGCGTGATCGCGGTCACCGGCCTCGCGGCAGCTGCCTGGCATGGCGCCGTGGCCCGCAGCTTCGGCGCCTTTGAGGTGACGGCCTGCAGCTTCGTCGCCATGCTGCTGAGCCTGGCCCTGCTGGAGCACTGGTTCATGGTGCTGCCCCTGCCCAGCGAGAAGCTGTGGGACTGGGGGCTGCGGTCGCGGGCGCCGCATGGGTGAGTGTGGGGGCGGCCGGCTCGCGCGCATTGATGGTGCCGAAAGCACGACAGTCAGGTCAGGCACGGAGCGTCAATGCTTTGAACTGCGCGCCGCTGCGAGGCCAGCGGTGCACGTCAGCCGTTCGATAGGACTTCCCGGCACGTTGCTGCTTCCTTGTCGACTGGACTGCCGCTGTGCAGCGGGTGCGGTCCGCCGAATAGCCGGACTCAACACCATAAAGCTGCCGTTCAATGCTCGACATGAGAGGCCGCCGATGGCCGCAGCAAGCCAGGGCATCCTCCCGATGGAGAGGAGGGACATCACGGGCTTCCGACGCGAGTCGGCTCTATCGACTGGCTGGACGGCATCACCTGAATTCAAAGTCAGCAAGACCAGCCCATCCATCAGGATGCGTTAGTGCTCGGTAGATCTTCCGTCAGCCCTGACCTCACAGTCCGGAAGCCCCCAACCCAAAGGATGAGACACACATCGGTAGATTTTTCCATCCCCGCTGATCTCAAAGTCCGGAAGGCCGCCCCGCCGTCTTCATGCGTGACCGCGCGATAGATCTTGCCGTCTGCGCTGATCTCGCAGTCGGCGAGTCCGCCCCAACCCTTTGGGTGAGTCACTGCCCTAATAGTCTGTTTCACAGACCCTCCGTGACTATGCGGTTCAACTTGGATTGGGAGACCGAAGCGGCCGTACAACGCCGAGGCAGTCCTTCCAACACCAGCCACGCTGCCCGCAACAGCTGGGTCTCACACTAAAGCGCTGCAGGCAGCACCTCCTGAGTGAAGAGTGCATTTCGCGGCAGGATCCCGCTTGCCACGACGTTCTCCAAGATGGCCGCCGGGTCGGCGACAAAGAAAGTCAGCACCAGCCCACGCTGGGCGCGTGTACAGCAGACGTAAAGCAGGCGCAGCGTTCGGCTCCAGGTGTTTTCATCACCGTCCTGCGCTCGTGCGCGGTCTGCCGCACGGGCCTCAGCACTGGCGAAGACACGCTCATAGTTGTACGTTCTGTAGTCGCTCTCCTCCTCGTCCATTACTACGATGACGCGCTCGAACTGGGCGCCCTTCACGCCGTGCTGTGTGGCATAAGGAGAGCCTTCTGAGATATAGCGCTCATAGGGCCGAAGCTCTTGGGCAGCGCACCCGAAAAACCTAAGCATTGCCGTATCCGATGATCGCCCTTCGGTAGGTGTTGCATCGGCGGTCTCAGCCTCCTGAGCAACGTCATCAACGCCTCCAACGAACCCAAGTACACGCACATAGCGCTCGTCGAACTTGAATAGGCCAGCGTCGCGGAGATGGAGAGCTATATCGCCAACGGTGGTGCCTACCTCATCCAGCATTGCGACAAGTCTCACGACGGCTGCATGCAACTCTCGCAGCACATCCGCGGCACGGCGGCCGAGCAAAGCGTTAGGCGCCAAGCGCGGGCTGAACTCTCGGAGCAGGTTCATTGCTGCGAACTCGTTGCCGGCGTTCACGGCTGCAACGAGCGGTAGCGCGAAACTGAGGAAGGGTCGAACGGGCCAACCGGTGCCGTCCTGCATCCCCTGCTTCATGGCCTCTGACGTCTTGTCGTTCAGCGCCGAGTAGATGCCGCCGAATCCGAGCCGGTTGGCGGCCATGCGGTGCACTATGACAAGAATCTTGACCGCGTTGTCTGGGGTTGTCCAACCCTCGTCGTTGTTCGTCGCCGCGTTCCACGCCCGGACTCTTGCCAGCGCCTCCGTTCGGTTCAGCGTGTTCGGCAGGACAAACATCCGGGCTGAGCCTTCCACCGGCTTGAGGTCCCCATCGACCCTCTCGTGCAGCCCGCGGACTTGCTTCATGCCGTCGCCCTGCGCGCGCACGGCGTTGGCGACATCAAGAATCTGCTTGGCGCAGCGAAAGTTCTCCGGTTTCGTGATGGCCCGCCAATGGTCTTCGAGCGGGATGTCCCCCGCACCTCTCATGAAGATTGACTGCATAGGGTCGCCAAAAAACCCGAGGCAGAACCTGCCCCGCATCTGAGCCTCCACTTCCTTGAAGGACTTCACCACCCCCGGGAACGTGTCCTGACTCTCGTCGATGAACACGAATGGGTAGCTCAGCGCAACGACCCGTCGGAACAGCGGGCGGTTTTGCAACAGGAAGTCGGCAAGCTGAAGGATGTCCTCGTGACCGAGGATTCCCTTCGCGTAGTCACTACCCACGCCGTAGTTGAAAGTCTTGACGTTATCCACAGCCTCCAGGCTTCGGGCATAGCGCTCCTGGTCGGCCTTGTTCCTGTCGCGCGTGGTCTGCCGAACACGCGAGCCGTAGTTCTCAAACTCTGCTGCCAGTTCGGAGATCCGCCTGCGGATGTCGTTCTGAAGCCAAATCTTGATGTCGGCCTGAAATGACTTAGCAATGGCCCAGTAGAAGCTATGGATGGTCGAGACATGGACCAGCGGGTCGTCGTTGACGTCCGCCAGGATTTCGTTGGCGGCGAGATCGGTATACGTGATGCACGCGACTTTCTGTTTCTTCGCCCGCATGCTGGCGCCGCGCTCCGACATCACCCAGTCCAGCGCCTTGATGAGGGAGGTGGTCTTGCCGGAACCAGCGCCGGCACGAACAACAAAGGGCTGCGGCGGCGTCGCGGCAATGCACGCGTGAATCTCGCGATCGGCGTCGGTGTCTGGGCTATCGACTCGCCTGCTCATGCCGTCTGCCCCTCGCCAGCAATGACAGCGACAACACCGGCTGCAGTCGGCTCAATCGTCGCGACCTCCGTGGCGATGGCCGCGTCGGCCTCAAGCTCGTGGGCCACTTTGGCTTCGAGCCAGACCAAGCCCTCGGCGATGTACGCAGGAACCTTCCAGCTATTGAGCGGCCCACTTGCTAGGACCTCCAGCGCAAAGCGGGTCTTGTCGAAGTTCTTGCCTACCACTCGGTTGTGCAACTTCTCAGCCAGTTCCTCGGGGCTGCTGGGCGCGCGCCTGAGCTTTAGGCCGACCGCCCGGTTGGCCTCTGCCTGGCACCAGTCGGCGTTCTCAAGACCAAAGGCCTCCTCAAGCGTGCGGCCGCAGAGCTGCGAGGTCGCCGCACCCACCGTCACCGAAACCTTGGTCTGATAGGCCACCCGAACCTCAGCGCTGGAACCCTCGGCCAGCGACAGCGTCTTTTGCTCCGCAGTAACTTCCCAGAGTTCCGCCACCGACCGCCTCTTCGGGATCCAGCTGATGAGGGTTTGGTTGGACGTGACGGCACCTTCCACGTGCGCATGGCAGGTGCTGCCACGCTTCTTGGACTTCTTCTTTCCGCCAGGTTCTGCTTCGTCGTCGTCTTCGAGCTCAAAGGGCTTCAGGTCGTCGTCCTCGTCATCTCCGTCGACGGCGCCCTCAGCACCTGCACCTTGCGCGGCGGCCTTCTCAGCATCCGTCTTGACCGTAACGCTGTCTAAATCCGTGATGACCAGTGTCGTGAGTCCAACGAATGCGATCAGTTCCTGGAACCGATGCGCAAATGCGCCACCGACTTCTAGGATAGTCAGGGCGGAAGAACGCAGACGCTTGGCCGCTGACTCGATCATGGCTGGTAAGAGCAAGCGCTCGACGTTGCCTTCCACCAATATGACCGCGTCGGAAAAGAAGAGATCGCAATGCGTCAGCTTTAGATACCGCTGCAGGAATTCGCGCGCTGGAGCGTCGGCCGCGCTCGTCTTGAATAGCGACAGATTGCGCACGTCCGTGTGATGGTCCAGCTGGTCGCTGACGCGGCGGAAGTACCGAATGGGAGAGAAGCCGCGCTCATAAAGGATGTGTGGGGAATGCGTGGTGATGACGAGCTGCGTATGAAAAAACGTCGCGTGGCCGTTGGCATCCTCAATGAGGCGCAAAACGTTCCTGATGAAGACCTGCTGGATCTGCGCGTGCAGATGTGCCTCAGGCTCTTCAATGAAGACCAAATGCAGCGGCGCCCGCTTGTCTTCCTCGGCTTTCCACTGCTCGTGCAGATCGAGCAGCTCAACCACCATGTAGACCAGGTTCTTGAATCCTAGGCCGTTGTAGCTGTCGGGCAGTTGAGCGGTAGCCGCGCCCGGGATCACGTAGTGAACCTTGGCGTCCTGTCCCAGGACGGTGGTCGGATCCAAGGCCGCCCGAATCACGATCTCGGGATTGTTGACGCCCGGGTACCCGAGCTTGGCCAGGCGCTTGAGGGTGTCACTGAAGACTTCCTCCAGGTGGAAGTTCAGCTCCTTCTCTGAGATATCGAGCGCTTTAAGAGCTGCATAGTCATCGCCACGCTTCTCAAGGTTGCGGTGATAGAACCTGCTCAGGCGCCGCGACAGGCTCTCGGCGCGATCAGAGCTGCCGGCATCCGGGTCATCGAGGTGCCGCTGCGCGCGCAGGAAATCCACCCTCACCAGCGACTTGAGAATGGCCGCGCCGCCTGGCTCCTTACCTAGGGGCAGCGGCTCGTAGTCGGCCTCCCTTGCCTGATAGCCGGCAAACGCGCGCTCATCCAGCACGTAGTAGCGGAACGTGTACTCCTTGCTCAGCTCCTTGGTGAGGTACTTCGTCAAACTTTCTGGCCAAGGCTTGTACTCGTTAGCATCGCCCACCGCCGCAGCCGCATCTTCCGCACCCGCCTTCACGGCAGGCTCCCCGGGTTCTCTGCGCCTGGCCATCAACGCGATGGCCGCGTTGTTGGCCTTCTCATGCAGTTCATGGAACTTCCGGACTAGCTCGTGGGCATCCCGAGGCTCGAACGCCACCCGGATGCCGACACACTTGCCGTCCCACTCCGTGCTCGGCAGTAGCGGCATCGCAGTAGCCAAGTCGTCTTCACCGACGCGGAACCAAAGATCCAAGAGGATGGACGGCAACCTCTTGGGCGCGTCCTCATCGCCTGGAGGCGTCCTGCCGATGGCATCGATCTCGGCCCACAGCGTCGCGCTGAAGTCGAAGAGCTCGAACTTCCTCACGTCTCCGCGGAGCATCGAGTACAGGCCTTGGACGGCGGACGTCTTACCGCTGTTGTTGGCGCCCACAAAGATGGAAATCTCGTCATCGAGCTCGATGACAACGTCGCGCAGTCGGCGGTAGTTCCGCAGCCGATAGGCCTGTAGCTTCATGATGACCTCCCTCAAGGTGTTATTTAAGGGGATTTCTGATCCCCCAGCTGGTGGTGTTCCTCAGAGTGCTAATGCTTCTGTCCCTTCCAGCAAAAAACGGATTCTTGCTGCGGAACCCGACATGGCGTAAGCCGCGCACTCGCTGGCCGGCCACAACATCCGCACGGTACGTGAACGATTAAGCGTAGGCCGGAGCGCCGACAACCACGATCAACATCCATTTGCCGCATCTGAGTGATGCCTCCTTAACCGCACATATGCGCATTGCGGCACCTCATACCAGTCGTTCGTAAAGTTCTGCTTTCAGCCTCCTGCTGTCGTACTCGTCCACTTCGAGTCCCGCTTCAACGGTGGCCCCTTCGCGTTCCCGCCTGCCCGCACACCGGCGCCTGCTGCTCCCGCCAATCCGCCAGGAACACGCTCCACCCTCCCCATTGCGGCTCCCCCTAGCTGCGGCTGCCCCGAATTGCGGGTGGCCGCAGCTAGCCGGCGCGCTTCAGTCCGCATGCAATCACGTTGCGACTGAAGAAACGCATCAGGAGAGACCATGACCACCATCCAGACCGCCAGCGCCACCTCGCTGAGCGCCACCGCTGCCCTGAGCGGCAGCAACCCCACGAACGCCAGCACCCACATGAGCGGTGGCCAGGCGGTGTTCGAGAACGACAACTACCGCATCACCGCCGGTGACAACAACACCGTCAACATCTACAACAAGAACACCGGCGAGAACTACAACATCTGGGGCGACCCGCACGTCAACATCGACGGCCAGCACGCCTTTGACTTCTGGGGCACCACCACCTTCGCGCTGGAAGACGGCACCAAGGTCACCATCGAGACCGTGCCCGCCGGCAACGGCATGACGCTGGCCAGCAAGGTCGCCATCACCAGCGGCGACTACGGCGTGGAGATCAGCGGCGTGGACACCAACCAGGTCGGCGACCTCAAGATCGACGAAGCCGCCGGCTGGGGCAGCACGCTGGACTGGACGCATGACGACGGCAACGTGCTGCAGGAGAACCCCGCCGGCAAGGGCTTCCTGGCCGTGGACGACAACGGGCAGATCCGCAAGGTCGATCAGAACTACATCAACGCCACCGACCTGCAGAAGAACCCACCGGCCGAAGCCACCCAGCAAGGCGGCGAGTTCCTGCGCAACCTGCTGACGATGTTCTCGGGCGTGATGACGGCCTCGCTGAGCGGCGCGTTCCTGAGCGCGCTGAGCAGCGCGCTGGACGCCACCGAAAGCCGCCGCCAGCCGGAGCCCGCCGTGCGTGACGCGAACCGCTTCACGCTGACCATGGTGCGCCTGGAGTTCTGACACGCCGCTCGCGCCACCGCGACACGGGCGGCTCCTGCGAGCCGCCTTTTTTGTGTCCAGGCATGACCGACACTGGCCGCATGCGCGCCTTCCTGCCCCGCTGGCTCGGCGGCCTCGGCGGCTCCAGGCCGGCGGCCTGGCGGCTGCATGACTACCCGCCCTTCCCGCTGCCGCACCCCGGCTGCGGCGCCGCGTTGAGCCTGGCGCAGGCCGAAGCCAACCTGGCTGCCTTCACCACCACGCTGGCCGGGCGCCAACTCGCCCTGCGCGACTGGCTGGCCCAGCATCACGGCCCCGACGCGAGCCAGCTCGCGCCGGTCGACTACGCCACGGCCCTGCAGCACTGGGCGCGTGAACACTGGGCCCGCCTGCCCGCCTTTGCACGGCTGCCCGCACACGCGCCCTGGCCCGATGGCGGCATGACGGGCCACTTCATCGTCAACAGCCTGCTGGCCGATCTGGCGGCCAGCCTGGGTGAAGCCATCCGCCGTGGCCAGCCGGCCTGGCGCTGGGGGCTCAACCTCGATGCTGCCGACCTCGCCGACGGCATGGCCACCGCCCGCCGAGTGGTGCTGCTGGCTGACCTGGCCGAGCCCACGCCCGAGACCGCCGAGGCCGTGCTCGACCCCGCCGCGCCGGTGTTCGCGGCCCACCGCTTTCCCGGGTCGGTGGACTTTCGGCTGCTGGACAGCTGGGTCGAGATGGTCCGCGGCGCCCTCACGGCCGGCGGGTTGCGGCCAGCCCCAGCTGCGGCTGACCCGAATTACGGGCAGCCCTAGCTGGCGAACCCAGCGCAGTCCGTCTGCAATCACGGCAACGCGCCCACTCCCGGGCGCAGGAGCCGCCTCATGACCTCCGTGCCCCAGTACCGCGTGCAGCGCGGCGACACCCTGACCGAGATTGCCCATCGCCACGGCGTGGACCCTGAAGCGCTGATGCGCGCCAACGGGCTGGACCCCGCCCTGGCCGACGGAATCGTGAGCCGCCAGGCCCGCGACCCTGACCGCCTGCAGGTCGGCCAGCGGCTCACGATTCCCTCGGCCACCGCAGGCCTGGAGCGGCAGCACTCCGTGGCGCCGGGCGAGACGCTCGCCGGCATCGCCGAGCGCTGGGGCGTGGCCCTGTGGTCGCTGATCGAGGCCAACCTGCCGTTCCTGCCATCGCACGAGCCCTCAGGCCGCCCCGCCGCTACGCAGGGCCCCGTCGCGGCCCCCGGCAACGCAGCAGCAGGCCCGGCCGGCACGCTCGACCTGCGCCAGTTCACCGACCCCACCCAGGGCTCTCGCGCAGCGGCGGCCATCGTCATCGGCAGCGCAGAAGGCACGCGCCGGCCCAATGGCGGCTTCACCGCGGCCTATGGCGGCCATGCCGACCCTGGCAATGCCGCCCACAACCGCGGCTCCTTCTCGTACCAGCACACCGCCAGCAGCCCGGCCGACGCCGACCGCCGCCAGCTGCAGGCCCTGCAAGGCCAGCTGCCCGCCTATGAAGCCGCCGCCCGCGCGGCCGGCCTGGACCCGCGCAACGCGCGCCTGGCCTCGGCCTACCTGGATCTCTACAACCAGTCGCCCAGCGCTGCTGCCCGCTTCCTGACCCAGCTCGACAGCCTGCGCGGCCAGCCGCTGGACACCGCTCACCTGACCCAGCTGCGCGTGAACAGCTTTGTGGACAGCAGCACCGGCGAGCGCTTCCGCCTGGCCAATGGCGGACAGGCGGGCAGCGGCTTCGTGAACATCGCGCGCCACCAGCTGGGCCGCACGCCAAGCGAAGCCGAAGTGCAGGCCGTCATCCGCGCCGACCAGCAGCGCCGCATGACGGCCGTCGACGCAGCCCTGCAGCAGCAAGGCCTGCTCGGGGCCGCCGCAGCCGCACCTGTTGCGCCCACGGCGGCTGCCCCCACGGGCGTGCCACGGCACCTGCAGATCGCACGCGGCGAACTCGGCACGCACGAGATCCGCGGCGCCCGCGACAACCCCCGCGTGATCGAGTACCACCAGGCCACCAGCCTCAGGGCCCGCAACGACGAGACCTCGTGGTGCTCCTCCTTCGTCAACTGGACGATGCAGCAGGCTGGCCTGCGCGGCACGAACAGCGCGGCCGCCCGCAGCTGGCTGAACTGGGGCCAGGCCGTGCCCCGTGATGCCGCGCATGTGAAGCCGGGCGATGTCATCGTCTTCCCGCGCGGCAACAACCCGGCGCAGGGCCATGTGGCCATCGTGTCGGAGGTGCTGGACAACGGCATGGTGCGCGTCATCGGCGGCAACCAGGGCGTGCGCGGTGAAGCGTACGACGGCGTGACCTACGCCGACCGTCGGCTGGACAGCGCCCTGGGCGTGCGCCGCGCCCCTTGACCTCATCCACGGGGCGCCCGATTGCCCCCCGTTGATGTGACAGGCCAGGCCGCCGCCGTGCTCGAAGATCCCGACCATGCCCGTGCTTCGATCTCTCCCCTGGCTGGCCGCGCTCAGCGGCCTGGCACTGGCGGCTCAGGCGGCCGCTCCCCTGCCGCCGCTGCCGACACAACTCGCCTGCAACCCCGACGCCAACACCCGCTGGGCCCTGAGCCGAGACGGCAGCGGCACGCCGCGCCAGGTCAGCGTCAGCGTGACCGCCGGCACGCGCGAATGCGACTTCGCCAGCAGCGGTGCCCCCTCGGCCCTGCCGGGCGGCGGCTGGCGCTTCGACTGGCAAGACGAGGTGCTCGGCCAGCGCCAGCGCGTGGAGGTGCAACCTGCGGGGGACGGCTTTCGGCTGACCCCGCAGCCGGCGGCCTGCGGCGCGCTGCGCCTGCCGGCCACCGTGACGCTGGCGCCCAAGGCGGCCGGTTGCACCGTGTCGGTCGACCGGGACGGCGCCTTCGAGCAGTTCTGGCAACAGCTGCGCGACGCCCTGGCGCGGCAAGACGGCGAGCGGCTGCAGCAGCTCTCCATGCCGCAGCTGGAGTTCGTTGAGGGGCCCGACATCGTCAAGGCGCCCGCCAGCGTCATGCGGCGCGCCGCACGCTGCCTGCCCCGCGTGACCGCCACCACGCGCCCCATCGAGCTGCGCGACCTGCTCAAGCCCGAGCAGGCGCCGCGGCTGGACATGCCGCCGCTGTCCCGCAAGGGGGATTCGCGCATCGACTTCGCCGGCGCGATGAGCCTGCGCTGGACCGCGCAGGGCTGGCGCATGGACGGCTTCAACACGAGCCGTGACGTGTTCGAGAAATGCCCCGCGCCCTGACGCGCTGATTCAGCGGCTTGCGGCCAGCCCGAGCTGCGGCTGACCCGAATTGCGGGCAGCCGCAGCTGGCGCGCCAAGGCGCGGCGGCATGCAATGGCAAGTGCGACTGAATCAGCCTGAAGGACACCGCCTTGCTTCCAGCCCTCGACACCACCGGCACCCGCGCTGCCGGCCCCACGCCCCGCCCGCCCGCCGGCGGCGAGACCGTCTACGCCCAACGCGGCGACCGCCTCAGCGACGTGGCGCAACGCCACGGCGTGGACGCCTCCGAGCTGCAGGCCGCCAACCCCGGCCTGGCCCAGGCCGAGGCCCTGCTGCCCGGCCAGCCGGTGCGCCTGCCCGCGCGCGATGACGGCACCAGCCCCGCCGTGGCGGGCGTCAGCGCCGCCACGGGCCGCGAAGGCCTCGTGCAGGCCCTGCAGGCCCGCGCCTACGAGGCCGGCCGCGTGGCGCCTCAGCAAGCCTTCGACGGCACCGTGCTGCGCAGCGTGCCCACCGTTCACGAAGGGGGCACGCTCGACCACCACTTCAGCTCCCCGGGCCGCTACAACGCGCCCGGCCAGGGCATGCTCTACACCGCACCCGACGCGGCGAGCGCACTGCATGAAGCCGCCGCCTATGCCAAGCTCGGCAGCCATCCGTTGGCGGAGCGCAGCCTCGTGGAGACGGCCTTTCGCGCCACGCCCGACGCCGAGGGCCGGGGTGGCGTCGCCGACATCGCCGAGGGCGCACGGCGCGTGGGCCTGCCGCAGAGTGCCTTCACGCAGGCCAAGGGGGGCAAGCCGCCGAGCCTGCTGCATCAACTGACCGGCGAGCACCCCTACACCTTGCCGCAGCAGGCGGCCAAGGGCGCCTCGGACAACGGCGCCACCGGTCTGCGCGCACCCGCGGCCACCTGCACGGCGCAGGTCGACATCGTGACCCGCCATGCCACGCCCGACCAGCTCACCCCGCTGCGCGTGACCCGCTACGACGCGGCGGGCCAGCCGGCCCCGAGCGTGCCCGCAGCCGGCATCGTGCGGCCCATGCCCACCGACACGCGCGCCTACCAGGACGGGCCCGTGGCCAAGCGGGCCGGTGATCGCGCCGCCGCCAACCAAAGCCCAGAGAAGCTCGGGAAGACACGCACGGACCAGGCCCGCCAGCTGCTGACCGATGCGAAGGCCGGCTACCCGCGCGCCTCGTCGGTGCGCTATGGGGCGGCCGGCGCTGCGGCCGCCACCTTGATCGACGCCGGGGTGCGCGCGGCCCACGCCGAACCCGTGGCCGCCGGTCAGGTGGCCGGCGACGTCGCCAAGAGCGCCGCCCTGGGCGGCGCGGCGGCCAAGGGTGTCGATGCCCTGACCCCGCGTCTGGGCCTCGTGAAGGCCGGCGGCGCCGTGGGCGCGCTGGTGCAGGCGGGTGTCAGCGGCTACGGCAATGCGCAGGCCTACCGCGCCGGCCAGATCACGGGCTCACGCGCGGTGGCCAACACCGTGGTCGACACCGGCACCGCGGCTGCCGCTGGTGCGGCCGGCGCCTGGGTGGGTGCCGCCGTGGGCTCGGTGGTGCCGGTGGCCGGCACCGCGGTGGGCGCCGTGGTCGGCTTTGGTGTGGGCGTGGGTGCGCATTACGCCATCGGCGCGCTGGACCGGGCCACCGGCGTGACCCAGGCCGCCAAGGACGCGCTCACGTCGGGCCTGCAATCGGCGCACGAGGGCGTGTCCAAGGCCTGGAACGCCATCAAGCCCTGGTAAGGTGAAGCTCATGGCCGACCTGGACCTTGCCACCCTGCCACCTGAACTGCGCGACGCGCTGGAGCGGGCCTGGCCAGGCTGTGCGGAGGCCCAGCGTCGTGCCGTGCTGGCGCCCTGGTGCCAGGAGGTCTGGCGCAGTGTCTGGCCTGACCTGCTCTGGCCCTGGCAGCCGACCCGTCGCTGGTGGCGCCCAGGCGCGGCACAGGCCTGGCGTGAGACCTTCGAAGGCCTGTTCCTTGCCCGGCGAGGCAACGTCCTGACGGCCGAAGGGCCGCGGCTCTTCGACCCCGATGAACCCTTCTTCCCGACGCCCTGGACGCAAGCCCGCGTGCTGCTGAAGAGCCCGGTGCCGCAGGTTTTCAGCGACGGCGAGTTCTGGGCGCTGACGATGCAGCTGCACGACGGCGACACCGCCGCGGCCACCCGCTACGCCCAAGCCTGCGCGCGCCATCTGCAGGCCAGCAACGCCACCAGCCGCAGCCAGCGCGACCGCTGGTGGGTGCAGGAGCTGATCGTGCTGCAAGCCTCGGCCACGGGCAGCCTGGGCGGGCTGTGAGCGACCGCCGCGCGGCGGCGCTGGCGCTGGACCGCCTGCCGCCCGAGCTGCAGGCCGCGCTGGCCCTGGCCTGGCCCGGTTGCCCGCAAGCCCAGCGGCGCGCGCTGCTGGCCCCCATGAGCCTGGGCGGAGCGCCCCTGTGGCCAGGTCCGCTCTGGCCCTGGCAACCGCGCGCGCGCTGGTGGCGGCGGCGCAGCGCCCGTGAGTGCCGGGCCGGCACCCTGGCCTACTTTGTGACCCGCGTCAGCGATGCACTCGGCGCCCCCCGGGGCCCGCGGCTGTTCGACCCGGCGCAGCCCTTTTTCGCCACACCCTGGACCGAGGCCGACGTGCTGCTGCACAGCCCCGTGCCCGACGCCTTCAGCGACGCGGACTATTGGTTCATCACCCAACGCCTGTGCGGCGGGCAGCGCGAGCATGCGACCCGGCTCGCCGAGGATTGGGCAGCCGGCATGCGTCGCGACAACGCCCTGCGGCGCTCACGGCGGCAGGCTTGGCTGAACGACGCGCTGCACCGCCTGGAAGCCTCCGCCCGCGGCGACTTCCTCTGACGCGCCGGTCAGCGCACCACCAGCCCCTGCGGGCCGATCTGCAGGCGCTCGACCGCCAGGCCCAGGCCGGCTTCGAGGTTGGCCTTGGCCGCATTGCGGAAGTTGACCTCCTCGCCCGGGCTGGGCTGGCGGTTGAGGTGCTCGCGGTAGACCACCATGAAGGTGCCGACCATGGCCAGCTGCTCGAACATCGCGCGCTTGGCCGCCGGCGAGCTCTGCACGAAGGCCGGGTTGCGGGCCAGCAGGCTCTGCATCTGCAGCACGAGCGACTTGAAGTCTTCGTCCGCCACCGGCTGCTGCATGAAGGCGGTGTAGTTGCCCGCGATGAAGGCCGCCACGCCGGCCGCCACATCGTTGGGCACGAGGCCAAGCTGGGTCTCGAGCTTTTGCCAGAAGCCGAAGGCCTCCTCGTAGGCCTTGGTCATGGCCGCCCGGTGCGGCGCCGGGAAGCGCTGGGCCAGCTCGGCGGCCGACTGGCGAATCTGCACCGGCCCGTTGACGACGATCGGCGCGTTGAACACGCCCAGGCTTGCACCCTCGGTCGTCGCCGCGGGTTTGCCCAACATGCCGCGCATCTGCTCGGCCAGGCTGACGGCGGGCGCGACCTGGGCCGTGGCCAGGCCAGCGGCGGCCGCCAGCGCGAGAGGGAGGAGGAAGTGACGAAGGGGTTGTCCGAGCATGGAGAGGCGTCCGAGAAGAAGCGAAGGAGATCAATCTTTGGCCGAGAGGCTGCCGCTGCCGACGTAGAGGCCGCGCAGGCCGGCGCGGGTCGGGAAGCTGAGCAGGCGCTCCTGGTGACCGTCGTCGTAGTCCAGCACCACGGCGTAGCCCTCGAAGCGGTAGCGTCCACGGCGGCTGGCGCCGTCGTCCTGCTGCTGCCGCGTGGCAGCGCCCACGCCGCCGACGGTGGCCGTGGTCGCGCTGCTGCTGCCCCGGCCATCGGCGTGTGAGGTGCTGCCGATCACCGTGTTGTTCAGCGCCCCGGCCACGGTGCCCGAGGTGCCCGAGGTGCCCAGCGCATGGTGACTGCGCTCGAAGCGGCCGTCGCGCGTGAGGCGCAGGCCCTGGGTGGAAGAGATCCCGCCGAATGCCAGGCTGCCGTCGAAGCGGCTGCGGCTGAAGTAGCCGTCCACCGCGGTGCCCGGCGCCCAGGGCGTCATGGCCCGGTGCGGCAACGGCGTCCAGTCGCCGGCGGGTCGCCCGTCGTCATCCTGGTCCTGCACCTCGTAGCCCTTGGGGCCCTGCCGCCAGCGGCACCATTGCTGGGGCTCCAGTCGGCGCGAAGCGGCCACGTCGAGCTGATCAGGCGGCATCTCGCTGCGGCGGTAGCAGCTGCCATCGCGCAGCAGGAAGCGCACGTCCTCGTCCCAGCTGGAACCGTTGTTGTAATTGCCCTTGCCGTGCAGGACGACCGCCGTCAGGTCGGCCGGCTTCAGGCCCTTGCCGGGCGCCACCATCACGCGCTGCAGCAGCACCTCCCGCCGCGCGAGGGGTGCCGCGGGCAGCGGCGATGGCACCAGGCCGGCAACGTCATTCACCAGCTGGACGTCGGCCAGCGTGGCCCCGTAGTCGCGCAGCGCGGTGAACACGCCACGCAGCACCACCTCCTGGCCCACCCAGGGCTCCGCATCGATCTCCAGCCGGATGTAGGCGGCGCTTTCACGATCACCCTGGGCCTCGATGAGCTGGAAATCGTCGCGACCCCGTCGCGCCACTCGCCCCTTCACCAGCACGAGGCCGTGTTCACGCCGCGCGTCCTCCACGCTTCGCGTGCCCCAGCCGCCCTGCTGCTGCGCCGCCAGGGCCGGCACCTGGCTCGGGCGCAGCACCGGCCCTCGCACCGTGCCCGCTGCCACCGCAGGCAACGCGGGTGCGGACACGACCTTGACCTGCACCAAGGCCGCCGCCACCGCCCGTGCCCGCGGGTAGAGCGTGGTGGGGTCCATGCCCGGGCCCTGCCAGTCCTGCAGCAGGGCGCTGCAGGTGGCTTCGACCCGCGGATCGGCCAGCACCCGCTCGCGCAAGGGGCCGGTCAGGTCGCTCCACGGCGGCAGCTTGCTGCCCCCGCGCTCGCGCAACCCCTGCACCACCTGGCGCAGCGGCGCGATCTGGTGGCGCTGGCGCCAGGCCACCCAGGCCTCACGAAGCCGGTCGGCGCTGGCCACGCCCATGTCCGTACAGGCCTGCAGCGTGGCCTCAGACATCACGTCCAGACTCACCGCCGAGATCAGTTCACCGATGGCCGCCCGGTCGGTGGCCAGGCCGGGCGGCGGTGCAGCCGGCGCAGGCACCCCGGCCACACCCAGCAGGATCACCGCGAGGCATCGGAACCCCGCGTTCATCGCGTCCACGCCAGCACTTCGCAGCCCAGGCCCTGCATCTGCCCGAATCGATTGCGCACCTCGAAGCGCTCACTGCCCGGCGTGCCATCCAACCCCTTGACCGCGCGGCGCGTGGCCCGGGTGAAGTACTGGTCGCAACCGCCGATGCAGCCCCACCCGGAACAGATGGAACCGGTATTGACGGTGTAGGCCACGTAGCGGCCGTCGGGCGACCACAGGGCCGAACCGAGGGCGCGAACCTGCGTCAGCTGCTCGAAGCGCGAGCCATCCAGGCGCCCGATCCACAAGTCCGCCTCCCGCGGCACGCTGTTGCGCAGCGGCAGCTTCATGATGAACTCGGTGCCTGTGGGGCTGATGAGGAACCCACCCATGGCGCGGCCCGGCGGCAGCGTCAGGCGGCCGACGACCTGCTCGCGCGGATCGTCGAGCTGCGCGATGCGCATCAGGCCGGTCTTCAGGTTGATGAGCATGAAGCGCCCGTCCGGCATCCAGGCGAAGTAGTCGTCGCTGGCCACGCGGTAGCGCGGCTTCTGCGTGGTGAGGTCCATCACCAGTTCTTCGTAAGGCGAGCTGGGACTCTCGCCCTGACTCAGCTTGACCAGCTCGCGGCTCACCGGCGAAGGCGCCAGCTCTCGCACGTAGCCGTCCAGCACCAGGTTGTGCAAGGGCCGAGCGGTGGCCACCTCCATCACGACCAACGAGGTGATGCGCTTGTAGATGTCGGGCTTGGTGACCGCCACCACGCGCCCATCGGGCCAGACCGACACATCCATGTCGCTCTGCGGGGTGATGATGACGGGCTTCGAGCCATCCAGCGGCGACACCTGCACGCCGGCCTTCAGGTCCAGCGAATAATTGTTGTGCCAGAGCAGGCCCGTGGGGGACTCCGCCGCGAAGACGCTGGACACGAGACACGACGCCAACAGCAGCCCGGCTCGCCGGATCAGCGTCAACAGGGCCGCGGGCCAACGGGTCAGGATCAGGAAGGCGGGAAGGACGGTCAGCAAGGCAGTCGGCGTCATCGATCGTGTGGGGCACCGAATGGCGCGAGCCCGCATTGAAGCGAAGGCCGCGCGGCATCACCATCCCTAGCGACTTGCTGAAAAGGACCCAAGCGACGCCGCGCACACGCGCCGCACATGCCACGGCGTTCAGGGCACGAGGCTCAAACCCAGCCGCCCGCCGCAGCTCTCTCGTGGCGTGCTGCCGCGCAGCTCGGCCGGCAGTTGGACGCCCTGAACGATTACGCCCTGCAACTGCTCGCGCGGCACCCAGCCCAGTTCGGCGCATCGAGCGGCGGGCTGGGCTGCGCCATAGGCCCCGCCGCGGCCACCCCACAGCAGCCACAGCCCTGAGGCACCCCACCGAACCACGGCGCTCATGCTGACGAGCTGCCCGGGCGGCAATCGCACCAGGGGCTGAAGCGGCCCGCCTTGCAGGCGGCCAAGGTAAGGCAGCCGGTGCTGGGCCGCCTCGCCACGCGCCACGGCGTCCTGCGTGGTGAGCACGGCCACCACCTGCTCGCCGTCCGGCGAGACCTCGATCTCGGCGCCACGCCACACCGCACCGGGTGGCAAGCCCGCCTGGCCCAGCCGCTCACTGCGCCCGTCAAGCGCCAGCGCCCACCAGGCCCCTTCGCGCAGCACAACCACGCGACCATCCGGCAGCCAGGCCCAGGCGCGATCGGCGTGCGCCTCAATGGGCCACTCCCGCCTAACCTGACCGCGCCAATCGAGCACCACCAGGCGATCGCCGCCGCGTCCACCGGGCCGCCAGACGCCCAGCAGCCACTGCCCGTCTGGCGAGGGGCGCAGTTCGCCGTAGAGACCCGGCTCGTCGGTGCCCACGGCCCGGCCGAGCGTGAAGCTGCCCACCGGCTGCAGCTCGGGCAGGCGCCAGCCCGTGACCTGGTGGCGGGCGTCTCGCCGCACCAGCAGGCCCGGGCCGCCCAAGGTCCAGTGATCGGCACGCCGCGCGTACGACGCCGCCAGCGCACTGCGCGGCAGCCCGCGCCAGCGGCCGGTCGCGAGCGACAGCACCGCCGCGTCGGCGTCCACACCCGCCGGCGGGCTCAGCAGCAGCCAGCCCTGCGCCGACCCGGCCACGGACGACGGCACCGGCAGCGCTGACACTGGCACCGTGGCACACGCCCGCGCCAGCCGCTCGGCATCTGCCGCCAGCACCGCCCTCAGTGCTTCCTGGCCCGCCTCGCCTTCGCGCTCGATCGACAGGAGCCGATGGCCCTGCTGGCACGCCAAGGCGGCCCACACCCGGCCCGCAGCACCCGGTCGCCGGCTCGCGAGGAACCACACACCGGACGTGATCTCGCGGGGCGCAGACGCACCTTCCAGCAAGCCTTGTTGCCGCGCGGAGGCTTGCAGCCATTGCGAAGGGGGCATCTGAGATGAGGTGATGGCGATAGGCGGCTCAGTGACCTCCGCTCGAACGACGGCGGTCACCCCAGCCACCAGCAACAGGCCCAGCAGGGCTCGTGGCCCAGTCATCAGGACGACGTCAGCGCTAGCGAGTTGCGCCGGGCATCGACAGTCGCCGCCAGCGCAACAGGCCACTCACTGCAGCTGAATGCCTTGCGGCGAAAAGCGCAGGTTGTCGGCCGCATTGCCCAGCACGACGCGCAGGTTCTCGCGCGCTGACTGGCGCAGGTTTGCCACCACATTGGCGGGCTGCTGCTGGCTGGTCTTGTTGGCCAGGGCCATGAAGGTGCCCAGCATCGCGCACTGCTCGTACAGGCGGCGCCGGTCAGCGGCGCTGAGCTGACCCAGCATGCGCTGCACCGATGCAGACGCGCGCAACTGATTGCCGGCCGCGGAGACAGCTTCGTCACTCAGCTCCGTGCCCGTCATGGCCATGTAGTTGCCCGCGAGCAGCGCGGCCATGGCGCCGGCCACATCCTCGGCGGGCCACCCCAGCTTGCGCTCGAGCTGCTGGTAGCCCGGCATCAGCTGCACATAGATCTTCTCCAGCCGGGCGCGCTGGGCGGCGGGCGCGGCCTGCGCCAGCTCCGTGGCACTGCGTTCCACCTGCGGCGCGCCCAACGCAGCCAGCCGCGCCGTCGACCGCGGGGCGTCCGGGCGGGTCGCATTGATCAACGCCTCCTGGTTCAGGAAGGTGTTGCTGATGAAGTTGGAGGTGGGCGCTGCATAGGTCTGCGCGAACTCCATGATGTATTGCGCCGATGCCATCAGCGGCACGAAGGCGAGCGAGACCAGCGCACCGGCGGCAACACGCCGCCATGCGGGGCGACGTTCGGTTCTGGAGGCAAGGGGCTTCATCACTGTTCCTGTTGAGGCAATTGGGCGTCGGGAAGTGTCAGGGCAGCCAGCGCACGGTGGCGCAGCTCGTGACCCATTGGCCGGTGTCGCCGGACGCGGCACGCACCTTCAGCGCCAATGCCGGCGTGACCGCCGGCCACTGGAAGCTGCGCGCCGTGGCCTGGCTGGCCGGCAACACATACACCGGGCTGGCATCGCAGCCCGTGGTGCCGATCACGCGCGCGGCGCCGATGCGGTCATCGGGCCACACGGGTGCCGCCGTGGCGCCGTTCATGTACAGCACGAAGGCCACCCACTGACCATCCGGCGACCACGTCGGGCTGCCGAAGGCGTAGCTGAGCGGGTCGGCAGCGTCGGCCACGGCCGTCATTTGCCGAAGCTCGCTGCCGTCGATCCGTGCGGTGAAGATCTGTGTGTCCATGCCGTTGCCGCGGCGCACGCGCCAGGTGAACGCAATCCGTGAACCATCGGGGCTGACCGCCAGGCTGCTCTGCCCCGCCACATAACTGCTGCCATCCACGGCATCGTTGGAAGGCAGCGCCAAGCGTGCCAGCAATTCTGACGTCGTTCGCTGCGGCGACGACACCCAGAGCTCATTGGCACGCAAGTAGACGTAACGCCCGTCCGGCAGCCAGGCTTGCGGGTCTGCCACCACATCGGCGCCGTCCAGCTGCGAGCCCTGCTTCACCAGCGCGAAGCTCTGCGCGTCAAAGACGGTCAGCCGGCGCGGCGCGCGATAGCCGTCTCCGTATTGCGCCAGCACATAGCGGCTGCCCGCCGACAACTGCAGCTCGCTCAGGCCCAGCAGGTTGGACACGCGCTGCTCGCTGCCACGTGGCGCCAGGCTGGCTGCGTCGAACCAGCTGACGGGGTAGCCGGACTGGCTGTCATCCCGCGTCCACCGGGCCAGCGTCTGGCCGTCCTGGCTGACCGACCAGACATCGAAGCTGCCGCTCGACGACACCGGCAGGCTGCGCTGCTCGCCCGTGGTGAGGTTGAAGAGCCGCGCCTGACGGCCGTCCGGCGCATTCACCAGCAGCCGGCCCGGCAACACGCCCGCGCCGTAGGTGGACACCGGCGGGTCGGCCGGCGTGGGCGTGGGGGTTGGCGCAGGAGTGGTGGGCTGAGGGTCGGGGGGTGCCGATCCGCCGCCCCCGCAGGCGTGGAGCAGCGCAAGCGCGAGGACGGACAGCAGGTTTTTCAGGAACTTCATCGAACAGCTCAACGACTGGCAGGCCACCGCGCCGGCCCGCCTGAAAAAGCAAATGCCGGAGTGCGGCAGGCGCACTCCGGCACACGGGACAAGCCGGCGGATTACTGCTTGCGAGCCACCGAGGACATGGCTTCACCGATGGCCTTGATGGCCGTCGAGAAGGTGTTCTGCAGCAGGCTGAACTCCTGCGACGTGGCTTGGAACTCGGCGTTGAGTTGCTGCATCTGCTTGGCCGCGGCTTGCTGCGCGTTGTTGCTGCCACCGGTCTGGGTGTTGGCGATGCGCTGGCTCAGGTCCACGAGCTTGGCGGCGCGGTCACCCATGGTCTTGCCCATGGCCTTGGCAATCGCCACCAGCCAGCTTTCGGCCGACGCCTTGCCGCCGGAGGAGCCGTCGCCCTTCAGTTGCTTGGTAGCCTCGTCGACGATTTGCTTGGCGGCGTCCTGGATGAAGGACTGCATCCAGTCACCGGCGACCTGCTGGGCCTGGCCGGCGGCTTCCTGGGTCACGCCATGCTGGCTTTGAGCGAGCAGCGACTGCACGGCGCTGTCGATCTTGGACTTGACCTCGTCGGCCAGGAACTTGGGCATGCCATGTTCCTGTTGCAGCGTGTCCACCGCCTGCTTGGTGGCATCGCCAACCGCTTGCTGAAGCATGCCGCCGATGGCTTGGCCGATCATCGCGCCGATCGGGCCGCCGAAGATGCCGCCCACGATGCCGCCGACGGCACCCAGGATGCCACCCGAGCCGCCGCCACCGAAAACGCTGCTAACTGCTGATCCCATGTCAATCTCCAAAAATTTGAGGTGAGGGTTCGCGGCGGAGACCGCCGCAGTGATTGATTGCTCTGCGAGGCATCTGAGGCCGGCGGCGACTGAAGAAAAACACCGGGCTCGCTGCGTGTCTTGTCGCGAAGGTTCTCGAATCAAACTCTGCGGCGTTGACGGGCTTCATTACACGGGCTTGGACCCCAGCCCGCTAGCTGCGGCTGCTCCTAAATCGACAGCGCCAGCGCTAGGGTTGGCCGCAATCGAGGCGTCCAGCCCGCGCAGCACGGCGCACAACGCCGGCAGGTCCAGCCCCAGCTGGCCGCGCAGGCTGGTGCGCGCCATCCAGGTGGCTGATGCCAATGCCGCCTGGCCCTGGCGGCTGGCTTGCACCGTCCACTCGCCCAGGGCCACAGCCAGCACCGCGAAGCGTTCGAAGGCCTCCTGCCGTTGAGCCAGCGGCACGCTGTCCCAGGGCAACGCATCCAGCACCCACGCCTTGAGCCACTGCACCACCGCCTGCCAACGCTGCGGCGTCAGGGCCTCCTGGTCAAAGGCCTGCCGGCAGGCGCCGAGGTAGGCCGCCAGCGCCCGGCCGAGGTCGTCTGACTCGCCGTCATGGGCGAGTTGGCGATAGTGCCGAAGGCAGTGGGCCAGCAGCGTCTCGGGCCCGCCCGCGATGCTGGTGCCGAGCAACTCCAGCAGCGCCGGTGCGGCGCCACTCGGCGCGGTGTCGCGGGGCGGCAGCCGCCAATGCGTGCCGGTCGCGCTCGCCGTGTCATCGGCCTGCGGCGGGTGGGCGAGCCGTGACTCGGCCAGGGCTTGGGTCAGGCGTTGGCCCAGGGCCAGTTGCCAGCTGTTGGGAGCGGCGGTGTCGGTCATGGCAGGTCCTGTGATGAAACGGTCGGGGTGCGCCGGTGGCGGCGCAGGCGCTGGCGATGGCTGAGGGGTTGCAGCTCGGCCCAGTCGGCCGCGAGCAGTTGGTGATGGTCGGCAGGCTGCCCTTCGTACAGGGCCCGCCCGCGCGGCAAGAAGCCCAGTGCGGCGAGGCAGGCCTGCGCGGGCCGGTTGTGCGGATGGCAGATGCCCCACACGGCGCGCAACTGCAGCCGCGCAAAGGCGTGGTGCAGCAGCCGCTCACCGCCGGCCAGGCTCAACCCACCGCCCCAATGCTCGGGCAGCAACCGGCTGCCCAGTTCGACATCGCCAGCTTGCACGCCCAGCGCCTGGGCATCAGGCCCGGCCTGCACCGGCATCAGGCTGAACCAGCCGGCAAACCGCTCGCCCCCATCAGCCAGAGGCACGGCGCAGCGCCAGATGCCCAAGCCCTCGTGCTGGCGGTAGAACCGGCCCAGCCCGGCGACGAAGGCCGCCGCCCAGCCGGCCTCCTGCAGGGGCTGGATGTCCGGCAGCCAGGCGCGCACTCGCGCGTCGGCATGCAGGGCCTGTACCTCGGCCACATCACCCGCGCCGAACTCGCGCAGATGCAGCACCTCGTCGTGCAGCACCTCGTCGTGCAGTCGCAGGCCGATGCTGCTCATGCGCGCGGCTCCGGCCCAGACGCCAGCGGCCAGCGCGCCAGCAGGCTGATGCCGCCCGCCGTCACGCCCAGCATCCAGCGCTCGCCGGCGTGGTCGAGCAGCACCACCCGCTCGCGCGCGCCTACGGGCAGCGCGCGCACGAAGCGCAAGGCATCGGTGTCGCTGCCGGCGGTGCCCACACCGGGCTGCAAGCGTCGCCACGCGCGCAGCAGGCCCCAGGCCAAGGCCAGCACGAAAGCCAGGGCCAGCACGGTGCTGGCGAGATTCAGGAGCAGGTCTTGCATGGCATCAAGGGGTGGCGGCAGCGCGGGGGTCGAGGTCGGGATGCAGGGTCAGGTCTTCACCAGGGGCTGGCCGCGCCGGCGGGGGCTGCTCGGGCACCTCGTGGCGCCGATGCGGGTCGGCGCGGGCGGCTTCCCAGCGCAGCTGCTCCCGCACGCCGTCGGCCCAGACGATGACCTCGGCCAGCACGTCGAACAGCTCCGGTGGCACCACCTCGCCCTCGTCGCAGCGCGCCAGCAGCTCGCGGGCCAGCGGCACGTTGCGCACGATGGGCACACCCGCCTCGCCAGCGGCCTCGCGCATCGCGCGGGCGACATGGTCCTCGCCCTTGGCGCTGACGGTGGGGACCGGGCATCGGCCGGGCTCGAAGTCGATGGCGATCGCGACGTGCGTCGGGTTCACGATCAGCGCGCTCGCGCCGCGGGCGGCCGCCGCCTGGTTGCGCTGGCTCCATTCGGCATGGGCCTGCTTGCGTTGCTGCTTGAGATGCGGGTCGCCTTCGCTCTCCTTCATCTCCTGCTTGATGTCGCGCAGGCTCATGCGCATCTTCTTGGTGAAGCGATGGCGCGTCCACAGGAAGTCCAGGAAGGCCACGCCCGCAAAGACACCCACGGTCCAGGCCAGGGTCTTGACCGTGCCCTGCCACACGAGCGCGCCAAGGTGCTGGGCCGGCCGGTCGGTGGAGAGCGCCAGGCGCATGGCGTCCGGCAGCAGCGTGCGGGCCACGGCCCAGCCGATGGCCAGCAGCAGCGCGGTCTTCAGGATGCCCTTGAGCAGCTCGATCAGGTTGTCCAGCGAGAACATGCGCTTCAGGCCCGCCGCCGGGTTGAGGTTCTCGAGCTTGGGCGCCACCTTCTCGAAGGCCAGCACCGGCCCGGCCTGCAGGTACTCGACCAACATCCCCAACACCGCCACCGGCAGCATCAGCACCGCCACCAGCAGCAGCGCGAGCTCGATGCTCTGCCAGCCCAGCAGCGCAGCCACCTGCCCGAAGCCCTCCGCGCGCCAGCCGGAGGCCACGCGCGCGAACAGGCTCTCGCACAGCGCCGCGATGCGCTCGGCCGCCAGCGGCAGGCACAGCGCGCCCGCCACCAGCCACACCAGCAGCGTCGCGGTGCTGGTGAGCTCGCGGCCCTTGGCGACGTCGCCCTTCTTGCGGGCGTCTTGCAGGCGCTTAGGGGTGGGCTGTTCGGTTTTGTCGCCGCTGTCCTCGGCCATGACGCGATAACACCTATTTCTAGGGGGTGCAAACGGCGTTTGTGACGACTTGTTTGCAGTCTTGTGGCCAGACCTACTTCTAGGGGGCCTGCGGCGTCGCTCCTTCCCTGGGGAACGAGCGGCGGGACCGAACGATGCCTGCTTGGCGATTGCGCCGGTGCAGCAGATGTTTCCACGCGTAAACGTGGGGGGTCCCCGTCTACATAAAGGGAGCAATGTCTACGGGTCAGTCAGTTACTTTTGCTTGCAAGCGTCAACCCGCCGCCAAGGCTTGCCTCCATAGTCCGCCCGGTTCGAAAAACCCAGAGGGCGAGAAAAAGTGCACGGACTTCACCGGATCTGCCAAGTCTTGGCGACCGCCGCGATGGCCTCAGCCGCCACCGCCTGGGCCGCACCGGGCTGCGCCGGCTCCACGGCCGAGGCCTTGCTCGACGCACCGGCACCGGCCAGTGCCAGCGGCTTCACACTGACGTCACGACTGTGCGGCGCCACCCTCGTGCGCACACCGTCCAACATCGCGGCGCTGCCCGAGCCTGTCGACGCCGTCGAGCCGGCCGACGAACCTGCTGCCCCCACCCCCGACACCCGCGAGTCGGCACGCCGGCCGCTGCCATCGCCCGCGCGGCCCCTGCCGGCCGCTGGCACGCGTGACGTCGCCGCGCTGGCCCGCATCCGCGCGCTGGCACCGCTGATGGCCGACGTGGCCCGGCGCCACGACATCGACCCGCTGCTGCTGCATGCCGTGGCGCACATCGAATCACGCCACCAGAGCCAGGCCATCTCGCCGGCGGGCGCGCGCGGCCTGATGCAGGTCATGCCGGCCACCGGCCGCAGCCTGGGCGTGGCGCAAGCCGACCGCGCCCTGCTCACGCCCGAAGCCAATCTCGAAGCCTCGGCCCGCTACCTCAAGCGCCTGCAGGCCCGCTTCGGCAATGACCTGCGCCTGGTGCTGGCCGCCTACAACGCAGGCGAAGGCGCGGTGGAGCGACACGGCCGGCGTGTGCCGCCCTATGCCGAGACGCAGGCCTATGTCCGCAACGTGCTGGCCGTCTACGTCGAGCTGCGCCGGCATTTCAGCGGGAGCCCCGCATGAGCGGCCCCACGCGCAGCGACGGCCTGGCGGGCTATTTCGCCACCGCTGACGTGGCGCGCGAGGGCCTGCTCGCCCGCTTCAGCGACCTCTTCCTGGTCGCAGGCATCGTGGCCATCGTCGCGCTGATGGTGTTGCCGCTGCCGCTGTGGCTGATCGACCTGCTGGTGGCCGTGAACATCGCCTCCGGGCTGGTGCTCATCCTGCTGGCCGTCTATGTGGCCGGGCCGCTGGAGTTCTCGGTGTTCCCGAGCGTGCTGCTCATGACCACGCTCTTTCGCCTGGCGCTGTCCATCGCCACCACGCGCATGATCCTGCTGCATGCCGATGGCGGCCACATCATCGCCACCTTCGGCAAGCTGGTGGCGGGCGGCAACCTCGTGGTGGGCCTGGTGGTCTTCCTGATCATCACGGTGGTGCAGTTCATCGTGATTGCCAAGGGCGCGGAACGCGTGGCCGAGGTGGCCGCGCGCTTCTCGCTGGACGCGATGCCGGGCAAGCAGCTGTCCATCGACTCCGACCTGCGCTCTGGCCTCATCGACAAGGACGAGGCCAAGCGCCGCCGCCGCACGCTGGAGCTGGAGAGCAAGCTGCATGGCAGCCTGGACGGCGCGATGAAGTTCGTGAAGGGCGACGCCATTGCCGGCATCGTCATCATCCTGATCAACCTGCTCGGCGGCCTGGCCATCGGCGTGCTGCAGCAAGACCTGAGCGTGGGCGACGCGGTGCACCGCTACTCCATCCTGTCCATCGGCGAGGGCATGGTGGCGCAGATCCCGGCGCTGCTGGGTGCGATGGCCGCAGGCCTGCTGGTCACGCGCACCAACGACGACGAACACGACCGCCACCTCGGCGACGCCATCCGCAAGCAGATCGGCGCCAAGCCGCGGGTGCATCTGATGGCCGCCGCCATCTGCCTGCTGCTGGCCACGGTGCCGGGCTTCCCGCCGCTGGTGTTCGGGCTGCTCGCCGTGGTGTTCGCCGCCGCGGGGGTGATGCTGCTGCCGCAGGGTCGCGACTGGGTGGCGCGCCGTGTGCCTGGCATGACGCCGCGTGCCAGCACCACCGAGGCCACGGCCCTCAAGACCGCCCCGCCTCGCCTGCGCCCTTCGGTGCCCTTGCTGCTGGAAGTGCCACAAGCCCTGCTGGCCGATGGCGGCGTGGCGGTCACGCGCGCGGTGGAAGACCTGATCGACGAGTTGCAGCTCGACCTGGGCCTGCCCCTGCCGCGCATGGCCCTGCATGGCCGCCTCGGGCAAAGCGGCTGGCGGTTGCTGGCCCACGAGGTGCCGCTGGCCGAGGGCGCGCAGGCGCCGGACGCCGCCACCGTGGCCACCGCGGTGCGCGACGCGCTGCGCCGCAACGCGGCCCTCTTCATCGGCATCCAGGAAACCAGCGAACTGCTCACCCGCGCACAGGCTGACCTGGCCGACGTGGTGAAGGAGGTGCTGCGCGCGCTGCCGGTGCAGAAGGTGACCGAGGTGCTGCGCCGCCTGGCCGCCGAGACGGTGTCCATCCGCAACCTGCGCGACATCCTCGAGGCGCTGGCCGACGCCAGCCAGCGCGAGAAGGACGTGCAGGCCCTGACCGAGATGACCCGCATCGCGCTGCGCCGCCAGACCCACCATCGCCTCTGCCCCGACGGGGAGTTGCGTGCCTTGATGCTGTCGCCCGAGCTGGAGCAGCTGATGCGACAGCAACTGCACGTCAGCGGCGGCGTGACGCAGCTCGCCATCGCACCCGACGTGGCCCGCCAGTTCGCCGCCGAGGTGCAGGCGCAGGTGCAGGCCCTGCAACCGCAAGCCATCGTCTGCGCGGTGGACCTGCGCTGGCACCTGCGCAAGCTGATCGAGAACGAGTGCTTCGACACGCCGGTGCTCTCCTTCCACGAACTCCTGCCGACGCTGCGGCTCACGCCGCTGCGCCATCTGGCGCCACCCCGCCTGGATGCGCCCGCCTCGCAGACCACCCTGCTCGCCGCATGACCCACGCTCTTCACCTCGCAGCCGCCGCCGCGCTGCTGCTGGCTCCCGCACTTCCCGCCCTGGCCGCACCGCTGCCGGAGACGCTGCGCACCGTGCGCCTGGAAGCCCGCGACCAGCCGCTCGAACAGTTCCTGCAAGGCCTGTTCTCGGGCAGCGACATCCCCGTCGTCGCCCAAGGCGTGCAAGGCCAGGTCAACGGCCGCTTCGAGGGTACGCCGGCCAAGCTGCTGCGCGACCTCAGCCGCGCCTACAACCTGCTGCCCTACTACGACGGCGGCGTCATCTACGTCGCGCCGGCCAGCGACACCCAGACCCGCAGCTACCTGCTCACCCCTGCCGCCGCCGCCCAGGTGCAGCGGGCGGCCCAGGCCCTGCAGCTGCCTGACCACCGCAACACGCTGAAGTTCAGCGACGACGGTGCGCTGCTCGCCGTGGGCGCGCGCCGCTTCGTGCAGCAGGTGGACGAACTGGTGCGCCAGGTGCGCCCCGGCACCACCGCCGCGGCCATGAAGAGCTGGGCCCCGGCCCAGCAGCAACCGCTGCCCGACTACCGCATCTTCTACCTGCGCTATGCCTGGGCGCAGGACGTGCCCATGAGCTTTGGCGGCCAGCAGACCACCCTGCCCGGTGTGGCCAGCATCCTGCGCTCGCTGGTGGGCCAGCCCGGCAAGCAGCGCATCACCGTGGCCACCGACCCCGCGCGCGCCCAGGGCAGCCAGCGACTGCGCGCGGCCGCCAGCCAGCGCCCGGGTCCGACGACACTCGGCCTCTCGGATGACGTCGCGCCCACCGTGCGCGGCACCGACACCCTGGTGGCGGCACTCACCCAGGTCGGCTACGGCCCCGCCGCCGCAGAGCCGGCCGAGCTCCCTGCGCCGCCCGACTTCTCGCCCCGCATCGAGGCCGACCCGCGGCTCAACGCCGTCATCGTGCGCGACCTGCCCGAGCGGCTCGACCGCTACGCCGCGCTGATCAAGTCGCTGGACGTCGAGCCCCAGTCGCTGGAGATCGAGGCGACCATCATCGACATCAACACCGACCGCCTGCGCGAGCTCGGCATCAACTGGCGCTACAACCACGGCCTGTCCAGCCTGATGGTGGGCAATGGCACCGCCAGCGACAACCGCCTCAACGGCCAGGTGGACCCCACCCCCTCGGCCCGCGGCGGCGTCATCTCCGCCGTCATCGGCGACCGCTACCCCTTCGTCGCCCGCATCACCGCGCTGCAGAGCGACGGCGCGGCCAAGGTGGTCAGCAGCCCGCAGGTGGTGACGCTGTCCAACGTGGAGGCGGTGTTCGACAACAGCTCGACCTACTACGTGCGCGTGGCCGGTCGTGAGGACGTGGACCTCTTCAACGTCACGGCCGGCACGCGCCTGCGCGTGACGCCGCACGTGTTCAAGGACGGCGACGAGGCCCCGCGCATCAAGCTGCTGGTGCAGATCGAGGACGGCGGCCTGACCGGCCAGAGCGTGGACAACCTGCCGGTGGTGGAGCGCTCGGGCATCAACACCCAGGCCCTGATCGCCGAAGGCGAGAGCCTGCTGATCGGCGGCATGGTGCGCGACAGCGCCAATGCCGGGGTCGACAAGGTGCCGGTGCTGGGCGACATCCCGCTGCTGGGCAACCTCTTCAAGACCCAGCGCAAGGGCGGCCAGCGCATCGAACGCATGTTCCTCATCACACCGCGCCTGGCCAGCAGCCGCGCCACGACCGACGCACTGCAAAAAGCCCGCGAACCCCTGGCCGCCACCTCGCCCGGCGATGGCGCCGCCGCACCGCAGGAGTGACCCATGCCCACCCCGGCCCTTTTCTGCACCGCCCCGCTGGAACTTCGCGTGCTCGCCGGCCGCCAGGCCGGGGCGCGCGCCCTGCTCGACGCCCATGAGGCGCAGCTCGTCTGCGGCCTGAATGCGGCCAACCAGGCCGACACCCAGTTCGCCGACATCCTGCTGGCCAGCGGCCTGGACTTCCAGGTGCGCCTGCTGCCGACCGGCCCGGGCCGCGTCGGCCTGCAGCTGCTGTCCGGCCTGGCTTCGCTGCAGGGCCGCCCGCTGCCCCCCGGCGACACGGTGCACGCCTGGGCACCTGGCCAGCCGCTGCAGCTGGGTGACGCCCTCGTCGCCTACGGCCCGGCCGACCAGGCCGACTGGCCCGAGCCCGTGCTGCACGACGACGACCCGGCCGAGCCCGCACCGGCCGCGCCCGCCGCGCACGCCCGGGCGGCGAAGCCCCGCCCCGTGGCGGAGCTGCTGCTGGCTGCGCTCGGCGTGGTGATGGTGGTGGGCGGCGCGGCGCTGGCCTGGCGCGGCGGCACGCTGCGAGAAGCCGGCGAAGCCGTGGCCCAGGTGGTGCCACCGGCCCGCGCGGCCACGCAGGCGGCGGCACCCGCTGACGTGGCAGCCCATGCGAGCGAGGTGTTCCGCCTCTACGGCATCGCCGCGCAGGCGAGCTGGTCACCCGAGGGCGAACTGGTGCTGCACACCCGCGAACGTGACACCGCACGCGTCGAATCCGCCACGGCGGCGGTACGCCGCGACGTGCCCCACCTGCCCACGCTGCGGGTGGACAACCAGCCGCCAGTGCCTGCCCCCACCGCTGCCCCTGCCGCGGCGGACGACCCGGCCAAACGCCTGGTGGCCGTCATCGACAACAGCGACAGCCCCTACTTCATCACGGCCGATGGCAGCCGCTACTTCAACGGCGCGCTGCTCCCCAGCGGCCACCGCGTCGTCGAGATCGCCGAACGCGCCGTCGTCGTCGAACGCGATGGCCAGCGCACGCGGCTCACGCTCTGAGCCGACTTCCTTCCCACCCCCGACAGGAGTTCCCATGACCAGCCCCTTGCTCAACACCCTCGCCACCGCCCCCAGCACCTCCACCGGCAAGACCACCGGCGGCTCCTGGTTCGAAGCCATGGCCGATGCCTGGGGCCAGGCCCTGGACAAGCAGGCCAACGACATCGAGGTGAAGTCAGCCGCAGTCGGCGCGGGCGGCGACAAGCCGGCGGACATCACCGAGCTGACCGCCATGTCGCTGAAGATGAGCTTCCTGGCGAGCAGCTCGCACACCGCCGTGTCCACGGTCGGTTCCGCCCTCGAAACCATGGCTCGCAAGCAGTGAACGCGAGCCTTGCCATCGCCGCGCCGCTGGCCGATGTGCAGCTCGGCGCGGGCGCCTCGCTGTCGCAGCTGGGCCTGCCCCCGGCAGCGACCGATGTGTCGGCCTTCCAGCACGCCATGGCCGGCGCCTTGCAGCGCGCCCAGCCCGCCGCCGAGCCGACCGGCATGGCCATGCAGCGCCTGGTGCAGCCGCTGGAGCACATCAATGCCGAGGCGGCGTCCCTGGGCCGCGATGCGCGCGCTGCCGCCGCGTCGGGCCAGCAGCTCACGCCGGGCGAACTCGTCAACCTGACGGTGCGCTGCCAGGAGTTCATGTTCCATTGCCAGCTGACGTCCAACATCGCCAACCGGACGTCCGAGGGCTTGCAGCAACTCTTCCGCCAGCAGTCCTGATGAACCACCTCCGAAGCCTTCGCGCGCTGGCGCTGCCGACCGCGCTCACCGCGCTGCTCACCGCCTGCGGCGAGCAGACCCTCTACGCCAAGCTCGACGAGCGCCAGGCCAACGACATGGTCGCCGCGCTGCGCCTGGCCGGTGTGCCGGCCGAGAAGGTGGCGCGCGAAACCGGCTTCGAGGTCACCACGGCGCAAGCCGACTTCGCCCGCGCGGTGCAGATCCTGAAAGCCCAGGGCCTGCCGCGTGAAGACTTCGACAGCCTCGGCAAGGTGTTCAAGCGCGAAGGCTTCGTGTCCACGCCGGTGGAAGAACGTGCGCGGCTGATGCATGCGCTGTCGCAGGAGCTGTCGCACACCCTGACCAGCATCGACGGCGTGCTGCAGGCCCGCGTGACCCTGGTGGTGCCGGAGCGGCATCCGCTGTCCGACAAGGTGCAGCCGGCGTCGGCCTCCGTGATGCTCAAGCACCGCCCGGGCCTGAACGTCGATGCGCTGCTGCCCAAGGTGCGCGCCCTGGTGGTGAACAGCGTCGAAGGCCTGCCCTATGACAGCGTGTCGGTCGTGGCCTTTGCGGCCGACCCCACGCCGGCCAGCCCGCCGGCCACGCAGGCCGCGCTGCCCCCCGTGGTGCTGGCCCTGGCCGTGAGCCTGGGCACGGCCAGCCTGGGCACGGCCGGCTGGCTGGCCTGGCGCCGCCGCCGCGACGGCGAGCCCCTGGCCCTGGAGGACCGCCGCCATGACTGAACGCGCGCTGCGCGCCGCCGTGGCCCGGCGGTTGCTGGCCGACGCCCCGAACGAGGCCCGCAGCCTGACGTGGGCGCAGCTGGACGCTGCGCCCGCCTGGCTGGCCCTGGCGCCTGACGACCTGATGGCCCTGGCCCGCCGCTGCGGCTCGGTGCTGGCGGCGCCGGCGCTGCGGCTGTGGATCGCGGGGCCCTTGCGCGAGCTGGCCCGCGCCACGCTTGGGCCCGCGTGGTGGCGAGCCCTGCGCAGCGCGCCGGACTGGCCGGCCCTGCCCGCGGGCCTGCCCACCGCCCTGGCCGACTGGCCCCCGCAGAACTCGCCCGACGCCCTCGGCCAGCAGTTCACCGAGGCAGGCGCGGCCGTGCTGCTTGCCAGCCTGCCCCACGGCGCCCTGCGCCATGCGGCCAGCCGCCGACTGGGGGCCGTCGGTGCCTGGGTCATGCCGCAGGCCACGGCGCTGGCCGTGCTGCGTGAGACGCTGGCACTTCAAGAAGCCGTGGCCGAGGGCGCCGCATGAATCACTTCATGCTCTGGCACCGCCAGCCCGAGGCCACGCTGGGCATCGCCGCCGACCGCCGCGTGCTGCGCGCCGCCGAGGTGCCACCGCTGCGGCAGGCCCATGACCTGCTCGCCGACCTGCAGGCCCTCCAGGGCAGCACACAGGCCCATCTGGACGCGGCCCGCGCCCAGGCGCGCGAGGCCGGCCATCACGAGGGCTGGCAGGCCGGGCAGGCCCAGGCGCAAGAGCAGCTCGGCCTGGCGCTCGCCGAGCTCGCCCGGGCTCAGGACGCGGCGCGCGAGCAGTCGCAGCAGGCCATCGGCCGCCTGGCGCTGGAGGTGTTCCAGAAGCTGCTGGGCACGCTGCCTGCCGACGACGCCCTGGCCCGCCTGGCTGTGCAGGCCGCCCGCGAACTGCAACCCGCACGCACCTGGCGGCTGCACGTGCATCCGCATCAACTGCCCACGCTGCGCGCCGCCCTGCAGGCCGCCGACCCCGACAACCGCGCCGGCCTCGCCCAGGCCGAGCTGGTGGCCGATGTCGACCTGGGGGAGAGCGACTGCCGGCTGACCACCGAGTTCGGCACCGCCGATGCGAGCCTGGCGACCCAGGTCGAACGCCTGGCCAAGGCCTGGGGGCTGTGATGCCCATCGTGACCCAACACAGCCACAGAGACACAGAGGCCCAGAGAGGCTGCGCAGGTGCGAACGCCTCCGTGTCTGTGGGCCTCCGTGCCTTGAACGGCTGCACCGCCACGTGACCATGAACCTTGCCATTCCCGCCGCTGACGAGCTGCGCCGCAGCCTGCAACAGGCCCGCACCGTGGCCACGCTGGGCCGCGTGGTGCAGGCGGGCGGCACGCTGATGCGCGCCACCGGCGTGCAGGCGCGCGTGGGGCAGAGCTGCCGGGTGTTCGACCCCCAGCGCCCGCGCGAGCCGGGCCTGCAGGCGGAGGTCATCGGCTTCCAGGACCATGAAGCGGTGCTCGCGCCGCTGGGCTCGCTGCACGGTGTGCCGGTGGGTGCGGCGGTCGAGGTGCTTCAGGAGGTGGCCCAGTTGCCCAGCGGTGCCGGCCTGCTGGGCCGCGTGATCGACGCCTTCGGTCAGCCGCTGGATGGCGGTGCGACGCTCGACGCCCTGCCCCGCGTGCCGCTCTACCGCGAGGCGCCGCCGCCGCTGCAGCGCCGCCCGGTGCATGCGCCGCTGGTGTGCGGCGTGCGCGCCATCGACACGCTGCTGACCGTGGGCGAAGGCCAGCGCGTGGGCATCTTCGCGATGGCCGGCGGCGGCAAGTCGACGCTGCTGGGCATGCTGGCGCGCAACACCCAGGCCGAGGTGAATGTGATCGGCCTGATCGGGGAACGTGGCCGCGAGGTGCGCGAGTTCCTGGAGGACAGCCTCGGGCCGGAAGGCCTGGCCCGCTCGGTGGTGGTGGTGTCGACCTCCGACCGCCCCGCGCTGGAACGGGTGCGCGCCGCGCATGCGGCCACGGCGATTGCCGAGGGCTTTCGCGCCCAGGGCGCGCGCGTGGTGCTGATGATGGACTCGGTCACCCGTTTCGCCCGCGGCCTTCGGGAGCTGGGCCTGGCCGCGCACGAGCCGGCGGTGCGGCGCGGCTACCCGCCTTCGGTGTTCGCCGAGCTGCCGCGGCTGTTCGAGCGTGCGGGCAACGATGCGCACGGCTCCATCACCGCCTTCTACACCGTGCTGGCCGAAGACGAGGAAGGCAGCGACCCCGTAGCCGAGGAAGTGCGCTCCATCCTCGACGGGCACCTGGTGCTGTCGCGCGGCCTCGCGCAGGCCCAGCACTACCCCGCCATCGACGTGCTGGCCAGCGCCAGCCGGGTGTTCACCCGTGTGACCGCGCTGGAACAGCAGCGCGACGCCGCCCAGGTGCGCGCGCTGATGGCGCGACACAAGGAGGTGGAGTTCCTGCTGCGCGTGGGCGAGTACCAGGCCGGCAGCGACCCGCTGGCCGATCAGGCCATCGACCGCATGCCCCAGATCAAGGCGCTGCTGCAGCAAGGCACGCATGAGCCCAGCGACTGGGCCGGCAGCCTGCAGCACCTGCGGGAGATCGTGCAATGAACCTCGCCTTGCAGCTGCCAGCCCGCGACGCGCAGCAGTGGCTGCGCCTGCGCCAGCTGCGCGTGCAGCGGGCCCGCCAGGCGCTGGCCGGGGCCCAGGCCACCGAGCGCGAAGCGCAGCAGGCAGTGCAGGCACGCCAGCAGCGCATCGAGGCCGGCCAGGCCCAGCTCGACGCGCTGACCCGGCACTGGACCGGCGCCGGCTGCGCGGACATGCCGCGCTGGGCGGCTCAAGTGGACGCCCACCGCGCCGCGCTGGCCGAGCGACTGGAGCGGGACGAGTACGCCCTGATCGATGAGACCGACAGCCTGCGCCAGGCCCAGGCCACGGTGCAGCAGCGCCGGGCCGAGCTGGCGCGCGCCCAGGCCCGCGAAGACGCCGTCGACGCGACGCTGCAGGACCGCCGTCGCCACCTCGCCCGCAGCCGCGAACACCAGGCCGAGCTGGACGCCGAAGACGCCCGCCGCCTGCCGCCCGGAGCCGTCGCATGTCGAGCGTGAATCGGCCCGGTGCGCTGCCCCGCACGCTGCTCGGTACAGAGCCGTGCGCGGCCACGTCGCCACGGTGGCCTGCGAGCCACGACACGCCCCAGGCCGTGCCCACGGCGTGGACGCAGGCCTTCGGCCGCGCGCGCGCCCAAGCCCAGCCGCCGGGCGCGCAACCTGAGTCCCGACTTGGTGGCCGAACGCCAGCCGCCCGCGCCTTTCGCCCCGATGACGCCCTGCCCGAGCCGCTGAGCCCCGATGCCCCGCCGCTGCCGCCGCCCAACCCGTGGCAAGCGCCGCGCGACGGTCTGCCCACCGCCGAAGGAACGCCCACGAGCAGGCCGGTGCCCGGGGCCGATCCGGTCAGCGAAACCCACACCCGCGTTGCCGAGGCCGCGCGCCAGGTGGCCGAGCCCGCCGCCTGCGCACCCGACACCGCCCGCCTGTGGCAGGTGGCGCTGCCCGGCGCGGCACCTGGCTTGGCAGGTTGGCAGTTGCAGATCACCCAGCCCCAGCCGCAGGCGCCGCTCATGCTGGACCTGCGCGTGCCGCCCGCTCAAGGCCTGCAGGCGCGACAACAGCTCGCCGACCTGGACCGCCGCCTGCGCGAGTCAGGCCATGACCTGCTGCGCACGCGCCTGCGCCGGGCGGACGGCTCGCAAGACGGCGCACCGCGCGTGGACGAGGTGGATGCATGAGCGGCATCGGCAGCATCGCCGCGCTGAACGCGCTGCAGTCGGCCGCCACCCGCGAGGCCTGGCAGGCGCTGCTTCAGACCCAGGTGCAGGAGGCCCAGGTCACACCCGAAGCACCGCCCGAGACCGCGGCCGAAGCCGCGCTGCCCGCCACCCTGCCCCTCGTTCCCAGCGCGCCGGCCAGCCGCAGCGCCGAGCCCGCGGCACCAGTGCTGCAAGCCACTGACCCGGGCAGCGCGTTGCACCCGCTCACGCCCGTGCTCCTGCAGCCGCTGACGCTGCCCCACGGGCCCGAGCTGCGCTGGCGCGCGACCGACGCGCCGGCCTGGCGTGAACTCTTCGACGACACCGGCCGCCGTCCTGACGAGGAGGCCGCCGACGACGACCCGCCCGATTTCGCGGCGGTGCAGGCCGCCGCGCAGGCCGACCCCATGCCCGCCTGGGCCCAGGCGCTGCTCGCCCGGCTGCGGCGCGCAGCCACCACGCCGGCCAGCGCCTCGGCGCTGCGCCCGGCAGTGCAGGCCTGGTGCGCCGGCCAGCTGGTGCTGCTGGCCAGCCCCGCCGGCCTGGCCAGCCTGCAGCCCAGCCGTGATGCCGCCGTATGGCAGTGGCGGCGCTGGCCCGCGCAATGGCGTGCCGCCCGCCCCGCCAGCCAGGAGCGCTGGTGGGCGGTGCGGCTCGGCCTCGGGCCGCAGGGGCGACCCCGCACGCTGCGCGAGCTGGGTGCGAGTGGGCCGACGCCGGTCGCGCCCGGCCAGGTCAGCTGCGAGCTGCGCCTGGGCGACGTGGCGCCGGGCATCGCGCACTGGACTGCCGTGCTCGTGCAGGCGCCGGCGGCGCCCAGCCTGCGCGCGCTGCTCGCCACCCGACCTTCTGTGACCTGGCTGCTGTGCAACCAGACCCTGTGGCCGATGGAGGGCCCATGAATCGCATCGATGCCGATCTGCTGCATGCCCTGGGCGAACTCGACGAGGCGCTGGCCGTGCTCGACGGCGACACCCTCGTCGCGCTCAACGCGCCCATGCAGGCGCTGGTACCCGGCGAGCCGGGGCAGGCCTCAGCCGACTGGGCAGCGTCTGTGCTCGGGCTGGCCACCGCGCTGGAGGCCCCACTGGGTGCGCGCCAGCGCTGCGGTGTGAGCGGCGAGTACCTGGCGCAGCGGGTGGCGCTGGATGCGCGGCATGTGCTGCTGCGCCTGACCGACGAGCGCGCGCGCCTGCACCATCTGCAACGCCAGCTCGACGACCGCGAGGGCCTGCTGTTCACCTCCCGCTCGCTGACGGTGAGCGAGATGGGCAGCGTGCTGGCCCATGAACTGAACCAGCCCATCGGCGCCACCGCCAATCTGCTGCGCGGCCTGAAGCTGCGCCTGTCCCGCCGCCACCCCGACAGCACGGACGAACTCGCCGCCCTGGACAAGGCCGTGCAGCAGGTGACCTACGCCAGCCAGATCATCGGCCGGGTGCGCGAGTACACGCAGTCGCGCCAGCCCAAGACCGAGCCGCTGGACCTGGTCGAGCTGGTGCACCAGAGCCTGGGCCTGCTGGACTGGGACCTGCAGCGCGAGGCGGTGCAGCTGCACCTGCGCCTGCCGCTGGCGCCGGTGATGGTGCAGGGCGACGCCGTGATGCTGCAGCAGGTGCTGATCAACCTGCTGCGCAATGCGCTGGATGCGCTGCGCCTGGATCGCCCGGCCGAGCCGGTGATCGAGATCGAGCTGCAGGCTGACGGCCCGCGCGCCGAGCTGCGCGTGGCTGACAACGGCCCCGGCATCACGCCGCAGACCGAAGCCCGCCTCTTCCTGCCCTTCAGCTCCACCAAGCCCAACGGCATGGGCCTGGGGCTGTCGATCTGTCGCTCCCTCATCGAGATGCACCAGGGCCGGCTGTGGTTCTCGCGGCGCGACATGGGCGGCTGCTGCTTTCACTTCGCGCTGCCCCTGCCGGTGGCGGCGCCCCAACCCACCTTGGAGAAGACGACATGACGCCTCGCCAGATTTACGTGGTGGACGACAACCACGAGTTCCGCGACTCCTTGCGCTTCTGGCTGGAAGGCTTCGGCTGCCAGGTGCGCGACTGGGGTGACCCACGCGATGCGCTGCAGTCCCTGGCGCGCGTCGCGGTCGGCACGCCCTGGCCGGAGTCGACCTGCCTGATGCTGGATGTGCGCATGCCCGAGCTGTCGGGGCTGGACCTGCATGACGCGCTGCACGAGCGCGGCATCCACCTGCCCGTGATCTACATGAGCGGCCATGCCGACGTGCCACTGGCCGTGGCCGCGATGCAAAAGCGCGGCGCCGTGTCGTTGCTGGAGAAGCCCCTGGACGACGCCGCGCTCAGCGCCGCGCTGGACCGTGCCTTCGCACCCAGCGACCTCGACCCCGGCCTGGACACCGACGTGGAAGGCTCGCGGGAGGAGTTCGACCGCCGGGCCCAGTCCCTGTCCCCGCGCGAGCGGCAGGTGCTGTCGCTGGTGGTGAAGGGGCTCATGAACAAGCACATCGCGGACGAGATCAAGCTGTCGCTGAAGAGCGTGGAGCTCTACCGCTCGCGCGGCATGCGCAAGATGAAGGCACGCTCGGTGACGGAGCTCACCCGCATCATGGTGAGCCGGCGCGCATGAGTTCCCTGCCCCACACCCAGACGGAGCCGGCCGGCTGGCATTTCCGCGCCGGCAGCGGCACGCTGCGCGTGTCGGCCTCACGCGAGGCCCTGGGCAGCGACGCCCTCATGCCGCCCTGCGCGGCCGAAGCCGCCGTGGCGCTGGACCTGGCCGGCGAGCTGCTCGATGCGCTGGAGGCCCACGGGCTCGCACCCGCCACGGCCTGGCAATGGAGCTCGCAGCCCGAGCTGCCCGCCAGTGGCGCCCGCGCGCTGTGGCAAGGCCGCGGGGCGCAAGCCTTGCTGACCCTCCCCTGGGCCGCGCTGCGCCAGCTCGCCCAGGCCCCCGTGCTGCCCGGCCTGCAGTGGCTGCCGGCCCCGGCGGAATGCCTGCTGGCGCAATGGCGCTTCAGCGACGAAGAACGCGCGGCCATCGAGCCCGGTGGCCTCGTGCTGCTGGACGCGCCGTGCCGTCGCCCACGCGCGCGCAGCGAGCCCGGCCTGCCGGGTGACCTGCCCTGGCAGCTGGTGGCCCGCTGGCCCGCACCGGTGCGAGTGGAGGCGCTGATGGGCTGGGAGGGCGGCCTGCCGCCATGGCCGGCCGAGGTGCTGCTGGTGGAGACGGCCTGGCCCGACGCGGTGCTGGCGCGTGGCCGCCTGCTGCCCTGGGGCAGCGGCGAGGCCCTGTTGATCGAGACCTGCTGACCGATGGACCTGAGCACCTTCACGCCGGCCTCGGCCCTCGTCACCGTCGTCCTGCTGGCCCTGGCGCCCTTCGTCGCGGTCATGGTCACGTCGTTCACCAAGCTGGTGGTCGTGCTGAGCCTGCTGCGCAACGCCATGGGCCTGCAGCAGGTCCCGCCCAACGTCGTGATGAACGGGCTGGCCCTGATCCTGAGCCTGTACGTGATGTACCCCGTGGGTGTGGAGATGCAGGAACGCCTGGCCACCCTGCCCACCAGCGACAAGGCCTCCACCTCGCAGATGGTGGCTGCGGCTGACGTGGCTAAGGAGCCGCTGCGCGAGTTCCTCATCCGCCACAGCCGGCCGCTGGAGCGCGCCTTCTTCCTGAAGACCGCGCAGCGCAGCCTCAAGCCCGCGCAGGCCCAGGCCCTGACCGAGCGCGACTTCCTCGTCATCGTGCCGGCCTTCACGGTCAGCGAGCTGACGGTGGCCTTCGAGATCGGCTTCCTGATCTTCCTGCCCTTCCTGGTCATCGACCTCGTCATCGCCAACATCCTCATGGCCATGGGCATGCAGATGCTCTCGCCCACCACCGTGTCGCTGCCGTTCAAGCTGCTGCTGTTCGTGCTGATCGACGGCTGGGTGAAGCTCACACATGGCCTCGTGCTGACCTATCAGACATGAACAGCGAAGTCATCCAACTCACCCAGCAGGCCTTGTGGCTCGTGCTGCTGCTGTCGGCGCCGCCCATCCTGGTGGCGGCCGTCGTGGGCCTGTTGATCGCGTTCATCCAGGCGGCCACCCAGCTGCAGGAGCAGACAGTGCAGTACGTGGCGAAGTTCTTCGCGATCGTGGTGACGATCTTCATCACGGCCACGCTGCTCGGCGGCAGCCTCTACCGGCTCGGGGACAAGGTGTTCAGCGAGTTCCCCGGCCTTGTGAAACTGCAGCGCTGATGCTGGCCGACTGGGTCGGTCGCCCGACCGATGCGGCGCTGCTGCTCGGGCTGTCGACGATGCGGGTGGCCGTGGCCTTCCTGCTGGTGCCGCTGTTCACGCAGGACCTCATTCCGGCGCTCATCCGAAATGCGCTGTTCATCGCGCTGGCCCTGCTCGGCCTGCTGGTGCAGGACGTGAAGCCGCTGAACCTGAGCGCCTGGCAGTGGACCATGCTCTATGGCCGCGAGGCCTTGCTGGGCGCCGCCATGGGGTTTCTGTTCGCGGGGCTGATGTGGTCATTCGAGATGGCGGGCCAGCTCATCGACACCAAGGTCGGCGCCACGCAGGCCCAGGTGCAGGACCCGCTGTCGGGCCACCAGACCTCGCTGACCGGGGCCTTCCTGGCGCGCCTGGCCAGCTGGGTGTTCATGGCCTCGGGCGGCTTCATGCTGTTCGCGGCGCTGCTGCTGGACAGCTACGCCCTGTGGCCCCTGCACGCCGACTGGGGCCTGCGGCCCGCGGCCTCGGTGGTGTTCGAGGCGGAGTTCGGCCGCATGCTGCGCCTGGCCCTGCTGGTGGCGGCGCCGTCGCTGATGCTGCTCTATCTGGTGGACGGCGTGCTCGGGCTGATCAACCGCTATGCGCAGCAGCTCAATGTCTTCAGCCTGTCGATGTCGATCAAGGCCGTGGTGGGGCATCTGGTGCTGCTGCTGCAGCTCGGCAGCCTGGTGGCGCTGATGAACGAAGAACTGCTGGGGCGGGCCGCTGTGGTCAAAGACCTGCTTCACACCCTGTTCGGCGGCGGGACCACGAATTAGGGGCAGCCGCAGTCGCCTTCGCCGGGCCGCCTGGCTAAGCTGGCGTCAACGTCATCACCCGAGGACTCGCCATGATCGGCGCGCCGCTGCCACCGTCGCTCTCGCTGCACCTGCAGGCCTCGCCGCTGCTGCGCCCCGCGTCCGCACCCGGCCTGGCGCAGCCCGCGCATGCGGCCGCCTGGCTGGAGGGCCTGGGCCTGAATGGCGGCACCGTGCTGCGTGCCGACGTGAGCGGCGATTTGCGTGGCCTGTCGGTGCAGCAGCACGCCGAGCGTGTGCTGAACGCCCTCGTTGGCTGAGCTGCTGGCCGAGCCCCGCTGGGCGCAGGCCGCCCAGGCGCTGGTGTGCGGCTGCGTGGACCTCGGCCCCGGCCAGGACGGCGCGGTCGGCTTGATGGAGACCGTCTGCACCGGGCTGGGCGACCAGCTCTACCCTGCCTTCCTGCGCGTGCTGGCCGAGATCAACCAGCACGGCGAGTTTGCGGCTCGCGCCGCCGTGGCCCAGACGCTGGCCCAGGCCCTCAGCCAGGGGCGGCTGCCCAGCGGCTCACGCGCGGCCTGGGGCACGGCCGCCCTGGGCGCGCGCCGGCGCAGCCTGGGCCCGATCGAGTACCTGTGCCTGGCCGCCTGGCCGCGGCAAGGGGCGGCGGAGCTGACGCCCGCCCAGTTCCAGACGCTGGCCAGTGCGGTGATGGAGCTGCTGGACTGCGCCCCGGATGCCCGCCGGCTGTACGCCGGCCACCTCGCCGCCGTGGCCGACGATCCGCTGGACGGCACCCTGCCCCGCGAGGTGCGTGCGGCCCTGCGTGAACTGGCCGAGGGCTGGCAGGGTCGGGCGGACGCCTCGGTCGCCTGCGCCGCTTTCGTGTCGCGGCTGCAGCGGTCGGGGCGCTGAACCGCCGCCGGCCCTCAGGCCTGCACGCTACGCCCGTCGCGTAGCAAGACCCGGCACTGACCGAAGCGGTCCAGGTCGGCCGGATCGTGCGTGATCATCAACAGTGGGATGTCCAGCCGGTCGAGCAGCGCCTCGAGCTCGTCACGCATGCGCTCACGCAGCGCGGGGTCCAGCGCCGCAAACGGTTCGTCCAGCAGCAGCGCGCGGGGCGAGTTCACCAGCGCGCGGGCCAGGGCGGTGCGCTGGCGCTGGCCGCCGGAGAGCTGATGGGGCTTCTGGGCTGCCACGTCGATCAACTCGAAGGCCTGCAGCCAGTGCTCGACCGCAGCAGGCGCCGTGCGGCGCGCCGGGTTGAGCCAGCCGCGCTGAAGCCCGAACGCGATGTTCTGGCGCACGTTCAGCCGCGGGAAGAGCGCGTAGTCCTGAAAGAGATAGCCCAGCTCACGGCGGCGTGCCGGCAGGTTCAGGCCGCGGGCCTGGTCGTACAACGGCACGCCTGCGCAGCGGATGTGGCCGCCGTCAGGCGTGAGCAGGCCGGCCACGGCCTGCAGCGTGAGCGTCTTGCCGGCGCCGGAGGGCCCATAGATGACCGTGCGGCGAGCGTCGGTGCTGAAGCGCACGTCCAGCGAAAACTCGCGCCCGTCACTGCGCACGCGCTTGCGGATGTCGACCTCGAAGCTCACGCCACGCCTCCGCGTACCCGCGACAGCCGGCCAGCGGCCAGCAGCACCGCGATGCAGGTGACGGAGGTGATGAGCACCAGCAGGTTGGCCTGGTCATCCTGCCCGGCCTGCACCGCCTCGAACACGGCAATCGACAGCGTCTGGGTCTTGCCCGGAATGCTGCCGGCGACCATCAGCGTGGCGCCGAACTCCCCAAGCGCCCGTGCAAAGGCCAGCAGCACGCCGGCCAGGATGCCGTGCCAGGCCATCGGCAAGGTCACGCGGAAGAAGACCGCCGCTTCGCCGAGGCCCAGCACCCGGGCCGCCTGCTCCAGCCGCGTGTCCACGCCCTCGAAGGCCGCACGGGCGGCCTTCATCACGAGCGGAAAGGCCACCAGGCTCGCCGCGATGACCGCGCCCTGCCAGGTGAAGATGAGCTGGATGCCGAAGGTCTCATGCAGCCAGCCGCCCAACCAGCCGCGCCGGCCCACCAGCACCAGCAGGTAGTAACCGAGCACCGTGGGCGGCAGCACCATGGGCAGGGTGAGCAGCGCATCGAGCAGGTCGCGCCAGATGAAGCGCATGCGCGCCAGGGCATAGCCGGCCGCCACGCCAAGCACCAGATTGATGGCGGTGGCCCAGCCCGCCACCTTCAGTGACAGGGCCAGCGCCACCCAGGCCGAAGACTCCACCGGGGGCTCGCCTTCAGGGCCGCTGGAAGCCGTGGCGGGCCAGCGCGGCCTGGCCGGCGGATGAGGCGACGAAGTCCAGGAAACGCCGCGCCGCGTCCGGGTTCGCACTGCCGGCCACCACGGCGATCGGGTAGGCGATCGGCGATTCGGTCGGCACCGTGAGCGCCACCTTGACCTTGTCCTTCTGCACGGCGGCATCGGTTGCGTAGACGAAGCCGGCCTCCACCTCGCCGCGGGCCACGTAGTCAAGCGCCTGGCGAACGTTGGCCGCATACACCGCCTTGGGCTCGACAGCGGCCCAGGCCTTGGCGGCTTCCAGTGCGGCCTTGGCATAGCGCCCGGCCGGCACGCCTTCGGGCTTGCCCAGAGCCACCCGCTTCACCTCGGGCCGGCCGAGGTCGGCCAGGCTGCGCCAGGTCAGCGTGCTGTCGGCCGGTGTGATGAGCACCAGCGTGTTGGTCACGAAGTTGCGCCGGGTGCCGGCCAGCAGCAGTTGCTGGGCCTGGGCCTTGTCCATGGTCTCCTGGTCGGCCGAGGCGAACACGTCCACCGGCGCGCCCTTGGCGATCTGGGCCAGCAACGCATCCGAGGCCGCGAAGTTGAACAGCAGCCGCGTCCCCGGATGCTGCGCCTCGAAAGCGGGCGCCAGGGCCTTGAAGGCGTTGGTGAGGCTGGCGGCCGCCGACACGGTGAGCTCTCCCGCCCACGCGCCTGGGCTGGCCGCAGGCAGCAGCAAGGCGAGGCTGGCAACAGACAGGATTCGGCGCAGGGTGCTGGGCATGGCGGGCGGTGGATGTGAAGCGCGGCGAAATATACCGCCATGCATAGCGCAAGGCCCGGCCGGGGTCATGCCGATGGTCTAATTCCGCCCACCGCCACCCTGTGTGAGCCTCACGCCCCTCAGACGCCATGCCTGCTGACGCTTCGTCCACCCCCAAACGCGCCTCACGTGGCCAGCCGCCGGCATTGCGGCTGCGCATGCGGGTCGTCGTGGGCGACACCATCGCCATCGGGCCGGGGAAGGTCGACTTGTTGGAGGCCATCCAGGCTGAGCGCTCCATCACGGCCGCAGCCAAGTCGCTGGGCATGTCCTACCGGCGCGCCTGGCTACTGGTGGACGAGCTGAACCGGGCGCTGAAGGCCCCGGCGGTCGAGACCGCGGCCGGCGGCTCCGGCGGCGGTGGCGCCGCACTCACGCCCGCCGGCGAGCGGGTGTTGGCCCTCTACCGCGAGATCGAGGCCAAGGCCCAGGCCGCCTGCCGGGATGAGATCCGGCAGCTGCTGGGCACCGTCGCGAAATCAGCCGCCTGACGAGCGGCACGGTCGGTCAAGCGGCAGGTGCATCCGGCGTCGGTGTCGGCGTCCAGTCCGGCTGGATCTTGTCCAGCCGTCGCAGGAAGAGCGCCTGCAGCACCAGCTCCAGCCGAACGTTGACCTGGCCCTGCACGAAGCCATAAACCATGCCGCCCAGGCAGGCCAGCACGCCGATGAAGCCCACCGCCAGGCACACCCGCACGCCCCAGTCCTTGCCGAACAGCAGGCCATAGGCTGCCACCGCGTGCGCCAGTGCCAGGCCCATCACGAGCAGCCCCATCGGGTGCCAGGGAAAACCGTGATGAGCCAGACCGAGAAACGAGACTGTCATGGGCAGTCCGGTCACCAGGCAAGCCACGGCGATCAACGGCATCGCGACGCCCCCCGTCAGCATGATGAGCCAGCCGAAGATCTTGATCCACAGCGGGACCAGCTGCTGCCGGCTCTTCGGCCCCGCCGTCCCGGGTCGATCGGCCACCTGGGCCTCAGGCGGTGCGTAGGGGTTGGGCTGGTTCATGGCGACGCAATCGGCTCACATGCGTTCAATCGTTGGGGGGTGCCGGTGCGAAGCTGGGCCAGCAGCTCGCTGCGACGGCCAGCGGGTCCCAGGCGTCGGCGGCCTGGTAGCCCATCACGCGCATGAGCGCGGCCAGCGGATTGGCGGCCGGCGCGAACTTGGGGTCCAGCGCCTTGGCGATGGTGTCGGCCAGGGCCTGCAGATGCGCGCGACGGCCAGCGTCGCCCTGCTGAGCGGCCGCGGCCAGCGTGCCCTTCAGCTCGCGCAGCTCGGCCCGCACCAGGGCCTCGCCGTCATCCAGGCCCAGCAGGTTCAGGCCGCCCAGGCGTGCAGCCAGCGCATCCACATAGAAACGCTGGAGGTTGCGGCGTGCCGGTGTAATGGGGGCGGCGGGCAGCTCGGTGAAGATGCCGCGGCGCAAGTCGGCCAGGTAGTCCGTCAAGCGGTAGGCGCGCGGGCCGAGTTGGGCTTCCTGCGCCATCAGGCGCTGCGTTCGCGCCGGGCTGACCAGCTGGCGCAGCAAGGTGCGCTGGTACACGCCCAGCCACAGGTTTTGCTCGATGTTGCGCAGGCGCTGGGTGACGGCCGGGTCCAGCATCCACTGCGGCGTGGTGAACATCTGCTCGTTCAGGAACTTCACCGCCCGCACCTGCCGCTCGCGCGCAACCGGCGTGGCAATCGCGCCGGGCTGGTCGTTGTGTTTGTTCTGCACCTCGTAGCTGCCGATCACGGTGATGACGTGGTTCATCTCCTGCACCCACTGCCCCCAGGTGCTGCGGTAAAGGGCTTCGAGGGTCTGGTCGTCCTTGCCGTCCTCCGGCACGACGGCGGGCAGCATCTTCACGACACGCTGCAGGTTGCGCACGCCAAGGCCCGTGGCCGTGACGGCATCGGCATCGCCCACGGCTTCCATGTTCTCGCCCACGTCACTGCCATCGGCCTTGGGCGAGCTGAAGCGAAGCCAAGGTGTGCCGACCTGCTCGCGCGCCCACAGGTTGAGCTGCTGGCGCTCGTCTTCGGAGGTCTTGGCGCTCAGAATGGGCGTGTAGCCCCAGCGCACCGCGAACTGGTCGTAGGGGCCGATCTTGGGGATGAGCAGTGCGGGGTCGAGCCGGTCTTCGGGCTGGGCGACGTAGTTGAAGCGGCTGTAGTCCATGATGGACGGTGTGTGGCCCATGGTCTTGAGCCATTGCGCATCCCGCAGCTTCTCCACCGGGTACAGCGAGCTGGCCTTCATGTTGTGCGGCAGGCCCAGCGAATGCCCGACCTCGTGCGTGACGACGAAGGCCACCAGCTCGCCCATCAGGTCATCCGGCAGCGGCAGCTTGCGGGCGCGCGGGTCCAGCGGGCCGACCTGGGTCAGGTACCAGTCGCGCTGCAGCTGCACGATGTTGTGGAACATCACAATGTTGGCGTTGAGGATCTCGCCGCTGCGGGGGTCGGCCAGGTGCGGGCCGTAGGCATTGGCGATGGGCGAGGGCACCCAGCGGATCACGCTGTAGCGCACGTCCTCGGGGTCGAACTCGGGGTCCTCCTCGGCGCTCGGGTAAGGCCGGGCCTGCACGGCGTTTTTGAAGCCGGCGGCCTCGAACGCGACGTTCCAGGCCTCGATGCCCTTCTTCACGTAGGGCACCAGCTCGGTCGGCGTGGCCTTGTCGATGTACCAGACGATGGGCTTGACCGGCTCGCTGAGCGCCGCCGCGGGGTCTTTCTTCTCCAGGCGCCAGCGGGTGATCACACGCTCGCGGCGGGCTTCCTGCAGGCCGCTGCCAAAGTCGGTGCGGCCCACGCTGAAGTAACCCACCCGGTCGTCCATCAAGCGCGGCAGCATCGGCTCCTTGGGCAGCTCGACGATGCTGAAGGCCACGTTGACCGACGCGCTGCGCGCCGGCTGCATCTGCGGCACGAGGGGCACGCCTGGGAGGGTGGGCTGGGGCGTGGGCATCACGGTGTAGGTCTGCACCGCATCCACCCGCACGCTGCCCTTGAAGGCCTTGGCCTTTTCAACGTAGCTGTGGCTGCTGTCCAGGCTGCCGCGCACCAGGGCGCGGGCGCTGAAGTCACCCACCTCGGTGTTGAACAGGCGCGTCACTTCGATGACCGGCGCGCCACTCTTGGCAAAGGCCTCGACCGGGAACACCGCCAGGATGGCATCGCGCTGCGACTGCCGCACGGCATCGGCCAGCACATTGCCGGGTGACGTGACCGCACTGTGCGACACGAGCTGCAGCAGCACGCGGTTCTGGTGCAGCACGAAGCGCAGCACGTCCTGGTTCAGCGTGCGGCCCACGTGCTCCTGCCCGGCGGGCACGGCCGTGGCATTGGCCACCATCAGGAGGGGCTGTTCGAGGACTTCTTTCGGGATTTCGAAGTACAGCTTGTTCTTCAGGTTGTGCACCCGCAGCAGACCGTCCTGCGTCTTGGCCTCGGCGGTGATGACCTTGTCGTAGGGCTTGGGCTCGGTGGGGTCGGGCAGCGTGAGGCCCGGCGCCGACGCGGCGCGTCCGGGGGTGGGCGCCGAGGCACCTGCCGGAGCCGGCGTGGGCACGGGGGTGGGCGCCGGAGGCGTCTGGGCCAGCGCCGTGCCCGTGCACAGCGCCATCAGCAGGGCGCCGAGCACGCGGCGCGAACTTGTCGTTGTCATGTCTTCCCTTGGGTGCGGCGCCAGGCGTGCGCGCCGCGGCCATCATAGGCAGCCCGCGGGACGCCCGGCATTCACCAGGCCCTGAAGCGGCCGGTCACATGCAGCAGCCCCATGAACTGCAGCAGGCCATCGTAGTAACGCCACTGTCCGGTGGGCGGCTCGAGCGCCCAGAGGTCGTCCACGAAGCGGCGGCCGAGCGCCGGCTCCACCAGCAGCGCGGCGACGGCATTGCAGGCGATGAGGCCCTTGGAGGGCTCGTCGTTCAGCGGCCGGCCGTCCAGCGTGTAGAGATGCGGATAGGGCTTGCCGCCCGGCCCTTGCGACTCGAAGAAGCTCAACAGCCGGCGGCTCAACTCGGCGGCCTGCGGATGCTGGCCCCACCAGGCCTGGTCCACGCTCCAGTTCACCGCGGTGCGGAAGGCGTCGTAGCGGAAGTCCTCATGGCCCTCGTGCACGCGCGGGCGGCCGTCGAACTCGGCATAGTCGGGCGTGAGCCCGGTGCGCGGGTGGGCAGCCTTGTGGAAGTAGGCCCGGCTGATGCGCGCGATCTCAGCCCAGCGGGCGCGATCCTCGGGCTTGTCGGCTCGCCGGGCCCAGAGTTCATAGAAGGCCGGCAGGTGGTAGGACGGGTCGGAGAAGTCCGCCGCGTTGCCGATGGGCACGAACACCACCTGCCCGTGCTGCGGCGAGAACATGGCGCGCACGCCGTGACGCACGCCGCCGTTCATCGTCTCCTTGTGCAGCATCACCGACAGCAGGGCCTGGGCCTGGGCGTTGTAGTCGTACAACCCGGGGCCATTGCCCCAGCGGCTGGCCGCCATCAGCAGCGCGGTGGCGAAGTACTCCTCGCCGTCGGAGGCGGGCACGGCGTCCTGGTCGCAGCCCTGCGGCTTGCATTGCCAGCGGAAGTAGCCCTGGCGCGGCCCGGAGGCATAGCGCATGTGGGTGGCCGCCCAGTTCCACAGCGCGTCGAACTCGGCCTTGCGGCCCATCTGCACGGCAATCATCATCCCGTAGGACATGCCTTCGCTGCGCACGTCGGCATTGCCCACGTCCAGCACATAGGCCGCTGGCCCATGGGCGGTGGCGGGTGACGGGTACACGACGCGTTGCGCCGGCCCGCCCTCGAACAGGGACTGCCAGTAGCGCGAGAGCTTAGCGTCGATGGCGGCCTCGGTGATCTCCGGGCGCAGCTCGCGCAGCAAGTTGCGTGACCCGGCCACGGGTGCGGCGGCCGCGACGGGCGCGCTCGGCTGCATCTGCAACACCAGGCGCTGCAACACCACGTTGTCGTCCAGCCGCCAGAGGCGCACGGTGTGGCGCCCGGCGTTGACGCCGTCAAAGCGCGCCGCCAGCACGGCGTTGTTGTCGATCACGGCGCGCGCCCAGGCCCGCTCCTCGGGGCGGGTCTCGGCACCCGGCGTGGGCAGCAGATGCAGCTTGAGCTCCTGCGGCGGCCGGTCGTCCAGCGACACCGCCAGACGCAGCCCACCGGCATTGCGGGTGTCGAGCGTCGGCAGCAGGTGCAACTGAAGCTTCAGGTCGCCCGCGGGCAGGTCCACGTCGTAATCGAGCGTGACACCTTCCGCCACCGTGGTGGGCGGCCTGCCCTGCGGCAACGCCACCACGGCGCCGGCATGCTGGCCGAGATTCGGGACGGCCGTCCAACGCAGGCCTTGGGCGGCCTGGGCCCGGCTGAAGGCGGTCGCCTCGATGACGGTTGTGCCGGCCGGCGGCGACAGCACCGGTGCCTGCTGCAGCTGCCGCTCCACCACGGCCGCATCCGACGCGCCCGGTACCCGGCGCACCGCCGGCATCAGGTTGCGGTCGGGCTGCTGCCAGCTCGTGTAGCCGATGTGGGTCTGCAGCATCATGCCGGCCCATTTGCCACCGGCCCGCGCGTGGTAGTCGTCGCTGATCGACTGGTCGCGCGCGAAGGCGGCCTCGGCGAGGTCAGCAAACACGTTGGCACGCGCATCGCCCGCCGCTGCCAGCTGATGGTTCCAGGCCACGGCCTCGTAGAGCCGGTACAGGTTGGCCAGCGCCAGCACCGGATGCTCGACGAGTTGGAAGAAGGCGTCGAGCTGCTCGGGCCGCAGCGTCGCCTTCACGCGGGCCACCCGCGCCTCCAGCGCCGCCCACTCGGCCACGCGGCGGCCGAAATCACCGCCCTCCAGCACCTCGGCCGTGGCCCGGCCAAGGGCAAAGCTGCGGGCGTCGATCAGCTCCGGCTTGCGGCGCGCGGCGTACTGGCTGTAGCGCGTCAGGATCTCGCCGATCTCCGCCGCCTGAGCCTCGCCGAAGGTGCGCGCCGCCCACTCACGCGGGTAGGCGGCCAAGGCAGCGGGCGTCATCGCGCGCGGGGCCCAGGCCATGTCCAGGAAGAAGCTGATCGGGAATTCCATCGGCTTGATGTCGCCGACATTGACGATCCACAGCGCCTCGGCGCCGCGTGCGCGGGCCAGGTCCATCTGCTGCCAGGTCTTCTCGATCTGGTTGGTGTTGAGCCACTTGTAGTTGCGCGGGCCGCCCACGTAGTCGAAGTGGTAGTAGACGCCGTAGCCACCGCGGCGCTGCAGGTCCTTGACCGGCAGCCGGCGGATCTGGCCCCAGTTGTCGTCAGCGAAGAGCAGCAGCACGTCGTCGGGCACTTGCATGCCCGCGTCGTAGTAGTCCTGCACCTCCTTGTAGAGCGCCCACATCTGCGGCGTGCGTTCGGCGGGCTGGCGGGTCACGTCGGCAATGATCTGGCGCTGGTCCCTGACGATGCCCTCCAGCAGCGCGGTGGCCGTGCCTTCGCTCATGGGCTCGTCGCCGTCGCCACGCATGCCCACGGTGACCAGGGTGTCGAAGGCCGAGCCGTCCGGGCGGCCCATCATGCGCTGGATGCCGCCGCGCCAGAACTCGCGCAGCTTCTGCGCGTTCCTGGTGTAGTCCCAGGCGCCGCCCTTCATGCGCGCCCACTCGTCATGGGCCCGAGACATGGGCTCGTGGTGCGAGGTGCCCATCACCACGCCCATCTCGTCGGCCAGCACGAGGTTCTTCGGGTCGTCGGCGCCGAAGGCGCGCGGCGCCCACATCGCCGGCCACAGGTAATTGCCCTTGAGGCGCAGGATGAGCTCGAAGACGTGGGCGTAGAAGGCCGCGTTGGCGCCGCCGAACTTGGCCTGCGTCCAGGTGCTCAAAGCCGGCGCCTCGTCGTTGATGAAGATGCCGCGGTACTTGACGCCGGGCTCGTCATCGCGCGTGCCGGGCACCAGGTAGACCCCCGCCCGGCGCTGCACCGGCACGTCCGCCCACCAGTGCCACGGGCTCACCCCGATCCGCCCCGACAGGTCGTAGGTGCCGAACACCGCACCGCGGCGGTCGGCACCGGCGATGACCAGCGCCCGCGGCACGCCCGGCCAGGGCGCGTCCACCACCACCTGGCGGTAGGCCTCCCAACGGCCAGCCAGGTCGCTCATCTGCAGCTTGCCGCGGCGGGCCAGGTCGTCCAGCAACGCACTGCGGCCCCACTGCGCGATCAGGACCAGCGGCCCCGCCGCGTCGGCCGGCGTCTGCACTTCACGCGGAGACTGGCCCGCCACACGCCCGAGATCGCCCGCGAAGCTGCGCCCGACATGCCGCAGGGCCGGGTCAGCCCCCGCCTCGACGAGCACCGCGGCCGGGCGGCCGCCCGCGACGAGAGCCAGCCCGCGGCCGGGGTCGTGATCGCAGACCGACACGGGCGTCTCGCAGGCCTGCAATGCGCCGTTCAGGCCCAGCGCCAGCCCCAGGCTGACGACCCATGTCTTGAACCTCATCTCGCTTGTCTCCACACGCCGGCGCCTGCGTGGGACGCTGTGCGATGCCTGAATGATTACGCAATCAACCGCGCACACTCTCAACCATCGGGTTACCGGTCGCGGCCTCTGGAATTTTCATGGTAGCGTAACCTTTTCAGCAAAGCCAGCCCGGCAGGCCTGGCGAGCCGGCATGCACGACCCCCACACCGTCCACACCCTCGGCCAGCCTGGCGGTCTGCAGATCGACGTGAGCCCGTTCGGCGCACGCTGGCTGTCCTGCCGGGTGCCCCTGCGCGATGGCACGCTGCGCGAGGCCATCCTCGGCCATGCGACGCCGGCCGACCATGCGCGCGAACCCGGCTTCTTCGGCGCCATCGTGGGCCGCTACGCCAACCGCATCGGTGGGGCGGCCTTCACGCTGGCCGGCCAAGAGCACCGTCTGGTGCCGAATGAAGGTGCGAACCAGTTGCACGGCGGGCCGGACGGCTTCGACCGGCGCACCTGGCGTGTGCTGGCCCACGAGCCGCTTCAGTTGCGCCTGGGCCTGCACTCGCCCGATGGCGACCAAGGCTACCCCGGCGCGCTCGATACCGAAGTGACCTACCGCATCGACCCCGAGCGCTGCAGCGTGAGCCTGCACTTCCTGGCTCGCACGACACGCACCTGCCCCGTGAGCCTGACGAGCCACCCTTACTTCAACCTCGACGGCACCGAGGCGCCGGTGCTCGACCACCTGCTGCAGGTCGCCGCCCATCAGGTGCTGCCGGTGCGGCCCGACATGATCCCCACCGGCGAACTCGCCGATGTCGAGGGCAGCGCCTTCGACCTGCGCGGGCCTCGGCGTCTGCGCGACGGCCTGGGCCAGCATGAGCAACTGCGCCAGGCCGGCGGCTGGGATCACTGCTATGCACTGGACGAGACCGCCGCCCAGGGCGAACGCGCTGCCGCGGTGCTGACGGCCGGTGATGGCCGGCTGGCCATGCAGCTCTTCACCAACTACCCCGGCCTGCAGGTCTGCACCGGCAACCATGTGCAGCAGGCGCGGGGGCGCCGGGGCACCGCCTTCGCCCAGCATGCCGGCATCGCGCTGGAGCCGCAGTTCTTCCCGGACGCGCCGAACCACCCGCTCTGGCGCGACCAGGGCTGCCTGGTGCAGCCGGCGCAGCCGCTGTCGCGGTGGATGCGGCTGAGCTTCATGGCCAGCTGAGCCAGACAAACGACGGCTGCCGAATCTGGCTCAGGCCGCTGCCGAGCTGCGGTGGTGGAAACGCTGAACACAGCCGTCACCGCGCCTGAGATGATAGCGATACCAATCACTCAGAGACAACAGGGCGACTCGCCCTGCCTGACCGCCCATGAGCCGAAGCTCCCCAGACCTGCGCAGCGCACGCTGGTTCGCCCAGGACGATTTCCGCAGCTTCGGCCATCGCAGCCGCGTGCTGCAGATGGGGTATGCCGCCGAAGACTTCATCGGCAAACCGGTGATCGCCATCGTCAACACCTGGAGCGATGCCAACCAGTGCCACACCCACTTCAAGCAGCGGGTGGAGGACGTGAAGCGCGGCATCCTGCAGGCCGGCGGCTGGCCGATGGAGCTGCCTGCCATCTCGCTGTCGGAGAGCCTGGTCAAGCCCACCTCCATGCTCTACCGCAACTTCCTGGCCATGGAGACGGAGGAGCTGCTGCGCAGCCATCCGGTGGACGGCGCCGTGCTGATGGGCGGCTGCGACAAGACCACGCCAGGCCTGCTGATGGGCGCGCTCAGCATGGGCCTGCCCTGCATCTACCTGCCCGCCGGCCCGATGCTGCGCGGCAACTGGCGCGGGCAGGTGCTGGGCTCGGGGTCGGATGCCTTCAAGTACTGGGACGAACGCCGCGCCGGGCGCCTGAGCGACCAGGCCTGGGCCGAGATGGAGGCTGGCATCGCGCGCAGCCACGGCACCTGCATGACCATGGGCACGGCCGCCACGATGATGGGCATCGCCGAGGCGCTGGGCTTCACCCTGCCCGGGGCCAGCAGCATCCCCGCGCCGGATGCCAACCATGTGCGCATGTCGGCCGAGTGCGGCCGGCGCATCGTGCAAATGGTGTGGGATGACCGCACACCCGCGCGGATGCTGTCACGTGGCAGCTTCGCCAACGCGATTGCCGTGGCCATGGCCATGGGTTGCAGCACCAACGCCATCATCCACCTGGTGGCCATCAGCCGCCGCGCCGGGCTGGCGGTCACGCTGGATGATTTCGATGCGGCCAGCCGCCATGTGGGCGTCATCGCCAACATCCGCCCGAGCGGGGACCGCTACCTGATGGAAGACTTCTTCTACGCGGGCGGCCTGCCGGCGCTGATGAAGGTGATGCAGGACAAGCTGGACCTGTCGGCCCTCACGGTCAATGGCTGCACGCTGGGCGAGAACATCGCCGGCGCCGAGGTGTTCAACGACGACGTCATCCGCCCGCTGTCCAGGCCCATCTATGCCGAAGGCGCGCTGGCGGTGCTGCGTGGCAACCTGGCGCCTGACGGGGTCATCATCAAGCCCAGCGCCGTGGCGCCCCACCTGCTGCGCCACACCGGCCGAGCCCTGGTCTTCGACGACTACCCGAGCCTGAAGGCCGCCGTGGACGACCCCGACCTGGACGTGACCGGTGACGACATCCTGGTGCTGCGCAATGCCGGCCCCAGGGGGGCGGGCATGCCGGAGTGGGGCATGCTGCCCATCCCGACCAAGCTGCTGAAGGCCGGCGTGAGCGACATGCTGCGCCTGTCGGATGCGCGCATGAGCGGCACGAGCTACGGCGGCTGTTTGCTGCACTGCAGCCCCGAGGCCTTTGTCGGCGGGCCGCTGGCCCTCGTGAAGACAGGCGACCGCATCACGGTCGATGTGCCGGCTCGACGCATCCACCTCGACGTGAGCGACGAAGAACTCGCCGCGCGCCGCCGGGCCTGGGCCCCCCCGCCCCCGCGCTACGAGCGCGGCTACGGCTGGATGTTCGGCCGCCACATCCTGCAGGCGCACGAGGGTTGCGACTTCGATTTCCTCGAAACGAGCTTCGGTGCGCCGGTGCCGGAGCCTGTCATCTATTGATCATGAATCCCACCACCCGCCAGAAGCTCATGGGCGTGAGCACCGCCACGCTGTGCACCGCGCTGTTCAAGCGCGGCCTGCGCCACCAGTTCATCCAGGACGTGCGGCCGCTCAACCCCGGCCTGCCGAACATGGTGGGGCCGGCCTACACGCTGCGCTACATGCCGGCGCGCGAAGACCTGAATGACATCGCCGTGTTCAAGAACCGCGCCCATCCGCAGCGCAAGGCGGTGGAGGAATGCCCGCCGGGCGCGGTGCTCGTCATCGACAGCCGCAAGGACGCACGCGCCGCGTCGGCGGGCGGCATCCTGGTCGCGCGGCTCATGGTGCGCGGCGTGGCTGGCGTGGTGACCGACGGCGGCTTTCGCGACAGCCCCGACATCGCGCGGTACACGATGCCCGCCTACCACCAGCGCCCCAGCGCCCCCACCAACCTGACGCTGCACCAGGCCATCGCCATCAACGAGCCCATCGGCTGTGGCGACGCGCCGGTCTTCCCGGGCGACATCGTCGTGGGGGACGCCGAAGGCGTCATCGTCATCCCGGCGCACCTGGCCGACGAGATCGCGGCCGAGGCAGTCGAGATGACGGTGTTCGAAGACTATGTGCAGGAGCAGGTGCTGGCCGGCCGCAGCGTGCTCGGCCTGTACCCCCCCACCGACGCCGACGTGGCGGCAGAGTTCGCCGCCTGGCGCCAGCTCAAGGGGCGCTGACCCGCGCCGGGTAGCGTCGCGACAGCAGCGCCAGCGGAAAGGCCTCCGCCATCGCGCGGTAGCCCGCCAGCGACGGGTGCAGGCCGTCGTTGTCGACCTCGGCACGCAGGTGAGACGGCCGTGCCGGGTCGCGCATCAGGGCATCGAAATCCACCAGCGCATCGAAGCGCCCCGGTTCGCGCAGCCAGGTGTTCAAGGCCTGCCGATCGGCTTCGTTCTCAGGCTGCGGTGCGTAGTAGCCGCTGCCGCCATAGGGCATGACCGTGGCACCGATCAAGCACACACCCCGCTCCCGCGCGCGCCGGGCCAGATCGCTGAAGCCCGCCTGCAACTCGGCGAGCAGCGCCGCGCGTGAGGCGGGCGTCGTCGGCCGGCCGCGATGGCTGGTGCCCAGGTCGTTGACGCCGATCAGCACCACCGCGTGGGTCACGCCGCTGCGGGCCAGCACATCGCGCTCAAAGCGCGACACGAGATGGGGCCCGAGCCCGTCCCGCAGCAATCGCCCGCCGCCGATGCCGGTGTTGACGATGGCCACCGGCGGCGATGCCGCAGCGAGGCGCTGCGCAAGCGTGTCCGTCCAGCGCTGGTAGCTGCCGGAGGGCACTCCGTAGCCATCGGTGATGGAGTCGCCGGTGGCCACCAGCACCGGCCGTGGCCCCGGCGTGAGCACATCCACCGCAGCCAGGTGCCACCAGCCTTCCTGCGCCATGGCGTCGGGCCAGCTCGCCGCACCCACGCGTGAGCCGGCCACCGCCCAGCTGCGCATGCGCGAGCCCGGGTGCACGCTGGCTTGTGCCGGGCCGGTCTGCACATGCCACTGCACGGCGACCTCAGCGCCCGCCGGCAACGCGAGCGCGACCGGGTCGCTCCAGACCTCGGTGTGCGGCGGCACGATCACCTCCGCGCGGTCGTCAAAGCGCAGCGGCATCAGCGTGGTCGCGTCGAGCTGAGGCTGCGGGTCCAGGCCCGCCACACGCGCCACAGCCATCGCGTCCAGCACCAGCGGCGCCTCGCCGAAGAGATTGCTCACCTGCACCCTCAGCGCGCTGCCCGCGGCGCTCACGCGCACGATCTGGCGCAGGCTCACGTCCCGCATGGGCTGGCGCCACGGCGGCGTCACCGGCTTGGCATCGGCAGGCGGCGTCGGCTGCGCCAGCTGGGCGCTGCCCCAGGCGGCCGTCCAGACGCCCGAGGGCGTCTCGGCCGGCGTCCGCACGCTGCTGCAGGCTGCCAGCAGCAGCACGGCCAAGCCGGCGGCCGGTGCAAGCCAGCGCAGGCCGAATCGGCGCGGGGATGGGAGCGAGGATCGAAACGGCGCGCAGGTCATCTAAAAATGATAGCGCCACCATCCCCCACGACGAGCAGGTTCAGACCCGGGTCACGACCAGCCAGATCGCGCCGAGATAGGCGAGCGCCGCCAGCACTTTCACGCCTTCCCGCACGCGCCAGCGCCACAGCAGCGCAAACCCGCCACCCAGCGCGATCAACAGCGCAAACCACAGCACGAGGCCCCAATCCTCCGCCAAGGCGACGAGCCTGGAGGCGTGTTTCACCACCGGGAGGCCGGCCTGGTCCACGCGCCCCTCCGCCACGAAGTGCGCGATGGTGCGCCAGGCGTGTTCTTCCACCGCGGCACCGTGAGCGCCCTGCACATAGCCCATGCCGCCGGGATCGCCCACCAGGCGCGGGCCGTTCGTGAGCCCGGGCGGCGTCTGCTCGAAACCGCGAACCCCGGCGCCGCCCAGGTCTTGCCAGCCCACGCGCTCCATGGTGTTCGGGAAGATGGCCACCACCCAGTCCTCGCTGGCCCGCAGGTTGAGCAGTTGCCCCACCTGGCCCCGGTCGAAGAAGCACTCCCAGGGCTCACTCGAGCGCAGCACGCTGCCCGCCAGCACCACGCGGTCGAAGCGCACGTCGTGCACCGCCTCCAGCACATGCCGCAGCAGGTAGGTGCCATGGCTGTGCCCCACGTAGTGGAAGCGCGCCTGCGGGTAGAGGTGGCGGGCCTCGGCATAGCGGTCCATCAGCCACGCGGCCTTCTCGGCCCGGGCCCCGGGGCGCAGGAAAGACAGCATCGGGAAGTAGCCGTAGGACGAGATCTCGAACGCGATGCGCGACTCCGGCCGGCCCTCGCAGTCGGGTGGGTCCGGCGTGAGCGTGGGCTGCAGCGCGTCTTCCACCGCGCCCGCCACGCGCTCCGTCCAATGCCCCTCGTCGCGGATGCCATGCATGACGAACACCACATGCTGCACACAGGGGTCGGGCCGCGCCCGGCGCACCGCCAGCGGGATGCTGTCGCTGACCGGCTCGGCTTCGCGCCAGGCCACCCGCAACTGCGCGGCGCGGGCGGCCGGTGCGTCGGGCTGCGGCATGCCGGCCGGCATGGGCGGCAGCGGCGCGTCGGCCAGCACGCGCACGACATTGGCATGGCCGCTGTAGGGCATCTGCAGGTACACGAAGCCGGCGGCCGAGGCGGCGTCGACGTTGTCGCCGGGCGGCACGATGTCGTCGACCGAGCCCAGCAGTTGCACGACCTTGAAGCCCGGTGCCTGTCGGTCGGCCCAGCGCTGGGGCAGGGCTTGCCAGTCCAGCCGCAGCTGGTTGACGAAGGGCGCGCCATGCCGGGAGGCCATGACCGTGAACGGCGCGCCGCCCAGGCCCACGACGATGTCGTTGAGCGTGACCCCCAGCTGGTAGACCGTGCTGTTGACCAGGCTCATGTGGTGGTCGATGGTCCAGCCGCGGTTCACGCCCGCAAACAGCAACAGCCGGTCGGTGCGGGCGGCCCAGGGCGCGTCCTTGCCGGCGGCGAGCCCGTCGAGGTAGACCCGCCGCGCAATGAGGCTGCCCATGCTGTGGCCAATGAAGCGCACGCGGGTGTAGCCGCCGTCGGGCTGCTGCGCGCGGGTCTTCCAGACCTGGTTGACCCGTGCGACGACATCCGCCGCGATGCGCTCGATGGGCACCTGCGAGAACGTGGTCAGCGCCAGGCTGGGCACGAGCAAGTCGGGCCGGGCGGGGTCGTTGGCATGCAGCCAGGTGCCGATCTGGCACATGTCGCGCGGACTGTGCGTGAAGGCGTGCAGCATCACGACCAGCTCGCGCGTCTGCGGTGCGCCGGCCACCTGCACATCGCCCGAGCCGGCGGGCCAGGCGCAGGCAAAGCCGGAATCGTCCTGGCCAGGCGCCCAGGGGTGCCACAGCAGCAGGCCCACCGCGAGCACGGCCACGGTTGCGAGGATCTTGAGCAGCAGTTTCTTCATGGGGGCGCATGCTCGGGCCGCGGGCGCGGCTTCACATCCTCAACGCTGCGGAAGCGCGGGCCTCGGGTGGTTATCCTGACGCCCCATGTACGCGCCCTTCTTCGGCCTGCGGCAGGCGCCGTTCTCGATCGCGCCTGATCCGCACTACCTCTTCATGAGCGAGCGCCACCGCGAGGCCCTCGCCCACCTGCTGTACGGGCTGGACGGCGGCGGCGGCTTCGTGCTGCTGACCGGTGAGATCGGCGCGGGCAAGACGACCGTCTGCCGCTGCTTCCTGGAACAGATCCCGGCGCACTGCAACGTCGCCTACGTCTTCAACCCCAAGCTCACGGTCATCGAGCTGCTGGAGGCCATCTGCGGCGAGTTCCATGTGACGGTGCCCGCGAGTGCGCAGACCGTGAAGGGCTTTGTCGACCCGCTGAACGCCTTCCTGCTCGCCCAGCATGCCGCCGGGCGCAACAACGTCCTCATCATCGACGAGGCGCAGAACCTCTCCGCTGACGTGCTGGAGCAGCTGCGTCTGCTCACCAACCTGGAGACAAGCGAGCGCAAGCTGCTGCAGGTGGTGCTCATCGGCCAGCCCGAGCTGCGCGACATGCTGGCCCGCCCGGAGTTGGAACAGCTGGCGCAGCGGGTGATCGCACGCTTTCACCTCGGCCCGCTGTCTGAGGACGAAACCGCGCAGTACGTGCGCCACCGCCTCAAGGTCGCTGGCCTGGGCGGGCCCCTGCCCTTCACCACCAAGGCGCTGGGCCAGATCCACCAGCGCACCCGCGGCGTGCCCCGGCGCATCAACCTGCTCTGCGACCGGGCCCTGCTCGGCGCGTATGCGGGAGGGCATGCGCAGGTGTCATCGGCCATCGTGAAGCGGGCGGCGGACGAAGTGTTCGGCGGCAGAAGGCCGGCCACAGCCGCCCCGCGGCGCCTGCAATGGGCAGCCCTGGGCCTGGGCACGCTGGGCGTGGCCGGTGCGTTGGCCTGGGGCTGGCAGCAGCGTCATGACGTGCCCGGCGCGGCGCCATCGGCGGGCAGGGCGGCATCGGCAGCCGCGCCCGCCCGCGCTGCCTCGGCCGTCGCCGGCGCACCCGCGTCTTCACCCGCGGCAGCCGCCTCCGCCCCTGCGGCGGCGGCGTCTGCCCCCGCACCGCTGGCCCTGGCCGACTGGACACCCGACGACCACGACGCCTGGCAGGCGCTGGCCGCGCGCTGGGGCCTGCCCCTGCCGGCCAAGGCCGACGCCTGCGCCACGGCGGCCCAGCGCGGCCTGCTCTGTCACCGCAGCGGCGCCGGCAGCCTGTCGCTGATCCGGCTGATGGACCGTCCCGTCCTGCTGACCCTGCAGCGGCCGGGCGAGCGCCCGGGGCTGGCGGCACTGGTCGGGCTGGATGAGCGGCATGCAACCCTGATGGTCGACGGGCAACGGCGCGCCGTGGCCGTGGCTGACCTGGCGCGTGTGTGGCGTGGCGAGTTCAGCACCTTCTGGCGTCCGCCGCCGGGCTATGCGGTGCGCAACGAGAACGTGCTGCCGCTGCGCGAGTGGCTCGCCACGCAGCTCGGCCAGGTGCCGGGTCTTGCTCCGAGTGGGGCGGCCAGCCGTGCGGCGCCAAGCTGGCCCGAACTCAGCCGCCAGGTGCAGGCCTTCCAGGCCAGCCAGGGGCTGCAGCCGGACGGCCGCGTCGGGCCCGTCACACTGATGCAGATCAACCGGGCCACGGGCGTGGCCGAGCCGCGCCTGGACGCGGCCTCCTGAAGCGATCAACGCCATGTCTTACATCCTCGACGCCCTTCGCCGTGCCGAAGCCGACCGCGAACGCGAGCGCGGCGCGGTGCCAGGCCTGCACAGCCCCGCTCTGCCGGCCGATGCCGCCCTGCCCGCCCGCACGGCCCGCGCCTGGCTGCCCTGGGCCGGCGCCGGCACGCTGCTGCTGGCCGGACTGGCCGGCGGCTGGTGGTGGGCCGACAGCAGCCGCGAGACCCCTCCCGCCCCAGCGCCCCTGCCGCCCGCGGCAGCCGCAGCACCGGCCCCCACGCCACCCGCCCCCGCCCCCGCACCGGTGCCGACGGCGCCGAGCGCGCCAGCCGTCGTGGCGGCCACCATGGCCGGCCCCCCGGCCTCCGCTACTTCACCTTACCTGCCACCGGCCCCGCCACCTGTGACCGTCGCGACGCCAGCGCCGTCCGTGACCCGACCGCCAGCAGCCGCACCGCAAGCGCGCCTGCCGCTGGTGTCCGAACTGCCCGAAGCCACGCGCCGCGCCCTGCCCCGCCTGGCCTTCGGCGGCTCGGTCTACTCCGACGACCCCGCCTCACGCCTGGTCATCGTCAATGGCGAGGTGCAACGCGAAGGCGCGCCCCTCGGCAATGACTTGGTGCTGGAACAGATCCGCCCGCGCGAGCTGGTGCTGCGTTTTCAGGGACTGCGCTACCGGCAGCCGTTGTAGGCCGCTTGGCTGGCGACCTGAAGACGGCTCCAAAGTACCTGCCGGCGCCCCGATCCCATTGCACGAGCAGTTGCGAACTTCGGAGCCCGCCGCGGCTCACCGCGGCATCATTTTCTAGCGCAGAAATGGAAAAACCCGCCGAGCGCAATGCACTCAGCGGGTTCCATGTTTTGGTTGCGGGGGCCGGATTTGAACCGACGACCTTTGGGTTATGAGCCCAACGAGCTACCAGACTGCTCCACCCCGCGACTGAAGCTAAGACTATAGCACGACTTTTGCGGACCTGACAAATTTCGGCCACGAAGTCTTCATCGCGGGCCGCCTGCGCTCGCGTAGGCTGGGGGCTCGCCTGCCGGCGCTCCACCTGCGTCCATCGTCATGACCCGACTCCTCCGCCTGCTCCTGTGCCTGTGTCTCCTCGGTCTCGCCCCTGCCGGCCATGCCGCTGAACCGAGGCGTTTGGCGACCTACAACCTGCGGCTGAATGTGGCCAGCGACGGTGCGAATGCCTGGCCGCAGCGGCGCGAGCAGGTGCTGGCCTTGATCCGCTATCACGCGTGGGATGTGTTCGGCACGCAGGAGGGCCTGCCCGATCAGATTCGCGACCTGGAGACGCTCGACGGCTTCGAGCGGGTTGGCGTGGGTCGTGACGATGGCGCGCAACGTGGCGAGCATGCCGCGATCTTCGTGCGCCGGGCGCGATTCGACGTGCTGCGCAGCGGCACCTTCTGGCTCAGCGAGACGCCCGAGCAGCCTTCCAAGGGCTGGGACGCGCGCTGCTGTCACCGCATCGTGACCTGGGTGGCGCTGCGCGACCGGCAGGCGCCGGATTCAGCGCCGTTCTACGTGTTCAACACGCACTTCGACCACGAGGGCGTCGTCGCGCGGCGCGAGTCGGCCAAGCTGCTGCTGGCGCGTCGCGCGGCGATCGCCGGCGAGGCCCCCACGCTGGTGATCGGCGACTTCAATGCCGCACCGGACAGCGAGCCGGTGCAGATCCTGCGGCACGAATTGCTGGACGCGCGTGACACGAGCCGCACGCCGCCCTATGGCCCGGAGGGCACCTTCAACGGCTTTCACATCGACGCGCCGCTGCCCGCGCGGGAGCGTATCGACCACATCTTCCACACCCGGGGCATCGAGGTCCTGACGTGGGGCGCGCTGACGGATTCGCGCCAGGGCCGCTACCCGTCGGACCACCTGCCGGTGCAGGTGCTGCTGCGCCTGCCGTGAGATGACCCGCTGACCGGACCAGCGTCTTCAGAAGGGCAGTTGCGCGCCGCGGGCCTGCAGTCGGGTGCGCAGGTGGGCACGAGCGCGCGAGACGCGGCTGCGCACGGTGCCGATGGGCACGGACAGCAGCGCGGCGGCGTCTTCGTAGCTCATGTCGTCCATGGCCACCAGCAGCAGCACCTCGCGCATCTCGGGCATCAGGCCGTCAAGTTCGGTCTGCAGCAAGCGCATCAGTTCGTTCATGTGGCACTGCTGCTCGGGGTTGGCCTGCAAGCAGGGCGTGGCCTCCAGCGCCGTCTCGTCCTCGAAGCGGTACAGGCGCGACGGCGAGCGCGACAGGTGGTTGCGCACTAGGTTCATCGCGATGCCGTAGAGCCAGGTCGACAGCTGCGACTCGCCGCGGAACTGCTCGTAGGTGCGCGCCGCCTCCACGAAGGCCTGCTGCGCCAGTTCCTCCGCCTCGGTGCTGTCGCCGATGTGCCGCAGCACGAAGCGGTAGAGGCGGTCGCGGTGCTCGCCGAACAGCTCCGAGAAGATGACGTTGGGGTCGGCGACGGCCGGATGACGGATCGGGTCAAGGCACTGAGTCTGCATGGCGTGCTCCGCGCAAGTGATGCGGCCGACGTGGCCGCCTTGTCTGCACAGACGCCGCCTCGCTGCCTCCTGCGACAGCTGCGACACAACCATCCCCGCATTCAAGGGCCCGGGTTAACCCGCAACCCGTGAACTGCGTCACGAACTCAATGCCAGTCCGCCGTCAGCAGTGCGCTCAGACGTTCCGCCAGGCTCTCCGGGCTGGCGGGCAAGGCGCTCACGAAATGGGGCGCCATCAACTGGTCGAGCGCCTGGCGCCGTTCGGGTGACAGGCGGGCGCGGTCCAGGCCCAGGCGGTCCACCACCTGGCGGAAGCGCCAGCCGCCCATCACGGCCGAGAACTCGATCTGCATCAGCTGGGCCTGACCTTGCAGAAAGCTCAGCGCCGAGTCAGCGCAGGCCACGGCCCGGCGGACGGTGCGAGCCGGCAGCACCGGATGCGGGTGTTCGCTGAGCTGCCACTCACGCTCTGCCACCGCGCTGGCGGCGGGGCCGAAGTGCTCCCGCAGCGCCGCCACGAAGAGTTCGCCGACGTCGGGCATCAGCGGCTCGACGGGGCGCTTCCCACCGCGGACCTCGACATGGTCTTCCACCCAGCAGGCCCACAGCAGCGGGCCTGCTTCGGCAGCACCCAGGAAGGTGTCCAGCAGGTCGTCCGGCGCGGCATCGCCGGGCGGAGCGGGGGGCGAGGAATGGTGGTTCAGGGCAGGGTCCGCAGGTCGTCAGGGAAGCCTGGCAGCGGCGCGTGGCCGTCGATCTGCCGGCTCCAGGTGGGTAACACCCATATCGTCGCAGTTCCCCGCGCAACGCCGGCTTACTTCACCGCCTCGACCGTGAAGACCACCGCGCCGAAGGCGGCCGCGCAGTCCGGGCGCCCGCAATCGGGCAGGCCCAGCAGCCAGCCTGGCCCCCCGGCCGGCGCGGCGGCCGGCCCTTGCGGCGGCAGGCTCAGGAAACCATACGTGGGTTCCTTGTCGGTCGCCCAGGGTGCGAAGGTGCGCGGCTCGGCGGTCACAAGCACCAGGAAGTGCTCCAGCCCGGCGGGGTCGCTGGCCTTGAGCGGCCACGCCGCGCCGGGCAGGCGCAGCGGGGTGTTCGCCGCGATGCGGTGCTGCCGGGCGCGGTCGTTCGGGAAGATCTGCAGCAAGCTGCCGTCCGGTCCGGCCAGCAGCACATGCACATAGCCCTCGCGCGCCGAGGTGACACTGAACCGCAGCTCGTCCTGGTCGATGCGCAGGACGGTTCGTTCGGGCTGCGCCTGCACCGTGAACCCGGCAGTGCCCGCGGCGGCCAGCTGCTGGAACTGGCTCAGCAGGTCGCGCGGCCGCGCCGCGGCCGCGGGCGGCGGTGGAATGACGGGCGCAGGCGCCGCCGAGGCCGCTGCCGGGCTCGCCGCCACCGGCGTGGACACGGCGACCGGCACAGCCGGCGGCCGCGTCGCCCACCAGAGGGCCGCGCCCGCAACCACCACAACCGCTGCTGCGGCGGCCACGGCCATCGCGCGACGCGGCGCACGCGCCGGCGGGAGCGGTACAGCGGCGGCCGGGGTGGCCTCCGGCACCGGCTGGATCTGTGTGGCCATCTGCTCGGGCCGCGGTGTGTAGTCGCCCGCCAGGCCCAGGTCCTCGCGGAATGCCGCCATCGACGGCGTGCGCTGGTCAGGCAGCACCCGCAGGGCGCGGTCGACCGCGCGCACGAGGCGCTCGCTGTAGCGACCCGGCGTGGCCGCGGCCAGCTCGGCCAGCGGGATGTGCTCATCCTTCACCATGCGGCCGACACTGGCCGGCGGCGTGCGGCCGGTGATGGCGCAGTAGACGACCGCCGCCAGCGCATAGACGTCGGTCCACGGCCCCTGCTTCATGCCGGGCACCTCGGCGTACTGCTCGATCGGTGCATAGCCGGGCTTGAGGATGACGGTGAGGGCCTGGGTCATGTCGCCGATCACGCGGCGCGCCGCGCCGAAGTCCAGCAGCAGCGGGCGGCCGCTGCCGGCCACCAGGATGATGTTGTCGGGCGCGATGTCGCGGTGATAGCAGTGCTCGCCATGCAGCACCAGCAGGGCCTCGGTCAGCGGCGCGAGCAGCGCCATCAGCCAGGCCTCGGTGGGCGGCTCGGGCAGCGTCTTGAGGGTCTCCTTGAGCGTGCGGCCCTCGATGAAGGGCATGACCATGAAGGCCGTGCCGTTGGCCTCCCAGAAGCGGTAGACCTTGACCAGCGACGGATGATCGAACTGCGCCAGCAGGCGGGCTTCGTTGATGAAGCTCTTGAGCCCGGCCTCGAAGGTGTCGCGATGGCGCTCGGAGCGCACCCGCACCTGGGTGCCCTCGCCCCGCACGGCCAGCGCCGCCGGCATGTATTCCTTCAGCGCCACCATCCGCTCCAGCGCATGGTCACGCGCGAGGTAGACGATGCCGAAGCCACCTTCCCCGAGCACGCGCGTGATCTCGAACTCGGCCTGGCGGCTGCCCACCGGCAACGCATTGCCGCCCTCGTGGCGGTCCACCGGTGCGGGCGCGGCCGCCGCCGCCAGGACAGCGGGTGAGGTCGGGCGGATGACGGTGGCGTCGTGGTCTTGCGGACCTTCCGGATCGGGGGTGGCGTTCATCGTGCGGGCAGGACGTCCAGCGCGGTAAGTAACCGCCGCGGCGATTCCGTTCCCGCTCACCCGCCCAGCACGCGCAACGCGGCGCAGGGCGCTACGGCCGGTGGAACTAAGCGCCGGGCCGGGTTACTTACCGCCCGAACTCCCGCCGGCCATCTGGGCTGGCACCTCACCCGGACCCTCATGGACAGCCATCCCTTCGACATGCCGCAAGACGCCCTGCCCTCGCTGGACAGCGACCCGGTGCTGGCGCCTTGGCTGCATCCGGTGTCCGACGAGGCCCCCTGCGGTGAGGACCTGGAGTACGACAACGACTTCCTCGCCCTGACGCAGGCGGCCGCGGGCAAGCCCGAGACGCAGTTCGCCGCCGCCGAGCCGCCGGACTGGCGTGCCGTGCAGTCGCTGGCAGACCAGCTCAACACCCGCACCCGCGACCTGCGCGTGGCCAACCTGCTGCTGCGCGCCCGCCTGCGGCTGGAGGGCTTTGCCGCCCTCGCCCCGGGCCTGTGCCTGTTCGAGCGCTTGCTCGGCATCTGGTGGGACGAACTCCATCCCCGGCCGGAAGACGGTGACGCCTTTGCCCGCATCAACCTGCTGAACGAACTCAACAGCCTGGACTCGACGCTCGGCGATGTGCGGGCCAGCCTGGTGCTCAATGACCGCGGCATCGGCCAGATCAGCGTGCGCGACATCGAGATCGCCATGGGCGAGCTCGCCGCCCGTGATGACGAATCGGTGCCCTCCCGGGGCCAGATCGAGAACATGCTGGCCGATGCGGTCGCGGGCTACCCACAGCTCGCCACGCAGGCCCAGGCCAGCATCGCCGCGCTGGACGCGCTGACGGAAGTCCTGTCGGCCCGGCTGGGCTATGGCGAGATGCCCGATTTCACCGCGCTGCGCACGATGCTCGACGCCGTGCTGGCCGTGTCGCCCCAGCCGGTCACGCTGGCCGCCGAGGCCGACGACCTGGCCGGCCTGCTCAACGACCTGGGCATCTCCCAGGACGAGGGCCCGGCCGCCGATGACGAGGTGCGCACGCCCGCCGCGCCGGCACGCCGTGCGCGCACCCAAGGCGCCAGCGCCGGCATCGGCGCGATCGAAAGCCGCGCCGATGCCGTGCGCGCCATCGACGCGGTGTGCGCCTATCTCGAGAAACACGAACCCACCAACCCGGCCGCTGACCTGCTGCGCCGCGCGCAGCGCCTCATCGACCGCAACTTCCTGCAACTGGTGCGCGAGTTCGCCCCCGACGCCGTCGGCGAGGTGGCCCGCATGCTGGGTGTGGACCCGGACAGCCTGCACTAGTCGCAACCCGGCTCGAAATGTCGTCTGTTCCAACAAGCCCCCACGAAATTCGAAACCTGGACCCCGTCCGCAAGGAGCACTGAGATGAGCAAGAGCAGCCAGAAATTCATCGCCCGCAACCGGGCCCCGCGGGTGCAGATCGAGTACGACGTGGAGCTCTACGGCGCCGAGAAGAAGGTGCAGCTGCCCTTCGTGATGGGCGTGATGGCCGACCTCTCGGGCAAGCCCGAGGAGCCGCTGCCGCCGGTGTCCGATCGCAAGTTCCTGGAGATCGATGTCGACAACTTCGACTCCCGCATGAAGTCCATGAAGCCGCGCGTGGCCTTCAACGTCGAGAACACGCTGACCGGCGAGGGCAGCCTGCCGGTGGACATCACCTTCGAGAGCATGGACGACTTCTCGCCCGCCGCCGTGGCGCGCAAGGTCGAGGGCCTGAACAAGCTGCTCGAAGCCCGCCAGCAGCTCTCCAACCTCATCACCTACATGGACGGCAAGGCCGGCGCCGGCGACCTGATCGCCAAGGTGCTCGCCGACCCGACGCTGCTCAAGACGCTGACCGACGCCCCCAAGGCCGAGTAAGCCACCGCATCCCAGAACCCCAAGAACACCGGAGTTTCGAAATGACCCAAGCGGAACAGTCAGCATCGGCCCTGGCGGGCGTGACCTTCGAAGGCAACGACTTCGCGGCCCTGCTCAACAAGGAATTCAAGCCCAAGACCGACGAGGCGCGAGGCGCCGTCGCGCAAGCGGTGCAGACACTGGCGCAGCAGGCCCTGTCCAACACCCAGCTGCTCAGCGACGACGCCGCCAAGACCATCGAGGCCATGATCGCGGCCATCGACCAAAAGCTCACCGAGCAGGTCAACCTGATCATGCATCACGAGGACTTCCAGAAGCTGGAGTCCGCCTGGCGCGGCCTGCACTACCTCGTCAACAACACCGAGACGGATGAGCAGCTCAAGATCCGCGTGCTCAACGTCTCCAAGACCGATCTGGGCAAGACGCTCAAGCGCTACAAGGGCACGGCCTGGGACCAGTCGCCGCTGTTCAAGCGCCTGTACGAAGAGGAATACGGCCAGTTCGGTGGCGAACCCTACGGCTGCCTGGTGGGCGACTACCACTTCGACCACACGCCGCCCGATGTCGAGCTGCTGGGCGAGATGAGCAAGATCGCCGCCGCCGCACATGCGCCCTTCATCACGGGCGCCGCGCCCAGCGTCATGCAGATGGAGAGCTGGCAGGAGCTTGCCAACCCGCGCGACCTGACCAAGATCTTCACCACACCCGAGTACGCCGCCTGGCGCTCCCTGCGTGAAAGCGACGACGCACGCTACCTGGCCCTGTGCATGCCGCGCTTCCTGTCGCGCCTGCCCTATGGCGCCAAGACCAACCCGGTCGACGAGTTCGCGTTCGAGGAAGACACCGAAGGCGCCGACCACAGCAAGTACACCTGGTCCAACGCCGCCTACGCGATGGCCGTGAACATCAACAGCAGCTTCAAGCAGTACGGCTGGTGCTCGCGCATCCGCGGCATCGAGTCGGGCGGCGCGGTCGTCAACCTGCCCACGCACACCTTCCCGACCGACGACGGCGGCGTGGACATGAAGTGCCCGACCGAGATCGCCATCTCGGACCGCCGCGAGGCCGAGCTCTCCAAGAACGGCTTCCTGTCGATGGTGCACCGCAAGAACAGCGACTTCGCGGCCTTCATCAGCGGCCAGTCGCTGCAAAAGCCCGCCGAGTACGACGACCCCGACGCCACCGCCAACGCCGCGCTGGCCGCGCGCCTGCCCTACCTGTTCGCCTGCAACCGCTTCGCGCACTACCTGAAGTGCATCGTGCGGGACAAGGTGGGCTCCTTCAAGTCGCGCGACGCGATGGAGGACTGGCTCAACAGCTGGATCCTGAACTACGTCGACGGCGACCCGATCAACTCCTCCGAAGACACCAAGGCCCGCCGTCCGCTGGCTGCGGCCCAGGTGGAGGTGTCGGAGGTGGAGGGCTCGCCCGGCTACTACCAGTCCAAGTTCTACCTGAAGCCGCACTACCAGCTCGAAGGCCTGACCGTGTCTTTGCGCCTGGTCTCCAAGCTGCCGTCCGAAAAGTCGGCCTGACCCCCTCACCGGTCGGAGGGCCTGCCCGGCGCGGGCGCACGGCAGCCCTCCTCACCTTCAACAAACCCGCGCACTCTGAACCCCCACAGGAGATAGCAACATGGCAGTGAATGCATTCATCACCTTCTTCGACAAAGCCGACGGCGAGTCGCTTCAGAAGGGCAAGGAAAAGTGGATCGAGATCCAGGGCTGGGACTGGGAAGTCGAAGCCGAGTCCAGCTGGACCAAGGGCGGCGGCGCCTCGGTGGGCAAGCCCAACCCCGGCAAGATGAACTGGGAGCACTACTTCGACACCGCCTCCACGGTCATCATGGGCTACATCTGCACGGGCAAGGCCTTCCCCAAGGTCGAGCTGCAGATGATGAAGACCACCGGCTCGGCCACGCCCGAGACCTACTTCACGATGACCATGGAAGGTTGCTACATCACCAAGGTCGCCCAGAACGGCACCGAGGAAGGCAACGTCACGCAGAAGGTCGAGATGGTCTTCAAGACCGTGAAGATCGAATACAAGCCGCAGGACAACAAGACCGGCAAGCTCGGCGCGGCCAAGACCTACAACTGGGACATCCCGGCCGGCACGGCGTCTCCGTCCTGAGTGGCTGCTGCGCGCTGAACGCCCATGAGCCGCTCCAACATCTTCATGCAACTCATCACCGGCGCCGGGCCGGTGGTGGGCGAGGGTCTGCTCGAAGGCTGGGAAGGCTCGGTCGAGCTGATGGAGTTCGGCTGGGGCATGACCGCCCTGAAAGACCCCAAGGCCCGGCCCTCAGGCCTCGCCGGCGTGGCGGCCGCCGCGGCCTCGATGGCGGGCCTGGGCAGCACGGTCACCGTGCAGATGGAGCCGCTGACGTTCAAGAAGCGCTTTGACGTCGGCTCCTCGCAGATGCACTTCTGCCTGGACAACCATCTGCCGGTGGTCAGCGCCACCATCACGGTGCTGCACATCAAGCAGCAGGGCCGGGCCATCCACCAGCCCGGCTTCGTGCTGGCCTGCACGATGGGCTACTTCGCGGAGTGTTCGCTGGAGGTCTCCGACAGCGGGCTGTCCAAGGAAGTGATCGAGACCTGGACCCTCAACTTCAAGAACATCAAGCTGATGTACCTGAAGACCCTGGGCAAGGACAACCTGCCCACGGCCCCCTTCTTCTACCCGATGGCCCTCTGATGTCTTCCTCCACGCACGGCGCCGACATCTACCTCATCCTGCTGCGGCCCACACGGGTGCCGGTGGCGGGTGAGGCTGTCTCCCATCTCTTCCAGGGCCAGGTGCTGCTGGAAAGCCTCAGCTGGAAGCTGCACAACGAAGACGAGAAGCAGCAGAGCGCCGAGAGCGGCAAGGCGGGCGGCGGCCGCCTGATCAAGGGCGACTCGGCGAGCAGCACCGCGCGTGACCTCAAGCAGGCCATCTCGCAGGCGCAGTCCGCGCTCACCCGCGACATGGCGCGCGCCAAATCCGAGTCCGAGCGCAAGACCCTGCAGGACAAGCACGACCGGTGGCTTGAAAAGATGCTCGACGCCGCCGAGCGCAAGATCGAGCAGACCGAGAGCCAGCAGGACGACGACAAGAAGAAGGACGAAAAGGCCAAAAAGGGCAAGACCAAGGACGCCGGTGACCGCAATCCGAGCTTCGAGTTCACCTTCAAGAAGCGGGTGGACATCGCGACCACGCAGATGCTGAACTCCATGAAGGCGGGCGACATCTTTCCCTCCGGCACCCTCACCATCCATCAGCGCTCCACCAACGTGGTGGAAGGCACCTCGCTGGTGTTCACCATCCAGAAGATCCGCCTGACCGACTACAAGCTGGAAGTGGCCGTCACCGACACCATGACCGAGCTGATGGAGGAATGGACCTGCGAGTTCGCCTCCTTGGCCTACGTCTACAAGAACCCGCCGTCGCACTACTCGCACAGCAACGCCGGCCAGGCCGTGGCCAAGAACCTGTCGCAGGGCACGACCCGCGCCTTCACGATGAAGAACATCGGCTCCCCGATCTGACGCCATGGCCCTCACCAACTACCGCGACGTCAGCACCTCGATGAGCGATGTGTCGGCCGGCTTCCAGTTCGAGTTCTATTGCGAGAAGTGCGGCGAAGCCTCGCGGTCGGCCTTCAAGCCCTACCGCAAGGGCCAGATCACCGGCTGGCTGAGCCGCTTCGCCTTCATGTTCTACGACCTCAACAAGGCCAGCCGCGCCACTGGCGCCTTTGCCGAGGCCGGCGCCGGCGAGGCCAAGCGCGAGGCCCTGGCCGAAGCCATGGCCCTGGCCGCGCCGCTCTTTGAGAAATGCACCGGCTGCCGCAAGTGGGTGGGCCGCGAATGCTGGAACAGCAGCGCCGGCACCTGCCGGGACTGCGCCGCCCGCAGCGCGCAAGATGCCCCGGCCGCCGGTGCGGGCGCGAGCGCGACGACCGCTGCCTGCCCCAACTGCCAGACCCCCAGCACCGGTGGCCGCTTCTGCCATGAATGCGGCTTCGACATGGCCAGCACCCACAAGAGCTGCCCCGCTTGCGGCATCACCCTGCCGCGCCAGGCGCGCTTCTGCACCGACTGCGGGCATGGGTTCTGAATCCCGACCAGGCCACAGAGGCCCGAGCCACGAACGACTGACATGACACCCCAACAAGCCGCTGAAGAAGCCGTCCGCGCGGGCGACCCGCGCACCGCGCTCGCCCGGCTGACCGAAGCCGTACGCGCCCAGCCCGCCGATGCCAGGCTGCGCACCTTCCTGGCCCAGCTGCTGAGCGTGCTGGGCCAGTGGGAACGCGCCCACACCCAGCTCAATGTCGTGGCCGATCTCGACAAGCTCGCCATCCCGATGCGTGAGACCGTCGGCCATGCCATCCGCTGCGAGCTGCTGCGCGCGGAGGTGTTCGCCGGCCGGCGCACACCGGTGGTGTTCGGCCAGCCGCAGGCCTGGGTGGCCCAGCTCATCGAATCGCTGCGCCAGCAGGGCGACGGCCAGCCCGAACTCGCCGCTGACCTGGCCGCCAAGGCCTTCGACGCGGCGCCCGCCTGCCCCGGCCAGATCGACGGCCAGGCCTTCGAATGGCTGGCTGACGCCGACTCCCGCCTCGGCCCGGTGCTGGAGACCTGCCTCAACGGCCACTACACCTGGGTGCCCTTCCATCACCTGAGCCAGATCCGCTTCGACCCGCCGGAAGACCTGCGCGACTGCGTCTGGATGCCCGCCCAGCTGAGCTTCACCAACGGCGGCAGCAGCGTGGCCCTGGTGCCCACCCGCTACCCCGGCTCGGAGGCGAGCGAGGACGGCCTCATCAACCTCGCGCGCAAGACCGAGTGGCAGCCCCTGCCGGGTGACGACCGCTACGCCGGCCTCGGCCAGCGCGTGCTGGTGAGCGACCTCGGCGACCACGACCTGATGGCCGTGCGCGAGATCCGCTTCGACACGCCCACGGCGAGCACCTGATGGCCGCCTATGGCGCGCAGGACCGGCTCCAGCCCTCGCTGCTGGACCGCCTGACCGACCACGAACCGGCCTCGCGCGTCGAGCCGCTGGAGGCCCGCGTGCTGAGCCGGCGCCAGTTGCGCGAGGCGGTGCTGCGCGACCTGTCCTGGCTGTTCAATGCGGTCTGCGAGGAGCCCGACATCGGCAACCGCAGCGACCCCGAACGCACCGCCCTCTGGAAGAGCGTGCCCCACGCCGCCGACTCGGTGCTGAACTTCGGCATCCTGCCCCTGACCGGGCAGACGATGAGCATCCACAACTTCCCCCTCATCGAGGCCCAGCTGCGCCAGGCCATCGTGCGCTTCGAGCCGCGGCTGGATGCCGCCAGCGTCGAGGTGCGCATCACCAACGACCTCAGCACCGGCCTGCGCCCGACCAGCCTGCGCATCACCATCAAGGGCCAGCTCTGGAACCAGCCCGTGCCGCTGGAGCTGCTGCTCAGTGCCGACGTGGACGTGGACACCGGCCAGGCCGCCGTGCGCGACCTGCGCGCCTGAGCACCGCGGGTCTCGCCGCCCGCCGGGAACCGAACGCCCGGCCCCGTCACTCACCGACGGGTGCCTGACGCCCGACCCTGAGCGCCCATGGACCCTCGCCTGCTTCGCTACTACAACCAGGAACTCCGCTACCTCCGCGAGATGGGCGGCGAGTTCGCCCGCGAGTTCCCCAAGATCGCCGGCCGGCTGGGCATGGAAGGCCTGGAAGTGGCCGACCCCTACGTCGAGCGCCTGCTCGAAGGCAGTGCGTTCCTTGCGGCCCGCGTGCAGCTCAAGCAGGACGCCGAGTTCCCGCAGCTCGCGCAGACCTTGCTCGACATGGTCTGCCCCAACCTCGGCGCGCCGATGCCGTCGATGCTGGTCGCGCAGCTGGAGCCGGGCAACGACCCCAACCTGCTCTCCGGCTACACCCTGCCCCGCGGCAGCGCGCTGCTCGGCGCTCGCACGCCGCTGGGCCCGACGCGCTGCGAGTTCCGCACCGCCCAGCCCGTCACGCTGACGCCGGTCAAGGTCACGCAGGTCGACTACTTTCTGAGCGCCACCGACGTCAACTTCAACGGCCTGCCCCTGCGCGAGCGCCCCCGCAGCGCGGTGCGCGTGAAGCTGGAGCTGCCCGCGGGCATGAGCTTCGCCCGGCTGCCGCTGGACAGCCTGCGCTTCTTCATGGGCGGCCTGCAGGACGTGGCCATGAAGCTGCATGAACTGGCCACCTGCCGCTGTGTCGGCGTGCTCGCCGGCCCCGGCGGCAAGGACGCCAGCGCCCAACGCCAGTTCCTGCCGGCCAGCCGTGTGCGCCAGGTGGGCCTGGCCGATGACGAGGCCATGCTGCCCGTCACGCTGCGCGGTCTCTCCGGCACACGGCTGATGCAGGAGTACTTCGCCTTCCCGCAGCGCTTCCTGTTCCTGGACATTGCCGGGCTGCGACCGCATTTTGCGGCCTGCGCAGGCAACAGTTTCGAGCTGGTGCTGTTGTTCGACCGCTATGAGGCGAGCCTGGAAGGCGGCGGCGAGCCCGCCAACTTCAGCCTGAACTGCGTACCGGCCATCAACCTGTTCGAACGCCGCGCCGAACGCATCGCGGTGGACGACAGCAGCACCGCCTTCCAGGTCATCCCCGACCGCCTCGCCGGCAACGACTTCGAGGTGTTTGACGTCGCCGCCGTGACCGGCTTCTCGACCAACAGCGAGGAGCTGCAGTTCCTGCCGCTGTTCGACGTGCCGCATGCCGACCCGGCCGGCGCCACCGGCTACTTCAGCCTGCTGCGCGAGCCGCGTCTGGCCGGGGACCGCAGCCGCCGCGAGGGGCCGCGCTCGGCCTATGTGGGGCACGAGGTGTTCCTGTCGCTGGTGGACCTGCAACGCGCGCCCTACCGCACCGAGCTGCGCCAGCTCGGCGCGCGGCTGCGCTGCACCAACCGCGACCTGCCGCTGTTCATGCCCACCGGGCGGGACCACGGCGGCCTGACCCTGGAGGCCCGCGCGCCGGTCGCCCATGTCGGCATCGTCGCCGGTCCGTCACGCCCCCGCGGTGCCTCTCGCGAGGGGCCGCTCGCCTGGCGGCTGCTGTCGCTGCTGTCGCTCAACTACCTGTCGCTGGTGGATGAAGACGCCGAGCGCGGCGCGCTGGCCCTGCGCGAGCTGGTCGGCCTGTTCGGCCACGGCGCCGAGCCGGGTTTGCTGCGTCAGGTGGAAGGCCTGCGCTCGGTCAGCGCACGGCCGGTGGTGCGCCGCCACCCGGCGCCCGGCCCGATCGCGTTCGGCCGCGGGCTGGAGGTGCAGCTGACGGTCGACGAACTCGCCTTCCAGGGCGGCAGCGCCGCGCTGCTGGGCGCCGTGCTGCACCACTATTTCAGCCGGCATGTCTCGATGAACAGCTTCGTGCAGACGGCCCTGGTCTCGCACACCCGCGGTGAGCTCAAGCGCTGGCAACCGCTGCCGGGCGCCCGCGCCCTGCTATGACGCCCGAGCCGACGCCCGACATCTTCCAGGCGCTGACCGAGCGCCCGGGTCGCTTCGATCTCTTCCAGGCGCTTCGCCGCATCGAGGCCGCGCATCCGGCGCAACCGCGCCTGGGTGAATCGCTGCGCCCCGGCGACGAGCCGGTGCGCTTCGCCAGCGAACCCGCACTGAACTTCGCGCCCACCGCCATCACCCGGCTGGCGACCAACGAGCACGGGCCGCCACGCCTGGTGCAGCGGGTGCTGAGCCTGTTCGGCCCCAATGGCGCCCTGCCCACCCACCTGACCGAGTACGCCCGCGAGCGGGCCATGCACCATGGCGACCGCACCTTCGCCGCGTTCGCCGACCTGCTGCTGCACCGCTTCGGCCTGCTGTTCTACCGCGCCTGGGCGCGAACCCGTCCGGTCGTCGGCATGGACCGGGGGCGCGACGCGCCCATCGTGCGCCAGATGGGCGCCCTCGTCGGCCTGTCCGAGCCGGCCCTGCGGGAACGCGATGCGCTGGGCGACTTCTCCAAGCTCTACTTCGCCGGCCGCCTCGCCCGCTCCGCCCGCGATGCCGATGGCCTGCAGAGCTGGATCAGCCTGCGCTTCAAGGTGCCCGCGCTGGTGCAGCAATTCAGCGGCCACTGGATGGCACTGGAGACCGAGGAGCGCACGCGGCTCCTGCGGCACGACGGCATCGGACTGGGCCGCGGTGCCGTGCTGGGCCGCCAGGTGTGGGATGTGCAGCACAAGTTCCGCATCGAGATCGGGCCGCTGGGATGGCATGAGTTCCAGGCCTTCCTGCCGTCGGGGCCCCAGTTGCCGGCGCTGCAGGCGCTGGTGCGCCAGTACGTCGGCCACGAGTTCGCCTGGGACCTGCGGCTGCGCCTGAAGCCCACCGAGGTGCCCGCCTGGCCGCTCGGGCGACAGCCGGGCGTGGGCCAACTGGGGCGCAGCGCCTGGCTCAACAGCCCGCGGCCGCGCAAGCGCGCCGACCAGCTGCTGATGAACGTGGAGAGCATCTGCCGGGCCCCGCTGGGCCCCTCGCTCGCGCCGGCTCACCAGCACTAGACGGCGCGCTGACGCCCTGCGGAACCGAACGGCGCCCTCGGTCACTCAGCACCGAGGAGAACGCACATGACCGACATCAGCCGCCAGGCACTCTTTGGCAAGCTCAACCCGCTGGCCTACAAATCCATCGAGGGTGCCACCGTCTTCTGCAAGCTGCGGGGCAATCCCTATGTGGAGCTGGTGCACTGGATCACCCAGCTGCTGGAAAACAATGCCTCGGACGTGGCTGCCATCGTGCGCCACTACGGGCTGGACGCCGCCGCACTCGCCCGCGACGTGACCACCGCGCTGGACCGCCTGCCCCGGGGCTCGACGGCCATCAGCGACTTCTCCGAGCACATCACGCACGCCATCCAGCAGGGCTGGGTCTATGCCACGCTGATGTACGGCGACGCCCAGGTGCGCAGCGGCCACCTGCTGCTGGCCTGCCTGAGCACGCCGTCGCTGCGCAATGCGCTGCTGGGCATCTCGCGCCAGTTCGAGAAGATCAAGGCCGACGACCTCGCCGACCAGTTGCCCGTCCTCGTGGGCAAGACGGGCGAGGCTGGCCTGGGCGCAACCGATGGCAGCGCATTGGGCAGCGGCCAGCCGGGCGAGGACAGCGGCGCCATGGCCCCGGCCGCCATGGGCCGCCAGGAGGCGCTGAAGAAGTTCACCGTCGACCTGACCGAGAAGGCCCGCAAGGGCGAGATCGACCCGGTGACCGGCCGCGACGACGAAATCCGACAGATCGTCGACATCCTGATGCGCCGCCGCCAGAACAACCCGCTGCTCACCGGCGAGGCCGGCGTGGGCAAGACGGCGGTAGTCGAGGGCTTCGCGCTGCGCCTGGCGCGGGGTGACGTGCCACCGCCGATGCAGGGCGTGACGCTGCTGTCACTGGACATCGGCCTGCTGCAGGCCGGCGCCTCCATGAAGGGCGAGTTCGAGCAGCGCCTGCGCCAGGTCATCGACGAGGTGCAGCAAAGCCCCACGCCCATCATCCTGTTCATCGACGAGATCCACACCCTGGTGGGCGCCGGTGGCGCGGCGGGCACGGGCGACGCGGCCAACCTGCTCAAGCCGGCCCTGGCCCGCGGCAACCTGCGCACCGTGGGCGCCACGACCTGGGCCGAGTACAAGAAGTACATCGAGAAAGACCCGGCGCTCACCCGCCGCTTCCAGACCGTGCAGGTCGAGGAGCCCGACGAGAAGAAGGCGGTGCTGATGCTGCGCGGCGTGGCCACGGTGCTCGAGAAGCACCACCAGGTGCAACTGCTGGACGAGGCCATCGAGGCCGCCGTGAAGCTGTCGCACCGCTACATCCCCGCGCGCCAGCTGCCCGACAAGGCGGTCAGCCTGCTCGACACCGCCTGCGCGCGCGTGGCGGTCAGCCAGCACGCGATGCCGGCCGAGGTGGAGGATTGCCAGCGCCGCATCGAGTCGCTGGAGATCGAGCAGGGCATCATCGCCCGCGAGGCCCAGGTGGGCGTGGCCATCGGCGAGCGGGGCACGGCGGTCGGCGACAAGCTCGCCGCCGAGCGCCAGCGCCTGGCCACCTTGTACACCCGCTGGGCGCAGGAGAAGGACCTCGTCGCCCGCATCCTGGTCCTGCGGGCCCAGCTGCGCAGCCCCGTCGACGGCCAGAGCCAGCCGGTGGATGAAGCCACCTCCACCCAACCCGACCGCGAGGCCCTGCTGGCCGACATGCATGCCGCACAGGCGCAGCTCGCCGAGCTGCAGGGCGACGCGCCGCTGATCCTGCCCTCGGTCGATGCCCAGGCCGTGGCCAGCGTCGTAGCCGACTGGACCGGCATCCCCGTGGGCCGCATGGTCAAGAACGAGCTGGAAGCCGTGCTGCGCCTGGGCGCAACGCTCGGCCAGCGCGTCATCGGCCAGCAGCACGGCCTGGACATGATCGCGCGCCGCATCCAGACCTCGCGCGCCCGCCTGGACAACCCCAACAAGCCCATCGGCGTGTTCATGCTGTGCGGCACCTCCGGCGTGGGCAAGACCGAGACCGCGCTGGCCCTGGCCGAGGCGCTGTACGGCGGCGAGCAGAACGTCATCACCATCAACATGAGCGAGTACCAGGAGTCGCACACCGTCTCCACGCTCAAGGGCGCACCGCCCGGCTACGTGGGCTACGGCGAAGGCGGCGTGCTGACCGAGGCGGTGCGCCGCCGGCCCTACAGCGTCGTGCTGCTGGACGAGGTGGAGAAGGCCCACCCGGATGTGCACGAGCTGTTCTTCCAGGTCTTCGACAAGGGCTGGATGGAAGACGGCGAGGGCCGCCTCATCGACTTCAAGAACACCATCATCCTGCTGACCAGCAACGTGGGCTCGGAGCTGATCATGAACATGTGCCGCGACCCCGAGCTGCTGCCCGATCCCGAGTCGCTGGCCACGGCGCTGACCGCGCCGCTGCAGAAGGTGTTCCCGCCGGCCCTGCTGGGTCGCATCGTGACCATCCCCTACTACCCGCTGAGCGACGACATGCTGGCGCGCATCGTGCGCCTGCAGCTCGACCGCATCGTGCGCCGTGTGGCCGAGAACCACCGCATCCCGTTCGAGTACAGCGACGCGGCGGTGGATCTCATCGTCAAGCGCTGCAACAACGCCGAAAGCGGCGGCCGCATCATCGACGCCATCCTCACCAACACGGTGCTGCCGCGCGTCTCGATCGAGTACCTGTCTCGCACCGCCTCGGGCCAGCCGCTGCAGCGCGTGGCCCTGGGCGTGACAGACGGCGACTTCAGCTACGCCTTCGAGTGACGCCCCGCCGGGCGGCGCCGTGATGCCCGCCCGCGCCACCGGCCGGCCAGGGAACCAAACCGGCAAGGCCCCCACTCAGGATCGAGGCCGCACCGCCAGGTCGGCTCCTGACGCGACTTCGGACGATCCACCATGGCCCACCGCAGACCCCTTTGCGCCCCCGCCCTCCTGACGCCTGTGCCGACCGCGCGGCCGGGGGGCGCGCGATGAGCGCCGTGCTGGGCGGCATCCCGCGTGCCCTGTCCTTCTCGTACAACGGCGACGACGACAAGCTGCTGGTGCTGCGGCTGGAAGGCAAGGAGCAGCTCGGCACCCTGCCCGAGTGGCACGTCGACCTCGTCGGCAACGTCAACTTGGTGGGCGCCCGCGATGACCTCCTGCTGGACGACCTCGTCGGCGAGCAGGTCACCGTGACGATTGCGCACGGCACCGAGCGCCACATCAATGCCTACGTCACCGAGGCCCAGCGCGGCGAGCGGCGCGGGCGCTTCAATGCCTACCGCGTGACCTTGCGGCCATGGCTGTGGTTTGCCACGCGCAACCGCAACTGCCGCGTGTTCCAGGAGGAAGGTCAGACCGTCGAGCAGATCGTCAGTGCGGTGCTCGAAGACTACGACGCACCCTTCGAGTTCAACCTGTCGCAGTCGCATGCGGTGCTGGAGTACTGCGTCCAGTACAACGAGTCCGACTTCGACTTCATCAGCCGCCTGCTCGAAGAGGCCGGCATCTACTACTTCTTCGAGCACACCAGCAGCAACCACAAGTTGATGATGGTCGACGGCATGGCCGGCCACGCCGCCAAGCCTGGCGACCCGGTCATCCATTGGTCCAACAAGCTCGATGCCAAGAAGGCGAGCATGGTGGAGTGGCACGCCTCGCAGGAGGTCACGGCCGCGAAGGCCACCGTGCGTGACTTCGACTACCTCGCCAGCGCAGACCCGGTGGAGGGCGACACCCCCGAGGGCGATGCGCTGCCGCTGGGCTCGGGCGAGCTCTATGAGTTCGGCAGCCGCGTGGTGCGCAACCAGCGCGACACCGAAGCCGAGGACATCAGCGATGCGCTCTCGCGCGTGGCCCAGGTGCGGCTGGAAGAGCAGCAGGCGCTCAAGAAGGTCTACACCGGCACCACCAACTGCAATGACCTGAAGGTGGGCGACACCTTCGACCTGTCCGGCGCGCCACGCGATGACGACGAGGCGACCTATCTCGTCGTCAGCATGAACCTGAGCGCCGAGTTCGCCGACCACGAGGCCATCGAGGAGATCGCCGCCTCGCAAGGCCGCCGCGACGGCGTGCTGGCCACCGTGATGTGCATCCGAACCGACGGGCTGGACTACCGCCCCGGCCGCCGCACCCCGCGGCCCGTGATGTACGGCCCTCAGACGGCCACGGTGGTGGGCGCCTCGGGCAATGAGGTCGAGACGGATGCGCAGGGCCGCATCAAGGTGCAGTTCCATTGGGACCGTCAAGGCACCAAGGACGAGAACAGCTCCTGCTTCGTGCGCGTGTCCCAACCCTGGGCCGGCAAGGGCATGGGCCTGTGGATGCTGCCCCGCGTCGGTCACGAGGTGGTCGTCAGCTTCATCGGCGGCGACCCTGACCGCCCGCTCATCACCGGTTCGGTCCACAACGACGCCAACACGCCCATCTATCCGCTGCCCGGGCACGCCGACATCAGCGGCTGGCGCACCCATTCGACCAAGGAGGGCCCCGAAGACGCCCGCCACGAACTGCGCTTTGACGACAAGAAGGACAGCGAGTACGTCTGGCTGCAGTCGCAGAAGGACTTTCGCCGCCATGTGAAGGCCGACGCCTTCGACTGGATCGAGCAGAACGAGAACCGCAAGGTCAAGCTCACGCGCCAGGAGGTGGTGGGCGAGAACTGGCTCATGTACGTGGGTCAGGACGTCAAGCACGACCTCGGCAAGGACCTGCACACCAAGGTCGCCGGCGACATCTTCACGACTGGCGCCGCCACCTGGCAGGTGCAACTGGAGAGCGACTTCAGCGCCAAGATCGGCGCTGACCTGAGCTACGACGTGACCGGCAAGACCGCGCTCAAGTCCGGCGGCGACATCGCGCTGCAGACCGAGGGCGTGGCCAGCCTCAAGACCGGCGGCAAGCTGGTGGCGGAGTCCGCCGACAAGCTGTCGCTCAAGGCGGCCGCCGACCTGCTGCTGCAGGGCGCCAACATCAGCGCCAAGAGCAACGGCGAGATCGTGCTGGAGGCGAGCCAGGGCCTCAAGATCGTCTGCGGCTCGTCCGTCATCACGCTCAGCGCCAGCGGCATCACCATCGACGGCGCCCAGGTCAAGGTCAATTGCGGCGGCGGGGGCGGCTCGGCCGGCGCCGCTGAAGCCGCGGCAGACGCCGAGCCCAAGGCGCCGGAGGAAGCACAGAACACGGCGCTGCTGACGCCCGACCAGGCCGACGACTACGACGCCCTCTTCGCCGACCCGCTGGCCGACGAAGACGCCGGCTGCGCGACCGCCAGCTCCACCCCGGCCGGCGAGGACATGCTGGAGGAGCCGTCAGGCCTGCGCGCGGGCGCGCTGGCGGCGGGCGCCACCCTGCTGGCGGCGGCCGGCGCGGCGGCCATGGCCGTGGCCTCGGGCGCGAGCTTCGCCTCCGGCGGCGACGACGACGAGGACGAGGCCAGCGACGACGGCGACGCCGCGCGCGAGCAGGCCCTGGCTGACTCCGAGGCCGCCGAGCGAGCCGCCCGTGAGGCCGAAGCCCGGGCGGAGGCCGAGACCCCACGCCAGACCGCCGAACAAGCCCTGGCGGCCGCCGAGGCCGCCTACGAAGCCGCGAAGGCCGCCGAGGCCGCCGCCATCACCGACGACGAGCGCAAGACGGCCGCCGAGGTGCTGGCCGTGGCTGAAGCCGCCTATGAAGCCGCCAAGCGCGCCGAGGCCGAGGCCAACCCGCCCGGCGAGACGGCCGAGGCCGTGCAGGCCGCGTCCGACGCGGCCTATGCCGCCGCCAAACAGGCCGAAGCCGATGCCGCCCCGCCAGCCGAGCCCCCGGCTGGCGATGACCGCGGAGGCGCCGCTTGAGTGCAGCGCCGCTCGCCTCCGCGCAGATCCGCTCGGCCCTGTGGTTGACCACCGGCGCACGGGTGCATGCCGTCATCGACGGCAGCGTGGTGCCGGGCCTGCCGGCACGGCTGCGCGAGGCCCGCTGCGGGGGCTGGGACTGCCTGCAGCGCGGTGCCCTCACGCCCGCTGCCGCCGAGACGGCCGCCTACATCGTGGAGCTGAAACCCGAGGCCGACTTCACCGCCTGGCTGCTGGGTGAAGCCTGCACCGATCTGGCCGGCTGGGGCGTGCTCATGACCAGCCTGCGGCCGCTGCTCGCCATGCGCGAACACAGCCGCCGCCTTGCCGAAATGTGTGGCCCCGACGGCCGGCGGCGCGCCTGGCGCTGGTGGGATGCCGACCTGCTGGCCGAGCTGCTGCCGCGGCTGGCGCCGTCGCAGCTGGATACCTTCTTTGCGCCGGGTCAGCACGTCGTGAGCCCGGCGCCTGGGCGCTGGACGTGGTGGCAACGCCGCGACGGGCTGCTGCACACCCAGGTGCGCGAGCGGGTGGCCTGATGCTGCAACTCACCGCCGAACAGCTTGACCACGTGGAAGCCCTGCAGGCCCGGCGCAACGCGCAATCGCTGCAGCAGGTGCTGGCCGAAGCCTGGCCCGACGTCGCGCGGCAGTTGCAGGGTCGCTGGCCGGCCTTCGTCGAGGTGGCACTGGCACGCGGTCGCGCGCTGGGCCTGCGCAGCGTGGCCGACCTGGCCCGCTATGCCTCGCTGTGCTGCCTGTGGGGCGCCAGCTTCGAGACGCGGCCGCGCTTCGAATGGGCCGCCGCGCTCGCCGCCGACGGCGCCCTGAGCCCCACGCTGCGCCTGCACCAGCTGACCCACGGCTCGCGCGAAGAGGTGGTGCGCCGCGCCGCGCGCGCGGCCCCCGGCGCAGAGGTGTTGACACCCGCAGCCTTCGACAAGGCCCTGGCCACACTGGAGGCGGCTCTCGGGCGCGTGGCGCGGGGCCGCAGCATCTTCCTGGACCGCCCGCCCCTGCCCCGCCCCCAGGCTTGCGACCTCGCTGCCGTCCGCTTCGCCGTGACCGAGCCCAAGGGCCTGCAGGCCTACCGATGGCAGGACGGCCGCTGGATGCGCACCGAGCTGCCCCCCTGGGCGCCCGCGCCTCAGACGCTGACCGTGCCGCCGGAGGACCAACTCGCGATGCCCGTGCTGAGCCGTGCCGCCGGCGCGGGCGCCAGCGCCCGCCTGCAGCTGGCGGTGCAATCGCAGGCCCGCTGCGGCGATGCCCACCCCGAGGTCGTGCACGCCAGCCACACCGGCCGCCTGGCCTGGCGAGGTGCCGACACCGCACGCCTGAGCCTCTCCCTGCACGCCCGCCCCACGCCGCCACCCGACCCGCGCCGCGGGCCTGCCGGCCTGGGTCACGGTGAGCCGGCCGACGGGCAGACGATCGACATCGCCAGCTGCGGCATCCGCGATGCCGGCGCGCCCCTGGGCCGGCTGACGCTCGGCCTGCAGGTGCATGCGGCCACCCAGCGCCTGCTGGAGGTGCGCCACGGCGCCAGCGCGCCGCGCCACTGGCCGCTGGCCGCCGAGCCCGCGGCCCAAGCCGCCGCCACCACCGCCTGCCAGCTCGAAGCCGACGGGCAGCCCGAGCCCGCGCCCGGCTGGCTGCAGGCCTGGCAATCACTGCAACCCCAGGCCGCCGACGGGCTGGAGCAGCTCTTCAATGCCTGGTCGCGCCAGATGGCGGGCAGCTCCGGCGAGATGACGGCCGAGCTGTCGCCGCTGGTCGGTCAGGCCGGTGCCACCTGGGGCTGGCAGCGCGAGGCCGACGGCCAGGTGGCCCTGCGGGTGCAGGCGGCACTGGACTTCACCGCCCTGGTGCTGGACCTGCACCTGCGCGGCGAGATCGACTGGGACGGCAGCCGGGCGCGCATCAGCCTGCGCGTGCAAGGCCGGCACGACTGGCGCCAGCAGCTCGACCTGCGCGGCCCCGAGGGCCTGGCCGACGTGCGCCTGGCCTGGACCGACCGCGTCGCGCTCAGCGTCGAGGCCATCGCCACCGGCGAGCCCGCCCTGCTGTCGGCCGGCGCGCTGGCGGACGACCTGCGCGGCGCCCTCGTCGGCAGCTGCGGTCTGCGGCCACGCCCGGATGGCCTGGGCTACCAGTGGTTCTACCGCCTCGCCGTGGAGCCGGTGCACGTGTGCCTGTGGCGCCACTGCCCGGTAAGCGGCCTGCAACGCCAGCGGCGTGAGCTGCTGCCCGCCCTCACCCTCATCGACTGGACGGCCGGATGATGGATCGCCTGATGTGCCTGCAGGTGCAAACCAGCGGCGAGCCGGTGGAGGTGCACGTCAACGGCGTGCCCGTGCTCGCCCTGCCGGCCGGCGTGGGCAGCCGCTCGGTCACCGTGCACGAGTACCTGCACAACGGCAACAACCGCATCAGCCTCGTGGTGGCGCCACCGCCGCTGGCGCAGGCCGTCGCGCAGCCGGACGCACCCGCGCAGCCGCGCATGGCGGCCCGCGCCGCGCAGGCACGGGCGCGGCTGGTGTTGCTGCGCCAGGGCAAGAGCCTGGCCGACGACGCCGTGCGGGTGCTGGCCGAGGTGGTCTGGGCCGTGGAGGAAGGCAGCAGCTTCCAGGCCCCGACGGTCGTGCATGAAGACCTCCAACTGCCGGTGGCGTTTCCGCGCTGGCGCTGGCTGGATGCGCCGCCGGTCCAGCCCTCGCCGCAGGACCGCCTGGCCGTGTTGGCCGCGCTGCAGCGCATCGCCTTCGACCTGGGCCGCGGCCACCCCGACAGCCTGCTGGCCGCCTGCCGGCTGCGGCTGGAGGAGCTCGACCATGCCTACCAACGCCCCGCCGGCCACGGTGCCGCCGCGTTGCGCGCGCTGATCCAGCAGCGCTGGCAGGACGGCGCGCTCGCCACCCTCGCCCCGCCCAGCGCCGAGACTCTGCTGCTGCGCCGCGTCGCCGAGGGCCGGCTGCTGGAATGCCTGGACCCGCTGGGCGCGCCCGCACTGTCCACCCGCAACGACGACCAGGCCCTGGGCAACATCGCCTGGCCCTTGCGACTCACGCTCATAGAAGGCAATGTGTATGTCCTCCGATGACGTGCCCCCGCAGACACTACGGCCCATGATCCGCCTCACCGTCTTCTCCTTCAACGGGCTGCCGCCGAGCCAGCCGCTGTCCGCACAGTTCGACGAACTCGGCGGCGACATCGGCCGCGCCGACACCAACCAGCTCGTGCTGCCCGACCCCGAGCGCACCATCTCGCGCGTGCATGCCCGCGTGCTGTTCCGCGCCAACAGCGGCTACGGCATCGTCGACCAGGGCAGCAACGCGATCAGCGTCAACGGCATCCAGCTCGGCAAGGGCCGCGAGGCCGGCATCCAGCCGGGCGACCGCATCCAGATCGGCGGCTACGTGCTGCTGGTCGAGGCCGCCGCGCCCACGGGCACCACCACCAGCGACCCGTTTGCCGACTTCTTCGGCCTGGCGCCTGCCACGCAGCCGAGCATCCGGCGCGACCGGGCCGGGGCCGACCCGCTCGGGCTGTACGGCGGCACCGCCTCGCGCCTGCCCACGCCGGGCGGCGCCGCGTCGGCTTCACCGGCCCAGCGCCCTGCTCCCATGCCTGCCGCGCCGGCCCCGGCCCCGCTGGCCGGCGGCATCCCGGACGACTGGGACCCCTTCGCGCCCCCACCGCCCAAGTCGGATGCGCCGGCTGCCGCACCCTCCGCTGGCGCGCGCGCGCTGGGTCTGGACCTCGGCGCCGGTGCGCCCGCGCCGCTCATCCCCGACCTGCCGGGCGCGCCAGCCAGCGGCGGCGGCGAATCGCTCGACGCGCTCTTCGGCCTGGGCGCCGGGGCGCCACCGCCGGGCAACCCACTGGCCCATTCGCTGCTCGGCGAGGCCATCGCCCAGCCCAACATGGCAGGCCATGCCGACCCGCTGCAAGCGCTGGCCATGCTGCCGGCGGCCGCTGGTGCTGCGCTGCCCGACACCACGTCGGAGCTGCACCGGCCCTTCCTGCCGCCGGTCACACCACCGCCCGCGTCGCCGCTGAATGCCCTCGACCCCGCGGGCACGCTGTCCGGCGCCGTGATGTCCTGGAACGAGGGCGCCGGCGAAGGCCGCACCATCATCCGCGCCGGCCGCAAGCCCGACGCGGCCGCAGCGCCCGCGCCCGTGACGCCGCCCGCCCCCGCCGCGGCGCCGGTGAGCACGCCCGCCGCGCCCACCGCCCAGGCCGCCGCATCGACCGACACCGACGCCCTGCTCGCCGCCTTCCGCGAGGGCCTGGGCATGCCGCATCTCCCCGCCGGCGGCCTCACGCCCGAGTTCATGCGGCTGCTGGGCCAGCTCATCCACGAATCGGCCCGCGGCACGGTCGACCTGCTGGTGGCCCGGGCCGCCCTGAAGCGCGAGGTGCGGGCCGAGGCCACCATGATCGTGGCGCGTGAGAACAACCCGCTGAAGTTCTCGCCCAGTGCCGAGGTCGCGCTGGGCCACCTGCTCGGCCCCGCGGTGCGCGGCTTCATCGAACCCCAGCGCGCGATGCGCGATGCTTTCGACGACCTGCGCGCCCACCAGCTCGCCTTCCTGGCCGGCATGCGCGCGGCGCTGGAGGGTCTGCTGCAACGCTTCGACCCCGCCTCGCTGGAGGCGCGCCTCACGCAGAAATCGGTGCTCTCCAGTCTGCTGCCGGCAGCGCGCAAGGCCCAGCTGTGGTCGGTCTTCCAGCAGGAGTACCAGCAGATCGCCGGCGAGCTGTCCGACGACTTCCACCAGGTCTTCGGGCGCGAGTTCCTGCGCGCCTACGAGGCCCAGCTCGATTCACTCCAAACCCCTGAACGCTGACCCGAGGCCCCCCGTGCAGATCGAGCTCGCACTGATGTCGGAACAAGGCGGCCGCCAGGTCAACGAGGACGCCTGCGGCCACTGGCATTCCGAGCGCTACCTGTGCTGCGTGCTGGCCGACGGCGCGGGCGGGCACGGCGGGGGCGACGTGGCCTCCAAGCTCGCGGTGAGCCACGCGCTGCAAAGTTATGCCACGCGCCCGGCCCACGACCCGCAGGCGCTGCGCGACCTGCTGCGCGACACCAACGAGGCCGTGCTCGCCCAGCGCGCGACCACGCCGCAGCTGCGCCACATGCACTCGACCGTGGTACTGCTGTCCATCGACCTGCAAGATCGCAGCGCGCTGTGGGGCCACTGCGGCGACTCGCGCCTGTACGCCTTCCGCCAGGGACGCCTGGCCACCCGCACCCGCGACCACAGCCTGGTGCAGTCCCTCATCGACGGCGGCCTGCTCGACGAAGCCGGCGCGCGGGTACACCCCAAGCGCAGCGAGCTCTACTCAGCGCTCGGCGCGCAGGGCGACGACCTGCACTTCAGCGTGCAGCCCGAACCCTGGCCGCTGGCCGGCGGCGATGCACTGATGCTCTGCACCGATGGCCTGTGGGAGTGGCTGCCCGACGAGGAGATCACGGCCGCCCTCGCTTTCGCGACCGACCCTCAGGCCTGGCTCAACGACCTCGGCCTGCGCGTGCGTCTGGCCGCGGCTGACAAGCCCAACCACGACAACTACACCGCCCTGGCCCTGTGGCTGGGCGACTGAGCCTCACGCTCTTCACCGCTGACCAGGAGCACGTCCATGCCTCAACACGTCTGCACCGGTGCCGCCATGACCTGCAGCTTCGGCGTCGCGCCGAGCACGCTGAACGTGCTGCCCAAGAACAAGATGATGACCAGCAACATGGCCGCGGCCAACATCATGGACAACGTGCCCATGGTCAACATCCCGCCCTTCGGCATGTGCAACAGCCCCAGCAACCCCACCGTTGCCGCCGCCACCGCCGCCGCCCTCGGCGTGCTGACCCCCATGCCCTGCGTGCCCGTCTTCCCCGGCCCCTGGAAGCCCGGCACCCCCACCTTCATGCTGGCCAACCAGCCGGTGCTGAACAACACCTCCACGCTGAACTGCGCCTACGGCGGCGTGGTGACCTTCACCAACCCGGGGCAGATGACGGAGATGACCCCTTAGGGGGCGCGCTCTTGCGACTTGGTTTCACGGAGGACTCTCTCAATGAAACCCGACTTTGCTGCGCGGTACTCCGTGGCGGAGAGGTGCGCGGCACTCCGCTTGATTTGGTTGTACTCGTCGACAAGCGCAGGGCAGGCCAGCAAAGCATCTCGGAAGACAAGGAACATCTCGAACGGCGAACCGCGCGCCACCAGTTGAACCGCATGCGCTTCGTCCGGGTAGTGCCATTCGAGCATGCAGAGATGCTCATTGCGCAGCGTATCCAGCTTCTCGGCATAGCCATGACCCCTCAGGATGCTGATCGATGTCGCATGGTCTGATGGGGCGACCGAGACATAGATGTCCAGGTCGCCTTTTGACACAGCCCCTGGTATTGCTGAAGAGCCAATATGCTCCACCACTGCATTCGGCAACAGCCGCTGTATCTGGGCGCGAGCCAACGCAAACCGCGACGCGATGACAGGTTGATATTCGGTGGGCTGTAGCAGATGCATGGCCTGAGGCGGAAGAAGACCCGGCAGCGGCGCAACGGACCGGTGTTGGGCGGCAGTGGCTCCATCACGGCAAAGCACCGTCACCAGAATACTTGCATCTGAAGGCCTACACCCGACGACGCGCCTGCAATAGCGGCCGCAGTCTCGGCTGTCGTTCTCGTTGCTCAGACCCCCATGACGAATTCATCCGCTCCGAATGACGCCATCCCACGGTCAGCCTGGCTGGCTGTCGCCGTAGGCAGCCTCACGGCCCTGGGGTTGAAGACGGTGTTGCCGGTCGTCGTGCTGTTCCTGACGCGCGGGATCGCGCTGGGCACGGACAGCCCCGGCCTGTGGCTGGAGCATGCGGACGACGCCTCGCACCCCGTCTGGCTGGCGCTGCAGGCGGCCATCGCGCTCGGTGCAGGACTCGGGGGTGCGCTGGCAGCGCAACTGGCGCCGCGGCGGTCCTGGGCGGTGCCGGTCGCCCTCGTCGGGTTGAGCCTGCTGTTCACGGCTTTCGAGCAGTTTCCCCGACCGATGAACCCCATGGTCGCGACCGTGTGGGCGGGCGGCCCTTGCCTGGGTGTGCTCGCCGGTTGGTGGCTGAACCACCGGCGCGGCGGGGACCGCGGCCCTGGCTGAAGGGCGGGTCAAGACCCGCCCTCCCAAGGTCGTGCACACCCTCTCTCGGGCCGGTGTGGCATCAAGCCCGTCAGGCAAGCCGGAACACGCCCACCGTCTTCACCAGGCGGTCGGCCTGGTTGCGAAGGCTTTCGGCGGCGGCGGCGCTCTGTTCGACCAAGGCCGCGTTCTGCTGCGTGACCTCGTCGATCTGCGACATCGCGGTCCCCACCTGGCCCACTGCGGTGCTTTGCTCCTTGCTGGCCAGGCTGATCTCGCCCACCACATGGCTCACGCTCTTGATGGCGTTGACGACGCGGTCCATCGTCGTGCCGGCGCGGTTCACGAGGGAGGAGCCCGTCTCCACCTGCCCGACGCTGCCTTCGATCAGTGACTTGATCTCCTTGGCGGCACCTGCGCTGCGTTGGGCCAGAGCCCGCACTTCGCTGGCGACCACGGCAAAGCCGCGACCCTGCTCACCCGCCCGGGCCGCCTCAACGGCCGCGTTCAGCGCGAGGATGTTGGTCTGGAAGGCGATGCCGTCGATCGTGCCGATGATGTCGGCAATCTTCTTGGACTGCGCGTCGATCTGATGCATCGTGGAGATGACTTCGCCCACCACCGAGCCGGCCTCGGTGGCGATGCGGGTCGCGTCCAACGCGAGTTGATCGGCCTGCTCCGCATGGCCGGCGTTGTTCTGGACGGTCGTCCCCAACTCCTCCATGGTTGCCGCGGTCTGCTGCAAGGCGCTGGCCTGCTCCTCGGTGCGCTGGCTGAGGTCCGCGTTGCCGGCCGCAATCTCTGCGCTGCCGTCGGCAATGGAGTCGGAGGCTTCCCTGACGCTCTGCACGATGGTGACGAGGCCGCTGCGCATCTGTCCCAGCGACGCAAGCACGCTGCCTTGCGGCGCCAGGGTCTCCCCGGCAAGCATGCCGAGGTCACCGGTCGCCACCCGCCTGGCCGCTTGCCCCAGGTCATGCGGTTCGGCGCCGAGCGCGCGATGCAGGCCTCTGACGATCAGCACGCCCGAAACGATGGCGGTCGCGATGGCCAGGCAAGCGACCAAGGCGAACCACAGCATGTCGCTCTTCATGCGTGCATCGCTGTCGGCCGCCATCTGGTCGGCGCGCTGCAGGGTGTAGTGCGTGTAGGCGTCGCTGGCCGCCACGAGTTGTGCCAGCAGCGGCCGGCACTTCTCGTTCATGCGCTGGACGGCTTCATCACGCTGGCCCTGCAGTGCCAGGGCCACGATGTCCAGCGCCACCGGCGCGTACAACTGCTCGACGCGCGCAATCTCGGCGATCAGCTCGCGCGCCTTGGCCGAGACGTCGTCGGCCTTGGCCATCGCCTGGAGCTTCGCAAGGTTTTCAGTCGCAGCGCGGTGAGCCTTCTCCACGTTGGCCCGCTCGATGGCGAGGTCGTCGGGGCGCGTCACCAGCACGAGGTTGCGGGCCGCGATGGCCCTCGCATCGACGTTGTGGCGCACCGCATTCGCCACGTGGGACCTCGCGGTGATGCCCAAGGCGAAGTGATCAAAACTATCGTTTTCTCGGCTCAGAGCCGCCCAGGCGAGGGCCGCCACGAGCATCAGTTGCAGCGTGAGCCCGCCAAATGCGAGCGTCAGCTTCGTCCTTACCTTCATTGTCGCGAAACCCATGATCCGCTCTCCTTCTCCATCGAGCGAGCGACCCGGGTTCGGTGCCGCTGCATGACGTCAGTTCATCGTGCAGCGAGGTTAACCGTCTTTGCGCGTTATTGCTACTTTCGATACTTTTGATAGCGTGCCGTATTCACGCCTTGGCCGCCTCGGCCAAGCCGGCTTGGCAGCGGCTTCGGGTGACCGTCTCCCTCAGCGTGCGAGGCCGCCATCGGCAACGGTCTCGCGCGAGGCTCACTTCCGTCCGATCTCCACCCGCCGGTTTTCGTCCGCCGTCGGCTTGGCCGGGTTCTTCAGGTCCTTGGAGCCCACGCCCTCGATGACGATCAGCGCGGGATCGGTGCCCTTGGCGACGAGGTAGTTGCGCACCGACTCGGCGCGCTTGACCGACAGCACCTGGTTGGCCTGCGGGGTGCCGGAGGCGTCGGCATGGCCGATGACGCGCACCTGGCGGTCGGTGTTCTTCTTGGTCTTGAGCACGTCGGCAAAGACGTCGAGCTGGCGCTTGAGCAGCGGCGGCAGTTCGGCCGAGCCGACCTTGAACGAGGTGGCCGGCAGCGAGTAGCGGATGGCGGGCTTGAAGCCCATGCACTTGAAGCCGTTGGCCTCCAGCTCCTTGCACTTGTCGTCGGGGAACAGGCCCTCGGCGATGGCCTCGGCAGTGGGCACGGTCTTGCCCAGGTCAACTGCTTCGCCCGAGGCCACGGCCGACGCGGCGGGCGGTGGGACTTCGGGCGTCTGTGCGCTGGCGGCCAGGCCGAGGCCGCAAAGGGAGAGCAGCAGCAGGGAGGGCAGGGTCTTCATGGCGGGCACTCGTGTCGACGGAAGAGGACGCCGGTTGAGTGACGCCGCCGCCCGCTTGGTTCCCGCAGGCCGCGGGGGAACCAAGCCGGCCCTGCAGTCACTCACCCGGGACTGCAGGCAGCCACCCGGGCCGCCTGCGCCCCTTTTCCCGTTCCCTTGAGGCAAACCCATCCATGACCTGGCGTGACCGCGTGATCTGGACGGAGGGCATGTTCCTCCAGCCGCAGCACTTCCAGCAGCACGACCGCCACTGGGAGCACCAGTGGCGCCAACGCCTGCAGCAAGCCGTCGCCTATGCCTGGGGCTTCACGGCCCTGAGCCTGGACGACGCCGCCCTGACCCTGGGCAAGGTGGGCCTGGCCGGGGCCCAGGGGCTGCTGGCCGACGGCACCGCCTTCAGTGCGCCGGGCAGTGATGCGACACCGGCGGCGCTGGACATCCCGCCCGATGCCCGCAACGAGGTGGTGGTGCTGGCCGTCACGATGCAGCGCCCCGGCGTGGTGGAGACCGACGCCGAGCAGGCTGCCAGCGCGATGGGGCCGCGGTTCACGACCAGCGAGGTCAGCGTGGCCGACAGCAATGCGCAGGTCGACCGCGATGCGCCGCTGCAGATCGGCCGCCTCAACCTGCGCCTGATGCTGCAGCGCGATGCCGGTGAAGGCTATGTGACCCTGGGCGTGGCCCGCGTGGTGGAGCGGCGGGCCGACAACCGCGTGGTGCTCGACCCGACCTACGTGCCGCCGCTGCTGCACGCGGCAGCCCATCCGGTGCTGGATGGCTATCTGCGCGAGCTCTGCGGCCTGCTGCACCAGCGTGGCGAAGCCCTGGCCGCCCGGCTGGCCGCCCCGGGCCGTGGCGGTGTGGGCGAGATTGCCGACTTCCTGCTGCTGCAGACGGTCAACCGCCACCAGGCGAGCTTCCAGCATCTGCGCACGGTGTCGCTGCTGCACCCCGAGCGGCTCTACAGCGAATGCCTGGCGCTGGCCGGCGAGCTGGCCACCTTCCGCGACAGCCGTCGCCCCACGGCCTACGCCACCTATGTGCATGACGACCTGGCCGCCACCTTCAGGCCCGTCATCGACGACCTGCGGCAGTCGCTGTCGATGGTGATGGAGCAGACCGCCCTCCCGATCGAGCTGCAGGACCGCGCCTACGGCGTGCGCGTGGCCCTGATCCCGGACGTGGGCCTGCAGCGCAGCGCGACCTTCGTGCTCGCGGTGTCGGCGCAGCTGCCGGGCGATGCGCTGCGGGCGCGCTTCCCGACGCAGGTCAAGATCGGCCCGGTCGAGCGCATCCGCGATCTCGTCAACCTGCAACTGCCCGGCGTGGCCCTGCGCCCGTTGCCGGTGGCGCCGCGACAGATCCCCTATCACGCGGGCCACAACTACTTCGAGCTGGAGACCCGCGGCAACGAGCTGTGGAAGCAGCTCGAAACCTCCGGTGGCCTGGCCCTGCACATCGCGGGCGAGTTCCCGGGCCTGGAACTTGAGTTCTGGGCGATTCGTTCCTGACGCCATGGCTGAAGAACACAGCCACAGAGGCACAGAGGCACAGAGAGAGCGGGCCTGTGCCGGCTCTCGTTCCGCTGCGCAGGCGGGCCGCCTCTGTGCCTCTGTGCCTCCGTGGCTGTGTTCCGACATTCGCGCGATTGGTTGAAGCATGAGCGACCCCCAACAAGACGATCCCTTTGCCGCCTTCGGGCAGGACCGCACGGTCATCAAGCCCAGCGCCGGCCGCGCCGCGACGGGTGCGCCCCCGGCTGCGGCACGGCCCGCCGCGGCGGCGGCCCCGGTGCCTGTCGGCATGCCTGCTGGCCCCGCCGGTCGCGAGGCCCCGATGGCCCTGGAGGCGCTCACCTCCGCCAGCCTCAATCCGCTGGTGGCCGCGGCCATGCCGCTGCTGTCGGCGGCGCCGCGCATCCGCCACAGCGCGCAGCACCCCAACCCCGCGGGGCTGAAGGAAGCACTGGCCGAGGGCATCCGCGCCTTCGAGGCCAAGGCGCGGGCCGACGGCCTGCCCAATGAGCAGGTCATCGCCGGCCGCTACATCCTGTGCACGCTGCTGGACGAGTCGGCGGCCAGCACGCCCTGGGGCGGCTCGGGCGCCTGGGCGGCGCAGAGCCTGCTGGTGCAGTTCCACAACGAGTCCTGGGGCGGCGAGAAGGTGTTTGCGCTGATGGCCAAGCTGGCCGAGAACGTGCCGGCCAACCGCCACCTGCTGGAGCTGCTCTACGTGTGCCTGGCCTTCGGTTTCGAGGGCCGCTACCGCGTCATCGACAACGGCCGCGCCCAGCTCGACGGCGTGCGCGCCCGCCTGGCCCAGATGCTGCGCCAGGGCCAGACGCCCGACCCCGCGCTGTCGCCCCGCTGGCAAGGCGCCGAGCCCGGCGAACGTGGCCTGCGCGAGCGCCTGCCGCTGTGGGCCATCGCCGCGGCCACGGCGCTGGTGCTGCTGGTGGTCTACATCGGCCTGCGCTTCAGCATCAATGGCGCGTCGGACGACGTGTTCACCGCGCTGCGCGGCTTCGACGTGAAGACCGCCGCCGTGGCCGCGCCTGCACCGCCCCCGGCCGCGCCGCGCCTGGCCGGGCTGCTGGACGCCGACGTCAAGGCGGGCCTGGTGCAGGTCAACGACCTGGCGGACCGCTCCGTCGTCGTCATCAAGGGCGACGGCCTCTTCGGGCCCGGCAGCGCCGAGGTGTCGAGCGAGTTGCGCCCGTTGGTGCTGCGCATCGGCGAGGCATTGCAGCGCCTGAAGGGCCAGGTGCTCGTCACCGGCCACACCGACAACCAGCCCATCCGCTCGCTGCGCTTCCCGTCCAACTGGCACCTGTCGCAGGCGCGCGCCGAGGCCTTCCGCAACCTGCTCGCCGAGCGGGTGGAAATCGGCCGGCTGCGCGCCGAGGGTCGCGCCGATGCGGAAAGCGTGGCCGACAACGCCACCCCCGCCGGCCGTGCGAAGAACCGCCGCGTGGAAGTGACGCTGATGGTGCAGGACCGCTGATCATGAAACGCTTGCTCTCCCTCCTCCTGCACCCGATCACCCTGGGTGTGTTCTTCCTGCTCGTCGTCTCGGCCCTGGTGTGGTGGGTCGGGCCGCTGATCGCCTTCGGTGAGCACCGGCCGCTGGACACGGCGCTGGCGCGGGGCCTCGCGCTGGCCGTGGTGTGGGCCCTCGGGCTGCTGCGGCTGGTGTGGGCCCTGCTGCGCCGGCGGCGCCTGAATGCCGCGCTGGTCAAGGGCATGGCCACCGGCCCGTCAGCCGCCGCACAAGAAGAAGCCGTGCTGCAGGAGCGCTTCAGCCAGGCGATTGCGCTGCTGAAGAAGGCCCCCGGTGCCAAGAAGGGCCTGCTGGGCAGCGGCAGCTCGCTGTATGAGCTGCCCTGGTATGTCTTCATCGGCGCGCCGGGCGCGGGCAAGACGACGGCGCTGCTGAACGCCGGCATCAATTTCCCGCTCACCGAGAAGCTCGGCCAGGCCAGCGTGCGCGGCGTGGGCGGCACGCGCAACTGTGAGTGGTGGTTCAGCGACGAGGCGGTGCTCATCGACACCGCGGGCCGCTACGCCACGCAGGACTCCGACAAGGACACCGACGCCGCCGCCTGGGACACCTTCCTCGGGCTCTTGCGCCGCGCCCGCCCGCGCCGCCCGATCAACGGCGTGCTGCTGACCGTCAGCGTGCAAGACCTGCTGGCCCTGCCGCCTGACCAGCGCAAGGAGCAGGCCGCCCGGCTGCGCGGTCGCATGCAGGAGCTGCAGCAGCGCCTGGGCGTGAAGGTGCCCGTGTATGTGCTGGTCACGAAATGCGACCTGCTGGCCGGCTTCAACGAGACCTTCGGCTCGCTGGGCAAGGAGGAGCGCGACCAGGTGCTGGGCTTCACCTTCCCGCTGTCCACGCAGCCGGGCGAGGAGGTCATGACCAACTTCGGCAGCGAGTTCGCCTCCCTGGAGAAGCGCCTGCGCGAACGCCTGATCGAGCGCATGGAGGCCGAGAGCGACCCGCTCAAGCGCGCGGTGGTGTTCGCCTTCCCGCAGCAGTTCGGGGGCCTGCGCGGCCTGCTGGGCAGCTACCTGGAGACGGTGTTCGGCAGCGGCGGCACGCTGGACGAAGCGCCGCGCCTGCGCGGCGTCTACTTCACCAGCGGCACCCAGGAAGGCACGCCCATCGACCGCGTGCTCGGCGCGCTGGCCCGCACCTTCGGCGTGGAGCGCCGCCTCACGCCACCGGCCGCGGCCAAGGGCCGCAGCTACTTCCTGAACCACCTGCTGCGCCGGGTGGTGTTCGTCGAGCAGTACCTCGTGGGCCAGAACGCCGAGGTCGAGCGCCGCAGCGCACGGCTGCGCCTGGCGGGCCTCGCGGCGCTGAGCCTCGCAACCCTGACGCTGCTGATCGGCTGGGGCTTCAGCTACCTCGGCAATCAGCGCTACATCGCCGACATCGAGGCCAAGCTGCCCGCGCTCAAGGACACTGTCGCCGCCCTGCCGCCCACCAGCGGCAGCGACCCCTCGGCCCTGCCCGAGGCGCTCGCCGCGCTGCGCGATGCCGCCCAGCCGCCGGGCTTTGCGCTGGACCACCCGCCGCTGTCGCTGGGCTTCGGGCTCTTCCAGGGCGACAAGCTCGACGCGGGCGCCCAGGTCTCCTACCACCGGGTGCTGCAGCGGGCGCTGGCGCCGCGCGTGGCCGCCCGGCTGGAGGAACGGCTGCGCACCGCCAACCGCGACAACCTGGAGTTCGCGTACGAATCGCTCAAGGCCTACCTGATGCTCTACAACCCCGAGCATCTGGACAAGCCCGGCCTGCAGGCCTGGGTGGGCCTGGACTGGGATGCCAACCTCGAAGGCAGCCTCGGCCCCGAGAAAGTCGCGCTGCTGAAGAACCACCTGGATGCGCTGCTGTCGCGCGGTGGCTTCGAGCTGGCCCAGCCGATGGACAAGACCCTGGTGGCCAGCGTGCGCGAGATGCTGGGCGCCTACCCGCTGGAGTACCGCATCTTCAGCCGCCTGCGCCGCGCGCAGATCGACGGCGACCTGCCGCCCTTCACCGTGGCGGCGGCCGCCGGCCCGCAAAGCCCCAATGTGTTCGAGCGCGCCAGCGGCCAGCCGCTGACCCAGGGCATCCCGGGCATGTTCACCAAGGACGGCTACAAGAAGGCCTTCCAGACCTCCGTCGACAAGACCGCCAGGCAGCTCGCCGAAGAAGAAGCCTGGGTGCTGGGCACCAACCCGGCGATCGCCAAGCGCCAGGCGGCCGACAAGACCCTGGTGGAGCGGGTGCGCCGGCTCTACCTGGAGGAGTACGTCAAGGTCTGGGACGCTTATCTGGCCGATGTGCGCCTCGTGAAGCTGGGCGGGCTGGACCGCGGCATCGCGGTGTCGCGCCTGCTGTCGGCGGTGGACTCGCCGCTGGCGGCCTTCCTGCGCGCCGCGTCGAAGGAGACCACGCTGATCGACCCCGTGGACGGTGGCAACACGATCAACAAGGAGCTCAACAAGCGCGCCGACGACGCCGTCTTCGCCAAGGGCGGCGAGCTCGCGCGGCTGGCGGGCAACCAGGCCAAGGCGCCGGCCTCGATCTCGCGAGACGGGCCGCTGGAGAAGATCGTCGACGACCACTTCGCACCGCTGCGCCGTCTCGTCACGGGCACGCCGCCCCCGCTGGACGACGTGATGAAGATGTTCAACGAGGTCTATGTGCAGCTCAGCGCGGTGCAGGAGGCCCTCAAGAGCAAGTCACCGCCGCCGGCCGGTGGCGGGGGCGCCAAGCTCAAGGCCGCCGCCGGCCAGCAGCCCGAGCCACTGCGCGCGGCCCTCGAAACCCTGGCCGATGCGGCCGACAACCAGAGCCGGCTCGTGGAGCGCCAAAGCCTCACCGGCGAGTTGCAGCCCGTGGCCGAGTTCTGCGCCCGTGCGATCGCCGGCCGCTACCCGGTGGCCCAGGGCGCCAAGGTCGACGTGCTGCCGGAGGACTTCGGCCAGTTCTTCGCGCCCGGCGGCATGATGGACGACTTCTTCACCCGCAAGCTCAATGCCCTGGTGGACGTGGGCACCAACCCCTGGAGCTTCCGGCCCACGGGCGATGGCAGCCGGCCGGTGTCGCCGGCGGCACTGGCCGACTTCCAGCGTGCCGCCCGTGTGCGCGAGGTGTTCTTCCGCAATGGCGGCAAGACGCCGGCCTTCCGTGTGGATGTGCGGGCCCTGGAGCTGAGCGACGGCCTGAAGGAGCTGACGCTGGACATCGACGGCCAGGTCAGCCGCTTCACTGCTGGCAACACCGCGCCGGTGAGCCTGCAGTGGCCGGGCGCACGGCTGTCGTCGCAGATCAAGCTGACGGGTCAACCGGGCGGCACGCCGATCACCTTCGACGGGCCCTGGGCGCTGTTCCGCCTGTTCGACCGCTTCGAGGTGCAGGGCTCGCCGCAACAGCCCGAGCGCTTCATCGTGGTCATGAACCTGGACGGCCATCGCGCCCGGCTGGAGGTCACGGCCAGCAGCGTGTTCAACCCGTTCCGGCTGCGCGAGCTGCAGCAGTTCCGCTGCCCGGGGGCGCTGTGAGCGTGCCCGGCTGGTACGGCAAGCTGCCGGCGCTGGGCGACTTCGCGTCCAGGCGGCTGCCACCCGAGTGGATCGAGCCCTGGGACCACTGGCTCGCCAGCGGCCTGCACCAATTGCGCGAGGCCGCCCCCGAAGCCTGGCTGGACAACTACCTCGCCAGCCCCGCCTGGCGCTTCGCGCTGCTGCCGGGCGCGCTGCCCGCCGGCGCGGGCGACGGGCTGCGCGTGGGCGTGCTGGTGCCCTCGGTCGACCGCGTGGGGCGCTACTTCCCGCTGGTGGTCGTGAGCGAGCCGCTGCCGCGCCCGAGCGACGGCGCCCAGGTCGCGGCCCTGTGGCACTGGGCCGGGCAGCTCGAAGACATCGCCGTGCAGGCCCTGCAGGACGACTGGACCGCCGAGGCCCTGGACGCCGCGCTGGCCGCCACCCCGCTGCCCGTGTTCCTCGCGGCCGACAGCACCGTGCCGCAGGCCCTGACCGCGCTGCTGAGCCAGGCCGCCTGGGACGGCCTGCAAGGCTGCAGCCTGTGGCTGCACGACGGCGGCCAGCCCCAGGTGCATGCCGCCCTGCCCACCGGCGCGGCCTTCGCCGCCCTCTTTCACCCCCGCTGAGTTCCGACCATGAGCGACTGGACCCCCGACTACGGCCACCTCGACACCTCGCCGCCCGCCTGGGCGGCCAAGCGCCCGCTGCGTATCGCCTTGCTCGGCGACTTCGGCGGCGGCGCGGCCAACGGGCGGCTCGACACGGGCGCCGCCCTGGCACGGCGCAAGCCGCGGGCCGTGGAGTTCGACTCGCTGGACGATGCCTTGGGCCAGCAGGCCATCACGCTCAGCCTGCCGGTCGGGGCGGACGGCGCGCCAGTGGAGATCGCGCTGGCCGACCTGGAGTCCTTCCACCCCGACACGCTGTTCCGCGAGCTGGCGCTGTTCAGGCAGCTCAGCGAGCTGCGCAAGCGCCTGAACAACCCCGCCACGTTCGACAAGGCCGCCGCCGAGGTCGCCAAGATGGGCGGCGCCACGCTGAAGGCTTCAAGGGCCGGGCGCGGCGTGCGGGCCCGCGGCGCGGCGCCGTCGGCCGGCGCCCGGCTCAGCGACTTCGCACGGCTCACCGGTCGCGCCAGTGCGCCCGACAGCGGGGAGCGCATCGACACCCTGCTGCGCAACATCATCGGCCCCTTCATCGTGCCCGCCGCCAAGCCCGAGAAGGCCGGGCTGCTGGCCACGCTGGACGCGGCCATCGCCGACGCCATGCGCGCCGTGCTGCACCAGGCCGACTTCCAGGCCACCGAGTCGCTGTGGCGCGGCGTGGACTTCCTGCTGCGCCGGCTGGAGACCGGACCGATGCTGCAGGTCCATCTCATCGACATCAGCGCCGAGGAGTTGGCCGCCGACCTGAGCGCGAGCGACGACCTGAGCGACACCGGCCTGCACCAGCTGCTCGTGAGCCGGCCCGCCGAAACCAAGGACGGCGGCTACACCTACATCGCCGGCCTCTACCAGTTCGAGCCCACGCCGCCGCACACCGAGCTGCTCGGCCGCATGGCCAAGCTGGCCGATGCAGCCGGCGCCACCTTCTTCACCGCCATGGCCGTGGACGCGCTCAGCCAGCCGCGCCAGCCGCCGCATCCGCTCGTCGTGGACGCCTTCGCGGCGCTGCGCGGCCTGCCTGAGGCCCGCCGCCTGGCGCTGCTCGGGCCGCGCTTCCTGCTGCGCCATCCCTACGGCAAGAAGAGCGACCCGATCTCGTCGTTCGCCTTCGAGGAATTCACCGCCGCCGACGGCCTGTCCGGCATGCTCTGGGGCCACCCCGCGCTGCTGGCCCTGACGGTGCTGGCCGGCCAGGGCGGCGCCCCCAACGTCGGCGACCTGCCCTTTCACCACTTCGTGGACGCTGACGGCGACAGCACCGCCCTGCCCTGCACCGAGCGCTTCATCACCACCGCAGCTGCCACCGAACTTGCGCGTTACGGCGTGAAGGCGCTGATGGCGCACAAGGGCGAGCCGCTGGTGCAGCTGACCGGGCCGGACACCGTGGCCGGCACGTTCACGCCCCCCGCTGCCGCCGCCGCGCGTCCCGGCGCACGCACGGGCGTGGAAATGGCGGTGGCGGTGCGCAGCCGGCTGCCCGACCGCAGCGACGCCCCCCCGCGCACAGCGCGCAGCACCTCGAACGGGCCGCTGGCGGCAACCCCTTCACCTGCCGTTGCGGCCACCGACGACGATGTCGACCTGGACGCCCTGCTCGCCAACCTTGACGGCGACGGTGCAGCGCCCGACACGACCGCTGCCGCTGACGCTGCCCCCGATGGCGCTGTGGATGATCTCGACGCGCTGCTGGCAAGCCTGAACGACGAGCCGGCGCCTGCAAGCACCCCGGCGGCTGCGCCCGCGGACGACGATGTGGATGCGGAGCTGGAAGCGCTGCTGAAGTCGCTCGGCTGAGCGCTGGCAGCGTCCGGCCGGCGTCAGGTGCCAAGCCGGGCGCCGGGCCGGATCAGGCGGGCTTGGCCGTCGTCGGCCGGAAGTAGGCCCGCTCGGTCTCGCGGTCGACCTGCTGGGCCGCGCGGAAGCTGGGCAGCTGGCGCACCCGCTCATTGAACTCGCGGCTGAAGCCCATGATGAGCGTGCGCAACTCCGCCACGCTGCTCACCTGGAACATCTGCTGGACCTCGGCCACGGCCAGCTCGGCCTTGGCGTCACCCGGGATGGTGGCGCTCTTGCGCAGCTTGACGAGCTGCTTGTCCACCTGCTCCTGCAGCGCGCGTGGCCCCGCCACGCCCGCACGCTGGCACAGCGTGTAGGGCTGCCCCTCCAGCAGCGGCTTCACGACCGGGTCAGCGGCGTACTTCTCCTGCAGCATGGCCGCGCCGTCCAGCATGCGCGACAGGTACTTGGACGCGTGCACGAAGGCCTCACCCGTGGCGCGGCGCTTGGCGGTCGCGCCCGAGGCCTCGTGCTCGGCGTGGGCCATGTGCTTCATGTCCTTGAAGAAGTCGGCCAGCTGCTCGTTGGTGGACTGCAGCAATTCGGCCGGCTGGATGTTGTCGAGCACGGCCTGCTTCTTCTTGGGCGAAGCGGCCTGGGCCCCCGCGACGATGTGAGTGATGGCGCCTTCGCTCATGTAGGCCTCGTTGGCGAACATGATGTGCGTGAACTGCGCCTGCTTGATGCGCGCCTTGAGCGCGTTCAGCCCGTCCAGCCACTGCGCATGGGTCTGGTCCGGGTGCGCCTTGGCACAGCCCGGGCCCTCCTCGGGATGCTGCTTCACCAGAGCGGCCAGGCGTGCCTGGTCGGCTCGCAGCGCGGCCATGCGCTCGGCGTACTGGTCGTCGGTGGCGTCCATCACCTCGTCGGGGAACTGCGTCTCCAGCAGGTCCAGCAGGTCGGGCAGCAGCTGCTGCACCGCCTTGAGGTCATGCGCCTCGCGGGCGAGCTCATAGCGCTTCTTAAGCTGGTCGTAGGTCTTGAAGGCCGCCGTCTCTTGCGGGCTGATCTTGGCGCCGCCCTGCTTGGCCCGGGCCAGCACCGCCAGCCGGCGCGCCTCGACCTTGGTGCGAATTCGCTCGACCTTCTCCTGCGCGGTGAGCAGGTAAGCCGCCTCGGCCTCCTCGAACCGCTGCTGGATGCGCTTGCGGTCCTGCGGGTCGCGGATGCCCTTGAGCAGGTCCTGCCACATGGCGGTGAAGGTGGGTTCGTCCAGGAAGCGGCGCTGCTTCATCAGCGTGGCCACGTCCTGGTCGATGCCGCTCATCTTGGCCATCTCGTCGGTGGGCTGGTCGATGTCGTGATCCTGCGGTGCTGACCCGCGGCGGGGTGACATGTTGTCTTCGATGGCGCGGTAGTCGCGCGCATACAGATTGGTGTCGAAGACCCGGCCCGGCGGGCGACCGAAGCGGCGCTTGATCTCGGCGTTGAAGCGGGTCATGGCCTTCACGTCATCCCCCGGCGTGACCGAGGCCACCGTGATGTCCAGGTCGGACTCGATGTCCTCGCTGCCGCTGCTCTTGAACATCAGCTGGTTCTTGAACTCGGCCTGCAGCGTCACGATGAGTTGGTCGATGACGCTGCGCCGGTACTGGTAGAGCTTCCACATCACGTCGTCGGTGATGACGGTCTGCGCCGCGAGCCCGTCGATAACCACCGGCTGGCCCGACTTGCGCAGGTCCTTGAACTCGAACCACGTGTACTTGGCAAAGGCCTTCGCGCAGATCGTGTCGGTCCAGGCGGCGGCCTGCGGGTTGGTGTTGTCGGCGAAGGCCACCTTGGCCGGCGGCGGCGCGATGGGCAGCTGCAGCTGGGCGGCGAGCTTGAGTTCGGCCTCCAGCGCACCGGCGCGCTCGTTCTCGGCCTTCACGAGCTCGCGCAGGCGTGTCAGGTCGACCGGGTCCTGCGCGGTCACCTCGGCCATGGCGGCCTTCAGGCGCAGCGCCTCCTGCTGTGACGCCCGGCGCTTGGCCTCCACCCGCTCGGCCTCTTCCCGCTGAAGCGCGGCGAGCTGCTGCTGCACGGGCTTCCCTGCGGCTGCGACGGCCCTGCGCCGCGCCGCAACGGCCTTGCTGTCGCGCCCGAGCTCTCCGGTGGACTGGAGCAGGCGCTCGGTGTCGGTGACGCGCTCCAGCAGCGCCGCCAGCGCGGCGTCCGGCGGCACGGCCTGCAGCAGGCCGAGCTCGGCGTCCAACCGTGCGATGGCCTGGCGCTCGCGCTGCTCGGCGGTCTGCAGCTGGTCGATCAGGTGTTCCAACGGCCCCAGCGCCGTGACGAGCCCATCGGCATGCGAGCGCGCCACCACGCTGGTGGTGCGCACCTTGAACGTGCGGTCCAAGGCCTGGCGCGCCGCGTCGCGCACCTGCACCAGTCGCTCCAGGCCATGGCCGGCGTCGGCGTCTTCCACGGCGGCCAGATGCACGTCGAGCAGGGCCACGGCATCGCGCTCCTCGGTGAGGCCCGCCGGTGAGCGGGCGATGGCTTCAAGGACTTCGCGGACGTGGCTGGCAGGCATGGCGGTGTCGAAGGGTGGCAGGCGAAGAGGCAGCTCAGGCGGCCTCGTCGGCCGGCACGAGGAGTCGGTTGAGGTCGACATAGGGACCGGCGGTCAGCTCGGCCCGTGCAGGTGCCCAGGCGACGTCGTGGGCGAGGCCATCGAGCAGCGCGCGCGGCAGCGTCAGTTGCTCGACGGCCAGGTCGCCGCCGGCCATCGTCCAGGTGAGCGTCAACGTGTCGGCAGCGACGGCGCTCAGGCGCAGTTCGAGCGCGTCATCCAGCGGCAGGTCACGGGCCGAGCGCATCACGGCCAGCTTGGCGAGCTCCAGCGCCACGTCGTCCAGCCCATGGGCGGCGCACAGCAGCTTCTCGCGAAAGGCCGGCCAGCCAAAGGCCAGGCGCGGCTGCAGGCCGGCCTCCTGGGCTTCGTCGGGCGCACCGGCGCCATGCGCGCGGTCGAAGGCCGCGGCCGCCAGGGCTTCGGTCGGGGCCCACTCGGCCAGGTGGCTGGCAGGCCGCACCAGGATCCACTGGCCGCGGCCCACGTCCAGGTAGGTCAGGTCGGGCTCCACGCGGTAGCCCTTGCCGCAGGCACTGCACTCGCCGCGCTGGTAGCGGTCGTCCAGCACCGCCTCGCGCAGATCGGGGCGGCGGTCGGCATTGATGCTGGCGACGATGCCCATCTCCTGGGGGGCACCGCAGTGGCTGCAGGAGAAGGTCTGGGAAAACAGGCGTGACATGGGTGTCCCTCGTTCAGCGAGCCGCGCGCTGGGCGGCGGCCGTCGACTGCTTGTCCTGGGTCAGCACGGGGTACAGCGGATGGCTGGCCGGGAGCTTGCCCACGAAGAAGGCGGCATAGGCTTCGGCATACCACTCGCCGTCCGCGCGGAATTGGTAGTCGGTGACCTTGCTGGCGCGGGCTGACAGCGCATAGCTGACCCACTGGCCCTCGTAGCACTCCTGGTAGACCGAGCTCCCGATCGCGTACTTCTTGGCCGCCGAGTCGCCCCGGTCCCACAGGCCCTTGTCGCTGCTCTTGAGGCGGATGTTCTCCGCCACCTCGACCGCGGCATGCTGGGCCAGCGCTTTCCAGTTCGGCGCCTTCGCACCGGCGGCCATGCTGGTGACGCTGCTCTCGGCCTGCGGCTTCTTCTTTTCGAGCACGGCCTTCAGGTAGGCCGTCAAGAAGGCCTTGGAGCCCTCGCCGGCACAGTCCTTGAAGAAACCATGCGCGGTGCCCAGCGCTGCCGCGACCTCCTCCACGGCGTGCTTCTGCCAACCGCCATAAGTGACGTTGCCGGCCTTGCCGTTCATGAACTGCAGCTTGTCGTCCACCGCATGACCCACCTCATGCAGGGCCAGCAGGTCGAACACCGTCACGTCGGCGCCGGTGGTCATCTTGCCCATGAGCTTCTCGGGCAGGATGCGGGTGGCCAGCGTGACCATCGAGTCGACCAGGCCGGTGCGCGGCACCTGCAGATTGATGACGCCCTTGCCGTCTTCGTAGTCGCCCGAGGGAACGAGCTTGGTGCGATCCCGGTTGATGGTGCGCAGCATCGGGTTGTCCAGCGTGTGCGACGCCGGCACCATGCCAAGGGCCTTGTACAGGCGCGGCAGGTATTTGGTGGTCAGGTCCTTGTTGCCCAGCTCGGGCCCGAAGCGGGCGGTGATGGCCGCGCGCACGAAGGCCTTGCTGTCGGCATCCTTGGCCTTGCCGCCCAGGTCCTGGACCATTGTGTCGATCAGCGCGCCGCCGCCAGGTTCGTCGGCGACCGCCTTCATCACGTCCGGGTCGTGCTTGAGCATCGCCACCGCTTGGGCGCGGGCCGCCTTCGGTGTCTTGGCCCCACCCTTGACGAAGCTCTTGGCGATGGCCTCGCGCACCTCGGCGGCCGCTTGCTCGACCTGCTCGAACAGCGCGCGGGCCGCTGCCACCTCCAGGTCAGCATCCAGCGTCTTGAGGGCTTGCGTGACCTGCTGCATGGCGGTCTTCAGGGCCTTGCCGTCGACACCCGCGAACGCGCCCTGGTCCAGGCCGTCCAGCAGCGAGCGGATCGGCGCCTCGCGCAGCTGCCAGTCCTGCCGGAAGTCGTTGAGGGCCCCCTTCAACCGAACCGGCCCCGAGGTGGCCAGCGACTTGGCAGCTTTCAGTGCGGGCGGGTAGTCCTGCTCCTTCTCACCGCGATCCATCAAGGCTTTGGCTTCGGTGTACTTGTTCACCGCATCGGCAAAGAACCCGAAGACCGGCTGCCCCAACTTGCCTGCGGCCAGCGCGGGCTCCAGCTGTGCCAGCAGCCCCTTCTCCAGGTTCGATTTGACGACAAGATAGTCCTTGCGGGCCTGGTCGTTGGTCGGGCCATACACCTTGTCGAACTCGGCGAGGTCCTTCTCGATGAGATCCAGGTCCTGGCCTGCCCGCACATAGTCAGGTGCTGCACGGTGCTTCGCGAGCTGGCCGCCCGAGGTTTCCAGGCGTGCCAGCACGGTGTGAACCTCAGCCGGCAACGATGCACCGAAGCTCTTTGCCGCGATGGCCTTGAGCACCTGCTCCACCCGCGGCCCCACCTGGCGCCACCGTTGCTCGAAGGTCTGCTGCGCGGTCGGCGCCTCGGCATGGGCCTGGTCGATCAGCCGCTCCAGCGGCCCCAGCGCGTTGTCCAGCGCGTCGGCATGCGAACGGGCCAGCACGCTGGTGGTACGCACCGCGAAGGTGGACTTCAGCGCCTGGCGCGCGCCGTCGCGCACCTCGATCAGCTGCGCCAGCGCATCGGTGGGCTGGCAGCCCTGCACCCGGCCCAGATGCAGGTCGAGCAGGGTGACGGCGTCTTTCTCGGCGGTCAGGCCGGGGCCCTGGGTGGCCAGGTGCTCCAGCACCTCGCGCAGATTCGTTCTTGGCATGACAGGCTTTCAGTCGTTCGGGGCGAGCCGCCGCTCAGGCGGCGATGGCGTCATGCAGCTGGTCGAGGGCGCCGAGCAGCGGCGTGCGGATGTCCTCCGCCAGCTCGCACACGTCGGTCACGACGTCGTCGTCGGCGAGCCAGCGCTGCAAGTCCTTCACCTGCTGCAGGCTCGCCGGCTCGGGGGTCAGGTTCTTGATCACGGCCTGCAGCTCGATGACGGCCTTGGCCGAGCTCGCATGCTTGGCCGCCGCCACCTGGGTGGCGACCGCCTTCAGCGAACTGACCGCCGCTGCGCGACGGGTCTTCCAGGCCTCCAACGCCTGCGCACGCGCCGCCTCACCACCGCCGGCCTTGCTGCCCTGATCGAGCAGCGGCTCCAGTGCATCGAGGAGCCGGTTGGCATCGGCATAACGCCCAACCTTGGCGGCCTGGGTCACGCCGTCAGACAGGGGCTTGACCCGGGCCGCCGAAGCGCCGGCCAAGGCCTGCTTGATGCGGGCCTGCAGCGCGCTCAGCCGCCGGGTGAAGGCCGCGCGGCCTTCGTCGTCGCCCGGGGCGGCCTTGGGCGCGGGGCGGGCCGGCGCGTCTTCGGTCGTCTCGACCTCGTCGGCTTCGTTGTCCGTCTCGCTGTCGTTGTCGGCCTCGTGACTGTCGCCCTCCAGCAGCACCTCGATCTCGTCGATCAGCTCATCGGCCTCGCCCAGGCTGCCCGCCCCCACCAGCTTGGCCACCTGGGTCACCAGCGCGGGGATCTCGGACTTGGCCGGTGCCGCCTTGGCCGCTTGAACGGCCGCCTGGATGCCGGCCTGCAGGCCTGCCAGCCGCGCAGCGACCGCCTGCTTGGTGATGCCCTGGCGCGCCTGCTCGGTGGCGGTCTTCAGGTCGCTCTCGGAGAGGTCCTCGCCTTCGGTCTCCTCCACCTCACCGCTGGAGGCGCGCAGGCGCAGGCGCACGTTCAGCTTGAGCGTCTTCTTCATCCACAGCTGGACTTTCTTCAGCAGCCCTGCCGGCACGCGGTCGCTGACCAGGGTGACGGCCTTCTGCTCCCAGATGACCTCCGCGGTCTTGTCCTTGATGACCTTGTACGGGCCCTCGTTGGGCAGGCAGGCCTTGAGCTGCTTCTCCTGCGCGGTACCCACGGCGTAGGCCAGGGCCAGCGCCGCATTCACCTTGCCGCGCACGATCAGGAACCGCATGGGCCGCGGCGACTGCTGCTTGCGCACGGTCGCCATGGCGGCCAGCAGCTTGGCCTTGAGCTGCTGCAGCTGCTTGGGGTCGACTTCATCACCCTTGTCGGCCTGGAGCTTGCCGGCCTTGTCCTGCAAGGCCTGGTGAGCCGCATCGACCGCCTCCGCCACCTCGGCGGCATACAGGCGTGCCGCCTTCGCGATCGCATTGGCTGCGGCCACCAGGTCCTTGGGCACTGACTTGTCGGCCTTGGCCTTGGTCTCGTAGTCGGCCGCAGCGGCGGCCACCGTCTCGGCCTGGCTGCGCAGGGCCTTGATCGCGGCCTTCTCGGCGGCGCGCAGCTTGTCCTGACCGGCCTCGATGTCGTCCGCCGTCTTCAGCCGGGCGGCGTCGAAGTCGTCCCACTTGAGCGCCAGATGGAGCTTGGTGAGCTGCTTGAGTTCATCGGGCAGCTTGGTCGCGGGCGTCTTGGGAGCCTTGAGCTTCTCCCATTGCGCGACGCTCAGCGTCGACGGCAGGTTGACGTGGGCCATCGTTCGGTTCCTCTTGGGCTGACATGCCGCGGCGCCGGCCGGAACGCCGCGTCGCACGGTGTTGAGTGGCAACCGCCCGCGCCGAGTTCCCCGCGGCTACTTGCGCACGTTGTCCAGATCCGGCGGTGGCGTGTAGCCCAGCTCCCGGGCGCGCGCCTCGAACTGCGCCGCCAGCAGCGGCTGGCCCGTGTTGCGGAAGTGCAGGGCCAGCTCGTAGCTCGCAATGCCGTTGCCCAAGGCCACGGCGAACTGCAGCCAGCCCTCGTAGCGCGACTGCGTGGCCGAGCCACCGTAGCCGGCGCCGCCGCGCGCGCCCTCGCGAAAGCGCCAAGCCATGCGGGCCGCGGCGTCCTTGTCACCGCGGCCGCAGCGCAGCAGGTCCTGGCGCTGGTCGGCAGGCATGTCGTCACTCGTGGCGAAGGCAGCCTTGAACAGGCGCACGTCGCTGCGCTGCAGTGCACGCATGGCGGTGCGCGCGCCGTCGCGCGCGACCTGCACGCCGGGGGCGAAGGCGCTGTCCGGCCGGGCCTTCAGGAAGGCCTCGGCCACCTGCAGCACCTCGGCCGGCCAGGCCAGGCGTTCGAGCTTCTTCAGTTCGGCGTCTTCGTCGATGTCGGCCGGCGCGGCGGCTGCGGCCCCCTCGCGGCGGGGCTCCACGGTCAGCCGCACGCGGGTGTGGTCGGCAATGAAGGGGTCTTGCGCGAGCTGGCGGATGGCCGGCAGCGGATGGTTGAGCATGGTCTCGCGCACATCGCTGCGCACCAGCTGCATCAGCTCGGGGAAGGTGGTCTGGTCGGGCACGCTGGCCATCAGCTTGACGAGCGAGCCGGTGTAGAAGGTGTTCTGTGTCTCCACGGCCGGCGCGATCGCCGGCTTGCCGGCCGCGGTGGAGAACGTGATGAGGCAGCCGGGCGGCGCCTCGACCTGGTTCAGGCCCACCACCTCACCCGACTTCAGCCCCGTGCGGCAGGCATCCACCACCGCAATGACCATGCCCTCGCGCCGGGGCGGCAGGCGGCGCACCACGTCGGCCAGCAGCTGCATGCTGCTGTTCTGCAACTGCTCGCCGCGGGCCGAAGGGTTGAGCCCCGCCGGCAGCAGCAGGTTGGCGGCATCCACCTGCACCCCGTGGCCGCTGAAGTAGAAGAAGACCGTGGCGTCCGGCGGGCTGGCGGCGGCCTGGGTGATGAACTGGTCCAGCACGCGGCGCGCGGCCGGCAGGTCCAGGTCCAGCGCCGACGTGACCGCAAAGCCGCGACGCACCAGCACCGCCTCCAGGTCGCGCAGGTTCTTCGGGATGGGCGGCAGGTCAAACGGCTGGGGGTAGCTGCGGTTGCCCAGCAGCAGGGCCAGGCGCACCTCCACGCCTGCGGGGCGGGCCTGCGCCGCCGCGCTGCGGGCGGGCCGCGCTGCCAGGCCCGCGCCGAGCAGCGAGCCCCACAGGAAGCGGCGGCGCGCCAGCTGGGGCAACCCCTGCGTGTCACGCGATTCAGAACGCTGATTCATGGTGTGTTCAACGGCGGTTTGCAACTCAGCACCGGGCGCTCGGCGGGATCACACACCTCGGGCGGGCGGGCGCCTTCGCTGCCCTGGGTGGACGCCCGGCCCGGGCCCACCTCGGCAATGACGCCGGCGCGCAGGCGCACCGTCACGTTCTCGGTGCGCACCGTGTCCTGGAAGCGCGCGCGGCGGGCCTCCTCCGCGTCGCCATTGATGGACGACAACGCGCCCGAAGCCGCGGGGGTCAGCGGCAGCACGCCGTTGTAGACCACCGGAATCTCCGTCGGCCGCGCGGCGCCGTCATGGAAGAAGCGGTAGGGCGAACCTCCAGTCGCTGGCACGCTGCCCACCTTGGGCCCGACCAGCACCACCGCGGTCGCCCCCTGGGCACCGGCCTTGGGCAGCACGGTCACGTAACCGGCATTCGGGCCGGTGGTGCGTGCGCCGGTCTCGGTGCTGCCCACCGCCACCTGGATGGCCTGGCCGTTGATGGTGCCAAAGCTGCCAGGCACCCCGAAGGCGCCCGGGGCCAGTTCCAGCGTCAGGCCAGGCGCCGACAGCGCGCGGCCCAGGCCGATCTCGTCATAGGGCAGCCGCGCCACCAAGGCTGCGGTGCCGGCCGTGGCGAGCTGGTCGGCCCGCAGGTGGATCAGATCGGCCTCGATGCCGCTGCCGCCCACCAGCACCTGCTGACCCGCCACACGCACCTGCGACTGGATGGCCTGCGTGCCGCGGGCATGGGGCTGCCAGGCGGTGTTGTAGGCGGCGCCGCTGAGCACGGCGAGTTCGCCCTTGAAGCTGTTGGCTTCGCGCGTGAGCAGCACCGAGCCGCCGCCGCTGGCCGTGACCTGCAGTTGGGCGCCCTCGGCCAACGTGATGACGCCGGCCGCGCCTTGCTGCACGGTGGCCTCGGCCAGGGCCAGCGGCTGGCCGGCCACGGGCACCTGTGCCGTGCCGTAGAGCGTCGCCTTGGCCTCGTCGGGCGAGGCCGTGGCCACCAGGCCGAGGCTGCCGCCGCTGAGCTGCAAGCGCCCGTCCAGCGACAGCCGCTCCGCCTCGATGCGCCCGCCACGCGCCAGCGACACCTCGCCCAGCACCAGCGTGCCCGGCGCCTTGATCTGCACCTCGCCGCCCTGCAGCCCCAGCGGCGCGCTGCCGAACTGATTGCTGCTGCGGCTGGCATCGATGAGGCTGCCGGCCAGGGTGAGGCCGCCGGGGTTGGCCAGCGTGAGGCTGCCGGTGTAGACCTGCTCGCCGGTGGTGGTGAGGCTGCCCGCGAGGCGCACGCTGCCGGCAGCCTGCAGCGAGGCGACGGTGTCGCTGCCGCCCAGGTCGAGCTGCGCGCCGGCGGCCACCTGCACCGCGCTGCCGTCAGGCAGGCGATCGGCCGTGGTCGTGAGCAGCCGCCCGCCCTGCACCTGGGTCGCGCCGCTGTAGCGGTTGCCGGCACTGGCCAGCGTCACATCGCCCTGCTGGATGACGAGGCTGCCGCGACCGCTGACGGCCTGGTCGAGCGTCAGCGCCTCGCTGCGCGCGAGCAGCAGCTGGCCGTCGTTCTGCAGGTCACCACGGCCCAGCAGGCCCTGGCCGCTGAGGCGCACCGCGCCGGCCTCGATGCGGCTGGCGCCGCCGTAGGTGTTGGCGGCGGTCAGGGTCAGCATGCCGGCCCCCTGCTTGACCAACCCGCCGCTGCCGCTGATCAGGCCGTCGAAGCGGCTGTCACTGCCGTCGGCGCCGGTCGCCAGGTCGGCCGCCAGCTGCAGTCGGCCACTGCCCGCCAGCGAGGCCACGGTCTGCGCCGCCTGCACCTGCACGCGGCCCGGCGCGTCGATGACCAGCGCACTGGCGCCGCCCAGCGCCTGGTCGGCCGACAGCACCAGCTCGCCCTCGGCCACGCGGGTGGTGCCGGTGTGGCGGCTGCGGCCCCCCAGCGTCAGGCTGCCGGCACCGGCTTTGGTCAGGTTACCGGTGCCGTTGAAGCTGCCGTCGAAGCGGCTCGTGCCGCCGGCCCCGCCCAGCGTGAGCGTGCTGCTGCCGAGCTGCACCTCACCGGCACCGGTCAGGGTGTCGAAGCCGGCGTCGGCCAGCAGGGCGAGCGTGGCCCCGGCGGCCACGCTGACGGCACTGCCGGCGGGCAGCACAGGGCCTGGTGCGGTCGACGCGGCAGCCAGCGGACGCAGGCCCGCGCCCTCCAGGGCCAGCACGCCGGCCTGCACCTGCAGGCCGCCGCTGAAGCTGTTGCTGCCCGCCAGCGTGAAGCGGCCCGTGCCGAGCTTGATCAAGGCCCCGCTGCCGATGAGGCTGCCGGCCCAACGTGTGCTGTCGCCGTTGGCGCCCACGGCCAGTTGCGCCGCCTGCACGTCGACCGTGCCCGCCCCGGCCAGGGCGCCCAGGCGGCTGGGCTGCTGCACGGTCAGTCGCGCACCGGCGTCGACCATCACGGCCGTCGCCTCGTTCAAGGCCGTGCTGCTGGCCAGCACCAACTCACCCGCCTCGACGTGGGTGGCGCCGCTGTGCAGGTTGTTGCCGTCCAGCGTGAGGCGACCGGCGCCGCGCTTGCTGAACCCGCCCGCGCCGGCGAGGCTGCCGCTGAAATGGCTGTCACGGCCGTCCGCCCCGGCGGCCAGATTGAAGCTGCCGAGGGCCACCTGGCCGGCGCCCGCCAGGCTGCCAGCGGCCTGATCAGCGCCCAGCGCCAGCGTGGCCCCCGCGGCGACCTGCACCGCGCTGGTGTCCGGCAGCGCGCCCGACACGCCGGCCCGCAGGGTGCCCGCGGCGATGTCCGTGGCGCCGCTGTAGCGGTTGACGCCCGCGAGCACCAAGCTGCCACCGCCGGACAGGCGCAGGCCGAAGCCGGCGCCGCCGTCGGCCAGCGAGCCGCTCACGGTGAGCCCACCGCCCCCCGGCTGGAACAGGGCGTCGGCCTGCAGCGTGACCGGCCCCGCCAGCGTGCCGGCGCCCGCGCTGCTGGTGATGCGGCCGCCCTGCACCACCAGGCCGTTGGCCAGCGTGGCGCCGTCGCGCAGGTCCAGCTGGCCGTTGGCGCCCAGCCGCACGGCCCCCGTGCCGGCCTGGGCGGCGGGGCCCTGCAGCACCAGGCGGCCGCTGTCGATGCGCGTGCCGCCGCTGTAGGCGTGGGCGCGGTCCAGGGTCAGGGCGCCGCTGCCGTTCATCAGCAGCTCGCCGCTGCCGCTGAAGTTGCCAACCAGCGAGATCGCACCCGGCCCGCCGAGGGCCAGCTGGGTGCTCACCGCGCCGGCTTCGACCGCGAAATCGCCTTGGCTCACCAGACTGGCCGTGGCCGCGCTGTCCACCGCCACCGTGGGCAGTTGGTTGTCCGGGCGGGTCAGGGTGAGGTTGCCAGCACCGGCCTTGAAGCGCGCCGTGCCGCTCACGGCCAGCGCCGCCGACTGCGTGATGGCGGCACCGGCGGCCGAGGTGTCGGCCGTGAGGCTGGTGTAGCGCCCCCCGCCGAAGGCGAGTGCGCCCGCCGACGTGACCTCCAAGGTGGCGGCATCGCCCGTCACCCGCAGGCCATCGCGGCGGCCCGCGTCGGCCTCGCGCAACTGCACACGGCCGAGGCTGCCGCCCGCGTCGGCCGCCAGGGTCACCCCGTTGAGATCGTTGCCGGCCTGGCCCAGGTCGACCGCCATGCCCGTGCCGCCGCGCGCGATCAGCGTGGTCTCGCCGCTGACGCTGAGCGCGCCGGTCTGCACGATGCCGGAACGCGCCGCGGCGGTCAGCGTCTGGTTCTGGCCACCCCCGAGCGTGAGCCGGCCGCCGCTGCTCAGCGTGAGCGTCTGCACATCGCCCTTGAAGCTCAGGTCACCCGCCGTGGCGAGGTTGGCGCTGATGAAGCGCCCGCCGTTGATGCCCGTCATCTCGATCGGGCCGAGCCACTCGTTGCCGGGGTTGTCGAGCGCCAGGTCGACGAGGTTGGTGTCGGCCACGAAGCGGGCCGTGCCCTGCACGGTGAACGGCTGGGTCTGTGAGATGCGTGTGCCGCGCGTGGTGGCGCTGAGGTCGCCCGCCACGGCACCGCTGCCCAGCACCAGGTCGCCCCCGGCAACCAGCGTCAGGTTGCGGGCATTGAAGCTGGCCAGGCGCAGCAGGCCGGCACTGGCCAGGGTTGCATCGCCCGCCGACAGCGACACGGGGCCGACGAAGTTGTTGCCCGACGCCGCCAGCTGCAGCGCGCCACCGCCGGCATTGAGCGAGGCCGCACCGCCGACCGTGAGTCCGCCACTGGCCTGAGACAGCGTGGCGCCGTTGCTCACCGCCACCAGGTTGCCCGTGACGGCGCCACGGCCGAGCTGCAAGCCGCCGCTGGACTGCACCGTCAGGGAGGCCACTTGCAGGTTGGCGAGGCTGAGGGCGCTGCCGCTGGTGAGTTGCACCGCGCCGCCGGTCAGGCTGAGCGCGCCGGAGAACAGGTTGCCGGAGGTGTCCAGCGTGATGAGAGACGAGCCGGCATTCACGCTGCCCGTGCCGCGGACGGTCAGGGGCAGGGTCTGCGTGATGGCACCGTTGGCCGTCAGCGCGAGCGCACCGGTGTTCACGTTGCCCAGTCGCAGCGCCGTGTCGCTCGCCAGGCTGGTCAGGCTGGTGCTGCCGCCCTGCAGGTTGAGCGTGCCTCGCCACTGGTTGCCCGGCTCGTTCAGGCTCATGCCGGTGCTGGCCTGCAGGGTCGCCGTGCCGTTCACCACCAGGCCGCCCGCCACCTGGGTGATCGCGCCCCCCAGGGCGCGCGCGGTGAGATTGCCGCTGAGGCTGCCGGTGCCCAGCGAGATGGCGCCTTGGCTGGTGGCGTCCAGGCTGCTGAAGGTGACAGCACCGAAGCTCAGGTCGGGCCGATTGAAGATCGTCACCGCGCGGCCGCTGAGGCTCAGCGGGCCGCCGAACTCATTGCCCGTGTCGGCCAGCACGATGTCGCGGCTGCCGGCGTTCAGCGTGGTGGCGCCGGTCACGTGCAGGTCGTCGGCCTGCGTGATGTCGCCGTTGCCGCTGGTGGCGCGCAGGGTGCCGCTGACCGTGCCCTGCCCCAGCTTCACCGATGTGCCGGCGGCCACTTCCAGTGCGCGGGTGTCCAGCGTGTCGAGCGTCAGTGCCCCCTGCGTGAAGAGCTTGATGTCTCGACCCTTGAGCGCAACGGCGCCGCCGAGCTGGTTGTCGGGGTCGCGCAGGTCGACATCGGCGGCACCCGCATCCACGGCGAACCGGCCGGTCACCTTCACCGAGGTCGTGTCTTGGCCGATGTCGCCCTGCGCCTTGAGCTCCAGCGAGCTGACATCCACGGTGCCCAGCGTGACCGCGCCACCCGCGAGCTTGGCCGTGCCGCCCTTGAGCGACACCGCGCCGCCCCAGCTGTTGCCGGGGTCCTCGAGCTCGATGGCGGCGGTGCCCGCATCAAAACCCGCCTTGCCGGCAATCGTCCAGGGCCCAGACGTCTGCTTGAGCAGGCCGGTGCTGCTGGCGCTGAGGTCGCCACTGAGCATGACCTGGCCGAGCGACAACGCGCCCTGCGTGTGCAGCCGGGCCGTGCGCCCCGTCAGGCTCACCACGCCACTGAGCTGGTTCGCCGCGGCGGTCAGGTCGATGTCGGCGGCGCCGGCATCCACGATCAAGGCGCCCGTCATGCCGATGGCCTGGCGCTGGCTCACGTTGCCCCCGGCCTTCAGCCACAAGGCACTGACACCGACATCGTCCAGCACCACGGCGCCCTGCCCCTGCAGGTGGGCCGCGCCGCCGGTCAGGTTCACCGGCCCGTTCCAATCGTTGGTGGCGGCATCGAGTGTGATCGCCCCCGCGGCCTGCAAGGTGGCCGCATCGGCCACCGACACGCCCTGTGCGGTCTGCAGCAGCTTGCCCGTGGTGCTGCGCACCTGCAGCGCGCCAGTGGCGTCGACCCGGCCCAGCGTCAGGTCGCCATCGGCCAGCAGCTGCACCTGGCGGCCAGCCAGGTCGACCGGCCCGCGCAGGGTGTTGCCCGCCTGGCGCAGGTCGATGTCGCCGCTGCCCGAGGTGAAGCGGCTGTTGACGGTGCCGGTCAACGCCAGGTGGCCTTGCTGCTGCACCACGTCGCCGGCCGTGGCCTGCACCACGAGCGCCTGGCTCGCCGCGATGTCATGAGCCAGCACCACCGAACGGCCGATGAGCGTGACGTCGCCGCCCCGCAGCGGACCCGGCGTGGTGAACGCCGTGCCCCGGCTGGCGAGCAACAGCGCGGCGGTGCCGGTGTCGAACGAGGTCAGCGCGGCTGGCAGGAAGAGTTCCCCGCCGGCATCCAGCGACAGGGCTTGCGGCTGCCCGCCCTGCGACAGCGACACCAGGCGCAGGTCGCCCTGCGTGGCCAGGCTCACGCCGGCGCCGGAGACCGTGATGTCGCCGCGCAGATCGTTGCCCGGGTTCGCCAGCGAGACGGCCGCCGAGCCGGCGTTCAGCACCACATCCCCCGAGGCGCTGAGCGCGCCGCTTTGCGTCAGCGTGCCCGCGGTCGTGACCGTGAGCGCGCCCACGGCCGAGGCGCCGAGCGTGAGCGCTGCGTCGGACTTCAGCAGGGTCGTGCCGCCGTGCAGGCTCACCGCATCGGCGAAATGGTTGTTGCCCGCATCCAGCTGGATGAGCCCGGCACCGGTGTTCACCGCCGTCTGCCCTGCCACGTTCAGACGCCCACCCGTCTGCCTCAGGCCGGCCAGCAGGCTGGAGCCCGCCGCCAGGTCCAGGCGCCCCGTCGCGGTCACGTCGTTGTCCAGCGTCAGCCGGTTGGTGGCACTCAGCGAGATGTCGTGCCCTGCCAGCGGACCGACCACCGTGAAGTCACCGCCGCTGGCCAGCGTCAGCGAGCCCGCGCCGGTGTCGAGACGGGTGGCCGGGCCCAGGTCGAGCCGGCCCTGGGCGCGCAGGCGCAGCGACTGGTCTTGCGCGAGGGACAGGCTCTGCAAGGTCAAGTTGCCGCCAGCGCCCAGGTCCAGCGCACGCGCGCTGATGTCAAGCCCGCTGCCCCAGGCATTGGCGAGGTCGGGCAGCACGACGTCGCCGGCCACGTTCAGCGTGGTCACCCCGCTGGCCGAGATGCGCCCGGTCTGCACCAGCGAGCTCGCGGGGTTGGGGGCCGTGATGGTGAGCGTGCCGTTGACAGTGGTCTGGCCCAGCGTGAGCGGCGTGCTGGCCTCGCTGCGCAGGCGGGTGCTGCCCGCACTGATGACCAGCGGGCCGGCGAGCGCATTGCCGGTCGCATCCAGGCTGACCGAGCCCGCCGTGCTGATGTCGGCCCCGCCGCTGAGCGTGAGCGCATCGGTCTGCTGCAGCGCGCCGCTGGTGCTGCGGAACTTCAAGCCGCCGAGCGCATTGATCTTGCCCAGGCTCACGGGGCCGGTGCTGGTGGTGAGGTCGAGGCGGTCATCCACGCTCACATCGCTGAGCGTCACGCTGCCCGCCCCGGTCGTCAGCGAGGCGGCCCCGTTCACCACAAGCGCACCGGCGCCCTGGGTGATGGCCCCACCGGCCGTCGTGACGCTCAGCCCCGTCACGCGGCCGGCGCCCAGCGTCGTCAAGCCAGCGCCGGCGGTGAGCGTGAGCTGGCCGGCATCCAGGCTGCCCAGCGTGATGCCGCCGCTGCCGCCAGACACGTCAACGGTCACGGCGCCTGCATGCACGGTGCCAAGCGCAGCCCCCGCGGGCGCCGTCACCGTGAGCGAGCCACCGAGGGTGTCGATGCTGCCGGCGGTGGTGTCCACGCTGGTCTTGGCCGAGAGGTTGACCGCGAGCGCGCCGCTGGTCGAGCGGATCTGGCCCAGGGCCGTGAAGCTGATGCCGCCGGCCGCCTGCAGGCTGAGCGAGCTGGCCCCGTTGGCGCGGATGTCGCCGTCGACCTTGATGTTGCCGTCCTGCCCGCCCGGGCTGCTGGCGCTGCCGGTGCTGATGGTGACCGAGGCGCCCGTGCCCAGCGCGTCGTTGAGCGCGCGCACGTCCAGCACGCTGCTGGCCGCGGTGGACTCGAAAAGGGACGGCGGCGTGGGCGCCGGCGCCGGGGCGGCGCCGCCTGGGTCCTGGATGGTGAGGTCGTAGGGGTCGAGCAGCCACTGGCCGGCCCGGCCCCGCGGGGCGGCCACATCCACCCGCCCCGTCGTGAGGCTCAGGCTCACGCGACCGGAGGTCTCCACGAAGCCGCCATCGCCACCCAACGTACCGCCCCGCGCACTGATGCGGCCGCGCATGTCGGTACGCCGGTCGGCCCAGACGGCCACAAGGCCGCCGGTGCCTTGCGCGGTGGCATCGGCATGGATCTCGGCGCCCGCTGTCACAACGGTGTCCTCGGCATTGTGCGTCGTGCCCTGGCCCTGCACGCCGCCGCCGATGCGCACCTCGCCGCCTGCGCTGCGGCCGCTGGCATCGACACGCGCGGCATCCAGCAGGGCCACGCGCTGGCCGAGCACCGTGACCTGGCCGCCGGTCTCGCCCCGGGCGTCCATCTGACCGGCCACCAGGGTGTCGCCTGCCGTTCCGCCGTCGATGAGGATGCGCCCGCCTTGCTGGCGCAGGCTGCGGGCCTGCACCAGGCCGTCCATGTTCAACACCTGACCCGCGGCGCCCGCGCGCGCCTGGGCGCGCATCTCCACGCTGCCACCCTCGGCCAGCACCTGGCCGCTGAACTTCAGCGCCACGTCGCGGCCCTCATTGCGCAGGTTGAACAGCACGAGGCCGTCGCCCTCGACGTCCACCTGCACCTGGCTGGCTGCGGCGAGGCCGACGCGACGGGCGGTGATCTGGCCGCTGACGGCCAGGTCGGGCGCCAGCAGCGCCACGGTGCCGGCGGGTGCGCTGAGGCGCCCTTCGGCCCGCAGCCCGCCCGCGCCGGCACCGGCCGAGAAGCGATAGACGCCCGCGAGGAAGTCGCCGTCCGACAGATCGAGCGTGGAGGCCACCAGGGCGCCCGCGTCCACCTGCGAGCCACGCCCGAAGACGATGCCGCGCGGGTTCACCAGGAAGACCCGGCCGTTGGCCTGCAGCTGGCCCAGGATGAGCGACGGGTCGCCCCCCACCACCCGGTTGAGCAGCACCGAGTTCACCCCCGGCTGCTGCACGCGCAGCGATTCGCCGGCCCCGATGGAGAAGGACTGCCAGTTGACGATGGCCTTGTCGCTGCCCTGCTGGATCAGGCCCGGGCTGAGCGATACCTGCCCCTGCACCACCTGCCCGCCCTGCGGCAGCGCGTGCGCGAGTGGATAGGCCAGCGCGAGGCTCAGGGCCAGGCCCAGCGCAGCGGGCCGGCCGACGCGAGCAGCGCGGCGACCGATGCAGGGGGGCTGCGGCTTTGCCACGTCAGAAACTCCAGCTTCCTTGCGCATACAGGCGCATTCGCCGCGCGCCGTCCTCGCCCCGGGCCTGCCCGGCCGTGGGCGTGGCCAGGCTCACCCGCAGTGCCCACTGGTTGGGCCGGGCCCACACCAGCGACACGCCGGCGCCGCCCAAGCGGGCGTGGTTGACGTAGCCCGGGTCACGCTCTACCCGCGTCGGGTCGTGCCGGTACTGCAAAGCGGCGGCGTCGTAGAAGGCGGCGAGCACCAGTTCGTTGGCCCAGCGGCCGAACAGGCGGGCCGGCGGCAGCCAGCGCAGCTCAAGGCTGCCCACCAGGCCGTTGTCGCCGGTGCCCTCGCCGGGCGCAAAGGCCCGCACGCCATTGGGGCCACCGGCGCGAAACTGCTCGGTGGAGTCGAGGTTGTGCCCGCTCCACTGCCCGCGCAAGGTCAGGTAGGCCAGCAGGCGGTTGCTGACGAGGTTCTGCAGCCGCGACACGCTGAAGGCCAGCTTGGTGAAGCGCGCGTCATCGTCATTGCCCGCCGGCACGCCCGCCGGGAAGCGTCGCTGCCCCTGCATCAGGTTGAACTCGAACGTGTTGACGCTGCCGGTGAACAGGCTGTCGCGAAAGTCACCGCTCAGTCCGAGCGTCAGGTCGTCCACCCGCTTGGTCGTCGACAGCGCCGCGACCCGGTCGACATAGCGCTTGGCATCGACCGCGCCGAGCACGAAGAGGTTGAGGTTGCGCGAGCGCACCCAGGGGTAGAGCGCAAAGACATTGAGCGTGCGGCTGTCTCCGTCCAGGCCCAACGGGAAGTCCTGCTTGTCGAGCTGGTAGCGCACCAGCGACAGCGACAAGCCCGCCTTGAAGCCGTCTGCGCCCAGGGGCCGCGTGTAGCCGAGCAGCGCGAACTGCAAGCCGGCCGTGGTGGCGCTGAGCAGCGAGGCCGACAACCCGTCGCCCCGGCCCAGGGGGCTGGCCACGACCACCTGGCCGCCCAGGCGCTGGCCGCCGATGTAGCGCGAGCCATTGAGGTCGGCATCGAGGCTGCCGCTGGTACGGTTCTCGGCGCGCGGCGTGAAGACCAGGGTCGCCGTGCCGGGCGTGGCGCCGGCCTTGACCTCGGCGCGCGTGGTGATGCCGCGCAGGTCGTTGATCAGAAAGACCGTGCGCTCGACCGCGTCGACGGTCAGCACCTCGCCGGGCCGCAGCCGGGCCAGATAGGCCTCCACTACCTCGCGCTCGATGGGCAGGCCCTCCGTCCAGTTCAGCTCGACCCGGTCCAGGCGCCCCTCCAGCACCGCGATGCGCACGCTGCGGCCGTCGAACACCTGCTCGGGGATGTAGGCATAGCCGAGGTAGTAGCCCAGGTCGCGCTGCAGGAAGCGGGTGACCTCGTTGGCGGCGTTCACCAGGTCCTCGAAACCGCGCCCGGGGCCGGTGAAGGCGGCGGTGAGCCGCGGCAGCGCCGCGCGCAAGGCGGCGGGCGCATCGGGCGCCACGGTGTAGGCGGCCACGTCCAGGCGCAGGTCGTCCTCGGGCTTGCCCAGCTCGCGCGCCGGTTGCGGGCGCTCGGGCGGCAGCTCACCGGCGCGGGCGGCCTCGGGCGGGCGGGCGAGTTCGGCCGGGGTCGGCACCACCGCGGGTGTGGTGGCCCCCACCACCGACGGCAGCAGCAGGCCGGCCAGCAGCGGCAGGCAGGAGAGCGGGCGGCGATGTCGGGGGGCGGGAAGCAAGGCGGGAAGCAAGGCAGGCAAGAGGCAGGTCAAGGGCTCGGCACGGGCGGCCGTCGACCTGGCGGTCGCACGCGGGGTGAGTCACGCCGGGCGGGTTTGAGTTCCGCGCCCCCCGCGAATGGAGGCGGCACACTGGCGGGCCTATCTGCGACGGAAGAAAACCGGCGCGCCGAGCGTTGTCGGGGCATGTCATGAACTCCCATCCAGCTTCCCCCGCCTCTTTCGGGTCCGAGCTGGCGGCCCTGGTGCCGCGCCTGCGCCGCTTCGGACGGCTGTTGACGGGTCATCCGCAGGACGCGGACGACCTGGTGCAGCTCGCCCTGGAACGCGCCTGGCAGCACCAGGCCCGCTGGACGCCGGACACCCGGCTGGACAGCTGGGTCTTTCGCATCATGCAAAACGCCTGGATCGATGAAATCCGTGCCCGGCAGCGCCAGGCCCAGGTGCTGGTGGACGGGGCCGACGTGCAGGCCGCTGCGGCACCGGAGAGTTCGCCGCTGGACGCGCTCGCCGTCCGCCAGGCCGTGGCCCGGCTGAACGACGACCAGCGGGCGGCCGTGGCCCTCGTGCTGATCGAGGGGCTGTCTTACAAGGAGGCCGCTCAGGTGCTGGGCGTGCCCATCGGCACCCTGACCAGCCGCCTGGCCCGGGCGCGCGACCAACTGCAGGCGCTGCTGGCGCCCGAGGAGAACCCGCCATGCTCGGCGTGACCGACGAAACCCTGATGGCCTGGGTCGATGGCGAGCTGCCGCCGGCCGAGGCCGCCCGCGTGGCCGAGGCCGTGGCACAGGACGCCACCTTGGCCGCCCGCGCCGCCCGGCTGCGCGCCCTCAACGATCAACTGCGCCAGGCCTTCGCCGCCGAGCTTGCCGAGCCGGTGCCGGACACGCTGGCGGCCGCGGCCCGCGGCGAGCCTCTGGCCGCGCCGGCCGGGAGCGCCCGTGTGGTCTCGCTGAGCAGCCGGCGCGCTTCGCGCTCGCGGCCCACCTGGCAGTGGGCGGCCTGGGGTGGCCTGGCCGCCACCGTGGCGATGGCGGCGGTGCTGCTGCCGCAATGGGCCCCCGGCACCTCGGGCGGCACCGTGCAGGCCCAGGCCGATGGCCACCTGGTGGCCCGCGGTGCGCTGGCCGAAGCGCTGGAGCATGGACTGTCGGGCGAGATGCGCCCCGACGGCACGCGGCTGCTGCTGAGCTTTCGCGACCGCAGCGGCGAGTTTTGCCGCAGCTTTGCGGCCCCTGCCGGCCGGGGGCTGGCCTGCCGTGCGGCGGGCCAGTGGCAAGTCGTCGTGCTGACGGCGCCGGCGGCTGCAGCCGCTTCCGTGCCGGCTGATCGCTTGCGGCTGGCCAGCGCCGACCTGCCGGCCGCGGTGCTGGACGCGATCGACCAGCGCATTGCGGGCCTCGCCCTGGACGCGGCCCAGGAGCGCGCCGCACGCGACGCGGCCTGGGCACCATGAAGCGCGGGCCGCGTCGCCGACGCGTGATGGTGCTGGTCGGGCTCGTCCTCGCGGCGGGCGCATGGTGGCACTGGGCCGGGCACACACCGGATGCCAGCTGCCCGACTTGCGCCGATGATGTGGCATGGTCACGCTGAACGCCACGCTGCGCACCCTGGGACTGGCCCTGCTCCTGCTGGCGCCCACGGCCTGGGGTGACAACCGCGGGGGCGGCAGTGGCAGTGGCAGCGGCAGCGGCAGTTCGGGCCTGTCCCGCCCCATGACACTGCCGTCCACCCCCACCAGCGGCTGGCCCGGCGGGCGCACCACCCCGAGCAACCCGGGCAGCAACAACAGCGGCAAGGACGGGGCGCGCACGGACGACGCGGCCAAGGATGGGGCCGGGCCCGGCCGCAACGGACGGGAGGACGGCAGCACGCGCGACGGCAGCGGGCGGCGCGAGGGCGATGACCGCAACGGCGGCCCCCTGCCGCGCCCGGGCGCTGACATGCCGGAGGCCCGCTGGCAGCGCGGCGACCAACTGGTGCGCAGCAACCCGCTGGCCTATGAACGCGACCCCATCGGCGCGCCGGTGCTGCGGGCCGAGATCACGATGCTGCTGCCCGCGGATGCCGAGCTGCCAGCCGCGCTGGCCCGGCGCGGCTTCATTGCGGTGCGCGAGAGCGCGGTGCTGGGCCGCCGCCTGATCGTGCTGCGCACACCGGCGGACCTGACGTTGGCGCGCGCGGTGGCGCTGGGCCGCCGCCTGGTGCCGGAGGCCGAAATCGACTTCAACCATGTGCTGCTCGGCAGCGGCCGCACCGAGCCTGCCCGGCGCGCACCGCCACCACCGGCGCCTGCCACCTCGGCACCGCCGCCGGAACCGGTGCATGTGGGCCTCATCGATGAAGCCTTGGTGCCGGGTGGCGAGCTGACCCTGCCGGGCGAGGTGCGTCCCGTCGGGGCTCGCTGCCTGTCGCGGGCCGTGCCGGAGGGGCATGGTCAGGCCGTGGCCCTGGTGCTGGCGCGCGGCCTGCAGCAGGCCGGCCGGCGTCCGGTGCTGCATGCGGCGGACCTGGGCTGCGGCCAGGGCGCGGTGGATGCGATCGCGACAGCGCTTCAGGCGCTGGACGCCGAGCGCGTGCCGGTCGTGAACGTGAGCGCCGTGGGGCCCTACAACCGCGTGATGGCCGCCGTGGTCGCGGCCTTCCTGGCGCGTGGGCATCTGCTGGTGGCCGCCGTGGGCAATGACGGGCCTGCAGCACCGCCGCTCTACCCGGCGGCCTACCCCGGCGTGATCGCGGTGACCGCCGTCGACCGCCAGGGCCGCGTGCTGGTGGAGGCCGGGCGTGGCGAGCATGTGGCGTTTGCGGCGCCCGGCATCGTGGAGCTGCCCGGCCCTGACGGCACCACCCGCACCTGGCGCGGCACCTCGCTCGCCGCGCCGGTGGTGGCTGCGGCGCTCGCGCTGCGCCTTCGCCAACCCGACCCGGCCGCAGCCCAGGCAGCGGTCGCCCAGTTGGCGCGCAACGCGCTGGACGCCGGCGAACCGGGGCGCGACCGCATCTATGGCCACGGCATCGTCGGCCTGCCCGCCACCGCGCTGGCCGCGGCGCATTGACGTTTCGACACACACCGACCCCACGGCAGGGATAAAACCTGCGCGCCGCATCGTTGTCCGCAGCATCCGGGCCTCTCCCCGCCCGGCTCACCTGCGGAGACCCACGATGACCATCAGCACTTCTCTCCTGCGCCTGGCCGCCGCGGCCAGTGCGGCCACGGCCCTGCTCGTCGCCTGCGGCGGCGGGGGCGGCAGCACGACCGAAGCCCCGACGGCTTCCCCCCTGTCCTACAAGCTGCAGACCTACATCACGGACAACCTGGCCACGGAATATTCCAAGGTCTGGGTCACGATCAAGAAGATCACGGCGGTGGACGGCGCCGGCACCGAGGTCACGCTCTTGGATGCCTCGGCCAGCCCGGTCTCGGTCAACCTGTCGTCCCTGGCCGACGTGGGCCAGTTCATGTCGACCGTGACCCTGCCGGCCGGCGTGTACGCCCAGATCAAGGTGACCCTGGGCAATGCGGTGCAACTAGTGTCGCTGGACGGCAGCAAGACCCTTTCCGCCCGCTTCAACAGCACCGGCGCCGACCAGGTGCTGACCCTGCGCGACCTGGACCTCAACCCGGCCAACACCGGCCAACTGGTGCTGGACTTCAACCTCGCGAAGTTCTCCTACGACGCCACCACCGGCATCGTCACTGCGGTGGTGGAACGGCGCGATGCCGGCGAAGCCTTCGGCAAGTTCATCCGCCAGCAGGCCGAGGTGCACGGCAGCGTGACGGCGGTGAACACCACGGCCGGCAGCTTCACGGTGAACGACAGCCGGCTGGGCAGCGTCGTGGTCACGCTGGCGGCCGACGCCACGATCGTCAATGAGCAGACCCAGGCCAAGCTGACGCTCGCCGACCTGGCCGTGGGCGCGAACGTGGAGGTCAAGGGCAAGGTGACGCCGGGCGCCACCACGGCCGACCCGGCCACCGTGACCGCCAGCGTGGTGCATGTGCTGCCCGCCGGCAGCACGGGCGACGGCACCGCCACCCTGCCGCGGCTGCGCGGTGCGGGCACGGTGACGGCCGTCAGCGGCTCGCTGATCACGGTGTCGCTGACGGACGCCAATTTCCTGCCCAGCAGCAACAGCGTGGTGGTGGATGTCAGCTCGGCCCGCTTCGCGCACGGCCAGGCCAGCGACGTGACGGTGGGCGCCACGGTGCGCTTCGCCGGCAAGGCCGCGGGCACCGGCACGACCCAGATCACGGCCACGGTGTTCGACCTGGACGGCGCCTCGTCCAATCCCGGCAAGGGTGAGAAGTACAACCCGGGCGTCATCGGCAAGGTGGCCAGCATCACCAGCACCACGTCGTTCACGGTGACCGTCACCGCCGCCAACACCAATGTGCCGGCGGGCACCTACACCGTGGACGCCAGCAAGGCGGAGTTTGAGTCGGGCTCGTCCAGCTGCCTGGTGGTGGGCGCGCAGGTCAAGTTGCGCGGCACGCTCAGCGGCACGACGCTGACGGCCACGCGCATCGAGATCGCCGGCTGCGGCGGCCAGAAGCACTCGTCGCCCGGCCGGGGCTGACGCGCAGCGCGGGGCAAGACCCCGCAACCGCGGTCGACCGTGGGTTTGGGCACACTCAAGCGGCCGATGACTGCCGCCAGCCCCGCCCCTGACGACCTGATCCAACGCCGCCCCGAGGGCCTGTACTGCCCGCCGGGCGGCTTCTACATCGACCCCTGGCGGCCGGTCGAGCGGGCGGTCATCACGCATGCGCATGCCGACCATGCGCGCTGGGGTCACGGCCACTACCTGGCCCACCGCGACGCCGAGGGCCTGCTGCGTGCGCGGCTCGGGTCCGACATCCATTTCCAGGGCCTGGCCTACGGCGAGCTGCTGCAGCTGGGTGACGTGACCCTGAGCCTGCATCCGGCCGGCCATGTGCTCGGCTCGGCCCAGGTGCGCGTCGAGCACCGCGGCGAGGTGTGGGTGGTGTCGGGCGACTACTTCGTCAGCGGCGCCGGTGACATCAACACCACCTGCGCACCGTTCGAGCCGGTGCGCTGCGATGTGTTCATTACCGAAAGCACCTTCGGCCTGCCCATCTACCGATGGGCGCCGCAGACCGAAGTCCTGGCCGAGATGCGCGCCTGGTGGGCCGCCTGCGCCGCCGAAGGCCGGCACGCGCTGCTGATGGGTTACAGCCTGGGCAAGGCCCAGCGCCTGGTGGCCGGCCTGGCGACTGCTGATGCGCCGGGGCCGGTGCTGGTGCACGGCGCCGTGGCCCGGCTCAACGAGGCCTACCGCGCGGCCGGCGTGGCCTTGCCCGAGGTGACTGCCGTGTCCGCCGAGACCCGCGTGAAAGCGCCACGCGGGGCCCTCGTCATTGCGCCGCCCGCGGTGCAGGGCAGCCGCTGGGCCAAGGCTCTGGGCCCGCACAGCGATGCGTTTGCCAGCGGCTGGATGCGGCTGCGCGGCGCGCGTCGGCGCCGCGGCGTGGACCGCGGCTTCGTGTTCAGCGACCACGCGGACTGGCCCGGGCTGCTCAGCGCCATCCGCGCCACCGGCGCGCATCGCGTCATCGTGACCCACGGCGACGAAGGCGCCCTCATCCGCTACCTGGGCGAACTGGGACTGCGCGCCGAGGCCTTCGTGACCGAGTACGGCGATGAGGCCGTCGAGGGTGCCGAAGGCGGCACGGCTGAGTCCGTCACCGGCACCGAGGCTGGCGCATGAAGCGGTTCGTGGCCCTGTACCTCGCACTGGACGCCAGCACGTCGACGCTGGCCAAGGTGGCGGCGCTCAAGCGCTACCTGGCCGAGGCGCCGGCGGATGACGCAGCCTGGGCGGTCTATCTGCTGGCGGGCGGCACGCCGCGCCGGGCGGTGCCCACGGCTGAGCTGCGCGCCCTGGCCTGCGAGGCGGCCGGCCTGCCGGAGTGGCTGTTCGAAGCCGGTTACGCCGCCACCGGCGACCTGGCCGAAGCCATCGCCTATGTGCTGCCCGATCCGGCGACGCGCATCGACGAGCCGCTGTCGAGCTGGATGCGCCACCGCATCCTGCCGCTGCGCGGGCTGGACCCGGCGGCGCGCCGGGAGACGGTGCTGGCCGCCTGGGGCGGGCTGACGGCAGATGAGCGCTTCATGTTCGTGAAACTGGTGGGCGGCGGCTTCCGTGTGGGGGTCAGCAAGCTGCTCGTGCAGCGTGCGCTGGCGGAGTGGTCGGGCGCCGACGCGGCCGGCATTGCGCAGCGCATGATGGGCTACACCGACATCGACACCCCGCCCACCGCTGAACGCTTCGAGGCCCTGCTGACCGAACAACCCGGCGGCGCCCGGGGTGGCCAGCCCTACCCCTTCTTCCTGGCGCATCCGCTGCCCGGCGAGCCGGCTGACAGCCTGGGGGCGCGCGACGACTGGTTGGCCGAATGGAAGTACGACGGCATCCGCGCCCAGGTGGTCAAGCGCGACGGCCAGGTCTGGATCTGGTCGCGCGGTGAGGAACTGGTGACGGAGCGATTCCCGGAGGTAGCGCTGGAGGCCGCCACCTGGCCCGATGGCACCGTGGTGGACGGCGAGCTGCTGGCCTGGCGGCACGGCGAGGCCGAGCCCGCGCCTTTCGCGCTGCTGCAAAAGCGCATCGGCCGCACGAAGCTGTCCAAGGCCATCCTGGCCGAAGCGCCGGTGCGCCTGCTCGCCTACGACCTGCTCGAAAGCGAAGGCGCCGACCGCCGCACCGAGCCGCTGCGCCAGCGCCGCGAACGCCTGCTGGCCCTGGGCGTGGCGGTGTCGCCGTTGGTGGACGCGCCCGACTGGCCAGGCCTGGCCGCCGCCCGCGAAGGCTCGCGCGAACGGCGCGTGGAGGGCCTGATGCTCAAGCACCGCGAGTCGGCCTACGGCATCGGTCGCACCGGCAACGCGTGGTGGAAATGGAAGATCGCGCCGCTGAGCGTGGATGCCGTGCTGATCTACGCCCAGGCCGGCCACGGCCGCCGCGCCAACCTCTACACCGACTACAGCTTCGCCGTCTGGAGCCGCCCACCGCGGGACGCGGCCGAGGCGCAGGCGGCGCTCGACGGTGCCGTCAGCGACTTGCAGCTCGTGCCTTTCGCCAAGGCGTATTCGGGGCTGACCGACGAGGAGATCAAGCAGGTGGACCGGGTGGTGCGGCAGACCACGGTCGAGAAGTTCGGGCCGGTGCGGCGGGTGCGGCCGACGCTGGTGTTCGAACTGGGCTTCGAGGGCATCCAGGCGAGCACGCGGCACAAGAGCGGCATCGCGGTGCGGTTCCCGCGGATGTTGCGCATGCGGGGGGACAAGCCTCTGCATGAGGCGGATACGCTGGGGGCGTTGCGGTTGTTGATGGAGGAAGCGGGGTGAGTGGCGTTCGGTGTGCGTGCGAGCCGCTTGGTGACTGGCAAGGCCCATGCCGGGAATTCGCCCCGACGGGCGACCTACTTTCTGGCCCGCCAGAAAGTAGGCAAAGAGCGGCCCCTGCAAAACCGCCCCTGCGCTGCGCTTCTGGGTGCCCTGCGATGCTCGAAGCCCGGGGCCAGCGCCAAACTCCCTTCGCTCACTGCGTTCGCTGCGGTCGGACAGTGGCGCTGAGTCAGTTGTTGAAGCGCGCTGCGCGCGCGCCCCGGGCTTCTGCGCTTCTCGGCGGTTTAGAAGGGGAAGCCCGAAACAGCCGAAACAGCCAACAGCCAAACGCCACATCCCTTCGGTCGTGGCTGTTCCTGCTGTCCCCCCTTGAGCCCGCCGAGCAGCGGAAGGACTTGAGGGCGCGCGCGCAGCGCGCTTCAACAACTGACTCCGCGCAACTGTTTGAGCGCAGCGTAGCGAAGCGAGTTTTGCGCGGGCCCTCAAGGCCTGAGCAGCACAGGGAAGCCCGCAGGGCCGGGCGGATCGGGGGGCGACTTTTTGCCTACTTTTTGGTCGCTCAAAAAGTAGGTCGCCCGCCGGGGCGAACTCCCGGCATGGGCCTAGCCAGCGAGCCAGCGCCTTGCAAGAGCACCCCACAAGACCCCCAGCCATGAGCCCCACCGACTGGCTCACCAGCAAAGGCTGGTCCCCCTTCCCCTTCCAGAAGAAGGTCTGGCAAGCCATGGCCAAAGGTCAGTCCGGCCTGCTGCACGCCACCACCGGCGCTGGCAAGACCCTGGCCGTGTGGCTCGGCGCCCTGCAGGCGCTGGCCCACCAGGAAGCCCCCCTGACCGTGCTCTGGATCACCCCCATGCGCGCGCTCAGCCACGACACCCTGCTGGCCCTGCAGGACGCCGCCGCCGGCCTGGCGCCCGACTGGACCCTGGCCGCTCGCACGGGTGACACCTCCAGCAGCGAGCGCGCATCGCAGCAGCGCCGCTGGCCGACCGCGCTGGTGACGACACCGGAGTCGCTCAGTCTCATGCTGTCGCGCGCCGACGCGCCCGAGGTGCTGCGGCGCGTGAAGCTTGTCGTGGTCGACGAGTGGCATGAGCTGCTGGGCAGCAAGCGCGGCGTGCAGTTGCAGCTGGCCCTGGCCCGGCTGCGGCACTGGAACCCGGGCCTCATGACCTGGGGCCTGTCGGCCACGCTGGCCAATCTGGAAGAGGCCCGCGACACCCTGGCGTCCGGGGCGGTCATCGTGCGCGGTGCGCAGGACAAGAAGATCGTCATCGACACCCTGCTGCCGCCGCGCATCGAACGCTTCGCCTGGGGCGGCCACATGGGGCTGACCATGCTGCCGGCCGTGGTGGCGCGCATCGAAGCCGCGGCCAACACGCTGGTGTTCACCAACACCCGCTCGCAATGCGAGCGCTGGTTCCAGGCGCTGCTGGAGGCTCGGCCCGACTGGGCGGGACTGATCGCCCTGCATCACGGCTCGGTGGATGCCGAGCTGCGCCGCTGGGTGGAAGGCGCCATGAAGGCGGGTCAGCTCAAGTGCGTGGTTTGCACGGCCAGCCTGGACCTGGGCGTGGACTTCCTGCCGGTGGAACAGGTGCTGCAGATCGGCTCGGCCAAGGGTGTGGCGCGGCTGCTTCAACGGGCCGGGCGCAGCGGACATGCGCCGGGGCGGGCATCGCGGGTCACGCTCGTGCCGACGCACAGCCTGGAGATCGTCGAGGCCTCGGCCTTGCGCGCGGCCGTGCAGGCGGGCGACATGGAGCCGCGCCGACCGCCCGAGGCCCCGTTGGACGTGCTGGTGCAGCATCTGGTCACGGTCGCGCTCGGCGGCGGCTTCAGGCCCGATGAGCTGCTGGCCGAGGTGCGCACCGCGCCCAGCTACGCCGGCCTTGGCGATGACGCCTGGCAATGGGCGCTCGCGTTCGTGCGCCACGGTGGCGAATCGCTGCGCGCCTACCCCGACTTCCAGCGCGTCATGCCCGATGAAGACGGCGTCTGGCGGGTGCCCGATGTGCGCCTTGCCCGACGTCACCGCAGCAACATTGGCACCATCGTGTCGGATGCCGCCATGAACGTGCAGTTCGTGACCGGCGGGCGCATTGCCACCGTGGAGGAGAGCTTCATCGCACGGCTGCGGGCGGGCGATGTCTTCCTGCTGGGGGGGCGGTCGCTGGAGCTGGTGCGCGTGGAGGGGCTCACGGCCTATGTGCGCACGGCGCCGCCGGGCAAGGCGCTGCTGCCGCGCTGGGATGGCGGGCAGTTTCCGATCTCTGACACGCTGTCGCACGCGATGCTGGTGCGCTTTGACGAGGTGGGCCAAGGCCGCCATGCGGACCGCGAGATGCGCTTCGTGGCGCCGCTGCTGGCGCTTCAGGCGCAGTGGTCAGCCCTGCCGGGTGAATCGCGCCTGGTGGCGGAGGTGATGACCTCGGCCGACGGGCATCACCTCTTCCTGTTTCCTTTCGCAGGCCGCACCGTGCATCTGGGCCTGGCCTCGCTGCTGGCCTGGCGCGCCGGCCGCGACACGCCGGCCACGTTCATGATGGCGATCAACGACTACGGGCTGGAGCTGCTGAGCGCCACGGACGTGGACTGGGCTTCGCGCCTGCCGGACCTGCTGGAGCCCGTGAGCCGCGACACGCTGCGCGAGGAAGTGCTGGCGAGCCTGAATGCCAGTGAGCTGGCGCGGCGGCGCTTCCGGCAGATCGCCCGCATCGCCGGGCTGATCTTCCAGAGTCACCCGGGCGAAGCGCGCAGCCAGCGCCAGCTTCAGGCCTCGGCGTCGCTGTACTTCGACGTCTTCCGCGAGCACGACCCGGACAACCGCTTGCTGTGGCAGGCGCAGGCCGAACTGTTGTCGGCCGAGCTGGATGTGGACGCGCTGGCGCAGACGCTGGCCCGCATGGCGGCGCAGACGCTGGACATTCAGCGCCCGTCCCGACCCACGCCGCTGGCGTTTCCGCTGCTGGTGGAGCGGCTGCGGGAACGCACCTCGACGGAGTCGCTGGCGCAACGTCTTTCGCGCATGCTGGCGGAGCTGGAGGCGGCGGCCGGCGGTGGCGAGGTGGTCGATGTGAAGGACCGTCTCGCCTTTGGCCAGTCACGTGCGGAGCCGCGCACGCGCAGCCGGCGCAGGCGCCGATGAGCCTGCCTCTCGAAGCGGCCGGGCAGGCGCTGTGGCTGCTGCCGGAAGGCGGCGTCTGGTGGCCTGCGCAGCGCACGCTGTTCGTCGCCGACCTGCATCTTGGCAAGGGCGCGGCCTTCCGCGCGCAGGGCCAGGCGGTGCCGGCGGGCAGCAGCGCGAGAACATTGGCTCGGCTAGAGGCGCTGATGCGCGCTCACCAGGCCGAACGTCTGGTGGTGCTGGGCGACTTCTGGCATGGTGCCCAGGGCCTCACGCCCCGCCTGCTGGATGCCGTGGCGGCGTTTGCGCAGCGCGTGCCGACGGTGCTGGTGCTGGGCAACCACGATCGGCCGATTCATCCACCGGGCCTGCCGCTGGCCGTGCAGCCGGGGCACTGGCCGCTCGGCGCACTGACGGCTGCCCATGAGCCGCCGCCGCCCGGCAGCCCGGGCATGACGCTCGCCGGCCACTGGCATCCCGCCATCAACCTGCGCACACGCGCCGGCGACCGTCTGCGCCGCCCCTGCTTCGTGCTGTTCCCACACGCCCTGGTGCTGCCGGCCTTCGGCGGACTCACAGGCGCGCTGACGCTGGAGTTCGGCGCCTTGGCCCAAGCCCGCGCCCGGGTCGCCGTGCTGGGCGAAGGGGCGGTGCACTGGCTGCCTGACGGCGGCGGTCGCTGACAGCGCGCCATCGTGCGGGGTCGCTCTCCGACCGCGCCGGAAGGGCTTGCCGTGGGCCCGGCGCACCGGGCGCTGGCCTCTGCCAGACTCGCGCCGCCTGTCCACCCTGGAGTCGCTGCGGCTCCGTCACGCATTGCATGCCCGCTCGCTTCTTGCCTTGGTTGAAACAGATCCCGGTCCACCGCCCGCGGTGGCTGCTCGCGGCGGCCATCGCGGGCGCACTGGCCGGCTGCGCCAGCAGCAACCCGGCCTACGACCCGAACAAGCCGCACCATGTGCCCGATGGATTTCGGAACCTGTACGCCTCGCCGCACGGCGAGCCCGACGGCGGGTTCTGGGCTTGGCAGTGGCAGCGGCTGCGCAGCGACCTGCCGGCTGACCGGCCAGAGCGGGTGCCGCGGGCGTCCGTCGACCTGGACCGACTGGGGCGCCCGACCGGCGACCTGACCTTCACCTGGCTCGGCCATTCGAGTGCGCTGTGGCAGGTCAACGGGTTGCGCGTCATGACCGACCCGCACCTGAGCGAGCGCGCCTCGCCCGTGTCCTTTGCCGGCCCCAAGCGCCTGAACGCACCGCCGCTCACCGTCGACCAGTTGCCGCCGATCGACGTCGTGTTGATCAGCCACAACCACTACGACCATCTCGACCTGAGCACCGTGCAGCGCCTGGCCGCGCAACCTGGCGGGTCGCCGTTGTTCATCGTGCCGCTGGGCGTGGGCCGCTGGATGGCGGCGCAGGGCATCGGCCGGGTGAAGGAGCTGGACTGGTGGGATCGCGTCACCGTGCCGGGTGCCCAGGGCGGCGTGTCGGTGACCTTCGTGCCCTCGCACCACTGGTCCAGCCGCACGCCCTGGGACCGCTCCGCCACGCTGTGGGGTGGCTTCGTGATGCAGGCCTCCATGGATGCGGCGCCACTGAGCCTCTACTACGCCGGCGACACGGGCTATGCACCCGACTTTGCGGACATTGGCCGGCGCTTTGGCGGCTTTGACTTCTCCATGATCCCGGTCGGCTGCTACGAGCCCCGGTGGTTCATGCGGGGCCAGCACGTCAACGAGGACGAAGCGGTTCGCATCCACCAGGACGTGCGCAGCCGCCAGTCCATCGGGGTGCACTGGGGTGTGTTCCGACTGTGCGATGACCCGATCGACGCGCCGGTGGACGGCTTGCCAGCGGCCTTGGCGCGGGCGCAATTGCCACAGGACGCGTTCGTGCTGCCGGTGCTGGGCGAAACGCGCCTGCTGCGCGCGGCCGCCCATCGGGCCGCAAGCGCCGACTGAGTCGGCACGACCGCGCCGTGGTCACACCTTGTGCTGGGGCGGTCCTTTCGGAGCGTCGCGAGCTGTGCGGTCGTCCTCGCGCGCGGGTGCCTTGGGCTGGCGGGTCAGCGTCTGGCCCTGGGTCGGCTTGGTGGCGGCGAAGTCGCTGGGCTTGTGTTCAAGCGGACCGTTGCGATGACCGTGGGTGCGGGGCATGGTGATCTCCTGAAACGCACCGCCCCGGCGCGGCGAGCGTCCGGCAGGGTATGCGTGCCCCAGTCTGCGGCAGTCTGACGGGCGAGCCTGTCGGGCAGCGGGCGCTCCGGGCGTAGGCCAGGGGCGCAGGGACGCAAAAAAGCCCGCACAAGGCGGGCTTCGCAGATCAGCGGAGCTGAGCTTATTCGGCAGCGGCTTCGCCGGTGGTCTCGCCTTCAGCGCGGTCCACCAGTTCGACGAAAGCCATCGGGGCGTTGTCGCCGACGCGGAAACCCATCTTCAGGATGCGGGTGTAGCCACCCGGACGGGTCTTGAAGCGCGGGCCCAGTTCGTTGAACAGCTTGGTGACGATGTCGCGGTCACGCAGGCGGTCGAAAGCCAGGCGGCGGTTGGCCAGCGTGGGTTCCTTGGCCAGGGTGATCAGGGGCTCGACCACCTTGCGCAGTTCCTTGGCCTTGGGGACCGTGGTCTTGATGGCTTCGTGCTGGAGCAGCGAAACCGCCATGTTGCGCAGCATCGCAGCGCGGTGGCTGCTGGTGCGGTTGAGCTTGCGGAGGCCGTTACGGTGACGCATGGTGCTTTTCCTTTCACTTCGTTAATACCGCCAGCCGGATCAGGTACTGGCGGGTGCACCGGGTGGCGTTGGTCAGCGCGCCACCCACTTCTTCAATGCTTGATCAGCGCTTGTCGAGACCCTGGGGAGGCCAGTTCTCGAGGCGGGCGCCGAGGGTGAGGCCGCGGGAAGCCAGGACTTCCTTGATCTCGTTGAGCGACTTGCGACCCAGGTTCGGGGTCTTGAGCAGCTCAGTCTCGGTGCGCTGGATGAGGTCGCCGATGTAGTAGATGTTCTCGGCCTTGAGGCAGTTGGCCGAACGGACGGTGAGCTCGAGCTCGTCGACCGGACGCAGCAGGATCGGATCGAAGCTGCTGGAGCGCTGGGCCGGCTGGTCGAAGGCGTCGACCAGGTCGGTGCCTTGCAGCTGAGCGAACACGGCGAGCTGTTCCACCAGGATCTTGGCGGAGGCACGGATGGCTTCCTCGGGCGAGATGGCACCGTTGGTTTCGATTTCCATCACGAGCTTGTCCAGGTCGGTACGCTGCTCGACGCGGGCGTTCTCGACGGCGTAGCTGACGCGCTTGACCGGGCTGAACGAGGCGTCCAGCACGATGCGGCCGATGCTCTTGGTCGGCTCGTCGCCGAAGCGGCGCATCGTGCCCGGCACGTAGCCGCGGCCCTTCTCGACCTTGATCTGCATGTCCAGCTTGCCGCCTTGCGACAGGTGGGCAATGACGTGCTCGGGGTTGATGATCTCGACGTCGTGCGGGGTCTGGATGTCAGCCGCCGTGACGGGGCCTTCGCCTTCCTTGCGCAGGACGAGCGTGACTTCCTCGCGGTTGTGCAGGCGGAAGACGACGCCCTTGAGGTTCAGCATGATGTGAACCACGTCCTCTTGCACGCCGTCGATGGCCGAGTACTCGTGCAGCACGCCGGCGATCGTCACTTCCGTCGGCGCATAACCCACCATCGACGAGAGCAGCACACGGCGCAGGGCGTTGCCCAGGGTGTGACCGTAGCCGCGTTCGAACGGCTCCAGGGTGACCTTGGCGCGATGACCGCCCAGGGGCTCCACGTTGATGGACTTGGGTTTGAGCAAGTTGGTTTGCATGAGGTCTTTCTTTCAATACCCTCGGTTCGTTACACCGATAAGGCTGAGGACCAGCCGGGCAGAGCCTTCGAAGGGCTGGGAGGCCCGGACGAGGAAACGCCGACCGCGCCCTTGGCAGGCGTGGTCGGCGGGGGAAACGATTAACGCGAGTACAACTCGACGATCAGCGATTCGTTGATTTCGGCGCCGAACTCATCGCGGTCCGGGGCCTTCTTGAACACGCCTTCGAGCTTGGTGCCGTCGACGCTGACCCAGGCGGGCAGGCCGATGGAGTCGGCCAGCTTGAACGCATCGATGACGCGCAGCTGCTTCTTGGCCTTTTCGCGGACGGCGACGACATCACCGGCCTTGACCAGGTAGGAGGCGATGTTCACGACTTCGCCGTTCACGGTCACGCCCTTGTGGGACACCAGCTGGCGGGCTTCCGCACGCGTGGAGCCGAAGCCCATGCGGTACACGACGTTGTCCAGGCGCGATTCCAGCAGCTGCAGCAGGTTCACGCCGGTCGAGCCCTTGCGACGCTCGGCTTCGGCGAAGTAGCGACGGAACTGACGCTCCAGCACGCCGTACATGCGCTTGACCTTCTGCTTTTCGCGCAGTTGCAGGCCGAAGTCGCTGGTGCGCTGACCGGAGGTGCGGCCGTGTTGGCCGGGCTTGCTGTCGAACTTGGCCTTGTCGCTGATGGCGCGGCGGGCGCTCTTCAGGAACAGGTCGGTGCCTTCACGGCGGGAAAGTTTGGCCTTGGGGCCGAGATAACGTGCCACTTTGCGTGTCCTTACGTGTCAATCTGACGTCGGGATCAGTTGCCGGGAGGCAAGCTGCGCCTGACGCGAGTCCAGCCGGTGTTGTTGTGGGCTTGGACGGTGGGCTTCAAAAGCGCCGACTCCGAATGAAGTCGACTCAAGACTGAAGCCGGCGCGGCACCTAAGTGCCCGCCGGCTTCGGGAAAACGCGCGATTATCGCACCGTCATCCGAATCTGCAAGTTGCCAAAGGCCTTGAGGCTTGGCTTAGATACGGCGACGCTTCTGCGGACGGCAGCCGTTGTGCGGCACCGGCGTCACGTCAGAGATCGAGTTGATGCGGATGCCGAGAGCAGCCAGCGCACGAACCGACGATTCGCGACCCGGGCCGGGGCCCTTGATCTTGACGTCCAGGTTCTTGATGCCCTGCTCTTGCGCAGCGCGACCCGCCACTTCAGCCGCCACCTGGGCCGCGAAGGGCGTCGACTTGCGCGAACCCTTGAAGCCCTGACCACCCGACGAAGCCCACGACAGGGCGCCGCCTTGACGGTCGGTGATGGTGATGATGGTGTTGTTGAACGAAGCGTGGACGTGCGCAATGCCGTCAGCAACGTTCTTGCGGACCTTCTTGCGAACGCGCTGAGCCGCCGAATTGTTGGGTGCCTTTGCCATATTGACCTTCTTTCAGTTCGGGCAGCTTACTTCTTGCCGGTCGCAGCCGACTTGCGCGGACCCTTGCGGGTACGAGCGTTCGTACGGGTGCGCTGGCCACGCATCGGCAGGCCACGGCGATGACGGAAACCACGGTAGCAGCCGAGGTCCATCAGACGCTTGATGTTGATGGACTGCTCACGGCGCAGATCACCTTCGATGGTCAGCTTGTTGACCTCGTCACGGATCTTCTCGAGATCGGCGTCGGTCAGGTCCTTGACCTTCTTGTCGAACGGGATGCCGCAGGTCGTGCAGATCTTCTGAGCGGTCGTACGGCCAATGCCGTAGATCGAGGTCAGACCGATCTCAGTGTGCTTTTGCGGCGGAATGTTGATACCAGCAATACGTGCCATGGTGGTCCTCTAGTCCTGTCGTGCGGCCAATCAGCCCTGGCGCTGCTTGTGGCGCGGGTCGGTGCAGATCACACGCACCACGCCCTTGCGGCGGATGATCTTGCAATTGCGGCACATCTGCTTCACGGATGCCGAAACTTTCATGGTCTGCTCCTTGGCCTAACTCTTATGCGCTCTCACGCGTTCCCGGGGGTTCAAACAGCTCACTTCGCCCGGAACACGATGCGAGCACGACTCAAATCGTAGGGTGTCAATTCCACGGTCACCTTGTCGCCAGGCAGGATGCGGATGTAGTGCATACGCATCTTGCCGGAGATGTGACCGAGAACGACGTGCCCGTTCTCCAACTTCACTCGAAACGTCGCATTGGGGAGGTTCTCAAGAATCTCGCCCTGCATCTGAATGACGTCGTCTTTCGCCATGCCTAACGTTTCGGAGTGGGTTGAATAAAAACCTTATCTTTCAGTCAGCTCGCGGCCCTCAGTTGGGCTTGAAGCTGGCTTTCTTCAGCAGCGACTCGTACTGCTGACTCATGATGTAGCTCTGCACCTGAGCCCAGAAGTCCATCGTCACGACGACGATGATCAACAGGGACGTGCCACCGAAGTAGAACGGCACGTTGTACTTCAACGTCAGGAACTCAGGCAGCAAGCACACCAGCGTGATGTAGATCGCGCCCGCCAGCGTCAGCCGGGAGAGGATCTTGTCGATGTGCTTGGCCGTCTGTTCGCCCGGACGAATGCCCGGAATGAACGCACCACTCTTCTTCAGGTTGTCTGCGGTCTCACGGCTGTTGAACACCAGCGCCGTGTAGAAGAAGCAGAAGAACACAATCGCGGCCGAGTACAGCAGCACGTAGATCGGCTGCCCGGGGCTGACCATCGAGGCCAGGTCCTTCAACCAGCGCATGCTGTCGCCGGTGGCGATCCAGCTCACGATGGTCGTCGGCAGCAGGATGATCGACGACGCGAAGATCGGCGGGATCACGCCCGACATGTTCAGCTTCAAGGGCAGGTGCGACGACTGGCCACCGTAGACCTTGTTGCCGACCTGACGCTTGGCGTAATTCACCAGGATCTTGCGCTGACCGCGCTCGACGAACACCACCGCGAACGTCACCAGCACCACCAACGAGATCACCACCAGTGCCGAGCCGTAGCCCATAGCGCCGGTACGCACCAGCTCGAACAAGCCGCCGATCGCACCCGGGAGACCCGCGGCGATACCGCCGAAGATCAGGATCGAGATGCCGTTGCCCAGACCGCGCTCGGTGATCTGCTCACCCAGCCACATCAGGAACATCGTGCCCGCGACCAGGCTGGACACCGTGGTCAGGCGGAACATGAAACCGGGGCTCAAGACCAGACCTGCCGACTGCTCCAGCGCCAGAGCGATCGACAAGCTCTGGAACAGTGCCAGACCCAGCGTCGCATAACGCGTGTACTGGGTGATCTTGCGACGGCCGGCTTCACCTTCCTTCTTCAGCTGCTCCAGCGTCGGCACGACGTAGGTCATCAACTGCAGAACGATGGACGCCGAGATGTACGGCGTGATGCCCAACGCGAACACGGTGAAGCGCGACAATGCGCCGCCCGAGAACATGTTGAACAGGCTCAGGATGCCACCGGCCTGGCCCTTGAAGAATTGGGCCAGTTGGTTCGGATCGATACCGGGCACGGGGATGTGCGCCCCGATGCGGTACACGACCAGAGCCAGCAGCAGGAAGACAAGCCGACGACGCAGGTCGCCGAACTTGCCGCTCTTGGCCAGCTGATTCGCGTTGGTAGCCACGCTCGATCAGTTCCTTGTGCGCCGGATCAGGCGACCGAGCCGCCAGCTGCCTCGATGGCCGCCTTGGCGCCCTTCGTGGCATTCACGCCCTTGAGCGCGACCTTGCGTTCAATCTTGCCGGACAGGATGACCTTGACCGACTTGGCCAGTTGCGGCACCAGACCGACAGCCTTCAGCGTCGACACGTCGATCTCGTCGCCGGCCAGACCTTGCAGATCCGACAGGGTGATCTCGGCGTTGTACTTCAGCGTCAGCGACTTGAAGCCACGCTTGGGCAGGCGACGCTGCAGCGGCATTTGGCCGCCTTCGAAGCCGACCTTGTGGTAGCCACCGGCGCGAGACTTCTGACCCTTGTGACCGCGACCTGCGGTCTTGCCCAGGCCCGAGCCAATGCCACGACCGACACGGCGCTTGGCATGCTTGGCGCCCTCTGCGGGCTTGATCGTGTTGAGTTCCATCACAGCACCTGAACCAGGTAAGCGATCTTGTTGATCATGCCGCGCACGGCGGGCGTGTCTTCCAGCGTGCTCTGGCTGTTCAGCTTGCGCAGACCCAGGCCGACCACGGTGGCACGGTGCGAGGCACGGCAGCCGATGGGGCTACGCACCAGCTTGACCGTCACGGTTTTCTTGTCAGACATCTTGTGCTCCGCTTGGGCGATCAGTTGAAGATTTCTTCAACCGTCTTGCCGCGCTTGGCAGCGACTTCCGACGCCGTCGTGGAACGCTTCAGAGCGTCCAGGGTGGCGCGGACCATGTTGTACGGGTTGGTCGAACCGTGGCTCTTGGTCACGATGTCGGTCACGCCCATCACTTCGAAGACGGCACGCATCGGGCCGCCGGCGATCACGCCGGTACCGGCAGGAGCCGGCGCCATCATGACGCGCGAAGCACCGTGCTCACCGACCACGTTGTGGTGGATGGAGCCGTTCTTGAGCTGAACCTTGACCATGTTGCGGCGGGCCGATTCCATGGCCTTCTGCACGGCGACCGGCACTTCCTTGGCCTTGCCCTTGCCCATGCCGATACGGCCATCGCCGTCACCGACCACGGTCAGAGCAGCGAAGGACAGCGTACGGCCACCCTTCACAACCTTGGTGACGCGGTTCACCGCGATCATCTTTTCCTTCAGGCCGTCGTCGTTGCCTTCAGCCTGGGCGCCGCGGGGTTGAAACTTTGCCATTTCGTATTCCTATGCGTCAGAACTGCAGACCGGCTTCGCGGGCCGCTTCGGCCAGAGCCTTGACACGGCCGTGGTAGGCGAAGCCCGAGCGGTCGAAAGCGACCTTCTCGACGCCAGCCGCCTTGGCCTTCTCGGCAATCAGCTTGCCGACCAGCGTGGCGGCGGCGACGTTGCCACCGTTGCTGATCTGTTCGCGCACCGACTTCTCGGCGGTCGAAGCTGCAGCCAGCACCTTGTCGCCGTCTTCCGACAGGACCTGGGCGTAGATGTGCAGGTTGGAGCGGAACACCGTCAGACGAGCCACACGCTGAAGGGCGATGCGAGCACGGGTCTGGCGCGAACGACGCAGGCGTTGTTCTTTCTTGGTCATCATGGCGCTGCTCCTTACTTCTTCTTGGTCTCTTTGAGGGAGACCTTCTCATCCGAGTAACGGATGCCCTTGCCCTTGTACGGCTCGGGCGGACGGAAGGCACGCACCTCGGCGGCGATCTGGCCGACGACCTGGCGGTCGGCGCCCTTGATGACGATTTCCGTCTGGGTCGGGCACTCGACCTTGATACCAGCCGGCATGTCCTTCACCACGGGGTGAGAGAAACCGATCTGCAGGTTGAGCTTCTGGCCTTGGGCTTGGGCACGGAAGCCCACGCCCACCAGGTTCAGCTTCTTCTCGAAGCCCTTGCTCACGCCGTTGACCATGTTGGCCACCAGGGCGCGCATCGTGCCGCTCATGGCGTCGGCTTCTGCCGACTCATTGACGGGCACGAAGCTCAGCTTGCCAGCTTCGTTCTTGACGGTGACGAGCTTGTTCGACGGACGCACCAGCGTGCCGAGCGAGCCCTTGACGCTGATGGCTTCAGCGCCGATGGTCACGTCCACGCCTTGCGGGACGACGACCGGCATTTTTCCAACGCGGGACATTGTTCCTACTCCTTCGCTTAGGCGACGTAGCAGAGGACTTCGCCGCCGATGCCGGCAGCGCGAGCCTTGCGGTCCGTCATGACGCCTTGCGGGGTCGTCACAATCGCCACACCCAGGCCGTTCATGACCTGAGGAATGTCGTGGCGGCCCTTGTAGATGCGCAGACCGGGACGGCTCACGCGCTCGATACGTTCGATGACCGGACGGCCAGCGTAGTACTTCAGCGAGATTTCCAGTTCCGGACGGGCGGCTTCGCCACGCACGGCGAAGTCATCGATGTAGCCTTCGTCCTTCAGGACCTTGGCAATCGCCACCTTCAGCTTGGACGACGGCATGGCAACGCTGGTCTTTTCGACGATCTGCGCGTTGCGGATGCGGGTCAGCATATCGGCGATGGGATCACTCATGCTCATTTGCGATATCTCCTATCAGCCGATTACCAGCTGGCCTTGACGACACCAGGGATGTCGCCCTTGAAGGCCAGTTCACGGATCTTGTTACGGGCCAGGCCGAACTTGCGGAAGGTGCCACGCGGACGACCCGTCAGCTCGCAGCGGTTGCGCAGGCGAGTGGGGTAGGCATTGCGGGGCAGCTTCTGCAGCTCGAGGCGAGCGGCATAGCGCTCTTCATCGGACTTCTTGCTGTCGTCGATGATGGCCTTGAGCTCGGCGTACTTCTTGGCGAACTTGGCGACGAGCGCCTCGCGCTTCAGCTCACGTTGTTTGATCGAGAGTTTTGCCACGGTTCACCTCAGTTCTTGAACGGAAACTTGAACGCAGCCAGGAGAGCCTTGGCTTCGTCGTCCGTCTTGGCAGTCGTCGTGATGCTGATGTTCAGACCACGCAGAGCATCCACCTTGTCGTACTCGATCTCGGGGAAGATGATTTGCTCTTTGACGCCGATGTTGTAGTTGCCACGGCCGTCGAACGAACGACCGGAGATACCACGGAAGTCACGAACGCGCGGCAGCGCGATCGTCACGAAGCGGTCCAGGAATTCGTACATCTGGACGCCGCGCAGGGTCACCATCGCGCCGATAGGCACGCCGTCGCGGATCTTGAAGCCAGCGATGGCCTTCTTCGACTTGGTGACCACGGGCTTCTGGCCGGCAATCTTGGTCAGGTCGCCGACGGCGTGATCCATGACCTTCTTGTCAGCGACAGCCTCGCTCACGCCCATGTTCAGCGTGATCTTGGTGATGCGCGGCACCTCCATGACGGACTTGTAACCGAACTTCTCGGTCAGGGCCGGCACGATTTTTTCGCGGTATTGCGTTTGCAGACGAGCCATGTCGGACCTCTTAAGCCTTGATCTCTTCGCCGGTCGACTTGAAGACGCGCACCCGCTTGCCATCGACGAGCTTGACGCCCACGCGATCGGCCTTGCCGGAGGCGGCGTTGAAGATCGCCACGTTGGATTGATGGATGGGCATGGTCTTGTCGACGACGCCGCCGGTGGTCCCCTTCATGGGGTTGGGCTTGACGTGCTTCTTCACGACGTTGACGCCCTCGACCACCACGTGGTCTGCGTCAGCGCGCGCGGTCACGGTGCCGCGCTTGCCCTTGTCGCGGCCGGTCAACACGATGACCTGGTCGCCGGTACGGATCTTGTTCATGGCTTACCTCAGACTGTGGGGGCTCAGAGCACCTCGGGGGCCAGCGACACGATCTTCATGAAGCGCTCGGTGCGCAGTTCACGCGTCACCGGGCCGAAGATGCGGGTGCCGATGGGCTCCAGCTTGGCGTTGAGCAGCACGGCGGCGTTGCCGTCGAACTTGACGAGCGAGCCGTCTTGGCGGCGCACGCCCTTGGCGGTACGCACCACCACGGCGCTGTAAACCTCGCCCTTCTTCACGCGACCACGCGGGGCAGCTTCCTTGATGCTGACCTTGATGATGTCGCCAATGTGCGCATAGCGGCGCTTGGAGCCGCCCAGCACCTTGATGCACATGACGGACTTCGCGCCAGTGTTGTCCGCGACGTCAAGCCGCGATTGCATTTGAATCATGTCTGTCCCCAACTTGTCTCGCATGCACCGAGGTGCGATCCGAGCAGTCTTGGGCCCGTAAGTCAGTCAGCAGCCGGCGTTGCACCGTTTGCCGCCCGACGGTTGAGGGCGAATCCGAGGCCACAGCACAGTGTTCGTGTGCCTAGCGTTCGGCGAAGCTGCGCATTATGCAGTGAGAACCCTTGGGGCGTCAATGCCTGGCGCGCAGATTTTTGAGGACCGGGCGTGCCGGCCCTCAGAAGGACTCAAGCTGACTTGGCCTGGGCCAGCAGCGTGGCTGCGTCGCTCACTTCGAACTTGCCAGGGCCCTCGACGTTGAGGGCCTTCACGACGCCATCCTTGACGAGCATCGAGTAACGGTTCGAGCGCAGGCCCATGCCGCGGGCCGTCAGATCCAGCGTCAGTCCGGTGGCTTGCGCGAACGCCGCGCTGCCGTCGGCCATCATGCGGACCTTGCCGGCCGTCTTTTGGTCACGTCCCCAGGCGCCCATGACGAAGGCGTCGTTGACCGACACACACCAGATCTCGTCGACACCGGCGGCCTTGAAGGCCTCGGCCGACTCGACGTAGCCCGGCACGTGCTTGGCCGAGCAGGTCGGCGTGAAGGCGCCGGGCAGGCCGAAGATCGCGATCGTCTTGCCGGCAGTCGACTTTTCGATGTCGAAGCTGTTGGGACCGAGCGAACAGCCCTCCCCTTCCACTTCGATGAATTCCTGCAGACTGCCGGCGGGCAGCTTGTCACCGACCTTGATCATGGTGTCGCTCCTGGATATCGCTGAGTGCTGAAAAGAAAAACGGCGCGCCAGTTCCCCGGCGCGCCGATGTTGCGGCGGTCATGCGACCGGCCGCTACTTAGACGATCTCGGCCTTCTCGACCAGGCGGGTCACAACCCAGCTCTTGGTCTTGGAGATCGGACGGCCTTCGCTGATTTCGACGACGTCGCCCAGCTTGTACTCGCCCTTTTCGTCATGGGCGTGGTACTTGCGGGAACGGGCCACGATCTTGCCGTAGAGCTCGTGCTTGGCGCGACGCTCGACCAGGACGGTGACCGTCTTGGCGCGCTTGTCGCTCACCACGCGACCGACGAGGGTGCGGGTGTTCTTGGCTTGGGCCTCAGTCATTTCGTGGCCTCCTTCTTCTTCTGCGCCAGGATGGTCTTGGCGCGAGCGATGTCGCGGCGGGTCTTGCCCAGCTGGCTGTGGTTGGTCAGCTGTTGCGTCGCCTTCTGCATGCGCAGGCCGAAGTGGGCCTTGAGCAGGTCGGTCACTTCCTTCTCGAGGGCAGCGACGTCCTTGGCGCGGAGTTCAGATGCTTTCATGGTGTCCTTCCTCAGGTACCGACCTGGCGGGCCACGAAGGTGCACTTCAGCGGCAGCTTGGCAGCGGCCAGCGTGAACGCTTCGCGAGCGAGCTGCTCGGGAACGCCGTTGACCTCGTAGATCACCTTGCCGGGCTGGATTTCAGCGACGTAGTACTCGGGGTTGCCCTTGCCGTTACCCATACGAACTTCGGCGGGCTTTTGCGAGATGGGCTTGTCCGGGAACACGCGGATGAAGATCCGGCCGCCACGCTTGATGTGGCGCGAGATCGCGCGGCGAGCCGCTTCGATCTGGCGGGCCGTCAGGCGGCCGCGCTCGGTGGCCTTCAGGCCAAAATCACCGAAAGACACCGCGGCGCCTCGGGTCGCAACACCAGTGTTGCGGCCCTTCTGCTCCTTGCGGTATTTACGACGAGCGGGTTGCAGCATGTTTATTCTCCTTTGGCCTCACCGGCGGCGGGAGCCTTGCGGATCACGCGCTTGCCGGCCGGCTTGGCTGCGTCACCCGTGGGGGCGGCGGCAGCGGGCTGGTCTGCTCCGTCACGCGGGCCGCGGTCGCCACCCGGGCGGCCACGGCCACCGGGAGCGCCCGGACGGGCGTTACGGCGCGGGCGACGATCGTCTTCGGCGCCAGCGGGGGTGTTGATGACAGGCGCCTCGCCATTGGCCAGACGGTCACCGCGGTAGACCCAGACCTTGACGCCGATGACGCCGTAGGTGGTCTTGGCTTCGGAGAAGCCGTAGTCGATGTCGGCCTTCAGGGTGTGCAGGGGCACACGACCTTCGCGATACCACTCGGTGCGAGCGATTTCGATGCCGTTCAGACGACCGGCGCTCATGATCTTGATGCCCTGGGCACCCAGACGCATGGCGTTCTGCATCGCGCGCTTCATGGCGCGGCGGAACATGATGCGCTTTTCGAGCTGCTGGGTGATCGAGTCGGCGATCAGCTGGGCATCGACTTCAGGCTTGCGCACTTCTTCGATGTTGACGGCGACGGGCACGCCCAGACGCTTGGTCAGCTCAGCCTTCAGCGCTTCGATGTCTTCACCCTTCTTGCCGATCACGACGCCCGGACGAGCCGAGAAGATCGTGATGCGGGCATTTTTGGCAGGACGCTCGATCAGGATGCGCGAAACAGCGGCGTTCTTGAGCTTGCCCTTGAGGTAGTCACGAACTTGCAGATCCTCGGCCAGCATCGTGGCGAAGTTCTGGTTGTTCGCGTACCAGCGCGAAGCCCAGTTGCGGGTGACAGGCAGGCGGAAGCCAACCGGATGGATTTTCTGTCCCATAGTCTTCCTTGCGCCTTAGTTGCCGACTGCCACGAAGATGTGGCAAGTGGGCTTGCTGATGCGGTTGCCGCGGCCCTTGGCGCGAGCCGAGAAGCGCTTCAGCGTGGCACCCTGTTCGACGTAGATCGAGGTGACCTTGAGTTCATCGATGTCCGCGCCGTCGTTGTGCTCGGCGTTGGCGATGGCGCTTTCCAGCGCCTTCTTGATGATCAGGGCCGCCTTCTTCTGGGTGAAGGTCAGGATGTTGAGGGCGTGATCCACCTTCTTGCCGCGGATCATGTCGGCCACGAGGCGACCCTTGTCACACGACAGGCGGACGCCACGGACGATTGCTTTGGTTTCCATCGTCTCTAGTCCTTACTTCTTCCCGGCCTTCTTGTCGGCCGGGTGGCCCTTGAAGGTGCGGGTCAGTGCGAATTCACCCAGCTTGTGACCGACCATCTGGTCAGACACATAAACCGGCACGTGCTGCTTGCCGTTGTGCACGGCGATCGTCAGACCGATGAACTCGGGCAGGATCGTCGAACGACGCGACCAGGTCTTGATGGGCTTCTTGTCCTTGTTGGCAACCGCCTTGTCGACCTTGGCCTGCAGGTGGTGGTCAACGAACGGGCCCTTCTTCAGCGAACGAGTCATGGCCTAGCCCTTACTTCTTGCGACGCGAGACGATGAACGTCTGCGTGCGCTTGTTGTTGCGAGTGCGATAGCCCTTGGTCATCGTGTTCCACGGGGACACGGGGACCTGGCCTTCGCCGGTGCGGCCTTCACCACCACCGTGCGGGTGGTCGACCGGGTTCATGGCGACGCCGCGGACGGTCGGGCGAATGCCCTTCCAGCGGATGGCACCGGCCTTGCCGTACTGGCGCAGGCTGTGCTCTTCGTTGCTCACTTCACCGATCGTGGCGCGGCAGTCGATGTGCACACGACGCACTTCACCGGAGCGCAGGCGGATCTGGGCGTAGACGCCTTCACGAGCCATCAGCACAGCAGAGGCGCCGGCCGAACGGATCATCTGGGCACCCTTGCCAGGTTGCAGTTCGATGCAGTGGATGGTCGAACCCACCGGGATGTTGCGGATGGGCAGCGTGTTGCCGGCCTTGATCGGCGCTTCCGAGCCGCTCAGGAGCGTGGCGCCCACTTCCAGGCCGCGCGGGGCGATCACATAACGACGCTCGCCGTCGGCGTACACCACGAGAGCGATGTGGGCCGTGCGGTTGGGGTCGTACTCGATGGTCTCGACCTTGGCGGGGATGCCGTCCTTGTTGCGCTTGAAGTCGACGACGCGGTAGTGGTGCTTGTGACCACCGCCCTTGTGGCGCATCGTGATGTGACCGTTGTTGTTACGGCCAGACTTCTGCTTCTGCGGCTCCAGCAGCGAGGCCTCGGGCGCGCCCTTGTGGAGGTGCTTGTGCACCACCTTGACGACGCCACGGCGGCCGGGCGACGTCGGCTTGACTTTGACGATGGCCATTTACGCGGCCTCCCCGGAGAAGTTGAGCTCTTGACCGGCCTTGAGGGCCACGTAGGCCTTCTTGACATGGTCGCGGCGGCCAGGACGGCCACCAAAGCGCTTGGTCTTGCCCTTGACGTTGACCACGCTGACCGACTCGACCTCGACCTTGAACATCAGTTCAACAGCGGCCTTGATCTCGGGCTTGGTGGCGTCGCGCAGGACCTTGAACAGGACCTGGTTGTGCTTTTCGGCAACTTGCGTGGCCTTCTCGGACACGATGGGCGCGAGCAGCACGGAGGCCAGACGGCCTTCGGAATACTTGGGGGCGCTCATGCCAGCATCTCCTTGAGTTGCTCGACCGCAGCCTTGGTCACCAGCACCTTCTTGTAGAAGACGAGGGACAGCGGGTCGGCGTAGCGCGGCTCGACGACCAGCACGTTGGCCAGGTTGCGCGAGGCCAGTGCCAGGTTGTCGTCCACGGTGTCGGCGATGACCATCACCGAGTCCAGGCCCATGGCCTTGAACTTGGCGGCCAGCAGCTTGGTCTTGGGGGCTTCGACCGAGATCGAATCCACCACGGCCAGGCGGCCTTCACGGGCCAGCTGCGACAGGATGGCAGCCATGCCGGCGCGGTACATCTTCTTGTTCAGCTTGTGCGAGAAGTTCTCGTCAGGCATGTTCGGGAAGATGCGACCGCCCCCGCGCCACAGCGGCGACGAGGTCATACCGGCGCGAGCGCGGCCGGTGCCCTTCTGGCGGAAAGGCTTCTTGGTCGAGTGATGGACCTGTTCACGGTCCTTCTGGGCGCGGGTGCCTTGACGGGCGTTGGCCTGGAAGGCCACGACCACCTGGTGCACCAGGGCTTCGTTGTAGTCGCGAGCGAAGACGGTATCAGGCGCGTCCACCTTGGCGGTGGCCTGACCCTGCTCGTTCAGGAGCTCGAGCTGCATCAGTTGGCTCCCTTCTTGATCTTGACCTTGACGGCGGGGCGGACGACCACGTGGCCGTTCTTGGAACCCGGCACAGCACCACGGACCAGCAGCAGCGAACGGGCTTCGTCCACGCGCACGATGTCGAGGTTTTGGGTCGTGACGGTTTCGTCGCCCATGTGGCCGGTCATCTTCTTGCCCGGGAACACGCGGCCCGGGTCTTGCGCCATGGAGATCGAGCCCGGCACGTTGTGCGAACGGCTGTTACCGTGCGACGCGCGCTGCGAGCTGAAGTTGTGGCGCTTGATGGTGCCGGCGTAGCCCTTGCCGATGGACGTGCCTTGCACGTCGACCAGTTGGCCCGTGGCGAACAGCGTGACGGGGACAGTCGCACCAGCCTTGTACTGGGCAGCGACGTCGGCGTCGACGCGGAATTCCTTGAGGATTTCACCGGCTTCGACGCCCGCCTTGGCGAGGTGGCCAGCTTCAGGCTTGGTGACGCGCGAAGCTTTGCGCGTACCGAACGCCACTTGGATGGCGCTGTAGCCGTCGGTCTCTTGGGTCTTGACCTGGGTCACGCGGTTGTTGGACACGTCCAGCACCGTCACGGGAATGGCATCGCCATCGTCCGTGAAGATGCGCATCATGCCCACCTTGCGGCCCAGCAAACCGAGACGGTTGCTCAGACTCATGTTTTTCTCCAGCCCCTGCCGCCTGCGCGACCGAAGCTATTGCGAACACCCGACATCGATTGGTCGGGCTGACCTGTGCAGAGTCTCTTGCGAAACACTGCGCGAATAACCGGGCACGCAGGAGCGAACCCGGAAAAGCTGGCGAGTATAGCTTGCGGGATTGCCCGGATGCAAGCCCAGCGCCCGCGCCAGGCAAGAAAAAGCCCCGAGCGGCGTCAGCCGTTCGGGGCTTGCGGACAGGCCCGGAGGCCGCGCGCTTATTGCAGCTTGATTTCGACGTCGACGCCAGCCGGCAGGTCGAGCTTCATCAGCGCGTCGACCGTCTTGTCAGTCGGGTCGACGATGTCCATCAGACGCTGGTGGGTGCGGATCTCGAACTGGTCGCGGCTCGTCTTGTTGACGTGCGGCGAACGCAGGATGTCGAAGCGCTCCATGCGCGTCGGCAGGGGCACCGGGCCCTTGACGATGGCGCCGGTGCGCTTGGCGGTTTCGACGATCTCGAGCGCCGACTGGTCGATCAGCTTGTAATCGAACGCCTTCAGACGGATGCGGATCTTTTGCTTTTGCATGACGGTTCCTTAAAGAGCAGGTGGTGAGCGCCGCACGGCAGCCGCGCGGCGCACGTCACGCAGTGATTACTCGAGGATCGTGGCGACGACGCCCGAACCGACGGTGCGGCCACCTTCACGGATGGCGAAGCGCAGACCGGTTTCCATGGCGATCGGAGCGA
>NZ_NISI01000006.1 GCF_002205845.1 Roseateles puraquae | reverse complement strand
TGCGCGCTCACGCACCTCGGGCGAGAACTTGTTCGACTTGCTCATGGCTCAATCCTCTCAGAGTGTTGAGCCTCCTCGAAACCCGGGGCGATTCACGACTGCCGTGCTGCTTCGGATCGAACTTGAGCCGTGCGACGACAACCATCAGGTCGTTCAACTTGCCAGGGCCGAGCGCCAAGCGCGAGAACTCGCGATACAGCACGCCCTTCAGACTTGGATTCTCAGCCTCGATGTCGCCCATCGCAGCGTCGAGGAGCTGCGGCAACTCAGGGTCTGTGCCTTGCTTCAGCAGCACGCCGAAGTGAGAGCCCGGCGGCACCCAGAACACGTTGTCCTGGTCGTAGAAGGTCTTGTCGGTGACGAAGCTGGCTTCGGCCTCTTGGCGCGTTGCCTTGTCTTCGATGTAGATGTCCGAGGCCGGATCGGCGAGGCGCTGTCGGATCACCTCCGCGTGCGCGTCGAACAGGTCGGAGACGTACTTGAGGAAGACGAGCCCGAGAACGGGGTACTTGTACTCGGCCGCTGAGACGGAACCGCGCAGCTTGTTCGCCGCATCCCACAGGGTCTTCTTGAGTTCTTCGTTGGTCATGGGCGCTGGAAGGGTGTGGTGCGTTTCTTAGAAATGGTCATGCAGGCGCCTTCGTGGCGGCCACCTGGGGGTCCGGAATGCCGGCGCGGGCGAGCGCCGCATTCAGCGTCACGCGGCTCACGCTGAAGTGCTTGGCGACTTCGGCCTTGGTGATCTTGGGGTCCGACAGCATGGCGGCGGCTTTGCGTACGTCGGTGGGTGAGAGCGCCGGCTTGCGCCCACCCTTGCGCCCACGCGCACGGGCGGCGGCGAGGCCGGCGATGGTCCGTTCTTTGATCAGGCTGTGCTCGAACTCGGCCAGGGCGCCGAAGATGTGGAAGACGAGCCGGCCGCCTGAACTGGTGGTGTCGATGGACTCGGTCAGCGAGCGAAAGCCGACGCCACGGTGGTTGAGGTCATGCACGATCTCGACGAGGTCCTTCAGGGATCGAGCCAGGCGATCCAGCTTCCAGACCACCAGGGTGTCGCCCTTGCGGAGGGTGCGCAGGCACGCCGTGAGTTCCGGCCGATCGCGGAAGGCACCGGTGGCGGTCTCGTGAAAGACTTGCTCGCACGTCGCGCCGGCCAGCGCGTCGAGCTGCAGTTGAGGGTTCTGGTCCTGGGTGCTGACCCGGGCGTAGCCGATGATCATCAAACGTACCTTGGCTGTACGTTGATTACTTTACGGTTTCCTTCCGCGCTGAGCAATGGTTTTCGCTGCCGGCGGTGTCATTTTCAGAAGGCGATAGCACGAATTATCAAAAGTCGGCCGCACGGTTTTTTCTGACGGTTGACGTCACCTCAGAAAACGGAAAATAAAGCACGCTTAGGCGTAGTTCCCTTGGCTACACCGCGTCGGTACTGCGCGGTTCTTTCTTCCCTTGCAGTGAAGCAATCAGCGGGCAAGAAACATTCCCCTGCCGCAGGTGGCAGGCACACACAAGTTCGGAAAGCACCGACTCCATACGCGCCAAGTCAGTCATTTTTTCGCGCACGTCCTTGAGCTTGTGCTCGGCCAGACTACTGGCTTCCTCGCAATGGGTGCCATCCTCCAGCCGCAGCAGTTCGGCTATTTCATCCAGACTGAAGCCCAGCCGCTGGGCTGATTTCACGAACCGCACCCGCGTTACATCCGCCTCGCCATAGCGGCGGATGCTGCCGTAAGGCTTGTCCGGCTCCGGCAACAAGCCCTTGCGCTGATAGAACCGGATGGTCTCTACGTTGACCCCGGCCGCCTTGGCGAAAACGCCGATGGTCAGATTTTCCAAATTGTTTTCCATATTGCTTGACTCCGTACATGACTACGGAAGTAAGGTTACGCTATCCAATTTAAATTCGAAAGGACACGCGCATGTCTGAACCACAAAACGGGCGCGGGGCGCTCTTCGCCGGCGGGCTGGCTGCCATCCTCGCCTCGGCCTGCTGCCTGGGGCCGCTGGTTCTGGTCACCTTGGGGTTCAGCGGCGCTTGGATCGGCAACCTGACGGTATTGGAGCCGTATCGGCCGATCTTCATCGGCGCGGCGCTGGTTGCACTGTTCTTTGCCTGGCGGCGCATCGTCCGACCGACCGCAGCCTGCAAGCCGGGCGAGGTGTGCGCGATTCCGCAAGTGCGCACCACCTACAAGCTCATTTTCTGGTTCGTCGCCGTGTTGGTCTTGGTCGCGCTTGGTTTTCCCTACGTCATGCCATTTTTCTACTAATCAGGAGTTCATCATGAAAAAGCTGTTTGCCTCCCTCGCTCTCGCCGCTTTCGTTGCCCCCGTGTTCGCCGCCACTCAGACCGTCACGCTGTCCGTGCCTGGCATGACCTGCGCCTCTTGCCCGATCACTGTCAAGCACGCGCTTTCCAAGGTTGAGGGCGTGAGCAAGACCGACGTAAGTTTCGACAAGCGCCAGGCCGTCGTCACCTTCGACGATGCCAAGACCAACGTCCAGAAGTTGACCAAGGCGACCGAGGACGCGGGCTATCCGTCCAGCCTCAAACGCTGATCCGTTAACCGAACTCGGGAGCGACACATGGGACTCATCACGCGCATCGCTGGCAAAACCGGCGCGCTCGGCAGCGTCGTTTCCGCGATGGGCTGCGCCGCCTGTTTTCCTGCCATCGCCAGCTTTGGCGCGGCCATCGGACTGGGCTTCTTGAGCCAGTACGAGGGGCTATTCATTGGCATCCTGCTGCCGATGTTCGCCGGCATCGCGTTACTCGCCAATGCTATCGCTTGGCTCAATCATCGACAGTGGCGACGCACGGCGCTCGGCACGATAGGCCCGATCTTGGTGCTGGCAGCGGTGTTTTTAATGCGGGCTTACGGCTGGCAGAGCGGTGGACTGCTCTATGTCGGCCTGGCCTTGATGGTTGGGGTGTCGGTCTGGGATTTCATCTCGCCAGCACATCGCCGCTGCGGGCCGGACAGCTGTGAATTGCCAGAACAACGTGGCTGACGGCAACAGCCGTAGCCACCACAGAAAAGGAAAAATACATGACCACCCTGAAAATCACCGGGATGACCTGCGACTCGTGCGCGGCTCACGTCAAGGAAGCCTTGGAGAAAGTGCCCGGCGTGCAATCGGCGCTGGTGTCCTATCCGAAGGGCACAGCGCAACTCGCCATTGAGGCGGGCACGTCATCGGATGCGCTGACTACCGCCGTGGCCGGACTGGGCTACGAGGCAACGCTTGCCGATGCGCCACCGACGGACAACCGCGCCGGCCTGCTCGACAAGATGCGCGGCTGGATAGGGGCCGCTGATAAGCCCAGTGGCAACGAACGCCCGTTGCAGGTCGTCGTCATTGGTAGCGGTGGCGCGGCAATGGCGGCAGCACTGAAGGCCGTCGAGCAAGGCGCGCACGTCTCGCTGATCGAGCGCGGCACCATCGGCGGCACCTGCGTCAACGTCGGCTGCGTGCCGTCCAAGATCATGATTCGCGCCGCCCACATCGCCCATTTACGTCGGGAAAGTCCGTTCGACGGCGGTATCGCGGCGACTGTGCCTGCGATTGACCGCAGCAAACTACTGGCCCAGCAGCAGGCGCGCGTCGAAGAACTGCGCCATGCCAAGTACGAAGGCATTCTGGACGGCAACCCGGCCATCACCGTTGTACATGGTGAGGCGCGTTTCAAGGATGAGCAGAGCCTGGTCGTCCGTTTAAACGATGGTGGCGAGCGCGTGGTAGCTTTCGACCGCTGCTTAGTCGCCACGGGTGCCAGCCCGGCCGTGCCGCCGATTCCGGGCCTGAAAGAGTCACCCTACTGGACTTCGACCGAGGCCCTGGTCAGCGACACCCTTCCCGAACGCCTAGCCGTGATCGGCTCGTCGGTGGTCGCGCTGGAACTGGCGCAAGCCTTCGCCCGGCTGGGCAGCCAGGTCACGATCCTAGCTCGCAACACGCTGTTCTTCCGCGACGACCCGTCCATCGGCGAGGCCGTCACAGCGGCCTTCCGTGCCGAAGGGATCAAGGTACTGGAACACACGCAAGCCAGCCAGGTCGCGCATGTGAACGGCGAATTCGTGCTGACCACGGGACACGGTGAAGTACGTGCCGACAAGCTGCTGGTCGCTACCGGACGGACACCGAACACGCGCAGCCTGGCACTCGACGCGGCGGGAGTCACCGTCAATGCGCAGGGTGCCATCGTCATCGACAAGGGCATGCGCACCAGCACGCCACACATTTACGCGGCCGGCGACTGCACGGACCAGCCACAATTCGTCTATGTGGCGGCAGCGGCCGGCACCCGTGCCGCGATCAACATGACCGGAGGGGATGCTGCCATCAATCTAACCGCGATGCCGGCCGTGGTGTTCACCGATCCGCAAGTAGCAACCGTGGGCTACAGCGAAGCGGAAGCGCATCACGACGGGATCGAAACCGACAGTCGCACGCTCACGCTCGACAACGTGCCGCGTGCGCTTGCCAACTTCGACACACGCGGCTTTATCAAGCTGGTCATCGAGGAAGGTAGCGGACGGCTCATCGGCGTGCAGGTCGTCGCCCCGGAAGCCGGCGAATTGATCCAGACGGCTGTTCTCGCCATTCGCAACCGCATGACGGTGCAGGAACTGGCCGACCAGTTGTTCCCCTACCTGACGATGGTCGAGGGGTTGAAGCTCGCGGCGCAGACCTTCAGCAAGGACGTGAAGCAGCTTTCGTGTTGTGCCGGATGAGGAAAAGGAGGTGTTCGATGAACGCCTACACGGTGTCCCGGTTGGCCTTTGATGCCGGGGTGAGTGTGCATATCGTGCGCGATTACCTGCTGCGTGGATTGCTGCGGCCAGTCGCCTGCACCACGGGTGGCTACGGCCTGTTCGATGACGCCGCCTTGCAGCGACTGTGCTTCGTGCGGGCCGCCTTCGAGGCGGGCATCGGCCTCGGCGCATTGGCGCGGCTGTGCCGGGCGCTGGATGCGGCGAACTGCGATGAAACTGCCGCGCAGCTTGCTGTGCTGCGTCAGTTCGTCGAACGCCGGCGCGAAGCGTTGGCCAATCTGGAAGTGCAGTTGGCCGCCATGCCGACCGCGCCGGCACAGCATGCGGAGAGTTTGCCATGAACAGCCCCGAGCGCATGCCGGCCGAGACGCACAAACCGTTCACCGGCTACCTGTGGGGCACGCTGGCCGTGCTGACTTGCCCCTGCCACCTGTCCATCCTCGCTGCCGTGCTGGCCGGCACAACCGCCGGTGCATTCCTTGTCGAGTATTGGGTCATCACGGCGCTCGGTTTGACCGGCCTGTTTCTTCTGTCACTGGCGCGGGCGTTGCGGGCATTCAGGGAAAGATCATGAGCGCTTCCCGGCCGGATGGATGGACTACGGCGGAGGGCCCAAGCGTTCGAGCGCGGGCAAGGCTTTCTGTTCGCAAAGCCGATGCCGGCGGCGGCATTCGCCGTCTTCGTCAGTCAATGGAGGGGTGCCACCATGAATGCAAATGATCCGACCGCCACCAGTTGCTGCGTGTGCTGCAAGGAAATTCCGCTCGATGCCGCCTTCACACCGGAAGGCGCGGAGTACGTCGAGCACTTCTGCGGGCTGGAGTGTTATCAACGTTTCCAGGCGCGGGCCAGCACTGCGACCGAAACGAGCGGCGAACCGAACGCTTGCGGTTCGCCGCCGTCAAATTGAGACAAACCACGCTTTCGCTACGTCGCCTCATGTCGGCATCAAATTCGGCTGAGTAGCTTCTCGCCATCTGGACGTAGCTCGCCCTTGGGTGAAATATGCCGATACAGGGTCTGCCGCGTGATGCCAAGTTCCTGGCACAGGTCGCCGACCTTGGTCTCTGACTGCCCCATTGCCGCCATCGCCAGCCGCAGCTTGGCGGCGGTCATCTTGAACGGCCGGCCGCCTTTCCGGCCGCGTGCCCGTGCTGAGGCCAGGCCCGCCACGGTGCGCTCGGCGATCAACTCGCGCTCGAACTCGGCCAGCGCGGCGAAGATACCGAAGACCAGCTTGCCGGCGGCGGTCGTGGTGTCAATGGCCGCGCCGTGCCCGGTCAGCACCTTGAGGCCGATGCCGCGTCCGGTCAGGTCATGGACGGTATTGATCAGATGGCGCAGGTCGCGCCCGAGCCGATCCAGTTTCCAAACGACCAACGTGTCGCCTGGCCGTAGTGCCGATGTAGCTGTACCGCTCGGAACGGCTCTCATGCGGGGCATCCGCAAAGATGGACGGGGCCACGCGCCGGATTTGGTCATCCGACAAGGGGTAATCGGAACGCAGCGCCGGGGAATGGGAAGCAAAACGGGATGCAAGCATGTCTTTCTCCTGACTTGGTTGTTGAAGAAAACCGCACACCGGATTCCTAGATTCGGAGCCCAGCCTTTCGGCTGTTCGGTGCGGTCGGCACGAGGAACCTGGTTGGCCCTGTTGCCACCGTCTTTCCTGAGTTCATCGCCCGCGACGGTCAGGAGCGCGCGGACGGGGGCCGTCAAGGAGGCAAGCGCAGGGTTGGTGCGGCCCGCAGCGCAGCGAGGACACGGCCCTGCGCGCCTTGACGGCGCACGGGAGCGGGCTACAGTCGCGGACAAGGTGATGAAGTCAGGGGAGACGGCTGGACAAGGCAACGGCCTTCCCCATGCGCCGACCGCACGGCAAGCGAAGCGCGCAGGCCCGAAGCTGGAAGCCGGGCCGGAGGCGTCAGCCGATCAGCGCGAGGGAATGATGGAAGCCCGACAGGGGCGAAACCCCGCAGGGGGTTCGATGCGCAGCACGACAGCGCGACCGGCCATGTTTCCTGGCCGGGGACGCCCGGACTTCAAGGCTCGATGCACAAGCTCATGCTCCAGGCATCGGGAAGCCGGCTCGGCGGCCTTTGAGGGGCGCCAAGCTCGCGCGGCGGGGATAGCCCGCAGGGCTTTCCCCTGGAGACAAGCAAAGCGCGCAACGCCCCGTTAGGGGCGCGAAGGCATCACGCCGAGTCGTCAGAGCGCAGGCTGGATTCCGACAGCAGCACGATGCGCTGCTCGTCAGTGATGAGTGCGTTGTTCATGGTGAGCTCCTGAAAGGTTGCCGGGCGGAATTGCCCGACCCTTTCGGGGCACTGCGCAGCGCAAGCAGTCAAGGGTCAACGACGGCCGCAGGCCGCAAGAGTGCGAGCACGCGCCGCCCTTGCACGGCGAGAACGCCGTGGCACGATGGAGAAGCAACAAGCCGCCACACCGCGCCACCCAGGCACAGCCGGTATTAGCAAGCGCAGCGCGCAGGCCCGGATCTGCGATCAGGGCCGCAGTTGCGTGAAGGATCGACGCCGCATGGCCGTGATTCGGCACGAAGCACGGGGCAACGCCCGAGAGCCTGACGGCGCCGCGCGCCGACACGCCCCAGGGCGGGGTGCAAATCTTCTGAACCCAGTAGTTACTGTTTTGTAGAGATCGCTACATCATTGCAACGACCGTGACATGGATTTAAGCTGTTGCCATGACTCTCACCTCCGACTCTTGGCTGACCCTCATCGTCAGCCTCCCCTCCGCGAGCGCCACGGCACGCATGCGGATTTGGCGCGCGGTCAAGACGCTCGGCTGTGCCGCCTTGCGCGACGGCGCCTATCTACTGCCCGCCCAAGCCGAACAGGCTGCGCAACTGCAGGTATTGGCCGACGAGGCGCTGCAGGAAGGCGGGCAAGCCTGGCTGCTGCAGGTGCAAGCCCGGAACATGACCGAACAGGCCACCTTTCAGGCGTTGTTCGACCGGGCGGCCGATTACACCCCCTGGCTAGAGGAACTGGCGCAAGCACGCCAGACGCTCTCCGCCCTGAGCGCAGCCGAACTCCAGCGTACACAGCGCAAGCATGCGCGTGCCTATGAGGTCATCCGCAAAATCGACTTCTTTCCCGGTGAGACGTCGATCCGCGCCGACGCCCAGTGGCGCGATTTCGCCAACGCCCTCGAAGCCATGCAGTCACCCGGTGAGCCGCAGCCAACAGCGGGCAACATTGCTCGGCGTGATCGCATGCAGTACCAGGGACGAGTCTGGGCCACGCGCCGCCATCTCTGGGTGGACCGCGTGGCGAGCGCCTGGCTGATCCAGCGCTTTATCGACCCGCATGCGCGCTTTCTGTGGCTGGACGCCCCGGCCGACAGCCCAGCCGATGCACTGGGGTTCGACTTCGACGGTGCGACCTTCTCGCACGTGGGCGAGCGGGTGACGTTCGAGGTACTGCTGGCGAGCTTCGGCCTGGAGAACGATCGCGGCCTCTCGCGCCTGAGCGCGATGGTGCATGCGCTCGATGTGGGCGGGACGGCCACGCCGGAGGCCAGCGGCTTCGAGGCCGTTCTGGCCGGCGCACGCCGACGCTGGCCAGACGACGACGCACTACTGGCCGACATCGGCGGGGTACTGGATTCGCTCCACGCCCACTTCTCCAGCAGCCGCAAAACTTGACGGCTCACCTCAGATCACTTTTTTGTAGAAAGAATCGTCATGAATGAAACCATTCCAGCCGCAGCCATCAGCAGTGGGGCGCCTCGCAGCTATACGCTGTGGCAATTGGTTGCCTATTTCCTACGGCTCGGAGCACTGGGCTTCGGCGGACCCGTGGCCCTGGCTGGCCACATGGACCGCGACTTGGTGGAGCGGCGCCAATGGTTCACCGAGGCAGACTACAAGGAAGGGCTGGCCTTGGCGCAGCTCGCGCCAGGACCGTTAGCCGCGCAGTTGGCCATCTACCTGGGCTTTGTTCACTACAGCTTCCTAGGGGCCACCCTGGTGGGCCTCGCTTTTGTGCTGCCCTCGTTTCTGATGGTGATCGGACTGGGTTGGGCCTATACGCATTTCGGCGGTCTGGGTTGGATGCAGGCCGTGTTTTATGGCGTGAGTTCCGCTGTCATTGGGATCATTGCTGTCAGCACCTGGAAGCTCTCTACCAAGAACATCGGCAAAGACAAACTGCAATGGGCCATCTTTGCAGTAGCGGCGGCGGTGACGATCATCACCCAATCCGAGGAACTGTGGCTGTTCCTGGGCGCAGGCGTTCTCGTGTGGTTGTTGCGCGCGCCGCCGAAATTTATTAAGCCGTCCAGCACGCTGCACAGCAGTGCTATTCCTTTGCTGGCCTTGCTTGGCTTGTCCAACGTCGACTGGACCAAGCTGTGGCAGATCACCAAGTATTTCTTCTACGCGGGCAGTTTTGTTTTTGGTAGCGGCCTAGCTATCGTCCCGTTTCTGTATAGCGGAGTAGTCAAAGAGTACGGATGGTTGACCGATCACCAGTTCCTAGACGCTGTCGCAGTCGCCATGATCACTCCCGGTCCTGTCGTCATCACTACCGGGTTCATCGGCTTTCTGGTCGCGGACTTCTGGGGCGCGGTTGCTGCGGCGCTGGCAACCTTCCTGCCGTGCTATCTCTTCACAGTCCTGCCAGCCCCGTACTTCAAGAAATACGGAAAGAAACCGGGAATCGTGGCATTCGTCGATGGCGTGACGGCAGCCGCCATCGGATCGTTGGCCGGAGCCGTGGTAGTTATCGGGGTGCGCTCGATCAAGGACGTTCCCACGGCGCTACTCGCCCTGGGGACTGCTGCCTTGCTTTGGAAATTCAAGAAGTTGCCGGAGCCGATCGTTGTCGCTGCCGCGGCACTGATTGGGCTGGTCGTCTACCCGCTGGTGACCCACAGCTGAATAGAAGCGAGAGGAGTCCACGCCTTAACCCATGACTTGCCACATTTCTAGGAACACTCCAATGGATTTACAACTACGCCCCCTTACCATCAACCTCGCTGCCCTCAACGGGCTGTCCGAGAAACTCATCCTCAGCCATCACGCGAATAACTACACCGGCGCAGTCAAGCGCCTGGATGCTATTCGCCAGCAACTGGCGCACCTGGATTGGCCGACCGCTCCGGTCTTCATGATCAATGGCCTGAAGCGCGAAGAGCTGATCGCCGCCAATTCCGCTTGGCTCCACGAGCTGTACTTCGACACGCTGGGAGGCGACGGTGCATTGCCGGACTCCGGCCTGGCAGTTGCCTTGGCCCGCGACTTTGGCAGCGTTGACCGCTGGCGCACGGAATTCTCCGCACTGGCCAAGGCCATGGGCGGCGGCTCGGGGTGGGCGCTGCTGTCATGGTCCACACGCGAGGCGCGGCTGATCAACCATTGGGCGGCAGACCATACGAACCTGCTGGCCGGCGCCACACCGCTGCTGGCACTGGACATGTACGAGCACGCCTACCACATGGATTTCGGTGCCAAGGCGGCCGCGTATGTTGACGCCTTCATGCAAAACATCCGCTGGAATGCCGTGATGCAGCGCTACGCTGCCGCCGTCGAGGCTGATGCACTGCCCTGGTCGGCCGCACCAGAGGAAGTCGGCGGTGACCTCCAACTGATCGACGTGCGACGCACGGCAGGCTACGCACAAGCGCCTGATCGCATCGCCGGGGCCATTCGGCGCGATCCCGTGCAGTTGGCAAATTGGAGCCGTGAAATCGATACCTCTAAACCCGTCCTTGTGTATTGCGTGCACGGCCATGAAGTCAGCCAGTCGGTGGCGCTCGCGCTACGAGCGCATGGCCTCGACGCACGCTTCGTGGCCGGAGGCATCGAAGCCTGTCGCGCTGCTGGCGTGACATTTGAAGCAAAGGAGTAGCACCATGAAGTGGATTACACGCGAACGCCCCAAGATCGACCGCATCGCCTGTCCCTGGCTGGTTGCGCGCTTCATCGACCAGCAGGCGGAATTTCTCTATGTGCCGGCCAGCGAGGTGCTGAAAACCGCCAACGCTACCGGCGCCATCCCCTACGACATCCCGAATGTCGAACTAAGCCATGTGGGCGAGCTGTGCAGTTTCGATTCCTTCCTGTCGAAGTACCACCTGGACGACCCAGCGCTGCGCCAGTTGGCCGAGATCGTGCGCGGCGCCGACACCTCCCGGCTCGACCTGACGCCGCAATCAGCAGGGCTCTATGCGCTCTCGCTCGGGCTGTCGCACAACTTTAGCGACGACCACGAAATGCTCCAGCACGGCATGGTGATGTACGACGCCCTCTATGCGTGGTGCCGCGCATGCCAGGCCGAGACACACAACTGGCCGCCGGTCATGCCAGCCTGATCCGCCCAACTGAAAATGCACCAAATGTCCGCAATCCCCCGTCTTGCCTTCGCCACACTCATTCAGTCCCTGAGCCTGGTGGCGGCATCGGCAGCGCCCGGCCCCAGCGAACTCACCGGCGCGCAGATCAAGACAGTCTTCGTCGGCAATGTCATATCCGAAGGCGCGCACTGGTCCGCTTACCTCCTTCCCGATGGACGCACGAAGTCCATTGAACTGGGGCGGCCGCACCAGGGGCATTGGAAGATCGTGGGCAAGGAATTGTGCGTAAGCATCAGCACGGGTGTAGAGCCCGAATGCTGGACGGTACTGCGCAAAGGCAAGGCCTATCTGCTGCGCGCCCACGGCCAAGACCTCTACGAGGTCACTCCGGAACCTCTGTCGTCGAAATACCCGTTCGATTGACCGGCACCTGCCTCGATTACCCGCTCCGGCCAGCCCCCGGAGCTGCATCCCGCCAACTACCAAGGAAACTCCATGCTGCGTCTAACCCTCTCCACACTGGCCCTGGCCGCGGGCCTGCTCACTACAGGCGCCCCGGCCATGGCCCAGGCCATCGACACCGCTGCCATCGAAACGGCCACCGGCCTCAAGGGCAGCTACAACCAGGCGGAAAACGTCTTCAAGGTCAGCAAGCCACGCGACGACGTGAAGATCAATGTCGATCGCTGGACCATGCCACCGTTCATGGGGCTCACCTCCTGGGCCGCGTTCACGCCAATGGGCTCGTCCACCATGATGATGGGCGATACGGTGCTGTTCGAGGATGAAGTCAACCCGGCGATGAGCGTCGCGCTGGACAACGGCCTGGAAGTGACTGCGCTGCACAACCACTTCTTCTTCGACCAACCCAAGGTCTTCTTCATGCACATCGGCGGCATGGGGGATGCACGCAAGCTCGCCACAGGCGTGAAGGCGGTGTACGACCGCATCGCGCAGGTGCGCGCCGCCCAAGGCACGCCGGCCAGCAGCTTCGCGGGCGACATCGCATCGCCAAGCCATGTCACTGCTGCGCCCATCGAGGAGATTCTGGGCAGCAAGGCGCAGGTCAAGGATGGCATGGTGAAAGTAACCCTTGGCCGCACAGCCAAGATGCATGGAACCACCGTCGGCAATGAAATGGGCATCAATACCTGGGCGGCCTTTGCTGGCGACGATGAGCATGCGGTAGTCGATGGCGACTTCGCCATGCATGAAAACGAACTGCAGACGGTCCTGAAAACCATGCGTGGCCAGAGCATCAACATCGTGGCAATCCACCAGCACATGACCCACGAGGAACCGCGCTACGTCTTTCTGCATTACTGGGGCAAGGGCAAAGCCGTGGATCTGGCCCTGGCGGTAAAGAAGGCATTGGACGCGCAGAAGGCTGCGAAATGACGAAGAAAACCTTCAGCTCGGTGCCGCAGCGCCTCCCAAGCAGCCCCACCCGGCACCTCGCGCGCCTCACCGCCGCCGGAGCCGTGTTCTGCGCACTTGCCGCGACTGCCAAGGAGGTGCCGCTGACTGGCCCGCAGATCCGTGCCGCCATCAGCGGCAAGTACGTGACTGATGAACACCATTGGGGGCACAAGTATTTCGCGGACGGGCGCGTCGAACGGTTAGAGAACGGCCGCCAGCGGTCTGCGCGCTGGTCCGTCAAAGGCAATCAGCTATGCCTGCTGCAGCCGGAAATCAGCAAGGACGAACCGATCTGCTACCAAGTCCTGCGCGACGGACAGAAGCTGCAATACAAGGACGATGCGCAGTTCGTTGTGTATCGGGGGCTGGTGCGGCCCATGCCCAAACGAGAGCCGTGAACGGGGGCGCGAATGGCTAAGGATTGCATGCACGCAGGCGACTGACATGGCGCACTACCTCTGGAAACTGCGTCCCTACTACCGGCAGACCGCCGGGCAGCTTGTCCTCGGCTCCCTGGCAGGCGTCGTCATGAACACGGCCGTGGTCCTGCCCGCCGTGTGCCTCGGGCGCGCGATCGACGCCGCGACGCACTTCGCGCAGGGCCAGGCGACGCGCGCGACGCTACTGCAGGCCGTCGCGCTGTTCGCCGCCGCAACCCTGGCCACAGAACTGCCGCGACTGGGCAAGCGCTGGTGGTTGATGACGGCCAACGCGCGCATCCGCGCCAATCTGCGCGCGGATGCGCTGCGCGGGGTGCTCGCCTGGCCGATGGCAAAGCTGACTGCCACGCCTGTTGGCGACACCATGGCGCGCGTCATCGGTGACGTCGAAGTGCTGGGCGTCGGTATCCGCGAGGTGATCGTCGAGACCTGGGACACGCTCCTGTTCTTGGTGTCGTTCTTCGTCGCCATGCTGGTGCTGGACTGGTCATTGACCCTGCGGGCGCTGATTCCCGTGCCCTTCGCGATGGTGCTGGCCTGGGCCGCCGGACGCTTTATCCACCAACGCACGACGGCGGCTCGACAAGCCAACGGCGCGTTGACTGCGGGACTGCAGGAGCAACTGTCCGGCATCCGCGTCGCGAGACTACTGGGGATGAAGCAGGCCGCACAGGCGCGGATCGAGTGGCTCGCAGATGCACAGGCGCACACCAATCTCGCGGCGGCGCGGCCCCGCGCCGGCCTGCCCGCGGTCTACACCACGCTGATGGCGGCCGGCATCGTTCTGGTGCTGTGGCAAGGCGGCGAAAAGGTCATCGCAGGCGCGTGGACGCTGGGGGCGTTCGTGACCTATCTGGACCTTTTTCTGCGCTTCACCGGGCGCGGATTTCGGGTGCCGCAGCTCGTGAACTCGGTGCAAGCAGGCGGCGCAGCCTACGCGCGGCTCGCCCCCTTGCTCGCTGCGGCCCTGCCTGCTCGCGGCGAGCATCGGTTCGCTTCGTTTCGCGCCGGCTACCTGGCCGGAACGACTCCGCGCTCGACTCTCACCGAGCCGGCGTCACGAGTTGAACGCGGGCTCGCCGTATCCCTGCACAACGTGAGCTTCTCTCACGGCAACGCCGACGCCGCCGTCACGGCGCTGAACCAGGTCTCGCTCGAGATTTCGGCAGGCGCGTTCGTAGCAGTGACCGGGCCGGTCGGCTCGGGCAAGAGTGCGCTGGCGAAGGCTCTGCTGGGCCTGTACCCGCTCGCCGGCGGTACCGTTTCCCTGGACGGCGACACGCCCGCACGACATCGCGGTGACATCGGTTACCTGCCGCAGGAGCCCTTCCTGTTCTCGGGTACGGTGCGCGAGAACATCACCATGGGACGTGAGCAGGCCGACCTCGCCACGATGAGCGCCCTGGAAATCGCCGCGCTTGCGAAGGACGTTTCGGGCTTCGAGCACGGCGTCGATGCCGAGATCGGCGAGCGCGGCATTCGCATTTCCGGCGGTCAGCGGCAGCGCGTCGCACTGGCACGCGCGGCGGCGGCGGGACCTCGGCTGCTGGTGCTGGACGATCCGTTCTCGGCGGTCGACGTCGCGACGGAGGCTCAGATCATTGCCAGCCTGCGCGCGGAGTTCGGCCGCGGGGCGCCGGCCGCGCGACAGGCCACCATCGTCCTGTGCTCGCACCGGCTGGCGGCCTTCCCGCAGGCGGATCTCGTCGTCGTGTTGGATGGAGGACGCATAGTCGAACGAGGCTCTCATGAACAGCTGATGCTGGCGGGCGGCCTGTATGCACGGATCTACGCGGCGCAGGTCGCGATGGCACAGCCGGAGGACGCATGACCGCAACACAGTCACAGCCGGCACCGACAACACGCCGAGGACTCACGACCGCCCAGGTGGGCTCGCTACTGGCGCCGCAGAGACGCCTGCTCGTGGCCATCGCAGCCTGCGTGCTTGCCGGTGCGGCGCTGGAGGTGCTGCCGCCGCTCCTCGTGCGGCAGGCCGTGGACGCCCACTTGGCCGTGGGCCGTGGCGACGGCCTGATGCTGCTGGGCGTGCTCTACCTGCTGGTCGTGGCCGGGCAGCAGGCGTTGGGCTTCGCGTCTGCGTACGGCACCGCGATCGCAGCCCAACGGGCGTTGCGCGACCTGCGCGCGCGCCTGTTTGGCCATCTGCAACGGCTGCCTGCGCGCTACTTCGACACGACCCCGTTGGGTGACACCGTCAGTCGCTGCACCGCAGACATCGACACCATCGACCGCCTGTTCTCGTCGGGCATCGCGAGCCTTGTCGCCGACCTCGTGCGACTGGTCACGATCACGGTGACGATGCTCGTGCTCAGTCCCTCGCTGACGCTGCTCTGCGGACTGGCCGTGCCGCCCCTGCTGTGGTTCACGCGCTGGTTCCAGCTGCGGGTATTGGCCGCTGAACGGGCCAGCCGGGAGGCCGTGGGAAGCGTCAACACGGCACTCGTGGAGACCCTCGGTGGCGCGGAGGTCATTCGTGCTTTCGGACGAACGGGGTTCTTCGAGCACCGCTTTCGTGGCGCTCTGCAGGCCACGCAACACGCCTATCTCGCGGCCACACGCTATTCAACGATCTACACGCCGCTGATGGCCATCCTGGCGTCGCTGATCGTCTGCGGCCTGCTGTGGGCAGGCGCCGAGGGCGCGCTGGCGGGCTGGGGTGTTTCTATCGGCACGCTCACGGCCTTCGTGCTGCTGTTTCGCCGTTTCTTCGCGCCGATAACGACGCTGGGCGAGGAATGGCAGACCGTGCAGAGCGCGCTGTCCGGGGCTGAGCGCGTGTTCCAGGTCTTGGCGCTGCCGGTCGAGGAAACACCGGCCGCCCATTCCGTGCAACAGGCCAGGAGCGAACCCGAGCCGTTGATCCAGTTGAAGGATGTGATCTTCGGCTACGTCGCCGATCGCCTCGTGCTGAAAGGCGTCTCCTTGAGCGTTCGCGCAGGCGAGCACGTCGCGCTGGTCGGACGCACCGGCGCTGGCAAGAGCAGCCTGATGCACCTCGCCGGTGGCCTGTATGCGCCCTGGTCCGGTGACATTCACGTGGCGGGCGCGGATCCACGCGCCATGACGGACGAGGAACGCCGTCAGCGCCTGGGCGTCGTGCCGCAGACGCTGCAACTGTTCAGCGGCAGCGTGCTCGACAACCTCACGATGGGCGACGTCCTCGTGACCCGGACTGCTTGCGAAGCCGCGGCCAAGGCAACGGGCGCGCATGCGTTCATCCGGGCACTGCCGCAGGGCTACGACACGCCCCTGGACGCGGGTGAGGCCGGCGCCGCGTTGTCCGCGGGCCAACGGCAATTGCTCGCGCTCACGCGCGCGCTGGTGCGCCAGCCTCGCGTGCTGCTGCTCGACGAAGCGACAGCCGCGATCGACCACGCCAGCGACGCTGCGTTCCGCGCCGCTCTTCGCCGCGACGCGCACGACTCGAGCCGTGCCGTTCTGATCGTGGCGCATCGGCTGTCAACGGCGCTGGAGGCCGATCGCATCATCGTGATCGAGGACGGTCGCATCCTCGAACAAGGCGCGCCGGACGAGTTGATTCGGTGCCGGGGTCGCTTCGCCGCGCTGCTGGCCATGGAGACGGCAGGCTGGGATTGGCATCAACGTTGACGTTGGAGGACAGACATGGGCAAGGACTTCTACATACAACCCGACGCGGCCGACCCGGTGCTCGATCCCGACGCGGTGCTCGCGATCGTGCGCCTGCATGCGGCGGGCGCGAAGGCCGTCAGGGCCGTCGACGAGAGCGGCGGCGAGGCGCGCACCTATGCGATCGACGACGGCCTGATCCTGAAGGTTCAGAGACCACAACAGCTGCGCGCGCGAACGAGCCTGGACAAGGAGCGTTTCCTGTTGGAGCAGCTGGCAGGCCTGGAGGGCGTACGCGTTCCACGAGTCCTTGGTGGGGGCGTCGCCGAACCCGGGATCGAGTACACCTTGATGACGCGCATGCCCGGCGTGCCGATGCACTCGGCAAGGTTCGACGGTGACCTCCGCCGGCGTACGCTGGTTGACCTGGGGCGCATGCTGCGTCGCATTCACGCAATCCCTCAGCAACCCCTGTTCGAGGCGCGCCTGATCCCCGGCGACCACACGGCGGCCGACGTTCGCACACGGTTCGGCGGCCTCTTCGACGACGCCGTCACAGCCGTGGCGCGGGCGGCCCAGCCCTGGCCGTTCGCGCTCGACCCGTTGCAGTTGGCGCGCCTCGCGATGCGCGCCTTGCCGGACGCAGACGCCTGGGTGGCCTTGCACAGCAACCCCGGCCCCGAACACGTCTTCGTCGATCCGCAGACTAGGCAGTTGACTGGCCTCATCGACTTCGGCGATGCGTATTTCAGCCACCCGGCGCTCGATCTGCGCCGATGGCCTCGGCCCATCGATCGGGGCCGCGGTTCACGCCGGGTACTGCAGCGAGGAGAAAACGAGCGAGAGGTTCAACCAGACATGGCGCGTGGCCTGTGTGCTCACCGACATGCTCGCCATCGCACAGAGTCCGGAATGCCGCACTGCAGGGCTCGTCGAGTTGGAAGAACTTGTCGAGCGGTTGCGCTTACGGCTTACGTGATGGCTGTCTTGGCGCCGACCGATCACCCGCGAAAGGGTAGTACCCCCATCCTCTGGAGACACGGGGAGCCGCTACAACGCCGCGGTATTCGCTTTCAGCGTGCGATCCAGCTTGCGGTGAATGAGTGATACCAGTGTCAGGATGTCCAGGGCATCTTGTTCGGACATCGGCCAGTTTGTCTTGGGGGCATGGGCGAGTGGGTTGCGCACGGCGCCGAAGAGGCCCACCAGCAGATGGGCGAAGCCTTTTTGCTCGCTCTTCTCAGATTCGGTGGCGAGCGAACCGAAAACCAGGATCGGGTTTTGCGTCGAAAACGTCCGGCTCACTAACTCGGCGCCATCCATGGTCAGGCCAGACATGGAACGGATGCGCTCGGCGACACCTTTGGTCGACTCGAAGACGGCATGGAAATAGTTTTCATCCAGCAGTTCGGCGCGACAGTAGTTGAGTACTTCAGCATGGACTTTGCGGCTTTCAAGTGCCGACTTCAGCCGGCAGGCGCGCGAGCGCGCGGCGTCCAATGTCGTCAAGGCGCTCGCGAGCGAACTTGATCTCGGCCCGAAGTGCCATCACGAGGTTGGCGACTTCGTCTTCCAGATGTGGAAGTGACTTGTCGAGATCGAAGACCTCCGCCCAGGTCTGGACCATCACCTGGTCTGTGACCTGCGCTGCGAGTTTGTCGTAGATGCGATGAAGACGGGCGCCAGAGTTCATTTGGGGGTGCTGATGAGTTGGAGGCGCTCAGCCTTGTCGAAGTGCAGTGGCTTTGAGCGCCGCTTGGTGGCGTCGGCGTCCAGATTTCGTACCACGCCGGCCTTCACGAGGCGGACAAGCGATCCCTGTAGTTCGCCAGGTAGCCAATTCGTGGCTTCCAGGATGTCGGCGAACTCGGCCGCGCCTATGCGGCGCTCACCGTCCGCAAGGTGCTTTCGCCAGAATGAATCAACCTCATCTGGGCTGCAACGGCCGTCCGTGGGCTCGACCTGCTGGTCGACGCCAAACATGTCCGGGACGCCGGTTCTCTGCTGGCGAACGTCGATCTGTTTGGCGGCACGAACTCGCCGCTGCACCAGGTCAGCCCGCTCCGACATGTCCATGAACTCGACGATGCCCAGCGGATGACTCGTCAGGTACACGAGGTGGTACTTGGTTCGCTGGTGCAACGGGTCGAGCACGGTGACGTATGCGGAGCGTGCTCGATACTCAGGCCGGCCACTCGGAACGCAAGCTTTGAGACTCGATCGATAAGCGTTGACCAAGGCCTCTTCGCGCTCGGCGGACTGGAGCCCATCCAAGTTCACCGATGCGCCAAGTAACTTCAGCATCGCGTCTTGCCATGCTGGCATGGAGGCCGTGCGATTGATGAAGTTGTAGGCGAAGTTGATCAGGAACTCCGATCGAGGACGCGCGAGCAGGGGCCGCATGATGTCGATGCCGATGTCCTTCCACCCCTTCGGATCGACGAAGAAGAATGTGAACGCAGTGCTTCCACACCAACGCAGGATGTCGTCTCGAAGGTCCACGAAATCACCGCGCAGGCATGCATGGGCAACTGTGGGCGGCGCCTTCGTTGAGAGGAAGGCGGACAACCGATCGAACGCGGTCTTGTCCTTCTCGATGTACAGGGCACGCATCGTGGCGTCGACCCCGAGCGTTGCGAGCTTCTCTTTGCACGCGGCCAGCGTCTTGAGCGACAGCGAAATTGACGTGCCGTCCAAGTCGTCGCTCGCTGCCCCCCATGGCCCGGCGAAGCAGTCGACGAAGCAGATTTCCGCTCGGCGTGCCTTCCTGGCGCTCATGCCGATGATCAGCACGAGCTTTTCAAGATAGCTCTTGAGCAGCGCATGCTTCACCATGGCTTGCTCGCGGCCTTCGTAGGTCTCCGGAATGATCGACGAGGTCACGCTCAGGTCTTCCGATCTGAATATCTGTGCTTTACCCGACCAGGAACAGCGCACGCTGCGGGGGCGGCATGATCTGGTCGGTGTCCTTGATCTGCGCGGAAGACCGTCGCCTGGTGCCGTCGGCTCCGACGATCTCCACAACCTTCTCGTCGAGCAGCTTGCCCACCGACTCTCGGTAGATTTGCGCCGACGCCGGTGAACTGTTGCATGTGGTGGCGAAGAGTTCGCCGAATGTGATGCCGACATCGTCAGCGTAGACACGGCGCGGAATGTGCTCGTTGAGAGCTGCGATGCTCGCGCGGCGAGCAACGTCGTCGAACTCAAAGCCGAGAGCTGACTGGCCGAGGTACGCGGAATCGTGCGCAGGGTCGTAGCCGACCATGTGGAACATGTCGAGGCCGGCGCCGCCGTAGTGGATGAAGTAGTTGTTGTTGGCCCAGTGCACCTGGGTCATCACGTCGCGAGCACGGTGATGCTGCGACATGTGGATCAGCCAGTAGTCGCCGTGGCCACCACGATTGCGGATGAAGAATGGCGTGAAGTGCCTGGCGCCGCAGTTCTCGACGAGGCGGCGATACACGGTGCTCTGAAGCAAGAGGCGCCAGTCGCGGTCGGACTTTTTGATCTCATCGACCGGCCTGCCGCCGAAGATGTCCGGGATGCCGAGATTCCCCAGCAGGTCCTTCAACTGCTCGCCATCGTTGGCGAAATTCATGAGCGAGTCGACGGCGAACGTCAGGATGATCTCCGCCCTTGGCAGCGCCTCGAAAATCTTGCGCATCAACTGGGTGGGTACATCCTTGTAGCCGTACTGATCGAGAGCGAAAATTGATCGGCCGTTCTTCGGGCTCTTCTTCTTGATGAACTCGATGATCGCGTCGGCCTTGTCCTGAAATCGAGCGTGGTCGATGTAGATGCCGTTGCCGATGCGGTCGCCGTAACCAGCTTCACGCAGCACCTTGTCGAGGTGCATGTAGGCGTGGCGGTCGGCCTCGGTGAAGAAGTAGTCGACCTGAAGCTGGACCGGCTTGCGCCGATCCTTGTTGATCAGGAAGTCGGCTTCGCGCGTTGCTTCCAGGAAGATGAACGGCGAGCCCTTGACCGTCTCGCGTGTGTCGTTGTGGACGTACAGACCGCCGCCGGCAAAGCCATCGACGAGGGTCAGCCGCAGCACATCCTGATTCGGCGAGCTGACGAGGGTACGGAAGTAGGCGGCGAGGTAGGCCTGAAGGATTCGGTGCTTGGCGACGCTGTGCTGCTGGATGAAGTCGGGGCCATCCTTCCAGTTGTATTGCTTCAGCGTCATGCGTTCCTTCAGGCGTGGGCAGACAGTGCAGGCATGTCGTCCCAGGTGCGCCCTTGAAGCAGGCGGCCGTTGGCCTTCTTGGAGCGGCGCTTGCCGTCGGCACCCCAGCCGCCCCACTGCTTGAAGAAGAACTGCGCTCCCTGGTCCTCACATTGTTGGCGAACATTCTCAACCCATTCGAGCTGCATCGGCCGGGCCTTCGGCCCCGATTCTCCTCCGACGATTACCCAATGAATGCCGGTTAGGTCCAAGGCGCCAACGTCGGCTAGCAACGGCTCGACCGACAAGAAGCGGATGCGGGCATCGACCTGGCGCAACGCGGCGATGCGCGGAACACCATAGCGACGATCCTCAACAGACACTCCGAGCCAGGCGTTGTCCGGCACCTCGCGGTTTCGGAAGAAGGAGGCCATACGCTCCGCGCGCTTGGTCAGCACCTGGAAGGTGTGCTGTGGGCAACGACGGATCACGTCGAAGACCTGGGCGATGTAGGCGTCATCCACACCTTTGTGGAAGAGGTCGGACATCGAGTTGACGAAGTACACCGTCGGCTTCTTGCGCGCGAGAGGTTCGGCCAGGCGCTCGGGAAGGATCGTGAGCTTGAAGCCGTTCTCGTAGCCGGGCGTACCCATCGCCTGCAGCCGCTTGGCCATGGTCTCCGCGTAGCAGTGCTTGCACCCAGGAGAAATCTTGGTGCAACCCACGGTCGGATTCCACGTGGCCTCCGTCCATTCGATCCGGCTGGCTTGAGACATGAGGTTCTCCTGTTTCTTCGAAGTAGTGCGGGCGTTTAGACGGCGTGCAGCACGCGCGTGACGACGCCCCAGATGCGTAGTTCGCTCTTGTCGCCGATCGGGATGTCGGCGAAATCGGGGTTACTGGCCTGCAGCAACCACCCGGTGTCAGTGCGCTTCAGGCGTTTGACGGTCAGTTCGCCGTCGATGTCGGCGACCACGATGCGGCCGTCGTCAGCAGCCAGGCCGGTGTCGATGACCAGTTCATCGCCATCAGAGATACCGGCGTCGCGCATGGACCAGCCTGATACCTGCATGACGAAGGTGCTGTTCGGATCGCGTACGAGGTGCTTGCCGAGGTCGACCGCGTCCTCTTGGTAGTCGTCGCCTGAAGTGGGTTTGCCGGCTCGCACGCGCCGGCCGAGTGCTGGCACAGCGGTCGCGGCGCGTAGCTCGGCGATCGGCCTCAAGCTGGAGGCCTCGCCTGGCGGCTGCGGCGAACGCCTCAGCTCGCCCAAGTACCTGACCACCACGGGAACGAGGCTCTGCGGTACCCGGACCGTCTTGGTGGGCTCTCCATAGGCAGCCTTGCGGCCAGCACCCTGTCGAGTGCCGCCGTGGCGGGGCTTGGTCGGCTCGGTGCGCATGATTTTGTGACGAAATCAAGAGTAGCACGCGGCGTCTCTCACAGCCAACCGGTTTAGCCCGGCCCTTCGTGGTGGTTGTTTGGGCAAAGGCGGGAAGCCGAATAGGTCAACTTGATTACGTGCCGAATTCAAATGACTGTGGGAATCTGGCCTTCAGCCCAGCTTGTCATGGGATCATCGGCAAATTGCATGCACCGGCGGCCGTCCTGCTTGCAATTCTGGTTCAGCGCCGATATCATGCAAACAACATCAACTTGCATGAGTCTGGAGCTGAATCACATGAACGACATCTACATGACGTTTGATGAACTGCTGACGATGAAAGCGCTGGAGTTCAAGTCCAGCATCAGCGGCCGGGGCAACGGTGCCCTCGTGGCGCACATCGTCGAACGTGACGACGAGAAGGCGGAGGCCTTCGGGATGAAGAACATGTGCTTCCGAGTGAGCCCGCTGCTGCAGGCTCGGTTCGAAAGCACTTTGGACGCGCTCGGAATGTCCAAGCAGGAGGCCCTCACCGAAGCGCTCCAAGAGATGCTCAACAAGTTCGACGCCAAACTCACGGAGGTCGGCCTTGGCCCGCTGGGGTACGAGAAGCGGCTGAACGACCTCGGCTTCGCGTTGGAGGAACCGGACGCCGACGGTTCTCGACGCATGGTCCGGCTGCAGAAAGAAGGAGCCTGATCATGGCCTTCGAATCGTTCGACGATCTGGCTCGCGTCGGCTTGAAGCGAACGGCGATGAAGGCTGCTCGCGTGATTGTGAAGTCGGAGTTCAGCGAGCGGCAGCGACCGCAGACCGTGTTCCGCTTTTCTGACGACCTTGTCGAGCGTGCCGGCTGGACACCGGGAGTAGACAGGATCGAGTTGATGATCGACCGCGACGACATGGCGATCCGTGCTCGCAAGGTTGCCGTCGGCGGCTACAAACTCATCGGCAATGGCAGCGCTCGCCCGTATCTCAAGTTCACGGCGGCGCGAGGCATGCCCATCGCGGACGAAGCAGCAGAGGCCACTGATGTCGTCGTCGTCGCCGGTGAACTGATGTTTGTCTTGCCGGAAGGTGTACGGCTCGCAGCCAGCTGAGCCGCAGGCGAATCATCGCCGGGCGCCTATGTGGCCGTGCCAACCAACCAGTTGAACGGAATACGCGCCCAGGATGCGACGGAATAGCTGGCCTTCTGCCTCGGGTCCAGCAGGATGTTGTGATCCGTCGTGCTGATCACGGACGGCACCCGAACCCCGCAAACTCGACGGCCCGCCGCAGCCTCACGATCAACGGCCGCGAGGAACTCGCCGCCGATGCTCTGAGCGTTCGGACCGGCTGGCCGCAGGTTCCAATTCGACGGCAGGACGATTCCCAGATCGGACAGGTCGACGACGCTCCCGTCGGGAACCTCGATCGCAGCAATGGTCAACTCCGAGACGGTGTCCCAGCCGGGGCGAGCCGCGACTTCGAGAATCGAAAGCGACTGCACCTCGGCGGTGTAGAGAATCTCGCTGCGCTTGTCGTTGAAGCGCCACCCATCACGGGCGACCGACGCGCTCGAATCGAGGGGATCAAATGCGGCACGCGGACGCCGACTGGCTCGAAACACCAGCATCGGCAACCTCAGAGCGGCCCGCCCTCGGACTGCGCATGAAGCTCGTTGAGCACGATGCGTTCGCCATCGGAGGTCTTGACCAGCTCTGCCGGCGTAGCGCCGCCGAGAGCGAAGTTCCGGGTGTGCATGTAAGCGCGGGCCGCGTCGTAGCTTCCGAGCACCTCTGCCGCCGTCATCGTCGCACGAGCGGCTCGCATCGCCCTCTCGCTTGCTGCAGTATCCAGCGATCCGCCCAAGCGTGACTTGATGGTTTTGAAGCTCAGGCCGAAGAACTTCTCAGCGTCGGCCAGGTTGCTCAAGAACATGGCCGACGAGACCAGCAGCGTTTCGCCTGCCAGGCCTTCCAGCAGGCGCTTGTGGACCTCGATGGGACTGAGCGGCTCCGCCACGCTCGCGGTCTTGCGAGACAGAACCTGCAGCGTCAATCGCCAGACGCTGGCCAATTCGACCTTGTCGAGCTTGCGAACATGGCTGCGCAGAGACGCGTTGTCGAACAGAGCGATCACCCTGGCGTCGATTGCAGCACGATCGATGTCGTGGGCGGCATCCTCGGTGCGAGGACCGTGAGAGGCTCGGGTCGAAGCAGTGTCTGCAGTCAGCATTGGAGTTCTCCAACAACCAAGTTGGAGTATGCCATAACTCGATCCGAGGTGCACGGTTCCGCCTTCCCCGCACGCCGACAGTAGGGCCGGAGCGCGACTGCTCCTTTGTCGCTACAGGCTGTGCCCGGCCAAGATCGGGCAGGCCGGGAAGACGTGCTCCAGGATCAGCGTGTGAACCCTGGCCCTGGTGACACCGACTCGCAGAATCTTCCTGCTGCGCCAGTACGGCGGCTGGTCGTCCCACCAGACGAACGACGAAACCTGGCGCTGGCCGTTGTGCCGGCCCTCACGGATGACGATCACGCCGTCGAACTGCTTGCCCTTTGACTTGTGGATGGTCATGACCTGCACGCCGGGTGGGTCGTCGACGCCGCCGAGTATCTGGTCTTGCGCCAAGGCGATGTCGAGGGCTTCGCGTGCTCCTGTGTACCGGCCATCACGTACCCAGATCGCCCCGAGCCCGGCGCTGATTCGCCGGCCACGGTTGAAGGCGACCAGGTAGTCCAGGCTCTTGGCGGCAGCGAGCAGTTCCTGATCCCCCGAGTCTCGAAGCAGACGCTTCACAAACGACCAGTCCTTCGCGGGGTCGCCGGTGAACTGGGTCTCGCGCACCGCATCGATCACGCTGGTCACCGCCTGAACGAACCCGGCGCGTGGCTCGCGTCCTTCGCGAACACGCATGGCCCACAGCCGCCACTGTGCCGCCGCCGCAAGGCCGGCCGCCGCCTTCGAAGTTGCGAGGAGTTCAAGTCCGAGGGCGATGTCTTCACGACGCGCGGCCTCGGATTTCGGCTCCAGCAGGAACGCCGCGAACCTCGCTGTGAGCATCGCCTCGGCCTCGTCGAACGCGAGCTTGTGTCGCACGGGCTTGGGTTCAGTGTTGAGTGCCGCAGAAATCTTCGCCGCCGATGCACCCGAGTGCGTCAGGATCGCGACATTGCGGCCGTAGCGACCGGTGGCAGTCCTGATGGCACGCTGCAGGATGCCAAGTGCCATTCTCAATGCCGTCTTCTGCGGCCGGCGCCGTGGGTCGTACCCGAACGCGGAGACGCCTGCATAGGGTGCGCCTCGGGCCCTCCCTGAGAGGAGGTCTTGCCCGAAGGTCGCGATCTCGGTGCCGCCGCTGCGATGGTTCTGTCCGCCGAGGTCGATTTCCAGCGGCGCGAGAGTCTGTCGGATGGCTTCTACACGCTCCGGTCCGATGCCAGGCAGGTAGTCGAAGATTTGCTGATCGAGATCGGCCAGGCAGACGATCTGCGCAGTGGTGGACAGCAGATCGATACACCGCCAGGCATGAGAGTCCGTGTCTTGTGCCTCGTCGACGATGATCAGCGGGTGGCGTTGCGTGATGAGCCGTCGGACGTGTTGGCTCTGGGTCAGCAGCGCTTCGGCATTTCGAGCGAACAAATCGAAGGCGATGCGCCCGTCCTGCCGGAACATCTCCTCGCGCCTGGCCAACCACGCTCGCCAGTCCGCGTTCTGCTCGTTCCGCTCGCGCGGCCTGATAGACCCGCACTGCACCTGCTCATCTTGGGGAAGCAAGATACGCAGCTTCCGTGGGGCGCCCAGCAGGTAGGCATGGGCCGACAGCAGCGTCCAGAAGAACGAGTGAAAGGTCTGCATGCTCAGCTGGTTGCGCTGGGCCCTGGGAACCTCCTGCTTCATCGCTTCGCCCAGCCTCGCGACGGCCGCCCTTGAGAAGCTGAGAAACAGCACGGACTGCCCGGGGTCGAGGCCGGCGTTGATCCGGACCACGGCCTTCTTCAGCGCGATCGTCGTCTTGCCGCTGCCCGGACCGCCGAGCACCAGGGCGTGCCCTTGGCAGTCGAGCAGGCTTTGCCGCAGCTCGCAGATTTCCACAGCGATCACCCCTTCAGGCTGGGGCACCGGGCTCAGCTGGAGGCACAGCCTCGGCAGGTTCGGCTATCGCCGCCACCTCGACGGGCTTCGGGAAGGCCGCGTAGATCGGCGCCAGGAACCCGATCACCGTGGCGGGCAGTTCGTGGACCTCGCATCCATCGAGCAGTCTGGCCGCCCACCCTGCGCCCTTGTGACCCTTGAGCGCAGTCATCACCAATCCGCGCACCACATCGTCAGCCGGCCGCACCCCCGGGATGAGGAAGTTGCCGCAGTCTCCGGTCTGGCGCAGATCGTCGAGGAACGCCCACTGTCGATCAACAGGCACCTCGGCCGCGACGAGTGCCTCGAATCCTGCGTACTGATGCTCGCAATCGATGTCGTACGCGTCGATCAGTTCCTGCTTCTTCTGCGCCGATCGCGCAGCGAGATCGTAGAAGCCGAAGGTCTTCAGGCCCAGGCTCTTGAAGAAGTTGCCGAACTTGGGCATCTGACCCTCGGACTCGGCATCGAAGAAGGCGACGCCTGCGATGTCCAGTGGCTGCAGGTCCTCATTGGCTTCTTCCATCTTCCGCGCGACGACGGGCAATGCGTTGAACTCGGTCAGCCCCTCGACGACGATGGCGCCTTTGCCGAGCATGCACTCGGTCAGGCCTCGGCGGGCGTACCTGCGGAAGTCGTTGCCCTTGAGGCCGGAGGAATCCGAGACGCGCTTGCCGATCACGCTGGAGTCCTGCCCGCGCGAGAGAAGCACCGTCTGCTCGGGCTCGAACCGCTCGATGACGAACGGGGAGTGCGAGGTGGCAAATGCCTGTGTCGTCTTGTGCAACAGGTAGTCGGCGATGCGCCGCTGCGTGTGCGGCGGAAGAGCGATCTCCGGCTCCTCCATCGCAAAGATGACCGAGGATGGCTTCAGCTCGGCGATGAACGACAGCAAGGCTAGCACCAGGACGTTCAGGGTACCGGTGCCGACCTGCTGGAAGGGAACGGGCTGCTGGTCCTGCGAGATGGCCAGGAAGAAGGCCATGGTCTTGCGCAGGTGCTCACGGGTTAGCTGCGAGACGTGCAGCTTCGTCGTCCGCCCGGGAACGTCGGTAGCGATGTACTTGCCGAGCCTGGCCTCGATCGACTGCAGGACTGGCTGGAGGTGGGTGGCGTCCTGTTCGATGTCCAGACCGCGCAGTCGCTCGATGGCCTTCTCCCACAGCCCGGCTCGGGTGCCCCTGAGCCGCAAGATGACATCCAGCAAGGAGCCTCGCTCCAGACTGAGGGCCCGAGACCCGGTGCGAACGGCGCGGAGGTAGAGGAAGCCGAACAGGCGCTTGATGTCCTTGCCAACCCGATCCAGTTCATCGGGCTCGGCGTTCGGGCTGTGGGTGAAGTAGGTTTGCGCCTCGAACTCGTCCTCCTCCGGGTTGTACTTGGCCTGGGTCTCAAGGCGAAGACAGCTGACGACAAGCGGAGGATTGGCCTCTGCCACCTCGCCAGGCCCGAGCACGCGGCGTTCAACGGTGTTCCAGAACTCCAGGTGCTGGCCGCAACGGTTCTCGACCTCGGCGTTGATGTCGACCAGGACGACAGCGATCCGGATCGGGATCGGAGTCGGCTCGCCACCTTCCTCAGCCGGTGGCTGAAGGTAGTTGGCGTTGTGGAAGTCGAACTCCTCGACCGGTGGGAACCGCGAGACTCGGTCGGGTCCGAGCACGAGGTCGAGCGCCTCGCAGATCGTGCTCTTGCCGACGTTGTTCGGACCCACGAGAAGCGTGTGGCCGTCGAACTGGAGGTCCGCAGACTTGATGCTGCGGAAGTTCGTGATGCTGAGCTGGACGACCTTCATGGTTCTTCGTCTCCCCTTCGCGCACATTGTGGCGCGAAGGGTCGTACCGAAATCCACCAGAGATCAACCGGCGACGGACATGCGAGCAATCAAATGCCCAAGAGGGACAACTGACCAGGCGCCACGAGGGCCCGTCAGAAGTTGGGCCTGGCGCACGGCCGCATAATCGCGAGCGCTGCATCAACGGCGGATGCTTTTCCTCCCTGAGCGACGCCGCAGCCTTCACGCGCCTCGCGTGGCATCACCTGCCGCGCGAGGCGTTCTTCTTGACGTGCATACTGACTGCCAACTTGCATCCCGAGCAGGAGCGCTACTAGCCCCAGAGCACCGCCTCGGTCATCGGGCTTCCCGGCAGGTCAGCCTATCGGTCGAGTGACAGCTTTCCGAACTCGTTCTTGACATCAGTCGCAGCACCGGCGCCAATCAAGAGATCGACCATTTCCTTTGATGACGCGTAGTGGAGCGGCGTGTTTCCAAGGTCGCCGGGTTCATTGACCGGCGCTTCAGCGCGGAGCAATAGCGCGACAGTTCGCAAGTCGTTGTTCTGCACGGCGATGTGCAGCAACGAATCGCGGTTCGAGTCGACGTACGTCAGTGGGTCGATCGGAGAATCTGGGGCGCGATCTTCGTCATAGTTGGTCAAGTACGAATATCGCTGCTGAATCTCTGCGATCTCAGAGGGCGAGAGTTTCACGTAGGCTCACTGCACCTAGGTTGACGCGAGGAAACACGGATCAATTGAAATAGCGCGCCAATCTCGATGGCCTGGAAGCTCCAGTACAGCAATCCATCGTGGTGCGAGGATACCGCCAGAACAGCCCAGTGCAAGACGGTTATTCCGATCGCGCCTGCGAGGAGCTTTGCGACGGTCGCCTTCTTTGCCAGATGAATTGCAACGAGCCACGCGCAGAGGGGAACCAACCCCGCCGCAAGAACAATGTGCCTGACAATGCCAATGGCTGTCGCATCGTCGGTCGAGTGGGACGCTATATAAACAAGAAGTATGTAGACCAGTATTGGCGGCACTGAAAATGCAAGCTTCAAATAGGTGCTAAGGAACGGACGTTGCATACGCTACTTTCTCCTAACTATTGCTGGCTGGCGCAGCCGCACGCTTGGCTGGAGTCTGCTTGTGGCAAGAAGCGGCGTAGATCAAAGCGTGATTTCCCTGATGCATCGAACGGCACAGGGTTCGGGGCAATGCCCTGCGGCCACAAGTTCCCTCCATAGAAACCTGCGCCGACTCCGACGCTATTGAATACTCGGTCGTGATATGCATCAATCATGTTCCCGGTCACGCCGTTAGAACCGAATCCGGCCGTTGCCACTTGATCGCCTGAGATCAGCCCTAGTCGAACCTGGTTGTACACATCCGCCTCAGAGGCCGACGTTCTGCCCCAAAGCCACGCGTTGGCAATGCCAGTTGCCATTACGGAATTAACGTCCGTTCGTTCTCCTCTGCAAATTTGGGCAGCTGATCTGTAGTAGTTACTCAAATCACCAGTGGTCTGGCAAGCTCGGCGGTCGTAGTAGACGCAGATGCTCGTGTCGCCCTTTCCGTTCCAATCCCATGGCCTCAGTCCGGCAGGGTCCACGAACTTCAGTGGGTTGGAAAGGGCGTAGCCGTAAGTGTTGATGCCGCCATCCAGACCTGTCTGATCACTTTGTATGTAGTTCCCGGAGTGAGGGTCGAATGTTCGGTGCCAGTTTTGAAAGAGACCGGTTTCTTCGTCGTAATACTGCCCGGGGAAGCGAAGATTGACGACCGTTGAACCGGTCGGAAGCCCTGATCCGAAAGAGTTTCCGTCCCACACCCAAACGGGAACCCCGCCAGACGCGGTTGCAATCCGGGGAGTCGCAAGATGGTCGCTGTGCAGGTAGACCGGTACGACCGGGCCGCCACCTGACCACCGAGCAACTGGCGCACTGTCGGCCCAGACGTAGCTCTGTAGTGGCATCCCTCCAGTAGTGCTCTCCTCCAGAAGTCGTCCGTCCAACGTCCAGTGGAACAGTGTCGTTCCAGCGGTTGTTGTCTTCGCCGCCCTCAGGGCGTCCGAGCGAAAGATGTACGACCCCACATGCGTACTACCCACCGAAGCCTGAACCAACTTCCCCGCTTCGCTGTACGAGAACGACCGATTGCCGATCGTCGTCGTGTTGCCGGCGGCATCGAGCACGATCGTGCCGGCCGGGCTCGCCGACATCCGATTGCTGTTGGCCAGGTAGTTGTAGCTCCCTGAGGCGTCGCTCAGCCGATTGCCATTGCCGTCCCAGCCGAAGGCCTGGCCTGGCTCGCTGACGAGGCGATCAAGGGCGTCATACCCGTAGTTCCGCGTCGTGCCGCCGTGGCTGATCGTCGCGACATTGCCTGCGCCGTCGTAGGTGTACGTCCGCGTCTCGATCGAGCCAATGGTCCATGTGAGCAAGTGGCCCGCAGTGTCGTAGGCCCGGCTTTCGACCACACCGTTCCCAAAGGTCTGGCTCGTCGGGAGGCCGTCGGCCCGATAGGAACGGCCCGAGACGATGTTCTGGCCACCCGACGACACGCTGGTGACCCGGCCGTTGGCGTCGTAGCTGTAGGCCACTTGCCGGCCCGATGGTGCCGTGACCGTTGCCGGGCGATCGAACGGGGTCCACGTGTAGCTGGTCGTGAAGCTGTGGCCCCCCAGCGCCGCCGAGGCGAGCCAAGTCTCGCTGCTTACGCGGCCGAGACCATCGTAGGTGAAGCTTCTGGTGCCGCTTGCATCCGACACCTGGCAAAGGCGGCCGGCGCCGCAGGAGTCGTACGCGTAGGAGGCGTTCTCGGCGCCGGATGGGTAGGAGATGCCGGTGACCCGGTTGAGAGCATCGTATGCGTAGCTTGTCAACACTCCCCGCGCATCGGTCCGACTCGTCAAATTGCCGGCCCCGTCATACCCCATGGCCACGGTGCCTCGGTCGGGACTGTGTTCCTTCAGTGCGTTGCCGAGATCGTCGATCTCGAACCCGAAGGCCGCGCCGTTGGGCGTGAGCAGTTGTGCGATGTCACCGGCTGGCGTGAAACCCGCAGTCGTGCTGCCATTGGCCGCGTTGACCGTCCGCCAAAGCCTATTGAGGGCGTCGAATTGGTTCGTCGTCGTGTTCCCGCGTCCGTCCTGAACTTGCAGCACGTTGCCGAGCGCGTCCGTCCCGAGGCTGGTCGTCGAGCCTGCAGAAGTGATGGAGGCCAAATAGCTGCGCTCGTTGTAGACCATCGTTACCGCAGAAGCTACGGCGCCGGAGCCGTCCTTGACCGTCTGCGAGGTTCGATTGCGGCGCGTGTCATAGGTGAAGAAGACTTGGTTGCCCGACTGGTCCGTGACGCTGAGCAACTGGTCAGCACCGTCGTAGGCATAGGTCAGGACTTGGCCGCTGGGCATGCTCGCCGTAGCAAGCCGGTTCGCGAGGTCGTACGTGAAACTGGTGGTGCGACTCAATCCGCCGCCGGTTTCTGTGACGCTGGCGAGGTTGCCCCGGGGCGAGTAGCTGTAGATGGTGACGACGCCATCGGCCGCCATCTTCTGCGTCAGCCGTCCGGCACCGTCATAGTTGTCGAAGGTCGTGATCTGCCCGACCGCGTTCGTGATCCTGCGCAACTGGCCGCAAGCACCACCGGTCGTGCACTGCCAGCGCTCGAAGCTCACGGTATCCGCCACGTCGGTTCGTGGGCCGTCGAGGCCGGCGAGCTGTCCGGTGGCGTCGTAGGTCATGGAGACCCTTCGGCCGACCGCGACGCCTGCCGGCGTGAAGCCGCTGACCGTGATGCTCGTCGGGAGCAGTGGGTACCGCGTGTCGGCGTAGCCGTAGATTGTCGTCTTCGTCTGGCCGGGATACACGCTTGGTTCCGCGATCGCCTGGCGAATCGAGAAGAAGGTGTCGGCGTAGGAGGTGGCGGTCGTCTGCGCGATGGCCGTCCCGGTCGCCCTTGTCACGGAAACGAGGCGGTTCGCCGCGTCGTAAACGTAGGTCGTCGTCTGGCCTTCCTCGTTCGTCACGCTGGCGAGGTTGCCTGCACTATCGTAGGACTTCCCGACGGTCTTGCCGTCCACGTTGTTGGTGATCGAGGTGGTCTTGTTCAGGCCGAAGAGGCGTTCGCGCACCTTGGTGACGATTCGGCCGAAGGAATCCGTGATCTGCGCGACGAGGCCACCCATGCTGAACGACAGGGTCGTGGCGCCCATGCCGCCGGCCCTGGTGGTGCCGATGGCAACGAGGTTTGCGATGTCGTACGTATAGGTCGCGACTCGCGTTCCAGTGCCATCCACAATGCCCGTGAGCCCGTGCAGGAAGTAGAAGTCTTCGTACAGGTACTGACGGCTCGACCCATCCGGATAGGCAGCAGAGCGCAGGTTCGAGTAGGTGACAGTGAAGGTAACCGTCTGGCCGGCGGCATCCGTCACCGACACCGTGTTGCCGGAGTACGTGAAAGTCAGTTTGTGCCCGAACGGCCCGACGACCTGAGTCAGGATGCCCACGGACTGATCAACCGTGGTGACCAGGCCCCTGGCATCGCGTACGGCTGTCAGCAGGCCGAACTTGTCGTAGACCTCGACGGTGCCGCTCTGCAGTGCCAGTTCGTAGCTCGTTTCCTTCTCTTCCAGTCTCAGCTTGCTGTCAGCTTCAGCCGTCCAGAAGCCAATGCCCCCAGAGCCGTTGAACTTCTGCTTGGCACCGTCGGGCCGCAGGGCGACGATCTGGTCGCCCGTGCGCTCAAGGCGCATCGACCAGTTGTGTACCCAGCCGATGCCAAGGTTCGCGAGGTTCCGAGTCTCGAAGCTGTTGTAGGTGCGGGTGAGTCCCGGCACTCCATTGCCGCCGACGATGTCGACCTCCGGCAGAGTCTTGTTGCCGTTCGTCGAGTTGATCGGGAAGCCGACGTGCTCGCTCTTTCTCGCCTCTCCGCCTTCGGCAGAACACGTCCCGTCGTCACCATTGCCGCCGCCTCCGCCGCAACCCTTCTGGTTGTCGGATGAATGCGCGGCGAACGTGCTGTTGAGGCAGTCGTCCGGGCCCGGACCTACGAACGTTGTCCCCGCAGGGCATCCGCTGTCCTTCCACACGTAGTACGTGTACTTGAGGCTCGACCCGGCCGAGTAGTAGCAAGCGCCCATGCCCGCCGGCTTTTGCATCTCGACGCGTGTGACCGTCGACAAGCCGGCGCCGTGTGGACCTGCGATCGTGTTGCATGCGCTCTGGTAGAGCTTTCCATCAGGGCCGCAGTAATACTTGACGGGCTCTGCAGTGCAAGCGTTTTGCGCGTCCGCTGCCGAATCGAAATAGCGCTCGCTGGTGCTGACCGCCTGGGCCTGCGCGGATGACGGAGTTCCGCCGATGGCCGCCGCCGTCAGCAGCGCCCAGAACCACATGTACCGAAGAACAAGTCCGACTCGCACATCAACTCCCTGCGTCATTCAGCGCCAACCGGCGCTGGTCACAGACGGAATTGGACAGGCTGCCCAGCTATAACGCCGGGAGAATTTCGATCGCTACGGAAGATCGCTGATGGGCTGCGGCGTTACGGCGAAACGAAAAATGCGATCCCTGTTTCCGTTTTTCAGTTGATCGCGGTCGGTGCCGATTTGCTTGACATTATTGAGAACAGCAACCCCGTGCTGACATCGGCGTCTGCATGCTTCATGATGTCGCGCATGTCGCGCGACGAGACCGCAGAACGCCTGATGAGCGAGGACGAGTTCAGGGCAAGCCGTGCTGGCTTGCGTGGCGTTCTCGGGCAGTTCTTCGTGACCAAGGACGGCCGGCGGCTCTACCCCAGCTTCCTCGCTGACAACGCGGTGGAGCACCGCGACCTGATCGCCGTCGTGAAGCTCCTCGGGGACTGGGACAACTTCACCAAATGGCGGTTCTTCATCTCGGGCAAAGGGTCGCTTGGTGGCCTCACGCCACTGGAAGCGCTGAGGCAAGGGCGACTCCGGCAGGTCATGCGGACGGCGGAAGGCTTCGCCGAGCGCTGATGGCGTGTCGAGCACCTCACCAAAGGTGCGGTGTGGTGGCGGGTGTGGTGTGAGGTTGGGTGCCCGGCGTAGCTGCTCCACCGCGTTCCTCAGCATGCCTCCGGATCATTGGTGAGCCGCGACAGGCGGTACTCGGACTTCTCGCCCGAATCGACCATCGTGATTTCAACCATCCAGTCGCCATCGTCCAGTTGGCGAAGGGCGGGCCCCACCTCGTACTTGGGGCCGAAGGGTCCGAAGCACTTGATCTTCCCGACCGGAACGGTCTGCTGTACGGCGACTGCTGACATCCTGACATCAGCAGGTGCCGGCGTCCCAGTCGAACCGGTTGGTGATCGGGTTCCACTTCTGCCGAGCCTGGTACTCGACCTGCCGGCCGCTGTCGTAGGTGCGGTAGCACGTGCTGTTCTCGCACCGGGTGTTGCAGGCGGTGACCCCGGGCTGAGCCTCGGGTCGAGCAGGGTAGCGGCCGGTGAATGAGGCCTGGGTCATCTGCACAGAGGTAGGGGCCAGCTCGGCGACTGGCACGGGCTTCAGCCTCGATTTGCCCAGTGCCTGGCCCGGCTTCCACTCGCGCGAGAGTCGCTGCCCCTCGACGATCTGTTCCCGGCTGAGGCGTGCCGCGAGCTGCTCGCGTTCAGCCAATGCGTTCGAGTTGGGCTCGTCTGCCGACGCCGCGAGGTTCAGCCAAGCGTAGCCGACGACGGCATCCGCTCGCACGCCGACGCCATCCCGGTACAGGCGGGCGAGATTGCGCTGCGCGTCGCCGTCGCCCTGGCGGGCCGACAGCTCGTAGAGACGGGCAGCTTCCAGCGGGTCCTGTCGCACGCCAAGTCCTCGCTCGTAGAGCGTGCCGAGGTTGTTCTGGGCTGTTGCATGCCCCTGATCGGCAGCGAGGCGGTACCACTGTGCGGCCTCCTTCGCGTCCTTCCCGACCCCAGTGCCGTACTCGTAGAGGGTTCCCATGCCGAACTGGGCGCCAGCGTTCCCCTGGTCGGCTGACTTCCGCCACCAGCCGGTCGAAGCCGCCTGGTCCTTCGGGACACCGATTCCGTTGGCCAGCATCCAGCCGTACTCGAACTGGGCGATGGCGTCGCCGCCGGCAGCGGCCTTGCCGAGCTGGATGGCGCCCGCACCCTCGTCCTTCGCGATGCCCTGTCCGTAGGCGTACATCTCGCCCAGGCGCCGCTGCGCCGCCGTATCGCCACCATCAGCGCCCTTGCGAAACCACGTGGCGGCGATCGCGCGATCCTTGGCGACGCCGAGGCCGTCGAAGTGCATGACGCCGAGCATGCGCTGTGACGTGGCGTCGCCGCCGTCGGCTGCCTTGCGGAACCAGATCGCGGCTGTCTCCAGGCTCTTGGCGACGCCGGTGCCGCTCGAATACATGGTCGCCAGGTTGAACTGCGCGTCCACGTTGCCGGCTTCGGCAGCGATCCGATAGAGGCTGACAGCCCTCGCCGGGTCCTTTGGCACGCCGCGTCCGTGGGCGTACATGACGGCTAGCGTATTGGTCGCACCGATATCGCCCGTGTCGACCAGCGGCTTCAGCTCCTTCAGCGCTGTGGCGTAGTCACCACTCCGGTAGGCAGAAAGCCCAGAGGCCAGATCGGCGGCTGCGACGCCTGGCCACGTGTAGACGGACGCGGCCAGAACCGCGACGAACAGCAGCTTGTTCCTCGACATGCGTGCTTCCTCCTGGATCGACGAGCGGGGCGCTCTGAGGGCGCGGCACGGTCGGCGCGCGCCATCGGCTCCAGGATTGTGACTTAAACGCGGCTGACTCAAAAGCAGCGCGCCGGGAGACTGAAACTCGATGTCTCCAGGAGCCGCGAACCAGCCGAAGAAGCACGTCAGCGCACGAGAGGCGCTGGCGGCGAACATCGTCGCCTTGAGGCACGAACGGGGCTGGTCTCAGGAGGCGTTGGCGTTCGAGTGCGGCTTGCATCGAACCTTCGTCGCCCACGTCGAGCGGTTGTCGCGGAACATCTCGCTGGACAACATCGAACGGCTCGCGCTGGCCCTCGGCGTGCAGCCATTCGAACTGTTGAAGCCTCGAAGCGATTGAGGCGCGCCTCGTTCTGGGGGAACGAGGCCACACCAGACGCCTCTACAACCAAGGGGAAGAGGCCGGGAAGGCAGCCGAACAGCCAGCCTATGGATTTGTGGACTTCTCCTTCGCTTCGCTACGGAGACCGGCTGCTTCCTATGGACAACCCTGCGGGTTGCCCACAGGACTCCAGCCTAGCCCACAAGCTCCACAGGCACCCACCACCCTTGATTCTTGGGCAATGAGAAGGCAACAATGCCTCTCATGGACCACCTGAGCAACCTCGCTCGGCTTCAAGGTTCCTCTGCCCGGTCACAGGGTCACAGAGCAATACTGCACCTTTGTTCGACCAATACTGAAGAGATCCGGTTGGGCGGGAGAGCGTCAGACCAGCGAGCGGTGCAGGCGGATCTCTTCGATGCGGGCGCCGCCGACCTCGGTCGTGCGGGCGCTGCCCAGTTCACGTTTGAAGCCGGCGAGCTCGAAGAAGCGCAGCGCGCGTTCATTGCGCAGGTAGCACCACAGCGTCGCCTTGGTGCAGCCTTCTTCCTGCAGGCCGTCGCGCGTGGCATCCCACAGCGCCAGGCCCACGCCCTTGTCCCAGTGCACAGGGTCGGCAAACAGGGCCCAGACCTCGCCGGTCGTGGCGGGCGTGCCCTTGTCGCGCGAACGGTCGAAGCCAGCAAAGCCCATGATCTTGTTGTCGAGGTGGGCAACGATGACCTGCGGCTCGCACAGGTCGATGGCCTCACGCCAGAAGGCCTGGCGCTTCTGCACCGACATCGCATCCAGCGCGGCGGCCGGCAGCAGGGACTTGTAGGCATCCTGGCTGGCAGCGACGTGGATCTCGGCGATGGCCTTGGCATCGCGCAGGGTGGCGGGGCGAACCTGGATCACGGACATGGAACTCTTGGGCAATGGCGCAAACACGAAAGCGCGCGATTGTCCTTGCCCATTGCGACGACGCCGGGTCTTGACAGAAATTTTTCTGCTGTCCGCTGATCAACAGCAAATCGGTTGACCCGCCTGGCGCGCCTTCACATGGTCCACCAGGCCACGGCGCAGCCACCGCAGCGGCGTGCGCTGCAGCTCGGCCAGCAGCGCGTGGTCCACGCTGAAGTCACCCAGATCCATCGCGAAGCGCGCGGCCACCTCTTGTTGCACCTTCAACAGCAGCTGGGCTGTCACGCGGGCATCGGCCATCGCCCGGTGGGCACGCCCGGTCAACTGCAAGCCATGAAAGCGGGTCATCGCCCCCAGCCCGTGGCTCGGTGCCTCGGGCCACAGGCGGCGAGACAGCAGCACGGTGCAGGCGAACTGGTGGGCCGGGTCGGGTGCCAGACCGGCGCGTGCCATCTCGGCCTGCCAGAAGCCCCGATCAAAAGCCGCGTTATGGGCCACGAGCGGACAACCTGCGGTGAAACGCGCAAGTTCCCGCATGACCTCGGCCGCATCGGGCGCCTCGGCGAGCATGGCGTTGGTGATGCCCGTCAAGGCCTGGATCTGCGGCGGCACCCACGCGCCGCTGTTCATCAGGCTGCTCCAGGCATCGACCACTTCGCCACCACGCACCAGCACCGCGGCGATCTCCGTGGCACGACCACCACTCGTGGGCCCGAGGCCGGTGGTCTCGAAGTCGACGACCGCAATGGTTTCCATCGTCAAGACCTGGGCGGGTGCTTGACGGCGTTGAGCTGGAGCTTGCGCTCCACCGCCGTTTCAAGGTCTACGCCGGTGTGGTCGGCGATCTGCAGCAGATACAGCAGCACATCCGACAGCTCTTCGCCGAGATGCAGGCGCTGGGCATCGCTCAGCTGTTGCGACTCCTCGGGCGTGAGCCACTGAAAGATCTCCAGCAGCTCGGCGGCTTCCACCGTCATGGCCATGGCGAGGTTCTTGGGCGTCTGGTAAGGCTGCCAGTCGCGGTCGGCGGCGAACTGGCGCAAGCGGCGCTGCAGCGCAGAGATATCCATGTGGAAAGTGTCCAACGTATTCCAAACAGAGTTGAAGATTTAAAGGTGGTGGTCGTAGTAGAGGGCCGCTCGCGCTGTGGACAAGCCGAAAAAATGCTGTCGTATCAAAGGCTTGATTGCAGAAGAAGCCTGTGCGCCACCCCCGGGACGGTTGACGCCGCGATTGGGCACAACTCCGCCAGAGGGCCGAACCCTGTGGATATCTCGGTGGTTGTCCCAGATTCATCCACAGGCTTGTGCGGGCCTGCCCCAAGGCCGTGCGCGCACAGGTTGGCGACACCTTCCGGTGGCTTTCAGCGTTGTTTCTTTACGTTGAATCAGGGGAAAAACGAACGACCGTTCGAAAACGCAGCGGCTAGAGTTGCGCTCCCTGAAATTGATGCGACCGAGTTGTTCCGTCGCCTAGGAGACAACGATGAAACCCTTCCTCACCCGGATCGCCGCTGCGTCGGTGGCGCTGTTGGGCAGCCTGCTGGTGGCCGGTTGCGGTGGTGGCGCCACGGCCGACACGACGCCGGCCGTCAAGATCACGTCCGTCAAGGTCTTCGGCGACAGCCTCCAGGACAGCGGCACCTTCGGCTACAAGTTCACCGTGCAAGGCACGGACAGCCTGATCTACGTCGAGCGCATCGCGGCCAACTACGGCCAGACGCTGTGCAACTTCTTCACCTTCACCGGCACGACCTTCGCGCCCAACACCGCCAAGACGGGCTGCACCAACTTCGCCATCGGCGGCGGTCGCATCACCTACACCGGCGCTGGCGCCAGCGCGGCCAACCCGCTGAACATCGGCGTGCAGATGGCGACCTACGCCTCGGTCGGCGCCTACACCTCCAGCGACTTGGTCATCATTGACGGTGGTGGCAATGACGCCGCCGACCTGGTCGGCGCCTACCTGACCATCCCGCGCGACAGCGCCAAGGCCTACTCGGCCCTGCTCGGCACGCTGCTGACGCCCACCCAGATCGGCACCGCGCTGCAAGGCGGCGCGTCCACCACCGCCCAGATTGGCGCGACCTATATGTCGGCCCTGGCCGACAAGTTCGCCGCCTCCATCAAGGCCAGCGTGCTGGACAAAGGCGCCACGCGCGTCGTGGTCCTGAACATGCCCGACATCACCTTCACGCCCCGCTTCCAGACCGTGCTGGACAGCGTGGCCGCAGCCAGCGGCGGCGGCACGGCCGGTGCCACGGCCCGTGCGCAGTCGCAGGCGCTGTTCCAGGGCTGGATCACGGCGTTCAATACCCAGCTCGCGTCCAAGTTCAGTGGCAATGACGGCGTCGTGGTCGTGGACTTCTACAAGGGCTTCCAGGACCAGGTCGCCACGCCGGCCCAGTTCGGCCTGACCAACGTCAAGACCCCGGCCTGCCCGATCACCGGCGTGGGCAGCGATGGCCTGCCGACCTACACCTTCCCGACCTGCACGGCCACGGCCCTGTCCGCCGCGCCGCCGACCGGCGTGAGCGGCGGCGCCGACTGGTGGAAGAGCTACGGCTTTGCCGACAGCTTCCACCCGACGCCCTACGGCCACCAGCTCACCCAGCAGCTGATCGCCAAGTCCCTGGCCACCAAGGGTTGGCTGTAAGCCGCGGCCCGCATCTCTCGGAGACAACCCATGAAATCCAAGTTCCTCCTCGGGGCCGTTGCCACCTGTGCCGCCATTTTCGCCAGCGGCAGCGCCCTGGCCCAGTCCGCCGGCAGCATCGTCGTCTACGGCGGCGCGGCCCAGATCAGCCCGCACGTCGAGAGCGGTGACCTGACGGCGCCCAGCCTGGCCGGCACCAAGATCGATGTGAAGAAGGCCACGTCCTTCGTCGGTGGCATCACCTACTACTGGACCGACAACATCAGCATCGATCTGCCGATTTCTGCGCCGTTCAAGCACGACATCATCGGTGCGGGTGCGATTGACGGCGTCGGCAAGCTGGGCACGGTCAAGTCGCTGCCGGCCACGCTGCTGGCCCAATACCGTTTCGGCCAGGCCGACAGCACCTTCCGTCCCTTCGTCGGTGCCGGCGTCACCTACGGCTACTTCTACCGCCCCAAGGCGACCGCGACGTTGTCGGGCATCACCGGCGGCACGCCCAGCAACCCGACCACCCTGTCGATGAAGAGCCGCTTCGGCACCACGCTGGAACTCGGCGGCGCGTTCAACGTCACCAAGGACTGGTCTGCCAGCCTGTCGGTCACCAAGACCTTCATCAAGACCACCGGCAGCCTGTCCACCGGCCAGACCATCGAAACCACGCTGGACCCGGTGTCCATCAAGTTCGGCGTCGGTTACCGCTTCTGAGCGCGGTCACCGCAACCCACGACAAGGAGGCTTCGGCCTCCTTTTTCGTGGCCATCTCTCGTGGCCATCGGTTGCGGCTCTCCCACCCCCTCATTTGCGGGGTGTGTCACCGTGCTGTCCCAGGAAACATCGCAATATCCGCACCCTGAGCCCTGCCTGAGGTAGTTCCGATGTCGATCCTGTCCAAGACGTTCGCCACCACGACCCTGGTCGGCCTGATGGCGGCGGCCCACGCCGTGCCCATCGTGTCGGTCCAAAGCAGCACGGCAGGCGTCACGAACGCTGCCGCCGCGGCCGACGGCGTGGTGCCCGCCAACGGCACGCCCTGGCAGACCACGTCGGCCTGGTGGACGGGCAACACCGAGACCCTCACCTTCAAGCTGGATCAGGCCTATTTCCTGTCCTCGGCCGTCATCACGGCAGACTGGAACGACGTCTACCGCTTCTCGGCGTCGACCGATGGCGTCACGTTCACGCAGTTGTTCACCGTGACCGGCCTGGTCGACCAGCCGTCATCGGCCAACGTGAGCTTCGGCCAGGTCACCATGCCGATCAGCTTCGCGCCCTCGGCACTGGCCTACACCTACATCCGCGTGCAGGCCATCGCAGGCGACGGCCAGAACGCCATCGGCGAGGTGAGCTTCGGCGGCATTGCAGCGCCCGTGCCTGAGCCGAGCACGCTGGCCTTCATGGCCGCTGGCCTGGGCCTGGTGGGTTTCGTGGCGCGCCGTCGCCGCGGCTGACACCCTCCAACACTCGCAGGGCGAAAGGGCTGGGTCTCACCAGCCCTTTTGTCTTTTCAGCCGCTCAGTCGATGCCTTAGTCGATGCCCACGACCTTGTGCATCTGCACCGACAGCCGCCACTGCGGATGCTTCATGCAGTAGTCCACCGCGGCGCGGGTGTGCTCGCGCTGCAGCACCGAGTCCATCGGCTGCAGGAAGAAATGCTGGAAGTCCAGGCCGGCAAACCGTTCTGGCTGTGCCAGGGGCTGCGGGTACACGAGCTTGAGCTCATGGCCGGCCGTCAGCACCAGCGGCGCGTCGGCCTTGGGGCTGACGCAGATCCAGTCCAGCCCGGGTGGCGCCGGCTGCGTGCCGTTGGTCTCGACCGCGACCTCGAAGCCGCGCGCATGCAGCGCGTCGATCAGCGGTGCATCCAGCTGCAGCAGCGGCTCGCCGCCCGTGCACACCACATAAGGTTTGCCGGGCAGGCTGCCGTCGGCGGCGTGCGGCCAAGCCTGGGCGATCGTGTCGGCCAAGGCCTCGGCGGTTGCGAACTTGCCACCGCCCTGGCCATCGGTGCCGACGAAATCCGTGTCGCAGAAGGTACAGACGGCCGTCGCCCGGTCCTGCTCCCGGCCGCTCCAGAGGTTGCAGCCGGCAAAGCGGCAGAACACGGCCGCGCGGCCCGCCTGGGCGCCTTCGCCCTGCAGCGTGAAGAAGAGTTCCTTGACGCTATACATCCGTGCACCTGTCGGCCGTCTGGTGAGCCGGGGGCGGGTTCACTTGGCGTGTCATACCGGAATCAGCTCCTCGGAATCGGCGCGGCTCACGATGGCGCCGCAGCCGCGGGTTTCGTACAGGTCCACGCGGTCGATCTGCGGCAGCACCGCGCCGCCCTCGCGCAGCACCCAGGCCGCGACGCTGGCGGCATCGCCATCGGGCAGGTCGGCGATCTCGTAGAGCGGGTGGTGGTCCAACCGCTTGAAGATCGGGTTGAACAGCTGCTTCACATCGCCGAAGTCCACGGTCCAGCCCATGACCTGGTCGAGCGGCGCCGCCAGGTGAAGGCGCAGCGTGAAGGTGTGGCCGTGGATGCCGGCCAGCGCATGCCCGGCCGGCGCCTGCTGCATGCGAACGGCGCTGTCCAGCGTCATCTCCTTCCAGATGCGATAGCTTTGGCCGTTGAAGTTGGCGCCGCTGGAGCCGGTTTCATAGACCGTCACCCAGCTCAGCTCGGGCAGCACCGGCTTCAGGCGCTGCCACAGCCAGGCGGAGATGTTCTCGCTGGTGGGGTTGGCCAGGCCCGGGATGTCGTTCAGGCAGCGGTAGTTCAGCTCGAAATGCAGCGGCGCCCAGACCTCGTCGAGATGGTCGTAGTCGATGGCGAGATCACGCTCGCCCAGATCGGCATTGGCATGCAGGATGACCTCGAAGCCATGACCATGCATGCGACCGCACTGGTGGCCGGCGGGCACGTTGGGCAGCTGGTGCGCCGCCTGGAAGCGGTAGCGCCGCCACACATGGGCCTGGCCGGCGCCGTCCAGGTCCACACCGCTGTGCGTGGTGCTCTGCACACCCACCTGCACGATGCCCGGCACATCGGCCGCCAGATGCCGGCGCACCCAGCGGGCGAGGTTTTCATCGGTGGGCTCGCTGAGGTGGTCGTTCAGCAGGGCATGGTCCAGCGGCGCGACGGTGCGGCCCATGCGCTCGCGCAGCGCTGCCACCTCGCCCCCTGCGAAACTGCCGACGGACGCCGCCCAGCCGCTCGGCAACGCCGAGCGCACCGTGGCGAAGTAGCTGTGCCCATGCAGCCCATGGCTGCGGTGGTGGGCGGGCAGGGCAGGGATGCGGCAGGCCGATTCGAAGCCGGCTGACGCGCAATGCAGGATGCTCAGGGACATGCCGCAATTGTCGCGCGCCCGCCTGCACTTGCCCGCGTGACGGGCTTGACTTGAAGCCGGCTTGAACTTCTACGCTACGTTCCATGCCCATCGCCAACGCTGCCGAACCCGCCTCCTCGCCCGCCAACGACGCCCTCTTCGCACCCGGCCGACGCGCCGCCTGCCTGGGTGCGGTGGCCCTGATCTCGATGCTGGCCTTCGAGGCCATTGCAGTCGCTACCGCGATGCCGGCCGTCGCAGCCGCGCTGGACGGCTTGTCGCTGTATGCCCTGGCCTTCGGCGCCACGCTGGCCACCGCCGTGCTCGGCATGACCGCGGCCGGGCAGCTCTGCGACAAGCGGGGGCCCTACCAGGCCTCGTTGGCCGGCCTGCTGGCCTTTCTGGCCGGATTGCTGCTGGCGGGGTTCGCGCCGTCGATGGGATGGCTCGTCCTGGGCCGGGCGCTTCAGGGCCTGGGCGGCGGGGTGCTGAGCGTGGCGCTTTATGTGGGGGTGGCCAAGGTCGTGCCGGCTCCTCTGCACCCGCGCCTCTTCGCCCTCTTCGCCGGGGCCTGGGTGCTGCCGGGGCTGCTCGGCCCGGCACTGGCCTCGGGCCTGGTGACCTGGCTCGGCTGGCGGTCGGTGTTCCTGGCCGTGGCTGCAGCGGTGCCCGTGGCGGCGGCGCTGATGCTGCCGGCGCTGCGCCGCGCGGGCGACGGCACCGGTGAGGCGCTGCGCTGGGGCGCGATGCGGTGGGCGCTGCTGGCCAGCATGGGTGCGCTCGCCCTGCATGCGGCCAGCCAGCAGCCCGGCCTGCGGGCCGCGGGCCTGTTCGCCGCGGGGCTGGTGATGGTGGCGGTGGCCGCGCGACGCCTGCTGCCCGCGGGCACGCTGGCGGCGGCCCGTGGCCTGCCGTCGGTGGTGCTGCTGCGCGGCCTCATCGCCGCGGCGTTTGCCAGTGCCGAGGCCTTCTTGCCGCTGCTGCTGACCGGCCATTTCCAATGGTCCCTGGCCCATGCCGGCATCGCGCTAAGTGCTGGCGCCGTCACCTGGAGCCTCGGCAGCGCGGTGCAGGCCCGCGTGCAGGCTGAAACCACCCGGCGGCGGCTGTTGCCCAGTGGCTTCGCGCTGGCTGCGGCCGGCCTGGCGGGCGTGATGCTGCCACTGTGGTTGCCGGCCCTGCCCTCGTGGACGGCGCTGTGCGGCTGGATCGGCGTGGGCCTGGGCATCGGGCTGTCCTTTCCGATGCTGTCGGTGCTGCTGCTCAAGCTCTCGCCGCCCTACGAGCAGGGCGCCAACACCTCGGCCCTTCAGCTCAGCGATGCCCTGACCAGCAGCGCCGCGCTCGGCCTGGCCGGGCTGCTGTTCGACCCCACCACCCGTCAGGTGCTGCCGGTGCTGTTGATGTCCTTCAGCCTGGCGCTGGCGGCGGCCGTGATCAGCCCGCGCGCCTGGGGCGTCAGCCCTGGCCGGTGATCTCCGGGAAGGGCGCCGGCTCGGTCGGGGCGAAGCCGGCATGGGCCGCCACCTCCACCTTGCGGGCCACCAGCCGCGCACACTGGCGCAGGCAGGCCAGGTCGCTGAGCTGAAGTTCAGGCTTGGCCGCCGTGCTGAAACAGCACACGGTGCCATAGACCCGCCCGTCCGGCAGCACCACCGGCGTGCTCAGGTGAGCCCCGATCGGCAGGCCCGTGTCGGGCAGCTCGCCGCGCGCCACGAGATCGGCCGCGTTGGTCACCAGCTCCGGCATGCGGCCGGTGACGACCTGATGGCAATAGCTGCTCTCCAGCGGTGCCGAGTCACCCTCGTGCAGACCCAGCACCTCGCCGCCCCGCATGAAGCGGAACACGCGCTCACCCTCGACGAATTCCGACACGAACACCACGTCCATGCGCAACTGCCGCCGCAGCAGCTGCAGCACCTCGCTGATGGCCCGGTCCAGGTCCGGGTCATGCCCGTCGGCGGTGGCCACGAGCAGCTCCGAAATCTTCACCTCCAGCGATTGCGGGTCCAGCGGTTCCAGGTGCGCCATGCGGTCAAGCTCCACGTGATCTGTCGGATAGCGATCATCGGCGCGGCGGCCCCGGCCGGTCCAGTAACCGAGGGTGACGCGGGTGCATGCTTGCGCCGGCTTGCATGCTGGCCAGAGCCATGTCAGGCCGCGGGGAGCCACGGCTGGGCGCGAAGGACCATGGCTCCACTGGGCGATGCGCCAACAGGGTCGCAGGAGGACCATGACGGCCTTGCTCCCACCGGTCTGTGTTGTCATGTCCCACCGCCCCGCCCTCTTCTTGCGTCACGGCCTCACGGTCGTCGGCGCCCTCGTCGCCTGCAGCCTGCTCACCGACCTGACCCAGGCCCAGACGGACAAGCCGCAGCAACGCCGCCTGGTGCTCGACATCGAGCTCAAGCGCCAGGGGCCGGTGCAGCATGGCATCGAGCGCGGCGAGCAGAGCCTCAGCCAGCGCTGGCAGTTCAGCGCCCTGATGGAGAGCAACGGCTCGCCTGTGCCCTACAACCCGCTGGACCCGGACGACGCCCGCCGCCAGCTTGCCGACGCCCAGCGCCAGACCGCTGCTGCTCGCGGCGCGACGCCAGCCGCCATGCCGGACGTGGCGGCCATGCAGGCCCAAGCCCAAGCCTTGCAGGCCCGCTGTGGGCAGGACAGCGCCTGCCTGATGCGTGAAGCCTCAGCCCTCGCCACGGCCGGCATGGCAGGCGGCGCAGGCAGCAACCGGCGCCCGATCGATCCGGCCACGCAGGCCCGCCTCAAGTCCTACGGCGAGGCTGCCGCCGCGTGCGAGCGCCAGCCTGCGGGCCGGGCACGCGAGGCCTGCCAGGCGGATGCCCGCCGCCGCGCCGGGGGTGGTGACGACGGCCCGGCAGACCCTTCGCTGCCCACGCCCTATCTCGTCTTCAACGGCATGCCGGTCTGCGATCTGCAGCTGGCCGGCCGCATCGACGAGCGGGTGAAGGGCAGCTACAACGACACCTACGCCGTCGTGCAGACCCGCGAGACCGCCGTCGGCCAGGACAGCCGGCGCGACGACCAATGGTGCCCGTCGCTGATGGCCGTGCTGGACACCCGCAATGGCCGCGTCTGGGCGTCGCTGAACCTGGTGCCGCGCGCCGTGATGGGCCTGACGACCCGCGAGGAAAGCAACCGCCCAGGCCAGCGCCGCGAGGGCCTCATCGAGCTGCGTTGGTGGGAAGCCAGCGACTGGGTCGCCGGGCGCCTGCTGCGCTTGAGCGCCTCAGGGCAGGACCAGGCCGTGCTGCCGGCGGGCACCGGTCAGGCCGAGATCCGCATGAGCTGGCGCTTCAAGCCGGCTTGAGAGGGCCGGCTCGGCCTTGACCGTCAGGCGACCGGCCCAGCGCGCAGGTCGCTGGCACGCCGGCCGCGGCGCGATGCCGAGCGCCGCAGGTGCGCCAGCGACTCCACGCGCTTGAGCAGTTCGCGGTCGTTCCACGGCTTCTTGAAGATGCCGTAGACGCCTTCGATCTGGCCCACGCGGCCGTGCAGTTCATCGTGGCCGGTGATGGCGATCACGGGCAGGTCTTCGGTGACCAGGCTGCCGTGCACATCGGCGATCAACTCGAAACCGTCCTTGTTGGGCATTTCCAGGTCGGTGATCAGCACGGCGATCTCGGGCTTTTCTTCGAGCTGGGCCAGGGCTTCGTTGCCGTCGTTCACGTGGACGACGGTAAAGCCCGCGCCTTCGAGCAGGCGCTTGAGCTTGGTGCGCACCACGGCCGAGTCATCGGCCACCAGCACGGTCGGCGGGCCCTCCGGCACCACAGGTGCGGCGGCGGGCGGCTGCATCGGGGTCGGCGCGGTGACAAAGGCGCTGGCCATGGACGGGCCCGTGCTGCCGGAGCCCGGCAGCGGGGGCAGCACCACCGGCGCGGTGGCGCGTGGCGTGGCACCCGGCGGCCGCGGCGGCGGCGTGTACTCGCGTGTCGGCCGGTAGTCGTCACGCTTGAAGGCCGCGATGAGCACGATGATGGCCAGCGGTATTGCGATCAACACCGGCATCAGGTACGCGCCCAGCAATTCCTGCAAATCGTGAAACATCTCCATCCCCAACGTGTAACAACGGGCAGCCTAACACCCCCTGCTTCTTGGGACTATGGAGAAAAGCCGGCATCCCGTCACGCGGTGCGGTGTCGTTGCACCTGCTTACCCCGTCACGAGGCTGTCTGTGGCGTCAGAACGTCAGCACGAAGCAGGCGCCGCCCCCCGGCCGGCGGGCATGACGCACGGTGCCGCCGAGCCCGTGCACCAGCTGTCGCACCACCGCCAGGCCCACGCCGCTGCCGCCTTCGCGGGTGCTGAAGAAGGGCGTGAAGATCTGCGTCTCCAGCCCCGGCGGCACGCCCGGCCCGTTGTCGGCCACGGTCAGCCGCAGCCGCCCGCCGCGGCTCAGGCGGGCCTCCAGGCTGAGCTGGGGCGCGGGCTGGCCGGCGCAGGCCTGCAGCGCGTTCTGGGCGAGGTTGATGAGCACCTGCTCCAGCTGCGCCGCATCGGTGCGCAGTGCCAGCGACGGCGGCTCCACGCGCAGGTCGACCCCGCCGCCGGCCTGCGCCCATGCGGGGGTCAGCAGGTCCTGCACGCCTTGCAGCAGAGGCAGCAACGGGGTGTCCGCCAGCTGTGGGGGCGGCGGCTGGCTGACGCTGCGGTAGCGGGCCACGAACGCCTGCAAGTGCGACGCCCGCCGGGCCAGCGCCGCAAGGGCGGCCTGCAATTCCTCGTGCTCACCAGCCTCCAGCAAGGCGGGCGCGCTGGCCGCCAGCGAAGCGATAGGCGTCAGCGAATTCATGATCTCGTGCGTCAGCACTTGCACCAGCTGGCGCCACGCGGTGAGCGCCTCGGTGGCCAGCTCCGACTCGATCGGCGCCACGGCCGCCAGTCGCCAGGCTTCGCCCTGCACCGTCAGGGCTGACACGGCCAGCACCGCCCGCTCCTCGCCGTGCTCCGTGGGCAGGCTCACCACCTGCCGGCCCGGGGCCGCTTGGTTCAGCAAGGCCTGCAAGGCCTCGGGCTCGGCCGCGCGGCCTGGCGCGCCGAGGCGGCGGGCGGCGGCGTTCAGGGCCAGCGGCGGGCGGCCCGGGCTCAGGCGCCACAGCGCCAGCGGTGCGTGCTCCAGCGCGATGTCGAGCTCGGGGGGCGGCCGGGGCAGGGGTTCGGGGGGCAGCGGGGCCGTCGTGCGGGCGGCGAGCCGGGCCAGCCGAGCCAGCGCCGCCCAGCCGAAGGCAGCGGCCAGGCCTGCCGCCATCGCCCAGGCCACCAGCAGCCGCGGGGCGTCCAGCGAGGCGCCGAGGCCGACACCGGCCACCGCCAGGGCCAGGGCGGCTGTTGCGGCCTGCAGCCGGTCGCGCCCCGGGTCAGAGGCCATGCTTGTCGAGCTTGCGGTAGAGCGCCGCGCGGCTCACGCCCAGCAGCTTGGCGGCCTGGCTGATGTTGCCGCCCACCTGGGCGAGCGCGGCCTGCACCGCTTCGCGTTCCCGCTGGGCCAGGTCCAGGCCGGTGTCGGGCGGTGTATCAGCGGCGGTCGGGTGGTCTGGCCGGCCGAAGTCAGCCCAGCTCAGCACGGGGCCGCGCGCGAGCAGTGCTGCGCGCTCGCAGGCCTGGCGCAACTCGCGCACATTGCCCGGCCAGGGGTAGGCCACCAGCCGGGCCAGCGCCTCGACACCCAGGTCCAGCGGGCGTTTGGCGAAGTGCGCCAGGTAATGCCGCAGCAGCAGCGCGATGTCGGCCGCGCCACGCTCGCGCAGCGGTGGCACCCGCAGCACCACGGTGTTGAGCCGGTAGAGCAGGTCGGGCCGGAAGCGCTGCGCATCGAACAGCGCCGCCTCCGCCACGTTGGTGGCGGCCAGCACGCGCACATCCACCGGCACCGGCCGGTCGCTGCCCAGGGGCGTCACCTCGCGGCGCTCCAGCGCCGCCAGCAGCTTGGCCTGCTGGGCCAGGGGCAGGTTGCCGATCTCGTCCAGGAACAGCGTGCCACCGGCTGCCGCGACGAAGCGCCCGGGTCGGGATTCGCGCGCATCGGTGAAGCTGCCGCGCCGGTGGCCGAACAGCTCGCTCTCCACCAGGGTCTCCGGCAGGCTGCCCATGTCCACGGCCAGCAGCGGGCCGGCGGCGCGCGGCGAGGCGCGGTGGAGTGCGCGCGCCACCAGCTCCTTGCCCACGCCGTTCTCACCCAGGATCAGCACGCTGGCCTCGCTCGCGCCCACCTGGGCGATCTGCGCGCGAAGCGACTGCATCGTGGCCGACTCGCCCAGCAGCCCATCGGCATCGCCCGGCACGGGCGCCTGCCGCGCCAGCGCGGCCTCCACGCTGGCCAGCAGCCGTTCATTCGCCCAGGGCTTGGTGATGAAGTCCACCGCGCCGGCCTTCAGGGCCTGCACCGCCAGCTCGACCTCGGCATAGGCCGTCATCACGATGACGGCGGGCGGCTGCGGCCGCGCCATCACGTCGCGCAGCAGGGCGAGGCCCGCGGCGCCGTCACTCGCGCCCGGCGTGAAGTTCATGTCCAGCAGCAACACCTGGGGCGACAGCGTGTCGAGGGCGGCGGGCAGTTCGGCCGGCGCATGCCGTACCGCCACCGGGCCCAGGCGGCGCAGGGCCAGCCGCGCGGCCAGGGCCACGTCGGGGTCGTCGTCGAGGATCAGCAGGGTCATGGGCGGGCGCGACTCTAAGCGCCGCCTGCTGGCCGCGGCAAGCGGGTGTCCGGAAGCGGACAGTGCAGGTGTCCGATCGCGAACGCTTGGGCCGCCGGCCACGACCCTTTTCCTGGGCACACGCCCTGGCCCATGTCTTGCAGAACGACCGCCATGATCGCGCTCCCCACCTCCATCACCTGGCGCAGTGCCTGGCGCCAGTTGCGTGCCGAACCCGGCCCGGCCGCCCTCGTCATCGCCGGCCTGGCGCTGGGTCTGGCGCTCACGTTGCTGACGGCCAGCGTGCTGCAGGACACCTTGTGGCCCGACGGCGATCTGCCCGAGCAGGACCGCCTGGTCACCTTCGAGTGGCGGGTGCGCGGCCCGGGCGGCATCACCACGGCCTGGTTTGATCGCGTGCCTGCCGTGCCCCTGCATGCCGCGCTGCGCGACAGCGGCGCGCCTGTGGAGGCGATGAGCCGCGTGCTCTACACCCAACTGCCGGCCCACGCCGGCGAGGCGCCGGGCGTTCAGCGCAGCATGCGCCTGCAGATTGCGCTGGCGGATGCTGACGTGCAGGCCCTGTTCGGCCTGCAGCCGCTGGCCGGGGACCTGCGCGAGGCGCTCTCCACGCCCGAGGGGGTCGCGCTGACGGCGCAATCGGCCGAGCAGCTGTTCGGCACACAGCAGGCGCTGGGCCGCTCGTTCAAGATCTCCCTGCCCCCCATGCCTGACGGCTCGCCGGGCGGCCAGTTCCCGCTGACCGTCAAGGCCGTGCTGCCCACGCCCAACCAGAACGGCACCTTGGTCTTCGATGCGCTGGCGGGCTTCCATGCGCCCGCAGCCAAGGCCTACCTGAAGCTGTCGGACACCTGGTACCAAGGGGGAGGCCGCCTCTTCGCCCGCCTGATGCCGGGCGCCACCGCCGAGCAGCTGGGCGTGCTGGGTCAGCGCCTGCTGGACCAGCAGCCGCTGCCCCCCGGCTTGCCGGCCGACTTCCTGCGCGGCGGCGGCAAGGCCGCCTATCTGCGCGCCATGCCGGTGAAAGACCTCGGCCTGCATGGCGCGGGCAGCCCGCAGCGCCGCTTGCAGCTGGGCAGCCTGGCCGCTGCCGCGGCCGGCGTGCTGGCGCTGGCCGTCATCAACTTCATCAACCTGTGGAGCGTGCGTACCTTGCGCCGTCAGCGCGAGATCGGCCTGCGCAAGTCGCTGGGCGCCGGCGCGGGGCAGCTGGCGTGGCAGTTCTTTGCCGAGGCCCTGCTCGTGGCGGGTCTGGCCGGCGCTTTCGGCCTGCTGCTGGCCTGGTGGGCCACGCCCGCCGCCGAGGTGCTCATGCAGCGCCAGTTCCATGCGCCGGTGCTCAGCCCGGCCGGGGTGCTGCTGACCGGCCTGCTGTGCACCGCCATCGCGGCGCTCAGTGCATTGCCGCTGACGAGCATCGCGCTGCGCGTGCGGCCGGCCGAATCGCTGGCGGGGCGCAGTCACAGCGAAGGTGCAGCGAGCCGCTGGCTGCGCCGCGTGATGACGACGCTGCAGTTCGGGGCCGCCGCGCTGTTTGCGTCGCTGGCGCTGACGGTGCTGTGGCAGGCGCGTCATGCGGGCGAGATGCCGCGCGGCTTCGACCTGGAGGACCGCGTGGCCATCGACCTGCCCTGGTGGACGCAGCCGGCGCAGGTGACGTCGCTGCTGGCGCGGGTGCGCAGCTGGCCCGAGGTCATCGCGGCCGGCGCTGCGGATGATGTGCCGGGGCGTGATGCCGCCAGCTGGTATGCCGAGTTCCGCGGCCCTGGCGGCACCCCCGTCAACCTGCGCACGGGCGTGGACTTCACGCCCGGCTATCTGCAGGCCTACGGCATGCGTGTCGTCGCCGGGCAGCTGTCGGCCGACCATGTGGCCGAGGCTGCCTTGCCCGCCATCGTGCTGGACCGCAGTGCCGTGCGCGTGCTGGGCTTTGCCAGCCCCGAGGCGGCCCTCGGCCAGGTGCTGGGGGTGGCGCCCAACTTCCGCGACGGCAAGCCGGTCACCGTCGTGGCCGTCATCGACGACATCCGGCTCGAAGGCCCGCGCAGCCCGCCGCAGCCGCACGCCATCACGCCGCTGGCCGAGCGGGAGTCCGGCGCCCTCGGCGTCCACAGCCGCGACCCGCAGGCCACGCGGCGCCAGCTGACGGCCCTCGTCAAGACGACCTTCCCAGACGTGACCCTGGAGGCCCTGCCCCTGCGCGACATGCTGCTGCAAACGGTGGCCGACGACACGCGCCTGGGGCGGATCATCGGTGTTGCCGGCCTGATGGCGCTGGGCCTGGCGGCCGTCGGCATCTACGCACTGGCCGCCTACACGCTGCGCCGGCGCGAGCGGGAGATCGTGCTGCGCAAGCTGCATGGGGCCGGGCCCGGGGCCGTGGCCGGCCTGCTGGCGCGCGAGTTTGCCGGCGTGCTGGGCGTCGCCTGCCTGGGTGCGCTGCCCCTGGCTGCCTGGCTGAGCCAGCGCTACCTGGCCGACTTCGTCGAACGTGCGCCCGTGGGGCCGTTGTCGCTGTGGGTGCTGCTGGCGACGGTGGCCTTGCTCGGCGTGGTCACCCTGCTCGCCGTGGCGCGCCACTTGCGTGCAGCGCTGGCGCTGCGGCCCTTGAAGGCCCTGCATGACTGACACCGCGGCGCTCTCCGGCGCCGGCATGGACCGCCGCGTGCCCGCGCCGCGGCGGGGCTGGCGGCTGCTGCTGGGTGTTGCTGCGCTGCTGATGGGCCTGGGGGTGCTGGCCCGGGCCTGGCCGCGGGGCGTACCGGTCGCGCGGGCGGACATCGAGATCGCAACCCTGCGCCACGGCCCCTTCCGCGACGTCGTGGTGGGCCGCGCGACCGTGCAGCCGCTGCAATCGGTGCTGCTGGACGCCAGCGAGGACGGCCGCGTGGAGCAGGTGCTGGTGAAGGACGGCGAGCGCGTCGAGGCCGGGCAGCTGCTTGTGGTGCTGACGAGCAGCCAGCGCGCGCAGGAGCTGATGGCGCGTTCCAGCGAAGCCGCGCAGCAGCTGGCCAATCTCGCCACCTTCCGCGGCGGCTTGGCCCAGGCGCAGGCCGTGTTGCGACGGGAGGTGACGCAGGCCGGCTTCGAGGTCGAGCGCAGCCGCCGTGCGCATGAGCGCAACCGCACGCTCGCGGCCACGGGCTTCTTGTCGCCTGCCGCACTGGAGGAGTCGGCCGACCGTCTGGTCCTGGCCGAGCGGCTGCTGGCCCAGTTGCAGGCGGATGGCCGCGAGGAGCTGCGCACCCGCGAGCAATCGGTCGACGCCATGCAGCGGGCCGTGGCCGACCTGGACCGGCGGCTGGCCTCGATGCGTGCGGCCAGCGACGGTTTGTCGGTGCGCGCCCCGGTCGCCGGGCGGCTCACCGGCATGGCGCTGCAGGTGGGCGAGAGCGTGCGTACCGGCAGCCGGCTGGCCCGCATCGACAGCCTGGGCCGCTTCAAGCTGCTGATGAGCCTGGACGAGTTCCACCTGGCCCGGGTGCGCGAAGGCCTGCGCGCCGAACTGCCCCTCGAAGGCCGGCGCCATGCGCTGCACGTGAGCCGCATCGATCCCCAGGTCAAGGACGGCCGGTTCGCGCTGGAGCTCGTGTTCGAGGCCGAACCCCCGCCGCTGCAGGTGGGCCAGGGCCTGGACCTGCGGCTGACGCTCGGCGACGCCACACCGGCGCTGCTGCTGCCCGACGCCGGCTTCTTCGCAGATACCGGCGGCGCCTGGGTCTTCGTGCTGGACCCCGACGGCCAGCGGGCACACCGCCGCCCCGTGCAGCTCGGCCGGCGCGCCGATGGGGTCATCGAGGTGCTTGGCGGCTTGCAGCCGGGCGATCAGGTCATCGTCTCTCCCTACCGCGCCTTTGCCGGCGCCACCACCCTTCAACTCCGCTGAGCCATGTTCACACTCCGCCACCTGACCAAGACCTACCGCACCGGCGACATCGAGACCACGGCGCTGGACCGCATCGACCTCGACATCGAGGCCGGCGAGTACCTGGCCATCACCGGGCCCTCAGGCTGCGGCAAGTCGACGCTGCTGGGCATCCTGGGCCTGCTGGATGCGCCGTCGGCCGGGGAGTATTGGTTCGACGGCCAGAACGTGGCGGGCTGGGGCGAGCGGCAGCTCAACACGCTGCGCCGCGGCCGCATCGGCTTCGTGTTCCAGAGCTTCAACCTGATCGACGACCTGAGCGTGGCCGAGAACATCGGGCTGGCGCTGGAATACGGCGAGCTGGGCGGCCGCGCGCGGCGCGAGCGGGTGGCCGAGGTGATGGCGCGCCTTGGCCTGGCGCACCGCGCCGCACACCGTCCCAGCCAGCTCAGCGGCGGCCAGCAGCAGCGGGTCGCGATTGCCCGCGCCATCGCCGCGCGACCGGCCCTGCTGCTGGCCGACGAGCCCACCGGCAACCTGGACAGCGCCCATGGCGCCGAGGTCATGCGGCTGCTGCGCGAACTCAACGCCGAGGGCACCACGCTGGTCATGGTGACCCACTCGCTGGAACACGCGGCGCAGGCCTCGCGCACCCTGCGCCTGCATGACGGCCGCGTGGTCGTGGACGCGCTGGCCGCCGGGGGCTGAACGACGCCGATGAACGACGCCGATGAGGGACGCGGCTTCGGCGGCTGTTCTTGTGGCGTTCGGGCGTTGATCGTGCGTTGTTCGCGCAAGCCTTCGCGCGCCTAACGCCCACCCGGGCAAGTCGTCAACCGTCACCTTTAGGATGCGCGGCATGCGCTTCCTGATCCTGGGCTTGTTGTGCCTGCCATGGCTGTTCGGCGCGGGCGCGGCCCGTGCGACGGCGGGCCTCGGCCCGATGGAAGTGCAGTTCCGCAGCGTGACGGTGCCGCAGAACTCCGTGCCGGCCATCGCGCAGGACAAGGCCGGCTTCCTGTGGATTGCCACCAACAAGGGTGTCACCCGCTACGACGGCTACCGGCTGCGCCCGATCGAGCTGCCCGGCGATACCGCGGCCCGCCGCAGCCTGGGCTGGGTGCGGGCGATGGCGCCGGGGGCCGATGGGCGCCTGTGGATCGGCACCGAGTTTCAGGGCCTGGTGGCCTACGACCCGGCGCATGACCGGGTCGAGCAGCACGGCAGCGCCCAGGGCAGCCGCGGGCCGCACCCCGGCATCCGTGCGCTGGCCGAGGGGCCGGATGGCGCGGTCTGGGTGGGCACGCTGGGCAGCGGCCTGTACCGCTACGACCCGGCAAGCCGCCAGTACCAGCCGCAGGCACTGCGCTGGCACGACCAGGACGAGACCCGCGTGCTGGCCCTGCGCGTCGGGCGTGACGGTACCGTCTGGGCCGGGCACTGGCGTGGGCTGGCACGGCGCACCCAGGCCGGCTGGCAGGACGTGCCGCTGCCCGGCGTGCCTGACGGCGTGCCGGTGCAGGCCCTGGCGGAAGACCGCACGGGGCGGCTGTGGCTGGGCACGCAGGACGGCCGGCTGGGCGTGATCGAGCAGGCCGAGGTGCGCTGGGTGCAGTCGTTGCACATGCCCATCAACGCGGTCGCCGAGGCGCCCGATGGCCGCCTGTGGGTGGGTGCGAAGGTGGGCCTGTTCTGGGTCAATCCGGCCAGCGGCGAGATCGAGGCCACCTTGCGCCGCGACCCGCGCCGGGCGATGGGCCTGGCCGGCAACGACATCAGCGGCGTGCTGCGCGACCAGAGCGGCGCGATGTGGGTGAGCGGCTATGGCCTGGGCGTGCAGCGCCACCTCAGCCACCCGGCGCTCGCCGTGCGCGGGCCGGACGCCGACCCCGCCAGCCCGCTGGCCGAACCCGATGTGCGGGCGGTGCTGGCCCTGAAGAACGGCGAGGTGCTGGCCCCCACGCAGACCGGCCAGGTCGTGCGCCTGGACGGCCGGCCGGGCCGAGACCTGGCCACGCTCGGCGTGTGGCCGCGCGAGCGCCGCACCGTGGTCGAGATCCTGGCCGAGGCCCAGGACGGCAGCCTGTGGATGGCGGCGGCTGGCCGGCTGGAGCATCGCTCGCCCCAAGGCCGGCTGTTGCGGGACTGGCCACTGGACGGCGGCCGTGCCCAGCAGTTGCTGCTGCGGTCGGACGGCAGCGTCTGGGTCGGCATGCAGGAGGGCCTGTACCGGCTGGCCAGCAGCACCGCACCCGCCCTCGTGCGCGTCGGTGCCGACGGCGGCGCGGCCCTGCATGGCGGCATCTACGTGCTCAAGACCGCACCCGACGGCCGGCTCTGGGTGGGCGGCCAGCCCGGCCTGCTGCGCGAGCAGGCGCCGGGCAGTGGCCTGCTCGCACCGGTGCCGCAGGCCCCCGACGAAGCCCTGGCCAGCCCCATCGTGATGGGCTTGCTATGGGGGCGTGATGGCCGGCTGTGGGTGGACACGCCGGTCAGCGGCCTGCACCGCCTCAAGGGCTGGGACGGCGCCGGCCGCGCCCGTTTCGAGCGCATCAGCGAGCGCCTGGGCGCCGAGGGTGTGTTCGGCGGGAACCTGCATGAAGACAGCCAGGGGCGCATCTGGAGCCAGCTCTACGTCTACGACCCTGCCGCCGACCGGCTGGACAGCTTCGGCAGCGCCGAGGGTGCGAGCTTTGGCAGCTTCTGGTTCTTCGCGAGCACCGAGCTGCCCGGCGGCGCGCTGCTGTTCGGCGGCAGCCGCGGCTTGCTGCGTGTGCAGCCGGACGCCTGGCGGGCCTTGCCGTCCGATCCGCCGCTGGTGGTCAGTGCGCTGCGCGTGAACGGCCAACCGCACGATCAGCCCCACGCCTGGCGTGACGGCATTCACCTGGCGCCCGGCAAGCGCACGCTGTCGGTCGAGTTTGCGGCGCTGGACTATGCCGACCCGAGCCGGCTGCGCTACGAATACCGGCTGGAGGGCCTGGACAGCCAGTGGACCCGGGTGGACGCCAGCGGCCGCAACCCGAGCTTCGGCCCTCTGCACCCGGGCCACTACGTGCTTCAGGTCCGTGCCACGGCCCACCACAGCCTGTGGGGTACGGAGCAGTTGGACCTGCCCATCGAGCTGCAACCGGCCTGGTGGGAAACCGATGCGGCGCGGGTGGGCGCGGGCCTGGTCGTGATGGCGGGCCTGTGGGGCTGGATGCGCTGGCGCACCCGCTCGCTGCGCCGCCGCGAGGCCGAACTGCAGGCGCTCGTCGACGAGCGGACCGCCGAGTTGCGCGAGCTCAGCCTGACCGACGCCCTCACCGGGCTGCGCAACCGCCGCTACCTGGAGCTGCGGCTGGACGACGACCTGCGGCTGTGCCTGCGGCGCTTCGAGGGTGCCAGCGAAAGCGAGCTAGAGCCTCGGTTTGGCCCCGCCGCCGACCTGGTGCTGATGCTGCTCGACCTGGACCACTTCAAGCGCGTCAACGACCTGCACGGCCATGCCGCGGGGGATGCCGTGCTGGTGCAGCTCGCCCAGCGGCTGCGCCAGGTGTTCCGCGAGACCGACTCCCTGGTGCGTTGGGGAGGCGAGGAGGTGCTGGTCCTGGTGCGCGAGACCGATCGGCAGGACGCGGCCGACCTCGCCGCCCGGGTGTGCGCGGCGGTGCGAGACAAGCCCTTCGACATCGGCCCGGGCGAAACCGTGCAGGTGACGGTGTCCATCGGCTTCTGCGCGTTCCCGCTGGACCCGCGCCATCCGCGCCTGTGGGACTGGCGTGCCTGCCTGGGCCTGGCGGACTCGGCGCTGTACGTGGCCAAGGCCCAGGGGCGGGACGGCTTCGTCGGCGCGGTGCGCGCCAGCGGCCTGTCGCCTCGCGAGGCCCCGACCGATCCGGCGGCGTGGTCGGCCGAGAAACGCCTGCAGATCGCCAGCAGTCGGCCGCTGCCGAGCTCGGGCGGCTGACGCGCCGCTGTCCCCGGGGTCCGGCCCGATGGGCGCGGCCGTGAGAGCGCTGGACACTGACGCCATGAAAACCCATTCCCGCCTGCGCCGCGGCCTGGCCGCGCTGTTCATCCTCGGGGCGGCGACCGCCTCGGGCACCGCCGCCGCCCAGAGCCTGAGCCCGGAGGAGGCGCGCCTGGTCGCGCTCGTGCGCCAGCACACGCCGGCCGCCCTGCAGTTGCTGGAGCGCAGCGTGCTGATCAACAGCGGCACCCTGAACCCGCCTGGGGTGCGCGAGGTGGGCAGCCTGTTCGCGCGCGAGTTCGACGCCCTGGGCTTCAAGACCCGCTGGGTCGACATGCCGGCCGAGATGCGGCGCGCGGGCCACCTGGTGGCGGAGCGCACCGGCGACCAGGGCAAGCGCGTGCTGCTCATCGGCCACCTGGACACCGTGTTCGAGAAGGACAGCCCCGTGCCGCCCTGGCAGAGCGACGGCCGGCGCGTGCGCGGTCAGGGCGTGTCCGACATGAAGGGTGGCGACGTCATCGTGCTGCTGGCGCTGCGCGCGCTGAACGACATCGGTGCGCTGCAGGGCCGCACGGTGCGGGCGGTGTTCACCGGCGACGAGGAGCGCGTGGGCAGCCCGAGCGAGGTGGCGCGGGCCGCGCTCATCGACGCCGCACGGCAGAGCGACGTGGCCCTCGCCTTCGAAGGCGCCACCAAGGACGACCAGGGCCGCGACGCCGCCACCATCGGCCGCCGAGCCTCGGGCGGCTGGCACCTGAGCGTCACCGCCCGCACCGGCCATTCGGCCGGCGTGTTCGGCCGCGACGGTTTCGGTGCGGTGTATGAGGCGGCGCGGGTGGTCAATGCCTTTCGCGAGCAGTTGATCGAGCCCGACCTCACCTTCAATGCCGCCACCCTCGTGGCCGGCACCAGCGCCCAGTGGGACGACGCCGAAAGCCAGGGCAAGGCGTTCGGCAAGAGCAACGTGATCCCGCGCGATGCACAGGTGCGGGGCGACCTGCGCTACCTGACCGCCGAGCAGGGTGCCCGGGCGCGTGAGCGCATGCAGGCCATCGTCGAGCAGTCGCTGCCGGGCACGCGCTCGCGCATCAGCTTCCATGAGGCCTATCCGCCCATGGCCCCGACGCCGGGCAACCTCAAGGTGCTGGAGGCTTATTCGCGCGCCAGCGCCGACGCCGGCCTCGGCCCGGTGGTGGCGTTTCCGCCCGGCCAGCGCGGTGCGGGCGACGTGCAGTTCGTGGCGCCCCTCATCGACAGCCTCGATGGCCTGGGTGCTGCGGGCGGCGGCGCCCACACGCCGGATGAATGGCTGGAGATCGCCTCCATCGAGCGCGGCGCCATCCGCGCCGCGTTGCTGATCTACCGCCTCACCCGCTGAGCCCGCCCCGCCATGGCCACCGCGCCGCACTTCTTCGACAGCCCCGAGGCGCTGCGTGACTGGTTCACACAGCACGCGGCGTCGTCAACGGAGCTGATCGTCGGCTTCGTGAAGCGCGCCACCGGCCGCGCCGGCCTCACCTGGCCGCAGTCGGTCGACGAAGCGCTGTGCGTGGGCTGGATCGACGGCATCCGGCATCGCCTGGACGACGAGCACTACAAGATCCGCTTCACGCCCCGCAAGCCCGGCTCGCACTGGAGCGCGGTCAACATCAAGCGCGTGCCTGAACTTCAGGCTGAAGGCCGCATGACCCCCGCAGGCCTGGCCGCCTTCGAGGCCCGCACCGAAGCCCGCTCACGCCGCGCCTCCTACGAGCAGGAGACCGTCGCGCTGCCGCCGGAAGACCTGCGCACCTTCAAGGCCCACCGCGCCGCCTGGCGCTTCTTCAGCGCCACACCGCCGGGCTACCAGCGCAAGGTGATCTGGCTCGTCATCAGCGCCAAGCGCGCTGACACCCGCGCCCGGCGCCTGGCGCAGTTGATCGAGGCTTGCGGGCGGGGTGAGCGGCTGTGGGGCTAGGAGTCAGCGCGGATCCGACTTGAAGAATGGACGGACCCGCCTGGGCTTGGCCGCAGCGGCTGGGTAGGCAGACGCGTCGAAGCGGTCTCGCTGCAGACGCAATTCGCCCGCATCGATTCGCTCAGCCAAACTGGCGATGTCACGCTCGGTGACGCCAACCGCTGCGAAGTGCTCGCGCCAGCCGTTGACCACCTGGATGACAGAAGCGACCTCTTGGGCCGCTTCGGTGGCGAGCAAGCCGAAGGCGTCGCACTGCGACATCGCGTTCGTGAGCGTCGAGGCCTGCCCCTCGGCGCCGCAGATGAACTCCTGGAAGCCCTGGCCGGAGTTCGTCGGCAGCACGTCATAGGCCGGCGCCAGCTTCAGGCGGCCGTTGTCGCGAGGGCTCACCACCAGGAGGGCATGGTTCTTCTCGTGGTCGTCGGTGTTGTCGATGAGGATGTTGAACACCATGCGCCGGAAAAGCTCGCGCGCGTCTCGCAAGTGGGCGTCGTTTGTCGAGACGCCCGTGCGGCGAAGGATGCGCGCGAGGGCCGGGTAACCCATCTCCGGCTCGGCACCGCTTGCCGTCGCCGCACGAATCGCCGTGCCGGCGGAGATGCTGTGCGTTCTGGCGCCGGGGGTGCGGTCGAAGCGGCGCACCGCCAGGGCGTTGCCCTCCTGGAGCCTCACGACCTGGGTCTCCGCGGTGTTGATGCCCGCCTTTCGGGCCAAGGTCATTGACGCGTGCTCAATCAGCGGCGTGTCGACGGGTTCGTTGTTGAAGAACTTGATGACCCATTCCTGGCCCTCGATCTCGATGAGGGCCTTGGGTTTGGCACCACCCAGCGGGCTGCCGCCGCCGGCAATGATCCGGGCCTCGAGCGCGGACAGTGGTTCGGCCGCCTCGATCTTGGCCACGACCTCGCTGAGCACCTGGGCATCGGCCAGACGCGGCAACGGGCCGCCGGGACGCGGGCTGTAGGCCGTCTCGGAGGTGGACACCCCCAGAGCGCCGAAGCGCTCATCACCGGCGTAGTACAGGTACTCCATCAGCGAGGCGCGCTTCGGCTTGTCCACGAAGCGGATGACTTTCTCGCCCCAGCGATCCGGGCGCGCGTCATCGACCGCGCCGACGGCCCGCGCGTCCCCCGCCAGGCGGCCGGGAGGCATGTGTTCGGTGTCGATGAGCGGCAGGTCCTCGCTGAGCGGGAATCCCGTCTCGAGCCATTCCTGGCCGTAGCGCAAGGAAACGCCCTTCCCGGCGGCGACCAGCTGCAAGACACCGACGTATCGCGGCGCGGCTGGATCAGCGAGGTACCAGAGGTAGAGCGTGTCGTAGCGCATCAGGCGGCCTTGCCCTGCTTGCGCAGGCGAGCATCAGCCGATGCCTGGGCGCGGGCCTTGCCCAGATCGATCGCGGCCCTGATGTCCATCTCGATCGCGCCCCGGTCGAATTCTGGCGCTGCCAGATTCGCCAGTTCGCCGTCGCGTTGGAGCAGCCAGAGCGCCGACGCGACGATGCCCAGGCTGACGGTCGGGTCGCCCGACTCCAGGCGCAGCAGCGTCGGCACGGTCACGCCCATGCGCTTGGCCCAGGTCTTCAGCGACTCCTTCCGACGCAGCCGGGCCACGGCCAGATCCGCACCAAGCTTGTCGAGCGCGGCGATCGTGGAGGGCGGTAGCTGCTGGATGGCGCGGGCAGGCTTGGGCATACAAATAAAATATAGCTAAATAGCTATTGGCGGGCAAATCTATTTGTACATCTGCCGAGGTTGTCCAACGACTCGGCCGTGGCCGTCTGAGAGGCCAGCACGGGGCCGAGCATCCCTTGGCGTCGTTCAGGGTCGGCGACGACGTGCATCGACCCGCAAGAAAGCAAAAGGCCCGCAGCTGTCGGGCTGCGGGCCTGAGGTGGGCAACGCCTCGGGAGGCGTTTCTCAGAACGGAATGTCGTCGTCCATGTCGTCGAACCCGGTCGACGCCTTGGGCGCCGGCGCCGGGGCGCGCTGGGGCGCCGGGCGGGGGGCGGCCGGGCGGGCCGCGGCGCGGGGGGCGCCGCCGCCCATGTCGTCGCCGCCACGGCTGTAGCCACCGCCACCGCCCATGTCGTCGCCACCGCCGCCGCCTTCACGGCCGCCGAGCAGTTGCATCTGGTCGGCAATGATCTCGGTGGTGTAGGTGTCGCGGCCTTCCTTGTCCTGCCACTTGCGGGTCTTCAGGCGGCCTTCCACGTAGACGGGGCGGCCCTTCTTCAGGTATTCGCCGGCGATCTCGGCCAGGCGATCGTTGAAGACGACGCGGTGCCATTCGGTCTCTTCCTGGCGTTCGCCGGTCTCGCGGTTCTTCCAGTTGCGGGTCGTGGCCAGGCTGATGGTGCACCAGGCACCGCCATTGGGGTTGTAGCGGACCTCGGGGTCGCGGCCGAGGTTGCCGATGAGGATGACTTTGTTGACGCTGGCCATGGCTCGTCCGAATTCGGTGGGGAAGGGGGCGAATTATGCCGGGCGACCCAGGCGCCATGCCTGCCGTCCCGCATCCCGCACCCCGGGGCCCGCACTTCGTCTCCGGCCGGCCCGGCCGCGCGGCCCGCCTCCCTAAGATGAGCCCATGGACAGCCTGGACCCCCGCCTACCCCACCGCCGGTCGAACCGCCGGCTGTGGCTGGCCTATGCCGGCTGTTGTGCGCTGGCCTGGTGCTTGTACGTGTTGGCCGGCAGCGAGTTCGACCGCGGGCTGGACCCGTTCTGGCTGGCCGTCTACCAGGCCACGACCACGCTGTGGGCGCCGATGCTGCTGGGCGTGGCGGTGTGGCCCGTGGCCCGCCGGCTGCATGCGGCCGACAACGGCACCGCCGCCACCGCGCTGGCGCACGGCATGGCCGCCTTCAGCTTCAGTGCGCTCTGGCAGGCCGGCGAGTTCGCGGTCAATGCGGTGCTGTTCGGCACCGACCACGCCGGCGCCGTGCTGGTGGCCGGGCTGCTGTGGCGTTCGGTGTGGGGCCTGGTGGTCTACGCGGCCATCGCCACCGCCTTCACCGCCGTGCTGCAGGCGCGCGCCGCACGGGCGGCTGCGGTGCATGCCGCGCAGGCCGAGAGCGCCCTGGCCAAGGCGGAGTTGTCGGCCATCAGCGGCAAGCTGAACCCGCATTTTCTGTTCAACACGCTGAATTCGCTGATCGCGCTGACGCGCAAGGACGCGGCCCAGGCCGAGGCGGCCTTGCTGAAGTTCTCGTCCATGCTGCGCTATGTGCTGGACACCAAGCGTGGCGCCGAGGACCGCGTGATGCTGTCCGACGAGATCGATTTCCTGCGCGACTATCTGGCCCTCGAAGCCCTGCGCCTGGGCCCGCGCCTGCGGGTGGACTGGGACCTGGAGGAGCGCGTGCTGGCCGACGAGCTGCCGCCGCTGACCCTGCAGCCGCTGGTGGAGAACGCCATCCTGCATGCCGTGGCCGGGCGCAAGGGCGGCGGCACGGTGACCATCTCCGCGCGCCGCAACGGCCTGAACCACGGCCTGGACCTGGCCGTGGCCGACGACGGCCCCGGCTGCGACCCCGCCGCGCTCGAGCCCCAACCGGGCCAGCGCCGCGGGGTGGGTCTCGCGGCCCTCAAGAAGCGCTTTGCGCTGGACTACGACGGCCAGGCGCGGCTGCGCATCCACACGGCTCCGGGCGCGGGTTTCCGCGTCGACCTCTTCATTCCTCAGGTATGAGCATGACCACCGTTCTGATCGCCGAAGACGAACACCTCGCCGCCGAGGCCCTGGCCGACTGGGTCAAGGCCACGCCGGGGCTGCAACTCGTGGCCGTCTGCGAAGACGGCGAGGACGCACTCGCCCAGATCCGCGCACTCAAGCCCGCCCTGGTGTTGACCGACATCCAGATGCCTGGCCTCACGGGGCTGCAAGTGGTGCAGGCGCTGCAGGGCCATGATTGGGGATCAGGCCATCAGCCGCGCATCATCTTCACGACCGCCTACGACCAGCATGCGCTGACCGCTTTCGAGCTGCATGCGGTGGACTACCTGCTCAAGCCCTTCTCGCGCGAGCGCTTCGAAGAGGCGGTGCGGCATGCGCTGCGCGATGCGGCGCCCAGCCCGGCCGAAGTCGCCCAGGCGCTGGGCGCGCCGGCCGATGCGCCGCTCACGCGCTTGCTGGTGCGCGACCAGGGCAAGATCTTTCCGCTCCAGGTGGCCGACATCGAGTGCCTGCGCTCCGACAACAAGTACACGGCCATCACCAGCAAGGGCCGCAGCTTCCTGGTGCGGCTGCCCATTGCCGATTTCGAGGCGCGGCTGGATGCAAGCCGCTTCCTGCGCGTGCAGCGGGGCTGCATCGTCAACCTCGATTTCGTCGACAGCATGACGCCGGACGAGAACTCCCAGCTGGTGGTGCAGCTGCGCGACGGCACGCGCATCACGGCCAACCGCGAGGTGTCCAAGATGCTGCGGGAGCAGTCGCTGTGAACCTGTGGCGCGCTCTGCCTGGGCTGCTGGTGGCCGGTCTGGCCCAAGCCCAGATGGGACCCGGGCCGACGGTGCCGCCGGCCCAGCCTGCGCCAGCGTCACCGCCAGCGCCTCCAGCACCGGTGGCCCCGATCGCCCCGCCGACCGAGGTGGGGCGCGTCTACGCGCCCGGCGCCTTCGACCGCCTGGAGCTGGCCGGCGCCGCGCGGGTGGTGCTGACGCAGGGCGACCGTGACCAGGTCTTCGTGGCGGGGGACGCCGACGTGCAGAAGTCGGTGGATGTCGACCTGTCGGACCGCTTGCTCATCATCCGCCCCAGCGGTGGCTGGAAGTTCTGGCATTCGGCCAAGGTCTATGTGCAAGTCGAGATGCGGCAGCTGCGCCAGCTGTCGGTGTCCGGCGCAAGCGATGTGCAGGCGCCGGGCTTGCTGCGCGCCGACCAGCTCAAGCTCAGCATCAGCGGCGCAGGCAATGTGAAGCTTGACCAGCTGCAGGCGCGCCAGCTGGTGTTCTCCATCTCCGGAGCGGGCGACGGCCAGCTCGGCGGCCGGGTGGACGAGCTGGCCTTGCAGATCTCGGGCAAGGGCAAGGTCATCGCCGACCGGCTGCAGACCCAGCGGGCGCGCGTCGGCGTCAGCGGCCTGGGCAACGTGGTGCTGTGGGTGACCGAGGACCTCAACGCCCACATCTCCGGCATCGGGTCGGTGGACTACTTCGGCAACCCGGCCGTGCAGCGTTCGGTGTCGGGCATGGGGAATATCACCGCCCGCGGCGAGAAGAAACCTTCCGTGGACAGCCGCTGAGCCCTGCCTAAACTCCCCCGCAACTTGTGGGGAGAGCATTCATGGTGGCGTGGCAGAAGGTCGTCCTCGGCGTAGTTGGTGCAGTCGCCGTGGTGGCGGGCGGCTGGTGGGCCACGCAGAAGCTGGCTTCGCCCGGCCTGCCCAGCAGCGCCGAGGTGGGCGGCGAGCAGGCGGCGTTTGCGTTGCTGGACTGCAAGCCGCGCCTGTTTGACGGCGCACCGGCCATCGCCATCAGCTTCACGCAGCCGCTGGACGGCAAGCAGGACTTCGGTGCCCTCGTCACCGCCCAGGAAGGCGGCGCACCCACCGAGACCGACGGCAAGAAGGTGCCCGCGGCCGACGCCAGCTACAAGCCCGTGGCCGCCCGCTGGGTGGTGGGCGACAACCCGCGGGTGCTCTACCTGCCCTTCGTGACGCCCGACCGCAGCTTCAAGTTCGCCTTCAAGCCCGAGCTGGCGGCGCGTTCAGGCGGCAAGCTGGCCACGGCCCAGACCTGCGACGCGGTCAGCGAGGCCATGCCTGACAGCTACTACTTCGCCAGCCGCGGCCTCGTGCTGCCGGCCGGCCAGAACGGCGGCCTGCCGGTGGTCACCGTCAACACGCCTGAGGTGGACGTGCAGTTCCTGCGCGTGAAGCCGGAGTCGCTGCCCGCCTTCCTGGAGCAGGTGGGTGGCCGGCGCGAGCGCCAGGTCAACAGCGGCGAGGAGGATGGCGAGGGCGGCTACTACTACGACGGCTACAGCGACAACCAGCGCCGCCTCAAGGGCACGGTGGGCGGCTGGGTGCTGGACGAACTGCGCGCCATGAGCCAGAGCGTGTACCTGGGCCGCTTCACGACCGACGCGCGGCCCAACCGCCGCAACGTGAGCTTCCTGCCGGTGGAGAACGTCAAGGAGCTGCAGGAGCCCGGCATCTACGTGGCCATCATGAACCAGCCCGGCCGCTTCGGCTGGGACTACCAGGTCACGCACTACTACGTCACCGACATCGGCCTGCACCTGCGCCGGCATGCCGCGCAGATCGACGTCTTCGCCACCTCGCTCAAGAGCGGCGGCGCGCTCAAGGGCATCGAGCTGAGCCTGGTGGATGAAGCCGGCAAGGCCGTGGGCCAGGCCGAGACTGACGGTGACGGGCATGCCGTGTTCACCGGCAAGCTGGACAAGGCGCGCGCCGTGCTGGCCCGCCGCGGCAACCAGGAGATGTCGATCCTGAGCCTGCGCGACGCGGCGCTGGACCTCTCCGAGTTCGACGCCACCGGCCATCCCTCGCGCAGCAACAAGCTCTTCGTCTACGCCGGCCGCGACCTGTACCGGCCGGGCGAGAGCTTCCCGCTGTCGGTGCTGGCCCGCGATGCCGACGGCAAGCCCTTCCCCAAGCCTCTGCCGGTCACCTTGACCGTCAAGAAGCCGGACGGCAGCAAGCTCGTCGAGCAACTGGTGCAGCCGGGCAAGACCGGCACTGCCTACTACCAGCAGACGGTCACCCTGCCGGCGGATGCGCCCACGGGCGGCTGGACGGTCCAGGCGCGCATCGACCCGGCCGCCAAGCAGCCCGACGCACAGTGGGCCTTCAAGGTCGAAGAGTTCCTGCCCGAGCGCATGAAGCTCGCGCTCACCGCGCCCGAGGGCGTGCTCACCGGCGAAGGCGGCCTGACCGTGCAGGCCCAGGGCGACTACCTCTACGGGGCGCCGGCCGCGGGCAACCGCCTGCAGGGCAGCGCCTATTCCGAGCGGCTGCTGATGCCGCTGCCGGCCAAGCTGCCGGGCTTCATCTTCGGCGACCTGGCTGACGACAAGGCCAAGAACCGCCAGGACCTGGAAGAGCAGGAGCTCGACGCCGACGGCAAGGCCGGCATGGACATCAAGACGGCCTTTGGCGAGCGCAAGAGCCCCATGCGCATCCGCGCGGCCTTCAGCCTGCTGGAGAGCGGCGGCCGGCCGGTGGTGCGCACGCTGGAGCGCACCTGGTGGCCCGCGCCGGTGCTGGTGGGCGCCCGCCCGCTGTTCGACCGCAACGTGGCACCAGAAGGGGGCCTGGCCGAGTTCGAACTGGCCCGCGTGGATGCGGCCGGCAACTTCAAGCCCGCCAAGGAGCTGCAGCTCAAGCTCATCTACGAAGAGCGCCAGTGGTATTGGCGTTATGACGACGGCCGCGGCTGGCATTCGGGCTTCAACACCACCGAGGAGCTGGTGGAAGCTCGCACGCTGGCCCTGAAGGAGCGCACCAAGGTTGCCCTGCCGGTGCGCTGGGGCCGCTACCGCCTGGAGGTGACCGACCCCGACACCGGCCTGGCCCTGCGCTATGGCTTCTATGCCGGCTACGGCGCGCAGGACGCCGACGACATCGGCAACCGCCCCGACCGCGTGCAGCTCAAGCTGCAAGGCGCGCCCTTCAAGCCGGGCGACGTGGCCAAGCTGGCCATCAAGCCGCCGCATGACGGCGAGGCCATCGTCACGGTGGAAGGCGACCGCGTGCTGTGGACGAAGCGCATCGGCGTGAAGGCCAGCGGCACCGACCTCGACATCCCGGTCGATGCCGCCTGGGCGCGCCACGACCTCTACATCACCGTCGCCGCCTTCCGCCCCGGCAGCCAGGGCGACAAGGTCACACCGGCGCGCGCGCTGGGCCTGGTGCACCTGCCGCTCTACCGCGAGGACCGCAAGGCCAAGGTGGCGCTCACCGTGCCGGCCAAGACCCAGCCGTCGGTGCCGCTGCCCATCACCGTCAAGGCGCCCTCGCTCGCCGGCAAGCCGGCCATCGTCACGGTCAGTGCGGTGGACGTGGGCATCCTGAACATCACCAACTACAAGACGCCTGACCCGCAGGACTTCTTCTTCGGCAAGCACCGCTACGGCGCCGACATGCTCGACCTCTACGGCCGCCTCATCGAGAAGATGGACGGCAACATGGCCAAGCAGCGCTTCGGCGGCGACGCCGGCAAGCGCGACTCACAAAGCATGCCGCGCAAGGTGCTGCTGGTGGACCTCTTCAGCGGGCCGGTGCAGCTCGACGCCAAGGGCGAAGCCACCATCAACCTCAAGCTGCCCGACTTCAACGGCACGCTGCGCGTGATGGCGGTGGTCAGCAGCGCCGACAGCTACGGCTCGGCGCAAGCCGAGACGGTCGTGGCCGCGCCGCTGGTGGCGGAGCTGAACATGCCGCGCTTCGTGTCGCCCGGCGACAAGGCCACCATCGCGTTGGACGTGACCAACCTGAGCGGCGCGCCGCAGACGGTCAGCGTGGCCGTCACGTCGACCGGCCCGGTCAAGATCACCGGCAGCGCGGAGCCGATCAAGTTGAACGACAAGCAGCGGCAGATCCTGCGCTTCCAGGCCGAGGCGCTGGATGCCTGGGGCCTGGCGCCGATCCAGGTCAAGGTCAGCGCCGGGCCGCTGAGCCTGACGCGCGAGGCGGCGCTGCAGGTGCAACCCGTCACGCCACTGGTGCGTGAGGGCCGCCGCGTGCGGCTGGAGCCCGGCGCTACGCAGACGCTGGACAAGACCCTGCTCGACGCCTTCTGGGCGGGCTCGGCCGGGGTCACGCTGAGTGTGTCCAACACGCCGCCCATCGACATCAAGGAGCAGGTGCAGGGCCTGCTGATGTACCCCTACGGCTGCCTGGAGCAGACGACCTCCAGCGCCTACCCGCTCGTGTTCATCGATGACGAGGCGGCCAAGCGCTGGGGCCTGAAGCCCGTCCCTCGGGAAGAACGCGCGAAACGGCTGGAGGGTGCGTTCGCCCGCCTGGCCAGCATGCAGCAGCCCAAGGGCGGCTACGGCCTGTGGGCGGCGAGCAGCCCGTATGAAGGCTGGCTGAGCGCCTATGTCACCGGCTTCCTGCAGGATGCGCGCGACTCAGGCTTTGCGGTGCCCGAGGCGCAGCTCAAGCGCTCGATGGACGGGCTGCTGGAACAGTTCCAGCGCGCGCCCTCGCAGCAGACCACGCCCGCGAAGGACCCCAAGCGCGACGACAAGGGCCGCATCGCCGACTGGCGCGATGCCGAGACCCTGCGCCTGGCCCACCAGCGCTTTGCCGAGGCGGCGCATGCCGGCTACATCCTGGCCCGCGAGCAGAAGGCACCGCTGGCCACGCTGCGCACCCTGCACGAGCAGTACCGCAGCCATGCGCTGTCGCCGCTGCCGCTGGTGCATCTGGGCCTGGCGCTCAAGCTGATGGGCGACGAAGCCCGCGCCAAGCAGGCCTTCGACGACGCCATGAACCGCGGCTACGGCTACCAGCCCGATGACCCCGGCAACTACTGGAGCCAGTGGCTGGGCGACTACGGCAGCAAGGTGCGCGACCGCGCGCTGGCCTATGCGCTGCTGCTGCGGCACAAGGTCGCGCATGAGCGCCGCGAGAACCTGCTGTTCGACCTGTCGGACGACTTCAGCCGCCGCAACTACTACTCCACGCAGGAACGCCTGGCGCTGTTCCTGGCGGTACAGGCCGCCACCAACGGCACCGCCAAGGACGCGGCCTGGACCACCGCCCTCACCGTCGGCACCAAGGCCGACGCCTGGACCGGCACGGCCGTGGGCCAGCAGAGCCTCACGCTCGCGCAGCTCAAGTCCGGCGTGTCACTGAAGAACGAAGGCGGCGCGCCGCTGTACGTGGAGGTGTCGGCCCAGGGTTATCCGGTCAAGCCGCTGCCGCCCACGAGCGACCGCATCTCGGTGGAGCGCGCGATGTTCTCGACCGACGGCAAGCCCGTCACCGCGCGCCAGTTCGCCACCGGCGAGATGTTCATCGTGCGCCTGCGGGTCAAGGCCAGCCAGAGCATCAAGGACGGCCTGGTGGTGGACCGCATCCCGGCCGGCTTCGAGATCGAGAACCTCAACCTCAGCCAGGGCCCCAAGGCCGGCGAGTTCACGGTGGACGGCGTCAACATCGCCCAGGCCAACGCGAACGAACGCATCGCCCACATGGAGTACCGCGACGACCGCTTCGTGGCCGCGGCGGCCCTGGGCCAGACGCTGGACGTCTTCTACCTGGTGCGTGCCGTCACGCCAGGCCGCTACGTGGTGCCTGCCACCTTTGCCGAGGACATGTACCGGCCGGAGGTGCGAGGCATCGGCAAGGCGGAAGGGGAGATCACGGTGGTGGACAAACGATGACCCGCAGCGGATGCGCTTGGCGGCGTCTCGGTGCCGTCGTGACCCTGCTGTCGCTGGCAGGCTTGGCAACGGCTCAGCCGCCGTCGAAGGAGGCCCTGGCTGTTTCAGGGCAGGTCTTGGATCGTGGGGACTGGCGGGCGCTGGCCCTGCGCTGTCCTGCTTCCTTGATGCCGCAGGTTCAATCACTCGTCTATCTGGGCCGCAAGCAGTGCGAACCGGGCCAGATGCAATCCTGCCTTGCCGAATGTGCGCAGAACGATGCCGGCGCGTGCTACTGGCTTGCGGAAGCGCTGCAGGAGGCGCACGTCGCGTCCCACGCCAGCGTAGTCCTGTTTCAGCGAGCGTGCCAACTCGGCATCGCGTCAGGTTGTACGAACCGGGCAGCGGGGCTGTTTGAAGAACGGCGAGACGATGTGGAAGTGCAGGCTTGTGCGGCCCGGACCTACGACAAGGCCTGTCAGGCCGATGACCCGTGGGCATGCACGATGCAAGCCCTGCACCTCAGCCGCGGTCTCGGCGTGAGGCAGGATCGCCAGCAGGCGCTGAAGGTCTTGGAGAAGTCGTGCAAGTACGGACCGGAAGACCCAGCATGCACCTACGGGCAACGACTGAAGGCGACCATCGTGAACGATGCCGCTTCCCCGACGGAGTAGCCCTGCTGAGCAGCCCGCAGCACCTGCCGCTTCCAATCAACCGTTGAGTCCTTCCATGATTCGCCCCTGGTTCATGCTGCTGATCGCCTGTGGTGCAGCTCTCGTGGCCTCCGCCGCGCCCCTGCTGCCGACCGCCCGCGCCGAAGTCGACGCGCTCCTCACCCGCCTGCAAACCTCCGGCTGCGAGTTCAACCGCAACGGCACGTGGTACGCCGGCGCCGAGGCGAAGGCGCACCTGCTGAAGAAGCTCGACTACCTCGAAGGCAAGGACATGGTCAGCACGGCCGAGCAGTTCATCGAACGCGGCGCGTCGGCCAGCAGCATGAGTGGCAAGCCCTATCTGGTGCGCTGTGCGGGCAAGGCGCCGGTGCAGAGCGCGGTGTGGCTGAAGGCGGAGCTGCAGCAGGTGAGGGCGGCGCGGGCGGCGTCCGCGCCTCGTTGAGCGCGATGGCCCGCGTCACGCTCCCGCGTTCAGGCTGATCATGACCCGCAGCGCCGACTGGTTGGCCTCGAAGCCGGAGCCGTGCTTGAGCCAGGACGGAAACAGCAGCAGGTCGCCTGGAGCGAGCTTGAACTTGGCCATCTCCATGTTGAACTCGGTGGGCTGCGCCGCCTCGATGAAGCCGATCAGCGGATTCGGGTTCTCGAAGTGCAGCTTGCTGCTGGCATCGTCGCTGGCGATGCACAGGGCCGCCGACACGCGCGAGTCGGGGTGGGTGTGATGCCGCAGCACACTGCCCGGGCGCTGAATGTTGAACCACGAGTTGGACAGCCGGGCGCCGTCCAGCCCCAGTTCGCGGGCGTAGGCGTCCATCAGCTGCGCGAGGCCTTGCGTGAGGCCCTGGAGATGGGCGTGGGCTGCTTCAAGGGATTCGATGAAGTGCGCATCCTTGTCGAAGGTCGATTGCGCGTCGCCGAGCAGGGCGCCGTGCCGGCCGGCTTCCGACTGCAGGCAATGAGCCAGGATGGTGTCGAGCTGATCGGCGGTGAGCACCTCGGTGTAGCGGTGCACGAGGGTGGGGAAGAGCTTCCAGGCTTGCTTCTGCATGGGAATGGTGGCGGGCGTCGTCGCGAGGATTTTGCAGGCGGCGATGCATGCCGCAGCCGCGCACTGCGAGAGGGTCGCGCGTGAGCCGCCTGCGCCGCTTCGAGCTCACGCTCGCCGCCATCCTGCTGCTCGTCCTCGCGCTCGACTTCGCTTTCCCGCTGCCCACCCCCGCGAGCGACTCGCCCACGCTGACCGTGCTGGCTGCCGACGGCACGCCGCTGCGCGCCTGGCCCGGGGACGACGGCGCGCAGCGCCACCCGACCACGCCCGAAGCCGTTTCGCCCTACTACCTGCAGGCGCTTCTGCATTACGAAGACCGCTGGTTTGACTGGCACCCCGGTGTCAACCCTGTGGCCCTGGTGCGGGCCGCATGGCAGTGGGCGCGGCACGGGCGCATCGTGTCGGGCGGGTCCACCCTGACCATGCAGGTGGCCCGCCTCGTCGACGACAAAGCCGCCGGCCGCAGCGTGCCGGCCAAGCTGCGCCAGATCGCCCGGGCGCTGCAACTGGAGCTGCATTGCAGCAAGCACGAGATCCTGACGCTCTACCTCAACCTGGCGCCCATGGGCGGGCCGCTGGAGGGTGTGGAGACGGCCAGCCGCGCCTACCTGGGCAAGTCGGCCGGTGACCTCTCCAAGGCCGAGGCCGCGCTGCTGGTGGCGCTGCCGCAGTCCCCCACGCGGCTGCGGCCCGACCGCGCGGTGGCCTCGGCCCAGGCCGCGCGCGACAAGGTGCTCACGCGAATGCGGACCCTGGGTGTGTGGACGGCCGCCGACGTCGCCGACGCCAAGCTGGAGCGCGTCTTCGCCCCGCCGCTGCGCGCCCGCTGGCTGGCGCCGCTGGCGGCCGAGCGCCTGCGCCAGGAGGCCCGCCGCCAGGGCCACACGCCGGCGGTCATCCAGAGCACGCTCGACGCCGGCCTGCAGGCGCGTCTGGAGCAGCTGCTGACCGACCGCTTGAACAGCCTGCCCGATGCCGTCTCCATGGCGGCGTTGGTGGTGGACAACCGCACACTGGAAGTGCGTGGTTATGTGGGGTCGGCCGACTTCACCGATGCCCGCCGCGGCGCGCATGTCGACATGGTGCGCGCCCGCCGCTCGCCGGGCTCCACGCTCAAGCCGTTTCTGTACGCGATGGCGCTGGATGACGGCCTCATCCATTCCGAGAGCCTGCTGATCGACGCGCCGCAGAACTTCGGCGGCTATGCGCCCGGCAACTTCCAGGCGGACTTCTCCGGCCCGGTTAGCGTGAGCGAGGCGCTGCAGCGCTCGCTCAACGTGCCGGCGGTGGACCTGCTCGACCGCATCGGCCCCGAGCGCTTCGCCGGCCGGCTGCGCAATGCGGGCGTGAAGTTGCGCATGCCCGCCAACGCGGCGCCCAACCTGAGCCTCATCCTCGGCGGCGGCAGCACCACGCTGGAGGAGCTGGTGGGCGCCTACACGGCGCTGGCGCGCGGTGGCGTGGCGGCGCGCCCCCACCTCACGCCGGGCGCCGCATTGCAGGAGACGCGGCTGATGAGCGAAGGCGCCGCTTTCATCGTGCGCGAGATCCTGGAGAACGGCGGCCGGCCCGGCAACCCGTTTCGCGAGAGCGGCCAGCGCGTGGCCTGGAAGACGGGCACGAGCTTCGGCTTTCGCGACGCCTGGGCGCTGGGCGTGACCGACCGCTACACCTTCGGCGTGTGGATCGGCCGGCCCGACGGCACGCCCAACCCCGGCCATTTCGGCGCCAACTCCGCCGCGCCGCTGCTGCGCGACCTGGCCGCCGCGCTCGGCCCCGGCGACTCACGCCAGCAGCTCGGCCCGCGCCGCCAGCCCGCCAGCGTCGCGGCCGTGCCCATCTGCTGGCCGCAGGGGCTGGCCGAATCGGCCACCGAGCCCGGGCTGTGCCTGCAGCACCGCACCGCCTGGACGCTGGACGGCGCGGTGCCGCCCACCCTGCCCGACCGCCTGCGCTCCGGCCCGCTGGTGGAGCCCGTGTGGGTGCTGGCCGGCCAGCGGGTGCAGCCGGGCTGTGCGGCGGACGCTGAGCGCTTCGAGGCGGTGCGCTGGCCCGCCTTGCTCGGGCCGTTTCTGGACGCCGAACAGCGCCACCCGCTGGAGCGCCTGCCCTGGCGTGCCGACTGCGCCCCGCGCGAGCCGGTGGCCCACCGCCTGCGCGTGGTGGGCCTGGAGCCCGGCACCGTGCTGCGGCCTACGCCGGGCCAGCGCGAGGTCACCCTGCGGCTGCAGGCCATCGGCGCGCAGCAGGGCACGACCTGGCTGCTCGACGGCCAGTGGATGGCCGCGAGCGACGTGGCCTCGGCCGCCCAGGTGCTTCAGGTGAGCCGCCCCGGCGCCCACCGCCTGACCGTCATGGACGGCCTAGGGCGCTGGGCGCGGGTGGAGTTCCAGTTGCAGCCGTGAGCGTGTCGTCGTCCACCGCCAGCGGCGTGTGGGCCAGCAGCTGCTCCAGTCGCTCCAGCCGGTGCCGGTGCAGCGTGGTGATGGCGTAGAAGTTCTCGCGAAGCTGCGTGGAGCGGCCCACCCGCACCAGCACGCCGGTGCGCAGTTCGTCCTGCACCACCACCTCGGGCAGCACGGTCAGCCAGCCGCTGTCGCGGGCCACCAGGCGCAGCATGGCCATGTCGTCGACCTCGGCGCGCAGGCGTGGCGTGACGCCCGCGGCCACACAGAGGGCGTCGAACTCGCCGCGCAGCGCATGGCGCGGGCCGGGCAGGGCGAGCTCCCGGCCTTCGAGGTCTTCCGGCAGGCGCAGGCTGCGGCCGCGCCAGGTGGCGGCCGGGCCCACCAGCGAGATCGCCTGGCTGCCCAGGAAGCGGCAGTGCAGCGGCCGGTCGGGTCGGGCGGGCGCGGCCTCGTTGGCCAGCACCACGTCCAGCTGGTGCTCGAACAGCCGGCGCAGCAGGTCGTCCAACAGGCCCGACTCCAGCGACAGCGTCACGTTCGGGTCGGCCAGCAGCGGCCGGATCCAGTTCTCCAGGTAGTTGCGCGACAGCGTGGCCACGCTGCCCACGCGCACCCGCGTCAGGCCCTCGCCGCGGCCCTGCAGCCGGCCGAGCATCTCCCGCCCCAGCCCGAAGATGTTCTCGGCATACGACAGCACCAGCTGCCCGGTGTCGGTCAGCAGCAGGCGCCGCCCGCTGCGCTCGAACAGCGGCTCGCCGATGCGCTCCTCCAGCTGGCGGATCTGGCTGGACAGCGCCGATTGCGACACATGGAGCTCGGTGGCCGCCTGCGTCAGGTGCCCCGTCTTGGCCACCCGCCAAAAGTAGAAGAGGTGGTGGAAATTGAGCTGTTCGATCTGAAGCATTCTGTTTAATAGATCGATTCGTTCCGAACATTGAATTTTACGGAACGCTCGGACTTGCGCACCATGCCGCCCATTGCGAATTGGAGTGCGCCGATGAATCCGCCCGCCCTGTTGACCCTGGCCTGCAGCCTGTTGCCCGCCGCCTTGATGCTGGCGGCGGTGCCGCATCGCCGCAGCGGGCTGGCAGCGCCGGCCTGGCGGCGCTTCCGGGCGCTGGCCTGGCTGGCGCTGGCCGGCGCCCTGGCCAGCCTGGGGGCGCAGTTCGTGGCCCCCGGGGCGGTTGCGGCCGCCATGCCGGCCGGCCTGGGTGTGACGCTGGCCGGCGCCTGGATCGCGGTGCTGGTGCAGCTGCTGGGCACCACCATCGCGGCCTTCTCCTCGCGCTATCTGGAGGGCGAGCCCGGCCAGCCGCGCTACGTGGCCGCCCTGGGCGGCGTGCTGGCCGCGGTGCACCTGCTGCTGCTGGCCGACCACTGGCTGGTGCTGATCGCCGCCTGGGCGGCCGTGGGCCTGGCCCTGCAGCATCTGCTGTGCTTCTATACCGATCGCCCCTTCGCCCTGCTGGCCGCGCACAAGAAGCGCGTCGCCGACCGGCTGGCTGACCTGCTGCTGGTGGCCGCCGCGGCCCTGGCCTGGCATCAGGTGGGCTCGGGTTCGTTGTCCGCCCTGTGGCAGACGCTGGCGACCGGCCCGGCCGCCTGGCCGCTGCAGCTGAGCGCCGTCTGCCTGGCGCTGGCCGTGGTGCTGCGCACCGCGCTGCTGCCGGTGCATGGCTGGCTCATCCAGGTGATGGAGGCGCCCACGCCGGTGTCGGCCCTGCTGCATGCGGGCGTCATCAACCTGGGCGGCTTCGTGCTCATCCGTTTCGCGCCGCTGCTGGAAGCCGCGCCGGTGGCCCGCTGGCTGCTGGTGGTGGCCGGCCTGCTGACGGCCGTGCTGGCCGGGCTGGTGATGCTCACGCGCATCAGCATCAAGGTGCGGCTGGCCTGGTCGACCGTGGCGCAGATGGGTTTCATGGTGATGGAGTGCGGCCTGGGCCTGTACACCCTGGCGCTGCTGCACCTGCTGGGCCATTCGCTCTACAAGGCCCATGCCTTCCTGGCGGCCTCCGGCGCGGTGGAAGACACCCGGCTGCGCCTGATGCGCGGCAGCGTGGCGCCGTCGCTGGCCAGCGTCGTCGTGGCGCCGCTGGTCGTGGGCGCGGTGCTGTGGGCGGTGCTGAGCGCCGTGGCGCTGGTGCTGCCCGGCGCCGGCTGGCCCGGCTGGTGGACGGCGCTGCTGGCCCTGGCCTGGGCGCCGCTGCTGTGGCAGCCGGCACAGCGCCATCCCGATGCCCCGCCGGCTTGGCGCGGCGCGCTGACCGGGGCGGCCATGGTGGCCGGCCTGGTGCTGGCGGCCTGCGTGGGCCATGCGCTGCCCTTTGGCGTGAGCGATGCCCCGCTGGCCGCCGCCGGCTGGGTCGCGCTCGCCGGCATGGCCCTGCTCTACCTCAGCCTCACGTTGATGCAGACGCGCCCCGACCTGCTCTCGGGCTGGCGCCGCTGGAGCTACGCGGGCTTCTACGTCGACGAGTTCGTGACCCGGGCCGCCCTGCGCCTGTGGCCAGCGCGCTGGACCCCCGCCGCCGCGCAATGACCTGAACCAAGGAGATGCCCATGCACACGCTGACCCACACCCGCGCCGCGCAGGCCACCACGCCGCGTTCCCACGGCCCTGTGCTGGAGACCCAGGCCGACTTCAACGCCCGCGTCGAAGGCGCCTGTGCCCAGGCCTGCCGCGCCATCGCGCCCGCCTGGCCGCTGGACCGCGCCATCGCCGTCAATCCGCACTGGGAGCGCATCGGCCGCCCGGTGCGCGAAGTGGCGGCGCGCATGGCGGTGCTGGGTGGCATCGCGGTGTTCCCGTCGCGCCAGCACCTGCAGCAGGCCTGGGCCGGCGGCCGCATCCAGCCGGCGGACCTGCAGGAGGCGCTGACGCGCCAGTCGAGCGGGCTCGGCGCCCCCGAGGTCATCGCGGCGCTGCACCAGCCCCTGGCCGTGCCGAGCCTGCCGCTGCTGATCGACGTGCTCGACGACGACCCCGAAGGCCGCGCGCGGCTGTCGTGGCGCCAGGCCGTCACGCACCAGGTGAGCCAGGTCTGCGCCGCCTACTTCGACCACCACCAGGCCGACTGGCAGCCCGAGCGTGCCGGCAGCCTCTACGCCTTCTGGCGCGACACCGTGGCGCACGACCATGGCGTCGGCGTGCTGATGGGCCTGCCTGACCTGGGGCGCGGCCTGGCCGCCCTGCCCGCCACCCGGGAAGACGCGGAGCGCTGGGTGCTGCGCCGCCTGGGCCTGCCGGCCGAGGCCTGGGCCGACTACCTGGAGGCGGTGCTGCTCACCGTCAACGGCTGGGCGTCGTGGTGTGCCTACCTCGGCTGGGAGGCGCGCCAGCAGGGCCGCGGCGACGCCCATCTGCGTGACCTGCTGGCCATTCGCCTGGCCTGGGGCGCGTTGCTGCTGGAGTGCCGCGACGACCAGGCCGCCCAGCGCGCCTTCGCGGCCCTGCAGGTCGAGTGGGAGTGCGCTGCCGAGCGCCTGCAGCAGGCCGAGGCGGCCCTGCAGGTGGATGAGCTCTGGCAGACCGCCTACGAGGTCGGCTACCAGCGCGACCTGGCGCGGCGCCTGCAGGCCGTGGCGCCGCTGCCGGCCGACCCGGCGGCCCCCGTGGAAGTGCAGGCCGCCTTCTGCATCGACGTGCGCAGCGAGCCGCTGCGCCGCGCGCTGGAGGCCGCGTGGCCGGGTGTGCAGACGGTGGGCTTCGCCGGCTTCTTCGGCCTGCCGGTGGCCTACACGCCGCTGGCCACCGAGGCGCGCCGGCCGCAGCTGCCCGGGCTGCTGGCTCCGGCGCTGGAGGTGACCGAGCAGATCGCCCCCACCGTGGCCGACTTCGGCGCCGCCGGCGCACGGCTGCAGGCGCCAGCCCGCCAGCAGCGGCTGGCGCAGTTCGCCCGCACCGAGCGCTGGGGCGCCGGCAGCCGCTGGCCGAACGCGGCCTTCTCGTCGGTCGAGGCGGTGGGAGCCGGCTACCTCGGCCGCCTGGGCCAGTGGCTGCGTCCTTCGGCCGCGGCGCGTCGCTCGCTCGATGGCGAAGGCCTGTCGCCCCGCTACCGCCCGGTCTGCCGGCCGGTGCTCGCCGGCCTGGACACCAACGCCAAGGTCGACCTGGCCGCCCGCGTGCTGCACGCCATGGGCGTGGACCGGGGCCTGGCGCCGCTGGTGGTGCTGGTGGGCCACGGCAGCCAGAGCGCCAACAACGCGCAGGCCGCCGCGCTGGACTGCGGCGCCTGCTGCGGCCAGACCGGCGAGGTGAATGCCCGCGCGCTGGCGCGGCTGCTGAACGAAGCCGAGGTGCAGGCCGGCCTGCGCGCCCGCGGCCTGGCGCTGCCGGGTGACGTGGCTTTCGTCGCGGCCCTGCACAACACCACCACCGACGAGATCGAGGCCTTCGACCTCGACCTGCTGCCCGCCTGGGGCCAGGCCCGCTGGGCGCGCCTGGCCACCGCCTGGGCGCAAGCCGGCGACCAGGTGCGCCGCGAACGCGCGCCCACGTTGGGCCTGGACCCGCGCACACCGCATGCGAGCCTGCTCGACCAGCTGCGCCGCCGCGCCAATGACGGCGCCCAGACCCGCCCCGAGTGGGGCCTGACCGGCAATGCCGCCTTCCTGATCGCGCCGCGCGCGCGCAGCCAGGGCGCGGTGCTCGACGGCCGCGTCTTCCTGCACGACTACGACGCCGCCAACGACGCCGACGGCAGTGTGCTGGAGCTGCTGATGACCGCGCCGATGCTGGTCACGCACTGGATCAACTGGCAATACCACGCCTCCACCTGCGATCCGCAGCGTCTGGGCAGCGGCAACAAGCTGCTGCACAACGTGGTGGGCGGGCGCATCGGCGTGTTCGAGGGCAATGGCGGCGACCTTCGCATCGGCCTGGCCCGCCAGTCCCTGCATGACGGCGAGCATTGGCGCCACGAGCCGCTGCGGCTCACCACCGTCATCGACGCGCCCGCCGAGGCCATCGAGCGGGTGATCGCGGCGCATGCGGTGGTCGCCCAGCTGCTGCAGCACGACTGGCTGCACCTGTGGCGCTTTGCCGAGGGCGGCGGTTTCGAGCGTTATGTGCGGGGGCGCTGGGAGGCGGTGGCCGCCTGAGGCTGCCGACAAGCCCGGAAGCAGGCACCATAGCGGCCATGGACACCCTGCAAGCCCTCGAACAGCGCATCACCGACCTGGAGATCAAGGCCAGCTTCGCCGAAGACACGGTAGAGCAGCTCAACCAGGTCGTCGTGCGACAGCAGGCGCAGATCGACCGGCTCGTGAAGGAGCTGGTCGAGCTGCGCAACCAGGCCACGGCGGCGGCTGAGCCGGGCGGCTTTCGCAGCCTCCGTGACGAGCTGCCGCCGCATTACTGAGCGTTCAGGGCTCGCCCACCCAGTAGTCCACACCCGCGTCCTGCGGCACGAGCATGCGCAGGCCCGGGCCGTAGCAGCCGACCTTGCCCGAATCCGGGTAGACGCAGATCTCCGGCGTCTTGTTCGTGCTGACCGACAGGTAGTGCAGCGGCGCGTCGGAGGTGTTCAGCAGGTGGTGCGGGTATTCGGGCCCGGCCGGGATGGTGATGACGTCGCCCGCCCTCACCGGCACGAGTTCGCCCGCCACGCGCAGCGTGCCCTCGCCCTGAAGCACGATGAACATCTCTTCTTCGGCGAAGTGGTAGTGGTAGGGGCAGCTCTGGTGGCCCGGCGCCACCACGTCGATGCGGGCGCCGAGCTGCTGGGCGGCGGTGCCTTGGGTGAGTGACGCGCCCTCGGTGTCGTAGCGCGGTGCGCGCACGAAAGGCTCGCGCGGGGCGTCGTGGAAGTTGCGGATCAGGCGCTGGCGCAGTTCGGTGGGGGAAGGCATGAGGGCTCCGTGAGGCTCCTGGGACAATGGCGGTTGAATGAATCCGCCCGTGCATCTTCCAAGCCCTACCGACGACCTGCAATCCGCAGCGCACCAGGTCCTGTCAGCAGTCTTCGGCTACACCGCCTTCCGCGGCCAGCAGGCCGACATCGTCGAGCAGGTCGCTGCCGGTGGCGACGCGCTGGTGCTCATGCCCACGGGCGGCGGCAAGAGCCTGTGCTACCAGGTGCCTGCCATCCTGCGCCACACGCGCGGCCAGGGCGTCGCGGTGGTGGTGAGCCCGCTGATCGCGCTGATGCACGACCAGGTCGGCGCGCTGGAGGAAGCCGGCGTGCATGCGGCCTTCCTCAATTCGAGCCAGACCGGCGAGGAAGCCACCCGCATCGAGCGCGAGATGATGAGCGGGCGGCTCACGCTGCTGTACGCCGCGCCCGAGCGGCTGACCACGCCGCGCTTCCTGGCCCAGCTCGCCAGCCTGCACGAGCGCGGGCTGCTGAGCATGTTCGCCATCGACGAGGCGCACTGCGTCAGCCAGTGGGGGCATGACTTCCGCTCGGAGTACCTGCAGCTGAGCCTGCTGCACGAGCGCTTCCCCGACGTGCCGCGCATCGCGCTCACCGCCACGGCCGACGACCTCACGCGGGCCGACATCATCGAGCGGCTGCAGCTGCAGGACGCGCGCGTCTTCATCAGCAGCTTCGACCGGCCCAACATCCGCTACCTCATCGTCGAGAAGAACGGCTCGCCGCGCGAGCAGCTGCTGCGCTTCATCCGCGACGACCATGAAGGGGAGGCCGGCGTCGTCTACTGCCAGAGCCGCAAGAAGGTCGAGGAGACGGCCGAGTTCCTGCAGGCCGAGGGCCTGAACGCCCTGCCTTATCACGCCGGCCTGGACGCCGACGTGCGCCGCCACCACCAGGACCGCTTCCTGCGCGAGGACGGCCTCATCATGGTGGCCACCATCGCCTTCGGCATGGGCATCGACAAGCCCGACGTGCGCTTCGTCGCCCACCTGGACCTGCCCAAGAACATCGAGGCCTACTACCAGGAGACCGGCCGCGCCGGCCGCGACGGCGCCCCCGCCGAGGCCTGGATGACCTACGGCCTGGCCGACGTGGTCAACCAGCGCCGCATGATCGACGAAAGCCCTGCGGGCGAGACCTTTAAGCAGGGCCAGCGCGGCAAGCTCGACGCCTTGCTGGCCCTGGCCGAGGCGACCGACTGCCGCCGGGTGCGCCTGCTGGCCTACTTCGGCGAGGCCAGCCAGCCCTGCGGAAATTGCGACAACTGCCTGAACCCGCCGGCCACCTGGGACGCCACCGAGGCCGCGCGCAAGCTGCTGTCCTGCATCTACCGCTTCCACCAGCGTGGCGAGCGCTTCGGCGCCGGCCACCTGATCGACGTGCTGCGCGGCAAGGTGACCGACAAGACCAAGCAGTACGGCCACGACAGCCTGTCCACCTGGGGCGTCGGGGCCGACCTGTCGGAGCAGCAGTGGCGTGCGGTGCTGCGCCAGCTGATCGCGCTGGGCCACGTGGCGGCCGAAGGCGAGTTCAGCACGCTGGCGCTGCAGGACAGCGCGCGGGCGGTGCTCAAGGGCGAGGTGGAGGTGCGGCTGCGCGAGGCCGAAGAGAAAAAGCCGCGCGGCAAATCATCCCGCGGGGGCGCGCGGCCCAAGGCCGATCCGGCGCTCGGCCTGGACGCCGAGGGCCTGGAGCGCTTCGAGGCCCTCAAGGCCTGGCGCTCCGAGGTGGCCAAGGAGCATGGCCTGCCGGCCTATGTGATCTTCCAGAACACCACGCTGGCCGAGATGGCCCGCGTGGTGCCGGGCGATCTCACCGAACTCGGCGAGATCAGCGGTGTGGGGGCGAAGAAGCTCGAGGCCTATGGCCGCGAGATCCTTCGCGTGCTGGGGCGTTAGCAGACCTGCGGCGCGACGCAGGCGCTGGCCACCTGCGTGCCGTCGCCGGCCTGGTTGCGGCGGCCTTCGATGACGACGCGGGGCAACTGGGCCACGGTCGGGTCCGGCGTGCGCACACCGCTGACCACGACACGCTCCAGCTTCACGACCTCGGGCGCCTCGGCCGGGACGGTGATCGTCATCCAGGCGGCGCCGGTCAGGGCGATCATCGCCACCAGGGCGGCGGCGCTGACGGCTTGCAGGCGGGCGGTACGGGCGGTGGTGGTGCTGATGCGGTTCATGGTGCTTTCCTCTCTTTGTCTGTGTCGCCAGTGTCTGGAAGAGGAGCGTCCGGATCTAAGGGTTTGCGATAGGTTGCCGGTTTTGCCGGATGAATTGCGGCTGGCCGCGATCAGCGGGACCGTCGTCAATCTTGAGGGCCGTCCCTGACGCCACCGTCACGCGGCGCCGGGATACTCCTCCCCTTTTCTGGGGAGGGCAAAGCATGGCGCGCGGCAACGACGTTCAACTCGGCGGCATCACGGACCTGGTGCTGCTCGCCGACATCAAGCCCGGCTTCGTGGATGCGCTGGAGGTGGTGACCCATGTCGACCGCCTGCGCAAGGTGCTGCGCACGCTCAACGGCCTGCGCCTGGGTTCGCGCGAGAGCAGCGCGCCGGCCTCGCCCTACACCGACATCGTCGCCCGCTGGCGCATCGTGCATTCCTTCCGCTGGGCCGTGGTGGACGGCAAGAACGGCGCGCCCGACCGGCTGCTGCTGTGCGTCAACTTCGACGGTGGCTGGGAGCCGTACATGCGGGTCATCTGGGACCAGCTCGGGTCCACGCTGGACCTGATGCTCTGCCACACCGAGGGCTACCAGCTCTCCAACCGCTGCAGCTTCGAGACCTACTCGCGCTGGGTGCGCGAGCACGAGATCTCGGCAGACTTCCTGTTCATTGAATCCGGCCGCACCGTGGCCGACGCGGAGTACCTCGCCCTGCTGGAAGCCAGCCAGCGCGGCCAGGCCGACGAACTCAAGGCCGACCGCCTGCGCGCGCCGTCCTCCGGCCAGGTGCGGCCACTGCCGGGCCCTGACCAGCCCGCCGAGCGCTTTGCCATGGCGGCCCGCGGCCTGGTGCCGCTGGCCGGGCTGTTCACGCTGCAGCGCTTCTTCCGCCCCGGCGCGCCCGACGGCGGCTGCCTGCTGCGGGCCACGCAGGACGTGCTGTTCGAGCTCACCCAGCTCGACACCCGCGCCCAGTTCCCCTTCCCCGCGCCGGGCAAGCCGGCGGAGCAGCTCACGCCGGGCGAGCGCCTGCGGCTGCGCCACCACGAGATGCTGGCCTGGTTCGAGAGCACGCTCCCGCCGGTCGACACCCCCGCCGCCCGGCTGAAGCTCGACCGCCACCAGCTGCAGGCCGGCATGCTCACCAAGCTGCCCACCAACCGCGGCGCGCTGCTGCTGATGCGCATCGAGCAGCCGGCGCGCGCGCTGGCCTGGCTGGCCACCGCCCCGGTCGAGGCCGAAGGCGGCAAGGCCGGCCCGGGTGGCGTGTGGCGCCAGCTGGCCCTGACGCTGGCCGGCCTGAAGGCGCTCGGCATCCCCGAGGCGCGGCTGGCGCGGTTTCCGCAGGCCTTCAAGGAAGGCATGGCCGCCCGCGCCGGCCTGCTGGGCGATGTGCGCCACAACCACCCGACGCACTGGGCGCTGGCGCCGCACGTCAACCGCCGTGACCGCTTCGACCCCGCAGGCGCGCATCTGCTGGTGCAGGTGCGCTTTCACAACCCGGCCGGCGGCGAGGCCGTCACCGACGATGACCGCGCCCGCATCGACGCCGCCGCCAAGGCCCTCACCGAGGGCACGGGCCTGGCGCTGATGGCCATCGAGCCCATGCGCAGCAACGGCGGCGACAAGGAGAACTTCGGCTTCAAGGACGGCATCAGCCAGCCCACGCTCGACAAGGTGGAGCACAAATACTGGGACGACCAGGTGCCCGAGGGTGAGATCGTGCAGGGCTTCCCGACCCTGCGCGACAAGGGCTGGCCCGTGCCCGAGCAGGCCGATGCGCTGCTGGACTGCGGCAGCTTCCTCGTCGTGCGCAAGCTGCGCCAGTACACCGGCCGGCTGCATGACCGCATCCAGCGCGAAGCCAAGCGCACCCAGCTGCCGGCCGACCTGCTGATGGCCAAGCTCATGGGCCGCCGCCTGGACGGCAAGGCCCTGGCCGACGAAAGCACCGACGGCAACGACTTCAACTACGAGCGCGACAAGCGTGGCTCGATGTGCCCCTTCCACGCGCACATCCGCCGCGCCAACCCGCGTGACCAGGCCGAAGACTCCGCACTCACGAAGCGCATGCCGCGCATCCTGCGACGCGGCATGAGCTACGGCCCGCCGCCGGACCGCCTCAACCCCAACGACAAGGAAGACCGCGGCCTGGTCTTCATGGCCTACAACGCCCACCTGGCCGAGCAGTTCGAGGTGGTGCAGCGCTGGATGGCCGGCGCCAACGCCAGCGGCGGCTACTCCGCGCAGAGCGACCCGCTGCTGGGCGTGGTGGACCCGAGCCAGGGCAAGCGGCTCTACCCCTTCGAGCATGCTGGCAAGCCGTATGAGATCGAACTCGGCGACGAACCCTTCGTCACGCTGCAGTGGGGCGCCTACTTCTTCGTGCCGTCGATCGCCGCGCTGAAGGCCCTGCCCGGGCTGGCTGAGCTGCCGCTGCCCCTGCCGCCGGCGACACCCGCCCCGCTGCGCACGCCCGACCTGCAGGACTTCGCCGCCTGCCAGCGCTGGCTGGAAGACACCAACACCCGCGACGCCGCCTGGGCCTGGGTGCGCGCCCAGCCCGGCGGCGTGGCTCGCACGGCCTATGGCGTGCTGGTAGGCGCGCCGGAGCGCGTCTGCGACGTGCTGCGCAACCGCGAATTGCGCTACTCCAACAAGGGCTATGGCGACCGCATGCGCGACTCCATCGGCGAGGGCTTCCTCGGTATGGACGACGACAACGGCCACAAGGAACAGGCGCCCGAGGTCAACCGCGCGTTGGAGGCTATCAGCGAAGCCGAAGCCTTCACGCGGGCCTACGCCATCGCCAGCGGCGGCATGAAGCAGCTCAAGGCCGAGGCCCTCGGCCTGCTGGCCGCCTTCCCCGACGGCCAGAAGCCCCACGGCATCCCGGCCGACACGCCGCTGGACCTGGAGCGCCTCAGCGAGAACGTGCTCGCGGCCCTGTGCCGCCAGTGGTTCGGCCTGCCCGACGGCCGCCTGGTGTGGGGCACGGAGCTGCATCCGCCGACGCAGCCCGAGCCGCCGCGCTGCCCGCGCGCGCTGTTCCAGGTGTCGCGGCATGTGTTCGGCCCGCATCCGAGCGACGTCGTCAGCGCCCAGGGCCGCATGGCCGGCCAAAGCTTCCTGCAGGCCACGACCGCCTGGCTGCAGGCCACGCCGCGCGGCGACTGGCCCGACCTGACCCGGCAGATCGTCGAAGCCGCCGAGCGCGTGCCGGGCGCCCCCGCCGACCTCGCGGCCCGCACGCTGGCCGGCGTGATGCTCGGCTTCCCGCCCACCACGCATGGCAACCTGCTGACCGTGCTGGCCGGCTGGGTGCAGACGCGCAAGCTCTGGGACCTCCAGCCCGTCTGGCACGAGGTGCCTGAATCGGTCACCGACGCCCAGCGCTACACCGAGGCCGTGGCCCGCCTGCGCCCGGCGCTGGTGGCAACGCTCAACCTGCGCCCCACGCCCTTCCAGATCTGGCGCCGCGTGCTCAGCAACCACCGCCTGGGCGAGGTGGACGTGACCACGTCAGACACCGTCATCGTCGGCCTGGGCTCCGCCACTCAGCAAGACCCGCTGCGCCACCACGTCGCCTTCGGCGGCGACCGCGCCGACCCACAAGGCGCCCCACCCCACGCCTGCCCCGGCTACGGCATGGGCATGGGCGTGATGCTGGGCGTCGTGGCGGCAGTGCTGGATGCGGGGGTGATGCGGTTCACGGGGTCGCCGACGGTGGTGGCGTTGGGGGTGTAGGGCATGCTTGTGCCGTGGGCCCAGAATGCCGCCCCAGAGCTTGGCTTGTCCGCTTCAATTCGTCATGCGCATCCAGTACGACCTCAAGTTCACGGACGTCTTGCTCTTCCAGGCGTTTCATCAATTCCTTTCGCCGGCCGTGCAGGGTCTTTATCTTCTGGCTGCCTGGTTCTTCTGGCATGCGGAGTCCAGCGCGGGCTCGCCTGCCGCAGATGCTGCCTTCATGGCGATTGCCGCCTACGCTTTGATTTGGACGGTGCAGTTCGCCTTCAACGCGCTGTACCTGGTGTCCAGAAAGAACGGGAACGTCATCACGCGGCATGCCATTGAATTGCAGCTCGACGGTCTTGCTGAGGAGACACAACTCACGCGGACTTTTGTTCAATGGGCGGGCATCGCCAAGGTGGTCACACGGCCCGGATTCGTGGCGGTGTACATCTCCTCGCAGCTGGCGCATGTCATCCCGAACCGGGCGTTCGCGTCGTCGTCCGAGCGTGATGCCTTTCTGACCGCGATACGGCAGTCAGGTAGGGCCGTTTAGCCGCAGGCGCAACCCGCCAGGCGGTGCGCACCACCCGACGCCAGCCTCACTGCTTGGCGCCCTCCGTCAGTCGCCGGCCCAGGGAGACGCCGTAAGGCGCCGCGCGGGCGGCGAGCATCGGGTCCGGGCCGGCCTCGACTCCCTTGGGCAGCACCATCGGGTTGTAGGTGATGGCCAGGCAGGGGCCGGTCGCGTCGGGCGAGACGGACTTGATCGTCAGCCGGCCCAGCGTGACCTTCTTGCGATCCTCTGGCAGCGGCGTCACCGCGCTGTCGAGCTTGTCGCCGGCTTCGGCCAGCTGCAGGTTGAAGTCAAAGGCCACGGTGCTGGCCGCCACGCGCTGGCGCAGCTCGTCGATCAGGAAGTCCGGGCCCTTGGCCTTGGCCTCGTCGTCCGTCAGGCTCTGGGTGCCGCCCGCCGGCTCGAAGATCCACTTGCCGAACTGCTTCTTGCCTTTGGCATCCACAAAGGCGAACGCATGCACGCCCCAGTAGTTGACCGCGCCGTAGCTGGCCGGCACCGGCTGGCTCGCGAGGTACTTGCCTTGCAGCAGCACCTCAGGGTTGGCCTCGGCAAACGCCTTGACCTTTTCGGGGTTGGGCTTCTTGGTTTCGGGGTCGGGCATCAGCGACTCCAGCCGGCCCAGGAACTGCTCGGGCGTGGCCGCGCCGAACACCGGCGCCGAGATGTTGCCCATCTGCCAGACCTCGCCCTTGGGCAGGTTGAACTGCAGCGCCAGGTTGCGCTGGCTGCGCGCGTTGTCCGGCGCCTTGGGGTTGCCGCCACCGATCGAGAACCGGGCCACCACCGGCACCGGCTTGCCATTGAACGCCGACGCGCTGGACAGCGCCCGGCCCTGCGGGCTGCCGACAAATTCCGCCATCGCGCACACGCCCTTGGCGCCCGAGCGGCGGTAGCCCTCGAACTTGCCGCCAGCGGCCTCCTGGGCGTCCACGAGCTTGGTGGGGTCGACCTGGGCCCAGGCGGAGGTGGCGACGCCGACGGCGGCGGCGGCCAGAAGCAGGCTAAAGGTGTGAGCGTTCATGCGGATGTCCTTGGAAGGGTTGAGAGACGGCACATCACGCAGATCCCGCGGCGCGGACCCCATGACGCAACTTGGCGTACGCACAACGTACGGGTTTGGATGCAAAGCCGCCAGGACCGTGGTCGGCGGCCGGGTCGGCATCCTTACAGACCAATGTTCACCGGCCCTGCCGTCCTGTGCAATGGCGAAGCCGCCTCAGCGTTGCCGCCGCTGCCGTGGGTCGCGAGGCGGTGATACGGTGGCGCTTTTCGGCCAGGAGCGGTCAGCTGCGGAGGTCTGCTTCCACGCTTGTCGGGATGGCCGTGGGACGCGGGGGACGCAATTGCTACGTGTCCCCCGGGCCGCTGCGCGGCCCTCCTCCTTTACCTTCGCAATTGCGTCCCCCCGCGTCCCACTCAGGCACCGTCGGTTTTCTTCGACGAACAAGCCGGGTGTCGCGCAAGCGGGCAGTGGGGCGGGCCTGATGCGCAAGTAGAGGAGGAGGGCCGCGCAGCGGACCGGGGGACATGGAGCATCAGGCCCGCCCCGCTGCCCGCGTCCATCCCGGTCGATGCAGGGGAGCATTGAGGGGGGGCGACCCGACGAGTCGCCTTAGCGAGCAATTTAACGGCTGCTTTCCGGCCGCGATTTCCGTGGATCGGCAGACCGCTCAGGGTCGATAGCTGCCCTTCTGGCAGGCGCGCGCTGAAGCCCGCTCTCCGGCTTGCGCGGTCACTGCTCACCCGCGCCGACGCTTGCGCAGTGCTGCCGGCCTGAAGCCGCGGTGCCCCTGCTCTAGATCGACAAATCCCTCAACCGCTTGCTCGCCTCCCGGTTGGCCAGCAGCTCGGTGCCGTCGCGCATCAGGATCTGCAGCTGGCTCTGGTCGTCGGCTTTCATGGACTCGACGAAGTCCAGGTTGACGATGGCGTTGCGGTGCACGCGCAGGAAGCGGGTGGGGTCCAGCCGGGCTTCCAGGTCGGTCAGCGGCATGCGCACCAGGAAGCTGGCGCCGCGGGCGGTGATCTGGGTGTATTTGAGGTCGGCGCGCAGGTGTTCGATCTCGCCCAGCGCCAGCGGGAAGATGCGGCCGCGGTCGCGCACCAGGATGCGGGCGAGCGCCTCGCCGGGCTGGCTCTGCAGCGCGCTCACCGCCGCCTCGCTGCGCTCGGTGGCTGGCGCCGGGGCCTGCAGCGCGCGCTGCACGGCAGCCTGGAAGCGCGCCTGGGTGAAGGGCTTGAGCAGGTAGTCCAGCGCATGCAGCTCGAAGGCGGTCACGGCATGCTGGTCGTAGGCGGTGGTGAAGATCAGCGGCGGCACGCTGGGCAGCTGGCGCACCACCTCCAGGCCGGTCAGCTCGGGCATCTGGATGTCCATGAACACCAGCTCGGGTGACAGGGCCTGGATCAGCCGCAAGGCTTCGCGCCCATTGGCCGCCTCGCCCACCAGCACCAGCTCCGGCGTGGCGGCGATGAAGTCGCGCAGCGTCTCGCGGGCGAGCGGTTCGTCTTCGCAGATGACGACGCGGATGGTCATGTGGGCATCCTCATTTCGACGGTGAAGCCTTGGCCGGGTTGTGAGCGCACGTCAAACCGCGCGGCGTCGCCCCAGCGCAGCGCCAGGCGCCGCGCCACCGTGCGCAGGCCCAGGCCGGTGCCGGGCGGCAGGGCGCCGTCGGCGGGCAGTTGCGCGCCGGGGCCGTCGTCGGACACCGCCATGCGCAGTTGTTCGCCCGCCAGGTCGATGCAGATGCGCAGCCGGCCGGGCTCGCTGCGCGGGTTGAAGGCGTGCTTGATGCTGTTCTCCACCAGCGGCTGCAGGCTCAGCGCGGGCACGCTGCGGCCGAGCAGGGCCTCGTCGACCTGCCAGTCCACCTGCAGCCGCTCACCCAGGCGGATGGCCTCCAGCGCCAGATATTGCTCGGTGAAGGTGAGCTCGTCGCGCAGCAGCACCTGGTCGTCGCCGCTGCGTTCGGTGTCGAGCAGGTAGCGCAGCATTTCGCTGAAGGTGAAGAGGGCGTCTTCGGCGCGGCGGGCGTCCTTGCGCACCAGGGCCAGGATGCTGTGCAGGGTGTTGAACAGGAAATGCGGGTTGAGCTTGTTGCGCAGCGCGGCCAGCTCGCTGCGGGCCAGCAGCATCTGCGCCTGCGCCGCCGCCGCCGCCTCGCTGCGCGCCCGCTGCACCGCGCGGTAGGCGCTGAAGCCGCCGGCTGCCGCGGCATAGGCCAGCATGCCGAACTCCAGCTGCCAGATGAACCAGTTGGCCCGCGCCCGCTCGGCCGAGGCGATGCCGTTCTCCAGCGCAATCCACACCCACAGCAGCCCATACCAGACCAGCACGAAGCCCACCGACAGCACCGCATGCGCGGCCACCTGCTTCACGGCGGTGAGCCGGCGCGCCTCCATCCAGCCGGTGGCCGGCCACAGCAGCAACAGCAGCAGGAACTGCGGGCCCATGTTGCGCACCGTGCCGTGGAGGGCGCTGAGCAAGTTGAAGCCGCGCGACCAGACGCCGTCGGTCTCCACCGCGATCAGGTAGATCAACAGCACCGGCGCCCAGGCCAGCGCGTAGATGCGCAGCACGTCGCGCGGGGGCAGCCAGCCGCGCCAGTCAGATGCGGTGGCGGCGGTGGGGAGAGCGGTGGCCGTGGGCATGCGGCCGATTGTGGGCGGCGGCGGGCCGGGCGGCCACCTCGTGCGCCGGAGCCACGGATTCAGGGCTTGAATTGAGGACCGTCGCCGGCCGCCCGCGCTACTTCACCTGGGTGCAGGTCTCGCTGCCGAAGTTGCCGCCCTTGAACTGCGGCTGGTAGTACCACTTGCTGAACTGCCAGCGGCCGTCGCGCGTCTTGCTGAAGCGGGCGATGCCGGTGCCGTAGTCCTGGGTGGACGGGTCGGTCAGCGCGAAGTGAATCGCCATCTGCGCGCCGTCGCTGGCCGCCTGGCCAGGGTAGCGACCGTAGCCGGGCACTTCCAGCTCGAAGCGGTAGGCGCCGTGCCGGCCGCTGCTTTGCTCACGCACGAGGGCCAGCGTGACGGTACCGGTGTAGGGGCCTTCATGGTCGTCCAGCCCTTGGCAGCTGTAGCGGCCGGAGTAGTCGGCACCCGTGTAGGGTTGGGGCGCGGCGGCCGCCAGGCTGGCGGCACCCAGGAGCAGCAGGGGAGGCAGGAGGCGCATGGTCGGGTGCAGTACCGGGTGGCGTCAAAGGGAACGGGCACGTTCCAGGAAGCCGGTCATGCCCAGCCGGGCAAACTCGGCGCGGGCCAGATCCAGCGAGGCCTGCCAGCGGTCGCCCAGCCGCAGCTCGGCTTCGACCAGGGCGGTGACGGCGGCCTCGTGGGCGGAGTTGCGCTGTTCGCCGGCGCCGCGGGCCAGGCCGAGGTAGCGCTTGGCGCGGTCGGTGTCGCCCACGCGGGCGGCCAGGCGCGCCGCGGCACGGTAGGCCATGGCGCCACCGATCCAGTCGTGCTGGCGGCCCCGCTTCAAGGCCAGCGCGACCTGGTGGCGGGCCGCACCGGCATCGCCCTGTGTGGCCAGGATGTCGGCCAGCCAGCCATGGTTGAAGCTGCTGTACAGGCCACCGCCGCGTGGCGCGAGCCAGGCAATGGCGTCGACGATGTGCTGGCGGGCGGCGGGGTCGCCGGTCTGCATCCAGGCGCCATAGGCACCCGCGGCCTGACCCATGGCGCAGGTGAACATGCTGCGCACCTGCGCGCCCACGCGGTGCGCGACCGCCGCGGCCTCACGGGCCTCGGCCCAGCGGCCCTGCCACAGCAGCACGGCCGCCCGCCAGCCCTGGATGCTGGCTTCGACGGCGTGGCCGCGGCCATCGAAGGGGGCCAGCGCCTCGGCAAAGATCTCGTGCGCGTCGCTGAAGTGACCCTGGTCGGCCAGCACATAGGCGCGGCAGCACAGCGAGTAGGCCAGGCCGATGCGGTTGGCCGAGCTCTTGCTGGCGCGGTCGCGCTGCAGGTGGATGGCCAGGTCCAGCAGGGGCAGCGCCTCGTTGTAGGCCGCCGCGGCCGCCTTGAGCTGGCCCACCGTGCCGGGCAACTGGGCCAGCAGCGCGCGATCGTTGCAGAGCTGGGCCGTCTGCACCGCAGCCTGGGCGTGGCCGAGGCTGTCTTTGGTTTCGCCCAGCGCAAAGCCGACGTAGGCCAGCCAGTATTCGGTGCGGGCGATCAGACCGGGGTCACCGTCGGCCTGGGCGAGGCTGGCGGCGTGCTTGAGCACGCGCAGGTCGTCCTGCGAGGCGTCGAACACGCAGGCCATGCCCAGGCGCTGGGCGATGTGCACCCAGCGGCGGCGGCGGTCCACGCCGTCGGGCAGGAACTCCAGCGCGGCGAGTGCGGCGCGGAACTGCTTCTTGGCGCGGTCCAGGGCCGAGGCGGCCAGGGCCTGGTCGCCGGCGGACTCCGCATGGTGGGCGGCAGCGGGCCAGTCGTTGGCGGCGGCATCGTGATAGGCGAGTTGCTCATGCAACTGGCCGTCGGGCCCGCCGTGCGACGCCAGCTCGAAGCTGATGCGTCGGTGCAGGGCTTGGCGTTCATGCAGGCCGGTGGCTTCGTAGACCACATCGCGGGTGATGCCGTGCTTGAAGCGCAGATGGCCCGGGCGCTGGTCGGGGAAGATGAAGTCTTGCGTGGCCAGGGCCAGCACCGCCGGGTGGCGCTCGCCGCAACCGGTCAGCGCCTCCAGCAGCCAGACCGGGATGACGTTGCCGATGACGGCCGCCACCCGCACGAGCTGGGCCTGCTCCGCCGGCAGGCGGCCCACGCGAGACTCCACCAGGGCGGCCAGCCAGGCCGAACTGCTCTGGCCTTCGCCCAGGCCGCCGCCGGCATCGGCCGCGGCGTGGCACAGCTCCTCGATGAAGAGCGGGTTGCCGCCGGCGTGGCGCTGCACCTCGGAGGCGATGAAGGGGTCGTGCTGCGGGAGCAGCTGCTGCACGGCACGGGCGGCTTCGGTCTCGGTCAGCGGGGGCAGCTCGATGAGCTCGGCGTCGCCGTCATGGCCGCCGGGCAGGCTGGGCTGCGGCCGGCTGGCGGTCAGCAGCAAGAGCGGCAGCCCCTGGGCCTGGGCGCTGCTGCGCAGCCGGTGCAGCAGGCGCAGCGAGGCATCGTCGGCCCACTGCAGGTCGTCGATGCACACCAGCTGGGGCGTGCGCCGCGCCAGGGCCAGCAGCAGCGCCAGCAGCGCGTCGGCGCGCTGGGCGGGTGCGCTCTGCTGCGCGGCGAAGAGCTCGGGCGGTGCGTCATGCAGGCCATCGAGCGCGCGCAGCATCTGCAGGAAAGGCTGCAGCGGCTCGGCGCTCAGATAGCTCTCGCAGTAGCCGCGGTGGATCTGCACGGGCTGGTCGGCCTGGTCGGCCGCGTGGCGCAGGAATTCCTCGGTGAGCCGCGTCTTGCCCACGCCGGCACCGGCCCGGATGCTCAGCCATAGCGTGTGGCCGGCCAGCAGGCGGCCGAGGGCGCGGTCGAGGGCGGCCAGCTCGCCGCAGCGGCCCACGAAGGGCGCCAGGCCCCGCCGCACGCTGGCCTCGAAGCGCCGGCCCACGGCCGCGCGCCCATGTACCCGGTAGGCCGCCAGCGGCGTGGCGCGGCCACGCAGCTGCAGCGAGAAGCGCGGGCCGGTCTCGAAGAACTGGCTCTGCAGGCCGAGGCTTTCTTCGCTGGCGATGATCTCGTCGGCCTTGGCGGCCTCGGACAGGCGCGCTGCGATGTTGGGGGCGTTGCCCAGCAGCTCGAAGCGGCCGCGCATCTGGTCGCCCTCGTTGACGAGCACGATGCCGGCATGGATGCCGCTGTGCAGGGTCAGGCCGGCGAAATCGGCCGGGCGCGGCCCTGGCGGCAGCAGGCCGCGCACGGCGGCGTGCAGCTCCAGCGCGGCTTCGGTGGCGCGGCGGCCATCGTCTTCGCGAGTCTCGGGGTAGCCGAAGACGGCCAGCATGCCGTCGCCCTGGATGCGTGCAATGGCGCCGCCATGGTGGGGCACGATGCGTTCGTAGAGCTCGCGCAGGCCGGCCAGCATGGCCGCGTAGTGCTCCGCCTCCATCCATTCGGCCATGGCGGTGGAGCCGCTGAGGTCCACGAACAGCAGCGTCAGCAGCCGGCGCTGGCCGGCCGCGTTGGGACTGGCGGCGAAGGAGACGGGGGACTCGGTCACAACGCCGGGATGCTAGCGGCTGTGATTGACGCCAGTGTTGAAAAGCGTGCTTTTGGAGGCGGCACTCCAGCACGCTCGGGCGCGGCGCGCGGGGTCAGGCCTGCATCGGGCTGAGATCGGTGTCCGCCGTGGTGCGTGGGGCGTCGTCGGGCAGGTCTTCCTCGCGCAGGCCCAGGTAGATGGGCTCGCCGTTGCGGCGGTGGATGTTGATCTTGGCGTTGTAGACGCGGTGGATCAACCCGTGCTTGTCGGCCATGTGGTATTCGCTGATGCCCCACAGGCCGGTCGCATCCCGGCGGCCGGTGAGGTAGCAGGCGATCTCGTCGACCTCGGAGCCGGCGAGCTTCAGGCCATTGAGGCTGCGCAGCGGCGCACGGGTGCGCTCGACGAAATCGAGGCTGTCGATGCGCACGTCCTCGCCCGTGGTCTCGTCGTGCATCAGGGTGTTGAACTTGCCCACCAGGATCTGCCCCGGCTGGGCGCGTTCGATCATGCGGGCCAGCTCGATGGTCACCTGCCCCACCAAGTAGCTGAACGACGTCGGGTTCAGGCCTTCGGACTGATAGAACTCGTAGTGCGAGCCGACATGGAAGCAGGCGCGCAGCCGCGGCACCGACTCGGGCCGCGTGGCGCGCTCGCGCGCCAGCGCGTTGTCGGCCAGGATGAACTGCATCAGCTGGTAGAGCTCGACGTTGGCCTCCACGCCGCGCATGCGGTTCCAGATGTAGAAGCCGTCGCCCGTGGTGGTGCGCGCGAAATTGATGTTGATCTCGCGGTCCAGCAGCTTGGCGTAGGCCGCGTTGACCGAACAGGACAGGCTGTTGAGCTGCACCACCTGTTGCAGCGGCGTGAGCAGCGAGAAGCCGACGGCGTCGAACAAGATGACGGCGCGGTCTTCCACCAGGCGGATGCCGTAGCGCGCGGCGATGGCGGCGATCAGCGGCAGGCCCAGGCCGCGCTCGGGCGAGAACGGCAGGCTGATGAGCTCGGGCGTGATGTCCAGCGCCGCGGCCACCGCGTCGAAGGCCTGGGCGTCCAGGTGCTCCTGGTTGGACAGCAGCTTGTCCAGCAGCTTGGTGCGGCGCGTGACCTCGGTCATCGGTAGCGTGCCGTCACCCAGCGCGTACTCGGTCAGCATCTGGTGCGGCGCGACCAGCACGCGCAGGCCACGCGGCACGGGCGTCCAGGCGTAGATGAGGTTGTCGCCGAGGTTCCAGAGCGCGTAGAGCGCCTGGTCCAGCAGGATGATGTTGTCGCGCAGCGAGGTTTCGCTCAGGCCCGGTGGGGCCGGGTAGGCCATGAAGCCATCCAGCCACGACCGGCGTTTGCGCAGCTCTTCTTTCACAAGCGGGCTCCTGTCAGTAGCCCGGATTGTCTTTCAGAGTGGCGTGAATTGTTCACGACAAGCCGACTCGTCGGCGCAGCCCGGCCGGCCGGCCTGCTGCGCCGGCGACTCGGCTCGGGTGTTTTTCGGGGTCCGCATCGTCAGATCGAGGCTCAGGCGCGGCGGGCGGTGACGGTGACGCGGGGCAGTTGCTCGACCTGGGCGACGTCGCGCACGGCGTAACCGGTCACCACGACGCGCGGCAGCTGTTGCACCTGAGCGACGGCCTGGGTGGACTTGCCGGTGATGACGACGCGCGGCAGCTTCTGGACTTCTTGCGGGGCGGCGCTGGCGGCGAAGGCGGTGAACGCGAAGGCGGCGACGGCGGCGGCTTGGATCAGGACGGTGGCTTTCATGGTGCTTCCTTTCGGGGGTTCGATCAGCGGAATTGCTGTGTCGATGGAAGCAGTTTCGGCAACCGATGCCCGCGCCGCCACGGCGCTGCGATGAACCGCCGGGCGGGCGCCGTGAGCTGCAGGCGCCCGCGATGAACGGTCAGTCGCGCGGGGCGAGATACCGCGCCAGGAAGGCCTCCGTGCGGCGCCAGGCGTCCTGCCGGTGCTCCCACTTGTAGAAGCCGTGGCCCTCGTTGGGGTAGGCGACGAATTCCGGCGGGCGCCCGGCAGCGGTGAGGGCGTCGCGCAGCTCGGTGCCGTGGGCCAGCGGCACGCGGGTGTCGAGGGCGCCGTAGAGCATCAACAGCGGGCCCTGTAGCTGGTCGACGAGTTGAATGGGAGAGTTGGCCTTGAGCAGCGCCACATCGGCCACCGGGTCGCCCAGGTAACGCGGCAGGCTGTAGGTCAGGCTCTCCTGGCCAAAGTCGGCCCAGTGGCGGGACGTCAGCTTGGTCAGGTCGGTGGGCGCCAGGCCCGCGACGGCGCAGGCCACGCGGCCACGCGAAAGCCCCATCAGCGCGGCATAGCCGCCGTAGCTGGCGCCGACGATGCACACCCGCTTGGGGTCGGTCAGGCCCTGCTTGACCGCCCAGTCGACGGCGTCGTCGAGGTCGTCCTGCATCTTCAAGCCCCACTGCTTGTCGCCAGCCCGCAGGTGCCGAACGCCGTAGCCTGCGCTGCCGCGGAAGTCAGCCTCCAGCACCAGGTAGCCGCGCGAAGCATAGAACTGCGGCTCTGCCTGCCATTCCCAGAAGTTGCCGCGCACCCAGGGGCCGCCGTGTACCAGCAGCACGGTCGGCGCCGGCCCCGGTGCGGGCAGCGCCGGGTGGGTGATGACGAGCGGCAGGCGCAGGCCGTCGCGGGCCGCCGTGCGGGCCACCTGGCGCGGGCGGCCCTCGGGCATCCAGGGCATGGACGACGCCAGGCCGGTCAGCTGGCCGGTCTCGCGGTTGAACAGGAAGTAGCGCACCGGCCGGCGGTCGCTGAAGGACGTGACCAGCACCGTGGGCACCGCCAGGCAGCGCTGGCAGCTGATCAGATTGGCCGCGCCGGGCAGGCGGCGGTCGATCTCGGCCTGCGCGGCAGCCAGCGCTGGGGCAAACCAGGCGGTTTGCGGCACATCGGCTTCGAACTGCACGCCGATCAGGTCATCGTCGTCGGCATCGCGCAGCAACTGGGGCCAGACGCTGTAGACATTGGAGCCCACCAGCCGGGTGGTCGGCGCGTCGGGCGCGAGGCTGTCCGACCGGTGCAGGGCCATGCGGCCGTTCTCGTTCACGAGCAGATAGAGCCGGCCGGCGCGGTCGATGGCCAGTGGGCGCCGGTTGGGCTCGCCGCTGGCAACTTCATGCCAGACCGCCCAGCGGCGTTCGGGCGTGCGCCAATGCACGACGCTGCCGCCGCGGCCATTCGTGCTGAAGGCGAAGGCGGGATTTCCGGCAGCATCCAGCACCCAGTTCATGACATGGTCTGGCGCGCCTTCGGTCAGCAGCTGGCGCTCGCCGGTGGCCGGATTGAGGCGGGCGAGCTCGACGTAGCTCAGCTCACCCCGGCCGTTGCCGACGTAATGGCGCAGCACCAGTTCGCCCGGGCGGGCCACGTCCGGGGCCTGGAAGAGGCTCCAATTGGCATCCAGTGCGCGCTTGGCCTGGGGCGTGTTTTCTCCGCTGCCACGGGTGGTGGGGTTGACCCACTGGCGCAGGTTGCCGCCGTTGCGGTCGAGCGTCCAGAGTCCGGCGCCGATGGCCCGGCCTTCGCCGTCCACCCGCGGCCGCACGGTGAAGGCCAGGCGCTCGTTGTCGATCCAGTAGACGCTGCGGATGTCGGCCTGGCCGAAGGCTTTCAGCGGCGTGGCCTCGTCGGGCTTGTCGGTCGCGATGACGGCCAGCGCGGTGGTCTTGCCGTCGGGGTTGACGATGGCCGCGATGTGTCGGCCGTCCGGCGACAGCACCGGCCCCGAGAAGGCCGGCGGGCGTTGGAAGTCTTCAATGCTGGGCGGCGCGGCGTGGGCGGCCTTGGCGACCAGCAGCAGGCAGAGGGAGCGTGCGAGCGTGGCGAGTGTCTTCATGGCGTGGGGGCTGTGGCAGGGCCGATGTGGCGGGCCAGGAATCGCTCGACCCGGCCCCAGAAATCCTGGTTCGTCTTCAGGTTGAACCAGCCGTGGCCTTCGTCGGGGTAGACCACCCATTCCAGCGGCTGGTCGGCGCGCAGCGCGGCCTTCATTTCGGTGCCGTGCTTCAGCGGCACGCGGCGGTCTTCGCCGCCGTAGGCCATCAGCAGCGGCAGGCGGATCTCGCTGGCGCGGCGCAGCGGCGACGTGGCTTTGATCTGGGCGGCATCCGCGTCGGGGTCGGCCACCAGGCGCTTCATGCCGTAGTCCTTCCACTCGTCGCTCATGTCGCTCCAGCTGATGCTGCTCATCAGGCCGATGTCGGTGACCCCGACCCAGTTGACCGCGCACTTGAAGAGGTCGGCTTGGGTGATCGCGCCCATCAGCGCGGCATAGCCGCCGTAGCTGGCGCCCATGATGCAGGCGCGCTGGGGGTCGGCCCAGCCTTGCTTCACGGCCCAGGCGAGGGTGTCGGCGAGGTCGTCCTGCATGGCCAGGCCCCATTGCTTCCAGCCGGCGCGGAAGTGCGCGAAGCCGTAGCCGGTGCTGCCGCGGAACTCCGGTTCCAGCACCAGGTAACCGCGGCTGGCCAGGAACTGGGCGTCGCGCTCCCACGACCAGTGGGTGCCGCGCACATAGGGGCCGCCGTGCACCAGGACGACCGTGGGCGCGGGGCCCTTGAGGCCGCCGGCTGGCTGGGTGACGAGCACCGGCAGCGCCAGGCCGTCGCGGGCCTTGACGCGGTGGTAGTCGCGCTGGCCCATGGCGGCCACGGGCAGGTCGGGCCGGCTGCCGGCCAGCGGCTGGAGCTGCCGGTCGGCCGTGGCGTACAGGAAGTACAGCGGCGGGCGCTGGTCAGACAGCGAGGTGACGATCAGGTGGCTGGCCGCCACGCAGCGCAGGCATTCGATGAGGTTGACGCTGCCCGGCAGCCGGGCGTCGATGGCGGCCTGGTGCTCGCGCATGGTCTTGTCGAGCCAGGCGGTGCCGGGCGCGTCGGTCTCGTAGCGCACGCCCAGCAGCCGGCCGGTGCCGGGTTCGGTGATCAGCTGGCCGGTGAAGTCGTAGCCGGGCGTGGAGACGAGGGGCTGGGCCTCGGCGCGGCCGGTCTCGGGGTCGAGGCGGAACAGCGCCGTGTAGCCGCCCGCGCTCTGCTGGCCCAGCATCTGGCCGTCCGGCCCGAGCCAGACGGGCACCGGGTGCTGGCGGGCCTGCGGGTCGTCCTCGAACCAGGGCTGCCAGCGGCCGGCGTCATCGCGCCGGTACAGGCGGCTGCGGCCGTCCTTGAGCGTGTCGATGATGCGCGGCTCGCCGCGCCAGTCGAGCACCCAGCCCCAGCTGTTGTCCGGGATGCCCTCGCTCAGCGTGCGCGTCAGGCCGGTTCGGGTGTCCAGCCGCGCCAGCTGCAGGCCGGCGCCCCGCTCGTTCATCCAGGGCCGGCGGGCGACGATGACCTCGGCACCGTCCAGCCCGGGCGGCACGCTGTGCAGCACCCAGTTCACCTCCAGGCGCCGGTCGGCGATCAGCGTGGCGCCCGTGACGAAGGGCTTGTCGGTCTTGATCAGCTGGCGCAACTGGCTGCCATCGCGGTCGATGGCCCACAGGCCCTGGCCGGCGACGCGGGTGGTGCCGTCGGGCGAGTCGGACACGTCGAACACCAGGCGGTCTTCGCTGATCCAGTGGTGGTGGGCGATGTCGGCGTCATGGAAGCCGGCGATGAACTTCGGCGGGGCCAGGGTCTGCAGGTCGAGCACGGCCAGCCACATCCGGTCGTCCTTGCCGGCCGCCTGGATGGCGAGATAGCGGCCGCTCGGGCTGAGCTTGGGGGCGCGCACGGCGGCGCGTTTGAAGAAGGCCGTGGCGCTGGGTGGCGCCTCCGCGGCGGCTGCCGCAGGGGCGGGCCCGAGTGCGGCGGTCAGTGCAAGTGCGGCGGCAGCCAGGCAGTTCTTCATGCACACAAGGGCGGTCGTGGAGACCGGAACATTGTGGCGGCCTATCATGGCCGGTTCGCTTGTGAAAACTGCCATGGCGCTTCCGGACCTGCCCGAGTCGAAATTCATCCGCGTGCGCGGCGCGCGCACCCACAACCTGAAAAACATCGATGTTGACCTCCCGCGACATGCGCTGGTGGTTATCACGGGGTTGTCGGGCTCGGGCAAGTCCTCCCTCGCGTTTGACACGCTCTACGCCGAAGGGCAGCGCCGCTATGTGGAGAGCTTGTCGAGCTACGCGCGGCAGTTCCTGCAGCTGATGGACAAGCCCGATGTGGACGTCATCGAGGGTCTGTCGCCGGCCATCTCCATCGAGCAGAAGGCCACCAGCCACAACCCGCGTTCCACCGTCGGCACCGTCACCGAGATCCACGACTACCTGCGCCTGCTCTATGCCCGCGCTGGTACGCCGTTCTGCCCTGACCACGACCTGCCGCTGGAGGCGCAGTCGGTCAGCCAGATGGTGGATGCGGTGCTGGCCATGCCGGATGAGAGCAAGCTGATGCTGCTGGCGCCGGTGGTGCGCGACCGCAAGGGCGAGTTCGTCGAGCTCTTCCAGGACTTGCAGGCCCAGGGCTATGTGCGCTTCCGCGTGGATGGCGTGACGGTCGAGGTGCCCGACCTGCCGGCGCTGAAGAAGGCCGAGAAGCACGACATCGACGTCGTCATCGACCGCATCAAGCTGCGCCACGACGGGGCTGACGCGCTGCGCCAGCGCCTGGCCGAGAGCTTCGAGGCCGCGCTGCGCCTGGCCGATGGACGCGCGCTGGTCATGAACATGGATTCCAGCGACACCACGCTGTTCTCCAGCAAGTTCGCCTGCCCGGTCTGCTCCTACTCGCTGCCCGAGCTGGAGCCGCGGCTGTTCTCGTTCAACTCGCCGGTGGGCGCCTGCCCGAGCTGCGAGGGCCTGGGCCAGGTGACGGTGTTCGACGAAGACCGCGTGGTGGCCTTCCCCACGCTGAGCCTGGCCAGCGGTGCGGTGAAGGGCTGGGACCGCCGCAACCCCTACACCTTCTCCATGCTGGAGGCGGTGGCCGCGCATTACGCTTTCGATGTGGAAGCGCCCTGGGAGAGCCTGTCCGCCGAGGTGCAGCGCGTGCTGCTGCACGGCTCGGGCGAGACCGAGATCGCCTTCACCTACCAGGCCGAATCGGCCAGCGGCAAGAAGCGCTCGGTCAAGCGCAGCCACCCGTTCGAGGGCATCCTGCCCAACCTGCAGCGCCGCTACAAGGAGACCGACTCCGCCGCCGTGCGTGAGGACCTGGCGCGCTACATGGCCGCCAAGCCCTGCCCCGCCTGCGAGGGCTCGCGCCTGCGCCGCGAGGCGCGCAACGTCGTGCTGCAACCGGCCGATGCCGCGCCCGGCACGCGCGGCCGGCCGATCTACCAGGTCGAGCATTCGACGCTGCGCGAGTGCCTGGACTATTTCGAGGGCCTCAAGCTCAAGGGCAACAAGGCGGAGATCGGCGACAAGGTCATCCGCGAGATCGCGTCGCGCCTGCGCTTCCTGAACGACGTGGGCCTGAACTACCTGAGCCTGGACCGCAGCGCCGACACCTTGTCGGGCGGTGAGGCCCAGCGCATCCGCCTGGCCAGCCAGATCGGCTCGGGCCTGACCGGCGTGATGTACGTGCTCGACGAACCCAGCATCGGCCTGCACCAGCGCGACAACGACCGGCTGATTGCCACGTTGCGCCGGCTGCGCGACCTGGGCAACTCGGTGCTGGTGGTGGAGCACGACGAAGATGCCATCCGTGCCGCCGACTGGGTGCTGGACCTGGGCCCGGGCGCCGGCGTGCATGGCGGCCGCGTGATGTCGCAGGGCACGCCCGAGCAGGTCGCGGCCGATCCGAACTCCCTCACCGGGCGCTACTTGAGCGGCGCGGCCCGCATCGAGGTGCCGGCGCGGCGTCACCCGCCGGTGGACGGGCAGCAACTGCGCATCGTCAATGCACGCGGCAACAACCTCAAGGGCGTGACGGTGGAAATCCCGGTCGGCCTGTTGACCTGCGTGACCGGCGTCTCCGGCTCCGGCAAGAGCACGCTGGTGAACGACACGCTGTACGCGGCGGTCGCCAAGAAGCTCTACCAGAGCCATGCCGACCCTGCCGAGCACGACACCATCGAGGGCCTGGAGGCCTTCGACAAGGTCATCAACGTCGACCAGAGCCCCATCGGGCGCACGCCGCGCTCCAACCCGGCCACCTACACCGGCCTGTTCACGCCCATCCGCGAGCTGTTCGCCGAGATGCCCACGGCGCGCGAGCGCGGCTACGGCGCGGGCCGCTTCAGCTTCAACGTGGCCGGCGGGCGCTGCGAGGCCTGCCAGGGCGACGGTGTGCTCAAGGTCGAGATGCACTTCCTGCCGGACGTGTACGTGCCGTGTGACGTCTGCCAGGGCCGGCGCTACAACCGCGAGACGCTGGAGGTCCTCTACAAGGGCAAGAACATCACCGACGTGCTGAACATGACGGTGGAGGATGCCTACGAGCTGTTCAACGCGGTGCCGACGCTCGCGCGCAAGCTGCAGACGCTGCTGGACGTGGGCCTGGGCTATGTGAAGCTGGGCCAGAGCGCGACCACGCTCTCCGGCGGCGAGGCGCAGCGGGTGAAGCTGGCGCTCGAGCTCTCCAAGCGCGACACCGGCCGCACGCTCTACATCCTGGACGAGCCCACCACCGGCCTGCACTTCGCCGACATCGCGCTGCTGCTGAAGGTGCTGCACCAGCTGCGCGACGCGGGCAACACCATCGTCGTCATCGAGCACAACCTGGACGTCATCAAGACGGCCGACTGGCTCGTCGACATGGGCCCCGAGGGCGGCGCGGGCGGCGGCACGATGCTGGTGGCCGGCACGCCGGAAGACGTGGCCGCCTGCGAGGCCAGCCACACCGGGCGCTATCTGGCGCCGCTGCTGAAGCGTTGATCAGGCGCTGATCAGCGCCGCTGGCGCGCGCGGAACATCACCACCAGCAGGCCCAGGGCAATCATGGCCCAGGTGCCCGGCTCGGGCACGGCCGGCACCGGGTCGCCTGGCAGCGGGCCTTCCGCGGTGGAGACGCGGCCCGGCGGCAGCGACGGCATGCCGAGGTTCACGCCCGGCCCCGGGCTGGGTACCGTGGCGGGCGTGGGGGCCGTGCCGCCCGGCAGGCTGAAGCTGCTGCCAGCAGGCGTGCTGCTCAGCGCGGGCACACCCGAGGCCGAGGCGAAGGTCTCGGGCGCCGCCATCGGGCCGGCGGCCGGCGGGTCGAACTCCAGCGGTGCGGTGTCCTCGCTGGCGCGCGTGGATGAGACGACGTTGGTGGCCTGGGCCGGGGCCACGGCCACGGGCTTGTCCAGCCGGCGGATGCGGCTCACATTGCGGCAGACGGTGGGCACGAGGATGCACTGGCCGTCCTCGCAGTAGACGAGGCCGCGCTCTTGCGTGGTCGCGGTCCACTTGCTGCGGGTCACGGTGCGGCAGACGGCACCGGGGCCGAAATGCATGTCGCGGATCTCCGGCGCATAGGCCGCCTGGCCCTGGATGCGGTCGCGCTCGATGAGGGCGATGTCGTCATAGCTGCGCGCCTTCATGCGGGCCTTGAGCTTCTGGCGCGTGGCGACGGGGATGTCGGCGTAGCGGTCGACGGCCGCGACGACGTCACCCATGAAGGGGTTGACGCCGGGACGGTCCCAGCTGCACTGGGGCAGCGTGGCACCGGCGGATACAGCAAGGGCAAACGTGGCGAGCAACGACATGGGCAGTCCGGGCGATCCAAAAACATGGCGCCCGGGAGGGGGCGCCATGTCCCTAATACTAGGGAGGAATCAACCGATGTTGGGGACGCCCTCCCGCGAAGAGGGGGGTGGTTGCGGGTGAGATAAATCACGCGCGCTGCGTGAACCAGCCGTCGCCGGGCCAGGTCTTGCCGCCAGGGCTTGCTGCTATCGTGCCGGCGGCCCATCCGCAGTACCCTGATCCCGCCATGCCAGAACGTGCCGCACCGCTGGTGCTCTACGTCGAAGACGACCGCATCCACCTCATCCTGATGGAAGAGGTTTTTCGCCTGTTGCCCGGCTGGGCCTTGCGCTGCGCCGAAACCGGTGCCGAGGCCCTGGCCGCTCTGGCGGAGTGCCGGCCCATGCTGGCCCTGGTGGACATGCACCTGCCCGACATGACCGGCCTGGAGCTCATCACCCACGCGCGTGCCGACGCGGCCCTGGCGCCCGCGCTGCAAGGTCTGCGCTGGGTGGCCCTGTCGGCCGACGACCCCGGCAGCGTGGTGCGTGCCGCGCGCGAGGCCGGTTTCGACGACTACTGGCTCAAGCCCATCGATGTGCCCAAGCTCCAGGCTGCGCTGCAGCGGCTGATCGGCTGAACGCCATCCCGCTCGCCGACGAGCGGGCAATAAAAAAGCCCGGCAGAGCCGGGCTTCGCTTCTCGCAGGCCGCTTGCGCGGCGCCGCATCACTTCAGGTGGCTGTTGATCAGCTTGGTCATCTCGAACATGTCGGCCTTGGCCTTGCCGAAGATCTCCTTCAGCTTGGCGTCGGCGTTGATGACGCGCTTTTGCAGCTCGTCCTGCAGCTTGTTCTTCTTGATGTATTCCCAGACCTTCTTGGTCACGTCGGTGCGCGGCAGCGGAGCCGAGCCGACGATGGCTGCCAGGGCAGCAGAGGGGGTCAGGGCCTTCATGAAGGCGGCGTTGGGGGTGCGCTTCTTGGCGGGAGCAGCGGCCTTCTTGGCCGGCGCAGCCTTCTTGGCGGGCGTGGCGGCCTTCTTGGCCGGTGCTGCCTTCTTGGCGGCCGGGGCCTTTGCAGGCGCTGCCGCCTTCTTGGCCGGAGCGGCCTTCTTTGCCGCTGTCTTGGCCGGGGCGGCCTTCTTCGCGGGCGCGGCCTTCTTAGTCGCAGTTGCCATGTCGATTCACTCCATCAAAAGTTGTTGATGTGCCGGGTCCGGGTGAAGGCCGCGTAAGCCTTCAATACTCTCTAGCACCCTGCGTCGGCGATGGTACTGCGCTCCCTGGGGAAAAAGAAGGCTTTCATAGAGGGGATGACCCGCACAGGCCCATGAAATCGGACCTTTGAGGCCTCGCATGTCGCGAGGCCGCATCATTCGGGGCCTCTGAGCGGCCTCGAGGCATGCATGGCGTGCGCGGCGCGCGGGGCTCGACTCAGTCGATATCTCCGGGCTGAGGCGCGCGTTTGGCGCCGCTGAACATCGCGCCGACGAGGTTCTCGCGATGCCGCCAGCTCGTCATCGCGACCCCGCCAAGATGAGCCGTGACGAGGGCCACGATGGCCCAGGCCAAGCCTGCGTGCAGGTCCGACAGCCACTCATAACCCCACAGCCAATCGGTCGTGTAGAGCCAGCCGGTGAGCGCCAGCGCCGCAGCGGTGGCCCACAGGGCGAGCACCATCCAGCCCCCGAGCGGGTTGTGGCCGATGTAGCGCGGCTCGTCTCCGGCGCGCAGCGCGCGGGCATAGGCCAGCACCTGGCGAGGGCTGCGCACGAACTGCGACAGGCGCGCATAGCGGCTGCCGCGAATGCCCCAGACCAGCCGCAGCACCACGGCCGCAGCGGCGACGTAGCCGGCGGTGTGATGCCAGTCGTCGAAATGGCTGGGTGGCCAGTGGCCGCTGATCAGGCCGGTGGCCACGGCGGCGGCCAGCGTCCAGTGCAGAACACGCACCAGCGCGTCCCAGACGCGGATGCGCATCGCTTACTTCGCGGCTTGGGCAGCCGGCTGTTCGCCTTCAGGGTAGACGCGCTCGAAGGTCTTGGGGTTGAAGAAGACCTCGGCCTTCTTGCCTTGGGCGTCGAAGCCATAGACCTCGTAGCAGCCGTTGTAGTTCTGGACCTTGCGGACCTTCCAGCCTTCGGTTTCGAGCTTCTTCTGCAGCTCCATCTGCGGCTTCTTCTCTTCCTTGGGCATGGCCGGGCAGGAGACGTTGCCGTGCGCGAAGGCGGCGGTGGCGCTGAGCGCCAGGGCGAGGGCGAGGAGGTGCTTCATGGAAAGTCCTTCAACGGAAGTAGGCAGGAAAGGAGCCGGGCCAGAGCAGTTCGGGGCTGGCCTCGGCGAGGGTCTTGCAGCCGGAGAGCGCCATGGCGATCTCGAGTTCGTCGCGCAGCAGTCGCAGCGCATGCGCCACGCCGAGCGCGCCGCTGGCGGCCAGCGCATGCACGTAGGGGCGGCCCAGCAGCACGGCGTCGGCGCCCAGGGCCATGGCCTTGAGCACATCGGTGCCGCGGCGGATGCCGCCGTCGACCAGCAGCGGCACCTCGGGCCCCAGGGCCGCACGCAGCGGCGGCAGCAGCGCGGCGGTGGGCGGCAGGGTGTCGAGGGCGCGGCCGCCGTGGTTGGACACGATGAAGCCCGTCACGCCGCGGTCCAGGGCCTCGCGGGCATCGCCGATGTGGGTCACGCCCTTGAGCAACAGCGGCAAGGGGCTGGTCGCGCGCAGCCAGTCGATCTCGCGCCAGGTGGCCGCGCGCGGCATCAGGCCGTCGAACAGCACGCTCTGGCCGGGCTGCAGGTCCAGCGGCTTCTTGCGGCCGCCGAGGTTCACGGCGCGGATGTGGTCTGGCAGCTGGTAACCCGCGCGGCGCTCCCGATCGCGGGCGCCGTGCACCGGCGCGTCCACCGTCAGCACCAGGGCCTGGAAGCCGGCGGCCTGCACGCGCTGCAGCAGGTCGCGCATGAAGTCGCGGTCGTCGCGCCAGTAGAGCTGGAACCACAGCGGCCCGGCGGTGGCGTCGGCGAGCATCGGCGTGGCCACGGCCTGCATGTCGATGCTGGCCTGCGCGCTCAGGATGAGTCCCGCCTCCTGGGCCGCCGCCGCATGCGCGACGGCCAGCTCGCCATCGGCATGAAAGAGCCGCTGGTAGGCGATGGGCGCCAGCAGGATGGGGTGGCGCAGCGTGCGGCCGAGCAGGTTCACGCGGGTGTGGCCGCCGGCCAGGTCGCGCAGCACGCGCGGCTGCAGCTGGATCGCGTCCCACGCCGCCCGGTTGGCGCGCAGCGTGATCTCGTCCGCCGCGCCGCCGTTCAGATACGCCCAGGCCTGGGCGTCGACCCGTGCCTGCGCCGCGGGCTCGAAGTCGGCCAGATTCGCCAGGCCTTCGGGCAGGGACTCGATGCGCGGGGTGCTCACGTGTCGGCCCACATGCGCAGGAGGTTGTGATACGTGCCGGTGATTTGAACAAGCTCCGGCGTCTCGCCCAGTTCGGTGCGCAGCGCCATGAGGCTCATGTCCATCTCGTAGAGCAGGCGGCGCTGCTCGTCGCCGCGCACCATGCTCTCGATCCAGAAGAAGCTGGCCAGGCGCGCGCCGCGCGTGACCGGCTCGACGCGGTGCACGCTGGTGCCGGGGTAGACCACCATGTCGCCGGCGGCCAGCTTCACGCGCTGCTCGCCGAAGGTGGTGTCGATGACGAGGTCGCCGCCGTCGTAGTCGGCGGGGTCGCTCAGGAAGAGGGTGCAGGAGATGTCGGTGCGCACCCGCTGCGTGCCGCCGGGCAGGTAGCGCACCGCCTGGTCGACATGGTTGCCGTAGGTGTTGGTGGCGCCGCCATAGCGGTTGAACTGCGGCGGCAGCACGCGCTTGGGCAGCGTGGCCGAGAAGAACAACGGGTGGCGGTCCAGCGCCTGCAGCACCAGGGCCTGCAGTTCGCGATGCTGGTCGCTGCCGGGGCTGAGCTGTTCATTGTTCTTGACCTGCGCGGCCTGGCGGCCGGCGGTGCTGCGGCCATCGCTCCAGGGCGCGGCAGCCAGCAGCGCGCGGGCACGGGCGACGCCATCCGCGTCGAGGATCTGGGGGATCTTCAGCAGCATGGCGTGGCTCGGCTCGCGGTCAGGGTCAGAACTTGTAGGTGCCGGTCAGGCTCGTGACGCGCCCCGTGCCCGGCACGTAGAAGCTCGTGTAGAGCTGGTCGGCGTAGAGCTTGTTGGCGATGTTGCTGACGTAGAGCTTGAAGCTCAGCTGGTCAGGCACCACCGTGTATTCGGCCATCACGTCGGCGGTGACGAACTTGGGCGCGTAGATGTTGGCCGGGTTGCGGTTGGGCGTCTGGCCGCTGCGGGCGTTGACACCGGCGCCCAGGCGCAGCTGCGGCAGCACCTGGTAGGCCGTCCACAGGCTGCCGGAGTAGCGCGGCGTCAGCGACGGACGCTGGCCCTGCAGCTCGCCGCCGGTGGCGCTGGAGATGTCGATCTTGGCGACCGGGATCCAGGTGAAGTTGCCGAAGACTTCCCAGGCCGGCGTGATGCGGCCCGCCACGTCGAAGTCCAGGCCAGCCGCGTGGCGCTTGCCCGACAGCGTCACCACGTTGGCGTTCAGCGGGTCGGTGTTGCGCTCGTGCAGCTTGGTGTTGCGGAAGGCGCTGGCACGCAGGCTCAGGCGGCCGTCGGCGCTGTCCCACTTGGCACCCAGCTCGACGTTGACGGACTTCTCCGGCGGGATGTCCTGGTTGGCGGCGTTCAGCGAATAGGCATCACCCGAGGTGTTGAAGGAGGTCGCGCCCATCAGATGGAAGGACCATTGCGCATCCGGCTGGAACAGCACCGCGCCGCGCTTGCTGACCTCGGAGACCTTCATCTGGTAGGTGCTGGTCGTGACCGGGGTCAGCGCATTGGTCGGCACGGCGTAGGTGTCGTAGTCACCCTTGAGGTGGTCGTAGCGCAGGCCGGCCAGCACCTTCCACATCGGGGCCACTTCGATCATGTCCTGCACGTAGCCGCCGTAAGCGTCGGACACATACGCGCTGGTCTTGCGGTAGCTGCGCAGGCTCTCGTCGATGCTGGCGCCGTCGCTCGGCGAGCCGATGGTGGTGTTGGGGCGCGTCGGCACGATGCCACCCTGCGCGGCCGTGATCTGGCCGAACACCTGCTTCTTCTCCTTGGCGAAGTCCACGCCGGCTTGCAGCGTGTGCTTGAAGCCCAGGGCGTCAAAGCGCGTGCTCAGGTCGCTCTGGGCGGTGACCGTCTGCATGTCCTGCTTCTTGGGCTGGAAGCCGCGGGTGAGCACGGTGGCGTTGCTGAGCGTGTCCAGCGACACGACCTGCCCACCCGGCTGCTGGGCCGCAGCCGCGAAGTTCCACAGCGTGGCCCGCTGGTCGCGGGTGTACTCGGCATAGCGCACCTTGGTCACCACCTCGGTGTCCTTGGAGAAGCGGTGTGTGTGCGAGAGCATGCCGTAGTAGGCCGTGCCCTTGTTGAAGTCGCTGGCCAGGCCGTAGTAGGCGTCGGGGTCGAGCTTGGTGTTGAGCTTGTTGGCGACGGTGTCGGTCGGGCTCTGGCGCATCCAGCGCACGCCGTAGTTGATTCCGTTGTCGTTCTGCAGACCGTACAGCGTGATGCCGAACTCATCGGTCTCGTCCACGCCGTAGCGGTAGTTCAGGCCGATGCCGCGCTTGTCGATCTTGGAGCCGGCGCCGTTGCTGTCGGCGGTGTTGGTCATGGCGCTGACGCGTAGGCCCGAGGTTTCGCCGGTGCGCTTGTCGAAGTCGACCACGGCGCGGATGGCGCCGTGGCTGCCCACGGTCACGTCGATCTGGTTCTGGTCGGCGAGCTGGGCTTGCTTGGTCACCTGGTTGACAGCGCCGCCCGTGGAGCCGCGCCCGAACAGCAGCGAGGCCGAGCCACGCAGCAGCTCGATCTTGTCGAGGAAGAAGGTGTCGCGGTCGTAGAACGCCGGGTCACGCATGCCGTCGATGAAGATGTCGCCGGTGCTCTGCAGCGAGATGCCGTGCACCTTGACGTCTTCCTCGCCGCCTTCGGCCGCCTGGAAGCTGATGCCGGCAGTGTTCTTCAGCACTTCCTTGACGTTGCTGAAGTTGCGGTCGTCCATCACCTTCTCGGTGATGACCGTGAGCGACTGCGGAATGTCGCGGATGTCCTGCTTGCCCTTGCCGATGCGGGTTTCGGTGGCCTGGTAGTCGTCCTTGCCCTGCTTCTCGGCGCTGGCGCGGGCGCGCACGGTGGGCAGCACGTTGTCTTCCTTGGCCGGTGCCGGGGCCGTCTGGGCCAGCGCGGCCGAGGCCAGGCCGAAGCCGGCGGCCAGGGCGCCCAGCGGCAGCAGTGGCATCAGCGGCCGCGTGGCCTTCTTGTTCTTGCGGGACATGGAACTTCTCTCCAGTGAATCGTGATGAATAGGCATGGCTTTGCCCACGGCGGCGCAAGGCGCAGCGCAGGGCATGGCTACTCGGGAAACGGGGTCAGGCTCAGCGGTCGACTTCGTAGGACATCGGGGCGATGACCTCCCATTCGATGGGCTGGCCGTTCTCGGTCTGTGGGGCGAAGCGGGCGCTGCGCATGTCTTGCAGCGCCTGTTCGTCCAGGCGGGCGAAGCCGGAGGACTTCGCGAGCGTGATGTCCTTGGGCATGCCGTTGACGTCCACCACCACGCGCAGGTGCACCACACCGGATTCGCGCAGCCGCTTGGACATCAGCGGCACCGTCATGCGCGGCTCGCGCACATAGCGCACGGCGCTGGCCGGGATGCGCTTGATCGACGGCGGCGCCGGGGGCGGCACGACCAGCGCGACTGGCGCTGGCGTGGGGGCGGCCTGGACCGGCGCGGGTGGCGGCGGTGGCGGCAGGGCCGCGACGACGGGCGACGGCGCAGGCGCTGCGGCGATGGCGATCAGTGGCGGTTCGATCATCGTCACCGTCGGTGCCTTCATGTCGGGCAGCGCCGTCGGCACGGGTTGTTGCGGCTTGGGCGGCTCGGCCGGCGCCACCAGGCGCACGACGACCGGCGCGACGCGCGCCACGGTCTTGCGCACGTCCTGCATGTGGCTCAGGCCCCAGAAGGCCAGCAGGTGCAAGCCAGCGATGCCGACGAGCAGCAGCCGGCGACTGCGCGGCGCCTCACCGAAGCGTGCCGGGTTCTCCGTGGCCGGCGCACGCAGCACGCCGACGCGCGCAGGGGCGGCGACCGGGGTGGGGGCGACAAAGGCAAGGGGTTTCACGGGAGCTTCCAGCAGCGAGAAGCAAAAATATTAACACGAATGCGAACGATTCCTATTTGAATGCCATGGCGCTTGTGGGTCCGATCCGACGGTCAGCCGACACCAGCCCGACCGCATCGCCCGATATGCTCGGGCCATGAAGATCCTCACCCGTTGGTTGCTGCTCGCCGGGGCGCTGCTGCTCGTGGCGCACCTCTACCCAGGCGTCGTCGTGACGAGCTTCACCTCGGCGCTGATCGCGGCGCTGGTGCTGGGCCTGCTCAATACGCTGCTGCGGCCCATCCTCGTGCTGCTGACGCTGCCGGTGACGGTGCTGAGCCTGGGGCTCTTCCTGTTCGTCATCAACGCGCTGGTGTTCTGGGCCGCTGCCACCCTGCTCGACGGCCTCGCCGTGACCGGCTTCGGCGCCGCGCTGATCGGCTCGCTGATCTACAGCCTGTGCGGCATGGTCATCGACGTCGTCATCGAGCGGCTGTTCCCATCGGATTGACGTCAAAGCGCGCGCAACGCTGACTCCCCTTCGCCGCCACCGGCCGCTCACTCCCCCAGAAAGGCGCGCGAAGCGCCGCCGCCCCTCTAGCGGCCGCCGTGGATCCGGCTTTGCCGGTCCACCAGCGGCGCCCCCTCGAGGGGGCCGGCGAAGCCGGTAGGGGGTGGGCCTAATTCGGCAGTTCTGCGTCCGGCGGGATGTAGCGGCCGCGGTACATCTCGGCGAGCAGGGCCTGGCGCTCGTAGACCAGGGTGCGCAGCCGCGCATCGATGACCGAGGCCTCGACCTGGTCGGCATCCGGCCCGCGAGACTGGCGCAGGCCCGAGCGCAGGCGGTCGATCGCGCCGTTGAGGTCGCCCGCCGCGGCGTAGACCTCGGCCTGGGCCCGTACCGCGCGCAGCGGCTGGTTGAGCCTCTGCCAGACCAGGGCAAGCTGCGACCACGCGAAGGAATCCTTGGGCTGCAGGCTCACATGCGTCTGCAGCGCCTCGGCCGATTCACGCACCGCCGCCTCGCCTGCGCCTGGCACCAGCGACAGCGCCACGCGCTCCATCAGCATCGGGCGGGACTTTTCGCCCTGCAGGCTGTCCAGCGCGGCCATGCCGTCCATCGGGCGGCCGCGGGCCTGGGCCAGTTCGGCGCGCAGATAGGTCAGCTGCCGGCGAGCCGCGGCCATCTCGCTGGGGCTCGGGTTGATCAGCTGCAGCGTCACGTCGGCGCTGCGCAGCGTGGCCTCGGCACGGTCGAAGTTGCGCAGCTTGATGGAGGCCAGGGTCGCGGCGTAGCGTGCCCCCAGCTGCTCGTAGCCGCCACTGTCGCGGAGGTTGCGGGCGCCGGCGTCATAGTTCTCCAGCACCTTCCAGGCGTCCACGCGCGGGTCCATCAGCACGCGGGCGCGGGCGGCCATCAAGGCATGCTCGGCCAAGCCACGCGGGCGCGCGAAGGGCTCCAGCGCGAGCCGGGTGCGCGCGTCGCCAATACGCTCGCTCGTCAGCGGGTGGGAGCGCAGGTAGGGAAACGACCCGTTGTCCATCAGGTGGTAGGCCTGGTCCATGCGCTCGAACATGCTGACCATGCCGCTGCCGGCAAAGCCGGCTTCCACCAGCACGTTGAAGCCCACGCGGTCGGCCTCGCGCTCCATGTCGCGCGAGAAGTTCAGCGACATCTGTGTGGCTGCCGCCTGCCCGCCGACGATGCCGGCGTTGGCCAGGTCGATGTTGCCGCGCGAGGCGGCCAGCACGCCCAGCAGCAGGCCGGCGATGGCGATCATGCTGTTCTTGGAGTCGCCCGCGATGCGCCGTGCGATGTGGCGCTGCGTGACGTGGGAGATTTCGTGCGCCAGCACAGACGCGAGCTCATCGCGCGACACGGTCATCGCGATCAGCCCCAGGTGCGTGCCCACGAAGCCACCGGGCAGCGCGAACGCGTTGACCGATTTGTCTTCCACCAGGAAAGACTCCCAGGCAAAGCGGGCCTGGATGTCTTCGCCGATGTGGCCGAGCTTGCGCGAGGCGGCCACCAGCGGCTGGAAGATGCCGTCCATGTACTCCTGCAGCAGCGGGTCCTGTACGACGGCGGGGTCCAGGCGAATCTGGCGCATGTAGCGCTCGCCCAGCTGCCGCTCATCGTTGACGTCCAGGTCCTGTGACACCGAGTCGCCGAGGGCGGGCAGGTTGACCTGGGCGTTCAGCGGCGCGCCGGGCAGGCCCAGCGTGGCAGCGGCGAGCAGGCTGAGCAGGGGACGTTGCAGGAACTTCTTCATCGGGCGGGGCGGCAGGCCTTGGCAACCGCGCACTTCAGGGCGACCCTCCTATGATGCCTGCAACCGCTTGCCCCAATGTTTCCAGGCATGACCTCTCCCCTCACCCATTTTGATGCCCAAGGCCAGGCCCACATGGTGGACGTGTCGGCCAAGGCGGAGACCCACCGCGTGGCCGTGGCTGCCGGCGAGATCCGCATGAAGCCCGAGACCTTCGCGCTGATCGCCAGCGGCAGCGCCAAGAAGGGCGATGTGCTCGGCGTGGCGCGCGTTGCGGCCATCCAGGGGGCCAAGCGTTGCAGCGACCTGGTGCCGTTGTGCCACCCGCTGCCCATCACCCGCGTCGCCGTGGACTTCGAACTCGACGAACCGAACAGCCGCGTGCACTGCCGCGCGCAGGTCGAGACCCTGGGCCGCACCGGTGTCGAGATGGAGGCGCTGTGCGCCGTGCAGGTTGGCCTGCTGACCGTCTACGACATGTGCAAGGCCGCCGACCGCGGCATGGTCATCAGCAACGTGCGGGTGCTGGAGAAGCAGGGCGGGAAGTCGGGCGAGTGGCGGGCTGAACTCGCAGAGTAGCCCTCAGCGCAGCGACCGCCAGTCCACCACGCCCGAGGCCGGCGTGCACTGCGGCATGGGCGGCGCGGAGGCAGCCTCCTCGCAGCTGGCGAACCAGTTGTCGCCCGTCGGGTTGCGGAATTCGCGCAGCCGGTCGGCCACGAAGCGCGCGCCTTGGACGTCGCCCGTGGCTTCCAGTGAGCGCGACCAGTGCATCAGCAGCCGCGCATCGATGAGGCTGAACGCCGTGCGGCGCGTGGCCGCCAGGGCGAGCTTGCCGGGCGGAAAGCTCGTGGCGGCGGCGTAGTCGGCGTGATGGCTGAAGAACACCGAACGCTGGCCTTCGGCGATGCGCTGGTTGAGGGACTTGGCCTCGTCCGGCGGCGCGTAGATCACGACCACGCGCTGGTAGTCCCACACCGCGAACAGGCTGCCCGCGATGAGCAGCGCCCCCGCCAGCTGCCAAGGCAGCGCCGGCGCGGGTGATGTGCGGCCGTCATCGGCCGGCAGGGCCAGGCCGAGAGCGAAGCAGGCCGGCAGCAGGAAGTAGGCATACCAGAGCGGGTACTCGAGCAGGCTGTGCAGGCCGATGGTCAGCACGATCATCAGTGCCGCGCGGCGCAGCAGGGCGTCGTCGCCTTCGGCCTTCACCGCACCGCGGGCGGCTCGCCACAGCGCCCAGCCCAGCAGCCCCAGCACCAGGCCCGCCCACGGCAGGCCGAGCTCGACGGCCAGCTGCGACGGCAGGTTGTGCGTGTGGTCGAAGAAGGCGATCGGCCGGTTCGGGAAGGGCGTGAGGCTCCAGGCGAAGTTGAACTCGCCCCAGCCAACGCCGAACCAGGGGTTGGCGCGGGTCAGGTCCCAGGCATCGCGCAGGATGGCCAGGCGAGAGGGCGAGCCCGCCCCTTCGGACAGGCGCGAGGCCGCGCCGAAGGCATGCCCGCTCTCGGCGGACCACAGCGCCATCAGCCACCAGCTGACGCCGAGCATGAGCGGCGTCGCCAGCAGGGCCAGGCGTGCGCTGCGTGACAGGCGCCGGTCGACGATGCCCCACACCGCCAGCATGCCGATGCCGATGAAGCCGGTGCGCGAGGCGCTCAACACCACCGTGAACACGCAGGCGAACAGCAGCGGCCCCAAGGCTGCACGCCAGCCCCGGCGCTCGGTGATGAAGACCGCTGCGACCGCGGCCCACATCATCAGGCTGGCCAGGTGGTTGGGCTGGCGCAGGTTGCTCACGGCGCGGCCGGGGATGCCCGAGCGGGCAATGACGCTGCCGTCGGCCCAGCCAGGTGCAAAGACCTGCACCAGGCTGATCGCGATGCTGAACCCACCGGCCACCAGCAGGCCCCAGCACAGGGCCTCGGCGGCGAGGCTGCGCTGCTCGCGGCGCACGCCCTGGGCCAGCATCAGCACCGCGAGGGCGGCGCCCAGCACGGCGGCGGCTTCCAGGCCGAGCGAGGACGGCAGGCCGCGCCAGATCACGGACGTCAGCGGGGCGATGAAGAGCAGGGCCAGCGCCAGGGCGGCCGGGCTGCCCGCACCGCGCAGCCAGCCGGGCGATTGGCGGGCCCACAGCAGCAGCGCGAAACCCCAGCCCGACAAGGCGAGCAGCTGGTTGTAGAGCGTGGCCGCCGGGGTCTGGTTGTAGGCCAGCAGGGGCGGCAGCGCGGCGGCGATGACGATCGCCAACAGCGCCCCGGGCTCGATCGGCTCAGCGGAGAGAGATGGCAGGGAAGGCGGCGCAGAAGACATGGGCGCGCATCATGGCACGCGGCGCCGTCAGTTCTTTGTCGGGGCTTCCTCGTGGTAGTCGTCGTCGATGTTGACGGCCCAGATCGCCTCGCGCCCGGTGCCGCCGTTGAGGATGGCCTGCGCCGCCAGGCGGGCCGACAGCATGGAGTGGTCCTGGTTGTTGTAGCGGTGCATGCCGTTGCGACCGCACAGGTAGAGATTGCTCAGGCCGTCGAGCCAGCCGCGCAGTTCGTCGAAGCGCTGGAAGGCCGCGCCGAAATAACCCGGGTAGGCCTTGGGCTGGCGCAGCACGGTGGCGTCCAGCAGTTCGGCCTCGTCCGCCAGGCCCAGTTGCTGCATCTCGCGCACGGCCAGGGCCTTGAGGGCGTCCTCGCTCATGGCCCACAGCGAGTCGTCGTCGCGGGCGAAGAACTCCAGGCCGAGCCAGACGGTGTCGGGGTCGGCCACCATGTAGGGGCTCCAGTTGTTGAAGACCTGCACGCGGCCGACCTTCACGCCGGGTTCCTGGATGTAGATCCAGTTGTCACTGACGTGCCGCGCCTTGCCGGCCACCTTCGGGCTCATGCGCCGGTACAGCAGGCCGACGGTGATGAAGTCGCGGTACTCCAGGCCCGAGGCGATGGCCAGCGCCGGGGCGTCAGGTGCGGGGCGAAGCGCCTGCGCCAGTTCGCGGATGGGCATGGTCGACACCACATGGCCCACGTCGAAGCTCTGACGCTGGCCCTGGCCGTCATGCGCTACCACGCGCTCCACGAGGTGCTCGCGGCGATGGATCTCGTCCACTGCCCAGCCGCGCAGCAGCCGGCCGCCGCGCCGCTCGAACTCGGCGGCCGCCGTCTCCCACATCTGGCCGGGGCCGTACTTGGGGTAGAGGAAGCTCTCGATGAGCGAGGTGTGCTGGGTGTCGGTCTTGCCCGTGACGATCTTCTTCAGCGCCTGCTTGGCGGCACTGCCGATGGACAGGCTCTTGATGCGTTGCGCGCCCCAGTCGGCACTGATGTCGCGGCAGGGCACGCCCCAGACCTTCTCGGTGTAGTCCTTGAAGAACTGCAGGTAGAGCTGGCGCCCGAAGCGGTTGATGAAGAAGTCTTCCAGCGTGCGCTCGGGCTGGATGGGGCGTGCGGCGGCTGCCATGTAGCTGCCGGCGAACTGCAGGCAGCGACCCAGGCCCATGTTGCGCACCAGGTCCAGGCCGGGCTTGAGCGGGTAGTCGAAGAAGTTGCCGCCAAAGAAGATGCGCGACTGGCGGCTGCGCACCAGCATGACGGCGTCATCCGACTCGCGGGCGGTGGCCTGGCTGGCCCCGAGCAGCCGCTCCTGCCCCTGGTAGGCCAGGCGCGCATCGCCGCCGCCAGCGGGCCGGGCAACGGGCAGCACATCGCGCCACCAGTCCATCACCCAGTCCGACTTGGAGAAGAAGCGGTGCCCCCCGATGTCGATGCGGTTGCCCTTGTAGCTGACGGTCTTGGAGATGCCGCCGATGGCGTCGGTGGCCTCCAGGATCGTGACCTGCGGATAGCCGGCGCGCAGCAGTTCCAGGCCGGCCGTGAGGCCGGCCGGGCCGGCACCGATGATGAGGGCGGAGGGTTGGGTCATGCGGAATTGGCGCCTGCGGCGCGCGTGAACAGCAGGAGCTTGCGCAGCGTGAAGTTGAAGGCGAAGACACCCACGGCAGTCAGCAGTTTGGCAGGCACCGGTGGCCAGTGTTGCCGGCTCACCAGCCACCACAGGCTGGCCTGCGTCAGCAGCATGCCCGCGAGACCGATGCCCGCGAAGGCGGCGAACTCGGCGCGACGGTCGTGCAGCCGGTGTTGATGGAAGACCCACATCACGCTGCCGGCGTAGGCCACGGCAAGACCTGCGGCAAAGCCGAGCAGGATGGCTGCGGCGAGCGGGACTTCGGCGCGCAGGGCCAGTGCGTACGCCCCCGTGTCAGTCACGAGTGCGGCCAGGCTCGTCAGGCCATACCGCCAGCCCTCTTGGAGCAGCTGTCTCAGGCGATCGGGCAAGGGCGTGGCTGCCACCAGGCGGGTCGGCGCGGTCACGGCGCTGCCCTCTGGAACTGGGTGCAGGCGTAGAGCGAGAAGCGACGCGGTCCGGCGGTGAGCACCGACAAGGGTGTGGCTTGCACGGGTGACTCGAACACCAGGAAGTCGGGTCGCTGGGGCTGGCTGCACAGGTCGGCCAGCAACACCGGCGATGGCGTGGCGCAGCGGACGAGGGCCTGCGGGTCGCCGCCGATCAAGGACCCGGCCTCGCATTGTTCGCGCGCGTCGTCAATGGCCCGGTAGGCCGCGCGGCGGGGGGCAAAGGTCAGGGCGGTGTCACGGCCGAACAGGGAGCCGGCGCTTTGCAGGCGTGAATAGTGGCTGGTGCGGCCGAGCAGGCTCCAGATCGCACCGACGTTGTCCGGCCAGTAGACGCTGGCATGGACCGGAATGAAGCGGCTGAAGGGCGGGTTGGGCGGCGGAGATTCCACGAGCTGCCCGAAACTGTCGCGGCGGTCCCAGGTCAGCAATGCAGCGATCAAGCCCAGCGTGGCGACGCCAAGTGCCGATGCGTTCGCCCAGGCGCGACGGTGACGTGCACCGATCCACAGCAGCGCCACCAGGCCCAGGGCAATCAAGGGCTCGGTGACGATTTTGGCGGCGCGAGCGGCCGCACCTGCATGAGGTTGCAGCCAGCTGATGCGATCCAGCTGCAGCATCAGGTGGGTGGCGCTGTAGCCGACCAAGCCCAGTGCGCACAGCACCAGCAGCCCGCGCGTCAGGGACGGTGAAACGACCACCTGACGCCATGCCAAGCCGGCACTCAGCAGCACGCCGACGAGCAAGGGGCCGCCGTAGCTGCTGCCGGCCTGGGCGTCCAGCAGCAGCAGGGCTGCGAAGGCGGCGGTGAGCTGCCACAGCCCTTGTTGCTGCCACAGCTGCCGCAGCACGAAAGGCGACAGGGCCATGGCCAGCGCATGCGTCAGCCACAGCACGCGCCACGGCTGAATCTGCGTGATCAGCACGCTGTGCAGCAGCACCGAGCCGGCGGCGCTCGCGGCCAACAGCAGCCCGGTGGCGCCGAGGCTTGCTGCCAGCAGGCGCCGTCCGGCCTGCGCGGGGGGCAGCAGCGCCCAGGCGGCAGCGATCAGACCGACGTCGGTCAGCACGCCGCGCCAGTCGCGGAAATCCCATTCGTTGACGAAGAGATGTCGGCTGATGGTGGAGATGATGTCCCACCAGGTGGGGTCGAAGCGGCGCAGCAGCCGGTCCAGCGGCGACACACCCAGCGCGCCCAGCACGAGCGCGGCCGGCACGGCGGCCAGGGCCCAGAGCCAGCGACGGTTGTGACCCACGGCGAAGAGCCATGCGATCACCACGGCCGGCAGGGCCATCAGGGGATGCAAGGCGAGTGCGATACCCAGCAGGGCAGCGGCGACGGCCCATCGCCCGCGCACACACGCCGCCAGGCTTAGCAGCGCCAGCGGTTCAGCCAGCGTTCGCGCGGTGAGATAGGGCTCGGTGTAGCCAAAGATGCGCATGCCGCCGTACATCGGCGACAACACGCCCACTGCCAGCAGGCCCCAGGGGGCCAAGGCCTGCAGCCCGAGGCTGCGCAGCAGGGCGAGCACCGCGAGCGCCGAGGCGCCCAGGCCCAAGAGCAGCAGTGCCAGGTGCGTGGCATTGCTGCCGAGCATGTCGTACAGCGGCGCCACCAGCAGCGAGTACAGCGAGAACGCGTCTTGCGAACCGCTGCTGAAGAAGGGGTCGCCGCTCAGGGCGGGCACACGGGTGCGCAGCAGCGTCTGCCCGCTGTAGAGGATGCCGTCGTGCTGCAGGCCTTCGTAGCCGCGGGCGAACAGGAACAGGGCCGCAGCGGCCAGGCCGGTCACCAGCAGGGGTCGGGGGCTGCGAAGCATCGGTCGGCAGGTCGGTGCTGGGATGGTGGTCAGGCGGGGGTGACGCGCAGCTTAGGGCCAGCCCAGCGGGCGCCACAAAAGAAAACAGGGGCCGAAGCCCCTGTTCTGTGACCAACTTGGGTTGATCAGGAGTACGAGTTCTTCTCGATGACTTGCTTCAGCGTCGCGTTGGTCACGGCGCTGCCGTCGATCTTCCAGTTGACAGCCGAGTTGCCCAGCGTCGGGGTGAAGGTGATGGACTTGCCGCCCAGGTCGTTACCGACCTTGGTGGACGATTCGAAGGTCAGGGTGATGACGCCGGCACCGGTGATGGTGGCGCTGGCCACTTCGTTGGTCTTGGTGAACGTGGCGTTGCTCAGAATGCCGGTCTGGTTGCAGTTCGTCAGGGCGCCTTCTTCCTGGCCGCACAGGGCCACGGCGTTCTTGAAGGAGTCGATGGCGACGATGGCGTTGCCGATCTTGGCCTTGGCCGTGTAGTCCTTGTACTGCGGAATGGCCACAGCAGCCAGGATGCCGATGATGGCCACGACGATCATCAGTTCGATCAGGGTGAAGCCTTGTTGGGCGCGTGCTTTCAGGTTCATGGATAACTCCGACGAAAGGTAAATGGGAGGGAGGGAGGCTCCCCCACTGAATGCAGGGGGCGTGCCAGCTTTCTAGGGGGGATGGCGCGTGCGATTGCGCACGAATCGCCGCGTGCGGGCCTGCGGCCTGACAAAAATCGTCACTTGGCACTGACGCTTTGTGTCACTCACGAGGCGCGGCGCAAGAAATGTCAGTTGCATGCGTAACATCTTCTGGCGCGGCTCACAAATGGAAACAGGGAGGCAAAGCCTCCCTGTTGATCGGAGCGGTCTGCCGCAGCGCGGCGGCGCGTTACAGCGTCATGACCTGCCCGGCCTGCAAGGCGCTGATGCGGTGCGGGCTGTTCAGTGCCTGCACGCCGGCCATGACGGCTTCGACTTCCCCCGGCTTGATGTGCGTGATGCGCACGTCCACGCTGCCGGCCAGCTGGGCCAGTTCACGACCCAGATCGGTCGGGCACAGGTGCTGGCTGACATGGGCGACTTCTGATTCATCGTCGCTGAAGGCGGTCTCGATGACCAGGTGCGACAAGCGCATCGTGGCCAGGCGCTGCCAGAGCGCGGGGTTGGGGCCGGTGTCGCCGGTGAAGACCCAATGGGCATGGCCAGCGGCCGCCCCGGCGTCGACCGCGAAGCCGACGGCCGGCACGGTGTGCATCGCGGGGAGCACTTCGACCACGCGGCCGCCGAGGTCGAGGCGGTCGCCGATCTGGAAGGGATGCAGCGACAGCACCGGTGCCGCCGCCGTGGGCAGTGCGGTGAAGTCGGGCCAGATGATGCCGTTGAAGATGTGCTGGCGCAGGGCCGCCAGGGTCTCGGGCAGGGCGTGAACCTGGATGGGCGGACGGCCGGCCGCCACGCGCAGCCGCAGCACGGCATCGGCCAGCAGCGGAATGCCCAGCACATGGTCCAGATGGGAATGGCTGAGCAGGATGTGGTCGATGGCCGCGAGGGCGTCCAGCGGGAGGTCACCCACACCGGTGCCGGCGTCAATGAGCACATCGCCGTCCAGCAGGAAGGCGGTGGTCTTGTAGCCGGCGGCAATGGCGCCGGAGCAGCCCAGGACGCGGATGTTCATGCAGTGCGTGGCTTGGAAGGGGTGCCACGCATCAGGCGGGGCGGAGCCAAGAATGTACGCACCTACCTGATCAGTCAGACGGTCGTAATACCGACTTGGTAGCGCACCATGCGTGAGGAAATCACACGGTTCGCAAGGCTGGCAGGTTGCCCCATGACCCTCGCCGATCCGGCTTTGCCGGGCGGCCGAGGGTGCTCCCTTGAAGGGGCTGGCGAAGCCGGTAGGGGGTGGTCCGTTTACCCCTGGATGAACTGCATCTGCGTGCCGGCCAGCTCGATCAGGTCGCCGGTGCGCAGCGCGATGGACTCGCCGGTCAGCGGAATGCCGTTGACGCTGGGCCGGTGGGTGCCCTCGACGTGGGCGAAGACATAGCCGGTGGGGCGCTTGGTGATGGAAGCCACCTGCACACCTGGCTTGCCCAGCGTGGTGACGACCTTGGTCAGCGACACCTCACGGCCGGCAGCCGCGCCGGTCAGCACCTTGATGGTGGCCGGGCCGATGGACGAGCCGCTGCCCAGGGTGCCGAAGGCGGACGTCAAGCCCAGGTTGGCCGGCGCGCCGGCGCCCGGCTTGAGGATCATGGTCTTTTCGTAGTCGCCACCGTCATTCAGCAGGAACTTGATCTTGTACTTGCCGATCTCGACGGTGTCGTTGTCGGCCAGCAACTGCTTCTTGATCGCCTTGCCGTTGATGTAGGTGCCGTTGGTCGAGTTGAGGTCCTCGATGAAGACGTCGGCGCCCACCATCTGCAGCACCGCGTGTTCGCCCGACACCGCGAGGTTGTCGATGACGATGTCGTTGTACGGCCGCCGACCCAGCGTGGTCTTGTCTTTGGTGATCTGGACTTCCTTGATCACCACGCCGTCGAGCGAAACCACCAGTTTGCCCATGTATGACCTCAAGTTCTGTTGTGCGTGCCGCGACTTTCAGGCAACGGAGTCTTTGCCGCCTCGGCGACCGAAGGGCCACCAGCCCCGTCCTTCGGTACGTTGGCGGCCCTCGGCGCGGGCCAGGATGATCGCGATGTTATCGCGCCCGCCACTGTCATTTGCCGCAATGATCAGCGCGCGTGCCGCCTCTGACAGCGACGCGTTGGCATTCAGGAGGTTGGCGATGCTGTCGTCGTCCAGCATGTCGGACAGGCCGTCAGAGCACATCAGGAAGGTGTCTCCGGCCTGGACTTCGTGCAGGTGCAGCTCCATCAGCACCGTGTCTTCCACGCCCACGGCGCGGGTGACGAGGTTCTTGTTGCTCGAAAACGCAGCCTCTTCCACCGTCAGCAGGCCGGCGTCGATCTGTTCCTGCAGCAGGGAATGGTCGCGTGTGATCTGGGTCAGGCGTCCGCCGCGCAGGCGGTAGGCGCGGGAGTCACCGACGTGTCCGAGCAACAGTCCCTCGGGTCGGAAGACGCCCAGCACCAGCGTCGTGCCCATGCCCGCATAGCGCGGGTTGGTGTTGGCGGCGTTGAAGATCGCGCGGTTGGCGTTGTCCACGCAGATGTCCATGGCCCGCTTGACTTCACCCGCGCGGGCTTCCCGGCCGGCGTCCTTGAGCCAGCGTCCGAGTTCGGAGGCGACGAAGCTGGTCAGCATCTGGCTGGCCACCTCGCCGGCGTTGTAGCCGCCCATGCCATCGGCCAGCACGGCCAGCCCGGCGGCCTCGTCCAGGGCCACCGAGTCTTCGTTGTTGTCGCGCGCCCGTCCCACGTCGGTGGCGCTGAAGAACTCCAGGGTCATGGGGCTTGGCGAGGGTCGTGCGGTGGGGCACCAGTGGGAGCGGAGGGGCGATTCTGCCCTGCTTCCTCGGCGGCCAAGCGCAGTGTTTGTGCGAAGGCTGGATCGGGCGCCTCGGCACCGACCTCGGCAGCGGCCGGCTCGGCCTGCAGATCCATGACGAGCACCGCATCCAGGTCACGGGCCATCTGCTCTCCGGAGGGGTAGCGCAACTCGGGGCGCTTCTCGAGCGCCACGGCCAGCACCAGGGCCAGCGACTCGGGCAGGCTGCGGCGATGCAGGCGCACGTCGGGCGCAGGCTCCGTCGCGATCAGTTGCATGAGTTTCGCCATCGAATCGCTCTGGTGCGGCAGCCGGCCGGTCAGCAGCTGGTAGAGCAGCACGCCCAGCGAGTAGAGGTCGCTGCGTCCGTCCACCGCCAGCCCGGCGAGCTGCTCGGGTGACATGAAGGACGGTGTACCCAGGACCAGGCCCGTGCGGGTGCGGCTGCCGTCGCCGACGCGGGCAATGCCGAAGTCCATCAGCTTCAGATTGCCGTTGACCCGGTCGAGCATGATGTTGGCGGGCTTGATGTCGCGGTGGATGACGCCGCGGCTGTGGGCGTAATCCAGCGCGCGGGCCAGGCGGGCGCCCAGCTGCACCACCTCACGCACCGGCAGCAGCTGCCCCGGCTTCGTGAACAGGCTCAGGTCTCGGCCCAGCACGTACTCCAGGGCCAGCCAGGCGTCGTTGCCGTCCTGCCCGGCATCCACCACCTGCAGGATGTCGGGGTGCTCCAGCGCACCTGCCGCCCGCGCCTCGCGCATGAAGCGTTCGCGCACGTCGGCCAGGTCCTCGGAAGAGAACTCGCGACTCAGCGCCAGCCGCTTGATGGCCACCTGGCGGCCGGTGGAGCGCTGCGTGGCCTTGTAGACGATGGCCATGGCGCCGCGGCCGATCTCGGCGCCGATGTCGAAGTCGCGCAGGTCGGGCGTTGAGTCGCTGGGCCCGGCCGGTGCCGCAGCCGCCATGGCGCCCTGAGGCACCTCGGCCGGCGGTGCGGGCGCGTCATCGCCTTCGGCCGACCGGCCGATAAGCCGCTGCCAGAAGCTGCCCGCCTTGCCGGATTTGCCGCCGCTTGCCATGCAGGCGATCTTAGGCCGCGTCGCGCTTGCCGCGGCGACCCAGGGCCAGCCCGACGGCCACCACCAGCACGGCGCCGACGATGCTGACGGTGTAGTCCAGGTCGTGCAGATGGGCCAGGAACCAATCGTGCAGGACCACATCGGTGGTCGCCATCTCGCCAGCCACGAAGCCCAGCAGCGCCGCGCCCAGCGTGATGATCACCGGGAAGCGCTCCATCAACTTGAGCAGCATCGTGCTGCCGAAGATGATCAGCGGGATCGACAACCCCAGGCCGATGATGAGCAGCACGGTGCGGGCCCCCTCGGGCGCGCTGTTGGCGGCTGCGGCGACCGCAATGACGTTGTCCAGGCTCATGACGAGGTCGGCCACGAGGATGGTGCGGATGGCGACCCAGATGCTGCTGGAGGCGTGCACGTCGGCATCGTCGTCTCCCTCGGCGAGCAGCTGGATGCCGATCCACACCAGCAGCGCCGCGCCGATCAGCTTCAGGTAGGGCAGCTGCAGCAGCTGGACGGCGAACAGCGTCAGCACCACGCGCAGCACGATGGCGGCGCCGCTGCCGAAGATGATGGCGCGCTTTTGCTGATCAGCCCCGAGGTTGCGGGCGGCCAGCGCGATGACGACCGCGTTGTCGCCGGACAGCAGGATGTTGACCCAGATGATCTTCAGCAGCGCGATGAAGAAGGCGGCGTTGAGCAGGTCCATGGTGTGTTCGGTGGGTGGCACCGCAGTGTCGGCGGCATGGCAGGCCGGGTGCCAGCGTGCAATTACGCAGGTGACGCCGCAAATGTGACGTCCCGAATGACGTACCAAATGTGGCGTACCAAAAGGCCGAGGGCCGTTCAACGAACGGCCCTCGGGTGGTCAGGTCAAGGCTGAATTACAGCAGGCCCTTGAGCAGCTTGCCCATTTCAGACGGGTTGCGCGTGATGGTGAAGCCGCACTCTTCCATGATGGCGAGCTTGGCATCGGCCGTGTCGGCGCCGCCAGAGATCAGCGCGCCAGCGTGGCCCATGCGCTTGCCCGGAGGGGCGGTGACGCCGGCGATGAAGCCGACGATCGGCTTCTTCATGTTGGCCTTGCACCAGCGGGCGGCTTCGGCCTCGTCCGGGCCGCCGATCTCGCCGATCATGATGACGGCGTCGGTGTCCGGGTCGTCGTTGAAGGCCTTCATCACGTCGATGTGCTTCAGGCCGTTGATCGGGTCGCCGCCGATGCCGACGGCCGACGACTGGCCGATGCCCAGCTCGGTCAGCTGCGCCACGGCTTCATAGGTCAGCGTGCCGGAGCGCGAGACCACGCCCACACGACCCTTGCGGTGGATGTGGCCGGGCATGATGCCGATCTTGATTTCTTCCGGCGTGATCAGGCCCGGGCAGTTGGGGCCCAGCAGCAGCGTGCGCTTGCCGCCGGCGGCTTCCTTGGCCTTCATCTTGTTGCGCACTTCCAGCATGTCGCGCACGGGGATGCCTTCGGTGATGCAGATCGCCAGGTCGAGGTCGGCCTCCACCGCTTCCCAGATCGCAGCGGCAGCGCCCGCGGGCGGCACGTAGATGACCGACACGGTCGCGCCGGTCTGCGAGGCGGCTTCCTTGACGGTGGCGTAGATGGGGATCTCGGAGAACTTCTCGCCGGCCTTCTTCGGGTTCACGCCCGCAACGAAGGCGTTCTTGCCGTTGGCATAGGCCTGGCAGCCCAGGGTGTGGAACTGGCCGGTCTTGCCGGTGATGCCCTGGGTGATGACCTTGGTGTCTTTGTTGATGTAGATCGACATGGTGTGGAACTCCTGGGCGTTTACTTGACGGCGGCGACGATCTTGGTGGCCGCTTCGGCCATCGTGTCGGCGGCGATGATGGGCAGGCCGGATTCGGCCAGCATCTTCTTGCCCAGTTCTTCGTTGGTGCCCTTCATGCGCACCACCAGCGGCACGGACAGGTTCACGGCCTTGCAGGCGGTGATCACGCCTTCGGCGATGGTGTCGCACTTCATGATGCCGCCGAAGATGTTGACCAGGATGCCCTTGACGGCCTTGTTCTTCAGCATGATCTTGAAGGCCTCGGTCACCTTCTCGGCCGTGGCGCCACCGCCGACGTCCAGGAAGTTGGCCGGCTCGCCGCCGAACAGCTTGATGGTGTCCATGGTGGCCATGGCCAGGCCGGCGCCGTTGACCAGGCAGCCGATGTTGCCGTCCAGGCTGATGTAGGCCAGGTCGAACTTGGAGGCCTCGACTTCGGCGGGGTCTTCTTCGTCGAGGTCGCGGTAAGCGACGATCTCAGGGTGGCGGAACAGCGCGTTGGCGTCGAAGTTGAACTTCGCGTCCAGGGCCATCAGGTTGCCCTTGCTGTCACGGTTCAGCGGGTTGATTTCCACCAGCGACGCGTCCGTGTCCATGTAGCACTTGTAGAGCTTGGCGAACAGGTCGACGGCCTGGTCGACCGTGTGGCCTTCCATGCCGATGGCGGCAGCGATCTTCTTGGATTGCTCGGGCGTGATACCGGTCAGCGGATCGATCACTTCGGTGACGATCTTCTCGGGCGTGCTGTGGGCCACCTCTTCGATGTCCATGCCGCCTTCGCTGGACGCGATGAAGGCAACCTTTTGCGTGGCGCGGTCGGTCACCAGCGACACGTAGAACTCCTTGCCGATGTCGGCGCCGTCTTCGATGTAGAGGCGGCGGACCTTCTGGCCTTCGGGGCCGGTCTGGTGCGTCTTGAGCTGCATGCCCAGGATGGCTTCGGACTTTTCCTTCACGTCGTCGATGGTCTTGGCGACCTTGACGCCGCCGCCCTTGCCGCGGCCACCGGCGTGGATCTGGGCCTTCACGACCCAGACCGGGCCGCCCAGCTTCTGGGCAGCCTCAACGGCCTCCTGCACGGTGAAGGCCGGGATGCCGCGCGGCACCGGCACGCCAAACTGGCGCAGGATCTCTTTGCCCTGGTATTCGTGGATTTTCATGGCTGGGTCTCTCGGGTCGGGGAAGTCAGGAAACGGTGGTCGCGCGGGCGGGCTTCTTCTGGTGCCAGCGCGGGTAGAACGTAGCGACGGTCTCGCCGTCACGCCGCAGGGCGTGGCAGCGGTCGAGCTGGAAGGGCGGGTTGCCGTCGGCGTCGCCTTCGCGGGTGTCGATGATGGAGCCGGCCATGGCCTGGAGAACGGCCGTGGGCAGCACGAGGCAGAGTTCGGTCAGGTGGGTACAACCGCGCGTACCGCGCAATCGTTCCTGGACGGCCTGACGGAAGCCTTTCAAGAGGTTCAGGCCCACCAGCTGGGCGTAGGCGTCGCCATGCTGGTCGCAGGCGCCGACGTAGGGCATCCAGAGGGTCTGCGACGTCGCGGCGGTGATGGTGAGGCTGGCGTCGACCGTCAGCAACAGGCGCATCTCGTGGATGGGATCGCCCGCCTTGCGGGGCTCACCCGCGAGCGGCACGTCGTGCGTCTTGGTGTCGGTCAAGCTTGCTTCGACGTCGAACAGCCCGTCATCGCGCGCGAAAACCTGCACATCGAGGGCGCGGCGATGCAGCAAGCGGCGCGGGATGGACGGGTGGTCGGCGGGCATGGGGGCGGATCTGGCAGCAGAACCCGGCGCGTGCCGGGACGGGGTCTTGCCGGCGGGGGCGCGGGTTTTCGAAGGTCGAAAAGCGCCTGTAACCGGGTGAACCCTCGTTTTGGGGCAGCCGGCAATGTAGCACGGAGGGTGAAAAGTCCCCTCCTGCACTCAATCAAGCGAGCCTTGCGCCCTCAGCAATCGACGCACGAGATCGGGGGAAAACCCGCGCGCCAGCAGGAAACGCGTCTGCCGCGCCTGCTCGGCGGGCTCGCGGGCGGGCGTCGGGCCGAAGCGCTTGAGCCACACCTCGCGCGCGCGCTCCAACTCGCTGGCGCGCAGCGCGTCTTGCTGCTCGGCGTCGAGCTTGAGGCCGTGCTGGGCCAGCTCCTGCTGGATGCGCTGCACGCCGAACCGCGAAGCGCGCTGATGCACGCGGGATTCGACGAAGCGGGTTTCGTTCAGGTAACCGCCCGTGGCGAGACTGTCGAGCAGCGCGTCGACGGTCGCTTCTGCGGCTTCTGCGGCTTCGGCCGCCTGCGCGTCGGCTGCTGCGGTGGCGTCCAGGTCCTCGCCGAGGTCGGCTTCATCGAAGGCCCCCTTGGCGCCCGACCGGGAGGCGTTCACCGCTGTGGCCACCCGCTGCCGCCGTTCAATGCTCAGCAGCTTGCGGCGCAGCTCCAGCCGGCTGTGCTCCCGCTGGGCGAGCAGGGCAATGGCCCGCGCCTTCAGCGACAAAGGCTGCCGCGCCATGCCGGGGCAGCGGCCTTACTCGTCAGACGGCGCGGCCAGCAGCGCCACACCCAGCGAGTCGCGGATCTTGTTCTCGATCTCGCGGGCGATGTCGGGGTTCTCGCGCAGGAACTCGCGGGCGTTGTCCTTGCCCTGGCCGATCTTCTCGCCGTTGTAGGCGTACCACGCGCCGGATTTGTCGACCACCTTGGCGACGACGCCCATGTCGATGATCTCGCCCTCGCGGCTGATGCCTTCACCGTAGAGGATGTCGAACTCGGCCGTCTTGAACGGCGGGCTGACCTTGTTCTTGACGACCTTGACCTTGGTCTCCGAGCCGATGACCTCTTCGCCCTTCTTGATGGAGCCGATGCGGCGGATGTCCAGGCGCACGGAGGCGTAGAACTTCAGCGCATTGCCGCCGGTGGTCGTTTCGGGCGAGCCGAACATCACGCCGATCTTCATGCGGATCTGGTTGATGAAGATGACCGTGCAGTTGGTCTTCTTGATCGTGGCGGTGAGCTTGCGCAGGGCCTGGCTCATCAGGCGGGCCTGCAGGCCGGGAAGGCTGTCGCCCATCTCGCCTTCGAGTTCGGCCTTGGGCGTGAGTGCGGCGACCGAGTCGACGACGATGAGGTCCACCGAGCCGGAGCGCACCAGCGCGTCGACGATCTCAAGGGCCTGTTCGCCGGTGTCGGGCTGGCTGATCAGCAGGTCTTGCAGGTTGACGCCGAGCTTCTGGGCGTACTGGATGTCCAGCGCGTGCTCGGCGTCGATGAAGGCGGCGGTGCCACCGAGCTTTTGCATCTCGGCGATGACCTGCAGCGTGAGCGTGGTCTTGCCGGAGGACTCGGGGCCGTAGATCTCGACGACGCGACCGCGCGGCAGGCCGCCGACGCCCAGCGCGATGTCCAGGCCCAGGGAGCCGGTGGAGACGACCTGGATGTCCTCAATGACCTCGCCTTCACCCAGGCGCATGATGGAACCCTTGCCGAACTGCTTTTCGATCTGGGCGAGGGCGGCCTGCAGGGCCTTGGCTTTTTCGGTGTTGAGGGCTTTGACCGGGGCGTCCATGCGAATCTCCGTGGGAATGGGGCGGATTATGGGGCAATCTGTATGTTTGTACAGTGTTTCATTCCTGCGCCGCGGCGGGGGCGGCGCAGGATCGAACGAGATCGTAGGCGGAAGGTGGCTCAAGAGGTGAGCCACCCCCACAAGACCTAACATCGGCCCAGGAGACAACAGAAATGCGCATCCTCATTGCAGAAGACGATCAGGTCCTGGCCGACGGCCTGTTGCGCGCGCTGCGGGCCTCGGGCTACGCGGTGGACCGCGTGAGCAGCGGCACCGAGGCCGACACGGCGCTGGCCACGCACGAGTTCGACCTCGTCATCCTGGACCTCGGCTTGCCCCGGCTGCATGGCCTGGAGGTGCTGCGCAAGTTGCGCGCCCGCGGCTCGACGATGCCGGTGCTGATCCTGACCGCGGCCGACAGCGTCGAGCAGCGTGTGAAGGGCCTGGACCTGGGGGCAGACGACTACATGGCCAAGCCCTTCTCGCTGCAGGAACTGGAAGCCCGCGTGCGCGCCTTGACCCGCCGCGGCCTCGGCACGGCCAGCAGCCTGATCAAGCACGGTCCGCTCACGTTCGATGCCACGGGCCGCGTGGCCTACATCAATGAGCAGATGCTGGAGCTGTCGGCGCGCGAGCTGTCGCTTCTGGAGGTGCTGCTGCAGCGCGCGGGGCGCCTGGTCAGCAAGGACCAGCTCGTGGAGCGGCTGTGCGAGTGGGGTGAGGAGGTCTCGAACAACGCGATCGAGGTCTACATCCACCGCTTGCGCAAGAAGATCGAGCAAGGCCCCATCCGCATCGCGACGGTACGTGGGCTGGGTTACTGTCTCGAGAAGATTGCGTCATGAGGCAACGCGCCGGCTGCATGCAGCGGCCCGTCTAGATGCCGGCCAAGGACGGCGTCGCCCCCCAGCAGGGCTCGCTGTTCGGCGAGATCCTGGACTGGATGCTCGCGCCGCTGCTGTTGATCTGGCCGATCAGCGTCGCGTTGACCTGGTTGGTGGCGCAAGGCATTGCGAGCCGCCCCTACGACCGCGAGTTGGGTGAGATGGCGCGCAGCCTCGGCCTGCAGGTGGCCGCGGAGGCGCCGCCGCCGGGACTGGCCAAGGGGAAGGACCGGTATGCGCTGGCACCCGAGGCCGCGGCGCTGCTGCGGGCGGATGCGTCCGACACCGTCTTCTATCAAGTGCTCGGCCTGCGCGGCGAACTGCTCAGCGGCGATGCGACGCTGCCCGTGCCCACCGAGGAGGCGCCCATCGTGCCGTGGGAGCTGCACTTCCGCGACGACGAGGTGGGCAGCGATGCGGTGCGGGTGGCCTACCTGTGGGTGTCACCGGAGGGCCAGGCAGGGTCCACCAAGGTGATGCTGGTGCAGGTGGCCGAGACGCTGGGCAAGCGGGCCCGGCTCACCAACGAGATCATCAAGGGCGTCATCCTGCCGCTGGCGGTGCTGCTGGTGTGGCTGGCGCTGGCGCGCGGCATCTCGCCGTTGAACGAGTTGCAGCGGCGCATCCGCTCGCGCGAGAGTTCAGACCTGTCCCCCATCGACGAGCAGCGCGTGCCCGACGAGGTGGCGCCGCTGGTGCAGGCCATCAACGACCTGCTGATGCGGCTGGACTCGTCGATGAGCCGGCAAAAGCACTTCCTGGCGGATGCGGCGCACCAGCTCAAGACGCCGCTGGCCGGGCTGCGCACCCAGGCCGAGCTGGTGCAGCGCGAGATCGACGCGGGGCGGTCGTCGCCCGACGAGCTCAAGCGCTCGCTCGCGCAGATTGCCCGGGCCAGCGAGCGGGCGGCGCACATGGTCAACCAGCTGCTGTCGATGGCGCGCGCCGAGGACGCCGAACATGCGCTGCGCCGCGAGCCGGTGGACCTGGCCGAGGTGGCCATCGACACCGTGCGCGACTTCGTCCCGCGTGCGCTGGAGCGGCGCATCGACCTGGGCTATGACGGCGTCGTGCCAGACGACAGCCGGCTGCGCGTGCACGGCCACCCGGTGCTGCTGGGCGAGCTGGTGCGCAACCTGGTCGACAACGCCTTGCTCTACACGCCGGCCGGCGGCGTGGTGACGGTGCGCGTGGTGGAGGACCCCTTCGGCCAGGTCGTCGTGCTGCAGGTCGAGGACACCGGGCCGGGCATCCCGCCAGGCGAGCGGGAGAAGGTGTTCCAGCCCTTCTACCGGTCACTCGGCAGCGGCGTGGAGGGCTCGGGCCTGGGCCTGGCCATCGTGCAGGAGATCGTGCAGCAGCACGACGCCGAACTGGCGCTGGACGACACCCGGGTGCGCCGGGCGGCGGGCGGTGAATCGCCTGACGGCCAGGGGCCAGGCGCGCGCTTCACGATCCGCTTCCCCGCCACGGCGCAGGCGGTGCCGCTCAAGTCTTGACGAGCTTCCTGACCCGCGCGATGGACAGCAGCAGGCCAAGCGACAGGCCCAGCGTCACCATCGCCGTGCCGCCATAGCTGATGAAGGGCAGCGGCACCCCCACCACCGGCAGGATGCCGCTGACCATGCCCATGTTCACGAACACGTAGGTGAAGAAGCTCAGCGTCACCGCGCCGGCCATCAACCGCGTGAAGAGCGTGGGTGCATCGGACGCGATCATCAGCCCGCGCAGGATGAGCGCTGAAAAACCGATCAGCAGCGCCAGGGCGCCCATCAGGCCGAACTCCTCGCCGAAGGCCGCGAAGATGAAGTCGGTGGTGCGCTCCGGGATGAACTCCAGGTGGGTCTGCGTGCCCTGCATGAAGCCCTTGCCCGTCACGCCGCCGGAGCCGATGGCGATCTCGCCCTGGATGATGTGAAAGCCTTTGCCCAGCGGGTCCTTGCTCGGGTCCAGCAGCGTGCAGACACGATGCTTCTGGTACTCCTTGAGCAGCACCCATTTCACGTCGGGCTCGCAGATGTGGTCTTCGCTGGCCACCAGCGCGACGATGCCCGCCGCCGCCAGCACCATCACGGGCAGGATCAGGCGCCAGGGCAGGCCGGCGAAGAAGATCACGTACAGACCCGCAGCCAGCACCAGCAGTCCGGTGCCGAGGTCCGGCTGCTTGGCGATCAGCAGGAAGGGCAGCAGCAACAGACCGAAGGCGGCGATGAAGTCGGGCCAGCGCAGCAGGCCCTCGCGCTTCTGGAACCACCAGGCCAGCATCAGCGGGGTGGCGATCTTGAGCAGCTCGGACGGCTGGATCTGCGTGATGCCGATGTTGAGCCAGCGGGTGGCGCCTTTCTTGGTGATGCCGAAGAGCGCGGTGGCGATCAGCAGCGTCACGCCGAAGGCATAGAGCGGGATGGCCACGGCCATCAACCGCTGGGGCGGTACCTGCGCCACGAGGAACATCAGCGTCAGGCCGAGCACCATGTTTCGCGCGTGGTCGACGAAACGGGTGCCGTGGTCATAACCTGCCGAGTACATGCACAGCAGGCCCCAGAAGCACAGCCAGAGCACGGCCAGCAGCAGCGGGATGTCGAAGCCGACGAGCCAGGGCTTGAGCCGGCTCCACAGCGGCGGGCGCTCGATGACCGTCATCGTGAAGCTCCGGAAGCAGGGGCGGCGGGGGCCGAGGAAGCCGCGTTGGGTGCAGACGATGCACTGGCGGCGGTGGCCGGCGCGGCGCCCGATGCGGCACCCGATGCGGCACCCGATGCGGCGACAGGCGGCTGCCAGCCCACCAGCGGCACGTCGGCGGCTTTGCGCGGTGTGCCGATGGGGGCGAAGGTCTGGCCCAGCTGCGTCTTGGCGATGTCTTCCTCGCTCGGGTACTGGCCCAGCAGCAGGTAGTCGAACACCCGGCGGGCGATCGGCGCGGCGGACGATGAGCCCCAACCGGCGTTCTCGACGATGACGGCCAGGGCCACGGTGGGCTTGTCCAGCGGCGCAAAGGCGACGTAGAGGGAATGGTCGCGCTTGCGCTCGTCGGCCTTGATGCTGCTGTACTTCTCGCCGGCCTTCAGGCCCACGGCCTGCGCGGTGCCGGTCTTGCCGCCGCTCTGGTAGGGCGCGCCCATGAAGACCTGGCGCGAGGTGCCCTCCAGCGTCACGCCGTTCATCGCATTGCGGATCACGTCGACATCGGCGGGCCTGAGCGGCAGCGGCTCGCGTGCATCGCTGGCGATGCGGCGCTGCTCGTGCTTGACCACGTCCTCGATCTCACGCACCAGGCGCGGGCGGAAGCGCTGGCCACCCGAGGCGATGGTGGCGTAGGCATTGGCCATCTGCAGCATGGTGAAGCTGTTGTAGCCCTGGCCGATGCCCAGCGAGATGGTCTCGCCTGCGAACCATTTCTGGTTGGCCGGGCTCTTGCGGAAGTAGTTGCGCTTCCATTCCTGCGAGGGCAGCACGCCGGTCACCTCGCCCTGCAGGTCGATCTCGGTCTTGGCGCCGAGGCCGAAGGGGGCGAGCTGGTCGTGGATCAGGTCCACGCCCATCTCGTTGGCCAGGCTGTAGAAGTAGACGTTGGAGGAGCTGACGATGGCCAGCCGCATGTCCTTCGGCCCGGCCCGGTCGGTCTCGGGGCTGCCGAAGGTGCGGCCGCCGAAGCTGTAGGTCAGGGTGTCCATGATGACCGTGCCCGGGGCACGCTTGCCGCTGTTGAGCGCGGCCATGGCCATCAGCGGCTTGAAGGTGGAGCCGGGCGGGTACGTGCCCCGCAGGGCCCGGTTCAGCAGCGGCTTGTCGATGTCTTCGTTCAGGTCGCGCCAACTGTCGGCATCGATGCCGTCGACGAAGAGGTTGGGGTCGAACGTGGGCTTGGACACGAAGGCCAGCACCTCGCCGTTGCGCGGGTCGATGGCCACCAGTGCGCCGCGCCGCTCGCCGAACAGGCGTTCCACCAAGGCCTGCAGCTTGATGTCGATCGACAGGTTCAGCGTGTTGCCGGGCGTGGGCGGCCGGTGGTCGAGCCGGCGCACCGCGCGGCCGCCGGCGCTGGTCTCGACCTGCTCGAAGCCGGTGATGCCATGCAGTTCCTTCTCGTAGGCCTGCTCCAGGCCGAGCTTGCCGATGTACTCGGTGCCGCGGTAGTTGGCGAGGTCGTCTTCATCCCACTCGTCCATCTGCTTCTTCTCGGCCTGGTTGATGCGGCCGATGTAGCCGATCAGGTGCGAGCCGATGTCGCCCAGCGGGTAGGAGCGGAACAGCCGCGCCTTGATCTCCACACCCGGGAAGCGGAAGCGCTGCGCGGTGAAGCGGGCCACCTCTTCGTCGGTCAGCTTGGTGCGGATGGGCAGCGAGTCGGTGTGCTTGGCCTCTTCCAGCAGGCGCTTGAAGCGGCGCTTGTCGCGCGGCTGGATCTCGATGACCTGGCCGAGGGCCTCGATGGTGCCGTCCAGGTCGGTGACCTTTTCGGGGTTGATCTCCAGCGTGTAGGCCGAGTAGTTGCTGGCCAGCACGACGCCGTTGCGGTCCTTGATCAGGCCGCGGTTGGGCACGATGGGCACCACGGCGATGCGGTTGGACTCGGCCCGCTCGGCAAAGCTGTCGTACTGCGCCACCTGCAGCCACAGCAGCCGGGCCAGCAGCAGGCCAAAGCAGAACAACACGAACGCGCCCGCCGCGAGCACGCGCAGCCGAAAGCGCGAAAGCTCCTGGTGGAGGTTCTTGAGGACGACCACGGCGGTTCAGCGGGTCACAGGGGGCGATGGGCGTCGCGGTCGGGCGCGCGGCGCTGCGGGGCCAGCAGCAGCACGCTGGCCACGGGCCAGAGCGCGGCCTCAAGCAGCGGCGCGAGCAGCACCGTCCAGCCCGGCCACATGCCGCCCACCAGCAGGCGCACGATCAGCGCCAGCGCGTGCGCCGCCAGGAACAGCGGCAGCACCTGAACGGCCTGCGCGCCCAGCGGGAACCAGGTGAGGCGCCGATGCAGCGTGATTGCGCCGAAGCTCAGGCCGCTGTAGGCCAGCGCGTGCTGGCCCAGCAGGGCGCCATCGTGCACATCGATGAGCAGGCCAAAGACAAAGGCCCACAGCACCCCCACGCGCCGGGGCTGGTGCACGCCCCAGAACACGAGCACGACGGCCAGCACGTCGGGCATGGCGGCCAGTCGCCCGGCGGGCACCATGTCGATCATCAACGCGGCCACGAGGGTGAAGCCGATGAACCAGGGGTTGGCCGGCAGCAGCAGCTGGCCAGCGGCGCGCGGCATGATCATGGGGCAGCTCCCGACGCCTTGTTGGCGGCTTTCTCGGCGCGCTCGGCTTTCTTTGCGGCGCGGCTGGCGGCCTTGGTGGCGGCGGCGGAGGCTGCTTCTTCGGCAGCCGCCACCTCGGCCTCCTTCTTGGCAGCCAGATGGCGGTCGTGCGGCAGCAGCACGAGCACATGCCGGGCGCTGTCGGGCTGTGCGATGGGTGCCAGCTGCACCTGGGCGAAGCTGGAGTCGCCTCGCCGCTCGACCGAGGCGACCTTGGCCACCGGCAGGCCCGGCGGGTAGACGCCGTCCAGGCCGGAGGTGGTCATCAGGTCGCCCACCTTGACGTCGGCGTTGGCGGCCAGGAAGCGCAGTTCCATGCCGGCGCCATCAGAGCGGCCGGCGGCGGCATTGCGCATCTGGGTGCGGGCGTTGAGCAGCGGGATGGCGGCGTCCTTGTCGGTCAGCAGCGTCACCTCGCTGGACAACGGGTAGACGCGCGTCACCTGCCCCAGCACGCCGGCTTCGTTGATGACCGGCGAGCCGGCCACCACGCCCTGGGTGGCGCCGCGGTCGATGACGACGCGGCGGGAGAAGGGGTCCGGCGCTTCGTACAGCACCTCGGCGGCCAGCGACGGCACGCTCAGCGACGGCTGCAGGCCGAGCAGCTTGCGCAGGCGTTCGTTCTCGGCCTGCAGCGCCTCGGCGCGGCTCAGGCGCTCGGCCTGCTGGGCGAGTTGGCGGCGGGCCAGGTCTTCGGCCTGCATGGCGCGCTGGGTGCCGCGCAGATAGTCACCGGCGGTTTCCCAGGCGTCGACCGGCGTGAGCAGCAAGCGCTGCACCGGGTGCAGCACCAGCGCCAGCGCGGCGCGGGCGGGCTGCATGAGCTTGAATCGGGCGTCCGCCACCATCAGCAGCAGCGCGAGCGCCGAGCACAGCGCCAGCTTGGTCAGCGCCGATGGACCTTGGCGAAAGAACGGCGGTGGGGAGCGATCCAGGGTGCCGAGCGGCATGGCTTGCTGCGCGGCCCGAGGCCGCTACTCTGGGGTCACTCGGAGGTGAAGATGCTGCCCAGGCGCTCCATGCGCTCCAGGGCCATGCCGCAACCGCGCACAACGCAGGTCAGCGGGTCTTCGGCCACCAGCACGGGCAGGCCGGTCTCTTCGCCCAGCAGCCGGTCCAGGTCGCGCAGCAGCGCACCGCCGCCGGTCAGCATCATGCCGCGCTCGGCGATGTCGGCGCCGAGTTCGGGCGGGGTCTGCTCCAGCGCGTTCTTCACGGCGCTGACGATCTGGTTGAGCGGGTCGGTCAGGGCTTCCAGGATCTCGTTGGACGAGATCGTGAAGCTGCGCGGTACGCCTTCGGAGAGGTTGCGGCCCTTGACCTCCATCTCCTTGACCTCGCTGCCGGGGAAGGCGCTGCCGATGTTCTTCTTGATGGCCTCGGCGGTGGGTTCGCCGATCAGCATGCCGTAGTTGCGGCGGATGTAGTTGATGATGGCTTCGTCGAACTTGTCGCCGCCGACGCGCACCGAGCCCTTGTAGACCATGCCGCCCAGCGAGATGACGCCGACTTCGGTCGTGCCGCCGCCGATGTCCACCACCATGGAGCCCGAGGCCTCGGCCACCGGCAGGCCGGCGCCGATGGCCGCGGCCATGGGTTCCTCGATCAGGTAGACCTCGCTGGCGCCGGCGCCCAGGGCGCTTTCACGGATGGCGCGGCGCTCGACCTGGGTGGAGCCGCAAGGCACGCAGATGATGATGCGCGGCGACGGCTTGAAGGTCTTGCTGTCGTGGACCATCTTGATGAACTGCTTGAGCATCTGCTCGGTCACCGTGAAGTCCGCGATCACGCCGTCCTTCATGGGGCGGATGGCTTCGATGTTGCCGGGCACCTTGCCGAGCATGGCCTTGGCCTCGCGGCCGACGGCCTGGATGGTCTTCTTGCCGTTGGGGCCGCCCTCGTGGCGGATCGACACGACCGACGGCTCGTCAAGGACGATGCCCTTGCCGCGCACGTAGATCAGGGTGTTGGCGGTGCCGAGGTCGATGGCGAGGTCGGTGGAGAAATAGCGGCGCAGGGAGGCGAACATGGTGTGGCGCAAGGAGCCTCGCCGGCGGGGCGCGGCTCAGAAATCGGGGGCTGAATAAGCAGCGAGGCCGCCCGAACCGCGACAAAAACCGTCGCTGACAGGGCAGCCCCGAAGGCCATGAAGATGGGCGGCGATAATAACCGATCACCCTGTTTTTAAGCCGGTCAGCACTAGGTTTCTGGCGCTGGGCTTACATCTGAAAACCCTTCATGAGCCTCACCCCTGACGACGTGAGCCGCATCGCCCATCTGGCGCGGCTGGAACTGCAGCCGGCCGAATCGGAGGCGCTGCTGGGCAACCTGAACGACTTCTTCAAGATCGTCGGCCAAATGAGCGCCGTGGACACGGCCGGCATCGAGCCGCTGTACACGCCGCTGTCGGCCATCCAGCAGGTGCAATTGCGCCTGCGGGACGACGTCGTCACCGAGAGCAACCAGCGCGAGCGCAACCAGCAAAGCGCCCCGGCCGTGGAAGACGGCCTCTTCCTCGTTCCCAAGGTCATCGAATGAAGCCCGTTCACGACATGGGCGTGGCCGAGCTGGCCGCCGCCCTGAAATCCCGCGCCCTGTCCAGCCGCGAGGCCACGCAGGCCCTGCTGGGCCGCATCGCCGCGCATGACAAGTCGCTCGGCGCCTTCCTGCACGTCGATGCCGACGGCGCCCTGGCCCGCGCGGCGGCGGCCGATGCGTTGCTCGCTGCCGGCCACGGCGGCGCGCTGACCGGCATCCCGCTGGCCCACAAGGACATCTACGTCACGGCCGACATGCCCACCACGGCCGGCTCCAAGATCCTGGCCGGCTACCGCAGCCCCTTCGATGCGACCGTCGTGGCCCGCCTGAACGCCGCGGGCACCGTGTCGCTGGGCAAGCTCAATTGCGACGAGTTCGCGATGGGCTCGGCCAACGAGAACAGCGCCTTCTTCCCGGCCAACAACCCGTGGGACCTGTCGCGCGTGCCGGGTGGTTCGTCCGGTGGTTCGGCCGTGGCGGTGGCGGCGCGCCTCGTCCCGGGCGTGACGGGCACCGACACCGGGGGCTCCATCCGCCAGCCGGCCAGCTTCACCGGCATCACGGGCATCAAGCCGACCTATGGCGTCTGCTCGCGCTACGGGATGATCGCCTTCGCCTCCAGCCTCGACCAGGCCGGCCCGATGGCCCGCTCGGCGGAAGACTGCGCCCTGCTGCTCTCGGCCATGAGCGGCTTCGATGAGCGCGACGCCACCAGCGTCAACCAGCCGCCGCAGGACTTCCACGCTCAGATGCTGGCCGCCCGCGAGGGCGCCACGGCCGCGCAGCCGCTCAAGGGCCTGCGCATCGGCCTGCCGCGGGAGTTCTTCCCGGCGGGCTTGTCGGCCGACGTGAACGCCGCCGTGCGCGCGGGCCTGGCCGAGCTGGAGAAGCTCGGCGCCACGCTGGTGGACGTGAGCCTGCCGCGCACCGAGCTGGCGATCCCCGTGTACTACATCATTGCGCCGGCCGAGGCGAGCTCCAATCTGAGTCGGTTTGATGGCGTCAAGTTCGGTCATCGTGCAGCAAAGTATGACGATCTGCTCGATATGTACAAGAAGACGCGGGCCGAAGGTTTCGGTGCCGAGGTCAAGCGCCGCATCATGATCGGCACTTACGTGCTGTCCCACGGCTACTACGACGCCTACTACCTGCAGGCCCAGAAGCTGCGCCGCATGATCGCGGACGACTTCCAGCAGTGCTTCACGCAGTGCGACGTGATTGCCGGCCCGGTGGCGCCCACCGTCGCCTGGAAGCATGGCGAGGGCAAGGACGACCCCACGCAGGCCTATCTCGCCGACATCTTCACGCTGCCCGGCTCGCTCGCCGGCCTGCCCGGCATGAGCGTGCCGGTGGGCACCGGCGCTGGCGGCCTGCCGGTCGGCTTGCAGCTCATCGGCAACTACTTCAAGGAAGGGCAGCTGCTGCACGCCGCGCACGCCCTCCAACAAGCCACCGACTGGCACACCCGTGCCCCGGCGGGGATCTGATATGCCTACATCCAAGCTCATCCGTGGCTATGAGGTCGTCATCGGCCTCGAAAACCACGTCCAGCTCTCCACACAGAGCAAGATCTTCAGCGGCAGCTCCACCGCCTTCGGCGCGGCGCCCAACACCCAGGCCTCGCCCGTGGACCTGGCCCTGCCGGGCACGCTGCCGGTGCTCAACCGCGCGGCCGTCGAGCGCGCCATCCGCTTCGGCCTGGCGGTGGGCGCCAAGGTGGCGCCGCTGTCCATCTTCGCCCGCAAGAACTACTTCTACCCCGACCTGCCCAAGGGCTACCAGATCAGCCAGTTCGAGATCCCGGTGGTGCAGGGCGGTGCGGTCGAGTTCTTCGTCGGCGACGTCAAGCACAAGGTGAACCTGACCCGCGCCCACCTCGAGGAGGACGCGGGCAAGAGCCTGCACGAGGATTACCACGGCCAGTCAGGCATCGACCTGAACCGCGCCGGCACGCCGCTGCTGGAGATCGTGTCCGAGCCCGACATGCGCTCGGCCCAGGAAGCGGCCGAGTACGCCAAGACGCTGCATGCGCTCGTCATGTGGCTGGGCATCTGCGACGGCAACATGCAGGAAGGCTCGTTCCGCTGCGACGTGAACGTGTCGGTGCGCAAGCCCGGCGAGCCCTTCGGCACCCGCCGCGAGATCAAGAACCTCAACAGCTTCCGCTTCCTGGTGGACGCGGTGAACTACGAGGTGAACTGGCAGATCGACGAGATCGAGGACGGCCGCAAGATCCAGCAGGCCACGGTGCTCTACAACCCGGACACCGGCGAAACGCGCGCCATGCGCAGCAAGGAAGACTCGGCTGACTACCGCTACTTCCCCGACCCCGACCTGCCGCCGCTGGTGATTGCGCCCGAGTGGGTGGAGCGCGTGAAGGGCGAGATGCCGGAGCTGCCGTCGGTGATGGCCGCGCGCTTCGAGAGCGTGGACGGCCTGCCGGCCTATGACGCGACCATGATGACCCAGAGCCTGGCCACGGCGCGCTACTACGAGGCGGCCAAGGCTGCCGGTGCGACGCCCAAGCTCGTCGCCAACTGGGTGATGGGCGAGATCAGCAAGCGACTTAATGCGTCGGGCGCCGAGATTGACACCGCGCCGGTCGGGCCTGAGCTGCTGGCGGCATTGATCATTCGGATCAAGGACGGCACGATCAGCAACAACGCGGCAAAAGAAGTATTCGAGTTCCTCTGGACCGCATCCGAGGCGGTGGGGTTGAGCCTGGATGCTTCCTATGCGGATCGCGCCATTGCCGACTTAGCCCGTGTCGACGCCGTCATCGAGGCCAAGGGGCTCAAGCAGGTCAGCGACACCGGCGCCATCGAGGCCATCCTCGACGAGGTGCTGGCCGCCAACCAGAAGTCGGTCGACGAGTACCGCGCCGGCAAGGACAAGGCCTTCAATGCGCTGGTCGGCCAGGCCATGAAGGCGACCAAGGGCAAGGCCAACCCGGCCCTGGTGAACGAGCTGCTGAAGAAGAAGCTGGGCTGAGGGCGCGGCGTGGGCTGGCGGGCGCCTGTGCGGCCCGCCATCGCCGCATGCGCGGCAGCCGGCGGCGGCCCAGGCGCTCAGCGCTTGGGCGTGCTGCTGCCGGTGGGTTTGGGGGTCGCAGCCGGCGCGGTCGGCTGCATCTCGCCGAGCGCCGGCAGGCTGCCCGGCGCGGTGCCGGACCAGAGCTTGCGCAGCCGCGCCAGCTCGGCGTCGTAGCCCTTGTTGATGCGCACGAGTTCGGCCTTCTGGTTCTCGATCAGCAATTGCTGGGCCTCGACGGCGGCCTCATTGGTGTCCAGGGCCTGCTTGAGCTTGGCCGGCAGGGGCTTGCCCTTGTAGAACTCGGCCTCGTCCAGCAGCGGCTTGCGCTCCTTGGTCAGGTCCTCGATGCGGCGCTCTGACAGGCGCATGGCCTTGTTGGCGTCGTCCAGCGCCGCGTGGCGGGCGCGCTGGTGAGCGGCTTCGTTGGGGTAGCGCTGCACCAGCGTGCGGTCGCGGCGGATGGCGTCCTGTTGGGCCAGGCGTTCGGCGGCGGCGCGGCGATCGGCGGCTTCCTTGGCGGCGCGCTCCTCGGGGCTCAGGAAGGGCGGCAGCGTCGTGCGCTGCGAGCCGTCGGGGTTGAGTACCCGCTGCTCGCGGGACGTGCACTCGGGGATGGGCCGGTCACTCGTGAGCTTGCGGCCGTCGGGTGTCGTGCAGGTGTAGATGCCTTTGCCCGGCGCGGCGTCCTGGGCCAGCGCGGCACTGGTGAGCCAGAGAGCAGCAGTGGCGACGGGCAGGATGCGCATCAGACGCCGTAACGCTCGCGGTAGGCCAGCACGGCCGGGCGGTGGGCGGCGAGCTCGGGCGTGCCGTCCAGATAGGCCAGCAGGTCGGCCAGGCCGGCCACGGCCACCACCGGCAGCCCGTAGCGCTGCTGCACCTGCTGCACGGCCGACAGCGGGCTGTCGACGCCGCCCTCGGCCGCCTTCTCCTGGCGGTCCAGCGCGATTGCCACGCCGCAGGGCGTGGCACCGGCGGCTTCGATCATCTGGATGGATTCGCGCACCGAGGTGCCCGCCGAGATCACGTCGTCAATGATCAGCACCCGGCCCTTCACCGGAGCGCCGACCAGCGTGCCGCCTTCGCCATGGTCCTTGGCTTCCTTGCGGTTGTAAGCGAACGGCAGGTTATGCCCGCGGCGGGCCAGCTCCATCGACACCGCCGCGGCCAGCGTGATGCCCTTGTAGGCGGGGCCGAAGATCATGTCGAACGCCAGGCCCGAGGCGATCAGGCGTTCGGCGTAGAAGCCGGCCAGGCGGCCGAGCTTGGCGCCGTCGTCGAAGAGGCCGGCGTTGAAGAAATAAGGGCTGAGCCGCCCGGCCTTGGTCTTGAACTCGCCGAAGCGCAGCACGCCGGCCTCCACGGCGAAGGCGACGAAGGACTGGGCGAGGGCATCAAGCGGCGCGGCGGACATGGCGAAGATTCTAGGGGTCAAAGAAAACGGCCCGGCCCCCGGGTAAGGGGCCGGGCCAGGCGTGGTTTTTACCGAGGAACCGGCGCGGGCCGCCGGTCACGCGGCGGCCGAGGCGTCAGAACGAGGCCTTGAACTGCACGCCGTAGCTGCGCGGCTCGTTGACGATGCCGGTCAGGTTGTCGAAGTCGATGGCCGCGACGACCTGGCGGTGGTTGGTGATGTTGCGCGAGAAGGCCGCCACTTCGTACTTGCCGGCGTTCCAGGCGTAGCCCACGCGCAGGCCGCCTTCCAGGGCCGACTTGGCCTTGTACTCCACGGCCTCGTACAGGAACATGTTGTACTTGTCCTTGTAGGCCCAGTCGGTCAGCACGGTGAGCTCACCCGCGCCGATCTCGGTGCTGTACTTCAGCGTCCAGTTCCACACCACCTTGGGGGCGCGCGGCAGCGGGTTGCCGTTGATGCTGACGGTGCCGGCCAGCGGGCCGGCGGGGTCCAGCACCGTGCAGCCCGTGTTGGGCGTCAGGAACTGGAAGTTGGCATTGCCGCAGGGCTGCACGAAGAGGTTGGGGTCCTTGATCTTCGTGTCGTTGTACGAGAAGCCCAGCGTGGTGCGCCAGTCACGGGCGATGATCGCCTGCGCATCCAGCTCGAAGCCCTGGCCCTCGGCCTTGGCGGCGTTGACCAGGCGGTTCTGGTTGGTCGAGCCCGAGCCGGCCGTCAGCTGCAGGTCCTTCACGCGGTACTTGAACACCGTGCCGGTGATGCGGGCGGTGTTGTCGAGCAGGTCGGCCTTGAAGCCGGCCTCGACGCTGAGCACCTTCTCGGAGTTGGCGATGGAGATCGAGTCGCCGAACAGCACGCGGCCCTGGATGCTGGGTGCGCGGTAGCCGGTGGCCACGCGGGCGAACAGGCTGGTGGCCTTGTCCAGGTTGTAGTTGGCGCCCAGGTCCCAGCTCCAGTTGGTGGACTTGGGGTTGGCGTAGAAGGGGCCGATGATGTCGACGTTGGGTGCCTTGCCCGGCGTCCAGGTGCGCACCGCGTCGAAGTCCTTCTTGTCGTCGGTGTAGCGCAGGCCGGCGGTGAGCTTCAGGTCAGGCGTCAGCGCGTACTTGATGTTGCCGAAGGCGGCCCAGGACTTGGCGTTCTGGTGCTGCACGGCATAGCCGTTCTGCGGGTCGCCGGTGGCGAAGCTGTCGAAGTTGAAGCTGTCCACCTGCAGCTTCTCGTTGAAGTAGTACACGCCCAGGATCCACTGCAGCGCGTCGGCGGTGTTGGACTGCAGGCGGAACTCCTGCGTCGTCTGGCGCAGGTAGGGGATGCCGTCGGCCGTCTGCGAGTCGAAGGGAATGACCGACGGGTAGGGCGTGGTGGAGCCGGCCGGGTAGTACTTCGGGCCGTCCGGGATGCCACCGAAGCGGCTGCCGAAGCCGCCGTCCACGTCGCCGCGGCTGTAGAACTTGGCGCGGTCGTGGGCGGTGATGGAGTACAGCGACATGCCGTCGAAGTCCCAGCGCAGCCGGGCGCTGACCTCGCTGGACTTGAGCGTCTGCGAGTTGTAGCCGTCGGTGGGGTAGTAGCTGTCGTCGTAGCCGTCGACCAGGTCGTTGGTGCCGCGCTTGATGATGTTGGCGCGGAAGGTGGTGGCCGTGCCCTTGTAGTCACGGGCCTGGACCTTGAACAGGCCCTCGAAGTTGCCCGACTTGTACAGCGCCTGCACGCGCAGCGCCTTGTCGTTGTAGCCCTCGAGGTCGGCGGTGGCGCCGGCGGTGGCGGCAATGGGGTTGTGCACGCGGTCGTCCTGGCGCTGCACGATGCCGGCCACGCGCATCGACCAGTCGCTGCTCAGCGGCACGTTCACGGCGGTCTCGAGGTTGACCGAGTTCCAGCGGCCGTAGCCGATGTTGGCGTAGCCCTCGAAGCGCTTGCCCGGCTTGGCCGAGTCGAACTTCATCACGCCGGCGGGCGAGTTGCGGCCGAAGAGGGTGCCCTGCGGGCCGCGCAGCAGCTCGACCTGCGCCATGTCGAACACCGGGAAGCCCTTGAGCGCGATGCTTTCCTGCACCACGTCGTCATAGACCAGACCCACCGGCTGGGAGGCGTTCATGTCGAAATCGGTGTTGCCCAGGCCGCGCACATAAAAGCGCGGGAAGGTGCGGCCGTAGTCCGACTCGATGTTCAGGCTCGGCACCTTGCCGGACAGCGCGCGCACGTCCTGGCCGGCGGCGTTGTAGGTGTCGAGTTCCTCGGACTTGATGGCCGAGATGGACAGCGGCACTTCCTTCAGGTTTTCGGCGCGCCGGCTGCCGGTCACGATGACGGCCTCGAGCTGGTTCACGTCCTTCTTGGCTTCGGGGGCCGCGGCCGTCTGGGCGACGGCGGCGTGCATCGGGAAGGCGGAGGCCAGCGCGAGGGCCAGCAGGGTGGGAGAAATGCGGGGTGTCGGCATGGAATGTCCTCGGGTTGCAAGCGGTGAGCGGGGGGACGGTGGGCGCTGGTTACGCCTCGGTTTCCTACGGGATCGTAAAGATCGCGTGACGGATTCATGATGAAAGCACGCGGGCTGTTGTGCTTTTGCTGCACTGCGATACTTCTGCGGGTCATCCCTCTCCCCAAGTTCTCATGCGCTTCATCACGGCCAACCTCAACGGCGTGCGGTCTGCCGCCACCAAAGGCTTCTTCGACTGGCTCGATGCGCAGAAGGCCGACGCAGTCGGTGTGCAAGAACTCAAGGCCCAGGCCGACGTGGTGGAAGACAAGTTCCGCGAGTGCGGCAAGCTGCGTGGGCAGTTCCACTACGCCGAGAAGAAGGGCTATTCGGGCGTGGGCCTGTACACCCGGGAAGAGCCGAGCGACGTGGTCACGGGTCTGGGCATTGCCGAGTTCGACGTCGAAGGCCGCTGGATCGAGAAACGCTTCGACAAGCCCGGCCGCAAGCTGAGTCTGATCAGCGTTTACTTCCCGAGCGGCACCAGTGGCGAAGAGCGGCAGGCGGTCAAGTTCCGCTTCCTGGCCGCCCTCGCACCGCATCTGCGGGCGCTCAAGGCCGAGCGCGAGTTCATCCTCGTGGCTGACGTCAACATCGCCCACAAGGAGATCGACCTGAAGAACTGGCGCGGCAACCAGAAGAACAGCGGCTTCCTGCCCGAGGAGCGCGCCTGGCTGACGCAGTTGTTCGACACCGGCGCCGACGGCGGCGGCCTGGTGGACGTGTTCCGCACCCTCAACGACAAGCCCGAGCAATACACCTGGTGGAGCGCCCGTGGCGCCGCCCGCGCCAACAACGTCGGGTGGCGGCTGGACTACCACCTCGCCACGCCGGCGCTGGCGGCCCTGGCCCGCAAGGAGGCGATCTACACCGCCCAGCCCTTCAGCGACCACGCGCCGTTGACGATCGACTACGACTTCAAGCTCTGATCGGGTGACGCGCGCAAGTCAGTCGCGACGAGCGTAACGAGCCGCTACCAGGTGGCCCAGCCTCCTACAGGCGATCGCACGCCACGCTGACCCCGCATCCGAAGACCCCGTCCTAGAGTGAACTCCAGCCGGTGACAGCCCGGCCTCGCCGCCCGGCCTTCCCGCCGGTCCCGCATTGAAAGGAGTTCACCATGTCCCGCATCAAGACCGCCACCACCGCCCTGACCGCCGCCGTCCTCGTGACCGGCATCGGCCTGGCCGTCGCCCAGACGGCCGAGCCGACCACGCCCGCCGACGCCATGACGGCCGCCCCGAGCGAGCAGACCCCGGCTGATCCGAACGCACCGACGCAGCCGGTGCAGCCGGTCCCGCAGAGCGACACCTCGACGCAGGCTCAGCAGCAGACGCCGCCTGCCGCCACCCCCAGCACGACGACGCCGCTGCCCAGCGACAGCACGACGCGCACCACCATGGACAGCCCCACGACGGCCACGCCCATGTCGTCCACCAACGACGGCATGACGGGAGGCACCGAGCCCGCCCCGCGCGCCGACCGGAACTGACGTCCTGACCTCGCAGCGCTGGTCCCCCGCACACCATGACCCCCGGAACCGACGCTGACCGCGCCGCTGAGAAGTGGCGCGACATCCTGATCGGCCTGGGCCAAGGCGCGCTGATCGCCGCCGTGGCCCTGGCCGCTCTCTACTTCTTCTACGGTGATCGCTACCGGCCGCGGCATTCGCCGGCAGCGCCCACCCTGGCGGCCCCCTCGACGCCTGCATCGGCCGCCGCTCAGGAAGCGCCGCTGCAGCGCGCCCTCGACTTTGGCCGCACCCGCGCCCCGGATGATGTGCGTCGCGTCGCCGCCTGGGCGGTGGATGAGGCCGACAACGGGCGCCTGCCGTTCGCCATCGTCGACAAACGCCGCGCGCAGGTCTATGTGTTCGAGGCCACCGGCCGCCTGCTGGGCACCAGCCCGGTGCTGCTGGGCTATGCCGCTGGCGACGACTCGGTCGCCGGCATCGGCAGCAAGGCCATCGAGGACATCAAGCCCCAGGAGCGCACCACACCGGCCGGACGCTTCGTCTCCACGCCGGGGCGCAATTCGCTCGGCCACGAGGTGGTCTGGGTGGACTATGAGGCCGCGGTGTCCATGCACCGGGTGCGCGCCACCAATCCCAAGGAGCGCCGGCTGGAGCGCCTGGCCACGCCCACGCCGGCCGACAACCGCATCAGCTGGGGCTGCATCAACGTGCCGGTGGCCTTCTTCGATGAGATCGTCTGGCCCCAGATCGGCCGCGGGCGCGCCGTGGTCTACGTGCTGCCGGAGCAGCGTCCGCTGGCGGCCTTCTTCCCGCGAGCCGCTGCACCTGCCGTCGCACTGGCCAGCCCGCGCCCAGGTAACAGCGCCCGACCGTGAAGTCCTGACCTGCTGTTTGCACGGCAAGCTGCCTAGACTGCCCGCACGGGTGGTCGCGCAGGGGTCGCCGCCCGCCGGAAGGGGCGTCGCGTGGGCAGCAGGGTTTTCAAGTGGGTGGTCGGTCTGTCGGCCGTGTTGAGCATCATGAGCGCGGGCGCCGAGGTCATCTCGCGACCCGTGCTGGCTGACCGGCACGACGGCCGCCCGTTTGCCATCGTCGACAAGCGCAGCGCCACCCTGTCGGTGCATGACGCCGAGGGCCGCCTCATCGGCCGCGCGCCGGTGCTGCTGGGTTTGACGCCTGGCGATGTCGAGCCCGCCAGTGCGCGGGGCAAGGACCCCTCCGCGCTGGGCCCAGCTGAGCGCGTGACGCCCGCCGGGCGCTTCGAGGCCCAACCGGGCCGCAACCTGAACGGCGAGCGCATCGTCTGGTTCAACTACGACGCCCACCTGGCCATCCACCGCCTGCGGCCGGCGCCGGCCAGCCAGCAGCGGCCCGAGCGGCTGGCCTCCCCGCGGGTGGAAGACCGGCGCATCACGCTGGGCTGCGTGGCGGTCGACCCCGCATTCTTCGACCAGGTCGTGCTGCCGACACTCGGGTCGGGCGCCAGCCTGGTTTACATCCTGCCGGAACGTGAACCCGTTCTCGCGGGCGGCGGTCCCGTCACCGCTTCGCTCGCGGCCCGCTGAGGACTCGGTGCCCCTGAGGCCGTAGCATGCGCGGCCCATGACGTCCTCTGCCTCCACGCCCACTGTTGCCAGCCCCGAGCGCGAGCGCGAGTTGGGCCGTTGGGCCGTCGCCTATGGCGTGCTGGCCCTGCTGACGATGGCCGTCTCGGCCCGGCTGTGGTGGGCATCGCCGCTGCGGCTGACGCGCTTCGAGTTCGACTACTTCCTCGGGCTGTTCCACGACACCCCCTGGGCCGTAGACGCCGTGCTGTGGGGGCGGGGGCTGCAGACCGTGTTGATGCTGGGCCTGGGCGGGCTGTACCTGGGCCTGGTGCGCCGGCTGATGGTAGCGCCCGAGGCCTGGTCGAACCGCTCGGTCGCGCGCTGCATCGCGGCGCTGTCCCTCGTGTTCGCGCTGGGCTTGCCCTGGGTGAGCCCCGATGTCTTCTATTACATCGGCACCGGTTGGCTGGAGTCGCACTACGGGCTGAACCCCTACCTCGACGTCATGGCCCGGGTGCCGGGCGCGGCCAAGGAGCCGATGTTCGCCAACGTGTTCCCGGCGTTCCTGCAAGGGGTGACGCCTTACGGGCCGGTGTTCCAGAAGCTGGCGGCGGCCGTGGCGCTGCTGTCGGGCGGCCACGAGAAGCTGGCGCTCGCGCTGTTCAAGGCGGTGTTCCTGGCCTTGCACGCCGGCAACTGCTGGCTGGTCTACCAGCTCGCGCCGGCCGCCTGGCGGCGGGTGGCCCTGCTGGCATATGGGGCCAATCCGCTGATCCTCTTCAGCGTGCTGACCTGCGTCCACAACGATCACCTGACCAATTTCAGCGTGCTGGCCGCGCTGGTGTTGCTGCGCCGGGGCGGCTGGTTTGCTGCCGGCGCCGCGTTGGGAGTGGCGTTCAGCTGCAAATACTTTCCCGTGGTGTTCCTGCCGGCCTTCGCGGCGGCGGCCTGGTGCCAGGCCAGGCTGGAGGGCCGGCCCCCGGTGTGGCCGAGCCTGCGCCTGGTGGCCGGTTTCGCCGGCGTGGCACTCGGCGCCCAGCTGGTCTACCCGGGCTCGGTGGCCAAGTTGACGAGCATGGCGAGCAGCGGGTTTGACGTCTACCGCAACAGCGTGCACCACCTGATTGTTCTGCTGTTGGGCGGCGCCCATGGGCTGTCCGACTACGGGCAGGTGCTGCAACGGGCGTTCATCGCCAGCTACCCGGTGCTGCTGCTCGCGTTCTGGCCCCGGCTGCGCCGCGCACCGTTCGAGGCCTGCGTGCAGCTGTGCCTGACCACCACCCTCGCCTACTTCGTGCTGGTGAACGCCTGCAACCAGGAGTGGTACCTCACCTGGCTGATGGGCCTGGCCTTCATCCAGGCGCGCGGCGCGGCCTGGCGCTTGGCGCTGTGGCTGTCGGTCGCCTTCGTGCCGCTGGTCATCTTCACGGTCAAAAGTCACCCCTTCGTGGGCATCCTGGCCAACACGGCGCTTTACCTGATCCTGGCCGGCGGGGTGCTCGACTACCTGCGCCGGCTGCGGGCCGAGCCCCTGCCTGCGGGGGCGTGAAGCTGGCGTTTGCCAGGGGGTGAGGCGCCTGAAGCGAAGGTGACAATCGCCGCCACCCTGATTTCTGACGGTTCATATCTTGGCTACCACCACCGCCGCCCAACCCGGGCGCACCGCGCAGGCACCGGCCACCATCCTCGGCCAGCCCAACCAGCTCTTCGTCCTGTTCTTCACCGAGATGTGGGAGCGCTTCTCCTACTACGGCATGCGGGCCCTGCTCGTGCTGTTCCTGGTTACCGAGGCCAGCAAGGGCGGCTGGGGTTGGAGCCGGGCCGACGCCACCAACCTCTACGGCTGGTACACGATGTTCGTGTACTTCACCCCCATCCTGGGCGGCTACGTGGCTGACCGGCTGCTGGGCACCCGTCGCTCGGTGCTGCTGGGCGGCTTCATCATCGCGGCCGGCCATGTGGCGCTCTTCCTGGAGACCGTGACGAGCTTCTACATCGGCCTGGGCCTGGTCATCATCGGCACCGGCCTGTTCAAGCCGAATATCTCGGCCATCGTCGGCCAGCTCTACGGCAAGGACAACGAAGGCGCCCGTGACGGCGGCTACACGTTGTTCTACATGGGCGTGAACGCGGGCGCCTTCTTCGGCATCTCGCTGTGCGGCTACATCGGCGAGAAGATCGGCTGGAACCTGGGCTTTGGCTTGGCGGGCGTGTTCATGATCCTGGGCGCTATCCAGTTCTGGCTCAGCCAGGGCCTGTTCGGCAGCATCGGCGACAAGATCGACGCCACCAAGAAGGTCGTCGAGGAGAAGCTGGACGACACGCCGGCCCACGTGGTGGCCGACCGACTGAAGGCGATCTTCGTGTTCTCCTTCTTCACGATCTTCTTCTGGTTCGCCTTCGAGCAAGCCGGCGGCTCGATGACCATCTTCGCGGCCGACTACACCGACCGCACCCTGGTCGGCACGAGCGGCCTGGTCTTCAAGATCGTCAACACCGCCATGACGCTGGTGCCGGCGTCCATCCTGACCTGGCTCCTGTTCAAGCTCTACCGCTCCACGGGTGGCCGCTACGCCATGGCCAACCTCTCGCTGGGCGTGGCCTTCGCCATCATCTGGGGCCTGTGCCTGTGGATGCTGGGCCGCGAGTTCGCGATGGACCAGAGCGAAGTGCCCGCCACCTGGTTCGGCGTGCTCAACAGCTTCTTCATCGTGGTGCTGGCGCCGATGTTCTCCAAGATGTGGGAGAAGCACTGGAACCCGTCCGGCCCGGTCAAGTTCGGCGTGGGCCTGGTGCTGCTGGGCCTTGGCTTTGCCGTGCTGTCCTACGGCTCCTCCGGCATCCCGCAGGGCGCCAAGACCGCCCAGGTCAGCATGATGTTCCTGACGCTGGCCTACCTGTTCCACACCATGGGTGAGCTGTGCCTGTCGCCCGTGGGCTTGAGCTACATCTCCAAGCTGGCACCGACGCGCCTGCTGGGCTTGATGTTCGGCGTCTGGTTCCTGAACTCGGCCATCGCCAACAAGATCGCCGGCTCCACCGGCTCCTACATCGACGCCATCTCCAGCCAGTACTCGATGTCGGTCTTCTTCCTGATCTTCACGGTCATCCCCATCGGCGCCGGCGTCGTGCTGATGCTGCTGAACCCCCTCATGAAGCGGTGGATGCACGGCGTTCACTAGACCACCCCCTCCGGCCTGACGGCCGCCCCCTCAAGGGGGCACTCCCGACGGCCCGGCGAAGCCGGTTCCGTGGGAGTCGCTGGATGAACGGCCAGGCTACGCCGGCCTTTTGACAAAGAGCCGCCCCACGACAGTGCGGGCGGCTTTTCTTTGGGCGGTCGATTGTTGCCATTGGCTGTCAGCAGCATTTCAAGTTGGCGATGTTTCTGACACAGTGATCTCGTTACAGTCGCGCGCTTGCTTGGAGCCTCGCATGATGAAAAAGAACCTCGCGTTCACGCTGACCCCTGTCCTGCTGGCCCTGCTGGCCGCCTGTGGCCAGAAGCCTGACGGCGCTGGCGGCCATGGCGGCCCCGGTGGCCCGCCGCCCGTGTCGGTGGCGCCCGCGACGCAGCGCGAGGTGCAGGAGTTCGACGAATTCACCGCCCGCCTGGAGGCGCCCGACACGGTCGAGGTGCGCGCCCGCGTGGCCGGCACCGTCGAGGCGGTGCGCTTCAAGGAAGGCCAGGTCGTGAAGAAGGGCGAGCCCCTGTTCACCATCGACGCCCGCGCCTTCAAGGCCGACGTGGCCCGGGCCGAGGCGCAGGTCGCCGCGCTCAAGACCCAGTCCGAACTCGCCCGCGCCGACCTGGCCCGCGCCGAGAAGCTGGTGTCGGTCAATGCGGTCAGCCAGCAGGAGATCGACCAGCTCCGCACCGCGCTGCGCAGCGCCGAGGCCAACCTCAAGGGCGCCGAAGCGGCGCTGGTGCAATCCCGCCTGAACGTCGAGTACGCCAACGTCACCGCGCCCGTCACCGGCCGCACCTCGCGCGCCAACGTCACGCCCGGCAACCTCGTCGGCGTGGGCGACCCGGTGCTGACCACGCTGGTCTCCAGCGACAAGGTCTACGCCTATTTCGACGCCAGCGAAGCCACGTTCCTGAAGTACATGCGCGCGGCCAAGCCGGCCTCCACCGTCGTGCAGATGGGCCTGTCCAACGAAGACGGCTTCCCGCACACCGGCAAGCTCGACTTCGTCGACAACCGCCTGAACCCCGCCACCGCGTCCATCCGCGCCCGCGCGGTGTTCGACAACAAGGGCGGCCAGTTCACGCCCGGCCTGTACGCCCGCGTGAAGCTCGGCGGCAGCGCCACCTACAGCGGCGTCGTGGTGCCCGACCGCGCGATCACGACCGACCAGACGAAGAAGATCGTGCTCGTCGTCGGCCCCAACAACATCGTGCAGCCGCGTCCGGTCAACCCGGGCGCCCTGATCGACGGCATGCGCGTGGTCGATGGCGTCAAGGCGGGCGAGCTCGTCATCGTCGACGGCCTGCTGCGTGCCTTCCCGGGCGCCCCGGTCACGCCCCAGGTGCTGAAGGTGGACGACAAGGGCATGCCCATCCCGGCACCGCAACCCGGCGCGCCAGGCGCCGCCCCCGCGCCCGCCCCGGCCTCCGCCGCCTCGAAGTAACGCCAAGGCGGTAGCCCCATGGACATCTCACGCTTCTTCATCGACCGGCCGCGCTTCGCGACCGTGTTGTCCCTCTTCATCTTCCTCATCGGCGCGCTGGCCATCCCGCTGCTGCCGATCTCGGAGTACCCCGAGGTCGCGCCGCCGCAGGTGGTGGTGCGCGCCCAGTACCCGGGTGCCAACCCACGCGTGATCTCCGAGACGGTGGCCACGCCGCTGGAAGAGCAGATCAACGGCCTCGAAAACGTGCTGTATTTCGAGAGCCAGGCCACGGGTGACGGCGCCATGACGCTGACCGTCACCTTCAAGATCGGCACCCACCCCGAGGCCGCGGAGACCGCGGTGCAGAACCGCATCAACCGTGCCCTGCCCCGTCTGCCCGACATCGTGCGCCAGATCGGCGTGACGACCGAGAAGAGCAGCCCGAACCTGACCATGGTGGTCCACCTGGTCAGCCCGGACAACTCGCGCGACGCGCTGTACCTGCGCAACTACGGCACGCTGAACGTGCGTGACGACCTGCTGCGCATTCCCGGCATGGGCTCGGTGCTGAGCTTCGGCGCGGGCGACTACGCGATGCGCATCTGGCTCGACCCGCAAAAGCTCGCGGGCCGCAACCTGACCGCGACCGACGTCGTCAACGCCATCCGCGAGCAGAACACCCAGGTGGCGGCCGGTGTCGTCGGTGCGTCCCCGTCGCCCAAGGGCACCGACTTCCAGCTCGCCATCAACGCCCAGGGCCGACTGGCCAGCGAAGAGGAGTTCGGCAACATCATCATCCGCACCGAGCCGGCCACCGGCGCCTTCGTGCGCGTGAAGGATGTCGGCCGGGTGGAGATCAGTGCCAACACTTACGCGCTGCGCAGCCTGCTGAACAACAAGGAAGCCGCGGCCATCGCCATCTTCCAGGCGCCGGGCTCCAACGCGCTGGCCATCTCCGACAACGTCCGCAAGACCATGGAGCGGCTCAAGGCCAGCTTCCCCAAGGGGGTCGACTACGCCATCGTCTACGACCCCACGCGCTTCGTGCAGACCTCCATCGAGAAGGTCGTGCACACGCTGTTCGAGGCCGTGGCGCTGGTGGTGCTGGTCGTCATCATCTTCCTGCAGACCTGGCGCGCCTCCATCATTCCGCTGGTGGCGGTGCCGGTGTCTATCGTCGGCACTTTCGCGGTGCTTCTGCTGCTGGGCTTCTCGATCAACACGCTGACGCTGTTCGGCCTGGTGCTGGCCATCGGTATCGTGGTGGACGACGCCATCGTGGTGGTCGAGAACGTCGAGCGCAACATCCAGGACGGCCTCACGCCGCATGACGCCACCGTCAAGGCCATGCGCGAGGTCTCCGGGCCCATCATCGCGATCGCGCTGGTGCTGTGCGCGGTGTTCATCCCGCTGACGCTGGTGCCGGGCCTGTCGGGCCAGTTCTACAAGCAGTTCGCGGTCACCATCGCCATCTCGACGGTGATCTCGGCCTTCAACTCGCTGACGCTGTCGCCGGCGCTGGCCGCCATCCTGCTGCGCCCGCACGATGCCCCCAAGGACGCGCTCACGCGCGGCATGGACCGCGTCTTCGGCCGCTTCTTCCACTGGTTCAACTGCGCCTTCCAGCGCCGCTCGGCGGCCTATGGCCGCGGCGTGACCGGCATCCTCAAGCGTAAGTCCTTCGCCCTGGTCATCTATGCGCTGCTGCTGGGTGCCACCGCGCTGGTGTTCTCGCGCATCCCCAGCGGCTTCGTGCCCGCGCCCGACAAGCAGTACCTGATCGGCGTGGCCCAGCTGCCGGCCGGGGCGAGCCTGGACCGCACCGAGGAAGTCATCCGCCAGATGAGCGACATCGCGTTGAAGGTGCCCGGCATCGTCGACTCGGTGGCCTTCCCCGGCCTGTCGGTCGCCGGCTTCTCGGCCTCGCCCAACGAAGGCATCGTGTTCTTCGGCCTGGACAGCTTCGACAAGCGCACCTCGCGTGAGCTGAGCAAGGAAGCCATCCTGGGCCAGGTCAACGGCGCCATCCAGCAGATCAAGGGCGCGCGCATGTTCGTCGTGCCGCCGCCGCCGGTCGACGGCCTGGGCATCGCGGGTGGCTTCAAGGTGCAGGTGCAGGACCGCAGCAGCCAGGGCGAACAGGCACTCTACGGTGCGACCTGGGGCACGCTGGGCCAGATCTACGGCAACCCCAACACGTCCATCGGCACGCCGTACTCGACCTACGACATCAACGTGCCGCAGCTGTTCGCCAACGTGGACCGCGTGAAGGCCAAGCAGATGGGCGTGCCGCTGGGTTCGATCTACGACACCCTGCAGATCAACCTCGGCTCGCTGTACGTCAACGACTTCACCAAGTTCGGCAAGACCTACCAGGTCATCGTGCAGGCCGATGCGCCCTTCCGCGCCAAGGCCGAAGACGTTGTCCAGCTCAAGACGCGCAACGGTGCTGGGGACATGGTGCCCCTGGGCTCGCTGATGAATGTCGAGCCGACCTTCGGCCCGACCCGCGTCACCCGCTACAACGGCTTCCCGAGCGCGGACATCAACGGCGCGCCCAAGCCCGGCTTCTCGTCGGGCCAGGCCGAGGTCGAGATCGAGCGCCTGCTCAAGACCCTGCCGCGCGGCTTCGGCTATGAGTTCACCGACCTCAGCTACCAGGACCGCCTGACCCGCGACGTGACCCTGCCCGGCACCGACATCAAGGTGCCGACGCTGGCCGCCGTGCTCGCCTTCTCGGTGCTGCTGGTCATCCTCGTGCTGGCCGCCCAGTACGAGAGCTGGACGCTGCCGCTGGCCATCATCCTGATCGTGCCGATGTGCATCCTGTCGGCGCTGTTCGGGGTGTGGCTGTCGCACCTGCCGCCCTTCATGCAGGCGGGCGACCTGAACATCTTCACGCAGGTGGCGCTGGTGGTGCTGGTGGGCCTGGCGTGCAAGAACGCCATCCTGATCGTCGAGTTCGCCAAGGAACTCGAAGAGCAGGGCCGCAGCATCCGTGATGCCGTCATCGAAGCCTGCCGCCTGCGGCTGCGCCCCATCCTGATGACGTCCATCGCGTTCTGCGCCGGTGTCATTCCGCTGATCCTGGGCAGCGGCGCCGGCAGCGAGATGCGCCGTGCGATGGGCATCGCGGTGTTCTCGGGCATGCTGGGCGTGACGCTGTTCGGCATCTTCCTGACGCCGGTGTTCTACAGCCTGCTGCGCGCCGGCACCGAGAAGCGCCGTGCCCGTGCAGCTGCGCTGCGGGCCCAGGTCGACGCGTCGGCGCACGCCTTCCACCCTGGCATCGACGATGCCGAAAACGCCAAGAAGGAGGGCCACTGACATGCTCGTCCGCCTGACCCCCCTCGCCCTGGCGGCCGCGGCTGCTGCGCTGCTCGCGGGCTGCGCCGCTCCTGGCCTGAAGGACGGCCCGAAGAATCTCGCGCCCGCCAGCTTCACCCAGCTGCCGCCAGCCAACCCCGGCGCCGCAACGATGACCACGGCCTTCGTCGACAGCGCGCAGCTGCAGCGCGTGGTGGACGAGGTGCTGGCCAACAACCGCGACCTGCGCGCCGCCGCCGCCCGGCTCAAGCAGGCCGAAGCCCTGGCCGATGCCGCCGGTGCCCGGCGACTGCCGTCGGTCAGCGCCGGTGCCAATGCCAGCCGCCAGCGCGCGCCCAACGACCAGGGCGTCTACAACAACTTCAACAGCTACGGCGTGAACGCCACGGCGAGCTGGGAAGTCGACCTCTGGGGCCGCGTGTCCGCCACCGCCCAGGCGGCGGGTTATGACGCTCAAAGTGCCGCCCTGGACCGCGATGCCGCCGCCCTCAGCCTGGCCGGTACGGCGCTGAACCTGCAGGCCCAGCTTATCGGCCTGGGTCACCGGCTCAAGCTCGCCAAGGAAACCCTGGTGGTGCAGAACCAGCTGCTGGACCTTGTGAAGGCCCGCGTCGGCGCCGGCCGCGGCACGGCGCTGGACCAGGCTCGCGCCGAGGCGCTCGTCGCGCAGACCTCGGCCAGCGTGCCGGCCCTGCGCAATGCGGCCTGCCTGACCCGCCTGCAGCTCGACGTGTTGCGCGGCCAGCCGCCGGCTGACTGCGACAAGGCCGACAGCGACCCCCTGCCCTCGATGCCCGAGCCGCGCCTGATCAGCCTGGGCACCCTGCCCGACCCGGCCGGCCTGCTGGCGGCGCGCCCCGACGTCAAGGCCGCCACCGTCCGCGCCCAGGCGGCCGCCGCCCGCGCCCAGGTCGCCTGGGCCGCGCGCTGGCCCACGCTCGGCCTGACCGGCCAGATCGGCTGGAGCGCCGGCAGCAGCAGCGACCTGTTCAAGAGCGGCACGCAGATCCACAGCATCGCCGCGGCGCTGAACTGGAACTTCCTCGACTTTGGTGCCCGCAAGGCCGAAGCCTCGGCCGCCCGCTCGGGCTTCGACGCCGCGGTGGCCTCAGCCGAGCAGGCGCAGCTCACCGCACTGCAGGACGCCCAAGGCAGCCTCTCCACGCTGCGCGAGACCGAACAGCAAGCCACCGCCCAGGCGGCCGCCGCCGAGGCCACGCAGCGCGCCCGCGACCTGGCCTTGAAGCGCTACGAGGCCGGCGTGACCGACTTCTACGCGCTGCTCAGCGCCGAGCAGGAGCGCCTGGCCGCGCAGGACGCGCTCATCCAGGTGCAGACCCAGCGCGCCACTGCGTTGCTGGGCGTGCACAAGGCGTTTGCGGCGAAGCTGACCTCGGGGAGCTGAGGCTAGCCTGCCGCCACGATGCGCGCCGCCAGCAGCAGCACGCTCTGGCGGTAGCCCGCGGCCAGCGCGTCGGCATCGGCGGCGCAGGGCAGTGACAGCTCGGCGCTGCCGGCAGGCGGCTGCGCGGTGTCGGGGGGGGCCTGCAGCGGCGTGAAGTGCCAGCGTGCCCGCAGTTGCAGCGTCAGGCCGGCACCGCTGGGCCGGGCCAGCCACTCATCCACCTGCACCACCAGGCGCAGGCTTTCGAGGTCGCGGTTCAACGGTGTGGCGAGCGTGACCGGGTAGGGCTGGCGCAGCCGGCGCAGGTCGTCGGCCAGCACGCGCGGCAGCGCATCGCGCAGGGGCTCGGCCCAGCGGGCCTCGGGCCAGGGGCGCAGGCCGGCGCGGCCGTCGGCCACCAGCATCTCTTCACGGTCCAGCAGTTCAGGCAGGGCCACCTGCGGGCTCAGCACCCAGGCGCGGCCGTCCTGGCCCGACCGGGCGTCAGCGGGTAGGGGCGGCACACCGGTCAGGCCGTAGAGCCGGCGCGCGGGGGCCGAGCGGCTGGCGCAGCCGGCCAGGGCCAGGGCGCCAAGGCTCAACAGGAGGTGTCGACGAGGCAGGGCGGCAGGCGTCATCGGGCGGGCTCCGGAGTTGGGGTGGCCGGCGGCGGCGCATCGGGCTGGCGACCCCGCAGCAAGGCATCGGGCTGGGCGTCCAGCGTGCGGGCCAGCTCGCGCAGGGCACGTGCCGCGGCGGACAGGTCGCGCAACGTGCGGTCGCTCTGCTGCAGGAGCGGTCCGTCGCGGTCGGTGGCGTCGCGCAGCGAGGCGCCCGCGCGTTGCAGCTCGGCGAGTGTGCGCTGCAGGTCGGTCACGACCGGCCCCTGCGGGTCGAGCAGCGCGCCGGCCTTGTCGGCACCGTCACCCAGCTTGTCGGCCGCGGTCGCCACCTTGTCACCGGCGCGGCCGACGCTGGCCATCGCCTGCTCGGCGCCGCGGGTCAGCGGCCGGGCGCGCTGCTCCAGCACCGCAGCCAGTGCGCGGGCGTGGCGTGCGGTGGCGGCGAAGTCCTGCAAGCCCTGGCGCAGCTCCGGTGCGGCCACCAGGGTCCGCGTCGAGTTGGCGATCTGGCTGAGGTCGTCCAGGATCTTGCGCAGGTCCACGCTCTCCAGCTGATTCTTCAAGGCCTGGAAGGCGGTCGCGCTGGTCGGGATCTCGGTCGCGCCGTCATGCTCGCCGCCATGCAGCACACCCGGCGGCTTGCTGCGGAAATCCAGGTCGACATAGAGCTGGCCCGTCACCAGGCTCTGCGTGCCGAGCTGGGCGGTCAGGCCGCGCTTGATCAGCAGCGGCAGCGCATGGCCGATGTCGTCATGCGTGAAGCGGCCTTCCAGGCCTCGCACCGCGTCGTCGTCGAGTTCGGCCATGACGGGGATCGCGAAGCTGTCGGTGGTGGCCTCGTAGCGCACGCTGATGTCGGTCACATTGCCCACCCGCACCCCACGGAAGACCACCGGCGCGCCCTTCTGCAGCCCGAACACCGAGCCCGAGAAGAACATGACGACCCGTTGCGGCCGCTCGAACCAGTGCCGGCCCGGCAGCGCGATCAGCGCCACGGCCAGGGCGGCCAGCGCGGCCACGACGAAGGCGCCGATCACGAAGGGGTTGGCGCGGCGGGACTTCATGCCGCCACCTCCACCGCATCGGCGGTCACACGGCCACGCGTGAGGAACTCGCGCACCGCCGGCGGCCCCTGGTCCCGGAGTTCCGCCGGCGGGCCCAGTGCCGTGGCGGTGCGGGCGGCCACGTCCAGGAAGAGCAGCCGGTCAGCCACAGCGAAGAGGCTGTCCAGCTCGTGCGTCACCAGCACGATGGCCGTGCCGAGCTCCCGCTTGAGTTGCAGGATCAAGGCGTCCAGGCGCGCCGAGGTCAGCGGGTCCAGGCCGGCGGAAGGTTCGTCCAGGCACAGCAGCGGCGGGTCCAGCATCAGCGCGCGGGCGATGGCGGCGCGCTTGCGCATGCCGCCGGAGAGCTGGCTGGGCTCGGCATCGAAGGTGGCGGGGTCGTCCAGGCCGGCCAGGGCCAGCTTGTCACGTGCCCGTTGCTCGCGCTCGGCGGCGTCCAGCTCGGTGTAGAGCTCCAACGGCAGCATCAGGTTCTCGCCCACGGTCATGCTGCTCCACAAGGCGCCCGCCTGGAAGGCCACGCCCATCTCGCGGCGTGGCGGGTCGTCGCCATGCACATCGCGCTCGGCGCCACCGGCCGTCCACAGCACGCAGCCCGTGCGCGGTGCCTGCAGGCCGATCAGGTGGCGCAGCAGCGTGCTCTTGCCGCAGCCGCTGGCGCCGCAGATGGCCAGCACCTCGCCCGCATGAATGTTGAAGTTCAACCCATGCTGCAGTTCGCGGCCGCCGGCATGCAGGCTGAGGTTCTCGACCGTCATCAGCACCTCGCTGCTCATCACACCCCCAGCCGCTGGAAGATCACCGTCAGCAGCGAGGCCGCCACCACCATCCACACGATGGCCTGCACCACGGCGGCCGTGGTCGCCTCGCCCACGGCCTGCGCGCTGCGCCCGGCGTTCAGGCCCTGACGGCAGCCGGCCAGAGCCACCAGCATCGCGTAGACGCTGCCCTTGAGCAGGCCCACCGTCAGGTCCCAGCCCGACAGCGATTCGCGGGTGGTGGCCACATAGGCGGCCATCGGCACGTCGTACAGCCCCACGGCCACGACCCCGCCGACCGCCAGGCCCGCCACGCCCGCGCACAGCGTCAGCAGCGGGCCGGTCACCAGCAGCGCCAGCAGGCGGGGCAGCACCAGGTGCTCCACCGGGTCTACGCCCAGCGTGGTCAGCGCATCGATCTCCTCGCCGGCGCGCATGCTGCCGAGCTGGGCCGCGAACGCCGCCCCCACGCGGCCGGCCAGCACGATGCCGACCACCAGCGCCGCGATCTCGCGCACGACGCCGATGGTCACCAGGTTGGCGATGAAGCTCTGCGCACCGAAGCGTTGCAACTGCTCCGCGCCCATGTAGGCCACGATCAGGCCCACGAGTGAGCTGACCAGCAGCACGATGCCCAGGCTGCGCGGCCCGGTCTGCTCGACCTGCCAGAGCCAGTCGCTGCGGCGCATGGCGGTGCGGCCGCGCAGCAGCCGGCCCAGCGCGGCCAAGGTGGCGCCGATGAAGCTCAGCGTCTCGTGCCAGCGGGGCGGTGGGCCTTCAGGCTCGGCTGCGGCGCGACCGGTGTCGCCCGGCAGGCTGCGCAAGAGCTGGCTGCGCAGCGCGCGCGGCAGCCCCCCGAGATCCAGCTTCACACCGGCGCGTGCCAGCGGGGCCAGCAGCTGCCATAGCGCGCCGGCCAGCGGTGGCTGCCAGTGCGTCAGGCGCGCCATGTCGACGCGGATGCGTGTGCCGGGCTCCGCGCGCAACGCAGCCGGCGGGGCGGGCAGCGCCTCAGACCAGTCGCCGGCCAGCACCAGGCGCCAGTCGCGGCCGCCGCCTTCCCAGTGAGAGGTGGCGGGGCCGGCAGGCGAGGGCAGAGCCGCGGTGAGAAGGGAGGCCATGGTCATGCATGCTCGGGGTCGCCGTCATCCCGCGACCCCGGACGCTGTCGGAGCCGTCTGTAGGACGGCGCGCCGGCCGACAGGCAACCCCGCCCGCGGACGACGACGCCCGTGCGCCAGCGCGTCCACAGTGCAGGCATTGACTGCTGGAGTCCCGCCATGTCCCGTCCTGCCCCTGAACGAACGCCCGATCCTGCCCAGGTGCACGCCGACCGCCCGCGCAGCCGCGGTGATGCGTCCCGCCCCGCAGGCCCGTCCCTTCCGCACGACCGCGACCAGCAGGCTGCCGCCACACCGGCCGAGCCCGATCCCCACATTCGCCGTGCGGCGCGTGACCTGCAGCAAGGCCAGGTCGACACCGACCTGCGCGCCACGCCAGGCTTGGACGCAGAGCGCCGCGGCGGCATGGTGCCTGGCGGCGAGCGCGGCGCCGGCAAGCCGCGGCGATGACGGCCTGACCCGCCAGGGGCGAACCGCGGCCTGCGCGGGGCGAACCGCGCGGCCGGGCAGCGCGCAGCCGCTACCCTTCGCGCCATGTTCCTGCCCGCGCGCCGCTGGCGCCTGCCCTACCTCGCCCTGCTGACGGTCGTCGGCCTGCTGCTCAGCGCCTCGGCGCTGGAGGCCTACCGGCTCTCCGGCGGCACGCGGCCCTGGGAGCCCTTCCTGTGGGAGTTCAGCTCCATCGCGGTCATCGGCCTGCTGGTGCTGGCGGTGCATGCGCTGGTGGGGCGACTGGCCGGCCGCCCCTGGCCGCAGCAGCTGGCGGCACATGCCGTGGCCCTGCCGCTGTTCAGCTTGCTGCACATCGCCGGCATGTTCGGCATCCGGCTGCTCGTCTACGGCCTGGCGGGGGTTGAATACCACCCCGATGCGCTGCCCACGCTGCTGGTCTTCGAGGGCGGCAAGGACGCGGTGAGCTACCTGAGCTTTTGCCTGATCTCGCGGGGCGTGTGGATGGCCCAGGCTGCCAATGCCCGCGCGCAGGAGCTGGACCGTGCCCGCCGTGAGCTGGCCGAGGCGCGGCTCGCGCGGCTGGCCGACCAGGTGCAGCCGCACTTCCTCTTCAACACCCTGAACCTGATTTCCTCGGTGATGTACGAGGACGTGGCCCGCGCCGACCGGTTGCTGTGCGACCTGGCCCAGCTGCTGCGCCAGACCCTGGCCGCGCAGCAGCGGGCCGAGCACAGCGTGGCCGACGAGCTGGCCCTGGTGCAGCCCTTCCTCGCGCTGATGCAGGCGCGCTTCGGGCCGGAGCGGCTGGTGGTGCAGATCGACGCCGACGATGCCGCGCGGGCCTGTCGGCTGCCGGCGCTGCTGCTGCTGGCGCCGGTCGAGAACGCGGTCAAGCATGACGTGGCGCGCCACCGCGGCCGGGTCACTGTGGCCGTGTCGGCCCGCCGCGAGGGCGACGAGCTGGTGCTGACGGTGCGCAATCAGGGCGAAGGCCCCGCGCCCGAGCCGCTGCCCCCCGACCCCGACGGCGGCCTGGGCCTGCGCAACCTGCGCGAACGCCTGCAGGCCCGCTACGGCACGGCAGCGCGCGTGGACTTCGGGCCCGAGGGGCGCGGCATGGCCCTGCACCTGGTGATGCCATGCGGGTGCTGATCGTCGACGACGAACCCGCCGCGCGCGCCAAGCTGCGCCGCCTGCTGCTGGCCGAGCCCGACGTGGCCGAGCTGCTGGAGGCGGCCGACGCACCAGCGGCGCTCGCCCTCGTGCCTGCTGGCTGCGCGGTGCCCGACCTCGCGCTGCTGGACATCGAGATGCCCGGCGGCAGCGGCGTGCAGTTGGCCGCGGCCCTGCGTGAGCGCGGGGTGCGCTGCATCGTCTTCTCGACGGCGCATGCCGAGCATGCGCTGCAGGCCTTCGAGCTCGCGGCGCTCGACTACCTGCTCAAGCCCTACACCGCCGATCGCCTGCAGGCCGCGCTGGCCCGCGTGCGCGAGCAACTCGCCCGCCCGGCGGCCCCCGCGGGCGAATGGTGGGTGGCCGGCGAGCGGGTGCGCCTGGCCGAGGTGCACTGGATCTCGGCGGCCGACAACTACATCGAGCTGCACCTGCCGCCGCGCAGCCTGCTGGAGCGCGCCACACTTGCCGAGGCCCTGGCCCGACCCGGCTGGGCCGCGCGCTTCCTGCGCGTGCACCGCAGCCACGCGGTCAATCCCGGCTGCGTGCACCGCATCGAGCGCCTGCCCGGTGGCGAAGCCCTGCTGACCCTGACCGGCGGCCAGGTGCTGCGGGTGTCACGGGGCTACCGGGACGTCCTGGCGGAGTTCGTAGTGGGTGCTCCGACCCCCGGCTTCTGATCGCCGCAGCAGGCCCAGGGTGACCAGGGACGTCAGGTCGCGCAAGGCGGTGTCGCTGGAGCACTTCGCCAGAGCGGCGTACTTCGCCGTCGTCAGCTTGCCCTCGAAGCCGTCCAGCAGGCGGTTCAGCACCTTCACCTGTCGCTCGTTGAGGGCGCCGGCCGGGGCCTGGTGCCAGAAGCGCGTCTTGCGCAACACGGCGTCGAGCGTGGCATGCGCCTGGTCGAGAGCAGCGTGCAGCATCTGCAGCAGCCACAGCAGCCAGTCGGTGACGTCCATCGACCCCTTTTGCGTGCGCTCCAGGATGTCGTAGTAGGCGCGGCGCTCGCGCTGGATCTGCGCCGACAGGCTGTAGAAGCGCTGAGGGCTGCCGTCGGCCCGCGCCAGCAGCAGGTCGCCCACCGCGCGGGCGATGCGGCCGTTGCCGTCATCGAAGGGGTGCAGCGTGACGAACCACAGATGCGCCAGGCCCGCACGCAGCAGCGCGGGCTCGGCCGGCGCCGGCTGGTTGACCCACGCGAGCAGGCGCTGCATCTCCGCGGGCAGGCGTGCGGCAGGCGGGGCCTCGAAATGCACGCGCTGCCGGTCGAGCCGACCCGACACGACCTGCATCGGCCCCTGGGTATCGTCGCGCCAGCGGCCGGTGGCGATCGGCGCGAGGCCGGAGTAGCCGGTCGGGAACAGGGCGGCATGCCAGCCGAAGAGGCGCGCTTCGGTCAGCGGGTCGGCGGCGCGGCTGGTGGCGTCGAGCACCATGTCCACCACGCCGTCCACATGGCGGTCGGCGGGGGCGAGGGCGCCGATGTCCACGCCCAGGCGGCGCGCGACCGAGGAGCGGACCGACGCCACGTCCAGCGCCTCGCCCTCGATCGCGCTGGTCTTGAGCACATCGTCGGTCAGCGCCGCCAGGCTGGCCTCGTCACGCAGCGCCAGACCCACATCTGCCAGTCGGCCGAGCAAGCGCCCCTGGGCCTGGCTGACGGCGGCCAGCGGTGTGGCCAGCGCCGCCAGGTCGAAGCGCCAGACGGGCCAGTCGCGCTGCTGCCAGATGTATTCGCCGCTGAACATGCGGTGATTATGGGCTTGAACCACCGCAAGCGGCTCATTTGCCGCATGTTGTGCGGCGAATGGCGCGGTGAATCGCCGCAGGCGTTGCCATTGGCCCCGCGCCCCGGGCGACTTGCCCCATGGCGCTGGCCCCGCGCGGGCGCCCCGTCGAAGCTGCTGTCCATGAACACCGCCGCCCCCCGCCTGCCCTTCCTCGACGGCCTGCGCGTCGCCGCCTTCGCGCTGCTCATCCCCTACCACGTGGGCATGTACTACGTGACTTGGGATTGGCATGTGAAGAGCCCGGCCGCGAGCGCCGCGCTGGAGCCTTTCATGCAGCTGAGCTCGCCCTGGCGACTCGGGCTGCTCTTCCTCATCGGCGGGGCGGCCTGCCAGGGGCTGTTTGCACGGCGTGGCGCGCTGGGCACGCTGAAGGACCGCAGCCTGCGCCTGCTGCTGCCGCTGGTGTTCGGCATGGCCGTCATCGTCACGCCGCAGGCGTACTTCGAGGTGCTGACCAAGGCGCCGCAGCTGTTGCCGGGGGATGGGGGCTATCTCGACTTCTGGGCGGCTTACCTGCGCGGCGGCAAGTACTGCCGCGGCAGCGACTGCATGAGCGTGCCGACGTGGAACCACCTGTGGTTCCTGCCCTACCTGTGGCTGTACGCGGTGCTGGGCGCGGGCATGGCTGCCATCGCCAGCCGCCTGCCCTGGAAGGCCGCGCTGAACGGCCCGGCCTGGGCCTGGCTGCTGCTGCCCGCCGTGCCGCTGGCCGTGCTGCGCGTCACGCTGATGCCGCATCACCCGTCCACGCACAACCTGACACACGACCTGTACAACCATGCCCAGTACAGCCTGCTCTTCGCCATCGGCTGGGCCAGCCGCACGCCGCTGGCCGCGGGCCTGTGGGCGGCGGCGCTGCGGCTGCGTTGGTGGGCGCTCGGTGTGTCGCTCGTGGGCTGGGGCCTGATCATTGGGTTCAATGCGACCTATGCCGAGGCCACGCCGCCCGATGAAGTGCTGACCGCCGCGCGGGTGCTGCGCGGGGCGCAGACCTGGTGGTGCATCGTGGCCGCCTGTGGCTGGGCGCAGCGCGCCTTCACGCAGGAGTCGCCGGCGTTGCGGCAGGCCGGCGCGGCGGTGTTCTGCTTCTACATCCTGCACCAGAGCGTCATCGTGGTGCTGACCCAGGCCCTCAAGCCGCTGGCGCTGCCCTGGGGTGTGGAGGCCTTGCTGCTGATCGGGCTGACGCTGGTGATCTGCACCGTCGGCTACCTTGGGGCGCGCCGCGTGCCGGGCCTCGCCCTGCTGCTGGGCATTCAGCGCCGGGCGCCGGGCACGATGGGGCAATTGACGACGATGTCGGTCACGTCCAGCGACAGCTCGCCCGCCTCCACCGCGGCCAGCACGGCTTCTTCGGAGCGCAGCTCCCGCACCGAGGCGCCCGGCTTCCAGGCGACCAGCACCAGCCGCCACAGCGGGCTGTAGCTGGCATCCGGCGGCGCGCCGGTCGCGGCGGGCGCGGACGGAAAGACGCTGATCTGCCGCCCGTCGCTGAACTTGTAGACCCGCTCGGTGATCGACGCGCGCCCCTGGCCCAGCGCATCCCGCAGCCGCGGCACATGGTTCACGCCCGCCTGCGCGGCCATGGGGCCATCGGAGATGTCGGTGGTGACGTAGTCGACCCGCCGGCCGTCCACCCAGGCCTGCAGGCGTGGCAGGGTGAGGGTGTCGGTCGGTGGCAAAAGCTGGGCGCAGCCGGCCAGCAGGGCCGGGCCGAGCAGCAGGAGCAGGAGTTGTGAGCGCATGGGACGCAGTCGTGCCGGCGTTGCGTGACCTTACGTCATGGGCCAGCTCTCCGTGCCTGCGCTGCTGCCCGACATGCGCCGGGTCGACCACACGGCCATCCGCCAGGTGCGCTATCCGGTGTTCATGTTGCTGGGGCGGCACGACCTGACGACCCCGTCCTCGGTCATCGAGCCCTGGCTGGAGAAGCTGCAGGCGCCGCTGAAGCAGCTGGTGTGGTTCGAGCAGTCGGCCCATCTCGCACCGCATGAGGAGCCGGGGCGGTTCCTCATGGCGCTGGTGCAGCAGGTGCGGCCAGCCGCGCTGCAGCACTGAACCTTCAGGCCGCGGAATCGGCCGTGTTGCGCGGCAGCGCGTCCAGCTCGCCCGACTCGCGCGCTTTGCGGCCATAGACGGCTTCGAACAGCGGCGTGGCCATCATGGTGGTCACCACGGCCATCAGCACCAGCATCGAGAACAGCGCCGGGCCGATGATGCCCTTCTGCAGGCCGATGTTGATGATGATGAGCTCCATCAGCCCGCGCGAGTTCATCAGTGCGCCGATGCCGAGTGCCGTGCGGTTGTCTTCGCCGGCCAGGCGCGCCGCGAGGTAGCACGCGCCGAACTTGGCCAGCACCGACACCACCAGGATGCCGCCCGCAATCGCCAGCAGGGCCATGGTGTCGATCATGTCCAGCCGCGTGTTCAGGCCCGAGTAGGTGAAGAACATCGGCAGCAGCAGCACCACGGCCAAGGGCTCGACCTTCTTCTTCAGCTCCGCCGCGAACAGCCCGCGCGGCATGACCGCGCCCAGGATGAAGCCGCCGAAGATCGAGTGGATGCCCACCGCGTCCATCACGAAGGCCGACAGGCAGAACAGCGCCATCGTGACGCCCAGGATGGTGGTGCTCATGTGCCCTTCACGCTCGACGATGCGACCCAGCGGCGCGAGCAGCCGGCGGCCGAACAGCAGGATGAAGGCGGCGTAGAGCACGCCCCCGCCGATGGCCAGCACGGCCACACCTGGGCCCGCACCGAAGGCGGCCAGCACCAGCGCCAGTACGCACCACGACACCGCGTCGTCGAAGGCGCCCGCGGTCAGCGACAGCGTGCCCAGCGAGGTGTTCGCCAGGCCGCGCTCATTGATGATGCGCGCCAGCATCGGGAAGGCCGTCAGGGCGATGCAGGCGCCCATGAAGAGCGTCGCGTTGGCGGTGGAGATGCCCTCGGCGAACAGGCCCGGCACCGTCAGCAGCAGCGGCGTGATCAGGAAGGCGAAGAAAAACGGCGCCGTGATGCCTGCCACCGACACGCCGATGGCGCTGCGCGCCTTGGTGGCGAAGTGGTCCAGCCGCAGCGTCGTGCCCACCAGGAACATGTACAGGCCCACACCCAGCTGCGCGCCGGTGTAGAGCACATTGCGCATCTCCTTCGGGAAGATGGCAGCCTGCACCTCGGGGGCGAGCATGCCGAACAGCGACGGGCCGAGCAGCACACCCGCAATCATCTCGCCCACCACCTGCGGCTGCGCCAGGAACTTGCGCCCTGCCCAGCCGACCACGCGGCAGGCCAGCAGGATGATGGCCAGTTGCAGGAAGAAGCGGATGCTGAAGTCGCCGGGCGAGTAGGTCTGGGCCACCGCCGGGGCGGCGGGGCCGTGCTTGGCAAACACATCAGCCAGGGTGGCGAGCAGGTCGAATTCCATGGGGTCTTCTTCTGGAAGCGCTTTCATGAGGTCGTGTGAACCCAGGAAAACCCGGGTCAGACAACGTTGTCTCCAGCCGGTTGAACCCGAGGTCACCGGCCGCTGCGCACTGTGCCAGCCGTGGTTGCGCTGTCCATCGGATCTCACCGCTTTGTGCCGACGTACCTACATCCACATTGTGCGGCGGGCGGGGGCTCGCTACATTGCCGGCACGATGAAGCTTCTGAGCAGCCGCGAGTTCAACCGGGACGTCAGCCAGGCCAAGCGCCTGGCCCAGGCCGAGCCCGTGCTCATCACCGACCGCGGCCAGCCCACGCACGTGCTGATGAGCATGGCCGAGTACCGGCGCCTGACCGGGGAGGCCGAGAGCATCCTGGACCTGCTCGCCCTGCCCGAGGCGGTGGCGCTCGACACGGCCGAGGCGTCGTCGGAAGGCGCCTGGGAACACCGCGAGCCCGTCGGCTGATGTTCCTGCTCGACACCGGCATCGTGCTGGAGCTGCGCAAGGCCCGGGCCGGCCCGGCCGACGCGGGCCTGGCGGCCTGGGCGGCGGGCCTGCCGCGGCACAAGCTCTTCATCTCGGCCCTCAACCTGCTGGAGATCGAGAACGCCGCGGCGCGGCTGGCCCGCAAGGACCGCGCGGCCGGCCTCCTGGTGCGCGACTGGATCGACCAGCGCGTGATGCCGGCCTTCGAGGGCCGCGTGCTGCCGGTGGATGCCGCCGTGGTGCGCCGCCGTGCCCAGCTGCCCTACGCCAACACGCGCGACGGCCTGCTGGCCGCCACCGCGCTGGAGCACGGCCTGACCTTCGTGACCCACCGCGTGTCGGCCTTTCGCGCCGGCCGGGTGAAGCTGCTCAACCCGTCCGGCTACGTCGCCCCGCCGGGCGACGAGGATGACGACTGGAGCCATGGCGCCCAGACCGGCCACCAATGGCTCAAGAACCTCTACACCCGCGCATGAGGCCCCTCGTCCAAGGCCTACCTTGGCCGATCCCCCGCGGGGACGGCGATGCTCGCGGCCTTGAGCCACGAGCACATCGCCATGGCGGGCCGGCTCGGGAGCGGCCCAGCGCTCGGCCCGAATACGAGATGAATCCATGACGAACAAGCGACGCATCCTCATCGTCGGCGGCGGCACCGCCGGCTGGCTGACCGCGGCCTACCTCGCCAAGGCGCTGAAGCTGTCGGAGCGCAGCCAGCTGGAGGTGACGCTGCTGGAGTCGCCCGACATCAGCACCGTCGGCGTCGGCGAGGGCACGTTCCCGACCATCCGCAACACGCTCCAGTACCTCGGCATCGACGAGGCCCGCTTCATCCGCGCCACCGCTGCCACGCTCAAGCAGGGCATTCGCTTCGTCGACTGGGCCCACGCGCCCGAGGCAGGGCGCCGGCATGCCTTCTTCCATCCCTTCGAGGCGCCCTACTTCGCCGAAGACCTCAACCTCGTGCCCTACTGGCTGCTGCAGGACGAAGCCGTGCGTGCGCCCTTCGCCGAGGCCATGACGCTGCAGGCCCGGGTGGCGGCCGCCCATCGCGCACCCAAGCGCGCCGGCGAGGCCGGCTATGCCGCGCCGCTCAATTACGCGTATCACTTCGACGCGCACAAGCTCGCGCGCTTGCTCGCCGACCGCGCCCGCGAGCTGGGCGTGCGGCATGAGGCCGGCACGGTCAGTGCCGTGCAGCTCGACGGGCAGGCCGCCATCGCCCACATCGACACCGATCGCCAGCAGCGCTTCGAGGCCGACCTCTTCATCGACTGCAGCGGCTTTCGCGCCGAGCTGATCGGCCGGGCGCTGGGCAGCCCTTTCAAGTCGGCGCGCGGCCAGCTGTTTGCCGACCGGGCGCTGGCCTGCAAGGTGCCGCTCGGCGACGAGGCGGTGATGGAAAGCTGCACCATCGCCACCGCGCACGAGGCCGGCTGGCTGTGGGAGATCGGCCTGAACGGCGCGCGGGGCGTGGGCTGCGTCTACAGCAGCAGCCACATCAGCGATGACCGCGCCGCCGAGCTGCTGCAGGCCTATTGCGGCGCCCGCGCCGAGGACCTGGGCCTGCGCAGCATCCCGTTCGCGCCGGGCTACCGCGAGCAGCAGTGGGTCAAGAACTGCGTGGCCATCGGCCTGTCCGCCGGCTTCCTGGAGCCGCTGGAGGCCACCGGACTGGTGCTGATCGAGGCGGCCGTGGGCATGGTGGCCGAGATGCTGCCGCACAGCGGCCCGATGCACGCGCCAGCGCGGCGCTTCAACGAGCTGATGACGGCGCGCTTTGACAACATCATCAACTTCCTGAAGCTGCACTACGCCCTCAGCCGCCGGCCCGAGCCCTTCTGGCGCGACAACATCGCGCCGGCCACCTTGCCCGAGCGGCTCGCCGGCCTGCTGGAGGAATGGCGCCTGCGCCCGCCGGGCCGCTTCGACTTCGTGCTCGACACCGAGACCTTCGCCTTCTTCAACTACCAGTACATCCTCTACGGCATGGGCTATCCCACCGACCTCAGCGCCGGCCGCGACGACTTTCCCCGCGTGGACGAGGCCGCCAAGGTATTCGCCAAGATCCAGCGTTATGCCGAGCGCGCCGTGGCCGATCTGCCCTCGCACCGGGCGCTGATCCAGCAGATCAACGCGGCGCGCTGAACGGGTGTGGTGCGGTCGGCGGTGCGCCGTCCGTCGGGCGCAGCGCCTTCTGCCACCAGCCCACGTCACGCCACTGCCCGAGTTTGAAACCGACCCGGCGATAGACGCCGAGGGCCGCAAAGCCGGCGGCTTCATGCAGCGCGACGCTACCGGCGTTGGGCAGCGCGATGCCGGCAAACGCCTGGTGATAGCCCAGTGCCGCCAGCAGCGGCAGAAGGTGTTCGTACAGCGCCCGCCCGACGCCCTGGCCCCGGGCGTCATCGCGCACATAGACGGTCACGTCCACCGACCATTGATAAGCGGCACGTTCTCGATGCCGGCTGGCGTAGGCATAGCCAGCCACCTCGCCCGCGGCGTCCTCGGCCACCAGCCAGGGCAGGCTGGCCAGCGTCTTCTCGATGCGTTCGCGCATCTCGGCCTCGCTTGGCGGCTCGGTCTCGAAGGAGATGGCGGTGTGCCGGACGATCGGCGCATAGATGGCCGCGATGGCAGCGGCGTCGTCAGGTATGGCGGTGCGGACTTTCATGCGGGGCCTCCGGTGCGGGAATGAGGAGCAGTGCTGCCAGCGCACTGAGCGCCAGCGCCACCGAGAACCACAGGGCCGCCGCACCAAAGCGCACAAGCAGCAGGCCGAACAGCCAGGGTGACAGCGCCTGGCCGAGGCGCGCCGGGAGCATCAGCAAGCCCTGGCGCTGACCGTAGCCGGCGCTGCCGAACAGGGCCAGCGGCAGCGTGCCCTTGGTGATCGTGAGGATGCCGTTGCCAGCGCCGTGCAGCAGCGCGAAGACCGCGGCCACCGGCGCTCCCAACACGGCCAACAGGCCAGCCCCCAGCGGATGCATGACGGCTGCCGTCCGGGCCGAGATCAGCGGATGCATCTGGCGCAGCAGGCCGAACTCGAGCAGCCGGCCTGCCACCTGCGCGGGGCCGACGAGCGCGCCGATCGCAATGGCCGCCCCCGGCGCGCTGCCCACCGCATCCAGCAGATGCGGCAGGTGGGCGGCCATGGCGGTGCTGATGAACAGCGTCACCGCGAACACCCACGCCAGCAGCACGGCGCTGCGCCAAGGCACTACGGGCGACTCGGCCACGGGGGCCGATGCGTGCGAGGCATTCGATGCGGCCCGAGGTGGCGGCGCAGGCCGGGCCTCGGCCCGCGGCACCCAGGCATTCAAGGGCAGGCCCACCACCAGATGCAGGCCTGTCCAGGCCCAGCAGGCGCCGCGCCAGCCGAAGGCGTGCTCGAGCGCCGCGGACAAGGGCCAGCCCACCGTGCTGGCAAACCCGGCGATCAGCGTGATGCCGGTGATGGCGCCGCGAGCCTCATGCCCGTACAGGCGCACGAGGCCCGCGAAGGCGGCTTCATACAGGCCGCTGCCCATCGCCACACCCATCACCAGCCAGGCCGCGAAAAGGCTGAAGGGGCCGCTCGCCAGCGCCAGCAGGGCCAGGCCCAGCGCGAAGGCCCCGCTGGTGGCCATGAGCACCGGCCGGCCGCCCCAGCGGTCGATGGACCGGCCGGCCTGCGGGCCGATCAGGGCCGACACCACCAGCGCCGCCGAGAAGGCGGCAAAGACCGTGGGCTCCGCCACACCGACATCCGCTGCCATCGGGCGCGCGAGCACCGCGGGCAGGTAGTACGACGACGCCCAGGCCAGCGTCTGGGCCGTGCCCAGCGTGGTGACGACATGCAGGCGCGCTGCCCCCATCGTCAGCCGCAGCAGCCCGACGCCGTGGTGGCGCTTCGAGGCGCGAGGGAGACCGCCACGGCGGCCTCGACCTGCCGCGCTGGCGCCGGGCCACAGCAGCTGCCGTACCCCTCGCCCGGGGTCGGGGGCGCCTGGTCCGTCGAGCACACACCCGTCTCGGGCAGATCCAGCTCGACCCGATCGGCAGCCGCCAGATCGCCAGCCAGGGCGGCCACCACCGAGCGCACCTGCTCGAAGCCGGTGGCCATCAGGAAGGTCGGGGCGCGCCCATAACTTTTCACACCGACGGTGTAGAAGCCGAGTTCAGGATGGGCGAGTTCGCGGTGGCCGTGGGGCCGCACTGTGCCGCAGCTGTGCAGGTTGGGATCGATCAGCGGACCCAGTGCCTCGGTGGATTCCAGCGCCGGGTCCAGCCGCAGGCGCAGCTCGCGCGTCAGGCTCAGGTCCGGCCGTTGGCCGGTGGCGCAAATGATCTCGTCCAGGCCGTCGACGACGACCGGTTGCTGCCGGGCGTCCTGGCCCACCACGCGCAGTTGCTCGCCGTGGCGCTCGATGCGCGTGATGTGCAGCCCGGCGTGGTAGGCGAGCATGCCGCCATCGCGCAGGCGGCGCAGCGAGGCACCCAGGGCCCCCCGGGCCGGCAAAGCGTCAGCCGCACCCCCGCCGAACACGCGCCGCAGCTGCGGCGTGCGCACGGCCCAGGCCAGCCGCGTGCCCGGCACCTCGCGTGCCAGGTCGGCCAGCGCCAGCAGCGCATTGGCGGCTGAATGGCCCGCGCCCACCACCAAGGTGTGCCGTCCGGCATAGCGTGCGCGCTGGGCGCCGGCGATGTCGGGGATGCCATAGACGATGCGATCAGCCGCTCGCGCTTCACCCTCCGCCGGCAGGCCATCGGCACCAAGGGGGTTGGGTTGACCCCAGGTGCCGGTCGCGTCGATGACGGCGCGGGCGCGCAGCGTGCGGGGCTGGCCACCGAGCTGGTAGTGCACCACGAAGGCAGCGCGGTCGCGACCGCCGGTCTTGACCTTGTCCAGGCCTTCCCGGCTGATGCCGGTTACGCGGGCGCCCCGTCGCAGGCAGGCCGCGGCCGCCGGCAAGTCGGCAAAGGGCTGCAGCACCTGGGCGACGACCTCCGCGGCGCGTGGCAACACGTCGGCCGGAGGGGCCTGCCAGCCGGTGGGTGCCAGCAGGCGGGCCATGGCGGGGTCGACGTTGAAGCGCCACGGCGAGAAGAGCTGCACGTGCCCGTAGTCCACCAGGTGGGCGCCGACGGTGGCGCCGGCTTCCAGCACCACGGCGGGCAGGCCGCGCTCCAGCAGCTGGGCCAGTGCGGCCAGGCCCACCGGTCCGGCGCCGAGTACGGCCACCGGCAGGTCGGCCGGTGCCGTGGGCACCTCGCGCAGCGGCAGCGCCATCAACGCGGCACAGGCCGGGCAGGCGCCCTGGAACTCGGCCGAGGCCTTCAGCGCCGCCGGCGCTTGTTCGACGGGCAGGCGCTTGAACCCATACGCTGCGAAGTACTCCGGCGCCGTGACGGTCAGCAGATAGAGCGTGGCGATGTCACGTGCGCGGGCCTCGTGCAGCAACCGCTCGACGAGCGTGCGACCGATGCCCTGGCGCTGCAGGCCCGGTGCGACGGCCACCGAGCGCAGCAGCGCGATGCTGCCGTAGACCTCGGCACCGGCGCAGCCGACGACCTCGCCCGCGCGCAGGGCGAGCAAGGTGGTGGCGAGATGATCCTGCGCACCGGCGGTGGGCAGTTGATGCGCCAGCAGCAGGCGCTGGATGGCGGGCCAGTCCGACGGACCGGCGGGGCGAAGGGTGATGGGGGCGTTCAGCGACATGTCGGGCTTCCCGGCAGGGGCTCCTGGCGTCCCGCGGGCGGCAGGCAGCAGGTGGCTGCCGGGTCGTCGCGCAAGGCTTTCAGGAGCGTCAACAACGAGGTCTCGACGGCGGCGCGGTCACGCTCGCTCAGCGATGCCAGCAGCTGCTGCGCGTGCTCGTCGAGGGTCTGGTTCAACTCATGCACCGTGCGTTCGCCGTCGGCGGTGAGCGTGACGAGCCAACTCCTTGCGTCGGACGGGTTCGGCGCCTTGGTCACCAGCCCACGGGCAACCATGGCCTCCACCGCGCGCGACACCCAGCTCTTCTCCAGGCTCACCCGCAGGCCGAGTTCCGACAGCGACAGCGGCCCGGATCGCCCCAGCTCGGTCAACAGATGGCACTGGGTGCTGGTGGTGCGACAGCAGTCGGCCACGACCCGCTGCGCGCGGGTGTACAGGCGGGCAACCTCGCGCAGCAGCGCGCCGGCGGTGGACTCGGTCATGGCGGGGCGGGAGGTGGGAAGGCGCTCGCATGTTGCCGGGGGGCTGGTTTGGTTGTCAATAGCAACTAAATGGGTCAGAAGAGCGGGGCCGTGGCCCCGCTGTTCATGGGTCTTTCGTCCGGGCTCGCGTGCTCGCTCAGGGCACGGGGCCTGTGCGGGTGTCGGGTTGGGGTGCCAGCAGCCGGTTCGTCACCACAGCCAGCGCAGCGCCAGCCAGCTCGGCCAGCATGAAGCCCGGCGCGCTGGCGGGTGCGATGCCGGCAAAGCTGTCGCTGAACAGCCGGCCGAACACGGCCGCCGGGTTGGCGAACGAGGTGGAGGCGGTGAACCAGTAGGCCGCGCCGATGTAGGCGGCCACCAGCCCGGCTGCGCGCCCGGCCGGTGCGCGCAGGATGACCAGCAGCAGGCCGAAGGTGGCCACGCCTTCGGCCAGCCATTGGCCCGTGCCGGTGCGCACGTGGGTGGAGAACTGCAGCAGCGGCAACTCGAACATCGCATGCGCCAGCAGCGCACCGGCCCAGGCGCCCAACAGTTGCGCGGCGACGAAGGGCAGCAGCGCCGCCCGCGGCAGCTCGCCACGCCAGGCCATGACGGCGCTGACCGCCGGGTTGAAATGAGCGCCGCTGATCGGGCCGAACACCTCGATCAGCACATACAGCCCGCCGACGGTGGCCGCTGTGTTGGCCAGCAATGCCAGCGCGACATTGCCGCCCGACAGCCGCTCGGCCATCACGCCGGAGCCGATGACCACGGCCAGCAGCAGCGCCGTGCCGAGCGCCTCGGCAAGAAGTTGGCGAGGCAGGCGCATCTCAGCTGGCGGCGATCTCGGCCAGCGCCTGCTGCAGTCGCGGCTTGCTCATGGTGGCGATCGGCAGGTGCAGCAGCTGCAGCATGCGGTAGCCAATGGCCTGGCGCGTCAGCTCAAAGGCGCGGCGCTTGGCGGCGTCGCCGCGCGTGTCGGACGGATCGGGGTAGCCCCAGTGCACCTTGAGCGGCTCGCCGGCCTTGCCGCCGTAGAAGAGCGGGCAGGTTTCGCCCGCGGCGCTGTCGCACACCGTGATCACGAGCGACAGCGGCGGTGCGTCAGGGCCGGTGAACTCGTCCCAGCTCTTGCTGCGCACGCCGTGGGTGTCGACCCCCGCGAGGTGCAGGGCCTCGAGCGCGAAGGGGTTGACCGTGCCGCTCGGGGCGCTGCCGGCACTGTGGGCCTGCACGTCCTTGCCGAGCTTCTTGGCCCAGTGGTTGAGCATGCCTTCAGCCAACACGCTGCGGGCCGAGTTGTGGGTGCAGAGGATGAGGACGTGGGTGGTCATGGTGTTCAGCGGCAGCAGGCGGCAGCAGAGGGGGTGCAGGCGCTGCCCTGGCAGCAGTTCTCGGTGAGGTAGCCCAGCAGGTCGTTCATCTGGGCGTAGTGGGCGCGGTAGATCAGGTTGCGGCTGGCGCGCTCCTGGGTGACGAGGCCCGCGTTCACGAGCTCTTTCAGGTGGAAGGATAGCGTCGCCGGCGCCACGCCCAGGCCTTCCTGGATGGCGCCTGGCGTGAGGCCGGCATCGCCGACGACGACAAGGGCGCGAAAGACCTGCAGGCGCAAGGGTTGGGCGAGGGCGGCCAAGGCCTTGACGACGGCTGATTCATCCATAGTTCGATTATTATCGAAATAATGACCGGCCTGCAACCCTAGCCATCGCCGAGATTCAGCGGGGGGCCGCCATCTGGCGAGCGATGAAGCGCCAGGCCAGGCGCGACGCGTCCGGCCCGCGGGGCTCGCCAAAGCGCTGGCGGGCGGCGCCGCCGCTCCAGGCGTGGCCGAGGTCGTGGATCAAGGCAAGCGTGGCCACCAGCTCGCGGCCGCAGCGGTAATGCGTCACCGTGAACGGATGGCGCTGGCCGCGGCGCTGCGGCTGCGGTGGCCCTGGCGTGGCACCCGCAGCGTCGGCCCAGCGTTGGACGGCGGCTGCGGCGTTGCGCGGCGACACGATGCCGTCTGCTTCGCCATGCAGGGCCAGCAGCGGTGGCCAGCGGTGCTCGCCGGGCGGCAAGGGCGCCATGATGCGCTGCCCGCGCATCGCACGCAGGGCGGTGGCGGCGGTCGGTGCGAGGCCGGGCGGCACCCCGGAATGCATGACCACGGCGCGGAAGCGCTGCGGATGCTGCGTGGCCAGCAGTGCCGCCATGCTGGCGCCCGCAGACAGCCCGGCGATGGCGGTGCGGCTGGGGTCAGCGCTGTACAGCAGCCGGACCTGATCGATGGCGCGCAGGATCCAGGCGCTCTCCGCCTGCGCCCGCCCGCCCTGGGTGTCGAACCAGTGCCAGCAGCCCTGCGCATGCGCGAGCCGCGTCTGCTCCGGGTAGAGCACCAGAAACCGCTCGCGGGCGGCGATGCGGTTCATGCGGGTGCTGGCCGCAAAGGTACGCGCGTCCTGGTGGCAGCCATGCAGCATCACCAGCAGCGGCAAGCGCTCCCCGAAGCGCACGCCGGCCGGCCGGAAGAGGTAGTAGCGCCGTGGGCCATCGGCCGCCATGACCAGTCCCATCAACCATTGGCCGTCTCCCGGTGGCGGGCGGTAGCGCGTGCCGAGCGCCGAACCGGCCGAGCGCAGAAGCGCTGCCTGGCGGCCGAGCAGGGCCGTCCAGGAGGGCAGCTTCATGCGAGGGGGCTGTCCGGCGCCTGCGTGAGCTCCTCCGGATCGGGGTGCTCCCGCAGCGCGGCGTTGAGCTGGTCGATGGGCACGCACCAGTCGCCGTCGTCCTGGTGCCACTGTTCGCGCAGGAAGGCCACCTGGGCGGCATTCCAGAACGGCGCCTCCGACAGGTTCAGCGTCTGCGGCAGGGGCCGGTGGAGCCGGATGAAGGCCTGGATCTCGCGCGGCGAGTCCGGCAGGCCCAGCTGGGCGAACAGCGCGGTGAGGTCGTGGTGGGTGGTGGTGTCCATGGGCGCTCCTTGCCGGTGATCTTGGCGGTGATGATCGACGTTAGGGGCGGGCGCGGCCGACGCCTGTCAGCCGAGGCCGCGTTGTGCACCCGGCATCCCGTGCCGTGTCAGCCGTGGCCCACAGCCAGGGCGCCGGGCTGCCGACAGACGGCGCGCCGCGCCCGCCCTAGCGTGTGCCTTTGTGATTGAAGGAGCTGCCGATGACCTGGCATGAATTCCTCGCCCGTGCCGATCGCCTGTCGCCTGACCTCGGCTGGGCTGAGCTGCTGCCCGCGGTGCTCGCGGGGCTGGCGACCATCTTGCTGCTGCGTGTGGGCCTGAGCCTGCTGGTGCGCCGCCTGCGTGCGCTGTCGGCCCGCACCCGCACGACGGTAGACGACCATCTGGTGGGTGTGCTGGAGCGCACCAATGCGGCCCTGATCTGGATCACCGGCTTGCTGGTGGGCCTGAAGATGCTGCCGCTGGACGACCGCTGGCACGACCGTGTCGGCCAGCTGTGGTTCGCCGTGGTCGCGCTGCAGCTGGGGCTGTGGGGTCAGGAAGCGGTGGCACGCCTGCTGCAGAGCTACCAGCAGCGCCATGGCGGCGGAGCGGCGCTGTCCGCCTCGGCCACCTTGCTCGGCTGGGGGGCGCGCGGCGCGGTGTGGGTGGTGGTCGTGCTGGCGGTGCTGTCCAACCTGGGCGTCAACATCACTGCCTTCGTGGCGAGCCTGGGCATCGGCGGCATCGCGGTGGCACTGGCCGTGCAGAACATCCTGAGCGACCTGTTCGCGTCGCTGGCGATTGCGGTGGACAAGCCCTTCGAGGTGGGCGACTCCATCACGGTGGGCGACGTGACGGGCACGGTCGAGCGGGTCGGATTGAAGACGACGCGCATCCGAAGCCTGGGCGGCGAGCAGATCGTCATGTCCAACGCCGAGCTGCTCAAGCGCACGGTGGCCAACTTCAAGCGGCTGCAGACGCGGCGGGTGCTGTTCAGCTTCGGTATCACCTACGACGCCACCGCCGACGAGGTGGCCGGCGTGCCGCCGCTGGTGCAGCAGCTGATCGAGGCCGACCCGTTGCTGGAGTACGTGCGCGCCCATTTCAAGGGCTTTGGCCAGAACGCGCTGAACTTCGAGGTGGTCTACCGCGTGAAGGACCCGAGCTACGACGTCTACATGGACCGCCAACAGGCCTTGAACCTGGCCTTGATGCGGGCGTTGCAGGCGCGAGGACTGAACTTCGCCTACGTGTCCAACACCCTGCAGGTGGTCGGTCTGCCAGGCTCGGGTGGTCGGCCGGGTCCGCAGCCCGATGCGCCTGACATCGTGCCCCAGCCCGCAGGCTGAGGCAGGCTGACCCGTGCTGCATGACATCGCCGCCGGGCCCGAGCTGCTGACGGCGGCGGTGGCCGCCCTCGTGCTGGTCGCCATCGCGGGGGCGCTCTACACCCACCGCTTCGGCCTGTCGCATCTGCTCGTGTTCATGGCGGTGGGCATGCTCACCGGGGTGGACGGGCCGTTGGGCCTGCCTTTTGACAACCATCGGCTGGCGGTCAACGTGGGCAATCTCGCGCTGGCCCTCATCCTGTTCGACGGCGGGTTGCGCACCCGCTGGGTGGATGTGCGCCGCGGCATGTGGCCGGCGGGCCTGCTGGCCACGGTGGGCGTGGCCGTCACGGCCTTGATCGTGGCAGGTCTGGCGCGTGCCGTGCTGGGCGTGAGCTGGGTGGAAGGGCTGTTGCTGGGCGCGGCGGTGTCGTCCACCGACGCGGCCGCGGTGTTCGCCCAGTTCAGCGCCAGCCAGTTGCGCCTGGCGCCGCGGCTGGCAGCCACCATCGAGGTCGAGTCGGCCATGAACGACCCGATGGCCATGGTGCTCACGCTCGGCCTCATCGCCTGGCTGACCCCCTTGGGCCAGGCGGGCGACCTGCGCGTGGCCGGCGCAGGCGACCTGTTGCCGCTGCTGGCCGAGCAGCTCGGGCTGGGCCTGCTGATGGGCCTGGGCGGCGGCATGCTGGCGGCCTGGTGGGTGCGCCGGCTGCCGATCGCCGATGACCACGACGGCCTGGCCGCGCTCTTGATGGCCGCCCTCGGTCTGCTGCTGTTCGCCGTGACCAACCGCAGTGGCGGCTCGGGCTTCCTGGCGGTCTACCTCGCCGGCCTGCTGGTTCGCCATCGCGGCGAGCGTGTGGCGGTGATGAGCCTGCCGGGGCTCAATGGCTACACCTGGCTGGCGCAGGCGGTGCTGTTCCTGCTGCTGGGCTTGCTGGTGACGCCGCACGAGGTGTGGCGCCTCATCGGGCCCGCGTTGGCGATGGCCGCAGGCCTGATGTTCGTCGCCCGGCCCGCCGCCGTGGTGCTGTGTCTCGCGCCGCTGGGATTCAGCTGGCGGGCGCAGTGTTTCGTCGCGTGGTCGGGCCTGCGCGGGGCGGTGCCCATCGTGCTGGCAACCTACCCGGTGCTGGCCGGGCTGCCCGACGGATGGCGCTTCTTCGATGTCGCGTTTGTCGTGGTGCTGCTGTCGCTGCTCGTGCAGGGGCCGACGCTGGCGCCGCTGGCACGGCGTCTGGGCCTGGACGTGCAGGCCCAGCCCGGTTCAGCCGCAGCCGACTGAGTCGGCCTGCGTGACCACGCTGCCGGGCGGCACGCTGCGGGTGAGCCACACATTGCCGCCGATGATGGAGCCGCGGCCGATGGTCACCCGGCCCAGCACGGTGGCGCCGGCGTAGATGACGACCTCGTCTTCCACCACCGGGTGACGGGGCTGGCCCTTCACGGCCAGGCCGTCGCCGTCGGTCGGGATGCTCTTCGCACCGAGCGTGACGTTCTGGTAGATGCGCACCCGCTCGCCCAGCACGGCGGTCTCGCCGATGACGACGCCCGTGCCATGGTCGATGAAGCAGCCGCTGCCGATGGTGGCGCCGGGGTGGATGTCGATGCCGGTGTCGGCATGCGCCAGCTCCGCCACCACGCGGGCCAGCAGCGGCAGGCCGAGCTGGTAGAGCTCATGCGCGATGCGGTGACTGATGAGCGCGCGCAGGCCCGGGTAGCACAGCAGCACCTCGTCGACGCTGCGTGCGGCGGGGTCGCCCTGGTAGGCGGCGAGCACGTCACTGTCGAGCAGCACGCGCAGGCGCGGCAGCGTGCGCAGAAAGCGGCTGGCCAGCTCGCCGGCATCCTGCGCCGGCTCGGCCTCGCCGCGCTGGCGGGCATCGTGGCGCAGCTCCAGCGCGGCCTGCTGGCGCAACGTGGTCATGGCGGCCCCCAGCGTGTGGCCGACGTAGAAATCCTCGTTCTCCGGCCGCAGCGTCGGCGGGCCCAGGCGCATCGGGAACAGCGCGCCCGACAGGCACTGCACCATGCCGGCCAGCAGTTCGCGCGACGGCAGCTCGCGGCCATCACCGCCACGGCGGTGGGCCTCGCGCCACTGCCGGCGGGCGGCGCGCAGCGCTTCGACAACGTCGCTCAGTTCATCGGCGGGGGTGATGGCGGGAGAAGCACTCATGGCGGGCGAGTATAGAAATCCACCGCCGCGCCAGCCGGCGGCCGCCGAAAGCCATCACTGCCGTTGCGGCCAGCAGGCCAGCCAGGTGCACGGCAGCGGCGGCCAGCACCAGTGGCAGTGAGCCGGAGGCGGTCAGGCTCCGCACCGCGCCATTCCCCAGGCAGACCGGCATCAAGGCCGGCAGCAGCATCAGCGCGCTGCCGTGGAGCGCTGAAGCGAGGCCAGCGCCGAGGGCGAGGCTGGCGCGGGCGCGCCGGGCGATCAGCGCGGCGCCAAGCCCTGCCGCGCTGCCCCAGGCCCAGGCCGCCACCGGCCCGCCCAGCGCAACCACCACGGCCACGCCGAGCAGCGTCGCGGCGTGCCCGACCGCGATCGGCCACAGGGCGGCGCGCGGGCTGGGCATGCAGGCCGCCGCCGCCCAGCCGCAGGCCGGGTGCAGGCCGTGCAGAGCGCCGGCGCCCGCCACGGCCAGCCAGGGGGCGAGGCTGTCCATGCCTCAGGCCTGGCGGGCGCAGCAGGCGGCGGCTGGCGGGGTCGTCGCCTCGTAGCGGTCGTGGTGGCGCACCCAGGCCATGGGGTAGGGCAGCCCGGCCTCGTCGCGGCCGCGTGGGGTCAGGTCGATCAGGTCGTAGCTGCCCATCATCACCTCCAGGCCGCGGCCGAAGGTGGCGTAGGTGTGGAAGACCTCGCCCGCATCGTCCTTGCAGAAGATGCTGATGCCGGGCGCCTCCTGCAAGGTCAGCGGCTGCATCTCGAAGTTGTAGAACACCTCGCCGTCGATGCGATCCTGCGGGCCGAAGCTGACGTTGAAGTCGCGGTTGAAGCTGTTGCCGTGCGAGGAGGCCCAGGCGAACCGCCATCCCATGCGGTGCCGGAAGGCCTCGATCTCGGCCAGCGGTGCCCGCGACACGACCAGCAAGCTGATGTCGCGCTGGGCCAGGTGCGGTGCCATGGCGTCGAGGTGGTCGGCCATGAAGGAGCAGCTCGGGCAGCCTTCGGCCCAGCCGGGCCCGAACATGAAGTGCTGCACGAGCAGTTGGCGTCGCCCCTGGAATAGGTCCGCCAGGCGCCGCGGGCCGTCGGGGGTGTCGAACACATAGTCCTGGGCCAGACGCACCCACGGCAGGGCGCGGCGGGCCTCGGCGAGGCGGTCGTTCAGCAGCGTGAGTTCCTTCTCGCGGGCCAGCAAGGCGCGGCGCTCGGCGAGCCATTGGTCGCGGGTGACGATGGTGGGGGTCATGACATCTCCTGGGTCGGGGGTGAAGGAAGTCGGGCATGCAGCGGCGCCACCCGGTGCCCGGGTGGGCGGTGGATCGGTCAGGTTTCAGTCCGCTGGCGTGACTGGCCGGCGCACGGCGCGAACCTTGCCGCTGCGGCCGCCACCGGCGTAGAACAGTGCGCCGCCGTCGGACTCCAGGCCGCTCACGCCGGTGCCGGGGGGCATCTGCAGGCAGTGCAGCACGCGGCCATCGGCGGGGTCGATGCGGCGGATGTCGCTCGCCTCGTCCTGCCAGGTGCCGTGCCAGAGCTCGCCGTCGACCCAGGTCACGCCGGTCACGAAGCGGTCGGAGGTGATGCTGCGTCGCACTGCGCCGGTCTCGGGGTCCACCTGGTGGATGCGGCGCGCCCGGTACTCGCCCACCCACAGGCTGCCTTCGGCCCAGGCCAGCCCCGAGTCGCCGCCCTGCCCGGGCGCCGGGATGGTGTGCACCACGGCACCGGTCGCCGGGTCGATCTTGTCGATGCGGGCCTCGGCCAGCTGGTAGAGATAGCGCCCGTCGAAGGCGGTGCCGGCATCGCAGGGCCGCTCCAGGCGCTGCTCGACCTCGCCGGTGGCGGGATCGAAGGCGAGCAGGGTGGTGCTGGTGGCAGCCCACACCCGCCGGCCGTCATGCGTGACCCCGGCGACCTGGTCATGGCCTTCAAACGGACCGTATTCACGAACGATGTCGGCGGGCTGGGTACTCATGCAGGGCTCCGGTGGTGAGGTCTGAACCTTAACCAGACGGCAGCGCGGCGGGGAGTAACAAGATCGTCGTGAAACCCGTCAGCGTCGGAGCCAGCCACCGGCGTGCGCGGCCCTGCCCGATGGCGCGTACGCGGCCCTGGGCGAGCAGTTCAGCGAGGCTGCGTTGCAGCTGACGCTGGCTCTCTCCAGTGGCCAGGGCCAGCGCCGAGGTGGACCAGGCGGCCCCGTCGGCCAGCAGCGCCGTCACGGCATCCAGCGTGCTCGCCAACGGGGGCGCGAGCAGCGCCAGCGACTGGCCCGGTCGCAGTTGCAGCGCGAAGCCTTGGGGCGTGGCCTCGATGCCGACGACCGGCGCAACGAGTCGCCGCAGTCGACCGATTTCCACGCGCAGCCGTGCCCGATGGCTGTCGTCCGGCGGGTTCAGCCGGAACGCGCGCTCGATGAGGTGCTCGCGTGTGGCGGCCTGCGGCCAGGCCTCGGCAAGGCCCTGCAACAGCGTGAACAGGACGGGGCGCCGCGCGAGCGACAAGCGCCACGTGCCGGCATGCAGGGCATGGCGGCAGCCATCCACCACCAGGTCGGGGTCCGAGAGCAGCGTCGCCACGTCGGCCAGCCGCAGCGGCTGCCACTGCTGTGAAGCCGGTAGCCAGCGGCGTGCGGCCACCCGGTCCAGTACTGCGCCTGCATCGGCCACTTCGGCCTGCAGCGCGGGAATGCCAGCCTGCCGGGCGGCGGTCTGGGCCTGTGCGAGCGCTTGCCGGGCCTGATCGAGTTGCAGGCCTCGCAACGCCAGCTCCAGGCGCACCAGGGCCGCGAGCGCGCGCTGCTGCGGCGCCAGCGCCGTGGCGTCGAGTGTCGCCAACCCGTCGGCGGCGGCCTGCAGGTGGCCCATCAGCAGCGCGCGGCGGGCCGCGATGAGACGGGCGTGCGCCGCGTTCGCGATGTCGCCGCGTTGGGCGAGCACCGACTGCGCGTTGGCCAGCGCGGCGCGGGCAGCCGGCGCTTGGGCGAGGTTGCGCAGCGCCAGGGCGACCTCGGCCTCCGCCACGGTGCAGCGGGCCTGGGCGAGGGGCTCCTGCGGCCCGAAGCCTCGGGCCGCGCGCTTCAGCAAGTCCTGCGCGCGCGCCAGTTCGCCGAGCTGGGCCATCGCAATCCCGCGCAGGGCCAGCGCCGGTGGGTCCTCGCGCAACGCCACCCGCTTGAGCGCGGTCAGCGCGTCACCCGCCGCCAAGGCCCGGCCGGCGGCCGTGATCAGCGAGTCCATGAACCTTCGGTGGGCGCGTGTGTCATGCGGTCATCTTCGCTGCTTCAAAATCTCGGCGCGATGACCGTGCCCGCATCACCCGCTCCCACTGACGACCCCCGCCCCGAGCCGCCGCCGGCGCCCGATTTCGATGCCTGCTGCGGCAACGGCTGCGACCCGTGCATCTTCGACCTGCACGACCTCGCGATGGACGACTACCGCCGCGCCCTGCGCGCCTGGCGGGAGCGGCATCCCGAGGCTGCCGACTGATCGGCCCGGCGCCAGCGCTCAGGACTGGGCGCCGAAGTGCACTGTGAACTCCGCGCCCGGCTGCGCATTGCGCACCGCGATGCGCCAGCCGTGCGCCCGGCTGACCGCCTCGCAGATGGCCAGGCCCAGCCCTGCGCCGCGGTCGCGCCGGCTGGGTGCGCGCCAGAAGCGCTTGAACAGGTGCTCGAAATGCGCCGGTGCGATGCCGCCGCCCTCGTCACGCACCACCAGGCTGGACGGCGACAGCGACAGCCGCACGGTGCCGCCGGCCGGTGAGCAGGAGATGGCGTTCTCGGCCAGGTTCTTCACCAGCGCGAACAGCGCGTCGCGGTCGCCTTGCAGGCCGCTGGGCGGCTGGCTGGTCTCGCTGCGCAGCAGCACCCGGTGGCGGGCGGCCAGTGGCTGCAGGAATCGGCCGACGTCGTCGACCACGCAGGCCACGTCCAGCGGCTCGTGACGGTAGCTGTGCAGCTCGGTCACCTCGGCCAAGAGCAGCAGTTGCTGCACCTGCCGGGTCATGTGGTCGATGTCTTCGAGCAGTACCGCGGGCTTCTCGCCCAGCTCGACCTGGGCGCGCAGCAAGGCCAGCGGCGTCTTGAGTTCATGCGCCGCATCGGCCAGGAAGCGCAGCTGCCGCTCATAGCCCAGCTCCACGCTGTCCAGGCTCTGGTTGAAGGTCTGCACCAGCGGCTGCAGCTCGGCCGGAAGGTCGTCCAGCCGGAGACGCCGGCCGGGCTGGTGGGCCACATCCATGGCTTCCCGCGAGAGGCGCCTGACCGGCCGCATCAACTGGCGCAGCACGAAGAACTGCACCACGCCCAGCAGCAGGATCGACAGCACCGCCGTCACCGCCATCGCGCCGCCCAAGCGCATCGTGGTGCCGGAGTGCACGAGGGCGATCAGGCGCTCGCTGGCGCCGACCTGGACCCAGACCGGGCCGTTGGGCAACTCGGCCGCGCGGGTCCACAGTCGCATGGGCTGGCCGCCGATGTCGGCCCGGCTCGGGCCTTCTTTGGGTTGGGCCACGAGGCCGGCTGCGGTCCATCCGGACGCGGTCTCCGGCGAGCTCCACAGCAGCACACGGCCGCGGGCGTCGAAGACGCGGTAGCCAAAGTCATGCGGCAGCGCCTCGATGAGCCAGCGGACGGCTTCCGGGGGTGGCACGACAGTGAGCCGGTCGTCGGCATCCTGGCCAAGCGCGTCGGCCAGCTTCATCGCGAAGATGGCGCCGGAATGGTCGGCCCAGCGCATCGGGTCGCCGCGCAGGTACAGCATGACGGCGCCACCCACGAGCGCGGCGGTGCCGAGCCAGGCAGCGAGGTAGGCGGCCAGCAGCCGGCCCTGGAGGCTAGTCGGCCAGCGCATAGCCGACATTGCGCTGATTGAGGATGCGCACCCGCGAGCCGGCAGCGCCAAGCTTGCGGCGCAAGCGGTGCAGGGCCACGTCCAGCGCGTTCGGCGTGACGGCCTCGTGCGCGCCCCAGCCGGCCGCTTCCAGGGCTTGGCGACGCACCGGCGTGCCACCGGCCTGCATCAGGCTGAGCAGGATCTGCAGCTCACTGCGCGGCAGCGCCACCGTCTGCTCGCCACACACCAGGCGGGCGAGTGCCGGCTGTACCTGCAGGTCGCCGAAGCTCGGCTCCAGTGAGGTCTGAACCGGCGGCCGGCGCAGCAGGGCCCGCACCCGGGCCACCAGCTCGTCCATGGGGAAGGGCTTGGTGAGGTAGTCGTCGGCACCCGCTTCCAGCCCCGTGATGCGGTCATGCAGCGCGTCTCGCGCCGTCAGCAGCAGGCAGGGCAGGTGCTGCTGGCGTTCACGCAGGCGTTGCACCAGGGCGAGGCCGTCGCCATCGGGCAGGCCTCGGTCGATCAGGGCTGCGGCATAAGCTTGCGACTGCAGGGCCGGCCAGGCATGGTCGATCCGCTCCACCGTGTCGCAGGCGATGCCGGCGGCCTCCAGGGCTCGCTGCACGAGGGACGCCAGGCGTGGATGGTCTTCGACAAGCAGAACGCGGGCCACGTCAGCGACGGGGTCAGAAGCGGTAGAGCCAGCCCAGGCGCACGCCGGGCAAGGTGCTGCGGTCGACCAGCGGGCTGCTCTTGATGGCGCTCCCCAGTGCGGTGGCGCTGACGTCAGCGAAGAGCACCTGCTCGGGTGCGATGCGGTAGTCCACCCGCAGGCCGAGCTCGGTGTTGACCGTGGAGCCGGCCGAATAGGCCGCGCGACCCGGGATGACTTCGTTGCCGCGGACGCCGTAGTAGTAGTCGACGTACTTGCTGTCCATCCACGTGGCGGTCAGGCGCGGCGTCAGGCCGAACTCGCCGAGCGAGAAACGGCGCTCGGCGCCCAGGCGCAGCCGCTGGCCTTTGCTGTAGCTCAGCGTGTCGGCCGACCATTCGGCGCTGAACTGCGCCCAGCTCGTTTGCAGCCCGAGACGGCCACCCAGCCAGGCGCTCGCCCGGCGACGGTCCATGCTGGTCAGGATGGGCGCGTCGCTGGACTTGTAGCCGTCGCCGGCATAGGCGAGCGTCAGGCCGTAGGTCAGCGGGCCGCTGCGGCCGAGCTTGAATTCCAGCCCGGGGCCGAACACCCGCACCCAGCGGTTCTCGAAGGTGATGAGCGGCCAGACTTCGGTCTTGCCGTCGAAGTCGCGGTAGGGCTTGATCTCGGGCATCACGGCCAGGCCGAGGCCCCAGCGGCTTCGGCCTTCCTGGCTGTCGTCTCCCGTCGGCTGGGCTTGGCTGGCCCAGGGTGTGGTGGCAAGCAAGCCTGCGGTCAGCAGGGCGCGGGTGGAACGCTTCATCAGGGTCGGGGTCATGGTGATTCGATCAGCGGTGAAGTGCGGGAGGCCGCAGTGTCATGCGAGGGGTTCAACCTGACGGCAAGTCAGTCCATTCCGATCTTGCCGTCGGCCCAGTAGGCCCTGGTGCGGATGCGGCGGGCCGGCATGCCGTGGGCCTTGAAGTCGCGCAGCAGGTGCTGCACCGTGGCGGCGCGACCGGCCAGCACGAGCCAGGTGTCGGGCGTGAACTGGCTTCGAGCAAGCGCGGCGAGGTCGGCCCAGTGAGCATCGGCCGGAGCACGTGCCACCACCTGCACCGGCTGCGCCAGTGCTTGGGCGGCCATGTGCACGGCGGTCGGGATGCTGGCCTCCAGCAGGACTTGCGCCGGGCGCCACGCCGCGGCCAGGCCGAGCGTGGTCTCGTCACCCACCAGCAGGCTGTGGGTGGCGGGCAGCTCGCCCAGCGCCAGCGAATTGCGCGGCCCGAACACGGACAGCACGTCGCCCGGTGCCGCATGGCGCGCCCAGTCGCTGCCGGGGCCGTCCGCCAGCGCGTGGGCGAGGACGGCGGTGCGGCCGGATTGACTGTCCCAGAACATCGGCGTGTAGGTGCGCGTCTGCATGCCGCGGCCGAGCTTGAGCTGGAGCTTGTCGCCCGGCGACCAGAGCAGGCCGCGCAGCTGCGGCCCCTGCAGGGTGATCCGGTGCAGGCCGGGTGCGAGGGCCTCGTTGGCCTGCACCTCGGCGTCGTGGAAGAAGAGCCGTGTCAGCCACTCGCCGGCCCAACTGTCGGGGCGGCGCGGCGTTCGGCGGCTGGCCAGTGTGGGGCTCATGCAGAGCCTCCGGTCGGGCGGGCATCTGGGGTCATGCATCGGGGCGCTGAGGGTGATGCGCCCCAGTCTCGTGGCGCCTGACTTACCAGCACATGACTGGCCGCTCGCTTCCGAGGACGAGGCCTGCGCCGCGCTGACGCACAATCGCCGCGCCCTCACTCGCCCTGGCCCCATGCGCACCAAGATTGCCCTCGCCGTCGTCGCCCTGCTGCTGCTCGTGTCCGCCTGGTTCGCGTTTGCCTGGCGCTGGAGCTACTCCGAAGGCGAGCGTGCCGGCTGGGTGCAGAAGTTCTCGCGCAAGGGCTGGATCTGCAAGACCTGGGAGGGCGAGCAGGCGCTGGTGTCGCTGCCGGGCTCCAGCACGGTGGAGAAGTTCTACTTCACGGTGCACGACGAGGCGACGGCTGCGGCCATCAACAAGGTCATGGGCCGGCGGGTGAACCTGCACTACGAGGAGAAGGTCGGCCTGCCGACCTCCTGCTTCGGCGAGACGCGCTACTTCGTCACCGGCGTGACGCTGGTGGATGAGATCTCGCTGACGCCGGGCGTCACGGTGCCTCAGCCGGGGCTGCCGGCCTCGGCCGCGAGCCGCTGACCTGCACGCTCCGGCGCCATGGGCGGCGCCACTGACAGCGCTACCAAGCGACACTAGCGCCATGGCTTCGCTGTTCCAACCGCTGGTGTCGCGCTTCGAGCGACTCGTCGACCCCTACCCCGAAACCCCGGCCGTCGCGCCGCCCGCCGGTTTCTTCGCGTTCCTGTGGCGCTGTGCCGACGGCGTGCGGCCGCATCTGTTCGCGGTCATGCTGTTCACGGCCGGCATCGCGGCGGCCGAGGCGCTGCTGTTCAGCCTGATGGCCTCGCTGGTGGACTGGCTGGCGCAGCTCAAGCCGGCCGAGCTGTGGAGCCGGCCGCAGCCGGTCGTGATCCTGCTGCTGGCCGTGCTGGGCGCAGGCGTGCTGCTGGCCGGCGCGCAGGCCCTGTTGAAGTACCAGGGCGTGTTCGGCAATTTCCCGATGCGGCTGCGCTGGATCTTCCACCGCCGCATGCTGGGCCAGAGCCTGGCCTTTTTCGGCGACGAGTTCGCCGGCCGCATCGCGACCAAGGTCATGCAGACGGCGCTGGCCGTGCGCGACACCTGGCTCATCGTGGTGGACATCCTCGTCTATGTGGCGGTGTATTTCGGCACCATGGTGGGCATCGTGGCCAGCTTCGATGCCTGGCTGATGGCGCCCTTTGCCGTGTGGCTGGGCCTGTACATCTGCGCGCTGCGCTTCTTCGTGCCCCGGCTGGGCAAGATCGCCCAGGCCCAGGCCGATGCGCGTAGCCTGATGACCGGTCGCATCACCGACGCCTACACCAACATCGCCACCGTCAAGCTCTTCGCCCACGGCCGGCGGGAGGCGGGCTATGCCAAGTCGGCGATGCAGGACTTCATGGTCACGGCCTACGGCCAGATGCGCCTGGTGACCGGCTTCGAGATCGTCAACTCGCTGCTGTCGGCCCTGCTGGTCGGCAGCACGGCGCTGCTGTCGCTGTGGCTGTGGGGCGTCTCTGCCGTGGGCGTGGGCGCGGTGGCGGCCGCCACCGCCATGGCGATGCGGCTCAACGGCATCTCGCACTGGGTGATGTGGGAGATGGCCTCGCTGTTCGAGCACATCGGCACGGTGCAGGACGGGCTGGCCACGCTGTCCAAGCCGCAGGCCATCACCGATGCAAGCGGCGCGACTGAGCTGACCGTCAAGCGCGGCGAGGTGCGCTTCGAACAGCTGCGCTTCGCCTACCCCAATGGCAAGGTCGTGGTGGACGGCCTGGACCTGACCATCCGCCCCGGCGAGAAGATCGGCCTGGTCGGCCGCAGCGGCGCGGGCAAGAGCACGCTGGTGAATCTGCTGCTGCGCCTGTACGACCTGCCCGCGGACGGTGGCCGCATCACCATCGATGGCCAGGACATCGCCCAGGTCACGCAGGACAGCCTGCGCCGCCACATCGGCATGGTCACGCAGGACACGTCACTCCTGCACCGCTCGGTGGCTGACAACATCCTCTACGGCCGGCCCGACGCCACGGCAGCCGAGATGCATCGCGCGGCCGAGCGCGCGCATGCCGATGAGTTCATCGCGAGCCTGTCTGACCCCAAGGGCCGCACCGGCTTCGAGGCCTTCGTGGGCGAGCGCGGCGTGAAGCTCAGCGGCGGCCAGCGCCAGCGCATTGCCATCGCCCGCGTGATGCTGAAAGACGCGCCCATCCTGCTTCTGGACGAGGCCACCAGCGCGCTGGACAGCGAGGTTGAAGCCGCCATCCAGCAAAGCCTGTACACGCTGATGGAGGGCAAGACGGTGGTGGCCATTGCACACCGCCTGTCCACCATCGCGGCGCTGGACCGGCTCATCGTGATGGACGTTGGCCGCATCGTCGAGCAGGGCACGCACGCCGAGCTGCTCGCCATGAACGGCATCTACGCGCGCCTGTGGGCGCACCAGAGCGGCGGTTTCCTGGGCCTGGAAGACTGAGCGGCCGCGGCCGACAGGCGTCAGCGCACCACGAGGCTGGGTGAGGGCGGCAGCGCCGCGCCGCGCAACTGGGCATCCAGGAAGGCGCGGCTCATGCGCAGCGCCTCGCCGAGGTCGGCCTGCGCCGCCTCGGTGGCACTGCCACTGCGCGGGCCGCGCGGCGCGCCGCCGGCCGGGCCTTGCGGTGCACGACCGCCGCCCATCTCGCCCCGGCCACCGCCGCCCCCGGCGCCGCTCGGGCCGCCGCGGTGTTGGTCCTGCGCATGCCAGCCGTCCGGCGCGAGCGTGCCCGACAGCGCGGCATGCGACAGGCTTGGCAGGCGCAGCAGCCAGCCCGCGCCGGGGCTGAGGCTGTCGAAAGCGCGACGCCGCTGAGCGGGGTCAGTGACCAGGCCCAGCGCGTCGCCGTCAGCGTCGCTCGTGATGATCAGCGCCGGCGGTGTGCCGGGCACCGCGGTCATCGGCGGCGGGCTGATCGCGATGACCGCGCGCGGCTGCCAGCCCCCGGCCTCGCCGCCCAGTGCCAGCACCGCCTGCGCACCAATCTCGTAGCCGGCCAGCGCGGTGCGCTGCCAGTCCAGGGGCACGCCGGCCAGGCTGGGGGACGCCCGCAGCGCCTGCAGCAGGCGGCCGAGCGCGGCTTGACGGTCGGCCTGCTGGGCGGCGCCATAGTGCCGCTCGCCCAGCGCGCGGAACTCGCCCGTGCGGGCCAGCGGCGAGCGCCAGGCCGCGGCATCGTCTTCCAGGGGTTGCACGCCCAGCACCGCATAGCCCGCCTGTGCCCAGGCGGTGGCCCAGCGCTGGCCGCTGTCGCCCTCCTGCCCGATGCCGGGCAGATAGATCACCACCGGCAGCGGCCCGCTGGCCGAGGCGCTGCGGGTCAGGGTCACGCGCCGGCCCTGCACCTCGACGCTGGCCAGTGACAGGTTCAGGGTCCGCGTGGCCGTTTCGACCCAGGGCCGCGGAGCCGGCGGGCCGCTGGCGCACCCGGCCAGGGCGAGTGTCAACGTGGCAAGGAGGCGTGGCGTGGCGGGCGAGCGGCGTGCAGGCATGGCGGCGGCAGCATAGCCAAGCCGTGTCGCTGGTTTGTGTCTCGCGCGGGTTGAGGCGCGGGGGCCTTGCCTGACACCTCAGGCAAGGAAGTCAGGCCGGAGGGTCCCAAGGCAAGGCGTCGGCGGCGGCGGGCTGAGCGGCCGCCTGCTGCCGGTGGCGGCGCGCCTCGGCCGCCATTTCCTCCAGCAGCGCCAGCGTGCGGCCCGGGACGACCGGCTTGTGGGCCACGCGGATGTCCTGCAGGCCCACGTCGGCCTGGCGGATGTTCAGGTCGCCGGTGAACAGGGTGGCGGCCACCGGTGTGGGCACCCGGCGGCGGACCAGCTCGATCGCGTCCAGCCCATTGGGCATGCCGACGCCGAGGTGGTAGTCCGCAATGATGCAGTCGACTTCCTCGCCGGCCATGTCGTCGAGCTTGTCCTGCAGCTCGGCCACGCTCTGGCAGGCCAGGGGCACGCAGCCCCAGCCGCGCACCATGCTGTCCATGCCGCGCAGCACCGGCTCGTCGTTGTCCACCAGCACCACGCGCAGCCCGACCAGCGAGCGGCTGACCATCGAGGGCCGCGGCAGGGTCGTGGCCGGCGTGCCCGCCGCGCCTTGCGGGCCGGTGCAGGGCACCGAGATGCGGAACTCGCTGCCCACGCCGGGCCGGGAGTCGACCTGGATGGACAGGTCCAGGAGCTGGGCGGTGCGCTTGACGATGGCCAGGCCCAGCCCAAAGCCCTGGGCGGACTGGTGCTCACGGTCCAGGCGGACGTACTCGTTGAAGATCTCGCCGAGCTTGTCGTCCGGAATGCCGCGGCCGCTGTCGGCCACGTGAACCCACAGCTCCTGCTCGCTCTTGCGCGAGGTGTAGACCTTCACGTGCCCCTGGTCGGTGTAGCGGATGGCGTTGCTGACGAAGTTGGCGAGCACGTTGTAGAAGAGCGCGATGTCGGTCTCGATCTTGAGGTCGAGCGTGCTGCTGCAGTCCAGCATCAGGTGTTTGCGCCGGGCGTCGACCGCGAACTCGCGCCGCAGCCGGTCCATCAGCACCCGCACGCTCTCCGTCCCCATCTTCACGTTGACCGTGCCGGCATCCAGCCGGGAGATGTCGAGCAACATGGCCAGCGAATGGGCCAGCGAACGCACCACGGCGCCGATGTCGCTGATCTGGCTGCGGAATTCGGTGGTGCCGGGGTCGATGCGCAGCCGCTCGACCATCATGCCCAGCGCGTGCACCGGCTGGCGGATCTCGTGGCTGACCGTCCCGAGGATGCGGATGCGCGAGCTGGTGGCCTCCTGCAGCTCGCGGCTGCGGGCGCGCAGGGCCTCGGCGGTGTCGCGGTGTCGGGCTCGCTCGTCTCGGTGGGCCTGCAGGCGTGCACGGGCATGGCGCGACACAGCGATGCAGGCCAGCGCAGCCAGCGCGAGTGCCGCCAGGGCCGGCATGTGGGTCGCGTCCGCCGCGGGCGGCGAGGCGGGGCTTGAGGCCAGCAGCAGTGACATGGCTGCCCCGGCCAGCAGGGCCAAGGCAAAGGCACAGCCGGCAGCGGGCCGCCGGGCCATGCCGGCTGCGGTGGTGGCCGCGATCACGCTGACCAGCAGCGCGAAGGCCTGCGCGGCGGCTGAGTCGCGCAGCAGCCACAGGGGCAGGGCGGCCAGCGCGCCCGCTCCGGCGGCCAGCCAGGGCACGACCGAACGCGGCAGCCCGGCGTGCGGCGCTGGCGCACCATCCGGCCCGGCATGTGGCTCGGCATGTGGCTCGGCATGTGGCTCGGCATGCGGGGGGGCGGGCGGGCTGGCCTCGGTGTCGTTGCCGGGCGGGGTGTCAGGTTGCATCGGGCTTGCCCTGGGTGACGGTGGGGACCTCGGCCGGAAGGTCTCGGATGGATCTCGGGCGCTTGCCCTCGGTGGCGCGGCCGATGAGCCAGGCGAGTTCGTGCAGGCTGGGCGGCGGGGTGAGGTAGCTGTCGAGCTGCAGCCGGCTTCGCGCCGGAAAGGCCAGGCCGTCCATCGGCACGCCGAGCATGCCGATGACCACGGCCGGCGAGTCGCCGTAGGCGGCTTCCAGGGCGGTGTAGGCGGCGAGGTTCTCCTGCGGGCTGCGCATGGCCAGCACGATCACCTGGGGCCGGCACCAGGCCGCGTATTCGGCCAGGCCGCCGAGCTGCAGATGCCAGTGCGGCTCTACCCACATTTCGTACAGCAGATCGGCCAGTTCGCGGCGCAGCGCCGTGGTGTTGCACACCACCAGCACGCGCGGCAGGTCGTAGGGCGTGTCCTGCGGCATGTCACAGCATCGGGTTGGGTTCGGTCGGCGCGAACAGGCGCTCGACATGGGTCGCGCTGCTGATGTCACTGGCGGTGAGCATCATCGAGACGAGGTCTGGCGCGCGGCCGATGCGTGTCTGCAGTTGCCGGGCATGCGCCTTGAAGTCGGCCAGGCGGGCCATCACGGCGTCGAAGCTTTCCACCAGGCTGCGCCCGGAGCCGAAGGAGTTGGCCGCCTGCCGGTGCACCTCAGCCAGGGCCACCTGCGTGCGGCCGAAGCACCAGTCGGTGAGGTCGGTATCGACCGAGCTGAGGCGTGCGCGGATGGCCGGCGTGCCGCGCTCGGCGGCGCGGAAGGCGACGTCGGTGCGGTCGGTCAGCACGAGGTCGCTGAGGGTCAGCACTTCGTCTTCCAGCGCCCACAGCAGCGGCGGCAGGAAGACCACCGTGAGCCCGCCGAGCGAGCTGGTGCCCGGCTGCCCGGGCACGCGCGAGAAGATGGGGGCGATGTGCTGCTGCAACTCGCCGTACTCGATGAAGAGGCAGTGCGTGGTCTCCCCTTCGATCAGGCTCTGCAGCCATTTCGGCCAGGCGATGGAGGGGCTGGCGCTGAGGTAGAGGCTGCGCTCGCCGCTGATCAGGTCGCTCGGCAGGCCCAGCAGGCTCAGCAGGCTGGCGCGCGCGGCCAGCGTGCTGTGCGGGCTGTTGCGCAGCAGGTGGCTGTGGCCAAAGCTGCGGATGAGGCCGGCGGTCTGGGGGGAGTCGCCCAGATGCAGGTCGAAATGGCGGTGGGTCTGGGTCTGCGAGCGCAGCAGGATGGGCGTGCCCGCGCCCTGGGTGGACCACGGCGCATGCAGTGAGTAGCGGTTGCCGCTGGTCGGCTGGCTGAAGTAGCGCGCCATGTAGGCCGCCGGCGGCACGGCGCCGAAGAGGTCGACGAGGTTGCGCGCAGCGCCCACGTTGCGGGCCAGCCGGTGGTCGAGCACTTCGACCTGGCCGAGGTGCTGGATGACCACGCGCGGGTCCAGGTGGGCCTGTGCCACCGACAGGGCCGGCACGTCGTGGCAGAACAGCCGCACGCGCATGCGGTGCTCGGCCAGGCCTCGGGCCAGCTGAAGGCCGAACCAAGGGCCGCAGCTGTCGTCGGAAGAGTAGAAAATGTAAGTGGTGGACACGGGCGTTGCGGGAGAAGCGGGACTCGAGCCGGCGCGGCTGGCTCCGGGGCAGGTGAGGTCCGCGGGCGGGGCGCCTGGCATGGCAAGCCCCGTCACCTCTCGCCGGCCCTGGCCGGTGACCTCAGGGCCGCACTCTAGGGAGGCTCTCCCCAGCTCGGGTGCCGATGCCACGAGACGGGGCCGGCCGGGAACCAAGCGGCCCGGCCGCGCCACCAGTCGGCCTGCCGCCGACGCCCGCAGCCTCGTGCGACTTCAGCGCTTTGGCCGCCGCACACCCAGCGCCGCGAGGCCCGCCAGCATCAGCAGCCAGCTTCCCGGTTCGGGCACGGCGGTGGCCTGGAAGTCGCTGAGCAGCAGCCTTTGGCCGTCGGCATAGTGCACGACGAAGCTGCCGCTGCCGTCGGTGGTGAGCAGCCGCTCGCCATCGGCCGCGTTGGCGAATTGGCCGAAGAGGCCGCCGCCCGTGTGGATGAGCTCAAAGGTCTGGCCGGCCGCCGCCACGAAGCCGCCGATGAAGCTCAGCCGCAGCGTTGTACTGTCGCCCAGGTCGACGCTGCCGCCCACGTCGAGCGCGTCGTAGCCGCTGCCGCGCAGCAGGCCACCCAGCTCCAGCGTCAGCAGCGCGCCATCGCTGAAGCTCAGGTCCTGGCGGATGCTGAGCAAGCCCGCACTCTCGCCAGGGGCGAGTTCGGCACCGCGCAGGCGCACGGCCTCCAGTTCGCCATGGCCGCCGAGCGTGCCGGCCTCGACCGTCGTGCGGCCGGTGTAGGCCTGCACGCCGTTGACGACCAGCGTGCCGGCGCCGGTCTTGAGCAGCCCGAGGCCGGACTGCAGTTCGCCGATGCGGCCCGCCAGCACCAGGGTGTGGCCGTTGGTGTCGATGAAGCCGGCCGTGCTGCCCGACTCGCCATCCAGCAGCACCGTCCGCGTGGCGGCCAGCGTCAGCGAATCCCAGGCGCGCAGCCCGCCTTGGGCGCTGCGGGTGGACTCGCCGTCAAAGAAGCTTTTGCCGAGGATGAGTCGGTTGCCGGCGGCCCCCAGGGAGCCGTCGGCCGTGATGCCCAGCACCGCGGTGCCGAAGCCTTGGGGGTCACCCAGCTGCAGGTCACCGACGAAGCTGTTGGCGCGGTTGGCCAGGCGCACGTCGAACTTGTCGCCGCTGTCGCCCGGCCGGCTGCCGCCCTGGATGCTGAGCGTCAGCGGGCCGGTCAGTGCGCGCTCGATGACGATGGACTGCCCGCCGGCCACGAATCCGGCGCCACCCGCGCCGATCTGCAGGGGCGTCGCTGCGCTGATGACCACGGGTGCGGTCAGCCGGTTGCTGGCTTCCAGCGCACCGTTGTCCAGCGTCAGCAAGGTGCCGGAGTTGCCCAGCGCATCCGCATGGCCCATGGTCAGCCGGCTGCCTTGGGTGACGACGATGGCCCCGGTGAAACGGTTGGCGCCGTTCAGCGTCACGGCGGCGGGCGAAAAGCCCGCGCGGCCGACGACGAGGCTGCCTTGCCCGGTCAGCGCGCCTTCCAGTGTTCCGAACAACGGCCGCAGCGTGCCGCCCGTGCCCAGGTCGACCGTGCTGCCGGCGGCGGTGTCCAGCGACGTCATGGTCAGCACGTGGCCGCTCAGCGCCAGCCGGGCGCCATCGGCCACGGTCACGAGGTTGCGTGCGCCCAGCGCTTCGTTGGCGCCCAGGGCCAGCGTGCCCTGCAGCACCTGCACGACGTTGTCACCGCTGGTGTTGGTGTTGGCCGTGTTGAGCGTCCAGGTGCCTGCACCGGCCTTGGTGATGCCCAGGCCGTTGATGGGCTGGTTGAACACCACGTCGAAGGCGTTGGTGTCCACGGTCATGTTGCGGAAGCTGGTGCTGCGCGTGGCCGCGATGTCCAGGTTGCCCGCCGCGACCAAAGTGCCGGGCAGCGTGATGAGGGCGTTGTTGGCTGCGGTGCGGCCGATGTTGAGCACACCGGTCGCGGCGCCCAGGCGGGCGTCGCTGTCGATCACCAGCTCGGCCGCCTGGCCGTTGGATTGCCCGGCCAGCGCCACGCCGCCAGTGTGCGTGTTGATGCCGGTCAGCACGTAGCGCGCGGCGCCGCCGAGGTTGAGTCGGCCGTCGCCGCTGATGGCACTGCTGATGACGTGGTTGCCGCTGCCGCTGAGGTTGGCCGCCGTGTCCACCACGGTCAGGGGCCGGCTGAGGTCGTAGCCATCGGGCAGGGCGAGGCCGCCGCCGAGCGTGATGCCCTGTCCTGCGGCGCCCAGGTTGCCGTCGTGCACGAAGCGCAGCGTGGTCGTGTTGGGTTGGCCCGCCGCGTTGATGCTGCCGTCGTTGAAGACGGCCAGGCCACCGGCAAAGCCGTTGCTGCCGGTGACGGTAATGACACCGCCGATGAAGCTGATGCCGCCGTCCCCGCTGATGTTGCCGCTGACGGTGTTCGTCGTGCCGCCGAACGCCAGCACGCCACGGCCACCGGTGGTGCTGATGTCGCGCGTGAGGCCGAAGCCATCACGCAGCACGAGCCGGCCGCCGCCGTCGAACTGCAGCACGGGGCTGGCGCTGCCGAGATAGCTCTCCCGCCCCAGGCTCAGCGTGCCCTCGCCGCGCAGCGTGATCTGGCCCGTGAAGCTCAGCGGTGTGACCGTGCCCAGGTTCAGCGTGCCGCGGCGCACGTCGAGGTCGCGCTGGCCGGTCAAGGCGCCGGTGATGGTGAGCTGGCCGAAGCTGCTGTCGAAGTCCACCAGCACGCGCCCATCGCCGGCCAGGCTGGCCACGGTGGCGCTGCCGGCGTTGCCTCTGGCGGCGAGTGTCGTGGTGCCGGTGACGGCGCCTGTGGTGATCTCGCCACCTTGCGGCCGCAGCGTGAGGGTGCCGGTGCCGCCGATCGCCGCGGTCTGAAGGCGGTTGCTGCCGCTGTCGGTGGCCAGCGTGAGCGATTGACCGGCGAGGTCGATGCCGCCGTTGACGATGAATCGCACCGGTGCCCCCGGCGTGCCGCCCAGCGCCAGGATCTCAGCATCGTCGGTGACGGTGATCGGGCCTGTGTACAGGCCACCCGGCTGGAGGCCGATCAACGGGTTCACGACGATTTCGGGCGCGCTGCTGCTGAGCCGGCCTCCGAGCGCCAGCGGCGCGTTCAGCGAGGTGATGACATTCGAGCCGACGATTTGCAGTTCGCCCCCGCGCGCCACCTGAATGCCGGCCGTACCTGCCAGCGCGTTGCCGGCGACGCCGAGGGCGGCACCGGCTGCCACGCGGGTCGTGCCGCCGAAGCTGTTGTTGCCGCTGAGCACCGCCGTGCCCCCGACCACGTCCAGACCGCCGCTGCCGCTGATGGCGCCGCGCAGGAAGAGCTGGCTGGCGGTGCTGGGGCCGCCGGTCAGTTGCAGCGTGCTGTCCAGCACGAGCGCGTTGCTGACGGTGCCGGCGCCGCCGTTGGACAGCATGCGCAGGTAGGCGCCCGGGCCCTGGAAGCGCAGCGCATTGCCGCTGAGCGTGGGTGCCGGCGCGTTCGCGCCCAGCGTCAGGCCGAGCAGGCTCAGGCCTGCCAGGTCATTGAAGCTGGCCGGGCGGGCGGCGCTGTCCAGCAGCAGCTCGCCGCCATTGGCCGGCAGGCCGCCCGTCCAGTTGGCGGTGTCGCTCCAGTTGGCGCTGCTGCCTGCACCCGTCCACAGATGCACGGCGGCGCCGACGCTGTGAGGCAGCAGGCCGATCAGGGCGAGGGCGGCGGGCAGGGCGCGCATGAGCGTGGGGCAGGGACGCATGGGTGGGCTCCTTGACGTCGGATCTCAAGCGCGGGCGGTGTGGCGGCGCTTGCAGCCGGCCATCCCGGCCAGACCGGCGGCCAGCAGCGCCCAGCTGCCCGGCTCGGGCACCGGCGCCATGGCGCCGTACTGGATGTGGTCGACCTCGATGCCGCCGCTGCTGTTGGTGATGGTGATGGACCGGATGCCCCCGGCGAACTGCACGCCGAAGAAGCGGTCTTCACCGGTGGTGCCGCCGAAGCTGCCATCCGCAAAGCCGCTGGCGTTGATGCTGCCCAGGCTCTGGCCATCGGCGCCGATGGCGCTGAAGGTGACGATGCCGCCGCCATCTGTCCAAACCAGGCCGAAGGCGGTCGGCATGGCGCCGCTGCCGACGAAGGTGAAGGTCACGCCCTCCGCGCCGTTGCCGTTGAACCAGCTGACGCAGCGCCCCGCGGTCTGCGGCCCGCAGTTGCCGTCAATGAGGCCATCGTCGGCGTCCACCGAGTCGCGTGCGCCGCCGAAGCCCACGTCCAGCAGCACGCCGTGGGTGCCGGTGAGGCTGGCATCCAGGCTGCCGTCTTCCAGCGTGTCCAGCAGCGTGGGCGCGCCGCCGAAGTAGAAGCCCACGGGGATGTCGGCGCTCGACAGGTACGGCGTGGTCGGGTTCACGAACACCGGCGTGGCGGCCGTGGCCGGTGCAGCCCCGGCGGCGAGTGCCGCGGCGGCCAGCAAGCGAGGTTGGAGCAACTTCTTCATGGTGAATCTCCCATGGATGCGAGGTAAGAACGGTGCGATGGAACTCAGGGCTGCGGGCAGGTCTGCATGAGCGAGGACACCCTTTGGCCGCTGTCGATGAGCACCAGCACCAGATAGCCTGCCCCCAGCCCCGTGACACCCAGCGCGCTGGCCGCCAGCGCGCGGGCGGGGGTCAGTTGGCTCACCCGCAGATAGCGCCACCAGACCCAGCCCAGCCAGACGGTGAGCGCCAGCAGGCAGAGGAACTCCAGGCCGCTGGCCACCAGCATCAGCGGGCGCGCGGCGGTGTCGAGGTAGAGCGCCTGGCCGCGGGCCAGCTGCGCCGGGTCCAGTGACGGCACCGCGGCGCCCGGCGCCGGCACGCCTGTCTTGGCGTCGGCGGCGCATGCCAGCGTGCGGGCGCCCTCGCCCATCTGCTGCGTGATCTGGCGCAGCTCCTGCCAGTTGCGCGCGGCGACGGGGTCGGCCATGCCGATGTTGGTCAGGGCGCCGGCCAGCGCCAGCAGCACGAGCGTGGCGCCGCCGAAGCGCGCCACCGCACCGAAGAAGCCGGCGAAGGCCTGCCGGTTGCCCAGCAGCCTGCTGGCGCCATGCACGATGGCGGCCGCGGCCAGGAAGACGAACAGGTGGCGCAGCACCACCGCGCTGCGGGCCAGCACGCCGTCGGACGGGGTCGCGTCGAGCGAATCCATGCTGGCGACGGGGAAGGCGATGGCCACGCCCGCCGCCACGGCGAAGGACAGGATCAGGAAGGCCGCGCCGTCCTGCATCGGCTTGCCTGGCGCTGGGCCGCCGGCTTCGCCGCTGGCGGGTGCGGCGGTGCTGAGCTGCTCCGCCAGCACGCGGCTCGGGTGGGCCAGCGTGCGCGTGAACTCGCCCAGCCACTCGGGCAGCTTGGTGAGGAGCTCATCGAGGGACTTGGACATGGCGTTCTCCCGGGCCAGGTGTCGTGCGCGTCAGCCGCGGCGTGGGCGCCGCTGGCCGGGACGGCGCGTCCAGGCCGCCAGCCCGGCCAGGCCCAGGCCCATCAGCCCCCAGGTCTCGGGCTCGGGCACCGGGGCCAGGGCCGTGGCATAGCTCAGGTTGTCGATGGCGAAGCTGGTCGAGCAGCAGCCGGCGCTCTCGAACACGAGGCGGTTGAACGTCTGGTCGGACGTGAAGCCGATGAACTGCAGGCCGCTGCCGGTAGGCTCCAGCCGGGCGACGCGCCGGTAGGAGCCGTAGCCCTCCAGGCTGTTGGCGTCGATGATGAAGGTCGGCGGCACCCCGTTGAACCAGGCGCCGAAGGCGCGCAGCGGCGTGCTGAAGCTCATGTCGGCCCAGCTGCCCGGGCTCATGCCGAAGAACAGGTTGGTGCTGCCGTCGATGTCCCTCAGCGTCTGCGGGGCGTCGATCATCCAGCCGCCTTGCAACGTGAAGTCGCCGCCGAAGTTGCCGCTGGAAGCCGGGTGGTCGGACGCGATGGAGATGTCGCGGTTGAACTGGTTGAAGGTCTCGGTCCGCGTGCCAGCCAGGGCCGCCAGGAACTCGGCCTCGCTGGTGTAGACGCGGGTGTCGGCCTGGGCGCTGGCGGCGGCGCACAGCGTGGCCAGCAGCGCGAGCGTGCGGCGCGCGGTGGGCATCGGCGTGCGGGGGAAGGCGACGGGGGTGGGGGTCATGCAGCGGTCCTCTCCTGAAAGGGCGGTGCCCCGGCTGTCGGGGCGTATCGGTCTGGCTGTCATGCTGTCCGGCGGGCGTCTCAGCGGCGTCTCAGCCGTGGTCTCCGCTGCGGCTTGGCCGCCTCGTGGCGCCCCCGCGGATGGGGGAGGAGAGGCGGTCAGGCCCACCGGGGCTCCCGCGTCGCGGCGACGTCGGCGTTGAACAGCGAGGGGCGCTCGCTGCCCCGCAGCCTCGAGAGGGCGGCCCGTGCCCGACGTCCATCGGCCGCCGTGCCGCCATGCGCGGCCAGCCAGGCCGCCGCACGCCAGCGCAGGTCGGCATAGCCCTGGGCTGCGGCCTGGGCCTCGATGTCCTGCGCGAGCGGGCGCAGCTTGGCGGCGGGCTCGCCCAGCAGGCGGCGGGCGCGCAGAGCCAGCAAGGCGGCCTCGGTGGCCCATTCCTGCAGTCCGTGGCTGCGGGCCACGGCCGCCTGGCGGTCGGCGGCGGCCAGGGCGGCCGTGCCGTCACCCGCGATGAGCGCCAGTTCGGCATCCACGCGGGCCTCGCGCGCTTGCACCAAGGGGTGCTGGAGCCGGGCGCTGGCGGCCCGCAGGCGGTCGATATCCTGTGGGGCGGGGGCGTGGCCATTGGCGGTGGCCTTGAGCGTGGCCATCAGCACCCAGTTCGACACGCGCAGCGGCTCCTCGGCGTCGCGCAACAGCGGTGCAGCGGCGGCCAGCAGCCCGGCGGCCTCCGCCGGCCGGCCGCATTGCAGGTGCAGCCGGGCCAGGCGCACCCGGGCCTCGGCCTCGAACAGTGCGCTGGACTGGGCCTGCGCCAGGCTCAGGGCGCGCTGGAGGCTGGCCTGCGCGTCGGCGTGGCGGCCGGCGGAGGTCAGCACGCTGCCGAGTACCAGGCTGGACAGGCATTCGGTGTGCATCACACCGGCCCAGCTCCGCAGGCTGCGGCGGGCCATGTCTTCGGCGGTCGCCAATTCGCCCAGCGTGTGCAGCATCACGGCGAGGTCGTTCTCGACGGTCAGGCCGCGGCAGTAGTCGGGGTGGCGCTGCAGCAGCCGGGCCAGCGCGTCGTGCGCCGCACGCACATGGCCGCCGAACCAGTGGATCTGGCCTTCGAAGCTGAGCACGGACGGCAGCCGTGGCGCGAGTTCGCGCAGCTGGGCCAGCAGCGCCCAGGCGGCCGGAATGTCGGGCTCGCGCATGGCCAGCTCGATGAGCACCTCGCAAGCCTGGATGCGCTCTCGCGTGGGCAGCTCGGGCAGCAGCTCCCGCAGCCGCGCGGCGTGCCTGCCGGCGCTGGCCAGGTCACCCGCGAAGACGCGGTTGTCCACCAGCGCGGCGCGCAGCCGGCCTTCCATCAGCTGGCGCTGCGCCGGGTCGCTCACACCGTCCAACTGGGCGCGGATGGCGTTCAAGGCCTGCTCGCCCCGTGCGAGGTCTTCGAACAGATCGCAGGCGGCCAGCTCCAGTCGGGCGAGCAGCGACTGGGTCAGGTCCAGCGATTCGTCGGCCACCTCGCGCCAGACGGCGCAGGCTTCGTCGTAGCGGCCACGCGCCTTGAGTTGTTCGGCGCCGCGATGTCGCCACGCCAGTGCCGTTTGCGGCTCACCGGCGGTGCGCCAGTGCTCGGCCACGGTCATGGCGTCGGCCTCCGGCCGCGTGCCCAGCCACAGCGCGGCGTGGCGATGCAGGCTGAGCCGGCGCGCGTCGCCCAGCTGGGCGGCCGTGGCCTGGCGGATGAGGTCGTGCGCGCAGGCCAGGCCGGCGGCCTGCTCGGCGAGCATGCCGGCGTCCAGCGCTTGCGCCAGCGCCTGCTGGCAGGCGGCGTCGCCTGCGTCGCCGGCTGGCAGGCCCAGCAGGTGGCGCAGGGCTTGTGCGGGCGCGGGCTGCACCATCACGGCGGCTGCCTCCACGGCCTGGGCCGCCAGGGGTGGGAGGGCCTGCAGCCGCCGCTGCACCATCTGCTGGACACGTTCGGGCAGCGACTGCCCCAAGGCCTGTGCAGGAGCGCCTGCGGCGACCAGCTCGTTCAGGGCGAAGGGGTTGCCGGCGCTCAGCGCATGGAGCTGGTCCAGAGCGGTGTCGGCGAAGTTGCTGCCCGGCCAGCGGGCGCGGCAGACGGCGGCGAGCTCGGCCCGGGTCAGCGGCGCCAGCGACAGGGTCAGCAGCCGCCCGGCATCCACCAGCGGGCGCAGGGCCTGCGTGGTGGCGGTCGGCATGTCGTGGCAGCGAGCCGCGGCACGCCACCGCAGGCGATCTCCCTGGGCCAGCATGAGCAGCCACTCGACGGTGGCGGGGTCGCACCATTGCAGGTCGTCCACCAGCAGCACGGGGCCCAGGGCCTCGAAGGCGCGCGCCAGCGCCTCCGTCAGCCGGGCCTGGGCGGTCAGCGCGTCCAGCGGGGGCAGGGGTTCGTCCGGGGCGAGTTCGGGCAGCAGGCGCGCCAGGTCCAGGCGGTAGGCGCCCAGCGCCCCGCGGGGGTCGTCGACGGCGGCCTGCAGGGTGGGCATGCGGGTGCGCAGGGCGTCGAGCAGCGGCCGGTAGGGCATGCCGTGCAGCCCTTCCAGCCCGCGCAGGCAGGGTGCCTGTGGGAAAGCGGCGCTGAGCAGCGTGGTCTTGCCGGCCCCGGGCTCACCCAGCAGCAGCAGGGCGGGCGCCGTGCTGGTGCGCAGGGCCTCGTGCTCGGCCTCACGCGCGGGCGGCGGCGGGCTGGCGGGGGCGGCCGCGGGCTGCTGGCGCTGTCGTTGCAGCCAGCGCCGGTGCAGGGCCTGAGCGGTTTCTCGCCGCCAGGCCTCGAAGCCTTCGTAGCCACTCAGCCGCCAGCCGGCCAGCCAGTCCTGCGCGTCGGGCGGCGCGCTGGCGCCGGCGTCGTCGGTCAGGTCGGTGGGCAGCGTCAGGTGCAGGTGCGTGCCCTCGGCCCGCAAGTGCTCGGCAAAGCCCCAGCCGCGCAGCAGGGTGCGGGCGCGGTGCAGGTTCACGCGCAGGTGATGCAGCGCATCGGCCGGCGCGGCGTCGGGCCAGAACAGCGCCGCCAGCCGCTCGCGCGGCATGCCGGTGTCGCCCTGCAGGGCCAGCACCAGGACGAGGGCGCCAGGCACGGTGGCTGGCAGGCGGTGCGGCGCGGCGCCCTCGGGGGCCCAGGCGGGAACGGTCAGCAGGCGCAGCATGGACGGGTGTCGGAATGTCGGTCGGCAGGTGGGCGCCGCATGCCGCCCTCAAAAAGGGGACGCTGCGGGGCCTGGGTTCTTCGGATACTGCGCGGCAGTGGGCGGTGGGGCCCGGCTGCGCCGCCGCGCCGGCCGTGCCGCGTGTGACGCATGCTGTCGAGCGGCGACACGGATGTCCTCAACCTTCTCTGAGGCTTGCCTCAAGAGAGAATTTCTGCAGTGAAAACAACGACTTATGCAGCCATTCAACCCGGGGGGTGACGTGCGATCGACGGAGCCGGACGCTTCGCAGGCGCCCGCGGAACAGTGGCTCATCGGTGACTGGCTGGCCGACAGCCGGCTGGACGAGCTGCGCCGGGGCGACGAGATCGTGAAGATCGAGCCGCGCAACATGCGCCTGCTGGCCGCGCTGGCCCAGCGCCCGGGTGAGGTGCTGACGGTCGACGAGCTGCTGACCGAGGTCTGGGCCGATCTGGTCGTGACCCAGAGTTCGGTCTACCAGGCGGTGTCTCAGTTACGCCAGGTGCTCGGCGACGACGCCAGCCGCCCGCGCTACATCGCCACGGTGCCGCGCAAGGGCTACCGGCTGGTGGCGGTGGTGCAGCCGGTGCGGGTGCCGCGGGCACCGGTGCCAGCCGAGCCAGCGGCAGCGGCACCGGTCCAGCCGCCGGCAGTCAGCCCGGCGCCCCAGCCGGCGGAGGTGGCGGCGCGCACATCGCAGCCTGGTCCTCGCCGGCGCGGCTGGCTGCTGGGCGGCGGCTTGACCGCGCTGGCGGCCGCCGGCGGCGCGGTGTGGTGGTGGCCCCGCGCCGCGCAGATGCCGCCTGACCAGGTGCGCCTGGCGGTGCTGCCCTTCAAGGACACCTCGGCGCACAAGCTCGAGCAGCCGCTGGCCGAGGGCCTGGCCGAGCAGGTCATTGGCGCGCTGACCGCGCACGGCCAGGTGCGCGTGCTGGCGCGAGCGACCTCCTTCCAGTTCGACAGCCCCGATGCGCTGCAGCCGCTGGCCGAGCAGCGCTTCGTGACCCATGTGCTCGGCGGCGAGCTGACGCGTTCGGCACAACGGGTCAGCCTGAGCCTGCACCTGCACGGCCTGCCGCGCCTGCGACTGGTCTGGCAGCAGGCGTTGGAGGTCGAACTGGCCGACCTGAGCCGGCTGGCGGTGCAGGTGGCCAACCAGGCGCTGCAGGCGCTGGGCGCGACGCCGGTGGCGCGGGCGACACCCCCCGCGGCGCCGGATGCCTACGAGCTCTACCTGACCGGCCTGCAGCACCAGCGCAGCGCGCAGCTGCCGGGCATCCTGAAGGCACGCGAGTATTTCCAGCGGGCCATCGATCGCGATGCCGGTTTCGCGCCGGCCTATGTCGGCCAGGCGGCGACCTGGATCGCCCAGTTCCACTACGGCGGCGGCCTGTCCCTGCGCGACATGGACGCCCGCGCGCAGCCCCTGATCGACCGCGCCCTGCAGCTGGCCCCCGACCTGCCGCTCGCCCAGGGCCTGCAGGGGCATCTCAAGGCCAACCTCAGCCTGCACGACGAGGCCCGGCGCTGGTTGGCGCCGGCCCTGCAGCAGTCGCCCAGTGACGTGACCCTGCTCGGCTGGATGGCCAAGAACGAGATGGACGACGGGCGCCCGGTGGCGGCCCTGCCGCTGTTGGAGCGGGCGGCGCAGCTCAGCCCGCTTGCGGTGCAGGTGCAGCATCTGCTGGGCCTGGCGGCCACCTACGCCGGCCGCTTCGACGCCGCTCAGGCCCATTACCGACGTGCCATGACGCTGGCGCCCCGGCATGCCAATGGCGCCTGGGGCCTCGGGCTGGTGGGCTACGCCCGCGGCCAGCTGGGCGAGGCGGTGCAGGGCTACCGCAAGGCGCTGGTGATCGATCCGCGCCGCGATGCGCTGTGGCTGCAGCTGGGCTGGCTCTACCTTGACCTCGGGCTGGCCGACGAGGCGCGCCATGCCTTCGCGCAGAGCGAGTCGCTGGCCGCCCACCCGGCGGAATCGCGGCTGGGCGCTGCACGCCTGCAGCTGGCCGACGAGGCCGCGCTGCGCCGCACGCTGGAAGGCCTGAAGTTGCCCGCCAGCGGTGCGCGCGAGTTGGAGATCGAGACGGCCCTGCTGTGGGTTCAGCTCGGTGACCTGTCGCGCGCTCGGCGCCTGTTCGAGCCCGCCGTGGGGCTGATGCTGTCCGACCCGCTGCCCGCCTGGGGCAACTGGGATGCCTTCAATGGGCGCCATGCGCTGATCGATGCCGCGGCGGTGTGGGTGGCCCTGGGGGAGTCAGCGCGCGCCGAGCCGCTGCTCGCCCAGGCCGAGACCTTCCTCAAGCGCTATCGCCAGCAGGGCAACACCTGGCACACCGGGCCCTTCCTGCGCGCCCGCATCGAAGCCCTGCGCGGGCGGCCGCAAGCGGCGGCGGCGTTGCTGGAAGAGGCGGTCAACCTGGGTTGGCGGCGGGCCTGGACGGTGCCGCATGACCCGGCCCTGGCCAGCGTGCGCGAGCTGCCGCGCGTGGTGGCGCTGCAGTCGCAGGTCAGGCAGCAGGTCGAGGCGCAGCGGCGGGCGCTGATCGTCTAAGCGCCTGCTGAACAAGCCCTAGACTGCCGCCCATGGCTTCTTCCCTGGCATTCATCGGCGGCGGCAACATGGCCGGCGCCATCCTCGGCGGCCTGCTGCGTGCGGGCCAGGTCAAGGCGAACGACGTCATCGTCGTGGAACCGCACGAGGCGCAGCGCGACAAGCTGCGCGCCGACCTCGGCATCGAGGCCCTGCCCGCAGGTGACGCCTCGCTGGCCCAGGCTGGCACCATCGTCTGGGCGGTCAAGCCTCAGCTGTTCACGGCCGCGGCCGAACCGTTGCAGGCTTGGTTGGCGCACGCCTTGCATCTGTCGGTCATGGCCGGCATCCCGTCGGACAGCCTGGCGCGTGTGACGGGCAGCGAGCGCGTCGTGCGCAGCATGCCCAACACGCCAGCCCTGATCGGCAAGGGCATCGCCGGCCTGTATGCCCGGCCGTCGGTGTCGGCCGACGAGCGGGCGGCGGTGGAGCGACTGCTCAAGCCGACCGGGCAGACCCTGTGGGTGGACCGCGAGGACGACCTGGATGCGGTCACCGCGCTGTCGGGGTCGGGGCCGGCCTATTTCTTCTTCTTCGTCGAGGCCATGATGGCCGCGGCCGTGGACATGGGCCTGACCGCCGAGCAGGGCCGGCGCCTGGCGCTGGCCACCTGCGGTGGTGCCGCGGCGCTGGGCCTGCGCTCCGATGAATCGCCCACCACCTTGCGCGAGCGGGTCACGAGCAAGGGCGGCACGACGCATGCGGCGATCACGTCGCTGCAGGCAGACGGTGTGGACGCCGCCATCCGCCGTGCGGTGCGCGCAGCTCAGCAGCGCGCGGCGGAACTTGGCCGCGAGTTCGGCTGAGTGGGCATCGCCACCCGCGACAGCCTGCGTGACTGGCTGCGGGCGCCGGGCTCGCTGAGCCGGCGTCTGGCGCGTCTGGGCGAGCGCTTCGAGGTGCAGGTGCTGCGCCAGGGCGTGGCGCCGTTCCGTGCGCTGGAACGTGCGGCGCTGGGCCTGCCACCGCGCGGGCTGACGCTGGTGCGGGAGGTCATCCTGCGGGTGGACGGCCAGCCGCTGGTCTGGGCACGTTCTGCGGTGCATCAGCGCGCCACCACCGGCCCCTGGCGCGCTCTCAAGGGCCTGGGCGCCCGGCCGCTGGCGCATCTGCTGTACGACGACCCTGCCATCAGCCGCAGCGAACTGCAGCCCCGCCGGCTGGCCCGGCATGGCCACACCCGGCGGCATGCCGAGCGGCAGTGGCTGGCGGCCACCGGGGCGCCAGCCTCGGCGCAGATGCTGTGGTCGCGCAATTCCGTCTTCACCCGCGGCGGCGCGCAATTGCGGGTGATGGAACTGTTCGCACCCGAGCTGGCCCGGGCCCGGCCGGGGCGCCCGAGACGCTAGATCTGAGCGGCGGCCCGTCGCTGGTCGCCAGGTGGACTGTGGTGCGGACGCTGCAATCGATTGCGGTGTTTTCCCGCAGTTAACGCTGTCATTCGCCGCATTCGGCCGTCATTCGCTGTCTGAGAGCTGACTGAATTCCCATGAATGTGTGTTGGCAAAGTCATAAATTCGCAGCCGACGAATAAACGCTCATAAACTCCATCCGCATCAGGGAGACGTTAGTAACCAGACCGGCCAGCAACTGGGGCACAGGCCGGCGTAGCGAATGGGGATAGAACATGAACACGCGAGACGTGGTGATCTTCAGCGGCGAACGCTTCGTCGTGCCGCAATGCATTCAAAGGATCGACCACTTGTCGACCCACGGCTGGCAGCTGCGTTATGGCGGCACCAAGCTGTATTCCGATCACAGCCAGGATGGCAGCGGCGCGCGCAAGGCGCTGGCGCTGGCCACCAAGGAGCTGCTCAAGCGCATCGCCACGATGCCGGCACCGTCGCGGCTGCGCCGCACGCCGAGCCGCAAGAAACAAAGCGACCTCCCCTCCGGCATCTCCGGGCCCATCGTGCGCCAGCGCGCGGGCAGCCGGGTGCGCGACTGCAGCTTCGCCGTGACCCTGCCGCGCTTCGGCGACACGCCGCTGGCCCGCAGCGTCTACATCGGCACCGAGAACACCTACACGGTCGAGCGTTACCAGGAAGCCCTGCAGCGCGCCATCGCGCTGCGCGAGAAGGCCGAAGCCGCCTACCAACGCGCCGCGACCAAGGCGCGCCGCGCCGAGGCGCTGGTGCTCAAGGCCAAGCTCAACGGCCTGCTCAGCAAGGCCTGACCGCAAGGCGGGTCATTTCGTGAGCCGCATCCCGGCGGCATGAAACCCGGTTGATCCGGCGCGAGCGCCGGCGGCAGACACAATCGGCGGCCCGGCTTCCGGGCGCGTGCCGTCGACCTGTCTCCCGCCTTGCTCTCCGACCACCTCCGACCCTGGTTGAACGCCCTGCGGCCCGCGCCGCAGGCGGTCAACACGCGTGAGCGCCTGCGGGTCGTGCTGGGGGCGGCGCTGGGTCTGCTGCTCGCGGGCGGCTTGAGCCATGCGCTCATGCCGGCCAGCCTGCCGTGGCTGGTCGCGCCACTCGGCGCCAGTGCGGTGCTGGTGTTCGGTGTGCCGGCCAGCCCGCTGGCGCAGCCGTGGGCCGTGGTGGGCGGCAACACGGTGTCGGCGCTGGTGGGCATCGCCTGCCTGCGCTGGCTGCCGCTGCCGCCGTTTGCGATCGCTGCCGTGGCGGTGGCGCTGGCCATCGGGCTCATGTTCCTGCTGCGCTGCCTGCATCCGCCGGGCGGCGCGGCCAGCCTGCTGATGGTGCTGAGCGCCACACAAGACTGGCATTTCGCCTTCGAGCCGGTGGCCCTCAATTCGCTGCTGCTTGTGCTCGCGGGCATGGCCTACAACAGTCTCACCGGTCGGCGCTACCCGCATGCCCAGCAGGCCGCCGTGATGCCGGCCGGCGCGCAGGTGGCGCCACCGCGCTTCGGCGAGGCGGAGCTCGATGCGGTGCTGGTTCGCTACAACCAGGTGCTGGACGTGCCGCGCGATGACCTGGCCGATCTGCTGCACGAGGCCGAGTTGCTGAGCTACCGCAACCGCCTGGGCGGCCTGCGCTGCCGCGACATCATGAGCAGCCCCGTCATCACGGCCGAGTTCGGCACGCCGCTGGCCGAAGCGTGGGCCCTGCTGCAGCAGCACCGCATCAAGGCCCTGCCGGTGGTGGACCGGGTGCAGCGCATCACCGGCATCGTGACCCGGGCCGACTTCATGCGCGCCGCCGAGGCCGACCGGCGTGACGGCCTCGCGGGGCGGCTGCAGTCCCTGCTCAAGCCTTCGCCCGGCACGCATTCGACCAAGCCCGAGGTGGTCGGCCAGATCATGAGCCGCCAGGTGCGCGTGGCCAGCGCCGACCGGCCGATTGCCGAGCTGGTGCCGCTGTTCTCGGCCACCGGCCATCACCACATTCCCATCGTCGGCGAGCAAGCCCGGCTCGTCGGCATCCTGACCCAGTCCGACCTCGTGAAAGCGCTCAGCCATGGCCCCTGACTCCACTCCTGCCTTTCGTTGGGCCGTGATCGGCCCGGGCGGCATCGCCAACCGGTTCGCCGGCGCGCTGCCGGCGGTGCCGGGCGCCCGGCTGTCAGCCGTCTTTGCCCGCGACGCCTCCAAAGGCCAGGCCTACGCGAACCAGTGGCAGCGCGAGGGCGAAGCGCCAGCCCGCGTGACCACGGTGCTGGCGGAGGTCCTCGGCAGCGACGAGGTCGATGCGGTCTACATCGCCACCCCCCACTCCTACCACGGCGAGTACGTGCGCGCCGCGCTGGAGGCCGGCAAACCGGTGCTGTGCGAGAAGCCGCTCGTCACCACCCATGCCGAAGGCCAGGCCCTGGTGACCCTGGCCCGCTCGCGGGGTGTGTTCCTGATGGAAGCCCTGTGGACGCGCTTCCTGCCCGCGTATGACGTGGCGGCCCGCCTGCTGCAGGATGGTGCCATCGGTGAGCTGCGCGCGATGCAGTCGAGCTTTTGCTTCTCGTCGGTCTACAACCCGGAGCATCGGCAATGGAACCCGGCGCTGGCCGGCGGTGCGCTGTGGGACATCGGCATCTACAACCTTGCCGTCACGCGCTGGGTGCTGCAGCAGATGAACGGCGGCGTCTGCCCCGAGCCCGAGGCGATGAACATCCAGGCTCAGCTCGCGCCGACCGGCGTGGATGCGGTCGTCAACGCCACGCTGGTCTTCCCGGGAGGCGTGACCTCGCAGTTCCGTTGCGGATTCGATGCGTCGTCGGTGAACAGCTTCGAGGCCCTGGGCTCCAAGGCCGCTCTGCGTTTCCCGACGGACTTCTGGCAGGCGGAGGCGATGGAGCTGGTCACCCGCAAGGCGCCGCCCGAGCGGGTGGCGGCGCCGTTTGTGATCAACGGCTTCGAGGGCGAGATCGCCGAGGCGCAGGCCTGCATCCGCGCGGGCTGGGTCGAGAGCCCGCGCATGCCCCATGCCGAGACGCTCGCGCTGCTGGCCTGGATGGACGCGATCCGGGCGCGCTTCCCGAAGGTGTGAAGCCGCAGCCTTGAGGCTGCGGCGCTGGGCGCGCGGGTTTCACGCCTCGGGCAGGGCTTAGCGCGACGTTAGCGGCAGGCGCAGGCGGTTGTTGCGCGCCGGATGGCGGACGGACAGCAGCGGCGCGGCATCGGTGGCCGCTTGGGCGCGCACGCCGGCCGAGCCTTGCGGGCGCGCCGGGCATTGGCCGGTGCTGGTGTGGTTGAGCGCGGCGGCCAGCATGGCCTCTTGCGTGTCGCCCAGGGCGTGGTCGAGGTCGTCGTCCACCACACAGCCGTTCACCAGGCGTTGCGACGTGCCGATGCCGGGCTCGAAGCCATCGGCATAGTCCCCGAAGCCCTTGGCGTTGACGCCGGCGAACTCGATCGGGAAGTAGCTGATGCCGCAGTTGTCCTTGGCCGTGAAGCCATAGGGCTTGCCGCAGGTCTTGCCGCCGATCAGCACCACGTCGACATTCACGCCGCGCAGGCCGTTGATGATGGCCTCGCTGGCCGAGCAGGTGCCGGACTGGGCCAGCACATAGACCCGGCTCAGGTTGAGCGTCGGCAGCGGCTTCACATCGGTGCACAGGCCGTTTACGGCGATACAGGAGTCGCTGTAGAAGGGGGTGGTTTCGTTCTCGCTGCTGCGCTTGGCGTTGTACTTCAGCGTCTCGAACGCTTGGCCGGCGGTGCGCGTGGTGCCGGCGATCATGGTGGCCAGCTCACTGGCGATGAACAGGTAGCCACCGCCGTTGTAGCGCAGGTCCAGCACCAGCTCCTTGATGCCTTGCGCCTGGAAGCTGGAGATCGCCGTGATCAGCTGGCGCTCGGCCGGCAGCACATGGTCGTTGAAGACCAGGTAGCCGGCTCGCTGACCCGAAGGCAGGGTCAGCACGCGCGACTGCGGCACGGGTGTGCGGGTGATGTCGGCGCTGGTCAGGCTGGCCGTGAGCGCCGTGCCGCCGCGCTTGAAACTGAACGTGTGGCGGGCATCGCGGGCGTCCGGGAAGAGGGCGGCATTGAGCGCGTCCACACCGGCGGCGGTGGCGTCGTCGGCGCTGACACCGTCTGCGCTGACGAGCTCGTCACCACGCATCAGGCCTGCGGCGGCGGCCGGGCTGCCGGCCTCCACATAGGCGATGCGGATGCGGCGCGGCGGTGTGGAGGCGCCGAGCTTCCATTCAATGCCATAGCCGGCCTCGACCCCGCTCTGTGACAGCGCGTTCCACTTCTCGGTGGGGTAGGTGAAGCTGAAACGGTCGCGCAGCGCACCGGTGTCGGTGATGTTGCGGGACTTGAGCGCCTCGAAGTAGGCGTCCATGGAGGCATAGGTGTCGCCGAGGTTGTAGGCCGCCAGCGAGGGGTCGACCCGGGGCACCTCGTCGCGCCACAGATAGGCCTCGTCGAAATAGGCGCGCAGCCATTTCTTTTCGGTCGCCAGGGTGGCGGTGCGCTGGGCTGCGGGCGCCAGCGTGTTGGCCGCGGCGCATTGCTGGGCGAAGCTGCTGGAGGGGCCGGCAGGGTCGATGTCCGCGCTGCCGGATGAGCTGCCGCTGCTGCCTGAGGAACTACCCGAGGAACTGCCGGATGAACCGCTGGAGGACCCACTGGTGCCGCCCAGCGACGGCGAGCCGCTCGGGCCGCCGCCACCGCCGCAAGCAGCCAGAAGGCCGCACAGAACCATGGCCATCGCGGCGGTGCCGCGGATCGAAACTGACATCTGCAAACTCCCTGATTCACTGCATGGCGGTCGTTGCCGCCGGCCGTAGTTTAGGGAGGGCTGAGCAGGGGGCCGCTCCCTCCCCCTTTCCGGGGCTGACCGGGCCCAGGTTGGTGTGACGTACGCCGCAGCCTTGCAGCGCGGGCTCAGCGCACGTAACGCTTCTCGATGCGCCCGATGCTGCCGTCGCGCAGCATGCTGGCCAGTCCAGCATCCATGGCCGCGAGGCCGGCGGCGGCGCGGGGGCTGGCCTTGGCGAAGCCCATGTAGGTCGGCTCGGGATTGAAGTACTGCAGCGGCTGGCGCTCCAGCCGGTCTGCGAGGCCGAGCTGGCGGATCTCCCACAGCCCGACCAGGGCGGTCACGATGACCACGTCCGCCCGCTGGTGCTCGACCAGCTGCACGGCCGAGCCTACGTCGCGGGCGTGCTCGACCCGGCCTTCGACTTCGTCGAGCACAGGCTGCGGATAGATGTAGCCCGACCCCACGGCCAGTCGCAGCCCGCGCAGGTCTTGCAGCTTGTCCAGCTTCACCCCGGCGCCGCGCCGGGTGTAGAAGTGATAGTGCTTGCCGGCACGGTAGCTGGTGCTCCAGCGCAGGAAGCGGTCGCGCTCGGCGCTGTGGTTGACGGTGGTGGTGAAGTCCGCCAGACCGCGCTCCAGCATGAAGAGGACCCGCTTCCAGGGCACCCACTGCACCTCGACGCCGTCTCGCCAGCCGCCGCGGCGCAGGGCTTCGCGGGCGATGTCCACGTCCACGCCTTCGCCGCTGGCATGCCCTTGGGGATTCACCAGCGGCGGGTAGACCGTGTTGGCCAGCAGCAGCGGGCCGGTGGTGGCCGGTTCGGCCTTGGGCTGGGCGGTCGCCCAGCCCGGCAGCAGCAGCGAACCGCTGCTCAGGAAACGTCGCCGGGTGTCCATCAGCGCAAGGCCAGGTCCAGTGCGGTGCCCGCGAAGATCGCGAAGCCCACCCAGTGGTTGGCGCGGAAAGCGCGGAAGCAGTCATCGCGGCGGCGGTGCCGGATCAGTGTGAAGTGCCACACCGCCTGGGCCGCCGCGGCGGCCACGCCGAGCAGGAACCACCGCCCCAGGCCGAGCCGCAGGCTGAGGGCCGTCCACAGTGCCAGGTAGACGGCGTAGAAGGCCATGATGCCCGCCACATCCCAGCGGCCCAGCGCGATGGCCGAAGAGCGCACGCCGATTTGAAGGTCGTCGTCACGGTCGACCATGGCGTACTCGGTGTCGTAGGCCAGCACCCAGAACAGGTTGGCGACCAGCATCGCCCAGGCTGACAGCGGCACCGAGCGCAGGTGCCATTCGACACCGCCCAGCGCCGCCGCGAAGGCCATCGGGATGCCGAAGGAAAAGGCCACGCCCAGCACGGCCTGCGGCATGGCCAGCACGCGCTTGGCGAAGGGATAGGCGATGGCGACCGCCAGCGCCGCAAAGCTCAGCAGGATGGCCGGCGGGTTGGTCGTCAGCACGAGGCCGAAGGACACCAGGGCCAGGCCGGCGCCCAGCAGCAGGGCTTCCTTCACCGACACTGCGCCGGTCGTCACCGGGCGGGCTGCGGTGCGCTTCACGTGCCGGTCGAAATCGCGGTCGGCGACGTCGTTGATGCAGCATCCGGCGGAGCGCATCAGCACCGTGCCGAGGGTGAACACCGCCAGCAGGTGCCAGCCGGGGAAACCGTCCGCCGCGATCCACAGCGCCGACAGCGTCGGCCACAGCAGCAACAGCCAGCCGGCCGGGCGGTCCCAGCGGATGAGCTGCAGGTACAGGGCCAGGCGCGACGGTGGCGTGGCGGCGGGAGCGGTGATGGACATAGGGGGTATTGTGCTGCCGCGCGAAGCACCCGCCGCGGCATCATCCGCCGCAGGCGGTGCCCGGCCGCGCAGGAGTGCTCGCATGCAGATTTCAGCCCAGCTCCGCAACACCGCCAGTACCCATCATGTCAGCGTCACGACCGCGGGTCGCGCCCAGGCTCTGGCCATCGAGGGGCGTGCGGGTGGCGGCTCGGCCGTCAATGGCGGCGAGTTCCTCATGCTGGCTCTGGCCACCTGCTATTGCAACGATCTCTACCGCGAGGCCGCGCGCCTGGGCATCCCGTTGACCGAGGTCGAGGTGCAGGTCGTCGCGGATTTCGACGGCATCGGCCTGGCCGCACGCGACGTGCGCTACAGCGCCCGCCTCGTGTCCCCGGCCGCGCCGGCACTGATCGAACAGCTGCTCCATGAGACCGACGCCGTGGCCGAGGTGCACAACACCTTGCGGTCCGGGGCGCAGGTGCAGCGTCTGCCCTGGCCCGGCGAGGCCCTGCCACCCAGCGCATGACCTGTCCGTCGCAGGGCCAAGGCGGCCTGCCTACAGTCGGGCTTCCCTCGACACCGGCTGACCCCCATGACCGACCTCAGCGCCTTCCCCATCACCCAGAAATGGCCCGCCCGCCACCCCGATTTGCTGCAGCTGTACTCGCTGCCCACGCCCAATGGCGTGAAGGTGTCGATCGCGCTGGAGGAGACCGGCCTGCCGTACGAGCCGCACCTGGTGCGCTTCGATGCCAATGACCAGCTGAGCCCGGCCTTCCTGTCGCTCAACCCGAACAACAAGATCCCGGCCATCCTCGACCCCCACGGGCCGGATGGCCAGCCGCTGGCGTTGTTCGAGAGCGGTGCCATCCTGGTGTATCTGGCCAGCAAGACCGGCCAGCTGCTGCCCACCGACACCGCGCGGCGCTTCGAGGCGTTGCAGTGGCTGATGTTCCAGATGGGCGGCGTGGGGCCGATTTTCGGCCAGCTGGGGTTCTTCCACAAGTTCGCTGGCAAGGACTACGAAGACAAGCGCCCGCGCGACCGCTACGTGGCGGAGTCGCGCCGGCTGCTCAAGGTGCTCGACCAGCATCTCGCCGGCCGCGAGTGGCTGGTGGGCGACGAGTACGGCATCGCCGACATCGCCACCTTCCCGTGGGTCAACAACCTGATCGGCTTCTACGGCGCCGGCGAGCTGGTGGGTTATGCCGACTTCAAGCACGTGGACCGCGTGCTGCAGGCTTTCCTGGCGCGCCCCGCCGTGCAGCGGGGGCTCAAGATTCCGGCCCGCGACTGACCCCGCTCAAGACAACGACGTCAGCACCCGCGCGCGGCTCAGCGACTCGGCCACGATGCCGGCGGCGGTGCGGGCCAGCGCCGGCGTGTGGTCGGCCATCACCTGCATGCGCAGCCGGGCGCTGTTCAGCGACACCGCCGGGTACTCCACCAGATTGGCCAGCAGGCCGGCCTGGGCCATCTCGCGGCAGGCGATGCGCGCGAGCGCGTCCGGGCCCAGCATGACCGGCACGATGGGCGAGGGCTGGCCCAGTACCGTGATGCCCTGGGCGGTCAGCGCCCCGCGCAAGGCCAGGATGGCCTGCATCAGCTGCCCGCGGCGTTGCGCGCCTTCCTCGGACCGCACCAGCTTCAGGCAGGCGCGCACGACGGCCACCTGCACCGGCGACAGCGCGTTGGAGAAGGTGTTGGGCGCGGCGTAGAAGCGCAGGTACTCCTTGATCGCCGGGTCGTGGCTGGCCACGAAGCCACCGTTGGACGCAAAGGTCTTGGAGAAGGAACCCATCACCAGGTCCACCTGGCCGAGCAGCCCCTGCAGCTCCAGCTGCCCGCCGCCGCCCGCGCCCAGCGAGCCGAGGTCATGCGCCACGTCCACCATCAGCAGGGCGCCGTGTGCGCGGGCCAGGGCCTGCAGCCGGGCGATGTCGGGGGCGTCGGCGTCCATCGAGAAGCAGCCCTCGGTCACCACCAGGATGCCGTTGTGCGGATCACGCTGGCGCACCCGCTTGAGCAGGCGCTCGGCGTGGTCCACGTCCAGGTGGCGGTGCAGATGGATGTTGGGCGTGGCGGCGCGTGCGCCCTCGTGCAGGCAGTTGTGGGCGAGCTGGTCGATGATGATGTGGTCGCTTTCCCGCACCAGGCCCTTGATCGCGCCGAAGCCGGCGGCCCAGCCGGTCGGGAAGAGCAGCACTTCCGGCGTGCGCAGCAGCGCGCCGAGTTCTTGTTCGAGGGCGACGGTTTCCTCCACATTGCCGGCCAGGGCCGTGGAGCCGGCGCTGTGCACGCCGTAGCGCTCCATCGCCGCCTGCGCGGCGGCACACACCTGCGGATGCCGGGCCAGCGACAGGTACTCCTGCGACGAGAAGTTCAGCCCGGCGTGCCGCTGGCCGTCCAGCAGCGTGAGCTCGGCGGTGGCGCCTGGCCGGCCCCCCAGCCGTTTGGCGTAGGGGAACACGCCGCGCCGCACCCGGGTCTGCGCCCAGGCATGAAAGGCCTGGGCCTTGGCCGCGAGGTCGGTGCCCGGCTGTGTCAGGTAGTCGAAGGAAGAGCCGCGCAGCTCGGCACCGTCGCTCGTGGCTGCATCGCCTGCAGCGGCCATGGTCGCCGCTTCGGGTGCGGCAGGTTCCAGCAAGTCGTCCATGAAAGCCCCCAGGAACAGGTTGGTTGGTGTTGTGGGGGCGGACTGTGCGCAAGCCGGGCGGCCTTGCCATCCGCAGTTTTGTCGAGTGGGCATACTGGCGCGTCCTAGCTGCCCGTGTTGCCGATGCGCTGTCTCCTGCTGCTTGCTGCCTTCACACTGTCCACCGGGCTGGCCGGGGCCGCCGAGATCCGGCTTGGGTCCCTGTCGTTGGACTGGCCGGCGGGCTACACGCTCAAGTCCACGCAATCGCCTTTCGAGCTGGCCGGACCGGGCGGTATCAAGGCGCTGGTCACGGTCATGCGGCCCAAGCCCGGCGCCACCGCCACGGCGGAGTCGCTGGCAGGCCTGCAGGCGTCGGTCGAGGGGCTGCTGGCCACCAGCGCCGCGCAGGCGGGTCGCGTGGTGCTGCCGTTGGGCACCCAGTCTCTGCCAGACGGCACGCGGCTGCAGTTCATCGGCAGTGAGCGCTCGGGGCTGTTCCAGCGCAGCTTCCTGCTGCAGTACGCGCTGCTGTCGCGCAGCGGCGCGCTGGCGCTGGTGACGTTCGAGGGCTCCGGTGAGGCGGTGGCGGAGCACGACAGCCTGCTGGGGTTGTTCAGCACCACGCAATGGGTCAGCAGCGACGGCAGCCCGGCCGAGCAGGCGGCGTTCACGGAGCGGGTGGCGAGCTTGCTGCGCGCCCAGCTCGGCGAGGCTGCGGTGCACGTCACCGAACCGCTGACGCTGAAGGTCGGCGGGACGCAGGCCAACCTCGACCGCGTCAACGCCTTCTGCCGTGCCAACGCCGCCGGCTGCGACGCCGAGCTGGCGCGTTATGTGAGTGCGGTGGTGGACATGCAAAAGAACGCGGCGCTGCCGCCCACGCGCACGGCTTTGCGGGCCGTGGTGCGCCCGACCGCCTTCGCCGACGGAGCCGCCGGCTCGCTGGGCGGCCGCAGCAACTTCATCCGCCGGCCGCTGGTCGACGGCCTGGTGGCCCTGGTGATGCTGGATTCGCCCCGCAGTGCACGGCTGGTCAGCGAAGCGGATGCCCAGGCCCTGGGCCTGTCGGTGGATGACACCTACGCCGAGGCCCTGGCCCAGCTGCGCGGCCAGCTCTCGCCCATGGCCAAGGCGGCGCGGCCGGTGGTGGCGGGCCAGGTGGGCGCGCTCGAGGGCGATTTCTACGAGTCGGGTCGCGTGCTGCTGCATGACGACTGGGCATCGCTGGCCCGGGCGCAGAAAGGTGTGCTGGTGGTGGCCCTGCCGGCCAAGAACCTGCTGCTCTACGGTGCCGACGATTCGCCCGCAGGCCTGCAAGCCTTGCGCCTGCAGGCCCGTGACCTTGCCAAGCGCTCCCCCGCCCCCCTCACCGAGCTGCTGCTGCGCTGGACGCCCGAGGGCTGGCAGGCGCTGCGCTGAGACGCGTCAGAGCCAGGGGGTGACGCGGTCGCCCGGCTCGGGCCGGCAGCCGTCCGGCAGCGGCGGCCCCGCGGTGCGCAGCACGATGCCTTGCGGGCCGTGACAAAGCTCCACGCGCCGGGCCGCAGGCCAGCGGCGCTGCGCGAAGGCCTCCAGGCTGTCGGGCAGGCTGGTCTGCACCAGGCCGGCGTTCAGCAGCTCCTCCGGGTGATCATGGAAATGCAGCCAGGGCACGAAGCGCCCCGCCAGCATCAGCCAGGGCGAGGCCGGGACCGGGGCTGGCGCATAGCCCTCGGCGCGCAGCCAGGCCTGGGCATCCTCGCGACGGCGCACGCCGCTCAGCGCCGCGGCCAGCAGCTCGGCCACCCATTGGTTGCAGTTCTGGTAGCTGGTGCTGAAGGGATAGGCGTTGGCGCTGTAGCGGGCGTTCAACAGGCCCAGGGCGAGGGGGCGGTCGCGTGTGGCGTGGGCGAGCGGCTCGGCGGCCTCGGGCGGCAGCAGCAGCAGGCGCACATAGCCCACGGCGGGGTTGTCGCTGCCCACCACGAAGCCCGCCAGCCCTTGGTCGTACAGGCGCGGCTGGCGCTCCTGGCAGTCGTAGTAGAGCTGGCGCACGGCCCAGGGCAGGTCGAGTCCGTCGGCCAGGGCGACGGCGGCATGCGAATAGCGCAGCCCGAAGCGCGAGAGATCCGTGCCGGAACGGGCGATCAGCGCCGCCGCACTGCCCGAGCCGGCGAGCTGTTCGCGCACGACGGCCGCGAAGCGCAGCAGGCGGTCCTGCTGGCCCGCGTCGATCTGCAAGGGGCGGTCGCAGCCCTGGGGCAGCACCGAAGCTGCGTGGGCGGTGCCGACGGCCAGCCCGAGCGCCGCGCCAAGCGCCGCCGCGGCGCGACGGATCAAGACCCGGCCAAGGCGCTGACCGGGCTGACCGGGCCAACCGGGCGGGCCGCCAGCTCGCGGTGCCAGGCGTCTTCCAGCACCAGGTAGAACGCCCGGCCGGTGTCGGCATGGGCGAAAGCGATGCCGTAGGGCTGCGGCGTGGCCTGCACCTCGTCACCCACCTGCACCGGGCGCGCCGCCAGGGCTTGCCTGGGCAGGGTCAGCTCGACGGGCTCCGCGCCGTTGCGCTGCAGTGTGAGGCGCAGCTTGCCGGCCTCGGCCTGGGCCACGTCGGTGACGCGATAGCGGCCTTCGGCCCGGCGTTCGCCGCCGCTGCTGCTGCCGGACGACTGCTTCAGCGAATCGGACACGCTGCCCGACGAGGCCGAGCCGGCGCCGGCAGCAGACGAGACGAAGGAATCGGCCTGGGCGGCCGTGGTTGCAGCCAGCAGGGCAGCCAGCAGAGCGGCAGAAGGGACGCGTCGCATGGTGAGGCAGTGCAGAGTCAAGGCGCCAACGATAGCGCGGATGTGTCAGCGCTTTGTTACGGGCGCCGCCAGGGTGTCGAGGATGGGGCAGTCCGGTCGTTCGTCGCCGTGGCAGCACGCGATCAGCTCGGCCAGCGTGGCGCGCATCGCCTGCAGCTCGGCGAGCTTGGCGTCCAGCTCGGCCAGGTGGTTCTGGGCGAGGGCCCTCACTTCGCGGCTGGGGCGGGCGCGGTCTTGCCACAGGCCGAGCAGCGCCTGGATCTGGGCCAGCGAAAAGCCCAGGTCGCGCGAATGGCGGATGAAGCGCAGCAGGTGCACCTCGCGATCTGCGTAGACGCGGTAACCCGCGTCGGTGCGCGCCGGCGGGTCGACGAGGCCCAGGCTTTCGTAGTGCCGGATCATCTTGGCCGACACGCCCGAGGCGCGGGCCGCGTCGCCGATGTTCATGGCTGCACCCTCGGTCGCACTGCCACGCCAGCGCTTGAGCGTGAGCGCATTGGCCACTACGCTGACGCTGCTGAAGGCCATCGCCGCACCGGCGATGACCGGGTTGAGCAGGCCGAAGGCCGCCAGCGGGATGCCGACCACGTTGTACGCAAACGCCCAGAACAGGCCCTGGCGGATCTTGGCGTAGGTGCGGCGCGACACATCCAGCGCATCGGCCACCAGGCGCGGGTCGCCGCGCATCAAGGTGACGCCGGCGGCTTCGCTGGCCACGTCGGCCCCGCCGGCCATGGCAAAGCCCACCGAGGCTGCGGCCAGGGCCGGTGCATCGTTGATGCCGTCGCCCACGAAGGCCACCACCGCGCCGCCCTCGCGCAGCCCTTGCACCGCCGCAGCCTTGTCGCCGGGCAGCACTTCGGCGCGCACATCGGTGATGCCCAGGGCCCCCGCCACACTGGCAGCGGCGCTGCGGCTGTCGCCGGTCAGCATCACGGTGTGGATGCCGCGAGCCTGCAGCTGGGCCACGGCGGCGGCTGCGGTGTCTTTCAAGCGGTCGCCGAAGGCGAGCAGGGCCAGCGGCCGGTCACCCTCCACCAGCCACGACACGGTGCGGCCCTGCCCGGCCAGCCGGTCGGCCTCGGCCACCAGCGGCCCCCGGTGGGCGCCGAGTTCCTGCGCCAGCCGGGCGCTGCCCAGCGCGAGCGCGCGGCCCTGCACCCGGCCCTGCACCCCGCGGCCCGGCAGTGCGCGGGCATCCTCGGCGGTCAGCGGCGCCAGATCGCGCGCCTCAGTGAGCACGGCCAGGGCCAGCGGATGGCTGCTGCTGCGCTGCAGGGCGGCGGCCTGCTGCAGCACCTCGTCGCGCGTCAGGCCTTCGGCGGGACAGAGGTCGGTCAGCGTGGGCTGCCCCACGGTCAGGGTGCCGGTCTTGTCGAAGGCCACCACCGTGACCGCATGCGCCAGCTCCAGCGCTTCGGCGTCCTTGATCAGGATGCCCTGTCGGGCCGCCACACCGGTGCCGGCCATCAGCGTCGTGGGCGTGGCCAGGCCGAGCGCACAGGGGCAGGCGATGACGAGCACCGCGACCGCGTTGACCAGCGCGGCCTCGGCGTCGCCGTTGTGCAGCCACCAGCCGGCGAAGGTCAGCGCCGCACACACCAGCACCACCGGCACGAAGACGGCGCTCACGCGGTCCACGATGCGCTGGATGGGGGCCTTGGCCGCCTGGGCCGACTCCACCATGCGGATGATGCGCGCCAGTGCCGTCTCCGCCCCGATGGCCGTCGTGCGCACGGTGAGCGCGCCTTCGGCGTTGATGGCGCCGCCGGTCACGCGATCTCCGGGCGACTTGGCCACCGGCAGGCTTTCGCCCGTGAGCAGTGACTCGTCCACATGGCTGCGGCCGGTCAGGACCTCACCGTCCACCGGGATGCGGTCGCCCGGGCGGATGCTCACCACATCGCCCACGCGTACCTCCGCCACCGGCAGGTCCACTTCCTGCTCGCCGCGCAGCACGCGGGCCGTGGTCGGGCGCAGCGCGTTGAGCGCGCGGATGGCGTCGGTGGTCTGGCGCTTGGCGCGTTGTTCCAGAAACTTGCCGAGCAGCACCAGGGTGATGACGGCGGCCGAGCCCTCGAAGTACAGGTGAGCTTGGCCCGGGTGGCGCCACATCAGGAAGACCGACAGGCCGTACGCCGCCGAGGTGCCCAGGGCCACCAGCAGATCCATGTTGCCGCTGCCGGCCCTCAGCGCCTGCCAGCCGCCGCGGTAGAAGCGCGCGCCGAGCACGAACTGCACCGGCGTGGCCAGCAGCAGCTGCAGCCAGCCGGGCAGCATCCACATCGCCCCGAACAGGCCGCTGAACATCGGCAGCACCAGCGGCAAAGTCAGCAGGCCAGCCGCAGCCACCGGCCACCAGCCGCGTGGGTCGGGCGGTGATTCAGCGGGCGGCGGCGCGCTGGCCTCGACGACGGCGGCCGGGTACCCGGCCTGGTCGAGCGCGGCTTTCAGCGCCAGGGGCGGCACGTTCGGCAGAGCCTGAACGGTGGCCTTCTCGGTGGCCAGGTTGACGCTGGCAGCCTGCACGCCCGGCACGGCTTGCAGGGCCTTCTCGACCCGCCGCACACAAGAGGCGCAGCTCATGCCGCTGACTTGCAGCGTCACGTCATGCAGGGCGGATGGGCGTGGAAGGGGGGCGGTGGTGGCGGTCATGGCGAAGCTCGGCAGAGGCAGATGCAGGCATGCTCAGCCTTCCCATGGTGGGAAGGTCAAGAGTGTGCGCGCGATTGGCTCGCGATGGCCTGACGCCGGTCAACTGCGCTGCGAGCCCGTCAGGGCATCTCGGCCGCACCACAATGCGCGCATGCTGCCGACCCGACGACTCCTGTGCACCGCCAGCCTGTCCTTGGCGCTGGTTGCCACCGCTGCCGCTGCCGCGCCTGCTGCCTACTTCCCCCCGCGCGGCGATTGGGCCCGCGCCGACCCGGCCGCCGTGGGCCTGGACGCCGCCCGCCTGGCCGAGGCCGTGGCCTACGCGCAAGCGCACGAGAACCCGGCCCCGCGGGACCAGGCCCTCGCGCTGGCGCAGACCTTCGGCAAGGCCGAGCCCTATTTTGGCGGGCAGATCGGCCCGACGCGGGAGCGGGCAGCCGTCAACGGCCTCGTCATCCGCCGCGGCAAGGTGGTGGCCGAATGGGGCGACACCCGGCGTGTGGACATGAGCCACAGCATCACCAAGACCTTCCTGTCCACGGTGGTCGGCCTGGCCTGGCAGCAGGGCCTGATCCGCAGTACCGACGACCGTGTGGCCGATGCGATGCCGCCGGGCGTCGACCTGTTCACGTCACCCAAGAACGCGCCCATCACCTGGGAGCACCTGCTGCGCCAGACGAGCGACTGGCAGGGCACGCTCTGGGGCAAGCCCGACTGGGCCGACCGCCCGGTGGGCAAGACGCCCGAGGACTGGCCCAACCGCCCGGTGTACGAGCCCGGCGCCCACTACAAGTACAACGACGTGCGCGTGAACGTGCTGGCGTTGGCAGCCCTTCAGGTCTGGCGCCGCCCGCTGCCCGAGGTGCTGCGCGAGCAGGTGATGGACCCGATCGGTGCCTCCAGCCGCTGGCGCTGGCACGGTTACGACAACAGCTGGGTCGAGCTCGACGGTCAGCGCATGCAAAGCGTCAGCGGCGGTGGGCACTGGGGCGGCGGCATGTTCATCGACGCCTGGGACCTGGCGCGCTTCGGCTACCTGCACCTGCGCGACGGGCAATGGGCCGGCCGGCAGATCCTCTCGCCCGACTGGCTCGCGAAGGCCCGCACACCCGGCCCCGCCAATGCCGAGTACGGCTACTGCAACTGGTTCCTGAACACCGGTCGCAAGGCCCTGCCGTCGACGCCCGAGCGCAGCGTCACCTTCCGCGGCAACGGCCAGAACATCCTCTACATCGATCCCGACAACGACCTGGTCGTGGTGGTGCGCTGGATCGACAACGGGCCGGCGCTGGATGCCTTTCTCGGCAAGGTGGTGGCGGCGGTCAAGTCCTGAGGGCCGACGGTGATGGGTCCGGGCGACTCGCCGCCTCTGCCTCAATCCAGATAGGTCCAGCTCTCGGCCCCGTCGAAGCGGCGCACGGTCGTGCTCGCCAGCACCTGGGGGTCGAAGTTGGCCAGGTTCACGCCGTGGCGGCCTGCGCTGGCGTCGTTCAGCGGGTCCCAGTGGGTGACGCTGCCGCAGTGGGCGCAGCGCACGGTGGTGAGGGTCTTGTCACCCCAGGCATAGCCTTGCGTGTGCTCGGGGTGGCCCTCGATCACCACGCGGCCGACCGGGTAGTAGGCCCACGTGCCGCCAACTCGCCGGCACAGCGAGCAGTTGCAGCGCGTGGCGGTCTCCGGCAGCCAGGGCAGCGTGAGCCGCACCGCGCCGCAGTGGCAGCTTCCATGCAGCAGTCGACGGACCTCGGTCAGGCCGGTCAGTGCGTTCTCGGTGGAGCTGGCGCGCGGATCGTTCAGGGCGCGGCGCAGGGCCAGTGCCTGTTCAAAGCGTGCCTGCGCCTCGTCAAGCCGACCCTGCTCGACGAGGCTGCGGCCCCAGTGCTGCAGCACGAAGGCCTGCAGCCGTTGCCAGCCGCCGGCCTGCGACACCGCGAGCGCCTTCGCGAACACCGGCTCGGCTTCCGCGCGGCGGTCGCTGTACTGCAGCGCGGTGGCATAGGCGTTCCAGAACCAGCCAGCCGCCTCTTCATGGCTCAACGCCTCGGCGGCCTCGCCCGCCGGTTCCAGCAGCGTCAAGGCTTCGGCTTCCTGGCGCGCGGTGGTCAGCAGCGCCGCGAGGTCGGCCGTGGCATCCAGGCGTGCCAGCTCACCCTGAGCGGCGGCCAGCCGGGCCCGGTGCTCGGCGATGCTGGCCTCGTGGGCGGCGGGGTCGGGGGCGGTGAAGCGTTGGAAGGCCATGGGTGGGGCGGACGGCGACAACAGACGGCTGACGATACCGGCCCGCGCCTGTGCGGGAAAGCCATGCACGTAAGGTGCCCAGGCAGCAATCCTGTCTGCTGGGGCATCAGAGGTGGCGTGTGCGGGAGGTGTGTAGGACGGGTTTCGACCCTGAGCGGTCTGCCGATCCACGGAAATCGCGGCCGGAAAGCAGCCGTTAAATTGCTCGCTACGGCGACTCGTCGGGTCGCCCCCCCCCCTCAATGCTCCCCTGCATCGACCGGGATGGAAGCGGGCAGCGGGGCGGGCCTGATGCTCCATGTCCCCCGGTCTGCTGCGCGGCCCTCCTCCTTTACTTGCGCATCAGGCCCGCCCCACTGCCCGCTTGCGCGACACCCGGCTTGTTCGTCGAAGAAAACCGACGGTGCCTGAGTGGGACGCGGGGGGACGCAATTGCGAAGGTAAAGGAGGAGGGCCGCGCAGCAATTGCGTCCCCCCGCGTCCCACGGCCACCCCGACAAGCGTGGAAGCAGACCTCCGCAGCTGACCGCTCCTGGCCGAAAAGGGTCACGGATCAAGGTCACAGTTGCGAGCGGTCGCGAATGCCGTGGTCGTCAATGCGACAGCACCATCGCACATGTTCAGCCCAGCCCACTGAAGTATTGGCCTCGACGACACCGAATGCGACCAAGTCGTCTGGACGCCCCTCATCGTCGAAGTCGTCCATGTAGATGGCTACCTTAAGCCCTGCTCGTAGCGAGATCTGCTCGCCCGTCACCGCTACCTTGCTGTCCGCGGCAGAAAGCAGGACGAGATCAGGTTCGAGCATTTCGTTGAAGTCGACGTACAGCTCAGGGATGCCCATCGGGGTAGGCTACCTGAAAGGCGTCGGTCGCCAGGGGCTGCTCCTGGCCGACAGCCGCCCCAAGTTGCCGCCCTATGCCGGCACGCGCACCGCCAGGCGGGCGCGCTCGATGGCGGCGATCAGGGCTTCTTCGGAATAGGGCTTGCCGAGCAGCTGGGTCACGCCGGCGGCTTCGGCCTGTTCGCGCTTGTCGTCGGAGGAGGTGATCATCAGCACCGGCAGGTCGGACCACGCCGGGTTGGCGCGCACCTGGCGGGTCAGCTCGAAGCCGTCGATGCCGGGCATCTCGACGTCGGTGATGACGACGTGCGGGCGCTCGGCGGCCAGCAGTTCGAGCGCCTGCTCGCCGCTTTCGGCCAGGGCGACGCGGTAGGTCTGGCCGGTGAGCAAGCGGCTGATCTTGACGCGCACGATCTTGGAGTCGTCGGCCACGAGCACCAGGGTTTCGTCGGCACGCAGCTCGCGCGGGGCCGTGGCGGGCTGGGCGGCGGCCGCTGCCGCAGCAGCTTGCGCGGCCGCTTGTGCCGCAGCCGCTTCGGCGACGCGGCGAGCCTCGGCTTCGGCGGCTTCACGTTCGGCCTGCTCGCGCGCCACGCGCTCCGCTTCGGCCTGGGCTTCAGCGGCACGGCGGGCTTCGGCTTCGCGTGCAGCTGCCGCCTGGGCGAGCCGCTGTGCCTCGGCGGCGGCCCGGGCGGCTTCAGCTTCGGCAGCCTCGCGTTCGGCCTGCTCTCGGGCGAGGCGCTCTGCTTCGGCCTGGGCTTCAGCCACTCGGCGGGCCTCGGCTTCGCGGGCGGCGGCCTCTGCGGCCTGTCGCTCGGCCTCGGCGGCGGCCGCGGCACGGGCGGCCTCGGCTTCGGCCGCTTCGCGTTCGGCTTGCTCGCGGGCCAGGCGCTCCGCTTCGGCTTGAGCCTCGGCGGCGCGGCGGGCTTCAGCTTCACGGGCGGCAGCTTCCTCGGCCAAGCGCTCGGCCTCGGCCTCGGCGGCGGCACGGGCGGCTTCGGCGGCTTCCCGTTCGGCTTGTTCGCGGGCCAGGCGTTCGGCTTCGGCCTGGGCTTGTGCCTCGCGTGCCTCGGCTTCAGCGGCGCGGCGGGCGGCGTCGTCGCGCTCCGCTTGCGCGCGCTCGGCTTCGATGCGCTCTTCCTCGGCACGTTGCTCGGCCAGGCGTTGGTTCAGCGCTTCCTCGACCTCGCGCACCGCCTGCATGTCGGCGTCGGGCGTGGAGACGGGCGCGGTGGGCTCATCCTCCAGCCCGGTGGGGACGACGGTTTCACGATCCAGCTCGGCCTGGCGCTGACGGCGCCGGCTCAGCCCCCACAGCAGCAGCACGACGGCGACCGCCGCGGCGGCCAGGATCCAGATCAACAGCTCGTTCATCGTCAGGGAGCGAATGCAAGGTCAGGGTCGCACATCATCGCGCCCCGGCGTGTCGAGATCGCGAACGGGGCCGTCGATGGTGGCGAAGGGGCGACGTTTGTCACGCCGCGCGGGCCGGCGTTCAGCGCTGGGGCGGCGGCAGCTGGCTGGCCAGGCGCACGGGCGGGTCGCTGTCGACGGTCACGACCAGCGTCAGCACGACCGCCGCCACCGCCACGACCAGCGTGGCGATGAACGTGAAGCGGGGTGACGTGACCATGGCCGGCATGGTGCGCCTGTTCCCGCCGCGGTGGCCCCCCTAACTCGGATGTGCATCCTGACGACGTGCTGGCAGCAAGGCCGCGGCGCCAGCCGCTGCCGGCCTCATCCCGTGCTGCTGCGGCGCCACTGGCCGGGCGTCGCGCCGGTGCCCGCCTTCACCGCGCGGCTCAGGTGGCTGGCGTTGGCATAGCCGCAGGCGGCGGCGATGTCGGCCAGCGGCAGGCGGGTGGCGCGCAGCAGTTCGCGGGCGCTGGCCAGCCGCCGGGTGGCCACCCAGTCGTGCACGCTGCAGCCCAGGCTGATCCGGAACATGCGTGCGAAGTGGAATTCCGACAGATGCGCCTCGGCGGCCAGGCGCGGCAGGCTCAGGTCGCTGCTGTCCAGGTGGGCATCGACAAACGCCAGCACCCGCCGCCGGGCGACGCTGGACAGCCCGCCGGCCGGCTTCCCGGCGCGCTCGCGCTGCCTTGGCCGCGCCGCCTGCAGCACGAGGTGGTCGAGTGCGGCCTGGGTCAGCACGTCGGCCTGCAGGCGATCGGCGGGGTGGGTCCAGTCGAGCGCGGCCACGCCCTGGGCCCAGGCGGCGAGGGTGGCGTCCTGGCCGAAGATGCGCTGCTCCAGCGTCAGTGCGCGGGGCTCGGCATCCAGCAGGCGCACGATGCGGTCGGCCCAACTCGCCTCCGACAGGTAGAGGTGCACGAAGCGCAGCGGCCCGGCCACGTTCCAGCGGGATTCATGCTCGGCGGGCAGGATGCAGTGGCAGCCGGGGTGGCCGGTCTCGCGCGGTGTTTCGATGAGGTGGGTGTCGGTGCCGCCCTGCAGATAGACCGACAGCGTGTGGTGGCCCGGCCGCTGGTAGTCCATGCGGCCGCCCTGGTTGCGCCATTGCACGAGGCGCAGCGCACCCGGCAGCGCCAGTTCGCGCTCGCGGCGTGCGCTGGAGCGGCCCAGCACGTCGAAGACGGGCAGGTCAGCGGTGACGGCGGCGGTGAGGTCGGCCATGCCGAGATGCTAGGGCCGACCCGGGCGCCGTGCGTGGGGCGCGCGCAAGCAACCGCAGGAATATGCAATCGCCGCACGCCCGCCGCCGCGATGCTGGCGGCATGAATGCCTTGTTGTATGGACTGGTGGTGCTGATCTGGGGCACCACCTGGATCGCGTTGAAGTGGCAGCTGGGCGAGGTGCCCATCGCGCTGTCGATTGCCTACCGCTTCGGCCTGGCGGCTGCGGTGCTGTTCGCCTGGCTGCTGTGGCGGCGCCAGCTGGTGCTGCCGCGCGGGCGCGCCCGGCTGTGGGTGCTGGCGCAGGGGCTGTGCCTGTTCTGCCTGAACTTTGTCTGCTTCCTGAACGCCAGCCGGCATATCGCCAGCGGCCTGGTGGCGGTGGTGTTCTCCAGTGCGGCACTGTGGAATGCGCTGCTGGCCCGCGTGGTGCATGGCCGCGTGGTGGCGCCCCAGGTGCTGGGTGGCGGTACGCTGGGGCTGGCCGGGCTGTTGTTGCTGTTCTGGCCCGAGATCACCGCGCACCAGGCAGGGGCGGCGACGCTGGCGGGGCTGGCCTGGGCGCTGGGGGGCACGCTGTGCTTCTCCACGGGCAACCTGCTGTCGGCTGCGCTGCAGGGCCAGGGGCTCAAGCCCGTGCAAACCAATGCCTGGGGCATGGCCGTGGGCACGGTGCTGCTCGTGGGCTATGCCGCGGTGGCCGGCGTGCCCTGGGCGTTCGACACCAGCCCGCGGTACGTGGGCGCGCTGCTCTACCTGGCCATCCCGGGCTCGGTCATCGGTTTCACGGCGTACCTGACGCTGGTGGGGCGCCTGGGCCCCGAGCGGGCGGCCTACAGCACGGTGGTGTTTCCGGTGGTGGCGCTGAACGTGTCGGCCTGGGCGGAAGGCTACCGTTGGACAGCACCGGCCCTGGTTGGGCTGGTGCTCGTGATGGCGGGCAATGTGCTGGTGTTCAGGCGGAAGCCTGCGACCCCGGCGAGCGCCCCCGCGCCTGCAGCTTCTCCCACAGCGCCATCGCCTCGCCCACCAAACCGCGCCTGAAGGCCAGCACGCAGACGATGAAGATCAGCCCGGTCACGAGGCTGACCGATTCGCCCAGCCCGTTGAACCAGGCCACGTCGGTGAGGTCGGCGAGCGCGGTGCCGAAGTCGCCGATCTTGTTCTCGAGCGCGATGATGACCAGCGCGCCGACCATGGGCCCGAGCAGCGTGCCCATGCCGCCCACCAGCGTCATCAGGATGACGAGGCCCGAGGTGGTCCAGATCGCGTCGGTGAGGGTGGCGAAGCCCAGCACCAGCGTCTTGGTGGAGCCCGCCAGGCCGGCGAGGGCGGCCGACAGCACGAAGGCGAGCAGCTTGAAGTGGGCCGTGTCGTAGCCCAGCGAGGTAGCGCGGGCCTCGTTCTCGCGGATGGAAGTCAGCACCTGACCGAAAGGCGAATGCACGATGCGGTAGATGAGCCAGAAGGCCGCGACGAAGAGGCCCAGCACGACGTAGAACAAGGTGAGGTCGTTTTCCAGGTTCAGCCCCAGGAAGCTGCCGCGCGGCACCGACTGCAGTCCATCCTCACCGCCGGTGAAGGGCGCCTGGAGGAAGAAGAAATACAGCATCTGCGCCAGGGCCAGGGTGATCATCGAGAAGTAGATGCCCGAGCGCCGGATGGCCAGCAATCCGAACACCAGGCCCACCGCCGCCGCGGCACCCATGCCCAGCAACAGCCCCACCGGCGTGGGCAGCGCCCAGACCTTGAGCGCATGGCCGGTCACATAGCCGGCCGTGCCCAGGAAGGCGGCATGCCCGAAGGACAGCAGCCCGGTGAAGCCCACCAACAAGTTGAAGGCGCAGGCGAAGAGGGCGTAGCAGAGCACCTTCATCACGAACACGGGATAGGCGCCCAGCAGCGGCAGCAGGCCGATGCCGATGAAGAGGGCGGCGTAGCCGAGCAGGGTGGCGCGAGGGGAGGAAGGCATGGTTGTCGCAGTCAGGCAGGAACACAGCCACAGAGGCACAGAGACACAGAGAGGCCGGTTGGCCGCTTGAGCATGCGCAGCCTCTCTGAGTCTCTGTGCCTCTGTGGCTGTGTTGAAGTCATTTCTCTTTACCGAAGAGGCCGGCGGGACGGACGAGGAGGACGATCGCCATTACGACGAACACGACGGTGTTGGATGCCTCGGGGTAGAAGACCTTGGTCAGACCCTCGACGATGCCCAGCCCCAGGCCGGTGAGGATGGAACCCAGGATGGAGCCCATGCCGCCGATGACCACCACCGCGAACACCACGATGATGAGGTTGCTGCCCATCAACGCCGACACCTGCAGGATGGGGGCGGCCAGCACGCCGGCAAACGCCGCCAGGGCCACGCCGCCGGCATAGGTGAGCGTGACCATGCGCGGCACGTTGATGCCGAAGGCCTGCACGAGCTTGGGGTTCTCGGTGCCGGCCCGCAGCTTGGCGCCGAGTGAGGTCTTCTCGATGAGGGCCCACACCGCGAAGCACACGATGAGGGACGCCACCACCACCCAGGCCCGGTAGTTGGGCAGGATCATGAAGCCGAGGTTGGTGGCGCCGGTGAGCTGCTCCGGCACCTGGTAGGGCTGGCCGGAGACGCCGTAGAAGCTGCGGAAGACCCCTTCAATGACCAGCGTGATGCCAAAGGTCAGCAGCAGGCCGTAGAGGTGGTCGAGCTTGTAGAGCCACTGCAGCATGGTGCGCTCGATCACGATGCCGACCAGGCCCACCGCGATTGGCGCCAGGCCCAGCATGACCCAGTAGTTCAGGCCCAGGTACTCGAGCCCCATCCAGGCGAAGAAGGCCCCCATCATGTACAGCGCCCCGTGGGCGAAGTTGATGATGTTGAGCATGCCGAAGATGACCGCCAGGCCCAGCGACAGCATCGCGTAGAACGAGCCGTTGACCAGGCCGAGCAGCAGCTGGCCGAGCAGGGCGGGGAGGGGAATGCCGAACAGTTCTGTCATGTCGTGCGCGTCTCAGGAATACGCCACAGAGACACAGAGGCACAGAGAGATCGGGACGCAGAGAAGCGCCGGGGCTTCTCTGTGGCTCTGTGCCTCTGTGGCTGTGTTCTTACTTCTTCACCAGGGGGCACTTGCTGTCGGCCAGTTTGGTGAACGCCTCTTCGCCCGGGATCTTGGCGACGACCTTGTAGTAGTCCCAGGGCTCGGTGGACTCCTTCACCGACTTCACCTGCATCAGGAACATGTCATGGATGCCGCGGCCGTCTTCCTTGCGGATCGTGCCCTTGGTGTAGAAGTCGTTGATGGGCGTGGCCTTCATCTGGGCCATGACCTTGTCCGCATCGTCGGTCTTGATGGCTTCCACCGCCTTCAGGTAGTGCGTCACGGCGGAGTAGTCGGCCGCCTGCAGCGACGAGGGCATGCGCTTCATCTTCTCGAAGAAGCGGCGGCTCCAGGCGCGGGCTTCGGGGCTTTGGTTCCAGTACCAGGAGTCGGTCAGGTACATGCCTTCGGTCGTCTTCAGGCCCAGGGAGTGCACGTCATTGATGAACATCAGCAGGCCGGCGAGCTTCATGCTCTTGGTGATGCCGAACTCGCCTGCGGCCTTGATGGCGTTGATGGTGTCGCCACCGGCATTGGCCAGGCCCAGGATCTGCGCGCCCGAGCCTTGCGCCTGCAGCAGGAAGCTGGAGAAGTCGCTCGCGTTCAGCGGGTGCTTGACGCTGCCCTTCACCGTGCCGCCGTTCTTCTGCACCACGGCGGTGGTGTCGGCCTGCAGGGCCTGGCCGAAGGCGTAGTCGGCCGTCAGGAAGTACCAGTTCTTGCCGCCGGCCTTGGTGACTGCGCCGCCCGTGCCGTTGGCCAGGGCCACGGTGTCGTAGGCGTAGTGGATGGTGTAGGGCGTGCAGTTGGCGTTGGTGAGCGCGGAGCTGCCGGCGCCGATGGAGATGAAGGGCTTCTTCTTCTCGGCCGCCACCGTGGCCATGGCCAGGTTGGCCCCGGAGTTGGTGCCGCCGATGAGCAGGTCCAGCCCCTGGGTGTCGATCCACTCGCGGGCCTTGGCGGAGGCGACGTCGGCCTTGTTCTGGTGGTCGGCAAAGATCAGCTCGACCTTCTTGCCCGCGGCCACGCCCTTGAGGTCGGCGATCGCCATCTTGATGGCTTCCACGCCACCGGCGCCGTCGATGTCGGCGTAGACGCTGGACATGTCGGTCAGGAAGCCGATCTTGATGACGTCACCCGAGATTTGCGCGTGTGCGTTCATGGACACGGCGAAGCCGGCGGTGACCAAGGCGGTGGCGATGAGGGTCTTCTTCATGATGTCTCCAGTGGGTTGTTGGTTCAGACGCTGAGCAGCTCGTCCATCTGCGCCTGGTGGGCGGGAAGGTCGGCGGCGGGGAAGGAGAGCACGACCTCGCCGTGCTCGATGACGATGAAGTGGTCGGCCAGGGGCGCAGCGAAGCGGAAGTTCTGCTCGACCATGATGATGGTGAAACCCTGCTTCTTGAGCTCGCGGATCATGCGTGCCAGGGCCTGGACGATCACCGGCGCGAGGCCCTCGGAGATTTCGTCGAGCAGCAGGATGTCGGCACCGGTACGCAGGATGCGCGCGACCGCCAGCATCTGCTGCTCGCCGCCCGACAGCCGTGTGCCGGGGCTGGCGCGCCGCTCCGCGAGGTTGGGGAACATCGCGTAGATCTCGCTCTCGCTCATGACCTTGCCGCGGCGGCTCTTGAGCAGAGGCGGCAGGCGCAGGTTCTCTTCCGTCGTGAGGCTGGCGAAGATGCCGCGCTCCTCGGGGCAGTAGCCGATGCCGAGTTGGGCGATGCGGTGGGTGGACAGGCCGATGGTCTCTTCGCCATGGACCTTGATGGACCCCTTGCGCGCCCCGGTCAGGCCCATGATGGCCCGCAGCGTGGTGGTGCGGCCGGCGCCGTTGCGGCCGAGCAAGGTGACGACCTGGCCGGGCTGCACGCGCAGGTTGATGCCGTGCAGGATGTGGCTTTCGCCGTACCAGGCGTGGAGGTTGGTGATGTCGAGGGCGGGCGTGGCCATGGGTCAGGCAGCGCTGGGCGTTGGGTTGGTCTTGCCGGGAGCGTTTGCAGCTCGGTGCACTTGCGTTTGTGATGCTTGTGGCGCGAGCCTTTGCAGCGCGGTGCACCGTGCCGGGAGTTCGCCCCGGCGGGCGAGTAACTTTTCTCTGTCGCGCCAGAGAAAAGTCACCAAAAGAGAGGCGCTGAACCGCAAGTCGCCTGTGGCCTGCGAAGGACATCGCGCGAAAACGAACGCTCGAAGCCTCAGACGAGGCGAGCCGCTACGCTCTCGCTGCTGTCCCTGTCCAGAGCCCGAGTCATCCACCGCTTGTGCGGTCAACGTCGGCTGCACGCCGAACTCACGAGTTGAAGTCAAGCGCCGTCGACGGCGCGTCGTGGCGGCAGCTGCATTCATTGGTGAGCCCGGCGTGCAGCCGGCGTTAACGGGCGTGAAGGTGCGATGGATGGTGCTCGTGACAGGGACAGCAGCGAGAGCGCAGCGGGTCGCTTCGGCGAACCAGCGGAGCGAGAGTTTTCGCGCGTGAGCCTTGGCAGCAGCCCGATGACTTGCGGTTAAGCGCCTCTTCTTTGGTGACTTTCTTCTGGCGCAGCAGAAGAAAGTTACCCGCCCGCCGGGGCGGACTCCCGGCACGGTGCACCGAGTCGAGAGGCTCTTGGCAAGAGCCTCTCGACGGCTGTCCGCGAGCGGACCCGCGTCGTGCATGGCGGCGACCACCAAGGACTTCAATGCGCCCCCTGCAACTCAGTCGCCTCAGTGCCCATGTACGCCTCCAACACCGCGGGGTGCTTGGACACGGTGGCGTAGTCGCCCTCGGCCAGCACCGCGCCGCGGGCCAGCACCGTGATGCGGTCGGCGATGCTGGCGACCACCTTCATGTTGTGCTCCACCATCAGCACCGTGCGCCCTTCGGCCACGCGCTTGATGAGGGCGGTCACGCGGTCCACGTCTTCGTGACCCATGCCTTGCGTGGGTTCGTCCAGCAGCATGAGCTGCGGCTCCATGGCCATGGTGGTGGCGATCTCCAGCGCCCGCTTGCGGCCGTAGGGCAGGTCGGCGGCCTTGAGGTGGGCCATGTCGCGCAGGTCGACGAGTTCGAGCAGGGCCAGCACCTTGGCGTCGAGCGTCTTCAGGCCGGTCAGGCCCCGCCAGAAGTGGAAGCTCGTGCCGGTGAAGCGCTGCAGGCCGATGCGCACGTTCTCCAGCACCGTGAGGTGCGGGAACACGGCGGAGATCTGGAAGGAGCGGATCACGCCGCGGCGGGCGATCTGGGCCGAGGTCTCGCGGGTGATGTCGTGGCCAGCGAACACGATGCGCCCGCGCGTGGGCGTCAGGAACTTGGTGAGCAGGTTGAAGCAGGTCGTCTTGCCGGCACCGTTGGGGCCGAGCAGCGCATGGATGTGGCCGCGTTGCACGCGCAGGTTGACGGCGTCCACGGCGGTGAAGCCCTTGAACTCCTTGGTCAGGTCCTGCGTTTCGAGAATGAAATCACTCATGGGCTTGGGGCAGTGGCTGGGCGACTCTAGGGCTTGGGGCCTTACGCTGGCTTACGGGCATTCACGGGGTACGGTCAACTTGAAGAAACCGTTCGATGAGGCTGATCTGCTCCGGCGTGTTCAGCGCGGGCGCATGGCCGCAGCCTGGGATGAGCGCCACGGCCGCCCGCGGCCCCCGCTCGCGCATGGCCTGGGCGGTCTCGGCCGTCAGCAGCGTGGAGGCCTCGCCGCGCAGGCACAGCACCGGCAGGTCGAGCTGGTCCCAGGCGGCCCACAGGCCGTAGTCGTCAGGGTGGTGCGCGAACTGCTGCACCAGTGCGGGGTCGTAGTGCGGTGTCACGCGGCCGTCGGGCAGGCGGCGCAGCGAGGTCTCGGTGAGGTGCAGCCACTGCGCATCGCTGAGGGCGCCGAAGCTGGCATAGATGAGGCGGAAGTAGGCCTCCAGCTCGCTGACGGTGATGAAGCTCGGCGGTTGGCCGGCATAGGCCTGGATGCGTGCGAGGGCCGGCGCGGCCAGTTCGGGGCCGTTGTCATTGAGCACCAGGCGCTTGATGCGGCCGCGCAGCCGCGTGGCGGCGCCCAGCGTGCCGATGGCCCCGCCCATTGACGTGCCCACCCAGTGGACCTTGGCCAGGCCGAGCAGGTCCAGCAAGGCCTCAGCCTGCTCGACGTAGAACGCGAGGCAATACTCCTTGGCCGGGTCTACCGCCCACTGCGACAGGCCACGGCCCAGGGTGTCAGGGCAAACGACGTGCCAGCGGGGGCTCAGGGCGCGGGCGAAGTCGTCGAAGTCACGGCCGCTGCGGGCCAGGCCGTGCCAGGCGATGACGGTGGGCGCGGCTGGGTCGCCCCATTCGGTGAGGTGCAGTTCGCGGCCCAGGCAAGTGACGTAGCGCGATCTCATGTTGGCGTTCTCCGCGCGCGGGCCCACGCGGCCAGTCGCAAGCGGCCGACGATGCCGCCCGGGAAGTGGTACACGGCCAGCACGAACAGCAAGCCCAGCCACAGCAGCCATCGGTCGGGTGAGATGAGCGTCCCCAGCACCGGCACGCCCTCCACCCAGCTGCCGGCCCCCTTGAGCAGGGCCTGCAGGTAGTTCTGCGCCACGATGAAGAGCACGCTGCCGATGACCGCGCCGTAGACCGTGCCCATGCCGCCGATGACGACGATGAGCAGCAGGTCCAGCATGATCTCCATGCTCATCGCCGTCTCGGGCCCGGTGTAGCGCAGCCACAGCGCCAGCAGCGCGCCACCGCAGCAGGCCAGCAGCGCGGCGATGACGTTGGCGCCGGTGCGGTAGACCACCGGCCGGTAGCCGATGGCCTCGGCGCGGAACTCGTTCTCGCGGATGGCCTGCAGCACGCGGCCGAAGGGCGAGTTCACGATGCGCAGCAGCAGCAGGATCAGCGCCGTGACCGCGACGAACAGGCCGTAATAGGTCAGCAGCCGGCCGTCGATCATGACGCCAAGCACCGGCTCTTCGAGGAACTCGGTGGAGGGCCGCAGCGCTTCGGGCAACTGGAAGTTCAGGCCGTCTTCGCCGCCCGTGATGTCGCTCAACTGCGAGCACAGCGTCATGAAGGCCGAGGCCACGGCGAGCGTGATCATCGCGAAGAAGATGGCCTTCACGCGCAGGCTGGCCAGGCCCATCGCCAGGGCCAGCACCGCGCTGAGCGCCAGCGCCGCCACGAAGCCGATGGCCAGCGACGCCCAGTCGGGCCCGAGCCGCGTGGACGCGATCGCAATGCCATACGCACCGATGCCGACAAACATCGTGTGCGCGAAGCTGACGATGCCGGTGTAGCCCAGCAGCAGGTCATAGCTCGCCACCAGCAGGATGAACACCAGCACCTTGGCGGCGACGTTGAGTGCCTGCGTGCCCGGAAAGATGAAGGGCGCGCCCAGCAGCCCGACGAAGCAGGCGATGAGCAGCGCCGCGAGCAGGCGGCTGCGCGGCAGGTCGTGGGAGAGCAGGGCGCGCATCACTTGGCTCCCACCGGGTAGAGGCCCTGCGGGCGCCACAGCAGCACCGCCACCATCAGGCCGATGTTGGAGAACAGGGCCGCCTTGGGCGCAAGGAAGCCGACGTAGTTGGCCACCAGCCCCACCAGCAGCGCACCCACCAGGCAACCCACGGTTGATCCCAGCCCGCCGATGATGATGACGATGAACAGCAGCAGATTGACCTGCGCGCCGATCTGCGGCGTGACGCCCTGCTGCACCAGCCCCCATAGCACGCCACCCAGCCCGGCCAGCGCCGAACCGGCCACGAACACGCCCACGAACAGGCGCCTCACGCGGTAGCCCAGGGCCTCGACCATCTCGCGGTCCTGCACGCCGGCGCGGATGAGCAGGCCGATCTTGGTGCGGTTGAGCACGAGCAGCAGGCCGGCCAGCACCACCACGCCGACGAGCATGGCCAGCACGCGGAACTTCTCCACCGCCACGTCGCCCAGCAGGAAGATGCCGCGCAGCGCCTCGGGCAGCGGCAGCGGGATGAGCTGGGCGCCCCAGGTTGCCTTGATCAGCTCCTCGCCGATGATCATGCCGCCCATGGTGATGAGGATCTGCTTGAGGTGCTGGCCGTAGACGGGCCGCACCAGCACCCGCTCGAACACCAGGCCCACCGCGGCGGCGATCGCCATGCCGGCCAGGCAGGCGGCGGCCAGCGCCGCGAGGTTGGCCAGCACGTCAGGGCTGCCCGCCCACGGCGCGAGCGCTGCCAGGACCGTTGTCGCCATGAACGCGCCCAGCGCGATGAACACGCCGTGGCCGAAGTTCAGCACGTCCATCAGGCCGAAGACCAGGGTCAGGCCGGAGGCGATGACGAAGATGATGAGGCCCATGGCCAGGCCGGCCAGGGTCAGGTTGAGCCAGGTGCTGGGGCTGCCGGTCAGGGGCAGGGCCAGCAGGATGAGGGCTGTGAGCAGCGCGAGGGGTTTGGGGTCGAGCTTCATGGGCTGCCGCCTTCGAGAGATTCTTTTGCGTAGAGCCGTTCGACTCGGTAGGCCGGTTGTTCGGTCGCTTTTGCGGGGAGCCTTTGGACTCGGTGCACTGTGCCGGGAGTCCGCCCCGGCGGGCGGGTAACTTTCTTCTGTCGCGCCAGAAGAAAGTCACCAAAGAAGAGGCGCTGAACCGCAAGCCATCGGGCTGGTGCTGAAGCTCGCGCGCGAAAACTCTCGCTCGTGGACTGCGAAGAAGCGACCCGCTGCGCTCTCGCTGCTGTCCCTGTCACGAGCGCCATCCATCGCACCTTCACGCCCGTTAACGCCGGCTGCACGCCGGGCTCACCAGTGAATGCACCAAGCGCCACGACGCGCCGTCGACGGCGCTTGACTTCAACTCGTGAGTTCGGCGTGCAGCCGACGTTGACCGCACAAGCGGTGGCGGCGTCGGGCTCTGGATAGGGACAGCAGCGAGAGCGCAGCGGCTCGCCTCGGCTGAGGCTCCGAGCGCCTGTTTTCGCGCGATTTCCTTCGCAGGCCAGAGGCGACTTGCGGTTCAGCGCCTCTTCTTTGGTGACTTTCTTCTGGCGCAGCAGAAGAAAGTTACTCGCCCGCCGGGGCGAACTCCCGGCACGGTGCACCGAGCTGCAAAGGCTCTTCGCAAAAGCGGCAAAAGCAGCAAAACAAGCCAAGCGGCCAGCGCCCCGAGCACTCATTGATGCGCCCCCAACGCCAACCCCAGCAACCGCTGCTGCAACGACCCATCCTCGATCAGCTCCGCCATTGCCCCGCGATGCACCACGCGGCCGTCGTCCATCACGGCCACGGAATCTCCCAGTTCGGCAGCCACCCGGAAGTTCTGCTCCACCAGCAGCACGGTCGTGCGCGTCGCCTTCAACTCGCGCAACGCCGAGATCAGGTTCGCCACGATGGCCGGCGCCAGCCCCTTGCTCGGTTCGTCGATGACCAGCAGCTCGCGCGGCTCCACCAGCGCGCGGGCGATCGCGACCATCTGCTTCTGGCCACCGCTGAGCTTGCCGGCTGGGTGGTGCCAGAAGGTCTTGAGTGCCGGAAAGAGGCTGAAGAGCCAGTCCAGCCGGGCCGCATCCAGGTCGGCCATGCGCCGCGCGGAGCGGGCAGCCAGCAGGAGGTTCTCGGCCACGCTGAGCTCGCCGAAGATGCCCATGGTTTCGGGCACGTAGGCGATGCCGCGGGCGGCGATGTCGGGGGTCGGCAGGTGGGTGATGTCTTCACCCTTGAAGGTGACGGTGCCGCGACTCGCCGTCCATAGGCCCATGAGCGTGCGCAGCGTGCTGGTCTTGCCGGCGCCGTTGCGGCCCAGCAGCATCGTCACCTCGCCCACCGGCACGGTGAGGTCCACGCCATGCAGGATGTGGTACGCCCCGACATGCGTGTGCACGCCCTGCAGGGTCAGCAACGCGCTCATGCCGCCACCCCCAGGTAAGCCTCTTGCACCACGGGCGACGCGATCACGGTGGCGGGGTCGCCGTCGGCCACGAGCTTGCCCTGGTGCAGCACGATGATGCGGTCAGCCAGCTCGCGCACCACGTCCATCTTGTGCTCCACCAGCAGCAGGGTGTGGCGCTTCTCGGCCTTGAGCGCGCGGATCAGGTCCAGCACCACGGGCACTTCGTCCACGCTCATGCCGGCGGTGGGCTCGTCGAAGAGGTAGACCTTGGGGTCGAGTGCGATGAGCAGGGCCACTTCGAGCTTGCGTTGGTCGCCATGCGGCAGGCTGGCGGCGAGGTCGGTGGCACGGTGGTCGAGCCGCACGCGTTTCAGAATGCCTTCGGCTTCGTCGATCAGGTCGCGGTGCGACAGCCACACCGACAGCAGCCGCAGGCCCAGGCCGCGCCGTGCCTGCACCGCCAGGCGCACGTTCTCCAGCACGGTCAGGTGGGCGAAGAGCTGGGTCAGCTGGAAGGCCCGGCCCAGGCCGCGCCGCGTGCGCTGCGGGGCGCCGAGGGCGGTCAGGTTCTCACCGTCCAGCCACACCTCGCCGCTGCTCGCACCCAGCTGGCCCGAGATGAGGTTGAAGTAGGTCGTCTTGCCCGCGCCGTTGGGGCCGACGATGGCGGTCAGCGTGCCCGGCTGGAAGGCACAGCTCACGCCATCGACGGCCACATGGCCGCCGAAGCGGATGGTGAGGTTCTTGGTTTCGAGCACTGCAGGGGCGTGGTGAATGACTCAGCGGCTGCCGTGGAACCGGCTTTGCCGGGCCACTGGCAGCGCCCCCTTGAGGGGGCCGACGAAGTCGGTAGGGGGTGGGCTGTCAACGCTTGTTGCGGATCGGCACGGCCATTTCTTCCGGCTTGATCTCGCGCACCAGCTCCGGCACGCCCCACGGGAAGGCCGGGTCGATCTTGATGCGGAAGTGGTACATCGACTGCATCGCCTGGTGGTCTTCGGCGCGGAAGGTCATCTTGCCCTTGGGCGTCTCGAAGCTCATGCCTTCCATGGTCTTGATGAGCTTGTTCGTCGCCGTGTCACCGCCCGTTTTCTTGAGGGCCTCCACCAGCGCGATGCCGGCGCTCATGCCGCCCGCGGTGAAGAAGTCCGGCGGCGCCTTGAACTGCTTGTAGTGGTTGGCCACCAGCCATTCGTTGACCGGGTTCTTCGGAATGCCGAAGTAGTAGTAGGTGGCGCCTTCCATGCCCGGGAATTGCTTGTAGGCCGCCATGGCCGGCAGGATGTTGCCGCCCGAGCCCACCGCGATGCCGTAGCGCTTTTGCAGGTCCAGCGCCGCCAGGGCGCCAAAGGGCGTGGTGGCACCCGCCCACACCACCGCGATGACCTTGGGGCCGGGCTTGTCCTTGAGCGAATCCACCAGTCGCTGGATGCCGGCGGTGAAGTCGGTCGTGGCCGTGGGCAGGTACTCCTCGTGGACGATCTTGGCCTTCTTGAGGGCCTCCTTGTAGGCCTTCACGGCGTCACGGCCGAAGGCGTAGTCCTGCGCGAGGATGCCGATGTTCAGGCCCGCGATGTCGGAGGCTACCGCGTTGCCGATGGCGTCCTGCGAGGAGTTGCGGCCGGTGCGGAAGATGTACTTGTTCCACTTGTCGCCGGTGATGGAGTCGGCCACGGCGGGCTCCACCAGCAGGATCTTCTTGTACTCCTCGGCCACGGGCAGCATGGCCAGGGCCACGCCGCTGGAAGACGGGCCGACCGCGACGTCGGCCTTGTCGTCACCGTAGGCTGCGGCCAGCAGGCTCTTGCCCACGTCGGGCTTGCCCTGATCGTCCTTCTCGATGACGACGAGCTTCTTGCCCGCGACCATCATCGTGCCGCCAGTGGCGTAGTCCAGCCCCATCATGAGGCCGATCTGGGTCTGCTTGCCGTAGGCCTCCAGCGGGCCGGTCTTGCTGTAGACGTGGGCGATGCGGATCTCATTGCCGGCGGCCATCGTGAGGCCGGGCAGGGCGACCGCGAGGGTGGCGGCGGCGAGGGCAAATCGGCGCGTGGTGAAGCGCATGGGCGTGTCTCCTGGTCTTGTCGGGTCTGCTCTGTCGGCAGACGGTGTCTTCCTCTTGTGCAAGGCCCGTGCCCGGCGGGGAAGGGGCGCCGGGGGCGTTTTTCCTGCGGGTTGACCCGAGGTTTCGGGCGGTCGGCCACCTGCGGAGTGTCTGAAATTCAGGCGTTGCCTGAAACCTGGACTTTCGATTCCAGATCCGGCCACTTGGCCAGGCGCTCGTAGAGCGACGCGCGCGAGATCTGCAGCAGCCGGGCCGCCGCCATGCGGTTGCCGCCGGTGGCCTGCAGCGCGCGGGCGATCGCGTCGCGCTCCAGGGCCTCGATCAGCTCCGGCAGCGGCGCCACCGCCTGGGCCGTGGTCACGCCGGTGCTGGTGGGCGTTGACGGGGCGGGGGGCGGCGCGGCGGGGGCCTGCGCTGCCAGCGGGGCCAGGGCCTCGCCCTGGAAGTGGCGGGCGGTCAGTTGCAGGTCATCGCTCATCAGGCTGACCTGCTCCAGCGTGTTGCGCAGTTCGCGGATGTTGCCAGGCCAGGCCTGGCGACCCAGCCATTCGAGTGCATCGGGGCTGAGCAGCTTTTGCGGCATGCCGCTGCGCCGGGCGATGTCTTCGCCCAGGGCTTCCGCCAGGGCTTCGATGTCTTCCAGCCGCTCGCGCAGCGCGGGCACGCGGATGGGCAGCACATTGAGCCGGTAGTAGAGGTCGGCGCGAAAGCTGCCGGCGGCCACCATGGCCGCCAGGTCGCGACTGGTGGCGGCGATCACCCGCACATCGATGCGCATGACCGTGTTGCTGCCCAGCGGCTCGACCTCCTGCTCCTGCAGCACGCGCAGCAGCTTCGATTGCAGCGCCAGCGGCATGTCGCCGATCTCGTCGAGGAAGAGCGTGCCGCCGTCGGCCAGCTTGAACTTGCCATCGCGCCCCTTGCGCTCGGCGCCCGTGTAGGCACCCGGGGCGACGCCGAAGAACTCCGCCTCCAGCAGCGTCTCGGGCACCGCGGCGATGTTGACGCTGACCAGTGGCCGGTGCGCCCGGCGCGAGGCGGCATGGATGGCGTGGGCCAGCAGCTCCTTGCCGGTGCCGGTCTCACCCAGCAGCAGCACGGTGGAGTCGGTCTGCGCCACGCGGCGTGCCTGGCGCTTGACCTCCAGCGCCGCAGGGCTGGCGCCGATGAAGCTGGCGATCGTGTACTTGGGGCGGCGCTGCGCGGCCAGCTGGCGACGGGTGTCTTCCAGCTCCTGCTGCAGCCGCGCGAACTTGGTGATCAGCGGCTGCATGGTGGTTTCGGGGTGGTCCAGCAGCACCAGGCCCAGCGCACCGATCACCTCGCCGCCCTCGTTGCGCAGCGGCAGCCGGCTCACGAGGAAGGTGCCGGCCTTGTTGGTGAGCAGGTCCACCAGCACCGGCTTGCCGGTTTCCAGCACCTGCAGCATCTGGGTGTTGGGCACCACGTCTTCCACGCGCTTGCCCACGAACTCGTGCTCGTCGCTGAAGCCGAGCGCGGGCAGGAAGCGCTTGTAGCCCTCACTGATCCACACGACGCGGTGGTCACGGTCGACCACCATCATCCCTTCGGTGGAGCGGGCCAGCACGTCGAACATCGACTGCGCGGCCAGGCGCAGCAGGCCGTCGACGTCCTGGGGGATGTCGAGCGCGGCGGGTGTCTGGTTTTTGGACAGGGGCATGGCTGGCGCAATGTACCGTGGCGAGAGTCCCTCCTGCCGCAGGCCCTGACGTGGAAAAGGGCGGCCCGCCGGGCCGCCCTCCAAACCGCTGCGGTTCACGTCAGAACTTGTAGGTGCCACCGACGGTGAAGGTGCGCGGCGCGCCATAGTAGGCGTTCAGCACGCCGAGCGCAGCGATGTTGTAGCCGTCGGTCTTGTAGGCCTTGTTGGTCAGGTTGGCGCCTTGCAGGAAGAAGCTCAGCTTGCTGTCTTTCTCCCAGATCAGGCCGGCGTTCACGAGCGTGTAGGCCTCCTGCGCCAGCGACTCGGCGAGGTCGGTCGTCGGGTAGACCTTGCTGCGATGGCTGACCCCGAGGCGCGAGCGCAGCGTGCCCACGGCCAGGGGCAGGTAGTGCTCGATGTTCACGCTGGCCTGGAACTTGGGCGTGTTGGTGAACTTCTTCTGGTCGGCCACGTTCACGCCGCGGTCGATGTATTCGTCGTACTTGGCGTCCAGCGTGGCCAGGTTGCCGCTGAGGCGCCAGGCCGTTGTCGGCGTCCACAGGAACTCGACCTCGGCGCCCTGCACCGTGGCCTTGCCGGCGTTGGTGAAGTCGCCGAAGAAGCCGGGCTGGCCGTTGGCCTGGGTGTAGCTGGTGAACACCGACAGCTGCACGTTCTTGTACTTGTTGTGGAAGAGGGCGGTGTTCAGCTCCAGCCGGCCGCCGTCCAGGATCATCTTGGCGCCGACCTCCAGCGAGTCGAGCTTCTCGTCCTCGAACGGCCGGCCCGACGACGGGAAGGCGAGCGTGTTGGCGCGGATGTTGTAGCCGCCGCTCTTGAAGCCGCGCGACGCGGTCGTGTAGAGCTTGATGGCGTTGCTGGCCTTGTACTCCAGCGACACGCGCGGGGAGGTGTTGGTCACCGAACGGGTCTTGTCGAAGTTGGCCGGCACGGCGATGGGGGTGCCGCTGAACTGGTCGTTGGCGAAGGCCTGGTTCAGCACCACGGCGCGCTTGCTCTCGTCGGTGTAGCGCAGGCCCGTGCTGACGCTGAACTGCGGCGTCAGGCGCCAGCTCCAGTCGCCGAAGATGGCCTTGCCCTCGGTGTAGACCTGACCGTTGGTGGTGCCGAAGCTCAGGTTGAAGAAGTTGTTGCGCACCGTGCCGCCGGCGCGGCCGTCAAAGTAGTACAGGCCGATGACGCCGGAGCTGTTCTGGCCTTCGTAGGCGGCCTGGATTTCGTGGCTTTGCGAGCTGTCGTGGTACTCGGCGCGAACGTCAGCGATCTTGTTGGGCAGGCCGTCGAAGTCGATGGACGTGTTGGTGTCGGAGGCGCGATGGGCCAGGATGTACTTCAGGCTCCAGTCGCTCGTGACGCCCCAGTTCAGCGTCAGCGATTCGCCCTCGCTGGTGGTGCGGTTGGCGTTGGGCATGCCGGTGGCGATGTCGTAGCGGCCGGTGGTGGCGGGCGTCTTGGCCGGGTCGAAGGGGTTCACGTTCAGGCGCTGGAAGCCGCGCATATGCGAGGCGTCCACGGTGCGGTCCACCGACACCAGCGCGTTGAAGCTCGACCCCGTGGGGAACCAGCCCAGCGACACGCGGCCACTGGTGGTGGCCTGGTCGCTGACCGGGCTGCCATCCGTGAGGTTCTTGCCGTAGCCGTCGCGGTTCAGGCTGGCGCCGGCAATGCGGAAGCGCACCTGGCCGTCGTTCACCGCCGTACCCACGCCGCCCTTGGCGTTGACCTGCCCGTAGTTGCCGACCGCCAGCGTCACCGAGCCCTCGGTGCTGGTGGGCAGCGGCTTGGAGACGTACTTCACCGCGCCGCCGATGGTGTTCTTGCCGTAGAGCGTGCCCTGGGGGCCGCGCAGCACTTCCACGCGCTGCACGTCGTAGACGTCCAGCAGTGCGCCCTGCGGGCGGGCGATGTAGACGTCGTCAAAGTAGATGCCCACGCCCGGGTCCACGCCCCACAGCGGGTCAGCCTGGCCGACGCCGCGGATGAAGGTGGTGATGGTGGTGTTGCTGCCGCGGGCGGCGTAGATGGTGAGGTTGGGCACCTGGCCTTGCAGGTCGCCGAGGTCCTTGATGGCGAGCTTGTCGAGTTGCTCGGCGGTCAGCGCCGTCACGGCCACGGGCACGTCCTGCAGTGACTCCTCGCGCTTGCGCGCCGTGACCTTGACGGTGTCCAGCGTGGTGACGGCCGTCTCGGCGGTCGCCTGTTGGGCCTGGGCGGGCAGCGCCGCGCCCAGCGCGGCGAGGATGGCGAAATGCAGCGGCGAAGGCGCGGCAAGGCGGCGTCGGGTCATGGCTTGTCTCCTGGTTGTTGTGTTCGGGTGCCAAGGCCTGTCAGCGCAAAAGCCATGCCTGCGCCAATGAGGGGCCAACCTCTGGCAAACCCTTGCGAGCTAACCCGTGTTTTGGCACGCCGAAGGGTGGATGATGTCTGGAATCCAGTCAAAAGCGGGCGGCGCGGGTGTCCGCTGTCTGGACAACACCCTGGGGGCTGCAAGGGTGACGGGCCGCCGCTATCCTGCGCCGCCTTGTCCCCTCACCCCCGGAGAACACCATGCTCAAGCGCCTGATGCCCGCCTTCTTCGCCCTCGCCTGCGCTGCGCCCGCGCTGGCCGCCGGGCCCCAGCTCAAGGGCCAGGCGCCGGGCTGGTACCGCGTGCAACTGGGTGATTTCGAGATCACCGCACTGTCCGACGGCACCATCGACCTGCCGGTGGACAAGCTGCTGCAGCAGCCGCCCGCCAACACCCTGCGTGCCCTGCAGCACGCCTACCTCGGCGTGCCGCTGGAGACCTCGGTGAATGCCTACCTGGTCAACACCGGCACGAAAGTCGTGCTGGTGGACACCGGCACCGCCGGCCTGTTCGGCCCCACGGCCGGCCGCGTGGTGGCCAACCTCAAGGCAGCGGGTTACACGCCCGAGCAGGTCGACGAGATCGTCATCACCCACATGCACGGCGACCACATCGGCGGCGCCTCCAGCAGCGTCTTCCCCAATGCCACGCTGCGCCTGGACAAGCGCGACAGCGATTTCTGGCTGTCGCCGGAGCAGGTCGCCAAGGGCGGCGACGGCGGCAAGGCCATCGCGGCCTTGGTCAAGGGCTTTGCGGACGCCGGCCGCTTCAAGCCCTTCGAAGGCCAGCAGGGCGGCGTGGAGATCGTGCCCGGTGTGAAGGCCTTCCCCGCCTACGGCCACACGCCCGGCCACAGCAACTACGTGGCCGAGAGCAAGGGCCAGAAGATGATGTTCTGGGGCGACCTGATGCACGTCGCGGCGGTGCAGTTCCCCGAGCCCGCGGTGACCGTGCAGTTCGACAGCGACCCGGCCACCGCCCGCCCGGCGCGCGAGGCGGCGTTCGCCGCTGCGGCCCGCGACGGTTACTACGTCGCCATCACCCACGTCAGCTTCCCCGGCATCGGCCGTCTGCGCGCCGATGGCAAGGGCTACGACTGGTTCCCGGTCAACTACTCCACCAACCGTTGAGGTCAGCGACCCTCACCCCACCAACGGCTGCACCCGCAGCTCCCGGCGGGTAGGGTCCATGCACACGCGGTGGCGGCTGAAGAAGTCCTGCCCCAGGAACCCATCGAGCCCTGGCACCTGCAGCGGCACGCTGACAAACGGGCCGGCCTGCAGCACACGGCGCTCTGCCGTGAGCGTGCCGCCCGCCACGGCTTCGGCCAGGCCCGGCGTGATGACGTTGCGCGAGGCGCCCGTGTCCAGGCCGAGCGCCAGCAACCGGCCATCGGCCGCCTGCAGTCGCACGACGGCCAGGCTGCCAAGCATGTCGAACGGCAGTGGGGCGCCGCCGCAGGCCGCCGGCAAGGGCGAGCCAGGGGCCAGTCGCTGCAGCTGGCCCGCGGCGTAATCGATCACCCAACGCCGTTCGCGCAGCCAGCCCCAGCCCAGGTAGCCGTCGGCCGCCGCCGGGCGCTTGGCCTTGCCCCAGGTCTGCGCGGCAGGCGCCTGCGGCAAGGCATGCGGCCCGATCACCACCTCACGCACCACCAGGCGGTCGTTGCGCCGCAGCTGGCCCTGCGCGTCCTGCGACATGACGGCGCTGGCTGCGTCTCCCGCCGGGGCCCAGTCGGCCCGCAGCGCCAGGGCCGCGGCGCCGCCGGAGTCGATCAGCAGCCGCGCCTCGCGGCCATCGATGCGGGCCTGCAGCACCGGCAGCCCGGCTTCCAGCGTGAAGGCAAGGGTCAGGTCGGCCTCGGGCTGGGCGTGCGCGGCATGGGCCGCCAGCAGGCCGGCGCCAAGCCAGGTCTTGAGGGTCGTCATGCGGCGCAGTCTAAGCAGGCAGCCGTCAGGTGCCGTAGGGCATGGGCGGCTTCCCGGCGATGCCGCCCTTTCCACAGGCTTGAGGAGGACGGTCCGGCTCCCGCTTGGCATTCTTCAACGTCGGTCTGCGCAGCATCCGGCGCAGCGAGCCTGGAGGCGAACCATGGAACAGGAACTTCGCGGCGGCATCGGCGCCAGGGCCGTGCGAGGCTGGGTGGGCCGCCTGGCCGTGCTGGCCGTGTTGTTGGCTGGCAGCGCGGCGGCGAACGCGCGGGGCAGCCATGAGTTGCGCTACTTCGGGCTGGACACCTTCAACGCCAGCAGCCGCACCGGCAGCGATGACCTCTTTGCCAACGGCACGCCCACGACCGGCCTGGTCTTCCAGACACCGACCGGCCCGGTGGCGGGGGTCTACGGTCCGGGCGTCGGTGTGTTTTCGGCAGGCGCCGAGCGGCCCGCCGCGGGTGCGGACTGGCTTGGCCAGCAGTTCGGGGTCGGTGGTCTGAGCTTCCGCTACGCCGATGCCGTCGACAACACCACCAACCTCACCCCGGCGCCCTTCCAGGCGCGTTCGCTGTCGCTGGCCACTACCGCGGTACCCGGCACGGCGCTCGGCCTGGTGGATAGCCAGCGCGGCTTCAACGTGCTGTCCCTGTGGAGCTTCAGCAGCCTGGCGGCGGGTGAGTCGCTGATGCTGGGCCTGGGGGGCACCAGCAACAGCGTGGGCACGGATGGCGGCGGCAACTACCGTGACCGGCTGCAGATCCGCTACACCGCCAACCTGGCCGGGACGTCGTTCCTGAACTTCGAGCTGCAGTCGCGCCAGGACGGCGTGTTCACCCGTAACGCGCTGGCCAGCCGCAGCCTCGCCAGCCTGCCGGTGGACCTGTCGCAGGTGGACTACCTGCTCTTGCAGCTGGAGCGGGAGGCGCCCACGGCGGGCAACCCCAACCCCGGCGTCAGCGCCTCGGTCGCCTTCATGGATGCCGCCTACGACGCCGTGAACGACAGCCCGGTGGTGCTGTACGGCTTCACCTTCAGCGTGCTGGGCACGACCTTCGTGGACAACCGCTTCAGCGCCGTCTTCAACGCCGCCAACTGGCTGGACCCGGAGCCCTCTCTGGTGCCCGAGCCTTCAACCGCCGCGCTGTGGCTGGCCGGCCTGCTCTGGCTGGGTCGGCGCGCCGGGCGAGCTCAAGCTGCTTCCGGGGGCCGCTGACGCAGCATCCGCGTGATCGTGGTCAGGTTGATGACCGCGATGACGATCTCCAGCGCCGTGCCACCGATGGAGCCGGCGATCAGGTTGTTGGCGATCCACAGCCCGGTGCCGCACAGCATCAGCAGCCGCATCGGCACGCCCTGCAGGGTGAACAGGGCGATGGTGCCCAGGCAGGAGGCGGTCAGCGGCAGCCAGTCGCTCGGCTGGCGGGCGATAGCCAGGCCGAAGCCGATGTTGGCCGCCACCACCGCCACCGCCACCCACTTCGACCGGGTGCGCAGCGACAGCAGCGAGCGCGTCATCGAGATCAGAGAGCTCGCCACCGCGGTCGGGTTGCCCAGCAGCGCGAAGTGCACGACATAGGCCACGCACTCGCCCGCCATGAACCACTTGAAGCGCCGGTCGTCGGTCTGCAGAAAACATCCCACGCCGAGCACGAAGGCGACGTAGCCGAAGAGTTGGGCGGGGGAGAACCAGTCGGCCATCGTCATTGGGACCAAGAACTAGGGGGGTGCGGGTGCGAGCCCCGGATTGTCTCGCTGACGCCAGGGACGGCGCTCGACGGGCGCGGCGCCAGCGCATGCATGGGGGTTATGCATGCCGCTCGATTTGGCAGTCAGGCCGCGGACTAACCCGCTGGTCCGTGCCGGCCGGGTTTGCAGACCATGCGTGCCGCCCTCAGCTCACGCGACCCGCTCGCGCTCCCACATGACCAAGACGAAGCTGTTCGCCGGCCTGGCCGCCGGCTTGTTGACCCTGGGATCCGCCCAGGCCGCCCTGCTGCCGCGGGCCAATGGCACCATGGTCTACGACACCGTCACCGATCTCACCTGGCTGACTGACGCGACCCTGGGTGGGTTGCGAACCCAGGCCGACGCCAAGGCCTGGGCCGAGGGCCTGAGCTTCGGCGGCTTCGATGACTGGCGGCTGCCCACAGTGGCGCCCGTCAACGGCATCGCGCTGCAGCTCGACTACGCCGAGGACGGCTCCACCGACATCGGCCTGAACAACGCCGGCCGCAACACGGAGCTCGGCCATCTCTTCCATGTGAGCCTGGGCAACAGCAGCGGCAGCCTCACGCAGACCGGCAGCTTCATCGGCCTGGCCGACCCCGCCAACCCGATCGGGCCCGTGTTCTGGACCAGCACCGCCAGCGAGCCGGGCTGGGCATTGGCCTTTTTCATGGGCATGGGCGCACAGGAGCAGCTGTCCACCGACACCCTGGCGCAGGCCTGGGCCGTGCGGGTGGGCGACGTGGCCGCCGTGCCCGAGCCTGGCAGCCTGGTGCTGATGCTGGGCGGCCTGCTGGCCATCGCCACACGCCGCCGTCGTGCCTGAGGAGACCGCCATGCGACACCTCCTCATGACCCTGCTGCTGGCCGTGGCCGGCAGCGCCCAGGCCGCCTACACCGCGACGCCGAACGACTGGGCCTGCACCAACAAGGTCGGCGGCAGCTGGACGCACGGCCGCGCGCCCTCGGGCTGCGACGCCTCGGCCTTTGGTCCTGACAGCTTCGTACGCGGGAACTATGCCGGCGTCATCTTCAACGATGCCGCCACCAGCCTCACCGTGGAGCGCCAGCGCTACATGCAGTCGATGTACCCGGTCATCCGCGATGCGAGCGACCGCTACCTGCGCTCGCGCAAGCCGGCGGTGTCGGCGCGCGAGCTGGAGGCCTTCCAGCGTGGCACCTACGCGCTGCTGCGTCAGGAGACCTTCTGGTCGCACTACCGCGATGCGCAGCTGTCGACGGGCCAGCCCTATGTGCTGAAGATGATGCGCGGCGACAGCGGCCATGGCCACGGGATGATGCAGGTCGACGACCGCTATCACTTCGTCCAGCTCCAGGAAGGCAAGGGCTGGAACATGATGCAGAACTTCACCTACGCCATCGACATCTACTACGCGGCGTGGGAGGCGGCACCTGCGGCCTGCCTGGGGGGCGTCACCGCGCCGACAGGCACCACGGCGCAGGTCGACGAGTACTGGCGTGGCCGGGCGCGCTCGGCCTGGTCGGCCTACAACGGCGGCCCCACCAAGGTCTGCCGCTGGCAGAACACCGCCGACGCCAACGTGGCCAAGGACAACGGCTACCGCGACAACTACGACAACCGCCTGTGGCTGCCCGACGTGGCCAACCTCAACCAGGCCGCCGGCATCGACGTGGCCTGCCTGATGGACAACGGCCCGAGCTGCCCGGTGCCCGCCGGTGGCACGGTGGAAGCCGGCAAGCTGCTGCTCGTGGGCAGCGCGGCCTGCGTGCTCAACGGCAGCACGCTGGAATGCGTGGATGACGTGCGCGACGCGGCCTGCCTGGCCGGCCGTGCGCCATTTGCCGAGGGCAGCATTACGCAGGTCTACGTGTCGCAGACGGCCGGCTTCAGCCGCGTCGACCACAACCGGCACCAGCTCTGCCGCGCCCAGGTGCCAGGCCTGCAATCCCTGGCCAGCGCCATCGCCACGCTCAAGCCGCTGGACCTGCGCTCCGCGCCCGACGGCATGGTGCTGGGCCAGGCGCCGGCTGGCACCTACCAGGTGCTGGACTTCATGGTCAGCGGCGCCACGCAGCAGACGCGGCTCTATCGCATCCGCGCCCTCGTCAACGGCGTGCTGACCGATGGCTGGATCGATGCCGGCACCGCGGCCACCCATGCCAGCGTCGCCGTGGGCGCGGCCCCGGCTGGGGCGGGCGTCATCGCCTACGCAGGCGACTGGGTGAAGGTCGTGCCCAACCTCAACATGCGCGCCACGCCCGGCGGCACGTTGCTGGTGGCCATCCCGGCGGGCACGCCGGTGCAGGTGAAGGAGGTGTTCGGCACCGCCTCGGCCAACAACCTCTACTACCGGCTGGAGTACACGCACACCGATGGCGTGCTGCGCGAGGGCTGGATCTTTGCCGGCAACCTGTATCCCACCTCGACGCTGGCGAACTGGGCCGTGCCGGCCGCCGCACCTGACGCCACCAAGCCGGCCCTGTGCCCCAATGGCACCCGCTACGACGCCCACCTGCGCCAGTGCATGAGCACCAGCCAGACCTACGGCCCCTTCACGGCTGCCGCCGTGCAGGCGTGCCTGGACGCGGGTGGTGGCGCCGTCTGCACGGCCAACCGGGCCACCGTGGTGGAAGGCGTCGCCCTGGCGCTGCCCATCTGGCCCAAGGCACTGGCGGCAGTCGCCAATGGCAACGGCGACTGCCCGCGCGGTGCCACGCGCTCGGCGGCCCATCGCTTTCACTGCACCGAGGCGGTGGTGCGCAACGGCACGACCGAAACGGACGTCTTCGGCCCCTTCGGCAGCGCCCTCGTCAACGCCTGCCTGACCCGCGGCGGCGCACCAGCGGCCTGCCGCAGCAACCGCTGGCCGGCGGCCACCTTCCTGGCCCTGCAGCCCTGAGGAGGCTGGCGCATGAAGAGCCGCGTGAAGCGCTTCTGGGCGGGGGTGGTCTTGCTGGCCGGGTTGGCGGCCGGCGGGGCCTGGGTCTCGGCCACAGCGCCGGGCTCAGCCCCCGCGGTGACGGCGGGCCCGCCGATGCCAAGCGCGTCGTCTGTGACCCATGGCGTCGCCGCGCCGGCCCTGGCCGATCAGGCCGGGATGGCGACCGGGCCGGTGTCCACCGCGGGGCCAGCGGCGGCGGCCAGCGCCGCCGCACTGGCCAGCGCCACGCCCTCACAGGCGCTGCGCGCGCTGACGCGCTGCTACGCCGCCGACAGCTGCCGCCTGACGCGCGGCGAGGGGCTGGACGAGCACTTCGCGGTGGTGGGCCTGGTGCTGCAGCAACTGGAGCGCCTCGCCGCCCAGGGCAGCCCGGCCGAGCAGGCCGCCTGGGCGCGTGAGCTGCTGGCCTTCCCGGACGGCCATGTGCAGGCCGCAGCCCTGGCCCTGGCGGCACGGCTGCCGCCCTCGGCCGACACCGTGGCCGCCGCCGTGTCGGCCCTCGCGAAGACCTACGACGCCGTGCTGCTCGGCAAAGCCTACCCGGTGCTGCAGCAGTGGCAGCAACTGGGCCTGAACAGCGGCTACGACGACATGCTCCTCGGCCTCGTGCACACCGGCGGCTGGCAAGCCGCGCAGTCGGTGGCCGACAACGTCCGGCCCTTCCTGAACGCCGGCAATGTCGGCCGCTTTGCGCAGGTCGCGCGCGAACTGCCACCCGGCGCGCGCCAGCAGTCACTGCTGCGGGCGCTGCGCGACTATCAGCTGCTGCAGCAGGGCGGCTGAAGGGCCAGGGCTGCTGCCCTCCCTAACCCTCGGGGAAGGTGCCCCCTAGCTTCCCCACTGCGGACGCGGGTGGGGCAGGTTCGGGGTCACACTTCGGACCTGGTTCTCACTGCTTCCGGGGTATCACAAGGCCCTGCCCTCATGAACAAGCTGCTCGCCCCGCTGTCCGCCCTTTGCCTGGCTCTGGCCGGCTCATCTGCTGCACATAGCGCGGATGACGCTCAGGCCTATGTCCAACAAAGCGTTGGCGGCCTGCAGGCCCAGCTGGCCGCCAACGATGGCCTGTGGCGTCTGTCCGAGGCCGCGAGCTGGAGCGTCGACCAGGACCAGGGCCAGATCACGTTCAGCTTCGACAACGGCAAGCGGGCACGTGCACCGGTCCAGATCATTGGCACCTACAACCCGGCCAACGGCACATTCCTGTGGGGCTGGGACCACCCCTCGGTGCTCCCACCGCTGCGTCAGCATGCGGCGCTGGCCAAGGCCTGGGGTGAGCAGCACCAGCAGCCGCAGTACACGACGCGCCTGGTGCGTTGTACCGAAGAAGAGGCCTGGGCCTTCACCGCCGTGGCCGCGCGGCTGGGGGGTGCGAGCGGCGCCTATCGCGCTCGGTCGGGCGGGCCGATCGTCTTCGTCAGCTTTGGCACGATCACGCTGGATGCGCCCAAGCCCTGACGGGCGCCGTCGATGCGCGCCTGACGCCGCTCAGCCGGTCAGCGTGGCGAGGGCTGTGGTGACGTCTTGCGGTCCTTGCGGGCGCACGACGCGCGCCACCTCGCGGCCATCCTGCAGCATGACCAGCGTCGGCCACAGCTTGACGCCATAGGCCCGGCCCAGCGGCCGCCCGCGGCCGTCTTCGATGCGCAGATGGCGCAGGGCCTTGCCGGCCAGTGCCTCGGCGATGGCGGGCGTGGCGCCTTGGCAGATGCTGCACCAGTTGGCGCCGAACTCCAGCACGGTGGGGCCGGGCAGGGCGTCGGCCTCGGCGCGGCCCAGTGTCTCGGGGCTGTAGGGCGGCAGGGGAGTGGGAGGGGTCATGACGTCTCCTGGGCGGCGAAGCGTTCGGTGCGGCCATCGGCATGCCGGGCGAAGCGGTCCGCGCCGTCGCCATGCACCGGCGCGGCATCGGGCCAGGGCCAGCCGCCGAACTGGGTGCGGCGGTAGTCTTCAAAAGCCTGCTGGAGCTGCGCCTGCGTGTTCATCACGAAGGGCCCGTACTGGGCCACGGGCTCGCCAATGGGGCGGCCCTGCAGCATCAGCAACTCGGCCGGCTCGGCGCCGGTGTTGACCAGGGGCACGGCCGCCCCGGCGCGCAGCTCCAGCCCGTGTTTGACGGCCACGGCCTGGCCGTCGACCGTGATCGTGCGGCCCGCGAAGAAGTACAGCATGCGCCGCGTGCCCGCCCCCGCGGCGGGTGGCAGCGTCCAGCGCGCGCCAGGTGCCAGGCGCAGTGTCCAGATGGCCACGTCGGCCTCGGGACGCGAGGCCCAGGAGTCGGGCGGCGGAGCCAGCGGGGCGGTCGCGCCGGCGGATGTGTGCAAGGTGCCGGCAATGCTCACCACTTCGGTCGCGCGTCCGGCGTCGTCGGTGAAGCGCTGGCGCGGGATGTCCTGCGACCAGAACATCGTGAAGTGCGGTGCCACCATCTTGCTGGCCGACGGCAGGTTCAACCAGATCTGGAACAACTCCAGCGGATTGGGCGCGTCGGTGCGCAGCAGTGGGAACATCTCCGCATGCACGATGCCGCGCCCGGCGGTCAGCCACTGCACATCGCCGCCGCCGAAGCGCGCACCGGCGCCGAGGGAGTCCGAATGATCGATGCGGCCCTGGCGCACGATGGTCACGGTCTCGAAGCCGCGGTGCGGATGCGCCGGGAAGCCCGGCACCTGCTCGCCGTGGTACATGCTCCAGCCGGCCTGGCCGGAGAAGTCACTGCCGATCTGCCGGCCCCGCAGCAGCGCGGCATCCGGCCCGTAACGGCCATTGCCTGCCGGGTAGGCGTCGTCGTGATGGACGCAGAACAGGAAAGGGTCCAGCGTGGGCCATGGCATGCCCAGGGGTGTGATGGACAGGATGACAGACGGTGCAGCGGAGTTCATGGCACAAGCCTACCCGCGGTTCGCGGGGCCGTTGCGCTGAAGGGCTACCGGCAACCCTGCCTCAGGCCCCGGCCTTGCGCACCGCCAGCAGCCGCTGCACGGCGCAAAACAGGAACAGCAGCCCGCCGATGACCATCTTGGTCCACCAGGAGCTGAGCGTGCCGTCGAAGGCGATCAGGGTCTGGATCAGGCCCAGCACCAGCACGCCTGACAGCGCGCCGGCCACATAGCCATAACCCCCGGTCAGCACGGTTCCGCCGATGACGACGGCGGCGATGGCGTCCAGCTCCACGCCCTGGCCGTGCTGGCCGTAGCCACTGAGCATGTAGAAGGCAAAGAGCAGCCCGGCCAGCGAGGCGCAGCCGCCGCTGAGCGCGTACACCGCCACCTTGGTGCGGCCCACCGGCAAGCCCATCATGAGCGCCGAGGTTTCGTTGCCACCCAGCGCGTAGACCGTGCGGCCGAAGGCTGTGCCGTGGGCCGTCCACAGGCCCGCCGCCAGCACGGCGAGCGCAATGACCGCGCCGGGGGACAGGAAGGCGCCGCCCCACAGCGGAAGCTGCGTCTGCGACAGGCTCAGGAACAGAGGCGCGTCGATGGTGATGCTGTCCACGCTGATCAGGAAGCACAGGCCGCGCGCCAGGAACATGCCCGCCAGCGTGACGATGAAGGGCTGCAGCCGGAAGCCATGGATCACCAGCCCCTGCAACGCGCCGAACGCCACACCGCCCGCCAGCGCCAGCGCGATGACGGTCTCGGCCGGCCAGTGCGCCACCTGCAGCAGCCACGCCGCCACCATCGTGGTCAGCGCCATCACCGAGCCCACCGACAGGTCGATGCCGCCGGACAGGATCACGAAGCTCATGCCCACCGCGATGACCAGCAGGAAGGCGTTGTCGATGAGCAGGTTCAGCACCACCTGCGGCGACGCGAAGCCCGTGTAGCGGGCCGCACCCGCGGCGAAGAGCAGCGCCATCAGCGCCACGCTGACCCAACTCGTGAAGGACGGAGCCGCCAGGGCCCGGCGCCAGGCGTTCATGCCGACCTCCGGGACGTCCAGACCGACGACTGCGAGATGCAGACGGCGAACACCACGACCGCCTTCACGACCATGGTCACCTGCGGCGGCACGCCCAGCGCGTAGATCGTGGAGGTGAGGGTCTGGAGGATGAGGGCGCCGATGAGGCTGCCAGCCAGGCTGAAGCGCCCGCCGCTGAGCTGCCCGCCGCCCAGCGTCACGGCCAGGATGGCGTCCAGCTCCAGCAGCAGGCCGGCGTTGTTGGCATCGGCGCTCTTGATGTTGGAGGCGATCATCAGGCCGGCAAGGCCGGCGCCCAGGCTGCAATAGACGTACACGAAGCCCACCACCGCCGCGGTGTGCACGCCGGCCAGGCGGGCGGCGACCGGGTTGATGCCCACGGCCTGGATGAACAGGCCCAGCGCCGTGCGCTGCATCAGCAGGGCCGTGAGGCCGGCCACGGCGGCCACCACGAAGAACGACACCGGCAGCCCGAGCAGCCAGCCGCCGCCCAGCCAGAAGAAGCTCGCGGGCTCATAGACGGTGAGGATCTGCCCGTCCGCCATCAACTGGGCCAGGCCGCGGCCGGCCACCATCAGGATCAGCGTGGCGATGATGGGCTGCAGGCCCAGGGCCGAGACCAGCAGGCCGTTCCAGAGCCCGCACAACAGCGCTGCTCCAAGTGCCGCAGTGAGTGCCACAGCCAATCCATGCGAGCCGACCAGCGCGCACGCCACCGTGCCGGCGATCGCCACCACCGCGCCCACCGACACGTCGATGCCCTGTGTCGCGATCACCAGCGTCATGCCCAGCGCGGCCAGCATCAAGGGGGCTGCGCGGTGAAGGATGTCGACCAGGTTGCCGTAGAGGTGGCCGTCCTTGATCTCCAGGTGCAGGAAGCCCGGCACGCACACGGCCGCCGTGGCCAGCAGCAGGATCAGCGCGGCCAGCGGCCGGGCGAGGGGGTGGCGCAGCGCACGGGTCGCCGCTGTGGCGGGGCGCGGTGAGGGCATGGCGAGGCGCGAGGTCATGCGGGGCTGGTGGCGCTGGAGGCGCTGGAGGCGCTGGATTGGGCGGCGATGACTTCGAGCACGCTGCGCTCGTCCAGTTCACCCCGGGCATAGGTGCCGGCGGCGCGGCGGTCCCGCATCACCAGGACGCGGTCGCTGCAGTGCAGCACTTCGGGCAGTTCGGAGGAGATGAAGAGGAGCGCCATGCCCTGGCTGTCCTGGCGGTGGGCCAGGGTGCGCACCTGGTCCATCAGGTCTTCCTTGGCGCGCACGTCGATGCCGCGCGTGGGCTCGTCCAGGATCAACACCGCCGGCTGCGTGGCCAGCCAGCGGGCGAGCAGGGCCTTTTGCTGGTTGCCGCCGGAAAGTTGGCCGATGGGCGTGTCAGCGCTCGCCGTCTTGATGCCCAGGCGCCGGATGTAATCCTCGGCGAGCGCCTGCTGCTGTTCGCGGCTCAACACGCGCCGCAGCCCGGCGCGGGCCTGCAGGGCCAGCAGGATGTTGTCGCGCACCGAGAGGTCGAGCAGGGCGCCTTCGTGCTTGCGGTCTTCGGAGCAGAAGGCGATGCCCGCGGCGATGGCCTCGCGCGGTGAGCGCCACCGACGGGTGCGGCCTGCCGCGGTGATGCTGCCGGCGTCGGCTGCATCCGCGCCGAAGAGCAGCCGCGCCGCCTCGGTGCGGCCCGAGCCGAGCAGACCCGCCAGCCCCAGCACCTCGCCGCGCCGCACGGTCAGGTCCAGCGGCTGCAGTGCCCCACGCCGGGCCAGGCCGGTGGCGGTCAGCACCGGCTCGCCACTCGGGGCGGCCCGGCTCTGCAAGCGGCTGGGCTCTTGGTCGGGCGGAGCGCCCACCATCTTGTTCACGAGGGCCAGGCGGCTCAGCTCGCTGGCCAGGTACTCACCCTCGGTCTCGCCATTGCGCATGACCGTGATGCGGTCGGCCAGGGCGTAGGTCTGGTCGAGGAAGTGGGTGACGAACAGGATGGCCAGGCCTTGCTCGCGCAACCGCCGCAGCACCGTGAAGAGGCGCTGCACCGCGGCATCGTCCAGGCTGGAGGTGGGTTCGTCCAGGATCAGCACGCGCGCCGACAAACGCAGCGCTCGCGCAATCGCCACCATCTGCTGCACCGACAGCGAGTAGTGCGACAACGGCGCGGTGACGTCGATGGCCAGGTCCATCTGCCCCAGCACGCGCCGCGCCTCGGCGTGCACCGCCGCCCAGTCGATGCGCCGGCCCTGCAGCAGCGGCTTGCGCGGAAACCGCCCGGCGCAGATGTTCTCGGCCACGCTGAGGTTGGGGCAGAGGTTGACCTCCTGGTAGACCGTGCGGATGCCCAGCGCCTGCGCGTCTTCGGTGCGCGTCGGGGCGATGGCCCGGCCATCGAGGGTGAGGTGGCCGGCGTCAGGGGTGTAGAGGCCGGTGAGCACCTTGATGAGGGTGGACTTGCCGGCGCCGTTCTGGCCCATCAGGGCGTGGATCTCGCCGGGGTAGAGGCGAAGGTGGGCGTTGCTGAGGGCTTTGACGCCGGGGAAGGATTTGTGGAGGTTTGTGACCTCCAGCACCGGGGCTGGGCTCATGGGTGCCGCTCCGATGTCGGCTTATTGGCAAGGCCCAGCCGGGAATTCGCCCCGGCGGGCGACCTACTTTTTGTGTCGACAAAAAGTAGGCAAAAAACGACCCCTGCAAAACCGCCCCTGCGCTGCGCTTCGGGGTGCCCTGCGATGCTCGAAGCCCGGGGCCGCGCCCAACTCGCTTCGTTCGCTGCGCTCACTACGCTCAGACAAAGGGGCGCGAAGTCAGAAGTTGAAGCGCGCTGCGCGCGCGCCCCGGGCTTCTGTGCTTCTCGGCGGTTTTGAAGGGGAGACCCCGAACAGCCAACAGCCGAGCAGCCGAACAGCCGAGTTGCCAATCGCACAGGCCGGGCGTTTGAGGTATTTCGTCTTACCCCCTTGAGCGCCGCCGAGCAGCGCAAGGACTTGAGGGCGCGTGCGCAGCACGCTTCAACAACTGACTTCGCGCGGTTGTTTGAGCGCAGCGTAGCGAAGCGAGTTCCGCGCGAGCCCTCAAGGCCTGAGCAGCGCAGGGAACCCGAAGCGAAGCGGGGGGCGGCGCGGTCGGGGGGAGCTTTTTGCCTACTTCTTGGCGGGACAAAACGTAGGTCGCCCGCGGGGGCGAAATCCCCGCTGGGCCGTGCCAGCAACCCGGGCATCGACTGGTCCATGACTCAGTACTTCCGGTTCGGCAACTCCTTGGCCGCCACCTCCGCCGGAAACACCCCTTCCTCGACGGTGATCCGCTTCTCCACCGGCTTCTTCGCCACCACATCCTGCGCCAGCTGCATCAGCTGCGGCCCGAGCAGCGGGTTGCACTCCACCGTCACGTTGAGCTTGCCCGCCTTCATCGCCTCGAAAGCACCACGCACGCCGTCGATGGAGATGATGACGATGTCCTGGCCCGGCTTGAGCCCGGCTTCCTCGATCGCCTGGATGGCACCGATGGCCATGTCGTCGTTGTGCGCGAACAGCACGTCGATCTTCTTGTCGCGCTGCTTCAGGAAGGACTCCATCACCTCCTTGCCCTTGGCGCGCGTGAACTCGCCCGACTGCGAGCGGATGATCTGCAGCTTGGGGTTGGTCTTGATGACCTCCTCGAAGCCCTTCTTGCGATCGATGGCGGGTGCCGAGCCCACGGTGCCTTGCAGTTCGACGATGTTCAGCGTGGCGTTCGGCGTCTTGGCGGCGCGCTCCAGCAGCCAGCGCGCCGCCTTGCGGCCTTCTTCAACGAAGTCGGAGCCGATGAAGGTGACGTACAGCGACGGGTCGGCCACCTTCACCGCGCGGTCGGTCAGGATGACCGGGATGCCGGCGGCCTTGGCTTCCTTCAGCACGGTGTCCCAGCCGCTCTCCACCACGGGCGAGAAGGCGATGACGTCGACCTTCTGTGCGATGAAGCTGCGGAGGGCCTTGACCTGGTTCTCCTGCTTCTGCTGGGCATCGGCGAACTTCAGCGTGATGCCGGCCGCCTTGGCGGCGGCCTTGATCGAGGCGGAGTTGGCGGTGCGCCATTCACTCTCGGCGCCCACCTGCGAGAAGCCCATCGTGATCGGGGCGGCGAAGGCGGCCACAGGCAGCCACAGGGCGGCGGCGGTGAGCAGGGTGCGGCGGCGTGTAGACATGGTTCAACCCTCGATGGCAACGACAAGGACGGATTTGGCCGGCAGCTTCAGCGTCAGCCTGCCGCCCGCGGCCTGGGCCTCGTAGGCCTGCGGCAGCACCTGCGGCGCCTTGCCCAGTTCGTTCTGGGCGTCCATGGCCGCGGCGGTCAGCAGCTGTCCGCGAGCGGCCTTGGGGGAGGTGCTGCCGACCTGCACGGTCAGCTCGGCCGGCTGGTTCGCGTTCGCGTTGACCAGGCCGACGTAGAGCTTGCCATCCTTGCCACGGGCGGCGGTGGCCGACAGGCCCGGCATCTCGACCGCGCCGACCTTGTAGACCGGGTTGTCGTCGATGCGCACCGGCAGCGAGGTCGCGTCCTGGAAGGGCGTGTAGAGCTTGAAGGCGTGGTAGGTGGGCGTGAGCACCAGTTGGTCCTTGCTGGTGAGGATCATGGCCTGCAGCACGTTCACCATCTGGGCCACGTTGCTCATCTTCACGCGCTCGGCATGGGCGTGGAAGACGTGGAAGTGCAGGGCCGCCAGCAGCGCGTCGCGCAGGGTGTTGCGCTGCACGAGGAAGCCGGGGTTGCTGCCGGGCTCGGGGTCGTACCAGCTGCCCCATTCATCGAAGTAGAAGCCGACCTTCCTGGCGGGGTCGTGCTGGTCGAGGATGGCGGTGTTCTTGCGCACCCATTCGTCCACGCGCTGGGTGTGGGCCAGCGTCGAGATCCACTCGGCCTCGGGGAAGCCGACGGCCGAGCCCTTCTTCTCCCACTTGCCGGTGGGCAGGGTGTAGCCGTGGTGGGAGATGGCATCGAACGGCACACCCTTCAGGCCCTTGGCCAGCACCTCGGTCCAGTCGGTGCGGGCGTCGTGGCCGCCGCTGGCGATGAAGAGCGGGCGGTTCTTCTCGGGCGTCTTCAGGAAGGTGACGGCCTGGCGGTACAGGTCCACGTAGTACTCCGGCCGCATGTTGCCGCCGCAGCCCCAGCTCTCGTTGCCCACGGCGAAGTAGTGCACGCGGAAGGGCTTGTCGCGGCCGTTCTTGCGGCGCAGGTCGGTCAGCGTGGACTTGCCCTCGCCGGTCATGTACTCCAGCCACTCGGACATTTCCTGCGCACTGCCCGTGCCGAGGTTGCCGTTCACGTAGGCCTCGGCGCCGAGTTGCTCGACCAGGTCGAAGAACTCGTGGGTGCCGACCGCGTTGGTCTCGGGCACGCCTCCCCAGTTGGTGTTGATCTTGATGGGGCGCTTGTTGCGCGGGCCGATGCCGTCGCGCCAGTGGTACTCATCGGCGAAGCAGCCGCCGGGCCAGCGCACGAGGGGCACCTTCAAGTCCTTGAGCGCACTCACCACGTCCTTGCGCCAGCCGCGCACGTTGGGAATCTTGCTCTCCGGTCCCACCCACATGCCCTCGTAGATGCCGGTGCCCAGGTGCTCGGCGAACTGGCCGTAGATGTTGCGGTGGATGACGGGGCCGGGCTGGTCGGGGTTGATGACCAGCTTGGGGTCGGCGGCCAGTGCGCTCGCACCGACGGCCAGGGTGGCCACGAGGGCCAGCAGCTGCTTCTTCATGGGGTTGTCTCCTGGGTTGTCTTGATGTGGGTCTGCGCCGCGTGCCGTGGTTGAACACAGCCACCGAGGCACAGAGACACAGAGGCGCCGGGTCTTGTCGCCGGCTCGATGCCTGTCTGTGTCTGGATGTCGTCTTGGATTCCTTAGGGCCTCTCTGTGTCTCTGTGCCTCGGTGGCTGTGTTCTGCCAGCCGTGGACGCGGTCAATTGCGGGTCAGCACGCCATCGCGTCGCCGCCAGACGCCGCGTTCATTGGGCTCTCGCAGCACCGCCGGCAGCAGCGCGCGCGGCAGGTTCTGGTAGCAGACCGGGCGCAGGAAGCGCTGGATGGCCGCGGTGCCCACCGAACTGCTGCGTCCGTCGCTGGTGGCCGGGAAGGGGCCGCCGTGCACCATGGCGGTCGACACCTCGACGCCCGTCGGGAAGCCGTTGGCCAGGATGCGCCCCACCTTGCGCTCCAGCGTCGGCAGCAGGCGGCGTGCGGCGGCGAGGTCGTCGGCGTCGTCGTCCTGCAGCTGCAGCGTGGCGGTGAGCTGGCCCTCCAGGCCTTCGAGCACCGCCAGCAGTTCATCCATGTCACGGCAGGCGACCAGCAACGAGGCCGGGCCGAAGATCTCGGCGGACAGGGCCTGGTGGCTCAGGAAAGCTGCGCCGGTGGTCCTGAACAGGGCCGGCGCTGCCTGGCAGGCGCTCGATTCGCCGCGCAGCAGGGTCGTGACCTGGGGCTGGCCGGCGAGTTGGTCTTCATCGCGCTGGTAGGCGCTGGCGATGCCGGGCGTGAGCATGCTGCCTGCCGGCAGCGGCCGCAGGGCCTCGGTGGCGGCGTCGGCGAAGCGTTCGAAATCAGCCCCACCCAGGGCCAGCACCAGGCCGGGGTTGGTGCAGAACTGACCCACCCCCATCGTCAGCGAGGCGGCAAAACCGCTGGCGATCTCGGCGCTTCGGGCCTTCAGCGCGCCGGGCAGCAAGATGACCGGGTTGATGCTGCTCATCTCGGCGTAGACGGGGATCGGCTGCGGGCGCGCGGCGGCCGCCGCCATCAGTGCCAGGCCTGCGCGGCGCGAGCCGGTAAAGCCCACAGCCTGGATCGCGGCGTGGCGCACCAGGCTTTCCTCCAGGCCATGGCCGCTGCCCGGGGCGCTGCCCACGAGCAACGCGAACACGCCCGCGGGCTGTCCGCACTGCCGCACGGCCTCGGCCACTGCGCGGCCCACCAGTTCGCAGGTGCCCGGGTGGGCCGGGTGCCCTTTCACGACGACCGGGCAGCCGGCGGCCAGCGCGGCGGCGGTGTCTCCGCCGGCCACCGAGAAAGCCAGCGGGAAGTTGCTGGCGCCGAACACCGCGACCGGCCCCACGCCGACGAGGCGCAACCGCAGATCGGGCCGCGGCGGGGTGCGTGCGGGCAGGGCGGTGTCGATGCGGGCGTCCTGCCAACTGCCTTCGCGCAGCAGCTCGGCAAACAGCTTGAGCTGGTTGACGGTACGGCCACGCTCGCCTTCGAGCCGGGCGCGGGGCAGGCCGGTCTCGGCCATGGCGCGCGCGATGAGGTCGTCGCCCAGCGCCAGGATCTGCGCGGCGATCTGGTCGAGAAAGTCCGCGCGCTCGTGGTCGCTGGTTGCGCGGTAGGCGTCGAAGGCGGCACCGGCCAGCGCGCAGGCCTCGTTCACCTGCGCGGCATCGACGGCGTGGAAGTCAGGCCCGAGGGCTTCGTTCTTGCTCGGGTCGAAGGCCTGGAATACAGCACCCTTGCCGCGCACGGGCTGACCGCCAATCAGAGCGAGACCTTGAATGTTGTTGCTCATGTCTGCTCTGTGGCTGTGTCTGGATTTCATTTCAGTGGGAGTGGCGCGGCACGGCAGCGCCGCGCTTGCCGCGCAGGAAGTCGAAGTCACAGCCCTCGTCGGCCTGCAGCACGTGCTGCACGTAGAGGTGGCGGTAGCCGCTGGCGTCCATCGGGTCGACGGCCTGGGCTGCGGCCCAGTCCGCCAGGCGCCGGGCGATCTCGGCCTCGGGCACGTCCAGGTGCAGGCGGCCGGCGGCGCAGTCGAGCTCGATGACGTCACCTTCGCGCACGATGGCCAGCGGCCCGCCGGCGCGCGCTTCGGGTGCCACGTGCAGCACCACGGTGCCGTAAGCGGTGCCGCTCATGCGGGCGTCGGAGATGCGCACCATGTCCTTCACGCCTGCCGCCAGCAGCTTCGGGGGCAGGCCCATGTTGCCGACCTCGGCCATGCCGGGGTAGCCCTTGGGGCCGCAGTTCTTCATCACCAGGATGGAGCTGGCGTCCACGGCCAGGTCGGGGTCCATGATGCGCGCCTTGTAGTCGTCGAAGTCCTCGAACACGACGGCGCGGCCGCGGTGCTTCATCAGCGCCGGCGTGGCCGCCGAGGGCTTGAGCACCGCGCCGCGCGGCGCGAGGTTGCCGCGCAGCACGCAGATGCCGCCGTCTTCGATGAGGGGCCGGCTCAGCGGGCGGATGACCTCGTCGTCGTAGATGGGCGCGTCCTGGCAGTTGGCCCACAGGCTCTGGCCGTTGACCGTCAGCGCACCCGGGTGGGGCAGCAGGCTGGCTTCGCCCAGGCGGCGGATGACGGCCGGCAGGCCGCCCGCGTAATAGAACTCCTCCATCAGGAAGCGGCCCGAGGGCAGCAGGTCCACCAGCGTGGGCGTGCCGCGGCCGATGCGGGTCCAGTCTTCGAGTTCGAGGTCCACGCCGATGCGGCCGGCGATGGCCTTCAGGTGGATGACCGCGTTGGTGGAGCCACCGATGGCCGCGTTCACGCGGATGGCATTCTCGAAGGCGGCGCGCGACAGCACCTTGGACAGCGTGAGCTGCTCCCACACCATGTCGACGATGCGCATGCCAGAGAGATGCGCCAGCACATAACGGCGCGCATCAACGGCGGGAATGGCCGCGTTGTGCGGCAGCGAGGTGCCCAGGGCCTCGGCGATGCAGGCCATGGTGCTGGCGGTGCCCATGGTGTTGCAGGTGCCGGCCGAGCGCGAATGGCCCGCCTCCGCAGCCATGAAGTCGTGCAGGCTGATCTGGCCCGCCTTGACCTGCTCATGCAGCTGCCACACCGCAGTGCCCGAGCCGATGTCCTTGCCCTTGAGCTTGCCGTTGAGCATGGGCCCGCCGGTGACGACGATGGCCGGCACATCCACGCTGGCCGCGCCCATCAGCAGCGCCGGCGTGGTCTTGTCGCAGCCCACCAGCAGCACGACGGCATCCATCGGGTTGCCGCGGATGCTCTCCTCCACGTCCATGCTCGCGAGGTTGCGCGTGAGCATGGCGGTGGGGCGCAGGTTGCTCTCGCCGTTGGAGAACACCGGGAACTCGACGGGGAAGCCACCCGCCTCCAGGATGCCGCGCTTCACATGCTCGGCGAGCTTGCGGAAGTGGGCGTTGCAGGGGGTGAGCTCGCTCCAGGTGTTGCAGATGCCGATGATGGGCTTGCCCTGGAACTCATGGTCGGGAATGCCCTGGTTCTTCATCCAGGAGCGGTACATGAAGCCGTTCTTGTCCTGGGTGCCGAACCATTCGGCCGAGCGCAGCTTGACCTGGCGCTTCCTGTCCTCTGTCGTCATGGGGGAGGGTCTCGTTGTCGTTCCGGGCCGCAGGCGCGGTTTGCCGGCGAGAGACCATCCTAGGCAGGCCTGGCATGGCCATCCAATCAATTCAACGGCTGGGCTGATATCGATATTGACATCGCAACCCTCCACGCACGACCCGACCGGGCCCCTTGGCGAGACCCGGGCCGGCGCGCGCCCTCAGACCACCGGTCGCAGGGCCGTCTGGTGCAACCGCACCATGTGATAGGGCTCCGGCTGCTCGTCGCGGCAACTGCCGGTCTTGCACGGCAGGGCATCGGCCGCGCGCCAGCCGCCTTGCTCGGCATCCACGACCTGGCTCTTCACCAGGGCCAGCGTCTGCTCGTAGCGCCGCCAGAGGTCGGTGCGGCCCGAGGCCTGGGCGGCCACCATCAGGGCGTGCAGGCATTCGGCCTGCTGCCACCAGCCCTTGCGCCGGTCCACGGCCGTGCCGTCGGGGAAGGCGCGCGTGGCGCAGCCTCCCTCGGCCTCGTCGTAGGCGATGGTCATGGCGTAGGCCAGCACGCGCTCTGACACCTGGGCGTAGATGGGCGACACCACCGCGCCGCTCGTCAGCAGATGGGTCCATTCGAACTGGTGGCCCAGGTCGATCACGCCGCCCTCGGCCTTGGTGGCCAGCGGCTTCCAGTTCTCGTCGTACCACTCCGGGATGAGGGCGCCGCCGTCAGGCAGGCCCTGCAGCAGCTTGTTCACGACGAAGTCGCCCAGGCGCCGGGCGCCGGTCTCGGCCACCTTGTCGCCGCTGGCACTGCGCAGCAGCAAGAGGGCTTCGAACATGTGCATGACCGGGTTCTGCGTGCGCGGGCCCGGGCGGGGCTTGAAGTCCTGCTCGCACTCGGAGTGCAGGCCGCCGTGCGCGTCCAGGAAGCCCCGCTCGGTTTCCAGCCAGGCCTGTTGCGCGGCCTCGCGGAAGCGCACGTCGCCGCTGATGCGATACAGCTCCGCCAGTGCCAGCAGCACGAAGGCGTGGTCGTAGGCGTGCTTGCCGACGGACTTGGGTCGGCCATCGGGGCTGATGGTGTGGAAGTAGCCGCCATGCACCTCGTCGTGGAAGCGCATCAGCATCAGGCTCGCGGCCCGTTTGGCGAGGGCCAGGTAGCCGCCGTCGGGAATGAACTCATGCGCCGCCGCGAACGAGAACACCAGCCGGGCCTGGTCCACCAGGTAGACCTCGTCCCCGGCGCGGGGCTGCCAGCGGCGGTCGAAGCGGGCCTGGAAGCTGCCGTCCGGTTGCGGCGCATGCTTGTGCCAGCGCAGCATCAGTGCTTCGAGGTCGTCGCGGTGCCAGCCGGTGTCGATGCGGTTGCGGTAGCTGCTGTCGGGGTCGGTGCAGGCGGCAAGGCTAGCGATGAGTGCCAGCGCCCCCCGGCGGCTCAGGCCTGCGGCGGCGGCGCGGGGCAGAGGCAGCGATGGGGCAGGCAAGGGCAGCAGGCCTTTCACGTCAGCGTCCATGGGGCCAGGTCGCCTTCTTGGTCGGGCCTTTGCTGGTCTTGCCGCGCGCCGCCCAGACCTTGTAGGCGGCCGGCGTGAGCTCGCGCTTGAGCAGCGCCACCAGTTCGCCGTGGCCGATGCCATGCATCAGCAGCACCCGGTTGTAGGGCGGGACGTCTTCGAAGGCGGTGGCGATGACGCGCTTCACGTCTTCGGGGCTGAGTCGGGGGGCAGTCTTGGCCATGGGGGCGGATTGTGGCGTTGGCGGCCGGCGTCGTCAGCCCAGCACTTGGGTGAACAGCGCCCCTTGGTCGGTCAGGGCTTGCACGAGGGCGGGTGCCAGCCCCTCGCGGAACACCAGGTGCACCTGGACCGTCACCGGGTCCAGCAGCCGCCGGTAGGCCACGCCGGGGTAGCGCTGGCGTGCCAGGCCGCTGGGCAGCAGGGTGCAGCCGCGCCCGGCTGCGATCTGCGCGATGGTGGCGGAGGTCCCGGGCGCATCGGCCTCGCGAGCCGGCTGGAAGCCCAGCGCCTCGTACTGGCGCTGGTAGTGCGTCCACAGCGCCGGGTTCACGCGCCGCGCAAAGCGCAGGAACACCGGCCCGTCCTGCAGGTCGGCCAGCCGCAACGCCCGCTTGCGGGCCAGCGGGCTGCTGGCGGGCACCACGGCCACGTGGGCCAGCGTGGCCACCTCGGCGTGGCGCAGGCCCTGCAGGTCGTGGGGCATCGCGATCAGGGCGGCGTCCAGCGTGCGCTTGAGCAGGGCCGCCAGCAGTTCGGGGCCGGTGGCCAGCAGCGGCTCCAGCGGGGCCTGCCGGGTCGCGTCTCGCCAGGCACGGTCCAGCGTGGCGAAGGCGCTCATGTCCATCCACCAGGGCAGGCCCAGGCGCAGTCGCTCCGGGTCAGTGGGCTCGCCGGCCGCCACACCGGCCACGGCCGCGTCGAAGGCCTGCACGGCCTGTGCAAAAGCAGCGCGGGCCTGCTCGCCGGCGGCCGTCAGCCGGGTGCCCGGGCCGCTGCGGTCCAGCAGCGACACCCCGAGTGCCGCCTCCAGCGCGGCAATCTGGCGGGACAGCGGGGGCTGCGTCAGGTGCAGCCGCTCGGCCGCCCGGCGGAAGTTCAGCTCCTCGGCCACGACCAGGAAATAGCGCAGCTGCCGGATGTCGATGCTGCGGTGGGCGGCCGTGTTCATGCCGAAAAGGTATCACCTATTCCGGAATTTACGGTGACCGGGCCTGTCCCCAGCATGCGTGACCTGACCTGCTTCCACCTGCGCTTGATGATGTCTGCCTCAGCCCATACCCGCCGCCATTTCCTGGCCTCCACCGCCGCCCTGGGCCTGGCCGGCTGTGGCGGTGGCGGCTCGCCCCCGGCCGCGCCCGGCATCCAGAGCTTCGAGGCCGCTGCGGTTGCCGTGGGCGAGGCGGCGCAGCTGACGGCCGTCTTCAGGGGTGGTGCTGGCCGCATCGAGCCCGATGTGGGCGCCGTGCAGAGCGGCGTGCCGGTCAGCACGCCGGTGCTGGCCGGGCCGCGCCGCTACACGCTCATCGTCGAGGTGCCGGGCCAGCCGGCGCAGCGCCGCGAGCTGACGGTGACGCCGCAGTACCGCGACCGCTACCTGCCCCTGGCCACACCCGAGCCGTTGCAATACCACGCGGCCCTCGCGGCGCGTGACGGCGGTGTCATCGTCCTGGGCGGGTCGCGCGGGCTGCCCACGATGTCGGAGGCCATCGACCGCTTCGACCCCGCGACCCGCCGCTTCACGCGCATCGGCAGCCTGGCGACGGGCCGGGCGCAGCACACGGCCGTGGCGCTGGCCGACGACCGGGCCCTGGTGGTCGGCGGCCAGGTGAGCCTGAGCAGCGCTGGCTTCGCCGAGTTGGTGGACCTGCGCAGCGGCGCCGTCGAGCCAGCCGGCTGGCCGGTGCGCCCGCGCAGCCGGCATGCGGCCGTGGCGCTGGCTGATGGCCGGGTGCTGCTGGTGGGTGGGCTGGACAGTGCCAGCGTGGAACTCTGGGACCCGGCCACCCGGCGCTTTCGCCTCGTGGCGACGGCGATGCAGAACGCGCGCGAATTCCCGACCGCCACGCTGCTGGCGGACGGCCGGGTGCTCATCGTGGGCGGGGATCACGTCGGGCCGACGCAGCGCCTGGCCGAGGTGTTCGACCCGCGCACCGAGCGCTTCGAGCCGGTCGCCTCGCCGCTGGACGGCGAGCGGCGCGCCATGCATGCCGCCCACCGGCTGGCGGACGGCCGCGTCTGGGTGCTTGGCGGCGAGCTGCGCACCGACACGGGCTTCCAGCCGCTGGACACCGTGCTGGTCTTCGACCCCACCACGCAGACCTTGCAGCCCCAGGGGCGGCTGGACACGCCGCGCAGCCTGGTGCGCAGCCTGCTCGGGGCGGATGGTCAGGTCCGGCTCTTCGGCGGCTTCACGGCAGGTGAACCAGCGGCGCGCTCGGCCAGTCGCTATGGCCCCGCCGCCGCCGCGCTGGCGGCCATGCCGGCGGGTCGGGCCTGGCACACCGTCACGCCGCTGGCCGACGGCCGCGTGCTCATCCTGGGCGGTGATGACGCCCAGGGCGGTGCGGCCGGCGGTGGCTTGATCTACGAATAGCGCTGCGCGACCCACGCCGCCGCACCGCCGGCCAGCGTGCTCGCCAAGCAGCCCCAGGCCGTGTCGACCACGGCCAGCCGCACCGGCCAGTGCTGCAGCGTGGCGAGGTTGGTGAGGTCATAGACGCCATAGCCCACCAGGCCGACGAGGGCGGCCCGGGCGACCTGGTGCGCCAGCGGCTGGCCGGCCGGGAACAGCGCCAGCGCCACCAAGGCCGCCGGGTAGCCGAAATAGAACAGCGCCGCCGGCAGCCAGCGCACCTACTCGGCCATCTGCGCGCCCATTTCTTGGCGGTAGAAGTCACGCGCCAGCATGCCCAGCCAGAGGGCGTCGAGCACACCCATGACAAGCAGGGCGACGAGGTAGGGTTTGAAGAAGCTGGTCATGGTCGGGCCAGTGTGCCCGCAGGCCCGCGGCGATGGGCGTAGGAGGGCGCCGCATCGCCGCCTGTCCTACAAGCTGCCGTCCGGCGCGCTGGCATATGCCCGCTGCCGCGCGCCCCAGCATGAGGCCATGAATGCCACCCCGTCCTCCCTGCCGGCCGCTGGCCCTTCCCGGCCGGCGACCAGCCGTCGGCCCGCCCTGTCGCTGCTGGCCTCCGAACCGTTGCGCGCCACGCTGGAGGCCGTGCGGGCCGCCGCTGCCTGGCGTGATGCGCCGCGCGCGGTGGGCGGCGGCCATACCGTCGTGCTGTTTCCCGGGCTCGGGACCGACGGCCGCACCCTGTGGCCGCTGAGGCGCCACTTGGCACGGGCCGGGTTCCGGGCGCTGGACTGGGGCCAGGGCCTGAACACCGGGCCGCGCGGCGACGTGCAGGCCTGGCTTGATGACCTCGCCGAGCGCGTGGCCAAGCGGGCCGCGCCGGCGCGCGAGCTGAGCCTGGTGGGCTGGAGCCTGGGCGGCTTCTATGCCCGCGAGCTGGCCAAGCGCTGGCCCGACCGCGTGCAGCAGGTGGTCACCATCGGCACGCCGTTCAGCGGCAGCGTGGACGACACGCATGTGGGCTGGCTCTTCCGCCTGCTCAGTGGGCAGCGGGCCCCGGTCGGGGCCGACCTGCGCGAGCGCCTGGCCGAGCCGCCGCCGGTGCCCACGGTGTCGCTCTACAGCCGGCGCGACGGCGTGGTGGCCTGGCAGGCCTGCCGCCATGCGCGCGGCTGGCCGCTGGCGCGTGACATCGAGGTGGAAGCCAGCCACCTCGGCATGGGCTGGGCGCCCGAGGTGCTGGACCGGGTGACCCGCGTGCTGGCCGGCCGGCGCGAGGCCACGCGATGAGCGCCGCCACCGCCTGGCGGCTCGGCCCGCGTGAAGACTCGCCCCGCCCTGCGCCGCCACCCGAGAAGTTGCCGCCGCGTGAGCCGGTGACGCCCGTCAAGCTGCGCCAGACGCTGCGCCGCGTCTTCGGCCTGCAGGCCTTGCGGCCGGGGCAGGCCGAGGTCATCGAGCGGGTGCTGGCCGGGCAGAACACCTTGGCCGTCATGCCCACCGGCGCGGGCAAGTCGCTGTGCTACCAGCTGCCCGCGGTGCTGCGTGACAGCCTGACGGTCGTCATCTCGCCCTTGATCGCGCTGATGAAAGACCAGTGCGACACGCTGCAGGCCCGTGGCATTGCCGCGCGGCAGCTGCATTCGGGCGTGGATGCCAACACGCGACTGGAGACCGAGGCGCTGCTGACCCGGGGTGCCGTGCGGGTGCTCTTCACCACGCCTGAGCGCCTGGCCGACCCGCGCACGCTGGGCCTGCTGCAAGAGCAGCGCGTGGGCCTGCTGGTGGTGGACGAGGCGCACTGCATCACCCAGTGGGGCCACGATTTCCGTCCGGCGTTCAGTGCGCTGCGCGACGCGCGGCGTGCGCTCGGGCGACCACCGGTGCTGGCCCTCACGGCCACGGCGCCGGTGGCGGTGCAGCGCGAGATCGCCGAGGCACTGGCCATCCCGCGCGAGGGCGTGCTCTGCCACGGCGTGTACCGGCCAACCCTGCAGCTCGCCGTGGAGCTGCCGCAGACCGAGGCAGCGCGGCGCGAGCTCATTGGCCAGCGACTGATGGCCTGCGAGGGCAGCGCCATCGTCTATTGCGCCACGGTGCGCGAGGCCACGGCGCTGCAGCGTGAGCTGAGCGCGCTTTCCGGGCTGGCCGGGGGTGTGGGCCTGTACCACGGCAAGCTGCCGGCGCGCGACCGCGAGGCGGCGCAGGAGGCCTTCATGCGCGGCGAGTGCCGGGTCATGGTGGCGACCAACGCCTTCGGCATGGGGATCGACAAACCCGACATCCGCCTGGTGCTGCATGCGCAGATGCCCGCGTCCATCGAGGCCTATGTGCAGGAGTCCGGCCGCGCGGGCCGCGACGGCGAGCCGGCCGAGGCCTTGCTGCTGTTCCGCGAGGGCGACCGGGCGCTGCAGCAGTTCTTCGCGGGCGGCCAGCCGCCCTCGCGCGAGGAACTCGCCGCGGTCTGGCAAGCCCTGAGCAGCCAGACCCCGCAAGGCGGCTGGCTGCCGGCGGCGCTGGCCGAGATGGTGCGCCTGCCGCAGCGGCGCCTGGAGCGGGTGCTGGTGGCCCTGCGGTCCGCCCGAGCCCTGCGCGGCAACGAGGCCACGGGCTTGAAGCCCGCAGCACCGGCCGCGCGCCGGGCGCCCCAGGCCGTTGTCAGCGCCGCCGAGGCGATGGCCCAGCAGCGTCGCGACAGCGACCGTGACGGCCTGGCGGCGATGGTGTTGTATGCCAAGGCCGGCGGCTGTCGCTGGGCGACGGTGCTGGCCCACTTCGGCGAAGCGCTGGACAACGGCGCCGACCGTTGCGGCCACTGTGACAGCTGCGCCCGCTTTACCCGCTTGCTGGCGGCTGAGCGGGCTCAGGGGCGGCCCGCACCGGCCGTGCACCCGGAAGCCGTGGCGGCGCGCCCGGCGCGCTTCGAGGCGGGGCAGCGGGTGCGGGTCAGACGCTTTGGCTGGGGTGAGGTGAAGGCGTGCAGCGACGAGCAGGTGCGCATCGACTTCCCGCGCCACGGGCTGCGCGACATCCACCCGGACTTCGTGCTGGCGCCGCGTTAGGTCAGCCCTGGCTGCCCAAGGCCTGCAGCAGGCCGCCCAGGGCGCGCTGCACGGGCGTCGGGTCGGCCAGGTCGGTGGCCAGGCCTTCGCTGCGCAGCCGCTTGAGCGCCCGCCGCGTCATCGAGTGCATGCCGCCGGCCAGGTTGCTGGTGAACATGAACAGCGCACCGTTGTCGCTGGCCCAGGCCAGCTGTGCAGTCGCCCACACGCCCTGCAGGTAGAGCTTGCAGCGGCGGCCGGCGCGCAGGCCGTCGATCCAGTCCTCGGTCGTGTCGGTGGCGTCCAGCGCCATCGGCACGGTGGGCAGGGTGCCGACGTGGGTCTCGTGGCCCTGCCAGGCGTCAGGGGCCTCGCTGGCCAGCTCGGGCTCGGGCCGCGCGGCGGGTGCCACCGGTGGCGACGCGGCAGCAACGGCCACGGCGGGTGCTGCGGCCACCGGGGCTTGGGCGGCGGGCTCGGTGGGTGCTTCGGCCTTCTCGGTCTTCTCCGTCTTTTCGGCAAGATGGCGCCGATGGGTCTGCATCAGTTCGGCCAGCACCCGGTTGCGGTGCTGCTGGGGCAGGTCGATGAGGGCCATGCCTTGCTGCACGCGGCCGATCAGGCGGGGCAGGCGGCGGCGCAATTCGGCGCGGGCCTCGGGCGTTTCAGGGCGTTGCAGGCTGGCCAGCAGTTCGTCCACGGTACCGACCAGGGCCTGCGCTTCGGGCGACTCGGCACCGTCGGTCGCCATCACCTTGGCCAGCACTTCGATCCAGGGACCGCGCAGGAAGGTCTGCACCAGCGGGCTCACGTCCTGCGCGCGCGTGAGCTGCAGTTCGACCTGGTCGCGCATCAGCGGCAGCAGCCGGCGCTCGGCCTCCATCTGGCTCAGGGCATTGGTGGCCGGGCGCGTGCGCTCGACCTGCTGGGCCCGCTCGTCATCGATGAAGGTCTGCACCTGCGCCAGGGCCTGGACATAGGCCTGGGGCTCGGCGGGTTCGTCGTCCTGCAGGCGCGCCACCAGCGGTTCGACGAAGCGCTGGAAGGCCTCGCCGCGCTCGGCGTCATGCGCGGGCATCTCGGCGGAATGGCTCGCGATCTTGTTGATCAGCGCCCAGGCCGGGTGCTGCTCCGACGCCAGCACAGCCGGGTCATGGGCCGCGAGTTGGCGCACCGGCGCCTCGAGCCTGGCGATGGCGCCCCGCAGCGCGGGCGCCAGCTGCGGGTCGTCCAGCAGCCGCTCGAACAGGCGGCCGAGCAAGGCATGTGATGCTGCGGCGGCCTCGGTGTCGGCCGGCCCCGGGCCCATCGGCTGCAGGCTGAAGGCGGGTTCTCCCTCGGCCAGCGGCAGCGCGGGTGCTGCAGCGCGTGCCGCCGCGGGCAGGCCGCGTTGCAGCAGAGGCATGGCGCGCAGCAGGGTTTGCAGCTGCTCCGCTGCGATGCCCGGCACGGCGACCATGCCGGCTGCGCCGCTCCCCGCGGGCGGCGCCGCACCGGGGGGCTCGCCCGCCTTGAGCACGGCGCTGGAATTGGGGGCGAGGATGGCGCGGTAGCGCGGCGCCTGCAGGCCCTGGCCCTTGAGCTGCTCCACCAGCGTGGGCAGGAAGGGGCGCAGTTGCTCCACCAGGATGGGGGCGGCCAGGCGCATCCACAGCGCCTGCTGCTCGGGCTCCAGCACCTGCTCGTACACCGTCTGGCTGATGGCGCGGGCCAGCACGGCCGGGCTGCACAGCATGGGGTCCTCGCCCTGGCGGGCGTCGGTGACCAGCGTGGCGGTCAGGCCCTGCAGCTCGCGCAGCTCCCATTCGAGCTTCAGCTCGACGAGTTGCACGACGCGGGAGATCTCGATGTCCTTCTCGGCCTGCGTCTCGTCGACCAGGGTGAGTTGATCGATGTCGAAACCGCTCAGGGCCGAGGCGCTCGCGCTGCGGCCGAGCAGCCGCGCCTCGGCGCCCTGGATGCCCTGGATCAGATGCCCCGACAGGCATTCGCCGATGTGCATGCGCAAGGGCTCGACCGCCATCAGCAGTCCTGACAGCCCCTTGCGGTCCAGGTGGGCGACGCCCGCGGCAGCAGGGTCACGCATGGCCTCCAGCATCCCGGCCAGCCATTGGCGCGCCAATGCGGGCGCCTCGCCCTCCAGGTGACGGGCGTAGCGGTCGAACTGCGGGTGGGCGTGCATGGCCGGGCGCGGGCTCCTCTCTTGCAAGGGCCCGACTCTAGCCGCGATGGCTTGCGCGCAGGCGTCGGGGTGGCCGGTGTCAGGCGCCTCGCGTGACAGGCATCGCGATCTGGTCGCGTGGCAGCTTCATGTGGCTGGCCAGCTCCAGTTTGGCCAGCGAGTTGCGGTGCACTTCGTCCGGTCCGTCGGCCAGGCGCAGCGTGCGCTGGTGGGCCCACATCATGGCCAGCGGCGTGTCCTGGGAGACACCGGCGCCACCGAAGACCTGGATGGCCCAGTCGATGACCTGCAGGGCCATGTTGGGCGCCACGATCTTGATCATGGCGATCTCGGCCTTGGCGACCTTGTTGCCCACGGTGTCCATCATGTAGGCGGCCTTGAGCGTCAGCAGGCGGGCCTGCTCGATCATGCAGCGCGCCTCGGCGATGCGTTCCTGCGTGACGGTCTGCTGGGCAATCGTCTTGCCGAAGGCGGTGCGGGCGATGGCGCGCTCGCACATCAACTCCAGCGCCCGCTCGGCCGCGCCGATGCTGCGCATGCAGTGGTGGATGCGGCCCGGGCCCAGGCGCCCCTGCGCGATCTCGAAGCCGCGGCCTTCGCCGAGCAGGATGTTCTCGACCGGCACGCGCACATTCTTCAGCACCACCTCCATGTGGCCGTGGGGCGCGTCGTCATAGCCGAACACCGACAACGGCCGCACGACGGTGATGCCGGGCGCGTCGGCCGGCACCACGATCATGGACTGCTGCTCATGCCGCCCGGCCTCCGGGTTGGTCTTGCCCATCACGATGTAGACGGCGCAGCGCGGGTCGCCCGCACCGCTGCTCCACCACTTGCGGCCGTTGATGACGTAGTGGTCACCGTCGCGTTCGATGCGGCATTCGATGTTGGTGGCGTCGCTGGAGGCGACGGCCGGCTCGGTCATCAGGAAGGCCGAGCGGATCTCGCCGCGCAGCAGCGGCTCCAGCCAGCGGTCCTTGAGCGCCTCGGATGCGTAACGCTCCAGGGTCTCCATGTTGCCGGTGTCAGGGGCCGAGCAGTTGAAGACCTCGGGCGCCCAGAACACGCGGCCCATGATCTCGCACAGCGGGGCGTACTCGAGGTTGGACAGGCCTTCCGGTGCCCGCGTGCTGCGCGGCAGGAAGAGATTCCACAGGCCGGCCTCGCGCGCCTTGGGCTTCAGGTCTTCGATGACCTTCGTGGGGAGCCAGGGGTTGCCTGCACGCCGGTTGGCTTCGACTTCTTCCAGGTAGCGGCGCTCGTTGGGGTAGATGTGCTCGTCGAAGAAGGCGAGCAGGCGTTCGCGCATCTGCGCGACCTTGGGGGTGTAGTCGAAGTTCATGGCGCGGTTCCTCGGGCGGTGGCGCAGTGTGGCGCAGCCCGCGGCGCGCGCTTGTCACCGAGGTGGCAGGGGAGAGTTGCGACCTCGGCCGCATGCCGGGTCAGAACAGGCGCTTGAGCTGCAGCTCCGCCTCGCGTGCGCGCTGCTGCGCCCGCTCGCGCAGCGTGTAACGGCCCACCAGGGTCCAGTTCGGCCCGAGGTATTTGGCCTGCGTCCACTGCCACTCGCGGGTGGTCCGCCCGTCGCCCAGGCCGTTGTGCAGCAGGCTGAGCGTGACGATCGCCTTCATCTGGAACACCTGCCGCAGCACGAAGCCCGCGCTGGGCGAGGCGTACACATAGGCGCCGCGGCGCGCGCCGACGCCGGCCGTGGCGAGCGCGAAGATGTCCAGGTCCTGCCCGAAACGCTGCGTGATGCCGAGGCCGCCCTCCACCAGCAGCGCGCCGCGGCTGGCCAGGTCCCCGCCGGCCTGGGGTTCGTGGCCGATCTTGAACCGACCCGACAGGCCGCCGGTGAAACGATCGCGCGGCAACAGCGACTCCACGGCGTAGAGGGTGGCCCGCTCGACCCGTGCGCCGCGGCCCTGGAGCGATTGGCTCAGCGCCACCTCGAAGAGGCGCAGCGCGCTTTCGTTGAAGTACATGTCGTTGCGGTCTTCCAGCCGATGCGAGGCCGGCAGGAAGGTCATCACCACGGCGTCATCACCGTCCCGGCGCTGCAGGCTGAGGCTGAACTGGCTGTCCGGCGGCGCCGCGGCCGGGCTGAACGCGGGGTTGCTGGCCAGGGCCAACTGCGCCGGTGCGGCAGTCTCCAGCCGCTGGCGGTAGGCCGTGCCGGCTTCTGGCGAGCGCTGGCCGTTGGCCATCCACTGCTGGTTCAATGCGAGCGCGGCCTGTTGGCGCAGGAAGCTGCGCGGGTCGGTGCCCGACGTCGGGGGCAGGGTTTGCTGCGCCACGGCTTGCTGCACGGCCGCGACGTCGTCGCTCGTCAGTGCCTGGTCCAGCAGGTGCAGCGTCCAGCGTGGCGCACTCACGGCCACGGCCGGGCCCAGCAGGCCGGCCTGTTGCGCAGCGCGCACCACGTCCTTGGGCGTGGTCCAGAGATCGGGGTGGTCCAGCACGCGGGGCTGCACCACCGCGAGCACCTGCTGCACGAGCGTGGCGCAGTTGTAGCGCTGGAAGAAGTAGGTGAACTGCACCGGGCGCAGTTCCATCAGGTGGGCCTGCAGCAGCTCGCGCTGCGCGGCATCCAGCTCCAGTGGATGCTCCCAAAGGTTGCGGCCCTCGCGTTCGACGTAGCCGCGCACCTGGTCGGCGTAGGGACCGAGGGTGAAGTAGCCCGGCATGCCCACCACCAGGCTGCGCCAGAACAGCCGCGGCAGGTTCCACGTGACCGGCTCGGTGTAGAAGGAGATGGCGTGTTCGCGGAAGGTGCCGGTCGCGTCATGGCCACCCAGCTTCAGGAACACGTGGCCCATCATGCTGGAGGGCTGGCTCAGCGTCTCGGACGCGAACACCAGCGCGACCTGTTCCATGGGCGCGCGGGTCCGGAACTCGACCAGCTCGCCGCAATGGGCGAGCGAGCGCTCGGGCAGGGCGCCCTGGTGGCGCAGCCAGGTGTAGCGCGCGGGGAAGCGGCACAGGGCCTGGGCATCGTCGCCCTGCAGCAGCGTGAGGGTGGCCCGCAGCTCGGCCTGCAGCGAGAAGTGCGGCAGCGTCAGCAGGAAGCCGGGGTCGCGCACCATCGGCTCGCCCTGGCGCACATGCAGCAACGCCACCCAGGTCGGGTGAGCGGCCAGCGCGTCGAGGTCAGGCGCCGCTGCGGCCGTGAGGTGGGGCGCGGCGAGGCACAGCCATGCAAAAGCGGCCCGCAGGCCGCTTTGCATGCGCAAGCGCAGGCGCTGGATCACTGGCAGCTGACGACGACCGAGTCCGCGTACTTCCACATGCGTTCGGTCGAGTAGTCGGTGGTGGAGCCGAAGGCGCCGCCGCTCAGGATGTTGATGAAGAACTTGGAGTCGACCGAGCTGGCGACGGCGGTGTTCTTGGCGCAGCCGGCGGTCTCGACCGTCACGACCTTGTCAGCCTTGGCGCGCGTGAACTGCACGACGGCCGGGCCGGTGAAGGGCTTGCCATCCACCGAGCCGGTGATGGGCTTGCCGTTGGAGGAGGTCACGTTCACGGCCTGGGTCGGGTCGTTCAGGATGGAGGCGCAGCCGGTGGACAGCACGGCGACGGCCAGCAGGGCGAGGGCGTTGAGCTTCTTCATGTGTTTTTGCAGGTTGAGATAAAGGATGCATCAGCCGCGTGCATCTGCCTGCAAGATCACCAACACGCCCATGCGCGGCTTGACCTGCCATGCTTGGTGAGCGTGTTTTCCTCCCTGAAGGCCGTTGTGCCACGGCTGATGGGCGGCACTGTAGCGGCGCATCTGTCGCTGTTTGCCAACAACGCCTCGGCAGCAACCCGGGGATGTGTGCGTTAGGACAGCAACTTTCCCTCGGCGAGTGCGAGTGCCGCGGGCACGCCGCTGATGACGAGCGTGTCGCCGCCCGCGAGCGTGGTGTGGTCGTCCACGATCACGGTCTTGCCGCTGGCTCGGCGCAATGACACCACGGCGACACCCAGGGCGTGCAGGGCGAGATCGTCGAGCGCCTCGCCGGCATGCGGGCTGGCCGTGGGCAGGGTGACCGACGCCAGGCGGGCCTGCTCGATCTCGTCGGCGGTGTCGTCGTCGGCACCGTGGAAGTAGCCGCGCAGCAGGCCGTAGCGGCGGTCTCGCGCATCGCGGGTGATGCGGATCACGCGGCGCATCGGCACACCCACCAGCGCGAGTGCGTGCGAGGCCAGCATCAGCGAGCCTTCAATGGCTTCGGGCACGACCTCCGTGGCGCCGGCGGCCTTGAGCTTCTCGAGGTCGCTGTCGTCGATGGTGCGCACGATGACCGGCACGCGCGGGGCATGCGTCTGCACCAGGTGCAGGATCTTCAGCGCCGAAGGCGTGTCGTGGTAGCTCACGACCACGGCGCTGGCGCGTGCCAGGCCCGCAGCCATCAGGCTCTGCACCTTGGCCGCGTCGCCGAACACCACGCTCTGGCCCGCAGCCGCGGCCTGGCGCACGCGGTCGGGGTCGAGGTCCAGCGCCATGTAGGGGATGTGCTCGCCCTCCAGCAGCCGGGCCAGGTTCTGCCCCGAGCGGCCGTAGCCGCAGATGATGACGTGGGCCTCGGCCTTGATGCTCTTCTTGGCGATGGTGGTGAGCTGCACCGACTGCATCAGCCAGTCGCTGCTGGAGAGCTTCATCACGATGCGGTTGCTGTACAGGATGAGCAGCGGCGTGGCCAGCATCGACAGCACCATGCTGGCCAGCACCGGGCTCACCCACTGCGGCGCGATGAGCTGGTGCTGGGCGCCCAGCGTCAGCAGCACGAAGCCGAACTCGCCGGCCTGCGCGAGATACAGGCCGGTGCGCAGCGCCACCCCCGGCGGCGAGCGGAACAGCCGCGCCAGCCCGGCGATCAGCGCGAACTTGGCCAGGATGGGTAGCGCCGTCAGCAGGATGACCAGCCACCAGCTGTCCACCAGCGGCCGCCAGTCCAGCTTCATGCCGATGGTGATGAAGAACAGGCCCAGCAGCACGTCGTGGAAGGGCCGGATGTCGGTCTCCACCTGGTGCTTGTATTCGGTCTCGGCGATCAACATGCCCGCCACGAAGGCGCCCAGCGCCAAGCTCAGCCCCGCGTGCTCGGTCATCCAGGCCAGGCCCAGGGTCACCAGCAGCAGGTTGAGCATGAAAAGCTCGTCGCTCTTGCGCCGGGCCACCAGCGTCAGCCACCAGCGCATCAGCTTCTGGCCGCCGTACAGCAGCAGCGTCAGCAGCACAGCCGCCTTCAGCCCGGCCCATGCCAGGGCTTCGGCCATCTCGCCGCCGCTGCTGTTCAGCGCCGGGATCAGCACCAGCAGCGGCACCACCGCCAGGTCCTGGAACAGCAGCACGCCCATCACCAGCCGGCCGTGCGGGCTTTCCAGCTCCAGCCGCTCGGCCATCAGCTTCACGACGATGGCGGTGGAGCTCATGGCCATCGCCGCGCCCAACACCAGCGCACCGCCCCAGTTCAAGTCCCACGCGCGCCCGAGCATCGAGAAGGCCAGCGTCAGCAGCACATTGCCGGCCAGCGCGCCGGCGATGGTCAGCACCACCTGCGACATCCCCAGGCCGAACACGGCCGTGCGCAGGGCCTTGAGCTTGGGCAGGTTGAACTCCAGCCCGATGGCGAACATCAGGAACACCACGCCGAACTCGGCCAGGTACTGGATGCTGGCCGAATCGTGCGCGAACGCCAGCGCATTCGGCCCGATCAGCACCCCCACCGCGAGGTAGCCCAGCATAGGCGGCAGCTTCAGCGAACGGCAGATCACCACCCCGAACACGGCGGCAACCAGATAGAGCAGGGCGAGGTCCAGAGAGGTCACGCAGGGATGGTATTCGGTGGCTGCAGCCCCCCGAAGGCCGTGAATTCCTCACTCGGCAACCCACCCCATGCATTGCTTGCATAGGCGCATGACCACTTGGCTAGACAAGCCGCGTCTGCCGCGCGACGCTTCGCGCTACCGTTCGCCCCACTCAAAGTTACGGAGCATTTCATGCCCAACCTGTCGTTCGTTTCGCCCACGCGCAACAGCCCGTGGGGGACTTATCTGTCGCAGATCGATGCCGTCGAGCCCTACCTGGGCAAGCTCAGCCGCTGGGTGGAGACGCTGCGCCGCCCCAAGCGCGCGCTGATCGTGGACATCCCGATCGAGCTGGACAACGGCACCGTCGCCCACTTCGAGGGCTACCGCGTGCAGCACAGCCTGACGCGTGGCCCGGGCAAGGGCGGTGTGCGCTACCACCCCGACGTCACCCTGGAAGAAGTGATGGCCCTGTCGGCCTGGATGACGATCAAGAACGCGGCGGTCAACCTGCCCTATGGCGGCGCCAAGGGCGGCATCCGCGTCGACCCGTCGCTGCTGTCGATGAAGGAACTGGAAAAGGTTACGCGCCGGTACACCAGCGAGATCGGCATCATCATCGGCCCCAACCAGGACATCCCCGCGCCCGACGTGAACACGAACGGCAAGATCATGGCCTGGATGATGGACACCTACTCGATGAACACTGGCGCCACCGCGACCGGCGTCGTCACCGGCAAGCCCATCGAACTCGGCGGCTCGCTGGGCCGCGTGGCCGCCACCGGCCGTGGCGTGTTCGTGGTGGGCCGTGAGGCCATGCGCCGCCTGAACATCGACATGGAAGGCGCCCGCATTGCGGTGCAGGGCTTCGGCAACGTCGGCTCCATCGCCGCCAAGCTGTTCGCCGCCAACGGCGCCAAGGTCGTGGCCGTGCAGGACCACACCGGCACCATCATGAACAGCGACGGCTTCGACATGGCCGACCTGCTCGACCACGTGGCCAAGACCCGCGGCGTGGCCGGCTTCAAGGGCGGCGACATGATCGCCAACGAAGACTTCTGGGACGTCAAAAGCGACGTGCTGATCCCGGCTGCCCTCGAAGGCCAGATCACCGCCGAGCGCGCCAAGCGCATAACGACTCGCCTCGTGCTGGAAGGCGCCAACGGCCCGACCACGCCTGACGGCGAGGCCGTGCTGGCCGACCGCGGCATCGTCGTCGTGCCCGACGTGATCGCCAACGCCGGCGGCGTGACGGTGTCCTACTTCGAGTGGGTGCAGGACTTCTCGTCCTTCTTCTGGACCGAGGACGAGATCAACCTGCGGCTGGACAAGATCATGGTCGGCTCGTTCAAGCACATCTGGGAGACGGGCGAACAGCACAAGATCCCGCTGCGCACGGCAGCCTTCACGGTGGCCTGCACGCGCGTGCTGCAGGCTCGTGAAGAGCGCGGGCTCTACCCCTGAGCCTCGGTCGTTGATCAGCGCTGCGGCGCTGAAAAGCCAGCCCGCCCGAAGCCTGCTTCCGGCGGGCTTTTTTGTGCCTGCGGCGTCAGCCCTTCACGACCGCGCCCGTGCTGTCCAGCACCCGCAACGTCACAGGAATGGCGCCGGCCACGCTTTGGGTCACGGTGCAGAAGTCCTCGAAGGTGTCGAGCACCCGCTGCAGATGCCCCAGCTCGGCCGCGGGCTTGCCCAGGTGCAGGTCCACCGCCAAGCCCAGCACGCGCATGCGGTTGCGCTCGTTGCGACCGACGTCCGCCTTGACCTCGGCCCGCAGCGCGCCGGGGTCATCCTTGTACTTCTGGCAGGCGAACAGCAACGAGGCGCTCAGGCAGTTGCCCACCGCCGAGGCCAGCAGGTCCACCGGGCTCGGGCCGGTGCCCGTGCCCAGCGGCGCCGGCTCGTCGGCCAGCAGCACCGGCAGGCCGGCGCCGTAGTGATGCTCGAACTGGTAGCCCTGGCGTTGGGTGAGGGTGACTTGGGGGTGGTCCATGGGATCGGGCTCCTGAGGCAGGGGGTTGATAACAAAGTGTCGAACTGGAGGTCAATGTATCGAACCACCCGACCGCGTTCGGCACCCGGCGAATGTCAAAGTGTTGAAGCGCATGGTGGTGCGGCACCTTGGCAAGCGCACCCAAAAGACCAAAGCTGGCTCGCGTGTTGGGTCACAGGCCGTCTACGCGGCATCAGCGGCCAAGCACCTGGCCTTCAGCAGGTCAACGTCCACCGCGGCAGAAGATACGTCGTGATGAGCCATCAGCCACTCCAGCACCCCGCGCCGCGTTCGCTCGGTGAGGATCTCGATCTTCAACGGATCCACATACGCGACGTTGATGTGATGCAGGATCTCGCCAATCAACAGATGCATGTAGTCATCAAAACGCAGACGAGCGAACTGGCTCCGGTCTGGTTCGCCGCGACGTTTCCTGCGGCCACCAGCCGTCCCTGTAGAAGATCAGCACCACGGGACCGCGACGCCACAGATCCGAGAGTCGAACCGGACGGTTCATGGCGTCCGGCAAGGTCACATCCGGCGCGCTGGCTCCTACCTGCACCGCGCGGGCCTCGACGCCGCTGGCACGAAGATCCGCAGTTGCGGCCTCCATCATCGTCACGCGTTCTGGCGCCACACGCTGCTTGAATCCGGCCTTGTATTCGGCCAGTTGATCGGCCAATGTCTTGTGCTTTTCCATGAGAAGACTCCGACAGTTGAAAGGAATGGCTCTGTGCCGGGTCGGTGACGCGACGGCCAGGATCAATCCGCTCATCGCCACGACGAGGCCGGCCGCCTCGGCCACGGCTGGCACGTGGCCGAGCACGGGCCAGGCCAGCAATGCCGCCAATCCGGGAGCCAGGGCCGGGAACACGGCCGCGCGCGCCGAACCCAGCATCGCGACGACCTTGGCATAGGTGAACAGCGTCCCTGTGCCGGCAATCACGCCTTGCACGAGCACCTCGGTCCAGAACACCAGCGGAGCAGCTTGCATCAGGCGTGAGGGACCGACGAGCAGCAGGTAGGCAGGCACGTACGTGAGCAGTGCCGAGAGCGAGACGACTGCGGTGGCGAGCAGGGGGTCCAGCCGCTGCTTTCGCAGCACGATGCCGAATCCCGCCCACAAGGTGCCTGCAGTCAAGAACATCGCATCGCCCACCGCAGCTCGGGCCGTGAAGCTTGTGGCATCCACGCCCGACAGCAGCAGCAAGCCAGCAAGCACGATGACGATGCCCGCCACCTTGCGCGCGCTCAGGGACTCGCCCAGCACGAGCGCTCCCAGCACCATGCCCATCACGCTCATGGCCGTGAAGGGAAACACGGCGGCATGGCTTGCCGGCGCGAATTGCAAGGCACCGAACATCAGCAATCCGAACGGCGCTCCCGCCAGGAGCGCGACCAGGAGCCATGCACGCCAGCGGGCGAGGAAGGCTGCCGCGTCGCGTCGCCACGCGAAGAGCAGCACGGGCAGTGTCAGCACCCCCGCGACGCCAAAGCGCAGCACGGTGAGATCCGGCGACTGCAGCCCATGGGTGATTCCCCAGCGCGCGAACACGGTGTACGAGGCGCCGATACCCGCTGCCAGCAGGCCCACGGCCGTGCCGGCGACAAACCGGAGATGTTCTGCGCGGGGGGGCATGTTCGACGCCGGGTGTGCCATGAGCGGGCGCGCAAAGATCACGCCGGCAGGGCGGGAGCGGCGGGAAAGTCCACCGGTACCCGTGTCGTGCCATGCAGGTAATTGGTGACGGTCTTGTCCCCGATGACGACGATGGCATCGACCAGGTTCTCGGCCGTCCAGCCGGCCGCGAAGAAAGCCTGCACGAGGGACGGATCGGCATGGCCACGTTCGCTGGCGACGTTCTTGACCAGCTTGGCCAGCGCGTCGAGCTTGGCGTCGAATGACGCGCTGCCTCGACGGATTTCGATGATCTGATCGGGTGTGAATCCGACCATGCCGCCGATGACCGTGTGCGCGGCGAGGCAGTACTCGCAGGCGTTGACCTGGCTGACTACCAGGTTCACGACCTCGCGCGCCTTGCCGCTGATGCTGCTCTTCGCGTTCTGGAAGGCGAGGTAGTTGCCCAGCGCATGCTCCGAATGGGCGAGCGTGGCGTATAGGTTGGGCACCATGCCGAGCCCCTTTTGGAGGTTGTCGAATAGAGCTTGATTTGCGGGCGAGACTTGATCGCGCGTGGGCACGTTGAGAAGCGTGTTCATGAGGAGTTCCTTTGTGGGTGAAACGTGGTGGAGACGATTTACTTCGAGGCGTTGAACGACTTGACCAGGGCCGAAGCGCTGGCGCCTTCGAGGCTCAGGCCGTAGCCGGTCTGCTGTACCAACGCCTGCTTCAGGGGCTGCACGAAGTGGATGCGGGTGTTGCGCAGCGTGACTTCAGGCTTCTTGAGATAGTCGGCTGCGATTTCGTAGGCGCGGCTCGTGGCGCGCCCATCCGGCACGACCTCGGTCACGGCGCCCCACTCCTTCGCCGTCGCGGCCGACAGGGGCTTGGGGGCGAGCAGCATGGCCTCCGCGCGGGTCGGTCCGACCCGGTACGACCAAGTTGTGAAGATGCCGTCGCCCGGCACGATGCCGCCAGCGAAGTGCGGCGCGTCGTGGAACGTGGCGCCGTTGCCCGCCACGATCACGTTGGCCAGCAGGCAGTACTCGGTGTGCACCCAGGCCTTGCCTTCGACGGCGCAGATCATCGGCACTCGGATGTTGGCGATGTTCTCGACGATCTGCGTGCCTTCGTCGTGCACCTTGGACCAAACATCAGGATCGGCCACGTTGCCAAAAGACGCGAAGTCGATGTCGCCCATCCATTGGCCGCCAGCGCCAGTGAGGATCACGACCTTGTTGCCCCGGTCACGGCCGATGTCGTAGAAGGCGTCGACGAACTGTTCGTGTTCACGCGCCGAGAACTTGATCGGGCCACCCTGGGTGTTCATCTCCACCAGCAGCACGCCGGCGCCGTTGCGCGACATGCGCATGCCGTCGTACTTGGTGAAGTAACCGGGATCGGCGGCGTGGGCTGCGCCGAAGGCGATGGCCGCGGTAGCGGCGACGAGGATCGAGCGGGGGAACTTCATGGATGTTCTTTGAGGGAGTTGAGAGAGGACGGGAGTTGTCATTGCGCGGTGAAGCCGCCGTCGACGTTGACGCACTGGCCCGTGAGAAAGCGCGCCTTGTCACTTGCCAGGAAGAGGATGGTCTGGGCGATCTCTTCTGGGCTACCGGCGCGACGCGCGGGCAGGCTGGCCAGGAAGCCGCTCTTGGCGTCTTCATTGCCGCCGGTGAAGCGGTCGAGCATTTCGGTCTGCACCGGGCCCGGCGCGACGGCGTTCACCCGCACGCCCGCGGCCGCACCTTCCAGCGCCGCGCTCTTCGTCAGACCTTCGACCGCGTGCTTGCTGCCGACGTAGATTGAAGCGCCAGGGAAGCCGACCTGTCCGGCAATGGAGGACAGGTTGACGATGGCGCCGTGGCCCTGCTTCAGCATCACGCGCATCTCGTGTTTCAGGCTCAGCAGGGTGCCCAGCACGTTGGTGTCGAACGTCGCGCGGTAGTTGTCTTCGGACTGCTCGGTCAGCAATCCGAGTTGGCCCTCCGTGCCCGCGTTGTTGACCGCGACGTCCAGGCGGCCGAAGCGCTCGACGACCTGCTCGACGAGGGCGCGTACATCGGCTTCGACGCGCACGTCGGCACGCAGGTATTCGGCACGCGCTCCCAGTGCGCGAAGCTCAGCGGCCAATGCGTGACCAGCCTCGTCGCGGCGGCCGGACACGGCCACGGCGGCGCCCTCGCGGGCAAAGGCCAGTGCGGTCGCGCGGCCGATGCCGGTGAGGGCGCCGGTGATCAGGACCACAGTCTTGGAAGTGTTCATCAGTAGCTCCTGGTAAGAAGTCGGTTGCGATGAGCGAACTGTGATTCGTGACTGCCAGCCGCGCTAGACGGCATTTCGTCCTAACATCAAGTCCAGCGAGGAATGAATAGGGGCGAGGATGGACCGACTGGCGGCGATGCAGGCCTTCGTACGGGTGGTCGAAAGCGGCAGCTTCTCGGCGGTCGCCCGTGAGACCCAGGCGACACAGAGTGCAGTGAGCAAGCAGATTGCTGCGCTGGAGCGCACGCTGGGCGCGCGCCTGCTGAATCGAACGACGCGCTCACTGGCGCTGACAGAGGAAGGTGAGCGCTACTTCGAGCAGGCCCGGCGCCTGGTGGCCGAGATTGCCGAGGCCGAGAATTCCCTGCGGAAGGGCGAACAGCAGCTCACGGGCTTGCTTCGCGTGGCCGCCTCGGTCGGATTCGGCCGCCTGAAGCTGCTACCGCAGGTGAAGAGCTTCCTCGCCCTTCACCCACACGTGAAGATCGATCTGAGACTGAACGACGGCTTCATCGACCTCGTCGAGCAAGGTGTCGATGTGGCGGTGCGCATCGGCGAGTTGGCCGACAGTACCCTGGTGGCGCGCCGAATCGGGACGACAAAGCGCGCCTTGATCGCCAGCCGAAAGTACCTGCGCTCGCTGCCCCGGGGTCTGAAGGCGCCGCGCGCGCCGGAAGATCTGCAGCGTCACAACTGCATCGTCTACACGGAGCTGGCGACACAGAACGCCTGGACCTTCACCGCCGGCGTCGGGGCACCAGTGGCGGTCGGCACGCAGGTGACGATCCGGGCGCAGGGCAATCTGCAGACCAACAGCAGCGAGGTGGTGCGCGCTGCGGTCCTGTCGGGGATGGGGATAGGGTTCGCGCCCACTTGGCTGTTTGAGGACGAGATGTCGCAAGGCGATCTGCAGGTGCTGCTGCCGGATTGGCCGGCGCCCTCCATGCCGGTGCACCTGGTCAGTCCTAGCCAACGCCGGCATTCAGCAAAGGTTCGGGCTTTCGCGGAGCACCTGGCGGCAGCCTCAGAGTAGCGTCATGGCATGACCAGGCCTGGACCTGGTGGCTGCTCCCAGTTGCACGGCGACCCGCCTGACCTCCAGTGGTGGATCGTTCTCGCCCATTCAGCCCAGGTTTCTGGCACAAGGCCCACCTTCCTCATGTGGGTGGCACATTGAACAGCGGATGACTGCTGCCGCCGACGACCGACTGGTAGCTTTGGGTCGATCTGAGAGGGCCGCACAACTCCTGAGTAGTCACTCGAAGGCCATGAGCGCAGCCAGCAGCATCGAACAGCTGCTCTTGCCGTCAGGCCAGGCGGTCCGAGCCTGAGCCCGCCAGCCTCTGGATGACCGGGCCGGCTCATGACCGGTCGCAAGAGCCGGTACTTGGTTCTCAGCCCCCGTTGGGAAGACAGTCGTCAGCTGGGCACGGCTCGTGCACCAGGCAGACCGCGGCAAAGACGTTCTGCAATCTGCCATTGGGTGTCGTCTTCGAGCTTGAAGTAGCGACGCACCATCTGCTCAGCGGCGGCAAAGCACCAGGACGTGGTCTCCTGTGCGATCAGGGCGGGTGGGTGATTCACGGTCTTCATCGGATTCTCCTTTGGAGTCGGTTGCGGTCGAACGGCTGTAGGGGCCGGCACTGCGCGGTCGCCCCCGCTTCGAGACTTGGGGCGCGTGGTCGCCCATGGCTGTGAGCGGCGGTCCTTGTTCGAGGAGCGCGGGGCGTGTCCGGCTGTGCACCGTCAATCTAGGAAGGCGTGTTGCGCAGGGGCATCCGTCGGTTTCCGGCAGTCATGGCGCCCGATTTCTGACGTCGGGCCCGGCTTGCGCGGCCCGATGGCGGCGGCGCCCCCTCCTTCCCGGCAGGGGTACACTCCGCCCCGTCATTGGGGAGTAGCCGCCCTGCGCCACGCAGGGGCTCGCGTCAACACACTTGGCCGTTGGCCATGGCGCGAGCAGCTCCACACACAGCCTGGCAAGACCTTTGACCACACGCCTCCGGTTCGGGCCGGGGTCGCGTCGTGGTCATTGGATTGGTGCCGGCCCGTTGGAGAACCTTTTGGAAGCATTCCTCGTATCCACCGGTGTCGTCGCCCTCGGCGAGATGGGTGACAAGACCCAGTTGCTGGCCATCGTGCTGGCCGCCAAGTTCCGCCGGCCCTGGCCCATCATCGCGGGCATCCTGGTGGCCACCCTGGCCAACCATGCCGCCGCCGGCGCGCTGGGTGGCTGGGTGGCGCATGCGCTGGGGCCGGACCTGCTGCGCTGGGTGATCGGCCTGTCGTTCCTCGCCATGGCGGGCTGGATGCTGGTGCCCGACAAGCTCGATGACGACGCCACCACCAACCGCCAGCGCTTCGGCGTGTTCGGCACCACCGTGGTGGCCTTCTTCCTGGCGGAGATGGGCGACAAGACACAGATCGCGACCGTCGCCCTGGCCGCCCGCTATGCGGACGTGGTGCAGGTGGTGCTCGGCACGACCGTTGGCATGATGCTGGCGAACGTGCCGGCCGTGTTCCTGGGCGACAAGATTGCCCGCAAGGTCTCGATGACCCTGGTGCACGGCATTGCCGCGGTGATCTTCGCGGTGCTGGGCGTGCTGACGCTGCTCAACATCGGCCGGCTGTTCTGATGTTGCGGGGGGCGGCGCTGTCATCGCGGCGTCCACCCGTCGCGTTGCCGGTGGTCACACCTTGCCGGCGTGCCGCGCCCCCGCGGGCATCAAGGTCAGCAACAAACCGCAACGCGACGACGGAATAATCCCCCCATGCGACGCCTCCTCCTTTCGGCCCTGCCGCTGCTGGCCAGCCTCCTGCTGGCGGGCTGCGGCAGCACCCCTGCGACCTCCGACAAGGTGGGCAAGGTCTACCAGCGCGAGAGCTTCGCGGCGGAGGAGACCTTCTCCCGGCTGTTCGATGCGAATGTGGACGCCACCTGCGAGGCCGCGCGGCGCGCGCTGCTGAGCCAGGGCTACGTCATCAGCAAGGCCGATGCCGGCGTGGTGCGCGGCGCCAAGCACTTCCAGCCCGAGGGCGAGGTGCATGTGGAGATCGCCTTCAACGTGGTCTGCGTGGGGGATGGCCCGAAGCAGCAGATCGCCACCGCCTACGTCAGCGCCCAGCAGGACCGCTACGCCCTCAAGAAAAACCCGCAGGCCGCGAGCCTGGGCGTGAGTGCGCTGGGCTCGATTTCGGTGCCGCTGTCCTCCACCCAGGATTCGCTCGTGAAGGTGGCGTCGGAGACGATCCCCGCAGGCGAGTTCTACGACCGCTTCTTCACGCTGATGCAGCGCATGCTGCGCGAGACAGCCGCCGACCGCTGACCCCGCAGCGCCTGCGCCACGCGGGCCCGCATACACGCCGGTTTCGGGCATTGCTTCACAGCCGAAAGCGTTGTCAGGCCCCTAGCATCGGCCGCTCATGGCCGAGCCTGCGTCCTCCACCCTCAACCCTGCTTCTGCGCCGCGGCAGCGCGCACGCGCCGGCCTGCCCGGCCTGATCGCTGCGGCCTGGCAGGTGCCGGGCGACAGCCCCGAGGATGTGGCCCGCCTGCGCAACGACCAGTGGCGCGCCATCGTCGAGCAGCTGCCCATCTCAGCCGTGGCCACAGCCATTGCGGTGAGCATGCTGATGGCGGCCCTGCCCGCAGGCACCGATCTGGTGCCGCTGTGGCCGGTGCTCGCCGCGCTGGTGGCGCTCAACGGCTTCAACTTCGCGCTGTGGTGGCATGAATGCCACCGCCGCTCACCCTCGGCACCGGAGCGCGGCGTGCGGGCGGGCCTGTGGCTGGCGGCCGACCTGTTCGTGGGTGGCGTGCTGGATGTGGTGCTTGTGCTGCAAGTCGCACCGCTCATCCCTTCCTCGCTGCAGGCGCCGCTCGTGGCCTGCCTGGCCGGGGCGATTGCGTCGGCGGCCTGGATGTTCGCGCTGCTGCCGGCCGTGTCGCTGGCCTGGGTGCTGGGGTCATGTGGCGCGCTGGCGGTCGGCCTGCTGCTGCACCCCGTGAGCTGGATGAGCGCGCTGCTGCCGTTGGTGCCGCTGTTCATCGTGGTGCTCGGCATGGCGGGGCTGCTGAACGCGCGGCTGTTCCTGCAAGGCCGGCATGCGCAGTACGCCGCGGCGCGGGACCGCCTGACGGTGTCGCTGCTGCTGCGGGATTTCGAGCAGCATGCGAGCGACTGGCTCTGGGAGGTCGGGCGCGACGGCCGGCTGCGCCACGTGTCGCGGCGCATGGCCGAGCAGCTGGGCGAGCCGGTCGAGGCGCTGTTGGGCCAGCCGCTGGTGACCCTGCTGGCCCGTCATCTGCCCCCGGACGATGCGGACGCCTGGCGGCGCCTCGATCACCTGACCCGCGCGCTCGGCGCCGCCGAACCCTTGCGTGACGTCGATCTGCGGCTGCAGTTGCGCGGCGAGGTGGTCTGGTGGTCGCTCAATGGCAACCGGCTGGAGGGCGCGGGCTGGCGCGGCGTGTGCAGTGACGTGACGCAAGCGCGGGAGCGCGAGCGGGAGCTGATGCGCGTGGCCGACCAGGATGCGGTGACAGGTCTTGCCAACCGGCACCAGTTCCAGCGGCGGCTCGCGCTGCTGCTCGGCGGCGGCGGCCCGGTGTCGCCGTGCACCGTGCTGCTGCTGGACCTGGACTGCTTCAAGCAGGTCAACGACACCCTGGGCCATGCGGCGGGCGACCACCTGCTGGCGACCGTCGGCGAGCGCCTGGCCGAAAGCCTGGCGGCCCGGCGCGGCAATGGCGACCTGGTCGCGCGCCTGGGGGCGGACGAGTTCGCGGTGCTGCTGCGTGACGAGCTCAGCCCCGAGGCCATCCACCGCCTGGGCAAGCAGCTGCGTTCGGCCCTGCGCGTGCCGGTGCACATCGACGGCCATGAGATCGACGTCCGGGCCAGCATCGGCGCAGCCTGTGCGCCTCGCCATGCCCAGGCGCCCGATGCCTTGATGCGTGCTGCCGACCTCGCCCTGCAGGCGGCCAAGGCCGCGGGGCGTGACCGGCTCATGCCGTACGAGCCGGCGCTGCAGCAGGAGGCCCAGGATCGCCTGTCCTTGCTGGCCGACCTGCGCCAGGCCCTGGACAGCGGCGAGCTGGAGATGCACTACCAGCCGCAGATCGAGCTCGCCAGCGGCCAGCTGATCGGCTTTGAAGCGCTGATGCGCTGGCGCCACCCCACGCGCGGGCTTGTGCCGCCCTCGGTCTTCATCCCGCTGGCGGAAGAGAGCGGCCTCATCGTCGCCATGGGTGCTTGGGCGTTGCTCGTGGCCTGCCGCGATGCGGCGCGCTGGCCGGGTTCGCTGCGGGTGGCCGTCAACGTCTCGGCCCACCAGTTCGAGCGCAGCCCGCTGGAGCTGCATGTCATCGAGGCGCTGGAGCGCAGCGGCCTGCGCGCCGACCGGCTGGAGGTCGAGCTGACCGAGTCGGCCCTGCTGCAGGACAACCATCGCGCCATCGACCTGCTGACCCGCCTGCGTGCGCTGGGCGTGCGCATCGCGCTGGACGACTTCGGCACCGGCTTCTCCTCGCTGGCCTACCTGCGCCGCCTGCCGCTGGACCAGCTCAAGATCGATCGTGCCTTCATCGCCGACCTCGACCACGCCCGCGCGGGTGCCCGGGCGCGGGCCATCGTGTCGGCCATCCACGACCTGGCGCAGGCGCTCGGCCTGCACACCGTGGCCGAGGGCATCGAGACCGTGGGGCAGCAGGACGTGCTGGCCGAGATGGGCTGCAGCATCGGCCAGGGCTTCCTGTTCGCGCAGGCCCTGCCGCGCGACGCCACCCAGGCCTTCGTCGAGCTGGCGCATCGTGAGGGCCTCGCCGCCGCCCGGGAGGCCCAGCTGGAATCCAGCCATGGCCTGCCCCAGAGCTGGCCGTCCACGCGGCTGCAGTTGCGCAGCGTGCTGCAGCTGCCTGACACCCGCTTCACCGGCGGCGAGCTCTGACCCCGGACCGCCACTGACAGACGGCGGCAGCTTCCGGCCGAATAATCCGCCGTTTCCCGACCCTGCGGCCGAGCCGCTTGCGACATGTTCCGTCCCTTGCTCCTGGCCCTTGGCCTGGCTGCCAGCGCCACCGCCTTGGCCACGCCCGCGCTGACCACCCATGCCGAACGCAGCGGCTTCACCCAGACCGGCCGTTATGACGAAGTCGATCGGCTGTGCCACGACTTCGCCCGCGCCTACCCCCGCGCGGTGCGCTGCCTCCGCTTTGGTGTCACCCCGCAGGGCCGGCCGATGTGGGCGGTGGTGGCCAGCCAGGCCGGGGCGCTCACGCCCGAGGCGGCGCGGCGGGCCGGGCTGCCGGTCACGCTCATCCAGGGCGGCATTCACGCGGGCGAGATCGAGGGCAAGGACGCCGGCTTCCTGGCCCTGCGCGAGCAGCTGGCCCGGCCGGGCGCGTTGAAGGACCAGGTGCTGGTGTTCGTGCCGGTGTTCAACGTCGACGGGCATGAACGCTTCGGCGCCTGGAACCGCCCCAACCAGCGCGGCCCCGAGCAGATGGGCTGGCGCACCACCGCGCAGAACCTCAACCTCAACCGCGATTACGTCAAGGCCGACGCGCCCGAGATGCAGGCCATGCTGGCCCTCGTCAACGCCTGGGACCCACTGGCCATGGTCGACCTGCACACCACCGACGGCGCCCAGTTCGAGCACGACATCGCCATCATGGTCGAGCCCGTGCATGCCGGCGACGCGGCGCTGCGCGAAGCCGGCACCGCCTGGCGCGATGGCGTCATCGCCGCGCTGGCCGGGCAAGGTGCGTTGCCACTGCCCTTCTACCCGTCCTTCGTCGAGAGCGACAACCCCGCCAGCGGCTTTCGCGACAGCGTGCCCACACCGCGCTTCTCCCAGGGCTACTTCCTGCTGCGCAACCGCCTGGGCATGCTGGTGGAGACCCACAGCTGGCGGCCCTACCCGCACCGGGTGCGCGTCACCCGCCAGACGGTAGATGCCGTGCTCGCGCTGATGGCACGCCACGGTCGCAGCTGGCGCCAGACCGCGCTTGCGGCGGATGCGCGCCGGCTGACCGAGCTCCCGCTGACCTGGCGCACCCGTGACGAAGCCCGTGAGATCGAGTTCCGCGGCTATGCCTACACCCGCACGCCGAGCGACATCTCCGGCGCGCTGATGACCCGCTATGACGAAACGCGGCCGCAGGTCTGGCGACTGCCGCTGCGCGACCGCATCGAGCCTGACCGCGTGCGGAGCGCGCCGGGCGCGGGCTACCTGGTGCCGGCCGAGCATGCGGCCTGGGTGGGCGAGAAGCTGACCCAGCACGGGGTGCGCTTCGAGCGCCTGGCCCAGGCGCGGCCCGGGGCTGCGGCGCAGGTCTTCCGTGCGACCGCCGTCAAGCGAGATGCCGCCACGACCGAAGGCCGCCAGCGCGTGAGCCTCACCGGCGAGTGGCGCGACGAGACCCGCGACCTGCCCGCCGGCAGCCTCTTCGTGCCGATCGCCCAACCGCTCGCGGCCCTGGCCATGCATCTGCTGGAGCCGGATGCACCGGATTCGATGGCCACCTGGGGGCGCTTCGCCAACGCCTTCGAGCCCAAGGAATACATGGAGCCCTATGTGGCCGAGCAGGTGGCCCGCGAGCAGCTCGCCGCCAGCCCGGCGCTGCGCGAGGCATTCGCGGCGCAGCTGCGCGACGACCCCGCTTTCGCCGCCAGCCCGGAGGCCCGGCTCACCTTCTTCCATCGCCGGCACCCGAGCTGGGACGAGCGCTTCAACCTCTACCCGGTGCTGCGGCTGGATCGTCGCCCCTGAGCAGCAAGCGGCGCTTGGCCGGCCCAGCGCCCGCTGTCGCGCCTTGCGGGCGAGCCGCTCGACCCGAGGCCTGTCCTGCAATCGACTTGCAGGCATTCAGCCGAAACGCGACAGCCTTCACGCCCCAGGCTGGCACAAATCCACGCGCAGCGGCATCGCCCGAGAGGCGGCCATTGCCCTGGTTTGGTGAATTGCTAACACTGACAAATTAGGTCGTGCCGCGGCGTGGCCTGCAAACGTTTGGCTTCCGAGCTTGCCGGAAGCCGTGGTCAAGCACTGCTCGTTGAATCGTCCATGTCGAGTTTCTCCCTCGCCTCCCGCGCCAAGCCCGCCACGACGCCCGTCTGGGCCCGCCTGGGCGTCTCGTGGTTCCGCAAGATGCGCTTCCCGGCCAAGGCCAGCGTGATCCTGCTGTTCCTGCTCGTGCCCATCCTGGTCACGTCGTGGATGCTGGTGTCTGACCGGCGTGCCGTGGTGGCGGCCACGCAGATGGAGCGCCAGGGGTTGGCGGCCATCCAGCTCATGGTGCCGGCCATGGAGGCGACGCAACTGCTGCGACGCGGGCTGGTGGACCAGGCCAATGGCGTGGAGCGCCCTGACCTGCCCGAGCTGCGCCAGCGCTTCAAGGCCAGCCTGGATGCCCTGGCCAGCCAGGGTAAGCCGCTGCTGGATGGCTTGCCCGACCCAGGCAGCGAGCACTGGCAGGCCCTGATGACGGTCTTCAAGGCGGCCCAGGCCCAGCCCGCCGGCCTCAGCGCGGCTGAAGTGCGCAAGCCCTATGTCGAGGTCAGCCAGCAGCTCGGCGACCTGGTCGAGCATGTGGTCGACCAGAGCGGCCTGGCCCTGGACCCGGACGGCGACTCCTACTACCTGATGGCCGCCGGCACGGTCACCCTGCCTGACATGCTGGAGACCTTCGGCCTGACCCGTGGCGCACTGGCCAGCCTCGCAGCCGACCCGCAGAACATCAAGCTCACGGCCCAGGCTGCGGCGCGTCTGGCGGTGGACAAGAAGCTGCTGGATCAAGTCGACGGTGACCTCAAGCGCGTGGGCGAGTTCAACGCCGCGCTGCCCGTGAAGGACCACATGGCCAAGCTGGGCCTGGCGCGCACCTTCATCGCGGAGATGGAGCCGCTGGTCATGCAGCAAGCCGGCGAGATGCCCGCGCCGGCCGAGATCGTCAAGCGCAGCACGGCCGCCATTGACGACCTGGGCAAGCTGCAGCGCGCCGTGGCGGCCGACCTGGACCGCGTGCTCGCGGCCCGCGAGGTGCGGCTCAACGGCCGCATCGTGGCGGGCACCCTGCTCATCTCGCTGATGGCGCTGGCGGGGCTCTACTTCTTCTACTGCTTCTTCCTGTCGATGCGCTCGGGCATGCGCACCCTCACCCAGCGCATGAAGGCCATGGCCTCGGGCGACCTGACCGACACCCTCGTGCCCAAGGGCCAGGACGAGACCGCCGACCTGCTGCGTTCGCTGGCCGAGATGCAGACCTCGCTGCGCGGCACCGTGCGCGACGTGCGCCAGGCGGCCGACGCCATCATCCTGTCGTCGCAGGAGGTGGCCGCCGGCAGCATGGACCTGTCGCAGCGCACCGAGCAGGCGGCCGCGAACCTGGAAGAAACCGCCTCCGCGATGGAAGAGATCAGCGCCACCGTGGCCAGCACCACCGACGGCGCCCAGCAGGCCGCCAGCGCCGCCAACGGCAATGTGCAGCTGGCCAACCGCGGCGGCGAGGTGATCGAGCAAGTGGTGGGCACCATGTCGGGCATTGAGGCCTCCAGCCGGCGCATCGGCGAGATCATCGGCGTGATCGACAGCATTGCCTTCCAGACCAACATCCTGGCGCTGAACGCGGCCGTCGAGGCGGCGCGCGCCGGAGAGCAGGGCCGCGGCTTCGCGGTGGTGGCCAGCGAGGTGCGGGCGCTGGCACAGCGCAGCGCCGAGGCTGCGCGCGAGATCAAGCAACTCATCCTGGAAAGCGGCGAGCGCGTGGACGGCGGGCAGAAGATCGTGGCCGAGGCCGGCACCACCATCCGCGCCATCGTCGACAGCACGCGCCAGGTGGGCGAGCTGCTGGCCGCCATCTCCAGCGGCGCCCGCGAGCAGTCGCAGGGCATCTCGCAGGTCGGCACGGCCATCCAGGAGCTCGACCAGATGACCCAGCAGAACGCCGCCCTGGTCGAGCAGACCGCGGCGGCCTCCAGCGCGATGCGACAGCATGCTGAACAGCTGGCTGCGGCCGTGGGTGTGTTCCGGCTGCCCTGAGGCGTGCTGGCGGGTGGAGTAGATTCACGCGCGCCATGAGCCGCTTGACCTCCGAACTGCACCGCCTCTATCACACCGATTCACCGGACCACCCCCGGGCCTTGCGGCTCGAGGTCGCCGCGCCGGCCGACTGGACCGCCCTGGGCGCCGTCTGGCGCGGCGTGCAGGCTGACCTGGGGCTGCCGGCACCGGCCATCGCGGTGTCGGGCACCGACGGGCTGCAGCTGTGGTTCTCGTTTGCCCAGCCCGTGGCGCCCGCGCAGGCGCGCCAGTTCCTTGCGGGACTGCGGGCCCGCTACCTGCCCGAGCTGCCGGCGTCGCGCCTGCGGCTGCAGGCCGAGAGCCTGGTCCCTGCCGTGCCGGCGCAGGACGCGGCCAGCGGCAACTGGTCCGCTTTCGTGGCACCCGACCTCGCCCCGGTGTTCGTGGAGACGCCGTGGCTGGACATCGAACCCGGTGCCGAAGGCCAGGCCGATCTGCTCGCGCGCCTGTCGCCCATCACGCCGGAGGCCTTCGACGCCGCAATGCTGGCGCTGCGGCCAGCGCCTCAGGCGAGCACACCGCTGAAGCTGCCCCCGACGGCGGCCGAGGGCCACGTCGATCCGCGGCAATTCCTGCAGCAGGTGCTGGATGATGAAGCGGCACCGCTGGCTTTGCGGGTCGAGGCGGCCAAGGCGCTGTTGCGCGCATGACGACCGTGTCGATCTCTCAGCGCGTGTCGCCCCGGGGCTGGGCCTTGGCCGCGCTGGCCTGGACCCTGTTCGCCGTCCTCGCCTTCGCAATGCATGCGGGCCTGACCGTGCGTTGGGACGAAGCCCTGCTGCATGCCGCGCAGGGTTGGCGCGCAGCGCATCCGAAGGTCGAGGCGGTCATGCGTGACTTCAGCGCGCTGGGCGGCACAGCCGTGCTGACGCTGTTCACGGTGCTGGTGGTGGCCTATCTGTGCAGCGTCGGCCGCCCGGCGCGGGCGGCGACCGTTGCCGTGGCCATGGCCGGCGGGGCCTTGATGGTCAGCACCCTCAAGGCGCTGTTCGGCCGGGCCCGTCCCGACGCGGATTTCGCGGCCCTGGTGCAAGAGGGGCTGAGCTTCCCGAGCGGCCACGCCAGCATGTCGGCGGTGTTCTACCTGACCGTGGGCGTGCTGATCGCGCAGCGCCATGGGCGCACGCGTGAACGGGTGTTCCTGCTCGGCGTGGCCGTCGCCATGGCGCTGATCATTGGCGCCACACGGGTCGTGCTGGGCGTGCACTGGGCCAGCGACGTGATCGCCGGCTGGGCCTTCGGGGCGGGGTGGGCGGCGATGTGGTTCCAGCTGGCGGCGCACCTGCGGGATGCGCGCCAGCCGGCATCGCCCCACGAGCCCGGCTGACCCGCAGGCGGGCGCTCAACTGGCCAAGCGCCGCGCCCGCTCGGTCAGCAACTCCCGCTGGACCGCGTTGTCGGTCAGTTCCGCCGCGCGCAGATAGGCCTCGCGGGCCTCGCCGACGCGGCCCAGGCGCTCCAGCACATCGGCCTGGGCGCCAGCCAGCCAGGGGTAGCGTTGCAACTGGGGTTCACCGGCCAGGGCCTGCAGCAGTGGCCAGGCTGCCGCCGGTCCCCGTGCGAAGCTGATCGCCACGGCGCGGTTCAGCGCGATGACGGGCGAGGGGTTGAGCGCCAGCAACTGGTCGTAGCCGGCCACGATGGCGGGCCAGTCGGTGTCTTCGGCGCGCGCGGCGCGGGCATGGCAGGCGGCGATGGCCGCTTGCAGCGTGTAAGGGCCCGGCGTGCCGAGGGACTGCGCCTGGTCAAGCGCGGCCAGCCCGCGGCGGATCAGCAGGGCGTCCCAACGGCGGCGGTCCTGGTCGGGCAGCAGCACGGGGCGGCCCTGCGCATCCAGCCGCGCGGGCAGCCGCGAGGCCTGGATCTCCAGCAGCGCCGCCAGCCCGTGCACCTCGCCTTCGCCGGGCAGCAGATGTTGCAGTTGGCGGGCCAGGCGCAGGGCCTCGTCACACAGCGCCGGGCGCAGCAGTGTGGCGCCGCTGCCGGCGCTGTGGCCTTCGTTGAAGATCAGGTAGACGACGGCCAGCACGGCCTGCAGGCGCTGGGTGCGCTCGTCCGCCCCGGGCAGCTCGAAGGCCTGGCCGTGCAGGGCCTTCTTGGCGCGCACGATGCGCTGGGCCACGGTCGGCTCGGGCTGCAGGAAGGCGCGGGCGATCTCGGCCGTCTCCAGCCCGCCGAGCAGCCGCAGCGTCAGCGCCACCTGGGCCTCGCGCGGCAGCACGGGGTGGCAGGCGATGAAGATCAGCCGCAGCAACTCGTCGCCGATCTCGGCCTGGTCCCGCGCGGCGTCGAGCTGGTCGACGAAGTCGGGCACCACATGCGTGCCGTAGGCCTCATCGTCCGCGGCCAGGTGCTCGTGCTCGCGCTCCAGCATCGCGCGTCGGCGCAACCGGTCGAGGGCCTTGTTGCGGGTGGCCGTCATCAGCCAGGCCGCCGGGTTGGCGGGCGCACCGTCGCGGGGCCAGGCGTCCAGCGCCGCCATGAGGGCGTCTTGCGCGCAATCCTCGGCTTCATCCAGATCGCGCAGCAGCTTGGCCGCCGCGCCCACGAGGCGGCTGCGCTCCAGGCGCCAGACGCCCGCGGCGAGGTCGGCATGGCTCACCCGATCAGGCTCCGTCGTAGGCGAGCTGAAGTGCTGCGAGGTCGATCTTGCCCATCGCCCAGATGGCCTGGAACACCCGCTGCACCCGCGCCGGGTCGGGGTCGTTGATCATGTCGAACCAGGCCGCCGGGATGATCTGCCAGGACACGCCCCAGGCGTCTTCCACCCAGCCGCAGGCCTTCTCGCGGCCACCCCCGGCCTGCAGCTCCGTCCAGAGATGGTCAATCTCGGCCTGGTCGGCGCAGGCCACCGCGAGCGAGAAGGCTTCGGTGAGCTTGAAGTGCGGGCCGCCGTTGAAGGCCGTGAACTGCAGGCCGAGCAGCTCCACCTGCTGCAGCATGATGGTGCCGGCTTCGCCGGGCGAGTTCTCGCCCCAGCGCTGGGTGTGCAGCACGCGGCCCTTGCCGGGGCCGAAGACCTTCAGGTAGTGGGCGACCGCGTCTTCGGCACCGCGCTGATACCAGATGAAGGGGGTGAGCTTGGCTGTGAATTGCATGAGGGTGTCTCCAGGTTCAGCCCTGCGGTGGCATGGCGGTCATGTGCACGAGCTCCCAGATGTGGCCATCCAGGTCTTCAAAGCCGTGGCCGTACATGAAGCCATGGTCCTGCGGTTCGCGGGGTACGGCGGCGCCGGCTGCGCGCGCCTTGGCGACCAGGGCATCGACCTCCTCGCGGCTGTCGCAGCTCAGGCAAACCAACACCTCGGTGGCCGCCTTCGCGTCCACCAACGGCTTGGCCGTGAAGCCGCGGGCGAAGTCTTCCGTCAGCAGCATGGCATACAGGTTGTCGCCCAGCACCAGGCCCGCTGCGACGTCGTTGGTGAACTGTGGGTGGAACTGATAGCCCATGGCCTCGAAGAAGGCCTTGCTCGCGGCGAGGTCCTTGCAGGGCAGGTTGACGTAGATCTGGCGGTGCATGGCACGTCCTTCAGTGGGTTGATTCGGCCAGGGTCTTCAGGCGCTGCAGGGCTTGCGGCCAGGTGTCCTGCAGAAAGGCCAGGAAGCCGTCGTTCCAGGCCTGCAGCTGCACGGCAAGCCGGGTGCCACCGTCGGGCTGCCGGCTGAAGGCATAGGTCTCGTGCGCCGGATGGGTGCGCAGCGGGCTGTCGGCCACAGGTCGGCCGTCCTTGAGTTCGCCCACCAGCCGCAAGGACAGGTGCTCATGCAGCCGGCAGTCGTCCACCACCGCCTCCATGCCGAAGCCCTGCGGGTCGAGAAAGCGCAGGCGCTCACCGGCGGCCCAGCGGCCTTCGAAGTAGGAGCCCTCGGCGAAGGCGCGCGTCCAGTCGCGGTAGGCGAGCGGGTCGAACATGCAGTCCCACACCCGTGCCGGCGCGGCGGCGATGTCGATGCTGAAGTGCAGGTCCATCATGGCCGGGCCTCGGCGAGCTGGCGCAGGTTCTGCAGGCCGGCTTCGAAGTCGCGGCCCACCATGCGGTCCATGTCGATGAACACGCCCATCAGCTTGGACACGAAATTGGCCGGGCCCTGCATCGTCCAGCGCACCTCGGTGGCGCCATCGGCCAGGGGCTGCAGCGCGAACTCGGCCTGGTTGTGTGCCTCGAAGGGTTTGATGAAGTCCAGCTTCATCTGCACGCGGCGGCCGTGCTGCAGCGCGGTGATCTCCAGGCTGCCGCTGCCGACCTCGCGGCTGTCCCAGTCGTAGCGCGAGCCCACGCCGCTGGCCGCGCCGCTGTAGGCGCCCTTGATGAGCGGGTCCTTGCGCTCATACGGGTTCCAGCGATTGAAGGCGCGCAGCTCGCTGACAAGCGGCCACACCTGCTCGGCCGGCGCCTCGATGCGCGCCTGGCGTTCGACGCGGAATTCGTCGGGCCGGGTCGCGGCATAGGCCATCAGGCCCATGACGGCCACGCCTAAGGTGATGAAGATGAGGGAGAGCGTGCTCATGCGGTCCCCCTCAGGCGCGCTGGATTTCCATGTCGCCGCCGGGGCCGAAGTCGGCCTCCTCGTAGAGCCGGCGCACCTCGATCTCGCAGTCGATGCCCACGAAGGGCTTGGGGAAGCGGCTGGCCCAGGCCTGGGCCTCTTCCACCGACCGCACCTGGATCAGCGTGTAACCCGCGATGAGTTCCTTGGCTTCGGCAAACGGCCCGTCGATGCGTTCCATGCGGCCATCGGCGTGATAGCGCTGGCGCCAGCCATCGCGGCTCGGGCGCAGGCCGGCACCGTCCAGCAGCACGCCGGCACGCGCCATCTCCTCGTGGAAGGCGCCCATCTGCTCGAACAGTTCGGCGTACTCGGGCCCGGGCGGGTCACCTCGCTCGCTGGTGGCGGTCGCGCGGACCTGGATCATGAATCGCATGGCATCTCCTCGTGCTCGCGGCAGCGGTTGTGCTGCCTTCCCGAGCACGACGATGGCGCCCGGCGACTTTCGACAGCACTACGGGAAAACACCAGCTTCTCGCCGACAAGCCGGCGCCGCGCCGCCCCTGCGAGGGCGGGGCAGGGGCTCACAGATAGCAGGGGCCCACGCCGCGGATCTCCACCGTCGCCCACTCGGCTGCCGGGCAGCGCTCCGCCCAGGCCAGGGCCACGGCCGGGTCGTCGGTGTCCAGCAGGAAATAGCCGCCGACCATCTCCTTCGACTCCGCGAAGGGCCCGTCCCAGACCTGGGCGCTGCCGTCGCGCTTGGCCAGACGCCGGGCCTCACTGCCGAGTGAATTCACACCGAGCAGCAGGCCTTGTGCTTGCAGTTCACTGGCAAAGTCGAGCATGCGCTTGTACAAGACCTCACCAGCTGCACGGCCACGTTCGGCGCGCTGGCCCAAGGGTTCGACGATCAGCAACATTTGGGGCATGGCGGATTGATCTGCGGCAAGTGAAGGGGCGATTCTGGCCCGGACAAACCCGGTTTTGGGCAAAGTCGAGGGGCTTGTTGCCAGTGGTTGCCCCCTGGGCGCCCGACTTGATTCATAACGCGAAAACTGCGGAGACCATCATGGACAACCTGGCCCACATGGCGATGCTGTCAGTCCGGCGGGTGCCGGAGTTGCTCATCGAGCAGGCGACCTCCGGGCGCGCCGACGTGCTCGGCCATACCGCGGCGACGCTGGTCGGCCAACCGTTGTCGCGGCTGTGCGCGCCCGAGTTGCCTGGGCAGTGCAACGCGCTGCGGCAGCAGATCGAGGCCTTGGGGCCGGGCGAAAGCAGCCGGCTGCTGTGGCCGCTGATGCGCCGCGACGGCAGCACGCGTCCGCATGAGCTGCTGCTGACCGGCGCCGCGCCGGGGGAGCTCATGACCGTCTGCCTGGTCGACCTGGGCGCCATCGCCTTCGCCCAGGCCCTGTCTGACGGCGAAAACGAACTGCTGCAGATGGTCGCCACCGGCCAGCCGCTCAAGGCCGTGCTGAATCGCCTGACGGCCCTCATCGAGGCCCAGTTCGACGGCATGTTCTGCAGCGTCATGTTGCTGGACTCGGACGGTCGGCAAATGCACCCGGGCGCAGGCCCGCGGATGCCGCAGAGCTATCTGCAACTGCTCGACGGACTGTCCATCGGCCCGGGCGTGGGCTCCTGCGGCACGGCCATGGCCGAAGACCGCACGGTCATCGTCGAGGACATCGAAACCGACCCGCTGTGGGCGCCTTACAAGGCGCTGGTGGCGCCGCATGGTTTCAAGGCCTGCTGGTCGGAGCCCATCCATGCGGCCCACCAGGGCGTCATCGGCAGCTTTGCGATGTATTACCGCGAGCAGCGCCGTCCCGGGCCTGACGAGCTGACCGCCTTGCGCGTGGCCAGCAACCTTGCCGGCATCGCCATCGATCAGGCGCGCCGGGAGGACGAGCGCCGCCGCGCCGCCGAGTGGCTGGAAGAGCAGGTGCAGGCCCGCACCGCCGAGCTGCTGCAGGCGCAGCAGGAGCTGGTCAGCAGCCGCAAGCTCGCGGCGCTGGGCCAGTTGCTGGCCGGCATTGCCCACGAGCTCAACACGCCGCTGAGCAATGCGCTGCTGTCGGCCGACGTGATGCGGGAGCACAGCCGTGTGGTGGCCGACAAGCTGGCCAACCACCTGCCGCTGCGCCGCCAGGAGATGACTGACTGGACCACCCAGACCGCCCACGCCGCCCAGCTGGTGGAGCACAACGTGCGCCGTGCGCTCCAGCTCATCAGCCGCTTTCGCCAGCTGACCGAGGACGGCGGTCGCGCCACGCATGCGCGCTTCCTGCTGCGCGAGGTGGCTGAGCAGGCCTGGGCCAGCGTGCAGCACCGCCTGGGTGTGCGACACGTGCAGTTCATCTGCGACCTGCCCGAGTCGCTCGCGATGGACGGCTACCGCGACGTGCTGCGCCAGGTGCTGGAGCAGCTGTTCGAGAACGCCTGCCTGCATGCCTTTGGCGGCAGCGCCGGCCAGGTGCGCATCGGCACCGCCCCGGCGCCGGCCCACCACCTGATGCTGGAGGTGCGCGACAACGGTGGCGGCATGCCGCGCGCGGACCTGGAGCGCGCCTTCGAGCCCTTCTTCACCACGCGCTTCGGCCAGGGCGGCAGCGGCCTCGGCCTGTTCGTCGTGCACAGCCTGGTGGAGAACCTGCTGCATGGGGCCATCCGGCTGGAGAGCCAGCCGGGCAAGGGCACCGTCGCGCGGGTGGAGCTGCCCACCGCCGAGGCCGTGAAGATGGCGGCCTGATCGGCCGCCATCGCGTCAGCGCCGGATCGGTGAGGCGCCACGCCAGGCGGGGTCAGCCCAGCGCTGGAAGGCGCCCATCTGCGCGGGCTCGGCCGCCTGGCGCTCCGTGGCCAGGGTGTCGATCGACACCAGCTCGAAGCTGCGCCGGTATTTGCCCTCCGCGCGCACCTCACGTGCCAGCAGCATCTGCGTGCCGCCCGGCACCCAGCCGGCGAACTCGGCGACGCCGAGCCCGGGCTGGGCTGCCGCCGGGGGCAGCACCTCCACTCGCCAGCCCTCCCGGGTCTTGCGGAACACCCACAGCTCACGCCAGCCGTCCAGCGGCTGCGCCGCCAGCGTCAAGGCACGCCCCTCGCGGTTCATCGTCGCCGAGGCGATGGCGACCTGACCATAACTGCAGCGGCGTGCCACCAGCCGCCCGGCGTCCTTGAGCTCCACACAGCGCTCACCGTCGGCGCCCGCCACCAGGGTGAGCTGCACCGGACCGAAGTCCCGCGCACCCGCGGGGCTGCCGAGCCAGCGGGCTGCGTTCACGCGCATCGCGGCTTCGGCGTAGGCCGGCTGGTCGTCCTCGGTCAGCTCGGTCGGCACGATGCCTGCAAACTCTGCCAAGCCCGGCACCGGCTCGGGCGCCAGGCCGCGCCGCGCGTGCGCAAAGGCCAGGCTCGCGCTCACCGCGGCGCGGCGCATCAGCAGGCGGTTCTTCCAGTGCACGGGCAGCCCGGCGGCGTCCACCTGCGCGAGCACCTGCTGGCGCCACTGGTCGCGCGCTTCAGCCTCGCGGGGTGTGGCGCGCGGGCTCAGGCACTCGGGCCGGGTCAGGGCCAGGGCGGCGCGGGCGCGCTGCTCGGGCGTGCCGCCCACGGCCAGCACGCGGCGGAAGGCTTCGCCCTCATAGCAGACCTGCACGCGGCCTTCGTCGAGCTCGAACTGCTCGAACTTCAGGCCATAGCGCGCCGCCACGTCCAGTTGCGCGGCGAGCTGGCCTTCGCCGGGCCGGGCCGCGGGCAGCGAGGCGCGGTCAGCGATGCGCTCGGCAAACAGGCCCATGGCCTCCAGTGCCTCGGCCCCGCCGGGGCTGGCCAGCTCGGCTGGCGTGGCCGCCTGCACATAGGCGGCGGCCAGACCCAGGCCCAGGCCTTCAGTGCCCCATTGCTGGCGCGCCAGGCGCAACTGCGCCAGCAGCTCGGCGCTGGCGCCGTCACCGCGGGGCAGCAGCAGCACCTGGCTCTTGCGCAGCCAGCCGCCGCGTTCGCGCCGGTAGTCCCACACCTGCCAGTGGTCACCCCGCTCCCCGCGGATCTCCAACGCCTCGCCCCGGCCCATCTGGGCCTGCAGTGAGGCGGTGTCACGTGGGGCGCCGCGCAGCGGCGAGTCCTGCGACACCAGGCCGGCCCGCGGGAAGTCGGGCGCAGCCTGGGCGGTGGTGATGAAGGCCGCGGCCATCGTGGCGGCCAGTGCCATCAACGCAAAGCGACGCATGGCTTACTCCTTCTCCGCGGCCGCTTCCGCCGCGACCGGCTCGGCCTTGGGCGCGGCCTGCACGCCCGCCAGCAGCGCATTGCCGATGAAGCCGCCCGAACCGGGCGGCGCGATGATGACCTGCACCTTGTCAGACAGCTTGTCGGCCATGGCCTTCTGCACCAGCAGCGGATGCTTGGTGAGCAACGCGCCTTCCGTCGCCATCTGGCCGGCGTTGGCGCGGCCGACCTGGGACACGCGGTAGGCCTCGGCATCGGCCAGCTTCTGGCGCGCCGCCGCCTCGGCATCGATCTCGATGCGGCGAGCCTGGGCCTGGCCCTCGGCCTGCTTGATGCGGGCAGCGCTCTCGGCCTGCGCCTCAAGGGCGCGCTGCTCGATCAGCTTTTGCTTGAAGGGCAGCACATGCTTCATGGCCTCCTCCTGCGCCCGGGCGGCAATGATCTGCTCGCGGCCGGCGGCTTCGGCGGCGGTCTCGCGGCGCACCTTGTCGGCCGCGGCCTGCAGCTCGGTCTCCTTGACCCGCTTGTCGGCGATCTCCAGCGTGTAGCGCATGCGCTCGCTGGCCAGGCTGTCGGCCAGCAGGCTGTCCATGCCGCGGCGGTAGTCGGCCGGCAGGTCCACCGAGCCGATCTGCACGCTCTTGAGCAGGATGCCGTCACTGGCCAGGCGGGCGCGCAGCTCGCTTTCCAGCGCGGCGGCGATCTCCGCGCGCTGGCTGGAGAAGATCTCCCGCACCGTGCGCTTGGCCACCTGCTTGTAGACGACGGCCTGCACGGCCGGCGCGATCACCTCGGCTTCAATGTCGTCCGGCAGCTTGCGCGACAGCTCGGGCAGACGCGTGGCGTCCACGCTCCAGCGCACGTTCAGGTCCAGGCCGAGGGACAGGCCTTCGACCGACTGCAGCGGCGCCGGCCCGCCGGCCTTGGCCAGCGCGACTGGGTGATAGCTCTGGTCGCGCAGCGGGAAGAAGCGCACCTCGTGCAAGCCCGGCAGGCGCAGGAAGCTGCCGCTGCGGAACTCGCTCGTGCCGCCACTGAACTGGTTGGTACGCAGTGCGGCCTGGCCGTGGGGCACGGCCAGCAGCGGCGGGTGGGTCACGAGGCCATAGCCGGCCGCCGTCACGGCGGTCAGGGCCAGCAGCGGCGGCAGGGCGCGGCGCAGCGGCAGGCTGCGGGCAGGGTGGGGGGCGGCGGCTTGCTCGCGTCGACGGAAAGCCTGGCGCAGCGAGGCGGCGAGGGACTGGAGGCGGTGCAGCATGGTGCGGTCCTTGGGGGCTGTCGGCGTCGCGGAAGTGAAGGGCGCGATGCACGGTGGCCATGGTGTCCAGGACCGGGGGAAGGGACGAGGGCGGGGGCGGGTGGGTGTCTTCCGCGGCGGCGGAAGGTTTGCTCCGTTGGTGGGCCGGATGGCCTTTGCGCGGAGCTTCGGGCGCTTTTGCTGAGAGCCTTTGGACTCGGTGCACCGTGCCGGGAGTCCGCCCCGGCGGGCGGGTAACTTTCTTCTGCTGCGCCAGAAGAAAGTCACCAAAGAAGAGGCGCTGAACCGCAAGTCGCCTCTGGCCTGCGACGGGCATCGCGCGAAAACAAACGCTCAGAGCCTCAGCCGAGGCGAGCCGCTGCGCTCTCGCTGCTGACCCTATCCAGACCCCGCGTCATCCACCGCTTGTGCGGTCAACGTCGGCTGCACGCCGAACTCACGAGTTGAAAACCAAGCGCCGTCGACGGCGCGTCCAGGCATGTGGCGCATTCACTGGTGAGCCCGGCGTGCAGCCGGCGTTAACGGGCGTGAAGGTGCGATGGATGGCGCTCGTGACAGGGACAGCAGCGAGAGCGCAGCGGGTCGCTTCGGCGCACAAGCCGAGCTTGAGTTTTCGCGCGCGAGCCTTGGCACCAGCCTGATGACTTGCGGTTCAGCGCCTCTCTTTTGGTGACTTTTCTCTGGCGCGACAGAGAAAAGTTACTCGCCCGCCGGGGCGAATTCCCGGCACGGTGCACCGAACGGCAAAGGCTCTAGGCAAAGGCACCCGGAAGATTTCTTCCACGTGAGTCCCAGAGGCCCTGCCCATAATCCGCAGCCACGCCCCGCATCGCCGTCATCGAGGACGACCCCACCACCAGCGCGCAGCTCGCCGGGTGGATTCGCGCCGCCCGCCCTGAACTCAGCGTCGACCAATGGTTTGACCGGGACGCCGCCGAGGCCGCGCTGCGCCGCGAACGCTACGACCTGGTCGTGCTCGACATTGAGCTCGGCCGCGAGCGCAATGCCGGCGTGGCGCTGATCAACGAGATCAACAAGCAGGGCCTGGGCACGCCGGTGCTGGTGGTGTCGGCCATGCCGGCAGCCATCTACCGCAGCATCATGAAGGCGCTGGACGCCTGGGATTACCTGCAGAAGACGACCTTCGACGAAGCCGAGTTCATCGAGACCTTCCTCGACATCCTGCGCACCGCGCGGCTGCGCGAGCCCAAGGGCGGCGCCCGGGCGGCCGATGACAGCCTGCAGCTCGACCCGCTCAAGCAGCGCTCGGCGATGTGGCGCGGCCAGCGGGTCAACCTGCCGCTCACGGCCCAGCGCATCCTCGCCACACTGCACGAGCGGGCTGGCGAGGTGGTGAGCTACGAAGAGCTGTTCGACGTCGTCAAGAGTGGCCGCAACCGCGACAACGTGCGCAAGCACGTGGCGACCATCCGCGATGCCTTCCGCGATGTCGACCCGTCGTTCGACGGCATCGAGAACATCCCGATGCGCGGCTTTCGCTGGACCGCCACCTGAGCACCGCCATGGCGCTGCCCCCATCGAGACAGGCCACGGAGGCACAGAGACACAGAGATGGAGGTGCTGAAGCCGCCTCTGTGTCTCTGTGCCTCTGTGGCTGTGTTCTGACGGGTTGGGCCCGCGCGTGAAGCTCGGTCGCGTCGATCTCACGCTGCCCGACGTGCCCCGCCTGGGGCTCGCGGCGTTTCGCAACCGCATCGTCTTCCACCTGGTGTTCATCGCGTTGGCGGTGGCCACGCTGGCGCTGGCGGTGGCGCTGCTGAACGAGGAGCGCCAGCGCAATGCGCAGCGCTATGAGCAGACCTTCGCCAAGTCGCTGGCCGAGATCGTCGCGCAGCTGCGCCATCCGTCGGGCCAGCTCGCGCTGCTGAACCCCGAGCCGGCGCAGTTGGGCGAGGGCTGGCTGGCCCCGCTGGTGCTGCCGTTCGGGGCCATCGATTTCGACGACGCCAACAAGGCGCGCCGGGCGGTCGAGATGGCGGGCTGCGCGCTGCAATACCCAGGCGGCGCGAGCCTGTGTGCGGCGGTGGGCAGCAATGCCTACGCGGGGGGCTTTGTCTACCTCGTGGCCAGCCTGGACGCGCCGCCGCTGGTCAGCCGCGAGCGGGGCGCGCTGGAGGTGGCTGACGTGCACCGGGTGCACATCCGGCTGCAGCCCGGGGGTGGCCCCGAACAGGACTGGCTGGCGCCAGTCGAGATGCTGGACGCCCAGCGCGGTCAGCTGCCGGGTTTCCTGGTGGACGGGCCTGGCAACACCACGTCGCTGCGCCCCCGGCGGCGACCCGAGCGGGACTTTCGCGGCTGGGTATGGCGCGAGGGACCGTGCCTCACGGCCGCCGAGCCCTGCGCGCGGCGCACGACCGTGTCGATCCGGCTGCCGGTGGAGGCCTTTCGCGAGGCTCTGTTCCGGCCCGGCGGGCCGCAGTGGCCGCCGGCTGACCTCGCCCGCACCGGCGTGCGGCTGTCCTTGTTGGGCCCGGACGGCGTGCCGCTGTTCGACAGCGCCACGGCCGGTGCCCAAGCGCCGCTGAGCCTCAGCCGGCTGGCCGCGGCGCTTTCGCCGGGCGAGACCTTGAAGATCACCCGCGGGGCGCATGTCGTGGCGCTGCTGCAAGGTGCCGAGGAAACCGATGCGCCGGGCTCTCCCTGGCTGATGACCTTGATCCAGCACCTGCCCGCGCCGGCCACGCCGCGCACCTTGGCTGCGCGCGACAGCGTCACCACCCCGGGCGGGCGGTTCGACGTGGCGCTGACTGGCGACCTGCAGGGCCTGGACCGCACGCTCAGTGCCAGCGCGGCCCGCCTGGCCTGGCCGGTCGGCGCGATGCTGGCGGCCCTGGCGCTGGCCTGGCTGATCATCGAGGTGGGGCTGATCCGCCGCGTGGCGGTCCTCACGAAGCGGGCGGCCGCGCTGTCACACCAGATGCAGCAGGCCGGGCAGGCCGAGCTCGGCACCCTGGACGTGGCCGACCTGCGCGGGCGCGACGAGCTGGGCATCCTCGCCGGCGTGCTGTCCGACCTGCTGCAGCAGGCCCGCGACAGCCTGCGCCGCGAGCAGCTGCGGGCCGAGCGCGAGCACGACCAGTGGCATGCGGTGGGCCACGAGATCATGTCGCCGCTGCAGTCGCTGATGCTGCTGCACGGCGCCGACGAAGACCCAAGCCGTCGCTACGTGCAGCGCATGCAGCAGGCCGTCAAGGTGCTGTACGGCCAGGCCTCGCCGAGCGAGGCACTGGCGGCAGCCACGCTGGCGGTGGGGCGGCTGGACCTGGACGCCTTCCTGCGCCAGGTGGCGGCGAATGCGGCCTACGCCGGCATCGCCAGCGTTGCCTACACGGCGGCCCCCGAGCCGGCCTGGGTGCAGGCGGACGAATACCCGCTTGAAGACGCGCTGACCCACGTGCTGACCAACGCCGACCGCCATCGCGTGCCCGGCACTGCCATCCAGCTGACCTTGCGTCTGCAGGGCGAGCTGGCCGTGGTGGAGGTGCACAACCAGGGGCCGCAGATCGACGAGGCGCAGCTCACCCGCATCTTTGACTACGGCGTCAGCACGGCCGACGCCGAAGACGGCCAGCGCCGCGGCCAGGGCCTGTTCGTGGCCAAGACCTATCTGGCCAAGATGGGCGGCAGCATCAGCGCCCGCAACGCGGCGGACGGCGTGGTGTTCGAGATCGCGCTGAGGCGCGGCGGCTGAGGCGCGCCGCGGGTCAGGCCCTGCTCAGCGACTGACGCGCGCCAGCAGCTCGCGCGCGGCCAGCTCCGACTGCAGCGAGGCCTCCAGCGGTGCCCGGCACAGACCGGCATGCGCGTACTGCAGGTTCTCGTACAGCTCCGCGGCAGCCGGGAAGTGGTCGAGCACCGTGGCCAGTGCCGGGTGGGCCTGGTGCTCGCGCAGCTCGGCGCTCAGCTTCTCGACCAGCAGGCGATATTGGTGCGGGTCCACCGTCTGGTGCTCCACGCCTTGCAGCAGGTGGGCGAGCCGGACGAGCGACAGCAGTTCAACGGGAAGGGCAAGCTTGATGACGGACGACATGCAGACACCCGAAAGAGCGGTTCCTGGCAGCAGAGATTGGACCGGCTTGGGGGTTTTCAAGTGAGGGGCTTGTGACGGGCGTCACGGTCCGCACAATGCGCGACTGGTTTCTTCCAGGTGATGGCTATGTCCTTGCTGCCCGACCAGACCTATGCCCTGCTCGCCGCCAGTGGCGGCATCCGCACGCTGCCCGGCGGCGAGGCCTTCTGGGGCCAGCCGCCCGAGGTGCTGGACGGCCTGGGCCGGGATTGGCTGGTGTCGGAGTTCAGCTGCGAGGCGGACTGGGCCAGCTGGGAGATGCACCCCGAAGGTGACGAGTTCGTCTACCTGCTGGAGGGCGACATCGAGTTCCTGCTGGAAGCCGAGGGACGCCGCAGCGCGCAGCGCCTGACGGGCCGGGGTGCCGTCGTCGTACCGCGCGGGGCCTGGCACACCGCCCGGGTGTTCCGGCCCAGCCGCATGCTTTTCATCACCCTGGGGGCGGGCACACAGCACCGCCCCGTCTGACGAATGAGGAGGATCGGGCCGTGGCCCCCGAACTGGACTGTCAGCGCTGTGGCGCCTGCTGCGCCTTTTTTCGTGTGTCTTTCTATTGGGCCGAGGCAGACGATGCCCCCGGCGGCACGGTGCCTGCCGGCTTGACCCGGCAGGTCAACGCCCAGATGCGTTGCATGGCTGGCACCGAGCGCCAGCCCGCTCGCTGTGTCGCGCTCGACGGCGACGAGGGGCGCCGCGTGCGCTGTGCCATCTATGACCGGCGTTCGAGCAGCTGCCAGGAGCTGCAACCCGGTGACGACAAATGCCGGCGGGCGCGTGCCGCCCATGGCCTTGAAACGCCGTCGGGAGAGGTCATCTACCTGCGTCCTGGTGCACAGCCGGCGGTGTCGGCAATCCGATGAAATCTCTTGGCAAACGCGCGGCCGGCGAGCGGCTGGCGCGCATGCGGGCGTCGCCCCGCTATCGCGTCACCGACACGGGCGAGGGCTTCCACAACGTCCACCCCATCGACCCCGGCCTGCGCGACCGCACGGTGCGCCCCTCGGTGACCGAGCTGCTGCGGCCCGCGGGCCGGCGCCTGCCCTCGGCGCCGCTGCCGGCCGTCAACCCGCTGGAGACCTGGGCCCGGCGCCCCGGCAGTGGGCTGCGCGCGACCTGGCTCGGGCATTCGACGGTGCTGATCGAGATCGACGGCCTGCGGGTGCTGACCGACCCGGTCTGGGCTCAGCGCGCGTCGCCGCTGCAGTGGCTCGGCCCGCAGCGCTTCCAGCCCGTGCCGCTGGGGCTGCAGGCGCTGCCGCCGCTGGATGCCGTCGTCATCTCGCATGACCACTATGACCATCTCGACCACGGCACCATCCGCGAGCTGGTGGCGCTGCAGCAGGTGCCCTTCATCACCTCGTTGGGCGTGGGCGCCCACCTGCAGGCCTGGGGCGTGCCGCCGGAGCGCATCGTGGAGCTGGACTGGTGGGAGCACTGGCAGGCCCCTGCGGCCGAGCTGCGCATCCATGCAGCGCCGTCCCAGCATTTCTCGGGCCGCTCGCTGCGGGATCGCAACGCCACGCTGTGGTCATCCCTCGTCATCGAGACGCCGCGGCACCGGGTGTTCTTCAGCGGTGACACCGGGCTGACGCCGGAGTACGCGCGCATCCGCGAGCACTTCGGCGGCTTCGACCTGGTGCTGCTGGAGGTGGGCGCTCATCACCCGTCCTGGGGCGACATCCACCTCGGTCCTGAGAATGCGCTGAAGGCGCTGCAGCTGCTGGGCGGCGGCACCTTGCTGCCCGTGCACTGGGGCACCTTCAGCCTGGCGCTGCACGACTGGGACGAGCCGGCCGAGGTGCTGCTGGCGCAAGGCCCGGTGGCCGGCGCGCAGCTGCTGATGCCGCGCCTGGGCCAGGCCGTGGAGCCGGCGCACGGCGAGCCGGTGCAGCCCTGGTGGCGCGAGACCGACCGCGCGCGCCGACGCGGGCGCGTCGGCCACGCGCCGGCGCCGGGCTGAGCGCTGCGGGTTCAGCGCGTGACGATCGGGAACGTGCCCGGGGCCTTGTCGATCAGGCCGAGGAAGCGGGCCAGGTCGATGCGGCTGCCGCTGATCTGGATCTCGTCAGACATCAGCAGGTCCTTGGCGCCCACCTTGCCGGCCATCATCCGGATGAAGAAGGCATGGGTGAGCTTCATCGTCGCGTGGGCGTCCGCCGCGGGCGAGGCGCGTCGGTGGTGCAGCACCGCGTTCTCGATCCACAGCACATGGCTTTCGGGGCGGTCGGTGAAGACGAGGTTGATGCGGTAGTCCTTGCCCTCGGCGGCCGGGCCGTTCAGGCCGGCGGCCATCGCCTCCAGGAAGCGCTCGGTGGGCGTTTGCTGCAGCATGTCCAGCGCCACTGACCGGTCGATGCCCTGCTGCGGCGGCCCCTGGCGCAGCTCCGCCGCCGCGCTGAGGTAGCTGTTGCGCCAGGTGGCGGCCTCGGCGGCGTAGCCGAGTTGGTCGTAGGTGCGGGCCAGCAGCTGGCGCGCACCGGTGTGGCGGCTGTCGGCCATCACCAGGCGGTTCAGCAGCTCCGCCGCCCAGCGGTAGTCGCCCTCGTCGAAGGCCTGCTGTGCAGCGGCCATCAGCTTGTCGGCGCCACCGGCCAGGGTCACGTAGCGCCGGCCCATCACCTCCGGTGGCAGCGGGTTGAGGTGGGCCGGGTTGCCGTCGTAGGCGCCGAGGTAGAACTGGTAGATGGCCTTGACGTTGTGGCGCACGTCACCGTAATAGCCGCGCGTCGGGAAGAAGGTCTGCAGCGAGGCCGGCAGCTTGACCTGCTCGGCGATCTCGGCGGGCGTCAGGCCGGCGTTGATCAGGCGCACCGTCTGGTCGTGCAGGTATTTGTAGGCATCGCGCTGGCGGGTGATGAAGTCGACGATGCGCTCGCGCCCCCAGACCGGCCAGTTGTGCTGGCCCACGTAGACCTCGGCATCGCCGAGCTGGTCGAGGGCGTCCTGCAGGTAGCCGGCCCAGCGCAGCGCGTCGCGTACCTTGGCACCGCGCACCGGCAGCAGGTTGTGCAGGGTCTGGGCGAGGTTCTCGGCGCCGCCGTAGACCTTGAGCGCCGGGATGGAGAAGGTCATCTCCGCCGGGGCCTCCGCGCCCGGCACGTTGTGGAAGATGAAGCGCACGCCATCGAGCGTGCGTTCCTCCGTGGGCTGGGTGATGAGGTCGTTGGGCGCCAGCAGCCCGACGCGGCCGTAGCCCACGCCCTTGCCCAGGCCGGTGTCCACGCGCCCCTGGACGGTGGCAGGCAGGTTCTTGCCGAACTGGTAGATCGAGCGGCGCGCCATCGCCGTGCCAACCATCAGGTTCTCACTCGTGGCCTCCTCCATGAAGCCGGCGGAGGCGATCACCGGCACCTGGCGGGCCTGCTCGGGCGTCAGCAGGCCGAGCGCGCCGCCGAAATGGTCCACATGGCTGTGGGTGTAGAGCAGCGCAGTGACGGGCTGGTTGCCCAGGTGCTTGCGCGCGAAGGCGATGGCCGCAGCCGCAGTTTCGCGGCAGGTGAGGGCGTCGATGACGATCCAGCCGCTGCGGCCCTGCACGAGCGTCATGTTGCCGATGTCGAAGCCGCGCAGCTGCCACACGCCCTCGACCACCTTGAACAGCCCGATCTGGGCATTGAGCTTGGCCTGCCGCCACAGGCTCGGGTTGACCGTGGGCGGCGCCTCGCCCTGCACGAAGCGGTAGGCGTCGAAGTCCATCAGCACGCGGCCGTCCTCGGCCAGGATCTGCCCATCGGGCCGGGCGATCAGGCCGCGGGCGGCATCGTCGAAGGCCTGCTGCTCGGCCAGCGGCAGGGCCTGTGCCACGGCCGCCTGCGCCTGCAGCGTGGTGGGCGTGACGTCGCCGGTGGCGGCGGGCAGTTCAGCAGGGCGGTTGCAGCCCGCCAGGGTCAGCGCCGCGAGCGCGGCCAGCCAGGTCTTCATGGGGTCCTCCGGAGTGTGGGCGGCCGGCGTGCCGGCTCGGCCCATGTTGCCAGCGGCGGGCTGACGGCCGCAGCCCTCCCGCGCGAGGCCCCTCCCCTGGGCCTCAGGGCTGCAGCAGGAAGGCCAGCGGCACTTCCAGCCGCTGCGCCCAGGCGGTCTCGTTGTGGCCGGTGCCTTCGAAGGTCAGTGCCAGGAAGTTGCGGCCATCCGTGTAGCCGCGCTCGCGGGCCAGGCTGTTGACGATGGACTGGTAGGGCGCGTAGAGCGCGTCGAGCTCGATCGTGCCGTGGTCCTGGTAGAGGCGGTGGGTGGCCGGGTCGGCCAGGTGCTCGCGCAGGAAGTTGAAGGCCGCCAGCGGCAGTGCGGCGTTGGGCTTGAAGATGCCCACCCAGTGGGTGGACAGGCCGGCCGCGCCGCCGAAGACCTCGGGGTAGCGGTTCATCGCATAGACCGAGATCAGGCCGCCCATGCTGGAGCCCATGATGAAGGTGTTGTCGCGGTCGGGCCGGGTGGCGTAGCGCGCGTCGATGGCGGGCTTGAGTTCCTCGACGAGGAAGCGCAGGTAGGCGTCGCTCTGGGGCTTGCCCTGCAGGCCGTCGCGCACCAGGGCCTCGCGGAAGTCCGGCGGCAGCCCCGGCAGGAAGGCTTGCGGCATGTACTCGCTGTGGCGCCACTTGCCGTTGTTCCACACACCCACCACGATGACGTCCCGGATGCGGCCGGCGGCGCGCAGGCGCGTCAGCGCGTCCTGCACGTGCCAGGCCTGCTTGTTCCAGGTGGTGCGCGCATCGAAGAGCATCTGGCCATCGTGCATGTAGAGCACCGCATAGCGCTGGGTGGGCGTGTAGCCGTCGGGCAGCCAGATGTCCACATGGCGCGCATCCACGAACTTGGACGGCAGGTTGGCCCAGCGTTCGATGCGGCCGTGCTGCACGCCGGGCAGGGGCGCGTCGGCAGGCGACTGGGCGAAGGCCGTGACGGTCAGGCTCAGGCCGAGGATGGCCAGCAGCCGGCGGGAGAAGGCAGGCAGATTCATGGGACGCAGGCGTGAAAGCTCACCGCGATTCTTGCAGGCGGCTGTGGTCCACTTCCGGCCAGTTCAGCTGCTGGCGCCCGGGCGCCCTGGTTCTCGTGTCGATGTCCCTGCGAGTCTTCCTTCCTCTGTCCCTGCCCTTGGCCGTGGCCCTGAGCCTGGCCGGCTGCCAGCGCAACGAGAACGTGCCGGCCGCCCTGCCGGCCGCTTCGGCGCCACAGGACACCGGCGCCACCGCGCGCCTGAGCCAGCAGGCCGACGGGCTGCTGGCCCTGCACCGGCAGATCATCGTGCTGATGGACGGCGAGGCCGCACTGCCCGCCGCGCAGCGCCGTGAGGTGCAGGCCCTGGGCCAGCAGCTCTTCCATGAGCTGCTGCAGCGCCAGCAGGCGCTGGCCGAGGCGGCGCTCCAGCCCGCCGCGCTGGAGGCCACCACCGCGCTGCTGACCCGCATCGAGAGCGAGCCGGGCTGGTTCGACGCCGACCGCCTGGCGTTCAAGGAGGTGCTGGAGCAACTGGCCACGGGCCTGAAGGCCTCGCAGACGCTGGACGGCATCAAGCTGGCCCGGCGGGCGCAGGAGGACATCGACACCCTGGCCGAGGTACAGAAGGCCTACGAGCAGGAGCTCAAGGAGGTCTTCGGCGGCTTCGCCAAGCGCGGCATCGAGCTCAAGCGCGAACGCTGGACCGACTACACCGCCAAGCTGCGCGCCCTGCACACCCGCGAGGCCGTCATGAAGCAGCACGGCGCCCAGCTGCCCGCGGCGGCGGACCTCGCACCGGAGGTGCCGGCTTCGGCAGCATCAGGCGCGATGCGCGGCGTGGCCGCCAAGGACCGCGAGGTCTTCGGCGACAAGCTCCCGCCCAAGACCGTGCTGCTGACCTTCGACGACGGCCCGCACCCGCGCTACACCGACGAGATCCTGGACATCCTCAAGCGCTACCAGGCACCCGCCGTGTTCTTCCAGCTGGGGCAGAACCTCGGCAAGGTCGGCGCCGATGGCAAGCCGCTGCCGGGCAACGGCAGTGCGGTGGCCAAGCGTGTGCTGGCCGCAGGGCATCAGCTGGCCAACCACAGCTTCACCCATGGGCTGATGAGCAAGTTCGAGCTGGTCAAGGTGAAGGAAGAGGCCGCGAACACGGAGGCGCTGCTGGACGCGGCGGGTCGCAGCGGTGACGCCCTGTTTCGTTTTCCGTACGGCGCCCGCAACGACGGCGCCTTGAGCACCATCGAGGCGCTGAAGCTGCGCTCGATGATGTGGAACGTCGACTCCCTCGACTGGAGTGACCCCATCCCCAAGAGCATCGCCGCGCGCGTGCTGGCCGAGCTGGAGAAGCAGCAGCGCGGCATCGTGCTCTTCCACGACATCCATGCCCGCACCGTGCAGGCGCTGCCGCTGGTGCTCGACCAGCTCGCCGCCGACGGCTGGCGCTTCGCGAGCTTCAAGGACGGGCAGTTCGTCATCAGCGGCGACCGCCCCGCGCCGCCCCAGCTCGCGGCCGGCGAGCTCTACCGCGAGAGCCATGCGCTGGTCATCGGCATCAATGGCTACAGCGCCTGGCCCAAGCTCGCGCATGCGGTGCGCGATGCGCAGGCCGTGCGCGAGGCGCTGGTCACGCGATTCGGCTTCAAGCCCGACAACGTCACCCTGCTGACCGACGCCGAGGCCACGCGCGCCAACATCCTGAAGGCCATGAACGAGCGCTTCGGCGACGCCAAACGCGTGAAGCGCGACGACCGCGTGTTCGTCTTCTTCGCCGGCCATGGCAGCACCCGCAAGTTGCCCAGCGGCCGCGAGGTGGGCTACATCGTGCCGGTGGACGCGGGCCTGAACGACCTACAGGCCGACGCCATCGCCATGCCGCAGCTGCAGGAGGTGGCCGAGGCCATCACGGCCAAGCACGCCCTGTTCGTCATCGACGCCTGCTACTCGGGCCTGGGCCTGACCCGCGCCGGCAGCGTGGCGGCCGACAGCAACTTCGCCCGCACCAATGCCCGCCGCGTGGGCCGCCAGATGATGACTGCCGGCGGCGCCGACCAGCAGGTGGCCGACGACGGTCCGGGCGGCCACTCCGTCTTCACCTGGACACTGCTGCAGGCCCTGAACGGCAAGGCTGACCTCAACGGCGACGGCCTGATCACCGCGACCGAGCTGGCCGCCTACGTGGCGCCCGCGGTGTCGGCGATTGCGCACCAGACGCCCGCCTTCGGCAGCCTGCCGGGCAGCGAGGGCGGTGAGTTCGTTTTCGAATTGCCCACCGCGCAGGAGCCCGGCCTGAGCGGTGCCGTCGCCCAGCTCGACGACAAGGCCAGCCAGCTGGCGGCCAAGATTGACGAGGCCAGCACCGCCAGCCGCCAGGCCGCTCCTGCCGCCGGCGGCGCCAGCGGCGTGCAGGTGACCATCAAGGGCCTGGACGGCAAAGACCAGGCCCTGGCCGCCACCACCGCCCGTGTGGACCCCGGCGCCCGCGTGGCCGCCCAGCGCGCCAACGACCGCGGCCTGCAGCTCTACCGCGAGCGCCGCTACGACGAGGCCGAAGCCGCCTTCAAGGAAGCGCTGCAACTGCAGCCGAAGTTCGCGCTGGCCGCCAACAACCTGGGCTTCGTGCTCTACCGTCGGTCCAAGTTCGCCGAGGCCGCAGGCTGGTTCGAGAAGGCCGTGGAGATGGATGCCAGCCGGTCGCTTGCCTGGCTCAACCTGGGCGACGCCCGCCTGCAGGCCGGCGACGACGCCAAGGCCATGGCCGCGTACAAGACCTTCCTGGCGCTGGCGCCCAAGCATGCGCGGGCGGCGGAGCTGCAGGCCTGGATCGCCGCGCCTTCAGACGGCACCCGGCCCAGGGCCCTGTAGGACAGGCCTGAGGACTGCGCGCCGGCGCCTACACTCGGGGCTCCCGTCGCGTTCTGCTCAACGGCGCGACCTCGGTGGCTGGACACCGGCGCCCTCGCATCGCGCCTCACGCCAGGCCGGCTCCCGCCGGCCGGCACGGTCGTCAACCACCCTCAAGCGGCGAGCGCCCTCCGGCCCCTCTCAACGTCTGTCGAGGCGGCCACCCTCCCTGGTGCCCCGGCTCGCCCGCCCGACAGGCGTGCTGCATGCGCAGCGCCCGAAGCAGGCCCCGCACAGGCACCGCCACCGCCCACCGGGCACGCTTCCTGCAAGGCAGGTGCTTGTCCTCACGCACGTCCGGAGTTCCCGATGAACGCTTCCACCAAGCCCCGTACTGTCCGCAAGCTGTCGCTGCCTGCCACCCCGTCGCCGGTCTCTCGCCGCGACACCCTGCGCGACAGGCTGCTCGCCACGGTCGACCTTCTCAAGCGTCGCCGCGCGGCCGAGATCGACGAGGGTTTTATCGAGGACTATGTCGCCCTGCACTGGATGGAGTGGCATGGCGGTTCGCTGCGCCTGACGACCACCGGCGAGAACGTCTGCAAGCATCTCGCTTCGATGCTGGGGCGCGCCTCGCCCCAGCCGTCGCACTGAGCACGGCGCCTTGACTGCCGCTGCCGCACCCATCGACCCTCTGCTGCTGGCCACGGCGCGCATCGGCACCTTTGTCGGCAAGATCGGCCTGACGAATGCGACGGGATTCTTTTTCCGGCGCGGCGGGCGGCTCTACCTGGTCAGCAGCCGGCACGTCTTCATCGACGAACCCAGCGGCCACCACCCCGACCGCCTGGAGATCGAGATCCACCCCGACGCCGACAACCTGGCCGATTCCATCGGCCTGTCGGTGTTGCTCTACCGGGAGGGCCTGGCCAACTGGCGCCAGGGCCGCGACGAGGGCAGCGAGATCGACGTCGGCGTGTTGGAGATCGACCCCGCCGCCCTGCCGGCTGATGTGGCGATGGCGGCCTTCACGCCCGAGCACTTGCCCGGCCCCGGGGACGATATTGGCTTGGGCGAGCCGCTGCTCATCCCCGGCTTCCCGCTGGGGTTTCACGACGGGCTGCATCACGTGCCCGTGGTGCGGCAAGGCAGCGTGGCCTCGCCCTATGGTTGGCGGTTCCAGGGCCGGGGCTGCTTCCTGACGGACGCGCGCACGCACCGCGGTATCAGTGGTGCGCCCGTGGTGATGCGGGCGCCCGGGCGCGGCGCTCTGCCCTGGCTGCTGGCAGGCATCCATTCCTCGCGCCTGGACATGGGGAACCGGGACCAGGGCGTCGACGAGTCGCTCGGCTTGAACGCCGCCTGGTACCCCGACATCCTGATGACGCTGACCGAGCCCACCGCGCCCGCGGTGCCGCCGGGCGAGGCGGCGCCTGACGCGGCCTGTGTTCCACTTCCGGCGTGAATTCAGAAGTCTCTCCGCTCTCCAGCCCCAAGCCGGCCCGCCCGCCTGCGCCGGCCTTCCCCCTCCCCCAGCCTCGTCACGCCTCCCGACTGCCTGCCGGCCTCGCGCCGGAGGACTGGGCCCGCATCCGCCAGGCGGCTTATGCGCTGCCGCAGGTGCTGGTGCCGGCCGACCTGGATGACGGCAGCGACGACGCACTGGACCGCCTGGGCGCCATCCAGATCGCCAAGGCGGCCGGCGGCGGGCGGCCCAGCCGCTGGATCCTGCCGCAGCACATCCCGGTCGCGCTGGCGCAGCTCGATGCGACACCGCTGGCCAACACCCTGCGCGCCCTGATGCAGCAGCGCCTGCACCAGCTCGAAAGCCTGGGGCTGCGTCGCGAAGGCCTGGTGTTCACGCGGTTGTGCATCCACCCGATCACGCTGGCGCATGAGGCCTGGCGCATCGACCTCTCGCACCGGGTGCCCGTGCCCGAGGCGCCGGTCTGGGCCTTCTTCCGCGATGGCGACCAGGCCGCGCTGCGTCATGCGCTTGGCCAGGCACCGGCGTATTCCTATCAGGCCGAGCTGGCCCTGCACCTGAACCACCTCGTGGCCCGCAGCGAGGCCCTGGCCGACAGCGCCCAGCTCGCCTCACTGCTGCCGCGCCTGCAGGCCGAGTGCGGCGTGCCCATGCCCTTCGACGACCTGAAGGCGGCGCTCACCCGGGCGCAGGACCGCTGGGAACAGCAGGTGGAGGAGCAGAGCACGCTGGCCAGCCTCGGCCGCGAGCTGGCCTTCCAGGGCTACCCCGACAGCTTCGACGCCGCGCGCAAGCTCGGCCGCAAGGTCACGCTCTACCTGGGGCCGCCCAACAGCGGCAAGACGCATGCGGCCTTCGAGCGGCTGGCGCAGGCGCTGGACGGGGCGTACCTGGCGCCGCTGCGCCTGCTGGCGCTGGAGGGCCGGGACCGGCTGGTCGGCCGGGGCGTGCCCTGCTCGCTGTTGACCGGCGAGGAGAGCGTGCCGGCCGACAACGCCCGGGTCGTCTCCAGCACCATCGAGATGGTCAACACCCGCGACGTGGTGGACGTGGCCGTCATCGACGAGGCGCAGATGATCTTCGACGACTCGCGCGGCTGGGCCTGGACCCAGGCCATCGTCGGCGTGCCGGCGCGCGAGCTCATCATCATCGGCTCGGCCTACGCCGCGCCCGCGATCGAGCGGCTGCTGCAGCTGTGCGGCGAGAAGCCCGAGCGGCGCCTGTTCGAGCGCAAGCAGCATGTGCAGCTGATGCCGGCGCCCGTGCCGATGACACAGCTGCAGGCGGGCGACGCGGTCGTGGCCTTCAGCCGCCGCGACGTGCTGATGCTGCGCGACCAGATCGCCCAGAACGGCCATGCGGTGAGCGTCATCTACGGCGCGCTGCCGCCCGAGGTGCGCCGCCGCGAGGCCGAGCGCTTCGCGGTGGGCGCGAGCGACATCCTGGTGGCGACCGATGCCATCGGCATGGGCCTGAACCTGCCCATCCGCCGCGTGCTGTTCTCCACGCTGACCAAGTTCGACGGCGTGGGTGACCGCGAACTCAGCGTCAGCGAGGTGCACCAGATCGCGGGCCGCGCGGGCCGGTACGGCATGCACGATGAGGGCTTCGTCAGCGTGCTCAAGGAGGCCGAGGCGGACGCGATGAAGACGCTGCGCCAGCTGCTGCCCAAGGAGCCCCGCGCCCCGCGCGACTTCAAGGCGCCGGTGGCCCCCAACTGGCGGCATGTGGAGACCATCTCGCGCCGCCTGGGCGTGAACAAGCTCTACGCGGTGCTCAACATCTTCATGCAGCAGCTGCGCCTGGACGACGCCCACTTCGCCGTGGCCGAGCTGGAGCAGATGCTCGAACTGGCGGAAGTGCTGGACCGCAACGCCATCGCGCTCCCGCTGCAGGAGCGCTTTCGCTACGCCCAGGCGCCGGTGGACTCGCGCCTGCCGATGCTGGTGGACCAGTTCCACGGCTGGGCGCAGAACCACGCCCGCACCGGCAAGGCCGGCGAGCCGCACTTCCTGGACGAATACGACCAGCACGGGCGCCTGGACCGCATGGAGCAGGCGCTGCGCATCTGCACGCTGTGGCTGTGGCTGGACCTGCGCTTCCCGGGCGTGTTCGGCTACGTGGAAGAGGTCATCGACCTGCGAGCGCGGCTGAACGACGGCATCGAGCGGCAGTTGAAGGGCAAGAAGGCGCTGTGGCAGCGCCGCGGGCGGTGAGCAAAAGTTAGCAAATCCGCTAACATGCGCGCATGGCGTTCGAGATCAGTTACTTTCACGCTCGGGTGCTCGAAGAGATCGAGTCCTGGCCCGTGGATGTGCTGGCCGACTATGCCCGTTTGGTTGAGTTGTTGATCCTGCACGGTCCGAGCCTTCGCTTGCCGCACTCACGTGCGTTCGGGGACGGCCTGTTCGAGTTGCGGCCCAGAGGGCGGGAGGGTATCGGGCGCGCTTTCTACTGCCTTCTCGTGGGCAAGCGCATCGTGGTGCTGCACGCATTCATCAAGAAGTCGCAGCAAACGCCGGACAGTGAACTGAAGCTGGCGCGCAAGCGCCTGAAGGAGTTGCAGCGTGGCTGAGCTGAAATACAAACCTGTGGCGCACGACCACAACGCGTTCCTGGACAAGGCCAAACAGCGGGCCGGCTTCGATGAGGCCTATGAGGCCTTGGAGCTCGAATACACGCTGGCCAGCCAGATGCTCAAGGCGCGAACCAAGGCGGGACTTACCCAGGACGCGGTCGCGGAGCGCATGGGCACGACCAAGAGTGCGGTCTCTCGACTGGAAGCCGCGGGTCGCCACGCACCTTCCCTAGCCACTTTGAAAAGGTACGCTGCTGCGGTCGGTTGCGACCTTCAGGTCAAGCTGGTGGCCCGCAAGTCCGCTTGAGGGCCTGGGCCGGTGCCGGTCGCGCTGGCTAGCCCCAGCATCCACGGTGATGCAACCGATGGCGCCGTGGCAGTGACTTGCCGAGCACAAGCCTGTCGAGGTTTACGTCTTTTCGTTTGCATGCATGGTCTTGCATCCGCGGAAGAAAGCCTCCGCCGTCACGCTGTTGTGCTCCGGGCTGAATCAACAGAATCGGCGGCCTATCCCTTCGTGAGGTGCCGCCATGACCCCAGCTGTCCGTCACCCGGCGCGTGAGGCCCGGCGCCTGCGGGTGCCCTTCGCCGCGGCCTTCGGGCTCTGGCTGTGTGCACAAGCCGCCATGGCGGGGGCGCGCCCGCCGCCTGCGCAGCCCCTGCAGAACGGTGTGAACCGGGTGGCGCTGCTGGCGGGCGCACCCGCCGGGATGGCGGTGCTGGCGCACCGTGAAAACTTCAATGCGCATGGCTTCGACGTGCTGACGATCTATCAGCCGATGCCCTCGGCTCGCGGCGAGCCAGCCAGCTGGCAAATCGTGCCGGCGTTCGACGCTCAGGGCGAGCACCTCACGCTGGCGGCATCGGGCGGTGCCGATTGCCTGCTGCGCGATTTCCGCTTGCTGCAGCCCGTGGGGCGTTCCGGCGCAACGCTGATCATTGCGGAGCGGGCCCTCGGCGACAGCTACGCGAGTCCGGCGCCGGTGACCTTCCGCTTCTATCGCCTGCAGCGCAACGACGCGGGCGAGGTCGGGCGGCCGGGGCTGTACTTCGAGTTCGACCATGAGCAGACCTCGGCCCAGCCCCATTGCGACGTGGGTGAGGCCTTCGATCATGAACTCGGGCTGAAGGACTATCGCCGGAAGTAGGGCAGGCCATCCCGGCCCGCGCCGACCGGCGGCACCGCAGCCTTAGGCTCGAACCACCCCCAGCGCCATCAAGTCCCGCGCCGACTTCAGGATGGCCTCGCGGGGCGGCCGTGGCGCCCAGCCGAGGACCTCGCGGGCATGCGTTGAGTCTTGGTGGCGCGCGGTCCCGAGTTCGCTCGCGGCGGCGCGTACGGTGGGGCTGATGCGCGCTAGCAGCCGCACGCTCCAGTCAGGCAGCTGCAGCGTCGGCACGCGGCGGGCATCGTCACCGAGTTCCTCGCGCAGCACGGTGGCGATGTCGCGCAGCCAGGTGAAGCCCGCGCAGGCGATGAAGCGCTCGCCGGCCATGCCCGGGGCGGTCAGCGCCCGCCAATGCAGCTCGGCCACGTCGCGCACGTCGACGATGCCGAAGCCGATGCGCGGCAGCGCCGGGATGCGGCCCTGCAGCAGGCTCTGCACGATGACGACACTGGCCGAATAGTCGGCACTCGCCACCGGCCCCAGCACGACGGAGGGGTTCACGGTGCAGAACTCGATGCCGCCGCCTTCGCGCGCCACCCAGTCGCGCGCGGCGCGCTCGGCCACGGTCTTGGATTGCACGTAGGGCGGCACGTCGGGTGCGTCCAGATTCGTCCAGTCGCCCTCGGTGAAGTGGTGGTCACCCGGCCCGTGGCCGTAGGCGATGGCGGCGACGGAGGAGGTCATCACCACGCGCTGCGCGCCGGCATCGCGCGCCGCCTTCAGCGCGCGCAATGCACCGTCGCGGGCGGGCACGATGAGCTCGTTGGCATCCCGCGGCACGCCCGTGGGCAGCGGCGAGGCCACATGCGCGACATGCGTGCAGCCGCGGGCGGCCTCGGCCCAACCGGCATCGGCCATCAGGTCGGCGGCGAAGCAGTGCAGCTGATCCTTCTTGACGCCACGCGAGGCGCCCAGGGTTTTGCGCAAGGCGGCTTCGCGCGCGAGGTCGCGCACGGTGGTGTGCACCTGCCAGCCTTCGGCCAGCAGCTGGCGGATCAGCACGCCAGCGATGTAGCCGGTGCCGCCGGTGACGAGGATGCGAGGTGAGGTCATGTGAAGCATTGTGTTCGCCCGCGTGAAGAAGCATGACCGACGGCACCGGGGCGATTGCGCATTGCCAGGCCTGGGGCGGCGGGGGACAGTCACGCCCTTGCCGTGGCTTTCACTCGCTGTACCGATCTTGACCTCTGCTGCCTCTGATGCTGACGCCCGCGCGCGTCATGACCGCGCCTTCCTCGGCCACCCGGCCGGCCTGGGCTGGCTTTCCTTCTGTGAACTGTGGGAGCGCTTCAGCTACTACGGCATGCAGGCGCTGCTGGTGCTCTACCTCAGCAACTACCTGTTCCTACCCCACAACGTCGGCCAGGTGGCCGGCATCGACGCGCTGCGCCATGCCATCGAGAGCGTCACGGGCCCGCGCTCGCCGCAGCAACTGGCGTCCGTCGTGTTCGGGCTCTACGTGGGCCTGGTCTACCTGACGCCGATCTTTGGCGGACTGCTGGCCGACCGCGTGCTGGGCCGCACCCGCACCGTGGTCATCGGCGCGCTGCTGATGGCCGCAGGCCACTTCCTGATGGCTTTCGAGACGGCGCTGCTGCCGGCGCTCGGCTGCCTGCTGCTGGGCGTGGGCTGCTTCAAGGGCAATATCGCCGCGCAAGTGGGCGACCTCTACGCGCCGGGCGACCGGCGCCGCGCGAGCGCCTTCCAGATCTTCATGCTGGCGGTGCAGGTGGCGGTGGTCGCCGCGCCGCTGGTGTGCGGCACGCTGGGCGAGAAGGTGGGCTGGCACTGGGGCTTCGGTTCGGCCGGCGTGGGCATGCTCATTGGCCTGGTGGTCTACCTGGCCGGCCGGCGCTGGCTGCCGCCGGAGGCGCCGCGCGGTGCGGCGCATGCTGCCGAAGTGCGCCCGCCGCTGGACCGCCGTGCCTGGCAGCAGGTGGCGCTGCTGGTGGCCCTGATCCCGCTGCTGATGCTGTCCATCGTCGGCAACCAGCAATACAACAATGGCTTCCCGCTGTGGTCGCAGCAGCACATGGACCTGACGGTGGCCGGCTTCCAGGTGCCGGTGACCTGGCTGCAGGCGGTGGATGCGCTGCTCAGCTTCGGCACCATGCTCGCGTCGCTGGCCTTCTGGCGCTGGTGGGCCACCCGCCGCCGCGAGCCCGACGAGATCACCAAGATGGCCCTGGGCTGCTTCGTGGCGGCCTGCGCGCCGGCGCTGCTGATGATCCCGGCGCTGGCCATCGAGGGCAGCGGCGCGCGCATCAGCCTGGCGTGGTCCTTTGGCTATGCGCTGGTCAACAACATCGGCTTCGCCAACATCATGCCGGTGGGCCTGGCCCTGTACTCGCGCGCCGCGCCGCGCGGCCTGCAGGGCCTGATGATCGGCATCTACTACCTGCATCTGTTCTTCGGCAACAGCTTCGTCGGCTGGCTGGCCGGGCTGCTGGAGGTGATGCCCGGCTCGCGTTTCTGGGGCCTGCATGCGGTGCTGGTGCTGGCGGCGGCCGTGGGCCTGCTGGCGGTGAAGTTCCTCTTCGGCCGCGTGCTGGCGCCTGACGAGGCCCCGGCGCCTTCACCTGCACGCTGACCGCAGGCGGCTGCCTACACTCGCGCCATGATCACCGTCCACCACCTCAACAACTCCCGCTCGCAGCGCGTGCTGTGGCTGCTCGAAGAGCTGGGCCTGCCCTACGAGATCAAGCACTATCAGCGCGATGCCAAGACCTCGCTCGCGCCGCCGGAGCTCAGGCAAGTGCACCCGCTGGGCAAGAGTCCGGTCATCACCGACGGCGGGCTCACCGTCGCCGAGAGCGGCGCCATCCTGGAGTATTTGGTCGACAAATACGGCCAGGGGCGCCTGAAGCCCACCAGCGAGCAAGACCTGCTGCACTACCGCTATTACCTGCACTTCGCCGAAGGCTCGGCAATGCCGCCGCTGCTGATGAAGCTGATCTTCAACAAGATCAAGCGCGCGCCGATGCCCTTCTTCGTGAAGCCCATTGCCCGTGGCATTGCCGACAAGGTGCTGGGCAGCTTCGTGCAACCCAACATCGATGCGCAGCTCAAGTTCCTGGAGAGCGAGCTCGCCGCACGGCCCTGGTTTGCCGGCGCGCAGATGTCGGCGGCCGACGTGCAGATGAGCTTCCCGTTGGAAGCCGCTGCGGCCCGAGGCGGCGCCCTCGACGCCTATCCGAAGATCAAGGCCTTCCTGGCCCGCATCCACGCCCGCCCGGCCTACCAGAAGGCGCTGGAACGCGGCGGCCCCTACAGCTTGATGAGCTGAGCGCGGGGCGGCGTGCGGTGGCTCAGGGCGCCGTGAAGCGCAGGTCCGCCGCCGCCACCACCGCGTTGCGCCGGCCGGGGTAGGACAGCCACTGCATCGCGGCGTTCAGGTCCTCGACGATGGACTCGGCCGGAATCCGCCGGCCGGCGCCGAGGTCCAGGTCGGCCGTGGTGTGGCCGTCGGCCACCAGGGTCAGGTCGAAGCCCCGCTCCAGCGCGCCGTAGGCCGTGGCCCGGATGCACCAGTTGGTGGCCGCACCGGCCAGCACGACATGGTTGACACCGAGACGGTCCAGCTCGGCCAGCAGCGGCGTGTCTTCGAACGACGAGTTGTGCCGCTTGTCGATGCGCAGCTCCTGCGGGTCGGGCTGAAGCTCGGCCACCCACTGCCAGCCGGGCGAGCCAGGCGGCAGCTCGTCGTCGCCATGCTGCACCCAGATGACCGGCACGCGGCTGGCGCGGGCGCGGGTCAGCACATGGGCGATGTTCTGCACGACGGCGTCACGAGCCCATGCGTCGGCGACCACCCCCGCCTGGACATCCACGACCACGAGGGCTGTCTTCGATCCGGGGCGTATCGACATGGTGCACCTTTCCTCCCGATGGGGCTGGCGCAGCTTAGTCCCTTTCTGCACGGCCACCTACACTGCCGGCTTGCCGTTGTGCCCCGCTGGCCTGTCGCCCGGCCGCTGCCCCGCAGTGGTGCTGACCTCCCCGTGCTGCATCGCGTTCCCTTTGCAGTTCACCGGAGGCGCCATGCCCGGCTACGACGTCAAGGTCCAGACCCTCGCCATCAACGGTGCGGCGGACCTGCAGATCCGCTCCCTGCTCGACCACGACCAGTTTGCCGACCCCACCGGCGCGGCCGAGGCACTGGGCATCTCCTCGGCGCAGTGGCCGCTGTTCGGCCAGGTCTGGCCTTCGGGCCTGCAGCTGGCGGCGGCGATGGCGGTGCGGCCGCTGGCGGACGGCGAGCGCATCCTGGAGATCGGTTGCGGCCTGGCCCTGGCCAGCCTGGTGTGCCACCGCCGCGGCGCCGAGGTCACCGCCAGTGACATCCACCCGCTGGCCGGCGCCTTCCTGCTGGAGAACCTGCGCCTGAATGAGCTGGCGCCCATGCGCTACTGCCATGGCGACTGGGGCGCGCAGGCCACGCCACCCGAGCGCGGCGCACCGCGCGTGCAGGGGCGTTTCGACCTCATCATCGGCAGCGACGTGCTGTACGAGCGTGACGACGGCGGCGCGCTGGCCGCGTTCATCGAGCGGCATGCGCTGCCGGCCTGCGAGGTCTGGATCGTCGACCCCAACCGTGGCAACCGCCCCGCCTTCACACGGGCGCTCGCGGCGCTGGGCTTCACGCTCGACGAGACGGCGCTGGAGGGGGCAGGCTACCGCGGGCGGTTGATGCGTTTTGCTCGCACGGCGTCCTGAGGCGCCCCCTCAGCCCCACAACCGCCGTCCCACCAGCACCAGGTCCCGCTCGCTCCCTTCCAGCCGTGCCACGCGGGGCATGCAGCCCCAGCGCTCGAAGCCGTGCTTCTCGAAGAGCCGCAGGCTGCCGGTGTTGGTCGCGAAGATGGTGGCGGTGAGCACCTCGATGCCCAGCCCGGGCGCGGCCCGTGCGGCCTCGTCGAGCAGGTAGCTGCCCAGGCCGCAGCGCTGACGGGCGGGATGCAGATAGATGGCGAGGTCCGCGGTGATGAAGTAGCCGGGCCGCTCGTTCATGAAGTGCAGGAACGCCAGATAACCCACCACGCCAAGCGATGGCGCGTCCGCATCCTCGGCGACCCAGAAGGGCCGGTGATCGGGCGTGTGCTTCAGGAAGGACGGCCGGCGGGCCTCGACCGTGATCGGATCGAGATCGCAGCTGCAGGTGCGTGTGACCACGGCCGCGTTGTAGATCTCGACGATGCGCGGCAGGTCGGTCTCGACGGCATGGCGGTGGGTGAAGCGCATGGGGCTGGGCGGCGTCGGCTTGGATCTCGCAGCCTAGCGCGCACCCGGCCTTGTGCACCATTGCTGCTCGCACGGGACGCCGTCGTGGTTGCCGTCCATCTGGGTGCCGGGGCAATGGTTGATGAACCAGGTGGCCTCGGCGCAGGAGGTCATCTGTGAGCAGTGGGTGCGGCCGTCGCAACGGAAGCCGGGGGGGCTGGGTGTTTCCAGGGCGGGTGCGGCGACGGCGGGCATCTGCTCCAGGCTGCGGCGTTGGGCGGACTGGCGGAAGTGGCCATAGCCCCAGTAGGCACCCGCGCCCAACACGCTGGCTGCCACGGCCAGGCTCAACAGCCCGCCCAGCGCTGACGACGAGGCGCCACGCCTGGGGCGCGCCGGCTGGTGACGGGCTGGCGGCGACACTGCAGGCAGTTCGCCGAGAGCCAGTCTTACCACGTTGACCGCCTGGGGCCGGCCGTCCTTGCCGCGACCGAGCTCGAAGCTGACGGTCTCGCCTGCTACCGGCTTCGCCGCCCTTTCGCCGAAGGCGCTGATGTGCACGAAGACCTCCGCGCCGCCGCGCGTGGGCGCGATGAAGCCAAAGCCGCGAGCGTCGTCCCAGCGTTGCAGGATGCCGTCCCACCTCACGGCCGGCTCCTGCTGCCCCCGCCGTAGTCCACCACCTGGCAGCCCGGCCCCTTCGGGTCGGCGCAGCAGGCGGCGAGCTGTTGCAGGCTGCTGGCGAACTGTTCGTTCCATTGGGCCTGGCTGTGCAGGTTGCCGGGGCTCATCCAGTGCGATTGCGGGAAGCGGCGGGACCAGGCGTTGCCGCCCGCCTGGGGCGCGTTGCCGGTGGACTGCTGCAGGGCCACCTGGCAGGAGTTCATGTTGCCCATGCGGTGGCAGGCCGTGCAGGTGTTGCCGCGCGTCGTGATGCCGAAGGCGTTGAGCCTGGCCCAGGCCTTCTTGAAATCCTCGCCGATGGCCTTGGGCTGGTAAAAGCCGAAGGGGTCGCCGGGCAGCTGCGTGGTCTGGGCGATGTAGGGGCTGTACATGAAGGGTCCGCTGTCGTGGCAGCTGATGCAGGCGGGCTGGCTCCAGGCCACCTCGCGCGGCGACAGCCAGACCTTCTCGGCCGGCAGCGGCCGCTGGCCCTCGGGGCTGGCCGGCTGAGGCTGGCGCGGCAGCAGGCTGGGCGAGGGCACCCAGCGGCCGTCGATGCCGCGGTCCTCGCGCAGCGGTGCGGCGGCCTTGGCGGTGAACCAGCAGGTCTTGCCGTCCTTCAGGCTGTGGGAGATGACGTTGATCTCGTCGAACAGCGGGCTGCCCGCGGGCCGGGCGACCTGCTTGCGGCAGATCGCGCTGATCTGGGCCGTCTTGTCATCGCGCAGCACCAGGGCGCGGCTGCCGGGCACGCACTGGCTTTGCGCGTCGACCTGCGGCAGCAGCGAGGGTCGGTCGCAGGTGGCAGGCGCCGGCTGTGGCGGCACGGGCTTGCCGTCCTGGGTGATCGGGATCTCCTGGCCGGCCATGCAGCTGAAGGCCGGGATGGCGGCGATCTGCTCGGCGCACTGGCGGCCGTAGGCAGCCAGCGTCTCGGCCTGCACGCCAGTTTGAACGGTGCCCGCGAGGAGCAGCAGCAACACGTACCTCATGCCGTCACCAGCCCTTTCTCCGCCAGCACCACCGCACGAATGGCCTGGTGGTAGCGGGCATAGCCGGTGCAGCGGCAGATGTGCTGCCCCACCGCGTCCTCGATGGCGGCGTCGAGCTGCGCCCGCTTCACCGGCTGGACGCGCAGCCGCGCCAGCAGCATCTCGGTGGCCATGACGAAACCCGGCGTGCAGTAGCCGCACTGGAAGGCGAAGTGCTCCAGGAAGGCTCGCTGCACGGCACTGGGGCGCTCCATGCTGCCAGTGCCCTCCACCGTGGTGATGGACTGGCCCTGCAGCAAGGCCACGGGCGTGGAGCAGGCCAGCATGGGCTGGGCCTGGCTCCCGGGTGAGCGGCGTGCCGCCACCGTGCAGGCCTTGCAGACACCGATGCCGCAGCACAGCCGGGTGCCCGACAGGCCCAGCGCCTCCTGCAGGAAGTCGATGAGGGGCAGGTCGTCGGGCACGCGCGTGTCGACCGCGCGGCCGTTGACGTGGAACTTCACAGGGACGAGGGCGTCGCTCATGACAGGGCCTTTGCGATGTCGGCAGCAGTGATGGGCAGGGCACGGAAGCGTCGCGCGGTGGCGTGCGCAATCGCGTTGCCGACGGCCGGCGCGATCGGGCAGAGCACGGCCTCGGCGATGCCCTTGGCCGTGGGTTCGTCGGACGGCAGCGTCGTGAGGTTCAGCCGCGCCAGCGGCACGTCGGCGCTGAGGGCCACGTGATAGCGGTCCAGGTTCCAGCGGCCATCCCCGGCGCCGCCGGCTTCCAGGGGCAGGTTCTCCAGCAGCGCGTAGCCGATGCCCATGGCCACGCCGCCCTGGGCCTGGCCCGCGAGCAGGTCAGGTTGCAGCACGCGGCCGGCGTCCACGATCAGCTCCACCGCCACCACGCGCGGCTCGAAGGTGCGTGGCGCGATCTCCACCGCCACCAGCGCGCCCGAGGGCGCGTAGAGGCTGCGGCCATACAGGCCTGCCTCGGGGTTGGGCGGGATCACGTCCTGCCGCGGTACCACCTGCCAGCTCGTCTGCCCGGCGGGGCGCAGCGACAAGGCGTCGATGGGCAGCAGCAGCGGCGCGCCCGCCGGCAGTGCGTAGGTGGCCGACACCCAGGTGGCTTCATACAGGCCGTGCACCATGGCCGCAGCGGTCAGGCCCGCCGCATGCACCTTGGCCGCGAGATCCACCAGTGACAGCCGCGCCAGGCCCGGCGCCACGAGATGACCTGCGGTCCAGCGCGTGCGGCCCTGCACCTGGGCGAGTGGCACCCCCCAGATGGCCGCGGCAGCCGGCAGCAGGCCCGCCTCGAACAGCACGCGGCTGGCCTGCTCGGTCACGTGCACCTGGTGGAAGGCCGTCAGGCAGGCGCTGCTGGACATGGCGAAGCTGGCCGTCCAGTCGGGCTTGCTCCAGCTGCCGCCGGCGTAGCTGCTCACGCCCAGCGCATTGAAGCTGCCGACATCGCCCATGACGATGTCGTGCGCGTTGTGGCCCAACCAGGCGGCGGTGGAGATGGCCAGCGTGGTGGCCGAGCCGTTGCCCATGTCCACGCAGTTGGTGCGCACGGAAAGCCGCCCGTCGGGCGCCAGCGCCACCTCGGCCATGACGCCGTCCTTGCCCGTGCCGTAGGCCTGGTTGGCCAGCGCGAAGCCCACGCCGTAGCGCACGCCCTCGCGCGCCTTGGCGGCCTTGACGGCCTCGCGCTGGCGCCACAGCCGGTGGGCGCGCGCGCGGCGGCAGATCTCGCGCAGCGTCATGGCCTGCGTCAGCGGCGCGCCGGTGATGGTGCGGTCGCCTTCGCGCAGGGCGTTGATCTCTCGCAGCTCGATCGGGTCGCGCTTGAGCGCCACGGCCACCTCGTCCACGAGTGTCTCCACGGCGAAGCTGGCCTGCGGGCCGCCGAAGCCGCGCATCGAACCGGCCACCACGCCGGTGCTGGGCTGGGCCGCGGCGTCCACATAGGCCTGGCGGATGTCGTAGCCCGACAGGCCGCAGTAGCCGGCCAGCATGGCCACGAACTGGCTGTAGTTGTTCTGCCCGCCGGAAGGCAGCACCTGGCGGCTGCCGAAGGCCACGAAGCGACCCGAGGCCGGGTCCACCGCGATCTCCTGCGTGATGCGGCTGGCCAGCTGCTTCAGGCCGCCCTGGAACTGCTCGTAGCGGTCCTGGGCGATGCGCACGGGCGCGTCCACCAGCGCGGCCGTGACGGCGAGCAGGGGTGGGAAGGTCGACACGTCGCGCCCACCGAAGCCGCCGCCGGGATAGCAGGAGTTCAGCACCACCGTGCCCACCTGGATGGCGCAGGGCGCACCGAACATGGCCAGGCTGTCGCCCGCGTCGCCGTTGGTGGCCTGGGTGCCGAGCACCAGGTGGAGCGTGCCGCCGCCGCGGCGGTCCAGCCACGCCAGGCCCGCCTCGGGCTCCATGAACATCGGGTCCAGCACCTGGGTCGTGTAGCGGCCCGACAGGCGCAGCAGGGCCGGGTCCTTCAGCCGCGCATCGATGCGCGCGCGCAGCGAGCGCGCGGTGCTGTTGTAGGGCGCGCTGGTGGAGTCCGGGGCGTAGGGGTCGGACTCGGCCCCCACCTGCACCTGCGAGAACGGGGCGATGCCCGGCGCTTCATAACGCGTCAGGTAGGTGGCCGGCGGATAGGGCGACGCGACCCCCGGCGGGATGGCATCGCCGCGCTTCACGACGCCAGGCTCGAACTGCAGCGCGCGCCGGGCGCGGCGCAGGGTGGTCGCATCGGCAAACACCAGGATGGCCACCGGCTGGCCGTAGAACTGCGGTGCCGTGCCGCAGGGCACGAGCAGCTGCCGGATGCCGTCGGCACCTGCCGTGGAGAACGGCAGCGTCAGGTTCAGCGAGGCGAGGTCACGCTGGGGCCAGGGGTAGTCCGGCAGCGGGGCCTGCGTGATGGTCAGCAGCGGGGTGATGCCTGCGGCGTCCAGCCGGGCCAGGTCCAGCCCGGCGAAGGCGCGGTGCGGGTCGGTCGCCCGCAGGATGAGGGCCGCGCGTTCGGCGCGAGGCCAGCCGGGCATGTCGGCGGCGCGGAAGTCGCGTGCATAGATCTTCTGCCCCGTGACCTTGGCCAGCCCGTCGATGCGAAAGCGGGCCTGGCCTGGGCCGCCCGACCAGTCCGGGGCTCCCGCTGGCGTGGTGGGCTGGGTGGGCGTGCCGGCGGGCTGTGGCAAGGCACCGGGCAGGCGCGGCGCACCCGGCTTGCGCGCCAGCGCCAGTTCATGCACCAGCAGCGTCACGGCGGCTGCGCCGGTGCCGATGATGCGGCGCCGGCTCAGCGTGAACGGCACCTCGGTGTTGTCGTTGTCCGGCACGCGACCTCCCCTGCGAATGATGGGGCGGAGTGTGTCACCGCAGACGCGGCGGCAGTGGGCCGATCAGGGCTGATACGGCCCCGGAGTTCTGCCGGGTTACGCCGTCGGCCGGGTGCGGTAGAAGGTCAGCGGCTCGGCCTTCATCTGGCTGTTCAGCTGCTTGAGCACGTTCTTGCGCAGGGCGCCCACGACATGCATCTCGCAGGGCTTGCAGTCGAAGCGCAGCGTGAGGGTGTCGTCGCCATGCTTGAGCGTCAGGGGCTCGGCGCGCACCGTGCCCTGCACGCCGGTCACGCCCTTGGCCTGCTTGGGGCACAGGCTCAGGCTCCAGCGCACGCAGTGCTTGGTGATCATCAGCGGCACCTCGCCGAGTTCCTCGTGGCTCTCGTAGGCCGCGCCGATGACCTTCACGCCATGGCGCGCATAGAACGCGGCGGCCTGCGTGTTGTAGACGTTGGCGAGGTAGGTGAGGGTGTCGTCGGGGTAGGGCACCGGCGGCTCCACCGCGCGGTCGCGCGGCAGGCGCTCGAAGGCCGCCGTGCGGGCCGCCTCCAGGGCGGCCACGGCCTCGCGGCGCAGCGCGTTGAGCTTGCTGACCGGCAGGAACAGCGGCTCGCGCATCGCCAGGCGCACGCGGCGGGCTTCGAAGATCGTGTCGCCGAGCTTGGCCAGGTGCTCCTTGAGCTGCGCCTCGGCCTGCTTCGCATCGCGCGCCGGCTCATGGGCATGCGGCAGGCGCACGGCGGCTTTGGTGCCGGTTTCGTCTTTCAGGCTCAGTTCGAAACCGCCTTGCACCTGGGCCAGGGTCACGTCCAGCGCGATGCGGCGCTCGCTGCTCGGCTTGGCCAGCAGCCGCTCCCAGGCCATGTCGCGGTTGCGGCTCACGGCGGTGCCGGGGAAGAGGTCTTTCAAGTCGCTGAACGCCTGGCCCTTGGACAGGTTGGGCTCGATGCGCCACAGCGTGCCGCCCAGCGGCGTGGCCACGTTCACTGGCACGCCCTGCAGCTCGCCCTGCCGGTCCCACCAGGTCAGCGCGTCACCGTTGTTGACGACGCGGGTGGCGTCGCCGGTGTCGAGGTCGAACTCCGCCGCGCCCACGCGCTTGACCTCACCCAACGGCATGCCAGCATGCTTGGGCGTGTCGAAGGCGCCGATGTCGATCTTGCGGCCATTGACGAAGTAGTCGGTGCCGCCGCGGTTGAACGCCTGCTCGGGCTCGGGCGTGAAGGTGAAGCGGCAGCGGCCGTGGCTGGTGCGCGCCAGCTCGGGGCGGCGGTCGAGGATGGCGTCCAGCAGCGTGCGGTAGTGGGCCGTCACGTTCTTGACGGTGGCCATGTCCTTGTAGCGGCCCTCGATCTTGAAGCTGCGGATGCCGGCGTCGATGAGGGCCTCCAGGTTGGCGCTCTGGTCGTTGTCCTTCAGGCTGAGCACATGCTTGTCGTGCGCAATGACGCGGCCGGCCGCGTCGGTCACGGTGTAGGGCAGGCGGCACTCCTGGCTGCAGCTGCCGCGGTTGGCGCTGCGCCCGGTGTGCGCATGGCTGATGAAGCACTGGCCGCTGTAGGCGACACACAGCGCGCCATGCACGAAGAACTCCAGGTGGGCCTGCTGCACCTCGGCCTTGATGGCGCGGATCTGCTGCAGGTCCAGCTCGCGCGCCAGCACCATCTGCGAGAAACCCACGTCCTGCAGGAAGCGCGCCTTTTCAGGCGTGCGGATGTCGGTCTGGGTGCTGGCGTGCAACTGGATGGGCGGCAGGTCCAGCTCCAGCAGGCCCATGTCCTGCACGATGAGGGCGTCGACGCCGGCCTCATACAGCTGCCAGGCGAGCTGGCGGGCGCCCTCCAGCTCGTCGTCGCGCAGGATGGTGTTGAGCGTCACGAAGATGCGCGCGTTGTAGCGGTGCGCGTGCGTCACCAGCCGCGCGATGTCCTCGATCGGGTTGCCCGCCTTGTCGCGCGCGCCAAAGCCCGGCCCGCCGATGTAGACGGCGTCAGCCCCGTGGTTGACGGCCTCGATGCCGATGTCGGCGTCGCGGGCAGGGGCGAGGAGTTCGAGTCGGGTCAGCGGTGCGGTGGCCATGCCGGATTTTATGAAGCCCTCGCCGCACGGCCGGCCGCCACGTCCTTGGCGACCTCGTCCACCAGGGCCCGCAGCCAGCGGTGCGCCGGGTCGTCCCGGTAGCGCACATGCCAGGCCATGTGGACCGGGAACGTGCCCAGGTCCACCGGCGCGGGCAGCACCTTCACCCGCTTGTCCTGCGCGAGGTGCCGGCAGATCAGGCGGGGCAGCGTCGCGCAGTAGTCGGTCACGGCGACCATCTCCGGGATGGCCAGGAAGTGCGTGACCGACACCGCCACTTCGCGCTTGAGGCCCTGGCGCTCCAGCGCCTGGAACAGGCCCACGCGCAGCCGCCCTGGCGGCAGCATGTTGACGTGCTTGAGGCGTTCGTATTGCGCCTTGGTCAGCCGTGCGCCGACGGTCGGGTGATCGGCGCGCACGATGCAGTCCAGGCCGTCGTCGATGAGGTGCTGCACCACGAGGTTGTCTGGCGGGTCGACGATGCGGCCGAGCACCAGGGCGGTGGTGCCGGAGATCACGCCGGTGTCGGCGAGGTCGCTGCCGTAGGGCGTCAGGCGCAGCCGGATGCCGGGCGCGCGCTCGCGCAGCCGCGCCACGATGGCCGGCACGAGCACGAACTCCACATAGCTGTTGGGCGCGATGGTCAGCAGCAGCTCGGCCCGGGCCGGGTCGAAGGCTTGCTGGCCGAGGATCACGCCATCCAGCGCCGCCAGCGCCGCCGCGATGGCCGGTGCCAGCTCCTGCGCCTTGGGCGTGGGCTGCATGCCGTAGCGCTCGCGGATGAAGAGCGGGTCCAGCAGCAGCGCGCGCAGCCGCGTGAGCGCGTTGGACAGCGCCGGCTGCGTGATGTTGAGCCGCGCGGCGGCGCGGGTCACGCTGCGCTCTTCCATCAAGGCCATGAAGACGGGCAGCAGATTGAGGTCGTAGCGCATCCAGATATGTTGACCAGTGAATATCTGGAATTCAATAGATAAATTGGATGAATTGCTGCACTGCATCCATTCTTCGGTCATCCCTCAGCAACCCCTGATCTGGAGACCGCCATGACCACCACCCCGACCCTGTTCACCCCCACCCGCCTGGGCGCCATCGATGTGAAGAACCGCATCGTCATGGCCCCGCTGACCCGCTCCCGTGCGGGCATGGACGGCGTGCAGACACCGCTGGCCGCCACCTACTACGCCCAGCGCGCCTCCGCCGGCCTGCTCGTCGCCGAGGCCACCAACATCTCCCGCCAGGGCCGCGGCTACGCCTTCACGCCGGGCATCTACACCGACGACCACGTGGCCGCGTGGCGCCACGTGACCGACGCCGTGCACGCCGCCGGCGGCAAGATCGTGCTGCAGCTGTGGCATGTGGGCCGCATGTCGCACACCAGCCTGCAGGAAGGCGGCGCCGCGCCGGTCGCGCCGTCGGCCCTGCAGGCCGGTGGCAGCGTCTTCACCGAGAACGGCTTCGAGCCGCCGTCCATGCCGCGCGCCCTGCGCACCGACGAGATCCCGGGGCTGATCGAGGACTATCGCCAGGCCGCGCTGCGTGCCAAGGCGGCCGGCTTCGACGGCGTGGAAGTGCATGCCGCCAACGGCTACCTGCTGGAGCAGTTCCTGCGCGACAGCACCAACCACCGCACCGATGCCTACGGCGGCTCCATCGAGAACCGGGCCCGCCTCACGCTGGAGGTGGTGGCGGCGGTGGCCGGCGTCTGGGGCGCCGACCGTGTCGGCGTGCGGCTGTCGCCGCTGTCCACCGCCATCGGCGACACGCCGCTGGACAGCACGCCCATGCCGACCCACGGCTACCTCGTGGCCAAGCTCAGCGCGATGGGCATCGCCTACCTGCACGTGGTGGAAGGCCAGATGCACGCTGGCAACGGCGCCGACGCCTTCGACATCCGTGCGCTTCGGGCGGCCTTTGCCGGTGCCTACATGGCCAACAACGGCTACGACCGCCAGGCCGCGCTGGACGCCACCGCCCAGGGCCGGGCCGACGCCGTCGCCTTCGGGCGCGCCTTCATCGGCAACCCCGACCTGGCCGAGCGCCTGCGCGACAACCGGCCACTGTTCGACGCTCCCGCGTCGAGCTACTTCGGCGGCGGTGCCGAGGGCTACACCGAGTTCACCCAGCCGCAGGCCGCCTGATCGCGCGCCTTGCATTTCCCCTCGGCCGGCCGCAGATGCGCATGTCCTGCCAAGATGTCAAGCTTTCCCGTTCCTCCACCCCCGCGAGAACCGATCATGAACAACTTCAACCTCTACGTCCCCACCCGCGTGCTCTTCGGCCAGGGGCAGATTGCCGGCGTGGCCAAGCAGGTGCCGGCCGGCGCCCGTGTGCTCGTCACCTACGGCGGCGGCAGTGTGCTGGCCAACGGCGTCATGGACCAGGTGCGTGCCGCCCTGGGTGAGCGCATCGTGGCCGAGTTCGGCGGCATCGAGCCCAATCCCGACTACGCCACGCTGATGCGCGCCGTCACGCTGGGCCGCGAGCAGGGCATCGACTTCGTGCTGGCGGTGGGCGGCGGCTCGGTCGCCGACGGCAGCAAGTTCATCGTGGCCGGCATTCCCTACGAGGGCGACCCGTGGGACCTGTTGACCGGCAAGGGCAAGGTCAAGACCGCGGTGCCGCTGGGCGTGGTGCTGACGCTGGCGGCCACCGGCTCGGAGATGAACTCCGGGGCCGTCATCAGCCGCCGCGAGACGGGCGACAAGCTCTTTTTCGGCTCCGAGAAGGTCTTCCCGCGCTTCGCGGTGCTGGACCCGAGCACCCTGTTCAGCCTGCCGGTGCGGCAAACCGCCAATGGCGTGGTCGACGCCTTCGTGCACACCATCGAGCAATACCTGACCTACCCGGTCAATGCCAAGGTGCAGGACCGCATGGCCGAAGGCCTGCTGCTGACCCTCATCGAGGAGGGCCCCAAGCTGCTGGAGAACCCGAGCGACTACGACGCCCGGGCCAACGTGATGTGGGCCGCCACCATGGCCTTGAACGGCTACCTCGGCGCCGGCGTGCCGCAGGACTGGAGCACCCACATGCTCGGCCACGAGATCACCGCCGTGCATGGCCTGGACCATGCGCAGACCCTGGCCATCGTGCTGCCCGCCATGCTGGCCGCCCGCCGCGAGCCCAAGCGCGCCAAGCTGCTGCAGTACGCCGAGCGCGTCTGGGGTCTGCGTGAGGGCAGCGAGGAGGCCCGCATCGACGGCGCCATTGCCGCCACCCGCGCCTTCTTCGAACGCATGGGGGTGCCGACGCAGCTGTCGGGCCACGGCATCCGCGAGCCGCGTCTGGACGCCATCCTCGCCAAGCTGGAGGCCCACGGCATGACGAAGCTCGGCGAGCACGGCGACGTGACGCTGGACACCAGCCGCGCGGTCCTCGAAGCCGCCGTCTGATCGGGGCTCGCTCGCGCTGGGCTCAGCCCACTGCGCGAGCGAGTTGCATCACGCCGTCGCGGATGCTCACTTCGGAGAAGGCCGCAAAGCCCAGCCGCAACCCCGGCGGCGCTGCATGCTGCAGCGCATAGGCCGACAGGGGCGTGACTGAGACGCCAGCCGCGGCCGCGCGGGCGGCAATGTCGGCGTCGCGCGTGGCCGCGGGCAGGCGCACGGTCATGTTCAGGCCGCGTTGCACCGGCGGCATCTCCAGCCAGCGTCCGAAGTGGCGGTCCAGGTGATGGCGCAGCACGTCGGCACGAAAACCGTAGACCGCGCGCAGCTGGCGCACATGCCGCGCCCAATGCCCGTCGGCCATGAAGTCATTCAGCACGGCCTGCTCCAGCAACGACGGCTGGCCCTGGGTCAGCGTCAGGGCCTTGCAGAACGGGTCCACAAGGCGGTGGGGCAGCACCACATAGGCCAGGCGTTTGCAGGGCGCCATGCTGAAGGCGAGGCTGCCCAGGTGGATGACGCAGTCGCCGGTGTCCGCGGCTTTCAGGGCGTCGCCGCCGCTGCCGTCGAAATGCAGGTCACCGGCGAGATCCTTGTCCAGCACGTAGGCGCCACTGGCCTGCGCCCACGCCAGCAGGGCCTGTCGCCGTGCGGTCGACATGGGCTGGCCCAGCGGCATCTGCGCACCGGCCGTCACGCAGGCCAGGCGGGCGCGGGGCGCCACGCGCAGGCCCGCGTCGACGGCGAGGCCTTCGTCATCCGCCGGCACCGGCACCACCTGGGCTCCGGCGGCGGCCAACACCGCCTGCAGCGCGTGTGAGCCGGGGTCTTCGAGCCACACCGGCTCGCCGGGGTTGACGAGCAAGCGCGCCAGCAGGTCGGTCGCCTGGCGCGTGCCCGACACGATGACGATCTGCCCCGCGTCACAACGCAGGCCGCGCGACAGCGCGAGCTGGTCGGCCAGGGTCTGACGCAGCGCCGACAGGCCCTGCCACTGCGGCTCGGCCATCACCTGGCCTTCGTACCAGCGCGCACGTCGTGCAGCCAGCCGCGCCCACACGGCAGCCGGGAAGAGGCTGGTGTCGATGCGGTCGGCCTCGAAGGTGCGAGGCAAGGGGCCGTGGCGTGACAGCACCCCGGCACCCTCGTCCACCAACTGCCGGCCGCGGCGGGACAGGAATGCCTCGGGCGCCGGGCGGCGCGGCGCCGGCTCGGCGGCCTGGCGCGCCAGACCCGGCGCGACAAAACTGCCGCGACCGACCCGCGCCGAGATGTAACCGTCGGCAAGAAGTTGCTCAAAGACTGCGGTGACCGTGGAGCGCGAGACGCCGTGGTCGCGCGCCAGGCTGCGGGTGGTCGGCAGCCGGCTGCCGGGTTGCAGGGTCCCGTCGCGCATTGCTTCACAAAGGGCCGCGTACAGCCATTGCTGCAGCGTGACGCCGGGGGCGCGCGGGCTCAGGGTCAGCGAATGCTCGGTCGGGCGGCGCATGGTGGAGCTGAATTGGTTTGGTCGGGCGGGCCTGAATTGGTCTGCGACCGGTGGCATGCCCTCGGGGCAGCATGCGCGCCGTCTTGAGCCGGCCAGAAGCTGGCCATGAGCCGTGAATGACGACGATGTCATCTTAGGTGCCGAAGGCGCAGGGATGGCAGGGACCGAATCAGGAGAACCCCATGAAACGACCGCCGATGCGCCAACTTTCCACACGAGGCCTGCCCTTGGCCCTCAGCCTTGCCCTGGCCGCCTGTGGTGGCGGCAATCCCGAACCGGGTGTACAGCGCAGCGAAGCGCCGCCCCTGGCCAAGGCCCTGGCTGCCGCCGCGGCTGACACCGAAGCTGCACTGACCCCGGTCAATGCCACCGCCAGCGCCTCCGAGCGCGGCGACCTGTCGGCCGCCGCCGCCATCGACCACGACAGCAACACCCGCTGGAGCAGCGGTTTCACGGACGACCAGTTCCTGACGCTGGACTACGGCCGCACCGTGTCCATCAACCGGGTGCGCATCGACTGGGAGCGGGCGCACGCAACGCAATACGAATTGCAGGTGTCGGCGGACGGCGCCACCTGGACCACCCTGAAGGCCGTCTCCGGCAGCCAGGGCGGCACCGAGGACTGGACGGGCCTGTCGGGCCAGGGGCGCTATCTGCGCATGAAGGGCATCCAGCGCTCCTCGGCCTACGGGTACTCCATCTTCGAGATCCAGGCCTTCTCGGGCGTGGCGCCCAGCCCGGCACCGGCCCCCGCGCCTGCGCCCGCACCGGCACCTTCACCGGCGCCAAGCCCGACCGAGGCGGGCCAGGCGGTCAAGCCGGTCGCAGCCACCTCTTCGGCGACAGAGAACGCCGGTGCTTCCGCCGCGATGGCCATCGACGGCAAACCCGGCACGCGCTGGGCCAGCGCCTTCGAGGACGGCGCCTGGATCCAGTTCGACTTCGGCAGCAAGACGGCGGTGGGTTATCTCAAGCTCGTCTGGGAGAACGCCTACGGCAAGGCCTATTCGCTGCGCACGTCGGACGACGGCAAGACCTGGACCGAGATCCGCAACGTCGCCAACGGCCGCGGCGGCACCGAGGAGTTTTTCAACCTCGGCATGAACGCCCGCTACCTGCGTCTGCAGGGTATCGCGCGGGCCACGCAGTACGGCTACTCGCTGTTCGAGGTCGAGTTCAAGACGCCAGGCAGCGACAACACCCTGCCCGACATCGCCACCTCGGCGCTTCGCTTCCCCGCCAGCGGCACCGGCCTGGTACCGCTGCCCACGAGCGCCGAGCCGCTGGAGTCGCTGCAGTTCACGCTGCCTGACGGCACCCTCGTCACGCGCTTCGGCGTGCGCGGCCTGGCCCGCCACGGCCGGGAGCGCGGTGAGGACTGGAATGAGCCTGGCTACGGCCCCAACGAAACGGTCGATGCACTCGGCAACCCGGTCGACAAGGGCCCAGGCAACTTCCTGACCTTCGTGCCGCAGTACTTCAAGAACCGCACCTGGGGCTTCGAGATCATCGACAACAGTCGCGTGGCCGGCGTCACCCAGCCCGCGCTGAAGGTCAACCAGTACTTCACGCAGCCGCAGCTGCCCGGCGGCGTGGCGTGGTTCCGCGCCTTCGACCGCCCGGGCGTCACCGGCTACGGCTGGATGGCGCCGGGCGAGCTGGTCGACAACAAGCTCGCGATCTGCCCGCCGGTCGCCTACCCGCCCAACGGCAAGCTGCTCAGCGCCAACCTGCTGAACAACGGCTGCAGCCTCACGGTGAAAAACTACCCGGGCCATGCCGACCTCGGCGCCGACGGCCTGCCCAACGGCAAGAGCGTGCCGGCCCGGCCGCTGGTGGTGGGTGATGTGATCGAGGTCTCGCCCTCGTTCTTCTCGACCACCCAGGCCATGCAGGCCATCGGCGACAACGGGGGCATCCGCTACTACGCCGGCGAATGGACCTATGTGGTCGGCGTGGGCCTGCGCCCGTCCTACGGCGTGCAGCCGCGGCTGATGAACGCGCCGCTGCCGGTGGCGACACTGACCGGCGGTGACGGCTCGGTGTCGTACAACTATTCGGACAACGGCCTCTTCATGTTCCAGCAGCCGCATAACCATGCGGGCATGCAGAACATGCAGCGCTTCGTGGAAGGCCGCCGGCTGGTGCATACCAACTTCACGACCGGCGACCACAACGAGCCCGGCAACGACCGCTACCAACCCGCCGTGGGTCTGCAGGGCACGCGCTTCAACCAGAGCGCCTGCATCGGCTGCCACGTGAACAACGGCCGCAGCCCCGCGCCCACCGCGGTGAACCAGCGCCTTGACACCATGACCGTGCGCGCCGCCATGCTGGACGCCACCGGCCAGCAGGTGCCGCACTCGCGCTATGGCACGGCCATCCAGATGAATGCGCAGTCCGCCAGCGGCACGCCGCAGGACTGGGGCCAGGGCGTGCGGGTGTCGGGCTTCGAGACGCGCAGCGTGAAGCTGGCCGATGGCACGGTGGTGGAGCTGCGCAAGCCCACGCTCGCCTTCGACGGGCCCGTGCCGCCGGTGTTCTCGCTGCGGTCTGCGCAGCCGATGATCGGCGTGGGCCTGCTGGAGGCCGTGCCCGAAGCCGACATCCTCGCGCTGGCACGCGCCACGCCCGATGCCGACGGCGTGAAGGGCGTGCCCAACTTCGTCTTCGACCCTGAGACCGGCGCGGTGCGCCTGGGCCGCTTCGGCTGGAAGGCCGCGAAGGCCTCGCTGCGCCACCAGACGGCCGCGGCCCTGCTGCAGGACATGGCGGTGACCTCGCCCGTCTACCCGAGCCGTGCCTGCAACAGCGGCCCGGCGGCCTGCGCCGCGGGCAAGGCCGAGCCGGGCATCTCGGAGGCCGACCTGCAGCAGGTGTCGCGCTACCTCGCGCTGCTGGCCGTGCCGGCCCAGCGCAGCCTGGCCAGCGGCTTCCCCAAGGGCGTGGCGCCGCTGGATGAGCACCGCGTAGACCCGCTGCAGGTCGCAGCCGGCGCGCGCATCTTCTCGGATGCGCGCTGCACCGCCTGCCACACCACGACGCTGAAGACCGGTTCGGGCCATTTGTTCGCCGAGCTGCGCAACCAGACCATCAAGCCCTACACCGACCTGTTGCTGCACGACATGGGCCCGGCCCTGGCTGACAGCTTCAGCGAAGGCCAGGCCCAGGGCAGCTTCTGGCGCACGTCACCGCTGTGGGGCATCGGCTACACCGAGAAGGTCATGGGCAGCAGCGCCAAGGTGGGCTATTTGCATGACGGCCGCGCCCGCAACCTGACCGAGGCCATCCTGTGGCACGGTGGCGAGGCGGAGAAATCGCGCCAGCGCTTCGAGGCACTGTCCAAGGCTGACCGGGACGCACTGCTGGCCTTCCTGAACTCCTTGTGAGAGTGGGGCTGGCGCGCCGCCGCGGCCGTGGCGGGGCGCCGGTCTGCAGCGCCCCGCGCAGGCCGCGGGCCTCAGTGGATCTTGCTCGCGTCGACGTTGCGCTTGTGCACGTCGGCGGCCTTCTGGGCCTTGGCGCTGCCGAGTTCCTTGTACTCCTCGTGGCGGTCAGCGCGAGTGGCGGCGAGGTCAGCCTTGGCATGGGCCTCGTTGCGCTTGATGCGGCCGATGTCGCGGTTCTCCTGTTCGCGGGCGGCTTCGTCGCGCTGGGCTGCCGCCACGTCACCGCGCTTGATGGCCTGGTCTTCGGCGCGCTGGTCGGCATTGCGTTCACTGCGCTCGCGGGCGAGCTTGCGGTCATCGTGGCCGATGCGGCGCTTGTCGGCGTTGGCGCGGGCGTTGTCCTGCGCGATCTCCTTGCGCTGGACGTGGATGTTGCGGTTGTCCTGGCGGATCTGCGCGTTGTCCTGCTGGACCTGGGTGACCGGGTCGGGCGTGGGCGTGGTCTGAGCGAAGGCCATGCTGGCCAGGGCCAGGCTGCAGGTACCGAGGGCGAGGGAGAGGGCGGTTTTCATGAGTTGCTCCTGAAGGGTGGGTGAGAAGTCTTGAAACGGCGGGCCCGTGCGAACAAGAACGGCAGGGCACGAGGGGCGTTGACGCCCGACAGTCGGGCGACAGCTTGGCGGCGCGGCACTCACTGTTCCCAGTGCAGCCGCAAGGCATAGAACCAGGCCGGGCCGCGGTCGGCGTTGTAGCCAGGGTTGCGAATCTGCTGGACGTCGGCCGTGGCGGACAGGCCGGGCGCGAGGGCGGTGCGGTAGTACAGCTCTGCGTCCTGTTCCGCGCGGTAGCGCAGCGCGCCGTCGCCCAGGAAGAAGGTCTGCCCGCCGCGCGCCAGGTAGGCCTGGTGGCGAGCCGACAACCCGCTGCAGGCCAGGCCCAGGCCGATCACATCGTCGGGGCGCTGCCAGCCCGCGCCGCGAAGCTGGCCGCCGACCGAGAAGGACCGGTCGGCCTCGGTGAAGGCGTAGGTCTCGGTCTTGCCATCGGCCGCGAAGGCGCGCAAGAAGAGGCCCAGCTGGTCGGACAAGGCCTGCTCGACGCTGACCCCGAGGCCAGCCTTGCTGCGCAGCGCGCGAACCGAGTCATCCAGCGGCAGCGGCTTGCCTGCCGATGGCAGCAGGTCGGCGTAATCCGCCATCGCGGCGTGCATGCGCCAGGCCAGCAGGCGGACGGTGCCGTCCTGCCCACCGACGCGGTAGTCACGGCTGAGCTCGACCTGGTCGCCGAAGTGGCGACGCCATCGGTTGTCCAGCTGCAGCTGGTTCGGCTCACGCGGCACGCTGAAACGCCCGGCCCGCAGGGCCCAGCCGTCGTCGATGTATTCGGCGGCCAGGCCGTAGGTGTAGCCGCGCGAGTCTGCCGGGTAGTCGTAGGCGGCATGCGTCATGAACGCCCAGTTCATGAACTGCATGCGAGGGTCGTGGGCCAGGGTGTTGTTGTCGAAGATGTCCAGCACCGACAGTGCGCCGGCCGTCAGCACCACGCGGCGGGTCGTCGTCGCGCCCGCCAGCTGGTTGGCGGCCGACGCCAGGTCCACCGCATCGCCGCCGAGGTCGATGGTGTGCCGGGCGAACAGGCGGGCGCGGTAGAGCTTGGGTTGGCTGCCCGAGGTCTTGGCGAGTTCTCCGTTGCTGAATCCGGCCAGGCCGAGCAGGCCCGAGATGGGGCGGCCCTGCGCCACCTCCGGGTTCACGTAGACCTCCGTGCGAGGGCCGAGCCGCAGGCCGAGAGCGGCCGTGGCGGTCAAGGAGTAGCTGGTCTCAGCCTCGGCCAGCAGGCTGTTGGGGCCCGCATAGGGCGAGTTCAAGCGCGGCTTGCGCTGGCCGATGTAGGTCAGCTGGCCATGCAGGTTCCAGTCTTCGGCGGCTTGCGCGTGGGCCAGCAGCGCCGTGCCCAGCAGCGCCGCGCCAAGGATGGTTGGCTTGTGCATGAGAGGCGGTGCTCCTCAGTCGCCCGCCGCGCGCGGCTCCAGCGGCACGCAGCGCTGGCTGTTGACCCAGACGGTCTCGCCCAGGCCCGGATGCAACTGCTCGGGCACCGACGCGATGACCGACGGGTGGCGGTGCCCTTGCGGGTAGCTCACGACGGCATAGACGGTGTTGGGCGCGTCGGCGTCGGTGGTCGACCGGCAGTCCAGGCGCGGATGTTGTTCGCCGAGCGCCGCCGCGGTGCCGACGGCCTTCACGTGGCCGGGCTTCCAGCCATCGTTGAACCGCTGGGTCTGCTCGGCCGTGGCGCAGCCCGCCAGCAACGCGCCGCTGAGCAGCGCACCGAGACATGCGGGAAGGAGCCTGAGGGTCGGATGCATGGAGGTGCCTTCGTCAGGGTTGGGAGGCCGCCGCCCGGGGCGGGTCGTCGTCATGCCACCAGCCGCCGCCCAGCGCCTGGTACAGCGCCACGAGGTGGGTCAGCCGCGCCGCCTGGGCTGCGGCGGCCTGCTGCTCGGCCTGATGGTGTGCGGTCTCTGCGGCCAGCAGGGCACTGCGGTCCTGGTAGCCCGCGTCGACGCGACGCTGGGCCAGCGCCAGTGCCTGGGCTGTGGTGTCGGTGCCGCGCTGTGCCAGCGTCCAGGCTGCGTCATCGGCGGACATGGCCTGCAGCACGTCGGCCACGTTCTGCAGCGCGCCCAGCACCGTGGCCCGGTACTGGGCCTCGGCCTGCGCCGCCGTGGCCGCGGCGCCGAGCTCGCGGTGCCTGGCGGCGCCGGCATCGAACAACGGTGCGGTCAAGGTGGCGGTCAGGTCGAAGAAGCGGCCGCTGGCCAGGAAGGCCTGCGACAGCCGCGACGCGGCACCGCCGGCGTCAGCCGTGATCGCGAACTGCGGCAACCGCGCGGCCCGGGCCACACCGATCTGCGCCACGGCCGCGTGCAGTTGCGCTTCGGCGGCACGCACGTCGGGACGCTGTTCCAGCAGCTGGGAGGGCAGGCTGGACGGCAGGGCCTGTGGCCAGTGGAAGTCCGACAGCTCGAACGCCGGCAAGGGCCGGTCCTGCGGCGCGCCGATCAGGGCGCGCATCCAGTTGCGGTTCTGCTCCAGCTGCTGCTGCAGCGGCGGGACGGCCTGCTGCAGGCTCAGCAGCGCCAGTCGCTGGGCGGCTTCATCGCTGCCGGCCAGATAGCCGCCCTGCCGCAACCGTTCAGCCAGGCGCAACGCGTCCTGCGCAGCCTGGGCGGCAGCCTGCGCCGAGCGGATCTGCTGGCGCAGCTGCGCGTCCAGGATGGCCGCGGAGGCCAGGTTGGCCGCGAGCGTCACGCGGGCGGCCTGCCATTCATAGGTCTGCGCCTGGGCCAGCGCTGCCGAAGACTCCACCTGCCGCCCCAGGCCGCCGAACACGTCCGGTGCATAGCTGATGGACACCTGGGCCGTGTGGAAGTTGTAGATCACCGGCTGGTTGAAGGGGGCGGTGCCGCCCGCTGACCGGGGCGGGTTGGACACCGTGCTGATGACGCTGCCATCGCCCTGCACACCGGGCGAATTGCCGCCCAGGTTGCCGGCGATCTTGGTGCGGGTCGGGCTCTCGGTTGCCTGCACCTGCGGCCACAAGGCGGCCTGCTGCGCCAGCCGGGCCTCCTCGGCCGCCCGCACCGCATGCCGTGCCGCAGCCAGGGTCGGGCTGTTCTTGAAGGCCTCGGCCATCAGCGCATCCAGCGCCGGGTGGCGGAACAAGGTCCACCAGTCGCGCGGCAGGTCATGCACGGGCGCGGCATCGGCCGGTGCCGTCTCGGAGAAGGCGCGCCCGGTGGGCACGGTGGGACGGGTGTAGTCCGGGCCGGCGGCGCAGCCGGCCAGCACGAGCGCGGCCGCGGCCGCGAGCAGGCCAAGTGCCCGGTGCCGGGTCTGGTCAGGCGCGCGAGCGGTCATGTTCGATCTCGGAGAAGTTCGCGAAGCGCCGCAGGGCGACTGGCAATGCGATCAGGGTGAACAGGGTGCCGGTGACGATGCCGCCGACGATGACGCAGGCAAAGGGCCGCTGGGTCTCGCTGCCGATGCCGTGCGACAGCGCAGCGGGCAGCAGCCCGAGGCCTGCCATCAGGGCCGTCATCAGAATGGGGCGCAGGCGTGCCACCGCACCTTCCACGATGGCTGCCGCGACCGCGCTGCCGGCGCGGACACGCTGCATCACCTCTTCGGCCAGGATCACGCCGTTTTGCACCGAGATGCCGGCCACCGCGATGAAGCCCACCGCGGCCGACACCGACAGGTGCAGGCCCGCGAGGCCGAGCGCCGCGAGGCCACCGACCAGCGTGAAAGGCACCATGGCCAGCACCATCAGCGCCAGTCGCACCGACCGGAAGGTCCAGAACAGCAGCGAGAAGATCAGCAGCGCCGTGAGCGGGATGATGACGCTCAGCCGCGCAAGCGCCCGCTGCGAGTTCTCGAACTGGCCGCCCCAGCGCAGCTCGTAGCCGTCAGGCAGCGGCACTGCCGCCGCGACGGCGTCCTGCGCCTCGGCGATGAAGCTGCCCTGGTCTCGGCCGATCAGGTTGACCTTGACGATGACCGCCCGGCTGCCAGCCTCCCGCACGATGCGGGAGGCGCCCTCGCGCACCTCGATGCGCGCCACGTCCGACAGCGCGACGACCGCCAGCCCGTTGGCGCTCTTGCTGTCGGGGAGCGGCAGGGGCAGGTTGCCGATCGCATCCACGCTGTTGCGCTGCGAGGGTGCGGCGCGCAGCACGATGTCAAAGCGCCGCTCGTCGTCGAAGAAGCTCGACACCGCATTGCCGGCCATGGCCTCGTTCACCAGGTTGTTGACGTCGGCCACGGCCAGGCCCAGGCGCGCCAGGCGAAGCCGGTCCGGCGTCACGACGATCTCCGCCTGCCCGCCCACGCGGGTGTAGTCCACGTCTGTCGCGCCGGGGAGGCGGCGCAGGGTGTTGGCGACCTGGTCGGCCTTCTGCTCCAGGATGTCCAGGTTCGGGCCGGTGATCTTGGCCACGATCTCGCCCCGAAAGCCCGAGAGCGACTCCTCGACGTTGTCCTGGATGACCTGCGAGAAGTTGGTGGAGAGGCCCGGGATGACGGCGAGTTGTGCCGTCATGTCGGCGATCAGGGCCTCCTTGCTGGCGAAGCGCCACTGCGCGTGCGGCTGCAGGTCCACCAGGATCTCGAGGTTGTTGGCCCCCTTGGGGTCGGAGCCGTCGTCCGGGCGCCCCACCTGTGAGATGACGTGGGCGACTTCGGGGTAGCCGCGCAGCAGGCCGCGCACCCGGCTCTCGATGGCTTGCGTCGTCTCCAGCGCCGCCGAAGTGGGCAGGGTGATGGTCAGCCAGATGTTGCCTTCGTCCAGCTTGGGCAGGAACTCGCTGCCCAAGCGCGGCGCCAGGGCCAGTGCAGCCACCACGGGCAGGGCCGACAGCGCCAGCGCCAGCCGCCCACGCGCCAGGGCGCCGACCAGTCCGCGCCGGTAACGGTCCTGCAGCCGCGCGAGCCAGGGCTTGTGCTTCTCGCGCAGGCTGCGCCGCTGCAGGATGCCCGCCAGCAGCGCCGGCAGCACGGTGAAGGTCAGCAGCACCGCGCCGATGAGCGCGAAGCTCAACGTCAGCGCAACCGGCGTGAAGATCTTTCCTTCGACCCGCTGGAACGTGAAGATGGGCACGAAGGCCAGGATGATGATGGCCTTGGAGAAGAGCACCGGATGCGCCATGCCGCCCATGGTCTGGTGCAGGGCATGCACGCGATAGCCGGCCTCCGACAGCCCGGGCTCCGGTGTGCGGTCGGGCAGGGCGAGGCGCACCATCAGCGCCTCGACAATGACCACCGCGCTGTCGATGATGATGCCGAAGTCCACCGCGCCGAGCGAGATCAGGTTGGCCGACACGCCGCGGGCGTGCATCAGGATGAAGGCGAACAGCAGCGCCAGCGGAATGACGGTGGCCACGACGAGCGCGGCACGCCAGCTCGACAGGAACACCACCAGCACGGCCACGACCAGCACCGCGCCCACCAGCAGGTTCTCGGCCACGGTCGCGACGGTGTGGTGCACCAGCTGCGTCCGGTCATAGATGGGCACGATGGACACGCCGGCCGGCAGGTGGGGGCGCAACTGCTCGATGCGTGCGCGCAGTTCGGCGTTGATCTTGGCCGGATTGCCGCCCTTGGTCATGGACACGATGCCCTCGACCGCCTGGTCCCGCTCGTCGACGCCCACGACACCGTAGGGTGGCCGCTCACCCAGGTGCACGTTCGCCACCTCCGCCACCGTGATGGACCGGCCCTGGCGTGCGGCCACGACGACGCGACGGATGTCCTCCAGGCTGGCGAACAACCCCTGCGTGCGCACCACCAGCGAGGCATCGCCCTGCCGCACCACATTGCCGCCGGTGCTCGCATTGCCGTTGGCCAGGGCTTGGCTGAGCTGGTCCAGCGTGATCTGGTACTTGCGCAGGGCCATCAGGTCCGCGTCGACCTGGTACTCCCGGATCGCGCCGCCGAAGGTGACGATGTCGGCCACGCCTGGCGTCATGCGCAGCGCGGGCCGGATGGTCCAGTCCTGCAGGGTGCGGATCTCGGTGGGAGACAGGCCCGGGGCGTCGATGGTGTAGCGGTACACCTCCCCCACGGCCGTCGACAGCGGCGCCAGCTGCGGCTGCACGCCCGCGGGCAGGTTCACCGTCGAGAGCCTCTCAAGCACCTGCTGCCGTGCGAAATAGTCGTCCGTGCCGTCGGCAAACGTCAGCGTGACGATGGACAGGCCGGTCATGGTCACGGAGCGCACGTTGATCAGACCGGGAATGCCCGACACCTCGCGCTCGATGGGCAAGGTGACGGCACGTTCCATGTCCTGCGGTGCCTGCCCGGCCAGCTGGGCGATGACGCGCACCTGCACGTCCTGCACATCGGGGAAGGCCTCGATCGGCAGGTTGTTCAGGGAATAGGCGCCGAAGCCGATCAGCGCCGCGGCCAGCACGAACACGAACACGCGCTGCGTCAGCGCGAAGACGATGAGCCGGTCGATCATGGCTGCCCGTCCGCCGGGGCGCTCAGCTCCGCGTCCAGCAGCAGGGCGCCCTGCGTCACGACACGCTCGCCGGCCGTGAGGCCCTGGCTGACGAAACTGTCGTCACCTCCGCGGGCGGCGAGGTCGACGCGCCGTCGCTGGAACTCACCGGCCTGCGTCTCCACGAAAACGAAGGCATGCACGCCGCGGGTCACGATGGCGGTGTTGGGCACCCGCACGGCCGGCTCGCCGCGCCGCGCGGGTAGCCAGGCGCGCACGAACATCTCGGGCATCAGGCGGCCATCCGGGTTGTCGAGCTTGGCGCGCAGCACCACGCGCCGGGTCGCCGGGTCGACTGTCGGGCCCACCTGCACCACGCGTGCCTCGCGTTGTTCCTGCGGCAGGGCGTCGGATTCGATCACCAGCCGGTCACCGACGCGCACCTGCGGCCCGAGCTTCTCGGGCAGGTCGGCCAGCACCCACAGGTGCCGCAGGTCGGCCACCACGAACAGGGGCGACGTCAGCGAGGGCGACACCTCCATGGCGGGGTTGGCATTGCGCTCCACAACGACCCCGTCGAGCGGGCTGCTGAGGGTCAGGCGTTGTCCCTCCCGGCTGCTCTCGCCCAGGTGGAGGTTGCGCAGCCGCAGCGCCGCTCGCGCCTGTTCCGCCCGGGCCTGGGCGAGGTCTGCCTGGGCCTGCTCAAGCTCCCGGCGGGCCACGGCGTCGCCGCCCGACAGGTCTTGCAGCCGGGCCACGGTCTTCTGCTTGAGGGCCAGGTCGGCCTCGGCCCGTGCAAGGTCCGCCATGGCGCTGCCGACGTCCGGCGAGTCGATGACGAGCAGGGCCTGGCCCCGCCGCACCCGGTCACCCGGCCGGGCGCGCAGCTCGGTCACGCGGCCGGACACCGGCAGCGACAGTCGGGACGTCACATCCTCGTCATAGGCCAGGCGGGCCTCCAGGGGCTGCGCCACAGGTAGCGGGAAGGCTGTGGCGACGCTGCTGTGGATCATCGCGAGCTGGGGCGAGCCCGGCGCAAACCGGAGGTGGTCGGCATCGGCATGCCGGGCTGCGGTTGCTGGTGCCGGCGCGGCAGGGCTGGGCGGAGCGGGGGCCTTGCTGCAGGCTGTCAGCAAGGCGAGCAGCGACAGCCGCGCCAGCGTCGGCAGCGAGCCGGGCATGACCCGAGGGCGTGGCGAGGTTGACGGCTTCACGACGGCTGGCGCGGGCAAGAATGCGGTGCTTGAAGGGACATGCCGCCACGCTAGGCATGCAGTCTTGCAACTTCCTATCAGTCGCCCTCGGACGCGCCACATCATGCAGATCCTCCTGATCGAGGATGACCCCGACATCCGCCGCGAACTGCTGCTGCGATGGCAGTCCAGGGGCTGGGAGGTCATGCCTTGCGAAACCCTGTCGCAGGCGGATCAGCGAGCGCGCCAGCTCATCCACGACCTGATCGTGCTGGACCTGCAGCTGCCCGACGGCGACGGCCTGGACTGGCTGCAGCGCTGGCGCAGCCGTGACCCCGGCACGCCGGTGCTCATCCTCACGGCGCGCGACCGGGTGGCTGATCGCGTCAGCGGGCTGCAGGCAGGCGCCGACGATTACCTGATCAAGCCCTTCGCCGCGACCGAACTGGACGCCCGCATCGAGGCGCTGATGCGCCGCAACTCGCGGGACCGTGATGCGCGCCTGCACTTCGGCCCGCTGCTGTGGCTGCGCGACGAAGGTCGGCTGCTGCTCGACGGCGAGCCGCTGGAGCTGCATCCGCGCGAATTCGAGGTGCTCGGGCTGCTGTTGCGCCGCGCGCCGCGGCTGGTCCCCAAGCGCGTGATCATCGATGCCCTGGCCGAGAAGAACCTCGAGGTGGGCGACAGCGCCGCGGAGGTGTACGTGTCCCGACTTCGGCGCAAGCTCGGGCAGGGCCCGGTGCAGATCGATACCGTGCGGGGCTTCGGCTACCGGCTCGTCCTCGCGGACGCGCCCGCCGGTCCATGACGCGCCGCCACCGTCGCTGGCTGCAGCGCGAGCTGCAATGGCGACTGGGCCTGCCGGTGCTGGCCATCGTGCTGCTGGGCGGTCTTTTCAGCGCGGTGGGGGCCGACTATCTGGTCGAGAAGACCTTCGATCGCTGGCTGCTGGATGCGGCACGGTCGCTGGCCCAGCAGGTCCGCTCGGAGAACGGGCATGCACGGCTGGCGCTGGACCGGCAGGCCGAAACCATGCTGGTCTACGACGTGGCCGACCGGGTCTACTTCGCCGTGCTGGAGGGCGATCAGCTGCTGGCAGGCAGCCCGCACCTGCCGCAGGCCGGTCGCCATGAGCGCCTCTACGGCGCGGAGGGACGCGCCATCGATGCGGTCTACCGGGGGCAGCCGGTGCGCGTGGTCTGGGTGGAGGCCGCGCCCGCTGGCTCGCCGCGCGTGCGCGTGGGCGTCGCGGAGACGCTCATCAAGCGGGCCCATGCCCGGACGGATCTGCTGCTCGTCTTCTCACCGCTGAGCCTGGTGCTGCTCTTGGCCGCCGTTGTCGTGGCGCGCGGCGTGCGCCGGACGGTGAGCCCACTGGAGGCGATGGCGGCGCGCTGGAACGAGCGGTCCCACCTCTCGCTGGACCCCATCCCGACCGACGAGGTGCCACGTGAGCTGCTGCCGTTCGCCACCGCGCTGAACGACATGCACCAGCGCGTGCGGGAGGTGCTGGCCCGGGAGCAGCGCTTCGCCTCCACCGCGGCCCATCAACTGCGCACCCCGCTGACCGCGCTGCAGCTCGGCCTGGCCCGGGCGGCGGAGGGCCCAGACCTCGCCTCGGTCAAGGCGGCGCTGCAGGACCTGGGCGAGACCACGCAGCGCACTGCCCGCCTGCTGCAACAGTTGCTTGCGCTGAGCCGGCTCGATCCCGAACTGAACAAGAGCCGCGAGTTCTCGCGCGTCGATCTTGCCCCGCTGGCCTACGGCGTCGGGCTCGCCTACCAGGACGCCGCCTCGGACCGCGGCGTGAGGCTGGAGCTCAGCGAGCCCGACGGCGGTCGCGCGGTGATGATTCGAGGCCAGCCCGAGCTGATCAGCGAAGCGCTGGGCAATCTGGTCGACAACGCCTTGCGCCACACGCCACCTGGTGGGGTCGTGCGCCTGGGCATCACCGACCATCCCCCGACGCTGGTGGTGGAGGACGACGGGCCGGGCGTGCCCGCGCAGGAGCGCGAACGCATCTTCGAGCGGTTTGCACGCGGCAGCGGCGCCGTGGGCCCCGGCACCGGGCTGGGCCTGGCCATCGTGAAGGAGATCGCCGAGCTGCATGGCGCCACCGTGGGCCTCACGGGTTCGCTCAGTGGTGGCGCCAGGTTCTGCCTGGTCTTCGAGGCACCTTCGCCGGCTTGAGGCTGCGCCGCCACAGGGTGAGTCCATGGAGACCGCCTGGGACTGCCCCGGCTCACCGCGCAGCCGCCCGCCAATGAACGAGCCGCACCGTGACGGCCCTCTTTAAGTTGCCGCGGCGCACCCGATATGCGGCAGACCCTCAAGGAGCCTTGTCATGCTGCTCGTCTGCCCCCACTGCGGCACCCGCAACCGTGTGCCCGAAGCACGCCTCGCCGATGACCCGAGCTGCGGCCGCTGTGGCCAGCCGGTGGCACCGGCACGGCCGGTGGTGTTGGGCGATGCCGACCTGTCGGCCTATCTGCAGGGCACGGAGGCGCCGGTGGTGGTGGATTTCTGGGCCGCCTGGTGCGGGCCCTGCCGCGCCTACGCGCCACATTTCGAGCAACTCGCCGCCGCACGGCCCGAGCTGCGCTTCGTGAAGGTCGACAGCGATGCTGCACCACGCGCCAGCGCCGCGCTGCAGATCCGCAGCATCCCGACCACGCTGCTCTTCGTGGGTGGCCGGGAAGTAGCGCGCCAGAGCGGCGCGATGTCCTCATCGAAGCTCGGGGTCTGGATTGATACGGCCCTGCGCTGAACTGGGCGGCCGCAGGCCGCGCGGGCGTCGATTCCCTGGCGCCGCCATCTTGTGCCAACGTTGAAGCGCAGGCCGGATCGCTGCAAACCGTGCTATCCCTGAACAGACGGGTTAGAGCAACTGATACGCTTTGCAGGCAGTTTTGCAGATCAAACTCACGCCTTCGCCATGCTGCATTCCCGCAAAGATCGCCGCTTCGCCATGCTGCTGTCCGCAGCCCTGCTGGTTTGCATGCCCGCTCGGGCGGATTTTTCAGGCAGCTATGCACCTGCCAACTGGACACCATTCACGCAGACATTCGGCTGTGGCTCGTCCCAGGTCAACACGGCGGGCATGCCCAACACCTTGGTTCTCAGGACATTCACGGGCTGCGCCAACATTTCATCCAGCTACACGCTCACCGGCAACATTCCCGCAAACGGGACGCTGTCGTTCAGCTGGAGCTACGACAGCACGTCCTTCAACGACGCCGGTGTTGTCACGTCCGGCAGCTACACCTTGGCAGGGGTCACGACAACGCTGGGCTCGAACGATGGCCCGCAAAGCGGCACCGTCTCGATCCCGGTCGTCGCCGGACAGACCTTCTCGCTGACTCTGAACGGCAGCACGAACGCGGTGTTCACCATCACCAACTTCAATGCCCCGAGTGGGATCATCTCGGTACCTGCGTTGGACACCTGGGCCAAAGTGGGCTTGGCGGGGCTGCTCGGTTTGACGGCTGCCTGGGCGTTGCGTCGGCCGCGAGGGTTGGTGAACAGACAATCGAGAGGTTGAGGTCAGCCAGTCGCGTCGCTGCACGGCGATGCGGGCACTGGGTCGCACCGCGGCTGCGTGGCCGCCTTGCAGGCTTTGCATGCAGGTTGAACCAGGTCCCCGTCACTCACCCATGCTGCAATACCTCACCCTCCCCGTCACTCCCTTCCAGCAGAACTGCTCCATCGTCTGGTGCGACCAGACCCTGGACGCTGCCGTCATCGACCCAGGCGGCGAGTTGCCGCGGCTGTTGGCGGCGGTGGCGCAGCGGGGGCTTGCGCTCAAGGCCATCTGGTTGACGCATGCGCACATCGACCACGCTGGAGGCACCGGGCAGCTGGCGCGGGAGCAGGGGCTGCCCATCGTCGGGCCGCATCCGGGCGATCAGTTCTGGATCGACGGGCTGGCACAGCAAAGCCGCATGTTCGGCTTCCCGCCGGCTGAAACCTTCACGCCTGATCGCTGGCTGGATGATGGCGACACGGTGCAGATCGGCCACGAGACCCTCACGGTGCGCCACTGCCCGGGGCACACGCCGGGCCACGTGGTCTTTCACTCGGCGGCGGCGCAACGGGCGTTCGTGGGCGACGTGCTGTTTGCAGGCAGCATCGGCCGCACGGACTTCCCCGGAGGCAACCACCAGCAGCTGCTCGACGCCATTCGCACGCGGCTGTGGCCGATGGGGGATGACACCGTCTTCATTCCCGGCCATGGCCCCGAGGGCACGCTGGGCCGTGAGCGGCGCACCAACCCCTATGTCGCCGAGCGCGGCTGAACATTGGCTGGACCGGCGCGCAATCCCTAAGCTGTAGCGCCACGCTCCGCTGTAATTCGTTCACAAACACATTCAGCAACATTTACGACGCGCGCCAAACATGCTCTCCTACGCTTTAAGGATGGCTTGCGGGGTGCGGGCCGGGAGTGCAGAGCGATGTGGATGTCCGATATGGTGCCGCCGGGCCAAGCGTCCGGCTCTCGTCCTCGCGAGCGCCGCGCGGCGGCCTCGCTGTCCAACCAGTGGATGAGCCTGGTGCTCGAAGAGCTGGACCACGGCGTGGTGCTGCTCAACGGCGCGGGCCGGGTGCTGCATACCAACCTGGCGGCGCGCGCCTCCCTGGAAGACAACCATCCGCTGGAACTCGTCGGCCAGCACCTGCGTGCGCGGCTGTTGACCGACGCCGTCCCGCTGGCCGAAGCCCTGGAGGGCGCTGAAGCCAGCGGCCGCCGCTGCCTGCTGCGCCTGGGTGATGACCGCGCCGAATGCGGCAAGGCCAACGTGGTGGTGGTGCCGCTCAACCGCGACGTCAGCCAGGCGGCGGTGCTGCTGATCCTGGAGCGCCGCCAGCTCTGCGGTGACCTGGCTGCGCAGTGGTTCGCGTTGCGCTACCAGCTCACGCCGGCCGAGACCGAGGTGCTCAAGGCGCTGTCCAATGGCGTGAAGCCCACCGAAGTGGCGCAGCGCCAGGGCGTGGCCATCTCTACGGTGCGCAGCCAGATCCAGAGCATCCGCGCCAAGAGCGGTGCCGACAGCATCGGCGAGCTGATGCGCCAGCTCGCGCTGCTGCCGCCGCTGGTGTCGTCGCTGCGGCCGGCCAAGCTCGTGAACTGAGTCACGCCGCAAGGGCGTGCAGCAGCGGGCGTCGGCAGGCCGGCAAGCACTAACATTCGGGCGCGCCACGGGCCTCATGCCCCGGCGTTGCTTGGATGGCTGACGACGCTCTCGACAACGAATTCCAGTCCCTGCCGCCGTCGCTGCGGCTGCTGGCGGCACGCGGCATTGCCCGCAGCTACCGCAAGGGCATCGTGCTGATCGAGGAAGGCTCGATCGGCGACAACCTCTACCTCATCCTCAGCGGTTCGCTGCGCGCGTTCAGCAGCGACGTGCGTGGCCGCGAGATCACCTACGGCGTCTACGGCCCCGGCGAGTATGTGGGCGAGATGAGCCTGGACGGTGGCCCGCGCTCGGCCAGCGTCATCACGGAAGAAGCCAGCCGCCTGGTCATGGTCACACGCGCCAGCCTGCTGACCCACATCAGCGAGCACCCGGAGTTCGCCTTCGAGCTGCTGACCAAGGTGATCCGCCGTGCGCGGGCCGCCACGCTGTCGACCAAGCAACTGGCGTTGAACGACGTCTACGGCCGGCTCAAGAACCTGGTGGACGAATCCACCGGCGACGGCCGCCACCTGGCGCTGACTCACCAGGGCATGGCCCAGCGCCTGGGCTGCTCGCGCGAGATGGTGTCCAAGCTGGTCAAGGACCTGGAGCTGGGCGGCTACCTGCGCCGCGTGGCCGCGGGCGAGTACCAGCGGCTGAAGAACCTGCCGGCGCGCTGGTAGGCGCGGGCGTCAGCCGTCGCGCGAGGTGGTCGCGCTCCTGAGCGGCGGGGCGACCGGGAAGCGGCGCTCCGGGCGTGGCGCGCGGGCGTAGAGTCCCGCCACCTTCGACAAGTTGGCCTGGATGTCGCGGATGCGCGTGCCGCTGGCCGGGTGGGTGGACAGCCACTGCGGCGGCGCGCCTTTGTTGGCCGACATCATCTTTTCCCACAGCCGCACCGCGGCCGAGGGGTCATAGCCGGCGCGGGCCGAGAGCTCGATGCCGACCAGGTCGGCCTCGCTCTCGTCTTCTCGGCTGAAGCGCAGCGTGAGCAGCTGGCCACCGAGGCCCGCCAGGCCGCGGCCCAGGTTGCCCAGACCGAGCAGCGCCGAGCCGAGCTCGATGACGCCGTTGGTCGCCGCCGTCTTGCCCATGCGCTCGCGGGCATGCTCACGCAGCGCGTGGGCCACTTCATGGCCCATGATGGCCGCGACCTCGTCGTCTTCCAGCTGGAGCTTTTCGAGGATGCCGTAATAGAACGCGATCTTGCCGCCCGGCATGCAGAAGGCGTTGAGCTGCGGGCTGCCCAGCAGGTTCACCTCCCACTTCCATTGGCGCGCGCGGTCGTTCCATTCGTAGCTGAAGGGCACGATGCGCTGGGCGATGTAGCGCAGCCGCTGGGCCTGCGGGTGTTCCATCGGTGCCAGGGCCCGCTGCTGTGCCGCCTCGCGCATCATCTGCGCGTATTGCTGGCCGCCAGCGGCCTCCAGCTGCTCGGCCGACACCAGGCCCGCGAACTTGCTCTTGGGGCCCACATCCACCCCTTCGCGCGCCCAGGCCGGTGCCAGCGCGGCAGCGCCCAGCAGGCCGGTGAACAGCCGCCGGCTGCGTTGGGCGGGCGGGGTGCATCGGCCGGCGGCGCAGTCGGCGCAGTCGCCGAACATGCGGCGCGGCTGGTTGCTGAACTGAAGGTCGTCTTGGACGGTGAAGTCGGCGGCGTTCATGCGCGTGATTGTGCGATGCCCCTGGGCGGGCTGTCGTAGGACAGGGCAGCGACAATCCTGGCCATGGACAGTCAGCAATTCCGCGCCGCCCTGGGGATGTTCGCCACGGGCGTGACCATCATCACCGTGCGCGGTTCCGACGGCAGCCTCGCGGGCCTGACGGCCAATTCCTTCAACTCCGTGTCGCTGGACCCGCCGCTGGTGCTGTGGAGCCTGGCCCGACGCGCCGGGTCCATGCCGGTGTTCACGCATGGCTCCCACTACGCGATCAACATCCTGGCGGCCGATCAAAAAGACCTGGCGCAGCGCTTCGCCACCCGCGACATCGACCGCTTCGCCGGCGTCGCCTGGCGCGAGGGCGCGGGCGGCGCGCCGGTGCTGGACGGCGCCGTGGCCACCTTCGAATGCGCCAACCGTAGCCGCTATGAAGAGGGCGACCATGTCATCTTCGTCGGCGAGGTGGAGCGCTGCACCTCGCGGCCGGGCGCGCAGCCGCTGATCTTCCACGGCGGGCGCTACTTCACCGAGCTGCCGATCTGAGCGAGCTACCGTTCAGCTCAGGCGCCCGGCCGGCAGTGCCGCGGGTTGGTGGTCGAGCCGGCGCCAGCGCCATGCACCCCAGGCCGCGCTGACGGCCAGCAGGCCGACGGCCCACGGCACCATGGGCAGGCCCAGTCGTTCGGTGCCGACGTAAGCCACCGCGGCGCTCAGGTAATAGGCCATGACGGGCAGCATGGACCGGAGGCCGGTGGGCTGGCGCATGTGGGCCGGCGAGCGCGTGGCCGTCCAGAGCGACCAGGGCACGGCCATGAGCGGCAGCCACAGCAGCCCCCATTGGTCGGTGATGCGGCACAGCGGCAGGATCAGCACGGCCGCGAGCACGGCGGCCAGTAGTGCATGGCGCAATGACAGCCACGCAACGGCGCGGTTCGCGGCGCGGCCTTGGGGCAGGCCCGGCAACAGCCGCAGCAGGGCCTGCTCCCGACGGGTCTGCCACAGCATGGCACGCCCCAGCATCGGGATGACGGCCATGCTGCCCAGGCCCACGGTGATGCCGAAGGCGCCGTGGTGGATCAGGTCTTGCCACGGCGCGCCCGTCCACCCCACGACGACGCCCAACATCAGCGCCAGGCTGGCCATGATGGAGGCTGCGGTGAGGAGCTGATAGACCCAGTGCTGGTTGGCATGCAGCACGATCTCGGCGCGGGCCAGCAGGCTGGCGGTCGAGGTGTTGTCTGCCCTGCGCAGCACATGCTCGCGCCAGGCCGTGATGACGGCGTTGAAGGGCCGGCTGAAGCGCTCCAGCCCGACGAAGGCCTGGGCCGGCGTCGCCTGGTGGCCTTCCTGGAACATGCGCTGCATCTCCTGCAGGCGGCTCAATCGCCCATAGGCACGGCGGTGCGCCGCATCCCCCTGGCCGAAGGCTGCGGGCATCAGGGCCCCGAGCCCCAGCAGCCCGGCGGCCAGCGTCAGGTGCTGGTGTTCATGCCACAGCGCCTGCGCGGCCTGCAGGGGAAGGGGCAGGTGCTCGCTGAGCACGCCCAGCAGCGGCCCCCAGAAGAAGAACAGGAGCCACAGCCACCAGATCCGGGTCGACCACATCGTGAAGGTCACCGCGGCGGCACTCCCAAGCAGCGCGGCCTGCCAGGTCAGCAAGCGGGTGGGCATGACGAGGACCAGCAGCAGGCAGCTCGCGGCGGTACAGGCCACCCAGCACAGCAACCCGGCCTGTCTCAGCGCGCGCACATGGCCGGGCACGAAACGCGCGGCGGATGGGGTGTTCTGCATCTGCAGGTTGGCCGCCATCAACAGCCAGCCGATGTGGATGATGACCAGCGAAATGCCTGCCGGCAGTCCCCATCGGGCCGGTCCGTGGAGCAGCAGCGCGCTGGCCACGCTCGGCAGCACCACCAGCGCGGCGATCAGCCAGCGCCCCCAGGGTGAGCTGCGGTCGCGCTGGCGCCATGCCGCCAGCAGCACCTGCGACAGCTGGGCGGTGTTCATCAGGTCAGCTCCGTGAACAGGTCATCGAGGTTGAGCCGGTCGGCGGCCACGCCGGCCGGCAACTCGGCATGCGCGGGCAGTCGGGCCAGCACGCGCTCCCGGCCCGCTTCCAGCGGTATGCGCTTGAGCGGCTGGGCGCCCAGCCGCGCCATCAGCGCCGCCACCTCGGTCACGCTGCCGGTGAAGGCGCGCACCTGCTCCAGCAGCTCGTCCAGTGGCGCCTGCAGCGCGATGCGGCCTTGGCTCAGGAAGGCGATGTTGAAGGCCACCCGCTCCAGGTCCGACAGGATGTGGGTCGAGAACACCACGGTGGCGCCGCGGTCCAGCACCTCGCCCACCAGCTCCCGCAGGAAGTCGCGCCGGCCGGCCGGGTCCAGGCTGGCGACGGGTTCGTCCAGCACCAGCAAGTCGGGCTCATGGGCCAGCGCGCGGATGATGGACAGGCGCTGCTTCTGCCCGCCCGAGAGCTTGCGGATGGGCTTGTCGCGGTCGATGTCCCAGCGCGACATCAGACCCTCCACCTTGGCCTCGTTCCAGCGCGGGTAGAAGCTGCGGAAGTAGGCCAGCAGCTGCGCCGCGCTGAAGCTCTCGAACAGGTCGCTGTGCTGCGGCACATAGCCGATGCGGGCGCGGGTGGCGTCGTCGAGCACCTGGGCTGGCTGGCCGAACAGCTGCACCTCGCCGCTGCTGGGCTCGCGCAGGCCGAGCAGGGCTTCGAGCAGCGTCGTCTTGCCGGCGCCGTTGCGCCCGAGCAGGCCTACCACCTGGCCGGGTAGCAGCTGCCAGTCCAGGCCTTCGAGCACGGCGGGGCCCTGGGGGTAGCGCAGGCTCAGGCCGCGGATGTCGGCGCTCGGCGTGCTGGCCGGAGGGAAGTGCGGGCTCATCGGGAGGCCTCCTCGAGGATGGTCTTGAACAAGTGCAGTGCCTGCGCCGCCGGCAGGGCCAGCTCACGGGCTTCGGCGGCGGCCTTCTCCAGCGTGGGGCGCAGCAGCTCCACCCGGTCGGCCGTGGGCTGGGCGCCCTGGTGCTGGGCCGCCACCACCATCGACAGCCCCCGCCGGCGCTCCAACACCCCTTCCATCTCCAGCATCGAATACGCCTTGGAGATGGTCATGGGGTGCACCGCCAGCGCCTGCGCCAGCTCCCGCACGGACGGAATCTCGTCCCCCGCCTGCAACTGCCCGGCCGCCACGCGGCGCTTCACCTGCTCGATGAGCTGCCGGTAGATGGGCTCGGGCGAGCCGGTGTTGATCTGGACGAAGTGGGTGGGGTCCATGCGAGCTGCCAATGTGTACTAGTACGATAGTACACGTGGACAGTTGGCGCAAGTGTCTGATGAGCGCAGGGCGACTGCCGATCCTGGACGAGGTGTCGAAAACCATTCAGTTCTGAACTTTGTTCACTCAGTTCTGAACTTTTCGGATGCGGCCCCTGTTCGGATTTGGTAACAGGTGACCATTCAAGCGATGGAGTTGGACTCTTGTGGAACATGTCGAGGAGACGCGGGGAGGGCGCGTTGGGTGCAGGCCCTCGGCCGGGATTGAAGGAGGATGAAGGGCCGATTCCGGCCCCCAGTTGCGGGGTCCATGACAGAGCTGCAGCGCTGCGTGCCAATGAAATCGCCCCCAGGCGCTGCTTGGCTCAACTCCGTATGCGGCGAACTTTCGCTGCAAAAGGTGTGGATCGCGGATGGCTGGCGTGGTGCGCTGGTCTTTGGGCAGGCCTGACGGCCCCCTACAGGGCCTTCCCGTGGCCTGTGGCGGGCTGCGCCGACCGAGCGAGTGGGTCGGGTCGTCGAGCCCGGCTTACGGGCGTCTGGCCGCTCTGGCGTACCACAGCTACGCGATACTGGAGCCACGACCGCTGAGCCAGCTGGCGTCAAGGTCGTGACCCGTCAGCACAGCTGATTGGGGCACTGTGGCGCGAGCCGACAGACGGCCCAGGCAAACCCTAGACTGGACTTCCGCAGGGCGCCATACGCGACAATGACCTCATGGCCAATGGCGATCAACTCAAAGCCCTGTTTCGCTCCTATGCGGAGGGAGACGAGCGCCATTTCTACTCGGTCGCTATGCAGATGGCCGCGCACGAGGCCAAACAGGGACACGGCAAGCTCGCCGAGGAACTGCGCGATCTGCTTGACGCTGCCAAGTCGCGCCGACCCTCGGGCTCCCCCGAGGGCGCCATTCCGCTTGCTCGCCCCAAGGGTGAGCTGGCATCCCTGCTGACCGTGTCCTACCCGTCCAGACGGCTTTCGGACATGGTGCTGGCGCCGCCAGTGCTCGCCGGGTTGCAGCGCGTGCTGAAGGAGCAGCGACATCTGAGCAAGCTACGCAGCCACGGCCTGCATCCGCGCCGCAAGCTCCTTCTGGTTGGCCCTTCTGGCACTGGCAAGACGATGACAGCCGCTGCGTTGGCGGGTGAGTTGGGCATCCCGTTGTTTGTAGTGCGCCTGGACGCGCTCATCACCAAGTTCATGGGCGAGTCGGCCGCCAAGCTGCGCCAGGTGTTCGACGCTGTGGCCTCCACCCGAGGCGTGTATTTCTTCGACGAATTTGACGCCATCGGCAGCCAGCGCGGCATGGCCAACGACGTCGGTGAGATCCGGCGCATCCTCAACAGCTTCCTGCTGATGATCGAGCAGGATGAGTCCAGCAGCGTCATCGTCGCCGCCACGAATCACGTGGACATCCTTGACGACGCTCTATTCCGACGCTTCGATGACCTGGTTGAGTACCACGTGCCATCCGCAGACGAGATTCGTGCGCTGCTGCGCATGCGCTTGGGTAGCTATCTGAAGTCGACCAAGGCCATCTCTGCGCTGACGACCGAAGCCGTCGGTCTAAGCCATGCAGAGATCACGCGGGCCGTAAGCGATGCGGTCAAGGAAGCCGTGATGCATGACCAGGTCAGTGTGCCGATTGACGACGTGAAGGTTCTTCTCCAACAACGCCAGGCCGTGCGTCGCCGCACGTCTGTGGCCAAGGTCTGAGTGCGCGTTCGCTGAATGGCTACCGGAGATCAGCAGCACCGCCCGCACCTGTTTCCTCAAGGCACCTGCAGCGTTGAGGGCTATACCGCCAAGCCGATCGGCGGGGGCGCCAAACCGACGGTACCGGCGAAAGACCGGCAGCAGCATGCGGGGGCGCTACGCGCCCAGTTGGCGCAGGTCGCCACCGCCCAACAGCAGCGTGTGGCCGAGCAAGCCGAAGCTGGCGTGCAGAGTGCGATCGGCATCCAGGTTGAGTTTGAGAGCGAGCAGGGTGTGGCCATGGCCGCCGCGAGCCTTGCTCGTGACCATCGCGGCATCGAGCTGATGAACGTCCGGCACCAGGGCGCGCAGATCCTGGCCACAGTGTTCGTGCCGCAAGGCAAGTTGAGCCATTTCGAGAACCTGATCACTGAGTACGTCGACGGAAAGACCAGCAAGAACGGCACTCCGCTTGATCACCAAGCGCTCGTGGACGCCATCAGCGCGCTGCGCGTGGCGACCTTCGACTCGCTCTGGACGGATGACGTCGCGGCCTTGCCTGACACCGCGGATCAAGCCATTTGGTGGGAGGCATGGCTCCCGCTCGGCGGGCATGCCGAGCGCACGCTGGCCGACTTCCGCAAGGTGACCGGCATGGCAGGGCTGCGGGTCAGCGATCGCGTGCTGCACTTTCCCGAGCGTATGGTCGCCCAGGTCCACGGTACCAAGCATCAGTTCCTGCAGTCGCCACTGGTGTTGAACATGATCGCGGAACTGCGCCGCGCCAAGACCACTGCGGAGTTCTTCGCAAATCTGCCGCTCGGTGAGCAGGCGGACTGGCAGGACGATCTGCTGCAGCGACTGGTTCCCGAACCGACCGGCAACGCGTACGTGACGCTGCTGGACACCGGCGTGAATCACGGCCACCCACTTCTTGCGCCGTTCGTGGCCGACGAGGACCGCCACGCCATAGAGCCGGCCTGGGGGCCAGACGATGCGAACGGCCATGGAAGTGAGCTCGCCGGCCTGGCACTGCTGGGCGACCTCACGGCCGCACTGGCCGAGAACGCGCCGCTGGTGGTTCCGCATCGCCTTGAGTCTGTGAAGGTGCTGCGCGGGCCGGGCGACAACGAGGGTGAGTCATTTGGCGCGATCACGGCGGAGGCTGTCGCTCGTGTGGAGATCACCGATGTCGAGCGCCGCCGCGTATTCGCGATGGCGGTGTCTTCCACCGACGGCCGCGACCGTGGTCGGCCTTCATCCTGGTCAGCCGAGGTCGACCGGCTGGCTTGCGACTACGAGGGACAGGGCGCGACAAGACGGCTGTTCGTTCTTTCCGCAGGCAACACCAATGACAGTGCCGCTTGGGCTGCGTACCCGCACAGCTTGAGCACCAGCTCCATCCATGACCCTGGCCAAGCGTGGAATGCGCTGACCGTCGGGGCGTATTCCGAGATGACAACCATCTCGGCAGACGCGCCCGCATACCAGCCCATCGCCTGCGCCGGCGGGCTGAGCCCGTACACGACGACGTCGGCCACCTGGCAGCAAGGCTGGCCCTACAAGCCGGACATCGTCATGGAAGGCGGCAATGCCGCCATCGAGGCCTCCGGTTTCACCAGTTCTATGGACAGCCTGTCCTTGCTGACTACAGGCCATGAGCCGCATGAGCGGCTGTTTGCTCTCAGCTGGGCCACTAGCGCATCCACTGGACTCGCCGCTGGCATGTGCGCACGCATCGCCGCCTCCTATCCCAGTTTTTGGCCGGAAACCGTTCGAGGTCTGATGGTTCACTCGGCTCGCTGGACACCGCCGATGCTCGACACCTACACCCCGGGCGGCCAGCGAAACCAAGCCACCATGCGCCAGCTGCTGCGGCACTGCGGCTACGGCGTGCCGAGCCTGAAGCGGGCCCTGTATAGCGCGAGCAATTCGCTGACCATGATCGTGCAGGACCTGATCCAGCCGTATCACAAGGTCGATGGCTGGCAGCGCGGCGGTTGCACCAGGGCCGTTTCGTATGGCTTCGCGATGTCACGCTGGAACAGATGCCGCTGACGCAGCCGCAGCTGCACGCCCTGGTGCTGGGCCTGCCGTGGCAGCGCCTCGAGGACGACGGCGCGATCCGTTTGCCCAGCCCATCATGCGCATCGCGCAGATGTGGACCGACTTCCAGCAGACGGGCCTGTCCATGGAACGCCTGGGCGACATCCTGAACACCCGCACCGAACTGCCGCCCCAGAGCGTGAGTCCGCTGCCGCGCCTGCAGGGCCGTGTGACGCTGGACAACCTCACCTTCCGTTATCGCCCGGACGCGCCGCCCGTGCTGCACGGCGTGAGCCTGGACGTGCGCCCCGGCGAAGTCATCGGCATCGTCGGCCGCAGCGGTTCCGGCAAGAGCACGCTGACCAAGCTCATCCAGCGCCTCTACGTCCCGGAGAGTGGCCGCGTGCAAGTCGACGGCCACGACATCGCCCTCATCGACGCCGCCCAGCTGCGCCGCCAGGTGGGCGTGGTGCTGCAGGAGAACATGCTCTTCAACCGCAGCGTGCGAGAGAACATCGCCATTGCCGACCCGGCGGCACCGCTGGAAGCCGTCATCCACGCTGCCAAGCTGGCGGGCGCCCACGAGTTCATCTCCGAGCTGCCGCAGGGCTACGACACCGTCGTGGGTGAGCAAGGCAGCAGCCTGTCCGGCGGCCAGCGCCAGCGCATCGCGATCGCCCGGGCCCTCTTCAGCCAGCCGCGCATCCTGATCTTCGACGAGGCCACCAGCGCGCTGGACTATGAGAGCGAAGCCATCATCCAGCACAACATGCGCGCCATCTGCCAGGGCCGCACCGTCTTCATCATTGCCCACCGCCTCTCGGCCGTGCGAAACGCGCACCGCATCATCGCGATGGACAAGGGCCGCATCGTCGAGGTGGGCAACCGCAAGGTCGGCCTGGCGTATGCGGCCGACTGGATCCGGCACGGCTTTGCGCTCAGCGAGGACCTGCCGCTCGGCCGCGGGATCTACCTGCCCAAGGAGCGCGACATGGCCGCCGGTGCCGTTGATGACGCGCGCCCCGATCGCTGGGGTGAGCGGGTCATTCGCAACCTCTACAAGCCGGCTCGTCTCTCGGTGCTGGAGTACCTCTACTTTGCGGGCGACGACCGCTTCGGCGGGTTGGGCGTCTCCGCGGAGGTGGGCCGCTATGTGCCCAGCACCGGGGGGGCCATGGCGAGCCTGGCCAACCTCGAAGAGATGCGGCGCGCCATCGCCGCCATCCTCGCTGATGAGAAGCTGGACGAACGGCTTGTGCGACTGGTCAGGCCCGGCCCATCCTTCGGCGGGGCCCGGCCCAAATCCCTGATCGAGATGGACGGTGCGCCATGGGTCGTGAAGTTCTCCGAAGGCGAAGACTTCAACACCGAGCTCGTCGAGCACGCCACGCTGCGCTTGGCAAGCCACTGCGGGCTGGCCGTGGCGCAGACCCGCGCGTTGCCGCTGAGCCGCGGTCACGCCGTCGCCGTGAGGCGGTTTGATCGCTCCGGCGACAAGCGTTCCCACGTGATCTCGGCCAACACCGTGCTGCGGGCCAATGGCCTGCCCATGGGCTACCCGGAGCTCGCTCAGAGCTTGCGGCGTTTGGGTCGCGCGTCCGACATCCGTGCGCAGCAGAAGGAGCTGTTCCAGCGCATGGTCTTCAACATCCTGATGGACAACACGGACGACCACGAAAAGAACCATGCCTTCGTGCGCGCAGCCGATGGGTTCTACGACCTGTCGCCGGCCTATGACGTGGTGCCGTCTGTCCAGGGGCTGGGCCAGCAGCAGCTCAGGGTCGGCAAGGATCAGGCCGATGCTTCGATCGACAACGCTTTGTCGGAGGTGCAGGCCTTTGGGCTCACCAAAGATGCGGCCGTCGAGGCGGTCAAGCGGGTGGCGGTGGTCGTGGATGGCTGGAAAGAGTTCTTCAGGGCCGAGGGCGTGAGCCCTCGTGACATCGACCAGCTCGCGCAATACATCGACGGCCCGCGCCTCAAGCCTCAGCGCGCCGAATTCGTCGACAGCACGGCTCGAAGGCCTTAGCGCGCCTGGCGCGCATCGGCGGCGACGGGGCTGGCACGCGTCACCGAAAAGCCCGCCGGCCATGCTGGATCTCACCGTGGGTAGAGTTCAAGGCTCACAGCACTTCGATCTCCACCCCATGCGCCGCTTCCTCCTCGCCTCCGCCCTCTTCACCGTCTTTGCTGCCCACGCCCAGGTCAAGGTTGACGACCCCTGGGTGCGCGCCACCGTGGCGCCGCAGAAGGCCACGGGGGCCTTCATGCAGCTGACCTCGACCAAGGCCGCCAAGGTGGTGGCGGCGAGTTCGCCGGTGGCGGAGATGGTCGAGATTCACGAGATGAAGATGGACGATGGCGTCATGAAGATGCGCGCGGTCGACGCCTTGGCGCTGCCGGCCGGCCAGCCGGTGGCCTTGAAGCCGGGCAGCTATCACGTGATGCTGATGGGCCTGAAGGCGCCCATCAAGGCCGGTGACACCGTGCCGCTGACGCTCACCGTGGAGGGCGAGGACAAGCAGCGCACCACGGTCGAAATCAAGGCCGAGGCGCGCGGGCGCTGAGATTGGCCTTCAGTTCTGCGGGCGGCGGCCGATAACCCGGTACGAACGCGCCGAATCCGCCATGGTCACCCCGGTCTCCTCCACCCCGAACCCCGCTATGGCGGGCACGATGGAGTCGCCCGTGCCGGCGCGCCGGCCGCAGGAAGAGCCGGCCTCGGTGGTGGTGAACGTCTCGGCGGCGGGCGCCCGTGCGGCGGCGTCACAGGACAGCGCCAAGGTCGCCACCGGCATCGTGCAGGCCTCGGCCGACGTCAACCAGGACGGCACGGTGTCCGACCAGGAACAGCAGACCGAGAACGCGCAGTTGGCGCTGAAGCGGGCAATGCTGGAAGGCAGCCCCGACCTGGAGCAGGCGCTGCAGGCCTACCAGACCATCGCGTCGCTGGCGGACGCGCAGCGCTGAGGGTTCAGCGCCGAGTTCAGGACCTTTCGGACCGGGCCGCGTTGGCGGCCACCGCCTCGGCCAGCGTCGGCCACAGCGCCTCGGGCAGGTCATGGCCCCAGCCCGGCAGCGTCTGCAGTTGCGCCCCCGGGATGCGCCGCGCCAGGTCGTGCGCGGCGGCCACCGGGATCAGCGGGTCGGCCTCGCCATGCAGCACCAGGGTGGGCGCGGTGATGCGCGGCAGGCGCGCGGCCCGGTGGCGGTCGGCGGCAATGGCCACAAGCTGGCGCGTGACTGCCTGGGGCCGGTGCGAGCGCTTCACCACGGCTGCAATGCGCGCCCGCAGTGCCTCGGGTGCGGCCGGGTAGCCCGGGCTGCCGATGACGCCGTAGACGTGCGCGAAATGGTCCAGCACGTTCTCGAACTTCTGCGCCGTCGTGGCGCCCGGCTTGGGGCGCGACAGCAGCACCCGCCGCACCTTCAGGCTCTCCTTGGGCAGGCTGCGGTGGCCGCTGGTGGTCATCATCAGCGTGAGGCTCTTCAGCCGGTCACCATGGGCAAAGCCCAGGTGCTGGGCGATCATGCCGCCCATGGAGGCGCCGCAGACATGCGCCCGGGCGATGCCCAGCGCATCCAGCACGCCGACGGCATCGCGCGCCAGGTCGGCGATCTGGTAGGGCGCCTTCACCGGCAGCCCGAAGGTGTGCAGCAACGCGGCCAGCGGCAGGTTGGGCACGCCGAGGGCGTCGAAGGGCTGGGAGAGTCCGACGTCGCGGTTGTCGTAGCGGATGACGCGAAAGCCGCGCGCCACCAGCTGCTCGACCAGGCCGTCGGGCCAGGCCACGAGCTGCATGCCCAGGCCCATGATCATCAGCAGCGGTTCGCCGCTGTCGGGGCCGTGCACCTCCACCTCGAGGCGCACGCCGTTGCAGGAGAGCTGCATCAGCCCGCGCCCCGGGAACGCGCGGCGAGCATCAGCCGAGTTCGCTCTGCTTCTCGATGACGCGCGACACCAGGCCGTAGGCGATGGCTTCGTCGGTGCTCATCCAGAAATCGCGCTCGATGTCGACCGCCACGCGCGACAGCGGCTGGCCAGTCTCGCGGGCGATGACGGCCGCGATGCGCTCGCGGGTGCGGATGATTTCCTTGGCCTGGATGGCGATGTCGCTGGCCTGGCCACCGGCCCCGCCGGCTGGCTGGTGGATCATGAAACGGGTGTTGGGCAGGGCCAGGCGCCGTTCCTTGGGCACGGACAGGTAGATGTGCGTGCCGGCGCTGGCGACCCAGCCGGTGCCGATGACGGTGACCGGGGCGCGCACGAAGCGGATCATGTCGTGGATGGCGTCGCCGCTTTCCACATGGCCGCCGGGGCTGGAGATGAGCAGCGTGATCGGCGCGTCGGACTCCTGGGCGAGCGCCAGCAGGCGGCGGCAGGTGGCGTGTGCCATCTTGTCGTCGATCTCGCCAAAGATCATCACGTAGCGGCTCTTGAAGAGCAGCTGCTCTTCCATCTTCTCGGGGGCTTCTTTCTTGGCGGCCTTGTCGTCGGCGGCGAGGGTGGTGTGGTGCATGGCTCAGGTCCGGGTTGAAGGCGATACCTTACCGCGAGATCGAAAGCGGCGCGCCGGGCGGGCTGCTGCGCGTGCTCAGGCAGCGCCTGGCGTCTTGTAGAACCAGCGCCGCGCGCCCTTGGGCTCGAAGGGCTGCCAGGCGCCTTCGGGCTGGGCGAGGCGATCGGCCAGCGCGTAGAGCGCCATCGGGTTGAAGCCCAGGCCGATGTGGCTGGCATGCACCTCGATGTTCTCCACCAGCGGGCCGGGCTCGTTGACGCTGCAGCGCCAGGCGACCACGCCGTCGGTCTTGGAGTAGATGGAGGTGGTGGGCACGGGCGGCGGCTGGCGGATGGCCTCCATCAGGGCCGGGTCGTTGGACGTGTGGCCGCTGACCAGCTCGAAGAAGCGCCAGGCGTTGGTGGCGCGCGGGTGGCCCGTGAAAGGCGTGCCCAGGGTGATGACGCAGCGCACGAGGTCGGGGCATTCCTTGGCCAGCTCGCGGGCATAGATGCCGCCCAGGCTCCACCCCAGCAGGCTGACCTTGCGATGGTGGCGCCGGTGCAGGGCCTGCAGGTCGTGCTTGATCTGCTCCAGCACGCCGGCCCGCGGCCCGAAGTTGAAGCCCTGGCCCCAGGGCTGGGTCATATAGCCCAGCGAGTCGAGCAGGGCGCGCAGCGGCGCGGTGGTCAGGTCGTTGGCGCCCAGGCCGGGGAAGACCAGCACCGGGTGACCGTCGCCGTGGGGCAGCTTCTTCAGCCAGGGCGTGGCGGCCAGCAGGGCGGCGTATTCCCAGGGCGCGCGGCCTTCCAGCAGCAGCAGCCAGGCATTGGGCGCGCGCAGGTCGGACCAGTCGGGCACATGCGCGGCGGTGGTGGTTTGCCAGCGCGAGAAGCGCGGAGAGCGGGGGCTGGGCATGCGGAATCAGGAGTCAGGACAGCGCCGTCATTGTTAGTCAGACCGCGCCTGCGCCCGGGGCGTGCTTGCCCGGGGCGGGCGTGTCGCCTGCGCGACCTGCTAGAAAGCGCTCGGTCGGCGCAGCCGGTCGTTGCCCTGGGCCCAGAGGCGTGTCGTGCCGGGCACGAAGCGGTGCGGGTCGTTGCGGTGGGCCCGGTGGCACCACACGGCCCAGGCCAGCGGCGCATACACGGCGCCGAGGATGGCCAGGCCCAGCAGCAGTCGCGTCCATCCCGTCGTGTAGAGCTGTGACGCTACGGCGGCGGCGATGGCGAAGGCCACCAGCCACCGCGACGGCGGCGACGCGAAGCGGTCGCGCAGCGGCGTGTGGCAGTGAGGGCATTGCAGCTGCAGCGTCGTCGGCCGCCACCAGGGCACCTGCGGCGGCCAAGGCACCTCCGCCAGTTGGCTGAAGCGCCCCTGGCAGTGCGGGCAGACGAAGCGACCCGTGTCGGTCGGCGGTGTCGACAGCGCCGCATCGCAGCGTGGGCAGATGGCATCGGGCTGGGGCAGCAGATCGCCACAGCCCTGGCAGCGGCAAGCCGCGCTCATGCGGCCTTGGCCGCTCGGCGCGGTGTGCGAGCGGGCTTGGCGGCGGGGGCCTTGCGAGAGGTCGTCTTGAGAGCGGTCGTCTTGCGTGCCTGTGTCTTGCGAGCCGCCGACTTGCGCGCCGTCGGCACGGGCTCGGCCACCGGCAGGGCCTGGAACTCCATGAAGGCTGTCTCGATGTAGGCCGCCAGCTCGGCGGTGCCGGGCAGGGCCTCGCCGCAGGCCATCAGGCCGATGTCCAGTGACTGGTCGTAGGTCTGCACGGTCACGTTCAGCGCCAGACCGTGCACGGCGATCGAGGCCGGGTAGTTGGTCAGCATGCGTGCGCCGGCCAGGTACAGCGGCACCTGCGGCCCAGGCACGTTGGAGATGACGACGTTGGCGATGACCGGCAGCTTCTCGGCGACCTTGGCGCGGCCGTAGAGCAGCGCGCCCGCCTGCATCAGCCATGGGATGCCGAGGCTCGGGAAGTCGGTCGGCATCAGGCTTTTGAGTTGCGCCATCTGGGCCTTCATCGCGTGGCTGGCGGCCATCACGTGGGCCAGGCGCTCGGCAGGGCTGGAGAGGTGGGTGCCCAGGCTCATCAGGGTCATGGTGGCCTGGTTGTTGGACGTGGTGTCGCCCGCGGCCCGGGTGGACACCGGCACCGCCGCAATGAGGGACTTGCGCGGCAGCGGGCCATGCTTGGTCAGGTAGCGCCGCAAGGCACCGCCGATGACGAAGAGCACGGCGTCGTTCAGGCTCGCGCCGTGCAGCCGCCGGGTGCGGTTCAGCTCGGCCAGTGGCAAGGTGACGCCGGCGAATGACCGCGTGGCCGAGAGGCTCACGTTGAAGCGCGTGCGCGGCGCCGGCCCGAGGCTGGACACCGCCGCGCGACCCCGCACCACGGCCGTGGTCTGCGCGGCCACGTCGGCCAGCAGCTGGCGCAGCTTGCCCACCGAAGCGCCTGCCGCCGCGCCGCCCACATAGCCCGCGGCCATCTGCCCGAGGATGCCAGCCGCGCCCGGCAGCGAGCGGGCGAGCTTGACCGTCTGCTGCCACTGCTGCGAGACGGCCGCGCGCAGCAGCCCCACGGTGCCGATCTGGCCCCGCTTCTTGCCGCGGGCGGCCAGCGCCTCCACCGGGCGCGGTTCGGGGCTCAGATCGAGGATGACCTGGGCCAGGGCGACGGCGGCCTGCCCGTCAACCGCGGCATGATGCAGCTGCGTGTAAAGCGCCACGCGGGGCTGGCCCTCGTGCCCGGGCTCGTCGCTGGGCGCGAGGCCCGTGAAGACGTGGAACTTCCACAGCGGGCGACTGCGATCCAGCAGCACCGGATGCAACTCGCCCACTTGCGCTTCCAGCTCCGCCATGCCGCTGCCTTCGGGCAGCGGGATCTCGACGATGTGCTCGTCGAGATCGGGGTCGGCATCGACCCATCCCGGGTTGGACAGGCCCAGCGGCATCGCCAGCAGTTTGCGCCGCAGCGCCGGCAGCAGCGGCAGCCGCGCCCGCATGTGCTCCCGCAGGTCCTCGACGAAATCGCCGTCGTACCCGGCCGGCAGCTCCAGCACATGCAGTGCACCGACATGCATCGGCATCTGCGGGGTTTCAAGGTACAGGAAGCTGGCATCCAGCCCGGCAAGCTGCTTCATCCGCTGTCTCCGTGTTGTAAGCCCAGCATACCCGGGAGACTTTCGGAGGCCCTTCAGGGCCGACCCCTCCAGCAACTGCCGTGGAACCGGCTTCGCCGGGCCACTGGCAGTGCCCCCTTGAGGGGGCGGCCGTCAGGCCGTAGGGGGTGGGCTCACTCTTCCGGTACGAAGATCCAGAGCAGGATGTAGAGCAGGATGCCGCTGCCGAACGCCAGGAAAAGCACCGTGAAGATCAGGCGCCAGACCCAGGAGTCCAGGCCGGTCGCGCGGGCCACGCCGCCGCAGACGCCACCCAGCCAGCGGTCCATGCGCGAGCGGCGCAAGCCGTTGACGGCGCCCACGTTCGGGCTGGTGCTGCTGCCGGCGTAGGCACCGGCCGGGCTGCCCTGGCCGCTCAGCACGCGGGCCTTGGCCTTGGCGAATTCCTCGTCGTTCAGCACGCCGCGGGCATGCAGGTCAGCCAGTTTGGCGAGTTCGTCGGCGTCGTTCATGTCGGGCTCCTCTCGGTGTTGATGAAGCGAAGCCTAACGCTTGGGCCACTGCGGGCCAGCCTCGTGCGACAGACCGACAAATGCGCAGGATGCACCCGCGCAAATCAGCGGACGGGCTGCTTGCTGGGGTCGATGTCGACGTACTGCCAGAAGTCCAGCCAGAACAGCGGGCGGCGGTAGCCCGTCATCCAGGGCTGCTCGATGTCCGTGATGATGCGGTGCACGTGCACCTTGTAGGGCAGGTAGACCGCCGCGATGCGCTTGACCTCCTTGAACAGCGCCTCGCGCTCCGGCCCGTCGGGCATGGCCTGCATGCGGTCGTACAGCTCGTCCAGCGGCGCGAACTTGAAGCGCGGCAGGTTCTGCGTGCCGCTGGCCGGGCCGTAGTAGCGCTGCACGATGCCCAGGCCATCCGGCTGAGAGGCCGTCGAGCCCACCGGCCACATCTGGTAGTTGCCGGCCTGCGCGGCCTTCAGGTTCTCGGGCCACTGCTGGATCTTGAGTTGCAGCTTGATGCCAATCGCGCGCAGTGCCTTGTCCCAGAGCTCATCGATGCTGCGGCTGAGCGAATCGGATTGCGTGTTGCGCGTGAGTACGAGCGGGCTGCCATCGGGCATGTCGCGCCAGCCGTCGCCGTCCTTGTCGACATAGCCGTACATGTCGAGCAGGGCCTTGGCGCGGGCGGGGTCGTAGTCGCCCATCTCGCTCTTGTAGTTCGGGTCGAAGCCGGTGGTGTGGGGCTTGATGGGGCTCTGCGCCGGCACCGCCTGGCCGCGGCGCGCCAGCACGATCTCGCGGCGCACGTCGTAGGCCAGCGAGAGGGCGCGACGCAGCGCGATCTTGTCGGGCGTCATGCCGCCGACGACCGGGTCTTCCATGTTGAAGCAGGTCAGCGACACATCCGGCGCCAGCGTGAACAGCGCCTGCATGCCACGCTTGGCGAGGTTGGGGGCCAGCTTGCCGCCGGGGGCAGCCTGGGTGATGAACTCCTCGGGCACGCGCTCGATGAAGTCATGCTCGTTGTTCAGGAAGGCCAGCCAGCGCGGCTGGCGCTCGACGATGACATCCACCACCACGCGGTCGACCATCGGCAGGCGTCGGCCCTTGAACTTGGCCAGGATGGCCTGGCCTTCGGCATCGTCGGGCGCCGGCTGGGCCTCATACAAGCGCTCCCGGTAGGCGGGGTTGCGCTCCAGCACCATCTGCGAGCTGCGTCGCCACGCGGTGAGCATGAAGGGGCCGGTGCCCACCGGATGCTCGGCGATCCTGTCGCCATAGAACTCCACCACCTCGCGCGCCATGGCGCCGTACAGGTCGTTGCCAGCAAAGATCGATTCCACCAGCCGCGGGCGGGGCTCTTCCGTCTTGACCTGCAGGGTGTAGCGGTCCAGCGCCTTCAGGCCCGCCACCTCCGTGTCGTAGGGGAAGGGCTTCTTGCTCTTGATCACCTGGCTGCGCAGCTCGGCCAGCCCCACGATGCCGGCGTCTTCGTAGGCCACCCAGCCCTGGGCGTTGTTGGCCGGGTCGGCGTAGCGCTTGATGCTGTAGACGAAATCCTGCGCGGTGACCTCGCGCCGCTTGCCTTTGAACGCTGGGTCGTCGGCAAAGTAGATGCCGGGCCGGATCTTGAAGCGGAAGGTCTTGAAGTCCGGGCTGACTTCGGGCTCGCCCGCGGCGATCAGCGGCACGATGCGGCTCGGCCGGGCCAGCGGGTCGTAGGTGTAGAGCGACTCGAAGATGTGCGCCGTGATCGTGCGCGAGTAGATGTCCGACAGCTTCACCGGGTCGAAGCCCGTCTCGGCGATCAGGAACGCATAACGCAGCGTCTTGGCGGGCGCCGCGGGTTCGGCGGCGCTTGCGGGGAGTGCCAGCGCCAGCGCGGTGGCCAGGGTGGCAAGCAGGGTCTTCATGAGCTGGATTTGGGTTGGGCCGCGGGGTCCACGTCGATGTACTTCCAGAAATCTCGCACAAAGATGTTGCGGCTGTAGCCCTTCACCCATGGCTGTGCCATGTCGGTCCAGATGCGGTGAACGTGAAATTTGTACGGTGCGTAGGCCACCAGCAGGCGCTGACCTTCGGTCATCAGGGCCTGGCGCTCAGGGCCATCGGGCAGGGCCTTTTGTTTCTCGTAGAGCGCATCGAATGCGGCCAGCTCGAAGCGCGGCTTGTTGGCAAAGCCCTTGGCCTTGCCCGAGCCCAAGGCCAGGAAAGTGTCGCCGTCGGGCGTGGTGCCCACCCAGCCGACGCCCCACATCTGCAGTTTGCCGGCGTTGGCCGCCTTGAGCTGCTCGGGGAACTTCCCGATCTTGAAGGTCATGCGGATGCCGATGGCCGCCATGTTCTTCTGCCATTGCTCGGCCAGCTGGCGGCGCTCGCCGTCGGCCAGCGTCGAGTACTCGATGGACAGCGGCTCGCCGTTGGGCTGCTCGCGCCAGCCGTCGCCGTCGCGGTCCTTGTAGCCGTACATGTCGAGCAGGGCACGGGCCTTGGGCACGCTGTACTCGGTCATCTCCGACTTGAAGGCCGGGTCGTAGCCGAACACGGTGGTCGGGATGGGCCCCTGGCTCTTGAGCGCCTGGCCGCGGCGCACCAGGCGGATTTCCTTGTCCAGGTCCACCGCCAGGTTGATGGCACGGCGCAGCGCGATCTTCTCCGGCGTGTAGCCGCCCACCACCGGGTCTTCCATGTTGAAGTAGCTGACCGAGATGTCGGCGCGCGGGTAGCGCGTCATCGTGATGCCCTGCTTGGCGAGGTTGGGCGCCAGGTGGTTGCCGGGCATGGCCACGCCGGCGAAGTCGATGGGCACCTCTTCGATCACGTCGGCCTCGCCGCGCAGGAAGGACAGCCAGCGCGGCTGCGCCTCTTCGATGATGTCGATGACGACGCGATCAGCCAGCGGCAGCTTGCGGCCCTGCAGTGCGGCGACCTCGGCCTTGAGCTGCTCGCTGGCATCCGGCGGCGCGGTCTCGGCGTAGCGCACCTCGCGGAAGTTGGGGTTCTTCTCGAGCACGATGCGCGAGCTGCGGCGCCACTCCGCCAGGCGGTAGGCGTTGGTGCCCACCGGGTGCTCCATGATCTTGTCGCCGTAGAAGTCCACCACCTCGCGCGCCACCGCGCCCAGGAAGCCGGCGTCGCTGAACTGGTAGACGAAGCGCGGGTCCGGCACGCCGAGCTTGATCTGGAAGGTGTAGCGGTCCAGCGTCTTCAGGCCTTCCACCTCGCGGTCGTAGTCGAAGGGCTTCTTGGCCTTCATCAGGTCGCGGCGCAACTCCGACAGGCCGAGGATCTTGGCGTTCTCCAGGATGTAGAGGTTGCCGCTCTTGAACTTCGGGTCGTAGTGGCGCTTGACGCTGTAGACGTAGTCGGCCGCGGTCAGTTCGCGCTTCTGGCCCTTGAAGGCCGGGTCGTCGGCGAAGTAGATGCCGGGCTTGACCCGCATGGTGATGGTCTTGAAGTCCGCGCTGATCTCGGGCATCTCGCTCAGCGTGGCCGGCCGCAGCTTGAACGGGCGGGCGCCGAAGTCGTATTCCAGCGGCGCGTCGAAGATGCCGGCCGCGATGGCCTTGGAGTAGGCGTCGGTGATCTGCGCCGGATCGAAGCCGGTCTCGGCCACCTTGAAGGCGTAGCGCAGCACTTTCTGCGGTGCGGGGGCCTGGGCCTGGACACCGGGCAGGGCGCAGCTCAGCAGCAGGGCGCAGATCAGGACGGGCAGCTTCATTTCGGGCAAGGGGGTTCGAACGAAGTGGCGGAGTCTAGTGAAACCGGCATGCCCGCAGGCCCTGCGCTCGCATAGACTCCGCCCCGCTTTTTGTCCAGGCTGCCCGTGTCACCCGCGGTGCACCTGGTTGTTTGGTGCCCCACTGGAGTCCTCGATGGCGGCCTATTTGATCCGGCGCGTGTGGCAGATGATCCCGACCCTGCTCGGCGTCGTGCTGCTCGTGTTCTTTTTGTTCAAGTATTTTGGAAGTGATCCTTCCGTGATCCTTGGGGGGTTGAACGCCAGCCCCGAGCAGATCGAATCGATCCGCGAACAGCTCGGCCTGAACAAGCCGGTCTGGGAGCAGCTCTACATCTTCATCAAGCAGATCGTCACCTTCGATTGGGGCAAGAGCTGGGCCACCAATGAGTCGGTGGCCAACCTGTTCGCCACGCGCCTGCCGGCCACGCTGACCGTGACGGTGCCCATCCTCATCCTCGAGGTGGTGCTGGCCATCCCGTTTGCGCTGGCCGTGGCCACCGTGCGCGGCAGCCTGACCGACCGCGCGGTGATGATCTGCACGACGGTGGCGGTGTCCATCTCGCTGCTGGTCTACGTGATCCTGGCGCAGTACCTGTTCGCCTTCCGCCTGGGCTGGTTCCCGGTGCAGGGCTGGACGGGCAACCACTGGACCAACCTCACCACCTATGCGCCGCTGCCCATCCTGGTGGCGGTGGCGGTGTCGCTGGCACCGCAGATCCGGCTGTACCGCAGCTTCTTCCTGGACGAGATCGGGCACGACTACGTGCGCACCGCCCGCGCCAAAGGCCTGACGGAGCGCACCGTGCTGCTCAAGCATGTGCTGCGCAACGCGATGATCCCCATCCTGACCAACGTGTCGGTGCTGCTGCCCGGCGTGCTGGTGGGCAGCTTCCTGATCGAGGTGTTCTTCTCCATCCCGGGCCTGGGCCGCGAGCTGCTGCTGGCGGTCAACCGCGGTGACTACCCCGTGCTGCAGGCCTTCGCCATCTACCTGGCCGCGCTCACCATGACCTTCAACCTGCTCGTGGACCTCCTCTACAAGCTTGTCGACCCGCGGGTGGTTCTGAAATGACAACGGCTGCTTCCTCCTCCGGCGGCGTCTGGGCCGCCTCCTGGCGGCGCCTGAAGACCGACCGCGTCGGCATGGTCTGCATGGCCATCGTCGGCTTCTTCCTCGTGCTGGTGCTGCTGGCCGCGACGGACCTCATCGCCGCCGGTTGGCAGAGGGAAGTGGGCGTGCCCAACGCGCCACCCACGGTGCTCGGGCCGCAGCCGGCCGAGGACACCGGCGCCATCGTCTCGCCCAAGGGGCCCAACGTCGACCTGACCGACATCGACCCGCTCGCGCCGCGCTATGCCGAATGGGCCGAGCGTGCCAAGGCCTTCAAGACCGAGGAGATCGCCCGGGCCGAGACCCTGCCGCTGGGCGGCGACCGCCTGGGCCGTGACGTGCTGGCCAAGGTCATCAAGGGGGCCGAGGTGTCCATCGTCGTGGGCCTGGCGGCAGCGCTGGTGGCCACGTTGATCGGCACGGTGCTGGGCGCGCTGTCGGGCTTCTTCGGCGGCAAGGTGGGCGACTTCCTGGAGTGGGTCTACAACGTCTTCACCGCCATCCCGACCATCCTGCTGATCTTCGCCTTCGCGGCCATCTTCCCGCGGGGCATTGGCGCGGTGGTGTGCATCCTGGCCTTCACCGGCTGGACGGGCATCTACCGGTTGGTGCGCGCCGAGTTCATGAAGCACCGGGTGCGCGAGTACGTGCGCTCGGCCGAGGCGATCGGTGCGAGCCAGTGGTCGCGCATGTTCAAGCACATCCTGCCCAACGTGTCGCACGTGGCGCTGGTGCAGTTGTCGCTGCACGTGGTGAGCTTCATCAAGAGCGAAGTCATCCTGAGCTACCTCGGGCTGGGCGTGAGCGTCGACCAGGTCTCCTGGGGCACGATGCTGGCCGAGGCGCAGAACGAGATGATCCTCGGCTACTGGTGGCAGCTCGCCGCCGTGACGGCCTTCATGGCCGTGTTCGTCACCGCCTTCGCGCTCTTCACCGACGCGCTGCGCGATGCCCTCGATCCGAAACTTCGCGGGCTGGAGTGAAACCATGCTGCTGAGCATTCAAGACCTCAAGGTCGCCTTCCGCATGGGCCGTGTCGACGGCGTCATGCAACGCCAGCTGGCCGTCAAGGGTGTGAGCTTCGACGTGCCCGAAAACAGCACCGTCGCGCTGGTGGGCGAATCGGGCTCGGGCAAGAGCGTGACCGCCATGTCGGTGCTCAACCTGCTGCCGACCAACGCCGAGCGCGAGGGCCGCATCCTGTTCCAGGGGCGCGACCTGCTGCAGACGGGCCTGCGCGAGCTGCAGGCCATTCGTGGCAAGGACATCGCCTGCGTCTTCCAGGACCCGATGAGCTCGCTCAACCCGGTCTTCAACGTGGCCACGCAAATCTGCGAGCCGCTGATGAAGCACATGGGCATGACGCGCCGCCAGGCCCTGGTGCGCGCGGAGGAGCTGCTGCACGAGGTGGGCATCCCCGAGCCCAAGCGGCGTCTGTCGGCCTTTCCGCACGAGATGTCGGGCGGCCAGCAGCAGCGCGTGATGATCGCGGTGGCCCTGGCCTGCAGCCCGAAGCTGCTGATCGCCGACGAGCCCACGACGGCTCTGGACGTGACCATCCAGCGCCAGGTCATGGAGCTGATGGCCAAGCTCAAGCAGACCCACAAGATGAGCCTGCTGTTCATCTCGCACGACCTGGGCGTGGTGGGTGAGATCTCCGATCACGTCGTGGTCATGCGCCATGGCCAGGTGCGCGAGAACGCGCCGGTCGAGCGCATCTTCAGCGACCCGCAGGACGCCTACACCAAGGCGCTGCTCGCCTGCCGGCCGTCGCTGACCGAGAACCCGGCGCGGCTGATGGTCATCGACGACCACATCGCCGGCCGCAGCGCCGCCGCGCAGACGCGGGCCAAGGACCCCGAGGCCCCGGTGCTGCTGGAGGTCACGGGCCTGCAGAAGAGCTTCTGGCTCAAGGACGGCCTCTTCGGCAAGCGCGAGTTCAAGGCCGTGAAGGGCGTCAACTTCAAGCTGCGCAAAGGCTACACGCTGGGCGTGGTCGGCGAGTCGGGATCCGGCAAGACCACCATGGGCCTGACGCTGCTGCGCCTGCACGAGCCCACCGGCGGCCAGGTCCTGTTCGAGGGGCGCGACCTGCTCAAGCTCAGCGGCGCCGACTGGCAGCAGATGCGCCGCCGCATCCAGGTCGTGTTCCAGAACCCCTATGCCTCGCTGAACCCGCGCTTCACCATCGGCCAGACGCTGCGCGAGCCGATGGAGATCCACGGCATCGGCAAGGATGCCGCCGAGCGTGATGCGCGAGCGGTGGCGTTGCTCCAGCGCGTGGGCCTGGACGAAGCCGCCATGGCCAAGTACCCGCATGAGTTCTCAGGTGGCCAGCGCCAGCGCATCGCCATCGCCCGCTGCCTGACCCTGCAGCCGGAAGTGCTGGTGCTGGACGAGGCGGTGTCGGCGCTGGACGTGTCGGTGCAGGCGCAGGTGCTGAACCTGCTGCGCGACCTGCAGGACGAGTTCGGCCTGAGCTACATCTTCATCAGCCACGATCTGGCCGTGGTGAAGTTCATTTCCGACGAGGTGCTCGTGATGCAGAACGGCGACGTGGTCGAGCAGGCACCCACCGAGGTCTTGATCCGGTCGCCGCGTGAGGCCTACACGCAGCGCCTGCTCGGGGCGGTGCCGCGCGGTTACAACCCTGGGGCTGCACAACCGGCCTGAGGGTCGGTAACGTGCGTTTTCAACGCTCCCCGGGGGCATCTGGCGTGGCGGGCGTGCCGAACCGCGCTGAAATGGGCCTGCCGGGCATCAGGAACGCCAGGCCCCATCCTTGATGCAACTTCCTCAGGCTTCACGATCGACGCTGTGCGCGGCCTTGGCCGCGCTGCTGCTGTTGTGTGCCTGCTCGCCCGCGCGTGAGGAAGCCCGGGCGCCCGCCGAGGCCGCGTCGGCCACGCAGCACGCACAGCTGGGCCGGGAGCTGGACCGCATCGAACGGGCCGCGCGCGCGCGGCCGGCGCCGCTGGAGCGCGAGCTGCGGGCCCTGGCTGGTGGCATTGCGCCCGGCAGTACCGCTGAATTGGAGGTGCTGGCGCTGCGGGCCCACCTGGCCGGCCTGTCGCGTGACCGCAGCCTCAATGATCAGCTCGTGCAGCAACTGCGCGACTGGCCGGCCGGTGCCGGCCGGCCGAGTGCCCTGGTGGCCGCAGCCACGGCCACGGCCGAATACCTGCGCGCCCATGGCGACCTGCGCGAAGCCCGCAAGACCCTGCTGGCCGTGGATGCCACCCAGCTCGCCGCCGCGGGGCCGGTGTTCCGCTGGCGCTACCACGACCAGATGGCCGCCATCTGCAGCGACTCGGGTGAACTCGACAGTGCGCTGAACAACGGCCACGCCGCACAGCGCCTGGGGGAGCAGATGGGGCAGCCCTGGCGCGTGGCGCTCAGTCTCATGGAGCTGGCCTTCACCTCCAACCGGGCCGACACGCCCGCGCGTGCCCGCCAGCTCATCGGCCAGGCCCTCACCGAGGCCCAGAAAGACCCCGACCCCGTCACACTGAACCGGGTCTACACCATGCGGGGCATCGTCTATTCCGGCGACAGTGACCCCGGCATCGCACTGCAGGCCTACACCGATGCGCTGGAGCAGGCCCAGCGCGCGGACTCCGACTCCGTGCGCGCCCTGGGGCTGGCCAACCTCGCCGACCATCATCTGCGCCAGGGTCACTGGGCACGGGCGCTGGAGCTCGCCGAGCAGGCCCTGCCGCTGGCCCGCAGCAGCCGCAACAGCAGCGCGGAAAGCGTGGCGCGGGCCAACATCGGCCTGGCCAAGATCGCCCTGGGCCGCGTGGCCGAAGGCCGTGACGACGTGCGCGCCGGCAACACCCTGGATGAGCAGCAGGGGGCGCTGTCGTATGCATCGGCTGGGTGGGAAGAGCTGGCGGGCTATCTTGAACGTGCTGGCGACCTGGCCGGTGCCGTGGCGGCCTACCGCGAGCACCGGCGCGTCAGCGAGCGCGTGCTGCGCGACGAGACCCGCAAGCTGCTGCTGGAAGCCCAGGAGCGCCAGGATGCCGAGCAGCGGGCGCGGGACATCGAGCTGCTCAATCGCGACAACGCCCTCAAGGCCGAGCAGGTCCATCAGCGCAATCTGGCGCTGATGCTGTGGGCGGCGCTGGGCGGCTGCGTGCTGGTGTCGCTGGGCCTGCTGTGGCAGGTGTTCCGCCGCGTGCGCCGCACCAACGAGGCCCTGGCCCACAGCAACGCCTCGCTGAAGCGCCAGAGCGAGACCGACCCGCTGACGGGCTTGGCCAACCGGCGGCATTTCCAGGCGGCCATCAAGAGCCTGTCCAGCGGCGAGGGGCTGGCCGCCAGCGTCTTCCTGATCGACATCGACCACTTCAAGCGCATCAACGACAGCTACGGCCATGCCGCGGGTGACACCGTGCTGATCGACATTGCCAGCCGCCTGCGCGAGGCGGTGCGGGAGGACGACCTCATCGTGCGCTGGGGGGGTGAGGAGTTTCTGATCGTGGCCCGCAGCCATGAGCCGCAGTTCGGGCCGCAGCTGGCGCAGCGCCTGCTCGACCTCATCGGCGGCCGGCCTGTGGTGCAGGACGGCCGCAGCATTCCCGTCACAGCCTCCATCGGTTTCGTCAGCCTGCCGGTGCCGCCGCACGGCCTGCGGCTGTCCTGGGAGCGGGCCATCGACCTGGTGGACACCGTCATGTATCTCGCCAAGGCGCATGGCCGCAACAAGGCCTATGGCGTGGAACGCATCGAGGCCGCGGATGCGCTGGCGGCTGCGCAGCTGACCGCCCGGCTCGAAGCCGCGTGGGCCGAGGGGCAGGTGGGCCTGCTGGCGCTGACCGGCCCGCAGAGTTTTCGCAGCAGCGGCGCGGGCGAGTTGATGCCCAAGGAGTTCGGTGCATGAGGCGCTGGCCTGGCTGGATCGTCGGATGGGCCCTGCTGACCACCTGCTGGCTGGCAGCGGCTGCGCCTGACACGCTGGCCGAGGATGCGCTGCTGGCGCAGATCACCCGCCGTGCCTACGACGCGCCCGAGGCCATGCTGGCCGAGCTGCAGCAGCGCTGGCCAGCCCAGGCCCACCACGGGCAGCCGCGCGAGGCGGCCTGGCTGCTGGCACGCGGCCGCATCCTGCTGCAGGCGGGTCAGGCCGACGCGGCCGAGGCGATCGCGGAACAGCTGATGTCGCTGCCCGATGGCGCAGGCGCCAGTTGGCTGCTGCGTGCGCTGGCGCTGGAGCGTGCCGGCAAGCCTGCCGCGCCGCTGGCCCAGCGCGCGCTCACGGAGTTCGACAAGCGCTGCCCGCCGGGCGATGAGCGACGCGCTGTGCGCGAGATGGGTTGCGACTTCCGAGGTGCCTGGGAGGCCTTGCGACTCCAGCAGCGCGAGCAGTATGCGCAGGGCGCGTTCGCGTTGGCCGAGAGCTCATCGCGGCGCAGCCTGGCGCTGGCACGCGGCGGGGAAGACAAGCATCTCGCCGCCATCAGCCTGGGCATGCTCGCGGTGGCATTGCAGTCCCAGGACAAGATCGATGCCGCCCGCGCCGAACTGCGTGCGGCCGAGACGGAGGCGGCCGGTGACCTGGTGGCCGGCGCGCGGGTGCGCAATTACGAAGGCGCCATCGAACGCCGCGCCCGGGACATGGCGGCAGCCCGCAGTGCCTTCGAGGCCGGTCTGCTGCTGGCCGAGCAGGCCGACGCGCCGCATCTGGCCGCGGTGCTGCGCTCCAACCTGGTTGACTCCTACATGCACCAGGGCATGCTCAAGGAGGCCCTGGCCGCCGGGCAGCGGGCGCTGCCGGTGCTGCAGCGCTTCGGCGACCGCTTCTACGAGCGCAGCCTGCACCACAACCTCGCGGTGGCCCACATCAAGCTGCGCCAGTTCGAGCAGGCGCGGCTGGAGCTGATGCGTGTCAGCGAGTTCGGCGTGGACCCGAGCGACTTCGTGCTGCGCGCGCGCGAGCTGCGTGAATTGGCCGACACCTGGGCCGAGGCCGGGCAGTTCAAGGAGGCGCTCACCGCGCTGCATGCCGAGCGTGAGCTCACCGACCGGGCCAACGAGCGCAACCGCGCCGCCGCGCTGGAGGAGCTGGGCCGCAAGTACGACAGCGCCGCCAAGCAGCGCGATCTGGACCTGCTGGCCCGCGACGGCCAGCTCAAGGACCAACAGCTGGCCAACCAGCAACTGGCCCAGAAGGTGGGCTTCGCGGTGGGGGCGCTGCTGCTGCTGTCGCTGGGCCTGGTGGTGGTCACGCTGGTGCGCATGCGGCGCGCGCAGGCGCGCCTGACGGCCAACCAGCGCCTGCTGCGCGCGCAAAGTGAGCGCGACCCACTGACCGACCTGTCCAACCGCCGCCACTTCCTGGCGGTCATGGACCAGCGCACCCGCGAGCAGCCCGACGAGGGCTTCGAGGGCGCGCTGATGATGATCGACATCGATCACTTCAAGAACATCAACGACTGGCATGGCCACGCTGCGGGTGATGCGGTGATCGTCGAGGTTGCCCGCCGCATCCGTGCGGCCGTGCGGGAGTCCGACCTCGTCGTGCGCTGGGGTGGCGAAGAGTTCCTGGTGTTCTCGCCGGCCTTGCCGGGCGAAGACCTCGCCTTGATGGCGGACCGCGTGTTGCGCGGCATCGGTGGCGAAACCATCGACACGCCGGCCGGCCCGTTGCGCGTGACCGCCTCCATCGGCTTCGCCAGCTTCCCGCTGGGTGGGGCGGCCGGTGCCGAATTGCGCCTGCACTGGGAGCAGGCGGTCAACTGGGCCGACATGGTGCTCTACAAGGCCAAGGCCGAGGGCCGCAACCGCGGCGTCGGCATCACGGCGGTGGAGGCGCCCAACGCGGATATGCTCGCGTCTCTCCTTCAAGACTTTGATGGGGCCTGCCTCAACGGGCAGGTCCAACTCCGCCAACTGCCCGGTCCGACATGATTCCCGCACGGCCCCCCGGATGGCCGCATGGTCCGCTGCGGCGCCGGGAGTTGCTGATCACCCTCGCCGCCGCGGCGGCCGGTTCCTCCGCTCCTTCCGCGTGGTCCCAGCCGACCGGTGTGCCCTCCGCCTGGCCTACCCGGCCGCTGCGCATCGTGGTGCCCTTTCCGGCTGGCGGGGCAAGCGAGGTTGCCGCGCGTTTGCTGGCGCCTGAATTGCAGCGCAGCCTGGGCCAGCCGGTGGTGGTTGAAGCCAAGCCCGGGGCCGGCGGCAATATCGGCAGCGCCGAAGTGGCAGGCGCCAGCGACGGCCACAGCTTCCTGATGGCCGGCGTCAGCACCCACGTGATCAACCCCCTGTTGTCGCGCCGCCTGCCCTACGACCCGGTGCGTGACTTCGCGCCCGTCTGCCTGGTCGCCACCGTGCCGCTGGTGCTGGTCATGAATCCCGCCGTGGCCCAGAGCCTCGGTGTGCGCCGCCTGACCGATCTCATCCATGCAGCGACGGCCCAACCCGGGCGGCTGCACATCGCCTCGGGCGGCAATGGCACGCCCACCCATCTCGCTGGCGAGCTGTTCAAGCGCCTGACGCAGACCTACATGCTGCACTTTCCCTACCGCAGCACCGGCTCGGCGCAGCAGGACGTGGTGGCCGGCAACATGGACCTGATGTTCGACGCCCTGCCCACCGCGCTGCCGCAGATCCGCGCCGGCAAGCTGCTGGCCCTGGGGGTGACGACCGCCAGCCGCAGTCCGAGCCTGCCTGACCTGCCCACGGTGGCCGAGGCCGGCGGCCCGGCGCTGAAAGGCTACGAAGCCAGCGCCTGGGCGGGCCTGTTCGCGCCGAGCAGCCAGCCGGCCGACCAGGTCGCGCGGCTGCAGCGCGATTGCGTGGCCGCGCTGGCCAACCCGATGCTGCGGGACCGCCTGACCCAGCGCGGCCTCGTGGTGCATGGCACGGGCGCGGCCGGCCTGGCGGCACTGATGACCGCCGAGACGGCCAAGTGGGCCCGCGTGCTGGAGGTCTCCGGCATCAGGGGCGATCGTTGAGGTCATGAGGGTGCGCCTCCCCACCACCTGGCGTGCCGACCTGATGGCCGGTGCGGTGGTGGCCGTGCTGCTCATCCCGCAGAGCCTGGCCTACGCCATGCTCGCCGGCCTGCCGCCGCAGGTGGGCCTCTATGCCAGCCTGCTGCCCTTGCTGGCCTACGCGGCGCTCGGCTCCAGCCCGGTGCTGGGCCTGGGGCCGGTGGCGGTGCTGGCGCTGATGATTGCCCAGGCGCTGGGTGGCCTGCCGGCAGGCATCAGCCCCGAGGCGGGCGCGCTGGTGCTGGCGGCGGAAGTGGGCGGGGTGCTGGCGGTGGCGGCGCTGCTCAGGCTGGATGCGCTCGCGTCGCTGCTGTCGGTGCCGGCCCTGCGCGGTTTCGAGAACGGCGCGACGCTGATGATCGCGGCCGGGCAGCTGCCGGTGCTGCTGGGCAGCGCGGCGGCAGGCTTCACCTTGCCGGACCTGATCGCCTCCTCCGTGCATGGCGGCTGGCGTTGGCAGAGCGCGGTCTGGGGCGCGGTGGCGATCGGCCTGTTGCTGGCCTCGCGGCGCGCCGGGCGGCCGCTGCTGGCCCGGCTGGCGCCGCTGCTGCTGCTCGTGGTGGCCATGGGGCTGTCGGCCTTCACGCCGGCGGCGCAAGGCGTGGCCCAGGTGGGGGCGCTGCCGTCGCTGGCCTTGCCGCTCGGGCTGCCGTCGCTGGAGCCCGGCCTGTGGCTGCAGCTGCTGCCGTCGGCGGCGTTGGTGGCGTTGATGGGTTTCGTGTCGAGCCTGGCGGTGTCGGAGTCCCTGGCCCAGCGCCGCGGCGAGAAGCTCTTGCCGGCTGCCGAGATGCGCGGGCTTGCAGCGGCCAACCTGGTGGCGGCCGTCAGCGGCGGCATGCCGGTGGCGGGCAGCTTCTCGCGCAGCATCCTGCTGCACGAGGCCGGCTCGCGCACCCGCTGGAGCCTGGTGTTCGTCGCGGTCTTCATGGCCCTGGCCATGCTGATGCTGGCCGGGCCCTTGGCGCATCTGCCCAAGCCGGTCCTGGCGGCCACCATCGTGGTGGCGGTGCTGGGCGGCTTTTCGCTGCAGCCCTACCGCGATGCCTGGCGCTACGCGCCGGCCGAAGGGCTGCTGATGGCCGCGGTCACCGCGGCGGTGCTGCTGTGGAGCATCGCGGCGGCGCTGGCCATCGGCGTCGTGGGCTCGGTGGCGCTGCTGATCCAGCGCACTGCGCGCCCGCACGTGGCGCGCATCGGCCGCGTACCGGGCACCCAGCACTATCGCAACATCGAGCGCTACGCGGTGGAGTGCCAGCCCGAGGTGGTGGGCCTGCGGGTGGACGAAAGCCTCGTGTTCACGAATGCGCGGGGCCTGGGTGATGCGGTCATGGGCCATGTGCGCGACCACCGCGCCTTCGTGGGCCAGCCCCAGCGGGTGTTGATGCTCATGGCGCCGGTCAACCACATCGACGTCTCGGGACTGGTGGCGCTGCAGGAACTGCATGCGGCGCTCGCGGCTGAGGGCTTGCGGCTGGAGTTCTCGGAGGTCAAGGGGCCGGTGCTCGACAAGCTGCGGGCCGTCGGCTGGCTGGAGCGTTACGACGTGTCGCTCTATCTGAGCCACCACGAAGGCATCCAGGCAGGCACCCATGAACTGCGGCCCAGCCAGGCCGACAGGGACATGCCCGGCCAGCTGTAATCCACGTTTAATGGGCGTGCCCGGGCGGTTGTAGCGCGCTTCTGCTACCGTTTCGGCCCAATTTCCGGTCCCCGGACGCCATGAACAACAAAGAGACCCTGCTCGGCATCCGCCGCGGCATCGAGAAGGAAAGCCTGCGGGCCCTGCCCGGCGGCGGCCTGGCGCTGACCCCGCATCCCATCGCCCTGGGCGCTGCGCTGACCCATCCGCACATCACGACCGACTACAGCGAAAGCCAGCTGGAGCTCATCACCGGCGTGCAGGCCGGTGTGGATGACGTGCTGACCGAGCTGACCGAGATCCACCAGGCCGTCTACCGCGCGCTGGCCGACGAGCGGCTGTGGGTGGGCTCCATGCCCTGCGGCCTGCCGACGGACGAGACCATTCCCATCGGCCGCTACGGCAGCAGCAACGTCGGCCGCGCCAAGAGCGTCTATCGCATGGGCCTGGGCCAGCGCTATGGCCGGCGCATGCAGACCATCTCGGGCATCCACTACAACTGGTCCATCCCCGGCGTGGGCACGGACGGCTATCTCGGCGTGATCCGCAACTTCCGCCGCGAGGGCTGGCTGCTGCTCTACCTCTTCGGCGCCAGCCCGGCGCTGTGCCAGAGCTTCGTCGCCGGCCGCGAGCACGGCCTGGAGCGCCTGTCGGGCAGCACGCTCTACCTGCCGCACGCCACCTCGCTGCGCATGGGGCGGCTGGGCTACCAGAGCGACGCGCAGGCCAGCATCGCGGTGAGCTACAACTGCCTGGAGAGCTACGCCGCCTCGCTGCAGGACGCGCTGACCACGCCCTATCCGGCTTACGAGGCGATCGGCGTGCAGACGCCCGGCGGCGACTACAACCAGCTCTCCACCAGCCTGCTGCAGATCGAGAACGAGTTCTACAGCACCATCCGCGCCAAGCGCGTGATCCGCTCGGGCGAGCGGCCGCTGCATGCGCTGCGCGAGCGCGGTGTGGAGTACATCGAGGTGCGCCTGATGGATCTCGACCCCTTCGAGCCGGTGGGCATCGGCGCCGACACCATCCGCGTGCTGGACGCCTTCCTGCTGCACTGCCTGGCCAGCGACAGCCCCAACGACACGCCCGCCGAGATCGCCTCGAATGCGCGCAACCAGCACGCGGTGGCGGCGCGCGGCCGCGAGCCGGGCCTGATGCTGGAGCACTGGCGAGGCGGCCAGCGCAGCCTCGCCGACTGGGCGCGCGAGATCATCGCCGGCTGCGCGGTGCAGGCCGATGCCTTGGACGCTGCCCACGGCGGGCGGGCCTACCGCGAGGCGCTTGATCGCGTGGCCCAGCGCCTGGCCCATCCCGAGCTCTGCCCCTCGGCGCGCATGCTGGCTGCCATGCGCGAGGGCTTTGACAACAGCTATGTCGGCTTCATCCGGCACCAGAGCGACCTGACCCGTGACGCCCTGCTGGCGTTGCCCTACCCGGCAGCCTTGCAGCAGCGCTTCGAGCAGATGGCGGCGCAGTCACTGGCCGAGCAGGCCCGCATCGAGGCGGCTGACACGCTGGACTTCGAGACCTTCCGACGCCATTACGTGTCACCTGAGCGCATGGCGGTCTGAAGCGCAGGCAAAAAAAGACCCGGTCAGCAAGCTGCCGGGTCTGGAAGCCCTCGGGGTCGAGGGCGTCGTTGGGATGAGCCACTGTAGGCGGCGGGCTCCGACGGTGGTGGGCAATATTTACGGCGGTCTATTGATAATCCGTCCATGCCCCAAGCCTCGCACCGCCCGCCCGAAGCCCTGACCGAAGCCGATCTCGACCGCCTGCAGGCCCTGCTGGACGCCCTGCCGGCGCCGCTGGAGCCGCTGGACGTGAGCATGGTGGACGGCTACCTCTGCGGCGTGCTGCTGCAGCCCGAGCCGGTGCCGCTGGCCGCCTGGCTGCCGCCGGTGCTGGATACCGAAGGCCGCCCCACGCCGGCCCGCGTGAACGACGATCTGCTGGCCCTGCTGCGCCGCCGCCACAAGGAGTTGAACGTGGCCATCGCCGGCCGGCAGTGGTTCGACCCATGGATCTTCGAGCTCGACGAGACCGATGACCCGAGCGAAACCGTGCTGCCCTGGGTGGCTGGCTTCGCGCATGCGCTGGACGCGCATCCGGCGCTGATGAAGCTGCCCGAAGAGCCCATGTTGGAGCCGCTGGCCGCCATCTACCTGCACCTGGACCCCGACGACCTCGAAGACGCCGATGCGCTGCTCGAGGAGATCGAGTCCCTGGAGCCGCCGGCCGACCTGGAAGAGGCGGTGGAGGGCCTGGTCAGCGCAGTGCTGATGCTGGCCGATGTGTCACGGCCCCTGAAGCCCGCCGCCCGCGCCGGTACACGCCCGGCACCGCATCCGGCGCAGCGGCGCCGCACCCCGCCGCCGCGCCGCTGACCCTGCGCTCAGCGAGGCGCCTTGGGATCGCTGGTCTGCCGCTTCATCCAGGTGCTCATCTCCCACAGCGTGTGGCCGATGGACTCGCGGGCCGAGTAGCCGTGTGACTCGTGCGGCAGCACCACGTAGCGCACCTGGCCGCCCGTGCCGGCCAGCGCCTGGTAGAAGCGCGCCGACTGGATGGGGAAGGTGCCCGGGTTGTCGTCGCTCTCACCGTGGATGAGCAGCAGCGGTGTCTTGAGCTTGTCGGCGTAGTTGAACGGCGAGAGCTTGAGGTAGACGTCCTGCGCTTCCCAGTAGGTGCGGCGTTCGCTCTGGAAGCCGAAGGGCGTGAGCGTGCGGTTGTAGGCGCCGCTGCGGGCGATGCCGGCCTTGAAGATCTGGGTGTGGGCCAGCAGGTTGGCCGTCATGAACGCGCCATAGCTGTGGCCGGCCACCACCATCTGCTGCGGGTCGCTGACGCCCAGCTCCGCCGCCTTGTCCACGATCGCGCGGGCGTTGGCGGTGATCTGCTCGACGAAGCTGTCGTTCACCGTCTTGGGGTCGCCCACGACCGGCATGGTCGCGTCCATCAGCACCACATAGCCGTCCAGCAGCAGCATCAGCGGGCTGGAGCCGGCAAACGTCGTGAAGCGGCTGCTGGAGCCGCTGACCTGGCCGGCGGTGGAGGCATCGGTGAACTCCAGCGGATAGGCCCACACCAGCGTGGGGCGGCGCTGGCCGGCCTGGTAGTCCGGCGGCAGGTACATCCAGAACGACAGCTCCACACCGTCGGCCCGCTTGAACTTCACCAGCTCGCGCTTGATGGCGCGCAGCTGCGGCGTGGGGTCGGCCACGGTCGTGAGCGCCTGCATCTGCGCGAAGCCGTCGCCGCTGCGCAGCATCAGGTTGGGCGGCTCGGCGGCGCTTTCGCGGCTGGTCAGCAGGCGGCCGTCGGCCAGCAGCGTGATCGGGCGCTCGTAGTGCGTGGTGCCCGAGCGGAACAGTCGCGTGGCCTTGGCGTCCTTCAGGCTGACGCTGTCGAGGAAGGGCAGGTCGCCGTCCTTGCTGGCGCCGGCACCGGCGAACAGCAGCCGGTCGCCACCGTCCACGCGGGCGGCATAACGGCCATTGGGCTGCAGGCGCAGGCTGGGTTGGCCCGGGTCGTTGTAGCGGTCGCGCCAGGAGCGGTCCTGCAGGCGCTGCGGCTTGCCGCTGCCATCCAGCGCGACGAGGTCGGTGGTCACCCAGAGGCGGTCACGGTCGAAGTCGGTCACCAGGGCGCGCGGGCTGCCCTCCACGAAGATCAGGCTGCTCAGGCGGCCCGCGGTGCGGTGCACTTCGCGGCCCTCGCCCTGGTAGGGCGGGTCCAGCCGCATGAGCTTGTCGCGCTGGGGCACCTTGTTGCGCTGGTCGCCACCGTCCAGGGCCTCGACCCAATACACCGCGCCATCGGCCAGCGGCGAGCTGCTGAAGTTGCGCGGGCCGGTGATGACGCCTTCGACCGGCACACCCTCCTTGAGCTTGACCGTGCCGAGGTCGCGCAACACCTGGCCCTTGGCGTCGTGCAGCGCCACCTGGCGCGCGAAGTCCTGCCAGGTGACCTGGTAGCTGAAGGGCGGCACCAGGCGTTCCGTCAGCAGCACGCCCTGGGTGCCGACGGCTTCGAGGTCGGCATACAAGCCCGGCTTGCCGATCTCGCGAGAGGTGCCGGTGGCGAGCTGGATGCGGCGCAGAGCCGAGGTTGCGTGGTAGGTGAACAGGGCTTCGTCCTGGCTGTTCTTCAGCAGGTCCTGCAGCGTGCGCTCGGGCGAGGTGCGGCCCATGGATTCCTGGATGCTCGGGCCGCTGGGCGCCTCGAACACCGGCGCGGGGCCGCGCCGCTCGGGCACCGTCAGCGCAACGATCTCGTCAGGCCCCACCCAGGCGACCGAGCTGCTCAGGATGGTGTTGAGCTTCACGCCCTTGACCGCGCGGATCTTCCCGGTGGCGGCATCGCCCACCCACAGTTCGGTGGCGTTGGCGGTGCGGCGGTGCAGCAGGAAGTGCCGGCTGTCCGGCGACCAGCGCATGGCCGAGAAACTGCCGCCTGCCGGCAGCTTGACCACGCGCTCCGGTGCCGCCGGGTTGGTCAGTTCGCGCAGCGTGAGGGATTCGATGGCGCCGGTCACCTGCGGGCTGCTGGCGCCGGCGTCGATGCGCATGCCGGCCAGGCGCAGTACCGGCCGAGACAGCTCGGCGATGCTGCGGTAGCGGCGCAGGCTGATGCTGGCCAGCGTGCGCTGGTCGGGCGACAGCATGTGGCCCGGCAGGGGCGGCGCATCCAGCACCGCGCGGATCTCGGCGGAAGGCTGCTGGTAGGTCTGGGGCTCGGCGGCCTGGACCGTGGTGGCGGCCAGGGCGAGGGTGGCCCAGGTGAGGGCTTTGATCATGGAGCGCGTCCTCGGTGTGCGAAGCCGCGCAGCGTAGCAGCGCCGGGCCGGCGATGCCGGAGGTCAGGCCGCGGCGAACTGGCGCTGCGCGTGCAGGCCCAGGCCCGTGGCTACCGAGGCGAAGCGGTCGCCCGTCACGCGCTGGGCCTGCGGGAAGCCGGCCGCCATGCCCTCCACCAGCAGGCGCAGGCCGGTGGAGCCGCCCGTGAAGTACAGCGCATCGATCTGTGCCGGCTGCAGGCCGGCCAGGGCGACGGTCTCGTGGGCGGTCGCGATGATGCGGTCCAGGTCGGCGCGCAGCGCGTCGACCGCGGTCTTCTCGCTCAGCGGCAGCACCAGGTCGCGCTCGACATGGCTGAGGTCGATGGTGGTGTCGGCGCCACCGGAGATGGCGATCTTGGCGCCCTCGGCCCGTGCGGCCAGTTCGTGGCCCAGGCGCTCTTCCAGGACCGTCATCAGCCGGGCGTGCTGCCGCACGTCGCTGAACCAGCTCTTCATGCCGCGCCACTCGGCCACGCGCAGTGGGGCGTAGCAGGTGTTGATCAGGTGCCAGGTGGCGAGGTCGAAGAAGAGGCCGCTGGGCAGTTCGCGCCCGCTCGGCCCCGTGGCCCGGTAGCCGAAGGCCTGCAGCACGCCGGCCAGCTCGATGTGGCGGTCGAAGTCGGTGCCGGCGATGTGCACGCCGTGGCTGGCCAGGATGTCGTCGCGCCGCGCCAGGCGCGGTGCCCGCTCGGGGCCGACGCGCACGATGGAAAAGTCGCTCGTGCCGCCGCCGATGTCGGCCACCAGCACGATCTGCTCGCCCCGCCCCTGGCGGATGGCTTGCTGCTCGAAGTCGAAGGCCGCGGCAATGGGTTCGAACTGGAACTGCACCTCCCGAAAGCCCACCGCGCGGGCACACGCGGCCAGCTGGGCCTCGGCGGCGGCATCGCGCTCGGGCTCGCCGTCGACGAAGAACACCGGCCGGCCGAGCACCACGCGCTCGGGTTCGCTGGCCAGGCGGCGCAGGCGCTTGAGGTAGCCCGAGACGATGTCGGAGTATTTGGCGCCGCGCCCGCCGCCGACGTCGGTGGTCTGGTCGATCAACGCCGAGCCGAGGATGCTCTTCATGGAGCGCATCAGCCGCCCGTCGTGGCCTTCGACATAGGCCGCCACGGCGGCGCGGCCGAAGGCGCGGGGCGGGCCGTCGGCATCGTGCTCACCCTCGGTGAAGTAGAAGACGGCCGTGGGCATGGTCCGCTGGCCCGGCTCCAGCTCGATGAGCTGCATGCCGCCGGCGGCGTCCGGCACCGCGACTGCGGAGTTGGACGTGCCGAAGTCAATCGCGCAGAAAGGGGGGCGGTGAAGCATGCAAACTACCGGGCTTGGGGGCCGGACCTGAGAAGGGGGCGCGGATTCTAGGGACACAATCCGCGCCGACAAGGAGACCTCATGAAATCGCGCCGTGTTCTCACCCTCATCATGCTCGCCGCCCTCACGGCCTGCGGTCAACGCTCCGAGCAGGACTTGCTGGCTTCGGCGCAGAAGCGCATGGCGCAGAAGGACTCGGCCGGTGCCGCGATCGAGCTGAAGAACCTGCTGCAGCAATCGCCCGACAACGCCCAGGCCCGCTATCTGCTCGGCAAGGCCTTGCTGGAGGCGGGCGACATGTCGGGCGCGGAGATCGAGCTGCGCCGGGGCTGGGAGCTTGGCGCGCCGCGGGACGAGGTGGTGCCGCCGCTGGCTGAGGCGATGTTGAACTCCGGCCAGGCGCGCAAGCTGATCGGTGAGTTCCATGACGAGTCCCTGGCGGATCCTGTGGCGATGGCGACGCTTCAGCGCCACCTGGCCGTGGCGCACCTGACTCAGGGCAACCTGGTGGACGCCAAGGCCTGCGCGGGCCGTGCGCTGCAGCTGCAGCCGGAGTCTGAAGAGGCGGTGCTCGTGTCGGCGCGGGTCAAGTGGGCCGGCAACGCCGGCGACGAGGCGCTGGCCCAGCTCGACGAGCTGTTGCTGAAGAACCCCAAGTCGCCCAAGGCCCTGCAGCTCAAGGCCGAGGTGCTGCTGTCACGCGGCAAGGTGGAGGACGCGCGCCCCTTGCTGGAGAACGTGCTGGTGCTGGACCCCAACGTCTATGACGCCCGTTCGCTGCTGATTCGCATCGCCCTGGGCCAGCAGAAGCTCGACGTGGCCAGCAAGCTGGTGGCCGACATGCCGCCCGCGCTGGCCAAGAAGCCTCAAGGGCGCTTCCTGCAGGCGCAGGATGCGCTGGCGCGCAACGAGCCGGCCAAGGCGCGCGACCTGGCGCTGCCGCTGCTCAAGCAGATGCCCAACTTCCTGCCGCTGCTGCGCGTGGCGTCGGGGGCGCATCAGCAGCTGGGTGAGATGGCGGAGGCCGAGAACCTGCTGAATCAGGCGCTCAAGCTGGCGCCGGATGATCCGGCCCTGCGTCGCCAGTACGCCGCGCTGCAACTGCAGCGCCGTTCGCCGGGCAAGACGCTGGAGACGGTGCGCCCGCTGCTGGAGTCGGGCAAGGCCGACGCCGAGACCCTGCTGCTGGCCGGCAAGGCGCAGCTGATGCAGGGCAATTTCGAGGCGGCGGACCAGGCCTTCGGGGCGGCCGCCAAGCTGCGCCCGGACGACCCCAAGACGGCCGCGGCGCTGGCGCTGTCGGCCATCGTGCGCGACAGCAGCGCGCCGGGGGGTGCCAGCCGCGCCAAGGCCGATGCGGCCATTGCCCAGTTGCGCGAGCTTGCGGCCAAGGACAGTGGCAACAACTACGACCTGATGCTGATCAATGCGCTTCTGCGGCGCAACGACCTGCCGGCCGCGCTGGCCGCGATCGACAAGCTGGCGCCCAAGATGCAGGGCAGTCCGGTGCCGGATGGCCTGCGCGGTCGCATCCAGCTCGCGCGCAAGGACAACGCAGCCGCCCAGGCCGCCTTCGACGCCGCCGTCAAGACCGATGCCGGCTACCTGCCCGCCGTGCTGGGCCTGGTGGCCCTGGACATCCAGGCGGGCCGGGCCGATGGGGCCATCAAGCGGCTGGAGGCTTTCGTGGCCAGCCAGAAGCATTCGGCGACCGCGCGCCTGGCGCTGGCGGAGCTGCTGGTGCAGAACCGCGCACCGGTCGAACGGGTGACCGAAGTGCTGACCACCGGCGTCAACGAGGAGCCGACCGACGCGACCTTGCGCCTGGCCCTGGTCGATCACTACCTGCGCATGGGCAACGCGGCCAAGGCGGCGCAGGCGGCCCAGGAGGCGTCAGCGGCCATGCCTCAGAACGCCGACGTCATCGAGCGGCTGGCGCGCACCCAGATCGCCTCGGGCGACCGGGCGCAGGCCGCCAAGACCTACACCCAGCTCACCGTGCTCGCTCCCACGCGCGCCTCAGGCTGGCTGGGCCTGGGCCAGCTGCGTTACCTGGACAAGGACTACGCCGGCGCCGAGCGCGAGGTCAAGCGCGCGCTGGAGGCTGAGCCGTCATCCGTGGCGGCCCAGCGGCTGGTGATCCAGCTGGCGGCGCGCCAGGGGCGGGTGGATGAAGCCTTGGCCGCCTTGCGCGAGCGCCAGAAGAAGTTCCCGCAGGAGGCGTTCGCGCTGATCGCCGAGGCCGAGATCGAGGTCGGGCGCAATCGCCCCGAGCCCGCGGCTGCGCTGCTGCGCAAGGCCGTGACCCTGAACGACCCGGGTGATGCGCCGGCGCGGCTGTTCACGCTGCTGCTGGCGGCCAAGAAGCGCGACGAGGCGCTGGCGTTCGAGAAGCAATGGCGTGCCGCGCACCCGCAGGACGTGACTTTCGAGAGCGCAGCCGCCGATGTGCTGCTGTCGCGCGGCGAACTGGAGCCGGCCCTCGCGCGCTACGAGGCCCTGCTCAAGCGCAGCCCCGATGCGCTGCCCGTGATCAACAACGTGGCCTGGCTGCGCAGCAAGTTCGGTCAGGCAGGAGCCCGGGAGCTGGCGGAGCGCGGCCTGAAGCTCAAGCCCGACTACGCACCGCTGCGCGACACCTACGCCACCGTGCTGGCCAACGAGAAGGACTACGCCAAGGCCGTGAGCCAGCAGCGGCAGCTCGTCAGCGATCTGCCGGACCAGCCGGCCTACCGCTTCAACCTGGCGGAGATCTTGTTGAAGTCAGGCGACAAGGCCGGTGCCAAGCAGGAGCTGGAGGGTCTGGCCAAGCTGGGCCCGAAGCTCCCGCAGCAGGCGCAGGTGCAGGAGATGCTCAAGTCGCTCTGATCAAGCGCTCGGGTCAGACGTTGTAGCAGCGGAAGGCCATCGCCGGTTTGCGGCCGGCCATGAGCTCGACGACCGCGCGGCCCGAGCCGGCGCCATGCGTCCAGCCCAGCGTGCCGTGGCCGGCGTTCAGCCACAGGTTGCGTGCGGCCTTGCTGCGGCCGATGTAGGGGATGTTGGTGGGCGTGCTCGGGCGCAGGCCGGTCCAGTAGTTGGGCTCGCTCGTGTCCGCCACGCCCGGGAAGAGCTCTTCGTAGCGCCGCACCAGGGCCGCGCAGCGCACCTTGGCGGTGGGCGAATCGAGGTTGAGGTCGAAGCCTGAGAGCTCAGCCGTACCGGCGATGCGGATGTGGTCGCCCAGGCGCGAGATCGCGATCTTGCGGGTGTCGTCCAGCAGGCTGACGACGCTGGCGGCTTCGGGCTTTTTCAGGCGCAGCGTGGCCGAGTAGCCCTTGGCCGGGTAGATGTTCAGCCACTCGCCCAGCGGCCGCACCAGCGCGGGCGTGTACGAGCCCATCGCGGCGACGAAGGCATCGGCCTTCAGCGTCTTGCGCTCGCCGGTGCGCACATGGGCGATCTGGGCCGACTCGATGCCGTCGCCCACGCGCTGCAGGCCCAGGATGTCGTGCTCGTACAGGAACTGCGCGCCGCGCTCGGCGCACAGGCGCGCGAGCTTCTGCGTGAAGACCTTGGCGTCGCCGCTTTCGTCGCTGGGCGTGTAGGTGCCGCCGAACACCTTCGGGCCGAAGGCGGCCAGCGCGGGTTCGACCTTCAGCACTTCCTCGCGGTTGAGCACGCGGCGGTCCACGCCGTGGCGGCGCATGATCTCGGCGCCGGCCGCGCCGTTGTCGAAATCGGCCTGGCTGGAGAAGAAGTGCAGGATGCCGCGCTCCAGGCGGTCGTACTCAATGCCAGTGCGCGAGACCAGTTCCTTGAGCGACTCGTGCGAGTAGCGGCCGAGCTGCACCAGCTCTTCCACGTTGCGCTCGAAGGCGGCATCGGTGCACTGCATCAGGAAGGCCAGGCCCCAGCGCCACTGGTTGGGGTCCAGCCGCGGGCGGAACAGCAGCGGCGAGTCGTCGCGCAGCAGCCATTTGGCCACCTTGAAGGGGGCGCCGGCGTTGGCCCAGGGCTCGCAGAAGCTCACCGAGATCTGCGCGCCGTTGGCGAAGCTGGTCTCCAGCGCGGCATCGGGTTGGCGGTCCACGACGATGACTTCATGCCCCTCGTCCAGCAGGTACCAGGCGGTGGCGATGCCGATGATGCCGGCACCGAGAACGACGATCTTCATGGCCATCCTTCGAGTTCTTAGAGAGGTTGCAGGAGAAGTTGTAAACCCAGGCCCGTCATCAGCAAAGCGATGAGGGCATCGACCACGCGCCAGGTGGCGGGGCTGCGCAGGCGCGGGGCGGCCGCGGCAGCGCCGAATCCGAGCAGGCTGAACCACATCGCCGACGCCAGGCCCGCGCCGGTGGCGAAGGCGGCTCTCAGCTCAGGGGGCTGCCGGGCGCCGAGGCCGCCGAGCAGCACCACGGTGTCCAGGTAGACATGCGGATTGAGGTAGGTGAAGGCGAGGGCGGCGCTCAGCGTGGCCCCGAGGCTGGCAGCCGGCCCGGCCGCTTCCAGTCCGGCAGACGGACGCCAGGCGCGGCGGGCGGCGAGCGCTGCATAGCCCAGCAGGAAGGCCGCACCGCCGTAGCGGAACACCTCCAGCAGCAGCGGCTGGGCCTGGATCAACGCACCCAGGCCGAACACGCCCAGCAGGATGAGCAGCCAGTCGGACAGCGTGCAGACCGCCACCACCGCCCCCACGTGCTCGCGCCTCAGGCCTTGGCGCAACACCAGGGCGTTCTGCGCGCCGATGGCCAGGATCAGCCCCGCACCCATGGCCCAGCCCTGCGCGAAGACGGCAGGCGCCTGCGGATGGGCGAGGTGGGCGAAGGCGGACATCGGCGGATTCTCGGCAGCGGGCGTGAATTCCAGAAGAGTCATTCATATTCTTCGCCATACATTAGCAGTGCTTATGAATGAGTTCGATCCTGCAGCCCTGGAATGCCTGGCCGCCCTGGCTGACGAGCTCGGCTTCGAGCGCGCGGCGCAGCGCTTGGCGATCACGCAAAGCGCGGTGTCCCAGCGGCTGCGGGCCCTGGAAGCGCAGGTGGGCCAGCCGCTCGTGGTGCGTTCCCGGCCGCTGCGACTGACGGAGGCGGGCAAGGTGCTGCTGCGGTTTGCCCGGCAGTTGCAGGCACTGCGGGTCGATGTGGCGCGGGAACTGGGTGAGCGCGTGGCGCCCCAGTCACGGCTGGCCATCGCGGTCAACGCGGACAGCCTCGCCACCTGGGTGCTGCCGGCGCTGGATGGCCTGGTGCAGCAGGGCCTGCAGGAGGGCTACGGTCTGGAACTGGTCGTCGACGACCAGGACTTCACCCATGACAGCCTGCGCCAGGGCGCCGTGCTGGGGTGTGTCTCGACGGTGGCCGAGGCGCTGCAGGGCTGCCGCGTGCAGCCGCTGGGCGTGATGCGCTATGTGGCCGTGGCCAGCCCGCGCTTCCTGGCGACCCAGTTGCCGCAGGGGCTGCATGCCGGCAGCTTTGCCGACACCCCGTTCCTGGTCTTCAACCGCAAGGACGACACGCAGGCGCAGTGGGTGTCACAGGCCTTCGGTGTGCGCTCACCCCGCTTGCGCGAGCGTTTCGTGCCGTCGAGCGAGGCTTACGTGCGCGCTGCGGTCATGGGGTGGGGCGTCGGCGTGGCGCCCGAGATCCAGATCCGCCCCTGGGTGGCGAGCGGCGACTTGTTGGTGCTGCAGCCCGAGGTCAGCGTGGACGTGGCGCTGTACTGGCACCAATGGCAGTTGCAAGGGCGAGATGCCCTGCTCGACCGCATCGGCCAGGCGCTGGCGCAGGGGGCTCGCCTGGCGCTGGCCTGATCAGGGGCGCGCAGGGGCGGAAGCCGCGGCCGCAGGTGCCTGGGCCACCATCACGGCGGAACTGCCTTGCTCGGGACGGATGGCATGGGCCATCCACAACGTACTGGCCAGCACGACGGCAATCAGGCCGGCGGCGAGCCAGGTCAACAGGTTTGAACTCATTCGAAAGCCGGGGGGCTTGGGTGGCGCACAGCTTAAGCGCGGAGGTGCAAACCCTAACCGGCTCTGCGGTCAACAGGAGAAAAGAATTGCAAACGAGCAACGACCCCCACGATTGAAGGCCGCGCGTGGTGGGAACGCATCTCTCCTGGGAAGAAGGCCCCTGGCAGCCGTGTCGGAATGCCTGCCGAGGCAATATTTACTCACAGCTGGGGTCACAGTTGTCACACGATTCCCGCACACTGACCTCACAGCGCTGGATGTGGTTGTCCGCGTTGTCCAGCAAGCGAGGTGTGCCATGCGATTCGTTCCTTCACTGCGTCTGTTCCGCCGTGACGTCGCAACACGCCAACAGCCCGACCCGGCCGACCTCGGTACCGCCTTCGGTCTGGATGCCTGCCTGGATGGCGGCGGCATCAGCGAGTACCGCAGCCAGCCGCCGAGCGACTTTCTCGAATCCCAGTCGGGGTCGGGGCACGCGACCCAGGAATCGCCGTTGAGCTGGCTGTCGCGCCGGACCGCCTGACGCGCAGCGGGGTCACGCCAGCTGCGGTGACAGCCCAGGCATCTGGGGGGCTCGCCGCCCTCGCGGGATTGCGGACTTCGTGACACGGTTGTCGGTGCCCTCACCCTGATTCGGGGGGAGGCGTCGCTGAGAGGCCACGCGATAATTTAGAGGCGAGCCTGCGGCTTGCACACCTTCGGCACCCAGGGGAACTCAATGGATAACAATCGGTTCGACAGTGAACAGGGAGCGCTGCACGGCGAGCCGCAATCGGCCATCGCCCCGGGCGTGAACCTGGCCCGCCGCCGGTTGTTCCGAGGCGCCGGCGGTGGCGCCGGGGTGTTGCTGGCGGTCAGCGCCAAGTCGGCGCTGGGCGGGGGTGTCTGCCGCAGCCCGTCGGCCATCATGAGCGGCAACACCAGCCCCCGTCCGGCCTCGAGCACGGTGTGTTCCGGCGGTCGCTCCCCGGGTTTCTGGGTTCAGCCGCAGCACTCGCCGTACTGGGCGCCCGCTGGCGCGACCTTTCCGCAGGTCAACGGCAACATCGTGACCTGCACGACCGCCCTCCAGAAGGTGGTTTTCACCGACATCACCAACCAGGGCACCAGCCTGCAAAGCGTGTTCCCGGGCTGGACCTGCAAGACGCAGTACCAAGGCAGCGTCAGTCTGTGGTGGGTCCTCAATGCGCCGAACGACGCCATCTTTGGCGGCGCCGCGGGCTCCGGGCAACTGCTTCGCCACCTGACCGCCGCGTGGCTGAACGCGGGCTACTTCACCAGCAACTCCACCCGCTACCCCATGACGAAGGCGCAGGTCGTCGACATGTGGACGCAGCTGAGCAAAACGGGCATGTATTGCCCGGGCTCGATGAAGTGCAGCAAGCCCTGGAGCCCGGCTGAGGTGATCGCCTATATCAGCGGCATGTACGACGACAACGCGGCAGTCGACAATCTATGCAAGCAGTGACGGATGGGGACGCTGCCCTCCTGGCGGCGTGGACCATCCGTGCGGGTCGACAGCTTCGGCTGGGCCCGGACTGGCAAGAAAGCTCGGATCGGCTGGCTTTCGACGATTGTTCAGGGGACTATTGGGTCCTCGACGCCCTGGGCCAACGCATCGTCTCGCGACTGCTGCGGCGCCAGTCCGGCGCCTCACCCGCGCCGCTTGGCGTGAACGACGCACCAGGCGTCCCGGCGCCATCCGGCCATGAGCTGCAGGCTGCCCTGGCGCAGCTGCTTGAGGCCGGGGTGATACAACCTGTCGCTCCGCCTGCCCCCGAGTGACGGTGTTCGAAGCCACTCTTCACATTCCCCCTTTCAACGTTCGGTTGCGGTCTCCTTTCGCGGCCGTGCGTCAGCACATCCAGACCTTCTATCCGCAGGCGCAGCGTGCGGTGGGCGAGGCGTGCTTCGTCGACTTCGACCTCCAGATCCTGCCTGGCCGCGGTGTGCGGCGCTTTTGGCGGCCCCAGGCGCGCTTTCTGCTGGACGGGGTCGAGCCCTTCTTTCCCTTGCCGGCGGCGCAGGCAGCGCCGATGTTCGAATGGGGCATGAACTGGTGCGTCGCGCAACGTCCGCTGGGCTGGCTGGTCATGCACGGCGCGGTGCTGGCGCGTGACGGGGCTGCCATCGTCATGCCGGGCTTTCCGGGCGCGGGCAAGAGCACGCTGTGCGCGTCCCTGGCCTTCCTGGAGGGATGGCGCTTGCTCTCAGACGAGTTGACGGTGCTTGACCCCGTGGACGGCCTGCTCGTGCCGCATCCGCGGCCGATCAGTCTGAAGAACGCCTCGATCAACGTCGTGTCCGCTTTCCCCGGTGCTCGTCTCGGGCCGATCTACCGCGACACGCGCAAGGGCACGGTGACCCACGCGGCGAGCCCGCTCGAGTCTCAGTTGCGGGCGAGTGAGCGGGCGCGTGCGGCCTGGGTGGTGTTCCCGAGGTTCGAGGCTGGGGCCTCGCTCCAGGTCGAGCCGCTGAGCCGGGTGGAGGCTTTCACGTTGATCTCCGAACAGTCGTTCAACGGCGAGCGCATGGGCGCTCCCGGATTCGAAGCCTTGTGCGCGATGTTCGACGGGGTCGCTTGCTATGAGCTCGTGTACGGCTCAACGCAGGACGGTATCGCGGGCGTGCGGCAGATCTGTGCATCATGACGGATCCTGGCCGCACAAAAGCCCGCCGCGAGCTGCTGCTTACCTTGCGTGATCCGGCGCGCACGAGTGCGCTCGACCCGCGGGCCTGGTCGGTGCTGGTGAGCACCGCGCGCGAAGCCAACCTGCTGGGCGCGCTGACCACCCGCTTACGGGAAGCCGGCTTGCGCGCCGACCCCCAAGCGCAGTTGCACCTGGATGGCATTTATGCCATGGGCGAGCGCCAGCATCTGTCGATCCGATGGGAGGCGCATCAGTTGCAGGCTGCCCTGGGCGTGCTGGAGGTGCCGGTGCTGCTGCTCAAGGGCAGTGCCTACGTCATGGGCTTTCCCGAGATTGGCGCAGGCCGGCTGTTTGGCGACATCGACATCCTGGTGCCCAAGGCGGCGCTCGCCGATGTCGAGAGTCGCCTCATGTTGCACGGCTGGGTCAGTGCCAAGACCGATCCCTACGACCAGCGCTACTACCGGCAGTGGATGCACGAACTACCGCCCATGAGCCACTTGCGCCGGGGCACGGTGCTGGACGTGCACCACAACATCTTGCCGCTCACCGCGCGCAATGCACCGAATGCTCAGGCTATTCTGGACCGCTCACGGCCCTTGCCCGGTTTGCCGGCCTTGCGGCTGCCCTGTCCGGAGGACCTGCTGGTCCATTGCCTGACCCACTTGATGCACGAGGGGGAATTGCACAACGGCTTGCGCGATCTCCACGATGCCCACCGGATGGTAGGTCTGTTCGCGGCCGCCGAGGACTTCTGGGCGCGGTTGGAATCCGTGGCGGCGGGCAACGACCTTGCGGGGCCGGTGTCGCTGGGTTTGCGCCTGCTGGTGCACCTTTTCGGCACTGACGTGCCCAACGCAACACTGGCTGCGTTGTCGGCCTCCGCGTCGCCCGATTGGGCCTGGCAGCGCTGGTTGCCGGTTTACGAGGCAGCCTTGCTGGAGCCGGCTACCGGCGCCACAAGCGTGCGCGCCGCCTGGGCTCGGCAGCGCATCTATGTGCGGTCGCACGCGCTTCGCATGCCGACCGGGCTGCTGATCCGGCATCTTCTGCGCAAGGCCTGGATGCGGCGCCGGGCGAGTGCCGCCGACAGCGCGGCTGCCGCGACCCACTGACGCCAGGCGCAGGCCAGCACTTCAGAGCGCTTCAGCGCCGAAGGTATTGCAGGCCTTCAAGTCGCCCGCCTCCAACCCGCGCTTGAACCACCGCACCCGCTGCGCGCTGCTGCCGTGGGTGAAGCTCTCGGGCACCACCGTGCCGCGGGCGCGGCGCTGCAGGGTGTCGTCGCCGATCTGCGCGGCGGCATTCAGCGCCTCTTCGATGTCCCCCTGCTCCAGCCAGCCCTTGCTGCGCTGCGACAGCTGCGCCCAGACGCCGGCGAAGCAGTCCGCCTGCAGCTCCAGCCGCACGCTCAGCGCGTTCATCTCGCGCTCGGACACCCGCCGGCGCGCCTCGTCCAGGTTGGCGGTGGTGCCCATCAGGTTCTGCAGGTGGTGGCCCACCTCGTGGGCGATGACGTAGGCCTGCGCGAAGTCGCCGGGCGCCCCGAGCCGCTGGCGCAGGGTGTCGTAGAAACTCAGGTCGATGTAGACCTTGCGGTCGGCCGGGCAGTAGAACGGGCCCATGGCGGCCTCGCCCTGGCCGCAGGCGGTCGGCTCGCTGCCGCGGAACACGCGCAGCTTGGGCATGGGGTAGGCCTGGCCGCTGCGCTGGAAGTAGGCGGTCCAGACGTCTTCGGTGTCGGCCAGCACGGTCTTCACGAAGCGGTAGCCCGGGTCCTGCGCATGGGAGTCGCCCGCAGGCGCCTGCACCGGCGCCACGCCGCCCCCGTCGCCACTCAGCAAGCCCAGCACCGTCAGCGGATTCACGCCCAGCACCCACGACGCGAGCAACGCGATGACGATGCCGCCCAGGCCGATGCCGCGCCCACCGATGGGCAGGCCGCGTCCGCCGCCACCCCCACTGCCGCGGGCATCCTCAACGTTTTCGCTCTCGCGCTGGCCTTCCCACTTCATGCGGCTCTCCTGGTGATCGGCCGATGCTACGGCTCATGCCCACGAATGCGCAGTTTGTCGCGTCCCCCGGGCAGGGGGCAGTGCGGCTGGCCACACTGCCGCCGCATCGACGAATCGGGAGACCCTCATGAAACGACTCGCCCTGCTGGCCCTGGCCACCGCGCTTTGCGCAAGCGCCGCACAGGCCGGCGAGAACGACTGGCATCTGCGCATCAAGAAGGAAGTCGACGGCTGGTCCGCCAGCTTCACCGGCCCGGTGGAATATGGCGGCGGCAAGCACCGTGTGCGCGGCTCGGGCGTCAAGGTGGAGAAGACGCGGGCGCTGTCGGCCTTCAGCAAGCTGCGCCTGGACGGCCCGGTGGACGTGAAGCTCAGCCAGGGCGGCAGCGACCAGGCGACCGTCATCGCCGATGACAACATCGAGCCCCTGGTCGAGACCGTCGTGGAGGGCGACACCCTGGTGGTGCGCCTGAAGCGTGACACCAGCTTCACCACGCGCGGTGCGCTGGCCGTCACGCTCAGCGCCCGCAGCCTGCAGGCCATCGCCATCGAGGGTTCGGGCGATCTGCGCATGGACAACTTCAAGGGCGACAGCCTCGGCCTGACCGTGAACGGCTCCGGCGACGCCTACTTCGGCCTGGTGGACGTCAAGGACCTGAATGTCGCCATCAGCGGCTCGGGCGATGTGCGCCTGGCGGGCCGTGCCGAGCAGCAGTCGTGGACCCTCAGCGGCTCGGGCGATGTCGACGCCCGCGCGCTGGCCGGCCGGGCGGCCAAAGTGCAGAGCAGTGGCTCGGGCGACCTGTCACTCGGCGTCACCGAACAACTGGACGCGCAGTTGAGCGGTTCGGGCGATGTCAGCTACGCCGGCCGGCCACAGTTGCGCCAAAGCGTCACCGGCTCGGGCGAGATCCAGCGCCGCTGAGCCCGGCCGCCCCAGAATCGGGGCGTGACACACGACGAACTCTGGTGGCAGACCTTGGCCGAGGGCCCGCTGATGCTGGCCCTGTACGACGCCGACGACCGGCTGCTGCAGGCCAATGCCGCCTACCGCGCGGCCTGGGGCCTGGAGGGGCACGTCACGCCTGCCTGGCCCGAGCTGGTGGCGGCGGCCCAGCGCGCCGGCCTCGGGCCGGTGGACCCGCCCGAGCGGCGCAGCCGCATTGCCCAGCGGGGTTACGAGCAGGCCTGGCGTGATGGCCGGCGTCTGTGGTGGGTGGAGCAGCGCACGGCCAGTGGCGGTCTGGCCGTCACCGGCGTCGACATCAGCGCCCTGGCCGGCCCGCGGCCCCTGACCGGTCAACTGCTGACGACCCAGGTCGGGCGTGAGCTGCTGCAAGCCTTGCTGGCCGACCCGCGCGCCTGGCCGCTGTCGGTGGCCACGCTTGCGGCTGGTAGCGATCCGGCCCGGGTGCTGTCCCAGATCCGCGGTGAGGACGGCTGCATGCGGCTGGACGACGGCCGGCTGCTGGTCATGCTGCCGGCCACCGGCCCTGCCCAGGCCGCGGCGCTGGGCCGGCGGCTGGGCGTGCTGGCCTTGACCGAGGCCGTCTGGGGCGAGACGGCGGCTCAGCTGCTCGTCAGGGCTTGAGCTTCAGGTCGCGGCCCTGCGCCTGGGCCGGGGCGGGCAGGCCAGTGATGCCGGCGAGCGTGGGCGCCAGGTCAGCCACTTCCACGCGGGTCTTCACTTCACCCTGGCCCACATAGCCGGGGCCCCAGAACAGCAGCGGCACATGGGTGTCGTAGTCATACGGGCTGCCGTGCGTGCTGCCGCCGGCGCGGTAGCTGAAGATCCAGCCCGGCTTGAGCACGATCTGCAGCTGCGCGGCGCGCGTCGGGTCGTAGGACTTGCGCATGGCTTCCAGGAACGGCGTGGTCGTGTCGCTGCCCAGCAGCTGCTCGCGGGTGAACACGGCAGCCACGCCGGGCAGCTTGAGCAGCTCGTCGCGGGCCGCGGCCTGCACGTCGGTGAACTTCAGGCCCTTGTCGGCGGCCAGCTTCTCGTTGAGCAGCAGGCCGGAGGCGGAGAAGTTCCAGGCCAGCTTGTCCACGCCGAAGCGGGCAGCCAGCGCGCCGTTGACCACCGCCAGCGCCGGACCGTTGGTGAAGCGGCCGGCGTCGCGACCCTGGGTGATGGCCCATTCGGGCGTGTCGGTGAAGCCGTGGTCGGCCGTCAGCGCGAGCACGTAGTTGCCGGCGCCCACCGTCTTGTCCAGGAACTGGAAGAAGGCCTGCAGATGGCGGTCCAGCTGCAGCGTGTGGTCGTGCGACAGGCGCGACTCCGGGCCGAAGGCGTGGTTGACGTAGTCGTGGCTGGACAGGCTGACCGACAGGATGTCGGTCACGCCGCGCTGGCCGAGCTTTTCGTTCGTGACGGCGGCGCGGGCGAAGGCCAGCGTCAGCTCGTCGCCGAAAGGCGAAGCCAGCAGGTTGCCGTAGAAGCGCGGGCCCGGTGCATCCATCTTGTCGCCGATGACGGCGGGCAGCTTGTTGCCGTTGCCGCTGGCCACCTGCCAGCTCTGGCCGTCGGGCACCGAGCGGGCGTAGGCCGACTCCGGCAGCAGCGGGGCCCAGGTCTTCTTGAAGAAGGCGTCGGCCGGCTTGGCGGCATTGAAGTCGGTCACCCACTGCGGGTGGGCGGGCATGTAGTAAGTGCTGGAGGCGAAGCGGCCCGTCTCCGTCATGTACATGTAGGCCGTGCCCTTGTGGCCGGCCGGCAGGATGGCACCGCGGTCCTTGCCCGAGATGCCGATCACCTTGGAGGCGGGCGAGCGGGTGCGCAGCACGTCGCCCAGGGTCTCGACCTTCAGGTTGCGCGGGCTGGTGCCCGACAGCGGCGCCGTGGGGCTGTCGATGTACTGGTAGGCCGCGTCGCCGGTGTTGTAGACCGGGTCTCCCGTCACCGGGTCGCGCCATTCGTTGCTGATGATGCCGCTGCGCTGCGGGTAGGCGCCGCTGAGCATGACCGAGTGGCCCGCGGCCGTCACGGTGTGGCCGTGGGCGTAGTGCGCATCGGCGAACCAGCGGCCGCGGTCCAGGAAGCGGGCAAACCCATCGGGCGCGAGCTGGTCGCGGTAACCGGTGACCTGGCGCATGGGCAGGCCGTCGATGACGACGAGCACCACGAGTTGCGGGCGCGCTGCGGCGGCAACCGGCGTGGCCGGCGGCGTGGTCGAGCAGGCGGTGAGGGCAGCGGTGAGGCTGGTGGCCAGGGTCAGCCCCAGCAGGCGGCGGCGGGTAGGCAACATGACGGTTTTGTGACGGTGGAAACCGGAGCTTACGTCGTCACAATGTCTGGCTTGTAAAGCCAGGCGCCGGCACGCGCCGTGATTCCCGTGGACGCTTCTCTCTTGCCCGATGACACCCGCGCCGGGCTGCCACCCGAGCTGACTGTGACGGGGGCGGTTGCCCGCATCACCTTGCGCCGGCCGCAGCAGGCCAACCGGCTGGCCGCCGAAGACCTTGCGCTGCTGCGTGGCTTCCTGCACGAGGTGGACGCGAACGACACCGTCCGGGTGCTGGTGCTGGCCGGGGCCGGGCGTCATTTCTGCGCCGGCTTCGATCTCGGGGCGCTGGGCGCGATCGATGCCGGCGCGCGCTTCGGCGAGCTGGCTGATGCGCTGGAAGCCGTGCGCCCCATCACGATTGCACGGCTGCATGGCGGCGCCTTCGGCGGCGCGGCCGACCTCGCGCTGGCCTGTGATTTCCGCCTCGGCGGCCCGGGGGGCGAGATGTTCGTGCCCGCGGCCCGCATCGGGCTGCATTTCTACCCGGGCGGCCTGCAGCGCTTCGTGAACCGCCTGGGCCTGGCCATGGCCAAGCAGGTGATGCTGGCCGGCCGCCGCTTCGACGCGCCAGCACTGCTGGCGTGTGGCTACCTCGATCAATTGCTGCCCGACATCGACGCGCTCGACGCGGCCGTGCAGCAACTCGTCGATGACCTGCTCGGCATGGCGCCGCTGGCCTTGCTGCCGATGAAGCAGCACCTGAACGCGATCGCCGCCGGCCGGCTCGATCCGCAGCGCCTGGCGCAGGACATCGCGCGGGCCCGCGATTCGGCTGATCTGGTCGAGGGCCAGGCCGCCTGGGCCGGCAAAAGGCCAGCGCAATTCAAGGGGGGTTGAAAGCCCTAGGCCGGGGTGGTCGCCACATCGTGGAAAATACGGGGCCTCGACGTCTGCCCGGCGTCCCCTTTACAACACTCTTCGACAGGACCAGCGTGGCCAAAGAAACCACCAAGACCACCATCGAAGCGGATGGTCTGCGCTACCGCTCCAAAGCTCCCGGCTCGCCTTTCGCGGCGACCTCCTCGTTCGGCGCGGCCACGATGTCGTGCTTTCTCTGTGGCAAGCATCGGCCTCGCGCAATGCTGAAGTCCAAGAAGCTGCTTGGCAAGTCGCAACCCGTCTGCTCGCCTTCCTGCAAGGAGCTGGACGCGCAGCTCGCGGCAAAGTAACGGGCTCCAGCCCGCGGGGACGCGGGCTGCCCACTCGACCCTCTCACCGGGTCGACTTGCTCGTACCGAAGGGCGGCCGCTGGCCGCCTTCTCGTTTCTAGCCCTGGCGGAAGCAGCGGCCGCACACCGAGCGGTAGCGGGCGTTGCCGCCGATCTCGACCTGCGCGCCCTGCGTCACCTTGCGGTTGTTGGCGTCCACACGCATGTTCATGGTGGCCTTGCGGCCGCAGTCGCAGATCGTCTTCATCTCGTCCATCTCGTCGGCCAGCGCCAGCAGCGTGGCCGAACCGGGGAAGAGCTCGCCCTGGAAATCGGTGCGCAGGCCGTAACAGATGGCCGGCAGGTTGCGCAGGTGCGCCATCTCGTGCAGTTGCACCACCTGCGGCTTGGACAGGAATTGCGCCTCGTCCACCAGGATGCAGGCAATGCCGGGTGTCGCGTCCATCAGGGCGACGAAATCGGTGTGCTCGTCGAACTGCTCCACCTCCCGCTGTGGCCCGAGGCGTGATGTGACCCGTCCATGGCCGTAGCGATCGTCCAGCCGCGCAGTGAAGATGCGCACGCGGTGGCCGCGCTCCTCGTAGTTGTGGGCCACCTGCAGCAGGGCGGTGGATTTGCCCGCGTTCATCGCGGCGTAACGGAAGAAGAGCTTGGCCATGGGTCGTTCCTGACGGAGCGGCATTGTCTCCGCAGGCGGGCGCCGGTCGTTCTCCGTGGTTGCGCGATTAGCCCGGCGTGCCCGACCCCGCAGATCAGGGCAGGGTAAGCCCGCGAGTTCGGCGTTTTTCGGACAGAACCGCGGGCTTGCGAGATGGCGTTGTCATGGAGGACGTGAGTCAATGGCTTTTTCGTCCGACCTGTGCCGAAGAATGAGCAAAGACACCGTCACCGCGGTCCGCCAGGATGGCCTGCGCTATGCGTCGAAAGTGGGCGGATCGCCCTTTCTCGGCAGCGGCCATACCCGCTCCTGCTTCAAGTGCGGCAAGCACCGCGCCCCGTCGAGCCTGCAGTCCATCCGGCTGCTGGGGCGCAACGAGGTGGTCTGCAAGCCCAACTGCAAGGCCGAGCCCTGACGCGGCGCCGCGCCGCGCCGCCGGGTCATTTCAACGGCGTCCTGCCGCCAGCCGGACGGATTCGTCCCGCCAGCCGCCGCCCAGGGCGCGGATCAGGCCAACGGTGGCCTGGTATTGCGCCGAGCGCACCTGCAGCGCCGCGCGCCGGTTGGCCAACTCGCTGCGACGCGCATCCAGCAATTCCAGCTGGCTGACCAGCCCGTTGCGATAGCGCGTGTCCGACAGCTTCAGCGCCTGGCCGGCCGCCGCGACGGCGCGGGCGTTCGCCTCGCCCTGGGCCTGCAGCAAGGCGAGGGCGCCGAGCTGGTCTTCCACGTCCTTGAGCGCCAGCAGGAACTGCTCGCGGAAGGCGATCACCGAGCCGTCGAGCTGCGCTTGTGCCGCATTCACGCCGGCTTCGCGGCGACCGCCGTCGAACAGGGGCAAAGCGCCCAGCAGCCCCACGCCCCAGGTGCTGGCGCCGCTCTTGAGCAGGTTGGACAGCTCGTTGGACACACCGCCGCCCTGGGCCGTCAGCGACAGGCTGGGCCACCAGGCGGCCCGCGCCTCGCCGACGCGGGCACGTGCCGCCTCCAGCTGACTGCGCGCGGCGGCCAGGTCCGGGCGGCGTTGCAGCAGCTCCGAAGGCAGACCGGCCGGCACGGTGGGGAGTGCGGTCGTCCATGCCGTGGGTGCGAGCTGGAAGCCGGAGGCCGGCTCACCCAGCAGCACGGCCAGGGCGGTTTCCAGTTCCACGCGGCGGCGGTCCAGCGCCAGCGCTTCGGCTTCGTTGGCGGCCAGTTCGGCGCGCACCCGGGCCAAGTCCAGGTCGGCCACGTCACCGGCGCGGGCCCGCTTCTCGGTCAGGGCCAGGGTGTCGGCATAGGCCGCGACCGTGCTGCGAACGATGTCGCGCTCGGCATCCAGAGCCCGCAGCGCGAGATAACCGCGCGCGACGTTGGCCTGCACCAGCAGGCGGGCGTCGGCAAGCAGTTGCTCACGCGCCTGCACATCCAGCGCTGCCGCGTTGCGCGCCTGCAGCAGCCGGCCGCCGAGGTCCAGTTCATAGGCCAGGTTCAGGCCCGCGCTGTACTGCGTGGCGGGCTGCGGCACCAGCTGGCCCGGCGTCGACGAGCGGCCCGCGCCGGCGGTGGCGCCAACTTGCGGCAGCCGGTCTGCCTGGGCCGAGCCGAGCGCCGCGCGGGCCTGCGCCAACCGGCTGGCCGCCGCCTGCACGCTGGTGTTGGCTGACAGCGCACGGGCGACCAGGTCGTCCAGCACCGGATCGGCAAACGGCTGCCACCAGGTCTCCGTCAGTGCCGGTGCGTCGCTCGCGCCGGTCGTCTTGTAAGCGGCCGGCGGCTGCGGCAGCCGCGCCGGATCGACCGAGCCGACCGAGGCGCAGCCCGCCAGCAGCAATGCTGCAAAAAGTGGGGTCAGGTTCAATTTCATGGAGAGCCTCTTTGCTTTCACTTGCCGCGCTGCGGCAGGGCATCGATGACAGGCGCGGCGGCCACGTCGGCCGGCGCGGCGACCTGCCCGCCGTGGTGGCGCAGCGGCGCATTGCCGGTGAGGCGGCGCACGATGACGTAGAAGAGCGGCGTCAGGAACAGGCCGAACAGCGTCACGCCGATCATTCCGGCGAACACCGCCACACCCATGGCCTGGCGCATCTCGGCGCCGGCGCCGGTGGACAGCACCAGCGGCAGCACGCCCATCACGAAGGCCATCGACGTCATCAGGATGGGACGCAGCCGCAGCCGCGCAGCCTCCAGCGCCGCCTGCACGGGTGTGCGCCCCGCGAACTCCAGTTCGCGAGCGAACTCGACGATCAGGATCGCGTTCTTGGCCGACAGCCCCACCAGCACGATGAGCCCGATCTGCGTGAAGACGTTGTTGTCGCCATGGCTCATCCACACGCCGGCCATGGCCGCCAGCAGGCCCATGGGCACGATCAGCAGGATGGCGATGGGCAGCGTGAGGCTCTCGTACTGCGCGGCCAGCACCAGGAAGACGAGCAGGATGGCCAGCGGGAACACCCACACGGCCGAGTTGCCGGCGATCTTTTCCTGGTAGGTCAGGTCGGTCCACTCATAGCCGATGCCGGGCGGCAGCGTCTCGGCGGCGATGCGCTCCACCGCAGCCTGCGCCTGGCCCGACGAGAAGCCGGGTGCAGCGCCGCCGTTGATGTCGGCGGACAGATAGCCGTTGTAGCGCAGCGCACGCTCCGGTCCGAAGCTCGGCTTGACCTTCATCAGCGCCGACAGCGGCACCATCTCCCCCGAGGCCGAGCGCACCTTCAGCGCGCCGATGTCCTCGGCCCGCGCACGGAAGGCGGCATCCGCCTGCACGCGCACGGAGTAGGTGCGGCCGAACTTGTTGAAGTCGTTCACGTACAGGCTGCCGAGGTAGATCTGCATCGTGTCGAACACGTCGGTCACGGCGACCCCGAGCTGGCGGGCGCGGGTGCGGTCAAGGTCGGCGTAGAGCTGCGGCACGTTCACCTGGTAGCTCGAGAACAGGCCGGCCAACTCGGGCGTCTGGTACGCCTTGGCCATGAAGACCTTGAGCGCCTGGTCCAGCGCCTCATAGCCCAGGCCGCCGCGGTCCTGCAGCTGCAGCTTGAAGCCGCCCGTCGTGCCCAGGCCCTGCACCGGCGGCGGCGGGAACATCACGATGAAGGCGTCCTCGATCTGGCCGTATTGCGCATTCAGCGCCCCGGCGATGGCGCCGGCCGACAGGTCCATGCTCTTGCGCTCGGCAAACGGCTTGAGCGTCGCGAAGACGATGCCCGAGCTGGCGCTGTTGGTGAAGCCATTGATCGACAGGCCCGGGAAGGCCACCGCATGCTCCACGCCCGGGGTCTTGAGCGTGATGTCGGTCATGCGGCGGATGACGTCCTCGGTGCGGTCGAGCGTGGCGCCGTCCGGCAGCTGCGCAAAACCGATCAGGTACTGCTTGTCCTGCCCCGGCACGAAGCCGCCCGGTACGGCCTTGAACAGTCCGGCGGTAGCCGCCACCAGGCCGAGGTAGATCACCATCATCACGGCCTTGCGCGACATCAGCGTCTTCACACCGCTGCCGTACTTCTCGGAGCTGCGCGTGAACAGGCGGTTGAAGCGGGTGAAGAAGCCGCCCAGCACGCGGTCCATGGCGCGGGTCAGCGCATCCTTGGGGGCGTGGTGGTCCTTCAGCAGCATCGCGGCCAGCGCCGGCGACAGCGTCAGCGAGTTGATGGCCGAGATCACCGTCGAGATGGCGATGGTCAGCGCGAACTGCTTGTAGAACTGGCCCGTCAGGCCGGTGATGAAGGCCAGCGGCACGAACACCGAGATCAGCGTAAGCGCGATCGCGATGATGGGGCCCGACACCTCGCGCATCGCGCGGTAGGTCGCGTCACGCGGGCTCAAGCCGGCGGCGATGTTGCGCTCCACGTTCTCGACCACGACGATGGCGTCGTCCACCACGATGCCGATGGCCAGGACCAGGCCGAACAGGCTCAGCGCGTTGATGGAGAAGCCGAAGCCGTGCATCACCGCGAAGGTGCCGATGATGGACACCGGCACGGCCAGCAGCGGGATGATGGAAGCTCGCCAGGTCTGCAGGAACAGGATGACGACCAGCACCACCAGCGCCACGGCCTCCAGCAGCGTGTGGATGACGGACTCGATGGACGCGCGCACGAACTGGGTGGGGTCGTAGACGATGGTGTAGTCCACGCCTTCCGGCATCAGCGCCTTGAGCTCGGCCATCGTGGCGCGCACGTTGGTGGAGATGTCCAGCGCATTGCCACCCGGGGCCTGGAAGATCGGCACCGCGACGGCGGGCTTGTTGTCCAGCAGCGAGCGCAGCGCGTAGTCGGAAGCGCCCAGCTCCAGGCGGCCGAGGTCGCGCAGCCGCGTGACGGCGCCGTTGCTGCCGGTCTTGACGATGATGTCGCCGAATTCCTCGACCGTCTGCAGCCGGCCCTGTGCGTTGACCGACAGCTGCAGGTCGATGCCCTGCAGGCCGGGGGAGGCGCCGACGACGCCGGCCGCGGCCTGCACGTTCTGACCGCGAATGGCGGCCACCACATCGCTGGCCGACAGGCCGTGCTCGGCCACCTTCTGCGGGTCCAGCCAGATGCGCATGGCGTAATCGCCTGAACCGAACAGCTGCACCTGGCCCACGCCCGGGATGCGCGCGAGGCGGTCCTTGACGTTGAGCACCGCGTAGTTGCGCAGGTAGGTCATGTCGTAGCGCTCGTTGGGCGAGGTCAGGTGCACGACCATGGTCAGGTCGGGGCTGCTCTTGACCGTGGTGATGCCCAGGCGCTTCACTTCCTCGGGCAGCCGCGCCTCGGCCTGGCTCACGCGGTTCTGCACCAGCTGCTGGGCCTTGTCAGGGTCGGTGCCGAGCTTGAAGCTGACGGTCAGCGTCATCAGGCCGTCGGTGGTGGCCTGGCTGCTCATGTAGAGCATGTCCTCGACGCCGTTGATGGCCTCTTCCAGCGGCGTGGCCACGGTTTCGGCGATCACCTTGGGGTTGGCACCCGGGTACTGGGCGCGCACGACGACCGACGGCGGCACGACATCGGGGTATTCCGAGATCGGCAGTGCGCGGATCGACAGCAGGCCGCCGATGAAGATCAGCAGCGAGAGCACGCCCGCGAAGATCGGGCGGTCGATGAAGAATTTGGAGAGATTCATGGGTACTCCTGGTGCGGGCGCGGCGGTTTCAGGCGACAGCACGCCCCCCGCAGGCCGGTGGTGCCGGCCCGCAGACAGCGCTCGCGGGTGGGGTTGGGTGTCCTAGATCAGGAGGTCTTGCCGGTCGCCTGTTGAGCAGCGAGCTCAGGCTTGGCGTCCATGGCGATGTCCTTGGGGGCGAGGACGGACCCCGGTCGCACCCGCTGCACGCCACCCACGACGATGCGCTCGCCGCCCTTCAGGCCGCTGGTCACCACGCGCAGGCCGTTGACATTCGCGCCCAGCGTCACCGGGCGCCATTCGGCCTGGTTGCCGGCGCCGACGACGATGACGTAACGCTTGTCCTGGTCGGTGCCCACGGCGCGTTCATTGACCAGCAGCGCCGGGGCGCTCTTGGCCTGGCCCATGCGCAGCTTGGCGAACTGGCCCGGGATCAGCCGCCCGTCCTTGTTGTCGAACACGGCGCGCACGCGCAGGGTGCCGCTCTTGGCGTCGACCTGGTTGTCCACCAACTGCAGTCGGCCGGTCTGGGCCTCGGCGCCGGCATCCATCTCGACCGGGATGCGCTCCAGCCCCCGGCGGTCGCCCGGCAGCGAGGCCAGGGCGCTGGTGACGATCTTCTCGTCGGCGTCGAAGCTCGCATAGATGGGGCTCACCGACACCAGGGTGGTCAGCACCGGCGCGCCGGCGCCTGCGGCGACGAGATTGCCGGCGGTCACTTCAATCTTGCCGACACGGCCGGCCACCGGCGCACGCACCTGGGTGTAGCCGAGGTTGAGCTGGGCGGCCTGCAGGGCAGCCTGGGCGGCGCGCAGGTTGGCCGCCGCCTCGCGGGCCGCGTTGTCCTTCTCGTCGAACTCGCGCTTGGCGACGGCGCGGTCGTCCCACAAGGCCTTGGCGCGCTGGGCCTCGCTCTGGGTGTAGGTGACGCGGGCCTGGGCCGCGGCGAGCTGGGCCTCCATGCGTGCCACCTCGGCCTGGTAGGGCGCGGGGTCGATGGTGACGAGTAGGTCGCCGGCCTTCACGAGGCTGCCTTCGCGGAAGTGCACGGCCTGCACGGCCCCAGACACGCGGGCGCGCACGTCGACGCGGTCCACAGCTTCCAGCCGGCCGGAGAACTCCTGCCAGGCGGTCACGTCCTGGCTGACGACCTGGGCCACCGAGACGGGCGTGGCGGGGGGCGTGGCCGGTCCGGCGTCGGCCTGGGCCGGGCGGTTGAATTGGCCGAAGCCGATGGTGCCCAGGGCCACGAGGGCGACGGCGCCCGCGATGGCCCCGAGGCGGTTGAAGCGAGGGGTGGATGACATTCGAGTTCTCTCCTTGAGACAGGCAGGATTCACTCCGGCAGCGACAGCGCCCGGCGGGCGGCGTCACGCAGGAATTCGTGGATGGGATTGAGAGCGGTGGCCGGCGTGAGGGTGTCGAGGGTGAGGTCGCGGGCCTGGCAGCCGTGCTGGCGCAGGGCCGCGGCATAGCGGCGAGATTCGTCGTTCAGTGGGTGGGCGGCCTGGCTCAGCACCAGGGCGGGTGCCAGGCCGCTGAGGCGAGTGGCATTGATCGGCGCGGCGTAGGGGTGGTCGGCGCGGATGCCGTCGCCCAGATAGGCCTTCCAGCCTTGGGCGTAGATGCACTCGCAGCCCCCGCATTCGCCTTCGCGCATGGAGGCGCTGCCGAGCTGCGGGTCGAGCATGGGCGACAGCAGCAGCTGGCCCGCCAGGGCGGGGGCGTGCTGGTCGCGGGCCATCAGTGCGAGGGCCGCAGCGATGTTGCCGCCGCCTTCTTCCCCGCCCACGAAGAGCGCGGTGCGCGTGCTGCCGGTCAGGCGGGCCGGCTTGGCGGCAATCGCCTGCAGGGCCTCGAAGGCGGCGGTCAGACCGGCCGGGAAGGGATGGTCCGGAGCCAACGGGTAGTCCAGGGCGACCACGTCGGCGCCGGCTTGGGCCAGCAGTTCGCCACGGTGGTCGGCGTCGGCCACGGTACCACCGGTGAAGCAGCCGCCGTGCAGCCACAGCAGCAAGGCGCGGCGGTCACCGTCCAGCGGCCGCCGCGCCCGGTAGACCTGGGCCATCCGGCCCGGCGCGGGGCCGATGCGGAGGGAGGCAGGGGGCGTGAGCTTGTCCATGGCCCGAAAGATAGTGATTGATGGGTTAGGGATAAACGGGTCGAAAACGGACTCACTTTTCCCGGCCGTGGAACAATCGCAGCATCCCTGCCAGCCCTGGGGCTTTGCCCGCCCACCGTTCGCCCATGGACCGTCTTTCTGCGATGCAAGCTTTTGTCCGGGTCGTCGAAGCCGGCACCTTCACGAAGGCCGCCGACTCGCTGGACCTGCCCAAGGCCACCGTCACTCGCCTCATCCAGACGCTCGAAACCCATCTGCGCACCAAGCTGCTGAACCGCACCACGCGGCGGGTGACGGTCACGCCCGACGGCGCGGCCTATTACGAGCGCGCGATGCGGCTGCTGTCGGATCTGGAAGAGCTCGAAGGCAGCATGAACCAGGCGCGAGTCACCCCACGTGGGCGCATCCGTATCGATGTGCCTGGCGTGGTGGGGCGCGAGATGATCATTCCGCACCTGCCCGACTTCTACGCCCGCTACCCGGACATCCAGATCGAGCTCGGCGTCAGCGACCGCACGGTGGACCTGATCAGCGACAACATCGACTGCGTGATCCGCGGCGGCGAGCTGACCGACCAGAGTCTGGTGGCACGGCGCATCTCGGAGCTGCGCTTCATCACTTGCGCCACGCCCGAGTACATCCGTCGCCACGGCAAGCCCATGCATCCGCGTGACCTGGGCGACACCCCGCACCGCATGGTGGGCTACTTCTCGGCCCGTACCGGCAAGGTGATGGGCGACACCTTCCTGCGTGGCGAGGAGAAGGTCGAGATCGTGGGCAACCACATCCTGGCCGTGAACGATGCCAGTGCCTATCTGCAGGCGGGCCTGGCGCACCTGGGCGTGATGCAGCTGACCTGCTTCATGGCCGGGCCGCTGCTGCGCAGCGGCGAACTGGTGAGGGTGCTGGAGGATTGGGACGCGGAACCCATCCCGGTCTATGTGGTCTACCCGCCCAACCGCCACCTGAGCAGCAAGTTGCGGGTGTTCGTCGACTGGGTCGTCGAGCTGATCGGCCGCGAGGTGATGGGCGGCCTGAAGATGCGTTGCGGCGAGTCGGGCGAGTGAATCGCCCGGGGCGGGACGGTCGAGCCCGCCTCAGGCCGGCTCGTTGCTGGCGGCGACGACGCTGGACTGGCCGAAATCTTCAGCCGATGGCACGGGCGCATTGATGGCCAGCAGCATGCCAGCGGCGAGCGCGGCCACGGCGGTGGCGGCGGTGATCAGCGTGAAAACGGAGCGCGTGTTCATGGGGACTCTCCTGCTCGGGGACCCTCTTGGAAATCTAGGGGCTTGTCCGATGGTCGCCACTGTAGGTATTCGCTGGAGTTGGATAAAGCCGGGCGAATAGAACGACGAGTTGCTGCTGGCGGAACAATCTGCGGGCCCGGAAGGAAGATTCCGCGGCACCGGCTGGCATCCTCCGGCCCCACAAGCCGAGACTGGACATGAACTTCATCCACCCGACCCCCATGTCTTCCAGCCGCTGGACCACCGCCCTCGCCGTCGCTCTTGCCCTCGTGCTCGCCTTCGTGGCCTTCGCCGCCAGCGCGCAGGCGCCCGAGCGGAGCCTGTCGTTCGCTCACAAGGACTGGGAGCTGGTGTGCGACAACACCCGCACCTGCCGGGCAGCGGGCTATCACGCCGAGGGAGACGACGACATGGCGGGCGTGTCGGTGCTGCTGACCCGCAAGGCCGGGCCGCGTGAACCGGTCACGGGCGAGCTGTTGCTGGCCAGCTATGGCGACGACACGCAGGCGGCGAAGCTGCCCAAGGACGCGCGGCTGGGCATGTTCGTCGACGGCCGCGCCGTGGGCACGGTGGTTTGGGCAGACGACTCGGGCGGCCTGGCCTTGAGCCCCGCGCAGACGCAGGCGCTGCTGCAGGCGCTGGTCGGGACCGGGCGCGTCGTCTGGAAGGCCGGCAAGGCGCAGTGGGCCCTGTCCAACGCGGGTGCGACGGCGGTGCTGCTGAAGATGGACGAGTTCCAGGGGCGCGTGGGCACGTCGGGCGCTCTGGTCAAGCGCGGTGCGGCCGACGAAGCCGCGGTGGCGCAGCCGCTGCCCGCGCCGGTGGTGAAGGCTGCAGCCACTGACGACCGCCCCGTGACGCTGGGCGCGCAACAAAAGCAGCAGCTGCTGCGCGCGCTGCGGGCGGCGACACCCGACGCTGACAGCTGTGAGCTGCTGTCAGGGGCGAATGCGGGGGCCGAGCTGGAAGTCCGACGCCTGGGCCGCAACCAGCTGCTGGCCAGCGGCGTGTGCTGGACGGCGGCCTACAACCAGGGCTCGGGTTTCTGGGTCATCAACGCCCGCGAGCCCTATGCGCCGGTGCTGGTGACGACCGACGGCAGCGACTACAGCGCCGGCACGGTCAGCGCCGATCACAAGGGCCGCGGCCTGGGCGACTGCTGGCACCACGAGGCCTGGACCTGGGACGGCAAGGCCTTCGTGCCGACCCTGTCGGCGAGCACCGGCCAGTGCCGGCTCATCGCGCCGGGCGGTGCCTGGCATCTGCCCACCTGGGTCGCGAATGTCGTGCCGGCCCGGCCTTAGTCAGCGGTTCGCCGAGGTGCGCCGCGGCCGCGCTCTTCGAGCCAGGCCTTGGCCGTCGAGAAGTGACCGCAGCCAATGAAGGGGCGCGGTGGCTTGGTGGCCGACAGCGGCGATGGGTGGTTGGCCTTCAGCACGAGGTGATCCTGGCCGGCGGCCTCGATCAGCGGGGCCTTGGCCTGGGCGTAGTTGCCCCACAGCATGAAAACCTTGGGCGCGGGGTCTTGCGCGGCGGCCTGGATGAGCGCGTCGGTCAGCACCTCCCAGCCCTTGCCGGCATGGCTCGCGGCCTGGCCGTCTTCCACGGTCAGCACGGCATTGAGCAGCAGCGTGCCGCCCTCGGCCCAGCGCACCAGGCTGCCGGTGGGTGGGAAGGGCTTGCCGAGGTCGCGCTGGATTTCCTTGAAGATGTTGCGCAGGCTGGGCGGGAAGGGCACGCCCTCGGGCACGCTGAAGGACAGCCCCTCGGCCTGGCCCGGGCCGTGGTACGGGTCCTGGCCCAGGATGACCACGCGGGTCTGCGACAGCGGCGTCAGGCGCAGCGCGCGCAGCGGCTCCGGCGGGTAGATCGTGGCGCCGGCGGCCACGCGCTCGGCGAGATAGGCCTGCAGCTTCTGGCCCACAGGGCTGGCGGCCCAGGCGTCGACGACCGGGCGCCAGTCGGTGTCGGGAATGGCCAGCGGGAGCTTCATCCGAACAGCGTGGCCAGGGCCTGGCCCGGGTCGGGCGCGCGCATGAAGGCCTCGCCGACGAGGAAGGCATGCACGTTCGCATCGCGCATGCGCTTCACGTCGGCGGCGCCGAGGATGCCGCTTTCGGTGACCAGCAGCCGGTCGGCCGGCACGCGGGGCAGCAGGCCGAGCGTGGTGTCCAGCGTCACCTCGAAGGTGCGCAGGTTGCGGTTGTTGATGCCCACCAGCGGCGTCTTGAGCTTGAGCGCCCGGTCGAGCTCGTCGCCGTCGTGCACCTCCACCAGCACATCCAGGCCGATGGCGTGGGCGGCGGCTTCCAGGTCGCTCATCTGCGCGTCCGACAGGCAGGCGGCGATCAGCAGGATGCAGTCGGCACCCATCGCGCCGGCATCCATGACCTGGTACTCGTCGACCATGAAGTCCTTGCGCAGCACCGGCAGCTCGCAGGCGGCACGGGCCTGCTGCAGATAGGCCGTGGCGCCCTGGAAGAAGCGTTCGTCGGTCAGCACCGAGAGGCAGGCCGCACCATGGCGGGCATAACTCTCGGCGATGGCCGCGGGGCGGAAGTCTTCGCGCAGCACGCCCTTGGAGGGGCTGGCCTTCTTGACCTCGGCGATGACGCCCGGCTGGCCGGCTTCGAGCTTGGCCCGCAGCGCGCGCTCAAAGCCGCGCTGCTCGCCGCGCCGGCCCTCGGCCTCGTCACGCAGCGAGGCCAGCGAGCGCCGGGCCTTGGCGGCGGCGATCTCTTCCCACTTGACCTCGACGATGCGGTTCAGGATGTCCGCGCTCATGCCGCGCCCCCCAGGCCCTTTGTCGCCTTGACGAAGGCGTCGAGCTTGGCGCGCGCAGCACCGCTGTCCAGCGCCTTGCGGGCGCGCTCGATGCCGTCGGGCAGCGAGGCGGCCACATTGGCGGCGTAGAGCGTGGCACCGGCGTTGAGCAGCACGATGTCGCGCGCCGGGCCGGCCTGGCCGTCAAGCACGCCCAGCAGCATCTCGCGCGACTGCTCGGGCCCCTCGACCTTCAGGCTGCGGTTGCTGGCCATCGCGAAGCCGAAGTCCTCGGGGTGCACCTCGTACTCGCGGATGGCGCCGTCCTTCAACTCGCCCACCAGCGTGGTCGCGCCTAGCGAGATCTCGTCCATGCCGTCCTTGCCGTAGACGACCAGCGCATGCTCCGCCCCCAGGCGCTGCAGCACGCGCACCTGGATGCCGACGAGATCGGGATGGAACACGCCCATCAGGATGTTGGGCGCGCCTGCCGGGTTGGTGAGGGGCCCGAGGATGTTGAAGATCGTGCGCACGCCCAGCTCACGCCGCACCGGCGCGATGTTCTTCATCGCCGGGTGGTGGTTGGGCGCGAACATGAAGCCGATACCGCATTCGGCCACGCTCGCGGCCACCTGGCGCGGGGTGAGCTGAATGTTGGCGCCCAGCGCCTCCAGCACGTCGGCGCTGCCGGTCTTGCTGCTGACGCTGCGGTTGCCGTGCTTGGCCACTTGCGCGCCGGCCGCGGCGGCCACGAACATCGAGCAGGTCGAGATGTTGAAGCTGTGCGCGCCATCGCCGCCGGTGCCCACCACATCCACGAGGTGGGGCAGGGGGCCCAGCGGCACCTTGTTGGACAGCTCGCGCATCACCTGCGCGGCGGCGGTGATCTCGCCGATGGTTTCCTTCTTCACGCGCAGGCCGGTGATGAGGGCCGCCGCGATGACGGGCGACATCTCGCCGGCCATGATGCGGCGCATCAGCGTGAGCATCTCGTCGTGGAAGATCTCCCGGTGCTCGATGACGCGGGTCAGGGCTTCGGTGTCGGTGATCGGCATGGCAGTCAAGCCTTCTCGAAGAAGTCGCGGGCAGCCGCGATGGCGTGGTCGATGCCGGCGGCGTCGACATCCAGGTGGGTGACGAAGCGCAGGCCGATGAGGCCGGTGGCCAGCACGCCGTGGGCTTTGAGGTGGTCCAGCAGCGCGGGGCCGCGGCCGCCTTCGACCTGGGCGAAGACGATATTGGTCTGCGGTGGCGTGACGGTGACACCCGGCAGCGCCGCCAGGCCGTCAGCGAGGCGGCGCGCCAAGGCGTGGTCGTCGGCCAGGCGCTCGACGTGGTGCGTCAGCGCATGGTCGGCCGCGGCGGCCAGCAGGCCGACCTGGCGCAGGCCGCCGCCCACCATCTTGCGGATGCGGTGCGCGCGCTGGATCAACTCGCGCGAGCCCACCAGCATCGAACCCACGGGCGCGCCCAGGCCTTTGCTGAAGCAGATCGAGACCGAGTCGAACGGGCGGGCGAGGTCGGCCACCGTGCGGCCGGTGGCGACTGCGGCGTTGAACAGCCGGGCGCCGTCCAGGTGCGTGCTCAGGCCGCGGGCGTGGGCGAGGTCGCAGGCAGCCTCGGCATAGCCGGCGGGCAGGATGTTGCCGCCCCAGGTGTTCTCCAGCGCCAGCAGCCGGGTGCGGGCGAAGTGCGGGTCGTCCGGCTTGATGGCCGCCGCGATGTCTTCGAGCTTGATCGTGCCGTCCGGCTGGTTGGGCAGCGGCTGCGGCTGGATGCTGCCGAGCACCGCCGCGCCGCCGCCTTCGTAGCGGTAGGTGTGGGCCAGCTGGCCGACGAGGTATTCGTCGCCCCGGCCGCAATGCGCGAGCAGGCCGCAGAGGTTGCTCTGTGTGCCGCTGGGCATGAACAGGGCCGCGTCCTTGCCAAGCAGCGCGGCGACGCGTTCCTGCAGCGCGTTGACGGTCGGGTCGTCGCCAAAGACATCGTCACCGACCACAGCCCGCGCGATGGCTTCGCGCATGGCGGGCGTCGGCTTGGTGACGGTGTCGCTGCGCAGGTCGACCACCGGGCCGCGCGCGGCACCGCCCGAGGTGGGCGCGTAGTCGCTCATGGCTTGAGCTCCAGGAAGTTGCGCAGCATCGCGTGGCCGTGCTCGCTCAAGATGGACTCGGGGTGGAACTGCACACCCTCGCACGGCGTGGCGGTGCCGGCCAGCTCGCGGTGGCGCACGCCCATGATCTCGCCGTCCTCGCTGCGGGCCGTGATCTCCAGCACGGCGGGGCAGGTGGCTTCCTCGATGACCAGCGAGTGGTAGCGGATCACCGAAAAGCTCTGCGGCAGCCCGCTGAACACGCCGCGCTGGTCGGTCGTGATCGTGCTGGCCTTGCCGTGCATCTGCCGCTGCGCGCGGATGATCTTGCCGCCCAGCGCCTGGCCCATGGACTGGTGGCCCAGGCACACGCCGAGCAGCGGCTTCTTGCCCAGGAAGTGCTGGATGGCTTCCACGCAGACGCCCGCCTCATTGGGCGTGCAGGGGCCGGGCGAGAAGACGATGTGATCCGGGTTCAGCGCGGCCATCTCGGCCACCGTGATCTCGTCGTTGCGCACCACCTTCACGTCGGCGCCCAGCTCGCCGAGGTACTGGACGATGTTGAACGTGAAGCTGTCGTAGTTGTCGATCATCAGCAGCATAAATTCTATAACCCATTGATTTGATTCAGAATTTCAGGCGATCAATCGAAATTTGTTCGATTGATACCCGCATCGTTACCCGCATTGCTTGACGCTGTACCCACCTTCTCGGAGGTTTCCGAGAGCGTGAAGGTCTTGGGTGGCGCGCAACAGGGTGCTAGGTTCTCAGCGCGTTGATGGCTTCCGCCATCGCCAAGAACAAGCGAATCGATCAATGCTGCTGACGGCTTGATCAACGTCCAGTTTGACCGAGCTTCGTCCGACGAACGGCCGTGCGAGCAACTCTTGGTCGCTGGGCTCAAGGTCGGCTGGACGTGCAATCGGTTCCAAAACGAAGCTGCAAGGAGTAGATACCTCCCCGCATTATCTACAGTTGGTAGGCGCCCTCGCTGCTGGAATGCTTCGCCAAGCCAAAGTTCAGCCTTCCTGTCGCGGCGGCGTGGGTGAAGCTGCAAAAAAAGTTGGCAGCCTGTCTGCACACTAGCCGTGCGCATCCCTTCCCTGGACGGTCTCCTTGGGTAGCCGGATCTTGTCAGCAGGGTTGCCGACACTATGAGTTCCCTGTTGCCCAGCCCGCCTCATCATGAAAGAATCCACTGATTTTCTTGTTGTCAACAACGCGAATGCCAGGCTTTGCAGTCATCCAATTCACCCAAGATCAGATGCGAGCCCTTACAGGAGTCTCATCTGAGACGGTGCGGCACTGGCGCAAAACCATTCCCTACTTGGCGACCAAGACGGGGAAAGCAGCCCGCTTCAGCTTTGCTGACTTGGTGGGCTTGGCCGTCACGCACGAACTTGTCAATTCTTTAGGTGTTCACATCGGGACGATAAGCGGTGGCGTTGACACGCTGTTCCGCCTGCTGGAAGAGTCCGCAGCGCCGGTTCTCGAAGGCGGTATCGCGATCATCACGCCCACTGCGGCAAGCGTTTGCGATTCGGGAAGCTGGGGCATCGACCCGTCGGCTTCGCCAACCTTGGCAATTCCGCTGAACCCGCTCATCTCGCGGTTGCAGCAGCACGTGCTACCCGTCGCACCCTCTCCCAGCCAGACCAGTTTGCCGTTTCCACCTGAAGCCGTGCGGAGCAGGGCGTGAGCGCTGCCAACCTCGAACATGTGCTGTCCGCAACCGGCTATCTGCCTGACGGAAAGCCCGCCGCCGGGCTTCGGCTCGGCGCCGAAGCGAAGGCCGCGCGCCGCGGCCGCGGCTTTGCACCGGATGCACTTTGGCGCAGCACCTCTTCGCTGACCGTCTACTTTAAGTTTGAGCAGCATGCTCCCTCAGACGATGTCGTCAGCCAATGGCGACGCGAGGTGTGGAACGAGGGCTTCGCTCCGCTGCTGTGGGTCATCTCTCCGCAACGCATTGACCTGTACAACGGTTTCGGAGCGCCCGTCAAAGAAGGTGACGCCCAGAAGCACCTGATCAGGCGATTCGAGAACATCGAGGCGTCGCTGATCGAGTTGGACGAACTCGCCGGGCGGCTGGCGATTGAGACTGGTCAGTTCTGGGCCAAGGTGCCTACAGTTGATCGCAGAACGAGTGTTGATCAGAAGCTGCTTGCAGACCTGGCGTTTCTCGAACACGACCTGGTCGCAGGCAACTTGGCGCGCGCCGCTGCACAGGCACTGATCGGCCGAGTCATCTTTACCCAGTATCTGATCGACCGCGAGATCGTGAGCGCCGCGCGCTTGAAGCGCGTGTGCGGCCACCTAGCACTTCCGTCAGCGTTACGAGATCGCCATGCGACGGCCAAGCTATTTGCTTGGCTGGCTGAGACTTTCAACGGCGACATGTTCCCACCGTCTTCGGTAAGGACGACACCCGCAGGCCATCATCTGAAGCGCGTTGCGGACTTCCTCGAAGCAGTCGATCCTCAAAGCGGACAACTCAGCTTCTTCCCCTATCAATTTGACGTGATCCCAGTCGAGTTGATCAGCTCGATCTACGAACAGTTCGCGCACGCCGAGCCCCATGTCGATGGGCAGCGAAACGAGGCATTGCGCAACGGGGTCCACTACACGCGCTTGTCAGTTGTCTCGTTGGTCCTTGACGAGGTCATGGACGGTCTGACCGGCAATGAATCCGTGCTCGATTTGACCTGCGGTTCGGGGGTGTTTCTCGTCGAAGCACTCCGACGCTTGGTGCATTTGCGAGCGAATGGTCAGCCGCTAACAAGGGATCTGATTCGCTCAACCCTGTACAAGCAGGTTTACGGGGTTGATATCAGTGATGCAGCCATTCGCGTTGCCGCGTTCAGCCTCTACCTGGCTGCGCTTGAACTGGATCCAGACCCGCAGCCACCGCATTCGTTGAAGTTCCAGCCGCTAATCGGCAAGACTTTGCTGGTAGGCGACGCGCGAAGCGTAGAAAGTCAAGCCGAAGGCCAGGCGGTGCTGACGACACCAGCCGGGCTGAAGACCTTCGATTTGATCGTTGGAAACCCTCCCTGGAGCTTCAAGGGGCAAGCTGGAACTGCGGTCCGGCGACAAGCCAGAGCCGTCGGTGTGCCCGCGCAGCCGCGCGGGGAGGGACTGGACTTTGTTCTGAGGGCGTCAGAGTTCGCTCATGAAAAGACCCGCTTTGGCGTCATTCTCAGTGCAACGCCATTTTTCAGTCGAAGCGGAACAGGGATGGCTGCGGCTCAGCACGTCATGCGTGCGCTTGCTCCAGTCACGCTGGTCAATCTCTCAAACTTGTGCAGTTGGCTGTTTGCTACTGCGGCGATGCCGGCCGTGGTGCTATTCGCGCGCCATAGGCCCAAGCAGCGACAGGATCAGGTGACTGTTGTTCAGATCCCCTGGACTCCCAGCGGCGCCAGAACGCACGCATTTGAGGTTGCCCCTAGCGACGTGATTCAACTGACGCTGGGCGAGATTGAGAAACAACCGCTCAAGTTGAAGGCTGCTGCGGTTGGGCGCCGTCGCGATCTCATGTTGCTGCAAGAATTGACGGTGGCGCATGAGAGCTTGGCGGAGCGGCTCTCGGGCCTTGATACCAAGTTCCGCGATGGACTGACACAGGGTAGCCCTGCGAATCAGACTCGCGACGCGCACGAGATGAGAGGCTTGGCGCTGCTGCAGTCCAACGACATGCAGCACTTTCACATCCCAGGAGACCTGCAGACATTCAATAGGGCCAAGGCCCAGTGGCCGCGTTCTCGAGACACTTATCGCGCTCCGCTGCTGATCGTCAAGGAGATGGTCGTGGGCCATCCGCGCGCCACGGTAGCCGTCGCGGATCGTGATCTAGTCTTCACTGACTCGTACTTTGGCGTATCGCTGCCAAGCAAACACAAGCAATCAGCACATCTGCTGGCGACGATCCTGAGTTCGTCCTTGGCGTCTTGGTTCTTCGGCCTGACGGCGTCTGAGTTCGGCATCTACAAGCGAAAGCTGTTGATGCGCGATGTCGGATTTCTCCCTGTCCCGGACTTCAAGACTGCAATCAATTCGGACGCAGGAAAACGCTTGCTGGCAATCGAGCAGGCAATGCGGAAGCGTCCTGGAGAAGAACTTGACTGGATCGCCCTAGACGAGGCTGTTTTCGATCTTTACGAGCTGACGGATAGCGACCGTGTCGTTGTTCGTGACGGTCATTTGCGAGCCGGCTGGCAGTGGGAGGATGGGCGAGCTTACTCAGCGCTGCCGTGCGACAGCAGCGCGGAAGTCACCGAATACGCTAAGACGTTCCTATCGGTAATGAACGGTTGGTTTTCCGCTCGCAGGAAACGTCACATGCGCGCCGAGGTGATAGACCTTCCCAGGGGTGCAGCGTTACGCGTGGTCCGATTCGTTGTCGAGGAGGGATGGGGCGAATCCGACGTGGCAACCGTCACACCGCTGGGGCCACTAGCCGACGTTCTTGCGCGAATAAGCAGGCGTTTGAAGGTTCAGATCGCGACCGCGCTGAACGCTGAACGAGAGCTTCGCATACACGGCCGTGACGAGGTCGTGATCATCAAGCCAGCAGCACGCCGGCATTGGATGGGCGTAGCGGCACTTGAAGATGCGGACGCAGTTGTTGCGGAGAGCTTCTCACGAGGTGGTGCTTGAGGATCCCCTACGAGCCATCGCCACCGATTGGACGGGAATTCATCCAACTGGGACCCGAAGTAGTGGCAGCGATTCTGCTGACTGTTATCGCGGGGTGGAAGCAGGCGTCTGCATCATCGGACGTTAACGCGGGCGCCGGCGAGGTCCTGATGACCGAACGCCTGCGCGATGGCATGCGTAGTGCGTTGAGGGGCGGAGCCTGGAAGTTGATCGTTTTGCCAGGTACAGAGTCCCGCTCCAAAGCCAGCGTGTTGCTGCCTGACGGGAGGACCGATATCCCGCTGATGATGATCGAAGTCTTCTTGCGGACGCAGGAGCACGACCCTCACGCGATCATCGAATGCAAGAGGATCTCTGGCTCCGATGCGCACCTGTGCCGCGAATACGTCGTGGAGGGAGTGGACCGCTTCGCCAGTGGCAAGTATGGAGAGAACCACGCGGTCGGCTTTATGGTTGGCTACGTTCTCTCAGGCACCTCAGTTCAGGCCGCCGCCGGAGTTAATGGTTATCTCGGACGGGTTTCGCGCACGGCGGAAAAGCTTCTGGTGGCGGACATCATTAGCGACGCAACTTGGTATAGCGAGCACGGCCGTACGCCGGCTTCCGAACCCGTTGAGTTGCATCATGCGTTCTTGAATTTAACGGATGACAGTGCATCCTGAATGGTGCCCCCTGGTCTTGCGGCTCGCAACCGCATAGGCCATGCTTGGGCGCTGGGTTGACCTGGCCCGCCACGCTGGCTGCAATCGACCAGCGTGCCGATGTTGAAATCTTGCGGACAACTGCTCTGCGGAGAAGCTGGGCGCTCCCCGCGCCGTTGGCTGGCGAGTACGACACCATTTCCGCGACCACGAGACACTTAAATCCGTGCGGCACGGTGCGCTGCCAGCACCTCGGCCACAGCTCACGGAACGCGCTGGAGCAGTGTTCTGGCCGGCGACAGCGGCATAAGCACTGGTAGCAACGTCCGCTCGTCGACCAGTAGCGACCTGTGGCCGCCGGCACAAGAACGTCGCGTACAAGTTTTGTAGTCCTCGGCTCGCCCGCAGTCTCAGCCGTCGTCACTAGGAACTTGCCATGACCGAGCCAGGTACCAACTCGCGCTGCTTCAGATGTAACGTTAGCTTATGAGAAAGCGCAACGCCTTGAACTACAGCACAGTCCGGTCGGTCTTTGACGAAGAGGCCGACGCTGTCGGCGATTCGTATTTCAAGGTCGGAGGTGCCCAGGGGACGACCACGTTGCACTTTCCAACTTCGGTCTTGTTCCGGATGTACCGTATCGGGCAGGCCTACGGCATCCGACAGCTTCGCTATCTGGAATCCGACGTCAAGATCATCATCGGCCAGGTCGAGATGTCGGCCTTCGTGAAGGATCTGTACCGACTGCTGGAACTGATTAACGATGAAGTGCTCCATCATCACGTCAACCTGCTGATCGCAGAGATCAGCAGGCACGGCGCGCCTTCGGCAGTTCATGTGGCGGTGGCGACCGGCGACTATTTCGAGCCACGGTGTTGAAGTGATCCAGCCGCTTGCCGCGCAGACCATGCATACAAAGGAAGAGCGGGAACGACTCGTATTCGAGCGCTTTGGAACCACGGTGGGCCTCTTACCTGGTGGCGCGTTCGAGAGTCGCCCCACACCCGAGCCAGACATCCTCTACTCGCCCGAGAGCGGCGCTCCGCGAGCGTTCGAACTTGTCGAAATCCTCGATCAGGACTTTTCAGCCACGGTAGGCCAGCAGCTCGGCACGAAGGACGCATGCCTTGCCTACCTTGAGGGGCTACCTACTGCCGAGTCAAATGCCTTCCGGGCGCAGTACGGCAACGCCCACATCTTCCTCGGGTTCCACGATCGCCTGACCATCCAACGACGCAAAAAAGCCCTGCCCGAGATCTTCGCGGCGCTCACGGGCCTACCCCCAGGGTTCACCGGCGATGCCTTTGACGATGGCGGACCACTCCAGGACCTCGTGGATCGCATCAGCGTGGACCGCGGCCGCTTGAGAGGACCGCTGTTTGATGTACCTGGCGTGACCTGGGTAGGAGACCCGACCGTTGACGCAATCAGCGGGAAGATGGCGAAGTACTATGAACCACAAGGCGAGCTGTCCTTGCTGGCCTATATCGACGGCAACCCCATGTTCCCCGACGAAGTTTGGCTGCCGAGGCTGGATACATACCTCGCTACGCTCGGCCGCAACTGCCAGTTCGCACACATCTATGTCTTCGACTGCCGAACCAGCCGCGTCTACCGGAAGTGGTCCCGGACTTCACCTTGAAGAGGATGGCATGCCTGCCAATCCGTTGACCTTCTTCAACTTCGCCTATGGATCAAATATGAGTTCGGCGCGGCTGCGCGAGCGGGTTCCCTCCGCCCGAGTCATCGGCCGGGCGGTTCTCACAGGACATCAGCTTGTCTGGCACAAGGTCAGCAAGGATGGATCTGGGAAATGTGATGTCGTCGCGACTGATGCCCCCCGCGCGGTGGTACACGGCGTGGTGTACGCCATAGATCAATGTCAAAAGGCTGCACTCGATCGCGCGGAAGGCCTCGGCAATGGCTACTCAGAACGACGGGTTGACCTTGAGGTCAATGGCGAGCCACTCGTCGCGACCCTGTACTACGCGACGCGCACCGATTCGACGCTAAAGCCGTACAGCTGGTACAAGGCCCACGTCCTGGCCGGTGCGCGCGAGCATGATCTGCCAGCGACGTACCGTGCGGCGATTGAAGCGATAGAGGCAACTCAGGACCCAGACGCGAGCCGACATACCGCGCAGATGAAGTTGGTCCCCCAGACATAACCAAGGTTCGCGATAGGAAGGCCGAGTAAATGACGACGGACCGTGCTCCCATGGCCGCGAGGCTGATGTCGTTTTACCTGAGTCGCGATCGCGTGCTGGGCCTACTCGAATCGACAGAGCTCCCACTCTCTCACATACAGGCCTTGCAGGGCTTCGAAGTGCCAATGGCCTCGGCGCTCCTGAGCAACAGTGTTGGCAACTACTTGCTAGACGCGATTGCCACCGGTGAAGTTCGGGCACTGCAACAGTTGGCATTGGATGGATCGCTGGCTGCAGGCAAGCCGTTCATCTACAACGGCCACTTTTACGGGAAGGGCTTTGGTGCCAACAACAAGTCCCGCGGACTGACGCTGACTGAGAAGCTCGACGATCCGCTCGAAGGCAAGAAGCTTGTCATCGAGTTCTCGAAGAACGGGCTCCTCAACGACACGGCCTACTCGCGGATGTCCGGATCAACGCGGTTGTTCGTCTATGCCTACGTCGCCGAGATCACCGATGACACTGTGCGTGGGATACCGTTCGCCATCGGCGACTTGGTCACCCACACACCCGGCATGTCGCTGCCTTTCGCGTCATCGCTGCAGCTATTGCCCACCAGCATCGATCAGTTCTCAAGGATGGACCCACACTGGATGCCCTCCAAGACAGAGTTCGAGCGCATGCGCGAAGTTCCGGAGCAGAAGGTCAAGGAGACCATCGCTGGCATGCTCGGCGAGCTTCACGTGCCGGCAGACTGGGGAGGCGAGGAAAGTGACCTCTTTTCGGGAACGCTGCTTGTGGACGGTCAACGTAGGACCGGCGCATTCCTACTGAAGGGACCAGCGAAATTTCATCCGATGACGATGAAAGATCTTGGCAAAAACGGAGACCAGGTCTACCGCCTCTTCAACCCGCCAGCCGACATCTATGTGGTGCAGCACTGCCACACCATCGGGCCAGCCGTCCGCAAGACGGTCGAAGCTTTCGCGCTTCAACGCTCACTCGTAGCGCCATGCCGTTTTATGTTCATCGATGGCTATGACACGGCACGCTTGCTTCGTGCAGCAGGGGAGTGGCCAGCGCCGGCCAACCGATCTCCTCGAAAGCGGTGATCTACGGAACGTTAACCACGCAAGCGCGGAGCGCGGCGGCGCCCCAAGGCCCCGTCTGTACAACAGCACCAACTCCAGTTTTGACGAGTTTTCCGGGGTGCCGGGCGGACTGGTTCGTCCGTGCACGCCCCGAGCGGAGAAGGAAATCACACTCAAGCTTGAGAACGCAGGAAGCACGAAGACGCACATGTCACCAATTGGCGCCCGCGAGAACAACCCGCCGGAGAAGCTGCAAGCTCTTTTGAGGCGATTGCGCGTCTCGCGTGCCCGCTTTGTCCATCGCAAGGTCTGACCGTTCAGCTAGGTTTTGTGACATCGCCAACTCGCCCTGCGGCGGTCACGATGACGCAGGGCCATCCTTCAATGGCACGGCCTGGCAGGGTGAGCCTCGCTGCTACCACGATCAAGGGGTTCTCGGCACCCAACGCGCTCAAATCACGCACCATGGCCTGGTACAGCCCGAACTGTGCGCTGACCAGGCAAAAGGCAGCGACACGGCCGCGTGCACTCCACACCGGCAGATGGCAAAGTTGTCCAGCATCTGCAGAGATCAGACATGCCGGCTGAGCCGCTGAACCCCAGACCCCCGCCAAATCCTCTGCAGACACTTCTTCAATGAGGTCCGGCGCAGACAGCTGGGCTAACCCTGCGTGCAACAGCATGGCGCCCTCCGCGGCCGGCATCTGTGGCGCCAACACCCAACCCAATTGTTCAGCCGTCGCGGGCCGCGCGACCTCCGGCGATGCGACAGCGACCAACGTACCAAGATGGTGTCTACCCTCTACGCGCAGTTGCTCCAGCAAATGGCAAACCTGTAGCACTGCCTGATCCCTCGGCTCCTGCAGTCCTATGACAAGGTCCAAGAAGGCCGGTTCTAGTGCGTGCAAATGCTCGACCACGCGCCCAGCCCAGTCATCGGCAGGGAACTCGGCGATCCAGGTCCGCGCGCCGACATACCTCGGCACCTCTGCGCGCAACCGCCGGCGTGAAGTCTCGTCGGGATTCGACAGCACGAGCACGGTCAGGCTGTGCTCCTGATGTGTATCTCCGCCATCGGCGCCGGGGAACGCAAGTCGAGTCTCCACAACGAACAACTCAACTCCGCACCTCAGGTCCATCAGGGGTGCGGCCGTGATCAGGGGCACTGCGCCTCGCATCGCGTCTCCAATGTCGTCATCGCGGCGGCCGGCATGTGCCGGCCACACGCACTTAAAGGCTTCCGGTCGCTCCAACGCGCTGGTTCGGCTTCGGCCCTTTCGGTTCGACAGCAGAAATCGACCAGCCTTGGGCCCTGAGACACGGAGCGATGAGCGGCAGGTTGATGGGGTCAGACCCGCCGCCTGGCTTGAGCATGCCGACCTCGACGAAGGTTGTTGCGACCATCCTGCAGTAGTCCTCTTGCACGACATACAAGTCTCGGGTGGCGCCCGCTTTGCAAAGGCGCAGCATGCCTTGCATGTATGTGTCGCCTTGCTCGGTGCAGAAATCCTTTCCGGCGCTTTGCTTCACAGGTGATTCCTCTGTGCCCTTGGCAGCCATGCATGCCGTCGCCTCTGTCGCCGGTTCGAGCCAGTTGGGCACCAGCTTGGCGCCATCGCCGCGCTGAGCGGCCGCGCTGCGCTCCTTCCAACACATGCCGAATACCTTCAGCGGCGCGTTCCCACCTTGGGTGCAGAACTTTCGGCCGCCGAACTCTGTGCAGTTGGCAGGGGCAGCAGAGGCCATGGAGGCGGTGGCCAGCAGCATGACAAAGAAGAGACTCTTGATTTCTGACTTGAACATGTGAACTCCTAGAACGTTGGTACTGCAAAGATGGGCAGCGGCCTTATGGGGTCAGGCCAGCCGCGCTAAAGGGCTTCAAACACCGTGGATTCAAACGCCTCGTCACTTGACGATGGCGGTAGATGAGAAAGGCACCGAGTGACCTGACGGGTCAGCCTCTGCGACTGATATTTGCCAAGAACGTTCGGATGGCGAGGATCGACTGCGGCCTCTCTCAGGAGGCCTTGGCGCATGCAGCCGGCGTGGACAGGGCCTTCCTCGGCACGCTGGAGCGCGGCACGAGGAACATCAGCATCGACAACGTCGAACGGCTGGCCGAAGCCATCGGTTTGCCGGCACACGAGTTGCTCAATCCCCGCCTTGCCGAAGAGCGCGGCTATGACCCCACGCTCACGCGCGCACCGCGGACGGCTCGCCCGTACGCCGCGACGACCCGCCGACCGAAAGACAAGGCCAACGAGAAACGCCGCCGCTAGCTGGTAGACCCCGCTTCAGCTCGACGTCGACGGCGCTCCTCGCGGCTCGCTGCCGGCTTGTCGAACTCTTCAAGCAGCGCAGCGTGCTCATGGTCAAACCATTCGAGCTTTAGGTACCGCTCGTACGCCCCCTGTCGCTTCAGCCAATCGAAGACTCGATGACCGAAGGGCTCCAGGGTCCAGCTTTCTTCCAGTTCGGTGGAATCTTCCCACTGGTGCAGCGTGACTGGTAGCCCTTGCTGTCGGAAGTGCTCCAACTGGTCGAGACCGATCACCCACGACTCAGCCAATGGCTCGATCCGGCCAGCCTCTTGGTTTTCGTCGAAGCGCCTACCCGAGACCCGGAGCACCACCATGTCAGCGATGAGGTCGATTTCGACCCGAGGCTCTGCAACCCCAATCACAAAGACCTCCACGGGCAGGCCGTGTGATTCGATGCTGACCTGGCTCAGCTTGTGCCGCTTGATAAGCGCGTTGACGGCCCTGAGCCTCGTCAGCAACTTCTGCGTCACCTTGACGGCGACGAACCCAGGATCCTGACAGGGCACCATCGAGCCGGGTATATACAGCTCGAAGAAGACGACCGGCATCATGGCGGCCCCCTACTCGTCAGCGTTCTTGCGCTGCTTGCGCGGCTCCTTGGTGAACGCAGCGGCCAACTGCTCCCAGGTGATCGACTTCTTCTTGCAGCCGCGCTTGCGCCAGCTCGGCGCACCGTGCGACACGCACAGCGTGCCGAGCAGCTTTGAGTTTTGGAACACCTTGAACTCGAAATCGGCCTTGCCGACCTCCAGCTCAGGCGCCATGACCTTGACGCTGTGCTCTGCCATATGCCTCCCTGATGACGAAGACATAAAGGGTACCAAACACATCTGTATCTGTCAGGTGCGCTTTGGTTCATAGAGACCTCCGAGCTGAGTCAGTCGATGGCATCACGGATGCCGGATGTACCGCCAACACCGACCGCGCGCGAGCAAGCTTCAGGCGGCCGTCGGTATCGCGATAGTTGAAGAGCGGCTTGCCACGAGCGGGTTGCACTGGCCTGCTGATGTCGAGCCGAGCGTTGGTGAAGCTGGCCCACGGCTCGCCACAGGAAGGGTCGAGACACAGCACGGCACTGGGCTCGGTCATCCGCGTTTCAACACCAAGCGCCACCGTCCAGTGAGCGATGTTCGGTCCGTGGATGTCCAGTAGCGGCACGCCGCCGGATTCGATGGTCGCCAAGCAGACGCGGTGCAGCTGGTCCGGTCCTCCGATGCGAATCCGGCGAGTGGTCACGCCGTTGATACACGCGGCCAAGGTCTCCAGATCCTTGGGCGAGGTGCCCTCGAAGTAGTGCTCCACCGCCATGGCCCAAAACCTGCGCCAAGGTCCGCGAGTGGCATCGCTTATCTTCTCGAAGGCGCTACGTGGCGTGCGGCTCACAAGAGCGATTGCCACGAGGAGAGCGTGGGTACCGCACGCGCGATCCAACACGGATTGCTGCAGGTGCAGAGGGCTCCAATGCCGGCGACTGCCGGATAGGGATTCGTACTGCAGCTGTCCCTCCGCCCGGAGGCTGGCGACGTAGACCTGGTTGATCGTCATCGCACCTTCTCCATCGCGCCGCCCCGGCGCAGCGACTCCGTGGAGAACTGGTCCACATCGACGTAGCCGGCGTCCTTCATGCGGCGCTTCACGATCTGAGAGGCCCACGCGGCATCGAGCCGCACGTCTGGCATCGGATCACATCCCCTGTCGAATCGGCAGAACAGAGGACCGGCAGCCTGACGGCGGTCGAGGTGATCAAGCCATGCTTCAACCGCAGTCACGGGGCAGAGCGGCCCGCGAGTGCGCGGGATCGCGATGGTTCGGGCCTTGGCAGGCCGCCCATTCGGTGTTTCGTCACCAGTGACATCCGTGACGGAGATCAACAGTGCGTCTGCCGTGAAGCGGCAGTCTGCAATGTCCAGCGCCAACATCACGCCACGCTTCATGCCAGCAAAGCCGAGCAGCATGAGAGCCTTGTCACGCAGGTCGATGGACCGCCTGCCAGTACCCATCGCATCAAAAACGCGCTCCAGCATGCCACGCGTGATTGGCCTTGCTTGCTTGGGCTGGACCTTGGCAACTTTCATCCGCTTGGACGCCGGCTTTGAGTCCAGCAGGTACGCGGGCACCTGCCTCGCTGCGAGCTGGCGCAATGCCTCCCGCACCCGTGGGTCGCTCGTCGGGCTTGGCGCACCGCACTCAACGTGTGCCGACTGAATCGCCATGCATCGACGGTAGGCGGTTGCAGGGGCGACCTTCTTGATCACGAGCCGGATGAAGGTAAGCATGTCTTCCGGAGAGCAAGGGACCTTGAACCCGTAGGTCTCAACGAAACGGTGAAGGTCTCGGCTGTAGGCCGCTCTCGTTGTGATGCGATGAGACCTTCGCTGGGGAACTTCGGGGGACGTGCGAGGTAGCGCCGCGAGCGGGGACTTGGTGCGATCCATGCTCAGTACTCCGAAGGCGTCAGCACAGTGGTCACGGAACGATCGGCTTCCGTGATGACCCAGAAGCGGTGCATCTTTCCCACGTCGTTTGGGTCGCGCACCGTGTAGGCCGAGAAAACCCGCAGACCGTGAGCGATAGCTGTTTCGTTGCTGGTTCGGTCTTCGGCATCCAGCTCGCCAAAGTCACCGGTGACGTGGCGAACGATCAGCTCCATCGGCTCGACGCCAAGTTGCTGAAGTGCTGCGAGGGCGCCGGGGGTTGCGGCCAGGGCGCCCAATTTGAATCGTGCATGCGGCGGCTCAACCGCCTTCGTGGAATCGGTCATGTGGTCCTCGGTATTGGTACTGTTGTGCCCCGGATGGCCTGACGAGGCAGCGCCTTCATTGCGAAGTGCTTGGCCCATGCGGCAGCTCGCTTGAGGTCAAGCGAGCGGTGATTCGGGGAGGTGGGTGAGGTGAGATGCGCGGATCGGATGACCGGCGCACTGCCCGACTCAGACTACAGAGCTTGCTCTGCTGATGGTCAGCGCCTCAAGCGGCGGTCCAGCAAAATCCGGTCGGCACTCGCGGAAACATTGGACAGCCTAATTTCCGTAAGTTGTTGAATTATATATGTTTTTCCGTACATTTGCGGGTTGAGCCACGGAAACAAGCGACGCGGTCGGCTGTATTGCGAAAAACCGCGGCCGTGCTGGCCGTTGGATCGTGGAAAACCAACTGTTTCGCATGCCAGGATTGCTGCCAAGCGCATTTCGTGCGCCAGTCTGTACTCAGATACTGGCTGATGCATTGCCACCAACGGAAATAGCCGCCGGGTGGTTCTTCGCCAAGGTTGCTGGGAGCGGACAAGCGCATCGCGCAGGTGCCGGAGCTCACGGAAACAAAGTCTGCTCACAACGTGTTTCGGCACTTCAGCTGGGGAGTCGGCTACGACGCGTGGCTGTTTCCAACCAGTCCAAGCATCTGGCGGGCATCGCAGGTCCGTACCGGACGGCGCTCTGCGCACGCAGTCCTCGCCGACCGACGGGACCTAGTCGCTAACGAACGTAAGGCGTTGTCGGTGTTGGGTTCGTCGCGAGCGCGCGGCCTATGCAAAATGCGCCCAGGGGGATCACGTCGGCATGAACAAAAAATCGCTGTCCGAGCGCGACATCTGTACCAAGTTCATCGCACCAGCCATCACGGCCGCCGGCTGGGACATCCAGCGGCAGGTGCGCGAGGAAGTCAGCTTCACCAAGGGTCGGATCATCGTCCGCGGGAAGCTGCACAGCCGGGGCAAGTCGCGCCGTGCCGACTTCATCCTGTACCACCAGCCCAACCTGCCCTTGGCCGTCATCGAGGCCAAGGACAACACCCACACCGTGGGCGACGGCATGCAGCAGGCGCTCGACTACGCCGAGGCGCTGGACGTTCCGTTTGTGTTCTCCAGCAACGGCGACGGCTTTCTGTTCCATGACCGCACCGGCAACGCAGCCCTCACCGAGACCGAGCTGACGCTCGACCAGTTCCCGAGCCCCGCTGAACTCTGGCAGCGCTACTGCGCCTGGAAGGGCTTCGACGCTGAAGCCAGCCAGAAGGTCGAAGCGCCGTACTTCGACGACGGCACCGGCCGCATGCCGCGCTACTACCAGATGAACGCCATCAACCGCACGGTGGAGGCAGTTGCCCGCGGTCAGAACCGCGTACTGCTGGTGATGGCCACCGGCACTGGCAAGACCTACACCGCGTTCCAGATCATCTGGCGGCTGTGGAAGAGCCGTCAGAAGAAGCGCATCCTGTTCCTGGCCGACCGCAACATCCTGGTGGACCAGACCAAGAACAACGACTTCAAGCCTTTCGGCGCGGCGATGACCAAGATCGCCAAGCGGCAGATCGACACGTCCTACGAGATCTACCTCTCGCTCTACCAGGCCGTCTCTGGCGCCGAGGAAGAGAAGAACATCTACAAGCAGTTCTCGCCGGACTTCTTCGACCTGGTCGTCATCGACGAATGCCACCGGGGCAGCGCCGCCGAGGATTCCGCTTGGCGCGAAATCCTGGCCTACTTCTCCAGCGCCACCCACATTGGCTTGACGGCCACGCCCAAGGAAACCAAGGAGGTTTCCAGCATCCATTACTTCGGCGAGCCGGTCTACAGTTACAGCCTCAAGCAGGGCATCGCCGATGGCTTCCTGGCGCCGTACAAGGTCGTCCGCATCGACTTCGACAAGGATCTGCAAGGCTGGCGCCCGCCGGCCGGCATGCTGGACAAGAACGGGCAGCCCATCGAGGACCGCATCTACAACCTCAAGGACATGGATCGGCAACTGGTGCTGGAGGCTCGCACCCAGTTAGTGGCCGAGAAGATCACCGCCTTCCTCAAGGCCACCGACCCCTTCCAGAAGACCATCGTCTTCTGCGACGACATTGACCACGCCGAGCGCATGCGCCAGGCCCTGGTCAACCTGAACCCGCAGCGCATCCAGGAGAACCGCAAGTACGTGATGCGCATCACCGGGGACGAGCAGGAAGGCAAGGCCGAGCTCGACAACTTCATCAACCCGGAAGAGCGCTACCCCGTCATCGCCACCACCAGCAAGCTGATGACGACGGGCGTTGATGCCCAAACCTGCAAGCTCGTCGTGCTGGATCAGCACATCAAGTCCATGACCGAGTTCAAGCAGATCATCGGCCGCGGCACCCGCATCAACGAGGACTACGGCAAGTTCTGGTTCACCATCATGGACTTCAAGAAGGCCACCGAGTTGTTCGCTGACCCGGCTTTCGATGGGGACCCGGTGCAGGTCTACGAGCCCAAGGGTGATGAGCCCCCGGTGCCGCCTGACGAGGTGCCCGATCAACCCGAAGGCGAAGGCGGTCAGCCTGGCAGCGGTGGCGACGGCATGCCACCCGACGACGGCGGAGATACGGGCGGCGGCGGAGGCACGGGTCGGGTCAAGTACGTGGTCGGCAATGTGTCTGTCTTCGTCGTGGCCGAGCGCGTGCAGTACTACGGCGCCGACGGCAAGCTCATCACCGAGTCCCTGCGCGACTACACCCGCAGTTGCGTCGCCAAGCAGTTCGGCTCGCTGGACGCCTTCCTGCGCCGCTGGTCCGACGCCGAGCAGAAGAAGGTCATCATCGAAGAGCTCGCCAACCAAGGCGTGCTCTGGGAAGCCTTGGCCGAGGAAGTGGAAGCCAAGCAGGGCAAGCCCCTCGACCCCTTCGACCTCATCTGCCACGTCGCCTTCGATCAGCCGCCGCTGTCCCGCAAGGAGCGCGCGGACCAGGTCAAAAAGCGCAACTACTTCGCCAAGTACCAGGGCGCTGCGCGCCAGGTGCTGGAGGCCTTGCTGGACAAGTACGCCGACACCGGCCTGGAGCCCATCGAGGACATCAAGATTCTTCAGCTCGACCCTTTCAGCCGCATCGGCGCGCCGATGGAGCTGGTCAAAGCCTTCGGCGGGAAGGTGGCCTATGCCAAGGCTGTTGCCGAGCTGGAGACGCAGCTCTATGCCTGACGCTCGTCCCGGTTCAGGCGTCTAGCGACCGAACGCGGACGCCTTCAAGCTTTCAGGCCGCGGCACCGTCTCGCGGCCGCTCACGATTCATCGCGGTCACTCCATGTCCATCAGCAGTTCCATCAAATCCATCCAAGACATCATGCGCAAGGATGTCGGCGTCGACGGCGACGCCCAGCGCATCGGCCAGCTCGTCTGGCTGCTTTTCCTGAAGATCTTTGACGACCGCGAGCAGGAATGGGAGCTGCTGGATGACGCCTACCGCTCGCCCCTGCCCGAGCAATACCGCTGGCGCAACTGGGCGGCCGACCCCGAGGGCATCACCGGTGACGAGCTGAAGAGCTTCATCGACAACGAGCTGTTCCCCGCGCTGCAGAAGCTGGAGAGCTACAGCACCACGCCCGCGGCTTTCGTGGTGCGCGGCGTTTTCGAGGACGCCTACAACTACATGAAGTCGGGCCAGCTCATCCGGCAGGTCATCAACAAGATCCAGGAAGGCGTCGATTTCAACAAGGCCCAGGAGCGCCACGCCTTCGGCGACATGTACGAGCAACTGCTGCGCGACCTGCAAAGCGCAGGCAATGCCGGTGAGTTCTACACCCCGCGCCCGGTCACCGAGTTCATGGTCCGCATGGTGGACCCGAAGCTGCACGAGAAGGTCATGGACCCGGCCTGCGGCACCGGCGGCTTCCTGACCTGCACCATCGAGCACAAGCGCAAGCATTACGTGAAGACGCCCGAGGACGAGCGCGCGCTGCAGGCCAGCATCCATGGCGTGGAAAAGAAGCCGCTGCCCCACCTGCTGGCCACCACCAACATGATCCTGCACGGCATCGAGGTGCCCAACCAGATCCGCCACGACAACACGCTGGCCAAGCCCCTGATCGCCTGGGGGCCCAAGGACCGCGTGGACTGCATCGTCGCCAACCCGCCGTTCGGCGGCATGGAAGAGGACGGCATCGAGACCAACTTCCCCGCCGCCTTCCGCACGCGGGAAACGGCCGACCTCTTCCTCGTGCTCATCATGCACTTGCTGAAGGACGGCGGCCGCGCCGCCGTCGTGCTGCCCGATGGCTTCCTGTTCGGCGAGGGCATCAAGAGCCGCATCAAGGAGAAGCTGCTCACCGACTGCAACCTGCACACCATCGTTCGACTGCCCAACGGGGTGTTCAACCCCTACACCGGCATCAAGACCAACCTGCTGTTCTTCACCAAGGGCACGCCAACCAAGGACATCTGGTTCTACGAGCACCAATACCCGGCCGGGGTGAAGAACTATTCCAAGACGCGACCGATGCGCATCGAGGAGTTCGCGGTGGAGCAGGCCTGGTGGGGCAGCGAGGCCGATGGCTTTGCGGCCCGCGTCGAAAACGAGTTCGCCTGGAAGGTCAGCGCCGAAGACATCAAGGCGCGCAACTACAACTTCGACTGCAAGAACCCGCATGTGGGCGAGCAGGTGAGCCATGACCCGGCGCAGTTGCTGGCTGAGTACGCGCGGATGCAAGAAGGCATCCACGGGCTGCGGGAGCAGTTGAAGGCGGCGCTGGCTGAGGCGCTGGAGCGAGACGCATGACGGCGCTGCTGACGAAAAAGTTCGGGCACATTGCCGCGGCGCCCAATGAGATTTCAATGCTTCGCGAGTTGATCCTCAAGCTCGCAGTCCAGGGGCGCCTCACCGGACCGGAGTCCCGAGCGAATTCGGCTGGGCATCTTCAATCAGGCTGGCGCTTTCTCAAGCTGCCAGATGCGGCAACTTACCGAATCGGAAAAACTCCGCCAAGTAAGGAGGCGCGTCACTGGGATGCGGCTGGCATTCCCTGGGTCAGTATTTCTGACATGACCCACTTCGAGACAGTGACGGATACGGCGCGAAAGGTGTCGAAGGATTTTGCTGGCGAGACGTTTAAGTACGAACCGGTTCCAGCAGGTTCGTTGCTGATGAGTTTCAAGCTGACCGTTGGCAAGGTTGCAATCCTGGGCGTTGCGGGGTACCACAACGAAGCCATCATCTCGATGCAGCCTAAGGACGGGCTTTCACGGGACTACTTAATGCGCGTCTTGCCAGCTATTGCTCAGGCTGGCCGAACGAAAGACGCGTTGATGGGGGCGACGCTCAACTCGTCGAGCTTGGCGGAGCTAGTCGTACCTGTGCCTAGCCTCGAAGAGCAGCACCGCATCGTCGCCAAGGTCGATGAACTGATGGCCCTGTGCGACCGGCTGGAGGCTGAGCAGGCCGACGCCGAGGCCGCCCACGCTAAGTTGGTGGAGGCACTGCTCGCCAGCCTCACCCAAGCCCGCGACGCCGCCGAGTTCCGCGCCAGTTGGCAACAACTGGCCGAGCATTTCCATACGGTGTTCACCACCGAGGCCAGTGTTGATGCGCTTCGCGCTGCGATCCTGTGTCTGGCAGCCGAAGGCAAGCTGGTTCGTGAGGATGTGAACGTACAGCAATTGCCGATTGGGCAACTGCTACTCGGCGATAGTCTCAATGGTTGCTCGCGAAAGCCTTCAGACGATCCGGGAGGAACTCCGATCCTGCGCATCAGCGCAGGCACCGGAAGTGATGATTTCTACGTGGACGAGGCGGATCACAAATGGGTTGATGCAAGCAGCGTAGAACGCGACAAGTTCAGGCTATTGCCAAACGACCTTCTTGCCTGCCGATTCAACGGCAATCTGAAATACGTTGGCTCGTTTTCTCTGTACCGTGGCACCAGCGGTGCTGAGCAAATCTTCCCGGACAAGCTGATTCGATTCCGCGTTGATCCCAGTCGCGTTTTGGCTGACTACGTGCGCTTCGTGATGAACGCGGCACCTGCGCGGAAGCAGATAGAGGCGTTCTGCGCTACGACTGTTGGCAACATCGGGATCAGCGCTACCAACCTGAAGACCGTTGAACTTCGTGTGCCATCGTTGAATGAGCAACATCGAATCGTCGCCAGGGTCACTCAGTTGTTTTCTCTGTGCGACCAACTCAAAGCCAGCCTCGTCCAGGCCTGCACGCATCACGAGCAGCTAGCCTCGGTGCTAGTTGATCGAGCTGTTGCCTGAGCGATTCAGACCGCTGCAACGCCAAGAACGCCTGAGCCTAATCACCATGCCCGTCCACCACGCCATCTGGCAAGTCGGCCAGCCCGCCGTGCAACTGAAGCCCAGCAGGCTCAGCAGCGAGGCCCTGCTGGAACAGATGATCGTGCAGGACCCGGCCATCCTGTCGCCGGCCTGGATGCTGATCGGCCAGCAGGAAACCACCGCGCATGGCGGGCGCATCGACCTGCTGGCCATTGCGCCCGATGGCTCGCTGGTGCTGGTGGAGCTCAAGCGCGACCGCACGCCACGCGAGATCGTGGCGCAGGCGCTGGACTACGCCTCCTGGGTGGCCGAGCTGGGTGCCGACCGCATCACGCAGATCTACGCCCGCTTCAAGCCCGGCCACAGCCTGGAGCAGGACTTCCAGCAACGCTTCGGCACGGTGCTGGACGAAGACAGCCTGAACCACGCGCACCAGATCGTCATCGTCGCCGCCGAGCTGGACCCGTCCACCGAGCGCATCGTGCAGTACCTGAACGACCGCGACGTCGCCATCAATGTGCTGTTCTTCCAGGTCTTCGAGCACGGCGGCCAGCAACTGCTCAGCCGCGCCTGGCTGATCGACCCCAGCGAGACCCAGGCAAACGTGGCCGTGACGGCGGCGAGCAAGGGCGACAAGGAGCCCTGGAACGGCGAGTTCTACGTGTCCTTCGGCGATGAGCGCAGCCGCAGTTGGGACGACGCCGTGCGCTACGGCTTCATCAGCGGCGGCGGCGGCTCCTGGTACAGCAAGACGCTCCGGCAGCTCAGCCCCGGTGACCGTGTTTGGGTGAACATCCCCGGGCGTGGCTATGTGGGCGTGGGCGTGGTGCAAGAGGCGGTGCAGCCAGCCAGCGATTTCCGCGTGCACACCGAGACCGGTGAGCAACCGGCCATGGACGTGCTGAAGCACGGCGACCAGTACAAGGCGACGGCCGATGACCCAGAGCTGAGCGAGTACTTCGTGCGCGTGAAGTGGCTCCACACCGTACCCGCCGCCAAGGCCTTCAACGAGCTGGGCCTGTTCGGCAACCAGAACACGGTCTGCCAACCCACCACGCCGAAATGGCGGCATACGGTGGAGCGATTGAAGTCCGTATTCGGCCAGGTTGGATGATCATCCGCCCCGCAGGAATAGCAATGCTGGCACGGCATTTCGGAAGCACGATCAGGCAGCCCGCATTCGTTCGCGTTTCATGAGGGCGTTTGGTCTCTGTACAACGGCATGCCGTTGGACCTCGATGAGAGCTTCCGAGCCGTGAAGCGGCGGCGGAACTATTTTTGAGCGAAAGCGAGCACCCAATGCATGTCGGATACGAAAGCGATACGGGTCACGTGTATGAAGGTGGCGGCATGCCTGAGTACGCCGTCTTGCCGCCACCGTTGTTGACCGTCGCCCGCCTTGTCGACCCGCCTGTTTCCGATGGCATGCCACTTCACACGGCGACCTGGCCGATGGGCTGGGTCTTTCGAGAGCAAAGCTTCGACTCGGTCACTCGAGTGCGGCGGGGCTTGCTCTACGAGCCCTTTCCGGGCGGACAGCCTCGGGCCTGCTTGACTCGCGGGCATCCATCTCAGACGCTTTACAACCCGCGCCAGGGAGAGTCGCTTACCAAGACCCTCTTCTGGTTCTGGCCTTGCCAATCTCTCCTCCGTCAACCTCGGGGTGGCGAGGGACTCACATTGGCACTAGGGAAGGATGAGTCGCGGTCCTCCTGGCGCATCGTTCAAGTCGAACGGGTTGTCGGCGACGACGTGTTGGTGACGCTGAAGGTGCTGTCGGCCTTTGGTGTCCTGCCGGACCTCAAGATCGGCGCAGTACCTGCTGAGCACCTGGAATCAGTGCGTCGTGCTCTGGATCGTGTGCTGGACTCTGCTTTTCGGGAAGGGCCGACTTCGGTAGTCGATCAGTGCAGGAACGCCGCAGTAGTGCTGCTCGGCCGCTGGATGGCAGCTACCGGCAATGACGCCAAGCTGATGGAGCTGGATCTCGGGGCACTGGTGCGAAAAATCCGTGAAGTGCCGTTCGGCCTTGCGGCAGTGGCCGGCGTCGCTGAAATGATCAACAGGCTGCACCCTAGGGGCAAGGCGAACGAGCAAGAAAGCAAGGGCTGGCGACTCGCGCAAGAGGAGGATGGTGAGGCTGCAGTCCATGCCATTGGCTTCATCCTGCGCGAGATCGGCTGGGCCATGTAGTGATGCCACGGTCTAGCTTCATGAGGGCGGAGGCTGCAGGGGCCTAAACGCGTTACAGCAGGTGCAGGAAGATCGGTCGAGTGTCGATCCCCTAGTCCGCGGCGGCGACACCGTTTGCGCGGGCCTCAGCGGGTTGGACTCCAAGTGCCTCTCGCAACCCGACAGCGCGTTCGTCGAAGCGACGGACCAAGTTGTTCCGAATCATCGTCGGATCGACGCTGGAGATGCGCCTGCTCGCAGCGACGGGAACCAGGATGTCTATGGCTGTCGCTGCCGCAATCGTCTGGCGGTGCGCATTCAACTGACGCCGTGAAGGCAGCAGGTCTTGCACATCAACTCCGGCCAGATGAGCCGCGACCAGCGAGTTGTCCAGGCTGCTGAGGGTGGCGCTGGGCTCGAAAATCTGCGTGGATGGGGCTCCCGTGTGCTTGATGGTCAGGGCTTTCAGCTCAGAGACCAACAAGCGCCGCGCTGCCTTCGCATCGAAAAGTCGTACTTCGGTCCATCCGCGCTCCAGCAAGAAGCGCCGGCGGAGGCACAGCTCGACACGGAGCAATCCACGAACTGCCTCTGAAACAAGCTCACGTTGCGGGTGGTTGGCTGGCAGCGGGTGGGCTGCTATTTCGCCTGCCTTGTCGTAAAGCTTCAGGGTCTTGTAGTCGCTGTTCTGGCCGATGTAGAGCGTCTCGTCACCGTAGCAGCTGAAGTTGGCCTTGGTGAAGGCCAGAGTCGCCTTTAGGGCTTTGATCATCCGGCGGACGCGGGTCTCGTTGCCAAGCCGGGCGTGCGCGGTAATGTCTACACGGTTTAAGCCGATGCGGCCCTCAGCGATGGCGGTCGATTCGTCGTCGGTGGGCACGATGTTCAGGTAGCTGAGAACCGCGTCTACGACTTGCACAACTTGGGGCAGGATCTGGATTGATCCGAACACGTTTTGGCCGGTCAGAAAACGCGGCAGGCTGCATTCGATGACCAGGGCAGTCCCGCCGAGGATGGACTGCACGGAGGCACTGGCGCCGTATGCACCCGGAACGCTGAAGCGGCGGTAGTTGGATGCGAGCGCGCGGTTCACGCTGCTGCGTTGTCCGGCGCGATAGGCCTCGATCTGCCGTTCGAGCCATGGCTGGTGGTTCACGGCGACGCGAACTTTCGCCGTGTCGATCAGAGGGGTGGTCATGGGAAATCCTTTTGAACATGCAGCAGCGTCGCGGCCTCATGGCCAGTTGCTGTCCAGCGTTTACTGCTGCAGCTGGAGTGACAGAGGTTGGTGCTGATGCTGGGTATTACTGGTGCGGTCCGCAGAGCGGAGGCCCGTTAATGCCGTGGCATTGGCACTGGCCGCTGTCACGGTGACGGCCGTGACAAGGACAAATGCCCTCAGGCGTCAGCAGCCAAAATCGATTGCGAGACCGCAACGAAGTTCATTGGTGTGCGGCGGTCTTCCGGCCCCGACAAACGAACTTGAGCCTGATAGCGGTTGCCTCGCTTGCCCTGGCAAACCAAGTGGCCCGCGTCACGCAAGTGGGTTGAGGCCTCGCGGCCAAACTTGCTGACGAACTCCGCATCGAACGCCTCCGCGAAGAACAGATACGTCGGCCGGCCATTGATGAGCTTGAGGTAGCCCGCCAACCCGTTCACTTGCGTCGGATCGCCCGCGCGCTCAATTGGCAAGAAGCGCGCCGGGTAGGTGAGGATGAAGTGGCGCACGGCCTCGACGACCTTCTGACCCGCCGGCGTGCGTGATCCCTGCAGACGGCGTTCTTGCTCACGCAACAGCAGCCCCAAGGCCTCGTAGACATGACCGCGCTTTACGGGAAGCACGTCGTACCGGGCTGCGATGGCACCCACGAAGCCGATAAAGGTCAGCGTTTCCAGTTGGCGATTTGTTACGCCGGTGGGCTTGCCGATATCGGCTGCTTGCAGAATGCCGTCTCGGACCTCGTCCCGGCGCGACAGCCACATCTTGTTGACGCTCTCCCAGTTCGTCGCGACAGTCTCGACAAAGGCATCGCCCACAAAACCTGCGTACTCCTTAGATTGATCTTTGACGTACTCCGCCAGTTCGGCGGAGCTGTCATGGCCACACAGGACGTCGAACATGCCGTACTGTCCTAAGTGCAGTTCGATACCGCGAGCGAACTGCCCAGTGAGCATGACCTGTCCGGCGGCACGTATGGTGTCAGCTAGACCTGCCTCGGCCGACATGATGAGAGTGCCGCGAATTGGCGTATCGGCAGTCAGAGGGCGGCTGTAGCCACTCCGCTTCCGCCCATTCGCGCCGTTGCCGACCGCCATCAGAGCGGCGACCAGCGCCTCGCCAGCGTTGGCGCCATGTACGTCTTCAAAAAACAAGGCGCTGGCTCCGGCCGCGCGAATGGCGTCGATGATTCCTTGTGGCGTGCCGTCGAAATGCTCCACACGATCCTCGCCGTAGACCAACATCGACGTAGCTCGTTGGGTCAGTGTCTTGCCGCTCGTGGACATGCCAACCAATGCCAGAGCGACCGAAGCGATGTCAAACTCCCCCAGCAGCATGGCAGCCAGCGCAAAGAGCAAGACGATCAGCAGCCGCGGGCACTTCTGCAAGACTTCCCCAAAGGCCTTGCGGAACTTCTTGGCTGAGACGGCCTTGCGTGCAGATCGGGCGATCTTGCCGACCAGCACCACTTCAGCGCCGTCGGGCTTCTTGGTCAACCAGTAGACGTTGCCTGACTTGATCCATACCTTGCAGGTCACACCGTTGTGCTCGAATGACTGAATCCCCTCGGTGTCGAGAGCATGGATCGTTGTGGTCTCGGCGAAGGACCGAAGTTCCGCCGCCAAGGTTTTTGCAGAGATGCCTTTGCGCGCCGACATGAAGCCGGGTCGCATGAAGAACTCGTCCAACGCGGCGTGCCTGGAGGAAACGCACAACGACAGTGGTACCGAAATCGCCTTGCATGGATCGGCGTCAGGCAATGTCAGGGCCACAGCGGGCGGCTGGCCCGGGCGCTCCAACAAACCGATGAGTTTCAGGGGCAGGGAGGCCCCCGGTTCGCTCACCAGTTCCGGCTGCGGGGCATAGCCTTTTGCCGCGTGGACTTTGCGATGTTGTGGTTTGGGCATGATCTTGGAGGAGGTAAGAGCTCAGCGGAATTCGTTCGCCAGCCGGATGAGCGTTTGGTGATGGCCGGGTTCAGTGACAACGCAGACTTCGGTGATTTGGATTTGTGGCGTCAAGGTCAGCACGGGAAATCGCGTCGTGACTCGATGACGCAGTTGGATGGCGTTGAGGCGCAACGCGAGGTCAGTAGGTATCGCCTTGGCGGGGATCAGTCGTTGGTGCTCCGTAAGCAGTTCCGCAGGCGCGACGCCAGCGCGCTGCAACAGGCCGAAAGCTTGAGACGTGACCAGTACGGTTCCCGTGTCGAAGGCGGGAGAATTGGGTTTGTGCACTTGAACGTTCCCTTCGGAGGTGCGCACGCCAGGGGCTCACCCGAGGCGGTGATGGGCGTGAAGTGGGTGGGAGTTAAAGCGTCAGAGAGGCTGCCAACTGGGCAACCTAGAACGCTGCAGTACTCGTGAGACCGAGCGGCGCGGAGAGGTGGTTGCGCGCCTGGCGCCAACGTCAGTCAGGCCGTCTTGCTCTTTTCGGCAGTACCGCCAGACAGTCGCGCCTTAATCCATTCGGTGACGACCCGCTCGTCCCAAACCGGGATGCGGTTTGTGTCGGTCAAATAGCTTGGGGCGGGGAACTGACCCGACTTGATCAAAACGTGAAGTTGGGTGTTGCTCAGGGCTGTTCGGTCGCGGACCATGGCCCTGCGAAGCAGGCGGACGAACTCAGTCATTTCACACTCTCTACGGTAGGTTCTGCACCGTTTGGACCGGGTGCTGTAGGGTGTGATGACTGTGACGCTAGGCGATCTGGGGGAAAACAATTCCCCGCGAGTTGTTGAATTCCCCTGGCGCGGCTGCGCCGTCGTGACGACTCTATGCAAGCTTCAGCCGTTTGGTCTCTTGCGCCAGAAGAGCGCTAAGTCCGGGGTATTGGCTCGCGGCATGCGACTCGTCGCCGAGGGCGGCAACGATGGCCGCAACGACATGGGACTTCATGGTTGTGATGTGTGGAATGCTCGCCGGGTTCATGCCTGGCAATGCCTTGACCTTTCCTCCTCGGAAATCCGGAAGAAAGGTCCAGTCCACGTTCGTACCCTGCAGTTTTGCTGCGTGCTCGTGAAGAACCAGTGCGCCCAGTGTTTTCCAGGCGGTTTTTAGTTTGTTTGCGTTGTGGCCGCCGGCTGCCTTGTCAATGGGGGCGAGGTCGCGCGATGGAAGCGGCTCGATCAGAAAGGGCTCGCCGTCATCGTCGTATTCAGTCCGCTCAAGCTCATGGCACTTCCGGACGGTAGCTGCTGCATCATTTAGCCAATCATCGAGAACTTCGGGTAGAGAGAGCAGGTAGCTCTTCAGCCAGGCGAAAAGCTGCTGAGGTTTGACCAGTACTTCCTGAGTGCCAGCTGTGGCTACATCCACGGATTGCACGCGCCCTTGGTCTTCGGCGCTGCAATACTTCAAGCCAGCAACTCGATATGCGCGCTCCAGTTGGGCGTTCTTCTGCGCACCGCGGGCGTTGGAGGGGTGCTCCGGGTTCAGGCCGAGTGCCAAGCAAACGCCGGCGCCAAGGGGAATGCATCCGGCAGCATCGAAGTCAACAACCCACCGCCGAAGCTCGGATTCATCGATGCGAGTGCTGGTCTGTGCCGGCTTAGCGGATTTCAGCAGCTTCGTTTTGCCCATGATGCTCAGGCTCCCTTTCTACGGTCGGCAGCTCCAACGAACGCGTCAATCGTGTCTGCCCATGCTTGCATCATCAGGACTCGTTCGTCCCAATATTTCGCCCTGTTGTAGGCGCTGCGAACTTCGTTCTTGGGCACGTGCGCCAGCTGGCGCTCGATAGCGTCCTCGCGAAATTTCCCGGACTCGTTCAGCATCGTTGATGCTGTGGCCCGGAAACCGTGAGATGAAAAATCCATCGAATCGGCGCCATTGAAGCCAAGGCGTTCTAGGCATCGATTTAGAGTTGTCGCGCTCATTGCGCGGCTTGGGTCCCGTTCGTTCGGAAAAAGCAGTCCTTCTGGGCCCGTCAGTTGGCGTAGGCCCTTGAGTTCTGCAAGCGCTTGCTTCGACAAGGGGACCATATGAGTTTTCCGCATTTTCATGCGCTCCTCGGGGATCACCCAGGTGGCCTTGTCGAAGTCAAATTCGTTCCACGATGCTTGGCGCAGCTCGCCAGGCCGTACAAAGGTCAAAAGTAGAAGACGCATCGCATGCACCGTCTTCGGATTGCCTCCGTAGTGCGCCAAAGCGGTAAGCAGCGCTGGAATCTGTTTCGGGTCTAGATCCGAGTGGTTGGTCGCCTTCTCGCGTTTCACCCGACCTTTCAGCGCGTAGGTGGGATCCTGCTCGGCCAGGCCTTCGGCGATGGCGTGTCTGAATACGGCTGACGTCCACTGCTTGAGAAGGACGGGCAGCGCTTTGAAAGAGTCCTTCTTGGCGGGATCGGCTCCGGCTTTCGCCGGACGGAGCCGCTTCATGTTGGTTAGTGCACCCGTCAGGTCAGGCGATGTGATGTCCTTGATCGGTCTTTTGCCCAGGACTGGATAGAGATGGTGCTCGAACGCCCTCTCGATCTGACGGGTGTAGCTGCCGGTCCATCCCTTCTTGTTCGCCTCAATCCAAGCCCGCGCCACTGCCTCGAACGTGTTGGTCCGAGCCCGGACGATTTCGGTCTGTTGCCGAATTTCCTCCTCGCGCCGCTCGTGCCGCTGTGCAGCAGGGTGCTTGCCAAGCTTTACAGCTGCGCGCCAGTCGAGTAGCTGCCGCCGAGCCTCGGCCAGAGTCAATTGACCACTCGCCACTCGCGCCGCCGCCATGGCCGCTGACTCACCGTTGGGCGCTTGAACGTACTGGCCGGCCGCAAACATGTTTTCGCGACCATCAAGTCGGTAGCGGAAGCGCCAGAACTTGTTACCTGTCGGCCGCACTTCGAGCTGGAGTCCGCCGCCATCGGTCATTCTGTACGCGCGATCACGAGGCTTCGCGTTGCGAATCTGCGTGTCATTGAGCGGCATTTTTTGGCTCCGGTCGTTGCGTTACCCGCAACTTTACCCGCAGCTTTGCCGGATGCTGGCACGTTCCACAGCGTTCAGTAGGTCTGTAAGTCGTTGGCGCCAAATGGAAAAAACTTCCGTCAGCACCACAAAAGCACCGCTCGGAACGTCAATGCTGCTTATCGATCATGAGCAGCATGTCAGAGCCCCTCTTCCACCAGTTCGGCCGCACGGAGCAAGGCGCGCGCTTTCGCCTCCGTCTCCTGCCATTCCAGTTCAGGCACGGAGTCCGCCACGATGCCCGCCGCCGCCTGCACGTAGAGCATGCCGTTCTTGACGATGCCGGTGCGGATGGCGATGGCCAGGTCCATGTCGCCGGCGAAGCTGAGGTAGCCGCAGGCGCCGCCGTAGATGCCGCGTTGCACGGGTTCGAGCTCGTCGATCAGTTCCATCGCCCGCACCTTGGGCGCGCCGCTGAGCGTGCCGGCCGGGAAGGTGGCCTTGAGCACATCCAGCTGCCCCACCTCGGGCCGCAGCGTGCCCTCGACGTTGGAGACGATGTGCATCACGTGCGAGTAGCGCTCCACGTCGAAGGCCTGCGTCACCTGCACGCTGCCCGTGCGCGCGATGCGGCCGATGTCGTTGCGCGCCAGGTCGATGAGCATCAGGTGCTCGGCGCGCTCCTTGGGGTCGGCCTTGAGTTCGGCTTCCAGCGCCACGTCGCGCTCGGGCGTGCCGCCGCGCGGGCGGGTGCCGGCCAACGGGCGGATGGTGACCTTGCGGGCACCGTCGCTGCCATGTTCTTCACGCACCAGGATTTCAGGGCTGGCGCCGACGACCTGGAAGTCGCCGAAGTCGTAGAAGTACATGTAGGGGCTGGGGTTCAGCGCCCGCAGCGCGCGGTACAGCGCAATGGGCTCGGCCTTGTAGGGCTTGGCCAGGCGCTGGCCAATGACGACCTGCATCAGGTCGCCGGCGGCGATGTATTCCTTGGCGCGCTCGACCGCGGCCATCAGCTCGGCCTTGGAGAAGTCGCGCTGCACCGGGTGTGATTCGCTGCGGGTCACGCGCGGCACGCTCACCGAATAGTGCAGCTTGTCGCGCAGCACGGAGAGCCGCTTGGTGGCCCGGAAGTAGGCCTCGGGCTGGCGGGGGTCGGCCCAGACGATGAGGTAGAGCCGCCCGGAGAGGTTGTCGATGACGGCGACTTCTTCGCTGAGCAGCAGCAGGATGTCGGGCGTGCCCAGGCCGCCGTCCTTCTTGGTGGTGGCCAGGCGCTTCTCGATGGCGCGCACGGCTTCGTAGCCGAAATAGCCGGCGAGACCGCCGCAGAAGCGCGGCAGGCCGGCCGGGATCTTGGGCTTGATGCGGTCCTGGTAGGCCGCGATGAAGTCCAGCGGGTTGCCCTCGTGCGTCTCGACGACGACGCCGTCCGTCACCACCTCGCACAGGGTGCCGGTGGCGCGCACCAGGGTGCGGCAGGGCAGGCCGATGAAGGAGTAGCGGCCGAAGCGTTCGCCGCCGACGACCGATTCCAGCAGGAAGCTGTTGCGGCCCTGGCCACTGCCGGCACAGAGCTTCAGGTAGAGCGACAGCGGGGTTTCGAGATCCGCAAAGGCCTCGCTGATCAGCGGGATGCGGTTGTAGCCTTCAGCGGCCAGGCTTTGGAATTCCAGTTCGGTGATCACGACTCAAACCTTGAACAAGCAATGTTTCAGGGCTTGGCGTGCAGCCCGGGGAGATCGGGCAACGCGAGGGAGAGCGCGTCAAGGCGCGCCAAGCGGCATCAGAGCAGGGCTGACCAGCGACGCCAGGGCCAGGCTCCCCGGTCGCTCGACCCCGTGATGTACTTGCGCGTGATGAACATGTTGGGCGGAGTGTATCAGCGGGGTTTTTCGCGGATGACGCCATACTTCGGGCCACGGAGATGCCGCCATCGCGGCACGACAACGGAGCGAGACATGCGTGCTTTGGTTGCCGCGGCCCTGCTGGCCGCAGCCAGTCTGAGTGGGGGGAGCGTCTGGGCCCAGGCGCCCCAGGCCATTGAAGTGGCCAATGTGAAGTACGAACCGTCGGTGGATCTGGCCGGCCAGAAGCTGCTGCTCAACGGCGCTGGCATCCGCTACAAGTTCGTCGTCAAGGTCTACACCGCGGGCCTGTACCTCACCCACAAGGCCGGCACCACGCAAGAGGTGCTGAGTGCGCCCGGCCCCAAGCGCATCCACATCCAGATGCTGCGCGACATCGACGGCAACGAACTCGGCAAGCTCTTCACCAAGGGCATGGAGGCCAATGCCCCGCGCGACGAGTTTGCCAAGTGCATCAACGGCGTGCTCAAGCTCAGCGAGGTCTTCGCGAGCCGCAAGCAGCTCAATTCGGGCGACAGCTTCTCGGTCGATTACGTGCCCGGCATCGGCGCCACGCTGCTGCTCAACGGCAAGAGCGTGATGCCCGAGCCGATCAAGGAACCCGAGTTCTTCTCCGCCCTGCTGCGCATCTGGTTGGGCGACAAGCCGGCCGACGATGCGTTGAAGGACGCGCTGCTCGGCATCAAGAAGTCGTCGCGGCGATCCTGATCGCGTCCAGCCGGTCCACGTGCTGCAGGGCCGGCACGGCGCGGATGTCCTCGCCGTGGTTGTAGCCGTAGGTCACCAGCACCACGGGGCAACCCGCGCCGCGGGCGGCCTCGGCATCGTTGCGCGAGTCGCCCACCATCCAGGTCGCTGAAGGCCGGGTGCCCAGCGCCTCGCAGGTGCCGAGCAGCGGCAGCGGGTCAGGCTTCTTGCGCGCGAAGCTGTCACCGCCGAACACCTGCGTGAAGAAGCCGTCCAGCCCCTTGCGCCGCAGCAGTTCGCGCGCGGGGGCGGCGGGCTTGTTGGTCAGTACCGCGAGCGGCAGCCCGTGCGCGCGCAGGGCCTCCAGACCCTCCACGACCCCCGGGTAGACCGCGGCATGCTGGCCGTTCACCGTGGCGTAGTGAGCCTGGTAGAGCGACCACGCATGGTCGAAGAGGCCGGGCTTGGCGCCCACCTGCGCCAGCGTCTGGCGCACGAGGTTCTCGCCGCCGCGGCCGATGGTGCGCTCCACGAACGCCCGGTCCACCGCGGGCAGGCCCAGGTCGGCGAGCGTGAGACCCAGCACCGCGACGAAGTCGCCAAGGGTGTCGACGAGGGTGCCGTCGAGGTCGAGGATGAGGGCTTGAGTCCTGTGAACGGCCAGACGAAGCGCCTCTTCGGTTGAGCTCATGCCGAGTCCCCTACCGCGCGATACGCCTGCGTGGGGGCATTGGGCTCGTCCGGGCGTGTCATGACCAGCCGCCCGTCGCGCATCAGCGGGCGCAGGTAGTTCTGGCGGACTACCTCGGGGTTGCGGCGCAGCACCAGGGCCAGTTCGTTGACGGGCCAGTCCCGCAGTGCGCATAAGGCCACCACCAGGTCCTGGACCTCGTGGGGCGGGTGTCGCTGGCCGATGGCGCCCAGGCGGGCTGCGAGTGAGCCCGGAAGGTCGTCCAGCAGCGCGGCGCGGGCAGCGTCTTGCTCGGCCGTTTGAGGGTTGCTAGATAAGGGGCTGGGGTTGCTAGATAAGCCCCGGGGGTTGCTAGATAGGCCGCCGGGGTTGGTAAACAAGCCCGGGGGCTTACCAGATAAGCCAGCATCGGCACCGGCTTCCAGCGCCTTGTCTGCAGGGCCCAGCCGCTCAGCCGGTACGTAGTAAGTGGCCGAGCCTCGGCCCTTTTGCTGCAGCAGGCCGGCGTCGCGCAGGCGGCGCAGGGCGGCGCTGGCGGCCAGGGTGTCCACCTTGTTCAGCGCGCGGTAGGCGGCGTTGTCGATGGCGCCGGCCTCGCGCACCACGATCAGGGCCTTGGCTTCGTCCGGGCTGAGTTGGGCGTCCTTGAACTGCGCCAGCCAGGCCACGTCGTCGGTGCCCAGGAAATGGTGGAAGAAGTAGCGAGCTACGAACTGGTCATTGCCCCGGTCCGACTCGAACAGCGGCGGGGTCAGGCCGGCTTGCTCCATCGTCTCTCGCATCACGCGAATGCCGCTGCCTTTGGTCTCAGCAAAGCGGGTTTCATGCAATACGGCGGCAATGCGCGGGTTGCGGGGCTCGCTGCCGGGCTCGCCCAGGTGCTCGGGCGACTTGAGCGAGAAGCCGGGGTTGCGGATCTCCAGCCGGTTGGCGTAGCGAATGATCTGCACCGGGCTGTGGCTGCGGTAGCTGCGGTGCATCAGTGCGTTGACCAGCGCCTCGCGGATCACGCGCTGGGGGATGACGGGTTTGTCCTGGCGCTGCAGGTCACCCTCTTTCAGCGCAAAGCCTTTGGGCAGGTCATCCAGCACGGCGGCCTGGGCTCGGCGGATCAGTCGGAACAGTGGGTCGCGCAGTTCAAGAGTGTCGAAGCGGCGTTCAGGGTCAGGCACCCATTCGCGGCCGGGTACGCGGATGTAGTCCACCCTCGTCATCGGGAAGCAGCGGCGCAGGGCCTGAGGCTTGCCGAACAGCATCAGGCCGGCCACGGTGGGGCGCCAGGTAGTTGCAGGGCTGTTGGCATCCGTCTGGATGCAGCCCAGGGAGCGCAGCAGTTCTTCGTCGCTCCAGCGCAGCTCCTCGGCGTCAGGGTTGGCCTCGGCGCGGGCCTGGCGGTAGTCGGCCAGGGCCTCAGGGGCCAGGTCGTCCAGCGTGGCGTCAGGCACCAGGCTGGCGTCAAAGGTCTCGCGCTGACGGCTTTGGTAGAACACGGCCAGGTCGTCGTCGGTGCAGCGCTGGTCCACGCTGCCCACGCGACGCAGCGCGCCTTTGGGCAGACCTTGCGACTTGAAGAAGACGGGCTTGTCCTGCGGCTGGGCTTCGGGCACGTAGGCCACCACCACGGCTTGCCCGTCGACCTGCTCGGTGCTGAGATCGATGCGCACGGGTGCGTTGAACGCCTCGCGACATTGGGTGGCCAGGTCGGCGCAAAGCTTGTCCGGCTGGGGCACGCCTTCCACCTGATAGCTGGGGAACAAGGCCATCTCTTCGCGCACCACGCCTAGCAGCAGCCAGCCGCCACCGAGCCCAGGTTCGTTGGCGAAGGCGCACACAGTCTCCAGCAGCGACTTGCCCGCCTCGCTGGCGCGCTTGGCTTCGATCCGCTCGGTTTCGTCGAGCAGGTTCAGGTTTTGCAGGAGTTCTAGTGCAGTCATTGCCGGACCGGAGCTTGTTTACGCGATCATGCCTTCAGCACCCCATCCGCCTTGAACATCGCCTTGATGCCTCGCACGGCCTGGCGGATGCGTGACTCGTTCTCGATGAGCGCGAAGCGCACATGCCCGTCGCCGTGGTCGCCGAAGCCGATGCCGGGGGACACGCAGACCTTGGCCTTCTCCAGCAACTGCCGGGCGAATTCCAGCGAGCCGAGCTCGCGGTAGGGCTCGGGGATGCGGGCCCAGATGTACATGCTGGCCTTGGGGCAGTCCACGGCCCAGCCGGCTTCGGTGAGACCCTTGTAGAGCACGTCGCGGCGGCGCTGGTAGCTGGCGGCGATGTCTTTCACGCATTGCTGGTCGCCTTCCAGGGCGGCAATGGCGGCCACCTGCAGCGGCGTGAAGGTGCCGTAGTCGTGGTAGCTCTTGATGCGCGCCAGGGCCGCGACGAGGTCGGGGTTGCCCACCATGAAGCCCACCCGCCAGCCGGCCATGTTGTAGCTCTTGCTGAGGGTGAAGAACTCCACCGCCACGTCCTTGGCGCCGGGCACCTGCATGATGGACGGGGCCTCGTAGCCGTCGAACACGATGTCGGCATAGGCGAGGTCGTGCACGATGAGGATGTCGTGCTTCTTGGCCAGGGCCACGACGCGCTCGAAGAAGCTCAGCTCCACGCACTGCGCCGTCGGGTTGGACGGGAAGCCAAACACCATCATCTTGGGCTTGGGGTAGCTGCCGCGGATGGTCTTCTCCAGCTCGGCGAAGAAGTCGACTTCGCTGCTGACCGGGATGGCGCGGATGTCGGCACCGGCAATGACCGCGCCGTAGATGTGGATGGGGTAGCTCGGGTCGGGCACCAGCACCGTGTCGCCGCGGTCGAGTGTGGCGAGCATCAGGTGGGCCAGGCCTTCCTTGGAGCCGATGGTGACGATGGCCTCGGTGTCCGGGTTGATGTCCACGCCATAGCGGCGCTGGTACCAGTGCGAGATGGCGCGGCGCAGTCGCGGGATGCCCTTGCTGGCCGAGTAGCCGTGGGTGTCGGGTCGCTGGGCGACCTCGGCGAGCTTGGCGACGATGTGCGGCGGCGTGGCCCCGTCGGGGTTGCCCATGCTCATGTCGATGATGTCTTCCCCGCGGCGGCGGGCGGCGAGCTTGAGCTCGGCGGTGATGTTGAAGACGTAGGGCGGGAGGCGGTCGATGCGCGCGAAGCGGCGCTTGCCGCCGGTGGCGGAAGAGGCAGAGGTCATTGGCAGTGTCACGTGAGCGCCCGGAACCGTCCGAGCGACGTGGGCGGCGTGGCGCCGCACCGGGGCCGACTCTAGCAGCCGGCACGGCCTTCCTAGAATCACGTGATGAACACGTCTGCCGCCCCCATCGTCTGCATTGGCGGCCTCAACATCGATCGCAAGCTCAAGCTGCTGGCGCATGCGCTGGGCGGCTCGTCCAACCCCTGCGAGTCGCACGAGACGCCCGGCGGCGTGGTGCGCAATGTCGCGGAGAACCTGGCGCGCCTCGGGCTGCCGGTGGCGCTGGTCGCGGCCGTGGGCGATGACGCCGGCGGGCGCATGCTGCTGGAGCAGGCCGCCACCGTGGGCATCGACACGCGGGCCGTGATCCGCCTGCGCCGGCACGCCAGCGACAGCTACACCGCGGTGCTGGCCCCCGACGGCAGCCTGCAGCTCGGCCTGGCCGCCATGCCGCTGGTGGAGAGCCTCAATCCCTGGGCGCTTGAGGCCAGCAAGGCCTTGCGCTCAGGCGCCGCCCTCGTCGTGGCCGACGGCAACCTGCCCACCGACGCCTGGCCGCTGCTGCTGGCCGAGGCGCGCAGCAGCGGCATCCCGCTGGTGGGCGTGGCGGTGTCCGAGGCCAAGATGGAACGCCTGCCGGAGCGACTGGACGGGCTGCACCTGCTGGTCATGAATGCCGGTGAGCTCGCCACCATCGCGCCCGATCCTGTCGAGGCCTTCGATCGGCTGCATGCCCGCGGCGTGGGCTGCGTGCTGGTCTCCAAAGGCTCTGAGGGGCTGCTGCTGAGCACGCCGGGCCACGCGCCCCGCCACTGGCCCGCGCCGCAGGTGGACGTGGTGGACGTGACGGGTGCGGGCGATGCGTTGTCGGCCGGCGTCTGCGCGTCGCTGCTGCGCGCGCCCGACGACTTCGATGCCGCCGCCCGGCTGGGCCTGGCCCTGGCCGCACTCACGTTGCAGACCACCGACAGCGTCCATGCTGAACTCACCCCCGATTTCCTGCTGAACCGATGAACGAACTGATCCAACTCTCGCCCGAAGTGGCCGCCGCCCGTGCCCAGGGCCTGCCCGTGGTGGCACTCGAGTCCACCATCATTGCCCACGGCATGCCCTGGCCCCAGAACCTGGACACGGCCCGCGAGGTCGAGGCCGTGATCCGCGCCGAGGGGGCCGTGCCGGCCACCATCGCGGTCATCGGTGGGCGCATCCGCATCGGCCTGACGGAGGAGGAGCTCGCGCAGCTTGCGCAGGCGCCCGACGCGATGAAGCTCAGCCGCCGCGACCTGCCCTATGCGGTGGCCACGGGCCGCCTGGGCGCCACCACGGTGGCCGCCACCATGATCTGCGCTCACCTGGCCGGCATCGAGGTCTTCGTGACCGGCGGCATCGGCGGCGTGCACCGCGGCGGCCACGAGAGCTTCGACATCTCGGCCGACCTGCAAGAGCTGGCGCGCACGCCGGTGGCCGTGGTGTGTGCGGGGGCCAAGTCCATCCTCGACCTGGGGCTCACGCTGGAGTACCTCGAGACACACGGCGTGCCGGTGCTGTCGGTCGGGCAGGACAACTTCGCGGCCTTCTTCACCCCCGACAGCGGCCTGAAGGCCGACTTCCGCATGGACGATGCCGCCACCCAGGCCCGCTTCATCCGCGCCAAGTGGGCGCTCGGCCTGGGCGGGGGCGTGGTGGTGAGCAACCCGGTGCCGGCCGATCAGGCCATGCCGCGCGACCAGATCGACGCCATCACCGCCCAGGCGCTGGCGGAGGCCGATGCGCAGGGCATCACGGGCAAGGCGATCACGCCCTTCCTGCTCGGCCGCATCAAGGCCTTGACCGGCGGGCAGAGCCTCGCGACCAACATCGCGCTGGTCAAGCACAACGCGGTGGTGGGCGCCCGCCTGGCGCGCGCGCTGCAGAACTAAGCTCGAAAACCGCACATCAGAGGAGACCCCAGCAACCTGAGAGAAAAATGGCGCGGTTAAGCTGATATGTTTTTTCAGTCAACCCCCATTACTTTCGGCAGGCTTGCATGCGCGTGACCTCTCCCTGGGCCCATGGCGGCTCGATGCTGGTGCTCCTGGCCCTGTTGGCCGGTTGCGGTGGCAAAGACAACGCCGCCGCCGCTCCCGCGGGTGCAGCCAGTGCACCGCCGCAGAACGTCGGCGTGGTCAAGGTCCGGCAGGCGGATGTGCCCATCACGGTGGAGGCCAGCGGCACGGTCACCGCGTTGCAGAGCGTGGACCTGCGTGCGCAGACCACCAGCACGGTCGCCCAGGTGTTCGTCAAGGACGGGCAGAACGTCAAGAAGGGCGAGCTGCTGTTTCGCTTCGATGATCGCGCCGACCGCGCCGCGCTCGACAAGGCCCGCGCGCAGCTCGCTCGCGATCGCGCGAGCCTCGCCGACCTGGAGCGTCAATTCACGCGCGCCAAGGAGCTGAAGGCCCAGAACTTCATCGCGCAGAACGCGGTCGACACGGCGCAGGCCAACTTCGAGGCCGGCCAGGCCCTGGTGCGCAGCGACGAGGCCGCGGTGCAGGCCGCGCAGGTCAGCCTGAGCTACAACGAGCTGCGGGCGCCCATCAGCGGCCGCGCCGGCATCGTCAGCGTGTTCCCCGGCAGCCTGGTGCAGGCCAACGCCACGGCCGCGCCGCTGGTCAACATTGCGCAGATCGATCCCATCGGCATTGCCTTCACCGTGCCTGAGACCCAGCTCGGTTCGCTGCTGGCCGCCACGCGCGCCGGTGAGTTGAGCGTGGAGGCGCTGCCGCCGCCCGGCTCGGCCAAAGGCGCGCCGTCCATCAAGGGCCGCGTGACGGCGGTGGACAACCTCGTGGACTCGTCCACCGGCACCATCAAGGTCAAGGCCGAGTTCTCGAACGAGGCCCGCACGCTGTGGCCAGGCCAGTACCTGCGGGTGCGGGTCACGCTGCGCACGCTGCAGGGCGTGACGGTGGTGCCGCAGGCCGCGATCATCATGCGAGGCAATGAGCGTTCGGTCTATGTGGTGGGCCCGGACAACACCGCCAAGCTGGTGCCGGTGCAGCTGCGCCAGGCCATGGGCGAGCAGGTGGTGGTCGAGGGCCTGGAGGCCACGGCCCAGGTGGTGATGGAGGGCAAGCAGAACCTGCGTCCGGGCACACCGCTGCGCATCCAGCCCAGCGGCGGCGCGGCCGCAGCGGGCGCCTCGGCAGCATCGGCAGCCTCGGCCGCGACGGGCGCCAGCAAATGAGGTTGACGGAACTCTTCATCCGGCGGCCGGTCATGACCGTGCTGCTGAACCTGTCGCTGGTCATCGCTGGTCTCGCCGCCTGGAGCCGCATCCCGGTGGCGGCCCTGCCGTCCTACAACACGCCCATCATCAACGTCGGCGCCTCGCTGCCGGGCGCGTCGCCCGAGACGATGGCGTCGTCGGTGGCGCTGCCGCTGGAGAAGCAGTTCTCCACCATCGCCGGCCTGCAGACGATTTCGTCGACCAACACTCTGGGCAACACCTCCATCACGCTGGAGTTCGACCCGTCGCGCGACATCGACGCCGCCGCGGTGGACGTGCAGGCCGCGCTCTTCCGCAGCCTGCGCTCGTTGCCGGCGGAGATGACCTCGCCGCCCAACTACCGCAAGGTCAATCCGGCGGATGCGCCCGTGCTGCTGGTGGCGCTGACCTCGCCCTCCATCGACCTGACCGAACTCAACGACTACGCGGAGAACCTGCTGTCACCGGGCCTGTCGACCATCGACGGCGTGGCGCAGGTCTCCATCTATGGCCAGAAGCGTTACGCCGTGCGCATCAAGGTGCGCAACGACCTGCTCAACCAGCGCAACATCACGCTGGACGAGCTGCAGGCCGCGGTGAAGGCGGCAAATGCCAACACGCCGGTGGGCGTGCTCGACGGCTCGCGCCAGACGCTCACCATCCAGGCCAACCGCCAGCTGAAGAACGCCGCCGAGTTCGGCCGCATCGTGGTGGCCTCGCGCAATGGCGCGCCGGTGCTGCTGCGCGAGGTGGCCGAGGTGCAGGACAGCGTCGAGACGAGCAAGACCTACTCCACCTACCAGGGCGAGCGCTCCATCGTGCTGGCCATCCAGCGCCAGCCCGATGCCAACACCGTGCAGGTGGTGGACAAGGTCAAGGCCCTGCTGCCGCGGTATGCCGAGCAGATGCCGGCGTCCATCCAGATGCGCACGCTCAACGACCGCTCGGTGTCCATCCGCGAGTCGCTGCACGACGTGTACTTCACGCTGGCGCTGACGGTGGGCCTGGTGGTGCTGGTGATCTTCATCTTCCTGCGCCGTGCGGTGGCCACGCTGATCCCGACCGCCTCGCTGCCGATCTCGCTGATCGGCGCGCTGACGCTGCTGTATGCGCTCGGCTATTCGCTGGACAACATCTCGCTGCTGGGCATTACGCTGGCCGTGGGCCTGGTGGTGGACGACGCCATCGTGATGCTGGAGAACATCGTCCGCCACGTGGAAGACGGCATGAAGCCCTTCGACGCCGCGGTACGCGGCGCGCGCGAGATGGCCTTCACCATCCTGTCCATCTCGATCTCGCTGGTGGCGGTGCTGATTCCCATCTTCTTCATGCCCGGCGTCATCGGCCTGCTGTTCCACGAGTTCGCGGTGGTGGTGGGGCTGTCCATCCTGGTGTCGGCCGTCGTGTCGCTGACGCTCGTGCCGATGCTCTGCAGCCGGCTGCTCAAGGCCGATGAACACCACGAAGACGGGCTGCTGGGCCGGCTGTTCGAGCGCGGCTTCACGGCCACGCTGAATGCCTACACCCGCACGCTGGACCTGGCCCTGCGCTTTCGCGCCTGGGTGCTGGGCGTGGCCATCCTGAGCTTCGTTGCCACCGTGTGGTTCTACACCACCATTCCCAAGGGCTTCTTCCCTGAAGAGGACATCGGGCAGATCCAGGCCAGCACCGAAGCGGCCGAAGACACCTCGTTCGCGGCCATGGTGCAGCTGCAGGACCGGGTGGCGGCCATCGTGCGCAACGACCCCAACGTGCTGGCGTTGAGCTCGGCCGTGGGCGGCGGGCCCTCGGGCAGCGCCACCAACACGGGCCGTATGTTCATCAACCTCAAGCCTCGCGCTGACCGCGAAGCCATGCCCAAGGTGCTGGAAGGCCTGCGCAAGAAGCTGCGTGCGGTGCCGGGCATCCAGGTCTACCTGCGGCCGGTGCAGAACCTGCAGCTGGGTGGCCGGCAGAGCAAGAGCCGCTACCAGTACACGCTGCAATCGGTGTCGGCGGGCGAGCTCAACACCTGGGCCGTGAAGCTGCAGGAGAAGCTGCGCAGCGACGAGCGCTTCCGCGACGTGACCAGCGACTCCCAGATGCGCGGCCTGCAGGCCAGCCTCGTCATCGACCGCGAGCGCGCGTCGCTGCTCGGCGTGCAGATGCAGGACCTGCGCAATGCGCTGTACGGCGCCTTTGGTGAGCGGCAGGTGTCCAGCATCTATGCCGAGAGCAACACCTACCAGGTCATCATGGAGGCGGGTGACGACGACCGCAGCAGCGAGGCGGCCTTCGACAAGATCTACCTGCGCGGCAAGAACGGCGCGCAGGTGCCGCTGAGCGCCTTCGCCACCGTGCAGCGCACGCTGGGCCCCACGGCGGTCAACCACCAGGGGCAGCTGCAGGCGGTGACCATCAGCTTCAACCTGGCGCCGAACGTGCCGCTGGGCGACGCCACCAAGCAGATCACCGCGTTCACGCAGGAGATCAAGCTGCCCTCCAGCATCATCACGAGCTATGGCGGCGATGCGGCGGTGTTCCAGGACTCCCAGGGTGGCCAGCTGCTGCTCATCGGCCTGGCGGTGGCGGTCATCTATGTGCTGCTGGGCGTGCTCTACGAGAGCTATATCCACCCCATCACCATCCTGGCCGGCCTGCCCTCGGCCGCGGTGGGGGCGTTGATCACGCTGCAGCTCTTCGGCATGGAGCTGACCATCATCGCGACCATCGGCATCGTGATGCTGATCGGCATCGTGAAGAAGAACGCGATCATGATGATCGACTTCGCGCTGGACGTGCAGCGCAGCCAGGGCCTGGCACCGGCCGAGGCCATCCGGCAGGCTTGCATCCTGCGCTTCCGGCCCATCATGATGACGACGCTGGCGGCCTTGATGGGCGCGCTGCCGATCGCGCTCGGTCTCGGGGCAGGGGCCGAGTTGCGCCAGCCGCTGGGCCTGGCGGTGGTGGGCGGCCTCATCCTGTCGCAGGCCGTGACGCTCTACATCACGCCGGTCATCTACCTGGCGCTGGACCGCTTCAGCGGCAGCGGGCCGGACATGCGCGAGGTGGCAGACTTCGAAAGCAAGGCGGTCTAGACAGGTCCGCCCCCTGCCGGCTGCGCCGGCCCCCTGTCGAGATGAAGGGGGCGCCGTTGGCGGAACGGCGGAGCCGGTTCCGCGACGGCTGCTGGTTCACCTGTTCGACGCGACGGGGGTTCAGCGCAGGCGCAGGCGGCCCTCGCGGCTTTCGGCCAGCAGGCGCGTCGCGGCGCGCTCGATCATGCCGATGACGGCATCAAAACCTGCCACCGGGCCGAAGTAGGGGTCGGGGATGTCCTGGCCGGCCATCTCCGGCAGGAAGTCGGTCAGCATCAGGATGCGGGCCTGGTGCTCAGGCGCGGCCTGCTTGCGCAAGGCCTGCACGTGCTCGGCTTCCATCGCCAGCACGAGGTCGTACTGGCCGAGCTGCTCGGGGTCCACGCGGCGGGAGCGCCAGCGGCGCTCCAGGCCGTACTTGTGGCGCTCCAGGGCCGCGGCGGCTCGTGCGTCGACCGGGCCACCCCGCGGGTCGGCGTGCACACCCGCCGACGCGACGGTCTTGAACACCTCGCCGAGCCTGGCCTTGAAGATGGCCTCGGCCATCGGCGAGCGGCAGATGTTGGCGGTGCAGACGAGCAGGACGGCGGCCATAGATAGAGGTTCAGTTTCGCGGGACGAGCGCCGGGCCGCTCCCAAGCCGGCCCGTCATGGCGATGTGCTTGCTGGTCAATCCGGCGAGCATCGCTGCCCCCTCGGGGGGCCGGCCAAGGTACTCCTTGGACGAGGGGCTCACAGTGTCGCCAATTCGGCACGCATGGCGTCAATGACGGCGCGGTAGTCGGGCTTGCCGAAGATGGCGGAGCCGGCCACGAAGGTGTCGGCGCCCGCAGCGGCGATCTCGCGGATGTTGTCCACCTTCACGCCGCCGTCGATCTCCAGGCGGATGTCGCGGCCACTGGCGCTGATGATCTCGCGCGCCTTCTTCAGCTTGGCCAGGGCGCTGGGAATGAAGCTCTGGCCGCCGAAGCCGGGGTTCACGCTCATCAGCAGCACGACGTCGACCTTGTCGATCACCCACTCCAGCACGTCCAACGGCGTGGCCGGGTTGAACACCAGGCCAGCCTGCTTGCCTTCGGCCTTGATCAGTTGCAGCGTGCGATCCACGTGTGCACTGGCTTCGGGGTGGAAGGTCACCACATCGGCGCCCGCGCGGCAGAACGCCTGCGCCAGCGAGTCGACCGGCTGCACCATCAGGTGCACGTCGATGACGGCAGGGCTGCCGTCGGGCTTGACGGCATGCTTGCGCAGCGCCTCGCAGACCATCGGTCCGAAGGTCAGGTTGGGCACGTAATGGTTGTCCATCACGTCGAAGTGGATCCAGTCGGCGCCGGCCGCGAGAACGTTGCGGACCTCCTCGCCCAGGCGGGCGAAATCGGCGGACAGGAGGCTGGGGGCGATGCGGTAATCAGGGGCGGCCATGCCCCGAATTCTAGGAGGGGTGTCGGCAGGGCTCTCAGCCCGCCAGACCCTTGAAGCAGGTGGTGACCAGCCAGTCCACGATCTGTGCATCGCTGTGGGCGCCGCTGGCGCGCAGCACGCCCAGCACCGGGTCGCAGGCGCGGGCGAAGAGGGTGTAGAGCACCAGCTCCGGCGGCAGGGCCGCATTCAGATGACCCTGGCCCTGCGCCTCCAGGATCCAGCCGCCCAGTTCGTCGGACAGCTGCACCAGCCGGTCCATGTAGGCCTTGTCGCCCACGAGCGCCGCCCGCAGCGTGGAGTTCTGCGAGGGCAGGGCGGGCATCTGGCCGGCAATCTGCTGCTCGTAGGCCCAGCGGGCCACCGCCTGCAGCCGGCCCAGCGCATTCAGCTCAAGGCCGCGCAGGCGCGCCAGTTCATCCAGCGCCCGGTCCAGCACCTTGACCATGGCCGCTGCAGCCAGCTCTTCCTTGGAGGTGAAGTGCTTGTACAGGCTGGCCTTGGCAATGCCGACGTCGGCAACCACCTCGTCCACCGTCATGGCCTCGAAGCCCTTTTCAGCCAGCAGCCGGTTTACCGACTCAACGATGGCGTCCTCGCGGGCTTGCAGGAATTGCTCTCGGAAACGGGGGCGGGCGGCAGACATGGGCCAATTCTAGGGGGACCGGTCATCTCCTGTACTCAATGGTCCCTTTTGAAAACAGGTGTTTCAGTAAATAGACCACACGGTTGACTATGTGAACTGATCAGTTCACATTGCAGGCATTCGAGTTTTTAGACGGGGTGCCTCATGCTGAACGCCTGGAAGTCGTGGCTGCCGACCTGGCAGCTGTCGCTGATGCCGCCATCGCCCTCGGCGCCGCCGCCCAGCTGCAGCTGGCTGGATGCCGCCATGCGCCAGGCTGACCTGGGAGCGCTGCTGCAGGCGCCTTTCGGCACCACGCTGCTCGCGCCGACCGATGAGGCGCTGAGCGCCGCCGGCTTGCAGCCCGCCGAGATGTCGCCCGAAGCCCTGCAGCGCTGGATGCTCGGGCACCTCACGCTGGCCTCGCCCCAGGAAGACGGCCTGCTGCCGCTGCTCAACGGCAGCCTGCTGCGCCGCGCCGAACAGGGCCCGGGCTGGGTGGATGCCGAAGGCCAGGCCGTGCGGCTGCTGGGGCGTGCGCAAATGCGGCGCCAGCTGCGCGTGCAGGCGATCGACCGGCCGTTGAGCGCGTCGACCCAGACCCTGTGGCAGCGCGTGTCCTGCGACCCCGGCCTCGCGCGCCTCGCGGGTGCCCTGGAGCGCTGCGGCCTGCATCACCTGCTCGCTTCGGGCGGGCCATTCACGCTGATCGCGCCCAGCGACGCCGGCCTGGACCGGGCGGCCGCGCGCCTGGGCCTCAGCCCGGCCGCGTTCTGGCAGGACACCGAGCGGCTGCGCGCGTTGCTGCTCCATCACATCGTGCCCGGCCGCTGGGCCAGCAGTGAGCTGCCCTGGTCGGGCCAGCTGCGCACCTTGGGCGACGGCGCCTTGAGCCTGGAAGCCCTGGGTCTGCTGCGCAGCGGTGACCTGAGCCTGCCGCTCTCGCGTGGCAGCGATCAGCCCTGCAGCAATGGCGTGCTGCACCGCTTGACGGAGGCGCTGCTGCCGCCCTGCGTCGACGCCTGACCCCGGCGGGCCCGCGGCCCCGTTGATCGAAATTCAACCCACGCACGGTGCCATTAGTGGCGCCGCGGCTTCACTCACCCCTGCATCACATCAGGAGACTCCGATGCGACTGTTCAACTGGTTCAAAGGCCTGTTCATGGCCAGCCTGCTGTCCGGCCTCGCGGCCTGCGGCGGCGGCAGTGACAACACCACGCCCAACTTCGTGGACCTGGCGCGAGGTGACGCCCGCTTCAGCATCCTGGCCGAGGCCATCGAGGCGGGCGACCTCACCGGCACCCTGACCGGCCCGGGGCCCTACACCGTGTTCGCGCCGACCGATGCCGCCTTCGCGGCCCTGCTGACCGAGCTGAACATCACCAAGGCCCAGCTGCTGGCCGACAAGACGCTGCTGCGCACGGTGCTGCAGTACCACGTCGTGGCCGGCGCCGTGCCCAAGGCGGCGGTGCCGCTGGGCAAGGCGATCACGCCCGTGGGGGGCGGCTTTTTCAAGGTCGACCTCCAGGGCAGCGCCCTGGTCGTCACCGACGGCCGCAACCGCACGGCCACCATCACGCAGACCGACGTGATGGCCAGCAACGGTGTGCTGCACGCCATCGACAAGGTGCTGCTGCCGGCCAACCTGAACATCGTGCAGACCGCGCAGGCCGTGCCGGCGTTCAGCACGCTGGTGGAAGCCGTGGTGGCCGCCAACCTGCAGGGCACGCTGTCGGGCACAGGCCCGTTCACGGTGTTCGCGCCGACGAATGCCGCCTTCAGCGCCGCGCTGACCGAGCTGGGCGTCAGCAAGGCCGCGCTGTTCGCCGACACCGCGCTGCTGACCAAGATCCTCACCTACCACGTCGTGCCGGGCCGCGTGCTCAAGGCTGACGTGCCGGTGGGCTCTGCCGTCACGACGGTGGAAGGCCAGAGCTTCACGGTCGATGCCAGCCTGGCCATCACCGACCGCCTCGGGCGCAAGGCCGCCATCACCGGCACCGACGTGCTGACGAGCAATGGCGTCGTCCACACCATCGACAAGGTCATCCTGCCGAGCGACATCACCCTGCCGAGCCAGCGCACCCTGGTGCAGCAGATGCAGGCCATGCCGCAGTTCAGCATCCTGGTCGAGGCCGTCGTGGCGGCCAACCTGCAGGATGCACTGTCTGGCGCCGGCCCGCTGACGGTGTTCGCTCCGACCAACACCGCCTTCGCGGCCCTGCTGACCGAGCTCGGCGTCACCAAGGACCAGTTGCTGGCCAACAAGCCGCTGCTGACCGCCGTGCTGCAGTACCACGTGCTGGGCAACCAGGTGCTGAGCACCCAGGTGCCGGTGGGCAAGGCCATCACGCCGCTGGCGGGTGGCATCTTCAAGATCGACACCTCGGGCAGCAGCCTGGTCGTGACTGACGGTCGCAACCGCCGCGCCACGATTGGCTTCACCGACCTGCGCGTGAAGAACGGCGTCATCCACTCGCTGGACAAGGTGCTGCTGCCGGCCAACCAGAACATCGTGCAGACGGCCCAGTCGCTGCCGCAGTTCAGCATCCTGGTGGAGGCCGTCGTGGCCGCCGGCCTGCAGGACGCCCTTGCCGCGCCCGGCCCGCTCACCGTCTTTGCGCCGACCAACGACGCCTTCGCCGCGCTGCTGACCGAGCTGGGCGTCAGCAAGGCTGACCTGCTGGCCAACAAGACGCTGCTCACCCAGGTGCTGACCTACCACGTGGTGCCCGGCCTGGTGCTCAAGGCCGATGTGCCGCTGAACACACCCATCACCACGCTGCAGGGTGACAGCTTCAGCATCAACGCGAGCCTGGCCATCACCGACCAGCGCGCCCGCCGCGCCAACATCACCACCACCGACGTGCTGACCAGCAACGGCGTCATCCACGTCATCGACAAGGTGATCCTGCCGCGTCCCTGATCTCCGCCCGGGACGGCCGGTCACGGTCGTCCCGTTTCCTTCCCTCCCTCCCTTGAAAGCTCAATCCATGAAGAAGTTCATCGCTCTCGCCGCCTTCGCTCTGGCCGCTGCCGGTGCCCAGGCCAAGGACATCGTCGACACCGCCGTCGCTGCCGGCAACTTCAAGACCCTCGCTACCGCGCTGCAGGCCGCCGGCTTGGTGGACACGCTCAAGGGCCCGGGCCCGTTCACGGTGTTCGCGCCGACCGATGCGGCCTTCGCCAAGATCCCCAAGGCTGACCTGGACGCGCTGCTGAAGGACAAGGCCAAGCTCACCGCCGTGCTGACCTACCACGTCGTGCCGGGCAAGGTCATGGCCAAGGACGTGAAGGCCGGCAAGGTCAAGACCGTGCAGGGCAGCGAGCTGACCGTGTCAACCTCGGGCGGCGTGATGGTGGACAACGCCAAGGTCACGGCGACCGACATCGCCGCCGACAACGGCGTCATCCACGTCATCGACACCGTCGTGATCCCGAAGTAATCACGCCATCAACCCACCAGGCAGCCGCCACGCCAACGCGTTGGCGGCTGCTGCCGTCTTGGAGGCTTGCCCCATGCTGAGCCGACTCTTGTCCCTGCTGCTGTTGACCATGGCCACTGCCGCCCACGCGATCGAACAACCCCGCTACCAGGTGCTTCAGTCCGACGGCGCCTTCGAGCTGCGGCAGTACGAGCCCATGCTCGTGGCCCATGTCGAGGTCGAGGGGGATGCCAGCGGGGCCCGCAACGCGGGCTTTCGGCTGCTGGCCGGCTACATCTTTGGCGGCAACCAGGGGCAGCGCAAGATCGAGATGACCGCCCCCGTCACCCAGGCGGCCGCGCCCGCGGGCGAGAAGATCGCGATGACCGCGCCCGTCACGCAGAGCGCCACGGCCGCGGGCCGCTGGCGGGTCAGCTTCATGATGCCGAGCGCGTTCACGCTGGACACGCTGCCGGTGCCCAACGATGCGCGGGTGAAGTTCGAGGTGCTGCCCGGCGAGAAGCGGGCCGCGGTGCGGTTCGACGGCTTCTCTACCGACAGCAACCTGGGCCGCCACCGTGCGCTGCTCGAAGCCTGGGTGCAACAGCAGGGCCTGAAGCCCTCAGGAGAGTTCGTCAGCGCCTTCTACAACGACCCGTTCACCCTGCCCTGGAACCGCCGCAACGAATGGTGGGTGCCGGTGGAGTGACGTGCTGGTGGCTGCGGGTCGCGCGGCGCAGCCGTCAGCTGCGGCCGAACACGCGCTCCTGGTCGGCCTTCCGGTCGGCCGCCACCTTCTGGGCATGCGGTCGTTCGCCGATCATCTTGGCGTAGGACTTCCAGTCGACGCCACCTGCGGCGAGCAAGTCTTCGCCGAGCACGATCTTGGTCGCCTGGGCCACCAGCGGCAGGCTGACCCAGGCCGCGCAGTCGGCCATCGTGAACTGGTCGCCCGCGACGTAGGGGCCAAACTTCGCCAGGCGCTTGAACGCTGCGATGTTGGCCGGCAGCACGCGGGCCACGCGCTGCTTGGTGCCGTCGCTGACCTTCCCGCCGAAGAAGGCCTCGGCATAGAGCTCGCGGGCCACCAGCTCCAGGTGCAGCTCCACATACGTGATCAGCTCGCGCACCTTGGCGGCGGCATAGGGGTCGGCAGGCACGAGGCGCGGCGTGTCGGGGTAGGCCGCTTCCAGGAAGTCCATGATGACCTGGCTCTCGCACAGCGCGCCTTGTGCCGTCTTGATGAAAGGCACCTTGCCCAGCGGCGTGCAGGCCAGCACGGCCTCGTCGTCGGAATGGGTCTTGACGTAGTCCTCGGTGAAGGGGATGCCCTTCTCCAGCAGCGCGAGCTTGACCTTGTTGTAGTAGTTCGAGAGCGGAATGCCGCAAAGCGTGATCATCGGGAGTCTCCTTGAAGAAGGCGCAGTCTAGGCAGGCGCCAGGCCGTTGGCTGGCGCAGGCGTGACATCAGCGGTTCACGAGCACGATGCCCACGGCCAGCGCGGCGAGCGCCGCCACCAGCCGCGTGCTGATGCCCTCGCCCAGCAGCAACGCACCGGCCAGCAGGCCGAACAGCGGCGTGCTGAGCGTGAACACCGACAGCTTGGTGGCCGCGTAGTGGCGCACCAGCCAGAACCACACCAGGTAGCTCGCGAACGTCACCACCACGGCCTGGAAGCTGAAAAGCCCCAGCAGCCGCACCGACCATTGCACGGGCAGCGCCTCGCCCGTGGCCACCGCCGCGGCGCACAGGGCCAGGGCCGAGAGGGCGAGCTGGTAGAGCAAGGTCTTCTCGGCCGGTGCGGCGCCGAGCCGCGTGCCGCGGATGGCCAGGGTCGTGCCGCCCCACAGCACGGCGGCCGCCACACCGAGTGCATCGCCCTTCCACTGCTGCGGTGAGCCGGGCGCGGTGAAGCCCTCGGCGAACGCAAAGGCCATGGCGCCGAACGCGAGCAGCAATCCGGCCCACTGCCGCAGCGACAACGCTTCGCCGCGGGCGATCCACGGCATGCCCAGCGCCACGACGAACGGCGCGAGGTAGATGAACACCACCATGCGCGACGCGCTCGTGTACTGCAGGCCCACGAAGATGCAGGCGAACTCGCCGGCGAACAGCAGCCCCGCGAGCACCCCGCCCGCGGCGCTGCCGTCGCGCTCGAACAGCCGAATGCCGCGCGACATCGCCCAGCCCCACACCAGCAGCCCGGCCACGGCCGAGCGCAGCCCCGCCTGCCACAGCGGCCCGATCTCGGTCAGTGCCGCCTTGGCCGCGACCTGGTTGATGCCCCACAGCAGGCAGCAGCCCAGCAGCAGGGCCACGGCCCGCGGGTCCAGGTGGGCGCGGCGCTGGGCCGGCGCGGGTGGGGTGGCGGGAGCGGCGACGGGCGGGGCGGCAGAGGCGGTCATGGCCTCTATGCTGCCAGCATGTCTGACGTGATCCTCGTGGGTGGCGGTGTGATGGGCGCGGCCACCGCCTGCTTCCTGGCCCGTGACCATGGCGCGCGCGTGACGGTGGTCGAGCGCGACCCGTCGTACGCGCAGGCGTCGAGCTCGCTGTCGCTCAGCTCCATCCGCCAGCAGTTCTCGCAGCCGGTCAACATCGCGCTGTCCCGCTGGAGCCTGGGCTTTCTGCGCCGCGCGGCCGATGAACTCGCCACGGCCGACGACCGGCCGGCCCTCGGCCTGGTGGAGCCGGGCTACCTCTACCTCGCCACCGCAGCGGGCGAGGCCACGCTGCGCGCCGTGCATGCCGTGCAGCAGGCCGAAGGGGTAGACGTGGCCCTGCTGTCGCCGCCGGCCTTGGCGGCGCGCTTTCCGTGGCTGGCCGTGGGCGATCTGGCCCTGGGTTCGCTCGGGTTGAGCGGCGAGGGCTGGTTCGACGGTCCCGCCCTGCACCGGGCCTTCCGGCGCAAGGCGCAGGCCTGCGGCGCGCAGTTCGTGGCGGGCGAGGTGGTGGGCTTCGAGGGGCAGGGCGCGCGGCTGAGCGCCGTGCGCTGTGCCGACGGCCGCGTGCTGGCAGCCGAGGCCTTCGGGATCACGGCCGGGGCCTGGAGCGCGCCCCTGGGCGAGGCCTTGGGTTTCACGCTGCCGGTCACGGCCCGCAAGCGCGATGTCTTCGTGCTGGAGACGCCCGCGGCGCTGCCGGATTGCCCGCTGGTCATCGACCCCAGCGGCTTCTGGTTCCGGCCCGAAGGTGGGCTGATCCTGGCCGGCGGCCCGCCACGGGGAGACGACCCGCCCGGGGCGCCGTTGCACGACATCGACCACGGCCTGTTCGAGGACCTGCTGTGGCCCGTGCTCGCCGCCCGCGTGCCGGCACTGGAGGCCTTGCGCGTGCGTTCAGCCTGGGCCGGCTACTACGAGATGAACGAGGTCGACCACAACGGCCTGGCCGGCGCGTTGCCCGGCTATGCGAATGCCTTCACGGCCTGCGGCTTCTCGGGCCATGGCATGCAGCAGTCGCCCGCGGTGGGCTGGTCACTCGCGCGGCTGATGGCCGGTCAGCCGGCACCGCTGATCGAGGCCCTGTCGCCGCAGCGCCTGCTCGACGGCCGGCGTCTCGTCGAGGCCAACGTCATCTGAGTCAGCGCTTGCGAGGCGCGGGCTTGGTAGTGGTCTTCTTCGGCGCGGCCTTGCGGGCGCCAGCCTTGGCCGGCGCGGCGCTGCGCACGTAGCGGGTGGCGGTGAGCTTGTCGGAGACGGCGCTCGTCTTGTTGTCGACATAGCCCCAGCCGCGCATGGCAATGCGCACCAGCGTGTCAGACGGGTCGGCGTCGGGGCCCTTGCCGTGCACCACCCAGACGGTGTTGCACAGCATGTCGGCATGGAACTCGGCCATGCGCGGCAGCTCCGCCGCATTGCTCAGCACGGCCACCAGCATGCGGGCCTCGCGCATGTTGGTGGTGATGCCGCCCGCGAGGGCTTCAGCCAGCGCCGGGTCCAGCGTGCCTTCGGTGGGGCCGATCAGCAGGGCCGGGTTCGCGGCGCTGACGCCGAGCTTGGCGGCCAGCGTGGGGGGCGGCGTCTGCAGCTTCTTGAGCCAGCGCTCGGCTTCCTTCTCGCCCAGGGACAGGGCCACGGGCTCGCCGCCGTGTTCGAACCGCAGCTCACCGCCGTCCACGCGCAGGTTCTGCAGGGCGGCGATGGCCCATTTGCGCTTGAGCTCACCGCGCAGGACCACGGTGGTCGACTCCAGCAGGGCGGTGACTTGGGCGCTGTCGTTGCCGACGCGGGCGGTGCAAAGGGCTTCACGTCCCATGGGGACTCCTCATCAGGCGATTCATCACCGGCATTGTCAGGCCCCAGGCCAGCATGCCGGCCCACGCGCCGCACAGGTGGGCGAAGGGCGCCACCGGGAAATCGAAACCTGGCGTGGCCTTGAGCACCGGGCCCAGGGGCGCTTCCAGGGCAATCTTGGCAAACAGGCCCAGTGCCATGCCGGCGCCCACCCAGCGCTCCCGGCCTCGTCGCCGCATGAGGCTGAGTGCCGCCACTGCGGCCAGGCCGTGCAGCACGCCCGACAGCCCGCCGTAGTGCAGCAGTTCGGGCCGCAGCAGCAGGGCGAGCTGGGTCAGTGGCAGCGCGATCAGGCCGGCGAGGCTCTCCCGTGCCCCGAGCTGTGCCCGCCAGCCCAGCAGCCCCAGCACCGCGCAGCCCGCCAGGTTGGCGGCCAGGTGCAGGGGCGTCCAGTGCACGAAGGCCGCCGTCACGGCGCGCCAGGGCTGGATGGCGGCCAGGCCCGGCTGCCAGTCGAGCCGGGCGGTCGGCAGCGCGCCGGCCAGCAGCGACAGCGCGGCGAGCGTCGCGCACAGACGCAGCCAGTGTCGGGCAGGGTTCACGGCCGGGCCGGTGGTCAGCGCAGGCCCGTCAGCGGCGCATCCTTGGGCGCGCTGATGACGTAGTCCGCCGTGAAGCGCTGGCTGGTGCCGGCGGGCAGGCTCTGCTCCCACATCACCCAGCCCGGTTGCTTGCGCCAGGCCTGGGTGCTGGGCGTGGGGCTGAACTGGGCCTGCACCTTGATGTCTTCATGCTGCGCGACGGGGCCGACCTCCACCACCTGCAGCGTCAGCGCGCCGCGGGTGTGGCGGTTCTCCACTACGTAGGCGCGGCCGTAGCGGTGCTCGGCCCGCGCCCCGATGAAGCCGCGGTCGCCGGCATTGCGCTGCTCGGGCTCCACCTGTACCCGCACCGCATCGTCGCGGCCGAAGGGCAGCTCCAGCCGTTCGTCGCTGCCCGCCACCTGCAGGCTGGAGTTGCCCACCAGCGCACCGTCGCGCACCAGCTGCAGCGGCCCGCGCGGCCAGGCGCCGGCCGGCCGCGCCAGGTCGGCCACGAGGTAGGCGGCGGCCTCGCTCTGCGGCTGCACGCGGGCCAGCACCCGCGCCTGGAGCTTTTCGGTGCCGAGCGTGAGGCTGGCGCGCTGGATGCCGCTGTCGATGTTCACGCGCAGGGGCAGCACGAACTCGGTGGCGTAGTCGTTCTGGAACACGGTCAGGTCGAAGCGGTCCAGCTCGGGCTCGCGAGCCCGCGAGCCTTGGACGGCCATCGACATGGCCAGTGGTGGTGCAGGCGCAGGCACGTAGGCCCGAGCCTCGGCAGCCACCGGCGGCCGGATGTTCAGCAACCACGGAGCGGGTGAGGGCAACCCCACGCGGGTCGATACCTGCGCGGTGGACAGCCGCAGCGTCACGTTGCGCCAGTCCTCCCCGCTTTGCTGAGACACCTGGGCCAGACGTTCCAGGTGGAGCGCGCCGCTGGTGGTATCGAGCAGCGCGCGGTAGCTTGGCGCCCAGCCGGCCTGGGTGATGCGGTAGCTCAGGCGCAGCTCGGCCGCTTGCGCGGTGGACAGCCGCACGCGCAGGCTGCGCCACTCCGGGTTGGCCGCGGCGAGGCGGTCGCGCTCGGACTTGAGCGGGCCGATCTGCCGCTCCAGCTCTTCCACCTGGCGGCGCAGCTGGGCCTGGCGCTGCAGCGCGTCCAGTGCCGCCTTGCGGATGGTGTCGGCCGTGGCGCCGATCGCGGCGGTCGTGGGCGGGTTGCGCGCATCGCCGTTGCCCAGGGCCTTGAGGTAGCCCAGGCCGGTCTCCAGCGCGCCGGATTCGGCATTCAGGCTGTCGCGCTGGGCTTCGAGCTTGCGCAGCTGCTCGTCCAGCGCGCTGTTGGCGCAGTCGGGCGCACGGTCGCGCGGCAGGGTCTCGATCTGCACCGGCCCCAGGTTGACGCCGGCCGGCGCATCAATCTGCAGGGTGTCGGGGTCGAACCGGGCGGTCAGGCACGTCAGCACCAACTCGCGCGCGCCTGCGGCCACCGAAGCCAGGCGGGTGACCTGGGCGCCGCCGGGGTAGACGAGCACCTCGTCAATGCGCGACTGCGCCTGGGCCAAGGCGGGCAGCAACAGGGCGATGAGTGCGGACGAGGCAGCCGGGAGCAGGGCGGTTCGTGGCATGGCGATGGCGCCGGGGCGCGCGTGAACGGGAGGTCAAAGGTAGCATCCCGGCCATGACCGACACCCGCAAAGCCCTGGTGCTTTTTTCCGGCGGCCAGGACTCCACCACCTGCCTGGCCTGGGCGCTGGACCGCTACGCCGAGGTCGAGACCCTGGCGTTCGACTACGGCCAGCGCCACCGCGTGGAGCTGGACTGCCGCACCACCGTGCGCGAGCGCATCGCCGCGCAGTTTCCCGCCTGGGCCGGCAAGCTGGGCGCCGACCATCTGCTGGACCTGTCCCTGCTCGGCCAGATCAGCGACACCGCGCTGACCAGCGAGCGCGCGATCGAGCTGCAAGCCAACGGCCTGCCCAACACCTTCGTGCCCGGGCGCAACCTGCTGTTCCTGACCTTTGCCGCCACGCTGGCCTACCGGCGCGGCGCCAGCGTGCTGGTGGGCGGCATGTGCGAGACCGATTTTTCCGGCTACCCCGACTGCCGCGACAACACCATGAAGGCGCTGCAGGTCGCACTCAGCCTGGGGCTTGATGCGCCCATGACGCTGGAGACACCGCTGATGTTCATCGACAAGGCCGCCACCTGGCGACTGGCCGAGCAACTGGGCGGCGAGGCGCTGGTCAAGCTCATCGTCGAGGACACCCACACCTGCTACCTGGGTGAGCGCGGCGCGCTGCATGCCTGGGGGCATGGTTGCGGCCACTGCCCGGCCTGCGAGCTGCGGGCCAAGGGGTACGCGGGGTACGCGGCCGCCCGAGCACGCGCATGACCGCCTGGCAATGGGTTGGCGTCGGTGCCGCGGCGCTGCTGTTCTTCTGGGGCGTGGGCGCCTACAACCGGTTGATGGCGCTGCGCAATGCCATTGGCGAGGCGTTCGCCCAACTCGACACGCACCTGAAGGCCCGCGCCGAGGCCTGCGACAAGCTGCTGGCCGCCGTCGCGCCGCGCCTGCCCAGCGAACAGGCCACCTTCGACGCCTTGGCCAGCGCCCAGGCCGAGTCGCAGGCTGCCACGCAGGCCTCGCGCGCCAAGCCCTGGGCGCCTGACCCGGTCGGCAGCCTGGCGGTGGCCAGCGCCCTGCATGCCGCGGCGCTGACACGGCTGATGTCGCTGCTGGACCACCAGGCCGAGCTGCGCAGCGAGACCGAGATCGACGGCCTGGTCAGCGAGCTGAAGCTCATCGAGCGCCAGCGTGCCTTCGCCCGCCAGGTCTTCAACCAGGCGGTGGCGCAGTACAACGAGGCGCTGAACCAGTTCCCGACGCGGGTGCTGGCCAATCTGTATGGCTTCAAGGAGGCGCGGTCGCTGTAAGGCCGGGGCGGGGCGGCGCGACTGCGTCGTATGCGCCCCTTCATCGCCTTGCTTCTCACCGTGGCTGCGTGGTCAGCCAATGCCCAGCCGCTGCAGTTGAGCGGCCCGACGCTGGACGGCAGCACCTTCAACCTGCAGGCGCTGCGCGGCCGGGTCGTCATGCTGTTCTTCTGGAACACCGACTGCGTGCCCTGTGTGCAGCGCATGCCGGAGCTGCGGGCCAACGCGGCAGGCTGGCGGGGCAAGCCGTTCACGCTGGTCCTGGTCAGCACCGACCGGGAGCGCCAGTCAGCGCTGGCCTATGTGCGCACGCTTCGCCAGGTCGACAAGGCCGCGGTCGATACGCCCTTCCTGTGGGCCGGTGAGCAGCGTCTGGGCGCCGGCCTCACGGTGCCGGCCAGCGTGCCGCAGACCCTGGTGCTGGACTCGCGTGGGGAGGTGGTGGCCCGGCATGTCGGCCGCATTGCCCCGGAAGCCTGGGACGACGTGGCCGAGCTGCTGCCCTGAGCCCGCCGCGGTCGCTTCAGCTGACCGCGATCGCCCCCGAGGCGCACATCTCCTTGAACAGCGCCGCCATCGCGTCGCCGCTCATCGCGTACGGGTCGAGCTTGCCGCTTTCGGAGTACTTCAGCACCAGGGCCGGATTCAGGCGGTGCAGATTGACTTGCCCCATCGTCCATCCGGGGAAGGCGCGCTCGGTGATCTCTTCGTAGCCGAGCAGGATGACGTCGTGGTGGCGGCGGTCCTGCACGATGTGCTTGTAGCGCGCATTGACGGCATTGCGGCCCCCTTCGAGCACCTGCACGAAAACCCCGTCCGTGAAGCACAGCAGGCCGGTGATGCCTTCGGCCGGGTTGTGTTCGCGCGAGATGCGCAGGATGGCGGCGAGGTCGGCGTCAGCGGGCGTCGCGGTGGCGCGGCTGGCATACATCAGGCGGACGAGCATGGTGTTCAGCCTTTGGCAATCAGTGAGAGGAATTCGCGGCGCAGATTGGCGTCTTTCAGGAAGGCGCCCCGCATCACGCTGTTGGTCATCTTGGACTCGCTGTCCTTCACGCCGCGCCAGTGCATGCAGAAGTGGTCGGCCTCCATCACCAGCGCCAGGCCGTCGGGCTGCACCCGCTCCTGGAGCTCGTTGGCCAGCATGGTGACCGCCTCTTCCTGGATCTGCGGGCGGCTCATGATCCAGTCGCACAGACGCGCGTACTTGGACAGGCCGATGAGGTTGGAGTGTTCATTGGGCAGCAGGCCGATCCAGACCTTGCCCATGATGGGACACAGGTGGTGCGAACAGGCGCTGCGCACCGTGATCGGTCCGACGATCATCAGCTCGTTCAGGCGGCTGACGTTGGGGAATTCGGTGACCGAGGGTGCCTTGGCGTAACGACCCGCGAAGACCTCCCGCAGGAACATCTTGGCCACGCGCTTGGCCGTTTCCTGCGTGTTGTGGTCGCTGTCGGTGTCGATGACGAGGCTCTTGAGCACCTCCTGCATCTTGGCCTGTACCTCGACCTGCAGCGCGTCCAGCTCGCCCGGCTCGATGAAGGCGGCGATGTTGTCGTTCGCATGGTGGCGGCAGCCGGCAGACACCAGGCGGTAGCGGATGCGCTCGGACACCGGCAGGTCGTCGGTCGCGGGGGAGGCGGATGCATTCATGGCGGCGGATTGTGCTGCGATTGCCACTTCTACACTGCCCCCATGTCCCAAAGCCCCCAGTCTGCTCCCCTGCACCGCCTCTTGAGCCAGGCGGCCGACGCCGTGCAGGGCGTGCGCGACGGCCGGTCCCTGACCGATCTGCTCGCCAAGGTGCCGGCCGACCTGCGACCCGGCACCCAGGCCCTGGCGTTCAGCGCGCTGCGCCGCCTGGGCAGCGCCGAGGCCGTGCGCCAGCAGCTGGCCCCCAAGGCACCGCCGCCGCGCGTGGACAGCCTGCTGCTGGTGGCCCTGGCCCTGCTCTGGCCTGAGGCCGAAGCCGGCGGCGCCCCCATGTACGCCGACCACACCCTGGTCGACCAGGCCGTGCACGCCGCCAAGCAGCGCGCGCCGGCCAGCGCCAATTTCATCAACGCGGTGCTGCGTCGCTTCCTGCGTGAGCGCGAGGCCCTGGTGGCGGCGGCCCAGCGCAGCCCGCTCGGCGCCTTCAACCACCCGGCCTGGTGGGTGGAGAAACTCAAGCAGGACTGGCCGGCCCAGTGGCAGGCCATCCTGGCTGCCAACAACCGCCCGCCGCCGATGACGCTGCGGGTGCACGCGGGCCGGGCCACCGCGGCCGAGTACGTCGAGCGCCTGGCGGCCCTCGGCCTGGGCGCGCGGGCGCTCGGCGCCTCCACGTCCCAGGCCGTGGTGCTGGACAAGCCGGCCCCGGTGTCGGCCCTACCCGGCTTTGCGGAAGGCCTGGTGTCGGTGCAGGACGCCGCCGCGCAGCTCGCCGCCCCCTTGGTCATCGGCAGCGGCCTGCGCCCCGGCGCCCGCGTGCTGGATGCCTGCGCCGCCCCCGGGGGCAAGACCGCGCACCTGCTGGAGCTGCAGCCCGATCTGCAGCTGACCGCGCTGGATGCCGACGCGCAGCGGCTGTTGCGGGTGCAGGACAACCTCGCCCGCCTGGGCCAGCAAGCCACACTCAAGGCCGCCGACGCCCGCCAGACCGCTGCCTGGTGGGACGGCCAGCCCTTCGACGCCATCCTGCTGGACGCCCCCTGCAGTGCCTCGGGCATCGTGCGCCGCCACCCCGACGTGCGCTGGCTGCGCCGGCCCGACGACATCACCGCCCTGGCCCGGGTGCAGGCCGAACTGCTGGATGCCCTCTGGCCGCTGCTGGCGCCGGGCGGGCGGCTCGTCTACGCCACCTGCTCCATCTTCCGTGCCGAAGGTCAGGCCCAGCTCGACGCATTTTTGCAACGCCAGCCCGACGCGAAGTCCCACGCCGTGCCCGGGTTCACGGGGCACCTGCTCCCCCTGGCTGACAATGCCGCGGTACCGCAGCCGACCCTGGACGGCTTCTTCTACGCCCTGATCACCCACCCCTGATTTGTTCGCCCGGATCGCCATTGCCGCCTTCTTCGCCGCGCTGCTCGCCCTGCTTCCGGGTGGGGCGCGGGCCGAAGGCATCGAGCTGGCGCAACTGGCCACCCGCAAGGCCGACGACGGGCTCGAACTGAGCTTCACCACCCGCTTCGAGCTGGGCGCCTTCGCCGAAGACGCGCTGCACAAAGGCGTGCCGCTGTACTTCGTGGCTGAGGCCACCGTGCTGCGCAACCGTTGGTACTGGCGTGACGCCCGCGTCGCCCGCGCTGAGCGGGTGTGGCGGGTGAGCTGGCAGCCGCTGACGCGCCAGTACCGCGTCTCCAACGGGGGCCTGCACCAGAGCTTCGGCACGCTGGAGGAGGCCCTCACTGTGCTGCGTGGCCAGAGTGCCTGGCGCATCGCCGAGCCCAAGGACATCGAGGACGGCGGCAGCTACTACCTGGAGTTCAGCTACAAGCTCGACGTCAGCCAGCTGCCCCGCCCGATGCAGATTGGCCTGCAGAGCGGCTTTGCGCTCAGCATCGAGCAAAAGCGCAATTTCGCGCCGGACTTCAGCCTGCGATGACGCGAGTGGCGCGCTGGGGCTGGGTCATCACGCTGGTGACCCTCACGGGTGTGGTCGGCGTGCTCGGCTTCCTGCTGTCGGTGGGCACCACCTCCGAGCGCGGCTTCTTCGAGCGGCACTACCACTGGCTGTTCTGGGTCAACGTCGGCGTGGCGGTGGTGCTGACGCTAGTGATCCTGACCGCCGCCGTGCGCCTGTTCGTGCGGGTGCGCCAGGGGCGCTTCGGCAGCCGGCTGCTGTTCAAGCTCGCAGCCATCTTTGCGCTGGTCGGCGTGGTGCCGGGGCTGCTCATCTACGCGGTGTCCTACCAGTTCGTGAACCGCAGCATCGAGACCTGGTTCGACGTGAAGCTCGCCAGCGCGCTGGAGGCCGGCCTGAACCTGGGCCGCGGCACGCTGGATGCCATGGTCTCCGACCTCGCCAACAAGACCCGCGACGCCGCCGACCAACTCGCCGAGACCAGCACGCCCCAGCTGCTTGCGCTGGAGCGGGTGCGCGACAAGCTCGGCGCCCGCACCGTGGCGCTGGTGGGCGGCAATGGCCAGATCCTGATGGAAAGCGGCGGCGACACCCGCCAGCTCACACCCGACCGCCCCAGCGGCAGCATGCTCACGCGGGCGCGCGGCGGCATCACCGCCAGCCAGCTCGAAGGCCTGGAAGACGAAGCCGCGGCCCTGCAGGGCGGCGCCCAGATCCGCACCCTCGCCCTGCTGCCCAACACCGAGCTGCGCCTGGGCCTGGGCGAGCGCTACCTGATGGTCATCCAGCGCATCCCGCCGACCATGCTCAGCAATGCGCTCGCCGTGCAGGCCGCCAACAACGAGTACCAGCAGCGCTCGCTGGAGCGCACCGGCCTGCGCCAGATGTACCTCGGCACGCTCACGCTGGTGCTCATCCTGGCCGTGTTCGCGGCGCTGCTGCTGGCCGTCACCCTGGGCAATCAGCTCGCGCGGCCGCTGCTGATGCTGGCCGACGGCGTGCGCCAGGTGGCGCAGGGCGACCTCTCCGTGCGGCCGGCACTCGCCACGCGCGACGAGCTCGGCGGCCTCACCCGCTCCTTTGCCGACATGACCGGCCAGCTCGCCGACGCCCGCGCCCAGGTCTCGCGCACCGTGGCCGAGCTCGACGCCGCCCGCACCCACCTGCAGACCATCCTCGACAACCTCACCGCCGGCGTGCTCGTCTTCGACGCCGACGGGGCGCTGGAGACGGTCAACCCCGGCGCCACGCGCATCCTGCGCCTGCCGCTGTCGGCCTACATCGGCCGCCCGCTGGCCGAGGTGCCCGGCCTCACCGAATTCGCCGCGTCGCTGGAGCAGCGCTTCGAGCAGAGCGCCAGCAACGACGGCGAGCGCGACATGGACCGCGAGCTCTGGCAGGAGTCCTTCGAGCTGCAGCTCGACCCCAAGCAGAACCCGCTGACGCTGCTCGTGCGCGGCGCACCGCTGCCGCAGAGCGCGCGGCTGGTCGTCTTTGACGACATCTCCGAGGTCGTCTCGGCCCAGCGCTCGGCCGCCTGGAGCGAAGTCGCCCGGCGCCTGGCGCACGAGATCAAGAACCCGCTCACGCCCATCCAGCTCTCGGCCGAGCGGCTGCAGCACAAGCTCGAAGCCAAGCTCGAAGGCGCCGACCAGGCCATGCTCGTGCGCTCCGTGGCCACCATCGTCAACCAGGTGCAGGCCATGAAGCAGCTGGTCAACGAGTTCCGCGACTACGCCCGGCTGCCGTCCGCCCAGCTCAAGCCGCTGGACCTCAACGCCCTCATCCACGAGGTGCTGAGCCTCTACGCCGAGCCTCAGGACAAGGGGCGCCTGGCGGCAGACCTCGCACCCAGCCTGCCCCACATCAAGGGCGATGCAAGCCAGCTGCGCCAGGTCATCCACAACCTCGTGCAGAACGCGCTCGACGCGGTGCACGACCGGCCCGACGGCCGCGTCACCGTGCGCTCGCAGCTCACGCTCACCGACACCGGCACGCCGCGCTCGGTGCGGCTCATCATCAAGGACAACGGCCCCGGCTTTGCCGAGAAAGTGCTCAAGCGCGCCTTCGAGCCCTACGTCACCACCAAGGCCAAAGGGACCGGCCTGGGCCTGGCCGTCGTCAAGAAAATTGCGGACGAACACGGGGCGCGCATCACCCTGCGCAACCTGCATCCCGCTTCCGATGCGGGTTCTCCCCTTGGTGAAGGGCCCGACGCCGTCGTGATCGGCGCGCAAGTTTCGCTATCATTTTCGAACCTGACACCTGCCACCGAGCCCGGTGCGCCAGGCGCCAAGACCTAAGGATTCATGGCCACCATTCTTGTTGTCGACGACGAGCTGGGCATTCGCGCACTGCTGTCTGAAATTCTCAGCGACGAGGGGCACACCATCGAGCTGGCCGAGAACGCCACCCAGGCGCGCTCCGTGCGCGAGCGCATGCGCCCCGACCTCGTGCTGCTCGACATCTGGATGCCCGACGTCGACGGCGTGACCCTGCTCAAGGAGTGGGGCAGCGCCGGCCTGCTCACCATGCCCGTCATCATGATGAGCGGCCACGGCACCATCGACACCGCGGTGGAGGCCACCAAGTTCGGCGCCATCGCCTTCCTCGAAAAGCCCATCACGCTGCAAAAGCTGCTGCGCGCCGTCGAGCAAGCCCTCGTCAAGACCGCCCCGCCGCGCCCGGCGCCGGCCGTCGTCGGCCTGCCGAGCTATGCGCGCCCTGAGCCCGGCAACCTGCCGCCGCCCACGACGCACACGATGGCGCTCTCCAGCCACCTGCCCAGCAACAACGCGCTGGCCTCCGAGCAAAGCTTTGAACTCGACCGCCCGCTGCGCGAAGCCCGCGACGCCTTCGAGAAGAGCTACTTCGAGTTCCACCTCGCCAAGGAAAACGGCTCCATGACCCGCGTCGCCGAGAAGACTGGGCTGGAGCGCACCCACCTCTACCGCAAGCTCAAGCAGCTCGGCGTGGACCTGAGCCGCAACAAGCGCGGCAACGGCGGCTGAGCCTGCGGCACCGCAGCGCAGGCTTGGCAGCGCCAAACCCTGTGCTATAGTCGCGGACTTCGCTGAGCGGCCGACGGGCTGCCCAGTTGAAAACCAAGGCCTGGTAGCTCAGTTGGTAGAGCAGCGGATTGAAAATCCGCGTGTCGGTGGTTCGATTCCGCCCCAGGCCACCAGAACAGAAATCCCAAGCGCTGCTTAGTGTTTGGGGGCCAAAAGAGCCCGGCACGCCGGGCTTTTTTGCGTCCGCGAAAGACCGCGGTCCGTGTGTCGCCGGGCGATCGCCGGAGCGCTTCGGCTTGACCAGGCCGTGCCGGATCTCTCCCGCTTCTCCATCCAGGTTGAAGCGGAGCCCCTACACCGCCTCTCGCATCACGCCGTGCTTAGAGCACAGCACCTCCATGTCGTTGCGCGCTTGGTCGATGTCGTCCTCTCGCAGAGTCAGCTTGACGAGGAGAGCTTCGTCACCGTCTTCCAGTACGGAGTACGAACGGCCGGCGCCGCCCAAGGCCCAAGTGGCTACCACCGACAGCGCGTCGGTGCTGGGGCGGTTTCGGCTAGCGAAACCTGCGGGGGACGTGCCGTCGCGAGTGAAGCGGTACGTTGCTGTGATCTTGGGATGTAGTGTCATCGGTACCTTCTCAGTCGGCTCGCTCGTGTTGATCTCGCATCCTGCCCGGGTGGCGACTAGAATCTCGGGTTGCGCTAGCGCCACTTGGCGTGACCGGCGGGGCCAACGGCCCTCCGCTCGGTTCGTGGGCTTTGGCCCGGGCGCATGGTGAAGATGGAGCTGCTGGCTTCTTGGGTCTACGTCTTCAAGCTGTGCGGATCAGAATCGGGAAACCCCGGATTCCGAACCACTTGGCATGAAGGACTCGACCATTTCGGGTGGTTATCGTCGCGCGGAAAACGAGTTGATGACCGTCGGGAATCGGGAAACCGAAGTCCAGTTGCTTTGTCGGCATTAGGCGCTACCTCCTTCCAGCCGGGGTTACCGGGCTTAGAGGGTTGATGGAAGTGCCAGCAAGCTCCGTAGGGGCTGCCTTGGGCCGTTGACTCGCGATCTTTCTCAGGGACGCAGCGAGCAACGGCCCGTCTCTTTTCCGCCCCGGCTACAGCAGCCATCTCGCCGGGGCCGACCTATCTCCTCACGGTGTTCTCCTTCAGCATGGGCGCATTGTTGCGCCAGTTCTCTTGTCCGTCAAGACTTGGAGAACTGAAGTCTCGATTTCAAGTCTTCCAGGCCTCGTTGCGTCTCTTGAGCAATCCTTAAAGCTCTTGTAGAGTTCGAGATCTGCAAGGAGGACTTATGACAGACGTGTCAAGCCAACCCTCAGCCGCTGGGAAGAAGCCTGTTGGTCGCGGCGTGTCGTACCCATTCATCAGCCTCGAAGTGGCCGTAGAAAAGGCGCGAGCCTTTCATCGCGAAGAGCGGAAGTCAGCCGCTCCCGTGTCATCTGCGATGCGTCACTTCGGGTACTCCGAGACCAGTAGTGGCGGCCGTCAGACCGTCGCAACCCTTCTTCAGTTCGGGTTGCTCGAAGACGAGGGTCGGAGTGAGAACCGTCATGTCAAGCTGACTGAACGCGCGCTAGACATTCTTCTGGCGGAGCCCGAGTCTCCTGCGCGCTACGCAGCACTCCGAGAGGCCGTGCGGATGCCGAAGCTGTACGCCAACATCATGGCGAAGTGGCCCGACCAGCTTCCATCTGATCACACGCTGGCCTTCTACCTGCAGAAGGAGTTCGACTTCAACCCGAAGAACATCAAGGCTTTCATCGCCGATCTTCGGGCGTCTCTAGCCTTCGCTCGGTACTCGATGTCGGACGCGGACGAGCCCCTGAGCCAAGATGAGCGCGAATCTCAGTCCCAGCCCGTTGAAGATGCTGCGGAGGATGTTCGGCCGTCCGCGGTTAACTTCAGTCCGAAGTCTCTTCCACCTCAGTCACCCAAGCAGCAACTGACTAGTCCTGAAATGCCGAACGAGCGCGAGTGGTTACGCGGCATGCTGAGCAAAGATGGCTCGAGTGCCTTCCGCATCCTCGTCTCTGGCGACATCAGCGCGAAGGCGATCGGCAAGCTGATCAGGATCCTTGATGCACAGAAGATGGTGCTAGAGGATGACGACGAGGAAGACGATCGTTGAACGGCTGTACATCGCCTTGTCCAGCGGCGACCGCACCCCCGGCCCGCCAGTTACGAGAAGGAGGAGAACCGGGATGGCACGCGTGTCCTAGAACGGAACTGAGGGGGCCTCTGCTTCGCTAGGCCGGATCGAACGGTGACGGCGGCGCGGCGTACCTCACGCAGCCCTTCCCACCCTTCTTGGCCGCGTACATCGCCGCGTCGGCTGCGGCGAGCAGCGTCGCCGGCTTGGAGCCGTGCTCGGGGCAGAGCGCCACGCCGATGCTTCCGGACACGGTCGCCGTGATCCCTCCGTCGAGGTCCACAGGCGTCTCAAGTTTGCCCAGCAACCTGCTGAGGATCGCGTCGCACTGAGCGATGTCGTCGAGCCCACCTAGCACCAGCACGAACTCATCGCCGCCCAGACGGGCTACGGTGTCGCCTGCCCGGACGACTGACACCGCGCGGTGGGCAACTTCCTTGAGCAGTTGGTCGCCAGCATCATGCCCGTGCACATCGTTCACGGACTTGAAGCCGTCTAGATCAACGAACGCGATCGCGCACAGTTGACTCGTGCGCTTTGCGGCGATGACTGCTTGGTCAACACGGTCTGCCAGCAGAAGCCGGTTCGGCAGCCCGGTCAGCGCGTCATGGAAGGCGATGTGCTCGACTTGCTCTTGGTAAGCATGCTGAGCGGTCACGTCCGTCATCATCCAGAGCGACTCGCCGGGGTGTTCCTTCAACAGCGTGCCCTGAAGCTGGATCCAGATCGTGCTCCCGTCCTTGCGCCGCATCTTGGCCTTGGTCAGGTAGTCGTGACCGTCGGCAAACGCTGCGCGCGATTCCGCTCCCACGCGCTCGTACGTTTCATCGTCGGCGTAAAGCATGCGCGCTGGCTTGCGCTGCAGTTCCTCCAAGCTGTAGCCGTACATCCTGGCTACGGCCCTGTTGGTCCAGATCGCAACGCGTGTTGCCACCTCGATCCGCACGATCCCCACCAGCTCGGCGTCGAGCATGGCTGATTGCAGTTCACCGAGCACCTGTAGCTCGCGGTTCGCTGTGTTCAGCTGAGCAGTTCGTTGATCGACGAGTCCGCCGAGTCGAGCCGTCATGGCCTGAAGCGCGCTGGAGAGCTGGGAGAGCTCGCGATTCAGTTCTGCCCGCGGGATGAACGTGCCCGCCACACCTTGCTCTACCTCATGGGCTGCACGTGCCATCTCCTTCAGCGGCTGAGTGAGCTGGCGGCCCAGCAACAGCCCGAACGCGACCGCTACGAGCCCACAGCCAAGCCCCACCGCAAGCGCATGCTTGGTTGCTGCGATCGCAGGCTCGAAGGCAACTTCGGCTGGCTGTCGCACCAGTACCTGCCAACCCAGTGCCAGCTCTGGCGCGTAGGTGTCTAGCGACCAACTCGTGGTGAGGTAGCGGCGCCCATCCCCCCAACGTGCAACGGTAGCGGGTCTTGCTTGCTCGCCGGGCGAGGCTGGCGTCAACGCCTCCAACTGCCGGGCCAGCTCTGCCACATCCACCTGCGCGCTTCGGTCGGCGCCGAAGATGACCTGGCCCGTTCGGGTGAGGATGTAGACCTCGATGCGGCGCGCTTCAGCGTTCTTCGGAATGAAGGCTTCGGCTACGGCGCTAACGCCCTGCACGTCAGCGTGCAACGCGAGGACGCCAGCTGTCTTCCCCGCGATCTTCAGTGGTGCCGCCACGTCGATGAAGCGAAGCGGTTCGCCCGTGGCGCTGGCCGGCAGCAGGCTTGAGAGAAGCTTCGCTTCGTGCACGTCGCCAACGTACCGACCTTGAAGGCCGGCGGGAAACCATGGCCGCTCATGCACGTCTCGGCCTACAAGCACGTTGTCGGTCGCGGCAACCACGATGCCGCGCGCGTCGGCCACGCCGACCCAGGAAGGGAACGGCCGAGAGCGCTTGACGCGAGACAGCGCTTGCGTGACCTTCGGGCTTGAGAGTCCGTCTTCCCAGACTTCAGGCGACTCGACGAGCTGCTCAACCTGCTGCACGCGGTCCCTGAAGTTCTTGCCGAGCGCAGTCGCGATGCTTCTACCTAGCGATGCCAAGGCGGCGCCTTTGTCACGCTCGATCTGACCTTGCATCATGGACGTCAGCAAGCTGGTCAGCGATAGCGCCAACACCAGCACGACGAAGGCGAGCAGGCCGGCGAGCTGTGTTCCCAGGCTCCTTCGATGTAGCCATGACCAGCGAGTTTCGATCTTTTGGTGTGCGTCCATCGTTCACCTAGGCGATGTCTTGCCGTCCATGCACATCACTTGGCGCGCCGCTGCGCCGGGACGGCATTCCGCCGCGCCGATCGTAGAAGAGATGCAGCGGACACTAGACGGTGTAAGCGCCTGCCAAGGGAAAAAAGGGAGAACCGGGATGGCCCGAACGCCATCCCGGTTCAAGTCCTCATGCTGCCTGCGCGGCCGGCGCGATGGCGGCCTCGATGGCGTCGCCAACGCTCTGCGCCGCCGCACGCAGCGGGTCATCGGCGAGGTGCGAGTACCGCTGTGTCATGGTCGGGGCACTGTGGCCAAGCATTTTTTGGACCAAGAACAAAGAAATTCCTTGAGAAACCATAAGTGATGCAGCCGTGTGCCTGAGGTCATGAATCCGCACCTGGACGGGCCCTTTGATGTTGGCCTTCGAGAGGCACCGAAGAAACGTCTTGCGCGGGTCGTGAAGCGGCTTGCTGGGATCGCGGCCCGGGAACACCCAGCCCTCGGGCCCGCGGCTCGGTTGAGCCTGCAGAAGTTCGATCGCCTGCCTGCTGAGCACCACCGTTCTGGCCCGCCCGCTCTTGGTCGTCGGAATGAGCCAGGTGCCGCGCTGCAGGTCGACGTGCTCCCAGCGTGCCTTCAAGGCCTCCTCACGCCGCGCGCCGGTCATCAGCAGCAACTTCAGCGCGGCCACCGCGGTCTGGTTGGGATCGTCCGCCATGGCCGCGAACAGCGCGGCGCACTGCTCGGGGCTAAGGAACGTTTCTCGGCCGTTGGTCTCCTTATGCTGGGCGACTCCCTGGCAGGGGTTGGTGTCGACGCGCTCCCACTCCACAGCCCTGCGGAAGATGGCGCTGAGCAGGGCCAGGTGCCCTCGGCCGCGACGACGAGCCGGTCGGCGTAGACGCGCAGGCTCACCGGCCTGTTGGCGTACGACGCCGGCACGCTGTACCGGGTGCGCTCG
>NZ_NISI01000005.1 GCF_002205845.1 Roseateles puraquae | reverse complement strand
GCTGCTGCTGCTCGCGCTGCTGCTCCATGTCCCGGCGCTGCTGCAACTCGCGCTGCTGCTGGGCCTCGCGCTGCTGTTGCATGTCGCGTTGCTGCTGGTCTCGCTGCTGCAGATCGCGCTGCTGCTGCGCGCGCCAGGGCATGTTGTCACCCGTGCGGGGCGCCGGCTCCTGGCCGGTGCGCATCGGCAGGCCAGCCGGCTGCTGGACGGCTGGCATGGGTACGGTGTTGGCGACGGCCGGCGGCAGTTGCGCGGGCATTTCCGGCCCGCGTGCATCACGGCGCACAGGCACCTGGCCTTCGCTGCGCCAGCCCATGTTGCCGTCCGGCGTGCGGGGCACGCGGCGCTGCGGCTCGGCGTCCACCGCGCGGGTCGGCAGCGCAGGCAGCACGGCGGCCAGGTCGCCACGGCCCGGGGCCACCGGCAGCGGGCGCACCCAGCCAGGGTCAGGCTTGCGGTCGGGGCCGCGCACCGGCAGCGGCTGGATGCCCGCCCCCGGCGCCGGCAGCACGCTGACGGCGGCCGGCACCTCGCGGTAGCGGTGCGGGCGCTGCACGGTGACCGGGTCCCGCAGGTCGCGCGGGTCGTTGATGCGGCTCACATAGCGCGGCGTATGGCGGTAGGCCGGCACGTAAACCTCGCGAGGCGCCAGCGGGTACCAGCCGAAGCGCGGCGGCGGCGGGCGATTGCCGATGGTGATGTTGACGCTGACCGAGGTCCCGCCACCCACCCAGCCCACCAGGGCCGGCGCATACACCGGGCGATGCACATAGGGCCCGGGCGACCAGCACCAGCGCCCGCCCCAGCTCACCCAGCGGCCGTAGTGGAAGGGCGCAAAGCCCCAGGGCGCGTCGTCCACCCAGGTCCAGCCCCAGTGCCGCGACCACACCCAGCGCCCATAGCGGTAGGGCGCCCAGTCGGCCACCACGACGGTCGTCGGGATCCACACCGGGCCGTAGTCAGGTGCGGTCTCCCAGCGGCCATAACGGTCCAGGTCTTCGGCGCCCGTCATCTCGGGCGACACATAGCGGGCCACGGGCCGGTCGCCTTCCTCGCGACTCTCGGCCAGCACCCAGTCGCCGAAACCGTCGCTGTACAGCGGGCCACGCTCGGCGCGCGGGCTGTCGGGCCACCAGAGTTCCACCTGCTCGCCGGTACCCATCGACACGGGCATGGCGCCGCGCGCCCAGTCAAAGCGCATGCGGCCTTGCCAGACGTAGACCTTGGTGCCGCGGTCAAGCTGCTCCACGCGGTACAGGCCTTCACGTTCCGGCTGCGCCGTGCCTTCGCGGGTGCGCAGACGGGTCTCGGCGGCGTTCTCTGCGGTGCGCAGGCGCACGGCCACGTCGCCACGGTCCAGTTGCAGCAGGGTGCGGTCTTCGTCGAGCTGGCTCAGTTCCAGGTCGCTGCGCTCGTCCAGCCAGATGGTGGTGGAGCCGGCGCGCAGGCTCACGCGCGCGCGGTCGTCGGTCCGCAGGCGGTCACCTTCGGCCACGGTCTGGTTGCGCGTGATGCGCACCCACTCACGGGTGTCATGGTCGAACAGCCAGGCGTCGCCGATGACGTCCACCACCCGCGCCGCCCGGGTCGGCGGGTCGCGATCGCCGTCCTGCGCCTTGGCACCGGGCGCCAGCGCCACCAGCAGCGTCAGGGCGAGCACTCGCCACGCGCGGCGATTGAGGACGAGCTTGGGAGCTGAGGCGGCGGTCGAGGCCATGGCGTGTTCCTCCTGTTATGGGCACGCAACGCGCCAGACCCCGAGGAGGTGCACAGCGCTTACAAACGTTGCAATCGGGCGGGCCGCGCCGGTCAGTCGTCGTCGGCGTTGGGGTCGAGCTCGGGAAAGAGCACCGAGGTGTAGCCAAAGCGCGTGAAATCCGTGACGCGCATCGGGTACAGGATGCCGTCGAGGTGGTCGCACTCATGCTGCACCACGCGCGCATGAAAACCGTCCGCCACGCGGTCGATGGGCTGGCCCTCGGCATCGAAGCCGGTGTAGCGGATGCGCTCATGCCGCGCCACCACGCCGCGCAGCCCGGGCACCGACAGGCAGCCTTCCCAGCCCTCGGTCTGCCCGCCATCGAGTACTTCGATGACCGGGTTGATGAGCACGGTAGGCGGCACCGGTGGCGCTTCGGGGTAGCGCACGTTCTTGGTGTAGCCAAAGATGACGAGCCGCAGGTCCACACCGATCTGCGGCGCCGCCAGACCTGCCCCGTTGGCGGCGGCCATGGTCTCGAACATGTCAGCGATCAGCGCCTTGAGCTCCGGCGTGCCGAACGCGGTGACCGGCTGGGCCACGCGCAGCAGACGCGGGTCGCCCATCTTCAAAATCTCGTGAACGGCCAAGCGGGCCTCCTTCGGCTATCGTGCCGGCCATTCTAGAAACCCCGCCATGCCCGCTCCCCTGCCCGACTTTCTCGAAGACCTTGGCCACGGCGTCTACGCCATCGACACCGGCTTCCAGCGCCCCCGCTTCGACGCGGCCTACCTGATCGTCGAGTCCGGCCGTGCCGCCTTCGTCGACACCGGCACCAACCACGCCGTGCCTCGGCTGCTGGCGGCGCTGGACGCCCTTGGCCTGGCCCGCGACGCCGTGGACTGGGTCATCCCTACGCATGTGCACCTGGACCATGCCGGCGGCGTGGGCCTGCTGATGGACGCCCTGCCCCGCGCCCGCGCGCTGGTGCATCCGCGCGGGCTGCGGCACATGGTGGACCCCAAGGCCCTGTGGCTGGGCGCCCTGGCCGTGTATGGCGATGAAGAGATGCAGCGCAGCTACGGCAAGCTGGTGCCCGTGCCGGCCGAGCGCGCCGAGGCCAGCCATGACGGTCAGGTCATCTCGCTGGCCGGCCGCCCGCTGCTGCTGATCGATGCGCCGGGCCATGCACGGCATCACCATGTCATCTGGGACCAGGCCAGCCGCGGCTGGTTCACGGGTGACACCTTCGGACTTTCCTACCGGGAGTTCGATGTGGACGGCCGCCCCTGGGCGCTACCGACCACGACGCCGGTGCAGTTCGAGCCTGAGCCGCTGAAGGCCAGCCTCCAGCGCATGCTGGGCTTCGAGCCGCTGCGGATGTACCTCACCCACTACGGCGCCGTTGGCCAATCGCAGGCCGAGGTGCGGCAGTTGGCGGCTGAGTTGCGGGACCAGATCGACGACATCAGCGCCTTGGCCCTGTCGTTGCGCGACGCGCCCGACCGCCATGCCCGGCTCAAGGCCGGCCTGATGGCGCGCTGGCAGGCTGCGCTGCGTGACCGCGGCTGGTCGGGGACGGACGCCTTCGCGGCCGAGGCGCTGGCGATGGACGCCGAGCTCAATGCCCAGGGGCTGGCCGTCTGGCTGGACCGCCCGGCTCGCTGACGGGGCGCCCCGCCCCGCCGCGGTGCACCGCATCGCACCGGGCCAGTGCCCGCAGCCCGTCCGCCAACGGCACGCCGCCTGAATTGCCGGGAGCCCCGCCGACGGGTGCCCTAGGCACGGCTCTTGCGTAAACCCCTGCGAGGCGCCGCGCCGCAGCGGCCCTCTGCCCCAGCGGCATCGCCAACGACGGCGAACTCATCCCAGGCCCCGACCGAGCAGCCCGCTGCTCTCGGGGCCTTTTTTACTGGTGCCGGCCGACAGCGCTCCCTGCGGCCGGCCAGCGCACCGCTTCGCCCGTACACACCATGCACATCCTCCTCATCGGCCATGGAATGGTCGGCCAGAAGTTCCTCGAAAGTCTTGCCGAGCAGCCGGCGGCTGCCGGCCTGCAGGTGACCGTGCTCTGCGAGGAACCCCGGCCCGCCTACGACCGGGTGCATCTGTCCGAGTTCTTCTCGGGCAAGAGCGCCGAGGACCTGTCGCTGGTGCCGCCTGGCTTTTTTGAGCAGACCGGCTTCACGCTGCGCCTGGGCGCCCGCGTCATCGCGGTCGAGCGCCGCGACCGCACGGTCACGCTGGCCGATGGCGAGGTGCTGCACTACGACCGCCTGGTGCTGGCCACCGGCTCCTACCCTTTTGTGCCCGCCGTGCCGGGCCGCGAGCGTGCGCATTGCCACGTGTACCGCACCATCGAAGACCTGCAGGGCATGCAGGCCAGCGGCCGCACCTCGCGCAGCGGCGTGGTGATCGGGGGGGGCCTGCTCGGGCTGGAATGCGCCAAGGCGCTGCGCGACATGGGGCTGCAGACGCATGTGGTGGAGTTCGCGCCACGCCTGATGGCGGTGCAGGTCGACGACACCGGCGGCCGCATGCTGCGCGAGAAGATCGAGGCCCTCGGCGTGACGGTGCACACCAGCCGCAACACCGTCGAGATCACCGATGGCGCTGCAGCCCGGCACCGGCTCGTGTTCAACGACGGCAGTTGGCTGGAGACCGACATGCTGGTGTTCTCCGCCGGCATCCGCCCGCGGGACGAACTCGCGCGCCAGTGCGTGCTGGCCATCGGCCCGCGCGGCGGCGTGGTCATCGACGACCACTGCCGCAGCAGCGACCGGCACATCTACGCCATCGGCGAGGTGGCGTCCTGGCACGAGCAGACCTTCGGCCTGGTCGCTCCGGGCTACGAGATGGCCCGTGTGGCCGCGCGCCATCTGGCCGGCGATGCCGAAGCCACCTTCACCGGCGCCGACATGAGCACCAAGCTCAAGCTCATGGGCGTCGACGTGGCCAGCATCGGCGATGCGCACGGCAAGACCGCAGGCTGCCGCAGCTACCAGTACGTGGACGAGCGCAAGCAGGTCTACAAGAAGATCGTCGTCAGCGCGGACGGCCAATCGCTGCTGGGTGCCGTGCTCGTGGGCAATGCCGACGAATACGGGACCCTGCTGCAGATGGCCCTGAATGGCATCCAGCTGCCGCCCGAGCCCGAGTTCCTGATCCTGCCCAGCAGCGACGGCAAGGCGCCCGCCGGCATCGGCCCGGATGCGCTGCCCGAGGGCGCGCAGCTGTGCTCGTGCAACAACGTGACCAAGGGCCAGATCTGCGCCGCGGTGGGCAGCGGCTGCACGAGCATGGGCGAGATCAAGGCCACGACCCGGGCCGGCGCCACCTGCGGCGGCTGCGTGCCGCTGGTCACCCAGGTCATGAAGTTCGAGATGGCCCGGCGCGGCATGGCCGTCAACAACCACCTCTGCGAGCACTTCCCGCATTCCCGCCAGGAGCTCTACCACCTGATCCGCGTCGGCGGGCTCAAGACCTTCAGCGACCTGCTGGCCAAGCACGGCCGCGGCCTGGGCTGCGACATCTGCAAGCCCGCTGCGGCCAGCATCTTCGCGTCGTGCTGGAACGAATTCGTGCTCAAGCCCGAGCTCGCTGCCCTGCAGGACAGCAACGACTACTTCCTGGGCAATATCCAGAAGGACGGCAGCTACTCGGTCGTGCCGCGCATGCCGGGTGGTGAGGTCACACCCGACGGCCTCATCGCCGTCGGCCAGATCGCCAAGAAGTACGGCCTGTACACCAAGATCACCGGTGGCGCGCGGGTCGACATGTTCGGCGCCCGCGTCGAGCAGCTGCCGCTGATCTGGGAGGAACTCATCGCGGCCGGCTTCGAGAGCGGCCACGCCTACGGCAAGTCGTTGCGCACCGTGAAGAGCTGCGTGGGCAGCACCTGGTGCCGCTATGGCGTGGACGATTCAGTCGGCCTCGCGGTGGAGATCGAGAACCGCTACAAGGGCCTGCGCGCGCCGCACAAGATCAAGTTCGGCGTCTCCGGCTGCACCCGCGAGTGCGCGGAGGCGCAGGGCAAGGACGTGGGCATCATCGCCACCGACAAGGGCTGGAACCTGTACGTCTGCGGCAATGGTGGCATGAAGCCACGCCACGCCGAGCTGATCGCCAGCGATCTGTCCAAGGCCGACCTGATCAAGTTCATCGACCGCTTCCTGATGTTCTACGTGCGCACCGCCGACCGGCTGCAGCGCACCAGTACCTGGCGAGACAACATGGAAGGCGGGCTGGACTACCTGCGCAACGTCATCGTCCACGACAGCCTGGGCCTGGGCGCCGAGCTGGAAGCGCAGATGCAGGCCGTCGTCGACACCTATCAGTGCGAGTGGAAGACCGCCGTCACCACGCCAGCCGTGCGCCAGCGCTTCCGCAGCTTCGTCAACAGTGACAAGGCCGATGAGCACATCGTCTTCGTGGACGAGCGCGGCCAGATCCGCCCCGCACGCGCGGACGAACGCCGCGCGGTCGAAGCCCAAACGGCCTGAACCGCCTGAACCCCCAGGAGCCCCGCATGAGCCAACGCTTCACCCCCATCTGCAGCGTCGACCAGATCCTGCCCAACACCGGCGTCGCCGCGCTGGTGGAGGGCCGCCACGTGGCCGTGTTCCGCATCGGCAACGACCGCTTCCATGCCATCGACAACATCGATCCGCGCTCGGGCGCCAGCGTGCTGTCGCGCGGCCTGGTCGGCAACCTCGGCGAGCGTGTCGTCGTCGCATCGCCGCTCTACAAGAACCATTTCGACCTGCAGACCGGCGAGTGCCTGGAGGCGCCGGAGCAATCGGTGCGCGCCCATGCCGTGCAGGTGCAGGACGGCCGCGTGCTGGTGGCCCTGAACTGAACCAATCCCACGAAAGAAGAGACAACCCATGGCCTACGTCGTTCCGACCGAGTTCGTCACCAAGATGGTGGACGCCGGTGAATCCAAGCTGCTGATGTCCACCCGCGACACCCTGATCCGTGCCTACATGGCCGGCGCCATCCTGGCGCTGGCGGCGGCCTTCGCGGTGACGGTCAGCGTCAACACCGGCAACCCGTTGATCGGCGCGCTGTTGTTTCCGGTCGGCTTCATCATGCTCTACCTGATGGGCTTCGATCTGCTGACCGGCGTGTTCACGCTCGTGCCGCTGGCCGTGCTCGACAAGCGCCCCGGCGCCACCTGGGGCGGCGTGTTCCGCAACTGGACGCTGGTGTTCTTGGGCAACTTTGCCGGTGCGCTGACGGTGGCGGTCTTCATGGCCATCATCTTCACGTTCGGCTTCAGCGAGGCGCCCAATGCCGTGGGCCAGAAGATCGGCCACATCGGCGAAGGCCGCACCGTGGGCTACGCGGCCCATGGCGCCGCGGGCATGCTCACGCTCTTCATCCGCGGCGTGCTGTGCAACTGGATGGTGTCGACCGGCGTTGTCGCCGCCATGATGTCCACGTCGGTCTCGGGCAAGGCCATCGGCATGTGGATGCCCATCATGGTGTTCTTCTACATGGGCTTCGAGCACAGCATCGTCAACATGTTCCTGTTCCCGTCGGGCCTGATGCTGGGCGGCCAGTTCACGCTGATGGACTATCTGATCTGGAACGAAATCCCCACCGTGCTGGGCAACCTCGTCGGTGGCCTGACCTTCGTCGGCCTGACGCTGTACTCGACGCATTACAAGACAGCCCCGAAACGGGCCCTGTCCTGATGCTGCGGCTGTCCGTCGGCCAGCACTCCGAGGCCGGCCGCAAGCCGCACAACCAGGACTTCCACGGCGTCGCCCAGCCGACCAACGCCCAGCGCCGCTCACGCGGCATCGCCCTGGCCATCGCCGACGGCATCAGCAGCAGCCCCGTGAGCCAGATCGCCAGCGCCGCTGCGGTGCGCGGCTTCCTGGAGGACTACTACGGCACCTCCGAGGCCTGGACGGTGCGCCGCGCTGCCCACTGCGTGCTGGCGGCCACCAACGCCTGGCTGCATGCGCAGACGCAGCGCGGCGACGGGCGCTTCAACAAGGATCGCGGCTACGTCTGCACCTTCAGCGCGCTGGTCTTCAAGGGGCGTGAGGTGCATCTGCTGCACGTGGGCGACACGCGGGCCTACCGCGTGCACGCCCAGGCCCTGGAGCAACTCAGCCAGGATCACCGCGTGCGCGTGGAGGGCGGCCAGGCCTACCTCGGGCGGGCGCTGGGCCTCGTCCCGCACCTGGAGGCCGATCACGCCTGCTGGCCCGTCGAGCTGGGCGAGACCTTCCTGCTGGCGACGGACGGGGCTTACGAGTACCTGGACGTCGCCGCCGTGCAGAACGCCTTGAGCGGCCAGCCTGATGATCTGCAGGCGGCTGCGCGTGCGCTGGTCAACACCGCCATCGCCCGCGGCAGCCCGGACAACGCGACCGTGATGCTGGCCCGCGTCGAAGCCCTGCCCGGTTCACTCGCGGCACCTATCCGCCGAGATGGGCTTCGCCTGCCACCGCGACTCGCAGCGGGCCAGCGCTTTGAGGCGTACCTGGTCGTCCGTGAGCTGCAGCAGACCGCGCGCAGTCAGGTCGTGCTGGCCGTGGACGCCCAGGGCCGTGAATGGGCGCTGAAGCTGCCCAGCGCCCATCTAGCCGCCAGCGCGCGGGAGCTGGATCGCTTCGCCTGCGAGGAGTGGGTGGCGCGGCGGGTGGACAGCCCCCACGTCATCAAGGCGGCGCCGGCTGAGGCGCAGACGCGAGTTTCTGTTCACCGCCGTCGAGTTCATTCACGGTCAGACGCTGGCGCAATGGATGATCGATCATCCGCACCCCGGGCTGGCCGAGGTGCGCGGTCTGGTCGAGCAGATCGCTCGCGGGCTCCTGGCCCTGCACCGCAAGGAGATGCTGCACCAGGACCTGCGGCCCGAGAACCTTCTCATCGACAGACACGGCACGGTCGTGCTGATCGATCTGGCATCGGCCCATGTCGCGGGCCTGAGCGAGGGCCTGGGCGACGCTCGTGCGCTCGAACTGGCAGGCACGCTGCAATACACCGCGCCGGAGTACTTCACGGGGCGGGGAGGTACACCGCTGGCCGAGCTTTTCTCGCTGGCCGTGCTGGCCTACCAGATGCTGGCCGGCGCGCTCCCTTACGGCCTGGACGTGCCACGGGTGCGCAGCGAGCGCGACCTGCACAAGCTGCATTACGTGCCCCTGCGCACGCGCCGCCCCGACCTGCCGGAATGGCTGGACCGGGTGCTCAGGAAGGCCTTGCATGCGCAGCCGGCGAGGCGCCAGCAGGCGCTGTCGGAGTTCATTCATGACCTGTACGCGCCGGGTCTGGAGTTCACGCGGCACGACCGCTTGCCGCTGCAGCAACGCCATCCCCTGCTCTTCTGGCAGGGGCTGACGCTGCTATTCGCCCTGGCGACGCTGGTGCTGCTGGCGCTGCGGGTCCATGGGCGTTGAGCCCCGAGACAGACCAGGCCCTTCTTCGGCGGGCCGCGGCGGCCGCCGTCAGACGTCCAGCCCCAGCTCCTGGATCTTGCGCGTGATGGTGTTGCGCCCGATGCCGAGCTTTTGCGCGGCCTCGATGCGGCGGCCCCGCGTGATGTCCAGCGCGGTCAGGATGAGCTGGGCCTCGAAACGCTTGGTGAGCGCGTCCCACACGTCGGTTTCGCCAGCGGCCAGGCGGGCACGGGCGTCGGCCGCCATGTCGGCGAGCCAGCCTTCGCCGCTGCTGGTGTTGGCCGGCGTGGGAGCGACGGCCGGCAACGCAGCCGCGGCCAGTGGCGCAGGCGCGGGGCTGGTCATGGGTGAACTGCCGGGCGCGGGCACGTAGCCTGGCTGGAGTTCGTCCGGCAGGTCCTTGGGCTCGATGACCTGGCTGGGCGCCATCACGCTGAGCCAGTGGCAGATGTTTTCCAGCTGCCGCACGTTGCCGGGAAACTCGAAGTGGGTAAGCACCGCGAGCGCCGCGTCGCTGAGCCGCTTGGGCTCCACGCCGAGCTCGGTCGCGCTGCGCTGCAGGAAATGGCGCGCCAGGGCCGGCACGTCTTCCTTGCGCTCGCGCAGCGGTGGCAGGCGCAGGCGGATGACGTTCAGGCGGTGGAACAAGTCCTCGCGGAACACGCCCTGGCGCACGCGCTCTTCCAGGTTCTGGTGGGTGGCGGCGATGACACGCACATTGCTGCGCAGCGGGCTGTGTCCACCGACGCGGTAGAACTGACCGTCCGACAGCACGCGCAACAGGCGCGTCTGCAGCTCGAAGGGCATGTCGCCGATTTCGTCCAGGAAGAGCGTGCCGCCATCGGCCTGCTCGAAGCGCCCGCGCCGCGAGGCCTGAGCGCCGGTGAAGGCGCCGCGCTCGTGGCCGAAGAGCTCGCTCTCCAGCAGGTCCTTCGGGATGGCCGCGGTGTTGATGGCCACGAACGGGCCCTCGCCGCGCGGGCTGTGCTTGTGCAGGGCGCGGGCGACGAGCTCCTTGCCCGAGCCACTCTCGCCGGTGATCATGACCGTCACGTTGCTCTGCGACAGCCGGCCGATGGCGCGGAAGACGTCTTGCATGGCCGGTGCCTGGCCGAGCATCTCGGGCACCTGGGCCGCGGCCTCCTGCTCACCGGCCTCCCGTTGGCTTTCTTCCTGCGCGCGGCGGATCAACTCGACCGCACGCGGCAGGTCGAAGGGCTTGGGCAGGTACTCGAAGGCACCGCCCTGGAAGGCCGACACGGCGCTGTCCAGATCAGAGTACGCCGTCATGATGATGACGGGCAGCGCGGGCAGCCGGGCCTTGACCTTGGCCAGCAGCTCCAGCCCCGAGCCGCCGGGCATGCGGATGTCGGAGACCAACACCTGCGGCACGTCGTCGTCGAGCGCGCTGAGCATGTCGCGCGCATTGCTGAAGCTGCGCACCGGCAGGCCTTCGCGGGCCAGGGCCTTCTCGAGCACGAAGCGGATCGAGTGGTCGTCGTCTACAACCCAGATGGATTTCATTCGGTTCCTCGGCCGTGCCGGCGGGCTCGTGACCTCAGGGCAGTGGCAATGTGATTCGGAAATTCGTCAAACCCGGCTCGCTCTCGCAATCGATCATGCCCTGGTGTTGCTGGGCGATCGTCTGCGCGAGCGTGAGTCCGAGGCCCGAGCCGCCTTCCCGTCCGGAGACCAGGGGGAAGAAGATGCGATCCCGGATCTCGGCGGGGACGCCGGGACCGTTGTCCTCGATATGCAATTCCAATGCCAAGCGCCACCGCTGCTTACCGATCGTCACCTGCCGGGCGACGCGCGTGCGCAGCACGATGTGGGCGTCACCCACGGCCATGCGAGGCCCCAACACCTGGGCCGCGTTCTGCACGATGTTGAGCACCATCTGGATCAGCTGCTCGCGGTCGCCGCGGAAATCGGGCAGCGAGGTGTCGTAGTCGCGGGTGATGGTCAGGCCCTTGGGATGCTCGATCAGCACCAGCGCCCTCACCCGCTCGCAGATTTCATGGATGTTCACGTCGCCCACCACCTGGGCCTTGCGGTGCGGGGCGAGCAGCCGGTCCACCAGGCTCTGCAGGCGGTCGACCTCGTGCACGATGACCTGGGTGTACTCGGTCAGCTCGGGGTTGCCCTCCTGCAGTTCCAGCGCGAGGAGCTGCGCGGCCCCACGGATGCCACCGAGCGGGTTCTTGATCTCGTGCGCGAGGTTGCGCGTGAGCTCCTTGGTGGCCTGCACCTGGTCGAGGTTGCGCTCGTCGCGGTCCTGCCGCGCCTGCTGGGCGATCTCGATGAGTTCCACCAGCACCCGTGGCGCGTTCTCGGCACCGGCCTCCATCTGCGACACGATGACATGCACGGGCAGGCCATCTTCGGGCGCCCAGGCGCCACGCCGCAGCAGCGCATCGAAGCGGCTGCTGGAGTAGTGGTTGGCGGCGACGCCGGCCAACGTCTCGGTCAGGCGTTGGGGGTCGTCGAACCAATCGGGCAGCTGGGCCTTCTGCACGGTGCGCCGCGACAGGCGCATCACGTTCTCGAAGGCGGCATTGGCGAACAGGCATTCGCCGTCGGCACTGGCGACGACGACCATCGTGGCCAGCAGGTCCAGGCCGGCAAACTCGGCCGGCAGCAAGAAGTTGTCAGTCATGGCGCTGGGAAGAGCCTCCCCGGGCGCCATCGGCCCTAGGAGGGAAGTTTGGCGATCTCGCGCTTGAGCGCTTGCACATCGGCCTCGTAGCGGGCGATGTTTTCCTTGAGTTCGGCCATGCGATCCAGGTACTTCTGGTAGTTGCGCTCGTCGCCGCGGCGCTCGCCCTGGCCGTTGTTGAATTCCTTCTGCGCATTGGCCAGGCGCTCCTCGGCCTGGCGCAATTCGGTCTGCAGCACGCGACGCCGCTCGTCATCGCGCACCCGCTGCTGCCCGGCGTCGACACGGGTGTCACCACTGCGCGCTCCGCTGTCCGAGCTGGCCGCTGGCGCGTTGCCCGGTCGTGGCTTGGCCGTCTGCAGCACGGTGATGGGCGTGCCCTCGATCGTGCGGCAACCCTTTTCCGCGGCCTCCTTGGCCGACAGCGCGTCGGTGTAGAGGACCGGCGGGCCGGGGCAACGGTAGACCGTGCCCTGGGCTTGCGCGCCCAGGCTCGCCAGGACAAGCAGCGGTGCCAGCAGTCGATTCAGCATGCCGGAATTGTGGCCCAGATGCGGCAACAAAAAAGGGGCCGCGCCAGCGGCCCCCTTCGGTGGGGATGTCAGAGGCAGCGTGCGTGCTGCCCATGGCCATCACAGCGCGTAGTACATGTCGAACTCGACCGGGTGGGTCGCCATGCGGAAGCGGGTCACCTCCTGCATCTTCAGGTCGATGTAGGCGTCGATGTAGCTGTCCGTGAACACGCCGCCCTTGGTCAGGAAGGCACGGTCCTTGTCGAGGTACTCGAGGGCCTGGTCGAGGCTGTGGCAGACGGTCGGGATCTTCGCGTCTTCTTCCGGCGGCAGGTGGTACAGGTCCTTCGTGGCGGCTTCGCCCGGGTGGATCTTGTTCTCCACGCCGTCCAGGCCAGCCATCAGCAGGGCCGAGAAGGCCAGGTAGGGGTTGGCGGAGGGGTCCGGGAAGCGCGCTTCGATGCGGCGGCCCTTCGGGTTGGCGACATAGGGGATGCGGATCGAGGCCGAGCGGTTCTTGGCCGAGTAGGCCAGCTTCACCGGGGCTTCGAAGCCGGGCACCAGGCGCTTGTAGCTGTTGGTGCCGGGGTTGGTGATGGCGTTCAGCGCACGGGCGTGCTTGATGATGCCGCCGATGTAGTACAGCGCGAACTCGCTCAGGCCGGCGTAGCCGTCACCCGCGAACAGGTTCTTGCCGTCCTTCCAGACTGACTGGTGAACGTGCATGCCGCTGCCGTTGTCGCCGACGAGCGGCTTGGGCATGAACGTGGCCGTCTTGCCGTAGGCATGGGCGACGTTGGTGATGATGTACTTCTGCAGTTGCAGCCAGTCGGCGCGCTGGACCAGCGAGCTGAACTTGGTGCCGATTTCCATCTGACCCGCGTTGGCCACTTCGTGGTGGTGCACTTCGACCGGGATGCCCATCTGCTCGAGGATCAGGCACATTTCCGAGCGCATGTCCTGGCCGCTGTCGACCGGGGGCACGGGGAAGTAGCCGCCCTTGACGGTGGGACGGTAGCCGGAATTGCCGTGCTCGTACTCCTTGGAGGAGTTCCAGGCGCCTTCCTCGGACTCGATCTTGAAGAACGAGCCGGACATCTCATTGCCCCAGCGCACGCTGTCGAAGATGAAGAACTCGGGTTCCGGGCCGAAGTAGGCGGTGTCGCCCAGGCCGGAGGCCTTGAGGTAGGCCTCGGCGCGCTTGGCCAGGGAGCGCGGATCGCGCTCGTAGGCCTTGCCGTCGGCAGGGTCGACCACGTCGCACGACAGGATCAGCGTCGGCTCTTCGAAGAAGGGGTCGATGTTGGCGGTGTTCGGATCGGGCATGAGCAGCATGTCCGAGGCTTCGATGCCCTTCCAGCCGGCGATCGAGGAGCCGTCGAAAGCGTGACCCGACGTGAACTTGTCTTCGTCGAAGGCGGACACGGGCACGGAGACGTGCTGTTCCTTGCCACGGGTATCGGTGAAGCGGAAGTCGACGAACTTGACTTCGTTTTCCTTCACCATGTTCATCACATCGGCGACGGTCTTGGCCATCAAAAGCTCCTAGCGGGATCGAGAGGGGTGGGATGCTGCCGCCAGCGCACACGCGCCAGCGGCCACGGAGAAATTCAAAGCAGGTTGCATGCCAGATGCACCGACATGGGTAGCCGCCCCGTGGCGCCGAACATTATGGGCCGGTAGCTCTTCACGCGGCCAGGGCTATCGCACCATCTCAGTGCTGATGGTTGCACCAAACTGGATCACGCCCTGTTTCAGGGCGCCGTAGGCGGCTTCCATCTGCTCGGCATCGCCCTTCACGCCCAGCTCGATGCAGCGCCCCCACTGCGGATGGTCGACGCTGGGCAGGCTGAAGACCTTGATGCCCGGAAAGCCCGATTCCACCGACTCCATCAGGGGCGTGAGGCTGGCTTCCATCGCGCCTTGCACGATCAGCGAACGCTCCAGCACCCCCACCTGGCGATGCAGTTGCGGGTAGCGGTCGAGCACCCAGGCCATCATCGGATGGGCCATGACGGGGAAGCCCGGCACGAAGTGCACGTTGCCGACGAAGAAACCCGGAATCTTGTTGTACGGGTTGGGAATGATCCCGGCGCCCTCGGGGAACACGCCCATCTCGAAGCGCCGGACGCTGTCGGGCTCGTCTGCAGTGACCGTCTTGCCCTGCTCCGCCGCCATCTGCTGGATGCGCAGCCAGATCAGCTCACGCGCCTCGGGGTGCAGGGCCAGTGGCCGGTCGAGCGCGGCGGCGGCGGCCTGGCGGGTGTGGTCGTCGGGCGTGGCGCCGATGCCGCCGCAGCTCACCACCAGCTGGCCGCTGGCAAAGGCCTCGCGCAGCCGGGCGGTCAGCAGTTCACGGTCGTCGCCCAGGTACTGCGCCCACGACAGCTGCATGCCGCGCTCGGCAAGCAGCTCGATGAACTTGGCGAGGTGCGAGTCGCGGCGCTTGCCCGACAGGATCTCGTCGCCCACGATGATGAGTCCGACTTGCATGGCATTCGACTTTCAGGGGGTGTCGATCACGAGGGCCGATTCGGCCACCGGCTCGGCGGCGCGCCGGGCCTGCAGCGCGGCCAGCGCGTAGTGGGTGAACCAGGCGGTCGAGAAGGCGAACACCAGGGTGTAGAGCCAGATCGCCACGAGGATCATGAAGGGCGCCAGGATGACGCCGGTGACGCCCGACACCGCCCAGATCAGCGACGGCACGGCGCCCAGGTAGCCGCTGATGACGCCCATCGTCAGCATGGGGATGCGGTGGTCCTTCAGCAGGCCGCGGCGCTCCTCGGCGGAGGCGTGCTCGGCGAGCACATCAAAGCCGAACACGCGGTAGGTCAGCCAGCCCCAGATCAGCGGCGGCAACACCATCACCAGCGGCGGGATGAGCCACAGCGGCATCGACAGCACGATGAGCACCAGCGCCAGCAGTGTGGCGCCCAGCGACGCCAGCACGCTCTGCACCAGCGTGCCGCCGCGCTTCTTCTCGAGCAGCGGAAAGCGCCGCTGTGCCACCAGCCCGACGATGGCCGGCGTCATGCACAGGGCCACCAGCAGCAGGCTCAGCAGCAGCACGACGGGCAGCACCCCCGCCAGCACCACGATGGCCGCCAGCGCGCTGCGGAAGGACTGCAGGCCCATGCTGTCCAGCCATTGCAGCAGGCTCTCGATCAGACGCCAGTTCTCCAGCGTCGCGCGCACGCTGGCGATGGCGCTTTCCCAGAAGAAGAACATGAAGCCGAACACCAGCACGCCGCCAATCGCCAGCGGCAGCAGCGACAGCGCGATGACGCGCGGGTGCAGGCAGTAGGCGGCGGCGCGCCAGAACGCGTCGATGAGACCTTGCATCAGGTGGCCCGTTTGAAGGAGGCGAAGAAGCGCAGCAGGCCCAGCCACTGCTGCGACCAGAAGCCCCGCCCATAGTCGCGACCGCCTTCTTCGGGCAGCTGGTCGCGCACGCCGGTGGGGTCGAAGCGCGTGTCGAAGTTGGCGGTGCGAAACAGGATGTCCCACACCGGCAGCAGCACGCCGAAGTTGTGGCCGCCCAGCGTGCCGCGGCCATCGGACTCATGCCCGATGCCGATGCTGTGGTGCAGGCGATGGAAACGCGGGCTCACCAGCAGCCGCTCACCGATGCGTCCGAACCCCAGGCGCAGATTGGCATGCTGCAGGCTCTCGTGCAGCTGGGTGATGACGGTGATGGCCACGAACTGCCCGGGCTCGACACCGATCAGCCGCGCCAGCAGCGCGAAGACGGTGGCCACGATGACGTCATCCAGCAGATGGTTGCGGTTGTCGCTCCACATCGTCATCTGGCGCTGGCTGTGATGCAGGCTGTGCAGCGCCCACCAGGCATTGAGCTGGTGTTGGCCGCGGTGCACCCAGTAGTTGACGAAGTCAAAGACCACCAGATAGATGACAAAGCTCACCCAGGCCACGTCGGTCACACCCGGCCACAGGCCGTCCAGCTGCCAGGTCGGCAGGCCCGCCAGGCGCAGTTGGCCGGCGATGCCATCCCACAGCGGCTCAATGCTGAAGAACATCAGCAGACGCACCAGCCCCAGGCGGTGGATGAGGGTGTAAAACACATCGGTACGCACCGCCGCGTGATCCGTCACCGGCTCCACCGGCCAGCGCCGCTCCAGCAGCCCGATGCCCAGCAGCAGCACGGCCACCTGGATCAGGCCCCAGAGCAGCCAGCCGGTGGCATCGAAGGCGTCTTCCAGCAGGTTGCCCAGGCCCATGCCGAAGACGATGGGCTGCACGACGGACTCATACAGCGCCAGTTGCAGGCTGTCGAAAGTGTTGGAAATCCAGTCGATCACGGCTTGTTGGGCGGGGTCGCAAACAGCGACGAATAGCGCGGATGTTCTCGCAACGGGGCGAAGCATAGGCCGCGTTGCTCCAGCCCGGTCATCAGCGGCTCAAGGACCGCCGGCGCCCAGGGGTCTTGACGTTCCCAGATGCCCAGGTGGGCGAGCAGGATGTCGCCAGGCTTGATGTCCCGCAGGGCCTTCTCCAACAGCAGGGCGTTCGGGTAGGTCTGGCTCGGCAGCTCGTCTCCCAGGAAGCCGGCGCGGCTCCAGCCCACGTGGGTGAAGCCACAGGCCTTGGCCGCGTTCAGCAGCGCGGCGGAGGTGCGCCCGGCTGGCGCGCGGAACAGCGGCGACAGCGGCTTGCCCGTCATCGCCGTGAAGCGCTCGCCCACCTTCTTCAGGTTGCTGCAGTACTGCTCTGGCGTGAGCTCGCGCACCACGGGTGGCTGCACGCCGGCCTGCGTGCGCACCTTGAAGCGCACCACCTTGCCCTCGGCATCGAGGATGTCTTCGAGGAAGACGTCGTGATCCCAGGTGTGCGAGCCGAAGTCATGCCCCTCGGCAGCGCGCTCGCGCCACCACGGCGCCCAGGTCTCGTCCAGCGTCGTGCCGCCAGTCTTGGTGGGCTCGCTGGCCAGGAAGAAGGTGACCCGCGCGTTGTGCCGCTTCAGCGTCTCGGCAATCAGCGGCGCGACACCCATGTGGCCGGTGTCGAAGGTGAGGTACACCGGCTTGTCGCAGGTCGGCTGCGCCATGGCGGTGGAGGTCGCCAGGGCCGTCAGCAGCATCCTGGCGAGGAACTTTCGAACGCGGGGCATCACAGCCGGGGCTTGTGATCCAGCGTCCAGATGCCGTGCGGCGACTTGCCGACCTTGACCTGCCGCACCACCTTGCGGGTGGTGGTGTCGATCTCGGTCACCTTGCCGGCCCAGCGCGAGGTCACCAGCAGGGTCTTGCCGTCGGTCAGCAGTTCCATGTCGTCCGGGCCCGAGGGGCCGGGGAACTGGTCAACCACGCTCATCGTGGTCACGTCGATCTTGCTGATGGTGTTGGCGGCTCGGTTGCTGACCAGCACATGGCGCTTGTCACCCCAGGCGCGGAACGAGTGGGCGCCATTGCCCGTCTCGATACGCTTGGCCAGCTTGGGCGCGGCGCCGCTCACGTCCCACACCTCGACGAACTTGTCGCCCGTGAGGCCCACGAGAATGAACTTGTCGTCGGGCGTCAGGTAAATGTCGGCCGGCATCTTGCCCACGCGCTGCTTCCACTTGATGGCCTGCGTGGCCAGGTCGATGGCCAGCAGCTCGTCGCTGTCCTGCAGGCTGACATACAGCGTCGTGCTCTTGGTGTCGATGTTCAGGTGGCTGGGCGTCTTGGGCGCGGCAATGCGCTTGACCAGCTGCAACGGCTCGGCGGCGGTGCTGCCCTGCCAGCGGTAGAGGTCCACGCGGTCCAGGCGGTTGGACGCGGTGACGAACCACTTCATGTCCGGCGAGAAGCGCAGGTGATACGGGTCAGGGATGCCGCGCACCACGCGCTGGACTTCCGCCGTGCGCGGGTCGATGAAGGTCAGCGAGTCGCCCAGCGCGTTGGCCACGATCAGCGACTTCTCGTCCGGCGACAGGTAGAGGTGATGCGGCTCCTTGCCCGTGGGAAAGCGCTTCACCACCGTGAAGCTGACGGGGTCGACGACCGAGACATCGGCGTCCAGCGAGTTCAGCACGAAGATGGGCGGACGCGCCGGCTGGGCCTGGGCCCCCACTGCAGCCAACCATCCCAAGGCCAACACCCATCTGCGCAACATGCCGAGTACTCCAAGAAAAAGGGCGGCCCACTGCCGCCCTGTACAAGCTCAAGAACCCGAGTTTATCGGGCCGACCTGTTCGGCCCCTGTCCCAGGTCAAGGTGCGCGCAGGCTCAGTCGTTGTCACCGCCCAGCAGACCGCCCAGGAGGCCGCCCCCCGCCACGGCGCCAAGCACGGAGCCTTCCTCGCGGCCACCGCCGCCCGTCTGCGGCGCCGCGGCAAAGATGCGCGAAGCCAGGCGCGAGAACGGCAGGCTCTGCAGCCACACCTCGCCCGGGCCAGTGAGCTTGGCCAGGAACAGGCCTTCACCACCGAACAGTGCCGTCTTGATCTTGCCGACGTACTGGATCTCGAAGTTCACGCCCGGCGTGTAGGCCACCACGCAGCCGGTGTCCACGAGCAGCGTCTGGCCGGGCTGCAGCGTACGGCGCACCACGGTGCCGCCTGCGTGCACGAAGGCCAGGCCGTCGCCCTCGAGCTTCTGCATGATGAAGCCCTCGCCGCCGAAGAAGCCGGTGGACAGCTTCTGCTGGAGGGCGATGCCCAGCGACACGCCGCGGGCGGCGCACAGGAAGGCGTCCTTCTGGCAGATCAGCATGCCGCCGAGCTGGCGCAGATCCATCGGCAGGATCTTGCCGGGGTAAGGCGCCGCGAAAGCCACCCGCAGCTTGCCGGCACCCTGGTTGGTGTAGATCGTCGTGAAGAGCGACTCGCCCGTGATCAGGCGCTTGCCGGCGCCCAGCAGCTTGCCGAAGAAGCCGCCCTGGCTGGCCGAACCGTCGCCGAACACCGTGTCCATGGTGATGCCCGCGTCCATGAACATCATCGAGCCGGCCTCGCCAATCGCCGCCTCGCCGGGGTCGAGCTCGACCTCGACAAACTGCATCTCGGCACCCTTGATTTCGTAGTCAACAACATCCATGGCCATGTGGCTCTCCTGACGGACCAAAAACGGGCCGCATGATAGCCACGCGGCAGCGGGCCACCTTTAATTTCTCTCTTGACAGAAATTTCAGGCGGCGTACGCTGTGCGCCATGGAACTCACCGACATCAGCCGCCGATTCATCGTCCACTGGGGCGAGATGGGCGCCAACTGGGGCGTGAACCGCAGCGTCGCCCAGGTCCACGCCCTGCTTTATGTGCATGGCCAGCCCCTGCATGCGGAAGACATCGCCGACACCCTGGTGCTGGCCCGCTCCAACGTCAGCAACAGCTTGAAGGAGCTGCTGAACTGGCGACTGATCCGCGTGACCCACCTGCTCGGCGACCGACGCGATTACTACGAAACCTCGGGCGACGTGTGGGAGCTCTTCCGCACCATCGTGAGGGAGCGCAAGGAACGCGAGTTCGACCCCACGGTGGCGCTGCTGCGCGAGCTGGCCGCTGATCCGGGGCTCGAGAACGAATCGCCTGCCCTGCAGGACCGTCTGCGCAGCACGCTGGCGCTGATGCAGACGCTGGGCAGCTGGAGCGACGAGATGCTGCGCCTGAGCCCGGCCACGCTGGAGAAGATCCTGCGGCTGGGTGCGCAGGTGCAGCGTTTCGTGCGTCCGGCCGAGCCCGCAGCGCCGGCAGCCGAAGCCGCGTCCGTCTTCCCGGTCACTCCGCCCATGCCGCCCATGGGATGACGCCCACAGCCTGACGAGGCCGCGACGGCCTCTTTTTTGGCCCCTTAGTTTCTCTTTCAACAGAAATAACAGCCATGAACGCCACCACCACCCCACGCACCACCCACACCGTCTACTACGACGGCGACTGCCCGCTGTGCAGCAGCGAAATGGCCTTCTTGATGCGGGCCAACCGTGAGGGCCGGCTGGGCTTTGTCGACATTTCGCGCCCCGGCTTCGATGCCCAGGCCCTGGGCGTGCCCCGGGAGGCCCTGATGGCCCTGCTGCACGTGCGTGACGCGGCCGGCCAGTGGCTGATCGGCGTGCCAGCCATCCAGGCGGTGTATGCCGCCACGGGCCACCGGCGCCTGGCCGCTGCGCTTGAGCATCCCGTCATCGCCCGCCTGGCGCGGCCGGCTTACGCGTGGCTGGCCCGCAATCGCTATCACCTGCCACGCTGGCTGCTGGCGGCCACGCACCTGCACACCGGCCGCTGCGCCCCGGACGGCACCTGCCGGATTCGCCCGGAACGCTGAAAGGACCGCCATGCGCATCCTCGTCATCGGCGCGGGCGGTTTCATCGGCCGCCATGTTTGCCAGGCCCTCATCGCCGCGGGCCATGAGGCGGTGCCGGCGGCACTGCGCCCCGTCACGGCCTGGGACACGCCACAGGCCTGGGCCCGCGCCCTGGCCGGCATGGACGGCGTGATCTACACGGCCGGCTGCCTGCGCGACCAGGCCGAGGGCGTGCGCGACCTGCTTGACCTGCTGCACCACCGCGCGCCGGCCGCCCTGGCGACTGCCTGCGAGATCGCCGGCATCAGGCGTTTGGTGCATGTCTCGGCCTTGTGCGGCGGTCCAAGCGCTTATGCGCGCAGCAAGCAGGCCGGTGACGTGGCGCTGGCCGGTCGGGCGCACATCGTGCGGCCGAGCCTGGTGCTTGGGCCCGGTGGCGTCAGCAGCCGCATGCTGGCGCGGCTCAGTCGCCTGCCCTGGCTGCCCCTCCCCTCAGCGGTGGCCCGCTGCCACGTTCAACCCATCCGCGTGGAAGACCTCGCCGAAGGCCTCGTCCGGCTGCTGGACGCGCCCACGCCCCACGTCGACTGGACTGCTGTCGGCCCACAGATCGTCACCGTGGCCGAGCTCATTGCGCAGCGTCGCGCCGCCAGCGGACGCGCGCCGGCCCGTCTCCTGGACCTGCCCGACGCCCTGAGCCGGCTGAGCGCCCGGCTGGGCGACCGCCTCCCGCTCGGCCCTTGGTGCAGCACTGCCCTGGACCTGCTGGCGCGGGACAGCACCGCCCCCGACGCCTGTTCTCCCCTGGGCCGGCCCCTGCGCGGCGCCCTCGCGGGCGGCTGGACCTGACGCTGCGGTGGCACGGACAGGCAACCGCCGGAACGCAGCCCCCCTAGATTTGTGTCTTGATGCATCCGCCTACCCGAGATGCGGATGCACGGCGATACAGATGACCACAGGCAGAAAACAAGCAGGCGCTGACACTTTGCCGATGGACCTGCACATCGAATCCCAGATGCCCGCCTTGACCCCCGACCAGGCGCTGACCGGCTGGCGACGCGAGTTCTGCGTCGAGCTGCTAGGCGATGGGCGGGCCCGCATCTTCACGCGGATGGTCATTTCACCCTCGCACAAAGCCGCCGAGCTGCAGCACGGGGTGCTGTTCCACCGCGTGGGCGCGGCCTTCCGGGATTTGCGCAGCTGCATGCAAGCCGCCGCGGGCCCGCTGCGGCAGCTGGTGGCCTCCGCGGTTCGCCAGCAGCCCTGCCGGGACAACCTCTTCTCGGCCGTGGTTTACGACCACCAGGCCTGGGAGCGGGTGATGGAAGCGCTGGACCACTGGCAGCGCCGGCCGCATGCGGCGGCACGCGGTGTGGCCGCCGCACCGCAGGGGCCTCGGCCGGCGCTGCGCCAACTGCCCATCCTGAGCCGCCGCAGCCTCGGCGCCCAGCCCGGCGCGCACTGAGCCGGAGCCAGAAGCGACAACGTCAGCCCGGAGGCTGCCGCTCGGCGCATGCAGGCTGCGTTCAGCCCATGTGCAGGCCGCCGTTGCAGGAGAAGTCGGCGCCCGTGGTGAAGCCACTGTCGTCACCAGCGAGCCACGCGACGACAGAGCCGATTTCCTCGGGCGTTCCCAGGCGCTTGACCGGGATGGTGGCGACGATCTTTTCCAGGATCTCGGGCTTGATCGCCTTGACCATGTCAGTGCCGATGTAGCCGGGGCTCACGGTGTTCACCGTCACGCCCTTGGCGGCCAGTTCCTGGGCCAGGGCCATGGTGAAGCCGTGCATGCCGGCCTTGGCGGCGGAGTAGTTGGTCTGGCCGGCCTGGCCCTTCTCGCCGTTGACCGAGCTGATCTGGATGATGCGGCCCCAGCCCTTTTCCACCATGCCCGGCACGACCTGCTTGGTCACGTTGAACATGGAGTTCAGGTTGGTGTCGATGACGGCCTTCCAGTCCTCCGGGGTCATCTTCAGGAACATGCGGTCACGCGTGATGCCTGCGTTGTTGACCAGCACGTCGATGGTGCCGTGCTCCTGCACCGCCTTGGTGAAGGCCTCGACGGTGGAATCCCAGTCCGCCACGTTGCCGACCGACGCATAGAAGGTGTAGCCCAGGGCCTTCTGCTCGTCGAGCCACTTGGTGAAGTCACGGCTCGGGCCGCAGCCGGCGATGACCTTGAAGCCTTCCTTGTGCAGGCGTTGGCAGATGGCGGTACCGATACCGCCCATGCCCCCGGTGACGTAGGCAATTTTTTGGCTCATGGAAGTCTCCTCGTGATTGGACTGTGGGGGATTCGAGTTTCAGCGTTCAACCGTCAGGGCGACACCCATGCCACCACCAATGCACAGCGAGGCAATACCCTTCTTGGCATCGCGCTTGATCATCTCGTGCAGCAGCGTGACGAGCACGCGGCAGCCGCTGGCACCGATCGGATGGCCCAGCGCGATGGCGCCGCCATTGACGTTGACCTTGCTCGTGTCCCAGCCCATCTCGTTGTGCACGGCACAGGCCTGGGCCGCGAAGGCCTCGTTGATTTCCAGCAAATCCAGGTCGGCCGGCTTCCAGCCCGCCCGCTCCAGCGCCTTGCGGGCGGCGGGCACGGGGCCCATGCCCATGTAGGCCGGGTCCAGGCCCGCGGAGGCGTAGGAGGCGATGCGCGCCAGCGGCGTGAGGCCCAGGGCTGCTGCCTTGGCCGCGGTCATGACGACCACACCGGCGGCGCCGTCGTTCAGGCCGGAGGCATTGCCCGCGGTCACGCTGCCGGCCTTGTCGAAGGCGGGGCGCAGGCCGGCCAGGGCTTCGGCGTTGGACTTGCGGTTGATGAACTCGTCGGCCGCGAAGACGATCGGGTCGCCCTTCTTCTGCGCAATGCTGAAGGGCACGATCTCGTCCTTGAAGCGGCCGGCGTCCTGGGCCGCGGCAGCCTTTTGCTGCGAGGCCAGCGCAAGGGCGTCTTGCTGCTCGCGCGTGATGCCGTACTTCTTGGCCACGTTTTCGGCGGTGATGCCCATGTGGTACTGGTTGTAGACGTCCCACAGGCCGTCCACGATCATGGTGTCGACCATCTTCCAGTCGCCCATGCGCTGGCCGTCGCGCGAGTTGGGCAGCACGTGGGGCGACAGGCTCATGCTCTCCTGGCCGCCGGCGATGACGATCTCGCTGTCGCCGTCCCGGATGGCCTGGGCGGCCAGCATCACGGCCTTCAGGCCCGAGCCACAGACCTTGTTGATGGTCATGGCCGGCACCGCCTGCGGCAGGCCCGACTTGATCACGGCCTGGCGCGCCGGGTTCTGGCCCACGCCGGCGGTGAGCACCTGGCCGAGGATGACCTCGCCAATCTGCTCGCCCGACAGGCCCGTGCGGCGCAGCAGGTCCTGGATGACGGCGGCGCCCAGTTCGCTGGCGGGGGTCTTGGCGAGCGTGCCGCCGAACTTGCCGATGGCGGTGCGCGCGGCGGCGACGATGACGATGTCCTGTTGGCTCATGGTGTCTCCAGAAAAATAATCAGGCTTTGACCTTGACGTAGCGGCCGGGCGCGGGCTCGATCGCCTTGAATTTGCGGTTGCCCGGGGTCTTGGGTGCAGGCTTCTTCGCGCCGGCGTGCGAGGCGAGCCAAGCGGACCAGTCGGTCCACCAGCTTCCCGGGTGTTCGGTCGCGCCTTGCAGCCAGGCATCGGGGTCGGCCGGCAGCGCGGTGCTCTTGCTGATCCAGTGGCTGCGCTTGCCCTTGGCCGGCGGGTTGATGACGCCGGCAATATGGCCCGACGCCCCCATCACGAAGCGCCGCTTGCCCTTGAAGAGCTGGGTGTTCCGGTAGGCCGCCTGCCAGGGCACGATGTGGTCTTCACGCGAGCCGTAGATGTAGACCGGGCAGTCGATGGCGCCGAGGTCCAGCTTCTCGCCACACACCGTCAGCTTGCCCGGCACCTTCAGCTCGTTTTGCAGGTAGGTGTGGCGCAAGTACCAGCAGTACATCGGTCCGGGCAGGTTGGTGGAGTCGCCGTTCCAGTACAACAGGTCGAAGGCCGGCGGCGCTTCGCCCTTGAGGTAGTTGCCCACGACATAGTTCCACACGAGGTCGTTGGGCCGCAGGAAGCTGAAGGTGGTGGCCAGCTCCTGGCCGTGCAGCAATTGCGGACCGTTGTGCGCCTCGGGGCCGAGCGTGGCCTCGCGCAAGCGCACGCTGGCTTCGTCCACGAAGATGTCCAGGATGCCGTTGTCGGCAAAGTCCAGCAGCGTGGTCAGCAGCGTCAGGCTGGCGGCGGCCTGTTCCCCGCGGGCGGCCAGCACGGCCAGGGCCGTGGCCAGGATGGTGCCGCCGACGCAGAAGCCCAGCGTGTTGATTCGCTCCTGCCCGGAAATCTCCTGGACGACGCGAATGGCCTGGATGGCCCCCTGCTCGACGTAGTCGTCCCAGGTCAGGTGCTTGACCGATTCATCGGGGTTGCGCCAGCTCACCACGAACACCCGGTGACCCTCGGCCACCGCGTAACGGATCAGGGAGTTGTCGGGCTGCAGGTCAAGGATGTAGAACTTGTTGATGCAAGGCGGCACCAGCAGGAAGGGGCGCGCATGCACCTGCGGCGTCAGGGGCGTGTACTCGATCAGCTGGAAAAGCGCGTTCTCGAAGACCACGCTGCCGGCCGTCGTGGCGACGTTGCGGCCCACTTCGAAGGCGCTTTCGTCGGTCTGGGACACATGACCGCGCTGCACGTCGCCCCACAGCTGCTGCAGGCCGCGGGCCAGGGTCTCCCCGTGGCTGTCCAGCGCGAGCTTTTGCGCCTCCGGGTTGAGCGCCAGGAAGTTGCTCGGAGACGCCGCGTCCACGAACTGCTGCACGGCGAACTTGATGCGGGCCTTGGTCTTGTCGTCGGCCTCCACCTGCTCGGCCATCTTGCCCAGCGTGCGGCCATTGAGCAGATAAAGCTGGCTCATGAAATGGGCCGCCGGGTTGGATCGCCATTCCGGCGCGGCGAAACGCCGGTCCGTTGCGGACGGCGCCTCGCCCTGGCCGAGCGATGCGTTCCAGAGCGCAGTCGCCTGCTTCAGGTAGTCGGCCTGCAACTCGGCCAGCGCAGCGGGGGAAATCTGCGGGAGATGCGCCATGTGCTGCATCAGATCAGCAAAGGGCTGCGCATCCGTTGCAGGCGGCGCATCGTTCTTCTTGCGAGTGGCCATGTCTTCCTCGGAACTCCCGCGTCAGCGGTGTTGTCTCGGTCCGTTGCAATAAGCTTGCCACATTCCGCTGATGCGGCTTTGTAACCGCGCGCGCTGACGCGCCCATGACACATGTACCTCGTTGCCATTGCCTGGGGCTACGTCGCGCTGATGATGGCCGCCGCCGAAGCGCTGAGCCCGCAGGGCACGCTCTTCGGCGCCTTCGTCACGTTGATGCTGTATGGCGTGCTCCCGCTGGGACTCTTGATGTACATCCTCGGCACGCCGGGCCGCAAGCGGCGCCGCCAGGCCGATGAGTTAGCCGCGCAACGCGATGCAGGCGGCCATCCGGCCCCGAGGTCGGCCGAGGGCCTCGCCGCGGAACGAGAAGAAGCGTGAATCATCGGTCAGCGTGCACCAGCCGCCGCCACTGATCTGGGTGACACCGGCAGCGTTCAAGCGTTGGCGAGCCAGCAAGGGCAGGTCCGCGCGCCAGCGAGGCTCGGGATTGGGGCGGTAGAGAAAGCCCGCCTGGTCGTGTGCGACGGCCTCGCGCCCGAAGGCCCTCACCACCTCGGCGCCCACCTCGAACGCTTCGGGTCCGATGCACGCACCCAGCCAGGCGCGCACCTCACCGGGCGCACAACCGGCCGCACGGCAGAGTTCTGCCACGGTGTTCTCCAGCACGCCCGCCGCCAGCCCGCGCCAGCCGGCATGGGCGCCGGCCACGCCGCCGGGAGCAGCAAATAGCACCGGCAGGCAGTCGGCCACGAGGATGGCGACAGCAAGATCGGGGTCGGTCGACACGGCAGCGTCGGCCGCCGGGGCGTTGTCGTCATGCCACTCGGGCCGCAGCTGCACCACGGCCGCACCGTGCACCTGATCCAGGAAGATGGGCCGGGCACCGAGCAGCGGCTGCAAAGCTTCGCGCTGGGCGCGCACCTCGGCCGGATCGCCGGCCTTGCGGCCGTAGTTGGGGCCGCGCGTCGTCATGAAGGCCGTGACGTCGACCTCCTCGGGCCAGTCCGGCCGCAACCAGGCCGCGTCAGGCCGCATCGGGGCACACGCTCGGGTGCGTCTGGGCAAACGCCGGATGGGCCAGGCAGGCGGCATTGATGCGCATCACCGTGGGGTAGGCCTCCAGCGGGCAGTTGAATCGCTCGGCGTTGTAGACCTGCGGCACGAGCAGGCAGTCCGCCAGGCCCGGCGTGTCACCGAAGCAGAAGGCGCCGGCCGTGGCCGCCAGGCGCTGCTCCACGATGGCCAGGCCTGTCGCGACCCAGTGGTGGTACCAGCGGTCGACCGTGGCCTGGTCCTGGCCCAGGTCGTTCTTCAGGTAGCGCAGCACGCGCAGGTTGTTCAGCGGGTGGATGTCACAGCCGATGTCCTGCGCCAGCGCGCGCACCTGCGCCCGCGCCAGCGGGTCGCGCGGCAGCAGCGGCGGCTCGGGATGGGTCTCGTCCAGGTATTCGAGGATGGCCATGGACTGGCTCAGCCAGGCGCCGTCGTCCAGCACCAGTGCGGGCACCAGGTGCGAGACCTGCCGGTTGGCGAAGGGCTCGGCGAACTGCTCGTTCTTCGCCAGGTGGATGGCCGCGTAGTCGTAGTCCAGGCCCTTGAGCGCCAGGCCGATGCGCACCCGCCAGGAGGCCGACGAGCGGAAGTAGTTGTAGAGCTTCATGGCCTGGATTCTCACCCTCTATAAACTCGGCCGCATGCCCTTCCCCGCCCGCTTCAAGCACTGCCCGAACTGCGGCGCCGCCGTGGACTACCGCATCCCCGCCGACGACAACCGCGAACGTGCCGTCTGCCCGAGCTGCCACAGCATCCACTACCAGAACCCGCTGAACGTCGTCGGCACGCTGCCGGTGTGGGAGGCTGACGGCCGCGTACTGCTGTGCCGCCGCGCGATCGAGCCGCGCCACGGGCTGTGGACACTGCCGGCCGGCTTCATGGAGCTGGGCGAGACCACCGCCGAGGGCGCCCTGCGCGAGACGCAGGAAGAAGCCGGCGCCGATGTCGAGATGGGGCCGCTGTACACCGTGCTGAACGTCGTGCGCGTGGGCCAGATCCACCTCTTCTACCGCGCGCGGCTGCGCTCGCCCGAGTTCAACCCGGGGCCCGAATCGCTGGAGGCGCGGCTGTTTGCGGAGGCCGACATCCCCTGGGAGGAGCTCGCCTTCAAGACCACGCGCGAGACCCTGCGCTGCTTCTTCGAGGACCGGGCCCGGGGCGGCAGCTACGCGCTGCGTGAGATCGACGTGGCCTGAGCGGCGTCAGTTCAGCGTCACGAGCAGGGCGGCCTGCAGCACGCTGCGGCGCTTGAGCGCCAGACTCGCCTCGCCCTCCAGCTGAGCGACCAGGGCCACCGTCGGATGAGCAGGCGTGGCCAGGCCCGCGAACACCGGGATGCCGGCGCTGCGCGCGATGCGCCGCACGAGGGACACCGGCAAGTGCTGGCACTCCACGGCGTCGTAGAGCTGGCCGAGCATGCGGGCCGTGTTGTCGACCTGCTCGTCGCTGCTGGCATCGTCCAACCCGGCGCGCACCGACGACACCCGGGCGCCCAGCGCCTTGGCCGCCTCGATGAAGGCGGTGGCCGCGGCGTCCGCTCCGTCAGGCGTCACCAGAGCGAGTTGCTTGCCTGCCAGCAACGGGGCTGCGGCCCCGCCGGCCCGCGCCAGCGCGCCAGCCTGGCGCAGCAGGGCTGCCGCCAGGGCGGGTTGCTGGAAATCGACGCCGACAGCGCCGTCGTTGGCCTGTGAACACATGGCTTGTCAGCGTAGCGAGCGCAACTCGCCGAGCCTTGATGAAAGTCAACCCGGGGGGATCTGGTTTGCTGGTACTTATCCGGTCACCTTCTGTTCACGGACTGTTACGCAGCGCTACCGAGCGATGTCCCGCATTGCTCGTCCATTGGCAAGCCCTCCCTAGCATGACCTCCATCGAACGCCCCACGGAGAACGCCATGCAGACCCTCGCCACGACGCGCACCACCCCCGCCTTCAACGCCCGCCCCGCGGCCGTCGTCGGCTCCCGGGAGGTGGCACGCAACAGCACCGGTCAGCGCATTGCCGAGGCCCTGCAGTTGATCGCCACGGCGCTGGAACCGAAGCGCCGCATCGTGCACGCTGGCGACGTGATCTACCGCGCCGGCGACCGATTCGAGCACCTGCACATCCTGAACTCCGGCTTCTTCAAGCTGGTCAGCCTGTCCAGCGACGGCCGCGAGCAGGTCGTGGGCCTGCGCTTCCGTGGCGACTGGCTGGGTTTCAGCGCCATCTCTCATGGCGTCTACGGCTGCGACGCCATCGCGCTGGACACCGCCGAGGTGTGGACGGTGCGCTACGACGCGCTGCTGCAGGCCTGCATCACGCACCCGGCGCTGATGGCCATCGTGCATGAGGCGATGAGCAACGAGATCCTGCGCGACCGCGACTCGCTGATGACGATCTGCACCTTGCCGGCCGACGCCCGCGTGGCGGCTTTCCTGCACTACTGGGCCGAGTCGTTGTCGGCTCGCGGCCTGCGCGCCGACCAGTTCAGCCTGCGCCTGACCCGTGCCGAGATCGGCAACTACCTCGGCCTCACGCTCGAAACCGTCAGCCGCGTGCTGTCGCGTCTGGCGCGCGCCGAGCTGATCGCGTTCAACGAAAAGAGCCGCCGGGACATCTGCATCCCCGACTTCCCGGCGCTGGCCGCCTACGTCGAGCGCCGCGATGCGCCGGCCGGCCTGCACTGACCTGCCAGCCGCCTGCTGAAAGCCCCTTTCATGGATGCAGCCTCCGCCCCGGATCTGGACACCCCACAGCCAGGCACGGGCGAGGCGGCGAGCGCCGCCGCCCAGGGCCTGCGCCAGTTCATGGCCACGCCACTGGCATTGGCCCTGGTGTATGCCGCCTTCGGCATGCTGTGGATCCTGCTGTCCGACCGGCTGCTGCAGCAAGCCAGCGCGGACTTGGCCACGCTGTCGGCCCTCGCCCAGGGCAAGGGCATCGCCTTCGTGCTGCTGACCAGCAGCCTCATCTATCTCGTGGCCGCACGCCGGCAACGCGCCGTGGCTCCGCCGACGTCGCCTGACCTCGGCGACCTGGCGGCCCATGAACGACCGCTGCGGCTCATGGGCGTCTTCGCGCTGCCGTGCGTCGCCATCGTCGCCGCCAGCCTGGTCAGCTACGCCAGCAATGCCAGCCGCGACCACGCCGAGCACGTCGAACGGCTGCGCCGTGAGGCCCAGGCCAAGGCCAACCTCGTGCAGGGCTGGATTGATCGCCGGGTGCGCGAGGCACGCCAACTCTCCGCGGACCCCACGCTGCGCGGCAGCCTGCTGCGCTGGCGCCGCACACAGGACGAAGCCGCCACCCTCGCGCTGCGCCGCCAACTCCAGATGCTGCTCGCCTCAGGGCACTACAGCGCCGCGCTGATGCTCGACGCCCAAGGCCACCCCGTGCTGAACGCCGACGACGGCCCGGCCGACCTCGACCCCGCCGTGGTGGACGCGGCCCTCATGGCGCTGCAACAGGGCCGGGTGTCGGGCAGCGACTTCCTCGCCCGCCCAGGCCTGGCCGACAGCCTGCGCTTTGAATTGCTCGTGCCCTTGCTGGGCAGCGATGGGCATGCCGACCTGGTCCTGGTGTTGCGCACGGAGCCGCGACGCTCACTGCTGCCGCAGTTGCTCGCAGGGGCTGGATTCGGTGCGCCCGAGACGCTGCTGGTGCGCCCGGGCCCGAAGGGCCTGCTGGCCGTGGGGCTGGGCGGCAGCGACACACCCCTCGTGCGCATCACCAACAGCCCGCCGGGTGACACCAGCCTGGCTGCACTGACCGCCAACCCGGCATTGGCCGGCACGCTGCTCAACGGCCTGCCCCTGGCCCACGCCGGCCGCACCAGCGAGCCCACCGCTGCCGTGGCCTTGCCGCTGCCCGGCTCGCCCTGGTTCGTGGTGGTCCAGGTCCCACGCGACAGCCTGCATGGCGAAGGCGTCGCATCGGGCGCAGCCCTGTTGCTGCTGGTCGACGTGCTGGCCGTGCTGATCACCGGCGCCGTGGTGTTCGTGGCGCTGCGCCGGCGCGAGCAGCAGACCGCTGCCCGCCTGGCCGCGGACCACGCCGAGAAGGAACGCGCCTGGCAGATCGCCGAGGCCATCGCCAACTCGTCGAGCGACCTGATCTTCGCGAAGGACCTGCAGGGGCGTTACCTGTTCGCCAACCGGGAACTCGGCCGCCTGTTGGGCCGGGCGCCCGCCACGCTGATCGGCAAGACAGCCCGGGACATCCCGGCACCGGACCAGGTGCACCACCTGCTGGGCGACGTGGCCGCCGTGGCCCGGTCCGAACAACCCGTCAGCTTGGAGATGCAGCTTGCCACTGCCCAGGGCGACCGCATCTATGCCTGCACCAAGGGGCGCCTCGTGGACAACACCGGCCAGGTGATCGGCGTCTATGGCATCTCCAGTGACATCACCGCGCGGCGGGACCTGCAGCAGCGCATGCAGCAATGGGCCACCGCCTTCGACGACATCCGCGACGGCGTCATCGTGACCGACCCGCTGGGCTATATCCAGTCGGTCAACCGTGCGTTCAGCCAGATCACCGGCTACACCGCCGAGGAGGCCATCGGCGACAACATGCGCCTGGTGCACTCCGGCCGCCACGGTCGCGCGTTCTACGAGCAGATGTGGACGCTGCTGAACCAGACCGGCCACTGGCAAGGCGAGATCTGGAACCGCCGCAAGAACGGCGAGATCTACCCCGAGTGGCTGACCATCCGCGCGGTGCGCAACGACGACGGGCCGGTGACCCACTACGTGGGCGTGTTTACCGACATCAGCCGCATCAAGGACAGCGAGGCCCAGGCCGACTGGCTGTTCCACAACGACCCGCTGACCAAACTGCCCAACCGCGCCCAGCTGCAGCGCCGCCTGGAGCAGGCCCTGGCCCGCGCCAGGCGACGCGAGGCCCGCCCGGCCCTGATGGTCATCGACCTGGACGGCTTCAAGACCGTCAACGACAGCCTGGGTCACCCCGCGGGCGACGAGCTGCTGATCTGCGTGGCCGAGCGACTGCAGGCCCGGCTGCGCCACAAGGACTGCCTCGGGCGGCTGGGTGGCGACGAGTTCCTGCTCATCATCGAGAACGCCGCGCAGGCGGACGACCTCGGCCAGATCGCGCGCGACGTGCTGGCCGCGGTGTCGGAGCCGGTGGCCCTGTCCTGCGGCCGCGATGCCTACCTGACGGCCAGCATCGGCATCAGCCTGTTCCCCGACAGCGAAAGCCCCACTGCGGTGGAGCTGCTGCGCGACGCGGATGCGGCCCTGCACCGGGCCAAGGACCTGGGACGCAACCGCTACTGCTTCTACACCGGCGACATGCATGCCCAGGCCATGGCCAAGCTCGAGCTGGAGGCGGCCCTGAGCCGTGCCATCGAGCGCGAGGAACTGCTGCTGCACTACCAACCCAAGGTGGCCGCGCAGACCGGTGAGGTGGTGGGTGCCGAGGCCCTGCTGCGGTGGCAACGCGGCGCATCAGGACTCGTGCCACCGGGGCAGTTCATTCCGCTGGCCGAGCAGAGCAGCCTGATCCTGGACATCGGCGCCTGGGTCATCGACCGCGCCTGCCGCCAGCTGCGACAGTGGCTGGATGCCGGCCAGCCGGTGGTGCGCGTCGCCGTCAACGTCGCCGCGCGGCAGTTTGCGGCGGGCGACCTCGACACCGTCGTGGCCGCCGCCCTGCAGCGCCACGGCATCGACGCCGAACTGCTGGAGCTGGAGCTCACCGAGGGCATGCTGATGAGCAACCCACAGCAAGGCACCGCGATGCTGCAGCGGCTGCGCGGGCTGGGCGTCAAGATCTCGCTCGACGATTTCGGCACCGGCTATTCGAGCCTGGCCTATCTGCACCAGTTCCCGATCGACACCCTGAAGATCGACCAATCCTTCGTGCGTCGCATCGGCGAAGTGCCTGACGGCGAAGCCCTGGTGGACGCGGTCATCGGCCTGGCCCACCGCCTGCACCTGCGCGTGGTGGCCGAGGGCGTCGAGACCCCGGCCCAGCGTGCTCACCTGCTGCGCCAGGGCTGTGACGAGATGCAGGGCTACCACTTCGGTCGCCCGGCACCGGCGGAGTCGCTGCAGGCGATGCTGTCCCAGCCGCGCGGCTGACGCGCGTCAGCCCGCCGCCGCCAGCGCGCGGGCCATGGCCTGGGCCAGCTCGGCGCGCGAGTAGGGTTTCTGCAGCAGCTCCCAGCTCGGCGGCGCCTGTTGGTCCGCCTCGAGCAGGTCGGCCGAGAACCCCGACATCAGCAGGATGGCCAGCTGCGGCAGGCGGGCCTGGGCGATGCCGGCGAGCTCAGTGCCACGCATGCCCGAGCCCAGGGCAATGTCGGTCAGCAGCAACTCGAAGGGCGCCTCGGGCGTCAACAGCAGCAGCGCCTGCTCGGCGCTGGCGCAGGTCGTCACATCACAACCCAGGGCGTCGAGGAACTGCCGTGCCACCGCGCGCACCTCGGCATCGTCTTCCACCATCAGCACTTTCAGGCCTGGCGGCAGCGTGTCGGTGCCGGTGGCCACCTCCTCGCGCGCCGGGGCCACGTCCCAGGGGCGCGGCAGGAAAAGCGCGATGGTCGTGCCCGCGCCCACGGTCGAGTCGATGGTGACCGCGCCGCGCGACTGCTTTGCAAAGCCATACACCGTGCTCAGCCCAAGGCCCGTGCCGCGGCCAGCCTGCTTGGTCGTGAAGAAGGGCTCGAAGGCGCGCTCCTTGACTGCCTCCGGCATGCCGGTGCCGCTGTCGGCGATGGCAATGCGCAGGAAGCGCTCGTCCAGCGCACTCGGGTCATCGATCTCGCGCCGCACCTGCGCCGGCAGCACACCGGCCGGCCCGGCACTGAAACGCAGCGTGCCGCCCTCGGGCATGGCGTCACGCGCGTTGATGGCGATGTTGAGCAGGGCCGACTCCAGCTGCCCCGGGTCGGCCAGCACCGCCAGGGCCGCCGGCGCGGCGGGCAGCTCCACGCTGATGGTGATGCGCTGGTCCAGCGTGCGGCGAAGCATGTCGGCCAGCGAATGCAGCAGCAGGCCGACATCCACCGTCGTCGGCTGCAGCACCTGGCGACGCGAGAACACCAGCAACTTGCTGGTCAGCTCAGCGCCGCGCCGGGCTGCGCGGGTGGCGGCGCTCACCAGCTGCTGGCCGAAGGCATGGTCGGCCAGCGCGGGGAGTTCTTCCAGCACCTGCAGGTTGCCCTGGATGACGGTGAGCAGGTTGTTGAAGTCGTGCGCGATGCCGCCCGTCAGCTGGCCCACGCTCTCCAGCCGCTGCGCGTGGTTGAGGGCTTCTTCGCTCTGGGCGCGCTGCAGGCACGTGGCGAGCAGGTTGGCCAACGATTGCAGGAAGCGGGTCTCGTCGTCACCGAAATGTGCCAACTGGCGCGACCGCACGCACAGCACGCCCGTCATGCGACCTCGGTCGAACAGCGGCACTGCCAGCAGGCTGGCCATGCCCGCCTCCAGATCGGCCTGCGGCACAGCAAAGCGTTGCTCGCGCGACAGGTCATCCACCCGCAGCGGCTCGCCACGCGACATCACGTGGCCGGCTGCGGTCCCGGGGTCGTTGGGCAAGCAGGCCCCGAGCGGGGCCGACGCGAAGTGGCCGCAACGGCTGACCACCCGCAGCGAGCGCCGGTCGGGCTCCAGCAGCATGACGCTCGAGAACTCCGCCTCCAGCGCCTGCGCGGCCAGCTCGGGCACACGCATCAGCAGCTTCTGTGGGTCGCGCTCGTCCACGGCCAGGCGGCCGAGCTGGGCCAGGTGTTCGCTGTGCCGCGCGCGCGTGAGCGCCTGGCGCACGCGGGGGTAGCTGCCGATGTCGCGGATGGCGGCCACCACGAACGGCCGGCCGTGGCTTTGCAGCGGGCTCAGCGCGATCTCCACCATCACCTCACTGCCGTCCTTGCGGCGCGCCACCAGCTCCATCTGCGTGCCCATGGGGCGTGGCCGGGGGGCCTGGCCATAGGCCTCGCGATAGGCGGCATGGCGGGGCCGGATGCTGTCGGGCACCAGCGCATCCACCGGCAGGCCGACGAGCTCGTGTTGCGCGTAGCCAAGCAACTGCGCGGCCGAGGGGTTGGCCAGCACGATCTGGCCCTGGGGGTCGACCAGCAACAGGCCGTCGGCCGCGGCAGAGAACAGCGAGCGATAGACGCCCAGGTCGTCGATGACCGGCGGGGGCGCGCCTGCGGGCGAAGCGGTGGTCATCAGGCCACCGGCCCGACGGGCGGGATGAAGATGTAGCCTGCACCTCGCACCGACTTGATGATCTGCGGGTTCTCGGGGTCGGCCTCCAGCTTCTTGCGCAGCCGCCCCACCTGCACGTCGATCGTGCGGTCAAACGGCGCCGCCTCGCGGCCGCGGGTCTGCTCCAGCAGGAAGTCACGTGACAGCACCCGACCGCCATGCTGGGCCAGCGTGGCGAGCAGCTCGAACTCGCCGGTGGTGAGCCGCACCTCGGCCCCGGCGGGGTCGTCGAGACGGCGTGCCGCCAGATCCAGCCGCCAGCCGAGGAAGCCGAGCGCCGGACCCGACGGCGCAAGGGGCGCTGCCGGCGAGGCGGCCGGGACCGGCGCCGCCGCCGCGAGCGTCGGCGGTTCCATGCGTCGCAGCACCGCCTTGATCCGCGCCACCAGCTCACGCAGGTCGAAGGGCTTGGTGACGTAGTCGTCCGCGCCGACCTCCAGGCCGACGACCTTGTCCACCGCATCGCCCCGGCCGGTGATGATGACCAGGCCACAGCGCCAGTGCTCGCGCAGCTGGCGCGCGATGGCAAAGCCGTCCTCGCCGGGCAGGCCCAGGTCCAGCAGCACCAGCTCCGGTGGGTCGCTGGGCATCAGGGCCATCAGGTCGCGGCCGGAGTGCAGTTGCGTCGTGCGGAAGCCGTGCGTGGCGAGGTAGTGGGCCAGCAGCTCGGTGATGGCGGTTTCGTCGTCGACTACGGCAATGTGCTGGGCGGTCACGGCGGGCGGGTGCGAGGCAGGTGAGTGGCGTGACGGGCATTCTTGCACCGTTCCAGGGCGCCGAGTCAGTACGCCGTTAGGAGATGCGAGTCGCCCGCGGCACGCAGCGGCAGGCGGATGCGGAAGATGGCGCCGCCCTCGGCCCGGTTCTCCGCCCGGATGCTGCCGCCGTGCACCTCCACGATCTTGCGGCTGATGGCCAGGCCCAGCCCCGTGCCGCCCGAGCCGTCCTTGGTCGTGCTGGACTGCACGAAGGCCTCGAAGATCGATTCGAGCTCATCCGCCGGGATGCCGGGGCCGCGGTCGGCCACGCTGAGGGTGCACTCGTCGGGGCTGGTGGCGATGGCTTGCACCTGCAGCAACCCACCCTGCGGCGAGAACTTGATCGCATTGGCGACCACGTTGCGGATGGCCTGGTGGATGCGCCCGGGGTCGACCTTGGCCGACAGCGGCGCATCGGAGAGCTGCAGCTGCAGCCGCAGGCCGCGCTGGCCCAGCAGCGGGTCCAGCTCGCGCAGCACGCCCTGCAGCACGGTGCGCAGGTCGCAGCGCTCCAGGTCAAAGGTGCCCACGGCGCTTTCGATCTTGGACACGTCCAGCAGGTCGTTCACCAGCGCGAGCATGCGCTGGCCGGAACTGTGGATGTCGGTGAACATGGCGGCCAGCTTCGGGTGCGCCTGGCCGCGGGTGAAGCCCAGCTCCGAGAAGCCGAGGATGGCCTGCAGCGGCGTGCGCAGCTCATGGCTGATGTTGGCCACGAACTCCGACTTGGCGCGCGAGGCCTCCTCGGCCGCGTCGCGCGCGTCGCGCGTGGCCCGCTCCGCGTCGCGGAACTCGCTGACATCCATCAGCGTGCACAGGATGCCGCCCGGCCCATGCGGGCTGCCGGGCACCAGCACCTTGGTGACCACCATGTCGCGGCGCGAGCCGTCGCGGTGCGGGATCTGCGTTTCATAGCTCAGGCGGCCACCGCAATCCATCAGCCGTGTGTCCTGCTCGGTGTGCAGGCGCACATCCTCGGGCGACAGCAGCTCTCCCACCGGCGCGCCGATGACCTCGGCGCGCGAACGCCCGACCAGTTCCTCCCAGGCCGGGTTCACCATCACGTAGCGGCCCTCGGTGTCGAACATCGACACCGGCAAGGGGCTCAGTTCGAGCAGCAGCCCGGTGAAGGCCAGTTGGTGCTGCAGCTGCTCATCGGCCGCCACCCGTTCGCTCACGTCCACCGCGCTGCCGGCGAAACCGATGATGCGCCCCTCGCCATGCAGCGGCACCACCGCGAGCTGGAAATGCCGCGGCTGCCCCTGCGCCGCAGGAATGCAGACCTGCGCCTGGCGGGCGCCGGCCCGGTCGTCCAGCCGGAAGAGCGCGGCCGCGCGCTCACGGTCCTGCGGGCAGGCCAGCTCGCTGAAGCGCCGGCCCGGCGCGCTGTCGATGCCGGCATCGCTCAGGGCTGCCCAGCGGGCATTGACGAAGGTGATGCAGCCCTCGGCATCGGTGCGGAAGATCAGCTCCTGCACGCTCTTGAGCAGCACGCTCAGCTCGCGCTCGCGCAGGGCGACCTGCTCATGGGCGCCATGCAGGGCACGGCGCGCCCGTTCGCGCGCCGCCGTCTCGCGCAGCACCACGGCCAGGCCGCCGCCTATCGCCGCCAGGCCGAGCACCGCCAGGCTGGCCAGCCACTTCGCGCGCTCACGCCAGGTGGCGAGCACCATGTCTTCCGCCAACTCGACCACGACCACCAACGGCCGCGTGCGAGACGCCCGGAAGGCCACGGCCTGCCGACCCGGCTGCGCGCCAGCGCCGAAGTACTCGCCATGCTCCCGCTCGGGCAGCCACTCGGCGAACACCGGATGACCCGCGATCTGCGCGCCAGGCTCCAGCGAGAGCTGGTCGTTGGCGGCAATCAGCTGGCCCGACAGGCTCGCCAGCAAGGCCACGCTGCCCTGCTCAGACAAGGCGCCCTGCTGGAAGTTGGCCAGCGCCCCCGGGTTGATGAGTGCGACCAGCAGCAGCTTCTGCTCACCCGGCCCGGCCACCGTGCGGACCAGGGGCAGCATGCCGACACCCGCGGCACGTGGCGCACCGCTGGCCTGGCCGAGGTCAGCCAGGCTCCGGCCGGGCAGCAGGGCCTGCAGCTGCTCCCGCCCCACCCCAGGCCGGCGGCCCAGACGGTCCAGCGCGACGCGCACGCCCTGCTCCGACGGGATGGAACTCGCGAGCACCCGCCCCTGCTCGTCCAGCACCGCCACGCTGCGCAGGAAGGGCAGGCTGCTGATCAGGCTCTGCGTGACCAGCGGCTGCAGCCGCGCGGGGTCGGCCGAGGCCTGGTTGGCAATGCCCTCACCCAGGGTGCGCAGGATGAGGGCCGCCGAATCCACCGTGCGGGTGACGTGATCCTCCAGCGTGAGGGCCACCAGCTCGGCGCGGTCCAGCGCGGTCTCCAGCGTCTCACGACGCTCGAAGGCGGCCATGCCGACGCTGGCCGCCAGCACGGCCAGGGCCAGCAGGCCCGACAGCAGCTTGGGCAGCAGCCCGGCGCGCCCGAGCAAGGACCGGGATGGCCTGGCGCCCATGGCCTTCAGCGCATGACGACGATCTCTGCCAGGCCGTGGCGCTTGGCAGCCGCCATGAGCCGGCCATCGCGCTTGATGGCCGCCACGAATTCGTCGACTCGTGCGAGCCAGCGGGCATCACCGCGCTTGACGGCGTAGCCATAGGGCAGCACGAAGAAGGGCTTGGGCGGCGACACCAGGCGGGCCCAGTCGGCGTTGTCGAGCAGGCGGCGGCTGTAGGGGTAGTCGGTCATGAAGACATCCACACGGCCGGCCTCCAGCTCCTGCTCCCGGGTGGCCGGCGGCTTGATGACCACCATGCGCGCCTGCTTCAGCGCATCCCGCATGACGGGCTCCATGAAGGTGCCGGCCTGCACGGCCACGAGCACACCGGGCTGGTCGATGTCTGACCACTGCCGCACCGTGCGGCTGGCACGGTTGGTGACGCCGTAGATGTCGCTTTGCAGATAGGGCTCCGTAAAGGCGAGCACCTCCTTGCGCGCGGGCAGCATGCCGACCGCGAACATCGCCACGTCACAGCGGCCGGCGTTCACGTCGGCAGCGAGCTGCGGGAAGGAGGTCTCGACGTACTCCAGCGACACGCCCAGGTCGCGGGCGAGTTCGGCGGAGAGGTCGATGTCGATCCCGCCGAGCTGCTGGGTGCGCGGGTTGCGGTAGGTGATGCCGTAGTAATCGGGCCAGATGCAGACCTGCAACTTGCCGGCCGCCTTGACGCGCTCCAGCGTCTGGGCCTGCAAAGGCGCCGCCTGCGCGGCAAACACGATGCCGGCGACCGCCAGCGCGAGGGTGCGGAGAAAACTCATGACAAGGCCTCTTGTGGGGGCAGGTCAGGCCAGTTCGGCGAGTTGCTCGAAGCTGGGCGGATTGGCGTTGATGCGCTCTCGCAGCGCGATCATGTCGTGCACCTGGTGGGAGAAGGCGTCCACGATGCGCGGGTCGAAGGCCACGCCGCGCTGCTGCACCAGCATGCCGAGCGCAACCTCGTCGCTGAAGGCCTTGCGGTAGCAGCGGTCCATCGTGAGGGCGTCGAAAAAGTCCACCACCGCGACGATGCGGCCCGAGATGGGAATCGCCTCGCCCACCAGCCCGCGCGGATAGCCGCTGCCGTCCCAGCGTTCGTGATGGGTCAGCGCGACTTCGGCAGCGAGCTGGAACAGCGGCACGCGCGAGCGGCCGAGGATGTCGGCGCCCATCTGCGCATGCTGGTTCATCTGCGCCCGCTCGTCGGGTGTGTAGGCGCCGGGCTTCTTGAGGATGGCGTCAGGGATGCCGATCTTGCCCACGTCATGCATGGGTGCGGCGCGGCGCAGCATGCGGGCGAAGCCCTCGGGCTCACCCAGCAGCAGGGCCAGCGCTTCGGCCAGGTAGCCAATGCGCACCATGTGCACGCCGGTGTCGTCGTCGCGGTAGTCGGCTGCGAGTGCCAGGCGCAGCAGGGCCTCGTGGTGAGCACGCGTGACCTCCCGCAGCGCCTCATTGCGCTCGTGGTACATGCGGCCCAGGTCCTGGACGATGCGCTCCATCTGCGCCGAGGCGGCATCGTCGAAGCTGCGGTCGGCGCCTGCGGCATCGACCGGGTTCATCAGGGCCACCATGGTCAGGCGGCAGCCCAGAGTTCGCCGATGCAGCTGATCAGCTGCAGCGGGCTGAAGGGCTTGACGAGATACGTGTCGGCGCCCGCCTGCAAGCCGGCTTCGCGATCACTGGCCTGGCCGCGCGCGCTGAGCATGATGACCCGCGGCCCGCGGCCCGGCGCCTCGGCGGCACGCAGGCGCCGGCACACGTCCAGGCCGTTGATGTCGCCCGGCATCATCACGTCCAGCAGCACCAGGTCCGGCTGGAAGTCCTGCGCCAGCGCCAGGGCGGCCTCGCCATCGGCGGCTTCGCGGACGTCGTAGTCCTCGAACTCCAGCGTCATGCGGATCAGGCGGCGGATGTCCGCGTGGTCGTCGACGATCAGGATCTTTTTCATGATGCGCTTCCTGCGATCAGATGGCATGCTGGAAATTATCAGTTTTATCGAATGCCCTGGCTAGCGCAGGGCCTCATGTTTCCCGCCGGAGGCTCGAAAAGTTCTCGATTCCTGCGCTGTGACCGTCTCAACGGATCTCTCGCGAGGCCAGCGCCGCCCGCCTGCCCCCGCGCCGAGAGTCGCTTCGAAGTGATGGATTCCACGCCAAACCAAGGGTTGCCCCGAGCAAATCTGGTCGATTTGATATCAAATCTATCACATAACCAACCCAAGTCTCGCCATGACCGCCCTCTCCGTCATCGAACAGCAAGCCGTTGAGACCGCCGCACCGCGTGAGGTGCTGACCTGCCGCCTCGGCGCGGAGGCCTACGCCATCGACATCCTGGCCGTGCAGGAAATCCGCCGACAGGAGCCCGCCACCCGCATCGCCAACGCGCCTGCGCATGTGTTGGGCGTGATGAACCTGCGCGGCGTCATCGTGCCCATCGTCGATCTGCGCCGCCAGCTTGGCCTCCCGGCCGAAAGCGGCACCAACACGGTCACCATCGTCGTCAATGTGGATCACCGCACGGTGGGCCTGGTGGTGGACGCGGTGTCAGACGTGGTCGCGCTCAGCGCCGAGCAGATCCAACCCCGCCCGAGCCTCGGTCCCCAGGTGGACAGCGACTTCATCGTCGGCCTCGCCCAGGTCGACGGCGCCGAGGGCCAGCGTCTGCTGCTGCTGGTGGACCTGGTCTTGTTGCTCGGCGAGCTCTGAGCACCGGCCGAGCGCGGCCGCGGCTACCGCCCGCCCAGCACCCGCGCTGGCAGCATGACCAGGGCACGCAGCAACGCGAAGGCGCCATCCACCGCGATGCCCAGCAACCTGAAGGGCAAGGTGATCAGCCACACCAGGGGCCACAGCACCAGAGCCAGCAAGGCCAGCGGCCAGCAGATCACGAACAGCAGGCACCACAGCAGGAAACTGAACATCGCGCGGCTCCTTACCGGGTCGGCTGACCGACCGGCTTCAGGTATTTGTCGAGAAACTCGACCATGCGGCGGTTGGCCACCAGCGTGTTCTTCTTCTTGGAGAACCCGTGGCCCTCGTCGTCGAACACGAGATAGTCCACCGGCACGCCGTTCTTCTGTACGGCCGCAACGATGTCGTCGCTCTCGGGCTTGATCACGCGCGGGTCGTTGGCGCCCTGGATGACCATCAGCGGCTTCCTGATCTCCTTGGCATGGAAGAGCGGTGACGTCGCCATCAGGAAATCGCGGTCCTTCACCGGGTCACCCACCTCCTGGTAGAGCGCCTTGCGGAAACTCTCCCAGTAGGGCGGGATGCTCTCCAGCGTGCGCAGCCAGTTGCTGACGCCGAAGATGTCGATGCCCACCTTGAAGGCCTCCGGCCGGAAGGCCATGGCCGACAGCACCATGTAGCCGCCATAGCTGCCGCCGACGATGCCGATGCGTTCATGGTCAATGACGCCGGTGGAGGCCAGGAAGGTCTTGGCCTCGATACAGTCCCACAGCGGCTCGCGGCCATGCTTGCCGTCGTCGGCCGTGAAGAAGCTCTTGCCATAGCCCGAGCTGCCGCGGTTGTTGATGCCGAGCACCGCATAGCCGTTGTTGACGAAGTACTGCATCAGCGCCGAATAGCCACGCATCGTCTGCCCGCCCGGGCCACCGTGAACCCAGACGACCGCCGGCACCTTGTGCGTCGGGGAGGCCTCCTTGGGCAGCATGAAGACCGACGGAATGACCATGCCGTCGAAGCTCCTGAAACGCACGATGCTCGCGTCCACCAGCTCCGCCGGGTCGATCTCCTTGGACAGACTCTGCGTGAGTTGCTTCGGCGCCGCACTCGCGCCGACCTCGGCCACGAAGAGGTTGTTGGGCGAGCGGTCACCGTTCACGTAAAACGCCATGCGCTTGCCGCTGCGAGAGAAGGTCACGCCGCGCACTTCGCCACCGGGCAACTTGGGCAGCGCGATCGGCTTGCCGTCGCGATACAGGCGCAGCGCGATGCTGGCATCGGCATTGATGCCGGTCACGCGGTGCCGGCCGTCACGCGAGAAGGCGGTGTAGGCCACGTCCCAGTCGGCCTTCTCGACCTCGCGGGTCTTGCCGGTGGCGATGTCGTAGGCGATGACGCGGGTGAACTCGCCGCCGTCGTTGCTCGTCATCAGCAGCTCGCGCCCGTCGGGTGTGAAGTCCTGCGGCGCGTACTGCGCCACGCCGGTGTGCGGCGAGATGTGCTTGACCGAACCGGTGTGCAGGTCAGCCAGGTGCACGTCGGAGTCTGCCGTGGTGTTGACCTTGGCCAGCGCCAGCCAGCGCCCGTCGCGGCTGATGTCGGCCACCTCCCAGCCGCCTTCGTTCTTGAACACGAGGCTGCGCGCGTAGGTCTTGGCGTCGTAGCGGTAGAGGTCGAAGAAGCGGGGGTCGCGCTCGTTGGTCGTCACATAGAACGCGCTCTCGTCGCCGCTCCAGCCGGCAAACGAAGCCTTGAGCTTGTCACCGGGCGTGAGGTCGCGCTCGCTGCCGTCGAGCTCGCGCACGTAGAGGTGATTGAGCTCATTGCCGCCTTGGTCGCGGGTGTAGAGGAAGCGGTCGTCTTCCGGGAAGAAGCTCACCGCGTAGTGGCTGTCGGTCTTGGAAGTGGTCAGCGCCACCGGCTTGCCGCCGCCCACGGGCATCGCGTAGACGTTGAAGATGCCGGTCTCGTTGCTGTGGAACAGGATGCGGCTTTCGTCCGCCGAGAAGCTGGCGCCACCGATGTTGACCGTGGCCATGAACTGCTCGATGGTGTAGCGCTTGGCCGGGCGCGGGGCCTTGGCCGCTGCGGCGGGCTTGTCGGCGGCCAAGGCCGCCGCGACGGGCTTGTCGGCGGCCAAGGCCGCCTCAGGGGCGCCCGTCAGCAGGGCCAGGGAGGCAACAAGGGTCAGCAGGGGTCGGCTCATGGCGTCTCCAGTGAATGAAGGCGCCGACTCTAGCCAGCACCGCCCCGCCAGCCCATCCGGGTTGTGACGAAGCGGCGTATGAGGCGGACAGACGGTTCAGCGCTGCGGCCGTCCCGCGACATAGCAAGCCGCCAGGTTGCGCTCGTCGGCCAACGTCATCCAGGCGAACACCCGCTCGTGCAGCTCACGCACCACCGCGTCGCGGGCCTGAGCCACCGGGCCGACAGCCCAGTCCCAGACACACAGGTCGGCCACCTGGCCGACCGACAGACCGCCGATCTCATGGCCGAGCTGCAGCGCCTGGGCCGCGCCACGGGTGGCCGCATGCAGGGCCGCCCAGGCCGTGAGCCGCTCGCCACGCAGGGCCTGCACCTTGTAGGCATCGCCCATGTTGCGCGGCAGGCTGAGCGTCGTGCCGCCGCCCACATCGCTGGCCAGGCTCACCGCGAAGGGCGCGCCCGGCCAGTCGAACAGGCCGCTGCCCAGGAACAGGTTGCTCGACGGGCAATGCGCGATCTGAGCGCCCCGCTCGACCATCACCCGCCGGTCGGCGTCGTCCAGGTAGATGCCATGCGCCAGCACCGCCCGCGGGTGCAGCAGGCCGACGGCGTCGTAAACATCCAGGTAGCTGCGCGCCTGCGGGAAGAGCTCCCCCACCCAGGCCACCTCCGCGCGGTTCTCGGCCACATGGGTCTGCATGTAGAGGCTGGCGTCGGCGCGGCAAAGGGCGCCCGCCATGGCCAGTTGCTCCGGCGTGCTGGTCGGCGCAAAACGCACGGTCACGGCATAGCCGAGCCGGCCCTGGCCGTGATAGCGGTCGATGAGGTCGATGCAGTCGCGCTCGGCCTGGGCCACGTCGTCGCGCAGGCCGTCGGGCGCGTGGCGGTCCATCAGCACCTTGCCGGTGATGAGCCGCATGCCGCGCGCGGCCGCGCTCTCGAACAGCGCCTCGGCCGAGACCTTGTGCACCGTGGGGAACACGACGGCGGCGGTGGTACCGCTGGCCAGCAGCGCATCCAGGAACACCTCGGCCCCCGCCCGCGAGCGCGCCGGGTCGGCGAAGGCGCGCTCGGCCGGAAAGGTGTAGCGCTGCAGCCAGTCGAGCAATTCGGTACCGTAGGAGGCGATGACCTCCAGCTGCGGGCAGTGCACGTGGGTGTCGATGAAGCCCGGCAGCACCAGCTGGCCGGCATGGTCCTTGCGCACCCAGCTGTCGTCCGGCGTCTCGGCCTGGCGGCCGACGATGCGCCCGTCCTCGATCAGCAGCCAGTGGTCGGGGTCGAAGCGCACCGCCGCGGGGGTGGTGTCGCCCCAGGCCGGTGCGGCGGTGAAGTCGAGCAGGTCGCCGCGCAGCGCCCAGCGGCGCGGGTGATCGACGAATTTTTCCTGGTTAGTAAAACTCATATGGCAATTCTGGGGCAAGCCTCGACAATCCGACCCAGCATGAATACCAGACCCATCCGCTTTTTCCACCGCGGCGAGGTCGTCGAGGTGGCCGACCTGCCGCCCACGACCACCGTGTTGCAGTACCTGCGCGAGCATGCCGGCTGCACCGGCACCAAGGAAGGCTGTGCGGAAGGCGACTGCGGTGCCTGCACCGTCATCCAGGGCGAGCTCGATGCGGCCGGCCAGCTCCAGCTACGCAATGTCAATGCCTGCACCCAGTTCCTGCCCACGCTGGATGGCCGCGCGCTGCTGACCGTCGAGGACCTGGGCGGCCCCGAGCGCCTGAACCCCGCCCAGCAAGCCCTGGTGGCCTGCCATGGCTCGCAATGCGGTTTCTGCACGCCCGGCTTCGTGATGACGATGACGGCCGTCTACGAACGCCATGGCGAGGCTGGCACCCGCCCAGACCGCCAACAGCTCGCCGATGACCTCGCCGGCAACCTGTGCCGCTGCACCGGCTACCGCCCCATCCTGGATGCCGCCGAGCAGATGTTCGACGCGCCCGCCCAGCACCTGGACCGCGCCCCGCTGCAGGCTGCGTTGCAGGCCCTGGCGATGGACGAGCCGCTGGACTACGGTCATGCCGGCCTGCGCTTTCATGCGCCGCAGACCTTGGCGGACCTGGCCCTGCTGCGCCAGACCTACCCCGAGGCGACGCTGCTGGCGGGGTCCACCGACATCGGCCTGTGGGTCAACAAGCAGTTCCGCCAGCTGCACCACCTGATCTACACCGGCCGCGTGGCCGCGCTGCGCGAGATCCGCCCCGAGCCGTTCGGCGAGCAGCCGGGCCTGTGGATCGGTGCCGCCGCTTCGCTCGAAGACGCCTGGGCCGCTCTCACCACGCTGGCGCCTTCGCTGGCCGAGCTGTGGCGGCGCTTTGCCTCGCCGCCGGTGCGCCATGCCGGCACGCTGGGCGGCAACATCGCCAACGGCTCGCCCATCGGCGATGGCGCGCCCGCGCTCATCGCGCTGGGTGCCGACGTCGTGCTGCGCCGGGGCGACGAGCAGCGCCGCCTGCCGCTGCAGGACTTCTACCTCGACTACATGAAGAAGGACCTGCAGCCCGGCGAGTTGGTCGAAGCGGTGCACGTGCCCAAGCCCGACACCAGCTGGGCAATTGCCGCCCACAAGATCTCCAAGCGCCACGACAGCGACATCTCCGCCGTCTGCGCGGTACTGGCCGTGCAACTGCGCAACGGCACCGTGCAGCAGGCACGCTTCGCCTTCGGCGGCATGGCTGCCATCGTCAAGCGCGCGGCGGCTGCCGAGGCCGCCGTGGTGGGCCAGCCCTGGGTCAAGGCCACGGCCGAAGCCGCCGCCGCCGCCCTCCCCCAGGACTTCAAGCCCCTGACCGACATGCGCGCCTCCGACGCCTACCGGCTGAAGGTGTCGCAGAACCTCATCCGCAAGCTCTGGCTCGAAACGCTGGATCGCAAGACCATCACCATCTGGCGCGCCGGGAGGTTGGCCGCATGAACAAGCCCGAAGCCTTGGTGCTGGACCTGCCGGTGGTCGGCACCTCACGCCCTCACGAGTCGGCACACCTGCATGTCAGCGGCGCCGCGCCCTACACCGACGACCTGCCTGAGCCCGCCGGCACCCTGCACGCCGCCCTGGGCCTGTCGCCGCTGGCGCACGGCAAGCTCATCGCCATCGACCTCGACACCCTGCGCCGCCAGCCCGGCGTGGTCGCGGTGCTGACCGCGGCCGACATCCCGGCCGAGAACAACTGCGGCCCGCTGCTGCACGACGACCCCATCCTGGCGAGCGATGAACTGCGCTATGTCGGCCAGCCGGTGTTCGCCGTCATCGCGACCGACCGCGAACTGGCCCGCCGCGCGGCCGCCCTGGCCAAGAAGGTCATCCAGGCCGAAGCCCTGCCTACGGTCATCACGGCGCTGCAAGCCCACGCGGCTGGGCAGTACGTGCTGCCGCCGATGCACCTCACCCGCGGCGAACCGGCCGAGCAACTCGCGCGCGCGCCACACCGCCTGCAGGGCCAGTGGAGCCTGGGTGGGCAGGAGCAGTTCTATCTGGAGGGCCAGATCAGCCTGGCCGTGCCGCAGGAAGGCGGCGAAGGCCTGCTGGTGCACTGCTCCACCCAGCACCCGAGTGAGATGCAGCAGCTGGTGGCGCATGCGCTCGGCTGGGCGGCGCATCGCGTGGTGGTGCAATGCCGGCGCATGGGCGGCGGCTTCGGTGGCAAGGAGAGCCAGTCGGCGCTGTTCGCCTGCGTGGCCGCCGTCTCCGCGCTGAAGCTGAAGAAGCCCGTCAAGCTGCGCGTGGACCGTGACGACGACTTCCTCATCACCGGCCGCCGGCACGGCTTCGACTATCGCTGGGATGTCGGCTACGACGACGAGGGCCGCGTGCTGGCCGCCGACATCGACCTGATCTCCAACGCCGGCCACAGCGCCGACCTGTCGGCACCCGTGATGGCGCGCGCGCTCTGCCATTTCGACAATGCCTACTGGCTGCCGCATGTGGCCATGCACGGCTACTGCGCCAAGACGAACACCCAGAGCAACACCGCCTTCCGCGGCTTCGGCGGGCCGCAGGGCGCGATCGCCATCGAGATGATCCTCGACGGCATCGCCCGCCGCCTGGGGCTGGATGCGGCGATGGTGCGCCAGCGCAACTTCTACGCGCCGGGGCAGGACGTGACACCCTACGGCCAGCGCGTCGAGGAGCTGCATGCGCAAGCCCTCACCGCCCAACTGCTGGCCAGCAGCCGCTACGCCGAGCGCCGCGCCGAGATTGCCGCCTTCAATGCAGCCAGCCCGGTGCTCAAGAAAGGCCTGGCGTTCACGCCCGTGAAGTTCGGCATCTCCTTCAACGTGGTCCACCTGAACCAGGCCGGCGCACTGGTGCATGTCTACACCGACGGCTCGGTGCTTGTGAACCACGGCGGCACCGAAATGGGCCAGGGCCTGAACACCAAGGTGGCGCAGGTCGTGGCGCATGAACTGGGCATCCCGTTCGACAGCGTGCGCTGCTCGGCGACCGACACCAGCAAGGTGGCCAACACCTCGGCGACCGCCGCCTCCACCGGCAGCGACCTCAACGGCAAGGCCGCACAGGACGCGGCCCGCAAGATCAAGACGCGGTTGGCGGCCCTGGCGGCCGAGCGCTTCGGCTGCACGGCCGACGACGTGCGGTTCGAGGCCGGCAGGGTGAGCGGCGGCGGGCAGAGCCTGTCGTTCAAGGAGCTGGTGGCGGCCGCCTATCTGCAGCGTGTGCAGCTCTGGAGCGACGGCTTCTACGCCACGCCCGGCCTGCACTGGGACCGCACCAAGCTGCAGGGCCACCCTTTCTACTACTACGCCTGGGGCGGCGCGGTCTGCGAAGCCCTGGTGGACAGCCTCACCGGCGAAAGCCGCATCACCCGTGCCGACCTGCTGCATGACGTGGGCAGCAGCCTGAACCCGGCGCTGGACATCGGGCAGGTCGAAGGCGGCTTCGTCCAGGGCATGGGCTGGTTGACGATGGAGGAGCTGGTCTGGCACCCGGTCACCGGCCTGCTCACCACCCACGCGCCCAGCACCTACAAGATCCCGACCGCCAACGACTGCCCGACCGAGTTCCGCACCGAGCTCTTCGGCGTGGCCAATGCCAGCGAGACCATCCACCGCAGCAAGGCGGTGGGCGAGCCGCCGCTGCTGCTGGGCTTTGCAGCCCTGCTGGCCATCAAGGACGCCTGCGCCGCCTGCGGGCCCGAAGGCTGCGACCCGCCGCTGCGCGCACCGGCCACGGCCGAGGCCGTGCTCGACGCGATCGACGCGGTGCGATGAGGGCGGCCGCAGCGCTGCTGGGTCTGGCCATCACGATGGCCGGCTGCGCCAGTGCGCCAAGCGTCAGGCCTGCCTTGCCCCCAGCGCCCGCGCTGATCAGCGTGCAGGCCTGGGGCGGCACGCCGGGTGACGTGACGGCGCCGCCGCAGCGCATCACCCACATCACGCTGCACCACCAAGGCGAGATCTGGCAGGACGGCACCGACCCGGCGGCCTACCTGCGCCGGCTGCAGCAGTGGTCTCGCCTGACCAAGCGCTGGGCCGACATCCCCTACCACTACGTCATCGCGCCTGACGGCCGCATCTTTACCGCGCGCCCACTGGCCCAAGCGGGTGACACCAACACCGAGTACGACCCGCGCGGACACGCCCTGCTGATGCTGGTCGGCAATTTCGAGGAGCAGCAGCTGACGCCGGCGCAGCTGGAAAGCGCGGTGGCCTTGAGCGCCTGGCTGGCTGCCACCCACGGGCTGGGGCTGGATGCGATCGCCAGCCACAAGGACTTCAGCCGGCAGACCGTCTGCCCCGGGCGCAACCTGTACGCCTATCTTGAATCGGGCTGGTTCCGCACCGAAGTGGGCAAGCGGCTGGGCCTTCAGGCGCCGCGCTGAACCCGCTGCGTGGCCACCACCACCGCCTGGGTGCGCGAGGCCACACCCAGCGCCTTGAGCACCGCGGCGACGTGGTCCTTCACGGTGTCGACGCTGACGCCCAGTTCACGCGCAATCAGCTTGTTGGACAGGCCCTGGGTCAGCAGGTGCAGCACATGCTTCTGGCGGGGCGTGAGGGGCAGCGCGCCCCAGTCGGGCGTGGGCGAGGCGGGCGCCGCGGCAGCGGTTTCGTCGACGCGAGGCTTGAGCGGGGGGACATAAGTACCACCGGCCAGCACCAGGTGCAGGGCCTGCACCAGGGTGTCGAGGTCGCTGCGCTCGGGCACATAGCCCATGGCGCCGGAGCTCAGGGCGCGCAAGGCATCGTCGGTGTCGTCGCTGCCGGAGATGACCACCACGGGCAGCAGCAGGTGGGTTTGATGGATCTCCTCCATCAGCTCGAAGCCGCCGGGCACCCGCAGGTCCAGCAGCACGAGGCGAGGCAGCGCCTGGGCGAGTGACTGGCGTGCGGCATCGACCGTGTCGACCCCCTGCACCTGCGCACCGCCGAAATGCTGCTCGATCAGACCGGTGAGCGCCGCGCGCACCATCGGGAAACCATCGACCAGCAAGACCTTCATCACCCCTCCTGCAAACGCTGGATCATAGTCAACGCAGAGCGGCCGCCAGCAGAGGTTTCGCCCAGGCCGGCACGCTGCGCAATGGTGCATGCGCCACCACGCGACCGGCCTGCACATGCAGCAGCAACACCGGCTGCGGCCGGCGGCCGGCACGCGGGTCGGCCTCGAAGCTGTTGTCGTACAGGCGCAGGCTGGCGAGATGGGGCATGAGCTTCACGAGGTTGCCACGACTGGCATCGAAGCGTTCACGCACCTTGGCTTCGGGGATGTCGTGGCCGCCCGCGGCCACCCGTGCCTGGATGCGGCGCAGGTGCAGCTCCGGCGTGGCCAGGCCGGCGAACCAGACATGGACCTCCGCACCTGCTCGTGCGCCCTCCAGCAACAGGCGCACGATGCTGCTGCCGCCCAGGGTCGTCTCGAAGGCATAGGTCCACCCCTCGGCCAGCGCACGCTCCAGGCCGCGGCGGCCGAGGGTCCAGGCCAGGCCGTTGGCCTGCTCCGCCGACAGACCCGGCTGCTGAGCCCGCAGCTGGGCCGCCATCAGGTCGGGATTGAAGAACTCGGCGCCGCTGGCCTGCAAGGCCGCACCGCCCAGCGAGCTCTTGCCGGCGCCATTCACGCCGGCCAGCACGAACAGACGCGCGGGCAAGGCTCAGGCGGCCTTGCGTGCCGGCTTGCGGCCCTTGGCCTGCTTCACGGCGGCTTCGGCCACCGCCGCCGGGGCCATCGCGAACGCGTCAGCCATGGCACCGGACTGCCCCTGCATGCGCGCCAGCATCGCGTCGAACTCGCCACCGAGCGCACCCAGGTCGGGCTCGGCGGCCCGCTGCAGCTCGCGGTAGCGCTCGACCGACATCAGCACATAGGTCGGCTGGTCGTGCTTGGTGATCAGCACCGCCCCGTGCGCGGCCACGGTGCGGCCCACCTTCTGAATGCCCGCCACGAGCTCGGTGGCCGAGACGCTGGGGAGCTGGTCGGCCAGGGCTTGATCCATCAGGACGGTCATTGCGCTTCTCCGGGTATTTCCTGCATTTTCCCTATTTTGCGGAAAACCCCAAAAACCGCCATCCCGCCCCGGAAGCTCGCTCACCAAGCGCCCCCTTGAGGGGAGCGGCGCAGCCGCTTCGGGGGTGGTCCGTCAATGGGCCTCTTCCCAGTTGCCTCCCACGCCCACCTCGGCCAGCAGCGGCACCTTGAGCTCAGCCACGCCGGCCATCAGGCGCGGCACCTCGGTGCGCATCCAGTCGAGTTCGGCCTCGGGCACCTCGAACACCAGTTCGTCGTGCACCTGCATCACGATGCGCGACTGCTTGCCGGTGCGGTCCAGCTCGGCCTGCACGGCCAGCATGGCGAGCTTGATCAGGTCGGCGGCCGTGCCCTGCATGGGCGCGTTGATGGCCTGACGCTCGGCACCGGCACGGCGCGGGCCGTTGCCGCCGCGGATCTCGGGCAGGTAGATGCGCCGGCCGAAGAGCGTCGACACATAGCCGCGCTCGGCTGCGCCGGCCTTGGTCTCGTCCATGTAGCGCTTCACGCCAGCGAACCGGGTGAAGTAGCGCTCGATGTAGTCCTTGGCCGCCTTCTGCTCGATGCCCAGGGCCGAGGCCAGGCCGAAGGCGCCCATGCCGTAGATCAGGCCGAAGTTGATGGTCTTGGCATAACGCCGCTGCTCGCTTGACACTTCAGCCAGCGGGATGCCGAACACCTCGCTGGCGGTGGCCCGGTGCACGTCCTGGCCTTCCTGGAAGGCCTTCAGCAGGCCCGGGTCCTCGCTGATGTGGGCCATGATGCGCAGCTCGATCTGCGAGTAGTCGGCACTGACGATGCGGCAGCCCGGCGGCGCAACAAACGCCTCGCGCACACGCCGGCCTTCCGCGGTGCGGATGGGAATGTTCTGCAGGTTGGGCTCATTGCTGGACAAGCGACCCGTGACCGCCACCGCCTGGGCGTAGTTGGTGTGCACGCGGCCCGTGGTCGCGTTGATCTGCTGGGGCAGCTTGTCGGTGTAGGTGCTCTTGAGCTTGGCCAGGCCCCGGTACTCCAGGATCTTGGCGGGCAGCGGGAAGTCGGCGGCCAGCTCGGTCAGCACCTCCTCGTCGGTGGAGGGCGCGCCGGTGGCGGTCTTCTTGATGACGGGCAAGCCCAGCTTGCTGAACAGGATGTCGCCGATCTGCTTCGGGCTGCCGATGTTGAAGGGCTGGCCGGCGATGTCATAGCACTGCTGCTCCAGCTGCACCAGGCGCTGGCCGATCTCATGGCTTTGCTGCTGCAGGCGGCCGGCGTCGATCAGCACGCCGGTGCGCTCGATGCGAGCGAGCAGCTCGGCGGTGGGCATCTCGATGTCGCGGTAGATGCGCAGCAGGCCGTCATCGGCCTGGAGCTGCGGCCACAGCACCTCGTGCAGGTGCAGGCACATCTCGGAGTCTTCGCCCGAGTAGGTGGTGGCCTTGGCCACATCCACCTGCGCGAACGGGATCTGGTGCGCGCCCTTGCCGCACAGGTCTTCGTAGCTCAGGCCCTTGCGGCCGAGGTGGCGCTCGGCCAGTGCTTCGAGGTTGTGCGTCTTGTGCGCCTCCAACACATAGCTCTGCAGCAGGGTGTCGTGCGCGACGCCGGCCAGCGCGATGCCGTGGTTGGCGAACACGTGGCGGTCGTACTTGAGGTTCTGGCCGATCTTCAGCGCCGAGGCGTCCTCCAGCCAGGGCTTGAGGCGGGCCAGCACCTCGTCCAGCGGCAGCTGCGCCGGGGCATCGGGGCCGCTGTGCTGCAACGGGATGTAGGCCGCCTCGCCGGGCTTGTCGGCGAACGAGATGCCGACGATCCGCGCGGCCATCGGGTCGAGGGAGTCGGTCTCGGTGTCCAGTGCGCACAGCGGGGCCGCGCGCAGCCGGGCCAGCCAGGCGTCGAGCTGCTCGAAGCTCAGCACGGTCACGTACTGCCGCGCCACATCAGCAGCGCCCGCGGGCGGCTCCGGTTCGTCGAACAGGCCCGGGCTGGCGCCAGGCGCCGCCTTGGGCTTGGGCGCAGGCGCTTCGCCGGTGAGTTCCTGCAGCCAGGCCTTGAAGCCGTTGCGCGCATAGAACTCGCCCAGCGCGGCCTTGTCAGGCTGACGGAAGGCCAGGTCTTCCAGCGCCGGCCAGCCGGGCACATGCGCGGCCAGCTCGCAGTCCAGCTTGACGGTCACCAGCTTGCGCCCCATGGGCAGCCAGTCGAGCGCGGCACGCAGGTTCTCGCCGGCCTTGCCCTTGATGCCGTCCGCCGCAGCGATGACGCCGTCCAGCGAGCCGTACTCGGCGATCCACTTGGCCGCCGTCTTGGGGCCAACGCCCACCACGCCCGGCACGTTGTCCACCGTGTCGCCCATCAGCGTCAGGTAGTCGATGATGCGGTCGGGCGGCACGCCGAACTTGGCCAGCACGCCGGCTTCGTCCAGACGCTCGTTGCTCATGGTGTTGATGAGCTCGACGTCGGCATTGACGAGCTGCGACAAATCCTTGTCGCCGGTGGACACGATGACCTTGTGCCCCGCACTCGCGCCCACGCAGCACAGGGTGCCGATCACGTCGTCGGCTTCCACGCCGGGCACCATCAGCACCGGCCAACCCAGCAGCTTCACGACCTCGTGGATGGGCTCGATCTGGGCGCGCAGCTCGGGCGGCATGGGCGCGCGCTGGGCCTTGTATTCCGGGTACCAGTCGTCACGGAAGGTCTTGCCCGGCGCGTCGAACACGCAGACGGCATGCTCGGCGCCGATGTCGGCCTGCAGCTTCTTGAGCATGGCCACCATGCCGCGCACGGCGCCGGTGGGCTGGCCCTCGGGGCCGCGCAGGTCGGGCATGGCATGGAAGGCGCGGTAGAGATAGCTGGAGCCGTCGACCAGCAGCAGGATGGGTTTACTCATGGCGACGGATTCTCCGGCAGGTCCCACCTAGAATCGGCAGCATCATGCGCGCCCCTGCCGTTTCCCTGCTGCTTGCCGCAGCCGCCAGCTTTGGCGGCGTCGCCCTGGCCGACCCACCGCCCGAGCCCAAGGTGGAGCACAACGTGGCCGAGGACGACCAGGTGCGCATCGAGGAGCTCAAGGTGCGTGGCGAGACCAAGAAAGTCACCGTCAAGAACAAGAAGTCCAAGGCGCCCGACTACGAAATCATCGTCAACGACGCAGGCCGCGAATCGGCCGGCGGCACCGGCACCGGCCTGCCGAAGAGCGGCTCGGGCACGCGCGTCTGGCGCGTCCTCAACTTCTGACCGTCTGACCCTTTCGCGGCCTGCGGGCTGCTTCTCAGCCCTTTCCATGGCCGTTTTTACCGAAGTCAGCCCCGCCCAGGCCCAGGCCCTGCTCGATCACCTCCGGCTCGGCCAGCTCAGCTCGCTGCGCGGCATTGGCGCCGGCATCGAGAACACCAACTACTTCGTCGACTGCACCGGCGACGACGGCCACCTGCACCGCTACGTGCTGACGCTGTTCGAGCGCCTGACGGCCGAGCAGCTGCCTTTCTACCTGCGCCTGATGCAGCACCTGGCCCAGCGCGGCGTGCCGGTCCCTGAGCCGCATGCCGATGCCGCAGGCGACATCCTCTTCCAGGTTGCCGGCAAGCCGGCGGCCATCGTCGACCGCCTGCATGGCGGCCACCAGATGGCGCCCGACGCTTTTCATTGCCAGCAGGTCGGCGCCACGCTGGCGCAGATGCATCTCGCCGGGCGCGACTTCCCGCTGAAGCAGCCCAACCTGCGCGGCCTGGCGTGGTGGCGGGAGGTGGCGCCGCAACTGCTGCCCTTCCTGGACGAAGCCCAGGCCTCGCTGCTGCGCAGCGAGCTGGCCTACCAGGAGCAGCTCGCCGCTTCGGCCGACTATGCCCACCTGCGGGCCGAGCTGTCGGGCCCGATCCACGCCGACCTGTTCCGCGACAACGTCATGTTCGAACCCGGCGAGGGCCCGGGCCGCGAGCGGCTGACCGGCTTCTTCGACTTCTACTTCGCCGGCTGCGACACCTGGCTGTTCGACCTCGCCGTCTGCCTGAACGACTGGTGCATCGACCTGAGCGACGGCCGCCTGATCGAGGAGCGCGCCGCCGTCTTCGTGGCCGCCTACGAAAGCGTGCGGCCCCTGTCGGGCGCCGAGCACCGCCTGCTGCCGGCGCTGCTGCGTGCAGCGGCGCTGCGCTTCTGGCTGTCGCGCCTGTTTGACCTGCACCTGCCGCGCGAGGCCAGCCTGCTGAAGGCGCACGACCCGCGCCACTTCGAGCGGGTGCTGCGCGCGCGCATCGACCGGCCGTGGCACGCACTGCATGACGGAGTCGCGGAATGACGATGCAACTTCATCTGCAGCAGGTGCCGCCGCGCAACGGGCGGCTCTGGATTCGCCACGGCTTCAAGGTCTTCCAGCGCCAGCCGCTGGCGCTGGCGGGGCTGTTCGGCCTGTTCCTGTTCGCGGGCTTCGTGGCGATGCTGATCCCGGGCCTTGGCCTGCTGCTCACCATGGCCTCGCTGCCCTTGCTGTCGCTGGGCTTCATGCTGGCCACGCACCTGGTGCTGCAGAAGAAGACGCCGACCGCAGCGGTCTTCGCCGCGCCGCTGAAGCTCACGCCCGAGCGTCGCCGCAACCAGCTGATCCTGTGCTTCGGCTACGCCGGCGCCATGCTCGTCATCGGGCTGTTGGCCGACTGGGCCGATGGCGGCAGCACCCGCGACCTGCAGCGCCTCATCGCCGAAAACGCGGACAACGACACCATCGCGAACGCCGCGACGGACCCGCGCCTGTTCTGGGGCCTGGCCACGCGGCTGGGCTTGATCAGCCTGCTGTCCGTGCCTTACTGGCACGCGCCGGCGCTGGTGCACTGGGGCGGCCAGGGCGTGGCCCAGGCCTTGTTCTCCAGCACGCTGGCCCTGTGGCGCAACAAGGCGGCGTTCGCGGTGAACATGCTGCTGTGGACGGGCCTGGTGATGGGCATCGGCAGCGCGGTCACGCTGGTCTTCACGCTGGTGGGCCTGCCCACGGTGGCGCCGGTGGTGCTGATGGCCACGGGCCTGATGCTGTCCACCGTGTTCTACGCTTCGCTTTACTTCAGCTTCGTCGACTGCTTCATGTTCGGCGCGCCGCAGAACCTGCTCGACGGCCAGGCCTGAGCCGACACGACCCGGTCCACGGGTTTTTCATGAAGGCGACATGCAGTTTGCCTAGATTGCCGCGGTTTTCACCGTTAGCCATCCAGCTGCAGCCATGTCCCAAAGCCTTTCCCTCGATCGTCGCCAAGCCCTGAAGTACCTGGGCACGCCCCTGATGCTGCCCCTGAGCGGCGCTGCCGTCGGCAGCCTGCTGACCGGTTGCGGCGGTGGCAGCGATGACAACAGCACGCCCACCGCGACGTTTGCGTCGGCCAGCTTCGTGTCCATGGCCGCCCCGAGCCTGACGACCCCGGCTGACATGGCCAAGACCCTCGTCAATTCGACGCTGATGGTCAAGTTCAGCGACGACAGCACGCAGGGCTTCTCGCTGTCCTACGCGCCCTTCTTCACGACCGGCGACCTGGTGCCGGACGGCAAGGGCGGCACCATCCTGGCCGGCGGCTACGTCGACTTCGCCGGCAAGCCCATCATCGACACGACGGTGGCCGGCAAGGAGCGCCAGTTCTTCAGCGACTCGCCGGACGGCACCTCGCTGCTCAAGCTCGACAACCCGACCGTCAGCGGCATCAAGGGCAAGGCCGTCTTCGCGGTCGTGCAGTTCGAGTACACGACCTGGGCCCAGGACGGCAAGACCGACATGTACGGCAAGCTGCCCTCCCCCATCGCCGTCCTGACGCTTGACCAAGACCCCACCACCGGCAAGCTCACCCTGGTCAAGTACCACAACGTCGACACCTCGCCCGCCATGGGCCTGTGGATCACCTGTGGCGCCAGCCTCTCGCCCTGGGGCACGCACCTCTCCAGCGAAGAGTACGAGCCGGATGCCTTCACCATCGCATCCAACACGATGTTCAAGGCCTACAGCAAGAACCTGTTCGGCGACGAGACCAAGGCCAACGTCTACCACTACGGCCACCTGCCCGAAGTGACGGTCAACCCGGACGGCACGGGCACCATCAAGAAGCACTACTGCCTGGGCCGCATCTCGCATGAGCTGATCCAGGTCATGCCCGACAACCGCACCGCCATCATGGGCGACGACGCCACCAACGGCGGCTTCTTCATGTTCGTGGCCGACAAGGAGAAGGACCTCTCCGCCGGCACCCTGTACGTCGCCAAGTTCGGCGCGGGCTTCTCGCTGGACCCGGCCGCCGCGGGCGCGCCCATCACCTGGATCAAGCTCGGCTCGGCCACCAGCGCCGAGATCAAGGCGCTGGCGGACACGCTCAAGCCCACCGACATCATGGACGTGTCCACCACCGACCCGGCGGATGCGAGCTTCACCAAGATCTGGCTGAGCGGCAAGACCCAGTGGGTGCGCGTGAAGGCCGGCATGGACAAGGCCGCCGCCTTCCTGGAGACCCACCGCTACGCCGCGCTCAAGGGTGGCTCCATGGCCTTCACCAAGATGGAAGGCACGACCGTCAACATCAAGGACAAGGTCGCCTACTCGGCCCTGCAGAACATGCAGAGCTCCATGGTCAAGGGCAATGCCGCCTACAACGCTGACTACAACATCGGCATCGACAAGGCCCTGAACGCCGGCGGCGTGCTGGCCCACACCCTGAGCGCCGGCCAGAAGGACTCGGCCGGCACCGCCATCAACAGCGACTGGGTGCCCTCGGTCACCAAGACCCTGCTGATCGGTGAAGACCTGGCCACCGCCGACGCCCTGGGCAACCTCGCCAATCCCGACAAGATCGGTGCGCCGGACAACCTCAAGTTCTCGGAGAAGCTGCGCACGCTCTTCATCGGCGAGGACAGCAGCTATCACGTCAACAACTTCCTGTGGGCCTACAACGTCGACACCAAGGTGCTGAGCCGCGTGGCCTCCATGCCCTCTGGCGCCGAGGCCACCGGCCTGGGCGTGGTGGACGACCTGAACGGCTGGACCTACATCACGGCCAACTTCCAGCATCCGGGTGACTGGATTTCTCCGCTGCACAACACGGTCAAGTCGACGCTGGACCCGCTGGTGCGCGCCAACTACAAGGACCGCTTCGGTGCGCAGGTCGGCTACCTGACCGGTGCCATCACCAGCGTGAACCTGACCAAGAAGCCGGTCTGAGTTCGCCAGGCCTGCGGGCCTGATCAGGCCCGCGGAATCGCGTAGGTGCCGGTGGCATGCGCCACCGGCTCGTCTTCCCCCTCCGAGAAGACGTAGACCTCGCCCACCGCGAGCGTGCGCCCCAGCTTGAGCAGGCGGCAGCGCGCCACCAGCCGGCGGTCAGCCCGCGGCTTGCGCAGGAAATTGATCGACAGGTTCGTCGTGACGGCCAAGGGGACGATGCCGATCTGCGCCAGGATGGCCACGTACAGCGCCACATCAGCCAGGGTCATCATGACCGGACCCGACACCGTGCCACCGGGCCTCAGCTCGGCAAGCCCGACCGGATGCGCCACCACCACGCTGCCGTCGTCATCCAGGGCTTCGAGGGTGCAGCGCGTCTGCGGAAACTCGGCCTGCAGGAAGGCCGCAAGCTCGGCCTGGGAGGGGCGGGGTGAGGTCATGGTCAATTGCAAGAATTTGCGAGGAAGCCGCCGGCGAGCCTAGCACCGCCTCAGAATCGGGCGATGGCGAGCCCCGAACCTACATTCACCGGCACCATCGCCCAGGTCTACGAGCGCCACATGGTGCCCTTGATCTTCGAGCCCTACGCGGCCGATCTGTCGGCGCGTGCGGCTGCGCTGGCTCCGGCCCGGGTGCTGGAGATCGCCGCCGGCACGGGCGTGCTGACGCGGCACCTGGCGGCAGCGCTGCCGCCCGCCAGCCACCTGGTGGCCAGCGACGTCAACCCGGCCATGCTGGACATCGCACAGCAACTGCCCACCGCGCGCCCCGTGCCCTGGCGCCTGGCCGATGCGATGACCCTGCCCTTCGACGACGCCAGCTTCGAGCTGGTGGCCTGCCAGTTCGGCGCGATGTTCTTCGCGGACAAGCCTGCGGCCTATGCGGAGATCCGCCGCGTGCTCGTGCCCGGGGGCATCTTCCTGTTCAACGTGTGGGACCACATCGACAGCAACGAGCTTGCGGCCACCGTGACCGAGGCCCTGGCGCTGGCCCTGCCGGACGACCCGCCCCGCTTTCTCGCCCGCACGCCCCACGGCTATCACGACATCGACCAGATCCGGGCCGACCTCGCGGCCGGCGGCTTCCTGCGCGAGGCGGACATCGTCACGCTGCCGCTGCGCGCCTGTGCCTACTCGCCGGCCGGGCCGGCCCTGGGCTATTGCCAGGGCACGCCGCTGCGCCACGAGATCGAGGCACGCGCGCCAGGGCGGCTGTCGGAGATGACGGCCGTGGCCGCGCAGGCCATCGGCGAACGCTTCGGCGTGGGCGCGGTGGACACGCGCATCCAGGCCCACATCGTCATCGTGGGCCGCTGAACACTCAGCCCGCGTCGGGCGCGTAGGCGATGCGGCTGCGCAGCCGCAGCGACACCCGGGTGCCCGCCGCGCTGTGGCCGTCGATGCGCAACTGCGCCCCGATGCGCTGCGCACGCTCGGCCATGCCCACCATGCCGAAGTGCCCGCGGCGCGCTGCCTCGTCAGCCCGCGCAGCGGGCATGCCCACGCCATCGTCTTGAACCACGATCTCCAGCCAGCGCCGGCGGTAGATCAGCCGCACCTCCACCTGCGTCGCATGCGCGTGGCGGGCGGCATTGAAGAGCGCCTCGCTGACGATGCACAGCACTTCATCGAACACCGTCGGCCGCAGGCCGCGGCGGGTGCCCTGGCTGCTGACATCGAGCCGGGTATCCGGCGCGAACGGCTGCTCGGCCAGCACCCGCCGCAGCGCGTCTTCCATGTCGCCGGTGTCGACCCGGCGCAGCCCCTGCAGGCGATCTCGCCCGTCCACCAGCACCGATTCCGCGCGGTCCACCGCCTGCTGCAGCGCCTCGCGGGTGCCCGGGTCGTGCGCCACCCGGTCGACCACCGACTGGAATCGCAGGATCAGGCCCTGCACGCTCTGCAGCAGCGTGTCGTGCATCTCGCGGGCGATGCGCTCGCGCTCGCGAAGCCGCTCCTGGCTGCGCTCCCGGGCGCGCGCCAGGTACTGCCGCAATCGCATGAGATAGAAGCCATAGAGCAAGGCCAGCAGCAGCACCGCGGCGCCCACGCGGAACGGCAGCGACTGCGTGAAGGTGGCCGGGATGACCAGCGTCACCTGCGCCGGCTGCTCAGCCCAGAGGCCGTCGTTGTTGCTCGCGCGCAGCTCGAAGCGGTAGGTGCCGGGGCCGAGGTCAGACAGCAGCGCGCTGCGCTGCGCCCCCGGCTCACTCCAGGCGTCGCTCACGCCGACCAGCCGGTGGCTGAACCGCACCCGCTCGGGCACCGTCAGGCTCAGCGCCGTGAAGGCCACGCGAACGGTCGTCGTGCCGGCCGGCAGCTTCACTTCGGCCGCGGCCGGAAAGATGTCCTCGCCCACCTGCAGTTCGCGCACCTGCACCGGCGGCGGCAGGCGGTTGGGCACGAGGCCGCCGGGCTCGACGCGCATGACGTGACGCCGTGTCAGGAACCAGATGCGGCCATCGCCGCCGACGGCCATCTGCGCGCCGGGCGCCTTCTGCACGAAGCTGTCGAGACCATCCTGGAAATCGAACACCCGGGCCGTCAGCGGCGCCTGCGGCTGCTGCAGGGCGCGGGCCAGGTCGGCCGTGCGCAGCCGCACCACGCCGGCATCACCGATCGCCCAGGTCTCCCCGTCGGGCGTCTGCGCGATGCCGTTCAGCGAGGCGGCCCAGGGGTGGCGCGTCGCCGCAAGCGGGCTGGCTGCGGCGGCTCCCGCCACCGTCAAGCCGAGATGGCCGCTGACGAGCACCCCCAGGTCCGTGGGCAACAGGCCCTCAATTGCGCCAGCAGCCGACTGGCGTGCGTCCAGCGCCACAAAGGGCAGCGGGCCCACGGGCGGCGCAGCCCGGAACAGCACCACGGCGCGGCCACGGTCATCCACGACCGCATTCGCCGGCAACGTCGGCGAGCGCTCGGGCCAACGGTCCCAGCGGCCTTGCGCCATCACATGCAGCCCGTGGGCCAGTGCCGGCATCCAGAGGCGGCCGTCGGCATCCTGCGCACAGCCATAGGCCGTGGTGCCTGCGGGCTTGGCCTGCGCGCGCGGGGCCGGGCCGTCCACCTTCAGCACGCGGTCCGCCAGGAAGAGCCACACGCCGCGATCGACCGCGGCGCACAGGGCCTCGGCGGGCGAGCCCAGGCGCATGAGCCGCTGCGGCGGCTGGCCCGGTGGGATGGCGTACAGGGCTTGCGCATCGGCCACGTAGACCGTGCCGTCGCGGGCCGCGGCCAGGCGGTAGCTGGTGGGCGAATTGGCCGGCAGCCCCGGCTCGACCACCACGGCGGCAGGGCGCAGCTGGTCCAGGCCCAGCTCGGTGCCCACCCAGAGGTTGCCCTCGCGGTCCTGGAACAGCGCACGCGTCTGGTCGGAGGTCAGGCCGGCGGTGGTGTCGAGCGCGGCCATGCGTGCCGCGCCCGTCAGCCCGGCCGGCAGCGAGCGCCCCGGCGCACGGATGCGCAACACGCCACCATTGCGCGTGGTGGTCCACAAGTCGCCACGGGCATCGAACAGCAGCCGGGTGCCGCCGACCGGGTTCGGATGTGGGAAGGACGTGAGCGGACCGGCGGTAGCCGTCAGCGCGCGAGTGCCCTGGCTGTCGGAGACCCACAGCTGGCCCTGGTCGTCTTCCGTGAGGCTGGCCAGGGCGCTGATGGCCGGCCCCGTGGTGCTGAAGCGCGAATCTCCCGGCCGGCGCAAGGCCAGCGTGCGTGACAGCACCGCCCACACCGTGCCATCGCGCGCCATGTGCAGGCCCCAGACCGGCTGCGCGGGGAGGCCGCTGTCGATACCGAACTCCTGCCATTGCCCCCGGTGCCAGCGCGCCAGGCCCTGCTCGCTGCGGCCGCCTCGCGCGACCCAGAGGCCCCCTTCGGCGTCTTCGCGGATGTCGTTCACCTCACGCGAGGGATTCGGCATGCCGGCATCCACCAGCTGGCCGCCGCGCAGCACAGCCACGCCGCGCCCGCGCGCCAGGCCCACCCAGAGTTCACCGGAGCGCGCCACGTGCAGGCTCGACACCACCAGCCGCTGCGCCTGCGAGCCCGGCATGCGCACCGGCTCGAAGCTCACGCCATCGAAGCGGAACAACCCCTCGACGCTGCCGATCCACAGGAAACCATCCGGCGTCTGCGTGATCGCGTTGATGCGGCTTGGCGCGCCGCGCGACAGCGGCCAAGCTTCATGCTTGAACTCCGACAGCCCCGGTGGCAGACCCGCGGCCCGCGCCGGACTGCCCGCAACCACCCAGAGCAGCACCAGGCATCGCAGGACCCTGGCGCAAAGGGGGAAGGCCATCGGCAGCCGCGCCGTCAGTCGATGGGCGTGAGCTTGGCCACCGACAGCGCCAGCCACTTGGTGCCGTGGCGGCCGAAGTTGACCTGTGCCCGCGCATCCGCGCCGGCGCCTTCCAGCGTCAGCAGCACGCCTTCGCCGAACTTGGTGTGGAACACGCCCTTGCCCACACGCAGGCCGCCGTGCTCTTCCGACACCTTCTGCTTCATGCTCGCGGGCACCGGCGGCTCGACCCAGGCCGCGCGCTGGTCTCGCTGCGGCACACGGCCGGCACCCACCATGCCCTTGAGGCCGCTGCCGCGTTCCCAGGCCTGCTGGTACTCACGCGCAAAGCCCGAGCCGAAGCCCTGGTTGCGCGGCGTGAGCCACTTCAGGCTCTCCTCAGGCAGCTCATCAAAGAAGCGGCTCTTCACGTTGTAGCGCGTCTGGCCGTGCAGCATGCGGGTCTGGCAGAAGCTCAAGGACAGCTTCTTGCGCGCCCGCGTGATGGCCACATACATCAGCCGCCGCTCTTCCTCCAGCCCGTCGTGATCGGACATCGCGTTCTCGTGCGGGAACAGGCCCTCTTCCAAGCCCGTGATGAACACCGCGTCGAACTCCAGCCCCTTGGCCGAGTGCACCGTCATCAGCTGCACCGCGTCCTGCCCGGCCTGGGCCTGGTTGTCGCCGGCCTCCAGCGACGCATGCGTGAGGAAGGCCACCAGCGGCGACATGATCTCGCCCGTCTCGGCGTCGGGCACCGCACCGGGTGCACCGGCGGCGGTCAGCGGCGGCGCGACCTCGTCGACCGGCAGGCCGACCGCGTTCTTGCCAAAGCCCTCCTGCATCACGAAGGCCTCGGCGGCGTTGACGAGTTCGTCCAGGTTCTCCAGCCGCTCGGCGCCGTCCTTGTCGGTGCGGTAGAAGTCGAGCAGTCCCGAGGTCTCCAGCACCTGCTCGATGATCTCGCGCAGCGTCATGCCCTGCGTGAGGTTGCGGGTGGAGTCAATGAGGTTGGTGAAGGCCAGCAGGTTGGCGCCGCCCTTGCCGGCGATCGCACTCACGCTCTGATAGAGGCTGCGGCCACTGGCCTTGGCAGCGTCCTGCAGGTTTTCCAGTGTCTTGGCGCCGATGCCGCGGGTCGGGAAGTTCACCACGCGCAGGAAGCTGGTGTCGTCGTTCGGGTTCTCCAACAGGCGCAGATAGGCCAGCGCATGCTTGACCTCGGCGCGCTCGAAGAAGCGCAGGCCGCCGTACACGCGGTAAGGGATACCCGAGTTGAACAGCGCCGACTCGATCACCCGCGACTGCGCGTTGCTGCGATAGAGCACCGCGATCTCCTGCCGGTCCAGCCCGCCGCGGTGCAGTTGCTGGATCTCCTCGATCAGCCACTGCGCTTCGGCGAAGTCGCTGGGCGCCTCGTTCACGCGGATGGGCTCGCCCTGGCCGGCATCGGTGCGCAGCGTCTTGCCCAGGCGCTGGGTGTTGCGGCTGATCAGCTCGTTGGCGGCATCCAGGATGTGGCCGAAGCTGCGGTAGTTCTGCTCCAGCTTGATGACGCGCTTGACGCGGTACTCCCGCTCGAAGTCGGCCATGTTCCCCACGCGCGCGCCGCGGAAGGCGTAGATGCTCTGGTCATCATCGCCCACGGCCAGCAGGCTCTGCCCCGTGCCGGCACCGGGGGGCGCGAACATCTTCAGCCAGGCGTACTGCAGCTTGTTGGTGTCCTGGAACTCGTCGACCAGGATGTGGCGAAAGCGATGCTGGTAGTGCTCGCGCACGGCCGGGTGGTCGCGCAGCAGTTCGTAGGAGCGCAGCATCAGCTCGGCGAAGTCCACCACGCCCTCGCGCTGGCACTGGTCTTCGTAGTTGGCGTAGATCTCGACGAGCTTTCGGGTCTGCTCGTCGCGCTGCTCCACGTCGCCGGGGCGCAAGGCCTCTTCCTTGCAACCGGCAATGAACCAGCCCACCTGCTTGGGCACGAAGCGCTCCTCGTCGAGGTTCATCGCCTTGATGACCCGCTTGACGGCCGAGGTGGTGTCACTCGCATCCAGGATCTGGAAGGCCTGCGGCAGGTTCGCGAGCTTCCAGTGCGCCCGCAGGAAGCGGTTGCACAGGCCGTGGAAGGTGCCGATCCACATGCCGCGCACATTGAAGGGCAGCATCGTGGACAGCCGCGTCAGCATCTCCTTGGCGGCCTTGTTGGTGAAGGTCACGGCCATCACGCCGCCCGGGCTGACCTGGCCGGTCTGCAGCAGCCACGCGATGCGGGTGGTCAACACCCGGGTCTTGCCGGAGCCGGCGCCGGCGAGGATGAGGGCCGGCTCGGGCGCCGCCGTCACGGCCGCCAGTTGTTCAGGATTGAGGTTCTTGAGGAGGGGACTGTGCTGGGCAGCGACAGCGTCGACATCGGGGGCCGGATTCATCTGCGCATTTTAAGGAGGCCTACCTGCGCCGCATCTTGCCGGCCCGGCCGGCCTTGGACCACTCGTAGACCTCGCCGTCCGGCGTGCGCCCGCCTTCCACCGCCGCGACGCCGGGCCGCCCGATGTGGTCTTCCGGTTCGGTGGAGATGCTCACATGCCGATGCCCGGCGCGCCGCTGTGCCTCGGCACAGGCCAGCGCCTCGCTCAAGGCCTGGCTGCCAAAACTCTCGCACACCGGCACCTGGGCCTCGCCCTCGCCTTCGAGCCAATACACCACGATGCCCACGTGCCGCCTCCTGTGCTGCCAAGGCGACAGGGTAGCGGCATCGACCGCAGCCCGGCATGCCGGGATGGGCTGCCCCGCAGCCCTGGCACGTCACTTGACCGTGATCGCCGGATCCCAGTAGAAGTAGCCATACAGCTGCTGCGACTCCCCGCCCTCCAGGACATAGAGGGCGAAGTAGACGTAGAAGTTCTCCGTCCCGGACTGCTTCACCTTGGAGTCGTAACTGCTGAAGTTCTGCACCACCTGCAGCGGCGGGAGGCCGTTCTTCGTGTTGGGGTCAGGCTGCACGGCAGCGTTGCGCCTCACGAGGTTCGGCACGAACTGGTTGAACACGTTGTCGCCTTTCCAGTACTCGATGCCGTAGACGATCACGGCGTCGTCCGAATTGGCGTAAACGGAGGTGCCCGTGAAAGACACGATGTCGCCGGGCTGTGCACTGAACTGCAGGTCCGCAGTGCCCTGATTCACGATGCCGCCGCGCGGATCGGTGCAGATCATGAACTGGCTGTTGTGGTCGATGCCGGTCGGCCGGGCCGGGTCCTTGCTGGGGTTGGGATAGTGGTCCTTGACGTAGTCCGTATCGATGACAACCAGCACATTGATCTGAAGGTTCGATGCGAGGATGGTCGAAGTTGCGTTCATGGCGAAATCTCCTTGAGCAAGCGATGGGTGCAGCAGGCGGCGCCGCCTGCTGCGATGTCTGCGCCGCGAATCAGCAGCTACCCCACACGACGGTGCTGAAGAGCACGTTGCCGTTGAGGTAGATCGTCACCTTCAGTCCTGTTGGGATGAAGGATCCGCAGGTCTCGCCGCAAGCCCGTAGCTGGGCCCCGGCCGGGATGGGGATGGGCGAGGTCACGCAGAACCTGCCGAAGACCGGCACCGAGAAGCAGATCTGGTTGCCAGCTGCGGTGGAAGCCTCGACACAGAACGACAGGTCCAGCGCCTGGATGCCTTCCAGCTGCACCGGAGCCGCAGCAGCGCCGCGAAAACCAGTGACCGAGAAATCCGGCACGTGGGCCGACGCGTTGGTTTGACAAGTGCAAGTCATGATGAACCTTTCCATGGATGCCGCGATGAAGAAGCCCTGAGCGTGGCGGCGGCTGGAGCGCCAAGGGCCGGTAGCAACGCAGCGGGGCTGCCGCGTCTGGCATCCACTTTGGTGTTCGGCTGCTGAGAAAGCCTTCCGGTGATCTGCCTGCCCCTGGGTCGCAGGCAGACAGCGTCAGAAGGTTTCGGGAAGGCGCCGCCGAAGGGCGTACGGCGGCTTGCGGAGGTCCGTGAAGTTCACTGGCGCAGGCGCTTCCCAGCGGCTGCGCCCCCCCGAAGGCAGGCGTGGTTCGCGTGAACCGGCTTCAGGCCGAAGTGCTGTTCTTGATCTCCGGGTCCGTGCTCGCGACGAGCCCCACCACCTGACCATCGACGATGCGCTCGTAGACCAGGATGACGCCGCGCCGGGTGCCGGGCAGCACCGGGAGCACCACGCGCTGATGGCTGTCGGCAGGAATCACGTTGGGCAAGCTGGTGTTTTCGTACAAGGTCTTGACCACAGCCGCCAGCAGCCGAATGCCATCGAGGGGTCTGCCGTCTGGCGGCTCCACCGCGGGTACAACACCTGCCATGCTCTGCAGGCAGACGAAATCGGTGTTGCAACCCTGCCCCCGGCTGTTCAGGTTGTCTCTGTCGACCGGGTCACCCCTCTGGTTGAGGTAGGTGCATTGCAAGTGATGGCCGGTTTTCAGGTACGGAATGACCTGATAGGTGGAGAGGGCCGGCGGACGGACGTCGGTATCGGACATGGTGTGCCTTTCATGGGCGGTGGGTGGAAATCGAAGAGCTCGCCGGATCACCGCTCGTCGCAAGGCCCCGACCGCCAAAAGCGTCGGACGCGGCCACGCCACCGCAGCGGTGCGCGGCTTGCCAAGCCTCCAGCACGACACCCGCCTGCCCGCTCTCAACGGCGGGGCGCAGCGCAGCGACAGCCTGGGCGCAGGCGAGGGGTGCGCCCAGGTCCGCGCCGCCTGACAGATACAGTCGCAGCAGCACCAGGCGAGCCTGGAACTCATTGAGTTGCCAGTTCTTCGGATGCTCGGCGAGGAGCGCTGACAGCTTTTCCTGCGCCTGGGCCAGGACTGCGACTGCCGCAGACCGGTCCGCACGACGAGCGGCCGCGAACGCCTTCACCGCCAGAAGTCGCGCCTCGGTCTCGCGGCCCAGGGTCTCATCACGTCCCCAGGGCTGCCCGACTGCCTGCCGGGCCAGCGCCGTCCAGAGCGGCAGGTCCAGCGGCCGGCCGGCGTCCAGGTGCATCAGCAATTGCCACGACTGGGCATGCGCCAGCTCCAATCGCCAGCGCTGATTGCCCGGATCGTGGCCCGCAGCCCGTTGAAGCCAGGCGGTAGCGTCGTCCATGGCGTCCGCGGCTGCCACAAGCTTGCCCAGGTCATGCAGCGCCTCGGCACGCCGCACCTGCAGGGCGCCGAGGTCATGCAGGCGAACGAATTCGCCTGGCCGTGAGCGCTGCAGTTCCAGGAGCGTCACGTGTGCCGCATCCAGCAGTTCCAGGGCTCGATGCGGCTCCCCTTGCAAACGGGCGAGCAGACCCAGCCAGGTCTGCGAACTGGCCACTGCATCTTTCAACGACACATCCTGTGGCTGCGCCGCCAGCAGGGCTTGCTTGAGCGCCAGGGCGGCCTGGAAGGACTGCGCCGCCTGCGCCCAATCCGCCCGGCGCAGCGCAATCGAACCCTGGCTGTTCAGCGCGAACCCCAGTTCGGTTCGCGCGTCAGCATCCTGAGGGAGGCGCTGCAGCCATTGCTCACAGGCGAGGCGGTAGCGCGCCATGGCTTCGCCCGCAGCGGCGAGGTCCCCCTGGTCGAACCGGATCTGGCCCTCCCAGAACGCCGCAGCGCCCAGCGTCTTGTAGTAGGCCGCCAGCTCCGGTGCTGCTGCGGCGTCCAGGTTGGCGAGCAACTGCTGAGCCTGCGCCAAGGCTGCTAGCGCGAGTTGTGGCTCGCCCTTCCCTCGGGTGCTCTGGACTTCGCCAATCACGACCAGCGCGCGTGCCCGCTGCAGCACATCAGCCGGCAGCTCGCTGATCAACTGCCCGCTGCCCAGCGCGTCCAGCCCCTGCCGTGCGATGCTCCCCAGCAGATCCAGCCTGCCGATGGGCCGCAGCTGGTCCGCCAGGTCGCCGAGCATGAAGGACGCCAGCCGCTGGCTCTGGCTGGCGCGCTCGGAGGCAATGTGGGCCAGCTGGGCATTGCGAAACGCGGCCAGCACGGTCGCCATCACCAAGGCAGCAGCACCCGCGGCAGCCGCCCAGCGCCAGCGCAGCAGGCGTCGCAGACGCTGTCGCGAACAGGTGATGAAGTCGCAGGCCTGGGGGCCGAACAGACCCGGCTCTGCCGTCACGGAGTCCACCGCCTGCCACAGCAAGGGACTGCGCGGCAACAACAGGGCCGGGGCGCAGCCACCGTCCAGCCAGCGCTGCACCCAGGGTTGCAGTTGCTCCCGCAGCGCCAGGCTGGCTCGGTGCCGTGCCAGCCAGGCCGTGACACGGGGCCAGCTGCGCAGCACGGCCTCGTGAACCACGCGGCAGCCGGGCTGACCATTCATCTGACCCGCCACCAGCAGGCGCGACGCCACGAGCGCCGCCACGACGGCCCGCTCATCCGCGTCGGCCAATGCATCATCGGTCAGCCATCGCGCCACGGGCGGACCGTCCTCGCTGGTCAGGCCGACCAAGCCCGGCAGGAGTCGCGTAAGGGCTGACTGTTGCGCCGGCGGCAAGGCGGCGACCGCGTCTTCCGCACGCTTGCCAATCGCGCCTTCCAGGCCGCCCATCTCCTCATAGGCCGCCCAGCTGAGCTCGTCGCCCGCAGCGCGCTGCAGATAGAGCTCTTGAAGGGTGTACTGCAACAGCGGCAGCGCATCGCGGGTCTGCAGGGCGTCGGCGCAGAGGCGGTCATCCAGGCGATGCAGGCCGGTGGGGTCCGTGCCAAAAACCAGCCCGGCGGCACGCGCGGGCAGGCGAATCATCTGGGCCACCGCACCGAGCGTCGGCGGCTCCAGGTCCATATGCGCGCCGTGGGCCTTGCCCCGCAGCAGCAGTGGATGCTGAGCCAGACGCGCATAGAAGTCATTGCGGCAGATCGCGATCACCATCACCGCGTGCTGGCAGACCCACTGGTCCACGCAGGCCAGGAAACGCGAGACCAGATCGTCGGCGTCCAGCACCAGCAGCGCTTCCAGCCGGTCGAGCACCAGCACCGGTGCAGTGAGCTCACCACATCCCGGCGGCAGTCCGGCCAGCAGCGCAGCCCGGATCTGCCGGCCGACGTCGCCCGGGTCCGCCTGCAGGCGCTCAGCCAGCGCCTCGATGCTCCAGCCTGACAGCAGCGGCGCATCGCCCAGCTCCCAATCGAGCAAGGCGCCCGCCAAGGCCTGCCACAGGCCGAGTTCGTTGTTGGCCCCAAGATCGATGGTGGCCGCGGCCGGGCTGCGCACCCGCCCCGCCGGGCCGGGCGAACCGGCAGGCGCCAGCAGCACCGGCAGCAGGCCCGCCTGCACCAGCGACGTCTTGCCCGAGCCGCTCGGCCCGAGCAGAACGACCTGCGGATGCCCGCGCTGCCATTGGTTGTCCAGCCGCTCGTGCAGGGACTGCACCTGCTCGTCACGCCCGAAGAAGACATCGGCATGCTCGGGCCCGAAGGCCGCCAGGCCCAGGTAGGGTGAGAGTCCGCGGCGGCTGCCTTCCAACCCACGTGCACCATGGTCGGCCAGGGCCCGCACCGGCGCGACCAGCCGGTAGCCCTGCTTGCGCAGTGTCTCGATATAGCGCGGCTGGGTCACGCTGTCGCCAAGCGCGCGACGCAAGCCGGCGATCACCTTGTGCACCGGGTTGTCGCCCAGCACCTCGTTGGGCCAGCAGGCCTGAAGCAGCGACTCGGCGCTCATGACTTCGCCGCAATGACGGCACAGCGCAACCAGCACGGCCATCATGCGCGGCTCCAGGACCACCTCGAGGTCGTCGCGCTCCAGGCGCAGCGTGGCGGGCGTGACCCGCCAGTCGCCGAGCATCCAGCGGCTCGTGCCCGGGATGTCAGCCGTCGGCTGTGGGGCAGGCGGCAGCGCTCGACTGGCCGGCCTCAGTGGCGCGGCTAGGCCTGTGGTCATGGAAACATCTCCCGTGGCATGGACAGCAAACAGCGCCCCGCCCCCATGCAGTCACGGCTCTCTGGCCATCGCCGTGGTTCGTGGATGACCCGGCATTAACTGCTTGTTACAGCGCAGTCTAGGGCGACGCCACCAGGCGGTACAGCCGCACAAGCGCCCGATCGAAGGCTCAGGAAAGTGCGGATTGAACGGCGCCGACTCGGGCATATTCACGGGTATGTCACTCCCTCCCTCTGCGAGCAGGCCGCCCTGCCCCTGCGGCCGCCCTGCCGCCTATGCCGATTGCTGCGGCGCCGTCCACGCCGCATTCGCGCAGGGCCACGGCCTGACCGCGTCAACGCCCGAGGCCCTCATGCGTTCGCGCTACAGCGCCTTCGTGCTCGATCTGCGCGACTACCTGCTGGCCTCGTGGCACCCCAGCACCCGCCCGGTCACCCTGGAGGCACCCGAGCCAGGCCTCAAATGGCTGGGGCTGGAGGTCAAGCGCAGCGCGCAGCAGGACGACGATCACGGCACGGTCGAGTTCGTCGCCCGCAGCAAGCTCGGTGGCCGCGCCTTCCGGCTCCACGAAACCAGCCGCTTCGTGCGCGACCACGGCGCCTGGACCTACCTGGACGGTGACCTGAAAAATTGACTCTGACCCTGATTTACGAGGACGAACACCTCGTCGCCATCGACAAGCCGCCGGGCTTGCTGGTGCACCGCACCCAGTTGGCAGCGGGTGAAGAGCTGGCGGCGCTGCAGTTGCTGCGCGACCAGCTCGGGCGCACGGTGTGGCCGGTGCACCGGCTGGACCGCGGCACGTCGGGCGTGCTGCTGTTCGCGCTGTCGGCCGAGGTCGCCTCTCAACTCGGCGCGCTGTTCGAACAGGGTCAAATGGACAAACGCTACCTCGCGCTGGTCCGAGGCTGGCCGGTGGCCGACGAAGGCCTCATCGACCATCCGCTGGCACGAGACCCGGAACTGCCGTCTGCCGGCCAGACGATGCTCGAAGCGCAGACACGCTACCGCGTCCTGCAGCGCATGACCTGGCCCCTGGTGACCGACGCACGCTTCCCCAGCACCCGCGTCGCGCTGCTGCAAGCCGAGCCCCTGCAAGGCCGCCGACACCAGATCCGCCGCCACCTGAAACACATCGCCCACCCCATCCTGGGCGACGCCACCCACGGCAAGGGGCCGCTGAACCGCGCGGTGGCCGCCCACCTCGGCGTGCAGCGGCTGTGGCTGCATGCGCAGCGGCTGACGCTCACGCATCCGGTCAGCGGTGCATTGCTGCGGCTGGAGGCCGCGCCTGATCCTGGCTGTCCGCTGACTGTCTGATGCATCGCCCGCCGAACAGGCGTGACTTCCTGCGCATGCCCTCCGGGGCGCGACGGGTTGGAGAGCCCTGAGCCCCACCTAGCATCGCGCCCGCAACAACAACCTCATCTCAGGGAGAGATCGCGATGAAGCATCAGCAGGGTCTGATACTGGCCTGCGTGGCGGCGGCCGCCTTGGTGGCCTGTGGCGGCGGCGGAGGGGGCACCACCAGCGCGCCTCCCACCTCGACGCCGGCCAGCACGGGCAGCTTCCTCGATGGCACGGCGGCCTTCGGTGCACCGCTGGCGCAAGCCAAGATCACCATCACCGACGTGAACGGCAAGACGGTCACCGTGACGGCCAATGACGCGGGCAACTACAAGGCCGACGTGACCGGCCTGAAGGCGCCCTTGCTGATCACGGCCACGGCACCGTCGGGCGATGCCCTGCGGGTCTACCACGCGCTGTGGGCCACCGATGTCCCGGCGGGATCGACCAGTCACGCCAACGTCACGCAACTGACCGAGGCCATCGTCGCCCTCGCCTCCAGTGACGGCAGCACGCCGGGCGAGTTCGCCAGTGCCGCCAACCTGAAGGCGCTGGACCCCGCCCGCCTGCAGAAGGCCCAGGACATCGTCAAGGCCCTCGTCAAGGACGTGGCAGCCGCGCTCGGCGCCGCGGGCTACGACCCGCTGACGGTAGGCTTCACCGCCGACAGCATCGGCAGTGCCGACAAGCTGCTGGACCTGCTGAAGGTGAGCCTCGACCAGAACGGCGTCACGCTGCGCCTCGTGGGTGTTTCGGCGCCCGCAAGCGCAGACGGTGCTGCGGCCAACACGGTGGTCACGGTCAAGGACGCCACCGCCGGTGCCCCCACGGCACTGCCCGCGCCCACCATCACCGACAGCCTGACTGCCTTCGACCCCTGGGTGGCCAGCCTGAACAAGTGCCTGGCACTGCCTGCTGCCCAGCGGGTGAACGTCGACGCCAGCGGCGCGCCCACGGCCTTTCTGGGCGACTGCGCCAAGATCAGCGGCTTCACCACCAACTACCTGCGCAACGGCTACACCTTGCTGCAGTACTGGGGCAAGCAACTGCACGACGTCATTCCCGATGCGGCCGTGGTGACCCGGCCGGAAGTGCTGGGCTTCTTCAAGACCGACAGCGGCGATGACACGGCCCTGGTCCGCTTCACCTACAACAGCCCTAAAGGCGGCGGCAGCTACGTCGAGACGGCGCACAAGACGGCGGGCCTGTGGCTGCTTGAAGGCAACCAGCGCAAGTACGACGCCGGCGTCATCATGCGCATGGTGCGGGCCACCGACGCCAGCACCAACCCCTACATCCCGCCCACCGGCCCGGACGCCGGCAAGAGCGTGGGCTGGTTCAACGCCCTCTCCTCGCGCATCCACCTGCAGTTCAACCAGGCCGGCCCGAACGGCGCGTCGGTCTATGCCGTGCGCGTGAAAGGCCCGGGCCTGCCGGCTGCCGGTATCGTGCTGGCGCGTTCTTCGGCCTGTGGCACCAGCGAGTACCTGGCGACCTACTCGAACGACGGCACCGTGCCCACCGCACCGACGGCCGGCACGACCGTGATGCCACTGCCCAGCACGTCCACGAGCAACCGCTACACCTTGGGCGTCGCGCCGATCGGCAACGGCTACACCGGCTCGGACTTCTACAACGAATGGCGCGGCCGCAATTCCGATGGCTCGCCCAGCACGTCCCGCTCCAACATGGTGGCGCCTGCGCCGGGTGTCGATGTGGCGGCCATCCCGCTGCTGGCGCGCTATGTGTTCGAGGTATTCAAGGCCGGCTCCAACGTGCCAGCCGACACCTTCGCGGTACGCGCCGTCACCAAGCCGCTCTCCGCCGCCTTCGCGGCCAAGCTGCCCTGGGCCGACCCCACGGCTGATGCGCTTCAGTACGTCAAGCCGACCAACACCGCACTCGCGGCCTCGCTGGACAGCGCCTCGCTGAGCTGGAGCACGCCCGCCGGCGCGCCCCCGGTCACCTCGGCCTATCTGTATGGCAGCGGCAGCGACGGCAGCACCATGCAGGCCGACGCCAACGTGACCGCACTGGGCGACACCAGCCTCACGGTGAAGGCTGCCGCTGAACGCAATGGCAACGGGCTCACCTGCGCCTCGGCCAAGATTCCCGCGTTCACGGCCACGACCGGCTCACGAGAAATCGGCCTGCGCCAGGCCACGGTGGATGGCTTGGCACTGCAGAGCATCACCCAGCACTTGGCGCGCACCGCAGCGAAGTGATGCGGTGAGTGGGGGGCGCCGCCGTCAGCGCGGCGCCAGCACCTGCAGCTCCAGGGCCGAGGCCTGGCCCGGCGCGCGGTAGAGGCGCTGCGTGGCCGGCTGGAAGTCTTCCGGCCGCGCGCTGCGGATGGGCACGAAGGTCTGCGGGTTGCGGTCGATCAGCGGAAACCAGCTCGCCTGCACCTGCACCATGATGCGGTGGCCGCGCCGGAAGGTGTGGTTCACGTCCTGCAAGGCGACCCGCAGTTCCTCCACCTGGCCAGGCACCATGGCCTCGGGGGCCTCGAAGCTCTTGCGGAACCGCCCGCGCAGCGGGTCGGCACGCACGAGCTGCTGGTAGCCGCCGAGGGGCTCCTCGGGCGCTTCCACATCTTCGGTACGCGGTCGGCGCTTGCGCGGGCCCGGGGGCGCTTCCTCGACATCCGCGGGGTAGACGTCGATCAGCTTGACCACCCAGTCGGCATCCGTGCCGCTGGTGGACCCGAACAGCCGCGCGGTGATCTGGCCGACCACGGTCAGGTCTTCGTCGAGCACCTCGCTGCGGTAGGTCAGCACATCGGGCCGGGAGGCGGCAAAGCGCTGGTCGCTGACCATGTACTCCTGCGGCATGCCCATCGCGGTGTAGCCGATGAAGGGCACGGGCTTGGCGGGGTCGCTGACCCAGCTGTCAAACGCGCTGCTGCCGGCCTGCGGCGGCGTGAAGGTGAGGCGCCCCCCGGCGGCGAAGTACAGCGAACGCGGCTTGGCCTCGCGAGGCGGCCAGGTGTCGTAGCGGCGCCAGACGTTCGTGCCGGTCTCGAAGACCGTGGCCTTGGCGATCGGCGCCTTGGGCGCCACATCGCGCAAGTACTGCTCGAAGAAGGGTAGCAAGACCTCCTTCTGGAACTGCTCGCTGGTGGGCTGGTCGAACTTGACGCGACCCAGGCTGCGCCCCGGGCTGCTCACCCAACCGCCATGCACCCACGGGCCCATGACCAGGCGGTTGTCGGTGGTGGGGCTCTGCTTGCCGATCGCACGGAAGACACCCAGCGGGCCGGCCAGGTCTTCCGCGTCGAACCAGCCCCCCACCGTCAACACCGCGGCGCGGATGTTCTTCAAGTGCGGCAGGATGGCACGCGACTGCCAGAAGCTGTCGTAGCGGTCATGCGTCAGCTGCACGTTGAAGTACTCGTTGGGGCCACCGTCCTGGCCCAGGCGCGCGGCCATGGCGTCGAGGTTGGTGAACTGCAGAAAGAACTCGTAGCCGTCCTTCGTGCCGTAGTCGAACTCCGGCCATTGCCGCGGCGGCAGCACCGGCGTCTGCTGCGGCTTGAAGAAGCTGTAGAAGCCGAAGTTCGCAGCCAGCATGAAGGCGCCACCGTGGTAGCTGTCGTCGCCCATGAAGAGGTCGCCGATGGGCGCCTGGGGCGACGCGGCCTTGATGGCGGGGTGGGAATCGATGATGGACGCCGCCGTGTAGAAGCCCGGGTAGGAAATGCCCCACAGGCCGACCCGGCCGTTGTGGCCGGGCACATGGTCGAGCAGCCATTGCACGCTGTCGTGGGTGTCGCTGCTCTCGTCCACCTCGGCCGGCGTCTTCTTGACCGCGCGGTGCGGCGTCACCTCGATGAAGCTGCCTTCGCTCTGGAAGCGGCCACGCACGTCCTGGCAGACGAAGATGTAGCCGGCCTTGAGGAAGTCCTCGTTGGGCGCCAGCTGCTTCACGCCGTCACGGTCCACGCCGTAGGGGCCGCAGCTGTAGGGCGTGCGCACCATCAGGAAGGGGTAGCGACGGCTCGCATCCTTGGGCACGTACACCGCTGTGAAGAGGCGCTTGCCGTCCCGCATCGGGATGCGGTACTCGTACTTGGTGTAGTGCTCGCGAGGCTGGTAGGCCGGCGGCTTGTCGTCGTCAGGCGCCGCAGTCGCGGGGGCGGCCAGGGCGAAGGACGCCGCCAGGGCGGCCGGGAGGGAGCGCAACAGGAGCATGGGGCGGGCAGCGGAATCGCAAAGAGCCGGAGTCTGACACCGGCCGCGCCCTGCCCCACTCAGGCTTCAACCGAACTTGACGGCGTAGATGGGTGGAAGGTGGGTCGAAACCGTCTGCCAGCTGTCGCCGGCATCACCAGTGGCCCACAGGCCGCCGGTGGTGGACCCCATCATCAACTGCTCGCCACGGTCGTCCACCGCCAGCCCATGCCGGAACACCAGGTCGTAGCAGTGCTGCTGCGGCAGCCCGGTGCGCAGGGCTTCGAAGGTCTGGCCGCCGTCGCGGGTGCGAGTGACGCACAGCGCAGCGTCCACCGGCAGGCGCTGCATGTCCTTGACGGCAGGCACGAACCACGCGGTCTGCGGGTCGTGCGGGTGGGCCGCCACCGCGAAGCCAAAGCTCGACGGCTCGGCCTGCAGCGCCTCCCAATGCGCCCCGTTGTCGGTGGAGCGGAAGATGCCGCAATGGTGCTGGCACCACAGCACGTCCGGCTCGGCCTGGCAGCGCGCGATCAGGTGCGGGTCCTGCGAGTTTTCGTCGCCCGCCAGCTCGGGCGGCATGAAATCGGCGCGCATGCCCTTGGCGCGCAACGCCCAGCTGCGACCGGCATCGGTCGTGCGCCAGGCGCCACCGCACGACACCCCAATCAGCAACTCCTCCGGGCGCTGCGGATGCGGGCAGATGGAATGCAAGGCCGGCGCCGGGTTGCCGCCGCCCATCCACTGCTCGCGGCGCGGGTCGCGCCAGAGCGTCTCGTCGAGCTGCCAGGTTTGGCCCCGGTCCCGGCTCGCGAACAGCCCACCGGGCACGGTGCCGCACCAGATCGTGTCGCCCGAGCGCTCCAGCGCGAACACGTGATCGAGCTTCCAGGGCGGGCCTTCAGCGCCTTCAGGCTGCGGTGGAAAGCTCGGGGCCGCCACCTCGCGCCAGGTCTGGCCGGCGTCGTCGCTGGCGTGCAGCTTCGCGCCGAAGTGGCCGAGGTTCAGGCCGGCGAGCATGTGGCCAGCCGCATCGGGCGGCAGCAGCATGGAGACGGGGTCGGCGGTGAAGCTCAGTCGCTCGATCTGCCACTGCCCGGCGCGGCGGCGAAGTTCGAAGAGCCCTTTGCGGGTCGCGGCCCAGGCACGGTCTTGGTTCATGAATCAGCCTCCGGAAAGGGCTTGCAGGACGTGGACCCGGCTTTGCGGGCCCAGCGGATCGGTCAGCCCGCGCAAGTCGCGCACGCGCCGGCCGTCGATGAAGACCACCACGTTGGCCCGTAGATGGCCTTGGTCGTCCAGGATGTAGCCGCGCAGCCGGGCATTGATGGCGAAGGCGGCCTCCAGACCGTCGCGCAGCACGCGTGCCGGCGTCTCGACGACCGGGGTGTCGACGAAACGGCGCAGTTGCGGGGTGAATTCGATGACGGCCATGATCCCTCGACGATCGATGCAGGTCAGATTCGACGCCGGAGCCCCCACGAATCGCCTCGGGGAAACCCGCAACGACAATGCGGGGGATGAATTCCGGCATCCTCTTCGCCCTCGGCGCCTACCTCAGCTGGGGCCTCTTCCCGCTCTATTTCCGTCAGATCGCCAGCATCCCGGCGCTGCAGATCGTGGCCCACCGGACGCTGTGGTCCCTGGCCTTCGTGGCCGTGGTGCTGATCGTCTCTCGCAATCTCGCCTGGCTGCGCACGGTCAGTGCCGCCACCTGGCGACGGTTCGCACTGTCGGCGCTGCTGATCGCGATCAACTGGCTGACCTATGTCTGGGCCGTGGGCCACGGCCATGTGCTGGATGCGAGCCTGGGCTATTTCATCAACCCGCTGGTCAACGTGGCGCTGGGCTTTGCCGTGCTGCACGAGCGCCCCCGGCGGGTGCAGTGGTTCGCGGTGGGTCTGGCGGCGTTCGGGGTGCTGTGGCTGACCGTGACGGCTGGACGCCTGCCCTGGGTGGCCTTGGTGCTTGCCGTCAGCTTTGGCTTCTACGGCCTGATGCGCAAGACGGCGGCACTCGGCGCCATCGAAGGCCTGACGCTGGAGACGCTCATCCTCGCGCCGTTGGCGGCGGCCGGCCTCATCTGGTGGAGCCAGGACGGCAGCATGGCCGGCCAGACGGCGGTGGACTGGGCCTGGCTGATCGGCACCGGGCCGGTCACGGCGGGCAGCCTGCTGCTGTTCGCGGCCGGCGCACGGCGCATCCCGTTGGCCACGCTGGGCCTGGTGCAGTACGTGTCGCCGTCGCTGCAGTTCCTGCTCGGCGTGTTCCTGTTCAAGGAGCCTATGGACGCCGGGCGGCTGGTGGCCTTCGGCTTCATCTGGAGCGCGCTGGCCGTCTACAGCGCCGAGGGCCTGTGGCAGACGCGCCGCGCGCTGGCGGTGAAGCCGATTTGACGCGCCGTGCCAAGATGAGCGCACCACGTGTCAGCGGATGGACCGGATGTCGCGTTCAAGACCCGCCCCACAAACGGAGTACGCCATGAAGACTTTCGCCCGCACCTTGATCGTCTCGGCCCTCATCACGGCCACGGGGCTGGCCAGCGCCGGGCCGCGCTACTACGGGCCGCCGCCGCACCACCACCATCATCACTACCGTGGGCCGGGGTTGGGTGGTCTCGTGGTTGGCCTGGCCGTGGCCTTGCCCCTGATCGCCCTGGCGCACCAGGCCGAGCGACCGGCCGAGGTGGTCTACGTGCCGCCGCCGGCTCCGCTGCCGCCCCCCGTCGTGGTGGCACCCGCGCCGGTCTATGCCGCGCCCAGCCGCCCGGTGCCGGTCGTCTACCCCCGCAACGGGCAAAGCGCGGCGCAGACGGAGTTCGACCAGCGCGAATGCAACCGCTGGGCCACCAGCCAACCTGCGGCCATGGCCGACAGCGGCGTCTTCAACCGCGCCGTGGACGCCTGCATGGACGGCCGCGGCTACACCTTGCGTTGAGCCGCGCCCGTCCGGGCGCCATCGTCAGCTGCGCATCAGGTGGTCGAAGGCGCCGAGTGCGGCCTTCGCGCCGTCGCCGGCCGCGATGATGATCTGCTTGAACGGCACGGTCGTGACGTCGCCTGCGGCGAACACACCCGGCACCGAGGTCGCACCCTTGGCGTCCACGATGATCTCGCCGTGCTTGGACAGCTCCACGGTGCCACGCAGCCACTCGGTGTTGGGCACCAGGCCGATCTGCACGAAGCAGCCGTCCACCTCGACGCGGCGGGACTCGCCCGACACGCGGTCGGTGTAGTTCAGACCGTCGAGCTTGCCGCCACTGCCGGTGAACTCGGTGGTCTGGGCGTTCTTGAGGATGGTGACGTTGGGCAGGCTTTCCAGCTTCCTCACGAGCACCGCATCCGCGCGCAGCTCCGCGCCGAACTCCAGCAGCGTGACGTGCTTGACGATGCCGGCCAGGTCGATGGCGGCCTCCACGCCCGAGTTGCCGCCGCCGATCACGGCCACCGGCTTGCCCTTGAAGAGCGGGCCGTCACAGTGCGGGCAGTAGGCCACGCCCTTGTTCTTGTACTCGGCTTCGCCAGGCACGCCCACATTGCGCCAGCGCGCGCCGGTGGAGAGGATGACAGTCTTGCCCTTGAGGGTGGCGCCGTTGGCGAGTTGCACCTGGATCAGGCCACCCGGCTCGGTTGCCGGGATGAGCTTCTCGGCACGCTGCAGGTTGTGGATGTCGACCTTGTAGTCCTTCACATGGCCTTCCAGCGCCGCCGCGAACTTCGGGCCGTCGGTCATCGACACCGAGATGTAGTTCTCGATGCCGAGGGTGTCGTTCACCTGGCCACCGAAGCGCTCGGCCGCCACCCCGGTGCGGATGCCCTTGCGGGCCGCGTACACGGCCGCTGCGGCACCGGCGGGGCCGCCGCCGACGATGAGCATGTCGTAGGGCGCTTCGGCGTCGAGCTTCTTGGCGTCACGGGCTGCCGCGCCGGTGTCGAGCTTGGCGACGATCTCTTCCAGGCTCATGCGGCCTGAGGCAAACGGCTGGCCGTTCAGCCACACGGCCGGCACGGCCATGATGTCGCGCGCCTCGACCTCCTGCTGGAACAGGCCGCCGTCGATGACGGTGGTGCGGATGCGCGGATTGACGATGGACATCAGCGACAGCGCCTGGACCACGTCCGGGCAGTTGTGGCAGGTCAGGCTCATGTAGATCTCGAAGTCGAGATCCATGTCCAGGGCCTTCACGGCGTCGATCTGGGCCTGTTCGACCTTGGGCGGGTGGCCGCCGGTCCACAGCAGCGCGAGCACGAGCGACGTGAACTCGTGGCCGAGCGGGATGGCCGCGAAGCGCAGCGATTGCTCGGTGCCGGTGCGGCGCAGCAGGAAGGACGGGGTGCGGGTGTCCACACCGTCGGTGCGCAGCGTGATCTTGTCGTTCATGCTGGCGATCTCATCCAGCAGCTCGCGCATCTCGTCGCTGCTGGCGGACTTGTCCAGCGAAGCAATGATCTCGAAGGGGAGCTTGACGTGGTCCAGGTAGCCCTGGAGTTGTGTCTTGAGTGCGGCGTCCAACATGGTGACTTCCTTTCAGTGAGGCGTGGCGAGGCGGGCCACTGCTGAAAGGGTCCCCGCACCGATGATGGGTTGGAGGCCCTTTCAGCAGAACCTGTGAGGCTCTGCGGAGGGAAGGAGCCCTCCCGGGCTCCTTGCAAAACGCATTTAGATCTTGCCGACGAGGTCCAGGCTCGGGGCGATGGTCTTGGCGCCTTCCTTCCACTTGGCCGGGCAGACCTGGCCGGGGTTGGCGGCGGTGTACTGGGCAGCCTTGAGCTTGCGCAGGGTTTCCGACACGTCGCGGGCGATTTCGTTGGAGTGCACTTCGGCCGTCTTGATGACGCCGTCGGGGTTGATCACGAAGGTGCCGCGCAGCGCCAGGCCTTCTTCGGGGATGTGCACGCCGAAGGCGTTGGTCAGCGTGTGGGTCGGGTCGCCGACCAGCGGGAACTTGGCCTTGCCGACGGCCGGCGAGGTCTCGTGCCACACCTTGTGCGAGAAGTGCGTGTCGGTCGTGACGATGTAGACCTCAGCGCCCAGCTTCTGGAACTCGGCGTAGTTGTCGGCAGCATCTTCGACTTCGGTCGGGCAGTTGAAGGTGAAGGCGGCCGGCATGAAGATCAGCACGGACCACTTGCCCTTCAGGGACTCGTCGGACACGTCGATGAACTTGCCGTTGTGGAAGGCCTGGGTCTTGAACGGCTGGACTTGGGTGTTGATCAGGGACATTCGAACGCTCCGTTGGGGGGCTGGTTGATGGGATAGGCAGAACTATATCGAAAGGCAGTTTTCAGTTGAAAACTTTAATCAAATCGCCGCCATTGAGCAGGCCTATTGGCCCGATTCAGGCTTCGTAGCGCCGGTCGTAGAGCTGGTGCGGGCTCAGCTTGACGCGCAGCACTTGTGCGGGCACCAGGCCGGTGACGGCATGTTCCGGCACCGCGGTGTCGCGCCTGATCGGCGAGCCTAAGGCATCCCCATGACGATTCATCAGCGCGCTGACGATGGGCGTGTTGCCGGATGTACCCCGGCGCACGGCCACCGCCACCTCGCCGCTGGCCAGCTTGACCAGCGTCCCGGGAGGATAGAGCCCGAACTCCTTCACCATCAAGGCCGCGAAGGAATGACCCTGGCTGCCGGTGTAGAGCGATTTGGCCGCCTGGGGCGCGGCCATGCCCGGACGGCCGCCGCGGCTGGCGAGCTTGGCCAGGAAGATGTCCACGAGCCGCAGCAGCTGCGCCGCCTCGCAGGGGTCGGGCAGGTTCTGCGGATAGCCGCCACCGCCGGGTTGCTCGTGATGCTGGGCCACGGCGGCCAGCCATTCGGCGTCGTCCAGGCCGGCGTTGCGCAGCCAGGCCACGGCTTCGTCGGGGTGGCGGTTGATGGCGGCCCGCTGTGGCGGCAGCAGCTTGCCGCCGCGCGAGGCCAGGCGGCCCTGCAGGTCGATGATCGACAGGTTCATCGTCAACGCGGCGCCGACCAGGCTTTTCTGGCGCTCCAGCGGCCAGCCCAGGCGGCGTGACAGCACGGCGCAGATCGCCCCGGTGTGCAGCAGGTGCGCGAGGCCGTAGACCTCGTGGCGGTTGTGGTCGTGCTGGATGACGACGAACAGCAGCTGATCGGCAAAGCGTTCGGCCCAGCCGATCAGCTGCGCGGCGCACTCCTTGACGCGCGGCAGGAACAGCGGCTCCTGGGGCGAGCGCAGCAGCACCGACAGCCGTGTCTGCAGGGCCTCCCATCGGGCGAAGAAGTCCTCGGCCCCCGTCCCGCCGTCGCTGCCACGCGCGGAGGCGTCGCGCAGTTCATCGAGGTCGACGAAGACGCCGCGGTTGAGCAGGGCCTCGCGCATCTGCTCGCTGGGCACCATCTGCCCTTTGGCGAGCAGCAGCTTGCCCTCGGCATCGCGCACGCCGAACGGCAGTGCCGCCCCCGCCTTGATATGACCGCCCACCTGCTGGATCGGGACCAATTTCATGGCCCGGATGATCCCCGCAAATCACGCCCCTGCCCTCAGGAGTGACAGCAGGCTGTCAGACTTCAAGTGCCAACAATTCCTCGACCGTCTGGCGACGGCGGATCAGGCGGCTGCGCTCACCGTCCACCAGCACCTCGGCGGCCAAGGGGCGGCTGTTGTAGTTGCTGGACATGGAGGCGCCATAGGCGCCGGCATCGTGGATGACGAGCAGGTCGCCCACGACCGCGGGCGGCAGTTCGCGGGTCAGCACCTCGCCGCCTGGGCCCTGCGTGAACACATCGCCCGATTCGCACAGCGGGCCGGCGACGACCGTGGCTTGAAGCCCACCCTCTGCGCTGCCGGTGCTGATCAGGCTCATCGCATGGAAGGCGCCATACATCGCCGGGCGCATCAGCTCGTTGAAGCCCGCGTCCACCAGCACGAAACGATTGGCCCCCGCGTTCTTGACCGCACGCACCTCGGCCAGCAGCACCGCACTTTCGGCGACCAGGTAGCGGCCCGGCTCCAGCTCCAGCGTCAGCGCGTGGCCCACCACCGTCTCGGCCTCGCGCCGGGCGGCATCCCACAGGCCGAAGTAGTGGGCCACGTCGATGCGGGCATCCCCCTCACGGTAGGGAATCGACAACCCGCCGCCGGCCGAGATGGCATGCAGGTCATGGCCCGCCGCGACCGTCTCGCGCACCAGCCCCACCATGGCCTGGCCGACCTGCGCGAGGTGCGCGTAGTCCACGCCCGAGCCGATGTGCATGTGCAAGCCCACCAGCTGCAAGCCATGGCGCCGCACGGCCGCCAGCGCCGCACCGAGGTCGGCATGCCAGATGCCATGCTTGCTGTGCTCGCCGCCGGTGTTCGTCTTGTGGCTGTGGCCGTGGCCGAAACCCGGGTTGATGCGCAGCCACACCGCATGGCCGGGCGATGCGGCACCCAGCTGGTCGAGCATGTCGATGGAGCCGGCATTCACCGGGATGCGGTGCTCCACGACCGTGGCGAGCGTGGCGTGGTCCAGCAGGTCGGCCGTGAAGACGATGTCATCCCCGCCGGGCGTGTAGCCCGCGGCCAGCGCCCGCAGGATCTCGCCGCGGGATACCGAGTCGACCTTCACGCCGGCCTCGCGCAGCAGCCGCAGGATGTGGACGTTGGAGCAGGCCTTCTGCGCGAAGCGCACCACGTCGAAACGCTTCAGCGAGGCGGCGCGGTCCCGGATGGTGGCGGCGTCGTACACCCACAGCGGCGTGCCGTACTCGGCAGCGAGTGCCTGCAGGCGGGTGGGGCTCAGGGCGGCGGGAAGGGGCTTGGTCATGCCCGCAGGATGCCTGCATCAGCGCATGCAATCCAATTGCATTTTGTGGCGCGACAATTCAGCACTGATATGGATATCCAGCACCGCCACATTGAAGTCTTCCGGGCCGTCATGACCGCCGGCAGCGTCACGGCTGCGGCCCAGTTGCTGCACACCTCGCAGCCCACGCTGTCGCGCGACCTCGCAAGGCTGGAACAGCTGCTCGGCTATGCCCTGTTCGAGCGCGAGCGCGGACGTCTCAAGGCCACCGCCCGGGCGCGGGCCTTGTTCGAAGAGGTGGAACGTAGCTTCCAGGGCCTGGGCCGCGTCATCGAGCGGGCGCAGGCCCTGGGCCGTGACGAGGACGCCGAGCTGACCGTGCTCAGCCTGCCCGCCCTCAGCCATGCCGTGCTGCCGGACGCGCTGGCGACCCTGTTGGCCAGCCACCCCGGCGCCCGCGTCGACATCACACCGGCCGAGCCGCCCTTGCTGGATGCCTGGATGAGCGAGCAACGCTTTGACCTGGGCTTGGCCGAGCAAGCCACGCCGGTGCCCGGCGTACGCATCGAACCCGTGCTCGAAGCCGACGAGGTGGCGGTGCTGCCCGCCAGCCACCCGCTGGCCGCGCGCGAGCGGTTGGCGCTGGCGGACTTTGCAGGCCAGGACTTCATCAGCCTGGCCACCGAGGACCCCTACCGCCGCGAGATCGACGCGCGCTTTGACGCCGCCCGCGTAGCCCGGCGCCTGCGGGTGCAGACCCACAGCGCGGTCGCGGTGTGCGAGCTGGTGCGGGCTGGCCTGGGGCTGGCCATCGTGAACCCGCTCACGGCGCAGGCCTGCGCGGGCGACGGTCTCGTCGTGCGGCCACTGGGCGTGTCGATCCCCTATCGGGTGTCAGCGCTGATGCCGCTGCACCGCCCGGCGCAGCCCCTGGCGGGCGCTCTGCTTCAAGCCCTGCGCGCACGCGGGTGAGGCGTGCAGGAAACGCTGGCGTCGCGGGCGATCAGCCCGCCGACGCACGCACCACGGCCGGCTTCGCGCCAAAGCGCTTGACGATGCTGGCCTCGATGCCGGCGGCATCCAGGCCGCACAGGCTCATCAGCTTGGCCGGATCGCCGTGCTCGATGAACTCGTCGGGCAGGCCGAGCTGCAACACCGGGATGCTGAGCCCGGCCGCGTTCAGCGCCTCGGTGACGGCGCTGCCGGCACCGCCCATGATGCAGCCGTCCTCGACGGTGACCAGCGCATCGTGGCTGCGCGCCAGCTCCGCCACGAGCTCGGCGTCCAGCGGCTTCACGAAGCGCATGTTGGCCACCGTGGCATTGAGCCGCTCGGCGGCCTCCAGCGCCGGGTAGAGCAGCGTGCCGAAGGCCAGAATGGCCACGCGCTCGCCGCGGCGGCGCACTTCACCCTTGCCCCAGGGTTGAGCCGTCATCTTGGCTTCAGGCACGACGCCAACACCCGCACCGCGCGGGTAGCGCACGGTCACCGGGCCGTCATGCAGGAAGCCGGTGTACAGCGCCTGGCGGCACTCGTTTTCATCGGCCGGTGTCAGCACCGACATGTTGGGGATGCAGCGCGTGTAGGCAATGTCGTAGTTGCCGGCATGCGTGGCACCGTCGGCGCCCACGAGGCCGGCGCGGTCCAGCGCGAACAGAACCGGCAGGTTCTGGATGGCCACGTCGTGCACCAGTTGGTCGTAGGCGCGCTGCAGGAAGGTCGAGTAGATGGCCACCACGGGCTTCACGCCTTCGCAGGCCAGGCCCGCGGCGAAGGTCACCGAATGCTGCTCGGCGATGCCCACGTCGTGATAGCGCTGCGGGAAGCGCTTGTGGAACTCGACCATGCCCGAGCCCTCGCGCATGGCGGGCGTGATGCCCACCAGGCGCGGGTCAGCCTCGGCCATGTCGCACAGCCAGTCGCCGAACACCTGCGTGAACGTGAGCTTGGGCGGCGTGGCCGGCTTGACGAAACCCACTGCCGGGTCGAACTTGCCCGACGCGGCGTGGTACTTGACCGGATCGGCCTCCGCCAGCTTGTAGCCCGCCCCCTTCTTGGTGACGATGTGCAGGAACTGCGGGCCCTTCTTGTCGCGCAGGTTCTCCAGCGTGGGCACGAGGGAGTCCAGGTCGTGGCCGTCGATGGGGCCGACGTAGTTGAAGCCGAACTCTTCGAAGATCGTGCCGGGCACGACCATGCCCTTGGTGTGTTCCTCGAACTTGCGGGCGAACTCGTACAGCGGCGTGTTCTTGAGCACGCTCTTGGCGCCCTCGCGAGCGGCGGCATAGAAGCTGCCGCTCATCAGGCGGGCCAGGTACTTGTTCAGCGCGCCGACCGGCGGGCTGATGGACATGTCGTTGTCGTTCAGGATGACGAGCACGTCGCCCAGCACCCCGCCGTGCGCCACGCCGGCGTTGTTCAGCGCCTCGAAGGCCATGCCCGCCGTCATGGAGCCGTCGCCGATGATGGCCACCGCCTTGCGGTTCTCGCCCTTGAGCTTGGCGGCCATGGCCATGCCGTGGGCCGCCGAGATGCTGGTGGAGGAGTGACCGGTGCCGAAGGTGTCGTACTCGCTCTCGTCGCGCCGCGGGAAGCCGCTGATGCCGCCGAGCTGGCGCAGCCCGCTCATGCGGTCGCGCCGACCGGTCAGGACCTTGTGCGGGTAGGTCTGGTGGCCCACGTCCCACACCAGCCGGTCCTCGGGGGTGTTGAAGACGTAGTGCAGCGCCACCGTCAGCTCGACCGTTCCCAGGTTGGAGCCGAGGTGGCCGCCCGTCTTGGAGACGCTTTCCAGCACATAGGCGCGCAGTTCATCGGCCAGCCGCTTGAGCTCCGTGCGCGGCAGGCGACGGAGGTCGGCGGGGCTGTCGATGGTCTTGAGCAGCGAGTAGTCCATGGCGGCCCTTTGTACTTCGGTTGTTCGGTCGCTGAGCGGCAGGCTCAGTTGTCCCGCTCGACGACGGAGTCTGCCAGCAGGCTGAGGTGGCTCACATCGGCCAGCCCGGTGGCCGCGAGCGCTGCCTTGGCCTCGGCACGCAATTGCTGGGCGAGGGCCCGCGCGGCGCCCAGGCCCAGCACGCTGACGTAGGTGGGCTTGTTGGCGTCCTGGTCCTTGCCGGCGGTCTTGCCCAGCACTTCGGAGGCCTGCGTCACATCCAGGATGTCATCGACCACCTGGAAGGCCAGGCCGAGCGCTGCGCCGTAGTCGGACAACGACTTCGTGGCCTGCGCCGAGGCCGGTCCGCAGGCCGCGCCCATCATCACGCTGGCCTGCAGCAGCACGCCGGTCTTGCGGCGGTGCATGTCACGCAGGGTGCATTCGTCAAGCTGCTTGCCGATGCTGGCCAGGTCGATCGCCTGGCCGCCGGCCATGCCGTCGTGGCCCGCCGAGCGCGCCAGCAAAGAGCACAGCCGCGCCTGCAGAGCCGGCGCAATGCCCGTGTCAGGCGTCAGGACCTCAAAGGCGAGGGCCTGCATCGCGTCACCTGCGAGCATGGCCTGCGCTTCGCCGAAGGCCACATGGGTGGTGGGCTTGCCACGGCGCATGACGTCATCGTCCATGCAGGGCATGTCGTCGTGGACCAGTGAATAGGCATGGATCAACTCCACCGCGCAGGCCGCGCGGATGGCGGCGAAGCGCTCACCGCCCACCGCCGCGCAGCTGGCCAGCACAAGCAACGGGCGCAGCCGCTTGCCACCGCCCAGCACCGCATAGCGCATCGCTTCGCCCAGGCCGGCGGGCGCGTTTGCTGGCACCAGCTCGTCCAGCGCGGCCTCGACGGCCGTCAGGGACTCCGCCGTCCAGCGCTCAAAGTCATGTGCATTCAAGATTCCGGGCCCTCCCAGGCCTTCAGTTCGGCGCCATCCAGCAGCTTGACCTGCTGCTCGACCGCCTCCAGCCGCCCGCGGCACAGCGCGAGCAGCTCGGCGCCGCGCTTGTAGCTCTCCAGCAGCTTGTCCAGCGGCAGTTGCTGGCCTTCCATCGCCGCGACCAGGCGCTCCAGCTCATCGAGCGCCTGCTCGTAGGTGAGGTCTGAGCCGTCGGCAGCGGCCACTTTGGTGCGTGACGAGGTCTTTGTCATTTCAAAACGCGAAACGGCAATTGTAGTCAGCGGGTTTCCCCGGTCTGAGGGGCACAGACGTAACCGTCGGCAGCAGGAGACAGGCATGCGTAGAATCCCGACCCTCTCGCCTGAGCGCGCCCGCGCGCCAGGACTCCCCTTTCCACACCTAGCAACCTGGCCGACTCGGCAACCCCGAGATGCGCCGGAGGGACGCAGCACCCCTACTTCGCCTGAAAGACCCGCCTGGATCATGTCCGACCTGAGCCTTCCCGTCTCGGCGCTGCAGCGCAGCCAGACCCAGCTCCCGGTGAGCGCCTACTTCGATTCCGATCTGTTCCAACGTGAACAGGCGAGCATCTTTCAGCGAGGGCCCCGCTATGTCGGCCATGCACTGGCCGTCCCGGAAATCGGCGACTTCTACGCCCTGCCCCAGGAGGGGGAAGGCCGCGCGCTGGTGCGCTCGCGCCAGGGCGTGGAGCTGATCTCCAATGTCTGCAGGCATCGCCAGGCCATCATGCTGCGCGGGCGCGGCAACACCCAGGCCAACATCGTCTGCCCGCTGCACCGCTGGACGTATTCCCACCAGGGTGAACTCATCGGGGCGCCGCACTTTGCGCAGGACCCCTGCCTCAACCTGAAGCGTTACCCGCTGCGCGAATGGAACGGTCTGCTGTTCGAGGAGAACGGCCACGACGTGGCGGCTGAACTCGCCCACCTCGGCCCGCGCGCGCAGCTGGATTTCTCCGGCTTCGTGCTGGACAAGGTCCAGGTGCATGAGTGCAACTACAACTGGAAGACCTTCATCGAGGTCTACCTCGAGGACTACCACGTCGGCCCCTTCCACCCGGGCCTGAGCGGCTTCGTCACCTGTGACGACCTCGCCTGGGAGTTCGGCCGCCACCACTCCGTGCAGACGGTGGGCGTGCACAAGGGCCTGGAACGGCCGGGCACCCCGGTCTACCAGCGCTGGCACGACCAGCTGATGAAGTACCGCGAGGGCCGCCCCCCGCAGGCCGGCGCCATCTGGCTGACCTACTACCCGCACATCATGGTCGAGTGGTACCCGCACGTGCTGGTGGTGTCGACCCTGCACCCGGTGTCCCCGCACAAGACGGTCAACCTCGTCGAGTTCTACTACCCCGAGGAGATCGCCGCCTTCGAGCGCGAGTTCGTCGAGGCGCACCAGGCGGCCTACATGGAGACCTGCGTCGAGGACGACGAGATCGGCGAGCGCATGGACGCCGGCCGCAAGGCGCTGTTCGACCGGGGCGACAACGAGGTCGGCCCCTACCAGAGCCCGATGGAAGACGGCATGCAGCACTTCCATGAGTGGTATCGCAACGAAATGGGCATGCGCGAAGGCAACGGCGCCTGATGCCCGCGTCGGCGCTCATGATCCTGGCGACCTTCCTGTTCGCCACCATGGGCGTCTGCGTCAAGCTGGCCAGCGAGTTCTACGCGGCCAGCGAGATCGTCATGTACCGGGGCCTGGTGGGCTCGGTCATGATGGCCCTGCTCTCGCATCGCGCCGGCATCAGCCTCAAGACACGTCTGCCGGGCATGCACCTGTGGCGCAGCATCTCCGGCGTCACCTCGCTGTGCCTGTGGTTCTATGCCATCGGCAAGCTGCCCCTGGCCACGGCGATGACGCTGAACTACATGTCCTCCGTCTGGATGGCCCTCTTCCTGCTCGGCGGCGCGGTGCTGATGGGCGCCAAGAAGCTGGACTGGCGGCTGATGGCGGCGGTGCTGCTGGGCTTCGTGGGCGTGGCGCTCATCCTGCGGCCGACGCTGGACCAGCAGCAGCTCTGGCATGGCCTGGCCGGGCTGCTGTCCGGCATGATCGCCGCGATGGCCTACCTGCAGGTGACGGCGCTGGGCCGCGTGGGCGAACCCGAACTGCGGGTGGTCTTCTATTTCTCGGTCGGCGGTTGCGTGGCGGGCGCCGTCATCACCGGCATCACCGAGGGCGGCCTGCACGGCCACACGCTCTGGGGGGCTTGCCTCCTGCTGGCGGTGGGCATCCTGGCCACCACGGCCCAGGTCTGCCTGACGCGCGCCTACGGCACCGGCAAGCCGCTGGTAAACGCCTGCCTGCAGTACCTCGGCATCGTGTTCTCGTTCGGCTACGGCATGCTGCTCTTCAAAGACCCGCTGACATGGCAGGCCACCGTGGGCATGCTGCTGATCATCGGGGCCGGCGTCGGCGCCACACTGCTGCGCAGCAAGGTCGCCCCGCCGCCGAAGGACAGCCAATTCAACCCCGCCGAGTCATGACGCACACCACCCTGATCTCCTGCGCCGAGCTGCGCGCGCTGCACGACCCGCTGATCATCGAGGTCAGCTTCGACCTGGCCGACACCGACGCGGGCGAGCGTGCCTACGGGGCCGGCCACATCCCGGGCGCCTTCTACCTGCACCTGGACCGCGACCTGTGCGGCGACAAGACGGGCCCTGACGGCGCCTTCCGTGGCCGCCATCCCCTGCCCACACGCGACACCTTCGCCGCGCTGCTGCGCCGCCTGGGCCTGACGGCCGGCCGCCAGGTCGTCGCCTACGACCGCCAAGGCGGCCCCTATGCCGCCCACCTGTGGTGGATGTTGCGTTGGATGGGCCATGCCGAGGTCGCCGTGCTGGACGGCGCCTGGGACGGTGAACTCACCCCCGCCCTGCCCACCGCCGCGCCCAGCAACTGGCAGCCGGGCGCGCCCCTGGTCAGCCAGATTGACGCCGCCACTCTCCTGGCCCGCCTCGGCCGGGTGCGCCTCATCGACGCCCGCGCCGCCGAACGTTTTCGCGGCGACGTGGAGCCGCTGGACAAGGCCGCCGGTCACATCCCTGGCGCCAGCAACCGCTTCTTCAAGGACAACCTCGGCCCGGACGGCCGCTTCAAGCCCGCCGAGCAACTGCGGGCCGAGTTCGCCGCCCTGCTCGCCCCCTACGCCGCGGCTGACGTGGTGCACCAATGCGGGTCGGGCGTGACGGCCTGCCACAACCTGCTCGCCATGACCCACGCCGGCCTCGGGGACGGCGTGCTCTACCCCGGCTCCTGGAGCGAATGGTCGTCCGAACCGGCGCGCCCCATTGCAAAGGCTTGATCTCCGACAAACGCCACGGTCGGTGATGGTCCACACTGTGGTCCACCCCAACGACTGGAGGACCGAATGTTCAAGCGCATCCTCGTCCCGACCGACGGCTCCGACATCACCGCCAAGGCGGTGACCACCGCGGTGCAGCTGGCCCAGGTGCACGGCGCCCAGCTGCTCACGCTCAGCGTGATGGAGCCCTTCCCGTACAGCGCGGTGTCGGAGATCCAGCCCGTGCCGCCTCAGGAGTTCATCGACGCGCAGCAGCGCGTGGCCAGTCAGCGGGTCGAGGCCGTCTGCGCCGCCGCGGCTGCGCAAGGCATGGCCTGCAAGGGCCACACCATCGAGGCCTTGCATGCCTGGGAAGCCATCATCGACCACGCCAAGTCCGAGGGCGTCGACCTGATCGTCATGGCCTCCCATGGCCGGCGCGGCGTGGCCGCCCTGTTGCTGGGCAGCGAAACGCAGAAGGTGCTGACCCACACCGAACTGCCGGTGCTCGTGGTGAAGTGATCTTTGGCAGCGCTTGAGGCAGGGCTGGTGACAATCACCGGCCATGCATCTGCTGCTCATCGAAGACGACCTGGACCTCGGCCGCAGCCTGCAGGCCGCTTTGCGCCAGCAGGGCTTCAGCTGTGAATGGCTTCGCCGCGCGCAAGACGCGCCCCGCCAGCTGGCCAGCACACCGGTCGACTGCGTGCTGCTGGATCTCGGCCTCCCGGACGGTTCCGGCTTTGAGCTGCTGGCCCGCTGGCGGCGCGAAGACCAGGCGACGCCCGTCATCATCATCACTGCCCGCACTGCGCTGGAAGACCGCCTGGCGGGGCTGGACGGTGGCGCTGACGACGTGGTGCTCAAACCCTTTGACATCCCGGAGCTGGTGTCGCGCCTGCATGCCGTGGTGCGGCGCAGCGCACGCCAGTCCCATGAAACCTGGCAGTTCGGCGACCTCACGATCGCCCCGCGCGCCCGCACCGCCCACCTGGCCGGCCAACCGCTGCCTCTGACCGCCCGCGAGTTCCAGCTGCTGACCGAGCTCGCGCGCGAGCCGGGTGCGGTCGTGGCCAAGAGCCGGATTGCGCAGCGCCTGTCGCCGCTGGACGAACCCGTGGATGCCGCCACGCTGGAGATGCATGTCAGCAACCTGCGCAAGAAGATCGGCGCGGAGCGCATCCGCACCGTGCGCGGTATCGGCTACCAGCTCCTGACGTGATGCCAGGACTGCGCGCCCTGCTGCGGCCCACCCTGCCGCGCCGGCTGTTCGGCGCGCTGGTGCTGGCCTTCGGCCTCGTGGCCGCCGCCCTGCTGGCGCTGGACTACGCCGAGTTCAAGCACGACATGGCCACCCACCCCGGCGTGCAGACCCTGGCCGACCATCTCGGCGCCACCCTGGCCGATACCGACGAGCCGCGCGACGCCGCACTGGTCACGCAGGCCTCGGCACAGATGCTCAACCGCATGCGGCGCGAGTCGGGACAGTTGCCCGGCACGGTCGAATTCCAGCTGCAGGACGCGAACGGCCAGACCGTCTTCGCCACGCCCGGCGCCACCACCGTCCGCCCGGGCACGCACTGGACGGCCGAAGCCCGCCGAGGCCCCTGGCGGCTCGTCATCGCAGAGCCGCGCGTCAGCGACACGACGGTGCTCGGCTGGTTCGGCCGCGAGCTCGCCGGCTACCTGCTGCTGGCGTTTCCGCTGGTGCTGCTGCCGCTGTGGATCGCCGTGCGGCGGGGCCTGCAGCCCTTGCAACAACTGACCCACACGGTGTCCGTGCGCGAAGCCCATGACCTGTCACCCCTGGGGCTGACACCACGCCATGACGAACTCCGCACCCTGGCCAGTGCCTTTGACGCGCTGCTCGACCGGCTGCGCCAGCAGCGCGACCGCGAGCGCGCCTTCGTGCAGGACGCGGCCCACGAGCTTCGCACACCGATGGCCGTGGTGGCCGCCCAGGCTCACCTGCTCGCCCACGCGGGTAGCGCACCGGAGCGCGAACGCGCCGCAACGGCGCTGAATGCCGCCCTGCAGCGCGCTGCGCACCTGAGCCGCCAGCTGCTGACCCTGGCCACGCTGGACGAGACCCGCAGCGGCGGTACCGACGAGGTGGACCTGACCGACCTCGTCGAACAGACCCTGGCCCAACTCGCCCCCCAGGCCCAGGCGCTCGGGCTCGATCTCTCGCTGGATGCGCCGCCCTCGTTGCGCGTTCGCCTGCCTCGCGCCGCGTTCGAGACCGTGCTGCTCAACCTATTGGACAACGCCCTGCGCTACGTACCCGCCGGCGGACGCGTGGCCGTCACGCTGGAGGCGGGCAGGCACACGCTTTGCCTGCGCGTGGAGGACGATGGGCCGGGTATTCCGCCAGCCGACCGCGAAGCCGCCTTCGAGCGCTTCTGGCGGGGTGCCACCGGCGCCGAGGTGGCCGGCACCGGCCTGGGCCTGGCCATCGTGCGGCGTGCTGCCCTGCGGCTGGGCGGTGGCGTGCGCATCACCGATGGCCTGGACGGGCGCGGCTGCGGGCTGGTGGTGTCGTGGCCGAAAGCGCACTGAGCGGCGTCCCTCAGGCGCCTGCCCCGATGCGGGTCACCGCCACCGGTGTGAACCGTCCCGCGGCTTCGTCCAGATCCCAGCGCTCGACCCGCGCGGGCGCGCCGGTGTGGATGAGGTTCACGGAGTTGCCGATACCGTCCCGCACACGCCGGCTCAGCGCCGTGCCGGCCTGCACGGCCCACATCGGGCGCAGCAACGCCGGCCACCGCGCCTGCAGCGGCAGTACGTAGGGCAGGTGGATGTGCCCCCCCACGACGGCGTCCACACCCGCAGCCGCCCAGGCCTGCACAGCGCGCTCGCAGCCGCGCAGCAGATTGCGCTGGTCTTGCGGCGTGACCGCAGCCACTGGCTGGTGCACCGCCACCAGCTTCAGCTGACCGGGCCTGCCCTGGGCCATGCGGGCCGCGACGCGCTCGATCTGCTCCGGCGACACCTCACCATGCACATGCCGCCAGCGCCGCGTGGTGTTCACGGCGAGCAGCAGCAGGTCGTCACGCTCGACCTCCCCCTCCAGCGGGCGACCGAAGGCCTGCGCATAGCGGCGGTACGGATCGAAGGCGCGCGTGAACACGTCGAACAAGGGGATGTCGTGATTGCCCGGCAGCACCAGGCGCGTCGGCACTGGCAAGGCGTCGAAACAGGCCCTGGCCGCGGCGAACTCACGGGGCCGGGCGCGCTGCGTGATGTCGCCCGTGACCAGCAGCACCTGGGGCCGCTGCGCCTCGCACAAGGCCTGCAACGCCGCGACGGCGACCGGACGCTCGGTGCCGAAGTGCGTGTCCGAGATCTGCAGCACCAGGCTCATGCGCCGGCCTCCGTGGCGGCCTGCGCCTCGCGCCGTTCGGGCGCCAACCCGGGCGGGCGGATGAGCCGCAGCGGGCTGGCGGCCACCTCGAATCGCAAAGGCATGGTCATGGCGGTCAACTCGCCATCGGTGGCGACCTTGATACGGCGCGCGCCGCCGGCACGCACATTCACCGTCAAGCTGCGAAAGGCAAAGTGCACCACCTCGTCCGCCTCGCTCAGCTGACCAAAGGCGCCGCGTGCCAGCAAGGCCAGCAGCGACCACCGCCCCACGGGCTTCAGCATCACGCCGGCCAGGCGCCCGGTGTCGATGGCCTGGGCCTGGGGCAGGCCCACCTGCTCCATCTGCAGCGCGTTGTTGCCGACGAACAGCGTCGGCGTGCGCGCCATCCAGCTGCGATCGGGCAGCTCAGCCGTCAGGCGCAGGCTGCGATGCCCGCGCAGGATGGTCCGCACCCCGGAGGCCAGGGCCACCAGGCGACTCCGGCCGAACTGCTGCTTCCAGCCCTCCCGGTCCTCCAGCGACTGCGCGTACAGGCCCACGCTGGCGTTCACCAGGAAGACGCGGCCGTTGACCTGCCCCACCTGCACCGGCACGGCCTCTTCATGCAGCAGCACCTGCAGCGCGTCGTCCAGTTCCGTCGGGATGCCGTGCGTGCGCGCAAAGTAGTTGAAGGTGCCGCGCGGCAGCACGCCGAAGGCGCAGCCACTGCCCAGGACCGCCTGGGCGACGCCATTGATCGTGCCGTCGCCACCCGCCGCGACGACAACGCCACCCACGTCGACCGCCCGCTGAACCGCCTGACGTGCCACCTCAGGCAACTGCCCGCCCTGCGTCACCGGGAACAACTCGCACGCCCGGCCGACCGCCCGGCACGCCGCCTCGACGGCAGGGCCCACCGCGTCGCGGTCACCTCGGCCCGACGAGCGATTGAAGACGACGAGCAGCGGGGCGTTGCGGCGGGCGGGTTCGGGTGCCATGGCTTGCAAGCGTCGCAGGGTTGGCCGTGCGTGTCTGTCAGACAGCTCCCCGCATACGGGCCACATACGGGCCTCAAGCGCAGGGCCACCGCGCCATCGCCCCTCCGCCGGCAGAATCAGTCACTCGACGGAAAGGACGTGAACGTGAGCCTCACCACCGGCGGCTGCCTCTGCGGACGCATTCGCTTCCAAGTCTCGGGAACACCGCTGCGCGTGGGCATCTGCCACTGCATGGACTGCCGGAAGCACCACGGCGCCGTCTTTCATGCCTCGGCGATCTTCCCGGCCGCAGCGCTCGCCGTCGAAGGCAGTGCCGCGAGCTATGCGGGGCGCAGTTTCTGCCCCACCTGCGGCTCGTCGGTGTTTTCGGCGTCTGGCACCGAGGTCGAGGTTCACCTGGGCTCGCTCGATGCGCCCGACCAGTTCACCCCCACCTACGAACTCTGGACGCTGCGCCGGGAATCCTGGCTGCCGCCGTTCGCAGGCATGAAACGCTTCGAGCAGGACCGCGAGGAGTAGGCTGCCAGCGCATCGCGGGCCAGGCCAAGGTCTGCGCTCAGGCGCATCCGCGAAGGCAGCGAAAATAGGGTGGCCGGCGCCTCCTTGGCCGGCATTGCCCCAGCTCCCACCAGAAGATCATGCCCAAGAACCCTCACAAACCTTTTGTCATCGGCGTTGCGGGGGGCAGCGGCAGCGGCAAGTCCACGGTCACGCGCCAGGTGCTGGCCGCCATCGGGCAGGACAAGGTCGCCGTGGTCATGCAGGACGACTACTACCGCGACCAATCACACATGCCACCGGAAGACCGGCGCAAGCAGAACTACGACCACCCCGACGCCTTCGACTGGCCGCTGATGACCCAGCACCTCGCCGCGCTGCGCAAGGGCGAGGCCATCGAGATGCCGGTGTACGACTTCGCCGCCGACAACCGCTCCACCGAAACCATCACCGTGAAGCCCGCGCCGGTCATCGTGGTGGAGGGCCTGTTCGCGCTCTACGACACCCGGATGCGCAACATGATGTCGCTGAAGATCTATGTCGACACGGCCTCCGACGTGCGCTTCATCCGCCGGCTGCAGCGCGACATCACGGAGCGCGGTCGCAGCACCGAGTCGGTGGTGAACCAATACCTGGACACCGTGCGCCCGATGCACAAGCAGTTCATCGAGCCGACCAAGCGCAATGCCGATGTCATCCTGCCCCACGGCGCCAACGGCCCGGCAGTGGACATCATCACCACCAAGGTGAGGAGCTTGCTGCAGGACTTCGAGCAGACGTGACCTGCCGCCAGGCCTGCGCGCACCCATGATGCATGGGGACGGCGAGGCTGGCCCTCTTTGGCCTGCGTTGAGCTGCCATGCGAAGAATGAACGGCGTCTTCACTCCGACGCCCACTCATGCTGCTTCGACCCTTCAGCCTCGTCCTGGCCCTCATCCTCACCGCTTGCGGCGGGGGCAACCACTCGGCGCCCAGTGCCGTCTCTGTCCTCCAGCAATCTGCCGATGGCGCCGTCAGCCAAGGCCTGGCCGGCGTGGTGCTGGCGCATCTGGACCCTGGCCACATGACACAGGCCCGGGCCGGGCTGCGTGAGCTGGGCGGCACGGTGCCCATCCAGGCGGGCGATGCCTTCCTCATCGGCTCCACCACCAAGGCCATGACCGCCGCGCTGGCGGGGCGGCTCGTCGAGCAGGGGCGAATCGCCTGGACCACAACGCTGGCCGAGGCGCTGCCCGACCTCGCCGCCGGCATGCAACCCGCCTACCGCGCGGTCACGCTGGAACAGTTGCTGAGCCATCGCGGCGGGCTGATGGCCTTCAACAATGGCGACGATGTTGCGCGCTTCGAGGGCTTCCTGCAGAGCACGCCCGGGCCGCTGCCCACCAGCCTGCCGGCCCGCGAGCGCTTCTTTGCCGCCTGGCTGCTGGCCCAGGAGCCGATCGCCACGCCGGGCCAGGGCTTCGCCTACTCCAACGCCGGCTATGCCTTGGCCGCGCTCATGCTGGAAGCCCGCACGGGCCGCGCCTACGTCGAGCTGTTCGAGCAGGAGCTGGCTCGCCCCCTGGGCCTGAGCGTGAGCTGGACCTCCGCGGACACACGCCTCACCGGCCGCCCCATCGGCCATCAGGGGCCGAAGGGCAAGCTCGCCCCGGTCACGCCGGCGGACGCGGACGCCGCCGTCTGGCTTGACGTGCTACGCCCCGGCGGCGAAGGCACGACGACCACGCCCGACAGCTACGCCACCTGGGTCGATTGGCATCTGCGAGCGCTGCGAGGCGAGGCCACACCGCTGGCGGCGGGCTATCTGCAGCGCATCCGGGCGCTGAAACCAGGCGAATACGGCCTGGGCTGGATCGCCACCGATGTCGACGGCCGCGCCGTCATCGCGCACGACGGCGAGTACCGCGGCTTTTGCAGCCTGCTGGTCATCGACGCCCGTGGCCGCAGCGCCAGCTTCGCGTTCACCAACACCGCAGCGGACGACGGCCTCTGGACCCTGACGCTGCTGAACCAGACCTTGCTGGACGTCGAGCGCGCCCTGCCCCCGGCGCCGTAAACGGGTGCCCCCAGGCCGGGGTTCACGGCCCGTCCAGCAGATGCTGCCGGAAGAAGGACACCGTGCGGCCGATCCACAGCGCCGTCATGGCCGGCCGGTCATAACCGGGCGGGTCGCACAGCAGGTCGCATTCCGTGCGGCCCAACTGGCTGGCGGATGGCGCCGGTGCCAGCAGCGCTCCGTGGCCGGCGCCGGGCAGGTCGGCCAGCAGCTCGCAGGTTTCGCAGGCCGCCCGCAGCGGGTCGCTGTGAAACCGCGGCGCCAGCCAGCGGTCGCCCGCGGCGGTGATGAGGCCCAGCGGCACAGGCGGCCGGCGCAGGGTGGCCAGGTCAAAGTCGGCGGCTGCCGGCACGCCCGCCACGACGGCGGCGATGCGCGGGTCGCGGTGGGTTTGCGGCGCGGCGTCACCCCCGAACTTCCAATTCAGCACCCGCTGCGCCACCCATTGCTTGAGGCCATCCAGCGGGCCGCCGGTCAAGCGGGTGGCCAGGCCCACGCAGGCCGGGAAGTCCTCAGCCAGATGCTGCTCGCAATGCGCCCGGAATCGCTCGGGCGACCAGGCGCCACCGGCCAGGCTCAACATCGTGTGCCCCCCCGCCGACATGCCGAAGGCCCCGACGCGGTCCAGCCGCAAGGCGGCAAAGCGCGGGTCGGCGGCGACCCGGTCGATGGCCAGGCTCACCTCGGCGGGGCGCTGCTTCCAGCTCTCGGGGCCGGGCCGGCCGGGGTCGGTCCAGTTGTCGCCGCGGTGCCAGGGCAGCGCCACCGTGAAGCCCGCCTCGACCAGCGCCTGCGCCAGGGCGGTGTGCACCCAGGGCCCGCCGCCCGAACCGTGCGAGATGGCGACCAGCCGCCCGGCGCCCGGCGCAGGTGGCGCGTCGGGCGCCAGCATCACGGTCAGGTCGCCGCGCCGCTCGGGTCGGCCGGCATCGGCGGTGGGATAGAACAGGGTGACCGCCCCACCGGCCTCGTTGGCCGGCAGGGTCGTGGTGCCGACGGTGACGGCGTGAGCCGGCAGGATGAGGACGATGCTCACCCAGCCCAGGCAGGTCCAAAGACGACGCAGCAACATGCGGGGCCTCGATCAAAGTGCAGAGGCCTCCAGCGTGGCAACGGCCGCATGGCGCGTCTGGCCGAAAGCGAAGGCTTGCAGGATTCGGGCGTGGTTTGCAGGGTTCGCGCAGCCGTTTTCAGGATTCGGCCAGGGCCTGCTGGCGGAATTCCGTCGGCGTGAGGCCGGTGTCGGCCTTGAAGGCGCGGTTGAAAGGACCGATGGACCCAAAGCCCACGTCCAGCGCGATGCTGAGCACCGGCAACTGGCGCTGGGCGGGGTCGGCCAGCCGCCGCTTGGCTTCCGCCAGCCGCAGGCCGTTGATGTAGGCATTGAAGTTGCGGTGGCCCAGCCGCTGGTTGATGACGCGGCGCAACCGGTACTCGGGGGTGCCGAGCTGCTCGGCCAGGCCGGCCAGGCTGAGCCCCTCCTGTGCGTAGCCCCGCGACTCGGTCATCAGCGTGGCCAGGGCCAGGGCGACGCGCGCATCCTGCGGGTCGGCGTCAGGCGGCCCCGGCGGCGGCACGGCCGGCGATGCCGCGATGGGTTCGGGCGCTGGCTCACCCCAGAGCGTCTGGGCCCGGGGCACGAGCAGGCGGCGGGCGATCAGCGCGGTCAGCACCAGCAGCAGGCTCACGTCAACGAGCGCTGCCGTGTCGCTCAGCCCGCCACCGCCCGAGCCGGTGCGCAAGGCCACCAGGGCCAGGGCATAGCCCGCGCCGCCGCCCACCACCAGGCCGCGCAGCCGGCGCCGGGCCTCGACCAGGTCCACCCGCCAGGGGCCGACCACCGCGGCCAGGCCGAGCAGCGCGAACGTGACGGGAATGGCCCGCATGAGCACCCATCCCGGCCACCACGCCTGCCATAGGCAGACGCTGGCGCCATACAGTGCCACGGCGGCCCACAGCGCCGCATGCCAGGCGCGCAGGCGAAATCCATCCTGGAACACCGCCCGCGCAAACAGCCAGAACACCACCGACGTCCCTAGCGACACGCCCACGGCCGGGGCCTGAGGCGCACAGGCCAGCTCGCGCTCCACCCAGGTGGACGACGACACCGTCTGCACGATGAGCGACAGGCACAAGGCCACGCCCAAGCGCACGACTTCAGCGTGCCGGGCATGGCGCCACTGGGGCCAGAGCGCCGCGATGACGAGGGCCAGCAGCGCGATCAGCGCGCCGCGCAGCCCCGCGTCAATGAGCGCCATGCAGCATCTGCGACACGCCGAAGGCCACGGCGAGGCCGACGCCCAGCCAGGCCACCTGGGCCAGCGTGTCCCGCCAGGCCAGGCGTTGCTGCAGCTGAGGCAGCAGGTCGGCCACGGAGATGTAGATGAAGCTGCTGGCAGCCAGCACCAGCAGATAGGGCAGCACGCCGTCGAAGCTGCCGATCAGGTAGTAGCCCAGCACGCCGCCCACCACCGAGGCCATGCCGGAGATGGCGTTGAACAGCAGCGCCTTGGCGCGCGACAGGCCGGCATTGAGCAGCACGATGAAGTCGCCCACCTCCTGCGGGATCTCGTGGGCCACGATGGCCAGCGCGGTGGCAAAGCCCAGGCGCGTATCGGCCAGGAAGGCGGCCGCGATGATGGCGCCGTCGCAGAAGTTGTGGATGCTGTCGCCCACCAGCACGGTCAGCCCGCCGCGCCCCGCCTGCTCGGCGTCGAAATGGTGGTGATGGTGGTGGCCGTCGTCCTCATGGTGGTGGGTGTGGCGGTAGAGCTCCACCTTTTCGAGCAGCCAGAAGAACAGCAGCCCGCCCAGCAACACGGCGAACAGGGTCTGCGGATGCGCCGAATGGCTCTCGAAGGCCTCGGGCAGCACGTTCAGTAGCGAGGTGCCCAGCAGGATGCCGGCCGACAGGCTGACCAGGCTTTTCACCAGCCGCGTCAGCACGCCGACCGTCAGGCTGGCCGCCACCAGCACCGATAGCAGCCCGCCCGCGAAGGTGGCGAGCACAATGTAGAGAAGGGTCATCCCGCCATTGTCAAGGAAGGCGCGCCACTGGCGCGCCGACACCTCCAGCGACGGCCGCAGCGCCGGCTTTGCCGGGCAGCTGGCCGTGCCCCCTTGAAGGGGGCGCGCGAAGCGCGCAGGGGGTGAGTCAGATCACGCCGTTCTTCTTGAACCAGGCCAGGGCGCGGGCCCAGCCATCATCGGCCGCGGCCTTGCGGTAGCTGGGCCGGTAGTCGGCATAGAAGGCGTGCGGCGTGTCGGGATAGACAACGAACTCGGACTTCGTGTTGCCGGCCGCTTTGAGCGCGGCTTCGAGCTGAGTGAGCGTCTCCACCGGGATGCCGGTGTCGGCCGCACCATACAGGCCCAACACCGGCGCCTTGATGCTGGCCGCACGGTCCACCACCGACTTGTCACCCGCAAAGTAGCTGCGCGCCACCGGGCCATACCAGGCCACGCCCGCCGTCACCTTGGGGTTGTGCGCGATGTAGGACCAGGTGGTACGGCCGCCCCAGCAAAAGCCCGTGATGCCCAGGCGCGTGGTGTCGCCGCCGTTGGCCGCGGCCCAGGCGACGGTGGCGTCCAGGTCGCCATTGACCTGGGCGTCGGAGGCCTTGCTGACCACCTCCGCGATGAGCTTCGGGATGTCGGTGTAGGCGGCGGCGTTGCCCTGGCGCACGAAGAGGTCGGGCGCGATGGCGAGGTAGCCCTGCTTGGCCAGGCGCCGGCAGACGTCGGCGATGTGCTCATGCACGCCGAAGATCTCGCTGGCCACCAGGATGACCGGCAGGTTCTTCTTGCCGGCCGGCTGGGCCCGGTAGGCGGGCATCTTGAAGTCGCCCACCGGGATGGTGACCGAGCCGGCCTCCAGGCCCGTGGTGTCGGTCGTGATGGTCTGGGCCGCCACCGGCAGCACCGCGGCGGCGAAACCGCTGCCCACCGTGGTCTGCACGAAGCCGCGGCGGCTGAAATCACGTCCGGGGGCGAGGCTGTCGACTTCTTCCTTGAGCATGGGCAACTCCAGCGAGGGTGCGGTTACGAAGAAGCATCAAATTTTGCCCGGACAATCATTCCCCATGACGACACGCACCCTTTCCAGCAGCCAGCCCTGGGCGGCCATCGACATCGGTTCGAACAGCTTCCGGCTGGAACTGGCGCGCCTGAGTGGCGAACGCTACCAGCGCATCAGCTACATCAAGGAAAGCGTGCGGCTGGGCGCCGGGCTGGACGCCAACGGCATGCTGACCGAGGCCGCCATGCAGCGCGGCCTGGACTGCCTCAAGGGCTTCGGCGAGCAGCTGACCGGCATCCCGCCCGAGCGCGTGCGCGCGGTGGCCACGCAGACCCTGCGGGAAGCCCGCAACCGCAACGCCTTCCTGGAGCGCGCGCAGGCCGTGCTCGGTCACCCCATCGAGGTGATCGCTGGCCGTGAAGAGGCACGTCTGATCTTTGCCGGCGTGGCCCGGCTGCAGCCGTCCGACAAGCCGCGCCTCGTGATCGACATCGGTGGCCGCTCCACCGAGATGATCCTCGGCCGTGGCCGCAAGCCCGTGCTGGCCGAGTCGTTTGGCGTGGGCAGCGTGGGCCTGTCGATGCGGTTTTTTGCCGACGGCCGCTTCACGCCCGAGGCCTTCCGTGCGGCGCAGGTCGCCGCGGGCGCCGAGCTGGAAGAAGGTCTGACGCTGTTCCGGCGCGAGCTGTGGCAGGAGGCGCTGGGTTCGTCCGGCACGGTGGGTGCGGTGTCGCAGGTGCTGGCCGCCACCGGCGTGACTGACGGCCGCGTGACGCCGGCCGCGCTGCGCTGGTGCATCGAGCGCTGCATCGAGGCCGGCTCGCAGGACAAGCTGCAGCTGGCCGGCCTGAAGGACGACCGCCGCCCGGTGGTGGCCGGCGGCCTGAGCATCCTCTACACCCTGCTGGTGCAGTTCGGCATCGACGAGTTGCTGCCCACCAAGGGCGCGCTGCGCCAGGGCGTCATCTTCGACCTCGCCGAGCGCCTGCAGCCCAGCGCCGCCCGAGACCCGCGCGCCGCTTCGGTGGCCGAACTGCAAAGCCGCTTCAAGGTCGACACCGAGCAGGCCGACCGCGTCGCTGCACAGGCCGAAAAGCTCTATCGCCAGCTCAACCCCGAGCCGCTGCCCGAACTGCTGCGCGAGCTGCGCTGGGCCGCGGCGCTGCATGAGACCGGCATGCTGGTGTCCCACCACGACCACCACCGCCACAGCGCCTACCTCATCGGTCATGCGGACGCGGCCGGTTTCTCCAACAACCAGCTGCAACGCCTGGCGACGCTCGCGCTCGGCCAGCGCGGCCGCCTGCGCAAGGTGGAAGCCCAACTCAGCGACGCCGCGGTGCTCGACCAGATCATTGCCCTGCGCCTGGCCGTCATCCTCTGCCACGCCCGCCGCCTGCCCGCCGGCAGCCCCAAGCTTGTGCGCCAGGGCCGGCAACTCACCCTCCACTGCCCCAAGGCCTGGGCGTCCGAGCAGGCGCGCACCCGCTTCCTGCTGAAGGAAGAAGCCGAAGCCTGGGGTCGCAGCGGCGTGCTGGAACTGATGGTGGTGTGAGCCCCGGCCAGGCGGCGTGTCCCGCCCGGCCTGGCAAAGACCTCGGGTCAGGCCCGATCTTCAGAGGGCATCCGGCCCCTGCACCGCATGCAGCGTGACCTCAGGCTCACCGTCGCGCTGGCGCCAGCGCAGCCACCAGACAGCGCCCTTCTTGACGGCCCAGTCCTGCTCCACGCCGGACAGCAGATGGGCGGCCACCTGGCCGAGGGTGGGCTGGTGGCCGCAGATCAGCACCGGTTCGCTGGCCTTGGGCCAGCGGGCGGCTTCGATCAGGGCGGCGAAGGGGGCGTCCGGCGCGATGCTCGGCACGATGCGGTTCTCGCGCCCCAGGGCTTCTGCGGTCTGGCGGCAGCGCAGCGCCGGGCTCACCAGCACGCGGGTCGTGGCGGGCAGGCGTTGGTTCAGCCAGGCGGCCATGCGCCGGGCCTGGCGCTCGCCCTTGTGGGTCAGGGCACGCTGCAGGTCGTCCTGGCCGGGCGCGGCCACTTCGGCTTCGGCATGACGCCAGAGGATCAGGTCCATGATGCAGCCTCGCGGGCAAAGGGCATGCCGATGATCCTCACGAATACAGCCCCATCAAGGCCTGCTGCGCACTGACCCCGGTGCTGCTGATGCGCACCGAGCGCCCGTCCGGGCCCAGCTGCCAGGCGTCCATGGTGTCATGCAGATAGGGCTGCAGGGCTTCGTCGATCACGCGCTGGCGCAGCCGGGCATCCAGCACCGGCCAGGCCACTTCAATGCGGCGGAACATGTTGCGGCTCATCCAGTCGGCGCTGGACAGGTACAGCGCCGTCTCTTCCTCGCCCTCCCCCCAGCGGAAGTACAGCACCCGCGTGTGCTCCAGGAAGCGGCCGACCACGGAGCGCACCACGATGTTGTCGCTCACGCCCGGCAGGCCAGGGGGCAGCATGCAGGCGCCGCGCACGATCAGGTCCACCTTGGCGCCGGCCTGGGCCGCGCGCAACAGGCCGTGGATGAGTTCGGCGTCGGTCAGCGCGTTGATCTTGACCACCACGCGTGCGCCCTTGTAGCCGCCCAGCGCCGCCTTCTCCACCAGGCCCAGCAGCTCCAGCAGCCGCGCATGCAGGTTGAAGGGCGCGAGCAGCATGCGGCGCGGCGCCTTGAACTTGCCGAGCGAGGCGAGCTGGCGGAACACCGAGTCGGCGTCAGAGGTCAGCTCGGCATCGGCCGTCAGCAGGCCGAGGTCGGTGTAGAGCCGCGCCGTCTTGGGGTTGTAGTTGCCGGTGGAGATGTGGGCATAACGGCGCAGCTTGCCGTTCTCGCGCCGGGTGATCATCAATAGCTTGGCATGGGTCTTGTAGCCGACGATGCCGTACACCACTTGCGCGCCCACAGCCTCCAGGCGCTCGGCCCAGTTGATGTTGGCCTCTTCGTCGAAGCGCGCCTTCAGCTCCACGACCGCCATCACTTCCTTGCCCCGGCGTGCGGCTTCGATGAGCAGGTCCATCAGCTCGCTCTTGGCGCCGGTGCGGTAGATGGTCTGCTTGATGGCGAGCACATCCGGGTCGGTCACGGCCTCGCGCAGCATCTGCACGACGGGCTCGAAGCTCTCGAAGGGATGGTGCAGCAGCACGTCCGCCTTCTTCAGGCGCTCGAAGATGGACTTGTGCCGCGGCAGCCGCCGCGTCGGCCAGGCCGGCTCGAAGGGCTGGAAGCGCAACTGCGGTGCATCGGTCTGGTCGATCAGCTCGTTCAGACGCACCAGGTTGACCGGCCCGTTGACGCGGTACAGCGCCGCCGCCGGCAGCGCGAACTGCTCCAGCAGGAACTCCGACAGCTCCGCCGGGCAGGTGTTGACCACCTCCAGCCGCACCGCCCGGCCGAAATGACGCGTGGTCAGGCCCGAGCGCAGTGCATGGCGCAGGTTGGCAATCTCCTCCTCGTCCACCTCCAGGTCGGAGTCACGCGTCACGCGGAACTGCGAGAAGGCCTCGACCTTGCGGCCGGGGAAGAGCTCCTCCAGGTGCGCGCGGATGACGCTCGTGAGCAGCACGAAAGCCTGGCGCCCCTCACTGACGGCCGCCGGCAGCTTGATGACGCGCGGCAGCACCCGCGGCACCTTGACGATGGCGATGCGGGTGTCGCGCCCGAAGGCGTCCTTGCCCGACAGCCGCGCGATGAAGTGCAGCGACTTGTTGGCCACCTGCGGGAAGGGGTGGGCCGGGTCCAGGCCCACCGGCACCAGCAGCGGGCGCACCTCGCGCTCGAAGAACTTCTGCACCCAGGCGCGCTGGGCCTCGTCGCGGTCGGCGTGGTTCAGGATCACGATGCGCTGCGCGCGAAGCAACGGCGTCAGCTGCTCATTGAAGACGTGGTACTGCTCGTCGATCAGCGTGTGGGCGGCGCGGCCGACACGCTCGACATCGGCACCGCTGACCGGGCTCAGCGGGTCGCGCGCGGCGTCCAGCATGTCGGCGAAGCGCACCTCGAAGAACTCGTCCAGGTTGCTCGACACGATGCACACGTAGCGCAGCCGCTCCAGCAAGGGCACGTCCTCGCGCTGGGCCTGGGCCAGCACCCGGCGGTTGAATTCGAGGATGGCCTGTTCGCGGTTGAGGAGCTTCAGCGGAGTCGGGTCGGTCATGGCGAAAAGTGTATGAAGCTTGTGTGACAACGCCTTGAATGCCCCTCGGGATAATCCGCCCCCATGCACCTGTTGATTCCCCATGCCGGCGCGCTGGACGACGCCGCGCGGCATGCCTTTTCCGGCCTCGCGCTGCCCAACCTCGCGGCGCAGCTGGCCCGCCTCAGCCCGGCCGAGACCTGGGGCGGCGACGAATACTCGCCCCAGCCACCTCACCATGTGGCGCTCGCCGCCCTGCGCGGCCAGGCTGCCCCGAGTGCGGCGGCCTGGGCGGTGGACGCCGACGCCAGGCTGACCTGGGCACTGATGACGCCGGTGCACCTGTCGGTCGGCACCGATGGGGTCGACGTGCTGCCACCGGATGCGCTGGCGCTGTCGGAGTCTGACGCAGCCCGCTTCGCGGCAGTGCTGAAGGAACTCTGGCCGGAGGCCGAGGGCTGGCAATGGCGCCTGCTCTCGCCCACGCGCTGGGCCATCGGCCACGCGAGTGCACTGGACGGGCTGCAGGCGGCCAGCATCGAGCGCGCCGCCGGCCGGCCGATCGAGCCCTGGCTGCCCGACAGCCGCATACTGCGCCGCTGGCAGAACGAGGCCCAGATGCTGCTCCACGGGCACGCGCTGAACCTCGAACGCGAGGCCCGCGGCGCGCATGCGGTCAATTCGGTCTGGATCGGCGACATCGGCCGCGCCGGCCCCGCGGCGCTGGACGTGACGGTGGACGACCGCCTCACCGCCCCGCTGCTGGCTGGCGACCTCGCCGCCTGGGCCGAGGCCTGGCAACGCCTGGACGCCGGTCCGCTGGCCCAGCCGCTGACAAGCCTGACGCTGTGCGGCGAGCGGCATGCGCGCCGTTTCACGCAGCAGCCGTTGTCCTTCTTCGACAAGCTCAAGCGGCGCTGGCAGGCGCCGGACCTGGCCGCCGTGATGGAGTCGCTGTGAACGCACCGCGGCTGATTGAACGCGAGGTGCCCCCGCGCACCGCCTGGGCGCTGGAACAGGCCGGCGTCGCGCCGCTGCTGGCCCGGCTGCTGGCCGCACGCGGCGTGCGCGAGGCCGCGGAGCTGGACGACAGCCTCGCCCAGTTGCTGCCGCCCAGCGGCCTCAAGGGCCTGCCCGAAGCGGCCACGCTGCTGGCCGACAGCCTGCAGCGCGGCGAGCGCATCGTCATCGTGGCTGACTACGACTGCGATGGCGCCACCGCCTGCGCCGTCATGCTGCGCGGCCTGCGCCTGCTGGGCGCGCAGCCGGGCCACCTCGGCTACGTGGTGCCCGACCGCGCGGTGCACGGCTACGGCCTCACGCCCACCATCGTCGACCTCGCGCTGGAGCAGCAGCCCGCGCTGCTGGTGACCGTGGACAACGGCATCGCCAGCCTGGCCGGCGTCGCCCACGCCCGCGCCCATGGCCTGAAGGTGCTGGTGACCGACCACCACCTGCCGGCCGTGCTGGACGGCGCCGTCGTCGTGCCCGAGGCGGATGCCATCGTCAACCCCAACCAGCCGGGGTGCGGGTTCGCCAGCAAGTCGCTGGCCGGCGTGGGCGTGGCGTTTTATGTGCTGATGGGCCTGAGGGCCGAGCTGCGCGCCCGCGGCGCCTTCGCCGAGGTGCCACGGCTGGACGGCCTGCTCGACCTCGTGGCCCTGGGCACCGTGGCCGACGTGGTGAAGCTCGACGCCAACAACCGCCGCCTCGTGGCCCAAGGCCTGAAGCGCATGCGCGCCGGTCGCGCCCAGCCGGGCGTCATGGCCCTGTTCTCTGCCGCCAAGCGCGACGCGAGCAAGGCGCAGGGCTTCGACCTCGGCTTCGCCCTGGGCCCGCGCATCAACGCCGCCGGCCGCCTGGCCGACATGACGCTGGGCATCGAGACCCTGACCACCGACGACCCGGAGCGCGCCCTGGCCCTGGCCACGCAACTCGACACCATCAACCGCGAGCGCCGCGACATCGAGGCCGGCATGCGCGAGATGGCCGAGGCGCGGCTGGACGGCCTGATCGAAGCGCTGGCCGGCGCGCTCCCGCCCGCCGTAGCGCTCTTCGATGCCGACTTCCATGAAGGCGTGGTCGGCATCGTGGCCTCGCGCATCAAGGACCGCGTGCACCGCCCGACCTTCGTGTTCGCGCGTGGCGCGGATGGCCACCTCAAGGGCTCGGGGCGCTCGATTCCCGGCTTTCACCTGCGGGATGCGCTCGACCTCGTCAGCAAGCGCGAGCCCGACCTGCTGGCCAAGTTCGGCGGCCATGCCATGGCGGCCGGCGCCACGCTGGCGGTGGACGACGTGAACCGCTTTGCCATGGCGCTGGCGCGCGTGGCGGATGAATGGCTCAATGAACAGGACCTGACCCGCACGCTGCGCCACGATGGCGCCCTGCCGCCCGAGGCCGCCACGCCCGACACCGCGCGGCTGCTGGACGGCCAGGTCTGGGGCCAGGGCTTCGAGCCGCCAGTGTTCTGCGACCGCTTCGAGCTCATCTCCCAGCGCCTGGTGGGCGAGAAGCACCTCAAGCTGCGGCTGCGCCAGGCGGGCCGGTTGGTGGACGCGATCTGGTTCAACCACATCGAGATGCTCCCCGAGCGTGCCACGCTGGCCTACCGCCTGAGCCTGGACGAATGGCAGGGCCAGCAGCGGGTGCAGTACGTGATCGAGGCCGCGCAGGTGTGACGCTTTTCTCGGTCCGCAGGGCGCGCCCAGGCGGCGACACCGGACTGTCACAACTCGTTTCAAGAATGCCGGACGGCAGCGCGCGGGGATGTCTCTCGCACGCTCGCCGCCCGGAGTTCACCTCATGCGCGAGACCGCGCCCGACCCGCTTGCCACCGCGCTGGACCGGCTGATCCGCCAGCGCAGCTTCGACATCCACTTCCAGCCCCTGGTCGCCATCGACCGGGCCGAGATCTACGCCTTCGAGGCCCTGACCCGCGCACCCGCCGACGGGCCGCTGCATTCGCCGCTGGTGCTGTTCGACGCGGCCGCGCGCTGTGGCCGCCTGATCGAGCTGGAGCAGCTCATCGTGCGCCGCGCCGCCGAGCGCTTCAAGGCCCTTGGCCTGCCGGGTCAGCTCTTCATCAACGTCACCGCCGACACCTTGCTGGCCGCGCGCGAGCATGTCGGCACCCTGGCGCAGGAGCTGCGTGAGCTGGGGCTGCCCACCTCGCGCATCGTCATTGAGCTGACCGAGACCCGGCCCATCGATGACCTGGCTCAGCTGGGCGGCACGCTGGCCGCGCTGCGGGCGCATGGCTTTCGGATCGCGCTGGACGACCTCGGCGAAGGCTTCGCCTCGCTGCGGCGCTGGATGGAAATGCGGCCCGACTTCGTCAAGATCGATCGCCACTTCATCGACGGCATCGCCCAGGAGCCCCTGAAGCAGCAGTTCGTGCGCTCCATCGTCGAAATGGCGGCCACCAGCGGCGGCGAGGTCGTGGCCGAAGGCCTGGAGCAGGAGCCCGACCTGGAGGTGCTGCGCCGCCTGGGCATCAGCCTGTGCCAGGGCTACCTCTTCGCCCGCCCGAGCGCCACGCCGCGCGCCCGGCTGGGTGCGCAATGGAGCGGACGGCTCGCGGCCGCCGCCCAGCCCCGGCTGCTGCAGAACGACCTCGCCCTGCCGCTCGAACAGGGCGCCATCACGACCGCCGCGCAGCTCGCTCGCCGCGCCCTGACGACCACGCCTGACGCCACGTGCCGCCAGATCGTGGAGCTGTTCCAGAAAGACGAGCAGCTGCTGGCCGTGCCGGTACTGGACGATCAGCAGCGTCCGGTCGGCCTGCTGCGCTCCCTGCAGGTGCTCAAGCGCAGCACGGAGCGTTACTTCATGGACATCTTCGCCAAGCGCAGCTGCGTGGAGGTGATGGACACGCACCCGCTAGTGTTCGACGTCAGCACGCCGCTGCGCGCGATGAGCGATGCTGTGGCCAACCTCGACGAGCGGCTGCTGACCGACGGCTTCATCGTCACCCGCGACGGCGCCTACTTCGGCTCCGGCCGATGCTCGGACCTGCTCAAGGCGGTGTCCGACCTGCAGGTCCATGCGGCGCGCTATGCCAACCCGCTGACGCTGCTGCCGGGCAACGTGCCCATCGACCACCACCTCGACCGCCTCATCGAAGGCGGCGAGACCTTCCTGGCCGCGGTCTGGGACATCGACCATTTCAAGCCCTTCAATGATGTCTACGGCTACCGCGTGGGCGACGACATCATCCGCCTCGCCGCCCAGGCACTGACCCGGGCGGCCGACCCGCAGATCGACTTCGTCGGCCACATCGGCGGTGACGACTTCGTCATGGTGCTGCGCAGCGCCGACTGGGAAGACCGGCTGGACCGCGTCTGCGCGGCCTTCGACGCGGGGGTGCGCAGCTTCTTCTCGGCCGAGCACCTGGCCGCTGGCGGCTATGTGACGCTCAACCGCCAGAACCAGCCCAGCTTCCACCCGCTGCCCACGATCTCCTGCGGCGCGCTGCTACACCAGCCGGGCAGTTTCGACAGTGCCCGCGCGCTGGCCGCCGCCCTGGCCGAACCCAAGCGCGTGGCCAAAGGCCGCGCCGGCGGCAGCCGCTTCTTCGTGGACCGCCGCCAGCGGTCCATCCATGCCCTCACGACCGTGGAAGATCATGTCCCTGCTGAAGTTCTCTGAGCACTGGAGCCTGCGCACCCGGCTCGCGCTGGTGGCCGTGCTGTCCTTGCTGATGGGCCTGCTGCCCAGCGGCATGCTGTTGCGGCACTACGCCAGTCAACTGAGCGTCGTGGCTGACGAGCAAAGCGGCCTGCCCGCCAACCGGGCCTGGCAGCAGGTGCTGTCAGCCCTGCAGCAGCAGCGCGTGCTGGGCGCCGAGGCCTTGAGCACCCGGCCGGACGCCAAACCCCAGGCGCTCGCCGCGGCAGACAAGGCCCGCCAGGCGCTGGACGCCCTGGAAGCCCTGCTGGCCGAGCCCACGCTCGATCCAGCACTCGCCGCACGGCAGCGCGATCTGATCAAGCCGCTGCGCGAGCAGCAGGCCGCCTTGCTGAAGGCCTTGACCGACGGCCCGCTGGATGCGCCCAAGCTGCTGACCGCGCAGGCGCGCCTGGCCCATGCCGCGTTCGATGGCATCACGCAGCTCAATGCCGGCACCGGGCTGCTGCTGGACCCGGAAGCCGCGTCCTACTTCGCCATCGTGGCCGGCCTGCAGTCGGCCCCGCGGGTGCAGGACGCGCTGTCGGAGCTGACCGCCCTCGCCCGCGCCGCCGCGGTGGACGACCTTGCCAGCATGGCCGCTGCCCACACCCGCTACCGCGAGCATGCGGCGCAGATGCTGGCCCATCTCCAGCTCGCGCTGGAAGCGGGCGACGCCGGCCTGAAGGAGAAGCTGCAACCCTTGGCCGACGCGGCCCGCAGCCAGCGCCAGCAAGTGGACGACACGCTGGAAGCCGCCGCCAAGGACGTGAACTTCCCACTCGACCAGCTCGCCACCCGGCTGAGCGACGCAGGCGCCGTGCAGGCGCGGCTGAGCGAGCAGGTGATGGCGGTACTGGATACCGTGCTTGAGGCCCGCGCCGAGGCGGCCCAGTGGCGCCGCAATCTCGTGCTGGCCCTGCTGCCGGCGGCCCTGGCCTTGATGATCTTCATCATGATCCGCTCCATCCGCCAACTGCTCGGGCCGGTGCGTCAGATGGTGGACGTGACGGAGCGCATTGCCGCTGGCGACCTCAGCCAGCCGGTGCCCGTGGGTCGCCACGACGAACTCGGCCGGGTGCTCACCGCGCTCGACCACATGCAGCAGCGACTGCGCGCGCTGGTGGAACGCATCCACGCGGACGCCGGCGGCATCCGGCATGCGGTGCAGGAAATCGCCGCCGGCAACCAGGACCTGGCCGACCGCACCGAGCAGGCCGCCGCACGGCTGCAGCAAACGGCGTCCAACGTGCAGTCGCTCACCGCGGCCGTGCAACACAGCCGCGACTCCGCCCGGGATGCTGAAGTGCTGGCGCAGGAGGCCGCCAGCGTGGCCTCGGAGGGCGGCCGCGTGGTGCAGGCGGTGGTGGGCACGATGCAGGGCATCGACGACGCGAGCCGCCACATCGCCGACATCACGGGCCTGATCGACGGCATTGCCTTCCAGACCAACATCCTCGCGCTGAACGCTGCCGTGGAAGCCGCCCGCGCGGGCGATGCCGGGCGGGGCTTTGCGGTGGTGGCGTCTGAAGTGCGGGCCCTGGCCCAGCGCAGCGCCACCGCGGCGCGGGAGATCAAGAGCCTGATTGCGCAGTCCGTCGAACGCGTGGAAACCGGCACTTCGCAGGCGGCCGCTGCCGGTGAGGCCGTGCAGGCCATCCTCGGCAAGGTGCAGCACATGAGCGGCCTCATCCACGCCATGGCCGAGCAGACCCGCGCCGAAGCCCAGCAAACGGCGGAAGTGGGCGACGCCGTCCAGGCCATCGACGCCATGACCCAGCAGAACGCCGCCCTGGTGGAAGAAGCCGCCGCCGCCGCCGACAGCCTGCGTGCCCAGGCCCAGGGCATGGACGAAACCGTCAACGCCTTCCGGCTTTAGCCGCGCTGACACAATCGGGGGGTGATGCTCGAAACCACCCTGAACGCCGATCTGCACTGCCATTCCGTCGTGTCGGACGGCACGCTGACGCCCGAGGCCCTGGCGGCCCGGGCCAAGGCGGCCGGCGTGCAGCTGTGGTCGCTGACCGACCATGACGAGATCGGCGGCCAGCAGCGCGCCATCGACGCCGCCCGGGCGCTTGGCCTGCCCTACCTGACCGGCACCGAGATCTCGGTGACCTTCGCCGGCCGCGTGGTGCACATCGTCGGCCTGGGGTTCGACCACACCTCCACCGAGATGGCCGAGGGCCTGCGTGCCACCCGCGGCGGCCGCGAGGCCCGCGCCCGCGAGATGGCCGAGGGCCTGGCCCAGGTCGGCATCCGCGGCGCCTTCGAGGGCGCGCTGAAGTACGTGGGCAACCCGGAGCTGATCTCGCGCACCCATTTCGCCCGCTTCCTGGTCGACGCCGGCCACTGCGCGGATGTGCCCGAGGTCTTTCGCCGCTTCCTGACCGAAGGCAAGCCCGGCTTCGTGCCGCACCGGTGGGCGGCGCTGAAGGACGCGGTCGGCTGGATCACCCGCGCCGGCGGCATTGCCGTCATCGCCCACCCGGGCCGCTACGACTTCACACCCACCGAGGAATACGCCCTCATCACCGAGTTCATCGGCCACGGCGGCCGGGGCATCGAGGTGGTGACCGGCAGCCACACCGCGGCCGAATTCCAGGAATACGCCGAAACGGCCCAGGAGTTCGGCCTGCTGGCCTCACGCGGCTCGGACTTCCACAGCCCCGAGGAAAGCCGCGTCGACCTCGGCGCCCTGCCGCCGCTGGCGGCCAGTCTGCAGCCGGTGTGGGCGGCGCTGGCTGAGCGCATTCACTGACACGCCCCGTCGCGCCGGTGGGTTTAACCTAGCGGCATGGCCCAGCTCTTCGAAGTTCACCCCGACAACCCGCAACCGCGCTTCCTGCGGCAGTGCGTGCAGATGCTGCAGTCCGGCGGGCTGGGTGCGGTGCCGACCGATTCCAGCTATGCGCTCGTCTGCCACCTGAACGACAAAGCCGCGGCCGAGGCGCTGCGGCGGGTGCGCGGGGTGGACGACAAGCACCACCTGACGCTGCTGTGCCGCGACCTCTCGGAGCTGGCCACCTACGCCATGGTGGACAACCGGCAGTACCGGCTGCTCAAGCTCGCCACGCCCGGCCCATACACCTTCATCCTGCCGGCCACCAAGGAAGTGCCGCGGCGGCTCTCCCACCCGAGCCGGCGCACCATCGGGCTGCGCGTGCCCGAGCACCGCGTGATGCAGGATCTGCTCGCGCTCTTCGGCGAGCCGCTGCTGTCCACCACGCTGATCCCGCCGGGCGACACCGAACCGATGAACGACGCCGCGGACGTCTGCGACCGGCTGGACCGGCAGCTTCAGTTCGTGCTGGATGCCGGCGCCTGCCCGGCCCAGCCCACCACCGTGCTGGACCTCAGCCAGGGCGACGAGCCCATCCTGGTGCGCCAGGGCCGCGGCGAGGTGGGCCGCCTGGGCTTGCAGCTCGACTGAACACGGCAGGCAGGCCGGCGCGGCCCTGGCCCGGCCGCAGTTCATCCACGGCTTTTGCAGTTCATCCAGCGCGGCTGGCGCTTGATCGCAGCCGCCTGGAAGGGCCGATGGGCATTGACGAAACTGACTCCATCGAACAAGCAATCACGCGGTTCGAAACCCACCGAAACGGAGTCCATCATGAGCCTGAACATCACCCTCACCGCCGCCGTCCTGAGCCTTGCCGCCGTTGCCGCGCAGGCCGCCCCGCAAGCCACGGTCAAGCTGGAACGCGTCGTCATCACCGGCAAGGCCGTGCGCGCCGACGCCCCCGTCGTGGCCCAACTGCCGCGTGTCGTGGTGACCGGCTACGCCCAGCGCGACGAATCGCCGGTGGTCGCTCAACTGCCCCGCGTCGTGGTGGTGGGCTACAGCGAAGCCACGCTGCTGCGCCAGACCCTGGCCGCTGCCAAGACCACCACCAAGCGCGGCTGAGCGAGGCGTCGTCCCCATGCACATGACGCCTTTTTCCACCGTTGCAGAGCCGAGTCGCCAGCGCTGCTGAGCAGCGTTGCCGACTCGGCTCTGCCCTTTTTCCTTTTTTCTTGCGCAGGGACGCGGCCCGGCGGCTCAACCGCCCGGGGCGCGCGGCGCCGCCAGCGCCTGGGCGATGGCCTCTCGGTCGAAGCCGATGATGGGTTGCCCGCGCACCACCAGCGTTGGCGTGCCTTGGCTGCCCAGCGCCTCGTAGTCCGACAGGCAGCGCGCCTCACGCTCGATGAAGCACTCCTCGAACGGCAGCCCCTGCTCCGTCATCCAGCGGCGCGCGGCCGTGCACCAGCCACAGGTCTCCGACGAGATCATGCGGATGTCGCCGGCCTGCACCATCGCCGCCAGCCGTTCGCCGTCGGCTTCCTCGACATGGGCGCGCCAAGCCCAGGAGGCGAGGGCGGCGAGAACGATCACGATGAGCAGCGAGCGGGGCATGGGGCCATCCTAGGGCTTTCCCGAGACCCCTTCCAAAGCGGGGTGGCGGCGCCATCTGACCGTTTCCGCTGACCACCTCCCCACCCCATGAAGCTCTCCACCTGGATTCCGCCACTGGTGCTCGCCTTGACGCTGGGGCTGGGCCACTTCAGCGCACAGTCGCAAGCGCAAACTCACGGCCAAGCCACGACTCTCATCGATGACGCGGCCAGCGACTTCCGGCAGCACATGAAACCGCCGCCGGACCAGTTCAGGCGCGTGCGGCTCGGGCAACTGACCGCCCCTGACGGCCAGACGCGGCAAGTGCTCTGTGGTGAGTTCCGTGTGGGAGCAGCCGGCCCGTGGACTGCCTTTGCGACCGTTCGAACGTCAGGCTATGAGCAGTGGCTGGGCGGCGGCGCCCAAGGGTTCTGCCAGGCACCCGGCTTCAAGCCCGATGCAGGCGGCGACCGGTCTGCCGCGCTGACGCGCGCAGTCCTGGCGCCCTCTGCCCAGGTCAGTAGCGCTCCGGCACGATGATCTCCGCCGGCACCGGGTGGCGGATGTAGTCCTCCCGGCGCTGGCGGGCCGGCAGTTCGATGTCGGCGTGCGGCACTTCTTCGTACGGCATCTGCGACAGCAGGTGATGGATGCAGTTCAGGCGTGCGCGCTTCTTGTCGTCAGCCGGCACCACCCACCAGGGCGACTCGGGGATGTGGGTGCGTTCCAGCATCACTTCCTTGGCCGTGGTGTAGGCCTCCCAGCGGCGGCGTGACTCCAGGTCCATGGGGCTGAGCTTCCATTGCTTGAGCGGGTCATGGATACGGCCCAGGAAGCGCACCCGCTGCTCGTCGTCGCTGATGGAGAACCAGTACTTGATGAGCTGGATGCCCGAGCGCACCAGCATGCGCTCGAACTCGGGCGCCGAGCGGAAGAACTCTTCGTATTGCTCGTCGGTGCAGAAGCCCATCACGCGCTCGACACCGGCGCGGTTGTACCAACTGCGGTCGAACAGCACGATCTCGCCGGCCGCCGGCAGGTACGACACATAGCGCTGGAAGTACCACTGCGTGCGCTCGCGGTCGTTGGGCGCTGGCAGCGCGGCCACGCGGCACACGCGCGGGTTCAGGCGCTGCGTGATGCGCTTGATGACGCCGCCCTTGCCAGCCGCATCCCGGCCCTCGAACAGGATGACCACCTTGTGGCCGGTGTGCACCACCCAGTCCTGCAGCTTCACCAGTTCGCTTTGCAGCCGGATGAGCTCGCGGAAGTAGCGCTGGCGGGCGCTGCGCTCATCGGGCGGCGTGTCGCTGGGCAGGTCGCCGTAGTCGCGGTCTTCGAGCTCGAGCTCCAGCTCCTCGTCGAAGTCGTCCTGCAGGTCACGGTGAATGCGCTTCACCAGGGCTTCATCGATGGGGCTCACGTGTCGTTCTCCGGCCGCAACTGCGGCTTTGCCGCGAGCCTAACGGCGCGCCAAGTCGGCCACATGACAACCCGCTTGACGACTTCGTTTACACACGTAATCATTGATCATCGTTTACAGGCGTAATCCATGAAGAAACCCCCGCCTCCCATCAGCGACGCTGAAGCCCAGGTCATGCGCCAGCTCTGGCAGCGTGCGCCACAGGCTGCCGACGAAATTGCCGCGGCGCTGAGTCCGCAGCAGGGCTGGGCCCTGGCCACAGTCAAGACGCTGCTGAACCGCCTGCTCAAGAAGGGCGCTGTAACCGCCGAGCGCGATGGCCGGCGCTTCCTGTACGCGCCCGCCATTCCCGAAGACGCCTGGGTGGCCGATACCGGCCTGTCCCTCATCGACCGCCTCTTCGGTGGCCGGCTGGCGCCGTTGGTGGCGCAGTTCGCCTCCGAGCGCAAGCTGGGTGACGACGACATCGCCGCGCTGAAGGCGCTGCTGAAGAAGCAAGGCCATGACTGATCTGCTGCTCGCCATGCTGACCCGTCAGGCCCTGGCCTTCAGCGCCGCCGTGCTGCTGCTGGCCCTGCTCAGGCCCCTGCTGCGCCGTGGCGGCGCCGGTGCCCTTTACCTGGGCTGGCTGCTGGTGCCGGCCCTGGTCCTGACGCCTGCCCTGCCCCGCCCGGCGGCCGAGCCGCTGCAACTGGCGCTGCAGGCCGCGGGTGCGCCAGGCCTGCCCACCGTGCCGGCGCTGCCGGCGCGCACCGGCGACCCGGCCTTGCCGCTGCTGCTGCTGTGGCTCGGCGGCACGGCGGTGGTGCTGCTGGCGCAGGCGCGGCGGCAGTGGCGGCTCAGCCGCCTGGTGGGCACCCAGGGCCGGCTGCCGGCCGGCAGCAGCCCGGCCCTCATCGGCCTGTGGCGCCCGCGCGTGGCCCTGCCGGCGGACTTCGAACACCGCTTCCCGCCCGCCCAGCGCGAACTCATCCTGGCCCATGAGCAGGTGCACCGCGAGCGGCTCGACAACCTCTGGAACCTGCTGGCCTGCGGACTGACCGCCTTGCACTGGTGGAACCCACTGGCCTGGTGGGCGGCTCGCCGCTGGCGGGTCGACCAGGAACTCGCCTGCGACGCCGCGGTGCTCGCCTCACGCCCCGAGGCCCGGGCCGACTACACCCGCGCCCTGCTCGCCGCCCACGACCTTCATCACCTCGGCGCGCCGCTGGCCAGCCGCTGGGGCACGACTCACCCCTTGATCGAAAGGATCGCCATGTTGAACCACGCTCGTCGCCTGTCTCGCCTTCGTGTCGCCGCCCTGGGCGGCAGCCTGCTGGCGCTGGCCGGCCTGGCTTATGCCGTACAGACGGAGACCCCCAAGTACGACACCCCGCTCGTGGAGCTGAAGGTCGAGCTGAGCTACCGGACCGGCAAGACGCCAGAGTTCAAGACCGAATCGGCCAACACCACGATGCGTGTTCACCTGGGCGAACGCGCCCTGCTGATGCTCCACGGCCGCCCGGACGCGCCGACCGCGGACCAGGTGGCCGTCGCCATCGTGGCCAGCGACCTCGGGGACAACAAGATCGACCTGCGCACCGAGGTCAGCAAGGGCAATCCGCTGAGCGTGGTGGCACGCCCGCGCCTGATCACGGCCAATGGCGTGAAGGCCCGCATCGAGCAGGGCCGCAACGACCCGGCGGACACGGAGATGCTGTCACTCACGATCACGCCGACCCTGATGGCCACGGCCAAGCCTTGAGCGCACACTTTGGGAGGAACGACCCGTGAACGCTGAACTCCTGCTCACCGCGCTGCTGCGCCTCACACTGCTGGCCAGCGCCGCCTTGCTGCTGCTGGGCGCCGGGCGCCCGGTGCTGCGCCGTGCCCTCGGCGCACGCGCCACCTATGCCGCCTGGCTGCTCGTGCCGCTGCTGATCGCCAGCCCCTGGTTGCCCCGCACGTCGCTGCCTGCGCCCGCCGCACTGGCGCTGCCCGCAGCGCTGCCGCTCGCTCCCGTCGATACGGAACCGGTGAACGCTGCCGTCGCGGCCCGCCCTGCCTCGCACTGGCCGATGGCGCTGCTGCTCACGTGGATGCTCGGCGCCGCCACGCTGGCCGCTGCGCAATGGCGGGCGCAACGCCGCTACGAAGCCGGCCTCTGGCGCGATGCCAACGGCCAGTGGCGCGCGCCGGCCGGACACAGCCCGGCCGTCGTGGGCCTGTGGCCGGGCCGGCTGGTGCTGCCCGCCGACTTCGCATGCCGCTTTGACGCGCCGACCCGCCAGTTGATGCTGGCCCATGAGGCCGTTCACCTGCGCCGCCAGGACAACGCCTGGAACCTGCTCGCCCTGCTGCTGCTGTGCCTGCAGTGGTTCAACCCGCTGGCCTGGTGGGGCCGGTGCGCGCTGCGCGACGACCAGGAGCTGGCCTGCGACGAGGCCGTGCTGGATGCCGCCACCGACCCCGCCGCCCGCGCCCGCTACGCGAGCGCCCTGCTGGCGGCGCACCAGGGGCCGGGCCACCCGGCACTGGCCAGCGGCTGGACGAGCTCGCACCCGCTGGTGCAGCGCGTGCAGTGGCTGTCGCGCTGGCGCCGTACCTCGCGGGTGCGTCGCCTTGCCGCGGCAGCCCTGGTGGCCGGCCTGGGTGCGGCGGCAGGGCTGGTGGCCCGGGCTGCCCAGGAGCCCACGGTGCCGGCACCGGCACCGGCGCCGACGTCTGCGGGCGCACAGGGCCTGGTGTTCGAGGTCGCCTCGCAGGTGGGCCGCCGGGACTGGCATCACGCCGACATGACCTTGCCACTGAACCGGCCACTGCTGGGCGGGCCCGCGGGCGTGATGCTGCAGTCGATGCTGCCGGGCTGGTGCCTGTACGTGTCGCTCTACACCTTCGCCGACGGCAGCGTGCGCCCCACCGCCCAACCGATGGACGAAACCTGCCAGCGCCCCCTCGCCGACTGGCAGGAGCTGCCCACCAACGGCCGGGTAGCGCAGTTCGTCGCGCAGACGGCGCAGGGGCCCTTGCAGGCCCAGGTGTCGGCGCGCTGGACGCTGCCGCAGCATCCCGCGGTGCCATCACTGAACCGGGCCGAGACAGCGGCGCTGCCGCAACTCTCGGCCGCCCAGCAGGCCGAGATCACCCGCCAGCGCGAGCACATCGCCCAGATCCGCCGCGACATGGACGCACAGGACCGCGCCTGGCGCGCCGCCCGCGAGGCTCAGCCCGGCACGCGGTAATTCGCCTCGCCGAACAGGTCCACCCCGCAGGCCAGCTGCTCGACCCAGTCGATGAACTCCCGCACCGCAGCGCCCACCATCGGCGCGCCGTGCTGGGGCGCAATCATGTCGATGTCGAGTTGCCGCACCATGGCCGCCCACAGCCGCAGGATCTTGTTGCTGACCATGTAGCGGCGGTGAAAGCCTTCCATCCGCGGGATGTGGCTCGCCAGTGACGTGACCGGCTTTTCAGGGTTGAGGCTGGTGCCGAGCGAGGCGCCCAGATCGCCCGAGAACAGGATGCGGCTGACCGGGTCGTAGAACTGGAAATTGCCTTCCGCATGCAGGAAGTGCGCCGGCAGGGCCCACAGCTCGAACCGATCCCGCCCGGCACCCAGCTGCAGCCGCTGGCCTTCGTCGGGCAGGCCCACCACGCGACCCACGGTCTTGCCCGGCTTGCAGAAGTGCGGCGCAAACCGCTCCCACAGCCGCGAGATGTAGACCGGCGCTTCGGTGGCCGTCATCCAGCGGTCCAGCGAGGCAATGATGTCGGGGTCGGCATGCGAGGCCAGGATGGCCGCCAGCTTGTGCGGCGGGAAGAAGGCCGACATGCCCAGGTAGAGCTCGTTGTACGCAATGTTGCCGCCCGGGTCGAGGATGGCCCCGGTATCGCCGTTGACCAGCAGGAACTGGTTGGACTGCACCGCGTCGCCGCCCTCGTCACCCAGGCGCGAGAACATCACGCAGACATGGCGGTCCTGACGGAACAACTCGATGGACATGGCAAGACTCGGGCAGTGGGGTTGGGGCCGGAGGCTAACGCTGGTTGACCGCGCAGGTGTTGTCCGAGGTCAAGGCTTGTGCAGGTGAGGCGACCGCGTCATGCGGTGGCCCGTGCTGACGGCCGATTGACCGCCGGGCCACGCCGTTTCGCGGCTGCACTTACAGTCGCGCCCTTTTCAAGTTGTTCCCCGCCCATGAGCCTGGCCGACGTCCGCGCGGCATTGAGTGCCGAGCTGTCGGCCACGCCCGAGTATTACGACTTCAAGGTGCTGCACGCCGAGCGTGACGGCGCGCTGTGGCGTGTCACGCTGGAACCGGGTTATGTGTTTGCCGAAGGCCAGCGCCCCGGCGCCGCCTCGGCCCAGGCCCTGCTGGACGACAGCCTGGATGGCGCCTCGGCCTGGTGGGGCGCGCCGGCCAAAGGGGGCGCCAGCGTGCTGGCCGTGGTGGCGGAGGAAGACCTGCTGGTGCTGCAGAACGCCAGCAGCACGCCGCCGCCGGCCGGCCACCTCATCCGGCTCTACCCCACGCGCTTCCTCAATGCCGTGGCCGATGCCTGGTGGGACACACCCTGGGCGGAATCGGCGCTGGCCTGCCTGCCGGATCTGTCATCGCCGCGCCCGCTGCGCGGCGGCACACCACTGACGGGCGAACCCTTTCGCTGGCTGCGACCGGCCCAGCGCGCGGCCCTGGCGCTGGTCGGCCACAGCAGCGGCTTCTTGTGGGGCCCGCCCGGCACCGGCAAGACCACGACGCTCGGCGTGCTGCTGGCCGAGTACCTCGACCGCCACCCGGCGGCGCGCGTGCTGCTGCTGTCCACCACCAACCAGGCCGTGGACCAAGCCACGCTCGCGGTCGACAAGGCCCTGCACAAAGGCCGGCGCGAGGCCCTGCGTGCCAGCGTGCAGCGCTTGGGCACCCGCTTCGATGCGGCCGCCTACGAAGGCCGCGAGCACCTCATCCCGACGCAGGACCGCGACCTCATCGCCAGGCTGGCCCGCGCCGAGGCCGCCCGCCCCACGGCGCGTGATGCCCAGGCGCTCAAGGCCTGGGCCGACCGCGTCGCCAGCCTGCGCGACGAGCTGCGCAGCGCGTCGCTCAAGGTGCTGCAACGCTGCCGCCTGGCCTGCATGACGACCACGCGCGCCGCGTTCACCTTGAAGACGCTGCGCGACCTGGCCAGCGACGGCGAGCCGCCGTTCGATCTGGTGGTGTTCGACGAAGCCAGCCAGGTGAGCCTGGCACATGCGCTGGTGCTGATGCCACTCGGCCGGGCACGCCTGTTTGCGGGCGATCCGCAGCAGCTGTCGCCCGTGCAGCGGGCGGATGACCGCGGCGCGCGGCGATGGCTCGGGCGCTCGCCTTTTGCTGAAATGCCGCCGCGTAGCCCGGCGGTGGCGCTGCTGGACGAACAGTCGCGCATGGCGCCGCCGATTGGCGAACTGGTCAGCGAGCTGTTCTACGACGGCGCCCTGCGCGTGGCCGCCGACGCGCTGACCTCCCCCGACTGGCGCGCGGCACGCGAGCGCGCGCTCGGCGACATCCGGCCCGAGGTGCACGTGCAGCTGCAGCGCATGACCACCGATGGCGGCTGGGTGGCGCAGGAGCGCGGCCCGGTGCGGCGCGAGTCGGCCGAGGCCATTGCGGCGCTGCTGAGCGATGCCCTCGGCAGCGGCGACTGGCAGCCTGACGAGTTGATCGTGCTGACCCCGTTCCGCGCGCAGCGGGCGCTGATCCGCCAGCAATTGCGGGCCCGCGGTCTGCCGGAGGCGATCCGCGTGAGCACCGTGCACCGCGCCCAGGGCAGTGAAGCACCGGTGGTGCTGTTCGACCCGGCGGATGGCGCGCAGCCTTTTCTGCACGGCGAGGCCGCGCAGCGCCTGCTGAACGTGGCGCTGAGCCGGGCGCAGGCCAAGCTGGTGCTGTTCGTCTCCGCGGCCGATGCGGCCAGCCCGCTGCTTGCACCGTTGGTGCGGCGCTTGCGGCTGGCCGGGGATGCGCGCCCGGTGACGCCCTTGCTGGCACTGGCGCGGGAGCCAGGCTTCCCGGCCAATGCGCTGGGCCAGCGCGTCAGCGCCGGGCGGCATGAAGGCGAGGTAGTGAGGCTGAGCCCGGACGGGCGTCAGTTCTGGCTGGTCAATGCGCGCACCGGCGCCGAGCAGCTGATCGACGTGGACTTCTGGCGCCGGCGCGCGCAGGGCGCCACCGGCTGAACCCGGCTCAGACCGCGGCGGTGATGAGCATCTCGACCTTCCACTCCGGGCGGGCAAGACCGGCGATGACGGTCGCGCGCGGCGGCGTATGGCCGGCCGGCACCCAGGCCTCCCAGGCGGTGTTCATGCCGGCGAAGTCGGCCCGGTCGGCCAGGAAGATCTCGGCGCGCAGGATGCGGGTCTTGTCAGTGCCGGCGCGCGCCAGCAGCTTGTCGATGGCGGCCAGCACCTGGGCCGTCTGGCCGACGATGTCGGCGCTGGTGTCTTCGGGCACTTGGCCGGCGAGGTAGGCCACGCCGTTGTGCACGGCCATCTCGGACATGCGGGGGCCGACGTCGAAACGTTCGACCGGGAAGGAGGGGGAGGTGGTGGTCATGATTTCTTCCGGGGTTTGGAGGACTTGGCAGCGGGGGCAGCGGCAGCGCCAGCCTTTTGGCCGATCTTGCTCTCGGTGCCTGCCAGCAGCTTCTTGATGTTGGCCTGGTGGCGCCACACCAGCAGCAGGCCCATGATGATCAGGCACAGCGCCGTGGGGCCGGCTTCCCAAATCAGCAACTGATATATCGGCGCGAAGGCCGCCGACACGATGGCCGCGAGCGACGAGTAGCGGCTGAAGAACGCGATGATGAGCCACGTAGCGAGCGTGGCCACGCCCAGCATCGGATTCAGGCCGAAGATGACGCCAGCCGCGGTGGCCACGCCCTTGCCGCCCTGGAAGCGGAAGAACACCGGCCACAGATGCCCCAGGAAGGCGCCGAGGCCCACGAGCGCCGCGGTGCCTTCGCCCAGGTCATAGCGTGGGCCCCAGACCGCTACCGCCAGCACCGGCAAATAGCCCTTGAGGGCATCGAACACGAGCGTCAGGATGGCCGCAGCCTTGTTGCCGGAGCGCAGGACATTTGTGGCGCCGGGATTGCCGGAGCCATAGGAGCGCGGGTCGGACAGGCCCATGGCCCGGCTGACGATGACGGCAAACGAAAGCGAGCCGATCAGGTAGCCGACGACGGCGGCAAGCAGAGGGAGGACGGTTTGCATGGGGCGGCATTGTCATGCAGCCGCCGCGGGCGATTGGAGCGGGCTATCGCCAATTCGCCGCCCGGCCGTTCATGTGCGGTCCCGCCCCAGCAAGCGCGGCAGCACCACCAGCACGGCCAGGGCCAGCAGCGTACTCAGGAGCGCGGTTGATTCGCGCCCCAGGCCGCAGGCCACGCCGATGGCCGCCGTCATCCAGATACCGGCGGCCGTGGTGAGGCCCTGCACGTCCTCCTCGCTGCGGTGCTTGATGATGGCGCCAGCACCCAGAAAGCCCACGCCGGTCACGACGCCCTGGATCACCCGGCTCATGTCGGCCACCGCCATGCCGCCCAGCGCCGGCACCAGCACGAACAGCGCTGCTCCCATGGCCACCAGCATGTGCGTGCGCACGCCGGCCGCCTTGCCACGGCTTTCGCGCTCATAGCCCAGCACGCCTCCCAGCACGCCGGCGAGGAGCAGCCGCGTGAGGATGCGTGTCACCTGCTCCGCGTCAGGCGCGTCGGAGAACTCGGACTGCAAGGTCTGCAGCACCGTCTGGGCCAGGCTGGTGGTCATCCCGCAGCTCCGGCAAGCGACGTGCCTGCCGCCGCAACGTTCAGTTCGCGCAGCTCACTGCCCGGGCTCCGAGCAACTCTGTCAGTACGCGCGGCTCGATGCCGACGAGATAACCACGCCGCCCGCCGTTGATGCAGATGCGGGGCAGATCCAGGATGCTCGCTTCCACGAACACCGGCATGGCCTTGCGCACGCCGAAGGGCGACGTGCCGCCGACCTGGTAACCGCTGTGCCGCTGCGCCACCTCAGGCTTGCAGGGCTCCACCTTCTTGCACGGAATCTGCCGGGCCAGCTCCTTCAGGCTCACCGTGCGGTCGCCATGCATCAGCACGATCAGCGGCTCGGCCTTCTCGTCCTGCATGACCAGGGTCTTGACCACGGCGTGCTCATCCACGCCCAACTGCTTGGACGACTCCGCAGTGCCGCCATGCTCGACGTAGTCGTACACATGCTCGGTGAAGGGAACACCGGCGCGCTTCAGGGCCTGGGTGGCCGGGGTCTCGCTGACATGGCTGCTCTTCTTGCTCATGCACGCATTTTCGGGGACGTGAGGAATTCCGTTAGGCGGTCGCGAATTATTGTTTTACAGTAAGTTTTTCTTGTTTTACGAAGCACTCCATGCCGGACTCCTTCTCTGCCGACGGCCTGCGCCGCATCCGACGCCTGGCCTGGATCGTGCGGCTGCTGTGCCTGATGGGGCTGGTGGTCATCGGCACCCTGCCCTTCATCTTCTGGGCGCAGCCGGAGTGGGTGGCCGAGATCGGCGCCAGCACCTGGAAGCTGGAGAAGCTCCAACTGGACAACGGATCGCGGCTGTGGGGCCTGGCCGCCACGCTGCTGCCCACCACCGTGAGCCTGTTCGCGCTGTGGCAGATGTGGGCGCTGTTCGGCTGCTTCGCCGAAGGCGAGCTGCTGGCGCTGCGCCCGGCCCAGCATCTGCGTCGCCTCGGACTGGGGCTGTGCGCACTGGCAGCGGCCCAGCCGCTCGGGCACACGCTGGCCATCCTGGCGCTGACCTGGGGCAACCCCAAGGGGGAGCGGCAGCTGTCGTTCACGGTGTCGTCCGACCATTACCTGGCGCTGCTGTTCGGGCTGCTGCTGCTGGCGCTGTCGCTCGTGCTCAGCGAGGCCGCGCGCGTGGCCGACGAGAACGCCGAGTTCATCTGAACCCCGCGTCACTGACATGCCCATCATCGTCACCCTCGACGTCATGCTCGCCCGCCGCAAGATGCGCTCGCGCGAGCTGGCTGAGCGCGTGGGCATCACCGAGGCCAACCTGTCGCTGCTCAAGAGCGGCAAGGTGCGCGGCGTGCGATTCGACACCCTGTCGCGCATCTGCGAGGCCCTGCAATGCCAGCCCGGCGACCTGCTGACCTGGGTGCCCGGGCCGGAGAGCGGCGAACCCGGTGGGGACGACGATGCGACTTGAGCGACGGCACGCGCTGTGGCTGCCCATCGGGTTGCTGCATGCGCTGTTGTTGCTGGCCTACCTGCCCAGGCCGCCTGCGGCAGCGGGCCCACCCGGCCGCTCCGTCGTCGTGCAATTGCTGCCAGCACCGCGCCCCGGCACGCTCGCACCGAAGACGCAGGCCGTGACCCTGCCCGCACGCGCCCGAGCTCCAGCGACATCCGCGCCGCGCCCGCCTGTCGAGGTCAGCGCACCGGAGGCGCCTGCGGGCGAATTGCCCAGCTCACCCCTGCCCTCTGCCGAACCCGCCACGCCCGGACCTGCACCCCTGCCACTGCTGCAGACCGACGCGACCCGCAAGGCCATCCGACTGGCGGCACGCGCGCCCCTGCTGTCGGAGCGCGCCGCCTCCGCCAGCGACGCGCCAGCCCGCGAAACCGCCCAGCAGCGCTTCGGCCGCGAGGTGGCGCGCACCGCCCACGGCAATTGCCTGAAGGGTGAGTTCCCCGGCGCTGGGGCCCGCCTGCTGAGCCTGCCCATGTTCCTCATCGCCGAAGCCAGCGGCCGCTGCCAGAAGTGATGCACCTCCTTCACAACGCCTCGAACGCCATGCACTCGAAAGCCCTCTTCCACGCTGCCGCGCTCGTCGCGCTGACCCTGGCCGGCGCCGCCCACGCGCAGACGCCGGAGCCCACCAAGCTCGCCCCGGTCACCACCGAACTCAAGCGCAACAAGGACGCCCTGCCCTACAAGCAGATCAACGAGTTCCTCACCAAGCTCGACCGCTACGGCGAGGGCTTGTTCCGCATGGACTTCAAGATCGACACCACTCGCACCACGATGCCCCTGGAGCAGTTGCGCATGGTGGTGCGCAGCGACGAGGCGGATCACCCGATCAAGCTCGACCCCAAGGGCGGCTTCCAGCTGCCGATGCTGCCCGAGGCCGAGGCCAAGACGGCGGATCTCGCCACCAATGCGCTGGCGGAGCAGAAGGTGTCCATCGCCGGCTCGCTGGAACTCAACACCAAGCCCAACGAACTGGACATGGCCAAGGTGCGCCAGATCGTGCGCGTGGGCTTCAAGCTGCGCGACGAACTGCTGCCCTGGTACCTGCGCTGGCTCTTCCCGCGCATCGAGGGCGTGCGGGTGTGCGCCGCCACCCCGGCCTTCGAGCTGGAGTGGCGCGAGAACGGCCAGCTGCTCGGCCTGCCCCTGCCCGTGGGCGAACGCGACCCCAAGGCCAAGAAAGGCAGCACCGGCCGCGCCTGCGCCCTCATCACCGGGCAGGAGCGCTGGCCTGATGCGGCCCGCCTGCTGGCGCCCGCCGATGCCGAGCTGAGCGTCAAGCTGCAAGGGCAATGACCTTCCACCAGGGCAGCCGCTGGCCGGCGCGCGTCGCCGTCGTGGGGCTGCACCTGGCCGTGGGGGCCTGGCTGTGGCAGCACCGCCCGCCGGCCCTGCCAACGGCGGGCGAACGCCGCGTCGTGACCTTGCGGCTGCTGCCTCCGCCGCAGCACCAGGCCGCGCCGCGCGCCAAGGCCCTGACGCCCCCCGCGCCGCCGCAGCGGGTGCCGCCGCCCCTGGCCCCCGTGATGCCGCCGCCCTTCTCCGCAGCCCCCGCGCCCGCGCCGCTGCCCGAACCGGCGCTCGCCCCGCCGCCCGCACCCGCGGAGCCGCCCCGCACCACGCTGCGCCTCACCTTGCCGCCCGGCTACGCCGCTTCATCCGCCGCCGCCCGCAACCCGGCGCTGAGCGACCCACGCAGCAACACCGCCCGCCCCACGCTGGAAGATCGCATCGGCGACGCGACCGGCGGGGCAGGTGCTTGGGTGGAAGAGCGCACCAGCGACTACGCCTCACAGGCCGTCGGCGCCCTCGGCGACCGCCGCACCGTGCTGCGCCGCGGCGACACCTGCGTGGAAGTGCACCGCTCGCGCATCGCCGACTCCGACCCCTTCAACGGCAGCGTCGCCCCGCGCACGGCACCGATGGTGGGCAAGCCGTACAAGTGCAAGTGAAGCACGCGCGCTGCGGTGCTGCGCTGGTCCGGGACGGCGGGAGCGGATGCGGAGCCTTGCCTGTCTCTATGGCCCGATGAGTCCGCGCGATGTCAATGTCTTGAACCGTCAGTTGCTCACCGCCTCTGGCCGTGAGGCGGGGGAACTTGATCAGTGGATGCTTCGCAGCGGTTTCAGTCCCTGGCTTCCTCGATCTCGGTGCCCGAGAGCTGTCGTTCAACGCCGAGGCTCAGCGCACGGTGGAGCCATCCGCTGCAGCGATGGGTTGAACCGGATAGGCGAGCGTTGGCGATCAGTTCGCCGGTGCGGTGTGGCGAGCCTTCGCCTCGCGATAGCAGACGATGCACACGATGGCCACGCCGTTGAATGCTCTGAATGCATCTGTCATACCCCCTTCTTGCTCAAACTTCTCTTCGCACCAATGAAACCAAGCTTGTAGGTCGTGCGGGTCACTGCTGTTTTCGATGAACCCTGCCAGCGCGCCAGCCGAGTCCTGCAGGTGCTTGCAAACAACAGCCGAAACGCGCTTGCCGTGCGAGCCGCAGTTGATAAGCATCGGGTCAGTCATATTTCGCATGCGGTTCAACGTTCGACGCGAGCCGACGACGCAAGCGCGCAACGCGCTTGCATCGTCGGCTCGATGGATGGACTAGGTCGCACCCCGGATGCGCCCCTTGCTCACGGCCAGAACCCTCTCAGCTACTGCGCCGTACAGCTTGATGCGAGACCAGTGGTTTGCCGGCTGTACGACAACGTGCTGAACGAAGAGGAACCGCCCCTCCTTGACACTGGCGATCTGCGACCAGGGAATGAAGAGCGGTGGGCACATGAACCTGAACAAAAACAGCAAAGACAGCCCAAGCCCTTGTTCAGACACGGTGACCGTGAGGCAGTTGCCGTAGCCCACAGGAAAGAACCGCATTCCAATCGACCCTGACCTCATACGAAACCGATCACCTTTCGGCTCTGCCAATGCACGCCACTCACTGGCAAAGCTCGCCCAGCCCGAGAGCACGGCGAGCAGACCACAGGCTCCAAACCACATCGCGGCAAAAAACGCCAGAAACCACGGCGAGCTTGGGTCCGGTGGGAACGACATGACGTGCCGCGATGTGTGCGGCCTAACGTTTGACATGGGAGGCGCTAAGCGGCACTAGGCCGGAAAGCGTCCTCTCGATGGAAGGGTTGGGCCTCATTGGTTCGGAAGAGCCAAGTAGAAGCTGGCCGCACCGATGACACCAAACACTCCCGCGGCGCCAATGCCAAGGAGATCGGATACGAGCCCCGAACTGGAACCTGACCAGACAACCATCGCTCCAACGGGAGCTGCACCAATAGCCGCGCCGACCAGAACGAGTGGGATGAAACTGAGGCGACCAGCCTTGTATAGCAGGAGGCTTGCTGGCACCCCGAGGATCAACACATGCGCAGCTGACACTACGAACGCGCACATGAAGAAGAAGCCCAGATCCCTGGCGCCTGTGCTGACTGCGCAATACAACGCGAAAGCCGCAGCTGGGGCTGCCGATGCTGCAGCTATAGCCGGGAAAGCTGCTCCGAATGACTTCATGACGTCCAACCTGTTCTCGGAAGACAGCCGACGCCGCCTACGCAGGCCCCGTGCGCCCTGGATCGGCGCGCCCGGGCACTGGTAAGACATTGATAGCTCATCAAAATCCCTCGCTTGACTGTGTCTCTACACAGCACCGAATTCAGCCGCGGCACGCGTTTGCAAACCTTCGGTGAGGGTACGGTGACCGCCAGGGTGCGCACATGATGCCAGCCCTGTTTCCCGATCCGGCACGACCGCACCGGCTCGGAGGCTTCTTGGGTCAGTCAATCAACACGCTGATGTCAGCCCCCAGCCCGCGGCAACAGCGCCGCAATCTTGCGCACCGTCGCCCAGTTGCGCGTCGTGACACCGCGCCCGGCCTTGCCCAGCATCGCCTCGCCCACCGCACTTTCGAGCAGGCCGCCCGGGCAGTGCAAGTAGGCCGCCTGCGGCGTGATCATCAGGCGCTCGCCAGCGGTAGCCAGCGGCACAAGCGGCTGCAGGGCCTGCAGGGCGGCCTCGTCAGGGCCGAACGCGACCAGGAAGCGCGAATGATCGCCGTCAGGGGGGTCGCACGGCACACCGTCGACGATGCGGGCGAACTCGGCGGCCGACTTCACGACGACCGGCGTCACCACGCCCAGGCGGCTGGCCAGCGCCTCGGCAATCGCCGCCGCCAGCCGCGGGCCCGAGCGTGCCGGGCTGCTGAACACCGCGTTGCCGCTGTTGAGCAGGGTCTTGACCTCGGTCGCGCCGAGGTCCTCCAGCACCTGCTTGAACTCGGCCATCGGCACGCGATTGCCCTTGCCCACATTGACGCCACGCAGCAGGGCGACGAAGCGGGGCATGGCGTCAGGCGGCGCGCGCCGCCCGCTCCGCTTCGCGCAGGCGCAGCACCCGCCGTTGCACCTTGCCGGTGGTGGTCATGGGCAGCGCGTCGATGAACTCGATCTCCTTGGGGTACTCGTAGGGCGCCAGGCGCGCTTTCACGTGCGCCTGCAGGGCCTCCACCAGCGCGGTGTCGCCGGCGTGTCCGTCGGCCAGCACCACATAGGCCTTGACCAGCGCGCCGCGCTCGGGGTCGGGCTTGGGCACGACGGCGGCGTTGGCGACGGCCGGGTGCTTGAGCAGGCAGTTCTCGATCTCGCCCGGCCCGATGCGGTAGCCGGCGCTCTTGAAGACGTCATCGGCACGGCCTTCGTACCAGAGCGTGCCGTCGGCGTCCATGCGCGCCAGGTCGCCGGTGCGACACCAGCTGTCGGCCGGGTCGCCGGTGAACTTGGCGCGGGTGGCGGCGTCGTTGTTCCAGTAGCCGAGGAAGAACACCGGGTCGGGGGCGCCATGCCGGTCACGCGCATGCACGGCCACCTCGCCCACGCTGCCCGGTGGGCATTCGCGTCCCTCGTCGTCGATGACGGCGACGCGGTGACCAGGGTAGGCGCGGCCCATGCTGCCCGGCCGCGCGGGCCACAGGGCCTGGCAATTGCCCACCACATAGTTCATCTCGGTCTGGCCGAACATCTCGTTCACGGGCACGCCCAGGGCATCTCGGCACCAGGCAAACACGGCGTCGCCCACCGCCTCGCCGGCGCTCATCAGCGCGCGCAGCTTCAAGCCATGGCGCCGGGGACGCGGCTCGGCCTTCATCATGGCCTTGAGCGCCGTGGGGAAGAGGAAGCTGTGCGTCACGCCATAGGTGGCCATCAGCTCGAAGGCTTTGGCAGCCGAGAAGCGCCCCTGCCAGGCCACGATGGGCCGGCCGAAGTAGAGCGTGGGCAGCAGCGCATCCATCAGGCCCCCGGTCCAGGCCCAGTCGGCCGGGCTCCAGAAGACGGCATCACTCGGCCGACTCGCATCGAAGGGATCGAAGCCGAACCAGTTCTGGCTGGCGATGAAGCCGGTCAGGTTGCCAATCAGGGCCCGGTGCGGGATCAGCGCGCCTTTGGGGTTGCCGGTGGTGCCGCTGGTGTAGATGAGGATGGCCGGGTCGTCCGCGCGGGTGGCCACGGGCTTGAAGCGGGCTTCCTCGGCCTGCAGGGCTTCCATCCAGTGCAGCTCGTCCCCCTCGGCGGGGCAGTCACCGACGACCAGCACACGCCGCAGCGCCGGGCATTGCGCCTTGACCTCGCGCAACGCGGGCAGCGCCTCGCAGGCCGCAATCGCCAGCACCGCGCCGCTGTCCTGCAGCCGGTAGGCCAAGGCCTCGGCGCCGAACAGCATGGACAGCGGCATGGCCACCGCCCCGATCTGCTGCAACGCGATATGGGCCACCGCCGTCTCGAACCGCTGCGGCAGGACGATGGCCACGCGGTGGCCGCGGCGCACGCCCTGGTTCAGCAGCGCGTTGGACAAGCGGTTGGCGGCACGCTGCAGTTGCGCGTAGCTGTACTGGGCGCGGCAGCCGCTCTCGCTGTCGAAATAGATGGCCGTGGCGTTGGGCGTCTCGCGCGCCCAGCGGCCGCAGCAGGCTTCGGCGATGTTGAAGTCCGGCGGCACCTGCCAGCGAAAGGCGGCGTGCAGTTGCTCGTAACGGTCTTCCACCATGCGTCACCGCGCTCCCGGGTCAAGGAGGCGGATGCTAGCCAGCCGCCCGACCGACGGCCTCATGGATTGCCCGGGGCAGCCGGGCCCGGTCGATCAAAGCCCCAGCCAGGCCGAGGGCGACCACAGGCTCGGGCGGTCGCCGTCGGCATAGCGCTCCAGCGCTTCGCCGGTGAGGCGGCAGATGCGCCACTCGGGCATGACCTCGGCGCCGAGCTTCTCGTAGAAGCGGATGGCGTCTTCGTTCCAGTCCAGCACCGTCCAGTCGAAGCGGCCGTAGCCACGTTCGCAGGCCAGTTGCGCGAGCTCGATCAGCAGCGCCTTGCCCAGGCCGCTGCGGCGGTGAGCGGGGCGCACGTAAAGGTCTTCGAGGTACAGGCCGGGCTTGGCGAGGAAGGTGGAGAAGTTGGTGAAGTACAGCGCAAAGGCCACGACTTCGCCCTGAACCTCGCCCACCAGGCATTCGGCGACTGGGTTGTCGCCGAAAAGATGGGGCTCCAGCTTGGCCGGCGTGACTTCGAGCAGATGGGTGAGCTGCTCGAACTCGGCCAGCTCGCTGATGAGTTGAACGATGGCGTGCAGGTCACGCGGCTCGGCGGGGCGGATGTCGTGGCGGGGTGGCATAGGTGACATTCTCCGCGGCCTGTCGTCGCCTAAAGTGCGGATATGCCCGATGTCTACACCCCGCGCCGCCTTCATCGAGACGAGTTCGTGACCCTGCGTGGCCTGCGCCACCACCTGCTGCGCTGGGGTCAGCCCTTGCCTGGCCAGCCCCCGCTGGTGATGCTGCACGGCTGGATGGACGTGGGCGCGTCGTTCCAGTTCGTGGTCGATGCACTGGCCACGGAGCGCGAGGTGATCGCCATGGACTGGCGCGGCTTTGGCCTGAGCGAGGCCTCGGGCGCGGACTGCTACTGGTTCCCCGACTACCTCGGCGACCTCGACGCCCTGCTCGACCTCGTCAGCCCCGGGGCGCCCGTGGACCTGCTGGGGCACAGCATGGGTGGCAACGTGGTCATGACCTACGCGGGGGTTCGCCCAGACCGCATACGTCGCCTCGTGAATCTCGAAGGCTTCGGCATGCCTGATGTGGCGCCTGCGGCAGCGCCCGAGCGGTTGGCCAAATGGCTGGATGAGCTGAAGGAGCCGCCGAGCCTGCGGCCCTACGCCACCCAGGCTGACGTCGCCGAGCGACTGCGCAAGACCAACCCCCGCCTGCCCGCCGACAAGGCCGCCTGGCTGGCCGGGCACTGGGCCCGCGAGACGCCCGAGGGTTACCGGCTCAATGCCGACCCCGCGCACAAGCTGCCCAACCCGGTGCTCTACCGCAAGGCCGAGGCACTGGCCTGCTGGCAGCGCATCAGCGCGCCCACGCTCTGGGTGGAAGGCAGCGACGACCAGCTCACGCGCTTCTGGGGCACCCGCTTCCCGCGCGAGGAGTTCGAGGCCCGCCTGGCGGTGGTGCCCAAGCTGGAGCGCAGCGTGCTCCAGGACGCCGGCCACATGCTGCACCACGACCAACCCGAGGCCTTGGCCGAGCGCCTGCACGTTTTTTTGGCGTAAGCCGCGTCGGCCAGAATCGGCCGCGATGCCTACGTCATCCGATCTCCCTCGACAGCGACGCTCACGCCGGTGGTGGCTGGGCCTGGCCTTCAGCCTCCTGTGTGGCGGCGCGCTGGCGCAAGCCCGCTGCGGCCGGCCGCTGGTGGTGGCGGTGTCTGACCTGGGGCTGGGCGCCTACCAGGAGCAGGGCGAACTGCGCGGCATCATCCCCGACCTCATCCGCGAGTTGCAGGCCCGCAGCGGCTGTGCACTCAACCTCGTGATGATGCCGCGCGCCCGGGCGCTGCTGGCCTTCGACCGCGGCGAGGTGGACGTCATCACCTCGGTCATGCGCACCCCCGAGCGCGACCGGGTCGGTGCCTTCCTGCCCTATGGCTACACCAAGCACGACCTGCTGGTGCTGCCGGAGTACGCCGCCGGCATTGGCAGCCTGGCGGACGTGGTGCGCCGGCCTGAGATGACCGTGGGCGTGGTGCGGGGCATTCGCACCAACAGCCGGGTCGATGCGCAGATCGAGCAGCTGTTGGTCATTCGTCGGGCGGAGTATTCGACCGATTACGCCGGCCTGAGCGCCAAGCTCAGCGCCCGGCGCATCCAGGCGGCCATCGTGCCCAATGCCATGCATGTGAAGCTGCGCCGGGACGGCCTGGTGCCGGCTGACGCGGCGCTGGTGGACGTCCCCGAGGCGACGCCGCAGCAGCTCGGCCTGTACGTGAACCGCCAGCGGGTCACCGCGCCCATGATCGTGCAGCTGGAGCGTCCGCTGGCCGTCATGGTCAGCAGCGGCTGGGTGCGCCAGACCTATGTGCGGCACATGGGCGAGGCCGAGACCCGGCGCATGTACCAGGCCCTGGACAAACGCTGACGCCTCAGCCCTCCTGCTCGGGCGGCGCCTCGGCTTCCAGCCGGTTCATCCAGCGTGCGTACAGGATGACGATGGCGCAGAACCCCAGCAGCGCGCCCTGCGACGCCAGCCAGAAGCCCAGCGGCCAGCCAAACACCTCCACCGTCAGCTCGCGGGCAAAGAACACCGGCCCGAACGCCACCACAGCCCAGGCCAGCAGCAGCCCGACCGTGATGCGCCGGGTGCGGCGCCAGTAGGCCTCACTCATTCAGCAAGCCCCACTGCTGGAGCATGAAGGCGTAGGTGCGCGCCGTCTCGCGCAGCGCGTCGAAGCGGCCGGAGGCGCCGCCGTGGCCGGCGGTCATGTTGATGTCGAACAGCACCGGGTTGCGGCTGGTGTTGACGGTGCGCAGCTTGGCCACGTACTTGGCGGCCTCCCAGTACGGCACCTGGCTGTCGTTGATGGCCGTCTTGGCCAGCACCGCCGGGTAGGCGCCCGGCCTGAGGTTGTCGTAGGGGCTGTAGGCGCGCATCCAGGCGTACTCGGCCGGGGTGTTGGGGTTGCCCCACTCGATGTACTCCTCGGTGGTGAGCGGCAGAGTGGCGTCGAGCATGGTGTTGATGACGTCCACGAAGGGCACCTGCGCCACCACGGCCTTGAACAGGTCGGGCCGCAGGTTAGTGACGGCGCCCATCAGCAGGCCGCCGGCGCTGCCGCCGTTGATGATGAGCTGGCTGGGCTGGGTGTAGCCGCGGTCCACCAGGCCCTGGGCGCAGGCGACGAAGTCGGTGAAGGTGTTCATCTTCTTGCCGAGCTTGCCGTCCAGGTACCACTGGCGGCCCAGGTCGCCGCCGCCACGGATGTGGGCGATGGCGAAGATGACGCCGCGGTCCAGCAGCGACAACCGGCTGCTGGCAAAGCGGGGGTCCATCGGGATGCCATAGCTGCCGTAGCCGTAGAGGAGCAAAGGCTGCGGGCCTGGCTTGCGCTTGTCCTTGCGGTAGACCAGGCTGATGGGCACGCGCGTGCCGTCGGCAGCGCTCACCCACAGGCGCTCGCTGGCATACAGGCTGGCGTCGTACCCGCCTTGCACCGGCTGCACCTTCAGCAGCGCCAGCTTGCCGGTGGCGAGCTCCGCCTCGTAGGTGCTGGGCGGCGTGGTGAGCGAGTTGTAGGCGAAGCGCACCCTCGGCGCATCGAACTCGCGCTGCTCGCCGAGCACGGCGCTGTAGGCCAGCTCCTGGAAGACGATGTCGCGCGGCTTGCCCCCCGCAAGCGGGAACAGGCGCAGCTTGACCGAGCCACCCTCACGCACCTGGGCCACGGCATGCGTCTTGAACGCGGCCACCTGTTCGATCATCGCGTTGGCGCGGTGCGGGATCAGTTCCTTGGCGGCCTTCAGCGCCGCTGCGGTCACGACCGGGCCGGTGCCCGGCTTCATCGGCAGGCGCAGCAGCCGGAAGTTGACGCCGCGATCGTTGATGCGCAGCAGCAGCTCGCGACCGACCGGCGTGATGCCGTATTCGACACCGGCCCGGCGCGGCAGCACCTCGCGCCAGCGGCCCTCGGGCTGGTCCGCGGGCAGCACCCGCCAGTCCTGGGTGTCCTTGGCCATGGAACCCAGCATCAGCGTGCGGCCGTCGAGCGACTTGGTCAGCATCAGGTTGAACAGCTCATCCGGCTCCTCGTGCACCAGCACGTCGGGCCCCGCGGCGCCGATCTGGTGGCGCCAGAGTTGGTGCGAGCGTCGCGCCTCGTTGTGGCGGATGTAGAACAGCGTGCGGCTGTCGGCGGCCCAGACGTAGGCATCGGCATGCGGCGTGGTGGTCAGCACCCGGTCCTCGCCCGTGGCGATGTCGCGCAGGTGCAGCTCGAAGTCGCGCGCGCCGGTGGCGTCCACGCCGTAGGCCAGCAGTCGGTCGTCCGGGCTGACGGCCAGGCCGTTGAGGTTGACGAACTTGCGCGTCTTGGCGAGTTCGTTCATGTCCACAAGGATCTGCTCCGGCGCCTTGGGGTCGAGCTGGCGGTCGGGGCCGGCAGCGGGGGTGCGGAAGAAGACCGGGTACTGCTGCCCCACGTCGATGCGCGAGCTGTACCACCAGGCGCCGCGGCGCTGCGGCGCCGCGCTGTCGCGCTGCTGGATGCGGCCCTTCATCTCCTCGAAGAGCTTGTCCGTCGCGGCGGCATAGGGCTGGTACCAGGCTTCGGCGTAGGCGGCCTCGGCCTTCAGGTGGGCCTGCACCTCGGGGTCGTCCTTCTCGCGCAGCCAGAAGTAGTCATCGACGCGCCGGTCGCCATGGACGCTGACGTCCTTGGGCTTCTTCGCCGCCACGGGCGGCTGGGGCGCGTCGGCCTGCGCGGGCCACACGGCCAAGAGCGGGGCCGCCAGGGCCACCGAGCGGGCCACGGCCCGCCAGCAGGACAGCAGATGCATGCAATCGTCTCCCACCGGACGCCGCCCACACGGCAGCCCGCACTCCGGCGGGGGCGAGTGTGCCTGCAGTTGGCGGGGGCATGCAAAAATCCGCCCCTTTGCAAGTTCCGCCGGAAACCGTCATGGACACCGAACACATCAACCAAATCGGCAACAGCCTGGCCGACCTCTCAGCGCGCACCGACGCGCTAAGGGGGTATCTTTGACTTCGACCGCAAAGCCCTGCGCCTGAACGAAGTCAACGCGTCGCTCGAGAACCCCAACGTCTGGAACGACCCCAAGCGCGCCCAGGAACTGGGCAAGGAAAAGCGCACGCTCGAAGCCGTGGTCGACACGATCACGCACCTGACCTCCTCCCTGGCCGACAACACCGAGTTGTTCGAGATGAGCCGCGAGGAAGGTGACGAAGCCGGCATGCTCGCCATCGAGGAAGACGTCGAGAAGCTGCGCAAGACGGTCGAGGAACTCGAGTTCCGCCGCATGTTCAACAACCCGGCCGACCCGAGCAACTGCTTCATCGACATCCAGGCCGGCGCCGGTGGCACCGAGGCCTGCGACTGGGCCGGCATGCTGCTGCGCCAGTACCTGAAGTACTGCGAGCGCAAGGGCTTCAAGGCCACGCTGGAAGATGAAACCCCCGGCGACGTGGCCGGCATCAAGAGCGCCACGATCAAGGTGGAGGGCGAGTACGCCTTCGGCCTGCTGCGCACCGAGACCGGCGTGCACCGCCTGGTGCGCAAGAGCCCGTTCGACTCGTCCGGCGGCCGGCACACCTCGTTCGCGTCGCTGTTCGTCTACCCGGAAGTCGACGACTCCATCGAGATCGACATCAACCCGGCCGACGTGCGCACCGACACCTTCCGCGCCAGCGGCGCCGGCGGCCAGCACATCAACAAGACCGACTCGGCGGTGCGCCTGACGCACATCCCGACCGGCATCGTCGTGCAATGCCAGGACGGCCGCAGCCAGCACAGCAACCGCGACGTCGCCTGGCGCCGCCTGCGCTCGCGCCTGTACGACCATGAGATGAAGAAGCGCATGGAAGAGCAGCAGAAGCTGGAAGACACCAAGACCGACGTCGGCTGGGGTCACCAGATCCGCTCCTACGTGCTGGACCAGAGCCGCATCAAGGACCTGCGCACCAACTACGAGACCTCGGCTACGCAGAAGGTGCTCGACGGCGACCTGGACCAATTCATCACCGAGTCGCTCAAACAAGGCATCTGATGCCCCAACCGGCCGCTGCGGCGGCCGTTTTTTCGCCCTGAACCCCTCCTCACCTCAAGGAAGCCCCTCATGCGTGAAGGCACCGCTCCCCTGATCCAACGCCTGGACTACCAGCAACCGGCGTTCTGGATCCGCAAGGTCGACCTGAGCTTCGACCTTGACCCGGCCAAGACCCTGGTCACGAGCAAGATGCAGATCGAGCGCAACGCCACGGTGCCGCACGGCCCGCTGCGCCTGCATGGCGAAGAACTCAATGTGCTGCGCGTGCTGATCGACGGCAGCAGCGTGTCCTTCCGCCAGGAAGGCCATGAGCTGATCATCGACAACGCGCCCGATGCCGACTTCGCGCTCGAGATCCGCAACACCTGCTGCCCCGAGAAGAACACGGCGCTGTCGGGCCTGTACACCTCGGGCGGCAGCTTCTTCACGCAGTGCGAGGCCGAGGGCTTCCGCCGCATCACCTACTTCCTGGACCGGCCGGACGTGATGGCCGTCTACACGGTCACACTGCGCGCCGACGAGGCCAAGTACCCGATCCTGCTGTCCAACGGCAACCTGGTGGACAGCGGCAAGCTCGACAACGGCCGCCACTTCGCCGTCTGGCACGACCCCTTCCCCAAGCCCAGCTACCTGTTCGCCGTGGTGGCGGGTGACCTGGTCGCGCGCGAGCAGCGCATCCGCACCCGCGCCGGCAAGGATCACCTGCTGCAGGTGTATGTGCGCCGCGGCGACCTGGAGAAGACCGAGCACGCGATGAACAGCCTCATCGCCTCCATCGTCTGGGACGAGGCCCGCTTCGGCCTGCCGTTGGACCTGGAGCGCTTCATGGTGGTCGGCGTGTCCGACTTCAACATGGGCGCGATGGAGAACAAGGGCCTGAACATCTTCAACACCAGCGCCCTGCTCGCCTCGCCTGCTACCGCAACGGACGTGGACTTCGCCCGCATCGAGTCCATCGTCGCGCACGAGTACTTCCACAACTGGACCGGCAACCGGGTCACCTGCCGCGACTGGTTCCAGCTGTCGCTGAAAGAAGGCCTCACGGTCTTCCGCGACCAGGAGTTCAGCATGGACATGGCGGGCAGCCCATCGGCCCGGGCGGTCTGCCGCATCCAGGACGTGCGCCAGCTGCGCGCGCTGCAGTTCCCCGAGGACAGCGGCGCCATGGCGCACCCGGTGCGCCCGGACAGCTACAGCGAGATCAACAACTTCTACACCGCCACCGTCTACGAGAAGGGCTCGGAGGTGGTGCGCATGTACCAGACGCTGGTCGGCCGCAAGGGCTTCGAGGCCGGCATGAAGCTCTACTTCGAGCGCCATGACGGCCAGGCCGTCACCTGCGACGACTTTGCGCAGGCGATCGCCGACGCCAACCCCGGCTCGCCGCTGGCCACGCGCCTGGACGCCTTCAAGCGCTGGTACGCCCAGGCCGGCACGCCGCGGGTGACCGCCCATGGCGAGCACGATGCCGCGGCCCGCACCTACACCCTGCGCTTCACGCAGACCACGCCGGCCACGCCCGGCCAGGCTGACAAGCAGCCCCAGGTCATCCCGGTCGTCATGGGCCTGCTGGACCGCCACGGCAACGCACTGGCGCTGAATGCCGCAGGCGACACCGAGACCGTGCTGGTGCTGGACCAGGCCGAGCAGACGTTCACGTTCGAGAACATCGACAGCGAGCCCGTACCCTCGCTGCTGCGCGGCTTCTCCGCCCCGGTGGTGCTGGACGACGGCCTGTCCGACGCCGCCCTGCTGGTGCTGATGCGCCATGACACAGACCCCTTCAACCGCTGGGAAGCTGGCCAGCGGCTCGCGCTCAACCGCATCCTCGCGGCCCTGCGCGCCGGCCAGCCGCTGGTGCTGAGCAATGCCTTCATCGAAGCGATGCGCGGCGTGCTGAACCACCCCGAGCTCGACCCTGCCTTCAAGGAACTGGCGCTCACGCTGCCGGGCGAGAGCTACATCGCCGAGCAGCTGGACGTGGTCGACCCGCAGGCCATCCACGCCGCCGTGATGGCTGCCCAGACCCAGCTCGCCAGCGCCCTGCGCGACGATTGGGCCGCCGCCTTCGAGGCACATCAGGTCCAGGGCGGCTACACGCCCGACCCGGTGTCCGCCGGCAAGCGCGCCCTGGCCAACCTGGCGCTGTCCATGCTCGTGCTGGACGCCCAGGCCACCGGCGACACCGTCTGGCCGGGCAAGGCCTACCAGCGCTTCAAGGACGCGTCCAACATGACGGACCGCATGGGCGCGTTGTCGGCCCTGGTCAATGCGCATGCCGAACTGGCCGCACCGGCGCTGGAGCGCTTCCATGCGCTGTTCAAGGACGACGCCCTGGTGGTGGACAAGTGGTTTGCGCTGCAGGCCCGCGCGCCGGAAGCGGAAGGCCGTGTGTTCGCCCGCGCCAAGGCGCTGACAAAGCACGCCGACTTCACCCTCAAGAACCCCAACCGCGCCCGCAGCCTGCTGGCGTCGCTGTGCATGTTCAACCCGGCCGCCTTCCACCGCGCCGATGCGGCCGGCTATGTGTTCTGGGCCGAGCAGGTGTTGGCGATCGACGCCATCAACCCGCAGCTCGCGAGCCGCGTCGCCCGCGCGATGGACCGCTGGGCCGTGCTGGCCGAGCCCTACCGCAGCGCCGCCCGCGAAGCCGTGGCCCGTGTGGCCGCCAAGCCCGACCTCTCGCCGGACGTGCGCGAGATCGTCGAACGCGCGCTCGCCTCGGGGAGCTGAACCATGTCCCGCCAGACCAGCCTGACCCAGTACCTCGTCGAGCAGCAGCGTGAGCACGGCCACATCCCGCAGGAGCTGCGCCTGCTGATCGAGGTGGTCGCGCGCGCCTGCAAGCGCATCGCCATCGCCGTCAACAAAGGCGCCCTGGGTGACGTGCTCGGCACCGCCGGCAGCGAAAACGTGCAGGGCGAAGTGCAGAAGAAGCTCGACATCATCGCCAACGAGGTGCTGATCGAGGCCAACGAATGGGGCGGCCACCTCGCCGCGATGGCCAGCGAGGAGATGGACGGCATCTACGTGGTGCCCAACCGCTACCCGCAGGGTGAATACCTGCTGCTGTTCGACCCGCTGGACGGCTCGTCCAACATCGACGTCAACGTTAGCATCGGCACCATCTTCAGCGTGCTGCGCAAGGTGGGCCATTCGCGCGGCGTCAGCGAAGACGACTTCCTGCAGCCCGGCAAGCAGCAGGCCGCCGCCGGCTACTGCGTCTACGGCCCGCAGAGCATGCTGGTGCTGACCGTGGGCGATGGCGTCGCGGTCTTCACCCTCGACCGCGAGACCGGCTCCTGGGTGCTGACGCAGGACCAGGTCAAGATTCCCGAGGACACGAAGGAATTCGCGATCAACATGTCCAACATGCGCCACTGGGCACCGCCCGTGAAGCGCTACATCGACGAATGCCTGGCCGGCAGCACCGGCCCGCGGGGCAAGGACTTCAACATGCGCTGGGTGGCCAGCATGGTGGCCGACGTGCACCGCATCCTCACGCGCGGCGGCGTCTTCATGTACCCCTGGGACCAGCGCGAACCCGAAAAGCCCGGCAAGCTGCGCCTGATGTACGAGGCCAACCCGATGGCCTTCATCGTCGAACAGGCCGGCGGCGCCGCCACCAACGGCACCGAACGCATCATGGCCCTCAACCCCACCAAGCTGCACGAACGCGTCGCCGTGGTGCTGGGTTCCAAGAACGAGGTGGAACGCTTCACGGCCTACCACTTGGAAGCCGCTCAAAAATAGTGGCTATAATGGCGGGCTTCGGCAGTTGCGGGTGACCGCAGCTTGTTGAGAAGGCCGGCATAGCTCAGTTGGTAGAGCAGCGCATTCGTAATGCGAAGGTCGGGGGTTCGACTCCTCTTGCCGGCACCAGAATCCCAAAAACAAAGCCCATCCAATCGGATGGGCTTTGTCGTTTCTGGGCTGGCCGCGGCCGGTGACAGGCCTCGCGGCGTTTGCGTCACCTTCCGCGCATACGCGCTGCGTGTGCCGGCGAAGACCACTCAGCGCGCGCAGTACCTCACTCGCCACGCTCGTTCTGCGGGTTGCGCTTGCGCAGCGCAGCGGCACTGGCCAGCAGGCCCAGCAGCCACAACGGTGATGCCGTACCGCCTCCGGCGCCTGTGCTCGGCGCAGGTGCAGGCGGCGGAGGCGCGGGGGGAGGCGGAGGAGGCGGAGTAGGCGGAGGAGGCGGAGGCGGAGTCAGGGGAATGGGAGTGCTGCCCTGCGCCTGGCCGCAACGGTTCAGGTTGGTGCTTTGCAAGCCCAGCGAGGCACGAACCGGCGCCGTGTAGCCCGTCGGGTTCAGTGCGTACTTCACCGCCTCGGCGGCGTCCAGCAGGCCTGCACCGCCGGTGGCGGCCTGCAGTGTGCAGCGGCTGTTGTTGGTCGACGCGCAGTAGCCCAGCGCGTAGGCCGTCACGTGCGGCCGTGCGCTGGCCTTGAGGCCGGCCTCGACCTGCGCGAGCGTGAGTCCCGGGTTCGCGGCCCACATCAGTGCAGCGGCACCCGCCACCTGGGGCGCCGCGAAGCTCGTGCCGCTGACCGCCCCATAGCCAGCGGTGGAGGGCGCCGTGCGACCGGTGTTGATGGTGGAGACCACGCCGCTGTCGGCCAGTTCGGTGTCGCAGGTGCGGCCATAGTCGGCATCGCCGCCTGGCGCGGCGAGCTGCACCTCGGGGCCGAAGTTGGCGTAGAACGCCTTGAAGCCCTGGCGGTTGGCCGCCGTCACGCCAAATACGCCACTGCAGTTGGCCGGGCGGCCCACGCTGCCGCGCAGATTCCCGGCTGCCGCCACGATCAGCACGCCCTTGGCGCGGAGTTCAGCAATCGCGTCCTGGTAGAGCTTCGCAGCCGCCGCCACATCGGGGTTGCTGTCGGTCGTACTGCAGGACGTGACCCCCGCAAACCCGATGACAAGGATCTTGGCCGGGTTGGCGTTGGTGGGCACGCCCGCCACAGGTAGGCCGGCCGACCAGCGCATGCCGTCAACCATGTCGGCCACCGAAGCACCGCATTTGCCCGACACCCGCACCGGCAGGATGCGCGCATTCCAGTTCATGCCGGCCACGCCGCCGGCGTTGTTGGTGACTGCACCCAACTGGCCGGCGACCAGCGTGCCATGCCAGCTGCTGGTCGCATTCACGAGGCAACCATCCCACAGCGCCAGGTTGCCATCGTGCTCGGCCTGACTCAGGGCGTCGCCCGGATCGGTGGCCCCGGCACTGCGGCCAGTGCCGCCGTTGTTGGCGTACTCGGGCTTGCTGACGAAGTTGTAGCCGGGCAGAAGGTTGGCATTGAGGTCACCGTGGGCCGTGATGCCGGAATCAAGCACTGCGACAACGGTCGCCGCTGAGCCGGTGGTGGTGTCCCAGGCTTTGGTGAAGCCGGCCGCACCGGCGTTGCTGGTGTCGTTCTGGTCGTCCAGCCACCACTGGCTGGCGGTGGGGTCACTGCTGCGGAACAACGGGTCGTTAGGGACTGCGGCCCGCTGTTCGTGCAGGTCGGGCATGGCGTGCGCGACGCGCGGGTCGGCCCGCAGCGCAGCCAGCCAGGCAGCCCTGGCGTCGGCGTCCAGCAATCGATCAGCCTGCAGGCGCCACCAGCCGGCACCCAGCGGCCGGCTGGCCTTCAACGCGAGGCCGGTCTCGGCCAGCACGCGGCCCAACACGGCTTGCTGCTGCGTGCTGCTGTGTCCAGCTTCGGCAAGCTTGACGATCAGCGTGCTGCCATGGCCGGCCGTGGCAGCGAGCACGGGCCTCGCGTGCCAGCTCACGCCCACGGCCGTGGCCGCCAGTGAAGCCACAGCAGCAGCGGCCATCAGCCGGTTGAGACGGGGCGCGCTGGAAACGGGCCGGGGCGGTCGGGGGATGGGTGGGGTCTTCACGGGCCGGGACCATAGGGACGCCGGGTGAACGAGGCATGACATGAGCCGATCGGCGCATGGATGACGTCTTATGGTCTTCATTCACGCCGCGGTCATTGCGCCTTCCTAATCTGCGCCGCCCTGACCCGTTCGGACCATGACAACCTGCGCACTTCCTCTCCGCCCACGCGGCTTCACCCTGCTGGAGCTGCTTGTCGTCATGGTCATCATCGGCCTGCTGGCCGGCTATGTGGGGCCCAAGTTCTTCGGGCAGATCGGCAAAAGCGAGGTCAAGGCCGCGCGCGCCCAGATTGATGCATTCACCAAGGCACTCGACCAGTACCGTCTGGACACCGGCCGCTACCCTAGCACCGAGCAGGGCCTGCAGGCCTTGATGACGCGCCCGGCTGATGAACCCAAATGGGCCGGCCCCTACCTCAGCAAGACCCTGCCCAAGGACCCCTGGGGCCACGATTACCAATACCGCTCGCCCGGCGAGCATGGCGAGTACGACCTGCTGAGCTGGGGCAAGGATGGCCGCCCAGGCGGCGACGGCGAAGACGCCGACATCACCAGTTGGTGAGGCCGACCATGCCGGAGTTCGACGTCCGCTACCTCGACGCCACACGCCGCCCGGCGCGTGCCCGCGTGCAGGCCGCGGACGCAGGCAGCGTCGCACGGGCGCTCGGGCTGCCCGCGGCGTCGCTGCTGGCCATCGAACCTGTCAAGACCGCACCTCTGGCCGCACGCGGTGGCCGCTTCCCGCGGCGCCAGTTCGCGCAGCAGTTGGCCGTGCTGCTGCGGGCCGGCATCCCGCTGCTGGAAGCCCTGCAGACCCTGCGCGCGCAGGACAACCCGCCGCCGGTCAACGCGGCGCTCGGCGGCATCATCGAGCGCGTCCAACTCGGCGAATCATTCTCGGCAGCGCTGCGATCGCAGCCCCAGGCCTTCGACGCGCTCTTCGTCGCAGTGGTGGAGGCCAGCGAGCGCAGCGGTCAGATCGAGCAGGCCCTTTTCGAGCAGGCGAGCTACCTGGCCTGGGTCGAGCAGCTGCGTGGCAAGCTCGTCGCTGCCGCCATCTACCCGGCCATGCTCATCGTGGCGGGCACAGCCGTGGTGCTGTTCCTGCTGGTCTTCGTGGTGCCGCGCTTCGCCGGGCTGCTGGAAGGCGTGGGCGGCGAGCTGCCCTTGGCCTCGCGTGCCCTGATCGCTGTGGGCGCCTTCAGCGGTGCACACCCCACCGCCCTGCTGCTGATCACCGCAGCCCTTGTCGCCGTGCCAGTGTGGGCATGGACGCAGGGCCTGCGCGAGGCGCTGCTGGCCCAGCTCTGGCGCCTGCCGCTGATCGGCCCTCGCCTGCACCTGCTGTCGCTGGCCCAGCTCTACCGTTGCCTGGCGATGCTGCTGCTGGCCGGCGTTCCCGTGGTGCCGGCGCTATCGAACGCACGCGGTGTCGCCGCGCCGCATCTGCGCGCAGCCCTGGACCGCGCCACCGAGGCCGTGCGTGTGGGCGAGCGGCTGTCCAGCAGCCTGCAGCGCGAGGGCCTCACCACGCCGGTGTCGCTGCGCATGCTGATCGTCGGCGAGCACAGCGGCGAGCTGGGTGCGATGCTGGCCCAGGCCGCGGGCTTCTACGACGAAGAGCTGTCGCGGCTGTCCGACCTGGTCACGCGGCTCGTCAACCCGGCGCTGATGCTGGTGATGGGGTTGGTCATCGGCACGGTGGTCGTGCTGATGTACCTGCCCATCTTCCAGCTGGTGGATCAGGTGCAATGAACGCACGGCTGCAACCCGCACCCGACGTGCTGGCCCGCCTGCCGGCCTCCGATGCCCCATGGGCGCTCACCTTCGAACCCTGGCCGCAGGCCGAGGCCCAGCGCTGGCGGGCCGTCATGGCACAGTCGGCGCGCGGCCGCCTGGCCTTGCTGGCCGACCGGCCGCTGGAGCCACTGTTGCGGCTGCGTGTGGAATCCCAACTGCACAAGCCGGTGCTGTGGTGGCCCTGTGAGCCGGCCGAGCTGGATGGGCTGCTGGAAGCCGGCGAGGCCGACTACCGGGCGCTGGGCAGCCTGGCCGAAACCTTCGGCGACAGGCCCGATGCCGAGGCGGCGCAGGAGCTGTCGGCCCTGCATCTGGCCCAGCAGGCCAGCCCGGTGGTGCGCCTCCTCGACGCCACGCTGTATGACGCGTTGCAGGACGGCGCGAGCGACATTCACTTCGAATGCCAGCCACGCGGCATGCGGATCCGCAGCCGCGTGGACGGCGTGATGCTGGACGTGCGCAGCATCGAGGGCATGCAGGCGGCCGAACAGCTGGTCTCGCGCCTGAAAGTCATGGCCGAGCTCGACATCGGCGAGCGACGGCTCCCGCAGGACGGGCGCTTCAAGCTGCGGGTGCAAGGGCGCGAGGTGGATTTTCGCCTGTCCATCATGCCGAGCGTATTCGGCGAGGATGCCGTGGTGCGCGTGCTGGACCGCGCGCAGGTGGAGTCGCAGGGCGCGCTGACGCTCGATGCCCTGGGCTTCGACACCGAGGCACGGGCGCAGATCCGCGCCCTGGCCCGCCAGCCGCACGGCATGCTGCTCGTCACCGGCCCGACCGGCTCGGGCAAGACCACCACGCTTTACGCCGCCATCAGCGAGGTGAACACAGGCCGCGACAAGATCATCACCATCGAAGACCCGGTGGAGTACCAGCTCCCGGGCGTGGTGCAGATCCCGGTCAACGAGAAGAAAGGCCTGACCTTCGCACGCGGGCTGCGCTCCGTGCTGCGGCATGACCCCGACCGCGTGATGGTGGGCGAAATCCGCGACGCCGAGACTGCGCAGATCGCGGTGCAGGCGGCGCTGACCGGTCACCTCGTCTTCAGCACGGTGCACGCCAACCATGCGCTCGACGTGGTCGGGCGCTTCATGCACATGGGGCTGGACCTGTACAACGTGGTGTCGGCGCTGAACGGCGTGCTGGCGCAGCGGCTGATGCGCATCAACTGCCCGCACTGCCTGGTCGCCATGCCTGCCACGCCAGCCCAGCTGCGCGCGCTCGGCCTGCCCGAGGACGTCGGCCTGCTGCACGGCCAGGGGTGCCCACAGTGCCGCGGCACCGGCTACCGCGGCCGCCGCGCCGTGAGCGAGCTGCTGTGGCTGGACGACGAGCTGCGCGACCTCATCGCGGGGCGCGCACCACTGTCGCGCATCAAGGAGGCTGCGCGCGCCCGCGGCATGCGCTCGCTGCGCGACGCCGCCCTCGGGCTGGTGCTGCGCGGCGAATCGACGCTGGAGGAACTCGAACGTGTCACGCTTGCGGACTGAGCGCCTCCTGCTCACGGCCGACGGCCTCATCGATGCCGCGGGCCGGGCCTGGCCTGACTTTGCAGCCTGGTGCACCGCGCACGCGGGTGCGCGCGCCGTGCTGTATGCCGGCCCGCGACAGATGCACACCTTGCGGGTGCCGGACGACCTGCCGCTGGACGACGATGAGGCCAGGCTGGGCTACGGGCGCCTGCAGTTCACGCACTACTTCGGCCCAGCGGCGCAGGCCTGGCCCTTGGCGGCCTGGCCCGCGGGGGTGTGCGCCCTCGTGCACGGTGACCTGCCCGGGCTGCAAGCCGCGGCCGCCCGCCACCGGGTCAAGCTCGCCGGCCTGCGGCCGAGCTGGACCCTCGCGCCGGTGCGCGATGGCCACGTGGCGGTGCGCGACGGTGACCTGATCACCTGGCTGCTTCACGAGAACGGCCGCCTGGCGGATCTGCAACAGCGCCACGCAGACGACGAGGACACGGCTGGCGGCGCGGAGGTGCTCGACGCGGCTGCGCTGCTGCCCACTGGCGGCGGGCAACCGGGGCCGGACTTCATCGCGCCGCCCGCCCGTGGCCGCGCCCTCGCCTGGGCCTGGGCCGCCGCCGCGAGCGCGGCTTGCGCCCTGGTCGCCGTACAGGCGCTGGACCAACGCCAGGAAGCGCAGCGCCTCGCCGACCAGGCCGGCGTGCTGGCCCGCATGGCCGCCCCGCGCCCTGGCGCCACCGCGCCCGCCGCGCAGCGTGCCAAGGTCTGGGCTGCCGCGCGCCAGCTCGACCTCGACTGGGCCGGCCGCTGGACCGAACTGGAACAGGCCTGGCCGCCCGACGTGCAACTCGCGGCCCTGGACATGGATGGCAGCAGCCTGCGCCTCGAAGGTCAGACACAGGCGGCCGACGCCGTCACCCAGCTGGTCGACCGGCTGGCGCTGCGCGCGGCCGCCGGCGAGGAAGTCGTGCTTACCCGCCTGCAACGCCCCGAAGCGGCCGCGGGCGCTGACCTGCTTCGCTTCGAGCTGATCTGGCGCAAGGCAGGAGGGCTGCGGTGAACAAGGCGCTCCGACGTTGGCTGCCCGCAGCAAGACGGCTGGGCTGGCCGGCCGCCCTCGCCACCGTGCTGACGTTGGCTGCTGTGGCGGGCGCGCTGTGGCTGCCGCTAGGACAGGCCCGCCTGGATGCGCGCCGCCAGTCTCTGGGGGCACAGCGGCTCGCGGTGCAGCAGTCGGCCAGCCCCGCCCAGGTGGACGCCGGCAGCTTCATTCGCAGCCTGCCGGCCGATGGTGAACGCCAGGCGCGCACCGCTGCACTGCTCGCCTTGGCGACTGAGCAGGGTCTCCCCTGGCCGCGCAGTGAGTTCCGCTACCAGGCCGATGCCGAGTCGGGCCTGGCCCAGTACCGCGTGGCCATGAGTCTGAGCGGACGCTACGCTGCGCTGAGAGCCTATGTGGCCGAAGCCTTGCAGCGCGACCCGGCGCTGGCCCTGGAGGCGGTGCGCCTGCGCCGCGACGCCAGCGGCGAGCTCAAGGCTGACCTGACCTGGGTGCTTCACATGCAGGCCGCGCGATGAAGATCGCTGACTTGGCGTTACGCCCCTCGCGTCGGCAGCTGATCCTGTTCGGCGCCCTGGGTCTGAGCCTGGCCGCCACCGCCTGGGTGGCCAGCCGCGAGGACGAGGCGCCTGTCCTCCCCGCACCGCGGCGAAGCGCAGCGGCCGGACGGCCCACGGCAGCCGCCACGGACTGGCCTGCACCGCTGTCTGCCGCGCGGCGCGCCTGGCCAGCGCTGCCGCCACAGGCCCGCGCGGCCTGGGGTGACAAGCCGTCGGCCGCACCCACCGTGGTCACCACCGAGACCGGCGCCAGCACGAGCGCCGAGGCGGAGGCGCCGCCGCCACCGGCCTTCCCCTACCAACTGGTCGGCCGCATGACCGACACCCGTGCGCGCGTGGTACTCCACGGGCCACAGCGCAGCCTGGTGCTCGGTGTCGGCGAAGTCGTCGATGGCCAGTGGCGCATCGAGGCCATCGAACCCGCCGGCTTGCGGGTGCAGCCCCTGCCTGACGGCCCTTCGCAGTTCATTGCCTTCTCGCCCTCATGAAACTCGCCCTGCCGCTGATCTGCACCGCCCTGCTGCTGGCCGGATGCGTCCACCCTGCCCTGCGCGACGCCGACGCACTGGCGCGCCGCGGTGACCACGAGGCGGCGCTGCGCCTGCTCGACGAGGCCACGCGCCAGGCCCCGGGGGACCTGGCCCTGCGCAGCGAACTCGCCCGGCAACGCGAACGCACGCTGCTGACACTGGCCAGCCAGGCAGAGACCGCCCGTGCGCTGGGCCAGATTGACGCTTTGGCACCGCTGCTGCAGCGCATGCAGGCCGTCGATGCCGACGCGCCTCGCACCCGCGGCCTGGCGCTGGCCCTGAGCCGCGCGCGGGCGCACGAGAGCAAGCTGCGCGAGGCCCAGGCGCAGCTCCAGGCCGGCCAGCTCGATGCCGCGCGTGCCGGGATGCAACAGGTGCTGGCGGAGGACCCTGGCCAGCCGCAGGCCCTTGCGCTGCAGCAGCAGCTGCGCCAGCGCTACAGCCCGCCACCGGTGCCCTCGGCGCTGGCAGCGGCCTACCAGAAGCCGGTGAGCCTGGAGTTCCGGGATGCGCCACTGCGCACGGTGTTCGAGGCCATGGGCCGCGGTGCCGGCGTGAACTTCGTGTTCGACAAGGAGGTGCGTGGCGACGCCAAGGTCACCCTGTACCTGAAGGACGTGACCCTTGATGAAGCGATGCGGGTCATCCTGGCGACGCAGCAGCTGGAGCGCAAGTTGCTGAACGACCGCTCGGTGCTCATCTACCCGGCCACGGCAGCCAAGCAGCGCGAGCACCAGGAGCTGGTCACGCGCAGCTTCTACCTCAACAACGCCGATGTGAAGCAGGCCCAAGCGCTGGTGCGCATGATGGCCAAGACCCGCGACGTGTTCATCGATGAACGACTCAACCTGCTGGTGGCGCGCGATACCCCGGAGGTCATCGCGATGGTGGAGCAGCTGATCGCCGGCCTGGACCTGCCCGAGCCCGAGGTGATGCTGGATGTGGAGGTGCTGGAGGTCAGCACCGACCGCACCGCCGAACTCGGCCTGCAGCCCGCCAGCGACGCGCAATACGCCCAGCCTGGCGCGCCCGCGCTGGTGCCGTGGAGCAGCCGCGGCAGCTTCACTACGCTGGTCACCAACCCCATCGTCACCGCCCGGCTCAAGGGCAGCGCCGGCGCCTCCAACACGCTGGCCAGCCCCAAGCTGCGGGCGCGAAACCGGGAGAAGGCCCGGGTACAGATCGGCGACAAGGTGCCGGTCTTCACCAGCACCTCCACGGCCAACGTGGGCGTGTCCACCGCCGTGACCTACCTGGACGTGGGCATCAAGCTGGAGGTCGAACCCACCGTGCAGCTGGACAACGAGGTGGTCATGAAGGTCAACCTCGAGGTCTCGACGCTTGGCACCAAGGAAAGCTCCGGTGGCCCGCAGCCGGCCACGGCCTACCGCATCGGATCGCGCAACGCCAGCACCTCCCTGCGCCTGCGGGATGGCGAGACGCAGGTGCTGGCCGGCCTCATCAAGGCGGAAGACGGCAAGGGCATCAGCGGCGTGCCCTATCTGTCTGAAGCGCCCTTGCTCGGCCGTCTGTTCGGCGTGCACACCGACAACCGCAGCAAGACCGAGATCGTGCTGCTGATCACACCGCACGTGCTGCGCAATCTGAGCCTGCCAGACGCCAGCCGCAGCATCCTCGCCTCGGGTGTGGACGCCAACCCCGGCGCGGAAGGTGCCCGGCTGCGGCCCGCGGCGCAGGTAGCGGTGCCGATGGCGGGGGGTGGCTTGGCGACGCCAGGCAGCTCGGCGCCCCGGCCGGCGGCGTCCCTCAACGACGCGCTGCGGCTGTCAGCCACCGGTGAGGTCGTCGTGGGCGACATCGTCTCGGTCACGATCATCAACCCGACGCCCTATGCCGCCGAGGGCGAACTGACCTACGACCCGTCACTCTTCGCAGCGGCCCAGGCCGGCACGAGCAGCGCAGGCCGGCTGAGCTTCAAGCTGGGACCGCGGGGCGGGCAGCAGGTGTTCGCCCTGCGCGCCCTGCCGGCGGCCGGCGGACGGACGGCAGAGATCATCCTCGCCAGCGCCGTGGGTCGCGACGAACAGGGCAGCAGCATGCCGCTGCGCATCGAAGGCCAGGCCCGTGTGCTCATCGAGAAATAGCCGCCTGCGCGGCTTCACGTTGGTCGAGATGCTGACGGTCGTGGTGATCGTTGGCGTGCTGGCGTCTGCAGCGCAACCGCTGCTGCTGTGGACCCACAAGCGCGAGAAGGAGTACGAGCTGCGGCTGGCCCTTCGCACCCTGCGCACCGCACTGGATGACTATCACCAGGCGGTCAAGCAAGGCCGCATCGCGGTGCAGGCGGGCGACAACGGCTACCCACGCGAGCTGCGGCAGCTGGTGGATGGTGTGCCGCTGGCGGGCCAGCCCGACACCGGCAAGCGGGTGTACTTCCTGCGCCGCCTGCCGCGAGATCCGCTTGCCGACCCGCAACTGCCGCCCGAGCTCACCTGGGGTCTGCGCAGCTACGACAGCCCGCCGCAGGACCCGCGCCCGGGCAAGGACGTGTTCGACGTCTACTCGCGCTCGGAGGCGCGCGCCATCGACGGCTCACGCTACCGCGACTGGTGATGCCATGAAGTACGTGCGCGGCTTCACCCTGATCGAACTCATCGTGGTCATGGCCATCGTGGCGCTGCTGGCGGGCATCGCGGCGCCCCGCTACTTTCACAGCTTGGAGCGGGCCCGCGAGAACAGCCTGCGCAGCTCGCTGCGGGTGATGCGTGACGCCATCGACCATTTCGCGGCTGACCGGGGGCGCTACCCCGACAGCCTCGACGAACTGGTCCGGACCCGCTATCTGCGATCGCTGCCGGAGGACCCGCTGACCGGCGAGCGCAGCAGCTGGGTGGTGCTGACGCCCCCCGCCGATGCCGATCTCGGCGGCCAGGTCTTCGATGTGCGCAGCGGCAGCGCCGAACGCGCGCCAGACGGCAGCCTGTATGCCGACTGGTGACTGGCGCCTGCGGTCGCGGTCGCGCCAGACCTGCCCACGGTGGCAGCACCGCGGCTTCACCTACTTGCTGTTGCTGTTCGCCCTGGCACTTGGCGGCGTCGGGCTGGCAGCCCTGGGGGAGCAGGCCCGCCATCGCGCTCTGCGGGAGCAGGAGGCCGAACTGGCCTTTCGTGGAGCGGAGATTGCCCGCGCGATGGCGAGCTATGTCGAGGCAAGCCCAGCCGGTAGCCGAACCTTGCCGCGAACGGTCGACGACCTGCTCGAAGACCGGCGGTCGGGCCGCATCGTGCGACATCTGCGGCAGCTGCGCGACGACCCATTGGGCGCTGGCTGGGTCTGGCTGGCACCGAACGAGGGAGGGTGCTCTCGTTCGCGCTCCCCGGGCGCTCGGGGGTCGGGCCTGGCAGGTGTTCGCAGCGCCAGCCAACGCCCCCTGATCAAGCGTCAGGGCGACGAGCCGCTGGCGGCGTGCGACCTCGTCTTCCGCCACGAGACGTTCCGGCCTCGGCCGGCCCCAGCCGCCAGCGCGCCCCCGGTTTCGCCCTAGTCCGAACGGCACATGCCGTTGCGGAACCTTCAACGCAGGGTCACGGGGGCGGCCTAGCCTCGCGAGCTTCGCATACACGCTATCGCACAAGAACGCCAAGTGCTCCCTTCCAGGACGTAAAGCTTTGTCTCCCTTCATGACCCGACTTCCTTCTGATCCGGCACAGACGACGCTCGTGTTGACTGACAGCCAGGTCGAAGCCATCGTCAGCTCGGCGGAGGCAGGGCTGGATGTGCGGCGGCGCTATCAGTTCTTCGTCTGGATCCAGGGCAGCCTGCAGGTGCTGCTGCCGCACCAGCTGACCGTCTGCGGCGCTTATGCGCGCACCCGGCATGAACTGCAGTTCGAGACGTTCAACTCCGTACCCGTGGACGCCGAGTTGCTGTCCGGCTTCACCGACAGCCGCAGCCCGCTGCTGACGCAGCTCCAGGAGATGTGGCTGCGCGCCCGATGCAAGCCAGTGACGCTGAACTTCGAGATCCCGCCGCAGGGCAACGAGTCAGCACTGCAGGAACTGCTGCGATCGGCCGGCTTCAAGGAGCTGCTGGCCCATGGCGTGTCTCGGCCTCAGCGCCCCAACGAGATCGAAACCTTCTTCGTGCTGGCCAGCCAGACGGCGCCCTTCACGCCCCGGCAGCGCCTGTGCCTGGAGCTGCTGCTGCCGCACATGCACAGCACCTGGCAGCGTGTCCAGGTGGTCGAGCGCGAGTTGCGCGAGCTGCCGCCGCCCCAGATGGCCCGACCGGCCTCAGCCTCTCAGATCACCGAGCGCGAGCGCCAGATCCTCAGCTGGCTGCGCGAGGGCTGCAGCAACCCGCAGATCGGCGAGACCCTGGGCATCAGCGCGCTGACGGTGAAGAACCACGTGCAGAAGATCCTGCGCAAGCTGGGCGCAGCCAATCGCGCCCAGGCGGTAGCGATCGCGATCAGCCTGAACCTGTTGAGCAGCTCGGCCCGCCCAGGCGAGCTCACGCCAACGCGGCGCTGACCATCCCACGGTTGAAGTGCCGCGGGACGCCTGGATTCACGCCCGCCACCCCGCACCGTAGTCCGATCGGGCTCTGCCGGACACCGTGACATCTGCACGCATGTCACCGCCGCGCGCCACAGTGGCACTTGTCGCAGGACGACACATCGTTCTTTGAAACCGGGCCAGCCCCAGGCACCCAGACAGACCGCCGGACGCCACAAGCGCTGAGCTGTCTGCTCCAGGTGCCCCAGTCAGCAAACGCGGCGCGGTAAGCACACCGGCGCCAACCAAGACAGACAGACCCCCCAATCAGGAGAGACTGCAATGAAGTTCATCAAGACCCTCGCCGCTGCTGCGGTTCTGGCCGCCGTCAGCCTGCCGTCGCAGGCTTACGTCACCCAAGCCAACAACGGCTCCACCGAACTGTTCCTCGTCATCGGTGACGAGAACGGTTCCTTCCTGCTGGACACCGGCGTCACCGTCGCCAGCGTGCTGAATTCGCCCGCCTCCTTCACGCGCGCCGTGGCCAGCGCTGCCTGGACGGCCTACACCGCCGCCGACACCAATCTGTTCGACGGCGCCTCCAACCGCACCACCGGCACCCGCTGGGCGCTCTTCGCCTACGACGGCGCCACCCTGGCCGACTACTCGGCCCAGAACGTCATCACGACCGCCGGCAAGGGCCTGACCGCCGCCAGCTTCGCCTTCGACGCTGGCACGATGGTGCAGTCCAACAGCGCCATGGGCAGCGTGGCCCAGCAAGCCAACGGCACCGGCACCCACCCGACGCAAGCCAACGGCACCAGCTACAACCTGAAGGGCACCACGTCCTACTTCGGCACCAACTTCTTCAAGTTCTTCGCCGGCAACACCTTCATCGGCAACACCGTGGGCGACACCTCCAGCCTCTACCTGTTGAAGGGCGACGCCGATCTGTCCGACGACCCGCTCGCGCCCATCATCGCCACCAAGCTGGGCCTGACAGCCAACTTCGACGGCACGACGCTGACCGTCTCGGCCGTGCCGGAGCCCGAGTCCATCGCCCTGATGGCCGCGGGCCTGGCCGCCATCGGCTTCGTCGTCCGCCGCCGCCGCGCCGACTAAGCCCCACCGGGGCGGCCCGCACCGCCCCCAATCGACGCCTTGCCTTCGCACCGCTGCTGCGGTGCGAGGGATTCAATCGCCCCTGCACAGGACTCATCATCATGAAACTGCGTCTTCTTGCTCTCGCCACCAGCCTCGCCTTCGCCTCGGGCGCCCACGCCCTGACCCCGGCCGAGATCGAATCAGCCCGCACTGCCGGCAGCCTCAAGGAGATCTACTTCTCCGGCGCCTCGGCCCTGCGCCTGTCCTTCGCCGCCTACATGGCTGAGGTCTGCGACACCGCCACGCTGCACGTGTTCTTCGACAGTGCCGCCGGCTCGGCGCACCGCGCCTACGGCTGCACCCTGGCCAAGGCGGTCGGCAACTACGGCATCGGCACCCAGGTCGTTGTCTACAAGCGCGACGCCGGCGGTTCCGGCCAGGGTGTGAACCCGGTCGCCACGGCAACGGCCATCGACCACATGAACATCACGAGCGCGGGCTGCTCGGCCGTGGCCAGCAATCCCAACTTCACCGATATCCAGTCCCCCAACTACCTCTGCGGCGGCACGGTCAAGAAGGTCTCCGACGCCGGCATCTCCGACGTCGAGCCGGACATGCTCAACCAAGCCCCCAACCTGCCGGACGGCGCATCGCCCGCCGACCTGTCCTCGCTGTCCGTGAAGCCCTTCGTCCAGGGCATCTTCGGTGTCGCGGTCAACAAGCAGGCTTACCTCGCCCTGCAGAAGACCCAGGGTCTGGACAACGCTGGCGCGATCGACGAATCTGACGCAAAGCGCCCGAGCCTTCCCACCACCTTCGTTCGCGCCATGCTGACCGGCGGCCTGTCCGCGACGACCACCACCAAGCGCGGCTGGGGCCAGGTCATCAGCGAGGCGGTCGATGCAAGTGTCAACACCAAGCAGTTCAACGTCTGCCGCCGCGCTCCGGGCTCGGGCACCCAAGCCGCGTCGAACATCTACTTCGCGCAAAACCCCTGCGCCGGTGACAGCAAGATCGAACCGCTGCGCACGCAGGGCACCATCGCCGCCAGCGGCTCCGGCCCGTACGCCGTCGTCGAAGGCGCCGGCACCGGCAACGTCGAGACCTGCCTGGGCACGACGGTCAACGGCATCTCGGGTGCGTACGGCATCGCCGTCCTCGGCCGCGAGAACAACCCGCTGGCCAACGGTGGCGACAAGGGCTATCGCTATGTGAAGCTGGACGGTGCTGAGCCGGTCCGCTGGAACGCCACGACTCAGAAGGGCGCGACGACGGGCGACTACGACTTCGTATTCGAGTCCACGATCCAGTACAACACCAACTACCTGACAGATGCCGACAAGGTGGCCTTCGTGACCGCCATCGGTACCAACGTGCCGAAGCCGGCTGCGCTGGCGGCTGCCGATGCCGACACGCAGCAAGGCGTCATGTCGCCGTCGGGCGCCTGGGCCAGCCTGGGCCAATACCCGGCGCTGACTGCCGCTGCCAAGCCCTTCGCTTCGCGAGTGGCACGCACCGCCGCCCAGAGCTGCACCGTCCTGAAGCTGGTGCGCTGATCGACCACGCGCGGCCCCCGCATCACGGGGCTTCGCATCAAGGGCTGGCCCGACAGGGTCAGCCCTTTTCTTCTGGTCGTTTCCGCTCATCCATCCATTCGGCAGCGACTGCCCTGGGATCCATGCGCCGAACGGATCACACCCGGCTTCGTCGGCCCTTCACCCGAAATCAGCACACTCCCGCCATTGCTTCGCCAACCTCACACCCACGCCCATGAGCCCGCTCCACACCCGCCTGCGCAACATCGGACTGGCCGGCCTGTTCGTCACCCTGCAGGCCACGGCCCATGCGGCCATCCTCGGCGCTGCCTTGAACAGTGACGGCACCAACCAGTCGCCGGAGCTCTTCCTGGTCCTCTTTGACCAGACCACCTCCAAAACCAGCTACACCCTCAATCTGGGTATCGATGCGGCGAACTTCTGGGTACAGGGTCAGCAGGACACTGGCGCCAGCCTGTTCCGGACCCTCGACCCGGCCACCGACAGCGCGTTCAACACCTTCATCAGCGGCGCCAATCTGAGCAACGTGCGTTGGCTGATCACAGGTGGCACCTTCGACGGCCGTGCAGAAGCCGACCGCGTCATCTACACGACACAGACCAACAACAACAGCCTGGCCGACCAGCGGGCCTTTTACGACCGCAGTCACAACGTGACCTCAAGTGACATGACCACGGCCCTCAGCTCCATGGGGACCTACGTCAAGACCCTCAATGGCGCACGCCCCGGCATCGACATCGTGCAGTCGACCATCGGCACCACCAGCCGTGGCGGCAGCGCCTTTGCCAGCAAGCCTGCCGGCAATACGGTCACCTACACAGACGCCACGACGGGCTTCAAGGGCCTCGCCACCGGCTCCGACGGCAGTTGCATCTACCAGGCCTTCTTCTGCGCGGGCAATCCGCTGGGCGTGTCCTCGTGGTTCTACAAGGTGATGCCGTCGCTGCTGGACGGCGAGGTCGATCAGGCTGCGCTCGTCGTGATCGACGAGTTCGACAACGTCACCGCCGACGGTTACTGGGGTCTCATCAAGGACCCGAACTCGTCCAAGTACGTGCTGAGCTATACCCTTGCTGGCGCGAATCCCAAGACGCTCGTCAGCACGGATGACGGCCGCACCCGGTTGTCTTTCGTCGACTACAGCGCCCAGAGCGGCATCGCCCGCCTGATCGGCGTCGCGGCTGATGACGTGGCCCTGCAAGCCTCGGTGAGCGCCGTCCCCGAACCTGGCCAATGGGGCCTGATGCTCGGCGGCTTCAGCCTGCTGGCGGCACTGCGCCGCCGCACGGTCACGCGCGGTTCCCTCTGACATGGCACTGACTACCACCATGCTTCACTCCATCCGCCACCGCACCAGGACCTGGCTGGTTGCCGCCACCTTGGCAACCTTTGCGCTGCAGGCCCACGCACTCATCCGCTCCGACAACGCTCCCGACCTGGTGTTCGTGCTCTGGGATCCCGTGGCCCAGGTGTCCTACACCCGCGACCTCGGCCTGAATGCCAATGACTTCTGGGCCTACGCCCAACAGGACAAGGGCTACAGCTATGACTACAAACTCGACCCGACCGACGCCGCCCTCGTGGCGTTTCGCGCTGCGTCCACCACACTCGCCAATCAGCGCTGGGCCGTGTTCGCATTCGATTCGGGCCCCACGTTGAACCCAGGCGACGCCAAGGCCTACACCACGCTCACCCAAGGCCCTGACGACGGCAGTACCAATCCGAACTGGCTCGACATGACGAAGTCGCTCACGGGCGACATCCTGTTCGCAGCGCAGGAGATGCCCAACCGGCTCTACTTCGGCCTGAACTTCGCTGGCGTCGATCCGACCCAATACGTTCGCACTTCGGGTGACAACGCGACCAGTTTCGACAAGGTTGGCTCTGCGGGCTATTTCGCTGGCAACACAGGTTTCTCAGCGAAGGGCGGCGGCGGCAAGGGGAGTTTTCTCGCGGGCTCGTACAACGTGGCCAACGAGGTCAACAAGTCCTCTTGGTTCTACTACTTGACCAATGCCGCAGGCTCTTCAACGGTGGTCGTCGACGAGTTCGACAACCTCAGCAGCAACGGCTACTGGGGTCTGGCCTACGGCAGCGACAACCGTTACCGGCTGACATTCACGCAAGCTGCCGCGACGAGTGGCGCCAACAGTGCCAGCACCGACATCGGCGTGGTGCGTGCCTCGTCGATCGACTACATCGCGCAGACCGGCCCTGCCCGCCTGCTCGAACTCGATGCAACGGTGGTCACCAGCGTGCCGGAGCCCGGCACCTGGGCGCTCTTCGGCACCGGCCTGCTGACCCTGCTTACGCGCAAGCGTCGTCGCTGAGCCGTACGGCCCGGCGTGATCCGTTCGGCTCACGCCACTTCATTGCCGGTTCACTGCGGACCGGAACACTGAACCCCTATTTGCCAGAGAGCCGACCCGCATGGCTGCGGGTCGGGCGCCGCCGTGTTCTACCGAGGTTTGTTCGCACTGTCGATGGCGCTCGCGCCCATGCTGTCCGGAGCGCAGGCCGCCCCGGAGGCCGCGCCGCGCTTTGACATCCTTGAGTTCGAAGTCGAGGGCAACACGGTGCTGCCGGCCGTCGTCATCGAACGGGCCGTCGTGCCCTTCATGGGCCCGCAACGGAACCTTGACGACGCGGAGGCCGCACGCGCCGCGCTCGAGAAGGCCTACCAGTCCGCCGGCTACCTCACGGTCTTCGTCGACCTGCCCGAGCAGCTCATCACCGGCGGAGTGCTGCGCCTGAAGGTGCTCGAAGGCCGGGTCGAGACACTGTATGTGACCGGATCGCGCTATTTCGACCAAGGCCAGATCAGGCAGCGGGTGCCCGAGCTGGCACCGGGCAAGGTGCCTGACTTCAATGAGGTTCAGCGCCAACTCGGTAGCGTCAACGGCAGCGAAGACCGCCGCGTGCAGCCCATCCTGCGCCCCGGCCGCCAGCCCGGCACGGTGGAAGCCGAGCTGCAGGTCAAGGACCGACTGCCGCTCGCCGGATCCATTGAGGCGAGCAACGCCAACAACGCCAACACGACCGCCGAACGCGTGAGCGCCAACCTGCGCTACGACAACCTCTGGCAGCGCGGCCACAGCCTCGCCTTGACGCTGACCACCGCGCCCAGCCAGCCCTCCGACACCACGGTGGCGGTGCTGACCTACGGCATGCCGCTGGACGGTGGTGACACCCTGAGCCTTTACGCCGTGCATTCCAACAGCAATGTGGACGTGCTTGGCGGCACGCGCGTGCTGGGCAAGGGCGACACCGTCGGTGTGCGCTACGTCATCAACCTCGGCGCCTCTGAGCGCGGCTACCAGAGCCTCTCCCTCGGCGCTGACTACCGCGATGTGCAGGAGCAGATCCGCTTCGGTGACCTGTCCCTCACCAAGCCCGTGCGCTACCTGCCGCTACAGGCCACCTACACCGGCGGCCTGATCGAGACTGCCCGCCAACTGCAGCTCAGCCTCACGCTCTCCGCTGGCCTGCGCCCACTGCTGGCACGCCGCATCGACGGCTGCGAACTGGAAGACGGCAGCATCGGCAACGACGATCAATTCCGCTGCAAGCGCAAGGGTGCTGATGGCGGCTTCGCGACGCTGCGCTGGGACCTGCGCCACACCGAGGTCTTCAGCAACTTCAGCATCGCCGGGCGGCTGGCTGGCCAGCTCGCCTCGCAGCAACTCACCAGCGCCGAGCAGTTCTCGCTGGGCGGGGTCGACACCGTGCGTGGCTACTACGAGGGCGCCGCCGCAGGCGACCACGGCCTGCTAGCCTCGATCGAGCTGCGCAGCGCCAATCTTGCCGGCTGGCTGCAACGCCACCACCCCGGCCCCGCCTTCGAGGATCTGGGCGAACTGAGCCTGCTGGCCTTCATGGACGCCGGGCGGCTGCAGACCATCAACCCCGACCCCGGCCAGAACCGCCGCCAGCCTCTGCTCGGCGCCGGGCTCGGCGTGCGCTTCGCCAGCCGCAGCGGCGTGAACCTGGATTTCCAGGTGGCCGATGCGCACAAGGCCGTGGTCGGCGCCCCCCGCCTGAGTCGTCGCGTGCATGCACGCATGGCCGTGAAGTTCTGATGCCATGACCCGCCGCCATCCTCTTCCCTTGACCCTGCAACCGCTGCTGGTGGCCCTGGCCGCCGCCTGGCCCTGGCAGGCCGGTGCACAGACCAAACCCGCGGTCAATGCTGTGCCCACCCTGCCCACCAGCGGCTGGCGGGTTTACGGCAACGCTCTCGCGCCGGTCACGACGGGCAATGCACGCGGCGGGCAGGACATGCTGGTGCAGCAGACCACGCAGCGCGCCATCTACAACTGGGCCACCTTCAACATCGGCGAAGCCAGTTCGGTCACCTTCGACATGCCAGCGGGCGGCGCCAGCGCCCTCAACCGCATTCACGACAGCAACCCGAGCCTCATCTTCGGCAACCTGAAGGCCACCAACGGCGGCGAGCTCATCCTCTACAACCGCAACGGCATCCTGTTCGGCAACGGCGCCCAGGTGAATGTCGGCAGCTTGATCGCCACGACGCTGAGCCCGCGCGACGACGACTTCAAGAACGGCTTTGCCGGCAACGTGCTCGGCCCCGACCCGGCCTTCCGCTACAGCTTCGACCCCGAGAACAACGCCAGCCTGTTCGCCAACAGCTTTGTGCGGCTCGATGCGGGCGCCCGGCTGACCAGCGCCGAGGGTGGTCGAATCTTCCTGTTCGCCAGGCAGGTGGACAACGCCGGCAAGATCAGCACGCCCGGCGGCCAGACGGTCTTGGCCGCCGGTGCGGAAGCCTACCTGCGCCTGCCCACCGACGCGCCCGTCGATCAGAAGGTCTATGCGTCCGAGTCCAACCCGGCCGTGCCCGCACTGCGCGGCCTGCTGGTAGAGGTGGGCCGCGCCGACCTCAGCAGTGCAGGCGACGGCCGTGTCACCAATGCAGCCGGCGGCGAGATTGTCACGCCGCGCGGCAACACCACGCTGGTGGGCATGGCGGTCAACCAGGAAGGCCGCATCTCCGCCACGACGAGCGTGTCGCAGAACGGCTCGGTGCTGTTGCTGGCCCAGGGAGCGGCAACCGGTGAGCTCACGCCATCGGACCCGCAGTACAAGCGCGCCAGGATCGGTGGTGAGCTTGTGCTCGGTCACGGCAGCATCACGACCATCCTGCCGGACAACCAGGGCGCCGATGGCAAGCCGTTGACCTCCGACGACAACGCCAGTTTCGTGGCGTCTCGCCTGGCCTTTTCGGGGGCCAACATCAGCATTCGGGGCGAGATCACCGCCCCCGGGGCCCAGGCCACGCTGCGCGCAACCGCCACGCCCAACTACAGCACGCAGCCGGGTGGCGAACAGGGCTTCCAGCCCGACGGCGCGGGTGTCATAAGCATCGACAACGGCGCCCGCATTGATCTCGCCGGCACCCGGGACACCTCGGTGAGCGCATCGCGCTACTTCGTCACCACCGAGCTGCTGGGCAGCAACGACCTCAAGGATGCGCCGCTGCAGAAGACCGGCCTGCTGTACCGCAACAAGGTCACGCTGGACGTGCGCGGCAGCTCCGACATCCTCGGCGACCTCGCCACCTATCGCGCCGGCCTGCAGCGCAGCGCCAGCGAGCGCCTGTCCAGCGGCGGGTCGCTGAACCTGCTGGCCGGCGGGGCCGTGCTGATGGGCTCCAGCGCCCGCATCGATGTCAGCGGTGGACAGGTCACCGTGGCGGAGGCCACCGTCAGCCCGACCCGCCTGACCGCGGCTGATGGCCAGGTTTACACCGTGAACACTGCGCCCAAGGACCAGATCTACGTCGGCATCGACAACGCGTTCGCCAACCGCAACGCCTGGGACCGCAATGGTGCCAACGTGGCTTATGGCCTCAGCGGCAGCTCTCGTATCGAGGCGGGCTACGTCGACGGCCGCAATGCCGGGTCGATCAACATCGTGGCACCCGTGGTGGCGCTGTCGGGCCAGCTCTCCGGCAGCAGTACGCTGGGCCGCCGCCAGGTGGCGGGCCTCGACGCCCGCCCGGTGCTGGGCCGGCTCGCGCTGGGCAGCGCAGTCAACAACAGCGCCTTCGGTACCACTGGCTATGCCGGAGCCGTGCTCAAGAGCCTGGCACTGACCGAGCGCACCCAAGCCCTCGACCCGTCGGGCACGCAGTCCCAGCTGTCGCTGGAACAGGTGCGGCAAGGCGGCTTCGGTCGCGTCGAGATCAGCACGGTCTCAGACCTGACCCTGCCCGCTGGCACCACACTGACACTGCCGACGCTGGGCAGCCTGCAACTGAACTCGGAGCGAGGCAACGTGCGCCTGGGCAGCGCCATTCGCCTGCCCGGTGGCAGCCTCGTGGCCCGCAGCCTCGAGGGTGGCGACGTCATCGTCGACCCCGGTGTGACCCTCGATGTCTCCGGCGCCTGGACCAATGCCCTCCTTGACGGCCAGGGCAGCAGTGCGGGCACCGACGGTGGCACGCTGATCTTGGCATCGCGGCGTGGCGTGCAGACGGGCGGTGGCTCGGTGCTGGACGTGTCCGGCGGGGCGCTGGTCGACGCGGCCGGCACCATCCGCGGCGGGGCGGGCGGCCGGCTGGCCCTCGGGCAGGACCCGTCCGCACCGCAAAGCGTGCGCGACACCAACCCCGTGAGCCTGCGGCTGGATGGCGAACTGCGCGGCTACAGCATGCAAAAGGGCGCCAGCCTTGCGCTGACGACCGCCAGCCTCGTGATCGGCACCGGGGGGCGTGCGGCCAGCCTTTCGCTGGACGCCGAGTTCTTCAGCCGGGGTGGGTTCTCCGGCTTCAGCCTGGACGGCCGGGACTTCCTGGATGTGACGGCCAACACCCGCATCGCACCGGTCGCCACCACCTGGACACCGACGGCCGAAGCGCGCAGCGCCGCCACGGGCAGCCTGGCCTCGGCGTTCATGCGGGCCGGCTCGTCGGCCGCCAGCCTGCCTCAGGTGGTCAACATCGACCTCGCCTCCAGCGGGATCGGCAAGGGCGCCCTGACGGTCGCCTCAGGCGCGAGCCTGACACTGCGGCCCCAGGCGACGCTCAACCTCACATCGACCGCCCGGCTGCAGTTTGACGGCCGTGTGATCGCGCCCGGCGGCAAGGTCAACCTGAGCCTGAACCGTTCAGAAATTGCGGGCTACACCACACCGCAGTACCTCTGGCTCGGCCAGGACAGCCTGATCGACGTGGCCGGCACGACACTGATCACGCCGAGCAGCGACGGCCTGCTACGCGGCCAGGTGCTGCCCGGTGGCGATGTGAAGCTCAGCGCCGCCAGCGGCCCGGCAGGCAGCCTGGTCTGGCAGGCAGGCGCCCGCATCGCCGTCGACGGTGCCCAGGGCAAGCTCGACGTGACCCTGCGCAACGCCGGTAGCAACACCACCCAGCGCCTGGATGTGGCCAGTGCCGGTGGCAGCGTGGCCATCAGCGGCAACGGCGCCCTCATCCTCGAAGGCAGCCTCAGCGCCAAGGGCGGCGACCTGACCCAGGCGGGGGGGCGGCTCAGCGTTGCGCTGACCTCCGGGAGAAGCAGCCAGGCCACCCAACTGCCGCCGTTGCGCCAGTTGACCCTGACCCCCATGGCCAGCAACGCCAGCCGCGACCTGCGCACCAGCGATCTGCCCGCACCGTCTGCGCTGGGCTTGGGGAACGCCTCGATCTCAGCCGCACAGATCGCGGCATCAGGCGTCGCAGACCTGACGCTGGCTGCGCAGGATGGCCTGGTCATCAGCGATGGCGTCAATCTCGCCCTCGCCCGCAATCTCACGCTGGACACCCCGCGCCTGAGCCTGGCCGCCGGCGCCCAGGCGCGACTGCAGGCCGTGGAACTCGCCTGGGGCAACCGGCAGGCCCGCGTCTCCGACCTGCAAGGCAATCCCGCCTCGCTGCCGGCCCCCACCTCAGGCAACGCCCAACTTACGCTGCAGGCGTCGCGCAACCTGGTCGTCAGCGAGCGGGTCGTCACGCAGGGCCTGGGCGAGCTCACCTTGAACGCCGCCCAGGATCTCCGACTGCAGAGTCTCAGCACCGAGGCGCCCACCGCCCAGGGGGCCATCGCGGGCGCCCTGCTGACCCAGGCCGATGTTCACCTCACGGCCGCGCAGATCTACCCGGCCACCGACACCGCCTTCACCCTCGATGCCACCGGTCACCGCGTGAGCATCAGCCGCAGCCTGGACGCGCAGGACCAGCCCGCCAGCGCCGCCGGACAGCTCACCATCCTGGCCCAGGACATCGTCCAGGGCGGCACGCTGCGGGCGCCGGGCGGAAGCATCCAGTTGCGGGCCAGCCAGTCGCTGACCCTCGATCCCGGCAGTGAGACCTCGGTCAGCCTGCGTGGCCAGACTCTGCTGCTCGGCGGCAGCGACGGCGTCAGCTGGACGCGCCCGGCCACCGGCCTGGTGCTGGAGACGCCGCTGGCCAAGACGGTCACGCTGGACGCGCCCCGCCTGGACCTGCAGGCCGGCGCAACGGTTGACCTCAGTGGCGGCGGTGAGCTCAAAGGCTGGCAGTTCGTGCCTGGCCCCGGTGGCTCCAAGGACGTATTCACCGGCAGCGACGGCGCGTTCGCGCTACTGCCCGGCCGCAGGCTGCAAGGCCTGTGGGACCCGTCACTGGCCGCAAGCACGCCCAGCCTCGGGCGAGAAGTCATCATTGGCGAGGGCGCCGCGATTCCCGCCGGCCGCTACACGCTGCTGCCGGCTCGCTACGCGGTGCTTGACGGCGCCTACCTGATCCGCCCGAGCAGCGGCACGCCGATGGCCCTGGGCACGGCCGTGAGCCAGGCCGACGGCAGCCAGGTCATCGGTGCGCAGCTGGCCGATGCCGGCACCGGCTTCCAGGCCGCCCTGCCCGGCAGCTGGACGCTCGAAACCTCGGCCCAGGCGCGCAAGCGCTCCGAGATCCGCCTGACCGACTTCGATGCCCAGTTTGCTGCGGCCGCAGCCAAGGCTGGCCGCCTGGTGCCCGCGGGCGCCCGGGATGCAGGGCGCCTTGTGCTGACCGGCCAGCAGATGAACCTCAACGCGACGCTGCAAGCAGCCGTGGGCAGCCTGCAGCAAGGCGCCGCTGCCGCGGTGCCGGGACGCGGCGCAGAGGTCTACATCGCGGCCGCCCAGATGCAGGTGGGCGGCCAACGCGCGCCTGGCGATGCCTCCACGCTGTTGCTTGATGCCGCCCAGCTCAGCGGGCTGAATGCCCAGAGCCTGGTACTGGGCGCGCGCCCTGCCGAGCCCAGCGGCACGGCCGACGCCTTGGCCCTGGACGTGCAGGCCCGCGAGTTGAGCGTCGCCTCGGGCACCACGCTGAGCGGGCAGGACCTCACCTTGGTGGCGCGCGAAACCGTCCGCATCGGCAACGACAGCGCGCTGCTGGCGACGACACCGGCGACCTCGCTGACGTCCACCACCGTCCGGCAGTACCGGACCACGGGCGATGGTGCGGGCGTGCGGCTCAGTGGCGACGCCGGCGCACAGCTGCTGCGCAGCACGCCGCAGGCCTTCAACGGCCAGCTCATCATTGGCAACCAGGTGCGCCTGTCTGCCGGCACCGGCGCGCTGGCGCTCGACAGCTCCGGCGCGGCCAGCCTCGGCGCCGATCTCGCGCTGACCGCTGGCTCGCTGGCCCTGGGCGCCGGCGGCCTGAGCCTCGGCGCGCCAGGCTTCAGCCCCAACACGCTGCAAGTGAACGAGCGCTGGCTGACCAGCCTTGGTGCCGGCGCCGACCTCACGCTGCGCAGCTACTCCAGCATCAGCTTCGCTGCAGGCAGCAGCCTGGGTGGCTTCAAGCCCCGCACCCTGACGCTGGATGCGCCGGTGCTGCGCGCGCCCTCGCTGGGTGCGGCGCAGGTAGCGGCCTCGTCCCTGGTGCTGACCCACCGCAGTGGCCTCACGCCCACCATGACCGCCGCGGCCACCGCGGGCGAGCTGCTGCTGCAGGCGGACGGCAAGCTCACCCTGGCCAGCGGCAGCCAGGTGCTGGCGGCGAGCGAGACGCGCATGCAGGCCGGCCAGGCCGTGGCACTGCAGGACAGTGGCAACTTCACCGCCCAGGGTCGGCTGACGGTGGCGGCACCCGTGCTCGGCAATGCCGGCAGTGCCGACACCCAGCTTCAGGTCGCAGGGGCGTTCGCCCTGAACAGCATCGGCAGCAGCACCGGCACTGGCCCATCCGAGACCGGCGGTCGACTGGCGGTGCAGGCGCAGCGCATCGACCTGGCCGGTCGCATCGACCTCCGAGGGGGCCAGGTGCAGCTGGCCAGCAGCGGTGACCTACACGTGTCCGCGACCGGTGCCATCGACGTATCTGGCCGCAGCGTGAAAGTCGCCGGCCAGGACATCGCGCTGGCTGCGGGCAACATCACGCTGCAAAGCAGCGGCGGCGACCTGGTGACCGACGCTGGCTCGCTGCTGGATGTATCCGGGGGCTCAGCACGCGGTGGCAACCTCAGCCTGTCGGCCGCCCAGGGCCGGGTCGACATCAGCGGCAACTTACGAGGCATCGCGGCCATCGGCCAGGGCGCCAGCCTGCAGGTCGACAGCCGCACCGCCGTGGACCTGGGCGCGCTGGCGGCCCGCATCGGGCCCGGCGAGTTCAACCGCCTCATCAGCGTGCGCAACCGCGAGGGCGATCAGCAGTTGGCTGCGGGCACGCGGCTGGCCGCACAGGACATCCAGCTCACCAGCGATGCCGGCCAGCTCAACATCGCTGGCGTGCTCGATGCCAGCAGCGCCAGCACCGACGCAGGCAGCATCACACTCGCGGCTGGCCAGGGCCTGAGCCTGCAAGCCGGCGCCAAGCTGCTGGCCAATGCCAGCGCCGGGCGTGGTGGTGATGTCGAGCTGATGAGCGCCGGCGGCGCCATCGACCTGGCCGCCAACAGCAGCGTCGACACCTCGGGCCGCAGCCCGGCCGACAACGGCGTCCTGCTGCTGCGCGCCAGCCGTGAGGGCCTGGCCAGCGACGGCTCTGGTGTCGGCACCGACGTGCGCATCAAGCCCATCGAAACCACGCTGACCGGTCTTTCACTGCTCGAGATTGAAGCGGTCAAGGTCTACCGTGACGTCACCGAGATCGGCGTCGGCACCGCGCCAGCTCCGACGCCCACGCCTGCCCCTGCGCCGACACCGGCTCCTACACCGACACCGTCCCCGTCGCCCAGCCCGTCCCCGACGCCGCCCGGCCAGAACGACAGCACCCGCGACGGCCTGCCGCCGCCGCCTCCCCTGCCCAAGGTCGGCGCCAGCGGCCTTGCCAAAGCCACGGCCGACGACACCCAGCCCTCGAGCGGCAATGGCAACACCACCCGCGACCAGCTGCCGCCTGGTTCCACAGGAGGCCCAGCGCCAAGCCCTGCACCGACGCCGACGCCGACGCCGCCCGCCCCTGCGCCGACACCGACGCCCACACCAGCACGCTTCGGGACAGCCCTGGTCGATAGCGAGAGCCGCGCCTTCTTGAACGCGCATGCTGAAGAGACCTCGCAGCGCCTGGCCTCGAAGCAGCCAGGCCTGCAGCCGCGCATGCGCGTCCATGCCGGTGCTGAACTGCAATCCAGCGGCGACATGCGCCTGGCTGCAGACTGGAACCTGCCGCTGCTCACCCAGGCCGACCGCGCTGCCCTGCCGCACGCCGGCGAAACCTCCATCACGCTGCGGGCCGCAGGCAACCTCGTCATCGACCACGGACTGAGCTCGGGCTTTCAGGCACCGGCTGCCAGCAGCGCCACCACACTGGACGACTGGGTGGCCGTCAGCGCTCGCGCCGGCACGCTGCGCCTCGTGGCGGGTGCGGACCTCACCTCGGCCAACCTGATGTCCACGCGTCAGGGCGCCAGCGACCGCCAGCTGGTCATCGGTCGCAGCCCGATCGGCAGCGAGGTCGCCCCAACGGTGCCGGTACGCACGACCACCGGCAACATCCGCATCGCCTCCGCGGGCGATGTCGTCCTGAGCAACACTGGCGCCAAGATCTACACCACCGGCCACCCCGCTCTCAGCCAGGAGTCGGCCGACCTCGACGCCCCGCCCAGCCCGCCGCGGCCGCCGGCGCCAAGCCCCTCGCCCGCGCCTAACCCACCGCCGCCTTCCCCGGCCCCAGCGCCTTCGGGCCCGCCACCGATCGATACCGGCAACGCCAACCCGCCGCTGCCGCCAGGTGCACCAACACCTCCGCCACCGCCGCCCGCGCCACCCGCGCCAACCCCGATCCCATTGCCGCCCGGGCCGCCCACCAACGCGCCCACGCAGCCCTCCAAGGGCAACGGCAGCGATACCGGCACGGTGAACCCGCCCTCGCCGCCGGGTGTGCCTGCGCCGTCTCCGTCACCCACCCCAACGCCATCGCCATCGCCAGCGCCGACGCCAGCGCCAACACCGGCTCCGACGCCGGCGCCGTCTCCCCTGCCCGGCCCGCCAAGCAATCCGCCCACCCAACCGTCCACCGGCAATGGATCGAACACGGGCAACGTGAATCCGCCGCTGCCGCCCGGCGCGCCGGCGCCTGGCCCCACGCCCACACCGGCACCATCGCCCACGCCGGTGCCGCCGCCCCCGGGCCCGCCCAGCGCCCCGCCTGGCCAGCCCTCACCCGGCAACGGCGCTGACACCGGCAACAAGAACCCACCGCTGCCGCCGGGCGCGCCACCGCCGATGTCCACGGGCAACGGCGACGGAACCACGCGTGACCAGCTTCCCCCGGTGCCACCGACCAAGCCGGGTGAGAAGCCTGTGCCCGCCCCTTCCCCGGCTCCGACGCCTGCCCCCACGCCGACGCCCACGCCGTCACCCTCGCCATCGCCTTCGCCGTCACCAGCCCCGGTGCCCGCCCCCTCGCCCACGCCCGTGCCCGGGCTGCCGTCTGCCGGCAATGGCAACCAGAGCACGCGCGACCAGTTGCCACCGACACCGCCGCTGGTGATCACCGTGCCGCCGCCTTCACCGGTGCCGGCGCCCTCCGTGCCGTCGGGCGGCAACGGCAACGACAGCACCCGCGATCAGTTGCCACCCACACCGCCGCTTGTCGCCCCGGCTCCGCAGACGTCCCCGGTGCCCTCCCCCGTGCCGGCCACCGAGCCCTCAGCCGGCAACGGCAACGACAGTACGCGCGACCGCCTGCCCCCGCTACCGTTGACGCAGACTGTGCGCAGCACGCTTTCATCCCCAGCGCGCCCGGACAGCCGCGCCCGCACGACCGACATCGCCACCAGCAGCAAGGAGGAGGAGCGCGAGCAGACGGCTGCCGCCAATGGCGACAGCAGCACCCGTGACCAACTGCCGCCCAAGCCACCGACCCAGCCCGGCGAGGACCCGGTACCTGCACCCAACCCTGTGCCCGCACCGCCGCCACCCGCTGTACCGGTGCCACCGCCCCCTCCACCGGCACCTGCTGGTCCCGACGCACTGCCCGGGCCGGCTCAGCTCGGCATGGATCTGACACTGTTGGCGCCGGACCTGCAGGTGGCTGGCCTGAGTCCCTTCCTCACACGCGGTGGAGACATTCGCATCACAGCCGGCCGCGACCTCAAGGGCGCCGCGCTGGGCCGCACCCAGGACGACGTCAGCCAGTGGTGGTGGCGCTCGGGCGTTGACGGACTCTCGCCGACGGCGTGGTGGTCACGCTACGACCAGTTCGGCCAGGGCATCGCCACCTTTGGCGGCGGCAACGTCACGCTCAGCGCCGGCCGTGATGCGGTGCAGGTGCACGCCTCGGCCGCCAGCAGCGGCTGGCGTGGCAAACCCACCAACGACGCAGCAGCGACACAGACGCATCTCTACCAGACCGGCGGCGGCAACGTCGCCCTGGAGACGGGGCGAGACGTGCTGGGCGGCCGCCTGTTTGCCACCGGCCCGAGGCTGGACGTGACGGCTGGCGGCGCTGTGGCACGCGACCCCGCCGCCACACAGGTCACCGTGGATGCCGGCCTGCAGTTGCTGCATCTGGCCACGCAGGTACAGGTGCGCGGTGCCACCGGTGTCGACCTGGGCGCCGTGCGTGATGCGGGCATGACCACGCCCGACGCGGCCAACACGCTTGGCCAGGGCAGCGTGCTGGCCGGTCTCACCAGCGGCGCCGCACTGGATGTCCTCAGCGGCACCGGCACCGTGCGGCTGCGCGGCGAGGCCGCGCGCGTCAACGGCCAGCCAGGCTCGCGAGACGCGGTGCAGACCCTGTTACCCGAACGACTGCAGCTGGTGGCACCCGCCGGTGACTTGACGCTGGATGGCGGCTTCAACCAGCTGCCCCAGCATGATGGCAGCACGGTCCTGCTGGCGTCGGGCAACCTGACCGTCTCCGGCATGACGGTGGCCGCCCAGACCACGCTGCTGGAGCCCGGTCTCTACAACCGCAGCCGCCTCAACGACGCGCTGGCGCAACCGCTGTCTGGCATCCGGCCGAGCCGCTATCCGGACGAAGAAGCCGGCACCAGTCCCGACACCCTGCCGCAGCTCGACCTCGGCAGCCGCAATCCGGTGCGCCTCGTGGCAGGCGCTGACGTACAGGTCAACAACAACCTGGTGTCGGCGCGGCCGGTGCACATGGAGGCCGGGCGGGACATCGTGTTCGCCCAGGGCAAGCTGCTCACCGTCCAGCAACAGGACCGCGCCTACAACAGCGACGGTACCCCCTTGCCAGTTCGCGAGTTCAGCTGGCTGCAGGCCGCGCGCGACCAGCGCAACGTGGCGGTGGAAGTCGCCGGTCCCGGCGACCTGCTGGTGGTGGCAGGCAGGGACATCGACCTGGGCAGCAACAGCGGCCTGGTCGCGCTGGGTGGCACACGCAACAGCACCCTGCTGCCGGCAACAGGCAGCGATATCACCGTGCTGGCCGGCCTGCGGGCCGACGGTCAGGACTATGCGCAGGCCGTGCGCCAGGGATTTGCCCTCTTCGGCAGCAGCGGCTGGACGCCGCAACGTCTGGGCGCGCTCTACACGGCGCTTGGCGGTACGCGTAGCAGCTTCAGCCAGCTCGCTGCAGGTGAGCAACTGACGGCGCTGCGCGAGCTGCTCGGCAATGCCGCCGTGGACGCCGGCATTGCCAGCCATGTGCGCGGCCTGCCCGCACGAGCCGACGCCACGGAGCAACGGTTGCGCATTGGTGCGCTGCTCGGCGTGGACCCTGCAGACGCTGCTGTCACGGCCTACGCCGCCCGGCTGACGGGCCACCAGCTGCCCGCCTGGAGCGAGCTCAGTCCGGCGCAGGCCCTGGCGGTGTTTGCCAAGCTGCCGCAGGCGCAGCGCGACGCCGTCACCTTGCCGCTGCTGACCCAGCGCCTGGCAAGCCTGCCTGTCGACGCCCGTCAGGCGCTGCTTGCGCGGCTGACCACGCCTGCCGAAGCACGGGCCTTGGGCGACTATGTGCGCAGCCTGCACCTGGGCGCCGGCACGGTCAGCGACGCCGAAGCGCTTGCGGTGTTCGAAGGCCTGCCGCCGATGCAGCAGATTCCCTGGCTGAACCGTCAGCTCGTTGGTGAGCTGCAATCCGCCGGCAGCGCCGCCGCCGCCCTGGCCGATGACGACCGCTGGCGCGCCTACGCGCCTGGCTATGCCGCCATCAACATGCTGTTCCCGCTCGACGGGCTGGCCAGCCGACCCAGCGGCGACGTGCGGCTGCCGACCAGCCAGATCAAGACCCTGCAGCAGGCCGGCATCACGCTGATAGCCCCGGGCGGCGGTGCCAACGCCGGCGAGATCGTTGCCAGCGGCAGCCCCAAATCGCCGACCGACCTCGGGCTGGTGACGGTCAATGGCGGCGCCATTGCCGCTGCCGTGCGCGACGATTTCGCGGTCAACCAGTCGCGCGTTTTCACGCTCGCCAAGGGCGACCTCCTGCTGTGGGCCTCGGCCGGCAACATCGACGCCGGTCGCGGCGCCAAGACCGTGACGGGCGCACCGGCACCCGTGCTGCGGCTGGACGATCAGGGCAACCTCGTGTTCGACACCTCGGGCTCGTTCAGCGGCTCGGGCATCGCGGTGCTGAACGCCGATAGCAACCTCTTCTTGTTCGCTCCGGCTGGCGAGATCAATGCCGGTGAGGCGGGCATCCGCTCACGCGGCAATGCCACGCTGGCCGCTGAGCGCCTGGTCAACGCCATCGACATCCAGGTCGTCGGCAAGACCACCGGCGGCGGCAAAGCCGAGCCACCCGCAGCCACGCTCTCGGCCCCCGCCAACGCCATACAGACCCCCACCAGCGCCGGGCCCGCCAGCGCCGATGGCGAGGACGACGACAAAAAGAAGCGCCGCCGCCGCCGCAACCTGCTGCTGGAGTTCCTCGGCTTCGGCGGCGGCCAGTAATCGACGAAGGACCTTCCATGCGCAAAGCTCTCACCGCCCTCTTGTTCGCCGCCTCCATTCCCGCCACAGCCCACGCGTGGTGGAACGGCGATTGGAGCGAACGCACCAAGATCACCCTGAACACGTCGTCCCAAGGTCTGGAGACTCGGGAAGCCGTCAACGGCGTGACCGTCGCGGTGCGGCTGCATTCCGGCAACTTCGACTTCGCTGCCGCCAAGGAAGACGGCAGCGACCTGCGCGTGGTGGCAGGCGACGACAAGACGCCGCTGAAATTCAGCGTCGAGCGCTTCGACGGCATCAACGAACTGGCCGTGCTGTGGGTGCAACTCCCAACGGTCCTGCCCGGCAGCGACAAGAACGTGTTCTATGTCTACGGCGGCAATCCCAAGGCGGCGGCCGAGGCGAGCGACGCGACGGGCTTTGATGCCGCCACGGTCATCGCGCTGCACTTCAGCGACAAGCCCGCCGGCGCCGACCAGCTCGGTGCGGTCAAGCCGCAAGGCAGCCTGAGTACCGAGCCCAACGGGCTGCTGGCGGCCAGCGCCCGCCTGACTGGCGAGCCCATCACCTACGCACTGTCTGACAAACCGGTGGTGGACGCTGGCAGTCAGCTGACCGCCGGGCTGTGGGTCAAGCTCGACGATGTGCAGCGCGCCACACTGCTGAACTGGGGTGGCCTGACGCTGAATCTCAGCGGCGGCAAGCTGGTGCTGCGCGGCGACCGTGGCGACGTCAGCGGTGGCGATATCGCCGCGGGCCGCTGGACGCATGTGGCATTGCGGCTGGGCCTGGGCAAGGCGACGCTCTTCGTCGACGGCACCCAGGTCGCTCAGGGTGACCTCGCGACACCGGCGCTCGGCAGCAACCTGCGCCTGGGCGAAGGGGCACGCGGCCTGATGGATGAAGTGCAGGTGGCCGCCGCCCTGCGCAGCGCCGACTGGCTGGCCGTGGCCGTGGGCACCCAGGGCGCGCAGGGCAAGCTCGTGAGCACCGGCCGCGAAGGCAAGGACAACGCCGGCGGCGACGGCGAGAGCCACGGCTACATGGGCATTCTGGTCAAGAACCTGACGGTGGATGCCTGGGTGGTCATCATCATCCTGGCTGTGATGTTCGCCATCGCGGCCTGGGTCATGGTCAGCAAGGGCCTGCTGGTCAACCGCGTGGCCAAGGCCAACCGCAGCTTCGTGCTGCGCTTCCGAGAGGCGAGCGACAACCTGCTGCACCTGGAGCAGCAGGCCCCGCATCCGCAGTCGCCCATCTACCGCCTCTATCAGGCGGGCGTGCGCGAACTGGCCAAGCGCAAGGTCGGCGAGGCTGGCGCCAAGCCGCTGTCGGGCGCATCGCTGGATGCGGTCAAGGCTTCGGTGGATGCCGACTATGTGCGCGAGAACGCCCAGCTCAACTCGGGCATGGTGCTGCTGACGATCGCCATCTCCGGCGGCCCCTTCCTCGGCCTGCTGGGCACAGTGGTGGGCGTGATGATCACCTTCGCTGCGATCGCTGCCGCGGGCGACGTCAACGTGAACGCCATCGCACCGGGCATCGCCGCAGCGCTGCTGGCCACCGTCGCGGGCCTGGGCGTCGCGATACCGGCGCTGTTTGGCTACAACTACCTCGCCGCGCAGATCAAGAACGCGACCTCGGACATGCAGATCTTCATCGACGAGTTCATCACCCGCGTGGCCGAGTTGTACGGCTCGCATTGACGCCATGTCTGCCGACATCAAGGGCGACAACCAGCCCTACGACGACATCAACATCACGCCGATGCTGGACCTGGCCTACGTGCTGCTGGTGACGTTCATCATCCTCACGACGGCCTCGGTGCAGGGCGTGAAGGTCAACTCACCCACCACGCAGGCCGCCAACAACCTCGCCAAGCCGCAGACGCGCGCCATCACCATCACCGCAGACGGCGGCGTCTACCTGGATGCCTACCCGGTCGATCTGGAACAGCTGCGCTCGACCCTGGCCCAGTACAAGGCCGCCAATCCCGCGCTGCCCGTGGTGCTGAAGGCCGACGCGGCCGCGCAGTACGAGAAGGTCATGCAGGTGCTGGAGGTGGCCAAGCAGCTGGACATCACCGAGATCGGCCTGGTCACCAAGCGGGCCACGGGGGACTGAGGCCATGCAAGTCAACACCGACGCCAAGCCCTACGACACCATCAACGTCACGCCGATGCTGGACCTGGCCTATGTGCTGCTCGTCGTCTTCATCCTGATGACGACCGCCTCGGTGCAGGGCCTCAACATCAGCATGCCCAAGCCGAGCAACAAGCCGAGCACCGAGAAGCACGAGCTCAAGATCGTGCAGGTCATGCCCGACGGCGGCGTGCTGCTGAACGGCGTGGGCGTCAGCCTGGCCGAACTGGAGACGCAGCTCAGCGCCGCCAAGGCTCGGGATGCGCAGATGTCGGTAGCGATCAAGGGCGACGCCCGCACGCAGTACGCCAGCGTCGTGGCTGTCATCGACCTCTGCAACAAGCTGGGTGTCAACATGGGCTTGGTGACAAGCCGGATCGGGACGTGATGAAGGCCCAACACGCCAAGGCCCTGGTTGCTGCCGCCTGCCTGCTGATCGGGCTGGCGGTGTGGTGGGCGGTCCAGGGCATCAAGCCCGAAGGCCCCAAGCGCCAGGTCGCCAAGATCGCCATCCTGCCCGACACACCGCCCCCACCCCCTCCGCCACCCAAAGACGAGAAGAAACCCGAGCCGCCCAAAGACGAGCCCAAGCAGGTGTTGCGTGAAGAGCAGATCAAGCAGCCCGAGGCACCCAAGCCGGCGGAGAGCCTGAAGATGGAAGGCGCCGCCGGCGACGGCCCCAGCGCCTTCTCGGCGGGCAGCGTCTCGCGCGACTACGCGGGCGGAGCCGCGACCACCGCGGGCGGCAGCGCAGGCCCCGCCGGTACCGCCGCCGACCGGGCGCAGGAGCGCTTCTATGCCAACACGGCCCGTCAGTTGCTGCAAAGCGAGATCGAGAAACATCTCAAGTCCGACGCTGACGCGCTGACGGCCACCTTTTCGGTCTGGCTGACCAGCGACGGCGGCATTCAACGCTTCGAACTCGTCTCCAGCGGCAACGACGCCCATGACGCCGCGCTGCGCGCCGCCCTCGACGAAACGCGCCGCCTCTTCAAGCTGCCGCCACCGCCGGCGCTGGCGCTGTCTCAGCCCATGCGATTTCGGCTCAGCGTGCGGCCCCAAGCCTGATTCCCACCTTTCATCCCGCCATGAAACCCCTCTTTGCCCTGCTGACCGCCGCCCTCGTGGCCGCACCTGCCAGCGCCCAGAATTCCGACAAGGAAGAGCTGGTGCGCCTGCGCGCCACCACCCAGGCCCTGATCGACGCCTTGGTGGCCCAAGGCCTGCTGACGCGCGACAAGGCCGAGGCCATCTTGCGCCAAGCCCAGGCCACGGCTGCCGCCCCCGCCGCCGCAGCCACGGTCCAGCCCGAGCCGCCCAAGGTACTGCGGATTCCCTACGTCCCCGAATCGATGCGCCAGCAGATGCGCGACGAGATCAAGACTGAAGTCCTGGCCCAGGCCAAGACCGAGCGCTGGGGCCAGCCCGACGCCCTGCCCGACTGGATCGGCCGCATCCGCGTGAGCGGTGACATCCGCGCACGTGCCCAGGCCGAGTTCTTCGACGACCACAACCTGCCCGCCGAGATCTACCGCGCGCAGACCGCCTCGCCCGCCTGGGCGCCCGACCTCTCCAACACCTCCACCGACCGCCAACGCATGACTCTGCGTGGCCGCCTCGAGGTGGACGCCAAGCTCAGCGACCAGGTGCTCGCCGGTGTGCGCATCGCCACCGGCAACACCGCCAATGGCGCCACCTCGACCTCGCAGACGCTGGGCAACAACTTCAACCGATATACCCTCGGGCTGGACCGTGCCTACATCCGCTGGCAGCCGCCACTCTTCATGAACGGCCTGTCAGCCGATGTCGGCCGCATGGCCAACCCGTTCTACAACACGGACCTCGCCTGGCCCGAAGACCTCGCCTTCGACGGCGTGGCGGCCAAGCTCAGTCATGCCTTCACGCCACAACGTTCGGCGTTCATCACCGCGGGCCTGTTTCCCCTGGAGGAGCTCAACCTCGCCACACGCGACAAGTGGCTGCTGGGCGCCCAGGTCGGCGGCGAGTTGGCGCTCGCGCGTGGCGTCCAGTTCAAGATCGGCTTGGCGGGCTACCAGTTCCGCCACATCGAAGGTCGGCGTGAAGCCGCACCGCCGCCCAGCGGCCCGCGCAACGGGGCGACCAACTACTTTGCTTCGCAGTACGCCAGCAGCCTGCGCCTGAAGGGCAACACCCTGATCAACATCAACGACCCGACCAGCACCGCCGCCCCCACCTGGGGCCTGGCCTCGCGCTTCAAGCCGATGGACCTGACCCTCGGCCTCCAGCTCACCGAGCTGCTGCCGGTGCCGCTGAACATCACGGCAGACTTCATCAAGAACACCGGCTTCAACCTGCAGGACATCCAAGCCCGCGCCGGCATCCCCCTGCCAGACCTGCGCGACAAGACCAAGGCAGCCCAACTCCGCGTGCAGGCCGGCGCGCCCAAGCTCGCCCGGCGGGGCGACTGGCAGGCCTTCGCTGCGCTGCGCCTGGTGGAACGCGACGCCTGGGTGGACGGCTTCACAGACACCACCTGGCATCTGGGCGGCACCAACTACAAGGGCTGGAGCCTGGGCGGCAACTACGGTCTGGACCACAATTTCTGGCTGGGCGCGCGCTGGACCAGCACTCGCAACCTCGATGACGGCGTGCGCTTCCTCGCCGTGCCCGGTGACCCGACCTCGCTCAGCGGCAACCTGAGCAGCGCGCCGCTTCGCATCGACGTGTTCCAGCTCGACCTGAACGTGAGGTTCTGACCATGAGGGGCCTTGCCATGCTGCCGCTTTCGGCGCTGCTGCTCTCAGCCCTGCTCGTGTCGGGCGTGCAGGCCCAGGAGGGCAAGCCCTCCAGGGAACGCGAAGCCCTGCGCCGCGCCCAGGCCGCCCTGCGCACCGCCCAGGAGCAACAGGCCAGCCTGAGCGCCGACAAAACCAAGGCCGAAGCAGCCGCCGCCAGCTCACGCCAGGAAGCTGCCAGCGCCAGGGCCCAGATGGCTGGCACTGCGGCACGCCTGAAGGCACGCGAAACCGAAGTCGAGACCCTGCGGTCGCAGCTGCAGGCCGCACAGGGCGCGCAGCGCGACACCGAGGCTCGAGCCACCGAACGGGAGCAGACCCTGCAACGCCAGTTGCTGGCGGCACGCCAGGACGGCAGTGCGCTGCTGCAAGCCAACCAGGCCCTGGCTCAGTTGCTGGAGCGCAGCACCCAGGCGCTGGCCGATGCCGAGGGCAAGAACCACCAGCTCTACACCCTGGGCCAGCAACTGGTGCAACGCCTGAGCCAGCGCAGCCCGCTCGAACAGGCGCTGCAACAAGACCCGGTGCTGGGCCTGACCGCCGTCCGCCTGGAGGACCAGGCCGAGGCCCTGCGCGCCGAATTGGCCGCCAAGCGACTGGTACGCCCCGGTGCCGAAGCCCGCTGAGTTTCAGTCCTGCGGCGGCCAGCGCTTGATCGCCTGGCGCGCGCGCCAATAGTCGGCCCAGGGATCGTCCGGCACCAGCGACAGATACTCGCGCGCGGTGCGCACGGTCCACTGGGCGGCGCTCTTCAGCTCCGCCAGCTGGGCCCAGTCGATGGGCATGGACACGCCCATGCCGGGCCGTGCGCGCGGCGAGAACGCGGCGACGGTGGTCTGGCCCTCGCCATTGCGGAGTTAGTCGATGAAGATGCGACCCACGCGATTGGCCGGCCCGCTCTTGGCCACGAAGCGCTGGGGCAGCGTGCGGGCCATGTGCAGGGTCACCGCCTTGGCGAACGCCTTGACCTCGTCGTCCTCGCGCCGCGCCTGCAGCGGCACCACCACGTGCAAGCCTTTGCCGCCGCTGGTCTTGAGCCAGCCGCGCAGGCCGAGTTCCTCGAGCAGGGTTCGCATCAACAGCGCCGCCTCCTTGACCTGCGACCAGGGCACGCCCTCGCCGGGGTCCAGGTCGAACACGACCCGGTCCGGCCGGCGCAGCTGGCGCGTGGTGGCATTCCAGGTGTGGAACTCGATGACATTGAGCTGCGCGGCCTCGACCAGCCCCTCGGCCCGGCTGACCACGAGCAGAGGCGCATGCCCCGGCCAGCGCTCAGCGTCCAGCACCCTCACGCCGGCCATCGGCGCCTCGGCGTGCTTCTGGAAGAACTGCTGCCCGGCCACGCCCTGCGGCGCCCGCACCAGCGACACCGGCCGCTGGCGCAGATGCGGCAGCATGCGATCGGCCACGCTCTCGAGATAGCGCACCACATCGATCTTGCGCAGGCCGGACGTGGCATCAACGACACGATCGGGATGCGTGATGACGACCGGCGCCGTCACCCGGCCCCCAGCGCTCGTCGAGGCCGCCCGCACGGGCTGCGCGGCCTCCCGCTGCACCCCCGCTGGCGCCTTGTCTGCGCGTACACCCCGGAACACCGCATGGCGGATGCGCCCCTCCGGTGCCCAGCCGCCGAAGGCCACCTCCACCACCATCTCCGGCTTGACCCAGCGCTCACTGCCCGGCGCCCGCCGCGACCAGCGGTTGCCCGGGGTGGCCACCGTAGCAGGCTCGGCGGTCTCCTGCCGGGCCAGCTGCCGGTGCAACGCCCGCCCCTGTGCCGCCGACCAGCCGGTGCCCACCGCACCGGCCGACTTCAGTTCCCCCGCTTCGTGGTAAGCCAACAGCAGCGCGCCGACTTCCTCCGGTGCATCACGCCGATCGGTGAAGCCGATGACGATGAACTCCTGGCGCTGCTGACACTTCAGCTTGAGCCAGCTGTCGGAGCGACGACCCACGTACGGGCTGTCGGCCCGCTTGAGCATCACGCCCTCCAACCCCAGGCGGCAAGCCGCGGCCAGCGCCTCGGCGGGTGACGCGGGCAGCGCCTCGCTGAAGCGAAGCTGCTGCGTTTCTCGTGCCGCCAGCAGCGCCTGCAATTGCCCCCGACGCGCTCGCAGCGGCACCTCGCGCAGGTCCTGGCCGTTCACGAATGGCAGGTCGAACAGGAAGAACACCAATTCGCCCGTGTGGGCGTTGTCGATGGCGTTTTGCAGCCGGTTGAAGTCCGGCAGGCCGTGTTCATTCAAGGCCACGACCTCGCCATCCAGCCAGGCAGGCGGCAGCTTCAGTGCCTCAAGCGCCTCGGCCAGGGGACGCAGACGATCGGTCCAGTCGTGCCCCGCGCGCGTGAAGAGCGCCACACGGCCGCGCTGCACGCGGGCCGCGATGCGGTAGCCATCCAGCTTGTGCTCGACCACCCAGTCCCCACCGGCCGGAGGTTCGGCCGCCAGCGTCGCCAGCTGCAGATCGAGCCGCGCCGGCAGGGCTGCACGGCGCGCGCTGCCCGGTCTGGCGGCTCGTCTCGGCCTCCCGGGTGCCGGAGACAACACACTGTCGGGCATCGCGGTGATCACGTCGAACTCGTCGCTGGGCCGCACCGCGGCATCACCGCGGCGCTTGATCAGCAGCCATGTCTCCTGCTTGGACGAGCCCGGCCGCAATGTGCGGATCAGCTCCCACGCCCCGCGCAGCTTCTCCCCCTCCAGCTCGAAGGTCAGCTTGCCGCGGGCGAGGCCGTCGCGCGGGTCCCCGAGCGGCCGCCAATAGCCCTGGTCCCAGACGATGACGCGCCCGGCGCCGTAGTGGCCGGCTGGAATGCCGCCCTCGAAACTCCGGTAGCTCAGCGGATGGTCCTCCACCCGCACCGCCATGCGCTTGTGCGCCGGGTCCAGGCTGGGGCCCTTGGCACGGCCCAGCTCAGCATGACGCCGTCGAGTTCCAGCCAGAAGTCGTAGTGCAACCGCGAAGCCCAGTGCTTCTGGATCACGAAACGCAGCGACGCCACCGTGCGGGCGCGGGCGAGCCGCCCCTCAGGCTCGGCTGTCACGCCGAAATCGCGCTTGGCGTTGTAGCGGGCAAGCGGCGCGTCAGACGCCGTCACCCGGCGAGAGGAGGTGGTCATGGCGGTGACGATGGGTCAGCCCGCGCGAGCCGCGTGTCAGACAAGCGGCCGATCTGGGAGCGGCGCGTTCCACTGGGCACAATGCAAGCGCTCCGATCCCACACCAACTGCCCGTGCCCTTCGACGTCGTTCACCAGCAGGCCTCTCCGCGTCAGCGGCGCGCAGTGGCGGCGTTATGCGTTGCCGTCTGCCTCTCCGCCGTGGCGGCCTTGCCGGTGGCGTCGGTCAAGCTGCCGGCAATGCCGCATGTTTCCGGCATCTATGGCGCGGCGGCTGCGATGATCAACTTTGCGACCTTCTGGTTGCTGCTGTCAGCGCCGCGCCCTTCACGACCCTTGCGCATCATCGCGTCGGCGTATTTGTTCGCCGGCCTGATGGCCGTGCTGCATGTCCTGACCTTCCCGGGCGCGCTGCTGCCCGAAGGCTCGGTGCTCGGCACGGGCAATTCGGTCAGCTGGCTGTTCATCGCTTGGCGTGCGGGGTTCCCGCTCTTTGTCGTCTGGGCTTTGCTGAATGAACCGGCGCCGCGCATCAGTAGCCCGAAGCCCGGCATCAGCCCCATCCTGGTTGCTTTGTCGGCAGCCTTTCTGAGTGCCGCCGTCGCGCTGGCGGCCGGCGATGTGCAGGCGCTGGTCCCCGGTCCAGCGGGGCCTCAGTTCAGCAGCATCAGCAACCTGGGCGCAAACCTCGGCGGCGTGTTCTGTGCGGTCGCCCTGGGCCTCATCCTGCATCGTCGGCTTGCCGGCCGCTCGCTGTATCTGTGGCTGGTGTTGGTGCTGCTGGCCGAGGCAACCGGCGTCTGGCTGAGTACACGCAGCGGGGGGCGCTACACCCTGGCCTGGTACGGGGCACGAGCCGAGGGGCTGATGGCGAGCGCCGCCATGCTTGCGCTACTCGCTGCGCACTATCGCGAAGTGCAGGCCCGGCTGGACAGCCTGGTCGTGGAGCTCAGCCGCCGCACCGATGCCCTGCAAGCCGAGATGCAGCACCGCGAGCGGGCCGAGCGGATGATGGTGCAGTCGCAAAAGCTGGAAGCGGTGGGCCAGCTCGCCGCAGGACTGGCCCATGACATCAACAACTACCTGCAGGTCATCGCGGTGCGGGCCGAAATCCTGAAGCGGCGGCTGGGCCAGCCGGCTGAGTCTGACGTCGAGGTCGTTCAGCGCAATGTGCGCAAGACTGAACACCTGACGCGCCAGCTGCTGGCCTTCGCCGGGCGGCGGCAGCTGCAGCCCCAGGTGGTGCTGATGTCGGCGCAGGTCCCGGAGTTCGTCAACTTCTTCCGCTCCGTCCTTGGCGCGGGCATCACGGTGCAACTCGAGGTGGCTCACGACACATGGCCCGTGAAGCTGGACCCCAGCGAGCTCGAAACCGCGCTGGCCAACCTGCTGACCAACGCCCGTGATGCGATGAGTGGTGACGGCCTGCTGCACGTACGCGCATTCAACCTGCCGGGCGTGGGTGGCACGCCCGACCGCGTCGCGCTTGAAGTCCAGGACCCGGGTGCCGGCATCCCACCGGCCGTGCAGGAGCGGGTGTTCGAGCCCTTCTTCACCACCAAGCCGCCGGGCAAGGGCAGCGGCCTGGGGCTGTCGCAGGTCTATGCCTTCGCCAAGGCCAGCGGAGCCGAGGTTCTGCTGACCAGTGAAGTCGGCGCCGGCACGACCGTACGGCTGTCATTTCCCCGCCACGTCGAGACGACTGCACCAGCAAAGGCATCTCAAGAGGGCAGCCCGCTACCCGCCGTCGCCGGCCGCCTCGTGCTGCTGGTAGACGACAACCAGGACGTGCTGGAGTCCACCTCCGGGCTGCTGACGCTGAACGGCATGGTCGTGACAACAGCCAACGGCGTGGCTGGGGCCTGGGCGCTCATCGAAGGTGGGCTGCGTCCTGACGTGGTGCTGTCGGACATCGTCATGGCGGGCACGGCCGACGGTGTGGAACTGGCCTTGCGCTTGCGCAAGGCCCACCCGGACATGCTGGTCGTACTGGCCAGCGCCTACAGCACGGCCGCTGCCGAGGCCACGGCGCAGGGCTTCACCGTGCTGCGCAAGCCCTACGACGCCGCCCAGTTGCTGAACGCGCTCGCTGCAAGGGTGGCGCCGGCAAACGTCGTGTCAGCCTGAACCGCCGACCGCCATGAAGGCTGCCGCCGGACAACCGGCGGTCCTCCGGATTCAGGGAAGGCGGCCGATCGCCTCGGCCGACAACTGCTGCACTCCGCTGTCGCCATGCAGCGGCAGGCGCAAGGTGAACGTAGCGCCACGACCCACGCCGTCGCTGTGCGCCCGAAGCTCCCCGCGATGCCCCCGCACGATGTGCATGGCAATCGCCAGGCCGAGGCCCAGGCCTTCGCTGCGGCCGCTGTCGCGCGAGCCCGCCTGCCAGAACTGATCGAACACATGCGCCAACTGGGCCGGCTCGATGCCCACCCCGTGGTCCGTCACATCCAGCTGCGCCCACCCCGGCTCGGCGCGCAGCGTCACCTGCACCAGGCCACCCGCCCGCGAGAACTTGACCGCATTGGTCAGCAGGTTCCACACGGCCTGCCGCAGCCGCAGCTCATCGGCCATCACGGGCAGCGGTGCGTCGGTCAGGTCCTGCGCCAGCACCACCTGGGCCGCAGCGGCGATGGGCGACACCGTCTCGATCGCCGCACGCACGATGCGGCCCATGTCTTCCTGCGCCGGTGTCATGGCCATCTTGCCGGCCGCGATGCGGGTCACGTCCAGCAGGTCATCCACCAGCCGGCTCTGCACCAGCACATTGCGGGCAATGGCGGCCAGCCCGCGCTCCAGCAGGTCCGGCCGGCTGCCACGCTGCAGCGTCTCCGCCCAAGCCAGGATCGCGCTCAACGGCGTGCGCAGCTCATGCGACACCGCTGCCAGGAAGAGGTCGCGCTGACGCTCCGCCTGCTTGAAGGGCGTCACGTCGTACCAGACGACCGTGCCCCCGACGACGGCGCCCTGTTCGTCGTGAATAGGGCCCGCATTGCAGTTGACCGGGATCAGCCGGCCGTCCATCGCCTGCATCAGCCAGGCTTCGTCACGGATGACCTGCCCCTCGCAGGCCCGCGCCAGCGGCAGGTCCTGCGCCCGGGCCAGCACCTTGGTGTCCGGGCAGCGCAGCTGCCAGGCGCCCCAGGTGCGCGACTGCTCTGGCGTGGCCCCCACCATCTCGGCGCCGAACCGGCTCACATAGGCCAGCTCGTTCTCCCCTTTCAGCGCAACCGCGATGCCGACGGGCGCATAGGCCATCACAGCCCGCATGATCTGCTCCTGGCGGGCACGCTCCAGCCGTTCGGCGTCCAGGCGCTGCTCGGCCTCGACGGTGTCCGTCACATCGAAGTTGACGCCCACGAGGCGGGTCAGGGGCTGACCCGGCGCCCGCTCGGTACGCGAGCAGCTCATGATCCAGCGCTGGCTGCCATCACCCGCTCGGATGCGGAACACGAAGGGGTCGATCCCGCCCCGCGCGGCGGCCGCCGCGACGGCCGCGTCGATGCGCGGCGCATCGTCGGGGTGGATCATGTGCAGAAAGCGCTCCCCGGGCTCCAGGCCCGAGCCTCGCGGCAGGCGGAACACGTCATACATCTCCGGGCTCCACAGGCAGTCCCCCGTGGCGGGGTTCCATTCCCACAAGCCCATGCGGCCGGCGCGCACCGCGGCATGCAGGCTGAGCTTGATGAGGTTGTCGTCGAGGGGGTCGTCCAGGCTCTCGCGTACCAGGGTCACGAGCCAGCACCGGCGGCCCTCGCCATCACGAAGCACCGGCGAGGCCCGGTAACGCCAGCGGCCGAGCGCCTGGAAAGGGCGCAAAACCTCGGCAAACGCGACACCGGCCTCGATCCCTCGCTGCCAGCGCGTCAAGCCTTCCGGGCCGAGGCACTGCTGCCAGGCGGCATGGCGATTGCCGCCCACGTCCATCGACAGCAAACCCACGAAATCCTCGTTCACCGCGCAGACCTGGCCCTGCCCGTCTGCCGCGAAGGCAGGCTGCTCGATGCCGTCCAGCGCGGCCTGTACTGCTTCCATGATCACCCCTCTGGCCCGCACCTCGGTCGCGGTGCAGCAGCCAGCATCATCGGTGAGTCACGGGATCGTCACCAAAGACGAGCCTCGCGCAAGGCGATCGGCACTTCAGGTGCAGGTCAGACATGCGGCGCCAGGCGTGCAAGCCAGGCGCAGGACGGCGTGCCTCCTCAGTCAGCCCTGCTCCGACAGGAAGATCTCCACCCGGCGGTTGGCCGCCCGGCCGCTGTCGGTGTCATTGTTGGCGACCGGCTCATGGGAGCCTCGCCCCGCCACCGTCACCCGCGAAGCGGCCACGCCGAGGCTGGAGAGGTAGTCGCGCACGGCCATCGCCCGCTCGCGCGACAGGGGGTCGTTGATGGCGTCGCTGCCCGTGCTGTCGGTGTGACCCACGATGGTCAGTCGCACGTTCGGGTCGAGGTTGCGGCTGACCTCGTCCAGCACTGGCCGCATCTGGGGCTTGATGTCGGCCCGGCCGGTGTCGAAGGACACGTCGCTCGGCACGTTGAGCTTGAGTCGGTTGTCGTCGGTACGGGCGACCTGCACGCCGGTGCCCTCGCTGGCGCGCTCCAATGCAGCGCGCTTTTCCTCCATCCGCTTGGACCATAGGTTGCCCGCCACCGCGCCCACTGCGCCGCCGATGACGGCGCCGCGGCCGGCGCTCCCGCCCGTGATTGAGCCGATGACCGCACCGGCCACCGCACCTGCACCTGCACCTTGCGCTGTGCCGCGCTCCCGTTCACTCATGGAGGAACAGCCGGTCGCCACCAACGTGACGCTGACGAGCGCGACGAGGCTGAAGCGATGACGGAGCGGGGTGGCGTTGGCTTGCATGGCGAATCTCACGAGCTGGAAATCATTGGAAAAGAAAGGGGGATGCAGGCGCCGCACGCCTGCAGACGGCGGCGCCCAGCTCAGCCTGATCAGGCCTTGCGGTTGCCCGCATCCTTCAGTGCCTCGCGGGCATTGCCCACGGCCTTCTGGAGCTTGCCCTCGGCCTGGGTCGCGGCACCCTTGACCTGCTGCTCGGTGCTGCCCACGGCCTCACCCAGCTTGCGCTGCGCCTTGCCGGCGATGTCCTTCACGGTGCCCTTGATCTGATCGCTGTTCATGGATCGCTCCTTTGCGGTTGCCCTCGCAGCGGAATTGCCGGAGGGGCTGTCGTCAGCGTAGGTGCGCGACCGTCTGCGCCACGCCAGCCTGAGCCGGCTCCGTGAGTGGGCCAAGTCCTACGAAACGCCTGCCCAGGAGCCCGCCCTCAGGCCCCGCTGCCAAACCCTGCGCCGCTCTTCCTACGCCAGTGACAGGCGCTGTCCGCTGGCTGTGCCCACCGCTGGCGGCGAAGCTCAGCTCACCTTCCCACTTCACAGGAGACTCTCATGGGCAAATACATCCTCGCCTGGCTGCTCGGCGTTCCGGGCATCGTGCTGGTGCTGGTCTACCTCTTCTTCCACTGACCGCTCGGCCGGCGGCTGGCCCGCGGGTGGCGGCCTCAACACACCAAACCGAGGGTCGCCTCGCGCGGCCCTCAGCTCAGTTGGCCACGATCAGGCCACGCGGCGGCGACGCTCGACCGCGTCGATCTTCAGCATCTGCCGGTACTTGGTGACGGTGCGGCGGGCCACCACCAGGCCCTGCTGCGCCAACTGCCGCGTGATCTCGGCGTCAGACAGCGGTGCGTCGGGGCTCTCAGCCTCGATGATGTCCTTGATGAGGCCCCGGATGGCCGTGCCCGAGCAGGCACTGCCGTTCGCGCTGATCATCGCGCGGCTGAAGAAGTACTTCAGCTCCAGCACGCCCACCGGCGTGGCCATGTACTTGTTGTTCGTCACGCGCGACACCGTGCTCTCGTGGATGCCGACCTCGTCGGCGATCTCCTTCAGGCCGAGCGGCTTCATGGCCATCGCCCCGTAGTCGAGGAAATTGTGCTGGCGACGCACGATGGCCTCGGCGACATCCAGGATGGTGGAGAAACGCTGCTCGACGTTGCGCAGCGTCCAGCGCGCCTCTTGCAGATGTGCGCTCATCTCGGCATTGCCCGAGGTGCGATGACGCTGGAACAGATTGGCATAGACCTGGTTGAGCCTGACCTTGGGCACGATGGCCGGGTTGAGCTGCACCTTCCACTCGCCGCGGATCTTCTTCACGATGACGTCCGGCACCACATACGCCACCTGCGAAGCACCGAAGCGCCAGCCCGGGCGCGGGTCCAGACGCCGGATGCGGTCGCATACCGCCTCCACCCTGGCCGGGGGCTCGCCGAGCTGCCGCGCCAGCCCGGAGACATCGCGCGCGGCCAGGGCCGCCAGATGGTCCGTGATGATGCTCCGCGCCAGGCCGCGCATGTCGGGGCAGTCGATGGCGGGCAGCTGGAGCAGCAGGCATTCGCCCACGCTGCGCGCCGCCACCCCCGCCGGGTCCAGGGACTGCACGCGCTTCAACGCGATGAGCATCTCCTGGCTTTCCACGGCCGGATCGAGGGCGGCCACCTCCTGCAGTTCCTCCAGCGGCGTGCGCAGATAGCCATCATCGTCCAGCGACTCGACGATGGTGCGGGCCAGCGCCAGGTCACGCGCGGAGAGCGGCAGCACATTGAGTTGACCGTGCAGATGTGCAGTCAGCGAGGTCTCGACGGCCATCAGGTCCAGTGCACTCACCTCGCCGTCCTCGGCGCGGCGCGGGCCGCTGCTCTCGGCGTTCCACAGGTCACGGTCACCGCCGTCGTCGGGCGGGCCCGCAGCGTCGACCTCAGCGTCGATCTCAGCACCGAGCCGCGGTTCGGCGTCGCCGGCTGCGGCGGCAGGGGCCACCTCGCCCGGCGCCAGCGGGCCCGTCGCGGGCTCCGGCTCGCTGCCATCGGCTTCGTCCACCTCCAGGAACGGGTTGCGGCCCAGGGTGTCACGCAGCATGGCCGCGAAGTCGAGGGAGGACATCTGCAGCAACCGCACGGCATGCTGCAGTCGGGGAGACAGGGTCTGGGTTTGCCGATGATCGGCACGTAGGTCCATGGAGGGCACGTGGGTTCCTCTTGCGCGCGGTGGCGGCGGGTTCACAGGGGCGCCGCCCCACTGCAGCGCGGCGCGGCCCAAGCCCCCAGATTGCAACCACCATGCCGGACGGCCCGGCTTGTCGCATCCCGTCACAAACGCAGGCGCCGCCCTGGGGCGGGCACTGGATTTGCACCGCGGCCCTTCGCCCGTCTGACACCCACGGCCGCTTCGACCAACCTGCAAGATTTACCGATCGCGCGGCTCGCCAGCGACGATTGCGGTAAAGACTGCCGGCTTTTCTGTGTCGAAAGCGGCTCTGGCGGCTTCGGCAGGCACGCTGTTTGCCGTCGGCGCGGCCATGAACTCATCCCGCGCGTGATGGACGCTCTTCCATCAGACACCCCTCGGGCAGCCGCGAAAGACGCCACGACATGGCCCTTGCCACGCAGCACGCGGGCGCTGCAGGGGCTCTTCCTGCTCGCGCTGGTGTTCGCCGTTCGCGAGGCCCGCCCCTTGCTGGCGCCCGTGCTCATCGCCGTGACGTTGACCCTGGCGCTGGCGCCCGCCGTCCGCGCCCTGCACCGACAGGGCATACCGGCATCGGTCGGTGCGCTTCTGTTGGTGCTGGCCTTGCTGCTGAGCACCCTGACGGTCGCCACCTCGCTCGCCCGCCCCGCCGCACGCTGGTGGGAGGCCGCACCGACGACGGTGGCCCAACTGCTGGAGCAGCTGGAGAAACTGCGCGAGGCCGTGCCCGGGCTCGGGCGACCGGCTCCTGCGCCGCGCAGCGGCCGCCTGCCCGCTGCCACGCCAGCGCCGGACCCGCTGAAGGACAAGCTCGCCAGCGAAGGTGTCGCGCTGACCGGGCTGGTGCTGGCTCACAGCTTTTCGTTCCTGCTTTCCGCCTCGGCCACCGTCATCCTGACCTACTTCCTGCTGGCCTCCGAGCACTGGCTGCTGCGGCGCACGGTCGAAGCCCTGCCCCGGCGGCGCACCCGAGCGCTGCTGCTGGGTGGCGTGCGCGCAGCGCAGCGCGAGATCAGCCGCTACATCGGCGCGCTCGCCCTCATCAACAGCGCCGTGGGCCTGCTGACCACCCTGGCCTTGTGGATGCTCGGCCTGCCAAACCCGACACTGTGGGGCTTTCTGGCGGCACTGTTCTGCTTCATTCCCTACATCGGCCCGATGGCCATGATGGCGATGCTGCTGCTGGCCGGCATCAGCAGCTTCGACCCCGGACCACAGGTGTTCGGGCCAATGCTGGCTTTCATGGCCATCCATGCCGTGGAAAGCAACCTCGTCAGCCCGTTCATCGTGGGCCAGCGCCTGTCGCTGAGCGCCCTGTCAGTGTTCCTGTCGGTGCTGTTCTGGGGGTGGCTCTGGGGCATCGTCGGAGCGCTCATCGCCGTGCCGCTGCTCATCATCCTGCGCAGCCTGAGCCGCCGCCGCCGCAGCCTGCGCCTGCTGCGCTTCTATCTCGAGGGCGACCACTGCGCGCCACCGCCATCGATGCGCAGCCTGCTGCGCGCCCCGCCCAGGCCCAAGCCTCGCAGCCGCTACACCTGAAGCCGCCGGGCACGCCGCTTGCCCATACGCACGATCCGACAACCGAATCGCGGCCCGAGGCAGGGCCGCAGCGTCTGCATGCACGGCAACACCATGGTGGCAACTCCCGACTCCGCTTCGCCCGCCGTGCCCCCCATCGCGACACCCGTGCGCATCCGTTCCCGGCTGCTGCTCCTGGTGCTGTCGGTGGTACTGCCGTGCATGCTCGGCGTGGCCTGGCTGATCGCCAGCACGTATGAAGCCGAGCGCGATGCCCACCAGCGCACGCTGCGCGATACCGCCCGGGCGTTGTCGCTGCTCGTGGACGGCGAACTCGCCCGGCGGGCCGCGATCGCCCATGTGCTGGCGCAGTCCCCGGCGCTGGACGACGATCCTGCCACGCTGAACGACGACCGCCGCCTGGGCTTCGAGCGACTGGCGCGCCGGGCGATGCAAGGCATGGACGGCTGGGTGGAGCTGCGCGAGCCAGGCCGCGTGCTCATCAGCACCCGCCTTCCCGAGGGTCGCTTCACCGTGGAAGCCGGCCCGGAGACGCTCGCCGACACGGCACAGATGCTGCCTTTGCAGCCGCTGTCAGGCTCGCCCACGGGCGAGGGCTCGCTGCATGCGGCCTGGGTGGAACCCGTCACGCGGGACGGCCGGCTGCTCTACAACCTCGTTGTGACGGTGCGTCCGTCCGAGCTTCAGCGCCTGGTGCAAGCTCAGGCGCATCACGCGGGCTGGATCGGCACCGTCATGGACAGCGCCGGCCGCATCGTGGCCCGTCTGCCCGGTGGTCATGCCTTCGTCGGCATGACCGCCACCGCCGATCTGCGCCAGAAGATGGCCCAGGCCAGCGAGGGGGCATTCCAGTCGGTCTCCCTGGATGGCGTTCAGACAGCGGGTTACTTCAGCACCTCGCCGCTGGGCTGGACGTTCATCAGCGCCATGCCGAGGCAGGAGTTCGCCGGCCGCATGCCGCAGGCCGTGCGGCGCGTGGTGGTCGGCGCCCTGGTGTTGCTGGCCCTCGCCATGGCCGGCGCCGTGTGGGTGGCCTGGCGCATCGAGCGCCCCATCCTCGCGCTCAAGCGGCTGGCGCAAGACCTGCAGGCCGGCCGCCCCGTCCAGGCGCGGCCCACCGGCATGACCGAGACCGACGGCGTCGCCGAGGCGCTGGCCGAGGCCGGGCACAGCATGGCCACCGCCCGGGCCGAACTGGAGCGCAGCGTGGCCGAAGCCGTGGAGCGAACCCGCCAGGTCGAGCAACGTGGCGCCCAAAGCCAGCGCGTGGTGGCCCTGGGTCGCCTGACGGGCGGCGTGGCGCACGAGTTCAACAACCTGCTGGGCGTCATCAGCAACAGCATGCACCTCATGCAGCGCCATCCCTGCGCGCCTGACCTCCAGGGGCCGCTGGGCGCGGTGCAGCGCTCCGTGGACAAGGGTAGCCAGCTCACCCAGCACCTGCTGCGCTTTGCCGGCCGCCGGCCCGTGCGCGTGCAGACGCTGTCGCTGGCGCGCTACCTGCCGGAGGTCCAGGCGCTGATGCGCAGCGTGCTGGGCCGCAGCATCGACATCCACGTCAAGGTGTCGCCCGATATCGGCCCGGTGCGGGTGGATACCAACGAGCTGGATCTGGCCCTCGTCAACCTGGCGCTGAACGCCCACGACGCCATGCCGGCCGGTGGCGAGCTGCGGCTGCGCGCCGGCAACGCCAGCGCCGCCGACACCGAAGGCCTGCCGCCGGGCGACTACGTGCTGCTGACGGTGGGCGACGATGGCATGGGACTGGACCCCAGCCTGGTCGAGCACGCCTTCGAACCCTTCTTCACCACCAAGGGCGTCGGCCAGGGCACCGGGCTGGGGCTGAGCCAGGTCTATGGCTTTGCCACCCAGGCCGGCGGTACGGCCCGCCTGGCGAGCACGCCGGGCCTGGGCACGACCGTGTCGCTGCTGTTGCCGGTGGCGCGCCCCGGCGACGCCACGGAAGACAGCGGGATGGCCGCCCCGCCCGGTCAACGCAGCATCGCCGGCGCCACGGTGCTGCTGGTGGAAGACGACGAGTCCCTGGCCGACGTCACGACCGAGCTGCTGCGCAGCCACGGCGCCCGCGTGCTGCGCGCTGCAGATGCGCGGGCCGCCCTGCAAGTGCTGGACGCCGGCAGCCCGCCCGATGTGGTGCTCACCGACGTCGTCATGCCGGGCGCCATGAATGGCGTCGCGCTGGCGCGCCATCTGCGCGACCAGCGCCCCGGGCTGCCGGTGGTGCTGATCAGCGGCTACAGCAATGCCGACATCGCCGAAGGCGAGTTCGTTCAGCTGCGCAAGCCCTGCTCCCCGGCTGATCTGGTTGCCGCGCTTCACGCGGCGATGGCCGCGGCCCATGCCGAGCAGGACGCCTGAAGAGCCACGGGCAGGCATGCCGCCTGCCAGTGGGCGGACTGGACATGCCGGCATCGCCAGCTCCCGGCGTTGCGGCATCCCTCGACCCCTTCGAAAGGATTCCCTCATGAGCAATGACGACATCATCGACACCCTGAACGACCTCATCGAGACCTCCAAGGACGGCGAATACGGCTTTCGCGCCTCGGCCGAATACGTGACCGACCCGTCCCTGCGCCAGAGCTTCGAGCGGCGCGCCGAAGAATGCCGCATGGCCGCCGCCGAGCTGCAGACGATGGTGGTACGCCTGGGTGGCAAGGCCGAGGACAGCGGCACCGCTGCCGGCGCCATGCACCGCGGCTGGGTCGCCGTGAAGGGCACCCTGGCCGGCTACACCGACAAGGCCATCCTGGAAGAGACCGAGCGCGGCGAAGACCGCGCGCTGGAGAGCTACCGCAAGGCGTTGGACGAGCCCCTGCCCGCGGACGTCCGCCTCGTCGTGGAGCGCCAGTACGAGGGTGTGAAGCGCAACCACCAACAGGTGCGCGCCCTGCGCGACCAGGCCCGCGCCGCAACGGTCTGATCTCCAGGCCCTCGGCCCGCGACTGCCACCTCAGCGGCGGTCGCGGGCTCCTGCGTCTTGGTGAACTTCTTCTGCGTCGCCCTCGACCTCAGTTGCGGCCTCAGCCCTCAGCCTTGCGCAACTCGCCCGCTTCGCCCTCCAGGCCCGACGGCGTCTGCGCGTCCAGGCCCCGGTCGGGTGACTCGGCCACTTGCGCCAGGCCGCCGGGCCGCTCGATCAACTCCTCGATGATGAAACGGCCGTAATGCTGGGCCCGCTCCGCCCCGCAATTGCGAGCCACCGCGGCGATGCGGGCCGCCTGCTCGTCGTCCGCTGCATAGACCAGCAACCAGTGATAGCCCTTCTCGGCCAGCACGCGGTGGGCGCGCACGAGATTCATCTCCTGGCCGACCGAGGCGAGGGGACTGGCATGGGCCATGTCCTGATCGATCTGGTGCAGCATCTCCCGATCACTGTAATGCCGTACCGCACCCGGCGCGAGGCCGAGCCCGGCCAGGGCGTCGGCCGCACGGTCGGCCTGGCTCTCCTGCGGGAATGAAATGACGACGTGGCCGACTGGCTTGAAGACGCCAAAGCTGCGCGGGGTCTCCGCGGGCGCCGGGGAAGCATCGAGTTGACTCATGGGGGCAATCTCCGTGAAAGCCCACCGCGGGCAAACGGCATGCCTGCGCTGACTCAAGCGTCCGTCGAGTGAACGATGCGATGCACCAGATGCAGCTTGCGCACCGCCAACCCGGACAGCACGAAGGGATAGAAGTCATGCACGCCCATGCTGCGCGACAGCTCATTGAGCACGCCGGTCAGCTCCATCCAGCTGTTGATGAGGTGCAGGAAGCCGCCCGCGTCGGGGTCACCGCTGTCGTGCAGCAGCGCCTCGGAGAAGCGCTCGTAGCTCAGCTCGACCCGCTCCCCGTCCAGGCCGAAGCTGCGCGCCGTGTCCAGGGTATCGACCAGATGCAGATAGTGCGCCCAGGTCTCGGCCCAGTCTTCCCACGGATGCGCACTGGCATAGGCGCTGACGAAGCGCTGCCACCAATCCGCCGGCGCGCCCTGCGCATAGTGGCGTTGCAGCGCGGCGGCGTAGTCCTCGCGCTCGTCGCCGAAGAGCGCGCGGCAAGGTTCCAGCCACGCCGTGTGCTCCACGAGCCGCTGCCAGTAGTAGTGCCCGGTCTCGTGGCGCAGGTGGCCGAGCAAGGTGCGGTAGGGCTCGCCCAGTTCGCCCCGGCGCTGCTCGCGCCGAGCATCGTCGGCCTCCGAGGCATCGAGGGTGATGACGCCGTTGGCATGCCCGGTGATGACGGGCGTGCCGTCAGCCGCTGGCATCAGCAGGTCGAAGCACAGGCCCTCGTCGGTGTCGGCCGTCTTGGGCACGACGGGCAGCTTCAGGCCGACGAGGGAAGACACCAGCCGCCGCTTGGCCAGTTCGATGCGGCACCACCACGTCGCCGCCTCTGGCTGGCTCAGGTCGGGCACGGTGCGCGTCAGCCGGCAGCACAGGCACAAGCTGTGGCCGGCCTGGCTCTCGGCGGCAGGGAGCAGCCAGTTGCAACCGGCTGCCGACGTCAGGTTGGCACAGCGCACATAGCGGGCCGCACGCCGCGGTGGCACGCCCGCCTGGCGCCAGCCCCCGCCACGCACCGGGTCCAGGGCCAGCAGCGCGCCGCGATGGGCGTCGTAACCCAGGGCGCGGCGGCAGGCCAGGCATTCGCTGTTGCGGAAGAACACCGGCCGGCCGCAGGCGCAGCTGTAGGCGCGCGGCGTGAGCGGCGTCTGAAAGGACGGCACGGCAGGAGGAGTGGGCGCAAACGGCATCACGGCGCCAGCAGCATAAAGTGGCCAGGGCTGTCGCGGCTCGGCAAGCTGACCCGGTCGGGCACCATCAGGCAGGCACGGGCGCCCGCCCATTTCTTCTCGGGCGGGCAGGTCTCGCAGACGTCGTCGATGCGCACGCACACTCCTGGCAAGGGCAGAAGCATCCGCACAAGCAAACCCGGTGCCCGCTCGTCAGCCGCCACGTCGGCGCAGCAACGCCAGCAGTTGGCGCTCGGGGACCGTCAGCCCCGGCTGGCGGTCTGGTGGCTGTGCCCAGGCGCGACTGCGCAGCGCCGCACGAGACGTCTCGTCGCCCAGGGCCTCGCCCAACCCCAGCACCTGCGGATGGATGTAAGCCTTGCGGCAAACCGCGGGTGTGTTGCCCAATCGTCGCGCCACCTGTTGCAGCACCTGCTGCGGGCGGCAGGGCGCCGCACCGTCGGCGCAGGCTTGTAGCGTCAGCTGCAGCGCCAGCACGCTGCCGTGCCAGGTGCGGAAGTCCTTGGCCGTCACGCGCTGGCCGGCCGCCGCCAGGAGCCAGGCATTCACATCCGCCGAGCCCACGGCGCGGCTTTCGCCGGTTTCGTCGAGGTAGCGGAACAGTTCCTGACCCGGCAGTTCGCGGCAACGGCGCACGATGCGAGCCACCCGGCGGTCCGTCACGCGCACCTGATGGCGCACACCGCTCTTGCCCACGAACGACAGCTCGATCGCAGGCCCCTTCACGTCCGCATGGCGGTTGCGCAGTGTGGACAGTCCGAAGGAGCCGTTCTCCCGCGCATAGGCGCTGTTGCCGATGCGCAGCCAGGTGGTGTCCAACAGCCACACGAGGGTGGCGAGCACGCGCTCACGCGTCGGCACGGCCGGCCCGGCCAACACCCGCTGCACACGCCGGCGCAGCCGCGGCAGCACGGTGCCGAAGCAGCGCAGGCCGTCGAACTTGGTCTGCCCCCGCCCCGCCATCCAGTCCGGGTGATAGCGGTACTGCTTGCGGCCACGGGCGTCACGGCCGGTGGCCTGCAGATGGCCGTCCGGGTCAGGGCTGATCCACACGCCCTGCCAGGCGGGCGGAATCGCGAGCCGGCGGATGCGCTCGAGCGTGTCGGCATCGCGCACAAGTCGTCCGTCCGCATCACGGTAGCGAAACCCACCCCTTCCCGCCTCGCGCTGCAGGCCGGGCTGGCGGTCGTCGATCCACCGCAGGCCGGCATGGCGAGCCTGCGCTTGAGGGCTGAGGGCTTGGGGCATGCGCAGGCCAAGCAACCACCGGGCCAGCGAACCGCACGACTGCAGGCACGCCGATTGCCAGTGTGTGCAGATGCAAAAGCCCCACCCATCGCCCGAGCAGCCGGTGCACAACGACGGCGTGGCGGCCAGCCCGCATCTGCTCGATGTCTCGATGTTCTGGGGCGCCACGGGCGGCGTACGCCGGGTGCTGACCAGCCGCCATGCGCGCCTGCGCACCCTGGGCTGGCGCCACACCATCGTCGCGCCCGGCGCCCAGGGCCCGGGCATCCTGGATTGCGGCGGCTGGCTGCTGCCGGGCACGGGCGGCTACCGGGCGGTGCTGAGCCGTGGGCGGGCCGTGCGGCAGATGACCTTCGTCGCGCCCGACATCATCGAGTCGGCCGACCCCTACACCCTGGGCTGGGCATCGGTCGCGGCCGCGCAGCAGCTGCAGGTGCCTGCCGTGGCCTTTTGCCACAGCGATCTGCCGCAGTTGATGGCACGGTTGATCGGCGGCCCCGAGGGCACTGCCCATCGGCGCGGTGCTACCGCCGAGCGGTGGGCCCGGCGCTATCTCGTCAATCTTTACCGCCATTTCGATGTCGTGCTGGCGCCCAGCCGCGGGCTCGCAACGCGGCTTCGCGGTTGGGGTGTGCCGCGCGTGAGCGTGCAACCCCTGGGGGTGGATTGTTCGGTCTTCACCCCCTGCGCGCGGGACGACACCTGGCGTGCTCGCTTCTGCGCCGCGCACGGGCTGCCACGTGACGTTCGCCTGCTGGTCTACACCGGTCGATTCGCCCCGGAGAAGAACCTGCAGTTGCTGGCGGATGCCGTCCATCTGCTCGGCCCCCGGCATCGCCTGGTGGCGGTGGGCAACGGGCCGGCGCCCCCGGTGGGCCCCCAGGTGCTGTGCCTGCCGCCCGAGCACGATGGGGCACGGCTCGCGCGACTGGTGGCGAGCAGTGACGCCTACGTGCATGCCGGCGACCAGGAGACGTTCGGCCTGGGCGTGCTGGAGGCCATGGCCTGCGGCACGCCGGTGGTGGTGGCCGGCTGCGCGGGCCTGGCGGAGCTGGCACGAGATGCGGGCGTGGTGGTGGACGCGCCGCGCATCGGGCATTGGGCGGATGCCATCGAGGCCTGCCTGGAGACGCCCAACTCCGCGCAGCGACGGACCGCACTCGCGCGCGCCCAGGCGCTGGACTGGCCACGCGTGCTCATGCAGATGACACAGCGTTACGCCTCGCTGATCGGGCGCCCGAGCGCGGTGGCACCGGCCGCCTCGCCTTTCGCACCCCCGGCAAGCCGCCCATGGTCACAGCTGGCCCGTCAGCGTTGAAGGCCGGGCCGCCCGCCGGGGTCGCCGCCGAAGCCCGGGCGACGGGCGCCGTCTGCGTCGTGCTGCACGACGTGTGCCCCTCACACTGGGCGGCATGCCGGCGCGTGCTGGCCGCAGCCGAGGCCTGCGCCATCGATGCCGGGGTCCGGCTGCCGGTCACGCTGCTGGTGGTGCCGCATCTGCATGGCGACCCGGCTCTGCCGCCCGACTACCTGCAGTGGCTGAGACAGATGGCCGTGCAAGGGCATGAGCTGGTGCTGCACGGCCTCACCCACCGGGACGATGGGCCGCCGCCCCGGCGCGTGGGGGCCTGGCTGCTGCGCCGTCACTACACCGCGGGTGAGGGCGAGTTCGCCGCCCTGCCGCCCAGCCAGGCCCTGCAACGCATGCAGGCCGCACGCCACTGGGCGCGGGCGCACCGGCTGCCGATGCGGGGCTTCGTGGCACCGGCCTGGCTGATGGGCCCCGGCAGCCTGGGCGCCGCTTGTGAAGCGGGGTTCCGGCATACCTGCACCTTGAACCGCGTCATCGCCCTGCCCCAGGGCCGCAGCCTCCACGCGCCGAGCTTCGTGTTCAGCACGCGCAGCGTCTGGCGCCGCGTGCTGTCGGTGGCCTGGAACCGGCTGCTTGCCTGGCGCGTCGGCGTGCTGCCGCTGCAGCGGCTGGAGCTCCACCCCCACGACGCCGACCACCCGGCCGTACGCCGGTGCTGGGAGGGCCTGCTGCAGCAGGCCCTGCGTCACCGCACCCCGCTGCGCCTGGGAGAGGCCGCCGAACTGGCGCGCCGGCACGGCCAGGACGTCGGCGGCTTCGTCCACCAGACCTGAAGGAGCCATGGTCGTCCTCCGGAGTGGCAGTGAAGCCCTGCCGTGGCAAGCCTCGCGCCCGGTTTGGCAGACAACAGGTCAGTCTTGCGCGGCCGTACCGTGCTCGGGCGGCGCCGCGCCTTCGGCGGCATATTCCTTGAGCCGGTTGTAAAGCGTCTTCAGGCTGATCCCCAGCACGGCCGCGGTGCGCTCCTTGTGGTGGTTGTAGTGGCGCAGCGTGGCCAGCATCAGCGCCCGTTCGGCTTGCGCCACGCTGGTGCCGATGGGCAGGGTGATGGAAGGCGCATCACTGTCTTGCACCGGCTCGGCGAGCCGGGCCGGCGCGGGCGCGGGCGCTGCCGGCAACTCCGGCCCACCCAGGCCGCCCCAGGCCGAAGCCGCGGCAGCCTCGTGGCCGCCCGGCAGCCAGGTCTCGTCGATGGCCTCGCCCTGGGCCATCACGAACGCCCGCTGGACCACATTGCGCAGCTCACGCACATTGCCTGGCCAGGGGTAGGTGACGAGGCTGGCCATGGCCTCCGGCGTGAAGTGGCGCACGGCGCCCTCCTGCTCGCAGATGGCCGCCAGGAAATGGTTGGCCAGCAGCGGAATGTCGGCCACCCGATCGCGCAGCGGCGGCAGGGCGATCGGAAAGATGTTGAGCCGGTACAGCAGGTCTTCACGCAGCTTGCCCGACGACACCGCCTGGTAGGGCAGGCGGTTGGTGGCGGCCACGATGCGCACATCGGTCTCGATGGCCGTGGTGCTGCCTACCCGCATGAAGCGGCCGGTCTCGAGCACCCGCAGCAGCTTGACCTGCAGCTCCAGCGGCATCTCGGTGATCTCGTCCAGGAAAAGCGTGCCGCCGCTGGCGCGCTCGAAGAAGCCCTGGTGCTGACGCTCGGCGCCGGTGAAGCTGCCCTTCTCGTGGCCGAAGATTTCGCTCTCGATCAGGTTGGGGCTGATGGCGCCGCAGTTGACCGCCAGGAAGGGCCGTTTGCGGCGGCGGCTCAGGTCGTGGACCGTCTGCGCCACCACCTCCTTGCCGGTGCCCGACTCGCCGGTGATGAAGACCGACACGCTGGTGCCGGCCACGCGCGAGATCTGCTCGTAGATGCGCTTCATCGGCGGGCTTCGCCCCCAGAGATGGCCGAAATGCCCGGTCTCATCGAGATTGGCGGTGAGGCCCTGCACCTCCGCCTGCAGTGCCGCGGGCTTCATGATGCGCGACAGCACGCCCTGCAGCTGCGTCAGGTTGACGGGCTTGACGAGGTAATCGGCCGCACCCAGGCGCAGCGCCTGGATGGAGGTCTCCAGGTTGGCGTGACCCGTGCACAGCACCACCTCGGAATTGGCCACCAGCTTGGGGTCCGCCAGCAGGTCCATGCCGTTGCCGTCGGGCAGGCGCAGGTCGAGCAAGAGGATGTCGGGCTGTTGCAGCGCGATCTGGCGGCGCGCATCGCGCAGGTTGTGCGCCACCGCCACGGTGAACTGCTCGCCTGCGATCAACTCTCGCAGCGAGGCTGCGGAGTCATGGTCGTCATCCACCACCAATGCATGGGGCATGCGTGTGATTGCCTTCGGGCCAGAGTGGGATGCCGGGGCATCGGGGCGTCCATTGTGAACAGATTCAACCGAGGCGGGAAAATTTTCCGGTCGTCGGTAACACCTTCATCAAGGGGAGGCACCGGGCACGTCGATTGCCCACGCGGGGCTCCATATGACCCCGACGCGCCTCACCGCCCTCCCCGCCTGCGCCTGGTTGCTGGCCTTGCTGCTGCTGGTGGCCGGCACGGCGTCGTGCGTGAGCCTGCCAGGACCGGACCGCACGCTGAAACCGCTGCCGCCCCAGCAGGCCGCGGAGCGCGTGACCCTGCAGGGGCGCACCGGCCCGGTGCCCGAGGCTGTGCAGGCGCGCGACCTGGCTCGCGTGCGCGCGGAGGGCAATGCGGCGTTGTTCGAGCGTCATCTGGGCGTGCTGGCGGCGGCGGGCGAGGCGCAGCTGCTGCGCGGCAACACCGCCAGGCTCCTGGTGGACGGCCCCGCCACCTTCGCTGCCATGAAGACCGCCATCGCCGCCGCGCGACAGCGGGTGCTGGTGGAGTTCTATATCGTCGAGGACGAGGGCGTGGCTGCCGAGGTGGGTGAGCTGCTGCTGCGCAAGGCCGCCGAAGGTGTGAGCGTGGCCCTGATGTATGACAGCCTCGGCTCGGTCGGCACCGACAGCGCCTTTTTCGAGCGCCTGCGCCAGGGCGGCATCGCGGTCTGCGCCTTCAACCCGCTCAACCCGCTGGAGCGCCCGGGGCACTGGGGCGTGCTGCAGCGCAATCACCGCAAGATGCTGGCGGTGGACAGCGACGTGGCCTTCACCGGCGGCATCAACCTGAGCAACGTCTACGCGGAGGGCTCCTTCGGCAGCGCACGCCGCAAGAAGCCGCCCGCCGACGCTGACCGCCAGGGCTGGCGCGACACGCAGATCGAGCTCCACGGTCCGGTCGTGACCGCGCTGTCCGCGGTGTTCCGGCAGTCGTGGGCGAGCCAGGGCTGCCGAGGGGAGCTGCCTGCCGATCCGGCGCCGCGGGTCGCGCTGCCGGGGCAACGGGTGGTGAAGCTGGTGGCAGGCAACCCCGACCAGGGCGTGAACCCCAGCTACACCGCGCTGCTGCATGCCATCGAGGCCTCGCAGCGCAGCGTGCAGCTGACGATGGCCTATTTCGCACCCGGCGACGAGTTGATCCGCAGCCTGTGCGACGCCGCCCGGCGCGGCGTGGCGGTGGCCCTGGTGCTGCCAGGGCGCAGCGATGTGTCCATGGTGCTGCATGCGGCACGCGCCCGGTACACGCAGCTGCTGGAAGCCGGTGTGCAGATCCACGAGATGACGCAGTCGGTCATGCATGCCAAGACGGCCGTCGTGGACGGGGTGTATGCCAGCGTGGGCTCCAGCAACCTCGACTGGCGCAGCATCGTCGGCAATCACGAGCTCGACGTCATCGTCCTCGGCGACGACTTCGGCCAGCAGATGCAGGCCCTCTTCGCCCAGGACTTGACGGTCAGCCAGCGCATCGATGCCGACCAATGGGCCCGCCGCAGCCTGGGCCAGCGCCTGTTGCAGGGCTTCGCGCGGCTGGTCGAACCCCTACTTTGAAGCGCCGCCGCAGCCCAGGCGGGAACGCGGCTTGCCCCAGAGCCATGGGTTCATACGCACCACTGGAGTCTGACCATGACGATTGAAACCATGGACACCGAGGCCATGGCCGGCGCTGCCAACGCGGCGGCTGCCGAACGCTTCCTGAACGAGTTGCGCCTGGAGCGCCCGCGTCGCCCCGGCGGCAGCACGATGGGCCGCCTGATGCGTCGCAGTCGCACGCGCACCGCGGGCATCCGCTTCGAATGGGTGCTGCGCACCGTGGGGCCCGTGCTGCGCGTGGTCGCCACCTGGACCGACCGGCTGGGCCAACCCCACCACACCTCGTTCTCGGTGCAATGCAACGGGCTGGAAGGCGCACTGGACCGCGCCATCGCCGCCCGCATCTCCTGCGGCGCACCGATGCCCGACCGAGAAGATTTGCTGCAGCGTCTGCAGCAGGAATTCGCCACCGCGCCTTATGTGGCCGCCACGCTGGCTGACGGTGAGCCGGGCCGCACCGCACCGGCGCGGCTGTTCACTCAGGGGAGCTTGGCCAACATCGCCGCTTCGGTCGCGGCATCCCAGGCCAACGGGTAGAGGCAGCGCGCCTGGGTCAGCACCTCGGGGCGCCCGCCCCAGAGGGCGATCTGGTCACGCACCGTGGCGAAATCAATGCTCATCAGCACCGCGGGGGCATTCACCCGCGGGTTGTGGCGCGCGGTCGTGAACGGCAGCAGGCCGAGATAGCGCCGATAAAAGGCCACGTGGCGCGGGTTGACCTCGATGACGAGGCGCTCGCAGCCCGCCTTGCGGTGCGCATGCAGATAGCCCAGGTGGAAGATCTGGGCCAGCACCCGCTTGGCATTGTGGGAGTGGCGGTCGACCGCCAGACTGCCGAACTCGCAGAGCTTGACGCCGACGGCGCGCCACTCGGCCAGCTCTGCCTCGAACAGCGCATCGGCATGCAGGCCGGACTTGCCGTCAAAGCGCACCGACAACGTGCCCACGATCTGCTCGCCATTGCGCGCCGTGCAGATGATGTCACCGGCTTCATTGCGGCTACTGAACTTTTCCTTGCTGACCGCCAGGCCACGGTCTCCGTAGCGACGCTCGACCAGGTCGTAGGCGTCACCGTCCAGCGAGCCAAAGTCGCTGTCCAGCTCCAACGGCGGGCCGCCGTCGGGGTTCAGCGGCTTGCGCCGGCTTTCTTCAAAGAAGGTGGAGATCATTGCACTGCATTCCTGATGCCCGATGCATCGCGGGCCCGAGTCTAGAGATACAAACCTGTCAAAGCGTGCCGCTTACAGACCGATACACAGTCATCGGACCGTTTCGCGGGTTGTTGCGTCGCTCTTTGCAGGGACAGCCGCGTGCAAAAGTCTCGTCTTGTGCTTGCCCGCACGAAACGAAGGCCACGCAGGGCGTGGCCTTCTCACAGCGTGCGAGGGCGGCAGCAGCCGGTCAGGCCGCGTACTTGCCGACCAGACGGTTCATGTTGCCCAGCGAGAGGCGATGCATCTCGATCAGCGCGATGAGTCCGTTGCGGTGCAACTCCAGCACCTTGGCGTCGGGCAATTCGGCGTAGGCCTTCTCGTCCAGGGCCAGGAAGCCTTCCACGTCGAACTTCTCGCCGTTGGGCAGCGTGGCTTCAAAGCGCATGTCCTGCAGCAGGTTCAGCTCGACCAGCAGGTCGCAGATCAGGCGGGTGCGCTCGGCTTCCTGCTCGAAGTTCTCCAGGAAGGCCTTGGCGTTCATGACGAACTCGGTCGGCTCGCCGTCCTTGAACAGGGCTTCACCCGTGGTCTCGTTGAAGGCAGGCCACGTGGTGTCGAAGCACACCGCCATGTTGTTGGTGTTCTCTTCCAGGCGCGCCATCACGAACGGGAAGCGGCGCACGTAGGCGGGCACGTAGTTGCCCTTCCACTGGTCGCCGTCGACGAACAGGTTGGAACCCGCGCGCAGGCCCAGCACGGCCAGCGGTGCCACCGCGGCCTTGCCTTCGGGGCCGGCGTTGCCGGCGCGCACGAAGACGATGGGGTACTCCTTGCAGGCGTCGGCAAACTCGACCGCGGCCAGGAAGACCGAGTTCTGATCAGCGACGCGGCCCACCACGGATTGGCTGGTGTCCAGCTTGAGGTTCTTGTGGACTTCGCGGTCCAGCGGCAGCAGTTCGCCGTACATCGGGGGTTTGCTCATGATTCTTTCTCTCCAGGTTCGGCCAGGCGACTGACCAGCACTTTGTCCACACGCTTGCCGTCAAGGTCCACGACCTCGAATCTCCACGCGTCCCACTCCACGACATCGGCCGTGCGCGGCAAGCGCCCCAGCAGCAGCATGATCATGCCGGCCAGGGTGTTGTAGCGCCCACGATCTTCTTCGGGCAGTTCCTTCAGCTCCAGGCGGTCCTTCAGTTCGGGCACCGGGATCAAGCCGTCCAGCAGCCAGCTCCCGTCCTCGCGTTGCACCGCCCAGGCGTCACCATCACTCGGGGCGTTGAACTCCCCGGCGATGGCTTCCAGCACGTCGCGCACCGAGATCACGCCCTGCACCTCGCCGTACTCATCGACGACGAAGACCAGCGGCGCATCCGACACGCGGAAATGTTCCAGCAGTTCCATGCCCGACAGCGTCTCGGGCACGAACAGCGGGGGCTCCAGGCCTGCCGTCAGGTCCAGCGGCTGGCCCTCCAGCATGCTGGCCAGCAAGGCCGGGGCATTCGCCACGCCCAGCACCTCGTTGAGGCCGCCGCGGCAGACCGGGTAGCGGTTGAAGCCATGCTCACGCAGCACCGCCAGCACCTCGGCGGGGGTGGACTCCACGTCCAGCCACGCAATCTCGGCACGCGGGATCATCATGGAGCCGATCTGGCGCTCATCCAGCCGGAACACATTGCGCACCATCTGGTGCTCGTGCTCCTCGATGACGCCGGCATCCAGGCCCTCTTCCAGGCTGGCCGCGATCTCTTCTTCGGTCACGCCGCGCTGGCCCTTGTTGTGCAGGCCCATCACGCGCAGCGTGGCCTCGGTCGTGACGCTGAGCAGCCGCACCAGCGGCCGGGCCGCCATCGAGATGAAATTCATCGTCGGCGCCACCAGGCGGGCCACCGTCTCGGGGTAGATCTGGCCAATGCGCTTGGGCACCAGCTCGCCGAACACGATGGTCAGCAGCGTGATGATGACCACCACCAGCGCAGTCGCGGCGATCTCGGTGGCATGCGGGTTCAAGTGGAAGGTCTCGGTCAGCCACTGCGACAGCGGGCCTGAGAAGGCCGCGTCACCCACGATGCCGTTGAGCACGCCGATGCCCGTGATGCCGATCTGCACCGTGGACAGGAACTTGGTGGGGTTGTCGTGCAGGTCCATCGCAGCCTGCGCCCCGCCCTCGCCACTCTCCACCATCACCTGCAATCTCGCCTTGCGGCTGGCCGTCAGCGCCATTTCCGACATGGCGAAAAGTCCGTTGAGAAGGATCAGGAAGAGAACGAGTGCGGTATCCATCGAAGGCGCCGATGCGGGTTAACCCGAGGTGGCGCGCGATCAAAAACGAAGCCCGGGAGACTATCAGAAGCCCGTGACACCGCCCATCGTGCGTTCCCTTGCTTGGGGGCCGGGCGGTCGGGTTGCCGGAGCGGCGTGCCACCACCCGGACAATGCCGCGCCATGAACTACCTGATCGGCGACCTCCAAGGCTGCTGCGACGCGCTGGACCGCCTGCTGCAGCGCATCGACTTCTCGCCGTCGCGCGACCGGCTCTGGCTGCTGGGCGATCTCGTCAACCGCGGGCCGGCCTCGCTGGCCACCCTGCGCCGGCTCATCAGCCTGGGCAACGCGGCGACCTGCCTTCTCGGCAACCACGACCTGCATCTGCTGGCCACCGCCCACGGCGTGCGCCGCCCCCACAAGGGCGACACGGTGGACGACATCCTCAGCGCCCCCGACCGCGCCGCCCTCATCGACTGGCTGCGCCAGCAACGCATGGCCGTCTTCGACGCCGGCTGGCTGATGGTGCATGCCGGCGTCCCGCCCGCCTGGACGCGCGCCGACACCCTGACCCTGGCCGCCGAGGTCGAAGCGGTGCTGCGCAGCCCCGACCTGCCCGACTTCCTGCATGCCATGTACGGCAACGAGCCGGCTCGCTGGAGCCCGACCCTGACCGGCACTGACCGCCTGCGGTTCACGGTCAACGCCCTGACGCGGCTGCGCTTTTGCAGCGCCGACGGGACGCTGGACTTCAAGACCAAGGACGGCGCTGGCGCCGCGCCCGACGGCTTCATGCCCTGGTTCGACGTGCCCGGCCGCGCCAGCCAGGGCACTCCCATCGCCTTCGGCCACTGGTCCACCCTCGGCCTGCTCGACCGAGCCGACCTGCTCGGCCTGGACACCGGCTGCGTCTGGGGCGGCCGCCTGACCGCCGCGCGGGTCGACGGCTCGCGCCGCGAGATCATCCAGGTCGATTGCGAACAGGCACAGAAGCCGGGCCCGTAGAATGCGCGCCTTCCGGAGGCTTGGGGGAGTGGTTTAACCCAACGGTCTTGAAAACCGTCGGCCGGTCAAACGGCCCGTGAGTTCGAATCTCACAGCCTCCGCCAGATCTCCAGGGACGCGGCCACGTCGTGTGCGACGGGAACCATCGCCGGGCACCAGGGACCGATTTCCAGTTCATTCAGCCGCTGCAAATTTCGAACACGACAGCCTCCGCCCGGAGGCTGTTGCGCTTGCTGCACGGCCAGGCCCCTGTGCGATGGACACTGCGCTTAGCCAGCGGATGCACACCCAGCGCATCACGATGCACTCGCCGGGGCAAGCCCTCGATTGAGACGCTTGTAAGAAACCCCGCCAGCGCATGACTACCTTGCCATGCCGATGACGAATCCCCTTGCCGCCGAGCCGCCAGCGTTGCGGATGAGTGATGCCAGCCAGGACGAGGCTTACCAGCAGGCCGTGCAATGGCACGGGCGCGACCTGGCCCGTTTCGTGGCGGGCTATGAGCGCGATGCCGCGAAGCGCCAGGAACTGCTGCAGGAAGTGCACGTCGCCCTGTGGCAGAGCTTCGCGAGCTTTCGCGGTCAATGCTCGGTGCGCACCTGGGTCTACAGGGTGGCGCACAACGTGGGCGCCACGCACATCCAGCGCAGCCTGAGGAAGGCGGACCGCCAGTACCTGACGCTCGAAGAGATCGAGTCACTGCCCGGCGACGACACCGGCATCGAATCGACGGAGCGGCGCATCGACCTCGCCCGGCTCTTCGGCCTCATCCACCGCCTGCAGCCGCTCGATCGCGAAGTGATGCTGCTTTACCTGGAAGACCTGGACGCCGCCGGCATTGGCGACATCACCGGGCTCTCGGCCCGCAATGTCGCGACCAAGGTGCATCGCATCAAGAAGCTGCTGGCCGCACAGATGAACGGCCCGGAGGCCCAGCCATGAATGACCACGACCTGAAGCAACTCTGGCAGGAGCAAGACATGACCCTCGCCCCCCTCACCCTCGACACCGTCAAGCAGGAAGTCCAGCGCACGCACCGGCGCGTGGCCCGGCGCAATGCCATGGAGTACGCCGCCTGCGTGCTGGTGATCGCCGTGTTCGGCTTCTACATCACGGTCTTCCCGTCGCCGCTGATGCGTGCCGGCAGCGCCCTCATCATCTTGGCCACCGTGTTCATCGCCTGGCAGCTGCACCGGCGGGCTTCCAACCAGGCGCTGCCAGGAGCGGCGGGCGAGCAGGGCTGGATGCAGCACCAACGTGCCCAGCTGGCCCGCCAGCGCGACGCGCTGCGCAGCGCCTGGCTCTGGTACGTGGCGCCTTTGCTGCCGGGCACCGTGCTGTTCCGCTGGGGTGTGGAGGTCGACCTCGCCCCGGGTGGCCCCTTCGCCCGCGGCTGGGCCGCCAATCTCGCGATCGCCCTCATCTTCGGCGCCGTGGCCCTGGTGAACTGGCTCGCGGCTCGCCGCCTGCAAAAGCGCCTGGACCAACTCGACCGTGACGCCCGCTGATCAAGCCTCACCCACCGAAAGCCCCCGATGATGAAGCAGCGATTGACCGCACTCACCCTGGCCGCGGCGGGCACCCTGCCCGCTTCGTTCAGCCATGCTGCCCTGCCGGCGGACGCCACTGATCTGTCCCGGCGCCTGGCGGCGCGGTTCGAGGGTGACCGCACCGGCGCCTGCGTGGCAGCGGCCGTCATCGACCGCGACAAGGTGCTGCGCGCCCAGGCCTGCGCCGGCACACGCAGCGACGGCCCGCCCGGCGAGAATGCCGCCTTCGAGATCGGCTCGGTCACCAAGACGATGACGGCCTATCTCGTGGCAGACCTGATCGAGCAAGGCCGCTGGTCGCTCGACGACCCGATCGCCCGCCACCTGCCCGCGGGCACGGTGCTGCCACGCCAGGGCGACCGGCAGATCCTGGTGCGCGACCTGCTGACCCATACCGCAGGCCTGCCCGCGCTGCCGCCGGGCATGCGCGCCACGAACGCCGCCAACCCGTACGCCGACCTGACGGAAGCCGAACTGCTCAAGGCCCTGGCCGACGTGAAGCTGACCCGCCCCATCGGCAGCCGCGCGGAGTACTCCAACTTCGGCATGATGCTGGTTTCGCTGGCGGTGGCCAACAGCCACGGCGGCGATCTCGCAGCCGCCTGGCAGCGCCGCCTCTTCGAGCCGCTGGGCATGACTGCCACCCTGGGCCCCGACGCCCGTCGACCGCAGGCCCAGGGTCACCTGCCCGGCGGCTCGCCGACGCCGGCATGGACGATCACGCCCCGCCTGGCCGGCGTGGGCATGGTGCGGGCCAGCCTGGGCGACATGGTGGCCTACGCCCGCGCCGGCCTCGGTGACGGCCCGGCGGATGTCGTCGCCCGACTGCGCCTCACCCAGCAGCCGCTGGCCCAGGGCTTCGCGATGAACTGGATGCACCGTGAGCTGCAGGGACGCGCCCTGCTGCTGCACGAGGGCGGCACGGGCGGCTTCTCCTCACTGATCGCGCTGGATCCCCAGCGGCACCAGGCCGTCGTGTTGCTGGCCGACACCGCACTGACCGATCTGGGCGGCCTCGGTGACCTTGGACTGTCCCTGCTCGGCCTCGACGTTCCCGTGCAGCCTCCACGGCGCACGGAGGAGGCGCCGGCAGCCTTGCGCCAGGCGCTGGCCGGTGACTACCGCCTGGGCCCGATGCGTGTGCGGCTGTGGCAGACGGCTGAGGGGCGGCTGATGCTGCAGGCACAGGGCCAGCAGGCGTTCGAGCTCCGGTACGACTCGACAGGCGACTTCTACCCCCTGGGCCTGAATGCGCGGCTGACGCCGCTGCCCGCGAGCACCGATGCGGCCGTTGCCGGCTTCACCTGGCACCAGGGCGGTGGCGTGGTGGAGGCCACGCGGGTGGGCACGGCCTCCACGGTGGCGTCGGCCCCGCCCGCTGATGCCAAGGCCTGGACCGGCTACTACGCACTGACACCGCAGTTCAGCCTGCGGGTGTTCGAGCAGGGCGGGCAATGGAAGGTACAGGGCACCGGGCAGCCGGCGATCACCGCAACCGCGGCAGGCACGGACCGTCTGGAAATCACCCAGGTCGGCGCTGTCGTGACCTTCGAGCGCAATGCCGCGGGTGAGGTGGTCGCCGCGGTGCTCACCCAAGGCGGGCAGGTGCTGCGCGGGGCGCGCCGCTGATCGACGCGCGACGAGGCCGAATTCGCGGGGTCAGACCTTGCCGGTGTAGCGCGTATGAAAGCGCCGCCCCTGCGAGTCCACGGCTTGCAGCCACAGCTCCGAGGTGACGGCATCGACCGGCGTGTAGCTGGTGCTGAGGGTGACGGCCGTTTTGCTGGGCAAGGGCACGGTGGTGTCCAGCACGGTGGGCGAACCGCCGGCCGTGGGCGTGAAAACGCGCTTGATCTCGATGATGCGCAAATCCGGGTTGGCGGCGGCCCAGGTGGTCCAGCTGATGCTGAGGGTGCCGCTTTGCAGGTTGGCGGCGAACAGCGGCGCGGACGTGGTGATGCCGTCCAGCGTCGGGAAGCGCGAGGTGGCAGGGTCGCCCAGCACGTCAGCGCGCAGGTAGGCGGTGCGGGTCTCGGCAGTGCCGGCAATCGTGTAGCTGGCCACGAACTTGGCCGCGCGCACACTGTCGGCGGTGCCGATCCAGCCCACGGCCGCACGCTGGATGGCCAGGTCGCCCACGCCACCGGTCGGCACCAGGCTGGTGGCGCCCGGCGTGCCGGACACGCACAGCAGCGGGCGGCTGCAGTAGCCGAAGGGAATGCTGAAGCCGCCGGGCAACTGCACCGTGGCCGCGCTGAGCAGTTGGTCTGCCGGCAGCGTGGGGATGGGGTTGGGCGTTTGCGCCTGGATCTCGACCTGCAGCCCGATGCCCGGGTTGGGCGACACGGCCGTGCTGGCCGTACCATCGGCATTGAGCGCGCGGAAGGCCAGCGGGAAGACGCCGTAGGCCAGCTTCTTGCCGTTGCCGATCAGGTTCCACTTGTTGGAGGTGGTGGCCGCCTTGTTGTAGCTGACCGCGTCGGCAAACACGTCCACGACCGCGCCGGTCGAGTCGCTGATGAGCGCGCTGACCAGTACCTTGGTGCAGTTGCCGGTGGCGGGCGCGTCGTCGGCGCAACCCACGAGCTGGAAGCGGCCGAACTGGCGGTTGGCGGCGGTGTAGGTGGCCAGGATGTCGACCAGGTCGGTCTTGGTGCGGCTGTTGTGCTTGTCGTAGCCCGTCACCAGCGGGTGCGCCAGGATGGCACTGACGCTGGTGCCCTGGGCGATCAGCTGGTTCAGAGCCGCGCCCAGGTCGTCCAGGCCAGGCAGATTGCCCAGCAGCGTGGTGGCACTGGTGACCGCCTTGAGCGTTGAGGTGATGGCCGTGGCCGGGGTGCCGCCGCTCTTGAGCAGCTCCGTCTGCGCGGTGGGCAGCTCGACCACGACCTCGGCCGTGGGAGCCGCCAGGAACTTGTTGCCGATCTGCAGCAGCGGCACGTTGCGGCTGGAGCGGGCCAGGTCCACGCGGACGCTTTCGATCAGCAGGTCATGCGCGCCCTTGTTGGCAGCGAAGGTCGCATCAGCCAGCAGGTCCAACGCGGTCGCATCGCTGAACTTCAGGTCGCTGACCTGGGTCTTGACCAGGGTCTTCAGGAAGGTGCCGGCCGCAGGTGCAGCGCTTGCCAGCTGCGTGAGCTGACTGCCGCTGCTGGACGCCGCCGCGAAGACGGGTGCCGGCTCCGTGCCCAGGGCCAGCGCCACGATCGCGTTCGTCAGCGGCGTGACATGGGCCACCATCGCGGACGACACCGTCGGCACCGTGGAATGCAGCACCTGCATCGCGCCCGTGGCGTCCATGCCGCGCACCTGGATGAACAGGGGCGCCGCGGGGTTGGTGCTGCTGAGGGTGAGGCTGTAGCTGCCGTCTGCCGGGTGCGTGGTGGCGGTGCCGACCGACTTGCCCTGCCCGTCCACCACGCTGACCGCCGCATTCACCAGCGGTGCGCCGGTGGCCGCCACACCGCGCAAGGTGGGTGGCGTGGACGAGCCGGACGAGCCCGAGCCGCCACCTCCGCCGCCTCCACAGGAGGCGAGCAGCAGGGTCAGGGCAAGGGCGGCGAAGCGGTACAGCATGGCGCGGGCATGGAACGGTGCTCGGGCCAGTGTGCCGCGCCGCTTGCGGGCGCGGTGGGCGGGAAAGGGGCGGGATTCAGGGGTTGATCTTGACCCAGGCCAGCTCCAGCCAGTTGTCTGGGCGGTGCACGGCTATCACGCTGGCGCGCGCGCCCCAGGGCACCACCTGGCGGTGCAGCGGGATGATGTTGACCTGCTCGCGCAGCTCCGCCAAGGCGCCGCGCACCAGCTGCTCGCGCTTCTTCGGGTCGGGCTCGACGCTGGACTGGGCCGCCAGCGCATCGGCCTTGTCGTTGCGAAAACCACCGAAGTTGTAGTTGCCCACGCCCTTGTCGCCGCGGCTCCGGTACAGCGGCGTCAGGATGCTCTCGGCATCGGTCACCGAACCGCCCCAGCCGTACAGATACAGGCTGGTGTCGTACTTCTCCAGCTTGGGGAAGTACAGCACCCGCGGCATGGCGTTGACCTTGACCTTCACCTTCAGCTGCGCCCACATCGAGGCCAGCGCGGTGCAGATCTCCTCGTCGTTGATGTAGCGGTTGTTGGGGCAGTCCAGCGTCACCTCGAAACCGTCAGCGAAGCCGGCCTCCTGCATCAGCTTGCGGGCGGCGGCCAGGTCATGCGGCAGGCGGGTTTGCAGCGCCGGGTCGTCGAAGGACGCATTGGCCGAAGGCGTGAGCGCGCCGGTAGGCACCGACAGGCCATTCATCAACTTGGCCCGGATGGCCTCGATGTCGATGGCCTGGTAGAGCGCCCGGCGCACGCGCACATCCTTGAACGGGTTGCGGTCGCCCGGCACCTTGCCGTAGAGCAGCTTGTCGCGCGACTGATCCATGCCGATGAACACCAGCCGGTTCTCCGGCCCCTCGATGACCTTCACGCCGGCGGTATTGCGCAGGCGGGCCACGTCGCGGGGCGCGGGGTCGAGCACGAAGTCGACCTCGCCCGACACCAGGGCCGCCAGGCGCGTGGCGTCGGTGGCGATGGGCATGTAGACGACCTCCTGCACATTGCCCTCGAACTTGTTCCACCAGTTCGGGTTGCGCTTGAGCACCGTCTTGATGCCCGGTTGGCGCGAGGCCAGCATGTAGGGCCCGGTGCCGTTGGCGTTCAGCGCGGTGTAGGCCTCTTCCTTGTTCTTGAAGTCCAGCGGGCGCGTGACCTTGTGCGTCTCGCACCACTTGCGGCTCATGATCCAGAGCTGGTCGATGTGCTGCAGGAAGATCGGGTTGAAGGTGCTGAGCTGGAAGTCGACCGTCAGGTCGTCCACCTTCTTCGGCGTGCCCACGGCATTGGCCCAGACCGCGATCTGCGAGGTGGGCTCCTTGGCGCGCTGCACCGAGAAGACGACGTCATCCGCCGTCAGCGGCGTGCCATCGTGGAACTTCACGCCGGGGCGCAGCTTGAAGCGCCAGGTCAGCGGCCCGGTCTGCGTCCACGACGCCGCCAGCCCCGGCACGATGGCCAGCTTGGCGTCACGGCTGGTGAGGCGCTCGTAGATCTGGCCGTTGACCATGTTGGTCAGGCTCTCGTTCTGCGAGTCGGGGTCCATGGTCTGGGGGTCGCCCTGGCTGGTCCAGCGCAAGGTCTGCGCCGACACGCCACATGCCGCGGCCAGCAAGGCCCATCCCAACCATCGTTTCATCACTGCGCTCCAGACTGCAAGGCTCGGCAGTTTAGGAGGCTGGGCAATAGCCCTCCAGCGCCACCCCAGGGCGCGCGACGTCAGCGGCGCGCGCTGGGGTTCCAGAGCTCCTCGAGATGGCTGAAGTTCCAGTTCTCGGGCGGCTCACGGCCAGCGATGCGGTCGTTGGTCAGCGGCGCGGCCAGGTCCACCAGCTGCACCGGGATGGGCATGTTGGACTTGGTGGAATAGAACACCTTGACCCGCGGCGTGACGAGCGACGTGGGGTTCTGGTCCACCACCACCGCCAGGCGCCCGGACTGCAGCTTCACCAGCGTGCCCACCGGGTAGATACCCACGCTCTTCACGAACGCCTGGAACACGATGGGATCGAACTGCCCCTTCCACTGCGCCATGCGCTGCAGCGAACCGGCCGGGTCCCAGGCCGCCTTGTAGGGGCGGGTGGAGGTGATGGCGTCGTAGACGTCGCACACCGCTCCCATGCGGGCCATCAGGCTGATCTGCTCGCCGGCCAGCTTGTGCGGATAGCCGGTGCCGTCGATCTTCTCGTGGTGGTGCAGGCAGACGTCGAGCGCCGTGGGCGGCACCTTGGCGCCATCCTTGAGCATCTCCCAGCCGCGCTCAGGGTGGCTGCGCATGACGGCGAACTCGGCATCGGTCAGCGAGCCGGGCTTGTTCAGCACCTCCAGCGGCATCTGCATCTTGCCCACGTCGTGCAGCAGGCCTGCCAGGCCGGCCTCCCGCGCCTGGTCGTCGGGCAGGCCCATGTGGCGGGCCAGGGCCACCATCAGGCCGCAGACCGCGACGGAGTGCATGTAGGTGTAGTCGTCCTTGGTCTTGAGCCGTGCGAGGCTCACGAAGGCCGACGGGTTGCGGGCCAGCGAGCTCGCCACTTCTTCCACGATGGGCAGGCAGCTCTCGGGGTCGATGGCCTTGCCCAGGCGCGCTTCGTTGAACAGCGCCGTGACGGCCTGCTTGGAGCGGTGCAGCACCTCAGCCGCGCGGCCGACTTCATCCTCGAAGTTCGCACGCGGCTCCGGCGGCCGCGGGGCGGGCGGGGGCGGGGGCGGCGCCACGACCTCGACCCGAGGCGGCTCGGGCGCAGCCGCAGGCTCGGGAGCGGCGGGCGGCTCGGCCTCGGGCACATCGCAGCCCTTGCTCACATCGATCCACACCGCGGGTACGCCACTGCTCTTGAGCGCAGCGACGTCCGCCGGGTCGGCCAGGACGAACTTCGTCTTCCAGAAGGGGTGGGACAGCCAGGAACCCTCCAAAGACTGGAGGTACATCCCAAGCATCACATCGGAAACAGGAATCTTCTTGAGCATGGCGAGGTAGCGGTGAAGTATGACCGCGGGGTCCTCAGGCCGGCGTGCAGCAATGCACAGCCACGCACCACTTGCAAAAAAAGAAAAGCCGCCCAGCGGGCGGCTCTGTCAGCAGGGGCGCGCAGGCCTCAGCGGAACTTGCCTTGCGGCACGGTGGCCAGTTCGGTCGGCAGCGAGCCGATGTAGCTGGCGATGGCCTTCAGTTCGGCATTGCTGAACTGCTTGACCTGGCCCGCCATCACGCCATTGCTGCGGCCGACGTTGTTGTTCTTCTCGGTCTTGTAGGCCTTCAGCGCCACGGTGAGGTAGTCGGCATGCTGGCCGGCGAGCTTGGGGTAGCTCGGGTCGATGGGCTTGCTGAAGTTGGCGCCGTGGCAGGACACGCAGGCGCCCTTGGTCAGCAGTTCAGCCACGTTGGCGGGCGCGGCCGGAATGGCTTCGGGCACGGCGGGCAGCTTGGCCTGCTGCTCATAGAAGGCGGCCACGTCGTTCATGTCTTGCTCGGACAGCGAGGTGGCGATGCCGCGCATCGTCGGGTGCTTGCGGTCGCCCTTGGCGTAGGCCTGCAGGGCCGACACGATGTACTTGGCGTTCTGGCCCGCGATCATGGGCACCTTGTGGACTTCGGGGAAGCTCGCCTGATAGCCCGGGATGCCGTGGCAGCCGATGCACATGGCGATCTTCTTTTCGCCCGCCTTCACATCCTGGGCCTGAACGGTAATGGCACCGAAGGCAGTGGCCAGGGCGAGCGAGATCTGCAGCAGTTTCTTCATGGTCCCAGGGGGTGTCGTGGCTTGGAGCGGCCGCGATTATAGGAGGCCTCCTATACTGGTCCGGCCCCCTTCCAGCACCGGTTTCGTCCCGGTTTTCCCCATGAAATTCCAAGGTTCCGACCACTACGTCGCCACCGCCGACCTGATGCTGGCGGTCAATGCCGCCGCCACGCTGCAGCGGCCATTGCTCATCAAGGGCGAGCCCGGCACGGGCAAGACCATGCTCGCCGAGGAAGTCGCCGCGGCCCTGGGCCGGCCCCTGCTGCAGTGGCACATCAAGAGCACCACCAAGGCCCAGCAGGGTCTGTACGAGTACGACGCGGTGAGCCGGCTGCGCGACAGCCAGCTCGCCGGCATCGAGGGCAGCGACCGGGTGCGGCATGTCGAGAACTACATCGTCAAGGGCGTGCTGTGGCAGGCCTTCGAGGCGGAGGAGCCGGTCGTGCTGCTGATCGACGAGATCGACAAGGCCGACATCGAGTTCCCGAACGACCTGCTGCGCGAGATCGACCGCATGGAGTTCTATGTGTACGAGACCCGCCAGCTGGTGAAGGCCAAGCACCGGCCGCTGGTGTTCATCACGTCCAACAACGAGAAGGAGCTGCCCGACGCCTTCCTGCGCCGCTGCTTCTTCCACTACATCAAGTTCCCCGATGCCGAGACGATGCAGAAGATCGTCGACGTGCATTTCCCGACGCTCAAGAAGGACCTGCTGGCCGCCGCGCTCAAGAACTTCTATGACGTGCGCAACCTGCCGGGCCTCAAGAAGAAGCCCAGCACCTCGGAGCTGATCGACTGGCTCAAGCTGCTGGTGGCGGAAGACGTGCCCGTGGAGGCGCTGCAGGCCAAGGACGAGAAGGTCAGCATCCCGCCGCTGGTGGGCGCCCTGCTGAAGAACGAGCAGGACCTGACCCTGTTCGAGAAGCTCGTGTTCATGCAACGCAACAACCGCTGATGTCGCAGCCTGACTTCGACCGCGCAATGCGCGAAGGCCTGGCCGATGCCATCGGCTTCGTCGCCGGTGCATTGGCCGGCTGGTGGCTGGGCCGCCAGTTCGGGATCGACTTCATCGCCAGCCCCGAGTGGAACGCCCGGCAGATCATCGGCCTGCTGCTGATCGTGGCCGGCTGCGGCGTGGGCCGCGCCGTGGCACGCCGGCTGATGCTCAAGGACAAGGCATGAAGCCGGTGCAGCCCGTGTCGCTGGTGGCCGGCCCGATCCGGCTTGAGCCGCTGACGCTGGCGCACGTGCCGGGCCTGGCCGCCGCGGCGGCCGATGGCGAGTTGTGGAACCTGCACTTCACCAGCGTGCCCGCGCCCGACGAAACCGAAGCCTATGTGCAGACCGCACTGGCCGGCCAGGCCGCGGGCCATCGCCTGCCCTTCGCGGTACTGGACGCCGCCAGCGGCGAGGTGCTGGGCTCGACGAGCTATCACGACATCGTGCCGGCCATCGAGCGGCTGGAGATCGGCTACACCTGGTACGCCCGGCGCGTGCAGCGCACCGCGGTCAACACCACGGCCAAGCTGCTGCTGCTCTCGCATGCCTTCGACACGCTGGGCGCGGCCCTTGTGGGCTGGCGCACCGACAACTTCAACCACGCTTCGCAGCGCGCCATCGAGCGCCTCGGCGCGCGACGCGACGGCGTGCTGCGCCACCATGCCGCCCGCCGCGACGGCACGGTGCGCGACACCGTCATGTACAGCCTCACCGCCGGCGAATGGCCCGAGGTGAAGGCGCATCTCCAATGGCAACTGACCCGACCCCGCGCATGAAAAACACCAACAGGGCGTTCGATGTGGAGGCCCTGTGGGCCCTGGACCGCATCGCCGAACCCAGCCTCAGCCCCGATGGCGCCCAGGCCGTGGCGAGCGTCACCCGCTACTCGATGGACAGCAACAAGGCGCAGAGCAGCCTGTGGCTGTTCTCGACGCTGGGCGGCGAACCGCGCCGGCTGACCGAAGCCGGCGAGAAGGACGGCCAGCCGCAGTGGAGCCCGCGCGGAGACCTGATCGCCTTCACCGCCCGCCGCGAGCAGGGCGGCACGCGCGACGAGGAGACCCAGCTCTACGTCATCGCGCCCGATGGTGGCGAGGCCCGGCGCGTCGGGCCGGTGGCCACCGGTGTGGAATCGTTCAAGTGGTTCCCGGACGGCCGCCACATTGCCTTCGTCTCCTGGGTCTGGCCGGACCGCAAGGCCGCCGCCCAGGCGGACGCCTTGCGCGAGTTCAAGGCCCGCAAGGAAAGCGCCTACGTGACCGACGAGGCCGTCTACCGCTTCTGGGACCACCACATCCCGATGGGCCGCGTGCCGCACCTGCATGTGCTGGACGTCGCCACGGGCAAGAGCCGCGACCTGTTCGAAGGCACCGCCTGGGAACTGAGCCGCGCCGAGCCGGACGCGAACAGCTACGACATCTCGCCCGACGGCCGGCGCATCGCCTTCGCCTTCGACCCCGGCACCGAGAAGCAGCTCGGTGCCTGCTATGCGCTGGCCGAGGTCGACGTGAAGACCCGCCGCGTGCAGACCCTGCTGCAGGACGCCGACTGGGACTTCACCGCGCCGCGCTACAGCCACGGCGGCCACCATCTGGCCTTCCTGGCCGGTCACCAGGCGCAGGGCCACAACCAGCCCAACCGGCTGGCCGTGCTCGACCAGAGCGGCCACTGGGCCGTGTTCAGCGAGGACTGGGACCACGAAGTCAGCGCCCCGCTGCGCTGGACGGCCGACGACCAGACCGTCCTCTTCGCCGCCGAGGACCGCGGCTGCCGCCACCTGTGGCAGTTCATGCTGGGCGACCGGGTGGCCGAGCCCATCTTCCAGGGTGGTCATGTGGGCAGCTTCTCGGTGGCGGCCGATTTCGTCGTGGTCAACCACGACAGCGTGCAGTTCCCGCCGCGCCTGTCGGTGCTCAGCGACGACGGCGTGCGCCGCATCGAGGCCCTGAATGACGAGCGCCTGGCGGCCCACCGCTTCGGCCGGCATGAGGAAGTCACGATCACCGGCGCCCGCGGCGATGACGTGCAGATGTGGCTGATCTACCCGCCCGATTTCGACCCCAAGAAGAAATGGCCGGTCATGCACGTCATCCACGGCGGCCCGCACACCGCCTTCGGCGACAGCTGGCACTGGCGCTGGAACCACCAGGCCTTCGCAGCCCAGGGCTATGTCGTGGCCTGCGTGAACTACCACGGGTCGTCGAGCTTCGGCCATGAGTTCCTGGACAGCATCACCGGCCATTGGGCCGAGTACGAACTGCAGGACATCGAGGCCGGCACCGACTGGCTGCTCAAGAAGCGCTGGGTCGACGCCAAGCGCATCGTCGCCACCGGTGGCAGCTACGGCGGCTACATGGTCGCGTGGATGAACGGCCATGTCGCGCCAGGCCGCTACCAGGCCTACGTCTGCCACGCCGGCTGCTTCGACTGGCAGGCCATGTACGCCGACGACGCCTACAACTGGCACCGCAAGGAGCTGGGCGCGGCCTACTGGGAAGACCCTGCCCGCGTGGCGGCGCAAAGCCCCATCAGCTTCGCAGCCCACTTCAAGACGCCGACCCTGGTCATCCACGGCCAGCTCGACTACCGCGTGCCGGATGCCCAGGGCCTGGCCTACTACAACACGCTGAAGTCGCTCGGCGTGCCGGCGCGCCTGGTGTGGTTCCCGGACGAAAACCACTGGGTGCTCAAGCCGCGCAACAGCCGGCTGTGGTACGGCGAGTTCTTTGCGTGGCTGGCCCAGCACGGGTCGGGCGCGAAGAAGAAAGGCCGATGAGCTGATGAGCACCCGTCGACAGTGGCTCGCCCGCGCGGGCGGTGCCGCGGCAGGGCTGGCGGCCTGGCCCGCCTTCGCACAGAGCGCATCGCCTGCGCGTGCCAGCCTCGCGGCGCTGCAGGCGCATCTGCGCTTCCTGGCCAGCCCGCTGCTGGAAGGCCGTGAAACCGGCTCGCGCGGCTTCGACATCGCCGCGGCCTATGTCGCCAGCCACTTCGCGCGCCTGGGCCTGCAGCCGCTCGGCGCCGAGGGCAGCTTCGCTCAGCCGGTGCTGCTGAAGACCGCGAAGCTTGCCAGCACGCCGCCCGTGCTGCGCCTGTGGCGCGGCGCCACGGCCGAGACGCTGACCTATCTCGACGACTTCAGCACCCGGCCTGACCTCGCGGCCACCCACAGCGAGGTGACGGCGCCCCTGGTGTTCGCAGGCTTCGGCATCCGCGCGCCGGCCTTCGGCCTGGACGACTACGCCGGCCTCGACGTCAAGGGCCGCATCGTCGTCGTGCTCAGCGGCCGGCCGCTGCAACTGCCTTCCGAAGAAGGCGCGCACTACGCCAGCCGCCTGACCAAGGCCGCGCTGGCCGCGGAGCTGGGCGCCGTAGGCATGATCTCGCTGGCCACGCCGCGCAGCGAACGGGTGTCGCCCTTTCACCTCGCCCGCCAGTACGCCGGCAGCACGGCCATGGACTGGCGCGACGCTGACGGCCAGGGCGGCCAGGACAACCTGCCGCTGCGCGGCTGGGCGAGCCTGAGCCTGCAGCGGGCCCCCGCCCTGCTGGCTGCCCTGGGCCGCGACTACCGCCAGCTGGTGGCCGACGCCGAAGCCGGCAGGCCGGTGCCGCGCGGCGAGCTCGGCCTCACCGCCGAGATGGCACGCGACAGCCTGCATGGCGACACCCGCAGTGCCAACGTGGTGGGCCTGCTGCCTGGGCGTCATCCCGAACGCCGGCATGAGGTGCTGCTGCTCACCGCCCACCTCGACCACCTGGGCCGCAAGTCCGGGCCGCAGGGTGAGGTCATCTACCCCGGCGCGATGGACAACGCCCTCGGCATGGCCACGCTGCTGGAGACAGCCACGCAGCTCGCCCAGGCCCCTGGCGGTCTCGACCGGTCCATCCTCATCGCGGCACTGACCGGCGAGGAACAGGGCCAGTTGGGCTCGTCGATGCTGGCGGCCCAGCCGCCGCTGCCGGCGGCCCAGTTGATGGCGGCGGTCAACATCGACATGCCCATCCTGCTGCACGACTTCAACGAGGTCGTGGCCCTCGGGGGCGACCATTCCACGCTCGGCGCGACGGTCGCCCGGGTGGCCGGCGACATGGGCTTGAAGATGGCCGCCGACCCGCAGCCCGAGCAGGCGCGCTTCACAAGGTCCGACCAATACAGCTTCGTGCGCCGCGGCATTCCGGCGGTGATCCTGGGGCCGGGCGTCGGCTCGTTCAACCCGCAGGAAGATGGTGCCGCGCTGATGCGCGACTTCCGGCGCCTGCGCTACCACCAGCCGGGCGACGACCTCGGCCAGCCCTTCCACGCAGCGGCCATGCAGCGGTATGCGCAGCTGCACATCGGGCTGATGCAGGCCCTGGCGACGCAGGCCGAGGCGCCCCGGTGGCTGCCGGGCGACTTCTTCGGCGAGCTGTTCAGGCGGGGTCGCTGACCCAGTCGATGTCCACGCACAGCACCTGCAGACGGCCGGCCACCGGCACCGCCACCGACAGGGTCACGCACATGCGCGGCCCATGCAGGCTGAGATAGGGGCGCGTCATCTGCACCACGCCGGGCTCATCGAGCGCGCGGCGGAAGTAGGGCCGGCGCGCCCAGCGGGCCTCCGACGGCAAGCCCAGCGGCTCGAAGCGAGGATCGGCGTCGACGAGCCCGGGCGACTGCGGAAGCAGCTGCTCCGCCACATGCCGCCCCTGGTCGTCCAGCGCGAACACCGCCTGCACCCCGGGCAGGGCCAGCAGCGGCGCACAGGCCTGCGCCAGCCCCAGCGTGGGCAACACGGCCTGCGCCGCCTTCAACGCGCTGCGGTAGGGGTCCACGCGTGCGCCGAGTTCCGCCCGGCCCGCCGCATGGCGCTGATCCAGCAGTGACCAGATCTCGTCGATCTCCTGCGAAGCCCCGGTCGGCCCGAGCGTGCCCGGCACCGGCCGCCCGAACACGAAGCCCTGCACCAGGTCCACATCCACGTCGAGTGCCAGCAGCGCCTCGTCGCGTGTTTCCACGCCTTCCAGCAACACCAGCGAGCCGCATTCGTGCAGCAGCGACACCATCTGCGCCAGCACCCGCGCGATCCGCGGCGAGCCGCACGCCCGGCGCAGCAGGCTGCGATCGAGCTTCACGATCTCAGGGTGGATGTGCCAGATGCGGTCGAAATTGGAATGACCCGCGCCAAAGTCGTCCAAGGCCAGCAGGCAACCCGTCTCGCGCACCGCCGCCACGGCCTGCTGGAAGTCGGTCTCCTGGGCCATGACGTCCTCGGTGACCTCCAGCACCAGGCGGTGCATGGGCAGGCCCAGCGCCTGCACGGTGCGCACCGAGGCATCCAGCGCCTGGGTCTGCATCGCGCCGTGCACGAACACGGCCGGGTGGATGTTCAGGAACAGCCAGCCGATGTCGCCCGCCTGGTGCACGAAGTTGTTGACATGCAGCAGCCGGCACAGCCGGTCCGCCGCCCATTGGGCCTCGAAGCTCTCCAGCTGCTCGAAGAAGTGCAGCGGCGACACGGCATGCCCATCCGCCGCCGTCACGCGCAGCAGGGCTTCGTAGCCCACGGCGCGGCGATGCGGGAAGCTGAACACCGGCTGGAAATGGCTGTCCAGCAGCCAACCGCCCTGCCGAGCCCGCCAACGACCGCCCTCCTGCACCAGGGTCTGGGCAAGGTGCACGAGCATGGGATCGGCATCAGGCGGCGTCGCAGCGTTCAAAGGTGCTCCTGCACGAACGACATGAATCCCATGCTAGCCACGGCGCTTACAAAGTCGCGGGAATATCGCACTGCATAATGGATTTCGACCCCCACGACCGCCATGCTGATCCAGTTCTTCTACACGCTGCGCGCTGCCAAGCTCAAGGTGACGGTGCCCGAGTACCTGACCCTGCTGGAGGCCCTGCAGGCCGGCGTCATCGGCGGCCCGGACCACGGTGGTGTCGCCAGCATCGACGACTTCTATCACCTCGCCCGCACCAGCCTCGTCAAGGACGAGACCCAGTACGACAAGTTCGACCGCGCCTTCGCCGCCTACTTCAAGGGCGTGGAGATGCTCACCGACTTCACCGCCGAGGTGCCGCTGGAGTGGTTGCGCAAGACCTTGGAACTCGAGCTCACGCCCGAGCAGAAGGCCGCCATCGAGAAGATGGGCTGGGACGAGCTCATGGAGACGCTGAAGAAGCGCTTCGAGGAGCAGAAGGAGCGCCACGAGGGTGGCAACCGCTGGATCGGCACCGGCGGCACCAGCCCCTTCGGTAACAGTGGCTACAACCCGCAAGGGGTGCGCATCGGCGGCAAGGGCGGCAACAAGAGCGCCGTCAAGGTGTGGGAGCAGCGCGCCTACCGCGACTACGACGACACGCTGGAGCTCGGCACCCGCAACATCAAGGTGGCGCTGCGCCGCCTGCGCCGCTTCGCCCGCGAGGGCTCGGAGCTGGAGCTCGACCTCGACGGCACCATCCACGGCACCGCCGCCAATGCCGGGCTGCTGGACATCCGCATGCAGCCCGAGCGCCACAACAAGGTCAAGGTGCTGCTGCTGATGGACGTGGGCGGCACGATGGACGAGCACGTGCACCGCGTGGAAGAACTCTTCAGCGCCGCCAAGAGCGAGTTCAAGCACCTGGAGTTCTATTACTTCCACAACTGCGTCTACGACTTCGTCTGGAAGAACAACCGCCGCCGCTTCGCCGAGAAGCTCAACACCTGGGACCTGATCCGCAAGTACAACAAGGACTACAAGCTGATCTTCGTGGGCGACGCCACGATGAGCCCCTACGAGATCCTGCAGGCGGGCGGCAGCGTCGAATACAACAACGACGAGGCCGGCGCCGAATGGCTGCAGCGCCTCACCCACGCCTTCCCGCGGTATGCGTGGATCAACCCCGAGCCGCAAGGCGTCTGGCAGTACCGGCAGAGCATCGCGCTGATCCAGCAGCTGATGCAGCAGCGCATGTTCCCGCTGACCCTCTCCGGCCTCGAAGGCGCGATGCGGCTGCTGAGTAAATGACCCGTCTGATCGGCCTGCTGCTCCTGGCGGTACTGAGCGGCTGTGCAACCCGGGCCCCCGAGCCCAAGCCCGACGCCGCCGCCGCGGCCGCGACCGCGGTGCCCGCCGAAGGCCCGGCGGTCTACAGCCTCGACATCCGGGTCGACGACAGCGCCCTGCGCAGCCTGCTGCAGGAGAACCTCGACCTCGCCCGCTACCGCGCCAGCCAGGCCGCCCTCAGCCGCGTGGAGCTGGCACGCCTGGCCGCGGCGGCACCGGCGCAGGCCGAGGCCCTGCTGGAGACCGAGGGCTACTTCAACGCCAAGGTCGACGTCTCTCGCGACCCCGACGACGACACCCGCCTGCTGCTGACCGTCACGCCGGGCCCGCGCACGCGTGTGGGCGAAGCCAAGATCGAGTTCACCGAAGGCCTGGCCGACGACGACGCCCGGGCCCAGCGTGAGAGCCTGCGCAACAGCTGGGCACTCAAGCCGGGCGCCGCCTTCACGCAATCGCAATGGGCCTCGGCCAAGAGTGACCTGCTGCTGCGCGCGCGCACGGGGGGCTTCCCGCTCGCCCGCTGGGCCGACACCGCGGCCCGGGTGGATGCCGAAGCCCACACGGCCGACCTGCAACTGGTGCTGGCCAGCGGCAATCGCGCGCGCCTGGGCGAACTGCGCATCGAGGGCCTCAAGCGCCAGGACCGCGAAACCATCGAGCGTCTTACCGGCTACCGCCGGGGCGATGCCTACACCGAGCAGAAGCTGGCCGAGTTCCAGGAGCGGCTGGCCAAGACCCAGCTCTTCGACGCCGTGCGCGTGCAACTTCTGCCCGAGACGGTCGATGCGGATGGCACGACACCCGTGCAGGTCACGGTGACCGAGTCGGCGCTGCAGCAGGCGACCGTCGCCGTGGGCTATCACAGCAACACCGGCCAGAGCGTCAGCGTGGAGCACCTGCACCGCCGGCCCTTCGACCTGCCGGTGCGCGCCCGCAGCAAGCTGCAGCTCAGCCGCGACCTGCGTGGCGCGGAGTTGGAACTCAGCTCCCACCCCCAGCCTGACCTGCACCGCAACCTGGCCTCGCTGCAGTTCGAGCAGGACCGCACCGGCGACACCATCGCCACCAACCTCGGCATCCGGCTCGGCCGGCTGTATGAATCGACCCGCGACGAGCGGCTGAGCTATGTCGAGCTGCTGCGCGCGCGAGAGACGGTGGGCGGCGAGGTGAACACCAACCTGGCCGTGTCGGTGAACCAGCAGTGGATTCGCCGCCGCCTCGACAGCTCGCTGCTGCCCACCGATGGCCACCAGGCCCTGGCCCTCGTAGGTCTGGGCTATGCCCGGGGCGGCGGCAGCGATGACAGCGGCCCCTTCGGCCGGATGCAGTTCAAGCTCGGGGCCTACAAGCCGCTCGGTGGCTGGTATGCCTCGGCCCGTGCCGAAGTGGCCCAGGTGATCGCGCACGAGCGCGTCGGCGTGCCCGAGAAGCTGCTCTTCCTCGCGGGCGGCGATGACTCGGTGCGCGGTTATGCCTACCGCAGCCTCGGCGTGGAACGCAATGGCCTGACCCTGGGTGGCCGCGTGATGGCCACCGGCAGCCTGGAGATCGCCCGGCCGTTCACGATGAGCCTGCCCAGCCTCTGGGGCGCGGCGTTTGTCGATGCGGGCAATGCCGCCTCGCGCTGGACCGACTACCGTCCCGTGGTGGGCTACGGCGTGGGCGTGCGCTGGCGCAGCCCGGTCGGCCCGCTGCGGGTGGACGCGGCCCGCGCGCAGGAGACGGGCAAGTGGCGTCTGCACTTCTCCGTGGGCATCACGCTATGAGGCGCTCCCTGCGTGTGCTGCGCGCCAGCCTGATCGGGCTGGTGGCCATCGTGGTGCTGGTGGCCGGCATCGTGGCCTGGCTGCTGCATCGCCCGTCGGGCGGGGCCTGGCTGCTGGCGCACCTGCCCGGCGTGCAGATCGAAGAACCGCAAGGCTCGCTGATGGGCGAGTTCAGCGCGCGGCGCCTCGTCATCACCTGGCCCGGTGGCAGCGCCGAGCTGCGTGGCCTGCGCTGGAAGGGCCTGGGCCTGACCGCCAGCAGCGGCCTGCTGCTGGCCGAGGAGCTCAGCGTCGACGAGCTCAATGTCCGCAGCCAGGGCAGCAACGAGCCGCTGCAACCGCCGCCTGACCTGAGCCTGCCGCTGGGCGTGCAGATCGGCAGCCTGCGCATCGCCCGGCTGAGCTGGGCACCCGACCAGCCGCCCCTGCTCGGCCTGGAGGCGCAGCTCGACCTGCCCCGCCGCGGCACCCACCAGATCCAGTTGAAGGCCGCACGCTGGCAGCACCTGACGATGTCGGGCAAGGCCCGCATCGACAGCGCAGCGCCGCTGCAGACCGATGCCACCGTCACCGTACGGCAGACCGAGGCCACCGACCTGCCCTGGACCGCCATCGCCGCCGTCACCGGCCCGCTGGCCCGGCTGCAGGCCAAGGCCGAACTCGAAGCCGCGCACCAGACGCTCAAGGCCGCCGGCGAGGTGCAGCCCTTTGCGCCCTGGCCGGTCAACGTGCTGAAGCTGCAGGCCGAGCAGCTCAATGTGGCGGCCCTGATGCCCGGCCTGCCGCGCACGGCCCTCACCGGCAACGCCGAGCTGAAGGCGCCTGCCCGCGATGCCGAGGCCACGCTGCAGGCCGAGCTGCGCAACACCGCCGCCGGCCGCTGGGACCAGGGTGCCCTGCCCGTCAGCCGCCTGGTGCTGGCCGTGGCTGGCAAACCGACGCAGCTCGACAGCCTGCGCCTGACCGCCCTGGACGCCGACCTGCCCGGCGGCGCCCGCGTGCAGGGCCGAGGCCAGCGCGACGCCGAGGGCCGCTGGCAACTCGAAGCCCGCGTGCAGGGACTGCGCCCGGAGGCGCTCGATGCGCGCGCCACGCCTGCACGCCTGGACGGACCGCTCACCCTCGCCGGCAGCAAGACCGGCCCCCTCAGCCTGCGCGCCGACCTCGCCGGCACCATCGAAGCCCGCCCGCTGCGAATCAAGGCCCGGGTCGAGGGCCAGGGCACACGCTGGCAGATTGCCGACGCCCAGCTCGCCAGCGGCGAAGCCACGCTGCAGGCCAGCGGCACCGTCGACACCGGCGGCTCCGCGCAGCTCAAGGCACAGGTGCGGCAGTTCGACCCGCACCTGCTGTGGCGCGGCGCGCCGGGCTCGGCCTGGGCGCGCCTGCCCGGCCCCACACGGCTCAATGCCGACGCGGACATCGCCCTGCGCGGCAAGACCGCGGCCACCGTGACGGGCAATGTCTACGCCCGCCTGCTCCCAGGGGCCCTCGCCGGTCTGGCCCTGGAGGGCCGGCTCAAGCTCAGCCGCGAGCGCGCGACCGACCCCGCCGCCTTCGACCTCGAAGGGCGCCTGGGCAACAACCGCTGGCAGACCGCGGGCCAGGCCCGGCCCGACAGCATCGACGGCAAGGCCATGCTCAAGATCAGCTCGCTGGCCGAACTGAACCCGCTGCTGGCCGTGCTCGGTCAACCGGCACTGGCGGGCCAGGGTGAGGTGGACAGCAGCTACCAACTGCGGGGCGACCGCGAGGGCTGGCAGGCGGGCGGCAGTGGCCGGGCAGCCGTCAGCCAGGTCAAGGTGCAGGGCCGCACCCTGGCCAGCGCCAAGGCGCGCTGGGAGTTGCCACTGCCCGGCAGCGACGGCGACAGCCCCGTGGCGCTCACCTTGGAAGCCAGCCAGCTGCGCGACCCCGATGCCCAGCTCGCCAGTCTCAGGCTCGACCTGCAAGGCCGGCGCAGCGCCCACGAGGCAAAGGCCCAGGTGAGCGGCAAGATCCTGCGCGACGCGCAAGACCTGGCGCTGAACGCCCAACTGCAGGCCCGCGGCGGCTGGGACGGCCAGGCCTGGACCGGCCGCCTCGCCCGCCTGGACATCGGGCCGCTTCGGCCCAACACCCCCGCCCTGCTGGCTACCCGGGATGTTGACCTGCGCTGGGACGTCGCTGGCCCCCAGGTGGTGGCCCAGCCCGGCCGTGCGGAAGTGGGCGGCGCCTTCGTGCGCTGGCAGCGCCTGAGCTGGCGTGGTGGCGACCGGCCTGAAGCACGGGCCGAACTGCAGCTCGAAGACCTGCCCGTGGCCCCGCTGCTGGCCCGCTGGCAGCCCGACTTCGGCTGGGGCGGCGACCTGCGGGTCACGGGCCACGCCTCGCTGCTGCTGGACCAGCGCCTCACCGCGGAGCTGCTGCTGGAGCGCCAGGCGGGCGACCTGCGTGTGACCGACGAGTTCGGGCAGCGCGCGCTGGGCCTGACCGACCTGCGCCTGGCCCTCAACGTGCAAGACGGGACCTGGCGCTTCGCGCAAGGGGTGGCGGGTGCCGAGCTGGGCAGCTTTGGCGGCGCGCTGACCCTGCGCCCCACCGGCCTGTGGCCCGATGCCAAGACGCCGGTGGAAGGCGTGCTGCAGGCCAACGTGGCGCAGCTTGCCACCTGGGGCAGCTGGGTGCCGGCGGGCTGGCGGGTGGGTGGCCGTGCCTCGGCCACCGTGCAGCTCAGCGGTCGCCTCGGCGCGCCTGACCTCACCGGCCGCGCCGAAGGCGAGGACCTCGCACTGCGCCATCTGCTCTATGGCGTGGACGTGACCGAAGGCCGCTTCACGGTCGAGCTCAAGGGCCAGCATGCCGAGCTGACCCGCCTGCAGGCCCGCGGTGGCGATGGCTGGCTGCGCGCCACTGGCCGCGCCGAGCTCGGCGCCCAGCCCACCGCGCATGTGGAGATCACCGCCGACAAGCTGCGCGTGCTGTCCCGCGTGGACCGCCGCGTTGTGGCCTCCGGCGGCGCCACGCTCGATCTCGATGCCAAGGGCCTCAAGCTCGACGGCAAGTTCAGCGCCGACGAAGGCCTGTTCGACTTCACCCGCAGCGATGCGCCAGCGCTGGCCGACGACGTGACCGTGGTGCGCGGCACCCGCAGCCCGGCCGACGCGGCACCCACCGCACCACCACCCCCGAAAGCCGTGCGCAACACGCAGGTCAACCTTGCCATGGACTTCGGCCGTGATTTCAAGGTCCGTGGCCGCGGCCTGGCCACCACGCTGCGCGGGCAGTTGCAGGTCACGCAGAACAACGGGCCGCTGCGCGTCAACGGCAAGCTGGCAGCCGGCGGCGGTCAGTACGCCGCCTACGGCCAGAAGCTCGACATCGAACGCGGCGACATCACCTTCACCGGCCCCTACGACAACCCGTCGCTGGACATGCTGGCCGTGCGCCCCAACCTCGACGTGCGCGTGGGCGTGCGCGTCGGCGGCACCGCACTCGCCCCGCGCGTGAGCCTCTACTCCGAGCCCGAGATGGCCGACACCGACAAGCTCGCGTGGCTGCTGCTCGGCCGCGGCCCCGACGGCCTGGGCCGGACCGACACCGCCCTGCTGCAGCGCGCCGCCCTGGCCCTGCTGAGCGGTGAAGGCGAGGGCCCGACCGGCAAGGTGCTGCGCAACCTCGGGCTGGACGAACTCTCGCTGGCCCAGAGCGACGACGACACCCGAGCCACCATCGTGCGCCTGGGCAAGCAGCTGTCGCGGCGCTGGTACGTAGGCTACGAGCGCAGCCTGAACGCCACCACCGGCTCCTGGCAGCTCATCTACCGCATCGCCCAGCGCTTCACGCTGCGCGCCCAGGGCGGCGACGACAACGCGCTGGACCTGATCTGGCAATGGAAGTGGAACTGAGGACGGGCCGGCGTCCTACAAGCTGACACGCCCCGGCGCCGACAGGCCCGCCCCCGGGACAGCCCCACATTGAATTGCGCAGCGCCTCGCTGCCGAACTCGACGGAGGTTGTCCATGACCCAGAGCCGCTCGCCGGTGCGTGCCTGCCAACCCACCCACCTGCTGCACTTCGAGCCCCTCAGCCCGCAGGCCGCCGGCCTGGACGTGCCCTGCGACCCGCAAGGCCGCGTCTGGCTGGACGCGCTGGGCGAGCAGCTGCGCAACGACTACTTCTTCGCCCGCGCCCTCATTGGCCGGCTGTTCGCCCGGCCCACGGTACGCCCGGTCGCGCCGACGGCCCGGTGCTGAGCACCCAGCCGCGCCCCTCGTGACATCGGTCTCGTCCTACAGGCGCGCTGCGACCTGCCCCACAACGACTGTCACACAGCGCAACGACGATGCCGGTCATGTTGTACGCAGCCCCCTCCCTCCTCACCGCCCGCCCCCTGCCGGTGGCCGATGACCAGCATGTCGACGCCGACCTGGACGTGGCGCTCAGCACCCCGCACACCGTCGTCGTGAACGCGCAGCTCGAAGTCGCCGACGCCCAGCAGTCCAGCGTGGAACTGTCCCTCGTCATCCCTCGCTCGCAATGCCGTGGCGAGCGCCCTCGCCTGCCGGCGCTGCTGCACGCCGCCCAGGCCGCCATCGCCCGCGCCACCCGCGGCGGCACCCTGTACCAGCCCCGCCGCCTGCTGACGCTGGTCGCCGGCCAGCCCCACCTGATCGCCCAGTTCTGAGCCCGCGGCGAGCCCGCAGAGCCCGTGCGAGAATCCGCGCCGCTCACACGGCGTGCCTCCCACGCCTGCGGTGCTCTCCGTAGTTCAATGGATAGAACGGCCGCCTCCTAAGCGGCAAATACAGGTTCGATTCCTGTCGGAGGGACCAGCCGGGTGCTCACCCCCGGCGCCCGCGCAGTTCGCGCCAGTGCATGACCAGGTCGGCGACCAGCACCGACGCCAGCGTGGTGGCCGTGATCACATACACGCTCGACGCCTCCGGCAGGTTCCAGTAGGCCGGCCAGACCGACGGAATGCGCAGGCTGACGAAGGTGAACGTGACAGCATAGGAGCGTGCCACCCACTGCCGGTGCGCCGCGATCTGGCCATTGCGGGCCAGCACCCACGCAGCCGTCGTGACGACGATCCAGGTCAGGCCCTGGGCCAGCGTGGCCGGCAGCAGCGGTCGATCCCAGCCGATTGCGAATGCGGTGAGCGCCGCTGCGTAGACAGCGATCACGTAGCTGCGGCCCATCAGCCGATGCAGGCCGGGGCGGCGCTGGCGCAGGCGGGACGAAAACTGCAGCGGCCCGGTAAAGAAAGCCACGCAGCCAAAGACCGCATGCGGAATCAGCAGCGCGCGGTCCTGGATCATGAGCTGGCGGTACTCGCGAAAGAGCGGGTAGTCGATCAGCAGCAGCACCTCGTTGGAGAAGACCACCCACAGGGTGGCCACGGCCAGCAGCGACCAGAGGACCCTCTTGCCGTTCACGGACGACGGAGCGCGGTGCGCGGAAGTGAGGGGAGCAGATTCGGCGGGCATGAGGTGGTGCAAGAGGTGGTGCCAGAGGCAGCGTCGGGGCCGGGTGATACGAAAGGTGCGCCGCAGTACATCAAGGGTCTGGAATTCCACCAATCCGGAATTGCCTCAAGCCAGGTTCGGCAACCTCAGGACGTATTGGTCGGCGGAAAGCACGCGTCGCCCCCCCCCTGGGCTTCACGGCACGCGCACCAGCGGCACCGGAGCCACCGCTGCCATCGGCAACCCGTATGCGGCCAGACGCTGCCGCGGCTGCACCCGCCAGCCGCCATGCCGCGGGCCAATGCGCTGAGCAAGCTCACCCACAAGTCCTGCTCAGACGGCTTCCCGTCAGCCTGTCAGGGAATCCTTATGCGTTCCTTGCGCTGGCGCGCGGACACTCGGCCCCCTCGCAGGAGTTGCTTTTCATGAGCCACGACAGTCAACGCACCGGCCTCGCGGCCTTGACCCTGGGCGCCATCGGGGTCGTCTATGGGGACATCGGCACCAGCCCGCTCTACACCCTCAAGGAAGTGTTTCTGCCGGCCACCGGTGTGGCGCTGAACGAGCGCAACCTGATTGGGGCCACCTCGGTCATCGTCTGGGCGCTGATGCTGGTGGTCACGCTGAAGTACGTGGTGCTCATCCTGCGGGCTGACAACCGCGGCGAGGGCGGCGCGCTGGCGCTGACGGCGCTGGCCGCGCACGCGGTGGGGCAACGCAAGCGGCTGCGCGAGGGACTGCTGCTGCTCGGCCTGTTCGGTGCCACGCTGTTCTATGGCGACAGCGTCATCACGCCCGCCATCTCGGTCATGGGCGCCATCGAAGGCCTGGAGGTGGTCACGCCCACGCTCAAGCCCTTCGTGCTGCCGATCTCCGTGGCCATCCTGGTGGCGCTGTTCCTCGTGCAACGCTTCGGCACGGCCGCGGTGGGCAAGGTGTTCGGACCCATCATCGTGCTGTGGTTCGGCGTGCTGGCCGCCATCGGCGCGGTCCACATCGTGCAGCAGCCGCAGATCCTGGCTGCCTTGAACCCGCTGCAGGCCTGGGCCTTCATGAGCGAGCGCGGCTGGCATCTGTTCGCGGCGGTCGGGGCCATCGTGCTGGCGTTGACCGGGGCCGAAGCGCTGTATGCCGACATGGGCCACTTCGGTGTCAAGCCCATCCGCCTGGCCTGGACGGGGCTCGTCTTCCCGGCGCTGGCGCTCAACTACCTGGGCCAGGGCGCACTGCTGATGGGCGACCCGACGGCCATCGAGAACCCGTTCTTCCGCCTGTTCCCGGCGCCGCTGGTGCTGCCCATGGTGGTGCTGGCCGCGCTGGCGGCGGTGATCGCCTCTCAAGCCGTCATCTCCGGCGCCTACTCCATGACCAAGCAGGCCATCCTGCTGGGCTTTCTGCCGCGCCTGACGTTGCGCCACACCTCGGCCAGCGAGTCCGGCCAGATCTACGTGCCGGCCGTCAACTGGGCGCTGCTGGCCGGCGTGCTGGGCGCAGTGCTGGCCTTCGGCAGTTCTTCGGCCCTGGCCGGCGCCTACGGCATCGCGGTGACGCTGACCATGCTCATCACCACCGTGCTGACCTATTTCGTCATCCGTGACGGCTGGCGGCTGCCGGCGCCGGTCGCCATCGGCGCGACTGTGTTCTTCCTGTCGGTGGATGCGCTGCTCGTGGCCGGCTGCGCGATCAAGTTCCTGGACGGCGGCTGGTTCCCGCTCGCGCTCGGCCTGCTGCTTTTCATCCTGATGAGCACCTGGGCACGCGGCCGCAAGCTGCTGATGGCCAGCCTGCGCAGTGATGGGCTGGAACTGGAGCCCTTCATCGACAGCCTCGCCCTGGGCGGTGCGCATCGCGCCAGGCGCACCGCGGTCTACGCGGTGGCCGACCCGACGCTGGTGCCTCAGGCGCTGCTGCACAACCTCAAGCACAACCAGGTGCTGCACGAGACCAACATCGTGCTGAACGTGGCCTTCCACGACCGTCCGACGGTCGACCCGGCCGAGCGCGTGCAGGTGCAGCCCCTGGCACCGGGCTTCTGGCGGGTGCAGGTGCACTACGGCTTCATGGAGGAGCCCGACGTGCCCGCCGCGCTCGCACAATGTGCGCCGCTGGGCCTGGTGGTCGAGCCCTTCGACACCAGCTACTTCCTGAGCCGCGAGACGGTCGTCTCGACGCCGGGCGGTGGCATGGCGAGCTGGCGCGAGCGACTCTTCGCCGCGTTGAGCCGCAACTCCAGCGGCGTGGCGAAGTTCTTCCGGCTGCCGGACAACGCGGTGGTGGAACTGGGCACGCGGGTGCAGATCTAGACGCCAGGCGGCCTTGGGTGAAGTACTTCACCCAGGGCGCCGTCAAGCCGGCGCGAGACGCCGTCATCGCCCGACCGAGGCACCCGGGGCAGGCCAAGAATTTCCTCACCACTTCAGGAGTTCTGCCATGCACATCAAGCCCCTGCCTGCCACCCCGGCCACCCCCGCCGCGCCGCCTGCAGGCAAGCCCGCCCCGGCTGCCGCCGCGGGTGACTTCTCGCAGCTGCTCAAGACCGCCCAGGCCGCGGGCACGTCGCCCACGCCGACCAGCGGGAGCTGAGCATGACTTCGGTGGGCCTGCAATGCCGCACGGCGACCGAGGCCTCGCGCCCCGGCCGCACCACCGGCGCGCCGGCACCGGCGCGCAGCACCTGCGAGGCGCGGCTCAACAGCAAGAACCTTCACGCGGGCGTCGTCGTCAGCTTCAGCTGCCCCGCCGCGGCGTCGGCACTGCAACTGGCCCACTCGGCCATGTCGCTGGGGCAGCAAGGGGTGCAGCTGGTCAGCGATGCCGCACAGGCCACGGCTGACGTGGCCGGCGAGGTGCTGGAGCACGGCGTGCTCGCCGGTGTGGTCGGCGCGGCCGTGGTCGGCACGCTGCTGTGAGGTCTGGCCATGCCGCATCCTCCCCTGCGCATCGCCGCCCTGCTGTTGCTCGCGCCGCTCACGGGCTGCTCGTTGCTGAGCCCGATGGCGCCGATGGCGGCCTGGGAGGCCATCAAGTACGGCGGCAACGCCGCCATGGCGGCCCAGCCGCCGCGCCCTGTGAACACCGTGCACCACGGCGACGCCCCCATGGCCTCGGTCTGCGTGGAGTACAACCGCGAGCTGCCCCTGGACGAACTGGTACCGGCGCTGCAGGCCGAGCTCAAGACCCAGGGCGTGGACAGCCGCGTCTACGACGCCGGCACCGGCCCGCGCAGCTGCGTCTACTGGCTGCGTTATGTCGGCAGCATCGCGTGGGGCGTGCCGCCGCTCGGCCAGGGGCACCGCCCCTATCTGAGCAGTGCGGCCCTGAGCCTGCACCGCGCCGACGGCCAGCTCATGGCCACCAGCGCCTACGCCGGTGACGACAGCCTGGCCCGCTGGGCCAGCACCCGCAAGAAGATCGCGCCCGTCGTGAAGGCGCTGATCACCGGCTTCGAGACCTGAAGCCCCGTTTTCTGGAGCCCCTGCCATGACCCTCCCGCCTTCCCTGCCGGGCCGCCTCGCGCTGGCCGCTTGCCTGATGCTGGCTGCCTGCGCGTCCGCGCCGCCGAGCCTGGTCACGTTGCCGGTCACGGCCGCCGCCCAGCCGGCGCCGATGTTCCTGGAGCAGCCGCGCAACGGCGCCATCTACCAGGCCCACATGGGCACGGCCACACTCTTCTCGGCGGAGCGCCGGCCCCGCGCGCTGGGCGACACCCTCAAGGTGGACATCGCCGAGACCCTGCGCGCCGCCCAGAAGCACAGCGCCGACACCAGCCGCGACAGCAAGCTCGCCTCCAAGGGCCCGGGCGGCGCCAAAGCCGGCACGGCCCTGGCCAAGCTGATCAACATCGACGCCAGCGCCTCGGGCAGCGACAGCTTCAGGGGCGCCGGCAATGCCGAAACCAGCAGCAGCTTCAACGCCCAGTTGGCGGTCACCGTCATCAATGTGCTGCCCAACGGTCACCTGCTGGTGGCCGGCGAACGCAGCATGGGCCTGAACGGTGGCGTCAGCACGCTGCGCTTCTCCGGCATCGTCAACCCGCGCGACATCGGGCCCGGCAATGTGGTGGCCTCGGCCGACGTGGTGAATGCCAACCTCGAGAGCGTCGCCCAGGGCGATGTGTCAGACGCCGCCTCCCGCAGTTGGCTGCAGCGCGTGCTGGCGCGCAGCCTGTCCATCTGGTGACGTCAAGTGCTTTACACGGCGCGGGCCGGCGTTCATCCGCCGACCACGCGGCCCGCTAACGCCCTACAAGACCGCACCCGCGGCCCGCGCCAGCCGCGCCGACAAGAACCCGAAAGTCGTTGATGAAGAACCGCCGCACCGCCGCGCCCCTGGACGAACACGACACCCGCTGGCTCAGCAGCGCCGAGGTGCGCACCTACCGGCGCGGCCAGCGCATCATCAAGGCCGGCAGCCCGCTCGGCGAGTGGGTCGCCATCAGCCGGGGTGCGGCGTATCTCGTCTCGCAGGTGGCGCCGGGCACGCGGGTCGCGGTGGCGGCACTGTGGCTGGGTGACGTCATCGGCGGCGAATCGCCGCTGGGCAAGCTGGCCGCGCGCTACGACGTGACGGCCCTCGTGGACGTGACCACCATCCACATTCCGCTGGCGCAACTGCAGTCGGCAGACGCCCCGCCCCTGGCCAGCCAGACGGGCGAGCTCTACAACGCCACTGCGAGCCGGCTGCAAGGGCAGATCTCCATGCGCCTGGCCGGCAACGGCCTGCAGCGGCTGGTGAGCGTGATGGCCACCCTCGCCACGGCGCTAGCACCGGATGAGGCGGCCCGGCGCGCCGACCGTATCGCGCTGCCGGTGGCGCAGCGCTGGATCGGGCAGCTGTCGGGCCTGTCGCGGCGGCAGGCGTGGCTTTACCTCGGCCAGTTGCGCGAGCACGGCTGGCTGGTCACCTCGCGCAGCCAGGTCACGCTGGAAGGCCTGCGCGCCTGGCTGGCGCTGATGCCGGAGGTCGAGACCGCCGGCCTGGATTGCATCGCCACCTTGGCGCAATGCCATGAGACGCTGATGCGGTTGAGCGCACGCGCGCTGCAACGGGGCGGACCCGTGGGCTGAAACGGCCCGTGCGCATCGACCCCGCCTTGCGCCAGACTTTCCCGAGCCTGACGCCGCACTGTGCGGGGCCGCCTGCCGGATCGACAAACCTTCGACGGCCCCTACAGTGGCGCCGCCCGGCCCACGCCCCCGGCGGCGTGACGGGCCTGCCATGCCCGCGCCTCGTCCCATGTTCCGCCGTCGCTTGTCCTTGTTGCGCAGTGCGCCGCTGATGCTGCTGGCGCTCGCCGGCTTGGCACGCCACGACGCGGCGCGCGCCGCCGGCAGCCTGTTGCTGCTGGACGACCCGCCCGAAGCCGCCACCTGGCAAGGCGGGCTGTCGGTGCGCGGCTGGCCCAGCGCGCCGGGCAGTGCACGCCAGCGCGAGGCCTTGCTGCCGGCGCTGAGCTACGAATCGCCCGACGGCCTGTTCGCCGCCACCGACACCGGCCTGGGCTGGAACCTGGCCCCGGCGCTGCTCGGCCATGACAGCGCCAAGGCCTGGCAACTCGGCGCACGGCTGTGGCCGCAGTCGGGCCGCTCGCGGCGCGAATCGCCACCGGGCGTGGACCGGCTGGGCTCGCGCCTCATCACCCAGCTCTTCGCCAATGCCCAGCCGGTGCCGGAGCTGCTGCTGCAGTCAGGCTTGTCCTGGGGGAGCGGGCGGCATCACAACGGCAATCAGCTGGAGCTCGGGGCCACCAGTGGCATCCCGGTGGGCGCCGACCTCATCGGCATCAGCCTGGCAGCCACCTATGCCGACGCCGCCCACCTGCGCGGCAGCTTCGGCATCGGGCCGCGCGAGTCCCAAGCCAGCGGCCTGCCGGTGTTCCGACCGCACGCCGGCTGGCAGGACTGGAGCGTGGCGGTGAGTGCCGAGCACAAGTTCTCCGCCGACTGGACCGTCAACGGCCAGTGGCTGCATGCGCACCTTGTCGACCAGGCCGCCGCCTCCCCGCTGGCCCACAGCCACGACCAACCCAGCTTCCTGATCAGTGTCTGGCATCGCTTCTGAGCCCAGACGCCCGTTTTCCGCATGCATGACGTCCTGCTTTACGCGCTGCCGCTGTTCGGCCTGTGCCTGGTGGCCGAACTGGCCTGGGGCTGGTGGCGCGGGCACCAGACCTACCGGCTGGCCGACACCCTCAGCAGCCTCAGCCAGGGTCTGCTGAGCCAGGCGGTGGCGGTGGTCACGCCGCTGTTCCAGACCGGGCTCTACGCCAGCGTGCACCGCCACCTGGCCCTGGTCTCGCCCGGCCTCTGGCATGGCGCTCTCGGTGTGGCGGGCAGCATCGTGTTCTATGACTTCTGCGACTACTGGCTGCACCGCGCCAGCCACGAAAGCGCCCTGCTCTGGGCCGCGCATGCGGTGCATCACCAAAGCGAGCACTTCAACCTGAGCACCGCGCTGCGGCAGGAGAGCTTCTACACGGTGACGGGCGCGCCGTTCTTCCTGCCCATGGCGCTGGCCGGGGTGCCAACCGCGCACTTTGCGCTGGCGGGCACGGTGGTGCTGTTCTATCAGTTCTGGATCCACACCGAGCACATCGGCCGCCTGGGCTGGCTGGACCGCATCGTCTCCACGCCCTCCAACCACCGGGTGCACCATGCCGTGAACCCGGCCTACCTGGACCGCAACTACGGCGCCATCCTCGTGCTGTGGGACCGGCTCTTCGGCACCTTCACCGAAGAGCGCGAACCCTGCGTCTACGGCACGGTCAAGCCGCTGCACAGCTGGCGGCCGTTGGCAGCCGTCGGGCAGGTGTATGCCGAACTGTGGCGGCGCATGCGGGCTACACCGCGCTGGGCCGACAAGCTGCGCGTGCTGGTGAAGTCCCCCGGCTGGGCGCCACCGGGCGTCGCGCTGCAAGCGATGCCCACGGCCGAGCGCCTGGCCCAACCCCGCTTCGACCCGCCGTCGCCGCCCGGCAAGCGCCGCCTCGCGGTGGGCTTGTTCGCGGCGACGGCCGTCGCCAGTGGTGGCTGGCTGGCCATGGCCGATGACCTGCCCCTGCTCGCCAACCTGGCCATCGCCGCCGGCACCACGGCAGCGCTGGCCGTCATCGGATGGCTAATCTCGCCGCGCGCATAAGCAGCGCCGCTTTCCTTCGTTCCTCGAAGGAAGCCCCCTCCGTATCGTGCAAGGCCTGAACCGACACCGGCCGCCATGCACATCACCAGCCTCTCCGCCAGCCCCAGCGAACGCTCACGCTCCGCCTGGCTCACGCAGTTCGCGCTGACCCGCCTGGAAGGCCGCGCCGGCCGACACCACGACATCCTCGTGCGTGCGTTGCCTGCCGAGGCGCTGTTGTCCGCCGACGTGCAGGACCCTGCCATTGCCGCCGCCGTGCAAGCCGTCGAGGCTGCCGAGCTCGTCATCGTCAGCACACCCATCTACAAGGCTGCCTACAGCGGATTGCTGAAGGTCTTCCTGGACCTGCTGCCGCCGGACGCCCTGCGCGGCAAGCTGGTGCTGCCGCTGGCCACCGGCGGCAGCCCGGCCCATTTCCTGGCGCTCGACTACGCGCTCAAGCCCGTGCTGTCGGCTCTGGGCGCGCGCCATGTGCTGGACAGCGTGTTCGCGACTGACGCTCAATTGCGCCGTCATGAGGCTGGCGGCTATGTGCCCGAGCCTGATCTCATTGCCCGGCTGGACCGCGCGCTGGCCCCTCTCACGCCGCGAATGCGGGCCTCGCAGGAAGACACCGCCACCTGTTGACGCGGCACCTCGCTCACCTCACCACCGCTTGTCTCCTCGCCCCCCGTTGCGGGATCGGCGACTTGTCCCGGCGCCGTTCAGGCGCGGATCGGGTGCGCCCTGGCGCCGGGACTTTTTTTGAAGGACGAACAACATGACTCTGCGCTCCCTGCTCCGCTGGACCGCCCCGCTGCTGCTGGCCGCCAGCCTCCATGCCCACGCCGAGACCACCCTGCGCATCGGCTTCCAGAAATCTGCCAGCCTCCTCACCCTGCAGAAGTCCAGCGGCTCGCTGGAGAAGAAGCTCGCGCCGCTGGGCGTGAGCGTGAAGTGGGTGGAGTTCCCCGCCGGGCCGCAACTGCTGGAAGGCCTGAACGTCGGCGCGGTCGACGTGGGCTTCGTGGGCGAGGCGCCGCCCATCTTTGCGCAGGCCGCGGGCGCCCGCTTCGTCTACATCGGCTTTGACCCCGCCGCCCCCGAAGCCGAGGCCCTGGTCGTGCCCAAGGACTCGGTCGTCAAGACCGTGGCCGACCTCAAGGGCAAGAAGGTCGCGCTCAACAAGGGCAGCAATGTGCACTACCTGCTCGTGAAGGCGCTGGAGAAGCAAGGCCTGAAGATCACCGACATCCAGCCCGTCTACCTGCCACCGGCCGATGCGCGGGCCGCCTTCGAGCGCGGCGCGGTGGACGCCTGGGTGATCTGGGACCCCTTCCTCGCCGCGGTTGAGCAGCAAAGCAGTGCCCGCCTGCTGGCGGATGGCCGTGGCCTCGTCAACAACTACGCCTACTACCTGGCCGAGCGCAGCTTTGCCGAGAAGCAGCCCCACGTCATCCAGGCCCTGTTCGAGGACACCCAGGCACAGGCGACCTGGCTCAAGGCCAACCTTAAAGCCGCGGCGGCCGTCATCGCGCCGCTGCAGGGCCTGCCGGTCGAGGTGGTCGAGAAGAGCCTGAGCCGCTACCAGTTCGGCGTGAAGCCGCTGACCGCCGCGGTCGCCGCGGAGCAGCAGAAGATTGCCGACACCTTCCATGCGCTGGGCCTCATCCCCAAGCCCATCCGTGTGGCGGATGCGCTGCCCGGCAACACCAAGCTCGCCGAGGCTGCGCGATGAGCGCCACCACCACTCGCCGCGCCGCGGTCGCCATTCTGGCCACCACCGCGGCCGTCTGGACGCGCGCCCAGACGCCGCCGCAACTGCGGATCGGCTTCCAGAAGGGCAGCTTCAATCTCGCGCTGCTCAAGAGCTACGGCCTGCTGGAGCAGCGCCTGACGGGCACGCGCATCCAGTGGACCGAGTTCCCGGCCGGCCCGCAGCTGCTGGAGGCGCTGGCCCTGGGCAGCGTGGAGATCGGTGCCACCGGCGATGCGCCGCCAGTGTTCGCGCAGTCGGCCGGCAAGGACGTGGTCTATGTGGGCGCCGAGCCGCCCAAGCCCGACAGCTCGGCCGTGCTCGTCAAGCCCGACTCTCCGCTGCGCAAGCTCGCCGACCTGAAAGGCCGGCGCATTGCGTTGCAAAAGGGCAGCAGCGCCCACTTCCTGACCGTGCAGGCCGTGAAGAAGGCGGGCCTCGCCTGGAGCGACATCCAGCCCGTCTACCTGCCGCCCGCCGAGGCGCGCGCCGCTTTCGAGCGCGGCTCGGTGGACGCCTGGGCCGTGTGGGACCCCTACTACGCCGCCGCCGAAATCTCCGGCGAACTGCGCGCCCTGGCCACCAGCCGGGGTCTCAGCAACAACAACACGTTCTACCTGGCCTCCCGCGCCCTGAGCCGTGACGGCGCGCTGCTCAAGACCCTCTTCCAGGCGCTGACCGACACCGATGCCCGCGTGCAGGCCGATCGCCGCGACGCGGTGCAGCGCTATGCCGAATTCGCCGGACTGCCGGCCGCCACCGTGCAGCGCATGGTGGAGCGCCGTGGCGTGGCGCCTGTCGGCCCGCTCACCGCCGCGCTGGTGCGCGAGCAGCAACAGGTGGCCGACGCCTTCACGGAGCTCGGCCTCATTCCCCGCGCCATCCAGGTGGCCGACGCCGTCACACAGGTCAAAGCATGAAGATCTTCTGGTTCATTCCCACCCACGGCGACAGCCGCTACCTCGGCAGCTCACGCGGCGCGCGCGTGGCCGACCATGCCTACTTCAAGCAGATCGCCATCGCGGCCGACAGTCTCGGCTACGAAGGCGTGCTGCTGCCCACCGGCCGCAGCTGCGAAGACTCCTGGGTCGTGGCCGCCAGCCTGATCGACGCGACGAAGCGCCTCAAGTTCCTGGTCGCGCTGCGCCCCGGTCTCGTGGCGCCCGCCCAGAGCGCCCGCATGGCCGCCACGCTGGACCGCCTCTCGGGCGGCCGGCTGCTGGTGAACCTCGTTACCGGCGGCGACCCCGACGAGCTGGCGGGCGACGGTCAGTTCCTGGATCACAGCGAACGCTATGCGCAGTCGGCCGAGTTCATCCGCATCTGGCGCGAGCTGCTGACCCGCTCGCACACCGGCGAGACGCTGGACTTTGACGGCGACCACCTCAGCGTCAAGGGCGGCAAGGTGCTCTACCCGCCCATCAACCGCCCTTACCCGCCGGTGTACTTCGGCGGCTCCTCCGGCCCGGCGCACGACCTGGCAGCCGAGCAGGTGGACACCTACCTGACCTGGGGCGAGCCGCCGGCCGAGGTCGCCAAGAAGCTGGCCGACGTGCGCGAGCGCGCCGCCGCCCGCGGCCGCACGCTGCGCTATGGCATCCGGCTGCACGTCATCGTGCGCGAGACCGAGGACGAAGCCTGGCGCGCCGCGGGCGAGCTGCTCTCGCAACTCGACGAAGCCACCGTGGCCGCCGCCCAGGCCAAGTTCCGCGCGATGGACTCGGTGGGCCAGCGCCGCATGGCCGAGCTGCATGGCGGCCGCTTCAACAAGGCCGACGTGCGCCAGGGGCTGGAGATCTCGCCCAACCTGTGGGCCGGCGTGGGCCTGGTGCGGGGCGGTGCGGGCACGGCCCTGGTGGGCAACCCGCAGCAGGTGGCGGAGCGCATCCGCGAGTACGCGGACCTCGGCCTGGAATCCTTCATCCTGAGCGGCTACCCGCACCTGGACGAGGCTCACCGGTTTGCCGAGCTGGTCTTCCCGCTGCTGCCGCTGGACACACGCGAGAAGCTCACCGCACCGGCGCTCACCGGCCCCTTCGGCGAAGTGGTGGCCAACCACATCGTGCCCAAGGCCGCGGCTGCCAGCTGACGCCATGATCAAGCGCATCACGCCCTGGTTGCTGCCCGCGGCGCTCATCCTGGCCTGGGAACTGGCTTCGCGCAGCGGCCTGCTGTCGGCCCGCATCCTGCCTGAGCCCGCCGCGGTGCTGGCGGCCTTCTGGCAGCTGCTGCGCTCGGGCGAGCTGGCCCACCATGTGGGCGTGAGCGCCGCGCGCGCATTTTCGGCGCTGGCCGTCGGCGGCGGCCTGGGCCTGCTGCTGGGCCTGCTCACCGGCACCTGGCGACAGGCCGAGGCACTGCTGGACACCACGCTGCAGATGCTGCGCAACATCCCGGCCCTGGCACTCATCCCGCTGGTGATCCTGTGGTTCGGCATCGACGAGGCCGCCAAGCTGGTGCTGGTGGCGGTAGGCGTGTTCTTCCCGGTCTACCTGAACACCTTCCACGGCATCCGCAATGTCGACCGCGACCTCATCGAGATGGCACGCAGCTACGGCCTTACGGGCTGGCGGCTCTACACGCAGGTCATCCTGCCGGGCGCCCTGCCGTCCATCCTCGTGGGATTGCGTTTCTCGCTGGGGCTGATGTGGGTGCTGCTCATCGTGGCCGAGACGCTGTCGGCCCAGGCCGGCATCGGCTACCTGACCATGAATGCGCGGGAGTTCCTGCAGACCGACATCGTGCTGGTCGGCATCCTGCTCTATGCCCTGCTGGGCAAGCTGGCCGACGTACTGGCCCGCGCGTTGGAGCGCGCCTGGCTGCCCTGGCACAAGGGCTATGCCGCCACGGGAGATTGAGATGTGGGTGAATGAGTTCGATATCCCCGTGATCACGCGAGAGCCCCGCCCCGAGCCGGTGCCCGAGCCCGCCCCGGGGGCACCAGGCCTGGCACTCACGCTGCGCGGCGTGGCCAAGTCCTTTGGCGCCCGCCATGTGCTGCAGGGGCTGGACCTGGACGTGGCACCCGGCGAGTTCGTGGCGCTGGTGGGTCGCAGCGGCTGCGGCAAGAGCACGCTGCTGCGGCTGATCGCCGGGCTGGATGCACCGACCGCAGGCCACGTGCAGGCCGGCGAGGCGCATGAACGCCGGCTCATGTTCCAGGATGCCCGGCTGCTGCCCTGGAAGCGCGTCGTGGACAACGTGGCCCTGGGCCTGCCCGGGCGCGATGCCCGCGACCGCGCGATGGAGGCTCTGGCGCAAGTGGGGTTGGCGGGCCGCGGCAAGGACTGGCCCGCCACGCTCTCGGGCGGCCAGCGCCAGCGCGTGGCCCTGGCCCGCGCGCTGGTGCACCAGCCGCGCCTGCTGCTGCTGGACGAGCCGCTCGGTGCGCTCGATGCGCTGACGCGCCTGGAGATGCACCGGCTGATCGAGCAGCTCTGGCGCCGCCATGGCTTTACCGCCTTGCTGGTCACGCACGACGTCACCGAGGCGGTCGCCTTGGCCGACCGCGTGCTGCTCATCGACCGCGGCGGCCTGGCGCTGGACGCGACGGTCGCCCTGCCGCGCCCGCGCGCCCGCACGGCGGCCGGCTTTGCCGAGCTGGAAGACCGGGTGCTGCGACACATCCTCGGCGCGGGCTGAACCGCGGTGTCGGGCACACTGGCCCGATGCGACACCTGCTGCTGCCGGCCGCGCTGCTGGCCTTGATCACGGGATGCGCCCCGGTCCCGCAACTGCCCACCGCTCCCCTGGTGCGGGCCGACGCGGCCGTGCAGGCCTTCATCAACGACCGCCAGCTGCCAGGCGCCGCGCTGTGGATCGAGCGCCTGGACCACGGCGCCTACCACCGCGCCTACGGGCAGCGCGCCGTCGAGCCCACGCCCGAAGTACTGGACGAGACCACCGTCTTCGACGCCGCCTCGCTGACCAAGCCCGTGGTCACCGCCACGTTGGCGCAGTGGCTGCGCGAGCGCGGCCAGCTCGACATCGACGCGCCTCTGCAGCGCTATCTGCCCGACTGCGGTGGCCCTGACAAAGCCGGCATCACGCTGCGCCAGCTGCTCACGCACAGCTCGGGCCTGCCGGCCAGCCTGCCCGGCAATGGCGCAGGGGACTGGGTCGGGCCGGCGGCGGCTGAGCGCATCGCCTGCAGCCTGCCGCTGACTGCGGCGCCCGGCACGCGGTTTCGTTACTCCGACGTCAACTTCATCCTGCTCGGCCGCGTCATCGAACGCGTGTCGGGCCAGCCCCTGGCGCCACTCGCCCAGCAGGCGGTGTTCCAGCCCCTGGGCATGCAGGACAGCGGCTATCTGCCGCTGCAGCGCCTGCCGCCCGGGCGCATCGCACCCACCGAGCGGCTGAGCGACGGCCGGGTGCTGCGCGGCGAGGTACACGACCCCACGGCCCGCAAGATGGGCGGCGTGGCCGGGCATGCCGGCCTGTTCACAACGACGGCCGACCTCGCCCGCTTCGCACGCATGCTGCTGCGCGGCGGCCTGGCCGACGATGGCCGTCGCCTGCTGTCCGCCGAGAGCATTGCGCAGCTCACCACCGTGCAGTCGCCGTCCGGCATCCCTGAACAGCGCAGCCTAGGGTGGGACCTGACCTCACCCTACGCCCGACCGCGGGGCACCCTCTACCCGGTCACCAGCTTCGGCCACACCGGCTTCACCGGCTGCGCCTTCTGGCTGGACCCGGCCAGCCGCAGCTTCTATGTGCTGCTGTCCAACCGCGTGCATCCCCAGGCGGGCACCAACGTGCTGCCGTTGTATGGCGAACTCGGCACGCTGGCGGCGCAGGCCGCGGGCCTGGGCCCTTGAACCCTCAGGCGTTGGTGCTGAGCGAGCCGGGGTAGGTGAGCGAGCTGCCGGCGGCCGACACCGAAAAGGTGACGCTGGCCGACGCGCTCTGTTGCATGAGGGAGTTGTAGAGCGACATCACGCCGCCCGGGCTCTTGGCCAGCTGGGCAGCCTGCGAGATGGCCGCACTCTGCTGGATGGTGCTCGACAGCTTGAGGGCGTCCTGCGCCTGGCTGGCGATGCGCTTGGCAAAGCTTGGCTGGCTGGTGTCGGCGGCGAAGAAGGCCTTCACAGCGGCCTTGTCGGCCTCCGACCCCTTGGTCTCGACCGTGCCGTCGCTCTTGACCGTGAACTCCACCGCGCCGCCGAGCTTGACCCCGGCCTTGGCCATGGCGGCGCGCAGGTCGGTCGCCAACGTCTTCTGCGCCGTCTCCAGCGCCTTCGCCGCCGTGGCCGACTTGGCCATGCCGGCCGCGCGCTCCAGCGCCGCCTTGGACACGGTCACGCTGCCCGCCTTGAGCCCGGCGGTCTGCGCCGTCGTGGCCGCCCCGTCGGACGTCTTCGACGACAAATAGTTCAGCAAGGCGTTGTTCAGTGGCGCAACCATGCCCGCATGGTGCCGCCCTGCAGCCGCGCCTAAGGCCGCATCTGCGGCTGATTTCCCGCCCAACTCGGCCCTTGGTGCCGCTCGTGGCACCATGCCACCCATGAGCCTGCTTGTCGCCTGCCTGTGTGCGGCCTGGTGCCGAACCTGCGAGTCCTACCGAGCCACCTTCGAAGCCGCCTGCGCGGAACTGCCGCAGGACGGCCTGCAGGTGCGCTGGATCGACATCGAGGACGAGGCCGATCTCATCGGCGACCTCGACATCGAAACCTTCCCGACCCTGCTGATTGCCGACGACACCGCAGTGCGATTCGCCGGGCCCCTGACGCCGCAGCCCGAGACGCTGCGGCGTGTGCTGCGGGCTCACCTGGCCGACCCCACGCCAGCGCGCGTCGACGCCGAGCACGAGGCCCTCGCGGCGCGGCTGCGGGCGCTGGGCTGAGCGGCGAACGCTGCGCGTCAGGCCGCCACAGGCTCGCCCGCCACTCGCCGGCTGCGCAGGAAGCCCCAGATCTGCCAGGCCACGAACACCCCGATCAAGCCCAGCAATGAGGCGCTGATCGGCCGGGTCACGAACGTCATGAAGCTGCCGCGGCTGAGCAGCATCGCCCGGCGGAAATACTCCTCCAGCATCGGGCCCAGGATGAAGCCGAGCATCAGCGGTGCGGCATCCAGGTCCAGCCGCATGAACACATAGCCCAGCAGCCCGAAGGCGGCGGTGATGTAGATGTCCTGCAGGTTGTTGTTGACGCTGAAGGTCCCGACGCAGCAGAAGAACAGGATGGCCGGGAACAGCACGCTGTACGGGATCTTGAACACCGACAGCCAGTAGCGCACCAGCGGCACGTTCAGCACGACGAGGAAGACGTTGCCCACCCACATGCTGGCCACCAGGCCCCAGAACAGGTCGCCGTGCTGCGAGATCATGTTGGGCCCGGGCTGGATGCCCTTGATGACGAAGGCGGCCATCATCAGCGCCATCACCGGGTTCTCCGGAATGCCAATGCTCATCAGCGGAATGAAGCTGGTGCGCGCAGCCGCCTCATCGGCCGCCGCCTGCCCGGCCACGCCCTCGATGGCACCGCTGCCGATCTCGTCGCGATGCTTGCTGACCTTCTTGTCCAGCGCATACGCCGCAAACTGCGCGATGACCGGCCCGCCCCCGGGCAGGATACCCAGCACAGAACCCACCGCGCTGCCGCGCAGGGCGCTGGGCAGGATGCGCTTGAACTCCGCCCAGGTCGGCATCAGGTGGATGACGCCGCTGAACGGGGTGCGCTCCTCCCGGGCGTCGAGGTTCTTGGTGATCTCGGCAATGCCGAAACAGCCCAGGGCCACGCTGACCAGGCCGATGCCATCGGCCAGGAAGGGCAGGTTGAAGGTGTAGCGCTCCAGCCCGCTGTTCACGTCGGTGCCGATCTGCCCGAGCAGCACGCCCACCAGGCACATGGCCAGCCCGTTGAGCAGGCTGCCCGTGGTCACGAAACTCACGCACAGGAAGCCCAGCAGCATCAGCGAGCAGTAGTCCGCCGGCCCGAACATCAGCGACACCTCGCCCAGGCTGGGTGCCAGCCCCGCCAGCACGAAGATGGCCACCGTGCCCCCGATGAAGCTGGAGATACCGGCGGTGAACAAGGCCAGGCCGGTCTTGCCCTTGAGGGTCATCTGGTAGCCATCGATGCAGGCCACGATGGAGCTCGCATGCGGGATCTTCATCGTGATGGCGCTGACGCTGTCGCCATACTGAGCCCCGTAATAGATGCCGGCCAGCATGATCAGCGCGCCACCCGTCGGGATGGAATAGGTCAGCGGCAGCAGCATGCTGATCGTGGCCAGTGGCCCGAGCCCTGGCAGCAGGCCGACGAGGGTGCCGACGATGCAGCCAATGGCGCAGAACATCAGGTTCTGCCAGGTCAGCGCATGCTCGAAGCCGAAGGCGAGGTTGTGCAACATCTCCATGACGGCAGGCCCTCAGAGCAGCGGCAGGTTCAGGCCCAGCAGCTTCTGGAAGCCGAAAGCCAGCACGATCAAGCCGAGCACGATCTTCAGGTTGCGCGCCCACGAAAGATGACGCCGCCAGCGAGGCGACGAACACCATGAACACGATGCCCGCCAGCATCTTCAAGTGCTGGCTCACCAAGGCGAAGCCGCACAGGGCGAGCAGCAGCAAGCCGATGTTGCGCCAGCGCCAGTCCAGCGGCACGCGCGCCACGAGCCGGGCACGCACCAGGCTCACCACCGCCACCAGCAGCAGCAGCGAGCTGACCAGCAGCGGGAACAGGCCTGGCCCGGCATGGGCGAAGCTCCCGATGGGATAGCGCAGCGCACCGAGGCCAAAGCCCAGAGCCAGCGCCGCCAGGAAGAGGCCGCGCACCAAGTTGCGATCGTTCATGAGATGTCTCCTCTCCCACCACTCTCCGGGCCGCTGAGGCGCGCGGCCACCGCGCTTTCCTGGAGAGGACAGATTGCCGACAGCACGCAAAGATTTGTTGCCGGGTAGGACACCACCGACAGCCGCACGCGCCCCGTGCCGCTGTCATCGCCCGGGGCGGGCACCCACAGTGCGGGCATGACCGCCTCGAACCGTGCCCAGCCCGCTGACTTGACACCGCCCGGCCCTTCGCAGGCCTTTGTTCGTCTGGCCCAAGGCGCTCAGGCGGCCGCCGCGCCGGTCCGGGCGGTGCAGTTCGGTGCCGAGCGGTTTGCCGAGCATGGCCGCAGCCTGGCCGCCGCGCAGCGGGTGGATGACCTCGGCGCGCAGCCGCGGCCCTTCTCGCCTCGGCTGCGCAGCAACCTGAAGGTCTGGGCTGCGGCGCTGGCGGTGCTGTCGGAGGAAGGCCTGCAGGCGGACATCGACCCGGCCCACGCCTGGCTGCTGGACAACGCACGCATCGTGCAGCAGCAGCTCGATGAGGTGCTGCACGACCTGCCGCACAGCTACTTTCAGCGCCTGCCCCGTCTGGCAGACGAACCGCTGCAGGGCCTGCCGCGGGTCTATGGCGTCGCGTGGGCCTGGGTGGCCCATGCGGACAGTGCGCTGGAATTGCCGCTGCTGCACCACTTCCTAGGCGGTCACCACGAAGTCGAGGCGCTGACCCTGCGTGAACTCTGGGCCCTGCCCTCCACCTTGCGCGTGGTGCTGGTGGAAAACCTGCGCCGGCTGGCGGAACGCGCCGCCTGGCGCCACCTCGGACGCCGCGCGGCGCAGCGCCTCTTTGAGGCCCTGCCTCAACTCGATGCCGGCGCGGTGACGTCACAGCTCCGGCAGTGGCAGGCCGCCTGGCCGCAGGACCCCGCCGTGCAGGCACTGGCCCTGCGGCTGCATGAACGACTCACCGACCACGCGCTGGGCCGCCCGGACTCGGAAGAGGACGCCGGCCCCGCCTGGCAAGCCACGCGCGACTGGCTCCAGCAGGCCCTGCCCGACGCGGTGGCCGCCCAGGCTGCCGAGCAGGCCGAAAGCGCGGCCGACCATCAGAGCATCCGCAACGCCATCGGCAGCCTGCGCAACCTGGGCGCTGCCGATTGGGCCGGGCTCTTCGACGAAGTGCACCCGACGCTGCGCGCCCTGAGCAGCATCGACGTCTACCAGCAGGAAGACGAGGCCACGCGGGGCCTGACCCTGCATGCGATCGAGGCCCTGACCGAGCGCCACGGCCTGCCCGAGGCCGCGGTGGCCGAGGCACTGCAGCGGCTGTGCAACGACCCGAGCTGGCCCGACGACGCCGAGGAGACCGCGCCACTGCACTGGCTCAGCGGCCCGGGCTGGCGGCGGCTGCTGGATGAACTTCAACGCAAGCCCACTGCCGGCGAGCGCTGGCGCGCCGCCCTGCGGCGGCATCGCGGCGGGCTCTACCTCGGCAGCCTCGCGCTGCTGCTGGGCATCACGGAAGTCGGCCTGCTGGTGCTGGGGCTCCCGCCCGCGGCGCACTGGCCGATGGTGGTGGCCGCCGTACTGCTGTCGCTGCTGCCGGCCAGCGAGGCCGTGGTGGCCCTGGCCAACCGGCTGATCAGCGAATCGGCCCCACCCGCGCGACTGCCTCGGCTGAACTGGCCCCGTGGCCTGCCGCGCACGGCACGCACGCTCGTCGTCATCCCCTGCATGCTCACGCGGCCGAAGGGCATTGCCACGCTGCTGGCGCAGCTGGAGCGCCACCACCTCGCCAACCAGGAGGACGAAGCCCAGTTCGCGCTGCTCAGTGACTGGGGCGATGCCAAGACCGAGCACCAGCCGCAGGATGAGGCGCTGCTGAACGAAGCGCGCCGGGGCATCGAGGCACTCAACGAGCGCTACGGCAGCGCCTGCGGTGGCCGGCCGCGCTTCCTGCTGCTGCACCGCGCACGCCGCTGGAGCGAGACCGAGCAGCGCTGGATCGGCTGGGAACGCAAGCGCGGCAAGACCGAGGCCCTCATCTCGCAGCTGGCGGGCGAGCCGGCCGAGCGCTGGCCCGACCGTTTCATCGACCTCGGCGAGCTGTCGCAACCGGCGCCGGGCACGCGCCACCTCATCACGCTGGACGCCGACACCGCCCTGCCCCCCGGCGCCTTGCGGGCGCTGGTGGCCGTGGCGGCGCATCCGCTGAACCGGCCTCGCGTGGCCCGCCATGCGCAGGGCGCCGTCACCGTGGTGCGCGGCCACGGCATGCTGCAGCCCCGAATCGCCACGCCGCTGGCCACCGCGGCGGGCAGCTCCACGGTACATGGCACCTGGTTTCACAGCCTGTTCGCCGGCCAGCCGGGGCTCGACCCCTACAGCGCCGCCAGCTCCGAGGTCTACCAGGACCTGTTCGACGAAGGCAGCGCCACCGGCAAGGGCTTGATCGACGTGCAGGCCGCCGCGCAGGTGCTGGCGCACCGGCTGCCCGAAGGCCAGGTGCTCAGCCACGACTTGCTGGAGGGCTCGCTGATGCGCTGCGCCGGCGTCAGCGACGTGGTGCTCGTGGAGGCCGCGCCCATGCATGCCGACGTGGCCGCCTCGCGCATCCACCGCTGGACGCGCGGCGACTGGCAACTGCTGCCCTTCATCACCCAGCCCCGCCGCTGGGGCCTGCGGGCCATTCACCTGTGGAAGATGCTGGACAACCTGCGCCGTTCCCTCGTGCCGCCGGCAGCCTTGCTGCTGCTGGTGGGCTCGTGGCTCGGCGTGGGCCTGACACCGGCCTATGCGCTCGGCCTGGTCTGCGCAGCCTTCGGGGCGGGGCCGCTGATGGGGGCCCTAGCGGCCAGCGCGCCCTCGGGCGAGCCGGTGTCGCTGCCGCGCTTCTACCGCCAGGCCGCGACCGAGCTGGGCCGCGCCCTGGGCGGCATGGCCTGGCACGTGGCCATGCTGCCCCAGGCGACCTGGCTCAGCGTCGATGCCATCGTGCGCGCCCTGTGGCGCCAGCGCGTGAGCCGCCGCCACCTGCTGGAGTGGACCACCGCCGACGCTGCCGAAGCCGCCGCCCGCACCGACTGGCGTTCACTGCTGCAGCAGCACCGGCGCCTGACGCTGGCCAGCGGCGTGCTGACCCTGCTGCTGATGACACCGGCGCTGGTGGGTCGCCCGATCGACTGGCGCATCGCCCTGCCGATGCTCGCCATCTGGGCCCTGGCGCCGCTGTGGATCGGGCTGGCCAGCCGGCCACGCACCCGGCCGCGCCGGGAGGCCATCGGCGATGACGAGCGCCAGTACCTGCTCAGCGTGGCGCGTGACACCTGGCGCTGGTTCGAGCGCTGGGTGACCGCCGACGACCATGACCTGCCGCCCGACAACGTGCAGTTCGACCCCGACGTGGCCGTGGCCCACCGCACCTCGCCCACCAACATCGGCCTGTACCTGCTGTCAGCCTGCTGTGCGCGCGAGTTCGGCTGGCTGCACGACGTCGGCCTGGCCGAGCGCGTCGGACGCACGCTCGACACCCTGGAGCGGCTGCCCCGTCACCGCGGCCACTTCTACAACTGGATCGACACCCAAAGGCTGACGGTCCTGGAGCCGCCCTATGTCTCGGCCGTGGACAGCGGCAACCTGTGCGCCCACCTGCTGGTGGTGGCGTCGGCCTGCGAGGGCTTCGCCCGCGGGGGCGAAGGCATGCCACCGCCGCCGGCCGTCGCCGAGGCCCTGCAGGCCGTCGCGGCGCGCGCCCGGGCGCTGGCGCTGGCGCATGACTTCCGCTGGCTCTACGACCCGCAGCGCCGCCTGCTGCACATCGGCGCGATGGCGGCCCCGGGCTGCGAGCACGGCACCGAGAAGCTCGATGCCAACCATTACGACCTGCTCGCCTCCGAGGCACGGCTGGCCAGCCTGGTGGCCATCGCCAAGGGCGACCTGCCCCCTGCGCACTGGGGGGCGCTCGGCCGCCCCTTCTTCTCGCGTGGCCGCCTCACCGGCTTGAAGAGCTGGTCGGGCTCGATGTTCGAAATGCTCATGCCTTCGCTGGTGCTCGACGAACCCGCAGGGAGCGCACTCGAAGAGGCGGCACGAGCGACCGTGATGGAGCAGATCCGCGCCGGCCGCGCGGCCGGTCTGCCCTGGGGCGTGTCGGAAAGCGCCTATGCGCGACGCGACCAGAGCCTGGCTTACCAGTACGGCCCGCAAGGCGTGGCGGCGCTCGCCCTGCGTGACACGCCGCCGGATGAAGTCGTCATCGCCCCCTACGCCACGCTGATGGCCACCATGGTGATGCCGCGCGCGGCGGTGGCCAACCTGCGGGCGCTGCAGGCCCTCGGCGCCCGCCATGACGGCGGCTTCGTCGAAGCGCTGGACTACACCGCCAGCCGCCAACCCGAGCCGCCGGCTGATGCGCCGACGCCCCAGCGCCGGGAACGCTTCCAGCGCATCGGCACCGCCATGAGCCACCACCAGGGCATGTCGCTCGTGGCCTTGACTGAAGTGCTGTGCGGCGGCGCCCCCCAGCGCTGGGCCGATGCCGAGCCGCGGCTGGGTGCCGTGCGCTGGCTGCTGCATGAGCGCGCGCCGCACCGCGTGCCACCACTGCGCGAGCCCGCGCCCCGCACGGTGCGCAGCGCACCCCGGCGGGCGCGCATCTCGCTGGTCGTGCCGGACCTGCATGGCCGCGCCCTGCCCGCCACCACCTGGCTGGGTCATGCGCGGCTGGGCGCCATGCTGCGAGAGCACGGCGGCGGCACGCTGGTCTGGGGCGAGCCGGGCCAGCCGGTGCTGATCAGCCGCTGGCGCGACGACCTGCCCCAGGATCTGCTCGGTCACCACCTGCACCTGCGCGACCTGGACCTCGCCTGGAACGGCGCACCCGACACCAGCCCATGGCGCTCGCTCACCTTCAAGCCGACACCCGGCCCGCAATGGCGCTACGGCTGCCGGCTGCATCCCGCCAGCGCGCAGTTCACCGCAGAAGGCGAAGGCCTGCACGCCCAGACCGAGGTGTGGGTGGCGGTGGAAGACGATGTGGAGCTGCGCCGCATCACGCTGCGCAACCTCTCGCAGCGGGCGCGCCGGCTGGCGCTGGTGTCGAGCTTCGAGCCCGTGCTAGCGCCGGCGCGTGCCGACCTGGCCCACCCGGCCTTCGGCAAACTCTTCCTGCAGGCCCGCTGGAACCCGGCCCAGCAGGCCCTGCACTGGCAGCGACTGCCGCGCAGCCCCGGCGAGGCGGCCGTGCACGCGATGCATGCGCTGGTGGGCGCCGAGCTGGACGGAGGCGCGCGGCTCGACGCCGTGCGCGCCGCCGCTGACCGGGCCCACTGGCTGGCCCGCGGCGGTGCGCCCGGGCAGCCGGGCGGCGTCATCGCGCATGCCGGCGTGCAGGCCCTGCTCGGCACCGACGTCGCCGGCCTGCATACCGCAGCCGGGGCGCTGGACACCGGCAATGACCCGCTGTCGCTGCTGCACCTGGTCATGCACCTGCCGCCGGGTGCCAGCGTGACGCTCACCTTCGCCACGGCCGCCGCCCACGAGGCGCAGACGCTGGAGCATCTGCTGGACAAGCACCGCCAGCCGGCCTTGTGCGAACGCGCCCTGACGCTGGCCCACACCATGGCCGCAGTACGCACCCAGGGCGCTGCGCTGGCGCCCGGCGCCTGGCGGGCGGGCCTGTTCCTGCAGACCCTGCTGACGGCCCAGGCGGCACGCGACGCCATGCCGGTGCCCGAGACCGGGTTCGAGCGCGACGCCCTGTGGCGCCACGGCATCTCGGGCGACGACCCCATCCTGCTGGTGCGCGTGGCCGATGCCACGGGCGTCGTCATGGTCAGGGAGCTGTGCGCGCTGCTGCAGGCCCAGGGCAGCCCGATGCCGGTGGATGTGGTGGTGCTGGATGCCGAGCCGCCGTCCTATCTCGCGCCCGTGTCGCGCGCGCTGCGCTCACTGGCCGAGCAGCAGGCCCACGCCATGGGCGGGCGCTGCCGGGTGCATGTGCTGGCCGACGAGACCGTCGGGCCCGACACCCGCCTGGCACTCAACCTGCTGGCACGGGTACGCTGGTTTGCCGATGGCCGGCCGCTGGCCCAGCAGCTGGAGCGACTGGGCATCGTGCACGAGCAGGCCGCCAAGGCGCGGCGCGCGGCGGGGGCCACCCGGGTCTCAACCGCGCCGGCCCTGCCGGGACTGCCGGCGCCCGAGCACCGCTTCGACACCGGCAACGGCGCCTGCCGCTTCATGCTGAGCCCTCAGGCGCAGCCGCCGCGACCCTGGGTGAACGTGATCGCCAACGAGCAGTTCGGCTGCCAGGTGTCCGAACGCGGCGCTGGCATGAGCTGGGCCGGCAACAGCCGGCTGCATCAGATCACCCCCTGGTCCAACGACGCCCTGCTCGACTCGCCGGGTGAATGGCTCATCCTGCATTGCCTGGCCAGCGGCAAGGCCTGGCTGCTGGGCCGCGCGAGCGACACGCAGATGGCGGCCCACGTGCCGGGCGCCACCGCGCTGGCGTTCCAGCTGCCAGGCCTGGTGGTGAGGCTGCGGTGGACGGTCGATGCCGAGACGGCCGTCAAGCAGTGCCAGGTGGAGCTGCATGCCGCACCCGGCAAGCCGCCGCGGCCGATGCGGCTGCTGGCAGCGGCCCAGTGGCAGCTGGGCATGGACGGCAACGCGCGGCGCAGCGTGGTCACCCGGCTGGAAAAGCTGCCGGGCGATGGGCCGCTGCTGGCGCTGGGCACGCAGGCCGACGGGCTGAACGGCTTCGGCGGCCACACCGCCTGGCTCGCGCTGCGGCCCCCGCGCGCGGAGGACCAGCCCCGCGAGCAGCTGCCGGCGCTGGCTGATGACGACGCGCTCTGGCCCTGGCCCGAGGACGCCGGTTTCAGCCCCGACCTCAACCTGCCGCGCCCCTGGACGGCCACGCCTGAGGCGAGCGGTGACCGCCGCCTGCTGTTCGACGACGAAGGCCGGCTGGTGGCCCCCCACGCGCTGGACGGCCTCGCCGGCCCGGCCACCGACCCGGCTGCGCTGCTCGCCGTGCCGCTGCGCCTGGAGCCGGGCCATGCCTGGCATGCCACCGTGCTGCTCGGGCATGCGCCGAGCCTGGCCGAAGCCCGTGAACAGGCGGGCCTGGCGTGGCGGGCCGACCCGCTGCAGCGCCTGGCCGGCCAGCGCGACGTCTGGCGCGCGTTGAGCCGACCGGTGCAGGTCGACACGCCCGACCCGGCCTTCGATGCCCTGGTCAACCACTGGCTGCCCGCCCAGGTGCTGGGCTGCCGCATCTGGGCGCGGGCGGGCTTCTACCAGGCCGGCGGCGCCTTTGGCTTTCGCGACCAGCTGCAGGATGCAATGGCCCTGGTGCAGCATGCGCCGCAGCGCCTGGCGGCACAGATCCGCCGGCATGCGGCTCGGCAGTTCCCGCCGGGTGATGTGCAGCACTGGTGGCACGAGCCGGCGGGGGCCGGCGTGCGCACCCATTTCGCCGACGACCGGCTCTGGCTGTCGCTGGCGCTCGCGCTGTATGTGGAGCGCACGGGCGACACCGCGCTGGCCGACGAGACCTTGCCCTTCCTGCACGGCCGGCCGGTGCCCGAGGGGCAGGAAGATGTGTACGAGATACCCGCCATCAGTGACGACCTCGCCACCGTCTACGAACATGCCGCGCGCGCCATCGACGTGAGCCTGCCCGTGGGTGCGCACGGGCTGCCGCTGTTCGGCACCGGCGACTGGAACGACGGCATGAACCGGGTCGGGCCCGAAGGCCGCGGCGAGTCGGTGTGGATGGGCTTCTTCCTGTGCGCGGTGATCGATGCGCTGGAGCCGCTGGCCCGCGCCCGTGGCGACGCGGCGCGTGCCGATCGCTGGCGCGAGGCCCGCAAGGCGCTGGCCGCGGCCCTGGATGCCCACGCGTGGGACGGCCACTGGTACCGCCGCGGCTGGTTCGATGACGGCAGCGTGCTGGGCACGCACAGCGCCAGCGAATGCCGCATCGACCTCATCGTGCAGGCCTGGGCCGTGCTGACGGGCGCGACGCAGCCTGAGCGCGCCGCCCAGGCGCTGGACAGCGCCTGGCGCGAGCTGCATGACCGTGACGCCCACCTGCTGCGCCTGCTGTGGCCGCCGCTGAAAGACCACCAGCCGCCGGCCGGCTACATCCAGGCCTACCCGGGTGGCGTGCGCGAGAACGGCGGCCAGTACAACCACGGCGCCACCTGGGCGCTGATGGCCAGCGCCCATCTCGGCCAGGCAGAGCGCGCCTGGGCCGCGTTCACCGCGATCAGCCCGGCCCACCGGGGCGCCCACGGCGAGCCCTATGGGCTGGAGCCGTTTGCGGTGGCTGGCGACATCGAGACCGCATCCCCGCACGCGGGCCGTGGCGGCTGGAGCTGGTACACCGGCGCCGCCGGCTGGCTGCTGCGCGCCGCGGTGGAGTCGATCTGTGGCGTGAAGCTGGCCGGCGGCGTGCTGCGCGTGCAGCCTTGTCTGCCGCCGCACTGGGCCAGCGCCCGCGTGCGGCTGCAGCAGCAGGGGCGGCGCGTGGAGGTGTTGGTCGAGCGGGCACCGCGCGGTGCAGGCAAGGCGGCGCCGGCTGGACACCAGACCCTGGTGCCCGGCGTGGCACTGCCGCTGGACGCGTCGGCCGAGCCGCTGCGGCTGTGGGTGCCGGTGGCGGAAGGCGTCGCGGCCCGTGGCGTGGAGACGGCGGCCGTGCTGTGACCGCGGGGCGGTTCGCCCCAATGACAACGGCGGCCCGCAGGCCGCCGTCGTCACCGGGCAAGAGCCGATCAGACCACCAGACTCAGCACCGCGGCCATCAGCGTGCTACCCAGCACAACGGTCGTGAACACGCGCTCGCTGATGGCGGCATCCATCGCTTCCAGCGAGCACAGCAGGCGCAAGCGAAGGTCCGACAGGTTGCGGCACTGGCGCAGGTGAAGGTCGAGACTGTCGGTGTGCTGACGCAGCATCGGATCGGTGACGCGGGACATGACGGACTCCTAGTGAACGATGCCGACAACTCTAGGCAGCACCGCTCGCGGTTGCATTCGGACACCGCGGCAACGTCTTGTAGGGCTTGTCCGACATGCGCGGCTTCGCGCGCCTCAGGCACCATGCAGCCATGACGACCCGCCTGCTGCTGCGCCTGGCGCTCCTGTGCATCGCCGCCTGGGCCGGCGTGGCCACGGCGTCCCCCGCGCTGCAGGTGGGCTCCAAGCGCTTCACGGAAAGCTATGTCCTGGGCGAAATCGTCACCCAGACCCTGAGCCGCGCCGGCATCGCAGCGGAACACCGCCAGGGCCTGGGCAACACCGCCATCCTGGCGGCCGCGCTCCAGAAGGGCCAGATCGACCTCTACCCCGAGTACACCGGCACCATCGTGCGCGAGCTCCTGCAGCGCACCGCGCCGGCCGACGCCCAGGCGCCCCTGAGCCAGATCAACGCCTGGCTCGCGCCGCTCGGGCTGAAGGCGGCCGTGCCGCTGGGCTTCAACAACAGCTACGCGCTGGCCATTCGCGAAGCGGATGCCACCCGGCTGCGGCTGGCGACGCTGTCGGACCTGGCACGCCTGGCGCCCGCGCTCAAGCCCGGGCTGTCGCATGAATTCCTCGCACGCGCCGACGGCTGGCCGGCGCTGCAGCGCGCCTATGGCCTCAAGCTCACCCCCGGCGCCGGCCTCGACCACGGCCTGGCCTATGCCGCGCTGGCCCGGGGCGAAGTGGACCTGATCGACGTCTACACCACCGATGCGCAGCTCGCCCGCCAGCCGGTGCGGGTGCTGCGCGATGACCTGGGCTTCTTCCCGCGCTACGACGCGGTGCTGCTGATGCGAACCGGCGTGGATGAGCGCCCTCTGCAGGCCCTCGCCGGCCGCCTGCCCGAGGCCGAGATGACACGGCTCAATGCCGCCGCCGAGTTGGATGGCCGGCCGTTTGCCGACGTGGCGCGCAGCTTTCTCGGCCAGGCGGCGCCCACCGCTGCGCAGGGCTTGACGGCACGACTGATGGCGCCCGACCTGCCGCGCCTGCTGGCCCAGCATCTGCTGTTGGTGTTGGCCTCACTCGCGCTGGCTGTGACAGTGGCCGTGCCGCTCGGCCTGGCCGCTCACCGCCTTCCGCGGTTGGCGGGGCCGGTCATGGCCGCCGCGGGCTTGCTGCAAACGCTGCCGTCGCTGGCCCTGCTGGCCTTCCTGATCGCCTGGGTCGGGCGCATCGGCTTCGTGCCGGCGCTGCTGGCGCTCTTCGTCTACGCCTTGCTGCCCATCGTGCGCAACACACATGCCGGGCTGCAGGCCGTGCCGCGCGGCCTGGTGGACGCCGCCCTGGCGCTGGGCCTGACCCGCGGGCAGACGTTGCGCAGCATCGAGCTGCCCCTGGCCCTGCCCACGCTGATGACGGGGGTGAAGATCGCGGCCGTGACGAACGTTGGCACCGCCACCGTCGCAGCCTTCGTCGGCGCGGGCGGCCTGGGCGAGCGCATCGTGGCCGGTCTGGCCGTCAACGACACCGAGCTGATGCTGGCCGGCGCCCTGCCGGCGGCGGTGCTGGCCGTCCTCGTGCAAATCCTGTTCGACACCCTGGAACGCCGCCTCGCGCACAATCGGCACCACAAGAACAAGGATGTTCAGGCATGAGGACGAGGACTCGACAGGCCATCAGCGCAGTCTGCGCCGCATGGAGCCTGGCCGCCATGGCCCAGGCGAGCGCGACCTGCAGCCGCGCGATGACGGTGCCGCTGGCCGCCATCGGCCTGAGCGTGAGCTTTGAAGACGACGGCTTCGGCGGCGTCTATCCCACCCTGCTGCGCGAGATGAGCGCCCCCACCGGCTGCGAGTTCCAACTGCAGCGCGTGCCACGGGCGCGGCTGCAGAAGATGTTCGAGACCGGGCAGGCCGACCTGCTCATCCCGGCCTCGGTCTCCCCGGCCCGCAACCAGCATGGCGAGTTCGTGCCGCTGGTACAGGTACGCGCCAGCCTCATCACGCTGGGGGGCGACCGTGCCCTGCCCCGCTCGATGACCGAGCTGATGGCGCAGCCGGACTTTCGGCTCGTCGTGGTGCGCGGCTTCAGCTTCGGGCCGGCCTACGACAGCGCGATCACGCAGCTGCGCGCCCGCAAGCGCCTGGTGGAGGAGGCCGACGTGAGCGGCGTGGTGCGCGCCCTGCGCCAGGGCCTGGCCCAGGGCACGGTGATGACCGCCTCCATCCTGATCAGCACCCTCGTGCAGGAGGCCGAGCTCGCGCCGCTGGTCAAGCAGCTGCGCACCGAAGCGCTGGAGGAGCTGGGCTGGTCGGAGAGCGGCGTCTACCTGTCGCGGCAGGCCCTGAGCGAAGCTGACCGCCGCACCTTGCGCGCCGCCTTCCAGCAGCAGGCCCGCGCGGGCCGGGTGTGGCAGCTCTTCAACGATTTCCATCCGCCGGGCAGCCTGGCCGGCAGCATCCGGCCCCTGCCCTGACGCCCTGCCGCCGGCGCCCGCCTCCTTTGCGTTGAGGATGAGCGCCGGGCCGCAATGGCCCTATGGTGCCGGGCACTGACTGCCAGGAGCCCCCCATGTGCATTGCCAAGAGCGTCGGGCTGGCGGCCCGCAACGACGTCGCCGACGTCCGCATCGTCCAGGTCCTGCTCAACCTGAACAGCGAAGCCTGGCGCGCCGACAACCGCCCACCGCTGAGCGTGGACGGCCAGATCGGCCCCAACACCATCGACGCCATCCGCGCCTTCGAGACCCGCGCGATGGGCCTGCGCGAGTCAGACGGCCTCGTCACGCCGGGCGACGCCACCATGGCCCGCCTGCTGGCCGGCCTGCCGCCCGGCCCGACCAAGGACAAGCTTGGCCTGGTCATGCCGCGCGCGATGCCCAAGCGCATCGACCTCTACTACGAACCGCTCGTGAAGGGCATGACGCGCTACGGCATCGACACGCCGCGCCAGATTGCCCACTTCATCGCCCAACTGGCCCACGAGTCGGGCTCGCTGCTGTATGCCGAGGAACTGGCCAGCGGCAGCGCCTACGAAGGCCGCGTCGACCTGGGCAACACCCAGCCCGGCGACGGCCCTCGCTTCAAGGGACGCGGCCTGATCCAGCTCACCGGCCGCGCCAACTACCGCGACTACAGCGAGTTCACCGGCATCGACTACGTCAGCGACCCCAACCGCATCGCACTCGACCCGGTCGCCTGCGTGGACGTGGCCTGCTGGTTCTGGCAGCACAACGGCCTGCCCCCCCTCGCCGAAGCCGACGACGCCCGCGCGGTGACCAAGCGCATCAACGGCGGCTACAACGGCCTGGACGACCGGCTGGAGCACCTGGCGCGGGCCAAGGCGTTGCTGGGGCTCTAACCGTCCGCGTCCTCACCCAGCGGCGCCAGCAGCCGCTCGATCTCGGGCAGGCTGAACTTGGCCAGGGCGGAGCCGTCGTCGTGGCCGAGCAGGCCGTCGGCCAGGGCACGCTTGCGGGCTTGCAGCTCCAGCATGCGCTCTTCAATGCTGCCTTCGGCCACGAGCTGGTAGACGAACACCGGCTGGCTCTGCCCGATGCGGTGCGCTCGCGCGCTCGCCTGGGCCTGCACGGCCGGGTTCCACCAGGGGTCGACGTGGATGACGGTGTCGGCCGCGGTCAGGTTCAGGCCCACGCCGCCGGCCTTGAGGCTGGCCAGCAGCAGCGGCACCTCGCGCGCCTGGAAGCGCCGCACGATGTCGCCGCGCTGAGCGGCTGGCGTCTGGCCGGTAAGGCTCAGGTGGGGCAGCCCGAGCGCCTGCAGTTCGGCGGCGATCAGGTCCAGCATCTCGGTGAACTGCGAGAACACCAGCATCCGGCGCCCCTCGCTGACCAGGTCAGGCAGGTGTACGCGCAGCCAGTCGAGCTTCGCGCGCTCGGTGTGCGGCGCCATGGCCATGCCCTTGACCAGCCGTGGGTCACAGCACACCTGGCGCAGCTTGAGCATGGCGTCGAGCACGCTGATGAGGCTGGTGGGCGTGAAGCCGTCGCGCTCCAGGATGCGGCGCACCAGGTGGTCCGCTGCCACGCGCACGCTTTCGTAGAGCTGCTTCTGATGGCCCACGAGCGGCACGCGGCGCACCAGTTCGGTCAGCGGCGGCAGCTCGGTGGCCACCTCGGTCTTGAGCCGGCGCAGGATGAAGGGCCGAACCCGTGCGGCCAGCAACCGGGCGCGCGGGCCGTCGCGGTTGACCTCGATGGGCTTGCGCCAGTGCCGCGCGAAGCTGCGTGAATCGCCCAGGAAGCCGGGCATCAAGAGGTCGAACAACGACCACAGCTCGCCCAGGTGGTTCTCCAGCGGCGTGCCGGTGAGGGCGAGGTGGTGGCGTACGTTGAGCCGGCGCAAGGCGCGCGCGGCGCGGGCCTGGGCGTTCTTGACGGACTGGGCTTCGTCCAGGATGAGCAGATGCCAGGGCTGCGCGGCGAGCGTGCGCAGGTCGCGCCAGACGAGGGCGTAGGTGGTCAGCACGACGTCGGCATCAGCGAGCTGGGCGGCGGTGCGGTCCGCGCCATGCCAGGTGGTGACGCGCAGGCCCGGGGCGATGCGCGCGGCCTCTTGTTGCCAGTTGAAGAGCAGCGAGGTAGGCACGACGACCAGTGCGGGCTGGTCGAGCCGGCCCGCGGCCTGCTCGCAGACGATGTGGGCGAGGGCCTGCGCCGTCTTGCCCAGGCCCATGTCGTCGGCCAGGATGCCGGCCAGACCTTGCTCGCGCAGATGCTGCAGCCAGGCCAGGCCATGGAGCTGGTAGGGCCGCAGCGCGAGCGCCACGCCGGCAGGCTGGGCCACCGCAGCCGGGCGGCCGGCAGCCAGCAGCTGCTGGCCGATGGCGCGCAGGCCGGCATCGCCGTGGACCGTCCAGCGGCTGCGCTCGTCCTCCTGCAGGCCGCGCAGGCGCTCGGCGTCCCAGGCATCGAGCTTGAGGGGCTTGCCCTTCTCCAGTTCGGCAGGCTTGAGCAGGTCCAGCAGCGCCAGCATCATGAGCTTGAGCGGCGCGGCAGGCGTGTGATAGCGACGGCCGCCGGGGGCGCGCAGCGAGATGACGGCGTCGTCTTCGATGGCGGCGATGGCCACGGCGTCCAGCCAGCGCTTGTCGCGCCGCAGCAGGTTGGCGATCAGCGGCGCCAGGTCCAGCGGCTTGCCTTCGACCTCGATGCCCAGGCTCACCAGCCAGGCGCCGCGGCGGCGCTCCAGGCCCAGGCCCTGCACGCGGCGGCTGGGCTTGGGGGCGGCCTCGTCCACCGCTTCGGTCAGGCCGAGCTGCCAGCCGCTGACGAACTGGCTGTGGTGCGCAAAGCCGGGCTCGGTGCGAACCTGCCAGCCCAAGGCCTGCAGGGCAGGCACCTGCTCGGCGTGGAAGTCGCCGAAGAACTCTTCCTGCGGCGTGGTCCACAACGACGCGCCGCCTAGCGCGGCCGGCGTGCCGCGCCATTGCAACAGCGCGGGGTCCAGGGCCACCAGCCCGCGCTGCACCAGGGCTTGCTCGGCATCGGCATCGCGCTGCGCCAGCGTGGCCACCGTCACCTGCTCACCTCGCGGCCCGAGCGCCCCGCGGGGGCGCAGGCCCAGCAGCCCGTCGCCGCGGGTCAGGGTGCGCAGGGTGAGCTGGGGAGGAGGCGCCATCGCGACAGTCTCGCAGCTTGGCGCCGCAGTTCAGAGCGCGGGAGCGGCGGGAAAGTCGACCGGGATCTGCGTCGTCGAATGCAGGTAGTTGCTGACCACCTTGTCGCCGATGACGACCAGCGTGTCGACCAGGTTCTCCTGCGTCCAGCCGGCGGCAAAGAACGCATCCAGCAGCGCTGCCTCGGCGTGCCCGCGGTCGAGCGCCACCTGCTTCACCAAACGTGCCAGCGCATCGAGCTTGGGGTCGAACGGTGCCGTGCCGCTGCGGCATCCCGACGACCTGCTGGCACACAACTGCATCGTCTACAGCGAACTGGCGCGCGGCAATGCCTGGAGCTTTGTCGCCGGGCCGGGCGCGGGCGCTTCCCCAGGCAGCGTGCACACGGTGCGTGCCGCCGGCAACCTGCAGACCAATGCCAGCGAGGTCATCCGGGCCTCGGTGCTGGCGGGCATGGGCATCGGGTACGCACCGCTGTTTCTCTTCGAGGCAGAACTGGCGAATGGCGAGGTCGAGCGGCTGCTGCCGGAATGGACCGTGCAAGACCTGCCCCTGCATCTCGTGAGCCCGCCGCAGCGCAGGCAGTCTGCCAAGGTCAGGGCCTTCGGCGACCATCTCGTCGCCACGGGCATCTAAAGCGGTCCGCGACCTATTGCGACGCGGCGTGATGCCAGCTGAAAGGGCCCCGCAGGGCCCTTGTGTGCAGCGAGCCGGCAGCGCTCAGCGAGCCAGCACGCCCTTGATGTGCGCGGCGATGGCGTCGTCCTGGCAGTTCGTGAAGAACAGTTCCTGGAACTTCTCGCCCGACACGGCGGCCTTGAGCAGGTCCTGGTCGACGGTCTTAAGCACCGTCAGCATGTCCTTGCACGACGCGGCCTTCAGATCCTTCAGGATGCCGCGGTTCTTGGCCATGATGGCGGCGCGCTCCTTGGGGTAGCCGGCGCCGCGCTCGTTCTCCAGCAGCTTGCGGTAGCAGTCCTGCAGGTTCAGCTCGGCCGCCCAGCCGAAGCCCTTGGCGTAGGGCATGGACATGGCGTTGCCGTCGTTGATCTGGCCAAACAGGAAAGCGTCGGTCGGGTCGATGACCAGGCCGCAGAACACGCCGGGCATGCTGTTGCAGGCCAGCATGGAGCCCATGCCGGTGCCGCAACCGGTGACGACGAAGTCGGCCGCCTTGCTGTTGAGCAGGATGCCGGCCAGCAGGCCGTTCATGACGTAGGTGAGAGAGGCCTTGTCTTCCGGCGTGTACATGCCGTAGTGGTGGACGCTGTGGCCCAGGGGCTCGGCGACCGTCTTGAGCGCGTTGTGAACGATCTCGGACTTGGCGGCCTGGCTGTTCTCGATGATGAGGGCGATCTTCATGGCGGGTGGCTTTCGGGCGAATCTGGAGGTGGGCGAAGGGCCGGGCGGCGGGAGCCAGAGGGCTCCGGTCGCAGGCCGTCATGCCAGGGGCGAGATCCCCGCGAGGGCGCCGGACGGCAGGGTCCGGACGGCCGCCTGGCCAACCGCGCACCCCGGGTTGGAGGTGCAGACGCTGGCGTGATTGTGCACGCTTTCGGAACGCCGTTTCAAATCGGCGCGATCAAAACCGCGCGCGGTGCGCGGCCAGCCGGTCGCCGAGGCCGCTCAGGCCGCCGGCTCGGGCGGCGTGGGCGTGAGCTGGTTCAGCCGCCGGCCCTGGGTGGGCAGGGCCTTCAGGTACTTGAAGGTGCCGGTGGCATGGGCGCAGAGCTTGCCGTCGCCGCCGAACACCGAGCCTTCGCAGAAGGCCATGGTGGTGGAGCGGTGCAGCAGCTTGGCATGGCAGCGCAGCTCGCCCTCGCCAGGGCGCATGAAGCTGGTCTTCATCTCCACGGTCACCACACCGGGGCCCATGCCCGGCTGGTCGCGGTGGATGCTGCGCGCGGCATGCGCCATGGCCACGTCCAGCAGCGTCATCAGCACGCCGCCATGCGCCACCTCCCAGGAGTTGAGATGGCCCTCCTGCAGGTCCACCCGGATCTCGGCCTCGCCGTGGCCCAGGCTGTGCAGCTCGAAGCCGAGCTGCTGCACGAAGGGAATGTGCACGGGGAAGTGGAGCGGGGGCGAGGGGCGGGTCATGTGCGCATTGTCAGGCGGTCAGCCACCGTGCACAGCGCTGACGCCACCGTCCACGGCCAGGATCTGACCCGTGATGTGCTTGCCGGCCCGCGAGGCGAACAACAGCGCAGCGCCCTTGAGGTCGTCGTCATCGCCGATGCGGTTCAGCGGCGCATGCGCAGCCATCTTCTCCTCGCCAACCGCCGCCAGCAGGCCCTTGGTCATCTTGCTCGGGAAGAAGCCCGGCGCCAGCGCATTGACGGTGATGCCGTGCTGGCCCCACTCGCCGGCCAGCGCCCGCGTGAAGTTCACGGCGGCGCCCTTGCTGGTGTTGTAGGCGATGGTCTTCATCGCGCCGAGGTTGCCCGACAGGCCCGCGATGGACGCCACATTGATGATGCGGCCCGACTTGCGCGGGATCATGCTGGCCTTGGCCACGGCCTGGGCGAAGACGAAGAGGCTGCGGATGTTCAGGTCCATGACCTTGTCCCAGGCCTCCAGCGGATGGTCTTCGGCCGGGGCGCCCCAGGTGGCACCGGCGTTGTTAACGAGGATGTCGATCTGGCCGAGGCGCTCCATCGTCTCGGCCACCACGCGGTGCGCTTCCTCGGGCTTGGCCGCGTCGGCCGCGATCCAGCGCGCATCGATGCCGCGGGCCTGCAGGTGGGCCGTGGCCTCTTCCAGGTCGGCGGCCTTGCGCGAGGTCAGCATGATCTTGGCGCCGGCTTCGCCGAGGGCCTCGGCAATCTGCAGCCCGAGGCCGCGCGAGCCGCCGGTGACGAGGGCGACCTGGCCGGTGAGGTCGAAAAGGGCTTGGACTTTCGTGCTCATGTTGTCTCCTGTGATTCAGAACCAGTCGGCCTGCACCTCGCGGCACAGCGGCTCGCGCCGTGCGACGACGTCGAGCCAGGCGCCGATCTTCGGCAGCTCGTAGGCAAAGAAATACCGGGCAGCCGCGCGCTTGCCCTCAGCGAAGGCGCTGTCACCGCTGACAGCCAGCGCCACGTCCAGCCATAGCCAGGCCAGCACGGTGTGGCCGAAGGCCTGCAGATAGGGCACGGCGTTGGCGAGGGCTTCTTCGGGCTCGCCGGTGCTCCACGCCTTCTTGGTGGCGCCGCCCACCTGCGCGAGCGCGGCGGCGAGCTGGTTGGCCTGGGGCGCCCAGCCGGTCTGGATGGCGCGCTCGATCGTCTGCTGCACGCGGGCGGCGAGTGCTGCGAGCGACGCCCCACCCTGCTGCACCACCTTGCGGCCCAGCAGGTCCAGCGCCTGGATGCCGTGGGTGCCCTCGTGGATCATGTTCAGGCGCTGGTCGCGCCAGTACTGCTCCACGGGGAAATCCCGCGTGTAGCCATAGCCACCGAGCACCTGGATGGCCAACGAATTGGCCTCCAGGCACCACTCACTCGGCCAGCTCTTGGCGATGGGGATGAGCACGTCCAGCAGCGCCTGCGCACCGGCGGGGTCGTCGCCGGTGTGCAGCTCGTCGACAAGACGTGCGCAATACAGCTCCAGCGCCAGTCCGCCCTCGACATAGCTCTTCTGCGCCAGCAGCATGCGGCGCACGTCGGCGTGCTCGATGATGGGCCGCTGGGGGCTGGCAGCGTCTTTCCCGGCGGCCGTCATGGGCCGGCCCTGCGGCCGCTGCTTGGCGTAGTCCAGGCTCGCCTCGTAGCCGGCATAGCCGAGCATCACCGCGCCCAGGCCCACGCCGATGCGCGCCTCGTTCATCATGTGGAACATGCAGCGCAAGCCTTCACCCGGCTTGCCCACCAGGTAACCGATGGCGCCCTTGCGGCCGCCTGGCGTGAAGCGGCCTTCGCCGAAGTTCAGCAGGCAGTTGGTGGTGCCGCGGTAGCCGAGCTTGTGGTTGAGGCCGGCCAGTGCCACATCGTTGCGCTCGCCGGTCAGCTCGGCGCGCTCGTTGACGAGCCGCTTGGGCACGATGAACAGCGAGATGCCCCGGGTGCCCGGGATCAGCTTGCCGTCCGGCCCCGGGATCTTGGCCAGCACCAGGTGCACGATGTTCTCGGTGATCTCATGCTCGCCGCCGGAGATCCACATCTTGTTGCCGGTCAGCCGGTAGCGCGGGCCCAGCGGGTCGGTGTCGTCTTCCAACTCGGCGCGGGTGGCGATGTCGGACAGCGACGAGCCGGCCTGCGGCTCGGAGAGGCACATCGTGCCGAACCAGCGGCCCGCGAACTCGTTCTTGGCAAACACCTCGCGCTGCAGCGGCGTGCCGTGGGCCATCAAGAGGCTGGCGTTGCCCGACGTGAGCATGGCGTAGCCGCCCATGGCGACGCTGGCCTTGCTGAAGAAGGCATTGCCGGCCATCTCGATGACGCAGGGCAGCTGCATGCCGCCCACGTCGTAGTCCTGCGCCGCGGCCAGCATGCCGGATTCGGCATAGGCGCGCGTCGCGTCATGCGTGGCCTGAGGCAGGTGCACGCGCTCACCGTCGAAGTGCGGCTCCTGGGTGTCGGCCAGGCGGTTGAAGGGGGCGAACTTCTCGCGGGCGATCTTCTCGCAGGTGTCCAGCACTGCGCCGAAGGTCTCCGGCGAATGCTCGGCGAAGCGCTCACGCGTGGTCAGGTCACCGGCCTTCAGCCAGTCGAACAGCAGGAAATCCAGGGTCTCGCGCATGCGCACTCCCTCATCATTGAGGCAGGGCCAAGCCCTGCCGACTCATCCAGCAGAACCCGCAAATCCGGCTTTGCCGGGCTGCGCGGCTCGCCCCCTTGAGGGGGCCGGCGAAGCCGGTAGGGGGTGGGTTAGATCACTTCGAACACACCGGCAGCGCCCATGCCGCCGCCGATGCACATGGTTACGCACACCCGCTTGGCACCACGGCGCTTGCCTTCGATGAGGGCATGGCCCGTCAGGCGCTGGCCCGACACGCCGTAGGGGTGGCCCACCGCAATCGCGCCACCGTTGACGTTGAGCTTGTCCATCGGGATGCCCAGCGTGTCGGCGCAGTACAGCACCTGCACGGCGAAGGCCTCATTCAGCTCCCACAGGTCGATGTCTGCCACCGTCAGGCCCAGCTTCTTGAGCACCTTGGGCACGGCGAACACCGGGCCGATGCCCATTTCGTCGGGCTCGCAGCCAGCCACCGCAAAGCCCAGGAAGCGACCCAGGGGCTTCAGGTTGTGGGTGGAGGCGTATTGCTCGCTGACCACCGCGCAAGCGCCCGCGCCGTCGCTGAACTGGCTGGCATTGCCGGCGCTGATGACGCCGCCCGGCAGCGCGGTGCGCAGGTCCTTGATGCCCTCGTAGGTGGTGCCCTCGCGCAGGCCTTCGTCGGCCGACACGGTCACTTCCTTGCTCATCAGGCCCATGACCTTGTCGGCCACGCCCATGGTGGTGGTCACCGTGATCATTTCGTCAGCGAACTTGCCGGCGGCCTGGGCGGCGCAGGCCTTTTGCTGGCTGGCCGCGCCGTACTGGTCCATGCGCTCGCGCGAGATGTTGTAGCGCTTGGCCACGTTCTCGGCGGTCTGCAGCATGGTCCAGTAGATCTCGGGCTTGATCTTGAGGAGGGACGGGTCAGCCAGCATGTGCTTGTTCATTTCCTGCTGCACGCAGGAGATGCTCTCCACGCCGCCGGCGATGTAGACATCACCCTCACCCGCGATGACACGCTGGGCGGCCATGGCGATGGTCTGCAGGCCGCTGGAGCAGAAGCGGTTGATGGTGACACCGCTCACCGACACCGGCAGGCCGGCCTTCAGCGCGATCTGGCGTGCGATGTTGGCGCCGGTCGCGCCCTCGGGGTTGGCGCAGCCCATCAGCACGTCCTCGATGGCGCCGGCTTCAATGCCGGCGCGCTCGACGGCGGCCTTGACGGCCCACCCGCCAAGGGTGGCGCCATGGGTCATGTTGAAGGCGCCCTTCCAGCTCTTGGTCAGCGGGGTGCGGGCGGTGGAGACGATCAGTGCGTTGCTCATGTCTTGTCCTAGTCAGTTGGTGCCAGAGCTACTCGCTTCGCTCGGGCGGTCTGGCACTCAATGTCTTCAGCATCGAACAAAGCCACAGAGGCCCATAGACACAGAGAGAACCTCTGAACTCATGAATTCCTCTGTGCCTTTGTGTCTCTGTGGCTGTGTTTATTCAGGCGATGGTCAGGTGAAGCTCTTGCCCTCTGCCACCAGTCGCGCCAGAAGCGGCGCCGGCGTCCAGAACGCGCCGTCGTCCATCGGGTTCTTGGCAAAGCGGTTCATCGCCTGCACGACGTTGAAGAGACCGACCGTGTCGGCGTAGCACATCGGGCCGCCGCGCCAGATCGGGAAGCCGTAGCCGGTCAGGTAGACCATGTCGACATCCGATGCACGCTGGGCGATGCCCTCTTCCAGCAGATGGGCCGCCTCGTTGACGAGGGCGAACACCAGCCGGTGCACGATCTCCTCGTCGCTGATGTCGCGCTTCTTGGCACCAATGGCTTCGCGGTGCTTGGCCAGCATCTCTTCCACCACCGGCGACGGGATCGCGTCACGCTTGCCCGGCTGGTAGTCGTACCAGCCGGCGCCGGTCTTCTGGCCGAAACGGCCCAGTTCGCACAGGCGGTCGGCGCTGGCGGAGTACTTCATGCCGGGCTTGTCGACATAGCGGCGTTTGCGGATGGCCCAGCCGATGTCGTTGCCGGCCAGGTCGCCCATGCGGAACGGGCCCATGGCGAAGCCGAACTTCTCGACGGCCTTGTCCACCTGCTGCGGGCTGCAGCCCTCATCCAGCAGGAAGCCGGCCTGGCGGCTGTACTGCTCGATCATGCGGTTGCCGATGAAGCCGTCGCAGACGCCGGAGACGACCGCCGTCTTCTTGATCTTCTTGCCAATGGCCATCACCGTGGCCAGCACGTCCTTGGCGGTGGCCTTGCCGCGCACCACCTCCAGCAGCTTCATCACGTTGGCAGGGCTGAAGAAGTGCATGCCCACCACGTCCTGCGGGCGCTGGGTGAACGAGGCGATCTTGTCGACGTCCAGCGTCGAGGTGTTGGAGGCCAGGATGGCGCCGGGCTTGGCCACGGCGTCGAGCTGCTTGAACACCGCCTCCTTGACGCCGATCTCCTCGAACACCGCCTCGATGATGAGGTCGCAATCCTTCAGGTCGTCGTAGCTCAGCGTGGTGGACAGCAGCGCCATGCGGGCGGCGTACTTGTCTTCCTTGAGCTTGCCCTTCTTGACCTGGGCTTCGTAGTTCTTCTTGATGGTCGCGACACCGCGGTCCAGCGCTTCCTGCTTGGTCTCCAGGATCGTGACCGGCAGGCCGGCATTCAGGAAGTTCATCGAGATGCCGCCGCCCATGGTGCCGGCGCCGATGACGCCGACCTTCTTGATCTCGCGCAGCGGGGTGTCTTCGGGCACGTCGGCAATCTTGCTGGCCACGCGTTCGGCAAAGAACAGGTGCCGCAGGGCCTTGGATTCGGGCGTGAGCATCAGCGCCGCGAAACCCTCGCGCTCGGCACGCATGCCGTCGTCGAACTTCAGGTTCACCGCACCGGCCACCGCCTCCAGGCAACGCAGCGGCGCCGGGTAGTTCTTGCTCATGCCGCCCACCATGTTGCGGGCGAACTGGAAGTAGGCCTCGGCATTGGGGTGGCGGGCCTTGAGGTCGCGCACCTTCGGCAGCGGGCGCTTGTCAGCCACCTCGGCCGCGAAGGCCACGGCAGCATCCACCACGGCGGCCTCCACGATCTTGTCGAACAGCTTCTGCCCCGGGACCATGGCCAGCATCTGCGCCTCGACCGGCTCGCCACTGACGATCATGTTGAGCGCGGGCTCCACGCCCAGGGCGCGGGGCAGGCGCTGCGTGCCGCCGGCGCCGGGCAGCAGGCCCAGCTTGACTTCCGGCAGGGCGACCTTGGTGCCCGTCTGGGCCACACGGTAATGGCAGCCCAGTGCCAGCTCCAGGCCACCGCCCATGCAGACGCTGTGGATGGCGGCCACCACCGGCTTGCTGCAATTCTCGACGACGCCGATCAGGCTCAAGAGGTTGGGCTCGGCCAAGGCCTTGGGCGAGCCGAACTCCTTGATGTCGGCACCGCCCGAGAAGGCCTTGCCGGCCCCGGTGATGACGACGGCCGCAACGGCGGCATCGGCTTTAGCGCGCTCGATGCCAGCGGCAGCGGCGGCACGGGTGGCAAACCCCAGGCCGTTGACCGGCGGGTTGTCGAGCGTGATCACGGCAACGTTGCCGCGAACTTCGTAATGGGCTGTCATGGGCACGACCTCGGTTGGCGGGCCGTGCCGCGTCTCCTGCAGCCGGCCCAGAAATAGAACGACCGTTCGATTCTAGGCAGCGGCTTTGTCGGGGTCTTGTCCCGGCAGTGACAAGGAGACGCGAGGCTACTCGTCGCGCTTGAGGACTTCGGTGTCCTTGAAGGCGCGCGGCGCTGGCTTGGGCGCGGGCGGCTGCATCTTGGACTCGGCATACAGGCGCGCCGCCTCGGCCGCATCGACGGCGGGCTCGACCACCGGAGCCGGCGCAGGGCGCGGCGCCGGGCGCACGGCCAGGCGCAGCTCATGGTTCTCGCGCTGCAACTGCTCGATCTGCTTGCGCGCCTGCGTCACCTGCTGGCCGGACTGCTGGCGCGCCTGCTCGACATGGTTCAGCCGCTGGCGCTCCTGCTTGAGCTGCGACGACAGCCAGAAGTACACCGCCCCCGCGCCCAGCCCGATCCCGATGAGCGCGCCTCCCAGCAGAGGCATCAGTTGTGCGTTGTCCATGGTCCTCCTGCCTGATTTGTGATCTGTAACTGTACGGGCGTCACCGGCACTGCACACCGCGCCAAGGGTTTCCCAGGAGGGCTTGCGCGCATGGGCTGCATCACGGGCCACGGCTAGAGTGCGGCCCATGCTGATTCCGGTCGTCTACCCGCCCCACGATCCTGCGCCGCCGCCCCGGTTCTCACCGCCGCCCGTGCCGCCCGAGCCCGGCCGCCCACCCGAAGGCCCGCCGCGCCCGGAGGGTGATGTGCCGTGGGTGCTGTACCTGCTGCGGGTCCTGGGGCTGTGCGCCTTCCCGGTCGGCGTGGTGCTGGCCGGGGTGATCGTGCTGCTGAAGGTCGACCAGGCGCGAGAAACGCTGCTCGCGCTGGAGGTTGGCAGCGTGCAGACGGCCGTGCTGGTGCTGGCCTTCGGGCTGTGGCTGCTGCTGTCCTGGTACACCGCCCGGCTGCTGCTGGACCGGCGGTTCAAGCCTGACACCCTGGGCGAGTGCGTGCGCCCGCGCTTCGCCGAGGGGCTGCGCCGCTGGCTGCCGCGCGCGCTGGTGGCGGGCGGTGGGCTGCCGATTGCGGCGTTCTTCCTGATGCAGTCACGTGAACGGCTGATTGGCGTCGTGCTGCTGGGCGTCACCGCCGCGCTGATGCTCTTCGTCTGCAAGCGCCGCGCCTGGCTGCTGAAGCTCGGCAACGAGAGCTGGCTGGCACGCCTGCTGTGCCTGGACGCGCGCCGCGATGCCCTGGCCGCGATGGCCCGCGAGGACCGCATGAGCACGCCGTCGCGCGCGCTGGTGGTGGCGGTGCTGCTGCTGCAGTGGAGCATCTTCGCCGCGCTGCTGGCCTGGCCTGAGGCCACGGCCCGGGCGCTGGGCGCACCCGCGTTGGTGCTGCTCGCGATGGGCAGCTGGACGGTCTTCGGCGGCATCCTGCTGACCTACGTCCCCAAGGCCCTCATCCGCATCCCGCTCACCCCGCTGCCCCTGCTGCTGTTCGTCGCCTTCTCGCCCCTCAATGACAACCACCGGGTGGCCGATCCCGAGCGCAGCGCGGTGGCCCCCGTGGGCTCCCGCAAACCGACCGACGCCTGGCTGCAGCAATGGATGCGGACCGTGGGTGCGGACGGCAAGCGACCCCTCGTGCTGGTGGCCGTGACCGGCGGCGCCTCGCGCGCTGCCTATTGGGGCAGCGCCTCGCTGGCGCATCTGCAGGCGGTGGGCGAGCAGCAAGGCGTGAACTTCGCCGACTCGGTGTTCGCCATCAGCGGCACCTCGGGCGGCGCGCTGGGCGCGGCCACCTTCGTGGCGGCACTGGATGCCCGCCGTCAGGCGGCGAATGCTGCCACCTGCACGCCCTGGAACCTGGTGCGCGATTTCACCGGCCGCGACCACCTCGCCACGCCGGTCGGCTATCTGCTGTATCCGGACTTCGCCCAACGCTTCCTGCCGGTGGCATTCGCGGGCGCTGACCGATCGCTGGCCCTGGAAGAGGTCTGGACCCGCGACTGGCCACGCGCCCTGGCCAGCCAATGCCCGCCGGGCGAGCAACCCGAACCCAACCCTTGGAGCGAAGCCTTCACCGCCCTGCACGCGCGCGCCGGCAAGGCAGGATGGCTGCCGCTGCTGGCCTTGAACACCAGCGCGCTCTCGCGCGGCCAGCGGGTCTATCAGGCGGATTTCCTGATGCCGACCGCGGACGGCATCGACCTGGTCGACCCCACCCTCGGCCTGGAGGTCGACCGCCTCACCCTGGCCCAGGCCGTGCACAACAGCGCCCGCTTCCCCTACATCAGCCCGGCCGCGGCGGTGGTGTTCCAGGAGCCTCACCGGGATGCCGAGCATGACGATGTCGGCCCCGTATGGGACCGCCTGGGCGACGGCGGCTACGTGGAATCCAGCGCCACACTCGCGCTGACCGACCTGCTGCGGGACCTGGAGGCCAGCGGCCGGCTCAAGGCCTGCAAACCCGAGGACGACTGCGCGGCCCAAGGCATCCTCGACCGGGCCCGCGTGCGGCTGCTGCTGCTGGTCAATTCGCCGTCCAAGGTGGAGGACTGGCTCTGCCGCGACGCTCCCACCTCGGCCGACGCGCTGCCGCTGGACGGCCGCCGCTACCGCGCCACGCACATGGGGCTCAATGAGGTCGTCGCGCCCGCCCAGGGCATCCTGAACAGCAACGATGCCCGCGGCCGGGACGCCATGGTCGACCTCATCAAGCGCGTGGGTGGCTGTGGCCAGGTGGCGGAGCTGCGCCTGCCCTTGATGCCCGGCCAGCGCCCGCCCTCGATGAACTGGATGCTCAACAGCGCCTCGCGGGAGCAGATCGACGCCGCGCTGCTGGAAAAGTGGCCCAGCCCCGAAGGCGCCAACGCCCCGTCCGCCATCCAGCTGTCGCAGCAGCTGCGCCAGGCCAGGAACTGGCTGCTGCAGATGAAGTGAACCGTTGGCCCGTCACCCCGCCATGCTCCGATTGATCCACTTCGCCCTGGCGCCCGCGCAGCGCGGGCTCTGGCGGCTGCTGCTGGTGGGGCTCTACCTCGCCATCACCTGGCTGGCGCTGGTCCCCGCACCGCCGGAGGCACTGAGCACCGGCTGGGACAAATCCAACCACCTGCTGGCCTTCGGCAGCCTGGCGTTCACCAGCGTGCGGGCGCTGTGGCCGCAGCCTCGCCGCTGGCCGCTGCTGGTGGCCGTGTTGCTGGCCTATGGCTGCGGCATCGAAGTGGCGCAGAGCTTCCTGCCGCCGCGCAGCGCCGATGTCGAGGATGTGTTCGCCGACGGCCTGGGCATCGCGCTGGGCCTGCTGCTGGCCTGGCCGCTGACGAAAGTGGCCGACGTGCCGAAATGACCCGCGCAGGGCCACCTCCTGGGATCTCCTAGGGATGGCCGCCGTGCTTGTCGTCCTTCGCTGACACACCGTTGGCAGCAGTTTGCGGTACGGTGGGCCCATGCTCTCCGAACTGCTGCGCACCACCCGCGCCCATTCGCTCGCCCTGGCGGCCCCGCTGTCCGATGAAGACGCGCAGCTGCAGTCCATGCCGGACGCGAGCCCCGCCAAGTGGCACCTGGCCCACACCACCTGGTTCTTCGAGACCCTGGTGCTGACGCCCTTCCTGAGCGGCTACCGGGTGTTCGACGAACGCTGGGCGCGGCTCTTCAATTCCTACTACGAAAGCCTTGGCCCGCGCCACGCACGGCCGCAACGCGGCCTGCTGAGCCGTCCGTCGCTGGCCGAGGTCAAGGCCTACCGCGCGCATGTGGACGCGGCGCTCGCGGACCTGCTGCCCGTTGCTCCCCCCGAGGCTGAGGCCCTGATCGAACTCGGCTGCCACCACGAGCAACAGCACCAGGAGCTGCTGCTGACCGACATCCTGCATGCCTTCTCGTGCAACCCGCTGCTGCCGGCCTACCGAGACGCCACAGCAGCCCCGGTCCTGCCGCCGCCACAGGCGTGGCTCGCGCATGGCGGCGGCATCATCGAGGTCGGCCACGCGGGGGCCGGCTTCGCCTTCGACAACGAAGGCCCCCGGCATGCCGTGCTGCTGGCGCCGTTCGAGATCAGCAACCGGCTGGTCACTTGCGGTGAGTACGCCGACTTCATAGACGCTGGCGGCTACCGCGAGCCACTGCTGTGGCTGTCCGACGGCTGGGCCCTGGTGCAGGCCCAGGGCTGGCAGCGGCCCCTGTACTGGCTGGACGACGGCCGGGTGTTCGGCCTGCACGGCGCGCAGCCTCTGGACCCGCAGGCGCCCGTGACGCAACTGAGCTTCTACGAGGCCTGTGCCTATGCCGAATGGGCCGGCGCCCGGCTGCCCACCGAGTTCGAGTGGGAAGCCGCCTGCGCGCTGCAAGGTTTTGCCCAGGTCGACGACCAAGGCTGGCAATGGACCCGCTCCAGCTACGCGCCCTACCCCGGCTTCAAGCCGGCCGCCGGCGCAGTGGGCGAATACAACGGCAAGTTCATGGTCGGCCAGCAGGTGCTGCGCGGCGGCAGCCTCGCCACGCCGAGCGGCCATGCGCGGCCGAGCTATCGCAATTTCTTCCCGCCGGCGGCGCGCTGGCAGTTCAGTGGATTGAGGCTCGCACGATGAAACCCGGAATCGAATGGCGCGCACCGCGTGCCGATGCTGAAGCGGCGCAGTTCGCCGCCGACCTGCATGCCGCCCTGGCGCGCACACCCAAGGCCATCTCGCCCAAGTATTTCTACGACGAGGCCGGCTCCCGGCTGTTCGAGCAGATCTGTGAGCTGCCCGAGTACTACCCCACGCACACCGAGCTGGCCCTGCTGCAGCGCCATGCGCGCGACATGGCCGCCCAGATGGGCCACCGCGTGCAGTTGGTGGAGTACGGCGCCGGTGCGTTGCGCAAGGTGCGCCTGCTGCTGGGCGCCATGCCGCGCGACAGCGTGCAGTTCGTGCCGGTGGACATCTCCGGCCCTCACCTGCTGGGCGCTTGCGACGGCCTGGCGGCCGACATGCCCGGGCTGGACATCCAGCCGCTGGTGGCCGACTTCACCCGCCCGCACAGCCTGCCGCCCTGCCCGGCGGGCGCGCGACGGGTGGGCTTCTTTCCGGGCTCCAGCATCGGCAACTTCACGCCGGCCGAGGCGGACGCCTTCCTGCGCTTGGCCGCCGGCGAGCTGGCGGGTGGCGGCCTGTTGATCGGCATCGACCTGGTCAAGGAGGCAAGCGTGCTGCATGCGGCCTACAACGACACGGCCGGCGTGACGGCGGCCTTCAACCTGAACGTGCTGGAACGGGCTCGCCGCGAGCTCGGCGCGGAGTTCCCGGACGACGGCTTCGAGCACCTCGCGTTCTACAACCCCGCCTACCGTCGCATCGAGATGCACCTGCGCGCGACGCGCCCACTGAGCCTGCAGCTCGACGGCCAGCACTACGACTTCCACGAAGGCGAGACGCTGCACACCGAGCACTCCCACAAGTACACGGTGGCGGGCTTTCAGGCGATGGCGGCGCGCGCGGGGTTCGAGCCCGGCACGGTGTGGACGGATGCGAACGGGTGGTTTGCGCTGCTGTGGCTCAGATCGCCAAGCGTTCCCTGACGCCATCGGACTTCATGTCCGTACCACGGCCGCGCATGACGATCTCGCCGCGTTGCATCAGCAGGTATTGATCGGCCAGTTCCTCGGCAAAGTCGTAGAACTGCTCCACCAGCACCACCGACAGGCCCTTGTCGTGGGCCAGGTGCTTGATGACGCGGCCGATGTCCTGGATGACGTTGGGCTGGATGCCCTCGGTGGGCTCGTCGAGCAGCAGCACCTTGGGGCCCGGGGCGAGCGCGCGCGCGATGGCGAGCTGCTGCTGTTGGCCGCCGGACAGGTCGCCGCCGCGGCGGGAGCGCATCTTGGCGAGCACGGGGAAGAGCTCGAACAGCTCCACCGGCAGCGGCGTGCCGGCCGGCTGGCTGGCCAGGCCCATCTGCAGGTTCTCGATGACCGAGAGGCGACCAAAGATCTCGCGCCCCTGCGGCACATAGCCGAGCCCCGCGCGCACGCGCTGGTGGGTACGCAGCTTGCCGAGTGATTCCCCGGCCAGCGTGATCTGGCCCGAGGTGGTGGGCACCACGCCCATCAGGCTCTTGAGCAGCGTGGTCTTGCCGACGCCATTGCGGCCAAGCACGACAGTGATCTCGCCCGGCTGCAGGTCGAACGTGAGGCCCCGCAGGATGTGGGAGCCGCCGTAGTGCTGGTGCAGGTCCTGGACCTGGAGGATCGGTTGGGTCATTGCGCGGATCTCAGGAAGACAGCCATAGAGACACCGAAGCACACAGAGCGCCGCTCCACCACGAAAGGACCGAGCCTCTCTGTGGCTCTGTGTCTCTGTGGCCGTGTTTTGCCTTCATCGGCCAAGGTAGACCTCGATGACTTTTTCGTCGGACTGGACCGCCGCCATGGTGCCCTCGGCCAGCGTCTTGCCCTCGTGCAGCACGGTGACCGTGCGGTGGGTGGACGCGAGCGTCGCCACGAAGCTCATGTCGTGTTCCACCACCACCAGGCTGTGCTTGCCTTCCAGGCTCAGGAAGAGCTCGGCCGTGCGCTCGGTCTCCTCGTCGGTCATGCCGGCCACGGGCTCGTCCAGCAGCAGCAGCTTCGGGTCCTGCGCGAGCAGCATGCCGATCTCCAGCCACTGCTTCTGCCCGTGGCTGAGCAGCCCGGCCACGCGGTGGCGCTCCTCGGACAGGTGCACGGTGTGCAACAGCTCGTTCAGGCGGTCGTGCTGCTCGCCGGTGAGCCGGGCCCGCATCGCGAAGCGCGCCCGGCGGTCGCCGGCCAGCGCCAGCTCCAGGTTCTCGGCCACGGTCAGGGCCTCGAAGACGGTGGGCTTCTGGAACTTGCGGCCGATGCCCGCGCGGGCGATGGCGGCTTCGTTCATCGTGCGCAGGTCGAGGTTGCTGCCGAAGAAGATGCGGCCGCTGTCGGGCCGCGTCTTGCCGGTGATGCAGTCCATGGTCGTGGTCTTGCCGGCGCCATTCGGGCCGATGACGCAGCGCAGTTCGCCCACGCCGACCGTGAAGCTCAGGCCGCCCAGGGCCTGGAAGCCGTCGAAGGCGACCTTGAGGTCTTCCACATACAGGGCCACGCCCTGGTTGAAGATGGGCTCGCCCGCCGTGGCGATGCGGGTGATGGCGCGAGAGCGGGTCTCGACGCCGGCTTCCAGCAGTTCCGGGGTCATGACTTGAACCTCCGCACCAGCCCCACCAGACCTGCCGGCAGGAACAGCGTCACGGCAATGAAGAGGGCGCCCAGCACGTAAAGCCAGCCCTCCGGCCACCAGACCGTGAACACCGACTTGGTACCGTTCACGAAGAAGGCGCCGAGCACCGGCCCGAGCAGCGTCCCGCGCCCGCCGACCGCAGCCCAGATGGCCATCTCGATGCTGGCCGCCGGGCTCATCTCGCTGGGGTTGATGATGCCCACCTGCGGCACATAAAGGATGCCGGCCAGCGCGCACATCACCGCGGAGATGACGTAGGCGCTCAGCTTGAACGCCACCGGGTCGTAGCCCAGGAAGCGCACCCGCCCTTCGGCATCACGAATGGCTTGCAGGATGCGACCCCAGCGGCTTTGGGTCAGCGCCCGCGCCACGAGGTAGCAACCGATCAGCGCCGCACCGCTGGCCACGCACAGGCCGACCTTCATGCCCGGCGTGGTCAGCGGCATGCCGGCAATGCGCTTGAAGTCGGTGAAGCCGTTGTTGCCGCCGAATCCCGTCTCGTTGCGGAAGAAGAGCAGCATGGCCGCCACCGTGAGCGCCTGCGTGATGATCGAAAAGTACACGCCCTGGATGCGCGAGCGGAAGGCGAAGTAGCCGAACACCGCCGCCAGCAGCGCCGGCACCGCCAGCGCCAGGAAGAGCTGGCCGATGAGCGAGTCGCTCAACGCCCAGTGCCAGGGCAGCTCCTTCCAGTTCAGGAAGACCATGAAATCGGGCAGGTCGGACTGGTACTGGCCGTCGCGCCCGATCTGGCGCATGAGGTACATGCCCATGCCATAGCCACCCAAGGCAAAGAAGAGCCCATGGCCCAGCGACAGGATGCCGCCGAAACCCCAGATGAGGTCCAAGGCCAGGGCACAAATGGCAAAGCACAGGAACTTGCCCAGCAGGCCGACGTAGAACTCGCTCAAGTGCAGCGGGTGTCCGGCCGGGAAGGCGAGGTGCAGCAAGGGCACGAGCAGCATCCCAAGCGCGGTCGTGATGAGGAACAGTCGCTTCATGCCAGCCGCTCCTTGAACACAGCCACAGAGACACGGAGGCACAGAGAGGCTGCGCCGGCGCAACGAGCGAAAGACATGCTCTCTGTGTCTCTGTGCCTCTGTGGCCTGGTTTTGATGGGCTTCATTCCACGGCCCTGCCTTTCAGGGCGAAAAGGCCTTGCGGCTTCTTCTGGATGACGAGCACGAGCAGCATCAGCAGCGCGATCTTGGCGAGCACCGCGCCCTGCCAGCCTTCGAGCAACTTGGACAGCACGCCCAGACCCAGACCGGCGTAGACGGTGCCGGCGAGCTGGCCGACGCCACCGAGCACCACCACCATGAAGGCATCCACGATGTAGCTCTGGCCCAGGTCCGGCCCGACGTTGCCGATCTGGCTCAGGGCGCAGCCCGACAGGCCGGCAATGCCTGAGCCCAGCGCAAAGGCCAGGGTATCGACCCGCGCGGTATTGACGCCCACGCAGGCGGCCATGCGACGGTTCTGGGTCACGCCGCGCACCATCAGGCCGAGCCGGGTGCGCGACAGCAGCAGCGCCATGCCGATGAGCACGACGGCCGCGAAGCCGAGGATGGCCAGGCGGTTGTAGGGCAGTGTCAGGTTGGGGAGCAGCGCCCAGCCACCGGACAGCCACGCCGGGTTCTCCACCGCCACGTTCTGTGCCCCGAAGAGGCTGCGCACCGCCTGCATCAGCACGAGTGAAATGCCCCAGGTGGCCAGCAGCGTCTCGAGCGGCCGGCCGTACAGCCAGCGGATGACGCTGCGCTCCATGGCCGCGCCCACCAGCGCTGCAGCCAGGAAGCTCGCCGGCAGCGCCACCCAGAGGTAGTAGTCAAAGGCGCCCGGTGCCCAGGCGCGGAACGCCTGCTGCACGCTGTAGGTGGCGTAGGCGCCCACCATCAGCAGCTCGCCATGCGCCATGTTGATGACGCCCATCAGGCCGTAGGTGACGGCCAGGCCAAGCGCCACGAGCAGCAGCACCGAGCCCAGGCTCAGGCCCGAGAACAGCAGCTGCGCGCGCTCGCCCCAGGCGAGACGATCGCCAATGTCGGCCACGGCCTTTTGCATGGCGCTCTTGGCCGCCGGGTCGGTCTCGGCGGCGAGTTTCTCGAGCAGCAGCGCCCGGGTGGCGGGGTCGGCGCAGCCGGCGAGTTCGGTGGCGGCGATGCGCCGCTGCGTGGCGTCGGTCGACGACAGCTTGGCACCGGCCACCAGCGCATTGAGCTGGGCACGCAGGCCGGCATCGCTCTCGGCGGCCAGTGCCTTCTCGAACAACGGCAGCTTGGCCGCATCGGCGTCGTCGCGCAATGTCGCCAGCGCCTTGGCGCGAACCTCGCGATCGCTGGACAGCAGATCCAGGCCCGCCAAGGCCGACTCGATCTCGCGCCGCATGCGGTTGTTCAGCATCGGCTCTTCGGCATCGGCCGGCGCAAAGGCGCCCTCGGCGATGACGATCGCCCGGCCGCCCTGGATGCGCACGCGGCCATCCTGCAACGCACGCAGGAAGGGCCCGAGCGACGCATCGCCAGCGGCCAGTGCCTGCTGCAGGGCAGCGACGCGGTCATCGCCTTCGCCGGTGGCGATGCGAGTGGCGAGTTCAGGTGGCAGGGCCCAGGCCGGCAAGACAGCCAGCAGGCCAAGGCACAAAAGCCATCGAATCAGAGTCATGAGGACCACGGGAGATGAAGACGACCACAGAGGCACGGAGACACAGGGGAAGCACAGAGCGGCCGATCAACGAGCCCCGCTTCTCTGAGCCTCTGTGCCTCTGTGGCTGTGTTCGCGCAAGTTCGCAAGAGACCAGTGCCGCGACTTGCGGCCGCACTGGCCCGGGACCCCGGCTTACTTCTTTTCGGGTTCGTCCTTCTTGCCCTTGTTCTCGGGGATGTAGGGGCTCCACGGCTGGGCCTTGACCGGACCGGGGGTCTTCCACACCACGTTGAACTGGCCGTCGGCCTTCACTTCGCCGATGAACACCGACTTGTGCAGGTGGTGGTTCTTCTCGTCCATCTTGGACGTGATGCCCGACGGCGCGGTGAAGGTCTGGCCGGCCATGGCGGCGATGACCTTGTCGGTGTCGGTGCTGCCTGCCTTCTTGACCGCCTGGGCCCACATGTTGATGCCGATGTAGGTGGCTTCCATCGGGTCGTTGGTCAGCGGCTTGTCCTTGTGGCCGGCGATGTTCTTGGCCTTGGCGTAGGCGCTCCACTTCTTGATGAAGTCGTCGTTGGCCGGCGACTTGATCGACATGAAGTAGTTCCAGGCCGCGAGGTGGCCCTGCAGCGGCTTGGTGTCCACGCCGCGCAGTTCTTCCTCACCCACCGAGAAGGCCACGACCGGCACGTCGGTCGCCTTCAGGCCCTGGTTGCCGAGCTCCTTGTAGAAGGGCACGTTCGAGTCACCGTTGATGGTGGAGATGACGGCCGTCTTCTTGCCCTCGGACGAGAACTTCTTGATCTTGGCGATGATGCTCTGATAGTCGGCATGGCCGAAGGGCGTGTAGTCCTCCATGATGTCGGACTCGGGGATGCCCTTGCTCTTCAGGAAGGCGCGCAGGATCTTGTTGGTGGTGCGCGGGTACACGTAGTCGGTGCCCAGCAGCACGAAGCGCTTGGCACTGCCGCCGTCCTTGCTCATCAGGTACTCGACCGCCGGAATCGCCTGCTGGTTGGGCGCAGCGCCGGTGTAGAACACGTTCTTGCTGAGCTCTTCGCCTTCGTACTGCACGGGGTAGAACAGCAGGGAGTTGGTCTGCTCGAACACCGGCAGCACCGACTTGCGGCTCACCGACGTCCAGCAGCCAAACACCACGGCGACCTTGTCCTGCGAGATGAGCTGCTTGGCCTTCTCGGCGAACAGCGGCCAGTTGGAGGCCGGGTCCACGACCACCGGCTCGAGCTTCTTGCCGAGCAGGCCGCCCTTGGCATTGATCTCATCGATCGCCATCAGCACCGTGTCCTTGAGCACGGTTTCCGAGATGGCCATGGTGCCCGACAGCGAGTGCAGCACGCCGACCTTGATGGTGTCGGCCGCGAAAGCGGCGGGAGCGAAGAGGCTGGCACCCACGGCCAGGGCGAGAGCGGAACGGCGAAGCATCGTGAATCCTCCGGGTTGGATGTGAGGTTGAAGTAGCCGAGAGGCATCAGCGCAAGCGCCGTGCCAGCCTGTGCAGTTCGTCACACCCGGTCAAAACCCGGTCTCGCCCCCGCGCACCGCACGGTTGTGGCGAGTTACAGCCCCGATGCGGTGCGCACCGCACCGCGAGCGCCCTGTAGGGCTCAGGCCTCGCACGCAAACGGGCCCCCATGCCCCGGATTGATTCACCTGGCGGCGCCCGGCTGCCCGCCGGCGGCTCAGGTCGCCGGCAGGATCACCCCGTCGCAGGCCCCGAAGCCGATGCGCCTGAAACCCGGTTTCTCGGCATAAGCGCGCAGGCCGAGTTGGTCGCCGTCCTGCAGGAAGGTGCGCTGCTCGCCATTGGGCAGCGTCAGCGGCAGCTTGCCGCCTGCCGTCAGTTCAAGCAAGGAGCCGGCCTCCTCCGGGGCCGGACCACTGATGGTGCCGGTGCCCAGCAGGTCGCCGGGCTGCAGGTTGCAGCCATTGCTGGCGTGGTGCGTCAGCATCTGGGCCAGGCTCCAGTAGGCATGGCGCAGGTTGGACTGCGAGATGCAGGCCGGCTCGGCCATGGCGGGCGTCTTGAGCCAGACTTCCAGCGCGATGTCGAACGCGGCGTTCGCCCGGTGGGCGGGCGAATCGAGGTAGGGCAAGGGCTGCGGATCTTCCGCGGGCCGCGTGAAGGGGATGCGGAACGGTGCCAGCGCCTCCATCGTGACGATCCAGGGCGAGATCGTCGTGCCGAAGTTCTTGGCCAGGAAGGGGCCGAGCGGCTGGTACTCCCAGGGCTGGATGTCGCGGGCCGACCAGTCGTTGAGCAGCGTCAGGCCGAAGGCGTGCTCGTCCGCCTCGTCGATGGAGAAGGGCTCGCCGAGCGCATTGCCAGGGCCGACGAACAGGCCCAGTTCCAGCTCGCAGTCGATGCGCGCGCTGGGCTTGAACACCGGCACCTCGGCATCCGGCGGCTTGACCTGGCCCTTGGGCCGGCGCAGCGGCGTGCCGCTGACCACGATGGAGCTGCTGCGACCGTGGTAGCCGATGGGCACCCACTGATAGTTGGGCAGCAGCGGGTTGTCGGGCCGGAAGAGGCGCCCCACCGCGCGGGCGTGATGGATGCCGGTGTAGAAGTCGGTGTAGTCGCCGATGCGGCAGGGCCGCGTGAACTCGGCCTGGGCCTGCGGCACCAGCGGCACCTCAGGGGCGCCGGCTTTCAAGGTGTCGAACAGCCGGTGCCGCAACGCGCGGCGCTCGATGCTCGGGCGGGCCATCAGCGCGTTGAGGTCGTCGATGCCCCAGGCGGACAGGTCCAGGATCTGGTCGCCGATGCCCACGCCGACGCGCCAGGGCTCCAGCGTGCCGGCGCAGCGGAAGCGGCAGAACGGCAGGTTCTGCAGCGGGAAGTCGGTGGCCGGGTCGTTGGCCGAGGCCACCCAGGACAGGGCGGCAGGGTCGTGTGTGTGGTCGATCATGGTGAGGGTCGCGCGGTGGGATCAGATAGGGCCACAGACGCACAGAGACCAAGCGCCTCATCCACGGCTGACTCGATCACGACCGGCCGCGCGTCGATGCCCGACGACGAGCCTCTCCGTGCCTCTGTGACTCTGTGGCGTATTTCAAGGACTGTGCAGTCAGCCAGGCCGGAACTGGTCAGCCAAGCCTTGCCAACAGGCCGAGTAGGTTTTCTCAAGTGGCGCCTCACCCAGCGCCCAGGCCGTGGGCTTGAGGGGCCAGCGGGTCTCGAACATGAAGGCCAGCGTGGCGTCGAGCTTGTGGGGCTTGAGCTCGGCGTGGCTGGCCTTGTCGAAGGCCTCCTCGTCGGGGCCATGGGGCACATAGCTGTTGTGCAGGCTGGCGCCGCCGGGCTTGAAGCCCTCGGGCTTGGCGTCGTACTGACCCAGCACCAGGCCCATGAATTCGCTCATCACGTTGCGGTGGTACCAGGGCGGGCGGAAGGTGTCCTCGGCCACCATCCAGCGCGGCGGGAAGATGACGAAGTCGACGTTGGCCCAACCGGGTGTGTCGCTCGGGCTGGTGAGCACCGTGAAGATGCTCGGGTCGGGGTGGTCGAAGCTGACGGTGTTGATCGTCATGAAGCGCGCCGTGTCGTAGCGGTAGGGCGCGAGGTTGCCGTGCCAGGCCACGACGTTGAAGGGACTGTGCGGCTGCACTGCGCGCCAGAGCTGGCCACCGTGGCGCTTGACGATCTCGTAAAGGCCAGCGTCGGTCTCATGCCAGGCGACGGGTGCCTCGAAGTCGCGCGCATTGGCCAGGCCGTTGGAGCCGATGGGGCCGAGCTCCGGCAGGCGGAAGGACGCGCCGAGGTTCTCGCACACATAGCCGCGAGCAGGTGCATCCAGCGGGTCGACCTTGAAGGCCATGCCGCGCGGCAGCAGCGCGATCGAGCCGGGCGCGACCTGGAGCCGACCGAGTTCGGTGGTGATGAGCAGGCGGCCCTGCTGCGGCACGATCAGCATCTCGCCATCGGCATTGACCAGCGCCCGCCGCCCCATGGGCCGTGTGGCCACGAAGGCCAGCGCCGTCATGCCGCCCACACCCGGCTCGCCGTTGACGGCGTAGCTGCGCAGGCCGTCGATGAAATCGCCCTCACCCGCGAGCGGCGTGGGCCCCCAGCGCAGCGGGTCAGGCGGCGCGGCTTCGCCCTGGGCGGCACCGCTCTTCCAGCCCGCATGCGGCAAAGCCTCATAGCCACCACAGACCACGGAGGGCTGTCGGCGGTAGAGCCAGGTGCGGTGGTTGTCGGCGCGCGGCGCGGTGAAGGCGCTGCCCGACAGCAGCTCGGCATACAGCCCGTGCGGCGCACGCTGCGGGCTGTTGCGGCCAATGGGCAGCGCGCCGGGCACGGCCTCGCTCTGGTGCTGGTTGCCGAAGCCGGCGAGATAGGTCAGTTCAGTCATGGGGGTTCTGCGCCTGATGCGCGAGCGCGAAGGCCTGCCGCAGCAGCTCGCGGTCGCCGATGTGGTTGCAAAGAATGAGCGCCAGCCGCGCCAGCCAATCCACCGCCGCCTCGTCCCCGAGGCCGGCCTGGGCCGCAATCAGCTCGGCATAGAAGGCATCCGCCTCCGCTCCGAAATTTGGGGTCAGGTTCAATTTATCCATTCGGCCTCCCGAGCGCCCGAGCCCAGGCCCGCTGCACCGCCTCGGCATCGAAGCGATGCCAACGCGCCGCCACAACCGCATCCGGCCGCACCAGCACCACGCTGCCGGGCCGAGCGCCGTAGCGCCGCGCCGCCAGGCCTTCACCGGGCAGCGTCACCACCGGCAGACCGTCCACCGCCGCCGGCCATCCGAAGGCCAGCAGCGTGAAGCGCCCGGCCATCGCCTCGCTGAGCCAACCACCGTCTGCCAGCGGCGCGTCCGGCGCGGGGCAGCCGGGACCGGCACCGCTCGCCCACGCCTCTTCATCGGGCGTGCTGAGCGGCGAGTCGACATGCTCAGTCGGCATCGACAGCCGGCCGCTGTTGACCAGGGCCTTGGCGAAGTCCGCATGCGGCGCGAGATCCAGCGCCGCACGACGCAACCGCCGGCTGAGCGCGCTCTTGGGGCTGATGAAGTCGGTCGCTCGGGTGGAGTGGCCGATGTTGTCGTCAGCTGCCTCCATGCGCTCGAACTCATAAGCGTCCAGCAGCCCCTCGCCCCCCTCGCCCTTGATGACCGCGGCCAGCTTCCAGCCCAGGTTGTCGGCGTCCTGCACGCCGCTGTTGGCCCCACGCGCGCCGAAGGGTGAGACCTGGTGCGCCGCGTCGCCCGCCAGCAGCACCCGCCCAACGCGAAAGCGCTCGGCGCGCCGGCAGGCGAACTGGTAGATGGACGACCAGGCCAGCTCGAAGGGCGCGCCGTCGAGCATGGCGCTCACGCGCGCCCGGATGCGCTCAGGCTGCTTCTCGGCCTCCACATCGGCATCGCGCCCCAACTGGAAATCAATGCGCCAGAGCCCGCCGGCCTGCGCATGCAGCAGCACCGACTGCCCGCGATGGAACGGCGGGTCGAACCAGAACCAGCGCTCCGGCCGCTCCGGGTCCAGCCCGCGCGGGCGGGCGCCGGGCGCGAGCGTCACGTCGGCGATCAGGAAGCGGTCTTCGAACACCTGCCCCGCAAAGCCCAGGCCCAGCAGCGAGCGCGTGGGGCTGCGCGCGCCGTCGCAGGCCACCACCCAGTCGGCCCGCATGTCGAAGATGCCGTCGGGGGTGCGCACATTGAGGGTGACCCCGGTGACGCCCGGCTCCAGGCCGATCAGCTCATGTCGGCCGCGCAGCTCGACGCGGTTGTCCAGTTGCACGGCACGCACCAGCCGGGCCTCGACCTGGTCCTGCTGCAGGTTGACCATGGCAGGCATCTTGTGCCCGTCTTCGGGCAGCAGGTCGAAGCGATAGGCCTCGCGCTCGCCGTGGAAGACGCGCCCGCACTGCCAACGCACGCCGTCGCGGGCCACGGCCTCGCCCACGCCGAGGCGGTCGAACACCTCCAGCGTTTTCTTGGCCCAGCACACCGCGCGCGAGCCACTGCCGATGTGGTCGTTGTCGTCCAGCACCACCACCGGCACATCGCGCTTCGCCAGGTCCAGGGCCAGCGTCAGGCCGACCGGCCCGGCGCCGATGATGACGACCGGGCGGCGCTGCGGCTGGCCGGAGCGCTGCTCCAGGCTTTGGTGGTAGCCGTAGCGTGGCAGGTCCATGGCTCAGGCGCCTTCCAAGGCCTTCCACATCTGGACGTCGCGCTCGGCCGTCCAGATGCGCGGATGGCTCAAGCCGCCGGCTTCGTCATAGGCGCGGGTCACGTCGAAGGGCATGCAGTGATCGAAGATGACCCAGTGCCCGTACTTCGGCCGCAAGGCGGCGATGGTGCGCTGGTACACGGCCTTGAGCTCCTCGCCGGCCCGCACGCCGGCCTGCACCGCGGCGTACAGCTCGCTGACGAAGGCGCGGGTCCCGGCGAGCCCGGCGGCCACCTGCTCGGCCCCCTTCAGCGCCGGGCCGCGGCCGGGCACCAGGGCGGCAGCATCGAGCCGGGCGATGGCGTCCAGCGTGGCCGGCCAGTCAGCGAAGTGCGCATCGCCGCAGTAGGGCGTGGCATCGAACTCGACCAGGTCGCCGCTGAAGAGCACCCGCTCGCCGGGCAGCCAGGCCACCGTGTCGCCTGCCGTGTGGCCGCGGCCGGGAGAGAACATCTCGACCGTCACGCCACCGAGGTCCAGCGTCAGGCGGCCATTGAAGGTGAGCGTGGGCCAGGTCAAGCCCGGCGGCACCGACTCGACATTGCGGAACAACCGCGGGAAGCGGCCAATCTCGCTCGCCTTGTCCTGCTCGCCGCGCTCGCGGATGAGGGCCAGCGTGGCCTCGCTGGCAATGACCTGCTCCAGGCCCTCGGCCTTGAAAGCGCTGGCCCCCAGCACCCGCACCGCGTGGTAGTGGCTGAGCAGCACGTACTTGATGGGCACCTGCGACACCTCACGGATGCGACGGATCACATCCGCCGCCATCACCGGCGTGGCCTGGGTGTCGATCACCATCGCAGCGTCCCGGCCGATGACGATGCCGGTGTTGGGGTCACCCTCGGCGGTGTAGGCCCAGGCGTGCTCGGACAGGCGTTCGAAGGTGACCTTCTTTTCTTCCAGGTCAGCTTGCGAGGCGAAGGCCTTGGTGCTCATGCGTTGTCTCCTTTGGCGCCCGAAATTTAGCCTATTACGAACGAATTCACCAATATAGAATTTTGACCATGGACGACTCCAAAGGCCCGCGAGGCATCCAGAGCATTGAAGTCGGCGGCCAACTGCTGCTGGCGCTCGCCCATCACGGTCGCCCGATGGCGCTGAAGGATCTGGCCCGGGAGGCCGGCATGACGCCTGCCAAGGCCCACCCCTATCTGGTGAGCTTCATCAAGCTGGGCTTGGTTGCGCAGGACGGGCTCTACGGGCTCGGACCGCTGGCCATGCAGCTCGGCCTCATCAGCCTGCAGCAGTACGACCCGGTGCGGCTGGCCACACCGGTGATCGAGACCCTGGCCCTGGCCATCGGCCACACCGTGGCCATCGCCGTCTGGGGCACCCGCGGCCCGACCATCGTGCGGGTGGCCGAAGGGCCGACGCCGGTGCACATCAGCATGCGCCACGGCACGGTCATGAGCCTGGCCGGCACCGCCTCCGGCCGGCTGTTCGCGGCCTGGCGCCCCGAGGAGGCGGCCCACCTCGGCGAGCCCCTGCCCGACGCCGCCACGCTGGCCGAGGTCCAGGCCCAGGGCCTCGCGACCTCACGCGACGGGGTGATTGCCGGCGTCAGCGCCGTCGCCGCGCCGGTGTTCGAGGCTTCGGGGCGACTGGTGATGTCGCTGACGGCCATCGGCCCCAGCGCGAGCTTCGATACCACGCCCACCGGCGGGCCGGCCAGCCAGTTGCGCGAGGCCTCCCGCGACCTTTCCCGCCGCCTCGGCCGCTGACCGGCCCCGGGTTGACCCGGGGTTTGCCGGGCCTGACAGCCTCGCGACAGCCAGTTTTTCAACGGCCCGAGCAAACTTAATTTGCGCGCCGCAAATCCCCTTCAAACTGCCGGGCCGAGTCATTTCAATAATGCCAATTTATTGGCCAAACAGCAGGCGGAGCGATCAAAAATAGCCAATCTGCAATTAAATGATCGACGCGACTGATACATAAATTGCCAGGCCGTCAAGAAATGTAAAGTGCGATTGCCTGTTGGCAATGCGCAGCACGGGGCGAGTTTCCAACAAGGCTTGACTTCCGAAAAGCTGTTTTTCGACAAGCACTTGCGCAACGTCGCCATGACTTATGGCATGGGTTATCCCGGGTTTTAGGGGTTTTCCCGAATCTGTCATTTTCCGCACGGACTCCCAGAATCCGCGCCAGCCAACGCCCAACCGGGCGGACAAATTTCTGGCTGTGCCCTATGGCAAACACCCGCTTGCCACCCCTTTCTGGAGCAGTGATGCATCAACAAACCAAAATCGCCACCGCGGTCCTTCTGGCCGTCGGTGGCTTCAGCGCTTGGGCCCAGCAGGCCGAGCCGCAGCAGATTGAACGCGTGACCGTCACCGGCTCCGCGATCAAGCGCATCGACGCCGAGACGGCAGTGCCGGTCACCGTCATCAAGATGACGGACCTGCGCAATTCCGGCGTCACGTCGGTCGAGCAGATCATGGCCAACCTGACGAGCGTGCAGACCTCGACGAACGCGGCTCAGTCGATCGGTTCGGGTTCGGGTGGCGCCTCCTTCGCCGACCTGCGGGGCATCGGCGCGGACAAGACGCTCGTGCTGCTGAACGGTGAGCGCATCGCCAACAATGCGGTCGACGGCTCGGCGCCCGACCTGAACATGATCCCGTTCGCCGCCATCGATCGCATCGAAGTGCTGCGTGACGGTGCGTCGGCCCTGTACGGCACGGATGCCATCGGCGGCGTCATCAACTTCATCACGAAGAAGAGCTACAACGGTGCCACCGTGACCGTGGGCTACGACTCGCCCCAGCACGGGGGTGGCCGCGCCACCAGCGCCAACGTGGGCTTCGGCTTCGGCGACTTGTCCAGCCAGGGCTTCAACGTGCTCGGCTTCGTGAGCGCCCGCAAGGAAGACGCGATCGCAGGCGACCAGCGCGAGTTCAACAAGCGCATCGTCGGCGGCCTGTCCAACAGCACCGACCCGGCCAACTACACGCAGGACTTCAGCACCCTGTACAACCCGGCGGCCCCGACCTGCACGGGCACGTCGCTGATCCCCGTGGCCGGCGGCACGCAGTGCAAGATCGTCACGCCGAACTTCGTCGACTTCGCACCGAAGTCGCAGACTGCATCCGGCATGCTCAAGGGCACGCTGCGCGTGAACGACTCGCTCGAACTGAGCGCCGAAGCCTTCATGACCCAGAACAAGGTCACGACGCGCATCGCACCGGTGCCCTACGGCGGTTACCTGATGAACCCGACCATGCCCAATGGTCAGCCCAACCCCTACTTCCCGAAGACGAACGTCGATCCGACCTTCGACGACGGCACGGCAGGCGCCCCCGCCTTCAGCCCCTCCAGCGCCTTCGCCAACCCGGTGAACGTGCAGCAGGGCTTCGTCTACGTCTTCTGGCGTGACTTCCCGAACGGCTCGCGCGCTCAGCGCAACGACAACAAGCAAAGCCGCATCGTCCTGTCGGCCGACGGCAACGCCGCCAACTGGGATTACTCGGTCAAGTTCTCCGCCAACAAGAACACCGTCGACCAGAACCTGATCGGCGGCTACGGCGACGGCGACATGATCGGTGAAGGCCTGCTGGAAGGCGTCATCAACCCGTTCGGCGCCCAAAGCGAAGCCGGCACCGCGCTGCTGCAGAAGGCCGCCCTGAACGGCCTGCTGCAAACGGCCACCGGCAAGGTCAACATCTTCAAGGCCACGGCCAGCCGCGAGCTGTCCGACTGGCTGGGTGCCGGCCGTCCGGCCCAGATCGCCATCGGCGCGGAACGCCGTCACGAAGACTTCGACTCGCACGCCAACAAGGACTTCGCCAAGCTGGTCTCGGCCTCGACGGGCCTGGACCCGGAATTCGTCGCCAAGGGCACGCGCAATGTGTCGGCGCTGTACACCGAAATCAACGTGCCGGTGCTCAAGACGCTGGAAGTGACCGGCTCGCTGCGCTATGACAAGTACAGCGACTTCGGCAACACGACCAACCCGAAGCTGTCGTTCCGCTTCCAGCCCAGCAAGGAAGTCCTGTTCCGCGGCTCTGCCTCCACCGGCTTCCGCGCCCCGACCCTGTTCGAACTGTATGGCTCGCAGGCCTACACCAACACGGCCGGCAACGTGAACAACCCGATCAACTGCCCGGGCGGCACGCCGATCGCAGGCGCCTCCGCTGGCGCGAACTGCAACACGCAGTTCCAGGTCCTGACGGGCGGCAACACCAACCTGAAGCCCGAGAAGTCCAAGGGCTACACGCTGGGTGCCGTGTTCGAGCCGATGGCCGACATGAGCCTGGGCATCGACCTGTGGGCGATCAAGATCACCAACTCGATCGCGGCCCTGCCGGAGTCGACGCTGTTCGCGAACTACCAGCAGTTCCAGCAGTACTTCCACTTCGCGCAACCCGGCAACCTGCTGTCCATCACCAGCAACTGCCCCGGCCCGAAGTGCGGCTACGTCGAGCGCCTGAACCAGAACCTGGGCGGCACGAACACCAACGGTGTCGACCTGAGCGCCCAGTACCGCCTGCGCTCCAACGTCGGTCAGTTCGACTTCGCGCTGAACAGCACCTTCGTCAACAAGTACGAGTACCAGGACTACCAAGGTGGCCCCTGGAACCAGAACGTGGGCGTCTACGTCGGCTCTGGCCCGGTGTTCAAGTGGCAGCACAACCTGACGGTGAACTGGGCCTACAACGCATTCGCGCTGGGCACGGCCGTGCACTACAAGTCGGGCTACACCGACTTCGTGCCGACGAACCGCGTGTCGGCCTTCACCACGACCGACCTGTACGGCAGCTGGACCCCGATGAAGGGCACCTCGCTGGTGCTGGGCGTGCGCAACCTGTTCGACCGCGATCCGCCGTTCACCAACCAGGCCGACCTGTTCCAGTCCGGTGGCTGGGACTCGCGCTACGCCAACGCAGCGGGCCGCACCTACTACGTGCGCGGCACCTACTCGTTCTAAGCCTGCAGCGGGCCCATCACCCGCTCCAAGCACAGAGGGCCGCCCGGCATCCGCCGGGCGGCCTTTTTTTTCGCGCCATCAAATCACCCAGCCTGAATCGGGTACGGACGCATCCAGCGGCCATATTCACCTCAAGCTGCACCTATATTCATCGAACCGAATATCTACACTGCTAACTCCATTAGCAACTGGCGTTTTGATGTACAGGATTTCGCTTCTTCTCGGCGCAATGCTCAGCGTTTGCACCTCAAGCTTCGCCCTCCCTGAAGAGGGCGACGACTTCCAGGATCAGTGCACCCAAGAACAGGTCACCATCCTTTACTACCAAGGTACCGCTTACTGCACTGCCTCGGTCAACGGCATCAACTACCCGCTGTCCCTCTTCGTCGAGAAGACGACTGAATCAAGCGTGATCCTCAACGGCGGCAATGGTGCGTCCTGCCGAGCGCAGGTGCCGTTCTACACATCCGAGGCCAGTGTGCGGAACGTCTGCAAACGCGTACCCGCTCAGCCCTTCTACAGAATGGAGCACACATACCTGGGCTGCATCTCGCAACGAGCAACTGGCAAGCTCAACTGGAGCCGCTACCAGAACAAGCTCTACTTCGTGGAACGAAGCGTCAACGGCGGCGCCTTCCAGCCCGTCGGCACGTTCACCGCTGATTCGCCCGTGCTTCAGTACTCCATCTCGCCCCCTGGCGGGCGCTTCGTGTACCGGCTGCAGGCGCAGGAAACAACCAATGGCGTCTACGGTTCATGGTCCTACGTGACCCTGAACGTTCCGAACTGTCAAGGCATGAAGGACTGGTAAGCCACCAGATCACCTGATCAATTGACTTGGGCGAGTCACCCGCGCAGGCATGTGGCTCGCCTTCAAGAATCTCACTTGGCATCGGCGATGGCGAACCCGCCTCGTCATGTCCTCATCTTGACGGCACGAAATCAAAGCGGCCAAACGGGCCTGACTTCGCCCGCCCACGCACTACGCACGCGACCTGCTGCCCGGCTGAGCCGCCGGCCAGTTCGCCGCCGCCACGCCCAGCAGCACCAGGGCGCTGCCGGCCAGGAAGTTCGGCGTCAGCTTCTCGTCGAGCAGCAGTGCGCCCAGCACCACGCCGAAGAGGGGCGTCAGGAAAGAAAAGGCCCCCAGGCGCGACGCCAGGTAACGCCGCAGCAGCCAGAACCACGCCAGGAAGCTGGCGAACGACACCACCACGCCCTGGAAGGCCAGATGGGCCCAGACTGTCGGCGTGGCAGCCCATTGCGATTGGCCCGTCAGGGCGGCCGCCGGCAGCAGCAACACCACGGCCCCCATCAACTGGTAGCACAGCGTCTCGGTCGCCGGTGCGGCGCTGAGCCGACTGCAGCGAATGGCGACGGTGGTCGCTCCCATGGCCAGGCCTGCCAGCAGCGCCAACCCATCACCCAGCAGCGCCTGCTGCGCGCCCGCCGCCCCGCGCGCGCCGCCCAGGAAGGCCAGCACCAGCCCCGCAAAGGCCAGCCCCAGCCCCAACCAGGCGCGCGGCCTCAGGCGTTCCGCGGGTTTCAGCAGATGCAGGCCGAGTGCCGTGAACAGCGGCGAGGTGTACAGAAACACCACCACATGCGCCGCTTGCGTGCGTTGCAGCGCCTGGGCCACCCACAGGAACTCCAGCCCGAACAGCAGGCCGACCAGCGCGCCGGCAGGCCAGTTCGCACGCTGCAGTCGATGGCCCTGCCAGCGCATGACCGCTCCGAGCAGAGCAAGTGCCAGCAGCGAGCGCCACGCGATCATCAACATCGGGCTGGCCTGGGTCGACACGGCCTTCAGTGACACCTGCTGCAACCCCCAGAGCGTGCACAGGCAGAGCATCACGCCGAAGGCGCGTGCATCCATCGGCGCTGGGGCGGCAGGCGCAGACACGGGCGTCAAAGGGCTGGCCAGCGGCGGGGCAACAAGCTTCAGGGCATCCATGCGGCCAATGTGCCGCGCAAGCTCGCATCCGAAAAGCGCACAATTCGCCCACTATCCATTCGTTTCTCGAAAGCATGCGAGACCTGCAGATCGATTGGCTCAAGTGCTTCGTTGCCGCTGTGGATGCCGGCTCGCTGTCCAGCGCGGCTGCCGACATCCACCGTTCGCAATCCGCCGTCAGCATGCAACTCAAGAAGCTGGAGGCCACCGTCGGCCACGCCTTGCTGGTGCGTGGCGCACGGCGTTTCGAGCTCACGCACGAGGGCCAGACACTGCTCGGCTACGCCCGCCGCATGCTCGACCTGCAGGCCGAAGCGCAGGCGGCACTGCAAGAGGACGAGGTCACCGGCCTGGTGCGCCTGGGCGTGCCGGACGACTACGCCAGCCGCTACCTCACGCCCGTGCTCAAGCGCTTTGCCCCGCGGCACGGCGGCGTCGAGATCCAACTCGACTGCGAACAGTCCACGTCTCTCATCCCCCGGGTGGCGCGGGGCGAGCTGGATCTGGCCCTGGTCTCCCGTGACAACGCCCGCCGCGGCACCCTGCTCTTCCACGAGCCCATGGTGTGGGCGGGCTCGCCCCAGTTCGACGTCTGGCGGCGCCACCCGCTGCCGGTCGCGGTCTACGAGCCGGCCAGCCCCGGGCGGCGCAGTGCGCTGAACTCGCTGGCCCTGCAGGGGCGGCCGTATCGCATCGTCTACAACAGCTCCAGCCTGGCCGGGCAGATTGCGGCCGTGGAGAGTGGCCTGGCGGTCGCGGTGCTTACCCAGTGCAGCCTGCCGCCGCACCTGCAACGCCTGGGGGCGGAACACGGCCTAGGCCCGCTCGCGCCGATGGAAGTGGCCGTCTACCGCAGCCCCGCGTCCAAGGGCAATGCAGCGGTGGACAGCCTGCAGCGCATGCTGGTGCAGACCCTGCGCCAGCCGGTGCCCGGCCCCGTCAAGACGCGGGCGTGACCCGGACCATGATGACCCCGTGCGGCGCCACCCGGCCGCCGTACTCGCCACTCACGCCGCGTGTCTTGCGGCCCGACCACAGGTCGTGCACCTGCGCCTTCAGGTGCGGGGCGAGGTCGAGCTGGGCCCACGTCACCTTGATGTCGGCAGGCGCCTCGCCGCGGTTGAACAGCACCGCCGCGCGCTCACCGTCGGCCAGCGTGCGCACCCAGACCTCCAGGTCGCCCTGGCGCCACACGCGCCGGCCTTGCCGGCCCAGCGGGTCCTGGTCGACGCGGATGACTTCGGCGTTGGTCAGGATGCGGCGGGTGTCCGCGTCCATCCGGCTCAGGTCGTTGCCCGCGATCAGCGGCGCAGCCAGCATGGCCCAGATCGAAAAGTGGCTCTCGTACTCGGTCGTCGTCATGCCGCCGTTGCCCACCTCCAGCATGTCGGGGTCGTTCCAGCCGTTGGGGGCGGCCTCGGCCCACAGGTCGGCATTCATGTCGATGATGTCCAGCAGGCCGTGGGACCATTCCTTCTTGCCCTTCCAGGCGTCCCAGATGTCGCCCGTGGTGCGCCACAGGTGGCCGATGGGATGCGCCCAGCGACCGGGCCGGCTGTTGCCCCATTCGCAGATCGACAGCACGATGTCGCGCCCTGAGGCGCGCAGCGCCTTGGCCATGATGGTGTAGGCCGCCTCGGGGGTTCGCGGGCCGGTGTAGCACCAGTCGTACTTGAGCCAGTCCACGCCCCACTTGGCGTACTGCCGGGCGTCCTGGAACTCGTGCCCCGCACTGCCGGGCCGGCCGCCGCAGGTGAGCGCCCCGGCGTCGGAATAGAGGCCGAACTTCAGGCCCTTGCTGTGCACGTAGTCCGCCAGGGCCTTCATGCCCGACGGGAAACGTTCGGGGTCGGGCTGGATGTTGCCGTCGGCGTCGCGGCTCTTCTGCCAGCAGTCGTCGATGACGAGGTAGGTGTAGCCCGCTGCCTTCATGCCCGAGGCGACCATGGCGTCGGCCTGCTGACGGATCAGGGTCTCCGACACATTGCAGCCGAACTTGTTCCAGGAGTTCCAGCCCATCGGCGGCGTGGGCAGCAGCAGCGGCTTGGGCGCGTCGAGCTTGAGCGTCTCGTGGCCCACGGTCTGGGCTGTGGCGGCTTGAGTGAACAGGGACAGGCACAGCAGGGCCGGTCCCAGGCGACGCATCATCATGGCGAACTCCAGCAGGCGGGGTGGGCGGTCTCAGACGGTGCCGCGGCGGGCTTCCAGCGCCGCGCGGATCTCATGCATGCGCTGCTCGGTCAGGAAGTAGCGGGACACGATGAAGAGCGCGATCAGCAGCCCGCAGATCGGCACGCCCGACAGAAACACGCGGATCAGGAAGATGGCCTCGTCGCTCTGGGCCGGCAGCTTGGCATCGAAGCCGGTGAACATCAGCACCCAGCCCGACGCACTGTTGCCCAGCGCCAGGCCCACCTTGGAGATCCAGGAGCCGCAAGCCGCGAACGAGCCCTCGCGGCGCTGGCCGCTGCTGAGTTCGTCGTGGTCGATGACATCGGCCATCGCCGAGCCGTAGATCGTCCAGAAGCCCGCGCCGATGAAGGCCACGCCGCCGCTGGCCAGCAACTGCAGCCAGGGCAGTTGCGGGTTGTAGAAGAACCAGTCGCCGATGAAAGCGAAGATGCCCAGCACCAGCACCGTCATCAGCGCATGGCGCTTGCCGTGGCGGCGTGCGACCGCGCCCGCGAAGCTGATGCCCAGCAGGCCGCACACCAAGCCCGCCACGCCCATCAGCGAGTTCCATTTCGTGGCCTCGACCACGTTGCCGCCACACACGTAGTAGACGGTGGCGTAGTAGCCCAGCAGCCCGACCATGGCGGTGGCCATGTTGTAGGCCAGCATGGTGCCCAGCATCTGGCGGAAGGGGCGGTTCTTGAGCGTGCGGTAGAGGGTGTCCTTGAACGGCACGCGCTGCGTGCTGCGCGACACCACCGCCTCGTAGTAGCGCTCGCGGGTCAGCGAGAAGATGAAGATGGACACCACCACCATGATCCCGCCGAGGATGCTGGTGTAGACCTGCGCGCCGAGCAGGATGTCGGGCTTGCCGGAGGCGTCGTTGAAGATGGCCAGCGTCGTGAACTGCGCCGCCACGAACATCGCCAGCTCAGGGATCTTCTGGATCGCGTTCTTGACCGACATCACGCGGGTCCGCTCGTGATAGTCGGGCGTCATTTCCGCGCCCAGGCTGTTCCAGGGCATGTTGAAGCAACTCATCACCGGCACATACAGGCAGGTGGACACGAGCATGAAGACGAAGTACTCGGTGTCGCTCCAGCCGCGGCCGACCGCGAACATCAGCGGCAGCCCGATGCCCGACAGCACGCCGCCCACGAGGATGTAGGGCCGGCGGCGCCCCCAGCGCGTGCGGGTGTTGTCGGACAGCCAGCCGAACAGCGCATCCGACACCGCATCCACCGCGATCTTGAGCCCCAGGGCCGTCGAGATGAGGCCCGGCGCCACGCCGAGGAACACGTTGAAGACGTGGAAGACCATCGACTGATAGAGCCAATGGCCCCACATGTCGAGAAAGGAGCCCAGGCCGATGCCGATCTTCTGGCTCACCGGCACCCGGTCGGCGTCGGCAGTGGCGGTCAGGCTGGCCGGCGCCGGGGCGGACCCGGAGCGCGGCCTGGCGGGCATGGCAGCCCTGTCGGCATCGGCAAGCACGTCTGTCTCCTCGGTCGCCTGAGGCGACTCGGTTTAGTAAACAGACGGATTTTTGTTCGCCGTTCGAACGAAGTGGAGCGGTGAAATACCTAGAAGCGCTTCGTCAGGCTGCCCGGCGGCGGCGCGGCGCCGCCGGCAGCACCGCCGCCTCCGCCTGCGCCGCCACGGCGCGCGAACTGTCGCGCACCACCAGCTCCACCGGCAGCGAGGCATCGTTGGGTGCCACGTCGCCCTCGATCAAGGCCTTGGCCGCGACATAGCCCAGGGCCTCCTTGTCCATCTTGACCGTTGTGAGCGGGGGCTTGAAGCGCGCCGCGGCCTCGATGTCGTCGTAGCCGACGAAGCGGATGTCCTCGGGCACCCGCAGGCCCTGCTCCAGGCAGTACTCGATGGCCGTCATGGCCGTGGAGTCGTTGTAGGCGAACACGGCGTCCGGCGGTGACGGCAGCTCCAGCAGCCGGCGCATCGCATCGCGGCCCGCCTCGCGGTATTCCAGCGAGGGGTCGAGGATGACTTCGTAGTCGGGGTCGAAGAGCCTGCCGGCCTCGAACAGCGCGCGGCGAAAGCCCTTGGCCCGCAACGAGACCGAGTAGTGCACCAGCGGCCCGAAGATGGCCGCGATGCGCTGCGACTGGCCTTCCAGCAGGTGCTGGGTGGCGAGCCAGCCACCGCGCAGGTTGTCGTCGTTGACGCAGCGCACCCCGGGGTAGAAGTGGTCCACCAGCACCAGCGGCAGCTCGCACTGGCGCACCGCCTCCATGGCTTCGGGGTCGATGTAGCCCGCGACCAGCAGCGCGTCGGCCTCGTGGCGGCGGATCTGGCCGGCGATGTCCTCGCCGCCCAGCACCGACATGATGCTCAGCGGCACGCCCGGATCGCGGCAGGCCGTCTCGGCGCCATGCAACACGTAGGAATAGAACGGGTTGTTGGCCAGCGAGCCGATGCTGCGGCTGTACAGAAAGAGCATGCGGCGCGGCTTGCCGGTGCGCAGCTTGGCGGTGTCGTAGCCCAGCTGCTGCGCGACGCTCAACACCTGCGCGCGGGTCTGCTCCGACAGGCCGGGCTGGCCCTTGAGCGCGCGCGAGACCGTCCCGATGGACACGCCCGCGGCCTCGGCCAGCTCGCGAATCGTCACTCCCTTGTCGGCCATGGACCCCACTCCCGCTGTGTTTAGCAATCCTCGGAACCCGGCGATTGTGTCACCGCGCCCTCCCGTCTCCGCGGGCACACCCGCCGCCGAACGACGGCTGGGTTTGCACCTAGTTCAACAATTGTTCACTAAACAAATGTTGTTGCCTAGAATATTTCGTCAACGCCCGATCGCCACGCCTGCCTGCATGTCCACCTGTTCCATCGCCGTCCTGGGCGAAGCCCTGGTCGATGAGTTCCACGACGGCGCGGTCGCAGGCGGGGCGCCGTTCAACGTCGCACGCAGCCTCGCGGCCCTGGGCGCGCCGGTTGTGTTCGTGAGCCGCATCGGGCGGGATGACGACGCCGGCCGCCTGGTGCTGGACAGCGCCCGCCGCTATGGCCTGCCAACGCAGGGCCTGCAGCGCGACGCGCAGCACGCCACCGGCCGCGTCAGCGTGATCGAGGACGGCGGGCGCCACCGGTTCGTCATCCATGACGACGCCGCCTGGGACCATCTCGATGCCGAGGCTGCGCGGCAAGCCCTGGCCGGCACGCAGCCGGGCATCGTCTACTTCGGCAGCCTTGCGCAGCGCCAACCCGCCTCGCGCGCGGCCGTGCGAGCCGTCGTCAAGCCCTTGGCGGGCCTGCGCTTCCTCGACCTGAACCTGCGCCCCGGCTCGGACGCACGACTGCTAGCCGCCGAATCGCTGATGCTGGCCGACTGGGTCAAGCTCAACGACGAAGAACTCGCCCAGCTCGCTGCCTGGTTCGACGCCACCGCGCCGGACGACGCCGGCCGTGCCGCGGCGCTGATGGCGCGCTTCGGCCTGCAGCGCCTGGTGCTGACGCTCGGGGCCCAGGGCTGGCGCCTGTACGGCCCCGCGGGCACGTTGCTCGCGCAAGGCGCGGGCGTCGCCCAACCGCAGGTGGCTGACACCGTCGGCGCCGGCGACGCCTTCACCGCCCTGCTGCTGGCCGGGCTGGCCCTGCGCCGCGACCTGGCGGCCACGCTGGCCCTGGCCAATCGCTACGCCTCGTTCATCTGCGGCGTGCGCGGCCCCCTGCCCGCCGAGGCCGCCGCCCTGCAACCGTGGCGCGACGCGCTGCACGCCCTTCCCTCCTCCGCCTGAGCTCGACCCATGGACCTGACGCCTCCCCCCACCTCGCTTGCCGACCTCGTGGCCCCGCCCGCCGGCTCGGCCATGCGCCAACCCGGCTTCGTCTTCGGCTGCGGCACGTCGTCGTACCAGATCGAAGGCGCGGCGCATGAGGACGGCCGCCTCGAATCCATCTGGGACCGCTTCTGCCGCACGCCGGGCAAGGTGCTGCGCGCCGAGAACGGTGACGTGGCCTGCGACCACTACCACCGCCTCGACGAAGACCTCGACATCCTGAAACGCCTGGGCGTGGACGCCTACCGCTTCTCGATCGCCTGGCCCCGCGTGATGCAGCTCGACGGCACGCCGAATTCCCGCGGCATCGACTTCTACAAGCGCCTGCTCGACGGCCTGGCCACGCGCGGCATCCGCGCCTTCGTGACCCTCTACCACTGGGACCTGCCCCAGCACCTGGAAGACCGCGGCGGCTGGCTCAACCGCGAGACGGCGTACCGTTTCGCCGACTACGCCGACCTGATGAGCCGCCAGCTCGCCGGCCATGGCGACGTGGCCGCCTGGACAACGCACAACGAGCCCTGGTGCTCAGCCTACCTCGGCTATGGCGACGGCCATCATGCACCGGGTCTCGCCAACCCGCGGTGGGCCGCGCAGGCCATGCACCACCTGCTGCTGGGCCACGGCCTGGCGCTGCCAGCGCTGCGGGCCAATGCGGCGCAGGCGCTGCACGGCATCGTCGCCAATTGCGCGCCCGGCTATGCCGACAGCGACAGTGCCGCCGACCGCGACGCCGCCCATCTGTTCGAGACCTTCCAGAACCGCTGGGTGCTGGACCCGCTGCTCAAGGGCGAGTACCCCGCCGACCTGTGGCGCTACTGGAAGGGCGCCGAGCCCCTGGTGCTGGCCGGCGACATGGACATCATCCGCCGCCCGATCGATTACCTGGGCATCAACTTCTACAGCCGCGCCGTGCTGCGCTCCAAGGGGCCCGACACCATCGACTGGGTGCGCCACCCCGAGGTCGAGCGCACGACGATGGACTGGGAGGTCTACCCGCAAGGCATGCAGGACCTCTTCGAGGCCTTCAAGCGCGACTACCCCAACCTGCCGCCGATCTACGTGACCGAGAACGGCATGTCCAGCCACGACGGCGTGGACGGCGCCGGCCACGTGGACGACGTGCAGCGCCAGGCCTACATCAAGCGCCACTTCGCGGCCTGCTCACGCGCCATGGACCACGGCGTGGACGTGCGCGGCTACTTCATCTGGTCGCTGATGGACAACTTCGAATGGGCCTTCGGCTACGAGCGCCGTTTCGGCCTCGTGCATGTCGATTTCGACACCCAGCAGCGCACCCTCAAGCGCAGCGCGCTGGCCTATGCCGACTTCCTCGCCGAGCGCCGCGCCGGCAAGGTCTGACGGCCTGCGGCAAGCCCTCAGAGGGATAGCGCCGATTCGACCCGAGCCGGCTCGCGCCTAAGCTCCCGGCCACAAGAACAGCCAGGAGACACCTGCATGAGCCCGCACCTCGGTCCGCCCCGGCGCATCGTCATCCTCGGAGGCGGCTCGGCCGGCTGGATGTCGGCCGCCGCCCTGGCCACGGGCCTGCGAGGCGCCGAGGTCACCCTCGTCGAATCCGAGGTCATCGGCACCATCGGGGTGGGTGAAGCCACCTTCCCATCGATCCGCAACTTCAACCAGCTGCTGGGCATCGACGAGGCCGCCTTCCTCGCGGCCACGGGCGGCAGCTACAAGCTCGGCATCCAGTTCTGCGACTGGCGGCGCCCCGGCGAGCATTACTTCCACACCTTCGGCGATTTCGGCCCGCTCAGCGGCCCGATGGCCCTGTGGGGCCAGTACCGCCGGCTCGATGCACGCTGCGACGGCGGCCTGGGCGACTTCTGCCTGCCCACCGTCATGGCGCGGCACGGCCGCTTCAGGCTGCCGGATGCCGGCGACGGCCTCGGCGCGCGCTACACCTACGCCTATCACTTCGACGCCACGCGCTATGGCCACTTCCTCCGCCAACTGGCCGAAACCCGCGGCGCCCGGCGCGTGGAAGGCCGCGTGGTCGACATCGCACGCCGGCCCGACGGCGGCGTGCGGGCCCTGCGCCTGGCCGACGGGCGCGACATCGACGGCGACCTCTTCATCGACTGCTCCGGCTTCGCCTCGGTGCTGATGGGGCAGACGCTCGCGCAGCCGTTTGTGGACTACAGCCACTGGCTGCCGGTCGACCGCGCCTGGGCCGTGCCCGCCGAGCGCGCGCCAGGCCCGCTGCTGCCCTACACCCGCTCCACTGCCATGGAAGCCGGCTGGTGCTGGCGCATCCCGCTGCAGGATCGCACCGGGCACGGCCATGTGTTCAGCAGCCGCCACATCGACGAAGACCGCGCCCGCGCCCAGCTGCTGGCGCAACTCGACGCCCCGCCCCTGTCCGAGCCGCGCCTGTTGCGCTTCCAGACCGGCCACCGCGAGCGCTTCTGGCAGCACAACGTGGTTGCCATCGGGCTGGCGGGCGGCTTCGTCGAGCCGCTCGAATCCACCGCCATCTTCCTCGTGCACAACGCGCTGGGCCGGCTCATCCCGCTGCTGACCCAGCCTGACCCGCAAGGCGGGGCGCCGGCTCATTTCAATGCCCAGCAGACGCGTCAATACCAGCGCATCCGCGACTTCATCATCCTGCATTACTGCCTGAGCGAGCGGCGTGACAGTGCCTTCTGGCAGCACATGACCGGCATGCCCCTGCCCGAGACCCTGGCCTACAAGCTGCACGCCTGGCGCGAGACGGGCCTGCTACACAACTACGACGACGAAGCCTTTGACGAGACCAGCTGGCTGGCCATCCACGCCGGCATGCAGCACTGGCCCCAGCGCCGCAACCCCTGGCTGGACGACGTGCCCGCCCCCGCCGCGGCGCACCTGCTCGCCGAGCGGCACGCGGCCATCGCCCAGCTTGCAGCCAGCATGCCGCCGCACGCCGAGTTCCTGCGCGAGCGGATCGGCGCACGGGCTTGAGCCGACACCCCTGGAAACACCCCGAGATGCAGAACAGCGCCAAGCCGCTCCGAAAGATCGTCATCGTCGGCGGCGGCGCCGCAGGCTGGATGTCGGCCGCCGCCCTGAGCGCGGTGCTCAAGCCGCCGTATGAGATCCGCCTCGTGGAGTCCGAGGAGATCGGCATCCTGGGCGTGGGCGAGGCGACCATCCCGCTGATCAGCATGTTCAATGGCCTGGCCCGCCTCGACGAGGCCGCGTTCATGAAGGCCACGCAGGCCACCTTCAAGCTCGGCATCGAGTTCGTCAACTGGGGCCGGCAGGGCGAGCGCTACTTTCATGGCTTCGGCCGCGTCGGCAAGGAGCCGCTGTGGCCGGTCGACTTCACCCAGTACTGGCTGCGCATGCGCGCCCTCGGCCGCGCGCAGCCGATCGAGGCCTACGTCATGTCCGCCGCGGCGGCCCAGGCGGGCCGGTTCATGCTGCCCCGGCGCGAGATGCAGAACTCGCCGCTGGCCGACCTGGCCTACGCCTACCACTTCGACGCCGGCCTGTATGCACGGCACCTGCGCGCCCTGAGCGAGCAGCGCGGCGTGCGCCGTACCGAAGGCAAGGTCGTGCGCGTGCTGCTCGACGACCAAGCCGGCCCGACGCAAGGCCATGTGCGCGCCGTGCAGCTGGAAAGCGGCGAGCAGGTGGCGGGCGACCTCTTCCTGGACTGCACGGGTTTTGCGGGCCTCTTGATCGACAAGGCCCTCGGCGTTGGCTTCGAAGACTGGCGCCACTGGCTCCCCTGCGACCGGGCCTGGGCCGTGCCCAGCGAGAGCACGAAGCCGCTGCTGCCCTACACCCGCGCCACCGCCCACCGCGCGGGCTGGCAATGGCGCATCCCGCTGCAACACCGCGTGGGCAACGGCCATGTCTATTCAAGCCAGCACATGAGCGACGACGAGGCCGCCAGCGTGCTGCTGCGCCACCTCGATGCGCCTCCCCTCGCCGACCCGCGCCTCATCCGCTTTCGCACCGGCATGCGCCACGACGCCTGGGCGCGCAACGTCGTGGCCATCGGCATGTCGGCCGGCTTCGTCGAGCCGCTGGAGTCGACCGCGCTGCACCTCATCCAGATGGGCATAGCCGGGCTCATCGAAGCCTTCCCGCACGAAGGCTTCGACCCCACCGAGATCGCCGAATACAACCGCCGCAGCCGCGAACGCTACGAGTCCGTGCGCGACTTCATCGTGCTGCACTACCACCTCAACCAACGGCAGGACGGCGGCTTCTGGGACGCCTGCGCCCACATGGCCGTGCCCGACAAACTGCGCTGGCGCATGGACCTCTACGCCGCCAGCGGCCGCCTCGTCTACGTCGACACCGACCTCTTCCGCGAACCCAGCTGGTTCGAGGTGATGGAAGGCCAGAACCTGCGTCCGCGGCGCTGGCTGCCGCTGACGGAGCTGCAGGGCGTGGAGGAGACGGCGGCCTATCTCAAGGGCGTGTCAGACACCATCGCGAACTGCGTGGGGGTGATGCCGGGGCATGAGGAGTTTGTGCGGCATTACTGTGCGGCGGGGGCGGGGCGGTAGGCGCGTGGGGCGGGCGTTAGCGCAGACAGTCAGGCATTGTTAGGGGCAGGAAGGCGGCGCCTGTGCCGCGGGCGCTTCCGCTCGCCCGGAGCAGCCAGCACATTCGGTGTCAGCTGGTACCCCTCTATCCTGAAAGTTCGCTTCTACGCGCTCCGTTCGGTAGGAACGCATCGGCGGATTGAGCAAGGCGCCGCCACGAAAGCACATCACAACGACGTGCATATGTGGTAACGCCATCGGTCAAACCAAGTGAAAGTGCGGCATCTTCAAAAAATATGTCGTCCTCGCGGTGGCTGCAATGCAGGTACCCGTCCCGCCCTCGCACCTGATAAAACAGCCGAAGCCCTTCAATGACGTCAGACTACCTGCCGTTCAACGCGGCGGCATCGCGCGAGAGGTCACCGTGGGCTGGACTTCGCGTGCATGGCTGGCGCTGACGTGAAAACCCACTGTTGCGTGCCCTTTGACGGGCAGGCAAAGTCGGGAAGGCGGCAGTTGCTGGTATAGCCCGAATTTCGCCGCTGTACAAAACAACAGTTCATCAACTGGGTGTAGTTGCCAATCAAGGACTTGCGATGGCATCGTCCCCGTCGGCTTATCAACAAGCCGCCAAGTTCAGTAGACGTCGTGCGAACCAATAGTCGGGCAGCACGCCAACCTTTAATCAATATGACAAATGGCGCATCAAAATCATATCTGGGCACCGCGGGCGAACTGCGAGCAGCTAGCGAACTATCATTAAGAGGATATGTTGCGCATATTCCCACGGTTGACGAAGGCGCCGATTTGTGGGCTGTTGATCACGGCAATGGAATAGGCAAGCGCATCCAAGTCAAGACCTCCGCCTACCCGAATCTGACCAAGATTGAAGGCTTCATCTGCTACCAGATATCCATAGACAGCGCCATTCTTGCATCCACAGACATTTCGCTTGTCATATACATATACGCATTTGGCGATTGGCAGTGCTACGTTACAACGGCACCGCAATTGCAAGCACTGCGTGGGAATAGCAAATCAACCACGGTACTGTTGGTGCTTGACGACCAGGGCAGGGTAACAGTGGGAGGTAAAGGAGGGGGCCTTCTTGACCCCTATCGCGACGCATGGGATGCAGAATTCCCTGTCTTGGAGGGCACATCGGCTCTGGCATACGCTGCGTAAAGCTGCTGCAGGCCCTCCCGAAACACGCCACATGCAAACACCTTACGAGCCACGCTCCCGAGATGCTTGCTGTCTACTGGAACGGAGGTGGATTCTGACGTTCTGCTGCAGCGGACGGCTCGAAGCCCGCGGAAGACATGATTGAACTTCCACGCGGCTTCCCTCAGCCTCGCCCACACTCCGATCGAGGATTGAAACCCAAAACCACCCAGGAGGCTAACTTTGCATCTCGGCCGATTTCATGCAGTCGTATACGACCTAAATAGTCATTTCATTCGAGCTCAGCTAGCGCAGAAGCTCGAAGCCTGTGCAACCCAGCTCGAGCAGTTCGCCTCAAACCGAACCCAATCTCAGCTCGAGTCATTTCGAAGCTCCGTCGACGCGGTGCTTTCTGCGGCAGAACTGAAGGATCCAGATCTCCTTCAACCGTTCGCACAGCAGGTAATTGCAGACATGAATGTCGCAGACATCCTCCCGCCGGCCTTCAACTCATCAGTAAAATCAGCAATCGAGGAAAAATCATTCGATCCTGCGGGGCTCGTCACTGAGTTCAGGCGTCTTGCCAACGTTGTGGCCAAGAAGGTTGCTCACGTCAGTTCGATCGACGATGCATTCACTGCCCTCGACGTTGAATTTGAACGCGTGGGTAGTGAAAGCGCCGAGGTTGGCTTTTTGTTGCCGCGGGAGGTGGTTGGAGAGACGCTCAAGGATCTAACCGGGGAGTTCAATCAACTTAGCAAACTAGTTCGCGCCGTCAATGAACTCGTTGGTGCTGCCGACTATGACCCCAGGGTGGTCACCATATCGTCATCTTGGTGGCAAGTCTTCCTTGATCTGGATCCGAATCAAATTCTTGTCTGGGTGCTAGCGATCGAGCGAATCTCCAATCTCTTTAAATCAAATCTTGAGATCAAGCATCTGCAGCGTCAACTTGGTGAAAAACAGGTCGCTTCAGAAATCACCGAGCTCCTTGATAGAGAGATTGAGAAGCGCGTCGCAGCGGCTCTGCAAGATCTAGCTGTCGAGATCCGCAGAGACCACGCCAAGATCGCCGACGACGCTCGTCTGAACGAGGTAGAGACGCAACTACGTCATGGGCTGTACTACCTTGCCAAGCGAATGAACCAAGGCGCTCAGATTGAAATCAACGTTGGTATCCCAGAGGAGCCAAATGCACCCCAGTCCGATTCTGACGAAGGGCCTCCAGACGTAGAGTTCCAAGCGCGCCTTGCCGAAGCAAAGGCGCGAATTGCAAAGCTCCGCGACCTTCGGACTCGAGCCCGAGCTGCTTCAGCTGAGACCCTCAACCTCGACACTTCAGCCCATCTCCTGCTGACGCAAGACCTCCACATCGAACAACAGCCCAATGGCTCTAGCCGCTAGCAGCGACAAGCGGACCTGAGCCGGCCTTCAATCGCCAAGCCAACGGCTTGCCCACCCGCACGCCCAAGAAAAAAGGGGCACCGCAAGCGGTGCCCTTTGCCTACCAGCCGGGCTGACCCGGCCGATGTTCAGAAGCTGTACTGCGCACTCAGCTTGAAGCTGCGCCCCGACGTGAAGTAGTTGTGACCGATCAAGCCGATGTGCTGCTGCATGATCTGCTTGTAGGTCTTGTTCGTCACGTTGGTCACATCCAGCCCCAGCTTGAAGCTGTCGCTCACCGTGTAGTGCAGGCCCACGTCGACCTGGCCGTAGGCATCAGCCCAAAGCGGCAGGCCCAGCGGGAGGCTGATGTCGTGCCGGTTGTAGGTGGCGCTGGCCGGGTTGGTGTCCAGGGCGTTGGTCTGGTTGGGGCCGGTGTTGTCAGAGTTCAGCGCCACGCCGTAGAGATAGCGGCCTCGCCAGTTGTAGGCGATGCGCGCCGACAGCGGCCCGCGGTCGAACAGCAGCGCGATGTTGTAGGTGTTGCGCGAGAGGTTGTCCAAGGGCATGTCGCCGAAGGTGCGGCCATCGGTGTCGCAGCCGTTGATGTACAGGTTCAGGTTTTCCTGACCGGCACCGGGCGTGCAATAGGCGCTGTAGACGGCGTTGTAGCGCTTCACCTTGCTGTCCACATAGGTGTAGTTGGCTTGCAAGCCCAGGCCCTGCAGCCATGAGGGCACCCAGTCAAAGTACTGCTGGTAGGCGATCTCCGCGCCGCGGGCATAACCCTTGGCACCGTTGACCGGGCCGTTCATCACGAAGTTGACCGGCTTGCCGTCGCTATCGAGGATGGTGCGGTTGAAGGTCTGGTTGAGGATGATGTCCTTGAGGTCCTTGTTGAAGACCGCCATCGTCAGCGAGCTGCCCTTGGCGAAGTACCACTCGGCCGTCACGTCCTCCTGGGTCGAGCGGATGGGCTTGAGCTCCGGGTTGCCGCCGGCCGTGCCGGTCAGCTTGACGGCCTTGACGATGGGTGGCGCGGTGGAGCCCTGGGCCGGCGTGTCGACGTCGAGCGTCAGCTTCATCGGCAGGTAGGCCTGCATCTGGTCCAGGCGCGGCCGCGAGAGGCCGCGAGACACGGCAAAGCGGAACTGCAGGTCCGGCGCCGCCTTGAGCCGCAGGTTCAGGCTGGGCAGGAAGTCGGTGAAGCTCTGGTTGATGTCCTGCTGCCGGGTGTTGGCCGCAATGGTGGCCGCGCTGAAGTTGGGCAGCGTCACGCCCGAGGCCAGCACCGCGCCGGTGGGCACGGTGGCCACGCTCAGCGAGGTGTAGCCCTTCGCTTCGTTCTTGGTGTGCACCACGCGCAGGCCGACGTTGCCGTCCACCGGCAGGCCCTTTTCCTCCAGCGAGAAGCGCAGCTGGCCGTAGCCTGCGGTCGTGGTCTCGCCTTGCGAATTGGTGCCCTTGGGGTCGGTGCCGAAGGAGGCCACCTGCCACTTGCCGCCGCCTTGGTAGCTGTTGGCCTGCTGGGCGCAGCCGGCGCCGTCCCAGCCCGCGGTCTTCGCGAAGGCGGCGCACTTGTCGAGGTAGAGCTGGTGCAGCTGGTTGTAGCTGTCGGGCCAGCCAAAGGCGACGGACGCCGCCGGGAAGTACAGCGCCGGCAGGTCGGCCTTGCCGCCGCCCATGAAGTTGTTGAAGGTGTTCTTGTAGGTCGGGATCTTGGACTGGTTGATGTAGGCCAGCTCGCCGATGTTCCAGCCCAGCTGCCAGGCGTGGGTGATGGTGGCCCAGTTGTAGCTGTCGCCCTGGCCGTTCATGCTGTTGATGGTTTCGGCATCGCGCTTGGCCACCCGCACACCGAAGCGGAAGTCCTCCAGGATCTCGGTGTCCTTGAACTGCCAGCGGCCGTCCAGCTTGAGCGCTTTCTGCGTGCCCTTGCCCTTGTCCAGGTGGTCCATCATCATGGCCCAGTAGTACTTGGACGGGTCGTTCAGCGCGGTCTTGGCGGCCTCGTCGAACACCACGCGCGGCAGAGAGCCGGTGAAGTCGACCTGCTGGCTGGGCAGCTGCACCCCGGTGCCCACGGTGGAGTCGAAGTTCTGCGTCTTGGACTTGATGTACTGCAGGTCCGACGTCCAGGTCAGCTGGTCGTTGACGCGGCCCTGCATCTTCCAGGAGAGGTCATCGGTCTGCGAGCTGCGCTTGGAGTAGCGCGTCTGGTTCTCGACCTCGATGCCGGTCACGTCACCATTGCCGTTCACGCCGGTCAGCACGCCCTTGGTCATCGCGCCGTTGGCGTCGTACGAGGCATTGCTCACGCGGACGTTGTACGGGTCGACCTGGTTGCTGACGTTGTTCTCGTTCCAGTCGAAGCGGTACTTGGAGCGGAAGAAGGTCAGCGAGCTTTCGAGGCTGTCCTTCTTCCATTGCGCGGCGGCGTAGATGCCGTCACGCACGCGGTCGTAGAACTGCTGGCGCCAGGTGATGCCGCGCGAGAGCCAGGTGGTGCTGGTGGCCGACTGCTTGTAGAAGGGGTCGAGCACCAGGCCGTCGGTGCGGTTGGAGCTGAGCGAGTGGGCCACGTCCACCAGCAGGCCCACCTTGCCGAGGTCGGTGTTCCAGGTGTTGGTCAGCAGGCCCGAGACGCTGGGCTTGTTCTTGGCCGCGAGGCTGTTGCGGCTCACGTCGACCGAGATGGAGCCCTTGAAGCCGGGGAAGTCGAACGGCAGCGCGGTGCGCAGGTTCACCAGGCCGCCGATGGCGCCTTCGATCTGCTCGGCCGACGGGTTCTTGTAGACGTCCACACCGGCCATCAGCTCGGGTGGCACGTCTTCGAAGCCGAGGTTGCGGCCCTGATTGGCGCTGAAGGTCTCGCGCCCATTGAGCTGGGCCGCCACATAGGTCAGGCCGCGGATGTTGACCCCCGAGCCTTCGACCGAGAAGTGCACCGGGTCGTTGGAGGCCGCCACGCGCGACATCGTCGCACCCACGATGCGCTGCAGCACTTCAGAGACGGAGCGGTCGGGCAACTTGCCGATCTCGTCAGCCACCACCGAGTCGACGATCTCGTCGGAGTCTTGCTTGATCTTCTGGGCCGTGGCGAGTGCGGCACGGCGGCCCGAGACGACGACCGTCTCCAGGGCCTGGGTGGATTTGTCCTTGGCGGCGGGCGTGGCTGCCGCAGGGGTGGCCGGGGTGGCAGGGGTGGCGGGCGTGGTCTGCGCCATCGCCGGGGTGGCTGCCCAGACCATCGCTTGCACGGCGGCCACGGACAACGTTGTCCTCTTGAAATGTCTCATCCTTGTTGCTCCTCTTTGGTGGGATACATGGGTTTCTTCAACCTCATGCGACAACAACTGGCCGGCGGCTGGAAGTTGTCATTGGTAACGCTAACAACTGGTGCCCCATCTGGCATTGGGGTCAACCAGGGCTCATCCAACCTCCTTTGCCTTTGACAGCGCGACGACAGCGTCGGCGTGATCCAGCGCCGCGACCTTCAGGGCCGCGGGCAAGGCACCCGTCATGCCGACGCGACGGGGCGCGCCGGGCACGAGATCGACGAAGTTGTCGGCCAGCACCACGCCGGCCGGCACGGTCAGCCACAGGCCCTTGACCGGGCGATCGGTGGCCAGGCGCAGGCCCAGGCCGTCGGGGTCGACGTCGATGGCCAGACGCGCGCCGCCCAGGCGGTAGAAGCGGAAGGGCTCGGTCCAGGCGCAGTCGCGGGCGAGTTCGTCGCCCTGCTCATCCAGTGCGCGAACTTCGGCCACCACCGGCTCGGCCGGAACGTCCAGCGCCAGCGTCAGCTCGACCGTGCCGGACGCAGGCGCCACCACCGGCTGGCTGATCCGCGCCAGGAGCCGGCCGTCGAGCGAGAACACCCGAAGCTCGCACAGCAACGCGCGGGCCGCGGGCGGTGCATGCATGACGGCCAGCCGCACACCGGCCGCCTCCAGCCGCACCGCGACCGCCACCGAGCCCAGCGCCCGGCGCACCGCATGCCAGGCGGGCTTGACCGTGCCGGCGGCGTCGATCAGGGCCCAGCTGGTCACAGGCCAGCAGTCGTTGAGCTGCCACACCAGCGCCCCGCCCACCGCGCGCGCGCCGGGGCGCTGCCAGCGGCGGCGGAAGTCCTGGTAGGCCACGCGCATCGCCTCGGCCTGCACGAACTGGGTGGCGTACACATGGCCGGCCAGCGTCGTGGTGGCGCGCAGGTTGTCGGCCTGGTAGACCGACAGACGCCGGTGGCCATCGGGCCCGGCGGCCGAGCCCGCCTTGTTGTGCCACTGCACCGTGCGGCTCTCGGGGAAGCGCTCCTCCTCCGGCAGCACCGATTCCAGCAGCGCCAGCGACGGATGCGACTGCATGCCGAACTCGCTGACGAAGCGGGCCTGCACGTCGCCGTAGCGTTGGTAGGGCAGCATCTGCTGGTGCCAGACCTCCCAACTGTGCCGGTCACCCACGGTGGCATCACTGCTGCGCGCGCCGTCGCCCGGGGTGAATGGGCTGCCGGGCCAGTAGGGCCGGTCGGGGTCGAGCGCCGAGCACACGTCTGGCAGCAGGCCTTCGTAGATCGCCCGCGCCTCGAACTTGTCGGCTGGCACGCCCGGGCCGGCAAGGCCGACCGACTCGGCCAGCATGTAGTCCTCGTTGTTGCCGCACCAGAGCGCCAGGCAGGCGTGGTGGCGCAAGCGCTTGACGGCCGCTTCGGCCTCGGCACGCACGCTGGCCTGGAATGCGGCATTCGCGGGGTAGAGCCCGCAGGCGAACATGAAGTCCTGCCAGACCAGCAGGCCGAGCTCGTCACAGGCCTCGTAGAAGGCCTCGTGCTCATAGATGCCGCCACCCCAGATGCGCAGCATGTTCATGTTCGCGGCCGCCGCCTGGCCGACGCGCTCGCGGTAGCGCGCGGGCGTGATGCGCTCCAGCAGGTTGTCGTCAGGAATCCAGTTGGCGCCGCCGGCAAACAGGTCCTGGCCATTGAGCTCGAAGTGGAAGCTGCTGCCCGCCTCGCCCTCGACCGGGGCCTGCACCAGGCGCAAGCGCCGCAGCCCGATGCGGCGCTGGTCCTGCGCCATCAGCTGCGCGCCGGCCATCACGCGGGCCACCACGGTGTAGAGCGGCTGCTCGCCGAGGCCGCGGGTCCACCAGAGCCGCGCATCCGGCACTTCGATCGTGGTGCGGGCCGCATCGGCCGGCAGGTCGCGTGTGGCGACGACACGGCCGTCGGGGTCCTGCAGCTCGATCACGCAGCGGTGCTCCGCCCCGGCGCCAGCCACCTCCACCGCCACCTGCAGCGTCGCGTGGCGGGCCACCACATCCACCTCGCTGCGGCAGGCCAGTTCAGCCACACGGGCGGACCAGGCATGCCGGCGCACCGCGCGCCAGGGGCCGCTGACGAGCAGCTCGGGGCCCCAATCCCAGCCGAAGTGGTACTGCGCCTTGCGCGCATGCAGGCGTGCGCTGTCGCCATTCCACAGGGCGCGCTTGCCATGCACGGCTTCCACCGCGCGCGCTGCGGCCAGCGGCGGCTCAAAGCACAGCAGCAGCTGGTTGGCGCCGGGGCGCAGACGCTCCTTCACCGGCACGCGGTGGGCCACGAACATGTTGTCGCTGCGCAGCAGCAGCTCGCCGTTGAGCCAGGCGCTGCAGTAGGTGTCCAGGCCTTCGAAGACCAGGTCTTCCTGCGCCGCGAATTCACCGCCGTCGAAATCCAGCCGCCAGACCCAGCGGCGCTCGGCCACCCAGCGCACCGCCAGCTCATTGCAGCCGTAGAACGGGTCCGGGATACGGCCGGCCGCCAGCAGGGCGCCATGGGCCGTGCCCGGCACCTGGGCCGGCAGCCAGGCTTCGCGAGGCAGCGCCGCCAGCGAAGCGCCGTCCACGCGCTCGGGCGCTTCGGCCAGCTGCCAGCCGTCATGCAGGTTGATCAATCGTTCGAGGGTCACGGGGTCGTCGCGGGGGCAGGCGCCAGAGCGCTTGGCAGAAGAGCCCGCGCGGCACCGGCAAAACCGTCGGGGCCCCGCGTCACGCAGCGCTTGAAGGGCGGCTGCGCCTTGTCTCCTGCTTCGCCTCAAGCAAAGCTAAACATTGTTTTGTTGCGCATTCTGTTTCTCAGTCAGACGACCCACACTCGGGGATATTCCCGATGTTTTATCCAGGAAACAACTCGCCCGATCACGCAACAGGCGAACATAATGCCATTCGTTTAGTAAACATCTATGAGACAAGCCGGCCTTCCGAGGCCGGGCGTTCCCGCCATCCATGAAAGCCCTGATCTTTCCGGGCGCGCTGCTGGCGCTGGCCCTGGGCCAGCCGGCACTGGCGCCCCCCGCCCAGGCCGCGCCCGCGCCGCGGCTGGTGGTGTGGATGGTGGGTGACGACAAGACGCCCCAGGTGCTGCAGCCCGCCGTCGCCGCCTACCGGGCGCGCCACCCCGAAGTGGAGGTCGAGGTGCGCGATGTGCCCTGGGCCGACGCGATGACCAAGTACTCGGCCGCGCTGGCCAGCCGGCGCGGGCCCGACCTCATTACGGGCAGCACGTCTTACGCCCTGGCCCTGGGCGACAAAGGCGCCCTGGTGGACCTCGCCCAAGCCGCCCCCGATCTGGCGGCCACGCTGGCCGCGCAGGCCAATCCCGGTGCGCTGCGGGCCATCCAGCGCAAGGACGGGCGCCTGTATGGCGCGCCCTTCGAGATGCACCTGCAGCTGCAGTACTACCGCACCGATCTGCTGGACGCGCCGCCTGCCGATTGGGCGGGGCTGCTGGCCGCAGGCCGGCGGCTGCGCGAGCGCGGCCACGGCTATGCGCAGCAATGGGGCAACACCAGCTGGCTCGGTTTCTATCCCTATCTGCGCCAAGCCGGCGGGGCGGTCTACGACGCCGACTGCCGACGCGCGGTGCTCGACAGCCCCGCCGCCGTCCAGGCCCTCACCTTCTACGCCCGCCTCTACCGCGACCTCAACGCGCCCACCGACGGCTGGCCCGATGCCGACGGCGGGCTGGAGAGCGGGCAGTACGGGCTGATGCAAAGCGGCACCTGGCTGCTGTCCCGCATGGACATGGTGCACAAGGGCCTGGTGGGCCGGTGGGCCGCCGCCGCGCTGCCGGCGGGGCCGAGCGGCCGGCGCACCGCGGTGCTGGGCGGCACGGTGCTGGCCATCACGCGCTTCTCGGCACAGCGAGAGCGGGCGCTGGACTTCCTGCGCACCGTCTACCAGCCTGACGTGACCCGGCGCATGGCCGAGGCGGCCCTGGCCTACGGCGGCATGTGGCTGCCCGCCGGCCGACCCGACCAGATCGCCGGCCTGCCCCTGCCCCATCGCGACGCACTGATCGCCCAGCTCACCGATGCCGAGGGGCCGCCACCCTGCCCGGCCTGGATCCGGCAGGACTACCTCGTCACCCGCGCGGTGCAGCGCGTGGTGCTGGCTGGCGCCGACCCGCAGGCCGAGCTCCGCCGCGCCGCTGCCGTCATGAACCGCACGCTGGAGGCCCAGCAATGAACTGGCGCCGCCATGGCCGAGACATCGCCCTCGTCACGCCTTTTTTTGCGTTGTTCGGCCTGTTCGGCATCTGGCCCGTGCTGCGTTCGGCCTGGCTGAGCCTGACCGACTACCACGCGACCGACGCGCCGCGCTTCATCGGCCTGCGCAACTACGCCGAGCTGGCGGCCGACGAGCGCTTCTGGACGGCGCTGGGCAACACCGCCGCCTACATGGCCTCGGTCTCGACGATCGCGGTGCTGCTGGGCCTGGTCCTGGCCCTGAACTTCGGCAGCAACTCCCGACTGCATCAGGCGGTGCGCGTGGCCTTCTTCCTGCCGTCGGTCGCCGGCGGCGTGGGGGCGATCTCGGCCTGGAAGTGGCTCGCCAACTCCGAGGCCTACGGGCTTTTCAACAGCCTGCGCGCAGCGTTCGGCCTGGCGCCGGCGCGCTTCCTGGGCGACCCGGGCTGGACGCTGCCGGTGCTGGTGCTGGTGGGCGTGTGGTCGGTGCTCGGCTACAACCTCGTCATCTTCGTGACGGGGCTGCGCGCCATCCCGCAGGAGCTCTACCAGGCCGCGCGGCTCGATGGCGCTTCGCGCTGGCAGCAACTGCGCCACATCACCCTGCCCAACCTGCGGCCCACGCTGGTATATGTGAGCGTGACGGGCATGATCGCCAGCTTTCAGGTCTTCTACGAGCCCTACCTGCTCTACGGCGCGGTCGACACCCTCGGCGGGCCGCTGGACTCGGCGCTGATGCTGGTCACCTATCTGTTTGACCGGGGCTTTCGCCACCTGGACCTTGGGCTGGCCTCGGCGGCCGCCTGGGTGCTCACCCTGCTGCTGTTCGGCCTCACCTGGCTGAACCTGAAGCTCATCGGCCAGGAGACCGGCCGATGAAACCGGCGCGCTGGCTGCTCCCGATGCTGCGCCTGCCCCTGTGGCTGCTCGTGCCGGCCATGCTGCTGCCCTACTACTGGATGGCCATCGGCGCCTTCAAGCCCGTGGCTGAACTGCTGCGACAGCCGCCCACGCCCTGGCCGCAAGCCGCCACCACACGCAACTTCTTCAACCCCGACTGGGCCGGCACCACCGCGGACCCCGACCGGCTCGCCGGCATCTTGCAGGTCAGCGTCGAGGGCCACGGCTTTTTGCGCTTCTATGCCAACAGCCTGCTGGTCACGGCGGTGGTCACGGTCGTGAGCCTGCTGGCGGCCTCGCTGGTGGCCTTCGTACTCACCAAGAAGCCCTTTCCGGGCAGCCGCTGGCTGTTCCGCGCGCTGCTGCTGTCGATGATGCTGCCCTGGGAGGTGACCATCGTCCCCAACTTCGTGACGGTGGCGCAGCTCGGCTGGATCAACAGCTTCGCCGCGCTGATGGTGCCGGGCCTGGCCAAGGCTTTCGTGGTCTTCTACTTCCGCCAGGCCCTGGCCGCGGTACCGGATGAACTCATCAGCGCCGCCACGCTGGATGGCGCTGGCACGCTGCGCATCTGGTGGAGCGTGGTGCTGCCCGTGCTGCGGCCGTCGCTCGCCGCCATCGCGATCCCGGTGGCGGTCGGCGAATGGAACAACTTCCTGTGGCCGCTGCTCGTCGTCAACGACGCCTCCGCCCTGACCCTGCCCCTGCAGCTGGGCAAGATGGCCGGCGACCTCAGCTACAACCCGCAGGCGGCCGCCGTGCTGATGGCAGGGTCGTTGCTCGCCTCGCTGCCGGCCATCCTGCTCTTCCTGCTGTTCCAGAAACAGTTCGTCGCCGGCCTCACCGCCGGTGCCACCAAATGAGCCTCGCAGCGCCCGGCGCGGACGCACATGACCGGCGAGGCGCTCCCCCTTCCTCAGAGAACGACATGAATCGCCATTGGTTGAAAGGACTGGCCCTGGCCACCTCACTCGCCCTGCCCTGCGCCGCCCAGGCCGACGCGCGCCTGCAGGCCGTCATGAAGAAGCTGGCCGCTGGCGAGCCGGTCACGCTCGTGACGTTGGGGGGCTCCATCACCACCGGCTATGCCGCACAGCCGCCGCGCGAGCGCGGCTGGGCGGCACTGTTGGCCCGCGCGCTCGGGCCGCGGGTCAAGCTGGTCAACGCGGGCCTGAGCGGTACCGATTCGGCCGCGGCCGTGCAGCGCGTGGAGGCCCAGGTGCTGGCGGCAACGCCAGATCTCGTCATCACCGAGTTCGGCGTCAACGACGAGTGGCTGGACCCGGCCGTGCGCGGCAGCAGCTACGAAGGCCTGTTGCGCCGCCTGCTGCAGGCCCGGCAGGCGCCCGCGGTCGTCGTGCTGGCGCTGACCCAGCAAGGCAACCAGCCGCGCACGGCGCCAGACTTGCAATTGCGCCTGGCCGCCCACTACGGCCTCACGGCCCTGGACTTCGGCGCCTGGATGCAGGCACGGGTCGACGCGGGTGAGGATCGCTGGGCCACGCTCTACGACGAACCGGTGCACCCCAACGGCACCGGCCATCAACGCATTGCGCTGGCCCTGGCCGAAACCCTGCGCGCAGCGGCTGCCGCACCGGCTGCAGCCCCGGCCCGGCTGCCGGCGCCGCTCTTCGGCCACGCCCATGAGTTCACCCGCCTGGCGATGGGCGAACGCCTGCAGCCCTACGCGCAGCACGGCTTCACGCGCGGCGGCGCAGTGCACCCCGAGTGGCCTGGCCAGCAGCCCGGCTGGACGAGCACCGCCGACGATGCCGAGGCACGCTTCCTGGCCTGGGGCAGCGAGGTGGCGGTCTTCCATGCCGAAAGCGAGGCCTACCGCAACCTCGAAGCCCGCGTGGACGACGGCCCCTGGGTCACGTTGCGCGGCCAGGTGCCCGAGCGGCGCGGCTACCTCGGCTGGCACTACACGGTGGTCGGCCGCGACCTGGAGCCCGGCATCCATCTGCTGCAGGTGCGCATGAAGCCTGACGAGTGGGCGGGCAGCGGCCGACCCGCCTCGCTGCTGGCGCTGATGCAGGCCGGCCTCTACCCCAAGGACCAGCGCCCCAGCGCCTTCGAGCGGCTGCCGCTGAGCCCGTCCACGACCGGCCTTGTGGCCCCCGACGACCCGCAGCTGCGCTGGGTCGGCCGCATCGGGCCGGCCGAGGGCGGCGCACGCCTCGTGACCTGGAGCGGCAGCGAGCTGCGCGCCCGCTTCACCGGCGATGCGCTGACGCTGCGCTTCGCCTCGCGGCACTGGGGCACGGCACATTACGCGGTGGAGGTCGACGGCCGGCGGCAGGTGCTGAGCGTGCCCGGCAATAGCGAGGGCGAATGGCGGCTGACCACGCCGCTGACGGGCGGCGAGCATGAGCTGCGCGTGCTCAAGCGCACCGAGGCCGGCATGGCCGAGAGCCTGTTCCTGGGGCTGCGCCTGGCGCCCGGTGCGCAGCTGCTCGCACCGCCACCGGCGCGCCCGCTGCGGCTCATGTTCTACGGCGACTCCATCACTGCCGGCGCCTGCCTGGGCGACCCCGGCGACGACCAGTACGACGATCTCTTCTTCCACGACGGCACGCGCGCCTACGGCGCCCAGACGGCCGCGCGGCTCGGCGCCGACTACGTTGGCATCGCGGTCAGCGGCATCGGCATCACGGCCACCTGGGGCGACACCCTGATGCCGCAGGTCTGGAACCGGCTCGCCCCACGGGTGGACGCGCCGGTGGCCGCCGTGGACGACCGCGCGCCCGACGTGGTGCTCGTCAACCTGGGCCAGAACGACCACGGCTTCCCGGCGTCCAAGGGCCAGCGCATGTCACCCGACTTCGGCGGCCGCTACCTCGCCTTCGTGCGGACCCTGCGCACCCGCTACCCCGACGCCCGGCTGGTGCTGCTGATCGGCGGCATGACGGCCTGGAAGGACGAGCCTGCGCTGCTGCAGGCGCTGCAGCAAACCGTGGCCACGCTGCACTGCGAAGGCGACCGCCGGGTATGGACCTACCGCTTCAACGCCTTTGCCTGGGCCCATCCGCGGCTGGACGTGCACACGCGGATGGCCGATGAACTCACCCGCTTCCTGAAGGAGGAAGTCCTGCCATGACGTCACCTGCCCTGCCCGACTTCCGCCAGCCCGCGGCCCTGTGGGCCCACATGCGCCACACGTTGGCCTTCTATGCGCCGCGGGTCATGGACCCGAGCGGTGGCTGCTTCCAGTTCTTCAAGGACAACGGCCAGATCTACGACCGACGCACCCGGCACCTCGTCAGCAGCACCCGCTTCGTGTTCAACCACGCGCTGGCCTGGCGCTGGTTCGGCGCGCCGACGGACGACGTGGCCCATGCCCTGGCCTTCGTGCGGCATGCGCATGCCCAGCCGCAAGGCGGCTACGCCTGGGTGCTGGACTGGCATGAGCAGCGCGCCACGGTGCTTGACGGCACGAACCACTGCTATGGCCTGGCCTTCGTGCTGCTGGCCCACGCCCATGCGGCCGAGGCCGGCGTGCCGGGCGCACGCGAGGGCGTGGCTGCCACCTTCGAGCTGATGGAGCAACGCTTCTGGGAGGCCGCCCACGGCCTGTATGCCGACGAGGCCACGCCCGGCTGGCAGCTCAGGCCCTACCGCGGCCAGAACGCCAACATGCACGCCTGCGAAGCCATGCTGGCGGCCCATGCCGCCACCGGCGAGGCGCGCTACCTGGACCGCGCCCTGACGCTGGCCACCGGCATCGCGCAACGCCAGGCAGCGCTCGCCGGTGGCCTGGTCTGGGAGCACTACCACCCCGACTGGACGCCCGACTGGCACTACAACCGCGACGACAAGACCAACATCTTCCGCCCCTGGGGCTTCCAGACCGGTCACCTGACCGAATGGGCCAAGCTGCTGCTGATGCTGGAGCGGCGCCTGGGCGCCGCGGCGCCGGCCTGGCTGCTGCCCACGGCGCGCCACTTCTTCGACACCGCGATGCACGAGGGCTGGGACGACATGCACGGCGGCCTGGTCTATGGCTTCGCCCCGGCGCAGGAAGGCGGCGGCGTGTGCGATGCCGACAAGTACTTCTGGGTGCAGGCCGAGAGCCTGGCCGCGGCCGCCTGGCTGGCGGTGCGCACGGGCGATGAGGCCTACTGGCACTGGTACGACCGGCTCTGGGCCTATGCCTGGCAGCACTTCGTCGACCACGAGCACGGCGCCTGGTACCGCATCCTCGGCCCGGCCAACCAGAAGCTCACCGACGAGAAGAGCCCCGCCGGCAAGACCGACTACCACACCCTGGGCGCCTGCCAGGACGTGCTGGCCGCACTCGGCATCACCCCGCCCGCCAAGGTCACCGCATGAAGCACACCCTGACCCTCGTCGCCACGCTGCTGGCGCTGCACACCCCACCGACGCAGGCGACCGAGCCCCTGCCCTGGCGCGGCATCAGCCTGTCCAGCGCCGAATGGGGCGAGAAGCTGCCCTTCCCCGGCACCTACGGCAAGGACTACGTCTACCCCAGCGTCGCCAGCACCGCCTACTACCAGGCCCAGGGCATGAACCTGATGCGCATCGCCTTTCGCTGGGAGCGGCTGCAGCCGGTGCTGGGCGGCGAGCTCGACCCGACGGAGCTGGGCCGGCTGCGCGAGTTCGTCGACGGCACCACCGCCCGCGGCCTGCATGTGCTGCTGGACCCCCACAACTACGCCGCCTACAAGGACGTGCACATCGGCAAGCCGGAGGTGCCGTTCGCGGCCTTCGCCGACTTCTGGCGCCGCCTGGCCCTGGTGTTCAAGGACAACCCGCGCGTGCAGTTCGGCCTGGTCAATGAGCCGCGCAACATGCCCACCGAAACCTGGGCCCAGGCCGCCCAGGCCGCCATCGATGCCATCCGCGCCACCGGCGCCACCAACCTCATCACCGTGCCGGGCAACGGCTACACCGGCGCCTGGAGCTGGTTCGAGAGCACCTGGTATGGCACGCCCAATGCGCAGGTGATGGGCCGTGTGCGCGACCCGCTTGACCACATGGTCTATGAAGTGCACCAGTATTTCGACAAGGATGGCTCGGGCACCAGCACCGACTGCGTCAGCCCCGAGATCGGTGCTGAGCGGCTCAGGCGTTTCACGGCCTGGCTGCGGGAGCACAAGCGCCGCGCCCTGCTGGGCGAACTCGGCGGCGGTGCCAACGCGGTGTGCGAACAGGCCGTGGTGGGCGCGCTGAAGCACCTGCAGGCCAATGCCGACGTCTGGACCGGCTGGCTCTGGTGGGCCGGCGGCCCGACCTGGGGCGACTACTTCCTGTCCCTGGAGCCCACGGCCGACGGGCGCGACAAGCCGCAGATGCGGTGGCTCGCGCCCTTCCTGAAGCAGCCCTGAAGGCTGGCGCCTAGTCTTCCTTCATCTGCGCCGCCTTGGCCACCGGCGCGAGGCGCGCCTTCTCGGCGGCCAGGAACTTGCGGAAGTCCTCGCGGCTGCCGCCGGTCGGATCAATCGCGAGCGGGATGAGCTTGGCGCGCAACTCGCTGGACTTCAGCGCTGCGTTCACGGCGGCGTTGAGCTTGTCGAGGATGGCCTCCGGCGTGCCCTTGGGCGCGAACACGCCGGACCAGTGGCCGATGGAGACATCCGCAAAGCCCTGCTCCTGGGCCGTGGGCAGGTCGGGCAGCGCGGCGATGCGGCGGTTCCAGGTCGACGCCACCGCACGCAGCTTGCCCGCCTTGACCATGGACAGCACCACCGGGCTGGCCTCGGAGGTGGCGTCCACCTGGTTGCCCACCACGGCCGCCATGCCTTCCGAGCCGCTCTTGAAGGGCACGATCTGCAGCTTCGCGCCGGCCTTGAGCTTCAGCATCTCGGCCACGAAATGCGGGGTGCTGCCGGTGCCGGCGGTCGCGAAGTTCAGGCCAGGCCCCTTGCGGGAGGCGGCGATCAGCCCCTTGAGGTCCTTCACCGGTGAGTCGGCCGGCACGACGATCACGGAGGGACTCACCGCCATCATGACCACCGGCACCAGATCGTCCTCGGCATAGGGCATGCGCGACTTGATCAGGGCGTTGGTGATGACGCCTGCCGCGGGGGTCAGGAAGGTGTAGCCGTCCGGGGCCGCCTTGGCCACGTAGGTGGCGCCGATCATCGAGCCGGCGCCGGGCTTGTTCTCGATGATGATGGGCTGGCCGAGCTGCTTGGCCGTGGCCTCGGCCACGGTGCGGGCCACGATGTCATTGGCGCCGCCCGGGCCGAAAGGCACGATGAAGTGCAGCGGCTTGGACGGCCAGCCGGCCTCCTGGGCCTGGGGTGCGGCACTGGCGAGGGCCAGCAGGCCGGCGACGAGGATCTTGTGCATGGTGTCTCCTGGAAGGTCCTGCGCCGAGCCTACCCCTGGCTCGCGGGGCCTTGGCGCGTGACAACCCGCACAGGCATAAGCAGATGACGAAAGCTTTGTTGGGATTTCTGTCATCCGCCGTCAGACTGGCGGCGTTGCCACAGCACCGACTGCTTCCGCCCCCCGTCCGATGTGTGAGCTTTTCGCCCTCAACAGCCGCCAGCCGGCTGCCGCCACCTTCTCCCTGAGCGGCTTTGCCGCCCGCGGCGGCCGCACCGCCGACCACGTGGACGGCTGGGGCGTGGCCTTCCACGAAGGCGAGCGCTGCGAAGTGACGGTGGAAGACACCCCGGCCGCTGAATCGGCCCTCGCGCGTCATCTGGCGCAGCACCCGGTGCGGGCGCGCAACATCCTGGCCCACATCCGCAAGGCCACCCAGGGCGCCCGCACCCTGGAGAACTGCCACCCTTTTCGCCGCGAATGGGCCGGCCGCACCTGGGTCTTTGCCCACAACGGCTGCCTGAAGGACTTCTCCCCCGCCCTGGACGGCAGCTTCACGCCCGCCGGCCAGACCGACAGCGAGCGCGCCTTCTGCTGGCTGATGCAGCGCCTGCAGCAGCATTTCGGCAGCCGCCTGCCCGACTGGCCCGAGCTGGCCGCCACCCTCACGCCCTGGCTGCACGAGATCGCCGAGCACGGCCGCTTCAACCTGCTGCTGACCGATGGCCGGGCGATGCTGGCGCATGCCTCCACCCGCCTGCACTGGCTGCAACGCCGCCCGCCTTTCGGCCATGTGTCGCTGCGCGACGGTGACCTGAGCGTGGACCTGGCCACCGTCAACAACCCGGCCGACCGCATGGCGCTGGTGTCCACCGAGCCGCTGACCCACGGCGAGGCCTGGCAGGCGTTCGCCCCGGGCGAGGTGCGCGTGTTCCAGGACGGCGACTGCGTCTTCGTCAGCGAAGGGCTGGCCGCACTGGCGGCCTAAGCGATCGCTGCATCCACCAGCTGGCGCGCCTCGCGCATGAGCTGACGCAGGTGAGCCTCGTCCCGAAAGCTCTCGGCGTAGACCTTGTACAGGTCTTCGGTGCCCGAGGGCCGCGCGGCAAACCAGCCATTGGCGGTACACACCTTGATGCCTCCCAGCGGCTGACCGTTGCCGGGTGCCCGATCCAGCACCGCCGTGACCGCCTCGCCGGCCAGGGACCGTGCCGGCAGGTCGGCCGCGGTGAGGGCGGCCAGTTGGGCCTTCTGCGCGCGGGTGGCGGGCCCTTCGACCCGGTCGGCCAGCGGTTCGCCCAGATCGGCGGTGAGGCCGGAGTAGTAGATGCCGGGGTCCGCCCCGGTGCGCGCGGTGATCTCGGCGGCCAGGCAGGCGGCGGCGATGCCGTCCTTGTCGGTCGTCCACAGTCGGCCGTCGCGGCGCCGCAGCGTGGCACCGGCACTCTCCTCACAGGCGAAGCCCAGCCGGCCGGCACACAACCCTTCGGTGAACCACTTGAAGCCCACGGGCATGTCCAGCAGCGGACCACCCAGGCGACGGGCAATCCGGTCGATCAGGGCGGTCGTGACCACCGACTTGCCAATGCCGGCCTCCGGCGCCCAGGCGGGGCGGTGGCGCAGCAGGTAGTCCGCCGCCACGCTGAGGTACTGGTTGGGCGGCATGAGGCCGCCGCTGCGGGTGACGATGCCATGGCGGTCATGGTCGGTGTCGCAGGCAAAGGCCACGTCGAAACGGTCCCGCAGCGCGGTCAGGCGGCGCATGGCCCAGGGTGACGATGGGTCCATGCGGATCTGCCCATCGGCATCCAGCGTCATGAAGGCGAAGCGTGGGTCCACCTCGGTGCTCACCACGGTCAGCGGCAGACGGTAGCGCTCCGCAATGGCTGGCCAGTAGTCGACGCCCGCCCCGCCGAGAGGGTCCACCCCCAGCTGCAGGCCGGCTGCGCGCACGAGATCGAAATCCACCACGTCGCCCAGCGCCTCCACGTAGCGGGTCTGGAAGTCGTAGACGTGGCAGCAGGACGTCGCCAGCGCCCGCTCCGGGTCGCGCCGCAGCACACCGTTCAGCGACCGGGCCAGGTAGGCATTGGCTGCCGCCTGGATGTCGGCGGTGATGGCGGCTTCTGCCGGGCCGCCGTGTGGCGGGTTGTATTTGTAGCCGCCGTCGCGCGGCGGGTTGTGCGACGGCGTCAGCACGATGCCATCGGCCCGGTCGCTGCCGTCGCGGCCTTCGTTGAAGGCCAGGATGGCCAGCGAGACCGCGGGGGTCGGCGTGAACTGGCCGTCCGGCGCGAGCATCACATCCACCCCATGGGCCACCAGCACTTCCAGCGTGCTCGCCAGCGCCGGTGCCGACAGCGCATGCGTGTCTGCCCCCAGGAAGAGCGGGCCGCGGATGCCGGCCCGGCGCCGGTAGTCGCACACGGCCTGGGTGATGGCCAGCACATGCCATTCGTTGAACGACCCGTCGAGAGACGACCCACGGTGGCCGGAGGTGCCGAAGGCGACCGCCTGCTCCGGGCTGGCGGGGTCGGGGCGGCGCGAGAAGTAGGCCTCGCGCAGCGCCTCCGGGTCGATCAGCGCGTCAGGCGGTGCCGGCTGGCCGGCGAGCGGGTGTCGGGCGGCACGCATGCCCTGATGCTGCCCAAGCGCCGGGACCCGGCGTGTCAGACGCCGTCCGCACGGCGTGCAGGCCCCCGCCTACACCGCGTCCAGCACCTCGCGAACGCGGCTGGCGAGTTCGTCCAGCGTGAACGGTTTGCCGATCAGGTGGACCCCGGCGTCCAGCACCCCGTTGTGCACCACCGCGTTGCGCGTATAGCCGGTGGTGAACAGCACCTTGAGCCCGGGGCGACGCCTGCAGGCTTCGTCGGCCAGCTTGCGGCCATTCATGCCGGGCATGACGACGTCGGTGAAGAGCAGCGCGATGTCGGCATGCGCCTCCAGCAGCCGCAAGGCTGTCGCCGCGCCATCGGCCTCCAGCACACGGTAGCCCAGCTCCTGCAGCGACTCGACCGACAGCGCGCGCATCGAGGGCTCGTCCTCCACGACGAGGATGAGCTCCTGCCCGTCGCCATGCAGACCGGCCGGCGCCTGCTCGACGTCCTCGACCACGACCACGTCGCCCATCAGGCGGGGCATGTAGAGCTTGACGGTGGTGCCATGCCCGGGCTCGGAGTAGATCTTGGCGTGCCCGCCCGACTGGCGCACGAAACCGTACACCTGGCTCAGGCCGAGGCCCGTGCCGCGGCCGACTTCCTTGGTCGTGAAGAACGGCTCGAAGGCCTTGGCCACGACATCGGGCGGCATGCCGGTGCCGGTGTCGGTCACGGCCACCATGACGTACTGCCCCGCCTGCACGCCCGGGTGTCCGGCGGCGTAGCGTTCGTTGAGGTGGCAGTTGGCGGTTTCAATGGTGAGGCGCCCTTCGCCCGCTTCGGGCATCGCATCCCGCGCATTCACGGCCAGGTTGAGGATGGCGCTTTCGAGCTGGTTGGGGTCGATGTGGGTGCGCCACAGGCCGCCGGCGAGCACGGTCTCGAGCTGCACGCCGCCGCCCAGCGAATGACGCAGCAGGTCCGACATGCCGGCCACGAGTTTGTTCACGTCCAGCGGCTCGGGCTTGAGGGGCTGTTGCCGGGCGAAGGCCAGCAGTCGCTGCGTGAGCTGGGCCGCACGCCGGGCGCCATTGCGAGCCGCATCGACGAAGCGCCGCGCCCGTGGGTCGTCCGCCAGGAACTTGCGGTCCAGCAGGTCCAGCGAGCTGAGCACCACCGCCAGCATGTTGTTGAAGTCGTGGGCGATGCCACCGGTCAGTTGACCCACCGCTTCCATCTTCTGGGACTGCCGCAGCGCCTCCTCGGTGCGCAGGCGCTCGGCCACCTCGGCGGCCACGCGGCGCTCCAGGGTGTCGTTGAGTTCACGCAGCGCCATCTCGGCCCGATGGCGGGCGGTCACGTCCTGGAAGAGCACCGCCACCTGGCGCAGCTCGGGCGGCTCGACCCGAAACGCCGCCAGCTCCAGGTAGCGCGCGGTCTTCACCAGCTCGCGTTCGAAGCGCACCGGCTCGCCGGTCACCAGCACGCGGCGATAGATGTCGACCCAGGCATCGGCCTCGTCGGGCACCATGTCGCGCACCTTCTGGCCGACGACGTTGGCGATCCCGGCATTGGCGAGGTAGGCGGGGTTGGCCAGCACATGCACATAGTCGCTCATGGGGCCATGGGGGCCGTCCAGGAACTCGATGATGCAAAAGCCTTCGTCGATGCGCTCGAACAGCGCCTTGAACTGCTGCTCGCTATAGCGCAGCGCGGCTTCAGCCGCCTTGCGCGATGACAGGTCGAGCATGGCCCCGATCATCCGCACCGCGCGGCCCTGGGCGTCGCGCAGCACGGAGCCGCGGTCGAATACGTGCGCGTAGTGGCCGTCGGCGCAGCGGAACCGGTACTCGCCCGTCCACGCCGTCTCATGGCCGTCGATGACCGCATGGATGCTGGTCTCGATGCGGGGGCGGTCGTCGGGGTGGATGTGAGACAACCACCACTCGGCGTCGGTGTGTTCGAGTGCGTGGCCGAAGAGCCGGGCCAAGGCCGGGTTCCAGACCACCTGCCCGTCGGCGAGCTGCCAGTCCCAGATGGCGTCATTGGTGGCCAGGGCGGCCAGGCGGTAGCGCTCGGCGATCTCCTGCCGCTGCGCGAGGCGCTCGGCTTCCAGCTTCAAGTTGCCGGCAGCCAGGGTCTGCAGCGCCGCCTGTTTGTCAGCCAGGGTCTGCTGGGCTTTGACCTTGTCGGTGGTCTCCCAGACGGTGGCCAACAGCCCGCGCACCACCCCCTGCTCGTCGTGCAGCGGCGTGTACCAGAACGTAAACCAGGCCGGCGACACCGTGTCACCCTGTTGGACCTGGAGCTGGAAGTCTTCGCGGTAGACGCCCTCGCCGCGCAGCGCGGCGGTGACGGGTTCCTCCAGCGCCGGCCAGGCTTCGGCCCACACCGTGCGCAGCGAGGCACCCAGCGCGGTCGGATGCTTGGGCCCCAGGATGCGGGCGTAGGCCTCGTTGTAGACCAGCGCCAGTTCGTCGCCCCAGGCCAACCACTTGGGCACGGGCGACGAGGCCAGCCAGGAAGCGGCGGCCCGCAAGGCCGGGCACCATTGCGGCAGCGGCCCGAGCGACGACCCGGTCCAGTCGTGCCCGCTCAGCAGCGCGGCCGAGGGCGTGGCCGCGGGAAAGAGATGGCTGGCATCGGGCGGCGCTGCGCTGGCGCCACGAGGCGCGTCATGGTCTTGCATCGTCAACCTGTGAGGCGCACCCAACACAGGATGCTGCGAGGCAGTATCACACGCAGTGGCGCGTCAGGCGGCGGCTCAGGTCACCGGCGCCGGGTTGAACAGCACCAGCGCGTTGTGCAGCTTCCAGTGCTCGGCCCAGGTCTTGCGCCGGCCGCTGGCCACGTCCAGCAACAAGTGAAAGAGCTCCCAACCGACGTCTTCCAGGCTCGCGTCACCGTCGGCGATGCGGCCGGCATTGACGTCCATCAGGTCGTGCCAGCGGCGGGCCAGGTCCGTGCGCGTGGCGACCTTCACCACCGGGCATTCCGCCAGGCCGTACGGCGTGCCACGGCCGGTGGTGAAGATGTGCAAATTCATGCCGGCGGCCAGCTGCAGCGTGCCGCAGATGAAGTCGCTGGCCGGCGTGGCGGCGTACACCAGCCCGCGCTGGTCGGCTCGCAGCTTGTCGCCGGGCGACAGCACATGGCTGATGGCTGCGCTGCCGCTTTTGATGATGGAGCCCATCGCCTTCTCGGCGATGTTGGACAGGCCGCCGGCCTTGTTGCCGGGCGTGGTGTTGGCCGCGCGGTCGACGCGGCCGCGGTCGAGGTAGCGGTCGTACCAGCCCAGCTCGCGCACGATGGCCTCGGCCACCTCGGGCGTGGCGGCACGGCTGGTGAGCTGCTCCACGGCGTCGCGCACCTCGGTGTTCTCACTGAACATCACCGTGGCCCCGGCCCGCACGAGCAGGTCGGCGCAGAAGCCCACGGCCGGGTTGGCGGTGACGCCGGAGAAGGCATCGCTGCCGCCGCACTGCACGCCCACCACCAGCGCGCTGGCCGGCACGGTCTCGCGGCGGCGGGCGTTCAGGCGTTCGAGATGAGGGCGCGCGCTTTGCACGATGTCGTCGAGCATGGACATGAAGCCCACGTGCGCGTCGTCCTGCAGGCAGATGGTCTCGGGGCCGGCGGCGGGGTCGCGCTCGTCAACGATGGGGAAGGACCCCGGCGGCAGCAGGCGCACGGGCTGCAGCTTCTCGCAGCCCAGGCTCACCACCATCACCTCGCCGCCGAAGTTGGGGTTCAGCGAAATGTTGCGCAGCGTGCGGATCGGGATGACGGCATCCGGCGCGTCGATGGCCACGCCGCAGCCATAGCTGTGCTCCAGGCCGATGACGTCATCGACGTTCGGGTACTGCGGCAGCAACTCCGCCTTGATGCGCGCCACGGCCTGCGCCACCACGCCGGCCACGCATTGCACGGTGGTGGTGATGGCCAGGATGTTGCGCGTGCCGACCGAGCCGTCGGCGTTGCGGTAGCCCTCGAAGGTGTAGCCGGTGAGCGGCTCGGCCACGGGCGGTTTCACCGTGGCCAGGGGCAGGCCTTCCAGCGCCCGGGCCGAGGGCATCTGCAGCAGCCGCTCATGCACCCAACTGCCGGCCGCGATGGGCTGCAATGCATAGCCGATGGGCACGCCGTAGCGCAGCACCGCCTCACCTTCGGCCAGGTCACGCAACGCGACCTTGTGGCCCTGCGGCACCTTGTCGCGCAGCATCAGGCCCGCGCCGGGCACGCCCGCCGGCAGCACCGTGCCCGCCGGCAGGCCGCCGTCATTGGCCACGATGGCGACGTTGTCCTCGGCGCGCATGCGCAGGGTCAGCGGGGGGCGGGGAGAAACGGCATTCATGTCCGACAAGGGAGTGGCTACAGTGCGGGTCGTTGCACGAAACTAAGTTGTCGTACAACTGGCCTCACTGTAGACGCCTCACCTGACCCAAGACCCCGGGAAAACCCGCGAATGCACGCCCCCGTCCGCCGCCGCCCCCGCAATCTCGCCCTTGAACTGGTGGAGCGGTTCAGTGACCGCATCCGCGGCGGCGAGCTGGCTGCGGGCACCAAGCTGCCGACCGAGGCGGCCATCATGGGCGAGTTCGAGGTGAGCCGCACCGTGGTGCGCGAGGCCCTGTCCAAGCTGCAGGCCGCCGGTCTGGTCGAGACTCGCCACGGCATCGGCACCTTCGTGATCGGGCCGGGCGATGGGCCCTCATTCAAGATTTCGGCGGAGCAGTTCAGCACACTGCAGGACGTGATCGCGGTGCTTGAGCTGCGCATCGGCCTGGAGACCGAGGCGGCGGGCCTGGCCGCACAAAGGCGCACCGAGGCCAATCTGGCAGCGCTGCGGCGCGCGCTGGATGCGGTGATCGCGGCCGTGGAAGCCGGGCAGGACTCGGTCGCGGCGGACTTCCAGTTCCACCTGGAGATCGCCCGGGCGACGCAGAACGACCATTTCGCCGACCTGATGGCCACGCTCGGCGCCCAGATCATCCCCCGCGCCCGGCTGGAGCCAGCCGCCGAGCTGGACGAGCCCCGGCGCCTGGAGCGCCAGGCCTATATGCGCCGCGTGAATGCGGAGCATGAAAGCATCCTGGACGCGATCGCCCGGCAGGACGCCGAGTCGGCCCGCGCTGCCATGCGCACCCACCTGAGCAACAGTCGCGAGCGCCGCCGCAAGGCCCAGGCCGCCCACGGCTGACCGGGGTTTACCCGGGTATTCCCGCGACGCGACGTAGGTTGTACGATGACCTACAACATCACCGCTGGAGCTCCACGCCATGTCGCCCCAAGAACTGAAGGTCGTCCTCGAAGCTGGCCTGCTTTCCTTCCCACTGACCGATTTCGACGCCCAGCTCGACTTCGCGCCCCGGGCCTATGCCGAGCGCCTGGAATGGCTGCAGCCTTATGGCGCCTCGGCGCTGTTCGCCGCGGGCGGCACGGGTGAGTTCTTTTCGCTGGAGCCGGGCGAGTACAGCCGCGTCATCCAGGTGGCACTGGACACCTGCCGCGGCCGCACGCCCATCCTGGCCGGCGCCGGCGGCGGCACCCGCGTGGCCATCCAGTACGCGCAGGAAGCGGAGCGCCTCGGCGCGCAGGGCATCCTGCTGCTGCCGCACTACCTGACCGAAGCCAGCCAGGCCGGGCTCATCGCCCACGTCGAGGCGGTCTGCAAGAGCGTGACCTTCGGCGTGGTGGTCTACAACCGCGGCGCCTGCAAGCTGACGCCGCAGAGCCTGCAGGTGCTGGCCGACCGCTGCCCCAACCTGATCGGCTTCAAGGACGGCCTGGGCGACATCGAGAAGTTCGTGTCCATCCGCCAGACCCTGGGCAACCGCTTTGCCTACCTGGGCGGCCTGCCCACGGCCGAGGTGTTCGCGGGCGCCTACAAGGCCATGGGCTGCCCGGTGTATTCGTCGGCGGTCTTCAACTTCATCCCGAAGACGGCGATGGACTTCTACCGGGCCCACGCGGCCGGCGACACCGCCACCACCGACCGCCTGATCCGCGACTTCTTCCTGCCCTACATCGCCATCCGCAACAAGGCCGAAGGCTACGCGGTGTCCATCGTGAAGGCGGGCGCGACGCTGGTGGGCCACAGCGCGGGCCCGGTGCGGCCGCCGCTGAGCGATCTGCTGCCGGCCGAGGTCGAGCAGCTCGCCGCACTCATCGCCAAGCTCGGGCCCCAATAAGAACCGTCGTCACGACAACCCAGGAGACAACCCATGAAGCGACTGCTGACCTCCGCGCTGCTGAGCCTCGCGGCCCTTGGCATCACCAGCCCGGCCCTGGCCCAGGCCTGGCCCGCCAAGCCCGTCACCCTGCTGGTGCCCTTCCCGCCCGGCGGCTCCAGCGATGCCATCGCCCGGCTGCTGGGCAACAAGCTGCAGGAGAAGCTCGGGGGCAGCTTCGTGGTGGACAACCGGGGTGGCGCCGGCGGCACCATCGGCACGGCCGCCGTCAAGCGCGCTGCGCCGGATGGCTACATGGTGCTCGTCACCTCGCTCGGCCCGCTGGTGATCGGCCCCCACCTGCTGAAGAACATCGGCTACGACCCCACCAAGGACCTCGACTACGTCTCGGTGGCCGTGCAGGCCCCCAACGTGCTGGTGGTGCCGGCCGCCTCGCCCCACAAGACCCTGGCCGAGGTGCTGGCCTTCCTGAAGGCCAACCCCGAGAAGATGAGCTTCGCCTCCAGCGGCAACGGCTCCAGCGACCACATCACGGCCGAACTCTTCTGGCAGCAGACCGGCACCTCCGGTCTGCACATCCCGTACAAGGGCGGCGGCCCGGTCATGAGCGACCTGCTGGGCAACCAGGTGGATGCCAGCTTCATGAACATCAACACCGCCCTGCCGCAGATCAAGGCCGGCAAGCTGCGCGCGCTCACCATCACCAGCGCCAAGCGCTCGCCGGTGCTGCCGGACGTGCCCACGACCGAGGAGGCCGGGATCAAGGGGCTGCAGGTCTACTCCTGGCAGGCCGTGGCTGCACCCAAGGGCCTGCCGGCCGACATCAAGGCCAAGCTGCATGCGGGCATCGTGGCGGCGCTGAACGCCCCCGACGTGAAGCCCAAACTGCTGGAACAAGGCTTCGAGATCGTGGCGAACACACCCGAGCAGTTCACAGCCTTCCAGCACGCGGAGTTCGAGCGCTGGAAGAAGGTCATCACCGACCGCAAGATCACCGCAGATTGAACACGCCCACCCCGTACCGGCTTCGCCGGCCCCCTCAAGGGGGCAGCGCCCAGCGGCCTGGCAAAGCCAGATCCGCGGGCTTGCCTCGACCATGCACTACGGCCCGGAAGATATGAACGCCACACCTACCGTCACGTCGCTGCGCGTCATCCCGGTCGCCGGGCGCGACAGCATGCTGCTCAACCTGAGCGGCGCGCATGCCCCCTTCTTCACGCGCAACCTGCTGATCCTGACCGACAGCGCCGGCAACACCGGCGTGGGTGAGGTGCCCGGCGGCGAGAAGATCCGCCGCACGCTGGAAGACGCCGCCAGCCTCGTCGTGGGCCAGCCCATCGGCGCGCATGCCGGCTTGCTGCAGCGCGTGCAGCAGGCCTTCGCCGACCGCGACTCGGGCGGCCGCGGCCTGCAGACCTTTGACCTGCGCACCACCATCCACGCAGTGACCGCGCTGGAGTCGGCCCTGCTGGACCTGCTCGGCCAGCACCTGGGCGTGCCCGTGGCGGCGCTGCTCGGCGAGGGCCAGCAACGCGCCTCGGTGGAGATGCTGGGCTACCTGTTCTATATCGGTGACCGCCGCCGCACCGACCTGCTCTACGACAGCGACGAAGGCGCCGACAACGCCTGGTTCCGCCTGCGCCATGAGGCGGCGCTGACGCCCGAGGCCATCGTGCGCCTGGCCGAGGCGGCGCACGAGCGCTACGGCTTCAACGACTTCAAGCTCAAGGGCGGCGTGCTGCGCGGCGAGGAGGAAGTGACCGCCATCCGCGCGCTGCACGAGCGCTTCCCCGAAGCCCGCGTGACGCTCGACCCCAACGGCGGCTGGCTGCTGAAAGACGCCATCCGCCTGCTGCGCGATCTGCGCGGCGTGATGGCCTATGCCGAAGACCCCTGCGGCGCCGAAGACGGCTTCTCGGGCCGGGAGGTCATGGCCGAGTTCCGCCGCGCGACCGGCCTGCCCACGGCCACCAACATGGTGGCGACCGACTGGCGCCAGCTCACCCACGCCCTGTCACTGCAAAGCGTGGACATCCCGCTGGCCGACCCGCACTTCTGGACGATGGCCGGCAGCGTGCGCGTGGCCCAGACCTGCCGCGACTGGGGGCTGACCTGGGGGTCGCATTCCAACAATCACTTCGACGTGTCCCTGGCGATGTTCACCCACGTGGCCGCCGCAGCCCCCGGCCGGGTCACCGCCATCGACACGCACTGGATCTGGCAGGACGGCCAGCGCCTCACGAAAGACCCGCTGCAGATCATCGGCGGCCATGTGAAGGTGCCGCAGCAGCCCGGCCTGGGCGTGACGCTGGACATGGCCGAGGTCGAGAAGGCCCACCAGCTCTACCAACGCCACGGCCTGGGCGCGCGCGATGATGCCATCGCGATGCAGTACCTGATGCCTGGCTGGACCTTCAACCCCAAACGCCCGGCGTTGGCGCGCTGATCATCCGGGCGCCCAGAAACACAGCCACAGAGACACAGAGCCACAGAGACCGCGGGTCGGCGCCCTCACCCTTGCCTCTCTGTGCCTCTGTGTCTGTGTGGCTGCATCCATCATCACCGCCAAAGACCTACCCATGACCCTGCACAAGAACCTCATCAACGGCCAATGGCTCGACGGCGCCGCCGTCTCGCGCAACATCAACCCGTCAGACACGCGCGACCTGATCGGTGAGTACGCCCAGGCCGATGCCGCCCAGGCCGACCTCGCCATCGCCGCCGCGACGGCCGCCTTCCCGGCCTGGAGTCTGTCCACCCCGCAGCAGCGCTTCGACATCCTCGATGCGGTGGGCAGCGAGATCCTGGCCCGCCGGGCCGAACTGGGCGACCTGCTGGCGCGTGAAGAGGGCAAGACCCTGCCGGAGGCGATCGGTGAGGTGGTGCGGGCCGGCAACATCTTCAAGTTCTTCGCGGGCGAAGCCCTGCGCCCGGGCGGCGAGAGCCTGCCCTCGGTGCGGCCGGGCGTGGGGGTGGAGATCACCCGCGAAGCCGTCGGCGTCGTCGGCCTGATCACGCCCTGGAACTTCCCGATCGCCATCCCGGCCTGGAAGATCGCGCCGGCCCTGGCGTGGGGCAACTGCATCGTCTTCAAGCCCGCTGACCTCGTGCCCGGGTCGGCCTGGGCCCTCGCCGAGATCCTGTCGCGCAGCGGGCTGCCGGCCGGCGTGTTCAACCTCGTCATGGGACGCGGCTCGGTGGTCGGTGAAAAGCTGCTGAACGACCCGCGCATCGCCGCGGTCAGCTTCACCGGCTCGGTCGCGACGGGGCAGAAGGTCGCGGCGGCTTGCGTGGCGCGCATGGCGAAGTTCCAGCTGGAGATGGGCGGCAAGAACCCGATGGTGGTGCTGGATGACGCCGACCTCGGCGTGGCCGTGAACGCGGCCGTCAACAGCGGCTTCTTTTCGACCGGCCAGCGCTGCACCGCGTCCAGCCGCCTCATCGTGACCGACGGCATCCACGACCGATTCGTGGCCGCCATGGTGGAGAAGATGAAGACGCTGAAGGTGGACGATGCCCGCAAGGCAGGGACCGACATCGGCCCCGTGGTCGACGCCAGCCAGCTGGGCCAGGACATCGACTACCTCGGCATCGCCCAGGCCGAAGGCGGCCGGCTGGCGCACGGTGGCGCCCGCCTGGAACACAACGCCGACGGCGCCCCCGGCTTCTACCTGACGCCCGCCCTCATCACCGACACCACGCCCGAGATGCGCATCAACCGCGAGGAGGTCTTCGGCCCGGTGGTGAGCGTCATCCGCGCCCGCGACTACGAACACGCGCTGGCCCTGGCCAACGACACGCCCTTCGGGCTGGCCGCTGGCATCGCCACCACGTCGCTCAAGCACGCCACCCATTTCAAGCGCCACTCGCAGGCCGGCATGGTGATGGTGAACCTGCCCACCGCAGGCGTCGACTACCACGTGCCCTTCGGCGGCCGCAAGGGCAGCAGCTACGGCCCGCGTGAGCAGGGGCGCTACGCGGCGGAGTTCTATACGACGGTGAAGACCGCTTACACCCAGGCCTGATCGCCCTCTTTTCGCATGACCGCCCGTCAAGAGGCGGAGCCGCTGCATTGCCCGGAGACACTCATGTCAACCATCACCCCGCTGCCTCGGTCCGCCGTGCGCACCCGAAAGCGCTACCTGATCCTCGCGATGCTCTTCATCGTGACGACGATCAACTATGCCGACCGCGCCACGCTGTCCATCGCCGGACCGGCCATCTCCAAGGAACTCGGCATCGACGCCGTGACCATGGGCTACGTCTTCTCGGCCTTCGGCTGGTCTTATGTGATCGCCCAGTTGCCGGGAGGGTGGCTGCTGGACCGCTTCGGCTCCAAGCGCGTGTATGCCGCGAGCATCCTGCTGTGGTCGGTATTCACGCTATTGCAGGGCGGCATCAGCTTCCTCACGGCCACGGCAACGACGGCAGTCGTCGTTCTGTTCGCGCTGCGATTCCTGGTCGGCGCGGCGGAGGCGCCGTCTTTCCCGGCCAATGGCCGCATCGTCGCCAGTTGGTTCCCAGCCAGCGAGCGAGGGACGGCCTCGGCGATCTTCAACTCGGCGCAGTACTTCGCCACGGTGCTGTTCGCGCCGCTCATGGGCTGGATCACGCATCGCTACGGCTGGCCAGCGGTGTTCGTGGTGATGGGTGTGCTCGGCATGGCGCTCAGCCTGGTCTGGCTCAAGACCGTCTACACGCCACGCACCCACCCCAGCGTGAGCAAGGGTGAACTCGAGTACCTCGCGGCCGGCGGCGCCCTCGTCAACATGGACCAGCCCGGCACCCAAAGTCGCAGCTTCGCGCCTGAGTCACCGCGGCTGGGCTACATCCGCCAGTTGCTGGCCAACCGCATGCTGATGGGTGTGTACGTGGGGCAGTACTGCATCACCACCCTGACCTACTTTTTCCTGACCTGGTTCCCCGTCTACCTCGTCAAGGAGCGCGGCATGTCCATCCTGAGTGCCGGTTTTGTCGCTGCCCTGCCTGCCATCTGCGGCTTCGCGGGTGGCGTGCTCGGCGGCCTGGTTTCCGATGGGCTGCTGCGTCGTGGCCAAAGCCTCACCGTGGCGCGCAAGGCCCCCATCGTGGTGGGCATGCTGCTGTCGACAAGCATGATCCTGTGCAACTTCGTCGAGAGCTCCGCCGTGGTGGTGGCCATCATGTCGCTTGCGTTCTTCGGCAAGGGCCTGGGTGCCCTGGGCTGGGCCGTGGTGTCGGACACCTCGCCGCGAGAGATCTCCGGGCTGTCAGGCGCCTTGTTCAACACCTTCGGCAACACGGCCGGCATCACCACGCCCATCATCATCGGCTACCTGATCAAGGGTACGGGATCGTTCAACGCAGCGCTGGTGTTCGTCGCCGCCAACGCGTTGGTCGCGGTGTGCTGCTACCTGTTCGTCGTCGGCGAGATCAAACGCTTCGAGATCAGTTCCCAGGCTTGAGCCAGCGCGCGGCCCACGCGTCGTAGGCCGCCAGCGTCTTGACCGGCCAGGTGCCCCACCAGGAGTAGCCATTGCGACGCTCGGCGCTGATGTCGTTGACGTTGTCGTGCAGGCTCTTGTCCCGGTCACCAAACACCGGCGTGAGCGTCGCCGGGTCGTAGAAGCGAGCCCAGAGCGGGCCGGCGCCGGGTTGATCGATCAGGCGACGAGCGCCGTCGACCTTGACGAAGGCGCGGCCGCGCACGGGCAGTTCGCGCAGCACCGCAACACCCGCACGCACCGACTCGACGATGGCCGGCGTGGGCTTGGGCAGCTGCATCAGGAACTCCAGCGCCCGCGCGCTCTCACCAGCGCTGAGTGCGGGCGGCTCGTAGTTGCGCGCCGAGCTGGGCGCCAGCGTGAGCGGATCATGCTGCTGGGCCCAGAGCGTGAGGCGACCGTCGACACGGATCTGCGTGGCCAGCAGCAGTTGCACCGCGCGGTCATGCGCCGCGGCGGCGGCGGCCTTCAGGTCCGCCGGCAGGAAGCCGAGGTCGGCCTCGCCGCGCGAGGCCCAGCCCATCAGCTCGGCCACTTCCACCACCGCGTTGTCGTTCATGGTGATCGCGTCGTGGTAGCCGCCCTGCAGCGGCCACACCTGCGGCCAGCCGCCGTTGGGGAACTGAGCAGCCAGCAGGTAGCGCAGCCCGCGCTCGGCCGCCGCGCGGCAGGCCTTGGCGAGCTCGGGCTCCTGGTGCGGCGCGGCCTTGGCGAGGAAGCGGATCTCGGTGATGGTGGCGTCGTTGTCGATGGTGCCGACATAGCTCCACTGCGGGTCCTTGGCGGCATCGAAGTCGCCGGGCGTGGCCTTCTTGTTGCTGTTGTCCGCCACGAAGTCCTGGCCCTTGAGCCGAGCCGGCCGGTCGCGCGGCTGGTTCTTGCCCCAGCCGCCGGCGGGAGTCTGGAAGCTCAGGATGTTGGCAATCACGAGGCGCGCAGCATCGCTGGCGTACCAGTGGCCGGGCTTGTCGAGCGGCATGCTGCCTTCGCTGTGGCCACCCTCGGGACGTGCCGGCCAGGTGCTCATGCCTTCGCGCTCGGCTGCCAGCGCCGCGCGGTCGGCGGCGCGCTGGGCGTCAGAGCGAGCCACGTAGGCCGCCCAGGCGTCCCGCTGCGCGGGGGGCAGGGCCTGCACCCGCTCGGTGGTCAGTGACTCGGCCGGGGGAATCGTGCCAATCTGCGCCGCGAAGACGGGCGAAGACAACGCGAACACCAACGGAAGAAGCGTAACGAGACGGCGGACAGCGGGCATGGCACGACAGGCAGTAGACATGCCCGGCAATCTAGCCGCCCCGGCCGTCAGGCACATTGCTACTCTATTGCCGCTCACATGGTTGATCGACTCATGATTCATCTTGCGCGTTTCCTGCTGCCAGCCCTGGCGCTGACCCTGGCCGGCTGCGCCGCGCCACCTCCACCGCCCGCGGAACCGGCGCCGCCGCGCACCGGGCTGCAGGAGGCGTGGGTGCAGGCGGTGGCCGGGCCGGGCTGGGCCGTGCGCGCCCTGACCGACGACGACAGCTGTCCCGCCCTGCAGTGGGACGGCGGAAGCGCGGCCATGCAGACCCGCAGCGCGCCAGGGCTGGAGCCGCCGCCGCCCGGCAACAGCCAGCCGGAGCGCAAGCCCTCACGCTTCACGCTGCGGGCCTGCGAGGCGCCGTGGCCGCAGGGCGTCGCCGCGTTGACCGTGGGCGGCATCGCGCTCAAGGCGCCCGCCAGCGAGCTGCTGCGCATCGTCGTCATCGGTGACACCGGCTGCCGGCTCAAGGCCTCTGAGAACGATTTCCAGCCCTGCAACGACGCCTACGGCTGGCCCTTCCCGCGCGTGCTGGCCCAGGCGCTGCAGCTCAAGCCTGACCTGGTCGTGCATGTGGGCGACTACCACTACCGCGAAAGCCCGTGCCCGGCCGACATGGCCGGCTGCGCGGGCAGCCCCTGGGGCTATGGCGACGACACCTGGCAGGCCGACCTCTTCCAGCCCGCCAAGGCGCTGCTGGCGGCGGCACCCTGGGTGTTCGTGCGCGGCAACCATGAAGCCTGCAACCGCGCAGGCCAAGGCTGGCTGCGCTACCTGGACGCCACACCCGGCGCTGCACGCCGCTGCGAGACGGCGATGGCCTCGGGCCAGGTCAATCCGGGCGACTTCACGCCGCCCTTCGCCGTGCCGCTGTCGCCGCGCAGCCAGCTGATCGTGTTCGACTCGGCCGAGATCGGCGGCGGCAAGGTGCCGCGGGACTCCGCCGCCTGGGCGCGCTGGCGCCAGCAACTGGACGTCGTGGCCACGCTGGCGGCGGACCGGGCGCAAAGCCTCTTCCTTAGCCACCACCCGAGTCTGGCCTTCGCGCCCAGCCTGCTGGGTTCGCCCGGCCTGCCGCGCTCGGGGCTCACCCCGCTGCTGCAGGACGCCTTTGGCCCGCGCCTGTACCCGCCCGGCGTGCAGGCCGTGCTGCAGGGCCACTTGCACATCCACGAGGCGCTGGGCTTTGCGAGCAACCACCCGGCCTCGCTGGTCATCGGCAATGGCGGCTCGGCGGCCTCGGGCCGCGTGAACGCCGCCGCCGCCCTGAAGACCGAGCCCGTGCCCGGTGCCCGGCTGGAGACGTTCCACAGCCACACCGAGTTCGGACTCACGCTGCTGTCGGCCACGCCGCAGGGCTGGCATGTGCAAGCCTACGATGCCCTGGGCCAGCCGCTCGCGCGCTGCACCCTGGCGGGCCAGAAATTGCGTTGCAGCTGAAACGGCGCCGTAACCACTGACTTCCGGCACACCGGCCCACGCGCATTTCGTCACTCGCCTACCCGATATGAAGGGTTTCTGCAGGGTAAATGGGCAAGGCTGGCGCAAGGTCGAGGGCTACACTCGGAGCACCTGTCAAGCTGTTTCGGCAGGATTTCGTTGATACAGGACTCGGCCTCATGAGCTCCAAATTGAAAGTCGCCGGTTGGGTTGCCCTCGGCGCCGTCGCAGGTGCCCTCACCACGATGCAACTGCAGGCCAATGCGCGCAGCAGCCTGTCGCCCCTGCCCCTGGACGAAATGCAGCAGCTTGCTGCGGTGTTCGGCCTGATCAAGAGCGACTATGTCGAGCCGGTGGACGAGAAAAAGCTCATCAACGACGCGATCGCCGGCATGGTCTCCGGCCTGGACCCGCACTCCCAGTTCTTCGACAAGAAGACCTTCAAGGAATTCCGTGAAGGCACCACCGGCAAGTTCGTCGGCGTGGGCATCGAGATCGGCATGGAAGACGGCCTCGTCAAGGTGGTCTCCCCGATCGAAGGCTCGCCCGCCTTCCGCGCCGGCCTGAAGAGCGGCGACCTGATCACCCGCATCGACGACAGCGCCGTGCGCGGCCTGACCCTGGACCAGGCGGTCAAGAAGATGCGCGGCGAGCCGGCGACCAAGGTGTCGCTGAGCATCTACCGCAAGGCGGAGAACCGCACCTTCCCGGTGACCATCGTGCGCGAGGAGATCAAGGTGCAGAGCGTGCGCGCCAAGGTCATCGAGCCGGGCTATGCCTGGATCCGCGTCAGTCAGTTCCAGGACCGCACGGTCGACGACTTCGCCAAGAAGCTCGAAGAGATCTACAAGCAGGAGCCCCAGCTCAAGGGCTTGGTGCTGGACCTGCGCAATGACCCGGGCGGCCTGCTGGACGGCGCCATCGCCATCTCCGCGGCCTTCCTGCCCAAGAACGTCGAGGTCGTGTCCACCAAGGGCCAGCTGGCCGACCAGCAGGCCACCTACCGCGCCACGCCGGACGACTACCGCCGCCGCAGCGGTGACGACCCCATCAAGCGCCTGCCGGCCGCCCTGAAGAACGTGCCGCTGGTGGTGCTGGTGAACGAAGGCTCCGCCAGCGCGAGCGAGATCGTGGCCGGTGCCCTGCAGGACCACAAGCGCGCGACCATCATGGGCGCCCAGACCTTCGGCAAGGGCTCGGTGCAGACCGTGCGCCAGCTCGGCCCCGAAAGCGCGCTGAAGATCACCACGGCCCGCTACTACACGCCAAGCGGCCGCTCCATCCAGGCCAAGGGCATCGTGCCCGACGTCATGCTGGACGAAACCGCCGAGGGCAACGTGTTCGCCGCGCTACGCACCCGCGAGGCCGACCTCGAGAAGCACTTGAACAACGGCCCCGAGGCGGAAGACAATGAAGCTCGCGCCAAGGCGCGGGAAGAAGCCCGCCAGAAGCTGGAGGCCGAAATGGCCAAGCGGGAACCCCTGAAGCCGCTGCCGGAGTTCGGCTCGTCGGAAGACTTCCCGCTCGTGCAGGCGCTGAACCAACTCAAAGGTCAGCCTGTCATTGCGTCGAAAACGGCAGTGGAACGCAAGGCTGAAGCGAAGACACAATAACGCCGTAGCTCCACAACCCAAGCACAACGGGCCTCGCAAGAGGCCCGCTTTTTTTGCCGCGACAAACCTGAGTCAGCCTGGAGCTCGCGTTAGCATACCCATCGCCATCACCATGGGGGACACATGAGAACGCTCGTCATCACGCTGGCCGCACTCGGCTGGCAGGCCGCAGGGCTCGCCCAGGAGGGTCATGTGCACGTGCAGATCAGCACGCTGCACACACGCGCACCTGCCTCTTTCACGCAGACGCTGGACGCGGCCTGTGGCCAGCGCACCTTCGTGCTCAGTCGCAGCGCGTCTGCCGCCACCCCGGATCAGCGTCACACGCAGTTGACCATCCACGATGGCAGCGCCCAACGGCAACTCGACATCACCGACACACCGCTGGGCCAGGCGCTGGCGCGGACACCGACGCTGGGCGAGTTCAGCCTCGGGTGCGGCAACGGCTTGTACGTGCGCTACTGGCTCCCCCGTCAAGGCCCGACCGACGCGCCCAACCCGACACCCAACGCGCTTTATCGCATTGCAGAAGACGGCAGCGTGTCGCTGCACCCGGAGCCCGGCGTCACATTTACGCCTTTGCAGCCGCGCTCGGGAGGCTGAACGGGCCGTGCTTGTCAGGCCCGGCGGCCGTGGCGCGACACGACCACGGCCCCCAGCGCGGCCACCGCACCGAGTACCGGCACCGCCCGCCAGCCAAAGGCCGCCAGCAGCGACGAGCCCAAGGCCGCACCACTGGCCATGCCGACGAACATGCCGCTGACCAGCACCGCATTGAGCCGGCTGCGTGAAGCAGGGTCCAGGCTGTAGACCACGCTCTGGTGAGACACCAGCGCGGCCTGCACGCCCAGGTCGAACACCACGGCCACCGCCACCAGCAGCCACAGGGACGCCGGCGCCACCGCCTGCACCGCGAACGACAGGAACACCAGCAGCGCCGCCACACGGATCACGGCCTGCGGCCCGCGCCGGTCGGCCATGCCGCCGGCCAGCGGCGCGGCCAGCGCACCCGCCGCCCCGGCCAGGCCAAAGGCGCCCGCCACCGCGCTGCCCTGGCCGAAATCGGGTCCGGCGAGCACCAGGGCCAGCGTCGACCAGAACGCGCTGAAGGCCACCGACAGCAGGCCCTGCGCCATGGCCGCGCGGCGCAAGGGCGCATGCTGCAGCCACAGCCGCCCCATCGACGCGAGCAGTTCGCCGTAACCCGCCTGCGTCGCCGGTACGAAGCGCGGCAGCCGCCACCACAGCAAGGGCATCAGGGCGGCCACCGCGACCGCGGCACTGCCGTACACCGCCCGCCATCCGGCCACCGCAGCCAGTGACCCCGCCGCCACGCGCGACAGCAGGATGCCCAGCAGCAGCCCCGTCATCACCTGGCCGACACGCTTGCCCCGCTCGGCCTCCGGCGCCAGTGTGGCCGCGGCCGGCACCAGGTCTTGCGCCAGCGTGGCCATCAGGCCGATGGCCACGCTGGCCACGCACAGCGCGCCAAAGCCGGGGGCCCATGCGGCGAAGGCCAGCGCCGCGACCAGGGCGGCTGCCTTCCAGAGGATGATGCGACGCCGGTCGAACCGGTCGCCCAGCGGCGACAGCAGCAGGATGGCCGCTGCGTAGCCCAACTGCGTCAGCGTGGGCAGCAGCCCGATGCTGGCACTGCCCACGCCAAACTGTGCGGACAACAGGCCGAGCAGGGGCTGCACGTAATAGATGCTGGCCACCGCCAGGCCGGTGGCCGTGGCGAGCAGCAGGGTGAGGGCCGGGCTCAGGTGAGCGGGGTGTGCGGGGGCGGCGGGCGAAGGCATGGGGCCGCCAGTGTGCCGCCTGCGCCCAAGACCCCACCCGCGCCCAGGCTGCCACTGCCGCCGCCACACGGCCGCCAAGGTCCCGGCGCTATCCTGCCGATATGACGGACGACGACCTGCTGCGCTACTCCCGCCACCTGCTGCTCGACGAGATCGGCATCGAGGGCCAGCAGCGCCTGCTTGATGCGCGCGCCCTGGTCATCGGCGCCGGCGGCCTGGGCTCGCCGGTGGCGCTGTACCTGGCCTCGGCCGGCGTCGGCCAGATCACGCTGGTGGACCACGACACCGTGTCCCTCACCAACCTGCAGCGCCAGATCGCGCATGACATGGCCAGCCTGGACCGGCTCAAGGTCGAGTCTGCCGCCGCCCGCATGGCCGCGCTCAACCCGGGCGTTCGCGTGCGCGCCCTGCCCCAGCGCGCCGACGAGGCGCTGCTGGACCTCGAGGTGCCAGGCGCCGATGTCGTCATCGACTGCACCGACAACTTCGCCACCCGCCACCGCGTGAACGCAGCCTGCGTGCGCCATGGCCGACCGCTGGTGTCGGGCGCGGCCATCGGCTTCGATGGCCAGATCAGCGTGTACGACAGCCGGGGCCGCCACGGGCCCTGCTATGCCTGCCTGTTCCCGCCGGAGTCAGGCTTTGAAGACGCCGCCTGCTCCACCATGGGCGTGTTCGCGCCGCTGGTGGGCATCGTCGGCAGCCTGCAGGCGGCCGAGGCGCTGAAGCTGCTGGCCGGCGTGGGCGAGCCGCTTGCCGGCCGGCTGCTGATGCTGGACGGACGCCGCATGCAGTTCAGCGAGATCGCCATGCACCGGGACGCCAGCTGCTCGGTCTGCGGCACCGCATGAAATCCCGTCGTGCCGCCTGAACGCGGCACAAAATCCAGCCCCGACCTGCCGACAATCCTCGCCGATGAAGCCCACTGACGTCCCGACACGCAACTTCCCCACTGCCAAGGAAGAGTGCCGCACGCTCCAGCCCCACCCGGACTACGACAAGCCGGGCAGTGCGTACGAGCTGGCCTTCAAGGACGAGAGCTTCCTGCTGCGCCAGGACATGCGCGCGGTGCGCATGCAACTGGAGCTGATGAAGCCGGAGCTGCTGCTCGACGAACAGGGCGTGCACGCCACCATCGTCATCTTCGGCAGCGCCCGCATCCTGCCGGCCGAGGCCGCGCAGGCCCTCCTCACCGTGGCTGAAGACCGCGGTGACGACGCCGGTGCGGCCAAGGCACGCCGCCAGCTGGCCATGAGCCGCTACTACGAAGAAGCCCGCCGCTTCGCCCACATCGCCACCTCGGCTTGCGCGGAGCGTGGGTGCCCGGTCGTCATCGCCACGGGCGGCGGCCCCGGCATCATGGAAGCCGGCAACCGCGGTGCGTTCGAAGCCGGCGGCAAGAGCGTCGGCCTGAACATCGTGCTGCCGCACGAGCAGTACCCCAATCCCTACATCACGCCGGAGCTGTGCTTCCGCTTCCACTACTTCGGCCTGCGCAAGATGCACTTCCTGATGCGCTCGATCGCGCTGGTGTGCTTCCCTGGCGGCTTCGGCACGCTGGATGAACTCTTCGAGACGCTGACCCTGATCCAGACCGGCAAGAGCCGGCCGCGCCCCATCCTGCTGTTCGGGCGCGACTTCTGGACCCGGCTGATCAACGTCGACCTGCTGCTCGAGACCGGCATGATCAGCCCGGGCGACGAGAAGCTCTTCCATTACGTGGAGACGGCCGAGGAAGCCTGGGCCGTCATCCAAGGCCAACCCGAACTCTGCAACGCGAGCCCGACATGACCCAACTCCGCCACGTCTCCCTCATCGGCGCCCCCACCGACGTGGGTGCCGGCGCCCGAGGCGCCAGCATGGGGCCGGAAGCCATGCGCGTCGCCGGCCTGGCCGAAGCGTTGCGGGCGCGCGGTGTGGACGTCATCGACCGCGGCAACCTGAACGGTCCGTCCAACCCCTGGCAGCCGCCGGTGGACGGCTATCGACACCTCGACGAAGTGGTGGCCTGGAACCGCACCGTGCACGAGGCCGTGTACGCCGAACTCAAGACCGGCCGCATGCCCATCCTGCTGGGCGGCGACCACTGCCTGGGCCTGGGCTCCATCAGCGCGGTGGCCCGCCACTGCCGCGACGTGGGCAAGAAGCTGCGCGTGCTGTGGCTGGATGCGCATGCCGACTTCAACACCAGCGAGCTCACGCCCAGCGGCAACATCCACGGCATGCCGGTGGCGGCGCTGTGCGGCTTCGGCCCGCAGGCACTGGTGGAGATTGGCGGCAAGGTGCCGGCCATCAGCCCGAAGTGGGTGCGCCAGATCGGCATCCGCAGCGTCGACGAAGGCGAGCGCCGCTTCGTGCACGAGCAGGACCTCGAAGTCTTCGACATGCGCTTCATCGACGAGATGGGCATGCGCCACACCATGGAGCTCGCGCTGGCCACGCTGGACGACAACACCCACCTGCACGTGAGCTTTGACGTGGACTTCCTCGACCCCGTGATGGCACCCGGCGTCGGCACCACCGTCAACGGCGGCCCGACCTACCGCGAGGCCCACCTGTGCATGGAGATGATCCACGACACCGGCCGCATGGCCTCCATGGACCTGGTGGAGCTGAACCCGGCGCTGGACGTGAAGAACCAGACGGCGCTGGTGGCGGTGGATCTGATCGAGTCGCTGTTTGGCAAGAGCACGCTGATGCGCAAGTGAGGCGTGGCGGGCGCCGGGTGCGCCTCGCCGGCAGGGGTGCGCTGGTGGTTTTGCGCTCCCCACCCTGCCCTGGCTACCGCAACAAGGGCCACTTCAGAAGGTCGCAGCTGAGGGTGTCGAGGCGGTCACACTCAGCGGGGTCAAGCGCCTGCAACTTCATTCAAAGGCCCTCAGCAAGAGTGGCATATCGGTGACCACCAGATCAGGCTCATAGCTGAGGCTGTCCTGCGGCTTGCCGTAGCCGTACGACGCGTAGGCGGCGCCAGCGCCAATGGCGCGCGCGTACTTCATGTCGGTAGCGGTGTCACCAAAAACCAAGAAGTCGTTGGGCTGCAAGTGCTCGTAGTTCGGCAGGATTCGGTGAAAGAAGCTGTCCGGATGCGGCTTCGTCGGCAATTCGCTAAAGGCTGCAACCACCTGGCACACCATGTGGTCAACCGCGTAGTGCTTGAGCGTGTTCCAGACCGCTGCCTCACCCTTGTTCGACACCACGATGACCGGAATCTCCTTGGCTCGCAGGTCCTCGAGCATGGCAGCCAGGCCGGGAAACGGGGAACTCGCCGTGATGCCAAGGCCGGCGTTGTAGATCTTGCGATAGTGGACCACCCATGCGTCGCGTTGCTCGGGATGCCCCTTGAGCTCAGGGCGCAGCGCCTCCAAGGTCTCTTCCAGCGTGATGCCCATCGAAATCGAAGCCTCAATGGCGCCGATCGTGGGCGGGGCAACGTCGCGTTCTTTGAAGGTTTCCAGCAGGACTGCGGAAATTGCCCTTTGCGAGTCGAAAAGGGTGCCGTCGAAATCAGAGATCAGTGCCTTGTACATGTCTTGCTCCCTTGTGCAATTTGGATCAAGCGGTCGCATCGCGCGCCCGCGAGGCGGACACCGCCCCTACTGCAACGCTGGCGACTCGAGCAACCGCGCCACATCCGCCTCCGTGTTGTAGCCCTGCACCGACAAGCGCACGAACACCCGCCCGGCGTGCGAGGTCACCGGGATCTCGATGCCGCTTTCCTCGAACAGCCGCGCGCGCAGCCGGTCGGGGTCCTGCGCGGGCACAGGCAGCGCGACCATCTGAGCCCAGTCCTCGTCGGCCCCGAGCGGCGGCAGGCCGAAGCGGTCCACCATCGTCTTCAGGGCTGACGCCGCCAGCGCATGGCAGCGGGCGCGCACTGTCGGCCAGCCGTGGCGCTGCTGGAAGTCCAGCGCCGCGGGCACAGCGAGCCAGGCACTCAGGTCTCGCGTGCCCTGCCACTGCAGCCGGCGCTCGAAGGGCGTGTGGCCCAGATAGGCTTCGAAGCCGGCATGCCCGCCCGTGCCCTCGGCATAACCCCAACTCGTGACGGTGGCGTGCAGCGCCGCCTGCTGGCTCGGCACCGCATGCAGGAAGGCCGCCCCCTTGGGCGCGCACTGCCACTTGTGGCAGTTGCCCACGTAGAAGTCAGCGCCCAGGGCCGTGAGGTCCAGGTCGATCTGGCCGGGCGCATGCGCGCCGTCCACGAGGGTGAGCACCCCCGCCTCGCGCGCCATGCGGCACAGGGCCTGCACCGGCAGGATGAGGGCCGTCGTCGACGTGATGTGGCTGCAGTAGACGAGCCGTGTGCGCGGTGTGAGCGCCTCGCCCAGCCGGGCCACGAAGCCCTCGCTGTCCAGTGGCAGCGGCATGGGCACGCGCCGGTAGATGGCGCCGGCCGCTTCGCAGACGCGCTGCCAGGTGGCATCGCAGGCGCCGTACTCCAGGTCGGTGGACAGCACCTCGTCGCCGGGTTGCAGGGCCAGCGATCGGGCGACCACGTTCACGCCCGTGGTCGCGTTGGGCATGAAGACGAGGTCTGCCCCCTGCGCGCCAAGTTCCGCCGCGAGCCGATCGCGCGCCGCCGCCAGCAACGCGGCCGAACGGCGGCCGAGAAACTCCACAGGGTTGCGCTCCATCTCCAGCTGCCAGCGCTGCTGGGCCTGCAGCACCTCGCGCGGGCAGGCACCGAAGGAGCCGTGGTTCAGGAAGACAAGATCGGGGTCGAGCAGGAAGAGGTCACGCATGGCGGCAGGCGTCGTCGCGGTGCCGCGCAGGTTACCGCGCCACTCACAGCCCCAGTTCGCTCAAGGACGGGTGTTCGTCAGGCCGCCGGCCCAGCGGCCAGAAGAAGAGCCGCGCCGTGGGGGCGATGGGCAGGTCGTTGATGCTCGCAAACCGCCGCCGCATCAACCCCTCGGCCGTGAACTCCCAGTTCTCGTTGCCATAGCTGCGGAACCATTGGCCGGAGTCGTCGTGCCATTCGTAGGCGAAGCGCACCGCGATGCGGTGCTCGCCGAAGGCCCACAGCTCCTTGATGAGCCGGTAGTCCAGTTCGCGCGCCCACTTGCGCGCCAGGAAAGCCCGCACCTGCTCGCGCCCCACCGGAAACTCCGCGCGGTTGCGCCAGACGGTGTCGTCGGTGTAGACGCCCACAACGCGGTCCGGGTCGCGGCTGTTCCAGGCGTCTTCGGCCAGGCGCACCTTTTGCACGGCGCTGTCGAAAGTAAACGGGGGCAAGGGTGGCCGCACAAATGCACTCCAAAGAGCTTCGCGTCAGCGAAGCGATCCATCCAGCGGACGCCGTGGAACTGGCTTCGCCAGGCCACTGGCGGCGCCCCCTTGAGGGGGCCGGCGAAGCCGGTACGGGGTGGTCAATAAGTCTTGTACGGAAGGAACTTGCCGCTCATGACGATCGAGACCCGATCACCAGCGGGATTGGCCTCGCGCTGCAGGTCCATCTTGAAGTCGATCGCGCTCATGATGCCGTCGCCGAACTCCTCGTGGATCAGCTCCTTGAACGTGGTGCCGTAGACGCTGACCAGCTCGTAAAAGCGGTAGATCAGCGGGTCGGTCGGCACCGAGGTCGGCAGGCTGCCCTTGTACGGCACCACCTTGAGCCACTGGGTCTCGGTCTCCGTCAGGTCGAAGAGTTTGGCGAGCGTGGCGGCCTGCTCGTCGTTGAAGGTCATCTGGCCCAGGCAGCCGGCCGTGACCCATTCCTTGGACAGGCCGATCTCGGCGGCGACATCGGCCCATTTCAGGCCCTTGGCCACCTTGGTGGCGATGATCTTTTCGGTGACGTCGAGGCGGCTCATGCGGTGCTCCTGTGGATGGCGGGGTGTGTGTCAAAAGAAATGACTTCGGCCGGTTGCGGCAGGCCGGGCCGGACCTCCGGCGGGTGCTCGGGCGCCCGGCCGTGGGAGAGAGTCGCACTGCGCTCGACGAGGAAGTCGACGAGGTGGTTGCGAATCGGGTAGTACTGCGGGTCGTGGTGCAGCGTGGCGCGCTGGCGGTCGCGCGACATGGTGTTCACGACGATCTCCGCGATGCGCGCCTGCGGCCCGTTGGCCATCAGCAGGATGCGGTCGGCCAGCAGGATGGCTTCGTCCACGTCGTGCGTGATCATGAAGACCGTCTGCTTCGTGGCCGCACAGATCTTCAGCAGCTCGTCCTGGATGGTGCCGCGCGTGAGTGCATCGAGCGCGCCGAAGGGCTCGTCCAGCAGCAGCATGCGGGGCTCGATCGCGAAGGCGCGGGCGATGCCCACGCGCTGCTTCATGCCGCCCGAGAGCTGGCTGGGCTTCTTGTCGAGGTGGGCGGCCAGGCCCACCAGCTCGACGTACTTCACCACTTGCGCGTCGACTTGCGCGCGGCTCCATTCCGGCCATTTGCTGCGTACCGCGAACGCGATGTTCTGGCGCACGGTGAGCCAGGGCATCAGCGCGTGGCCCTGGAACACGACGCCGCGCTCCAGCCCCGGGCCGACCACTTCCCGGTTCGCCATGAACACATGGCCGCTGCTCGCCTGCTCCAGGCCCGCGAGCACGTTCAGGATGGTCGTCTTGCCGCAGCCGCTGTGGCCGATGATGCAGACGAACTCGCCCTCGCTGAGCGTGAAGTTCACGCCGTCAAAGACCGTGGCATCGCCATAGCGCTTGGCCAAAGCCTCCACGTTCACCAAAGTCGGACTGCTCATAGGTCAACAAGCGTTGAAATCGACGCGCCCAAGGCGGTCGATCTTCCAGCGGCCGCCGCGGAACCGGCTTTGCCGGGCCGCTGGCTGCGCCCCCTTGAGGGGGAGCGCCGCAGGCGCTTCGGGGGTGGGACGTCAGTCGGCATAGGTCACCCACTTCTGGCAGCGCGCAAAACCAAGGTCCAACAACATGCCCACCACGCCGATCACCAGGATGGCCATCAGCACGTTCGGCAGGCTGAGGTTGTTCCACTCGTTCCACACGAAGTAGCCGATGCCCGTGCCCCCCACCAGCATCTCGGCGGCCACGATGACCAGCCACGCGATGCCCATGCTGATGCGCATGCCCGTGAGGATGGTGGGTGCCGCCGCCGGCAGGATCACCTCGAACGCTCGCCGCATGGCCCCCACCTCCAGCGTGCGCGCCACGTTCAGCCACTCGCGGCGCACGCCGGCCACGCCGAAGGCCGTGTTGATGAGCATGGGCCAGAGGCTGCAGATGAAGATCACGAAGATGCCGCTCGCGGCCGAATCCTTGATCGTGTAGAGCGCCAGCGGCATCCAGGCCAGCGGCGAGATGGGCTTGAGCACCTGGATGAAGGGATCGAGCGCGCGGTAGATGAGCGGGCTCATGCCGATGACGAAGCCCAGCGGAATGGCCACCAGCGCCGCCAGCAGATAGCCCAGGCCCACGCGACCGAGGGAGTAGGCCAGTTGCAGGCCCAGGCCCTTGTCATTGGGGCCGCGGTCGTAGAAGGGGTCGGCCAGTTGCCGCGCGATGGTCGCGCCCATCTGCGCCGGGGTTGGGAAGCCGCTCTTCGTGGTGGCGGGGACGGCATCCACCGGCTTGCCCATCAGCTTGGCGTACTCGATCTGCTCGGGCGTCATGGCCGCTGCAGGCGCGGCGCTGGCGCTGCTGCCCTGCGTGGCGAGCTGCCACAGGCCGAGCAGGCAGGCGAGCAGCAGCAGCGAGAGCAGTGCAGCGCGGAAGGTCAGGGACTTCTGCATGTCATGGAGGCGCTTGGCCTGTCGTGAGTCGGAAGAACACAGCCACAGAGGCACAGAGCCCCAGAGAGATCGGGCTGGTGGCACTGGTCCGAGCGCCTCTGAGCCTCTGTGTCTCTGTGGCTGTGTTTCATGGCTCGTGGCGACATGGTTCAGCTGCGCTTGATGGCAAAGCTGTCGATATAGGCCTGCGGTTTCGCTGGGTCGAAGGTCTTGCCCATGACGGTGAACTTCGGGTAGCCGCCCGCCTTGTCCTCGGGCACCGCCAGGTCCAGGGCCTTCATCTGCTTCTTCGCATCGGTCAGCAGGAAGACCTTCTCGGCGACGGCCTTGTAGTCGACGTCACCCTTGAGGTAGCCCCAACGCTTCATCTGCGTGAGCATCCACACGGCCATGCTCTGCCAGGGCATGGGGTCGAAGTCGGCGCGGTCGGGCACGACCTTGACGTTGCCCAGGCCATCGGCGAACTTGCCGGTGAGCACCTGCGCCACCACCGTCTCGGGCTGGTTGAGGTAGGCCTGCGGCGAGATCACCTTGGCGATCAGCTCACGGTTCCGCGCCTCGCGGGCCATGGCGGCGGCATTGAGCACCGCGCGGTAGAGCGCGATGAAGGTGTTCGGGTTCTTCTGGATGAAGTCCGCGCTGGTCCCAAACGCACAGCACGGGTGACCGTTCCAGAGGTCTTTGGTCAGTAGGTGGATGAAACCCACCTCCTCGAACACCGCGCGCTGGTTGAACGGGTCCGGCCCGAGGAAGCCGTCGATGTTGCCCGCGCGCAGGTTGGCCACCATCTCCGGCGGCGGCACCACGCGGATCTGGATGTCGCGGTCCGGGTCCAGGCCAGCTTCTGCCACGTAGTAGCGCAGCAGGAAGTTGTGCATCGAGTACTCGAAGGGCACGGCGAACTTGAAGCCCTTCCAGTCCTTCGGGTCGCGCTTGTCCTTGTGCTTGACCGCCAGCGTGATGGCCTGGCCATTGGTGTTCTGGATGGTGGCCACATGCATCGGCGTGGCCGGCGCGCCCAGGCCCAGGCTGATGGCCACCGGCATGGGGCTCAGGAAGTGCGTCGCGTCGTACTCCTTGTTGAGCATCTTGTCGCGAATCAGCGCCCAGCCCGCCGTTTTCACCACCTGCACGTCCAGGCCCTGCTTGCTGTAGAAGCCCAGCGGGTGGGCCATGATCAGCGGGGTGGCGCAGGTGATGGGGATGAAGCCGATCTTCAGGTCCTTCTTCTCCAGCGGCCCCTTCTCCGCCGCCATGGCCTGCAGGCTGGCCACCGGCAGCACGCTGGAGATGGCCGCCATGGCCGTGCCCCGGCCCACCGCCTTCAGGAAGCGACGGCGCACGGCGTCCTGCGGAAACAGGGCCTTCACCAGCGCCGCCTCGACGAACTGCCGCGACTCGGCCTCCACGTCGGCCTGCTCGCTGCGCGTCTTGAGCTCGGCCACCGCGTGCTCGGCAGCGCTGGCATGCCGGCCGCAGCTGCAGTGCATCAACAGGGGCCGGTCGGCGTCGTAGGGATCGTGGGACATGGGGATGCTCCTGAGGGTGACCGGACTCTAGGAGCCGGCGTCTCAGGCCGGAATCGAGCAGAGCCGCGACTTCCTGTAGTGCTGGCACTACGCAGCCGCAGCAACCGCTCGGCCCCAAATTTGGAAGCTTGGCCCCCGGCAAACGAAGTTCCGTCGACTCACCATCCCAAGGACGGAGGCAGCACCACAAACTTTTGGCAACTCACGGCCGACACCACCATGCGCAAGCTCTTCATCTCCCCGCTGATCTGCCTCCTCCTGCCTACCCTGGGCCACGCCGAATCCACCACCACCAGCAGCGCGGCTGCCGCCTCCACGGCCACAGCGCGGGTCGATTTCTCCATCACGGTGCCCGCCGTGCTGTTCCTGCGCATCGGCACGGGCAGCGGCGTCGGGGCCGCCAACAACACCACGGTCGACGGGCTCACCTTCACGGTGCCCGCCACCAACATCGGCGACGGCACCACGGTCGCCGCCTCCGCCGCCAGTGGCGACCTGACCAACGGCGCCGTCACCGTGCGGGTCTTCAGCAACGTGGGCAGCAACGTCACCCTCAATTCGAGCGTCACCGGCCAACTCAAGACAACGGCGGGCGACACCATCAACTGGTCCCAGATCGGCGTGACCGCCGCCGCATTGACCACCGGCACCGCCGGCTACACCAACGGCGCCATCACGCACCCGGCGTTCTCCGCCACCACCGGCTCGGGCACCGCCACCACTCTGACGGCGGCAAGCAAGCTGGTGCGGCAGGAGGGCCGCTGGACCTTCTCCTACCTGAACGCCAACACCGTGCCGGCGGGCACCTATGGCAGCACTGCGGCCAACAACGGCCGCGTGACCTACACCGCCACCCAGCTCTGACCCCTGGGCCGCCCGGGCTGCGCCGCCCACGCACTCTGTCCATCCCCCGCCTTCACGGAGCCTTCGCATGAAACCCTCGTTCGCTTCCACCACCCTCGCCGGCCTGCTGATCGGCGCGCTGCTGCTGACCCCGCTGGCCACCTTGGCCGAATCCACATCCACCACCTCCGCTGCCAGCGGCTCGACCGCCACCGCGCGCCTGGACTTCACCGTCGTCATTCCCGCCGTGCTGTACCTGCGGATCGGCACCGGCAGCGGCGTCGGGGCCACCAACAACACCACGGTCGACGCCATCAACTTCACCGTGCCCGCCGGCAATGTGGGCGATGGCACCGTCATCAATGCCGCCGCCGCGAGCGGTGACCTGACCAACGGCGCCGTGACGGTGCGCGTCTTCAGCAATGTGGGCAGCAATGTCACGCTGAACTCCAGCGTGTCGGGCCAGCTCTCCAACGGGTCGGGCGACACCATTCCCTGGGCCCAGATCGGTGTGGCCGCCGCGGCCTTGACCACCGGCACCTCCGGCTACACCAACGGCGCCATCACCCACCCGACCTTCTCGGCCACCACGGGTGCAGGCACCGCCACCACCCTCACGGCTGCGAGCAAGCTGGTGCGCCAGGAAGGCCGCTGGACCTTCACCTACACCAATGCCAACGTCGTGCCGGCCGGCACCTATGGCGCCACCGTCGCCAACAACGGCCGCGTCACCTACACCGCCACGCAGCTCTGACGGTCACGCCCCACGATGACCGGCTCGCCCGCCGCCCTGCGCCGCCGTGCCGGGTGGCTCATCGCCAGCATCGCTTGCGCCGCCTCGCACGCGCAGGCTTTCACGGTGAACATCTCCTCCGGCTCGCGGTCGCTCTACATGGTGGTGGGCAACGGCAACATCACCGCGCGCTATGACCAGGGCGGCACGCCGGGCAACAACGCGACCATCAACACCGTCTCCACCAGCGTGAGCGCGGCCAACCTCGGCGGGGGCCCGGTGGCCATGACCACCAACAGCAGCACCACCAACAGCCTGTACGACAACTTCGTCTTCTGCTCGGTGCCCGCCGAGGTCTACGTGGCCGGCTTCTTTCGCGGCCCGGGCAATGCCGGCTCGGCCAGCCTGACGGTGACCGCGCCGGCCAATCTGGTGAGCGGCAGCAACACGCTGCCGTTCAACACCATTTCGTGGCAGTCCGGCGGCATTGGTGACGTGACGCCCACCATTCCGAGCGGCAGCTTCGTCGGCGGAGCCTCGCAGACCTTGCTGGCCGTGCCGGCCAACACCTGGTTCGAATCGTGCCTTGCCTTCCGCTACGCCAACAACAGCATGCCCGCCGCCGGCACCTACACGGGCCGTGCCACCTACACCATGACGGCGCCATGAGCCCAGGCTCGGTGGCGCGGTGGCACCGCAAGAGGGCCTTCTGGTGGCAAAGCCGCGCCGCCGCATGCAGCCTCGTCCTGCTGGCTGCGGCAGGCCCCGCGACGGCGCTTTCCACGCCCGTGCGGGTGGACGACCAAGGCACCGTCGTCGCCCGGCCGGTCACACCCATGCAGTGGCGCCAGCCCGTGCCTGGGCGGCAGACCGATGCCACGCTGCAAGGCGCCGTGGAGGTGCGTGTCCGCCTGAACACGGCGCCGTGGCTGGGAAAACCGGTGCGGCTGTACCTGGCGCTGGCGCCCTTGCCGGGCCGCCGCGTGCAGGCGAGTTGGGCGGGCGCGGGCCTGCTGCTGCCCGGCACGCTGGTCTCCGGGCAGCGAGCCCTGGTCTTCACAGGCGTGATGCGCACGCCGGTGCTGACCGACACCCTCGCCCTGCAGTTGCTGGCCGACGGGCGCACCTGGGACGGCACCAGCCCGCTGGCCTTCCACTTCGAGGCCGAGGCCGCATGACGCCGCGCCAGACCTGGATGACCCTGACCGCAGCCCTGCTCTTGACGGGCATGCCTGCCGCCCGGGCCGATTTCGCCATCGCGATCTCGCCGCCGCGCTTCGAGGTCGAGGGCCGGGCCGGCCAGGTTTCGCGGCATGCGCTCACCCTGAACAACGGCAGCGCCCTGACCACCGTCCTGCAGGTGTCCACGGCCGACTGGCGCCTGGCCCCTGATGGCACCGCCGCCTTCACCGACGAACTCGCCCCCGACAGCTGCCGCCCGTGGGTGGCCATCGAACGCCGCAGCGTGAGCCTGGCACCCGGCGGCCAGTACAAGTTCCGGTTCGAGGTCACGCCACCCGCCGACACCCCGGCCCGCGAATGCCGCTTCGCGCTGATGTTCGGGGGTGATGGCGGCGCCGCGGATGTGAACGGCCTGCGCCTGCCGATCGCGGCCCAGGTGGCGGTGATCGTGTACCTGCGCGTGGGGGACGCCCGCCCGGTGCTGCGGGTTGCCGGCAGCACCACCGGCACCTTGAACCAGCTCGGCACGCCTGCCCTGCTCGTGCGCAACGACGGCCTGGCGCACGGGCGCGTGGCGGGCTTTCTGAGCGGCACCGATGCCGCCGGCACGCCGCTGGACTACCAACCCGCCACCACCCCCATCCTGCCGGGCGAGACCCGTGTGATCCCGCTGGTGCCTTCACGCCAAGGCGGCGGTGGCCAGCAGGTGGCGGTGCGCTTCCCGGTCACGGTGAAGGGCCGCCTGGAGCTCAGCGAGGCCCCGCCGGCAGACCTCGACCTGCGCATCGGGCCGTGAGCCGGCGCGGCTGGCCTTCGCCGGCCCCGCGCCGGGCCGCCCACCGACTCACCGTACGGGCTCGCGGGCTGCTGGTCACGCTGCTGGGCCTGGCGATGGCTGAGCGCGCGTGGGCACAAGCGGCTGTCGCGCCGGCGGCGCCGGCGCCCTATGTGGACCGTGTGCTCGACGACGGTCCGCAACCCGACCCCGCCCCGGGCGCCGGTGCCGACGCACGCAGCGGCTGGCCGCGAGGCGTGGTGATGGACTATGCGTTGACCCAGGCCACGGGGCTGAATGCGCCCGCGCAGTCGCTGTCCTTGCGCGCCTACCTGGAGCCACCCGGCTACGGCGCCTTGTCGCTGGCCTGCCTGGCCGAGTTCGGCCGCGCCGATCGCCGCCAGGCGGGTTGCGCCAAGGCCCGCTTCGACTGGCGCCGCGTGCCGATGGATGCCGACGCCTGGGCCGACCTGGCTGCCGGGGACATCCTGGCCCTCGCACCCGACGTGGGCCAAGGCTATGCCCGCGTGCTGGCGCCCCCGTTGCCGCTCACCGGTGCCTCGGCGCAGTGGCATCGGGGTGAAACGGCGAGCTTGAACCTGGCGGCCGGCCGGGCATCGTCACCCACGGCATTCAGCCCCATCAGCGCCTGGGCGGGCAGCGATGAGGCCGCCGGGTGGCCCCTCGCCGTGCGGCGTGCCCGTGTCGTCAGCGGTGGTGGGCAACTCCGCCTGGGCGACCCGTCGCCCGGCGCCACGCACCTGGACCTCGCGGCGCAGCTGCTCGACGCCCGGGACGTGCCCGCCGACACGAGCGGCCAGAACCGCCCTGGTCTCGCGCGCACCCGGGCCGTCTGGGTGACGGCAGCCTGGGAAGGCAACGCGCCCTGGAGCGGCACGGCGGCATCGGCCGAGCTGCCGCCGGCGGAGCGGCCGGGGGGCATGCGCGTTCAGGCCAGCCTGCTGCGCAGCCAGACCTCCGCGGCGCTCGACCGCGCCCGCGCGGCGCCCTGGGGCGGGTGGCTCGAAGCCGACTGGCGCACGGAACGACTGAGCCACAACGCCGGCGTTTACCACCTGCAACCGGGCCTGCAGTGGGGCACCGCACCCGTGCTCGCCGACCTGCAAGGCGGGTACTGGCGAGCCCGCATGCAGACCCGGCGCTGGTTCGCCGGCTGGACGGTGGAGGCCAGTCGCCCAACCACGCGAGCGACGGCCGGCAGCCGCTACGCGAGCGCCTACGGCAGCTGGCGGCTCGACGCCCGCCAGTCCGTGGGCGCGACCGTGAGCGCCCGCGACGGCAGTGGCCGCGGGCAGTCCCTGCAGCTGCGCTGGGATGCGCTGTCCTCCTGGGGCCAGACGACGGCCCGCCTGGAGCGCCTGGACACCGCCGTCGGCCGAACCCAGTTCATCGGCGCTGACCACGCCTGGCACAGCACCACCACGCGCCTGCTCACCACGTCGCTCGGCTGGCAGCACAGCGGCATCGCGGGCAACACCGGGGGTGAATGGAGCTGGGGTGTGCTGTTCAGCGATGCGCCGCTGTCGCGCCTGCAGATCGACCTCTCCCTGACCGGCACCCTCGGGCCGCAGCGGCGCACCTGGTTCGCGGATGTCGCCGCGCAGTGGCAGCTGCACCCCGACTGGTCGCTGGCGCTGCGATACGCCCGCACCGGCACCATCAGCAACGCCCCAACGGTGACGTCACCGTTGGAGACCGCATTGACCCCGGCCGCCACGTCGACCCAACAACACTTTGCCCAGGTGCTGCTGCGCTTCCAGGCCCAGGCAGGCCTCGCCGTCGCGCCGCTGGGCGGCCGGGCGGGCGATGGCGCGGGCGACATCCAGGGCACGGTCTACCTCGACGCCGATGCCAACGGGCGGCAGGACGCCGGCGAACACGGCGCGGCCGACGTGGTGGTCGTGCTCGACGGCCGCTACCTGACCCGGACCGACGGCGCCGGGCAGTTCAGCTTCGGCCCGGTGGCGGCCGGCCGTCACACCCTGCAGGTGCAAACCGAGACCGTGCCGCTGCCCTGGGCACCGCCCCAGCCCAGCCTGCAGACCGTCTGGGTGCCGGTGCGCAGCGTGGCGCGGGTGCCGCTCGGGCTGCCGCCCTTGCGCTAGCGAGGCAAGCGTGGGCCGGGCTCAGCCGGCCGCTCGGGTGATCTGCACCCGCACCTCGCCCACGCCGGCAAACACGTGCCGCGACTGCTGGCCAATGCGGATGTCGTGCACGCCGGTGATCATGCCGGTCGAGATCACATCACCCGCCTTGAGCACCGCCCCTTGCTGCGCGCGCTTGTTCAGCGTGAAGGCCAAGGCACCCAGCGGGCCCGGCTTGATGACGGCCTTGCCGGTGCCGACAGAAACGCCATCGATGAAGGTCTCGGCCTCGATCGTCTCCAGCTCGCGCCAGTTCGGGATCTCGGGCCCGACTACCACGCCCCAGTTGTTGCCGAAGTCGGAGATGACCGCACCGGGGCCGATGTCGTTGAGCGTGGCCAGCGGGCTGCTCGCGACTTCCACGCCGATGTGCATGGACTGGACGAAGGGCAGCACGGTGTCTGCCGTCCAGTCGGCCTTGCCGACCGGCGCATCTTGCGCGACGACGATGACGATCTCGGCCTCGACCGCGGCGAATCCGCCCTCGAACACCGGGCAGGAGGCGACGGCGCCCACCGCAGGACGGTGGATGTTGGGCGCAAAGGCCGGGCCGATCAGGCGCTCTTCCGGAAACTGCGTCGCGAAAGCCGGGCCCACGCGGGCGACCTTCCAGCCCGCCACCGCGTCGGGCCAGCGCGCGATGGCCGCGGCCTGCACCGCATACGCCTCAGCCAGGGTGGCGGGCGGCGTACCCGGGTAGGCGGGCAGCGACCGGCCCGCTGCGCGCGCGGCCGTGAACTGGGCAGAGATCTCTTGGGGGTTGCTCATGATGTGTCTGGCTGCGCCGCGGCGCCCGGTGAGTTGCGGCGGGCAATGTAGCGCGAACGGTGCCGCTCCCGGCTTTGCATCTGATCAAGCCGGTGATCGCTCGACCAGCGGGCGCGGCATGTCAGGCGGGGCCCGCCGACTGCTCCAGCCGCACCGCGAACAGGGCGAGCTCCACGTCGTTGCGCACGCCGATCTTCTCCAGCACGCGCGCACGGTAGGTGGACACGGTGTTCGGCGACAGCACGAGTTGCTCCGCGATCTCTCCCACGCTGCGACCCGCGGCCAGCAGCTGGTAGACCTGGTGCTCCCGGTGCGACAGGCGCTCATGCAGCGGCTGCGCGTCGTCCACCGCATGGCGCCCACCGGCCCCCACGGCACCGGCCAGCAGCTCGGCCACGCTCGGCGTGATGAAGAGCTGGCCTCGCGCGACCTGGCGGATGGCGTCGATCATCTGCTCACTGTCAGCACTCTTGTTGAGGTAGCCCGCGGCGCCCAGCTTCAGGCTGCGTACCGCGTACTGACGGTCGGGGTAGGTCGACAGCATCAGCACGGGCAGCTTCGGGAACTCGCTCTTCAAGGCCTTCAGCACATCCAGCCCGTCGCGCTGGGGCATGGCGATATCCAACAGCACCACGTCCGGCCCCTGCCCGGCCTCGCGGCCGGCTCGCACGCCGCGCAGGGCATCGGCACCGTTGGCCGCCTCGCCCACCACGCGCAGGTCTTCCGCTTCCGCCAGGATCTGCTTGATGCCCTCACGGACGATGAGGTGGTCGTCACAGATGAGCACGCGGATCATGGCGCGTCACCAATCGGCATCACCAGCCGCACCGTCGTGCCCCGGCCCGGCGCGCTGTCGATGCCCAGGCGCCCGCCGAACTGGGCGGCACGCTCTCGTATGCCCATCACGCCATAGCTGCGCGGGTCGGCCAGCGCCTCGGGCGGCGCGCCCCGGCCATCGTCGCGCACCTGCAGATAGAGCACCGGCGCCGGCGGCGCATCGACGTCGATCCGAATGGCCACCTGGCGCGCCTGCGCATGCCGGGCGATGTTGGACAGCACCTCCTGGAAGATGCGGAACACCGCGATCGCGAGGCCGCCGCCAGGTGGCGCCACGTCGGCGGCCACATGCATCTTGAAATCGACCGCCGTGTCGTCACTGCAGGCGCTCTCGAACTCCTGCGCCTGCCACTCCAGGGCTGCCCACAGGCCTTGATGGTCGAGGATGCTCGGGCGCAGGTCGGTGATGATGCGCCCGACCGCATCCACCGCCGTGTCGACCAGGCCGCCCATGCGATGGCACTTGGCCTGCATGGCCTCACGCTGGGCTGCGTCGCCGACGCGGCGCTCCAGCCAGTTCACATCCATCTTGAGGGCCACCAGGATGGAACCCAGCTCGTCGTGGATCTCGCGGGCGATGCGCTTGCGCTCGGTCTCGCGCATCGCCTCCAGGTGATGCGCCAGCTCCCGGATCTCCGCGGTGCGCTCGGCCACCCGACGCTCCAGCTCGTCGTGGCTGGCCCGCAGCAGCGCCTCGGCCTGCTTGCGAGCGGTGATGTCGACAAAGCTCGCCACAGCCCCCTGCACCACGCCGTTCTCGACGATGGGGTGGCTCGCGTACTCCACCGCGAACGGCGTGCCGTCAGCCCGCCAGATCACCTCGTCGTCGATGCGGCAGGGCATGCCGCGGCGGAACGCGTTGAAGATCGGGCAGTCGCACTCGGGGTAGTGCCGGCCGTCGGCATAGGAGTGGTGGATGAGCTCGTGCATGTTCCGCCCGAGCACCTCCTCGGTGCGCCAGCCGAGCATCTCGCAGGCCGCGCGATTCACGAAGGTGCATGCACCGCTCATGTCCACGCCGAAGATGCCCTCGCCGGTGCTTTCCAGCAGCAGGGCCAAACGGCGCGCGGCGTCGTGGGGCGGGAGGTCGATGACGGCGGCAGGCATGCCCCGTTGCAGTGCAAGGGGCGTGCCATCCGCGCGCGCGGCCGTCATCGGCCGCATCCACGCCGATCAGTTCAATGCCGGCCCAGGGGCCCGACCTGCGCCAGCGGATGCTCGCGCGGGAAGATGATCAGGTTGTTGCCCATGAACCCATCCTTCTGGCCGAAGTTCTGCGGCGCGGCGTGGATGTCGGGCTGGAAGCTGTCCATCGGCACCCAGGCGCCCGAGAACCAGAACCAGGCGCAGTAGCCCTTGTCGAGCACGAAGGAGAACTCCTCCTGGATGGGCTTGTCGTACTTGAGCGGGTAGACCTCGATCAGGATGATCGGCCGGCATCTCTCGATCGTCGCCAGGCCGCCACGCAAGACTTCGCGCTCGTGCTGTTCGACGTCGATCTTGATGAACCCGACGTCGCCCAGCGCCTCGGAATCGATCGTGATGCACTGGACCGGAAACTGCCGCACCTGCCCCGAGAAGGCCTGGGCCACGCTGCCCAGCTCATGGCTGGGCCGGCCTGCTTCATCGACCGGCACCGAGAACATCAGCTCGGCCGGCTTGTCCGACAGCGCCACCTGCCGCACCTTGACCGTCGGCATGGCCTGCCTGAGCGCGGCCGCCAGATCCGGGTTGGGCTCGTAGGCAAACACCTCGGCGGCGTACTTGCGCAGAAAGTAGGAGTAGGTGCCGATGTTCGCGCCGGCATCGATGGCCGGCCGCTTGGGATCGACCAGTGTCTTGAGCAGCCTCAGCTCGGGCTCGCCGTTGAAGTAATGGTCCAGCGCCTTCAGGTGCATCACCGTGGACGGCGCAAGGTGGTCAAGGAGCTTGTGCTTGATCGACTTCATGAGACCCCGGTGCAAGACACTCCGACTCGGGCAGAACGCCAAGTCAGCGTCGGAAACCTGCCGTCAAGCGCTACTCCCTGATGCATCAAAAAGCGCGCACAACGGCACCCCGCCGGGCACTCTGCCAGCGGTTCGAGCCCGTGGCAATCCGGGTTCCTCTGATCGGGCCATCGTCCCTGGCCTGCCCCGTCGGCGACGGGCCTTCAAAACGCCAGCAGGACGCCTTCGGCGCCACCAGCTGCCTGCGCCGCAGCCCTGAACGACGCCAGGCGCTGCGCATACGGGTCCAGCACATCCGGATCGCGCCCCAGGGCCAAGCCGGTGACCTGCGCAAAGCGCGTCGGCGTCATCTGCCCCTGGCGCAGCAGTTCATCCACCAGGCCCAGCAGCTCGCGCCGGTGCCCCCGCAGCAGCCGCAGCGCGCGTTCATGTTCGACCTGAAGCAAGGCCTCGATGGGCGCATTGCTTGCCTCCACGTCGGTACACAGGTTGTCTTCGCTCGCGCAGGACACGTCGGTCCGGCCGATGCGCTCCCCGTGGCCCAGGTGCCGCAGCATGCGCGCCGCCGACTCGGTCGCCTTGCGCAGGTCGCTCTCCGCGCCGCTGGAGGCCATGCCGGGGCCGAACACCAGCAGCTCCGCCGCGCGGCCGGCCAGGCTCGTGCAGATCGAGTCCAGCTGGTTCTGGCGCGACCAGACCTTGCGCGAGCTGTAGGCGTTGTAGCCACCCTCGAAGCTCGCCACATGGATCTTGATCTCGGTCGGCGCACGCCTGAACAACAGCGCATGCACCAGCCCGTGACCCGCCTCGTGCACGGCGAGCAATGCGCGGAAGTCAGGGTTGTTGCGCTGGCGCAGCCGCGTGATCTCGAACGGCGCTGCAATGGACTGCATACGGTCGCGCCACTGCACGACGACGGCACGCTCGTCGGCCGTCAGCGCCACAAGATCGCCCGGCGCGGCGCCCTGCTCCATGGCCCACAGCGCCGCCTTGGGCAGGGTGGCACCGAGGATGGCGTGCAGCGACGAAAACAGCGGCCGCGTGCCCTGCGCCGGAAAGACGCCATTCGCATAGATCTGCTCCCGCACGCTCGCACCCACGTCGATCTGCAGACCGCAGCGCTCGCCCGTGTCGCGGGCGTAGCGCATGCAGCCCTGCTCGATCAACTGCTCATAGGCACGACGTGACAACGACGGATACACCACATGCTCATTGCCCAACCGGGCCACCTGTTCCGGCTTGAAGCGCTGGTTCAGCGCCTGCTTCACGTCGATGACGCTGAGCTTGGCCGTCATGGCGTGGAAGGTGTCTGCGTCGCTGTCGCAGTCGTCCACGCTGGTGGCGAGGTCCTCGTACATTTCATCGAGGTTGCCGCACACGAAAACCAGCAGCCGGCTGTAGTCGGTTTCCCATTGCTGCTGGCCGCTGTCGCGAAACTCTCGCAGTCGCTGCTGCAGCTGCTCGGGCGTCCACGCCATGATTTCCATCAGCGGCAGGTCCAGCTTCAGGTTGCGCTGCAGTTCCTGGGCCTCCCAGGGGCGCAGGCGAAAGCGGTGCCGCGACTCGTCGGCATCGGCCCGTTCGGCATCGAAGGCCGCATCGGCCAGTGACGCCTCGATATCGCCCAGCAGAGACAGCGAAGGTGGCAGCCGGCCGTCCGACAGCAGCGCCCAGACATCCTGAAATCGCTCCACGCGCATCTCGTTGCGCTTGCCGTCGATGGTGCGAAAACGCTGGAACTCGTCGAGGGCCAGGATGCCGGGTTCACCCTCCCGCACCCCCGACTGCGACAGCATGCCGGAGATGCTCTGCGCGCCGCGCCAGGACGCGCCGTGCGAGAAGCCGTCCATCTGCACCTCGACGAAACGGTCATAGAAACCCAGCAGCTGCGCGAGGCGCCGCACCAGCTGGGTCTTGCCGGTGCCGGTCAGGCCCCACAGGCAGACGATGACGGGCCGCGTCACGAGTTCGGGCATCACCACCCAGGCGCGCACGGCGTCGATGACGCGGTCGATGATGGCATCGATGCCGAACAGCTCGCGCTTGAGCTGCGCGGCTACCTCCTGCAGATGCCGGTTCTTGTGCGCGAGCTTGGCGCGCAGTTCGTGTCGGGAATCACTCATCCCAGTCCTTTCGTCGCAGCAGCGCCTGCAGCGCGATGCGGTCGGCGCGGCGCTGGGCGCCGCGGCTCTGGATGTGCTCGCCCGCACCTCGCAGGCCACGTGAACGCAGGGCGCGGGCGACGGGGTCGCGCGCACCGGTGCTCGTCTCGAGCACCAGCGTCATGGGTTGCTTCATGCGGCGCAGCGCCTTGACCCGGCCTTCTTGCAAGGCGCGGGAGCGGAGTTGGTCACTCATTCGGTTTCCGAAAAGCAAAAGCCCCGGCTCATGGGAGCGCACGGGGCTTTGGCTGCCGCGCGGTCTGAGGCCGTATCTGTGAACAGACACGGTTCAGCCGGGGCTCGGGAACCGTGTTCAGTCGATCGTCGAGATGAACAGGGAGGACATAGCAGGGATCTCCAACATGCGGGCGCTGTCGTGGGCGCCTTCAGCAAGGGCGCGAATGATGGGGGCGTTAGCAACCGTACGCAAGCGCGTCGGCAACGGGGCGTTGCGGCGCACCAACGCCCCTGTCGAGCTCAGAACCGCCAGCTCGCCCCCACCGTCAGGTAGCGGCCGACGGCGCCCTCCTGGTGCAGCGACGGGTTGTAGTGCGCTCCGCCCGACGACACGCCGCCGCCCGTGGAGCCCGATGCAAAGGCGTCGATGGGCGCCGTGCGGTCGAACAGATTCGTGACCGACGCGCGCAGGCTCAAGCCCGGGGTGACCTGCCAGCTGGCGTTGAGGTTGAAGGTGGTGAAGGACGGCACGCGGCACAGCGGCGAGCCGCCCGCGGGCAAGCCGTTGGGGTAGATCGTGGAGAGGGCCGCGGCGCAGTCGGGCAGGTTGTAGCTGCTGTCTTCCACCTTCATGCCGCTGATGTAGTTCAGCGTGCCGCTGAGTTCCACCGGCCCGCGCGACCAGGCCAGGCCCAGCGAGGCGCGGTCCTTGGGCGTGCCCGTGTTGGTGGAGACGAAGCTGGGGCCGTGCGTGCCCGCCATCTCGTAGACCTGGCCGGGGCCGCGGTCGATGGTGTAGCGGATCATGTGCGACCACTGCAGCTGCGGCGTGAACTCGCCCCAGGCCCCGGCGTTGAGCTTCATGCGCAGGTCCACGTCCACGCCGCTGGTGCGGGCGCTGCCGAGGTTGATGAAGGGATAGGTGCCGTAGAGGATGGTGTCGTCGGCGCTCGTCGGCGCGGCATTCGGCGTGGTGGGGCTGTTCACGCGGTAGAGCTTGGTGCCGTAGGCATCGGGCGTATCGATCTGGCCCTGGCCGAACAGGCCCACCGAGACGATCTGGTTGCGGATCTTGATGTCGTAGTAGTCGACCGACACGTTCATGGTCGGCACCGGCTCCAGGATGAAGCCGAGCGTCATCGAGCGCGACTTCTCCGGCTTCAGGTCCTTGCCTGGCAGTTGCAGCTGGGTGCCGCCCACGCCGATGTCGCAGGGCTGGCCCGGCTTGACGAGGTTGCACAAGGCGGTGTCCACCAGCGGCGGCAGGTAGCCCGCGCTCGACCCGCTGGTGCCGATCTCCACCGGGTTGGGCGCGCGAAAGCCCCCTGCCCAGGTGCCGCGCAGCGTGAGCTCCTTGATCGGCACGTACTTGGCGCCGACCTTGGGCGTGACGGACGAGCCGTAGGTGTCGTAATGGTCCACGCGCGCTGCGGCGTCGACCTCCAGTTGCCGGGTCAGCGGCGCTGCCAGCTCCACATAGGCGGCCGAGATGGTCTGCTTGCCCACACCGAAGGCGTAGATGTTGCTGGCCTGCGCACCGCTGGAGAAGCCGTCGGGGAAGCGCTCGTCCAGAGACCGCTTGCTGAATTCGACGCCCGTGCCGAGCGCCAGGTTGCCACCGCCGAGCTTCATCAGGTCGCGGCTGGCGCGCAGCGAGATGAAGTTCAGCGTGTTGGTGGACGTGGACCGGCCTTCAGGCGTAAGGCTGGCCAGCACGGTGGCCGGGTTGTTGGCGCCGATGACGTACTTGCCACTGTTCAAGGCGGCTTGCAGCGCGGGCAGGCTGATGAAGTGCTTCAGCGTGAGGTCGGTCGCCACGCGCGTGAGGCCGAGCGTGGCCTGCACATCCCAGCCGCCAATGCCACCGGACAGCTCGGCCACCAGGCGCTGGGATTGCGTGGACGTCTGTGAGCGCTGGGCCGGCAGGTCGCCGAACTCGTTGTCCACCGGGCTGCCGGTGGCCGGGTCGATGACATTCGTGCCGTTCAGCGCCGTGGGCTGCGGGTTCGGGTGGTTGGGGCCGAAGTTGAAGGTCGTGATGCCGCCCTCGGGCGACACCCAGTTGAGCAGGCCCACCTGCGTGGCCCGGCTGCCCAGCACCGACGCGGCGACCGACAGCGTCCAGTCCTGCGGCAGCAGGGCAGTCACCTTGCCGAGCAGGCTGTAGGTGCGGGTCTCGGGCGCCACCTGCAGCTCGGGGTTGGCCACGAGGCCCAGGTCTTCGCCCCCGTAGCGCGTCCAGTCAGAACCGCCCAGCGCCGGCCGGTCGCTCAGCAGCACGCTGCCCTGGCGCCGGAACCCTGCGCTGAGATAACCCGCCACGCCGTCGCGCGTCAGGTCGCCAAAGCCGCGGATGCCTGACACCTTCACCATGCGCCCGTCGCCGCGCGAGGAGCTGCCGATCTCGGCCTGCAGCGCCGTGCCCTCGTGGCTGCGCTTGAGGATGACGTTGACCACACCGGCCATGGCGTCAGAGCCATAGATGGCCGAGGCACCGTCTTTCAGCACCTCCACCCGCTCCACCGCCTCGACCGGGATGGACGCGATGTCGACGAAGTCCCGCTGGCCGTCGTCCGGCAGCGGGTACGACGCCATGCGGTGGCCGTCGATCAGCACCAGCGTGGCGCCCACCGTCAGGCCGCGCAGCGAGATGCCGCTGCCGCCCGCACCGAAGGCGCCGGGCGTGGCCTGGCCGAGCGAGCCCATGTTGTTGGCCGACAGGTGCTGCAGCACCTCGCCCAGCGTGCTGTAGCCGGTGCGGGCGATGTCGGCCGCGGTCAGGTTCTGCACCGGGCTGGGCGTCTCGGCGCTGGCGCGCCGGATGTTGGAACCCGTGACCGTGACCCGCGCGAGCGACGCCTTGTCGGCTCCTTCACCACCCGCCGCACCATCACCGCTCGTGGCCTGGGCCCACAGGGCCGGGGAGAAACAGGTCAGCAGGGCTGCGGCCAGCGGCAGCAGGGGCAGGCGGCGGGTCGTGTTCACAGTGGAGTCACCTCGTCGGGTTAAGGAAGCGAGAAAAAGTGCGCGATTCTGGAACCAGCAAGAACTGCGCCGCACACCGCGCCGCACGAAAAACCCGAAGCGTCGGCTGGCCGCAACAGGCCGGGCGCCGCTAGCATCGGCCCGACCCATCTCGGGAGGTGTGCATGCGACCAGAGTCCCTTTTCCAGGCGCTGGGTGGCCTGCCGGGCGTGCAGCGGTTGGCCCAGGCCTGGCACCGGCGCGTGCTGGCCGACGAGATCGTGGCGCACGCCTTCAGCCACGGCTATCACCCGGCGCATACCGAACGGCTCGCGGCCTATTGGAGCGAGGCCTGGGGCGGACCGCCGCTCTACACCGCCGCCCTCGGCGACGAGAGCCGTGTCGTGCGCATGCACAGCGGCAATGGCGAGCACGACGAGATGGACCGCCGAGCCGTTGCCTGCTTCACCCAGGCCCTGGACGACGCCGGTGTGCAGGACATCGCGCTGCGCGAGGCCTTGTCCCGCTACTTCGCGTGGGCGACACACGAACGGATGACGGCCTACCCCCGCAGCCCCAGAGACGTGCCCCCGGGGCTGAAGATCGTGCGCTGGGGCTGGCACGGCCCCATGCCGGCCCCCGACGGCAACGCTCAGGCGCCGACGATCCAGCCTTCCAGCGGGTCCACGCCCGCCGGCCAGCCATAGCGCGGCTGCTGGGCCGCCCACGCGGCCTGCACCATGGCGAGCACGGCATCCAGCGCGTCGCCGCTGGCGTCGGCCACCAGTTCGTCACGCTGGGCATGGCTGAGCTTGAGCCGCAGGCCGAGCCGCGTGCGGCCCTGCTCCAGCGCGTCGACCATGTCTTTGCGCGCGATCAGCCGCTCGGGCGTCTGCGCGGCCTTGGTGTCGCTCTTGTATGAGCGCCTGCCGATCAGCTCGCGCGCCAACAGGCCCGGGTAGGCCTCCAGCGCGATGCGCGAGTCGGTGCCCGGCAGATGCCCGGGCAGCTGCACGCCGGCAGCCAGCAGACGCGGTACGCCGGCATGCAGCATGAAAGCCACCGGCGGATTGACCCATTTCATGCTTGGGCTGGACCCCGCCGGCCCGTCGCAGGCCCGATGGGCGAACTTGCCGCCCGCGGGTCGCGCATCGCAAAAGGCAGCGAAGCGCTCGCGGATCTCATCGCGGCCCAGCGCGGCGTAGTGGGCCATCAAGGCGGCGTAGTCGGTCGGCCACCCCAGGTGCTCGACCAGCTCGCGCGGCAGCCCGAAGGGCAGGTCGAAACCGCCCACCCAGGGCCCCGGCGTGGACAGCCAGGCAGAAAAATCCTCCAGCGTGAGGTGCGCTACCACTCCGCCCAGCCGAACGACGGCACCGTGGCGCAGGCCTTCGGCCACCCGGATCGGCTTGGCCCGGCGGGGCGCACTCGTGAAGTCGACCCCAAAAACCCGAATATCAGACATGGCCGGCATTCTGGGGCTGGGCAAGAATCCTGGCTCCCATGGCAGTTCTGCTTGAACACCCCTCAGCACGCGGAGACGACGCCGGCTTCGATGCGGCAGCCTTCGACGCCGCCTTGCTGACCGAGCGCCAGCGCGCTGCCGCGGGCGGCTATCAAGCGTCCTGCGATGCGCTGGAGGCCCTGCTGCTGACCTGCCCGCCCAGCCAGGCAGCCCGCCGCGCCGAGGTGCTGGCCCTGCTGGCGCACCAGTACCCGCGGCTGGGCAAGTTGACCTCCAGCGCCCGCTGCGCCACTGAAGCCCTGACCCTGGCCGAGCGGCTCAACGACGATGGCCTGCGCGCCGACGCGCTGACGAGCCAGTGCTATGTCTATGCCCAGCTGCTGATGGGCCGCGAGGCGCTGGAATCGGGCATGCGGGCGCTGTCCGCCGCGCGCCGCCTGGCCGACCCGGTGCGCGAGGCCTGGGCCCTCAACCGCGTGGCTGCGGCCTACTGCAGCCTGGAGAACCCGACGCAGGCTTGCGCCTCGGTGCAGCAGGCCATGGAGATCGCCGCGCTGGGCGACTCGCAGGAAGTGCGCTTTTCCTGCTGCAACAACCTGGCCTACTTCTGGCTGCGCCGGGTGGATGAAGCCAAGACGCTGGGCGGCGACAGCACGATGCTGGCCGCCGCGCTGGCCAATGCCCGCCGCACTGCCGAGCGGGCGCTGGACCTGGCCCGCGAGGCCGGCAGTCCCTTCCAGGTGGCGGTGGCCCTGTCCAACCTCGTCAATGCCCTGCTGGCCGGCGACCTGCTGGACGACGCCATGCCGCTGCTCAACGAGTTCGGCCACATCGCGCACGACAACGCCTACCGCAGCCTGGCCATCGAGGCGGATGCGCAGCGCGCCGTGTTCCTCGGCCGCAAGGGCTCACCGCTGCAAGCCGCGCAGATGCTCGAAGCCCTGCTGCACGCCAGCAGTGAACCGCCGCCGCAATTGCGACGGCTGCTGCTACGCAGCCTCTACGAAACCTACAAGGCCAGCGCCCAGTACCGCCAGGCCCTGGCCTCGCTGGAAGAACTGGTCGCGCTGGACCGCCAGATCGCCCGCGACAACCTCGTGCTGCAGACCGAGGTGATCCTGATCCGCGACCAGGTCGAGCAGGCCCAGGCGCGGGCCGACAGCGCCGTGGCCGACGCCCGCCGCGAGCGCGCCCGCGCGGCCCACCTGGAGAGCGAGCAGCAACGCCTGCGGGAGCACGCCATGGCCCTGGATCGCGCTGCCCATGAAGACGTGCTGACGGGGCTGCACAACCGCCGCCATGCGGAGTTCGCGCTGCCGCTGCTGATCGAAGGCGCCCGCGTGGCCGGTCAGGTCATCAGCGTGGCGGCGCTGGACGTCGACCACTTCAAGAAGATCAACGACACCCACGGCCACGCGGTGGGCGACGCGGTGCTGCAGCAGCTCGCCCAGCTGCTGCGCCACCGCCTGCGCAGCGCCGACCTGCTGGGCCGCATCGGCGGCGAGGAGTTCGTGGCGGTGCTGGTGGGCATCGCCGCACCGCAGGCCGCCGAGATCTGCGAGCGGCTGCGGCTGGCCGTGGTGGAACACGACTGGGCGGCCATCACGCCGGGCCTGGTGGTGCGCATCAGCGTGGGCATTGCCGGCGGCTCGCCCCAACAGCACCTGCCGGGCGACACCCTGCTGCACCGCGCCGACCGGGCGCTGTATGCGGCCAAGCGCGGCGGGCGCAACCGGGTGCACGTGGACTGAAGCCGGTGGCGCGTCAGTCGCGCAGCCGGCGGTACAGGGTGTTGGGTTCGGGCGACAAGGGAAGGGGCGCCCCAGCGGGCAGGTCCACGACACGCACCCCGCGAGGCAGCGCCTGCGCGGCCGACGCAGGCTCCGAGCCGATCGTCGGCAGCCCACGCAGTTCAAGCACGCGGGTGTCCCCCACCTGGCGGACCGACAGCGGCAACGCCCTGCCCGGCACCGCGGCAGCGGCCTCCTCACGCCCCGCTGCCATCAGCACATTGCCGTTCTGGACGAGCTTCAGCCCCGCGGGCACCGTCGCGGTCGCGCTCGCGGTGCGGGCAGCCGAAGTGGCCGGCAAGCCTCCATCGCCCGGCAAGCGCTTGATCAACGACCCGTCGGGCGTGCGCACGACCTGGAGACCCGGCGGGTCGGGCAGGGGACGCGGTGCTGGTTGGTCGGGCGAGGGCAGCACAATCTGCGCGCTGCACAGGCAAGGCAGCAGGGACGCGGCCATCAGCCAGCTCAGACCTGCGACCCGGCGACAGGGAATGGTTCTCATGACCCACTCCTCAGGGGGTGATGGTGTGTCCGGTCACCGTGGCCCGGCAGCTCGGGCGGGCCGTGAAATCGGAGTGGAAGATGTTCACGTAGACGGCCCCGGACCCATCGGGGTTGAACCCGTTGGCGTCCGAGTAGGCCTTGAGGATCGTGTGGCTCGTCCAGACGGCGCCGCCGAAGGCGCCGGGCCCGGTGCGCACCAGAGGCGAAAGGCTGAGGGTGTAGCCGACCGACGACGAGCTGGTGGTCATCTTCAGCACCGACAAGTAGGCCTGCGGAAAGCTGTCGGACGTGGACGGCGAGGCGCACGAGAGGTTCACGTTCTCGATCACATAGCGCTTGCCGGGTGGCGTCGGCAGCTGGATGAAGTTGTTCTGGAAGTTGAGGTCGATCTGCATGGACCCGCTCTCCATGTAGGGCGAGCGGTCCGGGTTCTCGACATCACGCATGGGCGTGGAGTACTGGGCGAAGGCCGACAGCGGCAGCAGGCAGGCGGCCAGGGCTGCGCGGCGAGCGAGGCAGGTGTAGTGGCTCATGGCGAGGTCTCCGGTCAATGGAATGAGGAAGCAGGAAAGCGGCATCGGCTCAGTGCGAGCCGCGCCGGGCGCGCACGCCAGCCGCCCAGGCCAGCGCAAGGGCCAGCAGCAGTGCAGGCGTGGCCGGCTCGGGCACGGTGTTGCCACCGCCCCCGCCCTCGCCAGCTCCGCCGCCGCCACCGGCTGCAGGCCCGATCGCCAGCCCGGCATTCAGGAAGCCGAAGCCGAAGCTGCCCCCCAGTGCGGTCAGGCTGGCCGAGCCGGTCAGGTCAAAGCTCATCAGCGTGCTCGTCGCCACCGCGTCGTTGGCAATCACGTTGAAAAGGTCGGCCTGGTCGTCGTACGCCAAACCGCCGTTTAAGCTGACGCTGCCATCGCCGAGGCGAAAGAGCTCCACATCGCTGACGCCACCGCCCAAGCTGATGCGCCGCACCGAGCGGCCGATGCCGAACTCGTCGGCAGCGATGCCGTAGAGCAGACCGTCGTCGGCATCGAAGGTCAGGCCGGTGTACAGGGCCCCGCTGAGCGCGCCCAGCAGCGTGAGGCTGCCGCCGGTGAGGTCCAGGCTGTAGAGCGAACTGCTGCCGTTGAAGTCGGTGCTGACCGCATACAACGTGCTGCCCGCCAGGGCCAACCCACCGGTGAAGCCGCCGACCGACAGGCCCTGGTTCAGCGTGAAGGTCCCAGGCGCGGCGGCGCTGAACGACACCAGGCTGGAGTTACCCAGCCCGTCGTTGCCGATGGCGAAGAAGCTGCCCGTGGCGCCGCGGTACACCAGGCCGCCGTTGAACGCCACGCTGCCATCACCCAGCGTGGCGAGTGAGGTGGAAGTGCCGGGTGCGACCGTGCTGAAGACACGGCCGATGCCGAAGCCATCGGGGCCGAAGCTGTAGGTCGGCGCGGCCTGGACCGACGTCGCTGCGCAGGTGAGCAAAGCCCAGGCGAGACTGCAGGCCGAGAGTGCACGGGTCAGTGTCATGGCGCCCCTTCGAATGGTGGTTCGTTCGCTGCCGGGCTTGGTGCCGGCTGCAGTCGATTGGGACAGGTCCACGTCCACCGCACAATGCGCCGGCGCCCACGACTTAGGGACGGCCCCCGCGACCGGGTCATGCCTGGCCTGCGAGCTGTGGAAGACCCCCGCAGTCGGGGCGGGCGCCGTCATCAAGCTATCGGAGACCCCTGTGGCCAACCCCGTCCTGATCGAAGTCCTGCGCGGCACCGCCGTCGAGTCTTGCCACACTGGCGCCATCGCCGTCGTCGACGCCTCCGGTGCCGTGCACACCGCCCTTGGCGACATCGACCGCCCCGTCTTCCCGCGATCGGCCGTGAAGATGCTGCAGGCCCTGCCCTTGGTGGCCAGCGGCGCGGCCGACACCTTCGCGCTGACCGATGCCGAGCTGGCGCTGGCCTGCGCCTCGCACAGCGGGGAGCCCGAGCACGTGGCGACCGCAGCGGGCGTGCTGGCCAAGCTCGGGCTGGACGCCACTGCGCTGGAGTGCGGCACCCAGTGGCCCAGCCGCGAGCCGGTGCTGCGCGCCATGGCGGCCCGCGGCGAGCAGGCCACGCCGCTGCACAACAACTGCTCCGGCAAGCACAGCGGCTTCGTCTGCCTGGCCTGCCTGATGGCGCGCCACGCGGGCGCCGAGCCCGCCGCTTTCGCGCGCGGCTACGTGGCGGCCGAACACCCGGTGATGCGCGAAGTGACGGCGGCCCTGTCGGCCACGACCGGCGTCGACGCCGACAACGCGCCCCGGGGCACGGACGGTTGCTCCATCCCGACCTATGCCCTGCCCTTGCGGTCGCTGGCCCTGGCCTTCGCCCGCTGCGGCACGGGCGTGGGCCTGTCCGAGGGCCACGCGCGGGCGGCCCGCCGGCTGCGTCAGGCGGCGGCCGCGGCGCCCTTCATGGTGGGCGGCACCGACCGATTCGACACCCGCGTGATGCAGGCCTGGGGCGAGCGCCTGTTCTGCAAGATCGGGGCCGAGGGCGTGTACTGCGCGGCCCTGCCTGAACTCGGCCTCGGCGTGGCCCTCAAGATCGACGACGGCGCTGCCCGCGCCGCTGAAGCCGCCATGGCCGCCGTGGCGGCGGCCTTGCTGAAGAGCGACGACGACCTGCTCGCCAGCTACAGCCACCTGCGCCTGCGCAACTGGCGCGGGCTGGATGTCGGCTCCCTTCGACCCGCCCTGACGCTCGCGATCAGGGCCTGAGGCCGCGGTTGTGCCGGGATTGGCGACAAGCCCGCGCGCTACACACGCTCCACGCGCCGGCGAGGACTGCAAAACAAACCAAGCAAGCGCTTGGTTGGTCTGCTACAGTCCGCCGCCATGCCCGCCCCGCGCCCTCCATCCGCCGCCGTTGACGCGCCGCTGCCGCCGCGCGAGCGCCTGTTGCTTGAAGCCATGCGCCTGTTCGGCGAACGCGGCGTGGACGCGGTGCCCACGCGCGAGATCTGCGCAGCGGCCGGGGTGAATCCTGGCGCCATCCACTACCACTTCGGTGACAAGGATGGCCTGTACGCCGAGGTGCTGCGCCAGCCCGTGCAGGAGCTGAAGGCACAACTTGAAGGCTTCGATGATCCGGCCCTGAGCCTGCACGAGTCCATCTGCCGCTTCCTGCGCCCCTTCCTGTTTGAGGATGACGGCTGCCACGGACTGCTGTTCTTTCGCGAAATGCAGGCACCAAGCACGGTCTTCATGCAGACGGTGGCGCAGGAGGTGGGCCCGCTGTTCGACCGCTTCGCCCGCCTGCTGGCGCGGCATGCAGGCCTGGACGAACCGACTCCCGCCCTGCATCAGTTGGCCATGGGCCTGCAGACCATGGCGCACGACTACTCCATGTCGCGCCCCCTGCTGAACGCCTTCCACCCCGAGTTGCTGGCCGACGACCCGCAGCTCGAGAAAACCTGCGTGCGCCTGGCTGACTGGGGCTGTGCCCTGGTGGCCTACGAACGCGAACGCCACGCCCAGCCCCGATGACTCCACGCGCCCTCCTGGCCGCGCCGCTGCTGGCGCTCCTGACCGCCTGCATGACACCGCCCCCGGCGCCCCCCAAGCCACCGGCAGCGGTGCCTGCTGCGTGGCGCTCGCCGCTGCCGCATGACGGCAGCAGCACCGCCCTGCAGGCCTGGTGGCAGGCTTTCGATGACCCGCAACTGGCCCGACTGATCGCGCGTGCCGAAGCCGCCAGCCCGACGCTGGCCCAGGCGGCCGCGCGCCGCCGCCAGGCCGAGGCGAGCGCCGCACAGGCCCGCGCCGGCCTGCTGCCGCAAGGCGGCATCGGCGCCCAGGTGCAACGCGGCCGCGCGCTCAACGGCGTGGCGGGTGACAGCACCCAGGCCAGCGTGCAGTTCAGTGCCAGTTGGGAGATCGACCTCTTCGGCGGCCAGCGGGCTGCCGCTGAAGCCGCCGCCGCCCAGGCCACGGCCGCCTCGGCCGACTGGCACGCCGCCCGTGTCAGTCTGGCTGCCGACGTGGCCCAGGCCTACGTGCAGCTGCGTCTGGCGCAGGCGCGCGAGGAGTCCGCCGAGCTGGACCTGCGCTTCGCCGAGCAGATCGCGCAGTGGGGCCGCCAGCAACGCGAGGCAGGCCTCATCAGCAGCAGCGATGCCGCGCTGCTCAACACCGACCGCGCCGCAGCTTCGGCCGCCCGCAGCCAGTGGCGCGCCGAAGCGCAGATTGCGCTGCACAGCCTGGCCCAGCTCTGTGCCGAACGCGCTGACGCCCTGGCCGCCGAACTCGCACCGCCACCCGTGGTGGCCGAAGGCTTCGAGCTGCGACGCACACAGCCCCACGCCCCGGGCTTCGACGTGACGGCCCTGCCGGCCCATCTGCTGGCGCAGCGCCCCGACCTGGCAGCCGCCCACCAGCGCTGGCTGGCCGCCGTGCAGCAGATCCGCAGCGTGGACGCGCAACGCTACCCCCAGCTGAGTCTGGCGGCCATGGCGGGCGACACCCGGCTGCGCGTTGGCGGCAAGACCACCCAGGGGTCGACCTGGTCGTTCGGACCGAGCCTCACGTTGCCGATCTTCGATGGTGGGGCGCTCGTGGCTGCGGGCGACAGCGCCCGGGCCGCCGCCGACGAGGCTGCCGCGGCTCTGCAGGCGCAGTGGCTGCTGGCCGTGACCGAGGTGGAGGACGCCCTGCAACGCCTCGCCGCCAGTGCCGAGCGAGCCCGCGAGATCGAGGCCGTGCGCCGCGAATGGGAAGGCATCGCCCGACGCAGCTTCGCCCAGGCCCAGGCCGGACTGCAAAGCGGCGTGCAGCGCAACACCACCTTCCGCAACGCCCTGGCCGCCAACGATGCGGTGCTCAGCGTGCGCGCCGAGCAGGCGCAGGCCTGGATACGCCTGTACCGCAGCCTGGGTGGCGGCTGGAACGCCGACACCCTCACGAACCCCGCCCCGAACCCGCCTGCCGCCCGCTGACCATGAAGACCCGACTGCCCTCCCTGCCCACGGTCCTGACCGCTGCCGCCCTGACGCTCGCCCTGGCGGCTGCCTGCGTGCTGGCTCTCTCCGGCCCGGCCACCGCGCAAGCCCCGGCGGCCAGCGCCGGACCGAAGCCTGCCCTGACCGTGAAGCAGGTGCTCGCCCAGAGCAGCACCTGGCCCCAGACGCTCTCTGCCACCGGCTCGATCGCCGCCTGGCAGGAGGTCATCATTGGCGCCGAAATTGGGGGCCAACGTCTGGCCGAGCTGAAGGTGGACGTCGGCGACCGGGTGAAGAAGGGCCAGCTGCTCGCCCGGCTCAGCCCCGGTACGCTGGAGACCGACCTGGCGGCCAGCAAAGCCGCACTGCTGGAAGCCGAGGCCTCGGCGCGCGAGGCGCGCCAGACCGCCGAGCGCGTGAAGACGCTGCAGGGTAGCGACGCCCTGTCACCCCAGGCCATCGACCAGGCGCTCGCCGCCGATGCGGCCGCGCAGGCGCGGGTGGCTGCGGCCCGAGCGCGCGTGCAGGCCGACCAACTGCGGCTGGCCTACACCCAGATCACCGCGCCTGACGACGGGGTCGTCAACGCCCGCCTCGCCACGCCCGGCGCCCTGGTGCAGCCGGGCCAGGAGTTGTTCCGGCTGCAGCGCCAGGGACGACTGGAATGGCGCGCCGAAGTGCCGGGGCCTGAGCTGGCCCGGCTGAAGGCCGGCCAGCTCGTGCGGCTTGCGCCCAGTGGTGCACCCGCCGTCGAGGGCCGCGTCCGCCGCGTGTCTCCGCAGATCGACACCCAGACCCGCAACGGCCTGGTCTACGTCGACCTCAAGGCGGGTGAGGCGCTGCGCGCCGGCCTGTTCGCCCGCGGCGACTTTGTGCTCGGCGAGAGCCCGGCCCTGACCCTGCCTCAGACCGCCGTGCTGCTGCGCGACGGCTTCAGCTACGTGTTCCGGATCGACGGCAGCAAGGTGCGCCAGACCAAGGTACAGGTGGGCCGCCGGGAAGCGGACCGGGTCGAGATCCGCAGCGGCCTGAGCGCTGGCGCGGCGGTCGTCGAGTCCGGCGTGGGCTTCCTGGCGGACGGCGACACCGTGCAGGTCCAGAAGTAAGCCGGGAGCCGCCATGTTCAACGTCTCCCGCTGGTCGATCGCCAACCCGGTGCCGGCCATCATGCTGTTCATCATGCTGACCGCAGCCGGCCTGCACGGCTTCAGCAAGATGAAGATCCAGCAGTTCCCCGATATCGAGCTGCCCACCATCGTCGTCACCGCCTCGCTGCCGGGCGCGGCACCCGCGCAGATGGAAACCGAGGTGGCCCGCAAGATCGAGAACTCGCTGGCCTCGGCCCAGGGCCTCAAGCATCTCTACAGCAAGGTGCAGGACGGCACGGCCACCATCACGGCCGAGTTCCGGCTTGAGAAGCCGCTGCAGGAAGCACTGGACGACACGCGCGATGCGGTCAGCCGCATCCGCGCCGACCTGCCGGCCGACCTGCGCGACCCGGTCATCACCAAGATGAACCTGTCGGGCGCTCCCATCCTGACCTACACCGTCGCCAGCAACCGCATGGACGACGAGGCCCTGTCATGGTTCGTCGACAACCAGGTGACCAAGCGCCTGCTGTCGGTCCGTGGGGTCGGCTCGGTGGCTCGCGTGGGCGGCGTGAGTCGCGAGCTGCGCGTGGAGCTCGACCCGTCGCGCCTGCTGGCGCTGGGCGTCACGGCCGCCGAGGTCTCGCGCCAGCTCAAGCAGGTGCAGCAGGAAGCCCCGGGCGGGCGGGCTACGCTGGGCGGCGCCGAGCAGTCGCTGCGCACCATCGCCACGGTGCAAAGCGCCGAGCAGCTCGCGGCCATGGACATCCCGCTGACCGATGGCCGCCGGGTGCGGCTGGACCAGGTCGCGACCGTCAGCGACACGGTGGCCGAGACGCGCTCCGGCGCCTTCCTGGACGGCAAGCCGGTGGTGGGCTTCGAGATCGTGCGGGCCAAGGGTGCCGGCGAGATCGAGGTGACCGAACGCATCCGCGCCGCGCTGGAGGAGCTCAAGGCCGCCCACCCTGACATCACCGTGACCGAGGCCTACAACTTCGTGGACCCGGTCATCGAGAACTACCACGGCAGCGTCTACCTGCTGCTGGAAGGCGCCTTCCTGGCCGTGGTGGTGGTGTGGTTCTTCCTGCGCGATTGGCGGGCCACGGTGGTGAGCGCGGTGGCTCTGCCGCTGTCGGCCATCCCGACCTTCTGGATCATCGAGATGATGGGCTTCACGCTCAACGTCGTGACGCTGCTGTCGCTGTCCCTCGTCATCGGCGTGCTGGTGGACGATGCCATCGTCGAGATCGAGAACATCATGCGCCACCTCACCATGGGCAAGACGCCCCTGGAAGCAGCGCGCGAGGCGGCTGACGAGATCGGCATGGCCGTCATCGCCACCACCTTCACGCTGATTGCGGTCTTCCTGCCGACTGCCTTCATGAGCGGGGTCGTGGGCAAGTTCTTCGTGCAGTTCGGCTGGACGGCGTCGATCGCGGTGTTCTTCTCCCTTGTGGTGGCACGACTGCTCACGCCGATGATGGCGGCCTACCTGCTGCGCGCCCCCAAGCGCGAGCACAAGGAGCCGTTCTGGATGCCGGCTTACCTGCGCGCGGCCCGCTGGGCCTTCACGCACAAGGGCAAGACGATGGCCATCACCGCGGCGCTCAGCATGGCCGCCTGCTCGCCGCTCTTCCTGGGGAAGATTCCCGGCGCCTTCCTGCCGCCGGACGACCTGAGCCAGACCCAGATCAACCTGGAGCTGCCGCCGGGCAGCACGTACGCCGAGACCCTGGCCGTGGCCAAGCAGGCCTATGCCATGGCTGCGGCCCACCCGCATGTGAAGCTGGTCTATACCGCCATCGGCGGCGGTAGCGCCGGCGCCGACCCCTTCGCCATGGGAGGTGCGCCCGAAGCCCGCAAGGCCGCCCTCACGATCAACCTGACGCCCCGCAAGGAACGCCGCGGCACCAGCAAGCAGCAGATTGAGCAGGAGTTGCGCGAGAAGCTCGCCGGCATTGCGGGCGCCCGCATCAAGGTGAGCCTCGCGGGCTCCAACAACAAGTACCAGCTCGTTCTGGCCGGCGAGGACGGGGAGCAGCTGTCAGCGCACGCAGCCAAGGTTGAACAGGAGTTGCGCACCCTGCGCGGCATCGGCCAGGTCACCAGCAGTTCGAGCCTGCAGCGGCCCGAACTCATCATCCGGCCGGATGCCGCGCGGGCGGCGGATCTCGGCGTGTCGACGGCCTCGATTGCCGACACCCTTCGCATCGCCACCGCGGGCGACTACGACCAGTTCCTGCCGAAGCTCAACCTGGCCCAGCGACAGGTGCCGATCGTGGTTCGCCTGCCCGACCACGCACGGGCTGACCTGGCCCTGCTCGGCGAGCTGACCGTGCCTGGCGCGCGCGGCCCGGTACCGGTGCGCCAGGTTGCCGAGCTGAGCCTGACCAGCGGCCCCGCGCAGATCGACCGCTACGACCGCTTGCGCAACGTGACCTTCGAGATTGAGCTCAACGGCCAGCCGCTGTCCGAAGTGCAGGCGGCCGCCAACGCGCTGCCCAGCGTGGTGAACCTGCCGCCGGGCGTCAGCAAGGCGGAGATCGGCGATGCCGAGGCCTTTGCCGAGCTCGGCCAGGGCTTCGCGCTGGCCATGGGCACTGGCGTGGCCTGCATCTACATCGTGCTCGTGCTGCTCTTCCATGCCTGGGTGCAGCCGGTCACCATCCTCGGGGCGCTGGTGCTGTCCATCCCCGGCGCCATCCTGGCCTTGTTCGTGACGCAGACCGACCTCAGCATGCCGGCCATGATCGGCATGATCATGCTGATGGGCATCGCGACCAAGAACTCCATCCTGCTGGTCGAGTACGCCATCGTTGCCCAGCGCGATCACGGCCTGTCACGCCTGGACGCGCTGCTGGATGCCTGCCACAAGCGCGCCCGGCCCATCGTGATGACGACTTTGGCCATGGGCGCAGGCATGCTGCCGATCGCGCTGGGCTTCGGCACGGACCCGAGCTTCCGTGCCGCGATGGCAATCGTCGTGATCGGCGGGCTGATCACCAGCACCTTCCTGAGCCTGCTGGTGATTCCGGTGCTCTACGAGATCGTCGACGACCTGATCCAGCGCTTCAGCCGCAAGCGCCGCCTCGCGCCGGGCAAGACGACAGCGGCATGACGCCGGGGGCCGTGCCGGCCCTGGCCCTCAGCGCTTCTGCAGCGCCGCCATCTCGGCGTTGAGCAGCCGTTCGCGCACGCCCGTGCCCATGAGGCTGGCCAGCGTGCCCACGCCGTGGGCGAGCAGGCCGATGCCCCAGCCCCACACCGGGTAGGGCACCTGGAAGCTGCCGCGGGACAGGAGGTGAAACAGCGCCAGCCCGCCGTTGACGGCCGCGAACACGCAAAGGTGGCCGATGAAGCCCATCTTGATGTCCACGCGGCGTTGGGCGAGGGCGCGCAGGTCGGTGTCGGGGGTCGAGGTGTTCATGAGGGGCTCCGTGGGGTTGTCAATGAGCGCATCGTGCGCCGCACCCCGCCCCGCCGCGAGCGGCTGGCGACGAATGGCCAAGCCGGGCGCCGAATCGACAGCCGGCGGCGTGGACGGCGGGCTCCGAGCCCCCTCACCCGCTCCCCCAGGCGCCCTTTCAACCCAGGCGGAACACCGCGACCGAGCGGGACAGCTCGTCGGCCTGCTGCTGCAGGCTTTGCGCCGCCGCGGCAGATTCCTCGACCAGCGCCGCGTTTTGCTGGGTCATCTGGTCGAGGTTGGCGATCGCCTGGCCGATCTGGTTGATGCCGGTGCTCTGCTCGCCGGTCGCGTGGCTGATCTCGCTGACGATGCTGCTGACCCGCGCAATCGCCGAGATGATCTCGTGCATGGTCTCGCCCGCCTTGGCCACCAGCGTCGTGCCGCTTTCCACGCTCTCGGCGCTGCTGAGGATGAGGGACTTGATCTCCTTGGCCGCCTCGGCTGACCGCTGCGCCAGCGTGCGCACCTCGCTGGCCACCACAGCAAAGCCGCGCCCCTGCTCGCCGGCCCGCGCGGCTTCCACCGCGGCGTTGAGCGCGAGGATGTTGGTCTGGAAGGCGATGCCGTCGATCACCGAGATGATGTCGCCGATCTTGCTGGACGAAGCGCTGATGCGGCCCATGGTCTGCACCACTTCATCCACCACCGCACCACCGCGCCGCGCCACTTCGGCCGCGTCGGTGGCCAGCTGGTTGGCCTGGCGGGCCGACTCGGCGTTGTGCGTGACGCTCGCCGTGAGCTGCTCCATGGCCGACGCGGTCTCCTCCAGGTTGGACGCGGCCTGCTCGGTACGGTCGCTCAGGTCCTGGCTGCCGACCGCGACTTCGCGCGAGGCGTGGGCGATGCTGTCGGTGCTGCGCCGCACGCCGCCGACGATGCCTGAGAGCGCCGTCTGCATGGCCTCCACGCCCCGCATCAGCGCCGCCGTCTCGTCGCGCCCCTCGACCCGCACCGGCTCGCTCAGGTCCTGGCCGGCGATGCGATCGGTGGTGCGCACCGCATACGCCAGCGGCGCCAGGATGGAGCGGATGTTCACCGCCGTGTAGCCCACCAGCAGCAGCACCGCCACGATCACCACCAGCACCAGGTTGCGCCGGATGGCCTGCTCGTGCTCGTCCAGCGCGGCCACCTGGGTGTCGGAATGCTTGTCGATCAGCGTCGTCATCTCGCCCAGCGTCTTGTCGACCGCCCGCACCGGGCCCTTCACCGGCTCCATGGCCTGGTTGGCCGCGGCCGTGTCGGCGAACTCGCCCTTGGCCAGGCGCTCGACCAGCGCCGAGAAGCCGCTGCGGTAGTCCTGCAGGGATTTCTGCAGTTCCGGGGGCATGCGCTGGATATCCGGCGGCAGATCGAGCTTGCCCATGCGGGCGAGGCTCTCGTCGACCTTGGCGAAGGTCTCGGTCCAGTCCTTGCGGTAGCGCTCCACGGCCTTGGCATCCGCCAGGTTGATGAGGAGGTCCTTCTCGTAGCGTCGCAGATTGCCCACACCAGCCCGCACGCCCGCAAGCTGAGTCAGAGCCGCGACGTCGTTGTCGACGTAGTGCACGAACTCGGCCTTGGATTGGGCCAGGCTGCGCAGCCCCTGGATGCCCACCACCCCCATCGCCAGCACCGCCAGGGCGGCCAGCGCGAGCAGCCGCGCCTTGATCGTGAAATCGCTCAGCCTCATCGCACCCTCCGCAGATGTTGTGCGCAAAGCCTAGCCGCGTCGGGCTGGATCGCCAAGCTCAGGTGGGTGGAGTGCCGCCTGCGCACCACAGCGCCCGCATCGCCGCTTCGAAGGCGTCACCCACGCGCTGTGGCGCCCGCCAGGGGCGCGCCCGGCCGGCCACCCAGACGGACTGCCAGGGCGAGCCGTTGCTGCCGAAAACGACGGCATCCAGCAAGGTGTCGTCGGGCAGGCCGCGCAGCGCATCGGCTTCACGGTTCAGCACGATGAAGTCGGCCCGGGCGCCAGCCTTCAGGCCCCAGGCCGCGAAGCCCGCCGCGGCGGCACCGCCGGCGACCGCCGCGTCGAACAAGCGCGCGCCGCTGGACGGCTGCTGCTCCGGCAAGGACGCCACGTTGCGCTGGCGCAGCACCAGGCGCTGGCCATATTCCATCCAGCGCAGCTCTTCCACCCAGCCGCGGGTGACCTGGCTGTCGGAGCCCACCGTGAGCGGCACCCCCGCGGCCAGCCAGCGTGGCAGGTCGGGCAGGCCGTCGCCGAGGTTGGCTTCGGTGCCGGGGCAGATGACGATGCCGGCGCCGCGGGCCGCCACCGCGTCGATCTCCGCAGGTTCGGCATGCGTGGCGTGCACCAGTTGCCAACGGGCATCCAGGTGGCCGGCTTCGGCCAGCCACTGCAGCGGGCGCTTGCCCGTGGCGGCCAGGCAGTCCGCCACCTCGGCCGTCTGCTCGGCGATGTGCATATGCACCGGCACGTCATGGCTGCCGACCTGCTGCAGCAGCCGGGTGATGTCCTCAGGGGAGGCGCCGCGCAGGGAATGCAGCGCGACGCCGGCGTTCACCCGCGGCACACCGGCGGCCAGCACGCGCTGGCAGGCACGCCAGGCCCAGTCGGCGCTGGCTGAAAAGCGATGCTGGTCAGGCCGCAGGCCTGCCGCGCCGAAGCCGCTGCGCGTGTAGACCACCGGCAGCAACGTGAGGCCGATGCCCGCGTCCTGCGCGGCCTCGACCAGAGCCCAGGCCATGTCGAGTTCGTCTTCGAAGGCCTGGCCCTCCGCGGGATGGTGCAGGTAATGGAATTCGCACACCTGGGTGTAGCCACCGCGCAGCAGCTCGGCATACAGCTGGGTGGCCACGGCGCGCAGTTGCTCGGGCGAGATGCGCAGCGCCAGCGCATACATGCGGTCGCGCCAACTCCAGAAGTCGTCCTGCCCGGCCTCGCGGCGCTCCGCCATGCCGACGAAGGCGCGCTGGAAGGCGTGGCTGTGCGCATTCACCAGGCTCGGAATGACCGGCCCGGCGAGCTTTTCGGCGTCGGGCGCCGCCGGCTGGTCGGCCGCAATCTCCGACCAGAGCCCCGTGGCGTCGACCGTCAGCAGGACATTGCGTTGCCAGCGGCCGTCCAGCCAGGCCAGTGGCGCGTGCAGGCGTTTCAGGGATGCCATGCGAGCATCTCCTGCAGCAGCTGTTCGATGACGGGCAGCACCTGGGCCGCCCGGGCTTCGTCGTAGGCACCGGCGGGGTCGGCGGCCTCGTCCATGTAGCAGCGCTGGCACATCTCGAGCTGCACCGCATGCAGGCCGTCACCGGGCCGACCGTAGTGGCGCGTGATGAAGCCGCCCTTGAAACGGCCGTTGACCACATGGCTGTACTGCGCCTGCCCGGCCAGCACACCAGCCAGTCGAGCCGTCATGCCCGGGTCGCAGGCGTCGCCGTCGGCGGTGCCTAGATTGAGGGCCGGCAGCTCGCCCTCGAAGAGCCAGGGCAGCTCGGAGCGGATGCTGTGGCCATCGAACAGCAGGCCACGGCCATGGCGGTCACGCAGGCGCATCAGCTCGGACTGCAGCGCGTAGTGGTAGGGCTGCCAGTAGGTCTCGCGGCGGGCGGCCACTTCGTCGGCCGCGGGCTCGGCGCCGGCGCGGTACAGGGGGTCGTCGGTGAAGAAGCGCGTGGGCACGAGGCCCGTGCCGCCGCTGGCGCCGGGGTAGAGCGGTGCATCGTTGGGTGGCCGGTTCAGGTCGATGACGTAGCGGCTGTAGCGCGGCACGATGAGGCTGGCGCCGAGCTTCTCGGCCAGGGGCGCATACAGGCGCTCCAGATGCCAGTCGGTGTCCTCGCTGGCCAGGGCCCGGGGCACGAGGCGGTCGTGCAGCTCGGGCGGAATCTCGGTGCCGACATGCGGCAGGCTGATCAGCAAGGGTCCGCGGCCCTGCTGGAGGCGAAAGACGCTCATGGTTCTCCCTGTGGAGCCTGTTCGGCCTGACAGACCCGTTCTATCAGCGGGTTGTGCCCGAAGCATGCAGCCAGCTCGCGTGGGTGTCCAGCCGCCCAAATACAGAAATCGGCACGTTGACCTGCGACCAATTGCCCCCTCTCATGCAGCCCGAGCGCGCGTGCGCCGTTGACCGTCAGGCCCCGCAACGCCTCCTCCGGCGTCAGGCCGAACAGCACGCAGGCCATGTTCAGCATCAGCAGCGGCGACAGCGTAGGCGAGCTGCCCGGGTTGTGGTCGGTGGCCAGGGCCATGGGCACGCCGGCAGCGCGCAAGGCATCGATGGGTGGCAGCTTCGTTTCGCGCAGCGCGTAGAAGGCACCGGGCAACAGCACCGCCACCGTCCCGGCGGCGGCCATGGCCTGCACGCCGGAGGGGCTCAGGTACTCGAGGTGATCGCAGCTCAAGGCGCCATAACGCGCTGCCAGAGCGGCGCCACCCTGGTCGCTCAACTGCTCGGCATGCAGCTTGACCGGCAGGCCGAGGCGCCGCGCCGCCTCAAACACGCAGGCGACCTGGGCCGGGCTGAAGGCCAGGTGCTCGCAGAAGGCATCGACCGCGTCGACCAGGCCGGCCGCGTGCAGCTCTGGGAGCCAGGCACAGACGGCGTCGATGTAGGCCTGCGCGTCGGTGAACTCGGCCGGCAGCGCATGCGCGCCCAGGAAGGTGGTGCGCACGTCAACACCGAGCGCACCGAGCTGCCGGGCTACGCGCAGCATGCGTGCCTCGGTGGCCGCCTCCAGGCCATAACCGGATTTGACCTCCAGCGTCGTCACGCCTTCGGCCAGCAGCGCTCTCGCACGCCGCTGGGCTGACGCCAGCAGCTCCGCCTCGCCGGCCGCCCGCGTGGCCGCCACCGTGGACTTGATGCCGCCGCCGGCCCGGGCGATGTCGGCATAACTGACGCCCTGCAGGCGCTGCTCGAACTCGTGCGCGCGGTTGCCGCCATAGACCAGGTGGGTGTGGCAATCGACCAACCCGGGCGTGACCAGCGCGCCCTGCAACTCCACCACCTCCGCCGCCGCCGGCGCCTCGGCGCTGGGCCCGACCCAGGCGAGCCGACCGGCGTCGTCCACCAGCAGGGCGCCGTCCGGGATGAGGCCCCAGCCGCTGTCGCCTGCCAGGGTGGCGAGCAGACCGCCGCGCCAGAGCTTCATGGCCTCACGCCTCATCGCTCCAGGTCAACCACCAGGCATTGCCCTCGCCGGTGAACACGCAGCTCTGCGCCACCGGGTTCTCGCACCAGGCCAGGGTCAGCGGCGCCATGGGCATGGCGCGGTGACCGTGCTCCAGCAAGCCACCGCTGACGGTGAAGAGCCCCACCCAGGGCGTGCGCGGCAGCAGCACGTGGTGGGCTGACTCGACTTCCAGGTTGCCGCGTCGCTCCATCACGTTGAACACGTCGGTCTCGCCGCGAATCAGCTCCGCCTCCGGCGCCAGGCCGCCGTCAAAGCGCAGGGGCTCGTCACCCACCGACTGCGGCCAGTCGAACAGGCGCAGGCCGGCGCCGCGGATCACGGCCATCCAGCGGTGCACGCCGGGGTAGGCCGAAAACGGCCCATTGCGTTCCACACGCGCGACGCTGATGCGCAGCGCCCAGTCATGGGCATGGGGCCACGCGAGCAACTCGCGGGTCGTGCCACCCTGGTTCTTCCAGGCCTGCGGCGCTACGTCAGCCGCGATGACCCTGCTCCAACTCATGTTCTTGTCCTTGCGCTCTTGGCTGTACAGGCAACCGCACATTGTCCGCAGCTCCGTGCGGATCAGCTCATGCCGAGAAGCTCCCTTGCAATTGGTAACGTGCGCCAGGGTGGGTCAATTTCACGGAAGTGACGGCCACGCCACGGCTGTAGGTGATGCGCTTGACCACCAGGCAGGGGTCGCGCCGGGCGATACCCAGCAGCCGCGCCTCCACCTCACCGGGCAGCGCGGCCTCGATCATGTAACGCGCCTCGGACAGCGGCGCCACCTCCAGCAGGTAGTGCGTGGGGGTGATGCGGGTGAAGTCCTGCGACAGGTAGTCGGGCGCACAGGCCGGGTTCACCGCCCGCTCCTCGCACTGGATGGGCACGCCGTTCTCCAGGTGCACGATCAGGCTCAAAAACACCGGCGCGCCCCGCTTAAGGCCCAGTTCCGCCGCCTGCTGCGGCGTGGCCTTGCCGCGCACCAGGGCCTGCAGCACCGCCTCGTGCTGGCCGCCGCGCTCGACGATCTCCTCATGCACATCGCGCACGTTCAGTGTGCTGGAGATGCGGTGCAACTGGGCCACGAAGCTGCCCACGCCCTGCACGCGGTCGATCAGCCCCTCCTGCACCAGCTCGCGCAGCGCGCGGTTCACCGTCATGCGGCTGACCTCGAACTGCGTGACGAGTGCGCCCTCGCTGGGCAGCAGGTCGCCCGCCACCCAGTGGCCGCTGGCAATGCCTTCGCGCAGATGGTTCTTGACCTTGAGGTACTGCGGCTCGGGAGACGTGGCTCTGGACATGGGCCGGATGCTAGTTGACCTTACTTGTATAGACAAGTAGAGTCCCCCGACCTTCCAGGAGACGTCATGACCGCCCTGCCCCGCCCCGTGAAAGCCCCCACCGGCAGCCAGCTGCACTGCAAGAGCTGGCTCACCGAAGCCGCCTACCGCATGCTGCAGAACAACCTCGACCCGGACGTGGCCGAGAACCCCGACGCGCTGGTGGTCTACGGCGGCATCGGCAAGGCGGCGCGCAACTGGGACGCCTTCGAGGCCATCCTGAAGAGCCTGCGCGAGCTGAACGACGACGAAACCCTGCTGGTGCAATCGGGCAAGCCGGTGGGCGTGTTCCGCACGCACCCCGATGCGCCGCGCGTGCTGCTGGCCAACTCCAACCTGGTGCCCGCCTGGGCCACGTGGGAGCACTTCCACGAGCTCGATCGCAAGGGCCTCATGATGTACGGCCAGATGACGGCTGGCAGCTGGATCTACATCGGCAGCCAGGGCATCGTGCAGGGCACCTATGAGACCTTTGCCGAAGCCGCGCGCCAGCACTTCGGCGGCATCGCCAAGGGCAAGTGGATCCTCACGGCCGGCCTGGGCGGCATGGGCGGGGCGCAGCCGCTGGCCGCCACGTTCGCGGGCTTCTGCTCGCTGAACATCGAGTGCCAGCAAAGCCGCATCGATTTCCGCCTCAAGACCCGCTATGTCGACGAGCAGGCAACGGACCTCGACGATGCGCTGGCCCGCATCGCCGCGCACACCGCGGCGGGGCGGGCGGTGTCGGTCGCGCTGCTGGGCAATGCGGCCGAAGTGCTGCCGGAATTGGTCAAGCGCGGTGTGAAGCCGGACCTCGTCACCGACCAGACCTCGGCGCATGACCTCATCCACGGCTACTGCCCGCCGGGCTGGACGGTCGAACAATGGAAGACCGCCGCCGCCGACCCGGCCCGCCACGCCGAATTGAAGGCCGCAGCCGCCGCAGGCTGTGCCACCCATGTGCGCGCCATGCTGGCCTTCAAGGCCCAGGGTATCCCGACGGTGGACTACGGCAACAACATCCGCCAGGTCGCCAAGGATCAGGGCGTGACCAACGCCTTCGACTTCCCCGGCTTCGTACCAGCCTACGTGCGCCCGCTGTTCTGCGAGGGCAAGGGCCCGTTCCGCTGGGTGGCGCTCTCGGGCGACCCCGAGGACATCCGCAAGACCGACGCCAAGCTTAAGGAACTCTTCCCGCACCACGCGGCCCTGCACCGCTGGCTCGACATGGCGGCCGAGCGCATCGCCTTCCAGGGCCTGCCGGCGCGCATCTGCTGGCTGGGCCTGGGCGAGCGCCACCTGGCCGGCCTGGCCTTCAACGAGATGGTGAAACGCGGCGAGCTCAAGGCGCCCATCGTCATCGGCCGCGACCACCTCGACAGCGGCTCGGTGGCCAGCCCCAACCGCGAGACCGAAGGCATGCGCGACGGGTCCGACGCCGTCTCCGACTGGCCGCTGCTCAACGCCCTGCTCAACACCGCCGGCGGCGCCACCTGGGTGAGCCTGCATCATGGGGGTGGCGTGGGCATGGGCTACTCGCAACACTCGGGCGTGGTCATCGTGTGCGATGGCACCGACGCCGCCGCGCAGCGCCTGTCGCGCGTGCTCTGGAACGACCCCGCCACCGGCGTGATGCGCCATGCGGACGCCGGCTACGACACCGCCCAAGCCTGCGCCCGCCAGCACGAACTGAACCTGCCCTCGCTATGAAGCTCATCCCCGGACACCTCACCCTGGCCCAACTGGCCGACATCGCCGCCGGCCAGGCGCGGCTCGAACTGGACGACTGGTCCGCCGTGGATGCCAGCGCCGCGCGCGTGGCCACGGCCGCTGCGGGCGATGCCCCGGTCTACGGCGTCAACACCGGCTTCGGCAAGCTGGCCAGCACCCGCATCGCGAAGGACCAGCTCGCCGCGCTGCAGCTCAACCTGATCCGCAGCCACGCCGTGGGCGTGGGTGCACCGATGTCGCCCGACGTGGTGCGGCTGATGCTGGCCACCAAGGCCGCCAGCCTGGCGCGCGGCTACTCGGGCGTGCGCGGCGTGGTGGTGCAGTCGCTGCTGGACGCCTTCAATGCCGGCTTCATCCCCTACGTGCCCGCGCAGGGCTCGGTGGGCGCCAGCGGTGACCTCGCGCCCCTGGCCCACCTGACGCTGGCGCTGATGGGTGAAGGCGAAGCGCTGGTGAAGGGCCAGCGCATGCCAGCCCGCGGCGAGCTGGACCGCCTGGGCCTGGCACCCCTCACGCTGGCTGCCAAGGAAGGCCTGGCCCTCATCAACGGCACGCAGGCCAGCACCGCGCTCGCGCTGCATGCGCTGCTGCGCTTCGAGGGCCTGTTCGCCACGGCCCTGGCCAGCGGCGCAATGACGCTGGACGCCGCCCGTGGCAGTGACGGCCCGTTCGATGCGCGCATCCACGCGGTGCGGGGCCAGCCGGGCCAGATCGAAGTGGCGGCTGTGTACCGTGAGCTACTGGCCGGCAGCGCCATCCGGGCCAGCCATCGCGAGGGCGACGAGCGGGTGCAGGACCCCTACTGCCTGCGCTGCCAGCCCCAGGTCATGGGCGCTGCGCTGGACCAGGCCCGCCACGCCGCCCAGGTGCTGATCCGCGAGGCGAATGCGGTAACGGACAACCCGCTGGTGTTTGACGACACCATGATCAGCGGGGGCAACTTCCACGCCGAGCCCGTCGCCTTCGCGGCCGACAACCTCGCCCTGGCCATCGCCGAGGTCGGCGCCATCGCCGAGCGCCGCATCGCCATGCTGATCGACCCGGGCATCTCGCGCCTGCCGCCTTTCCTGACGGCCGATGCCGGCCTGCACAGCGGCTTCATGATCGCCCACGTCACCGCGGCCGCCCTGGCCAGCGAGAACAAGAGCCTGGCCCACCCGGCCAGCGTCGACAGCCTGCCCACCAGCGCCAACCAGGAGGACCATGTCTCCATGGCCACCTTCGCGGCACGGCGGCTGCACGCGATGATCGACAACACGGCGCACATCGTCGCCATCGAGCTGCTGGCGGCGGCCCAGGGCATCGACTTCCTGCGGCCGCTGCAAAGCTCCGCGCCCGTGGAAGCCCTGCACACCCGGCTGCGGGCCGATTGCGCCAGCATGCCGGCCGACCACTACCTGGCCCCCGACATCGAGCGCGCCGCGGCGCTGGTGCAGGCCGGCGTGCTGAAGGCCCCGGGCGCACCAGGGTTCGGGGGGTGAGGCTGCCAGCGGCGGCCTGAGCGGCGCAGAATCGGCGCGGCACCTGCCGCTGTCCCATGCTGCGCCACCTCCTGCCCGCCCTGCTCAGCGCCTTGCTCAGCGCCATGATGGCCGCGCCGGCGCCGCTGCGGGCGCAGGAGGCCGTGATGCCCGTGCAGCACATCCCGCTGCCAGGCAGCGGCCCGGACGGCACGCCCCCACTGCCGATGGCCGGCCGCACCACGGTCTGGGCCCAACGGGCGGGGCTGGCGCTGACCTGGGAGGCCGTGCCGCTCAAGCGCAGCCTGCAGGAGCTGGCGCGCAATGAGCGCCCGTTCTGCGTGCTCGGCCTGTTCGACACCCCGGAGCGCCGCCGTTTTGCGCGCTTCTCCCTGCCCATCCACCAGGAGGAGCAGCAGGTGTTCATCGCGGCGCGGCGGGCCGAGGCGACGTTGCGTTCGATCGGCAGCGCCCGCGAGGCCGTGCTGTCTGCGCCACTGAGCTTGCTCGTCTACGACGGCGTGGCCTACGGGGGCCCGCTGGACGACTGGATCGCCCAGCGCCGCCCACCGCCGGTGCGAGCGAGCGCCGGGGCCTCGCGGCTGTCGACCATGCTGGCCCGCGGGCATGCCGACTTCTCGATCGGCGTGGCCTCGGAGCTGCGCGATCTGCAGCGCCAGGGCGTGGCTGACGCGGGAGACTTGGTCAGCGTGCTGCTGCCCGGCATGCCGCCGCCGCCGCGCCGCCACCTGGCCTGCAGCCTGAAGGTGCCGCCGGCCTGGCTGCAGCGCTTCGACGCCCAGGTGCGCGCCAGCCCGCCCCCATGACGGCTGGCATGCCGGCCGGCGCGGCGTAGGCTTGCGCGCATGCGACACCTTGCCACCGCCCTGCTCGCCGCCGCTTTCTCAGCCGCCGCGTGGGCAGACACCACCCTGGTCTTCGACCTCGACCTGCGCGCCGAGATCGCTGCCGGCCGCTTCGACCCCGCGCGAGACCGCATCGGCCTGCGCGGCGGTGCGGCGCCACTGTCCTGGGACCGCCCGCTGCTGGCGTCACCGGCTGGCAGCGCCGGCCGCTACACCCTGCGGCTGACCCTGCCTGACGATGCCGCCGGCGGCCAGCCGCTGGCCTACAAGTTCCGCATCGAGCGCGGCGCCGGCCAGGACATGAGCGACGGCTGGGAGCCCGGCCGCAACCATGCCGTGCTGCTGAGCGGCGGCGAGGTGCGCGTGACGCGAGCCTTCGGACCGCCGGCGAGCGACGCTCCCATCGTGCGCACCGGCCGCATCGAGCAGCTGGGCACCGTGTCCTCGAAACACGTGCGGCCCCGCGAGGTTCAGGTGTGGCTGCCGCCCGGCTACGAAGCGCAGCCGCAGGCACGCTACCCCGTGCTCTACCTACATGACGGCCAGAACGTGTTCGACGCCCAGGCCGCCGGCGCCGAATGGCAGGTCGACGAGGCCGCCCAGCAAGGCGTGCTCGCGGGTCGACTGCGCGCCTTCATCGTGGTGGCCGTGGCCAGCACCGGCACCCGCACGCTGGACTACACGCCCTCGCCCATGGGGCCGCCGACCGACCGCCAGGGCGGCGGCGTGGCGGCGTACGGGCGCTTTCTGGCGGAGGAGCTCAAGCCGCAGATCGACGCCCGCTTCCGCACGCGCCCCGGCCCGGCGGACACCACCATCGGCGGCTCGTCCTTCGGCGGCATCGCTTCGCTGTGGCTGGCCCTGCACCGGCCCGAGACCTTCGGCAGCGCGCTCGTGGTGTCGCCCTCGGTGTGGTGGGACGACGGCTGGGTGCTGCGCGACGTGGCCGCCACCTCGCCCCAGCCGCGCCCCCGGCTGTGGGTGGACATGGGCGCCCAGGAAGGCGAGCAGGCCGTGCAGCTCGCGCGGGCGCTGGAGCAGGCCCTGCGCCGCCGCGGCTGGCCGGCCGATCAGCTGCGCTTCGTGGAAGACCCCCGCGGCAGCCATGACGAAGCCAGCTGGGCGCGCCGCGTCCCGGCGATGCTGGACTTCCTCTACGGCAGCGCTCAGTAGCGCCCCGCCGCCCCGGCCACGCGCAGGAAGACGTAGGCAAACCAGGCCACCACGGCGCGGCGCAGCATCGCGCGCAGCCCGCTGCCACCGGCCTTGCTGACCCGCTGCGACACCGCGATGGCCGTGTCGATCTCACCCGCCAGATGAGCCGCGAAGGCGGTGTCCAGCACCACCACGTTGGCTTCCAGGTTCACCAGCAGGGACAGCGGGTCGATGTTGGAGCTGCCCACCGTGGCCCACACGCCGTCCACCACCGCCACCTTGGCGTGCAGGAAGGCCGGCGTGTACTCATAGATTTCCACACCATGGCCCAGCAGCTCCGCATACAGCGCCTGTGCGGCCCAGCCGGCAATGCGGTAGTCGAGCTTGCCCTGCAGCAGCAGGCGCACCCGCACGCCGCGGTCGGCCGCGCGGCGCAGCGCGTGGCGGATGCGCTGGCCCGGGTAGAAGTAGGGGCAGATGATGTCGACGCTGCGGCGGGCCTCGTTGATGGCGTCGGCATAGGCGTGTTCGATGGTGCGGCGGCGGCGCAGGTTGTCGCGCAGCACGAAAGCCGCGCACATGGGCGCCAGCCGCGGGTCGGGCTCATCCAGGTCCTGGCGCAGCCGCTGCGGGCCGCGCCAGACCTGGGTCAGCCACAGGCCCAGGCGGCGGCGCAGCGGCACGTAGTCAAGCAACGCATCGTCGAAGTCGCGCCCCAGCCAGGCGCGCGACCAGATGGCGCGCACGCTCTGGCCGACGAGGTCGACCAGGCCGCCCCGCAGCGCCACCGCGAAATCCAGCCGCGGCTGCTCGGTGCGGCCGTGGTGCAGGTCGAACCGGTCGTCGATGACGTTGATGCCCCCCACGAAGGCCACCTCGCTGTCGACCATGCAGAGCTTCTGGTGCAGCCGCCGCAGCTGCCCGGGCTGCAGCCATCGCCACCAGCGGTCCATGGGCCGGAACACCGCCATCGCGACGCCGCTGCCGGAAAAGCGCGCCTGCAGTTCGCGCAGGCTGGCATTGCTGCCGAAGCCGTCGATCACCAGCCGCACGCGCACGCCGCGGCGGTCGGCGGCGATGAGCGCATCGGCCAGGGCCATCGAGGTGGCGTCGCTGTGGAAGATGTAGGTCGCCAGCCAGACTTCATTGCGCGCGTGGCGGATGGCCGCCTGCATGCGCGGGAAGAGCTGGTCCCCGCCGCGCAGCAGCTCGACCTCGTTGCCGCCGGTGAAGCCGCTGTCCTGGGCCGCATGGCGGCGCCGCCGCAACCGGCGCGGGAGCGCGAGTCGCCTCATTCCAGCGCCAGCTCCACCAGCAGCGGCAGGTGGTCGGACATGCGCGCCCAGCTCGGGCCGCGCGGCACCTGCACGCCCACGCAACGCAGGCCGACGGTGTAGACGCGGTCCAGCGAGAACACCGGCAACCGCGACGGGAAGGTGGGCGCCCGCGGCCGGCCGACCGGCGGCGCTGCGCGGTGCAGGCCATGGGCGCGCATCGGCACGTCCAGGCGCTCGCCCCAGTCGTTGAAGTCGCCCGCCACCAAGGCTGGCGCGCCGGCCGGCACGTGTTCGCGCAGGAAGGCTGCCAGCCGGTCGACCTGGCGCATGCGGCTCGAATGAATCAGCCCGAAATGCGCCACCACCACGTGCACCACCGTGCCCCGCCACTGCACCGGCACATGCAGCAGACCGCGCTGCTCGAAGGCGTGGTCCGACACATCGTGGTGGCCGATGTCGCCCAGCGGCCAGCGCGACAGCAGCGCGTTGCCGTGCTCGCCGTACTTGGTCTTGGCATTGGTGCGGTAGGCCACCTCGTAGCCCGCGGGCGCGAGGAACTCGGCCTGGCCCTTCTCGGGCCAGCCGAACCAGGTGTGGTCGAAGAAGGCCGCCTCACGGTGGTGGAAGAGCCGCACCTCCTGCAAGCACACCAGGTCGGCGTCCAGCGCCTGCACGCCCATCTGCAGGTTGTGGATCTCCAGCCGCTTGGCCGGGCCCAGGCCTCGCACGCCCTTGTGGATGTTGTAGGTGGCCACACGCAACACGTCGCCGGGGGCGTGGGGCGTCGGGCGGGCAACGGATCTCATGTCGGGACGGGGCTGAAGCGGGACAGTTGCAGTACGGCTTCGGCGTTGGACGGCGAGAAGCAGCGATCGGCCGCCTCATGCCAGGGCAGCCAGACCCAGGATAAGTGCTCGCGCGGCGCCAGCGTCGGCACCAGGGGCGCGGGCAGCTGTAGGCCGAAGACGTGTTCGGTGTTGCGCGTCACGCCCGGCGCGTAGCGGTGGCGCCAGTGCGGGTAGATCTCGTAGACGTTGGCCAGCTGCCAATCGCGCAGCTCGCCCCCGACCGCCTCGATGTCGAAGCCCGTTTCCTCCAGCACCTCGCGGCGGGCCGTGGTGGCCAGCGGCTCGTCCGGCGTGTCCTTGGAGCCGGTGACGCTCTGCCAGTAGCCCGGATGGTCGGCCCGCTCGATCAGCAGCACCTGCAGATCGGGCGTGTGGATGACGACGAGGACCGATTCGGGAATCTTGTACGGCTTGGCGGCGGTCATGCAGGAAGCATAGCCGCGCGCCCGGGCACCGCAGGACGTCAGGGCTTGGACGCCTCCAGACTGGCCGCCGTGAACTCCGGGTAGCCCGCAGGCCGGTAGGTGTTCAGGTTGGTCAGGAAGTTGTTGTCGCGCAGCGGGATGGTGGCCGAACCGTAGTCGTAGGCATTGAGCTTGTTGCGCATCTGCTCGTTGGTCAGGCCGTCCCCGCGCAGCTCGTACCAGCTGATGATCGTGGGCGTGACGAACTGGCCGTAGCCGTTCTCGGCCACCTCGCCGGCCTTGGCCATGCGCATCGCGTGGGTGGTCACGCCGTCCTTGTGATAGACGATCTTGACGTGGCCGTACTGCGGGGGCAGCTGCGCCACCTCGACGTTGTAGAGCTTGCCGTGTGCGCTGTAGCCGGCGTGCGTGACCACGCCGTTCTTCGTCCAGACCGCCGCATGCTCCCAGTCGTGCCGGTGACCACCGCCGAGCACGGTGGCCTGATCCTTCAGGAAGTACAGCGCGTAGAAGTGCCCGCAGTAGGTGTCAGTGCCGCTGCGCAGGCAGGCGTGGCGGTGCAGGGTGTTGGAGAGGTCCAGAAAGTTGCCAGCACGGCAGCCGCCGGTGATGCTGCCGGTGGGCTTGAGGCCGCTGTTTTGCCGGCCGTCTCGGGCGATGCCGGCACTGGGCAGGCAGCCATCGGTGTCGAAATCAAACACCGGGTAGGTGCTTCGGATGTCGACCGTGCGAGGCAGCGCCTCTTCCAGGCGAGGAAAGTCGTCTCCACGGGCGGCAGAAACCAGAATCAACGGCAGCGTGAGCGCGGCGAAGGCCTTCATCGATGTCTCCGGCAAGGTCAAAACCAGCCGGCACTCTGGCAGCGCCGCGTGTCGAGTGCGTGTCGGCGCCGTGACCGCGCCGCGAGGGTCAGCCGCCTTGCGCCTTGCGCGTGGCCACTGGCGGCGGCAGGGCCTTGGCCTGCAGCTCGCGCACCTGGGCGACGAGCTGGTTGTGCGCGTCCAGGAAGGCGGCCGCGATCACCTTGCCTTCGTTGGAGTTGCTCCACCCCGCGCCGGCCGCGCCGCCGAGCTTGCCCACCACGGCGCCGCCCACGCCGAGGTCGGCCACTTCCACCGAGCCGGTGGCGGCGGCGATCTGCTCGGTGGTCTCGTTGTCGGTCAGCAGCAGCGCGGCCTGGGCCTGCTTGAGCTTCACATGCTCCGCCGCCCCGACGAGCTTGTTCAGGAAGGGAATGGCCTGCATCAGCCCGCCGATCTGGCGCCCGGCGTCCTGCTCGCTGAAGGTGAGGCTCGGGGTGAGGCTGTACTGCGCCTCGTAGCCCTTGCCCTTGTGCACCGTGTTGCCCTCCTGGCGCAGGATGCCCGCCTCCTTCAGCTCCTGCTCCCGCACGGTGGCCTTCAGGCCAGCGGCACGGTCCACCACGCGAAAGCACCCGCTCTGCTGCGCCAGCAAACGCACCAGCGGCACCGGGCTGGAGGGCAGCTGGTAGCTGCTGGAATAGCTGTAGCCATTGGGGTTCTCGACCAGGGCCATCGTCGCCACCGGCGCATCGCACTTCACCAGCTCACGGCTGGCCTTGTGCGCGCCTGCAGGGCCGGCCGAGCCGCTGATGACGGAGCCGCCTTCGCCGAGCGAGGTGGACGATTTGCCGCAGGCGGTGAGGAGGGCGGCAAGGCCGATGAGGGCGAGGGGGCGGAGGGTCATGCGGGTCATGTCGGTGAAACCGGACCGAAGTCTGCCTCGGGCGTCGGCCGCGCTTGACCTCGGAAGAAGGGACAGGGCGGCGTGAGTTTCACCCTCGACTGGGTGGGGGCCTCCAAGAACGAAAAACCCCGCCGAAGCGGGGTTCTCGTCAGGCAGCGGCGGTTTACTGCGCGGCCGGCTGCACGTTGCGCAGGCGGATGTGAAGTTCGCGCAGCTGCTTCTCGTCGACCAGCGACGGGGCGCCGGTCAGCAGGCACTGGGCACGCTGGGTCTTGGGGAAGGCGATCACGTCCCGGATGGACTCGGCCTTGGTCATCAGCGTGACCAGGCGATCCAGGCCGAAGGCCAGGCCGCCGTGCGGGGGCGCGCCGTACTGCAGTGCGTCCAGCAGGAAGCCGAACTTGATGCGCTGGTCTTCCGGGCCGATGTTCAGCGCGTCGAACACCTTGGCCTGCACTTCGGCGCGGTGGATACGCACCGAGCCGCCGCCCAGCTCCCAGCCGTTGAGCACCATGTCGTAGGCCTTGGCCACGCACTTGCCGGGGTCGGTGGTCATGAAGTCTTCATGGCCGTCCTTCGGCGCGGTGAACGGGTGGTGCACGGCGTTCCAGCGGTTGGCTTCGTCGTCGAACTCGAACATCGGGAAGTCGACCACCCACAGCGGCGCCCAGCGGTCGTCGAACAGGCCGGCTGCCTTGCCGAACTCGCTGTGGCCGATCTTCAGGCGCAGCGCGCCAATGGCGTCGTTGACGATCTTGGCCTTGTCGGCACCGAAGAACAGTAGGTCGCCGTCCTGGGCGCCGGTGCGCTTGAGCACCTCGGCCACGGCCTCGTCGTGCAGGTTCTTGACGATGGGCGACTGCAGGCCTTCGCGGCCCTTGGCCACTTCGTTGACCTTGATCCAGGCCAGGCCCTTGGCGCCGTAGATCTTCACGAACTCGGTGTAGGCGTCGATCTCGCCACGGCTCATGGCGGCGCCACCCGGCACGCGCAGGGCCACGACACGGCCGCCCGGCGTGGTGGCCGGGCCGCTGAACACCTTGAAGTCGACGGTGGTCATGGCGTCGGTCAGCTCGGTGAACTCGAGCTTCACGCGCAGGTCGGGCTTGTCCGAACCGAAGCGGTGCATGGCCTCGGCGTACTTCATGACCGGGTAGTCGCCCAGCTCGACGTTCATCGTCTTGCGGAAGACGTGGCGGATCATGCCCTCGAACATCGAGCGGATCTCTTCTTCGGTCAGGAAGGAGGTCTCGATATCGATCTGCGTGAACTCGGGCTGGCGGTCAGCGCGCAGGTCCTCGTCGCGGAAGCACTTGGTGATCTGGTAGTAGCGGTCGAAGCCCGCCACCATCAGCAGCTGCTTGAAGAGCTGGGGCGACTGCGGCAGCGCGAAGAAGTGGCCGTCATGCACGCGGCTGGGCACGAGGTAGTCGCGCGCGCCTTCGGGCGTGCTCTTGGTGAGCATGGGCGTCTCGATGTCGACGAAGCCGTGCTCATCCAGGAACTTGCGCACCTCCATCGCCACCTTGTAGCGCAGCATGAGGTTGTTCTGCATGTAGGGGCGGCGCAGGTCCAGCACGCGGTGCGTGAGGCGGGTCGTCTCGGAGAGGTTGTCCTCGTCGATCTGGAAGGGAATGGGCACCGACGGGTTCAGCACCTCGATCTCGTGGCACAGCACCTCGACCTTGCCGGACACGAGGTTGGCGTTCTCGGTGCCGGCCGGGCGCGCGCGCACCTTGCCGACGATCTTCAGGCAGAACTCGCTGCGCACGTCTTCCGCCACCTTGAACATGTCAGGGCGGTCGGGGTCGCAGACGACCTGGACGAGGCCTTCGCGGTCGCGCAGGTCGATGAAGATGACGCCGCCGTGGTCACGGCGACGGTGGGCCCAGCCCATCAGGGTCACGGTCTGGTCGAGCAGCTTCTCGCTGACTTGGCCGGCATAGCAGGTACGCATGGAATTACTCCGGATTCTTCTTGGGGGATGTTTTTGAGGAGGCGCGGATGAGCTCGTTCGGCTCTCAGGATTGGACGCGGGCCGGGGCGTCCAACCCTAGGGATTTCGGCCCGCGTCTGCCGGCGCGCAGGGCGTGTCGGGCTGGGTCAGCGGCGCCACCGTGCCCATGGAGATGATGTATTTCAAGGCCTCGTCCACCGACATCTGCAGCGGCCGGATGTCGGCCGTGGGGACGATGAGGAAGAAACCGGAGGTGGGGTTGGGCGTGGTGGGCACGTACACGCTGGTGTGCTCGCCGTCGAGGTGGCAGGCCACCTCGCCGCTGGGCGTGCCGGTCACGAAGGCGATGGTCCAGCTGCCGGCGCGCGGGTACTGCACGAGCACCGCCTCGCGGAAGGCATTGCCGCTGCTCGAGAACAGGGTGTCCGAGACCTGCTTGACCGAGCTGTAGATGCTCTTGACGATGGGAATGTGGGACATCAGGCGGTCCCACTGCGTCAGCAGCCACTGGCCGAAGATGTTGGCCACGAACACGCCGGTGGCCAGCAAGCCGCCGGCCACGATGACCAAACCCAGGCCGGGCACATGCTGCAGGCCGAGCAGCCCTTCGCGCCAGGAGCTCGGCAGCACCAGGGTCAGGGCCGTCAGCAGGGAACCAAAGACGCCGTTGACGACGTCCAGGGCCTGGCCCAGCACCCACACGGTGATGGCCAGCGGCAGCCAGACCAGCAGGCCGGCAACGAGGTATTTGCGAAGGGAAGCGCCCACGTCGACCCGATTCAGTGGCAAGCGCAGGAGCCGCCGCAGGGCGTAGACGACGAGGTGGAGGCCTCACTCGCGCTGCTGGTGCTGGACTCCGACTTGGCCGGCTCGGCACTGGCCGCCGGGGCGGCCGCGCCTGTGGCGGCGGCGGCTCCGCCGCTGCCGCCGCGGAAGTCGGTCACATACCAGCCGGAGCCCTTGAGCTGGAAGCCGGCGGCCGTCACCTGCTTGCCGAAGGCGTCCGCGCCACAGGCGGGGCAGGTGGTCAGCGGGGCATCAGAAAGCTTTTGCAGCACGTCCTTGGCATGGCCACAGGCGCTGCAGCGATAGGCGTAGATGGGCATGGTGGTGCAAAAGGTGGGTTGGGCAAAACCCGCGATTTTAGGGCCACCGGGCCGGCTTCAAGCCCCGGCAGCCCAAATGAGGCGCGCCCGTGTCATCGGGCCGAGCGCCGGGCCGCCCCAAGCCGGCCCGGCCGGCGATGTGCGAGCGGCTAGAGGCCGCGAGCATCGCCGCCCCCTCGGGGGGCGGGCCAAGGTACGCCTTGGCCCGGGGGCCAACAGTTCACGGATGCGGCTGCAGATGGTGGCTGACGTGCTCGTGGCGGTTGGTCAGGATCTGCGGCATCAGCGAGCCGACCAGCATGCCGATCAGGGCCGCGATGAGGCCGGCCAGCTGGCCCGGAAAGAACTCACCCCAGGTGGTGACCTGCGGGAAGTAGGCCACCCAGACCGCGATGCCGGCAAAGATCGAGAAGATGGCGCCTTGGGTCGTGGCGCGCGACCAGTACAGCCCGAACACCAGCGGCACGAACGCCGCCACCAGCGTCACCTGGTAGGCCGCGCTCACCATTTCATAGATGGGCGTGCCCTGCAGCGCGATGGAGTAGGCCAGCACGCAGGCCGCGAAGATGACCAGCGTCACCCGCATGGCCACCAGCTGCTGGCGGTCGCTCATGCCGGGGCGGATCTGCTTCAGGATGTTCTCGACGAAGCTGGTGGTGGGCGCCAGCAGCGTGGCCGACGAGGTGCTCTTGATGGCCGACAGCAGCGCGCCGAAGAAGAGGATCTGCATCAGCAGCGGCATGTGGCCCATGATGAAGGTGGGCAGCACGCGCTGGTAGTCGTTCTGGGCCAGGTCCAGCGCCTTGTCGCCCATGACGGCCACGGCGGCCAGCACGATGAACATTGGCACGAAGGCGAAGGCGATGTAGCTGAAGCCGCCGATGATGGCGCCGCGCTGGGCGGTCTTGGCGTCCTTGGCGGACATGACGCGCTGGAACACGTCCTGCTGCGGGATGGAGCCCAGCATCATGGTCAGCGCCGCGCCCAGGAACATCGCGATCTGCGTGAAGCTGGGTTCGGGCAGGAACTTGCCCAGGTCCTTGGAGGCCGCCAGGTTCAGCACCACACCGGCGCCGCCAGCGAGGTCGGCCGAGAACACCGCGATGACGCTCAGCCCGATGACCAGCACGATCATCTGGATGAAGTCGGTCCAGGCCACGGCCAGGAAGCCGCCGATGACCACGTAGATCAGCACCGCCAGCAGGCCGACGATCATGCCGGTCTGCGGGCTCATGGCGCCGTTGGTCAGGATGTTGAACACCAGGCCCAGGGCCGTCACCTGTGCGGCCACCCAGCCGAGGTAGCTCAGGATGATGGCCAGGGAGCAGAAGATCTCGACGCCCTTGCCGTAGCGCTGGCGGTAGAAGTCGCCGATGGTCAGCAGGTTCTTCTGGTAGAGCTTGGCGGCAAAGAAGGCACCCACCAGCACCAGGCACAGGCCGGCGCCGAAGGGGTCTTCGATGATGGCGTTCAGGCCGCCCTGCACGAACTTGGCCGGGATGCCCATCACGGTCTCGGCACCAAACCAGGTCGCGAAGGTGGTCGTGATGACCATGATCAGCGGCAGGCTGCGGCCGGCCACCGCGAAATCGCTGGTGTTCTTGACCCGGGTGCCGGCCCAGACGCCGATGGCGAGCGTGCCGAGCAGGTAGAGCACGACGAAAACGATCAGCGTGGTGTTCATGGCGTCAGGACGAGGGGGCCGGAAAATTAGGCGCGGATTATGAAGGCCCCGCCGCCCTGCGGCCCGGCCAGGATCTAGAGGCCCAGATTCAGAAAGCGCAGTGCAAGCCAAGCAAGGGTGATGCCCAGCGCAAAGCCGCCAGCGCCCCACAGCAGGCTGGACAGCAGCCGGTTGGTGCTGCGCAACTCGCGCACCAGCGCGCGCAGTTCATCGTCGCCACCGCGGCGGGCCTGCTGCTTCAGGGCGTCGTGCAGCAGGCGCGGCAGTTCGGGAATGAGCTGGGCGAAGCGCGGCGCTTCTTTCATGATCTGGCGGTTGAAGGCGGGCCAGCCCACCTGCTCCTGCATCCAGCGCTCCAGGAAAGGCTTGGCCGTGGCCCAGAGGTCCAGCTCGGGGTCGAGCTGGCGGCCCAGGCCCTCGACGTTGAGCAGCGTCTTTTGCAGCAGCACGAGCTGCGGCTGGATCTCGACATTGAAGCGGCGTGAGGTCTGGAACAGCCGCATCAGCACCTGGCCGAGGGAGATGTCCTTCAGCGGGCGGTCGAAATGCGGCTCGCACACCGCCCGCACAGCGCTCTCCAGTGCATCCACGCGGGTCTCGGGCGGCACCCAGCCCGAGGCGATGTGGAGCTCGGCCACACGCTTGTAGTCGCGCTGGAAGAAGGCAATGAAGTTCTGCGCGAGGTAGTCCTTGTCCACCTCGGTCAGCGTGCCGATGATGCCGAAGTCCAGCGCGATGTAGCGGCCAAAGGTCTCGGGCGCCAGGCTCACCTGGATGTTGCCCGGGTGCATGTCGGCGTGAAAGAACCCGTCGCGGAAGACCTGGGTGAAGAAGATGGTCACGCCGTCGCGCGCCAGCTTCTTGATGTCGATGCCCGCTTCCTCCAGCACGGCGCGCTGGGAGATGGGCACCCCCTTCATGCGCTCCATGACGATGACGGCCGGGCTGCACAGGTCCCAGTGCATCTCGGGCACCATGACGAGGTTCAAGCCGTCCATGTTGCGGCGCAGCTGGGCCGCGTTGGCGGCCTCGCGCACCAGGTCGAGTTCGTCGTGCAGGTAGATGTCGAACTCGGCGACCACCTCGCGGGGCTTCAGGCGCCGGCCGTCGCTGGAGAAGCGCTCGATCCACACCGCCAGCTGACGCATCAGGGCCAGGTCGTCGTCGATGACGTCCAGCATGCCTGGGCGCAGCACCTTCACGGCGACTTCGCGGCCGTCCTGCAGGGTGGCGAAATGCACCTGGGCGATGCTGGCGCTGGCCACCGGCTCGGCATCAAACGTCGCAAACAGCGCCTCCAGCGGCCGGCCGAAGGCACGCTCCACCAACTCGCGAGACAGCGCGGCCGGGAAAGGCGGCACGCGGTCCTGCAGCTTGGCCAGCTCCAGGGCCACGTCCTCGGGCAGCAGGTCGCGCCGGGTGGACAGCACCTGGCCAAACTTCACGAAGATGGGGCCCAGGCCTTCCAGCGCCAGGCGAAGGCGCACGCCACGCGGCTCCTGCCAGCGCCGCCCCAGGCGAGTCAGGCGCCTCAGGATCTGGAAACGCCGGTGGCTCAGCCCCGACAGCGCCAGGTCATCCAGGCCGAAGCGCCAGACCGTCCAGAGGATGAACAGCAGCCGCGAGACGAACCTCATGCGCCGCTGCCGGGGGTCGTGGCGGTCGCAAAACGGGCGGCCACGCCCGACAGGCTGCGGCGCAGCGCGCGCCCGAACTGGGCCAGCTGGCGCGCCGGCATCGGGCCGACGATGCCGGCCAGGTCGTCCTCGATGTCCCAGCGCAGGTTGTCCATCAACCAGTGCATCTCGCCTGCGAAGGCGGCATCACCCTGGACGCTGACCGAGGGGGCATCCCCGCTCAGGGCCCCCAGCGCCAGACGTGCCGGGTTGGAGGCGTCGATCTCCACGCGCAGCCCCCCCGCGCCCGGCGGCGGCACTTCCAGCCGCTCGAACAGGCCGGCCGCTGTCACACCCAGTATCAAATCCGGCGCAGGCGGCAACAGCCCCGGCCAGCCGGCCAGATGGACCGTCAGGCCCCGCCCCGCCAGGGGCCGCAGGCGCTGCGCGGCAATCGGCTCGCGCGACACCACATGGTTGATCAGCAGCACGAGGCGGTCCTGCAGGGCCGGCATCAGCAGCGGCGACAGAGACGGCAAGGGAGGCAGGGGCCAGGGTGAAGACATGCGCAAGATTGTAGGCAGCGGACCCTGAACAAGGGACGTCGTCACCATGTTCCCCAATATTGTTGGTACAGAATCCCCCCTCGTTTCCCCTGCCCCTGCCCCTGCTCCGCACCGCGGGCCCGAGGCTCAAATGACCCGCCACGATGTTTGAGGACCGCAGCTACAAGAGGACGTTCTACAGCGCACCGCAGTCGGTCGAGTCCCTCATTGCCGCCTTTCTTGAGCCCGGCATCATCGTCCTGACCTTTCTGCTGGTGAACGGGCACTTCGAAGAGCCGGTCATGCGCCCGGCGCTGACGCTGTGCCTGCTGGTGTTCGCCCTGACCTTCCCGGGGCGCAACCGGTTTGGTGACCATCCGGCCAGCGCGCTGGTGGACGTGCTGTCGTCCTGGCTGGTGCTGCTGGGCATCCTGATGCTGTGCGGCTATGCCACGAGCAGCCTGCACTATTTCGACGACCAGGTCCTGATCTGGTGGAGCATCGTCACGCCGATCGCGCAGATCGCCGCCATCGAGATCGGGCGGCGCATCCAGAAGTGGCGTGCCAGCGACCCGAGCGCCCGCCGCACGGCGGTCATCGTGGGCGCCGGGCCGCTGGGCCACAAGGTGGCAAGAGCCCTGCGCGAAGCCCAGGGCGTGATCTGCCTGGGCTATTTCGACGACCGCAGCCGTGACCGGCTCCACCCGGAGGCAGGTTCAGCCCTGCTCGGCACCCTGGCGCAGCTGAGCGACTTCGTGCGGGACAACGGCGTGCGCGAGGTCTACATCACCCTGCCGCTGGGCTCGCAGCCGCGCATCGTGCAGCTGCTGGAGCAGGTGCAGGGCACCACCGCCTCCCTGTTCTTCGTGCCCGACGTGTTCGGCATCAGCATCATCCAGGGCCGGCTGCAGGACATGAACGGCGTGCCCGTGGTGGGCATCTGCGAAACCCCGTTCACGGGCACCAACCAGCTGGTGAAGCGCCTGAGCGACATCGTGCTGGCCTCAATCATCCTGGTGCTGATCTCGCCCGTGCTGCTGGCGGTGGCGATCGGCGTGAAGCTGAGCTCGCCCGGCCCCATCATCTTCAAGCAGCGCCGCAACGGCCTGGACGGCGAAGAGATCATCGTCTACAAGTTCCGCTCGATGCGCTCGCTGGACAACGGCAGCGTGGTCAAGCAGGCCACCAAGGGCGACCCGCGCATCACCCGCTTCGGCGCGTTCATCCGCCGCACCTCGCTGGATGAACTGCCGCAGTTCATCAACGTGTTGCAAGGCCGCATGAGCATCGTGGGCCCGCGCCCGCATGCGGTCGCGCACAACGAGGAATACCGCAAGCTCATCAAGGCCTACATGGTGCGCCACAAGGTCAAGCCGGGCATCACGGGCTGGGCGCAGGTCAACGGCCTGCGCGGCGAGACCGACACCATCGACAAGATGAAGGCACGTGTCGAATACGATCTGGAATACCTGCGCAACTGGTCGCTGGCCCTGGACCTGCAGATCATCCTGCGCACCGTCAGGCTGGTGGCTTTTGACCGACATGCGTACTGAGCTGCTCCGCCTCCCCCGCCCTCACCCGCGTGTCGCAGCGCTCGTGTGCCTGATGGCGGTTGCGTCGGGCGCCAGGGCCCAGACCGATGACGCCGCGCCGTTCTACACCGGCGTCTCGGTCGGCGTGACGCATGTGTCCAATGTCTACCGCGTGGGCGGCGCCACCGCGCTGCCGGAAGGCACCACCAACAGCGACAACGTCACCACGGCGGCCCTGCTCGCCGGGCTGAACACGCGCCTGGGCCGGCAGCGCCTGAGCTTCGACGGCTCGCTGCAGGACAACCGCTACGCCAACAACAGCACGCTGAACAACAGTGCCTACTCCCTGCGCGGCGCGCTCGACTGGGAGACCGTGGGCGATCTCTCCGGCACGCTGAACGCGCAAGCCAGCCGCTCGCTCGCGCAGTTCAACCTCGGCAACGGTGCCGAACTCGTGACCCAGAAGAACCTGGAGCGCAGCCGGGAAGTCAATGCGGTGGCCCGGCTCGGCGCCAACTTGCGTTACTCGCTGGAGGCCGGCCTGAACCACCGCTCGCGCGACTACACCGCCGAGCAGTACGACCGCTTCGTCTACTCCCAGAACACCGCCACCCTGGGCGCGTATGCGCGACCGGGTGGCAATGTGCGCCTGGGCCTCGTGGCACGGCGCACCGAGGGCGAGTACCCGCGCTACCCGATCTATATCTCGATCTTCCGGGTCGGCAGCCAGACCATCGACTACCGCCGCAACGACGTCGACCTGACGGCCAACTGGACCACCGGCGGCAGCAGCCAGCTCTTCACCCGCATCAGCACCAGCCGGGTGCACCACGACCCGGTCAACGGGCCGCTGCGCGACTTCCATGGCACCACCGGGGCCGTCAACTGGACGTGGCAGCCCACCGGCAAGATCAACCTCGGCGTGCAACTGGTGCGCGATACCGGCCAGGAGACTCTCCTGAGCACCACCAATGTCAACCGCGTGGGCACCAGCTGGCAGCTCAACGGCGTCTACGCGCTGACCGGCAAGCTCAGCTTCAACGCCACCGCCACCGGCAGCCGCAGCGAGCGCGACGACGGCGGCTTCGACAGCGAACGCACCCAAGGCATCGGCCTGCGCTGGGCCTACTCGCGCGGCCTGAGCCTGGCCTGCCAGTACAACCACGCCAGCCGCGACAGCAGCGTGCTGCAGTACGTGTACACCGCCAGCAGCTACGGCTGCACCGGGCAGGCCCTCTTCTTCTGATGAACACCATCCTGCTGACCGGCGCGGCCGGCTACATCGCCTCCCACACCTGGCTGGCCCTGCAGCAGGCGGGCTACCGCGTCGTGGGCGTGGACAACTTCGCCAACAGCTCGCCCGTGGTGCTGGAGCGCCTGGCCGAGCTGGCAGCCGCCCCCATCGAGTTCGAGCGCGCCGACGTGTCTGACGCGGCCGCGCTGGACGCCGTGTTCGCGCGCTACCAGCCCGCCGCGGTGGTGCACTTCGCCGCCTTCAAGGCCGTGGGCGAATCGGTGGCCCAGCCGCTGGCCTACTACCGCAACAACCTGGGCGGCCTCGTCAACACCTGCGAGACCATGCAGCGCCATGGCTGCAGGCGCATGGTGTTCAGCTCCAGCGCCACGGTCTACGGTGCCCCCGAGACCCTGCCGCTGCGCGAAGACGCCCCCACGTCGGCCACCAACCCCTACGGCGCCACCAAGCTGATGGGCGAGCAGATCCTGCGCGACCTCGGCGTGAGTGACCCGGCCTGGCAGACCGCCTGCCTGCGCTACTTCAACCCGGTGGGCGCGCATGACAGCGGCCGCATCGGCGAAGACCCGCGCGGCACGCCCAACAACCTGATGCCCTACGTCGCCCAGGTGGCCGTGGGCCGGCGCGAGAAGCTCTCGGTGTTCGGGGGCGACTACCCCACGCCCGACGGCACCGGCGTGCGCGACTACATCCACGTGACCGACCTGGCCGAGGGCCACGTCGCAGCGCTGAACCGCCTGCTCGGCCAGCCCGGCTCGCTGACCGTCAACCTCGGCACCGGCCAGGGCTACAGCGTGCTCGATCTCGTGCGCGCCTACGAAATGGCCAGCGGCCGCCCGGTGCCCTACGAGATCGTCGCGCGCCGCCCCGGCGACGTGGCCGCCTGCTGGGCCGACCCATCCGCCGCCCGCGAACAACTGGGCTGGACAGCGAAACTCGACCTGGCCCGCATGTGCGAGGACAGCTGGCGCTGGCAGCAACTCAATCCCCTTGGCTTCAACCCCTCCTGACAACATGATCCAGGTCCAACCCGTCATCATGGCCGGCGGTTCCGGCACGCGCCTGTGGCCGCTGTCCCGTGCAGGCTACCCGAAGCAGTTCCTCGTGCTCGCGGGCAACGAGAGCCTGTTCCAGCTGGCTGCGCGCCGCCTGGCCGCCCTGGGTGGACCGGGGCTGGAGCTGGCCGCGCCCTGCATCGTCGGCAACGAGGAGCACCGCTTCCTGGTGCTCGACCAGCTGCGCGAGACCAAGCTCGAACCCAGCAGCGTGCTGCTGGAGCCCTTGGGCCGCAACACCGCACCGGCCCTGACGCTGGCTGCGCTGGCGGCCCTGGAAGGCGGGCGCGACCCGGTGCTGGTCGTCACCCCGGCCGACCAGACAGTCACGCAGCCCGCAGCCTTCACCGCGGCCTTGCAAGACGCCATCCGCATCGCGGCCGACGGCGCGATCGCCATCCTGGGCATCACGCCGGACCGCCCGGAGACCGGCTACGGCTACATCCGCACCACCGCCGACGCGGGCGGCCTGGCAGTCGCCCAGTTCGTCGAGAAGCCCAACCTCGAGACCGCCGAGCGGTATCTCGCCGAAGGCGGCTACTACTGGAACAGCGGCATGTTCGTGCTGCGCGCCAGCGTCTGGATGAAGGCGCTGGAGCGCTTCCGCCCCGACATCGCCACCGCCACCCGCGCGGCGTGGGACGCCCGCAAGGTCGACAGCGTGTTCGTGCGCCCCGGCAAGGCCGAGTTCGCCGGCGTGCCGAGCGAGTCGGTCGACTACGCCGTCATGGAACGCTGCCCCGGCACCGACCTCCCGCTGCGCATGGTGGCCCTGGACGCCGGCTGGAACGACCTCGGCGCCTGGGAGGCCGTCTGGCAGGTGGCCGACAAGGACGATGCCGGCAATGCGTCCGTGGGTGACGCGCTGATCGCCGACTGCAAGGACACCCTGGTGCATGCCACCAGTCGCCTGGTCGGCGTCGTCGGCCTGACCGACATCGTCGTGGTCGAGACGCCCGATGCCGTGCTGGTCAGCGACCGAGCCCGCAGCCAGGAGGTCAAGCAGATCGTCAACCGGCTGGGCGCCGAGCAGCGCGGCGAACAGGCCCTGCACCGCAAGGTGCACCGTCCCTGGGGCTGGTATGACAGCATCGACAACGGCCCGCGCCACCAAGTCAAGCGCATCATGGTCAAGCCGGGCGCGTCCCTGAGCCTGCAGATGCACCACCACCGCGCGGAGCACTGGATCGTGGTGAGTGGCACCGCCGAGATCGTCAACGGCGACAAGACCATCCTGCTCACCGAGAACCAGTCCACCTACATCCCGCTGGGCCAGACCCACCGCCTGGCCAACCCGGGCAAGGTACCGCTGGAGATCATCGAGGTGCAGTCGGGCTCCTACCTCGGCGAAGACGACATCGTCCGCTTCGAAGACACCTACGGGCGGGCTTGACCCCCTGATTTCCGGGCATCGCGGGGGGCGAGCGGCGTCTACGATGGCAGCTTGAGCCCTACGAGAACGACAAGATGACGATCCTGGTCACCGGCGGCGCCGGCTTCATTGGCAGCAACTTCGTGCTCGACTGGCTGCGCCAGTCGGACGAACCCGTCGTCAACCTCGACGCGCTCACGTACGCGGGCAACCTCGAGAACCTGGCCGCACTGCAGGGTGATGCCCGGCATGTGTTCGTGAAGGGCGACATTGGCGACCGGGCGCTGGTGGACCGCCTGCTGGCCGAACACCGCCCGCGCGCCGTGGTGCACTTCGCGGCCGAGAGCCATGTGGACCGCTCCATCCACGGCCCCGGCGCCTTCATGAAGACCAACGTCGAAGGCACCTTCACGCTGCTGGAAGCCAGCCGCGCCTACTGGGGCGCACTGGCAGACGACGCCCGCGCGGCCTTCCGCTTCCACCATGTCTCGACCGACGAGGTCTACGGCTCCCTGAAGCCCGAAGACCCGCCCTTCGCCGAGACCCACCCCTACGAGCCCAACAGCCCCTACAGCGCCAGCAAGGCCGCCAGCGACCACCTGGTGCGCGCCTGGCACCACACCTACGGGCTGCCGGTGGTCACCACCAACTGCTCCAACAACTACGGGCCCTATCACTTCCCCGAGAAGCTGATCCCGCTGATGATCGTCAACGCGCTGGCCGGCAAGCCGCTGCCCGTCTACGGCGATGGCCAGCAGATCCGCGACTGGCTCTACGTGACCGACCACTGCAGCGGCATCCGCGCGGTGCTGGCCGGCGGCCGTGTAGGCGAGACCTACAACATCGGCGGCTGGAACGAGAAGGCCAACATCGACATCGTCAAGACCGTCTGCGCCTTGCTCGACGAACTCCGGCCCTCGGCCGACGGCCCCTACGCGCGCCTCATCACCTACGTGAAGGACCGCCCCGGCCACGACCGCCGCTACGCCATCGACGCCCGCAAGATCGAGCGCGAACTGGGCTGGCGCCCGGCCGAGACCTTCGAGACCGGCATCCGCAAGACCGTGCAGTGGTACCTCGACCATCCCGAGTGGGTGGCCCGCGTGCAAAGCGGCGCCTACCGCGAGTGGCTGGACAAGCAATACGGCTGAACGATGAAGATCCTGCTGCTCGGCAAGAACGGCCAGCTCGGCTGGGAACTGCAGCGCTCGCTGGCCGTGGCCGGCGAGGTGGTCGCGCTCGGGCATGAGGACGGCGGTGATTTCAACCAGCCCGACGCGCTGCTGGCGCGCGTGCAGGCGGTCGCGCCGCAGGTCATCGTCAATGCGGCGGCCTACACCGCGGTCGACAAGGCCGAGAGCGAGGCCGAGGTTGCGCGGCAGGTCAATGCCCTCACGCCCGCGCTGCTGGCCATCGAGGCCAAGCGCACCGGCGCGCTGCTGGTGCACTACTCCACCGACTACGTGTTCGACGGCAGCGGCAGCCAGCCGCGCGACGAAGACGCCGCCATCGCCCCGCTCAATGTCTACGGCAGCACCAAGGCCGAGGGCGAAGACGCCATCCGCGCCAGCGGCTGCCAGCACCTCATCCTGCGCACCAGCTGGGTCTACGCGGCCCGCGGCGGCAACTTCGCCAAGACCATGCTGCGGCTGGCGCAGGAGCGCGAGCAGCTCAAGGTGATCGCCGACCAGATCGGCGCGCCCACCGGTGCCGACCTGCTGGCCGACCTGACCGTGCCCATGCTGCGCGCCGCGCGCGTGAACCCGGCACTCGTCGGCACCTACCACGCGGTGGCGGGCGGCGAAACCAGCTGGCATGACTACGCCCGCTACGTCATCGAGTTCGCGCGCAGTCGCGGTGTGAACATCCGCGTCGCCTCGGACCTGATCCTCGCCATCCCGACGACCGACTACCCCACGCCCGCCCGGCGCCCGCTCAACTCGCGCCTGTCGACCACCAAGCTGCAGCAGCGCTTCGGCCTGCACCTGCCGCACTGGCAGCAAGGCGTCGAACGCATGCTGATGGAGACGCTATGACCCAGGCCCGCAAAGGCATCATCCTCGCCGGCGGCTCCGGCACACGGCTGCACCCGGCCACGCTGGCCATCAGCAAGCAGCTGCTGCCGGTGTACGACAAGCCCATGGTCTATTACCCCCTGAGCACGTTGATGCTCTCGGGCATTCGGGACATCCTGCTCATCAGCACGCCGCAAGACGTGCCGCGCTTCGAGGCCCTGCTGGGCGACGGCGCGCGCTGGGGCCTGAACATCCAGTACTGCGTGCAGCCCAGCCCCGACGGCCTGGCGCAGGCCTTCATCCTCGGGCGTGACTTCATCGATGGTGCGCCGAGCGCCCTGGTGCTGGGTGACAACATCTTCTACGGCCATGACTTCGCCGCCCTGCTCGGCAGCGCCACCGCGCGCACCGACGGCGCCAGCGTGTTCGCCTACCACGTGACCGACCCCGAGCGCTACGGCGTCGTCGAGTTCGACGCTGACCGCCGGGCGCTGTCCATCGAAGAAAAGCCCAAGGTCCCGAAGAGCAACTACGCCGTCACCGGCCTGTACTTCTACGACCAACAGGTGTGCGACATCGCTGCCAGCATCAAGCCCAGCGCCCGGGGCGAGCTGGAGATCACCGACGTGAACGCCCAATACCTGCGCCAGGGCGAACTGAATGTCGAGATCATGGGCCGCGGCTATGCCTGGCTCGACACCGGCACGCACGACAGCCTGCTGGAGGCCGGCCAGTTCATCGCCACGCTGGAAAAGCGCCAGGGCCTGAAGGTGGCCTGCCCCGAAGAAATCGCCTTCCGCGCCGGCTGGATCAACGCCGAACAACTCGAAGCCCTGGCGCGGCCCCTGGCCAAGAACGGCTACGGTCAGTACCTGCTCAAGCTGCTCAACGACAAAGCCTTCTGATGAAAGTCACCGCCACCGCCCTGCCCGAAGTCCTGCTGATCGAACCCCAGGTCTTCGGTGACGCGCGCGGCTTCTTCATGGAGAGCTGGAACGAGGCGCGCTTCAACGCCGCCGTCGGTCACGACGTCCATTTCGTGCAGGACAACCATTCCCGCTCCGCCAAGGGCGTGCTGCGCGGTCTGCACTACCAGCTCGCGCCTCATGCACAAGGCAAGCTCGTGCGCTGCGTGAGCGGCGCGGTGTTCGACGTGGCCGTGGACATGCGCCGCAGCAGCCCCCACTTCGGGCGCTGGGTGGGCTTTGAGCTCTCGGCCGAGAACCAGCGGCAGATGTGGATCCCACCAGGCTTTGCGCACGGCTTCCTGGTCATCAGCGACACCGCGGACTTCCTCTACAAGACCAGCGGCCGCTACGCCCCCGAGTGCGAAGGCGCTGTGCGCTGGGATGACCCCACCCTCGGCGTGGCCTGGCCGCTGGGCGGCGAAGCACCCAAGCTCTCGGCCAAGGACGTCGACGCGCCGCTGCTGGCCGACGCCAAGACCTTCGACTGACCCCGCCCGCCGGCCGCAGCCGGCGGCCAGGCGTCAGGCGCCGCGGCCGATGCCGCTGTAGCTGATGCCCAGGGCCTTCATCAGCTTGGGGTCGTAGAGGTTGCGGCCATCCAGGATGACCGGCTGCTTGAGCGCCGCCTTGATGGCATCGAAGTCCGGCGTGCGGAACTCCTTCCACTCGGTCACGATCAGCAACGCGTCGGCGCCCTGCAGGGCCGACTCGGCGCGCTCCACCAGCTTCACGTCGTCACGCGGGCCGAGCACGCGGGCGGCCTCGGTTGCAGCCACCGGGTCGTAGGCGGCCACGGTGGCGCCGCGGCGCGTCAGTTCGTCGATCACCACCAGCGACGGCGCCTCGCGCATGTCATCGGTGTTGGGCTTGAAGGCCAGGCCCCAGATCGCAAAGTGCCGGCCCTTCAAGTCGTTGCCGAAGCGTGCCGTGACCTTGTCCACCAGCACGCGCTTCTGGCGCTCGTTGGCGGCCTCGACGGCAGTGAGCACCTGCAGCGGCAGGCCTTCATCGGCCGCCGCCTTCACCAGCGCCTTCACATCCTTGGGGAAGCAGGAGCCGCCATAGCCGGCACCGGCGTACAGGAACTGGTAGCCGATGCGCGGGTCCGAGCCGATGCCACGGCGCACCAGCTCGATGTCGGCGCCCACCTTCTCGGCCAGCAGGGCCAGCTCGTTCATGAAGCTGATGCGGGTGGCGAGCATCGCGTTGGCGGCGTACTTGGTGAACTCGGCGCTGCGCACGTCCATCACCAGCATGCGGTCCTGGGTGCGGTTGAAGGGGGCGTACAGCGCGCGCATCAGCAGCGTGGCCTGTTCGTCGTCAGAGCCCACGATGATGCGGTCGGGCTTCATGAAGTCTTCAACCGCCGCACCTTCCTTCAGGAACTCGGGGTTGGACACCACCGCGTACGACATGCTGCCCAGGCCGCGCTTGACCAGCTCTTCCTGGATCGCCTCGCGCACCCGGTCGGCCGTGCCCACGGGCACCGTGCTCTTGTCGACGATGACCTTGTAGTCGGTCATGCGCTGGCCGATGGAGCGCGCCGCGGCCACCACGTATTGCAGGTCGGCCGAGCCGTCCTCATCGGGTGGCGTGCCCACGCCGATGAACAGCAGCGTGCCGTGCTGCACGGCCTTGTCCACGTCGGTCGTGAACTGCAGGCGGCCCGCCGCCACATTGCGGCGCACCACCTCCAGCAAGCCCGGCTCGTGGATGGGGATGTCACCGTCGTTGAGGATGCGGATCTTGTCCGGATTCACATCCAGACACACCACGTGATTGCCCATCTCGGCCAGGCAGGCGCCTGTGACCAGACCGACGTAACCGGTCCCGATGGCGGTGACTTTCATGCTTCGTACCCGTTCATTTGCAGATCACGCCTTTGTAATGCACCTGCATGACGGCACGATGCAAATCAGACCTTGTAGTAGTCCCTGTACCAGGCGACAAAGCGCTGAATACCGTCGGGCACAGGCATCGCCGGGCGGAAGCCTGTCCATTCGGCCAGCTCTTCCACGTCGGCATGCGTGGCGGGCACGTCGCCGTCCTGCATGGGCATGAAGTTCTTGATCGCCTCGCGGCCGACTGACTTCTCGATGGCCTCGATGAAGCTCATCAGCTGGATGGGCGCGTGGTTGCCGATGTTGAACACGCGGTAGGGCGCGCTGGAGCGGGCCGGGTCGGCCGTGGCGGGGTCGTAGGCCGGGTCGGCGGTGGCGGTACGGTCGAGCACGCGCACCACGCCTTCGGCGATGTCATCGATGTAGGTGAAGTCGCGGATCATCTTGCCGTGGTTGAACACGTTGATGGCCCGGCCTTCGATGATGGCCTTGGTGAACAGGAACAGCGCCATGTCCGGCCGGCCCCACGGGCCGTACACCGTAAAGAAGCGCAGGCCCGTGGTGGGCAGGCGGAACAGGTGCGAGTAGGTGTGCGCCATCAGCTCGTTGGCCTTCTTGGTGGCCGCGTACAGGCTGATGGGGTGGTCGACGCTGTGATGCTCCGAGAAAGGCATCAGCGTATTGCCGCCGTACACGCTGGAGCTGGAGGCATAGGCCAGGTGCTGCACGCCGCTGTGACGGCAGCCTTCCAGGATGTTGGTGAAACCGACGATGTTGCTGTCGATGTAGGCGTGCGGGTTCTCGATGGAATAGCGCACCCCGGCCTGCGCGGCCAGGTGCACCACGCGGTCGAAGCGCTCGGCGGCAAACAGTTTGGCCATGCCATCACGGTCAGCCACGTCCATCTGCACGAAGCGGAAGCCCGGCTTGGGCGTGAGGCGCGCCAGGCGGTCGTGCTTGAGCTGCACGCTGTAGTAGTCGTTCAGGTTGTCCAGGCCCACGACCTCGTCGCCGCGCGCGAGCAGGATATGGCTGACATGCATGCCGATGAAGCCGGCTGCGCCGGTGACGAGAACTTTCACTGCGGTGACCCTCCGAATATCAGCGCCGGATTGTCGCCGCTTCAACCACGCAGGAGTTGTCTCGCGGCCCCCCAGATGAAGAGGCTGTTCGTCACCAGATAGCGCCGCCACAGGCGCCGCGGCTCGCTCAGCAGGCGGTGAAGCCACTCCAGGCCCGACCGCTGCATCCAGGGCGGCGCCCGGCGGATGGTGCCGGCGTGATAGTCGAAGGCCGCACCCACGCCGATCATCACGGCCTGCACCCGGCCACGCTGCGCCGCCATCCACAACTCCTGCTTGGGGCAGCCCAGCGACACCCAGACCGTACCGGCGCCGGAGGCATTGATGGCCTCGATGTCCCGCGCCAGCTCGTCAGCCGTGAGCTTGCGAAATGGGGGCGACACCGCGCCGGCGATCACCAACCCCGGGAAGGCCGCGCGCAGGCGCGGCTGCAGCAGGGCAAGGGTCTCGTCGGTGCCGCCGTACAGATAGATGCTTTCGCCGCGCGCCGCCGCCAGCGCGCAATAACGCCACATCAGATCGGGCCCGTTGATGCGCTGCTGCCCGGGCGCGCCCAGGCGGCGCATCATCCAGGCCACCGGCGCGCCATCCGACGTGACCATGTCGGCCTCGCGCAGCACCGCGCCAAAAGCGGGGTCCTGGCTGCCGGTCACCACCGAGTGTGCATTGCTGATGCACACATAGCGGCTTTCCCGCCGGGCCGCCCAGGCGCTGACGCGACCGAGGGCGTCGTCCCAGCTCAGCACATCCAGCAACTGGCCGAGCACGGCAATGCGGCGTCGCTCAGTCACGGCGCGGGCCCTCCTCGATGGCGGACTGGTAGATGGACATCAGCTGAGCGTGATTGCGGTCGGCGGTGTAACGCGCCTCGTACACCCGCCGCGCGGCGCGCCCCATGGTGAGCATCGCTTCGGGATGCTCCTGCGCCCAGGTCAGCCGCTGAGCCAGGGCCTGCGCGTCACCAGGCGGAAATGCCAACCCGGTCACGCCGTCCTGCACGATCTCCATCATGGGTTCCATTGCGCTGCAGATGGCGGGCAGACCGCAAGCCATGCCCTCGATAAGGGTGCGCGGCCCGCCTTCCAGCCACACGCTTGCCACCACCTGAGCGGATGCGGTGCACATTCGGGCATACACCTCCTGCAGGGGCAACGCGCCATGCAGGATCAGCCCCGCCGACGCCCGCAGCACCTCCTCGAGCGGGCCGCGCCCCACGACATCGATCGGCACGCCGCTCAAGGCACTCGCCTGAGCAATCGTCGGCCAGCCCTTTTCCTCGGAGAGTCGCCCCACCGCGAGCACGCCTGCCCGAGAGGTGTCCCGGGGCTCCGGCAGGTCGACGAAGTTCTGCTTCACCACGAAACGCTCAGCTGGGAAGCCCGCCGCAACGAAGCGGCTCCGATACGCCTCGTTCAGCACGATGAATCGATTCACACGCCGCTGCCACGTGCCCTTGGCCCGATGCAGCATCAGCATGCCGGCGAGCACGGAACTCTGGGCGACCGAGCCCCGGTAGCAGCCCCGGACCGCACCACGCCACGGCACGCGGCCGACGCAGTCTTCACAAACCTGGCCTTCTCGCAACAACATGGCCTGCGGGCACACGAGACGAAAGTTGTGCAGGGTCTGCACGACCGGCACACCCGCCTCCTGCGCGGCCCAGTGGATGGACGGCGACAGCAACGGAAAGCTGTTGTGCACATGCACTACATCGGGGCGAAACCGCTCGCACAACCGCCGCATCTCGGTAGCCGCCGGGTGCGACCACAGCGTGCGGCCCAGCAAGTCCAATCGCCCCATGCCGCCAATGTCATCGTTGCTGGCGTGAAAGAGCTCGACCTCAGCACCGCGAGCCCGCAGCAGGGCCACCTCGTCGTCCACCACACTGTCTTCACCACCCCGCTGTTGATAGGCGTTGTGGGCGACAAGAATCTTCATCGTCAGCCTCTGCGGATAGGGGCTGCCAGCGCCGCCACCACGCCCTGCGTGAAGTGCCTGGACATCTGCTCAATCGTGTAACGCGCCCCATCGGCCAGGCAGGCCGCGCGCATTGCCTCCCGGGCGCTGCGGTCTTGCAGCAACGCGGCCGACGCCTGCACAAACGCGTCGAGCGAGTCGGCCGTCATCACGCCGTTGCGGCCCGACGCCAGGTAGGCGATCTCGGGCGAATGCAGGCCACAGTCGGTCGTGATCATGGGGGTGCCGCCGACGAAACTGTCGAGGATGTTCAACCCCACCAGCCCCGGGTTCAGCATCACATCAGCCAGTGAGGCGGCCAGCGCCTTGTCGGCCCCTTTGCGAATGCCGAGGACCTTGATCCACGAGGCGCCCTGCGCCGCAGCATCCACCAGATGCTGCTGCGGCCCTCCCCCGATGATCAGCAGCTGAAAGCCGGGCACGCGCTGCCGCAACGCACGCGCGGCTTCAAGCAGGAACTCGATCCGCTTTTCTGTGTACAGCGAGCCCACGTAAAGGCCGACTGGGCCCTCCGTCAGGCCCAACTCGGCCCGGAGCCGCTGCTGCGCCTGCGGCGTCACCGCCTGGAACTGCGCACTGAGCTCCGCCGTGTCGACCGCGTTCTGCAGCACCGTGATGCGATCAGAAGGAAACCCGAGGGCTCGAACCAAGTCCCGGCTCATGTCGGTGTAAGCCAGCCACCAGTCGGCGCGCAACGCGACGCGCGCCTTGAAGCGCTCGCGCAGGCTGTCGCGATTGCCCTGAAGGTTGGCACCGTGACCCCACAGCAGGACGCGGCGGTTGCGCGCCAGGAACTGCTCACCCAGGTTGCAGAGCATCTTGTTCTCAGCCGTGATCACGGTCACGGCCGCATCGCGCGCGAGGTGCCCAAACGGTTGCCAGCAGATGCGGCCGTCGAGGAAGTAGCGCGTCGGCAACCGAACGGCCCAACTCAGCTCACCACTGTCCCGTTTGGTGGCCTCCTGCGCCGTGGGCTCGCCGTGCGCCAGGCACAGCTCCAGGCCCGCATCGCGCAGGTCGCGGCGCAGCAATTCAAAGAAGGGGACACGGTAGTGGGTGAGCCGCCGTTGGACGACGAGAACCCGTCGCGCGACGGCGGAGGTCATGGACATGAAATGGGGCTTCCTGAGGCGCCAAGAGTGTAGGACTGCCGGTTTGCGACTTTCGGTTACACGCGTGAGTTCGTGTCCCTGTGTGAGGCTTCACAAGTCGACTCTCACGGTGCATCGACAGCCGGCTTGTGCATCGCAACAATGCCAAGCGTTGTACCCCGCTGACCTGAGGATCTTCATGAAACTGCCCCCCGCCCCCCTGCCCCTGACCCTGGGGGTGCTCCTCTCGGCAGCGATGACCGCCTGCGGCGGCGGTGCCAGCGGCGACAAGCCCTCCGCCTCGGCCCTCGTCACGCCCGTGTCCGACCCCGCCAGCGCCGTGGTGGCCGCGGCTGTGAGTGCCGATGCTGCGAGCATCCCGGCCAGCGCGGCCAGTGGGGCCGACAGCGCCTCGGCCTCCGCCTCTGCCGCAGAGGCCGGCCCGACGGCAGCAGCCCTTGCGCTCAAGCGAGCCGCGTTGCCCCCGCCGCCCGTGTCCCCGGCCCCTTCCGCTGCGCCAGCCACGGCCACGACCGCAGCGCCGGCGCCCACCCCCAAGACCGAGAACGCGGCGGGTGTTGCGACCGTCGTGACGGCAGCCGCCACCACCGCCCCGGCTCCCGCCACGGCCATCTCGGCGGTGGCCCCCAGCCCAGCGCCCAGTCCTGCCACGGCTACGGCCACGGTCAGCGCCACGGCCGCCGCCGCCCCCAGCCCTGACCGCACCATCCTGGGTGCCTCGGCCGACATCGTCGGCCTGCAATCGACCCTCCTCACCAGCACCACCACCCCCGGCGTGTCCCTGCTGACCGCCGCGGCCGCCGCCACGCCGCCGGCCACCAATGTGCTCACCGCCACCACCACCACCAGCACGGCCAACGCCAGCTGCAAGGTGTCGTACGCCGTGCCCGCCAGCCTCACCACCACCACGCCGGCGCCACGGCCTTCGGTCGGTGGCGTGTTCTACACGAACGCTGAGCTGGCGGTCTGGAAACAGCGCCTGGCCAGCGGCCCCTTCCTGAAGGCGAACGATTTCACGAAGGGCTCGCCGGGCGACTGGGAGCGCATCAGCCAGAACGCTGCCGACTTCATCAAGAACGGCGACAAGGGCCCCTTGACCACGTCCGCTGCTGACGAGTACTCACGTCTCGGCACCGGTGCCCGCGACGCCGCCTTCCTGTTCCTGATGACCGCCGACGGCAATGCCTTCACGGCCGTCAAGACCTACCTGCTGGCCCAGGTCAAGAACCCCGTGGTGGACTTCCCGGCCCGGCTGTGCCTGACCGACAACAGCAACTGGAACCCCGACAGCTACTACTACCAGGCCAGCTGGCTGCTGCGTTATGTGGCCACCTACGACTTCGTGCGCAGCGCGCTGTCCAGCGCCGACCGCGTGACGGTGGAGAACTTCATCCGCCGCAACGCCTACATGCTGGCCACGCAGATGGATGCGGCGCTGGCCAACCTCTTCCCCAATCGGCTGAAGGGCGACTACAGCAAGAAGCTCTGGGTCGCCACGGCCACCAACGGCATCGTGTCATGGTGGTCCAAGCGCTACGACACCAATGGCGACTGCAAGGTCGACAGCAGCGATATGGCCAGCGCGGCACCGGTCTATGCCTATGTGCGGGCCGATGGCGTGGTGGGGCCGCGCATCACCGAGCTCTCGCAGTTCTACAACAACCGCCGGGCCGCGACTGCGCTCACCTTCGGCGCGGCGGGCCTGGTGTTGGGCGATGCCGTGCTCATCAGCAGCGCCAAGCGCTACGTGTTCGAGTGGCTGACATATGGCGTCTGGCCGGACGGGAGCCAAGGCGAGTACGCCCGCAATGGCGACTACTGCATCCCGCAGCAGGGGGTGATCTACAGCGCCGCGAACACGGCCAGCGCCGCGCTGCTGGCCACCCTGCTCTCGCGCCAGAACGACACCACCCTCACCGCCTTCAAGACCCGCGACGGCCTATTTGGCAGCGAGAGCACCGGCACCGCCCCAGACAAGACGCTCGCCCTCGCCGTGCAGACGCAGCTCGGCCTGATCAATGGCACGATCAAGTGGTACTACCACAAGCCCTGGCTGCCGAAGCAGACGCCGGTGGAAGCCGATGCCATGACGGGCTTTCGCAGCTATTACATGAAATCCACCAAGCCGCTGGAGAACTACCAGGAGCTGGGCCTGCTGCCTGCCGCGAAGATCCTGCCGAGCACCAACATCGCCGGCATCGCGCTGCGCGACAAGGCCGTCACGAGCCTGCCCTTCCCCGGCGCCACGGGCAACTCCGTGACCACCGGCTGGGGCAACTGGAACGACCCGTTCAACGCCCTGCCCGCCGCGCTGCTGATTCGCCCCTGAGGCCGCCTCGCTCGGCCCAGCCCCGCCACTTGCGGGCAGGGTCAGGCGTTGACGATGCCCTGCTGGCGCATCCAGATCTCGGCATTCATGAAACGCCACACCGGGAAGCCTCGCGCCGCCGCCTGAGGGTCGAGCAGCGTCTTGGCCAGCCGGTCGGCGTTCCAGATGCGGCGCGAGCGAAACTCGGGCGAGTGCACCAGGGCGGCCACCATGGCGCGGCTGGACGGCTCCCGCATCCAGCGGTCAAACGGCGTGGCGAAGCCGATCTTGTTGTGGTTGTGCAAGATGCTGGCCGGCAGCCGGTGCGCAAAGGCCTCGCGCAGCACGCGCTTGGTGATGCCGCCGCTGAACAGCGCGTCGTCGGGCAGCGAGAAGGCGAACTCCATCAACCGGTAGTCGATGAAAGGCGAGCGGATCTCGACCGACTCGCTCATCGACGACTGATCTTCGTAATGCAGGATCTGGTTGAAGCCAAAACTCAGCAGCTGTGAGCGCAGGTGGTGGCGCAGGTTGGCGCCGCCACGCTGCATGGTGACCTCGGGCAGGCGCCCGTGGTGGCTGGCATGGAAGGCACCGTCCAGCACCGTGGAGGCCCGCTCCACATAGCGCGCGCGGTAGGCGGATGCGGCGCGCCGGCCCAGCATGGCCTTGGCCGTCTGCATGGCCAGCTGCGTGAAGCCCATGCCCATCAGGCGCTGCATGGCGCGGGCTTCGTTCAGGGCGGCGGCGGGGCGGGTCTGCAGCAGGTCGAGCAGCCGGTAACCCACGATGTAGCGGCCGTAGCCGGCCAGCGCCTCGTCGGCCCCTTGCCCATTGATGACGACCTTGATGCCCTGTTGGCGAATGGCCGCCATCAGTTGCTGGTGCACGAAGGACGTGGAGCTGGCCACCGGCTCCTGCATCCGGCGCACGAAATCCTCCATGCCGGTGCTCAGGCTCTTGCCACCGGGCGTGAGCAGCACCGAGCGCACATGGCCGCAAGTGGCCATCAGGTCCTTGACGGCCGCGCTTTCATCCTGCGGCTGGCCGGGATAGACGGCGGTGAAGGCCGTGACGTCGGTCTGCGCGAGATGACCCGCGTCGATTGCATCGTTCACGGTGGCGCAGATGGCCGACGAATCCAGCCCGCCGCTTTGCAGCAGCGCCACCGGCACATCGCTGCGAAAGCGCAGGCGCACCGCGTCAGTCAGCAGGGCCCGGTAGGCCTCGGCGCGCTCGGCCGGCGGCGGCGCGGCCTGGCTGCCGCGCTGCGGCAGCTCCCAGTGCGGCCAGCTGCGAAACTGCCCGGCGGCATTGAGCACGCCGCTGTGGCCCGGCAGCAGCTCCTGCACACCGTCAAAGAAGGTGTCACCGTCGGAGATGCGGTAGCCGTAGGCCAGGTAGGCATGCAGCTTGGTGAGGTTGGCCTGGCCGTTCATGCAGCCGGCCGCCTTCAGGCCGGCGGGCTCGCTGGAGAAGCTGAAGGCCTGCGGCGACTGATGAAAGTAGAACGGCTTGACGCCGAAACGATCGCGCGAGACGAACAACTGCTGCGCGCGGCGGTCCCACAGCGCAAAGGCCCACATGCCGTTGAAGCGCCGCACACACTCAGCGCCCCACTGCTCGTAGGCGTGCAGGATGACCTCGGAGTCGCTCTGCGAGCGAAAGACATGACCCGCCGCCTTCAGCTCGGGCATCAGCTCCAGGTAGTTGTAGATCTCGCCGTTGAACACGAGGGCCAGCGAGCGGTCCTCGTTGAACATGGGCTGGTTGCCCGCATCGGACAAGTCGAGGATGGACAGCCGGCGATGGCCCAGGCCCACACGGGCTTCGTCAATGAACGCCCCGTCGCCATCGGGCCCACGGTGCGCCAAGGCATCGTTCATGCGCCGAATCAGCGCTTCGAGCGGTACGCCGTCTGACCTGCCTTGCAGGCGCACCACCCCATTGATTCCGCACACGTGACACGCCCCCCCGAAGCAACTCAGCGGACGCGACTCAGGCCTCGCACCCCCTCGAACAACACCTTGACGTAGGGCCATGCGAAATAGGCGGGCCAGCGCCATCCCCCATGGCGTCGTGTCAACACCAACCAGGAGCGCCAAGGCAATCCCTTACGCCCCAACAGGTGTAACCAACGTTTGCTCAATGGTAAAGAAACATCCTTGAAAGTTCCGTTAACCGGGTTGTTACTGCAAGCCCCCTGAAAGCCAGGGGCCAGGAGCAGGCGCACGCCCAGGCGGCGGGCGCGCAGGCCGTAGTCGATGTCGCCCATGGCGTGCTCGAAGGCGGGGTCGAGCAGACCCACCTGCTGCACCACGGGCCGCGGCAGCAGCACCACGTTGCCGTTGAAGGTTTCCACCTCCTGGGCTTCATCGGTGGGCGGCACCAGCACGAAGGACAACGGGCGGCCAGGCGCACGCACCCGTTCGCCACCGTAGCTGTGCCGCCCCGTGGCAGCGTCTTGCGTGCTGCCCACAACGATCACGCCGCCCGGCTGGCTGGCGGCGGGTAAGCAGCTGAACATCACGGCCAGAGCCTGCTCGTAGAGCATGGTGTCGTCATTGAGCAGCAGCAGGTAGTCGGCCGGCGTCTGCAGCCCGAGTTCCATGGCGCGGTGCATACCGCGGCACCAGAACAGCGGCGTGCCCCGGTTGACCTCCACCGTCACCCACGGATAGCGCTCGCGCACCTGCTCGGCCGTGCCGTCATTGCTGCCGTCGTCCACCAGCACGGCCGACAGCTCGACGCCGGCACGGGCGGCCGACACCTGCAGCGCGGCCAGGCTGGCCAGGGTCTTGTCGGCGCGGTTGAAGCAGGTGAGCAGCGCGCACAGGCGTGGTGCGGCAACTGGGGTTCCTCGGTCATTCATCGGAAGGTTCATGCGGGGCGGGGTTTGTAGGTCGCGTAGGGCGGATGGCCCACCGGGCGGGCGGCCGGCCGCAAACCCGCCACTGCGGCGATCGCCATGCCCAGCACCAGCAACTGCATGAAGTCCACCGCGTAAGCCACGTAGTAAGCCATCTGCACGGCCAGCAGCATCAGCAGCAGGGCCGCCCAGTCGGCGTCGCCGCCGTCTGAGCGTCGGCAGGCGCGCCACAAGCCGCGCAGGGCGCTGCCCAAGGCCCACAGCAGGCCGGCAAAGCCGAGCACGCCGGTGCCCACCAGTTGGCTGACGTAGTTGTTGTGGGCGCCGAAGCCGATGCGCACCAGCCGGCCGTCCTTGTCGGCCACCAGCCGCGTGGTGTCACCTCCCAGCGGCTTGCCCACCAGGATGTGCCGCAGGCCGCCCTGCCGCCAGTCGGTCAAGGTGGCACGCCAGTTCTCGAATCGCGCCTGGACGGTGCCCTCGCCCGCGGCCGCCCGCTGGGCACTGCTCACCACCTCCTGGCTGACGCGCCCGCCCACAGACAGACCGCCCACCACCAGCAGCGCCATCACGCCCAGCGCGCCGAGTTGCTGCCAGACCGGCATGCGCTCCGCACGGGCCAACAAGATGCTCACGCCCACGCCCACCATCGTGGCCAGCCACACCGAACGGTGCTGCAGCGCCACCACCAGCCCCAGCATCAGCGGCAGCATGACGCGCAGCACGACACCGGCACCGCTGATGTGGGCAAAGTACAGCCCCAGCAGCAGGGCCTGCGCCAGCAGAAGTGTGTGCTGCGATCCGATGACACGAATGGCTCCGTCGATGTTGTAAGTGCCTCCCGGCGGGAGCAGGTCCGAGATCTGCAGGTAGTACACACACCACCGGTAGACCGTGAGGGTGGCCAGGCCCACGGCAAGCCACGCCAGCGCCCGCACCAGCAACCGCACTTGCGGCCGGGCCATCGGGAAGCTCATCGCATAGCTGGCGGCAACGATGGCATAGAAATCGCCCCGTGCCTGCACACCGGCCGCCGTCCCCTGCGTGGCCAGGCCCCAGGCCAGGTTGCCCAGAAAGACCAACACGTAAAGCACCCAGCCGGGGTGGCGCCAGGGCACGTCTTTGGCCACCAGCCAACGCAGGCCGGTCACCGCCCCCAGCAGGATCAACGGCACGTCGGCCACATAGAGCCGCACGCCGAGCTGAAGCACCGGCGCCGACTGCGTGGACGCATCCAGCCACGACGTCACGGCCAGCAGCGCCAGGCCGAAGCCGAAGCTGCGATAGCTGCCCAGGAAGAGCACGATGAGGCTGACGGCGGCCAGGAAGGCCACCACGTAGGGCAAGGTCTGAAGCGCCCAATAGAGTATTTGCATCAGATCCCTCTCATTTCCAACGACGGTCCACCCCGAGGCCTTAGTGTCCCGCGGCGGCGCGTGCCGGCAAACCGGCCTGCGTCCCGGCGAGCAGCGACGCATAGTGCGCCGCATAAGCCTGTGCCACGCTGGCCGCCGAAAAATTGGCGGCGACCCGCTGCACGCCCAGCGCCGACCGCTCGCCATAGCCAGGCCCGAAAGCCTGCGTCAGCCCGTCCACGATCGCGGGCACGGAACGCACATCGACCAGAATGCCCGGTGCGCGAGCGTCACCCGGACGGGGGCCGAGGACCCACGGCACCGCGCCGCTGTGCCGCCCGGCCACCACGTTCAGCCCCATGCCCATCGCCTCGGCCAGGACGACACCAAATGATTCCTCTAGGGCGGGGTGCAGCAGCACATCCATCTGCGCGACTTGCTCCAACAAGCGCGCATGCGGGCACGGGCCATGGAAGACGAATCGCCCGGCCAGTCCCTGCGCGGTCACCCACTGATCCGCCTCCTGCCCGGGGCCGAAGCCGTGACCGAACAAGTGGAACTCCGCCGCCGGCTCAACAACGGCAAAGGCAGCACACGCCTGCAGCCCAAGTCGCGGGTTCTTGAGATCGTCCCAGCCGTTGAAAACCATGGCGACCCGGCGGGAGATGGGCGCAGGCCGCACACGTCGGCGGTCCATGACACCTGCGGCGACCGGGTTCGGCACCACACCGATCCCGTGCGTTGTGTAGGACTGCAATGCCTCGGCCAGGTAGGGTGACACGGCCGTGAAATATCGCCCCCGCCGGAAGACCTCGCGCGCCATCACATAGCGCACCGCGCGATAGACGCTCCGGGTGTGGCGCAACACAGCCGCCGGTGCGTCGTGACAGGTCAGCAGCGTGGGCAGGCCCGCATCCAGGCTGCCGAGGGCGAACTCATACGTCCAATGCGCATGCACCACGTCGGGGGCAGCCGCCTGGACGGCATCGCGCACGGCCTGGCGTTCCAGTGCAAAGGCGTCCACAGCACGGCCCAGTCGCCACCCGCCGGGCTCCGCCTCCACGCGGTTGGGGCGCCAGGCACGGCGGCGGGCAGCAGCCACAACGTACTCGAACCTTGGGCCCGTCAGCCGCACTGGCGCACTGCCCAGCGGCAAGGCCGAGTCGGTGGTGATGGCCGTCACGCGGTGCCCGAGTTGCAACAACTCGCGCACCAGCACGCCCATCAAGGGCGCGCCGGTATAGCCCGTGGGAACGGCCCCCTGGCCCGGATCGAGCAGCCCAGCGACGTCTGCGCCCGCCACATGCCCCACGATGGCCACATGCAGGCTCATGCGGCCTCCACGGGCACCACACCGTAGCGCACCAGATCCGTGGCGCGTCGCGCCGACCGCGCGGCGAGTTGCTCGATGGCTGCGGCAGGTACCGCACCTTCAGCGGGCACCGCCCAGGCGCGGGTCGGCGCGGGCCGCACCCCTCCCCGCGCACGCACCAGCGCCTGCAAAGTGGGCGACCCCGGTGCCTGCTGGCCCGGCTCATGCCCCCAGATCGACCCCCATCCCTCGTCATGCAGGCTCAGATTGGGGCCGTACCAGAGGTAGGGCGCATCGGTCAGGAAGGCGGCCCAGACGCTGTACGACGACACCGAACACACCAGCAGGTCGCAACGCGCCAGCGCGAGCAGGTCGGAGCAGTCAGCATCTGCCAGGTCTGAGGTGTAGACACACTGCAGCCCGGCCATCAGCCCGCGCAGGCGGTCGGCAGGCGCGTCAGACACCACCAGAAACTGCACCTGGCCCTGCATCTGCTCTTGGATGCTCCAGGCCACATCCCGGTACCACTGCGGCGGCAGGGCGACATTAAATCTGCCACGGTAGGCGTCGGGCGCGAGCGGCTCACCGAAATCGCCCATGCGCACATGGATGCCCACCACCGGCAGCGACGGCTGCAGCCGGTGGCGCACGGCAACGAGGTTGTGCGCGGCAAAGCGACTGCGGTAAAGCGTGCTGAGCGCGAAATCGCGCGCCGCGTCGATGTGCCCGAGGCCACCCCACATGCCCTGGGTGGTCAGCAGCCATGTCGAACGCTGAGACAGGCCGCGATCCTCGCCAAATCGCTTGATCGCCAGGGTCACGTCGCCGCCACCGTGGGCCAGATAGTCCGCCTCGGTGAACTCCACATGCGGCAACACCGCCCGCAAGACACGGTGGCCGAGCCAGTCAAACCGGGAGGTGCCGAAATGCCGACGGTAATTGCGCTGGTTCAGGCCGAACGCCGGCGGTAGGCATCGGGCTCCCAGCACCTGTGCAGCCAGGAAGGCGCGACACCAGGGCACCAGCTCATTGCCGAGGCCCGCGCCGCGGCCATGCACCCAAGGAAGGCACAGCTTCAGCATACGACCTCCAACTTCAACAGCCGGCAAAGCCGCTTCAAGGCGGGCACGCGAGTGGCGTGCTCTTGCAGCAGGCCGGCGAGCGGTCCCAGGAGAAACCGCGCTTGCCAACGTAGCAGGACAAGCCAGACTGGAAGCCCGACAACCACGGTCACAAGCAGCACAGCCCACGTCTGAGGTAGCCGTTGCGACTGCCACGCCAAAAGGCCCGCAAGGCATGTCAAAAGAAGGCCTCCCCGCAGTGCCCGCAGCACGTGCATCAGCGACACACCCAGAGCTTGCGCCAGACGCGCCGTCTGCCACAGGCTGCGGGCGAGATAGGCGGGCAGCACGACCCAGGCAGCCTGATGAAGTGGCAACGCCGAGAAGAACCAAAGACCTGCCAGCAAGAGCACCACGGTCAACAGCTGGCCCTGAAGGTCTGCTCCCACCGCGTTGATGGCCCACAGCAACGGTCCCGCAACGCCGAGAAGCGTCATGGGCAGCAGCGCCAAACTGAAGATGGCGAACAGGGGCCCCGCATCAGACCAACGATGCCCGTACAACAGCGAAATGATGAGGTCTGCGTGCACTGCCATGGCAACGAAGATGGGCCAGGTGAACAGGCTCACGCCGGCCACCATACCCAGGAAAACACTGGCGAGGCGATCTCGCGAATCTTGCAATCGCGCAGCCGAAGCAAAGGCGACCGACTGCAGCGAGCCCAACAGAAAACCCGCTGGCGCACGCGAAAGATTCGCTGCGGCACCGTACGCGCCCAGGGCAGCACTCCCCCAGAAACGAGAGACCAACATGCGGTCCACGTTCTCGGTCGCCCAGTTCGCCATATTCGCCAGGGTCACCTTCAGGCCGAAGCTGCGCAAACCACCATCGCCTCTCAGGCTCGGGCGCAACGGGCAACGAGTGATCCAGCAACCGACAACCAGCCCGAACAGACTGTGAACGCCGAATGCTGCGATCAAGGCCCAGGGGCCTGCCCCCAGCCACGCCGAGGGTAGGCCCACGGCGCCATAGGCGACCGCATAGCCGGTCAGGTACATGGCCTGCGCCCGCTTGGCATCCAGATTGCGACGCATCAGGCTGGAAGGAATGTTGGACACCGCCTGGATGGGGATCAGCGCGCCTGCCGCGGCGAGCAGCGGCCAGGCGTGGGCGTCACCCAACCAGCGGGCGCACCACGGTGCCGCCAGTGCGATACAGGCACCGGCCAGCACAGACGCGAGCAGCACCCAGCCCAGCGCGAACCGGATGTCCTGCGCGCTGATCTCGGACTTCTGAATCAGGGCCGAGCCAAAACCAGCCTCCGACAGGATCCATCCGAAGCCCAGCACGATGAGCGCCAGCGATGCCTGCCCGAAAGCCTCCGGGCCCAGCAGCCGCGCCAGCAGCAGTTGGAACACCAACTGCAGCAACACGCGGCCTACGGCACCGGCATAGGTCCAGACCAGCGCCGCCAGCGTGCGGCGGCCGAGATCAGCCTTCGGCGTCATGGGCGCCGCCGGAGATGGCGAGACGAGCTGCACTCACCTCACGCGCCGGCCGCGCCAGCGGCGAATCGCTGCTTGAAATCAGCGTAAGCCAGCGCGATGCCCTCGCGCAACGCGGTGCTCGCCTTCCAGCCCCGGCTCGCCAACAGGCTCACGTCCATCAGCTTGCGCGGTGTGCCGTCCGGCTTGCTGGTGTCAAACACCAACTCGCCGCCAAAGCCCACCACCTCGCACACCAGCTGCGCCAGGTCGCGGATGCTCACGTCCTCACCCACGCCCACGTTCACAAGCACGTCTTCAGCGCCGGTTTCCATCAGGTGCACGCAGGCGTCGGCCAGGTCGTCCACGTACAGGAACTCGCGCAGCGGCGTGCCCGTGCCCCAGACGACGAGCTCTTTGTCGCCGCGCTGCTTGGCCTCGTGGGCCTTGCGGATGAGCGCCGGCAGCACGTGGCTGTTGTTGAGGTCGTAGTTGTCGTTGGGGCCGTAGAGGTTGGTCGGCATTGCGCTGACGTACTGCCGGCCGTACTGGCGGTTATAGCTTTCGCAGAGCTTGATGCCAGCGATCTTGGCGATGGCGTAGGGCTCGTTGGTGGGTTCCAGCGGGCCGGTGAGCAGGCTGTCTTCACGCAGCGGCTGCGGTGCCAGCTTGGGATAGATGCAGGAACTGCCCAGGAACATCAGCCGCTGCACGCCGGCCAGGTGGGCGCCATGGATGAGGTTGGCCTCGATCATCAGGTTCTGATAGAGGAACTCGGCGCGGTAGACGTTGTTGGCCTGGATGCCGCCCACCTTGGCCGCGGCGATGAAGAGGTAGTCGGGCTTCTTGGCTTGCAGCCAGTCATGCACGGCGCGCTGGTCCAGCAAGTCCAGCTCCTGGCGGGAGGCGGTCAGCACCTGGGTGTAACCGCCTGCCTGCAAACGGCGCACGAGCGCCGAGCCGACCATGCCGCGATGGCCGGCGACGAAGATGGAGGCGTCTTTGTTCATGTTGATCACGGCAATCCGTTCAATGTTCTTCCGGGCTGTGGGTAGCACTCAGCCGCTCTTGTTTGATGCGCGCAACCAGCCCGGCGCCCGTGGCGGAGCCCACCTTGCGAACGAAGTATTTGTCGGAGGCAGACAGCGTTGGCCAGTCGTCTTCAATGAACCACCGCTGCAGAGAGGGATCGATCACGTGGAGATTGGCCATGCGATAGGTGCCCACCCCCTCGAAGGGCTGCAGCCCATCCGCGGCCGCGGCAAAGGGCGAGTTGCCGACGATGGTGTGGAAGAAGTGCTCATCCGGAGAAAAGCTCAAACGGTTCGCCTCGACAAACTCGGGGTGGCGACCGACAAAGTCCAATACGTACCGACAGCAGTCCGCCGTGAGCGCCCACCACTGCGAGCCGAAATAGGGCACGACACCTTCAGGCCACGCATTGGGCAGTCGAAGCATGTTGCCCACGCGACGCACGGCCTTGTCGAGCAGCACCAGGGGCCTGACACGACCTCGGTACATCGGCCGCTTGAACCAGCGACGGTTGATGTGCCGCATGTAGTGCGTCGCACTCTCGCGCATGTCCAAATAGCGGATCACCTGCCGACCGGGGGTGCGGGCCAGGTGGCGGTTCAGTTCCTCCAGAGGCCTGAGCGGAAAACACGAACCAGACAGCAGGACGAGATACGCGTACGGCGTGGACGCAGCCAAGGCGTCGCGCATCAGTCCCAGCGTAGCCTCCACCATCGAGAAGCCCGCCCAATCGATGGCGTGCCTGTGCGTGGCAAAGCGCACCCCAGGCATCTCTTTCAACGCGGCGAACGACGACAGATCGGCCTTGGCATCGATGTGCAGGTACACATCACCCGCCGGCACGAGCTGCGCCACGAGGGCCTGCAGGTGTGCCGCGTCGGCGTGGGCCAGCACGAGAAAAGCAAGGCGACTCATCGGAACTGCAACGCTCGGGCCTCGGCGCGAACGCTCACTCGTTGTAGTCGTAGGCCTGGAAGCCCGCCAGCTTCACAAGGCTGTCGCGGCGGGCAGAGGTGTAGTCGGCCTCGACCATCTCGGCCACCAGCTCGCGCAGGGTGGTCTTGGGCGTCCAGCCGAGCTTTTCCTTGGCCTTGGTGGGGTCGCCCAGCAGGGTTTCGACTTCGGTGGGGCGGTAGTAGCGCGGGTCCACGCGCACGATGACGTCGCCGACCTTGCACTTGGCCTTGTCGCCCTCGACCTTGGCCACGCGGCCGATCTCCTGCTCGCCGTGGCCCTCGAAGGCCACGGTCACGCCCAGCTCGGCCGCCGCGAACTCGACGAACTGGCGCACGCTGTACTGCACGCCGGTGGCGATGACGAAGTCTTCGGCCTGCTCCTGCTGCAGCATCATCCACTGCATCTCGACGTAGTCCTTGGCGTGGCCCCAGTCGCGCAGCGCGCTGAGGTTGCCGAGGTACAGGCAGTCCTGCAGGCCCAGCGCAATGCGGGCGATGGCGCGGGTGATCTTGCGGGTGACGAAGGTCTCGCCGCGCAGCGGGCTCTCGTGATTGAACAGGATGCCGTTGCAGGCGTACATGCCGTAGGCCTCGCGGTAGTTCACCGTGATCCAGTAGGCGTACATCTTGGCCACCGCGTAGGGGCTGCGCGGGTAGAAGGGCGTGGTCTCCTTCTGCGGGATCTCCTGCACCAGGCCATACAGCTCGGAGGTGGAGGCCTGGTAGAAGCGGGTCTTCTTCTGCAGGCCCAGGATGCGGATGGCTTCCAGCAGGCGCAGGGTGCCGATGCCGTCGGCGTCGGCGGCGTATTCGGGCTGGTCGAAGCTCACGGCCACATGGCTCATGGCGCCGAGGTTGTAGATCTCGTCGGGCTGCGTCTCCTGGACGATGCGGATGAGGTTGGTGGAGTCGGTCAGGTCGCCGTAGTGCAGCTTGAAGCGCTGGTTGTCGACGTGGGGGTCTTGGTAGAGGTGGTCGACGCGGTCGGTGTTGAACAGGCTGCTGCGACGCTTGATGCCGTGGACCTCGTAGCCCTTGGACAGCAGGAGTTCGGCGAGATAGGCGCCGTCTTGGCCGGTAACGCCGGTGATCAGGGCGGTCTTGGTCATGGGATGAACAACTTCGGTGGGGGGATGGGAAACGGGGGGCGAGCCGGACCTCAACGCCCGCTCACGGCGCTGCCGAAGGCCAGCGTCCGGTCTTCGGGCCGCATGGCGGCGTAGAGGTCGTTGATGAATCTCGTCTGCAGGCGGTAGCCGGCTTCGGGATCCAGGTCGATGGACGAGACGCGCATCAACAGGCCATCCGGAATCAGCCCGCGCATGCTGTAGCGCAGCTCGGCGTATTTCTGCTGCGGGCTGGTGGTGGCGACGTACTCGCCCACCACGAACCAGAAGGTGACGGGCTCATGCCGCTGGCCGAGCTTGGCAAACATGTGCCGCACCGACAGCTCGCCTTGCCCGACACGCAGGCTGGCATCGTCGTTGGCCAGGATCTGGAAGCCCTGCACCGGGTAGCACACGTCAGGCCGGTGCGCCCGCGTGGCCTCGGACTGGTCGCCGCCGTAGGCCACCGACAGCATGATGCGCTCCCCCTGGGGGCCGATGTAGGTGCGCGACACGGTCTGCGCATACAGCAGCTTGAGCAGCTCGGCCTGGTCGGGCGAGACGATGGTGACGGGGCGGTTGGGGTCTTGCTGCCAGCCGTTGAAGCTGGCGGGGAAGATCTGTTCCAGGTCGACCTTGGGGTGCAGGTCAGCCAGGTGCTTGGTGGGCTTGGTGGCCTCGGCCAGCACCGAGGCGCTGAGCAGCAGCGCCAGCGCCAGCAAGGCACGCAGCCGCACGCCAGTCAGCCAGGCCGTCATGCCTGCGCCCCCCGCTCCGACTTGAAGAAGAAGCCCAGCACGCGGTCGGCGGCGAGCATCAGCATCAGCGCCAGCATGAACAGCACCATGCCGGCAAAGCCATGCACGAAGCCCTGCCCTGCCGCGTCACCGAAGAAGTAGGTGACAAGCACGAGGATGATCACGCGGCCGATGTTGGCCGCGAAGGCGATGGGCACGAGAAGCAGGGCCAGCGTGACGTTGCGGGCCACCGAGGTGTAGCGCATGAGGTTCATGTACAGCATGCCCAGCGCTTCGAGGGTGAACATGGAGTTCAAGCCAGCGCAGGCGTCGGCCACCAGGAGCTGGTACTGGCCAACGGTCAGCATGACGCCTGAACGACCGATGGGCAATCCCATGTTGTAGAGCAGGCCGCTGGCCACGTAGGAGACCGCGGTCTTGAGTGGCGCCGTGACGGCCGCGACGAGGGCCTCGGGCAGCGGCACCATGAAGAGCATGAAGAACAGCGGGAACCAGATCAGCCGCAGGCCGCGCCAGCCCTTGAAGATCAGGGCCAGGCCGGCCAGCACCCAGATCTGCGAGCCGATGGAGAAGATCCAGATGCTCTGCGAGCGGCCGAAGGCGTAGAGCAACGCACCGAACGCAAGCACCAGGCTGCCGCTGATCGTGGCGGGCCGGCTGTCCAGCTCGGCCAGCTTGTGGCGCTGCTTGAAGAGCAGCCACAGCGAGACCGCAAAGATGATGGGGCCGTGCCCTTGCTCATCGGTTCGCCACAGGCCGCGAAAGAGCTCTGCGTACTCGGGCACGTAGACGACCAGCAACCCCAGCAGCACCAGCAGCAGGGACGGCAGGTCGACACGTGCGGGCAAAAGGGCCGGACGGCCTGCCTCAGGTGCAGTTGCAGACATCACGGCACCGCTCGGGCTCAGAACTCGTTGACGACCGCGCCCAGCAGTTGCACCGAACTGCCGGCCATGCTGGCCACGAGGTCCTGCAGACCCGACACCTTGTTCTTGTGCTTGCGCGTGAGCACCAGGGCCGCGCCGCACTTGGCGGCCACCACGCAGGCGTCTGACCCCAGCGAGCCGGCGGCCGTGTCGATGACGACATGGTCGAACTTGGCCGTGAGCTCGCGCACCAGCAGCCCGAAGGCCGGGCGCTCGATCAGCTCCAGCGGGTTGGGCGGGATGGGGCCGCAGGGCAGCACGAACAGGCCCGGCACCCCTTCCACCGACTGGATGACCTGGGACTCGGTGCGGCCCGACAGCAGCGACGACAGGCCGGCTGCGTTGCTGACCTTGAACACCTCGTGCTGGCGCGGGCCGCGCAGGTCGGCATCCACCAGCAGGGTGCGCCCACCCAACTGGGCCAGGGCCACCGCGAGGTTGGCGGCGAAGTAGGTCTTGCCGTCGCCGGTGTCGGGGCTGATGACGGCCAGGGCCTGGCGGGGCGCGTCGGCCTTGGTCAGGCGCATGGTGACCTGGCTGCGCACCGCGCGGATGGCCTCGGCCTGCACCGAGAAGGGCTGCAGCAGCGTGACCAGCTCGGGGCTGGCGATGCGGCGCTCGGCGTTGGCCAGCGGGTAGTGGAACTGCTGGGCAAGTGCGTTGAGCACATCGTCGGGGCTGGCCAGGCCGAGCGTGACCGCGGCTTCACCGAAGCGCACGCCATGCTGGCGCTGGTAGCTCAGCACCTTTTCAACTTCAGCGGCGCTCAGGTTGCGCGCATCACGGATCAGATCGCCAATCGGGCGGTCATGCAGGTCGGCAGCGTTCACGGAAGCTCCAGAGGTGGGGGCGTTCATCGGCGCGGGCTCACTTGCCCGACGCCTGGCCGAGCAGGCGCTGCTGCATCAGGTTGGCCGACGTGGCCTTGCCGAACAGGCGGCGCGCGGTGGGCGAAGGCAGCACGCCCAGGACGGGCAGGGCCACCGCCTGGGCCACGTCCTCGGCGCTGCGCACGCGGCGGTCGAGCATTTCCATCGCGATGACCAGGGCCACCGCCAGCAGCGTGCCAGCAAACACGGCCACGGCCATGTTCAGGGTCAGGCGCGGCGAGGTCGGCGTGATGGGCGCGACCGCCTGCGACAGCACCGACACATTGCTCTGCGTGGCGAGGCTCTCCATGGTGGACTGGTTCAGCCGGGTCATGACCTGGTCGTAGGTGCGTTGGGCGTTCTCGACGTCGCGCACGAGCACGGCGCCGTCATCGCGCACGGCCTTCATCTGCAGCACCTTGGCGCGCTGCGCCTCCAGCTGCGCCTTGATCTCGCCAGCGCGCTGCTGGTTGATGCTGTTGGCGATGCCCAGGGAGCTGCCGACCTTGACGGTCTCGCTGTCGATGCGGGTCTTGAGCTCGGCGAGGTTGGCGCGCGTCTCGATGACCTGCGGGTTCTTGTCGCCGAGCTTGGCGGTCAGCTCCTGCAGCTTGGCTTCCAGGCGCGCCTGGTCGGCCTTGAGGCCGGCGATCAGCGGGTTGTTGAGCACTTCCTGCATGCGGTCGGCACCGTTGCCGCGCGCGGCGGCCTGGCGGCTGACCGAGTCGGAGGCCAGCGATTGCAGGCCGACGTACTGGCTGGACAGCTCGGTCAGGCGGGCGTTCTCGACGTCCAGGCGCTCATCGGTGGCGATGATGCCTTTTTCCTTCTGGAACTCGGACAGGCGGCTCTGGGCCTTTTCGAGCACGTCACGGGCTTCCTTGGCGCGCTGGTCGAAGAAGGACGAATACAGGCGCGCCGGCTCGACCTTCATCTCGATGTTGGTCTCGAGGTAGGCCTGCACGAAGGCGTTGGCCAGGGCTGCGGCGAACTTGGGGTCGGCCGCCTTGTAGGTGACCGTGACCACGTTGGACTCGCGCGAGGGTTTCACGTCCAGCGCGCGCTGGAACACGGTGCCCAGCCACTGCTCGATGGAGCCTTCGCCCTTGGTGGCGTCTTGCCACTGTTCGCGGATCTGCGGGTTCTCGGTGAGCTTGAGGTTGCGCACGACCTTGAAGGCCACGCGGTCGCTCTGGATCACGTCGATCTGCGTGGCGATCACGCTGGGGTTCATGCCGCCGGGGTAGAGCACGGCGGCCAGCGGGTCAGGCTTGGAGGCATCGATGACGACCGAGGCCGACGCGGTGTAGCTCTTGGGCCAGACCAGGCTGAGCACGAGAGCCACCAGCACGATGACGCCGAACACGCCGAGCGCCAGCTTGTAGCGCGCTCGCAGGATGGCCAGGAATTGGACGAAGTTCATTGCAGGGCCCTCGGGTTCAGAACAGGCTTTCCTTGACGTACACGACGTCGCCGTCCTTCAGGCTGTCGTCCATGCCGGGTTGCATGACCTGGACCTTGCCGTCAGCGCCCTTGCGGTGCACGCGGATGCCGCGCTCGGTGCCGCGCGGGTTCAGGCCGCCGCCGGTGGCCAGGGCCTGCATGAGCGTCATGCCGCGCTCCAGGCGCATCGGGCCGGGGCGCTGCACTTCGCCGTAGATGTAGACGATGGGGGCGCGGTCGACCCAGAGCACGTCGCCGTTCTGGATGATGACGTCGTTGGCCCGGCCAGCGTCAGCCGTGGGACCGAAGACGCTGGGCAGGTCGACTTCCAGCCGGTAGGGCTTGCCGTTGCGGGTGCCGCTGAGCACGAGGATGTCGCCGCCGCTCGTGGCCACGCCGCCGGCATTGGCCAGCAGGTCGGTCAGGCGCATGTCGGTCGTCTCGATGGGGTAGCGGCCCGGGCGGTTGACCTGGCCCAGCACGCTGGCCTGGTTGCCCTTGATCTGCAACAGGATGAGGGTGACCTGGGGCGACTTCACGAAGCTGCCGTTCTTCAGGCCGTCGGCGATCAGCTTTTCAGCAGCGCTGACCGCCAGCCCGCCGATGCGCACACTGCCCAGCAGCGGGTAGCTGATGACCCCGGTCTCGGAGACGCGCGTCTCCAGCGTGAGGTCGGGGTTCTGGTAGACGACGATGCGCACCACGTCGCCGGCGCCCAGCCGGTACTCGGCATTGGCATTGGCGTTGGCCGCCGCCGCAGAAGGCTGGGCCTGGGCCTGTACGCCGAGGGCTGCGAGCCCGAGCGTGGCGGCGATGAGCAGGTGAGGGAGTCGGATCATTTCAGGCCCATGCCCTTGGAGATGGAAGCGGGGTCGAGCCCGCTGGCGGCCGGCGCGGCAGGCGCGGCGGCATCGGTGGCGGCCGGCAGCACGGGCGCCGAGGCGGCACCGGCGGGTGCCGGCTGGGCGAACTTGCCCACGTATTCGATCTTGGAGCTCTCGCGCAGGGCCTTGAGGTCCTTCTGGATGGCTTCGGCCTTGCGCTGGTTCAGCAGGAAGGCTTCGATGGCGGGGCGCGCGCGCGACTCGTCGACCGGTTCGCTGCGCGAGCCCACCAGGAACAGCACTGTCAGGCCCGCCGGGTTGGCGCTGATCATGGAGTCGCCGTCCTTCATGCGCGAGATCGCGTCGACGCTGGCCAGCGGCAGCTGCTCGGCGGCACGCACGGCCTGGTTGCCGCTGAAGCGCAGGTCGGCCGACTTGAGGTACTCGGCGAACTCGTTGAGGCTCTTGGCCCCGGCCAGCTTGGCGCGGATGGCCTCGAACTGCTCGGGCTTGGCCTGGATCTGCAGCTCTTGCAGGCTGTAGATGCGGCGTTCCTTGAACAGGGCGGGCTTGTCGTTGTAGTACTTGCTGACCTCTTCCGCGCTGGGCTTGGTGACGGTCTCACCGACGCGCTCGGCGTAGGCGCGGGCGATGATCTCGCGCTTGGCGGCTTCGATCTGCTGCACGACGCGCGGGTCGCGGTCGACCTTCTGCTCCTGGGCCTTCTGCACGGCCAGTTCCTGGTCGATCAGGCGCTCCAGCACCTGGCGGCTCGCGGCTTCGGCCTGCTCGGGCTTGAGACCTTGCTGGCGCTGCAGCACGAAGTTGATCTGGTGGACGGTGATCTCTTCCTTGTTGACCTTGGCGGCCGTCTGCGACGCCTTGTCGCCCTTGTCGCCACCACAGGCCGCGAGCATTGCCGCCGCGGCAACGATGGCCAGCAGCAGAGGGGCCCGGTGGTTGATCAGTCGCGTTGCCATCTTTTGTCGGTCCTTGTTATGGAGAAGAGGGCTCCTTGCCCATAGGAGCAAACCAGTGTAGCGGGGGCATATGTCGGGTCTGGGGCACGCACGAACCCATAACAGGGGGCGTGCGCAGCCGCATTCAGCCGACCGCGGTTAGAGCGATTTCAAGACGTAAGTTCCGCAGGCCCCCACGTTCTTGGGGGATGCCATCGCCGGCGGATGAGGATATCGCCGTCCCGGCGTGCGGCCTAACCCCTGGGCAGGGGTGGTCAGGGCCCGCGGGCGGCGCCCCGGGCCGGTGCATCAGCGCCGCACGGCGCGGCGGGTCAGCACTTGATGCCGGCGTGCAGCGCGACGATGCCGGCGCTGAGGTTGTGCACGTCCACGTGGCCGAAGCCGGCCGTCTTCATCATGGCCTTGAGGGTGGCCTGGTCGGGGTGCATGCGGATGGACTCCGCGAGGTAGCGGTAGCTGTCGGCGTCGCCCGCGAACAGCGACCCGAGCTTGGGCAGGATGTTGAAGGAGTACCAGTCGTAAGGCTTACGCAGCGGCTCCGCGATGCGCGAGAACTCCAGCACCAGCAGCCGCCCGCCCGGCTTCAGCACCCGGCACATCTCGGCCAGGGCCAGGTCCTTGTGGGTCATGTTGCGCAGGCCGAAGGCCACGCTCACCAGGTCGAAGCTCTCGTCCTTGAACGGCAGCTTCTCGGCGTCGGCGAGGCTCGTGGGCAGGATGAGGCCTTCGTCCAGCAGCCGGTCACGGCCCTGGCGCAGCATGGCTTCGTTGATGTCGGTGTGCACGACCATGCCCGTGTCACCCACCTTGCGCGCAAAGGCGCGGGACAGGTCGCCCGTGCCGCCCGCGATGTCCAGCGCCCGCTCGCCCGGCTTGAGGTTGGCCACCTGCACGGTATAGGCCTTCCAGGCCCGGTGCAGGCCGGCCGACATCACGTCGTTCATGAGGTCGTACTTGGACGCGACCGAGTCGAACACGCCCCGCACCTTGCGGGCCTTCTCGTTCTCGTCGACCTGCTGGAAACCGAAATGGGTGGTGCTCATGGTTCAGTGCGAATGGCAGCTGCCGCCGCTCTTGTCGGGCATGGGGTCGTCGCGGCCCTTGCCGGCGGCGGCGAGGCGGGCTTCGTAGTCGCGCCAGAGGGCGTCCTGCTGGCTGCCGAGCTTGTAGAGGTAGTCCCAGGCGAACAGGCCGCTGGCGTGGCCGTCGGAGAACTCCGGGCGCACCGCGTAGTGACCCACCGCCTCAAGGTTGGTGATCACGACGTCGCGCTTGCCGGTCTGCAGCACTTCCTGGCCCGGGCCGTGGCCCATGACCTCGGCCGAGGGGCTGTAGACGCGCATCAGCTCGAACGGGATGCGAAAGCGCGCGCCGTCGTCGAAGGCGATCTCGAGCACGCGCGACTGCTGGTGGACGGTGAGTTCGGTAGGCGCTGGCATGGCGGGAGTGTCCCTCAGAACGACTGGTACACCGGCAGCGCGCCATCCCGCGGCTTGACCTGCGTGAAGCGTCCGGCCAGGCGCGACTGCACGCTCACCGGCAGCGGCGCAAAGCCCGTGCCGCGGGTGAGGTCGTCTCCGTGCATGAAGCACCAGTACAGGAACTTGAGCGCGCCCTGCACCTGGGCGCCCTGGGCCGGCTCGGCGTCCACCAGCACGAAGCTGGTGAGGGTGATGGGCCAGGCCTCGGGGCCCGGGCGGTCCAGCAACGTGGCGAGGTCATCGCCCGAGCGGTGCATGTCGCTCTCCAGCACCGCCACGGCAAAGCCGCGCTCGGAGGGCAGCACAAAGCGGCCCGCCGCGTTGCGCAGCTTGACGGCGGCGAGCTTGTCGCGCAGCACGCGGTCGTAGGAGACATAGGCGATGCCGCCGGACGTGGCGCGCAGGGTCTGCACCATGCCGTCGTTGCCTTCGGCCTTCAGCGGCTCGCCCGGCCAGGCCGGCGCCTGGCTGGCGCCCACCTCGGCCTTGAACGCGGGGGAGACGCCCGAAAGGTAGCGGCTGAAGCCGTCGCTCGTGCCCGATTTCTCGGCACGCACGATGCGCTTGATGGGCTGGGCCGGCAGGCTCAGCCCGGGGTTGAGTGCGGCGATGCGGCCGTCGTTCCAGAACTTGATGCGGCCCAGGAAGATGTCGGCCAGCGCGGGGCCGTCCAGCTGCACCGCGCCGCCCAGGCCGGGCAGGTTGACCACCGGCACCACGCCGCCCACGAGCATGGGGATCTGCACCAGATGCTGCTTGGCCAGCTCGGCCGGCGGCAGGGGGGAGTCCGTGCCGCCAAAGTCAACCTTGCGGGCGGTGATCTGCTTGATGCCGTCACCCGAGCCGGTGCCCTTGTACAGAACGGCCACGCCGCCCGCCTTGGCGAAGGCCTTGGCCCAGGTCTCGTAGACCTTGGACGGGAAGGTCGCGCCCTGCCCTTGCACGGTCTGCGCGGTGGCGCCCCAGGTCAGGGTCAGGGGGACGGCGAGGCACAGGGCAGCGCGCAGGAGACGCAGGGAACGGAACATGGCCGGTACAGCAGGCTTGGTGAAAACCCGTAATCATGCCCTGTGTCTTCCGTCCCCTGGGTTGAGGGGCCGGTCTAATCGCACGTTCTTCCTGCCATCTGCCTGTCACCCCATGACCCGATTCGCCCGCCACCGCCTCGCCGCCGCAGCGACCCTGCTGGGCCTGGCTGCCACCGCCCACGCCCTGGACCTGAAGGGCCTGTCCAAGGAGGTCCAGCCCTGTGACGACTTCTACAGCTTCGTCAACGGCAACTGGGAGGCCGCCACCGAGCTGCCGGCCAGCCGCGCCCGCATCGGCAGCTTCGAGCAGCTGCGACAGGCCAACGACGAGCTGCTGAACCGGGCGCTGAAGGAACTGGCCGACCAGCCCCGGCTGCAGACCACGCCGGGCCTGAAGCTCATCGCCGCCTACTACGCCTCCGGCATGGACGAAGCCGCCATCGAGGCACGCGGCCTGACGTCGGTCACGCCGCTGCTCAACCGCATCGACAGCCTGCAGCGCCGCGAAGACCTGCCCACGCTGCTCGCCCTGCTCGCCCGCAGCGGCGTGGCCGCGCCGCTGGGCTACGGCGTGTCGCCCGACCGCAAGGACACCCGGCGCAATGTGCTGAACCTCGGCCAGTCGGGCCTGGGCCTGCCTGACCGGGACGACTACTTCCGCACCGATGACCGCACCCGCGGCCTGACCACCGCCTACCGCCAGTTCGCCAAGACCGTGCTGGCCGCGGCCGGCCGCCCAGCCGCCGACGCCGACCTGGACGCGCTGATGGCGTTCGAGACCCAGCTGGCCGAAGCCTCGCGCGAGCGCGCCAAGCTGCGAGACCCCAATGCCAACTACAACCCCATGAGCGCGGCCGATCTGGCCACCGCGGCCCCGGGTCTGGACTGGAACGCCTACCTCGCGGTGCTGACGGCAGGCGCCAAGCTGCCACAGCGCTTCATCGTGGCGCAGCCCGAGTTCGCCACCCGCGTGGCCAAGCTGGCCGCTGACACGCCGCTGGCGGTGTGGCGCAGCTACCTGGCCGTGCGGGTGCTCGATGCCGCCGCGCCGCGCCTGCCCAAGGCCTTCGCCGATGCGTCGTTCGAGTACCGCGGCAAGGCCATCACCGGCCTGCAGGCGCCGGCGCCTCGCAATGAAGAGGTCATCCAGCAGATCGGCGGCCGCTACGGCAACGAGCCCGTGGCGCTGGCCCTGGGCGAGCTGTTCGTGGCCCGTGCCTTCTCGCCCGAGGCGCAGAAGCGATCGCTGCAACTGGTGGAAGACGTGCGCGCCGCCATGAAAGCCCGCATCGAGAAGCTCTCGTGGATGACCGCGCCCACCAAAGCCAAGGCCCTGGAGAAACTTGCGCAGATGCAGCCCATGATCGGCGCGCCCGCCAAGTGGCCGCAGTATGAAGGCCTGCAGCTCAGCGCCAACGACTACGCGGGCAACTGGCTGAAGGTCGCGCTGTGGCACAGCGACCGCCAGATCAAGGACCTGGACGCGCCCGTGGAGCGCAACCGCTGGCGCACCAGCCCGCACATCGTCAACGCCTTTGCCGGCGGCCTGAACCAGATCACCTTCCCGGCCGGCATCCTGCAGCCGCCCTTCTTCGACGCCAAGGCCGACGACGCCAGCAACTACGGCGGCATCGGCATGGTGATCGGCCACGAGATCACCCACCACTTCGACGACAGCGGCCGCAACTTCGACGCCACCGGCTCTCTGACCGACTGGTGGACGCCCGCGGACGCCGAGGGCTACAAGGCCCGCGCCGACAAGGTCGCCGAGCGCTACAGCGCCATCTCGCCCCTGCCCGGCTACAACATCAACGGCCGCCTGACGCTGGGCGAGAACATCTCCGACATGTCGGGCCTGCCCATCGCCTACGAGGGCCTGCAGCTGGCGCTGAAGCGCACCGGCGGCGCGGACCGGAAGATCGACGGCTACACCCCGGCGCAGCGCTTCTTCATCAGCAATGCGCTGGTGTGGCGCAACAAGGTGCGCACCGAGTTCCTGATCAACCAGCTGCGCACCGACTCCCACTCACCGGCCAAGTACCGCGTGCTGACGCCGATGAGCAACTCGCCCTACTTTGCGCAGGCGTTTTCGTGCAAGGCGGGGAGTGCGATGGTGGCGACGGATCCGATCACGGTGTGGTGATCGGGTTGCAAGCGTTGGTTTGAGAACGGGGCTGCGGCCCCGTTTTTGCTGGGCTTGCACTTGGTCCTGAACCGTAGGCTTTGCCAAGAGCCTTTGGCACTCGGTGCACCGTGCCGGGAGTTCTGCCTTGCCGCTTGCAAGCGGCAAGGCCTTCGCCAGGCACAGGACAGCCCGCAGTGGGCTGTCCTGTGTCCGGGCTCAGCCCCGGCGGGCGGGTAACTTTCTTCTGCTGCGCCAGAAGAAAGTCACCAAAGAAGAGGCGCTGAACCGCAAGTCGCCGCTGGCCTGCGACGGACATCGCGCGAAAACGAACGCTCGAAGCCTCAGCCGAAGCGAGCCGCTGCGCTCTCGCTGCTGTCCCTGTCCAGAGACCGAGTCATCCGCCGCTTGTGCGGTCAACGTCGGCTACACGCCGAACTCACGAGTTGAAAACCAAGCGCCGTCGACGGCGCGTCGTGCGGGTTGGTGCCTTCACTGGTGAGCCCGGCGTGCAGCCGGCGTTAACGGGCGTGAAGGTGCGATGGATGGTGCTCGTGACAGGGACAGCAGCGAGAGCGCAGCGGGTCGCTTCTTCGCACACGCTGAGCGCGAGTTTTCGCGCGTGAGCTTCAGCACCAGCCCGATGGCTTGCGGTTCAGCGCCTCTCTTTTGGTGACTTTTCTCTGGCGCGACAGAGAAAAGTTACTCGCCCGCCGGGGCGAACTCCCGGCACGGTGCACCGAACGACTAAGGCTTCTGGCAAAAGCCTCCAAACAGGAGCTCTCCGCCAATGCAAAAGGGGCAAGGCCCAAAGCCCTGCCCCTTCCTCAATGCGGCAAGCCGCTCATCACCATTGCAGCTTCAGCGTATACGCCCCCGTACCGCTGTACCGCAGCACCTGCACATACAACGTGACCGAGGTCGAGCCGCCGTTGGCGTAGGTGGTGCTGTCCGCCTGGCCCGCCGACTTCTCGCTCTGGGCCAGCGTCGTGCCCGAGCTGTTCTTCACGTACAGGTCGAAGTCGTTGCTGGTGCTGGCCGCGGTCAGCGTGGCCGTCAGCGTCTTGCCGGCCGGCAGCACGACCTTGAAGTAGTCGGTGTCGCTGGTGGAGCCGATGCTGCCCGACACGTTCGACGGGGCCGAGACGGTGTTGGCCGTGGCGATGCTGCCGTTGGACTCGGTCTCGTTGAAGGTCGGCAGCGTGCCGGTGCCCGAGCCGGTGATCGCGGTGATCGCCGCAGCTGCATCCAGGATGCCCGAGCCGCACTGCGAGCAGGTGCCCGGGAAGGCGCGCGCGCTGCTCTGCAGGGCGGCCTTGATCTGGTCCGGTGTGGCGCTCGGCTTGGCGCTCAGCATCAGGGCGACCACGCCGGCCACGTGAGGCGTGGCCATCGAGGTACCCTGGTAGTACGCGTAGCTGTCAGCCCCCGGCGACTTCGTGCCGGCATTGAGCGTGCTCAGGATGCCATTGCTGCTGCTGGAGCGCACATCACCACCGGGCGCGGCCAGGGTCACGACCGAACCGTAGTTGGAGTAGTAGGCACGCGCGCCGTTGCGGTCGGTGGCCGCCACGGTGATGACGCCCGAGCAGTTGGCGGGGCTGGAGTTGCTGGCGTTCTGGTTTTCGTTGCCGGCAGCCACCACCACCACGGTGCCGCGCGAGCGGGCACCGTTGATGGCCGTCTGCGTGGCCGTGTCGCAGGCCCCGCCGCCGCCCAGCGACATGTTGATCACCCGGGACGGCGTGGCATTGACGGCACTCAGGCCCGAGACGGTGCCGCCCGAGGCCCAGGTGATGCCGTCGGCGATGTCGGAGGTGTAGCCGCCGCACTTGCCCAGCGCACGCACGGGCTGGATCTTGGCGTTGAAGGCGATGCCGGCGATGCCCGCCGAGTTGTTGGTCTTGGCGGCGATGGTGCCGGCCACGTGGGTGCCGTGCCAGCTGGAGTTGCTGGCGGGGTCGCCCGCGGCGCATTCATTGGCGGCGGTCCAGTCGCCGGGGTCGCTCGGGTCGCTGTCGCGCGCATTGCCGTCGTTGGCCACCGTCGCGTCGTTGATCATGTCGTAGCCGGCCACCGTCTGGCCCGACAGGTCGGCGTGCGGACGGATACCGGTGTCAATGACCGCCACCACGATGCCCGTGCCGGTGGCCAGGTCCCAGGCGGCCGGGGCGCGGATGCCGCCGGTGGTCTCGTAGAGGTCCCACTGCGAGCTGTAGCTCGTGTCGTTGGGCGTCATCATCGGGTACATCTTGCGGTCGGGCTCGGCGTAGGCGATGTTGGCGTCAGCCGCCTTGAGGTCGCTCGCCACGCGCTGCAGCTCGGCCAGCGTGAAAGCCTTGTCCAGCTTGAACACATGGCCGCCGGTGCCCATCTGGCGCAGCACGCGCGCCTTGGCGCCGCGCAGGGCCAAGGCAGCGTTGAGGGCGCCGAGGCGGTTGTCGAGCGTTGCCGCGTTGACGGTCACGGCGCGCAACACGGTCGCGTCGCGAGCGTCAGCCTGGGCGGCATCGCGGTAGCCAATGATCAGGCGGTCGGTGGTGCTACCGCGCTGCAGCAGGCTGGTGACGCCGCTGTCGACCTGCGCCGTGGAGACGCCGGCCTGACCAACGCTGGCGGCGAGCAGGCCGCAAACCAGGGCAACGGCCCGGCGGCGATTCGTGGAGGAGAAATGCATAAGGGTGATTCCGTGAGTTCGCCGTGGCGGACGGCATGCCGGCTCGGCCCATGGGATCTCCACGCGAAGCGCCGCCGTGTCGACAGCTGGCCGGCGGCGCCCGTCTTCCCAACGACGTGAGCAGCGCACCGGCCGGGCGCATTCCGAAGCGGGACCGAGTGTGGACAAAGCGGCGCCAGACGCCTGTCACCCACCGCAGTGACGGAGGCCACCCTAAGGGGCAAGCCCTGATTGGCAGACACCGTGACGAGTGGCACGGGCAGGTCGCCGTGCATGCCATTTCGGCACTTGCAGTTCAGCCGCGGTTTTCTGCGGATCGTCGCAAGCCACCCGCAGCTCATCGCTTGCGCCTTGGGTGCGCTCGGTCAGGCGCCTAGCCTGACGACAGGTCGACGCGATGGGCGCCGACTTCAGCCCACCACCCACAGGAGCTCGTCATGTCCACTCGCTACTCGATCGCGCAACGCACCCCGCTGCTCAACAGCCTCTTCGCGGGCCTGGCCTGCGCCGCCACACTGGCCCTGACCGCCGGCCCGGCGATGGCCTCACCCGACAGCCTTGAACGCGTGGAAGTGCGCGGTCGTGTCATCGAGGCACCAGTGCGTTTTGACGTGACCGCCTCCTGCGCCGGCATCGAGCATCAGCTGCAGGACGCGCTGCAAACCACCTGGCTGCGCGAGCGCATGGCCGGCCGCGTGCGCGTGCAGTTCGTCATGCAGGACGGCGAGATCGAGACGGTGCGCGCCCGCGGTTGGGGCAACAAGGTCGAACGGTCGGTTCGCGATGCCGTGCGCGCGCTGAACTGCGGCCCACAGGCGTCCGCCGATGCGCGCATCTACCGCTTCAACATCGACTTCATCGACCCCTACGACCCGAACTACCGCGCCGCACCGTCGGGCACGGCCACGGCCGCCGCTCAACCGAGCGTGCGCGTGGCGCTGGCCAAGGACTGAGCGATTGCCGCGTCCACCTCGGCCAGCGGCCGGGCGAGCGCAGGCACGGTGTCGCGCTGGGCGGCCGCCCAGACCGGTGCCGGAAAGTGCGAGTCACCTTCGAAGCGGGCAATGACGTGCCAGTGCAGATGCGGCACGACGTTGCCCAGCGAGGCGAGGTTCACCTTGGTCGGCGACAGCAAAGACCTCAGAACCCGCTCGATCTCGGTGACAGCCTCCATGCACGCGTGACGATCCGTGACCGAAAGGTCACTGAACTCGGCGACATGCGTGGCCCAGATGAGTCGGTAGAACGCCGGAAAGCGGCGGGCTTCGTCGCCGTCCACCACCCGCACCACGCGGAATTGCGGCGCGCGGGCGACAACGAGACCACCGTCGGTGGCGCAAAGCGGGCAGGTCATGTCGGTCGGTCCTTCAGCACCCAGCCCACCGACAGCACATAGCGGCTGCCGCCCTCGACACGCGTCACGCTGTGTTCGCAGGCGTCGGGCCGGAAGAACTTGATACGTCGGCTTTGCCAGATCGGCGTCGCGCAGATGAACTCACCGCCGCGCGGTGAGGCCTTCACGACGATGTTGAGCCGGTAATGGCGCCCCGTCTGCACGGGGTCGGTATGCGGCGGGATGGCGCTGCCCTCGGGGTAGCGGATCAGGTAGCTGTCGAACGGCAGCGGCCAGCGGGCGGTGAGCAGCAGCATCTTGTCGTAGCCGCTGCCCTGGCGCCCTCGCTGCCACCGGAAGGCGGTGCGCAGGTAGCCGCTGAGCGTCGTCATACCAGCACGCGCTCGATGCCTCCGGCGTTGGCCTTGGCCACGTAGTCGGGCATCCAGTTCTCGCCCAGGATCTGCCGCGCCATCTCGACGACGATGTAGTCGGCTTCCAGCAGGCCGTTCTGCAGGTCATTGCCGTAGCGGCTCAGGCCCTGCAGGCAGCTCGGGCAGGAGGTGAGGATCTTGAGGTTGTCCTCCGCGCCCACCTTGCCGCTCGCGCGCAGCTGCGCCTCGGTCTTGCGCAGCTCCTCCTCCTTGCGGAAGCGAACCTGCGTGGAGACGTCAGGCCGCGTGACGGCCAGCGTGCCGCTCTCGCCGCAGCAGCGGTCACTCTTGACGACGTTCTCACCCACCAGCGCCTTGACCGTCTTCATCGGCTCCTGCTGCTTCATGGGCGAATGGCAGGGGTCGTGATAGAGGTAGCTCTGCTTGGCGCCCAGCGTGATGCCCTTCTCCAGCAGGTACTCGTGGATGTCGATGATGCGGCAGCCCGGGAAGATGTCTTCGAACTTGTAGCCCTGCAATTGGTCGAAGCAGGTGCCGCAACTGACCACCACGGTCTTGATGTCGAGGTAGTTCAGCGTGTTGGCGACGCGGTGGAAGAGCACCCGGTTGTCGGTGATCATCTTCTCGGCCTTGTCGAACTGGCCCGAGCCGCGCTGCGGGTAGCCGCAGCACAGGTACCCAGGCGGCAACACGGTCTGCACGCCGGCATGCCAGAGCATGGCCTGCGTGGCCAGGCCCACCTGGCTGAACAGGCGCTCCGAGCCGCAGCCCGGGAAATAGAACACGGCCTCGGTCTCGCTCGGCGTGGCGGGCGGCCGGATGATGGGCACGTAGTCCTTGTCCTCGATGTCCAGCAGCGCGCGAGCGGTCTTCTTGGGCAGGCCACCCGGCAACTTCTTGTTGATGAAGTGGATGACCTGTTCCTTGACCGGCGCTGCGCCGACGGTGGCCGGCGGTGCGCTCGACTGCTTGCGGCCGGCGGGCTTGAAGAGGTCGACCGCCAGACGCTGGGCCTTGTAGCCGATGCCCACCACCGCACTTCGCGCGAGCTTGATCGTCTCGGGGTTGGTGGCGTTGAGCATGAACATGGCCGCGGCATTGCCGGGCCGCCAGGTCTTCTGGCCCATCTTGCGCAACAGGTTGCGCATGTTCATCGTCACGTCGCCGAAGTCGATCTTCACCGGGCAGGGCGAGGCGCACTTGTGGCAGACCGTGCAGTGGTCGGCCACGTCCTCGAACTCCTGCCAGTGCTTGATCGACACGCCACGGCGCGTCTGCTCCTCGTACAAAAAGGCCTCCACCAGCAGCGAGGTGGCCAGGATCTTGTTGCGCGGGCTGTAGAGCAGGTTGGCGCGCGGTACGTGCGTGGCGCACACCGGCTTGCACTTGCCGCAGCGCAGGCAGTCCTTGATGGAGTCGCTGATCGCGCCGATGTCGCTCTGCTGCATGATGAGCGACTCATGCCCCATCAGGCCGAAGGACGGCGTGTAGGCATTGCGCAGGTCAGCCGGCAGGCTCGCGTCTTTCAGCAGCTTGCCCTTGTTGAAGCGACCTTCCGGGTCCACACGCTTCTTGTACGCCGTGAAGTTGGCCAGTTCGTCATCACTCAGGAACTCGATCTTGGTGATGCCGATGCCATGTTCGCCCGAGATCACGCCGTCGAGCGAGCGCGCCAGCGTCATGATGCGGGCCACGGCCTCGTGGGCCGTCTGCAGCATGGCGTAGTTGTCGCTGTTGACGGGGATGTTGGTGTGCACATTGCCGTCGCCGGCATGCATGTGCAGGGCCACCCACACCCGGCCGCGCAGCACGTCCTTGTGGATGCGGCGGCACTCGGTGAGCAACGGCTCGAAGGCGGCGCCACTGAAGATGGCCTGCAGGGGCTTCAGGATCTGCGTCTTCCAGGACGCGCGCAGCTCATGCGTCTGCAACTGCTCGAAGAAGCCCGCGTCCAGGCCGTCCAGCCATTGCTGCCACAGCGCGCCGACCTCGCGCAGCAGCGCCAGGGCCTGCTGCACGCGGTCTTCCAGCAGCTCAGCGCTCGGGATGTCGCCCGCGTCGTCCGTCTTGCCCAGCGGCAGCTTGCCGGTGGTGAAGAGGGCCTGCAGCGCGCTGACGAGTTCGAGCTTGTTGCGCAAGCTGAGCTCGATGTTGATGCGCTCGATGCCCAGCGTGTACTCGCCCATGCGCGGCAGCGGGATCACGACGTCCTCGTTCACCTTGAACGCGTTCGTGTGCTTGCTGATGGCCGCGGTGCGCTTGCGGTCGAGCCAGAACTTCTTGCGCGCATCGGCGCTGACGGCCACGAAGCCCTCGCCCGAGCGGCCATTGGCCAGGCGCACCACCTCGCTGGTGGCGCGGGCCACCGCATCGGGGTCGTCGCCGACGATGTCGCCGATCAGCACCATCTTCGGGAAGCCACCGCGCTTGCTCTTGGTGGCGTAGCCCACGGCCTTGAGGTAGCGGTCGTCCAGGTGCTCCAGGCCCGCCAGCAGCACACCGGTGGACGCGATCGAGAACATGTAGTCCTTGATGTCCACGATGCTCGGCACGCAGTCGCGCGGGTTGCCGAAGAACTCCAGGCAGACGGTGCGGGTGTGCGCCGGCATGCGGTGCACGATCCAGCGGGCGCTGGTGATCAGGCCGTCGCAGCCTTCCTTCTGGATGCCCGGCAGGCCGGCGAGGAACTTGTCGGTCACGTCCTTGCCCAGGCCCTCCTTGCGGAAGACACGGCCCGGGATGTCCAGCCGCTCGGTCTTCTCCAGCGTCTTGCCCGAGGCATCGAAGTAGCGCAGCTCGAAGCTCGCCATCTCCACGTCGTGGATCTTGCCCAGGTTGTGGTTCAGGCGCACGACCTCCAGCCACTTGGCTTCGGGCGTGACCATGCGCCAGCTGGCCAGGTTGTCCAGCGCCGTGCCCCACAGCACGGCCTTCTTGCCGCCGGCGTTCATGGCCACGTTGCCGCCGATGCAGCTGGCCTCGGCCGAGGTCGGGTCCACCGCGAACACGAAGCCGTTCGCCTCGGCCAGGTCGGCCACGCGCTGCGTGACGACGCCGGCTTCGCTGAAGATGGTCGGCACCTCGCGGTCCAGGCCTGGCAGCTGCAGCATCTCGACGCCGCGCAGGGCTTCGAGCTTCTCGGTGTTGATGACGGCGCTGTTCCACACCAGCGGCACGGCGCCGCCGGTGTAGCCGGTGCCGCCGCCGCGCGGGATGACGGTCAGGCCCAGCTCGAAGCAGGCGCCCACCAGGCCGGCCATCTCAGCCTCGGTGTCTGGCGTGAGCACGACGAAGGGGTACTCCACGCGCCAGTCGGTCGCGTCCGTCACGTGGCTCACGCGGGCCAGGCCGTCGAACTTGATGTTGTCCTTGGCGGTATGGCGGGCCAGGGTCTTGGCGGCGCGCTTGCGCAGCGCTGCCGTGCTGTCGAAGAACTTGGCGAACTCGGCCACGGCGCCGCGCGCCGCCTCCAGCAGTTCGCCCACGGCCGCGTCGCGCACCGGGTCGCTGGCGGGGTCGCGGCGCTTTTGCACCTCGGCCAGGCGGTGGTGCAGGGCCTCGATCAGCAGCGCGCGGCGCTTGGGGTTGTCCAGCAGGTCGTCCTGCAGGTAGGGGTTGCGCTGCACCACCCAGATGTCGCCCAGCACCTCGTACAGCATGCGCGCGGATCGACCCGTGCGGCGCTCCAGCCGGAGCTGGTCCAGCAGCGCCCAGGATCGCGCACCCAACAGGCGGATGACGATCTCACGGTCGGAGAACGACGTGTAGTTGTACGGAATCTCGCGCAGGCGGGGGGCGTCGCGCGAATCGTGGACATCGGCTGCGGCAGCGGCAGCCGGCATCAGGGGATGCGGGGCGTTCATAGAGGAGCGGGATCGTATCGCAGGGGGGGTTTTGCACCGATTGCCCTCAGAATCCGAAGGATGAAGCCCTGGCCCTATCCGCTGTGGCTGGCGCACCGCGGCGCCGGCAAGCTTGCCCCGGAGAACACCCTGGCCGCCTTCCGCGTGGGGGCCGGCTTCGGGTATCGAGCCTTCGAATGCGATGTGAAGCTCAGCCGCGACGGCGAAGCCTTTTTGCTGCATGACGACACCCTGGACCGCACGACAAGCGGCCAGGGCTCTCCCGCCGAACAGGACTGGGCGGCGCTGGCCCGGCTGGATGGCGGCGCCTGGCACAGCCCGCCTTACACCGGCGAGCCCCTGCCCCGTTTTGCCCAGATCGCTGCGTTCTGCCAGGCCAATGGCTGCGCGCTGAACATCGAGATCAAACCCTGCCCCGGCGAGGACGCCCGCACCGGCGCGGCGGTCGCACGCGAGGCCGCGCGCCTGTGGGCAGGCGCCGCCGTGCCGCCGCTGCTGAGCAGCTTCCAGCCCGACGCGTTGGCCGCCGCCCGCGACACCGAGCCCACCCTGCCCCGCGGCCTGCTGCTGGACGAACTCTGGGCCGGCTGGCAAGAGGCGGCCGAGGCCCTGGGCGTGGTGGCCGTCATCACGAACTGGCGGCTGATGGACCGTTCACTGATTGAGCAGCTGCACGCCCGCGGCTGGCGGGCGCTGGTCTACACCGTCAACGACGCCGCCGTGGCCGAGCGGCTGATCGCCGACGGCATCGACGGGATCATCACCGACGCGGTGGACCGGCTGGGGCCGGGTGCGATGGCCTAGGAGGCTGCGCGGCCTCTCGCCCCGGCGCGGATGCCACGCTCTGCCGCGCGGACTCCTAGGGCCGGTTGATGATGTCCCGGTACATCGGCGCCAGGCGCGCCAGCATCGCATTCTGGGCAGCGAACGGGATGCCCTTGGCCTCCATGCTCTGCTGCAGCACCTCCACCAGTGCATTGAAGTCACGCCGGCCGATGTCCATCGATTCGTGGGCCTCCTTCATGGGCACGCCCTTGTAGGTGCAAGGCCCGCCGGACTGCTGGCAGAGCTGCTCGGTGAGCTGCGTGACGAGGTGCTCGCGGTTGGCGTTCTTGAAGAACGGCGCCATGCGGGCATCGGCCTGCAGACGGGTGACGAAGTCCTGCATCACGGCCTGGATGCCGGCCTTCTCGCCCCAGGCGCGGTAGACGCTGTCGTCAGCGGTGCCCTGGGCATGGGCGGTGGACAGCAGCAGGGTGACGCCGAAGGCAGCCAGGGCACGGGTCATGCGGGTCATGAACATCTCCTTGAAATACGCGCGCAGCCTCAGAAGGCCAGTTGGGCAGAAAGGTAGGCGCCGGTCTGGCGGCGCGGCTGGACGGCGGGGGCGATGCGGCCGAGGTCGACATAGGCGGCGGTGAGCGACACCTGCTTGGTGGGCGCCCAGGCCACGAAGACGTCGAACCAGGCGTTCTCCTTCAGCGCGCCCTCGCCCAGCACGGAGCGGTTCAGGTTGTCGGGCTTGGCGCGGAACTCGGCGCCCACCGCGACCCGGCTGGACAGGAGCTTGGCCACCGAGATCTCCGGCTTGAGCTGGTAGCCGCGGCCCTGGGCGCCACCGAAGCCCAGCAGGCCGTTCTGGTTGGCCTTGGTGGCCCGCAGGGTGCCGTTGACCAGGATGCCGGGCGCGAGAAAGAGCTTGGTGGCGCTGACATACACATCGGTGCCGGAGCGGCTTGCGCCCAGCGGCCCGAACAGCGTGGGGCCCAGCGCGCCGGCATGCGTCATCTTGTGTTCCAGGCCGATGGCCACCTGGGGCATCCAGGTGTCGGCGTCCAGCACCGCGTCGCCGGCCACGCGCAGCTTGGCGCCGAGGATGTCCTGCTTCAGGTGCAGGCCTGGCAGGCCCAGCGGCGCGAGGTTGTCGCGGGTGTCCAGGTCCTGCCGGGCCAGGGACAGCTCGAAGCGGTCTTCCCAGCTCACCGCCACGCCAAAGGTGCGCAGCGCGTAGTCGCCGGTCTTCACGCCCGTCAGGAACGCCGTGCCGCCGACCTCGCCCGAGGTCGCGTAGCTGCCCGTCACGGCCCACGGCGTCAGGCCGCCCCCGGCAGCCCCGTCGATGGAGCTGACCCCGCCGGTCAGCAGCAGCTTGCCGTCGGCCGCATGCGCGCCCGTGGCGGCCAGCGTGGCGGTCAGGGCAGTCAGGGCGGTGAGGGCATTGAAGCCCCGGGAAACTCTCGGCGTCATGGGTCGGCTCCTGAAGGAATCAGCGGTCATGGGTCCAGCTACGCCGCCGCCGAACAAATGGATGCAAAATTTTTTTGGAGCAAGCCCTGCATCCGTGAAGAAGCCGGCGACGTAGCTGGGTCATGGCCGTCCTTTCTGTTCCCGGTGCCCGCCATGGCGTCAACAATCGGCCCCGAGCGCGGGCCCCCGTCCGTGCCGCTGCCCGCCCCGCCCTCATGACCGACACACCCCGCCCCGGTGATGCTGCCGCCGAAGCCCTGGACACCTGGATGGCCCGCACGGCCCTGGGCGACCGCCAAGCGTTCGAAGCTCTCTACAAGGCCACCAGCGGCACCTTGCTGGCCGTCATCGCCCGCCTGGTGGGCGACCGCGGCCAGGCTGAAGAAATCCTGCAGGAGGTCTACGTCACCGTCTGGCGATCGGCCTCCGGCTACAACCCTGCGCTGGCGCGGCCCATGACGTGGCTGATGAGCATTGCCCGCAACCGCGCCATCGACGGCCTGCGCCGCCGCAGCCGCGAGCCCGAGACCGTGAGCCGCTACGCCGGCAGCCCCGACGGCGATGCCGAGACCGACCTGCTGGACCAGGTGCCCGACACCGCCGCCGGCCCGCTGGCGCTACTGGAGCAGGCCAGCACCCAGCACACGCTGGAGCGCTGCATGGAACACCTGGTGGAACGCCAGCGCGCCAGCCTGGCGCTGGCCTACTACGACGGCCTGTCGCATGCCGAGGTGGCCGGCCAGATGGCCCAACCCCTGGGCACCGTGAAGAGCTGGATCCGCCGCGGGCTGCAGAGCCTGCGCGACTGCCTGGACCGCGCCGCGCGCGGCAGCCAACCCCAGGCCGGAGCGCACTGATGGACTACAGCAAGCGAGAACTGGCCGACCGACTGGCCGCCGAATACGCCCTGGGCACCCTGCGCGGCGGTGCGCGCCGCCGCCTGCAGCAGCTGCTGCCCGCCCACCCGGCCCTGGCCGCCGCAGTACGCGGCTGGGAAGCCCGCATGCAGACCCTGGCGGCCCCGTTGCCGGAGATGGCCCCGAGCCCCCGGGTGTGGCAGCAGGTGCAAGCCACGTTGTTCACGCCCGCCGGGGCGCCGCAGCGTTGGTGGCAGGGCCTGGCGGTCTGGCGTGGCTTGTCGGCCGTGGCGGTCGCTGCGACGCTGGCGCTGGCCGTCGTGGTGGTGCAGCCGCCGCCGGTGCAGCCACCGCTGGTGGTGGTGCTCAACGGCACACCGGATGGCGCCGCGCTGGTGTCGGCGGGCTTCGTGGCGAGCATCAGTGCCGACGGGCGCGCGCTGGTGCTCAAGCCCCTGGGCACCGCCCAGGTGGCGGACGGCCGGGCGCTGGAGCTCTGGGCCGTGCCGTCGGGCGCAGCACCCCGCTCGCTGGGGCTGGTGTCGGCCCAGGGCTCGACCACGGTGCTGCGCAACGAGATCCTGAAAGGCGCCCAGGCGCTGGCCGTCAGCCTGGAGCCGGCTGGCGGCTCGCCCACCGGCGCTCCGACGGGGCCCATCGTCTCGGTCGGGTCCATCTGAGCGGCGGCGACAGCTCGCGGGCATCGGCATGCATCCAGATGCGCGCGGCGGGCGTAGGTCTCGGTCATCGTCTGACCGGAGCCTTCCGATGCGCCCCCTGCCCTGTGTGCATGCCTTTCTGACCGCCAGCCTGTTGGTGCTGGCCACCGCCACCCCGGCCGCCGACCTGTCGGTGCGGGTGCTCGATAAATCGGGCCAGCCCCTGGCGGATGCCGTCGTGCTGGTGGACAGCACGGTGCCCGGCAGCCAGCCCCCGCCCGTGATGGAAGCCACCATCCGCCAGGAAAAGATGCGCTTCAAGCCCTATGTGACCGTGGTTCACACCGGCGCCCGCGTCAGCTTCACCAACCTGGATGCCTGGGACCACCACGTCATCCTCGGCCCGGTCGGCCCGGGCGGCTTCTATCTCGATGCGACCCAGAACCAGCAGATGCGCCTGGCCGGCAAGGTTGGCGAGACGGTCGCGCGCGACAGCCGCGTCGTGGCCAAGCCCGGCGCCTACCTGCTGGGCTGCCATCTGCACAGCTCCATGCGGGGGCATCTGTACGTGGCCGACAGCCCCTGGTCCAGGGTCAGCGAGGCCGACGGCCAGGCGGTGCTGACGGGTTTGCCCGCCGGGCCGGCGCGGGTCCGGATCTGGCACCCCGATCAGGTGCTGGAAGGGGCGCCGACCGCCGTGGAGGTCAGTGCCGGCGGCAGCGCCGTGACGGTCAATACAGCCATCATCACCGCCAGACGCCGGTAAGCCAGGCAGGTGATCCCGCCGCTGTTTCGGCATAGCATCCGGCGCCGCCTGCAACGCCGCTGCGGCGCGGCCCACCTGCTGCTGAAGCGACTGCAACCCGTCATGACACGCTCCGCCAGACGCGATGAACCGACCACCCCGCCCGGTGCCGGGCACCGGCTGCTGGCCATCGGCGCCTCGATCCTCATGGGGCTCGTCGCGTCATCCGCGGCGGCGGCGGAATGCTCGGAGGCGAGCCCCGAGACCTTCAGCGCCTTCCTGTCCATCTTCTCGACCAGCCCGGCATTCGTGCTGAGCCGCACCGAGTTCCCGCTGCATGAGCGCCAGTGGGCCGACGACGACTGGCTCGAAGATTCGCCGGCCTACACCGAGCGCTGGATCGCCCGGGATGCCTACGCCCGGCGCCCATCGCTTCAAGCCCAGGCCCAACAGAGCGGCTTGACGATCGACGTGGCGGCGTCGACTCGCACCTCGGCCACCGTCGAGTTGCGAGACCACCTGCGCTTCCCGGTCCGGGCCTACCACTTCAGCATGGACCGGGGCTGCTGGCGGCTCACGGACGAAGACGTCTTCGAGCACCGCTGATCGCCAGCGCCCCCGTCAGGCGTCGGCGCGCGCGAACTCGTAGCGGTTCCGGAAGCTCTCGCGGCCGTCCGCCTCGACTTCGAATTTCTCGATGTGCAGCGTCTTGGGCCCCAGCCGCAGTCGCTGGCGATAGGTCTTGCCGTCCTGAAGCCGGGTCAGCAACACGGCCGTCTCGCCCGCCGCAGCGGGCATGGGCGTGAGGTCGTACGTTGACGTGTCCTTGCCTGAAGCCCACGCGAACGTGTCACCGGCCTCGCTGACCGTCCAGCGGTCGTAGGAGTGCACCACCTTGCCCGGGCCATCCTGGAACACGAAATACAAGCTGGCCTGCGAGGGCGAGTTCAAGGCCACGAACAACTCGCAGGGCAGCGACACGAGGGCATGCGGTGGGCTCCAGTCCCGGTAGGTGAGCGACCCGCGCCAGCGGCCCGGCAGGCTCCTGAAGAGCGCCATCGGCTCCGGTTCATACAGGGCCCGCGCCTGCGGGCTGAGGATCGCGACCAGCGATCCCAACAGGTGACGACGATTCATGGCGGCTCATGTTCTGGCAAAGGGAGGACTCATCCTCGGCCCGCCGCCCCATCGCCCGTGGCGCCATGCGACCACCTGATGCCCCGAGGGGTTGAATTGATGAATCCGGACGCTGACCTCAGGGCCCCGCCAGCAGCAGCCGGCCGATGGCCGTCTGACGGTCGGCAACGGCCCGATTCAGCGCGGGCACGAGGTCCGCCAGCGCCGACCCGCGGCGGGCCGCGATGTAGACCGGAAGTTCCTTCAGCGCCCGCCGGCCGATGGCGAGTCTGTCGGGGTCGAACCCGGCATCACGGACCCGACGCAGCAGCAAGGCCGGCTCGTCATTGAAGTGCGTCACGAGCAGCACATCGCAGCGACCCGCCTCCAGCATGCGCAGCCGGCTGCCGAGATCACCTGGCGCCGCATGCAGTTGAAAGTCCCGCCCGGCAGCCATGTCCAGTTCGGCGCCCAGACGCGCAGGCCGTACGGCACAGACCTTCCGACCCTTCAACCCCGCCACGCTGGTGATGGGTCCATCGCCCGCGGCGCGCCCGATGGCCCACACGCCCGAGCGAAAGACCGGCTCGCTGAACACCAACTGTGCCTCGCGCTCCCGCGACGGCGACACGCCGAAGCCGAACGCCTCACCTGCTTCCGCCATGCGCAGCACCCGCGAGAAGGGGACGCGGCTGACCTGCCAGCGCCAGCCCGCGGCCTCGGCCAGCTCGCGCAGCAGGGCCTCGGCAAACGGCTGGTTCAAGCCGTCCGACAGGGCCATGGGCACCACGGGCACCGTCGCGAAGGCACCGGGCGTCGCCATCAGCAGTGATTGCACAAGCCAGGCCCGGCGTTGCCACGGCCTGCCAGCCATCCCCTCACCCACCTTGCCGCCTTCCATGGGCCGGATGATGGCCGAAGCCACCGCCTGCGGGAACCCCGCTTCGTTTCAAATGTCATCCAGCCTGCAGGCAGGGTGTTGATGCTGCAACAGCCCGGGCGGAGCATCCCGGCATGGACCTGCTCCGGCTCTGGCGCGACCGCCACACGGCTCCCCTTCCGCCCCCTGGGCGGGCAGCCGGGATGCACGCACGGGCGCGCGTCGCAACTTCGGCGCTGTCGGCGGCGCTGGTGGCGGCGCTGGTGGCGGCGCTGTTTGCGGCGTTGTGGGCAGCCCTGTTGGCAGCCAGCCTGGGCGCACTGCCCGCGCAGGCGGCCGTGCTGAGTGCAGCGCCCGCCGCCAGCGCAGCGCCCGGGGCTTCGGCCCGGCAGGTGTTGCACGAGTCCCGCGGCGCTGCGGCCGAGCCCGCGGCGCACCCGGCCGCACCGCCTGCATGGCAACGCTGGGGCGAACGGCTGCTCGCGCTCGGGGTGGGCGCCGGGGTCGGCTGGTTGTTGCTGCGCCTGGGCCGCGAAGGCGACGGCGCACGCACCGGCCCCGCCGACCCGGGATGAGCCCGACGGCGTCAGTACAGGGTGTCGACCTGCGTGTCGAAACGGTAGCCGGCACCGCGCTCGGTGACGATCAGGGACGGCTGGAGCCCGTCGCTGCCGAGCTTGCGGCGCAGGCGCAGCACCTGCACGTCAACGGTACGGTCGTACACCTCGGCGCTGTGCATGCGCGTCATGGTGAGCAGCTGGTCCCGGCTCAACACATGCTGCGGCGCGCTGCAAAACGCCACCAGCAGGCTGAACTCATGGTTGCTCAGGTCCACCAGGCGGCCGTCGGGCGCGGTGAGCCGGCGGGTGCGCAGGTTCAGCTCCCAGCCAGCGAAGCGAAAGGCGCGGCGCTTGTCGTCCTGGGGGTCGAGTTCCACCTTGACCTGGTAGCGCCGCAGCACGGCGCGCAAGCGCGCCAGCAGCTCGCGGTTGCTGAAGGGCTTGGTGACGTAGTCGTCGGCGCCGAGCTCCAGGCCCATCACGCGGTCGGCCTCCTCGGCGCGGCCGGTGAGCATCACGATCGGCACGGTCGCCCGCTCGCGCAGCGCTCGCGCCAGTTGCAGGCCGTCCTCGCCGGGCAGCCGCATGTCGAGGATGACGATGTCGATGGCCTCTCGGTCGAAGGCTTCGCTCATTTCAGCCCCGCTGGCCACGGCCGTGACGCGCATGTCATTGCTGCTGAGGTAGTCGGTCAGCAGGTCGCGGATGGCGGGGTCGTCATCCACCACCAGCACATGGGGCGGAGCCTGGTGAGTCTCGGTCGGGGCCATGAGGGGTTGCGCTCTAATCCAGCGATGGTCATTCGCTCTTGCGGGCTGGCGACTTTAGCGCGCACATGCCCCTGACAACCTTGCGCCCAGGCTGGCTGCGCGTGCTGCTGGCCGCCGAACTCGTCTTTGCCGTGCTGGTGGCTGGCGGCCTGTGGCTGCTGCGTGAGCAGGCGCTGGCCGCCGAAGCCCGCATGCTGGACGCACTGGCCGATGCCATGGCCCGCCAGGCCGAGCGCAGCCTGGACATCGGCCAGGTGGTGCTCACCACCACCACCGACGAACTCGCCCGCGGGATCATGCCGGCCACCGGGCCGCAGGTGACGGCGGTGCTGCGCGAGCGCGCCCGTCTGCTGCCGGGCTACCGGGCCATCAGCATCTTCGGTGCCGACGGCCGGCGCCTGGCCACCTCGCGCGACAGCACGGCCGACCTGCCCACCAGCGTCGCGGAGCGCGACTTCTTTGCCGCCGCCCAGCAGGAGGGGCCGCCGCGGCTGTTCCTGAGCGAGCCCTACATCGCCTCGGGCGACGGGCTGCCGGCCATTGGTGTGTCCATGGGCTGGCGGGATGCGGCCGACCGCTTTGCCGGCGTGGTGGTGCTGGTGGCCGACCCCGACTTTCTGGCCGGTGGCCCGGCCCGGCTCGCGCGAGACCGCGATGTGCAGCAGGCCCTGCTGCGGCCCAGTGCCGATGGCCGCTCGCTGATGCCGCTGGCGCCGCGCCAGGCCCAGGCCGTCCCGGAGGCGTTGCGTCAGGCACTGGGCCCACCGAAGGAAGGCGCGCGCGCACCGGGCGCCCGGCGCAGCCAGGGTGTGGACGGCCTGTTGGTGGCGACTGCCCCGCTGCGACCCTACCCGCTGCTGCAAGCGGTATGGCGGGAGCAAGGCGCGGTGCTGTCGAGCTGGAACGAGCTGGCCTGGCTGGTCGGCGCCTTCGTGCTGGCCATGCTGGCGGTCACGTTGGCCGTGGGCTGGCGCATGGCGCGCGAGCAATTGCGCGTGGAGGCCCTGCAGCAACGCCTGACCCGTGCCCGCAAGCTCGAAGCCCTGGGGCATCTGGCCGGTGGCGTGGCACACGACTTCAACAACGTGCTCGCGGCGCTGGTGGGCTTTGGCGAGATGGCCCGGCAGGCCGCTGCCGACGGCAGCCGGCAGGCCCGACATCTGGACCACGTGCTGCAAGCGGCCGAACGCGGTCGGCAGCAGGTGGAGCGCATCCTGGCCTTCAGCCGCGGCCAGCCCCGTCGCAGCGTGAGCTTTGCGCTGCAGCCGCTGGTGCAGGAGGTGCTCGACCACCTGGCCGGTGCCATGCCGGCGGCCGTGCAACTGCAATCGTCGCTGCAGGCCCCGGCGCTCGCCGTGCGCGGTGACCCCACGGCCACCTACCAAGCCGTGATGAACCTGTGCACCAACGCACTGCAGGCCATGACCGAGGGCGGCCTGCTGAGCGTGAGCCTCGACGCCTTGCAGCTGTCTCGCCCACAGCAGGCCTACGACGAGATCCTGCCGGCGGGCCGCTACCTGCGCCTGCAGGTCCAGGACACAGGGCTCGGCATGGGGCCGGACGTGGTGGCGCATCTGTTCGAGCCCTTCTTCACCACCAAAGGCCGCCAGGGCGGCTCGGGCATCGGCTTGGCCGTGGTGCATGGGGTGGTGAAGGATCTGGGCGGCGCCATCGACGTGAACAGCGCACCGGGCCGCGGCAGTCGATTCACGCTGTGGCTGCCGGTCTGCGATGACCCGCCGGAAGACCGCGCCCTCGAACGGCAGGAACTGCCTCAAGGCCAGGGTCAGACCGTGCTCGTCGTCGATGACGACCCAGCCCTGGTTGAACTGGCCGAAGACCTGCTCGCCGAGCTGGGCTACGAGCCACGGGGCACGGTGTCCGCCCAGGCGGCGCTGCAGGCCCTGCGCGACGACGGGCAGGCCTTCGACCTGCTGCTGACCGACGAAGTCATGCCCGACATGACCGGCACCACACTCGCCCGCGAGGCACGCGCCTTGCGACCGGGGCTGCCGGTGGTGCTGTACAGCGGTTACGGTGGCGACGACTTCGAGGCCCGCGCTGCGCAGGCCGGTGTGAGCGCGGTGCTCCGCAAGCCGCTCACCACGCGGGAGCTCGCGCTGGCCCTGCAGCGCGTGTTGCGCGCTTCGTTGCAGTCGTAATCTGCCGACGCGCGCGAGTCATCGGAACTCGCAACAGCCCTCAGAGACTGGCTCCATCGCGGCACTGCGCCGCGACTGGAACCTGATCTCGAAAGGACTCAAGATGCAGTACCCCCGCCTGACCCGCCCCGCCCTGGCTCTCGCCCTCATGGCCGCCATGGCCGGCGCACATGCTGAAGGCCTTTACGTGGGTGGCGCCCTCGGCGCGCCGCAGTACAGCAACACCATCAACGGCTACGGCAGCGGTGACGGTGGCGGCCGCGGCGTCGCTACCAAGCTCTATGGCGGCTACCAGCTCACGCCCAACTTCGCGATCGAAGGCAACGCCTTCCACCTCGGCCGCAGCACGACCACCGGCGACGGGTCCGCACGCATCTACGGCGTCGGTGTGGACGGGGTGGCCAGCCTGCCGGTGGCGCAAGGCTGGTCGCTGCTGGGCAGTGTCGGCGTGGCCGAGGCGCGGCTGACCACGCCCACCGCACGTGACACCAGCCCGGCCTTGAAGGCCGGTGTGGGTGTGCAGTACGACCTCAACAGCGCCATGGCCCTGCGCGTGGGCTACGACCGCTATCACTTCACCAATGCCTTCGACAGCAAGCCCAACGTGGGCGCGACCTTCGTCGGCCTGAAGCTGAATTACTGAGTGTTGCCACTCGCGGCGTGGCCTGGGCGGCGCGCCGTGATTGACCGCAAAGGCGCAACAGTGCGTTCCAGCACCGACGCCTTTTGATCCGGCTGACGCCCCCGATGTGCTGACCCGTGCGGTAGCCCATCGGTACCGCCAGCCATTGAAGGACATGTTCATGAAGACCAAGACTTTCGCTCTTTCCGCCCTGGCCCTGGCTGCCAGCTCTGCCGCCTTCGCCCAGTCCTCGGGCCAGGTCACCCTCTACGGCACGGTCGACGCCAACGTGCAGGTGCTCGACGGTGCCGCCACGCAGACCCGCGTGCAGTCCGGCGGCCTTTCGGGCTCGCGCCTCGGCGTGCGTGGCCAGGAAGACCTCGGTGGCGGCCTGCGCGCCTTCTTCACGCTCGAGTCGGGCCTGAACCTCGATGACGGCACTTACGGCCAAGGCACCTTCTGGGGCCGCCAGGCGTATGTGGGCCTGGGCACGCCCTACGGCAATGTGTCGCTCGGCCGCCAGTACAGCAGCCTCTACACCCTGACCGACCAGTTCAGCCAGTTCTCCAACGTCGCCAGCGGCGCGAGCACCGCCGTGATCGGCGGCTTCGGCGGCTATGAGCCCGTGCGCGGCAGCACCAGCTCCGCCACCGGCAACGGCGGCCCGGCACGGGTCAACAACTCGGTCAAGCTCGAATCAGCCAACTACGGCGGCTTCAGCGCCGGCGCCCTGTGGGGCATGGGCGAAGTGACGGGCGGCACCAAGGGCAACCGCGTGGCCGACATCTATGGCCGCTACACCGGCTACGGCGTCGATGCCATGGTCTCGATGGTCGACGACAAGGCCGATGTGCTGGGCCAGAACCGCCGCACCGTGTCGGCCGCCGCCGCCTATGACTGGAACAGCTTCCGCTTCAACGGCGGCGTGATGGAAGTCAACGACCGCAGCGTGGCCAACCAAGACGGCAAGGGCTACTGGCTGGGCGCCAGCTACCGCCTGGGCCAGCACCAGTTCAAGGGCCAGTACGTCGAGAGCAAGAACGCCGGCGCGCTGCCTGACGGCAAGACCCAGGCCTTCGGTGTGGGCTACCAGTACGACCTGTCCAAGCGCACCGCGCTGTACAGCTCGGTCACGCGCTTCAAGAACGACGGCATTGGCTATGTCGATCGCGCCGCGGGCACCATCCCCGTTGGCCTGACCGATGCCAACAACCGCAACCTGACCGAGTTCGTGGCCGGCATCCGCCACAGCTTCTGATCGACGCACCGTAGCTCTCCTGTCCTCCTAGGCACGCGATCCCATCCCCGCGTTCCTTTGGCCCACCTCGATGAGGTGGGCCTTTTTTATGCTTGGTCTCGCCGCGCGCGGTAGCGGCCCGGGGTCATGCCGAACACTTGTCGGAACGCAGCGCCGAAGCCCGCCAGGCTCTGCCAACCTGCATCGCCCGCGGCCTCGGTGACGCTGGCGCCTTCGGCCAGAAGTGCAGCGGCATGGAGCAAACTGGCCTTGCTGCGCCAAGCCTCGATGGGCAGGCCAGTCTCGCGAGCGAAAGCCCGTTGCAGAGTTCGCAGGCTGGCACCGACGTTGTCTGCCAATGCAGCCAGCGCGACGCGCTCACCGGGCTGCGCCAGCAGTCGGTCTGCCAGCGCACGGGCACGCGGATCGGCCGGCATCGGCAACTGCAGGTCGACGGCACCGGCCTGCGCCACCAAGTCCACCAGCACTTGAGCCAGCCGCGCCTGCGCTGGCTGGCTACCCACCAGCATGCCCAAGGACAAGATGTGCAGCACCAGCTCGCGCAGCAACGGCGACACCTCGCGCACGCTCGGCTGCGCTGGCAGGGCCTGCGACAGCGGCTCGGCAAGATAGAGGGTGCGCAGCGCCACCTCGGCCCCCACGGCACACAACCGATGCGGCACGCCTGCGGGCAACCACAGCGCCCGCGTGGGGGGCGTAATCCACACCTGACTCACTGCGGTCACGCGCATGGCGCCACGGGCCACCACGACCAGTTGACCCCAGCGATGGCGATGCTCAGCGATCGTCGTGCCCGAACGGAAGGTGACGGCCAGCGACCGCACCACGAGGTCGGACGCGAGCGCGGTCAATCGAAGAAGCCGGGCACGTACTGCATTGCGCCGGCCAGATTGCCTTCGGTGTCTTCGAAGAAGATCAGTTCGCCCACACCGTCGATGCGATAGGGCTGCATGACGATGCGACCACCCGCGGTCATGATGGCCTGGATGGTGGCCTGCAGGTCCTCGACGCCGAAACTGGCTTCGAACCCGAACATCGGCTTGCCCGCAACGATCTCGCGGCGTGCCTGCAAGGCACCCAGCAAGCCTTGGCCCGCATCCTTCACTTGATAGAAATCAGGCGGACCCCAGGGCTCGATGCGCCAACCGAATACCGCCTCATAAAAGGCCTTGGCACGGTCGACGTCGGCGGCATTGATTGCGAAATGGCGCAAGGGCGCGGGCATGGGCAACTCCAGCTCGAGACGAGGCCCCGAGCGTAGATCCATGCCCGCCGCCACGCGCCCGCGCAAACGACAGTTTTCAACGCCCACGCGACAGCCGCCGGCCGTCAGCGGGGCTCGTTCGGCCGCTCGTGATGCTCGCGGTGTTCGTGCTCGGGATGCGCATGCGGTGCCTCCGCCGGGCGCGGCGGCTCGGCGCGGTGGGGCGGCTGCGGGTGCACCGGCTGCGGGGGTGCGACGGCATGCGGCGGCGTCACGTCGCGCATCGCATGCACCGGATGAGCGGGTTCGTGCGGCGGTTCATGCAGCGGTTCGTGATCCGGCATCCGCCGGGGCATCGGGGCCAGCCCCGGCGCAGCGGGATTCACAGCTTGCGCATGGCTTGTCGACTGCGGCATCGGGTGCAACTGCGGTGGCGGCACCTGCTGAACCTCCGGGGGATGCCCTTCCGCCTGCGCCATGGCCATGGCCTGGGCCGGTGGATGCGGCATGCCCGGCGCCGCCGTCATCGCGACGGGCACCGCATGCTCGGCCACATGCTGGTGCGCCTGCAGCGCCTGCACCGGCAGGCTGGTGACCGCACGCGGGTTGGCCGCGAAAGCCAGTTGACGGCCGGCCACCGTGCCGGCCGTGGGCGCGGCCACGCGCTGCTGGTTCACCACGCGCGTGACGTTCTCGATCTCGGTGATGTTGGTGACGTGGGTGATGTTGACGTTGCGCACATAGGTGTTGGACACCGCGTACGGCGGCACGTACACCTCGCGCGGCGCCAGCGGCACCCAGCCCACGTTGCTGCCCACGCTGATGCTCAGCGACACGCCCGGCGCCGGCACCGCGCTCGTCCAGGCCACCAGGGCCGGCGCATACACCGGCCGCGCGACGTAGGTGCCCGGCACCCACGCCCAGCGGCCCTGCCACATCGCCCAGCGGCCGTAGTGGAAGGGTGCGAAGCCCCAGGGCGCATCGTCCACCCAGGTCCAGCCCCAGGGCGACACCCAGGACCAATGGCCGTAGCGGTAGGGCGCCCAGTCGGCCGCCACCTGCGGCACCCAGACCGGCCCGTAGTCAGGGCTGCTGGTCCATTGGCCATAGCTGTCCAGCGTGTCGGCGCCGGTCATCGCGGGCGACACATAGCGGCTGGCCGCCACCACCGGCCGGGCGCCGGCGCGGGCCTGCACGAAGTGCTGGAAGTCGTCGGGCCGCGCATCCAGCAGCTGCATGCTCAGGCCGCTGCCTGCCTGGCCGAGGCGTGCATGCTGGCCTTGCGTGAAGGTGTAGCTCGCACCGCTGTCGGCAGTGAAGTTCACGTTGCCCCGCCAGGCCGTGCCGTCCACCGACGGGCCGTTCACGTCCACGCGCAACTGCGCCGGCTGCGGCTCGGTGAAGCGGCCCAGCGGTGTCTGCACGACCAGCATGGTGGCGTCCTGCGGGTCGCTGACGCGCACGGCCACGCTGCCGCGCATCACGCGCAGGCGCATCTGGGCGTCGTCGAGCTGCTCCACGTCCACCTCGGTGCCCACGTCCAGGTCGATGGCGGTGGAGCCGATCGTGACCTCCGCCCGGCCCGAAGGCCCGGTGCTGAGCACATTGCCCGTGGTCACCGGCCAGTTCAGCGCGGCGCTGCCGGGGGCCGCGCCAGGTTCGGTGGCCAGCGACACGTCGCCCGCCACCCAGGCCACCCGCCCCACGCGGGCGGGCGGGTCGGCCCAGGCGCTGCCGGCCAGCAGCACGGCCGCGACGGCCAGGGCCGTCTGATGCAAGGCCGGCCGGCGCCGGCGCACAGGAACAAGGCGATTCATGGCGTTCTCCTGGGCAGCAGGGGGCTCAGGCCCGATCAAGGATGCCGTGGTCCAGGCGCACCCGCTCACCGGTGCGCAGGCCATTCAGGCCGCGGTAGTCGAAGCTGCGCTGGCTGCCGTCGTCAAAGCGCACATGCACCCGATAGACCACGCTGGAGGCGGCCGCCGCGTTGTTGCGCTCGATGTTGTCGCCCACGACGGCGCCGCCGAAGATGCCCAGGCCCGTGGCGGCAGCACGGCCCATGCCGTGGCCGATGGTGTTGCCCACCACGCCGCCGATCACGGCACCCAGCACGGCCCCGCCGCCGCTGTCGCCCACATGCGTGCTGATCTCTTCAATGCGGCTCACCGTGCCGTATTGCAAGTAGGTGGCCGAGGCCACCGGCGGATAGCCCGGCGCATCGATGACACGCGAAGTGCGCGTGACCGGCACGGCGCAGGCCGACAGGAGGGCAGCAGAGATGGCAGCGCAGCCCAGGGCGCGCCAGCCACGCGGGAGGGTTTGCAGGGTCGAGGTCATGGTGTGCTCCTATCACTGCATCGACTCGCCGTTGCCACCCTATCGCGGCAGGTGGGCGGCCGATGTCATGGCTTCATGCTCGGCGACCCAGATTGCACAGACGCGACGTGCGCCGACGGCTTCGTTTCAATCGACACGAAAGCGGGGCGTCAGGCCCACAGGCGCGGCGCCGACCGACGCCGCAGCGCGGTGCTGGCCTACAGCGATGGCGCGGCTACAGCTCGGCGGAGGGGCGCGCTGGCAGCACGCGGTGCAGTTCGTCCGCCAGCGCCTGCATGTCCATGGGCTTGCTCAGGTAGCCATCCATGCCCGCATGCCGGCAGGCATCGCGCCGGCTGTCACTGTCGCCCGCGGTGGACGCGACGATGGGAAACGGCGGGAGGGTGCCGATGCGTTGCAGGGCGCGCAGGTGCTCGCTCGCCTCCAGGCCGTCCATGACGGGCATGTCCACGTCCATCAGCACCATGTCGGGCGGTGCGTCGCAGCAGGAGTCCAGGGCCTCGATGCCGTCGGCCGCCACCACCACTTCGTAGCCCAGCGCCTCCAGCTGGCCGCGGGCGACGATCTGGTTGACCTCGTTGTCGTCCACCACCAGCACACGGCGGCTTTCGTGCAGGTACAGCGGCGAGGGCGAGGTCATGCGCGACAGCGCGGTCGAGGTGCGCGTGTCGACATGCGCCGTGAAGCGGTCCAGCTCCAGCGGGCTGAACGGCAGCACCCGGATGTCCACCGACGAATGCCGGCGCGCGCGCAGCGTGGGCGAGCCCGACACGACGGCCAGCACCGGCCACAACCCTGGCCGCCCCTGGGCGAGGCGCTCCAGCCCGGGCAGCTCGTCGGCGTCGTGCTCGGTGGCAATCAGCAGCGAAGGCGAAGCCGCGTCCATCAAGGCCGCCTCGGCGGCGGCCAGGCTGTCGAACGTTTGCACCTGCCAGCCCAGCTGGCGCAGGCGAATCTCGACCGAGTCGAGCGTGCCGGCGGGTTGGCTGACCAGCCAGGCGACGGCACCCGCCGCATCCGGCGTGTGATCGACCGGCAACTCCAGTGCCGCCACATCGCCACTCAAGGAAATGACCAGCCCGTCCCGGCCGGCATCCACGAACTGCACTTCGCCGCCGGTGGCCGGGCAGCTGCCGTAGGCCTCAGGCACCAGGCGCGGGTCGGCATCGACTTCTTCGACCAATTGCAGGCGCTGCAGCACGGCCATCACGTCGGCCGGCTGGGCCCGACCCGTGCCTGCGGCATGGATAACGATGCGGCTGCGGCCGTACACCGGCGGTGCGGCATCCACGCTGAACATGCAAAAGCCCGACTCGAAACAATCGACGATGCCGAGCAACACCCGGTAGATGCCCGCCTTCAGGAAAGGGCCCGGGTCATCCAGCTCCAGGCGCGGGCCGCGGTAGTCGACGTAGGTCACCAGGCCTTTTCGGCGGGCGTGAGGCAGCACGTCGCGCGCGCACTGGGTGAACAGCTCTGAAAACTCCATGGGACACAACTTTTCGCTGGACCTCAGCGTAGGGCCTGAACCGCCTTTGCTGGGTTTCCAAATGTGGCGGCGCTTACCTTTGGACGCTGCCGCGCACGTGGGCACCCTGGCGAACTCACCTTGCGCACAATTGCCGAAATCTGAAATATCATATTTATCGCTTCAATCGTTTTCAACCTAGAGTTCAGGCTTCGCTCGCTCCCATGCCCGCAGAGCACCGGACTGTCGCAGTCCGCCATGCGCGGGTCAGCCCCGGGACTGGGCTCGGCCTCACCCGGTCGGGCCGAGCCCGCCTCACCGCACGCCATGAATCACTGGACTCTGAAAAAGAAGCTCTTCGCGACCTTCGCCTCGCTGCTGGCCGTTGCCGGCCTCCTCATCACCATCGCCCTCGTCAACACGCATCGGCTGCTGGACACCGTGAAGTGGAACAACCACACCTACGAGGTCCTGACGAAGTCCGAGAAGATGCTGCTGAGCATGGTCAACATCGAGACCGGCCTGCGTGGCTTTGTGGCCAGCGGCAACGACAAGTTCCTGGAGCCCTTCAACATGGGCAAGAAGGAGTTCTCCCAGCACTTTGACGAAGCCAAGTCGCTGACCTCCGACAACCCCGCACAGCAGGACCGGCTGAGCAAGCTGATGAGTCACCACAAGGCCTTCCTCGAGGTGGCCGAGGGGCTGGCGGCCAAGCGGCGCGAAGTCACGCTGGGCAAGCTGCCGGCCGAAGCGCTGTTCACGGAGTTCGAGCAAGGCAAGGACAAGGCCGCCATGGACGCTTTCCGCGCCGGCATTGCCGAGTTCGCCCAGGCTGAATCGACCCTGCTGGGGCAGCGCTCCCAGCAGCTGACGGATTCCGGCACCAGCACCACGGCCACGCTGGTGTTCGGTGGCCTGGCCCTGTGCGGCCTGGCCGTCACACTGGGCGTGCTGCTGACGCGCAGCCTGTTCGCCCAGCTCGGCGCCGAACCGGGTCTGGCCGTGGCCGTGGCCGAGCGCGTGGCGCGCGGCGACCTCAGTGTCGATGTGAGCGTCAAGTCGGGCGACACGTCGAGCCTGATGGCCAACCTGGCCAAGATGCAGACCAGCCTCTCGCAAGTCGTGGCCAACGTGCGCCAGAACTCGGAGAGCGTGGCCACCGCCAGCGCCCAGATCGCGCAAGGCAATCAGGACCTCTCCAGCCGTACCGAGCAGCAGGCCAGCGCGTTGCAACAGACCGCAGCCACCATGGAAGAACTCGGCACCACGGTGCGCCATAACGCCGACAGCGCGCAGCAGGCCAACCAGCTGGCCCAGAGCGCGTCGGCCGTGGCCGCGCAGGGCGGGCAGGTGGTCGGCAAGGTCGTGACCACCATGCAGGGCATCACCGACAGCAGTCGCAAGATCGGCGACATCATCGGCGTCATCGACGGCATCGCCTTCCAGACCAACATCCTGGCGCTCAATGCCGCCGTGGAAGCTGCACGCGCCGGTGAGCAGGGCCGCGGCTTCGCGGTGGTGGCTTCGGAAGTGCGCAGCCTCGCGCAGCGCAGCGCCGAGGCCGCCAAGGAGATCAAGACCCTGATCGGCCGCAGCGTCGAGCAAGTGGAACAGGGCACGCTGCTGGTCGACCAGGCCGGCAAGACCATGGGCGACATCGTCGGCTCCATCCAGCGCGTCAGTGACATCGTGGCGGAGATCACCTCCGCCAGCACAGAGCAGAGCACGGGCGTGCAGCAGGTTGGCGAAGCCGTCACGGCGATGGACCAGGCCACGCAGCAGAACGCGGCGCTCGTCGAGGAAAGCGCCGCTGCGGCGGAAAGCCTGCGCAGCCAGGCCCAGCAGCTGGTGCAGGCGGTAGCGGTGTTCAAGCTGTCCTCTGGCGACGTGTCGGCCTGGGCTGGCCGGCCGGCCGCAGCCCCGGCGACCGCGCCTGCCCGGGCTCCCCAGGTCCGTGCGCCGGCTCGCCCCGCAGCTGCCAAGCCCGCAACCGCCCCTTCGCCACGCCCCGCGCCCGGCCCGTCAGCAGCCACCGCTGATGCCGCCAGCGACGAGTGGGCCACCTTCTGAGCCGCGCCCCTCGGCACGACGCCTCCCCACCGCCAAGCCCAACTGCCAAGCCCAACCGCCATGAGTCTCGTCAGCGAAACCCATCACGCCACACCGCCGCACGGCCCCTTGGCCACCCTCCCGGCCGCCCCGTACGCCCATGCGCTGACCGCTGGGGGCGCAGTGCCGCGCGAGGTCCTCAGCTTCCGCCTGGGCGCGGAGGAATACGGCATCGACATCCTGCGAGTGCAGGAGATCCGCAGCTACGAGGCCCCCACCCGCATCGCCAATGCCCCCCGCTTCGTGATGGGCGTGGTGAACCTGCGCGGTGTCATCGTGCCCATCATCGACCTGCGCCTGAAACTCGGCTGCAGCAGCGTGCAGTACAACGAGTTCACGGTCGTCATCGTGTTGACGGTGCTGGACCGGGTCATCGGCATCGTGGTGGATTCGGTCTCCGACGTGTTGGAGGTCCCGCCGGAGCAGGTCAAGCCAGCGCCGCCGCTGGCTTCCGCCATCGACGCCGGCCACATCCTCGGCATGGGCTGCGTGAGGCAGGGCGACACCGAGCGCATGCTCATCCTGACCGACATCCAGGCCCTGCTGGCCGGCGCCGACATGGGGCTGTTCGACCCGCCTCAGGCCCTGACGGCCTGAGGCGCCCCACTCAGCGCGCGCTGGGCGGCCGCATGCCCGCGATGCCGGGCATGGCTTGGCGCATGGCGTCCACAAAGCTGCGCAGCCGCGCCGGATACAGGCGCGCATAGGGGTAGACAATGCGTACCGGCAAGGGTGAAGCCTCCCAGTCCGGCACGAGCTGGCAGAGGCGGCCGCTGGCGAGGTCGTCGGCCACCAGCCAGGCCGACACCAGCGCCGCACCCACGCCGGCCCGCACGGCACTGCGGGCGGCATACAGGCTGTCGGTGCGCAGGCGCGGCGTGAGCCGCACGGCTTCGCGGCGGCCGGTGCCGAGCTGGTGAAGATCGAGTTCGTCGCGATAGAACTGCGGCAGCGACAGCCACGGCAACTCGCGGAGCGCTGCCGGCGTGCGTGGCGGCGGGCCCTCGCCCCACAGACCTGGCCGCGCCACCAGGATGCGCGGCACCTCCGCCACATGCACCGCCACCAGCGCCGGGTCTTCCACCTCGCCCACCCGAATGGCGCAATCGATGCCCTCGGCGATCAGGTTCACCTCGCGGTCGTGCAGGAACCAGTCCACGCTGACCTCCGGGTGCGCCGCCAGGTAGCGCGCCAGGGGTTCCACCAGCGCCTCCTGCCCGAAGGCATGCGGCGCCAGCACCCGCAGCTGGCCGCGCGGCTGGTCCTGGGCGCCGCGCAGGTCCGCCTCCACCGCCGCCCAGCTTTCCAGCAGCGACTTGGCGTGGGCATAGCAGCGCTCGCCGTCCTCGGTCAGCCGCATGGCGTGCGTGGAGCGCTGCAGCAGGCGCAGGCCCAGCATCTTTTCCAGCCACTGCAGCCGGCGGCTGATGGTGGGTTGGGTGCTGCCCATCTGGGCCGCGGCGGCCGACAGGCTGCCGGCTTCCACGATGCGCACAAAGGTTTGCATCAGGGCCAGTCGGTCCAGCGCGGGTGAAGTCGGCTCTTTCATACACAGCGTGTATAGCCGATGTGCAATTGAGCCGTCTACACCGATCTTTCATGCAAGGAAAGAATTGCCAGCAACCCAACCCCTTGGAGTTGCCTCATGAACTCGATCACCGCTCGACAGGCGCCTGCCACGCCCACCCGGCATGCCGCCCTCTCCCGCCCGCTGGTGCTGCTGCTGGCCAGCGGCGCCGGCCTGGCCGTGGCCTCGATCTACTACAGCCAGCCCATGCTCGGTGTGCTGGGCGGGGCCTTGGGCGCCAGCGCCCGCGACACCGGCTTCGTGCCCACGCTGACGCAGCTGGGCTACGCGCTGGGGATCCTGTTGCTGGCACCGCTGGGCGACCGTTTCGACCGCCGTCACCTCATCCTGCTCAAGACCGTGCTGCTCGCCGTCGCCCTGCTGGCCAGCGGCTTGGCGCCGGGGTTGCCCGCGTTGCTGGTGGCCAGCCTGGTGGTCGGCCTCACGGCCACGCTGGCGCAGGACATCGTGCCCGCCGCCGCCACGCTGGCGCCCGAGTCAAGCCGCGGCAAGACCGTCGGCACCGTCATGACCGGGCTGCTGCTGGGCATCCTGCTGTCGCGCGTGGCCAGCGGCTTCATCGCGGAGCGCTGGGGCTGGCGTGCCGTGTATGAACTGGCGGCCCTCAGCCTGGTGGTGTTCGGCGTGGCTGCGTGGCGCGGACTGCCGCGGCTGCCAGCCACAAGCCGCATGCGGTACGCCCACCTGATGGGGTCGCTGGCGCAACTCTGGCGCCAGCATGGCGAGCTCCGCCGCGCCGCGCTGGCCCAGGGCCTGCTGTCCATGGGCTTCAGCGCCTTCTGGTCGACGCTGGCCGTCATGCTGCACCACCAGTACCAGATGGGCAGCGAAGCAGCGGGCGCCTTCGGCCTGGCAGGTGCCGCCGGCGCGTTGGCGGCCCCGCTGGCCGGCCGGCTGGCCGACAAGCGCGGGCCCGAGCTGGTGACGCGGCTGGGCGCCGGCCTCGCGATGGCGTCGTTTGCCGTCATGGGCCTGGGCGTGCTGCTGCCCGGCGACGCGCAGATCGGGCTCATCGTGGCCGCCACGGTCGGCTTCGACTTCGGTGTGCAGGCCACGCTGGTGGCGCACCAGACCGTGGTCTACAGCCTCGACCCCGCCGCGCGCAGCCGGCTCAACGCGCTGCTCTTCACCGGCATGTTCATCGGCATGTCGGCCGGTGCAGCGCTTGGCAGCCTGGTGCTGGCGCAGTGGGGCTGGATGGGCGTGGTGGCCCTGGCCACGGCCACGTCGGGCGCGTCGCTGGCGGTGCGGCTGTCGCGTCGCCGCGGAGCGCGGTAACGCACCCTCCGAGACGCGACATGAACGCTGCATTGGCCCTGACGCGCCACGCCGCACGCGTCGTGTGGACCGCATGCGCCCTGGCCCTCCATGCCGTGCCCGCCGCGGCGAGCCCCGAGGCGCTGCGCTTCGTCACCAAGCAGTTCCCGCCCTACGCCTACACCGATGCCTCCGGGCAAGCCGCCGGGCCGATGGTGGACGTGCTGAAGGCGGTCTGCAGCCGCGCGGCGTGGCAGTGCCATGTCGAGGTCCTCCCCTGGCGACGGGCCTACCAGCGCATCGAGGCCGGCGAAGCCGACGGGATCTTCCCCTTCGTCAACACCCCTGAACGTCGACAGCAGTACGTGATGAGCCCGAACGTCGTGCAAGGCCGCTACGTGCTGATCGGCAAGCCTGGCGGCCCCGGGCGCGAGCAGGGTCAGCCACCCTCTGGGCGCACCATCGCCGCCTTCGGCCCGTCAGAGGCCAGCCGCACGCTGGCGTCGGTGGTCAGACAACACCCGGGCACTCGGGCACACATCGAAGCCGATCCGAGTGCCGTGGTACGCAAGCTCCTGGCCGGGCGCTACGGGCAAGACGGCCTGGGCCTCGTCAATGAGGCTGTCGCCCGCTGGCAGCTCGCCGCGACACCGCCCGGCAGCTTGCAAACCGTGGAGGTGGTGCGGGAATTCAACTACGGCTTCGCCTTGCTGCGCCGGCCCGGCCACGAAGCCCTGGCCCGGCAAATGACCGAAGCCATCCAAGCCCTGTGCCGCAGCGGCGAAATCAGGCGGCGGCTCGAGCCCTATGGCTTGCAAGCGGCCGATTGCGCGTCGAGCGCCGCGGCCCTGCAGCCAGCCAGCCGCTTGCCACGACGCCCCTGAGACTCGCGGCTCGCGCTGCTTTCGCTGGCGTGCGCGGGCTGTCGGTGTGGCCTGATGTGAAGCACGGCGGCGGTTTTGGCCTTTGGCGAAGGGCGGCATCGGAGCGTCCCAGGCCGGGCACGGAGGGGATGCAAACTCACCCTGCCCGGCTAGAAGCACTACTGAGTCAACGGCAGCCACGTCATCGATACGCGGGGCTTGCGCACTTCAGCCCCGATGCCGCGCCGAGACCCTCGCCGCCACTTTCCAGGACGTAAAGGCCCTCGCCCAGCAATGCGACTACCGCCACGATCCGGAACCCGGCCGCGTCGTACGCGGCAGCATCGACACCGCTTGGCTGGAGAACTGCAAACGACCGCTTCGCAACGCCGAACGCGGCGACATTAAGTGGCCTCCGCGCACCGAACAACGCGGCAAATGGAGGTCTGGGCAACGGGGGAGCCAACGGGCGAACGGGAAGAGGGATTGAGGCTGCCCAGTGCCGTTAGCGGATGGTGACGGTCCGGCTGTGCACAAACGCCAGAACGTCCCCTATCCGTTTACGCTGCGATTCAGCCATCGGGAGTTCCAATACGGCATCGAGCGCCACCCAGCGCGCATCGGTGGATTCATCGTCCAGCGAGACCTTGCCCGCGACGGGGCGACAGTGGAACAGGATAGAGAACTCCCGCCGGACCTCGCCGTCGGAGTAGGCGATGCGTGTCTCGGGATCGGTGTAGGTCCCAATGATGCCTTCAACTGACACATCGATGGAGGTCTCCTCCAAAACCTCACGCCGGACGCAGGACGCGACGCTGTCGGTCATCTCCATCGTGCCCCCTGGCATGGACCACTTGCCACTGTCACGCCGCTGGACCATCAACAGGCGTCCTTCGTCGTCGATGATCGCGGCCGCCGTAGCCGGGACGAGCGAATTGGCCGCAGGCGCGTCAGCGCCTTTCAGGTCTAGCCGCTCAACCCGCAGCCGTTCGTGCGCCCACGCAAGCAGTTCCTCGCCGGCCTCCTCCAGCACCTTGTCGTTCCCTGCCGGAAGCTTGGCAAACAGGATTCTGCTGTTCTGCTTCACCCGTTGGATGTACTTCGTGCCCGGGTAGATGACGTAGAAGTCACCAGCACAGAACCGATGGACTTCCCCGCTGTCCAGATCCCGGTACTCCGTCATGCCTTTGAGCACGTACTGAAACTCCCTCGCGCGTACATGCGAGTGTGCTGCCTCCCAGTCGTAATCAGGATAGTCCGAGATGCCGAACTCGATGTCTTCGTCTGGAATATGGGCGAGCTCCTGAGGCAGCTCGAGATTTCCGGCAAGGTACTGGCGATGGGTGCCTGAAAAACTGGCATCGATGGCTGAACGCCGCAGGAACTGGAAGCCCATGCTTACTCCTTACATACACGCGATCGCCGGAAGGCGGTGGGGCGCCGCTGCGTTGAGCCTTTCCACGATCTGGGCGTCGCGAATATAGCCGGCGCTGCGCAGGGCATTCGCGTGTCCGGCAGCCCCGGCCCAATCAGCCAGTGGAACGCCGGACAGCGCATTCGCGCACAGTGAAATGGTCTCACACTGAAGGCGGCCCCACAGATGATTGGTGCGCGCGTAGAAGCCAGTCGCCTTGGCGAGCGCGGCCTGGACTGAGTTGACTTCCGCGAGGTCAAGATGCACGGCGGCCTCAAGCAAATGCGTGTGGCCCAGCCAGCCGTCGAGATTGTCACGTGCGAGCCGTTCGCGAACAGGTTCGAGTTCCGCCAATGCTTCGCGGGTGCGTCCTTCGAGTCGCAATTGGTCGATCATGGTCACCCGCAGATAGCTCAGATATCGAGGCACATTGAGCTGCTCGCCCAGGGCGAGCCCCCTCTCCAACGCTCGCCTCGAACGCTTGACGTCTCCGTTGATTCGATAGAGGTCGCTGGCCTTGCGGAGGATTCGAACCTTCAGCACGTCGTCCCGATTGCGCCATGCTCGCTTGATGGCCTCGGCAAGCCACGGGCGCGCATCCTCAACGACGCCACGCGCCGCACCCAGGTTCCCGCCAAGCAGGAACAGCAGTTCGTCAAACGCGCGTTGGTGGCGCGCGGGGTCCAGGCGGGCCCAGAAGCCCTCAGCTTCCTGCCAGACGGCCTCGATGGGCACGAACATCATGGAATGGTGCATCCGGCGCACGTTGGCGAAGGCCAACTCGTCGCTGAGCGTTGGATCACCACCGCCCGCCGCGATCTGCTCCTGGAGCATCTCGACGGAGCGCTGGTACTGACCGACCAGATGCGTGACATCCGCATAAGCCGTCAACACGGAGCTTGGCCAGTTGCGCATCTGCACGACCTCGCCGATCGTGTCCAGCGTTGCGAGAACTGGGCCTGTCGCCGCTCTCTGCTGCAATAGCGCAATGGCCCGCGATCCGGTGGATTCCAGCCACGTCCTGGCTGCCAATGGATCCTTCAGCTCACTTAGCTGGCGCGCGCACTCCTGGAACGGCGCCACGATCTCATGATCAGCGCTGCCGGGGCGTGCCTTTGTAAGGCGTTCGGTGAAATGCGCCACCGCGAAGCCTCGTACTTCGCGTGTAGTCGCGACGTCCGTGTTTTCGAGCAGGCTGCGCCGCATGAGTTCATGGATCGTCCAGGCGTGGCCGTGTGGCTTGACGAAAGAAAAGCGCTGATGTGCCTGAATCTGATCGTCGTTGAGCCCGATGTTGAAGTGCCGCACGGCCGCCCGGGCGTACTGGTCGTCGTACGAGGCAAGCGGCGCAAGGCGCTTTAGGAAGGCAAGCTCTTGCGAACTCAGACTCCTGGCGAAGCGCTCAAACAGCGCCGGCCTGGACTCCGGCCAGCGCGAAGGTGCACACCCACCTTCCTGTGCGAGCATGTCAAGGCACAGATCCAGATAATAGGGATGCCCCAAGGCCGTTGCCGAGATCTGTTTGATCGTGCCGGGATCGCTGATACCGGCAGACCTGAGAAACTGCTCAACGTCATCCTCGGACAACTGTTCGAGACCAAGCGTCCGCACCAGACCTTTCCATTCCTCTGAATAGTTTTCCCACAACAGTTGCTCGCGCCCGGCGATGACGACCAGGCAGTTCTGCATCGACTCGACAAGTCGGCGCAGCCAATGGTCACGGACAAACCGCTCCTTGTCGTCGGTGTGGTTGTTCCAAAGTGCTTCGTACGTGTCGACGAACAGCACCAGCGGCTCAAGCGGCTGCTTACGCGTGTTCAAGTCGAAGGCAAGGAACTCGGGCAGCACTTCATCGATCTGCCGCTCAGACATCGAGCGCGTTGCTTTGAGGGCTTCCTTGGCTTCGTCGGGAATGGTGAGGCTGTCAATGCGCCGATGGATCTGCTCAACAAGGCCCTTGATGGCGCCAACAATCCCGAATCCGTCTATTGCGGCGATGACGTCGCCGACGACACCCGCTTCTTCAAGGAATGGGAGCTCACGCTTCTTGATCTCGATATCAGGATTGCGCATCGCAAAGTGGAGCGCGTACGCGATATCGAATGCCTGAAAGCGCAAACCTCTGGCGCCCTTGACGCTCTGGCGAATCCTCAGCAGCGCGTGATGAGGCTGGCGGACGGAGCTGTCGTCGAAGTCCACCGACACGACGGCCGCATCGGGATGCGCCTGCCGGAAAACAGATTCGAGTTCACTGAGCAGTCGCGACTTGCCGACGCCGCCGACGCCATAGAACTGCAGGACCCGTGCTCGCGTCGGACCTGATCGGGCTGCGTCCGCTATGGCGTAGACAGCTGCTCTGAAGACGTCCTGCGGCTCGTCGCGGTCTGTGAAATCCGCTCGCTTGCGAGGCTTGAGAAAGGAGAACGGGAACGAGGAAATGGGCAGCTCCCTGTTGTAACCAACCATGCTAGTGGATACGTTGTGCCGCCATCCTGGCGGACTTCTGCGGCGGCCGCCGACCCTGACGCGCGGCGGTCACTTTGGCGGCCCCTTCGGCCGCCAGTGCCGGTTGCCTCATCATCAATGTTGTGGGCGAACGGCCAGCCTTGCGTCAAGCGGTAGCTAGCAGGTGCCGCGACCAAAAGTCGCCGCGTCGATGGCGCCGATATTCGGTTGCGAAACTTGACCGGCAGCAAACAGGCTCATCCAGTCACCCCCGGCCCCAGCAACCACCACGCCCTGAATCCGCACACGCGCCAGAACCGACCTGTTTCGGCTGTAACACGACCCGCGCCGCGCGTAGCAACCGCGCCATGAGCCGCGCCGAGAGTGAAGGCACCGGATCTCGTATCCCTTGCCTGCGAAGGAGCTCACATGAACAACCCCTCCGACACCCTGGCTGCCACCGCCGCGATGGTGAGCACGGTCAACAGCTCGCATGCGCCGGGCCTGCGCCCGGTCGTCGACCACGACACCGCCACCGCGGCGCTGCGTGAAGCGCAGGTCGAGCTCTATTGCGGCCATGACGCCGCGGCGATGACGGCCCTTCGCGAGGCGCGCCGGGCGCTGTCGGGCCTGCCCAGCGAGGCCGCGGCGCTCGCCACGATGGAGTCGGCCGCCTGGCACATCCGCCGCCACGAATCGCGCGAAGCACAGCGCGACATGGCGCTCGCCCACCAACTGCTCGCCTGAGGGCCACACCACGGCCCCGGCCATTCGTTCATCCCTGACTGGAGAACCTCATGCGCACCTTGACCTCACGTCTTCTGGGTTCGACCCTGGTCGCGCTGGCTGCCGCCGCTGCTGGCGGCGCCTGGGCCGACCCGCTGCCACCGATGCACCACCAAGGCAGCGTGCAGTACCTGTCCGGCGGCATCGGCAAGGATGAAGCCCGCGCTGTGCAGGCGGCCGCGCCAGCCTGGCCCGCCGTGCTGGAGTTCGTTGCCCATGACCCTCAGGCCAAGGCCGACGAGTTCCTCGCGAACGTATCGGTCCAGGTGCGCGATGCGCATCAGCACACCGTGCTGGCCACCGTGAGCGAGGGCCCGTTCGTGCTGGCCAAGCTGGCGCCGGGGCGCTATGAAGTGCAGGCGACGGTTGAGGGGCGCACCCTGACCCGGGCCATCACCGTCCCTGCGCAGGGTTCCAGCCGCGAGGTGTTCGTGTGGACGGGCCGCAGCGCCCGGCCGCTGGCTTGAGCGTGGCCGCTCAGGGCGCGGCCCGGTAGCAGCGCTGCAAGGCGGCCACGTCGTAGAAGCGACTGCCCGGGCGCAGCCGGGCACCCTCGCAGGCCGGCTTGAAGTCGGCCTGCGCCTCGTTGACCAGCATGCGCACCAGGCGCCGCCCTTGCGGGCCCTGCCAGACGTCCCACTGCACATTGGCCGCCATCGGAATCACGCGCTCGGTGCGCCACGGGTGCGTGGCCGCGTCGTAAGGCTGGCTGGCCGGCAGCGGCTGATGCACCCCCGCCACGCCGATGGCCGAGACCAGCGGCGCCACGATCTCCGCATGGCTGAAACGCAGCACCGCGCCCTGCCCGGTGGCGAGGCGGTCGAGCATGTCGTCGAGCAGTTGGGTGGCCATGTCGTAGGTCACGGGCGCCGTCTCCTGCAGGCCCGGGCCCTTGCGGTAGAAGTCTTCGGCGTCGTCGGCCGCCATGAACACCGCGGCCACCTCCTCGGGCACGAAAGACTCCGCTTCACCGCCCAGCTCCAGCCGCAAGCCGGCCATCGCGCCGCGCACGTCCATGACCTCGCGCGCCGCCTCCAGCGGGTCAGCCAGACGATCCACGAACCCGGGCTGGTACAGGCCGAGCAGCAAACGCCGGGCCGCCTGCGGCAGGCGCGGGTCAGCGTCGATGCGGCGCTGCAGCTCGGCCAGCCGCGGGCTGCGCAACCAGGCCTGGTAAGCCAGGCTGCGCTGCAGCGTGGCCTGGCGCGCGGGCGTGTCGGCCGTGTCGCGGCGAGCGTCGAGCCGGTGGAAATAGAGCAGAAAGCGGTCTGCCCCCCAGCTGGCCGGCACTTGCGCCTGCGGTGCCTCACGCTGCAGCGCGGCGACGAAGCTGCGTGAGCTGTCCACCGCGCGGTCCACGCCCGAGCTGAGCACGCTCACCGGCGTCGAGCCCGCAAACAGCGCGGGCAGCCGCGCCACCAGGCGCTGCGCCAGCTGCTTTTGCTCCACCACGCCGAGCTGGCTGAGGTTGCCATAGCCGAGCTGCCGCTGGGCCGCAATGAAGCGCTGCAGCGCGGCACCGAAGCGCACACCGAGCGGCGTCAACGCGCCGGCCGCCTCGGCCTCGCGCCAGCGCTTGAGCGCGGCTTCATCCGGGCCGGGCTTGGTCAGGCCCCGGCTGCCGTGCCGCGCCACGAGCTGCACCGCCACCGGCGTATAGCCCGCGGGTGCGGCTTCGTAGCGGTCGGCGCTCTGTTGCGGTGCATAGGGCGTCTTCGAGCCCAGCTCACTGCTGGCTTGAACCGCCGAGCCCGTCAGCAGTGCAAGGGCGGCCAGCCACAGGGGCAGGCGCCGGCGAGTCATGTCATCGGGGATTCGCATTGGCTTCCTACGCTGCGCGGTTTTGTGCATCTGACCGAAAGCCTAGCCATGTTCCGTGACAGTCCGTCATTCCCACTGACCGCGCTCGCCGTCGCGATGCTGGCCCTGCCCGCCCAGGCGCAGCAGTTGCCAACCGAGAAGGTGGAAGGCGTGGTGGTGTCCGGCCAGGCGTCGAGCCTGCGCAAGTCCCTGAAGATGCAGGCCCAGGCGGACAACATCGTCAGCGCCGTGGTGGCCGACGACATCGGCGCCCTGCCCGATGTGAATGCCGCCGAAGCCCTGGCCCGCCTGCCTGGCGTGGCCGTGCAGCGCGACCAGGGCGAAGGCCGGTACGTGGTCGTGCGCGGCCTCGGGCCGGACATGAACACCGTCACCATCAACGGCTCGCTGGTGCCGTCGCCCGAGGCCAGCCGCCGCGGCGTGAGCATGGACGTGCTGCCCTCGGGGCTGATCCGCTCGCTGGAGGTCATCAAGTCGCTCACGCCCGACATGGATGCCAACTCGCTGGGTGGCACGGTCGATGTGAAAACCCTGTCGGCCTTCGACCTGCCGCGCAGCCTGCTGAGCGTGGGCGCGTCGGCCAGCCGCGACTCGCTGTCACGCCAGACCAGCCCCGCCGCCAGCCTGCTGGGCGCGACACGGCTGATGGACGGCACCCTCGGCATCGCTGCCGCGCTGAACGTGGACCGCCGCAAGTTTGGCTCCGAAGACGTCGAGACCGATGGCGCCTGGAGCGCGGGCAAGCTCACCGGTGTGGAGCTTCGCCACTACCGCCCCAACCGCGACCGCGCTGCCTTCGCCGCCAATGTCGACTACAAGCCCTCCGCCGAGCAGAGCTACTCGCTGCATCTGCTGCTGGCCCGCTTCAGCGACGACGAGGAACGCGACCGGCTGACGATCAGCAACATCACCGGCGGCTCGGTGGCCGAAGGCGCCACCGCCACCGTGCGGGCGGAGCGCCGGCTGCGCGCCCGCAAGTACACCCGCGAGATTGGCTCGCTGGTGCTGGGCACCGAGCAGGACCTCGGCGACTGGCTGCTGGAAGCCAACCTGGGCCTGGGCCGCGGCACCGAGCGCACGCCCGAGCAGCTCAACGATGCGCGCTTTCGCCAGAACAACGTGGCCGGCGTGTCGTTCACCGACACGGTCAAGCCGCTGGTCACCGGCCCGGCGGCGCTCTACGACGCGAGCAAATACAACCTCAACAGCTTCACGCTGCAAAAGCGCAAGAGCGATGACGATGAACACAATGGCCGCGTGGACCTGAGCCGCAGCTTTGCGCTGGCCGACGGCATGAAGGCCAGCGTGAAGTTCGGCGCCAAGCTGAGCCGGCGCGAGAAGCGCAACGACACCGACCAGTGGTCCTACAGCAGCAGCTCGGCCACCAGCCCCAACTACTGGGGCACCGGCCCGACCACGCTGGCGAGCTTCGTCACGGGCAGCGCGCTCGACTTCTCGATGGGCACCATGGGCCCGGCCATGGATTCAGCGGCCATCCGCGCGCGCCTGGCCGCCCTGCCACGCGACGCGGCCAAGGTGGCGGGCGCCTCGGCGCTGGCCGACTACACGCTCCACGAGAACATCGATGCCGGCTATGCGCAGGCCAGCCTGGACCTGAGCCCGGCCTGGAACGTGCTGGCCGGCGTGCGGGTGGAGCGCACCCGGTTCGACGCGGCCGGCTTCCAGAGCTCGGTGGCCGGTGCGCTGTCGCCCACCCAGTTCGCGAAGGGCTACAGCCACTGGCTGCCGGGCCTGCACACCCGCTACAAGCTCGACCGCGACACCAGCCTGCGCGCGGCCTGGACCAACACCGTGGTGCGTCCCAACTTCGACCAGCTCTCACCGGCCGTCACGCTCGCCAGCACGACGGAAGCTTCGCTCGGCAACCCGGCGCTCAACCCGATGCGGGCGCACAACCTGGACGTGGGCGTGGAACAGCTGCTGGGCAACGACGGGGCGGTGTCAGCCTACGTCTTCCACAAGGACATCAAGGACTTCACCTACGCCACCAACCTCGCCGGCACTGGCCCGTGGACGGGCTACACCAGCGTGACCGGCTATGCCAATGGCCCCAAGGCGCGGGTGCAGGGGCTGGAGCTGTCGTGGCAACAGCCGCTGCGCATGCTGCCGGGCTGGATGAGCGGTTTCATCGTCGGCGCCAACGCCGCCTTCACGCATTCGACCGCGGACGTCAGCCGCTACGACACCGCCAGCCAAGCGAATCTTGTGCGCAGCAGCCGCATGCCGGGGCAGTCGGACACCACCGTCAACCTGATGCTGGGCTACGAAGCCGGACCGCTGAGCACGCGGCTGGCGGTCAACCACAAGTCCAAATACCTGCTGCAGTTCGGCAGCGACGTGACCAATCCGGCGCAGGACCAGATCGTCGCGGCCCAGCGCCAGGTGGACCTGTCGGTGGCGTACAAGATCACGCCGTCGGTGCAGCTCACCTTCGAAGGCGTGAACCTCAACAACGAGCACTACTACACCTACGTGGGCGTGCCCCAGTTGAACTACCAGTACGAGCAGTACGGCCGCACCTACAAGGTGGGCGTGAAGGTGGCGCTCTTCTAAGCCCCGGAGGCCGGCCGGGCCACCTGCGCGTACACGCAGGTGTCGCGCGGCCGGCCGTCCACGCCGAGGCTGTCGCAGCGCAGCACGCCTTCAAGCGCGAAGCCGCAACGCTCGGCCACTGCGCGGCTGCGGGTGTTGCGCGTGTCGCAGCGGATTTCCACCCGACGCGCATCCAGCGGGCCGAAGGCCAGCATGGTCAGCAGGCGCACCGCTTCAGTCACATGCCCCTGGCCTGCGGCCTCGGGGCGGATCCAGTACCCGACCTCGAACTTGCGCACGGCCCAGTCGATGCGGTGCAGGCCGGTGCCGCCCAGCATCCGGCCCGCACTGCCGTCGGGCCGCCGCGCGTAGATCTGGAAGCACAGGTCGCGCCGGGCGATGAAGTCGGCCTGCATGCGCCGCACCACCAGCTCGGCGCTCTCGGCGCTGGGCGCGTCCTGCGCCCAGGGCATCCAGGGGCGCAGGTGGGCCAGCGACTGCGTGATGACGACCGCCATCTCCGCGCCCAGCCCGGCGCGGGGCGCGAGCAGCACGGTCCGCTCGCCGTCCAGGCGCTCGGGGATGTCGAGCAGCAGCGGATCGAGGCTCATGCCGTCGCCACTTCGACAGGCTTGGGCAGCTCGCGCACGCCGCGAATGACCGGATGCCGCCAGGCCACCGCCGCCAACAGGCAGGCTCCGACGCCCGCAAAAGCCAGCGCGGCCCGCAGCCCTACATGCTCACCCAGCCAACCCCCGATGAGGGCGCCCGGCCCGGCCGGCAGCAGGATGAGCCAGCGCATGGTGCTCGTCATGCGGCCCAGCATGGGCGCCGGCGTGACGGCCTGGCGCAGCGACAGGAAGTTGATGAAGATCAGCACCGCCCCCACGCCGAAGGCGAACAGCATCACGCCGAAGCTGGCGACGCCGAACTGACCGGCCGGCACCAGCGCCAGCTGCAGCCAGCCCACGCCGCAGGCGGCATAGCCCAGCACCAGACAGGGCCCGGGGCCGATGCGGCGGCTGATGCGATGGCCAAAGATGCTGGCCAGCACCGTGCCGGCGCCGAGGGCAACATACGACAGACCCACGGTCTGCGGGCTCAGGTGCAGCTCGCGCGTGGCGAACAGGATCTGCACCACCAGCGCCGCGTTGTGGAAGAGCTGCCAGGTGCCGGTGGCCGTGGCCAGGCTCACGAGCAGCTTGCGCTCGCGCACGAAGCGCAGGCCGGCCTTGAGCTCCTGCCAGAAGTGCTGATCGCGCCGCTCGGCCAGCGTCTCCTTGACCTGCACACCGCGCAGGATGGCTGCAGACACCAGCAGCAGCAGCGCGTCGACCGCCAGTGCCAGCGGCGCCCCCAGCAGCTTGATGAGCGCCCCGGCCAGCCCAGGCCCGGCGACTTCCGCGCCCGACGAGGCGAGCGCGTTCTTGGCATGCGCCTCCACCAGCCGCTCGCGCGGCACGACCTGCGTCAGCACGATCTGCGCCGCACTGCCGGCCACCGTGTAGACGCAGCCCAGCACGAAGCCGACCACGTAGAGCCAGCCCATGCCCAGCCAGCCCATCCAGGCGGCCAGCGGCACCGTGGCCACGGCCACCGCCAGCAGGCTCTCACCCGCGATGTAGACCGGCAGCTTGCGCACGCGGTCCAACAGCACGCCGGCCGGCAGCGAGAACAGCACGAAGGGCAGGATCTCCATGGCCTGCAGCAGGCCCATCTGCGTGGGGCTGGCATTGAGCAGCACCGCCGCGGTGAGCGGCAGAGCCAGCATGGTGATCTGGCCGCCGAGCGACGAGATCAGGATGGACGACCACAGCCGCCGGTAGACGGCGTCACGCAGCAGGTCGCCGGGGGCGAGGGTGAAGTACTGGATCAGGCGAGACCACATGGTTTGGCTCTACTCAAGACGACTCGACACGCGGGCTGTCGCCCGCGCAGCAGGGATACGACACACGCCGTGCGGCGCGGTCAGTCGAGGTCGAGGAGCTTGGTCATGCGCCGCATGCTAGCAGCGCGGGCACGCGGCGTCGCGTGCCGGCGGTCACGGTTTGAGGATGACCAGCTCGGTGTAGCCGGTGGCGGCATCCGGCTCGCGCGTCAGGCTGCCAGGCTGAAGCGGTGCGATCAACAACTCGGCCGTCGTGAGCACCTCGCAACCCGCGCAGACATGCCCACCCGTCACCCGCCCTTGCGCATCGGACACGCTGGCATGCAGATGCACGCCGGCCGGCGTCAGGCTGCCGCTGAGGGTCAGGATCTCCAGCGGGCCGTCCAGGTGCGTGGGCCCGGGCGCACCGGCCAGGCGAAGCTCGGCATGACGCAGGCTGCCAATGCCCGCGACGACGAAGCCTGTGCGCCCCGCGAGCGTCAGGCGCAGGTCGTCGCCCGGCAACAGCCGCATCGGCTCGAACATCACCAGCCCACCGCCGCGCCATCCCGGCGCGGGTCGCTCGCGGCCACATAGCCGTCCACCGCCGGGTCGCCCTGGCGCCAGATGAACTGCCCGGCGCCGAAGTCCTGGTAGCTGTCGTGGATGTCGCCAATCTCATGCCCACGAGCGCGCAGGGCCTCGATGGTGGCCGCGGGCATGTGCGGTTCGATGTTGATCGACAGGCCCTCGTTGAAACGCCAGCGCGGGGCGTCACAAGCCGCCTGCGGGTTCTGCCCGTAGCAGAGCATGCGCACGAGCGTTTGCATGTGGCCCTGCGGCTGCATATTGCCGCCCATCACGCCGAAGCTCATGACCGGCGCCCCGTCCTTCGTCAGGAACGCGGGGATGATGGTGTGGAACGGGCGCTTGCCTGGAGCGACTTGATTCGGATGGCCTGGCTCCAGCGTGAAGCAGTGCCCACGGTTCTGCAGGCTCACACCGTACCCGGGCAGCACGAGGCCGGAGCCGAAGCCCATGTAGTTGCTCTGGATGAAGCTGACCATCATGCCGCGCTCGTCTGCCGCGGTCAGGTAGATGGTGCCGCCCTTGACGGGGTTGCCGGCCCCGAAGACCTGGGCGCGCGCCGGGTCGATGAGGCGGGCGCGCTCGGCCAGGTAGCCGTCATCCAGCAACTGGGCCGCGCTTACCGTCATGGCGGCAGGCTCGGCCACGAAACGGTAGACGTCGGCGAAGGCGAGCTTCATCGCCTCGATCATCAGGTGCTGGGCCTCAGGGCTGTCCACCGCATGGTCGGTCACGCGGCAGTGCGACAGCAGGCCCAGCGCCATCTGCGCCGCGATGCCCTGGCCATTCGGCGGAATCTCATGCAGGGTGTGGCCGGCAAAGTCCTTGGCCAGTGGCGTGACCCATTCGGGCCGGTAGCCGGCAAGGTCGGCTTCGGTCAGCGCGCCGCCAGTCTCGCGCGCAAAGCGGGCGAGTGCAGCCGCAATCTCGCCGCGGTAGAAGGCTTCGCCGCGGGTCTCGGCGATCAGCTTGAGGCTGCGTGCGGCGTCGGCGAAGGTGAAGCGCTCGCCCACCGCCGGCGCCCGGCCGTGCGGCAGGAAAGCCTGGGCGAAACCGGGCTGCGAGGTGATCTCGTCCAGGGCGGCCGCCATCGCCCACTTGCCCTGCACGATGGGCGGCACCGCATAGCCGCGCTCCGCGACCTCGATGGCCGGCTGCATCAGTTCAGCAAACGGCAGCCGGCCGAAGCGCTCGCTCAAGGCCATCCAGCCGCCCACCGCGCCGGGCACCGTGACCGAACCCCAGCCGCGCCGGGGCATGACCTGACCCTGGAAGTACGCGGGCGTCCAGGCGGCTGGTGCCGGGCCCGAGGCATTGAGGCCGTGCAACTGCTGGCCATCCCACAAGATGCAGAAGGCATCGGACCCGAGACCGTTGCTGCAGGGCTCCACCAGCGTCATGCAGGCGGCTGCGGCGATGGCCGCGTCGACGGCATTGCCACCGGCCTGCATCACCCGCAACCCGGCCTGGGCCGCCAGGGGGTGCGAGGTCGACACGATGTTGCGCGCGAAGAGCGGGCTGCGGCGGCTCGGGTAGCCGGCCGTCCAGTCGAAGCGATGGGGCGTGTTCATGCGCCTGATTCTGCCGTTGTAAGGCTTTGCAACGGGGTCAACGGGGCATGCAAAGGCGTCGTTGTGGACACAAGCTTTGCGCGAAGCCGATCGAAACCCGAAACCACCCTGGAGCCCTCAAGATGAACACGCTGAAGACCACCCTCGCTACCGCCCTCATCACGCTCGCCTCGGGCGTGGCCCTGGCGCAAAGCCCGACCCCGGCCACCACCACGGCCGCTCCCGCCGCGAAGGCCACGGTTGTCGCCCAGGCCGCCACGCCGGCCGCAACGCCCTCGACCACCGCGGCACCGGCCCCGGCCGTGAAGGCAGCGCACGCAGCCGCCACCGCCACGGCCGCCGCCCCGGCTGAAGCCGCCAGCGCTGCCAAGCATGCCGGCAAGAAGCATCACGCCAAGAAGCACGCCGAAGCCAAGACGGGCGAGGCTGCGCCTGCCGCCACCCCGGCCAAGACCGAGACCAAGACGCAGTAAGCGCCACAGCGCTCCGCGCAGGCCGCAGACCTTCACAGGCTGCGGCCTTTTTCATGGCCCTCTTGAGCCCGCCGCGCCGGCACGGCATTCAGCGAGCTGACTGCCCACAACATTGAGGGTGGCACCATGCGGCCGCCTTGTTAGCGTTCGGTTCAGCGGCTGGCATCACCAGCCGCCCTCCCACCCCGGGCCGGGGTGGCCCAGCCTGTGTGGCGCATGCCTTGGAGGGTGCCGTGCCGATCGAACGGGTTTTGGTCAAGCGGATGCTGGCCTTGGCGGCTGCCCTGGCCTTGCCGTGGCTGCCGGTCTCGACGGCGGCGCAAGCACCATCCGCGCCCGTCCCGCTGGTGCAGGACGGCCAACCGGTGGACTGGTGGTTCGTCTTCAAGTTCAACGCCAAGTCCTTCCCGCAATGCCCGGCGGGCGCGCAGATGCAGTGCCCCTTCGGCGCCACGGCACAGAACTACCCGCGCGGGCAGACCTTCGTGTTTGCCAGCAACACCCAGCCCCAGCTGGCCATGGGCAGCACCTGTGTGGGCGAGACGGGCGCCGACCCGCTGGGCGCCACCTTTGGCGACATCGTCCATGGCAAGCGCTTTTACGTGGTCTGGAACGACCAGTTCTACGGCGACCCCGAGCTGCCCGGCTGCAGCGACTCGTGCTCGGCGCCGTGGGGTCACGCCAAGGGCGTGCTGGCCTGGGACGCCAGCGGCAGTGGCGTGCTCATCCAGGTCACCACGCCCTCATGGCCGGGGGCCGGGCGGCTCTCGCCGGCACGTTCGAGCGGCAACACGCTGGGCTGCATTCCCCGCCCCGACAACGTCCTCGTCAGCCAGTCGTTCTTCTCCGTCAAGCTGACCGCTGCGGACGTGCTGCAGGTGCTGCGGGCGCTGGCCAATGCCAGCGTCGTGACGGCCCCGGGCAACGCCCAGCTCGTGAACAACGGCGGCCCTCAGGACATCCAGGACGCCGTCAAGGCGCTGGGCATCAAGTCCAAGAGCACCCAGGTCCTCAAGGCGCAGCTCTCTTCAGGCGTGATCCTGCTGTCCAAACCGTCCAAGTTGCTGGTGCCGCCCTGGCAGCTCGTGTCGTCGCAGCTGGACGGCGTGTCGCTTCGCGTCGCGACCTGGTGGGCCAACCCGGCAATCCCCTCGACCCGTGCCAACACGCCCATCGATTGCTGGGACGCCAGCCTGCCCAAGCCCGGCGCCGTGCAGATCGCGACCTCCGGCAGCTGGAAAGGCACAGGCTTCGGGCTCAAGGGCGGCGCCGGGCCCGACTTCAACCACGCCAAGGTCGGCGTGTCCACGTCAGGGGCCCGTCACTTCGTCATCTTCGGAGACATGAACCAGCAGGGCTCGCTGTCCACGCCCAAGTGCGGCAGCAGCCAGAACGGCAGGGGCGGCCTGTTCTTCATCCTGGACAACGAGCCGCTGTGGAGAAGCGTGACCGAGCTGCTCGACGGCAAGAGCGCGCCCCTCGCGGGTCAATGAACGGCGCCATGGCGGCGCAAGGGAGGTCCTGTGTCCAAGTCATTTACCGGCGCGGCGATGCTGTCGCTGATCGCGATCCCGGTCGTCGGCTGGTGGGGCGTCACCGCGCACAGTGAGCGCGCCGCCTGGCTGGGCATCGCTCTGCTGATGACCCTCTTCGTGGCCATCAGCGGCAAGTCCATCATCGGGCGCTGGCCAGGCATCCTGGTCAATGAGCGCAACGTGATGAGCCTGGCGCGGTTCCAGATGACGGTGTGGACGCTCGTGCTGGTGTCAGCCTACCTGACGGCAGCGTTCTACAACATCTACATCGGCGTGGACGAGCCCCTGGCCATCGGCGTGCCGCAGGAACTGTGGCTCGCCCTGGGCATCAGCACCACCTCGCTGGTCGGAAGTCCTCTGGTGCTGGCGCAAAAGAAGAGCCAGGCCCCCGACCCCGCCGCGCTGGCTGCGACACGCGCTCAGCTGGTGCTGCTCGCCCAGCCCGGCGGTGACACGAACCAGGGGCGGCTGCTGGGCAACAGCCAACCGGACATGGCCGTCTGGAGCGACATGGTGACAGGCGACGAGACCAGCAACGGCGCCCATGTCGACCTGGCCAAGGTGCAGATGCTGTTCTTCACGATCGCGATCGTCGCGGCCTATGCCTTTGCGCTGTGGCGCACCTTCAAGTTTGCCCAGCCCGACGGCATCACCGACTTCCCGGCGCTGGACGACAGCACGATCGCATTGCTGGGCATCAGCCACGCGGGCTATCTGATGAACAAGGCCGTGCCGCGGCCCTGAAGCCGGCCGCCGCGAAGCCTTGGCGCTGCACACCCGGGGCCGAACCCGGGCCGGTTCACGGTCCCTCAGCGCAGCGCCGGCACCTCACGCAGCGCCTTCACCGCACCCGCGCCCATGGCTGCACCGAAGCGCTTGGCCAGCCGCTCGGCGACGTTGTCGCGCGGGGTGTAGTCGATGACGTCCTCGGCCTTGACCACCTCGCGGGCGACGTAGTCCAAATTGCCGAAATGGTCGGCCAGCCCCATCGCCACGGCCTGTTCGCCGTTCCAGAAGAGGCCGGAGAAGGTCTCCGAGGTTTCCTTCAGGCGCTTGCCACGGCCCTCGCGCACGACGGCGATGAACTGGGCGTGGATCTGGTCCAGCATGGCCTGTGCGTAGGCACGCTGCTTGGGCGAGACCGGGCTGAACGGGTCGAGCATGCCTTTGTTCTCGCCCGCGGTCAGCAGGCGGCGCTCGACACCCAGCTTGTCCATCAAGCCGGTGAAGCCGAAGCCGTCCATCAGCACCCCGATGGAGCCGACCACCGAGGCCTTGTCGACATAGATCTCGTCGGCCGCCGCCGCGATGTAGTACGCACCGGAGGCGCACATCTCCTCCACCACCGCATAGACCGGCTTGTCGTACTGCTTCTTCAGCCGGTTGATCTCGTCGTAGACGATGCCGGCCTGGACGGGGCTGCCGCCGGGTGAGTTGATGCGCAGCACGACCGCCTGCGCCCCATCGTCCTTGAAGGCGTCCTTGAGCGCGGCCAGCAGCAACTCGGCGCTCGCCTCGGTGTCCGCCGCGATCTCGCCGCGCACTTCCACCAGCGCCGTGTGCGGCGTGGTGCTGGGCGCGACATGCCGCCCCTGCATCCACAGGCTGTAGACCAGCGCGCCGGCCAGCAGCAACCAGAACAGACGGAACACCACCCGCCAGCGCCGCTCCGCGCGGCGTTCGCGCAGGAACTCGCGGGCCAGTTCGGCCAGCACGGGCTCATGGGCCGGCGCCACCACGGGCGGCACGCCGACGGGTTCTTGCATGGGAGGCGGCAGGTCGTCGCTGGGGGTGCTCATGGTTCAGTCTTCAAAGGCGGGTCGGGTGTCGCGCGTGGGGTGCCAGAACACCTCGCCCTCGCGCTCGGTCAGTTCGATCTTGGTCAGGCGGCCGCGGGTGCAGGGGCCCATCAGGCAGCGGCCGGTCAGCGGGTCATAGACGGCGCCGTGGATGCTGCACATGATGTAGCGCTTGTCGCCATCGAGGAACTCGCCTTCCTGCCAGTCCATCTCGGTGGGCACATGCGCGCAGCGGTTCAGGTAGGCCACGGCCTGCCCATCAAAGCGCAGCGCGAAGGCACGCACGGGCTCGCGCCACTGGATCACGTCAAAGCTCACGGCCTTGCCGCGCTCGGCCAGGTCCGCCGAGGCGCACAGCCGCTGGGGCGGCGGCAGTTCGGTGTCAGGCATGGGTGATCAGCCAGTCGTGCAGTTCGCGCGTGGAATGGGCGACGAAGAGCGGCTGGTGTTCCGCAAACGTCTCGTGGTCATGCGCGCCGAAGCTCACGCCGACACTGGCCACGCCGGCGTTGCTGGCCAGCAGCAGGTCGTGCGTGGTGTCCCCGATCATCAATGTGCGCTCGGGCTCCACACCGAACTCGCGCATCAGCTCCAGCAGCATCTGCGGATGGGGCTTGGAGCGGGTTTCGTCGGCGGTGCGGGTGGCGTCGAACATCTTCGTGAGCTCGGCATGGGCGAGCACCCGGTCCAGGCCCACGCGGTTCTTGCCCGTAGCCACAGCCAGCCAGTGATGCCGCGCCTTGAGGGCCTGCAGCATTTCCAGTGTGCCGTCGAACAGCGAAACGTCGTTCTCCGACGCGAGGTAGTGATGGCGGTAGCGCAGGCCCAGGTCGCCATAACGCTCGGGTGCCAGGCCGGGCACCACATGCTCCAGCGCGTCACGCAGGCCCAGGCCGATGACGTACTTGGCGCGCTCGAACTCGGGCTCGGGCAGGCCGATGTCCACCGCGGCGCGCTGGATGCTGCGGGCGATCAGGGCGGTGGAGTCGAACAGGGTGCCGTCCCAGTCGAAGGCGATGAGGTCGAAACGTTGGGGTCTCATGGGTGGGTCAGCTTCGCACAGTCAGGAGGCAGGGGGGCTTCCACGGTGATTTCTTCCCCGGTGGCCGGGTGGTTGAAACGCAGCCGGCGCGCATGCAGGAACATGCGGTCGAACTTGGCCGGCCCCCGCGCCAGCGCTCGGTTCTTCTCGAAGTCGCCGTACTTGGGGTCGCCCACGATGGGATGGCCCGCCTGCTGCAGGTGCACGCGGATCTGGTGCGTGCGGCCGGTCTTGATGGTCACGTCCAGCAGGCTGAACTCGGGTGTACGGCGCAACACTTTGACCAGGCTGATGGAACGCTTGGCCTCGGGCTCGTCGGCCTGGCCCGGGCGCACCCAGCGCTCACCATCGCTGCCGACGAACTTGACCAGCGGCACGTCGATGACCTTGAGCTTGTCCGGCCAATCGCCCCAGACAAGGGCGGCGTAGGTCTTGCCGGTTTCGCGGTCGCGGAGTTGGTCCTGCAGGTTCACCAGGGCGCTGCGCTTCTTGGCAATCATGAGCAGGCCCGAGGTTTCCTTGTCGAGCCGGTGCACCAGCTCCAGAAACTTGGCAGCGGGCCGCGCGCGGCGCAGTGCCTCGATGACGCCGTAGCTCACGCCCGAGCCGCCATGCACGGCCACGCCGGCCGGCTTGTCGATGACGAGCAGGTGCTCATCCTCAAAGATGACCGGAAACTCGCGAGCCGGCGCCTCGGGCACCGCTGCCTTTTCAGGCACGCGCACCGGCGGGATGCGCACTTCATCGCCCACTTCCAGCCGCGTATCGGCCTGCGCACGTCCCTTGTTGACCCGCACCTCGCCCGCGCGGATCACCCGGTAGACATGGGTCTTGGGCACGCCCTTGAGTTCGCGCAGCAGGAAGTTGTCCAGCCGCTGGCCGGCCGATCCTTCGTCCACGATGACGCGCCGAACCGAGGGTTTGTCCGTACTCACGGCGGTGGTCGACCCCGTGGCAGGGGCCGCAGGGCCTGCCCCTATAATCCTTTTCACCACGTTGCTGCCGTAAGTGTTTGATTTTTTTGATTTTAGCGGCGGTAACGGGGCGCTCGCGGGGCCCAGCCCCTGAGCACAACCAGGCGATGCAACGCATCCCGAGATTGGCAGGCGGTTTCCCCAAGTGAAACGGCGGTCGGTCGCGCGATGCGGCAGAGCGATGACACCCGGAACCCACCGGCGCCTCTTCAGAAGTCAACAAGCGAGAAGAGCGCCGGTTGCCAGAACAAGGTTTTCACGGTGCGAGAGCGCGCGGTCAGTTCAACGACCCGACCGCAAAAGCTCGCGCCAGCGTCCAGCAGTCCTCCGCGGATGAGCACTTCCCTCCCCTACCCGCTGCGCCCTGCCGCACGACCCCAGCCAGAAGCTGCGGTGGTCGTCCGGCCCGGCGCCCTTGCATGCGGCCAGGTCGAGGCGGCGCTTTCCTGCGGCATGACGGCCCGGTCGCATGCGCCAACGCCGCTCGACGTCTGACCTGCGTCAGAAACCCGAGCGGTCCAGGGCACTCCTTCCACGGTTCCACGCCGTCGCTCGTGCGTCTTGAACGCCACCTCCGGGTGGCTTGACGTGGCGCGTGCCCGGCCCCAGGCCGGCATGCGCGAGGAGTGATGACATGAAACGCATGCTGATCAATGCGACGCAGCCGGAAGAGCGGCGCCTCGCGATCGTCGACGGCCAGAAGCTGCTCGACTTCGAGACCGAAATCGAAGGCCGGGAACAGCGCAAGGGCAACATCTACAAGGCGGTCGTGACGCGGGTCGAGCCTTCGCTCGAAGCCTGCTTCGTCGACTACGGCGAGGACCGCCACGGCTTCCTGCCGTTCAAGGAAATCTCGCGCCAGTTCTTCCGCGAGGGTGCCGACGTCAAGAACGCGACCATCAAGGACGCGATCAAGGAAGGCCAGGAGCTTCTCGTCCAGGTCGAGAAGGAAGAGCGCGGCAACAAGGGCGCGGCGCTGACCACCTTCATCAGCCTGGCCGGGCGCTACCTCGTGCTGATGCCCAACAACCCGCGCGGCGGTGGCGTGAGCCGCCGCATCGAGGGCGAAGACCGGGAAGAGCTGAAGGAAAACCTCGACCAGCTCGAGTACCCCAAGGGCATGAGCCTGATCGCCCGCACTGCCGGCATCGGCCGTTCCGCCGCCGAGCTGCAGTGGGACCTGAACTACATGCTCAAGCTCTGGACCGCCATCGACGAGGCGTCCAAGGGCGGCAAAGGTGCCTTCCTGATCTACCAGGAGTCGTCGCTGGTCATCCGCGCCATCCGCGACTACTTCACGTCGGACATCGGCGAGATCCTGATCGACACGGACGACCTGTTCGAGCAGGCCCACCAGTTCATGAACCACGTGATGCCCGACCAGGGCCATCGCGTGAAGCGCTACCGTGACGACGCGCCGCTGTTCAGCCGCTTCCAGATCGAGCACCAGATCGAGACGGCCCACAGCCGCACGGTGAACCTGCCCTCGGGCGGCGCCATCGTCATCGACCACACCGAAGCCCTGGTCTCGGTGGACGTCAACTCCGCCCGAGCCACGCGCGGCGGCGACATCGAAGAGACAGCCACCCGCACCAACCTCGAAGCGGCCGACGAAATCGCCCGCCAGATGCGCCTGCGCGACCTGGGCGGCCTGATCGTGGTGGACTTCATCGACATGGAGGAGTCCAAGAACCGCCGTGACGTGGAACAGCGCCTGCGCGACGCCCTGCGCAATGACCGCGCCCGCGTGCAGTTCGCCTCCATCAGCAAGTTCGGCCTGCTGGAGATGAGCCGCCAGCGCCTGCGCCCGGCGCTCAGCGAAGGCAACCACATCACCTGCCCGCGCTGCAACGGCACCGGCCACATCCGCGACACCGAAAGCTCGGCGCTGCAGATCCTGCGCATGGTCCAGGAAGAGGCCATGAAGGACAACACCGCCGCCGTGCATGTGCAGGTGCCGGTGGAGGTCACCTCGTTCCTGCTGAACGAGAAGCGCACCGAGATCACCAAGATCGAACTCAAGCAGCGCGTGACCGTGCTGCTGGTGCCCAACAAGCACCTGGAGACGCCCAACTACAAGCTGGAGCGTCTGCGCCACGATGACCCGCGCCTGGAGAACCTGCAGGCCAGCTACACGATGATCGAGGAGCCGGACGACGAGGTGGGCATCACCCGCCGCGGCGACACGGAAAAGAAGAACAAGCAGGAACCCGTCATCAAGGGCATCCTGCCGGAACAGCCGGCCCCGATGCCGGCCCCCGCGCCCGCCCCGGTGGCGGCCCCGGCTCCCGTGGTGGCCCCGCCGCCGCCGGCACCGGCGCCGGCCCCCGAATCCAAGGGCTTCTTCGGCTGGATCAAGAGCCTGTTCGGCGGCGCGCCGGCACCGGCACCCGCCCCGGCTGTCGAGGCGCCCGCCACGACGCCGGCCACCACCGACAAGCCCAAGCGCGAGGGGGGCCGTGACGGTCGCCGCGACGGCCGCCGCGGTGAGCGTGGCGAACGCGGTGAGCGCAACGAGCAGCGCGGCCAGGGTGGCCGCCGCGATGGCAAGCCCGGTGAAGGCCGTGGTGATCGCGCCGAGCGTGGTGAGCGCAACAAGCGCGCCGAAGGCACCGACAAGCCTGAGCAGCAGCAACAGCCGCGCGCCGAGCGCGGTGAGCGTGGCGAGCGCGGCGATCGTCCGGAGCGCGGTGAACGCGCAGAACGAGGCGAGCGTGGTGAGCGTGGTGAGCGCCGCCCGCGCGGTGAGCGCCAGGAGCGCCCGCCGGTCGAGGCCGCAGCCGCAGTGCCGACGGCCGCACTGAGCGACGACCTCGCCGCCGTGCATGACGCGCCGCCCGCCTTTGTCGACAGCCAGGCCGAAGGCGCGCTGCCGCCGACCGGTGATGTGCCGGCCGGCGAAGAACGCCAGGGCCGCGGCCGCCGCCGCCGCCGTGGTGGCCGCGACCGTGACGACCAAGCCGTGAGCACCGACACGCCGGCCGATAGCGCTGACGCGCCGGCCACGGACGCGGCGGTCGACGCCGGCGCCGATGCTGCCGCACCCGCTGAAGGTGACGACACCGCCGAAGGCCCGGCCCGCGAAGGACGCCGCCGCGGTGGCCGTGGTCGCAACCGCAACCGCCGTGAAGAAGGCGCTGCGGAAGCATCCACCGAGGCGTCCACTGACGCTGAGGCGCCGGCCCCGACCGATGCCGCCGCACCCGCCCCGGTTCAAGCCTCGCTGATCGAGGAGGCCATGGCTGCCGCTGCACCGGCACCGGTCGCTGCCTCGGTGGCCGCGCCGGTGGCCGCGCCTGCTCCGGCGCCCGCGCCCGTCATCCAGGCCTTCACGCTGCCGATCGACGACCTGCAGGCCATTGCGGCCGGCGCAGGCCTGCAGTGGGTCAACTCCGATGCCGACAAGATCGCCGCCGCCCAGGCCGCGATTGCCGCCGAGCCAGCACTCGCACCGCTGGGCCGCGAGCCGGCCCCGGTGGTCGTCATCGACGAGGGCCCGCTGGTGCTCGTCGAGACCCGCAAGGACCTGAGCCAGGTGAAGCTGCCTTTCGAGGCCTGACCCTGAACGGCTGACCCCGCCCCAACAAACGCCGCCGGCCACAAGCCGAGCGGCGTTTTCCATTCCCGAGCTTCACCGAGGCTGACCCATGACCGCCACGACCGCGACACCCGACGCATCCACCGCACCGGCCCGGATGCCCGCCCAGATCCCCTACATCATCGGCAACGAAGGTTGCGAGCGCTTCAGCTTCTACGGCATGCGCAACATCCTGACCGTCTTCCTGATGACGAGCCTGCTGATGTCCGTGCCGGAGGAGCTGCGCAAGGGCGAGGCCAAGGCCGTGTTCCACACCTTCGTGATCGGTGTGTACTTCTTCCCGCTGCTGGGCGGCTGGCTGTCGGACCGCTTCTTCGGCAAGTACAACACCATCTTCTGGCTGAGCCTGCTGTACTGCTGCGGCCATGCCTGCCTGGCGATCTTCGAGAACAACCTCCGGGGCTTTTACTTCGGCCTGTTCCTGATCTCGCTCGGCTCGGGCGGCATCAAGCCGCTGGTGACAAGTTTCGTGGGCGACCAGTTCGACAAGAGCAACCGGTCACTCGCGCAGAAGGTCTATGACGCCTTCTACTGGATCATCAACTTCGGCAGCTTCTTCGCATCCCTGCTGATGCCGGTGCTGCTCAAGCAGTTCGGCGCGAGCGTGGCCTTCGGCGTGCCGGGCGTGCTGATGGCGCTGGCCACGCTGATTTTCTGGAGCGGCCGCAAGACCTATGTGCACGTGCCCCCTCGCGGCGCCAATCCGCACAGCTTCCTGAAGGTGGTGTGGACCGCGCTGAAGGCCGGCGGCCTGGGCCTGGCCGTCGCGGCGCTCGGCGTCCTTGGCGCGGTGGTCAGCCTGAGCCAGATCGGCAGCCTCGGCTTCGTGGCGGCGGTGTGCCTGGCCCTGGTGTTGGTCATGGGCTTCGGCGGCGTGGGCGCGTCGCTGCAACTCGACCGAGCCCGCGGCGTGCATCCCGACGAAGCCGTCGACGGCGTGCGCGCCGTGCTGCGTGTGCTGGTGCTGTTTGCGCTGGTCACGCCGTTCTGGTCGCTGTTCGATCAGAAGGCCTCGACCTGGGTGCTGCAAGCCGACCAGATGGCCAAGCCCGAATGGTTCCAGTCGTCCATGATGCAGGCGCTGAACCCGGCGCTGGTGATGATCCTCATCCCGTTCAACAACCTGGTGCTGTACCCGCTGCTGGAGCGCGCCGGTGTGAAGGTGACGGCCCTGCGCCGCATGGGCGCCGGCATCGCGCTGGCGGGCGCCGCCTGGATCGTGGCCGGCATGCTGCAGCTGTGGCTGGACGCGGGCGACACGGTCAGCATCGTCTGGCAGATGCTGCCGTATGCGCTGCTGACGCTGGGCGAGGTGCTGGTGTCGGCCACCGGCCTGGAGTTCGCCTACAGCCAGGCACCGCTGGCCATGAAGGGCACCATCATGAGCTTTTGGAACCTGTCGGTGACGGTGGGCAACCTGTGGGTGCTGCTGTCCAACGTCAGCGTGAAGAGCCCCACGGCCCTGGCAGCCATCCAGTCGACCGGCTACAGCGAGACGGCCTGCCTGATGTTCTTCTTCGCCGGCTTTGCCTTGGTGGCCGCGCTGCTGTTCGCGCTGGCAGCACGCCGCTACCCGCTGCAGGACAACTACCGCGGCTGACGCGTTCATCGGTGGCAGGCTTCGCGCGCGACTGATTTCACGCCCGCGCGGCGCCGAGGGTGAAATTCCCCCTTCGCGAGGATGCGCCCTCCCTGCTGGCGGCTCTAGGATGCGGCCCGGCTGCCCGACCGGGCTGCATTTTTTCTTGGTCGCCGGATGCAGAATCGCCCGTATATCGATCCGACTTCGGCGGCTGCCGAAGCCCTTGGCCCCAAGCCGCCCGCAGAGCCCCCTGCGGCCTGGCAGCAGGCCTCGAACCGCCCGCGCCCCAAGCCAGGCCGGGTCGCGCCCCGACCCGTCGTCAAGTCGAGCCACGGCTACTTCAAGGCCCATTGGCTGGGCGAGCACAGTCTGCCGCGCAGCTACTGGCTGAACAACTTCCTGGTGGCCACACCACTGGCCATGGCCCTGACCGGGCTGATGAGCTGGATCAGCGTCAAGGGTGATTCGCTGCAGATCAGCGCCATCGTGGTGCTGATCGGCTTTCCGCTGCTGATCGCGCTGAATGTGTGGTGTCTGGTGGGCGCCTGGCGGTCGGCGCGCAACTACCTGCAGGAGCGCGGCTCGGCGCTGTGGGGCTGGCTGGCCCGCATCAGCCTGGTGCTGGGCACGGCGCAGCTGGCGGCATCGGTGCTGTTCGGCTTCCTGCCGAGCCTGGGCGAGTACGCGCAGATGGCCCGCGGCATCGATCCCATCGGCCAGGCCAAGTTCACGCTGTCCCCGGACGGCCGCAGCCTGCGGCTGGAGGGCGTGATCGGCATGGGCGACGGCGAACGCCTGCGCAGCCTGCTGGCCAGCGAGGCCGCCCAGGGCCTGAAGCGCGTGGAGCTGGTTTCCCCCGGCGGCCGCGTCCGCGAGGCCGAGCGCATGGCCGAGGCGCTGAAGGCGCGACACCAGGGCGCGCGCGCCGTGGGCACCTGCGCCAGCGCCTGCACGCTGGTGTTCCTGGCGGGCAGCCCGCGCCATCTGTCCCCCGAGGGCCAGCTGGGTTTTCATCGCGCCTCCACCGGCACCTACAACCCGGTCTTCGAGGAACTGGCGAACCAGGAGTTGGCCAAGACCTATCGCCGGCTCGGCCTGCCGGAGTCCATGATCGACAAGACGCTGAACACGCCATCGCGCAGCATGTGGTACGTGCCGCGTGAGGAGCTGCAGCGCTATGAGCTCATCGCCCCCTCGCCCCGCACGCTGGCCATTGCGTTGCCGGCAGCCGGCGCTCCGCTGCCCGACTACGAGGATGCCTTGCGCGTGCATCCGGTCTGGGCGGCGCTGGACAAGCGCACGCCCGGCCTGATCGACACGCTGGCACAGCGCATGGTGGCCGCCCGGGCGGCCGGCGGCGACGACGACACCGTGCAGGCCACCGTCTGGTCGCCGCTGGCGACGCAGATGCCCGGCATCATCCAGGGCACCGATGGCGTGCTGCGGCGGCGTTATGTCCAGCTGGTGTCAGACCAGCTGAAGACCCTGCGCACACCCGCGCAACCCGGCACTCGCCCGGGCTGCCGCGATCTCCTCGACGGCCGGGTGGCCGTGCGCGGCCAGCTCCCCCTGGAGCTGCAGGCACGGGAGGCCAGCTGGCTGCTGGACGTGGCCAACAGTGCGCCGCCACGCTGGCTGCCCAAGCCACCGACACCGATCGAGGTCGAAGTGCTCGACCGCTCGGTGGGTTCGGCAGCCATGGGCATGTTGTCGCGCCTGTGGGTCGATGCGCCCGACGCACCGGCCGCCGCTGCCGGCGCCTCCTGCGATCCCGTCATCGCGCTGCTGGACCGCCTGCCGAAGCAGACACCGGCCCGGCGCGAGCTGGCGGACCGCCTGCTCTTTCACGCGCGCTGACCGGCCGGCCCCCGCGCCCGGGCGGGAAAATCACCCGCGCGTTGCATACGCTTTCCTGATGCACCAGCGCCTAGGATGACCGCCAGTCGCCAAACCGGCGACGTCGCTTCCAGGAGCTGTTCCGTGACCACCCTGCCCTTCCTGCGCCCCACTCTGCTGGGCGCCCTCCTCGGCCTGCAGATCGCTGCGCAGGCCGCACCCACGGCACCCGCCGAGGTCCGCTTCGACACGACGCCGCGCGCTGGCATGCACCAGCGCCAGACGATGGACATGAAGTCCACGATGAGCATGCGGGTCGAGGCCGGGCCGGACGCCACCGAAGAGCAGCGCGCCAAGATCGCCCAGAAGGCCGGCCAGATGGCCGATGCCAGCAACATCAAGATGACGATGCGGCTGCAGCACACCACGCAGGTGGGCCAGCCCGACGTGGACGGCTGGTTGCCGCTGACCTTCACCTCGGGCAACCGGTCGGTCAGCATGGAAGTCGGCGGCAAGGCCATCCCGGTGCCGAACGCAGGCAATGCAGACATGCGCATGACCGCGCGCTTCGACCCGCGCAGCTTCGACATCGAGGTGCAGACGGCCGAGGGCGGCCCGCCGGGGTTCGGCGCACTGATGACGGCGCAAGGCAAGTCCATGCTGAACGACGCCTTCAAGCTGCAGAAGGCTCTGGCCCAGCGCACCTTGAAGGTGGGCGACAGCGTGGACGTGCCGCTCAGCATGAACCTGCCCGTGCCCCTGCCCGGCGCCGCGGGCGGCCTGCAGGGCCAGGTGCACTACACCCTCGTCAAGGTGACGGGTGGCGTGGCGTACTTCGACCTGAACCTGACGATGGACATCCAGATGAACACGCCGCTGCCGACGCCGCCCGAGGCCGCCGCCAGCGACGCGGCATCGGATGCCTCGGCCGCTGCCTCCGCCCCCGAGGCCACGCCGCCGCGCATGCTGCGCATGGTCATGAAGGGCAGCGGCAAGGGCACGAGCACGCTGCGCCTGGCCGACCAGCTGCCGCTGTCCACCCAACTTGCGATGAACATGCAGATGACGGTCGACGGCCCTGACAACAGCCGCATGCTGATGGACATGGTGATGGACACGACGTCCAAGGGCGAGAACCTGGCCAGGAAGCCGGCAGCTGCGCCCAAGAAGAAGAACTGAGGCCCGGCAGGCCAAGCTCAGGCGGGCGCCTGCTCCATGACGACGAAGCTGACCGCATAGTCGCTTTCGTCGCTCAGGGTCACCCACCCGCTCAGACGCCGCTGGGCGCACCAGTCGGCCAGCGGGCCGAGCAGGTTCAACACCGGCTTGCCGCTGGCCTCGTTCAGGATCTGGCAGTCGGGCAGCCGCATCGGTAGATGCAGGCCCAGCCCGATCGCCTTGCTGAACGACTCCTTGGCCGAAAACCGCGTGGCCAGATAGCGCAGCCCGCGGGCCTCCGACCGGGCGCGGCGGGCGCGAAAGACGCGCAGCTCATCCGGCCCGAGCACCTTCTCCGCAAAGCGCTCGCCACGCCGGGCCAGCGTGGCCTCGATGCGGCGGATGTCGCAGATGTCGGTGCCGATGCCGTAAATCATGTGTAGGCCGTGGCGATGACGCGCAGATAGCTGCGCACCGTCTCGGCATAGCCCAGCTCCAAGGCATCCGCGATCAGCGCATGGCCGATGGAGGCCTCCAGCACGCCGGGCACGTGGCGCAGGAAGACGCTCAGGTTGTCGCGATTCAGGTCGTGGCCGGCATTGATGCCCAGGCCCACCTTCAGCGCCGCCTCGGCCGTGGCGGTGAAGCCAGCCAGCACCTCGTCCTGGCGCGGTGTGCCGAAGGCGCTGGCGAAGGTCTCGGTGTAAAGCTCGATGCGGTCGGCGCCGAGTTCAGCCACCGCAGCCATGGCGGACGGGGTCGGGTCCATGAAGAGGCTGACGCGCACGCCCAGGTCCTGCGCTTCGCGGATGAGGGGCTTGAGGCGGTCTGCATCCTGCGGCAGGGTCCAGCCGTGGTCGGAGGTGAACTGGTCTTCGGCATCGGGCACGAAAGTGACCTGGTGCGGGCGGTGGCGGCGCACGAAGTCCATCAGGTTCTGCGTCGGGTTGCCTTCGATGTTGAACTCGGCCTGGGGCCAGTCCTTCAGGAAGGCCGCCAGGTCGTCGACATCGCCGCTGCGGATGTGGCGCGCATCCGGCCGCGGATGCACCGTGATGCCCTGGGCACCGGCCAGCAGGCAGTGCTCCGCAGCGCGCAGCACGCTCGGGATGCCCAGATGGCGCGTGTTGCGCAGCAGGGCCACCTTGTTGACATTGACCGACAGGGCGCAGCGGGCGCCGGCGGCGTGGGCAAGAGGATTCATGGCTTCAGCCGCCGTTCTCAGGCGTCGAGCAGTTGTTGGACGTCCATCAGCAGCGCGCGGGTGCGCAGCGGCTGGTGGCCAAGATGGTAGTGGAGCAGCCCGCGCAGCGTTGTCTTGAGCACTTGCGGCGCGGCTGCGCAGGCCTGGCGCAGAGCAGCCGGGCTGCCGTGCAGCAGAGCGGCCTGCAACTGGATCAGCAGCGAGCCGGCCAGGCTGGCGTCGGCCGTCGGGGGGATGACGCCGGACTCGGGCGACAGCTGGTAGCGCCGGGTCGGGTCGACCGCCGCCTGCGTGGGCGTGACGACGCTGAGGTCGGGCAGCAGGCCCAGCTCGGCCAGCAGCTTGAGCTCGAAGGCCCGCAGCGCAGCGTCGCCCTCGGTCAGATGGGCCAGCGTGTCGGCGTAGGCATCGAAGAGCTGCGGATGCGGGTCGTGCCGCGCCAGCAGCTTGAGCAGCAGCTCGTTCAGGTAGTAGCCACTGAAGAGCGCGGCACCGCTGGGCAGGGTGTTGCCGCCGCCCCATTCGGCGCTGCGCAGGGTTTGCACCTCGCCACCCTCGGCCTTGGCGGGCTTGCTCAACGACACGGTGATGCGCTGCAGCGGCAACAGCACGGCACGCAGTTGGGAGTACGGGCGCTTGGCCCCCTTGGCCGCCACCGCGACGCGACCCGATTCGCGCGTGAACAGGTCGAGGATGAGGCTCGACTCGCTCCAGTCGTGCTGGTGGAGCACGTAGGCCGGCTGGCTGGTCGGCGTGCGCAGTTTCATGGGAGAAGCCCAGGAACAAGGCCACCGAGGCAGGGAGGCACAGAGAAACTCAAACGCTATTCCTCTGTGCTCTGGACGTCTGTGGCTTGGCTTCCCTTGCGCTGCGGGTCACTCGTAGCCGTAGCTGCGCAGATGCTCTTCAGAATCAGCCCAGCCAGAACGCACCTTGACCCACAGCTCCAGGAACACGCGGCCGTCCATCAGGTGTTCGAGCTCCTGGCGCGACTCCGAACCGATACGCTTCAAGCGCTCGCCGCCCTGGCCAATGATCATGCCCTTGTGCGCATCGCGCTCGACGACGATGCTCGCGCTGATGCGGCGCAACTCGCCCTCGTCTTCCCATTTGTCGATGACGACGGTGGAGGTGTAGGGCAGCTCGTCGCCCGTGAGGCGGAAGAGCTTCTCGCGGATGATCTCGCTGGCGAGGAACTTCTCGCTGCGGTCGGTCAGCGCATCCTCGTCGTAGAACCAGCCCTGCTCGGGCAGGTAGGGCTTGAGGATCTTGAACAGGCGCGTGACGTCCGCCTCTTTTTTGGCCGACAACGGCACGAACTCCGCAAAGTTGCGGCGCTCCTGCATGCCCTTCAGCCAGGGGGCGAGCTCGGCGCGGCGATGCACGGCGTCGAGCTTGTTGGCGATCAGCACGACCGGCTTGTCTTCGGGCAGCAGGGCCAGCACCTTGGCGTCGTCCAGCCCGAAGCGGCCTGCCTCGACGACGAACAGCACCAGGTCCACGTCTGCCAACACGCCATGCACCGTGCGGTTCAAGGTGCGGTTGAGCGCGGCGTTGTGCTTGGTCTGGAAACCCGGCGTATCGACAAACACGAACTGCGCCTCATCGACGGTGCGCACGCCGGTGATGCGGTGGCGCGTGGTCTGGGCCTTGTCGGAGGTGATGCTGACCTTCTGGCCCACGAGGGCGTTCAGCAACGTGGACTTGCCCACGTTGGGCCGGCCGACGATGGCGATGAGGCCACAGCGCTGCGGGACGTCGGGAGCACTCGGCTCGGGCTTGGGCTCGGTCATGATTTGCCTCGTTCGGCGGTCAATCGGTCCAGCAGGCGGCGGGCAGCCTCCTGCTCAGCGGCGCGGCGGGATCGCCCCACGCCGAGTTCGGCCACATCCAGGGCCGGCACCGCGCATTCAACCTCAAAGGTCTGGGCATGGGCCTGGCCGCGGGTGGCGACGATGCGATAGCTGGGCACGGCGTAACGACGCGCCTGCAGCCACTCCTGCAGCGCCGTCTTCGCGTCCTTGGCGAAATCACCCGCGCTGCTGGAGGTGGCGATGGTGTCGCCAAGCAACCGGCGCACGATGCCGAGTGCAGCGTCATAGCCGGCATCGATGTAGGCAGCCCCCAGCAAAGCCTCGACGGCGTCGGCCAGGATGGACGGGCGCTGAGCGCCCCCTCCGCGGGCTTCGCCGTCGGACATCTTCAACACGGCCGGCAAGCCCAGGCCCAGCGCCAGCTTGTGCAGGCTGGCTTCGCGCACCAGATGGGCGCGCACGCGGGTGAGATCACCCTCGTCGGAGCCGGCATAGCGCTCGTAAAGCAGGCTGGACACGGCCAGGCTGAGCACCGCATCGCCCAGGAACTCCAGCCGCTCGTTGTGATCCGCCCCGTAACTGCGGTGCGTGAGCGCGCGGCTCAGCAGCTCCGGCCGCTGAAAGCGGTGGCCGAGACGGCGTTGCAGGTCTTCAAGGGCGGCGTTCATCGACGCGAGGCAGGCGTCAACGCGACCGGCCCTTGTACTTGATCAGCAGGTAGACCGGGCCGAACAGGTCGATCTCCTTGTCCCAGGCGAACTCGATGACGACTTTGTCGTTGGCGTCCTTGCTGACGATGAGGTCGGCCGCCTTGATGCTCTGGATGGAGTACTCGACCGTCGTGGCCTTCTCAAAATCCGCGCGCACGGCCGGCACGGTCGCCGGATTGCTGGCGGCGATGCGGTCGACCACCCGTTGCACGGTGTAGTACTCGAGCACGGTCGGGAAGACCTTCATGCCCACCACCGCCACGACGGCAATGATGGCGCCCCAGAAGAGCAGCCCGATGAGGGTGAGGCCCTGCTGATGGCGAGGAGAGGTCGGAGGACGGCGGCGGAAGCTCATCTGGGCATCAATCGAAGAAGGTACCGATGCGCTTGAGGTTACCGAAATTCATCCAGACCAAGAAGGCCTTGCCGACGATGTTTTCATCCGGCACGAAACCCCAATAGCGCGAATCCCGCGAGTTGTCGCGGTTGTCGCCCATCATGAAGTAGTTGCCGGCGGGCACCTTGCAGGTCACACCCTCGACCGTGTAACGGCAGTTTTCCTGGAAGGGGAAGGGGCCGTCGGCGCGGTCCGGGCGGAAGATGTGCTGAGCGTTGGGCTGCACCAGGATCTGGTGTTCCTTCTCGCCGAGCTTCTCGGTGAAGCGCGGACGGTAGACCCGCTGCAGGCCGCTGTCGTCGTAGAAGTTGTCCACGGGCTGGGTGGGCGCGAGCTGACCGTTGATGTAGAGCTTCTGGTTGATGTAGGCCACCTCGTCACCCGGCACGCCGACCACGCGCTTGATGAAGTCGGTCGTCGGGTCTTCGGGGTAGCGGAAGACCATCACGTCGCCGCGCTTGACGTCGTGGTTGGCGATGATCTTCTTGTTGATCACCGGCAGCCGGATGCCGTAGTGGAACTTGTTGACCAGGATGAGGTCCCCGACCAGCAGCGTCGGCACCATGGAGCCGGACGGGATCTTGAAGGGCTCGAACAGGAAGCTGCGCAGCAGGAAAACGACCAGGATCACCGGGAAGAGGCCGGCCGTCCAGTCCAGCCACCAGGGCTGCTGCAGGATCTGCTGGCGCGCCGGCTCGACGTTGCCGTCCACCTGGGTGATGCCCTGGGCGGCGAGCTGCTCGCGGCGCTTGGCGTCGTTGGCCAGCAGCGCATCGGCTGCGGCCCGGCGCGCCGGCGCGAAATGAAAGCGCTCGGCCAGCCAGTACAGCATGGTCACTGCAGTCAGGATGAACAGCAGCAGCGCGAAGTTGCCGCTCCAGTAGCCGGTGTACCAGCCGCCCAGGTAGGCCACCAGGGCCGCGTACAAAACACCGGTCAGAGCACTCATCGAGGAGGATTTCAAGGCAGAAGGGAGGGGTTCAGTCGTCGACTTGCAGGATGGCGAGGAAGGCTTCTTGCGGCACCTCGACCGAGCCGATCTGCTTCATGCGCTTCTTGCCGGCCTTTTGCTTTTCCAGCAGCTTGCGCTTGCGGGTGATGTCACCACCGTAGCATTTTGCCAGCACGTTCTTGCGCAGCGCCTTGATGTTCTCGCGGGCGATGATGTTGGCGCCGATGGCGGCCTGGATCGCCACGTCGTACATCTGGCGCGGGATCTGCTCGCGCATCTTGGCGGCCACCGCGCGGCCGCGGTACTGGCTCTGGCTGCGGTGCACGATCATGGCCAGCGGGTCGACCTTGTCGCCGTTGATCAGGATGTCGACCTTGACCACGTCGGCCGCACGGTACTCCTTGAACTCGTAGTCCATGGAGGCGTAGCCGCGCGAGGCGCTCTTGAGCTTGTCGAAGAAGTCCAGCACGATCTCGGCCAGCGGGATCTCGTAGGTCAGCATGACCTGCTTGCCGTGATAGGCCATGTTGAGCTGCACGCCACGCTTCTGGTTGGCCAGAGTCATCACGACGCCGACGTAATCCTGCGGCATGTAGAGATGCACGGTCACGATGGGCTCGCGGATCTCGCGGATGCGGCCCGGGTCGGGCATGCGCGACGGGTTCTCCACCTGCATCACCGTGCCATCGTTGAGCTCCACCTCGTAGATGACGCTCGGCGCGGTCGTGACGAGGTCCTGGTCGAACTCGCGCTCCAGGCGTTCCTGCACGATCTCCATGTGCAGCAGGCCCAGGAAGCCGCAGCGGAAGCCGAAGCCCAGCGCCTGGCTCACTTCCGGCTCGAAGCGCAGCGAGGAGTCATTCAGGCTGAGCTTCTCCAGCGCGTCGCGCAGCTGGTCGTACTCGCTGGCTTCGGTCGGGTACAGGCCCGCGAACACCTGCGGCTGGATTTCCTTGAAGCCTGGCAGGGCCTCGGTGGCCGGTCCGGCGTTGTTGGGCAGCTTCTTTTCCAGCGTGACCGTGTCGCCCACCTTCGCGGCGGCGAGTTCCTTGATGCCGCAGATGATGAAGCCCACCTCACCGGCCTTCAGACCCTCACGGTTCTCGCTCTTGGGCGTGAAGACGCCAAGGTGCTCGATCGGGTAGACCGAGTTGGTGGCCATCATGCGGATGCGCTCGCCCTTGCGCAGTTCGCCGTCCACGACCCGCACCAGCATGACCACGCCGACGTAGTTGTCGAACCAGGCATCGATGATCATCGCGCGCGGCGGCGCCTCCGGGTTGCCGCGCGGCGGCGGCATGCGGGCGATGACGGCTTCCAGGATCTCGTCGATGCCCATGCCGGTCTTGGCGGAGCAGGGGATCGCGTCTTCCGCGTCAATGCCGATGACGTCCTCGATCTCAGCCTTCGCGTTGTCGGGGTCCGCCGAGGGCAGGTCCATCTTGTTGAGGACCGGCACGACCTCGACGCCCAGGTCCAGCGCCGTGTAGCAATTCGCCACCGTCTGCGCCTCGACGCCTTGCGACGCATCGACCACCAGCAGCGCACCCTCGCAGGCCGACAGCGACCGGCTCACTTCATAAGAGAAGTCCACGTGGCCGGGCGTGTCGATGAGGTTGAGGTTGTAGACCTGGCCGTCCTTGGCCTTGTATTGGAGCGCTGCGGTCTGCGCCTTGATGGTGATGCCGCGCTCTCGCTCCAGGTCCATGGAGTCCAGCACCTGCGCTTCCATCTCACGATCACTCAGGCCGCCGCAGCGTTGGATGATTCGGTCGGCCAGCGTGCTCTTGCCGTGGTCGATGTGGGCAATGATGGAGAAGTTGCGGATGTGGTTCATGGAATCTTGTTCTGCGCTGCGACACGTTCAACACAAGGGCGAGCGCCCTTGCAGCGCAAGCTCATACGCGTGAGCCTGATGAGGCCGCAAAGCGGCGTGCTGAAGCTAAAAAAAAGGCACGTCGAAAGAGGCGACGTGCCTTCCAACAAAAGGTATGGCAACTGCTTGTTGGGCTTTCATTGTAGCCAAAAGGCCCTGCCGGGAAACCGCACCAGCATTGGTTTTCCGGCCGTTGCAGGCTGCCAACAAGGATTTTTAACCACAGGTTATCCACAACTTGCTGTGGATCGCCTGTGGATCAAATCCGGGCGTCGGCGAGGGCTCCTGATTCCCCCGCCAGACGCCGCAATCAGGGGCGCATCGAGCCTCGATTTTAGCGGCTGGCGCGAACAATCCACCGCCCGGGACATCAAGTTAGCCGGCGCCAACTTCAGAAACCGGTGGACAACCTCGGCCGTCCGCCTGGCTCTGCATGCCACATCGCGGAAAGCCCGAGCTGACAGCCGAGGCATCTGTGGCGTCAACGCACCGGCTTGAGGAGCACGAAGCTGACCACGTCGTCCCGGCGCACCACCAGGTTGATGACCTTGGCCTTGTCCTTGTCCGCCTTGGCGAGCTGCGCCTGGAAGGCCTTGACGGTGCTGACCTCCACGTTGTCCACCGACAGGATCAGGTCGCCCTCGCGCAGTCCGGCACGCGCGGCCACGCCGCTGACGCTGTCCACCTTCACGCCCGACTTCAGCTTGAGTTCCTTGCGCTGCGCGTCGGTGAGTTCCGAGACCTTGAGGCCCAGCGCGGCGCTGGCGTTCGCCGCCGGGCTTTCCTTGTCGGCCGTGCCGTCGCTGCCCGCCTTCGGGCGCTCGGCTTCACCGACGGTGACGACGAGGTCCTTGAAGCTGCCACGACGGAACACCGTCAAGGTCGCCTTGTTGCCCGGCTTGACGGCCGCGATCATGCGGCGCAGGTCCACAGCCTTCTCGACGACCTTGCCGTCGACCTTGGTGATGACGTCACCGCCTTCAACGCCGCCCTTCTCCGCCGGGCTGCCGGCATTGACGCTGCTGACCACGGCGCCCTGCGCCTTGCCCAGACCGAGCGCGTCGGCCTCTTCCTTGGTGATGTCGCGGGGCAGCACACCCAGGAAGCCGCGCACCACGCGGCCACCCGCGCGCAATTCGTCGGCCACCCGGACGGCCTCCACGATCGGAATGGCGAACGAGATGCCCATGTAGCCGCCGTTCTGGCTGTAGATCTGCGAGTTGATGCCGATCACCTCGCCGCGCATGTTCACCAGCGGGCCGCCCGAGTTGCCGGGGTTGATGGCCACGTCGGTCTGGATGAGCGGCAGCAGGTCACCGGTGTCGCGCTGCTTGGCGCTGATGATGCCGGCCGTGACCGTGTTCTCGAGGCCGAAAGGCGAGCCGATGGCCATCACCCATTCGCCCACGCGCGCCTTGTTGCTGTCGCCCACCTTCACGATCGGCAGGCCGCTGGCCTCGACCTTCACGACGGCGACGTCGGAGCGCTGGTCGGCACCGATGATCTTGGCCTTGAGTTCGCGCTTGTCGGTCAGCGTGACGATGACTTCGTCAGCTCCCTGCACCACGTGGGCGTTCGTCAACACGTAGCCGTCAGCGCTCAGGATGAAGCCGGAGCCGACGCCGCGGCGGGTGGGCGCATCGTCGTCAGGCGCGCCGCCCCGCGGCGCCCCGCGGCGCTGGTTGGGCACCGGGATGCCGAAGCGGCGGAAGAACTCCTGCATCTGCTCGTTCATCTCGGCCTGGTTGTCGGCCACCTTCACCTTCTCGGCGGTGCGGATGTTCACGACGGCCGGGCCGACACGCTCGACCAGTTCGGCGAAATCCGGCAGTTCACGGGGCTGGGCGAACGCGGGCGCCTGCCCCAGGGCAAGAGCGAACGCCAGAGTGGCGCTCGACAGCAGGAAGCGCGTGCGCGCAGGAGGGAGTCGGTTCTCAGCGTGCATTTCGGTGTTCCAGGACATCGACAGGAAGAAGGAGGGGGAAAGAAGCGGAGCAGATGGGTCGTCCACGCGCGGCTTCAAGAAGCTCGCCTCAGGGCAAAGGCCGCGAGGCGGCGGGCTCGGGCAAGGCCAGCCCCCAGTCGATGACTTCGGGACCTGCCTCCCCCGCGAGCGTACGGCCTGCCGCAGTCTGCGCAAAACTGAGCCCATTCAACCCTTGGGCGCGTGGTGTTGAGATCGGCGCAGCGGCCAAGACGGGCTCAGGCGCTGGCGCCGGTCGCAAGCTGCCGGCCACGATCGCCAGAGCAACGAAGCTGGCCGCCACCGCCAGCGGCGGCCCCCACTCTCGCCCGCGCAGGCGCGGCGCAACCGGCGCCGGCATTTGCCGGTGTAGTGCCGCCAGCAGCGCTTCAGGATCCTGCGCCAGCGGCATGAGCTCGGGCGCATGCAGGCCGTCCGACGCGGCCTGCCACAGCCGCCAGCGCTCGCGCAGCGCCGGATCGTTCGCCCACGCCGCCTGCACGCGAGCCCAGTCCGCTGCATCGGCGTGGCCGTCCATCACCGCAGACAGCGAAGCGTTCAGGGCCTCATCCACCGTCATCACCATCGCCGCCCTCCCCGGCCCTCCAGCAAGGGCAGCAGACGTGCTGCCACCGCCTCGCGCGCGCGGTAGATGCGCGAGCGCACGGTGCCTGGGGGGCAGCGCATCAGTTCACCGATCTCGTCGTAGCTCAAACCGTCGACCTCCCGCAGCAACAGGGCACGGCGCTGCTCCTCCACCAGGGATTCGACCGCCTCGTCCAGTTCACGCGCCAGTTGGCGACCCGCCAGCAGGGACTCCGGGGTCGCATCGTCGCTTGGAGTCGGCGCCGTGCCGAAAGTTCCCTCGCTGTCGTCCCAGGCTTGCACCTGCTGCAACCGAGGCTGCTGGCTCAGATGCCGCCGGGCGGCGTTGACGGCGATCCGGTAAAGCCAGGTGTAGAACGCGCTCTCGCCCCGGAAGCCAGGCAACGCGCGGTAGGCGGCGAGAAAGGTTTCCTGGGTCAGGTCCGCCACATCGGCGGCGTCGCGCACGCTGCGCGAGAGCAGCCGCTCGATGCGGCGCTGGTATTTGAGCACGAGCATGTCGAAGGCCGCGCGGCTGCCCGCCTGGGCCTGGCGCACCAGCAGCGCATCGGCGTCCGCCTCTGCCGCGGTCATGTGTCTGCAGCCCGCGCTGGCGCCGCGTAGAGCGTGGCACGCAACGCACCCCATGCCGAGGGCTGCTGATGGCGTGCGAGCGGCAGCCAGCAGAGGCCCGGCGTCGCACGCAGCAGCAACCAGCGGTCGAGGTCGATCACCACATCGAGTCGCACGAGGGTCTCGTCATCCGCACCCGGTGCGCTGAGCCACCAGGCCTCGCCGTCCCAGCGAAGGCGCCGCGGCAGCACCGCCGCCTGACGCCAGGCCCAGCGGGCGACCAGCGGCAGCGCCAGCACAAGGGGCGCCGCCACGCGGTCGTGATCGACGGCCCAGACGTACAGGCCCAAGGCAGTCAGGGTGGCGAGCAAGGCCACCATGGCCTGCACCCGCGGGTCGGGTCGAAGCTGCACGACAACCGGCGGCGTGCGTCGCATCGCCGGTAGCCGGGGTCAGACGCGCTTGAAGATCAGCGTGCCGTTGGTGCCGCCGAAGCCGAAGTTGTTCTTGGCAGCGACCTCGATCTTCATCGGCCGCGCCTCGTTGGCGCAGTAGTCCAGGTCGCACTCGGGGTCCTGGTTGAAGATGTTGATCGTCGGCGGGGCCACCTGGTCGCGCACGGCCAACGCCGTGAAGACCGACTCGATGCCGCCCGCGCCGCCCAGCAGGTGGCCAGTCATGGACTTGGTCGAGCTCACCACCATCTGCTTGGCATGGTCGCCAAAGGCCAGCTTGATGGCGTTGGTCTCGTTGACATCCCCCAGCGGCGTGGAGGTGCCGTGGGCGTTCATGTACTGGACCTGGTCGGGGTTCAGGCCCGCATTGCGCAGCGCCGCGCGCATCGAGCGCTTCGGGCCGTCGACGTTGGGCGCGGTCATGTGGTACGCGTCCGCACCCATGCCGAAGCCGGTCAGTTCGCAGTAGATCTTGGCGCCGCGCTTCTTGGCGTGCTCGTACTCTTCCAGCACCAGCACGCCGGCGCCCTCACCCAGCACGAAACCGTCGCGGTCCTTGTCCCAGGGGCGGGACGCGGTGGCGGGGTCGTCGTTGCGGGTCGACAAGGCACGTGCGGCCGCGAAGCCGCCGATGCCGAGCGGCGACACCGCGCCCTCGGCACCGCCCGCGATCATCACGTCGGCGTCGCCGTACTCGATGAGGCGGCCGGCCTCACCGATCGCATGCAGGCCTGTCGTGCAGGCCGTAACGATCGCCAGGTTGGGGCCCTGGAAGCCGAACTGGATGGAGACGTGGCCCGAGATCATGTTGATGATCGAGGCCGGGATGAAGAACGGCGAGATGCGCCGCGGGCCGCGGTTGATCAGCTCGGTCTTGGTTTCTTCGATGAGCGGCAGGCCGCCGATGCCGGAACCCACGAGCACGCCGATGCGCTCGGCCTGTTCTTCGGTCAGTTGATCTCGGGTCGGAATGCCGGAGTCCCGCACCGCCTGGATGGCCGCCGCCAAGCCGTAATGGATGAAATTGTCCATGTGCCGGGCTTCTTTGGCGGGGATGTAATCCTCGATGTTGAAGCCCTTGACCTCACCCGCGAAGTGGCATGCCAGGTTGCTGGCATCGAAGCGGGTGACGGTGGCAATGCCGGAACGGCCGGCCAGGATGTTGGCCCAGCCCTCGGCAACGGTATTGCCGACGGGACTGATCAGGCCAAGGCCGGTGACAACGACGCGGCGACGGGTCATGCGGTGCGGATCAGAGTTGAACAGGAGACAGGCCGATCAGGCCTTCTGGTGCTTGACGGCGTAGTCGATCGCCAGCTGCACGGTGGTGATCTTCTCGGCTTCTTCGTCCGGGATCTCGATGCCGAACTCGTCTTCGAGGGCCATCACCAGTTCCACGGTGTCCAGAGAATCGGCGCCCAGATCGGCGACGAAAGCCTTCTCATTCGTGACGTCGGCTTCCGCCACGCCGAGTTGCTCGGCAATGATCTTCTTCACTCGTGCTTCGATATCGCTCATGAACTCCTCCAGGAGAGGTTTGCAGAAAACAGCCCGGCATTCTACGGGCTCTAGATGGAGGCCCCTAAATCGAGGCATCCGGCCCGAAATCAGGCCATGTACATGCCGCCATTCACGTGCAGCTCCGTGCCCGTGATGTAAGCACCGCCCGGTGACGCCAGGAAGACGACGGCCGCGGCGATCTCCTCGGGCGCGCCCAGGCGGCCCAGCGGGATCTGCGACAGCAGCGCGGACTTCTGGGCCTCGGGCAGCACGTCGGTCATGTCGGTGGCGATGAATCCGGGCGCGACACAGTTGACGGTGATCCCGCGGCTGCCCAGTTCGCGAGCGAGCGAGCGGGTCAGGCCCGCCACACCGGCCTTGGCGGCTGCATAGTTGGCCTGGCCGGCATTGCCCGAGGCGCCCACGACCGAGGTGATGTTGATGATGCGGCCGGCGCGCTGCTTCATCATCGGCTTGGTGGCGGCACGGGCCATGCGGAAGACGGCCTTGAGGTTGGTGTCGAGCACCGCGTCCCAGTCCTCGTCTTTCATGCGCATGGACAACGTGTCACGCGTGATGCCGGCGTTGTTGACCAGCACGTGCAGGCCGCCTTCCTTGGCGACGAGGTCGTCCACGGCGGCCTGGCTGGCGGCGGCGTCCGTCACGTTGAGCACGATGCCGCGGCCGCCGTGGGCCGCCAGGGCTTCGGTGATGCCGGCGGCGCCGGATTCGGTCGTCGCGGTGCCGACGACGCGCCAGCCGTCGTTCGCGAGGGCCAGCGCAATCGCACGGCCGATGCCGCGGCTGGCGCCGGTGACGAGGGCGACGCCCTTGGGGGTGGATTCAGTCATGTCAGGCTCCCAGCAGGGTGCGGGCCTCGGCGAGCGAGGCGGGGTCGAAGACACAGGCGGCCTGCAGCTCGGCATCGATACGCTTGGCCATGCCGGTGAGCACCTTGCCCGGGCCGGCTTCGATCACGTGGCCGACGCCGCGCGACTTCAGCGCCTGCACTACCTCCACCCAGCGCACCGGACCGAAGGCCTGGCGGTAGAGCGCGTCGCGCAGCGCATCGGCCTGGTCGGTCACGGCCACGTCGATGTTGTTGATGACCGGGAAGGCGGCCGCCTGGAAATGGACGGTGGCCAGCTTCTCCTTCAGCCGCTCGGCAGCGGGCTTCATGAGGCTGGAGTGGAAGGGTGCGGACACCGGCAGCGGCAGCGCGCGCTTCGCGCCGGCGGCCTTCAGGAGCTCGGCGGCCTTCTCGGCACCGGCCTTGCTGCCCGCGATCACGGTCTGCTTGGGGTCGTTGAAGTTGACCGCCTCGATCGCCTCGCCGGTCTCGGCCGCGGCCTGGGCACAGCCAGCACGCACGGCATCGCCGTCCAGGCCCAGGATGGCATACATGGCACCAGCCCCGACCGGCACCGCCTCCTGCATCGCCTGGGCGCGGAAGCGCACCAGCGGCAGGGCATCGGCCAGGCTCAGCGCACCGGCGGCCACCAGGGCGGTGTACTCACCCAGCGAATGGCCCGCGGCCGCCACCGGCGCGAGGCCCGTCTCGGCCACGAAGGCGCGCCAGCAGGCGATGCCGGCGGTCAGCATGACGGGCTGGGTGTTGGTGGTGAGGTCGAGCTGCTCCTTGGGGCCGGCATGGATCAGGGCGGGGATGTCTTCGCCCAGGGCGGCGGAGGCTTCGTCGAGGGTGCGGCGCACTTCGGGATGGTCGCCCCAGGCGTCGAGCATGCCGACGGCCTGCGAGCCTTGGCCGGGAAAGACAACGGCGAAAGGTGCAGTCATAGGTTCAGTTCCAGTTCGAGAGCGTGCGGCGCCGGCAGACGGCCTGGCGCCGGGAAGAAAACTCAGTACTTCAACAGGGCCGCGCCCCAGGTGAAGCCACCGCCGACGCCTTCCAGCATGACGGTGTCGCCGCGCTGCACGCGGCCACTGCGCACCGCCACGTCCAGCGCCAACGGCACGGACGCAGCCGAGGTGTTGCCATGCTCATCGACGGTGACGATGAGCTTGTTCAGGTCCATCTTCAGCTTCTTGGCCGTGCCTTGCATGATGCGGATGTTGGCCTGGTGCGGAATGAGCCAGTCGATGTCGGCATCGGTCAGGCCCGCCTTGTCGAGCACCGAGCGGGCCACCTTCTCCAGCACGCCCACCGCGACCTTGAACACCGCCTGGCCGTCCATCTTCAGCAGGGGGCTGCCGAGCACCTGGCCGCCCGAGACCGTGCCGGGCGTGCAGAGGATGTCGACATGGCGGGAATCGGCATGCAGTTCGGTCGCCAGGATGCCCGGCTCACTGCTGGCACCCAGCACGACCGCGCCGGCACCGTCGCCGAACAGCACGCAGGTGGTGCGGTCCTTGAAGTCGAGGATGCGCGAGAACACTTCCGCACCGACCACCAGCGCCTTGTTGGCCGCGCCGCTGCGGATCATCGAGTCCGCCACGGTCAGCGCGTAGACGAAGCCCGAGCACACGGCCTGCACGTCAAACGCCGCGCAACCATGCACGCCGAGCTTGCGCTGCAGCAGGCAGGCGGTGGACGGGAAGACCATGTCCGGCGTGGACGTGGCGACGATGATGAGATCGATCTCTTCGGCCACCAGCCCGGCAGCCTCAAGGGCTGCCTGCGCGGCCGGGAAGGCCAGGTCGCTGGCCGCCTGGTCGGGCGCGGCGAAGTGGCGTGCGCGGATGCCGGTGCGCTCGACGATCCAGTCGTCGGAGGTCTCGATGCCGTCGGCCGCGAGGCGGTCGGCCAGGGCCTGGTTGGTCACGCGGTCGGCCGGCAGGAAGCTGCCCGTGCCGAGGATGCGCGAATAGCGGGGGGAAGAGCTTGCGGTGGAAATCAAGAAAGGGCCTCCGTGCTACGCAGGGCGGGCGCGAACGCCTTCGGCGGCCGTGCCGCGCTCACGCAGCCTGCGCGACGGTCGTCGCGTTGTCTCCGGCATCGCCCACCTTGGCCTGAAGCGTGGCGACGATGCGATCGTGCACCCGGTCCAGCAGCCGGTTGCGGGCGGCATCATAAGCGCGGGCCAGGGCCATCTCGAACGCAAAGGCGTCGGCCGAGCCATGGCTCTTGAACACCAGACCGCGCAGGCCCAGGAGTGCGGCGCCATTGAAGCGGCGGTGGTCGACGCGGTGCTTGAAGGCCTTCAGGACAGGCAACGCCAGCACGGCAGCAAGCTTGGTGAAGACGTTGCGGCCAAACTCTTCCTTGATGAAGGCACCGATCATGGTGGCCAGGCCTTCGGAGGTCTTGAGCATCACATTGCCGACAAAACCGTCGCAGACCACGATGTCGGTCGTGCCCTTGAAGATGTCGTTGCCCTCGACATTGCCGAAGAAGTTCAACTGGCCCGCCGCGCCGGCCGCGCGCAGCATTTCGCCGGCTTGCTTGATCGTCTCGCTGCCCTTGATGGCTTCTTCACCGATGTTGAGCAGGCCGACGCTGGGCTCCTCGTTGCCCTCCACCGCAGCCACCAGCGCGCTGCCCATCAGCGCGAACTGCAGCAGGTGCTCAGCGGTGCAATCGACATTCGCGCCCAGGTCAAGCACGGTGGTGAAGCGGCCGCGCTGGTTGGGCATGACGGTAGCGATGGCAGGCCGGTCGATGCCGTCCAGGGTCTTGAGCAGGTAGCGGGCCACGGCCATCAGCGCGCCGGTATTGCCGGCCGACACGCAGGCATGAGCCAGCGGCGCATTGCCGTCACGGTCGGCCTTCAATTGCTGGATGGCCACGCGCATGGAGGAATTGCGCTTGCGACGCAGGGCAACCTCGACCGGGTCGTCCATCGTGACCACCTCGCTGGCGGCCACGATGCGACAGCGAGGCCAAGCCGCCGCGGCCGTGAGGGCCTCGGGCTGGCCGACGAGCAGGAGTTCGGCGCCAGGATGCTTTTCAAGAAAGGCGCGGCAGGCGGGCAGCGTGACCGAGGGGCCGTGGTCGCCGCCCATGCAGTCGACGGCCAGGCGGATCGGCTCAGGCAGAGTGGCGGTCATGTGAGTGGTTTTCGTGAGCCACAAAGACCAAACCCGGCACTGCGCGGTACGCAGGCCGGGTCGGCAATATCTTCGATGGTGGAGCGCTGCACGGGAGCAGCGCCAGGCATCATCAGGCCGCGTCGGCCTTGCTCTTCAGCACCTTGCGACCACGGTAGAAACCGGTCGGGCTGATGTGGTGACGCAGGTGCACTTCGCCCGTCGTCGGCTCGATGGCCGTGCCCGGCGTGGTCAGGGCGTTGTGGGAACGGTGCATGCCGCGCTTGGACGGCGACTTCTTGTTTTGCTGAACGGCCATGAATTTCTCCGAAATCTGCGGGGGTTGGGCTTGCGACCCCGGGGAGTGAGATCAAAGCTCGAACTCCAGGCCGCAGAAAAGCCCGCGAGTGTAGCACCGGATCAGGAAAACACCAAGCCGCCGCGTGAGCACGTGCTGCTGCAGCGCGGTCAGCCATGGCATTCAGCTGTCGCGACGCTTGAGCGCGGCGAGCTTGGCGAAGGGGTTGGGGCGCTCCTCCACCTCGGGCGCCTCGTCCTCGGTGGCCTGTGGCAGCGGCTCGGGGCAGACCTCGTGGCGCGGCACCAGCGGCAAGGCCAGCAGCAGCTCGTCCTCGATCAGCTCGCGGGCATCCAGATGGCGCGGCAGGGCCAGCACGTCGTCATCGCTGTCGACGTCCAGTGCGGCGGCCTCCGCCTCGGTGTCGACGAAGCGAATCCAGCGGTCGATGTCGAGGTCTTCATGCACCGGCTTCAGGCAGCGCTGGCAGGTCAAGGCGACCTGTCCTGAGGCCGTGAGGTGCAGCCAGACCTGTGGCTTGCCACCCTTGGGCTGGCGGATCTCGCCGGCCAGGCGCCACTGCAAGGCCGGCCAGCCGCTGGCGGGCGCCTCGGGCGCGGCCGAATCGGCCAGGCGCTCCAGCGACACCGCGGGCCATTCACCGGCCAAGCTGGCGCCGTCATGGGCCAGGGCCGCCACGTCCAGCTTCTCGGGAACAAAGGCGCGGGTTTTCATGCCCTGGAGTTTAGGCGGGCGAGAATGCCTTGATGCCGCCGCTCATCCTTGCTTCCACCTCCCGCTACCGGCAGGAACTGCTGACCCGGCTGCGCCTGCCCTTCGAAGCCGTCGCGCCTGAAGTCGACGAAACCCCGCTGGCCGGTGAAGTCCCGGCCGCGTTGGCCGAGCGACTCGCGCTGGCCAAGGCGCGCGCCGTGGCCAGCCTGCATCCTCACGCGGTCGTGATCGGCTCGGATCAGGTGGCCGACCTGGACGGCGAGCCGCTCGGCAAGCCCGGCAGCCACGAGGCCGCACGGGCTCAACTGCAGCGCATGAGCGGGCGCGAGGTGGTGTTCCAGACCGCGGTCGCGGTAGTCGCTCCGGGCCTGGCCGCCATCGAACGGGCCGAGGTGCGGGTGCGCCTGCGCCCGCTGAGCGATCGCGAGATCGAGACCTACCTGCTCGCGGACCAGCCCTATGACTGCGCCGGCAGTGCCAAGGTCGAAAGCCTGGGTATCGCCCTGCTCGACGCCGTGGTGTCCGACGACCCGACCGCCCTCATCGGCCTGCCGCTGATCCGCACCTGCCAGTTGCTGCGCCGCGCTGGCCTGGAGCCGCTGGCATGAGTCGCGGGCGCCTGATCCTGATGCCCAACACGCTGGACTTCGGCGTGGACGACAGCCTGGACCTGCGCGACGTGCTGCCCCAGCGCGTCATAGAACAGGCGGCTCGACTGACGCACTGGGCGGCCGAGAACGCCAAGACCACACGCGCCTTGCTCAAGCGGGTCGACGCCATCGCGCCACTGGCCCAGCCGCTGCAGGCGCTGCAGATCTCAGAACTGCCGCGCCCCGCCAAGGGCGGCAAGCCGGCGGCTGACGACAGCCCGGCATGGCGCGCGCTGCTGGCACCGGCCCTGGCCGGTCATGACATTGGCCTGATCTCGGAAGCCGGGCTCCCCGCGGTGGCCGACCCCGGCGCCCGGCTCGTGGCACTGGCGCATGAGGCCGGCATCGAGGTGTTGCCTTTGTCGGGCCCGAGCTCGCTGCTGCTGGCCCTGGCAGCCAGCGGCCTGAACGGCCAGAGCTTTGCGTTCGTCGGCTATCTGCCGGTGGAGGCCGCAGCCCGCACGGCTCGCATCCGCGAGCTGGAGGGCTTGTCGGCCAAATCGCAGCAAACGCAGCTGTTGATCGAGACGCCCTACCGCAACGAGGCTTTGCGCCAGTCGCTGCTTGCCGCACTGCGACCCACGACACGGCTGTCGATCAGCGTGGGCCTGACGCTACCGGGCGGCTGGACGCGCACCGCGAGCGTGGCGGACTGGAAACGCCAGCCTGCCGCCCTGCCGGACCGCATTCCTGCGGTCTTCGCGCTGCTGGCTTAGCTTTCCGCCGAAGCCGGCTTCTTGGCACCAAACAGTGCCGCCACCTGACGCTTGGGCTTGATATAGCTCGACAGCCCCTTGCCCGCGGAGGGCGTGGCGGCCTTGGCCTTCTCCCAGGCCGGCGGCTCGGCGCTGGCGCTGGCCTCGTAAGGCTTGTCGAAGAAAGGGTCCTTGGGTGCAGCCGGCGGGCGGTAGGCCGGGCGGGCCGGGGCGCGCGACTCAACCGCCTCGCCTTCAGGCTCGCGACGACGCTCGAAGCGCGGAGGGCGGCTGTCCTGCAGCTCGAAGCTGTCCAGATCGATCTTGCGCTTGATCAGCTTCTCGATGTCGGCGATCAGGCGCGCATCTGACTTGGTGACCAAGGTCACCGCCAGGCCCGACGCGCCCGCGCGGCCGGTGCGGCCGATGCGGTGCACGTAGTCTTCGGCGTTGAAGGGCACGTCGTAGTTGAAGACCGCCGGCAGGTCGGCGATGTCCAGGCCGCGGGCCGCAACGTCGGTCGCGACCAGCACGTCCATGTCACCGCGCTTGAACGCTTCCAACGACTTCAGGCGCTCGTCCTGTGACTTGTCGCCGTGCAGGGCGGCCGTGCGCAGGCCATCGCGCTCGAAAGCGCGGGCCAGGCGAGCGACGCCGAGCTTGGAGTTGCCGAACACGATGGCCTGGCGGATGGCCCGGTCCTTCAGGATCTGGCGGATGACGCCGCGCTTGTCATCGTCGGTCACGCTGTAGAAGCGCTGCTCGACGGTGGAGGCCGTCTGGTTGGGGCGAGCGGTCTCGACCAGGATGGGGTCTTGCAGATAGCTCTGGGCCAGGCGCTTGATCTCGGGCGAGAAGGTGGCCGAGAACAGCAATGTCTGGCGCGCCTTGGGCAGGAAGCTCAGGATGCGCTGCAGGTCGGGCAGGAAACCGATGTCCAGCATCCGGTCGGCCTCGTCAAGCACCACGTACTCGACCTGGTTGAGCACGCAGTTCTTGGCCTCGATGTGGTCCAGCAAGCGGCCGGGGGTGGCGATCAGCACCTCGACGCCGGCCTTCAGGGCCGCGGTCTGGGGTTTCATGTCGACGCCGCCGAACACGACGACCGAGCGCAGCTGGGTGTGCTTGGCGTACTTCTTGACGTTGTCAGCGACCTGGTCGGCCAGCTCGCGCGTGGGCGCCAGCACGAGGGCGCGCACCGGATGGCGGGCGGGCGACACGCTGGGGTTCTCATGCTTGAGCATGCGCTGCAGCAGCGGGATCGAGAACGCCGCCGTCTTGCCGGTGCCGGTCTGCGCGGCGCCCATGACGTCGCGCCCCTGCAGCACGATGGGAATCGCCTTGGCCTGGATGGGCGTCATCGTCAGGTAGCCGGAATCGGCCACGGCACGAAGCAGCTTGGGATCCAGCGGCAGGGTGTCGAAACGGGCGGGCGCGGGCGCCTCTTCAGGCGCCGCGGCTGCGGACTCGGGGTTTTCTTGCATCCGGCGATTATCCCGGATGCAGCAAACCTACTCGGCGCGGCTCACCGGTGGCTGCGCATCGTCGCGCGAATTGAGCACCATCCAGCGCGGTGTACGGAAGCGCACGATGCGCCAGTAGAGCAACACATAGCCGGTCACGAACAGGCCCAGGATGATCTGCAGCATGACGGTGTCATCCCACCAGATGGTGGCGGGCACGACCGACAGGCTGCACAAGACCCACAGATACGGTGCCGTCAGGGCATTGGCGCGGGTCAGTACCGCCGCATCCTTACTGCCCAGGGCCCAGCGCATGAGGCGGCGGTAGATCAGGCTGTGCAGGTGGATGCCGTCGGGCATCCCGACGGGTCGCCCCCGCACCACCTTGCGCCGGTACATCGAGAACACGGTCTCCCAGACCGGATAGGCGCACAGCAGCAGCGGGAACATCGGCGAGACGTCAGGGTTGCGCACCAGCAGCAGGATCGCCAGCTCCGACAGCATGAAGCCGAGGAAATATGCACCGCCGTCACCCAAGAAAATCAGGCCGAACGGGTAGTTCCACATGAAGAAGCCCAGCACGGCGCCAATGACGGCGATGGCCATGGCCGCCACCAACTGGTCGCCCGCCTGCAGCGCCACATAGGCCAGGCCCGCCAGCATGATGGCCGAGCACATCGAGGCCAGGCCATTCATGCCGTCGATGATGTTGATGGAGTTGGACACGCCGCTGACCACCAGCAGGGCCAGCAGATAGCCGCCCACGGCCGTGCTGGCGATGAAGTCCAGCCCGGGGATGGCCGTTTCCTTGATCTGCGCGCCCAGCAGCCAGGCCCCCAGCGCGGCCGCAAGCAGCGTCGCCAGCATGCGGCGCAGCGGGCTGACGCGTTTGGTCAGGTCTTCAATGACGCCAGAAACAAAGGCTGGCACGCTGCACAGCAGCAGCAGCGCCGCGAGATGGCGCATGGCCGGGTAGCGCCAGGCCAGCACGGCTGTGCCCACGGAGAAGCCGCAGAAGATGGCCACGCCACCGATGCGCGGCACCGGGCGGGAGTGGAACTTCTGAGGGCCCGACAGGTCGTGGTCAGCCGACAGCGCCCCGTGCAGGTGCGATGACCGGATGATGAGCAGCGTCACCACGGCCGCCAGCGCAAAACTCAAAGCAAGGATGGGAAGCATGAAATTCGCGGGGTCGCGCAGGCGGGCGACAGGCCTGCCGGCGCTTGACCCGAGACCGGGGAGTGTAGCCAGCGACCCTGGCGCCCTCTCGGCACCCGACGCTCCCCGGCAGCCCCCCAGGGCCCTGGCTAGAATCCGCGCCGCTTCTGCCTGTCACGCTCCTGTGACGCGCAGTGACCGCCCAATCACACGAGCCCCGTCAATGAAACTCAGCGCGCCCGGACTGCACATTCCAGACTTGATGGGACACCCGCGCACCCGCAACCGCACCGTCGGATGGCTCAAGACGCTGGCCATGGCGATGGCCGCGGGGCTGTGCCTGCAAAGCCTGGCAGTGGCCGCGGACGACAACGAGACCAACCCGGTCGGCCCGGTGCGCCTGGTGGTGCCCAACCGCCTCAACAACAACAGCGCCGGCTCCGACGCCAACGCCCCTGCCCCGCTGACGCCATCGGAGCGTGAAAAGGTCATCCAGCAGCAACAGCAGATGCTGCTGCAGCAGCAGATGCTGCTCCAGCCCATCCCGGGCCAACCGCTGACGCGGGAGCAACTTGCGGCCCGCGCCGCCCAGCAGACCGAGTTCGAGCGCTATGTGCAGCGCGCCGTGGGCGACGACGTCGAGATCCGCCGCTTCGGCGCCGAGCTGATGACGCCGGTGGTGCCGCAGCCCTACGAAGTGCTCCAGCCCAGCGCCCGCCAGTCCCAGGCCAGCATGGGCGAGATCTCCAGCCAGGTGCCGTCGGATTACGTGGTCACCGTGGGCGATGAAGTCATCGTCAACATCTGGGGCGCGGTCGAGGCGGACCTTCGCTTGATCGTCGACCGCAGCGGTCGCATCACCATCCCGCGCGTCGGCCCGGTGCTCGTGGCCGGCGTTCGCTACGCCGACCTGAACAGCGCCATCGAGCAGCGCGTCAGCCAGGTGTTCCGCAACTACCGGCTCAATGCGTCACTGGGCAAGCTGCGCAGCATCCGCATCTACGTGACCGGCTTCACCCAGAAGCCGGGCGCCTACACGGTCAGCAGCCTGTCGACCATCGTCAACGCGATGATCCAGGCCGGCGGCCCGTCGGCATCGGGCAGCTTCCGCAACCTGGAGCTGCGCCGCGGCGGCAAGCTGGTCGGCACCTTCGACCTGTACGACCTGCTGCTGCGCGGCGACAGGAGCGGCGACCGCCTGCTGCAGGCTGACGACGTGGTGCACATCGGCCCGATCGGACCGCAAGTGGCGCTGATCGGCAGCGTCAACCGCCAAGCCATCTTCGAACTGAAACCTGGCGAGACCCTCAACGACCTGATGCTGATGGGGGGCGGCCTGAGCGCCGCCGCCGACCGCGGCCGGGTGGCGGTCGAACCCATGGACAAGCGCAACGACGGGCGGGTCATGGAGGCGAAGCTGCCCCAGCAAGGCAACCTCGCACTGCAGGGCGGCGACATCGTGCGCGCCCTCAACCTGATCGACACCGTGCTGCCGCAATACCGCCAGAACAAGCGCGTGCGCGTGGATGGTGAAGTGCAGCGCCCGGGCGAGTACATCCTGCCGCCCAACAGCACCCTCAGCGACGTGATCAAGGCCGCCGGTGGCCTGACGCCGGCAGCTTTCATCTACGGCTCGGAACTCAACCGCGAGAGTGTGCGCGTCGCCCAGCAGGCCCAGTACGAACGCGCGCTGCGCGACCTGGAAGGCGAGTTCGCCCGCGTGCAAGTCATGCCCAAGGCGTCCGTCACGGCCGACGACCCGACGGTGCAGAGCAACCGCGGCCAGGCCTCCAGCCGCCTGATCGACCGCCTGCGCGCCGTCAAGCTGACGGGCCGCGTGGTGATGCAGATCGCCCCGACCGCCACCAGCCTGCCGGACTTGGCCGTGGAGGACGGTGACCGCCTGACCATCCCGCCCCGTCCGACCACGGTCGGCGTCTGGGGCAGCGTCTACAACACCGGCAGCTACGCCTTCGCCCCAGGGGCCAGCGTCGACGACATGCTGCGCATGGCCGGCGGCCCGACGCGCGGCGCCGATGCCAGCAGCGCCTTCGTCTTGCGCGCGAACGGCGTGGTCGTGAGCTCGCGCCAGTACACCAGCGGCTGGTTCACGTCGTCCACGGGCCTGTCTTCGGTCAGCGCGCAGCCTGGCGACACGATCTTCGTCCCCGAAGACCTCACCAAGGTCACGCTCCGCCAGGATGCGAAGGAATGGACGCAGATCCTCTACCAGTTCGGCCTGGGTGCTGCAGCCCTGAAATCTCTCAAGTAATCGACCATGAACAGCACCTCTAGCCCGGCGTCGTCGAATCTGGCGGCGACGCAGGATGCGGCGCATGACCCCCATGTGGCGGACGAGTTCCCCGTCGGTGCCGTCTTCGCCGCCCTGTGGCGCCGGCGGCTGCTCATGGTGGGCGGTCCGCTGCTGGCGAGCGTCGTGGCCCTGGGCATCAGCTACCTGATCCCGCCCACCTTCACGGGGCGCGTGGCCTTCATGCCGCCCCAGCAACAGCAGAGCAGCGCTGCCAGCGCGCTCGCCTCCCTCGGCGCGCTGGCCGGCCTGGCTGGCGGCGGCGGCCCGCGCAACACAGGCGACCAGTACGCGGCGCTCGTGCAGAGCCAAACCGTGGCCGATCGCCTGGTGGAGCGTTTCGACCTGATCAACAAGTACGACCGCAAGTTCAAGATCGACGCGCGCAAGCAGTTGGCCGAGAACACCCGCGTCACGCTGGGTCGCAAGGACGGCATCATCACGCTGGAAGTTGACGACCACGACCCCAAGACCGCCGCCGACATGGCCACGGCCTACATCGAGGAGCTGCGCAGCCTCACGGCTCGCCTGGCGCTGACGGAGGCCCAGCAGCGGCGCGTCTTCTTCGAAAAGCAGTTGGCGCAGGTCAAGGAGAAGCTGATCGCTGCCCAGCAGGCCTTGGCCGCGACCGGCATCAGCATCAGCGCCCTCAAGGCCGAGCCCAAGGCCTCGGCGGAAGGTGTTGCCAAGCTCCAGGCCCAGCTGACCACGGCGGAAGTGAAGCTGCAGGTGCTGCGGCGCGCCATGTCGGACAACGCAGCCGAGGTGATGGCAGCGGCGGCCCAGGTCTCGGCGCTGCGCGGCGAACTGGACAAGCTCGGCCAGAACGAGCCCACCGGCAGCCAGGCGGGCTACATCACGGCCTACCGCGAGTACAAGTACCAGGAAGTGCTGTTCGAACAGCTCTCGCGCCAGTACGAGCTCGCCCGCATCGACGAAAGCCGGGATGGCGGCCAGCTCCAGGTCGTGGACCAGGCTGAAGTGCCTGAACGCAAGACCAAGCCCAAGCGCAGCTACTTCATGATCGCCGCCTTCGGCCTGGGCTTCATGGCTTGCGCGATCTGGGTGATGGTGCCGGTGCTACGCACCCAGCGTCGCCGCTGAAGGCGCGTGAAGGCGCGCATGGCACCGGGCCGGCCGGGCCTGCTGAGCCTTCCGATCAGGCCCCGTGAGGCTGCAGGCGCTGCGGGTCAGGCCTGGGGCTTGCGCCAGACCTTGCGGTTCACGAAACCGGTGTAGCTCAGGATGATGCGCAACACCTTGTCGGACACATTGGCCGGCGCGTAGTCGTTCACGAGACGCAGCAGTCGCTCGTCACCGCGCGGCTGGCTCTCCAGGATGCGCAGGCCGTCCAGCACGCGCTCGACGTCGAATCCGACCATCATCACCGCTCCTTCCTCGAAGCCCTCCGGGCGCTCGTGGACCTCGCGCAGGTTCAGTGCCGGGAAGTTGAGGATGGAAGACTCCTCGGTGATGGTGCCGCTGTCCGACAGCACCGCCCGCGCGCTGCACTGCAGCCGGACGTAGTCCAGGAAGCCGAAAGGCTTCATGAACTGGACTCGAGGATGCATCGCCTGCTGCGCCAGCAGCGCCTCCAGGCGCTTGCGGGTGCGAGGGTGCGTCGAGACGATGACGGGCTCGTCGTAGCGCTCGGCCAGGGTGTTGAGCACGTGCAGCAGGCGCTGCAGGTTCTCGGGAGCATCGACGTTCTCCTCGCGGTGCGAACTGACCACGAAGTAGCGCCCGGCCTCCAGGCCCTGGCGGGCCAACACATCGGAGGCCTCGATGCCGGGGCGGTAATGTTCGATCACCTCGCGCATCGGGCTGCCGGTCACGATCACCTGGTCGGGCGGAAAGCCTTCCCGCAGCAGATAGTCGCGGGCGATCTGGCTGTAGCTGAGGTTGATGTCGGCGGTGTGGTCGACGATGCGGCGGTTGATCTCCTCCGGCACCCGGAAATCGAAGCAGCGGTTGCCCGCCTCCATGTGAAAGATCGGCACCTTGCGGCGTTTGGCGGCGATGGCGGCGAGGCAGCTGTTGGTGTCTCCGAGGATGAGCAGTGCATCCGGCTGGGTCTGGGCCAGCACGCGGTCCACGTTCTGGATCACCTGCGCGATGGTCTCTGCCGCAGAGGCGCCCGCTGCCTCCAGGAAATGGTCGGGCTTGCGGATGCCGAGGTCACTGAAGAAGACCTCGTTGAGCTCGTAATCGTAGTTCTGGCCGGTGTGCACGAGCACATGCTCGCAATGCCGGTCCAGCTGCGCGATGACGCGGGACAGCCGGATGATCTCCGGCCGCGTGCCCACGACCGTCATGACCTTAAGCATTCACGGCCTCCCGGATGAGATCCAGCTGCAGCAGCACCTGCTTGACCTCCTCCACGTTGAGGCGACGGGTGTTGTGGGAGGTGTAGTCATCGATCTCGGAGATGGCTGTCTGACCCTCGACGAAATACTTGGCGTAGTTCAAGTCGCGCGAGTCGGCCGGGATGCGGTAGTAGCCACCGAGGTCTTCGGAGCGGGCCATCTCTTCTCGCGACACCAGCGATTCATACAGCTTCTCGCCATGGCGCGTGCCGATGATCTTGATCTCGTTGCTCTTGTGCAGGAGCTGGCGCATGGCTTCGGCCAGGTCGCCCACCGTCGAAGCCGGCGCCTTCTGAACGAAGATGTCGCCCGGGCGCGCATGCTCGAAGGCGTAGAGCACGAGGTCGACTGACTCTTCCAGCGACATCAGGAAGCGCGTCATCGTCGGGTCGGTGATGGTCAGCGGCTTGCCGTCCTGCAGCTGCTGCAGGAACAGCGGGATGACGGAGCCGCGCGAGGCCATCACGTTGCCGTAGCGCGTGGCCGACAGCACGGTCTTGCTCGGGTCGCACAGCCGCGACTTGGCCACCATGACCTTCTCCATCATGGCCTTGGACATGCCCATTGCATTGATGGGATAGACCGCCTTGTCGGTGGAGAGCACGACGACGCGGCTGACGCCCTGGGCGATGGCGGCCCGCATCACGTTCTCTGCACCGATGACGTTGGTCTTGACCGCTTCCATCGGATAGAACTCGCACGAGGGCACCTGCTTGAGCGCCGCCGCGTGGAAGACGTAGTCCACGCCGCTCAGGGCATCGTGCACGCTGTCGTAGTCGCGCACGTCGCCGATGTAGAACTTGACCTTGTCGCTCTTCAGCGCGATGCGCATGTCCTCCTGCTTCTTCTCGTCACGGCTGAAGATGCGGATCTCGGCGAAATCCGATTGCAGGAAGCGGCTCAGCACCGCATTGCCGAAGCTGCCGGTACCTCCGGTGATCAGCAGGACCTTGTCTTTGAACATGACACTCTTTCTTGTGGGGTTCAGCCGAAGGCGCGCATGCTGCGCACCAGATCGGGCCAGGAAGGCGGGGCATAGCCGGTGGCCGCACGGAAGCGGCTGGAGTCCAGCGACCGGTCGATGACCAGCTTGTCATCCGGCGAGATGAGGTTGTCGCGTCCGTACTCGGCGGCCACCAACTTGAGCAGGCTGTACTTGTCGATCGCTTCAGCCGACACATGCCAGGTGCCGCGCAGTTCGGGATGGGGCGCGACCACGTCCTTCATCACGCGCGCCAGCTCCACCGTGGGCAGGCCCGAGAACACCGCCTTCGTGAAGCCCCGCACCGGCCCCGTCTGTGACAGGAACCAGCCCACCAGCCCATGCGCGCTGGCCAGCTCGTGGCCGATGATGGAGGTGCGAAGCGTGACCGCGTTGTCGTAGTCCACCTCGCCCATCAGCTTGCTGCGGCCGTACAGATCCTGCGCATCGGCAGGGTCGGATTCCAGGTAGCCGCCCTTGGCGCCGGAGAAGACGCAGTCGGTGCTGACATGGATCAGCCGCGCGCCACACACCTGGGCCAGGCGGGCCAGGCGGTGCGGCAGCAGCGCGTTGATCGGAATGGCGGTCAGCGGGTCGTCTGCCTCGGCCAATTGCTTCACGATGCCGATGCAGTTGACCACCAGATCGGGCTTCACCTGGGCGAACAGGCGGGTCAGGCTGTCCAGGCTCTCCACATCCACGCCAGGCACGAAGCGGGCCGCGGGCGCATGCGACTGCAAGCGCGACACCACGCCTGCGCTGCGCACCGAGCCGTACACCTCGTAGCCCTCATCCGCTGCAAACACGCGCAGCACCGCATTGCCCAGCATGCCGCTGGCGCCCAGCACCAGCAGGCGTCGCTTGTTGGTCGTCATTGCACCTTCTTCTCTTGCCTGTTGCGCGCCGCGACGGCGCCTGTCAAATGTCCTACCAGCGCCCGGGCCAGCCGGTCGGGGTCGTAATGCTCGGCGTAATAGCGCCGCCCCGCCTCGCCCATGCGCTGTCGCGCCTCGGGTGGCAGGTCGCGCAGCGCCTGGGCGGCGGCGGCCAACGCCGCAGCATCTTCGGCGGCACACGCCAGACCCGCACCCGCCGCTTGCACCACCCGGGCGCCCTCCCCGTCCATCGAGGCCAGGATGGGCCGCCCGGCCGCCAGATAGGCCTGTATTTTGCTCGGAACCGTCCGGCTCAAGGCGGGCCCGCCGGTCAGGCTGACGAGCAGCGCATCCGCCTGCTCGAACACCGCCGGCATCTGCTCCGGCGGCAGCCGCCCGGCCAGTGTGACCTGCGTCAGGCCACGCGCCTTGACCTGATCCGCCAGCCAGCCGTCTCGCGCGCCGCTGCCCACCAGCACCCAGCGCACGCCACTGGGCGCGCCGAGGCGCTCGGCGGCATCGAGCACGCAGTCCAGCGATTGCACCGTACCCAGGTTGCCCGCAAAGACAATGTTGAAAGCTGTGCGCTCCAACTGCAGCGTGGTCGGCGCGAAGGCGGCGCTGGCGGATGCGCGATCGGCCGGGTTCTCGTGCACGGCCACCGGCGTGGGGCCGGCCATGGCCAGCACGGGCGCCATGAAGGCCGGCGACTGCACCAGCAGCAGATCACTGCGCCGGTAGATCCAGCGCACCACCACCGCCACGGCAGCCAGCAACCGACGGTTGCGCACGAAACCCGTGATCTCGAGGCTGTCCGGCCAGAGGTCCTGCACCCACACGACGAGCGCGGCCCGCTTGATCCACTTCAGCACGATGGCCGCGATGGCCTGCAGGATGGGGCTGGTGCCGTAGACGAAGATGGCATCAAAGCGCCGCCCCCGCAGGGCCCACGGCCCCAGCACCGAAGCCGCCGCCAGGAAGGACAGGTAGTTCAGCACCAGCCGGCGCGCGCCCCCCCGCCCGCGCGGCATCAGTGGCACACGGACGATCTCATAGCCCTCGTGGCGCTCCCTCTGCACACCCGCCACTTGGTAACCCGGGAAGATGTCGCCGTCCGGGTAATTGGGCTTGCCGGTGAGCACGGTCACCTCGCAGCCCTGCTCGACCAGCGACTGCGCCACCTCATTGATGCGGAACGACTCGGGCCAGAAGTGCTGGCTCAGCAGCAAGACCTTCATGCGTCCGGCGCGAGCAGGGCTTGCAGGAAGTCCGCGGCGAGCGCGGGCGCCAGGGGCGGCTCGGGTTGACCGAGAAAGCGTCGCACCGCGCGCGCGATGGAGACGGCCGAGGCCGGATCGAATGTCTGCGCCGGCGCGCAGACGTCGCGCACGAAGTCGAGCTCTCCCGCCAGGATGGGCAGGCCCGCCTGACGCGCTTCGATCAGCGGCAGGCCGAAGGATTCGCCCTTGGACGGGAAGACCAGGGCACCTGCGCAGCGGTACAGGGCCAGCACGTCCTCATGCGAACGCGGCCCGAGGTTGGTGATGCGCAGGCCGTGCTCGTCGGCCTGGCTCTGCACCCAGGCAGCCAAGCCGGCGTCGCGCGCCGACAAGGTGAGCGCCAGGCTCGGCCGCAGCCCCTGCGCAGCCAGCAGAACCCAGGCCTGCACCAGCGTCCGGTGGTTCTTGTGCGCCTCGCCGTCGGCGACGTAGATGAAATCCCACTGTCGAGGTGCTGGCGCTGACGAGGCCGGCGGTGCTGGCGGCGCAGGCGGTGCAGGTGGTGCGAAGGGCAACACACGGATGTCTGCCTCCTGCGGTCCGTACCAGGCCTGCACGGCGCGCGCCATCGACGGTGTCTGCACCCAATACCGGGCCACGCGATGCCGCAACCAGCGGCTGATGGATTGCTCGAAGCGCAAGCGCTGGCGCGTCTTGAAGCCGAAAGCGGCCAGCGGCACCTGGCCGAGATAGTTGCGGTTCTGCTGGAACAGCCAGACCGGCGCCTCAAGGCGGCGCAGCGGCGGCAAGCCATGGAAGCACAGCACGCGATCCTGCTTGCGCGCCGCGGCGGCCAGCGTGAACTCCGCCTTCAGCCGCGAGCCGGCGGAGGCCTGCACCCAGACCACCTCGGCCCGCCCCGGCAGCGTCAGCCGCGCGCGCGCCCGGTCATCCAGCCAGGCCACCAGAGGCTGGTCGCCCGGCCAGGCCGCGAGCAGGGCCTGCAACAGCACGAAGCCGCCGCCGGTGTGGACATTGGGCGCGTACAGCAGCAGGCGCCCGGCCTGCTGCGTCACGGCTTGGGGCCTTCGTAGACGTCCTTCTTGCCCAGGCCCTGCGGCACCAGCGCGCGCACGCCCTGGCGCAGCCCGTTGTCCACACGCGCCAGCAGGCGCAGCAGCGGTTGCTCGGGGCGGGCGCTGAACGATGTCACGTTGAAGTAGTCCTGCCCCGTGGGCGAACGCGGCGAGAAGTAGTAGTTGGAGACACAGCAGCGGGTGCCATCGGCCACCACCGGGCTGACGGAATGCCAGGATGTGGGCGTCGTCTCCATGATCGCCAGGCGATTGAAGCGGCTGACGATGGTGACGTTCTTGCGCACCCGTTCGTCCCACAGCTCGAGGTTGCCGCCGTTCTCCAGCGACCAGCCGGGCGTCACGTAGTACAGCAGGTTGAGCGTGCGGTAGTAGCGCCGCGAGGCCTCGTGCGAGTTGTCGATGTGCGGCCCCAGGTGATGGCCCTTGACCATGGCGCTCAGGCCACCCGCGTACAAGCTGGCGTCGGGAATCTGCTCGCGGATGCCGGTGATCTGCTCCACCACCTCCACGACACGCGGGTCCTGCACCGCGAACGTGATGTCCGCCATCAGCGGATCGAACTGGTCAAAGCTCTTCGACGTGTACTTGCGCTCCCGAAAGCTCTCCATCAGGCGCATGGCCGAGGGCTGCGGAAAGGCGCGGTGGATGCGTTCGGCGAGCTCTTGCGGCAGCAGATCATCGACGGCGCAGTAGCGCACGCCGACTTCGTTCTTGGAGGCCTGGAAGGCCGTCTTCAAGGCGTCCCGATCGGCCGACAGGCGGGCGACGATGAGTTGGACCAGTTCTTCCTTCATAACCCTTTATTCTCGCACCGCACGCGGCATCAGCCGTCGCCGCAGCACTCGTCCAGGCGCTTCAGCGCTCGCTGCGCGGCGCGCGGAAGGGCTCCACCAGCGACGTCACCAGGCGCAGTGCGGCCACCGAATCGACGACTTCACCATGTCGACGCGCCCACCCACCAGCGCGCGGCGCCAAGAGACGCGGCAAGACACGACGCAACGTGTGGGAGACCTCTTCCAACGCCGCGCGGGCCATGGCGGCCCGCATCGTGCCGCGACCGAACTGCAGGCCGCATTGCCTAACCGCCGCCATGATCTCGCGCCGGTAGCCAAAGCAGTACGCCAGGCAACGCACATAGATGCGCGCATAGGTCAAGGCCGTGACCGGCAAGCCGGCCGTCCGCATGCCCTCCACCATCGAGTAACCCCAGACGGTGTACGGCGAGAAGAACCGCGGCACCAGCGGGTTCCAGCGCAGGTTCTTGAACCGCTTGAGGTAGGGACTGTCATCAAACGACACCCGATCGGTGCGCGCAGCCCCCGAGCCGGCTTCACTGCGCGGCGAAGCTCCCGGGATGAAAAACGGGAAGTCCAGGAAGACGACGCGCCGCGCCACGCAGGCGATCAGGATGGCGCTGTAGATATCAGGACTCACGCCGCCGAAGAGCGCCCCGAAACGCGCACTGACCTCCGTCAGCGTGGAGCGCCGCACCAGACCGTGGTAGATGCGCGGCAGGAGCGCCAGGCCTCGGCCAACATGCTGCTCCGCATGCCGCAACTCTGACATGGGGTCGACCTCGCGGCGGTCCCCGGACGCCGACCAGACAAAGACTTTGCCGCTGTAGGCATCGCCAAAGTACTTGGAATCGACACCCGGCCAGTAGTAGGCGACACCAAAGCGGTTGCCGTAAGGCACCACGGCGTCGATGCCGTCGCGCGCGGCCCAGGCCGCCACGTCTTCAATCTGAGGGCCGACGACATCGTCGTCGCCGACGAAGATCACATACTCACCCACGCAATGGGTCAGCGCGAACTCGAAGTTCTCGACAACATTCGCGTCCTTCGGGCTGCGCCGGTAGTCCAGCCGCCCGGTGACCTGCGGCAACGTGGCGACATGGTCCTGCAGTTCGTTGCTGTCGCTTGAGTCGGCGATGACGATCTGCGCGTGCGGCGCAGCGAGGCGGCCCGCCGCAATGCAGGCACTCGCGCAGTCGAAACGATTGCGCGTCGGGATGACGATGGAAAGCAGGCAAGGGCCCGTGGAGGGTGAATTCATCGCAGGGGTGCTCATGCCTTCCCCTTGAGCGCGCGTGCGCACCAAAAGGCCATGAGACAGAAGTCGATGGCGCAACGCAGCGTCCAGGCCATGGCTGCGCCGACGGCGCCCCACTGGCTGGACAGCACCACGATCAGCACCAGAAAGACCGGAAACTCCGCGGCATGGATCTGCGCGGCGACCTTTTGCAAGCGCATGGCATGCAAGACCGTGAACGGCACAGCCGCAGCGCCGCCGAACACCATGCCCAGGCACAGGATGGACAACACCTGGTGAGAGGCGGCGGCGAACTCCTCGCCCACCCACAACGCCAGGATGGGGCGCGCCCAGACACCCAGCACCGTGCAGATGGGGATGACGAGCAACATCACGAGCGCCGCGGAGCGCCACAAGACGCGCCGGGCTGCATCGCCTTCGGCATGGGCCTTCACCATGGCGGGGAAGGTCGCCGTGACCACACTGGTCGGGAAGATCCAGAGCTTGGTCACGATCTCCTGGGAGACGGCGTAGTAGGCCACCACGGACGGTGTGGCCACATAAGCGAGCACAAAGCGGTCGACGTACCCCATGAAGGCGCTCAACAGGCTGCTCATCGACATCCAGCCGCCGGTTGTCGCGAGCCCCTTGAGCACCGACCTGTCACTTTGTGCGAGCCAGGCACGTGGTGACCAGGCCTCGCCAGACGCCAGCATGTAGGCCGCGAGATTGGCGAGTCGCCCCATGACCAGCGCCAGCGAAATCGCGACCAGCGAGGGGCCGAAGAGATAACAGACCGCCAGCGGGCCCGCAAACGTCCATATGCCGATCGGCACGCGCACGGCGTTGACCATCGAGAAATGCCCGTCGGCCTCCAGGATGCCCTTGTAGCCGTTGGACAGCACCAGCGCCGGGATGCCCATCAGCATGACCGCCCCGGCCCACAGCGCGTCGGTCTTCCAGGGCGTGGACTGAGCCTGCAGGCCGGCGCCGAGCAGCAGCAGTCCCGCAATGGCGATGATGAAGAGGCTCAGCAGCCCCAACAGCAGCATCGCGTTGCCCACCACCACCGGTCGCGGCAAGGGTGTACGACCGGGCGCTGGAGCAGATAACTCCTGGGTAACGACCTTGCCCAGTCCCAGGTCAAGCAGGCCTAGGTAGCTGGCCACCGCCCACAGCAAGGTCAGCACGCCAAAGCGGTCAGTGCCAAGCCCGTGGATCAGCGGCGGGATGCAGAAGAAGGCCGCCACCAGGGGCAGGCCAAAACCCAGCAGGTTAGCGGCCGAGTCCTTCAGCATGCGCGCCCGGCTCAGCATGACGGCTCCTCCGATGCGCGAGCCTTCTGACGCTCTGCGGCCTCTTCAGCGAGAACCCGCTGCAGGCACATGAGCCCGAAGAGCCCCGCGAGGAAGGGGCCGGAGAAGTAGCCGGTTCCGCGAATGAAGCTGCCCAACAACAACACGGCCACCATGCCCACCAGAAGCGCCACCGTCACACGACGCTCAGGTTTCACGCCATGCGCCAGTCGGCGCAGGAAGTGAACGAACACCAGCAGCATCACGCCCCACATGGCCGCGCCCAGCCAGCCGAGTTCGCTCAGCACCTTGGAAATGGTGAAGGAACCGTCGTTGTAGTTGGCATCGCCAAGGCCGAGCAGGTCGATGATGTCGGCGGTATCGGTAACCGGACGAGGTTCGCACCCCATGCGGTTGAAACCCAGCCCGAAGCCGCGGGTCACGTCCAGGTTTTCGATGGCGTGCTCCCAGCCCATCACGTAGATGATGCTGGATGCGTTGGAACTGGTGTCTGCCGCCTGCAAGCCGGCCTCCTGCACACCGGCAACGCGCGCTATGGCGTCGTCCCGGTAGGGCGATACCCACACGAGCGCCAGCACCGCGGCAACTGGCAAGACAAGCCGCGTCATCAAAGTCTTGACACGCCGGGCATGCCCCATGGCAACGGCAACGCAGGCCAGCGCCAGCAGCAGCAGCACGATGAGCGTGGAGGAACTTGAAAACAGCAACAGCACGGCGATGAAGGCCAGTGCCAACCCCGTGACCGCCGCTCGGCCACTGAAACCCAGGGCCACCAGCGCAGGCGTGAGTGCCAGTGCCAGGTGACTTGGTTCAGGGAAGATACCGCTGGCCCGCTCAAAAGCCGTGCGGCCGTTGATGAGCAGCAGGCCATGATGCAGGATGACGGTCACCGTCACCGTGGCCGACAACGCCGCCAGCGTGCGCAACAGGCGACGGTCATCGAGTTCGACGGCCCGTGCCAGTACGGCGAGCGCCCAGATCAGGGCAATGAACAGCACGAAGCTGCCCATGGACTTGCCGGTCAGGTCCTGACAGGGCGTGCTGAAGAGCGATCCCAGGAAATGGAGGCTCAACAACACGGTGGCCCCCGCCACCATGCGCCACCATCGCCCCGGTGCAAAGCCACGGCTGGCCTCCCAGCCGGCGAGCAACAGCAAGAACAGCACATGCGGGCCGACGGAGGAACCATACCCCTCACCAGCCGCGTAAGGCCCGAGCGCAAAGATCCACAGCAAAGCGCCGAACAACCAACGGCGGCGCACCGGCGCCGCATCCCATGACGCGGTGGCGCTCATCATCCCTGCGCCCTGCGAAAACGTCGAACGACCGACACGATGCCGAAGCACCAGAAGGCAAGGCCGAACAGAAAGGGCCGCCAACTCTGCGCCGACACGAGCAATCGGGGTGCCAGACGGAATGCCTCCAGCAGGCGCTTGGCCCCCAACCAGGGCCGGCCGGCCTGCGCATGGTTCTTGGCCGCAATGCACAGCGACTTGGCCATGGCAAGGTCCGCTTCGATACCGACCTGCCCTTGCCAGTACTGGCGCATGACCCCGCAGATCTCCTCGGCCCGGGCTTCAGGCATGGCCCGGAAAGACGCCGAGCGATCGTGGATGCGGTACTGCGCAAGCGGTTCCGGCACGCGAAGGAACGTGCCATGGGTGGCGGCGCGCAGCCAGAACTCGAAATCGGGAACCTGCCGGAGTTCGGCACGCCAGCCGCCCGTGCGATCGAAGACGGCACGACGGAAAAACGCCCCGGGGCCGGGCTGGCACACCAGATCGACTCGCAACCGGCGCAGATCAAAGTCCTCCGTCCGCACAGTACGGATGGCTGCGCCTCGGTGATCGATGAGCTCGAAGTCACAGTAGGCCACCACCACCTCGGGCTGCGACTGCAGAGCCTCAACCATGCGGCTGACCGCGTGGGGCGCCAGACAGTCGTCGGAACTGAGGTAAGCAAGGACGTCCCCGCGACTCAAACTCCAGCCACGGTTGAGGCTGGCCGCCTGGCCTGCATTGGCCTGCGTCAGCACGGTAACCCGACCCGGATGCGCATCGGCCACCCGACGCGCCACCTCCAACGAAGTGTCCGTGGACCCGTCGTCGATGACGATGTATTCGAGTGCGGGGTAGTCCTGAGCGAGCACGCTACGCATGGTCGCTTCCAGGTACTCCGCCTGGTTGAAGACCGACGTGACGATGCTGACGAGGGGCTGGGGCATGTAAGGGGCTGCTCGCAAGGCGCCTCACGCCTCAGAGATGCGATCGCGGCTTGGGCGACCATTGAACAGCGCGCGATTGTATGCACGCGAGTGCCCTGCCACGGAGGCCGCTGCGCACCGGGACGCGCCAGACCGGCCGGTGCCCGGCTGTTAACATCCCACCCAGCGTGCCAGCGTTACTGGTGTGCGTCTTCTGGCACTCTCCATGGTCGTCCTTCGTCAAGCCCTGTTGGTCCTGCTGGTGCTCCTTGCCACCATGGGTCACGCGCACGCCTACATCGATGGCGGCTCCGCTCATCTGTTGATCCAGGGCCTCATCGCCGGCGCGGTCGGGGTGCTGTACTACCTACGCAATCCGAAGCAGATCTGGCTGGCGATCAAGCGGCGCTTCAAACGCGACCGCTCCTGATGAGCCGAAGCTTTCGCGACCCGGCCGGCCAGGTCGAGGATGATGGGCGACGCATCCTCCGAGTCGTGCACGCTGCGGCACGGGCGGCCACGCAGGAACTGCTGGACTCCGACCTGTATGCCGGCCTCATCCGCGATGGCTTCCTCATTGAAGCGCGCAACGTGCGGCCTTCGGCCGACGGCGGCCTGGAGATCGATCATCCGCGGGTCGACATCCCCAGCTACCCTTTCGAATGGACGCCGGCCATGCTGGCCGATGCGGCGTTGCTCACGCTGGACGTGCAGACCCGCGCCTGGGTCGCGGGCTGGACGCTGAAGGACGCGCCAGCCAACAACGTGCTGTTCCAGGGCTCGCGGCCCGTGCTCTGCGACCTGCTGTCGTTGCAGAAGCGGCAGCCCGACGACGCGCCGGGCTGGCAGGCGTATGGCCAGTTCGTGCGTCACTTCGTGCTGCCACTGCTGGCGATTGCCCAGCATGGCCGCACGCCGCGGGACATCTTCCTGGCCCACCGGGACGGCCTGCGGGCGGCCGAGGTGGCGCCTTTCATTCCCTGGCATGCCCACCTGGGATTGGCTATGTGGCTGCATGTGCGCCTGCCCGCCCGGCTGGAGCGGCGTCGTATCGCCGGCAACACGGCGCGCGAGCACGCACCGGGCAAGACGCCTCACAACCCGAGGGCGGACGGCACCCCTTGGCTCCTGTCGAACCTGCGGGGCTTCATCCAACGCCTTGCGCGCAGCAGCCAGGCGGTGTCCACCTGGAGCGCCTACACCGGCAACCGCGATCACTATGCCGACGCTGAGCTGCAAGCCAAGCGCACCGCGGTCCAGGCCCTCGTCTCGGCCCGCCGCCCGCAGCGCGTGCTGGACATTGGCGCCAACAGCGGGGAGTTCTCCCTGCTCGCGGCCCTGGCCGGCGCCAAGGTGGTCGCGCTCGATGACGACATCAACGCCCTAGACCAGTTGCATCGCCATCTGCGCGACAACGGTTCGGACATCCAGTGCATTCACGCCAACTTCGCCCGGCCCACGCCCGCGACGGGCTGGCAACTGACTGAGACGCAGAGCCTTCCCACACGCCTGAGTGGCCGTTTCGATCTGGTGTTGATGCTCGCCGTGGTCCATCACCTGGCCGTGACGGAGCGCCTGCCCCTGCCGCAGCTGTTCGAGACGCTTGCGGACTGCTGCGCCGGCACTCTGTTGCTGGAGTTCGTCCCGCGGGACGACCCCCGCTTCGCCGAGATTGCAGCCGCCAACGCCAGCCTGTACGAGGGCTGGAGCCTTCAGACCCTGCTCGATGCGGCCAGGCCTTGGTTCGAACTGCGTGAACAGACACGGATCTCGTCTCACCGCACGCTGCTGCAATTGCAGCGACGTTGATCTCTCATGCCCACTTTCATGCGTTTCCTCGCGCAGGCGGCCCGTTACGCCGGGCTGACGCTCATCGCCCTGGCCAGCGCAGCGCTGGGTGACAGCCTGCTGCAAAGCCCCTCAGCCGTTTACGTCGCCTTCCAACCGGGCCTGTTTCTGCGCGAAGGCAGCACATTGCTGGCGTTGCTGCTGGTCGCTGCCCTGGCGGGCGGGTTGCTCGACCAGCCCCAGCGTCCCTGGCTGATCGCCGGCCTCGTGCGGGCCTTGCTGCTGGCATTGCTGTTCGTGGCCATCTTTCAAGTGCTGCGTCGGCCCCTGGCCGCCGCGCTGCCCCTGGGCGGTGCACTGAAGGCCGGCCTGCTACTGGGCTGCGTCGCCGCCGCCGGTTGGACCGCTTGGCGGGCGGCCCCAGCCTCGCAGTGGCGCATCGCCACTGCCTGCGGCCTCACGCTGGTGTCGATGTATCTGCTGCAGCCGGGCATGCCTGCCTACCTGGCCAGGCTCGTCACAGGGCCGTCGGTGACCTCGGTCACGCTGGCACCCTCCCAACAGCCCGCAAGCCCCGTGCGCAGAACGCTTGTCGTGATCCTGGACGAGTGGGATCAGGAAATCTCCATGCGGGAGCGCCTGTTCGACACGCCGCCGTTGCGCGACCTGCTTGCCCAGAGCTTTCAGGCGACCCAGGCCATGCCCGCAGGCACGAGCACGCTGAGCTCCATCCCAGGCATGACGCTCGGCCGACGCTTCGGCGCCGTCGCCAAGGGCGGCCCCGGCTACCTGATCGCCAACGACGGCAGCCGCTTCGACGCCGGCACGCCCACGCTGTTCACCGATCTGCAGGCACGGGGCCATGCCTACGCGGTCGTAGGCTTCTATCACGACTACTGCGCCGTGGTGCCCGCCCCACGGCGCTGCCATGCCGAGCCGGTGCGGTTCTTCCCGGGCTGGCAGGCATCGCTGGCGCGTGCCTTCCGCCAGCAGCGCGACTTCGACAATCCGTACACCGACTTCCTGCGCCAGTGGAGCGGCACGTATGCACGGCTGCGCGAGGCTGCGCTGAGCGCCGTCGCTGACCCGGCGAATACCGTCGTCTGGTTGCATCTGAACGTGCCGCACCCGCCGATCGCCGCGCCCGGTGTGACGCCCCGCACACTGATCGAGGACTACCGCGCCAACCTCGCGGAGATGTCCCGGCTGCTGGCCGACCTGCGCCAGACGGTGCAGCAGGCGGGCCCAGCCTCGGCCATGATCCTCACGTCCGACCATTGGCTGCGCGAAAAGGAAATGTGGGCGGCGATCTACGAGCAGCAGCGCGGCCCCGGCGCGGGAGCGGCGGGCAAGACCAACGACCAGCACGTGCCCTTCATCGTGTGGTTCAGCGACGCAACCAGCCCGGCCAAGCTGGATCAGCCCATCAGCACCACCGCGCTGCGCGACCTGGTACCCGCACTCGTGGAGCGCCGCCTGCAATCGCCGGCCGATGTCGCCACCTTCTTCCGCGGCCGCAGCGGCGACCCAGTGACGCCGTTCAAGATCCGATCAGACAGCGCCGCTGTTCATTGAGGTGATCGCCATCATCACCGAGACCATCAGCGCCCCGATCACCGCGCCGATGACGAGGATGGCCACCGGCTCGATCAAGGCCATGGCCTGACGCTGGCGCTCGCGCGCGGCCTCGGACTGCAGGCTGCCGAGCGAGGCCAGCATGGCGTCCAGGCTGCCCGCGCGTTCACCGACCTTGATGAGGTTCAGGCGGGCGGCCGGAATCCAGTGGGAATGGCGCAGGCTGTCGTAGAGCGTGCGACCCTGCTGAAGCTCGCGCGCGGTGGACGACACCAGCACACGGAACTCCTGCAGGCCGATGGCGCCCACCGACAGGCGCAGGGCGTCAAGCAAGGGCACCCGATTGCGCAACATGGTGCCCATCAGCGTCGCCCAGCGGCCCACCTCGGCATCCCGCAACCACGGGCCCACCACGGGTGCTGCGGCCAGCCGGTCCATCAGGGACTGGCGGAAGCCCGGGCGAGACAAGGCCACCGCCAGGGCCATCACCACGGCGCTGGCGCCGATGCCGAGCCACAGCACGTTGGCCTTCATGAACACGGCCGTCTCGATGACCCAGGCCGAGAACTCCGGCACCTGGCCGCGTGCCGACTTCAGCAGCGGCGCAAAACGCGGGATGACACCGATGAAGATGATCAGCACGGCCGCCAGGCCCGCCGTGACGAGCACCGTGGGGTAGATCAGCGCAGCACGCAGTTCGGAGAGTGTGCGGCGCGCCAGCTCCAGTTGCGAGGCGGCATCGGCCAGCGCGGCGGCCAACTGACCGCTGGCCTCGCCCACCTTGACCAGCGTGAGCAGATGCTCGGGCAGGCCCAGGCCGCTGTGCTCGATGGCTTCAAAGAGGCTGCGGCCGGCGCGCACCGACGTGAGTGCCCGCGACATGCACGCCCCCACCGGGCCGGTCGCATGGCCGACGGCGAGGGACTCCAGCGCCTCGTCCAACGGCACCCCCGCCTGCAGCAAGGTCGACAGCTCACGCAGGCCGACCTCCCGGTCCGCCAGCGTCAGCGACCGAGCCCGACCGGGGCTGGCCGCGGCGAGCACTGGCGTGGCGGACGTGAGCGACACCGGGCGCAGGCCCTGGCGCAGCAGCTCGCGGGCAGCGTCGCCTTCACTGACGCTGTCCAGCTGACCGGCCACGATGCGGCCGCTGGCGTCCTGCGCGCGGTAGCTGAAGGTCGGCATGGCCTTATTCGTCCTGGGCGCTCGCGGCGCGCAGCACTTCGTCGAAGGTGCTCTGGCCGCGAGCGGTCTTGATCAGGCCATCCTCCACCATCGAGCGGCGGCCGTCCTGCTGGGCCAGTGCGAGCAGCTGCTCCATGGCGGCGCCCTGGGCGATGGCGTGCTGCAACGGCGGCGTCACGGTGACGAGCTCATAGATGCCCACACGCCCGCGGAACCCCGTGCCCGAGCAGGCGTCGCAGCCCTTGGCCTTGAGCCACTGCGGCGCGGGCGGGATGTCGGCCAGGTCGGGTGCGCGGCGCAGCAGGTCGGCCCAGCGGGACTGCAGCGGCTGCACATCGTCATGCGGCTGCGCGCAGTTCGGGCACAGGCGGCGGATCAGCCGCTGGGCCATCACTGCGCGCAGGGCCGCGGCCACGAGGTAGGGCTCGACGCCCATGTCCACGAGCCGGTTCACGGCCGACAGCGCGTCGTTGGTGTGCAGCGTGGCCAGCACCAGGTGCCCGGTCAGCGCGGCCTGGATGGCGATCTCGGCGGTCTCGCGGTCGCGGATTTCGCCGACCATGATCACATCCGGGTCGTGGCGCAGGATGGATCGCAACGCCCGCGCGAAGGTGTAGCCGATCTCGGCCTGCGTCTGGATCTGCACGACGCCAGGCAGACGCAGTTCCACTGGGTCTTCAACCGTGATCAGCTTGCGGTCACCGTCGTTGATTTGCGAGAGCGCGCTGTACAGCGTCGTGCTCTTGCCCGAACCCGTCGGCCCCGTGACCAGCACCAGTCCGTTGGGCCACTGCAGCCAGTCCAGGAACAGGGCCTTGTGGTCGGGCTCCATGCCGATGCGGTGCATGCCGATGTCGCCGCGCTCCTTGGGCAGCAGGCGCAGCACCAACGATTCGCCATGCACGGCCGGGATGGATGAGATCCGGATATCGACCTCGCGGCCAGCCACCCGCGTGCCGATGCGGCCGTCCTGGGGCAGGCGCCGCTCCGCGATGTCCAGGCCGCCGATCAGCTTGATGCGGGAGGCGATCGCCGGATAGCGGTCCATCGGCAAGGTGCTGCGTGTGTGCAACACGCCGTCGATGCGAAAGCGCAGCGTGCATTCACGCTCGCCCGGCTCGACGTGGATGTCGCTCGCGCGCGCCTCCAGGGCCTGGGCCATCGTGTTGTTGACGAAGGCCACGACGGGTGCGTCTTCCGCAAGTTCACGCAGGGTGCGGGCGTCGAGGCTCCCGCCCATGCCGGCCTGCGACTCATGCCGCAGCCGCTGGGCCCAGGCCTCGGCGTCCATCGGCAAGAGCAGGTGCCAGCGCACATGGGCCCCCAGCGGCTCAGCCGCGAGCGCCTCACGCACATCCAGGTCCAGCGGATCGGCGCTGGCCACGCACAGGCCTTCGGGCACGGCCCAGAGCAGCACCTGGTGATCGAGCCACCACGAGGCGGGCAGCTTCAGCCGCGCCAGCGTGGCCCGGATGGCGGCCTCGTCCAGCTCGCGGGCATCGAGCAGGGGGGCCTGCAATTGCTCGGCAAGCACGCCGTAGAGCGAGTTGGTGGACACGGCACCCAGACGCACCAGCACCTCGCCGAGGCGGCCACCCTGGCGCGCCTGCACTTGCAGGGCGTTGTCGATCTCGCCGGGCTTCACCAGGCCGCGGGCCTGCAGCAGTTCACCCAGCAGGGGCGTGGTCACGGGCTCGGCCATGGGCTCAGGAGGCCGACTTCACAGCCTCGGGGGCCGAGGCAGGCGGGGCGGCCGGCGGGGTTGTCAACACGGGAGCCGGCGCAGGCGAAGGGGCCGGCAGGGGCGCCGGTGTCACAGGCGCCGCCGGCACGGTTGCCGGGGCCGGCGCCGTGGTGGGCGCGGCCCAGGGGCCGAGCATGCGCCGGAAGGCGTCGGTCATCGCCTCAGCATCGTGGCTGTCGTTCAGGATGTAGGGCGTGATCAGCACGACCAGCTCACGACGTGTCCCGGACTTGGTCTGGGTGCTGAACAGCGTGCCGAGGATGGGAATGTCCTTGAGCAGCGGGATGCCGGCCTGGCCCTTGCTGTCGTCGTTGGAGATCAGGCCGCCCATCAGCACGGTCGAGCCGTTGCGCAGCGTCAACTTGGTGTCGAGCTTGCGCGTGCTGAAGGTGGGCGAGTTGTTGACGCCGGTGTTGGTGGACGCCGCGGCGCTCACTTCCTGCTGCACTTCCAGGTCGATCTGATCGCCGGAATGGATGACGGGCTTGACCTTCAGGATCACACCCGTGTTGCGGTACTGGATGGTCTGCAGCACCGAGTTGGCCGTGGTGGTGCCGGTAACCACCGTGGAGCCCGTGGTCTGCTGGCTCGTGATGATGGGCACTTCCTGGCCGACCTGGATGGTGGCCGTCTCGCCATTGCGCGCCTGCACGCGCGGGCTGGAGAGGATGGTGGCCTGGTTGTTGGAGGCCAGCGCGTTGAGGGTGGCGCGCACGCCGCCCACGGTGTCGAGCACCTTGAACGTGGCACCGGCCGAACCGATGGACAAGCCGCCCGAAGTGCCCCCGATGATGGTGGCCCCGCTGCTCATCGCATGCGTGGCCAGCCATTCGACGCCAAGCTGGCTGGTGTCCGTCAAGGACAGCTCGGCCACCGTCACCTCGATCAGGGCCGCCTTGGCGGGCCGGTCCAGCGTTTGCAGCAGGGCGCTGATCTGCGAGTACTCATCGGCGGCAGCCTGGAAGATCAGCATGTTGCTGGACTGGTCCACCACCACGGAGGTGGCGCCTGTCGAAGTCGTGCCGGTGCCGGCCCCGCCCTGCCCCGACGCGCCGGCCGTCGCTGTGGCGGCGGCCGGACGCGCCTGACCCGAGAGCAGCTGCTCCAGCGTCTTGGCCAGCGCCCCGGCATCCTTGTGCTTGACCTGGTAGGTGAAGTAGTTCTTGCCGATGCCGCGCTCGTTGGGGCGGTCCAGTGTGCGGGCCCAGTTCTCGACGTGCTTGAGCACCTCGTCGGTCGCCGCGAACACGAAGATCTGGTTCGTGCCGGCCACCGGCAGCAACACCACCGGGTAGCGGACACCGCCTTGCTGGCTCAGCGAACCCAGCGGCGCCACGGCATAGCCCTGGGCCGTGAGCACCTCGTTCAAACGACGTGCCAGGTCGTCGACCGACCAGTAGGCGGGCGTCAGCGCAATGCTGCGGCGGCCGCTCATCAGCGGCTGGTCCAGCACGCGGATGGTCTCGAGTGCGGCCTGCATGTTGTCGGGCGAACCGCTCAACAGCAGCGCATTGCGGCCGATGTCTTCCTGCACCGTCACGCGCGAGCCGAACAACGTCTTGAGCCAGCCAGCCACGTCGGACTGCCGCACGGTCTGCATCTCCACCAGCTGGAACACCGGGCGCAGGGGCAGCGGCGTGTCCGGCGACAGCGTGCCGCGGCGCAGCTCGGGCAGGTTGCCAACCTGGGCGTTGTCGGGCACGACGCGCACGAGGCCGCCAACGTCGATGGCCGCCACGCCGTAGCTCTTGAGCAGCAGCTTCAGCGCATTGTCGAGTTGGGCCGCCGACTGCACGGCGCCCGAGCGGAACGTGACCGGCTCAGTGCGGCTGAGCACGGCCGGGTCGATGTTGACGTTGCGCTTCAGGATCTCGGCGTAGACGACCTGAATGAAGGTGCCCAGCGGCACCTGCTGCAGGTTGATGGCGGCAACGTCTTCCTGGGAGGCAGCCTGCTGGCGCAGCTCAGCCGCGTCTTGCGCGATGCGCTGCTGCTGCAGGCGCGAGGCCTGCGACTCGGGCGGCTGCGGCAACGGCGTGACCCGCAGGCTGCTGTTGCGCGCTGCCGTGGGGTCGATGCCTGCCGTACTGCCGCTGCCGGCCGGCAAGGGTAGCGACGGCGGGATGACAGGCTGCAGCGGCGCACAGGCCGCCAACGTAGCGGCCAGGGCCACAGCGGTCAGGCGCCACGGGGACAGGCGGTTCTCATTTCTCACGTTGTTCGACTCCAAAGCGCTCCACCTTCTTGCCCTTGCGCACGATCACTTCATTGCCCTCGACGGCCTGGATCAGCTCGCCGGTCGGGAGCTTGTCGCCGACCTTCAGGCGCTGCGGCGGCTTGGCCGGATCCTGGAACAGCACCAGCACGCCGCCCTGCTTGCCCCGCCCGTAAAGCCCGGCGATGCGCCAGCGGTCATTCTCGGCGGCCGAGGCGGCCGCTGCCGGCGGCTTGGCCTCCGCCCCCCAGACCGGCGCGCCCGCCACCTGCACCGCCAGCGTGGTGCCATCGCTGGCCAGCGGCAAGGTGACCAGTTGCCAAGCATCGCGTCGCGCCTGGACCAGCGGCTCGGCCGGCGGCTCGGCCGGGCCGGCATACCAGCCCAGCAAGCCGGCGGCCGCGTAGATCGTCAGGAGTTGGCGTGCACCCAGCGATCCGATCATGGCTTGGCCTCCGCGGTCTCATGCAGCACCCGGATCTCGAGTTCTGCACGAGGAGGCTGCGACTGCGGGCGGAACTTCAAGCTGTCCACCATCATCAACTTGGGCGAGCGGCCGATCTCCGACAGCAACCCCATCAGCGCCAGGCGCTGGTTGTACTCCACCACGAGCCGGGCACGGATGGCCTGCGTCGGGCCTGGCTTGCGCTCGGCGCCCGACAGGATGGCCAGCTCGCGCACGGTCACGCCCGACTTTTCGGCCAGGCTGCGCAGGGTGTCCTGCAGGCCGGCCTCCACGAGGCCAGGGCTGGGCGCCACCCACAGCATGCTGCGGGCGGCCTCCATGTGCAGGTGCGCGTCGTCAGAGCGCTGGTTCCACAAGGGGCCCGAGTTCTGGATGGGCCGCAAGCGGTCGAGTTCCGCACGCGCGGTCTCGGTCTCGGCGCGCCAGGCATCGGCCTGGTCTTGCGCGAGCAGCAACAGCCAGAGGAAGAACATGCCGACGATCAGCCATACGCCCCAGCGCAAGCGGGGGTTGGCACGCCACTCTTCGCGCGAGCGCTGCAGAGACTGCAGCCATGCCGGCCCCGCGTCTGCGGTCGGTTCGAGAACGGCGCTCATGGCAGCTTGGCTCCAGGCTTGGGCAGCGGCGAGATATCGACCGGCGGCGGTGGCGCCGCGACATCGGCGGCACTGCGTTTCAGGCCGGCATCGGCGTTGAGGGCACGCACGGGTGGCATCACGCCCGACAGTTTCATTTCCAGTGCCATGCCACTGCGAGGCATGCCGTCCTTCACTTCGCTGACCTGCGTAAACCAGCCACCGGCCAGCAACTCTTCGACCAACGTTGCCCGGGACACATCCGCGGGCAAGTCCAGCACGACACGCACGGCCAACTGGTTCAGGTCCAGCTCGCGCACCAGGCTGCCCTTGGGCAGTCGGCGAGCGAGTTCGTCCATGACTTCGAGCGGGCGCGGCGCCTGGAGCTGTGCGATGAGCGCCGACGAGCGATCGGCCAGCGACAAGGCTTTCTCACGCGCGGCCAGCAGCGGCTTGGCCTCCTCACGACGCGCCTCCAGCGCGGCCACGGCGGTGTCCCGCGCGGCGTGGGCATCCCAGGCTGCGCGCAGCGTCATGCCCCCGAAGACCACGAGCACCAGCGCGGCACCGCCCACGATCAGGCTCTCGCGCCCCCGCTCGCCCCGGCCCACCGAACCCATGGGCTGGATCGCACGGGCCGGCCGCACCCAGGCGGGGGACTCCAAAGCAGGCACCTCCTGCGCGAGTGCCGCGGCCACGCGAGACAGGCGCGCGAAGCTGGCCCATTCGGCGGCGTCAGGCGTCACAGCCCACCAGCGACTGGACCGCAGGCTCCCCCCAGACCAGACCTGACCCTCGACACCTTCCAGGCACTGCACGAGATGCAGTCCGTCAGGCAGGGGCGCGTGGCACAGGGTTTCAGGCCAGAGGCGTTCGGAGGCGACATTCGCCGACTGCAGCACATCGCGCGCCACGGCGAACACCTGGGCCTGGTCAGCCTGCAGGTCGATCAGCATCTCGCTGTCGGCAAACGGCTGCCACGCCAGCAGCTGCGCTCGCAAGGCGCCAGCTCGGTCTGCCGTGGGCAGGCCTGACAGGTCAATGCGGCGATAGCGCATCAACGCACGCGACAGCAGCACCGGCCCCTTGCGCGGCGCCCCTGCAGGCTGCTTCAGCCCGTCAAGGCGTAGGCTGGGCCAGCGTTCGGGATGGGGCGACGGCCTGACTCGGGACAGGAAACTTTTCAGTAGACGTCGTGGCATCGGGGGGGGCGTCAAGACGGTTGGACTGACGGACCTCATGGATCAGCCAGGGCGCGGTCGCCCCCGTCGGCAAGAGCAGAAGATTGTACTCAAGGGCCTGCGGCAGGCCCGGGGCCCAGACCTGCAGTCGGACGACGTTGCTCGCATGGAAGAGGAGCTGGTCACCCTGGAACGGGATACCGGTTGCGGCCGTGGCCGCAGCCGCCTCGGCGAAGGGGGCGCGACGGCGCAGCGTGTCGAAGAGCGTCCATTGCTCGGGCGCCACCTTGGGCCACATCGCACGCAGCAGGTCCAGCGGCGCCGTGTTCGGGTTGAACAGCTTGTCACGGCGAACACCCAGCCACGCCTGCACCTTGGCGCGAACCTCGGGCTGGCTGCGCCACACCGGCATGCGCTGCAGTTCGTCGGTCGACAGGATCCAGTCGTTGCGTGGTGGCGGCAGGCCCGCGTCACGGTACTCCGGCGCCTCGGCACCGTTCAGACGCTTGAGGCTGTCGGTGTCGACATAGTCCTCGACGATGTCGACCATGCTCATGGCATCAGGCAAGGTGGCGCCTGCTGCGGTGAGCATGTTGATGAAGGGCTCGCGGTCCGGCACATTGAGCGACAGCAGGCCTCGTTCATCCTGGAGGCTGACCACCGCGCCCTCGTCGGTGCGGTAGCGCCGGCTATCCAGCATCAGCGGTGCCTCATCCAGAAAGCCGCTGGCTGCCAGGCCCATCGGCCGCGTGCTCAGCCAGTACAGGGTGCGCGCCTTGGCGTTGTCGGCAAGCAGGCTGGCCTCGGCATAGCTCTGCATCGTCATGGCCTGCTGGCGAAGGTTGTCGATGCGAAACGCCAGGCGCGCTGCGACCACAGCCACCACGGTCAGCACCACGGTCACGAAGAGCAGGACATAGCCGCCCTCACCGTGGCGGGTGGCGGTGTGACGCCGGGCACGGGTCATCATGGCAAGGCCTCGACGGCGGCGCGTGTGCCCAGCGGCTCGCCCCGTGCGGCAGGCCGGGCGATGAGCAGCATGCCGCCCTGGCGCTCACCGCGGTCGATGGCCACGGCCTGGGGCAAGGCCCCTGGCACGCGCAGATCACCGTCCTGCGACGGCGGCCATTGGGGCTGCCAGCCTCCCGCGGAGTCCTGGTAGCGGATGACGCCGGCATCGCCGGGCCAACGGGCCAGCACCACGCCCGCGTCCAGCGACTGCGGTTCGACACCGCGGCTCAGGCGGAGCTCGGTCATGCCGGTATCGGCCTCGAACTGCAGGCTGAGTCGAACGGCCTGGGGGCCAAGGCCCTCGGCAGTGGGCACCAGCGTGCTCATGCCATTCAGGGAACGCGCATCGCCGCGAAAGCGCTCAGGCTTGTCCGGCGGGGCCGGCAGCAGCCCTTCCAGCGTCTGCTGAACCCAGAGCACGTGGAGGCGCTCGATCTGCGCCTGCAACTGCGCGCCGCCGAGGCGCTGCTCGATACGGGCGACCTGGAAGAGCCCTTCGGAGAGCAGCCCCGCCACCATCGCGACGATGACCAGCGTGACCAGCGTCTCCAGCAAGGTCATGCCACGCGCGGCGCGCATGGCGTGGGATCGGGTGAGGCGACTCAAGGGGGGTCACCTGCGGAAGACTTCTGCGCACCGGCGAGCGACTCCAGGCCCGTCTGCAGCATCTTGAAGGACGCTTGAGCACCGCTGACCTCGTCGGACGCCGACACGTCAACTTCATAGAGACCCACGCGCCAGCGTGTGATCTCCATCGGCTGCGTCGGCACGCTGGCCCGCAGCGGGGCCACCGGCTTGCTGCGCCATTGCACGCGGATGCTGCCCAGGCTGCGCGTACCCTCGGGTTCGGTGAAGGGGTTGATGGCCCCCATCAGGCCGCGCGCCGACATCTGGAGCGCCGTGCGCGCCTGAGCCGCCTCGATGCGCGCGGCGTCCTGCAGGTTCTGCGAGATCCATGCAAACAGCGCAGCGCCAGTGGCGGCCAGGATGGTGAGAGCGACGATCGCCTCCAGCAGGCCGAAGCCAAGGGCGCGAGAACGCCTGTTCGCCTGCCGGTTCAAGGCGTGATCTCGCCGGTAGAAGGCGCCACGCGCCAGCGCAGGCTCTTGCCATCCGCACTGCGCACCTGCACCACCCCGCCGGCAGCCACACCGGCGGCGCTGTAGCGCAACGGAGCGTCCAACTCGACCGCGGCGCCGGCAGGCAGCTGCTCGCGCAGCAGCTTCTGCAAGGCTGCGGCATCCAGCGCCAGCGGCTCGCCGGAGCGGAAGGCTCGCATCGGCAGCGCGGCCAGTTCTGCGCGCACCTCCTGCTGCCAGCCACGCTCTCGGGCCGAGGACAGCCAGCGAGAGGCGGAGGGCAGGATCAGGCCGGTCGTCAAGGCCACGATGCTCAAGACAACCAGCAGTTCGAGTAACGTGAAACCCCGGGTAACAAATTGCACCCGAAGCAGTTTGCGCATTATTTGTGAGTATCCCGGGCGAAATTGCAACCGTTTCGCCGGGCGAGGTATACCCACCCGGCGAGGCGGTTAGGGCGCCGCAGCCGGCAGCACACCGATGTCGGCGGCGTCGCCCGTTCCGCCACGCTTGCCATCAGCGCCGAGCGAGTAGAGGGCGAACGGCTGTCCGTCGGCGCCAGGCACGGCGTACTGGTACGGGTGCCCCCAAGGGTCGTCTGGCAGCGCACCATCGAGATAGGGGCCGCGCCAGCGGGCGGCTTGTGCGGGATCGGCCGGCGCCTTGGTCAGCAAAGAGATGCCTTCTTCTGGCGTGGGATAGCGACCGATGTCGAGATGAAGGCTCTCGATGGCGCTGCGCAGGGTCTTCGCCTGCGTCGCGGCCGTGGTGACCTTCGATTGCTCCACCTTGGAGAACAGGCGCGGTCCAACCAGGCCAGCCAACATACCGATGATGACGAGGACGACCAGCATCTCCAGCAGCGTGAAGCCGCGTGCGCGGAGGGTCGTTCGCAAAGCAGACTTGGGGTAGCAGGTCATCGTGATCAGCGCAGCCAGGCTGCGCCGGAGGTCCAGAAGCTCCGCATTCTAGAGGCAGCCCCGGTGCTTCATCCGTTCGGCATGGGCCACTCGCCACCTTGGCACGCTGGCGTCACTCAGACCCATCCACGGGTGTCGGGCCCACCAACGAAAAAAGGGCGCCTTGCGGCGCCCTTTCCGTGCTCTGGGAGCGAACTGATTAGTTCGTGCCCGGAACAACCATCACGTACGAGATCAGCGAGTTGGTCTTGCCGGTCGTCACGTCGTAGTTCATCACGTTGTACACGCCGTCGATGTTGGTGCGCGGGGCAGCAACGGTGACGGTCACGGCCAGACGGGTGCCGGCGTTGCTCAGGGCCGGGCAGATGTCCTTGACGTTGATGACCAGTTGCGACTTGGCCTTCAGCGTGGTGCTGTAGCCCGAGGTCGTGCAGGTCACGCCGTTTTCGGCGGTCACCGAGGCGGTCACGGCAGCGTCAGCACCGTAGCTGCTGTTCAGCACGACGCGCGACAGGTAGTCGGGGTGGATCGTGACGAACGGAGCAGTCAGGGTGGTGCCGTCGCGAGCGATGGCGCCCAGGGTCGTGGCAGCCGGGTCGGTCACGGTCGAGCCGGTACCAGCCGACGAGTTCACCGGGTTGAAGTCAACGCTGAACGTTTGAGCCGTCAGGGCCACCGGGGTGGTGTTGGTGACGGTGTCGTTCGTCACGCACAGCGACTTGTTGATCGCGGTGGTGCCCAGCGTGTAGCTGGCCGACAGCATGTTCGTAGCGATCGACGTCAGAGCCACGCCGTTGGCGCAGGTGCCGGTGTCGCCCAGACGCAGGTTCGTCGCGGTCGTGGCCGACTGCGTGAACGTGAAGTCGCCCGTGAAAGCAACCTTGGTGTTGGCGCCGACCAGCGAAGCCAGCGTAGCAGCAGCACCGGTGGCGTCGAAGGCGCCGGTCGTGCCGTAGTCGAATTGACCGACTTCGACAGGACCGTAAGAGCCGCTGAACTTCTTGTACGAGTCAGCAACGGTAGCGGTCGCGGTCTTGGTGGTGACCTTGAACTTGATACCGGTGCCGAACGTGAACAGAGCGCCCGACTGAGTCGACAGCGACTGGCCAGCCGTTTGGTTGGCAGCGGCGACAGCGTCAGCGTACAGAGCGTACGTCACGTTGACGGCGGAAGCGTTGCCGTTCGTCACGTTCAGGTTCGGCAGAACGATCGTGGTCAGGTCCGTAGCGGCATGGCCGCCAGCAGCGCCGGTCACTTGGTAGATGACATAGGCGTCGCCCACACCGCCGCCTTGCACAACGGCAACGTTCTGGAAGTTGTTAGCGGCAGCAGCAGCCGTCGTGTTGGTCACGTCAGCGCCAGCAGCGGCCACGGCCAGCTTGGCGCCGGTCAGGTCGATACGGATGAAACGGGTTTGGCCGGAAGAAACGCCGAAGCCCAGCTTGGTCTTCACGGTCTTGGCGCCGGAAATCGCGGTGCCAGTGGTAGCAGCGTAGTTCAGTTCCGAGGCAAAGGTATCCGTCGTAGCCACGAAGGGGCTAGCCGAGAAGTCGACGGACGCGACCGCAGCGCCTCCAACCAGCGCACCGATCGCCAGAGCGGTCGCCTTGATCACATATTTTTTCATTCGGTGAACTCCACAAAGGTTATGGAAAAAGACTCAATCAATGATTCGCGAATCACACGCGCCTGTTAGCACGCTCAAGCATTCTAGAGCACGCCAACTTGGCGACGTCAACGAATCAACGCATATTGCGGGTAAACACTTTCAATGCTGAGCTCAACCCACAACACTCTGCGCGGCCATCGTAGCGCGTGAGCAAGGCTTCCATCCCGCGAGCAAGCGTGCCTGTTGTGGCCTAACGACAACTTAGGGGCGAGGCCTGCTGCGCTTGATGCAGCACAAGGCCGCGCGCCTCCAGGAGACAAGCGTCACCAAACGTAGTGTCGTGTCGTTTAGAGAAGCCCCACCAACGATCGAGCTGCAGCTGTCACAGGGCAGTCAACACGCAGTCAACGCGCCTGAGGCAGGAACTCGCCTTGCAGGAGGCCGCGCAAGGCGGCGCGCACGGCGCCGCCTTGAAGCTGCGCATCAGCACAGGTCTGCAGGAGCCAGTCGCGCACCCGGGCGGCGGCAACGGCGTCTTCGAGCCGCGCCACGTTCAAGCGCGCAATCGCCGTGGGCTCCACGGTGTCGCTGTCGGCCAGCAGTTCTTCATAGAGCTTTTCGCCGGGGCGCAGGCCGCTGAACTCGATGCGCACATCCTCCAGCGCATGCCCACTCATGCGGATCATGTCGCGCGCCAGATCGACGATCTTCACGGGCTCGCCCATATCGAGCACGTACACCCGGCCGGTGTCGCCCAGGGCTGCGGCCTGCACGACCAGACGCGCGGCCTCGGGGATGGTCATGAAGTAGCGCGTGATCTCGGGATGGGTCACGGTCACGGGCCCACCCTTGGCGATCTGCTCCTTGAACTTCGGAATGACGCTGCCGCTGGACCCCAGCACGTTGCCGAACCGCACGGCCATGAAGCGCGTGACGTGGCCTTGCGCTGCCATGTGACTGACGACCAACTCGGCCGCGCGCTTGGTAGCGCCCATCACGTTGGTCGGGTTGACGGCCTTGTCGGTGCTGATCAGTACGAAGCGCTCCACGCCATGAGCGGCCGCCGCCTGGCAGACATGAAAGGTCCCGAGCGTGTTGTTGAGCAGACAGGCGCGCGCGTTGTCGTCTTCTTCCATCAGCGGCACATGCTTGAAGGCGGCGGCATGGAAGACGATCTGCGGCCGCCAGCGAGCGAAGACAGCCTGCAGGTGCGGCAGGTCCTTCACGTCGCCGATCAGGCGTACCAGCGCGATGTGCGGGAAGCTGACGCTGAGCTCTTGCTCGACGGTGTACAGCGCCAGCTCACTCAGCTCATACAGCACGATGCGCGAGGGCCCGTAGCGCGCGACCTGGCGGCAGATCTCGGAACCGATGGAGCCGCCGGCGCCCGTGATGAGCACGACCTTGCCGTTCAGGCACTCGTTGATGCCGCCTTCGTCGAGCTGCACGGGCGCGCGGCCCAGCAGGTCCTCGGGTTCGATGTCCCGCACTTCGTTCACGCGCCGGCCAGCCAACAGTTCGGTACTGCTGGGCACGGTGAGCACGGGCAGGCCCGTGGCGCCCGCGATGTCCAGCGCTCGGCGCCGCTGGCCCACAGTGGCCGCCGGCATGGCCACGATCAGGTGCGTGACGCCATGCAACTCCGCGAAGCGGCGCGCCTGCGACAGGTCGCCGAGCACCGGGAAGCCCGCCACGCGCCCGCCTTGCTTGGTGGGGTCGTCATCCAGAAAGCCCACCACGGCCCAGCCCTGGCTGTGCTGGATACCCGCCACCAGCAGGCGGCCGGCATCGCCCGCCCCCATCACCAGCGCCCGCCGCTGCTCCTGCGCGCTGCCGTTGATGCGGCTCCTCATGTGCTCGTAGAGCATGCGGTAGCCCATGCGCATCATGGCCAGCAGCATCAGCGTGAAGAGCGGGTGCAGGGCCAGCACGGCCCGGGGCACGGCCTGCAGGTGGGCCATGCGCACCACGGCCATGCCGATCAGGCCGGCCAGCAGGCAGGCCACGGCCAGCCGCTTGACCTCGCCGAAGCCCGAGAAGCGCCACATGCCCTTGGGCACGCGCAAGGCCCACAGCACCACGGCATAGACCGCGAGCAGGCCGAGCAGCACCCAACCGTCGTAGGCGGGCCGGGCCGTGAACCAGCGCTCGAAGCCGAGCCGAAAGAGGTAGGTCGCCTGCCAGGCCACGGCCACGACGAGGGCGTCCAGCAACAGGGCCAGCGCCTCGCGGTGGGGCCGCAGGCGCGTGAGCAGGGTGTCGAGCAACTGCCAGTTCATGGGGACGGGATTGTCAGCCGCGCAGCACGCGGCGCAGCGTGGCCAGAATGAGGCCGAGGTCGGTCAGCAGGCTGGCGCGGCTGGCGTAGTCTGCCGACAGCCGCAGCTTGGCCGGCAGGATGACCTCGCGGTACTCGCGCTCGGGGTCGGCGGCGGCGGCCAGCAACTCGGCCTCGTGGCTGAAGGCCAGCGACGCGGGGTCGGTGATGCCCGGTCGCACCGACAGCACGCGCTCACGCAACTCGGCCGGGTAGAGCTCGACGTACTTCGGCAGCTCCGGCCGCGGTCCCACCAGGCTCATCGCGCCGCGCAGCACGTCCCAGAGCTGGGGCAGCTCGTCGAGTTTGGTCTGGCGCAGCACCTGACCGGCGCGGGTGATGCGCGGGTCAGCACCCACGGTGATGGCCGCACCCGGCGCCACGCGCATGGTGCGGAACTTGTGGATGGTGAAGGGTACGCCCAACCGCCCGACGCGGGTCTGGCGGAACAGGGCCGGGCCGGGCGAATCCAGCTTCACCCACACGGCCGCCGCGAGCAGCACCGGCCACAGCAACAGCAGGCCCAGGCCCGCCGCGACGATGTCGAACAGACGCTTGACCAAGCCCGCGCTCACCCCAGCAGGCCGCGCACGGCCGCAATGACACGCTCGACGTCGGCATCGCTCATCGCGGTGTACAGCGGCAGGCTCACCATGCGCTCGTAGGCCTTCTGCGATTGCGGGAAGTGCTCGGGCGTCAGGCCATAGCGCTCACGCCAATAGGGGTGCAGGTGCAGTGGCACGTAATGCACGCTGCAGCCGATGCCGGCGGCGAACATGCCCTCGATGAAGGCGTCGCGGCTGATGCCCGCGTCGTCCGCCAGGCGCAGCACGTAAAGGTGCCAGGCGTGGGTGTCACCCTCCGGGGCGTCGGGCGGCAGGATGACCGGCAGATCGGCGAAGGCCTCGTGGTAGCGCGTGGCGATCTGCTCGCGGCGCTGCTGGAAGGCGGGCAGGCGCTTGAGCTGGTGCAGGCCGAGGGCGGCGGCGATGTCGGTCAAGTTGTACTTGAAGCCGGGCGCGACGATCTCGTAGTACCAGCTCGGCACCTTGGCGGTGAAGCGGTCGAAGGCATCGCGGCTCATGCCATGCAGGCGCATCACGCGGGCGCGCTTGGCGAGCTCCGGGTTGCGCGTGACCAGCATGCCGCCCTCGCCGGTGGTCATGGTCTTGTTGGCGTAGAAGCTGAACACCGAGGCGTCGCTGCCCAGCGTGCCAATGAGCTCCTTCTCCAGCGTGGTGGGCAGCGCGTGCGCGGCGTCTTCGACAACCCGCAGGCCATGGCGGCGCGCGATGTCCAGCACGCCCAGCATGTCGACCGCCAGACCTGCGTAATGCACCGGCATGATGACCTTGGTGCGCGGCGTGATGGCGGCTTCGATGGCGGCGACGTCGATGTTGAGCGTGGCCGGGTCGATGTCCACCAGCTTGACGTCCGCTCCCAGGTAGCGCACGACCTCGGCCGTGGCGGTGAAGGTGTGGGTCGTGGTGATGACCTCGTCCCCCGGGCCGATGCCGATGGCCTCCAGCGCCAGGTGCAGGCCAGCCGTGGCGGAGTTGACGGCGATGCATTCGATCTGCGGGTCGCCCAGGTACTCGGCGAATGCCTGCTCGAAGCGCTTGGCCTTGGGGCCGGTCGTGATCCATCCGGACTTCAGGGTGTCGACGACCTCGGCGATCTCATCGTCACCGATCTCGGGCAGGGCAAAAGGAAGGAAGGGCTGGGCAGTCATCGGCGGGATTTTCGGGGATCAGGGCTTCTCAATCAGAACAAGCCGGTGCGTGCGCAGCCACGGCACCGCGTTCAGCAAGCCATAGGCCGCGGGCAGCGCGCGGGCCAGCGGAGGGGCCAGGGTCACGCGCCGAGCCGTGAAGTGGCCCTGCGGGAACAACGCCCGCACCCGGCGCAGCGGCACGCCGCGCACGTCCGGGTTGCGCGGGTTGTTGACGGTGAAGTCGTACCAGACGACGGCGCCGCCCGGCTTGAGCCAGCGCCACATCGCGTCGGCCACCCGCTGTTGCAAGGCGTCGTCGAGGATGGACGAGAACACGGTGGACTGCAGCACCAGGTCCTGGCTGGCGGGCGCCACCGGTGCAGCAGAGGCATCGCCCGCCAGCAGCGTCACACCCTCGGGCAGCGCGGCCCGCGCGGCCGCCAGCCGCTCGGGCAGCAACTCGACCCCCGTGAGGTGCGCTGGCATCAGACCCAGGCGCAGCAGATCCAGCAGGTTGCCGCCGGCGCCGCAGCCCACCTCGGTGGCGCGCCAGTCGGCCGGCTGACCGGGGCGGCGGGCCAGCAGTTTCAGCAGCGCGCGCTGGCGCTCCTGCCACATTTGCCAGACCTCGGGGCGCAGCAGGCTGTAGCGGTCGCTCGCCTCGCGGCGTGCATAGCGTTCGGCAATGCGCTGGAGTTCGGTCATCGCAGGGCCTGGATGAAGCGCTCGGCCAGCACCGGATAGGCATGGTGGGCCATCGCGAATGCGCGGCCGCGCTGGCCCATGGCCTCGCGCTCGGCGGGCGCCAGGGCTGCCAGCTGGCGCAGGCCCTGGGCGACGGCGGCGGGGTCTTCCGGGGCGACGGTCAGGCCAGCGCCTGCCTCGGCGACCGGGTCGTTGCCCGCCTCCACCGAATGCAGCACGGCGCGGCCGGCCATCAGGTAGTCGATGAGCTTGTTGGGCGCGATGCCGAAGCGGTAGATGGGCGTGCGCTGCCAGCCGATGTAGGCGATGTCGAACTGCGCCAACAGTGTGGGAATCTGGGCCTTGGGAATCGGCGGGAAGAAGCGCACCCGCGCCAGCGCCTCCGTCTCGGCGCGGCGGGTCAGGCGCTCGGCCTCGTGGCCACTGCCAACCAGCACGAAGCTGATCGGGGTCTCACGCAGCCGGGCGGCGGCGTCCAGCAGCACGTCCAGCGCATTGGGCAGGCCCATGGAGCCCGCATAGCCGACAACCACGCGGCCGGCCGCGCGCTCGGCGGCCAGGTGTGCGGCGAGGGCTTCGCCCAGAGGCGCGCTGTCGCCCTGCCACTCTTCGGGCGCAAAGCCGTTGGGCACGATGTGCAGCCGGGCCAGGTCCAGCCCGCGCGAGGCCATGTGCTCCTGCACGCAGGGGAGCATGGAGACGACACGGTCGGCGTCGCGGTAGGCATCGGCCTCGGCCTTGCCGCACAACATCGCGAACGGATGGCGGGGCGACATGCCGGCCAGCTCGATCAGCGACAGCGGCCAGAGGTCGTGCACTTCGTACACCAGCTTGGCCTTGGCCAGGCGCGCCAGCTTGCGCGCCACCCACACGTCCATCGGGTACGTGCTGGACGCGATGACCGCGTCAGGCCGGAACTCGCGCGTGAGCCGGTAGGCGTCGCCCCGCAATTGGCGCAGGAAGGACAGGATGTTGCGCAGGCGCCCTACCCCGTTGCCTCCGTAATGCGGCGTGGGCAGCCAGCGGTAGCGGATGCCGTCGATGACCTCCTCGCGTGGCAGGCCACGCATCTCGGGTTGCACGGCCCGCACATGCGAATAGCTGGCCGCAACGATCAGCACCTCGTGCCCCGCCCGCACCCATTCGCGCGCGAGGTAGTACGGCCGGAACTCCATGCCGTGGGCCGGGGAGCCGGCGTAGTGGTTGACGAGCAGGATCCTCATACCGGAGAAAGGGCCTTGAGCCGGGTCAGGAAGCGTTGCACATGCGGCTCGAAGAGGCCGTTGGCGGCCACCCAGTCACGGTTGACCGCGGCCAGGCGCGCGGTGTCCAGGCTCGCCATGCGAGCGGGCAGGTCATCGAGCGACGTGGGGCTGCCGCTGATGATCAGGCCACGTGCGGAGTCGCCGATCAGCTCGCGGTTGGCCGGCAGTTCAGACAGCAGCGGCACGCAGCCGTGCGCCATCGCCTCCAGCACCGAGACCGACACCGAGTCGCTCTCTGGCAGGCTCAGGAACCAGGTCGAACGGGCGTAGTGCCCGGCTTGCGCGCCGGCATCAAGCCGGCCCACGAAGCTGACCCGCCCGGCCAGACCCCGGGCGGCCACGTCAGCCTGCAGCGCATCACGCAGCGACCCGTCGTTGGCCACCACCAACTGCGCCTCGGGCTGGGTCGCGGCGATGCGGGCAAAGGCGTCGATGACGAGCTGCGGCCGGTAGATCGGCTCCAGGCCCCGGTTGGCGAAGCACAACCACGGCTGCTTCTTGGCGTTCTGCTTGGGCAGCGCCTCCAGGCCGAAGGGGAAGACCATGACCTCGCCCGCGCCCAGCTCCCGCATGCGATCGGCCATGTGCTGAGAGTCCGACGTGGTGATCACGCAGCTGCGCAGGGCCTTCTTCGTGAGCCACTTCCAGCTGCCGCCGCGGTTCGGTGTCACGAGGATGTCGCTGCCCCAGGCCGAGCCCGCAATCTGCGCACGCAGCCGCCAGCCCAGCTTCGCCGCCCAGGCCAGCGTGCCGTGGGAGGTGAGGTAGTGCGCATGCAGCCAGTCGGCGTCGGTCTGCTGCAGCCAGGCGCCGACCTTGGGTAGTTGCTTGACCAGCGCGATATTGCCGCCGCCGTGCTCGGGCGCGGTGTTCAGCGCCAGCCGCTGGGCATCGGGCAGCAGCCGGTGGAACTCGGGCAGGAAGCCGCGCGAGGAGATGGCGTGCAGCTGCACCCGAGGCGCCAGCGCGCGTGCCCACTTCAGCAGATGCGGGCTCTCGCCGTCGCCGATCAGCACCAGCTTCAGGCCGCCGCTGAGGCCTGGCTGCCCCTTCGGTGCCGTCGTCATGGCGCCCTCCCCGCCCAGGCCTCATACGCCTCGCGCAATTCGGGGTGGCGGGCCAGCAATGCGGCGTCGCGCTCGCGGGTGTCACCCACCTGGCGCGCGGGCTGGCCGGCCATGATGGCGAAGTCGGGCGCGCTGCCGCGCAGTTGCGAATAAGCGCACAGCACGGCGCCCTTGCCAAGCACCGCGCCGGGCTCGATCAGGCTGTGCGGGCCGACGAAACTGTAGGCACCGAGGCGGATGGGCGCCTTCAGGTAGCCCGGCGGCTGGCCGCCCTGCTCGGCAAAGCGGCGGCCGTTCACGCGCAAGGCGTCGTGGGTGCTGTGGGTCACGATGGAACAGAAGTTGGTGATTTGCACGCCCTCCTCGATCACGAGGCCGGCGCCGGCATCGATGAAATTGAACTGGCCGATGAAGACATGGTCGGCCAGCTGCAGGCCGGCCTCACCCTCGATGCAGGTGCTGGGCGCGATGCGGGTGTGCGGCCGGTCCGGTTCTCCGAAGACCATGCGGAACAGCAGCGCGCGCGCCAGTCGGCGACGCCAGTGATTGAGCCAGGGGCGCATCATTCCCAAGTCCAGAGTGCCCAGAAAAAGTAGCCGAAGTAGAGCAGCATCGCGGCGGACACGCCCCAGCCTGCACCCGCCAGCCCACCCAGATGAAGCCCCGCAGCCAGGCCGCCGACGAACAGCACCTGCCCCACGAGCGCCAGCTTCAGCCCCCAGGCCTGGGCGCCCCAGGCCATCATGACCACGGACAGCGGCGACGCGATGAAGTGCAGCGCGACATACGGCGCCAGCGCACGCGCCAGCTCGCCCGCCGCGCGCCAGTCCGGCCCGAACACCGCCGCGAAGAGCCACGGGCCGAAGGCCAGCAGCACCAGCATCAGCGGCAACGCCAGCGCGGCGAGCAGCAGCAGGTTGCGCCGCACCAGGGCCCGGCCTTCGGCCAGCGTGGCCGCCTGCGTCAGGCGCGGGTAGAGGGCTTGCGACAGCGACCCGCCCACCAGCGAAGCCGGCGCCTTCAGGTAGCGCAGCGCCAGGGCCCAGGCGCCCGCCGCCGGCGCGCCCAGCCACGCCGTGAGCAGGGCCAGGGCCAGGGTGTCCTGCAGTGCGCCTGCAAACGCATGCGGTGTGTTGAGCAGCGGAAAGTCGCGGTGCCGCTGGGCCAGTTCTCGCAGGGGCTGGGGCGCCAGGAGTCGCCGCCAGCCGCCTTGCGGCGCAGGACGGGCCTGCAGCACCGCGGCGGCGGCGGCGCCCAGCGTGGCCCCGCCCATCAGCCCCCAGGGCCCGGCATGCACGAGGCCGAGACCGACCTGAGCGACTGCGCCACCGCCCCACTGCAACACCCGGGCCCATGCCAGGGCAGCGAATTCGCCGGCCCGTGCGGCCCATTGGCCAAGCGCCTGGCTGGCGGCCGCGGCCAACACGGCCATGGGCAGGGCAGCCGCCACGGGCAGGTCGGCCCAGAGCATCCAGGCCCCGCCCACCAGCACGGAGGCGGCGGTGACGGCCAGCAGCACGCGCAGGCAAAGCGCCAGCAGACGCGCCGCGCCCGCGTCATCGCGCTCCAGCGCCAGCGCGAACTCATAGCGCGCACAGCCCACGACGGCCAGGTTGCTGGCCACCGTCCAGACCAGCGAGAACTCGCCGTACGCCGCGGGGCTGTACAGGCGGGCGATCCATGGCCCCAGCAGCAGCGGGATGGCCTGGGCCAGCGCGCTGCCGGCCAGCAGGGTGAGAGTGGCGCGCGTCAGGCTCATAGAGGTGTTCGGGGCGCGGGATTCTAGAATCCCGGGTTCACCCAAGGCCCGCCATGAATCAAGCAGCTCCCACCCCGCCCACCGACGACAACCAACTGATCGCCGAGCGCCGCGCCAAACTGAGCGCGCTGCGGGCCACCACGGCGGTGCCCTTCCCCAACGATTTCAAGCCCGAGCACCGCGCCGCGCCCCTGCAGGCGCAGTACGCCGAGGTACCGAACGAGACCCTGGAGCCGCAGGCCATCAAGGTGAGCGTGGCTGGCCGCATGATGCTCAAGCGCATGATGGGCAAGGCGAGCTTCTGCACGCTGCAGGACGCCACCGGCCGCATCCAGCTGCGCGTGACGGTCGACAACGTTGGCCCCGAGGTCTATGACGCCTTCAAGCACTGGGACCTGGGCGACATCCTCGGCGGCGAGGGTGTGCTGATGAAGACCAAGACCGGCGAGCTGACGGTCACCGTCACGACGCTGCGCCTCTTGACCAAGAGCCTGCGCCCGCTGCCGGACAAGTTCCACGGCATGACCGACCAGGAGCAGAAGTACCGCCAGCGCTACGTCGACCTGATCACCGACGAAGACGCGCGCAAGCGGTTTGTCGCGCGCAGCCAGGGCGTGTCGGCGATTCGCAACTTCATGGTGCAGCACGGCTTCCTGGAAGTGGAGACCCCGATGCTCCACCCCATCCCCGGCGGCGCCAACGCCAAGCCCTTCATCACCCACCACAACGCGCTGGACCAGGAGATGTTCCTGCGCATCGCGCCCGAGCTCTACCTGAAGCGTCTGGTGGTGGGCGGCTTCGAGCGGGTGTTCGAGATCAACCGCAACTTCCGCAACGAAGGCATCTCGGTCCGCCACAACCCCGAGTTCACGATGATGGAGTTCTATGCGGCCTACTGGACGCATCACGACATCATGGACTTCACCGAAGCCGTGCTGCGCCACGCCGCCATTGCCGCCACGGGCAGCGCGGCCCTCACCTACGCCGGCAAGCCGGTCGCGCTGGACAAGCCCTTTGCCCGCATCTCGGTGCGCGACTCGCTGATCCAGTTCGCCGGCCTGACCGGCGAAGAGGCCGACAACCCCGAAGTCCTGCGCGCCCGGATCGTGGCCGCCGGCGAGCAGGCACCCGCCCGTTGGAGCCTGGCCGAGCTGCAGTTCGGCCTGTTCGAGGCGGTGGTGGAAGAGAAGCTCTGGGAGCCCACCTTCATCATCGACTACCCCGTCGAGGTCTCGCCGCTGGCCCGCGCGTCGGATGCAGACCCCAAGATCACCGAGCGCTTCGAGCTCTTCATCACCGGCCGCGAATACGCCAATGGCTTCTCGGAGCTGAACGACGCTGAAGACCAGGCCGCCCGCTTCCAGGCCCAGGTGGCCAACAAGGACGACGGCGACGAAGAGGCGATGTATTACGACGCCGACTTCATCCGCGCGCTGGAGTACGGCATGCCCCCGACCGGCGGCTGCGGCATCGGCATCGACCGCCTGATGATGCTGCTGACCGACTCGCCGTCGATCCGCGACGTGATCCTGTTCCCCGCACTGAGGCGCGAGCGAGATCAGTCCGCTGCGGACTGATCGACCCGCGCCGAAGGACCGGCGGCCTGCAAGCCGCCGGGCATGAGGCGGGAGGCCTGAGCGGCTCGCCTCGACCGAGAGGCGAATAACTTATTCGTCGACGGCAGCGCCGCCACTTCCTAGAGTGGCGGCATGCAGCATCCCAGGTTCTGCCGCAGCCGTCGCCGACGCTGCGGGCCTCACATCTCACGGCGCTCCGTCGCTCGGAGGCACGGTGTCGGTCAGCCGAACGTAGCTCCCGTCCGACAGCTGGAGGCGAACCCAGCGCATCCGACCCCTGTCGATCGGCATGTCCTGGTTCAGCGAGGCCTGCGTGTCGAACTCGATCGCCGCAGGCGCGGGCTCGAACCAGCCCAGCCGGTCGAGCTGGCCCTCCTGCTCGACGATCTGCGGCGTCGCATACCGCCACAGGCCCTGCCCGAGCAATTCAGCACCCGGCAATCGGCAACGCCGCTCTCGCGCCGGCGACAGAGCCAGCAGCCGGTGCGTGACATCGCAGACCAAGTGCATGGGCTCGCTGGAGCGCCGCACCAAGCGCGCCAGCGCGAAGTCTGCGGCGCTGTCCAGGCGCGCGGACATCAGCACGCGCAGCGCCTGCTGATCCAGCGGCGACGGGGTGGCCGTGCCGGCCTCCCACCGGGACACCGTCGCCTGCGACACCTTGAGCAGGTCGGCGGCTGCCGATTGCTTGAGGCGTCGCAGCGAGCGCCACAAGCGCAGGCTGCGCCCGATCTGGCGCGCATTGCTATCGGGAATCAGGCTTTGAACCATCGGCACCGCAGACCTTCATGACATCCAGGCAAGGCATTTTCCTTTACTACCTCTGCGGGGTCTTCGCCGCCAGCCAACTCGGCAAGCTGGCGGCGCTCGCGCCGCTGATTGCGCAAGAGCTTCAGGTAGGCCTGGCCGCGATGGCGGGCATCACCGCGCTGCTGGAAGTCTGCGGCGCCGTGCTGGGCGCAAGCGCCGGCCGCTGGCTGCCTCGCCTCGGCCTTCATCGCGCGCTGTTGCTAGCCGTGCTCGCGCTTGCGCTGGGGGCACTCGGGGCTTCGTTCGGCCACACCGCCTGGGCGCTGGCCGCCGGCCGGCTGCTGGAGAGCCTGGGCTACCTGGCCATCGTGGTCGCGGCCCCCGTGCTGATCGCACGAACCGCATCGCCCAGGAACCAGCCGGCAGCGATGGCGCTGTGGAGCACCTTCGTGCCGGTGGGCATGGCGGTGGGCGCATGGGCCTACGCCCAGGCTGCCGAGCTGACCGGCTGGCGCTGGGCACAGGGGCTGAGCGTGGTGTGCGGGAGCGCGCTCGCAGCCGGGCTGCACATGACGCGGCACTCGCCGCCGGCCCTCGCACACCAGGAGGCCGACCGACGCACGCAAGCCCGGCAGCCCACCGGGGCGCTCATCGGGTGCCTGGTCGCGGCCTTCGGCGCCTATGTGGTGGCAGAAGTCGGGCTGCTCGCCTTGCTGCCGAGCCTCTTGACGCAGTCCGGCATGAGCCTGGCTGCAGCAGGCACATGGACGGCTGCTGCGGCACTTGCCAACGTCCCGGCCAGCCTGTTCGCGGCTCGGTTGATGCGCCGCGGCACCGATCTCGCGGCCCCCTTGGGCGTGGCCCTGGGCGGCTCGGGTCTGCTGTACGTGCTGACCTACCACGAGGCCCTGCCGGCCGAGGCCCGGGCGGCGGCGGCGATCGCGGTCAACCTGTTCTCCGGCGTCTTCGCGACGCTGGTTTTCGCGCTGCTGCCCCGCGCGGCCGGCAGTGCCGACCGCATGGCGCTGGCCAGCGGCCGGTTGACCCAGTTCGGCGCCTCGGGCGCGCTCATCGGCCCGCCCTGGGTCGGCGCTTTCGCCGAGCACCTCGGATGGCAGGCCGCCGGCACGCTGAGCCTCGCCTTGTCGGCCCTGGCCATTCCGTTGGCCCTCTGGGCCTGGGGGGCGATGAAGCGCAAGCCGGTGGCCAACCCGGCTTCCATGTGAGCGTCTCCACGGTCACCCGAGCGCGCAACGGGTGGACCGCTGAAGACGCTACCGCGCGGCGGCCGGCGCCTTGCCCGCGATGATCATCGCCAGCACCTCGTCTTCCGTCACATCGGCGGTGCGGCAGGTGCCGACCACGCGGCCGGTCTTCATGACCGTCAGGCGGTGCGACAGCGCGAACACGTCCGGCATGTCGTGCGTGACCAGCAGGATGCCCACGCCTTCGGCTGAAAGGCGCCGGATGAGGTCGTGCACCATGGCGGTTTCGGCGGGGCCAAGTGCCGCGCACGGTTCGTCCATGATCAGCACGCGGGCCTTGAACTGCAGCGCGCGCGCGATGGCCACGACCTGGCGCTGGCCGCCGGACAGAGACATCACCGGGTCGCCAATGTTCTTGAAGTTGGGGTTGAGTCGCGCAAACAGCGGCACGGCGGCGGCGCGCATGGCGGCATCGTCCAACAGGCCGAAGCGGGTGCGCAGTTCACGGCCCAGGAAGAGGTTGGCCACCGAATCCAGGTTGTCGGCCAGGGCCAGCTTCTGGTGGATGGTCTCGATGCCCGCCGCGCGCGAGTCGGCCGGGCTCCCGAACTTCACGGCCTGGCCGTTGAGCCGCAGTTCGCCGCCGTCAAAGGGCAGCGCCCCGGCCAGCATCTGCATCAGCGTGGACTTGCCCGCGCCGTTGTGCCCCAGCACGGCCAGCACTTCGCCGGGCGCGAGGCTCAGCGAAACGCCATCGACCGCATGCACGCCGCCGAACGATTTGCGCGCCTCGCGCACTTCCAGCAAGGCCGTCATTTCTGCACCACGCGATCAAAGACGACGGCGGCCACCAGCACCTGGCCGAGCACGACCATGCGCCAGCCGATGGACACATCCGTCAGCAACAGGCCGCTGTCGATGCTCTGGATGATGAGCGCACCCAGCACCGTACCGGCCACACTGCCACTGCCGCCGGCCAGCGACACGCCCCCGATGACGGCCGCGGCGATGACGGTCAGCTCCATGCCGGTGCCCATCGAATTGGTGCCGGCGTTCAGCCGCGCCATGGCCACCACAGCCGCCAACGCGACGAGGGCGGCGAGCAGCAGGTTCAACTGGATCATCACGCGCCTGACGGGGATGCCCGCCAGTCGCGCCGCGTCAGGATTGCCGCCGATGGCGTAGACGTAGCGGCCGAAGCGCGTGTGCTTCGCCATGAAGCCCAGCGCGATCACGACGGCCGCCCAGATCACGAGCGGCAGTGGCAAGCCCTGCCCTTCGCCCTGGCCGTCGATCCGATAGGCATTGAAGACAGCCACCACGACGACCACCGCCAGCGTGCCGAGTGCGCCATGGATGAGGTCCGACCGGCTGTCGGGCGCCCCGCCGGCACGCAGGCACGCGCGCCGCTGCACGAACTGCCAGGCCCAGATCAGCGCGATCACCGCGGCCCCGAGCAGCCAGCTGCCGCGTTCACCGAGTGAACCGTCCAGGCCGCCGCCGAGGGCCAGCAGCCAGGGCTCGGTCACCGGCTGGGTCTTGCCGTCGGCCACCAGGAAGGCGACACCCCGCAGCGACACGAGGCCGCCGAGCGTCACGACGAACGACGGGATGCCGATGACGGCCGACAACCAGCCCTGGAACAGACCGACCGCCAACGCCAGCCCGAGCCCCGCGAACAGAGAGGCCACGACCGACCAGCCTTGGGTGTATTGCAGCCATGCCATCAACACGCCGACCGCGCCGAGCAGCGAACCGACGGCCAGGTCGATCTGGCGCGCGACGATGATCAGCGCCATGCCGCTGGCGACGATGCCGACGACTGCCGTCTGCTGCGCGATGTTGTAGAGGTTCTCCGCCGTCAGGAAGCTGCCGGTGAGCACATGAAAGCCGATGGCGATGGCCACCAGCACGGCCGCCATGACGGCAAGCCGCTGGGTCTGGGCATTCATCGGCAGCCTTACTTGCAGGCGGCGGGTGCCTTGGCGGCGTCCACACCCTTGCAGACCACGGCCTTGGGCGCCCACCCCGCGGCAATGACCTCGCCGAGGTTGGCTTGCGTGATGGCGACAGGTGCGAGGAACTTGGCTTGCAGGCTCACCTTGCGTTCGCCGCCGGCCCAAGGCGCGGCACCCGGCACCTTCTGGCCAGCGGCCAACTGCACGGCAGCGGCAGCCGCTTCCTTGCCTAACGCACGGGAGTCTTTCCACACCGTCACGGTCTGCGTGCCCAGCGCGATGCGGTTGAGCGCCGCGTGGTCAGCGTCCTGGCCGCTGACCGGCACGCCCTTGATGCCCTTGCCCGACAGCGCGGCGATGGCACCACCCGCGGTACCGTCGTTGCTGGCGACAACAGCATCCACACCGCCTTTGAGCTTGGTGAGGATCTGCTCCATGTTCTTCTGGGCCACCTCGGGCTTCCAGCCGTCGGTGTACTCCTCGGCGACGATCTTCACGTCGCCCTTCTTCACGGCGTCGGCCAGGGCGTCTTGCTGCCCCGCACGCAGGAAGTCAGCGTTCGGATCGCTCGGAGAGCCCTTGATCATCACGTAGCGGCCCTGAGGCTTCACGGCCAGCACGGCCTTGGCTTGCAGGCGGCCGACCTCGCGGTTGTCGAACGTCAGGTAGAAGACCTCGGGCGCTTCGATGAGGCGGTCATACGCAAGCACCGGCACCTTGCGCGCCTTGGCTTTGTTCAGCGACGGGATGATGGCGTCCTTGTCCATGGCCAGGATGATCAGGACCTTGGCGCCTTTGGCCAGCAGGGATTCAACGTCGCCGATCTGCTTCTCGGGCGAGCCGCCGGCATCGGCGCTCACGTAGCTGGCACCGAGCCGTGCCAGCTCGGCCTTGATGGCCGCCTCGTCGGTCTTCCAGCGTTCCTCCTGGAAGTTGGACCAGCTCACACCGACCACAGGGCCCGCAGCCAACGCTGTCATCGAGGCCATCAGCAACGTCGCCGCTGCCCACATCTGCTGTTTGCGCATCTTGTCTCCATCGCCCTTCTGGCCATTTGTGCAGGCCGGGCGGCGGATTCTAGGAACGCGGGCAACAAAAAAGCGACCCTCGCGGGTCGCCTTTCAACAGCTTGAAACTCGTTTGTTTCAGCGAGCGGCCAGGGCCGAGGCGCGGCGCACGACCGGGGCCGGGAAATCACCCAGTTCACGGGCCGCGTTTTCACCGTGATCGGCCGCCAGGGCCGCGGCAGTCTTTTGGTCGACGACGGCATCCGTCGGCTTGACACTCAGCACGGCCTGACGCGGCAGCTTGGTGGTGGCGACGGCGGCAGCCTTGGCAGAAGCGGCGGTGGTCACTTCCACGCCCTTTTCGCCCTGGATGGCGGCCAGTTCACCGCTGTTGCGGGCGGCCACCAGGTCGGCGATGACTTGCTCGCGGGTCAGCGGGGCGGTGGTGGTTTGGGCCGACGCGGCACCAGCGGCAACGAGGGCAAGGGTGGCGATGACGGTAGACAGCTTGCTCATGACGGGCTCCTTCAGCGTGTTGCAGGAACGTCCTGCTTTCGGGTCATTCGGACATCGCGACCGCGGTGTCCATGGCCTGAACTGTAGGCAGCGAGCCTCAGTAGAAACACTAGGAAGCCAGGAAAGGACTATTTACAGCCCGCAAATAGTCATCCCTAAGTCGTCACCATCCCGCCACAAAACAAATCAATCAGCGGTGCTGGAAGGTCGGTGCCCGCTTCGCCAGGAAGGCCTCCATGCCTTCGCGCTGGTCATGGCTGCCGAAGAGCGCATGGAAGTAACGCCGCTCCACGGCCACGCCGTCGGTCAGGGGCCCCTGGTAGGCCAGGTTCACGAGTTCCTTGATGAGCATGACCGACGGGCCGCTGAAGCCGTTGATCGTCTCCGCCGCAGCCAGGGCCTCTTCGATCAACTTGTCAGCCGGCACCACGCGCGACACGAGCCCGCCGCGCTCGGCCTCCTCGGCCCCCATCATGCGGGCGGTCAGCAGCATGTCCATCGCCTTGCTCTTGCCGACCGCGCGCGGCAGGCGCTGGGTGCCGCCGGCGCCAGGCACGATGCCCAGCTTGATCTCGGGCTGGCCGAACTTGGCCGAGTCCGCCGCGATGATGAAGTCGCACATCATGGCCAACTCGCAGCCGCCCCCCAGCGCGAAGCCAGCCACCGCGGCGATGACCGGCTTGCGGACCTGCAGGATGGTTTCCCAGTTCTTGGAGATCAGCCCGCTCTTGAAGGCCGTGGCGAAGGTATGCGGCAGCATCGTCGGGATGTCCGCACCCGCCGCGAAGGCGCGCTCGGAGCCCGTCAGCACGATGCAGCCGATGCCGTCGTCGGCGTCAAAGGCGAGCAGGGCCTCGCCCAGCTCGTCCATCAACTGGTCGTTCAGGGCATTGAGGGCCTTGGGGCGGTTGAGGGTGATGAGCGCCGTCTTGCGCGGGCCGTCGCCGTGGACGGCGGTGAGGATGCATTCGTAGGTCATGACTAAGGTCTCCGGGGATGGCCTGAAGCCGCCGATTCTGGCGCGGCTTGCAAGGGCGCACGACGCAGCACGAGGTCGATGTGGGTTTCGGCGTCCTGGCGGATCAGGATGCGCACCGGCAGGTATTGGAGCGACGGGGCCAGCCACACCTCCGCCAGCAGGTCGCCCGGCGCAGCGGCACGTGCCGGCTTCAGGTGCCAGGTGGGCAGTGCGCCGAGCGGTGTCTCGATCAGCGCTTCACCCACCACGTCGTACTGCCAGGCGTACTGGCGGCGTGGCAGCACCAGCGGAAAGCGCACCGCGTGCCCGGCCTGGAGCGGCTCTCGCCCGGTGAGGAACAGCCAGGTCAGCTGCACGAACTGGCTGGCGGCATCCTGGGCGCCGCGCAGCACGGGCTCACGCACACCGGTGGTCAGCTGCACCTCACCCGGCTGGAACAGCACACGGGCGCGGCGCGGGTCCATCAGCACCAGCTTGGTCTCCTCGTCGTAGCGCTGCGGCGCGATGCCTTCGGGCGTCAGCACGCCCTGGCTGCTCATGCGCCGGCTGATGAGGCCAAGGTCCACGTCCAGATGCACCTGGTAGTCGCGCCCCTGGCGCAGCCACTCGACCTGCGCGGAGCCGTTGAGTGGGCCACGAAAGTAGCCGGTCAGCAGATAGCTCAGCCGGGTGGACAGCGGCCACTCGGGCCCAGGGTCGTCGCCTGCGACGGCGGACGCCGGGGCTGAAGGCGCGGCCGCGGTCAGCACGTCAGAGGCCGCGGGTGCGGCGGGCTCGGCGGCCTCTGGCGGAACCGCCGCAGTGGCGGACGCCCCAGATGCCGGCTGCACGAGGGGCTCCTGCTGCGCCTCGGACGCGGCTGGCGCCGGCGTGGCGGCCGGGTGAGGTGCCCCGGGCGCGGGCCGCGGGCGGGCCACGAAGGGCGAGGGCGGGGGCGAATGCAGCGCCATCTCGCGCACGAAGTCCACCTGCATGCGCGGCGGGGGTGGTGGAAGCGCCGCGTCCCGCAGCCAGCCTTCATGCAGACGCTGCACTTCATGCGCGCCCAGCAGATGCAGCAACAACACGACCAGCACCAGCAGGCCAGGCGGCCGCGGCGCCTTCATGCGCGACTCAGGCGCCGAGCCAGCGCTGGCGAGCGGGTGACGCCGCGTCGGCAGGGGCCAGCGCCACGGCCGCGGCCTGCGCGGCGGGCAAGTCGACCGAGAGCTCGACCATGCGCTGGTCACGGCTCACCAGCAGTCGCAGGGTCGTGCAGCCCGCGGTCAGCAAGGCGGGCAGGTCGTCCAGTCGCCGCAGGCGCCAGCCATTCGCGGCCAGGATCTCGTCGCGCGCATGGCAGCCGCCAGCTTGCGCAGCACCGCCGGCCAGCACGTGGGTGACGGTGATGCCGGTCAGGGCACTCTCACGAACCCGCAGACCCAGGCGTTGCGCCACCGTCTGCCGCCCCTCGTCACGCCAGTCGACGCCTGCGCTCGTGAGCAGTTCTCGCAGGGGCAATTCATCCGTGCCATGCACCCAGGTGTGCAGCGCCGCTGCCACAGGGTCGCCCCCCAGCGCGCGAACGGCCGAGATGATGTCCGCCTCGCTGACCGGGCCGCCGGCCGTCGTCTGCCAGAGGCGGGCCATCAATTGGTCCAGGCTGGCGCCCTGCTCGCGAAGCGACAGGTCCAGGCACAGGGCCACCAGCGCGCCCTGCGCGTAGTAATTGCTCGTGGCGTTCGGGCTGTTCTCGTCGGGGCGGTAGTACTTGGTCCAGGCCTCGAAGCTGGCCTGGGCCAGCGGCTGCACCCGGCGGCCGGGGCTGGCGAGCACGCCATTGACCGACGCGGCCAGCAGCTTCAGGTAGCGCGGCGCATCCACCAGGCCTGCGCGCAGCAGCATCAGCTCGTCGTAGTAGCTCGTGAAGCCTTCGAAGAACCACAGCAGCTCGGTGTAGTTCTCGCGCTGATAGTCAAAGCGCGCGAACTCGGAGGGACGCAGGCGCTTGACGTTCCAGGCATGGAAATACTCATGGCTGAACAGCCCCAGCAAGCGGACATAGCCTTCACTGGGCGCGGTGGGTTCGGCCACGGTGGGCAACTCGCGCCGCGCGCAGATGAGGGCGGTGCTGGCGCGGTGCTCGAGCCCCCCGTGGCCGTCTTCAACGGCCCAGAGCATGAAGGTGTAGCGCTTGAACGGCGCCTCGCCCCAAAACGCGATCTGGGCTTCGCAGATGCGCTGCACGTCGGCCAGCAGGCGCTGCCCGTCAAAGCTCGGCCAGGCGCCCGCCACGACGATGCCATGCACGATGCCTGCAGCCTCGAACTCGCCCTGCCAATGCGGGCCGATCTCGAAGGGGTGGTCCAGCAGTTCGTCGTAGTCAGCCGCGTGCCAACCCTCGGCCTGAGGCGACATTTCGGTGGCGACATGCCAGCCTGCTGGCACGCCCGCCAGCTGGACCTGATGCGCCTGAAGCTCAAAGCCGTGCGCGCGCAGGCACAGGCTGCTCGGATTGAAAAAGGCGCGTTCGTCGTCCAGCCATGCGGTGCGCACCGAAGCGTCGAAGGCATACACGTCGTAGCTGAGCATGAGCGCCCCGGCATCCGGTTGGCAATCGACTTGCCAACTGGCCTTGTCGAGCTGCGCCACGTTGACGGCGTGATCGCCCTGGACCGCCATCAAGCCACTCAGGTGCTTGGCGAACTCCCGCACCAGGTAGCTGCCGGGAATCCACACCGGCAGGCTGAACCGCTGATGGGCCGCTGGCTCCGGTAGCGTCAACGTGACGCGGTAGCGATGGGCCGAGCGATCGGCCAGCTCGATGCGGTAGTGCGGGCCGGGCGCCATCAGCTGCCCGCCGCCGCCAGGAAGCAACTGAGCGACGAGACCGCCGTGAGCCGGAATCGAAGCGTCAGCCAGTCCGCCGCGCCGAGCTGCGGGTACAAGCGCCGGTCGAGCACATAACAGGCGATCAGCACGCCGCCGTGCAGGCCCAGCCCACCATACGGGGCCAGCAAGGCGCCCAGCCACCCTAGCAACGACGCCGAGATACCCCAGAGCAGGGCCCCTTTTGAGCCCGTGCTGCTAACGAAGCTCATCCCCCAGTGAATGCCACCGAGGAAAGAGATGATCAAACCGGCATACGCCGACAGGGCGAGCGTGACCCAGTAATGCTGTTCAACATGCTGGCCATCGCCGAACAGCCATATGAGGGTGCATCCCAGCACAAAGGGGATCAGGCCGGCGTAGCCCAGGCGGTGGGCGAGTTGGCGGTTGTCGGGGCTCATCAGGGTGGGGTCAGGACTTGCTCGGGTTGAGTGCCTGCAGACGGCGTTCCAGTTCGACGGCACTCACGGCCCCGGGGATGCGGTTGCCGTCTTCCAGCAGGATGGCGGGCGTGCCGTTGACATGGATCTTGCGCGACAGCGCCAGGTTGCGCTCGATGGCGCCGTCGTCGCAACCGGCCGGCGCCTTCGGGGGTTGCTCGCCCTTGAGCATCCACGCCTGCCAGGTCGCGGTGCTGTCCTTGGCGCACCAGATGGCACGCGACTTGTCCGGGGAGTCGCCACCCAGGATGGGAATCAGGAAGGTGTAGACGGTGACGTCCTTCATGTCCTGCAGCCCCTTTTCGAAGCGCTTGCAATAGCCGCAGTTCGGGTCCGCAAACACGGCGATGCGGCGCTTGCCGGTGCCCGTCTTCCAGACGAGGGCGTCCTTGAGCGGCAAGGACGCGAAGTCGATGCGATTGAGCTGGGTGACGCGCTCTTCCGTGAGGTTCTTCTTGGCCTTGAGATCGATGAGCTCGCCTTCGATCAGGTAGGTGCCGGTGGGGTCGGTATAGCGGATTTCGTTCCCGATCCGGATCTCCCACAGCCCCGGCATGGGCGCGGGCCGAATCTCGTCGATCTTGGGTGCATTGGGCATGCGCTCGGCGATGGCCTTGCGGATGGCGGCCTCATTGGCTTGGGCTGGAAATGCAGCCGCAACCAGGGCGGTGAACAGGGCGGCGGTCGGGAGCAGGCGATGCAGCACGGAGGCGTCCAATCGTAGGTTCGGCAAGAGGGGGTCAAAGACCCATGGCGCGCTGCGTCAGCCAGCGCTTCAGGGGCGTGAGTTGGTCCAATGCGTCCAGGCCGCGATTGCGCAGCCCGCGAACGGCAGGCGAAGCGTTGGCAAAGACGCGCTGCAACGCATCGGTCAGTTCGCCCATCGCGAGTGTCGGCACCGCGCGCTCTCTGGCGTAACGGCGCAGCAAGCGCTCGTCACCGAGCGGCCGCCAGGTTTCTCGCGCAGCGATCACGCGGGACAAGGCCGCCACATCGCCCAGCCCCAGGTTCAGCCCCTGGCCCGCGAGCGGGTGAACCACATGCGCTGCATCGCCGAGCAAGACCCACCCGGGGCCGCTGACCGCGTCTGCACGGGCCAGGGCCAGGGGCCAACCGGCGCGTGTGCCGCCCAGCGACAGCAAGCCCGCAGCACCACCAGTGGCTTCGTTCAGCGCACGCTCGAAGTCGGCCTCGGGAAGCGCGAGCAATGCATTGGCCTTGTCTTGATGACAGGACCAGACCAGGCCGTAAGACTGACCCGGGCTCGGGCGGTCGAAAGGCAGCAACGCCAACACTTCGCCTCCCGCGGCAAACCACTGGCGGGCGACGCCTTGATGGGGACGGTCAGCCACCAGTCGGCTCGCAACGGCGCTGTGGCCGTAGGGCTTGGCGTCAAACCCGACCCCCAATGCGGCGCGGGCCGCAGATTCGCGCCCTTCACACAACGCGGTCAGGCCGGCCGGGGTGTCTGCAGAGACGTTGCGCACATGCGGCGAAAAGCGCAAGGCCGTGGCGAGCTGCTGGTCCAGTGCCGCAGCGTCGACGATGACCGCCAACTCGCGCAAGCCTTGCTGCCAGGCCGAGAAACTGAGGCGGCCCGAGGGCTGGTCGTCACTGGCGTCACCGCAGATGACCATGTCATACACAGGACAGGCCGCATCGGGCGGCAGGCTGTCCCAGACCTTGAGTTCCGTCAGCAACTGCACGGAGGCCGCGTTGAGCGCATAGGTCCGAATGTCGTCGGCGCGTACTGCCGGGGCCGACTCGGCCATGCCAACGGTCAGGCCCTGGGCGGCAAGGCTCAACGCCAGAGCACTGCCGACGGCACCGCGCCCTTTGACCAACACGTCCACACTTTGCATGCCTTCATTGTAGGCAGGGGGTTTGACCCCGTCGCCGCGTGGGGCGCCGGAAGCGGGGGCCGACTAAAATCACGCGCTTCGACCGCCGCGCTGGCTGGCGGTCTCCCCTCCAGAAAGTACCGCCATGAGCCTGAAATGCGGCATCGTGGGCCTGCCGAACGTCGGCAAGTCCACGCTCTTCAATGCCTTGACCAAAGCCGGCATCGCCGCCGAGAACTACCCGTTCTGCACCATCGAACCGAACGTCGGCATCGTGGAGTTGCCGGATCCGCGCTTGGCAGCACTTGCTGAGATCGTGAAGCCCGAGCGGGTCATGCCCGCCGTGGTCGAGTTCGTGGACATCGCGGGCTTGGTGGCGGGCGCCAGCAAGGGCGAAGGCCTGGGCAACCAGTTTCTCTCGCACATTCGCGAGACCGACGCGATCGTCAACGTGCTGCGCTGCTTTGAAGACCCGAACGTCATCCATGTGAATGGCCGCGTGGACCCCATCGCAGACATTGAAGTCATCCAAACGGAGCTCTGCCTGGCCGACCTGGGCACGGTCGAGAAGAGCCTTCAGCGCTATAGCAAGGTCGCAAAGGCCGGCGGCGACAAAGACGCCGCGCGGCTTGTGGAAGTACTGAAGAAGTGCCAGGTCGCTCTCGATGAAGCCAAGCCCGTGCGGTCGATCGAGTTCAGCAAGGAGGAACTGGCCGTCTTGAAGCCGCTTTGCCTGATCACTGCCAAGCCGGCCATGTTCGTGGGCAACGTGTCGGAAGATGGTTTCGAGAACAACCCGTTCCTCGATCGGCTTCGCGAGTACGCGGCCAGCCAGAACGCGCCTGTCGTCGCGATTTGCGCCAAGACCGAAGCCGATCTCGCCGACATGAGCGACGAAGACCGCACCTTGTTCCTGGCAGAAATGGGCCAGGATGAACCGGGCCTGAACCGCCTGATTCGTGCGGCCTTCAAGTTGCTCGGTCTGCAGACCTACTTCACGGCTGGCGTGAAGGAAGTGCGCGCATGGACGATCCGCATCGGCGACACCGGGCCGCAAGCAGCGGGCGTCATCCACACCGACTTCGAACGCGGCTACATCCGCGCCCAGACGATCTCGTACGAAGACTTCATTCAGTACAAGGGAGAACAGGGCGCCAAGGACGCAGGAAAGATGCGCGCCGAAGGCAAGGAATACGTCGTCAAGGATGGCGACGTGCTGCACTTCCTTTTCAACGTTTGATACTGCTGGTGACCTGCCCCCAGTACCGGTGCCAGACGTTGTGAGGAATCCGCTGAGTTTGACCCTGTCCCCGTTTCAGTACCGCTCGGAAGCAGAACTTTCCGGCTCCTCTGACATCGCCGCAGCCGCCTGCAGGCGGCTGCGGCGGGCGAATTCGGTTGGCGTGGACCAGTCCAACGCCGAGTGGGGGCGGTTCTCGTTGTAGTCCCGTCGTCAAGCCTCGATCTTGGCCCGCGCATCGTCCAGTGACAAGAACCAATGCTCGTTCAGGCACTCTTGGCGCAGTCGCCCGTTGAAGCTCTCGACCGTCGCGTTGTCCGTCGGTTTGCCTGGCCGGCTGAAGTCCAGTTCGACGCCCCGCTCGTACGCCCACTTGTCCATGGCCTTGGAGATGAACTCGCTGCCGTTGTCGGTCTTGATCGTTTGCGGCAGCCCACGGTGCAAGACGATGCTACGGAGAACGCGCACGACGTCTTCGCCCTTCAAGCTCTGGCCCACGTCGATCGCCAGGCACTCGCGTGTGTACAGGTCAACCACGGTAAGCATGCGCAACTTGCGGCGGTCGAACAAGTTGTCGGCGACAAAGTCCATGCTCCAGATTTCGTTGATGGCATGTGCCAGCTGCTTGGGCTGTCGCAACTGGGCAGCCTTGTTCCTCTTCGGTCGCTTGAGCCGCAATGACAGCCCTTCGTCCCGATAGAGGCGGTACACGCGCTTGACGTTGTCCGGGTGGCCTTCACGGCGCAGCAGCACGTGAACACGGCGATAGCCGTAATGCACGCGTGTGCTGGTGATCTCCTTGATGCGCATGCGCAGCGCGGTCTCGTCCTTCTTGACCGGCTTGTAGAAGAAGCTGCCCGGCGACACGTTGGCCACGCGCATGGCATTGCGCTGGCTGCAGCCGAACAAGCGCACCAGCTCTGGCACCAGCTCTCGCCGCCGCGAAGGCCCTAGGCTTTTTTTGCGACGATGTGCTGCAGCATCGCCTTGTCCAGGCTCAGGTCCGCAACAATCTGCTTGAGCTTGCGGTTCTCCTCCTCGAGCTGGCGCATGCGGCGCAGCTCCGACGGCCCGACGCCGGCGTACTTCTGGCGCCACTTGTAGAAGGTCGCGCTGCTGATGCCCATCTTGCGGCAGACCTCCTCGACGCTGATGCCCAGCTCAGCTTGCTTGAGCGCGTAGGCCATCTGCTCCTCGGTGAACTTGCTCTTCCTCATGGCATGAACTCCTGACCCCTTCCAGGGCCTCTTCATGCCGGTCCATTCTGTTACCGAACGGTACGGAAACCTGGGACAGGGTCAGTCGCGGGCACTGGTTGCTTAGGAAGGTTAAGCGCGAGCTGACCTGGCGGCCGAGGGGCGGTGCAGGGTTACGAGGCGGCGACGGGACCGCATGAGCTGCCGCCTCTGTTTGCCACCCCGAGCGATCTTCATGCTGCAGTAATCGCGGGCACCAAGCCCCTGCGGTTAGCAGCAGCATTTGGTCGAACACCGCAGCCGGTATACATGCCGCAGTTATTGCGACCTACAAAAGCAAAACCCCCACCGTCTTGAGACGATGGGGGTTGGCTTCAATAAATAGCCTGACGATGACCTACTTTCACACGGGAATCCGCACTATCATCGGCGCTGACTCGTTTCACTGTCCTGTTCGGGATGGGAAGGAGTGGGACCAAGTCGCTATGGTCGTCAGGCTTGACGGGTTGGTTTACTGGCTTGGCCAATAAACCCAATTCGTAGAGTCAGCAGACGGTGTCTGCACACCGCTGATGTTCAGCGGCGGAATCAGTATTTTGATTGCGTCTTCAGTACTTCGAAGAACGACATAACTTGAACACTTACCTTGATCTGCAGCTTGCAGTCAAAGTTATAGG
>NZ_NISI01000004.1 GCF_002205845.1 Roseateles puraquae | reverse complement strand
AGCAGCAGCAGCGCGAAATGCAGCAGCAGCGCGAGATGCAGCAACAACGCGAGATGCAGCAGCGCCGCGAGATGGAGCAGCAGCGCGACGTGCAGCTGCAGCGGGAGATGCAGCAACGCCGTGAAGAGCAACAGCGCCGTGAGGAAGTTCAGCGCCGGGCACCGCAGCCCGAGCCGCAGCGCCAGATCGAGGTGCCGCGTGCGCCGGCCATGCAGCCGCAGCCGCAGGTTCAGCCACGCGCCCAGCCGCGTGATGAGGGCCCGCAGCGTGGCCGCCAAGACGGCGTGCCGACGCGCGGTGATCGCCCGCGCGACCCCAAGCAGCAGGAGCGTTGAGCCTCGGGCCCGGCCTCAGAGCAGGGGCTTGAGCGCCGGCCAGACGTTGTCCAGCATCTGTGGATGCGCCTTGGCCAGCGGATGGATGCGGTCGGGCTGGAACCACTCCATCGCGTCGGCTCGGTCAGCCACGCCTTTCAGCAGGAAGGGCACGAGCGCCGCCTTGGCCTGGCGGGCCACGTCGCCGAAGACGCTCTCGAAATCGCGCGCATAGGCGCTGCCATAGTTGGGCGGCACCTGCATGCCCACGACGATGACCTTCGCGCCCGCGGCTTGCGCGGCGCGCGCCATGGTCAGCAGGTTGTCGCGTGTGGTGGCGAGCGGCAGGCCGCGCAGCGCGTCATTGCCGCCCAGCTCCAGGATCACAATGGCTGGCTTGTGTGTGCGCAGCGCCGCGGGCAGGCGGCTGCGGCCGCCCGCGGTGGTGTCGCCGCTGATGCTGGCGTTGACGACCCGGTGCGGTTTCTTCAGTTCGGCCAGGCGCTTTTGCAGCAGCGCAACCCAGCCATCGCCGCTCTTGAGGCCGTACTCGGCAGACAGGCTGTCGCCCACGACGAGGATGACCGGCGCCTCGGCCGCCGCTGCCAAGACCCCTGACGACCAGCCGGCCAGCAGGCCCACGCTACAGTGCGCCACCATTGCCCGCCGACGCAGTCCCGACATGCCCGAAGTCCTTGTTCAAGTTGACCAGATCACCAAGCGCGTGCGTGACGCGACCGGAGAGCTGACGATTCTGCATGACATCAGCTTCGCCCTCTCGACGAGGGAATCGGTGGCCATCGTGGGCGCCTCGGGGTCAGGCAAGAGCACGCTGCTGGCCATCCTCGCGGGCCTGGACACGCCCAGCAGTGGCACCGTCAAGCTGCGCGGTCAGGACCTGTTCACGCTGGATGAAGACCAGCGCGCCGCGGTGCGGGCGCGAGAGCTCGGTTTTGTGTTCCAGAGCTTTCAGTTGTTGCCCAATCTCACCGCGCTGGAGAACGTGATGCTGCCGCTGGAGCTGCGCGGCGAGCGCGAGGCGCGCGACCAGGCCGCCGCCATGCTGGCCCGCGTGGGCCTGGGCGAGCGCCTGGGCCACTACCCGCGCGTGCTGTCGGGCGGCGAGCAGCAGCGGGTGGCGCTCGCGCGGGCCTTCGTGCAGCGCCCCGCGCTGCTGCTGGCCGACGAGCCCACGGGTAGCCTGGACTTCGCCACGGGCGCGGCGGTGATGGAGCTCATGTTCGAACTCAACCGTGAGGCCGGCACGACCTTGGTGCTCGTCACCCACGACCGCGAGATCGCAGCGCGTTGCGAGCGCCAGCTGCGCATCGAAGCCGGCCGCTTGGCCGCCTGAGAAGCAAAAAGCCCACTGGCTAAACCAGCGGGCTTTTCTCTTTACAGGTGCTGCCCAACGGGCAGCCACCGCCCCTCCAGCAGCAGCCGTGGAACTGGCTTTGCCAGGCCACTGGCTGCGCCCCCTTGAGGGGGAGGCGCGAAGCGCCTTCGGGGGTGGTCTTACTTGCTAAAGGTGTAGTCGGTCTTGGCCTTCTTGATCAGGCTTTCCTGGAAGTCTGCCATCTTCTGCTGCTCAATGCGCTGCTTGATCTGTGCCTTGACGTCGTCGAAGGCCGGGAACTGCGCAGGGCGGGTGTCTTCGAGCTTGATGATGTGATAGCCGAACTGGCTCTTCACCGGCTCCTGGGTCATCTCACCCTTTTGCAGCGCGACCATGGCCTTGCTGAACTCGGGCACGAAGTTGTTCGGGTTGGCGAAGTCCAGGTCGCCACCGTTGGCTGCGGAGCCGGTGTCCTTGGAGTTCTTCTTGGCCAGTTCCTCGAAGCTCGCGCCGGCCTTGATCTGGGCGATCAGGGCCTTGGCGTCTTCTTCCTTCTCGACCAGGATGTGGCGGGCGCGGTATTCGCTGCCGCTGTTGGCCGCCTTGAACTTGTCGTACTCAGCTTGCGCTTCGGCGTCGCTGACCGGGTTCTTGGCCTTGAAGTCTTCCATCAGGCCGCGGATGAGCAGCATCTGACGGGCCAGTTCCATCTGGGCCTTGTAGTCGCTGCCTTGCGGGATGCCGCGCTTCTCGGCTTCCTGCATGAAGATCTCGCGGCGCACGACTTCGTCCTTGACCTGGGCTTCCAGCTCCGGCGAGCGCTGCTGCTGGCCGCTCTTGGTGACCTGTTGGATCAGTTGCTCGACGCGCGCCTTGGGCACGGGCTTGCCGTTCACGGTGGCGACGTTCTGCGCGGTTGCGACAGCCGGCACGAGGGCCGAGATGGTGGCCGCGACGACGGCGGCAAGCGCAAACTTCTTCATGAGGGGTGGGTGTGACTCTGGCTAAAAAAATCGCGCCCGGCCTGGGCGCGTGGATCGATCACGCTCGACCTGATCAAGCTTCGCCCGGGGCCCGGGCGTCGATGGCCAGCGCATGAATGCCGCGCTGCATCAGGTCGGACAGCAAATGATAAACGAGGCGATGACGGGCCACCCGTTGCAGACCCGTAAACCGTTCTGACACGACAGCCACATGAAAGTGCCCCCCTTCGCGGGCGCCGGCATGGCCGGCATGGTCGGCGCTGTCGTCGCGGATGGTCAGTGCCGACGGGGCCAGCTCCGCGCGAAGGCGGCGTTCGATCTCTGCGGCGATCACGGCTTGCTCTCTTCTTCGGGGGGCAGGTGCTTGCCCAGGTACAGGCCCTGGCCCAGCGTGAACAGCACGATGAGCCCGGTCACGCCGAAGACCTTGAAGTTGGCCCAGGCCGAGGTCGAGAAGTTGTAGGCGACGTAGAGGTTCACCACGCCCATGACCGCGAAGAACAGCACCCAGGCTCGGTTCAGGCGCAGCCAGATCGCATCGGGCAGTTGCAACTCGCTGCCGAGCATGGCCTTGATGAGGTTCTTGCCGAAGGCGGCTTGCGAGATCCACAACGTGAGGGCCATCGCCCAGTGCAGGCCGGTGGGCTTCCACTTGATGAAGGTCTCGTTGTGGAACCACACCGTCGCACCACCCAGCACCACCACCAGCACGAGGCTGATCCAGAGCATCAGGTCGATCTTCTTGCCGCGCAGCTTCAGGATGGCCGCCTGCGCGAGCGTGGCGATCATGACCACCAGCGTGGCCAGCAGCACCGGCGCCTCCTGCGGGCCGACCGTGCCGCCCGACACCAGGAAGCCGAAGTGTTCGGTGGCAAAGGCCGCCGCCGCCTCGGCATGGCCTTCGGCGCCCTTGAAGACGACGAAGAAAAGGATCAGCGGCAGGAAATCGAGCAACAGTTTCATCAGCAGTCAACCGGGCGCGGCCGCGGCGCGCGCCCCAGGGCGGTCAGGAACCGGAGCCGGGATTGTCTTTCACGAAGTCGATCGCGGCCGAGTTGATGCAGTAACGCTCGCCGGTCGGCTCTGGCCCGTCGGGGAAGACATGGCCCAGGTGCGAGCCGCACTTGTTGCAGCGCACCTCGATGCGCACCATGCCGTGGCTGCGGTCGACCACGCGTTCGATGACCTCGCTGTTGACCGGTGCCCAGTAGCTGGGCCAGCCGCAGCCGGCGTCGAACTTGGTGTCGGACTCGAACAGCGGCGTGCCGCAGCCGATGCAGTTGTAGTGGCCGTTCTGGAAGTGGTCCCAGTACTTGCCGGTGAAGGCGCGTTCGGTGGCGGCATGGCGCGCCACTTGGTATTGCATGGGGTCGAGCTGCTCGCGCCACTCGGCATCGGTCTTCTGGACGGGGTAGGTCTTGCTGTCGTCGCTCATGATGAACAGGACACTTCGAGGGTGGAGGCCCAGTCGGGCGGCAGGGCCGCGTCACTGGGGAGAGCGGGTTCGTCGAACGGGCGGCTCAGAACTTTCAGCAGGCGCTCGATCTCCGTGAAATCGTCCCGCTGCGCCGCGCGGATGGCGCCTTCGGCCAGATGGTTGCGCAGCACCACCGCGGGGTTGACGGCCAGCATGCGCGCCTGGGCGCCCGGTGTGAGGCGTTGGCGCCAGCGCGCGAGCCAGGCGTCGAGCGCCTCGCGGTCGATGAAGAGGTCGCGCAGCGGTTCGACGTCCGCCTCGGCCCGGCTCAGGCGGCGGAAGCTCAGCGTGAAGTCGGCACGCGAAGCGGCCATCAGCTTCAGGAAGTCGTCGGCCAGGGCTTGGTCGCCCGCGTCTTCGCCTTCGAGTCCCAGCTTGGCGCGCAGCCGGCCGAGCATGGCGCTGGCGAAGCGGTCGCGGTAGGCATCCACGGCTTCGAGCAGGCGCTCGCCGGCAGCTTCAGGCTCGCCCGGCAGCAGCGGCACCAGCGCCTGAGCGAGGGCATGCAGGTTCCAGAAGCCCACGGCCGGCTGGCGCGCGTAGGCGTAGCGCCCGCGGTCATCGCTGTGGTTGCAGATGTGGCCGGGGTCGAAGCCGTCCATGAAGCCGAACGGCCCGTAGTCCAGCGTCAGGCCGAGCATGGACATGTTGTCGGTGTTCATCACGCCGTGGCAAAAGCCGATGGCCTGCCAGTGGGCCATCAGCTCGGCCGTCTGCAGCGACACGCGCTTGAGCAGTGCCACCACGGGCTCCGGCGCGTCGGCGCACTCGGGCGCGTGATGGGTGATGAACCAATCGGCCAGGCGCTTCAGCGCATCGAGCTGGTCGTGGTGCGCAAAGTGTTCGAAGTGACCGAAGCGGATGAAGCTCGGTGCGACCCGCGTGACCACGGCTGCCGTCTCCACCGTCTCGCGATAAACCGGCAGGCGTGAACCAGTGATGCACAGCGCGCGGGTGGTGGGCACGCCGAGCGCGGCCATGGCTTCCGAGCACAGGAACTCGCGGATCGATGAGCGCAACACCGCGCGGCCGTCGCCACGGCGGGAGTAGGGCGTGAGGCCACCGCCCTTGAGCTGCACCTCATGCGGGCCATGCGGCGTGTCGAGCTCGCCGAGCCACAGGGCCCGGCCGTCGCCCAATTGCCCGGCCCAGACACCGAATTGATGGCCGCTGTAGACGCTCGCGAGTGGCCGCATGCCGGGCCACAGGCTGTTGCCCGACAACGCTGCCAGCGCCTCAGGCCGCGTGTGCCAGCCTTCGGGCAAGCCGAGCAACCGGGCGCAATCAGGGCTGTGCGCGACCCAATGCGGTTCCGGCAGGCCTTGGGCGGGCAGCTCGGTGTAGAAGTCGGGCCCGAGGCCGGCGAATCGGTTGGTCCAGGCGAGGCCGTCGAACGGGTTCATTGCACCAGTTTAGTGAGAGGGCCTTGGGCCTCGCCCGCTTGGGTGTTTCCCCGGGGTTCGAGGGTCGCGGTTGTGACGTTTGGGGTCTTTGCCGCGAGGCTAGACTGGGCCGATAAGACAGCCAGGAGACAGGCATGGCATTGATGGGCCGGATGATGACGGACCCCTTGTTGATCTCGTCGCTGCTCAAGCACGCCGAGCGGCACTCGGGTGACACCGAAATCGTCAGCAAGCGGGTTGAGGGCGACCTGTATCGCAGCACATGGCGCGAGGTGGCCTTGAGGTCACGCCAGGCGGCACAAGCGTTTGCGCGGCTTGGCTGCACGCCAGGTGACCGCATCGGCACCCTGGCCTGGAACGGCCACCGGCATCTCGAGATCTACTACGGCGCCTCGGGCTCGGGGCTGGTCTGCCACACGATCAACCCGCGCCTGTTCCCGGAGCAGATCGTCTGGATCGCGAACGATGCGCAGGACCGCGTGCTGTGCTTCGACGCCACTTTCCTGCCGCTGGTCGAGAAGGTCGCGCCGCTGATGAAGACGGTGCAGCACTTCGTGTTGATGACCTCGCGCGCTCACATGCCCGCGGCCTCGGCCATCCCGAACCTGCTCTGCTTTGACGACCTGCTGGCTGCCGAAAGCGGCGACTACACCTGGCCGCAGTTCGACGAGAACACCGCGTCGAGCATCTGTTACACCTCGGGCACCACGGGCAACCCCAAGGGGGCCGTCTACAGCCACCGCTCCACCGTGCTGCATGCCTATGCCGCCGCGCTGCCCGACGCCATGGATTGCTCGGCTCGCGACGTCATCCTGCCGGTCGTGCCGATGTTCCACGTCAATGCCTGGGGCCTGCCCTACAGCGCGGCCATCGTGGGCTGCAAGCTCGTCATGCCGGGGCCGCACCTGGACGGCAAGAGCCTGTTTGAGCTGTTCGAAGGCGAGAAGGTCAGCTTCAGTGCGGGTGTGCCCACCGTCTGGCTGGGCCTGCTGAACTACGTCAAGGCCAACAACCTCAAGTTCTCGACCTTCAAGCGCACGGTCATCGGCGGCTCGGCCTGCCCGCCGGCCATGATGAAGTCGCTGCAGCAGGACTACGGCATCGAGGTCATCCACGCCTGGGGCATGACCGAGATGTCGCCGCTGGGCACGCTGTCCAAGCTGACCACGCGGCAGCTCAGCCTGCCGCCTGAACAGCAGCAACGCCTGCTGGAGAAGCAGGGGCGCGCCATCTACGGCGTCGACATGGCCATCATCGACGACGACGGCCGCTCGCTGCCCTGGGACGGGCAGAGTTCGGGCAACCTGGTGGTGCGTGGGCACTGGGTCATTTCCCGCTACATGAACCATGATGAATCGCCGCTCGTCAGCGTGGACGGCGAGCCGGGCTGGTTCCCCACCGGCGACGTCGCCACCATCGACGCTGACGGCTTCATGCAGATCACCGATCGCAGCAAGGACGTCATCAAGTCCGGCGGCGAGTGGATCAGCTCCATCGATCTCGAGAACATCGCCATGGCCCACCCGGCCGTGAACGAGGCGGCCGTCATTGCGGCGCGGCACCCCAAGTGGGACGAGCGGCCGCTGCTGGTCGTCGTCAAGAAGCCCGACGCGCAGCTTACCCGGGAAGAGCTGCTCGCCTTCTACGAGGGCCGCATCGCCAAGTGGCAGATCCCGGACGACGTCGTGTTCGTGCCCGAGATTCCGCACACCGCCACCGGCAAGGTGCAAAAGCTCAAGCTGCGCGACCAGTTCGTCGACCACAAGCTCCCGACCGCCTGAACAGCGCGGGAAAGCACGGGACCGGTTGGGGCCCGTGCTGCATTAACTTTCGTTCACACAAAGACCTCGAGTCCAACAACAGGAGACAAGCATGTTCGACAACCACGCGACCCGGTCCCCCTTGCGCCTCATCGCCGCTGCCACCCTCGTGCTTGCGGCGAGTGGGGCTTATGCGCAGAAGGGTGAAACGGTCAAGCTGGCCTACATCGATGCCCTGTCCGGGCTGATGGGGCCGGTGGGCCAGAACCAGGTGAAGACCTTCCAGTTCCTCGCAGAGAAGTACAACAAGAGCAACCCGGCGGGCGTGAAGTTTGAGATCGTGCCCTTCGACAACAAGCTCAGCCCTGCCGAGTCGCTGAACCTGCTGAAGGCCGCCACCGACCAGGGCATCCGCTACATCATGCAGGGCAACGGCTCCAGCGTGGCCTTGGCGCTGAGTGATGCTGTCACCAAGTACAACGAGCGCAACCCCGGCAAGGAAATCGTCTACTTGAACTACTCGGCGGTCGACCCCGACCTCACCAACAGCAAGTGCAGCTACTGGCACTTCCGCTTCGACGCCGACACCTCCATGAAGATGGAAGCGCTGACCACCTTCATGAAGGACCAGCCTGACGTCAAGAAGGTCTTCCTGCTCAACCAGAACTACGCCCACGGCCACCAGGTCGCCAAGTACGCCAAGGAGATGCTCGGCCGCAAGCGCCCTGACGTGCAGATCGTCGGCGAAGACCTGCACCCGCTCGCCCAGGTGCGCGACTTCGCGCCCTATGTCGCCAAGATCAAGGCCAGCGGCGCCGACACCGTCATCACCGGCAACTGGGGCTCCGACCTGGCGCTGCTGGTCAAGGCGGCCAACGAGGCGGGCTACAACGGCAAGTTCTTCACCTACTACACCGGCGTCACCGGCACGCCCACGGCGCTGGGCCAGGGCGGTGCCGGCCGCGTGTTCCAGGTGGCCTACAGCCACTACAACATGGGCGGCGACATCCAGAAGGTGGCCGACGAATACAACAAGAAGTTCAGCGACGACATGTACACGCTGAGCGTCGATCACATCCTGCGCATGGTCAGCCAGGCCATGGCCAACGCCAAGTCCACCGACCCGGTGAAGGTCGCCGCCGCGCTCGAAGGCCTGACGGTCAAGGGCTTCAATGGCGACGTCACCATGCGCAAGACCGACCACCAGCTGCAGCAGCCGCTGTTCATCTCGGTCTGGCAGAAGGCTGATGCGAAGTACCCCTACAGCCCGGAGAAGACGGGCATGACGCTGGCACCGGTGAAGATGTACGACAGCTATGTGTCGTCGACCCCCACCTCCTGCCAAATGAAGCGTCCGGGTTGATTCGTCTGGCTGCTGCGCGAGCCGATCTCGGGCCCGCGGTGCTCGCCGTACGGGAGTACGGCTGTGCGCCTCGTGCCCGACCTCGACTCGCTCGCGACGCCATCCGAACCAACCCGGCAGGTCATCTAACGAGGGTCGGGCCTTGGATCAATTCTTCATCAGTCTGCTGAACGGGCTGTCGTCGGGACTGCTGCTGTTCATGCTCAGCTCCGGGCTGACGCTGATCTTCAGCATGATGGGCGTGCTCAATTTCGCGCACGCCAGCTTCTACATGGTGGGCGCCTATGTGGCGTACTCGCTGGTCGGCGTGGTCGGCTTCTGGTTTGCGCTGCTGCTGGCGCCGCTGGCGGTGGGCGTGCTGGGCGCGGGCTTCGAGCGGTTGGCACTGCGCCGGGTGCACAAGTTCGGGCATGTGCCTGAGCTCCTGATCACCTTCGGGCTGTCCTACGTCATCCTGGAACTGGTGCAATTGGTCTGGGGCCGCACGGCGGTGCCGTTCACACCGCCGCCGTTGCTGGAGGGCTCGGCCTTCACCATCATCTCGTCGCCCACGGCCGGCATGTCCTTCGCGCTGGGCAAGGCTTCGCCCGAGATGTGCGCCGCGGCGCTGTGTTCCAACTTCCCGATGACCAAGGCCTTCATGATGGGCGTGGCGCTGCTGATGCTGCTGGGCCTGTGGCTGCTGCTCACGCGCACCCGCGTCGGTCTCGTCATCCAGGCCTCGCTGACGCACCCTGAGATGGTGGAGGCCCTCGGCCACAACGTGCCGCGGGTGCTGATGCTGGTGTTCGGCAGCGGCTGCGCGCTGGCGGGCCTGGCGGGCGTGGTGGGCGGCATCACCTTCGTGACCGAGCCCAACATGGCGGCCTTCATCGGCGCCATCATCTTCGTGGTGGTGGTGGTCGGTGGCATCGGCTCGCTGGCCGGTGCCTTCGTCGGCTCGCTCGTGGTGGGCCTGCTGCAGACCTTGCCGCTGACGGTTGACGGCTCACTGGCCACCCTGCTCACGTCCCTGGGCTTCACGGTAACGCCCCAGACCCCCGGCTACCCGGTGCTGCGTCTGGCCCTTAAAGACGTCGCCCAGATCCTGCCGTACCTGCTCATGGTGCTCATCCTCATCTTCCGGCCCAAGGGCCTCCTCGGCACGCGGGAGGACTGATGGCTCAACGTCAAGAATTCCATTTCAAGCCGCTCAACGTCGGGCGGTGGATCATCTGGGGCCTGTTCGCGCTGGTGCTGTTCGTCGCGCCGCGCATCTGGACGAGTGGCCTGGCGCAGACCATGCTCACCCAGATGGGCATCGGCGTGATCGCCTGCCTGGCCTACAACATCCTGCTGGGGCAGGGCGGCATGTTGAGCTTCGGGCATGCGGTGTACAGCGGCGTCGGCGCCTTCCTGGCCATCCATGCGCTGAACATGGCCGGCGCCGGCACGCTGGGCATCCCGGTCAGCCTCATCCCGCTGGTGGGCGGCCTGGCGGGCCTGGTCGTGTCGGCCTTGCTGGGCTATGTGTCCACCAAGAAGGCCGGCACGCCGTTCGCGATGATCACGCTGGGCATCGGCGAGCTGGTGTTTGCGCTGGCGCTGATGCTGCCCGAGTTTTCGGGTGGCGAGGGCGGCATCTCCAGCAACCGGGTCATCGGCAAGCCGGTGCTGGGCATCAGCTTCGGGCCGCAGATCCAGGTGTACTACCTGGCGGCGGTCTACTGCTTCATCTGCACGGCCGCCATGTTCGCGCTGACCCGCACGCCGCTGGGCCGCATGCTCAACGCCGTGCGTGACAACCCCGAGCGCGTCGAGTTCGTCGGCTACGACACCCACTGGGTGCGCTTCCTGGCCTTCATGATCTCCGGCTTCTTCGCCGGCATCGCGGGCGGCCTGGGCGCGATCAACACCGAGATCGTCAACGGCGAGGTGCTGCACGCGACGCGCTCCGGGGCCTACCTGCTGTTCACCTTCCTGGGCGGCGCGACCTTCTTCTTCGGGCCCATCATCGGCGCGGTGCTGATGGTCATCTGCGGCGTGCTGCTGTCGGAGCTCACCAAGGCCTGGCTGCTCTACCTCGGCCTGATCTTCCTGTTCATGGTGATGTATGCGCCCGGGGGCTTCGCCAGCCTCATCCTGATGAACCTGCGCGTGGCGGCCTTCGGCAAGCTCAAGCAGGTCTGGGCGTCTTACCTGGCGCTGTTCGGCACCGCACTGGCGGCGCTTGTCGGTGCCGCGACCATGATCGAGATGCTCTACCACCGCCAGCTCAACGAGGCCCTCGGGCCTGAGCTGAAGTTCATGGGCGCCACCTTGAACAGCGCTGGCCTGGACGCCTGGTTTGGCGCGGGCTTCCTGATCGTGGTGGGCGCCGCACTCTTCGAGCTGGTGCGCCGCCAGTACGTTCGCGAGTGGGGCGAGATCCAGGAAGACATCGAGAAAGAAATCAAGCGGAGGGAAGCGCTATGACGTTTGCGCTTGAACTGCGCGACGTGCGCAAGAGCTTCGGCAAGAGCGAAATCATCCGCGGTGCCCATCTCGCAGTGCAGCCGGGCGAGCGGGTGGCCATCATCGGCCCCAACGGTGCGGGCAAGAGCACGCTGTTCAACCTGATCAGCGGCCGCTTTGCGCCCACGTCGGGCAGCATCCACCTGCACGGCCAGCGCATCGACGGCAAGAAGCCCTACGAGATCAACCGCCAGGGGCTGTCGCGCAGCTTCCAGGTCTCGAACCTGTTCACGCGGCTGTCGGTGTTCGAGAACATCCGCTGCGCGGTGCTGTGGAGCCTGGGGCATCGCTACGCCTTCTGGAAGTTCCTGGCCGACCTGGAAGACGCCAATGACCGCACCGAGCAGATCCTCGAAATGATCAAGCTCGACAAGCGCCGCGACGTGCTGGCCATGAACCTCACCTACGCCGAGGCGCGGGCGCTGGAGATCGGCATCACCATCGCGGGCGGGTCCAGCGTCATCCTGCTGGACGAGCCCACCGCCGGCATGAGCAAGAGCGAAACCAAGCGCTTCATCCAGCTCATCCGCGAGGTGACCGAGGGCAAGACCCTGCTGACCGTGGAGCACGACATGGGTGTGGTGTTCGGCCTGGCCGACAAGATTGCGGTGCTGGTGTATGGCGAGGTCATCGCCTTCGACACGCCCGACGCCGTGCGCGCGAATGCCCGCGTGCAGGAGGCCTACCTCGGGTCGGTGCTGGCCGAAGCGCAAGCGGCAGGAGCCGCCGCATGAGCGCCGGGCGCACGCTCAGGCTGGACAACGTCCACGCCTTCTACGGCAAGAGCCATGTGCTGCATGGCGTGAGCATGGAGGTCCGCCCCGGCGAGATTGTCAGCCTGCTCGGCCGCAACGGCGCCGGCCGCTCCACCACGGTCAAGACCATCATGGGCCAGGTGGATGCCAAAGGCTCCGTGCGCTGGGGCGACACCGAACTCGTCGGTCGCAAGGCCTACGAGATCGCCCACCTGGGCCTCGGCTATGTGCCCGAGAACCGCGACATCTTCCCCAAGCTCACGGTGCACCAGAACCTGATGCTGGGGGAGAAGTCCGGCAGCAAGAAGCCGCGCTGGGGCTTCGACGACATGTACCGCATGTTCCCGCGCCTGAAGGAGCGCCAGCACACCGAGGCCGGCGTGCTCTCGGGCGGTGAGCAGCAGATGCTCACCCTGTGCCGCACGCTGATGGGCGACCCCGACCTCATCATGATCGACGAACCGACCGAGGGCCTGGCGCCCAAGATCGTCGAGCTGGTGGCCGAGTACCTGAAGGAACTCAAGAACCGCGGCATCGCGGTGCTGCTGGTCGAGCAAAAGCTCGCCATCGCGATGGAGATCTCCGAGCGTTGCTACGTGATGGGCCACGGCCGCATCGTGTTCGAGGGCAGCCCAGCGGATTTGCGCGCCAATGCCTACATCCGCAAGGAGTGGCTGGAGGTCTGAGGTGTTCTCAGCTGCCCTGGCGCAGGGCCAGGCTGTGCTGGGCAGCGCGGGCCAGTTCGGTGCCCGAGCTGCCGCTGTCAGGGTAGATGGCCTCGCCCATGGCCACGCCCAGGTAGGCGAGCCGGCCTTCCAGTTCGTAGGCGCCGGTCAGCGTGTGGCGCAGGCGGTTGGCCACCAGTGCCGCTTCTGGAGCGCCTGCGCCCAGCAGCAGCACCGCCAGGCCTTGTTCGCCCACCTGCACGACTTCATCCGTGCCGCGCACCCGATTGCGCACTCGCAGGCTGGCGGTGCGCAGCAGGTCCTGCCGCGGGGCCGGCGCCGGCTCTGCGCGTGGCGCAGGCAGGGGCTCCAGCTCGATCCACAGCAGCGCCAGCCGCTCGCCCGCCCGGCGGCAGCGCGACAGCCGGCTCGACAGATGCGGCGCCAGCTCCGGCAGGGAGCCGACGTGCGGCATGGTGGGCATGTAGCCGCCCCGGCCGGTGGGGGCGCTGGATGCGAGAACGAGCTGGGTGACATTCATGGGCGACTCCTGGTACGGGGCGCGGCGCAAGGCGCGGCGCACAAAGGTCTTCCCTTTCCAGAACGGGGGGCTTTTGTGGAACCCGACATCGACTTGCAAAAAAATCGCGTCATCGCGGTCCAAGCCCGCCGTAACGCGCCGTTACAGTCCGCCCCGTGCAAGAAATCACCCAACTGCTGAAGGCGGCCCAGGACGGTGACCGGGGCGCTGCCGACCAGGTCGTCGCCCGGCTGTACGCCGACCTGCAGCGCCTGGCCCGCAGCAACCTGCGCCGGGCGGGTGATCTCACGCTGCTGGACACCCAGGCCCTGGTGCACGAGGCCTGGATGCGTCTGGACGCCGCCTCGGGCGCCGCCTTTCCCGACCGACGGCATTTCCTGGCCTACGCGGCCCGCGCCATGCGCAGCGTCGTCATCGACCTGGTGCGGGCTCGCCAGGCGGAGCGCCGCGGCGGCGGCGTGCAAGCCCTGACCCTGAACACCGCCATCGCCGACCTCACGCCGCAGGACGAAACCCAGGTGCTGCGGGTGCACGAGGCGCTGGATGAGCTGGCGCAGCTCGAACCCCGCCTGGCCCAGGTCGTGGAGATGCGCTACTTCGGCGGCCTGCTGGAGCACGAGATCGCCCAGGCCCTGGGCGTGACCGAACGCACGGTGCAGCGCGACTGGCAAAAGGCCAAGCTCTTTCTTGCCATGAGCCTCAGCGAATGAGCGGCCCCGCGCAGAAACGCTGGCAGGTGCTCAGCCCCCTGCTCGATGAACTGCTGGACCTGGATGCCCCTGGGCGCGATGCCCGGCTGCAGGCCCTGGCCAGCCAGGATGCCGATCTCGCCGACGAGCTTCGCGCGCTGCTCGCCAAGGACGAAGCCCTGAGCGACCAGGGCTTCCTGGAGCGCCCCGTGGCCGACACCCTGGCCCTGGACACCCAGGAGGCCATCGGCGAGGGCATGACCCTGGGACCCTACCGGCTGGAGAAGGTGCTCGGCCAGGGCGGCATGGGCAGCGTCTGGACGGCCGTGCGCGCCGACGGGCGCTTTGATGGCCGCGTGGCGGTCAAGTTCCTGCGCAGCGGCCTGCTGTCGGCCGGCGGCGCCGGGCGCTTTGCCCGCGAAGGCCAGATCCTGGCCCGCCTGGCCCACCCGCACATTGCCCGACTGCTCGACGCCGGCGTGGCCGAAGGCCAGCCCTACCTGGTGCTGGAGTTTGTCGACGGCCAGCCCATCGACGTCTACTGCCGCGAGAAGGGCCTGGGCATCGAGGCCCGGGTGCGCCTCTTTCTGGACGTGCTCGCCGCCGTGGGCCATGCGCATGCGCGGCTGATCCTGCACCGCGACCTCAAGCCCAGCAACATCCTCGTCACGCCCGAGGGCGAGGTGAAGCTGCTGGACTTCGGCATCGCCAAGCTGCTGGACGACGCGGGCGAGGCCGCGGCCAGCACCGAGCTGACCCAGCTCGCCGGCCACGCCTACACGCCGCAGTACGCGGCGCCCGAGCAGGTGCAGCAGACCGAAGTGACCACGGCCACCGACGTCTATGCCCTGGGCGTGCTGCTCTACCAGCTGCTCGGCGGTGGCCACCCGACGGCGGCGGACACGCAGACACGTCTGGACCTGCTCAAGGCCGTGGTGGAGCAGGTGCCGCGACGGCTGTCCGAGGCGGCGACGCAGAGCAGCGATGCAGCCATTGCCCGTGAAGCGCGTGCGCTGCGGGGCGATCTGGACACCATCGTCGCCAAGGCGCTCAAGAAGCTGCCGGCGGAGCGCTACGCCAATGCGCAGGCGATGGCGGATGACCTGCAGTGCTGGTTGGCGCAAGAGCCCATCAGTGCGAGGCCGGACAGCCGCTGGTATGTGCTCGGCCTCTTCGTGCGGCGCCATCGGCTGGCGGTGGCGGCGTCGAGCCTGGCGGTCGTGACGCTGCTGGTGCTGACCGGGGTGAGCGTGGTGCAGGCGCGGCGCGCCGAAGCGGCCGAGGCGCGGGCTGAGCAGCGGCGCCTGCAGTCCGATGAATTGCTTTCCTACATGCTGGGCGACTTCTCCGACAAGCTGCGCCCCATCGGCAAGCTGGATTTGCTCGACAGCATTGGCGGCCGGGCCTTGGAACACCTGGCGGCACAGGCACCGACTCAGCCCGTCGAGCGACTCAACCGAGCGAAGGCCTTGACTGTGATTGGCGAGGTGCGCGTGAACCGTCGCGAGTTGGAGTCCGCGCTGCAGCCGCTGACGGCCGCGCGCACGCTGCTGGCGGGGGATCCCCCGGGTGCCGACCTGACGGCTGCTTGGCGCAAGGCGCAAGGAGCTGCCGCGTTCTGGGTCGGACAGGTCTACCAATTGCAACGCAACCGGCCGGCAGCCAAAGCGGCGTGGGAGGACTATCGAGCCGTGAGCCGAGCCTGGCTGAGTGCGGCGCCGGAAGATAGAGAAGCCCTCCTGGAGTTGTCCTATGCGCAAACCAACCTTGGGGCCTTGGCGCTGGAGGCGGGCAGCCTGAGCGACGCTGCTCAGGCCTTCGAGGAATCTGTCCGGCTCAAGCGACGCGGCATGGAGCAATTGGCCGACGACAAGCGAGATCGGGCGCTCTCCGATCTGGCAGGCAGCCTGAGCTGGCTAGGGCAGGTCCAGCTGTGGCGCGGCGAGCTACCCGCTGCGCTGCGGACCTTCCAGGAGGCACTTGAGGTGTTGGCGCCGCTGCGACGTGCCCAGCCTGGAGATGCGCCCTCGGCCAACCGCGAAGCGATCTTGAACCGGTGGCTCGGCGAGACGCTGACCATGCTGGGGCGGTCCGCGGAGGCCGTGCGGGCGATGCAAGTGGCGCAGGCCCGTTTCTCTGAGCTGGTGGCCCGGGATGCTTCCAACCGCGCCTGGGCCAGCGAGGCGCTCATCACCCGATTGATGGCGCTGGAGGCAGCTCCTGTGGATCCTGCGGCCTGGCGAGAGGAACTGGCGGCATTGGGCCGGCAGCTCAGCGAGTTGGAAGGTGCCGGTGGCTCCGCGGCGCTGGTGCGGCGCCTGCCTGACCGCGCTCGTTGGGCGAGATTGAGCCTTGTGGCGGCAACGCATCAAGGGCGACCTGCAGCTGCCTTGCAATTGCAGCAGGTGCGGGAGCGCTTGCGTGAGGCGGTGGGGCAGCGCCCCGAGGAGCTTCGCCTCGTGCGCGCTCTGGCCCGGATCGATGAACTGGTGCTGCGCGGCGCGGCCCGCGGCACGTCGATTGATGGGCAGCGGTGCGAGTGGGCTCGAGCGGACCTGGCGCTGATGGTCCCCCTTGTCCAAGTGGACCCGTTGGTGGTCGAGATGCGACAGGCCGCAGGGGCCTGCGGTGACCTTCCTGATCAGAAGGCTGTGCCGAATTCCCGCGAAGCGGCTGCTTCCGGTGTCTAACGGTGCGATTCAGCTGGTTTCAGCTGTTAGCTTTCGTTTCGTCCTCACTCGCACCGTTTCGACCCCATGACCACGACCTACTATGTCAAGGCGCAAGCCGCCGGCCAATTTGCCAGCTGCAGCTACTTTACGGACCCGGAATGCACGCAGCCCTATGACAGCAAGTTGCTTGTGGTGCCGCCCGGCACGACAGCCTGCGACATTGCTGAAGGTGCGGGCTCCGAGTTGGCACTCTTGGGCGCGACCTACAAGACGATCGGCCATGCGCCGGTGATGACGGATCACAACTTTTGCGCCGCCACGAACGGTGTCGTCAGTGTGGGTCTTCCCAGTGACAACACGGTCAAGAAGGGCGTCGTGCTGATCTTCTCGGACCGTGGCGAGGTGTGCTGCCTGTACCCGAGCAGTGATCCGGAAGTCACGAATGGCGAGCAGTCGTGCTGAAGGCGTGAGCCGGCATCAAGCCAGGCGCTGATACCGCTTGCGCAAGAAATCCGCCGCCAGCCTCGCATCGCCGCCCACGCGCTCGCCGATGTAGAGCTCCTGGCGGCGTTCTGCAATCTGGGCGCGCAGCCGGGCGGCCATGATGTCCAGCGGGCGCATGCCGCCGGCTTCGGCGCGTTCGACGGCGATGCGCAGTTCGTGCATCTGCAGGGACTGCAGCAGCAGCATCTGCGCCTGCACGATGCGGATGCGGCCTTGCACCATGTGCTCGCACAGGCCGAGCCAGGCGCGCACCGCGTCGGCCGGGCCGCCGATGACCTTTTCGGGCAGTTCGCCCGCGGCCAGCAGCAGCTTTTCCAGTTGGCTGCGGTCGCCGTTGGCGTAGGCCTCGTTCACCACCATCATCCGTTGCTCGCAGACCTCGCGTTCGGGGCCGGAGGGGGCCAGGTCGGGGTGAAAGCGCATGGCGGCGCGCCGGTACAGCGTCTTGAGGCTGGGCGGCGGCAGGTCGGCCGTCGGCCCGGTCGGCTCGGGCGGCAGCGGGGTGGCCTCGGGCAGGGGCGGCACCTCGGGCCAGGCCTTGCAACGCGGGGCGCTGGGCACCGGCACTTCCACCCCCTGGCGCTTCAGGGTGTCGGACAGCACGGCCGTGGCCTGGTGCAATTGAGCTTCGAGCTCGTCGAGCTCACGCATCAGCGGGCCCAGAGCCTCCAGGTAGCGCTGACGAAAACCCAGCAGTTTGGCGCGGGCGCCGTCATGGTCGGCCTCCAGCACGGCGAGATAGCGCTGCAGGTCCTGCAGCTGCTCGCGTCGCCGTGTGAGGTCGTGCCTCGTGATTGCCATGCTCGCCATGAGCCGCGATTCTGCCTGCGCCAGACGCAGAAACGGCCCGGGAATTGACCGCTCCCGGGCCGTTTTGAGCGCGGATTTACCCGCGTTTACTGAGGCGCACTTACTGAGAGGCGCCGGATGCCGGCAGTTCGGCCATGCTGGCCGCGGGCGCCGGTTCGGCCGTGGTGCTGGCTTGGGTGGGCGAGGGCGCCGGCGCGTGGCTGCCCGCCGGCAACGGCAGCAGCGGCACGATCAGCAGGGCCACGATGTTGATGATCTTGATCAGCGGGTTCACGGCCGGGCCCGCGGTGTCCTTGTAGGGGTCGCCCACGGTGTCGCCGGTGACGGCGGCCTTGTGCGCCTCGCTGCCCTTCTTGTGCAGCACGCCCTTGTCGTCCTTGAAGCCTTCTTCGATGAGCTTCTTGGCGTTGTCCCAGGCGCCGCCGCCGGTGCACATGCTGATGCCGACGAACAAGCCGGTCACGATGGTGCCCATCAGCAGGCCGCCCAGCGCCGCCGGGCCGAGCACCAGGCCCACGATGATGGGCGCGGCCACCGGCAGCAGCGAGGGCACGATCATTTCCTTGATGGCGGCCGTCGTGAGCATGTCCACCGCCGCGCTGTAGTCGGGCTTGCGTTGGCCGGCCATGATGGCGCCGTCGGCGAACTGCTTGCGCACCTCCACCACCACCGCGCCGGCCGCGCGGCCCACCGCCTCCATCGCCATGGCACCGAACAGGTAGGGAATCAGGCCGCCGATGAAGAGGCCGAGGATCACCTTGTGGTCGGACAGGTCGAAGTTGATGTGCGCGCCACGGGCTTCCAGCGCATGGGTGTAGTCGGCAAACAGCACCAGGGCCGCCAGGCCCGCCGAGCCGATGGCATAGCCCTTGGTGACAGCCTTGGTGGTGTTGCCCACGGCGTCCAGCGGGTCGGTCACGTCGCGCACGGCAGCAGGCAGTTCGGCCATCTCGGCAATGCCGCCGGCGTTGTCGGTGATGGGGCCGTAGGCGTCCAGCGCGACGATGATGCCGGCCATGCTGAGCATGGACGTGGCCGCAATCGCGATGCCGTACAGGCCGGCGAGCATGTAGGCCGCATAGATGGCCGCGCAGACGAAGAGCACCGGCCAGGCGGTGGACTTCATCGATACCCCCAGGCCCGCGATCACGTTGGTGCCGTGGCCGGTGGTGGAGGCCTGGGCCACGTGCTGCACCGGGTGGTACTGAGTACCCGTGTAGTACTCGGTGATCCAGACCATGGCGGCCGTCAGCACCAGGCCCACGACGCAGGCGCCGAAGAGCGCCATCGCGGTGGTCTTGGCGCCACCGGCCAGTTCCACCTCGCCGGGGAACATCGCCTTGGTAACGAAGAAGAAGGCGATCAGGCTCAGCACGCCGGCCACGATGAGGCCCTTGTAGAGCGCGGGCATCACGTTCTTCATGCCGTCGCTGGCCTTCACGAAGAAGCAGCCGATGATGGACGCGATGATGGACACGCCGCCGAGCGCCAGCGGGTACACCACGCCGGCCTGGGCCGAGTTGCCCAGCACCATCAGCGCGCCCAGCGCCATGGCGGCGATCAGCGTGACGGCATAGGTCTCGAACAGGTCGGCCGCCATGCCGGCGCAGTCGCCGACGTTGTCGCCCACGTTGTCGGCGATGACGGCCGGGTTGCGCGGGTCGTCTTCCGGGATGCCGGCCTCGACCTTGCCCACCAGGTCGGCGCCCACGTCGGCGCCCTTGGTGAAGATGCCGCCGCCCAGGCGGGCGAAGATGGAGATGAGCGAGGAGCCGAAGGCCAGCCCGAGCATGGGCTTGAGCGCCGCGCTGTCATGCCCGCCGCCGATGGCCAGATAAAAGCCGCCCACGCCCAGCAGCCCCAGGCCCACCACCAGCATGCCGGTGATGGCGCCGCCCTTGAAGGCGACGTCCAGCGCCGGGCCGATGCCCTTGGAGGCGGCCTGCGCGGTGCGCACATTGGCGCGCACCGAGATGTTCATGCCGATGAAGCCGCAGATGCCCGAGAGCACCGCGCCGATGACGAAACCCACCGCGGTCGTCGTGCCCAGGCCCGACACCGCGATCGCGATGGCCAGCACGACGCCGACCATGCCGATGGTGCGGTACTGCCGGCCCAGGTAGGCCGCCGCGCCTTGTTGAATCGCCGTGGCGATTTCCTGCATGCGGGCATTGCCCGCGTCCTGACTCAGGATCCAGCTTCGTTGAATGAAACCATAAAGAACGGCCGCGAGGCCGCAGGCCAGCGCGAAATACAGCGCCATCTCCGTCGACATGAATAAGTCTCCTCAGGTGCTTGTGGTGTTCGGCCCCAAGCGGGCTGCCGGGGCCTGCGCGGCCGAGCTTAGTGCCGACTTCTGCGTGTAAGGGGAGCGTTTACCAGCAAACCTAGAATCGGGGTTTTCCTTAGCCCTAGAACTACGACCATGAGCCTGCACAACGTGACCCCTGGCGCCAAGGCGCCGGATGAATTCAACGTCATCATCGAGATCCCGATGAATGCCGACCCGATCAAGTACGAGGTTGACAAGGACACCGGCGCCCTGTTCGTCGACCGCTTCCTGACGACGCCGATGTACTACCCGTGCAACTACGGCTACATCCCGCGCACGCTCGCTGACGACGGGGACCCGGTGGACGTGCTGGTCATCACGCCGTTCGCGCTGCAGCCGGGCGTGGTCGTGACCTGCCGGCCCCTGGGCGTGCTGATGATGGATGACGAAGCCGGCGGCGACGCCAAGCTGCTGGCCGTGCCCACCAGCAAGATCCTGCCGATGTACGACCACTGGCAAAAGATCGAAGACGTGAACCCCGCCCGCCGCGCGGCCATCCAGCACTTCTTCGAGCACTACAAGGACCTGGAGAAGGGCAAGTGGGTCAAGGTCAAGGGCTGGGAAGGCGTGGACGCCGCCAAGCGCGAGATCACCGAAGGCATGGCCAACTACAAGGCCTGACCGCAGGCCCGGGCCGCGTGAGCGGCCTGCCGCACCTCAAGGCGCCGCAGATGTGGCGCCTTTTGCTTTTCTAGGGGGCCGGGTCCGCTGCGCCGCTGGCCTTGAAGGGCGCGTGCTCGTGCAGTTCGTCCAGATAGCCGGCCATGGCCTCGCCCTCGCGCGCCAGGAAGTCGTTGACCGCATCGGCGAACGATGGATGCGCCAGCCAGTGGCTCGAAGCGGTGGGCGTGGGCATCAGGCCGCGGGCCATCTTGTGCTCGCCCTGCGCGCCGCCCTCGAAGCGCTGGTAGCCGTGCTCGATGCACCAGGCCAGCGGCTGGTAGTAGCAGGCGTCGAAGTGCAGATTGGGGATGTGCTCCACCGCTCCCCAGTAGCGCCCGAAGGCCGCGCGGCGCTGCGGGTCCAGCGCGATGAGTGACGCCGCCACGCGCTCGTCACCCCGCGAGGCGTTGAACAGCAGCCAGTGCTCGGGCATGTCGCGGGCCATGCGGGTGAAGAAGTCCCGGGTCAGATAGGGCTTGCTGTGATGAGCGCGGTAGGTGAGCTGGTAGCAGCGGTAGAAAAAGTTCCAGTCGTCGTCGGTCAGTTCGGCACCCGTACGGGCCTCGAAACGGATGCCGGCCTCGCGCACCCGGCGCTGTTCCTGCTGGATCTTCTTGCGCTTCTCGCGCTGCAGCCGCGCCAGGAAACCCGCAAAGTCGGTATCGCCCTCGGCCGTCCAGTGGAACTGCACCCCGGTGCGTGCTGAGCAGCCAGCCGCGGCAAGCGCGGATTGATCGGCGTCGTCGCCGAACAGCACATGCAGCGACGATGCCCCGGTCTCGCGTGCCAGCGCGCGCAGGGCCTGGGCCAGCAGGGCGCGCGCGTCATCGTCCACCGCCAGCAGGCGGCTGCCCGGCACTGGCGTGAAGGGCACGGCGACCAGCAGCTTGGGGTAGTAGCGCAGGCCGTGGCGGTGGTAGGCCTCGGCCCAGGCCCAGTCGAAGACGTATTCGCCGTAGCTGTGCGACTTCAGGTAGGCCGGGCAGGCCGCCAGCAGTTCGTTGCCGCGCCACAGCGACACGAACTGCGGCTGCCAGCCCGTGGCGCCGGTGGCCGAGCCGCTGGCATGCAGCGCGCGCAGGTAGGCCAGGCGCATGAAGGGGGTCGGGCGCGCCTGGCGCGCCAGCAGCGCGTCCCAGGCCTCGTCCGGCATCGCGGAAGGGTCATCGTCGACCCGAATGACAATGCTGGTTTCCGGTTCTGATTTGCTCTCGCCCATGCCCTCGCCCTTGAAGATTGCCCTGGCCCAGATCAACGTCGTCGTCGGTGATCTGGGTGGCAACGCAGACCGCATCATTGCCCAAGCGCGCGCCGCGCATGTGGCTGGGGTTGATCTGCTCGTCACGCCCGAGCTGGCGCTGTGCGGCTACCCGCCGGAAGACCTGCTGCTGCGGCCGGCCTTCCTCGCCGCCTGTGAGGAGCAACTCGCTCGCATCGCCGCCGCCCTGGCGGCGCTGCCGGGCTTGCATGTGGTGGTGGGCCATCCGCGCGAGCGCGCGGGCGGCGTGGCGCGGGAGCGCAGCTGGTCGCTGCCGCCCTGCCTGAACATGGCCTCGGTGCTGGCCGATGGCCAAGTGAAGGCCAGCTACGCCAAGCGCGAGCTGCCCAACTACCAGGTGTTCGACGAGCGCCGCTACTTCTACTCAGGGCGCGACGCGGGCCTGGGCGCCGTGGTGGTGGACGTGAAGGGCACGCGCGTGGGCCTGCTGATCTGCGAGGACGCCTGGTTCGACGAACCCGCCGCGGCCGCTCAGGCGGCGGGTGCCGAGCTGCTGTGCGTGATCAACGCCTCGCCGTTTCACATCGGCAAGGTCGAGGAGCGCGAGGCCCGCATGGCCGAACGAGCCCGCGCGGCGGGCTTGCCGCTGGTCTACGCCCATCTAGTCGGCGGGCAGGACGAGATGGTCTTCGACGGTGCCTCGTTCGCGGTGCAGGCTGATGGCAGCCTGGCAGCGCGTGCGCCGATGTTCGAGGAGGCACTCGCCCTGTTGACGCTGGACGCCGGCCGCCTGCAGGGCGAGATTGCGCCCGTGCCGGAGATGGAAGCGCAGGTCTGGCAGGCGCTGGTCTGCGGTGTGCGCGACTATCTCGGCAAGAACGGCTTCCCCGGTGCGCTGATCGGCCTGAGCGGCGGCATCGACTCCGCCCTGGTGCTGGCCGTGGCCGTGGACGCGCTGGGTGTCGACAAGGTGCGCGCCGTGATGATGCCGTCGCCTTACACGGCCGACATCTCGTGGATCGACGCCCGCGACATGGCCGAGCGCCTCTCCGTGCGTTACGACGAAATGAGCATCGTGCCGATGTTCGACGCTTTCAATGCCACGCTGGCGGGCGAATTCAAAGGCCTGCCGCTGGACGCGACCGAAGAGAACATCCAGGCGCGCATCCGTGGCACGCTGCTGATGGCCCTGTCCAACAAGTTCGGCAGCATCGTGCTGACCACCGGCAACAAGAGCGAGATGGCCACCGGCTACTGCACGCTCTACGGCGACATGGCCGGCGGCTTTGCGGTCATCAAGGACGTGGCCAAGACGCTCGTGTTCCGCCTCGCACGCTGGCGCAATGCCCAGGGCGCGGAGATCATTCCCGAGCGCATCATCACCCGCCCGCCTTCGGCTGAACTGCGCCCCGACCAGAAGGACGAGGACAGCCTGCCGCCGTACCCGGTGCTGGACGCCATCCTGGCCCGCTACATGGAGCAGGACGAATCCATCGCCGAGATCATCGCGGCCGGCTTCAAGCCCGAGGACGTGGAGCGGGTGACGCGGCTCATCAAGATCAACGAGTACAAGCGCCGCCAGGCGCCGGTGGGCATCCGCATCACCCACCGCGGCTTCGGGCGTGATTGGCGTTATCCGATCACGTCGAAGTTCCGTGCGTAAACTCAGGCCCAACCAGCCAACCCGGAGTGCCCGTCATGAAGCAGATCACCGCCATCATCAAACCCTTCAAGCTGGACGAAGTGCGTGAAGCCCTGGCGGAAGTCGGTGCTTCCGGGCTGACCGTCACCGAGGTCAAGGGTTTCGGCCGCCAGAAGGGCCACACCGAGCTTTACCGCGGCGCGGAGTACGTGGTCGACTTCCTGCCCAAGGTCAAGGTGGAAGTGGTGGTGAAGGACGACGACGTGGAACGTTGCATCGACGCCATCCTGAAGGCCGCCAAGACCGGCAAGATCGGCGACGGCAAGATCTTTGTGCTGCCGGTGGAGCAGGTGGTGCGCATCCGCACCGGCGAGACGGACGAAGCGGCCGTCTGAGCCCAGGCCCGCCGCGCGTTCAGCGCAGGTGCTGCCAGGCGGCAGCACCCCAAATGCCGCCGGCCAGCAGCAGCGACATCAACACGGCGGCGCTGGCGATGTCCTTGGCGCGCTTGGAGAGTTCGTGCCGCTCGAACGACACCCGGTCGACGACGGCCTCCACGGCTGAGTTGAGCAGCTCCACGATCAGCACCAGCACCAGCGAGCCGAGCAGCAGCGCAGCCTGCTCCCAGCTCTTGGCCAGCCAGTAGCTCAACGGCGCGGCGATGACGCACAGCCAGGTTTCCTGGCGGAAGGCGCTTTCACCGGTGTAGGCCGCCTTGAGGCCAGCCCAGGAGTAGCCGGCGGCGTGGATGATGCGGTCCAGGCCAGTGCGGCCCTTGTGGGGGTTGCTCATGAAGGCTGCGGGAGCTGGGTGATGACACGCGAGCCGCAGATCGCGTCGTGCAGGAATTGTCGCTGAGGGTGCAGGCGTGCCACGAGCAGATAGGCCAGCACGCCTGCGATCAGGCAGCCCACGATCGCGCCGCCGCTGTGCAGCCCGAGCAGCCGCGCGCTCAGCAGGGCGGGCAGGAACCACAGCCAGCTCAGCAGGTAGCGCATGACGCCGCGCACCAGGCCCAGCGGGCGGCCCTGGCTGTCGACCACCCGCAAGTGCCAGGTCTTCATGGCGAGCGTCTGGCCGGTACGCGTCCAGAAGCCGACGAAGTACAGACCAACCACCAGGAAAATGACCACGCCCATGCCGGTGCGACCCTGCAGCGCGTGCTGCTGGCGGGTCAGGATCGAGTAGAGCAGCCCGGCAAAGAACACCACGCCGAACAGCAGCACGCCTTCGTACAGGAAGGCTGCGAAGCGCCGCCCCAGGCCTGGCGGCGGGGCAGCCGGATCTGCCGCCGTCGTCATGAACGCGGGGTGGACGCGGCGGGCGCCTTGAGCGATTTGGGCAGCAGCGTCTTGGGGTCGACCAGGGACGGATCGGCCACGACCTTGGATTCGCCCGCCGCATGGTGACTGGGCTGCGCCAGGCCGCGTGTGATGAGCACGGTGGTGGCGCCCGGTTTGGCCTGCACGAGGCTGCCGGTGACCGGAATGGGTGCGACGAGCTTGGGTGCCGCCGGCACGATGTTGGACTTTGGCGTGGCGCCGAGCGGCTTGGGATTGGGGCCGGTCGCCTTGGTCTGGGCCTTGCGGCGGGCTTCGGCCTTCTCGGCCAGCTCCTGGCGCTTCTCGGGCGGCAGGGCCTGGTAGGCCTCCCACTTGGCCTGGCGCTGTTCGGCGTCCACCTGCTTGGCGACCTGGAAGCTGACCCGCGCATTGGCGCGCTCGCTGGGCGTCAGGTGGGCCCAATCACGCATGCGCTCGTGCAGGCGGGCGAGTTCGGCCGGCGGCAGTGTGGCCAGACGCGGCGTGGCATTGAGCCATTTGCTGCGCTGGGTCGGGCCGAGCTTGTCCCAGTCGTTGGCCAGCGGAGCCAGCAGGTCGCGCTGGGCGGGCGTGAGGCCCTGCCAGTTGGGCGCGGCGGCGAGCGCCGACACGGGCGGCAGCACCGGCGCGGGCGGTCGCACCACGGGCGCGGGCGGCGGGGCTGCAGGTGCAGTCACCGGCGTGGCGCCGGTATCGGGAGCGGAGGCTGCGGTGGCTTCGGGCGCCTGCGCAAAAGCAGAAAACCCCGCGGCGCCGAGCAGCAGGGTCGTCAGGAGACGGGTGAGGGAGACGGCTGGCGCCAGCGCGGCTCGGGTCATGCGTGTCCGTTCATTCTTGGCTGTCCCGCAGGTACTCGGCAAAGCCGGGGTCGCTGAAGGCGGCGGGAGGCAGGTTGTCGCTGAGCAGGGCGGTATCGACCTCGGCGGCGGCCACGATCTGCTCGTGGAGCTGACCCTGGTGCATCAGCAGCAGGCCGGCCAGCAAGGCCAGCAGCGGCAGCATGGAGATCAGCTTGGCCCACAAACCGTTGCCACCCTGGCCGCCAACGCCGGGTAGACCCGGGCCGCCCGACGTGGCCAACACGGCGCCCATCTGCACCACGCTGGGGCTGGCCGTGGCCGCCACCGTGCGGGCGGCGCGGGCTTCAGCCGCTCGGGCAAGGGCCTGCTCTCGCGCGAAGCGCAGGCGCTCGGTCACGTCGTGGGGCAGGTCGGCGCTGCGCTCATTGAGGCTGGCGGCCACGCGTTGCCCGAACCGCGCCAGGCGGGCGTCCAGGTCAGAGGAGGGGGCGGAAACGTTCGACGGCGACTTCATAGCGTGATCCCTTTGGCCTTGAGCGACTTGGCCAGCGCATGCACGGCCCGCGAGCAATGTGTTTTCACACTGCCTTCGGAGCAGCCCATGACGGCGGCGGTCTCTGCAACATCCAGTTCCTCCCAGTAACGCAGGAGGAAGGCCTCTCGTTGACGCGCCGGCAGCTGTTCGACTTCCGATTCGATCCTTTGCAAGATTTGCGCCCGGCTGACCTCGTCGGCCGCGCTTGACGCGCCCAAGGCGCCTTCGTGGCTCTCGAGGATTTCCAGCAGGTCGAAGTCACCGTCCGGGTCGCCGCCCTCGAAGTCAGACATGTTCGTCATGACGGCATTACGCGTCTTCTGGCGACGGAAATAGTCCATCGTCGCGTTCGACAGGATGCGCTGGAACAGCAACGGCAGTTCGGCCGCCGGGCGGTCGAAGTAGTTTTCGGCCAGCTTGATCATGGCGTCCTGCACGATGTCCAGGGCGGCATCGTCGTCGCGAACGAGGTAGGCCGTGCGTTTGAACGCGCGGCGGTCCACGGTGCGCAGGAAATCGTTGAGTTCTTTGTCGGTGGCCAAGGCGGAGAGCGGGTCCGGACAGCAGCGCAGATTATGGCATTCGTCTGATACGAAGGCTCAACCATTTTTGATCGGCATAATGCTGCTTCGCACAAAGAGTCATTGCTCTCTCCATGGTCGCCCGACACGGGCCCACTGGCTGACTGCGCAGGTTCCGAATCCGCCTCACGAGGGCGCGAAGAGGAGCACCAATGGTTTTTCGTTAGAGAAATTCACAGAGGTTCGAAATGGACATGTCTGCCGCTGAAATGAAGCGCGCCGCCCAGGCGTCATCTGCTTCCCCCTCCCATTCCTCCACCGCGGAGCTCAACGGCTCCGAGATCCTCGTTCGCTGCCTGCAGGCCGAAGGGGTGCGCCATCTCTGGGGTTACCCCGGCGGCGCGGTGCTCTACATCTACGACGCGCTCTACAAGCAGGACAGCATCCAGCACGTGCTGGTGCGCCATGAGCAAGCCGCCGTGCACGCGGCTGACGGCTTCGCCCGCGCCAGCGGCGAGGTTGGCGTGGCACTGGTCACCTCGGGCCCCGGGGTCACGAATGCCATCACCGGCATTGCCACCGCCTACATGGACTCGATCCCGATGGTCATCATCACGGGTCAGGTCCCGACGCCCGCCATCGGCCTGGATGCCTTCCAGGAGTGCGATACCGTCGGCATCACGCGCCCCATCGTCAAGCACAACTTCCTGGTCAAGGACGTGCGCGATCTGGCGCTGACGATGAAGAAGGCGTTCCACATCGCCCGCACCGGCCGCCCCGGCCCGGTCGTCGTGGACATCCCGAAGGATGTGTCGCTGGCCAAGGCCACGTTCAGCTACCCGGACCGCATCGAGATGCGCTCCTACAACCCGGTGAAGAAGGGCCACAGCGGCCAGATCCGCAAGGCCGTGCAGCTGCTGCTGCAGGCCAAGCGACCCTATATCTATACCGGCGGCGGCGTCATCCTGGGTGAAGCCACGGCGGAGTTGCGCCAGCTGGTCGACCTGCTCGGCTTCCCCTGCACCAACACGCTGATGGGCCTGGGCGCCATGCCCGGCACCGACCCGCGCTTCCTGGGCATGCTCGGCATGCACGGCACCTACGAAGCCAACATGACCATGCAGCACTGTGACGTGCTGCTGGCCGTGGGCGCGCGCTTCGACGACCGCGTGATCGGCAACCCCAAGCACTTCGCGCAGGTGGAGCGCAAGATCATCCACGTCGACATCGACCCCTCGTCGATCTCCAAGCGCGTGCGCGTGGACATCCCCATCGTGGGCGACGTGAAGGACGTGCTGCAGGAACTGATCGCGCAGATCAAGGAAGCCCAGGCCAAGCCTGACGCCAACGCCGTCAACGCCTGGTGGAACCAGATCAACGAATGGCGCCGCAAGGACTGCCTCGTCTACAAGAACTCCGACGAGGTCATCAAGCCGCAGATGGTGGTGGACACCCTCTGGCGCCTGACCCGCGATCGTGACACCTACATCACGTCCGACGTCGGCCAGCACCAGATGTGGGCCGCGCAGTACTACAAGTTCGACGAGCCGCGCCGCTGGATCAACTCCGGCGGCCTGGGCACCATGGGCGTGGGCCTGCCCTACGCGATGGGCATCAAGCTGGCCAAGCCGGAGGCGGATGTGTTCTGCATCACCGGCGAGGGCAGCATCCAGATGTGCATCCAGGAGCTGTCGACCTGCTTCCAGTACAAGACGCCGGTGAAGATCGTCTCGCTGAACAACCGCTACCTCGGCATGGTGCGCCAGTGGCAGCAGCTCGATTACGAGGGTCGCTACTCGCACAGCTACATGGACGCGCTGCCCAACTTCGTGAAGCTTGCCGAGGCCTATGGCCACGTGGGCATCCTGGTCGAGAAGCCCTCGGACGTGGAAGGCGCGCTCAAGGAAGCCATGCGCCTGACCGACCGCACTGTGTTCCTCGACATCCGCACCGATCCGACCGAGAACGTCTGGCCCATGGTCAAGGCGGGCAAGGGCATTTCGGAAATGCTGCTGGGCTCGGAAGACCTGTGAACGGCTGAAGCCGCGGGCCTTGCTGCGCGTTACCGCGTGCAGCGAGGTCGGCGGTGGATGGCGAGCACAGCCGACGAAGGCAGACCTCCCTCAACGATTCGAACCCGCCGCCAAGGTGCCGTGGTTACCGCCCCGGCTACTGAAGAGCGCGAAGGACGACATCCCATGAAACACATCATCGCTTTGCTCATCGAGAACGAGCCGGGTGCGCTGTCGCGCGTCGTGGCCCTGTTCTCGGCCCGCGGCTACAACATCGAGAGCCTCACCGTCGCCCCGACGGAAGATCCCTCGCTGTCGCGCATGACCATCGTGACCACCGGCAGCGACGAGGTCATCGAGCAGATCACCAAGCACCTGAACCGCCTCATCGAGGTGGTCAAGGTGGTCGACCTGACCGAGGGCAACTACACCGAACGCGAGCTCATGCTCATCAAGGTGCGCGCCGTCGGCAAGGAGCGTGAAGAGATCAAGCGCACTGCCGACATCTTCCGCGGCCGCGTCATCGACGTCACCGAGAAAACCTACACCATCGAGCTGACCGGCGACGCCGGCAAGCTCGACGCCTTCATCGACGCGATCGACCGCGCGTCCATCCTCGAGACCGTCCGCACGGGTGCTTCCGGCATCGGCCGCGGCGAGCGCATCCTGCGCGTCTGATCCGTCTTCATCCCACCCCATTCAAAGTTTTTTCCTGGAGCGACCCATCATGAACGTCTACTACGACAAGGACGCCGATCTCAGCCTCATCAAGGGCAAGAACGTCACCATCATCGGCTACGGCTCACAAGGCCATGCCCACGCGCAGAACCTGAACGACAGCGGCTGCAAGGTCACCGTCGCGCTGCGTCGCGGTGGCGCCTCCTGGGCCAAGGCCGAAGGCGCGGGCCTGAAGGTCGCCGAGATCGCCGAAGCCGTGAAGACGGCCGACGTGGTCATGATCCTGCTGCCCGACGAGCAGATCGCCGACGTCTACAAGAAGGAAGTCGAGCCCAACATCAAGCAAGGCGCGTCGCTGGCGTTTGCCCACGGCTTCAACGTGCACTACGGCCAGGTGCAGCCGCGTGACGACCTGGACGTCTGGATGGTCGCCCCCAAGGCCCCCGGCCACACCGTGCGTAACACGTACCGCCAAGGCGGCGGCGTGCCCCACCTGATCGCCGTCTACGCCGACAAGACCGGCAAGGCGCGTGACCTCGCCCTGAGCTATGCCGCGGCCAACGGCGGCGGCAAGGCCGGCATCATCCAGACCAGCTTCCGCGAAGAGACCGAGACCGACCTCTTCGGCGAGCAGGCTGTGCTGTGCGGCGGCGCTGTCGAGCTGATCAAGGCGGGCTTCGAGACCCTGACCGAAGCCGGCTACGCCCCCGAGATGGCCTACTTCGAGTGCCTGCACGAGCTCAAGCTCATCGTGGACCTGATCTACGAAGGCGGCATCGCCAACATGAACTACTCGATCTCGAACAACGCCGAGTACGGCGAGTACGTGACGGGTCCGAAGGTCGTGACCGAGGCCACCAAGAACGCGATGCGTCAGTGCCTGAAGGACATCCAGACGGGCGAGTACGCCAAGAGCTTCATCCTCGAGAACAAGGCCGGCGCCCCGACCCTGATCAGCCGCCGCCGCCTGACCGCCGAGCACCCGATCGAACAGGTCGGCGAGAAGCTGCGCGAGATGATGCCCTGGATCAAGGCCAACAAGCTGGTCGACAAGGCCAAGAACTAAGTTCGGCGCAGGCCGCCTCCAGTGGGGCCGGCCAGGGTTTCGCCCAAACGAGAAGGCCGGCACCGCGAGGTGTCGGCCTTTTCCTTTTGGGCGCCGGCGCGGGGTCAGGCCTTCTTCACGAACTCCGACTTCAGCCCCATCGCGCCGATGCCGTCGATCTTGCAGTCGATGTCGTGGTCGCCGTCGGTCAGGCGGATGTTCTTGACTTTGGTGCCCACTTTCACGACCAGGGATGAGCCCTTGATCTTGAGGTCCTTGATGACCGTGACGCTGTCGCCGTCCTGCAGCACGTTGCCAACCGCATCCTTGATGACGCGGGCTTCTTCGACAACGGCCTCACCCGATGACACCGACCACTCATGGCCGCATTCCGGGCAGACGAGCTGCGTGCCGTCCTCATAGGTGTAGACGGACTGGCACTTGGGGCAGGCGGGCAGGGTGCTCATGGCGGTTCTCGGCAGGCGGCTAAAGAAAAAGCCCCGCTGCTTGCGCAACGAGGCTTTGATTTGGCTCCCCGACCTGGGCTCGAACCAGGGACCTACGGATTAACAGTTCGTGTGAGAACCGGCCGAGAAAGCCTACAAGATGGGCTCCATCCTAGCAGTGACAACCACTTAGACCAGCCACGCGAGTAGATCGGCGGTCTCGCGTCCCGGTCCGTCTTGACCAGATCGGGACCAGATCGCTGCCAGAAGGACCAGAACGGTCCTCCATTCCATCAGCTTTGCACGGAGCCGATGAGCGACCGCTGCCGAGGCGATGCTGCTTCACCTTCCGTGCTCCTGCGCGCCTTCAAGCCAGAAGATCGCCCAAGAACTCTGACCCCGGGTGTACCGCGGTCACCAACAGTTGATCCCGCGCCCGCGTGCAGGCGACGTATAGGAGGTGGCGCTCAGTGTGATAAACCTCTTCCAGATCTGCTTCGTCAACCACGCTCTCGATGCGTTCTTGCAGCGGGATGACCTCGTCATCGCAAGCCATGACCACCACGTAGCGGAACTCCAAACCCTTGGCGAGGTGCATGGTGCTGATGGAAGCCTGGCCGCTTGCGGTGTCTACCTTGTCGTCAAGCACGCGCCAGCGTAAGCCCGCCGCTTGGATTGCAGCTTCCGCCCGCGGGATTTGTTCAGCAGACCGTACAAAAACTCCCAGCTCGTGCGGCAGCATGCCGTCTGCGGTTCGCGCGGCGATCCATTTGCTGACATGCGTCTCTTCAGATTGATCATCATCGAACGTGAGCACTTCGGGGGTGGGGCCGTTGAAAACCGACACCGTGCCGCGTCGATCTTCTACGTTGCCGTCGACATCGCTCACTTCAGGGCCCAGAAGCTTGTCCGCTTGGGCGCGGATTTGGTGCGACGTTCGATAGTTCACGTGAAGCGTGCGTGACCGACCTCGTACGTCCACGCCCAGCGCCTTCCACGAGAACGGTGTCTGGAAAATGCGCTGACCCAGATCGCCCGCGAACATCAGCCCGTTTGGCCGCCCGCCGGCGATGGCCGCCAGCAGACGTAGCTGGCTGACGTTCACGTCCTGAGCTTCGTCGATCACGACATGGTCATACGGCGCGTGCTTCATGCCGCCCACGGCGGCAGCGACACGCGTGCATATCGCCGCGCGCGTCGTCACGCCCTGTGCTGACAGGTCAGCAGCTACCGCCTCGAAGATCTGCCAAAGCAGCGCACGTTGTGCCTCGGACAGTCGCGTCTTACGACCCAGGCGCTTGAAGTCGCGGTAGCTCTCCCAAGAGCTGAGCTGCCACGTATCCACCACGTCCATCCATTCGGCGTATACGAACGGCGCGGTGAATCGATGGCCTTCAGCACGTCGGGTCGCGTCAGCCACAGCCTCACGCAACTGCTCCTCGGTTGCCACATGCACCTTGCCTACATGGCGCTCATGCAGGCGCAAAGCGACGGTACTCAGGGCCTCAACTTCCAGGCGTTCGCCGAGCTTGGGCTCGTTACTGATCAGGCGTCGCAACTTGCCCTGCAACGCCCGCGCAAGCGTGTCCGAGAAGGTGGTCAGCAGCACGCGAGATTCCGGGTACTTGCGCGCCAGGTGAACGGCTCGGTGCAAGGCCACGATGGTCTTGCCAGTTCCGGCGGAGCCGGCCACACGCGCGGGGCCGTTGTAGTCCTTCTCGACCCACTGACGCTGCGCCGGGTGCAGGAAGATGGTCCACTTTTCCCAGGGGTAGTCCAGCGCACGGGCGAGCTCTTCCACGTCGCGCATGACGCGGAATCGCCGCTGCGCGTCGGGGTGGGCAAACGGGTCCGCGTTGGGGGCGGGGGCAGGGGCCGGCTTCGGCTTGCCGCCGGTGGCCAGTTCTAGGAGTGCCTCTGCGGCTTCGCCAGGCAGGTGATTGGCCAGTTCCAGCAGGCTGTCTTCATCGGCTTGCAGGACGGTGGGTACCAGATCCTCCGGCACACCGTAGCTCAACAACTCCAGTGGTGTTAAGTGGGCGAAGAGCGCAGGCTTTCGGGCCTCAGGTTCGGGCGCCTCGACCTTGCGGCGCACCAGCACCTCCTCCACTCGCTCACGCACCTCAACCCATTGGGCGGCACCGGTCGTCGGGTGGGTTTCCAGGCGCCTGCGCTCGGCCCACTGATAGGCCTTGTCGTGGTGATCGACGTAGCAGAGCATGAAGCTGCTGGCCGTCTTGTGAACGATCAGTCGTCCATGGTCTTGAGGTTGTGCTCACGTTTCCAGCGGCTGAAAACCTCGCGCGCAAGCATCGCGTCTTCGACGGAGTCCCAGGGCACCGTATCGAAGGCGAGATGCTCGGTGTCGTAGGGCTCCATGCGCACCATGCGCGGGTTTGTCGGCTTGCGCTTGAGATCGAACTCCAACGCCACCGCCACTTCGCGGGTTTGCTTCTGCAGGTCCCAGCCGTTGAGCAGTTGATCGCGCAGCGAGAAGAACGATTCCTGTGGCAGCTTCTGTCCGGGGGCGCGGCTCAGCGCCAGGCGGATCATCCAGTCCGATTCACCCTCAGGGGTGCGCAGACGGGCCTGCTCGGCCTCGCTGGCGTCGTCAGGAATGACGACCTTGTGCCCGGCCTTCGCGCAGATCGCCTGATGGTCGCCGTCGCGCTCGATCGTGAAGCAGCCCCGGGTGCGCGGGATGAAGACCTGCCGGACCTGGTGCTTGGCCTCCATCATCGAGGTGCCCGGTGCGACGCGGTCGACCAACGCCTGGTAGCGGCGCGAGATCGTGCCGGTCAGGTTGAGCTGATTGGTAGGCACGCTCATGAGCGCACCATCCGTCGTAAGCGACAACACCTTGGCGCCGGGCGGCAGCTTCCAGACGACTTCGCCCATGGTGGCGCGGACGAAACCGCACACGAGGGCGGCGATTGCGGGCTCGGACACGCGGGAGGGACCGATCACGACAGTGCCCATCTGCTTGGGCCCGAACGCGCCCTTGCCCTTGAAGCCCTGGCCGGTTTTGCCATACAGCCCGTTTCCGACGAGTTTGGCGAACTCGAAGGGCAGGCTCTTGCGCTTGAACTTCAAGCGGAGTTGCCTGACGAAGATCGCGAAGCTCTCCATCGGTCGGTAGCCTCGATCGCCGTGGTCCGGCGGAGGAAAGGTCATTGCCGCGGGCGGGACCAACACGTCGTCGTCGCCCGGCTCACCGTCCACAGCTAGCTTGGCTCGCTGCAGCATGGGCGTCGCGCGCTTGGCTGCGCGCTTTGCCTTGGCGGCCTTCCAGCGCCTGAGCCGCGGTTCGCTTTCAGCGAAGACCTGGGCGCGGGACTTGAACGGAATGACGAGTCCGATCACGATCTCCAGCGTCGCGCCCATGGCCAGCGCCAGTTCGATCTCCGGCGCCGTGCACAGCGACACGCCCGACAGTGGGAAGCACAAGCCGGTGTCCAAGGGAACGGGCAGGCAGGGATACAGCGTGCCAGGCGGGAACCGAAAGCGTACCTGCGCGAAGCCTGCGACCGTCCCGATGAAGTCCTCGACGTCTTTGGTCCAGGTGACGCGCTCGTAGTCCAGCGTCATGAAGACCGCAAGCCCGGTCAGATACGCCCCCGAAAGATCGCCGTCGAACCAGGGGCGCACCTCGCTCGGGCCGTAGACATAGCCGCCACCCTCGTTGCCGGCGATGCGCAGGAAGAGCGCCTGGCGCTCGGTGTCGGTGAGCACCTGGAAGAGGATGCCGCCAACCGAGCGAGGTCCCAGCTTGGGCGAATGCGCTTCGCGCAGGAGCAGGTAGGTCTGAGGGCCGGCCGGCATCTGGACATGGACATCGGCCGCGGTGGCGGGCTTGGATTTGCGGGACATGAATGGACTCCGAATGCAAAAGCGCCGCCTGGCTCCGAAGAACCAGGCGGCGCGAAGGGGTGGAAATGGATGTGCGGCTATGGCCGCAGCGGGGTCAGGACAGACTCACTTGCACGTTGAGCTTGCGGCGCATGACGACGTACACCGCGAGGGGAAGCAGCAGGGCGGTTGCTGGGCCAGTGACAGCCGGAAGCGCGAAGCGGGCGCCCTGAGACAGGATCGTAGAAAACACACTGGATCTCCTTGGTAGGGGGTAGGGGGCCGCACGGGGATCGAGCGGACCAAGGAGATGAAATTGCGTCGACAACGAGCTTTGACGCGGGCAGGGAGAGGGCGCCTTCGGCGCACCACCATCTGATTCAAGCGCTGGGGACCAGATGGTCGGGAGCTAGCTTTCCGTTGCCCGTGATCCGGCTGAGAAGTCAGTCGTCATCGTCGTCGCCTTGCTGCTGTCGCTGCCTCTCGCAGTCCCAGCAGAGCCCGCTGAAAAGGTAGATGTATTCCTCACCTTCTGGCAGCCGGTCAATGTAGGTAGTGCAGCAGCATCCCGGGCATTGGTAGTGATACGCGGGCATGTTTCAGTCCTCAGACATGCCGTAAATCTCGGCCTCGAAATCCGGTTCGTATTCGCGCGGAGCGCCACGCCGTACGACATCGAGCAGCTCGCCGGCGGCGTACATCCTGCGACCGATCCGTTTGAACGCTAACTCTGCGGCGACTGGCACTGAGAGCGATACGTCGTTTCCGTAGGCCTGGACATCGCCCAGCACTTCGAATCGCAGCAACTCGGGCATGGCGTCGATATCGTCAAGGCAGCGAGCCGAGTTGGCCCAGTGGCCGTCGCCCATTCCGATGGATTGCTTGATCGTCTGAATTTCGGGGTGACTGGCATCCTCGAAGGTCACGCGAGCGGCCAGTTCCATTGCCTGTGCCTCGATGATCCATGTGCCACCAGATACGCCACTAGGCTTGAGCGACATCCAAGCTTCCCGCCACTGCGCCTCTGTAATGAGAATTCCTAAGCAGCGAGCGCGACGCAAGCCTGCAGCTTCATCGAAGCAGACGTAGCGGGCCCCTTGATTCAGGACCTGAAGGTCGGAATCACGAAACGAGGCGTATGAGGCGTGGCCGAAGCATGCGGCCAAGAGCTGATGCACTTGGCCGAGCTTCACGCGGTGAACTTTGGGGAGCGCGGTGTAGACCACACCGCTCCAGCGAGCGAACTTATCCATGGCTGTCCAGTTTCTACAGCGAACGAAGAGCGTTTAACGTCCGCCGCGACTGACACCATGCGACGTGTTCGTGCTGAACCTCAGGAAGTCCGTTTAAGTCGCTCAAAACTTGGGCCGGATGCCCGGGCGAGTCATCGCCTGCGGTAATTCTGACAGCAATTCATCACCGATGGCAACTCACTCACCGGAAGGCGATCGATCAACTGGGCTGGCCTTGCCGCACGCGACGCTGGCCGAGTTGCAATCCACGCGCGCTCCCAGGGGCGGAGCCCGGCTCCAGCAGCACGATTTGCGGAGATCGGCCCGGCAGTCGGCGGACTGAGATCAAGCGTGCCTGCTCCAGTCTGCGTAGGCCGTCGTAGCTGGCGTCCCGGCTGAGGTGACCAAAAGCCAGCATGCGGCGCGTCAAGTTGATGACGGGGCTGGTGCGCTGCGTGCACAACTTCTGCAAGAGCAGCGCCAAGTGCAGAGTCTTGCCGCCTGGCAGCGCTGCGGCGGCGCCAAGCCAATCCAGCCGGGCATGTTCGGTGTGGGGGCTTGGGGAAACAGTAGAGGCTGGCAGCATCTGGTGGCTCCGGTCGTGAGTGGCACATCGGGCTGTTGCTGTTCGGTGTCAAACCAGCAGTGGATCTGCCCCCATTGGAGAAATGACACCGACGTGCGCCTGCTGGGAGGGCCGCGAACGAAGTTGGCGTTGAGTGCGGGACGGAGATGGACCGCGGCTCGAACTGGACGAACCTCGAACCCGAAGTGATCGAGGCTGCATGCCCAGGTTCGTCGATGGCGCGGTGCGTCGGAAGCTTGGCCAGCTGCCGACCGCGATCCTGCCTGTCTCGCTGTCGCCACGACCGGTGGCGTAGGAACCTGGCGGGGCCAGGACCAGAAGTGGACCAGACAAAAAAGAACGCCTTAGCGAGAAACTCGCTAAGGCGTTGCGTATGTGGCTCCCCGACCTGGGCTCGAACCAGGGACCTACGGATTAACAGTCCGGCGCTCTACCGACTGAGCTATCGAGGAATTGGCTTGTATGTCGGCACGCCAAGCGGTTGCGGCGTGCGTCTTGTCGTCTTTCGACGAGAGTTCTGTGGCTCCCCGACCTGGGCTCGAACCAGGGACCTACGGATTAACAGTCCGGCGCTCTACCGACTGAGCTATCGAGGAACAGAGCCCATGACTATAGCAGGTTTTTTCGGCGCGTCAGAGGCGAACTTCAAGACTCGTGCGGAAAGTCCGCGGAGCCAGCGGGTAGAGATAGCTGTGCTCGAACTGCCACGGCGACTCGCGCCAGGCGCGGCGGTTGGTGAGGTTGTCGATGCCCGCGCGCCAGACCCAGGTCTGGTTGCCCAGGGTCTGCAGATAGCGCAGGCCGGCATCGACCACGGTCCACGCCGGCACGCGGATGCTGTTGTCGGGCGTGGCGTAGCGGTGCCCTTCGAACTGAAGGCCCACATGGGCTTGCAGGCCCGGCAGCAGGTCTTGGCGGACCTGCGCCTTGACCGTGGTCTGGGGCACGTTGGGGGGCGTCAGGCCGTTGAGGGTGCTGTCTGCGCTGCCTTCGCGCCGCGCCTTCAGGCGCATGGCGCTGGCACTCAGCCCGCCGCCGCTCCATTTCAGGTCGGCGCTGGCTTCGATGCCGCGGTGGTGGGCATTGCCGTCGATGCGCCGCTCACAGCTCTCCGCCACGTCGCAGCTGCCGATGTCACGCCAAGTCGGTCGGCGGATGTCGAAGGCGGTGAGCGAGCCTTCCACACGCTGCGTGCCGGTCTTCAGACCGATCTCGGTCTGGCGGCTCTTCAGCGCGGGCAGGGCCTGGCCGGCGTTGACGTAGCGGCTGCGATTGGGCGCCACTTCGCTCTCCACGCCCTGACCCCAGCTTGCGTAGACCAGCCAGTCGGCGGCAATCGCATGGCTCAGCGCCACCCACGGCGTGGTCACGCCTTGCGAGTAGTCGGTGGCGCGGGAGCCGTCGGTGCGCACGCTCTCGCGATGCAGGCGGGTGTAGCGCAGGCCCAGCCAGGCGGTGGTGTCGGCGCTCAGGGTCACGCGGTCGCGCAGGTAGAGCTCGCGGCTGCGTTCGTCGCGGTTGGTGTTCTCGTCGGTCAGATCGGGCTGAGGCGCGGTGACGGCCGAGCCATCGACCTTGCCAGTGCCCGCGTAGTTGTAGGCCTGCCGCTGGAATCGGCTCTTGAACTGGCTCACCAGGCCGCCGACGGTCAGGTCGTGGCGCTGCCCGGCGATCTGGACCGGACCGCTGGCAAAGACGTCCAGCGCGGTCGTGTCGCGATGCTCGTTCTCGCTGCGGAAGTCGTAGAGGTCGTAGGTGCCGTCAGGGCAGAAGCGGTCGGCGTAATAGGTGCCGTCCGCCGCGGTGCAACCGTAGGCATAGGCCAGGCGGTCATCGGTGCGCAGTCGCTGGATGCCCAGTGTGGCTTGGGCCCGCCAGTCACTGCCGAGTTGCTGCTGCACTCGCAGGGAAGCGTGCGTGTTGTCAAAGACGACAGGCAGGCTCCACGGCTGGTTGTTGAGGTTCAACCGCGGATCCACCTGCCGCGCGTCCGGCAGCCGGTTGCCGAGCAGGCTGAAGCCCTGCTGGCTCGGCTGGCTCTGCCGATTGAACTCCACCTCGGCCTCCAGCAGCGTGCCCGGCTGCACGCGCCAATCGGTGGCCACGGCCAGCGTATGGGCATGGCCTTCGGTGTTGCGCAGCTGCGGGTCCAGCCGCGCGGTGTCGGCGTTGATGCGCAAGCCAAACTCGCGCGAGGTGCCGAAGCGCTGCGAGTGGTCGATGCTGGCTTGCACCGTGCCGCCCTGGATGGCGCCGACGGTCAGTGTGGTGGCGTCGTCAGCGAGCGGGCGCTTCACGACGAAGTTGACGAGGCCGGCGGGCGCGCTGGTGCCGGCCTGCATGCCGGAGCTGCCTTTGAGCACTTCGACCGCCGCCTTGTTGGCCAGCGACAGCGAGGTCTCGCCGCTGATGGGCAGGCCGTCGCGGCGCAGGTTGAAGCGGTTGTCGAGCTCGAAGCCGCGGACCTTCAGCGTGCTCCAGTAGCCGGTGGCGTTGTAGCTGTCGGACACCGAGGCATCCAGCCGCGTGATGCCGGCGAGTTGGGTGATACCCAGGTCGCTCAGGCGCTCGGCGGACAGGTTCACGGCCTGCATCGGCAACTTGGCCGGCGGGTCGCTGAAGCCGGCGAGGCCCGGTGCGGTTTCGGTGGCCTTGCCGGTCACGCTGACGGCGGGCAGCGTCTGGGCCGCGGCGAATTGGGCGATGCACAGCGCTGCAGCAGCGCTCAGGAGAGAACGGTTCAGGATAGCCATCGAGAAAACGAAGCGATGGCAGGTCGGCAAACGAGAACGCGACGGACCCGGAGACGAAGCGAGTGGAGCCCGGCTGATCGGCTGCTTCCCTGCGCGAGGATTACCTCAATCAGGTTCAAAGGGACTGTCTCAGTCGCGCCGGCCGTGGCGGGCGCAACACCCCTAGCGAGTGGCTGGCGACCGGAGTCGTCAGCGCGGGCGGATTCTAGCGGTGCCCGTCATGGTGGCCTGCGGCAGGGCCTTGAAGGGACGATGGCCGGTCAATCGTGCCCGGGCGTGGGCACGCCCAGCCGCTCATGCAGCTTGGGGCTGGTCGTCGTGTATTGCAGGTGGATGGGCTGGCCGGGGAAGACGCGCTCGGCCGCGGCGAAGGCGGCCAGCGTGGCTTCATGGAAGCCGCTCACCAGCAGCTTGCGCTTGCCCGGGTAGTGGTTGATGTCGCCCACGGCGTAGACGCCGGGCAGCGAGGTCTCGAAGCGGGCGGTATCCACCGTGACCAGCTTGCGCTCCAGCGCCAGGCCCCAATCGGCGATCGCGCCCAGGCGCGGGCTCAGGCCCAGGCGCACGAGGAGGTGGTCGGCGGGCAGGGGCTGGGTCTGCGCGGTGGCATCGAGGATGTCGAGCCCCTGCAGGCGATCGCCCGCCATGCGCAGCGCCATCGGCTGGCCGACCGCGACCTGCACCCGCCCTGCGTCACGCAGGGCCTGCAGCCGGGCCAGTCGGTCGGCCGGTGCCTTGAAGGCATCTTTGCGGTGCACCAGCGTCACCTGGGCGGCTTGCCCGGCCTCAGCGAGTTGTACCGCCGCCTCCACGGCCGGCGCCTCGCCGCCCAGCACCAGCACGCGCTGGCCGGCGGCGTCCAGGCTGTCGAGATGATGATGGACCTGCCGGCCTTCAAGCGCCTCGGCGCCCTCCAGGCGCAGCCGCTTGGGGCTGAAGGCGCCCACCCCGGCGGCGATGAAGACGGTGCGCGCCAGCCAGCGTGTGCCAGCACTCGATTCGACCTGGAATCGCCCGTCGGGCAGGGCCGTCAGCGCGGTCACTTCCTGGCTCAGGTGCAGCGTTGGCGCGAACGGGCGGATCTGCTGCTGCAGTCGCTCGATCAGCTCGCGCCCGCTGCACACCGGCAGGCCGGGCACGTCGTAGATGGGCTTGTCGGCGTAGAGCTCGGCGCACTGGCCGCCTGCATGCGGCAGAGCGTCGACCATGTCGGCGCGGATGCCGAGCAGGCCAAGCTCGAACACCTGGAAGAGGCCCACCGGGCCCGCGCCGATGACGAGGGCGTCGGTCTCACGCAGGGCGGCGGTCGGCGCGGAGGCGGGGGAGGTCATGCAGGGCAGGCCGGCGGCGTGCCGGCCTCGGGGCGCAAGGTCAGCGGATCAACTCGTCCAGCTTGCCGGTCTTGTCCTTCCACTCGTCGGCGTCGGGCAGGGCAGGCTTGCGCTTGGTGATGCTGGGCCATTTCTTGGCCAGGTCCGCGTTGATCTTGATCATGTGGACCTGATCGCCGGGGACGTCCTCCTCCGGCATGATGGCGTTGACCGGGCACTCGGGGATGCACACGGCGCAGTCGATGCACTCGTCCGGGTCGATCGTCAGGAAGTTCGGGCCTTCGCGGAAGCAGTCGACCGGACAGACGTCGACGCAGTCGGTGTACTTGCAGCGGATGCAGGATTCGGTGACGACGTGGGTCATGAGGTGCTCTTGGAGGTAAGGGGCGCCTTCAATGGGGCGATTTCAGGCGAAACGGCGATTTTATGGGGCGCGGCGCGGCCTCGATCCTGATGTCCGACAAACCCGGCGCCTGTCCCCACGGTGACGACGGTCGGGCGGCCCCGGTGCAGCAGGGCGGCGCGGGCCAGGTCGGCCAGGGCGTGCTCGCTGGTGATGGCATCGGCGCAGCCCGCGCGGCTGACGACGAGCGTGGGCGTGTCGGCAGCCCAGCCCGCGGCCAGCAACTGGCGGCCCAGGGCGGCGAGCTGGCGGCCGGCCATGTAGAAGACTTCGGTGTCGGCGGTGCGGGCGGCCTGCAGTTCACCGCGCTCCGTCATCGCGGTGGTCAGGCTCACGGAGCGGCCGCGCCCGCGGCGGGTGAGAGGCCGCTGGGCTTGGGCGGCGGCCGCCAGGGCCGCGGTGACGCCGGGCACCACCTCGCTGTCAATGCCGGCTTCTGCCAGCGCGATCAGCTCTTCTTCCAGGCGGCCGAAGACGCTGGCGTCCCCGCCCTTCAGGCGCACGACCAGCGCATGCTCGCGCGCGGCCTTGACCAGCAGCGCGTTGATCTCGGTCTGCTTGGCCGAATGCTCGAAGCCGCGCTTGCCCACGTCGAGCCAGCGCGCCTGGGGCGCCAGGTCGCGCAGGGCGGGGTCGGCCAGCGCGTCGGCCAGCACGATGTCAGCCAGCGCCAGCCAGCGGGCGCCGCGCAGGGTGATCAGGTCCGCCGCGCCGGGGCCGGCACTGACGAAGACGACGCGGCCCGGGCCGGCAGTCATCACCAGGCCTCGTCGGAAGTGGCGGGCTGCACGTCCACCAGCAGCGCGCCGCTGGTGCGGTGGCTGGCCGGGTCGACGACGATCAGCGCGCCGCCGACGCGGTTGTCGGCGAAGGGCTCTACCGGCAGCTCGTGCTGCACTTCCATCTGCACGCGGCCTATTGCGTTGACCGGCAGCTCATGCGCATCCTGCGGCTGCAGCGTGTGGATGTCCAGTACCGAGTCGATGGCCGAGATGCGCGCCTGCACCCAGCGGTTGCCGTGGCGCACCCAGTATTTGCGGCCCGGCTTGGCGGCTTCGGTGTCCAGCCAGGCCAGCGTGGCGGGGAAGTGCTTGGTCTGCGAGGCCGAGCCGGGGGTGACGATCCAGTCACCGCGGCTCACGTCGAGCTGGCGGTCGAGCACCAGGCCGGCGGAATCACCCGCCTGAGCGCTGCCGACGACTTCACCGGCCAGGCGCACCTCGGCGACGACGGCGGTCTGCCTGGACGGCAGCACCTCAATGGTGTCGCCGGCCTTGACGGCACCGTGGGCGATGCGGCCCCACAGCACGCGCGGCTGGAAGCCGGTGCCGGCGCTCTGGTAGGCGTCTTTCTGCACGTACTGCACGGGCAGGGACAGCGGTGCGTCGGTGCGCTCGGTGCTGGTCGGCAGGCGCTCCAGCACCTGCAGCAGGCTCTCGCCCGTCCACCAGGCGGCATCCAGCGGCTGTGTGACGTTGTCGCCCCGCAAGGCGCTCACCGGCACCGTGGCCGCGACGTTCAGGCCGGCAGCGGCGGCGAACTTGTCGAGCGCAGCCTTCACCTTCGCGAAACCGGCGCCGGGGTCGGCCAGCGCATCGATCTTGTTGACGGCGAACACCAGGCTCGGCACGCGCAGCAGTTGGGCCAGCAGCGAGTGGCGGCGTGTCTGCGGCAGCAGCACGACCTCGTCCTGCGTCAGGTCGAGCTTGGTGATGTCCACCAGCACCACGGCGGCATCGCTGCCCGCGGCGGCCGTCACCATGTTGCGGGTGTACTGCTCATGGCCGGGGGCGTCGGCAATGATGAACTTGCGCGTCTTGGTGGCGAAGTAGCGGTAGGCCACGTCGATGGTGATGCCCTGCTCGCGCTCGGCCTCCAGGCCGTCGGTCAGCAGGGAGAGGTCGATGGGGCGGCCGGCCGCGCGGCGCTCCAGTGTGTCGAGCTGGTCGGCGAGGATGGCCTGGCCGTCGAACAGCAGGCGGCCGATCAGCGTGGACTTGCCGTCGTCCACCGAACCAGCGGTGAGGAACCGAAGCGCCTTCATTAGAAATACCCTTCCTTCTTGCGCTTCTCCATGGAAGCTTCGGATGTGCGGTCGTCCATGCGCGTGGCGCCGCGCTCGCTGACGGTCACGGTCAGCGTCTCGGCCACGACTTCGGTCGCATTGGCCGCCGGGCTCTCCACCGGGCAGGTGCAGGTCATGTCGCCGACGGTGCGAAAGCGCACGGTGGCTGTCTCGACCGTCTCGCCGGCCTCGGGCGGCGTGACGTCGGTCAGCGGCACCAGCAGGCCCTTGCGGCGTATCACCTGGCGCTCGTGGGCGTAGTACATGTTGGGAAGCGGAATGTTCTCGCGGGCGATGTAGAGCCACACGTCCAGCTCCGTCCAGTTGCTGATGGGGAAGCAGCGGAAGTGCTCGCCCGGGCGGATGCGGGTGTTGAACAGGGTCCACAGCTCGGGCCGCTGCTCCTTGGGCTGCCATTGGCCGAAGCTGTCGCGGTGGCTGAAGATGCGCTCCTTGGCGCGTGCCTTCTCTTCGTCGCGGCGGGCGCCGCCGATCAGCGCGTCGAACTTGTGTTCCTCGATGGTCTCCAGCAGCGTCACCGTCTGGTGGCCGTTGCGGCTTTCCAGTGGGTGGGCCAGGCGGATGGTGCCGCGGGCGATGCTGTCTTCCAGGTGGCCCACCACCAGGCGCTCGCCCATCTCGGCCACGCGCTGGTCGCGGAAGGTGATGACCTCCGGGAAGTTGTGACCGGTGTCGATGTGCACCAACGGGAAGGGCAGCGCGCCCGAGTAGCCGCTCGGGTGGGCGGCATTCTTCATCTTGAAGGCCTTCTCGGCCAGGCGCAGCACGACGCAGCTGTCCTTGCCGCCCGAGAAGAGCAGGGCGGGGCGCTCGAAGCTCGCGGCCACCTCGCGCAGGATGAAGATGGCCTCCTCTTCCAGCGCGTCCAGATGAGCGTGGTCGACGTCGGCAATGAGTTGTTCGGGTTTCACGGCGGCGTTCATGTCAATTCAGATCCATTCGTGGCGCTTCGTGGCGCCGGCGGCGGGCATTGAGCTTCTCGGTGTCTCTGTGCCTCTGTGGCTGTGCTTCTTCAGCCTTTCGCGTGCAGACCGCACTCCTTTGAAGAGTCCTCCCACCACCACCGGCCGGCGCGGAAGTCCTCGCCCACCGCGATCGCGCGGGTGCAGGGCGCGCAGCCGATGCTGGGCATGAACTGGTCGTGCAGCGGGTTGTAGGGCACGGCGTACTTCTCGACGTAGGCCCAGACCTCGGCCCAGGTCCAGTCGGCGATCGGGCTGATCTTGCGGCGGCCCTGGCCGTCGTTCTCGTCAAAGCCCACGTCACCGCGGGCGCCGCTCTGCTCGCGGCGCAGGCCGGTGATCCAGGCCGTGCGGCCGGCGAGCATGCGGCCCAGCGGCTCCATCTTGCGCACGCCGCAGCAGGCCTTGCGCAGGTCGATGCTCTTGTACATCGCGTCTTCGCCCTCGCGCTTGACGAAGGTGATGACGGCCTCGGCCACGGGTTTGAACACGGCGACCGTGCGGCCATAGCGCTCGCCGATGGCCGGGATCAGCGCCAGGGTCTCGGCGTGCAGCTTGCCGGTGTCCAGCGTCGCGATGTCCACGGGCAACTGCGCTCGCGCGATCAGATCGGTGATGACCATGTCTTCCACGCCCAGGCTGCTGCTCTGCACCAAGCCGGCGCCGTGCTCCGCATGCGCGTCGCGCAGGCGCTGCAGGGCGGCCTCGACCTTGCCGTCGAGCGCCGGCGACCATTTGGCGTACAGGCCGATGGCGTTGCCCGCTGCAGGCGCGGCCGCCCAGGGGAGGCTGCTCACATCGCTCACGCGGCGCTCCTGAGGAACCACGGCCGGGTCTCGGCCACGTCGCCCTGGTAGAAGCCGACGGGGGCGAACAGCTCCAGGGCCTTCTGGGCGGCTGCCTGCGATTGGTCGCCGCGCAGCACGACTTCGTCGAAGCCGGTGCGGGCCAGCAACTGCATCATGTCCACGAGCACTTCGCCGCGCGCGCGGATGGCGCCGGTGTACTTGTGGCGGATGCGCAGCAGGTGAGCCTGGCTGTAGGCGCGGCCGTCGGTCCATTTCGGGAAGTCAAGCACGATCAGCGCGATGCGATGCAGGTCGGGTGCGAGCTGATGAATGTCGGCGTCGTTCGGGAACTCGATGGCGACCTTCACGTCAGCCCCCCAGTGCGCGCGCACGGCGTGCCATTGCTCCAGCGTGAGCAGGCGGTAGGGCGCCGGATCGGGGTCGGGCTTGGGGCCGTCTTCACCGATGGCGTGCTTCCAGGGGCAGGTGGTGGCGTTGATGAACTTCATGGAAACCTCAGGCCTTGGCAGTCGACACACGCACGGCGTTGGCGGCCGTCTTGAAGGGGTCCAGCCCCAGGCGCTTCACGGCGTCGATGAAGCGCTCGCCCGCCCGGCGCTCGCGTTTGAAGGTCTCGATGACGGCCTCGATGGCGTCCGCGATCTCGTCGGCGGCAAAGCTCGGCCCGATGACCTTGCCCGGCGTCGTGGCGCCCGAGAGCGTGGAGCCGTCGCTGCCGCCGAGCGTGAGCTGGTACCACTCGGCGCCGTCCTTGTCGACGCCGAGGATGCCGATGTGGCCGCTGTGGTGGTGGCCGCAGGAGTTGATGCAGCCGCTGATGTGCAGGTCGATCTCGCCGAGGTCTTCCAGCTCGTCGGCGTCTTGATAGCGCTCGGCGATCTCGGCAGCCAGGGGCAGCGAGCGGGCGTTGGCCAGCGCGCAGTAGTCGCCGCCGGGGCAGGCGATCTGGTCGGTCAGCAGGCCGGCGTTGGCCGTGGCGAAGCCGGCAGCGCGGGCCGCCTGGAAGAGCTCGGGCAGGTCGCTGGCCTTCACCCAGGGCAGCACGAGGTTCTGGCGGTGGCTCACGCGCAGCTCGCCGTGGCTGAACTGGTCGGCCAGGGCCGCTGCGGTGTCCATCACATCTGCGGTGGTGTCGCCCGGCGGGATGCCCACGCGCTTAAGGCTCAGCGTGACGGCGCGGTAGCCGGCCACACGGTGGCCATGCACATTGCGCTGCAGCCAGCGCCCGTAGGCCGGGTCGCTGGAGCCGGTGATCGCCAGCTCGCCCGTGGCCTGCACACCCTCGGGGTCGACAAAGCTCGCCTTCACGCGGTCCAGCTCCGCCTGCGGAATGATCTGCTCGTGGCCGGCCGGGTCGTCGGCCAGGATGCGGGCGAACTCGGCGTTGACCGCGTCGAAGAACTTCTGCCCTTCGGCCTTCACGAGGATCTTGATGCGGGCCTTGTAGAGGTTGTCGCGTCGGCCGGCGAGGTTGTAGCAGCGCACGATGGCCTCGATGTAGACGAGGATCTGCTGCCAGGGCACGAAGCCGTTGATCTCCACACCTGGGATGGGCGTGCGGCCCATGCCGCCACCGACGAACACCTGGAAGCCGACCTCGCCGGCGGCGTTCTTCTTCAGCTGCAGGCCGATGTCATGCCAGCCGATGGCCGCGCGGTCCTCCGCCGCGCCGCTGACGGCGATCTTGAACTTGCGCGGCAGGTGGGCGAACTCGGGGTGCAGCGTGCTCCACTGGCGCAGGATCTCGCAGTAGGGGCGCGGGTCGATGAGCTCGTCGGGCGCGATGCCGGCGAAGGCATCGCTCGTGATGTTGCGGATGCAGTTGCCGCTGGTCTGGATGCCGTGCATGTCGACCTCGGCCAGCAGGTCCATCACGTCGGCGCTCTTGTCCAGCGGAATCCAGTTGTATTGCAGGTTCTGCCGCGTCGTGAAGTGGCCGTAGCCGCCCTGGCCTTTGAACGGGCCCTCGGTCACCACGTCGTAGTCGCGGGCGATGCGCGCGAGCTGGCGCAGTTGGCGGCTGGAGAGCTCGCCGTAGGGGATGGCCACGCGCAGCATCGGCGCGTGGCGCTGGATGTACCAGCCGTTCTGCAGGCGCAGGGCGCGGAACTCGTCGGTGCCCAGTTCGCCACGCAGATGGCGTTCCAGCTGGTCGCGGTACTGCGCAGCGCGGGCGCGGACGAAGCGGCGGTCGAAGTCGGTGTACTGATACATGGTTAGTGGATGACCTTCCAGCCGGCCATCAGGAGAGAGACGCAAAGCAGGCTGCGGACGATGCCGTCCGGCAGACGGCGAGTCAGCTGGGCGCCCAGCCAGATACCGGGCAGCGAGCCGATGAGCAGCGACACCAGCAGCTCCCAGTTCACGTTGCCCAGGCTGGCATGGCCGAGGCCGGCCACCAGCGTGAGGGGCACTGCGTGAGCAATATCGGTGCCGACGATATCGCGCGCTTTCAGCCGCGGGTAGAGCAGCAGGATAAGCGTAGCGCCGATGGCACCAGCGCCAATGGAAGACAGCGACACCAGGACCCCGAGGACGAGCCCGCTCAGCACGGTCAACCCCGGCTTGCGGGTGTCGGGAATCCAGCGTTCCAGCCGCAGGCCCAGGGCCTGCCAGCTCTGCTTGAAGGCCACCACGACCGCCGTCAGCAGCAGCGCAATGCCCAGCGCGACGGTCAGGGCCGAGGCCCAGCCCTTGGTGATGCCCGTGAAGTGCATCAGGGCGATGGTGGCGAGGGACGCCGGCACCGAGCCCGCCAGCAGGCGGCGCACGATGAGCCAGTTCACATGGCCGTGCCGGGCATGGGCGACTGAACCGCTGACCTTGGTCAGGCAGGCGAACCACAGGTCCGTGCCAATGGCGACGGCCGGGCTCAGTTTGAAGACGGACAGCAGCAGTGGCGTCATCAGGGAACCGCCGCCCACGCCGGTGATCCCGACGATGAGGCCGACGCCCAAGCCACTCGCAATTGCAATTCCGTCCAGCACCCAGCGCACTCCAGGGGTGACCCCATGTCACCCGAGGCCGCGACTCTAGGCAATGTTGCGCTGCGGCAGAACTATTTAATTCTTGGGCCTATATGCCTAGGCCGAATAAGCAACTTCAGTTTGTGGCCAAAAGCCGCAGGACGGCCACCTGTTCCGCGATGCGCGGCGGCACCAGCGCCTGGCCGGCCAGGATGGCGCGGATGAACGAGGCGTTCTCCTGCGGGGTGCAAGCGGGCGATAGCGGCCAGTCGAGGTCGCCGGTGTCGGCCGGGTGCAGAGGCGCCGTCTGGCCGTCCTGGAACCCGATCAGGTGAGCCTTGCGGCGCAGATGGGCGTAGGCCTCGCCCTCGCTGGCACGCATCAGCAGCGCACGGCCGCCAGGTGCGGCGGTCAGGTCAGGCAGGGCGGCGCCCATGCTGTCCAGATACTCCGGATGGGTCACGGCCACCACGCGCACCGCCCGGCCGGCGGGGAAGGGGTCGAGCAGCTTGGCCAGGCTGTGACTGCTGTTGCGCAGGCCCAGGCGCGGGCGCAAGGCCATCAGGTTGTTCAAGCCTGGGTTCAGCAGCGACAAAGGCAGCACTGCCAGGCGGTCGCCCGCCAGCCGGGCCTCGGCGTCGGGCAGCGAGGCGCTGGTCGGCAGGCCGAGGGCGTCCAGCAGTTCGAAGGGACTGTGGCGGCTGTCGAAGTCATGCCGGCCGAAGATCAGCACCGGCACGCCCTCCCGGGCAAGCAGCAGCGCCACCAGCGGCATCAGGTTGGCTTGCTTGCGGGCCCCGTTGAAGCTGGGCAGCAGCACGGTGCGCGCGCCCGGCGGCGCGGTCAGTGGCGCGGTGCGGGCCTGCATCGCCGCAAGAAAGCCCGCCACTTCGTCTGCGCTCTCGCCCTTGACCCGAAGCGCGATCAGGATGGCGCCCAGTTCCAGGTCCGGCACCTGGCCGTCGAGCATCGCGCCGAATAGGGCCTCGGCCTGCGGCTGGGTCAGGTCACGCGCGCCTCGGGCACCGCGGCCGAGTTCCTTGATGAGAGCGGGGAAATCCATGCCCGCGAGTGTAGGAACGACAAAGGCCGCCCGTGGGCGGCCTGTGGATCGAGTGAAGTTCGATCAGAACGCGAAGGTGGCGCCCACGCTGATCAGGCGAAGCGTGCCCTTCTGGCCCGCAACTTCTCCCTCGGTTGAATCCACGCCGAGTTCCAGCTTGACGGCCGGGCTGATGGCGTAGGTGAGGCCGACACCGGCGTAGACCTTGGTCTTGGTTTCGGATGTCGAGACGGCGATGGCGCCGGAGCGAACATCGGCCTTGGTCTTTACCTGAGCAGCACCCAGGCGCAAGTTCATTCCCCATTCGTTGCTCAGAGGCAGCGCATAGGCGCCGCCGATGGTGAAGGCCGAGGACTTGAGCGTGCCCGAGGAGGCGCTGTCCGACCCGCTGGCCTTCCCCAGACCCCAGTAGCCTGCTTCGAGGCTGAAGCCGTTGCCGAAGCTGTAGCCGCCGACGATCTTGCCGCCGGTGTCGGTCTTGTCGCAAGACGTGGCACCGGTGCAGTCCAGGTTCACATGGGTCGAGCCGCCGGCCAGAGTCAGGTAGGCGCGGGCGGGTTCATCGGCGTGAGCGGCGCCGGCGGCCAGTGCCGCGGCGATCACGAGTGCGTACTTCTTCATGTCTTCCTTGCGAGGTTGTGTGGCTTGCCGCGCGAGGCAGTGACCGCGGCGGCGCCTTTCGAGGCGGAGCGGATGCTAGGTGCACACCATGACCCATGCTGGAAGTCTTGTCGTCAGGAGACGACGTTAGCCCCGGTGAATCTTTCCCTCCAAACTTGGGGCAGCGCCACCCGGCGCTGGACCGCGCCAACCGCGAAGGAATGCACAGCCGGAGCGGTGGCACGCGGGGATACTGCCGCGCATCTCGGTCCCCGCCTGGTTTCCATGCCTCAGTTGAAGCCGAAGACCCTCTACGTCACGTTGAGCCTGTTGATGATCGGCCTCGTGATCTTGGTCTATGGCGCGCTGATGCTGCACGAGCGGTCACGCAGCGACGCGTTGATGCTGCAGCAGGCCGGAGCGGCTGCCAAACGCATTGGGCGCGAGGCGGCGGCCACGGTGGAGTCGGAGCTGCGGCCGGCGCGCGTCAGTGTGGCGCTGCTGGCCGCCAGTGGCTTGGCCGGTGCCCGCAGCGAGGCCGAACGCCTGGCCGCGCTCCCGCAGTTGGCGGCGGCTCTGCGCAGCAACCACTCGGTGTCGGCGGTCTACGTCGGCACGGCGAAAGGCTCCTTCTTGCTGCTGCGCAGCCTGACGAGCGCCGCCGCCCGCAGCCGCATGGGCGCGCCTGGCGACGCGCACTACGGCTTGCAGAGCGTGGACCGCGACACCGGCACCGCCCGCGGCAGCTACCGCTTCCTGGACGCCGACCTGCGCGAGCTGCAGCGCGTGGACCGCCCGGACTACGACTTCGACCCGCGCACCCGCCCCTGGTACGAGCTGGCACGCCGGGCGGGGGACGGCAAGTCGGTGCAGTCCGAGCCCTATGTCTTCTTCACGACGGGAGAGCCCGGCGTGACTCTGGCGGAGGCCCGCGGCGACGTGGTGGTCGGCGCCGACGTGAGCCTGCAAGCGCTCGGCGTGATGCTGTCGCGCCCGCAGATCAGCGCTTCAGCCGAATTGATGATCGCCACCGCACAGGGGGAGCTGGTGGCCCAGGCGCGGCGCAGAGAAGTCGCCTCGGCCGGCGCCCGCAGCCTGCCCAAGGTGACGGAGGCCGCCACGCCGGTGATGCGCGACCTCTGGAGCCGGCTGGACGCTGAGCGCCGGCTGGCGCCGGTGCAGGACGTGGCGGGCCGGGAGTGGGTGGCGCATGCGCTGCCGCTGGCCACCGGCGAGGCCAGCCCGCCGCTGACCCTGCTGATGGCGGCGCCGCGCGAGGAGCTGCAGGCCTTCCAGATCGAGAGCCGGCGACACGGCTTCTACATCTCGCTGGGCCTGATGCTGCTGCTGTTGCCGGTGGTGCATCTGCTGGCCGACCGGGTGTCGCGCCCGTTGCGGCACCTGGCACGGCAGGCCGAGGCCATCCGGCATTTCGAGTTCGACTGGCCGGACCCCAAGCGCAGCTTGATCCGCGAGGTGGACCGCCTGGCGTTGGCCATGACGGCGATGAAACATTCGCTGCGCCGCTTCCTGGACATCAGCGGCGCGCTGAGCGCGGAGCGCGATTTCGACACCCTGCTGGACCGCATCCTCAGCGAGACGATCGCGGTGGCCGGCGCCAGCGGCGGCGCCGTGCACCTGCTGACCCCGGATGGCGGGGAGCTGCGGCCGGTGGCCACGCGGCTGCTCGGGGAGGCCACGCCCGGCGCCGGGCGCACCTGGGACCTGCGTGACACCGACAGCGTGGCCGCGCCCGTGCGCGCCGTGCAGGCCGACGCCACCATCGAGACCGATCTGCGCTGGGACGACCCCCGCCATCTGCAGGCCTACGAGACCCTGTTCGTGCGCCTGAGTGCCGCGCGCATGCGGCTGCTGTCGCTGCCACTGAAGAACCGGCAGGACGAAACCATCGGCACCCTCACGCTGAGCTTCCCGCTGCCCGCCTCCGGGCCGACCGAGCCGCTCGGTGCGGCCCGGGTGGCCTTCGTGCGGGCGCTGTCGGGCACGGCCGCGCTGGCCATCGACAACCACCTGCTGCTCAATGCCCGCAAGGCGCTGCTGGAAAGCTTCATCCAGCTGGTGGCCGGCGCGATTGATGCCAAGAGCCCCTACACCGGTGGCCACTGCCAGCGCGTCCCGGAGCTGGCGCGGTTGCTGGCGCAGGCCGCCTGCGATGCGACCGAGGGCCCTTTCGCCGGCTTCACGATGACGCCGGACGAATGGGAGGCCCTGCACATCGCGGCCTGGCTGCACGACTGCGGCAAGGTCACGACGCCGGAGTTCGTGGTCGACAAGGCCACGAAACTGGAGACGCTCTACAACCGCGTGCACGAGATCCGCACCCGCTTCGAGGTGCTCAAGCGCGATGTGCTGATCGAGCGCCTGCAGGCCCGGCTCGGCGCTGACGGTGCCGCCCACGCGCAGGCCGAGGCCCAGCCGGCGCTGGCGGGGCTGGATGCCGACTTCGCCTTCGTGGCCCGCTGCAACCAGGGCGGCGAGTACCTCAGCCCCGAGGATCAGGCGCGGCTGCGCCAGATCGGCGCCCGCACCTGGCGGCGCACGCTGGACGACAGCCTGGGCCTTTCTGCCGACGAGGCCCGGCGATTGCAGCGCCCGCGCCCCGCGCTGCCGGCCCTGGAGCGCTTGCTGAGTGACCGGCCGGAGCACCTGATCCCGCGGCCCGCCGAAGACCGGCTGCCCCGGGACAACCGCTGGGGCATCCGCCTGCCGCAGCCCGAGCATCTCTATCACCGCGGTGAACTGCACAACCTCCTGGTGTCACGCGGCACGCTGAGCGACGAGGAGCGCTACAAGATCAACGAGCACATCGTGCAGACCTTGAAGATGCTCAGCGAGCTGCCCTTCCCGCGGCATCTGCGCCAGGTGCCGGAGATCGCGGCAGGCCACCACGAGCGCATGGATGGGCGCGGCTATCCGCGGGGCCTCACCGGCGAGCAAATGAGCGTGCAGGCCCGCATGATGGCGATTGCGGATGTCTTCGAGGCCCTCACGGCTGACGACCGTCCCTACAAGCCCGGCAAGCCGCTGTCGGAGGCCTTGACCATCCTGCAACGCATGGCGGCCGAAGGCCATCTCGACCCCGATCTTCATGCGCTGTTCCTGCGCTCCGGCGCCTGCCTGGCCTACGCGCGGCGCTTCATGCCCGCGGCACAGATCGATGTGCAGGACGTGACGGCCTATCTGTCCTGAGCCGCCGGCGGGTGCTGCTTCAGGCCGCCTGGCGCTGCTGGCTGAGCTGGAGTTCGCCGAACAGATCCTTGGGATCGGCCATCTGCGGGATCAGGTCCAGCGGGGCGCCGAGACCAAGCTGCTGGCTCAGGTCACGCAGCAGGCGCAGCGCGGAGAAGTCCTCCAGCGCGAAGCCGACCGAGTCGAACACGGTGATCTGTTCGGCGGTCTCGCGGCCTGAGGCCTGGCCTGCGAGCACGCGCCAGAACTCGGTGACCGGGAAGTCAGCCGGCATCTGCTGCACGTCGCCCTCGATGCGCGACTGCGGTTCGTACTCGACGATCACCCGCGCGGCCTGCAGCACGCCCGGGTGCAGCTCGGTCTTGCCGGGGCAGTCGCCGCCCACGCCGTTGATGTGCTGACCCGGGCGGATCATGTCGGGCGTGAGGATGGTGGCGTTGGCCTTGTCGGCGGTGACGGTGGTGATGATGTCGGCGCCCTGCACGGCTTCGGCCGTGCTGCTGCAGACCGTGAGCGTCAGGCCGGGAGTGCCTTCGAGATGGCGCACGAGCTTTTGCGTGGCGGCGGGGTCGATGTCGAACAGGCGCAGCTCGCGGATGCCCAGCAGGTGATGGAAAGCCAACGCCTGGAACTCGCTCTGGGCGCCGTTGCCGATCAGCGCCATCACGCGGCTGTCGGGGCGGGCCAGGCGCTTGGCCACCATCACGGAGGTGGCCGCGGTGCGCATGGCGGTGGTCAGGGTCAACTCGGACAGCAGCACCGGCGCGCCGGTGTCGACATCGGCGAGCACGCCAAAGGCCATCACGGTCGGCAGGCCGAAGCGGTGGTTTTTGGGGTGCCCGTTGACGTACTTGAAACTGTACAGGCTCGCGTCGGCAATGGGCATCAACTCGATCACGCCGTCGGGCGAATGGGCCGCCACGCGAGGTGTCTTGTCGAACTCGGCCCAGCGCAGATAGTCCTCTTCCAAGGCGCCGACCAGGCGGCGGAATAAATCGGGCAGGCCCACGCGCTGCACGAGGTGGGCGACGTCCTGGGTGGTGAGCAAGCGGGTCATGAGAGTCTCCTGGCGGGGTTTGAAGTAAGGGTTGGAGCGATTCTTCAGAGCCAGGCTGCCAAACAGAAGCGCAATTCCTGCCAAGTAATGCAAGGTGTTTTGGCAAAATGACAGTCTCAACTGACGATTTGCGCAAATGGACGCCCTCGACCAGCAACTGCTCGCGCTGCTGCGCACCAACGCCCGGGCCCCGGTGGCCACCCTCGCGGCCAAGCTGAAGGTGTCGCGGGGCACGGTCACCAACCGCATCGCCCGGCTGGAGGACAGCGGCGTCATCACCGGCTACACGGTGCGCCTGCGGCCCGACTCGGTGCCGGACGAAATCACCGCCTGGATGAGCATCACCGTGGAAGGCAACCGCACCCGCGAGGTGGTGTCGATGCTGCTCGGTGAGCCGGGCATCACCGGGCTGTTCGACACCAACGGCCGCTGGGACCTGCTGGCCGAGATCCGCAGCGCGACGCTGCAGGAGCTGGCGGACGTGCTGGAGCGGGTGCGGCTGATCAAGGGCATCGCGAGCACCGAGACCTCCATCCACCTGCAAAGCTACAAGCTGGCCTGAGCGGCTGACAGTTCCTGCCGCTTCAGCTGCCCCGCAGGCCGGCTGACGGCGCCGCGCCTCGGTTATCGTGCGCGCGCTTCCCTGCGCTTGAAATGACTTCATCCCTGTTCCGTCGCGCCTGGCTCCTTGCCAGTGCTCTCGTCCTCGCTGGCTGCTCCGTCATGACCAGCCCGCCGCCCCAGACGCCGGTCGTCACCCCGCCCGTGCAGCCGGTCGATCCGCCGCCCTATGTGAAGCCCGTGCCCAAGCCACCGCGCCTGGGCCTGGCCCTCGGTGGCGGGGCTGCGCGCGGCTTTGCGCACATCGGCGTCATCCAGGTGCTGGAGGAGAACGGCATCAAGGTGGACCTGGTCGCCGGCACGTCCGCCGGCAGCCTGGTCGCGTCGCTGTATGCCTCGGGCAAGACGGGCAAGGAGCTGCAGACGCTGGCCGAGACCATGGACGAGGGCGCCATCACCGACTGGTCCTTCCCGCTGCGCGGCCTCATCCGCGGGGAGGCGCTGGCGCGGTTCATCCGTGACAAGACGGGTGGCCGTGCGATCGAGCAGATGGCGCTGCCGCTGGGCATCGTGGCGACTGACCTGTCGGACGGCTCCTCGGTGCTCTTCCGCAGCGGCGACACCGGTACGGCGGTGCGCGCGTCCAGCGCCGTGCCCGCGGTGTTCCAGCCGGTGCGCATCGGGCAGCGCGAGTACGTGGACGGTGGCCTGGTGTCGCCGGTGCCGGTGCGCTTTGCGAAGGAAATGGGCGCGCAGCTCGTCATCGCCGTGGACATCACCTCGCCGCCTGAAAAAGACCCGCCCGGTGACGCCTTCCGCATGCTGATGCAGACTTTCTCCATCATGGGTCGCAGCATCAATTTCTTCGAACTGCGTGATGCAGACGTCGTCATCCGCCCGCGGCTGGATGGCGTCGGCAGTGCTGACTTCACCGCGCGCCGCCGTGCCGTGCAGGCCGGCCGCGAGGCCGCGCAGGCGCTGCTGCCCCTGATCCGCCAGCGCATCGCCGAGAAGACCCGCTGACACGATGAACTCGCCTGACACCGAAACGCCGCTGTTCCCGTTGCGCTCGGTACTGTTCCCGGGCGACCCGCTGCCGCTGCGCATCTTTGAGCCACGCTACCTGGACATGGTGCAGCGCTGCCATGCGCGGGGCGAGCCCTTCGGCGTGGTGGCGCTGACCGAAGGCGACGAGGTGAGACGCCGCGACGGCGCGGGCTTTCAGCGCGAGGAGTTCCATGACGTGGGCACGCTGGCCCACATCGAGCGCTTTGATGCCAGCCAGCCGGGCCTCATCCACATCCGCACTGTCGGCCGCCAGCGCTTCCGGTTGCTGAGCCGCCGCTGCCTCAGTCACGGCCTGTGGGTGGGCCAGATCGAGCGCCTGCCGGACGATGCCGAGGTGCCCGTGCCGGATGACCTGCGCCTGGCCGTGCGCCAGTTGCAGGACGTGCTGGCCAGCCTGGGCGGGCGCGCGGCGCCGGAGGACCTGCCGGTGCAGCCGCCCTACCGCTGGGACGACGCGGGCTGGCTGGCCAACCGCTGGGCGGGCCTGCTGCCCATGACGCTGCAAGAGCGCCATCGCCTGATGGCGCTGGAGAACCCGCTGCTGCGGCTGGAGCTGGTGGTGGACCGGCTCGATGCGCTTACCGCGCCCGGCCGTCCAGCCAGTTCGTGAGGGTCGCGAGCACCGCCGCTTTCTCGGGCTCGTTGAAGATTTCATGGGCACATCCAGCCCAGGGCCGCGTGGCCACCACCTGCGCCGGGGCGGCCGCGGCAAACGCTTCGCTGCCGCGCGGGGCCACGCAGCGGTCAGCTTCGGCCCACATCAGCAGCGTCGGCACGGCCCAGTGCGAGGCCTGGGTGATGACGTGGGCGCCGGCGTCGACGATGAAGCGGGTGAGCCGGGCCGTGATGCGGTCGTGCACCAGCGGGTCGGCCACATAGGCGGCCACCACGGCCGGGTCGCGGCAGATCCATTCCGGCTTGAGCCCGTTGCCAACGGCTAGGCCGGGCGTGAGCTTCTCGGCAATTGCCAGCGCCAGCTTCTGGGCGCCGCTCAGGCCGGGGTCAAGCGCGGGTGAGGACAGCACCAGCCCATCCAGCGGCCGTCGCCAGGCAGCCGGCTGCGCAGCCAGGGCATCAGCTGCGAAGCGCGCGGCCACCGCACCGCCCATGCTGTGCCCCAGCAGCACGAAGGGCCGCCCGGGTTGGCGCACTGCGTCGATGACGAGCGCGGTGTCGCGTAGCAGCGCATCCGGACCAGGCACGTCGCCGCGCGGGCCGCCGCTGTGGCCGTGGCCGCGGTGGTCCCAGCCGTGCACGTCCCAGCCGTGGGCATTCAGTGCGGCCGCGACATGGGCGTAACGGCCCATGTGCTCGCCCAGGCCGTGGCAGATCAGCACCTGGCCGCGAGGCGCCGCCGCAGCGGGCCAATGGTGGGTGTGCAGGGCGAGGCCGTCGTGGGTTGTGAGCGTCATGGTGGCGCGGAGTTTGCCGCAGACGCGGCGAGTTCGCGTCGCGAACCCAGCACGCGGGCGTAGGCCCAGGTGAACTCCGCGCCGATGAGCAGGATCTGCGCCGAAAAGTACACCCACACCAGCAGCGCCACCACCGAGGCCGCCGCGCCGAAACCCGACACCACGCCGCTGCGCTGCAGATAGACGCTGATGCCGTAGCGTCCCAGGGCAAACAGGCCCGCCGTGACGAGGGCGCCCAGCAGCACGTCTCGCCAGGCCACCCGCACCCGCGGCATCCACTTGAAGATGAGGGCGAACACCGCCACGATGAGCGCCTGGCTGACCACCGTGTTGACCACCGCAGCCACGCGCAGGCCGTCGCCGAACCAGGGCTGCCAGAGCACCTGCGCAGCCGACATGACGGCATCCAGCAGCAACGACACCAGCATCAGAAAGCTCAGGCCCAGGATCACGCCGAAGCTCAGCAGCCGCGCCCGCAGCCAGGCCAGCCAGCCCTGCAGGGGCTGGGCCGGCGCACGCCAGATGGTGTCCAGCGCGTCCTGCAGCTCGGCGAACATCGTGGTCGCGCCCACCAGCATGAGGCCGAGCCCCAGCACGGTGTTCAGCCAGCCACCCGCCGGCCAGGAGACCGACTTCAACAGCGATTCGATGGTGGACGCCGCGTTGGGACCGAGCAGGCCGGCCAGTTCATCGAACAACTCCCCCCGGACCGCCTCGCCGCCCCACACCAGGCCCGCGACCGACACCACGATCAGCAACAGCGGGGCCAGCGAGAACAGCGTGTAGTAGGCCAGTGCCGCGCCCATGCGCGGGCCGCGGTCGGCCAGGAAGCCTTCGAAGGTCAGCATCAGCACCCGCCCGAGCGGGCGCAGCAGGGGGCGCCAGTGCATGCGGCGCAGTGTGCGGCCAGACGAGGCGAGGCCTTGTAGGACGAAGCCCCTCAGCGCCGCGACGTCACAGCACCGACCGCAGGCGGTCGTAGCCACTGCGGCTGACCGGGATGCGCTTGCCGTTCTTCATGCGCGCGATGTAGGCATCGCTGTCGGTCTTCTCCAGCCCCTGCAAGGCGGCGAGGTGAATGATGAACGAGCGGTGCACGCGCACGAAGCGGGTGGGGTCGAGCTGGGCTTCAAGCTCCGAGATGCGCTGCGCCTTCAGGTGTTCCCGGCCGTGGGCGTGGAAGGCGACGTTGTCGGCCTGGGACTCGATGTAGGCGATGTCGTCAACCGCGAGCACCTGCAGGCCGCCCGGGGTGTCCGGGTCGCGCACCAGCACGCGGGCGATGTGAGGCGCGGCCGGCGACAGGAGGCGGTCCAGCCCGGGCGTCGGCTGCCCGATCAGGCGGCGTGCGCGGGCCAGCGCGGCGTCGAAACGGTCCTGCGCGAAGGGCTTGAGCAGGTAGTCCACCGCATGCAGCTCGAAGGCGCGCAGCGCATGCGCATCATGGGCCGTGGTGAAGATGACGCCGTCGCGCCGGCCCGTCAGCTCCAGCACTTCCAGGCCGGTGAGCTTGGGCATCTGGATGTCGAGCAACACCAGCTCAGGCTGGTGCTCGGTGATGGCCTTGGCCGCTTCCAGGCCGTTGCCGGCCTCAGCCACGAGGCGGATGTCGGCATGTGGCCGCAGGTACTCGGCCAGCAGGCGGCGGGCCAGGGGTTCGTCGTCGGCGATCAGGGCGCGCAGCGTCATGGCAAGGTCTCGCAAGGGACGGTGAGTTCAACCGCGAAGCCCTCGGGCGTCGGGCCCCAGTGCACGTGGGCGCGGCCGGCGTACTGGGCCGCGAGGCGTTCGCGCAGGTTGCGCAAGCCCAGGCCCAGGCCGGCGTCGGTCGGGGTGCCCGACGGCAGGTGGGCAACGGGCACCGGGTTGCGCACGGCGACATGCAGCCAACCGTCACGCACCAGGGCCTGGATCTGCAGCAGTCCGCCGTCGTCGCGCGGACGCAGGCCGTGCTTGAGCGCGTTCTCCACCAGGGGTTGCAAGGTCAGCGGCGGCAGCAGTGCGGGCAGGGCGTCGTCGCTGGCCTCGATGGCCGTGGCCAGCTTGTCGCCCAGCCGTTGCCGCTCGATGGCGAGGTAGTGCTGCACCAGGGCGAGTTCGTCCTGCAGGCGGATGCGCTCGCGCCCGGCGAGGTCCAGGGTCTGGCGGAAGAACTGCGCCAGATCGATGGCCATCGCGCGGGCGCCAGCCGGGTCGAACTGGGTCAGGGCGCTGATGGAGTTCAGGCTGTTGAACAGGAAATGCGGGTCGATCTGAAGGCGCAGCAGTTGCAGTTCCATGTCGCGGGCCAGCAATCGCGCCTGGCTTTCGCGCATGGCGGCGTTCTGGCTGGCCTGGAACGCGATCAGCAGGTCATGCGCGAGCACCGCGAGCGTCAAAAGGCCGAGCAGCGTGACGGCCAGCAGCGTGATGCCGCCAGCACTCAGGCCCACCCAACCCCGGGCATGGCCGAACAGCGTGCCGGCGGCGTCCCAGGCCAGGGCCAGACCCAGCATGGTGGCCGCAAGCGTGCCCACCAAAGCGCCGCGGTGGGCGAGGGCAGTCGTCCAGGGGCCGGCGCCGAACGGGCGGCTGCGGCAGGGGTAGTAGGTGGCCAGCAGCATGAAGGCGAACACCGCGCACAGTGGCATCGTCCAGGGCATGGCGGCGCCCACCGGTGCGATGCGCAGTGCGTGCAGCAGCAGCGCCAGGGCCGGTCCCGCGAGGGCCCAGGCCAGCAGGTAGACCGCCAGCCCGCGCCAGTGCGTCAGCAGCGGATGCAAGGCGCGTCAGTGCTTGATCTCGACACCGCCGAACATCACCTCGCCGCACAGCAGCAGGCGAGGGCCCGGCGTCATCGGCGGGACGGTCTTGTCGTCCACGCCGCCAAAGGTGGAGGCCACCTCCAGCACCACCTGCCAGTCGCGCGGCACGCGCAGGTCGATGCCACTGAAGTGGGCCGAGATGTCCAGGCGAGCCTCGGGTCCGGCGAGCTTGGCCTGGGTCAGGTCCAGCTCCACGCCGCCGAAGGTGCTGGTGATGCGGCCGCCCTTGAAGCTGGGCGAGTCGTTGCGCTGGCTGACCGCGCTGAAGCTGGCCTGGATGTCCACCGAGTCGCCATGCTCCAGCGTCACGTCGCCCGGCTCCAGGTCGCCGCCGGGGCGCGGCACCAGCCCGCGGGTGACGATGGACAGGCCCACCAGGATGATCACCACCGGCCACCAGTCGCGCCAATTGACGTGCATCAGGCCGAGGTTCTGCGCCGTGAGCAGCACCCCCACGCCGACCAGCAGCGCGCCGAACACGCCGCTGCCGCGGTGTTGGGGCCAGATCAGCCGGGCCACGCCCCACAGCACGATGGCCAGCGGCCAGAAGGTGCGCAGCAGGGGCATGTCGAACAGCCGCAGGTTGTCCAGCAAGGCCAGCAGCCCGATGCCGATGACGGCAAGGCCGAAGAACACACGCTGCCCGGCGTGGCGGACACGCGGGGTGCGGCGAAAGGCGGGATGACGGGTGCGGCGCATGGGCGGGGTCACAGACAGCAAGGGCTGCTAGTAGACCCCGAAGCTACCCGGCTCGCGCGGCCGCGGCGGTGAATCGACGTGCCGGGGCGACGAATCGACGGCGCAAGCGCTTTTGAGTAGCAAGCGCCAAAAGTAAGCTGGATCAACGACTTATGTGCTCATCCGTACTTCGGCGGGCCTGGAGCTGACGCGTCCAGACCTGCTTCGATACACACCAATGTTGGCGATATCTCCACGGACGCGCCTGAGTAAGCCTCGAGGCTAGCTGTCGGGACGGGCGGGCGATTGGCTCGGAATAGCTGACCGATCAGCCCGGTCGCCTGTGAACTGACGGGCGGCCTGGGGCAGTCGCGATAATTCTTGGTAAATCTCGATAATTGGTCTTGGTCAGCTGCACCTGGGAAGTGCCGCACCACCTCCACTAGTTAGCTACGGTCCTGGTGCCCCGTGTCGGCCAGCCATCACTATGCTTCGTGCCGTGGGAGCGGCTTGCGACATGGAGAACTGTTGCGCTGTGCGGAGGGCCGCGCGCGCGTGAGACTCTTCACATGGGTGATCGAGGCCGTAAGGTGACAGCAATCGGGCCGCGACGCGTTGCTGCCCGCCCATCACGCTGTGCTCGCCCAGGCCAGTGCCCCTCGACGAGTTCAGGGCGAACGCATATAACAATGCCGCTTCCAGAAGCGCTAGCCGCGGCAGAGAAGCCGGCTGGAAATGGGTTGCGCGTGGGGGTCGAGCATCTCGCCCGACCAGGCTGCAGGCGCTGGCCAGCACTGACCGTCGGTGCTGGCTTTCATTGACGGGTATCCGGATTTGGCTGTGTTTGAGGCGTCAGAGCCGGCCTGACTGCAGCAGCTCGATCAGTGTGTTTATGTCGGGGCCGAAGTTCTTCGGCTGCTCGTACTGCCGCTGTGGTTCCTCGGCACGCCACCTGGTGTTCATCGGGATTGCGAACGACCTGGCAAGGCGGCCGGGCGGAAGGTCGTAAGACGTGAGCGTCTCGACCTCGCGGCGACGCTCGAACTTGGGCTTGGCCAGCGTTTTCTTGTGGGCGCCCTCGGTGAAGAGGATCTTCGCCCGCAGCGCTTCGAAGGAGTAGCCACGGCCGAGCCGGTTCATGACCCGGATCAGGCTGTTCAAGCTCTCCGTGTAGGCGTTGGTGACCGGATGCTCGAAGTAGTTCAGGATGAAGGGCTGCCAGTTGTTGAACGCACGGATAAGGTCGGTGAAGGCCTCGCGTACCTCAGGGACCACAGCCTTGCTCCAGGCCTCGTAGGCGGCCAGCGCCGCCCTGGGGCTGGATGAGCCCTCGTAGACAGCGTAGAAGCTCTCCTTGAGCCTGTAGGCCGCGCCCAGCTCCGGGTAATTAGCTGTCCAGCCATCCAGCAGCAGCAGCTCCTGGTCGTTGAGGTCCCGCTCGCGCTTCAGGAGCACGAATCGGTCGTGCATAAGCCCGCGGCGCTGCTTGGACGTGAGCTGCTCGCGCAAGCTCTTCCTGACCTTCTCCACAGCGTCATTGGCCATCCGAACGACGTGGAACTTGTCGATGACGATTCGTGCGTCGGGCAGGACCGCCTGGACGGCATCGCGGTACGGCGTCCACATGTCCATGGCCACGTACTGAACCTCGCTCTTGCCTTCGAGCTGGTACAGGTAGTTCGTCACCGTCTTCTTGTCCCGGTTGGGGAGCATGTTGACGATGGTGTTGTTGCCGATGTTGCTGATGACGCAGCGTGGCCGGATCAGGTGGATCTCGTCGATGCCCATCCACTTCGGCGTCTCGAAGCGGAACTGGGCCTCCAGCTCGTTCACGTAGTCCCTGAAGATGTTCCTGATGGTCTTCTCGTCCAGCCCGGTGTCATCGGCGATGCTGGCGAACGTCCGCCGCAGGCTTTGCTGGCCGATCCACTTCACCAGCCGGTCGGTCATCTCGCGCTTGGCGTTGACCGCTGGCAGCGTCTCCATGAACGTCTTGCCGCAGTCCTGGCAACGCCAGCGGCGCGTGTCGACGTAGATGGCCAGGCGCTTGCCGTGGGTCGGCAGGTCACGGATCACCTGCTCATTGCGGCCGTGTCCGATGACGCGGACCGAGCCGCACGCATTGCAGCCACCTGGCGGGTTCGACGCTTCGGCGTAGACGTGATAGTCGTGATCGGATTCCTCAACCCTTTGCACCTTGAAGTCGGGAAGGTTGAGCAGGTTCATGGTCATCGCTATAGGGCCGGTCGACGCGTTCATCCGCCGGCATTCGTTGTTCTAGTTCGCGATGCCCAAGGCTAGTCGTCGAAATCGATGTCGCCAGAGCCTGCGACCTTGGCATCTCGAATCTTGGGACTGCCCTTGACCGTCACGTCGCCCGAGCCGTGCAGGCGGACCTTCGCTTCCTCACTGGCAAACGCACGAACGTCGCCTGATCCATGGAGCTTGATCGTGGCCTTGCGCGCCCTCAGTCGCCGGGTGTCGATGTCGCCGGAGCCTTGCAGGGTAAGCGAGACGACCGATGCATGGCCGTCGGCGACGACATCTCCAGAACCACGCAGCTCGACACGCAACTCGTCCTGGTCCAGTCCAGCGAGCCGAACATCCCCTGACCCTGAGAGGTCAGCAGCGCTGCGGGCGTCAACGAGAACCAGGCCGAATCTTTCTTTTCAAGGCTGAGGCGCTACGTCCTAGGTATCGGTCACAAGTTTGAGCCGCAATACATCCTCGACTACGCCGTCGAGATGGCTTGGCGAGAAGACTGCCGACGTCAGACGGAGGGCACCAAGACGGATGCACTGACGCGAGGTCTTCTTAGCTCCCACACGTCGAAGTGGCGCGGGTACTTTCAAGGACGCATCCCCAGTTCAAGAACCGACAGCGTCGCCCAGGGCTAGCACGCTCAGTCAAGTAGTTTGGCCCACCTGGCGCTGACGGGCGCGATACCATCGCACACCCGTCACTTGACGTGCCGTCCGTGCCTCACGGCCACCGCGCTAGCGCTCCAGTGGCGCTTGCGTCCAGCGGCTCTCGACGGTGTGGCCGCCGACGGCCGCCCGCCGCAGCAAGCCTGCAGCGTGCATCGCTCGCATTCGCTTCCGAACGGCGAGCTTGAATTCGTAGAACTCGCCTCCGGGGATCTGAAGCTTTGACTCCGTCATGACGAACACCGCAATCTCGTTGGTGGTCAGCTCTTCACCGTTGGCTTCGCGTAGGGCCTTTAGGATCAGCCTGGTCATCTGGCCCGGCTGCAAGTAGTAGGCCCGCTCTTGCGATTTGATGGCTGATATTGAATCGGCATCAACCATGATGCGGTGCTGGCTGATCGCACGGTCGATCGCTGCCATATCGCTCTCAATCCCCTGGATCAACAAGGGCGTGCGCGACCTGATGATGCTCAGCCGCTTCTCGAGCGTTTGCCTGCGCTTGTCGATAGCACTGATGGCCGCTTCGATCTGCGCCTCACGCGCGGCCTGACGTTTCTTGACTTTCTTGATCTCGCCGAGCAACCGACCTCGGTGAGTAATCAGCCATTTGAGCGCAGCAGGAATTCTGACCATGCCCTGATTAAATCCACAGGGCCACTCTTCATCAAGGGCATCTGCTACTCGATAGCGGGCGCAAGAAAAAAGGCCCGGTGCGTGAGCACCGGGCCTTCAGGCAGGAAGCCCGTTCGATCAGGCGGCGCGCTTGCTGGCGCGGGTGGCCGTCTGCGTGGCCTTCACGGCCTGGGAGGTGGCGGCCTGGAAGTTGGCTTCGGCAACCTCGACAGCCTGCTTGGTGGCCTTCTGGACCGACTCGAAGGCGTTGTTGGCGGCGGCGACGGCCGACTTCACCAGGGCAACGGCGTTCTCGGTGCCGGCCGGGGCGTTCTTGGCGGCCGTGTCGACCATGGCGGTGAACTTCTTCTGCGCGTCGGCGAACTGGGCTTCAGCGGCCTTGGCGACTTCGGAGCCGGTGGCGGAGGCGATGTCGTACAGGTGGCGGCTGTAGGAGGCGGCCTTCTCGGCAGTCGGCTGCAGCAGCGATGCCTGCAGAGACAGCAGCTCTTGGGCGTCCTTCACGGACAGCGCGGCGGAGGTGGTGTCGGCGGCTTCGGTCAGCGCGGTCTTGGCGACCTGCAGGTTCAGCTCGACGAGCTTCTCGACGCCTTCGAAAGCCTTGTTGGTCAGGCCGAAGAGGGTTTCGACGTTGGCCTTGTGGGCGGCCAGGACTTGTTCAGCGGTCAGCATGGTGGACTCCGTTTCAGTGAGGTTGAACCGTTTGCCGTGCTTTGCTGCACTGCAACATGAACCGAATGATAGGGGCCCGCGGCCGGATTGCAAGTACTTTTTGTGCGCTGCAACAATTTAGGGGTGTCCGGATGTGACTATCGTGGCGGCCCATGCTGGCCTTTCACTACGACGCCCACCCGCTGGAGTTGCCGCCGGGGCACCGCTTCCCTCAGTCCAAATACCGCTTGCTGCGGGAACATTTCGAGCGGCACCCCGGGCTGCTGCGCATGCAGCCCGGGCCGGTGGCGACCGAAGGCGAGCTGGCGCTGGTGCACACGCCTGACTACGTGGACGCGGTGCTGATGGGGCGGCTCAGCGCGGCGGAGCAACGGGAGATCGGCTTCCCGTGGACGCCATCGGTCGCCGAGCGCTCGCGCCGCTCGGTCGGCGCCACGATCGCGGCCGCCCGGGCCGCGCTGGTCGAAGGTGTGGCGGCCAACATGGCCGGCGGCACCCACCATGCCTATGCCGACAAGGGGTCGGGCTACTGCGTGTTCAACGATGTGGCCGTGGCGGCCCGCCTGATGCAGGCGGAATGGGCACGCCGGCATGGCCAGTTGCTGCGGGTACTCGTCATCGATCTGGACGTGCACCAGGGCAACGGCACCGCGTCGATCTTCCGGGACGACGAGACCGTCTTCACCTTCTCCATGCACGGCCAGCGCAACTTCCCGTTCCGCAAGGAGGCCAGCGACCTGGACGTGGGCCTGCCCGACGGTTGCGGCGACCTGGAATACCTGGCGGCGCTGGATGAGGCGCTGGAGGAGGTCTGGCGCCGCTGCCGGCCCGGGCTGGCTTTCTATCTGGCGGGCGCCGACCCGCACGAGGCGGATCGACTCGGGCGGCTCAAGCTCAGCTACGACGGCCTGGCCGAGCGTGACGGCCGCGTGCTGGATGCGCTGCGGGCGCGCCGCATCCCCGTGGCACTGAGCATGGCGGGCGGCTATGGCCACGACCTGGCCACGACGGTGGCGGTGCAGGTCAACACGCTGAATGTCGCCGCCGCGTCCTGGGCGGTGTGGCAGCGCATGAAAGAATCGGCGGCATGACCTCACGCCCCCAGCCCGACAGCCGTGACGCCTACGCCCGCTTCGTGCCGCTGACCACCCGCTGGATGGACAACGACGCCTACGGCCACCTGAACAACGTCGTCTACTACAGCCTGTTCGACACCGCGGTGAACAGCCTGCTCATCGACGCGGGCGCACTCGACATCCATGCCGGCGCCGTGATCGGCCTCGTCGTCGAGACCCACTGCAACTTCTTCGAATCGCTGGCGTTCCCGCAGCGCCTCGAGGCCGGCGTGCGCGTGGCCCAGCAGGGGCGCTCCAGCGTGCGCTACGAGATCGGGTTGTTCGCCGAAGGGGCAGCCACCTGCGCGGCGCGCGGTCATTTCGTGCATGTCTACGTCGATCGCGACAGCCGCCGCCCGGTGGCCGCGCTGCCCGATGCCTACCTATCCGCTCTCGAGACCCTGAAGGCCCCGACCCCATGAACCGTTTCGACACCCCGACGCCCGAGCAGACTGCCGCGGTCGACGCTGCCATCAAGACCCGCCATTCACTGCGCGCCTTCCTACCCACGCCCGTGCCCCGCGAGACGGTGGAAGACATCCTGGAAGTGGCCCGCTGGGCGCCCTCGGGTACCAACACGCAGCCCTGGCAGGTGCATGTGCTCACCGGCGACGCCTTGAAGCGTGTGACCGGCCGCATCCATGCCGCCTACCTCGATCCGGAGCAGAACGCCGCGAACAAGGAAGAGTACGCCTACTACCCGAACGAATGGCGCAGCCCCTACATCGACCGTCGGCGCAAGGTGGGCTGGGACCTGTACGGGCTGCTGGGCATCGCCAAGACCGACAAGGCGCGCATGCAGCACCAGCATGGCCGCAACTTCGTGTTCTTCGACGCCCCGGTGGGCCTGTTCTTCACCATCGACCGCGTCATGCAGCAGGGCTCGTGGCTGGACTACGGCATGTTCCTGCAGAACGTCATGATCGCCGCTCGCGCCCGCGGCCTGCACACCTGCCCGCAGGCGGCCTTCACGCAGTTCCATCGCGTGATCGCCGACGAGCTCCAGCTGGGCGAGGAGCAGATGCTGGTGTGCGGCATGTCGCTGGGCTTTGCCGACCCGGCAGCTGTCGAGAACGGCCTCGTGACCGAGCGCGCGCCGGTGGCCGAGTTCACCCGGTTCATCGACGAATGAGCGCGCTGACCGACAAGCCCGCCGTGCTGGTGGCCCGCCGCGCCCCGGAAGCGGTGTTGCAGCGGCTGCAGGCCTCCTTCGAGGTGGACTATCACGACGGCGAGCTGCCCTTGCCGCCGGCCGAACTGCAGGCACGGCTGCACGGCAAGGCTGGCGCCTACATCACCGGCACCGAGCGCATCACGGCTGCGTTGCTCGACGCCTGCCCAGCGCTGCGCGTGGTCTGTACCATGAGCGTCGGCTACAACCACATCGACCTGGCGGCCTGTACCGCGCGTGGTGTGCTCGTGACCAACACGCCGGACGTGCTGACCGAATCGACCGCCGACTTCGGCTTTGCACTGCTGATGGCCACGGCGCGTCGGATGAGCGAAGGCGAGCGGCTGCTGCGCGATGGCGGTTGGAAGAGCTGGGCCTGGGACTTCCTCGCCGGCTCGGAGGTGCACGGCACGACGCTCGGCATCCTCGGCATGGGTCGCATCGGGCAAGCCATCGCACGGCGCGGCCACTTCGGCTTCGGGATGCCGGTGATCTATCACAACCGCTCGCGCCTGCCGGTGGACACCGAGGCTGAGCTGGGCGCTCGCTATGTGTCCAAGGAGACGCTGCTGCGTGAGGCCGACCACCTCGTGCTGGTGCTGCCCTATTCGGCTGAGGCGCATCACTGCATCGCAGCGCCCGAGCTGGCCCTGATGAAGCCCACCGCCACCCTCGTCAATGTGGCGCGCGGCGGCATCGTCGATGAAGACGCGCTGGCTCTAGCGCTGCGCGAGCGGCGTATCGCGGCGGCGGGGCTGGACGTCTTCGAAGGCGAGCCGCGTGTGAACCCTGCGCTGCTGACCCTGCCCAACGTCGTGCTCACGCCCCATATCGCGAGCGCCACCTTGCCCACGCGCCGCGCCATGGCGGGCCTGGCTGCCGACAACCTGATCGCCGCGCTGACCGGCGGCAAGCCGCCCACACCGCTGAACCCTGAAGTTCTCTCCGCATGAACCGCCGCCTGATCTGCCTGCTCTGTCTCGTTCCCGCCCTGGCCCTGGCCCAGAAACCCAAGGCACCGCCGCCACCAGCGCCCGAGCCGGTGGCTGAGGACAAGACCCCGCGCGATGCCAACAAGTTCGCCGCGCTGTCGCTGCTGGGGGACAGCGTGCAACTCATCAGCCTGAGCCCTGCGCGCGGCGACACGGTGCAGTCCGGTGAATGGACGGCGGCGCCGAGCGGCGGGCTGGACAACGCCGTGCTGCAAGCCCTGAACCAGGCCGTCACGGCGGCCGGCCCCGGTCGCGAGATCAAGCTCTACACCTCCAGCACGCGCAGCTTGTTTGGCGACCCGGCCAACCTCTTCGTCAACGGCCGCCTGAGCCTGCCCGGCAAGCTGGGCGATGCCGTGCGGCAGAGCGGCGCGGCGCATCTGCTGCTCGTCACGCGCAGCCGGCAGGAGCCGGCGCTGGCCTCGGCACTGCCGCAGCGCATCCTGACCACGCTCGAGGGCCCCGGCTTCGTGCTGGACCAGCGCCCGAGCGGCCAGATCGGCTTTGACGGGCAGGGCGGCTTGCCGGTGTTTGCGCCGTTCGTGTCCATCCGCGTGGCCCTCGTGGACCTGAGCGACCTGAAGCTGCGCCGCGAGCAGTCCATCGCCGTGGCCAGCCGCCTGCCGGTGGCGCCCGCCAATGCGGCCAACCCCTGGGCCGCCACCACGGTGGAGCAGCGCCTGCAGGCGCTGGAGGGCCTGATTGAAGCCGAACTGCCCAAGGCCGTGGCCGGACTGGTGGCGCCATGACCGGTTTCGAGCTGGTGGTGCTGGGCCTGCTGGCCCTGATCTTCCTGCTGCTGGTGCTGATCTGGGTGCGGCACAAGCCGGTGGCGGGCGTACCGCCCGAGCTGCTGCAGAGCAACGAGCGCCTGGAACGCGAACTGCGTGACGAACTCGGCCGCAGCGCGAGCGGCACGCGGCAGGAGCTGATGCAGGGCCTGGCGCAGTTCCAGCAGGTGCTGACCCAGGGCCTGCAGGGTAGCAACCAGTCGCTCGCCGCCCAGGCGCTGGCCGCACGCGAGGCGCAGGATGCCGCCGCGTTGCGCAGTGTGCAGGCCCAGGCCGAGTCCATGCAGCGCCTGAACGACGCGATGCGCGAGCAGTTGCAGGGCCTGTCCAAGCGCAACGACGAACGACTGGCCGAGCTGCGCCTGACCGTGGAGCAACGCCTCACCGCCATCCAGCAGGACAACGAGAAGAAGCTCGAGCAGATGCGCGCCACCGTCGACGAGAAGCTGCATGCCACGCTGGAGCAGCGCCTGGGCGAGAGCTTCAAGCAGGTGGCCGAGCGGCTGGAGCAGGTGCACAAAGGCCTGGGCGAGATGCAGAACCTGGCCCGCGATGTCGGCTCACTCAACCGCGTGCTGACGAATGTGAAGACGCGCGGCGTGTTTGGCGAAGTGCAGCTGGCGGGCCTGCTGGAACAGGTGTTCACGCCCGAACAGTACGCGGCCAACGTGGCGACACTGCCGGGCTCGGCCGAGCGCGTGGAGTTCGCGATCAAGCTGCCCGGGCAGCGTGACGATGGCCAGCCGCTGTGGCTGCCCATCGACGCCAAGTTCCCGCGCGAGGACTACGAGCGGCTGCTGGATGCGCAGGAGCGGGGCGACGTGGCCGCGGCGGATGTCGCCGGCAAGGCCATCGAGGCGCGGCTGCGGCTGGAAGCCCGCACTATCCGCGAGAAGTACATCGGACCGCCCCACACCACCGACTTCGGCATCCTGTTCGTGCCCACCGAGGGGCTGTATGCCGAGGCGCTTCGCCGCCCGGGCCTGGTGGAGGGCCTGCAGCGCGAGTTCAAGGTCATGCTCTGCGGCCCCACCACACTGCTGGCCACGCTGACCAGCCTGCAGATGGGCTTTCGCACGCTGGCGCTGGAGAAGCGCAGCGCCGAGGTCTGGGAGGTGCTGGGTGCCGTCAAGACGGAGTTCGGCAAGTTCGGCGATGTGTTGGCCAAGGCCAAGAAGAAGCTGGAGGAAGCTGGCAACACGCTGGATGCCGCCGAGGTGCGCACCCGCGCCATGACGCGCAAGCTCAAGGGCGTCGAGGCGCTGCCTGACGACGCCTCCCAGCAGCTGCTGCAGCTTGGCCTGGGCGAGGACGCCGAGTGAGCGACCCCGCGCCAGCGGCTCCGACCCATCTGCGCCACGCCTTCCCGTGGCTGATCGCCACCATGATCTGCGTGCATGCCTGCATGGCCACCACGCGTGTCACGGCCAGCCTGTGGGTGTTGAACCAGGGCTATGGCGAGGCGTCGGTGGGCATGCTGCTGAGTCTGTTCGCGGTGGCGCCGATCGTGTTGTCGCTGTGGGCCGGCCGACTGGCCGACCGGCACGGCTTTCACCGCCCCGTCGGTGTGGGCGTCGCGATGGCCTTCGTGGGCGCCTTGCTGGCGCTCGTCATCCCGCAGTTGTGGGCGATTGCTACCGGCTGCCTGTTGTGCGGTGGTGCGGTCGCGGTGGCCGCGGTCGCCCTGCAGCGCGAGGCGGGCCTGATGGCCGAGGCGCCCGGCGAGCTCAAGCGCATCTTCAGCTGGATGGCGCTCGGGCCGGCCATGTCCAACGCTCTGTCGCCCATCATCGCCGGCCTGCTGATCGATCTTGTGGGCATGTGGGCCGGCTTTGCGTTCGCGACCGTGCTGCCCCTGCTCGCGGGTCTGCTCGCCCGCCAGGTGCCCCGCAATCCGCCGGCCGTGCGCACCAAGAGCTTTCGCGAGCGGGCGGCCTGGGACCTGTTCCGCTTGCCGGCCTACCGCCGGCTGCTGATCGTCAATCTGGCACTGTCCGCCGGCTGGGATGCGCACAGTTTCGTGGTGCCGGTGGTGGGCCATGCGCGCGGCTTGTCGGCCTCCAGCATCGGCGTGGTGCTGGGCAGCTTTGCGGTGGCGGCGACCGTCGTGCGCCTGGCCATCGTGCGCTTTGCCGATGACATCGACGAGGCCAAGGCCCTGCGCGCGGCCATGGGGGTGGCCATGCTGACCTTCATCGCCTATGCCTGGCTGCCCGGCACGCTGGGCCTGATGTGCGGCTCGGCGCTGCTGGGTATCGCGCTGGGCTCGGTGCAGCCGATGATCCTGGCCATGCTGCACCGGGCCACGCCGCCCGAGCGCCACGGCCAGGCACTGGGCCTGCGCATGCTGACGGTGAACGGTGCCACGGTGGCCATGCCCATGGGCTTTGGCATGCTGGCTGCCGCCACCGCGCTCGCGGCGCCGATGTGGGTCATGGCAGCCGCCTTGCTCGCGGCGCAGTGGCCGGCCCGCAAGTTGTAGCGCTGGGAGACGTTACAACTTTGCGGTGCCTGTCATCGCGTCGTTTGGTGCGAGGCGGGCCTAGACTCGGCGTCTTGCGGAGTTGCATTCACTCACGTCGCCTCGTTAGGGCGCTTCGCATGGACCGGAACGCCTGATGAACACGCGAGTTGGCCTCCTCTCGGCGGGCGTGGCGCCCGACGCTGATCTGATGCCGCGAGGCCGGGAACCGGCGACTGACATGCCTTCTGGGCTGCGTGTGCTCGTGGTGGACGACAACGACGATGCCGCCACGTCGCTGGCCATGCTGTTGACCCTGTCAGGGCACGCGGTGGAGGTCGAGAACAGCGGCTCGGCGGCGTTGTGCCAGGCCGGACGCTTCCTGCCCCATGCGGTGCTCTGCGACCTGGGCATGCCTGGCATGAGCGGCCATGAGTTCGCGCAGCAACTGCGCCAGGACCCGCGTTTCGTCAGAACCCTGCTGGTGGCGCTCACCGGCTGGGGTGCGGAGGACGACAAGCGCCGCGCGCGCGCCGCAGGCTTTGATGCCCACCTCATCAAGCCGGCCAGCGTGGACGAGGTGCTGGCATTGCTCGCCCGCCTGCAACCATCAGCCGGCGCCGATTCCCCCGTTCAGGGCTGACGAACGGCCGGCCGCCGGAAACCGCGCAGAATGCGGCGGCCTGCGGACGACAGGTTGATGGTGGAGACAAGCGAATGCGCAGTTTGTGGAATGGATGCAGGCCGCTGGGCCTGATGTTGCTGGCTTGCAGTCTGGCCTGGACGCCAGCCCAGGCGCAGGTGCAGGCGCAGGTGCGGGCGCCTGTGGGCTTGGAGAAGCCGGTGCCCAAGCTGGCCCGGCCGGTGGCGGCGGCGGTGCTGCCGACGCCCGTGCGCGAGCTCGGCGGCATCGAGGAATACCGCCTGCCCAACGGCCTGCAGGTGCTGCTCTTCCCGGACGCGACGCAGACCACCACCACCGTCAACATCACCTACCGCGTGGGTAGCCGTCACGAGGCACCGGGCGAGTACGGCATGGCCCACCTGCTGGAGCACATGCTGTTCAAGGGCACGGCACGGCAGAAGGACATCCCGGGCGCGATGGCCCAGCGCGGCGTGCGTTTCAACGGCACGACCACGGTCGACCGCACCAACTACTTCGCCAGTTTCAATGCGAATGCCGACACGCTGGCCTTCCTGCTGGACCTGGAGGCCGACCGCATGGTCAACAGCCGGGTGGCCAAGGCGGACCTCGACACCGAGATGACGGTGGTGCGCAATGAATTCGAGCGCGGCGAGAACCAGCCTTTCGCGGTGCTGGTGCAGCGGGTCAATGCCGCCGCGTTCGCGTGGCACCCCTATGGCCACGCCACCATCGGGCCCAAGAGCGACATCGAGAACGTGCCGATCGAGAAGCTGCAGGGGTTCTACAAGCGCTTCTACCGCCCGGACAACGCCACGCTGCTCATCGCGGGCGCCTTCGACAAGGCCGCCACGCTGGCCCTCATCGGCCAGCACTTCGGGCCGATCGCCCGTCCTGCGGCGCCGGTACCGCAGCCCTACACGGTCGAGCCCGCCCAGGACGGGGAGCGCAGCGTGGTGGTGCGCCGCGTGGGCGGCCAGCCCATCCTGCTCGCCAACTACCACGTGCCGGCGATCACGCACCCTGACACACCGGCCCTCATCGTCTACGGCCTCCTGATGAGCCTGCAACCCAGCGGCCAGCTCTACAAGCAGTTGGTGGAACCCAAGCTGGCCGTGGCGGCCGGGCTGGCCGGCACGGGGGGCGTCGACCCCTACGTCAGCAGCGCCTATGCGGTGTTGCCGCCCGACGGCGATGTGGCCAAGGTAGAAGCCTTGCTGCTGGACCTTGCCGAAGGTCGCAATGCGCCGGCTTTCGACGAGACCGAACTCGCCCGCGTGCGTGACATCGCGGTCAATCGCTACCGGGAGCAGATGAAAAACCCTGAGGCCCTGATCCAGCAGATCTCGGGGCTGATCGCCGCGGGGGATTGGCGGCTGCTGTTCCAGCTGATGGAAGACATTCCCAAGGTCACGCTGGCGGACGTGGATCGGGTGCGCAAGGCCTACTTCAAGCCTGCCAACCGCACCCTCGGCCGCTACCTGCCGGCGCCCAGCGTGGAGCGGGTCGAGGTGCCCCCCGCGCCGCCGCTCGCCCAACGTCTGGCCGAACTCAAAGGGCCGCCGAAGGTCGAAGCGGGTGAGCAGCTGGAGCCCGTGCCCGCGGTGCTGGAGAGTCGCACCCGGCGTGCCACGCTGCCCAGCGGCATCGCGCTGCACACCTTGCAGAAGCAGACCCGAGGCAACACCGTGGTGCTGCAGATGCAGCTGCGCTGGGGCGAGCGTGAGGCCACCTATGCCCGCAACGGCACGGGCTTCGTCGGTGCGCTGATGGATGAGGGCAGCGCGGGCTACACCCGTCAGCAGTTGCAGGACGCGCTGATCAAGCTGCGCGCCAGCCTGAACATCACCAGCTACGACCAGGGTGCAACCCTCTTCCTGAGTGCCGAGCGAGACACGCTGCTGCCCGCGCTGCGCGTGGCCGCTGACGTGCTGCGCCGGCCGCTCTTCCCGCAGGAGGCCTTCGAGCGCGAGCTCAAGGCCAACCTCGCCAGCATCGAGGCCTCGCGGCAGGAGCCCCAGGTGCTGCGCCAGGAGGCCACCCGGGCCCACTACAACCAGGCCCGCGGCGTGAAGCTCGGCCACCCGGACTACGTGATGAGCCTGGACGAGCGCATCGCCAATCTCAAGGCTACGACGCTGGACGACGTGAAGCGCTTCTACGCGGACTACTGGAGCGCGAACGACGCCCAGATCAGCGTGGTCGGTGCGCTGCCCGACGGCCTGGCAGCGGAGGTGGATCGCCTTTTCGGGGACTGGAAAAAGCCCGCAGCGCCCAAGTTCGTGCGCCACGTGCCCGAGCATGTGGCGATCCCGCCGGCGCGCTTTGACGCCATCGCGCGTGACAAGGCCAATGCCATCGTTCGCCTGCACGAGAGCCTGCCGCTGAATGCCGAAGACCCCGACTACCCGGCGCTGGAGCTGGCGGTGCACATCTTTGGCGGCGGCGGGCTGGAGAGCCGGCTGTCGGAGCGGGTGCGCCAGAAGGAGGGCCTGACCTACGGCATCGGGGCATCGCTCAATGCCGGCTACTGGGGTCGTGCCGGCAGCTTTGCCATCCAGGCCACGTATGCGCCCGACAAGCGTGACCGCGTGATCGCTGTGGTGCAGGAGGAGGTGGCCCGCATGGCCGCGCAGGGCGTCACGGCCGCCGAGCTGGCCCGTGCCAAGCAGGACATCCTCGAAGGCCGCAAGCAAGGCCGGGCCGACCCCGGTGCGCTGGCCGGCGGCCTCACCAGCCTGGCCGAGCGGGGCGAGACCTGGGCGGCGGCGCAAAAGCGCGATGAGGCCCTGGCCGCCGTGACCGTGGAGCAGGCCAACGCGGCCTGGCGCAAGCACATCCGTGCCGACGGCTTCGTCATCTCGACGGCCGGTGACTTCAAGACGCCCTGAGGCGATGGCATGACGAGCACACTCACGCCTCGACTGCCGGCGCATCTGAAGGCTGACTGCTCCTCCTGCGTGGGCCTGTGCTGCGTCGTGCCGCCGTTCGACGCGGTGCAAGGATTTGGCTTCGACAAGCCGGCCGAGACGCCGTGCCAGCATCTCTGCGCCGACCACCGCTGCGGCATCCACGACGCGCTGGTGCCGCGGGGCTTCGAGGGCTGCGCGGCCTTCGACTGCCTGGGCGCGGGCCAGCGCCTGACGGCGCAAGCTAAGCAGCGCTGGGGCAGCGCCGACTGGCGCGACGAGCCCGCGGTGGCGCGCTGGCTGTTCGCGGCCTATCCGCGGGTGCGCCAGGCCCAGGCCTGGCTCGCGCAGCTCCGCCTGGCGGCGCAGGTGTCGGCCCAGGCACCGCTGCAGGCGCTGGCTGACGCCCTGGAGGCCGAGGCTCAGCGCTGGGCCGACTGGTCGCCCGACGAGCAGGTCGACTGGCAAGCCCGGGTGCAGGCAGCGCTGGCGCCGCTGGCCGAGAATCGCGGCTCAAGGACCTGAACCCATGACAGAACTCGACAGCGACCGCACCCCCGCGGTTGCGACCTGGCGCCGCTCACGCCGTATTCATTTCGTCGCTGCGCTGGTCAGCCTGCTGGCCGCGGGCTGCGTGGTGTGGCTGTTCGACACCTTCGGCATCGTCCGCGCGTCCGATGCGGTGGAGCGGCAGCTGATCGCAAGCGTCGACCTGCGCATCGGCGACCCCGAGGCGGTGGGCCAGCAGGGCGAGGCCCGGGCCAAGGCCGACCTGAAGGACGGCCTGCTGCAGCTGCAGACCTTCGCCAAGCCGCTGGCGGATGCGGCAGCCGAGTCGACTCGCGCCCAGCGCCTCAAAGACCGCTGGGGCCTGAGCTGGGTCTACAAGAAGACGACGCCCACGCCGCTGGGCGAGGCCTTCGTGAGCGGCTACAACCGCATCATGCTGGCCGAGATCGAACGCCGCCACGGCAAGGCCGCGGTGGAGGAACTGCAGCGCGATGCGCGCGCCAAGCGACCGGAGACCGCCTCATGAAGCTCATCGGCATGCTGGACTCGCCTTACGTGCGTCGCGTGGCGCTGTCGCTGCGGCTGCTGGACCTGCCGTTCGAGCATGCGTCCATCTCGGTCTTCCGCGGCTTCGACCGGTTCCGCCAGCTGAATCCGGTCGTCAAGGCGCCTACGCTGGTCTGCGACGACGGCACGCTGCTGATGGATTCTTCATTGATGCTGCAGTACGCCGAGGTGCTGGCCGGGCGCAGCCTGCTGCCGTCAGCTCCCGCTGCACTGGCGCATGAGCTGCACCTGATCGGCCTGGCGCTGGCCGCCTGCGAGAAGACCGCCCAGATCGTGTACGAACGCGGCCTGCGGCCCGCTGAAAAGCACCACGCGCCCTGGATCGAACGGGTGACCGGCCAGCTGCAGGCCGCCTACGCCGGGCTGGAGACGGCGCTGTCTCATGGGGCGCTGCCGCCTGCGGCTGCCTTGACGGAGGCGGGGCTCGGCCAGGCATCGCTGACGACCGCCGTGGCCTGGACCTTCACGCAGTTCATGCTGCCCGAGGTCGTGGATGCCTCGGCGTTTCCGGCCCTGGTGTCGCATGCCGCCGCGGCGGAAGCGCTGCCGGTGTTCCGCGCCATCCCCTGCGACGACGCGGTGGAGCTGCGCTGATGGCCCGCCGCCCGCGCCAGACCGTCTATGTCTTCCAGGGCGGCGGGGCGCTGGGGGCCTACCAGGCGGGGTTCGTGGAGGCGATGGAGGGGGCGGAGCTCGCGCCCGACTGGCTGGTCGGCACGTCGATCGGCGCCATCAACGCCACCCTGGTGGCGGGCAACGCGCCGGCCGACCGGCTGCCGGCGCTGCGCAAGTTCTGGGACGGCGTGACCCGGCCGGGCTGGTCATCTCATCTGCCGGCCAGCCCCTTCACCGCGGCCTGGCAGACCTGGCATACGCTGACCAGCGGTGTGCCCGGGTTCTTTCGGCCGCGGGGGCCGCAGGCTTGGGACATGAACCGCCGCGCGCCCCTGCCCGAGCTGGGCTTCTACGACACCAGTCCGCTGGCGGCGACGCTGCGTGAGCTGGTCGACTTCGACCGCATCGCTGCCGCCGAGACGCGGCTCACCTTGTGCGCGGTGAATGTGCGCAGCGGTGCGCTGGCGCTGTTCGACAACCGCGATGGCCACACCCGCATCGGGCCTGAGCATGTGCTGGCCAGCGGCGCGCTGCCGCCGGGCTTTGCGCCGGTGCAGATCGGCAAGGAGGCGTTCTGGGATGGTGGCATCTACTCCAACACGCCGCTGGACGTGGTGCTGGACGATGCCGAGCGCCGCGACACCCTGTGCTTCATGGTGGACCTGTGGGACGCCAGCGAGGCGGCCCCGCACACCATGGCCCAGGTGCTGACGCGCTACAAGGACATCCAGTACGCGAGCCGCATCAACGAGCACCTGGCCGACCACGAGCGCCTGCAGAACCTGCGCCGTGCGGTGCGCCTGGTGGGCCGCCGGCTTGATGCCAGGACGGCCGCCGACCCGGCGGTGAAGCAGTTGCTCGACATGGGCTGCGATTCACGCATCGAGGTCGTCCACCTCGTCATGCAGGCCCTGCCGGGCGAGGACTCCTGGCGCGACATCGACTTCAGCGACGAGCGCCTGCGCGCGCGCTGGCAGTCCGGCCTGAAGGACGGCCGGCACATGCGGGCACGCGCGCCGTGGCAGGTGCGGCCCGACGACCCCGTGGGCATGCGCGTGCATACGCTGGAGAGCACCGGCTGAGCAGCGCCGTGGGGCGGAGCGTGCGGTTTGACGACATCGGGGCTCAACCCCAGCTTGCCAAGCCCGTCGCCCGCGCGATAGCGTCCCCGCATGGCAGTCGACAGGGTGAATTGATGCACCATGGTCTTTCGCATGGCTTGATTCGATGGGGTGTGGCCCTGCTGGCGGGGGCCGTGCTGGCAGCCTCGGCACAGGCGCAGGCGGCGTGCAAGACCTTGCTGGCCTCGGGCAATCCGCAGTACCCGCCCTACCTGTGGCGCGACGCGGACCACGACACGCGGCTCATCGGCGCGATCGCCGAGCTGGCCGAATGGCTCGGCAATGAGCTGGGCGTGACGATCGAGCTGCGCTACGTGGGCAACTGGGCCCGCGTGCAGGAAGAGACGCGGGCCGGGCGTGTCGACATGATCGCCGGGGCCTTCTTCACTTTGCCGCGCACCGAGTACATGGACTACGCGATGCTGCCGTTTCGGGAGACCCGTTCGGTCATCATCCAGCGCGAGGGCGCGACCTTTCCCTATCAGCGCTGGGAGGACCTCGTCTCGCGCAAGGGCCTGACGGTGATCAACAACAGCTTCGGTCAGGCCTTCGACCGCTTCGCGAACGAGTCGCTGAGCCTGGCCAAGGTCAGCAGTCTCGACCAGGCCCTGCAGATGCTGGAGCGCGGCCGAGCGGACTACCTCGTCTACGAGGACAGCCCCGCCGAGGCCTATATCGCCCGGCTGGGGCTGCGCAGCCTGCGCCTCATGCCCACGCCGGTGGCCCAGGAGCAGCTCTACGTCACGGTCTCGCACCGCTCGCCGTGCAACACGCCGGAATTGCGCGGAGCCCTCACGCGGGCGATGTTCAAGCTGCGCCAGAACAAGCTGATGAACGGCTTCGTCGACCGTGGCGTGCAGCTCTGGAAGGAGCAGGAGCGCAAGGGCCTTTGAGGCGCCAGGCGTCCTGCTGCCCAGAGGCCGTCGGGCAGCGCGCCGGGTTGAGCGCGCTGATGTCCCCGACAAAGGCGTACGACCTCAGGCCATGCCCTGATGCCGCAGCAGTGCGTCGATCGCCGGCTCGCGGCCGCGGAAGGCTTTGAAGTTGTCGATGGCGTCACGCGCGCCACCCTGCTCCAGCACCTCCGTCAGGAAGCGCTTGCCGGTGGCCGCGTTGAACACGCCTTCCTCTTCAAAGGCGCTCCAGGCGTCGGCGCTCAGCAGCTCGGCCCACTTGTAGCTGTAGTAGCCCGCCGCATAGCCGCCCGCGAAGATGTGCGAGAAGCTGTGCTGGAAGCGGTTGAAGGCCGGCGGGATGAGCACGGCCACTTCCGCACGCACGTCGTCCAGCACCTTTTGCACGTCGGCTTCCGCGCCCGGCTCGCCATGCAGGCGCATGTCGAAGAGGGCGAACTCGATCTGGCGCAGCGTCATCAGGCCGCTCTGGAAGTTCTTGGCGGCGGTCATCTTGTCGAACAACTCGCGGGGCAGGGGTTCGCCGCTGTCGACATGGCCGCTGAGCTGCTGCAGGACTTCCCATTCCCAGCAGAAGTTCTCCATGAACTGGCTGGGCAGCTCCACCGCATCCCATTCCACGCCTGAGATGCCCGACACGCCCAGGTCGTTCACCTGCGTGAGCATGTGGTGCAGGCCGTGGCCGAATTCGTGGAAGAGCGTGATGACGTCGTCATGCGTCAGCAGCGCGGGCTTGCCGCCCACGGGCGAGGCGAAGTTGCAGGTCAGCAGGGCCACGGGCGTCTGCTGCTCGCCGCCGGGCTTCAGCCAGCGGCTGCGCACCTCGTCCATCCAGGCGCCGGGGCGCTTGCCGGTGCGGGCGTAGAGGTCGAGGTAGAACTGCGCGATCCGTTGGCCGCCGCGCGTCATCTCGTAGAACTTGACGGTGTCATGCCACACCGAGGCCTGGGCCTCGCTGATCTTGACGTCGAACAGGCGCTCGATGATCGAGAACAGGCCCGCCACCACCTTGGGGGCCGTGAAGTACTGCTTCACGGTCTGGTCGCTGAAGGCGTAGCGAGCTTCCTTGAGCTTCTCGCTCCAGTAGGACACATCCCAGCTCTCCAGCGGCTGGCCCTTGGCGAACTCACGCAGCTCGGCCAGATCCTTCTCCGCGAACGGACGCGCACGCTTGGCGAGGTCGCGCAGGAAGCTCGTCACTTCAGCGGGCGACGAGGCCATCTTGGGCGCGAGGGACACATCGGCGAAGCTGGCGTAGCCGAGCAGCTTGGCCTCTTCCTGGCGCAGCGCGACGATCTCGCGCATGGCGGCGGTGTTGTCCCACTCGGGCTTGCCCTGCTCGCTGGCGCGGGTCACGTAGGCACGGTAGAGCGTCTCGCGCAGTGCACGGTTTTCGGCGTACTGCATGACGGGCAGGTAGACCGGGAAATGCAGCGTCAGCTTGTGGCCGCCGTCATCCAGCCGGGTGGCATCCAGCACGTCCTGCGGCACGCCGGCCAGTTCTTCGGTGCTGACGATGTGGCTCCAGCCGTCGGTCGCGTCCAGCACATGCTCGCTGAACTGCTGCTGCAGCTCGGCACTGCGCTCCTGGATGGCCGCGTAGCGCTCGCGGGCCTCGCCCTGCAGTTCGGCGCCCGACAACACGAAGTTGCGGATGGCGTGCTTGAGCACCTGCCGGCGCGGGGCGCTCAAGCGGTCGCCCTGGGCCGCGACGATGGCCTTGTACTTGGCGAACAGGGCCTCGTTGGCGCCGAGCGCGGTGTAGAACTCGGTGATCACCGGCAGCATGCCGTTGTAGGCCTCGCGCAGCGCCGGCGTGTCCGCCACGGCATTGAGGTGACCGACGGCGCCCCAGGCCGTGCCCAGGCGCTCGGTGGCCGTGTCCAGGATGCGGGAGAGAGTGTCGTAGTCCGCCGGGGTGTCAGCCTTGACGGCTTCATCCAGCGCGGCCTGCGCGGCCGCCAGCAGTTCGGTGATGGCCGGCTGCACATGCTCCGGGCGGATGGCCGCGAAGTCGGGGAGGGCGGCGGTGGAGAGGAGCGGGTTCGTCATGGGGTGGCAGCGGTCAAGGTCACGCGGACTTGAGGGAACGTTCCGCGGATTCAAGGGTATTGACCAGCAACATGGCAATCGTCATGGGGCCCACGCCACCGGGAACGGGCGTGATCCAGCCGGCGACTTCCTTGACGCCGTCGAAGTCAACATCGCCGCAGAGCTTGCCTTCGTCGTTGCGGTTCATGCCCACGTCGATGACGACGGCACCCGGCTTGACCATGTCAGCCGTCAGCACATTGCGCTTGCCCACGGCGGCGACGACGATGTCCGCCTGGCGCGTCATCGCAGCAAGGTCGGCTGTGCCGCTGTGGCAGATGGTGACGGTGGCGTTGGCCGCCAGCAGCATCATGGCCATCGGCTTGCCGACGATGTTGCTGCGGCCGATCACGACGGCGTGCTTGCCCTTGAGGTCTTTCATGCCGATGCTTTCCAGCATCTTCATGCAGCCGTAGGGGGTGCAGGCCTTGAAGCCCGCCTCGCCCACCATGAGCGCACCGGCGCTGGCGACGTGAAAGCCGTCGACGTCCTTGGCCGGGGAGATGGCTTCGATGACCTTGTGGTCGTCGATGTGCTTGGGCAGGGGCAACTGCACCAGGATGCCGTGGATCGTCGGGTCGTTGTTCAGCGCGTCCACGCGGGCCAGCAGCTCGGCCTCGGTCATGCTGGCGTCGTACTTCTCGAGCACCGAATGAATGCCGGCCTCCTCGCAAGCCTTGACCTTGTTGCGCACGTAGACCTGGCTGGCCGGGTTGTCGCCGACGAGCACGACGGCGAGGCCCGGGCGGCGGCCTTGGGCGGTCAGGGCAGCGGCGCGGGCGGCGACATCGGCGCGGGTCTGCTTGGCGAGGGCAAGGCCGTCGATCAGTTGTGCGGTCATGGTGGGGTTCCGGTCAAGCGAAAGAAACAAAGCCACAGAGACACGGAGGCACAGAGAGCGTGGTGATTTCCCTGTGCCTCTGTGCCTCTGTGGCTGTGTTCCAAGATCAGAAAACAAAAAGCCGCTGACGATTCAGCGGCCTTTCGGTGTCAGATGAGTATCAAGCCTTGGCCGTGGCGCCCAGTGCAATCTTGAGCAGATCGGCCACGGTGTTGGCGTTGAGCTTTTCCATGATGTTGGCGCGGTGCGCCTCCACCGTCTTGATGCTGATGCCGAGGTCGTCGGCGATCTGCTTGTTCAAGCGGCCCGCCACGATGCGCTCCAGCACCTGGGCCTCGCGCGTGGTGAGGCGGGCGAGCAGGGCGTCGCGGCTGGCGGCTTCCTGGTGGCTGGAGAAGGCGTCACGGGCCTGGTCGAGCATGCGCTCGACAAGCGCCAGGAGTTCTTCTTCCTTGAAGGGCTTCTCGATGAAGTCCATCGCGCCCTTTTTCATCGTCTGCACGGCCATCGGCACGTCGCCATGGCCGGTGATGAAGACGATGGGCAGCGGGCTCTTGCGTTCGATCAGGCGATCCTGCAGTTCCAGGCCCGTCATGCCGTCCATGCGGATGTCGGCGATCAGGCAGGCCACTTCGCGGGGGTCGTAGCGGGCGAGGAAGGATTCGGCGGAATCAAAGCACTTGACCCGGTAGTCCTTGCCTTCCAGCAGCCATTGCAGGGAGTCGCGGACCGCTTCGTCGTCATCGACAACGTAGACGTTGCCCTTCTTCGGGATCAAGCTCATGGTGCTGTGGGTTCAGTTCTCGGAGCGCCGCCGGGCGTGCCTGGGGTGGCTTCCTGGCGCAGGTGTTCGGAAGTGATGGTGACCGGGATCGTGAAGGCGAACCGGCACCCGACAACCAGGGCGCCATTGTAGAGGTTCTCCGCTTTTATCCGGCCCTGGTGGGACTCCACGATGGACCGGCATAACCCTAATCCGATGCCCAGGCCATCGGCCTTGGTGGAGAAGAAGGCCTCGTACATGCGCGCCAGCACTTCGTCCGGCAGGCCCGGGCCCATGTCGGTCACCGAGAACTCGATCTGGCCGCCCAGCTCCGCGCTGTGCTTGGGCACCACGCGCAGCTCGATGTGGCGGCGCGAGGTCGGCAGCGACGCGTTGTCGATGGCCTCCGCCGCGTTCTTCAACAGGTTCATCAGCACCTGCTCGATGAGGATGGGGTCGACCATCATCTGCGGCAGGCGCTGGGCGACGTAGGTGTGGATGGCCACATTGCGCCGGCGCAGCTCGATGCCAGCGAGCTCCACCGCATCCTCGACGATGTCGGCCGCATGCGCCGGCTGGCGCTGGGGCTCGCTGCGCTTCACGAAATTGCGGATGCGGTGAATGATCTGTCCGGCGCGCTCGGCCTGCTTGGCGGTCTTGGTCAGCGCCGCCATCAGCGCTTCCTTGTCGATGCTGTCGCTGCGCACGCGGCTGACCATGCCATTGCAATAGTTGGTGATGGCCGTCAGCGGCTGGTTCAGCTCATGGGCCACGCTGGAGGCCATCTCGCCCATGGTCATCAGGCGGCTGGTGACCTGGGCCTTCTCCGCCTGCAGCGCCGCCTGGGCCTCGGCGTGCCGGCGCATGGTGATGTCCGTCGCGATCAGCATCTGCGCCAGGCGCCCGTCGGTCCATTGCAGGTAGCGGGCGCGCACGTCGAACCACATCGCCAGCGATTCGACATACACCTCGCGCGGGTCGGAGCCCACGTCGGTCAAAGCCTCCGCGGGCAGGCCGGAGTAGTCGTCGACTTCGTCCGCACCGCCGTCCAACTCTCCATGCCGGCTGGTGGTGCCGGACAGCTGGCCGCCAGCCAGCAGCGCGTGCCCGGCCGGGTCGGCCCCGAACCACAGCCGGTAGCTGCGGTTGGCGAACAGCAGCTCCGGCGGCTGCACCGACAGCACCGACACCGCCGCGTCCAGCCCTTCCAGCACGGTGGTGAAGCGCTCGTGCGAAGCCGACAGCTGGTCGCGCACGCGCTTGGCCTCGGTGATGTTGGTCATCGAGGTCATCCAGCCGGTCTGCTTGCCCTTGGTGTCGACCAGCGGCGACACGTAGACGCGGGCATCGAACTGGCTGCCGTCCTTGCGCTGGATCTTCACTTCCACGCCGCCCGACGGGCTCTTGCCCTGGAGCTCTTGCTGCAGCAGCCGGGCGTTCTCCTCGCGGCGGTCGGTCGGCCAGAAGGGGTAGGGCGGCGTGCGGCCCACCAGGTCGGCCTCCGAGAAGCCGGTCATCGCGCAGAAGGCCGGGTTCACGTAGGTGATGCGCGTGTCCATGTCCATGGCGCGCATGCCGGTCAGCATGGAGTTCTCCATCGCCCGGCGGAAGTTGGTTTCCAGCGTCAGCGCGTTCTGGATCTGGGTGCGGCGGCGCATGTGGCGCCAGGTGCCCAGCAGCATCCACACCGTCATGCCGGCCAGTGCCAGCACCAGCCAGAACAGGGCGTTGTTGATCAGGCCGATGGAGGTGCGCCAGCCCTGGCCGCGCAGCACCAGGCCATTGAGCGCTGGCGCCAGCGGCACGTCATGCAGCAGCGAGGTGCGCCGCAGCCCCTGGCCCGGCATGGGCGTGACCGTGCTGCTGACGATCTGGTCGCGGGCATCCAGCACGGCGATGCTGTGCCGCGTCGCTACTTCGCTCGGCACGTAGTAGCGCAGCAGCGCCTCGACGGTGTACTCCGCAATCAGCACCCCGGCGAAGCCGCCCCGGTCGATCAGCGGGATGTGCAGTTGAAAGACCGTGGTGCCGTTGGCATCGGTGAACGGCGGCGAATAGACCGGCTGGCGGCGCTCCTTGGCAGCCTCGAAGGCGATGGCCGCGGCGTTGGACTGGTTGGGGCGCGGCATGGACGGGTCGTCACCGTCCGCCTGCATCAGCCCGTCGGCCTGGAAGCCGGCCGCCCCCACACTGCTGCGGCGCTCTCGCTTGGCGCTCAGCCAGGTGACGTGGGTCAGCTCCGGCCGCTCCCGGGCAAAGGCCTGGGCCTGGGCCGAGAACTCATGGGCATCGATCTGCCGCGTGACCACCTCGCGCGCGATGCGCACCAGCTGCTCCTGGTTCTCGATCAGGCGCAGCCGGATCTGCTGCTGCGCGATCTCGGTGTCACGCTTGACCGACTCGGTCTCGCGTTCGATTTCCTCGTTGCGGAGGTACCAGAAGGCCGAAATGATGGCGGCCAGGAACAGCAGCACCGAGATCAGGGGCCCGAGCGTGGCCAGCCGGTCCTGGCGTGACGGCGACTGGCGAGTCCACCAGCTGGTGACCAGGCGACGCAGTGTCGCGATCCAGCGTTGGCTGCGGTTGAGCGGGGCGGAGGCAGGGGACATGGGCGCGGATTATCCGGGGGTGCTTGACGGCTCGCGCGGCTTCTGATTTCGCATTAAGAAACGACTTCGCACCATTTGGGAAACGCGGCGGCTTATGAGACACTCCGCCCGCTCGCGGGTTTGGCCCGCGGTTTGCCCCCGCTTGTTGAACAGCGACTTCCGCCCGACAGAGGCGAAATCACCAGGAGACCGGCCATGTCCGCCCAGCCGCAACACTTTCTAGGCGCCGCTTCGAACGACGCTGACCCCCAGGAAACCAAGGAGTGGCTGGACGCGCTGTCCGCCGTCATCGACCGTGAAGGCGCCGAGCGCGCCCACTTCCTGATCGAGGAGATGCTGGAGCACGCCCGCCAGCACAGCATCGACCTGCCGTTCTCGGCCACCACCGGCTACGTCAACACCATCGAGCCGTCGGCCGAGGCGCGCTGCCCCGGCAACATCCAGATCGAGAAGCGCCTGCGCGCCTACATGCGCTGGAACGCCATGGCCATGGTCGTGCGCGCCAACCGCCTGAACCCGGCGGATGGCGGCGACCTGGGCGGCCACATCGGCTCGTTTGCGTCGCTGGCCTCGATGCTTGGCGCCGGCTTCAACCACTTCTGGCACGCCGAGAGCGAGAACCACGGGGGCGACTGCCTCTACATCCAGGGCCACAGCGCGCCTGGCATCTACGCCCGCGCCTTCCTGGAAGGCCGGCTGACGGAGGAGCAGCTCGACAACTTCCGCCAGGAAGTCGACGGCAAGGGCCTGTCCAGCTACCCGCATCCGAAGCTGATGCCCAACTTCTGGCAGTTCCCGACGGTGTCCATGGGCCTGGGCCCGCTGATGGCCATCTACCAGGCGCGCTTCCTGAAGTACCTGCACGCCCGCGGCATCGCCAACACCGAGAACCGCAAGGTCTGGGCCTTCATGGGCGACGGCGAGATGGACGAGCCCGAGAGCCTGGGCGCCATCGCCCTCGCCGCGCGCGAAGGGCTGGACAACCTCGTCTTCGTCGTCAACTGCAACCTGCAGCGGCTGGACGGCCCGGTGCGCGGCAACGGCAAGATCATCCAGGAGCTCGAAGGCGAGTTCCGCGGCAGCGGCTGGAACGTCATCAAGCTGATCTGGGGCAAGGGCTGGGACGAACTGCTCGCCCGCGACAAGAGCGGCAAGCTCAAGCAGCTGATGATGGAAACGCTGGACGGCGACTACCAGGCCATGAAGGCCAACGACGGCGCCTACGTCCGCAAGCACTTCTTCGGCAAGTACCCCGAGACCGCCAAGCTGGTGGCTCACATGACCGACGACGAGATCTTCGATCTGCGCCGCGGCGGCCATGAGCCCGAGAAGGTCTATGCCGCGTTCCACGCGGCCCACCACAACACGACGGGCCAGCCGACCGTGCTGCTGGTCAAGACCGTCAAGGGCTACGGCATGGGCAAGGCCGGTGAGGGCAAGAACACCGTTCACCAGACCAAGAAGCTGACCGACGACGACATCAAGTACATCCGCGACCGCTTCAACATCCCGGTGCCGGACAGCGAGCTGCCCAAGATCCCGTACTACAAGCCGGCCGACGACACGCCGGAGATGCGCTACCTGCACGAGCGCCGCCAGGCCCTGGGGGGCTACCTGCCCAGCCGCCGCGCCAAGGCGGACGAGCAATTCAAGACGCCGGATCTCGCCACCTTCCAGGCCATCCTCGACCCGACCGCCGAAGGTCGTGAGATCTCGACGACCCAGGCCTATGTGCGCTTCCTGACGCAGCTGCTGCGCGACAAGGACATCGGCCCGCGCGTGGTGCCCATCCTCGTGGACGAGGCCCGCACTTTCGGCATGGAAGGCCTGTTCCGCCAGATCGGCATCTACAACCCCAAGGGCCAGCTCTACACCCCGGTCGACAAGGACCAGGTGATGTACTACCGCGAAGACAAGGCCGGCCAGATCCTGCAGGAGGGCATCAACGAAGCCGGCGGCATGGCCAGCTGGATCGCAGCCGCCACGAGCTACTCGACGAACAACCGGATCATGATCCCGTTCTACGTCTACTACTCGATGTTCGGCTTCCAGCGCATCGGCGACCTGGCCTGGGCGGCGGGCGACATGCAGGCGCGCGGCTTCCTGCTCGGCGGCACCTCGGGCCGCACCACGCTGAACGGCGAAGGCCTGCAGCACGAGGACGGCCACAGCCACATCCTGGCCGGCACCATCCCGAACTGCATCTCCTACGACCCGACCTTCGCGCACGAAGTGGCGGTCATCATGCACCGGGGCCTGAAGCGCATGGTGGAAGACCAGGAGAACGTCTTCTACTACATCACCCTGCTCAACGAGAACTACCCGATGCCGGGCCTGAAGGCCGGTACCGAGGAGCAGATCCTCAAGGGCATGTACCTGCTGGAAGAGGCGGATGCGAGCAAGCCGGTCACGGTCAACCTGCTGGGCTCGGGCACCATCCTGCGCGAGAGCCAGGTGGCCAAGATGCTGCTGGAAGAAGACTGGGGCGTGGGTGCCCACGTGTGGAGCTGCCCGAGCTTCAACGAGCTGGCCCGCGACGGCCAGAACGCCGAGCGCTGGAACCTGCTGCACCCGACCGAACTCGCCTGCGTGCCCTTCGTGACGCAGCAGCTCGGCCAGACCAAGGGCCCGGTCATCGCGTCCACCGACTACATGAAGAACTATGCGGAGCAGATCCGCGCCTTCGTGCCCAAGGACCGCTCGTACAAGGTGCTGGGCACCGACGGCTTCGGGCGGAGCGACTTCCGCTCCAAGCTGCGCCAGCACTTCGAGGTGAACCGCCACTACATCGTGGTCGCCGCGCTCAAGGCGCTGGCCGACGACGGGGCGATCCCGGCGGAGAAGGTGGCCGAGGCGATTGCCAAGTACGGCATCGACGCGAACAAGATCAACCCGCTCTACGCCTGAGCGCCGGGGGAGACAACAAATGGCATTGGTTGAAGTCAAGGTTCCCGACATCGGCGATTTCGACGAGGTCGGCGTCATCGAGGTGCTGGTCAAGGTCGGCGACACGGTCAAGGTCGAGCAAAGCCTCGTGACCGTGGAGAGCGACAAGGCCTCGATGGAGATTCCCTCGTCCACCGCTGGCGTGGTCAAGGAGATCAAGGTCGCCGTGGGCGACAAGGTCAAGGAAGGCAGCCTGCTGGTGCTGGTGGAGGCCGAAGGCGCTGCGGCGCCAGCCCCGGTGGCGGCGGCTCCTGCGCCCGCAGCGGCCGCCCCGGCGCCCGCCGCCGAGCCGGCCCCTGCTCCGGCGGCGGCACCGTCGGCGGGCGGCTCGGTCACCGTCGAAGTGCCCGACATCGGTGACTTCGACGAGGTCGCCGTCATCGAGGTCCTCGTGAAGGTGGGCGACACCGTCAAGGTTGAGCAGAGCCTCATCACCGTCGAGAGCGACAAGGCCTCGATGGAGATCCCGTCGTCGACCGCGGGTGTCGTCGAGGAACTGCTGGTCAAGCTGGGCGACAAGGTCGCCAAGGGCACGGCCCTGGCTCGCGTGAAGGCGGCCGGTGGCGCTGCCGCACCTGCGCCCGCCGCGCCCGCACCTGCTGCCGCAGCGCCGGTGGCCGCCGCGTCGGCACCGGTCGCCGCCGCGCCGACCCAGGCCGCAGCACCTGCTGCCGCGCTGCCGGCTCACCAGCCCACCGCGCCGACCGGCCAGTTGCCGCATGCCTCGCCCAGCATCCGCAAGCTCGCCCGCGAGCTGGGCGTGCCGCTGGCCGAGGTCAAGGGCAGCGGCCCCAAGGGCCGCATCACCGAGACCGACGTGCAGGGCTTCGTGAAGGCCGTCATGGCCGGTGCCGTGCAGACGGCGGCTCAGAAGGCCGCCGCGCCGGCTGCTGCCGCTGGCGGCGGCGGTGCGGGCCTGAACCTCCTGGCCTGGCCCAAGGTCGACTTCGAGAAGTTCGGCCCCGTCGAGCGCAAGGAGCTGTCCCGCATCAAGAAGATCTCGGGCGCCAACCTGCATCGCAACTGGGTCGTGATCCCGCACGTCACCAACCACGACGATGCCGACATCACCGAACTCGAAGCCTTCCGCGTCCAGCTGAACAAGGAAAACGAGAAGGCCGGCATCAAGGTCACGATGCTCGCGTTCATGATCAAGGCGGCAGTGGCCGCGCTGAAGAAGTTCCCCGAGTTCAACAGCTCGCTGGACGGCGACACGCTGGTGCTGAAGAACTACTTCCACATCGGCTTCGCGGCAGACACGCCCAATGGCCTGGTCGTGCCGGTCATCAAGGACGCCGACAAGAAGGGCATCTTCCAGATCAGCCAGGAGATGTCGGAGCTGGCCAAGAAGGCGCGCGACGGCAAGCTCGCGCCGGCCGACATGAGCGGCGGCTGCTTCTCCATCTCGTCGCTTGGCGGCATCGGCGGCAAGTACTTCACGCCCATCATCAATGCGCCCGAAGTGGCCATCATGGGTGTGTGCAAGAGCAGCACCGAGCCGGTGTGGGACGGCAAGCAATTCGTGCCGCGCCTGATCCTGCCGCTGTCGCTCTCCTGGGACCACCGCGTCATCGACGGGGCAGCGGCCGCCCGCTTCAACGTCTACTTCGCGTCGCTGCTGGCGGACTTCCGCCGCATCGCCTTGTGATCGGAGGCTGAACTCATGGCACTCATTGAAGTTCAAGTTCCGGACATCGGCGACTTCGACGAAGTCGGCGTCATCGAGGTGCTGGTCAAGGCCGGCGACACCGTCAAGGTCGAGCAGAGCCTGATCACCGTCGAGAGCGACAAGGCCTCGATGGAGATCCCGTCGTCGGCAGCCGGCGTGGTCAAGGAGCTCAAGGTCAAGCTGGGCGACAAGGTCAGCAAGGGCTCGGTCATCCTGACCGTGGAGGCCGATGCGGCGGCTGCACCGGCACCTGCCGCGGCTGCCCCGGCGCCTGCACCCGCAGCACCTGCCCCGGCCCCGGTGGCGGCGCCTGCGGCCGCGACCTACACCGGCAGCGCCGACCAGGCCTTCGACCTCGTCGTGCTCGGCGGCGGCCCCGGCGGCTACTCGGCCGCCTTCCGCGCGGCCGACCTCGGCCTGAAGGTCGCCCTGGTCGAGCGTTATGCGACGCTCGGCGGCGTCTGCCTGAACGTCGGTTGCATCCCGTCCAAGGCGCTCCTGCATGTGGCGGCGGTGATGGACGAGGTGAGCCACATGGCCGACCTGGGTGTGGCCTTCGGCGAGCCGACCGTGGACATCGACAAGCTCCGCGCCCACAAGAACAAGGTCACGGGCAAGCTGACCGGCGGCCTGGCCGCCATGGCCAAGATGCGCAAGGTCACCGTGCTGCGCGGCGTGGGCACCGTGCTGGACGCCCAGCACCTGAAGGTGGAAGCCACGGAGGGCGCGGTCGGCCAGGCCAAGACGGGCGCGGTGCAGACGGTGGCCTACAAGCGCCTCATCATCGCGGCGGGTTCGCAGGCCGTGCGCCTGCCTTTTCTGCCTCAAGACCCGCGCATCGTCGACTCGACCGGCGCGCTGGAGATGCAGGTCAAGCCGCAGAAGATGCTGATCGTCGGCGGCGGCATCATCGGCCTGGAGATGGGCACGGTGTATTCCACGCTGGGCGCCCGCTTGGATGTGGTGGAGATGCTGCCCACGCTGATGACCGGTGCCGACCGTGACCTGGTCAAGGTCTGGCAGAGGTTCAACCAGCACCGCTTCGACAACATCCTGTTGAACACGAAGACGGTGGCGGCCGAAGCCAAGCCGGACGGCATCTACGTGACCTTCGAGGGCGAGGGCGCCCCGAAGGAGCCCCAGCGCTACGACCTCGTGCTGCAAGCGGTGGGCCGCACGCCCAACGGCAAGAAGATCGGCGCCGAGAACGCCGGCGTGGCGGTGTCCGACCGCGGCTTCATCCCGGTGGACGTGCAGATGCGCACCAACGTGCCCAGCGTCTTTGCCATCGGCGACATCGTCGGCCAACCGATGCTGGCCCACAAGGCGGTGCACGAGGGCCACGTGGCGGCGGAAGTCTGCGCCGGCGAACTGCTGGGCGACGACAAGCTGGCCAAGAGCCAGTTCGACGCCCGCGTGATCCCGAGCGTGGCCTACACCGATCCCGAGGTCGCCTGGGTAGGCATGACCGAGGACGAGGCCAAGGCCAAGGGCATCAAGATCACCAAGGGCCTGTTCCCGTGGACGGCTTCAGGCCGCGCCATCGCCAATGGCCGCGACGAGGGCTTCACCAAGCTGATCTTCGACGAGGAAAGCCACCGCATCATCGGCGGCGGCATCGTCGGCACGCATGCCGGCGACATGATCGGCGAGATCGCGCTGGCCATCGAGATGGGCGCCGATGCGGTCGACATCGGCAAGACCATCCACCCGCACCCGACGCTCGGCGAAAGCCTGGGCATGGCGGCCGAGGTGGCCCATGGCTCCTGCACGGACGTGCCGCCGGTGCGCAAGAAGTAGCGCGCCGCCGCCGCAAAGACAGGCCCGGTCCGGCAACGGCCCGGGCCTTTTCGTTAGGGTGGCCGGCTTGAGGTGTTAGGGGTGTCTCGTGCGGGCTAACGCGGGCTCAGGTGGGGCTTCAGTCTGGCCACAATGTGCGCATGAAATTTTTCTACTGGACGATGGTCTTCGTGATGGCGGCCACCTTGCTGCCATCGGCCTTCTACATGGGGTTGTACGTCTTCACCGGGTCGGACGTGGCCCTGGATCGGGCGCGCAAGTTCTGGAACTTCCTGCGTGTCTTCACGCTGCTGGCCTTCAACATCACCGTCTGGGGCAATGTGCTGGTTGGCGCCTGGGAGCTGATGCGCTGACCTACAGCCGCGACTCGTACATCCGCGGGCAGTCCGCGGTGCCGAAGCGGTCGACCGGGATGCGAAAGCGCTGGCCTACGCGCAGCGTCTGCCAGTGCGCCAGGTCGACGCGGCAGGTCCAGAGGTGGTCGCCGCCGTCGCTGAGCTCGATTTCATAGAAGGCCTCCCGCTTGCCCAGGCGCTCGCTGCCCGGCTGGCCGGGCGGCGCCAGGCGCAGCGGTGGGTTGGGCCATGTGGGTCGATCGCCGGGCCCGCCCTCGGTCTTGACGATCCAGCTGCGTCGCCAGGCCAGCAGGTTGTAGCGGCAGTGCTCGCCCGGCTCGGCGCGCTTGCCGGTCGGGTCGGTGACCATGCGGCGCGTGATGTCGAAAGCGCCCGCGGGCAGCTCATCGCACCAGTCGGAGCCTGACTCGGTGCGCAGCCGCTCCACGATGATCTCCATGCGCCAGCTGCGCCGGGTCAGCTCCACCGCCACGCCGGGCGGCCCGAAGATCCACCAGCCCACCGTGCCCAGCGACGCCACGATCATGGCGACCAGCACGAGCACGCGCAGGCGGGGCAGCTTCACGCGGCGTCGAACTGCGCGATGACGGCCTCTTCCCAATGGGCCAGGTCGTCCCAGCCAATGTGCAGCCAGTCCATCGCGTCCTGGTGGTGGCCAGCCCAGTCGGCGTCTTCCGGCAGGCCCTCGTGGCGGCGCATCAGGTGCTCGGCGATCAGGCCGGCCGCCACCAGGGTGTGCACCTCGGGGTCGATGTCGGCATTGCCCAGGGCGGCGAAGTCATGGTGCAGCCGGATGGCCGCCATCAGCACGGGCGGCAGGTTCCAGACCCGCACGACCAGCGCGCCGACCACGGCGTGGTCGGTCTTGTGGTTGGCGTTCTCGGTGGCGATGTAGGGGCGGTCGATGCGCGCGGCGGCCTCGACCATCGTCGAGGCGTAGCCACGCACGCTTTGCAGCAGCACCGGCATGCCGACGTGCAGGAACAGCCCGAAGCTGTGCGCCAGGTCCGGCGAGAGGCCCGGCAGCTGCTGCGCGATCGTGGCCATCGCGATGGCGCGCTTGGTGCTCCGCTCCCAGAAGCGCGCCAGCTGCGGCGCATTGACGGGGATGGCGTGCCGCGCCAGAAAGCCCGTCATCACCGCGATGCTCTCGCGCAGGCCGATGCGGGTCATGGCCTGGCCGACGGTGGTGCAGGGCAGGCCGACCGGCTTGAACAGCGGGCCATTGGCAATGCGCAGCAGCGTGGCCGCCATGGCCACGTCGCTGGAGGCGATGCGGGCGACGAGGTTGAGGTCGGGCTCGTCCCCGCTCATGGCCTGCTGGAGCTGGGCCAGCAGTTCGGGGCAGGGGGGGATCTGGATCTGCTGGAGCGCGCCGCGGCGGCGTGACTGGTCGAGGTCGTCCCGGATCTGCTGGGTGCGAGTTGTGTGAGTTGAGGCCGGGTTCTGCATGATCCGAAAATCTTAGGCGGGCAACACACGGTTACAGTGATTTGAGTTGCCCGCCTTCGTCAATCTTGCCCACTTCCATCGTCCACGTCGCCACCGTCGCCCGCCTGCGCTGGGGTTGGCTGGCCGTTCTGGCGCTGCTGCCCTGGGTGGCGGCGGCTGCCTATGACGCCGCGCGGGTGCTGGATGTCGCCACGCAGCGCGGCCCGCGCGTCGCCGAGCAGGCGCAGGCGCTGGTGCAGCAGATCGAGCGCAGCAGCACCCACGAGGAGGCCCAGCGGCTCAAGGAGATCAATGATTTCTTCAACCGCCGGCTGGCCTTTCGCGACGATGCGCTGACCTGGGGCGTGCCGGACTACTGGGCCACGCCGCTGGAGAGCCTGGAGAAGCGTGCCGGCGACTGCGAGGACTACGCCATCGGCAAATACTTCAGCCTCGCCGCCACCGGCGTGCCCACCACCCGTTTGCGCATGGTCTACGTGCGGGCGCGCCAGCAAGGTCAGTCACTGGCGCATATGGTGCTCGCCTACTATCCCCAGCCGGGCGCGGAGCCGCTCATCCTGGACAACCTGCGGCCCGACGTGCTGCCTGCCTCGCAGCGGCCCGATCTCACGCCGGTCTTCAGCTTCAACACCGAGGGCCTGTGGCAGGGCGCGGGGGCGGTCACGGCAGGTGACCCGATGGCGCGGCTGTCGCTGTGGCGCGAACTCGTGGCCAAGGTCCGAGCGGAGGGCTTCATCTGATGGAGAGTGAGACATGTCGTTGATGCGCCAGATCGCCTGGTTGCTGCTGGGCGTGGTGTTGGCGGCCTTGGGGGGCGTCGTCGGCCTGTCCACGCTCGCCACCCAGCAACTCATGCGCACCCAGCTCGAGCTCAAGAACGCCGACAACGCCCAGACGCTGGCCCTGGCGCTGTCGCAGCAACAGGGTGACGGTGAGTTGATCAAGCTGCTCGTGTCTGCCCAGTTCGACACCGGTGCCTATGAGTTCGTCCGATGGCGCGATCCTGCCGGTGTCACGCTGTACGAGCGCGCTGAGGCGCCGCGCGCAGGCCAGGCCCCGGCGTGGTTCAAGTCGTTGCTGCCCATCGAGGCCGCGTCCGGCCTGGCCCAGGTGTCGGACGGCTGGAAGGCCATCGGTTCGGTCGAGGTCAAGAGCCACGCCAGCTATGCGCACGATGCGCTCTGGCTTGGCACCCGGCGGCTGGTGGCGTGGATGCTGGTGGTCGGCATGGTGGCCGCCGTGGCCGCGTGGGCCGGGCTCAGGCGCATCCGCCGGCCGCTGGACGCCGCGGTGGCGCAGGCCGAGGGTGTGCTGGCGGGCAGCTATGGCCAGGTTACCGAACCGCGCGTGCCCGAGCTGCAGCGGCTGACACGCGCCATGAACGCGATGGTGCAGCGGGTCAAGGACCTCTTCGAAGCGCAGGCCGGCCAGTTGCTGGTGCTGCGTCAGCAGGTGCACCACGACGCGCTGACCGGGGTGTCCACGCGCCAGCACTTCCTTGCTGAACTCGACGCCGCGCTGCAACGGGACGATGGACCCGTGGTGGCAGGCCTGGTGCTGGTGCGCCTGCGCGACATCGCCGGCCTGAACACCCGCCTGGGCCGGGCCACGGTGGACGAGGTGCTGCTGACGGTCGTGTCAGCGCTGCAGGCGTATCCCGAGTCGGTGCCAGGCTGCCGCGTGGGTCGGCTCAATGGTGGTGATTTCGCGCTGTGGTTGCCGGCCCAGGGCGTGGCCGCCGAGACGGCGCATGCCCTGGCGGACGCGCTGCGTGCCAGCCTGCCGGCCTACGGCGCCGGCGTGCAGGTCGCCCTTGGCGCCATCGAGCTGCCGCGCGAGCGGCCGAGCAACGTCTGGCTCGGTGAGGCCGATGCGGCGCTGGCCCGCGCCGAGCACCTGAGCGAGGCGCACGGCGGTTTCGTCATCGAGATCGTGGCCGAGCCCGGCATTGGTCGAGAGCAAGGCGAGGCGCTCTGGCGTGCCCAACTGCAGCAGGCCATCGGGCAGGCGCAGGGCCGGCTGGTGGAGTTCCCGGTGCGCGATCGCGCGGGGCGGCTTCTGCACCTTGAATGCCCGCTGCAGTTGCAACTCGACGGCGAGTTCCGCGCGGCCTCCGGCTGGTTGCCGCTGGCGGTGCGTGCGCGCTTGACGGGGCAGGCTGACCTGTTCGCCGTGCGGCTGGCGCTGCAGGCCATCGCCGGTGACGGGCAGGCGCGCTGCATCAACGTGGCGCCCGCGTCGCTGGCCGACGGCGCTTTCCTGCCCCAGCTGCGCGAACTGCTTGACCAATGGCCACAGGCCGCCCGCGCCCTGCTGCTGGAAGTGACGGAGGCGGCGGCCACCGAGCACTTCGACCGGCTGCTGGAGATCGGCCAGCAACTGCGCCCGCTGGGGGTGAAGCTGGGCCTTGAACACGCGGGTGCGGGTCTCGCGCACGTCGAGCGGCTCTACCAGGCGGGCCTGGACTACGTGAAGCTCGATGCCTCGGTTCTGCTGGGGGTCGCGGGCGAAGCCGGCCGGGCCGCCTTTGTGCGGGGCATGGTGATCATGCTGCGCAGCCTCGCGCTGAAGGTGTACGGCGAGGGCGTGGTGGATGAGATGGATGCCCAGGCGTTGTGGGACTGTGATCTGGACGGGATCACGGGGCCGTGGGTCACGGAGAGTGGGGCGGCCTGAAACCTTCAGCCACCGTCACGCGGCGCAGCCTCACCAGCACGCAGCCCCCACCTCAGATCTTCATCTCCCACCTCAGCTGCCACTGCGTATAGCTCGGCCCCCCGCTGCGTGACGTGATCAGCTGATCTCCCGTGCTGATCACGCTGCCGGTGAAATAGTCCATCGCCGACAGATTGGTGGCCGACAGTCGCAGCGATTGCTCGGTGTTGATGGCCCACAGCGCGAAAGCGTCCAGCACGGCCTTGCGGCTGGCGGTGGACTCGGTGATCAGCGTCTGTTGGATGGTGGTGGCCGGCGTCCAGTTCAGCGAGGCGCCCAGCGTCAGGGGCAGAGAGCGCAGCCGGTAGTCGGCCCCCAGGTTGGCCGTGCCCTTGGGCTGGCCGTCAATGTGGTTGTTCGGGCCCGGGATGCCGTCGACCTTGGACGTGAAGAAGCTGAAGTTGCTGCGCACATTGATAGGCAGGGCGTCTTCAAAGTACTCGTCGAGCCGGAAGCGCGCTTCCAGCTCCAGCCCGGCGGTGGAGGCCTTGCCGATGTTCTGCGGGCGCGCCACCCAGCGCGGCGTGGCAGACCAGGGCACCGTCTCCAAGGCGGTCACGGTGCGCATCAGGTTGCTGATGCGGCGGGCGAAGAAGTTGGCGCTGAGCAGGCCGCCCTTGGTGAGGTAGTGCTCGTAACCGATCTCGAATCCGGTGGCGAGCTCGGGCTTGAGGTCGGGGTTGCCCGCGCGGTCCGGGGTGTTGGCCTGATGCGGGACCTGGCTGTTGATGGTTGGCCGGGCAATCAGGTCCTGCAGTTGCGGGCTGCGGTAGCTGCGGGTGAGGCTCGCGCGGATCATGTCGCGGCCGCGCTCGTCGAGCTTGTAGCGGGCGTGGGCCAACGGGGTGAAGACGCTGGAGCGGTTGCGCGCGTCATAGCTCGCACCGGTGGAGCGGGTGGTGATGCCTTCCCAGCGCGCGCCGGCGTAGAAGTCCCATTGCTTGCCCACGTTCCACTCGTCTTGCGCATAGGCGGCATAGCGGGTGCTGGAGGCATCGAGGTCGTCGCCGAAGTCATCCAGCCCGGGCTGCGGCAGGCCGTTGACGAGGGTCACGCGGTTCTGGTGGCGGGTGGTGCCTTCGGCTTCGACGCCGGTCACCAGCGCGTGGTCGTTGCCGAGGTTGTGCGAGAGCTTGGCCAGCGCGCTCCAGTTGCTGTCCTGGCTGGCGGTGGTGTCGTCCTGCAAACGGGTGGCGGCGCCGGCCAGGCGCTCCTGGCGCAGGCTGTGGCTGTCAGCACGCGCACGGCCGATGCCGGCGCGGGCCTCCACGCGGGTGTCGGTGCTCAGGCGGCTTTGCCATTGCGCGTTCAGTCGCGCCATGTTGAAGCGGGTGTCGCCGTCGGTGTCGGCCTGGTCGTAGAAGCCAGCGGGCCTGGGGTTGGGTGTCGGCGTGGTGGTCTGCAGCAGTTGTGACTGCGTGGTCGACTTGCTGGACACGACAAAGGGCTGCAGGGCCAGCGTGTCGGTGGCGTTGAGCTTGAACTGCACCCGGCCTGTCAGGTTCAGGGCCTTGCGGTCTTCGTCGCTGCGGCCGCGCGACACCACCAGGCTGTCGGTGCCGGTGACCAAGGTGCGGGTGACGGTGTCGTTGATGACGTCGTCGATGCGCTTGGCCTGCATGGCATTGACGGTCAGGTTGTAGGCATGCCCGTCACCGAAGTTGTCGTTGCGGCTCCAGCCGATGCCGGGGCTGATCTGGCCGCGTTCGGTCGCGAAGCCGGCGCGGAACTCGTTCAATCGCTTCTTCAGCGCCTCGCGCAGCACGACGTTGATCGTCCCGGCCACGGCGCGTGTGCCGTACTCGGCCGTCGGCGCACGCAGCACCTCGATGCGCTCGACCTGTTCAGGGGGCAACTGGTCCAGCGAGAAGCCCGGCGGCATGCGCTCGCCATTGACCAGGATCTGCGTATAGCCGCCGCCCATGCCGCGCATGCGGATGTCGCCCCCGCGGCCTGGGCGGCCGCCGGTGGTGACGCCAGGCAGGCGCTTGAGCACCTCACCCAGCGTGGAGTCGCCGAACTTCTCGATCTCCTCGCGCGTGACGACGATCTTGCTGGCGGTGGACGCCTTGCGGATGGACTCGTCGCTGGCCGTGCCACTGATCTCCACGCGCTTGAGCTGCTCGCCCGCACGCGGTGCCGGGCGCGGCGTCGGTTGCGTCGGCGCGGATGCCGCGGCGTCGGGCGCCGCCGGGGGCGCGGTCTGGGCGAGGGCGGGCGGCAGGGCGCCGCAGGCAAGCAAGGCGGCAGTGGCGGTCAGGCGGAGCGGGTGCATAGCCTGCCAGCTTGCCATGCACCGCTGGGGCGGGTGTGGCGTGGGTGTCAACGCAAATCTTCTTTACCCGGTCTGCGTCGAAACGATCAGGGCGGTGACGGATCAGCGCGCTTCGGGCGCCGTCAGAGCGCGAGCTGCAGGGACAGGTAGCTGCCCCTCTGGCGCCGTGGCTGCAGCGCGGGGGCGATGCGGCCGAGGTCGACCCAGGCGGCTGTCAGCGAGACGTGCTTGTTCGGTGCCCACGCGATGAAGATGTCCTTCCAGTCGTCTTCCTTCAGCGCGCCGGTGCCCAGCACGGACGCGTTCAGGTTGTCCGGCTTGGCCCGGAACTCCAGGCCCACGGCCAGGTCGCGGCGCAGCAGCTTGGCCAGCGAGATCTCGGGCTGCCACCGCCGGCCCGCGCCTTGGGCGCCGCCGAAGCCCAGCAGGCCGTTCTGGTTGGCCTGGGTCGAGCGCAGGGTCAGGTTGACGAGCACGCCTTCGGCCAGGAAGAGCTTGGTGGCGCTGACGTAGAGATCGGTGCCCGAGCGCTTGGCGCCCAGGGCGCCGTACAGCGTCGGGCCCAGGTTGCCGGTGTCGCTGCGCTTGGATTCGACGCCGAAGGCGACCTGCGGCATCAGGGTGTCGCTGTCGAGCACCGCATCACCGGCCACGCGCAGCTTCAGCCCGGCGATGTCCTGCTTGAGGTGCAAACCATCGAGCCCCAGCGGCGCGAGGTTGCCGCGGGTGTCGAAGTCCTGGCGCGCGAGCGAAAGCTCCACGCGGTCGTGCAAACCCAGGGCTGCGCCGTAGGTGATCAGGCCGTAGTCGCCCGTCTGCACACGCGTGACGAACGCGGTGGCGCCCAGTTGGCCGGCGCTGGCATAGCTGCCTGTCACGGCCCAGGGCGTGAGACCGCCCCCAGCGGCGCCGTCGATGCTGGACACGCCGCCCGTCAACAGCAACTTGCCGCCGCCCGGCTGGGCGAAGGCAGGCATGCCGAGGGTGGCAGCGCTGATCAGCAGGGCGGCGAGGCGGGGCATCCAGGAGTCTCCAGCGACGGTGCAGGGGTTTGCCACTCTACGCACAAAGCCCCCTGCGCAGGCGCGAGGCCCAGTCGCCGCTAGACTGCCGGCCCCGATTCCCGTGAACTCCTGCCTGTCATGACCGCCATTTCCGATGCCCAGCTGCAACCCCTCCTGCAAGCCGTCGTCGACCCGGGCAGTGGCCGCACGCTCGGCGAAGCGAAGGCGCTGAAGTCGGTGCGCATCGAGGGCGCCGATGTGAGCGTGGAGGTCGAGCTGGGCTACCCCGCTGCCAGCCAGCATCCGGCGCTGCGGGCCGCCCTCATCGCCGCGGCGCGGAGCCTGCCCGGCGTGGGCAACGTGAGCGTCAGCATCGGTACCAAGGTCGTAGCGCACGCGGTGCAGCGCGGCGTGCAGCTGCTGCCGGGTGTCAAGAACATCATCGCGGTCGCATCCGGCAAGGGCGGCGTGGGCAAGAGCACGACGGCTGCCAACCTGGCGCTGGCGCTCGCGGCCGAAGGCGCCAAGGTCGGCGTGCTGGACGCCGACATCTACGGCCCCAGCCAGCCCACGATGCTCGGCACCAGCGGCAAGCCCGAGACGCTGGACGGCCAGACCATGGAGCCGCACATCGCCCACGGCCTGCAGGTCAACTCCATCGGCTTCCTGGTGGACGACGACCAGGCCATGATCTGGCGCGGCCCCATGGCGACCCAGGCGCTGGAGCAACTGCTGCGCCAGACACGCTGGCAGGAGCTGGACTACCTCGTCGTCGACATGCCGCCCGGCACCGGTGACATCCAGCTGACGCTGTCGCAGCGGGTTCCCGTGACCGGCGCGGTCATCGTCACCACGCCGCAGGACATCGCGCTCATCGACGCCAAGAAGGGCCTGAAGATGTTCGAGAAGGTGGGCGTGCCCATCCTCGGCATCGTCGAGAACATGGCGGTGCACATCTGCTCCAACTGCGGCCATGCCGAACACATCTTCGGGGCCGAGGGCGGCCAGAAGATGGCGGCGCAATACGGCACCGAGCTGCTCGGCTCGCTGCCGCTGGCGATGAACATCCGCGCCCAGGCCGACTCGGGCGCCCCGACCGTCGTGGCCGAGCCCGACAGCGACGTCGCAGCGCTGTACAAGGCGCTGGCGCGCAAGGTGGCCGTGAAGATCGCGGCCCAGGGCAAGGACTACTCGTCCAAGTTCCCGACGATCGCCATCTCCAAGACCACCTGAGCCCTGAATTAGGGGGTGGTGGGAAGCTGACGTCATCCTGACGCCTGAACATTCCCGACCCTATCGCCGGGGCGGCCAAATCCCTATTGGACAAGCCCGGTCGATTGTGGAGAAATCCCGTGTGCTGCCGCGTGCCGGCGACACCTATCGAAGTTCGACGGGGCGTTGGGCCCCAGGAGACGATATCCATGGACATGAACCGGAGGCAGTTCTTCCGGGTGAGCGGCGCAGGGCTGGCAGCATCCAGCCTCGTGGCCTTGGGGTTTTCGCCAACGGCGGCTCTCGCCGAGGCACGCAACTTCAAGCTCTCCCGGGCGACAGAAACCCGCAACACCTGCCCGTATTGCTCGGTGGGCTGCGGCATCATCATGTACTCGCTGGGCGACAAGGCGAAAAACGTCACCTCGTCCATCATCCACATCGAAGGTGACCCGGATCACCCGGTCAACCGTGGCACGCTCTGCCCCAAGGGCGCCGGCCTGCTGGACTTCGTGCACAGCCCCAACCGGCTGAAGTTCCCCGAGATCCGCGAGCCCGGCAGCAAGGAATGGAAGCGGGTCAGCTGGGACGAGGCGATGGATCGCCTGGTCAAGCTGATGAAGGCTGACCGCGACGCCAACTTCCAAGCCACCACGGCCGACGGCAAGACCGTCAATCGCTGGCTGACCACCGGCATGCTCTGCGCGAGCGCATCGTCCAACGAGTCGGGTTACATCACCCACAAGGCGATGCGGTCGATGGGGATGCTGGTCTTCGACAACCAGGCGCGCGTTTGACACGCCCCGACGGTGGCCAGTCTGGCCCCGACGTTTGGGCGCGGTGCGATGACCAACCATTGGGTGGACATCAAGAACGCCGATCTCGTGCTCATCATGGGTGGCAATGCCGCCGAGGCCCACCCCTGCGGTTTCAAGTGGGTCATCGAAGCCAAGCATCACAACAAGGCCAAGCTGGTCGTGGTCGACCCGCGCTTCACGCGCTCGGCTGCGATGAGCGACTACTACGCGCCCATCCGCGCGGGCTCTGACATCGCCTTCCTGGGCGGCGTCATCAACTACCTCTTGTCCAACGACAAGATCCAGCACGAGTACGTCAAGAACTACACCAACGCCAGCTTCATCGTCGGCGAGGACTACAAGTTCGAGGACGGCCTGTTCAGCGGCTACGACGAAAGCAAGCGCCGCTACGACAACAAGAGCTGGGGTTACGAGCTCGACGACAAGGGCTTTGCCAAGGTCGACCCGACCCTGCAGCACCCGCGCTGCGTGCTCAACGTGATGAAGGCGCACTACGCCCGCTACACGCCCGAGCAGGTCAGCAAGATCACCGGCACGCCGAAGGACAAGTTCCTGAAGGTGTGCGAGATGATCGCCGAGACGTCCAAGCCCAACCGCGTCATGACCATCATGTACGCGCTCGGCTGGACGCAGCACAGCCAGGGCTCGCAGATGATCCGCACCGGCGCGATCATGCAGCTGCTGCTGGGCAACATCGGCCTGCCAGGTGGCGGCATGAACGCGCTGCGTGGCCACTCCAACATCCAGGGCCTCACGGACCTGGGGCTGCTCTCCACCTCCATGACGGGCTACATGAGCCTGCCGCGCGAGACCGAGCAGGACCTGGAGACCTACTACAAGCCCCGCGCCGTCAAGCCACTGCGTCCCAACCAGATGAGCTTCTGGCAGAACTACCCCAAGTTCTTCGTCAGCCATCAAAAGGCGTGGTGGGGCAAGGCGGCGACCGCCGAGAACAGCTGGGCCTACCACTACCTGCCGAAGTGGGACAAGGCCTATGACGTGCTGCAGGCCTTCGAGCTGATGAACCAGGGCAAGCTCAACGGCTACATCTGCCAGGGCTTCAACCCGGTCGGCTCCTTCCCCAACAAGAAGAAGATCGTCGCGGGCCTGTCCAAGCTCAAGTACCTCGTCATCATCGATCCGCTCATCACCGAGACCGCCGAGTTCTGGAAGAACTACGGCGAGCACAACGACGTGAAGAGCGAGGAGATCCAGACGACGGTGTTCCGCTTCCCGAGCACCTGCTTCGCCGAGGAGGAGGGGTCGCTGACCAACTCCGGCCGCTGGCTGCAGTGGCACTGGAAGGGCGCCGAGCCTCCGGGCGAGGCCAAGGGCGACCCGGAAATCATTGCCGAGATCTTCACCCGCATGAAGGCGGCCTACGTGAAGGACGGCGGTGCCTTCCCGGACCCCATCCTCAACCTGACCTGGAACTACGCCCAGCCGCACAACCCATCGCCCGAAGAGCTGGCCAAGGAATACAACGGCAAGGCGCTGGCCGACGTCACCGACCCCAAGGACCCGACCAAGGTGCTGGTGAAGGCGGGCGACCAGCTTGCCGGCTTCGGCCAGTTGCGCGATGACGGCTCCACGTCCTGCGGCTGCTGGATCTATTCCGGCGCCTGGACGCAGGCCGGCAACCAGATGGCTCGCCGCGACAACAGCGACCCGTTCGGCATCGGCCAGACGCTGAACTGGGCCTGGGCCTGGCCGGCGAACCGCCGCGTGCTCTACAACGCCGCGTCCTGCGACCCGAACGGCAAGCCCTGGAACGCCAAGCGCCGCCTCGTGGCCTGGAACGGCGAGAAGTGGGGCGGCTCCGACGTGCCCGACATCCGCCCGGATGCCAACCCGACGGATGCCGACGCGGTGCGCCCGTTCATCATGACCGCCGAGGGCGTGGCTCGCCTGTTCGCGCCCACCGGCATGGTCGACGGCCCGCTGCCCGAGCACTACGAGCCCTTCGAGACGCCGCTCGAGGCCAACCCCATGCACCCGAAGAACGCCAAGGCCAAGAGCAATCCGGCCGCCCGCGTGTTCAAGGGCGACATGGAGGCCTTCGGCACGGCCAAGGACTTCCCGTACGTGGCCACCAGCTACCGCCTGACGGAGCACTTCCACTACTGGACGAAGAACGTGCGCACGTCGGCTGTCGTGCAGCCGCAGCAGTTCGTCGAGATCGGCGAGGAGCTTGCCAAGGAGAAGGGCGTTGCCAATGGCGACTGGGTCAAGGTGAGCAGCAACCGCGGCTTCATCAAGGCCGTGGCCGTGGTCAGCAAGCGCATCGCGTCGCTGGATGTGGACGGCAAGCGCGTGCACACCGTGGGCCTGCCCAACCACTGGGGTTTTGTCGGGGTGGCCAAGCCCGGGTATCTCGTGAACACGCTGACCCCCTTCGTGGGCGACGCGAACACGCAGACGCCCGAGTTCAAGAGCTTCACCGTCAACCTCGAGAAGGCATAAGGAGCGCCCATGTCTTCACTCCAATCGCTAGACATCGCCAAGCGCTCCGCGACGACCACCAACCCGCCGCAAGCGCGCAAGACCATCGAGGTCGCCAAGCTCATTGACGTGTCCTCCTGCATCGGCTGCAAGGCCTGCCAGGTCGCGTGCATGCAGTGGAACGACCTCCGTGACGAGGTGGGCGAAACCCATGGCACCTACGACAACCCGCGTGACCTGACACCGCAAAGCTGGACGGTCATGCGCTACTCGGAGGTCGAAGTCGAAAAGGACAAGCTCGAGTGGCTGATCCGCAAGGACGGCTGCATGCACTGCGACGACCCGGGCTGCCTGAAGAGCTGCCCGGCCCCCGGCGCCATCGTGAAATACACGAACGGCATCGTGGACTTCATCTCGGAGCACTGCGTGGGCTGCGGCAACTGCGTGACGGGCTGCCCGTTCGATGTGCCGCGACTGTCCAAGGTCGACAACAAGGCCTACAAGTGCTCGCTGTGCTCCGACCGCGTCGGTGTGGGCCTGGAGCCGGCTTGCGCCAAGGCCTGCCCCACGGGCGCCATCCGTTTCGGCACCAAGGAAGACATGCTCGACTACGGCGCCGAGCGCGTGACCGACCTGAAGGACCGCGGCTATGCCAACGCGGGCGTCTATGACCCGCAAGGCGTCGGCGGCACCCACGTCGTTTACGTGCTGCAGCATGCGGACAAGCCTGAGCTCTACCACGGCCTGCCGGCTGATCCCAAGATCAGCCCGTGGGTGTCGCTGTGGAAGGGCGCCGCCAAGCCGCTGGCCGTGGCGGCGATGGTGGGGGCGGCCGTTGCCGGCTTCTTCCACTACATGAAGGTCGGCCCGGTCGAGACCAAGGACGAGACCGACGACAAGGTCGACAACAAGGCCGACGCCTGAAGGAGCACGACATGGCAACTCGATACCTGCGTCGCTATGAAGACCGGGACCGCATGAACCACTGGCTCATTGCGCTCCTGTTCGTGCTCGCCGGCCTGTCTGGCCTGGCCTTCTTCCACCCGAGCCTGTACTTCTTCAGCAGCCTGTTCGGCGGTGGCGTCTGGACCCGCATCCTGCACCCCTTCTTCGGGGTGGCCATGGTGCTGGCCTTCGCGGTCATGTTCTTCCGCCTCTGGCGCGAGAACGTGTTCGTGCCGGCTGACCGTGAATGGGTGGCCAAGAGCGGCGACATGCTGCGTGGCGACAAGGCGGCCTTGCCACCGGTCGGCAAGTACAACGCCGGCCAGAAGGGCGTGTTCTGGCTGATGAGCGTGTGCCTCGCGGTGCTGCTGATCACCGGCGTGATGTTCTGGCAACCCTGGTTCGCCAACAGCTTCCCGATCCTGCTGCGCCGGATCGCGGTGGTGCTGCACGCGGCCAGCGCGGTGGCCCTGGTCCTCGGTGTCATCATGCACGTGTATGCGGCCATCTGGGTCAAGGGCACCGTGCGCGCCATGACGCGCGGCACGGTCACCGAAGCCTGGGCGCGCCAGAACCACGCGCTGTGGCACCGTGAGATGACAGGCAAGCAGTGACCTCCACGACGACGACCTCCCAGAAGCTCCTCAGCCCGGAAGAAATCGCGGTTCGCGCGGGCGAACAGCTGACCTTCCTGCACCTGCCCGATGCCGGCGTTTTCGCCGCGCGGGCGGTGCGCCTGCGCCAGCTCGCCGAGGGGCATGCGATGCGCGACTTTCTGCTCTTCGCCGCGGAACTGGCCGATGCCCAGCACCGCGCGCTGAAGGCGGGTGTCGCCGTGCCGCTGCCCACGGCCGAGCAGGTGGAGGCGGCTGCGAGCGCCGGCCTGCCGTTGTTGCCGGCCGAGACCTGGCCCCGTGCCGCAGTCTGGCGCGAGTCGCTGCGCTCGATGCTGCAAGACCTGACTGCCCACCTGCCCGAAGGGCCGGCGCGCTCGACGGTGCGGCAACTGGCTGACGCCAGCGACGAGCACCTGGAGACGCAAGCCGGGCGCCTGCTGACCGGCGTGATGTTCGGGCTCGACATGGCGGCAGCCCCGCTGCTGGCGGCGGGCCTGCAGCTGCACTGGGTTCGCCTCGCGCAGCAGACGGCAGCGGCGCACACGGGCGGCCAGCTCGCACCCTTCGGCCGCATCGACGACCCGACCGTCTGCCCCTGCTGCGCCTCGCGGCCGGTGGCCTCGGTCGAGCGGTTGGGTGCCGACGGTGCCCGTTACCTGGCCTGCGGCCTGTGCGCCACACAATGGCACTACGTGCGCATCAAGTGCAGCCACTGCCAGAGCACCAAGGGCATCTCGCTGCAGAACCTCGTGGCCGCTGACGCCGCCGCGGCCGAAACCCAGCCGGCCGTCCAGGCCGAGTGCTGCAGCGAATGCGGCCACTACCTGAAGCTGATGCACCCCGCACGTGACAACGGCATCGAGCCGGTGGCGGACGATCTCGCCACGCTGACGCTCGACCTGCTCGTCAGCGAAGAGGGCCAGCAACGCCACGGGGTGAACCTGCTGCTGCTCTTCGGCGAACCCGAAGACGCGCCACCACCGCCCGGTCGAGGCCACTGATGGCGACGCCCGACGAATCCGTGGTTCACGGTTCCAAGGCCAGCCCCAAGGACCTGCCCGCCCTCGACAAGCTGCTGCGCGAATGCGCGCCCTTGGTGGCGGAGCATGGTCATACGCTGGTCGCGCGTGAGGCGCGGGCCTTGCTGGACGGCGTGCGCGCCCGGGCCGTGGCGGGCGAGCTGCCGCGGGCCGAGCTGGCCCTGTTGCCGCAGTCCCTCGCCACCCGCGTGAGCCAGCGCATGCAGCCCAACATGCGGGCGGTGCTGAACCTCACGGGCACGGTCATCCACACCAACCTCGGGCGCGCGCTGCTGGCCGACGCGGCGCTGGCCCAGGTGCTGGCCCTGACCGGCGCGCCGAACAACCTCGAGTTCGATCTCGACAGCGGCGGCCGCGGCGATCGCGATGACCTGATCGAGTCGCTGCTGTGCGAGCTCACGGGCGCCGAGGCGGCCACCGTCGTCAACAACAATGCCGCCGCGGTGCTGCTCGGCATCGCAGCGCTCGCGCGGGGCAAGGAAGCCATCGTGTCGCGCGGTGAGCTGGTGGAGATTGGCGGCGCCTTCCGCATGCCCGACGTGATGGCCGCGGCGGGCGCCACCCTCGTGGAGGTGGGCACCACCAACCGGACGCACCCGCGTGACTATGAGGGCGCCATCAGCCCGCGCACCGGCCTCATCGTGAAGGTGCACACCAGCAACTACGCGGTGCAGGGCTTCACCGCTGCGGTCGATGAAGCCACGCTCGCGCCGATTGCGCGCGCCGGTGGCGTGCCGTTGATGACCGACCTGGGCAGCGGAGCCCTGGTCGACCTCGCCAAATGGGGCCTGCCGGCCGAACCGCTGCCTCAGGCCATGCTGGCCGCCGGCTGCGATGTGGTCACCTTCAGCGGCGACAAGCTGCTGGGCGGCCCGCAGGCCGGCCTCATCGTCGGCAGCAAGGCGGCCATCGGCCGTATTCGCAAGTTCCCCATGAAGCGGGCGCTGCGCCTGTCCAAGCTGCCGTTCGCTGCCCTGGAGGCCACGCTGCGCCTGTACCAGCGGCCCGAGCGCCTGGTGCAGGACCTGCCCACGCTGCGCCTGCTGACCCGGCCCCAGTCCCAGATCGCCACACTCGCCCAACAGTTGCTGCCCGAAGTGGCGGCGGCCGTGGCGCCGCGGTTCAGCGTCGAGGTGGTGGCGCTGCAGAGCCAGATCGGATCGGGCTCACTGCCGGTGGAGCGCCTGCCCTCGGCCGGCCTGGCCCTGACGCCGGCCGACGGTCGGGGCCGGTCCCTCGACGCGCTGGCCACCACGCTGCGCGAACTGCCCCGCCCGGTCATCGGCCGCATCCACGAAGGCCGGCTGCTGCTCGATCTGCGCTGCCTGGAGGAGCCGGCGCTGCTGACATCTCAGCTGACGACGTTGAAGGAAGCACTGGCGTGAACACAGCCGCCGTTGAACACAGCCACAGAGACACAGAGGCACAGAGGCGCTGCGCGTCATCGCGGCCTCTGTGTGCCTCTGTGTCTCTGTGGCCTCGGTCCTTTGCGAGCGAGCCCACGCCATGATCATCGGTACCGCTGGCCACATCGACCACGGCAAGACGACCCTGGTGCGCGCCTTGACCGGCGTGGACACCGACCGCCTGCCGGAGGAGAAGGCGCGCGGCATCAGCATCGAACTGGGCTACGCCTACCTGGACGTGCCCGGCGCCAAGGAGCGCGTGGGCTTCATCGACGTGCCCGGCCACGAGAAGCTCGTGCACACCATGCTGGCGGGCGCGAGCGGCATCGATTTCGGGCTGCTGCTCGTGGCGGCGGACGACGGCGTCATGCCGCAGACGCGCGAGCACCTGGCGGTGTTGAGCCTGCTGGGCCTGACGCGCGGCGCGGTGGCGATCACCAAGGCCGACCGCGCGGAGCCCGGGCGCATTGAGTCCCTGACGGCTGAGGTGCGTGAACTCCTGGCCGGTACGGGCCTGGCCGAGGCACCCATCGTGGCGGTCTGCGCGCAGACCGGGCAGGGCGTCGAGGCATTGCGGGAGCTGCTGTTCAACGCGGCTCGTCAGATGCCGCCGCGTGCGTGGCAAGGCCTGGCCCCGCGCCTGGCGGTGGACCGCGCCTTCACGCTCGATGGCGTGGGTACGGTCGTGACGGGCACCCTGCATGCGGGCGAGATCGCCGTAGGCGATGAACTCGTGCTGGCCGGGCGCCGCGCCCGGGTGCGCAGCCTGCATGCCCAGAACCGTGTGGTTGAACGCGCCCAGGCCGGCCAACGCTGTGCCGTCGCGCTGGCGGGCATCGCCAAGGACGAGGCACCGCGGGGCGCCTGGCTCACGGCGCCGCATGTGGCCCTGGCCACTGACCGCTTCGACGCCCGCCTGCAGCTATGGCCCGGCGAGGCCCGGCCGCTGCGCTCGGGCGCGCGGGTCCACTTGCACCTGGGCGCGCAGAGCACCATGGCCAGCGTGGCGGTGCTGGATGGCGACCTGATCGAGCCCGGCGCTGCGGCCCGCGTGCAGCTGGTCTGCCATGGCCCCGTGGGCGCCTGGCGCGGCGACCGCCTCGTGCTGCGCGACGCCGGTGCCACGCGCACGCTGGCCGGCGGCATCGTGCTGGACCCGTTTGCCCCCACGCGCTACCGCCGCACGCCGGAGCGGCTCGACGAGCTCGCGGCTTGTGAGCTGCCCACCACGGCGCGCCGCCGTGAACGGCTGCTGGTGCTGTCCCAGCTCGGCCTGGACCTCGCCCGCTTCGCGCAAGCCGAGGGCCTCGCCGAGCCGCTGCAGGGCTGGGCCCTGGGTGACGAGGCCCATGCGGCGCTGACGCATCGGCTGCTGGGCGCGTTGGCCGACTATCACGCCAAGTCACCCGACGAGCTCGGGCCTGACGCGGCCCGGCTGCGCCGCCTCGTGTCGCCACGCATGGCCGAGCCGCTGTGGCGCCAGGTGCTGAACGAGCTGCGGGGCCGCGGACAGGTCGCGGTGCGCGGTGCCTTCGTGCATTTGCCAGTGCATGGCGTTCAGCTGTCGGCCACCGAGCAGCGCATTGCGCAGAAGGTCGCACCTCGCCTGGCCGCAGCCGGGGCCGAAGGCGCCTGGGCGCGCGACCTCGCCAAGGACTGCGCCGAGCCTGAGCCTCTGATGCGCACGACGCTGGCGCGCCTGGCGCAGCAGGGCGATCTGCATCAGGTCGTGAAGGACTTGTACCTGGACACGCCCACGATGACCGCACTCGCGGCTACAGTGCGCCGCCTGGCGACGGAACAGGGGCATGTGGCCGCGGCCGCCTTCCGCGACGCGACCGGCCTGGGCCGCAAGCGTGCGATCCAGATCCTGGAGCATTTCGACCGCGTCGGTCTGCTGCGCCGGGTGGGCGATGAACATCGGCTGCGGGCTGACAGCGCGCTGTTTGCGCCGCTGGAGCATTGAACATGGAAAGAGAACGACACCGGTGTGTCGGCCGGGCTTCAAACCCGGTGGGTGGCGCCATGCGTTGCCGGGTAGGTTCGACTCCTACCTCTTTCCGCCACGATGGCCCGTCCGGCTACTGCGCGGACACATCTTGGCCCTGCGCTCCTCGCCGTACGCCAGTACGGCTGCGGTGCTCGAACCAACCTGTGCCCGCTCGCGACGCCGGCCGAACCATCGTGGGGGCGCCATGCTGATCGCGGGCGCCGAGCTGCCGGAGCATCTCTGGTACTGGATCGACGACCAGACCTGGGCGATGCCGCTGGATGGGGGGCGGGTGCGTGTGGGGATCACGGCGCTGGGCTTGAAGGCGTCGGGGGACATCTACATGTGCCGGCCGAAGTCGGTGGGCAGCGAGGTCGAGCAAGGGCGGTCACTGGGTGTGGTGGAGTTGTCCAAGTCCATCGTGTCGGTGAAGTCGCCGTTGTCGGGCACGGTCATGCGGGTCAATGAAGCGCTGGAGGAGCGGCCGGAGTTGGTGCACCAGGCCCCCTACGAGGCGGGTTGGTTGCTGGAGCTGGCGCCGGCGCGACTGGACGAGGAGCGCGCCCAGCTTGTCGTGGGTGAGGCCAACATCCGCGCCGCAATGCAGCGCTGGGCCTGGCTCAACCAGTTGGAAGGTGCCTGATGTCGCGCCAGGGCCTGGCCATTTTGTTGTGGGCTGCGGACCCGGCGGACCCGGTGCGTCTGGCCACGCCGTTCGCGCAGGCGGCGGCGGGCGCTGCTCTGGAGCTGCAGGTGGAGGTCTACTTCACGGCGCGCTCGGTGTTGTTGCTGCAGCCGGGCGTGGCCGACGCGCTGCGCGCGTCCACGCGTTTCGACAAGACCATCGCCAGCTGGATGCAGGATGCCCTCGACCATGGCGCGCGCTTCCTGGCCTGTACGGATGCGTTGGCCGCTCACGGCCTCACGCATGCCGACCTCATCCCTGCCGCCCGCCAGCATGGCGGTGCGGTGCAATTCGCTGCCCGGGCTGCTGATCCGGCCTGGGCCACCCTGGTGTTCTGACCGGACACCGTTCTTCCCTCAGGAGACTTGATCATGGCCCTTTCTCGTGTTGTCGCCAGTCTGGCGCGTGGTGTGGTGGCGTCGCTCGCCCTGGCGGGCGCCGTCGCGCAGGCACAGCAGGTGCTGCGCGTGACCGCCATCCCCGACGAGTCGCCCACCGAGCTGGCGCGCAAGTTCGCGCCGCTGGGCCAGTACCTGGAAAGCAAGCTGGGCATGAAGGTCGAGTGGACGCCGGTGACCGACTACGCGGCGGCCGTCGAGACCCTGGTCAACAAGAAGGTCGACCTGGCCTGGTTCGGGGGCTTCACCTTCGTGCAGGCGAACGTGCGCTCGGGCGGCAAGGTCGTGCCGCTGGTGCAGCGTGAGGAGGACGAGAAGTTCCGCTCGGTGTTCATCACGGACGCCAAGAGCGGCATCGCCAAGCTGGAAGACCTCAAGGGCAAGACCCTGTCCTTCGGCTCGCAGAGCAGCACCTCGGGCCACCTGATGCCGCGCAGCTTCCTGCTGGCCGCCAAGATCAACCCGGATGCCGACTTGAAGCGCGTGGCCTTCAGCGGCGCGCATGACGCCACCATCGCCGCCGTCGCCAGCGGCAAGGTGGACGCCGGCGCGCTGAACATCTCGGTGTGGGAGAAGTTCGTCACCGAGAAGAAGGTCGACCCGGCCCAGGTCAAGGTCTTCTACACGACCCCGGCCTACTACGACTACAACTGGTCGGTGCACGCCGAGATGCCGCAGGCCCTGCAGGACAAGATCAAGGCCGCCTTCCTCGCCCTGGACCCCGCCACGCCGCAAGGCAAGGAGATCCTGGGCCTGCAGCGCGCCACCAAGTTCATTGCCACCAAGCCGGCCAACTACGACGGCATCAAGGCCGCGGCCGAGAACGCCGGGCTGCTGAAGTGAACCTCGTGCCGCCCTCGCTGGAGGCGCTGCTGACGCGCTATTCGGTCGGCCCCAAGTACCTCACGGAACCCGGGCCGAGCGACGCGCAGCTGGCGCTGATGGCCGAGGCGGCCCTGCGTGCACCCGACCACGCCGAACTGGTGCCTTACCGATTCAAGGTGGTGCGTGGTGCCGCAAAAGAGGGCATGGCTGCCCTGTTTGCCGACGCTGCCCGTGCCGCAGGCAAGGGGGAGGAGGGCGCCGCGATGGACGCCGAGCGGGCGCTGAAGCCGCCGCTGACGGTCGCGGTGGTGGCCCGCATCGATCTCGGCCATCCCCAGGTGCCGGCCCACGAACAGTGGGCGGCCGTGGGCGGCGCGCTGGCCAACTTCCTGACGGCGGCCCATGCCCTGGGCTTTGGCGGCAAGATGCTCAGCGGCGCCAAGGTGCGCAATGCCGCGGTGGCTGCAGCCTTCTGCGAGCCGGGCGAGACGCTGCTGGGCTGGATCGCGCTGGGCACGCCTACCCGCCAGGCGGCGGGGCCGGCCCGCAAGGGTGAGGGGGGCGCCGTGCTCGTCGACTGGCATCCGCCTTGCAAAGCCCACCCTGAACGAACCGATGGGCCGGGGCCTCGCAGCCCTGAGACGCCACCGGCCTGATCGACCTGTACGCCTGAAGAGCTGGCCCCCGATGGAACTCACACCCCGAGAAAAAGACAAGCTGCTGCTCTTCACCGCCGCGCTGCTCGCCGAGCGCCGCAAGGCCCGGGGGCTCAAGCTGAACTACCCCGAAGCCGTCGCGCTGATCAGCGCCGCCATCCTGGAGGGCGCGCGTGACGGCAAGACCGTGGCGCAGCTGATGAGCGAAGGCCGCGAGGTGTTGACCCGCGCCGACGTCATGGAGGGCATCCCCGAGATGATCCCGGAGATCCAGGTGGAAGCCACCTTCCCGGACGGCACCAAGCTCGTGACCGTGCACCAACCGATTGCCTGAACCCTGCGAGACGCCATGAAGACCCTGCACCGCTGGCTTGCCGCCTTCTCCTTGCCCCTGCTGGCCACGGCCGCGCAGGCCCACACGGGCGATCACAGCCGCCTCCACGGCTTCGTCGAAGGCGCCCTGCATCCGCTGACCGGGCCCGACCACCTCGCGGCCATGCTGGCCGTGGGCCTGTGGAGCGCCATGGCGCTGAAGCAGCCGCTGCGTGCGCCCCTTGCCTTTGCCCTGTCGTTGCTGGCGGGCGCCGGCTTGTCCATGGCCACCGGCTGGCAGATGCCGGCGATGGAGGCCGCCATCACCGTGTCGCTCGCGGTGCTGGGCCTGCTGGTGGCCTTGCGCCTGGCCATGCCGCCAGCGGCTGGCGCTGCCACGGCCGCCATCCTGGCCTTCAGCCATGGCGCGGCCCACGGGCTGGAACTGCAAGGCGCCGCCGCCCTGGCGGGCGTGGTGCTCAGCACCGTGGCCCTGCACGGCGCTGGTCTGGCGATGGGCTGGAAGCTGCGCCATGCGCCGGTGCTGGCGCGCGCACTGCTGGGCGCCAGCGTGGCCGCCCTGGCCGTGGCCCGGCTGGGTGGGGTCGCCTGATGATTCCCGGCGAGCTGATCACCGCCGAGGGCGAGCATGAGCTCAACCCCGGCCGCCGCACGCTGACGCTGAAGGTGGCCAACGCCGGCACCCGGCCCATCCAGGTCGGTTCTCACTACCACTTCGCCGAAACCAATGCTGCGCTGAGCTTCGACCGCGAGGCGGCGCGTGGCATGCGGCTCAACATTTGCAGCGGCACCGCGGTGCGCTTCGAGCCGGGGCAGACGCGCACGGTCGAACTCGTCGACCTGGACGGCGAACGCGCCGTCTGGGGCTTCCGCGGCCTCGTGCAAGGCAAGCTATGAAGATCTCCCGCCGTGCCTACGCCGAGATGCTCGGCCCCACCGTCGGCGACAAGCTGCGCCTGGCCGACACCGCCCTGGTCATCGAGATTGAGCAAGACCTGACGCTGCGCGCTGGCGGCTATGGCGAGGAGGTCAAGTTCGGTGGCGGCAAGACGGTGCGCGACGGCATGGGCCAGTCCCAGCGCCCGAACGGCCCGGGGCCGGGTGATGCGGTCGACACCGTCATCACCAACGCCGTCATCATCGATCACTGGGGCATCGTCAAGGCCGACATCGGCCTGCGCGGCTGCCGCATCGCCGCCATCGGCAAGGCCGGCAACCCCGACGTGCAGCCGGGCGTGGACATCGTCATCGGCCCGGGCACCGAGATCATCGCGGGCGAGGGCTTCATCGTCACGCCCGGCGCCATCGACACCCACATCCACTTCATCTGCCCGCAGCAGATCGAAGAGGCGCTGATGAGCGGCGTGACCACCATGATCGGCGGCGGTACCGGCCCGGCCACCGGCACGCTGGCCACCACCTGCACGCCCGGGCCCAGCCACATTGCCACCATGCTCAAGGCCGCCGAGGCCTTCCCCATGAACCTGGGCTTCCTGGGCAAGGGCAACGCCTCGCGTCCCGAGGGCCTGATGCAGCAGATCGAGGCCGGTGCCATCGGCCTGAAGCTGCACGAGGACTGGGGCACCACGCCCGCCGCCATCGACAACTGCCTGAGCGTGGCCGAGCTCACCGACACCCAGGTCGCCATCCACACTGACACGCTCAACGAGAGTGGGTTCGTGGAAGACACCATCGCCGCCTTCAAGGGCCGCACCATCCACAGCTTCCACACCGAAGGCGCGGGCGGCGGCCATGCGCCCGACATCATGAAAGTGGTGGGCGAGGCCAATGTGCTGCCCAGCTCCACCAACCCCACGCGGCCGTTCACCGTCAACACGCTGGACGAGCACCTCGACATGCTGATGGTGTGCCACCACCTGGACGCCGGCATCGCCGAAGACCTGGCCTTTGCCGAGAGCCGCATCCGCCGCGAGACCATCGCGGCCGAAGACATCCTGCACGACCTGGGCGCCATCAGCATGTTCTCGTCGGACTCGCAGGCCATGGGCCGCGTGGGCGAGGTTTCGTTACGCTGCTGGCAGACCGCGCACAAGATGAAGGTGCAGCGCGGTGCCTTGCCTGACGACGGTGCCGGCAACGACAACGCGCGGGTCAAGCGCTATCTCGCCAAACTGGCCATCAACCCGGCGCTGGCCCACGGCATCAGTCATGAGGTGGGCAGCATCGAGGTGGGCAAGTGGGCCGACCTCGTGCTGTGGAAGCCGGCCTTCTTCGGCGTGAAGCCCAGCCTCATCTTGAAGGGCGGCTTCATCGCGGCCGCAGCCATGGGCGACGCGAATGCCTCCATCCCGACGCCTCAGCCGGTGCACTACCGACCGATGTTCGGCAGCTTCGGCGGCGCGCTGTCGCAGGGCTCACTCACCTTCGTCAGCCAGAGCGGCCAGGCCAGCGCTGAGAAGCTCGGCCTGGCCAAGACCCTGGTGCCGGTGAAAGGCTGCCGCACGGTCAGGAAGGCAGACATGGTCCACAACGCCTACCTGCCGACGATGGAGATCGACGCGCAGACCTACGAGGTGCGGGCCGATGGCGTGCTGCTGACCTGCGAGCCCGCCAAGGAGCTGCCGATGGCGCAGCGCTACTTCCTGTTCTGACGCGCCCGGCGGATGCACCCCGTCAACGTGCCCAGACCCAGCTGACCCCCACGGTCCACCAGGCGGGTGAGCCGCCTCGCCAGCCGCTGGCACGACTGATGTCGACGTTGACTGCGTCGTTCAGGGACCAGCGCGCGCCGGTGCGGCCGTAGTCGCCGCCGCCTTCCCGAAAGCGCTCGGCGACGAAGGACCAGCGCGGGGTGGCCTGCCACTCGATGGCGGCGCCCGCGTGGGTGCTGCTGAGGCCTCCGGGCCGGAAGTCCCGGCCGGCGTTGGCGTGGACCAGCCAGCTGTCGCTGGGCTGCCAGGTCCCCAGCAGCAGGAGCGTGCGGCTCGCTTGGCGCGGCGCCCGGTCCTGCAGGGCCGCGGAGGCGGCGAGCCCGACGCTGAGGCTGTCGCTCACCGGCGTCGCCCATTTGACCTGCGGGCCGGCCACGGTGGTGGTGTCGGCGGACCGGACGCGATCCAGGTTCAGGCTCAGCTCCACCGGGCCGACGCGGCAGCCCGGTCCGACGTGCGCGGACGAGCGGGCGCCGTCGGTGGTGCGGTCGGCCCAGGTTTCGAGCTGGCATTGGCCCGGCTCAAGGATGCTGGCATCGTCCACGGCATGGTGGCCGCCTGCCGCATGGGCTGCGTGGGCGGCGGTGAGCAGCAGCCCTCGCATGAGGAGCCGCAGCGCGCGTGCGGTGCGGGCCATCAGGCGGTGGCCGGTCGAGGCGGCCCCGCGGGCAAGGAACTTGTTCATGAGCAATCTCTTTGTGGTCGTCACGGAGCCCGGCTCGCGACCGGGGTGCGCGAGCCGGGACGGCGTTGCGGCGCTGGCTGCAGCGCCGAGGGGCTCAACCGAGCGTCAAGCCGTGGCGAACATCACCACCACGGCCACGGCCATGACGCCGGTCGCGGCCCAGCCGAAGCAGCGGTGGCGGCGCGACATCGTGAGCTCGCCCATCACGCGCGGCGACTGGCCGATCCACATCATGACGACCATGATGGGCACCGAGATGACACCATTGACGATGGCGCTCCAGACCAGGGCCTTGATCGGGTCCAGCTCGAACACGCTCATCAGGGCGCCGATGCCGGTGGCCGCGATGATGATGGCGTAGAAGCCCCGCGCCTCGCGCAGGCCGTGGGCGAGGCTGGCCTTCCAGCCGAACACCTCGCTGACCGCATAGGCGGCCGAGCCGGCCAGCACCGGCACCGCCAGCAGCCCCGTGCCGATGATGCCCAGCGCGAAGACGGCGAACGCGAACTCACCCGCCACCGGGCGCAGGGCCTCGGCGGCCTGGCCGGAGGTCTGGATGTTGGTGACGCCATGCAGGTTCAGCGTCACGGCCGTGGCCAGCACGATGCACAGCGCAATCACGTTGGAGAAGGACATGCCGATGTAGGTGTCCTGCTTGATGCGATACAGATGCTCCTGCGCATACGCCGGCACCAGCCGCAGCTCCGCGGCCTGCGGGCGGGCATGCATTTCCTCCACCTCCTGCGAGGCCTGCCAGAAGAACAGGTAGGGGCTGATCGTGGTGCCCAGCACGGCCACCACCATGCTGGCGTAGTCGCTGAGGCTGGCGGTCGCCGGAAAGAAGGCCCAAGGCTGCAGCGACTCCGCGGTGGCCTGTCGCCACGGCACCTGCACCACCAGCACGACGGCGACGTACGAGAACAGGGCCAGCGTCAGCCACTTCAGGATGCGCACCGAGCGCTCATACGAGAAGTACACCTGGCCCAGCACGCACAGCGCGCCAAAGCCGACGATGTACAGCACCCGCGAGCCGCCCGCAAGCAGCCGCGCAGCTTCGGCCATGGCGCCGATGTCGGCGGCGATGTTGATGGTGTTGGCCACCACCAGCAGAGCCACGAGCCCCATCGTCAGCCAGCGCGGGCAGACCTTGGCGATGTTGGCCGCCAGGCCCTGGCCGGTGACCCAGCCGATGCGGGCCGACAGCATCTGGATGCCGATCATCAGCGGCGTGGTCAGCAGCAGTGTCCATACGAGGCCGAAGCGGAACTGCGAACCGGCCTGCGAATAGGTGGCGATGCCGCTCGGGTCGTCATCGGCGGCGCCGGTGATCAGGCCGGGGCCGAGACGCCGGGCCAGGGCCTGGGTGTCGGGCAGGCGGTTGCGGGCGTTCGAGAACGCGCGGGACAGCAGGAAAGCGTTGCGCAGGAGGAGGTGTTGCACGGGTGTCTCCCCGCCACCATGCGTCAGGCATGGCGGCAGCGGGCGGCGCGGGTGCGCCGCTGGGTCACGAGAGTGTCCGGGGAGAAGGCAGCACGGCAGAACGCCGCACGCAGGGAGCCCGCTGTCCCGGGGGGTGGAAGGTCGTCAGAGCCCCCACCGCCCGAGATGCAGCCGCTCGATGAAGGCAGGCTACAGACGGTGCGGTGAAGGCCAGCAACTAGGCGCTGGGTTCATGGCAAAGCCGTCAGTGAAGGAGCGCGGATTGTCGGCAGCGGCGCAGCGCCGGGTCAACCCGCATGGGGTGCACGGACACCTGGCTGCAAGGAAAGGTGCTGACCCTCACTCGGCGCGGTGACCGTAGCTGAACACCCGGGTGATCAGCCACCGGTCGCCATCACGGCGCCAGGCGATCAGGAAGTCCGCAGCGCCCTCGCATCGCGTTGCGCCCATCTGGCAGAAGCGGTGAGTGCCCTGGGCGATGGCGCCGAAGTCCTTGATGGAATACACGCGCAACGTGCCCGGCACCAGCTCCCGCCGGTAGTTGCCGCAGGCATGCTGCCGGGTGTTGGCCAGCATGTCGGCGCGGTTCCAGGTGACGCCGCCGTTGTCATGGTAGAACTCGACGCCCTCGGCGAAGTAGCTGGCATGCCGTTGCAGTTGCGCCGGGTCCGCGCAGCGGTTGAAGGCGTCGAACACCGCGGCGTCGAGGGCCGCGATCTGCTCGTGCAGGGGTGGAGACGGCGCAGCATCGACAGCGGTGGCATGCAGCGGCACGGCGGCGAGCAGGCTGGCGATGAACAGGGCAGGCATCAGGCGGTGGGTCTTCAATTCAGGCTCCTCGGTTGGCGCTGATGGTGACGCGGCTCCATCGAATTGGCACGCCGCTTGTGACACGTTCACCCATGGGATGCATGAACGGCAGATGGCGGCGCTGGACGGAGCTGATGCGTCGGCTGACGTCTCGCCGCCCGGCTCATCACGGTTGGGCCTGACGGCTGGCATCGGCACCCCGACCTGCGGAGATACTTTCGCGCTCCGAAACTCGCGACGTCGCTGCCCGGCGCCGCCACCCCGCCCGGCGATGAGGTTCGCTGACCGTTTGCTTCTCTGGCTGGCTGCGGCGCTGCTCGTTGGCGCAGCCCCCGCCTTGTCACAAGCCCAGCCCGCCCGGCCCTTGGCCGACTTCGCCCATGCGCGCTGGATGGTGGACCAGGGCGCGCCGGCCGACATCTGGACCTTGGCCCTGTCGCCCTCGGGCGTGCTGTGGCTGGGCACGGGCCAGGGCCTGTACCGGTTCGACGGCGTGCGCTTCGAGCCCTACCCGCTGCGGGAGGGGGAACGGCTCGCCTCCAACAACATCAATGCCCTGCACCTGGAGGCCAACGGCGACATCTGGATCGGCTTGTTTGCGGGGGGAGCGGTGAGGCTGCGTGATGGTCGCATCGCCGCCTTCAATGAGGGCCAGGGCTTGCCCGGCGGGCGTGTGCTGCGCTTCGCCCGCGGGCCGGACGGCGTGCTCTGGGCCGCGGCCGGGGAGGGGCTGGCGCGATTCGACGGCCAGCGCTGGCAGCGCATCGGTCGCGAGCGTGGCTACCAGGACGAGGGCGCCGACTACGTCTTCACCGACCGTCGCGGCAATCTTTGGGTGGCCGGCATTCAGCGGCTCTATTGGCTGCCGCCCGGCGAGACGCAGTTCCGCGATACCGGAGAAGTCATCTCGCGCAATGCCGTGCTGGTGGAGGACCGCGCGGGCCGCGTCTGGATGTCGGAAGGCCTGCGCGGCATCCGGCCGTTGCCGGACTACCCGGGCGGCGCACCCACCGCCTCCTCGCGCCAACTGCCGCCCGCCTTCAACGGCGACCAGAGCCACGAGCTGCGCGCCAAGCAGTTGCTGTTTGCTGACGATGGCAGCCTGTGGATGACGCAGGCTGGCGTGGGCGTGCGGCGCGTGCGGGAGGCTGCTTCGGTGCCCACCGACCACAGCCTGACGGAGGCGGACGGTGTCGAGCTCTTTGCGCGCCGCGATGGCCTGCCGGCCAATGTCGTCGTGCCGCTGGTGCAGGGCATGGACGGCGAGGTCTGGGTGGGCAGCAACCACGGCCTGAGCAGCTTCCGGTTGCAGCGGCTTCAGCGCCTGCAGGGTTTTGACAGCAGCGAGCCCGCCGGCTTTGCCGTGGCGCTGGCCGGCGACGGCGTGCTGGCCTTGAGCGGGCGGCGGGCCTTGACCTGGTCGCCACCGCGCCCGCCTGAGCCGGCACCCGTGGAGCGCGAGTTCCGGGCGGCGGTACGGGACGCCACCGGCACGCTGTGGTGGGTGCACGGCGACGGCGTCTGGCGCGAGCGTGAGGGCCGGCGAGAGCGTGTCTGGCTGTATGAGCAGCGCCGCCAGTACGTGGCGAAGGCCCTGGCACCCGACCAGAAAGGTGGCGCGTGGGTCGCCGCGCAGGGGGCGGGCGTGTTTCGCATCGATGCCGACGGCAGCACGCACCGTGAGCCTCGGCTGGAGCTGCAGGGCAACCTGCCCACGGCCATCGTCGTGGCCGCAGACGGCACGGCCTGGTTCGCCTACGACGACTTGCTGCTGAGCCTCAAGGGTGCCGAGCTGCGCCGCCATGGCGCGGCGCAGGGGCTGCATGTGGGCCGGGCCACCACGTTGCTGGTGGACCGCCGCGGGCAGGTCTATGTAGGAGGTGAAGCCGGGTTCGCGCGTTTCGACGGACGCCAGTTCGTGACGCTCACCAACGAGCAGGAAGATGTGTTCACCCATGTCACCGGCGTGGTGGAGTCAGCCTCGGGTGACCTCTGGCTGAACGGCGGACGCGGCCTGGTGCAGCTGGCGGCGCGTGAGCTCCCCGCGCTGCCGGCGTCAGGCCAGGCGCGCCCCAACTACCGCCTGCTGGACTGGCGCGACGGCCTGCCCGGCATCGCTTTGCAGGCCACGCCCGTGCCGACCCTCGTGGTGGATGCGCAGCAACGGCTGTGGGCGGCCACCAATGGGGGGGTCGCCTGGCTGGATACCGCGCACGTCACCCGCAGTGAACGCGCCATCGGCGTGGACATCCTCGGTCTGCGGGCCGCCGATCGGAGCTTTCGCCCCGAAGCCGGGCTCACCCTGCCGGCCGGTACGCGTGCGGCGGTGATCCGCTATTCGGCGCTGACGCTGGCGGCAGCCGACCGGGCGCGTTTTCGCTACCGGCTCGATGGCGTCGACACCGATTGGCAGGACGCAGACACCCGCCGCGAGGCGGCCTACGCCAACCTGGGGCCAGGCGACTATCGCTTTCGCGTGGTGGCGGCCAATGCCGACGGCGTCTGGAGCACGCGGGAGGCCACGCTGGACTTCCGCATTGCTGCCTATGCGTGGCAAACGCGCGGCTTCGTGCTGGCCTGTACGCTGCTGGCGCTGGCTCTGGTGGCAGGAACCTATCTGCTGCGCACGCGGGCGCTCGCGGCCCATGTGCGCCGCGAACTGGAGGCACGGCACCGCGAGCGCGAGCGCATTGCCCGCGAGTTGCATGACACCTTGCTGCAGAGCACGCAGGGGCTCATCCTGCACATCCAGGGCGTGGCCAGCAGCATGCCGGCAGTCGACCCCACTCGTCAGCGCATCGAGGCGTTGCTGGACCGCGCGGACCAGGTCGTGATCGAAGCCCGCGAGCGGGTGCTGGACCTGCGTACGCTGCAGGCCGATGGCACGGAACTGCTGGACAGCCTGCGCTCGGTCGGTGAAGAGCTGCACCGCGAGGGCGTGGACTTTCAGGTGGTGAGCCATGGCACGCCCCGCCCGTTGGACCGAACGGTCATCGACCAGCTCGGCTGCATCGGGCTGGAGGCGCTGCGCAATGCGTTCGCGCATGCGCAGGCGACGACGATCCACGTCGAGGTGAGTTTCGGCGCTCAGGAGTTCCAGCTGAGCATCCGCGACAACGGCGTCGGCCTGCCTGCCGCCTGGCAGATGGACGGTGGCCGCGAGGGGCACTGGGGGCTGGCCGGCATGCGCGAGCGTGCGAAGCAGATCGGCGCGCGCCTGACGTTCAACAGCGGCGCCGAAGGTGGCACGACGGTGGAGGTGCGTGTACCCGGCCGTGTGGCCTACGTCGCGGTCGACCGCCCTTGAAGAAGGCCGGTGCTGCTCAATCCGTGAGCAGCCCAGGCTCAGCCGGCGGCTGACAAGCACTTGCGAGCGCGCCCCAGCGCTTATCCACAGCCTTGTCCACGAGGGTTGTGATCAACCGCCGAGGCGGGGATTGGGCGGGCCTGCACCGCAGGCCCGCGTGGCCTCAGTGCCGGCGCAGGGCCGGGTCGGTCGGCCTCACCAGATCACGACCCGCTTGTCCTCCGGACGCACCATCGCATCGCCCGCCTTGCAGCTGAAGGCCTTGGCAAACGCCGGCATGTTGGACGGCGCGCCATTGGTGCGGAAGCCGGCCGGCGCGTGCGGGTCGGTGTTCAGGCGCACCAGTTGCGCTTCGGGGCGGATGGCGCCGGCCCAGACCTTGGCCCAGTTCATGAAGAAGCGCTGGTCGCGGCTCAGGCCGTCGAGCATCGGGTCCGGCTGGCCGGCCGTAGCCTTGACCATCGCGTCGTAGGCCATGTTCAGGCCGCCGAGGTCGCCGATGTTCTCGCCCAGTGTCAGGCGGCCGTTGGCATGCTTGTCGGGGTATTGCGGCAGTGGCGCGTACTCGTCGGCCTGGGCCACCAGCTTGTTGGCACGGGCCTCGAAGCGCTGGCGGTCCTCGGCCGTCCACCAGTTGGCGTTGTTGCCCTCGCCGTCGAACTGGCTGCCCTGGTCATCAAAGCCATGGCCCGCCTCGTGGCCGATGACGGCGCCGATGCCGCCGTAGTTGATGGCGTCGTCGCCCTTGGCGTAGAAAAACGGCGGCTGCAGGATGGCGGCCGGGAAGTTGATCGTGTTGGTGGAAGGGCTGTAGTAGGCGTTGACGGTCTGCGGCGTCATGCTCCACTCGTAGCGGTTGGTGGCCTTGCCGATCTTGGCCAGTTGGTGACGCTGGTTGAAGACACGTGCCGCGCGCAGGTTGGCGTAGTGGCTGTCGGGCGTGACGCTGAGACCGCTCCAGTCGCGCCATTTGTCCGGGTAGCCGATCTTGGGCAGGAAGGTCTGCCACTTGGCGATCGCCTTGGCCTTGGTCTCGGGGCTCATCCAGTCGAGGTTCTCGATGCGCGCCTTCAAGGCATTGCGCACGTTGTCCACCAGTTGCTGCGCGCGCACCTTGGCCTCGGGGGTGAAGTACTGCTTCACGTAGAGCTGGCCCAGCGCCTGGCCCATGCTGCCGTTGACAGCGGCGAGGGCGCGCTTCCAGCGCACTTCCTGCTCGGGCGTGCCGTTGAGGGTCTTGCCGTAGAAGGCGAAGTGCTCATCCTGGAAAGCCTTGGCCAGCGCGGGTGACGCGCCGTCGATGGCATGGAAGGCGAAGTAGGCCTGCCACTGCGCCACCGGGGCCTCGGCCAGCAGTTGGTCGAAGGCCGCGAAGAACTTGGGCTGCGACAGCGAGAAGCCGCCGGCGCTCTTGATGCCGGCGTCCACCTTCATGACCTTGAAGTACTCGGCCCAGTCCCAGTGCGGCGTGAGCTGGTTGGCTTCTTCCACGGTGACGAAGTGGTACTGGTTCTCGGGCTTGCGCAGCTCCACCCGCAGCAGCGAGGCGGCGGCGAGCTGGGTCTCCAGCGCCATCACGAGGTTGGCGCGCGCCTGGGCCTGCTCGGCGGGCGCGCCCGTCAGTTCAAAGAGCTTGGCGATATGGGCCACGTACGCGGTGCGCAGCTTGGCGTATTCGTCCTTGCTGTAGTACTCCGGGCCGGGCAGGCCCAGGCCGCCCTGGTTGGCGAAGGCGATCTGGCGCTTGGCGTTCTTGTAATCGGCACTGACGCCGAAGTTGAAGGTGCGGCCCTCGGCGCGGGCATGGGCCTGGCGCAGCCAGGTGACCACGTCGGCGTGCGTGGCCAGGGCGTCGATGGCGGCGAGGTCCTTCTTGATGGGGTCAAAGCCGGCGCGTTCGATGGCGGCTTCGTCCATGGCGGCGCGGTAGATCCAACCAATCTTCTGCTCGATGGAGCCAGGTGCCGCCTGGTCGGCCGTCCGCGCCGCGTTCTCGACGATGTCGTGCTGCGCGTTCAGGCTCTTCTCGGCCAGGGCGTCGAAGCTGCCCCAGCGGCTCTTGTCCGCCGGGATGGGGTTGGCCTGGATCCAGCGGCCGTTGGCCCAGGCGTTGAAGTCGGTGCAGGCCGACTGGGCCGGGTCGACGTCGGGCACGAAATCAGGAACAGCCGCGGCGCGGGCGAGGCCAGCGCAGCACAGGGCAGCGGCCAGGGTGATGGCGCGAAGGGTCACGCGAGTACTCCGTACGAGGGCAGAAAAGCGAAGCGCGCACCATAGCCGTGGGGCATCGGTGCAGGCCATGCTGAAAGTCACCGCGCTGTGCAAACCTCGGTAAACCTGGGCCGCGCTGCGTGTTGCTGACCCGGCGGTGCCTGCGTCGCGTCTCGGGTTTGCCTGCTGTCACTTCGGTCAGCGAGGGCGGCTCGCGCGACACTGCTGGCTTTTCATGCTTTCGCGGTCCAACTCATGAAGCACCTGCCCCTCTCTCGTGCCCTGGCCCTCAGCCTGGCCCTGGCCCTCGGCGGCCATGCCGCCGCGCAGACCCCATCGCTGCCCACCGTCTGGAACCTCAGCCCGCTGTATGCCAGCGATGCCGACTGGGACACCGCGCGCAAGGGCCTGCTCGCCGACCTGCCCCGGCTCTCGGCCCTGAAGGGCAGCCTGGGCAAGAGTGCGAAGAGCCTGCTCGCCGGGCTCGACGCCATCAGCGCCGCCAACCTGCGCTACGACCGGCTGCGCGTGTACGCCAGCATGAAGCAGAGCACCGACAACCGCGATGCCGCCAACCAGGAGCGCAGCAACCTGGCGGCACAGCTGGGCGGCCAGTTCAGCAGCGCCATCGCCTGGCTTGAGCCTGAGATCCAAGGGCTGGGCGAGGCCAAGGTCAATGCCTTCCTGAAGGCCGAGCCCGGCCTGAAGAAACATGCCGAGCACCTGCGCAACAGCCTGCGCCAGGCCCGCCACACGTTGAGCGCCGAGACCGAAGCGGCCATCGCCGCGCTCGCGCCCGTGCGCAGTGCCACAGGGGACGCACGCACGCTGCTCTTCAATGCCGACACGCGTTGGCCCGAGCTGACCATCCAGGGCAAGACGGAGCGCGTGGATGACACCCGCTACGGCCTGCTGCGCCAGCACCCCGACCGCGCGGTGCGCAAGCAGGTGTTCGATGCCTTCTTCGGTGCCATCGGCCAGTACGAGAACACCTACGGCGTGACCCTGGGCAACGTGGTGCAGGACGACACCACCATGGCCCGCCTGCGCCGCTACCCGAGCGCGGTGGCCATGAGCCTTGGCGCGGAGGACATTCCCGAGGCCGTCTACCGCACGCTGGTGGCCGAAGTGCACCAGGGCCTGCCCACGCTGCACCGCTACTTCAAACTGCGGCAGAAGATGCTGGGCCTGCCGGACCTGCACTACTACGACATCTACCCGGCCCTGGTCACCCAGACCAAGACCTACAGCCTGGATGAGGCCGCCGCCCTGACGCTGGCGGCCACCCAGCCGCTCGGCGAGGACTACCAGAACCTGCTGAAGACCACGTTCAAGGCCAACACCATGCATGCGCTGCCGGCGCCCGGCAAGAGTGGCGGCGCCTACCAGGATGGCGTCTATGGTGCGCCGCCCTTTGTCTTCCTGAACCACCAGGGTGAGTTCGAGTCGGTCAGCACCTTCGCGCATGAATGGGGCCACGCCATGCACACCGCGATGGCCAACCGCGCCCAGCCTTACGAGACGGCCAACTACTCGCTCTTCATCGCCGAGATCGCCTCCACCGCCAATGAAGTGCTGCTCAGCCACTACATGCAGGGCCAGGCGCGCAGCAAGGAAGAGAAGCTCTACCAGCTCGGCTACGCGCTGGAGCGGCTGCGTGCCACGTTCTTCCGCCAGGCGATGTTCGGCGAGTTCGAGCTGAACACGCATGACGCTGCGGCCAAGGGCGAGGCCCTGAACGGCAAGCGCTTCACCGAGATGTACTGCAAGCTGCTGAAGGAATACCACGGCGACGCGGCAGGCGTCATGAAGATCGACCCGCTGTACTGCCAGGAGTGGGCCTTCATCCCGCACTTCTACCGGCCGTTCTACGTCTACCAGTACGCCACCTCCATCACCGCGGCGCTGCACTTCGCGGAGGACGTGCTGGCCGCCAAGCCGGGCGCCCGTGACAACTACCTCAAGCTGCTCGCCAGCGGCGGCTCGATGCCGCCCTACGAGGCGCTCAAGAAGGCCGGCCTCGACATGGCCAGTCCCGCGCCCTACCGCGCCGTCATCCAGCGCATGGACCGGCTGATGGACGAGATGGAGGCGCTGCTCGCGGCCAAGTGAGCTGCAGCCCGCAAAAGCCGCGTCGGGGTCAGATCAGCCCGGCGGCCTTCAGCTCGGGCTTCCAGCGCTTGGCCAGTTGCCGAAACCCGGCTGGCGTCGGATGCAGTTCGTTGGCCCAGTCCGTCGGCGCGAGCGTGCCGCGCTGGTCGACCAGGCGAACCACACCGGCCGGGTAGCGTGCCTGCAGGGCCTTCAACGCGGTCCAGTAGGTGTCGATGCAGTGGTTCACGACGCTCTGCTGCAGCGGCCGGGGCACCTGGCACATGTCCATCGGCACCCGCAGCCACTGGCCGAAGCCCAGGAAGCCCAGGCCGTTCGGGTTGGCATAGTCGTACCCATGCAGGAACACCGGCTTGCCGGGCAGGTGCTGCTGCACGAGGTCGATGGTGCTGGCGTGGGCCGTCGTGACGGTCTTGAACAGCGCGTCGGGTTCACCCGGCTTGAAGCAGGCGGCCGCGGTGGTGGCGTTGCTGCAGTTGGGCAGCAGCAGCGGCACAAAGTCCTCCGGCCCAGCGAGGTCGTTGCCGCCGCCTGAGACCAGCACGGCCTCCAGGGTCTTGCCATAGCCCTTGACGGTGTTGAGATCCCACTCGAGCTGCTGGCGGATGGCACCGCTCGTGTACTCGGTCGCTTCTGCGCCATTGGCACCACGCACCAGGATGATGTGATTGCGGCCCTGGTTCATGAGCTTGTGCAGCCCGACCAGCAGGTTGCTCTTGAGGTACCAGAACCATGAGTCCCCCACCGCCAGCACCGTGGGAAACACGGCTTCCTGGCTGAGTTCCTGTTCATTCCAGACGGGTCCATTGATCATGGCGAGGTCTCCTTTGACGTGGCGTGAGCGGGGCGGAGACTCATTCTGGGCAGGCGGCGCGGCGGCCGCTTCCTCAAGCTTGTGGGCTGCATGACTGCGCGGTGCGCGCCATCACAATGCCGCCATGCAACTCCGCCACTTGCGCTACCTGGCGCTGACCCGCCGCCATCCGTCGGCCATCCTGCTGCTGGTGCAGCTCGCTGGCCTGCTGCTGTATCCGCTGCTGGACGGCACGCAGGCCGGGCGCCTCACGCTCAGCGCCTTCGGCGTGGCGGTGCTGGTGGTCACCACCCGCATGGTGCGGCGTACACCCGGCCTGACCTGGGTGAGCGCCTGTCTGGCGCTGCCGGCCATCGTGATGCTGGTGCTGCAGGCGGTGTTCGACCTGCCGGCCCTGCTGCCGTGGTCGGCAGCCCTGGAGGCGCTGTTCTACTTCTACGCGGCCGGCAGCCTGGTCGCCTACATGATGGAAGACGCCCGCGCCACCACGGACGAGCTCTTCGCGGCGGGTGCCACCTTCACCCTGCTGGCCTGGGCCTTCACCTACGCCTTTGTCGTTGTCCAGGTCATCGAGCCCGGCAGCTTCATGGCAGCCCTCAACCCCGAGCAGCCGCGCAGCTGGACGGAGCTGATGTTCCTGAGCTTTGCGCTGCTGTCCAGCACCGGCATCGGCGATGTCATCCCGGTGCGCCCGCTGGCCCGCGGCCTGGCCAGCCTGGAAATGCTGGTGGGCGTGATGTACCTGGCCGTGGTGGTGTCGCGCCTGGTAGGACTGACGCTGCTGCGGCGCTGAGCTTGCCGTGAGATCAGGCCACGGTCAGCCGCACGCGTGCGGATTCGAGGGCCGCGGCGGCAGGCAGTAGTGCCCGGGCGATGGCGTGAGCCGCAGCACCTCGCCGGGCCACCGCCACGCACAGGGCTGGCAGGCCCCGCACGACGATGCCGACCGTGGGGTCGTGCAGTTCCAGACGCGCCAGCTGCTTGTCGACATGCAGCTTCTGGCCGGTCATGGCCTGCAGCCAGCGCGCCGGCACCGAGGCCCCTGGGCCCTGCAGGTGCAGCGTGCGCCCCGCAGTCGCACGCAGCTGCCCTCGCAGCGCCGGCAGGTCCCGCCAGCCGCCCAGGCTGGAGTGGGCAGGCGCTGGCTGCGGGGTCAGGGCGCGCAACTCTGCCCGGGCGGGCAGGTCTTGCGGCAGGCGCAGGTCCCAGACGAGGCCTGCACGCCGCAGCGCCAGCAGCATCCACCAGCCAGGGTCCCACTCGCCGGCCTGCAAACCCAGACGCGCGGAGCCCGGGAAGGCGTGGTGGTTGTTGTGCCAGCTCTCCCCCATGGTGAGTAGCGAGGTCCAGCGGATGTTGCGACCCTGGACGGCAGCACCCTCCACGACGTGGTGCATGCCTCCTGCGTTGTGGGCAAAGTGGCCGATCAGCCAGTGCCCGATCACGCCAGCGCAGATGCGTGCGCAGACGCCCCAGCAGACCCAGCCCCAACCCCCCAGCGCGAGCAGCAGTACGGCCGGCGGCAGCTGCTGCCACATCCAGGTCCGGTCCAGCCAGGCATAGAAGCGGTCCTCAGCCAGCCGAGGCTCGATCGAGAGTCGCGGCGGTCGCGTGAGATGCAGCTCGCAGTGCAGTTGCCACCAGGCGTCGCGCCAGAACGTGGTGCCATGGCGCAGATAGGGGTGGCAATCGGGCAGGCGCTGGGCGTAGTCCCGCAGCTCATGCTGGCGCAGCAGCGACAGCGGCCCGGCCAGCCCGACCTGCACGCCAAGGTAGACCAGCACGCGCGCCAGCCAGCGAGGGCAGCGATAGCTGCCGTGGATCAACAAGCGGTGACTTCCCAGCGAATGGCCGAGCAGCAGCACGGCACCGGTCGCCAGCAGAAACACGGTGATCGACGACAGGCTGAAGTAGAACCACGCCCCCGCCACCGCACCCGCCGCATGGCCCAGCAGCCACAGCGACTTGGCGGGTGAGTAGCGCACTTGGCCCGCCAGCAGGTCCTGCGGCGACGCGGCCTGCACTCGATGAAAGTCCAGTGACGGCACAGGGGTGGGCGGCATGGTCGGCGTCCTTCAGGAACGTGTGGCCTTGGGTGGGGTGGGCGTGACCTTGCGGGTGCGCGCCGAGGCCTGCGCCTTGGCCTCCCGCTTCAGGGGCCGGCCCACCGGGCAGACCTCCATGGCGTAACCCGTGAGGCTGGTCACCAGGTTGTCGGCATTCAGCGCGTACAGCACGAACTGGCCCTGGCGCCGACTCGTCACGAGCTCCGCGGTCTCAAGGATGGAGAGATGGCGCGAAATCGCAGGAGCGCTCATCTCGAACCGTTCGGCCAACGCTGAGGTGCTCAGCTCGCCGCCTGCCAGGTAGGCCAGGATCTGCCGGCGGGGTGAAGACGCCAGTGCTTCAAAGACGCGGTCAAGTTGCATGAAACCAAGCTATTAACTCATTTGTTAATAGCTTAGTGCGTTGCCGCGTCACTGGCAAGCGCGCCTTTTCAATGTGCCGGCGGCGGATCGATGCGGCCCAGCACGGCGAGTTTCCCGTCACCGAAGCGCAGGGCGACACCCTCGCCTGACGACGGGAAGACGCCCGTCAGACCCGTGATGTTGACCTGGTGCGTCACGACCACCAGCACGCCCGGCCCCCGCCAGCCCGACAGCCGCTGACGAGCCTCGGCCAGGCTCTCGGCCTCGCGGTCGGCCTGCTCGAAGAAGGACGCGAAAGCGGCCTGCGGCTGCACCTGGGCTGAGGGGAAGGCGAGCCGCGCCGTCTCCAGCGTGCGGCACCAGGGGGACGACCAGACGGCGCCCACGGGCAGCCGGCCCAGGCGCTGGCGCAGGGCATCGCCGATCTGCCGCGCCTGCTGGCGGCCCTCGTCGCTGAGGTTGCGCTGGGTGCTGCAGTCGCCGAGCTTGAAGCCGGGTGGGTCGCCGCCGCCGGGCGCCAGCGCGTGGCGGTACAGCACGATGTCGCCATCGCGCAGGTCCAGCGCCCAAGCGGATGACGCAGGCAGGGCGAGCAGGGCCAGAGCGCCCAGGGCGCCTCGAAGGCCCACGAGTGCAGCGAGCAGGCTTTTCATGCGCCGCATTTTGTGAGTTGGCCGGGCAGGGCGCTGGTCTCTGCGGGATTGGCCCTGCCGCGGGGTCAGACGCCGTCCAGCCTCACCTGCACGCCGTCGTCCAGATAGATCACGGTGACCTTGCTGAAGCCGGCCACGCTGACCGACGCGAAGCGGCCCTTGCGCTGCGAGCCCTTGATGACGGTGAGGGTGTCGCCCACCTTCGGCGTGACGCCGGCAAAGCTGAGCTTGAGGTCGCCGCCGGCGACCGTCAGCGCGCCGGCCAGCTTCAGCCGGCCACCGTCGTTGGCGTTGAGCACCAGGCTCAGGCTGCCTGCGGTTTGCGTGTAGCCGCCGCCCACGGCCAGCGTGCCAGGGCTGGCGACCTCGAGCGTGCCACCCTTGACGAACACATCGCCCGTGCCGAAGGCGGCGTTGCTGTCCGCAGCCAAGGTGCCGGCAGCGAGCACCGTGCCGCCGCTGTAGGTGTTGGCGCCGCTCAGGCGCAGCATGCCGCTGCCCAGCTTGGTCAGGCGACCCTTGCCACCAATGTCGTTGCGCCAGCTGTCCCGCGCACTGAAGCCGCCCTGGGCCGCGTCCATGGTCACGCTGACGTCACCGTTGAAGGCGGCGTAGCCATCGGCCGCGGCGAACAGGTTCAGGCGCCCCCAGCCTTCGCCGTCGTTGCCCAGCGGCAGGCCCGAGTCCAGCGCCGTGGTCTTGAGCACCACGCGCCGCTGGTCGGCGCTGAGGTAGGGCAGGCGGGTCTCCAGCAGCACCTCGGCACCCTTGGGCACCGTGGCAGGCTGGCCCGCGGCGCCGGTGGTGCCCAGGCCATAGGTCAGGCGTTGCAGGTAGGCCTTGCGCCAGGCGGCGGTGTCGGCAAAGCGGTCGTAGTCGGTCGCGGCGGTGTCCGTCGTCTTGGCGGTGTGGGCGTAGCTGTTGAGTGCGACCGCATCGGCCACGCCGGCCTGGCCGATGAGGTAGTTCTGCGCCTGCGCGAACGCCGCCGCCTTGACGGTCGGCGTGTAGTAGGCGGCGCTGTTCAGGCTGTAGGCCACGACGGCCGTGGCTTGCACGCGGCCGCCCATCACGTCCAGCGGCGAATGCATGCCGGCCAGGATGCGGTTCTCGCCCATCTCCATCGCGCGGGCCACCAGCTCCTGGTAGCGCTGCGGCACCAGGTAGGCCATGGCCAGGGTGTTGCGCCAGGCTTCGGCGGTGTGGCCGCTGGGGAAGCCGCCATCAGTGGTCGGCGTGCTGCTCTTGGCTGATTCCAGCGCAGGCACGACCTTGACGTCGCTGCTCCAGCGCCAGGGGCGGGCGTACTTGTAGAAGCGCTTGGCAGGCTCGGTGGAACCGTCGGCGATGTTGCCGATGAAATCCACGGCCAGGCCCAGCCGGGCGTTGCTGGCCGAGCCGACGCCAAGGTTGTTGCCCGCGTCGTTGACAGCCGGCGTCACCGGCTGGTTGGCGTCGACCGCGGCGATGGTGGTCGTCTGGCCGGTGCCGGCGCGCCACACGCTGGTCAGCGGGCCCATGCCGTCGCTGACGCTGTAGCCCTTCTGGCGCCGGTCATCGAGGTAGGCCGCCAGGGCCTGCGCAGGCGTGCGCGCCTGGGTGACGGTCTTGACGTAGTTGATGTTGGCGGCGTGGATGGCCGCGTTCTTCACCGTCCCGTCGGTGGCATCGCCCGGGATGCCCGTCCAGGGCGAGGCGGTGACGGCTGGGCAGCCGTTGGCGGCAGCCAGCGTCACGCCGGCATCCACCTTCAGGCTGCTGGGCGTCCACACGTCCAGAAAGCCTTGCAGCACGCGCACGCCGGCATTGGTTTCGAGCGTGACCTGGCAGGGGTTGTTGCGCTGGTTGCTGGCGCCGTTGTCCACATAGGCCAACGTAGTGGGCACGGGGGCGGTGTCGGCACTGCCGACGCCGGCCGGCTCGGTCGGCAAGGTGGTGATGCTGTCGTCATAGCCGTCGTTGCCGTTGCAGGCGGCCAGCGCCAGGGCGGCGGCGAGCATCAGCACAAGCAGGCGAGGGCGGGGGGCGTGTTGGCGAGAAGGGCGGGCAGAAAAGGCAGGCGCGAGCATGAAGGGGTACGGGAAAGGTCGGAGGTGAAGGCGCGGCAGTCTGTCGATCCGGCATGACGGCGTCGTGACGAAGCTGCGTGCGGAGCTGCGGTTAGCAAATCTTCAAACTCGACCGGCTGGGGCCCGGTGTGTTGGCGTCTTGCTGATGCGCACTTCGCCGCCGGCCAACCCGGCTCGCGCAGATGCGCAGGACGCCGGCCGGCGGTCCGGCGCACACTGGCGCCATGACGCACGCCACTGCCTCCACCCCCGTCGCCAGCCCCGCCGCCCTGGCTGGCCTCAAGGTCATCGAGCTGGGCCAGCTCATCGCCGGGCCGTTCGCCGCCAAGACCTTGGCCGACTTCGGTGCCGAGGTCATCAAGATCGAGCCCCCCGGCGGCGGGGACCCGCTGCGCAAGTGGCGGCTGCTGCTGGACGGCACCTCGGTGTGGTGGCAGGTGCAGTCGCGCAACAAGCGTTCACTGGCCCTGGATCTGCGCACGCCCGAGGGGCAGGACGTGGTGCGGCGGCTGGCCGCCGAGGCCGATGTGCTGATCGAGAACTTCCGCCCGGGCGCGATGGAGGCCTGGGGCCTGGGCCCCGAGGTGCTGCAGGCCGCCAACCCGCGCCTCATCATGCTGCGCGTGAGTGGCTACGGGCAGACCGGCCCTTACCGCGACCGGCCGGGCTTCGGCGTGGTGGCGGAGGCGATGGGCGGCCTGCGGCATCTGACCGCCGAGCCGGGCCGCGTGCCGGTGCGGGTGGGCGTCAGCATCGGCGACACGCTGGCCGCGCTGCACGGCGTGATCGGCATCCTGCTGGCGCTGCAGCACCGCCATGCCAGTGGCCGAGGGCAGGTGATCGACGTGGCGCTGTACGAGGCGGTGTTCAACTGCATGGAGAGCCTGCTGCCCGAGTACAGCGCGTTCGGCGTGGTGCGCGAGGCCGCGGGCAGCGCCATGCCGGGCATCGCGCCCACCAACGCCTATCGCTGCGCGGATGGCGGGTATGCCTTGATTGCCGGCAATGGCGACAGCATCTTCCGCCGCCTGATGACCTTGATCGGCCGTGACGACCTGGGCCAGGACCCCGGCCTGTCCGACAACGCCGGGCGCGTGGCGCGCGTGGGCGAGATCGATGCCGCCATCAGCGACTGGGCCGCGCAGCGGCCGGTGGAGGCGGTGCTGCAGGCGCTGGCCGGGGCCGATGTACCGGCGGGCCGCATCTACACGGTGGCTGACATCGCCGCTGACCCGCATTACCAGGCGCGTGGCATGCTCCAGCAGGTGCAACTGCCCGATGGGCGCTCGCTGGCCGTGCCGGGCATCTGCCCCAAGCTGTCGGCCACGCCGGGCCAGCACCGCCGCAACGCGCCGTCACTCGGCCAGGACTCCGAGGCTGTGCTGATGGAGCTCGGGCTCAGCCGCGAGCAGGTGGCGCAGTTGCGCGCCCAAGGCATCGTCCATTGACCGCTTCATGATCGACCATCTCGACCACCTCGTCCTGACCACCGCGCGCCCCGAGGCCTGCGTGGATTTCTACACCCGCGTGCTCGGCATGCAGCTGGAGACTTTCATTGGCGGCACGCCGCCGGTGGAGCGGCGGGCGTTTCGCTTCGGCCACCAGAAGATCAACCTGCACGTGCAGGGGGCCGAGTTCGAGCCCAAGGCGCATCTGCCCGTACCGGGCGCGCTGGACCTGTGCTTCATGGCGGCCATCCCGCTGGAGGCTGTCATCCAGCAGCTGCAGTCGCACGGTTGGCCCATCATCGAAGGGCCGGTGCTGCGCACCGGCGCCACGCGCAAGATCCGGTCGGTCTATGTGCGCGACCCCGACTTCAACCTCATCGAGATTTCGGAGCCGGCCTGATCGCTCGCGTCAGCTGAAGGCCGCCGCCAGCGCATCCAGCCCCACCTTGGGGTCGTGCAGGCCCTGGTAGATCGCAGGGATGGGCTTGTCGATGCCGAACAGGCCGTACACCGCGTGCATGGCGCAGTGCACCGAGTACTCGACGGTGTAGACCGTGTCGTCCGGCAGCTCCACATGTTGGCCGAGGAAGGCAAAGTTGGCCGCGCCCACCGGCAGCACCCGCGGTCGGTCGGCCGGCTTGCGCGGCGCGAACATGGCTGAGGCATAGGGCAGCATCACCGGCGTGACGTCAGTGCTGGCCAGGGCTTCGTCGCGGATGTCGTCGAAGCGCAGGTGATGCAGCAGCTCCTGCAGCAGTTCGCGGCCACTGCACTGCGCCATGGGCTTGCGGACATGGTTGCCCGGCGCGTCGATGAACAGCCCGTAGCCCCAGGCCGTGAACGTGTCGGCGGGCATGTCCGGGAAATGCGGCTGGTAGGGCACCACCAGCGACATCAGCCAGTTGGAGTCGACGAAAGTCATCAGCGCGCCGGTGCCCGGCTCGTTGCCGCTGAACCGGGCAATGCGGTCCAGCAGCGTGCGGCCGTGCATGGTCAGCGTGAACGACTCCCATTTGTTGTCGTCGACGTTGAAGAAGGTGTGCGGGCGGCCGAAGTCGTCGGCCTTGCGCGCCAGCGTCTCCCACAGCGACCAGGCGCCATCACGCCGGTCGCGGATCAGCTCGGGCGCGTCGCTGTTGCTGCCGTAGGTGGCGTCGGCCGTGATCGAGCCCAGCGTCACGAGGCAGGCGTCGCCGTCCGCCAGCGCGATCGCCTGCGGGCCTTCACGGGTCAACAGATGCAGTCGGGTGGCGCGGCGCCGGGCCGGGTCGGACTGATCGAAGTCGATGTCGGTCACCCGGTGGCCGAAGCGCACGTCCACGCCCTGGTCCAGCAGCCAGCGCTGCAGCGGCACGGCGATGGAGTCGTATTGGTTGTAGGGCGTGCGGCGCACGCCGGCGAGGGTGTGCATGCGCGGGAACTCCTGCAGGAAGCGCAGGAAGTAGCGGCGCAGCTCGATCGCGCTGTGCCAGTTCTGGAAGGCGAAGGTGGTACGCCACATCTGCCAGAAGTGGCTCTCGAAGAAGTGCGCCGAAAACAGCTCGTCGATGCGCCGGGCGCCCAGCAGCGCCTCCGGGGTGGCCAGCAGGCGGGTGAGTTCGGCGCGGTCGCGGCCATCGAGCCCGTAGTGGCGGGCGTCGAGGATGCGGGCGCCATCGCCGATCAATCGGGCATGGGCCTCGGTGCGCACCTGGTCATTGAAGGCCACGATCTCCTGCCGCACCGACAGGCCTGGCCGCTCCAGCGACGGGATGCCGTCCAGCAGGTTCCACAGGCATTGGTAGACCTCTTCACACAGCATGCGCCCGCCGCGGGTCACATAGCCCGGCTGCGTCGGAGAGGTGCTGCCGTCCAGGCAGCCACCGGCCAGGCCGAGCTCTTCCAGGATGTGGATGCGCGCGCCGGGCATGCCGGCATCGCGGATGAGGAAGGTGGCGGCCGCCATTGAGGCGATGCCGCCGCCGACGAGCCAGACGTCGGCGTGCTTGGGGTCGAGCATGGTGTGAAGCAGCCAGGGCCGCCTGCAGTGAAGTTGCCTCACTCTAGGCAGCAGCTCGCGCGCCGGCTCTGACCTCCGTCAAGTCAAGGCGTCAGGGTTGCGGCCGCCAGGCCGCGGTGGCGAGGGCCTGCCGAGGGTCTCTAGAATCCGCCCCCTTTCGCCCTCCCGCTCCGCATTCGTCGCCCATGGACATCGTCGTCAACGAAGAACTCAAGGCCTACATCGAACCCTTGACGCCCGAGGAGCATGACGCGCTGGAGCGCAGCATCCTGGCCGAAGGCTGCCGCGACGCGCTGGTGCTGTGGGGCGATGTGCTGGTGGACGGTCACAACCGCTATGGCATCTGCCAGAAGCATGGGCTGCCGTTCCAGACGGTGCAGAACCCACGCTTCAAGTCCATGGAAGACGTGCACCTGTGGATGATCGACCAGCATCTGGGCCGGCGCAGCCTGTCGGACTACCAGCGGGGCGTGTTGGCCTTGCGCAAGCGCGAGATCGTGGCGGAGCGGCGGGCCCGGCGGGCCGCGGTGGAGTCAGGTGCCGTGGCGGCGCCCGAGGCACCGGCAGCGCCCGAAGTGGTCGCAGCCCCGGAGGCCGCGCCGGCGCCGCTGCCCCCGCAGGACAGCCTGGAGACCCGCGAGGCTCTGGCCCGCGCCGCCCGCCTGAGCAGCAGCCAGGTGGTGCTGATCGAGAAGATCCAGAAGCAGGGCGCGCCGGAGCTGGTGGCCGCGGTGAAGGCCGGGGTCGTGTCCATCAACGCGGCAGCGGCAGTGGCCACCTTGCCTGCTGAGGAGCAGGCGGCTGCGGCAGCGGCGGGCGCCGAGGAACTGAAGCAGGCAGCCAAGCGGGTGCGTGAGTCGCGCCGCAAGGCGCCTGCGCCTTCACCCGCCCCCGCCGCTGACGAGACGCCAGGGCGCACCGACGAGCCCGTCGCCGAGGCCAGCGTCACCGCCCTGCAGCAGCGCATTGCGGCGCTGGAAGCCGAAAACGCCGCACTGCGCGAGGAGCTGGCAGCCCTGAGAGCGGCGCAGACGTCGTCGCTCAGTTCCTGAAGGCTGGCGTGGCGCCCTTGCCAGCCATCATGGCCTTGCTGAGGTCTTCGCTCATCAGCATGGCGGCGTTCCAGGTGGCGATGTAGTTCAGTCCGTCGGCCACGGAATGGTCGCGAGCGTAGTTGAGCTGCTCCTTGGTGCCACGGATGCTCAACGGGGATTTGGCGGCGATGGTCGCGGCCAACTCATGCACACCGGCCTGCAGGGCCTCACGGCTGTCGTACACGCGGTTGACGAGGCCGATCTGCTGCGCCTCGGTCGCCTCGACCCGCCGTCCGGTGTAGGCCAACTCACGGACCAGGCCCTGGCTGCCAATCAGCTTGGGCAGGCGCTGCAGCGTGCCAACGTCCGCCACCATGCCGATGTCGATCTCCTTGATGGAGAAGTAGGCGTCGGCGCTGCAGTAGCGCATGTCGGCGCAGCAGATGAGGTCGATGCCGCCGCCCACGCAGGCCCCGTGGATGGCCGCCAGCACTGGCTTGCGGCAGCGCTCCAGGCTGGTCAGCGTGTCCTGCATGTCGAGGATGACGCGCCGCAGTGCCTCGCGCGTGCGGCCGTCGCACGGGTCCTGGATCTGAGGTGCCAGGCCCATCATCATGGCCAGGTCGATGCCGGCCGTGAAATGCCGGCCTTCGCCGTCCAGCACCGCTACGCGGGCGTCGACTTGGCCGTCGATCCAGTCAAACGCCAGCCGGATGTCCTGCCACATCGTGGCGTTCATGGCGTTGGCCTTGTCGGGCCGGTTCAGGCGGACGGTGGCGATGTGGTCCTGGACGGTGAGGGTGAGGGTTTCGAGTTGCATGGTTTCAGCAGGGTGAGGCGTGCTCGCGCAGCCATTGCGCGAGCGTGGGTTCATCGATGTCGCCGGCGGCAACGGCCAGCATCGTGAGCGTGGCACTCGCATCGTCGGCGGTCAGCTGGGTGCCATTGAGGATCAGGAAGAGTTCCATCGCCACATAGGCGGTGCGCTTGTTGCCGTCGACGAAGGGATGGTTCTTGGCCAGACCTACAGCGTAGGCGGCTGCAAGGTCGAAGACATCAGGGTTGCCGTAGTGAGCCAGGTTCTGGGGGCGCGCCAGTGCCGACTCGAACAGGGCCTGGTCTCGTGTACCCGCACCGCCGCCATGCTCGGCCAGTTGCTCCAAGTGCACGGCCTGCAGCACCTCGGCATTGAGCCATCGCCAGCTGCGCGGCGGCAGGCTCATTTGGCGAGCTCATGCAGGACGGCGCGCCGCTTCTTCATGATGTCGCGGGCGGCGTTCATCTGCTCTTCGAACTCGGGGCTGTAAGGCGTCAGGAGCACCCCGTTGACAGCCTCGGAGAGGAACAACACGTCGCCCTTCTCCACCTTGAGCCGTGCGAGGACCTCTTTGGGCAGGATGACGCCAACGGAATTCCCGATTTGAGTCAGTTTGAGCGCACTCATGAGTCACCTTGGTTATAACAAGCGTTATATCGATGCTAGTCCAGGCGGTGGTGATCGGGCAAGCCGCCTTGCTGGGTAACGGCCCGCCCCGGCCCGGTCACAATCACGCCATGCTGACCGTCGACAAACTCGTTTCCCAAGGCCGTGGACTGGCTTCCGTGCTGCTCAAGCGGGCGCACACCGTTGAACTGGACTGGGACGTGCGCCAGAAGAGCCGCTTTCAGGCCGAAGACTCCAGCGGTCGCACCTTGGGCGTGTTCCTGCCGCGCGGCACGGTGGTGCGCGGTGGCGATGTGCTGGTGGCTGCTGATGGCTCCTTGGTCGTCGTCAAGGCGGCGCCCCAGCCGGTGCTGCAGGTGCGGCACTGCACCGAACATGGGTCGCCCTTCGACCTGCTGCGGGCGGCCTACCACCTGGGCAACCGGCATGTGCCGCTGGAGTTGCAGCCCGAGTTGCTGCAGTTCGAACCCGACCCCGTGCTGGCCGACATGCTGCGCCGCCAGCACCTCATCGTGACCGAGGCAGAGGCGGCCTTTGAGCCCGAGGCCGGCGCGTATGGGGAGGGTGGCGGTCATGCGCATCATCACCACGACCACGACCACGACCACGACCACGGCCACGGCCACGGCCATGGCCACGCGCACGATCATGGTCATGATCACGCGCCAGCAGCGCCGGCCGTCGCCGGCAAGCCGCTGAGCATCCCGGTGAAGGTGCATGACGCCGGCCACGTGCACGGCCCGGGCTGCGGCCACGATCACTGAGCCTGAGAGCGCCTGGGCTGGCGGTCAATTGACGTGGGCCGGTTCGCCGCTTCATGGATGCGTTAGCATGACTGGCGTCCTTTGATCTGCCGGGAAGGCGGATCACGTGGCGACACGTCTTCACGCACAGGGAGCCTCATGGCAAGACTTTCTCTCATCGCGGCGGCGCTGATGGCCGCCTGCCTGCCCGCTTTTGGCCAATCCGCATCTCCCAACCTGGCGGGTGCCAACGACATCGAAGTCCAGGTCGGCACCGGCAAGGTCAGCCTGAGTTGCCCCGCCAACGTCACCTGCAGCCGGGTCGATGCCAGCGGGGTGGTGCGTTTCGGTCATCGGTTCGACCCCGCCTGGTCGTTCGAGGTCAGCTACAGCCGAATCGATGCGGACTGGGGCTTCCTGGTCTACAACTATTCGGCCGAGTACACGGGCTTTGGCGTGGGCGCGGCTTATCGCGTGCCGCTGGCTGACAGCGTCGCGCTCAAGTTGCGCGGTGGCATTGCGGCCAACGAACTCAAGCTGCAACCCGCGGTCGACCTGGGCAAGAACAACCCGGGCACCATCTCGACCAGGTCGGTGAAACCTTACGTGGGCCTGGGCCTGTCGTGGCAGTTTGCGCAGCACTGGCAGGCGAGTCTTGGCCTGGACTTGACGCGCGCCGACCTGCGTGACTCGCCGTCGTCGCCCAAGCAGTCCGTGACGGTGCAGACGGCAGGCGTGGGCATCGGCTTCAGTTTCTGACCCGGGCAGACCGGCTACGAGGCCGGTGTGCCCGATGGGTAGGCGGCGCCTGCCTATGATGGGCGGGATGACAGTTCATGCGCAGCATGGCCGGCCGGCCGTTGTTGCGCCTCGCCACCATGAGCCTTGACGCCACCCCGCTGCTGCACCTCCTCTGGCTCGCATCGCCCGCGCTGCCGGTGGGCGGTTTCAGTTATTCCGAAGGGCTGGAGGCGGCGGTGGATGCCGGGCTGGTGCATGACGAGGTCAGCGCCGGCAGCTGGCTGTTGAACCAGCTCGAACTCGTGCAGGCCCGCGCGGAGCTGCCGGTGGCCGCCGCCGCCCATGCCGCGACGCTGGCGCTCGATGGTGCCCGGCTTGCCGAGCTCAATGCCTGGGTGCTGCAGACCCGCGAGACCAGCGAAAGCCTGCAGCAGACCCAGCAGATGGGGCGCAGCCTGCTCGTGTGGATGCAAGGCCTGGTGCCCGACGCGCCCGTGTTGCCCTGCCTCCAGGGGCTCAAGCCCGCGCCGACCTGGCCCGTGGTGATGGGCGCCGCCGCGGCGTCGCGCGCCACGGCGCTGGAGCCCGCCTTGACGGCCATCGCCTTCGGCTGGGCCGAAAACCTGATGCAGGCCGCGGTGCGTTGTGTGCCCCTCGGTCAGACGGCGGGGCAGCGCCTGCTGGCACGGCTCGTGCAAGCCATTCCGACAGCCGTGGCGACCGCGCTGGCCACGCCCGAGCCGATGGCCTTCGCGCCGCTGCTCGGCGTGCATGGTGCCCGCCACGAAACCCAGTACTCACGCCTTTTCCGCTCATGAACGCTCCGCTGCATGCCATTCCCCGCCGCACCAAGAAACTGCCGCCATTGCGCGTCGGGGTGGGCGGTCCGGTCGGATCGGGCAAGACGACCCTGGTCGAGATGCTCTGCAAGACGATGCGCGACAAGTGGGACCTCGTCGTCGTCACCAACGACATCTACACCAAGGAAGACCAGCGCCTGCTGACCGTGGCCGGCGCGCTGGCGCCTGAGCGCATCATGGGGGTGGAGACCGGCGGCTGCCCGCACACGGCGATCCGCGAGGACTGCTCCATCAACCTGGAGGCGGTCGACCGCATGCTGGAGAAGTTCCCGGATGCGGACATCGTCTTCGTTGAAAGCGGTGGCGACAACCTCGCGGCGACCTTCAGCCCGGAGCTGTCCGACCTGACCATCTACGTGATCGACGTTGCCGCTGGCGAGAAGATTCCGCGCAAGGGTGGCCCCGGCATCACCAAGAGCGATCTTTTCGTCATCAACAAGACCGACCTGGCGCCGCACGTGGGTGCTGACCTGGACATCATGCGCAGCGACACCGCACGGATGCGGCCGGTCAAGCCCTGGGTCATGACCAACCTCAAGACCCGCGAGGGCCTGGCCGAGGTGGTGGACTTCATCGAGAAGAAGGGCCTGCTGGTTGGCTGACGCGGTCCGTTGGCCAGCCCGGCTGGCCCTGAGTGCCACGCGAGACGGCGAGGCCACCCGCGTGCACGCCCGCCACGACGGGCCGTTGCGCCTGCTCAAGACGCTCTACCCCGAGGGGCGGGGCGTGGCGCATGCGGTGCTGGTGCACCCGCCAGGCGGCTTGGTCGGGGGGGACCGGCTGGACATCGATATCGACGTCCAGCCCGGCGCTCATCTGCTGGTGACCACGCCAGCCGCCACACGCTTTTACCGATCGACCGCGGGCGCCGCCACGCAGGCGGTGCAGGCTCGCGTGGCGACGGGGGCGCGGCTGGAGTGGCTGCCGCAGGAGACCCTGGCCTACCCCGCCTGTGATGCCCGCAATGAGGTGCGCCTCACGCTGGCGGAAGGCGCCAGCCTGTTCGCGACGGAAGTCTTGGGCCTGGGGCTGCCGGCTGCCGGCGAGCCCTTCGACCGCGGTCGGCTGCTGCAGCACCTCGAAGTCACCGGCCAGTGGCTTGATCGCGGCTGGCTGGATGCTGCGGACCGTGCGCTGCTTGACGGCCCCTGCGGCCTGGCTGGGCACGGGGTGCTCGGGACCTTGGTCTACGCACAGACCGAGGCCCTCTCGATGGCGCCGCTCCTGCTGGACGAGGCGCGGGAACTGCTCGACGCCGTGCCGCGCTCCGGCGTCACGCATCTGCAAAGTCCCGGAGGTGCCTTGCTGCTCGCGCGGGTTGTGGGCGATGACGTCGAGAGCGTCACGCTGGCGCTGCGGCGCGTGCGGGCCTTGTGGCGAGATCGGCTCTGGCAGCTGAGCGCGGCAGACCCCCGCATTTGGGCGACCTGAGAGGTAGTCGCTGCCGGGCCGACACCGCGGCCGCGTGCTGGGCCTGTCAGTCGTCGCCGCCCGGGATCTGCTGGCGCAGCTTGACCTTGCTGTCGGAGTTCTTGCGCATCTTGATGTTCATCATCTCGACGCCCAGCGAGAAGGCCATGGCGAAGTAGATGTAGCCCTTGGGCACATGGTGGCCGAAGCCTTCGGCGACCAGCACCACGCCCACCACCACGAGAAAGCTCAGCGCGAGCATCTTGATGGTCGGGTGGTTGGACACGAAGCGGCCGATCGGGCCGGCGAACAGCATCATCAGGCCCACCGAGCAGACCACCGCGGCGATCATGATGCGCACGTCGTCGACCATGCCAACCGCCGTGATGATGGAGTCCAGCGAGAACACCAGGTCGATCACCATGATCTGCAGGATGATGGCCGCGAAAGCCGCCTTGGCCTTGGCGCCGGCGCTGCTGTGGTCTTCGTCCTCGCCTTCCAGCGACCCGTGAATCTCGCCGGTGCTCTTCCAGATCAGGAACAGGCCGCCGCCGATCAGGATGAGGTCACGCCCGGAGATGGGCCGGTCGAAGACGGGCAGCGTGAACAGCGGCTCGACCATGCCGACGATCCAGGCCAGCATCAGCAGCAGGCCGATGCGCATGAACATCGCGGCGAACAGGCCGAGCCGGCGGGCCACTTCCTGGCGGGCCTTGGGCAGCTTGTCCACCAGGATGCTGATGAAGATGATGTTGTCGATGCCCAGCACCAGTTCCAGCGCGGTGAGCGTCAGGAGGGCGATCCAGGTCTGCGGATTGGTCAGCAGTTCGAGCATGGCGGTGCTGGGTCTCGCGTGGAAAACCGCGCATTGTCGCGAGCGGCCTCTGGCTCTGGGTGAAGGCTGGAGCTGAAGGACGCTTCGGTTTTTCTTGTGGTGTGAGGCTTGTCAGCGCGCTGCCCGGCGAGCGGCAGACGGCGTGCCCGGCCAGCCTGCGGCGGCCCAGGCGCGGCGCAGCTGCAGCTCCGTGCTGAAGCCGGCTGTCTCGCTGGCCGCGGCAACGCTCGCGCCGGCCTCCAGGGCGCGCCGCGCCACGGCCAGCCGCACGCCGCGCACGTAGGCCTGCGGGCTCACACCACCATGTTGGGCGAACAGGCGGCTCAAGGTGCGCGGGGTGGTCGCGGCGAAGGCCGCCATGCGCTCGATGGACCAGTCCTGCGCCGGGGCCTCGCTGACGGCGTCCTGCACGCGGTGCAGCCGCGCGCTGAGGTGCTGCCGGTGAGCCAGCAGGGGTGAGAGTTCCGGGTCGGCGGGGCCGCGCCGCAGCGCCACGGCCATCTGCTCGGCCACGCGGGCGGCGACCAGTTCCCCGGCGTGCCGGGCAATCAGGTGCAGCGCCAAGTCGATGCCTGCCGTGACGCCGGCGCTCGTGAACACTTCGCCGTCTTCCACGAAAACGCGGTCCTGCAGCACGGTGCAGCCGGGCGCGAGCCGGGCCAGATCGTTCAGGTGTTGATGGTGCGTGGTGGCGCGGCGGCCGGCCAGCAGCCCGGCGCGTGCCGCCAGCAGGGCGCCCGAGCAGACGGTGACCAGGCGCAGCCCCTCGCGCCCGGGCGACAGCCGGGCCAGCCAGGCCATCAGGGCTTGCGGTGGCTGGGGCTGGCGCTGCTCGGCGGCCGAAGTGCGCCCCACCAGCACGACCCAACTGCCCAGGGGCAGGGTATCGGGCAAGGGCTCCAAGGCCTGCAGCTGCACGCCGACGGAGCCGGTCGCCTCGGCATGCGCGCTGACGAATCGCAACTCGAAGGGCTCGGCTGCCAGCTTCAGCGCGGTGATCTCCAGGCTCGCCAACCGCAGGGCTTCGGCCGGGCCGGCCCAGTCGAGCACCAGGCTGTGGTCCTGGAGGACGAAGACGACCTGTTTAGGCAAGGGCCGGTTCCTCACGCGCCACCGCCTGCAGGGCAGCTTCCACGCCGAGCACCCGCGCGAATCGGCCGGCCAGTACGGCGGCGGTGCGGGCGCGGAGCTGGGCCGGGGTCAGGGGCGAGCCGTCAGGGTGCTGCATCGTGAACGTGAGTGTCGCCTCGGGCACGTAGATCACGTCCCAGCCCAGGTCGCTCGCGTGGCGTGTGGTCGTCTCGCAGCACTGCTCGGTCCGGATGCCGCTGATGACGAGTCGGCCCACGCCCTGCTGCGTCAGCCACACGTCGAGCCCACTGCCGACGAGGGCGCTGTGGCGTGTCTTGTGGACGGTGAGGGCGGGTTGGAAGTCGCGCAGGCCGTCCAGCGGACGCACCAGGCCGCTGGACAGGCTGAAGGGATCCGCGCCGGTGGGATCGGTCTGCACATGGAACACGCGCACGATCGGCAGGCCGGCCGCCTCGAAGCCGTCGATCAGGCGGTTCTGGGCTGCCAGGTAGGCGGGAACCTCGGCAGGCTCGAAATAGGGGCGGTGGGCGAAGGACTGCTGGACGTCGATGACGAGGAGGGCGGTGGTCATGGAGAACCTCGGGGAGTTGAGAGGTCCTCAGTGTTCCGCTGCCGTGCATGGCGCGCCACGCAGCGGCAGACGTTCATCGATCAATTCAGGACATGCCAAGCGCGCGCAGCAGTTCCCGCGGCGAGTAGGGCTGGCGGCGGCTGGGCCAGCCTTGCACCAGGGCGAGCATCCGCTCGTTGAGTGGCGCCTGACGGCCCAGGCTGTGCGCCAGTCTCACGATTTCGCCGCACAGCGCGTCGATCTCCGTCACGCGGCCGGCCGCCAGGTCGTCAGCCATGCTGGAACGGGCCTTGGCATCGATGCGCAGCATGCGCGCCGCGGCGAGGCGTAAGACGAGCGTGGGCATGCGCAGCAGCAGGATCAAGCGCCGCGGTGGCAGTGGGGTCATCTGCGCGATGGAGCGTTGCGCGGCGTCCAGCAGATCAAGTGCCTCCTCCTGAAGCGCCGCAAACACGCGCCGGTAGCCCCGCTGCAGGAGCTCCTCGCGCAGCGGCAGGCCGGACAGCGCGTTGACCGGGTTGTTCAGGTTGATCAAGAGCTTGCCCCATTGCACCGGGCGCAGGTCCGCATGCAGCTTGACCCGCATCTGCACCCGCGACAGCGCCGTCTGCCAGGCCACCAGCGCGGTGTCGTGCGACTCTCCCTGCACGGCCAGTGCACCCGCAGTGCCGCGGTGATAGTGGCCGGGCGACAGCTCCGCGATGTTGTAGGGCACCATGCCGGCGTGCCAGCGCAGTTGCGGCGCCACCGCCTGAGCGGCGTCCGCATTGCCGATGCCGTTCTGCAGGCTCACGACCGGTGTGCCCAGCGGCAGGGTTAGTCCGAGCGCCGTGGCGGCCTCCACCGTGGCGCCGGACTTCACGCACAGCAGCACCAGGTCGGGCTTGAGCTCGGGCGGCAGGGCTTCATGCAGCCGCAGGTCCAGCGCGGGGATGTGCCGGTCCCGCCCGTCCTGGTCGGTCAGGCGCAGGCCGTGCTTGCGCAGGCCCGCCAACACGCGCGGCCGGCCCACGAAGTGCACCGGCACGCCGGCCAGTTGCGTCAGCCCACCGACGAAGCAGCCGACCGAGCCGGCACCCATCACCAGAATGCCGGTCATGCCCGGCGCGTTCAGATCGGATGCGCCAGGTCGCGCAGATGGGTCGGGCCGACGCGCTTTTCGATCTCGTCGAGCAGCCCGCGGCCCCAGCCCAGCATGAACAGCGCTTCACCGACGACGAACATGGGGCCGACCAGCAGGCCGACGAGGTCGTCCACGAAGGCCGGCTTGCGGCCCTCGTAGTAGTGGCCGATGAACTGGAACACCCAGCCGATCACGAAGCTGCCAAGGCCGATGATGAGCCAGCCTGCGGTGGTGGCGGTGTGCACCAGCGTCATGGCCAACGCCGTCAGCACGCCATTGACCACGGCGGTGGCCAGGCCCAGCGCCAGGTTGCCGCGTGTGAGGTACCACAGCGTGCTCAGCGCCCACAGCACGATGGCCGCGTTCATCGGGGCACCGGCGGCCGTGAACTCGGCGCGCGCCAGCAGGGCGCTGATGGCGAAGACGATCAGCGGGATGCCGATGAAATGGGTCGCGATGTTGCGGCGGTCGCGGTGGTAGGCGGCGTACTGGGCCATCAGGTCGAGTGCGGAGCGGAACAGGCTGGCCATGGCAAGACATCCCTGGAATCAGATGAGGGCTATGCTAGTCCAGCCCGGCCGGGCCGCGCTGTGCGCCAGCCGTCAAAACCCACCGTCTTCCCCTGATTTGAGCGTGCAAACGACACCGAAGCGCCCCGATCGACGCAGCCTGCTGGCTGCGAGCCTCGCCTTGGCGGCCTTCGCCGCGCTGTCGGCCGGCTGCGCCAGCGACCCGCCGGTTGGCGCTGATTGCCCGGCCATCATGGCGAGTGCGGCTGACGAGTTGCGGGTGCTGGTGTTCCGCGGCGGCTCGGCCGCGCGGCTGGGGCACAACCACGTGTTGCGCGCGGGCGACCTGCGCGTGTCCTGGCCGGCGGCCGGGCCGGTGTTGCGCTTTCGGCTGGACGCACTGGCGATTGACCCGCCAGCCCTGCGCGCGGCGCTGGGGCCGGCCTTCGCGTCGGCGGTCGACGACAGTGCCCGCGAAGGCACGCGCGCCAATCTGCTGAGGGCGTTGGAGGCAGCCGCCCACCCCGAGGTGGTGGTGACGACGCTGCAGCAGGTCGGCGAAGGCCCGCGCCGGGCGGTGGAGGCCGAGATCAGCCTGCATGGCGTGAAGCGGCGCCAGTGGTTCGTGGCCGAGGTGCAGGATCGTCGCGCCCGGGGCGAGGTGGTGATTCGTCAGAGCGATTTCGGCATCCAGCCCTTTACCGTGCTTGGCGGGCTGTTGGCGGTGCAGGACGCGCTGGTGGTTCAGTTCGAGCTAGTCCAGCCGTAGTCGCATCAGGTCCTTGGTCAGGCAGCGCCCGTCGGGCAGCCGAATGGCGTCGCTGAGGCTGCCGTAGCGTTCGAAGCCGGCGCGGGTGTAGAGCCCCACGGCAGGGCGGTTGCTGGCCGTGACGCTCAGCGTGACCTGGCTCAGCCCCGGCGTGGCCCTGAGCCGCGCGAGGGTTTCGGCCAGCAGCGCGCGGCCGATGCCGCGCCCGGCGTGGGTGTCAGACACCATCATGCCGATCAGGTGGGCGAGGTGGTGGACGTTGCGGCGCGGCTCGCGCTCGCAGGTCAGCGCGCCGACGAGCTTCGGGCCGTCCAACGCCACCAGCGTGAACAGCGTGCTGCCATTGCCCGCGAGGCGATTGCGGTAGCTGGCCAGGTCGCGCCGGCTCTCGGTCTCGGCGTCGGACGTGAAGGCCTCCGGATGGCTGGTCAGCATGGCGTCGCGCAGCGCCTTGTAGGCCAGCAGGTCGGGTTCCGCCATCGGGCGGATGAGGACGTCGGTCACCGCGGTCATGAGGTCAGGTCGGCGAGATGGTTGAAGTTGGCGAAGGCGGCCTCATTGCTGAAGCGGGCCACGCCATGCGGCTGCTCGCGCATCCAGCGCAGCACGGCGCGGCCACCGCTGGCGAGGTAGTTCGCGAGTGGCTCGCGCAGCCGGGCGTGGAGCAGGGCGTGGGTGGGGTGCTCGCGCTGTGCCTGCGCGAAGGCGAGCGGCAGTGGCTCATCGCAGCCGGGCGGCTGCGTCGCGGCAAGCAGGCGCGCCGCCAGGTCGGCCGGGGGCTGAGGGCTGTCGCAGGGGGCGGTCAGCAGCCAGGCGTCGTCAGGAATGGCCTGCAGGCCGGCGAGCATGCCCGCCAGCGGCCCGGCGAAGGCCAGGCCGCTTGGGTCGGCCAACACGGGGTGGCCGAAGCTCGCATAGGTCTCGCCGTGCCGGTTGGCGCTGACCAGCAACTGGCTGACCTGCGGCTGCAGGGCCCGCAGCACGTGGCAGGCGAGCGGTTCGCCCCGCCAGGGCTGCAGCCCTTTGTCGACACCGCCCATCCGCCGCCCCGCGCCCCCGGCCAGCACGAGGCCGATGATGAGGCTCATGGGGGCGGCTCACCCGGTGCGCCGGGGAAGCCATCCGCCTGATGTCGCGGGCCCTTCATGACGCCGGTGACCCAGCAGCCGATCAACCAGGTGGCCACCATCGTCAGCGCGAACACGATCGCGCCGATCACGATGAAGTCGATCAGCAGTTGGTGCCGCAGGGCGTCGTTGTCCAGCCCCGGCTGGTGAAACCCCTTCGCGAACTGCCCGGTCGCCCAGGGCAGCAACAGGGCCGCGCCCACCGCCAGTGCAGCTCGGCGGCGCAGGCGGGGCGTGAACCAGGCCGCCATGGTCAGCCGCCGATGTAGTGCATCTCGACGCGGCGCTCGCCGGTGGGCGCCTGGCCGCTGCCGCGCAACTGGGAGTAGCGGTCGGCCCGGCCCCCCCAGACCTCCGCGATGGCGCCGGCGATCTGTGCGTCGCTGACCGCTTCGGCGCCACGCAGCAGCCCACGCAGGTCGTGCCCGCGGGTCGCGAAGAGGCAGGTGTAGAGCCGTCCTTCGGTCGACAGTCGGGCGCGGTTGCAGTCGCCGCAGAACGCCTGGGTCACCGACGAGATGAAGCCCACCTCGCCACCACCGTCGGCATAGGCCCAGCGCTCGGCGGTCTCGCCGGGGGCGCTGGCTGAGAGAGGTGTCAGGGGGAACTCGGCTGCAATGCGCTGCATCACGTCCCGCGAAGGCAGCACCTGGTCCATGCGCCAGCCATTGGTGGCGCCGACGTCCATGTATTCGATGAAGCGCAGCACCACGCCGCTGTGTCGGAAGTGGCGCGCCATGGGCAGGATCTGGTCATCGTTCACGCCGCGTTGCACGACCATGTTGACCTTGATCGGGCCGAGCCCGGCGGCCTGGGCTGCGGCGATGCCGTCCAGCACATCGGCTACCGGAAAGCCGACATCGTTCATGCGCTGGAACACCGCGTCGTCCAGGCCATCGAGGCTCACGGTGAGGCGCTTGAGGCCGGCAGCGCGCAGGGCACCGGCCTTCTTCACCAGCGTGGAGCCGTTGGTGGTGAGTGTCAGGTCGAGCTCGCGCCCATCGGGCGTGCGCAGCACCGCGAGCATCTCGATCAGCGACTCCAGCCCGCGGCGCAGCGTGGGCTCGCCGCCGGTGATGCGCAGCTTCTCCACTCCCAGGGCCACGAAGACCCGTGTCAGCCGCGTGATCTCCTCGAAGCTCAGCAAGTCGGCATGCGGGAGGAACTGGTGGTGCTTGTCGAACACCTGCTTGGGCATGCAATAGCCGCAGCGGAAGTTGCAGCGGTCGGTCACCGAGATACGCAGGTCGTGCAGCGGGCGGCCGAGCGTGTCGCCCAGCGGGCCGCGCGGCATCGGCGCGTCTGCCGGCACCACCAACCGGCGGGCCGGCGGGGTGTAGACGAGAGGAACTTCGCGGGCGCTCATGGCCGCATTCTCACCGCGACCCGGCAACCTTGCGTCCGCCCGGCCATCGGCGCCATCCCTATCGTCTGATGGCGGGATGCGGCTGGCTTTCGGGACTTGTCAGGCTTGCGCCCGCCCGCTTGAATGGGCGAATGAGTGCAGTACTTCATGCGGACCTTCCCCGCTTCGTCGCCTTCGGCGAGGCCCTGACCGACCTGATCCGCATCGGCCCCGACCAATGGCGCAGCGCCTGTGGTGGCTCGCCGTGGAATGTGGCCGTGGCGATGTCGACCCTGGGCCAGCTGAGCGCCTTTGCCGGTGCGATCAGCCAAGACCTTTTCGGCGCCGAGATCTGGCGGGCCAGCCAGGAGGCTCACCTGGACATGCGGTTCATTCAGCAGTTGCCGCGGCCACCATTGCTGGCGGTGGTGCACGAGGTCGACCCGCCCCACTACTTCTTCATCGGGCAGGACAGCGCAGATCTGCACTTCCGGCCCGAGGGCCTGCCAGCGGGCTGGACGCGCTCGCTGCGCTGGGCGCATTTCGGCAGCCTGGGCCTGGTGCGGGAGCCGCTGGCCGGGCGGCTGCTGGCGCTGGCCCAGGCGCTGAAGGCCGAGGGTCGGCTGATCAGCTACGACCCCAACTTCCGCGCCCCGCCGATGGACTCGCGCTACGACGACACCCTGGAGCAGATGTGCCGCCTGGCGGATGTGATCAAGGTGTCCGACGAAGACCTGCGCGGCCTGTTCCGGGTGCCGGACCACCGCTCTGGCCTGGCCCAGATTGCGGCATGGAACCCCGGCGCGTGGCTGCTGCTGACCCGGGGCGCGGCGGGGGCGACGCTCTATCACGGCGTGGAGGAGGTGTCGGGCCAGCCGCCGCCGGTGGAGGTGGTGGACACCGTTGGGGCCGGCGATACGGCCCTGGCCGGGCTGCTGGACAGCCTGATGCGCGATGCCGCCGCGCCGGCGCAGCAGCATTTGCGTTGGGCACTGGCGGCCGGGGCGGCGGCCTGCACGTCCGCCGGCTTTGTGCCGCCGCGCCCGGCGCAGCTGGAGGCCCTGGCCGAGGCGGTGCGCATCGTGCCGGCTTGAGTCGCGCAGGGGCGGGGCATCGACCACAAGGCGGGCCTCACCCCGGCCCTGCTGGGGTTTTCCCGCCCGACCCTTGATCCGGGTCAAGCGTCGCCCTACGATTAACCGACCGGTCGGTAGAGAAATTCCATGTCCGAACAGACGATCCTCATCGAGCAGCATGGCGCCGTGCGCCTGCTGCGCCTGAACCGCCCCGAGGCGCTGAACGCCTTCACGACCGGCATGCTTGGCCAGTTGCGCCAGGCGCTGGAGGCGGCGGCGACCGACGTTGACACCCGTTGCGTGCTGATCACCGGCGCCGGCCGGGCCTTCAGCGCGGGGCAGGATCTCGCCGATCCGCATGTCGCGCCCAGCCGCGAGGCGGGGGCGCCGCCCAAGGACATCGGCCACCTGCTCGACCATTTCTACATTCCGCTCGCGCTGCGTCTGCGCAGCATGCCGGTGCCGGTGGTGGCCGCGGTCAATGGCGTTGCGGCGGGTGCCGGTGCCAGCGTGGCCCTGGGATGTGACCTCGTGCTGGCCGGCGAGAGTGCGAGCTTCATCCAGGCCTTCTCCAAGATTGGCCTCATTCCCGACTGCGGCGGCACCTGGCTGCTGCCCCGGCTGGTGGGGCGCGCCAAGGCGCTGGAGCTGGCGCTGCTGGGCGACAAGCTGAAGGCCGCCGATGCCGAGCGCCTGGGCCTGATCTCGCGGGTGCTGCCCGATGCCGAGCTGATGGAAGCCGCGCTGGCGACGGCGCAGAAGCTCGCCGCCATGCCCACCCGGGCGCTGGTCGAGACCCGCATCGCGATGGACGAGGCGCTGAAGTTCGATTTCGAGACGGCCCTCAAACGCGAGGCGGTGCTGCAGAGCCAGATGGGCTTTGCCTACGACTACCTGGAAGGCGCCGTGGCCTTCCTGGACAAGCGCAAGCCGCAGTTCCGGGACCGCTGATGGATGCGCAGGCCACCGCCGAGAAGGTCCGTGACGTGATGCTTGCGGACGACGCCGCGAGCCGCATGCTCGGCCTGCAGATCACCGAGGTCGCCCCGGGCCGTGCGGTCGCGACGATGACGGTGCGGCCGGACATGCTCAACGGCTTCGCCATCTGCCACGGCGGCCTGATCGCCACGCTGGCCGACTCTGCGTTCGCTTTTGCCTGCAACAGCCGCAATGCGTTGACCGTGGCGTCGGGATTCGGCATCGACATCCTGAAAAGCGCCCGCCTGGGCGATGTGCTCACCGCGACGGCGGCCGAGACCTCGCTGGCCGGCCGCACGGGCCTGTACGACATCACGGTGACCAACCAGCGGGGCGAGCTCGTCGCCGTGTTCCGCGGTCGCTCGCACCGGCTGGGTGAGCGCAAGGTCTACGACGAAGGAAACCCATGAGCAGCAAAGCCCCCATCCGCGTGCCCAAGGCCGGCGAGCTCGACCCGATCGAGACTGCCAGCCGCGACGAGCTGCAGGCCTTGCAGCTGCAGCGCCTGCGCTGGAGCCTGCAGCATGCCTACGACCATGTGCCGCACTACAAGGCCAGCTTCGATGCCAAGGGCGTGCACCCGTCCGACCTGAAGACCCTGGCAGACCTCGCCAAGTTCCCGTTCACGACCAAGCACGACCTGCGCGCGAACTACCCCTTCGGCCTGTTCGCCGTGCCGCGCGAGCAGCTCGCGCGCATCCATGCGTCGTCCGGCACCACGGGCAAGCCGACCGTGGTGGGCTACACGCTGAAGGACATCGACCACTGGGCCAACCTGGTGGCCCGATCCATTCGCGCTTCGGGCGGTCGGGCGGGCGACTTGGTGCACGTCGCCTACGGTTATGGCCTCTTTACCGGCGGGCTGGGCGCGCACTACGGCGCCGAGCGGCTGGGGTGCACGGTCATCCCGATGAGCGGTGGCCAGACCGAGAAGCAGGTGCAGCTCATCACCGACTTCAAGCCCGACATCATCATGGTCACGCCCAGCTACATGCAGGTGCTGATCGAAGAGTTCCGCCGCCAGGGTCTGGATGCGCGCGAGTCGTCGCTGAAGATCGGCATCTTTGGCGCCGAGCCCTGGACGGAGGCCATGCGCCGCGACATCGAGCAGGGCGCGGGCATCGATGCGGTGGACATCTACGGCCTGTCGGAAGTGATGGGCCCGGGTGTGGCCAACGAGTGCATCGAGAGCAAGGACGGCCCGGTGATCTGGGAAGACCACTTCTACCCCGAGATCATCGACCCCGAGACGGGCGAGGTGCTGCCCGATGGCAGCGAGGGCGAGCTGGTGTTCACCTCGCTCACGAAGGAGGCGATGCCCGTCATCCGCTACCGCACGCGCGACCTCACCCGGCTGCTGCCGCCCACCGCGCGCAGCATGCGCCGCATGGGCAAGATCGTGGGCCGCAGTGACGACATGCTCATCATCCGTGGCGTCAACCTCTTCCCCACGCAGGTGGAGGAGCTGGTGCTGCAGGAGCCGGGGCTGGGTGGGCAGTACCAGTTGGTCGTCACGCGCGACGGCCATCTGGATGAACTCGTCATCCGCTGCGAGATGGCCCTGGGCGCGACTGACGACGGCATCGGCTGGCGCCTGGCCGAGCGCATCAAGAACCTGATCGGCGTGAGCGCAAAGGTGAGCGTCGAGCAGCCCGAATCCATCGAACGCACGCTCGTGGGCAAGGCCCGCCGCGTGGTCGATCAACGCAAGAAGCCATGAATACCCAACACAGCCACAGAGGCACAGAGACACAGAGGCGCTCGAACGTCTCTGTGCCGCTGTGGCTGTGTTCATCCGCCTGAGCAAAGGAGCCGCTGATGTACACACAAGCCATGGACCTGATGGCGCGCGAGGCCAAGCCCAAGGTCGTCAAGAGCGCCGAGGAGCTGGCCCGCGAGGAGGCCTTCGAAGCCCGCATCGATGCGGGAGACTTCATCGAGGCCAAGGACTGGATGCCTGACCACTACCGCAAGACGCTGGTGCGGCAGATCAGCCAGCATGCGCACAGCGAGATCGTCGGCATGCTGCCCGAGGGCAACTGGATCACCCGCGCCCCGACGCTCAAGCGCAAGGCCATTCTGCTGGCCAAGGTGCAGGACGAGGGCGGCCATGGCCTGTACCTCTACGCCGCCGCCGAGACCCTGGGCACCAGCCGCGACGAGATGACCGAGGCGCTGCTGTCGGGCAAGGCCAAGTACAGCTCCATCTTCAACTACCCCACGCTGACCTGGGCCGACATCGGCGTCATCGGCTGGCTGGTGGACGGGGCGGCCATCATGAACCAGGTGCCGCTGTGCCGCTGCTCCTACGCGCCCTATGCGCGGGCCATGATCCGCGTCTGCCGCGAGGAGAGCTTCCACCAGCGCCAGGGCTACGAGAGCCTGCTGGTGATGATGCAAAAGGGCACCGCCGCCCAGAAGGCCATGGTGCAGGACGCCGTGAACCGCTGGTGGTGGCCGGCGCTGATGATGTTCGGCCCGGCGGACAAGGATTCGCCGAACAGCGAGCAGAGCATGCGCTGGGGTATCAAGCGCGTCTCCAACGACACGCTGCGCCAGAAGTTCGTCGACGCGACCATTCCGCAGGCCGAGATCCTGGGCGTGACCGTGCCCGACCCTGACCTGAAGTGGAACGCCGAGCGAGAGAGCTACGACTTCGGCGCCATCGACTGGTCCGAGTTCTGGCGCGTGGTGGGTGGCGAGGGCCCCTGCAACCGCGAACGCCTGGCTGCGCGCAACAAGGCCTGGGACGATGGCGCCTGGGTGCGTGAGGCCGCGATGGTCCATGCGAAGAAGCAGGCCACCCAGGCCCAAGCCGCCTAAGGACGCACGACATGAGCAACACGAAGAACGAATGGCCGCTGTGGGAAGTCTTCGTCCGCAGCAAGGCGGGCCTGGACCACAAGCACTGCGGCAGCCTGCATGCCGCCGATTCGGCGATGGCCATCCAGATGGCGCGCGACGTCTACACGCGCCGCCAGGAGGGCACGAGCATCTGGGTCGTGCGCTCGGAGCAGATCGTTGCCAGTGACCCGGTCGAGAAGGGCAGCCTCTTCGAGCCGGCCGACGACAAGGTCTACCGCCATCCCACCTTTTATGAGTTGCCCGAGCAACTCAATCACATGTGATGGACGCCAAGCTCACCTATGTCCTGCAACTGGCGGACACCTGCCTCATCCACGCCCAGCGCCTGGGCGAGTGGTGCGGCCATGCGCCGGTGCTGGAGGAAGACCTGGCGCTGTCCAACATGGCGCTGGACCTGCTGGGCCAGGCGCGCGCCTTGCTGACCTACGCCGGTCAGCTCGAAGGCGCCGGTCGCGATGAAGACCAGCTCGCCTTCCTGCGGGAGGAGCGCGACTACCGCAACCTCGTGCTGGTGGAGTTGCCCAATGCCGCCGCCAGCCCCAGCGACGGCTCGGGTGGCCGTGACTTCGCGCTCACCACCTTGCGCAATGCCGCCGTGTCGATCTGGCTGGAGCTGCTGTACGAACGCCTGCAGGCCAGCAACGACGCCGAGTTGGCCGGCATCGCCGCCAAGTCGCTGAAGGAAGTGCGCTACCACCGCCAGCACAGCAGCGACTGGGTGGTGCGCCTGGGAGACGGCACCGCCGAGTCGCAGGCCCGCATGCAGACCGCCCTGGTGGTGCTGACGCCCTATTTCAACGAGCTCTTCGCGGCGGCCGGCGTGGCAGGCGTGGGCCCGGCGTGGGGCGAGATCGAGGCCGATTGGCGTGCCCGCTGGGCCACCTTGCTGGCGGAGGCCACGCTCACGCTGCCGCGCGACAGCGCCATGCAGCCCCAGGGCCACCTCGGCATCCACAGCGAGCACATGGGCCACCTGCTGGGCACGATGCAGCACCTGCAGCGCGCCTACCCGGGAGGCGTGTGGTGAACCTGGCCGCGGCACGCGAGCGCCTGGCGGCCGTGCCGGACCCCGAGATCCCGGCGGTCAGCCTCGTGGAGCTGGGCATTGTGCGCGACCTGCGCGCGACCGACGCGGGCCTGGAGGTGGTGCTCACGCCTACCTACAGCGGCTGCCCGGCGACCGAGCTGATCGCCGACGACGTGCGCGCCGCGCTGGCCGAGTTTGGCCCCGTCACGGTGACGCTGCAGCGCGCCCCGGCCTGGACAACCGACTGGATCACGCCCACCGGCCGCGAGAAGCTGCAGCAGTACGGCATCGTGCCGCCACAGTGCGGCTCGGCACAGGCCATTTCGGTGGTGCCGCGCCTGCGCTGTCCGCGCTGCAGCGGTGCGCAGACCGAGCAGCTGTCGCGCTTCGGTTCCACGCCGTGCAAGTCCACGTGGCGCTGCATCGACTGCGGCGAGCCCTTCGAATACTTCAAACCGATCTGACCTTGAGCCGAAAAAATGCGCCACAGAGGCACAGAGACGCAGAGGCTGCGGGATGACAGCCCCTCTGTGTCTCTGTGCCTCTGTGGCCGTGTTCCCTCGGCGCCCTTCGCCTTGATCTGATATGGCACTCCACTTCCATCCCCTGCGCGTGACCTCGGTCGAGCGCGACACCGATGACGCCATGGTCGTCGGCTTCGAGGCGCCGGCCGAAGGCTTCGGGTTCGAGCCCGGGCAGTACCTCACATTGCGCACCACGCTTGGCGGGCAGGAGCTGCGCCGCAGCTACTCCATCTGCTCGGACCGGGCCTTGAAGGTCGGCATCCGGCGCGTGGACGGCGGCGCCTTTTCCACCTGGGTGCACGAGCAGCTCAAGCCCGGTGACCTGATCGAGTCCTACCCGCCGCAAGGGCGCTTCATCATGCCCCCGGCCCGTCGCGAAGGGCGGCATGTGCTCTTCATCGCGGGCGGGTCGGGCATCACGCCCATCTTGAGCCTGGTGTCGGCCCTGCTGACCAGCGAGCCCGGGTCCCGGGCGACGCTGATCTATGCGAACCGCCGCACCGCGTCGACGATGTTCAAGGAAGAGCTCGAAGACCTGAAGAACCGCTTCATGACCCGGCTGTCGCTGCACCTGGTCTTCAGCCGCGAGGCGGTGGATGCACCGCTGTACGGTGGCCGTTTGGACGCTGGCAAGTTGAGCGCCTTCCTTGCCGGCCCGGTGCCGGCGGCGAGTGTGGATGAGGTCTTCGTCTGCGGTCCCTTCGAGATGAACGACCAGGCCGAGGCCGCGCTGCGCGGCGCGGGCATCCCGGCCGAGCGCATCCACATCGAGCGCTTCGGGACGCCGCAGTCCATGAGCGGCCAGCCGGCGCCGCATGAGGTCAAGGCGGGCGATGCGGCCCAGGCTCGGGTGACGGTGGTCCGCGATGGCATCGCCCGGGAGATCGAGTTTCTGGCCACCGACCCCAGCCTGCTCGACGCCGCTGCGCGCGAAGGCATGGACGTGCCCTTCTCGTGCAAGAGCGGCGTGTGCTCCACCTGCCGCTGCAAGGTGCTGGAGGGCCGGGTGCGCATGGACCGCAACTTTGCGCTCGACAAGGACGAAGTGGCCGCCGGGTTCATCCTGAGCTGCCAGGCGCATCCGTTGACGGAGCATGTCGTCATCTCCTTCGACGAACGCTGAACGAATGGCCCGCAAACGCGCCCCCGGTTTCGAAGCCCAACGCGAGGACATGCTCGCGGAGGCTGCGCGGCTGTTCGCCCAGCAGGGCTTCAGCGCCACCTCCATGAACCAGGTCGCCGAGGCCTGCGGAGTGGCCAAGCCCACGCTCTATCACTACTTCCAGGACAAGAACGACCTGCTCGCCCAGATCTGCGACAGCCATGTGCATGCGCTCCTGGCGCTGGTGGAGGAGGTCAAGGCCAAGGGGCTGGCGCCGGATGCCGAGCTGCGCGCGCTGATTGAGCGCTTCACCAGCGTTTACGCCGATGCGCAGGACCAGCACCGCGTGCTGACCAGCGAAATCAAGTTCCTGGCCGACGCCGAGCGCCAGCGCCTGCTGGATGTGGAGCGGCGCGTGGTGGCCGAGTTCGCGGCCGCGCTGACCCGCGTGCGGCCCGAGCTGCAAGATGCGCAGTTGCACAAGCCCCTGACCATGCTGCTCTTTGGCATGATCAACTGGACGTTCACCTGGCTGCGGCCCGACGGCGACCTCTCGCCCGAAGCGCTGGCGTCCGTCGTCAGTGATCTGTTCTTCGGCGGCCTGGGTGCCGTGCAACTGCGCCAGCCCGCCGTTCATTCATAACCACGAGGAGACAACCCATGAAGCCCTTCCAGCAACTCGCGCTCGCCCTGGCCGCCTCACTGAGCCTCGCGGCCCAGGCCGACATCAACGTCGGCGTGACCGTGTCGGCCACCGGCCCCGCCGCCTCGCTCGGCCTCCCCGAGAAGAACACCATCGCGCTGATGCCCACCACGCTGGGCGGCCAGAAGGTGAACTACATCGTGCTGGATGACGCGTCCGACACGACCACGGCGGTCGCCAACACCCGCAAGTTCATCACCGAGAACAAGGTTGACCTCATCATCGGCTCCACCGTGACGCCGAACTCGCTGGCGATGATCGACGCCGTGGCGGAGTCGGGCACGCCGATGATCTCGATGGCGGCCTCGGCCCGCATCGTCGAGCCCATCGACGCCAAGAAGCGCTGGGTCTTCAAGACGCCGCAGAACGACATCATGATGGCCCTGGCCATCGTGACGCACATGGTGGACAGCGGCGTGAAGACCGCCGCCTTCATCGGTTTCGCGGACGCCTACGGCGAGGGCTGGTGGGGCGAGTTCAACAAGATCGCCGCCACCAAGAAGCTCAACATCGTGGCCAGCGAGCGCTACAACCGCACCGACACCTCGGTCACCGGCCAGGTGCTCAAGCTGGTGGCCGCGCGGCCCGATGCCATCCTGATCGCCGGCTCCGGAACGCCCGCCGCGCTGCCGCAGAAGGCCCTGAAGGAGCGCGGCTACGCCGGCAAGATCTACCAGACGCATGGCGTGGCGAACAACGACTTCCTGCGCGTGGGCGGCAAGGACGTGGAAGGGACGCTGCTGCCCTCGGGCCCGGTGCTGGTGGCAGCGCAACTGCCGGCCGACCACCCGGTCAAGAAGAGCGCGATGGACTACATCGCCAAGTACGAGGCAGCGCACGGCAAGGGCTCGGTCTCGACCTTTGGCGGCCATGCCTGGGATGCCGGCCTGCTGCTGGCCGCCGCGGCCCCCGAGGCGCTGAAGAAGGCCCAGCCGGGCACGCCAGCCTTCCGCGCAGCGCTGCGTGATGCGCTGGAGAACGTCAAGAACCTGGCCGGCGCGCACGGCGTGTTCAACATGTCGCCGCAAGACCACCTGGGGCTGGATCAGCGCGCCCGCGTGATGGTGCAGATCGAGAACGGAACCTGGAAGCTGTTGAAGTGAGCACCCTCCAGAGCTTTATCGCCGGCCGCTGGGTCGGCGAGCGCGCGGCCAAGCCGCTGCACAGCGCGATCAATGGTCGCGTCGTTGCCCACACCCATGAAGAAGGTCTGGACTTTGCCGAGGCCATGGCCTACGCGCGCGCCACCGCGCTGCCTGGCCTGCTTCGCAGCCACTTCCAGGACCGCGCGCGGGTGCTGAAGGCTTTGGCCAACTACCTGATCGAGCGCAAGGAGCAGCTCTACGCCATCAGCGCCCACACAGGCGCGACCCGGTCTGACTCCTGGATCGACATCGAGGGTGGCATCGGCACCTTGTTCGCCTATGCCTCCATCGGCGGCAAGGACCTGCCCAGCAGCAACGTGCTGCATGAAGGCCCGCCGATGCGCCTGGGCGCCAACAACCACTTCATCGGCAGCCACGTGCTGGTGCCCAAGCGCGGGGTGGCGCTGCACATCAATGCGTTCAATTTCCCGATGTGGGGCATGCTGGAGAAGTTCGCGCCCAGCTTCCTGGCCGGCATGCCTTGCCTGGTGAAACCCGCGACGGCGACCAGCTACGTGGCCGAGGCTTGCGTGCGGCTGATCGTCGACTCGGGCCTGGTGCCCGCCGGCGCGCTGCAGCTGATCATCGGTGGCACGGGTGACCTGTTCGAACGACTGGACGAGGCCGATGTCGTCACCTTCACCGGCAGCGCCGACACCGCGCTGATGCTCAAGGCCCACCCGAACCTGCTCAAGAAGAGCATCCCGTTCAACGCCGAGGCCGACAGCCTGAACTGCGCCATCCTCGCGCCCGATGTGACGCCGGACGATCCCGAGTTCGACCTCTTCATCAAGGAAGTCGCCCGCGAAATGACGGCCAAGGCCGGCCAGAAGTGCACGGCCATCCGCCGCACGCTGGTGCCCCGTCCGCTCGTGGATGCAGTGGCCACGGCGCTGAAGGCGCGCCTGGCCAAGACGGTGGTCGGCGATCCGGCCGTCGAGGGCGTGCGCATGGGGGCGCTCGCCAGCAAGGCGCAGCAGGCGGACGTGGCTGAACGTGTGGCGCAACTGGCGCAGCAGTGCGAGCTCTTGCTGTCCGAGCGCAATGGCTTTGCGCCCAAGGGCGAGGGCGTGGCAGACGGCGCCTTCTTCGCACCGACCCTGCTGCTGGCCCGCGATTCAGCCGCCAGCGATGCCCACCACCTGGAAGCCTTCGGCCCCGTGACCACGCTGCTGCCCTATGGCGACTTCGACGAGGCCCTGTACCTGGCCACGCTCGGCCGCGGCAGTCTGGTCGGCACGGTCTGCACCAAGACGCCGGCGCTCGCCGCCGAGGCGGTGCCAACCTTCGCCGCCTGGCACGGCCGCATGCTGGTGCTCGACCGCGAGGCGGCTCTGGAGAACACCGGCCACGGCTCGCCGCTGCCGAAGCTCAAGCACGGCGGTCCGGGGCGAGCCGGCGGCGGTGAGGAGCTGGGCGGCTTGCGCGCGGTCAAGCACTACCTGCAGCGCTGCGCGGTGCAGGGCTCGCCGACGATGATCTCGGCCGTGACCGGCGAGTACCAGCGCGGCGGGGCGGTCACCGAGAGCGAGATCCACCCCTTCCGCCGCTACTTCGAGGATGTGGAAGTGGGCATGAGCCTGCTGACGCACCGCCGCACCGTGGGCGAGGCCGACATCGTCGCCTTCGGTGGCCTGTCGGGCGACTATTTCTACATGCACTTCGACGAGGTTGCGGCCGCGCAGTCGCCCTTCGGCAAGCGCATCGCGCATGGCTACTTCGTGCTGTCGGCGGCGGCGGGTCTGTTCGTGAGTCCCGCACCGGGCCCGGTGCTGGCGAACTACGGTCTGGAGAACCTGCGCTTCGTGACGCCCGTGGCCATCGGCGACACCATCCAGGCGCGGCTGACCGCCAAGCGCAAGATCGACCGCCCGCCGCGCGACGACCAACCCGCGCAGGGCGTCATCGGCTGGGATGTGGCCGTGACCAACCAGCGGGGGGAGCTCTGCGCGAGCTACGAAATCCTCACACTGGTCGCCAAGCGAGTGGCTGGATGACGCCCGCGCAGGCCCGCCAACTTGCGCTGGGCCTGCCAGGTGCGGTCGAGAAGCCGCACCACGACCTCACGTCGTTCCGCCTGCCCGGCGTCAAGGGCAGGATCTTCGCGACCATGACCCCCGATGGCGCCGAGCTGCGCGCCTTCATCAAAGACGACGATGCCCGCGATGCGTGGATCGCTCGCGAGCCTGGCGCGGTCCAGCCGCTCTACTGGGGTGGCAAGCGCTGCGGCGTGAAAGTGCTGCTCGCCCACGCAAAGCCGGCCTGGGTGCAGCCCTTGCTGGCACAAGCCTGGCGCGACAACGGCGGCCCCCGCGCCGACGTGGCAACCCTCGGTTAGCCAACCACAAGCCGCCCACCCGCTGCGGGCGTAAGCCAGCGTTTCGGCTGTGCGTCTGCAGTGCGGACCATGGGATGGCCTGCCGGGATCCCTGGACTCGAACAAGCCGACTCATGTAGCGCGTGCGTCGTCCATCTCTCACGCATCCCGAGCCAACCTTTCGGCGGCCTTGGGCATCGATTCGCACCGCCTTCAAGGCCACTCGTCAGAAAGCCGCCCGGGCGTGTCCGTCATCCTCATGATGGCGACCGCTTGCAGCAGCAGCACCCTTAGCCGGCTTGCGGACGAGGCTCAGCCTGCAGGCGATTGCAGTGTCTGCAAAGGCGTTTCCAACGGCCAGAGCGCCTGACGCTGATTCCCATCGCAACGAGGTTCCTCTCAAGGAGTAGATAGGCATGTTCAAGAAAATTTCGGCGCTGGCCGTGCTCGCGATTTCCGCTTCCGGTGCTTACGCAGTCGACGGCACGGTCACCGTCAGCGGCAACGTCTCTAGTGCCACATGTACCGTGACCGCGTCTGCCACCACGGTCACGCTCCCCACTGTCTCCAAGACCTCGCTCGCCACCGCCGGCAGCACCGCAGGCACCACGCCGTGGTCCGTGTCGGTCTCGTCTTGCTCCGCCGCCACGATGAACACCTTCTTCGAGGCCGGGACCACCGTCAACAGCAATGGCCGCCTCATCAACAGCGGCACGGCTGGCAACGTGGACGGTCAGATCGTCACGAGCACCTTCGGCGTGGTCAACATCGGCGCCGCGAACGGCAGCCAAGGCACCACGGCGGTCTCCGTGAGCAGCAATGCGGCCACGCAGCAGTTCTACGTCCGCTACTACGCCACCGGCGCAGCCACGGCGGGTACGTTCACGTCGAGCTTCACCTACACGCTGGTTTACTCCTGAGCGCATGCAGGACCTCCGTCGCATCAGCGCACATTTCAGGGGTTTGACCATGTTCAGGAAGTTCCTAGCACCCTCGCTGCTCGCGCTGTGCGCGTGTAGTGCCTTCGCGGTCGACGGGACCGTCAGCCTTGGCGGTACCGTCACTGCGGTCACCTGCACCGTCACACCGTCCAGCACCACGGTCTCGTTGCCAACGGTTTCCAAGACGTCACTGGCGTCCAATGGCGCCACAGCGGGCACCACGCCGTGGTCCGTGTCTGTCTCGGCCTGCTCGGCGGCCACGATGAATACTCTCTTCGAGGGCGGTTCGACGATCAACGCCAGTGGTCGGCTGATCAACAGTGGCTCGGCGACCAATGTTGATGGGCAGATTCTCACGAGCACATTCGCCGTGGTGAACATGCTGGCCGCGTCTGGTAGCCAGGGTCCGTCGGCCGTGACGCTGTCCAGCAGTGCAGCGACTCAGCGCTTCTACGTCCGTTACTACGCGACCGGGGCAGCCACCGCAGGCACCTTCACCTCCAGCTTCACCTACACGCTGATCTACACGTGATGGGAGTCTTGGCTGGCAAGAGGTGCACGCCGCTCACGAGCTTGCTTCGAGCACTCGCCTCGGCCACTGTCATGGTGGCGGTGGCGATGTTCGTTGTGGCGCCTGTCGCCCGCGCGTCGGTGGTCATCACCGGCACGCGGGTGATCTACCCCGCAGGCAATCGTGATGTCACCATCCGAGTGACGAACAACGGCGAGACGCCCGCCCTCGTGCAGAGCTGGGTCGATGCCGGCAATCCACAAGCTGCGCCTGAGCAGCTGGACGTGCCCTTCTCGGTCACTCCGTCCATCTTCCGGCTTGATCCACCGCAGACACAGGTGATGCGGTTGGTTTTCCTGGGTGCCGACCTGCCGAAGGACCGTGAGTCGGTCTATTGGCTCAACGTGCTCGAGATCCCGCCCAAGCCCAAGGACATGGTGTCGGAGAACTACCTGCAGTTCGCCATCAAGACACGGATCAAGATCTTCTATCGGCCTGCCATGCTGCCAGGTGGGCCGGAGAAATCGGCCAGCCAGCTCAGGTGGGCCCGCGCGGCGGGCGAGGGCAACGAGGTTGTGGTGACCGTGCGGAACCCGAGCGCCTTCTACGTCTCGTTCGCCGAGGTGCGTGCCAAGCTGGCCGACGGCACCGAGCTGCCCGCGCTCAGCGGCATGGTCGCCCCCTTCGATGTCTTGACCTTGAAGTTCGTTGCGGCCCAGCCGGTGTCCAGCCCTGTGATGCGGGTGATCTTCAAAACCGTCGACGACTACGGCTCGTTCGTCGATGGCACCGTGGAACTCCCCTGAAGTGCGCTGCCGGTCTCCTTCACGCCGTACTGCGGCGGCGCTGAGCGTTGCCGCTTGTTGGGCGGTCTTGCATCCCGGGTTCTTGTTGGCGGCACCTCCAACGTCCGACGGTTCGGCGGCCGAACCAGAGAAGATGGCATCTGCCCAGGTCGATGGCTTTGAGTTCAGCCGTGACTTGCTCGCGCTCGGCACTGGGTCGCGCGTGGACGTATCGCGGTTCTCTCGAGGCAACCCTCAACTCGCCGGGGTCTACCGAGCCGACGTGTTCGTCAATGACCGCTGGCTCATGCGCCGCGACATTCGCTTGGCGGGCAACCCAGCCATTCCTTGCATTGACAGCGACTTGCTGCAGTTGCTCAGGCTGCGGCCCGAGTCGATGCTGCCCTCGAGCGCCGCGCCGCAGTCCGGCCAGCCCGCCATCGCGAGCGGGGATTCAGGGTGCCAGCCCATTGAGCAATTCACGCGTGGCGTCAGCGTGCGGTTCGATAGCGGTGAGCAGCGCCTGGACTTCTATGTGGCCCAAGCCAGTCAGGCGCGCCAGCCCCGAGGTTATGTGCCGCCCGAGTCCCTGGACCGAGGGATCAACGCCTCCGTTCTGGACTACACCCTCAACGGCTTTCGAACAGACAACGAAGGCGTGCGCGTGGTGACCGCCTTCGCCGGCCTCAGCGCTCGCGTGAACTACGGTGACTGGCGCCTGCGCAAGCGCATCAACTACAACCTGACGCCCAGTGGCCACTGGCAGCACGATGACCTGGGCACCAGCCTGAGCACGGACATCCCCGCATGGCGGTCGGCGTTGTCGATCGGCGATGCCTACACCGGCGGGCAGCTGTTTTCCAGCGTGCGCATGCGTGGTGTATCGCTGGCAGCCGATAGCCGCATGCTGCCGGAGTCGCAGCGGGGTTTTGCGCCCGTCATTCGCGGTGTGGCGGTGGGCAACGCCAAAGTCGAGATCCTGCAGAACAACGTGGTGGTCTACAGCACCACCGTACCGCCAGGCCCATTTGAGATCAACGATCTCTACCCCACCGGTTATGGCGGTGAGTTGAAGATCGTGGTCACGGAGGCCAATGGCAAGCAGACGGTCACCACCATGCCCTTCTCGGTGCTGCCGCAACTGCTGCGCGAGGGCGTGTTCGACTATGCCGTCGATGTGGGCCAAGTGCTCGGTTACGCGCGCACCCGCAAGCTGCTGCAGGGGACCGCTCTTTATGGGTTGAACAACACGCTCACCCTTGCCGGTGGCGTGCTGGCTTCCGATGACTACGCGGCCGTGCTGCTGGGCAGCGCCTGGAACACACCGATCGGCGCCTTCCAAGTCAACGGCATCCAGGCCAGCTTCAAGCGCAACAGCCTCCAGCGCTACAAGGGCTGGAGCGTGGAGACCAGTTGGGCTGAATCCATCGCGCCTACGCGCACACATTTCAGCTTCATCGCCTATCGCTACTCCTCGCGTGGCTTCTACAGCCTCGAAGAAGGTTTGCGGCAGCAGGACACCGACGAGGCCGCCATCACCATGGCACCTTCCCGGGCCCGCAATCGGATGGTGTTGAGCGTGAGCCAGATGGTGGGCCAAAGCACCTCGTTCTTCATCGCAGCCAATACCGCGAGTTTTTGGGACAGCACGAACAAGCAGTTCTCCTACCAGGCGGGGGTGAGCCAGCAGTGGGGCCCGGTTCAGCTGTCGCTGAGTGCCGGCCGTTCACGAACGCTCGGCAGTGCCAACACCCAGAACACCTACAGCCTCGCGATGTCCATCCCCTTGAGTACCGGCCCCGAGTCCCGCACAGGGGCTGTCGCCTCATACACGCATGCCTCCTCCACCGGGGACACGCGGCAGGTGGGCTTGTCGGGCGCCTATGGCTCGCGCGGCCAGTTCAGCTATGGCCTGAATCAGCTGAACTCGCAGAGCAATGGCAACACGCTGTCGGTCAACGCGGGCTACCAGGCTCGCACGGCCACAGTGGGTGTGACCGCCTTGACTTCCCGCGGTATCAGCCAGCAGTCGCTGACCCTGAGCGGTGGCATCGTCGCGGCGGATGGCCAAGTAGTCTTTGCTCCCTTCGTTGGCGACACCATGGGCCTGGTGCACGTGGCCGATGCGAAGGGCATGAACCTCGCCACCAGCGAGGCCGTCCAACTCAATGACGACGGCTACGCGCTGATGCCTTACCTGACGCCCTATGCGAGCAATTCGGTGGAGTTGGACGTGTCTCGGGCGCCGCTCAGCGCCCGGTTCGACAGCACCAGCGCCATGGTCGCACCGCGGGCCGGCGCCATCGTGCTGAGGCGTTTCAAGCGCTTGCCGGGCTACACCCTGATGCTGCAGGGCCGCCGAGCCGACGGCAAGCCCTTGCCCTTCGGCGCCAGCGTGTATGACGCTTCGGGCATGCAGGTCGGCAACGTCGGCCAAGTGGGTCGGATTGAAGTGCCGAGCCGCGAATTGGCTGGTCGGTTGCGCGTGGCCTGGGGCGGTGAGGCGCAGGACCAGTGCCTGATCCGCTACGACCTGCCGAACCCGACTGGCGGGGACGATGCCCTGGTGCTGGCCGGCGTGACCTGCGAGCCCGCCAGCGCAAGCTCGCCGCGCGATCTGGCGCAAGCGCCTCCTGGCGCCGATGCCCAGCCCGTGCTCGCGCAGAAGGGCACCACCGCCTGCCAGGTCGCTGCCTGCAGCCACTCCGAGAAGAAGCCATGAAACGCGGTCTCTGCATCCTCCCTTGGGCTCGCGGGCTTGTCGCTTGGCTGCTGGGCCTGGTGTGGCTCGGCGCGCAGGCGGCCCCCACGTGCACCTTCTCCTCGTTCAGCATGAGCCCGACGGCACCGTCTCGGATCGTGGTGACGGCGTCCGTGCCCGCCGGGAAGATCATCTTCTCGACCGTCATCTCGGCCAATTTCAGCTGCAGCGGCGGCGTGGATGGCGACGTCTTCCTGCTGACGTCCCAGAGTATTGGCAATGAGTACGTCGTCAGCGGGGTGACCAACGTCTCCGTCACCTCCAACGTCACCCAGTCGCCACCAGGGGCCACCTATGGGTTCACATCCGGGGTCACGGGGCCTTGCAGTCAGACGGGCACTCGTCCCGCCAGTCGGCCCATCATGATCTTCAATGGCTCGGGCACCTGCAGCGGCCGTGTCAGCCTGGGCCTGACGTTCTTTGCCACGAACACGGGCGCCGTCAGTGGAACCATCCCGGCTGCGCTGAGTGGCGCCATGGCATCGGTCGGGGACGGTTGGCTGTTGGCGGTGACGTGCAGTGGTCCCAAATGCGCCTTTCAGTCAGGTTTGCTTGGCTCCATCAACGGCCCGTCGATTCCCATCACGACGTTGAGCAGCACCTGCACGCTTGCGACGCCAGCAGATCAGACGGTGGTCTTGCCCACCGTCGGCAGGTCCGCCTTCAAGGGTGTGGGGAGTACTGCGGCTGGCACGCCGTTGACCATTCGATACACCTGCTCTACCGGCGGTGGCGCCATGTCGCTGAGCATGGCCTGGATGTTTGACGTGGACAGCCAAGACGCCACCGGCGTTTCTGTGATCAGCAACACCGGCACGGCCACGGGCGTGGGCGTTCAGATCGTGGATTCGGCCAACAGGGCCATCATCTCGGGCGCGCAAACTCGACAGATCAATTCGGTCAGCAGCGGGTCGAACACGATCAGCTACCGGGTGCGCTATTACCAGACGGCGGCAACGGTCACCGCAGGCACGGTGAACGCCGTGGCCTATTACACGGCCACCTACAACTGAGCGGCAGCCCGCTGCCGCGCAGCGATGATCACCGTGCGGTGATCAAGAGGTCGCTCATCGTCGGCGCGCCGCCGAAATCGAGGCCATGCCGATGGCGAAACTGCGGTCTGCGGTCAGCAGTTTCTCAGCGCGTGACGGTGTTGCTCTCGGCCGCCGCCTTGAGGTCGGCGCGGCGGGCGCCGGTGAAGCGCTTGGCCCAGTAGGAATCGCGCATGTCTTCCACCCGAACGGCGCTGCCGGTGCGCGGGGCGTGGATGAACTTGCCTTCGCCGACGTAGATGCCCACGTGGCTGAAGGTGCGTTTCATGGTGTTGAAGAAGACCAGGTCGCCGGGCTTGAGTTCATCCTTGCGGATAGACAGCAGGCTGCTGTCCTTGGCTTGCTCGTCGGCACGGCGCGGAAGCACGAGGCCCACGCTCATTTCGAAGATGTGGCGGGTGAAGCCGCTGCAGTCAAAGCCGTTCTCGACCGAGTTGCCACCACGGGTGTAGCGCACGCCCAGGAAGTTCATCGCCGACAGCACCAAGTCAGAGGCGGTGTCGCGCACACTGGCCAACAGGCGAGATGACCCGGCTTGCTCGACGCTGTTGAGCAGGCCGCGTTCGCTCAGGAATCGGGTCACGGCATCTTGCGCCGGCGCCTTGGCCTGGGCCGGCTGGGTGGCCGTGCTCGGCTTCTCGGGGGCCGCGGCCTGCTGCTGCAGGCTCTGGCCATAGGCGCCGGTCATGGTGCCCGGGGGCGGGGTGACCGTTGCAGCCTGGGCGGTGCCCTGCGCGTGCGCCGCACCGCCGGCTGCCAGGAGGCATGCCAGTGCAAGGCGGGTCAGCAGACGACGGGAAACCAGGGACATGCAGGACGGGAACCGGAACCAGGGGCGGGCCGCGAGCGGTCGCAGTAGCGGGCGGGAGACAGCGGGGCGCAGGTTAGGGATGGCGCCGGGCAGCGTCAACCCAATCGGGACGTAAAGCTTGTAATTTTCAGGGCAAACCCGGTCTTCGTCTTTGACGAGATGGGTAGAAACCCGAGATTTTGTCACGCGCGCCACGGGGTCAGACTGACGTCAGTGCCCCGAGCCCACACTGATCGGCATGAATACCTATGCCGACTTCCACCGCCGCTCGATCACCGACCGTGATGCCTTCTGGGCCGAGCAGGCCCGGCGCATCGACTGGCAGACACTGCCCGAGCAGGTCTGCGACACCAGCCGACCGCCGTTTGCGCGCTGGTTCGTCGGCGGCACGACCAATCTCTGCCACAACGCGGTTGACCGCCATGCGGCCACACGGCCGGATGACGCCGCGCTGATCTGGGTGTCCACCGAGGTCGGCCGGGAGGTCGTCTACAGCTTCGCGCAGTTGCAGGCCGAAGTGCAGACCCTGGCGGCCATCCTGCAGGCCCAGGGCGTGGGTGAGGGCGACCGGGTGCTGATCTACATGCCCATGATCCCTGAGGCTGCCTTTGCGATGCTGGCCTGCGCGCGGATTGGAGCCATCCATTCGGTGGTGTTCGGTGGCTTCGCGTCGGTCAGCCTGGCCAGCCGCATCGACGACGCGGCGCCCAAGCTCATCATCAGTGCGGACGCCGGCAGCCGGGGTGGCAAGGTGGTGCCCTACAAACCCCTGCTCGACGAAGCCATCACCCTGGCGGCGCACAAGCCGCACAAGGTGTTGATGGTGGACCGCGGTCTGGCCGCGTTCACGGTAGTGTCCGGGCGTGACCTCGACTACGCCGCACTCCGGGCCCAGCATGCCGGCGCCCAGGTGCCTGTCGTCTGGCTGGAGTCCAATCGCATCAGCTACACGCTCTACACCAGCGGCACGACCGGCAAACCCAAGGGCGTGCAGCGCGACGTGGGCGGTTATGCGGTGGCCTTGGCCACCAGCATGGACTACATCTTCGGCGGCAAGCCCGGCGAGACCTATTTCTCCACCAGCGACATCGGCTGGGTGGTGGGCCACAGCTACATCATCTACGGGCCCTTGATCGCCGGCATGGCCACGCTGATGTACGAAGGCCTGCCGGTGAGCCCGGACGCTGCCATCTGGTGGAGCCTCGTCGAAAAGTACAAGGTGACGGTCATGTTCAGCGCGCCAACGGCGGTTCGGGTGCTCAAGAAGCACGACCCCGCGCTGCTCAAGCGGCATGACCTGTCCAGCCTGCGGGCACTCTTCCTGGCCGGCGAGCCGCTGGACGAGCCCACCGGCCGCTGGATCGCCGAGGCGCTGGGCGTGCCCATCATCGACAACTACTGGCAGACCGAGACCGGCTGGCCGCTGCTGACGGTGGCGCATCACATTCCTGGCGTCGAGACGGTGCCCACACGCTTCGGCTCGCCGGGCGTGCCGATGTACGGGTATGACGTGCAACTGCTCGACGAGCAGACCGGACAGCCGTTGACCGAGCCGAACCAGAAGGGCGTGCTGACCATCGCGCATCCGCTGCCACCGGGCTGCCTGCAGACGGTCTGGGGCGACGACGATCGATTCGTGCGCACCTACTGGAGCAGCGTGCCCGGGCAGCAGGTGTATTCCACCTTCGACTGGGGCCTGCGTGACGCGGACGGCTACACCTTCATCCTCGGCCGCACCGACGACGTCATCAACGTGGCCGGCCATCGCCTGGGCACGCGGGAGATCGAGGAGAGCATCTCCAGCCATCCGGCGATTGCCGAGGTGGCGGTGGTGGGCGTGGCCGATCAGCTCAAGGGCCAGGTGGCGATCGCCTTCGCCGTGCTGCGCGACCCGGCTCAGGCCGGCATGGCGCTGGAGGGCGAGGTCATGAAGCATGTCGATGGCCAGCTCGGTGCGGTGGCGCGGCCGGCCCGGGTGCATTTCGTGAGCCTGCTGCCCAAGACACGCTCCGGCAAGCTGCTGCGCCGCGCGCTGCAGGCCGTGGCGGAGGGGCGCGACCCCGGCGACCTCACCACCCTGGACGACCCGAGCGCGCTGGCGCAGGTCAAGGAACTGCTCGGCCGCTGATCGAGGTGGCTATGCTGGCGGCAACTGCTGCCGGCCATGCTGACCTACCGCCAGACCCCGCCCATCCCCGCCCTCGGCGGCATCGTGGCGCGCTTCTCGCAGCGGCGCTGCCGCGAGGCTCAGCGCCATGTGCCGGCCTTCGACCTGCCGGCGCGCCTGGACCGGTTCATCGAGTTCTACCTGGGCGAGCCGGTGCGAGTCGGCACGGGAGCCGAGTCGCCGCGCGCCGTGCCTGAGGTGGTCCTCGTGGCGCCGCACACCCGCCCGGGCAAGCGTCTGCAGATGCTCGGTGATGTGGACACCTTCACCATCCACTTCGAGCCCACGGGGCCGCACCGGCTGTTCGGCCTGCCGCTGCAGGGGCTGGCTGACCACGCGCTGGCGGCCCCGGATGCGCTCGGCACCGCGGTGCTGCGCCTGCGCGATCGCTTGGCACGGGCACCGGACTTCGACGCCCGCGTGGCCTGTGCCACCGCCTGGCTTGGCGAGCGGCTGGCAGCCGCACGGCCGGCGGACGGGCTGGATGCCTTGGTGGCCGCCCGGATCACGCCGGGCATGGGGCCGGCCGCTGCCACGGACAACGGCCGCGTGGCGCTGTGGGCGCGCCAACTGGGCTGGAGCGAGCGCCACCTGCACCGGCGCTTCATCGAGCGCACCGGCCTCCCGCCCTCGCTGCACGGCCGCCTGCTGCGCTTCCAGTCGCTGATGCAGGCCCATGCCCGCGCACCGGCGTCGCCGCTCACGCAACTGGCGCTGGAGGCGGGCTATTTCGACCAGTCGCACTGCATCCGGGACTGCCGCGCCTTCACCGGCCAGCCGCCAGGAGCCTTCTTGGCCGCTTGGCCCGACCTGGGTCGCCCTTGATCGCGTTCATGTCCGATCCGTGCAATCGCTCGGGGGCTGGGCTGCCTAGAGTGGAGCGATGTTCCACCGCCGCCACCTGCCGCCATGCCCTCATCCCATCGCCGTCACTGGATGCAGCGCTGCTTGAGCGCCGCGGTATTGCCTCTGCTCGGAGCCAGCCCCATGCCCACCTCATCGTCACCCCTTGCCACCCCGACGCCCATCGAGCCTGCCGTGGCCGCGCTGCTGCGCGTGATGGAAGACACCTGGAACGCCTCCGACATGGATGCCATGTTCGCGGTGGCCACGCCCGACATCCACTGGGTCAACGTCGTGGGCATGCACTGGCAGGGTCATGCGGCCGTGAAGCAGGCCCATGTGGTGTTCTTCGACCTCATGTTCCGCGGGGTGCCGCTGAAGCTGGAAGCCGTCGAGCATGTGAAGACCTTGCCCGGCGGCCTGCGGCTGCTGGTGGTGCGCTGGCTGCTGGGGGCCTACAAGACGCCGTCAGGTGAACCCCGGCCGCCGTCGCAGAACCGCATGTCCATCCTGGCGGTGCCCGGGCCGGACGGGCTGTTGATCAGCCACGTGGCCAACATCGAGGTCAATCCGCATGCGGCGCGTCACAACCCGGTCTGACCGGGGCGCCAGCCCGGCGGTGTCGTCAGTGGCCGCAGCTGCTGCCGCCGCAGCCTGAGCCACTCTCACCGGCGGCCACCGCCTCGCGGCGCTCGCCCGTGAGCGGGTCGAAGCCCAGCTGCTCCATCGTGAAGACCAGAGCCGCGTCCATCATCTCCGCATGTTGGGGGAACCAACCGGCCAACTCGGTGCGCAGGATGTTCAGCGGCTCGCGGTCCTTCAGCTCGGTGGCGTAGCGCAGCGCCTCGCGCATCACGTTGAGCACCATCTTGTGCTGGCTCGCGTGGCAGTTCACCGGCTCGAAGCCGCAGCGCGCCATCCAGTCCTCCTCCATCGCGAAGTGGGCCTCGGTGTGCGCCAGCAGCGCGTGATAGGCGGGAAGGGCGTCGTCGCCTGCGTCGAGCGCGGCGCCAAAGGCATTGAGCAGCCCCACGAACTCTTCGTGGGTGTGGTCGAGCTGGGGCTGGTTCAGGACCAGCTTGTCGGTCCAGGCGAGGGTCGTCATCGTCGAATGCTAGGTCGGGTGTCGATCAGCCGTGTTGCGCCAGCTCAAGCCAGCCGGGCGCGGTGGCGCTCGACTTGCGCGCGCACCTGGGCGGGTGCGGTGGCGCCCAGCACATTGCGCGCATTGAGCGACCCTTCGAGGGACAGCACTTCGAACACATCCGCCTCCACGCGGGCATCGAAGGCCTGCAGCTGCGCCAGCGTCAGCGCGGCGAGGTCCACGCCTTGCTGCGAGGCCGTCTTGACCGCATGGGCCACCACCTCGTGCGCGTCACGGAAGGGCAGGCCCTTCTTGACGAGGTAGTCGGCCAGATCGGTGGCCGTGGCATGGCCCTTCAGGGCCGCGGCACGCATGGCCTCGGGCTTGACGGTCAGGCCGGCCAGCATGTCGGCAAAGATGCGCAGGGTGTCCTTCAACGTGTCGACGGTGTCGAACAGCGGCTCCTTGTCTTCCTGGTTGTCCTTGTTGTAGGCCAGGGGTTGGCCCTTCATCAGGGTCACCAGGCCGACCAGGTGGCCGACCACGCGGCCCGTCTTGCCGCGGGCGAGCTCCGGCACGTCCGGGTTCTTCTTCTGCGGCATGATCGACGAGCCCGTGCAGAAGGCATCCGGCAGGGCGATGAAGCCGAAGTTCTGGCTCATCCACAGGATGAGCTCCTCCGACAGCCGCGAGATGTGGATCATGACGAGCGCTGCGGCCGATGAGAACTCGATGGCGAAGTCGCGGTCGCTCACCGCGTCCAGGCTGTTCTGGCAGACGCCGTCCATGCCGAGCGTGCGCGCCACGCGCTCACGATCCAGCGGGTAGCTGGTGCCGGCCAGGGCGGCGGCACCCAGCGGCAGGCGGTTGACGCGCTTGCGTGCGTCGGCCAGGCGCTCGGCGTCACGGGCGAACATCTCCACATAGGCCAGCAGGTGGTGGCCGAAGCTCACCGGCTGGGCCACCTGCAGGTGCGTGAAGCCGGGCAGGATGACGTCGGCATGCTCGGCGGCCTTTTCCACCAGGACGCTCTGCAGCGCGCGCAGCAGGCTGCTGATCTCGTCGATCTCGCCACGCAACCACAGCCGCACATCGGTGGCGACCTGGTCGTTGCGGCTGCGGCCCGTGTGCAGCCGCTTGCCGGCAATGCCCACGCGCTCGGTCAGGCGGGCCTCGATGTTGAGGTGCACGTCTTCGAGGTCGAGCTTCCATTCGAACTGGCCGGCCTCGATCTCGGCGGCGATCTCGTTCAGGCCCCGCTGGATGGCGGCGTGATCTTCCGTGCTCAGGATGCCCTGGGCTGCCAGCATCTCCGCATGCGCGAGGCTGCCCGTGATGTCGGCGCGCCACAGGCGCTGGTCGAAGCCCACGCTGGCCGTGTAGCGCTTGACCAGGTCGCTCATGGGTTCGGAGAACAGCGCAGACCAGGCTTGGGATTTGTTGGCGAGTTGGTTGTCGGACATGGGGCAGCGTGGGGAAATCAGCGCGCACAATGCGGCGCAGCCCGGGATTATCGAACGCCAACAAAACAACCCGCTTCGTGGGCCCCTGTCATGTTCTTCTTCAAGCGCCGCGCCCCCATGCGCCACAGCGTCTGGCATGAGTCCATGCAGCTCAGCCAGTGGCTCGGCTTTTCGGCGACCGAACTGCCCGACCTGCCGGAGCTGAGGACGCCGCCGCTGCTGGATGCCACCCGGGCCTTCGACGTCTGCCACGTCGGCCTGGTGCTGCGGGCCGTGCTTGGCGTGCAGCTGCTGCTGGCCCTGGGCGCAGCGTTGGTGGCACGAGACCTGTTCCAGTGGTTCACGCTGACCGCCAACGGCACCGTCGTGACCATGTTTGCCGTGCTGTCGTGGCTGCTGATCGTGTGCGCGGCCAAGAAGCTCTGGCCGCGGCTGCCCGAGCCGTTGCAGTGGCTGGTGCTGATGAGTTTGGGCAGCGCCTGCGCGCTGATGGGCTTCGGGCTGCTGAGCTTCACCTGGATCGAGCCCGCCACCGCCTGGCGCGTGGGCAGCGTGGCCGCGGCCGGCGCGAGTGGCGCGGGCTTGCTCCTGGCCTGGCTCAAGCTGCGCGAACACACCCAGCGGCCTGCGGATGCGCTGGCTCAGTTGGTGGAGCTGCAATCGCGCATTCGCCCCCACTTCCTGTTCAACACGCTCAACAGCGCGATTGCGCTGGTGCAGGTCGACCCGGCGCGAGCCGAAAGCGTGCTGGAGGACCTGGCCGAACTCTTCCGTGTGGCCTTGGCCGATGCCAGCGCCTCGGTCACGCTGGAAGAAGAGATCGACCTGGCCCGCCGCTACCTTGCCATCGAGCAGATCCGCTTCGGCAAGCGCCTGCGCATCGTCTGGCATCTTGACCCCGAAGCCAACGCTGCCCGAGTGCCGCCGCTGCTGCTGCAGCCGTTGGTGGAGAACGCGGTCCGCCATGGCGTGGAGCCCAACGACGACGGCGGCGAGCTGGAGGTGCGTACACGCCGCCACGGCGCGGAGGTCGAGATCTGCATCGTGAACACCGTCGGCGCGCCATCGCGCACGGCCGGCCACGGCCTGGCGCTGCGCAATGTGCGCCAGCGCTTGAAGCTGATGCATGACGTCGCGGCCCAGTTTGACATCGAGCAGACCGAAGACCGCTTCACCTTGCGCATACTCGTGCCGCTATGACGACACCCCTGCGAATCCTCATCGTTGACGACGAGCCGCTGGCCCGGCTGCGCCTGCGCGGGCTGGTCGACGCCATCACCGAGCCACGCTGTGAAGTGCTGGCCGAGGCGGCCACCGCCTCGCAAGCGGCGAGCTGGCTGCGCGAACATGGTTGCGACGTGGTGCTGCTGGATGTGCAGATGCCGGGTGCCGACGGCCTGCAGTTCGCCGACGGCCTGGCCCAGCGGCTGCCAGGGGTGCCGGTGCCCTTGATCATCTTCGTGACCGCGCACGCGGTGCATGCGTTGCGCGCCTTCGAGCTGGAGGCGCTGGACTACCTCACCAAGCCCGTGCGCCGTGAACGGCTGCAGGCGGCCTTGGCCCGCGCGGCCCAGCGCCTGGCCGAGCGGGCCGCGGCCCAAGCCGGCCCGGGCGGTGAGGGCGACCGGGCGGCGACCCCCGAGCCCAACGACTTCATCACGCTGACCGACCGGGGCCGGCTGCTGCGCATCCCGGTGTCGGACGTCCTGTACTTCAAGGCCGAGCTCAAGTACCTCACCCTGCGTACTGCCAGCGAGAGCCTCGTGATGGACGGCGCGCTGTCGGAGCTGGAGCAGCGCCTGGGCGACCGCTTCCTGCGGGTGCACCGCAATGCGCTGGTGGCGCGATGGGCGGTGCGGGAGCTGGAGCGGCATGCGCCGACCGACTTCGGTGAGCTGGACGGTGGCGGCGCCCCGGAGGCCGCCGACAGCTGGGCGGTGCGCATCGTGCACGTGGATGAATGGCTGTCGGTGTCGCGCCGGCAGGTGGCGGCGGTGCGGGAGGCGCTGGCGGGGTTGAAGGGCTGATGGGCGACGGCGGCCGCAAGCTGCTTGCCGCGCTGGTGCTGGTCGGCCTGGTCGCCGGGTTGGGCTGGCATGCCGTGCACGATTCGGCGCCCAGCCCGGCGCCGTCGGCCCCAGACGTCGTGCCCGGCAGAGCTGGCCGCCCGGCAAACTGGCCAACCCCTGCAGCGCGACCACGACCGGGCTCGGCGGCGAGCGGAGCGTCCGCACGCGCGGCCAGCGAGCCCGGCGGCCAGCGCCGGGCACAGGGTGCACAGGCCTCCGCGCAAGACGAGGTACCGCCGGAGGGGATCGAACTGTGCGGTGTCGGCCGATGGACAGCCGAGGAGATCCGGCAGCGGGGGCTGCCCTGGTTGAAGGCGCAGATGGACCGCTCGATGCAGCAAGGCGATCTGGCGCTGAGCCGCATGGCCAGCCGGCTGGCGGCGGGCACGATCCGGCAGCAGGTGGCGGCTCGTCTCGTCATGAGCGATGTCGAAGGTGCGGCGCTGCTGGCGGCCGGCAGCCAAGACGCCACGGCGTACCAGATGGCACTGACCTCGTGCGGTTCGCCGGTGCACGGCCCTCCGGGGCCTCAGTGCCAGCAGCTCAGCATCGAACGTTGGGCGGCGCTTGATCCGGGGGATGCGCGGCCGTGGCTGCGGCTGCTGGTGCGGGCGGTTTCGCAACGTGATGAGGCCGCGGCGGATGCTGCGCTCGCCCAGGTGGCTTCGCGCACGCAGTTGTCAGCCGGCTCGTTCCTGCTGGAGTCGCAGGTGGCGCCCATCGCTTCGATGGAGCCCGATGGCCTCGCGCGTGAGCACGCCTTGGTCAAGGTGATCGGCATCGATGCAGCGATGCCGGGGGTGGACATGGTGGGCCTGACGCGCGCCTGCGCTGTGCAGCATCCCGCGCATTCGCGCCGCCTGCCGCGCTGCCGGGCCGCAGCGGCTCAGTTGCTGTCGGCCTCGCGAGACCTCGTGGATGCCAGGATCGCGCAGTCAGTGGCCGCTCGTGTGGGCGTGCCGGCGTCGGCCCAATCCCATGACGCGGCGACGCTCAAGGCGGCCATGGACGTGTTTGCAGAGGAGGCCGGCGGGTCGGTCGGGTTCGATTGCCAATCGGCCGGGCGCATGCATCGTTTTTCCGAGCGGCGCGCGGCGGAAGGAGAACTCGGGTTGGCGCTGAGTCTGCTGCGGGATCGGCAGGCGCGCGAAGCCAAGCCCTGACGATTCAAGCGGCGGCGGCCTGCTACTTGCGCGGTTTCAGCTGCTCGTACCGCCGGCGCAACACGGACTCCGGCGACAAGGCCGCCGCCGCCGGCGCCAGTTCGGCCAGCAAAGCCTCCGCCCGGGCGCGGTCACCTGCCTGCAGCAGCAGGGCGTGCCGGCGCAGGCCGGGGGCGATGCGGCCTGGGTGGCCGGCAGGCAGGATGGCTGTGGTGGCCGCCCAGGCAGCGTCGTTCAAGGGCAGGGCGTCGGCAGGCCGTTGTTCGCCCATGGCTTGAGCGGCGCGCAGCTGCAGCCAATGGGCACGGTTGGCGCCGTACAGAGCCTGCTCGGCTGCGCCCACCTCCTCCAGCAGTCGTGCCGCGTCGGCCCACTGGCCCAGGGCTTGCGCGTTCTCTGCCCGTAGCAGCTGGGCCGTGAGGCGGTCGGTGTCCGTGGCTTCGCGCGGCTTGCGCTCCTCCCACAGCAGGCTCAGCTCGGCCGCGGCTTCGGCAAAGCGGCCCTGGCGTTGCAGCCAGCGCACATAGGCCGTGCGGGTCAGTTGCGTGCCGGTGGCCTGCACTCGGCCGTGGAGCTTGATTCGCTCAGCCAGCGTGGACCTGAGCCAGGGGCCGGCCCGTGGATCGTCCTGCGCCAGCCACAGGCGGCCGATTTGCAGCTTGGCGGTGGCCAGTGGCATCGTGACCTGGCCGCCGGCCCGGTCCAGCTGGTCGCGCAGCGCAGCCTCCATCAGCGGCCGGGCTTCCTGCACTTGGCCCGCGTCCAGCAGCAGGGTGCCCAGCTCGCCCCGCATCTCGGGCAGGAAGGCACTGCGCGGCCCGTAGATCCGCTCGTACGAGGCCAGCACCTCGCGTGCCAGTTGGAGGCCCTCGTCGAACCGACCTTGCTCGACCAGCAGACGAGCCAGCTGGCGCTGCGAGGTGAGGACGGATTCATCGCCCGACTTGATCTCGCGCTTGATGTCCAGCGAGCGGCGGAACGCGCGCTCGGCGGCGCCGATGTCTCCGGCTCGCCAGTAGGCGCGAGCGAGGTTGTGCATGACCTGCGCGACGTTGAGGCTGAGCTCGCCCTCGGTCGCCGTTCGCCGCTCCAGGGACGATGCCAGCAAGCGGCGCGCTTCGCTCACCTGGCCCAGGTTGGTCAGGCTGATGCCCAGGCGGTTCTCCGCATTGGCGATGCGGCCGATGTCGGGCGGTCGCCCCTGCAGCGAGAGCGCCAGGGCGCGCCGTGCCGGCGCGATGGCGGCCTCGGGTCGGCCGGTGTTGGCATAGGCCAGGGCCAGGTTGGCCTGCAGCCGCTCTTCCTCGTCGGGGGCGAGGTCAGGATTCTTCAGGCCCTGCTCAAACATCTCGGCGGCCTGCTGCATCTGGCCCAGTTTTTCGTAGACCTCGCCGAGCACGGCCTGCAGCCGGGCCCGTTGTGCGGGCTGGTCTTTCAGCGAGTCGGCGAGTTTGGCCCGGCCCTTGTCGATCAGCTCGCGGGCGGTCACGTCATGGCGGGTGCCTGTGGCCGGGTCGGCACCCTGGAAGAGCGAGATCATGAAGCGGCTGACCTCACGCGTGGTGCGCGCTTCGGCCTCGGCGCGGTCGCGCTGGGCGATCAGGCTGAAGGTGAAGGCGGTGCTGCCCGCAGCCACAGCGCTGCCCACCAGCACCCAGGGCCAGCGCCGGCGCAGCCACTTGGTGGCCACATAGCCTGTACGGCGTGGCAGCGCCGCCAGGGGCAGGTGGGCGCGGAAGCGCCGCAGGTCGGCCAGCAGGCCGCTGACGTCAAGGTAGCGGTCCGCGGGCTGGGCTTGCGTGGCATGCGCGACGATCGCGTGGAGTTCGTGCCGGCGCGGCCGCGGGTTCAAGGGCTTGAGCAGTTCCTCCAGCAGGCGGCCGAGGCTGTAGATGTCGGAAGCCGGTGTGGCCGCTTCGCCGGCTTGCTGCTCGGGGCTGGCGTAGCGGGGGGTGAGGCCGGCGCTCGTGCCGCCTGCAAGCTCGCCGTCCTGGCCGTCAAGGTGGGCGATGCCGAAGTCCAGCAGCATGGCCCGACCATCGCTGCCCACCAGTACATTGCCGGGCTTGATGTCGCAATGCACGATGAGCTGCCGGTGGGCATGCGCGACCGCGGTGCAGACCTGCTCGAACAGTGCCAGCCGGGCGTCCAGTCCCAGGCCCTGCGCGTCGCAGTAGCGGTCGATGCGCTCGCCATCGACGTACTCCATCACGAGGTAGGGGCGGCCCCGTGGCGTGGTGCCGCCGTCGATCAGCCGGGCGATGTGCGGATGGTTCAGCGACGCGAGAATCTGCCGTTCACGCGCCAGCTGTGCCAGTGCGTCGGGCGTGGACCAACCCAGCAGCAGCTTGATGGCGGCCCGCTGCCGGTAGTGGCCGTCGCTGCGTTCAGCGAGGTATACGCGCCCCATCCCGCCGTGCCCGAGTTCTTCGGAGAGCGTCCAGGCGCCGAGCCGGTCGCCGGCCTTGAGCTCCGGCGCTGCAGACTCCAGCGCGGCCGCCTTCAGCGCAGCCAGCGGCGCCGAGAAGCCGGTGGCTTCGGCCCGGTCGGCTTCGAGCATGGCCCAGACGCGCTGCCGCAGCGCCTCGTCCGGCTCTGCGGCCTGCAGGCGTGCCCGCTGCTCGGCGGGGTCGCTGATGTCGCAGACCTCGTTGAACAGCGCCTTGACCCGCGCGTGCTCACTGGCGGTGTCGGCGCCGGTGCTCGTCATCAGGCTTCCAGCTCGCGGCCGAGCTGTTCGGCGAGCCAGGCACGGCCGAAGCGCAGCTCGCGGTCGATGGTGCGGGTGGACACCTCCATCACCTCGGCGATGTCGTCGCGGCTCAGGCTGGTGAAGTAGGTCATTTGCAGCACCTGCATGGCGCGCGGGTCGATGGCTTCGAGTTGCAGCAGCAGCCGGTCCAGCGTCAGCACATCGGCCGCCATGGACTCCTCGCCCACCGACAGGCCGCTGAGCGTGAGCTTCAGGGCGCCTCCGCCGCGCTTGTCGCGCAGCCGGGCGCGCGCGTGGTCGCACAGCACGCTGCGCATCGTCAGCGACACCGTGCCGAAGAAGTGGGCCCGGCTTTGCCAGTCCTGTTGCGGCGTGGCCATCAGGCGCAGCAGCGCCTCGCTCACCACGTCCCCGCGGCTCAGGGACGCATCGTTGGCTGCGCGCAGCCGCGAGGCGGCCATGCGCAGCAGGTCGCGGTGCAGGGTGCGAACCAGACGGTCGAAGGCATCGCTGCTGCCGCCTTTCCAGGCCTGCAACAGTTGGGTGAGGTCTTCGGTGTCGTCCGCCGCGTTCATCTGCGGCGCGAGTTTAGTCAGGCCGACAGCCCCGGTGCGACCCGTCTGCAGGTGACAGGCAATACCCGGGGCGGGACGCTCAACCGGTGTTGCGCAGGCCGGCCGCGATGCCGTTGATGGACAGATGGATGCCGCGCTGCACCCGCTCCATCGCCGGGTCGTCGGCCTGGGTGCGGCGGTAACGGCGCATCAGCTCCACCTGCAGATGGTTCAGCGGGTCGATGTAGGGGAAGCGGTGCTCGATGGAGCGGGCCAGCGACGGGTTGGCCGCCAGGCGCTTGTCGTCGCCGGTGATGAGATTCAGCGCCGCCTGGGTGCGCTCGAACTCGGCCTTGATGGCCGTGAAGATGCGCTTGCCGAGCTTCTTGTCCTCCACCAGTTCCACGTAGCGTTCGGCCAGGGCGAGGTCCGCCTTGGCCAGCACCATGTCGAGATTGGACAGCACCGCCCGGAAGAACGGCCAGCCCTTGAGCATGCGCTTGAGCAGGGCGAGGTTCTTGGCGCGCTGCGTGGGCTCCTCACCCAGGAAGGCTTCGACACCGGAGCCAAAGCCGCACCAGCCGGGCAGGGCCACGCGGGCCTGACCCCAGGAGAAGCCCCAGGGAATGGCGCGCAGGTCTTCAATGGCGCGCGTGGCCTTGCGCGAGGCCGGACGCGAGCCGATGTTCAGCTCGGCGATCTCGCGGATGGGCGTGCTGGCGAAGAAGTAGTCGGCAAACCCCGGCGTGCCGTAGACCAGGCCGCGGTAGGCCGCGAAGCTGGCGTCCGACAGTGCCTGGGCGGCCTGCAGGAAGCTCTTGGGCGCGCTCTGCGTGGGGTGCAGCAGTGTGGCTTCCAGCGTGGCGGCAACCAGGGTTTCGAGGTTGCGCCGGCCGATCTCGGGGTGGGCGTACTTCGAGGCGATCACCTCGCCTTGCTCGGTCAGGCGGATCTGGCCGTTCACGGTGCCCGGGGGCTGCGCCAGGATGGCCTGGTAGCTCGGGCCACCGCCGCGGCCGACGGTGCCGCCACGGCCGTGGAAGAGGCGCAGCGTCAGCGGTCCGACGCGGCGCAGTTCGTCGAAGAGCTCCACCAGCGCGATCTCGGCGCGGTACAGCTCCCACGACGACGTGAACATGCCGCCGTCCTTGTTGCTGTCGGAGTAGCCAAGCATGATGTCCTGCTCGCCGCCGGAGCGGTCCACCATGCCGCGGATGCCGGGCAGGGCGTAGAACTCCCGCATGATGTCCGGCGCGATGCGCAGGTCGCCGATGGTCTCGAACAGCGGCACGATGATCAGGTCGCTGGTGGCGTACTCCGACAGCACGCCGCGCAGCAGGCCGGTTTCCTTCAGCAGCAGGGCCACTTCCAGCAGGTCGCTGACCGATTCGGTGTGCGAAATGATGTAGTGGCGCAGCGCCTCGCGGCCGAAGCGGTTGAGCGCCTCGCGGGCGGTCTCGAAGGTGGCGAGCTCGAACTGGGTCTTCTCGGTGTACGTGGCACCGATGACGCGCAGCGGGCGGGCGTCGTTGAGGAGGCGCAGCAGCAGCGCGCGCTTGGTGGCTTCGTCCAGCGCCGAGTAGTCGCCCTCGATGCGGGCGGTGGCCAGCAGTTCGGCGACGACGAGTTCGTGCTGGTCGCTGCTCTGGCGCAGGTCGAGCGTGGCGAGGTGAAAGCCGAACACCTGCACCGCACGGATCAGCGGCGCCAGGCGCGGGGCGATGAGGGCCTCGGCGTGGTGACTCTTGAGGGAAGCCTCGATGGTGCGCAGGTCGGCCAGCAACTCGTCAGGGCTTCGATACGGGTCTTGCGGCGCGACGGCATGGCGAAGGGCTTCGGTGCCGGTCAGCTCGTGCAGCGTGGCAGCCAGACGGGCGTACATGCCGGTCAGCGCGCGGCGATAGGGTTCGTCCAGCCGGTGGGCGTTCTGGTCGGGGCTGCGCTCGGCCAGCAGTTGCATCTCGGGCGACACGCCGGTCAGGCGCAGCGAGATGGACAGCTCGGCCCCCAGTTCATGCAACTCGGTGAGGTAGTGGCGCAGGGCCACTTCACTCTGGCGCTGCATGGCGCGCTTGAGTGTGGCCGCGCCGACGTTGGGGTTGCCGTCGCGGTCACCGCCAATCCAGTGGCCCATGCGCAGGAAGTTGGGCAGGGCATGGCCGGGCAGGTGTTCTTCCAGCTCCGCGTAGAGCTTGGGAATCTGGCGCAGGAAGGTCGACTGGTAGTAGGAGAGCGCGTTCTCGATCTCGTCGGCCACCGTCAGCTTGGAGTAGCGCAGCATGCGCGTCTGCCAGAGCTGGGTGATGCGGGCGCGCAGCAGGCCCTCGACCTCGCGCAGCTCCCGTTCGGTGGCCGCGCGGTCGCGTGCCTCCAGCAGGGCGGCGACGGCGCGCTCGGCGTCCAGGATGCTCTTGCGCTGCACCTCGGTCGGGTGGGCGGTCAGCACCGGCGAGATGAAGCCGCGCTTGAGCACCTCGGCGATCTCGGTCGGCCGCACGCCTGCTTCGTGCAGGTGCTCCAGGCAGTAGGCGAGTGAGCCGGGCTGCAGGCTGCCGGCGCGCTCATGGATGTCGCGGCGGCGGATGTGGTGGCGGTCTTCGGCGATGTTGGCCAGGTGCGAGAAGTAGCTGAAGGCCCGGATCACGCTGACTGCCTGCTCGCCAGACAGGCTCTTGAGCAGCTTGTCGAAGCGCTTGCCGGCCTCCTTGTCGTGCTTGTGGCGGTAAGCCACCGACAGCTGGCGGATGCGCTCCACCAGCTCGTAGGCCTCGCGCCCCTCCTGTTCGCGGATGACGTCGCCCAGGATGCGACCGAGCAGCCGGATGTCGGCCACCAGGGGCTCGTTCTTGTCGACCTTCTTGTCGATGTCTTGGCGGGCGGGGGCAGCGCGAGGAGGCATGGCGGAGCTTCCGGAGGAGGAGTTGCTATAGGAGAAGTAACGAAGTTACCTCCGCGAGACTCTAGCAGTTTCCTCTCCGGCATGGGCCCTCTCACTGCGTGCCGGCAGGCAGGGCGAAGCCGTCGGTCAGCGTCCGCAGGAAGGCCACGATGTCGGCCGCATCCTGGGGCGTGATGGCCGGCGGCTGCCCGGCGCGCCGGAACGGTGCGCCTCGCTGCACGTTGGTGCGCAGGCCAGCGGGCAGGTCGTTGTAGAGCTGGACCTGGCCGTTCACGGTGGGGTACCAGCGCGCGGGATCGAGGTCTCGCGTCGCGTAGAAGGTCACGACGTCTTCGAGCGTGGCGAAGCTCGCGTTGTGAAAGTACGGCGCGGTCAACGCCACGTTGCGCAGGCTGGGTGTGCGGAACATCCCACACAGGTCATTGCGGCCGGCGAGGTCGCTGCGCTGCGGGCCGCACAGCCCCAGGTCGAAGAACGATGGGTCAGCCGTCGCCTGGCTTCGATTGCGAGGCACGCCGAGGGCGTGATAGCTGAAGTTGGTGAAGAGGGCGCGGCCGATGCCGGGCGCGGGGCGGCTGTCGTGGCAGCTGGCGCAATTGCCGCGCTGCGGGTCGTTGAAGGCGGCCAGGCCACGCTGCTCCTGTGCGGTGAACGTGGTGCGGCCGTCCTGCACGGCGTCGAACTTGCTCGTGAACGGGTGGAATCGCGTGTCCTCCGCCTGGAAGCGGGCGAGGGCGTTGACGGCGGCGTCGACGAGCTGGTCGTCGGTGGCGGCCGCGGGCAGGGCGGCGGCAGCGCGCAGGTCGCCCGCATAGGGCAGGGCGCGCAGCCGCGTCGCCAGGGCGGCGACGTCGGTGTTGGCCATCTCGTCGGCATTGAAGAGCGGGCCGCGGGCCTGTTGCTGGCGGGTGTTGGCCCGGCCGTCCCAGAACAGGCCGCCGCGCGGGCGGCCCTGGGCGTCGAAGCCGAAGGCGCCGGCCTGGTCGAGATAGCGCGCACTCGGGGTGCTGCGCAGGCCCTGGTGCGTGCCATCGGCACCGCCCAGCGGCAGGAAGCCTGCGGCGTCGGCATGGCCACGGGTCTCCACGTGGCAGGTGGCGCAGGCGAGCTTGCCGCTGGCGGACAGGCTGACCTCGTTGAAGAGGCGGTTGCCGACGTCGGCCAGCGTGGGCACGGGGACGGGTGTGGGGGCCGGTGTGCGAGGCGTGCGAACCGCCTCGGCATTGGTCGTGGCGTCCTGGCTTTGTGTTGAGGCGTCGACGGTGGTGCTTCCGCCGCCGCAGCCGCTGAGGCCCGCGATCAGCAGGGCGATGAACCAGGCGGGGCGCAGTCGGGTGGGCATGGCGATCTCCGTGTTGTTGTGGCGTCGCCAGATTGCGGGCCGAGCTGGCGGCCAGCATGGAGAAACTGTGGAGGGCGGCTCCACAGTTGCCGGGCAAGATGTGCGGATGCGTCTCGTGCATCAACTGTCTTTGCTGCTGGTGGCCACCGCGTTGGCGTCGGTCGCAGCCGTGGCCGGCCTCGTGGTGTGGAACCTGCGGGCCGGCTTCTCGGACTACCTGCAGGTGCAGGACGGCGAGCACCTGACGCGCCTGATGGAGGCGGCGGAGCGCGACCTGTCGCGGCGCAGCGTGATGCCGACCGACTGGCGGCCGGTGCTGCGCGACTGGCTCGACGCGGCGCGTGTGTCGTCCGGCCGGGGTGGGCCCGCTGAGCCGCTGCCGGAGGCAGAGCCGCCACCGCCCCGCGAGGCCGGTGCCGACCGCCGGCCGCCGCCAGAGGTGCGGCGAGACCCACCCGGGCGGCGTGACCCTGCCAATTTCGGCCCCCGGGTGGTGGTGCTGAGCGCTGATGGCCAGACGCCGCTGGCCGGTCGACGGGAGATGGTCAACCGACCCGGGCAGGTGCGTGCGGTCAAGGTGAGCGGGCAGACGGTGGTGCTGCTGCGCCTGGCCGACCGGGCGGGCCCGGTCGAGGGTGTCGATGCCAGCTTCTTGCGCCGCCAGTATGTGGGTCTGGCCCTGGTGGGAGGCGGTGTGCTGCTGGTGGCCTTGTTGCTGGCGTGGCGGGTGGCGGTGCGCTGGGCCCGGCCGCTGGCGCAGGCGCAGGAGGCGGCCCGGCGGATCGCTGCGGGCGAGTTCGAGGTGCGTCTGCCCACGCCGCGCGACGGGGCGGGGGCCAGCGAGATCGCTGGCTTGCACGGCGACATCAACGCGATGGCGGCCTCGTTGTCGCGTCTGGAGTCGAGCCGGCAGCGCTGGATCGCCGAGCTTTCTCACGAGCTGCGCACCCCACTGGCCGTGCTGCGTGGTGAGGTGGAGGCCTTGGTCGATGGCATCCGGCCGCTGGACAAGGCTGCGGTCGTGTCGCTGCAGGACGAGGTCAAGCGGCTGTCCCGCCTGGTGGAGGACTTCCATCTGCTGGCCACTTCAGAGCTGCGGGCCCTGCCGTGCGACTTCGACGAGGTGGCGCCCGCAGCCTTGCTGCAGGCGGCCGTGGAGCGGGTGCTGCCGCGGGCCAAGGCGCTGGGCCTTGCGGTGGAGTCGGCGGTGCCTGCCGTGTTGCCCGCCGCGCGCTGGGATGCCGGGCGGATATCGCAACTGCTGGCGAACCTGCTGGAGAACAGCCTGCGCTACACCCACGCACCAGGCCGGGTGAAGCTGTCGGCGCGCGCTGTCGGGCCGGCCGTCGAGGTGCGGCTGGAGGACACGCCGCCGGGCGTGCCGGCCGCCGACCTGGAGCGCCTGTTCGACCCGCTCTACCGCGTGGACCCGTCGCGCAGCCGGGCCTTTGGCGGCTCAGGCCTGGGCTTGGCCATCGCCCGCGCGATTGCCCAGGCCCATGGCGGGCAACTGCGGGCCGAGCCGGCCGCACTAGGCGGGTTGGCGGTGGTGTTGACGTTGCCGGTGAGGCCCTCATGACCGATCTCATCCTCGTGGTCGAAGACGAACCCAAGCTGGCCGCCCTGGTGCAGGACTATCTGCATGCCTCGGGTTTTCGCACCGAATGGCTGGCCGATGGCCGCCAGGCGCTCGAACGCTTGAGGACCGGGCCGATGCCGGCGGCCGTGCTGCTGGATGTGATGCTGCCGGGGCTCGATGGCCTGGAGGTGTGTCGCGCGGTCCGTGTCTTCAGCGACGTGCCCATCCTGATCAACAGCGCCCGGGTGGAAGAGCTGGACCGGCTGCTTGGGCTGGAGCTCGGTGCCGATGACTACGTCTGCAAGCCCTTCAGCCCGCGCGAACTGGTGGCCCGGGTCAAGGCACTGCTGCGGCGCGCGCAAGGGCGGCTCGCGCCGGTGTCGTTGGTGCAGGTCGGCGGCGGCTTTGGGGTCGATGAGGCCGGGCAGCGGGTCGTCTGGCGTGATCACGCCTTGGCGCTGACGCCGGTGGAGTTCCGGCTGCTGCGCCAGTTGCTGCAGCAGCCGGGCCGCGTGTTTGAGCGTGGGCAGTTGCTGGATCTCATCCACGAGGACTTCCGTGACGTGTCGGACCGCGCGGTCGACAGCCACATCAAGAACATCCGCCGCAAGCTCGCCGCGCTGCCCGAAGACGCAGCGCGCATCACTTCGGTCTATGGGGTGGGCTACCGGCTCGATCTCGCGTAGAACACGGCCGGGCCGGTGCCGCGTCGAGGGCTTGGACGGCGCTGTCCACCTGGGGATTCGGGAAAACCACAGCCAGCCGGGGCATTGAACCCGGCCCCTGAATCGTCTATCGTAGACAGCGTTGTCAATTTGACTCTCCGGCGACCCAGTGCGGGTGTCGGCTGAAGCATTGAGATCGCTACCAAAGGTGGTGAGGTCAATGCTGCGCCGCCGCACGGTCTGGGCCTGCAGGCCAGGGAGTGAAGAGGGGCAGCATCCGGCTGGCTTGGCGCGAAACCACAACAGCGGCTCGCGTAAACCCTGAAGTGCAGTCGGGAGCAGGTCAATACAGTCGGTCCGCTATCGGGGCGCTCTTTTTTTGATACGGGCTGATATCGCTACCAGTGCACGAATCAGCAGCGTTATCAAGACGGCTCGATCCCATAAGAATTCATCAGCAATCGGCCCACGGGCCGCAAGAGCAAGCAAGGAGACAAATGAAACACCCCCAGACCCCGAAAACCCGGCGTGCGCCCTCGCAGTCGCGCCGCATGAATCCCGTCGCGCTGGCCTCATCGGTGGCGCTGCTGACCGGCGCTGCCGCGGTGCAGGCGCAGCAGGATGCGGCTTCACAGTCGCTCGAAAAGGTCGTCGTCACCGGTATTCGCAAGTCGCTTGACAGCGCTGTCAGCCTCAAGCGCGAGAACCGCGGCCTGGTCGACGGCATCGTGGCGGAGGACATCGGCAAGTTCCCGGACACCAACCTGGCCGAGTCCATGCAGCGCATTGCCGGCGTGTCCATCGACCGCAATGCCAGCGGCGAAGGCTCGCGCGTGACGGTGCGCGGCGTCGGCCCCGACTTCAACATGGTGCTGCTGAACGGTCGTCAGATGCCGACGTCCGCCATCAACCAGCTCAACGGCGGCGCCAGCGGCTCGCGCGCCTTCGACTTCGCCAACCTCTCGTCCGACTCGATCTCCGCGCTGGAGGTCTACAAGACAGCCCGCGCCGAGTCGCCCACTGGCGGCATCGGTGCCACGATCAACATCAAGACGGCCCGCCCGCTGGACCTGCGCGAGCGCGTGGCCAGCATCGGCGTCAAGGCGAACTACGACGCCTCCGTCTCCCGCCTGCCCGAGGAGCTCAAGGGCAGCAAGGTGACACCCGAGATCTCGGGCATCTACAGCGACACCTTCGCGGATCGGACCGTCGGCATCGCCATCAGCGGCAGCTACTCCAAGCGCAGCTCCGGCTCCAACAATGCCTACACGCAAAACGGCTGGAACGCGTCGGCGGCCGGCACCGGCCCGCTGACCACGGTGGCCCCGGCGAGCAACATCAAGAACGCTCCGACCAGCGGCATCTACGCCTACACGAACGACATGCGCTACTCGCTCACCGGGCTGGAGCGCGAGCGCCTGAACGGTCAGGCGGTGTTGCAGTTCGCCCCGAGCAAGGACCTGAAGTTCACGCTCGACCACACGATGGCCGTCAACAAGGTCAAGGCGCTGAACTCCGAGAACTCCGCCTGGTTCGGCGGCAGCTTCTCCGGCGCCCTGGGCAATTCGCCCGCCACGACCTTCACAGCCGGTCCCATCGCGACGCCGATCACCCAGACGGCCATCTGGGACGGCACGCACGACTACGGCATGAACCAGGGCCAGTTCGCGCAGAAGACCAAGCTGAACTCGACGGGCCTGAATGCCAACTGGAAGGTCAGCGACGCGCTGAGTCTCGAGCTGGACGCCCATTCGTCCAAGTCCAAGACCTCGCCAGACAGCCCCTACGGCACCTACGCCATCCTGGACCTGGCGCTGTTCAACCAGGGCAACACGACGGGCTACTACGACCAGAAGCTGCCGATCATGTCCTCGCCGGGCATGACCTACGACCCGAACAAGACCACGGTCACGGGCTCGCAGTTCAACAGCAACCTGGCCGACCAGACGGTGGACCAGTTCCAGACCCGCGCGACCTACAAGCTCGGCGCCGACGACAAGCTGCTCGCCGGCCTGGGCTTCACCAAGCTGAAGAACCGCGCCGCCAGCGCCAACAACTTCCATGGCGACTGGGGCGGTATCGGGCCGCAGGGTTCGTTCAAGAACGTGCCGGTGTCGACCTCCAGCCTCGGCGGCTACTTCAACCGCATTCCGGGGCATGACGACCCGCGCCTGTACGCCAACTTCTATGTGCCCAACTTCGAGGCCCTGCGCGCGCAGGCCGTGCTCAATGCGCAGAAGTACGGCACGTCGAGCACCGGCAACGTGCCGCTGTCCGCGGCTGCCGCCGAGGCCTATTTCAGCGCGCTGCCGGACTACAGCACCGGCAACGACTGGCGCACCACCGAAAAGTCCACGTCGGCCTTCGGTCAATGGGATCACGCCTTCGACACGGCCATCCCGATGAACGTGTCGGTCGGCCTGCGCTATGAAAGCACCAAGGTCGACTCCGCATCGCAGGTCACGTCCTACTCGGGCACGGTCTGGAATGCCGAGAACGAGGTGCAGCTGACGGGCGGCACGAGCACCTTCGGCAGCAAGTCCGGCAAGTACACCTACTGGTTGCCGAGCATCGACTGGGATGCCGACCTGGCCGACAACGTGAAGGTCCGCGCGAGCTACGGCGTCAACATCGGTCGCCCGGGCTGGGATCAGATGCTGGGTGGCGTCTCGCTGAGCCCTAACGCGCGCTACAACATCGGCGGCACGGGCTCCACGGGTGACCCGGCGCTGAAGCCGCTGAAGTCCAAGAACCTGGACCTCTCGGCCGAGTACTACTACGCCAAGTCGTCCTATGTCGCCGTGGGCGCCTTCTACAAGAAGATCAGCGACTTCGTCAGCACGACGGTGGTCAACACCACCGTGGCGGGCCTGAACCAGCCGGCCAGTGGTACCTATTGGCAGGCGGCGCTGGCGTCCGGCCTCACGCCGGACAAGGCCAAGGCGATCCGCAACTACATCTTCAACAACTACAACGGCCAGACCGGCGTCAAGATCACCGACGCGAGCGACCCGAGCTTCATCAAGGGCGACATCACGGGCGCCGTGGCGGGTGCCCAGCCGATGGTGTTCCAGATCACGTCCTACGCCAATGGCGCCGGCGACAACATCAAGGGCTTGGAGTTCAACTTCCAGCACATGTTCGGCAACAGCGGCTTCGGCGTCTCGGGCAACTACACCGCGGTCAAGAGCGGCCTGAAGTTCATCAACACGAGCCTGGGTACGCAGTCGGGCCTGGTGGGCATCAGCGATTCGGCCAACCTGGTGGGCTTCTTCGAGAACGAGACCTGGTCTATCCGAGGCGCCTACAACTGGCGCGGTGAATTCCTGGCCGCCCGCACCGATGGTGCCGGCAACAACCCGGTCTACACCGAGCCCTACGGGCAGCTGGATGCCTCCATCGGCTACAAGATCGGCAAGAACCTGACCCTCCAGGCTGACTTGCTGAACCTGAACGACGGCTACATCCGCCAGCACGGTCGCACGAAGGAGCAACTCGTCTCCGCGCTGCAGACTGGCCGCCGCTACCTGATCGGCGCACGATATCGGTTCTGAGCGCTCAGTGCGACGCGCAGCGCCTGCCCCGCGGGGCAGGCGCTGCAACCGTCGCTCTTGTTGGCCGGGGCAGGCGCTGGACGCTCGCCTCGGCCAAGTCGTTTCCTGAGATCTTGATCAGCGCCTCGGGTGACTGCCTGACGGCAGAATCACCCGACCTGTCTCGGCAACGCGACCCCGTCCAACCGCTTTCGCGCGCCCGGCCTGCCGCCGACGCCGGAACCCCCGACCCATCCCATGCTGCAACTGCTCAACAACATCCAGCACAAGGACCTTCGCATCGTCACCCAGCGCGGCGCACAGTGGGGCGACGACTTCATGTCCGCGCCCGCGACGGTTGACGAATTCCGCAAGCTCCAGGCGCATTACCCGATCGTCTTCCAGCCCGACGACAAGGGCGGCTTCGTGCCCACCGTGCTCTTCGGCCTTGAGGCGGGCGAGAACCTGTTCCTGGACGGCAAGGGATGGGCCGCCGACTACCTGCCGCTGTCGGTGCAGCGCATCCCGTTCGCCATCGGCGTGGCCGAGGACGAGCTGCGCATGATGATCGACCCGGACAGCCGGCGCGTCAGCCGCGGCGCCGAGGGCGAGGCGCTGTTTCTGCCGCATGGCGGTCTGACCGATTTCACCGAGAACGCGAATGCCGTGCTGCGTGCGCTGCATGAGGGGCTGCAGGCCACGACCGACTTCGTGCAGACCTTGATCCGCCATGAACTGCTGGAACCCCTCGTGCTGGACGTCGAGCGGCCCGACGGCTCCCACGGGCAACTGACCGGCTTTCACATCATTCATGAGGAGCGGCTTGCCGGCTTGAGCGCAGACCACGTGGCGCTGCTGCATCAGGCGGACTATCTGATGCCCATCTACATGGCCGTGGCCTCGCTTTCCAACTTCACTTCGCTGATCCAGCGCCATCTCGCCCGCGGGGGTTGAGGCGATGCAGGCCGAGGCACTCGGGGCCATCCCTGCTGACGTGCTGCAGTCCACGCAGCCGGTGTTGCTGCCCGGCCTGGTGGTGCATTGGCCGCTGGTGCAGGCCGCAAGGCGATCGGACGCAGATTTCTGCGACTACCTGCGGGCCTTCGACTCCGGGCAGCGGCTGATGACCTGGCGAGGCTCGCCGGCCATCGGCGGCCGCTTCTTCTACAACGACGATTTCTCCGGCTTCAACTTCGCGCGCGAGGGCCACACGCTGGGCGCGGTGCTCGACGAGCTGTTGGCGGGCTCCGCCGACGCCGTCTACATGGGTTCAACCGCCATCGACGGCGCCTGTCCGGCGCTGCGCCAGCACAACGACCTGCCCGCATTGGCTGGCTTCAACCCGCTGGTCAGCCTGTGGCTTGGCAACCGCATCCGGGTGGCGACCCACTTCGATCTGCCCGACAACATCGCCTGCGTGGTGGCGGGCCGGCGCCGCTTCACGCTCTTCCCGCCTGATCAGGTGGCCAACCTCTACATCGGCCCGCTGGACCTGACGCCTGCCGGCCAGCCCGTGAGCCTGGTGGACCAGGCCCGGCCCGACCTGGCTCGCTTTCCCCGTTACGCCGAGGCCTTGCGGCATGCGCAGGTGTTTGACCTGGAGCCGGGGGATGCGCTCTTCCTGCCCAGCCAGTGGTGGCATGGCGTCGAGTCGCTGGACCCGGTCAGCGGGCTGGTGAACTTCTGGTGGCGCCAGTCGCCGCCCTTCATGGACACGCCGCTGAACACCTTGATGATGGCGTTGCTGACGCTGCGCGACCTGCCGCCGGCCCAGCGCAACGCCTGGCGTGCGCTGTTCGACCATTACGTGTTCGATGCCAACGGCGAGACGGCCGCACACATCCCGCCCGGCGCCCGCGGCATCCTCGACCCCATCAACGACCACAGCGCGCGCCAACTGCGCGCGATGCTGCTGAACCGCCTCAACCGATAGCCGACAGGGCGCCGCCCCATGACCATGCCAACCGCTCCGAAGCCCGTCCGACGTGTCGTCATTGCCGGTGGAGGCACCGCCGGCTGGATGGTGGCCGCGGGCCTGTCCAAATGCCTGGGCCAGCAACTCGACATCTGCCTGATCGAGTCCGACGAGATTGGCACGGTCGGCGTCGGCGAGGCCACCATTCCGACGCTGCACCTGCTGCACGAGGTGCTGGACCTCGATGAGAAAGAGTTCATCCAGGCCACCCAGGCCACGTTCAAGCTTGGCATCAGCTTCGAGAACTGGCGGGACGTCGGCCAGCACTACTTCCACTCGTTCGGCCGCACCGGCAAGGGCCACTGGACGGCCGGCTTCCACCACTTCTGGCTCGAAGGCCGTCAGCGTGGCCTGGCCAGCGACTACGGTGACTACTGCCTGGAGCTGCGCGCCGCGCTCGACAACCGCTTTGCGCTGTTGCCCGACAACGGCATCAACTACGCCTACCACTTCGACGCCACGCTCTACGGCCAGTACCTGCGCCGCTACTCGGAGGCGCTGGGCGTGCGGCGTTTCGAAGGCAAGATCGTCCAGGTGCAGCAGGCGACCGCGGGTGGTGACATCACCGGCCTGCTGCTGGACAACGGCCACCTGCTGGAAGGCGACCTCTTCATCGACTGCACGGGCATGCGCGGCCTGCTGATCGGGCAGACGCTGGGCGTGGGCTACGAGAGCTGGTCGCAATGGCTGCCCTGCGACAGCGCACTTGCGGTGCAGACGACGTCGGTCGGTGAGCCCGTGCCCTACACACGCTCCATCGCCCACCCCTGGGGCTGGCAATGGCGCATCCCGCTTCAGCACCGGGTCGGCAACGGCATCGTCTTCAGCAGCCGCCACGTGAGCGACGACGAGGCCAAGGCCGCGCTGCTGGCCAACGTCCAGGGCGACGTGTTGCGTGATCCGCGTGTCATCCGGTTCACACCGGGCCAGCGCGAACTCGTCTGGCAGCGCAATGTCGTGGCCATCGGCCTGTCCAGCGGCTTCCTGGAGCCGCTGGAGTCCACCAGCATCCACCTCATCCAGAAGGGCCTGACGCGGCTCGTGGAGCTGTTCCCGGCGGACGGGATCTGCCAGAGCGACGTCGACGAATACAACCGCCAGGCGCGTGAGTCCATCGAGCACATCCGCGACTTCATCATCCTGCACTACCACGTCACCCAGCGCGCCGACTCCGAGTTCTGGCGGCAGTGCCGTGACATGGAGATCCCGGCCTCGCTGCAGCACCGCATCCAGCTCTTCCGCGACTCCGCCCGCTTTGCGCCGGTCGCGGGCGACCTCTTCGCGGAGAACTCCTGGGTGCAGGTCATGATGGGGCAGGGCATTGCCCCGCGCAGCCACCATCCGATCACGCGGCAGATGGACAACGCCAGCCTGGGTGACTTCCTCGGCTCGATCCGAAAGGAGGTGGCGCGCACGACGATGAAGCTCCCCAAGCACCACGAGTTCATCAGCCACTTCTGCCCGGCGCCCGCGCCCTGGATGAACACCGCCGCCGACACCCGGGGTGGCCCCAGGCTCAACATCAACCCAGCGGCCGTCTTCGAGACCCTGACCCTCGACGACGGCTCTCGCGTGCTCGTGGTCGACGACTTCGTGCGCGACCCCGACGCGCTGGTGGCCCTGGCCCAGGTCCAGGCGGGTGCCGGACGGTTCAAGCCGGTGCCCGGCCACCCCTATCCTGGCCCGCGGCTTGACCTGCCTGAGCCCATGGCAGGTGAGCTGGCCGAGTTCTTCGAGGCCCAGGTGCGCGGGGCGCTGCGTGCCGGCGAGCCGCTGGGCATGTCCAGCCGCTTCTCGCGGGTGATGCAGGACCCGGCGACGCTCGACCCGCGCCAGCGCCTGTGCCACCGCGATGGTTCGGGCTTGCAAGCCAACGAGACCATCGTGGCCTCGGTGCACTACCTGTTCCGCGACGCGCGGCTCGGCGGCACGGTGTTCTTCCGCTCGCTGATGTCGGACGCTGACACGGCGCAGTTCCTGCGCGATGCCGGCACGCTGGACGGCCCTGCATTCACCGAGCGCTACGGCATCGCGCCGGGCTACATGACAGCCAGCAACCGCTACTTCGAGGTCATCGGCCGGCTGCCCGCGCGCTGGAACCGGGCCGTCTTCTACGACGGCGGCGTCTTCCATACCGGCGACATCCAGTGGGCTCACCGTGACGCCTACCTGCAGGATCCGGGCCGCCTCACGGTCAATGCCTTCTTCAAGCGCCGCAGGCCTTGAGGGATTGCAGGCACTGCAGGCGCTGCACGCCCGCCGCGCCGACGGGCCCGATGTCGCCTTGATAATGGCCCGATGACGACCGCCATCACCATCGCCACCCGCGAAAGCCGCCTCGCCCTCTGGCAGGCCGAACATGTGCAGGCCCGCCTGGGCGCCGAGCTCGGCATCACGGCCTCGTTGCTGGGGATGACGACCCGCGGCGACCAGATCCTGGACCGCACGCTCTCCAAGGTCGGCGGCAAGGGGCTGTTCGTCAAGGAGCTGGAGACGGCGCTCGCGGAAGGCCGTGCCCAACTCGCCGTGCACTCGCTGAAGGACGTGCCGATGGAGTTGCCCGAGGGCTTCACGCTGGCTGCGGTGTTGGAACGTGAAGACCCGCGCGACGCCTTCGTGTCCAACGACTTTGCGTCGCTGGCCGAGTTGCCGCAGGGCGCCGTCGTGGGCAGCTCCAGCCTGCGACGCGTGACTCAGTTGCTCAGCATCCGGCCTGATCTGCGGGTGGAGCCGCTGCGAGGCAATCTCGATACGCGGCTGCGCAAGCTCGACGAAGGCGGCTACCACGCCATCGTGCTGGCAGCTGCCGGCCTCAAGCGATTGGGGTTGGGGCACCGGGTGCGGTCGGTGTTCGAGGTCGAGCAGATACTGCCTTGCGCAGGGCAGGGCGCCCTGGGCCTGGAGATCCGCGCGGATGATGCTGACCTTGCCCAGGCGCTGGGCCGCCTCGTCCACACGCCGACCTGGTTTGCCTGTGAGGCCGAACGGGCGGTATCACGCGCGCTGGGCGGCAGCTGCAGCCTGCCGCTCGCGGCGCACGCCCGCTGGCAAGGCGGCACGCTCTGCCTGGATGCGGCGCTTGGCCACGCTGAGCAGCACACACTGCCGCTGCTTCGCGCCAGCGTGGCGGCCTCGGTCATGGACGCGCCGTCGGCGCGCGCCCTGGGGCAGGAGGCGGCCGAGCGACTGCGCGCGCTGGGCGCCGGCTCCTACCTGCCGGGATGACCACGCCCACGCTCATCGTCACGCGGCCCCGCCAGCAATGCGCGGCCTGGCTGGCGAAGCTGTCGGCGCTCGGGGTGCCGGCCGTGGCCTTGCCCCTCATCGAGATCCTGCCGGCGCGCGACCCCGCGCCTGTGGTGGCCGCCTGGGCAGCGCTGGGTGCGGCGCACCTGGCCGTCTTCGTGAGCCCCAATGCGGTCGAGCAGTTCTTCGCCCACGCCGCCGGCCGCCCCTGGCCGACGGGCACGCTGGCGGCCTGCGTCGGGCCCGGCAGTGCCCAGTCATTGGCCGAGCATGGCGTGCCTGACGCCTTGATCGTCCAGCCCGCCGTCGGCGCTGCAAGCCTCGATTCAGAGCATTTGTGGGAGCAGCTCGCGCCGCGGCGTGACTGGCAGGGCGCCCGTGTGCTGCTGCTGCGCGGCGACGGCGGGCGTGAGTGGTTGGCTGATCGCCTGGCAGCGGCGGGCGCGACGGTCGAGCCCGTGACCGTCTACCACCGCAGTCGCCCGGCGTTTGACGCCCAGGCGCAGGCGCTGCTCGCGGCGGCGCAAGCCGAGCCGGCGCGCTACGCCTGGCTGTTCAGCAGTGCGGAGGCCGTGGGGCATCTGGACGGTGTGCCGCTGTCGCGGCAGCGCGCGATTGCCACGCATCCCCGGATTGCCGAGGCGGCCGAGGCGGCGGGCTTTGCGCCTGTGGTTTTGGCGCGACCGGCCCCCGAAGCGGTGACGCAGGCGCTGAAACGGCTCTGACAGAATCTCCCTCACCGTGAGTGAGCCCGAGCTGAATCCCCCCGTCGTCGTCGCTGCAGCCGAGCCTGCCGTCGCCCCAGTTCCTCCTGCCGCTGCTGCGGCTGCAGCGCTGCCCAACTGGCTCCCCTGGCTGCTGGCCCTGATGGGCGCCGGCATGGTGCTGTGCATCGTGCTGGCCTGGCAGAGCCTGTCGCGCCAGCAATCGCTGGAGCAGGAGCTGGTCCGTCGCCAGGAGGCCAGCCAGGCCCAGGCGACCGAAGCGAGGCTCGCGGCCAAGCAGTCGGCCGATCTGGTGCGGGATACCGCCGCCAAAGTCTCCCTGCTGGATGCGCGCCTGGCCGAGGTCGCGTTGCAGCGCGGGCAACTGGAAGAGCTGATCCAGTCCATGTCTCGATCGCGTGACGAGAACGTGGTCGGTGACATCGAAGCCGCCATTCGCGTGGCGATGCAGCAGACCCAGATCACGGGCAGTGCCGAGCCCCTGGTGGCCACGCTGAAGCAGGCGGACGAGCGTCTGCTGCGCTACAAGCAGCCTCGCATGGAAGGTGTGCGTCGGGCGGTCGCCCGCGATCTGGACCGGGTCAAGGCGGTGGCGGTGGTGGATGTCTCCACGCTCACCATCAAGCTCGATGAGGTCGTGCGCATGGCGGATGAACTGCCCTTGGTGGCGGTCAGCGAGCCGGGCGTCAAGGCGCGCGATGACCGCGGGTCAGACGCGGTCAAGGAGCGCGAGCGGGCCCTGCGCCTGCAGCGCGAACAAGCCGCCGCCGCGGCGGACGGCAAGCTCTCGCTGTGGTGGTGGCAGGCCACCCAGCAGTTGTCCAGCTGGACAGGCATGGTCTGGAGTGAAGCGCGCACCTTGTTGCGCGTGACACGCATCGAGCATCCCGAGGCGGCCCTGATTTCGCCGGACCAGAGCTTCTTCCTGCGCGAGAACCTCAAGCTGCGGCTGCTCAACGCGCGTCTGGCGCTGCTGAGCCGTCAGTTCGATACCGCGCAGTCGGATCTGCGCGACGCGCAGGAAATGCTCAGCCGCTACTTCGATACCCGCTCGCGCAAAGTCAGCAGCGTGACGGAGCTGTTGCGCCAGGTGGCCGGCCAGGCCCGCCAAGTCAGCGTGCCGCGCCCGGACGACACGCTGGCGGCACTGACGGCTGCGGCCGCCGGCCGCTGAAGGAGCGCCGAGCATGCGTTTCGTCATCTGGCTGGTCCTGCTCTTCGTCGTGGCCGTCGTGGCCGCGTTGACCCTGGGCTCCAACGACGGCCTCGCCAGCTTCTACTGGGCGGGTTGGCGCGTCGACATCTCGCTGAACCTGTTTCTGCTGCTGCTCGTGGCCAGCTGCTTTGCGCTGGTCACCGCCATCCAGGCCATCGAGGCGCTGACCACGCTGCCCAAGCGAGCCCGTGAATGGCGCCTGGCCCAACGCGAGCGCAACGCGCAGCTCGCGCTGCGCGAGGCCCTGGTGGAGCTGTTCGGCGCGCGCTACAGCCGGGCGCAAAAGGCGGCTCAGAAGGCGCTGAACATCCAGTCCGCCACACCTGAGCTGGCGGCTGATCAATCCTTCATGGCACTTGCCCACCTGCTGGCGGCGGCGAGCGCCCACCGGCTGCAGGACCGCCGCCATCGCGACGAGCAACTGAACCAGGCGCTGGACCTGGCCCAGCGTGCCGGTGGCACCCGGGCGCACGAAGACGGCGCCCGCCTGTTGGCCGCCGAATGGGCCCTGGACGACCGCGATGCAACGCGGGCCCTGGCGGTGCTGGGCGAGCTGGCGCCCGGCGTCGCGCGCCGCACGCAGGCCCTGCGGCTTCGGCTGCAAGCCTCGCGGCTCGCGCGCCAGCCACTGGAGGCGCTGCGCACGGCCCGCCTGCTGGCCAAGCACCAGGCCTTCTCCAAGGCGGCTGCCCAGAGCCTGCTGCGCTCGCTGGCCTTTGAGGCGCTCGATGGCGCGCGTGATGTGGATCAGTTGCGCGCCGCCTGGCAGCAGCTGGATGGCGCCGATCGCCGTGATCCGCTGGTGGCCTCGCGCGCGGCCCAGTGCGCGGCGCAGCTCGGCGCACCGGACGATGGCCGTGGTTGGCTGCGCCCGTTCTTCGACAACCTCGCCGAGCTGCAGGCTGACGACCGGGCTGCGCTCGCCACGGCACTGGTCCCGGTGCTGGCTGGCTGCGGCCCCGACTGGCTGCAGCGCTTGGAGGCTGCACAGACCCGCTTCCCGCGTGAGCGGGCGTTGGCCTATGCCCTTGGCCATGCACTCGCCGAGCGCCAGTTGTGGGGCAAGGCGCGCCTCATGCTGGAGACGGTGGCCGAGGACAGCGGCATGCCCAACGCCTCACGCCGCCGCAGCTGGCTGGCCCTGGCGGCACTGGCCGAACAGGAAGGCGACGACGCGCGCCGCGCCCGCTGCTTCGAGTCCGCGGCCCGCCTGCCTTGAAGGTTGTCACACGCCGGGGAGCTTCGTGCGCCGGACTCGCCAGCATCCCTTTCGAACTTTTTTCGAAAAAAACTCGAAACTCTTGCTGAGGGCTAAAAAATCTGGCTATACTGTGAGGCTTCAGCGGCTGTAGCTCAGTTGGATAGAGTACTTGGCTACGAACCAAGGGGTCGTGGGTTCGAATCCTGCCAGCCGCGCCAACAATAAGAAGAAAATCAACGGGTCAGATACGAAAGTATCTGACCCGTTTTCCGTTTGGGGCTGCGCTTGTCTGTGAGGCGGTCCGAGGGTCTCGCCGGGTCCGTGCGATGCGCGGTGAAGTTGCCTCGCGCACGGGGCGTTGCGATACGCCTTTGGTGGGCAAATGCTGTATAAATAAACAGCATGTCGCCCGCCCGCACCCGCATTGCCGCCGCACAGCCTGCCATCGTGCCGCTCGACTCCATCAAGGGCCGCGGCAGCGCGACGGCCATGGCGCATCGGTTCGAGCGGCATGAGCGCGAGCAGTACGACGACGGCTGGGGATCGCTGGACCAGGCGGCCACCGAAGAGCACCTGCCGCCTGCGACGCAGATCATCGAGGAGCAGGCGAAGTCCATCCTCAGCCGCAATCAATCGCCCGATATCTCCTTCGACTATTCGATCAACCCCTATCGCGGCTGTGAGCACGGATGCATCTACTGCTTCGCGCGCCCGACCCACAGCTACCTGAACCTCTCGCCGGGGCTGGACTTCGAAACGCGCATCGTCGCCAAGATGAATGCCGCCGAGCGTCTTCGGGACACCTTGGCGGGAGCGCGCTACGAGCCACGTTCTCTGGTGATCGGCACCGCGACGGACGCTTACCAGCCCGTTGAGCGCAAGCTGGGCCTCACCCGGCGCGTCATCGAGGTGCTGGCCGAGGCGCAGCATCCGTTCTCGGTGGTCACCAAGTCGTCAGGCATCGAGCGCGATCTCGACCTCATCGCCCCGATGGCGGCGCAGGGCCTGGTGTCCATCTATCTGTCGGTGACGACGCTGGACAACGACCTGTCCCGCATCCTGGAGCCGCGGGCGGCAGCGCCGGCGCGGCGGCTGCGCACGATCCAGGCGCTGGCCCAGGCGGGCGTGCCGGTGGGTGTGAGCGTCTCGCCGATCATCCCGTTCATCAACGAGCCCGAGTTGGAACGCATCCTGGAGGCCGCCGCCGAAGCCGGTGCGAGCAGCGCCTTCAGCATTCCGGTGCGATTGCCCTGGGAGGTGAACCCTTTGTTCCAGGATTGGCTCCAGCGCCATTTCCCTGACCGTGCCGAGCGCGTGATGGCCCGGATCCGCGACATGCGTGGCGGCAAGGACAACGACGCGCGCTTCGGCACCCGCATGACGGGCGAGGGCCTGTGGGCTGACCTGCTGCGTGCCCGCCTGCGCCGGGCGGCTGCCAAGCACGGCCTGCGGACGGAGCGCCGGCCGGTGCAACTGGCGCTGTTCGCGCCGCCGCGCAAGGCGTCGGCGCAGGGCAGCCTGTTCTAGCGTCGACAGGCAGCCAGCAGGTCGCGCGCCGGTTGGTACACATCGGCCCGCGCGCCGACCCAGCCCATCACCGTGTGGAAGAGGTTGTCGTGCGAGGCCGGCTGGTTGATCAGCCCCTGCAGGCAGCCGGGCTTGAGCGAGGCCGCGAGTGCGCCGCCCTCAGGCACCCACAGGATCATCGGCACGTGCGTCTGCTCGCGCGGGGCGATCGCGTAGGGCATGCCATGCAGGTACAGGCCGTTCTCGCCGAGGGATTCGCCATGGTCGGAGACATACAGCATGCCGGTGTCGAAGCGGGCCTGTTGGGTCTGCAGCCACTGTACCGAGCGAGCCAGCAACCGGTCGGTGGTGGCGATGGTGTTGTCATAGCCATTGACCACCTGCTCGCGCGGGCACTTCTGCAGCTCGTTGCTGCGGCACTCGGGTTGGAAGTGCTTCAGGTCGGGCGGTGAGCGCTTGAAGTAGGCCGGGCCGTGGCTGCCCATCTGGTGCATCACCAGCACGAGGCCACGCTGCAGGCGTGCCGGGTCGAGGGCTGCGATGCGCTTGTCGAGTTCATGCAGCAGGGCTTCATCGAAACACTCTTCACCGTCACAGAGGCCGGCGGGCAGCGGCGTGGCGCCTTCAGGCAGCTTGGCGGTGAAGCTGTTGGGTACGCGGTCGCACAGGCCCTTGCAGCCGCTCTGGTTGTCCAGCCACAGCACGGCCAGGCCGGCGCGCTGCAGCACGTCCAGCAGGTTTTCCTGGGGCTTGTCGGCATCGAAGGCCTCGCGGCCCTGAGGCGCGAACATGCAAGGCAAGGAAGCCGCGGTGGCGGTGCCGCAGGAGGTCACGTCCCGCAGGCTGAACAGGCTGGTGGCCGGCAGCTTGGCGAGCTCCGGGTTGGTCGGGCGCGCGTAGCCGTTGAGGCTGAAGTTCATGGACCGCGCCGTCTCGCCCACCACCAGCAGCAGCAAGGGCGGCTTGGCCCCTTCTGCGCGCGGCAGCAGTTGCGCGTCCGCACCGATCACCACGGGCGGACCCTTCGGACCCGACAGGCTGCGCACGCCGACCGCGCTGACCGAATAGACGGCATTCAGGGGCGTGACCATGTAGCGGATGGTCTTGTGGTTGCGCATCGTCGACGACAGCGTGGCAAACACGCTCAGCGCCAGCACCACCATCGCCACGATGCCGAGCGTGAAGGACACCAGATTGCCGCCCAGGCGCCGCGGCAGGCTTTGCGCAGGCGCTGCCGGGCGGCGCAGCAGCCACCAGGCGGGCAGGGCGCCGAGCAGCAGAAGGCTCACGCCCAGGCGCCAGCTGAGCAGGTCGCGCGTCTCCCGCACATCGGTCTGGATCATGTTCACGACCATGGTCGGGTCGAACACGATGCCGTAGGCGCCAATGAAATAGGCGAGTGCACCGGCGGCCAGCAGCAGCAGCACGATCACGCCCTTGATCAACCGCGGCCACGCCAGCAGGCTGAGCACCGCGCCGGTGGCGGCGATCACCATGCCGGCAAAAGCCAGCGTGAAGCCCAGGTTGATGCCCGGCAGGGTCTGCAGCTGCTTCCAGAGCGGCCAGTTGGCCAGCAGGCCCATCCACAGTGCGGCCAGCCAGGCCTGGGTCAGGGGGCGAGTCGTGTCGGGCTGGAACCAGGCCAGCAGGCGCTTGAGCAGGGGCATCGGGTCAGAGCAAAGCGGAGGCGGCCCGCATTCTCGCGTGCCTGCCTTGGGCGAGGATGAAGGGCGACGCTCGGCCTGTCAGGCCGGCACGGGCGCCGTGGGCGAGGTGCGCAGCACGACGCCGCCCGGGGAATGCGCCTTCTGTGCCTGGTTGGCTGCCATGGGGCGCACATAGCGGCCGTTCAGCGCCTCGATCTGTTCGGCCAGCTGACCGGCGTTGTCGATCTTCTCGGCGTGGCGCTTGAGCACGGCGCCGGCCATGTCGATCAGCTTGGCGTTGCGTGAGCGCTCGCCCTGCTGGATGAGCAACTCGACGGCGATCTGCGCGCTGCCCCGCATCGAGTGGCGCATGGCGGTCTCGGCCACCTGGAACACCTGCTGGTGGCATTCCCGGAATTGCTCGGCCGCGCCTTGGTGGGTCTCGGTCATCGAGACAAGGATTTCCGTGCTGGCCTTGGTCGTGCAGTGGCGCATGCCCAGCCCTTGCAGGATGGGCATCATCTCCTCGAGCTCCACCTCCTGGCTCGACAGGCGGATCCACAGCGCAGTCAGCAGCGACGCCGCTTCGAGGTCGAAGTTGCCGGCGTCGGCGTGGCCCGTGAACTCGCGGGCGACGACCATGGCCTGGCCCACCCGGCGCTCCAGCAGGTAACCCAGCCCGCGGAAGACCAGGTCGAAGCGTTGCAGGCGGATGGAGCCCGGTGCGCGCTCCAGCGCGGCGGCCAAGGCGTCATGGGCGTACTTGAAGCCCTTGTAGTCCTTGTTGTCGAAGCGCATGAGCCCGATCAGCACCAGGCTCAGCATGTCGAAGAGCTTGGAGCGCAGGCCCTGCGACATCGCACGCTCCAGCATGCGCAAGGCCTCGGCGCGCTCGCCGGCATAAAAGCCCAGCGCGCCGCAGCGTTGCAGCCGCAGCAGGCAACCGGGTGTCAGCGTGGCAGCGGTCTGGTAGGTCTTGAGGGCCTCCAGAAGGTCGCCCTGTTCCATCTGCACATGGCCCATCAGGTCGTGGGAGTCGGCGTAGTCGGGCAACTCGCCGATCAGGTTCTCCAGCGTGCGGCGCGCCGCCTGCAGGTTGCCGCTGGCCACCTCGGTGCGCGCCACGCCCAGTCGCGCCCAGGGCACGGTCTTGGCGGCGATGATGGCTTCATAGAGCTTCTTGGCGTCGTCGAAGCGCTTGAGCCGCAACAGCAGCTCCGCGCCGATACGCGCCGCGTAGAGCCAGTACTTGCCTTTGGCCTCGAAGCGCGCCATGCACAGGTTGGCGGCGGTTTCGAAGTCCTGGTTCTCGATGGCCTCGAAGATGTCCTTGAGGATGCGCTTGCGCAGCCGCGCAGAGGCCAGGCGCTCGGCCAGGTTGGCGCTGGTGTAGGGCTTGATCAGGTAGGCGTCGAGCGCCGCTTCCGCGGCCTCGGCCACCTTGGCGTAGGTGGCTTCACTCGTCACCATCACGAAGACGGTGGAGTAGGGCAGCAGGCCTTCGCGGCGCAACTCGTCCAGCAGGTCCTGGCCCGAGGTGTCGCTCATGTCGAAGTGGTAGTCACACAGGACGATGTCAAACGTCTGGTGCTCCAGCATCACCCGTGCGTCCTTGACCCGCGGGGTCTGGCGCACGGTGCCCACGCCAAGGTCCCGGAGCTGGGCCGACATCAGGCTGCGTGAATTGGCGTTGCTGTCGATGATCAGCGCCGACGCGTCCTGGATGGTGTCGTCCATCAGGAACATGCGTCCTCCTTCCCCGGCGCCGGGCCGTGGACTTTGATCGAAAGTCGCTGGAGAGGAATCACTTATGAGTCATCGGAGTGACAGTCCTTTGACTTTAGGACGTTCTCCGCCGCTCAGGGGGATGGCGACACGCCTGAGCATGGGGGACGTGACATCCGCCGCACGCGCAAGCCGTGAACTTGTTGCGCAGCAAGGCAAAAGAAGGCCGCAGGGCCCTTGCGGGGCGCTGCGGCCGGCGGTTCAGCGAAACCAGGGGTGGCTTACTTGAAGAGGTCCTTGACGCGGTCCGTCCAGGTCTTGGCGTTGGGCGAGTGCTTCTCGCCGCCCTTCTTCAGGGACTCGTCGAGTTCTTTCAGCAGCTTCTTCTGGTGCTCGGTCAGCTTGACCGGGGTCTCGACGGCGATGTGGCAGTACAGGTCGCCCGGATAGCTGGAGCGCACGCCCTTGATGCCCTTGCCGCGCAGGCGGAAGGTCTTGCCGTGCTGCGTGCCCTCGGGCAACTCGATCTCGGCCTTGCCGCCGAGCGTGGGCACCTCGATGCTGCCGCCCAGCGCCGCCGTGATCATCGACACCGGCATCGTGCAGTGCAGGTCGTCGCCGTCCCGCTCGAAGATGTCGTGCTGCTTGATGCGGATCTCGATGTAGAGGTCGCCGCTCGGGCCGCCGTTCACACCAGGCTCACCATTGCCCGCGGAGCGGATGCGCATGCCTTCGTTGATGCCGGCCGGGATCTTGACCTCCAGCGTCTTGGTCTTCTTGACCTTGCCCTGGCCATTGCAGGTGGTGCAGGGGTCCGGAATGATCTTGCCGCTGCCGTGGCAGTGCGGGCAGGTCTGCTGGATGCTGAAGAAACCCTGGCGCATGTGCACCGTGCCGGAGCCGCCACATGACCCGCAGGTCTTGGCGCTGGTGCCCGGCTTGGCGCCTGTGCCGCCACAGGTCTCGCAGCCTTCCCAGCTGGGGATGCGGATCTGGGTTTCCTTGCCGCGGGCGGCCTCTTCCAGCGTGATCTCCATCGCGTAGCTGAGGTCGCTGCCGCGGTAGACCTGCTGGCCACCGCCGCGACGGCCGCCGCCCTGGCCACCGAAGATGTCGCCAAAGATGTCTCCGAAGGCCTCGGCGAAACCGCCGAAGCCTTCCGCGCCCGGCCCGCCCCGGCCAGCGCCCATGTTGGGGTCGACGCCGGCGTGGCCGTACTGGTCGTAGGCCGCCCGCTTCTGGGCGTCCGTGAGCATCTCGTAGGCCTCCTTGGCCTCCTTGAACTTCTCTTCGGCCGCCTTGGCACCGTCACCCTGGTTGCGGTCAGGGTGGTACTTCATGGCCAGCTTGCGGTAGGCCTTTTTGATGTCGTCTTCCGTCGCGTTCTTGGGAACGCCGAGGATTTCGTAGTAATCGCGCTTGGAAGCCATGCTCGTCTCTTAAAGCAGCAAAGGCCCGGAGGCGTGTTGACGCATCCGGGCCGCAGTCATCGGATGCTTACTTGCCGTCCTTGACTTCCTTGAACTCCGCGTCCACGACGTTGTCGTCGGCCGGACGCTTGGCTTCGCCTTGCGGCGCTGCCTGCGGCTGCTCGGCGCCTGCACCGGCCGCAGCACCTGCAGCAGCCTGGGCGGCCTGCTGGTCGGCGTAGATCTTTTCGCCGAGCTTCTGGCTCGCGGTCATCAGGGCTTCGGACTTGGCGTCGATCGCGGCCTTGTCATCGCCCTTGATGGCTTCTTCCAGTTCCTTGGCGGCGGCTTCGATCTTGTCCTTCTCGCCAGCATCCAGCTTGTCGCCATGCTCGGCCAGTGACTTGCGCACGCTGTGCACGAGGCCGTCAGCCTGGTTGCGGGCGGTGACGAGCTCGACCTTCTTCTTGTCCTCGGCGGCGTTGGCCTCGGCGTCCTTCACCATCTTCTCGATCTCGGCCTCGGACAGGCCCGAGTTCGCCTTGATGGTGATCTTGTTCTCCTTGCCGGTGCCCTTGTCCTTGGCGCCGACGTGCAGGATGCCGTTGGCGTCGATGTCGAAGCTCACCTCGATCTGGGGCACGCCGCGCGGGGCCGGCGGGATGCCTTCGAGGTTGAACTCGCCCAGCGACTTGTTGGCCTGGGCCAGCTCGCGCTCGCCCTGATAGACCTTGATGGTCACGGCCGGCTGGTTGTCGTCGGCGGTGGAGAAGGTCTGGCTGAACTTGGTCGGGATGGTCGTGTTCTTCTTGATCATCTTCGTCATCACGCCGCCCAGGGTCTCGATGCCCAGGGAGAGCGGGGTGACGTCCAGCAGCAGCACGTCCTTGCGCTCGCCGCCCAGGACCTGGCCCTGGATGGCGGCACCCACGGCCACGGCTTCGTCGGGGTTCACGTCACGGCGCGGTTCCTTGCCGAAGAACTCCTTGACCTTGTCCTGCACCTTGGGCATGCGGGTCATGCCGCCGACCAGGATCACGTCGTCGATGTCCGACAGCGACACGCCAGCGTCCTTCACGGCCGTGCGGCAGGGGGCGATGGTGCGCTCGATGAGCTCGTCCACCAGCGACTCCAGCTTGGCGCGGGTCAGCTTGACGTTCAGGTGCTTGGGGCCCGAGGCGTCCGCCGTGATGTAGGGCAGGTTGACGTCGGTCTGCGAGCTGTTGGACAGCTCGATCTTGGCCTTTTCGGCGGCTTCCTTCAGGCGCTGCAGGGCCAGCACGTCCTTGGTCAGGTCGACGCCCTGTTCCTTCTTGAACTCGCTGATGATGTAGTCGATGACGCGCTGGTCGAAGTCCTCGCCGCCCAGGAAGGTGTCGCCGTTGGTCGACAGCACTTCGAACTGCATCTCGCCGTCCACATCCGCGATCTCGATGATCGAGATGTCGAAGGTGCCGCCGCCCAGGTCATACACCGCGATCTTGCGATCACCCTTGCCGTGCTTGTCCAGGCCGAAGGCCAGGGCCGCGGCGGTGGGCTCGTTGATGATGCGCTTGACGTCCAGGCCGGCGATGCGGCCGGCGTCCTTGGTGGCCTGGCGCTGGGCGTCGTTGAAGTAGGCCGGCACCGTGATGACGGCTTCGGTCACTTCCTCGCCGAGGTAGTCCTCGGCGGTCTTCTTCATCTTGCGCAGCACCTCGGCGCTGACCTGCGGGGGCGCCAGCTTCTTGCCGCGCACTTCCACCCAGGCGTCGCCGTTGTCGGCCTTGGCGATGGTGTAGGGCATCAGGTCGATGTCCTTCTGCACTTCCTTCTCGTCGAACTTGCGACCGATCAGGCGCTTGACGGCGTAGAGCGTGTTCTTCGGGTTGGTCACCGACTGGCGCTTGGCCGAGGCGCCGACGAGGATCTCGCCGTCTTCCTGGTAGGCAATGATGGACGGCGTGGTGCGGGCACCCTCGGCGTTCTCGATGACGCGCGTGGTGTTGCCTTCCATGACCGCGACGCACGAGTTCGTGGTGCCGAGGTCAATGCCGATGATCTTTCCCATGTTGTGCTCCTGAAGAGATTGCTTGATGCTGTTCGATTTGTGGATAACTCCGCCGCCTTCAAGGGGCAGCGGGTTGTGAATTACTTCGGGGCGGAGACCGTGACGAGGGCCGGGCGCAGCACGCGGTCGGCGATCAGGAAGCCCTTTTGAAGCACGGTGACCACGGTGTTGGCGTCCTGCGTGGGCGCCGGCACGACCGAGATGGCCTGGTGCTGGTGGGGATCGAACTTGGCCCCTTGGCCCGGGTTGATCTCAACCACCTTGTTGCGCTCCAGCGCGGCGGAGAGCTGCCGGCGTGTGGCGTGCACGCCTTCCAGCACGGTCTCAACGCTCGCGTTGGGCGTGGCGATCGCAGCTTCCAGGCTGTCCATGATGGGCAGCATGGCTTCCGCGAAGCCTTCGACCGCGAACTTGCGCGCCTTGCTGATGTCTTCATCGGCGCGACGGCGCACGTTCTCGACTTCGGCCTTCGCGCGGAGGTAGGCATCGCTCATCTCGGCGAGGCGACCCTCCAGTTCGGCGATCTTGATCTCGGGATTCAGCTCGGCGGCGGTCGGTTCAGCGGCGGCGCCGGCGGCGTCTTCGGGCAGGGGCGTGTCAGTCGTCATGGCAGAAAGGTTCCGAATCGCGTCGACATGGGGCGCGATATCCCGGTTTCAAGAGGGGAGATTGCAGGGAGTGATCCGGGTCAACCCGGAGATTCGTCATCCAGCGAGACCGACCAGCGGTCCCAGTCGGCCAGGCGGCGGCGGTCCTGCTTGGTCGGCCGGCCCTGCTGGATGGTGGCGGCCGGCTCAGGGGCCAGGCGCCGGGCCTCGGCGGCGGCTTCGCGAGCCGTGATGCTGGCGGCGGTCTCGGCGTAGAGCAGCTGCGCCTGCGGCGCCGGGCCGCGCTGGTGGGACAGGCCGCGCACCTCCACCTCACGGGCGACCGTGCCGATTCGGATGCTGAGCACGTCGCCCACCTTCACGTCCCGCGCGGGCTTGACCGGCTGGCCGCCGACCCGCACGCGGCCCAGATTGATCTCGTCCACCGCCAGGGCCCGGGTCTTGTAGAAACGTGCGGCCCAGAGCCATTTGTCCAGCCGCATGCTGGCCGGCGCTTCACTCACTCTTTGGCTCCGGCGGCGAGGGCGCGTTCACGCTGGGCGGCCAGGGCGGCGGCGTCCGGGGCCGCCAGCGGCCAGCCCTGCAGATGCCGCTCGGCGAGCGAGGCGAGGGCGCGGATGCCGGCCGGGTGGTCATTCAGGCAAGGGATGTAGGTGAAGCGTTGGCCGCCGGCGTGCAGGAAGGCTTCGCGAGCCTCCTGGTTGATTTCTTCCAGCGTCTCCAGGCAGTCGGCCGAGAAACCGGGGCAAATGACATCCACCGACTTGCAGCTGCCTTGCGCGAGCGCGATGAGGCTGGGCTCGGTATACGGCTCCAGCCACTTCGCCTTGCCGAAGCGGCTCTGGAAGCTGACCAGCCATTCGTCCTTGCGCAACCCGAGCGCCTCGGCCAGCAGGCGGCCGGTCTTCAGGCATTCGCAGTGGTAGGGGTCGCCCAGGTGCAATGTGCGTTCGGGCATGCCATGAAAGCTCATCACCAGCTTCTCGCCGCGGCCCTCGCGCTGCCAGTGCTCGCGCACGCTCTGGGCCAGCGCGCCGATGTAGGCCGGGTCATCGTGGTAGCGGTTGATGAAGCGGAACTCGGGCAGGTGGCGCGTCTGCAGCGTCCAGCGGGCGACGTCGTCGATCACGCTGGCCGTGGTAGCGCCGGAGTACTGCGGGTAGGCCGGCAGCACCAGCACGCGGCGGATGCCCTCACGCTTGAGGCCGTCGAGCGTGGCGGCGATGGCGGGTGCGCCGTAGCGCATGGCGGGCGCGACCCGGACGCGCAGCCCCTGTTCACCCAGGCGGCCTTGCAGGAGCTTGGCCTGCTTTTCCGTCCACACCTTCAGCGGCGAGCCATCCGGCGTCCAGACGGTGGCGTACTTGGCCGCCGACTTGGCCGGTCGCACGCGCAGGATGATGCCGTGCAGGATCACGAGCCAGATCAGCTTCGGGATCTCGACCACCCGCGGGTCCGACAGGAACTGCGCGAGGTAGCGGCGCAGCGCCGGCGCCGTGGGCGCCTCGGGTGTGCCGAGGTTGCACAGCAGGATGGCCGTGTCGGTTGCCAGCGGGCCGGCGGGGGCGGCGCCATGGCGCTGCGTCGGTTCAGGCAGGAAAGGCATTCGGGAGGTGAAGGATCAGCGGCGCGAGCGAGAGCTGCCGAAGGGCTGCTGGGGTTCGGTGTCGGCGAAGTGCAGCACCTCGAAGCGAACGATGGGTGACTGCTCGTCAGTGGGCAGCCCGCCCAGGCCGATCACACCGCTGCCGTGCAAGGTGCAGCTGCCGCGCTTGAGGCTCAGGATCTCGCCCGAGGCGCCAAAGCGCACGTAGGTGCCGTTGTAGGAAAGGTCGGTCAGCTCGAAGCTGCTGCCCTGCCAGTCGATGCGGGCATGCGAGCGGGACACGCGGGCGTCGGTGATGCAGTAGGTGGCCTGCACGCTGCGGCCCAGCACGATGGGCATGGCGCCGATGTCGAAGACGCGATCCAGGTCGTGCCAGATCAGGCGCATGCCGTCAGGCTCAACCGAGCGCATCGGTTCGCCGAACTGCGTGGCCGCGTCATCGGTGCTGAGCAGCGGTCCACCGTCCATGCGGTACACATGCACCGGTTCCACACGGCCACGCACCGAGATGCGATCCAGGCTGCGGAAGCGCCCCTTGGAGGCCCTGTGCAGGCCGGCCAGTACTTCGGCCGTGATCAGGATCTCGCCGTCGCCCGCATGGTCGATGAGCCGCGCAGCCACATTGACGGCGTCGCCGAAGCAGTCGCCGTTGAGCTCGACCACCTCGCCGCGTGCCAGCGCCACCTGCAGCCGCAGCGCGAGCATGGCCGGGTTGTTCAGCCGGCGGGCGCGCTGCACGGTGCGCTCCAGCATCTCCTGCATGCGTTGGGCGGCCCGCACGCCGTCGCGTGGCGTCTCGAACGCAGCCATCAGGCCGTCGCCCAGGGTCTTGATGAGGTGACCACCGCTCTCCAGCACCGCTTCGCTGACCTGGCTGACGGTCTGCGTGACCATGGCGCTCGCCTCGGCATTGCCGAGCGATTCGTACAGCCCGGTGCTGCCGCGCAGGTCGGCAAAAAGGACGGTGCGCTCGCGGATCGCGGTCATGTCGTCAGTGTAGGTCGCAAAAAAGGCCGGAGAACCGGCCTTGGGGTGGCACCGATCAGAGGTTGTCCAGGTAGGTGCGCAGCTTGTCCGAGCGGCTCGGATGCTTGAGCTTGCGGATCGCCTTGGCCTCGATCTGGCGGATGCGCTCACGGGTGACGTCGAACTGCTTGCCGACTTCTTCCAGCGTGTGGTCGCTCTGCATCTCGATGCCGAAGCGCATGCGCAGCACCTTGGCCTCGCGGGGCGTGAGCGAATCGAGGATGTCCTTCACCACGTCGCGCAGGCCGGCCTGCATGGCGGCTTCGATCGGCGCGGTGTTGTTGGTGTCCTCGATGAAGTCACCCAGGTGGCTGTCGTCGTCGTCGCCGATCGGCGTCTCCATGGAGATCGGCTCCTTTGCGATCTTCATGATCTTGCGGATCTTGTCTTCCGGGATCTCCATCTTCTCGGCCAGCGTCGGGGCGTCCGGCTCGTAGCCGAACTCCTGCAAGTGCTGGCGCGAGATGCGGTTCATCTTGTTGATCGTCTCGATCATGTGAACCGGGATGCGGATGGTGCGGGCCTGGTCGGCGATGGAGCGCGTGATGGCCTGGCGGATCCACCACGTCGCGTAGGTCGAGAACTTGTAGCCGCGGCGGTATTCGAACTTGTCGACCGCCTTCATCAGGCCGATGTTGCCTTCCTGGATCAGGTCCAGGAACTGCAGGCCGCGGTTGGTGTACTTCTTGGCGATGGAGATGACCAGGCGCAGGTTGGCCTCGATCATTTCCTTCTTGGCGTCACGAGAGGCCTTCTCGCCCTCGTTCATCTTCTTGTTGATGTCCTTCAGGTCATCCAGCGGCACCACGGCCTTGGCCTGGATGTCGATGAGCTTTTGCTGCAGTTCCTGCACCGGCGGCAGGTTGCGGCTCAGGATGACGCTGTAGGGCTTGCCGGCCGCCACTTCCTTCTCGGCCCACTTCAGGTTGAGCGCGTTGGGCGGGAAGGTCTTGATGAAGTAGTCCTGCGGCATGCCGCACTTGTCCACGACGATCTTGCGCAGTTCGCGCTCGTAGCGGCGCACGTCGTCGACCTGGCTGCGCAGGATGTCGCACAGCTTCTCGATGGTCTTGACGGTGAAGCGGATGGTCATCAGCTCGCTGCTGATGGTCTCCTGGGCCTTGTTGTAGGCCGCCGACTTGTAGCCTTCCTTCTCGAAGGCCTTGCGCATCTTCTCGAAGCCGGTGTTGATCAGGTCGAACTTCTCGAGCGCGGCGGTCTTGAGCTCTTCGAGCTTCTTGGTCAGCGCCTTGGAGCCGCCGTTGCCGTCGTCATCGTCTTCTTCGTCGAACTCGTCGAAGTCTTCCTCGGCCACGTAGTCGTCGGCCTCGTCTTCGGCCACGAAGCCGTCGACGACGTCGGAGATCTGCATCTCGCCGGCGCGGATCTTGGCGGCCATCTCCAGGATGTGGGCGATGGTCGTGGGCGACGCCGAGATGGCCAGCATCATGGCCTGCAGGCCACCTTCGATGCGCTTGGCGATCTCGATTTCGCCTTCACGCGTCAGCAGCTCGACCGTGCCCATCTCGCGCATGTACATGCGCACCGGGTCGGTCGTGCGGCCGAATTCGGAGTCGACCGTGGAGAGCGCTGCTTCGGCAGCTTCTTCGGCTTCTTCTTCGGTCGACGTGGTGGTGGCGTTGCCCTGGATCAGCAGCGTGGCGGCGTCGGGCGCCTGCTCGTACACCGCGATGCCCATGTCATTGAGCATGGAGACGATGGCTTCGAGGATTTCCTCGTTGACCAGCTTCTCGGGCAGGTGGTCGTTGATTTCCTGGTGTGTCAGGAAGCCGCGCGTCTTGCCCATCTTGATGAGGGTCTTCAGCTCCGTGCGGCGCTTGACGGCTTCTTCTTCGGTCAGGGCGGTTTCTTCCAGGCCGAATTCGCGCATCAGCGCGCGCTCCTTGGCGCGGCTGACCTTCATGCGCAGCGGCTTGGCCTTGACGGTTTCTTCCTCGACCGCCGCCGCCTCCTCGACTTCGGGCTCTTCGCCTTCGAGTTCGGCGTCGATGTCGGAGAAGTCCTCTTCGTCGTCGGACTCCTTCTTGGCAGCCTTCTTGGAGGTCGTCTCGGCCTTGGGCTTGCGACCGCGCTTGGGCTTGTCCTCGTCGGTGGCCTTGGCCGCCTTCGCAGCCGGCTTGGCAGCAGCCTTGGCCGCCTTGGCGGGCGCTTCGGCAGCAGCCTTGGCGGCCGTCTTCTTCTTGGGCTCCTCGGCGGGAGCGGGGCTGGCCTTGGGCGCGGTCTTCTTGGCGGTCATGCAGGTCCTTCGGGTTTGCGCGGTCAATTCAGAAATGCAGCAGCCACCGCGGCCAGCCCGGGCTCGGCGACAAACCGGCGGGGCAGGGGGCGGTGGCTTTCGTCGTCACGGTATCGGTCGTCAAGCGACCCAGGGACCCTGGCGTGGCGCGAACAAGCTGGCGTGATCGTTTGGTATGCAGAGCTGGCGGATAGTTTGGCCATCAAAACCCTGAATGGGTTGCCCAGTGTCGCTGGGTGGCCGGGTCCGGCATTTCTCTGCCGTCACTCTTGTTGACGCGCGCGGAAAACACGAGATTATCAGCGATGAATCGCTGAATTGCAAAACTGTGACAGGTAAAACCCTAGGCGACCGCGCGGCAGAGCGTGAGGCCCGCGCAGGGGCCTAGCGCCCGACGCCATGGCGCTCGCGAAGGCGGGCCAGCGCCTCCAGCGCGCGTCGGCGGTCGTCTTCGGTGGCGCTGGTGCCCGACGGCAGCGCTGCCGGCCGGTTGACCCGCAGGTCGGATACGGCGCGGTGCAAATCCCCAGCCGGGTCGGATTCCTCAATGCCCAGCTCCTGGAAGCTGCGCGCCAGCCGGTTGGCGGGCTCGCCCAGCCCGTCCGCCGCCAGGCCCGCCTGCACGACGGCCCAGGGGCTGGCGCCATGGTGGGTCAGGTGGCGCTCCAGCCAATGCACCAGTTCGCCATGCTGACCGGGCAGCTCGTGCAGCAGCGCGCGGTCTTCCTCGGGCAGGGTCTCCCACAGCTCGCTGTGCTGCAGCAGCAGCCGGGTCGCGTTGTCAGCGGCGGTAGCGGGCAGCACGCGCGGGCCTTCCGGGCGTGGTTCGGCATCGCGGCGTGATTTCCAGTCGCCCTTGCCCTTCCACTCGCCCTTGGGTTTCCATTCCCCTTTGGGCTTCCATTCGCGCTTCGGGGGCGCACCGGCCGAATCCGGGCCATGGCCGGCCTGGTCGGCAGGCGAAGCCGCAGGGGCCGACTCACCCAGCCACAGGGACTGCAGCTCAGCCTCGGGCATCTGGCCTTGGCGGGCGAGTTCGCCGAGCAGCTGGCGCCGCAGCAGGCTGTCCGGCAGCAGGTTCCACAGCGGCCGGGCCTGCTTGAGCATGCGGGCGCGACCCTCGGGTGTGCCCAGGTCGCAGCCTTCGCCAGCCACCGCCACCAGCTGGCGTGACAGCGGCACCGCCTGTTCGATGCAGCGCTCGAAGGCCTCGGCGCCCAGCTCCCGCACATACGAATCCGGGTCGTGCTCTGGCGGCAGGAAGAGGAAGCGCACCGTGCGGGTTTCGGTGGCGTGGGGCAGGGCGGCCTCCAGGGCTCGGCTCGCGGCGCGGCGGCCCGCCGCATCGCCGTCGAAGCTGAACACCACCGACTCGGTGTGCCGGAACAGCTTGTGCACATGATCGGGCGTGCAGGCGGTGCCCAGGGTGGCCACCGCATTGCCGATGCCATGCTGGGCCAGCGCGACCACGTCCATGTAGCCCTCGACGACCAGCACATGACCACGCTGGCGGATCGCCTGTCGCCCTTCGAACAGCCCGTAGAGCTCGCGGCCTTTCACGAAGACCGGGGTCTCTGGCGAGTTCAGGTACTTGGGCTCGCCCTTGTCCAGCACCCGTCCGCCGAAGCCGATGACCTCGCCCTGCACATTGCGGATGGGGAACATGATGCGGTCGCGGAAGCGGTCATAGCGCTTGGCGTCCTGGCCTGGCTCGGCTTCCGGCGTGATCACCAGGCCGCTCTCCACCAGCTGCGGGTCGTCGTAGCTTGGGAAACCGCTGGCCAGGGAGCGCCAGCCTTCGGGGGCGTAGCCCAGGCCAAAGCGGGCTGCGATCTGGCCGGTCAGGCCGCGGCCTTTGAGGTAGCGGATGGCGCGGTCGGAGTGCCGCAACTGATCCTTGTAGTAGCCGGCCGCCCGGGCCAGCACGTCGGTCAGGCTTTGCTGTTTCTGCTTTTCTGCCTTGGCACGTTCGCGCTGTTCGGGGCTGCGCTCATCCTGCGGCACCACCATGCCGACCTGCTGGGCGAGGTCTTCCACGGCCTCGACGAAATTGGCGCCGGTGTGCTCCATCAGGAAGCCGATGGCATTGCCGTGCACCCCGCAGCCGAAGCAGTGATAGGTCTGCCGGACCGAGTTGACGTTGAAGCTCGGTGACTTCTCACCATGGAAGGGGCACAGGCCCTTGTGGTTGGCGCCGGCCTTCTTGAGTTCGACATGGCGCCCCACCACGTCGACGATGTCGACGCGGGCGAGCAGGTCCTGGATGAAGCCTTGGGGAATCACCCCGGGAGTTTAAAGACGCGCCTGCGTGGGCGGCCGCAGCTGGCTGACCCAATCCCCGCGGGTGAACTGGTCGACCCAGTCGGGCAGGGCCTTGGGCGGCATGGCCGCGGCAATGCCGTTACCCTGGCCCAGGCGGCATCCCAGGCGCAGCAGCTCGCGCGCATGGGCACGGCTTTCCACGCCCTTGGCCAGCACGGCGCAGCCGATGTTGCGGCCCAGGCCGATGACGCTCTCCACCAGGGAGAGGTCCTGCGCATCGCCCAGCATGCCCTGCACATAGCTGCGGTCGAGCTTGAGGGTGTCGACCGGCAGGCGTTTGAGCGAGCTGAGGTGCGAGTAGCTCGCCCCGAAGTCGTCCAGCGCGATGCCGACGCCCAGGCCGAGGCAACGCTGGATGAGCGCCTGGGCGGCGTCAGTCTCGGCCAGCGCATCGGCCTCGGTGACATCGAGGTGCAGCAGATGGGCCACAGCGGCCGGCTGGCGTTGCACCAGCTCCTGCAGGCGCTGTGGAAAGTCGGGCCGGTTGAGCTGGCGCAGGCCGACGTTCACACTGACTGGCAGGCCCTTGCCGCCGTTGAGCCCGGCCTCCAGCCATTCCGCCGCCTGTTGCAGCGCCTTCTCGATGACCCAGTCGCCGATCTGGATGGACAGGCCGGTAGGGGCTGCCAGTGGCAGGAAGTGCGCCGGCGCCAGCAGGCCGCGTTCCGGATGCTGCCAGCGCAGCAGGGCCTCCACGCCCATGACCTGACCCGTGCGCAGGTCGATCTGCGGTTGGTAGTGCAGCAGCAGCTCGTCGCTGTCCAAGGCCTGCTGCAGGCGCGCCAGGCCGATCAGGCCGGCCTCGTTGCGCAGGTCCAGCGTGGGGTCATGGAACTGGATGCCGCCCCGGCCGGCGCGCTTGGCCCGGTAGAGGGCGTGTCCGGCGTGGCGCAGCAGGGTCTCGGGGTCGGCGTCGTCCTGCGGGTAGATGGTGGCGCCCAGGCTGGCACTGATCTCGAGCGCCAGGCCGTCGCCCATGCGGTTCTCGCGGATGGCAACCGGCGTGCCCACCACGGTGAGGAGTCGCTCCATGCCGCGCTGCGCCTCTTCGGGGGATTGCACGCGCATCAGCACCGCAAACTCGTCGCCGGGCAGGCGGGCGAGCTGGTCCGCGGTGTCGGGCTCGGCGCCACGGGCGCCTCGCAGCGTGGCCTGCAACCGGCCGCTGAGCTGCAGCAGCACGGCGTCGGCGGCCAGCTGGCCGTATGCCACGTTGACCTGCCGGAACTCGTCCAGGTCGATGGCGGCGATCACGAGCTGGAAGCCGTCACGGTTGGCTGCCGCCAGGGACTGCTGCATCAGGCGCATGAACTCGTCGCGGTTGGGCAGGCCGGTGGCGAGGTCGTAACGCAGGCGGCGGCGCAGCAGGTCCTGCTGGCGCAGGGTTTCGCCCAAGTCGGTCAGGCTCAGCAGCCGCCAGCGCGGCGTGACGCCGTCGGGTTCGGGCACGGGGCTCAACTTGGCAGCGAACACATGCTGGCCGCCGTCGTCGAGTTCGGCCTGCAGCTGGCCATTCCAGCTGCGGCCCTTGGCCATCTCGGCCAGCAGTTCGGAGGGCTCGAACCCGCTGCGCCGCAGGTTCGCGGTGCTCAGCGGCGTGGCGGCACGGCCAATCAAGGCTTCGCGCGGGGCATGGACGATCTCGCAGTAGGCCGGATTCACCTCCACCACCCGCCAGTGCGAGTCCACCACGGCAAGACCCTCGCCCGCCTGCTGGAACAGCGTGGCCGACATGCGCTCGCGTTCCTCAGCGGTGCGTCGCCAGCTGATGTCGGCCAGGGTGGCGATCAGGCCACGTGCGCGGCCCTGGCGGTCCCGCAGGGGAACATGGGCCTGCAGCTCGTGCCAGCGCCAATCGCCCCCATCCGCGGCCATGCGCAGCGACACGCCGACGTGGTTGCGCTTGGGGTCGGCCAGCATCTCGCGCAGGGCGCGTCGCACCGTCTCGCGGTCGCGCGGGTGGGCCAGCCGCACCCAGTCCAGCGGTGCACTGCCGGTGGAGGAACCGTCAGGCGGCGTGGTGAGCGCCACCCATCGCGCCGAGGCATGCCGGCGGCCCTCGGGCAGGCGCCATTCGGCCAGCGCCAGGCCTTGGGCGTCGAGTGCGCTGCGCCAGGCGTCGCGGTCGCGAAAATGCTGCTGGCTCAGGCCGATGATGGCCAGCGGCAGCAGGGCCAGACCGGCCCCCAGACCCAGCGCCATGGCCGTGTCGGGTGCGCACAGGGCCCACAGCGCGAGCAGCGTGGATGCCAACAAGGCCTGGGTGCGCGGCGCGGCCTGCAGGGCATGCAGGCACAGCAGGACATGGGGCAGCAGCGACAAGGCGCCGGCATCGGGCCACCAGCTCAGGCTGATCTGCGCCGCCACAGCCGCAGCGGCCAGGCCATGCGCCAGCCGCCGGCTCCCGCGGCGCGGTCGCTGAATGCTCGCCTGCATGACAGTACCCGCGCTCACCAGTGCCAGGGCCCAGGCCAGTGCCAATTGCAAGGCAGCCAGCCCGGCCGCTGCGGCCGACGTGCCGGCCAACCACAGCACGCCCCAGGCCAGCAGCCCGGCCAAGCCGGGCGCGGCAACCACGGCCAGGCCAGCGAACAGGCCGACCTCCCGCCAGCCGCCCAGGCGCCCGGTCAAGCCAAGGCGCCGCAGCAGGGCCCGGTTGAGCACCAGGGCCATCAAGGGCAGCGCCAGCGCGGTCAGCACGGGTGCGGCCATGAGCAGGTCGGTGCCCGTGCTTGTACTGCCGATCGGGCGAAGCAGCAGGGGAACGCCGCCGCCGAGCAGCAGTCCGGCGACGACCAGTGGCAGCACCCAGGTGCTCAGGCGCCAGAGGGTGACAAGCCCGATCGCAGCCAGCAGCATCGGCACGAAACGGTCTGCCGCAGCCAGGGCCAATGCGGGTTGCGGCAGCCGCAGCAGGGCGGGCAGCGCGTCCCCGGCCAGGCTCCAGGCGGTCAACAGGCCGCCCGCCGCACCGGCCGCAGCGGCCAGGCCGACGCGGCGCAGTCGTCGCCAACCCCGACGGGGGTGGATGCGTCGCGGCCCGGGTGGCAGCGTGGTCGTCGGCGGCGGCTGAACGCTGAGGTCAGCGCCCAGGTCGCTGGTGCTGTTTTCGGGCGGGCTGGTGTGCAGATCCATGCTCAATCCGCGTCCCGGGCCATCAGGCGTTCAAAACTGAGGCCGAGCAGCGGTTTCGCCCTCCGGAGAAACCCGGGGTGGTGAGCTGAGAACCCGCGAACGTGACGCATGTCGCAGTTTAGGCCGGGGTGCCCTCGCAATGAAAAGGGCCATCCCGCAGATGGATGGCCCGTTGATCGCCCGTTTGGGCGGGTGTAGTTGCAGGAACGGAGCTTCGGAAAGTGACCTCGAAACGCCCGGTCGGGCTATTTGGAGGTGCCCGCCCTGCCCGCCGTCAAACGGCGAAATCGGTCAGCTTGGCGCCGCCGGCGATGGCTGCCTTCAGCCATTTGGGTTGCAGGCCGCGGCCGCTCCAGGTTTCGCCGGTGGCTTGATTGCGGTATTTGGCCGCGACCTTGGACACCTTGGCCGGCTTGACCGTGCGCATGCTGAGATCGGCGATCGTGAGCCCGTATTCGCTCATCAGGGATTTGACCTTGGCCACCGCCTCGGCGCGTTCGCGCTCTTTGGTCTGGTTGATCTGTTCATCAAGCGCGGCGCGCTGGGCCAGGAGTTCCTTGAGATTCGACATGCTATTCCTCTTGCGAATTGACCGGTGAGACGCGCGATGCCGGGCATCGAGTCTCGGAGAACACGACCTGCGGGGTAGGTGATTATCTCCGTGGCGCGAATTAAATCGCGGACCGGGAATTCAGGCAAGGGGTTTTCGTGGGGCGCCTGCGACGGGTATCCAAATGCGACAAGGGTTTATGGATTCATCGGCTGCGCCCTGCTGCACGCCGTTCCTTGAATCAGGGAATCAGTTCGAGGGAGGGACGTAGCCCGCCACGGTTTCGGCGCCCGCGCCGAAGAAAAACTGATCGGCCTGGCGCATGAGGTATTGGCGGGCGCGCAGATCGGCAAGATTCAAGCGGTTCTCGTTCACCAGCATGGTCTGGTGCTTCATCCAGGCCGCCCAGGCTTCCTTGCTGACGTTTTCCCAGACTTTCTTGCCCAGTTCGGTATGAACCGGGTAGGGCGGGAAGTCCAGGCCTTCGGCTTCCTTCTTCAGATAGGCGCATTGAACGGTGCGGGGCATGGCGGGACTCCTGGAACTGGGACTGACAAAACAACGGCCGGCACTTTAACGTGCCGGCCGTGTCACGGTGGAAACGGGGCTTAGTTGAATCTCTTGACGAGCACCAGCGAACGCCGGTCCCAGTTGTATTTGCGCTTGCGCTCTTCGGGCAGCCATTCGGGGTCGACCTGCTGGAAACCACGCTTGATGAACCAATGCATGGTGCGCGTCGTGAGGACGAAGATGCTGTCCAGGCCCATGGCTTTGGCGCGCTGCTCGATGCGCTTGAGCAGCCGGTCGCCGTCGCCCTGGCCTTGCACTTCGGCCGACACGGTGAGTGCGGCCATTTCAGCGGTGCGCGCCTCGACATACGGGTAGAGCGCGGCGCAACCGAAGATCACACCGTCGTGCTCGATGACGGTATAGAGCTCGGCATCGCGCTCGATTTCAGTCCGGCTGCGCTTGACCAGCGTGCCGTCGCGCTCGAAGGGCTCGATCAGCTGGATGATGCCGGCCACATCGTCGGCGCTGGCTTCGCGCAGGCTTTCCAGCTTTTCGTCCACCACCATGGTGCCGATGCCATCATGGGTGTAGACCTCCTGCAGCAGCGCCCCGTCGACCGAGAACGGGATGATGTGCGAGCGCTCCACACCGGCGCGGCAGGCTTCGGCGCAATGGCGCAGGTAGAAGGTGACGTCGGTCGGCTCGGGCGTGGGCGTGGCGGTGGCCAGCATGCGGTCGGCATCGGCCAGGGCCAGTTCGGTGTCGATCGGGCTTTCGGGGTCGTTCGGGTTCTCGGGGACGCCGGGCACCTCACAGACGAACAGCAGCTTGTCGGCCTGCAGCGCGATGGCGGCGGAGGTGGCAACGTCTTCCATGCTGAGGTTGAACGCCTCGCCCGTAGGCGAGAAGCCAAACGGCGACAGCAGCACGATGGCGCCGATGTCGATGGCCCGCTGGATGGCAGCACCGTCCACCTTGCGCACCAGGCCGGAGTGCTGGAAATCGACCCCGTCCACGATGCCGACCGGCCGGGCGGTCAGGAAGTTGCCCGAGACGACACGCACCGTGGCGTTGGCCATCGGGGTGTTGGGCAGGCCCTGGCTGAACGCGGCCTCGATCTCGAAGCGCAGCTGGCCGGCGGCCTCCTGGGCGCAGTCCAGGGCAACGGCATCGGTGATGCGCCGCCCATGGCTGTAGCGCGGCACCTGGCCCTTGGCGGCGAGCTGTTCATTGACCTGCGGCCGAAAGCCGTGCACGAGCACGATCTTGATGCCCATGGCGTGCAGGATGGCCAGGTCCTGCACGAAGTTGTTCAGCTTGCCGGCGGCGACGAGCTCGCCCGGCATGCCGACGACGAAGGTCTCGCCCCGGTAGGCGTGGATGTACGGCGCCACGGACCGGAACCAGGGCACGAAGGTATGGGGAAAGACGAGACCGCTCATGGGCGGGATTGTGACCCGGGCCGGGGCCGCTTGACGTGGCCCGACGGGCTGCCGAGCATCGGCGCTCCACCACTCGGAGACGGCGATGAAGGCCTACCAGGACATCTACACCACCCCCGGCGCGTTCAGCTGGAACGAGCTGTCCAGCCCCGACCCCCAGGCGGCCTGCAACTTCTACGCCGCCCTGTTCGGCTGGCGCTATGACGCCATGAATATGGGCCAGGGCGACTACCACGTCGTCAAGGTGGGCGATGTGGCCGTGGGCGGCATCATGACCCAGCAGCAGCCCGGGCCCGCGGTGTGGGGCGCCTATGTGACGGTGGCCTCGTGCGACGCCACCGTGGCACAGGCCCAGGGGCTCGGCGCCACGCTCTGCGCCGGGCCGTTTGACGTGCCGGGCGTCGGCCGCATGGCGGTGCTCCAAGACCCGCAAGGCGCCGTGATCCAGGTCATCAGTTACTTCCCGCCCGCGGCGTGAGCGGGTGCGGGACAATCCCGCCCCGATGAGTTCCGAACGATCCGAGAGCCGGTTGCCTCAACCGGCTCTTTCCATTTCCTTCCCCGAAAGCCTGCCGGTCTCTTCGCGCCGCGAAGAAATCATGCGGGCGATGGCCGAGCACCAGGTCGTCATCGTCTGTGGCGAGACGGGCTCGGGCAAGACGACCCAGCTTCCGAAGATCGCGCTGGCGATGGGCCGTGGCCGCCTGAACGGTGGCGGCCTGATCGGCCACACCCAGCCGCGCCGGATTGCGGCCAGCAGCGTGGCCAAGCGCATCGCCGAGGAGCTGAAGACGCCGCTGGGCGACGTGGTGGGCTACAAGGTCCGCTTCCAGGACCGCCTCTCGCGCGACGCCTCGGTCAAGCTGATGACCGACGGCATCCTGCTGGCCGAGACCCAGAGCGACCCACTGCTCAAGGCCTACGACACGCTGATCATCGACGAGGCCCACGAGCGCAGCCTGAACATCGACTTCCTGCTGGGCTACCTGCGCGAGCTGCTGCCGCGCCGGCCCGACCTGAAGATCGTCGTCACCTCCGCCACCATCGATGCGGACCGGTTTGCGAAGCACTTCGAGAGTGCCAAGGGCCCGGCGCCGGTCCTGATGGTGAGCGGGCGGCTGTTCCCGGTGGAGCAGCGCTACCGTCCCTTCGAGGAAAGCCGCGAGTACGACCTCAACAACGCGATCTGCGATGCGGTGGACGAACTCTGGCGCGAAGGGCCGGGCGATGTGCTGGTCTTCCTGCCGGGCGAGCGCGAGATCCGTGAGGCCGCCGAAGCGTTGCGCAAGCACCATCCGCCGGGCGTGGAGATCCTGCCGCTGTTCTCGCGCCTGTCGGAGGCAGATCAAAACAAGGTCTTCGAGCCCCACGGTGCCCGTCGTATCGTGCTGGCCACCAATGTGGCCGAGACCTCGCTGACGGTCCCGGGCATCCGTTACGTCATCGACCCCGGCCTGGCGCGCGTCAAGCGCTACAGCTACCGCAACAAGGTCGAGCAGCTGCTGATCGAGAACATCAGCCAGGCGGCGGCCAACCAGCGTGCCGGGCGCTGCGGCCGGGTGAGCAACGGCATCTGCGTGCGGCTGTACAGCGAGAAGGAGTTCAACGAGCGGCCGAAGTTCACCGACCCCGAGATCCTGCGCAGCAGCCTGGCCGGCGTCATCCTGCGCATGAAGTCGCTGCATCTGGGCGACGTGGAGCGCTTTCCGTTCCTGGAGGCGCCGCGCCCCAAGGCGATTGCGGACGGCTACCAGCTGCTCAACGAGCTCGGCGCCACCGACGATGCCAACGAGCTCACGCCCCTGGGCAAGGAGCTGGCCCGGCTGCCGCTGGACCCGCGCGTGGGGCGGATGATCCTGGAGGCGCGCCAGCGCCAGGCGCTGACCGAGGTGCTGGTGATCGCCTCCGCACTGTCCGGCCAGGACGTGCGCGACCGGCCGCAGGAGCAGGCCCAGGCCGCTGACGAAAAGCACAAGAAGTTCGACGATGAGAAGTCGGAGTTCATGGGCTACCTCAAGCTGTGGAAATGGCTCGGCGACAGCAGAGGCGGCGAGGGCGAACACAAGCTGTCGCACCGCAAGCACGAGGCCCTGCTGCGCGAGAACTTCGTCAGCCCTCGCCGCGTGCGCGAGTGGCGCGACGTGCACTCCCAGCTGCAGACCGTTGTGGCCGAGCATGGCTGGAAACTCAACCAGAGCCCGGCCACCTACGAGCAGGTGCATCTGTCCATGCTCGCCGGGCTGCTGGGCAACATCGGCTGCAAGAGCGACGACGAGGACTGGTACCTCGGCGCTCGCGGCATCAAGTTCTACCGCCACCCGGGCGCGCACCTGAGCAAGAAGCCGGGCCGCTGGATCGTGGCCGCCGAGCTGGTGGACACCTCACGCCTGTACGGCCGGGGCCTGGCCAACATCGAGCCGCAGTGGCTGCCGCCGATCGCCGGCCACCTGATCAAGACCCAACTGCTGGAGCCGCACTGGGAGAAGAAGGCCGCCGAGGTCGTGGCGCTGGAGCGCGCAACGCTTTACGGCATCGTGCTCTACAACAACAGGCGCGTGAACTTCGGCCGCGTCGACCCCAAGGCCGCGCGCGAGATCTTCATCCGTGAGGGCCTGGTCAACGACGAACTGCCGGAGGACCTGGCGCGCCAGCTGCCCTTCATCGGTCACAACCGCCGCCAGATCGCCAAGGTGCAGGCGCTGGAGCACAAGTCGCGCCGCCAGGATGTGCTGGTGGACGACGAGCTCATCTACGCCTTCTACGACGACAAGCTGCCGCCGAACGTCTTTTCGGGGGCGACGCTGCTGAAGTGGTGGCGAGACGCCAGCAAGGGCGACGACAAGCTGCTGCAGCTCAGCCAGGACGAGCTCATGCGTCATGAGGCCGCCGGCGTCACGAGCGAGGCCTTCCCGAAGATCATCCGCCTCGGCGGCGTCGACTGCGCGGCCAACTACCTGCACCAGCCGGGCGATGCGCGCGACGGCCTGACCGTCACCGTGCCCATCTTTGCGCTGAACCAGGTCAGCGACGAGCGCGCCGAGTGGCTGGTGCCCGGCATGCTGGCGCAGAAGGTGACGGCGCTGCTGAAGAGCCTGCACCAGAAGCCGCGTGCCCGCCTGACGCCGCTGCCGGACTTCGTCGATGAGTTCATCGAGCTCCACCCCTTCGGCCAGGGCAGCCTCATGGAGGTGCTGCTCAAGGCGGTGAAGGAGCGCACCCAGCTCGCCATCCAGCGCAACGACTTCAAGCTGGAGCAGCTGGCGCCGCACCTGTTCATGAACTTCCGGGTCGTCGATGAACACGGCCGCCAGCTCGGACAGGGGCGCCAGCTCGCGGCCCTGAAGGCCGAGCTGGGCGGGCAGGCGCGCTCGGCCTTCCAGGCTTTGGCGGCGCTGAAGCTGCCCGCAGCCGAAGCGCCCAAGCCGGCACCCGCCCCTGCGGCGGCCGCAGGCCGTGGCGTGAGGGCCGAGATCATCAAGAAGCCGGAACCGGTGCGCGATGCCACCCAGACCTACACCGACTGGACCTTTGGCGAACTGCCCGAGCTGCTCGAAGTGCGCAAGGGCGGCCAGACGCTGATCGGTTTCCCGGCGCTCATCGACAAGGGCGCGCATGTCGAGATCGAGGTGTTCGACGAGCCCGAGGTCGCCGCGGCGAAGCACCGGGCAGGCCTGCGCCGGCTGGTGGCCCTGCAGCTCAAGGAGCCGCTGAAGTTCCTGGAGAAGAACATCCCCGACCTGCAGCGCATGTCGGTGCTCTTCATGGGCCTGGGCACGGCCGAGGAGTTGCGCGACCAGATCATCGGCGTGGCGCTGGACCGCGCCTTCCTGGGCGACCCGTTGCCGACCGACGCGATGGGTTTCAAGAAGCGCGTCGAGGAGGGCCGCAGCCGGCTCAACCTCATTGCCCAGGAAGTGGCGCGCGCCGCGCACACGGTGTTGCAGGAACTGGCCAACGCCAGCCGCAAGCTCAAGGACAGCCGGCCCCCGAAGGAGGTGGCGGACGACATCGCTGCCCAACTGCAGCGCCTGGTGCCCAAGCGTTTCGCGTTGGAGACGCCCTGGGCCCAGCTTCAGCACTTGCCGCGCTACCTCAAGGCCATCACGGCGCGGCTGGACAAGCTGCGGGCCGACCCCGGGCGCGACGCGAAGCTGATGAGCGAGGTCAAGCCGCTGGAGCAGCGCTACAGCCGCCGCGTGGCCGAGCTCAAGGGCACCCGCGACGCGCGGCTGGAGGACTTTCGCTGGCAGCTGGAGGAGCTGCGGGTCAGCCTGTTCGCCCAGGAGCTGCGCACGCCGCAGCCGGTCAGCGTCAAACGGCTGGACAAGGTCTGGGCGCAGATCGTGAGCTGATGCACACGGGCGGCCCCTGGCGAGCAGCTGGGGAGGAAATCCGTCGCATTTCGGCGCTTGGCTGCAAGGCCAGCGCTGTCAGGCTGGAGTCCAATGCGGTGATTGCATTTGTTACATGCCACCGCCCCGACCGTGTCCGACACCCCGCCCGCCGCTTCACCGCTGAAGAGCTTCGGCCGTTTCGAGCTGCGCGCTCTGCTGTCCAAGAGCGCCCGCAGCCTGATCTGGCTCGTCCATGACCCGCGCCATGGCCAGGCCCTGATGCTGTGCATGCCGCGCGAGAAGCCCAACAGCGCGGCGGCCCTGGAGCACTGGCTGCGCATGGCCCACGGCGGCGAGCGCGTCCAGCATCCGAACGTGGCGCCGGTGTTCGAGATTGGCCAGGTCGAGAGCTGGCCCTATGTGGCCTACGACCGGGGGCTGGGCGAGACGCTGGAAGAGCGGCTCGCGCGCCAGAAGGCACCGCTGCCCTTGGACGCGGCGAACTGGATCGCCCAGCTCCTGGAAGGGCTGGCCTTCGCCCATGAAGCGGGTCACGCTCACCGCGACATCCAGACGGCCAGCCTCGTCATCGATGCGCAGGACAAGGTGCGCCTGGTCGGGTTGGAAGTTGCGCAGGAGGTCTTTCCGGCCAGCGTGGACTTCAACACCGTCACCCGCCGCGCGGTGCGCGAATCGGCCGAAGAGGACGTGCTGTGCGTGGGCCTGCTGCTCAATCGAATCCTGAGCGGCCGGCCCGTGCTGGAAGAGAACGACCTGCAGCAGGTGGTGCAGCAGATGCAGCCGATCGGTCGTGAACTGGTGCGCCTGGGCTGGGAGACGCCGCACCCCATCCCCGACCCGCTGCGCGCCATCTGCAACCGCGCCACCGACCGCCAGCTGCGCCAGCGCTACCACCTGGCCCGCAGTTTCTGGCGCGCGCTGGACGGCTGGCGCCAGGCGGCGGCGTACGACAGTGGCGGCCCCATCGTGCTGTTGCTGGACAAGCTCCAGCGCGGCGGCCATCTGCCCACCACCATCTCGGGCCTGCACCGCTTCACGGCGGGTTCGGGCCTGGAGACCCAGCATGCCAGCGCGCTGTCAGAGTTCGTGCTGAAGGACATGGCGCTGAGCCTGGAGCTGGTGCGCCGCGTCAACAACGCCCTCAAGCAGGCCGGGCATGCCGGCGAGACGGTGCTCAACATGCAGCGCGCCATCCAGATGCTGGGCCTGGACGGGCTGCAGTTCGCCGCCAACGGGCTCAAGCCCTGGCCGGGCACGCTCGCGCCGGTGGCGGCCGAGCTGCTGCGGCAGTTGATGGCCCGCGTCACCAAGGCCGCCGAAGTGGCTCAGGCCCTGCGGCCGGCCGGCTATGACGGCGAGGTGGTGCAGCTCATCACGGTCATGCAGAACCTCGGACGCCTGCTGCTGCAGTACCACTTTCCGGACGATGCCCAGCAGATCCGCCAGCTGATGGTGCCGCCGGAGCCGACCGAGGACCAACCCAACCCGCCCGCCATGAGCGAGCAGGCTGCCGCCTATGCCGTGCTCGGCTGCGACCTCGAGGCCCTGGGCGCTGCCGTGGCCCGGCATTGGGGCCTGGGTGACGAGCTGCTGCAGATGATCCGCCGCCAGCCGCTGGATGCGCCGGTGCATCCGCCCCGCACCGATGCGGACACCATCCGGCTGACCTGCAGCTTCGCCAACGAACTCGTGGATGCACTCGGCCTGCCCGAGCCGCGCCGACGCCCCGGCGTGGAAGTGGCCACGCGCCGTTACGCCAAGGCCCTCGGCGTGGGGCTGCGGGAGGTCATGGAGGCGCTCAACCCGGGCGCCCACAAGCCGTCGACCGCGGCCCCGCGCGCGGGCGACACGGCAGCGCCAGCCCCCTCGCTGCGACAGCGGTTGACCCAGCGCAGCGGCTCCTGAGCCCATCACCATGGCCGACGACCTCCCACCCCAGCTCGGCCGCTTCCGGTTGCTGCAGCGCCTGGGGGAGGGGGCGCAGGCGGAGGTCTGGCTGGCGCACGACCCGCTGCTGGATCGCGAGGTGGCGGTCAAGCTGCTCAAGCCCGAGGCCACCGGGCCCGGCACGGTCGACGAATGGCTGAACGAGGCCCGCGCCGTCAGCCGGCTGACCCATCCGAATGTCGTGCCGGTGTTCGAGGCCGACACCCAGGGCGGCCGCTCCTACCTCGTCTTCGAGTACGTCAGCGGTGGCACCTTGAGCCAGCGCCTGCGCCAGCCGCCGCTGCCGACCGCCGCCGAGGCGGTGACGCTGACGCTGGGCATCCTGGACGGCCTCGTGGCGGCTCATGCCGCGGGCCTGGTGCACCGCGACCTCAAGCCCAGCAACATCCTGCTCGATGGCCGCGGCCGGCCGCGCGTGATGGACTTCGGCATTGCCGTGCGGGTGTCGCCGGACGCCAACCATCCGTCGCGCATCGTGGGCACGCCGGGCTACATCTCGCCGGAGGCCGCGCGCGGTGCGCCGCCGCATCCTCAGATGGACGTGTTTGCCGCGGCCATCATGCTGGCCGAGATGCTCAGCGGCCAGCGCCTGAACCACGACCCCGACCCGTGGCGCACCATCCAGCGCGTGCAGACCACCGACCTGTTGCTGCCGTCGGGCCTGGCCCCGGATGTGGACGACGCCCTGCGCGCCATCGTGCAACGCGGCCTGGCCCGCGAGCCCTCGGCCCGCTGGCCGAGCGCGGCGGCGATGCGGGATGCCTTGGCCGCTTGGCTGCATCCGGTGGCGGAGCCGGATGCCGAGGCCCAGCAGGAAGCCCCGGTGCTGGACTTTCTGCTGCGCCGCATGCGCCATCGCAGCGATTTTCCGGCGCTGTCCGATGCCATCCAGCGCATCCAGCGCCTGACACAGTCGGAGGACGAAAGCCTCGCTAGCCTGTCCAACGAAATCCTGAAGGACGTGGCCTTGACGCAGAAGCTGCTGCGCCTGGTCAACACGGCGGCCTACCGGCACACCGGAGGCGGCGGCATCAGTACCGTGTCGCGAGCGGTGGCGCTGATCGGCTTTGCCGGCATCCGCAATCTGGCGCTCAGCCTGGTGCTGCTGGAGCGCATGGAGAACAAGAGCCATGCGGCGCGGCTGCGCGAGGACTTTCTGCGCTCGCTGATGGCGGCCGAACTGGCGCGAGAGCTCTGCGGCAATCCGCGCGATGCCGAGGAGGCGTTTCTCGGGGCCATGCTGCATCACCTGGGGCGCACGCTCACCGAGTTCTACTTCCCGGAGGAGGCGGATGCCGTGCGCCGGCTGGTCACACCGCTGGAAGACGGCGTGCCACCGCTGTCGGAGGCCGCGGCGTCGACCCAGGTGCTGGGCATGAGCTATGAAGGCCTGGGCCTGGGCGTCGCGCGCCAGTGGGGGCTGCCGGAGAGCCTGCAGCGGGCCATGCGGCGCCCGGCGGGCGAATCACCACCGCGGCTCATCGACGACGGCCCCGAGCGCCAGCGCTGGCTGGCCCGCGCCAGCAATGACATGGCCGACCTGATCTTGCAGACGCCGCCGGAGCAGGCCCATGCCCGGCTGCGCGCACTGGCGCAGCGGCATTCGCGGGCGCTCGGCCTGACGGCAGAGAGCTTCGAGCAGGCCGCCGACACCGCACGGCGTCATCTGGCGCAGATGACCGAGGCGCTGGGCTTGCAACTGGCGCGGGAGTCGCGCGCGCAGCGGCTGTTGGCGCCGCTGACGCCGTCCGTGCAAGACACGCTGACCGAGCACGAACTCGTCGCGACCCAGGTGCTGGAGCGCACCGAGCCCGGCGCCTTGCGGCCTCCCGCACCCTCGGGCGACCTGCTGGCCGCCGGCATCCACGAGATCACCGAGGCCATGGTCAATGGCAGCCAGCTCAACGCGGTGCTGCGCATGGTGCTGGAGACGATCTACCGGGCGCTGTCGGTGCGCCGCGTCATCTTCTGCCTGCGCGACTCCCGCGGCCAGACGCTGACCGGGCGACTCGGCGTAGGGGCCGACGTGGAACGCCTGGCGCCGCTGATGCGGGTGGACCTGTCGGCGCAGCCCGCCGACCTGTTCGCCGCCATTTGCCTCAAGGGCGCCGACACCCTCATCCATGATGCGAGCGCGGCCAACATCGCGGCCCGCCTGCCGGCATGGTCGCAGGGCGAACTCGCCGCACCCAGCCTGCTGCTGCTGCCGCTGATGGTGAAAGGCGCGCCGCTGGGGCTGATCTATGCCGACCATTCGAAGGTCGGCGGCATCGTCGTCGACGAGAAAAGCCTGGCGCTGCTGCGCACGCTGCGCAACCAGGCCGTGATGGCCTTCCGCACCACACCCACCTGAGCCTCGGCCAGGCGCTGCGGTCTGTCAGGCGATTCCGACAGGCACTGCCGCCTGCGACTGACGGGCTCAGCGCTGCCCCTCGCGAATACTGATTGGCACCACCAGGACACCTCCTGGCTCCGGTGCCCACCGTCGTGTGTGGCGACCGGCTTCCATCCACTCAGCAGGAGCCCGTATGACGTTCCATCCGATGCAAGGCAAGACGCTGCTTGCCCTCGCCGCTGCCCTGGCCCTGGCCGCGTGCGCGTCGACGCCGCCCCCGAAGGAGCAGCTCGCCGTCGCCAACTCGGCGGTCGACCAGGCCGCCAGCAACGCGGCCGACGCCCCGGCCGAACTGGCCTCGGCCCGCGACAAGCTGACCCGCGCCAACGCCGCCATGGCGGCCAAGGACTATGTGGCTGCCCGCCAGCTGGCCGACCAGGCCGCCGCCGACGCTGCGCTGGCGCAAGCCAAGGCCCGATCCGCCCGCTCCGATCGCGCGCTGACCGAACTGCGCGAAAGCATCCAGGCGCTGCAGACCCAGCTGAACCGCTCGTGAGCGGCTCGCCCCCGAGTGACCCACCAGGAATCAAAGCCATGAAGAAGCTCATCCCCGCCCTGTCCACCCTGACGGCCGCCGCTCTGCTGGCCGCCTGCGCCAGTGCGCCGACCGTGACGCCGCAATTGCAGGAAGCCCGCGACACCGTGTCGCGCGCCTCGTCGGACCCGGCCGTGTCGAAGTACGCCGCGCTGGAAATGAAGAAGGCCACCGACTCGCTGCGCCGCGCCGATGAACTGAGCGCCAAGCGCGAGTCGCCGGCCGACATCGACTCGGCGGCCTACGTCGCGATGCAGCAGGCGCGCACGGCCCAGACGCTGGCCAAGGCCGCGTCGGATGAAGACGCCATCAAGGCCGCCGAAGCCGAACGTGAGCGCGTGCGTGCCGACGCCAATGCCACGGCCGCCGCGCGTGCCCGCAGCCAGGCCGAGACCGCCCAGGCCCAGGCCGCCATGGCCAGCGCTGACGCCAGCAACGCCCGCGCCCAGGCCGCGAACGCGCAGGCCGATGCCGCCAATGCCCAGGCGCAGGCGGCGGCCCTGCAGCGCGAGCTGGCCGACATGCAGGCCAAGCAGACCGACCGCGGCATGCTGGTGACCTTGGGTGACGTGCTGTTCGAGTTCGGCCGGGCCGAGGTCAAGCCCAATGCGGATGCCGCCATCGGCAAGCTCGCCGCCTATCTGCAGCAGCACCCCGACCGCCGCGTGCTGATCGAGGGCTTCACCGACAGCGTGGGCAGCAATGCGGCCAACCTGACGCTGTCCCAGCGCCGCGCCCAGGCCGTGGCCGCCGCGCTGCGTGCCCGGGGCATCGACGGCTCGCGCATCGATACGCGTGGCTATGGCGAGGCCTTCCCGGTGGCCAGCAACACCAGCACCTCCGACCGCGCCATGAACCGCCGCGTGGAGGTCTACATCTCCAACGACAACCAGCCGGTGCGCCCGCGCGCTTGAGCGGGCAGCGACCCGGTTCCTGAAAGGAGTCAGCGATGAAAGCGAATCGATCGATGCGATGGCCGGGTGCCGTGGTCGCCGCCAGCCTGCTGGCGGTGGCCAGCCTGGCCCAAGCCGCCGGCCCCAAGCCCAAGCACGTGGACCCGGCCCGCATGGCCTATGAACGCGAACGCGCGAACTGCCTGACGGGCCAGTCGAGCGAGCCCCGCGACGTCTGCCTGCGCGAGGCGGCTGCCGCCTATGCCCAGGCCCGCCAGGGCAAGCTCTCGGCGCCCGGCGACGGGCCGGAGCAATGGGCGGCGAATGCGCTGCGCCGTTGCCAGGGGCAGCCGCTGGAAGACCGTGAGATGTGCGAGCGCCGTGTGCGCGAGGGGCAGGTCAGTGGCAGCGTGCAGGGCGGCGGTCAACTGACCACGCTCACCGTGCGCTCCACGGACATCCCGAAGGAACCGGGTCGCTGAACAAGCGTCAACGACCGCAGAGGGTGGGGAGGGGAGGGTGACGAGCCTTACCCCCGGCACTGGTTGCAACGCTTAGGGCTGCTTGGTTCCCCACCTGACCCGGTTGGGCGCGCTTCCATGCGGGGAGGCCCGTCACAGCGCATTCTACTTGCGCTCGCGGGCTCAGCCGGGAAGGAACTGTCGATTGATGGACAAATCCATCGCCAACGCCAGCAGGGCCAGTGCGGTGAGGTAACCCAGCAGGTGCAACCGGGCCTGGCTCATGGCCCAGTGGCCACAGGCGGCATAGCCGATCAGGGCGATGAATTTCACGCCCAGCCACCAGTCGCGCACCGGGTGGTAACCGATGGAACCCCACAGGCTCAGCCCGGTCACCACGAGGCAGGCGTTCACGCCGAACACCAGCACCAGCAGCCGCGCGTCCTTGGCGGCGCTCTGCAGCCGGGGTGTGCCGAACTGGAACAGCAGCCCGCGCCCGAAGAAGAGCGCGATGCTGCACCAGGCCAGCACCACATGCCACTGGACCATCTCGGTGTAGTACCACGTCATGGCGCGTGATACGCCCGGTCAGCGCAGGTGCAGGTCGTTCTCGCTGAAGCGGATGCCCAGCGGCTCGATCAGCAGCTGCTTCTCGCCTGCCTCGACGGTGCCCGCCACCCAGGCGTCGATGCCGCAGTCGCGGGCGACCTGGGCGGTGCGCTCGGCGTCAGCGGCCTTCACGAAGATGGCGAAGCCCGCGCCCATGTTCAGCGTGGAATAGGCCTCGCGGTCGTCCTGGCCGGCCTGCTTCTGGATGAAGTCGAGCACGGCGGTCTTGGGCGGCACGGTGTGGATACGGTAGGTCAGGGCCGAGGGGTGGCGCAGCAGCTTGCGCCAGCCGTGACCCGTGATGTTGGCGCAGTAGTGCGGCGCGATGCCGGCCTTCCACAGCGCCTCGGTCACGGGCGAGTACAGGGCGGTGGGCGCCAGCAGGGCCTCGCCGTAGGTCAGGCCCGGTTCGATCTCGGTCAGGTAGCCCTGCGGCAGGCGTTCGGCCAGCTTGCGCGCCAGGCTCAGGCCGTTGGCATGGATGCCGCTGGAGGCCAGCAGCACGATGGCGTCGCCAGGGCCGAGCTTGTCACCCACGGACAGCCGCTCCTTGGGATTGATCAGCCCGGTGCAGGAGGCCGCGAGGTCGATGCGACCGTCTTCGACGATGCCGGCCAGGGCCGGTGTCTCGCCGCCGCCCCAGGCGACCTGGCAGGTGTCGCAGGCGGCCTTCCAGCCGGCCACCAGTGCCTGGGCGCGCTGGGCGTCGCCGAACCAGTCGCTGCCGCCAGCGGCCCAGTAGGCCTGCACGACCAGCGGCGTGGCGCCGACGGTGATCAGGTCATTGACCGCCATCGCGATGGTGTCCTGGGCGATGCCGGCGAAATAGCTCTTGCCGGTCAACTTGGCCATCTCGTCGGCCACCAGGGTCTTGGTGCCCAGGCATTCGACGATGGAAGCGACGTAGAACGGGCCGACGTCGACGACATAGGCCGATTCGCCGCGAGAGGCCTTGACTTCGCTGAAGCCGTGCCCGGCTAGGTGCGAAGCGGTGGCGGCGGCGGCGCGCTGGGCGGTGACCTTCAGGGGGTCGATCAGGTCGTAGTTGACGCCGGCCTGGTCGTAGGTGAGGGGGGCGGTGGAGCTCATGGCGCGGGATTATCCCCGGTGGACCCGCGGCCGCGGGTCAGGCGGCTGCAGCCTCCTAGAATCCGCGCCCATGAGTTATCAGGTCCTGGCCCGCAAATACCGTCCGCAGAGTTTCGAGCAGCTCGTCGGCCAGGAGCACGTCGTGCAGGCGCTGGCGAACGCGCTGACGCAAGGCCGCCTGCACCATGCCTACCTGTTCACCGGCACGCGCGGCGTCGGCAAGACGACGGTCTCGCGCATCCTGGCCAAGAGCCTGAATTGCACCGGCGCCGATGGCCAGGGCGGCATCACGGCGCAGCCCTGCGGCGTATGCGCAGCCTGCCGCGACATCGACTCCGGCCGCTTCGTGGACTACGTGGAGCTGGATGCTGCCTCCAACCGTGGCGTGGAGGAGATCTCGCAGCTGCTGGATCAGGCCATCTACAAGCCGGTGGTGGGGCGCTTCAAGGTCTACATGATCGACGAAGTCCACATGCTCTCGAACACCGCGTTCAACGCGATGCTCAAGACGCTGGAAGAGCCGCCGGAGTACCTGAAGTTTGTGCTCGCCACGACCGACCCGCAGAAGGTGCCGGTGACCGTGCTGTCGCGCTGCCTGCAGTTCAACCTGCGCCCCATGGCCGCGGCCGACGTGCAGATGCACCTGGGCAATGTGCTGGGGGCCGAGCAGGTGCCGGCCGAGCCGGGCGCGTTGCGGCTGCTGTCGCGGGCGGCACGCGGTTCGATGCGGGATGCGCTGTCGCTGACCGACCAGGCGATTGCCTTCGGGGCCGGCCAGCTCACCGAAGCCGGCGTGCGCCAGATGCTCGGCAGCGTGGACCGCGGGCATGTGGTGGCCATCGTCGATGCGCTGGCCGCAGCCAGCGGCGAGGCGGTGGTGGCCCAGGCGGATGCGCTGCGCGGCGCGGGCCTGTCGGCCGCCGGCACGCTGGAAGACCTGGCCACGCTGTTCCAGCAGATGGCCCTGGCCCAGGCGGCCCCCGCCGCGCTGGACGATGCCGATGCGGAGACGGCCGAGATCCGGCGCCTGGCGGCTTCGCTGCCGGCCGACGAAATCCAGCTGATGTACAGCATGGCCCTGCATGGCCGTGCGGAGCTGCACCTGGCGCCGGATGAATACGCGGGGCTGCTGATGGTGCTGCTGCGCATGCTGGCGTTTCGCCCGGCAGGCACCCAGCCCAAGGCCGTGAAGACCGCCGCGCTGGTGCGTCCGCCCGCGGTCGCGAAGGCCGCCGTGCCGGTGCCCCTGCCCAAGGTGACGCCGCCCCAGGCGGCCCTCTCGCCGGCACTGGCAGCTGTTCCGGTGGCTGAGCCGGCGCCTGCGCCGGTGGTGGCGGCGCCGCGAGCGGTGGTGCTGGAGCCCGTTGCCGCGCCGGCGCCGGTCGTCGCACCTGCGCCCGCGGCGGTTGCCGAGCCGGCGGCCCCGCGGTTGAGTGACCGCCTGCGTCCGCGCCCCGTCGAGCCGCAGGCCCAGGACGACGATGACACCATGGCCTTCGACGGCCCGCCGCCGGATGACGCGCCGCCACCCTGGATGGACGCCGACGACACACCCGCCGCGCCCACCAACAACCCCTTCATCGAGCCCGAGGCGCCACGCCGCGCCGAACTGCGCGAGACGCCCGAAGGCGCCCAGTGGGCCGAGCGCATTGCCGCGGTCTCGCTGGTCGGCATGACGGGCGAACTCGCCCGCCAGGCCCAGGCCCTGGGCTGCAGCACGGTGGACGGGCGCGAGGTCTGGCGACTGCGCGTGGAGCGCGAGTCGCTGCGCGCGCCCGCGCTGGTCGCCAAGCTGGAGGCCGCGCTGAATGCCCGGCTCGACATCGAAGCCGGCGTGGCCGAAGACTCCATCGCGCTGCGCACCATCGCCCGCGCTGAAGCCCAGCAGCGCGCCGCCGAGGAGCTGGCTGCCCAGCACCCGATGACGCGCACACTGATGTCGCAATTCCCGTCAGCCCGCATCCTGCCCGGCTCGGTGCAGCCGCTGACCCCCACACCCTGACCAAGGACACACGATCATGATGAAAGGCCAACTCGCCGGCTTGATGAAGCAAGCCCAGGCGATGCAGGACAACCTGAAGAAGGCGCAGGAAGAACTCGCCAACATCGAGGTCGAGGGCCAGAGCGGCGCCGGCCTCGTGAAGGTCGTCATGACCTGCAAGAACGAGGTCCGCCGCGTGACCATCGACCCCAGCCTGCTGGCGGACGACAAGGACATGCTGGAAGACCTCGTGGCGGCCGCCTTCAACGACGCCGTGCGCCGCGCCGAGGCGACCAGCGCCGAGAAGATGGGCAAGCTGACCGCCGGCATGCCGCTCCCTCCCGGCATGAAGTTTCCGTTTTGACCCACGCGGCCTTGAGGCTTTGTTCACCCACACAGCCACAGAGACACAGAGACACAGAGGCCGTGTGCCTGATCCAGTCTCTCTGTGACTCTGTGCCTCTGTGGCCAGCGCCTTCTCGGCACCACTTCAGGGCCTGCCGTTGAACGCGCTCGATAGCCTCATCGACGCCCTGCGCCGCCTGCCGGGCGTGGGCCAGAAGTCGGCGCAGCGCATGGCCTATCACCTGCTGCAGCATGACCGTCAAGCCATGCCGCAGCTGGCCGCGGCGCTGACGGCCGCGGGTGAGCGCATCAAGCACTGCGAGCGCTGCCACACTTTCAGCGAGACGCCCATGTGCGCCGTCTGCGCCGACCCCGAGCGGGATGGCCGGTTGCTGTGCGTCGTCGAGACGCCGGCTGACCAGGCAGCGCTGGAGCGCACCGGCTCCTACCGCGGCTACTACTTCGTGCTGCTGGGCCGGCTGTCGCCGCTGGACGGGGTCAGCACCCGGCAGATCGGCGCGGCCGAGCTGCTGCTGCGCGCGGCCGAGGCGGGGGTGGAGGAGGTGATC
>NZ_NISI01000003.1 GCF_002205845.1 Roseateles puraquae | reverse complement strand
GGAATACGTTGACCTGGGCACCATCGCGCATGCCCTGTCGGACCGTCGATGAACCCGGAGTAATGATGACCCTCGCCCAGCTCTGCCTGCTCGTCGGGGTCAGCACCCGGCAGATCGGCGCGGCCGAGCTGCTGCTGCGCGCGGCCGAGGCAGGGGTGGAGGAGGTGATTCTGGCCACCAGCTTCACGGCCGAGGGCGAGGCCACGGCCCATGTGCTGGCCGAGGCCCTGCGGGCGCGCGGCATCACGTCCACCCGCCTGGCGCGCGGTGTGCCGGTGGGCAGTGAACTGGAATACGTTGACCTGGGCACCATCGCGCATGCCCTGTCGGACCGTCGATGAACCCGGAGTAATGATGACCCTCGCCCAGCTCTGCCTGCTCGTCGCCTGCCTGCTGCCCATCGGCTGCGCGGGCCTGGCCAAGTCCAAGGGCTTCGGCAAACGCCGCCGCGATGGCGGTTTCGACAACCACCAGCCGCGCGAATGGCTGGCCGGCCTGCAGGGCTGGCAGGCGCGGGCGAATGCCGCGCAGGCCAACAGCTGGGAGGCGCTGCCGGTGTTCATCGCCGGGCTGTTCGTCGCGCATCAGAACCAGGCCGCGCAGGCCACGGTCGATGCGCTGGCGGTGGCCTTCGTCGCCTGCCGCCTGGTCTTTATCGGCCTGTACGTGGCCGACAAGGCCTCCCTGCGCTCGCTGGTGTGGATCACCGGCCTGGGCGCGTGCGTGGCCTTGTTCTTCGTGCGCTGACCCCGTCAGCGCCGGCTCATCCGCCGTCGCTCAGGGCGCGGCGGAGGCCACCACGTTGCTGCGCCCCTTGCCGCTGCCCGCCTTGGCGACTGTGCTGGAAGCCTTGGCCGATGCCGTACGCGTCGGCGCCTTGGCGCGGGTGGCAGCGCGCGGCTTGGCCGGGGTCGACGACTTCGCCACCACCGGCGGAGCAGCGCTGTAGACCACGATGGACTGTCCCGGCTTGAAGCGGGCATTGCTGCCCACCTTGTTCCACTGGGCCACCTGTTCGGCCTTGACCTTGTAGCGCGCCGCAATGCTGGCCACGGTGTCAGCCTTGCCGGCCTTCAGGGTCAGGCGGCGCTGCGGCGGCGCGTCCGGGGCGAGGTTGAGCGCGGCGGTGTCGGCCAGGCGCTCGGACACGTCGTCATGCACATGCTCGCCGCGCGGCACCAGCAGCGTGGAGCCGGCCTTGACCAGCATCTTGGGCGGGATGCGGTTGATCTCGCGCAGCAGCGCCTCGGGCATGCCGGTGCGCTTGGCGGCATCGGCAGGGCTCATGGTCTTGGGCACGACCCAGGCCGTCCAGCTGGCCATGGGGCCGTTGTGCCGCGCCAGGTTCTCGGCGAAGGCGCTGGCCTGGTCGTAGGGCAGCAGCACCTGAGGTGTGGCCGCGGCCAGGATGACCGGCTTGTTCATCTGCGGGTTGAACTGCTGGAAGGTCTCCAGCGAGATGCCGGCGAGCTGGGCGGCGAGGGCGACGTCGATGTCGCGTTCCACCTTCACCGTCAGGAAGTAGGGGTGGTTGGCCACCGGCGGCAGGCTCAGCGCAAAGCGTTCGGGCGCGAAGACGATGTTCTTCACCGCCTGCAGCTTGGGCACGTAGTAGCGCGTCTCGTCCGGCATCTTCAGGCTGGCGTAGTCGGTCGGCAGGCCGAGGCGCTGGTTGCGCGCGATGGCCTTCTGCACATTGCCCTGGCCCCAGTTGTAGGCGGCCAGCGCGAGGTGCCAGTCGCCGAACTGCTTGTACAGGCGGCCGAGGTAGTCCAGCGCCGCGCGGGTGGAGGCCAGCACGTCGCGGCGGTCGTCGCGGAAGATGTTCTGCTTCAGGTCGAAGTCGCGGCCGGTGGCGGGCATGAACTGCCACATGCCCGTGGCCTTGGCAGACGACACCGCATGCGTGACGAAGGCGCTTTCGATGAAGGGCAGCAGCGCCAGCTCGGTCGGCATGCCGCGCTTCTCGACCTCCTCGACGATGTGGAAGAGGTAGCGGCTGCCGCGCGTGGTCATGCGCTCGACGTAGTCGGGCCGGGTGCTGTACCAGGTCTCGGCCTTGCGGACCCAGTCATCGTCCAGGTCGGGCAGCTGGAAGCCCTTGCGCACACGGGCCCAGAGGTCGACGTTGAGGTCGGGGGCGTCCAGGTCCACCTTTTCGCCGGGGCGCAGGCTGTCTTCCAGCAGTTCAGCGCCCATCGTGCGCGCTTGCGGTGCCGCCGCCATGGCGGGCGCGGGCGCAGCCGCTTCAGGGGCGACGGTGGGTTCGGGTGTGGCGGGCGCGGCAGACGGCTGCGGCGGTGCGGTGGTGGCGCAAGCCGTGAGCAGGACGGCCAGCGCCAGGGGGGTGAGGCGGTGGAGGCTGTGGAGCAGGGTCATCGGAATCCGTTCTTCCATTCGCGCAGCGTGGCAAACACCTCGACCGGGCTGGGCGCGGCCGCAAGCTTTAGGGGGGCGTGCCGCCGGGCCGCGTCGCGCAGGGCGGGCTCGGTGCAGCGCAGGAATGGGTTGATGCGTCGTTCGGTGCCCAGGGGCACCGGCAGGGTGGGGCGGCCGGCGGCGCGCTCGGCTTCGCACCACGCGGTGTGGGCGGCGAGTGCGGCATTGCCGGGGTCGACCTCGCGCGCGAAACGCAGGTTGGACAGGGTGTACTCGTGGGCGCAGCACACCCGCGTAGCGCCCGGCAGGGCCGCGAGCGACTGCAGCGAGGCGTGCATCTGCGCGGGCGTGCCCTCGAAGAGGCGGCCGCAGCCGGCGCTGAACAGGGTGTCGCCGCAGAACAGCAGCGGGTCGCCCCCTGGCACCTCGGCGGCGAAGTAGGCGATGTGGCCGGCCGTGTGGCCGGGCACGTCCAGCACGGCCAGGTGCAGGCCCAGCAGCTCGATCACATCGCCGCCGCGCAGGCGGGTCACGGGCTCGGGCAGCTTCTCGCAGGCGGGACCGTAAACGGGCCCGCGCAGGTGCGCGCGCAGCGCGTCAACGCCGCCGACGTGATCGCCGTGGTGGTGGGTCAATAGAATGCCGGCGAGCGTCAGGCCCCGGGCATCCAGGGCCGCCAGCACCGGCGCGGCATCACCGGGATCGACGACGAGGGCCTCACGGCCGTTGTCGAGCAGCCAGAGGTAGTTGTCGTCGAATGCCGGGACAGGCGTGAGCGTCAAACTGAGCGTCAATGTGGCGCCAACCCATGACAGAGAAAGCGCCGAGTATAGATTTGGCAGCCTGGCTGCAGACGCCCCCGGGCCGTCACCTGCTGGCCTGGGAACAGGCCCAGGTGGATGCTGCCGTGGTCGACCTGTTCGGCTTTCATGCGCTGCAGCTCGGCCTGCCGGAGCTGGACGGCCTGCAGGCCAACCGCATGCCCCACCGCTGGCTGGCCGGGCGCGACGTGATCTGCGAGTTCGACGCGCTGCCCTTCGAGAGTGCGAGCCTGGACTTGGTGCTGTTGCCGCATGCGCTGGAGCTGGCCTGCGATGCCCACGCGCTACTGCGCGAGGTGGAGCGGGTGTTGCGCCCCGAAGGCCGGCTGATCGTGTTCGGCCTCAACCCGGCCAGCCTCTGGGGCCTGCGCCAGAACCTCGGCCGGCTGCGCCGCCGCGGTGAGCCGTATCTGCCGCGTGACGGCGAGTTCATCGGTTACTGGCGACTGCGCGACTGGCTCAAGCTGCTGAGCTTTGACGTGGAGGCTGCCCGCTTCGGCGTCTACCGCCCGCCGATGAGGTCCGAAGCCTGGCTGCATCGCTGGCGCTGGATCGACGACGTCGGCTCGCGCTGGTGGCCGGTGCTGGGCGCGGTGTACTTCATCCAGGCGGTCAAGCGGGTGCAGGGGACTCGCATGATCGGCCTGGCGCGGAATTCTCGGCTGGCCGCCAAGAAGGCGCCGGCCGTGGCCTTGAACAACAACCACAAGAAACGATGACGGAACCCAATACGCCTGCGCTGGCCATCAAGAAGCCCCAGGTCACGATCTACACCGATGGCGCCTGCAAGGGCAACCCAGGCCCCGGCGGCTGGGGGGCCTGGCTCTCCAGCGGCGGGCACGACAAGGAGCTGTTCGGGGGGGAGCGCGAGACCACCAACAACCGCATGGAACTCACCGCGCCCATCGAGGCCCTGGCCTCGCTCAAGCGCAGCTGCGACGTGGTCATCTATCTCGACAGCGAATACGTGCGCAAGGGCATCACCGAATGGATCATGAACTGGCAGCGCCGCGGCTGGAAGACGGCCGACGGCAAGCCGGTCAAGAACGCCGACCTCTGGCAGCGGCTGGATGCGTTGCGCAAGCTGCATCAGGTGGAGTGGCGCTGGGTGAAGGGCCATGCTGGTGACCCGGGCAACGAGCGGGCCGACATGCTGGCCAACAAGGGCGTCGCCTCCATCAGTAAAGTGCGCGGCACCTGAACCTCACGCCGAAGGCGGATCGATGAAGCTGCTGCCCCCGCTGATTGCCCTGCTGCTGGCCTCGGCCGCCCAGGCGCAGACCTACACCGTGTTGTGCGTGAAGACGGCATGCGGGCACCTGAAGGCCGCCGAGGTGGCGGGGCGGCTGGACGTCGACTACCGTTACCGCGACAACGGCCGCGGCCCCGACCAGAAGGAAACGCTGACGCTGGCCCCCGATGGCAGCTGGTTGGGGTACCGCACGGAGGGCGTGTCGACGTATGGCGCGCGCATCGACGACCGCTACGACTGGGCCGACGGCCGGGCGAGCTGGCGCTCACCGGTTGACCGTGGCGAGCGCCCGGGGGCGGGGCGAGACCTCGTCTACTTGCCCGTGCAGGCCAGCCCGGCGTGGGCGGGCAAGCTGGCCCAGACCGTGCTGCAGCGCCCGGGCCGAAAAGCTGAGGCGCTGCCGGTAGGGCAGGTCAGCATCGAGCGCCTGCAGACGCTGCGGCCCGCTGGCGCGAGCTTCGAGGTCGGCCTGTATGCCCTCGAAGGGCTGGACCTCGGCCCGAGCTACCTGTGGCTGCGCGAGGACGACCACAGCCTCTTCGCCCAGGTCTCACCGGGCTGGGGCGGCACCTTGCTGCAAGGCTTTGAAGCCGAGGTCGACCGCCTCGGCGAGGTGCAGAAGGCGGCCCAGCGGGCGCGCCTGGAGCGCTTGGCCCAGACCCTGCCCCAGGTCTTGCCCGGTCTGACGGTCATCGAGGGCGTGCGCTGGTTCGACGCCGAAGCGGCTGTGGTGCGCGGGCCGTCCGATGTCTACCTGTACGAGGGCCGCATCGCGGCGGTCGTCAAGCCGGGCAGCATCGGCAATGCCGGCCCCAGCCAGCGCATCTCGGGGCAGGGGCGAACTCTGCTGCCGGGCTTGGTCGACATGCATGCCCACCTCGAACCCGGCGCGCTGCTGCTCGATCTCGCCGCTGGGGTGACCGCTGTGCGCGACGTGGGCAACAGCAATGCCGACCTGGCCGAGCTGCGGGGGCGCATCGACCGGGGCGAGCTGCTCGGGCCGCGCGTGGCGGCCAACGGATTCATTGAAGGCAAGAGCCCGTTCTCGTCCCAGGCCGATTTCGTGCCCGACAACCTGCCCGATGCGCTGGCCGCGATCGACTGGTATGCCGCCCACGGCTATCGCCAGCTCAAGCTCTACAACTCCATCCGCCCCGAGTGGGTCAAGCCGATGGTGGCGCATGCGCGGGCCCTCGGCCTGCGCACCGGCGGCCATGTGCCGGCGTTCATGACAGCCCGCCAGGCGGTGGAGGCGGGCTTTGATGAGCTGCATCACATCAACCAGGTGACGCTCAACTTCCTGGTCGGCAAGGGCGACGACACCCGCACGCTGCTGCGCTTCAACCTGCCCGGCGACAAGGCGGCCGACCTCAAGCTCAACGACCGCCGCACCCAGGACTTCCTGGCCCTGCTGCGCCGCAAGGGCACGGTGGTCGACCCGACCATGGTGGCCTTCGAGGCGCAGTACACGCAGCGCCAGGGCCTGCCCAACCCGAGCTATGCGATGGTGGCCGCCAACCTGCCGGCCGTCGTGCAGCGCGGCCTGCTGGCGGCCGAGGTCGACCTGGACGATGCCAAGGCACGCCGCTGGGGCGCGAGCTGGCGCGTGATGATGGACCTGCTGCGCCGCATGCATGTCGCGGGTATCCCGCTGGTGGCGGGCACCGACGCCACGCCGGGCTTTGCGATGCACCGCGAGATGGAGCTGTATGTGCAGGCCGGCATCCCGGCGGCGCAGGCGCTCAAGATCGCGACCTGGAATGGCGCCAAGCACAGCGACCGGCTGGCCGAGATCGGCAGCATCAGCGTGGGCAAGCGCGCCGACCTGGTGCTGGTGGATGGCGACCCGGTGGCCGACATCCGCGCGGTACGCCGCGTGTCGCTGGTACTGCAGGCCCAGGGCAGCCAGAACCGCGCACTGTCCCCCGCCGCGCTGTACCAGTCCATGGGCATCCTGCCCTTCGTGCCCGCGGCGGAGATTCTGAAATGAAGCGCTTCCTTGTTGGCCTCACCGCTGGCTTGCTCGCCTGGCCGCTGCTCGTGCAGGCCCAGGCGACGCTGCGCTTCTGCGCCGCCGGCAGCCCCAAGACCTTCGACCCGGCGATGACCGACAGCTATGTCGACCATGTCGCCCACCAGCCGGTGTTCGACACACTCATCGAGGTCAAGCGCGGCACTGACCAACTCATCCCCGGCCTGGCCACCGCATGGAGCATCAGCCCCGACGGGCTGGCCTACACGCTGACCCTGCGCCGCGGCGTGACCTGGCAGACGGTGGAGGGCTTCAAGCCGACGCGCGAGTTCAATGCCGACGATGTGCTCTTTACCTTCGGGCGACTGCTCAACCGGCCTGAAGGCCTGGGCGGCGCCTACGCCAAGGCGTTCCCGAACGTGTCGCCCTACGTGGTGTCGTTCGGCTGGGACAAGCTGATCCGTTCGGTCGAGAAGCTCGGGCCCTACGAGGTGCGGCTCACGCTGGCGCAGCGGGATGCATCCTTCCTGTCGGCGCTGAGCTTCACCTTCACGATGATCCAGTCCGCGGAGCTGGGGGAGCAGCTGCTGAAGGCGGGCACCCCGCAGCGCATCGCGCAATTGCCCGTCGGCACCGGGCCCTTCCAGCTCAAAAGCTTTCGCGCTGACAGCGTGGTGCGTTTCGTCAAGCACCCTGGCTGGTGGCGCAAGGACGAGCGGCCGCGCGCTGATCAGCTCGTCTACGCGATCACGCCCGACGCCAGCGTGCGCGCCCAGCGCCTGAAGCGCGATGAATGCGACGTGGCGGCACCGGTCGGGCCGGCCGAACTGGCCGAGCTGGCCAAGGACCGCTCGGTCCAGCTCATCACGGCGCCGGGCATGAACATCGGCTACCTGGGCTACAACGTGCGTCGACCGGCGCTGTCCAAGGTGGAGGTGCGCCAGGCGCTGGACATGGCCATCGACAAAGCCGCCATCGTGCGCACCATCTATGGCGACGCCGGCACGCTGGCGCGCAGCTTCGTGCCCGCGGCCAACTGGGCGCATGACGACAGCCTCAAGCCCACGCCCTACGACCCGGCCAAGGCACGCGCCTTGCTGGAGAAGGCCGGCGTGCTGCCGCTGAACCTCACGCTGTGGGCCATGCCCGTGGTGCGCAACTACAACCCGAACGGCCAGCGCATGGCGCAGATGATCCAGGCCGACTGGGCCAAGGTCGGCGTCACGGCCCGCATCGTGACCTACGAATGGGGCGAGTACCTGCGCCGCATCGATGCCGGCGAGCACGACACCGCGTTGAGCGGCTGGAATAGCGACCCCGAGCCGGCCAACACCTTCGGCCAGCTGGCCTGCGGCGCGGTGGGCAACTTCTGGTGCAGCCCGGCCTATGACAAGCTGCTGGCCGAAGCCCGCCAGACCCTGAAACAGGACGAGCGAAAGGCGCTCTATGCCAAGGCCCAGCGCATCGTCATGCAGGACTTGCCCTGGTCGCCCATCGCCCACGGGCGGCTGGCGCTGCCAGCACGGGCGACCGTCAAGGGCCTGGTGCTGGAACTGGACGGCGGCATGTTTTTCGACGGCGTTCTGCCGAAGTAAGAGGACAAGACAATGAGCATCAAGAGCGACAAGTGGATCCGCCGCATGGCCGAGCAGCACGGCATGATCGAGCCCTTCGAGCCCGGGCAGATCCGCGAGCAGAACGGCCGCAAGATCGTCAGCTACGGCACCAGCAGCTACGGTTACGACATCCGCTGCGCGCCGGAGTTCAAGGTCTTCACCAACATCCACTCCACGGTGGTGGACCCCAAGAACTTCGACGAGAACAGCTTCGTTGACGTCAACAAGGACGTCTGCATCATCCCGCCCAACAGCTTTGCACTGGCGCGCACGGTGGAGTACTTCCGCATCCCGCGCAATGTGCTGACGGTGTGCCTGGGCAAGAGCACCTATGCCCGCTGCGGCATCATCGTCAACGTGACGCCCTTCGAGCCGGAGTGGGAGGGCTACGTCACGCTGGAGTTCAGCAACACCACGCCGCTGCCGGCCAAGATCTATGCCGGCGAGGGCTGCGCGCAGGTGCTGTTCTTCGAGAGCGACGAGGTCTGCGAGGTCAGCTACAAGGACCGCGGCGGCAAGTACCAGGGCCAGGTGGGCGTGACCTTGCCCAAGGCCTGAAAGCCGACGGGAAGGGCAGGGCGCCCGGCGCCCCGGACTTGAGCCGCATCAGCGGCGGATTGGCCCGGCTTTTCGGCCTTTATCCGGCCATCGCCGGGCCGAGGGGTGGGCACCATGGCGGCACACGCCCGAAGTCCGTGAGGCCCGCCATGTTGATCCCGCTGCACCTGATTCCCGTTCCCGCCGACGAACCCCGCGGCCTGGGCGATCCGGGCCATGCCTTCAGCGGGCTGAAGATCGCGCAAGGCGTGCACCTGGGAGACATCCGCGCTCTGGGCCTCACCGTCGCCGGTGCCACGAGCGGCCCGGTCAGCACGGGCGATCTGCTGCGTTTCGGCCAGCTGATGAACGACGCCGGCCTGCTCATCAACCCCACGCGCATGCTGTACGACCGCCAGTACGCCTACGAGCGCTTGGCCGACGGCATCAGCAGCGGTCAACCGGCGCTGTGTGACCTGGCCCTGGACCTCTTCGAGGCCTACCAGGCAGCCGGCGAATGGATCGGCCTGGCCCACTGACGACGGGCTGACCCCAGGGCTTGCCCGAAGCCGAAGCCTGCCTTTCCTCACTCCAGACCACCCCGTCTCCCGGGGTACGCTTGCGGTTTCGCCCATTCGCGCAACCGCTCCATGATCCGTCACTCCCTCACCCTGCTGGCCGCGGCCACCCTGGCCGTCACTTCCGCCCATGCCGAAGAAGGCATGTGGATGCCCAAGCAACTGCCCCAGATCTCCAAAGGCCTGAAGGCCGGCGGCCTGGCGCTGGACCCGGCCAAGCTCCGGGAGCTCACCGACTTCCCGATGGGGGCTGTCGTGTCGCTGGGCGGCTGCACCGCCAGCTTCGTGTCGCCGCAGGGCCTGGTGGTCACCAACCACCACTGCGCCTACGGCAGCATCCAGTACAACTCGCGCCCGGACCGCGACCTGCTGAAGAACGGCTTCTACGCCACCACGCTCGCGGACGAACTGCCCGCCGCGCCCGGCAGCCGCATCTACGTGACGGTCGACATGAAGGACGTCAGCGCCGAGATCCTGAACGACAAGACCCGCGCGCTCACTGGCAAGGCCCGCACCGACGCCATCGAGGCGACCGAAAAGCAGCTGGTGGCGGCCTGCGAGGCGGACAAGGGCCACCGCTGCAACGTCTACAGCTTCTTCGGCGGCCTGCAGTACCAGCTGATCAAGCAGCTGGAGATCCGCGATGTGCGCCTGGTGCACGCACCGGCCACGGGCGTGGGCCTGTTCGGCGGCGATGCCGACAACTGGATGTGGCCGCGCCACACGGGCGACTACAGCTTCTACCGCGCCTACGTCGGCCCGGACGGCAAGCCCGCCGACTTCAGCAAGGACAACAAGCCCTATACCCCCAAGCACTTCCTGAAGGTGGCCTCGCCCACGGCCAGCCCGCTGAACGAAGGCGACTTCGTCATGGTGACCGGCTACCCCGGCCGCACCAACCGCCATCGCCTGCCCACCGAAGTCGACTTCGCCTTCGGCTGGCAGCAGCCCACCCAGGCCAAGCTGATGGGCGAGGCCATCGACCTCATCAAGGCCGAGACCGCCGGCCGCCGCGAGGGCGAGATCAAGATGGCCTCGCGCATGCAGGGCCTGCAAAACTACTACAAGAACCTGACCGGCCAGCAGGCCAGCTATGACGGCAGCGACATCCTCGCCCGCAAGCAGGCCGGCTTCGATCAGCTCAAGGCCTGGGTGAACAGCGACGCCAAGCGCCGCGAACGCTATGGCGCCGACCTGGCGGCTACCGAGAGCCTGATTGCCGAGCGCCAGGCCATCGCCCGCGCCGAGATGCTGATGGGCTTCACGTCGCCTGCGTTGTTGAACGCCGCCCGCCAGCTGTACGAGGCGGCCTTGCAGCGCGCCAAGCCCGATGCCGAGCGCAAGTCCGGCTACCAGGAGCGTGACACGGCACGCCTGCGCGCCGGCCAGCAGTCGTTGGATCGCCGCTATGACGAGCAGACCGACAAGCGCCTGGTCGCCCACTTCCTGGCCCAGTACCTGGCCCAACCGGCCGGCACGCTCAATGCGGCCTGGCTGGACGCCTTCGGCCTGAAGGCCGGCCAGGATGAAGCGGCCGTGCGCGCCGTGCTCGACAAGTTCTATGCCGCCAGCAAGCTGGGTGACACCACCAGCCGCATGGCCTGGCTGGACAAGGACGCCGCCGCCTTCAAGGCCAGCGACGACGCCTTCATCAAGCTCGCCGTGGCCCTGCACGACGACGACGAGAGGCGTGAGAACCGCGACAAGGAACTCGCCGGCAAGCTGCAGAAGGCCTACGCCGGCGTGCAGCAGGCCATGATCGACTACCACGCCAGCCGCGGCGAGGCCGTCTACCCCGATGCCAACGGCACCCTGCGCATCAGCTACGGCAAGGTGCAAGGCCGCGCGCCCGGCGCCGATGGCACGACCTGGACGTCCTTCACGACCCTGCGCGGCATCGTGGCCAAGCACCGTCGCCCGGATGAAGCTGGCGGCGAGTTCAACGCGCCGGCCGAGCAGCTGGCGGCGATCAAGGCCCGCAACTTCGGCAAGTACTACGTGAAGGGCCTGGACTCGGTGCCGGTCAACTTCCTGGCCACGCTGGACACCACCGGCGGCAACTCCGGCTCGCCGGTGCTGAACAAGAAGGGCGAGCTGGTCGGCCTGCTGTTCGACGGCACGCTGGACGCGGTCATCGCCGACTGGGACTTCAACCCCAGGATGGTCCGCAGCATCTGCCTGGATTCGCGCTACATGCTGTGGCAGATGAGCACCGTCGACAAGACGACGCGCCTGCTCGACGAGATGCAGGTGAAGTAACCCACCCCCTGCGGCCTGACGGCCGCCCCCTCAAAGGGGGCACTGCCCGTGGCCCGGCAAAGCCGGTTCCACGGCAGTTGCTTGATACGACGACGGCAGCCAAAGGCGACAGCTTTCGGCTGCCGTTCTTCATCATTCCTTCGCCACGGCTTCGACCTGGATGCGCAGGCCCACCTCCATCCTGAAGCCGTAGTCCTTGCCGGCCGTGAGGCCGAAGTCTTCGCGGTTGAAGCTGCCGGAGGCGTCGGCACCGCACCAGTCACGCTTGAGCATCGGATGCGGCATGCACTTGAGCTGGTGCACGGCCAGGGTGACCGGGCGGGTGCGACCGTTGAGCGTCAGCTCGCCCACCACACGCGCGGGCACGCCGCCGTGGGCACCCTCGAAGCGGCCCTTGTAGGTGGCCGTGGGGCTGTTCTTCTCCAGGTCGAAGAAGTAGGGCCCGCGCGCCCAGGCGTTCATCGCGTCCAGGCCGAAGTCGATGCTGGCGAGGTCCATCGTCACCTCCACGCTGCCACTGCCATCGGCCTTGTCGTAGACGACGCGCCCGCTGTTCTTGTTGAGCTTGCCGCGCCAGTAGGACAGGCCCATGTGGTCGGCTTCGAAGCTGGGATAGGTGTGCGTGGGGTCGATCTCGTAGGTCGTCGGGGCGGCGCCGGCGATGGAGGCGGTCAGGGCGGCGAGGAGCAGGGGCAGGGCTTTCATCGGGCGGGGCTTTCAGGAAGTCGGTCGGACCCAGGGACGACGAACGGACCGGCCGAGTTTCGACAGGCGCGGCGCGGCAAGTCACTTGCCGGGGCCCAGGGCGCCGTTAGTATCGTCAGCATGCGTGCCGCCTTCCTGCGCCTGTGCCTCACCTGGCTGCTGCTGCCCCTGCTGCTGGCCGGCTGCGCCAGCGTCCCTGCACCGACCGATGGCTGGCAAGCCCTGGCACCGGGCCTGCGCTACCGGGCGTGGTCGCCGTGGCCGGGCAGCGAGGTGCAGGCCCTGCAAGTCGATCTGGCGCAGGTGCGGCCGGTGTTGTCGCCACCCACCGAAGCCGGGCAGACCGTGGAGGCCATGGCCAGCGGCCAAGGGGCGCTGGCCAGCGTCAATGCTTCCTTCTTCGACCGCGATTTCCGCCCGCGCGGCCTCACGGTGTCGGCGGGCCAGCCCTGGCCCGAGCTGCTGCAGCCCGCACCCGCCGTGGCGGACCCGGTGCTGGCCTGCGCGCTGCGTTGCGTCATCCTGCTGCAGGCACCCGTCACGCCCGAGCCCGGCTGGCAGCTGGCGGTCAGCGGCACGCCCTGGCTGGTGCGTGATGGTGAGCCCCGCACTGCCGAGGACGACACCCTCTGTGCCTACCTGTGCGCCCGCACGCATCCGCGCACGGCCGTCGGGCTCGACGCCTCAGGCCGGACGCTGCTGCTCCTCCTGGCCGCCGGGCGCCGCGGTGACGTGGCCGGGCTGACGCTCTCGCAGACGGCCCAGTTGCTGCGGGACCTCGGCGCCTGGCAAGCCTTCAACCTGGACGGCGGCGGCTCGTCGACGCTGCTGGTCTCCGGCAGCTCGCGATTGCCGCGCCCCTTCAACGAGCCCGCGCTGCGCCGCGTGGCCAACGCGCTGCATTTCTTTCCCCGATGACACGACGCCCACTCCTGCCCAGCCTGGGCCTGGCCCTGCTGCTGTCCGCCTGCGCGCCGCTCTCGCAGGTCACGCCGGTCACGCCGCCCGCACCGGCGCCTGAGAAGCGCTACAACGCCGCCGAGCTGCAGGCGCTCCAGCCCGGTGACTTCAGCTGGCCAGCGACTTCTACCGACGGCGAGCGCGCCTTGCGCGAGGCGGCGCTGGCCGACATCCGCGCGCGGCTGGCCATGCCCGCCGGGCCCGCGCGGGATGGCGCGCTGCCGCGCCTGTTCGACCTGGTGGCGCAGTACAACGCCGAGATCGACGCCGCGCGCCCCTTGCTGCTTGAGGCGCTGCCAACGCTGGCGGACCGCGACCCCGAGTTCCAGCGCGCCGTGCTGACTGCGGCGCACACGCTCTACCCGAGCGAGGCCGCGCCGCTGCTCTGGCCCCTGCTGCCGCAGCTCACGGCGAGCAAGCCGTTCGCAATCGCCGCCTACACGGTGCTGCAGGCCGATGCCTCCGCCACGCCGCGCCTGCAAGCGGTGATGGAGCAGCGTTTCCCATCGTGGGCCGACGACGCCCGGCTCATCGCACTGATGGCCCGGCTGCGCGACCCGGCCTTGCCGCAGCCCCCGCTGGCTGACCTGCTCGCCGCACCGCTTCGGCCCGGCTTTGCGGTGATCTACAGCCTGCAGCGCCCCGGCCGGCAGGCCATGGGCCTGGCCCTGGTGCGGGGCGCCGACGGCCGCTTCGTGCGAGAGGGCGCCGGTCAGTTGCTGGCCGTGCCGCAACTGGCGCTGGCTCGCACCGGCCTGCCGGGCACCCTCACCAACGGCAACACGCCGCAGGGCGTGTTCACCATCGTCGGCGCTGGCACCGCGACCAACCCCAACATCGGCCCCACGCCCTATCTGCAGAGCAAGTTGCCCATCGAAGCGAGCCCAGCGGAGTTCGAGCATGTCGAGAGCAAGCCGGCCGCCGACTGGAGCGCCGCGCTTTACGACAGCTTCCTGCCCCCGAGCTGGCAGGGCTACTCGCCGTTCAAGGAAGCCTGGCTGGCCGGGCGCGCCGGGCGCGATGAACTGCTCATCCACGGCACCACGATCAACCCGGCCTACTACGCCGGCAGCGCCTACTTCCCCGGCACGCCCCAGCAGGGCTGCCTGATTGCCAACGAAGACTGGGATGCCGCATCGGGCCGCCTGCTGGCCAGCCGGCACCTGCGCCTCGCGCAGGCCTATGCCGCCGCCGGCACGCGGGCCGATCTGGCGGGCTACCTGGTGGTGGTGGAGGTGCCTGGCCCTGGCCCGGTGACACCCGCGGAAGCGTTGGCCCTGGTGACGGCAGCCGGGCGCTGAGGCAGCATCGGGGCATGCACATCGCTCTTGCTGCCCTTGCCGTGCTGTTGTTGACCGCCGCTCCGCTCGGCGCCCAGGCCGCCGAAGCGCCGCCCAGCCTGACGCCCAGCCCCGACGGCCAGGAATTGCTGGACACCGCCGCAGGCCACGCCTGGGCCCGCTGCGTGGAGGGCATGCGCTGGGACGGCCGCGGCTGCCAGGGCGAGCCCGCGCTGTTCACCCTGGCCGAAGCGCTGGCCATGGCCCGGGCCCGCAGCGAGACGTCCGGCCGTGGCTGGCGCGTGCCGCGGGTGCAGGAGCTCAAGCAGTTCAGCGACCGGCTGGCCCATGCGACCCATGCCGCCACGCTGGCCCCGGCAGCGCCGGCTGGCTGGTACTGGAGCAGCACGGTGCGCATCGACAGCGAGGCGGTGAACCCCTACGCCTACCGCAACGTGCAAAAGGGCGCCACCGAGACCCATACCGACCGCCTCGTTCCCCAGGTCGGCTGGGCCGTCGATGCCCGCACGGGCGAGGCGCGCAGCGACATGCCGCGCCGGGAGCGGCTGCCGCTGCGCCTGGTGCGCAGCCTGAAGTGAAGGCGTTGGAAAGGCTGGTTCAATCCGAACCATGCCTGCCGTCCACCTGATCCCGCCCAGCCTCGACATCGCCGACGAACTCCTGCGCTTCGAGACCGACAACCGCGCCTACTTCGAAGCCCGCATCAATGCGCGCCCGCCGGCCTACTACTCGGCCGATGGCGTGCGCCAGGCCATCGAGGTGGCGCTGCAAGAGGCCGCGCAGGACAAGGGCTACCAGTTCCTGGTGCGCAACGATGCAGGTGAACTCGTCGGGCGAGTGAACCTCGTGGGCGTTCGCCGCACGCATTTCCAGATGGCCGAACTCGGTTACCGCATGGCCGAGTCGGCCGGCGGGCGAGGCTATGCGACGCAGGCCGTGCGCCAGGTGTTGGCCAAGGCCTTCGGGGAGCTCGGCCTGGTCCGGCTGGAGGCGGTGGCGCGGGTGGGCAACGAGGCCTCCATCAAAGTGCTGCAGCGCAACGGGTTTCGGGAGTTCGGCCGTTCCACACGGAGTTTTCTGCTCGGGGGTGTGTGGCACGACCGGCTGCACTTCGAGTGCCGGGCGGATCACATGGCGTGAGGCTGAACCGTCTGGGTAGCCCTGGGCTTCAGGGCAGCTGAGCGACCAGGAAATCGCGCAGCCGCGGATCATCGGTCAGGCCGATGGCGCGCTGCAGGGCGGCTTGCCGGCCAGGCCCGCCGATCAAGCCGAGCACATGGGCCCGCGCCACCCAGAAAGGGGCGTAGCGGGCGGCCTCTGGCGGCAGGGCGTCCAGCAGCGCCAGGGCGGCGTCCGCCTCGCCAGCCTCGGCCAGGGCCACCGCCTGGCCAACGCGCGCGCCAAGGTTGGCATGGTGCTCCACCAGCACGGCGTACAGCTGCGCGATGGCGCGCCAGGGTGTCTGCCCCGTGGCGCGACGCTGGGCATGGGCCGACTGGATGGCGGCCTCGATCTGGAACGGGCCCGGCTGGCGAAGGCCGGCGGCTGTCCAGAGCGCTGACTCCGCTTCCTGGATCAGGTCGCCGCGCCAGCCCGCCGGGTCCTGCGCCTGCAGCGGCACGAAGCGCCCAGCGGCGTCGAACTGGGCGCCGCGGCGTGCCTCGGCGTGCAACAGCAGGGCCAGCAGCCCCCAGGCTTCGGCCTGGCCGGGCAGCAGCTGCGTGGTCAGGCGGGCCAGGAAGAGGGCTTCCTCGCGCAGGTCGTCAGCCGGGCTGTCCAGCGTATGGCGGCCCAGGGTGTAGGCGGCATAGATGGCCTCCAGCACCGCTGCCAGGCGCGCGGGCAACTCACGGGCCTCCGGGGCCTCGAAGCGCAAGCCGGCATCGCGGATCCTGGCCTTGCCGCGCACCAGGCGCTGAGCCATCGCCGTGGGCGAGACGAGGAAGGCGCTGGCGATGACTTTGGCGTCCAGCCCGAGGACGGCCTGCAGCATCAGCGGCGCATGGACGTTGGCCGCGATGGCCGGATGAGCGCAGACGAACATCAGCTGCAACCGCGCGTCGGGCACGGCCTCGCGTTCGGGTGCCTCGAGCTCGGCATCGTCGAGCAGCGCGGTGACGCGCGGGTCCTGCGTGAGTCGGGTGTGCCGGGCGTGGTGCAGCAGGCGGCGCTGGGCTGCGGCGGCCAGCCAGGCCTCGGGTGCTTCGGGCACCCCCTGTTCGGGCCAGTGACGCAGCGCGGCGGCGAAGGCCTCGGCCAGCGCATCCTCCGCCGCGGCAAGGTCCCGCCATTGCCATGCCAGGCGCGCCACGAGGCGGCCATAGCTTTCTCGGGCGACACGCTCGGCCGCCGCCGCGGCTGCGACGTCCTTCACAGGCGCACAGTCCGGCGGCGGCTCGCCGCCGCGCGGCGACCCCGGGCCGTCTTCATGCCGCCGCGTTCATCGGCGGCAGCACCGGCCGCACTTCGACGCTGCCCGCCGAGGCGCAGGGGGCGCGCGCTGCCCATTCCAAGGCCTCGTCCAGGCTGGCCGTTTCGACGATGAAGTAGCCACCCAGGTGCTCGTGCGTGTCTGCAAACGGGCCGTCCTGCACCTGGCGTTTGCCGCCTTCCACGCGCACGTGGGTGGCCGTGCGCGGCGGCTGCAGGCCGTTGCCGCTGACCACGATGCCGCTTTGCTGCAGGGCCCCGATGTAGGCACCCCACGCGCCCCAATAGGCGGGCGCGGCGGCGGGGTCGTCGCGGCGGGCGACTTCGGTGGTGGTCTCTTTGAAGGCGATCATGAATTGCATGCGGTTCTCCTTGGCTCCTTGGCGGCCCGCGCACCGTGCGCGTTCCTGACAGGGTGATGCGCGGCGGAGCGCCGAATCGACAGCGGCATCAAAAAATATACGCCGCACCTCGGCCTCGGGCCGCATGCACCGCCGCCCGCGCGCCTCCCGGCGCGCAAGGACGCTCTCCCGGATGGGGCCCGCCTGACGCGGGGGCGTCGCTCAGGCAGTCGGGTAGGTCCCGGGCACGAGGATGTCGCGTGTCACGTTCGCCAGCTGGGTGTGGCCGCAGAAGGCCATGGTCACGTCGAGCTCCTTGTGCAGGATCTGCAGTGCCTTGGTCACGCCGTCCTCGCCCATCGCCCCCAGGCCATAGACCATCGCGCGGCCGATCATGGTGCCGCGTGCGCCCAGGGCCCAGGCCTTGAGCACGTCCTGGCCCGAGCGGATGCCGCCGTCCATCCAGACTTCGATCTGCGACCCCACCTCCGCCACGATGGCGGGCAGGGCGTGGACGCTGCTGGGCGCGCCGTCGAGCTGGCGGCCACCGTGGTTGCTGACGACGAGGGCATCGGCCCCCGCCTTCACGGCTAGGCGCGCGTCTTCGACGTCCATGATGCCCTTGAGGATGAGCTTGCCGCCCCACTGTTCCTTCACCCACGCGATGTCGGCCCAGGACAGGCGCGGGTCGAACTGCTCGTTCGTCCAGGCCGACAGGGACCGCATGTCACTCACGCCCTTCACATGGCCCACGAGGTTGCGGAAGGTGTGGCGGCGCGTGCCGGCCATGCCCAGGCACCAGCGCGGCTTGGTCATGAGGTTCAGGATGTTGCGCACGGTGGGCCGCGGCGGGGCGGTCAGGCCGTTCTTCAGGTCCTTGTGGCGCTGGCCGATCACCTGCAGGTCCAGCGTCAACACCAGGGCCGAGCACTTGGCCGCCTTGCAGCGCTGGATCATGCGGGCCATGGCGTCGCGGTCACGCATCATGTAGAGCTGGAACCAGAACGGCGACGAGGTGTTCTCCGCGATGTCCTCGATGGAGCAGATGCTCATCGTGGACAGCGTGAACGGGATGCCGAACTTCTCGGCCGCGCGGGCGGCGTGGACCTCGCCGTCGGCATGCTGCATGCCGGTCAGGCCCACGGGGGCGATGGCCACCGGCATCTTCGCGGCCTGGCCCACCATCTGCACCGCGGTGCTGCGGCCCTCCATGTTGACGGCCACGCGCTGGCGCAGCTTGATGGCCTGGAAGTCGCTTTCGTTGGCGCGGTAGGTCGTCTCGGTCCAGGAGCCGGAGTCGGCGTAGTCGTAGAACATGCGCGGCACGCGCTTCTCGGCGAGTTGACGCAGGTCTTCGATGCAGGTGATGACGGGCATGGCGCGAGCTTGGGCAGTGACAGGCCGCAATGCTAGGCCGCCCGGGCGCCGCGCGCGCCGGAAAAAACCTCAGGGGGCGGCGGAAGAGTTTTCCGCCTCGACCGCGCGGCAGTGCGCCTGCAGCCAGCCGGCGAAGGCCTCTGCCGCCGGGCTGGGCCGGTGGCAGACCAGGCCGTACGCCCGCTCGGCGGGCACCGTCAGCGGGAAGGGCTGCACCAGGCGCCCGTCGGCCAGTTCATGCCGGGCCAGGCTGAGCCGGGCCAGCGCCACGCCTTGGCCTGCCAGGGCAGCCGCCAGCGTGAGGCCGAGGTCGACGAAGCGCGGGCCCTCGTCGGGTTCGGCGGCGTCGGCCAGGCCGGCGGCACGCAGCCAGGGCGACCAGGGCTGCAGCGGCGTTCGCAGCAGCGGCAGGCTGAGCAGGTCGGCGGGCTGAGTCAGCGGTGCATGGCGTGCGAGCAAGGCGGGTGCGGCCAGCGGTGTGAGGCGGTCGTGCAGCAGCACTTGCGCGGCGCTCAGGTCCTCGGGCACGGCGCCGTGGCGGATCTCGACGTCAGCGCCCGCGTCGCCCTCGGCCAGCAGCGGCACCGACAGGGTCAGCTCCAGCTCGACCTGCGGGTGGGCGGCCGTGAAGCCGGGCAGGGCCGGCACCAGCAATTGCCGCGCGAACGTGGGCGTGGAGCTCACGCGCAGGCGCTCCCGCACCGCGGGGTTGCGCTGGTGCAGGGGCATGGCCTGCAGCAGGGCCAGGGCTTGGCGCACCTGCGGCAGGTATTCATGACCGGCGGGCGTGAGCGTGAGGCCGCGGGCCGGTTGGCGCAGGAAGAGGGGCTGGTCCAGCCGCTCCTCCAGGCCGGCCACGCGCTTGGCAACCGCACTGGCCGTCAGCGCGAGTTCGTCGGCAGCAGCCTCGAAGCTGCCGGCGCGCGCCACCGCCTCGAAGGCGAGCAGGGCGTCGAGCGACGGCAGGCGGATGGGGCGCGGCGGCATGCCGGCATCCTAGCGACCGCATGCCCCCCCCGCGGTCGTCAGAAGCTCAGCGTGGTGGGGCCGGCGTCGCGCGAGGACGGGCGCAGGTATTGACCGAGGGTGCCGGCCATGGCGGCCATCACCCCGGCCGCCACGCGCCCGGCATTGCGCAGGCGGCGCGGCTTGCCGGTGCGAACCGGCCCCGCCGCAGCCGCCTTGGGCTGGGCGACGGCGTGCACCAGGGCCAGCTCCTGCTGGCGCTCCTGCACGAGGAAGAACAGGCGGTTGGGGTCGGCAAATCGTTGGGCCAGCACGCGCACGATCTTCAGCTCGCGGCGGCGCACCAGCACGCCTTGGGCGCGCAAGGTGCAGCCCAGGTTGCGGGCGCGCAGGTACAGGGCCTTGGCCGCCAGGCGGTCCGGCAGGCAACCCACGCCGGCAAACAGGCAGTTGGCCAGGTTGAACGTGGCTTCGGCATGTCCCATGGAGGCCGCGGCCACATAGGCGGTGAGCCCACCGGATTCATCGGCCGGGCCGCCGCGGCCTGTCATCAGCACGCGGCCTAGCTGGAAGCGCCCGATGGCGCTGCGGCGGGCGGCCGACTTGCGAAACAACTCGCGGGCCTGAACCGCATCGGCCGGCACACCCAGGCCCTCCAGCAGGCACAGGCCGAGCATGGCCATGCCGTCGCCGTGGCCGCTTTCCGCCGCGGCGCGGAACCAGCCCACGGCGCGGGCGTAGTCGGGCGGCGTGGCATGGAACAGCGCCAGCCCGTGCTCGAACGGGTCGACGGGCGGCGATGTGAGCGCTACAGCGCTCGGTACGGAGTCGGAGGCGGCGGGAGACTTCATCCGGGTCAGACGACAGCTATCCCTAGATTGTCGGTGACTGTTGCCGCCTTGCCGACCCCGCAGGAGGGGGCCGGGCTGCGGTTTTCCCGCCATGCGGGAAGCCAAGGGACTTCCCTCACGCGGTTGATTGTTTCCATTCGTTTCAAGGCCGCAGCCAGCGGTTGGGCACGGTCCACAGGATCAGCAACACCAGGAGCGCCCCGCCGGCAAACAGCCGTTGCTCCAGCGGCAGGCCGAGCTCACCCGCCATCAGGCTGGCAGCGCCCCAGCCCGCCAGTGTGATGCTGGCCCAGTGCAGCCAGCGCATGGCCCGGGCCCGGCGGCGCTGGCTGGGGCTGACGCGCTCCGGCAGCACCGCCATCACGTGAAGGCTGAAGCCGGCGTCGTCAGGCTCGGCGCCGGCCTGCCATTGCTGGCGCAGGGCCTGCGCCAGGGGATCGGTGTCGATGTCGGGTTCGGTCGAATCAGGCATGTCGTTCATGGCGTGTTCTCCCAGGCTTGAAGCTGTTCTCGCAGCCGTGCCTTGGCTCGCAGGACCTGGGTCTTGACGGTGCCGAGCGGCCAGCCCAGCACCTGGGCCGCTTCCGCGTGGCTGAGGTCGGCGCCGTAGCACAGCAGCACCGCATGGCGCTGGGCCTCGCTGAGCGTGGCGAGGGCGCGGTCGAGGTCGATGTGCCAATCGGCGCCGTGGCTGAGGTGGGCCTCGGCGTCGGGCAGGGCTTCGGCATCATCGGCCGACGGCAGGCCTGGGCGCTCGGCCGACAGCGCGGAATAGGCCAGCCGCGTGAGCCAGGTCCGAAACCGGGCCTCCCCGCGAAAGCCTGGCAGTGCTCGCCAGGCGCGCAGAAAGGCCTCCTGCGCGAGGTCGTCGGCCCGGCCCTGGTCGCCCCGGCAGATGCGGCCGAGCAGCTTGCGCAGGTAGCCCTGGTGGGCCTGTACCAGGGCCGCAAATGCCGCCCGGTCACCGCCGGCCGCCAGGGCCACCAGCCGGCGTTCGGTGGCGGCAGCGTCGCCGAAGGTCACGGCTGCGGCGGTTGCTGCCGGCGTTCCACCGCCCAGTACAGGGCCAGCGCACATCCGATGAACAGCGGCAGCAGGCCGATGCTCCACAGCCAGGCGCCAGGCATCATCAGCGAGAACATGCCCATCAGGCCCAGGCCCACCGCGATGTTGATGAAGGCCGGCACCAGCAGCCGGTTCGGGTTGGCGGCCTCGCGGCGGGCGCGGTGCCAGTCGCTGTCTTGGGCGTCCGCCAGCAGCTCGGGCGGGATGGGCAGCCCGGCCCGCGCAATCTCGCGGATGGTTTCGTGGCGCTGGCGTTCGCTGTGCGCGCGCCCGAAGTAGTGCGCGAGGATGGCCACGATGGGAATCATCAAGGCCAGGATGGGGATCATCAGCGGCAGCCAGGAATGGAAGTTCTCGAACATGGACAGCTCCTGCGGTGTGGATGGTGGATACAGCCTTGGAGCGGCTGGCCGATCGATTTGGATTCAGCCGCGCGAGAAAAACTTCAATCGATGACCCACCAGGCCGGCAGCAGCGCGCGCACGTCCGGCCGCGCATAGCGCCGGTCCAGCAGCCAGACCCAGCCGCGGTCGTCGGCCGAGCGCAGCACGCGGCCGGCGGCCTGCACCACCTTCTGCAGCCCGGGCACCAGGTCGGCATACCCGTGTTCGGCGCCGAAGAGGCTGTCCAGCCGTTCCCGCACGAGGTCTTGCAGCGGCGATACCGGCGGCAGGCCCAGGGTGGCGATGAAGGCGCCGATGAGTCGCGTGCCCGGCAGGTCCACGCCCTCGGCGAAGGCGCCGCCCAGCACGGCGAAGCCAATACCGCGGCCGTCAGGCACGAAGCGATCCAGGAAGGCCCGTCGCGCGCCGTCGCCCATGGCGCGCGACTGGCTCCATTGCGGCAGCTCGGGGTGGCGCAGGGCCAGCCGTGCGGCGGCCTTGTCGAGGTAGTCGAAGCTGCTGAAGAAGGCGAGGTAGTTGCCCGGGTGCTGGCGGAACTGCGTGGCCAGCAGATCGACCAGCGCGTCCAGGGTCGCGCTGCGGTGCTCGTAGCGCGTGGAGAGGTGGTGGGCTACGCGCACGGTCAGGTGCTCGGGCGGGAAGGGGGCGGGCACGTCGATCCAGGCGGTGTTGTCGGGCAGGCCGAGCAGCTGGCGCGGATAGTCGGGTGGGCCGAGGGTGGCCGAGAACAGCGTGACGCTGTGCAAGCCCTCGAAGCGCTCCTTCAGGAAGTGGCCCGGCACGATGTTGCGCACCGACAGCCGAGCGTCCTCGGATTCGTCTTCCAGCAGCGACAGGTTGCCCCCCGTGGTCGCAACCGTCGGCGCCACGGCGCTGCGTTGCAGGTCACACACCGAATGCGCATCGAAGCGGTCCAGCAGCCGCTGCAGACCCAGTACCTCGAAATAGAACTGCAGCAGGGGGCCGACATCCAGCGGGTGGTTCTGCACATGCTCGGCCAGCGCGGCGTTGACCCGCTGCAGCGCGTCGGCGAGGTCGTCGGGGATCTCCTTGAGCGGCTGGTAGTCCGCCGGCTGGGCGCGCACGAGATCGGCCAGCTCGACCGCCAGACGGCGCAGTGGCGCGCGCAGCGGCGCAGGTGCCTCGGCCACCACCTCGCGCACCCGGGCCAGGCTCAGCGAGGTGCTGTACATGTCGCGGGTGCGGTCGATCAGGTTGTGGGCTTCGTCCACCAGCAGCGCGAGTTTCCAGCCCTGCGACTGCGCCAGGCCGTAGAGCTGGCCGTGGGGGTCGAACGCATGGTGGACGTCGCCGACCACCACGTCCGCCCAGCGCAGCAGCTCCTGGCCGAGGTAGTAGGGGCACAGGCCGTGCTGCAGCGCGATGCGGCGCTGCGTGGGGGCATCGAGCCAGCCGGCGGCCACGGCCTCGGTGCGTGCGGCGGGCAGCTTGTCGTAGAAGCCCCGGGCCAGCGGGCAGGCGTCGCCGTGGCAGGCCAGCGTCGGGTGCTCGCAGGCCTGCTCCTTGGCCACCAGGGTCAACACCCGCAGCGCGCGGCCCGGCGTGTGCTCGCGCAGCGCGTGCAGGGCTTCCTGCGCGGTGATGCGGCCGGTGCCCTTGCAGGTCATGTACCCGACCTTGTCGAGCTGCTGGCCGGGCATGGCGCGCAGCAGCGGGTAGAGGGTGCCGAGCGTCTTGCCGATGCCGGTGGGGGCCTGGGCCAGCAGGCAACGCCCTGCGCTGGCTGCGCGGTACACCGCCTCCGCCAGCAGTCGCTGCCCGGGGCGCAGTTCGCCGAGGGGGAAGGGCAGGGCGGCCAGGCCCGTGTCGCGCGCCTGTCGATGCTCCGCTTCCTGCCGGGCCCAGGCCTCGAAGGCCTGGCAGCGTGCCTCGAACGCTTGCTGCAGGGCCGCGGCGGCGTGGGTCTGCCGCAGCACGGTTTCCTGCTGGGTGTCGGCGTCGACATAGACCAGGGCGAGCTCCAGCTCGGCCAGGCCCCGGTCAGCCGCGATGAGGGCGCCGTAGGTTTCGAGCTGCGCCCAGTGCAGCGCGCGCCGGTTGTCCGGCACGCGCTCCACCGGCCCGCGGATGGTCTTGATCTCCTCCAGCCGGTTGACATCGGCCTCATAGCCATCGGCCCGGCCGCGCACGCGCAGCGAGCCCCACTGGCCTTCGAGGGGCAGCTCGGTCTCGTAGCCCGGCGAGCGGCGTGCGTAGACGGCCATCTGCCCGGCCTGGCCTTCCAGCGCGGTGGCCGAGGGCGTGAAGCGGCGGTCGAGGTCGCCGCGCTTGGCGGTGAACTCGCACAGGCTGCGCACCGAGACGGTGTAGGTCCAGTCGCTCATCAACAAGGGTGCGCTGCCATTGCCTTGCGGCCCCATGGGCTTGGGGCCGGGGGCAAGATACGGTGCAAATCAACAGGCATCAGGCACATGACGGCGATGAATGTACTGGGCACGGCCCTGCAGGCCTGCTCCTTCGACCCGCTCACCGGTTTCCTGCGGGACGGCTGCTGCTCGGCCGATGAGCACGACCGCGGCACCCACCTCGTCTGCGCGCGGGTGACGGCGGAGTTCCTGGCCTTCTCGCGGGCGCGCGGCAACGACCTGGTCACGCCGCGGCCGCAGTGGCGTTTTGCCGGCCTGCGACCGGGCGACCGCTGGTGCCTGTGCGCCAGCCGCTGGCTGGAGGCGCACGAGGCAGGCGTGGCGCCACCCGTGGTGCTGGAGGCCACGCATGCGCTGGTGCTGCGCCTCATTCCGCTGGCGACGCTGCAGGCCAGCGCGCTGGCGCCGCGGGAAGCCGGCCCTTAGACCTTAGAAGAAGCCCGGCGGTCGTTCCGCCGACACGCCCGCCGCCTTTTCCATCGCCAGCCCGACCTGGGCCAGCAGGCCCTCGTCGAACAGCCGGCCGATGAGCGTCACGCCGTGCGGCACACGCCGCGGCGGGGAGAACTTGGCTACCGGCCGGGCAGCGTCGGGCGCCCAGTCGCTGCGGGCTTCGCTGACCGACGTGAAGCCGGTGCGCAGCGTGAGGCTGGGGTGGCCGGTGTGGTTGGTGATGGTGAGCATCTCCTCGCGCAGCGAGGGCACGAGCAGCAGGTCGACCTCTGACATGAGGCGCGCCATCTCCTGCGCCACCCGGCGGCGCAGGCGGTCCGCCTGCACGAAGTCCACCGCCGACAGGAAGCGCGACATGCGGAAGAAGTTGGGCCAGGAATCGGGTGTCTGCATGCGCAACTGGTCCACGCCATGGCTGAGGGTCAGCTCCTCGAAGGCAGCGGCGGCCTCGGCAAACAGGATGAGGTTGAGGCTGTCATAGGGCCAGGCTGGCAGCTGGATGGGGACCGGCTGCATGCCAAGGCGGCGCACCATGTCGAGCGCCTGCCGGTCGATGTCGATGGCGGGCGCCTCATCCAGCCAGCCGGGCACATAGCCTACGCGCAGCCCCTTGACCGAGGCGCGCGCGTCGAACTGCAGCTTGCTTGGCCGCGAGCTGACGTCGCCGGTGTCGGGGCCGCTGATCGCCTGCAGCACCAGCATCGCGTCCTCGACGCTGCGGGTCATGGGGCCGAGCTTGTCGAGGGACCAGCACAGCGTCATCGCCCCGGTGCGCGGTACCCGGCCGAAGGTGGGCCGCAGGCCCGTCACGCCACAGCGCATGCTCGGGCTGATGATGCTGCCGCCGGTCTCGCTGCCGATGGCAAAGGCCACCAGGCCCGCGGCGGTGGCAGCGCCTGAGCCGGCGCTGGAGCCGGAGGCGCCTTCTTCGGGCAGCCAGGGGTTCATGGTCTGGCCGCCGAACCAGACATCATTCATGGCCAGCGCCCCCAGGCTGAGCTTGGCCAGCATCACGGCGCCGGCGGCGTTCAGGCGCTTCACCACGGCCGCATCGCGCTGGGGCACCCGCTGCCGGAAAGGCTCGGCGCCATAGGTGGTCGGGATGCCGGCGGTGTCGAGCAGGTCTTTCACGCCGTACGGCATGCCGTGCAGCGGGCCGCGGTAGCGGCCGGCGGCGATCTCGCGGTCGGCCTGGCGGGCCTGGGCGAGTGCGTGGTCGGCGGTCAGCGTGATGACCGAGCGCAGGCGGCCGTCCAGCCGCTCGATGCGCGACAGATAGATGCGCGTGAGCCGCTCGGACGTCAGCGCCCGGGTCTCGATCCAGCGCGACAGCAGGCTGACCGGCGCAAAGGCGATGTCGGCCTCGTCGGCTGGCAGCGCCGGCACCGGGCCAGCCGAACGCACGAAGCGGTTGCGCGCCGGCCCGACGCTGCGGCCCAGCGCCGGGTCCCACTGCGTGGCCGGTGCCAGGGTCTCGGGCAGCGCGATGCGACGCGGCCCGTCGCGCCGGTCGGCCAGGCCGGCGAGGCTGTTGCGCCAGTTGGCAGCGATCATCTGCCGCTCGGTCTCGCTGAAGCTGACCCGCATCAGCTTCTCGGCCTCGGCAATCGTCGTGGGCGTGATCTCGGGGCCCACCGGCGGCGCGGTGCCGAAGGTGGGTGGCGCACCGGGCGTGGCTGTAGGCGCCGCGCTGGGGGGCTGGGCGCTGGCCAGGGCGGTGGCACCGATCAGGCCGGCCGGGGCCCGGGCGAGGAAGCGACGACGGGAAGACATGGCGTGGCGATCTCCGTGACGGGACTCAGGTGGGGCGATGCATCTGGAAGCGCAGCTCGGGCGCGATCTCGAAATAGTCGGCCGGGCCGCCGCCGCGCAGCATTGGGCGAGCCGCGGCCGTGTCGTAAACGCCGTTCACCAGCAAGCGGCGGGCAATGTGCACCGCCACCACTTCGCCCAGCACCAGCCACGTGGGCACGGTGGCGCCCGCAGCCGTGGTCAGCTGCACGATCTGGGTGACGCGGCATTCAAAGCTCACCGGCGACTCGGCCACGCGCGGCGCCGTGACCTGCTGCGAGGCCAGCGGCGTGAGGCCGGCCAGCGCGAACTCGTCCACCTCCGGCGGCACCGCCGCGCAGCTGGCGTTCATGCGCTCGGCCAGCTCGCGGGTGACCAGGTTCCAGGTGAATTCGCCGGTGGCCTGCACATTGCGCAGAGTGTCTTTCGCGCCGATGCTGGCAAAGCCCACGATGGGCGGCACGTAGTTGAAGGCGTTGAAGAAGCTGTAGGGCGCGAGATTGCGGTGGCCGGCGCCGTCGTGACTGCCGATCCAGCCGATGGGGCGGGGGCCCACGATGGCGTTGAACGGATCGTGCGGCAGGCCGTGGCCCTGGCGCGGTTGGTAGCTGTGGATGTCGGCAGTCGCGGTCATGCGGGGCAGCAAGGGCTGGCGGGTCAGAACAGCGACAGATTCTCACGGGGCGGCGTTTCTCCGCGCACGCCTGCGGTTGCTGGCGGCGGCACCTCGCTCGCATGCACGAGGTTGCCCACGCGCACGCCCATCAGGCGCAGCCGCTTGTCGAACTTGACGCGCTTCAGGCACAGGCCCACGGCGCGACGGATGTCAGCGGCGCTGGCGATCGGCGCCTTGAGCGTCTGGTCCCGCGTGACGGTCACGAAGCCCTCGAAGCGCAGCTTGATGCCCACCGTCTTGCCGGCATAGCGCTTGCGCGCCAGGTCTTGCGACAGTCGGTCGCAGAGCTCGTCCATGATCTGCCCGAGCAGCGCCTTGTCGTGCACCGCATGCAGGTCGCGCTCGAAGGTCGTCTCGCGGCTCACCGACACCGGCTCGCTGTGCGTGACCACCGGCCGGGCATCGCGCCCGTGGGCGGCGTTGTGCAGCCACTCGCCATAGCTCTGGCCAAACTGCGCCACCAGCCACGCCGGGTCGGCCGCGGCGATGTCGCCCACCGTGTGCAGGCCGAGCTTGACGAGCTTGTCGCCCGCCTTGGGTCCGATGCCGTTGATCTTGCGCACCGCCAGCGGCCAGATGCTGCCGGGTATGTCGTCCAGGGTCAGCACGGTGATGCCGTCGGGTTTGTCCAGCTCGCTGGCGATCTTGCTGAGCAGCTTGTTGGGCGTGATGCCGATGGAGCAGGTCAGGCCCGTGGCGCGCCAGACCGAGTTCTTGATCTCGCGCGCCACGGCCTTCACGCCGCCCAGCGGGTCGTGGCCCACCGCGTCCCGCACGCCGGGCACGTCGGTCAGGTCGATGTAGATCTCGTCGATGCCGCGGTCCTCGATGACCGGCGCCACCTCGGCCACCGCCGCCTTGAAGAGGCGCGAGTACTTGCGGTAGCTGTCGAAGTCGGCCGGCAGCAGGACCGCATCGGGCGCGCGCAGGGCGGCCTTCATCAGCCCCATGGCCGAGAACACGCCCAGGTCCCGCGCGGCATAGGTGCTGGTGGTGACGACGCCGCGTCCCGTGTAGTGGCGCAGCCGGGCGTACTGCCAACTGCCGTCTTCCAGCTGGCGGGGCGCGTCAGCCCGTCGGCCGCCGATGACCACCGCCTCGCCCTTGAGCTGCGGGTAGCGCAGCAACTCGACGGAGGCGTAGAAGGCGTCCATGTCGAGGTGAGCGATCCAGCGGTCTGGCAGCGGCATGCGGACATTGTCCGGCGAGTGGCGTCAGCCCCTGGCAGCAGCGGCAGCCGGCTTGGACGCGGGGGTGAGGCCCTAAGTTTTGCAGTCGCTCACCCCCGCAGGTCTGGGGGAACTGTGCGAGTTAGGGGGCGCACGATGCGGACGGGCCTCATATCTTGGCGAGCACATGCACTTTTGAGGAGGCTGACATGCTGCGTCGTTCATCGTCTTTGGCGCGATCTCTCCTGGCCACCGGCCTGACCTGGCTGACCCTGGCTGCCAGCCCCGGAGCCCAGGCGGCGCTGTTGCCGGTCAACACGATCGTGGCTCTGCCAACGGGCACGACCGTCGCCGCCGAGCCGCAACTTGCTGGCACGGTGATCGACACGCTGATCAACAACTTCAGTTTCGTGGCGAGCTCCGGCACGGTGTCGGGCACCATCGAGTCCCGGGTCATCCGCGCGGTGGACGGCACGCTGGACTTCTATTGGCAGGTCAGCAGTAGCGCCAACTCGTCGGACGCGCTGGGGTCATTCCGGCTGGGCGAGATCTACACCAGCCAGTACCTCGTCAATTGGCGCTCCGATTCGACCGGCGATCGGGCACCGGTTTCGGCGAACCGCTTCGGCGGCTCGCAGTCCAGCTACTTCAACTTCACCTTCAGGACCACCGACGATACGGGGGCGCTGGTGGGTCTGGCGGCCGGGGAGACCTCGTACTTCATGTTCCTCGATACCGACGCGACGAACTATGACCTCAGCGGGATCATGGATGTGGCGGATGTTCCCGTGCAACACATCTCCGGCATCTTCTCCACCTTCGCTCCGGCGGCGGATGTGGTGACCGTGCCCGAGCCGGGCAGCCTGGCGCTGGCGGGCCTGGCGCTCGGTCTGCTGGCCGTGCGCCGCCGTCAGGCTTAAGCCACAGCTCAGCCCGGCGCGGGCGCCAGGCCCTGCGGCATCGGCAGAATGCGCCGGCCGCCACTTCGCCTTGCCGCACGATGCGCTTGTTGTCGATCTCTCTGCTGTGCCTGGCCCTGGCAGGCTGCGCGGGTTCACCGCTGAACCCGCCGCGCAACCAGCCTGCCGTCGCCGAGCCCCTGCAACGGGCGCCGCGGGCCGACACGCCGCAAACCGCGGTCGCTTTGAGCTTCAGCGGCGGGGGCCTGCGGGCAGCGGCCTTCGCCTACGGGGTGCTGGAGGGCCTGCGCGAGCAACCGTCGGCAGGCCCACGACATCTGCTGGATGAAGTCACCTTCATCACCAGTGTGTCCGGCGGCTCCATCACGGCGGCCTACTTCGGGCTGCACGGCGCCGACGGGCTGCGAGGCTTTCGGGACAAGGTGCTGCTGCGCGACGGCGAGGCCGGCCTGCGCTTCAGCCTGATCAACCCGACCAACCTGATGCGCTTGCTGGCCGGTGGCTTGAACGACCGCAGCAACCTGAACGACTGGCTGGACCGCGACGTCTTCAAGGGCGCGACCTTCGCCGACATGCTCAAGCGCGAGCGGCCGGCCGTGTGGATCAACGCCACCAACGCGCAATACCGCCTGGCCTTCCCCTTCCATGAGCGGGCGTTCGATGCCATCTGCAGTGATCTGGCGAGCTTCCCGGTGTCAGAGGCGGTGGCCGCTTCGATGGCCGTGCCGCTGTTCTTTGCGCCCGTGGTGCTGGAGAAGTTTCCGGCCGCCTGCAACGGGCCGCTGCCCCCGGGGCTGACGCGCCAGGGTGCGGAGCGCGACGACCTGCACCGGCTGCGCCTGGCGCTCAAGCGCGCGCTGCAGGACTTCCGCGACCCGCGCACCGGCCGCTACCTGAAGCTGGTGGACGGCGGTATCAGCGACAACCTGGGCCTGGTCAGCATCCTGCAAAGCCGCGTGCTGCTGGACACGCCTTATGGGCCGATCAGCGAGCACGACGCAGCCAACCTGCGCCGGCTGCTGTTCATCGTGGTCGACGCGGGCCAAGGGCCGAGCGCCGACTGGGGGCGCGAACTGGCCGGGCCCTCGGGTGTGGACATCGCCACCGGCGCGGTCGACACCGCCATCGAAAGCACCATGCGCATGAGCTACGCCTACTTCGTGCCGATGATGCGTGCCTGGGAGCGAGACCTGGTCACCTGGCGCTGCTCACTGCCGGAAGAGCGCAAGGCGGCCCTGCGGGCCAAGAACCCCGACTGGCGCTGTGAAGACCTGCGGTTTGCGGTCACGCAGATCAGTTTTGCCGACCTGCCCGAGGCGGACGAGGCTGCGCTGAACGCCATCCCGACGCGCTTGAAGCTGCCGGCCGACCAGATCGACCGGCTGATCGAGGCCGGTCGGCTGGCGGTGTTGCGGGATGCGGGCGTGCAGCGCTTCTCGACGCAGATGCGCCGCGGGGAATGACCCGCCGGGCGAGCGAGAGGGACGTCGCGACGGCGCCCGGTTGGCGTCAGACCTTCTTTTCCCAGGCGTTGCACCAGCCCTTGGCCAGCACGTCCTTGCCGTAGAAGAGCGCGCAGCCGCCTGAGGGCTTGCCGCCATCCGCCGCGTAGAGCTGGCAGTTGGCGCACGTCTGGCCCTTGGCGTACTTGGGGAACTTCTTGGCGTCGACCTTGCTGGCGTCGGCGTGGTAGCCCACGGCCTTGGCCTCGTCGTCTCCCTCGTCCAGCAGGGGCTGGGACTGCGCGCGGGCAAGCCCCGTGCCCCAGAGCGGCAGCGTTTGCAGCAGACGCCGGCGCAGGAGCGAGGTGGCAGGGGAGGGCGGGGCCATGGGCATCTCCCGGGTCAGAGCACTTCGGAGGCGAAGTCCGCTAAGCGCGAGCGCTCGCCGCGGGCCAGCGTGACATGGCCGCTGTGGGCCCAGCCCTTGAAGCGGTCCACCGCAAACGTGAGGCCCGAGCTGCCCTCGGTGAGGTAGGGCGTGTCGATCTGTGCGAGGTTGCCCAGGCAGACGATCTTGGTGCCGGGGCCGGCACGGGTGATCAGGGTCTTCATCTGCTTGGGCGTCAGGTTCTGCGCCTCGTCGATGATGACGAACTTGTTCAGGAAGGTCCGCCCGCGCATGAAGTTCAAGCTCTTGATCTTGATCTTGCTGCGCACCAGGTCGTTGGTGGCGGCACGGCCCCATTCGCCGGCGGAAGAGTCGCCCTTGGCCAGCACTTCGAGGTTGTCGTCCAGCGCACCCATCCAGGGGCCCATCTTCTCTTCCTCCGTGCCGGGCAGGAAGCCGATGTCCTCGCCGACGGGCACGGTCACGCGGGTGACGATGATCTCGCTGTAGCGGCGGTCATCCAGCACCTGCGACAGGCCGGCGGCCAGCGTCATCAGCGTCTTGCCGGTGCCGGCGGTGCCGGTGAGCGTGACGAAGTCGCATTCCGGGTCCATCAGCAGGTTCAGCGCGAAGTTCTGTTCGCGATTGCGGGCCGTCACGCCCCAGACGGCGTTCTTCTGGTGGCCGTAGTCCTTCAGCGTCTTGAGCACCGCCGTCTTGCCGGTGATCTCGGTGACCTTGGCATACAGCGGCGTGGCGCCGGGGGCTTCGAGGTAGACGAGCTCGTTGACCAGCAGCGTGGGCACGAGCGGCCCGCTGATCCGGTAGAACGTCGTGTTGCCCTGCTGCCAGCTCTCCATGGTCTTGCCATGGCGCTCCCAGAAGTCGCTGGGCAGCGCCTGCACGCCGGTGTAGAGCAGGTCGGAGTCTTCCAGCGTCTTGTCGTTGCGGTAGTCCTCCGCAGGCAGGCCCAGGGCGCGGGCCTTGATGCGCATGTTGATGTCCTTGGACACCAGCACCACCTCCCGGCCCGGGTGCAGGCCCTTGAGCGCCTGCACGACGCCGAGGATCTGGTTGTCCGCCTTGCCCTGCGGCAGGCCCTGGGGCAGGGGCGTGTCGATCAGCTGGGTCTGGAAGAACAGCTTGCCCTCGGCCTCGCGGTGGCCGGTGGCCGCCAGGGGCAGGCCCTTGCCCATCTCCTCGATGCTGCTGCTCTTGAGGCTGGCGGCGAGTTGGTCCAGCTCGCGGCTGACCTGGCGCACGTTGCGGGCGACCTCGGTCATGCCCTTCTTGTGCCCGTCCAGTTCCTCCAGCGTGATCATGGGCAGGAAGACGTCGTGCTCCTCGAAGCGGAACAGCGACATCGGGTCGTGCATCAGCACGTTGGTGTCCAGCACGAACAGCTTGGGTGCTTCGGCCGGCTTGCGGCTGCGCTTGGGTGCTGCCGTCTTGGCGGGGGCCTTGCTGGCCGATTTGGTGGGCAGGCCGGTTTTGGCCGCAGGTGCCGGCGTCGCGGCGGGGGTGGGCAGGCGCAGCACCTCGGCGGTGGGGGCTGCGGCCGGCGAGGCGGCCGGCTTGGCGGGTGCCACGCTGGGCGGCACGGCACGGGGTTTGCTGGGAGTCAGGTTGGCCGAGTAGTCGGTGGCGTCGAGGCGGCTGGCGCGTTGTGCAGGAGGCTTGGGCAGTGGCATGTACGGCTAGGCGGCAGGGGGTGGGCCCCACGACATCCAGCGCGCAGAAAGCAAAAAGCCGCGCAGGATGAGCGCGGCTTTTGAAGTCTGAGGCGAGGATTCGACCCGGGGCATGGCTTGATTATGCACATGCCGGCGGGCGCCGCCGTGTCAGGGATGAACCCGATGGGAGACCGTCAGGCGGCTTCCTTCTTGAGGCCCTTGACCGCCTTGAGCACTTCGTCGACGTGGCCGGCGACCTTGATGCCGCGCCACTCGCCCACCAGGATGCCCGTGGGGCTGATCAGGAAGGTCGAGCGCTCGATGCCCTTGACCTTCTTGCCGTACATGATCTTGTTCTTGACCACGCCGAACATGTGGCAGAGCTTTTCTTCGGTGTCGGCGATCAGCTCGAACGGCAGTTCCAGCGCTTGCTTGAACTTCTCGTGCGAGGCCATGTTGTCACGCGAAACACCCAGCACAACTGCGCCGGCTTTCACGAAGTCCTTGTGGCGATCGCGGAATTGCATTGCCTCGGTGGTACAACCCGGTGTGTTGTCTTTCGGGTAGAAGTACAGCACGACCGACTTGCCCAGGAAGGCGTTGGCAGTGAACTTCACGCCGCCGGTGGCTTGAGCCTCAATTTCCGGCAGGGGTTTGTTGAGCGCAGGCGTCATTGGGGGGTGCGGCAAGTTGGGCTCACGGGGTCCCCGGTTCGTGAGCTTGCCCTGAGAACAGAAGCAATTCACGCGGGCGCCCGCAGGCAATAGCCCGTGATTATAAAGCCTCGGCCCGCCTTCCCGGCGGCCGGCCTCATCCCTCGATCAAGAGAGCCGCCAGAACGTTGCGGCCTTCGCTGGCCAGCACGTTGTAGGTGCGGCAGGCGGCTGCCAGGTCCATCACCTCGAATCCGATGCGTGCCTCCACCAGCCCGCGCCACAGGGCCGGGCTCGGAAACCGCAGCCGCGCTCCGCTGCCAAAGACCACCAGCTCGGGGTTCAGCGCCTTGATCGCTTCGAAATCCGCGGGTCGAAGTTCCTCGAAGCGCGAAGGCGCCCAGGGGGCCACGGCGCCCTTCCAGGGCACCAGCACGCTGGCGGTATGGGGCTGCCCGTTGACCCAGACGCCCTGGGCGTCGTGACGGGAAATGCTGTTGCCGCCCTGCGGCTCGTCGAGCTGGAACTTCATCGGAAATCGGCGCTGGAAACCGGCGCGAGTGTCGCCCAGATCGGCAGGCCGCGTGCCTGGGCCTTGCTTAAACTCCGAGATCCCCGTCCGACCCATCCTGCACTGCAGCAAAAAGCTGCCCCGGAGCCCCGTTTGAAGCCCATCGCCAAGTCCAGCAAGCTCGCCAGCGTCAGCTACGACATCCGTGGCCCGGTGTTGGACAAGGCCCGCCAGATGGAGGAGGAGGGCCAGAAGATCATGAAGCTGAACATCGGCAACACGGCCGTGTTCGGCCTGACGCCCCCTGACGAGATCGTGCAGGACATGATCCGCAACCTGGGCGACGCCGGTGGCTACACCGACAGCAAGGGCCTGTTCGCCCCCCGCAAGGCGGTGGTGCACTACACCCAGCAGCAGGGCGTCAAGGGCGTGACGGTGGACGACGTCTACCTCGGCAATGGCGCGTCCGAGCTGATCCAGATGGCCATCAACGCGCTGGTCAATGACGGCGACGAGATCCTGATCCCGGCGCCCGACTTCCCGCTGTACACGGCGGTCGTCGGCCTCTCCGGCGGCCGGCCGGTGCACTACCTGTGCGACGAGGCCGCCGGCTGGCTGCCCGATCTGGCGGACATCGAGTCCAAGATCACGCCGCGCACCCGCGGCATCATGGTCTGCAACCCGAACAACCCGACCGGCGCGCTCTACCCGAACGACCTGCTGCTGGGCATCCTGGAGCTGGCGCGCCGCCACCAGCTCGTCGTGTTCGCCGACGAGATCTACGACAAGACGCTGTACGACGGCCATACGCACACCGCGCTGGCCTCGCTGGCCGATGACGTGCTGGTCATCACCTTCAACGGCCTGTCCAAGAACTACCGTGCCTGCGGCTACCGCGCCGGCTGGATGGTCGTCAGCGGCGAGAAGCGCCATGCCCGCGACTACATCGAGGGCCTGAACATGCTGGCCTCGCTGCGCCTGTGCTCCAACACGCCGGGTCAGCTGGCCATCCAGACGGCACTGGGCGGCTACCAGAGCATCAAGGACCTGGTGGCCCCGACCGGGCGGCTCTGCCACCAGCGCGACCTCGCCTATGAGCTGCTCAGCCAGATCCCGGGCGTGAGCGTGGTCAAGCCCAAGGCGGCGCTGTACATGTTCCCGCGGCTGGACCCCAAGGTCTACCCGATCGCCGACGACCAGCAGTTCGCCTACGAGCTGCTGGCCGAAGAGAAGGTGCTGATCGTGCAAGGCACCGGCTTCAACTGGCCCGAGCACGACCACTTCCGCCTCGTCTTCCTGCCCAACGTCGACGACCTGCGCGAGGCCATCGGCCGCATCGAGCGCTTCCTGGCGGGCTACCGCCGCCGGCATTCCGCCTGATTTCCCTGTTCCCTGATCCCGAGAGCCCTGCAATGAAGCCCATCCAAGTCGGCCTGATCGGCCTCGGCACCGTCGGTGCCGGCACCTTCCACGTCTTGCAGCGCAACCAGGCCGAGATTCGCGGCCGCGCCGGCCGGGGCATCGAGATCGCGATGGTGGCCGCCCGCAATGCCGAGCGCGCCAAGGCCTTCCAGGCCATCGTGGGTGACGGCGTGCCCTGCGTCGCCGACCCGCAGCAGCTGGTGGACAACCCCGACATCGACATCGTCGTGGAGTTGATCGGCGGCATCGAGCCCGCGCGCTCGCTGGTGCTCAAGGCGATTGCCAACGGCAAGCACGTCGTCACGGCCAACAAGGCGCTGCTGGCGCTGCACGGCAGCGAAATCTTCGCAGCGGCCCGCGAGAAGGGCGTCACCGTGGCCTTCGAGGCGGCCGTGGCCGGCGGCATTCCCATCATCAAGGCGCTGCGCGAAGGCCTGACGGCCAATCGCATCGAGTGGATCGCCGGCATCATCAACGGCACCACCAACTTCATCCTCTCCGAGATGCGGAGCAAGGGCCTGGACTTCGCCACCGTGCTGAAGGAAGCCCAGCGCCTGGGCTATGCCGAGAGCGACCCCACCTTCGACATCGAAGGCGTGGATGCCGCCCACAAGCTCACCATCATGAGCGCCATCGCCTTCGGCGTGCCGGTGCAGTTCGACAAGGCGCATGTGGAAGGCATCTCCAGCCTGCAGGCCACTGACATCAAGTACGCCGAGCAGCTGGGCTACCGCATCAAGCTGCTGGGCATCACGCGGCGCCGGGAGAATGGTTTCGAGCTGCGCGTGCACCCGACGCTCATCCCAGCCTCGCGTTTGATCGCCAACGTCGAGGGCGCGATGAACGCCGTCGTCGTGCAGGCCGATGCGGTCGGCACCACGCTCTACTACGGCAAGGGCGCTGGCGCCGAGCCCACGGCGTCGGCCGTGGTGGCCGACCTGGTCGACGTCACCCGCCTGGCGACTGCCGACCCCGACCACCGCGTGCCCCACCTGGCCTTCCAGCCGGATGCGATGAGCAACACGCCGGTGCTGTCGATGGCCGACGTGAAGACCGCCTTCTACCTGCGCCTGGTCGTGGCCGACCAGGCCGGCGTGCTGTCGCGCATCACCACCATCCTGGCCGAGCACGACATCTCCATCGACGCCGTGCTGCAGCGCGAGTCCGCCGACGGCGAGCGCCAGACCGACCTCATCATCCTGACCCACGACACCGTCGAGGGCCGCATGAACGAGGCCCTGGCCAAGATGCAGGGCCTGCCCACCGTGCTCGCGCCCATCGTGAAGCTCCGCAAGGAAGAGTTGGCCTGATCCGATGAAGTACATCTCCACCCGTGGCGATCAGGCCGAGCGCGGCTTCTCCGACATCCTCCTCGAAGGCCTCGCCCCCGATGGCGGCCTCTACCTGCCCAAGGCCTACCCCCAGGTCGACGACGCCACGCTCACCCGCTGGCGCGGCCTGGCCTATGCCGATCTCGCGTTCGAGATCCTGTCGCTGTACATCGACGACATTCCGGCCGACGACCTGCGCGCCATCACGTGCCGCGTCTACACGCCTGAGGTCTTTGGTACGAAGGAGATCACCCCGCTGACCTGGCTCGGTGAAGGTCTGGCGCTGGAGGGCCTGTCCAACGGCCCGACGCTGGCCTTCAAGGACATGGCCATGCAGCTGCTCGGCGCGCTGTTCGAGTACGAACTCGGCCGGCGTGGCGAAACACTGAACATCCTCGGCGCCACGTCAGGCGACACCGGCAGCGCGGCCGAGTACGCCATGCGCGGCAAGCAGGGTGTGCGCGTCTTCATGCTCAGCCCCCATGGCCGGATGAGCCCCTTCCAGCAGGCGCAGATGTTCAGCCTGCAGGACGCCAACATCCACAACATCGCCATCGAAGGCGTGTTCGACGACTGCCAGGACATCGTCAAGGCGGTGTCCAACGACCTCGTCTTCAAGCGCGAGCACCGCATCGGCACGGTCAACTCCATCAACTGGGCGCGGCTGCTGGCGCAGGTGGTGTACTACTTTGCGGGCTACTTCCAAGCGACCAAGACCAACGGCGAGAAGGTCAGCTTCACGGTCCCGTCAGGCAACTTTGGCAACGTCTGCGCAGGCCATGTGGCGCGCATGATGGGCTTGCCCGTCGACAAGCTCGTCGTGGCCACGAACGAGAACGACGTGCTCGACGAGTTCTTCCGCACCGGCGCCTACAAGCCGCGCGGCACGGCGGACACGCACGAGACCTCCAGCCCGTCGATGGACATCTCCAAGGCGAGCAACTTCGAACGCTTCGTGTTCGACCTGCTGGGTCGCGACGCCGCCCGCGTGATGCAGGCCTTCACGTCCGCCGGCTTCCAGCTGACGGCCGACGAGCACGCGGCGATTGCCCGCTTCGGCTTCAGCTCCGGCCGCAGCACGCACGCCGACCGCGTGGCGACCATCCGCCGCTGCCACGCCGAGCATGGCGTGGTCATTGACCCGCACACGGCCGACGGGCTGAAGGTGGCGCTGGAGCAGCGCGACCCGGCCGTGCCGATGCTGGTGCTGGAGACGGCGTTGCCGGCCAAGTTCGCCGCGACCATCGTCGAGGCCTTGGGGACCGAGCCGCCGCGGCCTGCGGGCCTGGAAGGCATCGAGCAACTCCCGAAGCGCGTGAAAGTCATGGCGCCGGATGTGGGCGCCGTGAAGGCCTACATTCACGCCCATGTCTGATGCCAAGAAACCTGCCCTGACACCTCTGGACGACGCGCTGGCCACGCTGCTGGCGCAGGTCCAGCCCCTCGCCGACGTTGAGACGCTGCCCACCACCGCCGCGCGCGGCCGCGTGCTGTCGGCTGACCTGGTCTCCCCGGTCGATGTGCCGCCCGCCGACAACTCGGCGATGGACGGCTATGCACTGCGCGCCGCCGACGTGGAGCGCGAACTCCCGGTCACGCAGCGCATCCCGGCTGGCAGCCTGCCGCAGCCGCTCGCGGTGGGCGAAGCCGCCCGCATCTTCACCGGCGCCCAGGTGCCGCCGGGGGCGGACACGGTCGTCATGCAGGAGCACACCGAGCTCGTGGAGGGCCGCGTGCGCGTGACCCAGCCGGTGCGGGTGGGCCAGCATGTGCGGCTGCGCGGCGAGGACGTGAGGGCCGGCAGCGTCGTGCTGCCCGCCGGCACGCGGCTCGACGCGGTCGCGCTGGGCCTGGCGGCCACGGCCGGCGCCGCCGAACTCACGGTGGCCCGCCGGCCGCGTGTTGCCCTGTTCTCGACGGGCGACGAACTCGTCATGCCCGGCGAGCCGCTGCCGCCGGGTGCCATCTACAACTCCAACCGCTTCACGCTGCGGGCCTTGCTCGAAGGCCTGGGCTGTGAGGTCATCGACCTGGGCATCGTGCCCGACAAGCTCGACGCCACCCGCGCCGCGCTGCGCGAGGCTGCCTCGAAGGCTGACGTGATCGTCACCTCCGGCGGTGTCTCCGTGGGCGAGGAAGACCACCTCAAGCCCGCCGTGCAGGCCGAGGGGCAGCTGGACCTGTGGGCGATTGCGATCAAGCCCGGCAAGCCTTTCGCGTATGGTCGTGTGGGGGCAGCCCACTTCATCGGCCTGCCGGGCAACCCGGTGTCCAGCCTGGTGACCTTCCTCGTGCTGGTGCGGCCTTTCCTGCTCAAGCTGCAGGGCGCGGCCCGGCTGGCGCCGCGCGGCTACCTGATCCCGGCCGGCTTCGACTGGCCCAAGCCCGACAAGCGGCGCGAGTTCCTGCGCGTTCGCCTCGACGAAGCCAGCGGCCTGGCCCTGTTCGGCAATCAGAGCAGCGGCGTGTTGACCTCGGCGTTCTGGGCGGATGGCTTGCTGGACAACCCGGCCGGCCATGCCTTTGCCAAGGGGGATGCCGTGCGCTTCGTCCCGTTCTCGGAGCTGCTGGCATGAGCCTGACCGTGACGCTGCGCTTCTTTGCCTCGCTGCGCGAAAAGCTGGGTGAGACCGACTCGTTGACGCTGCCTTCGGGCAGCACGGTCGGCGACGCCCGCGATGCACTCATGGCGCGCGGCGGCGCGCATGCCGAAGCGCTGGCCCGCAGCCGCGCGGTGCGTGCCGCCGTCAACCAGAAGATGGCCGCCGAGAGCGTGGTGCTGGCCGAGGGCGATGAACTCGCCTTCTTCCCGCCGGTCACCGGCGGATGAATCGATGAAGGGCCTGCACCTCACCGCGGACCTGCGCGGTGTCGACCCAGGGCGGCTGTTGATGACGGACACCGCCGCACTGGCCGTTGCCTGTGGTGATGCGGTGCGCACGGCCGGCCTCAGCGGCGTGGCCGAGCTGATGCACCGCTTCGGCCCGGCCGATGGCCAAAGCGGCATCACGGGCGTGGTGCTGCTGGCCGAGTCGCACGTGGCCGTGCACACGTGGCCCGAGCTGGGCGCGGTGACGCTGGATGTCTACGTCTGCAATTACGGCGGCGACAACAGCATGAAGGCGCGGGCGCTGCTGGACGCCCTCATCGCCGCCTTCGCCCCAGGCACGGTCAGCCGCCAGCAGTGGCTCAGAGGCTGAGGCGCCGGGCCGCCAGCACGCCGGCCGTGTAGGCCTCCTCGAAGACCGAATAGCCGGCCAGGTCGCTGTGGGCGAACACCACGCGGCCGCGCTGCTCGTTCAGCGCTGCCAGTGCCGCAGAGCCGCGCAGGCCGGGCACCGGGATGCTCATCGCATGGCCGAAGCGACACAGGTCGATGCGTTCGACCTTGGCGGGCAGGTCAGGGTGGGTGCCGGCCAGGTCGTCCAGCACCAGGCCGGCCCAGTGCTGCCAGGGCTGTCGCAGCAGGGCGGATCGTTGCGCCTGCGGCAGTGCGAGGTAGGCGGTCAGCAGCGGTGGTCGGGGTGTCGGGTCCAGGTCCTGGTGGCGTGCGTCCACGTAGCCCAGCGCCGCGGAGCCGTAGCGCACGTTGTCCCAGGACGGTGGGGCGCCCGGTCGCATGAGCAGCGGTTCGCGCAGCAGCACGTTGGCCGTCAGCCAGGGCGCATGGGGCTGCTGGAGCGCGCGCAGCGCGGCGGGCGGCTCAGCCAGCAGCCGGGCCGACACGAACAGCGGCGTGGCCATGACGACGGCGCGCGCCGCCCAGCGCTCGGGGGCCTGGGTGGCCTCGTTCCAGGCCAGCGCTTCCACGCCCTGGCGCCCCTCGGTCACGCGCAGCACCGTGCGGCCGAGGTGCAGCCGGTCCTGCAGCGGTTGCGCCAGGCGGGCCGACAGCCAGCCGTTGCCTTCGGGCCAGGTCAGCACCGGTTCACGTTCGGCTGTCTCGTCGCCGGGCGCGTGAAAGCCGTGCCGGCTGGCGAAGTAGTGCAGGCCGGCCCAGGCCGACACGGTGGCTGCATCGGCGCCGAAGTCGTCGCGGCAGCAGTAGTCCAGGTACCAGCGCAGGCGGGTGTCGGTCAGGCCCTGGCCATCGAGCCAGGCGGCGAAGGTCTGCCGGTCCAGGCGCGCATGCTCGGCCGTCCACGGCGCGCGGTGCGTGGGTATCGCGAAGCCCAGGTCCCGCTGCAGCTGCGCGACGAGGTCGCCGAACCTGCGGTATTGGGCCAGGCCCGCCGCGCCGTCGGCCGGGGGCAGGAGGCCGTCATGCCAGGCGCCGTCGAAGAACAGCCGTTCCTGTGGGCTGTGGCAGAGATGGCGTTCGTCCCATTCGGTGCGGCCCAGGCGGTGCGTGGCCAGGCCCAGCTCGTGCAGCAGCGCCAACACCTCGCGGGCCTCGGGCCCCGGCACGGGCAGGTAGTGGGCGCCCAGCGGGCAGGGTGAGCCCGCCAGGCGGTGGCCGCGGCTGTTGCCGCCCGATTGGTCCTCCAGGTCGAGCAATGCCACGTCGTCCACGCCGCGCTGCATCAAGGCCCGCGCGCAGGCCAGACCCGCGATGCCACTGCCAACAATGAGGACGCCGGTCTGCTTCAGCGGACCGTTGGCTGCCGGCAGCGCACCGCGCAGGCGGTGGCCTCGCTCCGGGTGCGTGCCCACCCAGCCGCCTTGCGGTGCCGGCGCCTCGTGGCTGCAGCCCGCCATGGCCAGGCTCGCCAGCAGAACCTCGCGCCGCTTCAGCATCAGTGCACCTTGCCCCATTCCTCTTCGAAGGTCTGCACCAGCACCTGGTTCGACAGGCGGTTCACCTCGGCGGGCACGCGCGCCATGTCGGGCGGGAAGTCCAGCAGGGCCGGCAGGCTGCTCGCGCTGACGAAGCGCAGTCCGGGCGGGAATTGGGTCGGCAGCCGGAAGGGCCGGCGTGAGGCCAGCACGAAGCCCCATTCGCCGAAGCTCGGCACATGCGCGTGATAGGGCGTGGCGGTGAGGCCGGTGGATTCGACGGTGGCCACCACCGTCCAGAAGCTGCGACGTGCAATCAGCGGCGAGGTGGTCTGCACGACGGCGTAGCCGCCAGCGCTCAGGTGCTGGTCCACCAGGTCGTAGAAGCTGGCGGTGTAGAGCTTGCCCAGCGCGAAGTTGGAGGGGTCGGGGAAGTCGATGACGATGACGTCGAACACCTCGGTCTGCTGCTCGAGCCACCCGAAGGCGTCGGCATTGACGATGCGCAGCTTGGGGCTGGACAGCGCATGCGCGTTGAGGGCGGCCAGCTTGGGGTTGTCGCGGAACAGGGAGGTCATCAGCGGGTCCAGCTCCACCAGGGTGACCTGCTCGACGCTCGGGTACTTCAGGATTTCACGCACCGCCATGCCGTCGCCGCCGCCCAGCACCAGCACCCGCTTCGGGGCGCCGTGGGCGGCCATCGCCGGCTGCACCAGGGCTTCGTGATAGCGGTACTCGTCCTTGGAGTGGAACTGCAGATTGCCGTTCAGGAACAGCCGCGTGCCCGCATGCCCGTCGGTCACGACGATGCGCTGGTAGACGCTGCTTTGCTTGAAGACGATGTGTTCGCCGTAGAACCGGTCCTCGGCCCAGGTGGTGAGGTGGTCGGCGCCCAGCAGCGCAGCCAGCAGCAGCAGGGCGGACAGCACGCAGGCCGCCACATGCGACGGCAGGGCGCGCAGGTCGGCCCTGAAGAGCCACAGGGCCCAGACCGCCACGCCCACGTTGAGCAGGCCGAAGGCGACGCCGGTGCGCACCAGCCCCAGCTGAGGCACCAGCACCAGCGGGAAGGCCAGGGCCACCAGCAGGGCCCCGAGGTAGTCGAAGGTGAGTACCTGCGAGACCAGGTCTTTCAGCCCGTAGCGAGCGCTGAAGTGCCGCTTCAGGATGCGCATCACCAGCGGAATCTCCAGCCCCACCAGCGTGCCCACCAGCAGCACCAGCCCGTACAGCAGCACGCGGAAGGGCGCGCCCTCGCCGGGTGGCAGCAGGCTGTGCACGGCAAACAGGGCCGCCGGCATCAGGCCGCCGATGACGCCCACCAGCAACTCCACCTGCAGGAAGACGCCCACCAGTTGCCGCTCCACGAAGCGCGACAGCCAGGAGCCCAGGCCCATCGCGAACAGGTAGACGCCGATCACGGTGGAGAACTGCAGTACCGAGTCGCCGAGCAGATAGCTCGCCAGCGCGCCGGCCGCGAGCTCGTAGACCAGGCCGCAGGCCGCAATGACGAAGACGCTGGCCAGCAGCAGCAGCTCGGCCAGCGAGGCGCGCGAGGGTGGGCTGTGCGTGTCGCTCACGGCTTGGGCGCCGCGAGCGTGACGGAGAACGCGAGGCGTGAGCCGTCGGGGCTGGCGGCAATGTTGCGGATGACGCCGCCGACCTGGGGCAGGTCAGCCAGCGGCTCGAAGCCGGCGCCGGCCTTGCCACTCCAGCGCAGCAGCAACGTGCCGCGCGCCATGATCACGGAGCCGTCGGGCAAGGCCGCGAAGTACTGGCTGCGTTGCGGGTCCTTCTCGCCCGCGGGGCCGACGGGCGTTTCCGCCAGCACCTGCGCCTGGGTGTCGCCGGCGGCCTGGGCGCACAGACGCCAGTGGGCCGGGTCGGTCTGGTCCACGAACAGCGCGCGGCGGCCGTCGGCCGTGCGGCCGAGTGAGCGGCCGGGTTTGTCGGTCAGGGGCGTGCTTACGGCGGTGCGGCGGTCGAACAGCACCGCACGGTGGGCGTTGCGCTCGGGCACGTCGTCGACGATGAAGAGGGCCAGCCGATGCTCGTCCACCCAGGCGTGGTAGCCCACGCGCATCACCGGCACGACCGGGCCGATTTCCTGGCCGTCCCAGCCGAAGCGCCACAGCGACGGCTGCTTGCGCTCGATGCCGTAGGCCGGGTCCGCATCGACCACGCGAATGGCAGAGAAGCCGCTGCCGTCGGGCAGGGGCGTGGGCGAGTAGAGGTTGTGCGGCGTGGCGGTCAGCGCCTGGGTCTCGCCGGTGGCGAGGTCGTGCCGGTAGACGTTGTTGGAGCCGCTGCGGTCCGACGCGAACAGGATGGCCTTGCCGTCCCGGGTGAACGAGGGCTGGAAGTTGGCCCCTTGGCCGGGCGTGATGTTGGTGACGTCGGTGACCCGTCCGGCGGCGAGGTCCAGCTGGGCGGTCACGATGGCCACGTCCGGCCGCGAGTCGGCGGCGAGGGCGGGCGGCAACGCGGCGAAGGTGGCGATGCCGGCGCCCATCAGGGCGCGGCGGGTCAGGGTCTGCAGCATGGCCCGCAGTCTAGAAGGACACCGGCTGCGGCAGGGCCTTGCTGCAGTAGTGGATGTCCCAGCCCGCGCGCAGGCCGCCGGTGGTGAAGGGATCGGTGGCGATCAGGGCCTCGACGGCCGCCTTGTCTCGCGCCCGGATGACCCACAAGCCGCCGACCGGGGTGCCGTCAGGGGTATCTCGCAGCGAACCCGCCACGCGCACCACGTCCTGGTGGGCAGCCACCCATTCGAGATGCGCCTGCAGCAGCTGTCGACGCAGCTCGCCGGCTCCGGGCTTGTCGTGAAAGCGCACCGCGAAGAGGGTCCAGTCTTCGTGGGCGTTGGCGGTCAGGGCGGCGAAGTCGTGGTCAGGCATGGGTTGGGTTCAAGGCAGGTTCATGGCCTCGCGATAGCGCATCGCGTCCAGGATGCGCTGGCGGGTGCTCGGGTGGTGGAAGAACACGAACTCTTCCAGCCGACCCGGGTCGGCCTTGCGATATTCCACCAGCCGCAGCTGCGCTTCGGCAAAGCCGTGCGGCTCGCGCGATAAGGCCAGCCCGAAGCGGTCTGCCTCGGTCTCCTGCACGCGGGTGATCGTGTTGTTGACCGGCGTGGTCAGCGTGAAGAACAGCGAGAACACCGCCAGCAGCATCGGCAGCCCGGCGACGTCATCGACCTGGCGGATGCCGGTGGCCGCAGCGAAGCGCACCAGCAGCCAGCTCATGGCGGCTTGCGCCAGGTAGAACCCGACCAGCAGCACCAGCGTCAGCATGAGCAGGGTCTTGGGGATGTGGTTCATCACGTAGTGGCCCAGCTCATGCCCCATGACGGCCCGTACCTCGGGCTCCGACGTGCGGCGCAGCAGGTTGTCGTTCAGCCGTACGGCTGCGGTGCCGAACAGGCCCGAGACGTTGGCGCTGATGCGGGTGGTCTGACGCGAGGCGTCGAACACGTACACGTTGTCGACGGGCACGCTCACCGCGTGCGCCATCTGCAGCACTGCGCGCTTGAGTGGCCCGTCTTCCACCGGCTTGTAGGTGTTGAACAGCGGCTCGATGAACACCGGGCTCAGCGCCACCAGGAGCGTTGTCAGCCCCATGCCGCCCACGGCGCCCCAGATCCACCAGCGCGCGCCCGCGCGGCGGATCAGCGCGTACAGGCCGCCCAGCACTAGGGCGCCAATGACGAGCGAGATGGCCGTGGACATCAGCCATTCGCCGACCCAGGCCGGCACGGTCTGCGTCGACATGCCGTAGGCCTGCTCGCGCCACCAGCCCTGATAGAAGGTCAGCGGCAGGCTGATGAGCTCGCTCAGGGCCAGGTAGGTGCCTGCAAACAGCATGTCGCGCCTCAAGGGGCCACGACCGACGCGGGCCGCCCAGTCGCGCACCCGGGCCGCACGGCGGCCGGCCAGGAACACGGCCGCCAGCACCAGTCCGAGCAGCAGGTTCCAGAGCTGCATCCAGTAGCCGCCCTCCCAGTAGGCAGCCGATTTCGCCTGCACGTCGGCTGGCAGGCGGTCCAGGTAGGCCTGCGTGGCGGCCTCGGCATTGCGGGGCAGTGCGGCGCGCCAGGCGTCGTCGACGGGGCGGATCTTGAATCCCGAGGCCTGGGCGGTGGCGTCGGCCTTGGCGGCCTGGGACTCGGCGTCAGCCGCCTGTGCCGGGCCGACGTGCAGGCTGAAAGCGAAGGCGAGGGCGGCTGCAGCCACCCAGCGGCGAGAGGTCATGGGGTTCTCCGGAGCTTGAAGCGGCGCGATGGTGTCGAGCCCGCGCCGGCCCCGCCAGAGGCATGCGGACAGCCTGCACGCCGCGGTGCATGGGCTGCCACCGGGCACGATGACCCGCAGCCGCGCTGCTCAGCCGTGAATGGCTGCCGCGACGATGTTGCCGATGGAGATGCACATCGCCCCCACCACGATGGCCAGCGCGACGTTCTTGTGCTCGACGAGTTCTTCCCAGAGTTTGTAGGGCGTGATCTTGTCGACGATGATGAACGACACCCAGAAGATGACGACGCCGATGACGGCGTACATCGTCGAGCCGAGGATGACTTCAGGCTTGAGCCAATCGATGGTCATGGGGTTCTCCGTTTACTTGTGGCCGCCGCCACCGCTGCTGTAGCCGCCGTAGCTGCCGCCGCTGGAGCCGCCGTAGTAGCCCCCGCCGCTGCGCGCGCTGCTGCGGCATTGCTGGTACTCGGTGCTGTTCTCACCGAAGCTGTCCTTGTAGCGCTGGCAGTCGTCGCCCGAGCAGGCCCGCATCAGCGCCACCAGCAGCACGATCAGGAACAGCGCGATCACGATGTTGCGCAGCAGCGTGCCGGTGTTGTTCTTGAAGGCCGAAGCGTCGCGGGCGAAGGGCAGGTTCGGGGCGACCAGGTTGAAGGCCTTGCGCACCTCGTCGGCCGCCAGTGTCTGCCCGCCACTCCAGGTGACTTCCGGGCCCTGCTGTTCGCGACTGAGCAGGTAGCGGCCATCGCTGGTGCTGAAGTCGGTCACCTGCACGCGGTCCTCCAGGCGCACGGGCCAGTAGAACTCGCCGAGCACATGGGTGGTTTTGGCGCCGTAGACCCAGCGCTGCGAATAGGCCCGGCCCTGCCATTGCACGCCGCCGCGCACCGGCTGCGGCGCGCCGGTCAGGGTGCGCACGAGGCTCCAGCCCTCGCGGGTGTCCACCAGGAAGGCGAAGCCGCTCAGGCGGTTGTAGAGCAGGTACTCGCGCCAGAAGCTCTGTTCGTCGTCGGCGTCCTCGGGGATGTCGCAACGCTCCTGGTAACCCACCACCTGCCAGGGCAGGGGCTTCTCGCCCGCGAACGCGAGGGTGCCGGTACGGCCGATCGGGATGAGCGGCGGCAGCCCGCGGTCCTGCGCGGCAAAGGCCACGGCCTTGGCATCGCCCGCGGGCAGTTCCACCACCGCGTGGCATTGGCCGCAGCTCATGCTGCGCGATTCGGCGAGTTTGGGTTCCAGCGAGGCGCCGCAGTTGGGGCAGGCCAGCGCCCGGCCCTTGAACTTGGCCTCGGCGACGGATTCGCCCTCGGCCGTGGTGCGCAGGCCCTGCAACGCCAGGTCGGCCAACTGCACACCGCGGCCGACCGACCAGACCGGCGGCTCGCCGTCCCGGTACTCCAGGCTGCCGACTTCGTCCTGCGCATTGCGCAGTTCGACGATTCGACCCGCCCTGGGCACCCGGGGCAGTTCGCCTTCGGCAGCCCGCAGGGCGGCCTGCACCACCGCGGCCACCTGCCAGCGCTGGCCAGCCAGGGTCAGCGGGGCGCCGAGCTGAGGTTCGGGCGGGGGCGTCTCGGTGAGAGGCGCCTCCAGGCCGAGGACGAACTGGCCGTTGTCTTCACTGAGCCAGCCCACGCGCTCGTGCTCACCGGCATCGAAGAGCAGGTGCCATTCGTTCCAGTTGCCCAGCTCCGAGCCACGCTGCACGCGGCCGACCACCGCAAAGCCCTGGCCCATCCAGCGCCCGGTGGCGCCGAGTTGCAGGGGCGAGTAGTCATCAAAGATCTCGGCGCTTTGGCCGATGCGGCTCAGCGTGTCGCCATCGCGCAGCAGCGTGCTGCGGCAGAAGCTGCAGACGGCGCTGGCCGAGGCTGCGCTGGCGAACTCGACCGGCGCGCCGCAATTCGGGCACGCCGCGCGCCACTTTCGCTGGGCCGTTGCCTCAGCCATTGGGGAAGTTCAGCTGGATCAACGCAGGCAGCTTAGGTAGCGGCCCAGCGGCCGCCGTGGAACCGGCTTTGCCGGGCCACTGACGGCGCCCCCTGGAGGGGGCCGGCACAAGCCGGTAGGGGGTGGGCCAATGTCTAGCCAAGCTTTTTCAGGAGGTCAGCCTTCTTGGCGGCGAATTCCTCGTCGGTCAGGATGCCCTTGGCCTTGAGGTCGCCGAGCTTTTCCAGCAGGGCCACGATGTCGTCCGGCTTGCTCGCGGCCGGGGCCGGGGCGGCCGTGCCGACGCCGGCCAGGCCTTGACCCAGCGTTTGGGCCAGGGTCTGGCCCAAGGCCACGCCGGCCCCCAGGCCGACGGCTTCACCCGCGATGCCGCTGCCCGAGCCTGCGCCCTTGGCCAGCTCGGGGATGGCCTGCGCGGTCTGGTACTGCATGAACTGGCCCATGTTCTGGCCGATGATGCCCATGCCGATGCGCTGGTCGAGGATCTTCTGCAGCTCTTCGGGCAGCGACACGTTCTGCATCGTCACCGACAGCAACTCCAGGCCGAGGGCGTCGAACGACGGCGCGGTGGCGTTCTTGAGGGCGGCCGCAAACTCGATCTGGTTGGCGGCGAGGTCAAGGAAGGCGGTGCCGCTGCTCGCGACGGCATCGCTGATGTGCTGCAGCATCAGGCCACGCAGCTGCCCGTCCAACTCGGCGGCGGTGTAGCGCTCCCGGGTGCCTGAGATCTGGCTGTGGAAGACCTTGGCATCCTTGATGCGGTAGGCGTAGTTGCCGAAAGCGCGGATGCGCACCGCGCCGAAGTCCTTGTCACGGATGGACACGGGCTGGCTCGTGCCCCAGCGCTGGTCGATCTGCTGGCGGGTGCTGAAGAAGTAGACGTCGCTCTTGAACGGCGACTCGAAGAGCTTGTCCCAGTTCTTGAGGTAGGTCAGGACGGGCAGCGTCTGGGTGGTCAGCTTGTGGGTGCCGGGGCCGAAGACGTCGGCCACCTGACCCTCGTTCACGAACACCGCCACCTGGCTCTCGCGCACCACCAGCTGGCCGCCGTTCTGGATTTCCATGCCCGCCATCGGGAAGCGCCAGGCCAGCGTGCCATCGCCGTCCTCCGTCCACTGGATGACGTCTATGAACTGTTTCTTGATGAAATCCATCAGGGCCATGTCGAAATTCCTGGCAGCGTGAGAAATGAACGGCGCCCAGTATGCGGCGGCTTGTGGGCAGATCGACGCCAAAACAGGTGAATCTCACCGCCGCCCAAGGTGAGAATCCGTGACATGGCCAGAGTGTGCATCCAATCAGCAGATTTCGACCTGGGCGCCGAAACGGCAGCCCTGCGAATGGGGGACGGCGGTATTGGCGCCGTCGTGGCGTTCGTCGGCACGGTACGCGAGCGCAGCAGCGGGGCGGCCGTGTCTCAGATGGAGCTCGAGCATTACCCCGGCATGACGGAGGCGGCCATCGAGGCGATGGTGGACGAGGCGTTCGCCCGTTTCGACATCCGGGCGGCGCGGGTCATCCACCGCGTCGGGCTGCTGCAGGCGCGCGAGCAGATCGTGCTCGTGCTGGTGGCCAGTGCCCACCGGGGCCAGGCCTTCCAGGCCTGTGAGTTCCTGATGGACTATCTCAAGACCCAGGCGCCGTTCTGGAAGAAGGAATTCACGCCCGACGGCGCCCATTGGGTGGACGCCCGCGAGGCCGATGACGCCGCCCTGGCGCGCTGGGGCATCACCGCGGGGAACGCGGCATGAATGCGCTGGTGATCTCGGTCGGTGCGGCGCTCGGCGCGCTCGCTCGCTGGCAGGCAGGCCTGCTGTTCAACACCCGCTGGGCGGGCTTTCCGCTGGGCACGCTGCTGGTGAACGTGGTGGGCGGGTTTCTGATCGGCATGGCGCTGGAGTGGTTTGGCCGCCAGCCCAACGACCTGTTGAAGCTGCTGCTCGTGACGGGCTTTCTGGGCGGGCTGACCACGTTTTCGTCGTTCTCGGGCGAGTCGCTGGCGCTGCTGCGGCATGGGGAGTTCGGCATGGCGCTGGCCCACACGGTCAGCCACGTGCTGGGCTCGCTGCTGGCGGCCTGGGCGGGCATGAAGCTGGTGCAGGCCTTGATTTGAGTCAACTTGAAAAGCGCTGAAAGGCGCCCACTTGGCTTCGCAACCGGAGGATTCATTCCATGCGTGCCGACAAGTTCACCACCCGTTTCCAAGAGGCGCTTGGCGAGGCCCAGAGCCTGGCCCTGGCGCGTGACAACCCCTACATCGAGCCCGTCCACGTGCTGTCGGCCATGCTGGCCCAGGACGACGGGCCGCGTGCGCTGCTGGAGCGCGCCGGTGTCAAGGCGCAGGGCCTGAAGACGGCGCTCGACGGCCTGATGGCCGGCTTGCCGCAGGTCAGTGGTGCCGGGCAGACCGTGCAGGCCGGGCGTGACCTCGTCGCCCTGCTGCAGGCGGCCGAGAAGGAAGCCACCAAGCGCGGCGACCAGTTCATCGCCAGCGAGATGTTCCTGCTGGCCCTGGCCGACGCCAAGACCGACCTGGCCGGCGTCGTGCGCGGCCACGGCCTGACCCGCAAGGCCCTGGAGGCCGCCATCGAAGCCGTGCGCGGTGGCCAGACGGTCGATAACGCCGAGGCCGAGGGCCAGCGTGAGGCGCTCAAGAAGTACACCCTCGACCTGACGGACCGCGCGCGGCAGGGCAAGCTCGACCCCGTCATCGGCCGTGACGAGGAGATCCGCCGCGCCATCCAGGTGCTGCAGCGGCGCAGCAAGAACAACCCCGTGCTCATCGGCGAGCCCGGCGTGGGCAAGACGGCCATCGTCGAGGGCCTGGCGCAGCGCATCGTCAACGGCGAGGTGCCCGACTCGCTCAAGAACAAGCGCGTGCTGGTGCTCGACATGGCCCTGCTGCTGGCCGGCGCCAAGTACCGCGGCGACTTCGAGGAGCGCCTGAAGGGCGTGCTGAAGGAAGTGGCGCAGGACGAGGGCCAGACCATCCTCTTCATCGACGAGATCCACACCATGGTGGGCGCTGGCAAGGCCGAGGGCGCCATCGACGCGGGCAACATGCTCAAGCCGGCCCTGGCGCGCGGCGAGCTGCACTGCATCGGCGCGACCACGCTGGATGAATACCGCAAGTACGTGGAGAAGGACGCCGCGCTGGAGCGCCGCTTCCAGAAGGTGCTGGTCGACGAGCCCAGCGTGGAGGCCACGATTGCCATCCTGCGCGGCCTGCAGGAGAAGTACGAGGTGCACCACGGCGTGGAGATCACCGACCCGGCCATCGTCGCCGCGGCCGAGCTGAGCCACCGCTACATCACCGACCGTTTCCTGCCCGACAAGGCCATCGATCTGATCGACGAGGCCGCGGCCAAGATCAAGATCGAGATCGACTCCAAGCCCGAGGCCATGGACCGGCTCGACCGCCGCATGATCCAGCTCAAGATCGAGCGCGAGGCCGTGCGCAAGGAAAAGGACGAGGGCTCGCAGAAGCGCTTTGCGCTCATCGAGGAAGAGCTGCAGAAGCTCCAGCGCGAGTACGAAGACCTGGAAGAGATCTGGACGGCCGAGAAGGCGCAGGCCCAGGGCTCGGCGCACGTCAAGGAAGAGATCGACCGCATCCGCCAGCAGATCGAGGAGCTCAAGCGCAAGGGCGACTTCAACAAGGTGGCCGAACTGCAGTACGGGCGTCTGCCGGAGCTGGAGAAGCAGCTGAAGGAAGCCCAGGCCAAGGAAGCGGGCAAGGCCGGCAACCCGGACCGGCCGCAGCTGCTGCGCACGCTGGTGGGTGCCGAGGAGATCGCTGAGGTCGTGGCGCGTGCCACGGGCATCCCGGTGTCCAAGCTGATGCAGGGCGAGCGCGAGAAGCTGCTCCAGATGGAAACCAAGCTGCATGAGCGCGTGGTGGGCCAGGACGAAGCCATCCAGGCCGTGTCCGACGCCATCCGCCGTTCGCGCGCGGGCCTCTCCGACCCCAACCGGCCGCTGGGCAGCTTCCTGTTCCTCGGCCCCACCGGCGTGGGCAAGACCGAGCTGTGCAAGGCGCTGGCGGGCTTCCTGTTCGACAGCGAGGACCACATGGTGCGCATCGACATGAGCGAGTTCATGGAGAAGCACTCGGTGAGCCGTCTGATCGGCGCGCCGCCGGGGTATGTGGGCTACGAGGAAGGCGGCACTCTGACCGAAGCCGTGCGCCGCAAGCCCTACTCGGTGCTGCTGCTCGACGAGGTGGAGAAGGCCCACCCGGACGTGTTCAACGTGCTGCTGCAGGTGCTGGACGATGGCCGCCTGACGGACGGACAGGGGCGCACGGTCGACTTCAAGAACACGGTCATCGTGATGACGTCCAACCTGGGCAGCCAGCACATCATGGCGCTGGCGGGGCAGGGCGAGGACGTGATCCGCGACGCGGTGTGGGGCGAGGTCAAGAGCCACTTCCGGCCCGAGTTCCTGAACCGCATCGACGAGACCGTGATCTTCCACGCCCTGGGCGCAGAGCACATCAAGTCCATCGCCAAGATCCAGCTGCGTCAGCTGGAAGCGCGCCTGGAGAAGATGGAGATGAAGCTCTACGTCAGCGAGGAGGCGCTGGACGAACTGGCCAAGGTCGGCTTCGACCCGGTCTTCGGCGCCCGGCCGCTGAAGCGCGCCATCCAGCAGCGGGTGGAGAACCCGTTGTCCAAGTTGATCCTGGAGGGCAAGTTCGGGCCCAAGGACGTGATCCCGGTGCAGATCGCCGACGGCGAGTTCTCCTTCGGCCGCGTGGTGCACTGAGGCCGCCGGCGGGCGCGCCCGCCGAGCGTCCAGACACGCCACCCGAGGCCGCTGCAGCCGCCCTGACCGCAAGGCAGGGCGGTTTTTATTGTCTTGTGTATAGAATGCGAATCGTTCTCATTTGTATTTGATGGCATGACGAGCTCGCACGAACGGTCGAACCGCAGCCCACAGCTGTCGCCAGCATCCGCCCGTCACACGCCCGGGCGGCTGTGGGGCTGGCCCGTGGCGCTCGGACTGCTGAGCGCCACGGGACTGGTCTCGGCCCTGGTGTCCGACGGCTGGGGCGACACCTGGTCGTGGCTCGCGCTGGGTGTGCCGCTGCTCGTCGTTGCCCGGTGCGTCCTGCGCCGCTGATCGTCCCTTCGTATTCACATCCACCTGCCTGATGACGCCTCCCGCCTTTCTCCTGACCGCCTGCGCACTGGCGGCCGCCAGCCTGCCCGCCCGCGCACAGACCGCTGCAACGCCCGCCGAATCACCTCAAGCCGCCAGCCTGCAGACCGTCGTGGTCACCGGCAAGCGGGCCAACCGTGTCTCGAAGGGCGCGACCGGCCTGGCGATGGACGTCAAGGAGACGCCGCAGACCATCAGCAACATCGACGGCGAGGACATGGCCAACTTCGGCCTGACCGGCAGCAACGAAGCGCTCGGCCTGGCCACCGGCATCAACGTCGAGCAGTACGAGACCAACCGCGCCACCTTCAATGCCCGCGGCTTCGACATCCAGCTGACCCAGGTCGACGGCCTGGGCATGACCAACGCCTGGGGAACGGTCGTCGGCCGTGAAGACACCTTCCTGTTCGACCGCATCGAGCTGATCCGCGGCGCCAACGGCTTGCTCACCGGCGTGGGCAATGCGTCAGGCACGATCAACTACATCCGCAAGCGTCCACTGAACCAGGACAACGGCGAGTTCAACCTGACCCTGGGCGCCTGGGGCAAGAAGCGAGCCGCGCTCGACCTCAACAAGGTGCTGACCGAGGACGGGGCCTGGGCGGGCCGGCTGGTGGTGGCGCATGAGGACAAGGACTCCTACCTGCGCGACTTGCATGACAAGCGCACCTCGGTCTATGGCGTGGTCGACGGCCAGATCGGCAGCCGCGGCGTGCTGACGTTGGGCCTCACGGCCGTGGACTCGAAGCAGGACTCGCCGATGTGGGGCTCGCTCACGCTGCGGCGTGCCGACGGCACCCAGGCCGACTTCCCCGTCGGCTCGTCCACCTCGCAGCGCTGGACCTACTGGAACACCCGGTCCTACAACGCCTTCATCGAATACGCCCACCAGTTGGCCGAGGGGTGGGAGGCCAAGCTGACCTACAACACGCGGCATGGCGACGAGTCGACGCGGCTGCTGTACGCCTACTCGCCCACCGGTGTGCTGAATGCCGACAACACCGGCGTTATCGGCTGGCCCTACCGCAGCGAAGGTGACACCGACCACCGGGTGCTGGACGCCAACCTGAGCGGCGACTTCACCGCTTTCGGCCGTCGGCACCGGTTGCTGCTGGGCGTGAGCCAGTCGCGCGAGAAGACGGCCGTGAACATCTTCCCGGTGCAGGATCACATGGGCGACGCCTTGCCAGCCTTCCCGTATGGCGGCGATGTGTACACCGAGCCCACCTGGGGTTCACGCCAGCCGAGCACCCGCGGCGAGCAGAAGCTCACTCGTCTATACGCCGCATCGCAGATCAGCCTGACGGACGAGCTCAAGGGCATCCTCGGCATGAACGCGGTGCGGCTGGCACGCAGCGGCGCTTCCATCTACGGCAATGCCGCGACCAACACCGTCTACCCTGACACCCGGGAGGTCAGCCCCTATGTGGGCTTGACGTATGCCTTCTCGCCCGCCGTGACGGGCTATGTGTCGTACTCCGACATCTTCCAGAACCAGGACCAGACCGACAAGAAGGGCGAGTACCTCGCCCCTATGAAAGGCGTCAACGCCGAGGCGGGTGTGAAGGCCGAATGGCTGGATCGCGCGCTGCTGACGACCTTTGCCGTCTTCACGGCGCGGCAGCAGGGGCTGGCGACCTACGGTGGCGTCATCACGGGCACGGGGACCTCGCTGGACGGTCAGTCCTGGTACGAAGGCAAGGACGTGAAGTCGCGCGGCTTCGAGGCCGAGGCCACGGGCCGCCTGGGCAAGAACGCCAAGCTGACCCTGGGCTACACCCACCTCAAGCTCACCGGCCCCGATGGCCAGGACATCTACGAATGGGTGCCGCGCAATACCGTCAACTTCCGTGTCGACAGCCGCCTGCCCGCATTGCCTGCCCTGCACCTGGGCGTGGGCGGGCGCTGGCAGTCGGAGGTGAGCAAGACCGGCGGTCCCAAGCAGGACGCCTATCTCGTGGCGAACGCCTTCGCGGCGTATGAGGTCTCACCAGCCGCCACGCTGCGCCTGAACGTGAACAACCTGTTCGACAAGAAGTACGTTGGTGGTCTGGCCTATGGCGCCATCTACGGCGAGCCGCGCAATGTGTCCGTGACACTGGACTACAAGCTCTGAGGCCGCCGTGACGCTGACGCCGCGCACCATCCGGCTGTGGGCCTGGCTGCACAAGTGGAGCAGCCTGGTCTGCACACTGTTCATGCTGCTGCTGTGCCTGACGGGCCTGCCGCTGATCTTCCATCACGAGATCGGCCATCTGACCGGCACCGAGATCGAGGCACCGCCCCTGCAGGCCGAGCTGGAGACGCGACGCGCCAGCGCCGACGAGGTGATGGCCGCTGCTCGCGCCCGCTACCCCGACCGCATCGTGCAGTTCATGGGCAAGTCCGACGACGATGAGCGCCTGTGGTGGGCCACGCTCACGCCCACACCCGCGCCGACCGACGACTACAAGTCCGTCATGGTCGATGCGCGCACCGGGCAGGTGGTGGGTGAGTACCGCGTGGGCGAGGGCTTCATGGACCTGATGTTCCGCCTGCACGTGGACCTGTTCGCCGGTCTGCCCGGCAAGCTCTTTCTAGGCTTCATGGGCTTGCTGCTGCTGGTGGCGCTGGTATCCGGCGTGGTGCTGTATGCGCCGTTCATGCGCAAGCTGGACTTCGGCACCGTGCGCCACGACCGCTCGGCCCGCACCCGCTGGCTGGACCTGCACAACCTGATCGGCATCGTGACACTGGTGTGGTGCTTCGTCGTGGGCGCGACTGGCGTCATCAACACGGGCGCTGACCTGCTGGTCAAGTACTGGCAGGTCGAGCATGTTGGCGAACTCGTGCGGCCCTACCAGGGCCAGCCGCTGGTGCCGGAGTCAGGCCGAGCGCCGCTGCAGCAAGCACTGCAAGCCGCCCAGGCCGCAGCGCCGGGCAAGCATCTGTACTTCATCGCCTTCCCCGGAACCACCTTCTCCAGCCCGCACCACACCACCTTCTTCATGCGGGGCGACACGCCGTTGACCGCCAAGCTGATGGTGCCGGTGCTCGTGGATGCGCGTACTGCGCGGGTGACTGCAGCACCGGAGTTGCCGTGGTACCTGGACGCGCTGCTGCTCTCGCAGCCCCTGCATTTCGGCGACTACGGCGGCCTGCCGATGAAGATCCTCTGGGCCTTGCTGGACATCGCCACGATCGTCGTGCTTGGCAGCGGCCTGTACTTGTGGCTGAAGAAGCGCGGGGCAGCGGGCTCACCAGCGCGACGCATGGTCCTCGGTGACGCCCAACAGGCGATGGACACGCCGCGCTGACACCCCCGGCGCCGCGCGTACCCAACCGTCGAACACACCCACCGGCTGCACGTATCGGCTCATCGCCACGCCCAGGTTCTTGTTCGCATGGCGAGCGCCTTCCGGCGTGAAGACGAGGTCCAGCATCCCGTCGTCCGTCGACACCCGCCACGGCCCCAGCGGCTGGTGGGGGTCGAACTCGAACTGCGCCGTGCCCAGGGCAATCGGTTGCTCGTCCAGCCACAGCACGTTCTCCTGCCCGCCGAAGTAGCCCTGCTGCAGGTTGAAGCCGATGCCCGGCGCATGCGCGCTGGCCCAGCGCCAATCGGTGTTGCGGGCCAGCAGGCCGTTGGAGGCGTCTAGCGCGCCCCAGGCGCCGTCCAGCGCGAAGCGCTCACCGCCCGCCTGGGCCCAACCACGCACGGGTACGGCGGTGGTCTTCTGGGTGGCGTGCGCGAGGCCGCCGCTGATCGGGCCGACGGCCAGCAGCGGCGGTGGCATGGCGTGCAGGTCCAGCCAGGCCTCGATCTGCAGGCCGGGGGTCTCGACCTGCAACGCCAGCAAATCGTCTGGCGTGTGGGTCAGCGACAGGCGGGCACCCGGCCCCCGGAACCACGCGTGGGCACCGGCCAGGGGTTCGTCCGACACGCCGCATTGCAGGCCCGGCAGGCCGTCCTGCGTCCAGTCGGCAAGCAGCCGGCCCCGGCGGCGGTCGAAGAGATAAGCGAAGGCTGAGCTGGCCCAGCCGATGTCCACGATGGCCACAGCCAGGAAGAGCTCGTCATGCCCCAAGCCCACGTACTGCCAACGCTTGTGATGCAGGCATCGCCACAGCCAGCCTGGGCGCGGGCGCAACCCGGACCAGTCCAGCCGTGCGATGCGGCCGACGTAGCGGCCGTGGGCGGGCAGGCCGTGGCTGACCAGTTGCGCAGGCGCGGGCGTCATGAGGCTTGCTGCCGGCGCCATTGCAGCGGTGCCTGGCCTGTCCATTGCCGAAAGGCGCGGGTGAAGGCGCTCTGCTCGGAGTAGCCCAGCAGCAGGGCCACCTCGGCCAGCTCGACGCTGCCATCGCGGAGATAGGCCTCTGCCAGTTGCTGCCGGGTCTGGCCCAGCAGGGTCTGGAAGCTGTGGCCGTGTTCGGCGAGGCGCCGTTGCAGGCTGCGGGGGCTCATCTGTAGCGCCTGGGCGAGGTCGGCGAGCTGCGTGCGGCCGCTGCGGATCAGTCCGACCAAGGCCTGGCGCCAGACCGCGACCGGGCCGCTGACGGCCGCGACCGACTGCAACAACGCCTCGGCCTGCGCATCGAGCAGGGCCAGCAGGGCCGGGTCGGCGCCTCGCATGGGCAGGGCCAGGTCACGCGTGGCGAGCACCACCCGGGTGACTGGCTGGCCGAAGCGGACGGTGCCGCCAAAGAAGTCCTCGTAGGGCCGCAGATCCGCTGGCCGCGGGTTGACGAAGTCCACAGCCCGGGCGCGCACCGCCTCGCCGGTGAAGGCGCGCGCCAGTTGCACAAGGGCCGCGATCGCGGTTTCGTCCACCAGCGCGCCCGGCCGGCCGCGCTCGACGCCCCATTCGATGCTGAGGCCGTCGGCGCTGGAGCGCACCTGGACGATGTTCACGTCGTAGACCGAGCGGTGATAGCGCTCGAGCCGCTGTAGGGCTTGCGCCAAGGTGTTGCAGGCCAGCGCCGCAAAGCCCACCACGCCGAAATGCCGCGGCGCGATGCCGCGTGCCAGTCGCAGGGCGAAGGTGGCCTTCGGGCCGGGGTCGAGGTCGCGCGCCTGGGCCAGCAGGGCCTGCCAGCGCTTGAGTGCGACGAAGGTCTCGCTCGGTGCAGGCGGCGGGCCCAGGGCGTCGGCGCGTCCGAGGGCTGCCATGTGCTCGAAGAGCAACTGCACATAGCTGGCGGCGACGCGGGTCTCATCCATGGGCTGGTCATCATGCCGTCTGCGCTGTCGCAGCTCGCTGGGTGATGACCCGCAGCATGGCGTGATCTGTCAAAAACGCGGCCCCTCAGGTCAAGATTTCGCCGGCCAGCCGGCGCACCATCCGGCGATGGATGCGCTCATTGACCTTTACCAGCGCCACTTCGACTGGCGCGACCTGACGCTGCTGCTGCTGTCGCCGGTCTTTGGTGTCTGCCTGGCGCTGGAAGCCTGGCGGTTTCGCCGCACGCGGGTGTTCGACTGGCGGGACACCTTCGACAGCCTCAACAGCGGCGGCAGCTACCTGGCCGTGGACCTGCTGCTGCTGGCCGCGCTGGTGCTGCCGGCCCTGGGCTGGGTGTACGAGCACCGCCTCTTCACGATCGACATCAGCCCCTGGCGCTTCCTTGGTCTCTTCCTGCTGGTGGAGTTGCTGTACTACGGCTTTCATCGCGCCAGCCACCGCATTCGATGGTTCTGGTGCGCGCATGTCGTGCATCACGGGTCGGAGCACATGAACTTCGGCACGGCGCTGCGGCAAAGCTGGTTCTATGCGCTGGCGGGCAACTGGCTGTTCTACCTGCCGGCGGTGTGGCTCGGCTTCGAGCCGCGCTGGGTGCTGTTCGCGCTGTCGTTGAACCTGGCCTACCAGTTCTTCGTGCACACCACCTGGATCGACCGGATGCCGGCGTGGTTCGAGTTCATCTTCAACACACCGTCACACCACCGAGCCCACCATGGGCGCAACCCGCAATACATCGACCGCAATTTCGGCGGCACGCTGATCGTGTTTGACCGCCTGTTCGGCAGCTTCGAGCCCGAGCAGGAGGCGGTGGACTACGGCCTGGAGCATCCGTTCCCGACGCACAACCTGTTCTGGCTGAACGCGCATGAATGGCGCGCCATGTTCCGCGACATGGCGGCCGAGACGTCCTGGCGCCTGCGCCTGGCCCACCTGTGGATGCCGCCGGACTGGCGCCGGCATGGCAACGGCTTTCGCGATCAGGGCTGAAGGTGGCGTGCCAGGAACGCCTCCAGGCGCTGCGCGAAGTCGACGCGGTTCTTGATCACCGCAAAGCCATGGCCTTCGCCGGGGTAGGTCACCCACACCGGGTCATTGCCAGCGGCCTGCAGCGCCTCGCGCATGCGCTTGCCGTGGGCCAGCGGCACGCGGCGGTCGTCCTCGCCGAAGGCCAGCAGCACCGGCGCCTTGATGCGGGCCGCGAGCTTCACGGGTGAGTGGGCCGCAATGAGGGCGGCGTCCTTGTCGGGGTCGCCGATCATCTCGGGCAGGGCGTACTGGCGAGCCAGGCTGGTGGTGTCGTCCCGCACCCACCAGGAGCCGCGCAACAGCAGGTCCAGGTCCGTCACGGCGATCCAGGCGACGCCGCAGCGGTAGAGGTCGCCGTCCCGGGCCAGCCCCATCAGCGTGCTGTAGCCGCCATAGCTGGCGCCGGCGATGCAGGCCTTGTCGCTGGCCAGGCCCTGTTGCTGCGCCCAGCGCAGCGCATCGGCCACGTCGTCCTGCATGGCCTGGCCCCATTGCTTGAAGCCGGCCTTGAAGTGTGTGTCGCCGTAGCCGGTGCTGCCGCGAAACTCGGGCTCGATGACGACATAGCCGCGCGACGCCAGGAACTGCGCCATCGGGTGCCAGCGCCAGGTGCCGCCGCGTATCCAGGGGCCGCCATGCACCAGCACAACCGCGGGCAGCGGACCCTTGGCGTTGGGAGATCGGGTCACCCAGACCGGCAGCTCCAGGCCGTCGCGCGCCGGCACGCGGGCCAGCTCCATGGTGGCCATCTGTTCGGGCTTCACGTCCGGCCGCATGCGGCCAAGCGAGGTCCAGGGTTTCTCGCCCTCGGCGGGCTTGGCCTGGTAGTACAACAGCCGGCCTGGGTCGCGGTCGCTGCTGCTGCGCACCAGGGCCACCATGTCGGGCTGGCCGCAGCGGCGGCAGCTGATCCGGTTCACGGCGCCGGGCAAGAGGCGATCGGCCTGTTGCTGCAAGGCTTTCATGGCGTCGTCGAACCAGACGGTGGCCTCGCCGTCCACTTGCACACGCACGCCCAGCGCCGTGCGGCTGCCCTCGGACAGCAGCTCGCCGCTGAAATCGAAGCCCGGTGTGACGACCAGCGGCTTGGGCTCGGGCGCCTGGGCGGCGAAGTCATAGCGCGTCAGGACGTGCAGCCGATGCGGGCCTTCGGTGCGGGTCACGTAGAGGTTGCCGGCGTTGTCGACCGACACCGGCTGGAAGGGCAGCTTGAACTGGTCGGCGTCGTAGAGCTGCACCCAGTCCTTGCTGCCGGGCGCACGCCACCAGGCGCCCCGGCGGCCTTTTTCCATGGTGATGGCCACGCGCGGCTCGGCGTTCTCGTCGGTCAGCCAGCCCACCGTGTTACGGGGCTGGTCGAAGCTCACGCTGCGCGTGCGGCCGGTGCGGGTGTTGAGCCAGAGGGGCGTGAGCGTGTGCACTTCGCCCAGCCCGTACTCGGCGATCAGCACTTCCTCGTTCGGCTGGCCGGGCTGCGGGGCGGGCACGCGCAGCACGAAGTGATTCCAGTCCAGGATGCGATCGTCGCCCCCATTGCTGATGAAGGGCTTGCCCATGCGGCGAACCCACTGGCGCATCGGCTTGCCGTCGGTGGCGACGCTGAAGAGGCCGGGCGCGCCCTGGGGGCGGCCGCTGCCTTCCGACAGATCCGTCACGCCGAAGATCAGCCGCTCGTCGTTGACCCACCGCACCTGGAAGACGTCGCCATCGCTGAACTGGGCCAGACGCTGCATCTGGCCGCCTGGGCCCATGTCGATCACCACCAGCCCCACCCGCGTGGCGCCCTTGGCCGAGGTGATGGCCAGCCGGCGGCCCGAAGGCGACAGCACGGCCTCGATGATGTCGGCGTCCTTGAAGAACAGCTCGGCGGGTGGTGGCGCCGCCTGCGCAGGGGCGGCCAGCGAGGTGGCCAGGGTGATGGCGATGGCGGCGGCGTTCGCGGCCCGACGGGCCCAGCACGTCAATGGGTTCATGTCTCCTCCAGGCGCGGCAGCATAGGGCTCGCGCCCAGGCGGGCAAGCCCCTCCCTCAGGGCAATCCTCACCTCGCGCCGGGTGCTTCATGCCTGCAGGACAATCGCGGCCCATGACTGCTGCCCCTCAAGAAGCTCCCGTCGTGATCATCGGTGCCGGCCTGGCCGGCCTGACGGTTGCCCTGCACCTGGCCGACACGGTGCCGGTCGTCATCCTGGCCAAGCGTGAGCTCACCGAAGCCGCGACCGCCTGGGCCCAGGGCGGCATCGTCGGCGTGCTCGGCAGCGACGATTCCATCGAGAGCCATGTGCGCGACACCCAGGAGGCCGGCGCGGGCCTGGTGGACGAGGCCACCGCCCGCTTCATCGCCGAGCGCAGCGCGGCGGCGGTGGGCTGGCTGGTGGAGCAGGGCGTGCCGTTCACGCCTGACGACACCGGCCCCATGGGCCTGCACCTGACACGCGAAGGTGGCCACGCGGTGCGGCGCATCGCGCATGCGGCCGATGCCACCGGCAAGGCCATCCATGACCAACTGCTGGCCGTGGCACGCCGCCATCCCAACATCACGCTGCGCGAGCGCTGGATGGCGCTGGACCTGATCACCTCGCGCCATGTGCAGCGTGAAGACGTGGACAAGGGCGTGCCCCGGGTCTACGGCGTCTATGCGCTGGACATCGACGCCCAGCGCGTGGAGACCCTGCCCGCGCGCGCCGTGGTGCTTGCCACGGGCGGCGCGGGCAAGGTCTACCGCTACACCACCAACCCCGACACCTCCACGGGCGACGGCATCGCCATGGCCTGGCGGGCCGGCTGCCGGGTGGCGAACATGGAGTTCATCCAGTTCCACCCGACCTGCCTGTACCACCCGCAGGAGCGCAGCTTCCTGATCACGGAGGCGCTGCGTGGGGAGGGTGGGCATCTGAAGCTGCCCGATGGCACCCGCTTCATGGCGGCGCACGACGAGCGCATGGAGCTCGCGCCGCGTGACATCGTCGCCCGCGCCATCGACTTCGAGATGAAGAAGCACGGCCTGGACCATGTGTGGCTGGACGCCACTCACCTGGGCGAGGCCTTCCTGATCGAGCATTTCCCGACCATCCATGCGCGCTGCCTGAAGCTGGGCATCGACATCGCGCGCCAGCCGATCCCCGTGGTGCCGGCCGTGCACTTCACCTGCGGCGGCGCGGTGACCGACCTGATGGGCCGCTGCGACCTGCCGGGGCTGTATGCGGTGGGCGAGACGGGTTACACCGGCCTGCACGGCGCCAACCGTCTGGCGAGCAATTCGCTGCTTGAATGCGTCGTGCTTGGGCAGACCTGCGCCGCCGACATCCTCAGCCACCCGGTGCAGGCTCCTGCGCCGCTGCCAGCCTGGGACGAGAGCCAGGTCGAGAACGCCGACGAGCAGGTCGTCATCGCTCACAACTGGGACGAGCTGCGCCTCTTGATGTGGAACTACGTCGGCATCGTGCGCACCACCAAGCGGTTGGAGCGGGCGCTGCACCGCATCGAGCTGTTGCGCGGCGAGATCGATGACTACTACGCCAACTTCCGCGTGACCCGAGACCTGCTGGAGCTGCGCAACCTGGTCGACTGCGCGGAACTCATCGTGCGCTCTGCGCTGATGCGCCACGAGAGCCGCGGCCTGCACTACAGCCGCGACTACCCGCAAACCTTGCCGGTGAGTTTTCCGACCGTGCTGATCAGCGAGCGGCGGCGCCGCTGAGGCCCGTCAAGCCGGTCAGTTGCTGCGCGCCCGCAGAGCCGTGCGTGCCTCGACGAAGTTGAAGGCATAGCCCACCGCCTCGGCAATCGCGTTGTCGATCTCGTGGCGCTCGTGCTCGGTCAGGTAGAAGCTGAAATCCACCTCGTGCCGGATGTAGCGCGGCTGCAGGCGGTTGAGCGCCACGCAGGCAACGTCGCAAAGGAGGTCGTTGCTGGTGGCGATCTCCGGATAGTCCTTGGCCGCCGCCATCACGGCGGCGAAGACTTCGCGTTCATGGTGGTTGTACAGGGAGCTGAAGTCGGCGGACATGGTGCGGCCTTTCGTGGCGGGAGCGATGCGTGTCTTATAGCGCCGTGCGGGCGCCAGCAGGACTGTCCCAGATCAAGCGGCCCCGATGCCGGGGGTCATCCCGGACGCCTGTGACTTTCTGGCGGCGGTGAAGTCCAGCATGCGGGTGATGCAGCGCTCGGCCTTCACGCGGGTGGCCTCGTCGACGTGGATCTCGGGCTGGCCGCCTTGCAGGCAGTCCACCAGGTTGGCCAGGCCGTTCATGGCCATCCAGGGGCAGTGCGCGCAGCTCTTGCAGGTGGCACTGTTGCCGGCGGTGGGGGCCTCGATCAGCGTCTTGCCCGGGGCGAGCTGGCGCATGCGGTGCAGAATGCCGTTGTCGGTCGCGACGATATAGGCCGGCGCACTGCCCTCGACCACGGCCTTGATCAGCGCGGAGGTGGAGCCCACCACGTCGGCCTGCTCGACCACTGATTCGGGCGACTCCGGGTGCACCAGCACCAGGGCGCCGGGGTGTTGCTCGCGCAGCAGTTGCAGCTCCAGCCCCTTGAACTCGTCGTGCACGATGCAGGCGCCGTTCCACATCAGCATGTCGGCACCGGTCTGCTCCTGGATGTAGCGGCCCAGGTGACGGTCGGGTGCCCAGAGGATCTTCTGGCCCTTGGCATGCAGGTCAGACACGATGTCCAGCGCGCAGGAACTGGTCACCATCCAGTCGGCTCGCGCCTTCACCGCGGCGCTGGTGTTGGCGTAGACGACGACCTGGCGGTCGGGGTGGGCATCGCAGAAGCGGGCGAAGTCGTCGGCCGGGCAGCCCAGGTCGAGCGAGCAGGTGGCGTCGAGGTCGGGCATCAGCACGCGCTTCTCGGGGCTCAGGATCTTGGCGGTCTCGCCCATGAAGCGAACGCCGGCGACCACCAGCGTCTGCGCGGCATGGTCGCGGCCGAAGCGGGCCATCTCGAGGGAGTCCGACACGATGCCGCCGGTGGCCAGGGCGAGATCCTGCAGGGCGCCGTCGACGTAGTAATGCGCCACCAGCACGGCGTTGTGCTGCTTGAGCAGATCGGCCGCACGGGTGGCGAGGTCCTGCCGCTGCGCCGTTGTCAGCGGGGCCGGCACCTTGGCCCAGGCGTGGGCGGTGCACGTGGCGCCTTCCGCATCCTGGCGGGGGTAGTCGAAGCTCACTTGATCCATGGCGGCATCGTATCGCCATGGCATCGCCCCCAGGGGCGCCATGCCTACACTGCGGGCATGGTTCAGGACGAGCGACGGCGGCGTTTCATCGGGCGAGCGCTGGCGGCTTCAGCGGCGGGTCTGCCGCTCCTGCAGCCCCAGGCGACCTGGGCGCTGTCTAAGACGCTGCCTGACACGCTGCGCTTCGCCGTCAGCGACAGCTGGGTGCCGCCTTATGTCGTGCGGGCCCAGGGCGAGCCCGTGTCGGGCCTGATGCTGGACCTCATCCACCTCGTCGCGCAGGCTGCCCCTGCGCGGGCGGTGCTGGTAAAGCTGCCCAGCCAGCGCATCGATGCCGCCATCCACGACGGCGAGGTGGACCTGCACTGCCTCATCAGCCCCACCTGGTATGGCCCCGAGGGGCCGCCCGGGCGGCTGGGGCCGGCGCTGCTGGTGCTGGAGGACGTACTGGTCACGCGCGAACCCGGCCCGCCCCTGGAACTGCCGGCCCAGCGCGGCCTGCGCGTGGGCACGGTGCTGGGCTATCGGTACGACAGCCTGCAGTCTGGCTTTGATGTCGGCGCGCTGCGGCGTGAGGACGCGCCCAGCCCCTGGCACATGCTGGAAAAGCTTCGCCTGGGCCGCACCGAAGCGGCCGTCTGCGACCGGCGCGTGCTGGCGCATTACAACGCGGCCCGGCCGGAGGCCGAGCGTCTGCATGTTCGCCAGCGCGTCGCCCGGATGCCGACCTACGCTTGCGTGTCGCCTCGGTCCGCCTGGCCGCTGGACCTGCTGTTGCAGGTGCTGCAGCGGGTCGTCAAGCAGCCGCCGATGAAGCGGCTGCTGGCCGGCTGAGCCGCTTCGCCGGCCGGGCTGCTTCGCTTAGGGCAGCCGCAGCGTGTCGCGCTCGCTCACCCGCACCGTGTTGCTCGGCTCGTTGCCGAAGCGGTAGGTGACGCTGAGCGTCTTGCGCTCGCCCGGGGCCGGGTCCACACCGAAGCGGTCGTTGCTCACGGGCAGGTCGAGGCGGTCGCCCCGCACCTGGGCACGCACGGCCTGGGTGACGTCCACCCAGCGGTTGCCGCTGCCGTAGCTGGCGCTTTCGATGACGAAGCGCCCACCGGGGCCCGGTCGCACCGGGCCGCGGTCGCTGCCCCGACCCCAATCGCCGCGACCCCAGCCGACGAACTGGTTGCCGTCGATGGTCTGGTACTCCCGGTACTCGAAGGTGCGCTCCTGGCCGCCACGCTCGCGCGTGAAGATGCGCAGGATCTTGGTCTGGCCGGGGTAGGGGTCCACGCCAAACAGCTCGTTGGTCAGCCGCAGCCGCTGGTCGCGCCGGGCCAGGTCGCGCAGGCGGTCGGTCACGTCCACATCGCGGCCACTGGCGCCGTAGGTCGCGTACAGGATCACGTAGTTGCCGTCGTCGTGCCGGTCGTCGCGGCTGCCATGCCAGCCGCCGGGGCCGCCTTCGTCGCCCCAGTTGCCCCGGCCCCAGCCGATGAACTGCGCGCCGTCCACCCAGTCGTACTCGCGGTACTCGAACTGTTGCTCACGGCCGTAGCGGTCGCGCGCGAAGATGCGCAGGGTCTTGGTGCGGCCGGGGTCGGGGTCGATGCCGAAGAGGTCGTTGGTCAGCTTGAAGCGGCGGTCCTGGCGGGCCAGGTCGCGCAGCCGGCCGGTGACGTCGACATGGCGGTTCTCGGTCCCGTAGCGCGCGCGCAGGATGACGAAGTCGCCTTCATCGTCCGCACGGGCCGGCAGCGCCAGCGTGGAGAGCAGGCCCGCGGTGAGGCTGCTGAAGAGGCCCAGGGTCAGGTGGCGGCGTTGCATGGTGCTTGTCCTTGTTGTCGTTTGAGGCATCGTACGTTCGCTCAACGCGTCGTGGCGGTGCTTCGCCAGACGCAGGTCGGCCTCAACTCGTAACCGCGCGTGACGGGCAGGGGCCTTGGCTCAGGCTTCCGCAAAGAAGCGGCTGGGTGGCATGCCCACGGTGCGCGTGACCATCGCGGAGAACGCGCTCGCACTGGCATAGCCCAGCTCGGCGGCGATATGCCCCATCGGCCGGCCACGGGCGGCGAGCGTGACCGCGTGCGCCAGCAGCAGTTGCGAGCGCCACTGCAGGAAGCTGGTCCCGAGTTCCTCCCGGAACAGACGGTTCAGCGTGCGCGGGCTGGCACCGGCCTCGGCGGCCCAGGCGTCCAGGCCGGCGTGGCGGCCCGGGTCGCGCAGCATGGCCTCGCAGAGGCGGCGCAGCCGTGCATCATGCGGCAAGGCCACGCCCAGCGGCAGGGCGCGGGCGCGGCGCAGTTCATGCACCACCAGCGCCTCGACGCCATGCCGCCGGGCCTCGTCGTCGGGCGCCTCGGGCGGACAGGGGTCGGCATCGGTCGGCAAGGCCAGCACGAGCTCGCGCAGCAGGGGCGACACCTCCAGCACCCGGGGGTGATGCCAGGCCTCGCCCGGGAGCAGGTCGGCCTGCACGTAAAGCGTCCGCAGATCGGCCCGTTCGATGGCGGTGACGGCGTGCTCCAGCCGCGCCGGAATCCACACCGCCCGCGATGGCGGCACGATGTAGGTCGACCGCGGCGTGCCCACCCGCACCGCGCCACTGAAAGAAAACACCAGCTGGGCCCAGGCGTGGTGGTGGGGCTGGATGTCGGCCAGGTGCTCCAGCAGCCGCGACTTGGCGCGCAGCGGACGCTGCGCACTCGGGGCGTAGCGTTCGGGTTGGTAAGACGGCTGGCTGGTGCCGCTGCGCACGACGGGTGCGGCGGGGGCGGGCGCGTTGGCGCGGCGGTGGACCGAGGCGGGCATTGGCGCGAAATCGACAGAACTTGACGAATCATCGTAACCGCGCCGCGGGGCGCGTGCCCAGAATCCAGCGTCATGAACACGGCTCTCGCCTCCTCCCTCGACGCCGCGCGTCAACGCCGCCGCGACGTGACGACCATCTCCACCATCGGCGTCGCCCACGGCAGCTCGCATTTCTTCCACATGCTGCTGCCGCCGCTCTTCCCGGCCTTCATCCAGGCGTTCGGACTGAGCTACTCGGAGCTCGGCCTGCTGGTCACGACCTTCTTCGTCATCTCGGGCGCCGGGCAGGCGCTGTCCGGCTTCATCGTCGATCGCGTGGGTGCGCGGCCGGTGCTGTTCGCCGCGATGGCGAGTTTTTTTCTGGCGTCGGTCGCGGCCGGCCTGGCCCAGGGCTTTGGAGGCCTGATGCTGGCGGCGGCGCTGGCCGGCGTGGGCAATGCGCCGTTCCACCCGGCTGACTTCACCATCCTGAACAAGCGGGTCTCTCAGGCGCGCCTGGGCCATGCGTTCTCGGTGCACGGCATCAGCGGCAACCTGGGCTGGGCGGTGGCGCCGGTGTTTTCCATCGGCATTGCCGAGGCGACCGGCAACTGGCGGCTGGCCTACCTCGGCACGGCGCTGGTCGCACTGGCCGTGATGGGGCTGCTGTTCTGGCAGCGCGCGGCCATCGACGACCGCCAGGGCAGCTGGGGCCATGCCAAGTCACCGGCCGGCGCGGCGCAAGAGCATCCGATGGCCTTCCTGAAGCTGCCCTCGGTGTGGCTGTGCTTCTCGTTCTTCTTCTGGAGCACGGCGGCCTTGTCGGCCATCCAGAGCTTTGCCAGCCCGGCGCTGCATCAGATCTACGGCCTGCCGTTGTCGCAGACGGCCTATGTGGTCACCGGCTACATGCTGGCGGGCGCGGCGGGCATGGTGTGTGGCGGCTTCCTGGTGGCGCGGGCAGAGCGGCTGGAGCGCACCATCGGCTGGGCCATGGCGCTGGCGGCTGCGCTGCTGCTCGTCACGGCCACGGGCTGGCTGCCCGGCGGCGCGGCCGCGGCGGTGGCGGCGCTGGCGGGCTTCGGCACCGGCCTGGCCGGCCCCTCGCGTGACATGCTCATCAAGCGCGCCGCGCCACCCGGCGCCACGGGGCGCGTCTACGGCACGGTGTATTCGGGCCTGGACATCGGCTTTGCGATTGCTGCACCGGTGTTCGGTGCCATCCTCGACCACGGCATGCCGCGCGGCGTGTTCGCGGGATCGGCGCTGGCCTTGCTGATGGGCATTGCCTCGGCCGGCCTCGTGGGCCTGGGGCTGTCACGGCGCACGACGCTGGCGGCCGCGTAGTCGCGCCTGCGCGCGGGGCGGCTACAGTCGCCGCCCATCTCCAGGTGCGCGGGTGACCCATGTCGATACGAGGTCTGATTGCTGTCTGTCTGCTGATCGCCGTGATCGGTGCAGGCTGGCATGAGCGCGCTCGCCTGCAAGCCTGGATGAGGGCGGCGACCGAGCAAAGCCTGCCGCAGCCCGCCAGCGACGCAACCGCACCGAGCGGCAGCGCCAAGGCGGGGCCGCTGCGCAAATGCGTCAAGGGCGGCGAGGTGACCTATTCCAACGTCGAGTGCCCCGCCGGTGCGCAGGTCAAGGCGGTGACCGGCGGCACCGTCACCGTGGTGGCCGCTCCACCGAGCCCCAAGCCTTCCGAGGCCGCCAGCGGCCCCACGGCGCTGCACAAGGCGCTCGACATCACCCGCGACGACACCCTGCGCGACAAGATCATGCAGCGCCAGATCGAGGGGCCGCGCTGATCCGGCCAAGCGCTCGGGGCGGCTAAAGTGCCGCACATGACTAGACAAGCTGCAACCCCCGTGCTGGCCGGCCACCGGCTGGTGGAGGCCCTCATTGCCCAGGGCGTCGATATCGCGTTCGGCGTGCCCGGCGAGAGCTTCCTCGCCGTGCTCGACGGCTTTCATGAGTACCGCGAGCAGATCCGCTTCGTGGCCTGCCGGCAGGAGGGTGGGGCGGCCTTCATGGCCGAGGCGCAGGGCAAGCTGACGGGGCGGCCCGGCATCTGCTTCGTCACCCGCGGGCCGGGCGCCACCAACGCGAGCATCGGCCTGCACACCGCCTTCCAGGACAGCACGCCGATGATCCTCTTCATCGGCCAGGTGGCCAGCGATCAGCGTGACCGCGAGGCTTTCCAGGAGGTCGACTACCGCCAGATGTTCGGCCCGGGCACGCTGGGCATGGCCAAGTGGGTGGGCGAGGTGCATGACGCCGAGCGCCTGCCCGAGTACGTGGCGCGGGCCTTCCACACCGCGATGCAGGGCCGCCCCGGCCCGGTGGTGCTGGTGCTGCCCGAGGACATGCTGACCAAGCCGATCACGGCGCCCGTGGTGGCGCCCGCTCGGCCGGCAGAAGCCGCACCGACGCCGGCCGCGCTGGCCGAGCTGCGCGAGCGCCTGGCCGCCGCGCAGCGCCCGCTGGTGATTGCCGGCGGCGGGGGGTGGACGCCTGACGCCACGGCGGCCCTGCAGCGGTTTGCGGAGGCATGGCAGCTGCCGGTGGGCTGCGCGTTCCGCTTCCAGGATCTGTTCGACAACGCCCACCCCAATTACGCAGGCGACGTGGGCATCGGCATCAATCCCAAGTTGGCCGCGCGGGTGAAGGATGCGGACCTCGTCCTCGCCATCGGCCCGCGCCTGGGCGAGATGACGACCGGCGGCTACACCCTGCTGCAGGCGCCGCGGCCGGCGCAGCAGCTCATCCACATCCATGCGGGTGCGGAGGAGTTGGGGCGCGTGTACACGGGTGAATTGCTGATCAACGCGAGCATGAGCCAGGCCGCACCGGCACTGGCCGCGCTGGCCGCGCCGGCGGCTGTGCCCTGGCGCGACTGGACGCAGGCCGCCAACGCCGACTACCGCGCCAACCTCGAGCCCACGCCGGTGTCGCCGCTGGACATGGCCGAGGTCATCCGCCTGATCGACGCGCAACTGCCCGAGGGCACCATCTTCACCAACGGCGCCGGCAACTACAGCGGCTGGCTGCACCGCTTCCATCGCTACACCGGCCTGCATCGCTTCGGCAAGACGCAGCTTGCACCCACCTCGGGCGCCATGGGCTACGGCGTGCCGGCGGCCGTTGCAGCAGCCCTGTTGCAAGACCGCTGGGTGGTCAACATCGCGGGCGACGGCGACTTCCTGATGACCGGGCAGGAGCTGGCCACGGCCACGGGCTACGGCGCCAAGAAGCTGCTGGTGGTGGTGGTGGACAACGGCACCTACGGCACCATCCGCATGCACCAGGAGCGCGAGTACCCGGGGCGCGTCTCCGGCAGCGACCTGTTCAACCCTGACTTCGCCAAGCTGGCCGAGGCCTTTGGCTTTGTCGCCTTCAAGGCTGAGCGCACGGAGGAGGTTGGCCCGGCGCTGCAGGCGGCCGTGGCTGCGGGGCGGCCGGCGCTGCTGCATCTGCGGCTGTCGTCGGATGTGAGCACCTCGCGCTCGACGCTGACCGCCATCCGCGAGGCGGCCTTGCGCCGGTCGTGAGCCCGGCGGCGCGTTTTCGCAAAACCGGACATCGCCACAGGCCCCGTCCCCGGGCCTGAGGGGGTGCTGGCTCGCGGGCTTACGGATGAACCCCGCGGCCCTCCCTGATACAGGTGACAGAGCGGGGCTGCGCATTGCCGCGCGCAGCGACACGATGCGGGTGTCTTGTCCAAGGAGCTCGTCATGTCCGTCTTCTCCTCCCGCCTTCGGGCCACCGTTCTGCCTGCGGCGGCGGCACTGGGCTGCAGCCTGGCCACGTCGTCTGCGCTCGCGTTGAGCTTCAGCGCCTCGAGTTCGGTGAACGGCTGGATCAATGCCAGCGTCACCAGCCCCTTGCTCGGTGACGTGAACTTCACCATCAACGGCCCGTCCGACTACGCCTACTGGCAGCCCGGCTTGCCGGGGCTCGGCACCCCGGTGGCACAAAAGAGCTATCTCGTGCCCAGCGGCGGCACGCCAGGCGTCGATCCCATCTACGACATCATCACCGCCTCTGGCCAGTACAGCTTCAGCTACACGGGGCAGGCCCAGGTGCTGGGGCTGAACCTGAAAACCGCGATCGCCACATCCACGCTCAATGCCAGCGGCCAGCCTGACGCCGCGCCGAACAGCTGGGTCACGGCCCAGTCCAACGCCTATTGGAGCCAGGAGCTGAAGATCAACGCCACCGCGCAGCGGCCGGCCGGCAGCTATGGCGCGGTCATCGTCGGCTTCACGCTGGACGGCAGCTTCCCGGGCGACGGTTCCGCCTACGGCACCATCAGCACCTCCTTCACCGACCTGGCCGGCGTGAGCTACTCCAGCAGCTTCGGCGTCAGCACCTGGTCCAACGACCCCACCTGGACGGGCTCGCGCACCGTCTACAAAAAGCTGCTCTTCCAGTACGGCACGACCTTCAACCTGACGGGCAACCAGTGGGCCTATAGCTCGGTCAACGGGTCGGTGGACTTCTTCAACACGGGCAAGATCACCTACCTGGAGCTGCCCTTCGGCGCCACGCTGCTGTCGGGCGCACAGGAGGCCGGCCTGGGCACGACCGCCCAGCTGTTCGGCAACGTGGTGAACTCGGCGACCGCAGACGACCCCAACACCAACTGGGACTTCGGCAACAACGGCGGCGGCTTCACGCCGCCGGTGCCGGAGCCGGGCAGCGCCTTGCTGCTGCTGGGCGGCCTGGGCGTCATCGGCCTGCTGTGGCGCCGCCGCCTGCCGCAGTGATGGTGGCCGGGCATGGGGCGACAATCGCGCCATGCCTGACATCGATCTCCACCTCCGCGGCGAGTACATCGAACTCGACAAACTCCTGAAGGCCACGGGCCTCGCCGACAGCGGCGGTCAGGCCCGCGCCCTCATTGCTGATGGCCAGGTGCAGGTGGATGGCCAGACCGAGCTGCGCAAGACCGCCAAGATGCGGGCCGGCCAGGTGGTCGAGTTCGCCGGGCAGCGCGTGCGGGTGATTCCGCCGGCCTGAGTCGTCGTCCCTCGTTCTGAGGGTATGCCCGGCGTTGACCGGTTAGCGTAAAACCGAAACACTGTTCCAACCGCTCGCTGAGCCGGCCGCGCATCGATCACCACCGGGTGGCCGAGCGTCCGACAGCCGACGCGGGGGTGCTGCGCCTGCTGCGCGCACCTTGCCTCCAGATGCCCTTGCGAGCCGGTGCCGCACGGGCGGCTGCACCCCTCTTCGGCCTGCCGCCGAGTACCCGCCACTGATGACGTCGTTCCAAGCCGCGAACCCCTGACGGGCGCGCGGCCGGGTGGGCCTGCGCCTGCCTGTGGTGAGCGATCCGCCCAGCGGCGGCCGCGACCCCTCACTGATTCGCGCGCCGACAGAGCGCGCCCTGGAGACAAGACCATGACTGCACGCAAGCCCAGGCTGGGCCTGCTGGCGTCGTCCATCTCGCTCGGCCTCGCGGCCTGCGGTGGCGGCCAGCCGGCACCCGTCCCCCTGGTCACGCCCCAAGGGGCCAGCCAGATCGCCGACCTGCCGACTGCCAGCCGCCAGGCGGCTGCTGCCGAGGCCGAGCCCACCGCGCTGGCCAAGGCCCAGGCCGCGCGAGACCCCCGCCCCATCACGCCGGCCCCGGCGCCGGTGATCGACGCCCTCACGCTGACCGACCCCAGTGCGCCGTTGCTGTTCGACATCGGCAATCGCAGCTATGCCGCGCCCACCACCCTGAGTGGCCTGCACAACCCGGCCAACTACCGGCCCGCGCCCAAGCTGCCGGCCTGGCAGTTCGCGACCGTCGACTCCACCGGTGGCCAGCTCACCTTCGAGCGCGAGGTGGCGCCCGATATCGGCTGGCACGGCCAGTCGCGTGCCGGCAAGGTGCGCGTCACCGGCGGCTCGTCGGCCGCAGCCAACCGCATCTACACCGTGTTCAACAAGGAGCAGTTGCTGGCAGCGCTGCGCGAGGCCAAGAACGAGCCCAAGATCATCCGCATCGTCGGCCACATCGACTTCCGCTGGCGCGACAACAACACGGTGTTCGAGGAGTACACCGGGTTCCTCGACCAGAAGAACGGCGGCAGCTTCTCCATCCCGTCCAACACGACGCTGGTGGGCATCAACGACAGCAACGGCCGCCCGGCGCGCATCACCGGCACGCAGATCCTGATCGGCACCGAGGCCGCGACGACCGCGGCCGGCGCCGAGGCCGATTTCAAGGCCTGGGTCGCCGCCGGCAGGGACCCCGAGGCCTTCCCGACCTGGACGCGCAACATCATCCTGCGCAACCTGGCCATCGACACGCCCTGGGACGTGAACCCCGAGGACAGCGACAACGCCTACATGGACGGGCTGACCATCTCGCGCGGCCAGCAGATCTGGATCGACCACGTCACCATCAGCGACGGCGACACGCCCGACTCGCTGGCCAGCGACACCCGCCACGACGGCGCGCTGGACGTGGTGCGCGGCAGCGACTACGTGACCATCTCCAACAGCGTGTTCAGCAAGCATCACAAGACCACGCTGATCGGCAATGGCGACTCGGGCCGCGCCTGGAGCGACGCGGGCCGCTTGCACGTGACCCTGACCGGCAACTGGTGGAACTACGCCTACAGCCGGCTGCCGCTGGTGCGCTTTGGCCAGCTGCACATGTACAACAACCTCGTCACCGGCAGCACCACCACCAGCGACTCCGACATGAAGTTCGGCTCCGGCCTGGACGTGCGCTACCAGTCCGACGTGCTCGTCGAGAACAACTTCTACGAGTTCACCGGCTTGAAGCCCAAGGAGGTCTGCGGCAAGTTGATCGGCGGCAAGGACGCCATCTCCCTGCGCAGCTCGGGCCATCGCTTCATCAGCGACAAGGACGACCTCGGCAAACCCATGGCGGGCGTCATCGACATCGAGCTGCAGGGCTGCGACAGCCTGCCGGTGAAGCAGAACTGGGTGCCGCCGTATGCCTACACGCTGCGCACGGCCGATGCCGCGCGCGCGGCGGTGCAGTCGGGCGCCGGGGCAGGGCGGGTCGGCCTGTTCGCGGTGCAAGGGCCTGTACCGGCGCCCCTGCCGGGCGCGCCTGCGCCCAGCCCTACGCCCGCACCCAGCCCATCACCCACACCGGCGCCGAGCCCCACGCCGGCGCCCAGCCCTTCGCCCAATCCGGCGCCGACCATCCCCGACACCGCTTGCACGCCGACCCTGCCGTGCAGCGTCAACGGCGGCAACGAGCTGGTGCTGAGCCCGCTGGTCACCGCGCCCGTGCCGCCGGCCACCTACAACCCCGCCACAGGCACCTACACGCTGTCCGGGGCCGGCGTCATCAACACCAGCAGCCCCTACGCGTTCAACCTGAAGTACCGCGAGCTGACCGGCAACTTCGTCTTCACCGCCCGGGTGGTGGCCCAGGGCGGCAATGCCGATGCCGCCCGCGCCGGCGTGGTCGCCATGACCAGCCTCAGCGGCACGCCGGCCTATGCGTGGACGGCGCGCTACTCGTCCACAGGCGCCATCCGCGCGGCCATCAACGGCAACAACAAATCCAACCTCAGCGGCTTCTCCAGCTCGACGCTGCCGGTGTGGGTGCGGGTGGAGCGGCGCGGCAATGCGGTCTATTCCGCCGCGTCGAGCGATGGCGTGAGCTGGTCGGAAACCACCAACCTGACCGTCAGCACACCCAGCCTCTTCGTCGGCCTGGCCCTGTCCTCCGGCAGCAACAGCGCGACCGTGACGGCCGATTTCGACAACGTGACCGTCGTGGGCGGTCAGTGATGCGGGAGACTTTGATGCACTTCACAACAACGGCCCTTTCGGCCCTGCTGCTCGCCCTGGGCGTGAGCGCCGCGCAGGCCGGTGCCACGACCGAGGTGGGCTACGCCACCCTCGTTGGCGCGCCCATCACCTTCAGCGAACTGGCGGACGGCGCCGTGATCGACGGCCTCCTGACCAGCGGCGGCGTGCAGTTCGGCGAGCGCTTCGACGGTCAGGAGCTGGCGGTGGCGAAGGCGCCGCGGCCGGGCGCGATCGCGCAGGACTGGTTCGACGACCTGAGCTTTGGCGCGCCACTGGCGGGCCTCACGCTGCTGCCCGGTGCGATCGGCGCCAACCTCGGTGTCTACCACTACGGCGACACCGACGGCGCTGCGATCTTCGGCATCGGGCCGCAGAACAGCGATGGCAGCGACCCCAGCGGCTTCGGCGCGCTGTCGGCCCGCTTCGCCTCGCCGGTGTCGGCCCTGGGCTTTCAGTTGCGCGATGCCGACGGGGGCGCCATCACCCTGCAGCTCTACCGTGCTGACGGCAGCCTCATCGAGACGGTGGACCTGTCGGGCCGCACCGACGGTCGCTACGCCTTCGCCCGCAACGACGGCGTGGCCGACATCGCCGGCTTCTCACTGACCCACCGCGACAGCTACTACGGCGTGTCGCTGGACAACCTGCTGCTCACCTCGGCCGCCGTGCCCGAGCCGGCCGCCGGTCTGCTGTTCATCCCTGGCCTGCTGACGCTGGCGGCCCTGCGCCGCCGCGCCCGCTGAACCTCACCAATTTCTGGAGACCTCCATGCGCAAGACCCTGACCCTGCTCGCCCTGGCCACCGCCACCCTCGGCCATGCCCAGGCGGCTGGCACTGCACTCGCCAATGGCGACTTCGCCTTCACCGGCCTGAACGTGAACACCACGGTGGGCGGTTGGTCCTTTGTGACTTTCGTCGACCTCGCGTCGGGCACGACGATCTACTTCACCGACACCAACGTGCTGCAGACGCCGACCTCGGCCGGCGTCTTCTCGACAACCTCGGAAGCCTTCTGGTCCTGGACGGCCAGCTCGGCCGTGGCAGCCGGCACGTCGGTGGCCTTGCTGGGCACGGGCACCAGTGGCCAGTACGCGGCCAAGTCCGGGGCGGCCGGCGGCACGGCCAACGGCACCGTGACCAACCTCAACGGTCAGGTGTCCAACATCTCCAGCAGTGGCGACATCCTCTATGCCTTCCAGGCGGCGAGCTATGCCACCAACTACCAGCCGGGGCAAATCACCTTCCTCGGGGCCATCTCCAACCGCGGCAGCTACACCAGCTCGGACAATCCGACGGCGGCCACCGGCCTGTCGGGCATCCAGCTGCGGGAGTTCAAGGTCGATGCCACCACGGCCACCCGCTACACCCAGTTCAGCGCCCAGGTGTCGACGGCTGACGCGCCCTTCACCACGCTGGCTGGCCTGCAGACCGCCCTGGGCAGCAACGCCAACTGGACGACGGTGGCCGGCTCCAACTCGCTGCCCATCGTGTCCGACGTGCTGGCCGTCTCAGCCGTGCCCGAGCCGCAAAGCCTGGCGCTGTTGTTGGCGGGGCTTGGGGTGGTCGCGGGCGTGGCCCGCCGCCGGGGGCTGCGCGGCTGAGGCCTACTTCAGCAGCTCGAGCAGGCGGTCCAGCCCGCCCTCGTTGATGGCGATGCGCGCCTGCTCGCGCACCCGCGGCTTGGCGTGATAGGCCACGGACAGGCCGGCTGCGCCCATCATCGGCAGGTCGTTGGCGCCGTCGCCGACCGCGATGGCTTCATGCGGCTGGCAGCCGATGGCGGCACAGCACTGCAGCAGCATCAGGCGCTTTTGCTCGCCGTCGCAGATGTCGCCCCAGTCCTGCATGACCACGCGCCCGGTCAGGGCGCCATCGGCGATCTCCAGCTCGTTGCTGCGCACGAAGTCCATGCCGAGCTCGGCCGCCACGTAGCGCGTGAAGAAGGTGAAGCCGCCGGACACCAGCACCAGCGTCAGCCCCGCCGCCTTCAGCGCGGCACACAGTTCGCGAGCACCCGGATTGAAGGTCAGCCGCTCGGCCAGCACCCGGTCCAGCACGGTCGCCGGCACACCGGCCAGCAGGGCCAGCCGGCGCTGCAGGCTGTCGCGGAAATCCGTGATCTCGCCGCGCATCGCGGCCTCGGTGATGGCGGCCACCTGCTCGCCCTTGCCCGCCAGGGCCGCGATCTCGTCGATGCACTCGATGCTGATGAGCGTCGAGTCCATGTCGAAAGCGGCGAGCTTGAAGTGGGACAGGGGCGGCAGGGCAGGGCCGTCGCGCAGCACGAGGCCGGCGGCAGCAGGAGTGGAGGGCGTGGGCATGGCGGGATTGTGGATGGACGTGATCAGACCTTGACCGGCTGCCCCAGCAGCCGCAGCACCTCCCGCACCGCCTGGGCGCGGTCCTGCGGGCTGGAGAGGGCCTTCTCGATGCGCAGTTTCTCGTTGCCCACCAGCTTGATGTTGCGGTTCTTCTGCACCAGCTCGATGACGCGCATCGGGTCGATCGGCGGGTTGGGGCGGAAGTTCAGGTTGATGATGGCCGGCGAGGCGTCGACCTTGATGACGCCATAGGGCTTGGCCAGCACGCGCAGGCGGTGGGTGTCGAAGAGGGTCTGGCCTTGCGTGGGCAGCTTGCCGAAGCGGTCGGTGATTTCCTCCAGCATGGCGTCGATCTGCTCCGACTTCTCGGCCGTGGCCAGGCGCTTGTACAGACTCAGGCGCACCTGCACGTCGCCGCAGTAGGCGTCGGGCAGCAGCGCGGGGGCGTGCAGGTTGATCTCGGTGGTGGCGGCAAACGGCGACAGGAGGTCGGGCTCCCGGCCAGCCTTCAGCGAGCGCACGGCTTCGGCGAGCATGTCGTTGTAGAGCTGGAAGCCCACCTCCATCATGTTGCCGCTCTGGTTCTCGCCCAGCATCTCGCCCGCGCCGCGGATCTCCAGGTCGTGCATCGCGAGGTAGAAGCCCGAGCCGAGTTCCTCCATGGCCTGGATGGCGTCCAGGCGCTGCGTGGCCTGCTTGGTCAGGCCCTGGATGTCGGGCACCATCAGGTAGGCATAGGCCTGGTGGTGGCTGCGGCCCACGCGGCCGCGGAGCTGGTGCAACTGGGCCAGGCCGAACTTGTCGGCGCGGCTGATGACGATGGTGTTGGCACTCGGCACGTCGATGCCGGTCTCGATGATGGTCGAGCACAGCAGCAGGTTGTGCTTGCCCTGCACGAACTCGCGCATGACCCGCTCCAGCTCGCGCTCGGGCATCTGGCCGTGGGCCACGACGATGCGCGCCTCCGGCAGCAGCTCTTCGAGCTTCTGGCGGCGGTTCTCGATGGTGTCGACCTCGTTGTGCAGGAAGTAGACCTGACCGCCGCGCTTCAATTCGCGCAGCACGGCCTCGCGGATGGTGCCGCTGCTCTCGGCGCGCACGAAGGTCTTGATGGCCAGGCGCCGCTGCGGCGCGGTGGCGATCACCGACAGGTCGCGCAGGCCTTCCAACGCCATGCCCAGCGTGCGCGGGATGGGCGTGGCGGTCAGCGTCAGCACGTCCACCTCGGCGCGCATGGCCTTCATGGCCTCCTTGTGGCGCACACCGAAGCGGTGTTCTTCGTCGATGACGAGCAGGCCGAGGCGATTGAACTTCACCTCGCTGGACAGCAGCTTGTGCGTGCCCACGACGATGTCGATGGAGCCGTCGGCAATGCCCTCCATCGCGGCCTTGATCTCCTTGGCGGAACGGAAGCGGCTCATCTCGGCCACCTTCACCGGCCAGGCGCCGAAGCGGTCGGCGATGTTCTGGTAGTGCTGCTCGGCCAGCAGCGTCGTGGGCGCGAGGATGGCCACCTGCTTGCCGCCCATCACCGCAACAAACGCCGCGCGCAAGGCGACCTCGGTCTTGCCGAAGCCCACGTCGCCGCAGACCAGGCGGTCCATCGGCTTCGGGGAGATCATGTCCTGGATGACGGCGTGGATGGCGGCGCGCTGGTCCGGCGTTTCCTCGAAGCCGAAGCTCGCCGCAAAGGCCTCGTAGTCGTGGCCCGAGTAGCGGAAAGCATGGCCCTCGCGGGCGGCGCGGCGGGCATAGAGGTTGAGCAGCTCGGCCGCCGTGTCGCGCACCTGCTCGGCGGCCTTGCGCTTGGCCTTCTCCCACTGGCCAGAGCCGAGCTTGTGCAGCGGCGCTTCTTCGGCCGACACGCCGGTGTAGCGGCCGATCAGGTGCAGCTGGGCGACCGGCACATACAGCGTGGCCTTGTCCGCGTATTCGAGGTGCAGGAACTCGCTCTTCTGACCGTCGCCGAGGTCAATGTTCACGAGGCCCTGGTAGCGCCCGATGCCGTGGTTGATGTGAACGACCGGGTCGCCCACCTTCAGCTCGGAAAGGTCCTTGATGAGCGCATTGACGTCGCTGACCTGCTCCTGCTTGCGCCGCCGCCGCGTGGTGGGCGTGGTCGCGAAGAGCTCCGTCTCGGTGATGAGCTGGACCGGGTGCTCTGGGTCGACCCAGAAGAACCCACTGGCCAGCGGCGCAGCCGTGATGGCGTACTTTTCATCGCTGGCCCAGAACTCGGCCAGGTCCTTGACCGACGGCGGGTCGATCTTGTGGTCGCGAAGCTGCTCCAGCAGGCTTTCGCGGCGACCATCGCTTTCGGCCAGCAGCAGCACACGGTGCGGCGTGTTCTTGAGGTGCGCCTCCAGCCGGGCCAACGGCTCCTGCACGCCGCGCTCCACGCTGATGTCGGGCAGCGGGCGGGCGAAGTCCACCGGCTCGGCACCGCGCACCGACAGCACCGCATGCGGCTTGGTGAGGCCGAAGAAGTCTTCGCCCGTCAGGAAGATCTCCTGCGGCGGCAGCAGCGGGCGCTCAGGGTCGTGCTGCAGGAAGCGATGGCGCTCCTTGGTGTCGGTCCAGAAGCGCTGGATGGCTTCGTCCACTTCGCCGTGCAGAGCGAGCCCCGCCTCGGCGCCGAGATAGTCGAAGACGGTCGCGGTCTGCTCGAAGAAGATGGGCAGGTAGTACTCAATGCCGCCCGACGCAATGCCGTCGCCGATGTCGCGGTAGATGCGCGACTTGCTCGGGTCGCCGTCCATCTTCTCGCGCCAGCGGTTGCGGAAGGCCTTGCGCGCGGCCTCGTCCATCGGGAACTCGCGCCCGGGCAGCAGGCGCACATCGGGCACGGGGTAGAGGCTGCGCTGGCTGTCGGGGTCGAACACGCGGATGGAGTCCACCTCGTCGCCGAACAGGTCCACGCGGTAGGGCACGGCCGAGCCCATCGGGAAGAGATCGATCAGCCCGCCGCGCACCGCGTACTCGCCGGGTTGCACCACCTGGCTGACGTTCGTGTAGCCGGCCAATGTCAGCTGCGACCGCAGGGAGGCTTCATCCAGCCGCTGCTTCTGCTTGAAGTTGAAGGTGGTGCCGGCCAGGAAGCTCGGCGGCGCCAGCCGCGTGAGCGCGGTGGACGCCGGCATCAACACCACGTCGATGGTCTTGGACTTCTTCGCCTGCAGCAGTTCCCACAGCGTGGCCAGCCGCTCGGAGATCAGGTCCTGGTGCGGGCTGAAGCTGTCGTAGGGCAGGGTCTCCCAGTCCGGGAAGACGGCGACCTTCAGCTCCGGCGCGAAGAACTTGAGCTCGTCTTCCAGGCGCTGGGTGTCGCCCGGCTCGGCGGTGAAGATGGCGGCCAGCCGTCCGGCGTCGCGCTGCTGCTGCACGAAGCGCGCGAGCAGCAGGGCATCCGCCGAACCGAGCGGCCGGGGGTGGGTGAACTTCTTGCCGGGTGCAATCGCCGGCAGCGAGGGCAGAGACATGCGGACCTACAAACGACAACAGCCCCGGAAGCGGGGCTGCACGCATTCTAGGGAAGCATGTCCTTTGGCTGGGTTGCGGGGGCATCGCTAGCATCACGGGCATCGCACATCCGGGAATGCCATGCACCGCCGCCACGTCCTCAGCCTGATTGCCGCCTCGTCGGCCCTCGCCCTGCCTGCGTGGGCCACCACGACCGAGAGCGAGCGATTCCACCAATGGCTGGAGGCCCAGTGGGAACGCACGCTGGAACGCCAGCCGGTGCTGGCCACCTCGCTGGGCGACCCCCGCTACAACGACCGCCTCAACGACACCACGACCGCCGCCTGGCGGGCCAGCGAGAAGCAGGAGCTGCGTCGCAGCCTGAAGGAACTGGCGGGTTTCAAGAAGACACAACTGGCGCCCAAGGACCAGGTTTCGTACAGCATCCTCAAGCTCGACCTGGAGCAGGCGCTGGCTGGCGAGCGCTTCCCCGACTGGATGCAGCCCATCAGCCAGATCGGCGGCCTGCCGAGCTTCCTGGCGCAGATGGGCACCGGGCAGTCCATCCAGCCGTTTCGCAACACCAAGGACTATGACGACTGGCTCAAGCGCCTGACGCTGGCCGTGCCCATCTTCGACGGCACCATCGCCAACATGCGCGAGGGCCTCAAGGCCGGCGTCACGCAGCCGCGGGCCGTGATGGAGAAGGTGCTGCCGCAGCTGCAGTCGCTGGCGGTGAGCGAGCCCGAGAAGAGCCTCTTCTGGGGCCCGATCAAGAACTTCCCCGACAGCGTGCCCGCCGCCGATCGCGAGCGCCTCACCGCGCGGATGCGCGAGCTGCTCTCGACCCAGGTGCTGCCGGCCTACGCCCGGCTGCTGGCCTTCGTGCGTGACGAGTACACGCCCAAGGCCCGCACCAGCACGGCGTGGTCGGCTCTGCCCGATGGCAAGGCCTGGTATGCCTGGCGGGTGCGCCAGTCCACCACGGTGGCTCTCACGCCTGACCAGATCCACGAGATCGGGCTGAAGGAAGTCAAGCGCATCCTGGGCGAGATGGAAGCCGTGCGCCAGCAGGTGGGTTTCCAGGGCGACCTGAAGGCCTTCTTCAAGCATCTGCAGGACGACCCCAAGTTCTACTTCACCAAGCCGGAAGACCTGCTGGCCGGCTACCGTGACCTGCAGAAGAAGATCAACGGCCTCACGCCCAAGCTGTTCGACATTGCGCCCAAGGCCGACTACGAAGTGCGCGAGGTGGAGGCCTTCCGCGCGCAGAGCGCGGCCGGCGCCTCGTACCAGAACCCGTCTTCCGACGGCTCGCGCCCCGGGGTGTTCTATGTGAACACCTACAACCTCAAGGCCCAGCCCATCTTTGGCATGGAGACCCTGTCGCTGCACGAGGCCTCGCCGGGGCACCACTTCCAGGTGTCCATCGCGCAGGAAGACCAGAGCCTGCCCAAGTTCCGCCGCTACGGCAGCTTCTACGTGGCCTACGTCGAGGGCTGGGCGCTGTATGCCGAGAGCCTGGGCAAGGAGCTCGGTCTCTTCACCGACCCCTACCAGTGGTATGGGCGCCTGTCCGACGAGCAGCTGCGCGCGATGCGCCTGGTGGTCGACACCGGGCTGCACCACAAGGGCTGGACGCGCGAGCAGGCCATCAAGTACATGCTCGACAACTCCTCCATGGCCGAGAGTGACGTCGAGTCGGAGGTCGAGCGTTACATCGTCTGGCCCGGCCAGGCCCTGGGCTACAAGATCGGCCAGCTCGAAATCACGAAGCTGCGCGCCGAGGCCACGGCGGCCCTGGGCAGCAAGTTCGACATCAAGGGCTTCCACCGCGTCGTGCTGACCGCAGGCCAGGTGCCGCTGCCCGTGCTGCGCGAGCTGGTGCAGGCCTGGGTGCGCGAACGTCGCGGTTGAGGGGCGGCTGCATGAAAAAGGCCCGCTTCGGCGGGCCTGTCTGCATGCGTGGCCGCTCAGTCGCGACGGCGCTTGAGCAGCGGCATCAGCAGCAGGCCGCCCGCCAGCATGAGTGCAGCGGCCGGTTCTGGCACCGCGGTCACGGTCAGCACATTGGCGTCGATGTAGGCATCCAGATCAGAGCCGGCTGCGCGCTGGAAATTCATCGTGTAGGCGATCGCGACGGTGCCGACCGGGATGGCGAAGCTGCCGCTGTACTGCTGCCAGCTGCCGAGGTGCGAGTCGACGATGGGGGTCGAGACCGACTGAAGCACGGTGTTGCCCGCGTCCAGGAAGCTGAGCGACACGTAGGCATGGTCACTGGGATTGCCTTGGTTCAGGCCCTGCTCCCAGAACGACACGTTGGCCAGGCTGCCGGCCGCCAGGGCGCCCAGGGTCACGGTCTGTGTGAGTGAGCCGTAGAGGCCGTTGCCGCCGACAAAGGCGTAGCTGCCTTCGAAGGGCTTGATGTTGCTGTTGAAGCTGCCGTCGTCCACCCTGACGCTGGCCGTGCCACCCGGGGTCCAGCCCGCCAGGCTGCCGGCTTCAGCGCCGGGGTTGGTCAACAGGTTCTGGGCAGAGGCCGCGGTTGCACAGAAGGCGAGTGACAGGGCGAGGCGGCGGGGCAGGGACATGACGTGCGAGTGGCAGGTGGCGACCCATGGATTGTCTGGCTTGGCCACCGTGCATGCGCCCCGCAAGCTGGGGGTTTGGCGGCCGGTCCCCCACGTTTGAAGTCCAGCCGGCGCCATCCGCTTGCGGTCCGTCCGCGGCGTGCGCAGCCTGTGCCGCCCGCTGCGCAGCCAGTCGCAGCACCCTCGCAGGCCGAGCGGGGCCTGCGTAGGCTGCCGCCATCACCACTGCCAGGAGACCTTGATGACCTCGCGCACGTTTCCCCTCCGACGGCTGGCCGTCGCCGCCCTGGCGACCCTGACGCTTGCCACCGCCCATGCCGGTGAAGACGGTGGCTTCAGCGCCGGCCTGCAGGCCAACTCCCGCACCACGCCGGCCGATGTCGGGCTGCCGGTGTTCAGCGGTGCGGTTGCCTTCACCGAGAGCAAGGACGACAAGCCCGGCGCCAGCCTCGGTGCCTGGGTTGGCGCCTTCGGCCTGCAGATCCATGCGCTCAAGTACCGCGTGGCCAGCAGTCCGGCGGCGGTGGCAGCGTTCTATGCCAAGGAGCTGGCGCGTTATGGCGCCGTGCTGGACTGTCGAGACCCCGCCGCCCGCGTGAAGCCGCCCAAGGAGGATGAGCGCCTGCGCTGCGACAACGCCCCCAAGGCGGGCGACTTCGAGTACCGCGTCGGCACGGCGCGCAACTTCCGCGTGGTCAGCGTGCGGCAGGACGGCGAGGCGACCCGCTTCGACATGGCCCGCATCGAGCTGCGCCTCTGATCGGTCGTTGCGGCGGCGGAAAGCCGCCGCTGCAGCGGCGGGGAGCCGCCATGACCGGCGGCGCTTCGCCCCGCGCCTCCCCTTGGTGACGGGCCGCGGGCGCTGCGCACCGGCATGGCACGGGATCTGCTCTGTCCTGGGGCACACAACCCAGGAGACATCATGTCGGCGACCCTTCCCCCCGCTTCGGTGCGCCCCGCCGCGGCTGCATCCGATCCCATCGAGTTCAAGCGCGTCAAGGCCATCTTCGTCGGCTCCATCGGCAACCTCGTCGAGTGGTACGACTTCTACTGCTACGCGGCCTTCTCGCTGTACTTCGCGTCGTCATTCTTCCCGTCCAGCGACCCGGTCGCGCAGTCGCTGTCGACCGCCGCCATCTTCGCGCTCGGCTTCTTCATCCGGCCCATCGGCGGCCTGCTGTTCGGCTACATCGGCGACCGCCACGGCCGCCGCCGCGCGCTGATGCTGTCGGTGCTGCTGATGTGCGGCGGCTCGCTGATGATCGCCTGCGCGCCCACCTATGCCGCCGTGGGCGTCTGGGCGCCCATCCTGCTGCTGGTGGCCCGGCTGCTGCAGGGTCTGAGCCTGGGCGGTGAGTACGGGTCCAGCGCCACCTACCTGTCCGAGATGGCCACGTCGCGCCACCGGGGCTTCTATTCCAGCTTCCAGTACGTGACGTTGATCGGCGGCCAGCTCACCGCGCTGGTCGTGCTGCTCGTGCTGCAGAACTTCGTGCTGGACGCCGCCGAGCTGAAGGCCTGGGGCTGGCGCATCCCGTTCTTCATCGGTGCCGCCCTGGCCGTGGTCGCCCTCATCATGCGGTCGGACCTGCCCGAGACGCAGGCCTTCGAGAAGCAGCGCAGCCAGGGCAAGGACCGCATGGGCGGCTTCAAGCTGCTGTTGCAGCATCCGCGTGAATGCCTGATCGTGATCGGCCTGACCATGGGTGGCACGCTGGCCTTCTACGTCTACACCACCTACATGCAGAAGTTCCTGAAGCTGTCGGTCGGCCTGACCGATGCGCAGACCACCGCGGTGTCGGCCGCGAGCCTCGTGTTCGCCGCGCTGCTGCAGCCGGTCTATGGCGCGCTGTCTGACCGCATCGGTCGCAAGCCGCTGCTGCTGGGCTTCGCCATCCTCGGCACCCTATTCACGGTGCCGCTGCTGACCGCCATCCGCCACGCCCAGGGCCCGTGGGAGGCCTTCGGCCTGATTGCCTGCGCCTGGCTCATCGTCAGCGGCTACACCTCCATCAATGCGGTGGTGAAGGCCGAGCTCTTCCCGGCCTCCATCCGTGCCACGGGCGTGGGCGTGCCTTATGCGATTGCGGTGTCGGTGTTCGGCGGCAGTGCCGAGTACGTTGCCCTGTGGTTCAAGCAGGCGGGCATGGAAAGCGGCTTCTATTGGTACGCTACCGCGGTGATTGCCTGCTCCCTGCTTGTCTACCTGTTGATGCGTGACACCCGCAAGCATTCGAGGATCGATGCCGAGTCTTGAGGCTTGGCTGACTGCGTGCCCGCGGGCCTGCAGCGGGCGGCCGTGAGCGCGTTGCGCACACCTCGGTGGCGCCGCACGGTCGCCCTGCTGCTGGCGGTGGTGATCGGCGGCCTGGGCCTGGCGTTTGCCGCCTGGCGGGTGTCGCTGGACGTGGCGCTGGCGCAGACGCAGGACGAAGCCCAGCGCCACCTGCGCTTCGTGGCGCATGAGCTCACCGGCGCCCTCGACAAGTACGAGGCCGTGCCCCAGGTGCTGGCTCGTCACCCCGCGCTGGCCGGCCTGCTGGCCCAGCCGACATCGGCGGCCCGTGTGGCAGAGGTGAACGCGCTGCTCGAAGGCGTGGCGCGCGATGCTGCGGCGGCGGCCATCTTCCTGGTTGACGCCCAGGGCCTGACCCTGGCCTCCAGCAACTGGCAGGACGCACAGACCTTCGTCGGCCAGAACTACGCCTACCGGCCGTACTTCCGCGACGCGATGCGCAGCGGCAGCGGTCACTTCTACGCCCGGGGCTCCACCACCGGCACGCCGGGCTACTTCATCGCGCACCGCCTGAATGGCGGGGCGGCCGGTGTGGTGGTGCTGAAGGTGTCGCTGGACGAGATGGAGGCCAACTGGGCGCGCAGCGCGGGTGAGCTGATGCTGGCGGACGCGCGCGGCGTGGTGTTCCTGGCCAGCCGGTCGGAATGGAAGTACCGCACGCTGGCGCCCTTGTCGGCGGCGGCTCGCGATGAGCTGCAGGCGACGCAGCAATACGGCGACCTGCCCCTGACACCGCTGGTTCGTGCCGCGTCGCGCCTGTCCAGCACGTGGCGGGTCGAGCGCGTGGGCACGGCCGATGCCCCGCTGCGTGCGCTGCTCACGGAGCAGGCAGTGGACGGCCGCGGCTGGCAGCTGTTGTCCCTGACCGAAATCCGCGGGGCGGAGCAGATCGCAGCCGGCCGAGCCTGGGCGGCGGCGCTGGCCTGGGTCTCGCTGTTGCTGGCCCTGGCCTACGCGCAATTGCGCCGCCGCCGCGCCCGCGAGCGACTGGCCGCCCAGGGCGAATTGCGTGCCGCGCACGACAGCCTGGAGGCCCGCATCGCCGAGCGCACCCGGGAGCTGCAGGCCCGCGTGGACGAGCTGCACCGCACGGAACTGGCGTTGCGGGCCACGCAGGACGACCTCGTGCAGGCCGGCAAGCTGGCCGTGCTGGGCCAGATGGCGGCCAGCATCACCCACGAGATCAACCAGCCGCTGGCGGCGCTGCGGGCGCTCAATGACAACGCGCGCGTCTTCCTGCAGCGCGGCATGCAGGAAGACGCCGAGGGCAACCTCGTGGCCATCGACCAGCTCACCCAGCGCATTGCGGCCATCGTGGCCCAGCTCAAGGGCTTTGCGCGGCGCGACGAGCTGCGGGTGCAGCCGGTGCCGGTGGCCGCGGCTTTCCAGGCGGCCATGGCGCTGGTCGGCGCCGAGGCGCGGCGGCAGCGGGTGGCGCTGGTTTGCGAGCCGGTGCCCGAGGGGCTGGCCGTGATGGGGCAGCAGGTGCGCATCGAGCAGGTGCTGGTCAACCTGCTGCGCAACGGCATCGATGCCAGCGCGGAGCAGGGCGGCGGCACGGTCACGCTCAGCGCCGAAGTCTTCGGCCCGACCGCGCTGTTGCGGGTGACCGATAGCGGCCCGGGCCTGAGCGACGAGGTGTTGGCCCGACTGTTCGAGCCCTTCTTCACCACCAAGCGGCGTGGCGACGGCCTCGGCCTGGGGCTGTCCATCTCCGCCTCGATCGCCAATGCCTTGGGCGGCAGTCTGCAGGGCAGCAACCGGCCGGAGGGTGGCGCGCAGTTCTGCCTGCGCCTGCCGCTGGCCCCGTCGGGAACGACAATTTCGCCATGAGCTCCCTCACCGATGTGCTGCTGGTCGAAGACGACGAGCATGTGCGCCTGGCCACCCTGCAAAGCCTCAAGCTCGCCGGGTTGGGTACGCAGGGCGTTGATTCGGCCGAGGCTGCGCGCCGCTGGCTGACGCCTGCCTTTGCGGGCGTGGTGGTCTGCGACGTTCAATTGCCGGGCGACAGCGGCCTGGCGCTGCTGCAGACCTTGCGCGAGCAGGACCCGGAGCTGCCGGTCATCCTCGTCACCGGCCATGGCGACATCGGCATGGCGGTCGAGGCCATGCGCGATGGCGCCTGGGACTTCATCGAGAAGCCGTTCTCGGCCGAGCATCTGGTGGAGGTGGTGCGCCGCGCCCTCGCGCAGCGCCGCCTGGTGCTGGAGAACCGGCGCCTGAAGGCCCAGCTCGGCGAAGGCCCGGCGGATGGCCTGCTCGGCGCGAGCGCCGCGATGGAGCAGGTGCGCACGCTGATCGGCACGCTGGGCCCGGCGCGGGTGGATGTGCTCATCCACGGCGAGACGGGTGCCGGCAAGGAGGTGGTGGCCCGCGCTCTGCATGCCGCCGGTGGCGGGCGGGGCGCTTTTGTCGCCATCAACTGCGGTGCGCTGCCCGAGAGCGTGTTCGAGTCGGAGATCTTCGGCGCCGAGGCCGGGGCCTACACCGGCGCGGCCAAGCGGCGCATCGGCAAGCTGGAGTTCGCCGGCGAGGGCACGGTGTTCCTGGACGAGATCGAGTCCATGCCCATGGCCCTGCAGGTCAAGATGCTGCGGGTGCTGCAGGAGCGCAGCGTCGAGCGGCTGGGCGCCAACACGGCCGTGCCGCTGGCTTGCCGCATCGTGGCGGCCACCAAGGTCGACTTGCTCGCGTTGGCCGCGCAGGGGCGCTTCCGGGAGGACCTGTTCTACCGCCTGGACGTGGCCAGCATCGAGCTGCTGCCGCTGCGCCAGCGCCGGGAGGACATCCCGCGGCTGCTGAGCCATTTCTGTGCCCAGGCGGCCGAGCGGCTGCAGCGCCCGGTGCCGGCGTGGACGGCGGCGCAGATGTCCGCCTGGCAGGCGCGCGACTGGCCCGGCAATGTGCGCGAACTGCGCAACTTCGCCGAGCGCTGGGTGCTGGGCCTGGTGCCCGACAGCCCGCCCGTGGCGTCGTCCGCAACCCAGCCACTGGCCGAGCTGCCCACGCTCCCGCTGGACGAGGCGCTCGCGGCCGTCGAGCGGCAATGGATCGTGCAGGCGCTGACCGAGTGCGGTGGCAACATCGCCCGCGCCGGTGAGCGGCTGGGCCTGGCTCGCAAGACCCTGCACGATCGCATCCGCCGCCTAGGCCTGGACGCCGACGCCTACCGCAGCAGTTGAAGCCCGGCTGTCCGCCCGGACGTGGGCCCGGCGGTACAGCAGCGGCAGCACGAGCAGCGTCAGTGCCGTGGACGACACGATGCCGCCGATCACCACCGTGGCCAGCGGTCGCTGCACCTCTGCGCCCGTGCCCGTGGCGAGCGCCATCGGCACGAAACCCAGCGCCGCCACCAGGGCCGTCATCAGCACTGGCCGCAAGCGCGCCAGTGCGCCTTCGTAGACGGCCTCGTCCAGCGTCCGGCCCTGCTCGCGCAGCTGGCGGATGAAGGCGATCATCACCAGGCCGTTGAGCACGGCCACGCCTGACAGCGCGATGAACCCCACGCCGGCCGAGATGGACAGGGGCATGTCGCGCAACCAGAGTGCCGCGACGCCGCCCGTCAGTGCAAACGGCACGCCGGTGAACACCAGCAGCCCGTCTCGCAGGTTGCCGAACATCGCGACCAGCAAGGCCAGCACCAGGGCCAGGGCCGCCGGCACCACGAGCTTCAGCCGTGCGGTGGCCGACTGCAGTTGCTCGAAGCTGCCGCCCCAGCTCGTCCAGTAGCCGGGCGGCACGGTGACCTCGCGCGCCAGCCGGGCTTGTGCCTCGGCCACGAAGCTGCCGATGTCGCGGCCGCGCACATTGGCCGTCACCACCACGCGGCGCTTGCCGTCCTCGCGGCTGATCTGGTTGGGGCCGGGTGCCTGCTCGAAGCGCGCCACCTCGCCCAGCTGCACATGGCCGCCGCCGGGCAGCCGCAAGGGCAGCCGGCCCAGGGCCTGCAGGTCGCTGCGCAGCACCTCGGGCAGGCGCACCTGCAGCTCGAAGCGCCGGTCGCCTTCGAACACGGTGCCGGCGGGCTGGCCACCCACCGCAGCCGCCACCGTCTGCTGGACGTCGGCCACGCTCAGCCCCAGGCGCGCCAGGGCGGGGCGGTCCAGCAGCAGCGTGAGCACCGGCAGGCCGCTGGTCTGCTCGACCTTCACGTCTGCCGCGCCACCCACGGTGCCCAGCACATCGGCGATGCGGTCGGCCGTGGCTTCCATCGTGGCCATGTCGTCACCGAATACCTTGACCGCCACGTCGCTGCGGACGCCGGAGATCAGCTCGTTGAAGCGCATCTGGATGGGCTGGGTGAACTCGTAGTTGTTGCCCGGCACCTCGTTGGCGAGCGCCTGCAGCTTCTCGACCAGGGCGGCCGAGGGCAGGCGTGGGTCGGGCCATTCGCGGCGCGGCTTGAGCATCACGAAGGTGTCGGCCACGTTCGGTGGCATGGGGTCGCTGGCGATCTCGGCCGTGCCGATCTTGGAGAACACCCGCGCCACTTCGGGCGCCTGCAGCAGCGTACGTTCCAACTCCTGCTGCATGTCCACCGACTGCGTCAGTGAGGTGCCCGGGATGCGCAGCGCATGCACCGCCACGTCGCCTTCGTCCAGGCCGGGCACGAACTCGCTGCCCAGGCGGCTGGCCATCAGCAGGCTCAGCGCGAGTGCGACGGCAGCCACCGCGGCAACCAGCGCCGGTTGTGCCAGCGCGCGCGCGAGCACGGGCGCGTAGCTGCGGCGTGCCCAGGCCATCAGGCGGTTCTCGCGCTCTGCCACGGGGCCATGCATCCACAGCGCCACGGCCGCCGGCACGAAGGTGACCGACAGCAGCATGGCGCCCAGCAGGGCCAGGACCACGGTGAAGGCCATGGGATGGAACATCTTCCCCTCCACGCCGCCGAGCGCAAAGATCGGCAGGTAGACCACCATGATGATGAGCTGGCCGTACAGCAGCGGCCGGCGCGCCTCGCGGGCGGCGGCGAATACCTCGCTGAATCGCTCCTCGCGGGTCAGCGCCCGGCCGGCGGCAGCCTGCGCATGGGCGAGGCGGCGCACGCAGTTCTCCACAATGACGACCGCTCCGTCCACGATGATCCCGAAGTCCAGCGCGCCCAGGCTCATCAGGTTGGCGCTGACCCGGTGGGCCACCATGCCGCTGAAGGTGAACAGCATCGACAGCGGAATGACGGCCGCCGTGATGACCGCCGCCCGCAGATTGCCCAGGAAGGCGAACAGCACCGCGATCACCAGCAGCGCGCCTTCGAGCAGGTTGGTGCGCACCGTGGCAATGGCCTTGTTGATCAGCGTGGTGCGGTCGTAGACCGTCTGCACGATGACGCCCTCGGGCAGGCTGCGGTTGATCTGCGCCAGCCGTGCATTGACGGCGCTGGACACCTCGCGGCTGTTCTCGCCCATCAGCATGAAGACGGTGCCCAGCACCACCTCGCGGCCGTTCTCGGTGGCCGCTCCGCTGCGCAGCTCCTGGCCGAAGCCGACATCGGCCACATCGCTCACCCGCACCGGCGCGCCGCCGGCCTGGGTGATGACGATGCGGCCGATGTCGTCGAGCCCGGCGACCTGGCCCGGCACCCGCACCAGCACCTGCTCGCCGCGCCGCTCGATGTAGCCCGCGCCGACGTTGGCGTTGTTGCGCTCCAGCGCCTGCACCAAGTCCGCCAGCGTCAACCCATGGGCGGCCAGCCGGTCGGGCCAGGGCGCCACCTGGTAGGCCTTGGCCTCGCCGCCGATGGTGTTGATCTCGGTCACGCCGGGCACCGTGCGCAGCTGCGGCTTGACGATCCAGTCCTGGATCTCGCGCAGGTCGGCCGGCGTGTAGGGCTTGCCGTCGGGCTTGAGGGCGCCGGGCTTGGCTTCCACCGTCCACATGCTGATCTCGCCCAGCCCGGTGGCAATCGGCCCGAGCATCGGTGTGAGCCCCGCTGGCAGCGCGGCCTGGGCCTGCAGCAGCCGCTCGTTCACGAGCTGCCGGGCGAAGTAGAGGTCGGTGCCGTCCTGGAACACCACGGTCACCTGCGACAGGCCGTAGCGCGACAGCGAGCGGGTCTGCGTGAGGCGCGGCAGGCCGGCCATGGCCGTCTCCACCGCAAAGCTGACGCGCTGCTCGGCTTCCAGCGGCGAATAGCCCGGTGCCGGCGTGTTGATCTGGACCTGCACATTGGTGATGTCGGGCACCGCGTCGATGGGCAGGCGCAGCAGGCTGAACACGCCGAGCGCGGCGATGGCGAGCACGCCGGCCATCACGGCCCAGCGTTGGAGGACGGCGGTCTGGATGAGTCGGTCGAACATGGTGGGCCTCCGGTCAGTGCGCATGCTCGGCCGCCGCCTTGCCCAGGTCGGCCTTGACGACGAAGCTGTTGCGTGCGGCAAAGCGTTCACCGGCGCGCAGGCCCGTCAGGATCTCGACCTGGCGGTCGTCACGGCGGCCGGTCTCGACGCGGCGGGCTTCAAAGGTCTGGCCCTGTCGCACGAACACCACCGGCGCATCGTCCAGCGTTTGCAAGGCCTCCAGCGGCACGGCCACCGGCACGTTGGCAGGCTCGGCTCGCAAGGCGACGGTGACCGGCAGCCCCGGACGCCACAGGCCCCGCGGGTTGGGCAGCACCAGCCGCGCCACCGCGCTGCGGCTCTGGGCGCCGATGAGCGAGCCGATGTAGGCCAGGCGGGCGTCGGCCTCTGCCTCGAAGGCGCTGGCCCGCACACGGGCCGTCATGCCCTCCTGCAAGTGCGGCAGCTCGCGGGCGGGGACGGCCAGTTCCACCCACACCGTGCTGAGGTCTGCCAGCTGGAAGGCCGGCGCGTCGGCCTGCATCACGTCGCCGACGGTGATCTTGCGGTCGACGATGGCACCCGCGATCGGTGCGCGGATCTCGAGCCGTGCCAGGCCTTGCGCGTCGGTCGCCGGGGCGGCGCCGAGTGCCGCCAGCTTCTGCTGCGCGGCCTGCGCCGTGATGTCGGCTTCCTGCCAGGCCTGGCGCGCGGCAAGGTAGTCCTGTTCGGCCGAGATCCTTTCTTCCCACAGGCGCTTCTCGCGCTCATGCGTGGCCTGGGCCAGCGCAAGCCGCTGACGGGCGGCCAGCAGCTCGGCACGCTGGTCGGCCAGCGCCGGGCTGCTGATGACGGCCAGCAGCTGGCCGCGCTGTACACGGTCACCGGCGCTGGCGTGCACGGCTTCCACGCGGCCCGCAAGCCGGGCGGTGAGACTCAGGTGGCGGTCCTGGTTGAGGGCCACTTCGCCGAGCAGCTGCAGCTGGCCTTGCAGCCGCGCGGGGCCCGCTGTCGCCAGCAGCACCCCGTTGTGGCGCAGTTGCTCGTCGCTGAAGCGGGTGCGCGGCGCGGCGACGGTGGCGGTGGTGGTGGCGGTTGCCGAGGCTGCGGCGGCCGGGGCTTCGGCGGCATGGTCATGGTCGTCGCCATGGGCGGCTTCGCCGGGCTTGTGGCCCCGCAGGATGAAGGCGCCCAGCAGCAGGCCGGCCGCGATGACGGCGGCTATGGAAATCTTGGTGTTCATGGCTCAGGACTCCGAGGTGTCCAGGGTGACGGGGCGGCCGAGCAGCCGGGCCAGCGTGGCCGCGGCTCGGTGGGCCTGGGTGAGGTGCTGCAGCCGTTCGCGGCGCAGCTGGGCCAGCGTGCGCTGGGCGTCCAGCACGTCGAGGAAGCTGAACTTGCCCAGCTCGAAGCCGCGCAGGGCCGTGTCGTAGGCGGTCTGCGCGGCAGGCAGGGCCTCGTCGCCCAGCAGCTGGGCCTGGTCGCGGCTGAGCTGCCATTGCGAGCGTGCCTCGGCCACGTCGAGCTGAAGCTGGCGCTGGGTCGCGGTGAGGGCCTCGCGGGCCTGGTCTTCGCGCCGCAGGGCTTCGAGCAGGGCCCCCGTGTTGCGGTCGTTGACGGGCAACGGCAGCGACAGGCCGATGACGGCCTGCGTACGGCCCAGCTCGGCGTCGCGCTTGGCACCGACAGTCACGGTGAGGTCGGGCACGCGCCGGGCGCGCTCGCCCGCGCTGAGGGCCTGGTGGCGGGCGATCTCCAGCCGGGCAAGGCGCACGGCCGGCGCGTCGGCCAGCCGTTCGGCCAGTCGGCGCTCGTCGGGCACCGGCGGCAGGACCGCGACATCACCCTGGGCGCTGCTGGCCGCCTGTGTTTCAGGAATGCCTAGGGCGATGAGCCGCGCCTGGGCCAGGTGCAGCTCGCGTTCCGCCTGGGCGAGGTCGGCCTGGGCCGAGGCCTCGGCGACCGCTGCACGGGCCGCTTCAAGCGGTGGCACCTTGCCGGCCTGCAGGCGCAGCTGAGCCGCGGCGCGAGCGCGCCGGCCGAGGTCTCGCGTGACCTCGGCCTGTTGACGCTGCGCCTGGGCGCCGAGCAGGCCGTGAAAGGCCGCGGCCACCTCGGCCTGCAACTCGGCCTCGCGGCCGGCGAGTGCCACGCTGGCCTGTTCGCGGGCCAGCGCCGCCGCGGCGACACGGGCTTCCCGCTTGCCGCCGAGTTCGAAGGTCTGTGCCAGCTGGACGGTGCTGGTGCGGGTGGCGGCCCGAATGTCCTCGACCTGCAGGCCGAGTTCGGGGTTGGGCCGTGCACCGGCCTGCCGTTCAGCCGCCTGCTGCGCCTGCAGGGCCAGCCGTGCCTGGGCCAGGCTGGGGTTGTGCGTGAGGGCCAAGGCCTGCGCCTCGGTCAGGGTCAGGGCAGCAGCCAGGCCAGGGGTGAGCGCCAGGCACAGCGCAGGCCACGTGCGCGGGAATCGAAAGGGAGTTCGCATCGAACGCTCCGGAAGTTGAAACAACGACGGACGGTTCGGCGCGGCCGGCACCTCGGGGTGCGGCTTCAGGCAGAAGCGGAGAAGGAGCGGCGCGCCGGATCAGGCGCGCAGCCAGTTGGGGCGTTCGAGCCCAGGTGGGATGTGGGACTTCAGGCGTGCCGCGGTCTGCTGCTCAGGGCCGGGCAGCAGCGGGCGCGCCGGCAGGGGGGCCTCGGCCACCGGCGTGGCGCAGCCGGCGTGGTGGCAATGGCAGTGCGCGGTCTCGCAGGCCGCGTGGGCTGCGCCGGCCGGGGCATGCGCCTGCTCCGAGACGATGAGGCCCGAGCCGCTGGCCGGCTGCCCCGGGAGTTCAGCCACACAGCACAGCGCCGCACCCGCCCAGGACATCTGGGCGGCGACGAACAGGGTCAGCAGGGCGATGAACCAGCGGCGCATGGCCGCGGATTCTAGAAACGAATCGCGCGGGCCTCAGCCCGTGAGGCCATCCAGCAGCGCATCGCGCAGCGGGATGTCGGCTGGCGAGTCGCCGAACCAGATGCGCAGCACGAGGGTGAAGAACTCGTCGTCACCCACCGGCGCGCCTTGGGGCTGGCCCTGGATGTAGAACTGCGTGCCCTTGCCCGGCACGAAGTCCATCGCGAAGGTGTCGCCCGGCATCAGCTTGGGCTTGCCCGAAAAGATCTCGATCAGGCGGGTGGTCGCGAGTGCGTGCCGCGTCATCTGGGCGCTGGGCGTGTTGTCGCCCATGCCGCGCAGGAAGAGCCGGCCGAGCTCGGTGCCGGGCAGCTCGCGCAGTGCGATGAAGTGCAGGCGCTTCGGGCCGGGCAGGGCCAGCAGCTCGGCCGGCGTGCTGACCCGCTTGGTGGTGTACAGCCCCATGTCGTAGGCCTTGAACACCAGGCGCACGCGGGTGCCCTTGCCGTTGAGTTGCAGCGTGCTGCCGCCGAGCTGCGCGGTGGGCTCGAACTTGTTGACCGTGGTGCCGGCCGAGGCCTGCAGGCTGAGCGCCGAGGCGGCGATCAGGAGGGCGAGGCGCGTGCGTTGAGCGAGCCGCTGGGCTGGGGTCATGTCTCCTCCGGGTTGAGCGTTCTTCTGACGGCGGCCCTGGGGCCGGCGGAGGGGATTCTGCGTGTGTAACCGAGCGATCCTGTCGCCGAATGAGGTGTCAGGTTACCGGCCCGGCGCGTGAATCCTCACGACCTTCGCGGGCCGGCCGACGGCCTCGCGGGCGCGCAGCTGGCCGCAGCCGCCGTCCACCTCCTGGCCGGCGGAGTCGCGCAGCTTGGTCAACACGCCGCGGCGGCTCAGCTCGGCGGCGATGGCGCGGGCGCGGTCCCAGCTGGGGCGCATGAAAGGCAGCCCCGGCGCGCTGTTGAAGGGAATCATGTTCAGCAGCCCGTAGCGGCCCTGCAGCAGCCGCACGATGCCGTCGAGTTCTTCGGGGCCGTCGTTCACGCCGTCCAGCAACGTCCACTGGTACTGGATGGGGTAGCCGCTGGCGCGGGCGTAGGCATCGGCAGCGTCGACGAGGTCTTGCGGCGCGATGCGCGGCGCTCGCGGCAGCAGCTCGGCCCGCTTGTCGGCATCGCTGGTGTGCAGCGATAGCGCCAGCGCCGGCTTGACCTCGGCGGCATTCAAGGCCGCAAACGCGCGCTCGTCGCCCACGGTGGAGAACACCAGCTGCTTGTGCGCGAAGCCACCCTCGCGGCCCAGCAGCGTGATCGCGTCCATCACGTTGGCCAGGTTGTGCGAGGGCTCGCCCATGCCCATGAACACCACCTTCTTCAGCCGGGCGTTCTTGCGCCTTGCCATCACCACCTGGGCCACGATCTCGGCGCTGCCCACCTGGCGGATCAGGCCCTCGGTGCCCGTCATGCAAAAGGCACAGCCCACCGCGCAGCCGACCTGGCTCGACACGCAGACGCCGTCGCGGGGCAGCAGCACCGTCTCCACGGTCTGGCCATCGGTCAGCCCGAGCAGCAGCCGGGCCGACACGCCATCGCTGCCGGGGTGCTCGCTACGCAGAGCCACCAGCCCGTCGAGGTCAGCCATCAGGCCCGGCAGCGCTTCGAGCACGGCCTTGGGCAGCCAGCCTTCCAGTGGCCGCTTGCCGCCCGTCAAGGGCAGGCTGTGCAGCCACAGGCGCAGCACGCGGCTTTCATGGGCGGGGTTGGCGCCCAGCGCGCGCAGGCGCTGGCGGAGGTCGGAGATCAGCATGGCCCGCCGATTGTCCCCGCAGGCGCGCAGGCGACAGCTCAGTGCCCCGCACCGGCCTATGCTGGGGCTCATTCGAGCAAGGAGACAAGCCATGGCGCCCACCGACATGAGCCCCGAGGAATGGACCACCCGCTGCGACCTCGCGGCGCTGTACCGTCTGGCCGCGTTGCACGGCTGGGACGACCTCATCTTCACGCACATCTCGGCCCGCGTGCCGGGGCCGGACCACCACTTCCTGATCAACCCCTACGGGATGATGTTCGAGGAGATCACGGCCAGCAGCCTCGTGAAGGTCGACCGCGCCGGCGAGAAGGTTGCGCCGAGCGACTACGACGTGAACCCCGCCGGCTTCATCATCCACAGCGCGGTGCACGAGGCGCGTGAGGATGCGCTCTTCGTCATGCACCTGCACACCGTGGCCGGCGTGGCGGTCAGCGCCCAGCGTGACGGGCTGCGCCCGATCTCGCAGCACAGCCTCTTCCCGCTCGCGTCGCTGAGCTATCACGACTACGAAGGCGTCGCCCTCAACCCCGAGGAGAAGGTGCGCCTGGTGGCTGACCTCGGCCGCACCTCGCTGATGATGCTGCGCAACCACGGGCTGCTGACCCTGGGCCACAGCGCGGCCGACACCTTCTTGAAGATGTTCATGCTGCAGCGCGCCTGCGAGATCCAGATCGCAGCCCAGGCCGGCGGCGGCCCGCTGATCGAGATCCCGGCGTCCATCCTGGCCGGCATCCGCGCGCAGAGCGACAAGGTCATGCGCGGCTCCGGCGCGTCGCTCGCCTGGCCTGGCCTGCTGCGCCGGCTGGCCCGGCAGAACCCCGGCCACGACACCTGACGTCGCGCCGACAATGCCGGGGATGATTTCCCCCCGCTTCTTTGCCCTCGTGCCCGCGGCCGGCGTGGGTGAACGCTCCGGCGCCGGCCAGCCCAAGCAGTACGTCGAGATTGCCGGCCGGCCCATGCTGGCCCACACGCTGGCGGCGCTGGCCGCGGTGCCTCGCCTGGCGCAGACGCTGGTGGTGCTGTCGCCGTCCGACGACCGCTTCGAGGCCGCGCTGCCCGATTGCCGCGCCTGGGTGGCGCGGGTCGGCGGCGCCAGCCGCGCCGAGAGCGTGCTCGGCGGCCTGGCCGAGCTGCGCCGCCGCGGCGCGGAAGAAGACGACTGGGTGTTGGTGCACGACGCGGCCCGCTGCCTGCTTCAGCCGGCCTGGGTCGACGCCTTGATCGACGCCTGCCAGCACGACCCGGTCGGCGGCCTGCTCGCGCAGCCGGTGGCTGACACGCTCAAGGCCGGCGACGCCGACGCCCGCGTCACCGCCACCGTCGACCGCCGCGACAAATGGGCCGCCCAGACCCCGCAGATGTTCCGCCTCGGCCTGGTCGAGCGCGCGCTGCTGGCCCTGGGCGCCGCGGCCACCGACGAAGCCAGCGCCATCGAGGCCCTGGGCCTGGCGCCCCGGCTGGTGCGCGCGTCGATGGCCAACTTCAAGGTGACCTGGCCGGAGGATTTCGAGCTGGCGGCGCGCTGCCTCTACCAGGTCGGCCCGAGCAGCAGATAGGCCGAGGTATCCCCGCCCCGCGTGCTGCCCAGGGCCAGGAAGAACGGGCCGAAGCGGGTGTCCACGCTCAGGAAGCCGCTGACGGCCTGCTTCCAGCCCTCGCGGGGCAGGTTGGCCAGGCGCAGGCCGGCGCCCGGGCTGACGGCGCCGGTCTCCAGTGAGAAGCCCACCCGCACCGCGCCGCCCAGGCCGACCGGCATTTCGCCGATGCGGCGCGCCATCACCACGCGGGCCAGCACCATGTTCTCGCCGGTCAGCGAGCCGTCGGGTGTGCCGGACAGGCGCAGGTAGCCGCCGAGCGACCGGGTCTGGCCGCGCTCCGCGTGGGCCACCTCGCCGTAGAGCTGGCCCGCCCAGTCGCCCAGGCGGAAGGCGCCCAGGCCGAGCAGGGACGCGTTGATGACCGGGCTCTCGCCGCGTGGGCGCAGCCATTCGATGCGCGCCGTGGTCCATTGCCCGCGGCTCGGGAAGGCCAGGGAGTCCAGGGTGTCGGTGTGCAGCTCCAGATAGCTCTGGGTGTAGGACTGCGATTGCGGACCGCGCCCCGGGATCACGGGCACGACGATCTCGTTGCTGGCGCGCAGCTGGCCGACGCCCAAGCGCAGGTCGCCCAGGCCGGCGACCCGATGGCCGAGTTCAAGCTGGGCGCTGGTCAGGCTGCTCGACAGACGCAGCGCGCGCTGCCCCTGGGAGAACACATCGTTGGCCCCCGCCTCGTAGCTGAGCTTGGCGCTGGCGAACCAGCGCGAGCCCGGGCCCAGCGGTTGGTAGAACTCGGTGTTCAGGCCGCGTGCCGAGCCGATGCGGGCCACGCTGCGCAGCTCGGCGCCCCACGGGTTGAGCCAGTTGGCGACGTGCATGGCCACGAGCGAGTAGCTGCTGGCATCGGCGAAGTTGCTGTAGAGCTCCAGGCCGAGGCGGATGCGGCTCGGGGCCCAGTCGGCCTCGGTCAGCTTGAAGGCGACGTCACGGCGACCGTCGCGGTCGTCGACATCGGTCTCGATGCGGTCGAAGTCACCCATGCCGTCCAGCCGCTCGACGGCGCGGGCGAGCTCGGGGCGGCCGATGGGCGTGCCGGGCGTCAGGCCGAGTTCGGCGCGCAGCGCCTCCGCGTTGACCCGGTGCATGCCGCTGAAGCTGAGTTCGCCTAACGGCAGGGCGCCCGGCGACTCTTCCGGCAGGTTCAAACGACGCGCCTGCAGCCGGGCGGCGTCCGCCGGGGCGGCGAGCGCGGCGAGGCGCTCGCTGGCGGCGAGGGCGGCGCGGCGCCCGGTGGCCATGGCTTCATCGGCACGCTGGAAGTCCATGAAGCCCATGCCGGGCAGGTCGGGGTCGATGATGATGTCCTGCGGGCGCAGCTCGCGCAGGGAGCGCTGCACGTTCTGCTCCGTCAGGATCTGCAGCATCTGGTTGGCCACCATCACCGCGCTGGTGATCTCGCGATCTTCAAGCAGCGGCGTGCCCACGTTGACCGCGATGATGATGTCGGCGCCCAGCTGCCGCGCCAGGTCGATGGGCAGGTTGCGCACCAGGCCGCCGTCCACGCGAGGCCGGCCGTTGACGCGCAGCGGCGCAAACACGCCGGGCACCGCCATCGACGCGCGCAGGGCTTCAAAGAGCGGTGTGTCGGCCTGGTCGAGCATCGCGCCCGAGAGCAGGTCGGTGGCCACGGCGCGGAAGGGGATGGGCAGCTTGCGCAGCGGGTCGTCGGTGCGGGTGGCGGGCAGCAGGGACGACAGCGTCGCCTCCAGTTGACCATTGCCCGCCGCGCCCCCGGGCAGCATGGCGCCGCGGGCGAGGTTGAAGCCGAACTCGATACGCGAGGGCAGGCGCTCGTCGTCTTCGCGGCGGCGGATGGACAGGCGGTCACGCGCGGGGCGGTCGGCCAGGATGGCATTCCAGTTGGCGCTTTTCACCAGGGCTTCGAGCTCGTCCACGCTGCGCCCCGAGGCGTAGGCGCCGCCCACCACGGCGCCCATGCTGGTGCCGACGATCAGGTCCACCGGCACCTTCATCTCCTCCAGCACGCGCAGTACGCCGATGTGGGCCAGCCCCCGCGCGCCGCCGCCGGAGAGCACCAGGCCGATCTTGGGGCGGGCCGTGGGAGTGGGGGCCGCTGGCGCGGAGGCGGGCGGGGTCTGGGCCAGCGCCCCGATGCAGGTGATCAGGGCCAGGGTGGCAGACAAGGCGGAGGCGAGGCAGTGGAGCAGGGCGGTGCGGCGCATGGCGCGGCACCATAGCAGGGGACGTTGACCTCAGCGCAGCCCGAACTCAGCCAGGTCACCATTGCGGCGCAGCCGTTGCAGGGCCTGCCTCAACTGCTCCACCGTGGCGGCGGGCACTTCGAGGTTGCAGGCGAGATAGCCGTCATGGCGCGACGTGGTGAATAACGGCTTGAGCGCCGGCCCGCCCGCGGCGCTGGCAGCCGGCTCGGCCAGCAGCTGGTGCACATACCAATAGTCCACCCGGCCAGCCTGCAGCATGCGCAGGGCGATGGCCGGGCTGCTGACCTCCTGGGCGGGGACGCCCAGATCACGCAACTGGTTGGCCGGCACCGTCTCGCGCAGCACCACCACGGCGCGGCCCCGCAGCGCAGACAGCTCGGGCGCCAGCGCGGGGGAGTCGGGCCGGCCATAGACGATGAAATCGGCCCGGGAGATCGGCGCCACCCACTGGAAGCGGCCCTCCCGGTCTGGCGTGCGGCTCATGCCGACCACGCAGCTTTGCGGCGTCGCCTGGATGGTGTGCCAGGCGCGCGGAATGGGCAGGCTCTGGGTCTCGAAGGTCACCGCACTGGCCCGGCCGATCTTGACCAGCAGGGCGCCGCCGGGCCCTGCGATGCGTCCATCGTCCTGCACATCGAACAGCCCCGGCGCCGGGAACACCAGCAGCTTGAGTGTTGGCAGCGGCGCCGCGGTGACAGCGGTGGCCGCCGTCAGGCACAGCAGCAGGGCAGGGCGCGCGAGGCTCGACACGGGCATGGCGGTAGGTTAGCGCGGCACCGTGACCTTTGCGCCGACAATCCTGCGCATGAATGCCGCCTCCGTCCTTCCTGCCCTGCGTATCGGCGAAGGCTGGGACACCCACCAACTCGTCACCGGCCGTCCGCTCATCCTGGGCGGCATCACCATCCCGCATACCCACGGCCTGCTGGGCCACTCGGACGCCGATGCCCTGGCGCATGCCATCACCGACGCGCTGCTGGGCGCCGCCGCCCTGGGCGACATCGGCAAGCTGTTTCCCGACACGGCGGCCGAGTTCAAGGGCGCCGACTCCATGGTGCTGCTCGCCGAGGCCTACCGGCGGGTGCGCGAGGCCGGCTGGCAGCTGGTGAACCTGGACACCACCATCGTCGCCCAGGCGCCCAAGATGGCGCCGCACATCCTGGCCATGCGCGAGCGCCTGGCCGAGGTCATGGGCGTGGCCGTGGGCCAGGTCAACGTGAAGGCCAAGACGGCCGAGAAGATGGGCCCGGTGGGCGAAGGCCGCGCCATCGAGGCGCGGGCCGTGTGCCTGCTGGCTGCCCTCTGAGCCCGTTCAGCTGGCCTGCAGCTTGAGCACCGTCAGCAGGCCGCCTTCGGGCGAGTTGCTGATGGACAGCTGGCCACCCAGCCGCTGCACCGACTTCTCCACGATGGCCAAGCCAAGGCCGGCGCCACTGGCGGCGGTGCGGGCGGCGTCACCGCGGTAGAACGGCGTCGTGAGGCGCTGCAGCCGGTCGGGCGGCACGCCGGGGCCGTGGTCGCGCACGCGCAGCTCCACCCAGGAGCCCTGGCGTGTGGCGCTCACGTCCACACGCGCCGGTTCGCCGGGCTGGTGCCCGTAGCGGCGGGCGTTCTCGAAGAGGTTGAGCAGCACGCGGCCGAGCTCGGTGTCGTCCACGAAGACCTTCAGCGCCTCGCTGACCTGCACGCGGAAGCGGATCTGGTCGGGGTCGCGGAAGCCCTGGACCTCCCGCTCGACGATGTCGATGAGCTTGGTCTCGCGCAGCTGGGTCTCGTTGGGCCGCGCATAGTCCATGAACTTGCTGATGATGGCGTCGAGCTGATCGATGTCCTGCGCCATGAAGTGACGCGCCTGCTCGTCATTGACGCTCATCTCCGTTTCCAGGCGCAGCCGGGCCAACGGCGTGCGCAGGTCGTGGGAGATGCCGGCCAGCATCACCGCACGGTCTTCTTCCAGCTTGGCCAGTTCGCGCGCCATGCGGTTGAAGCCCATGTTGACCTCGCGGATCTCGCTGGTCATGGTGTTCTCGTCCAGCCGCGAGTCGTACTCGCCATCACGGATGCGGCCGGCGGCTTCCGCCAGCTCGCGCAGGGGCTGGTTGATCAGCCGCGCGATCAATGCCGAACCCACCACGGTGGCCAGCAGCGCGATGACCACCCACCACCAGTTGCTGTTCAGCGAGATGGACAGCGGCGTGGGCGTGGTCTTGAGCCAGAAGGCGTCTTCCCCCACCACGTAGCGCACCCAGAGCCCGGGCGTGTCGTTGACGCTGCGGGCCACCACGGTGTCGGGTCCGAGCGTGCTGCGCAGCTCGGATGCCAACTGGGTGGCAAAGGGGCTGGTGTCGTAGGGCAGCCAGCGGTCGCTGGTCTCGGCCACGCGCACCTGCACCGTGTCGCCGCGGGACATGGAGCTGATGACCGCGACCCGGTTGATCGGGTCGGTGTGCTCCAGCGCGATGCGGCTGAGCTTCACCAGCCCGGCGAGCTGCTCGGCGGATTCGAGCGCGCGCGGCTGGGCCTCCAGCAGCTTGAAGGTGTATTGCCAGGCCAGCACCGCACCGGCCAGCAGCAGGGCGAGCCAGGCGAAGGTGCGCCAGAAGAGGTTGAGCGCGAGTTGCGGGCGAGGCATGGATCAGTCGAGTTGTGTTCGGGCCGAGCGCCGGGCCGCCCCAAGCTGGCCCGCGGGGGGCGATGGGCCTGGCGGTTCAGCCGGCAGGCATCGCCGTGCCCACGGGGTAGCGACCCGTCTTGCCCGCCTGCAGCGGGGCAAGGCGGGGCGAGGGGCTCACGTATTCTCGTCGGGCACGAACACGTAGCCCACGCCCCACACGGTCTGGATGTAGCGCGGCTGGGCCGGGTCGGCTTCCAGCATCTTGCGCAGGCGCGAGATCTGCACGTCCAGGCTGCGGTCGAAGGGCTCGAATTCACGGCCGCGGGCGAGCTGGGCCAGCTTGTCACGCGACAGCGGCTGGCGCGGGTGGCGCACCAGGGTCTTGAGCATCGAGAACTCGCCGGTGGTCAGCGGCAGCTGCTCGCCGTTCTTGGTCAGGCGGCGCAGGGCCAGGTCAAACTCGAACGGCCCGAAGGTGACCGTCATCGGCTCCTTGCTCGGCGCACCCGGGGCTTCCGGCGGCGGGCGGCGGCGCAGCACTGCATTGATGCGGGCCAGCAGCTCGCGCGGGTTGAAGGGCTTGGCCAGGTAGTCGTCGGCGCCCACTTCGAGGCCCACGATGCGGTCCACGTCTTCCACCTTGGCGGTGAGCATGATGATGGGCGTGCTGTCGTTGGCGGCCCGCAGGCGGCGGCAGATGGTCAGGCCATCTTCGCCGGGCAGCATCAGGTCGAGCACGATGAGGTCCACCGTCTCGCGGGTCAGCTGCTTGTTCAGGGCGCGGCTGTCTTCGGCCAGCAGCACCTCGAAGCCTTCCTGCGTCAGATAACGCCGGAGCAAGTCGCGGATGCGTGCGTCGTCATCGACGACAAGAATGCGGTTGGGACGGGGTGTCGCGCTGCTGTTCATCGCGGTTCCTGAATTTGTAACAGCGCCATTGTGAGCAGGTTTGAAACCCGGTTTTGTAGGACAGGGCGCAGCGGTTACAGCTCGTTGCCAACTGGTGGGCTTAAGCTGGGCTTTCCCTCCTTGTATTGAGAGATTCCCATGCGTGACCTGCTTGCTTTGAGTTCTCTGGCCCTTGTGCTTGCCACCCCGGCGGGCGCTGACACGCTGCCGCGCGAGCGGCTCACCTTGTCCGCCAGCGCCAGCGCCGAAGTGACGCGCGACGTGCTCGGCGTCACCTTCTCCACCTCGCGCGAGGGGGCGGATGCCGGCAGCGTGCAGACCGCCCTGAAGCAGGCGCTGGACGCGGCGCTGGCCGAAGCCCGCAAGGTGGCCAAGCCGGGCCAAGTGGAGTTGCAGACGGGCAGCTTTTCGCTGTACCCGCGCAATGATCCCAAGACCGGCAAGCTCAACGGTTGGCAGGGCAGCGCGGAACTGATCGTGGAAGGACGCGACGCGGCCACCATCGCTCAGCTGACCGGGCGCATCACGAGCCTGACGATCGCCCGGGTGGGCTACAGCCTGTCTCGCGAGGCCCGTGAGAAGGCCGAGGCCGACATCACGGCCCAAGCCATCAGCCGCTACCGCACCAAGGCGGGCGACTACGCGCGCCAGTTCGGCTACGGCAGCTACGTGCTGGGTGACGTGAGCATCAGCAGCGATGAAGCCGGCCCGCAGCGCCCGATGATGATGAAGGCCATGCGCGCGGGCATGGGCGCCGATGAGGCCCTGCCGACCGAAGCCGGCAAGGCGACCGTGACGGTGAGCGTCAGCGGATCGGTGCTGCTCGCGAAGTGAAGGGGCTCAGACGGCGGTCCAGCCGCCGTCCATCGCCCAGGCCTGGCCGCGCACGTTGATGGCGGCGTCCGAGCACAGGAACACGGCGAGTGCGCCGAGCTCGGCCGGCGTGGTGAACTGCAGCGACGGCTGCTTCTCGGCCAGCAGCCGGCGCTTGGCCTCGTCGTTGTCGACGCCATCCTTGGCGGCCAGGGCGTCGACCTGCTTTTGCACCAGCGGCGTCAGCACCCAGCCCGGGCAGATGGCATTGGCCGTCACGCCGGTGGTGGCGGTTTCAAGCGCTACGCTCTTGGTGAAGCCCACCAGGCCGTGCTTGGCCGCCACATAGGCCGACTTCTGCGCCGACGCGACCAGCCCGTGGGCCGAGGCGATGTTGATGATGCGGCCCCAGCCCTTGGCCAGCATGCCCGGCAGTGCCAGGCGTGTGGTGTGGAAGGCCGAGCTGAGGTTGATGGCGATGATGGCGTCCCATTTCTCGACCGGGAAGTCCTGCACCGGCGCCACATGCTGGATGCCGGCGTTGTTGACCAGGATGTCGATGCCCCCGAACTCGGCCTGCGCATAGGCCACCATGGCGGCGATGTCGTCGGGCTTGCTCATGTCAGCGCCGTGGTAGCCGACCTTCACGCCCAGGGCCGCCACTTCGGCCTTGGGGCCGTCAGCGTCGCCGAAGCCATTGAGGATGATGCTGGCGCCCTGGCGGGCCAGTTCCAGCGCGATGCCCAGCCCGATGCCGCTGGTGGAGCCGGTAACGAGGGCGGTCTTGCCTTTCAACATGGAGGGGTCCTCTTGGGTTGCTACGATGATCCGACGTGCCCTCGGCGCCGCGCCGTGCGCGCAGGCCTGGGAGGGCTTGCGAGGATTGAACCATGACCCAGCCCCAACTCCGCCATCTCAATTGCCTGGACGCCACTGGCCTGCACCGCATGGCCTACTGGGAGTGGGCCGGCCCGGCCGCCGACGCGCCGGTGCTGGTGTGTGTGCACGGGTTGTCGCGTCAGGGGCGCGATTTCGACGCCCTGGCGAGGGCGATGTCCAGCCACTACCGTGTGATCTGCCCCGACGTGGTCGGGCGCGGTCAGTCCGACTGGCTGCGCCAGCCGGCCGGCTATCAGGTGCCGGGCTATGTGGCCGACATGGTGGCGCTGCTGGCGCGGCTGGACGTGCCCCAGGTCGACTGGGTCGGCACCTCCATGGGCGGGCTGATCGGCCTGGGCCTGGCCGCTTTGCCCCGCCCGGATGGCGTGCCCAGCCCCATCCGGCGCCTGGTGCTGAACGATGTGGGCCCGGCCATCCGCTTCGAGGCCCTGCAGCGCATCGGTACTTATCTTGGCAAGGCGCCGCGGTTTGCTTCCGTGGCCGAGGGCGCGGCCTACCTGCGCGGCATCTCGGCAGGCTTCGGCCCGCACAGCGATGAGGAATGGGTGGCGCTGTCCACGCCGATGTTTGCGGCTGACGGCGATGAATGGCGACTGCACTACGACCCCGCCATTGCGCTGCCGTTTGCGGCCATCACGCCCGAATTGGTGGCGGCGGGTGAGGCGGCGCTGTGGGCTGCCTATGACCAGTTGCGTTGCCCGACGCTGCTGATCCGCGGCGCCGACTCCGACCTGCTGACCGCCGAGACCGCGCGCGCCATGACCCAGCGCGGCCCGCACGCCCGGCTGGTGGAACTGCCCGGCGTGGGCCATGCTCCGACGCTGATCCACGATGATCAGGTGTCGATCGTGAGGGAATTTCTGAGTCCATGAAGACCGGCTTGATGGCCGAGGGCGCGGCCACCGCGCCCATCGTGGCGCTGCTGGATGCCGGCACTGCCCACTCCCAGGCCGAGGTGGTACGCGCCCGAGCCTTTGCTGAACCCCTGTTGTCGGGCGAACTGCTGGACACCGGCGAGAACGCGCTCGCCCATGCCGACGGTGTGGCCGCCATCCTGCACGGCGTCGGTGCGGCGCAGGAGCTGCAGGCAGCGGCCTACCTCGTCTATGCGGCGGACTTCCTCAACAAGCCCGAGGAAATCGTCGCCAAGGCCTTTGGCGACAGCTATGCGAGCCTCGTGACCCACACGCGGCGCCTGGTGCAACTGCAACGCGCCACGCGGGACGCGAAGCTGACGGCCGACAAGAAGACCGACCAGCGCGCCGAGCAGACCGAGCGCGTGCGCAAGATGCTGCTGGCCTTCTCGCGTGACCTGCGCGTGGTGCTGCTGCGCCTGGCGTCGCGCCTGCAGACGCTGCGCTGGCATGCCGCCAGCAAGCACCCTTGCCCGCAGGCGCTGGCCGAGGAATCGCAGGCCGTGTTCGCGCCCCTGGCCAACCGGCTCGGCATCTGGCAGATCAAGTGGGAACTGGAAGACCTGGCCTTCCGTTTTCGCGAGCCCGAGGCCTACAAGGCGCTGGCCAAGGCCCTGCACGAAAAGCGCATGGAGCGCGAGCAGGGTGTGGAGGCTGCGCGCGCCGCGGTGCAGGCCGATCTGCAGGCCCAGGGCATCAGCGCTGAGGTGCAGGGGCGCCCCAAGCACCTCTACAGCATCCACAAAAAGATGCTCGGCAAGGCGCTGCCGCTGGAGCGGGTGTTCGACCTGCGCGCGCTGCGCGTCATCGTGCCGAGCGTGGCCGACTGTTACGCGGTGCTGGCGCGGCTGCATGAGCTGTACACGCCGGTGCCTGGCGAGTTCGACGACTACATCGCCAAGCCCAAGCCCAACGGCTACCAGTCGCTGCACACCGTCGTGCTTGGGCCGGATGGCCGGGCGATGGAAGTGCAGATCCGCACGCGCGAGATGCACGAGCACGCCGAACATGGTGTGGCGGCGCACTGGGCCTACAAGGAGGCCGGCGCGCGCGGTTATGCGGGCGTGACCGCAGCGGGCGAGTTCGAGGAGCAGGTGGCGCGTGCGCGCCGCGCGGTGCTCAACCAGCTGCTCGCCTGGGAGCGCGACACCGCGCAGGCCGAAGGCGGTCCGGATTTCGACGACCGCATCTACGTGTTCACGCCGCAGGCCACCATCGTGGAGCTGGCGGCCGGCGCCACACCGGTGGACTTTGCCTACGCCGTGCACACCGACCTCGGCCACCGCTGCCGCGGCGCGCGCATCGACGGGCAGATGCTGCCGCTGAACACGCCGCTGAAGAGCGGGCAGACGGTGGAAATCATCGCGGCCAAGGAGGGCGGGCCGTCGCTGGACTGGATCAACCCGGAGCTCGGCTACCTGCAGAGCCAGCGCTCGCGGGCGAAGGTGAGGGCTTGGTTCAATGCGCTGCAGCAGGCGCAGACCATCGCCAAGGGGCGAGAGCTGGTCGAGAAGCTGCTGCAGCGCGAGGGCAAGACGGCGCTCAAGCTCGATGAACTCGCAGCGAGGCTCGGCTTCAAGGGCGCGGAGGCGCTCTTCGAGGTGGTGGGCAAGGATGAATACTCGCTGCGCAACATCGAGCTGCTGCTGCGCCCCCCCGAGCCGGTGGCCGACGAGAACGAGCTGCTCGCGCAGAAGCACACCCGCAGCGCCACGAGCGGTGCACGGGGCGGCGTGCTGGTGGTGGGCATCGACTCGCTGCTGACCACGCTGTCGCGCTGCTGCCGCCCGGCGCCGCCGGATGCCATTGAGGGTTTCGTCACGCGAGGCAAGGGCGTGGCCATCCATCGCAGCGACTGCAGCAACCTCGCCGAGATGAAGCGTCGCTCGCCCGAGCGCGTGATTGCGGTGGCATGGGGCGGCGGCGACGCGGCGTTGAAGAACGCGCCGGTCTACCCGGTGGATGTGCTCGTCGAGGCCGGTGACCGCCAGGGCCTGCTGCGCGATGTGCTGGAAGTCTTCGCGAAGGAGAAGATGAACGTGGTCGCGGTCAACACGCAGTCAATGAAGCCCGGCGCCGTGAAGCCGCGCGCGGGCGGTGGCGACACGGCGTGGATGAGCTTCACGCTGGAGCTGTCGGATGCCTCGAAGCTGGCCAAGGTGCTGCGCGAGCTCTGCGGCATCTCCGGCGTGCGTTCAGCGCGCCGGAAGTGAAATTGGACAGGCCCGAAAAATCCATGCTATAGTGCGCAGCTCTTCAGGCGCGTAGCTCAGTTGGTTAGAGCACCACCTTGACATGGTGGGGGTCGTTGGTTCGAATCCAATCGCGCCTACCAAAATTCTGAAGATTGGAAGCCCCCGAGTCAAAAGATTCGGGGGCTTTTTCTTTGCCTGCAGTCTGGCTTTGGCGCACCGAGTGGTATCCAAAGCGACACCGCCCGCGGTTCCTGGCGAACTCGCGGGCGGCGCGGCGAAGGTGGCGAGCGGGTCAACGGCGCCGATGCGCCCACCATCGCCACAGCCGGGGCACCAGCAGCACAGCGGCCAGCACCGCCAGCAGGCCCACGCTCAGCGGGCGCTCGATGAAGACGCTCCAGTGGCCGCTGCCGATCGACAGCGCGTTGCGCCCCTGCGCTTCCGCCAGCGGCCCGAGGATCATGCCCACGACCACTGGCGCCGTCGGGAAGTCGAAGCGCCGCATCACCACACCCATCAGCCCCAGGCCGAGCATCAGGAAGAGGTCGAAGGCGCTCTGGCGCATGCCGTAGACGCCGACCGTGGCGAAGATCAGGATGCCTGCATACAGCTGCGGGCGGGGGATCTTGAGCAGCTTCACCCACAGGCCCACGAGCGGCAGGTTCAGCACCAGCAGCATGACGTTGCCGATGTACAGCGAGGCGATCAGCGCCCAGACGAGCGTGGACGACGTGGTGAACAGCTGCGGCCCGGCCTGGATGCCGTAGTTCTGCAGCGCCGACAGCAGGATGGCTGCCGTCACCGAGGTCGGGATGCCCAGCGTCAGCAGCGGCACGAGGGTGGCCGTGACGGCCGCGTTGTTGGCCGCTTCGGGGCCGGCCACGCCTTCGATGGCGCCGCTGCTGCCGAACTCGGCCTTGTGCGGGCTCAGCTTGCGTTCGGTGGCATAGCTCAGGAAGGTCGGGATCTCCGAGCCGCCCGCCGGGATGGTGCCGAACGGGAAGCCGATGAAGGTGCCGCGCAGCCAGGCGGGCCAGGAGCGCTTCCACTCGGTGCGCGTCATGTGCACGCTGCTGAGCTTGTTGAGGTCTTGCGTGCTGCGACCTTCGTACAGCGCCATGTAGAGCGTCTCGCCGACCGCGAACAGGCCCACAGCGACGAGCACGGTCTCGATGCCGTCCATGAACTCCGGCACGCCGCCGGTGTAGCGCACCTGGCCGGTGATCTGGTCCAGCCCCACCAGGCCGAGCGCCAGGCCGATGAAGAGCGACGTCATGCCACGCAGGGTGCTCTTGCCCAGCACCGCGCTCACGGTGGTGAAGGCCAGCAGCATCAGCAGGAAGTACTCGGGCGGCCCGAGGGTCACGGCGAAGTCGGCCACGACCGGCGCGAACAGCGTCACCAGCACGGTGGCGATGGTGCCGGCCACGAAGGAGCCGATGGCGGCCGTGGCCAGGGCGGCGCCCGCCCGGCCGTTCTTGGCCATCTTGAAGCCTTCCAGCGCGGTCACCATCGTGCCGGTTTCTCCGGGCGTGTTCAGCAGGATGGAGGTGGTGGAGCCGCCGTACATGGCGCCGTAGTAGATGCCGGCGAAGAAGATCATCGAGGCGGTGGGCTCCACCTGCGACGTGATGGGCAGCAGCATGGCGACCGTGACCGCCGGGCCCAGGCCCGGCAGCACACCGATGCCGGTGCCGATGACGCAGCCGAGGAAGGCCCACAGCAGGTTGATGGGCGTGGCCGCCGTCGCAAAGCCGCCGAGCAGTTGATTCCAGAGGTCCATCATGGCGCAGGCCTCCTCACAACCAGCCGCTGGCCGTGAGGCCCGGCAGGTTGATGGCGAGCAGCTGGGTGAACATCCAGAACACGGGCGCGGCGATGGCCATGCCGGTGGCGCCATCGATCACCGTGCGACGCAAACCGCCGCCCGGGCGACCTTCGGCCAGGCGCAGGCCGCGTACTGCCAACCCGAAGCACAAGGCGCAGGACAGGATGAACCCGACCGTAGTGATGAGGCTGGCGTTGGCCACGATGCCCGCGATCACCCAGGCGACCGCGTGCCAGTCGGCACGCGGCGCGCCGGATGGGGCTTCCATCTCGCGGTAGCCGCCGCTGCGGGCTTCCCACACCAGCCAGGCGCCGCAGATCATCAGCACCACCGACACCAGCCAGGGCAGGGCGTTGGGCCCGACGCCGGCATAACCGGCGTCCGACGAAATGAAGGTGGCGCCGTACGCCATGACCGCGCCCACGACGAGGACGCCCGCGCCCACCAGCGCCTGGCTGGCTGCAGAAGGAGTGCTGCTCATCGCGCGCTCAGATCATGCCGGACTTGACCATGATGGCGCGCAGCGCCGCGAACTCGCGGTCGACGAACTCGTCGAACTGCGGCCCAGCCAGCAAGGCGGGCGTCCAGCCGTTCTTCTCGAGCGACTCCGCCCAGCTCTTGCTCTTGGTGGCCTGCACGACCTTGTCGGTCAGGGCCTTGCGCTGCTCAGGGGTGATGCCCGGCGGCGCATAGACGCCGCGCCAGTTGCCGATCTCGACGCTGATGCCCAGCTCCTTCAGCGTGGGCGCGTCCAGCCCCTTGATGCGCTGGGGCGAGGTGACGGCCAGGGCGCGCATCTTGCCGCTCTCCAGGTAGGGCTGGAACTCGCTGAAGCCGCTGCCACCCACGGTCACGTTGCCGCCGAGGATGGCGGCCGTGGCTTCGCCGCCGCCGCGGAAAGGCACGTAGTTGATCTTGGCCGCGTCGACGCCCACTTCGCGGGCGATCATGGCGGCGGCGATGTGCTCGGTCGAACCGCGCGAGCCACCGCCCCACTTGACGCTGCCCGGGTCTTTCTTGAGTTGCTCGATGACGTCTTTCATCGACTTGATCGGCGACGCGCCGTGCACGACGTAGACGTTGTATTCGCTGATCAGTCGCGCAATCGGGGTGGCCTGCGACAGGCTCACCGGCGGCTTGCCGGTGATGATGCCGCCCAGCATGACGGCGCCCATCACCATCAGTGCATTCGGGTCGCCCTTGCTGGCATTGACGAATTGGGCCAGGCCCAGCGCGCCAGCGGCGCCGCCCTTGTTTTCGTACTGCACGCTGCTGGCCAGGCCCGCGTCCTGCAAGGCCTTGCCGATGGCGCGGCCTGTGGTGTCCCAGCCGCCGCCTGGGTTGGCGGGGATCATCATCTTCATCGGCGCGCCACTGGCGTGGCTCGTGAGCGGCCAGCTGCCAGCGGCGGCCAGGGCTGCCAGGGACTTGAGGAAGGTGTCGCGACGCATGGGTGTCTCCGTGTGGGTCTTGTTGGACGGCGAGCCGCCGGCCTGTGCCCGCATGCTGGCGGCCGAGGCTGTCAAACCGCTGTCCGCCATCCTCGGGTAAACCTGAGGGGCGGTGGGCGGCGGTGCGGGTGCTAGCCTGATTGCATGAAGCTCCTGGTCATCGAAGACAACGCCGCCATGCAGACGACGCTGCAGCGCTCGTTCGAGCGTCGCGGCTTTCGCGTCGGTATCTGCGACGACGGCGCCAAGGCCCTGAACCGCTGGCGCGCGGCGCTGCCCGACGTGGTGCTGCTGGACCTCTCCATGCCCGGCCAGGACGGCCTGGATGTACTGGCCCAGGCGCGCGCCGAGGGGCTGACGACGCCCGTCATCATCATCACCGCCCGCGGCACGCTGGGCGACAAGATCCTGGGCTTGAACACCGGGGCTGACGACTACCTGCCCAAGCCTTTCGACCTGGACGAGCTGGAGGCCCGCATCCGCGCGCTGGTCCGCCGCCAGGGGCAGGCCAGCGAGGCGGCCCGGCCCGTGGCTGCGCCGAGCTTCTGCGGCCTGCGCGTGGACCCCGACAGTGGCGCGGTCTACCACCAGGGCCAGCCCCTGGACCTGCCGCCTCGCGAGGCGGCGCTGCTGCGGGCGCTGCTGGTGCGCCCGGGCCAGGCCGTGGCCAAGGAGCGGCTCTTCGAGATCGTCTTCGCCGACGCGGCCGACGCCAGTCCGGACGCCATCGAGGTGGTCGCCTACCGCCTGCGCAAGCGCCTCGCGGTCACCGAGGCCAAGCTGGTGACGCTGCGGGGCCTGGGCTACCTGCTGCAGCCGGATGACTGAGCGGCGCCTGCAGCAGCGCTGGGCCCGGTTGTCGATGCGGGCGCGGCTGCTGTGGGGCATCCTGCTGCCCGTCGGGCTCATCGTCGCCATCAACACGGTGAGCCTGTACCGTGACTCGCTCCAGGCCGCCGATACCGCCTACGACCGCACACTGCTCGCCTCGGCCAAGGCGATTGGCGAACTGCTGGGCGTGGACGGCAGCGGCGACCGGCCGCGCCTCGTCGCCACCGTGCCCTACGCGGCGCTGGAGGCCTTCGAGGCCGACAACCGCAGCCAGCTCTACTTCAAGGTGCTGGGCTTTCAGGGCGAGATGGTGTCGGGGTATGACGACCTGCCGAGCTGGCAAGGCCGTCTGCCTGACCAGAGCACGTACGCCGCGCTGGTGCATTTCTACGACGATGTCTATCGCGGCGAGCTGGTGCGGGTAGCGGTGCTGCTGCAGCCGGTGTCCGGCCAGGATGGCCTGGGCCTCGCAACCATCCAGGTGGCCGAGACGCTCGCGCTGCGGCGTGGGCTGGCACGCCAACTGCTGCTGCATACCCTGTGGCGCCAGGCCGCGCTGCTGGCCGTGATCGCCATCGTCGTCTGGGCCGTGGTGCAGCGGGCCACGCGACCGGTGCGCGAGCTGAGTGCCGCCTTGCAGGCGCGCGACGCCGACGACCTCAGCCCCTTGCAGGCGCCCGACATGCCGGCCGAGCTGGTGCCGCTGGTGCAGGCCAGCAACGATGCGCTGGCGCGCCAGTCCCGGCTGCTGGAGCACCAGAAGCGGTTCGTGCGCGATGCGTCCCACCAACTGCGCACGCCGCTGGCCGTGCTGAAGGTCCAGGTGCAGTCGGCGCGACAGGGCGACGTGGAGCCCCTGCAAGCGCTGGCGGAGATCGACACCACCGTGGCGCGGGCCACCCAGCTGGCCAACCAGATGCTGGCACTGGCGCGCGCCGAGCAGATGCGCCAGCAGGGCGAGGCCATGCCGGTGCAGGATTGGGCCGAGATCGTGCGCGCCGTGGCGCTGGACCTGGCGCCGTTGATCGCCAAGCAGGCGCTGGATTTCGACATCCACACCGAGCCCGCCGCCATCGAAAGCCATGAATGGGCGCTGCGGGAACTCACGCGCAACCTGCTGCACAACGCCATCCAGCACACCCCGGCTGGCGCGCGCCTGGGCATTGATCTGACCACCGAGGCCGGTTGGGCACAGCTCGTCATCGCCGATGGCGGCCCGGGGCTCACACCGGCGCAACAGCAGCGGCTCTTCCTGCCGTTTGCCGCGGGTGAGTCGGGCAAGGGCTCGGGCCTGGGTCTGGCCATCTGCCAGGCACTGGTGCTGTCCCTGGGCGGGCAGATCGAGCTGAGCAACCGGCTGGCGGGCGACCGTTTGGCGGGGCTGGACGCCCGGGTGCGCTTGCCCCTGTCACCGGTCGGGCGCGGGGGCGCAGCCGTCCCCAGGTAAACCCGTCCGAAGAGGGCGTCAGGGTCTGCCTAGAATTTGCTGCACTGCACAGGAGACTCCCGCATGGCGACAGCCCGCAAGAAAGCGGCACCGACGACTGACCAGACCGGCGACGCCAAGCCCGGCCTGCGCATTCTGAAGAAGTACCCCAACCGCCGCCTGTACGACACCCAGACCAGCAGCTACATCACGTTGGCCGACGTGAAGCGCATGGTGCTGGACGGTGTCGACTTCGAGGTGCACGACGCCAAGACGCAGGAGGACCTGACCCGTTCCATCCTGCTGCAGATCATCCTGGAGGAGGAGACCGGCGGCGTGCCGATGTTCTCCACCAGCTCGCTGGCCCAGATCATTCGCTTCTATGGCCACGCCATGCAGGGCGTGATGGGCGGGCTGCTGGAGCGGCAGATGCAGGCCTTCACGGACATGCAGCAGCGCTTCACCGAGCAGACGCCCGGCATGCCCTTCACGCCCGAGGCCTGGACGGGCTTGATGGGCGGCTACGCCGAGCAGTCCAAGAACCTGATGAACCAGTGGCAGGAACAGCTCAAGAACGCAGGTGTGATGTTCCCGTTCGGCCCCAAGAAGTAGCCGGCCCGTGACATCGCCGAAAATACGGCGATGAACGACACGACCACCTCCGTCCCGAAGATCGGCTTCGTCAGCCTCGGCTGCCCCAAGGCACTGACTGACAGCGAGCTGATCCTCACCCAGCTCCGCGCCGAGGGCTACGAAACGTCCAAGACCTTCGCCGGGGCTGACCTGGTGATCGTCAACACCTGCGGCTTCATCGACGACGCCGTCAAGGAGAGCCTGGACACCATCGGCGAGGCCCTGGCCGAGAACGGCAAGGTCATCGTGACCGGCTGCCTCGGCGCCAAAGCGGGCGCCAGCAGCAGCGACGCCGGCAGCCTGGTGCGCGAGATCCACCCCAGCGTGCTGGCCGTCACCGGCCCGCATGCCACGCAGGAGGTCATGGACGCGGTGCACACCCATGTGCCCAAGCCCCACGATCCTTTCGTCGACCTGGTGCCGAGCTACGGCATCAAGCTCACGCCCAAGCACTACGCCTACTTGAAGATCAGCGAGGGCTGCAACCACCGCTGCTCGTTCTGCATCATCCCGAGCATGCGCGGCGACCTGGTCTCGCGCCCGATCGGCGACGTGCTGAACGAGGCCCGCGCGCTGTTCGAGAGCGGGGTCAAGGAGCTGCTGGTCATCAGCCAGGACACCTCGGCCTACGGCGTGGATGTGAAGTACCGCACCGGCTTCTGGGATGGCAAGCCGGTCAAGACCAAGATGCTGGACCTGGTCGCGCACCTGGGCGAGATCGCCAAGCCGTATGGCGCCTGGGTGCGCCTGCACTACGTCTACCCCTACCCGCATGTGGACGAGGTGCTGCCGCTGATGGCCCAAGGCCTGGTGCTGCCTTACCTGGACGTGCCCTTCCAGCACGCCCACCCGGATGTGCTCAAGCGCATGAAGCGCCCCGCCAACGGCGAGAAGAACATGGAGCGCATCCTGCGCTGGCGCGAGGCCTGCCCGGAGCTGGTGATCCGCTCGACCTTCATCGCCGGCTTCCCCGGCGAAACGGAAGAAGAGTTCCAGTACCTGCTGGACTTCATGCAGGAAGCCAAGATCGACCGTGCCGGCTGTTTCGCCTACTCCCCCGTGGAAGGCGCCAGTGCCAACGACATCCCCGGCGCGCTGCCCGATGCGGTGCGCGAGGAGCGCCGCGCGCGCTTCATGGCGGTGGCTGAAGCCGTGTCGGCCGCCAAGCTGCAGGCCCGCGTGGGCCAGACCATGCAGGTGCTGGTGGACTCGGCCCCCGCGCTGGGCCGCAAGGGCGGGGTGGGGCGCTCGTATGCCGACGCGCCGGAGATCGACGGCACCGTCAAGATCCTGCCGCCCGAGAAGGCCAGCAAGACGATGAAGGTGGGGGACTTCGTGCGCGTGCGCATCGTGGCGGCCGACGGCCATGACCTCGTCGGGAGCCTCGTGTGACGCGGGGCCCGGCCACCACGCTGATCCATCATCCGTACCGCGCCCCGGAGGGCTGGGAGGCGGTGCCGGTGCCCGTGGCCAAGGCCTCGACCGTGCTCTTCAAGGACACGGCCGACCTGCACAAGCCCCGGCCGCGCGACGGCCTGACCTACCGCTACGGCCTGCATGGCACGCCCACCAGCTACACGCTGGCGGCTCGCCTGGCGACGCTGGAGCATGCCGAGTACTGCCTGCTCGTGCCCAGCGGTCTGGCGGCCGTGACGTTGCCGTCGCTGGCCATCCTGCGTCCAGGCGACGAGGTTTTGGTGCCTGACAACGTCTATGGCCAGAACCGCTATCTGACCGAATCATGGCTGCCGCAGTGGGGCGTGACGCACCGCTTCTACGACCCCCTGACCGTGCCCGAGCTGCGCGACAACACCAAGCTGGTCTGGCTGGAGGCCGCCGGCTCGATCACATTGGAGTTCCCTGACCTGCTCGGCACACTGGCCGCCTGCCGCGCGCGCGGGGTGACCACGGCCCTGGACAACACCTGGGGCGCGGGCCTGGCCTTCAACGGCTTCGAGCCGGCGCCCGACACGCATCCGGGCCTGGGCGCCGACATCGTCATGCAGGCCCTGACCAAATACCCCAGCGGTGGGGCGGATGTGCTGATGGGGTCGGTCTGCACCCGCGACCGCGCCTTGCATGACCGCCTCAACCATGCCCACGAGCATCTCGGCTACGGCCTGGGGCAGAACGACGTCGAGATGGTGCTGCGCGGCCTGCCGACGATGCCGCTGCGCTATGAGGCGCAGGACCGCGTCACGCGCCAGCTCGCCAGCTGGATGGCCGGCAGGCCCGAGGTGGCGAAGGTATTCCATCCGGCGTTGCCCGGCTCGCCCGGTCACCAGCATTGGCTGGCCGTGGGCGGCAAGGCGGCGGCCTGCCTGTTCTCGGTCGTCTTCAAGCCGACGTACAGCGCCAGGCAGGTGGACGCCTTCGTTGACGCGCTGCAGCTCTTCGGCATCGGCTATTCGTGGGCCGGCCCGATGAGTCTGGCGGTGCCCTACGACATGAGCCGCAGCCGCAACCTGCCATTGCCCTTCGAGGGCCGCACGCTGGTGCGCTTTGCGATCGGCCTGGAAGATGCGGCCGACCTGCGGGCCGACATCGAGCAGGCGCTGCAGGTGCTGGCTTAGCCCTTGCTAGACACCTTGTGCCGCATCAGCTGGCCCTTCTCGCGCTCCCAGTCCCGCTTCTTCTCGGTCTCGCGCTTGTCGTGCTGGGCCTTGCCCTTGGCGAGTGCGATGTCGGCCTTCACGCGGCCACCCTTGTAGTGCAGGTTCAGCGGCACGAGGGTGAAGCCACGCTGCTCGACCTTGCCGATCAGGCGCTTGATCTCGGCCTTGTGCATCAGCAGCTTCTTGGTGCGGTCGGCTTCGGGGTTGACGTGCGTGGAAGCGCTGCGCAGCGCATTGATGCGGCAGCCGATCAGGTAGAGCTCGCCATCACGGATCAGCACGTAGCCGTCGGTCAGCTGCACCTGGCCGGCGCGGATCGCCTTGATCTCCCAGCCGGACAGCACGACGCCGGCCTCGAACTGTTCCTCGATGTGGTAGTCGTAGCGGGCGCGGCGGTTCTCGGCGATAGACATGGACGGAAATGTGGGGGCTCATGCCCTTCTTACAATCCCGGCATTCTATGAAGCAGGTCAAGAAGTCCGTGCTGCTCTGGCACACGCCGCACGAGATGTATGAGTTGGTGACCCAGGTGGAGCGCTATCCGGAGTTCCTGCCGTGGTGCAACAAGGTCGAGGTGCTGGCCCGTGAAGGCGATTCGGTCACCGCGCGGCTGCACCTGGCCTATGCCGGCGTCAAGCACGCCTTCACCACGCGCAACCGCAACGAGGCCGATCGCAGCGTGCGCATGGAGCTGGTCGACGGCCCGTTCTCGCGGCTGGACGGCCTGTGGGAGTTCCTGCCGTTGAACAAGCCCGGCACCCAGGGCGAGCCCACGGCCTGCAAGATCGCCTTCGAGCTGAACTACGCCTTCAGCAGCACCGCGCTGGAAGCGGTGGTCAGCCCTGTGTTTGACCGCATCGCCAACACCTTTGTCGACAGCTTCGTGCAACGCGCGGAGCGGCTGCACGGTGCGGGTTGAACTCGTCTGGAGCCCGGCGGCCGGCGATGTGCAGCATCGCTGGCTGGCGTTGCCCGAGGGGGTGACACTGGGCGCGGCACTGGCGGGCTGCAGCGACTTCATGGCCGACCAGACCCTGCCGCTTGACGCCTTGCGCGTGGGGATCTGGGGTCGCCCGCGTCCGCTGGACACGCCGCTGCGCGAGCGGGATCGCATCGAGGTCTACCGCCCACTGACGGTCGACCCGAAGGAGGCGCGGCGACTGCGCTATGCCAAGCGGGGTCAGCGCATCGTCTCCCGGCACCGGCCGGGCTGAGCCTGCGCTGCCCCGGTGGGCCGCCTTCAGCCCTCAGGCGGCCTTGGGCTTGCCCCAGGTGTAGACCGACGTGACTGCGTAGTTCCAGACCGCGCCCACCACGATGCCCGACAGCGCGGCCAGCGCCCAGTCCGCCGTGTTTTCGCGGAACAGGTAGGTGGCGATGCCCACGTTGGCCACGGCGCCGAGCGAGCAGGCCAGCGTGAACGACAACCAGCCGCGCAGCAGGCCCCAGCCCTTCAGGCGACGGTCGCGGTAGGTGAAGGCGTTGTTGAAGAAGAAGTTCGCGGTCATCGCGATCAGCGTGGCCAGCGTCTGGCCGGCCGCGAAGCTCTGGCCCATGGACTTGAACATCAGCCACAGCACGATCATGTGGACCACCACGCCGGCCGCACCGATGGCGGCGAACGGCACGAAGCGCACCGGCACGATGTGGCCGACGCGCTTGTCCAGCAGCATCATCAGGTACTCCCAGGCCACCATGGAGTCCAGCTTGCTCTCGCCCGAGAAGCGGTTGCGGAAGGTGTAGCCCAGCTCCTTGAACTTCAGCGGGCGCGGCACGGAGGCGAAGATGTCCAGCAGGATCTTGAAGCCGATGGCCGACAGCTTGGGCATGGCTTCGTACAGCACCTCGCGGCGCAGCATGAAGAAGCCGCTCATCGGGTCCCGCAGCTCGGCTTGGGTGACGAGCTTGGCCAGGCGCGTGGCGACGTCGCTGATCTTGGCGCGGCCCGCGTCCCAGTCGCCCAGGCTGCCACCGTCGGCGTGGCGGCTGCCGACCACAACGTCCAGGCCGTCGTTGCGCAGCGCGGCCAGCATGTGGGGCAGCAGGGTTTCGTCGTGCTGCAGGTCGGCGTCCATCACGGCGATGAAGGGGGCGGTCGATGCCAGCATGCCTTCGATGCAGGCGCTGGACAGGCCGCGGCGGCCGATGCGGTGCACCAGGCGAACCCGGCCGTCGGTCTGCGCCAGCTCGCGCACGGCGGCGGCGGTGCCGTCGGGCGAGTTGTCGTCGACATAGACGACTTCCCAGGGCGTGTCGCCCATGCAGTTGTCGATGCGCCGCACGAGCTCGGCAATGTTGCCGCGCTCATTGAACGTCGGGATGACGATGGACAACTGCACGGCAGGAGGGCGAGGGGACGTCATGTGGGCCTGCGGAAGAGGGGTTTTGCGGAGGAGGGCGAGGCGGGCGAGCCTTACTTCTGCAGCTTCATGCCGACACCGACGAGTTCGGCGCTCAGCGGCAGTGGCGGATTGCGCAGTTCGCCTTCGAAGCGGTAGATCTGCAGGCGCTTGTCCTGGTTGTTGAAGTTCGCCCGGAGCTGGAAGGTCTCTTCCAGCGTGAAGCTGGATTTGTCGGCCAGCAGGCTGCGCAGGGCGGCCATGGAGGGCTGGTCCTGCCAGAAGTCCGGGTCGTAGACCAGGTAGCGGATGCCGTGGTCCACGAAGCGTTGTCGCAGCTGCGCGGTGTCGACCCCGCGATCCTCGATGCCGCGTTCGCGCTCGATGGCGACGCGGAAGAGCATCTTGTCGGCCCGGGCGATGGCCAGGTCGGTGCGCTTGGAGGCCCGAACGTCGAAGATGAAGGTGCCATCCCGATTGCCAGAAAACATCACCACGCTGTTCGCGGGCGCTCGCTCGATCACGTAGTTCACGGCCTGGGCATAGCCGTCGACGTACTGCACGGGGTGGATTTCGAGCTCGGCGCCGGCGTGCGCGAAGCACAGCACCGGCACCGCCGTCATCGCGGCCGCATAGGCACGCCCCGACAGCCAGCCTTCGGCGAGGCGTTGCAACGCGAGGGCGGCGAACAGGGCCAGCGGCATCAGCACCATCAGGTCATGGCGCGGCTCACGGACCATGATGAACGAGAACATCAGGTAGCCGAGCACCAGCCAGGACAGCAGGTAGACCATGATGGGCCGCGGCAGGCGCCAGGACGGCCGCACGGCAGCGCCCACCAGGTAGACACCCGCCAGCACCAGCGTGGGCCAGCCGAGCTGGCTCGGCATGATCTCGAGGTAGTAGGTCCAGGCGGCCAGGGTCAGCCGCGACAGGTCCGCCCGGGCGCTGCCGATGGCCGAGGCGGAGTTGACCTGGCCGAACTTGAGCTGCAGCACCACCAGGGGAATCAGCGCGACCATCATCAACAGCACCGTCACCCAGACGTGGCGACGGCGCAGCACGGCCAGGCCGGGGCCCGCCAGCAGCCCGGCGAGCATCGCAGGAAAGATGAACAGCGGCGTCTGCTTGGTGTAGAGCGCGAGCACCACCAGCACGGCGGTGCCATAGAGCTGGCGCGGGCGCTGTTGCTGGAGCCAGCCGGTGAAGCACCAGGCCGAGCCCACCAGCCAGGCGTAGGTCGGCAGGTCCAGCATGACCTGGCGCGACCAGACCGTGAGTTCGGGCGCTCCCACCAGCAGCAGGGCGGCTGCCAGCGCGAACCCCTGGCTCATCCAGCGCCTGGCGAGCAGGTAGGTGAAGCCGCCGAGCACGACGGCAAAGCTGAGCACTGTCGCCTGGGCCACCTGGTGCGAGAAGCCGAACAGCTCGTAGGCGATGGCCAGCACACCGGAGAACAGCGGCGGGTAGAAGAGGATGGTCAGCGCCGGGTAGCGGAGGTAGTAGTCCACGGCGTAGGCACGAGGATCCCCCTCGCCCAGATGGGCCACCAGGTCATGCACGAAGATGCCGTTGAGCGCATGCCGCGGTGCATCGCTCCAGGCGAAGTCGCCACCCACCGGCGCGCGCAGGTAGGACCAGACGGCGAAGGCCACGAGACTGCCCAGCACCAGGCAGATTTCCAGCCAGCGCGGCCAGCTTGTTGTTGTCGATGCTTCCCTCATGCTCCCTCGGGCGGCTGTCATGCGGCCGAAACGACCCGCGCCGGGTGGGCGGCGGGTGACGTCAGCCGTTCAGTGATAACCCGGCAGGATATCGGGCGAAGCGCAGCTGCGGTGCAGCCGCATCCCCCGCACTCGGAGGATGGGGCGGCTCGATCGTGCGACTTAGTTGGCGAGGGCGCTGGCGGCGCTCAGCGGCATTCGCTGGTGATGGTGTCGCGCGTGCGTGCGACTTCGGCGGCGATCTGGGCTTCGTCCAGGAAGACGCGCTCGCCCTTTTCATTCGTGCGGGTCAAGCGGGCGCCGCTTTGCAGCTCGCGCATGTTGGACTGTGCGCGGGCGCAGTTGTCGCGCCGGATGGCGGCGATGCGCTGCTCTTCTTCCTTTTGCTTGGCGGCGGCGCCGTCCTGCTCGCGCTTCTGGCGGGCCGCGGCCTCCTGTTCGGCCTTGGACGGCGCGCTCGCGGCCTTGGCGGGCGCCGGGGCGGCGCTGGCCGGGCCGGGCGGCGGGCTCACCACGATGGTCGGCCGGGCGCCGGGAGGGCGTTGCAGGATGTCCTTCTCCGGCGTGCCGGCAGGCGGCGGCATGTCGCTGTACTGGACGTTGCCTTTGGCGTCGCGCCATTTCCATTGGGCATGGGCAGAAGCAGCCAGGACCAGGCCGACCAGGGCGATGAGCAGGGGCTTGTGACGCATGGGTTCAGTGTAGCGGTGACGCCTTCCGTATAATGCCGCTTTGCGGTGCGACACGTTTCGTGTCACCTTTGCCACTTTGATGGTGGCCTTTCATTAGCACGCCTCTGGCGTTCGGGAGCCGATGGCTCTTATGACGATTCGCTCTGACGCCGGTCAGGGCGCACGCACGGGAATCCGCAGGTCTCTGCGGACAACTGAGGAAACACGCGCTCCAAGACACCACGAGTGTCTGACCGCGCGCATCACGGGATCAGAACTCTGATTCCGCCTCCTTGCAACCTAGTGTGCAGGTCGTGACACCTATCGGTGTGTTCGTCATCAGGTGATCAACTCTGGTTTGCCTTGTCATGCGTCCGCGGGAGCGGAATGCCATGACCTGCTGTGTGATCAGCAGTAGCCTACGGTGGCATGCAGGATCGGTAACGAGCCTGTGTGAAGCCCGCCCAACAATGTCCCCCACGATCTCGTGGCATTGATCCGCCGTGAGGCGGGTCGGTGGAATCTGCCAGCAGGACGGCGGAGAAGGGGCTAGGCTAGTTCCGCATGGGTAACACACGTGAACTGTCGATTGAACTTGCGTAAGCATTGACTGGCCAAACCTGCTGATAGGCCAGAGCCAAAAGGCACGCTGCCGGATGCTCTCGTCGCAAAAGGGAGCACATCACCATTGCGCAGTCGCAAGAAAGACAGACCCTAACCGGACAGATCGGCACACAACGCTGATCGGTATTCCAGGGAACGTGGTAAGCCCCATCACTCGCCCACGCGTCACGGCGCAAGGGCAGGGAAGCCGTAAGGCGACCTGTTGGGTGAGGGGGTATGGGATGACGGAAAAAGCGAACGCCCGGTTGTAATGGCCGGGATAGGGGCAATGCCCCGCTGCGAAAGCAGGCCCACTTCCGTTTGGTGCAACCGTCGCGAGCCGGTTGTTGAGTTCTAAGTCCGCCCAAGGGCTGCGCGCCAGCCCTCCGGGGTTCAGTGCGTTTGCTCAATGGGCTACCAACCTACGAGGAAAGCATGGAAGAGATCATCGGCAACGATGGTTCTGCGTCCTCGCACGGACCCACTGACTGGCACGCCATCGATTGGCAGAAGGTCATGCGGAACGTGAGAACGACGCAGTTCAAGATCGCGAAGGCAACACAGGCTGGTGACTGGCGCAGGGTCAAAACCCTGCAACGGTCGCTGACCCGCTCGTTTGCTGCCAGGGCACTGGCGGTCAGACGAGTGACTGAAAATCAAGGCAAGCGGACGGCAGGCGTCGACCGCGAGCTCTGGGATACGCCGCCCTGCAAATGGGAGGCTGTCAGCATGTTGAAGCAGTCACGGGGATATCGACCGCTGCCGTTGAGGCGGGTCTATATCCCTAAGGCAAATGGCAAGGAACGCCCGTTGGGCATTCCGACGATGAAAGATCGGGCAATGCAGGCACTCCACCTGCTGAGTCTGGAGCCCGTCGTGGAGTCGCAGAGCGACCCGAACAGCTACGGCTTTCGGTCCAATCGCTCGACGGCCGATGCCATGAGCCAGTTGTTCATCCTCCTGTCCCGCAAGGCCTCGGCCAAATGGGTGTTGGAAGCGGACATCGAAGGCTGTTTCGACCATATCAACCACGAGTGGCTGGTGCGCCATGCCCGTATGGATAAAGCAATCCTCAGCAAGTGGTTGAAAGCAGGAGTGGTCTACAAGGGCCAGCTGGCAGCAACAGATGCGGGCACCCCGCAAGGGGGCATCATTTCGCCAACCCTGGCAAATGTGGCGCTCAACGGGCTGGAAACTGATCTGGTGGCGCACCTCGGTGCAAAGCTGGGGACGTCGAAGGTACCGAAACTCCGAATCGGTGTGGTCCGGTACGCCGACGACTTCGTCATCACTTGCGCGTCGAAAGACGTGCTGGAAGGCGAAGTCCGGCCGTGGGTAGAAGCATTTCTCGCACAACGGGGATTGCGGCTATCACCGGCGAAGACGCGAGTCACGCACATCGATGAGGGATTCGATTTCCTCGGATGGAACTTCCGCAAGTACAGGGAAGTGTTACTCATCAAGCCGAGTCGCAAGAACGTAAAGGCGTTCTACGACAAGGTGCGAGGACTCGTGAACGACCACAAGGAAGTGACGCAGGTGGATCTCATCAAGCTGCTGAATCCGGTCCTTCGGGGTTGGGCTCAGTACCACCAACCGGTGGTCGCCAAGGAGACGTTCAACAAACTCGACTCGCTGCTGTGGTGGCGGTTGACGCGTTGGGCACGCCGCAGGCATCCAAAGAAGACCCACGCATGGCTGGCCAAGAAGTACTGGCCAATCATCGAGGGCCGCACCGAGTTCGCGTCGCGGACTGTTGGTGCGGATGGTGAACCGCAGTGGCGGCGTCTGTATCGGCTCGCTGATACGGAGATCGTCAGGCATCTGAAGGTCAAAGGGGCTTACAACCCCTTCGACCCGACGTGGGAAGCGTATGGCGAAGACCTGCGCGGGCAGCGCCTGCTGAAGAGCATGGCGTATCGCAAGCAATGGGCGACGTTGTTCGCGTCCCAGCATGGCAACTGCCAACGCTGTGGCGAAGCCATCACCGAAGCGACCGGCTGGCACGACCATCACCTCGTTCCGCGAGGGAAGGGCGGGTCGGACGCGCTAGCAAACCGGGTGCTCCTGCATCCGGTGTGTCACAACCAACTGCATGCCTTGGGTCTGACAGTTGCAAAGCCGGCCTCTGAATGAGGCTTAGGTACGGGAGAGGGGGCACTGATACAATCACGTGCTCCCCGAACCCGCACACTTTGTTGTGCTTGAGCCGGATGCGGTGAAAGTCGCAAGTCCGGTTCTTAGGGGGGAATGGTCCAGCAATGGACTGTTCCTACCCTCCTCTGGAGCTTTCCTCATGCGCCTTCTCGGCAAAGCGCTCACCTTCGACGATGTGTTGTTGGTGCCAGCGTTCTCCCAGGTGTTGCCCCGCGACACCAGCCTTGCGACCCGTCTGTCGCGCAACATCCCCCTGAACCTGCCGCTGGTGTCCGCCGCCATGGACACCGTCACCGAAGCGCGCCTGGCGATTGCCATCGCGCAGGAGGGTGGCATCGGCATCGTGCACAAAAACCTGTCCGCTGAAGCGCAGGCGCGCGAGGTGGCCCGGGTCAAGCGCTATGAGAGCGGCGTGGTGCGCGAGCCCCTGACGATCTCTCCCGACGCCCCCGTGCGCGACGCGGTCGAGCTGACCCGCCTGCACGGCTTCTCGGGCTTCCCGGTCGTCGAAGGCAAGAAGGTGGTCGGCATCGTCACCGGCCGGGACCTGCGCTTCGAGACCCGCATGGACGCCAAGGTCCGCGAGATCATGACGCCGGCCGAGAAGCTCATCACCGTGCGCGAAGGCGCGTCACTTGAAGAAGCCAAGGCGCTGATGCACAAGCACAAGCTTGAGCGCGTGGTCGTCATCAACGACGCCTTCGAGCTGCGGGGCCTGATGACCGTCAAGGACATCACCAAGCAGACCAGCTTCCCCAACGCGGCGCGTGACAGCCACGGCGGCCTGCGCGTCGGCGCCGCGGTCGGTTTCGGTGAAGACACGGAACAGCGCGTCGAGCTGCTGGTGCGCGCCGGAGTCGACGCCATCATCGTCGACACCGCCCACGGCCACAGCGCCGGCGTGCTGGAGCGGGTGCGCTGGGTCAAGCGCGCCTACCCGCAGGTCGACGTCATTGGCGGCAACATCGCCACTGGTGCCGCTGCGCTGGCACTGGTCGAAGCCGGGGCGGACGGCGTCAAGGTCGGCATCGGCCCCGGCTCCATCTGTACGACCCGCATCGTCGCGGGCGTCGGCGTGCCGCAGATCACCGCCATCGACAACGTCGTGACGGCGCTCAAGGGCACCGGCGTGCCAGTCATTGCCGACGGCGGCATCCGCTACTCCGGCGACGTGGCCAAGGCCATCGCGGCTGGCGCCGACACCGTCATGATGGGCGGCGCCTTTGCCGGCACCGAAGAAGCGCCGGGCGAGACCATCCTCTACCAGGGCCGCACTTTCAAGAGCTACCGCGGCATGGGCTCGATGGGCGCCATGGCCAAGGGCAGCGCCGACCGTTACTTCCAGGCCGAGACGGGCAACAACCCCAACACCTCCAAGCTGGTGCCGGAAGGCATCGAAGGGCAGGTGCCCTACAAGGGGTCGGTCGTGCAGGTCATCTTCCAGATGGCTGGCGGCCTGAAGGCGTCCATGCACTACTGCGGCTGCGGCACCATCGCCGAGATGCAGAACAAGGCCGAGTTCGTCGAGATCACGACGGCAGGCATGCGCGAGAGCCATGTCCACGACGTGCAGATCACGAAGGAAGCACCCAACTACCGCAGCGAGTGAGCTGAGACCGCAGGCAACGGGGCGACGTCAGATCGCCCCGTTTCTCTTTTCTGCCAACCCGATGAGTTCCTCCCCGAAACGCGCCCCCGCCATGGGTTTCATCATGGCCGCCGTGCTGATCGACATGATCTCCATCGGCCTGATGGTGCCGGTGCTGCCGCATATCGTGGGCACCTTCACCCAGGGCAACGACGAGCAGACCTCGGCATTCCTGCTGGTCACGATGGCCTTCGGCGTGGCCAACTTCATCGGCTCGCCGGTGCTGGGCGCGCTGTCCGACCGCTTTGGGCGCCGCCCCGTGCTGTTGATCGGTTTCGCGGGCCTGGCGCTGAGCTTCTTCGTCACGGCCATGGCTACCGCCCTGTGGATGCTGGTGGTGGTGCGCCTGTTCTCGGGCGCCATGCAGGCGAACATCGCGATTGCCAACGCCTACGTGGCCGACATCACCGCGCCGGAGGACCGTGCCCGCCGATTCGGCCAGCTTGGCGCGATGTTCGGCCTGGGCTTCATCCTTGGCCCCGTCATCGGGGGCTGGCTGGGGCATTTCGACATCCACTGGCCTTTCTTCGCAGCCGGCTCCATGGCCATCCTGAACTGGTGCTACGGCTTCTTCGTGCTGCCCGAGTCGCTGCCGCGTGAACGGCGCAGCGCCTTCGACTGGAAGAAGGCCAACCCGGTTTCCGCACTGCGCGGCCTGGCCGCCTTGAAGGGCGTGGGGCCGCTGGTGTTTGTCATTGCGCTGGCGTCGCTCGCGCAGTTCATGCTGCACACCACCTGGGTGCTCTACACCAAGTTCAAGTTCGGCTGGGGGCCGCTGGAGGTCAGCTGGTCGCTGTTCGCCGTGGGCATCGTGTCAGTCATCAGCCAGGGCGTGCTGCTGCGGCCGCTGCTGGCGCGCTTCAGCCCGCAGCGCCTGGCGCTCATCGGTATGGCGTCGGCCTCGGCGGCCTACCTCGGCTGGGGCCTCGCGAGCGAAGGCTGGATGATGTACGCCGTCATCGCCTTCAACCTGCTCGGCGGCGTGGCCACGGCTGCGGTGCAGAGCCTCATCTCCAACGCGGCCGGCGGCAGCCACCAGGGCCAGGCCATGGGTGCGGTGTCGTCGCTCAACAGCCTGATGGCAGTCGTGGCCCCGGTGCTCGGCCTGACGCTGCTGGGCTGGGTCGCACACCGCCCGGCCACCGACCCGCTGATGGGTCTGCCCTTCTACACCTGCGCCGCCCTGCAAGGGGTCGGCCTCCTCGTCGCTTACCGCTTCTTCCGCGGCCAGCGCACCGCTTTGCAAACTGCCTGAGTTCACCATGCATCACGACAAGGTCCTCGTCCTCGACTTCGGCTCCCAGGTCACCCAGCTCATCGCCCGCCGGGTGCGTGATGCGTCGGTCTATTGCGAAATCCACCCGAACGACGTGTCGGACGACTTCATCAAGGCGTTCGCGCCCAAGGCCATCATCCTGAGCGGCAGCCACGCCTCCACCTATGAAGACCACGAGCTGCGCGCCCCGCAGGCCGTGTGGGATCTCGGCGTGCCGGTGCTGGGCATCTGCTACGGCATGCAGACGATGGCCGTGCAACTGGGGGGCAAGGTCGAATGGAGCGACCACCGCGAGTTCGGCTATGCCGAGGTGCGCGCCCATGGTCACACCAAGCTGCTCGACGGCCTGCAGGACTTCGCCACCGCCGAGGGCCACGGCATGCTCAAGGTCTGGATGAGCCACGGCGACAAGGTCACCGCGCTGCCGCCGGGTTTCAAGCTGATGGCCTCCACGCCGAGCTGCCCGATCGCCGGCATGGCCGACGAGTCACGTGGCCTCTACGCCGTGCAGTTCCACCCTGAAGTCACGCACACCCAGCAGGGCGAGGCGCTGCTGCGCCGCTTCGTGCGAGACATCGCCGGTTGCAAGGGCGACTGGATCATGGGCGACTACATCGCCGAGGCGGTCGAGAAGATCCGCGCCCAGGTTGGCGACGAAGAGGTCATCCTCGGCCTGTCTGGCGGCGTGGATTCGTCGGTGGCCGCGGCGCTCATCCACCGCGCCATCGGTGACCAGCTGACCTGCGTCTTCGTGGACCACGGCCTGCTGCGCCTGAACGAGGGCGACATGGTCATGGACATGTTCGCCGGCAAGCTGCACGCCAAGGTCATCCGTGTCGACGCGAGCGACCTGTTCCTGGGCGAGCTGGCCGGCGTGACCGACCCCGAGCAGAAGCGCAAGATCATCGGCCGCCTGTTCGTCGACGTCTTCAAGGCGGAGGCCGCCAAGCTCAAGGCGGGCGACGGTGGCCACAAGGGCGCGACGTACCTGGCGCAAGGCACGATCTATCCGGACGTGGTGGAAAGCGGCGGCACCAAGACCAAGAAGGCCACCACCATCAAGAGCCACCACAACGTGGGCGGCCTGCCCGAGCAGCTCGGCCTGAAGCTGCTGGAGCCGCTGCGCGAACTGTTCAAGGACGAGGTGAGGGCGCTGGGCGTGGCCCTGGGGCTGCCGCCCGAGATGGTCTACCGCCACCCCTTCCCCGGACCGGGCCTGGGCGTGCGCATCCTCGGCGAGGTCAAGAAGACCTACGCCGACCTGCTGCGCCGGGCCGACGCGATCTTCATCGAAGAGCTGCGCAACACCATCGACCCGGCCACCGGCAAGAGCTGGTATGACCTGACCTCCCAGGCCTTCGCCGTCTTCCTGCCGGTCAAGAGCGTGGGCGTGATGGGCGACGGCCGCACCTACGACTACGTCGTGGCGCTGCGCGCCGTGCAGACCAGTGACTTCATGACTGCCGACTGGGCCGAGCTGCCTTACTCGATGCTCAAACGCACCTCGGGGCGCATCATCAACGAGGTACGCGGCATCAACCGGGTGACCTATGACGTGAGCAGCAAGCCGCCGGCAACGATCGAGTGGGAGTGACGTGCGGCTGCGTTGAGTACGCAGCCCCGTCCGATGAACTGATCTGACCATCGACACCGACGCAACACCCTGAAAGTCAGCCGACAGGCGACCAGCCGCCGGAAGCGTTAAGCGCGCCGGCGGCTTTTTTGCGTCTGGCGGGCTGATGGTGCGGTGGCAAGCCCTCTGGCGGCGATCTGTGGGCCTGGCGAAAGCGTTGAGAAGGCTCAGTGCAAGTCGGGCCCTAACCTGTCGGTCGGCTGTCTTCACTTGTCTTTACAAGCTTGTCGCAGGCGCAGGCGACGAGAGAACACGCATGTGTAGGTTCGGGGGGCATTCCTAGCATCCGCTGCGCCTCGCCTCACAAGGAGCGTGGCGTCGTTGGATCGGTATTCGTCTCCCACAACTTGATTGACGCTCGCGCTGTCCAGGTGCCGGGTGCTGGTCCTCCTTTGTCAAAGCATTTTCGGAGTTATCAAGCCATGGATCACTTCCCCAAGCGGATCAATCGCCGCACCCCTCAGGCCATCAAGCAGGCGGCGGCGGTGCGCTCTGCCGGCGCTGCTCGACCTGGCTGGCCCAGGGGTTGGCTGCTGGCCACGCTGATGGCCGCCGCTGCCGGCGGCGCACAGGCGGCGCAGACCTGGGCCATGACCAAGAGCGAGGCGCCAGAGATCCGCGAGGGCACCCACATGGGTGTGATGGGCGACTACAACCAGGTCCATGTCGCCGTCAGCCTCAAGCTGCAGAACCGCGCCGCGCTGGATCAGCTCACCAGCCAGATCATGGCCGGCCGGGCGGCGCCGCTGTCCGCGGCAGACTTCCAGCAGCGCTTTGCGCCATCGGCCGATCAAGTGCAGGCCGTGGTCGCCCACCTGCGGCAGGCCGGCTTCACGAACATCGAGGTCGCGCCGAACAAGTTGCTGGTCACGGCCGACGGCACCCATGCGGCGGTCAAGTCAGCCTTCAAGACCGAGCTCCACTTCTACAGCGTCGGTCAACGTACGGCCTACGCCAATACCAGCACGGCCCAGATCCCGAGCGAACTCAGCGACAAGATCCTCGCAGTGCATGGCTTGCAGACGGTGCACCTGCATCACAAGACCTTGGTGCGACCGAACGCCACCACGCAGACCGTGCAGGCCGTGAGCCCGACCCAGTTCGCCAGCATCTATGGTGCGTCCGGCTTTCCCTCCGCCACCAATGCCACCATCGCCATCGTCACTGCCGGCAATGTGTCGCAGACAGTGACCGATCTGCGCAGCTTTGCGAGCAACGCGGGCTATCCGACGCCGCCGGTCAGCGTGGTGACAGTCGGCACCGCCGGTACCGACACCTCCGGCACGGACGAATGGAACATGGACTCGCAGGTGGCGCTGGCCGCGGCCGGGGGCACGATCAAGTCGATGCTGCTGTACGCCGGCACCGACCTGAGCGATTCGGCGCTGACAGCGGTCTACAACCGCATCATCAGCGACAACAAGGCCAAGGTCATCAACGTTTCGCTCGGTGAGTGCGAGAACGACGCCAAGAGCTCCGGCATCATGGCCTCCAATGACCAGATCTTCCAAAGCGCCGTGGCCCAGGGCCAGACGTTCTCGGTCTCCTCCGGCGATTCGGGCTCGTACGAGTGCGGCGGCAGCACCAACTCGGCCAGCTACCCGTCGGTGTCGCCGTATGTGATGTCCATCGGCGGGACCACCTTGTCCTCCAGCGGTGGCAGCTGGGTCAGCGAAACGGTGTGGAGTTGCACGGGTCCTTCCACGTGCCCGCAGTCGGCCTCCGGCGGCACCGGGGGGGGGCCGAGCCTGACAGAGTCGGCGCCGAGTTGGCAGAAGTCGTCCGGCGTGCTGGGCACGTCCACCATGCGCGGCACCCCGGACATCGCCTTCGATGCTTCGCCCAACAGCGGCGCGCAGGTGCTGATCAACGGCAGCAACAGCACGATTGGCGGCACCAGCCTCGCAGCACCGATCTTCACGGGCCTGTATTCGCGGCTGCAGTCGGCCAACGCGAATGGCCTGCCTTTCCCCGCACAGACGATCTATCAGGGCGCAGCATCCAACCCCAGCTGGTTCCATGACGTGACCTCAGGCAGCAATGGCGGCTACAGCGCCAAGTCGGGCTGGGACTACACCACCGGCTACGGCAGCCTGAACATTGCCAACTTCGCCTCGGCCTTTGGCGGTGGCAGCACGGGCAGCCTGACAGCGGCCTTCACGTCAGCGAGCAGCGGCCTGACGGTCAACTTCACGGATGGTTCCAGCGACACCATCAGCGGCGCGAGCATCACGAGCCACAGCTGGACCTTCGGCGATGGCGGCACCTCCACCGCCACCAGTCCCTCGCACACCTACGCGGCGGCCGGCACCTACAACGTGACGGAAACTGTCGGGGACAGCGGCGGCAAGACCGCCTCCGTGACGCATGCGGTCACCGTGACCAGCGGCGCGAGCCAGTTGCTGGCCAACGGCGGCTTCGAGACCGGCAGCGCGACGCCGTGGACGATGAGCACCGGCACCTTGTGCAGCAATGGCGGCAGCGGTTGCAGCGGCGAGTCCTCCCACGCAGGCACTTGGTTCGCGTGGCTGGGCGGCTATGGCAGCAGCCATTCCGACACGGTCTCGCAGGGGGTGACCGTGCCGCCGGGCGCGACGAAGGCGACGCTGTCGTTCTACCTGCACATCGACACCGCCGAGACCGGCACGACGGCCTACGACACCCTCAAGGTGCAGGTGGTCAGTGGATCGACCACCACGACGGTCGCCACCTACTCCAACGCGAACGCCGCCACCGGCTACGTGCTGAAGACGATCGACCTCAGCGCCTATGTCGGCAAGACGATCACGTTGAAGTTCCTGGCCACCGAGGACAGCTCGCTGCAGACGTCCTTCGTGCTCGACGACATCAGCCTGACGGCCCAGTGATGGGCCCCCGAGGCGCTGGGCTGTAGCCCAGGCTTGCAACACGAGAGCCCGCCTCCGGCGGGCTTTCTCGTGGCTGGACGCAGTTCACGGGGATGCGGGGGCGACGTGGCCGGTGGGAGGCTCGCAGCCGGGCGCCTGTGGCACCCGGCTTATGCTTTGCAGCCTTTCAACCGTGACTCTTTCCAACATGCGTGCTGCCTTCAGCCTCCTCGCCCTGGTGATCGTTGCGGCCATCGTGCTGTCCCTGGCCAAGAAGCAGACGGCCGCGCTCAGGCCGGCTGCGCCCGATGCGGCCAGCTCCCCGGCCACCGGCGGCGCCATGCCGCGACCGCAGGATGTGGGGCGCCAGGTGCAGGGCAACCTCGACGATGCGGCCCGTCGCGCGGCGGAGGCTGCCGCCTCGGCGACGCAGTGAGCCTGGTGCCGCGCCCGAGGCTGCTTCCTACACGTGCGGCGGCGCTGCGCTGACGGCGCTGGCCTTGCGCGGCGGCCATGCTGTCGCATCAGCAAGGAGCATTGCCATGATCAAGTCCCTGATTGCGCTGCTGGCCACGTCGGCTTTGGCAGCCACCGTCGTCCAGCACTTGGGCCGCCAGCAGCGGGTACGGCGCCTGCGCCACGAAGGCCGGCAACACCATGATGAGGTGAGCCGCTGGGAGGCCGAAGGCGGCAATCTGCCGGATGCCGAGCCGGCCACGCCCGGCAAGGTCAACCGCCGGGCGCGTCGCCGGTGATGGCCTGGGCCAGGGCGCGCACGCTCAGGGGTGCGGAGCCCTCGGCCTTGTTGGAGATGGTGACGAAGGCGTCCTGGCCTGCGCCGGTCGTGCCGCGGATGATGCGGGCGAGCTCCGCCCGGGTCTGCGGGTCGGGGTCCATCAGGCGGTTGAACTCGCCGTAGCGCTTCTCGGCCGTTTCATAGCCGTAGGGGCCGTGCAGCCGGTTGAGGTTCCAGCGCACGACCAGGGCACCGGGCCACAGGGCTCGCAACAAGGGCAGCTGCTCTTGCAGCGGCGGCAGCTTGGGATGCAAGCCCAGGCAGTAGCGTGCGCCGGTGTCGCGCAGCAGCGCGGTCAGCTCAGGCGTCAGCCATGCGGCGTCGCGCACCTCGACGGCCACCACACCGTGCGGCAAGCGGGGCAGGGCAAGCAACAGCCTGTGCAAACGGTCGAACTGCTCGTTCATCGCCGCCAGTCTGGCCGCCGGCAGCGGACTGATCTGGAAGACCAGCGCGCCCACCGTGGCGCCCAGTCCCTCCACCGCGGGCTCGATGAAGTCTGACTGCGCCACCGACGGGTCCAGAAAGAGTGGGTTGGGCTGCTGCCCGCGGCCCTCTTCCTGGCGCAGCACGGCGTCGGTCACGAGGCTCGGTGCCTTGACCGTGAACCGGAAGCCGGGTGGCACCTGTTCCGCATGGCGTTGGAAGTCGCTTGCGGCAAGCGGCCGGTATAAGCCGCGGTCGATGCCCACGGCCCGCAGCAGCGGATGCGCCGCATAGGCCGGCAGCCCGCTGCGCGACAGCAGGCTCTCGCTGTGCCGGCCCGCCCACACCAGGCCCTGCCAGCCGGGATAGCTCCAGGTCGACGTACCCAGGTGCACATGCGGCGACAGGCGTGCCGCCAGCGCCCGGTCGTCGTCGCTGGCGGGCACGGGCTGCACGCCTTGGGGCCGAGCCGCCGGCCGCGGCGCCTGGCCGAAGAGATCGTCCTGGAGGTCCGTCACATGAACACGCGCAGCAACACGATGTTCACGGCCAGCAGCATCAACGCGGTCGGCCACTGGGCCCGGATGACGGCGTTGCGGTCTTTCAGCTCCAGCAGCGCCGCCGGGATGACATTGAAGTTGGCGGCCATGGGCGTCATCAAGGTGCCGCAGTAGCCGCAGAACATGCCGATGGCGGCCATTACGGCCGGGTTGCCATGGTGCAGCCCCACGAGGATGGGAATGCCGATGCCCGCGGTCATCACCGGGAACGCGGCGAAGGCATTGCCCATGACCATGGTGAAGGCCGCCATGCCCAGGCCGTAGGCCGCCGCAGCCAGCCAGGCGCTGTCCACGGGCAGGGTCTGGGTTGCGATTGCCGCCACCGCGCGGCCGACGCCGGCATCGGTGAACAGCAGGCCGAGCGTGGCGAGCATCTGCGGCAGGATGACCGCCGGCCCCATGATCTCCAGCAGCCGGCGCGACTCGTGCAGCACTTGCATCGGTCGCTCCCGCGTCATCCAGAGCGCCGCAGCCAGGCCCACCAACGCGCCCAGCCCGACGCTGGCCAGGGTGACGCTTTTCGGGTCTACCAGCAGGTGGCCGAAGGCGCTCACGTCCTTCAGCGTGAGGCTGCCAGCCAGGGCCGTGGCCGAGATGGCCAGGATGGGCAGGAAGAGCCGGTTGCCATGCCGTGCCGCGCTGGCCTGGCGCTGCTCCACGCTGCGCGTGCCGTGCCGGCCGAGCGATACCCCGCCCAGGCCGCCCAGCGCGGCGAGCATCAGCACGATGAGGCCGTTGACGACCGCCGGCAGCACGTCGCCGGCCAGGTAGATGACGGCCCACAGCGCCCAGAACAACCCACTGCTCCAGCGCCGCGGGTTGGCCCGGTCCGCGCAGGCCAAGGCGGCCACGGCCAGCAGGGCGGCGCCGGTGAGCAGGTAGAGATGGTCGAGCGTGAGCAGAGCCGTCATGGCGCAGCCTTGGCGCCCTCGCGCGCGATGAGCGCGGGCAGTTGCCGGTCCAGCCGCAGCAGCCGGGCCGCGTGGATCACGAAGGCGGCAATCGCCGTCGGGATGCCCCACAGCGCGATGTGCAGCGGGTCGGTGACGATGCCGTTCTCGGCCAGGAAGGTTTGCATCAGCACGATGGAGCCGAAGGCCACGAAGATGTCCTCGCCGAAGAACAGGCCCACGTTGTCGGTCGCGGCGGCGAGGGCCTTCAGGCGGTCGCGCACGGCCGGGGGCAGCGGGCCGTGGGTCTGCTCCGCGGCGGCCTCGGTCATGGGGGCGACCAGTGGGCGCACCATCGGGGCGTGGCCGCCCACCAGCGTGAGGCCCATGGCCGCGGCGGACTCGCGGATGAACAGGTAGACGATGAGCAGCCGCCCTGCGGTGGCCGACCGGATGCCGGCAATCCAGGCCTGGGCCCGCTCGCGCAGGCCGTGCCGCTCCAGCAGGCCGATGACGGGCAGCGGCAGCAGCAGCGTGAGGGGCAGGTTGCGCGTCTTCACGAAGCCGGTGCCGAGCTTGGCGAGGATGAGGTCGGGCGGCAGCTTGGCCGCCAGGCCGGTGGCCAGGCCAGCCACCGTGACCACCACGATGGGGTTGAAGCGCAGTACGAAGCCGACGATGACGACGGCCACGCCGATCAGCGGCCACAGCGAGACGGTTGCAGGCAGGGTCATGGTCGTTCTTCAGGGCTGAAGCGTGATGCCGGCCGAGGTCAGCGCCTGGCGCAGCGCGCGGGCAAAGGCCAGGGCGTGTGGGCCGTCGCCATGCAGGCACAGGGTCTGGGCCTGAATCGGCACGGTCTCGCCGGTGACGGCCTGCACCACGCCTTCCTGCACCATGCGCAGGCTGCGCGCCACGGCCTCGCCGGTGTCATGGATCAGGGCGCCGGGCTGGCTGCGCGGCACGAGGCTGCCATCGGCCCGGTAGCCACGGTCTGCGAAGACCTCCGCGACCGCGCGCAGGCCTGCACGCTCGGCGGCCTGCAGCAGTTCGCCACCGGCCAGACCGTAGATGGCAAGGCTCGGGTCCACCGCGCGCACGGCGTCGACGATGGCGTCCGCCAGCGAGGGGTCCCGCGCGGCCTGGTTATAGAGCGCGCCATGCGGCTTGACGTGATGCAGCTGGCCGCCCGCCGCGTGCACGAGCGCCGCGAGGGCGCCGACCTGGTAGATCACGTCGGCGCGTACGTCGTCGGGCGACAGGTTCATCTCGCTGCGGCCGAAGTTCTCGCGGTCGGGGTAGCTCGGATGCGCGCCGATGGCCACCCCGCGGGCCAGGGCCGCGCGGACGGCGGCCTGCATCAGCCGGGCGTCACCGGCATGCCAGCCGCAGGCGATGTTGGCAGACGTGACGAGGGCGAGCAGCTCGGCGTCGTCGGGCGCGCCTTCACCGAGATCGGCATTCAGGTCGATAGGCATAGGGCCACTTTCAAGGCGTCGAGTTCGGCCTCGCGGTCGCGCAGCGCGGCGACGGCCTCCTCGCGGGTGCAGGGCAGGAAGCGCAGCGTGCCACCCAGGCGCAGCTGTGCGAGCTTCCAGAGGTCGGCGCGGATGACCACGCCGATCTTGGGGTAGCCGCCGGTCGTCTGCGCATCGGCCAGCAGCACGATGGGCTGGCCCGAGGGCGGCACCTGGATGACGCCGGGCAGCACCCCGTGCGAGGGCAGGTCGCCGCCAGCAGCCCGCGCGAGCACCGGGCCGGCGAAGCGAAAGCCCATGCGGTTGCTCTGGGGGGTGAGTGTCCAGTCGGCTTCGAACAGCGCCTGCCGGGCCTGCAGCGTGAACTGGTCATGCTCCGGGCCGGGCAGCACGCGTACCTCAGCCGTCCAGGAGGGCGGTCTCAGGCCGATCTGGCGTGGGGCCGCATGGTGCTGAACGGGCGGCGGGTGCCAGGGGAGCTGGTCGCCGTCCCTCAAGGCGCGGCCGTTCAGGCCGCCGAATCCTGCCTTCAGATCGGTGCTGCGCGAGCCCAGGGCCAGTGGCACATCGATGCCGCCGCTGACGGCCAGCACCGTTCGCATGCGCTCGCGCGGGGCGGCGATCTTCAGGACCTGGCCGGCTTGCACGCGGGTGCGCCAGCCGGGGCGCACCGGCTGGCCATCGAGCGCTGCCGGGCTGTCAGTGCCGGTCAGGGCCAGCCAGCCGTCGGCCTGCAGTCGCAGCAGGGCTGGGCCCAGGGTGAACTCCAGCCCCGCCGCCCCGACATCGTTGCCCACCAGCAGATTGGCCTGGCACAGGGCCAGGTCGTCGAGCGCGCCGCAACGGCTGATGCCGCGGTCACGCCAGGCCATGCGGCCCAGGTCCTGCACGGTGGTCAACGGCCCGGCCTTGAGCAGCTCGATCATGACGGCATGGCCACGAAGCGCACCCGGTCGCCCGGCGCCAGGCGCGTGGGCGGCTCGGCGGTGGGGTCGAACAAGGGCAGGGCGGTGCGGCCAATCAACTGCCAGCCGCCTGGCGTGACCAGCGGATAGATGCCCGTCTGCGCGCCGCCGATGCCCACGCTGCCCGCCGGCACGGCCACCCGCGGCTCGGCACGGCGGGGTGTGTGCAGCGATTCGTCCAGCCCGCCCAGGTAGGCAAAGCCGGGCTGGAAGCCGATGAAGTACACGACGTATTCGGCCGCCGTGTGCCGCCTCACCACGTCGTCGGTCGACAGGCCGCAGTGGCGGGCGACATCGGCAAGGTCCGGGCCATCGTCGCCGCCGTAGTGCACCGGGATGTCCACCCGGCGACCCAGGGCGCGGGCGCGGGCGGGTGCGGCCCAAAGGCCTTGCACCGCCGCTTCGAGGGTGGCCGGATCGGTGCGCAGTGGGTCGAAGCCGAAGGTGAGGTTGTTCATCCCGGGCGTGATGTCGCGCACGTCGGCCCGCCGGGCCAGTGCGGCGGCGAGTTGCCACAGGCGTTGCTGCTGCTCCAGCGTCACGGGCGCGGGCAGGGTGCAGCACAGGGCTGCTTCGCCAAGCGCGTGGAGGGCCAGATCCGTCATGGGCGAAAGCATGCCATGGGTACACTGCCGCCCCTGATGAACGAGCCTCTTTTCACGCCCGCGGATGAGTACGCGATGCGGCTTGCGCTGGACCAGGCCCACAACGCCTGGCTCGTGGGCGAGGTGCCCGTGGGCGCGGTCATCACGCGCGGTGGCCAGGTGATCGCGACCGGCTACAACCGGCCGATCACCACCCATGACCCCACGGCCCATGCTGAGATCGTGGCCCTGCGCCATGCCGCCACGCTGCTGGAGAACTACCGGCTGCCCGAGTGCGAGCTGTACGTGACGCTGGAGCCTTGCGCGATGTGCGCCATGGCGTTGATGCATGCCCGGTTCAAGCGCGTGGTGTTCGCCACCCGCGACCCCAAGACGGGCGTGGCTGGATCGGTCATCGACCTGTTCGGCCAGCCGCAACTCAATCACCACACGCGCATCGAGGGCGGCCTCATGGCCGAGGCCTCGGCCCAGCTGTTGCGCGACTTCTTCAACGAGCGCCGCGAGGCCGCCCGCGCGCGGCGCGCCGAGCGCCAAGGGCTGATCCCGACCGGCGAAGCCACGCACCTGGACGACACCTGATGACCTCCCTGACGCTGTTCACGCCCGCGGGCGCCCTGGCCAAGGCCGAGAACCTCAAGCGCGCGGCGCGCCGCCTCGGGCAGCTGGGCTTCGACGTGACCGTGGATGCCGATGCGCTGGCCCGCCATCAGCGCTTTGCGGGCGATGACGCCACCCGGCTCGCTGCGCTGCATCGCGTGGCCGATGCCGCGCCGTCCGTCGCCCTGGCCACCCGCGGTGGCTATGGCATGACCCGGCTGCTCGACCAGATCGACTGGGATCGCGTCGCGCGCAGCATCGAGCACGGCACCCGCTGGGTGGGCTACAGCGACCTGACCGCGCTGCAGAACGGCCTGATCGCCCGCAAGAAGGGCCTGTCGATGTGGGCCGGCCCGCTGGCGTGTGACGACTTCGGCCGCAGCGAGGCCGACGGCGGCGTCGACGAGGTGACGCGCGACTGCTTCCTGGAGGCCATGAGCGGCGCACTGGAGGCGGTGGGCTTTCGCGCGCCGACGGCCGAGTTCGATGGCCTGGAGGTGCGCGGCCGGCTGTGGGGCGGCAACCTCACGGTGCTGTGCTCGCTGCTGGGCACGCCGCACTGGCCCAAGGTGAAGGGCGGCGTGCTCTTCCTGGAAGACATCAACGAGCATCCTTACCGCGTGGAGCGCATGCTGCTGCAGCTGCAGCAGGCCGGCGTCATCGATGCGCAGGCGGCCGTGCTGCTGGGCGATTTCAGCGGTGCGGCCAAGTCGCCGCTGGACCGCGGCTACGGCATCAAGGACGCCGTGGGCGCGTTGCGCTCGCGCACCCGCACGCCGGTGCTGACGGGGCTGCCCTTCGGCCATATCCGCACCAAGGTCTGCCTGCCGGTGGGGGCGACGGTCGAGATGTTCGTGCAGGGCCGCGAGGCCATCCTGGGCTGGCAGTCGGATGCGCGCCTGGCGCACCACCACGCGCACGATCACGACCACGCCCATCACTGAAGACACCCCGGGTTTTCACAGCCGGCGGGCGACAGCTTGGCGGCGGTGAAGCGAGCTTCCCGCCTCTATGATTTGCGCCGCGCCCCGGTCCATGCCGGGGCGTGTGTCTTTCTGAAGGTGAAGGGTTGGCGTGGTGTTGTCGGTGAGCGGTTGGATCAAGGGGGCTTTGGGCGCGCTGGCGCTGGGTCTGCTGGTCGGCTGCAACAACAGCCCGCATCCCGCCGGGGCCGAGCGCGAGAACGCGCTGTACATGGCCTTCCGGGAACGCTCCCCGCGCTATCTGGACCCGACCTCGTCCTACACCGCGCCCGAGAGCACCTTCACCTACGAAATCACCGAGCCGCCGTACGGCTACCACCCGCTCAAGCGGCCCTACACCCTCATCCCGCGTGCGGCGGCGGCCCTGGCCACCCCCTATTTCCTGGACGCCCAGGGGCGCCGGCTGCCCGATGACGCACCGGACGACCAGATCGCGCAGGCGGTGTACGACATCGAGATCCGGCCGGGCTTGAAGTGGTCACCCCACCCCGCTTTCGCGAAGGATGCACAGGGCCAGTACCGCTACCACCACCTGAAGCCAGGCGAACTCGGCGACAAGCGCAGCCCTTTCGACTTCGCCCAGCTCGGCACCCGCGAGGTGGTGGCCGAAGACTTCGTCTACGCGCTCAAGCGCCACGCCAGCCCGCGCGTGGAGGCGCCCCTGGCGGCGGTGTTCTCGGAGCATGTGATCGGCCTGCGCGACTACATGGCCCTGCTGCGCCGCGAGAGCGAGAAGCAGCTCGCCGGCCTGCCGCAGACCTTGGCCGACAAGCCTTTCCTGGACCTGCGCCGCTGGCCCCTGGCTGGCGCCGAGGCCGTGAATGACCACCTGCTGCGCATCCGCCTGAAAGGCCGCTACCCGCAGTGGCAGTACTGGCTGGCCACCAATTTCCTGTCTGCCATTCCCTGGGAGGTGGATGCCTTCTACGCCCAGCCCGGCATGGCCGCCAACGGCCTGGGCTGGAACCAATGGCCGGTGGGCAGCGGGCCTTTCATGATGACCGAGTCGGTGCAGGACCGGCGGCATGTGATGAGCCGCAACCCCAACTACCGCGTCGACACCTATCCCTGCGATGGCAGCCCGGGTGACCGCGAGGCGGGCCGGCTGGATGATTGCGGCAAGCGCCTGCCCTTCGTGGACAAGGTGGTGGCGGTGAACGTGAAGGAAGAGCTGCCCATCAAGGAGATGTTCAAGCAGGGCTACCTTGACTTGCCGGAGATGGACCGCGCCGACTGGGGTGTGAACCTCGGCGTGGACCGCGACGACTCCGACGAGGTGAAGGCCTTCTTCAAGGAACGCGGTTTCCAGTTGCCCATGGATGTGGACATCACCAACTGGTACCTCGGCTTCAACTGGCTGGACCCGGTGGTGGGCCGTGGTGACACACCCGAGCAGCAGCGCCGCAACCGGGCCTTGCGCCAGGCCATCTCCATCGCCATCGACTGGGAAGAAGGCTATGGCCGCATCTTCCGCGCCAAGGGCGGCGATGCGGCGCACGGCATCATCCCGCCCGGGGTGTTCGGGTCGAAGGAGGGCCAGCCCGGCGAGTTCAACCCGGTCACGCATCGACTCGTCAACGGCCGACCGGTCCGCCGGCCGCTGGAAGACGCGATGCGCCTGATGGACGAGGCCGGCTACCCCGGCGGACGCGACGCCAAGACCGGCAAGCCCCTGGTGCTGAACTACGACTTCCAGCGGGTGGTAACGCCGGAACTGAAGGCCGAGAACGACTGGCTGGTGCGGCAGTTCGCCAAGCTGGGCATCCAGCTGGATGTGCGCGCCACCGACTTCAACCAGTTCCAGGAGAAGGTGCTCAAGGGCAAGCACCAGATCTTCTGGTGGGGCTGGTTTGCCGACTACCCCGACGCCGAGAACTTCCTGTTCCTGCTCTACGGGCCGAACAGCAAGAGCCTGCACGAAGGCGAGAACGTGGCCAACTACAGCAACCCGGAGTTCGACCGCCTGTTCAAGCGGCTGCAGTCGCTGGAAGACGGCCCCGAGAAGGCGGCCGTGATGGCGCGCATGAACGACATCGTTCGCCAGGATGCGCCCTGGGCCTGGGGGTTCTGGAGCTACTCGGGGCTGGCGTTCCAGCGCTGGGTGCACAACGGCAAGCCCGGCGTGGTGGTGCGGGACCGCGCGCGCTACCTGCGGGTGGACGTGCAGGACCGCGCGCGGAGCATCGCGGCCTGGAACCAGCCGGTGTGGTGGCCGCTGCTGGCGCTGGCCGCCGGCGGCCTGGCCATCGGCGTGGCCACGCGCCGGGCCTGGCGGGCCCGCGAGACGGCCACGGCGCTCGGGGGAGGGCGCTGATGACGCGCTTCGTGCTGCGCCGCCTGCTGTACGGGCTGGCCATCCTGGTGGGGGTCAACCTGTTCACCTTCGTGCTGTTCTTCTCGGTGAATACGCCTGACGACATGGCGCGGCTGAACATTGGCGGCAAGCGCGTCACGCAGGCCCAGATCGAGCAGTGGAAGACCGAGCGCGGCTATGACAAACCGCTGTACTACGACGCCAGCCGGCAAGGCGCGGAGCGGCTGACCCACACCATCCTGTGGGAGCGTTCGGTGAGCCTGTTTGCCCTGGAGTTCGGCAAGAGCGATGCGCGCCAGGCCGTCAACATCGGGCACGAGATCAAGACCCGCATGGGCGTGAGCCTGCAGCTGGCCCTGCCGCTGTTCATCCTGCAGGTCATCGTCAGCGTGGCGTTTGCGCTGCTGCTGGTGTTCTTCCGCCACAGCCGCATCGACTTCTGGGGCGTGGTGCTGTGCGTGCTGATGCTGTCGATCAGCAGCCTGTTCTACATCATCGTCGGGCAGTACCTGTTCGCACGGGTGCTCCGGCTGGTGCCGATGAACGGCTTCGCGCCCGGGCTGGACGCGGTGAAGTTCCTGCTGCTGCCCATCGGACTGTCGCTGCTGAGCCGACTCGGGGGCGAGGCGCGGCTGTACCGCGCCATGTTCCTGGAGGAGATGGGCAAGGACTATGTGCGCACCGCCCGGGCCAAGGGCCTGTCCGAGGGGCAGGTGCTGCGGCGGCACGTGCTGCGCAATGCGCTCATCCCCATCATCACGAGCGCGGGCAGCTACCTGCCGTATGTCTTTCTGGGCAGCCTGGTGTTCGAGAGCTTCTTCGGCATCCCGGGCCTGGGCGCCTTCGTCATCGAGGCGATCACGGGGCAGGACTTCGCCATCGTGCGCAGCATGGTCTTCCTCGGTGCCGTGCTCTACATCGCGAGCAATGCGCTGATGGACATCGCCTACACCTGGGTGGACCCGCGGGTGAGGCTGTCATGAAGCCGGTGCTGCTGTGGACCGACCTGGCGCTGTGGCTGATGGCCGCCGCGGGCCTGGCCTATGCCTGGCGGGTGCGACGACAGGTGCATCTGCGAGCCAACTGGGCGCGGGTGGCCCGCGACCCGGTGGCCGCTTGCGCGGGTGTGGTCATGGCTCTGTTCCTGGGCGTCACGCTGCTCGACAGCCTGCACTTGCGCCAGGCACTGCCATCGAGCAGCGGCGAGACGATCTACGACACCCGCACGGTGTCGGTGCTGGACCTGCTGCTGGCCCGGCAGCTCGCCATGCGCGAGGTGAGCTACTCGCTGCCGCTGGGCACGCACGGCTTCAGCAAGGAGAGCCTCGTCGATGCGCAGGGTCAGGTGCAGCGGGACTTCCCGCGCCTGCAGTTCGGCGGCGCGCACCTGGCGGACCCGGCGCGCGACTGGGCCGCCGATGTCCTCCTGCGCGCGGGCGTGGGCGTCGCGGGCGGTGTTTTGGCGGCCCTGCTGCTGGTGGCGCTTGCGGCCGTGCTGCTGGCACGTGCCCACGGCGGCTGGGGCGCGGCCCTGGCCGACCTGGCGACAGACCGCACCGTCTACCCGCTGCGCGCCGTCCTGCTGACGCTGGCCGTCGTGATGCTGCTGGCCGGGCCGGTCATCGCGCTCATGCCGCACTATCACGTCTTCGGCACGGACCGCACCGGCAACGACGTGCTGGTGCAGGCCCTCAAAAGCATCCGCACCGCCTTCGTCATCGGCGCGCTGGCCACGCTGGCCACCTTGCCGCTGGCGCTGCTGCTGGGTGTACTGGCGGGCTACTACAAAGGCTGGGTCGACGAGGTCATCCAGTACATCTACACAACGCTCAGCTCGGTGCCCAACGTCCTGCTGATCGCGGCCTGTGTGCTGATGGTCCAGGTCTTTCTCGACAAGAACCCCGAGCTGTTCGAGACCGCGGCGGAGCGGTCGGACCTGAAGATGCTGATGCTCTGCCTCATCCTCGGCCTGACCGGCTGGGCGGGCCTGTGCCGCCTGGTACGTGCCGAGACGCTGAAGGTGAGGGAGTTGGATTACGTGCAGGCGGCGGCGGCCTTCGGCGTGAGCGACCTGCGCATCATGGCGCGGCACATCGTGCCCAACGTCATGCACCTGGTGCTGATCACGGTGGTGCTGAGCTTCTCGGAGCTCATCCTGTACGAGGCCGTGCTGACCTACATCGGCGTGGGCGTGGACCCGCTGATGAACAGCTTCGGCGGCATGATCAACCTGGCCCGCGTGGAGATGTCGCGCGAGCCGGTGGTGTGGTGGAGCTTTGCGGCGGCCTTTGGCTTCATGGTGAGCCTGGTGCTGGCCGCCAATCTGTTTGCCGATGGCGTGCGGGACGCCTTCGATCCCAAGTCCCGCGCCAGCCGTCCCCGCCCGCTGCTGCGCCGCAGGAGTTCCGATGCTTGAGATCGACGACCTGCAGGTGCACCTCCAGGCAGAGGCTGGCCTCGTGAAAGCCTTGGATGGCCTGGCGCTGGCCCTGTCGCGCGGCGAGACCTTCGCGCTGGTGGGCGAGAGTGGCTGCGGCAAGAGCATGACCGCGCTGGCGCTGATGCGGCTGCTGCCCGAGAACGGCCGCTATGCCGGCGGCTCCGTGCGGCTGGAGGGCCAGTCGCTGCTGGCCTTGCCCGAGGGCCGCATGCGCGAGGTGCGCGGCGGGCGTGTGGCGATGATCTTCCAGGAGCCTGCCACCAGCCTGAACCCGGTCATGCGTGTCGGCGACCAGATCGTGGAGGCGATCGAGGCGCACACGCCGCTGCGGGGCAAGGCCGCACGCGCCCGCGCGCTGGACTGGCTGCGGCGCGTGGGCATCCCGGCGCCCGAACGGCGCATCGACGACTACCCCTTTCATCTCTCCGGCGGCCAGAAGCAGCGCGTGATGATCGCCATCGCGCTGGCAGCCGAGCCCGACTACCTGATCGCCGACGAGCCCACCACGGCGCTGGACGTGACCATCCAGGCGCAAATCCTGGACCTCATGCGCGATCTCCAGCGGGAGCGACAACTGGGCGTGTTGCTGATCACGCATGACCTGGCCGTGGTGAGCGGCATGGCGCACCGCGTGGCGCTGATGTATGCCGGCCAGATCATCGAGGTGGCGCCCGCCGCCGAGTTCTTCGCCCGGCCTCGGCATCCGTACGCCCGGCTGCTGCTGCAGGCCCTGCCGGAGGCGGCACGCCGGGGTGAGCCCCTGGCGGCCATCCCGGGCACGGTGCCGCCGCTGTGGCTCAGCTTCGAGGGCTGCCGCTTCGCCCCGCGCTGTGACCGCGCGCTGTCCCGCTGCGCCGGGGCCGCCCCCGCGCTGACCGAGGAAGGCCCTCGGCACCAGGTGCGCTGTTGGCTCTACAGCCAGCCCGGGGAGGCCGCGGCGCCGAGGCCAGGTGAGCCGCCGCCTGTGCGCTCGACTGAGCTGGGCGTGGCGGCGGAGCAGGGCGGTGAGCCGCTGCTGGACGTGCGCGACTTGCGCGTGCGCTTCAGGCTCAAGGGCGCTTGGCTGCATCGCGGGCCGCGTCGCTTCGACGCGGTCGACGGCGTCAGCTTCCAGCTGCGAGCAGGGCAGACGTTGGCCCTGGTGGGCGAGTCGGGCTGCGGCAAGACCACCTCCGGCAAGGCCATCGTGCAGTTGCTGCGTCGCCAGGCCGAGGTAAGCGGGCAGGCGCTCTTCCAGGGGCGTGACCTTTTCGGGCTGCACGGTGAGGCCCTGCTGCAGGCGCGGCGCCAAGTGCAGATCATCTTCCAGGACCCGTTCGCGTCACTGAATCCGCGCCTGCGCGTGGCGGAGGTGCTGGAGGAGGGGCTGATCGCGCTGCGCCCGGACCTGGATGCCGGCCAGCGCCAGGCACGGTTGCTGCGCCTGGTCGATCAGGTGGGCCTGCGCCGGGATGCGCTGCAACGCTGGCCGCACGAGTTCTCGGGTGGGCAGCGCCAGCGCATCGCCATCGCGCGCGCCCTGGCGGTCGAGCCGCAGCTGATCGTCTGCGATGAGCCGACCTCGGCCCTGGATGTGTCGGTGCAAGCCCAGATCCTCAACCTGCTGCGCGACCTGCAGCGGGAGCAGGGCCTGGCCTATCTCTTCATCACGCACAACATCGGCGTGGTGGACTACATCGCCGACGAGGTGGCCGTCATGCAGGCCGGCCGCATCGTCGAGCAGGGCTCGCGTGACGATGTGCTCACCCGGCCGCGTGAGGATTTCACGAAGACCCTGCTCGCGGCGGTGCCGCGTTTGCGCCACGGCTGAAGCCCAAGTCGTCGCGTGGCGACAACGACCCCGGGTTTGAACCTAGGGGCAACGTTTCGGCAAATATCTTTACGCATCAAAGGGTTATCTGGGCATCTCGCTTGCCTAGGGGCTTTCCTTGGCCTGGTGCCATGTTGCGCCCGCACAAACTCCTGCCACCCCAGAACTTGGGCTGACCACACCCCGGTCCAGCATCGCCGGCCAATCACGGCGAGCCTCACCCCTCAAGGAGTCACAGTGTTCAAGAAAACCATCATCACCAGCGCCGTGCTGGCCGTTGCCGCCGGCACTGCGCTGGCGCAGGACGCCCAGAAACTGGAGCGCATCGAAATCACCGGTTCCAGCATCAAGCGCATCGATGCCGAAACCGCGGTGCCGCTGACCATCGTGACCCGCGAATCCATCGACAAGTCCGGTGCGTCCAACGTGCAGGAACTCGTGGACCGCCTGAGCTCCAACAACGGCGGCGGCCGCTCGCTCGGCCAGTCCATCGGTGACTCCAACGCCACCGGCCAGAGCGGCGCCTCGCTGCGCGGCCTGGGCCGCGAGCGCACCCTGGTGCTGCTGAACGGTCGCCGGCTGGCGATCTATCCCTTCGCTGGCGCCGGCGTCGACCTGAACGCCATCCCGCTGGCTGCCATCGAGCGCATCGAAATCCTGCGTGACGGCGCCTCGGCTACCTATGGCTCCGACGCCATCGGCGGCGTCATCAACTTCATCACCCGCAAGGACTTCCGTGGCGGCGAAATCACCGCCAGCTACGAGCAGCCCCAGGCCACCGGCGGCACCGTCGTGTCGGCCCAGGGCGGCGTCGGCTTCGGCGACCTGGCCAAGGACAAGTTCAACATCCTCGGCAGCTTCAGCTTCCAGGAATACGACGTGATCCGCGCGGCTGACCGTGACTTCGCCAAGACCGGCAATCGCCCGGACCTGGGCGTCGTGAAGTCCTCGGGCAACACCTTCCCGGCCAACGCCTACAACGCGCAGACCGGCGCCTACATCCCGGGCGTCGCCGGCTTCCCGAACTGCAACCCGCCGGACAGCTTCAAGGGCTCGGCCAACTGCCGTTACGACTACACCAGCAAGATCGACATCGTGCCGGCGTCCACCCGCATCGGTGGTCTGCTGCGCGGCACGGCCGAGCTGAGCGCCGAGCATCTGCTGTTCGCCGAACTGTCCTACTCGCGCAACGAGATCACGCTGGGTTCGTCGCAGACCCCGTCGAGCACCTCGGGCCGTGATGACTACTACTACCCCGCCGGTGGCAAGTACTACCCCACCGCTGCCGTGGATGCGTCCTCCAGCGCAGGCTATCGCGGTGACCTCGTCATCGCCTGGCGCATCGTGGACGGCGGTCAGCGCCTGACCAAGGTCACCAACGACATGACCCGTGCCCTGGTGGGCGCCGAGGGCACCCTGGCCGGCTGGGACTACAAGGTCGGCCTGATGCGCGCGACCTCCAAGGCCAAGGAAGACTTCCTGACCGGCAACTTCTCCGACACGCAGCTGGTGCGCGTGCTCAAGACCGGCCTGGTCAACCCCTTTGGCCCGAACGACGCCGTCGGCCTGGCCCTGCTGAAGGAGGCCGAGCTGTCGGGCAACAACCGTTCGTCCAAGACCACGCTCGATGCCTTCGACGTGTCGGCCTCGCGTGAGCTGTTCGCGCTGCCGGGCGGCAACGCGGCGCTGGCCGCCGGCCTGGACCTCCGCAAGGAAAAGTACCTCGACGGCTACTCCGACATCGCCGGATCCGGCGACATCGTCGGTGGCTCCGGCACGGCCGGCAAGGTCAGCGGCGAACGCAAGACCATGGGTCTGTACGCCGAGCTGAACCTGCCCGTCATCAAGAACCTGGAACTGAACGCCGCCGTGCGTGCCGACCGCTACACGGGCGCCTCGGGTTCCTCGCGTGACGGCTCCTTCAGCTCGCCCAACCTGTCGTCCACCAGCCCGAAGGTGGGCCTGCGCTGGACGCCGATGAAGGAACTGCTGGTGCGCGGCTCCTACGGCAAGGGCTTCCGCGCCCCGGCGCTGGACAACCTGTACGCCCCGTCGTCGCTGACCAACACGGGCGGCAACTTCAACGACCCGTACTACAACACCGCCGTGGGTTGCGCTGCCAAGCCCAACACCAACTACTGCGACACGCAGCTGACGGTGCAGAACAACAGCAACCGCAACCTGAAGCCTGAGAAGTCCAAGACGGCCACCGTCGGCGTCGTGTTCGAGCCGATGAAGGACCTCTCGATGGAAGTCGGCTACTTCAGCATCAAGATCACCGACGGCATCAAGTCGCTGTCTGGCGACGACATCCTGAAGGACTGGTACAAGAACCAGACCGGCCCGACGACCAGCTCCTCGGTCTACGCCAACCGCCTGATCAAGAACGCCCAGGGCTACCTCGACTACGTCAAGGCCTCTCTGGAGAACGTGGGTCAGGCCACGGCACAGGGCTTCGACCTGGCAGCCAAGTACCGCGTGCGCACCGAGTTCGGCAGCTTCACCCCCGCCTGGGAAGCGACCATCGTCACCAAGAGCAGCGAGACCAACGTCGTCACCGGTGACGTCGAAGACAACCTCGGCAAGTACTACCTCGGCGGCCCCATCGTGCGCGTGAAGCAGAACTTCAGCCTCGACTGGGACACCAGCGCCTGGGCGGCCGGCGTTCGCTACTTCCGCCAGAGCGGCTACCGCGACTACGACGAAGTCCGTCACGTCTCCAAGTACGACCTGTGGAACCTGCAAGGCCAGTACAAGGGCGTGAAGAACCTGGTCCTGACCGCTGGCGTGCTGAACCTGCTCAACAAGAAGCCCCCGGTCACGGTGCAGGAAGACTACTTCCAGGTCGGCTTCGACCCGACCTATGCCGACGTCAAGGGCCGCAGCTTCTACGTGCGCGCCAACTACAAGTTCTGACCCTTCCCGGTCGAACCACAATGAGCAGGCCTTCGGGCCTGCTTTTTTTCTTTCTCAGAGGCGCCCCTCATGGACTACCTCAACCCCGCACTCGACCTGGACCGCCTCCATGCGGAGTTCGGCGCCGAGCGCCGACTGCTGATCCGCGACTTCTTCAGGCCCGAGGTGGCCGAGGCACTCGCTCGTGCCGTCGAGGCCATCGACTGGAGCCTGTGCTATCGCGATGCCAAGGGCGATCGCCGCCTGACCGGCGAACAACTACGCAGCCTTGACGACAGCCAGCGCGCCTATCTCGTGGACGGCATCGTCGAAGTGGCGCGGCGACAGTTTCAGTTCTCCTTCTACACCGAGTCGCTCGGCGACGCCCTGAAGCGAGGTGACGAAGGGCTGCTCGCGCGCTTCATTCGCTACATGGCCGACGAGGCCTTCCTGTCCATCATGCGCCGCATCACCGGCATCCCGGAGGTGAACCGCGTGTACGCGCAGGCCACGATGTACGCGCCGGGGAGTTTCCTGCTGGCACACGATGATCATGTGGACGCCGAGAACCGCCGGTTGGCGTATGTGATCAATCTGACCCGCCAATGGCGCCCGGACTGGGGCGGCCTGCTGCATTTCGGCCGTCCGGATGGCAGCGTCAGCGACACCTTCTTCCCGCATTTCAATTCAATGTCGGTGTTTGCGGTACCACAAACGCACTTCGTATCGTATGTGCCGCCATTCGCGCAGGGGCAGCGCAATGCCATCACGGGATGGCTGATCGCGGCGTGAGCGCTCTGGCGCCGACTGCATTTGTGTCGAGATGCGTGTAATCGCGCTGTTCCCGCTGCCCGGGTTAGCCCCAGGAAAGTGCCCCAAACCGGGGGGCTAAGATGCCGCGTGGCCAGGTTCGGCCAGAGGTGCAGTTTCCCTGCGCCTGGCTCGTGGCGATGAAACGCATGCCCGACGGCTGAGGCCACCGGGCGTTTTTTTTGGCGCGAACAGGTGCTGTAAAGAAGCCTTGCACACTGGCCCTACTGCGTGTTTTCGACGAGGCGGAACGGTTATTTCCGCGGTCTAGAATGCATGCCCTTCGGGGACTTGTTGGCGGCAGGGACGCAACTTCCTGCTGCGGCGGTGGTCACGTTCCTCAGAAGAAGTCTTTGACTGTGATTTGTAGTTGCAAGAAGGAGCGCGCATGAATTTTGCGCAGGAGAAGCAGGGCGCGTCCCGGTTCACGGGCTTCGGTATCGTTGTCCTGATCCACGTCGTGGCCATCTACGCGCTGGCCAGCGGCCTCGCGAAGGATCTCGTCAAGAAGGTCACCGGCCCGATCGACGTGAAGGTGATCGAGGAGAAGGTCAAGCCTCCGCCGCCGCCCGAGAAGGTGGTGCCTCCGCCGCCGGATCTCAAGGCGCCGCCGCCGCCCTTCGTGCCGCCGCCCGAGTTCCAGGTGACCGCACCGGCGCCGCCGGCCCCGGCCATCCAGTCCACCCAGGTGGCCCCGCCTGCCGTGGCCGAAATCCGGCCGCAGCCGGCGCCCGCCCCGGCAGCACCGCCCGCAGCACCGAAGCCGGCTGGCAAGGTCACCGCCGGCATGGTCTGCACGAAGATGGGCAAGCCCGAAGTGCCGTCGGTCAACTGGAGTGGCGACGCCCTTTATAAGGCCGTGGCCACCGTCAAGGCCGGTCGCGTGACGGCCGTCGAAATCACCTCGCTGCGAGGCGGTGTGGACCGCAAGGCGCAGCGCGCACTGGTCCAGTCGATCGAAGCGGCACTGCGTGACACCTACGAATGCCCAGGCGATCACGTGTTCGAGCAGGAGTTCCAGTTCAAGATCGAATAAGAACTTCTCCGTTGTGATCCCGGCGCCCCGCGGGGCGCATTCAGAACCGCATAAACCAGAATCTTTCCCTAGGAGTTGACTCCATGATTTCTCGCATCACCGGCTTCCTGGCCGCCATCGCCATGGCCGCGACCCTGGCTGTTTCGCCCGCCCACGCGCAAGACCAGAAGCCGGCCGACGCCGCCTCGGCCGCTGTGGCCGACGCAGGTGCCGCCCCCGCGCCCGCTGCTGCTCCCGCCAAGCAAGAAAACCCCTACAGCCTGGCCAACATCGTTGCCCACGGCAACGTGGTTGACCAGGTCGTGCTGGCCATCCTGGCCATCATGTCCATGGGTTCGTGGTACATCCTGGTCGTGCGCCTGTGGGACACGAGCAAGCTGTCTTCCGAAGCCAAGGAAGTCCGCGCCACCTTCTTCAAGAAGCCCAGCCTGGCTGATGGCATCAAGGGCCTGAAGGAAGAAAGCGCCTTCCGCTACATCGCCACCGCCGCTGTCGAGGCTTCGGAGCACCACGAAGGCGCCCTGACCGAGAACATCGATCACAGCAGCTGGGTCACGATGAACGTCGAGCGCGCCGTCGCTGACGTCAACACCAAGATCTCCGCCGGCCTGGGCTTCCTGGCGACCGTCGGTTCGACCTCTCCCTTCATCGGCCTGTTCGGTACGGTGTGGGGCATTCTGAACGCGCTGACCGCCATCGGCGTCGCCGGTCAGGCCTCGATCGACAAGGTGGCCGGCCCCGTGGGCGCCGCTCTGATCATGACCGCCATCGGTCTGGTCGTCGCCGTGCCGGCCGTGCTGGGCTACAACTGGCTGGTCAACCGCAACAAGGCCGTGATGGGTCAGGTTCGTTCGTTCGCCGGTGACCTGCACGGCGTCCTGATGGGCAACCGCGCCGTCGCCAAGCGCTGAGTCCTGGCTCGCTCTCGATAAGGAGCTCAAGCTATGGGCATGAACGTCGGATCTGCTTCCGGCGAGGACGAAGTCAATGCAACCATCAACACCACGCCCCTCGTGGACGTGATGTTGGTGATGCTGATCATCTTCCTCATCACCGTGCCGGTGGTGACGCAGACGATCGCTGTGAATCTCCCAAAGGAGACGAACATCGTCCGCGTCACGAAGCCGGAAAACATCGAACTCTCGGTCAGCAAGGACGGCGACGTCTACTGGAACACCAAGCTGATTCCCGACATGGAGGAGCTCGTCAAGCGCCTCGGCAAGGAATCGGTGAAGAATCCGCAGCCCGAGGTGCACATCCGCGGCGACGACAAGTCCCGCTACGAGTCGGTCGGTCGTGTGATCTTCGCCTGCCAACGCGCCGGCATCATGAAGATCAATTTCGTCACCGAGCCGCCTGCGCGCGGCGGTTGAGCCCAGGAGTCAAACATGGGAATGAATGTTGGAAGTTCTTCGGGCAGCGGTGAACCCGATGTCATGATGGACGTCAACACGACGCCGCTGATCGACGTGATGCTGGTGCTGCTGGTGATGCTGATCATCACCATCCCCATCCAGCTGCACACGATCAATCTCGACATGCCGCCGCCGAGCCCGAACCCGCCGACTGAAGAGCCGGTCGTGCACACCGTCATGATCGACTTTGACGGCACCGTGTACTGGGACGAAACCGCGCTGCCGAACATCGACGCCGTGAACGCCAAGATGCAGGAGATCGGTTCGAAGCCGATCGGTGAGCAGCCCGAAGTCCACATCAAGCCGAACAAGCTGGTGGACTATGGGGTTGTGGCTGCCGTGATGGCCTCGGCCCAGCGCAACAGCGTCAAGAAGATGGGCATGGTCGGTAACGAGCAATACGTCAAGTGACGTGACCTCGGGACCGCTGACACCGATACTGTGATGCGCGCTGCCCGAAAGGGCGGCGCGTTTTTGCTTTTCAGGAGAGCAAGTTGAAAGCTTTGAAATCCATCGTGGCTGTCGCCGTTGGCGCCCTGGCCCTGTCCCTGAACGGCGCGCCCGGCGCGGAGTTCGGCATGAGCCAGGCTGCTGCGCAGGACACCGTGCGCAAGGAAGTCGGCACCCCGCTGGGTGAGGCGAGCAAGCTGGTCAAGGCCGGCAAGTACAAGGAAGCCCTGGCCAAGCTGCGTGATGCAGAAGCCGTGGGTGGCCGCACGCCCGGCGAGAACAACGCCATCGAAGGCGTGCGCTTCTCGGCCGCCATGGGCGCCAGCGACCCCGACACCATGGCTCGCTCCTTCGAGGTGCTGAAGGCCAAGCTCGGCGGCCCGCAGCAGCTGCAATACATGGAAGCCATCGCGGGCACCTACCTGCGTGCTGGCAACGCCGCCAAGACGCTGGAATGGGCCAACAAGTACTTTGCCGCAGGCGGTAGCAGCGCGTCGGTCAAGCAGATGCAGCAGCAGGCCCAGTTCAAGTCGGGCGACATGACGGCCGTCCTGAAGGACACCCTGGCCGAAGTCCAAGCCGATGAGAAGGCCGGCAAGGCGCCGAGCCAGGACAAGCTCAACATCCTGCTCTACGCCGCCCAGAAGAAGGGTGATGCGGCGACCGAGTCCTATGCGGTCGAGCGACTGCTCAACTACTACCCGCGCAAGGAACTCTGGGCCCAGGTGCTCGGTGGCCTGCAGGGCAAGAAGGGTTTCGCATCGCGATTCACGATGGACGTCTATCGCCTGCAGCTGGCCACGGGCAACCTGAAGACGGCTGACGACTACATGGAAGCCGCCCAACTGGCCGCGCAGGCGGGCTACCCCGACGAAGGCAAGAAGATCGTCGAGCAGGGCCTGTCGGCGAACATCCTCGGTCAGGGTGCCGAAGGTGCGCGTCACAAGCGCCTGCTGGACTTGATGGTCAAGAAGTCCAACGAAGCCAAGGCGGATGCCGCCAATGCCGAGAAGGCCGCCAAGGACGCCAAGACGGGCGACGAGCTGGTCAAGCTGGGCCTGCAGCGCGTATTTGCGGGCGACAAGGCCGGTGGCCTCGCGCTGGTCGACGCCGGCATGGCGAAGGACAACTTCACCCGCGCCGACGATGCCAAGTTCTACCAAGGCCTGGCTTACTACAACGCGGGCGAGACCTCCAAGGCCATCGCCGCCTGGCGCGGTGTCAAGGGCACGGACGGCTCCGGCGAGCTGGCCCGCCTGTGGCAGGTGCAGGCGCGCAGCGCCAAGAAGTGATGCAGGCTTGCCGGCCCCGAGCCGGCACGTGCCTAGACAAAGAGGCCCCGTGGGGCCTCTTTTTTCGTGGTCAGGGCAGTGCGCCCCTGCAGCCTTTTAGCTCACTTCGGCGCCAGACGGATCGCGCCGTCCAGCCGGATGACTTCGCCATTGAGCATGTCGTTGGTGACGATCTGATGCACCAGCTTCGCGTAGTCCTCCGGCTTGCCCAGGCGGCTGGGGAAGGGCACGCTGGCCGCCAGTGCATCCTGAACCTCCTGCGGCATGCCGAACAGCATGGGCGTGCCGAAGATGCCCGGGGCGATGGTCATGTTGCGGATGCCGTTGCGCGCCAGGTCGCGGGCGATGGGCAGGGTCATGCCCACCACGCCACCCTTGGAGGCTGCATAGGCCGCCTGGCCGATCTGGCCGTCATACGCCGCGACCGAGGCGGTCGAGATGAGCACGCCGCGCTCGCCGGTCGACTCCGGCTCGTTCTTCGCCATGGCCTCCGCCGCGAGGCGGATCATGTTGAAGCTGCCGATCAGGTTGACCGTGATGGTCTTGCTGAAGGCCGCGAGCGAATGCGCGCCGTCCTTGCCCACCGTCTTCATCGCCGGGGCGATGCCCGCGCAATTGACGAGACCGACCAGCTTGCCCAGACCCGTGGCCGCAGCCACCACGGCCTGGCCATCGGCTTCCTGGCTGACGTCGCACTTGACGAACACGCCGCCGATGTCCTTGGCCACTTGCTCGCCGCGCTCTGCCTGAAGGTCGGCCACGACGACCTTGCCGCCGTGGGCGGCCAGCATGCGTGCCGTGCCTTCGCCGAGGCCCGAGGCGCCGCCGGTGACGATGAACACCTTGCCTGCGATTTCCATGATGAGGATCTCCTGGGTTGATTGACGTAAACGTCAATTGTGGCCGACAAAAAAGCCGCGGGGCTCGAGGCGCCGCGGCTTTTGTCGGGGCTGGGGCTGTCAGCTGCTCAGCGCGGTCAGTGCGCGACGCGTGATGTCGTCGACCGAGCCCAGGCCTTCGATGCGGCGGTACTTCGGTGCCGCCGCGTCGCCCGTGGCGGCCCACTGCGAGTAGTAGTCGACCAGCGGGCGCGTCTGGGCCGAGTAGACCTCCAGGCGCTTCTTGACCGTTTCTTCCTTGTCGTCGTCGCGCTGCACCAGCGGTTCACCGGTCACGTCGTCCACGCCTTCCACCTTGGGCGGATTGAACTTGACGTGATAGGTGCGGCCCGATGCCGGGTGCGAGCGGCGGCCGCTCATGCGCTCGATGATGGCGTCGAACGGCACATCGATCTCAAGCACGTAGTCGAGCTTCACGCCGGCCGCCTTCATCGCGTCGGCCTGCGGAATGGTGCGGGGGAAGCCATCGAACAGGAAGCCGCCAGCACAGTCGGGCTGGGCCAGGCGTTCCTTCACCAGCGCGATGATCAGGTCATCACTGACCAGGCCGCCTGACTTCATCACGGCATCGGCCTGCTGGCCCAGCGGCGTGCCCGCCTTGACCGCCGCGCGCAGCATGTCGCCCGTGGAGATCTGCGGAATGCCGTATTGCTTGCAGATGAAGGCAGCCTGGGTGCCTTTGCCGGCGCCAGGGGCGCCCAGAAGGATCAATCGCATGGGTCTCCTCGAACTATTCGCGCGGGGGCGTCACGGTCAAGCGCGCCGCCCCGGGGTCAGCGGTCGAGTATCGCATGCGGACTTTCGCTGGCCTGACGCGCCAGCCCGGGCATCAACCCTGAAGCAGCTGCCTGACGCGGGCGAGATCCTCGGGCGTGTCGACACCCGGGCCCGGTCGTTCCTGGCTCACATGGACCGCGATGCGCTCGCCGTGCCACAGCACCCGGAGCTGCTCCAGCGATTCGATCTGCTCCAGCGGGCTGACCGCCAGCGTCGGGAAGCGCCGCAGGAAGCCGGCGCGGTAGGCGTACAGCCCGACATGGCGCAGCGCCTGGTTGGGCGCGCCGGCACCGTCGCGCCACCAGGCGATGGGGGCGCGCGAGAAGTACAGCGCCCGGCCCGACTTGTCGGTCACCAGCTTGACGACATTCGGGTTCGCAAACTCGGAAGGCTCGGTGAGGGCGTGGGCCACGGTGGCCATGACGCAGTCCGGCTGGGCGGCCAGCGTGGCCGCGCAGGCGTCGATCATGGCGGGCGCGATCAACGGTTCGTCGCCCTGCACGTTCACCACGGCGGCGTCGTCCGCGAGGCCGAGCTGCTCGACGGCTTCCGCGAGGCGGTCGCTGCCCGAGGGATGGTCGGCGCGAGTCATCAAGGCCTGCACACCGTGGGCCGCACAGGCGGCGGCGACTTCGGGGGCGTCCGTGGCCACGACGATGCGGCCGGCGGCGGATTCGGCGGCCCGGCGCGCCACGCGCACGATCATGGGCAGGCCGGCGATGTCGGCCAGGGGCTTGTTCGGCAGCCGCGTGGAGGCCAGCCGCGCCGGGATGATGACGGTGAAGCTCACGGGTTCAGACCCTCACGGGCGTCACGGTGCCGCCAGCGGGGCCGGCGTGCTGGTGGTGTCCGGGTCCCAGGGGCGGGCTTCGTTTTCCAGCATCAGCGGGATGCCGTCACGGATGGGGAAGGCCAACCGGTCGGCACGGCAGCCCAGCGCGGGCAGCTCGCCGTCGCGCAGCATTGTCAGCGGCCCCTTGCACAGCGGGCAGACCAGCATTTCGATGAGGCGTTGATCCATCAGGCTCGGCGCAAAAGAGTGGGGAGGTGGTCGTCCAGCGCGGCCTCGAAGCCGGCGCCGGGCGCGAAGTCTAGCGCCACGACCCAGACGGGCAGGTCCCCGACACGTGACGGCGGCAGCTTCACCGCGTCCTTCTCGGTCAGCACGATGCCGGGCACGTCGGCGGCCCAGGGCAGGGCGGCGAAGTCGGCGTGGTCGGGCAGGGCCAGTGTCTGCAGGTTCAGGCCCAGACCGGCCAGCATGTCGAAGAAGCGCTGCGGACGGGCCACACCCGCCACGGCCAGCAGCCCTGGCTTGTTGCGCAGGGCCAGCAGGGTCTCCATGCGCGCCGGCTGCCCTGCCCACCAGTCGGCCAGGGCCACCGCGCCCGACAGCCGCCGTTCGGCGACAGCGCCCGGCAGCGCGGTGCTGGCACGCGGCGCGTTGTAGACAACGAGCTCATGAGGCGCGAGCCGCTGCGGCGGCTGGCGCAGCGGGCCGGCCGGCAACAGCCGGCCATTGCCCAGGCCGCGTTCGTCGAACACGAGCACGCTCAATTGCCGCGGCAGGCGCCAGTGCTGCAAGCCGTCGTCACTGACGAGCACTTGCAGCCCGGGTTCAGCCGCCAGCAGCGCGCGTGCTGCCGCCACGCGGTCGCGACCGACGGCGACCGGTACGCGGCCGCGCAGGTGGAGCAGCAGCGGTTCATCGCCGACCTCGCGGGCGGTCGACACCCGCGTGACCAGGCCAATGCCATCTTCTTCACGGCCATAGCCGCGCGACACCACGCCGGCCCGCAGGCCGCGCGCCCGCAGCAGTTCGAGCAAGGCGAGGGTGGTGGGCGTCTTGCCGGCGCCGCCGACGATCCAGTTGCCCACGACGATCACCGGCACGGGCAGGCGTTCCACGCGCTTCAGGCCGGTCGCGTAGGCCAGCCGGCGCAGGGCCAGCAGGCCCCCATAAAGCCAGGACAGGGGCAGCAGGCTCGCCGAAAGGGCGCCGCCCGTCAGCCACTCCTCCTGCAGGCGCCGGCTCGCTCGCTCAGCGAGCGTCGGTCTGGGCTGCGAAGGTGACACGCGTGAGCCCCACGCGGCGTGCCGCATCCATCACATTGACCACCGCCTGATGCGGGGTGGCGGCGTCGGCGGAGATGATCAGCGAAGCCTCGGTGTTGCCGCCGGACGCCTGGCGCAGCGACGTGACGAGGATCTCGACCGAGCGCCCTTCCACCGGCTGCCGGTTGACCACGAAGCGGCCGTCCGCCGCGATGCCGACGATCACCTCCCGCGGCCGGTCCTTGAGCTTCTCGGCGTCCGCCGACGGCAGCGTGATCTGCAGTTCGGTGAACTTGGAGTAGGTCGTCGACAGCATCAGGAAGATGAGGATGACCAGCAGCACGTCGATGAACGGGATCAGGTTGATCTCCGGCGGCTCGCTTTGCGGGGAGCGGAATCTCATGGGTCAGTTCATCCGGGGTGGGCGGCGATCAGACGGTGTAGCGGCGCAGTTGGCCCAGCAAGCGGTCGGCGGCGGCTTCCAGCTCCAGCACGTATTCCTCGATGCGACCGCGGAAGTAACGGTGGGCCACCAAGGCCGGGATGGCGATCATCAGGCCGAAAGCGGTGTTGTAGAGCGCAATCGAGATGCCATGCGCCAGCTGCGCCGGGTTGTTGCCGCCGGGTGTCTGGCTGCCGAAGATCTCGATCATGCCGACCACCGTGCCCATCAGGCCCAGCAGCGGGGCGGCAGTCGCGATCGTGCCCAGGGTGTTCATGTAGCGGTCGAGCTGGTGCACCGCGCGGCGGCCGGCCAGTTCGAAGACCAGGCGCAGCTTGCCCTCGGGCATTTGAGGCTCGGTGCGCACGGCGCGCAGGCCGGAGGCCAGCACCTCGCCCAGGATGGACGACTCGGCCAGGCGGTCGACGACGTCGGGCGCGGGCAGCTGCTGCGAGGTCACGTTGAGCACATCGTCAAGCAGGCGCGGCGGCATGATGCGCTTGGCCCGCAGGCTCGACAGCCGTTCGATGATCAGGGCCAGGGCCACCACGGAGCACAGGAGCAAGGGCCAGATCGGCCAACCGGCGGCTTGTATGATCGAAAACAAGGTCGTCCCCGTCGAAAGAGCGGCCGCCCACCGGCCGCTGAGTGCGCGGGATTATGGCCCCTGGAATCGCACGGTCTGCCCATGGCGCACCCCAAGTTGCGCCCGCTCACAACCATCCACCGTTGCTGTGGATAACTTTGTTGACAAGCTCGGGGCGGTGGGCCGCGAGGGCCGTCAAATCAAGGCCTTGAACAACTTGCCTCAAGTTTGAGCAGCGGAAATCGAATTGAAAAACAAGAGGTTATGGGTGCATGACAACGCCGTGACGCGCTTGCCGCGCGAAATGGCCCGCCAAGCAAGCATTGGCGCGGCTGTGGACTTCCCGACCCGCGCCGGCATTGGGTTTGCGCGTGATTGAGCCTCGCGAACCCGCATCGGGACGTCGGATCTGGGGCGTGGCCGGGCTGCTGGCCGCGGTGTCTCAGACCCTCACGGACCGCTTCTCGGTGGTCGTCGTGGGCGGCGAGATCGCCGGTTTCACCCGTGCGGCCAGTGGCCACTGCTATTTCAGCCTGAAGGATGCTGACGGCCAGGCGGCCAGCCTGCGCTGCGCGATGTTCCGCCGAGCGGCGGCCCTGCTGGACTTTTCGCCGGGTGAGGGCGTGCTGGTCGAGGTGCGCGGGCGCGTGGCGGTGTACGAGCCGCGGGGCGAGCTGCAGTTCGTCGTCGAGGCCATGCGCCGGGCGGGTGCCGGCACGCTGTACGAGCAGTTCCTGAAGCTGCGGGCGCGGCTCGCGGCCGAAGGCCTGTTCGATGCGCAAGCCAAGCGGCCGCTGCCGCCGCATCCGCAGCGCATCGGCGTCATCACCTCGTCGGCCGGGGCCGCGCTGCATGACGTGCTGACGGCGCTCGCGCGTCGTGCGCCGCAGGTGGAGGTGGTGGTCTACCCCAGCCCGGTGCAGGGCGTGGAGGCGCCCCCGGCCCTGGTGCGTGCGCTGCAAACAGCCAATGAGCGCGCGGAGGTGGACGTGCTGCTGCTGGTGCGCGGAGGCGGTTCGCTCGAAGACCTGTGGGCCTTCAATGACGAGCGCGTGGTGCGAGCCGTGGCCACGTCGGGGTTGCCGGTGGTGTGCGGTGTCGGCCACGAAACCGATGTGACGCTGTGCGACCTGGCGGCCGACCTTCGAGCCCCCACGCCGACGGCAGCGGCGGAGCTGGCAGCGCCTGCACGCGACGCGCTGCTGAGCCAGCTGGCGAGCCTCGAGCGCGCGCTGGCGCTGCGGCTGGACCACCGCCTGCAGTCGCTGGCCCAGCGGCTGGACCGCCTGGCGCTGCGCCTGTCGCGCCCAAGCGACCTGATCGCGCGCCAGCAGCGCCTGCTCGGTCTGCTGGCCCAGCGTGCCGCTGCGGCGCCGCGCCGCCGGGTGGAGCTGCAGGCCCAGCGCCTGGCCCACCTCGCCCAGCGGCTGGACCGCGCTGAGCGAGAGGTCGTGCTGCGCCAACGCAGCCGGCTTGACGCCTTGCAGGCCCGATTGCAGGCGCTGGACCCGCACCACGTGCTGGCCCGCGGCTATGCCTGGCTGGACGACGGGCAGGGCGGTGCCATCACGTCGATCACGGCGTTGGCGCCCGGCCGGGAGGTGCGCACGGTGCTGGCGGACGGTAGCGCCGACATGCAAGTCCTGCGGGTACGGCCATTGCCGCAGGGGTGATCGGCTCTCCCTACAATCCGCCGCGTTTCTCTTCCCCCATTCATCACCGAGGTTGACACCATGGAACACACGCTGCCCCCGCTGCCTTACCCCATCGATTCGCTGGCCCCGCACTACAGCAAGGAAACGCTGGAGTTCCACCACGGCAAGCACCACAACGCCTACGTGGTGAACCTGAACAACCTGCAAAAGGGCACCGAGTTCGAATCCCTGACGCTCGAAGAGATCGTCAAGAAGAGCTCCGGCGGCATCTACAACAACGCCGCCCAGATCTGGAACCACACCTTCTTCTGGAACTGCATGAAGCCCAATGGCGGTGGCGAACCCAGCGGTGCGCTGGCTGATGCCATCAACGCCAAGTGGGGCAGCTACGCCGCCTTCAAGGAAGCCTTCGTGAAGAGCGCCGTCGGCAACTTCGGTTCCGGCTGGACCTGGCTCGTCAAGAAGGCGGACGGCACGGTCGACATCGTCAACACCGGCGCCGCCGGCACGCCGCTGACCACCGCCGACAAGGCCCTGCTGACCGTCGACGTGTGGGAGCACGCCTACTACATCGACTACCGCAACCTGCGCCCGAAGTTCGTGGAGACCTTCCTGAGCAACCTCGTGAACTGGCAGTTCGCCGAAGCCAACTTCGCCTGACGAGGAGGCCCCTCGCCCAGTCTCGCCCGCTGAACGCGGCGAGGCTGGTCGGTCCCCCAAGGGGACGCCGATGCAAGCGGCATCGAGCCGCTTGCACATCGCCAGCGCGGGCCGGCTTGGGGCGGCCCGGCGCTCGGCCCGAAATCCCTGAAAGAAGCCGGCATCGAGCCGGCTTCTTTCATTGCGAGACTTGAATGACGTGGCGCACCAGCGGGTACACCTGGTGCTGCCACCGCCGTCCGCTGAACACGCCGTAGTGGCCCACATTGGGCTGGATGTAGTGGGTGCGCATGAACAGCTTCAGGCTGCTGGCGAGATCCTGCGCAGCCAGGGTCTGGCCGACGGAGCAGATGTCATCGCGTTCGCCTTCGATGGTCAGCAGCGCGGTGCGGCGGATGGCGGCGGGGTTCACGCGGCGGCCCCGGTAGGTCATTTCGCCGCGCGGCAGGTCGAAGGTCTGGAACACGCGCTCCACCGTCTCCAGGTAGAAATCAGCCGCCAGGTCGGCCACGGCGAGGTACTCCTCGTAGAAGGTGCGCGTCACCTCAGCCTTGTCGAACTCGTCGGCGACGATGTGCTTGTAGTAGTCCTTGAAGGCGTTTGCATGCCGGTCCTTGTTCATGCTCATGAAGGCCGACAGTTGCACAAAGCCCGGGTAGACGCGCCGGCCCGCACCTGCGTGCTGCCAGGGCACATGGCTGATGAGGTTCTTGCGGAACCAGTCGATCGGCTTGCTCGTGGCCAGCTTGTTGACGGCCGTGGGGCTGACGCGGCAGTCGATCGGGCCCGCCATCAGCGTGAGGCTCGCCGGCGTGGCGGGGTGGTCGTCCTCGGCCATCACCGACACCGCCACCAGCGCGCTCACACAAGGCTGGCACACCGCCACCACATGGGCCTGCGGGCCGATGGCGGCGAGGAAGTCGATCAGATGGCCGGTGTACTCGTCCAGCCCGAAGCGGCCGGCGGCCAGCGGCACGTCGCGCACGTTGTGCCAGTCGGTCACGTAGACGTCGTGGTCTTGCAGCAGGGTGCGCACGGTGTCGCGCAGCAGCGTGGCGAAGTGCCCGGACATGGGCGCCACCACCAGCACCTTGGGCTGGGCGGGTGCGCCGTCCTTGCGAAACCGCAGGAGGGTGGCGAAGGGGGTGGTCAGCGCGGCTTCCTCGGTGACGGGCCAACGCTCGCCGCCCTGGGTCACCTCGCCGATGCGCCAGGGTGGCCGGGTGTGCGTGACCTGGGCGAGGTCGAAGACCTTGCCCGCCGCGCGCCAAGGGCGGGTGGGCAGCCAGGGAAAGTCGTCCAGGCCGGGCTGGTCCAGCAGGGGCAGGGTCAGACGGTTCAGGGTGCGCAGGGGCCAGAGGAGATCGGCTTGGGCCTGGTAGGCGGGGTACATGGCATCTCCTGCGTGGCGGTGACGGCCCACTGAACGCAAGGAGCGCGCCAGCGCGGCATGGCATGGGCCTTGCGACGAGGCTCACCACCCACCGCCGAGGAGACGCTGATGCCCGTTGCCACGCCGACCAAACCCGCCGCCCGCAAGAGCCTGCGGGGTGCCAGGGCCGCAGCGCCTGCATCGCCCACACCGGCCACCGTCACCAAGTCCCGCCCGGCACCGCGCGCCGCGGCGCGGCCGGCTGCCTCGCTCACGCTGAGCAGCAAGAACTACTCGTCCTGGTCATTGCGGGGCTGGCTGCTGACCCGGTTTGCCGCGCTGCCCTTCGAGGAGGTCATGCTGCCAACGGATGACGAGAGCGCCCGCAAGGAGTTGCTGCTGCTCGCGCCCTCCATTCTCGTGCCCTGCCTGCGCCATGAGGGCGTGACGGTCTGGAACACGCTGGCGATTGCCGAATACCTGGCCGAGACCTTTCCAAAGGCCGGGCTCTGGCCCGCCGACCGGGTCGCGCGCGCGCATGCCCGCGCCATCTGCGGCGAGATGAACTCGGGCTTTGCCAACCTGCGCGCTTCGCTGCCCATGAACCTCAAGGCGCACTTCCCGCGCCACAAGATCTGGGCCGGCGCCAAGCCCGACATCGAGCGCATCGTCGAGATCTGGAGCGAGTGCCTCGCCCGCTACGGCGGCCCGTTCCTGTTCGGCAAGAAGCGCTGCGCGGCCGACGCGATGTTCGCGCCCGTCGTCACGCGCTTCCTGACCTACGACGTGCCGGTCAACCCGGCCTGCCTCGCCTACTGCGACACCATCATGACCATGCCCGAGCTGCAGGAATGGATCGCCGCGGCTCGCCTGGAACCCGACGAGATCGAGCAGCTGGACATGGACTTCTGAGTACCCGGCCGCGCCGGGCAACGGGTCACGCCCAGGTCGAGGGCGCCGGCACCTCGCAGGGGGCTGGCGCGTCCACCGTCTTGAAGTCGGCGGGCGACACGATCTCCAGGTACTCCATGTCGGGCGAGTAGTCGAACAGGTAGTGCACGATGCCCGGACGCTGGTGCACGCAGTCGCCCGCCTCCACCAGCGTGACCTGGTCGCCATACATGAACTTGGCCCAGCCCTTGGTCATGATGACGATCTGGAAGTCCGCCTCATGTCGGTGCCATCCCGTGCCCTTTTCAGGGGCCATGTTCGCCTTCACAAGGTGCGCGATGACCCGGCCGTGGGTGGCAGCGGCCACGCCGAGATCGCGGTAGAGGAAGAAATCCCTCAGCCCGTCGCTGCGCCAGGGCGTGTCCCCGGGCTTGACGTGAGAGAACTCGGTGGTGGAGGCGTCGTTGGCGGCGCCCACGGGGATCGACAGATCCGTCATGACCAGGCTCCTGTAAAGCGGCAGGTGACCGGCAGCACGCAATATGCGTTCCCGCGTCTGCCGCAGGCCGATTGCCTGCGCCTTGATTCATGTCATGGGGCGCCGTGGCCCGCGCCGCTAGATTGCCAGCGTGAGCGCTCCACCCCTCGGGCTGCACGCGGCCGAAGCCGACGCGCGCCTTCTCGCCCCCTTCACCACCTGGCCGGATGGCCCGGGTGGCGTGGCCGTGTCGCAGTTCCAGGTCGCGGGCATGCATTGCGCGGCCTGCTCCGGCATCATCGAAGACACGCTCGGGCGCCTGCCCGGTGTCGAGGGGGCGAGCGTCAACGCCGCCTCTGCCCGGCTGGCCCTGCGCTGGCAGCCCTCGCGGCTGCCCTTGGCCGAGGTGCTGGCGGCGCTGCAGGCCGTGGGCTACCAGGCCACACCCGATGTGGCCGCCTCGGCGCGTGAACTGCGCCGCCGCGAGAAGCGCCAGGCGCTGTGGCGCGTGTTCGTGGCGGGCTTCCTGATGATGCAGGTCATGATGCTGGCCACGCCGGCCTACGTGGCCGCCGCCAGCGAGCTCTCGCCCGATCTCGATCAACTGCTGCGCTGGGGGTGCTGGGTGCTCACGCTGCCGGTGATGGTGTTCTCGGCGGGGCCCTTCTTCAGCGGGGCGTGGCGGCAGCTGCGTGCGGGCCGGCTGGGCATGGACGTGCCGGTGGCCTTGGGTATTGCCGTGACCTTCGTCGCGAGCACCGGTGCGCTGTTCGACCCGCGCGGGCTGCTGGGCCACGAGGTGTATTTCGACTCGCTGACGATGTTCGTCGCGCTGCTGCTGCTGGCGCGCTGGTTCGAGCTCGGCGCCCGTCATCGAGCGGCCGAGGCGCTGGAGGCCGTGGCTGGCGCCCTGCCGACCACCGCCGAGCGGCTGCTGCCTGACGGCCGCAGCGAGCAAGTGCCTGCCGAGCGGCTGGCCGTGGGCGATCGCATCCGCGTGAAGGCCGGCGAGGCCTTCGCGGCCGATGGCACGGTGCTGGCGGGCCAGGGTTGGGTCAACGAGGCGTTGCTGACGGGCGAGTCGGCGCCCGTGGCCAAGGCCGTCGGTGCCGCGGTGGTGGCCGGCAGCCTGAGCCTGGACGGGGTCTTCACGGTGGCTGTCCAGCGCGTGGGCGCCGACACCACGGCGCAAGGCATCGTGCGGCTGATGCAGCAGGCACAAAGCCAGCGCCCGGGTGGCCATGGCCTGCTGGATCGCGTGGCCGCCGGTTTCACGGCGGCCGTCTTGCTGCTGGCGATCGGCGCCGGATGGGCCTGGTGGTGGATCGACCCGGCCCGCGCGGTGGCGGTGGCCGTTGCCGTGCTCATCGTGACCTGCCCCTGCGCATTGACGCTGGCGGCGCCCGCTGCCTGGCTCACGGCCAGCGGCGCCCTGGCCCGCCGTGGCCTGCTGCTGGCGGACCTGTCGGCGCTGGAGCGGTTGTGCACGGTCGACACCGTGGTGTTCGACAAGACCGGCACGCTGAGTGAAGACCGCCTGCGCCTGAGCGCGCACTGGAGCACCAGCGGCGATGCCGACGCCTTGCTGGCGCTGGCTCGCGGCCTGGCCACCTTCTCACGGCACCCGCACGCGCAGGCGCTGGCCGACGGAGGCGATGGCGCCCACTGGGCCGATGTGCAGGAAGTGGCCGGCCGCGGTGTGCAGGCGACGGATGTGCAGGGGCGCCCCTGGCGCCTGGGTTCGCCCGGTTGGGTGTCTGCTGATCCCGACCCGCGGGCGCGCCTGGCCTTTGGCCGCGAGGGGGCTGTGCTGTGGCTGGACCTCGAAGAGGCGCCGCGCGCTGATGCCGCCGAAGCGGTGGCGGCGTTGCACGCCCAGGGCCGTCAGGTGCGGCTCCTGTCCGGTGATCAGCCGGTGGCGGTGGCGCGCATGGCTGAGCAACTCGGCATCGACGACTGGCGTGCTGGCGCAAGCCCTGACACCAAGCTCGCCGCCGTGCGCGGCTGGCAGGCCGCGGGGGAGCGCGTGTTGATGGTGGGCGACGGCATCAACGATGCCCCGGTGCTGGCGGCAGCCGATGTGCGCATCGCGATGGGACAGGGCGCCATGCTGGCCCGCAGCGCGGCCGATGCGCTGCTCGTGTCGAACCGATTGATGGCCGTGCCGCAGGCCCTGGCCTTGGCGCGCCGCACCCGCCGCGTGCTGGGCCAGAACCTGGCCTGGGCGGCGCTCTACAACCTGGCCTGCGTGCCGCTGGCGCTGGCCGGCTGGCTGCCGCCGCTGGCGGCCGGCATCGGCATGGCCAGCAGCTCGCTGCTGGTGGTGCTCAACGCCCAGCGCCTGCAACGCTGAACCCACGCCGACTTCGATATGGACATCCTCTATCTCCTCATCCCGTTCTCCGTCGTGCTGGTGCTGCTCATCCTGGCCGTGTTCGGCTGGGCTGTGAACTCCGGGCAACTGGAGGACCTCTCCCGAGAGGGCGAACGTATCCTGCTTGACGAGGATCAAGGCCCCTAGCGCCCTACGCGCGAAGAATCGTTCGCATCAGACTGAAGGAGTCGCGATGGCGAACGAAAAGGCCCTGGCCACCACTGGGGCGACATACGAGGACGGACCGGTACGCGCATTCGCGCTGGCAGCGGTCCTGTGGGGTGTGGTGGGGATGCTGGTGGGCGTCATCATTGCCGCCCAACTGGCCTGGCCCGAGTTGAACCTCGGCATTCCCTGGCTCAGCTATGGCCGCCTGCGACCGCTGCACACCAATGCGGTCATCTTTGCGTTCGGCGGCTGCACGCTGTTCGCCACTTCCTATCACGTCGTCCAGCGCACAGGCCAGACGCGGCTCTTCCTGCCGAAGCTGGCCTGGTTCACCTTCTGGGGCTGGCAGCTCGTCATCCTGTTGGCAGCGATCTCCCTGCCGCTCGGCTACACCACCGGCAAGGAATACGCCGAACTCGAATGGCCGATCGACATCCTGATCGCGGTCGTCTGGGTGGCTTATGCCGTCGTGTTCTTCGGCTCGGTGGGTACGCGCAAGATCCGGCACATCTATGTGGCCAACTGGTTCTTCGGCGCCTTCATCATTGCGGTGGCCCTGCTGCACATCGTCAACAGCGCCGAGATCCCGGTCAGCCTCACCAAGAGCTACTCCGCCTACGCCGGCGTGCAGGACGCGATGGTGCAGTGGTGGTACGGCCATAACGCGGTCGGCTTCTTCCTGACGGCGGGCTTCCTCGGGATGATGTACTACTACATCCCCAAGCAGGCCGAACGCCCCGTCTACAGCTACCGCCTGTCCATCGTCCACTTCTGGGCGCTGATCTTCACCTACATGTGGGCGGGCCCGCACCACCTGCACTACACGGCCCTGCCGGACTGGGCGCAGAGCATCGGCATGATCTTCAGCCTGGTGCTGCTGGCGCCGAGCTGGGGCGGCATGATCAACGGCGTGATGACGCTGTCGGGCGCCTGGCACAAGCTGCGCGACGACCCCATCCTGAAGTTCCTCATCGTGGCCCTGTCGTTCTACGGCATGTCCACCTTCGAGGGCCCGATGATGTCGATCAAGACGGTGAACTCGCTGTCGCACTACACCGACTGGACGGTGGGCCACGTGCACAGCGGCGCGCTGGGCTGGGTGGGCCTCATCTCGATGGGCTCGCTCTACCACCTGATCCCGCGCATGTTCGGCCGCACGGAGATGTACTCCAAGCGCGCCATCGAGCTGCACTTCTGGATCGCGACCCTGGGCATCGTGCTCTACATCGCCGCGATGTGGATCGCCGGTGTGATGCAAGGCCTGATGTGGCGTGCGGTCAACCCCGACGGCACCCTGGTCTACACCTTTGTCGAGAGCGTGAAGGCCACCTGGCCGTTCTACGTGATCCGCCTGAGCGGCGGCCTGCTGTACCTCGGCGGCATGCTGGTCATGAGCTGGAACGTCATCAAGACCGTGCAGGCCGGCCGCGCACAGGCGGTGCGCATCCCCACGCCTGCCCTGGCTCACGCTTGAAGGAGATTTCATGAGCAACCATTCCCAAGCCGTCTCCGGCCACCAGCGCATCGAGACCAGCAACCTGCTGATGATCGTGCTGGTGCTGCTGACCGTGATGGTCGGTGGCATCGTCGAGATCGTGCCGCTGTTCTTCCAGCGCTCCACCACGCAGGCCGCGCCGGGCCTCAAGCCCTACACCGCGCTGCAGCTCGCCGGGCGTGACATCTACCTGCGCGAGGGCTGCTACAACTGCCACTCGCAGATGATCCGCCCGCTCGCCGCGGAGACGCTGCGCTATGGCAAGTACTCCACCGCGGGTGAGTTCGTGTACGACCACCCCTTCCAGTGGGGCAGCAAGCGCACGGGCCCCGACCTGGCCCGCGTGGGGGGCAAGTACAGCGACGACTGGCACCGCATCCACCTGAACAACCCGCGTGACCTGGTGCCCGAGTCCAACATGCCGGCCTATTCCTGGCTGGCCGGCGCGCCGGTCGATGCCGCCGGCATGCCGGCCCGCCTGGCGGCCATGCGCACCCTGGGCGTGCCCTACACCGACGCCGAGGTGAAGGCCTCTGCTGAGGAGGTGAAGGGCAAGACCGAGCTCGATGCGCTCGTGGCCTACCTGCAGGTGCTCGGCACCGCGAACAAGTAAGGAGCCCGCAATCATGGGCATCAACGAACTCCGTGTGGCCGTGACCCTGGTGTCGCTGGCCGTCTTCCTCGGCATCGTCGCCTGGGCCTGGCGTGGCCGCTTCGACGAGGCTGCCCGCCTTCCTTTCGAAGGAGATGAGCAATGAGTGACTTCTTCAGCAGCGGCTGGTCCCTCTTCATCGCCGCGGTCACGATTGGCGGCCTGATCGCCTGCGGCATCCTGCTGGTGATCGCCAGCCGGCGCCAGGTCATGGCGGCAGACAACACCACCGGCCACGTCTGGGACGAAGACCTGCGTGAGCTGAACAACCCGCTGCCCGCGTGGTGGATGGGCCTGTTCGTCATCACCATCGTGTTCGCCGGCGTCTACCTGGCCCTCTACCCCGGTCTGGGCAGCCAGGCGGGCAAGCTGGGCTGGACGAGCGAGGGCGAGCACGCCAAGGAACTGGCCGCAACCCGTGCCGCGATGGCCCCGGTTTACGCCGCCTTCAAGGACATGGCGCCTGAGCAGCTCGCCAAGGACCCCAAGGCCCACGCCATCGGCGAGCGCCTGTTCGCCAACAACTGCGCGCAGTGCCACGGTGCCGACGCCAAGGGCTCCAAGGGCTTCCCCAACCTGACGGACAACGACTGGCTCTGGGGCGGCAGCTACGACACCATCGTCGAGACCATCACCAAGGGCCGCGAGGGCAATATGCCGGTCATGGCGCCGGCGGTGGGCACCAGCGAGGACGTGCGCAATGTGGCGCACTACGTACTGTCGCTGTCGGGCAGCCCGCACAACGCGCTCTACGCCCAGCTGGGCAAGGAGAAGTTCGTGGTCTGCGCGGCATGCCATGGCCCTGGCGGCAAGGGCAACCCGGCCATCGGTGCGCCCAACCTGAGCGACAAGATCTGGCTGCACGGTTGGGGCGAGGAAGCCGTGATGGCCATGGTCAACAACGGCAAGCACAACGTCATGCCTGCCCACGGTGAGCGCCTCACGCCGGAGCAGATCCGTGTGCTGGCCGCCTACGTCTGGGGCCTGTCGCAACCGCAGGGCGTCGCAGCCGCGAACTGATCTCCCATGCCTGCCCCTTCCGCACCCGCCACGGGTGATGCAGTCCACGTCATCCGGCTCTACAAGTCGGAAGACAAGATCCATCCCCGCTCGGTGGATGGCTTCTACGCCCGCTGGCGCTGGGTCATCGTCGCGTTGACTCAAGCGGTGTTCTACGGTCTGCCCTGGCTCAGCTGGGGCCAGCGGCAGGCCGTGCTGTTCGATCTGGAAGCCCGGCGCTTCTACATCTTCGGCCTGGTGCTCTACCCGCAGGACTTCGTGTACCTCACGGCCCTGCTGATGATCTCGGCCTATGCGCTGTTCCTGTTCACCGCGGTGGCCGGGCGCTTGTGGTGCGGCTACGCCTGCCCGCAGACGGTCTACACCGAGATCTTCATGAAGGTGGAGCGCTGGTTCGAGGGCGACCGCAATGCGCGGCTGCGGCTCGACAAGGCGCCCTGGTCGCTCGACAAGCTCTGGCGCAAGGCCGGCAAGCAGCTCGTGTGGGTCGCGATCGGGCTTTGGACAGGCTTCACCTTCGTTGGCTACTTCACACCCATCCATACGCTGGGTGCCGAGGTCCTGTCGCTCGGCACCGGCCCGTGGGAGACGTTCTGGGTGCTGTTCTACGGCTTTGCCACCTACGGCAATGCCGGCTACATGCGCGAGCAGGTCTGCAAGTACATGTGCCCCTATGCGCGCTTCCAGAGCGCCATGTTCGACCGTGACACGCTCATCGTCAGCTACGACCCCGGTCGCGGCGAGCCTCGCGGCAACAACGCCAAGCGAAAGAAGGGCGTCGCCAGCAGCGAGCCTCTGGGCGACTGCATCGACTGCGAACTCTGCGTGCAGGTCTGCCCCACCGGCATCGACATCCGCAAGGGCCTGCAGTACGAATGCATCGGCTGCGCGGCCTGCATCGACGTCTGCAATGGCGTGATGGACAAGATGGGCACGCCCCGCGGCCTCATCCGCTACGACACCGAGAACGGCCTGGAGCAGGGCCTGTCCAGTGCCCAGCGCTGGCGCAATGTGCTGCGGCCGCGCGTGATCATCTACACGACGGTGCTGCTCGTCATCTGCTCGGCGCTGCTGTGGAGCCTGTCGTCACGGCATGGCTTCCGGGTGGACGTGGTGCGCGATCGTGCTTCGCTGGCCCGGCTGGTGGAAGACGGCTGGGTGGAGAACGTCTACCGCCTGCAGGTCATGAACGCGACCGAGTCGCCGCAGCGTTACCGCATCGAGGCCGAGGGCTTGCCCGGCCTGGTGCTGAGCCAGGCGACCACGGTCGACCTCGGCCCGGCCGAGGCCCGCTGGGTGGCCGTGGCCTTGAGGCTGCCGCCCAGCGCGGCCCAGCAGTTCAAACCCGGTGCGCATCCCATCCAGTGGCGCATCAGCCGCATCGGCGACGGCGCCCCGGAGGCGATCGTCGAAAAGTCCACCTTCATGCTGCCGCGATGAACGGCAAGGAGAACCGCATGACCTCAGTTACATCCAAGCCGGCCTGGCGCGAGCCCATGGTCTGGCTGGTCGTGGGCGGCCCTGCAGCCGTCGTGGTGGCCAGCTTCTTCACGCTGGCGCTGGCCTTGAAGCACCCCGACCCGCCGCTGGACCTGCACACCACCGCAGCCCGCTCGGCCGACGACGTCGAGCCTGCCGACATGCGCGCCAAGGAGGGGGACGTGCCTGCGCTGATTGCGCGCAACCATGCCGCCACGGGCACGGCTGGAGTCAAGCGGTGACCGGCCCGGCCGGCCCCTCGCGCATCGCGCGTTTCGCGATGGCGGTGGCCTGGTCGTCCTTCCTCAGCGCCGGTGTGCTGGAGCTGCTGGTGTTTGCGGTGGTGGACCCGGGTGAGCTGCGCTGGTTCGGGGCAGCACCCGTGGAGCTGTCGTCCCAGGCGGTCTACACGCTGGCCTTTCTCGTGTTCTGGGGCGTGATCGCGCTGGCGTCGAGCCTCGCATTGCTGCTGGTCAACTTGCCAACGGAAGACGCTAGACCGGCGCGTCGCGCCCCGGGTTGGCCTCGCTGACGACCCGGGCATGCCGGTCGTGCGTCCAGTAGGCCCAGGCCCAGTCCAGCAGCACCACGAAACGGTTGCGAAAGCCGATCAGGAAGTACACGTGGGCAAACAGCCAGAACAGCCACGCGAAGTAGCCTGAGAAGCGCAGCGGCCCGGCCGGCGTGCCGAGGTCGACCACCGCGCTGTTGCGGCCGATGGTGGCCAGGTTGCCGTAGTCGCGATAGCGGAAGGGCAGGGTGGCCTGACCAGCCAGCGTGCGCCGAAGGTTGGCGGCCGCATGGCGCCCCATCTGCTTGGCCCCGGGCGACACCCCGGGCACGGGGCGCGGTTCGCGCCCGGGCACATGGCTCTGGGCTGAGGCGAGGTCGCCGATGACCTGGATGGCTGCAAAGCCCTTCAGGCTCAGGTCGGGCTCCACCACAACGCGACCGGCGCGGTCCAGCGCGCAGCCGGTGGCGCTTGCGAGCACGCGACCCAGCGGCGACGCCGCCACCCCGGCCGCCCACACCACGCAGCGGCTGTGCAGCCGTTGCGGCCCGTCGGCTGTCGTGATGTCCAGCCCTTCGGCATCGATGCCGGTGACGCGCGCCCCCAGCTTGACCTCCACGCCGAGGGCGGTCAGCTGCTCCCGAGCCCGCTCGCTCAGCGCCTCGGGCATGGCCTGCAGCACGCGCGGGCTGCCTTCGACCAGCAGCACCCGCGCCTGGCGCGGGTCGATGCGGCGGAACTCGCCGGGCAGGGTGTGCCGGGCGATCTCGGCAAACGTGCCGGCCAGCTCCACGCCGGTCGGGCCGCCGCCCACGACCACGAACTGCAGCAGCGCCGCGCGCCGGGCCGGGTCGTCCTCCCGCTCGGCCGCCTCATAGGCCAGCAGCACACGGCGGCGGATCTCGAAGGCGTCCTGCAGCGTCTTCAGCCCTGGCGCGAAGGTGGCCCAGTCGTCGCGGCCGAAGTAGCTGTGGGTGGCGCCGGCAGCGACGATGAGGTGATCCCAGCGCAGCAAGGCGCCATCCTTCAGCGTCGCGGTGCGGGCCTGGGCATCCAGCCCGACGACCTCGCCCAGCAGCGTCGTGACGTTGCGCTGGCGACGGAACAGATGCCGGATGGGCGCGGCGATCGACGGCGCCGACAGCCCCGCGGTGGCCACCTGGTAAAGCAGGGGCTGGAAGAGGTGGTGGTTGGTCTTGTCGACGACGGTGATGTCGACGTCGGCATGGGCCAGAGCCCGCGCCGCTTCCAGGCCGCCGAAGCCGCAGCCGATGATGAGCACTTGGGGACGCATGAGCCCATCCTACGCCCGCGCTGCTGCAGTGCAGCATGCGAAGTCGGCATGGGGCCAGGCCAGCTCCGCCGGCCGGTTGGCTCAGCCCGCGGCGTTGGAGACCAGGCGCTGCAGGGCTTGCGGATCCAGCACCGTGATCTGCCGCTGCTTCACATCCAGCACACCGTCTTCCTGGAACTTGGAGAACGTGCGGCTCACGGTTTCCAGCTTGAGCCCGAGGTAGCTGCCGATCTCCTCCCGGGTCATGCGCAGCACCAGGCTGCTGGACGAGAAGCCGCGTGCCTGCAGGCGCTGGGTCAGGTTCAGCAGGAAAGCCGCCAGGCGTTCTTCGGCGCGCATATTGCCCAGCAGCAGCATCACGCCGTGGTCACGCACGATCTCGCGGCTCATGATCTTGTGGAACTGGTGCTGCAGCACGGTGAACTCGCGCGACAGCTCTTCCAGGTCACGGTACTGGATGACGCAGACCGACGAGTCCTCCAGGGCGACTGCGTCGCAGTGATGCTGGTCGCTGCTGATGCCGTCCAGGCCAAGCAGCTCGCCGGCCATCTGGAAGCCCGTCACCTGGTCGCGGCCGTCCTCGCTGCCGACGCAGGTCTTGAAGAAGCCCGTGCGCACGGCGTACAGCGCCTCGAAACGATCGCCGTTGCGGAACAGGTGGTCGCCGCGCGGCACGCTGCGGCGTTTTTCGACCAGCCCGTCCAGGCGCTGCAGGTCGGCCGCATTCAGGCCCACGGGCAGGCAGAGCTCGCGCAGGTTGCAACTGGCGCAGGCGACCTTCAGCGGCTCCAACGTGCCGCTGCAGGAGGACGCAGGCACGTCGGGGTGGATGGGCACGCTCATGGGGGGGCGGAGGGTGGTCAGCATGCGGCTGATTGTTCTTGTCCGGTCCCGCTGCGGCCTTGACCTGGATCAACGCCACGGGCGAGGGCCGGCGTCACAGTGCAGCCATGTCTGCTGTCACCGACCGCCCCATCGATGCCGACCTGCTGCGCCGCCACGACGTCGCGGGGCCGCGCTACACCTCCTACCCCACGGCCGACCGCTTCGTCGAGGCTCACCAGGGAGGCCAGCATCTGCAGGCGCTGCGCCAGCGAGGCACGGCGCAGCCGCTGTCGGTCTACGTGCACATCCCGTTCTGCGAGCAGCTCTGCTACTACTGCGCCTGCAACAAGATCATCACCAAGCACCACGAGCGGGCCCAGCCTTACCTCGATGCCCTGGCGATCGAGATGGATCTGGTGGCCGAGGCCATCGGGGGCCAGGCGCCGGTGTCGCAGCTGCACCTGGGCGGCGGCTCGCCCACCTTCTTGTCGGACGCCGAACTCACCACGTTGATGGCCGCACTGCGCCAGCGCTTCAAGCTGCTGCCGGGTGCCGAGCTGTCGGTGGAGGTGGACCCGCGCACCGTGGACGCCGCGCGGCTGGCGCATCTGCGCTCGCTGGGCTTCAACCGGCTGTCCTTCGGTGTGCAGGACTTCGATCCCGGCGTGCAGAAGGCGGTACACCGGGTGCAGCCGTTCGAGCAGGTCGCCGCGCTGATGCGGGATGCGCGCGAGCTGGGCTACCAGTCCACCAACGTCGACCTGATCTATGGCCTGCCGCTGCAGACGCCGGCCAGCTTTGCGCAGACCATTGCGCAGGTCGCCGAACTGCGCCCGGACCGCATCGCGATGTACGCCTATGCCCATCTGCCGCAGCGCTTCAAGCCGCAGCGGCGCATCGTGGCCGAGCTGCTGCCGCCCGCGGGCGACAAGCTCGCCATGCTGTCCGGCGCCATCAGTGCGCTGCTGGGCGAGGGGTACACCTACATCGGCATGGACCACTTCGCGCTGCCGGAAGACCCATTGGCCGTGGCCAAGCGCCAGGGGCTGCTGCACCGCGGCTTCCAGGGTTATTCCACGCAGCCCGACTGCGACTTGGTCGGCCTGGGCGTGTCCTCCATCAGCCGCGTAGGCGCCACCTACGCCCAGAACGCGAAGACGCTGGAAGAGTACGAGGACGCGCTGCGCCAACGCCAGCTGCCCGTGCAGCGCGGCCTGGCCCTGACGCGCGACGACCTGCTGCGCCGTGCGGTCATCATGGCGCTGATGTGCCAGGGCCGCGTGGAGTTCGAATCCATCGCGGCGTCGTATCTCGTCGACGTGCCAACCTACTTCGCGCCCGAATTCGAGCGGCTTCAGCCACTGGCGGACCAAGGGCTGCTGGTGATGGAGCCCGGCGCGATCCAGGTCACGCCGCTGGGCTGGTACTTCGTCCGGGCGGTGGCCTTGGTCTTCGACCGCTACCTGCAGGCCGACGCCAGCCGCGAGCGCTTCTCCAAGATCATCTGACGCGGTTGCGATGTCGCTGGATGCTGCGCTGATCGGGTCTGCCGCCCTGATGGGGCTGGCCGGTGCGCCGCACTGCGCCCTCATGTGCAGCACGCCCTGTGCGCTGGCGGCCCGCGGGCGTCCGCAGCAGATGCGGTTGCTGGCGGGGCGACTGGTCAGCTACAGCGCGGCTGGCGTGGTGGCGGCCCTGTCGGCGCAGGCGCTGGCGCAGATGTCGACCGGCGTCGCCGTGCTTCAACCGCTGTGGGCGATGTTGCAGGCGGCGCTGCTGGTGCTGGGCTTGAGCCTGCTGCTGCGCGGGCAGGTGCCGGTGTGGCTGACACGGGTGCGCTGGCGCCCGCAGCCGGGGCGATCCTTCGTGACCGGTTTGGCCTGGGTGGTCATGCCCTGCGGCCTGCTGCATGGCGCGCTGCTGCTGTCGGCGCTGTCGAACTCGCCCTGGAGTGGCGGCCTGGCCATGGCGGCGTTTGCCACCACCGGCACCCTGGGCTTGGCAATCGCGCCGGCGTGGATTGCGCGGCTACCCCGTCGCGTGGGAGATGCCTCGCCGGCCCTGCGCCTGGCAGGCCTCGGCCTGGTGGCGGCCTCCGGTTGGGCCCTCGTCCACGGGGTGTGGCAGCGGGCACAGCTCCTGTGCTGAGCAGCGCCCGGCGCGCGCCCTAAACTTCGCGGGTTTCGTTTCTGTCGCTTCGCTGCGAAAGCTGCTGTCATGTACCAACACATCCAAGTGCCGGAAGGCGGCCAGAAGATCACGGCCAACGCCGACTTCTCCCTGAACGTGCCCCACAACCCCATCATTCCGTACATCGAAGGGGACGGCACGGGCGCCGACATCACGCCGGTCATGCTCAAGGTGGTCGATGCCGCCGTGGCCAAGGCCTATGCGGGTCAGCGCCAGATCCACTGGATGGAGATCTACGCCGGCGAGAAGGCCACGCGTGTCTATGGCCCCGACGTCTGGATGCCTGACGAGACCCTGGAGGTGGTGAAGGACTACATCGTCTCCATCAAGGGCCCGCTGACCACGCCGGTGGGCGGCGGCATCCGCTCGCTGAACGTGATGCTGCGCCAGGAGCTGGATCTCTACGTCTGCCTGCGCCCCGTGCAGTACTTCGACGGCGTGCCCAGCCCCGTGAAGGAGCCGCACAAGGTCGACATGGTCATCTTCCGCGAGAACTCGGAGGACATCTACGCCGGCATCGAGTACGAGGCGGAGAGCGAGAAGGCCAAGAAGCTCATCAAGTTCCTGCAGGAGGAGCTCGGCGTCAAGAAGATCCGCTTCCCCGAGACCTCGGGCATCGGCGTGAAGCCGGTCAGCCGCGAAGGCACCGAGCGCCTGGTGCGCAAGGCCATCCAGTACGCCATCGACAACAACAAGCCCAGCGTGACCATCGTGCACAAGGGCAACATCATGAAGTACACCGAGGGCGGCTTCCGCGACTGGGCCTATGCCTTGGCGCAGAAGGAGTTTGGTGCACAGCCCATCGACGGCGGCCCGTGGTGCAAGTTCAAGAACCCGAAGACGGGCAAGGACATCACCATCAAGGACAGCATCGCCGACGCCTTCCTGCAGCAAATCATCCTGCGCCCGGCCGAGTACAGCGTGATCGCCACGCTCAACCTCAACGGCGACTACATCTCCGACGCGCTGGCCGCCCAGGTGGGTGGCATCGGCATCGCGCCGGGCGCCAACATGAGCGACTCCATTGCCATGTTCGAAGCCACGCACGGCACCGCGCCCAAGTACGCCGGCAAGGACTACGTGAACCCGGGCTCCGAGATCCTGTCCGCCGAGATGATGCTGCGCCATATGGGCTGGACCGAGGCGGCCGACCTCATCATCAGCAGCATGGAAAAGGCCATCCTGAGCAAGAAGGTCACCTATGACTTCGCCCGCCTGATGGATGGCGCGACCCAGGTCTCCTGCTCGGGCTTCGGCCAGGTCATGATCGACTGCATGGAATGAGGCCGGCGGGCGGTGCCCGCAACGCCATTGTGCAAGCCCATCGTCGGACACGGCGATGGGCTTCCTGCCTTTTGAACGTCGCACGAGCGCCCGCTCGGTATGCTGAACCGCATCAACCGAGGAGCTCTCATGGATCTCGACCCCCAAGGCCTGGCCACCCGTCGCGCGGTGCTGGGCGATGCTTATGTCGATGCCGCACTCGCCAAGGTCACGCCCTTCACCGAGCCGCTGCAGGAACTCGTCACGCGGCATGCGTGGGCCAACACCTGGCAGCGCCCAGGGTTGGACCTGCGCACGCGCAGCATCGTGACGGTGTCGATGCTGGTGGCCCTGGGCCGAATGCATGAGCTCAAGACCCATGTGCGCGGTGCGCTGAACAACGGCGTGACGGTGCAGGAGCTGCAGGAGGTCTTCCTGCATGCGAGCGTCTACTGCGGCTTCCCGGCGGCGGTGGATGCCTTCCGCGCGGCGGCCGAGGTGGTTGACGGCGTGGGCGGCTGAGCGAGGCTCAGAAGCACTCGTCCAGGCAGAGGTAGAAGTCCAGTCGCCGTGCATCCGGCGGCGCCAGGCCGTAGGCGGAGAAGAGGTGGCGCTGCGCATCAGTGCCGAACTCGCCGAGGCTGTTCCACAGGATGGCCAGGTCCTGGAAGCGGTCGGCCACGCCCAGGCGGCCGAGGTCGATGAGACCGGTGAGGCGGCCTTGGGCGTCAAGCAACAGGTTGTCCAGCGAATAGTCGCCATGGCAGACGACCGCGTCATGCCCGGTCGGCCGCAGGCGTTGCAACTCGCGCCAGACCTGTGCGGGCGTCCATCCCTGGCGAGCGTCATCGAAGTCGTCCGGGTCGATCAACCCGGCGTCAAGCCGTTGCCGCGCGTGGGCGAGGCGCTGATCGAGCGGCGCCTGGAAGGGGCAGCTCGGCACGGGAACGCGATGCAGCTGTGCCAGGGTGCGGGCCAGTGTGGTGACGATCTGCGGCATGTGCGCCGGTGCGTCGCACAGCCACTGGTAGGCGGTGCGGCCGGGCAGGGCGTGCGTGAGTAGCCAGGCCTCGCTTGCAGCCACCTCGAAATGCAGCAGGCGCGCGACCGGCAGGTGTCCTTGCAGCCAGCGCAGCCGCACCATCTCGTCCACCACGGCCTCGGCCACGGCGCCGCGGCCGTGTTTCAGATAGAGGTCGGCCCGGCCCGGCCGCGCCACCCGGTACACCGCGGCGCCGGCCTCACCGACCCGGTCGCGATGCCACCGTGCGTCTTCGCAATGGGCCGCCACACCCGCCGGCAGGCGTGGCGCACGGCAGGGATGCTCGCGGGCGGAAGAGGCGCTGGCCTCAGGGTGCATGTGTGGGGCTCGCCAAAGAAAAGGGGCGCCGCAGCGCCCCTGGGTCATTCCGCCTCCGTCCCGTGCCGGGCAGGCGAGCGGCTTTCAAGCCGTTCAGGCCGCCAGCGAGGCCAGCACCTGGTTGAAGGTGGCGCTCGGGCGCATGACCTGCTCGAGCTTGGCATCGTCCGGCAGGAAGTAGCCGCCGATGTCTGCCGGCTTGCCCTGCACGGCCTTGAGCTCGTCCACGATCTTGGCTTCGTTGGCGGCCAGGGCCTCGGCCACCGGCTTGAAGCGTGCCGCCAGCTCGGCGTCCTCGGTCTGGGCGGCCAGCTCCTGGGCCCAGTACAGGGTCAGGTAGAAGTGGCTGCCGCGGTTGTCGAGTTCACCTGTCTTGGGGCTCGGGCCCTTGCCGTTGTCCAGCAATTTGCCGGTGGCGGCGTCCAGGGCCTTGGCCAGCACCTTGGCCTTCTCGTTCTTGTTCTTGATGCCGGTTTCTTCCAGGCTCACGGCCAGGGCGAGGAATTCGCCCAGCGAGTCCCAGCGCAGGTGGTTTTCTTCCACCAGCTGCTGCACATGCTTGGGCGCGGAGCCGCCAGCGCCCGTTTCGTACATGCCGCCACCGGCCATCAGCGGCACGATGGACAGCATCTTGGCGCTGGTGCCCAGCTCCATGATGGGGAACAGGTCGGTGAGGTAGTCACGCAGGATGTTGCCCGTGGCGCTGATCGTGTCCAGGCCGCGGATCACGCGCTCCAGCGTGTAGCGCATGGCGCGCACCTGGCTCATGATCTGGATGTCCAGGCCGGTGGTGTCATGCTCGTGCAGGTACATGCGCACCTTGCGGATCAGCTGCGCCTCGTGTGGGCGGTAGCTGTCCAGCCAGAAGACAACCGGCATGCCGGAGTTGCGGGCGCGGTTGACGGCGAGCTTCACCCAGTCGCGGATGGCGGCGTCCTTGCACTGGCACATGCGCCAGATGTCGCCGGCCTCGACGTTCTGGCTCAGCAGCACTTCACCGGTTTCCAGGTCGGTGATGTTGGCCACGCCGTCTTCGGAGATCTCGAAGGTCTTGTCGTGCGAGCCGTATTCCTCCGCCTGCTGGGCCATCAGGCCGACGTTGGGCACCGTGCCCATCGTGCGCGGGTCGAAGGCGCCGTGCCACTTGCAGAAGTTGATCATCTCCTGATAGATGCGGGCGAAGGTCGACTCGGGCATCACGGCCTTCACGTCCTTCAGGCGGCCATCGGCGCCGTACATCTTGCCGCCGCTGCGGATCATGGCCGGCATCGAGGCGTCCACGATGATGTCGTTGGGCGAGTGGAAGTTGGTGATGCCCTTGGCGGAGTCCACCATGGCCAGCTCGGGGCGATGCTCGTGGCAGGCGTGCAGGTCACGCTTGATCTCTTCCTGCTTGGAGGCGGGCAGGGAGGCGATCTTGGTGTAGAGGTCCACCATGCCGTTGTTGACGTTCACGCCCAGCTCGTCAAAGAGCTTGGCGTGCTTCTCGAAGGCTTCCTTGTAGAAGATCTTCACGCAGTGGCCGAACACGATGGGGTGGGACACCTTCATCATGGTGGCCTTCACGTGCAGCGAGAACATCACGCCGGTCTTGCGGGCGTCCTCGATCTCCTTCTCGTAGAAGGCCAGCAGCGCCTTCTTGCTCATGAACATGGAGTCGATGACTTCACGGTCCAGCAGGTCGACCTTGGGCTTGAGCACGAGGGTCTTGCCGCTCTTGGTGATCAGCTCCATCTTCACGCTGCGGGCGCGGTCCAGCGTCAGGGACTTTTCGCCGTGATAGAAGTCGCCGCCGTGCATGTGCGAGACGTGCGAGCGCGAGGCCTGGCTCCACTCGTCCATGCGGTGCGGGTTCTTGCGGGCGTATTCCTTGACGGCCTTGGGCGCGCGACGGTCGGAGTTGCCTTCGCGCAGCACCGGGTTCACCGCCGAGCCGATGCACTTGTTGTAGCGGGCGCGGATGTCCTTTTCCTCGTCCGTCTGCGGCTTCTCGGGGAAGTCCGGGATCTTGTAGCCCTTGTCCTGCAGTTCCTTGATGGCGGCCTTGAGCTGGGCCACCGAAGCGCTGATGTTGGGCAGCTTGATGATGTTGGCTTCCGGCTTGAGCGTGAGCTTGCCCAGGGCGGCCAGGTTGTCCGGCACGCGCTGCTCTTCGGTCAGCAGTTCGGGGAACTGGCCCAGGATGCGGCCGGCCACCGAGATGTCACTGGTGACGACGTCGATCCCGGCCTGCGCCGCGAAGCGCTGGACGACCGGCAACAGCGAGGCCGTGGCCAGGCGTGGGGCTTCGTCGGTCAGGGTGTAAACGATCTGGGTCTTGTCGGCAGTCATGAGGTCTTCCAGTAAGGGTGCAATCCGCGCGGCGCTCTGTGCGGCACCGTCACGCGAACCTTGAACTCTAGCAAGCCACTCCAGCAGTTTGCTGACGTGCCCGGCAGCCGCCCAAGACAAAGCCCCGTGGCTGGCGGGCTCACGGGGCTTGTCGTGCGGGGTGGATCAGGACGCCATTTGCTGCGGCTGGGGCTCCATGCTGTTGCGGGCGGCGTCCAGGGGCGTGATGTTCTGGGCCAGCTGGCCCTTGGGCCCTTGGACCAGATCGAACTGCACCTGACTGCCCTGCTTGAGCGTGCGAAAGCCTTCCATCTGAATCGCCGAGAAATGGGCGAAGACATCATCGCCGCCGGCCTCCGGCTCGATGAATCCAAAGCCCTTGGCATCGTTGAACCACTTGACTTTGCCCAGCGCCATCATCTTGTCTCCATTCTTTGTGGCACCTCCCGGGGAGGCGGGAACGGATTCTGTTAGCGCAATAAATGGCGTCAATTCGGGACCTTCCCGGCCGGGTTCACCCGAAGCTGCTTGCAATTTCAGGGTGCGGCGCCACTTGCCCCCCATCGGCAGGGGAAACCCCCCGTCGATAGAATCGATTCATGCCTGTGTTCCCCGTCTTTTCACCGCGAAACCAGTCGGCACCACCTCCGCCCGCGCCTCCCCTGAAGCCCGGCCGTGATGAAGGCGACGGCGCGGTCGTCATCGAGCGCCAGACCCAGAAGACCGAGCCGCCGCGGCTCTATCAGGTCCTGCTGCTGAACGACGATTTCACGCCGATGGAGTTTGTAGTCATGGTTCTGCAGGAATTTTTCCGGCATGACCTGGATACGGCGACGCAGATCATGCTCAAAATCCACCACGAGGGGCGTGGCGTCTGCGGTGTCTTCACCAAGGACGTTGCTGCCACGAAGGTGGAGTTGGTTCTGGCCGCCTCCCGGCGTGCCGGCCATCCCCTGCAGTGCATTATGGAGGCCGCATGATTGCGCAAGAGCTTGAAGTCAGTCTGCACATGGCGTTCGTCGAGGCGCGTCAGCAGCGGCACGAATTCATCACCGTCGAGCACCTGCTGCTCGCGTTGCTGGACAACCCCAGCGCGGCCGAAGTGCTGCGCGCCTGTGCCGCCAACCTGGACGACCTGCGCAAGAGCCTGACGCAGTTCATCAAGGAAAACACGCCCATGGTGGGCGGCAATGACGAGGTGGACACCCAGCCGACGCTGGGCTTCCAGCGCGTCATCCAGCGCGCCATCATGCACGTGCAAAGCACCGGCAGCGGCAAGAAGGAAGTGACCGGCGCCAACGTGCTGGTCGCGATCTTCGGAGAGAAGGACTCGCACGCCGTGTACTACCTGCACCAGCAGGGCGTCACGCGCCTGGACGTCGTCAACTTCATCGCCCACGGCATCAAGAAGACCGACCCCGAGCCGCCCAAGGCGCCGGAGGGCCAGGCCCAGGGCAACCAGGAAGGCGAGCGCGAGGACGGCGAGGGCGGCAATGCCAAGGCCTCGCCGCTGGAGCAGTTCACGCAGAACCTCAACCAGCAGGCCAAGGACGGCAAGATCGATCCGCTGATCGGCCGCGAGTCCGAGGTCGAGCGCGTGGTGCAGGTGCTGTGCCGCCGCCGCAAGAACAACCCGCTGCTCGTGGGCGAGGCCGGCGTGGGCAAGACGGCGATCGCCGAAGGCCTGGCCTGGCGCATCACCGAGGGCGACGTGCCCGAGGTGCTGGCCGACAGCGTCGTGTATTCGCTCGACATGGGCGCGTTGCTGGCCGGCACCAAGTACCGCGGCGACTTCGAGCAGCGCCTGAAGGCCGTGCTCAAGGCGCTCAAGGAGCAGCCGCACGCCATCCTCTTCATCGACGAGATCCACACCCTCATCGGGGCCGGCGCCGCCTCGGGCGGCACGCTGGATGCCAGCAACCTGCTCAAGCCGGCGCTCAGCTCCGGCGCGATGAAGTGCATCGGTGCGACCACCTTCACCGAGTACCGCGGCATCTTCGAGAAAGACGCGGCCCTGAGCCGGCGCTTCCAGAAGGTGGACGTGGCCGAGCCGTCGGTCGAGCAGACGGTCGAGATCCTGAAGGGCCTGAAGAGCCGCTTCGAGGAGCACCACTCGGTCAAGTACGCCCTCGGCGCACTGCAGGCTGCGGCAGAGCTGTCGGCCAAGTACATCAATGACCGCCACCTGCCCGACAAGGCCATCGACGTCATTGACGAGGCCGGCGCCGCGCAGCGCATCCTGCCCAAGAGCAAGCAGAAGAAGACCATCACCCGCGCCGAGGTGGAGGACATCGTCGCCAAGATCGCGCGCATCCCGCCCGCCTCCGTCAACAGCGACGACCGCAGCAAGCTCAAGACGCTGGACCGCGACCTGAAGAGCGTCGTCTTCGGCCAGGACCCGGCCGTCGACGCCCTGGCGGCTGCCATCAAGATGGCCCGCTCGGGCCTGGGCCGGCCCGACAAGCCGGTCGGCAGCTTCCTGTTCAGCGGCCCCACGGGCGTGGGCAAGACCGAGGTCGCCAAGCAGCTCGCCTACATCCTGGGCATCGAGCTGATCCGCTTCGACATGTCGGAGTACATGGAGCGCCACGCGGTCAGCCGCCTGATCGGCGCGCCTCCGGGCTACGTCGGCTTTGACCAGGGCGGCCTGCTCACCGAGGCCGTCACCAAGAAGCCGCATGCGGTGCTGCTGCTGGACGAGATCGAGAAGGCCCACCCGGATGTCTTCAACGTGCTGCTGCAGGTCATGGACCACGGCACGCTGACCGACAACAACGGGCGCAAGGCCGACTTCCGCAACGTCATCATCATCATGACGACGAACGCGGGCGCCGAGATCATGAACAAGGCGACCATCGGCTTCACCACCCAGCGCCAGCAGGGTGACGAGATGGCCGACATCAAGCGCCTGTTCACGCCTGAGTTCCGCAACCGGCTGGATGCCATCGTGTCGTTCCGCCCGCTGGACGAGGAGATCATCTTGCGCGTGGTCGACAAGTTCCTGCTGCAATTGGAGAGCCAGCTGCAGGAGAAGAAGGTCGAGGTCAGCTTCTCCGACGCGCTGCGCAAGCAGCTGGCCAAGAAGGGCTTCGATCCGCTCATGGGTGCCCGGCCGATGCAGCGGCTCATCCAGGACACCATCCGCCGCGCGCTGGCCGACGAACTGCTGTTCGGTCGCCTGGTCGACGGCGGCCGCCTCAGCGTGGATGTGGACGACAAGGGCGAGACGGTGCTGGACATCCAGCCCACGCCGCCCAAGGCCGCGAAGGACAACAAGCCCAAGGCCGAGCCGGCGACTGCAGCCTGACCCTCGCGAGATCAAGGCAAGGGGCGCTTCGGCGCCCTTTTTCATGCCCGCCTGTGGGCCGTGATGCGGTCCGTGACGCAGGCCGTGACGCCGCAGTCAGGCGCCTGCCGCCGGGTCCTGCTGGAAGAAGCCGGCCAGCAGTGCGTACATCGCCGGCTCCTCGGCGCGCAGGGCTTGCGGCGCCACGAAGAAGGCCTCGGCCGCCACGGCGAAGAACTCCTCGACCGCCTCGGCGCCATACGGGTCGATCAGCGTCTGCTCGCCCGCGTCGACACGGTCGCAGAAGCGCGCCCACTCGGTGTCGATGACCTCGATCCAGCGCTCGCGCTCGGCCACCGGCAGGGGTGGCACGCCGTCGGCCGCGCCGTCGCGCATGTCCATCACATGGGCGAACTCGTGGATGACCACGTTGAACACCTCGTCCACCCCGAATTGTGCCGGGTCGTGGCTGGCCGCCACCGCGTTCCAGCTGAGCATCAGCGGCCCGCCCTCCATGGCTTCGCCGGCGAGTTCCTCGTCGTACTCGTGCACAACGCCGTCTTCATCCTCGAAGCGGCGCGGCGCTACCACCTCGCCTTCGTGCATGACGATCCCGACGAAGCCGTCGTACCAGTCCAGGCCGAGCCGCAGCACCGGCAGACAGGCCTGTGCCGCCACGGCGACCGCCACCTCGTCGGTGACCTCGAAGCCATCCACGCCGTGGAACTCCTTGGCCGCCAGGAAGAGGCTGCACAGCCGGCGAAGTTCGGCGAGGTCGGCCTCGCTTCGCTGGGCAAGAAAGGGGTAGCGCAGCAGCGTCAGCTGCCACAGGGCGTCGGGGATGGCATGTCTCTCGACGGCGCGGCGCTCGCGCCAGTCGCGCAGGGCCTTGAGGATCACAGCGGCAACCGCTGCAGCCCCTCGGCCGACAGGCGGATCACGTCGCCGCGGGGCGGTTCAGCGTCGAAATCCCAGTCTGACAACACCACGCGACGCAGGCCCTCGCCCAGGTCGTGCTCGGCCGGGCGGTGGGTGTGGCCATGGATCATCGTGGCGGCGCCGGCCTCGCGCAGCATGGCGCGGCAGGCATCGGCGTCGAGGTCGGTGGACATCAGCTGGCTGGCCTGCGCGGCACGGCTGCCTTCGCGCATCTGGCGCGCGAGTGCCTGCCGTGCCGTGAGTGGCTGCGCCAGAAACTGGGCCTGCCAGCCGTCGGAGCGCACCTGGCGGCGGAAGTCCTGGTAGGCGGTGTCGTCCAGGCACTGGGCGTCGCCATGCGCGAGCAGCCAGCGCTGGCCGAAGGCGTCGAGCCGTGTCGGGTCGCGCAGCGGTTTCAAGCCCGTGGCCGCCTGCATGTCGGCACCCAGCAGGAAGTCGCGGTTGCCCGCCATGAAGAAGAGCTCGCGCCGCCGTCCGGCGTCTTGCAGCACCTGGGTAACTTCGGCTTCGAATCCTTCATGGCGGGCGTCGTCGCCCACCCAGACCTCGAAGATGTCGCCCAGCAGCAGCACCGCCTGCGCAGGCGTTTCGGCCAGGTGGCGGGCCAGCCGGGCGAGGGTGGCCGGCGTCCCGGGGCCCAGGTGCAGGTCCGACAACAGGTCGATGTGGACCCAGTGCGCCGGGGCCGCGAGGACGGGGATCAAATTTCCTTGGCTTCCTGGATCACGACGGCCTCGACCGGCACGTCGGCATGGCCGCCCGGGCCGCGGCCGGTCTTGACGGTGCCGATCTTGTCGACGATGTCCGTGCCTTCAACCACCTTGCCGAACACCGCGTAGCCCCAGCCCGAGGGCGATTCGGACTTGAAGTTCAGGAAGTCGTTCGTGACGGTGTTGATGAAGAACTGCGCCGTGGCCGAGTGCGGCGCGTTGGTGCGGGCCATGGCCAGGGTGTACTTGTCGTTCTTCAGGCCGTTGTTGGCCTCGTTCTGGATCGGTGCCTCGGTGGGCTTCTGGTTCATCTGGGCGTCAAAGCCGCCGCCCTGGATCATGAAGCCCTTGATCACGCGGTGGAAGATCGTGCCGTTGTAGTGACCGCTGCGCACATAGCTCAGGAAGTTGGCCGCCGACAGCGGGGCCTTCTCGTGGTCCAGCTCGATGACGATGCGGCCGTGGTTGGTGGTCAGTTCGATCTTGCTCATTTTTCGATGATTGCCTTGTTGATGAGGATGGCCTTCTCGGGCAGGTGCTGGTGCACCTGGTAGGGCGAGACGGGCGCGGTGCGGATCTTGTCGACGACGTCCATGCCCTCGATGACTTGCCCGAACACCGCGTAGCCGGTGGCGGGATTGTCGGGCTGGCCATCGAGCATCGGGTTGTCGACGACGTTGATGAAGAACTGGGCCGTGGCCGAGTTCGGGTCGGCGGTGCGGGCCATGGCGATGCTGCCGCGCACGTTGGACAGGCCGTTGTGCGACTCCAGCGGGATGGGCGCCTTGGTCGGGCGCGGCTGCAGCACCTGGTTCGGGCGCTGGGCCAGCTTGGCGTCGTAGCCGCCGGTCTGGATCATGAAGTTCTCGATGACGCGGTGGAAGACGACGCCGTTGTAGTGGCCGGCCTTCACGTACTGCACGAAGTTGGCGACCGTCTTGGGCGCCTTCTGCGCATCGAGCTGGATGCGGATGTCGCCTTCGGTGGTCTGCAGCTTCACGACTTGGGCGCAGGCGCCGGCCGCGGCCAGCAGGGCAGCGAGGAAGAGGGCAGGTTTCTTCATGGGAGGGAGGTCAGCGTTTCGGGGTCAACTCACGGGTCAGGGCCAGCGTGCGGCTGATCTTGGCGGCCAGGGCGTCGCTCGGGGCGATCGACACCTTCTGCGCATGCTGGTAGGCACGCAGCGCCAGGCGCACGAGCACATCGCCGAGATTCTCCTGCGCCTGGGCATGGTCGGGCTGCACGCGCAAGGCTTGGTCGAGGGCGGCCTTGGCCTGGTCGAGCTCGCCGGCAGCGGCATGCAGCACGGCAAGGTTGTTGTAGGGGTCGGCCAGGTCGGGGAAGTCTTGCGTGAGCCGGGTGAAGATCTCGAGCGCCTTGGCGCGGTCGCCGAGTTCCATGCGCATCACGCCCAGCGCAAAGCGCAGTTGCAGATCGTCGGGCGTGCGCTGAAGCGCCTGCTCGACCTGCTCGACGGCCTGGGTCTTCTGGCCGGCCAGCCACAGGCGCTGCGCGCTGGGCAGGTCGTTGGCACGGGCGGGCAGCGCGGCTGTGGCGAGCAGGGCGCCGAGCAGCGCAAGGGTGGGGAGGGGCAGGCGCATGAGGGTTGGAGCGGGGAGCGGCGTCAGGGGTGGCCGCTATACTGATTTCATTCTATGAGCCCCGCCTGGCCGCCCCCGGTGCGGGGCTTCTTGTTGGTGGCGTCCACGCCTCGATACCGGCGCCAGCCCTTCTTCAGCGTCCCATGTCCCTGCGCGTTTACAACTCCCTCAGTCGCACTCTCGAAGACTTTCAGCCGCTCGTGCCTGGCCAGGTGCGCATGTATGTCTGCGGCATCACTGTCTACGATCTGTGCCACATGGGGCATCTGCGCATGAACATGGCGTTCGATGTCATCTACCGCTGGCTGCGCGCCAGTGGCTACGCGGTGACCTATGTCCGCAACGTGACGGACATCGACGACAAGATCATCAAGCGCGCTGTCGAGCGCGGCATCACCATCCGCCAGCTCACCGAAGAGATGACGGCCGCGATGCACGAAGACTTTGCCGCCGTCGGCCTGCTGCGCCCCGACCACGAGCCCCGCGCGACCGAATACGTGCCGCAGATGCTGTCGCTCATCGAGCGCCTGGAGCAGCGCGGCCTGGCCTACCGGGCTGAAGGCGGCGACGTGAACTACGCCGTGCGCAAGTTTGATGGCTACGGCAAGCTCAGCGGCAAGAGCCTGGACGACCTGCGGGCCGGCGAGCGCGTGGCGGTGGACGACGGCAAGCTCGACCCGCTGGACTTTGTGCTCTGGAAGGCCGCCAAGGCCGAGGAACCGGCGGATGCCAAGTGGGCGGCGCCTTTTGGTGAAGGCCGCCCCGGCTGGCATATCGAGTGCTCGGCCATGAGCTGCGCGCTGCTGGGCGAGAGCTTCGACATCCACGGCGGTGGTGCCGACCTGCAGTTCCCGCACCACGAGAACGAGATCGCTCAGAGCCAGGGCGCCGGCTATGAATTTGCCAAGTACTGGCTGCACAACGGCTTCCTGAACGTCGACGGCGAGAAGATGTCCAAAAGCCTGGGTAACTTCTTCACCATCCGCGACGTGCTGCAGAAGTTCGACGGCGAGACCCTGCGCTTCTTCATGCTGCGCACGCACTACCGCCGGCCGTTCAACTTCAGCGACGCGCACCTGGAAGACGCCCGCACGGCGCTGACGCGGCTGTACACCGCGCTGGATGCGGTGCCCCCGGCCGAGGTGTCGATCGACTGGTCGGAGCCAAGCGCCGCCGCCTTCAAGACGGCCATGGACGAAGACTTCGGCACGCCGGGCGCCGTGGCGGTGCTGTTCGACCTCGTCAACGAGGTCAACCGCAGCCGTTCGCCCGAGAAGGCCGGCCTGCTCAAGGCGCTGGCCGGCGTGCTCGGCATCCTGCAGCAGCCGCCGCGCGCGTATCTGCAGGGCGGCTCGGGCGACGAGTCGGCCTGGATCGAAGAACGCATCGCCGCGCGTGCTGCCGCCAAGGCGGCCAAGGACTTCGCCGGGGCCGACGCCATCCGCGCCGAACTCTCGGCCAAGGGCATCACGCTGAAGGACGGCGCAGGCGGCACGACCTGGGTGAAGAGCTGATGGCGGTCGTCTCGGAAGTCGTCCCGTCGTACTGGGACGAGGCCTGCAAGCACCTGGTCAAGCGCGACCGGGTCATGAAGAAGCTCATCCCCCAGTTTGGCGAGGCGCGCCTGCAAAGCCGCGGCGATGCATTCGCGACCCTGGCGCGCTCCATCGTCGGCCAGCAGATTTCGGTCAAGGCCGCACAGTCGGTCTGGAACAAATGGGTGGCGCTCACACCGAAGTTCCAGCCCGCCGCCGTGCTGGGCCTGAGCGTGGAAGAGCAGCGGGCGGCCGGTCTGTCGGCGCGCAAGGTCGAGTACCTGCGCGACCTGGCCGAGCATTTCGCCTCCGGCCAGGTGCATGTGCGCCAATGGGCACAGATGGACGACGAAGCCATCATCGAGGAGCTCGTCGCCATCCGCGGCATCGGTCGGTGGACGGCCGAGATGTTCCTGATCTTTCACCTGATGCGCCCCAACGTGATGCCGCTGGATGACGTTGGCCTGCTCAAGGGCATCAGCCTCAACTATTTCTCCGGCGAGCCCGTCTCCCGCGCCGAGGCGCGCGAGGTGGGCGACGCCTGGGCGCCGTACCGTTCGGTCGCCGTTTGGTACATTTGGCGCAGCCTCGATCCGCTACCTGTGGACTACTGATGAGCAAAAAACACTTTCTGGAATTCGAGCAGCCGATCGCTGAACTCGAGACCAAGATCGAAGAGCTGCGCTACGTGCAAAGCGAATCCGCGGTCGACATCTCCGAAGAGATCGACCGGCTCTCCAAGAAGAGCCTGCAGCTGACCAAAGAGGTCTACGCCAGCGTGGCGCCATGGCAGGTCTACCAGATCGCCCGCCACCCGCAGCGACCGCAGACGCTGGACTACTGCGCCGAAGTCTTCACCGAGTTCCAGGAACTGCACGGTGACCGCCACTTCGCCGACGACGCCGCCATTGTGGGCGGTCTGGCCCGCTTCAATGGCCAGGCCTGCATGGTCATCGGCCACCAGCGTGGTGCCGACGCGAAGGAGCGCACGCTGCGCAACTTCGGCATGCCGCGCCCGGAGGGCTACCGCAAGGCGCTGCGCCTGATGAAGCTGGCCGAGAAGTTCGGCCTGCCGGTGTTCACCTTCATCGACACCATGGGTGCCTACCCCGGCATCGGCGCCGAGGAACGCGGCCAGAGCGAGGCCATCGGCCGCAACATCCTTGAGATGGCGCAGCTCGAAGTGCCCATCATCGCCACCGTCATCGGCGAGGGTGGCTCGGGCGGCGCGCTGGCCATCGGCGTGGCCGACCAGGTGCTGATGCTGCAGTTCGCAGCCTACTCCGTCATCTCGCCCGAAGGCTGCGCCTCCATCCTCTGGAAGAGCAGCGAGCGCGCGTCGGACGCCGCCGAGGCCCTGGGCATCACCGCCCACCGGCTCAAGGCGCTTGGCCTGATCGACAAGATCGTCAACGAACCCGTCGGCGGTGCCCACCGCGATGCCAAGCAGATGGCGTCCAACCTCAAGCGCGCGCTGAGCGACGCGCTGCGCCAGGTGTCCGACCTGAAGACGCCCGAGCTGCTGGACCGCCGCTACGAGCGCCTGCAGGCCTATGGCCGCTTCGGCGACACCAAGAACCGCTGACTCTTCCGCCCCCGCTGTCGCGGTTGCGTTCAGCGGCGGGCTCGATTCCACGGCGCTGCTGCATGCCGTCACCCGGGCGGTGACGGGGCAGCGGGTCGTCGCCCTCCATGTGCACCACGGCTTGCAGCCTCAGGCAGACGCCTGGGCGGCGCAGTGCCGCACGGTTGCCGAGGCCTGGGGCGCATCCTTCATTTGCACGCGGCTGAGCGGCCGGCCCGGCCCGGCCGAGAGCCTGGAAGCCTGGGCCCGCGCCGGGCGCCACCAGGCCTTGCACGACATGACCGTGGCCGCTGGTGCTGATCTGCTGCTGCTCGCCCACCATCGCCGCGACCAGGCCGAGACCTTCGTGCTCCAGGCCATGCGCGGCGCGGGCCTGGCCGGGCTTGCCGGCATGCCCCGCGCGCAGTGGCGCGATGGCGTCTGCTGGGCGCGGCCCTGGCTCGACAAACCCCGCGAGAGCATCGAGGCCTATGCGCTGACGCACGGCTTGCGCTGGATCGACGACCCGAGCAATGCCGAGGCGCGACTGGCTCGCAATCGCCTGCGTCAGCAGCTGTGGCCGGCCTTCCCGGCGGCTGAATCTGGCCTCGCGCAGGCAGCCCGATGGGCTCAGGAGGCCGGCGAGCTGGCTGAGGAGATCGCGACGGAAGACCTCGTTCGTTTGGCCGCCGGCGCGCGGCTGGATCTGCCAGGCTTGATGCAGTTGTCGCCCGCCCGTCGCAGCAACGCACTGCGCCACTGGCTGTCTCGCCACACGGCCGCACCTGCCAGCCTGATCGCGCGGCTGCTGTCCGAGTGGCGACCCGGCGGCACGTTGAACTGGCCCGCGCCAGGCGGTGAACTGCACGCGTGGCGTGATGGCCTTTTCTGGCGGCCACTGAGAGACCTGTCTGCCGAACAGAAGGCCCTGAACCTCAGCCGGCCCGGCCATTACCCGCAGCCCGGCTGGTACGGCGCGTGGCAGGTGGAGCCGGCGTCGCAGGGCATCGCGCCCGCGCGCCTGGCGGCGCTCGCGCAGCGCGAGCGAGCCGAGGGTGATCAGTTCCAGAGGGCGCCGAACGCGGCGGCGCGCAGCTTCAAGAAGGCGGCGCAGCAGGCCGGCCTGGCCCCATGGCTTCGACATGGCCCGCTGCTCGTCGATGCCGAGGGGCGACTGGTCGCCGCTGCCGGGCTCGGCATGGATGCCCGTGCCTTCGCCGCGCAAGATGAGCCGGCCCTGGCTGTCCGCTGGGTCGAGGACTCAGCCTTGCCGCAGAGCGAAGGCGAAAGCCCAAGTGGCGCATAAAATCAGGGGTTTGCGAGCAGGGCCGTCCCGGCCGCTCAACTTCAGCCTTCGCTCAAACACATGGCTCTGATCGTCCACAAGTACGGCGGCACCTCGATGGGGTCCACCGATCGCATCCGCAACGTGGCCAAGCGCGTCGCCAAATGGGTGCGCGCCGGCCACCAGATGGTGGTCGTGCCCTCGGCGATGAGCGGAGAGACCAACCGCCTGCTGGGCCTGGCCAAGGAGCTCTCGCCGGCCAGCAGCAGCCCGGAAGTCAACCGCGAACTCGACATGATCGCCGCCACCGGCGAGCAAGTCTCGGTTGGCCTGCTGGCGATTGCGCTGCAGGCTGAAGGCATTCCGTCGGTCAGCTACACCGGCTGGCAGGTGCCGGTCGCCACCGATTCCTCCTACACCAAGGCGCGCATCGAGAGCATCGACGACAAGCGCGTGCGCGCCGACCTCGCCGCCGGCAAGGTCGTCGTCATCGCCGGCTTCCAGGGCGTGGACGGCGACAACAACATCACCACGCTCGGCCGCGGTGGCTCCGACACCTCGGCCGTGGCTATTGCCGCCGCGATGAAGGCCGACGAGTGCCTCATCTACACCGACGTCGACGGCGTCTACACCACCGATCCGCGCATCGTCCCCGAGGCGCGCCGCCTGCACACCATCAGCTTCGAAGAGATGCTGGAAATGGCGTCGCTCGGCTCCAAGATCCTGCAGATCCGCTCGGTGGAGTTCGCCGGCAAGTACCGCGTGCCGCTGCGTGTGCTGTCCAGCTTCACGCCCTGGGACATCGACATCAATGAGGAAGCCAAGTCCGGCACCCTGATCAGTTTTGAAGAGGACGAAAAAATGGAACAAGCCGTCGTGTCGGGCATCGCCTTCAACCGTGACGAGGCCAAGGTGACGCTCCTGGGCGTGCCGGACAAGCCGGGCATTGCCTTCCAGATCCTGGGCCCCGTGGCCGAAGCCAACATCGACATCGACGTCATCATCCAGAACGTCTCTCACGACGGCAAGACCGACTTCTCCTTCACCGTGCACCGCAACGACTACGCGCGCACGATGGAGCTGCTGCAGAACACCGTCGGCCCGGCCACCAACGCCGCCAGGGTCGCGGGCGACCCCAAGATCTGCAAGGTCTCCATCGTCGGCATCGGCATGCGCTCGCACGTCGGCGTGGCCAGCAAGATGTTCCGCGCGCTGAGCGAAGAGGGCATCAACATCCAGATGATCTCCACCAGCGAGATCAAGACCAGCGTGGTGATCGACGAAAAGTACATGGAGCTGGCCGTGCGCGCGCTGCACAAGGCCTTCGACCTGGACCAGGAATCGGCCGCCGCCTGAGATTTCAAAAGCGGGCCCGAAATCCTGATATAGAATGCAGGGCTTCGCTGGAGTCGTGACCGAGTGGCCGAAGGTGCTCCCCTGCTAAGGGAGTATGTGGGCAAAACCTGCATCGAGGGTTCGAATCCCTCCGACTCCGCCAAAACCCCAAAGCCCGTCCTCGTGACGGGCTTTGTCTTTTCCGACGTTCGAAGACGTTGTGACCGCCGCTTGTATGCCGCTGAACGGACGTCGTTCCTAGCAGCATCCACGCCCCGCCTCGGCGCCCCACATTGGGCGTTGCCTCGCGCCGAATGACAGTGATGGCTGGTGTTCGTGCCTTTGGCCGTGCGACGTATCGCCGTCCGACGGCTGAGCAGCCCCTTGGGGGCATGAACGCCGTGAAGAGCCGGGCGGAGATCGCAAGCGAGCGCGACAGGCTGCTGCGCTGCTACGCACGCCGCGTTGCCCATGAGCTAACGAGGCACGTGCATGGGTGCTGAGTCGAAGTTCCTGCTCCCCTGCGAGGACCGCAGCGTACGGATGAGACCCGCGACCGCTTGACCGAGCCTGAGACACCGCTCTCTGACCTCCGCGCAGAGCACGTGCCAGCCCCGGGGACTATCGAGAGGCAAAGTGCGCCTATGAGCTGGCGGTGTTCGCGTGGTTGGTTGAGCGCCGCGGGTACGACCTGACCGGCACCGCGGTCGGCTGCAGGGCAAGAATGGGCGGCCTCAGCCTAGAGCAGCGCGAAGCCGTGTTCGAGGTGGCCCGCAAGGTCTTCAAGCCGCTGGCCGGCTGCTCAGCTACCGATGAGCGCCGTGTGCTTGAGGCGCTGATTGAGGCGACGCGGCGGGATCCATTAGGGGGTCAAGTCCCTGTGAGATCGTGACGGTCCGCTCAAACAGCTGCGTGCGGAACTCGCGAGACATGGCTCGAAACGACTGCAACCAGTTAGGTTCTGTCAGAGCCGCCCGGACCTGCATCAGCCCGGCGGGCCCCGGGCCCCACTCCATTACCTGGCGCCCGAGTTCCCGATGTAAGGCTTCCAGGGCGCTGATCGCAACGATTACGCATTCGGTGTGCTGCCACCGAGGCAATGCGTGCGCATCTACGCGCTTCAGCGTGCTTGCCAGCGCTTGAAGTCGAGCCTCAAAAAGTCCGCACCCCGCGTCGTCGATCTTGCCTGACGGCGGCCAACTTGATTCAGAAAACTCGGCGCAAATGAAGGCTGCAGCTTGCACCAGCCGACGGGCACCATTCTGTAAATCTATCGCCGCTGCCTTGGCCCTCTTGCGCTCCATCTCAACTTCATGCCAGCGCTGCCAAACCAGCGCACCGATGGCGGCGATAGAGCCGACAGCCTGTATCCAAGCGGCAGGATCGAATTCTTTGATCTGAACGCCGCGTGATACTAGCCAGGCGACCATCGCGATTCCGCCATAGGCCAACGCAGCGATTGAAGCTACGAGGATCGCGAGGATCAGCAATCGGTCTTGATCTTTGGGATTCATTGTTCAACCGCCTCTCCCGGACGTGATTGTCCGGTGTGCTGACAAGGTCTACACGTTAGGCCCGACTGCGCACCGGGTGCACAGGGTCAATCATCAACTTGCGTCATGCCGCTTGGGAGCGACCTCGCCTGTGACGGGTCCCGACTCAAGTACACCGCGAGCACGATTGGATGGACCGTCGAGGCTCCTGACGTTCAGGAAGTAAGTCCAAAACTGCAGAGCCTCTTCGATGGCGTGGTCAAGGCGCACAATCTGATTCGAGGAATCTGTGATGACCCAGAAGCGAAAGGGCTGGCCATCCAACTCAAATCCGATGTCGATGGATTCGATGAGAGGGTCGGGCTTGCGTTCGACACGTTTATGCTTGAACGCATCGGTAAGGTAACGGCAATAGTTGAGTGCAGCTGAACGCTCCCGCAACCAATCCCTGAAGGCGCTCACGTTCAAGCTGGGCAAACTCGGCCGAAGAGCCAGCCGCTGCGCATCGTCCATTGCTGCCCATACCCAATCACAAAGCGCCCATGCCGTCTGAGCACATTGAATCATGCAATATGCCGAGGCCCTGGGCGTTTGGCCCGTCGTCTGCTTGAGCTGGCCCAGTTGCCAGCGCAGCATTTCGAGCAGGTCGCCCGGCGACTTCAAGAAAAACGTCTGATCCGGTTGGTACATGGCTTCCTCCCTGCCGCCCATTTTCATGGGATCCCAGCAACTGAGCGCAGGCGCCAAGATGTGCTGGCGGACATGCTGCTGAAGCAGCGACCGCCTGCCCGCAAACCCAGCAACGGCGCGGGCCTTGACAGTCTCCGACTCCGCCAAAACCCCAAAGCCCGTCCTCGTGACGGGCTTTGTCCTTTCCGGCTCGCCAATCGGGTTCTTGCCGCCGCCTCAGGCGTAGCGCGTCGCCCGCCCTTCGCGCACAAAGGCCCAGAGTTGCAAGCCCAGCTTCTGCGCGGTCTCGATGGCCAGGCTGCTGGGGGCGGACATGCAGGCCAGCAGGCCGACGCCGGCCATCGCCGTCTTGTGGACGAGTTCGAAGCTCGCGCGGCTGGACATCAGGATGAAACCGTCGCCGGCCGGCTCGCTGCGGCGGGCCAGGGCGCCGCAGAGCTTGTCGAGGGCGTTGTGGCGGCCGACGTCTTCTCGGGCCAGTTGCAAGGCGCCGGTGCGGTCGCACCACGCGGCGGCATGCAGGCCGCCACAGCGCGCGTTCAGGACCTGGGCTGGGGCAAGTGCAGCCACGGCGCGGTCCAGGGCGCCGGGTGCCAGTGACGGTGCCTGCACCGGATGGGGCGACACGGCAGAGACCTGCGACAGGCTCTCCAGGCCGCACAGCCCGCAGCCGGTGCGGCCGGCCAGCATGCGGCGCCGGGCCTTGAGCTGTTGCTCGCGTGCGGCCGTCACCTGCAGTGCCAGCTCGATGCCGTCCAACTGGGTGAGCACCTCGACATCCAGCAAGTCCTGGCGCGTGCTGATCCAGCCCTCGTTGAGGGCGAACCCGAGCGCGAAGTCCTCCAGGTCGGCGGGCGTGGCCAGCATGACGGCCTGGGAGATGCCGTTGACCGTCAGCGCCACGGGCAACTCCACCGCCACGCACTCCTCGGCCGCCCCACCCGGCAAGGGCAGTGTCAGCAGCGGAGGCGGGAGGTCGGCGGCAGTGAGGGCGTCGTCGGTGGGCATCGCGCCATCATAGAAGTGCCTCCGCGGCCCGGTGGCGTTAGGCGGGCAGGGCGGTCGTCATGGTGCGGGCAGGGCGGTTGCGTCGGGCGCGAGGTCGATGCCCAGGTGCGACCAGAGATCCGCTGCGCACAGCAGCGTGAGCATGCGGTGGCCCGAGGCCTCGCCGCCGCGCACGAGGCGTGCCCGGCTGCCCGGGCCGGGCAGGGCCTGGCTGGCTGCGATGCTGAACACGGGGCCCAGCTCCTCCACCCGCAGGGCCAGGATGTGCCCGGCATCGTTGCGGCAGATGAGCACCGGGGCTTCGCGCGGGTCGCCCGCCTGGCCATAGAGCGCGATGCTGAGATCCAGCACGGGCACCATGCGTCCGGCGTGTTGCAGCATGCCGACCAGCGCGCGCGGCGCATTGGGCAGGGCGGTCAGGCGCGGCTGCTCCAGCGCCTCGACGAGGAGGCCAGCCGGCAGGCCCAGCCATTCGCCGGCCACGGTGAAGGCGGCGATGTCCAGTCGTTCGCCCTGGGCCAGCGGCGCCGGCGGTGTGAAGCTGGCGTCCCGGTCATCCAGCGAGGCCGGCAGGCGCGGCCCGAGGGGCGACAACATCACGGCCGCCACGTCTTCGCTCGACGGCGCCTGGCCACGTCGGTATTCCCGGTAGCCCTGAGACATCGCCACGCCCGCGGCGTAAACCATGCCGTCGATCGTCACATCGCAACGGGTGGTCTCGCCTGCGGCCAACGGCGCCAGCAGCGCTGCGGCCAGCGGCCCCGGGGCGCCGGGCACCCAGCGAGCGTCGCTGCTGGCCACGACGCGGCCGTCACGGGCGACGAAGAGGCCGGCCGGCGGCAACTCGTGGCTGCCCTCGGGTGCTGGCAGCGCATCCCGGAGCATCGCAGCAAACTGCGGCTCACCATCGAACACGATGGCGATGCCGCCGACGATCTGGCCTTGATGCTGCACCGAGGCCGCGTAGATGTAGGTCGGCTGGCCCTGCGGGCTGAGCGCCTGGCCACCCGCCGGGTAGAGCGCGGTGGCCTCGTGACGAGACACGACATGCCGCTCCGGGTCATGCAGGCTCAGGGCGGCACCCGCCCAGGCGCCCTGCAGGGTCTGACCCACATGATGGGCCTGCGCGGGGTCCGACACCGCCACCACGCGGCCGTGCACGTCGTACACCAGCAGCAGCGAGTAGACGGTGTAGAGCGCGTTGATCTGCTGCAGCACCTGCTGTGCCTGGGCGGCGGCGACGCCGGCCTCCGGTGTGCCTTGGGCCGCGAGCGCGCGTTGCAGCCGGACGTCGAGCGCCCACCAGCGGCAGTCGTTGGCGCGCTCGTACAGGTTGCGGTCCATGATGTCGATGGCCAGGCGTGCCTGGAAGACGGCCGCGTCGAACACGGCGGTCAGTGCCGCGCCCTGCAGCCGCGCGATGGCCTCCTCGAACACCTGGCGCAGTTGCGCGCCGGTGCGCTGCACTTCGTTGAGCAGCGTCGTCGCAAAGCCGGCAGTGACCTCGGCCCCGCCGGTGCGGCTGTAGCTGTGGAGCTTGCCGTTCCACAGCGTGCGCGACAGGTTGCGCTGGATGCGACGCGCTTCAACCGGGATGCCCTGCAACTCGGCGTCAAACAGGCGCGTGGTGTCGATGCTGTCCAACCGTTGCAGCGCGTGGTCAGCCTTTGCACTGCCGCCGCCCGCGTCGGGGTCCTCGAAGACCCATTCCAGCGGCGACAGCACACAAGCTGTCCAGCCGGGTGGGCCCATGTACCCTTCATAGCCGCTGGCGGCGGCCTGCACGCACAGGTAGTCCCGCCCCGCAAAAAGCAGCCGCTCGCCGCGCGGCTGCAGCGTGGCGCCAGTCGGGATCTGCCAGGCGTCGGAGCTGTGCAGCACCCGGCGCTCGGCATCCAGCAGGCAGATGACGGCATGCGCCTCCTGCTCGCCCAGCAGCTGGCGGAAGATGGCGCCCATCTCGTCGGCCAGGCGGAACGACAGGCACAGCAGGCCCAGCACGCCCTCCGGCCCACGCAGCGCGCGGGCGTAGAGCAGCCCGTGCCGGCCGCCGAGCAAGGCTGTGGGGCCGTGGTGCTCCACGTAGGGCGCATCCGAGGCGAGCGCCTCGTGAACCCATGATTCAGCGCACGCCGAGACGTCGCAGCCGCCGTCCAGCCGAGCGAGCACTCGGCCTTGCGGCGACAGCACGATGATGTCGTCATAGACCGAATACTTGGCCGCGTACGCCGCAAAGCGCGACTGCAGCGCGGCGCGGCTCGCGGCATGGGCCGGGTCGTCCTCGGCCAACGCGGCATGGGCGCACAGCGGGCCGTCCGAGGCCAGGAAGCCCACGTCGGCCGTGCGCTCGAACAGGTTGCGCACCAGGATGTCGATGGCCACCCGCGCACGCCCCTGCATGCGGGCCAGCGCATGGGTGCGCAGGCGGCGGGCCAGGCTGTCGAGCAAGGCGCTCGTGAGGTTCTGGAATGCGCTGCGGGTGTGGGCGATGTCGGTGGCGGTGCCGCTCATCTGCCCCAGCAGCGCCAGGCTGTCCCATACGCCCTGCAGTCGCAGCAGGGCTTCACGGTTTTCATCCACCAGCGCCATGCGCCGCAGGTACGGGGCCACTTCAGGGCTGAAGGGCAAGCCCTTGTGCCAGATCTTCGTCATCAGTTCGGAACTCTCGCGCAAACGTCCATGGGCCATCGCCCAAAACCGGGCGTTTCAGCAAGGTACATGCCGGCCGCGATGCGAACTTGGTGCGCGGTGCCTTCGATGGGACGCAAGCGTGCATTCGTGCCGCTGGATGGGCACTTGCGCTCGGCAACGGCGTCCAGGCCGCGGTCTCAGGCGCTGGGCAGGCCAGCACGATTGGTGGCGTCTGCGCCCCGCGCTGGGGCGTCGCGCCCGATGGCCGTGCCTGTTGGCCGCCACCTTGGGGCGGAGGCGTCAAGGGGGCAGCGTGTCGCCCAGGGCTCGGCGCAAGGCCATGGCGGCAGCTGGTGCCCGCGACTTGGCGCCGCTGATGAAGAAGATGAACACGTCACGCGGCGAGCCCGGCGTGGCCAGGCCCGGTTCGATGCGTGGCAGCCCGCTCGGCTCACGGCCCTGGGCCCAGGCCTGGGCCGAGGCCGCCAGCGCCGGGAAGACCTCGGGCGCGCATCCCAGCAGCTCGTCCTCCCGTGTGCGCATGACGCGGGCGTAGACGAGGTCCGAGGTGGGCTCGGCAATTGGCGGGTAGTCGTCGGATTCGGTGAAGACCGTGCCGACGCCGATGCGCCGCGCGAGCGCGAGGTAGTCGGGGCTCTGGAAGCTCGCGTGCCTCACGTCCAGCACATGCCGCAGTGGCAGGCCGTCGACCTGGGCGGGCAGTTGTTCGAGGAAGGCGGTCAGGTCGGCGGCGTCGAAGCGGTGGGTCGGTGCCAGTTGCCAGAGCAGGGGGCCGAGCTTGTCGCCCAACTCGGCAATGCCGCTGCCGATGAAGCGCCGCATCGACTCGGCGCCTTCGGCAAGCACGCGGCGTTGCGTCGCGTAGCGGATGCCCTTGACCGAGAAGACGAAGCCCTCCGGCGTTTCCCGACGCCACTTGGCAAACGTCGCGGGCTTTTGGGCGCCGTAGTAGGTGCTGTTGATCTCGATCGCGGAGAGGCGGCGGCTGGCGTATTCGAGTTCACGCGCTTGCGGCCAACCTGCAGGGTAGAACGTCTCCCGCCACGGCTCGAAGTTCCAACCGCCGATGCCGACGCGCATGCTGCCTGGGGTCATGCCTGCTCCTGCCGTGTCGATGTCCGTCGAACGGCAAGTTTAGGCAGGCGGGGCCGCCGGCTGTCAGCAGCCCACCGCCATGGCGTTACATGCCCGCGTAGTTCGGGCCGCCACCGCCTTCGGGCGTCACCCAGACGATGTTCTGTGTCGGGTCCTTGATGTCGCAGGTCTTGCAGTGCACGCAGTTCTGCGCGTTGATCTGCAGCCGCTCGCCGCCACCGGCCTCGTTGGGCACGAACTCATACACGCCCGCGGGGCAGTAGCGGCTTTCGGGGCCGGCGTACTTGGCAAGGTTGACCTGCACCGGCACCGCGTCACTCTTGAGCGTCAGGTGCGCCGGCTGGTTTTCCTCGTGGTTGGTGTTGGAGATGAACACCGAGGAGAGGCGGTCGAAGGTCAGCTTGCCGTCGGGCTTGGGGTAGGCAATGGGCGCGCATTCGGCAGCGGGGCGCAGGGCGGTGTTGTCGGCCTTGTGGTTGTGCAGCGTCCACGGCGGGCTGGCGATGCCGATCTTGGGCAGCAGCCATTGCTCGATGCCGGCCATCAGCTGGCCGGTGGTCTTGCCCTTCTTGAACCACAGCTTGAAGTTGCGCGTCTGCTGCAGCTCCTCGTTCAGCCAGCTCTTCTCGAAGGCCTCGGGGTAGGCGGCCAGTTCGTCCAGTGCGCGGCCGGCTTCCAGCGCCGGGGCCAGGGCCTCGGCGCAGAGCATGCCGCTCTTGATGGCGGCATGGCTGCCCTTGATGCGGGCGGCATTCAGGTAGCCGGCATCGCAGCCGATGAGTGCGCCGCCCGGGAACACGGTCTTGGGCAGGGCCTGGGGCGTGCCGTTGTTGATGGCGCGCGCACCGTAGCCGATGCGCTTGCCGCCTTCGATGTGGGCGCGGATGGCCGGATGGGTCTTCCAGCGCTGCATCTCCTCGAAGGGGCTGAGGTAGGGGTTGTCATAGTCCAGGCCGATGACGAAGCCCAGCGTCACCTTGTTGTCGGCCAGGTGGTAGAGGAAGCCCCCGCCGAAGGTGTCGCCCTCCATCGGCCAGCCGGCCGTGTGCACCACCTTGCCGGGCTGGGCCTTGTTCGCCGGGATCTCCCACAGCTCCTTGATGCCGATGGCAAAGGTCTGCGTGTCCTTGCCTTCGGTGAGCTTGTACTTCGCGAGCAGTTGCTTGCCCAGGTGGCCACGGGCGCCCTCGGCAAAGATGGTGTACTTGCCGAGCAGCTCCATGCCGAGCTGGAAGTGGTCGGTCGGCTCGCCGTCCTTGCCCAGGCCCATGTTGCCGGTGGCCACGCCCTTGACGCGGCCCTGCTCGTCGTAGAGCACCTCGGCGGCAGCGAAGCCCGGGAAGATCTCGATGCCCAGGCCCTCGGCCTGCTGGGCCAGCCACTTCACCACGTCGGACAGGCTGATCACGTAGCAGCCATGGTTGTGGAAGTTGCGCGGCACCAGCCAGTCGGGCGTGCGGGTGCTGCCCGTCTCGCTCAGGAAGAGCACGTCGTCACCGGTCACCGGCTGGTTCAGTGGCGCGCCGAGTTCCTGCCAGTTGGGCAGCAGTTCGGTCAGCGCGCGCGGGTCCATCACGGCGCCGGAGAGGATGTGGGCGCCGGGCTCCGAGCCCTTTTCGAGCACGACGATGTTGGCATCAGCCTTGAGCTGCTTGAGCCGGATGGCCGTGGCCAGGCCTGCCGGGCCGCCGCCGACGATGACCACGTCGTACTCCATGGACTCGCGGGGGCCGAACTGGGCCAGGATTTCTTCGGATGTCATGCGCACGTCTCCAGCAGCATTGAAATTGCGCGCGATTCTAGAGAGGCTGGAGCACAAATCGAACGATCGTGCTTTTTTAGTGCCCGGGCTCTAGCCCGCTAGGATGGCCGGAATTCACACACGAGGCAGTCCCATGAGCTATTCCATCAACCTCGAGGGTCGCGTGGCCCTGGTTACCGGCGCTTCCAGCGGCCTGGGCGCGCAGTTCGCCCGCACCCTGTCACAGGCGGGCGCCTGCGTGGTGCTGGCGGGCCGTCGCATTGAGCGGCTGAAGGACCTGCGCGCCGAAATTGAAGGCAGCGGTGGCGACGCCCACGTTGTGCAGCTGGACGTGACGGACGTGGCCAGCATCAAGGCCGCCGTCGCGCATGCCGAGACCGAGGTCGGCACGCTGGACATCCTGATCAACAACTCCGGCGTCTCCACCACCCAGCGCCTGACCGACGTCACCGAGAACGACTACGACTACGTGATGGACACCAACACGCGCGGCGCCTTCTTCGTGGCGCAGGAGGTGGGCAAGCGCATGCTGGCTCGGGCCCGCGGCGCGGCACCGGGCACGTTCATCGGCGGGCGCATCGTCAACGTGGCCTCGATGGCGGGCCTGCGGGTGCTGAGCCAGATCGGCGTCTATGCCATGAGCAAGGCGGCGGTCATCCACATGACCCGCGCGATGGCGCTGGAGTGGGGCAAGTACGGCATCAACGTGAACGCCATCTGCCCCGGCTACATCGACACCGAGATCAACCACCACCACTGGGGCACCGAGCAGGGCAAGAAACTCATCGAGCTGCTGCCGCGCAAGCGGGTCGGCCAGCCCAAGGATCTGGACACGGCGCTGCTGATGCTCTGCGCGAACGAAAGCCACTTCATCAACGGCGCCGTCATCCAGGCGGACGATGGCTTTGGGGTCTGACCGCGCATGACCCGTCGAGACCTGACCCCCCTGGAGGCCCGCGTGCTTGCGGTCCTCGTCGAGAAGGAACACACCGTGCCCGACAGCTATCCGCTGTCGGCCAATGCGCTCACCGCCGGCTGCAACCAGAAGACGGCACGCGACCCCGTGATGGACGTGTCCGAAGCCGAGGTGCTGGCCACGGTGGAGGAGCTGAAATCCCTGTCGCTGGTGAACACCGTCAGCGGCAGCCGGGTGCTGCGTTACGAGCACAACTTCGCCCGGGCGATGGGCGTGCCGGGGGCGGCCGTGGCGCTGCTGACCCAGCTGATGCTGCGCGGGCCGCAGACCGCGGCCGAGTTGCGGCAGAACACCGAGCGGCTGCATCGCTTTGCCGATGTGTCGTCGGTCGAGGGCTTCCTGGAAGAGCTCGCCGCGCGCGAACAGCCCATGGCCGTCAAGCTCCCCAAGGCACCGGGCGCCCGCGAGGCCCGCTGGGCGCATCTGCTGTGCGGGCCGGTGGCCTCCGTTGAGCAGGCGGCGGCAGTCGCGCAGCCGCGCGACGAGGAAGTGGCCCTGCTGCGCGCCGAGGTGGCCTCGTTGCGTCAACTGGTGAACCGCATCGCTGCAGAACTGGGCATCCAGCCATGAGATACACCGTCCCGGCCGAGAAGAAGCTCACCTACGAGTGCCGCATCCCGATGCGCTGGGGCGACATGGATGCGATGGGCCACATCAACAACACGATCTACTTCCGCTACCTGGAGATTGCCCGCGTGGACTGGCTCACCGCCATCGGCGCGCCGCCCAACCCGGGGGGGCAGGGGCCGGTGATCGTGAACGCCTTCTGCAACTTCTACCGGCAGCTCAAGTGCCCGGGGGAGGTGCTGGCGCGGCATTACGTCAGCGACCCCGGCCGCACCAGTTTCGAGACCTGGATCACGCTGGAGCGCGCCGACGAGCCCGGCGCCATCTATGCCGAGGGCGGGGCGACGACGCTGTGGTTCGACGCCCAGACCGACCGGGCCGTGGCCCTGCCGGACTGGGTGCGCGCCCTCGTCAGCTGATCGACTTCAGCGGAAGGTGTACTTCGCGCTCGCGTAGATGAAGCGGCCGCGCGAGTCGGTGTAGCTCGGGTCGTAGCCCGAGATGAAGAACCAGGCCTGCTGCGAGAACGGCGGCGCGGTGTTGGCCAGGTTCTGCACGCCGGCGCGCAGGGTGAGCGCCTTGGTCACGTCCCAGCCGCCGGAGAGGTTCCACAGCGAATAGGCGGCCACCTTGCGGTCGGGCTTGCCGATGATGTGCTGGTCGTTGTAGCCCTGCAGATAACTGTTGGACAGCGTGGCCGAGAAGGGGCCGCTCTCCCAGTCCAGCGACACGCTGTGCCGCCAGCGCTGCACGACGCCGTCGTTGATGAACACGCCCAGGTTGCTGATGAAGGGGTCGCCGTCGCCCGTCTGGCGTTCGGACTTCAGCGTCAGCGTGCCATTGAGCCGCAGGCCGAACTCGCCCCAGGACGTCTTCAGGCCGCCGAGCTTGGCGCCCAGGTCCAGGCCTGAGATGCGCTCCTTGCCGCGGTTTTCCTTCTTGAGGTCGATGTGGTCGATGACCCCGTCTTCGTCGCGGATCACGTACTGGCCGTACTTGCCGAGGTTGCCCAGGATGACGTCCTCACCCAGCGTGCTGATCAGGTTGCGCTTCTCGATGTTCCAGTAATCGAGGTTCAGGCTCACGCCCGGCTTGGGCTCGAACACCAGGCCGAGGGAGAACTGCTGCGACTTCTCGGGCTTCAGGTTGGGGTTGCTGTAGTTGAGCGTGGCCCAGATGTCGGAGCAGTCGGTGACGGTGTTGCTGGGGTCGGCGGCCAGGCAGACGGGATCGACCAGCGTGGCCGAGCTGCCCTGGGTGACCGGCCGGTACAGGTCCGACAGGCTGGGCGCGCGGAAGCCCTTGCCCACCGAGGCGCGCAGCAGCAGCTCCGGCATGGGCACGTACTTCAGGCCGAGCTTGGGGCTGACCGCCCCCCCGCTGACCTGGTAGCGCTCGTAGCGCAGCGCCGCAGCCAGTTCCAGTTGCTTGGTGAGGGGCGCCACCAGTTCACCGAAGACGGCACCGACCTTGCGCGACTTGCCGAAATCGGAGTCGGGGCCCTGCGAGGTCTCGCCGAGGATGAGGTCCTGCTTGAGGGCGTCGGACTGGTGGTAGTCCTGCTTCTCGCGGCGGTACTCGCCACCGACCGCCACGGCCAGGTCGCCGCCGGCCAGGGCCATCAGGGCCTTGGAGGCCTTGAAGTCGATGCTGTCCATGGTGCCGGTCGCACGGCGCACCTCGCCACGGATCTGTGCCGCCTCGTACAAGGCCCGGCCCTTGGCGTCCGAGGTCTTGAAGGGGCTGATGGTGCCGGCACTGAAGCCGTCACGGATCATCTGTTCGTTCAGGTAGCCCTGGTAGTCGCGGTCTGAGACTTTGCTGGTGCTGTGGTTCAGCGCCCATTCGTAGTCCCAGCCGGCGACGATGCCCTGCGTGCCGATGACGAAGCGCGTGCTGTTGGCCACCAGCTCGCTGGTGCGCAGGCCAGCCTCGCCCAGGCGGGTGCGCACGGTGATGATGCGGTCTTCATCGTCGGCCGGCAGGCTGTTCAAGGCACTGCCCTTGAAGGCCGGCACGAGGGACACATCAATGTCGGCATCCACGCGGTTCGGCGTGCCGGTATAGAAGGTGCGCGCGCGGGCGACCGAGGCTTCAGCGAAGAGCTGGTGACCGCCACCCAGGTTCAGGATGCCGCGGGTGAAGGCGCTGCTCTTGGTGGACTTCGGGTACAGCTCGATGTCGCGCATGTAGTCGAAGGTGCAGCCGTCGGCGCCACCGATGCCGTCCGGCAGGTAAAGGTTGGCCGGTGGGTTGCAACCGGTGGCCGCGGCGGGGTTGACCGTGCGCGAATCGATGACGGTGCTGCCGTTGCTGGAGTAGCCCTCATCGGCGAGCGTGTTGAACTGCGAGCGCGACAGCCGGATGTTGCCGGGGAAGGTGGCGCTGGACAGCAGGTCCGGCAGCCGGCCCGGGATGTCCAGGTCCTTGATGAACTGGCGCTTGGAGGCGTTCAGGCTCTTGGTCTTCTGGAAGTCCAGCACCCCGAAGATGTTGAAGCCGTCGCGGCCGAAGTCGCCAAGGCCGGCCGACACGGTCGCCGAGCGCTTGTCCGCGCCATGGCCTTCGGTCGTGTTGCCGGCCATCGCGTTGAGGTCGACGCCGCTGAAGTCCTTGCGGGTGATGAAGTTGATGACGCCGCCGATGGCGTCAGAGCCATACAGCGACGAGGCGCCGTCCAGCAGCACCTCCACGCGCTGGATGGCGGCGGCCGGGATGCTGTTGAGGTCGACGCCCGCCGCATCGCCGGGCGACGCGAAGTTGGCCATGCGCCGACCGTTGAGCAGCACCAGCGTCGAGGACACGCCCAGGCCGCGCAGGTTGGCCGCGTTCAGGCCCATCTGCGACCGAAAGCCGCCATAGCCCACGCTGCCGCCGTCGGTCAGGTTGTTGGCGCTCGCGCTCAGGCGAGCGACCAATTCGGCGGCGGTCGTGACGCCGGCCTTGTCGATCTCGGCCCGCGTGATGACCTGCACCGGCAACGCCGTCTCGCCATCGATGCGCTTGATGGCGGTGCCGGTGACTTCCACCCGCTCCAGTGAGGTCTGGGCCTGCGTGGCACAGCTCAGCGCGAGCAGGGCGGCGGCCGTGGCGAGGCGGGAAGGGCAGGGGGTCTTCATGGGCAGCTCTCCTTGATGCGCGCCAGTCTAGGCACGGTGCCGGCAGCTGACCTGTGTCCAGCCGTGGATTCGTCTCGCGCGCGCCACGCCCGCGTTCTCAGGATTAGGGGCAAAACGTCATTCGGCCTCTGTCATGATGTGTGCTCTGACCAAGGAGGGTTGTTGGCATGAGGGCATGGATCTGGGCCGGCGTGGTGGCCATGACGATGGTCATGGGTGCGCAAGCCGCGCCTGCAACGACGGCACCGGCGGCGAGCGCGCCGCAGGCCTTGCGACTGCTGCGTCCGGCGGCGGCCACCCCGCCTGCCAACACGGGCCAGAAGGCCGCCACGCCCGCCCGGCCGGCGGCACCTGCCGCCGCGTCGGCACCCTCAGGCGCCTTGCAGCCCCTGCCGGAGTCCGACCCCGCGGCCATTCGCGGTTATGCGGTGCCGATCGGCGGCGCACTCAAGGCAGACAACGAGGAGGTCTGGCAGCGCATCGTGCAACTGGCGGGCGGCAAGGGCGCACGCTTCGTCGTTTTCGGCACGGCCAGTGAAGATCCCGAAGCCAGCGCCAAGCAGGTGGTCGATCTGCTGCAGCGCCGCGGTGCGGTGGCCGAGGCTCTGCCGGTGGCGCCCAAGTTCCTGTGGGTCGACCTGAACAAGGTCGTGCGCGACCCCGCCCTCATCGCCAAGGTCAAGGCGGCCAAGGGCATCTTCTTCACCGGCGGCGTGCAGGAGCGCATCGTCGACGTGCTGCAGCCGGGTGGCCAGAGCACGCCGATGCTGGAGGCCATCTGGGACGTCTACCGCAAAGGGGGCGTCGTGGCCGGCACGTCGGCCGGGGCCGCCATCATGAGCACCATCATGTTCCGCGATGCGCCCAGCGTCATCAACGTGCTCAAGGGGCGTTTCGCCGATGGCAAGCAAGTCGACCGGGGCCTGGGCTTCGTGGGCCCGCATCTGTTCGTCGACCAGCACTTCCTCAAACGCGGGCGCTTCGGCCGCATGATCCCGCTGATGATGGCCAAGGGCTACAAGCTCGGTCTGGGCGTCGACGAGAACACCGCCGCCATCATCCGCGGTGACGAGATCGAGGTGATCGGCGACCGCGGCTGCATGATCGTCGACCTCACCGAAGCCCGCACCGACGCCACGCTGGGCGCGTTCAACGTGCAGGGCGCGCGGCTGTCCTACCTGGAGCATGGCGACCGCTATCACATGCGCGCCCGCTCGACGACGCCCTCGGCGCCCAAGCTGCGCGGTGAGTTGCATGACGCCGAGTCGCCCAACTTCAAGCCCTACTACACCGACGACGTCTTCCACCTCGACATGCTGGGCGACTCGACGATCTCCGGCGCCATGAGCCGCCTCATCGACAGCGTGCGCAAGGAGGTCAAGGGCCTGGCCTTCGACGTGCTGCCGCGTGCCAATGACCCGCTGGCTGAGCTGGGCTTCCTCTTCCGCCTCTACAAGGGCTCCGACTCGCTCGGTTGGAGCACCGAAGAGTTTGGCGGCGAGCAGTTCACGGTGACCAATCTCTACCTGGACATCACGCCTGTGCGGTTGCCGATGCCGCTGTACGGGGGCTGGGCCGGGCCGGCCAAGGCGGCACCGCCCGGCGCCGGAGGCGGCGCCACGGCTGCCGCGCCCCCAGCGTCGGCACCCACCGGCCAGTAGCGCACCGGCGAGCCGGCCGCTTGCAGCGTTTGGTCACAAGCGTTGCAGACCCTGGGCTCGACCCGCTGTTGAAATCTCCCGCGGCCTGCCAAGATGGCAGGCCGTTTGACTTGCCCCTCGCGCCATCTTGCACAGCCCCGATCAGCCGGGCACCGTCATCGTCATCGGCGGTGCGCTGAAAGCCGACAGCCAGGCCGTCTGGCAGCGCATCGTCGACGAAGCCGGCGGGCCGGGGTCGCGCATTGCGGTTTTCCCGACAGCGGCCTACGAACCCGCACGCGTCGCGGCCCAGATCGTCGCCTCGCTCAATCGCTGCGGCGCCCAGGCCGACGTGGTCCCGATCGCGCCGCACCTGGCCGGCGTGGACTTGCAGGCCACGCTGAACGACCCGGCCCTGATCGCTCGCGTGGCGGCGTCCCGCGGCGTGTTCTTCTCCGGAGGCGCCCAGGAGTACCTCGTCGACACCTTGCAGCCCGACGGGCGGGACACGCCCATGCTCGCCGCCATCCGCAAGGTGGCGCAGGCGGGGGGCGTGATCGCAGGCACCAGTGCGGGCGCGGCCGTCATGAGCCGGGTCATGTTTCGCGACGCGATGGACAACCTCGCGGTATTGCGCGGCCAGTGGCGCGCTGGCCAGGAGTACGACCGGGGCTTTGGCTTCGTGTCGCCGCAGTTGCTGGTGGACCAGCACTTCCTCAAGCGCGGCCGCATCGGCCGCATGCTGCCGGCCATGCGTGCGCTCGGCTACCCGCTCGGCCTGGGGGTCGACGAGAACGCGGCCGTGGTCATTCGCGGCAGCCTGCTGGAAGTGATCGGAGGCAGCGGCGCGGTGGTGGTGGACCTGCGCGAGGCGGTGCATGACGCAGCCCTGCCCGTGTTCAACCTGCGCGGCGCGCGATTGAGCTATCTCGACCACGGTGACCGGCACGACCTGGCGACGGGCCACACCACCCCGGCCGAGCACAAGCGACGCGAGCCCCGCATCGAGCCTGGCGCCGCGGGCTTCGAGCCTGCGACGCGCTCAGAGCGCTACTTTCTGGACATCCTGGGCGAGGGCTGTTTCCTGGCGGCGATGGTGCAACTGCTGCAGGGGGCCTTCGAAGAGGTCAAGGGGCTGGCCTTCCGGGCGCGGCTCGGGCGGGCCGAGGAGGCCGGCGATATCGGTTTTGAGTTCCGGCTGCACCGCGGCCCCGGTCTCGCGGGCTGGCACAGTGCCGCCCGCGGCTGTGAGGAGTACACCGTGGTCGGCGCGCGGCTGGACGTGATTCCGGTGCGGGTGGCCGAGCCTTTGTTCACGCCGTTGACGGCCGAGCAACCGCACGTCGTGCCTTCCGTGGCACGCTCGTGATCCCGGGCCCGCGCAGGGCCCCGATGTCAGGAGACAAGATGAAACGATCGGGACTCTTCAGTGTGGCGCTGCCGTTGGCAGTCGCCGCCCATGCGACGGATGTGGGCGTGTCCATCCAGGTCGGGCAGCCGGGCTTCTACGGCCGCATCGACATCGGCAACGCGCCGCCGCCGGTCGTGCTCGCCGAGCCGGTCTGGGTGCAGCGGCGCCCGGTGCAGGTCGCACCGGTGTACATGCGCATTCCGCCCGGCCACCAGAAGAACTGGGCCAAGCACTGCGCACGCTACGACGCCTGCGGCGTGCCGGTGTACTTCGTGCGGGAGGACTGGTACCAGTCGCGCTACGCCCAGCCCGCCGAGCCGCCCCGCGGGCCTGACGCCGATCGTGGCAAGGGCAATGGCCGCGGCCACGGGCACGGCCGTGACAAGGACAAGGGCCGCGACCGCGACTGAGCGAGAGGCCGGGGCGCGTGACAATCGCGCCCATGGCAGACATCGACTCCCGCCCCGAAGGCTTCCAGCGCGTCCGTGCCGCGCTCGCACAGCGCGCGCACCCCCATGAACCTCTCTGGCTCGACGTGGCCGCCCGCACCGCCCAGGAGGCGGCCGATGCCCTGGGCGTGACGCTCGGGCAGATCGCGAAGTCGGTCGTGTTCCGGCGCAAGGCCGACGACGCGGCGGTGCTGGTCATCACATCGGGTGACAAGCGCGTGGACGAGGCCAAGCTCAAGCCGCACACCGGGCCGCTCGGCCGGGCCGATGCCGACTACGTGAAGGCGCGCACCGGCTTCTCGATCGGGGGCGTGTCGCCGGCCGGATTTGCGCCGGCCGAAGGATTCGGGCCGCCGCAGCTGTTTGTCGACCGCGAGTTGTTCCGTTTCGACATCATCTGGGCGGCAGCCGGGCATCCGAACGGCGTCTTCAAGTTGACGCCGGCCGAGCTGGAGGCGCTGACCGGCGCGCCCGTGATCGACGTGGTGCAGGCATGAATCCCATCGTCTCGCCCTGCGTGAACGTCTGCGAGATGGACGAGGCCACCGGCTGGTGCCGCGGTTGCGCCCGCCGGCTGGATGAGATTGCCGGCTGGGGCAGCGTGCCGGCGTCACGGCGTCAGCAGGTGATGGCTGAATTGCCGGCGCGCCAGGCGCAGATGCAGCGGCTCGGTCGCTGGCTAGGGCCGCTGCCTGGGGCAGGCGAGGGGCCCCGATGAAGCAGCTGACGTTTTATTTCGACCCGATCTCTCCCTACGCGGCACTGGGCTTTGAGGCCCTGCCCGAGGCACTTGCTGGCCACAGTGTGGAGGTGACCTACCGCCCCATTCTGTTCGCGGCCCTGCTGCAGGCGCTGGGGCAGAAGGGGCCGGCCGAGATCGAGGCCAAGCGTCGCTGGACCTTCCGCCAGGTCGCCTGGCTGGCCCACACCCAGGGTGTGGTGCTGGACCCGCCGGCCGAGCATCCCTTCAACCCCTTGCCGCTGCTGCGCCTGGCCTGGGCCTGTGCGGCGCCGGAGGGCCAGCCCGGCGACACGCCCGGCCGCTGGGTGGTGGAGCAGCTCTTCCATCATGTGTGGCGCGGCGCCGGGGCCGATGCCAATGATGCGGCTCGCCTGGCCGCGCTGCGCGAGCGGCTCGCGCCGCAGCAGGACCCGTCGAGCGACGCCGTCAAGCAGCGGCTGCGCCGCGAGACCGAGGCGGCGCTGGCCTTGGGTGTCTTCGGCGTGCCGACCGTGGTCTTCGAGGGGCGGTTGTTCTGGGGGCAGGACGCGCTGCCCATGTTGCGCGCGGCGCTGGCGGGCGACCCGTGGTTCCGCAGCGGCGCCTGGGAAGCGGCGAGCCAGCCGCGGCCGGGCGTCGTCCGCAAGCACTGAAGACAAGGCTCGGGATTTACCCGTGAGGCCCTGTTTCTCTCGCATTGAGAAATGCTGACTCCGGGTTCCTGCGGAGTTTGTCAGTCTCGATTCAGACTCGCGTCAGAACACGGTCAGAGGTCGTGTGAATAGTCACGGCAAGGGAAGCCTCTGGGGCGGCCCGACAACTGACCGGAGACATTTCATGGCAACTGCGACTTCGACGGCCGCCGCGCCGATGACCAAAGAGGAGAAGAAGGTCATCTTCGCGTCCTCGCTGGGCACGGTGTTCGAGTGGTACGACTTCTACCTGTATGGCTCGCTGGCGCCGATCATCGCCAAGCAGTTCTTCGCGGGCCTGGACCCTCAGGCTGCGTTCATCGCGTCCCTGATGGCCTTCGCCGCCGGCTTCATCGTGCGGCCCTTCGGCGCGCTGGTGTTCGGCCGCCTGGGCGACATGATCGGCCGCAAGTACACCTTCCTGGTCACCATCCTGATCATGGGCCTGTCGACCTTCATCGTCGGCGTGCTGCCCACCTACGCGACCATTGGTGCGGCAGCGCCGGTGATCCTGATCGGCCTGCGCCTGCTGCAAGGCCTGGCCCTGGGCGGTGAGTACGGTGGTGCCGCCACCTACGTGGCCGAACACGCGCCGCACGGCAAGCGTGGCGCCTACACGTCCTGGATCCAGACGACGGCCACGCTCGGCCTGTTCCTGTCGCTGATGGTCATCCTGGGCACCCGCACGGCGCTGGGTGAAAAGGAGTTTGGCGAGTGGGGCTGGCGCGTGCCCTTCATCGTGTCCATCCTGCTGCTGGGCATCTCGGTGTGGATCCGTCTGGCCATGAACGAGTCGCCGGCCTTCCAGAAGATGAAGGCCGAGGGCAAGACCTCCAAGGCGCCGCTGTCCGAATCCTTCGGCCAGTGGAAGAACCTGAAGATCGTGCTGCTTGCCCTGTTCGGCCTGGTGGCGGGTCAGGGTGTGGTCTGGTACTCGGGCCAGTTCTACGCGCTGTTCTTCCTGACGTCGGTGCTGAAGGTGGATGCCTCGTCGGCCAACATCTGGATCGCCATCTCGCTGATCCTGGGCACGCCGTTCTTCGTGGTGTTCGGCACGCTGTCCGACAAGATCGGCCGCAAGCCCATCATCATGGCCGGCCTGCTGCTCGCGGCGCTGACCTACTTCCCGTTGTTCAAGGCCCTGACCGAGGCGGCCAACCCCGATCTCGCCAAGGCCCAGGCCACCTCCAAGGTGACGCTGAGCACGAACACGGCCAGCTGCTCCTTCCAGGGCAGCCCCTGGGCGCGTGAAGTCGACTTCACCAGCGCCTGCGACATCGCCAAGCGCGCACTGGCCCAGTCGTCTGCTTCGTCCGAGACTGTCGAAGCCGCAGCCGGCGCCCCGACCGTGCTGCGCGTGGGTGAGAAGGAGATCGCCGTCCCGACGGCCTCCAAGCTGACCGAGCACAAGTTCGACGAAGCCAGCACCAAGGCCATCGCTGCCTTCAAGAAGGACCTGGCTGAAGCCCTGAAGGCCGCCGGCTACCCGGCCAAGGCCGACATGTCCAAGGCCAACGTGCCCATGGTCGTCGGTATCCTGTTCATCCTGGTGCTGTACGTGACCATGGTGTATGGCCCGATCGCCGCCATGCTGGTGGAGATGTTCCCGACCCGCATCCGCTACACCTCGATGAGCCTGCCGTACCACATCGGCAACGGCTGGTTCGGCGGCATGCTGCCCTCCATCACCTTCGCGATGGTGGCCCAGAACGGCAACATCTATCACGGCCTCTGGTACCCGATCGTGATCGCGGTGATGAGCCTGGTCATCGGCATGCTGTTCGTGCGCGAGACCAAGGACGTGGACATCTACGCCAAGGACTGACCCCCGCAGGCGGCGCTTGCTGCCTGTCACGCAAGCTGCAAGGAAGGCCGGCGCAAGCCGGCCTTCTTGTTTTCGTCCACCGGGTAACCCGCTTGTGGAGGCCTGCCCGGCCTGCGACGATTTGAGGGATGGTCAAAACGAAACGTTCTTCCGATTCCCCGGCAGGCTCTGCCAGCGAGCAACGCCGCTTGCAGATGGTGGACATCGCGCGCCTGGCGGGCGTGTCGGTGTCCACGGTGTCGCGCGCCCTCAATGGCAGCGAGCTCGTCAATGCCGAGACGCGGCAGCGCGTGGCCGAGCTGGCCCGGTCGCTGAACTACTCCATCAACTTCGGTGCCCGCAACCTGCGGCTGCAGGAGAACAAGACGGTCGCCGTCGTCGTGCCCTTTGATGCGGCCTCGCGCCAGCACATCTCCGACCCCTTCTTCCTGTCCATCGTCGGCTCCATCGCTGACGCGCTGACCGACCGCGGCTACGACATGCTGCTGTCTCGTGTGGACGCCGAGCGCCTGGACCTGGCCTCACACTGGTTCGACTCGGGCAAGGCGATCGGTGTCATTCTCATCGGCCAGTGGCGCCATCACGACCAACTCAACGAGATGGCCGCCCGCAAGTTGCCGCTGGTGGTGTGGGGGGGCGAGATGCCGCAGCAGCTCTACTGCAGCGTGGGTGGCGACAACGTGCAGGGCGGGCTGCTTGCAGCGCGCCATCTGCTGTCGCTGGGCAAGAGACGCATCGCGTTCATCGGTGACGCCCACCTGCCCGAGGTCTGGCTGCGCCGCCAGGGCTATGTGCAGGCGCTGGCCGAAGCCGGCCTGCAGCCTGAGCCCGCGCTGGAGCTGGCTGCGCCGTTCGAGCCGGGCGTGGCGACGGCCATCGTGCGGGAGTTCTGCCAGGCGCGTCGCGATTTCGACGCCGTGGTCTGCTGCAGTGATGTGTTGGCGCTGCTGACCATCCAGGGCCTACGGGCTGCCGGCCGCAGCGTGCCCGAGGACGTGGCCCTGGTCGGCTACGACGACATGCCGCTCGCGGCCTACTGTGACCCGCCGCTGACCACCGTGCACCAGCCCGTGGCCGAAGCCGGGGCCGAACTGGTGGAGGCGTTGCTCGGTCAGTTGCGCGGCGAGCGTTCCGGGCCACGCACCATGCCGGTCTACCTGAAGTTGCGCCAAAGCGCGCCGGACGCTGCCGCGTGAAGCCGCTCGCCGCACCCAGGTGCGGCGAGTCACTTCACGGCAACGCAGGCTCGCGTTTATCGTTTTCAACGGCGTTTGAAAAGTGCCTTGTATCGCCAATGCCTAATGGCTTCTACTGAAATGCAATCGATTGCAAAACGATCCGGCATTGCGCAGAATGGCGGCACGGACAAGGATCGCGCTGGCGGTCCAGCAGCCGCACCGCCTCGCAGAAGGCCCGAACACAGACAACCTGGAGACAACGCATGGACCGCTCCCTTTCGCACATCCATTCCGGCGCGCGCGCCTTTCGCCATCACGCACTCGCGGCAGCCGCCGTCGCGCTGCTGAGCGCGGGCGCGCAGGCCCAGGAGGCCGCCGCACCGGCCGACAAGTCCGACGGCCTCAAGCTCGATGCCGTCGTCGTGACCGGCACTTCCACCGCGAAGTCCAAGATGCGCAGCAGCGTCGCCATCTCGACCATCGAGAGCGAGGGTGTCACGGCGGTGACCGCCGCCAGCGCCACCGACGTGCTCCGCGCCGTGCCCGGCATCCGGGCCGAGGCCAGCGGCGGCGAGTCCAATGCCAACGTCGCGGTGCGCGGCATTCCGGTCTCCGCCGGGGGCGCGCGCTACATCCAGTTCCAGGAAGATGGCCTGCCCGTGCTGCAGTTCGGCGACATCGCCTTCGCGACGCCTGACACCTGGATGCGGGCTGACGCTGCCTTCGAGCGGCTGGAAGTCGTGCGCGGCGGCTCGGCGTCCACGCTGGCCACGGGCGCCCCGGGCGGCATCATCAACTTCATCAGCAAGACCGGCATCGAGCAGGGCGGCAGCATCCAGCTGACCAAGGGCCTGGACTTCGACCAGACCCGCGTCGACTACGGCTACGGCGGTCGGCTGGCACCCAAGACCCGCTTCTTCATCGGCGGCTTCTACCGGGTGGGCGACGGCGGCCGCAAGGGGGCCGATGGTGCGGAGAGCGGCGGCCAGATCCGCGGCAACGTCACGTTTGAACTCTCGGGCAAGGACTACTTCCGCTTCAGCTTCAAGCACCTGGACGACCACACGCCCACCTTCATGCCCACACCGGTGCGCTACGTGAATGGCAGCATTCAAGAGATCCCGGGCCTGGACCCGCGCCGCACCGCCTTCTACAACGCCGGCTGGCCGCTGGACAACACGCTGACCAACACCAACGGCCGCGCGCTCAGCAACATCCGTGACGGCCTGTCGGCCAAGAGCGACGCCTTCGGTGCCGACGTGAGCCTGGATGCCGGCGGGGGCTTCCGCCTGCAGAACAAGTTCAGCTGGAGCAAGAACAGCGGCCGCTTCATCGGCATCTTCCCGGGTGACGACGTCTCTGCCGCGCCGGCCGGCACCACCATCGCCACGGGTGCGGACGCCGGCAAGGTGTACACCGGCAACAAGTTCACCGCGGTCGTGTTCAACACCAAGGTCGATGACGCCGGGCTGCTGGCCAACGACCTGAAGTTCTCGCGTGACTTCGACCTTGGCGCCGGTAACCGTTTGAGCGCTGTCGCCGGCCTCTACACCTCGGTGCAGAAGCTCGACCTGACCTGGAACTTCAACCAGTATTCGCTCTCGGCCGATCAAAGCGGTGCTCGCGTGCTCAACGTGCCCGGCGTCACCAACGGCGCGCCCGGCTTCGGTGGCTGCTGCAGCAACTTCCAGGACAGCAAGTACACGACCAATGCGCCCTACCTGGTGCTGAACCTGGACTCCGGCGCCTTCTCGGGCGACGTCAGCCTGCGCCGCGACAACAACAAGGCCAGCGGCAACTACTACCAGTCCAACGCCGGCGTCGCCTACGACCTGACCAAGCCCAACGTCATCGACTACGACTTCGGCCGGACCTCCTACTCCCTGGGCGGCAACTACGAGCTGAACAAGGACCTGTCGGTGTTCGCCCGCTATTCGGATGGCGCCGCCTACAACGCCGACCGCATCACCTTCTTCAACAACCCCAACCTCGTCAACGGCAAGAGCACGACCATCCCGGTCAACAAGGTCAAGCAGACGGAGATCGGCGTCAAGGTTCGCGGCAACGGCTACAGCCTGTTCGCCACGCTGTTCGATGCCAAGACCGACGAAGTCAACGTGGACGTGACCACCACGCCCATCGTCGCCAAGGCCAACAGCTACCGCAGCAAGGGCCTGGAGCTGGAAGGCTCGGCGCGCTTCGGCCTGGTGAGCCTGCTCGGCGGCCTGACCTACACCGATGCCAAGCAGGCCGATGGCCGTGCGCCCAAGCGCCAGGCCAAGATCGTCTACCAGCTCACGCCCACGCTGAGCTTCAGCGACGAGCTGACCGCTGGTGTCGGCATCGTCGGCACCACCAAGAGCCAGGACGACGGCCCGACCGGTCCGCTGACCATCACGCTGCCGGCCTACACGGTGGTCAATGCCTTCGTCAGCTACAGCCTCACGCCCAAGGCCACGCTCACGCTGGCCGCGAACAACCTCTTCAACGAGATCGCCTACACCGAGAGCAATGATGGCCGGGGTGCCGCGCGCGCCTACACGGGCCGCACCGTCAAGGCCAGCCTGCGCTACAACTTCTGAAGCGCGTGGCCATGCCCAGCCTCGTCCATGTGATCGGCGAGGCCCTCGTGGACGAGTTCCACGACGGCCACGTCGCGGGCGGCGCGCCCTTCAATGTGGCGCGCTCGCTGGCGGCCCTGCGCGCGCCGGTGCGCTTCATCAGTCGCATCGGTGAAGGCGATGCCGCCGGCCGCCTCGTGCTCGACAGCGCGGTGCGCTTCGGTTTGGACGTGGCGGGCATCCAGCGCGATGCCCGGCATGCCACCGGCCGCGTCAGCGTGCATGAGTCGGCGGGCGGCGGGCATCGCTTCGAGATCCATGCCGACGCGGCCTGGGACCATCTCGAAGCACCGGCTGGCCCGGCGGCCGGCATCGTCTACTTCGGCAGCCTCGCGCAGCGTCATGCGCCGTCCCGCGCGGCAATCCGGGCCGCGGTCAAGCGTGCGCCGGGGTTGCGGCTGCTCGACCTGAACCTGCGACCGGGCACCGATACACCGGCCCTGGCCGCCGAATCGCTGATGCTGGCCGACTGGGTCAAGATCAACGAGGACGAACTCGATCGCCTGCAGGCCTGGTTTGAGGCCGACCTTGCCGGGTTGATGGCCCGCTTCGCCCTGCAGTGTGTCGTGATCACGCGCGGCGAAGCCGGCTATGCGATGTATGGCGAGCAGGGGCAGCTCGTGTCGAGCGGGGTGGGCGTACCGCAACCGGCCCTGGTCGACACCGTCGGCGCGGGCGATGCCTTCACGGCCATGCTGCTGGCGGGCCTGGCCCTGCGGCGCCAGCTGCCTGACACGCTCGCGCTTGCCAACCGCTATGCCGCGATGATCTGCGGCGTCCGTGGCCCCCTGCCGCTCGACCCTGTCAGGCTCACGCCCTGGCGCGAGGCGCTCCATGCCTTGCCCGCGGAAGAGGCTCACGCATGAACAAGCCCCATCTCTCGTTCACGCAGATCGTGAACATGAACGTCGGCTTCCTGGGCATCCAGTTCAGCTTCGGCCTGCAGCAGGCCAACATGAGCCCGATCTACCAGATGCTCGGCGCCGAGGGCAAAGACCTGCCCTACCTGTGGCTCGCCGGCCCCATCACCGGCTTGCTGGTGCAGCCCATCGTCGGTGCGCTGAGCGACCGCACGACCCACCGCTGGGGTCGGCGCACACCGTACTTCCTGATCGGCGCGCTGTTGTGCTCGCTCGGCCTGCTGGCCATGCCGTTCAGCCCGGCGCTGTGGTTCGCGGCGGGGTTGCTGTGGATCCTGGACGCTGCCAACAACGTGACCATGGAGCCCTACCGCGCCTATGTCAGCGACCGGCTGCGGGAGGAGCAGCATGCGTCCGGCTTCCTGACCCAGGCCTCGTTCACCGGGTTGGCGCAGACCCTGGCCTACCTCACGCCCAGCCTGCTGGTGTTCTTCGGCATGAACAAGGACGCGCTCGGGGCCAACGGTATCCCGGTCGTCACCACGCTGGCCTTCATCGTCGGTGCGCTGCTGTCGTTCACCACGGTGTGGTGGTCGGTGCGCAAGGTGCCCGAGCTGCCGTTGCCGGCGCAGGAGCTGGCCCGCCTGCGTGCCTTGCCCCGAGGCCTGACGCCAGCGCTGGCCGAGATCTGGAGCGCCGTGCGTGAGATGCCGCCCACGATGCGGCGGCTGTGGTGGATGGCGCTCTTCCAGTGGTACGGAATGATGTGCTACTGGATCTACATCGTGCCCACGCTGGCCGCGACCGTGTTCGGCACCGACGACCCGCACAGCCCGGGCTTTCGGGATGCAGCGCTGCTCAACGGCCAGGTCGGCGGCTTCTACAACGCGGTGGCCTTCGTGGCGGCGTTTGCGATGGTGCCCTTCACCAAGCGGCTGGGGGCGAAATGGGTGCATGCGTTTGCACTGCTCGCGGCGGCAGTGGGCATGTGGGCGCTGCCGGGCATCCGCAGCGAGGGCTGGCTGCTCTTCCTGCCGATGGTGGGCATCGGCCTGGCCTGGGGTTCCATCATGGGCAATCCGTATGTGCTGCTGGCCGGCAGCATCCCGCCGGAGCGTGCCGGGGTCTACATGGGCATCTTCAACATGTTCATCGTGATCCCGATGCTCATCCAGGCCGTGACCCTGCCGTTGTTCTACGACAGCCTGCTCGGCGGCCGCCCTGAGAACGTCATCCGCTTGGCCGGCGTGCTGCTGGCCTTGGCCGCGGTGTGCGTGTTGCGCGTGCGCACGGAGAAATCGACATGAAGAATCAAGTTCAGCTCATCACCTACGTCGATCGCCTGGGAGGCCAGCGCGACGGTGCCGACCTGGCGCGCCTCAAGCGCCTGGTGTCCGAGCCGGGCGCGCCGCTGGCGGGCGTGTTCGGCGGCGTGCACCTGCTGCCGTTCTTCCACGCGATCGACGGCGCCGATGCCGGCTTCGACCCCATCGACCACACCCAGGTCGACCCCCGCCTGGGCGGCTGGGCCGACATCAAGTCGCTGACCGAGGTGGTGGACGTGATGGCCGACGTCATCGTCAATCACATGTCCAGCGAGTCGCCGCAGTTCCTCGACTACTCCGAGAAGGGCGAGGCGTCGCCCTATGCGGGTCTCTTCCTGACGCTGGATGCCGTCTTTCCGCAGGGCGCGAGCGAGCGCGACCTGCTGGCCGTCTACCGCCCGCGACCCGGCTTGCCGCTGACCTACGCCACGCTCAAGAACGGCGAGCGCCGCATTCTGTGGACGACCTTCACGGCCGCTCAGATCGACATCGCCGTTCACCACCCGCAGGGCCGTGCGTACCTGTCCGGCATCCTGCGCACCTTTGCCGACAACGGCATCCGCATGGTGCGACTGGATGCGGTCGGCTATGCGATCAAGAAGGCCGGCGACAGCTGCTTCATGATGCCCGAGACCTTCGAGTTCATCGCCGAGTTCGCGCAGGAGGCGAGGGCGCTGGGCATCGAGGTGCTGGTGGAGATCCACTCCTACTACCAGCGCCAGATCGAGATCGCTGCGCGCGTGGACTGGGTGTATGACTTCGCGCTGCCACCGCTGGTGCTGCATGCGTTCAACTTCCGCACGGCGACGGCCCTCAAGCGCTGGGTGGCCATCCGGCCGAAGAACGCGCTGACGGTGCTCGACACCCACGACGGCATCGGCATCATCGACATCGGTGCCGATGCGAGCGACCGCGCCGCCCACCCAGGCCTCGTGCCGCCGCAGGAGCTCGACGAACTGGTGGAGCGCATCCACGCCGCCAGCCAGGGCCAGAGCCGCAAGGCCACCGGCGCGGCCGCGAGCAATCTCGACCTCTACCAGGTCAACTGCACCTTCTTCGACGCCATGGGGCGTGACGAGACGGCCTATTTGCTGGCACGCGCCATCCAGTTTTTCCTGCCGGGTGTGCCCCAGGTCTACTACGTTGGCCTGCTCGCCGGCCACAACGACATGGACCTGCTCGGCCGCAGCCAGGTCGGCCGGGACATCAACCGCCACTACTACACCGAGGACGAGATCGCCCGCGATTGCGAGCGGCCGGTGGTGCGGCGGCTGATCGAGCTGATCCGCCTGCGCAACCAGCACGCCGCCTTCCAGGGTGAGTTCACGCTGCTGGACAGCAGCGACGCTGCCCTGCACCTGCGCTGGTCGCAGGGCGGCGACTGGGCCGAGCTGCAGGTGGATTTCGCCGCCAGCACCCACGCGCTGACCTACAGCACGCCCGGCGGCCAGGGCGCGTTCGCCTTCAGTTGAGCGTCAGCCTTCGCTTCCACAATCCGCCACAGTTTCAATCTGTGGAGATCCCCTCATGTGGAAGTTGGTCGTCGGTTTCATCGCCTTTGCCGCCCTGGCCCTGTTCATCCTCACCAAGAGCGGCGGCAACATCGACCTGACCGGCGAGAAGCATGACGTGGCTGGCGGCCACGACACCGCGGCATCGGCGCCCGTCGAGCCCGCAGCTTCTGCCGCCAGCGTCGCAGCGCCCGCGTCTGCCGCGTCTCAGTGAGTGGTTGACGCCTCGCCGCCGGTGCGCTGAGGCGCCACCAGCGGCAGGCGCATCAGCATCTGCGTGCCCTGGCCGGGTGTCGACCTCACCTCGATCTGCCCGCCCAGCACGTTGATCACGATGCTGTGCACGATGTGCATGCCCAGGCCCGAGCCGCCGGTGCCGAGCTTGGTCGTGAAGAAGGGGTCGAAGATGCGCCGCCGCACCGACTCCTCCATGCCTTGACCGTCATCGCTGACGCTCAGCTCCACCTCGGTCCCGTCAGCCGGCACGCAGCGCACCACGACACGGCCCTCGGCACGCCCCTCGAAGGCATGCAGCAGGGCGTTCATCAGCAGGTTGGTCAGCACCTGGCCGAGGGCGCCGGGGTAGCTGTTCATCATCACGCCGCGGCACAGGTCGGTGTCGATGGTGTAGGGCGTGTGCTTGAAGCTCGGCTCCACCATCACGAGCACGTCCTCCACCACCTTGGCCAGCTCGAAGTCGCGGCGCAGGTCGGCGGTCTGGTCAATGGCCACCTGCTTGAAGTCGCGCACCAGGTCGGCGGCCTTTTGCACATTGCGCTGCAGGATGTCCTGGCCGCGCCGCGTATCGCGCGCGAGCTCCTCCAGCGTGCTGCGGCGCAGTTGCGCCGCGCCGCTGAGCATGGCCTCCAGCTGCTTGTAGCGGTCGTCCAGGGCCGAGACCACGGTCAGCGCATTGCCCAGCGGCGTGTTCAGCTCGTGAGCCACGCCGGCCACCAGGCGGCCCAGCGACGCCAGCTTCTCAGACTCCACCAGTTCGCGCTGCGCCTTCTGCAGCGTATCGAGTGCCTCGTGCAGTTCGGCATTGCTGGCGGTGAGTTCGGCGGTGCGCTGGTTGACGGTCTCTTCCAGGTTCAGGTTGTGCTGGCGCAGGGCTTCGAAGGCCGACAGCAGCGCCTGGCGCATGCGCTCCATGGCCACCCCCACGCGGGCGATCTCGTCGGCGCCGCCCACCCGCAACGGCTGTTCGAGACGACCCGCGGCCAGCGCCTCGGCCGCGCCGGTCAGCTCGGTCATCGGGCGCAGCACATAGCGCTGCAGCACCCAGAGCATCAGCACGAGCGACAGCGTCAGCGTCAGGCCGCTGCGCCAGACGGTGCGCCACACCTCGGCCTGCTTGGCCTGCAGCAGCGGTGCAGCGCTCATGCGCACGGTGAGCTGGGCAATCTCGCGGCCGTCACGCTGGATGGGGCGGGTCTGGCTGAGCACGAGGTCGGCGTCTGCCGGGTCGCCGAGTCGCTGCTGCGACAGAAATGGCGCGGACGACGCCGGCTCGGTGACCTGCACCGACACGAAGCGCGGGTCGTCCATCTGCGCCTTGACCATGGGATCGGCCAGGTCGGGTGACACCTGCCAGACCGGCTCGGCCAGCGACAGCGCCATCACCTCGGTCGCCCGGGTGAGGTCGCGCTTGAGGTCCTCCATGGCGGTGGCGCGCGTCTTCTGCCCGTCGTAGAGCAACACGGCGGTGGTGGGCAGCAGCAGGCCGAGCAGCAGGGCCAGCACCACGGCGAACGTCAGGGAATTGCGCTGCCAGCCAAAACGGTGACTGGCCACAGGGGGCACGGCGATGGCGGTCGACTGCAGGGGTTGCTGGGGCATGGCTTGCCTAGCGCTCAGATCGTGCGGGTGCGCCGCCGGAGTGTAGGGCCGTGAAAAGCGGTGGAAATGCGCATTCAGACACCCGGTGGGCCGGGTTTTTCCCGGGGATCAAGCCCCCCCGAGGCCCGGGGGGCTGGCCCCACAATCCGCCGCCTGTAACGCGCCGTGGGGCGCTAGGTCTGGAGAAAAACAGTGAAGCGTTGGGTTGGCCTGGCGGCATTGTTCGCTGCCTGCATCGGTTCGAGTGGCGCCTGGGCTCAGGGCTCTTTGCGCATTGGCATGGTGGCCGGCTTCTCGGGCCCGGTGGCCGGTCTCGTGCAGGAGAGCGCCGACGGCGCCAAGCTCTATTTCGACGCCATCAATGCCCAGGGCGGCATCAAGGGCCAGACCATCGAGCTGGTGACCCAGGACGACAAGTACCAACCTGCGCTGGCCGTGGCAGGCGCCAAGGCACTGGCATCGCAAGGCGTGCTGGCCCTGATCCTCAGCCGCGGCACCGGCCCGACCGAGGCCATGTTGCCGGCCCTCAAGGAGAACAAGCTGCCGCTGATCGCCCCGGCCACCGGCGCGGCCAGCCTGCGCGACCCGGTGCAGCCCTGGGTCTTCCACCTGCGCGCCAGCTACGAGAAGGAAGCCGAACGGGCCGTCAAGCACCTGGCCGGCATCGGCGTGAAGCGCATCAACATCGTCCAGGTCAATGACGAGTTCGGCAACGACGCCGGCAAGGGCGCCATCAAGGGGCTGGACGAGGCGAAGCTGCGGGCGCTCTCGCACCTGCGCTACGACCGCAACAAGCCGGATCTCGGCCCCACGATGCAGGCCATTGCCAAGGCAGGCATCGAGGCCGTCGTGCTGATCGGCCCGGCCTACGCCGTCGTCGAGGGCATCAACGCCCTGCGCGCCGCCGGCTCCACCGCGCATGTCGCGACGCTGTCCAACAACGCGTCGAGCGACTTCGTGAAGCAGCTTGGCGAGAACGCGCGCGGCACCATCGTCACGCAGCTCTTCCCCTACGAGCGCTCCACCGCCAACCCACTGGTGCGTGAGGCCCTGGGCCTGGCCAAGGCCGCCGGCCGGGCCGAGCTGACGCCCGCCCAGCTTGAAGGCTTTGCCGCCGCCAAGCTGGTGGTGGAGACGCTCAAGCGCACCAACGGCAAGGAGATCACCCGCGAGGGCTTCACCAAGGCGCTGGAGACCGCGCGCGTGGACCTCGGCGGCCTGCAGGTGCACTACGGCGAGAAGGACCACAACGGCCTGGAGTTCACCGACGTGTCCATCGTCGGGCCCGATGGCAAGTTCTGGAGGTGATCAGCCCACCCCCTACGGCCTGACGGCCGCCCCCTCAAGGGGGCGCTTGCGGCGGACCGGCGGAGCCGGATCCGCGCAAGCCGCTTGAGGGGCAGCGGCGCCAAGCGCGCTGCGGTTGTTGCGATGGGGCGGGTGTTGAACTCGCGCGATGATGCGGCGTGCCTGGCACGGCCGCATTTTTGTTGGAGCTTGCGATGGATCTTGGATTGACGGGGCGCTGGGCGCTGGTGTGCGCGGCGAGCAAGGGCTTGGGGCGCGGGTGCGCCGAGGCGCTGGTGGGTGAGGGCGTGAATGTCGTCATCACCGCGCGGGGCGAGACGGATCTGCTGGCCACGGCGGCGGCGCTGCGGGCCTTGAACCCAGCCGTGGAGGTGCGTGCCGTGGTGGGCGACATCGCCACACCCGAAGGGCGCGCCGCGGCGCTGGCGGCCTGCCCGCAGGTGGACATCCTGGTCAACAACGCGGGCGGCCCGCCGCCGGGCGACTTCCGCGACTGGGGCCGCGAGCAGTGGCTGGCGGCACTTGAGGCGAACATGCTCACGCCCATCGAGCTGATCAAGGCGACCGTGGACGGCATGGCGGCGCGCGGCTTCGGCCGCATCGTCAACATCACCTCGGGTGCGGTCAAGGCCCCGATCGATGTGCTTGGCCTGTCCAATGGGGCGCGCTCGGGCCTGACCGGCTTTGTCGCCGGCCTCGCGCGCCAGCCGCGACTGGCCGGGGCCAACGTGACCCTCAACAACCTGCTGCCCGGCGCCTTCGACACCGACCGCCTGAAGAAGACCATGGCCGCGGGTGCCGCCAAGACGGGGCAGCCCGTCGATGAAGTGGCAGCCCGTCGCCGCGCGGCCATCCCCGCTCAGCGCTTCGGCACTGCTGCCGAGTTCGGTGCGGTCTGCGCCATGCTCTGCAGTGCGCAGGCCAGCTACCTGACCGGCCAGAACATCCTGCTGGACGGCGGCAGCTATCCCGGGACCTTCTGATGACCTGGCTCAAACGCATCCTGGGTGGCCTGCTGCTGCTCGTCCTGCTGCTGGCCCTGGCGCTGTGGCTGCTGCTGCGCGCCAGCCTGGCGCCGCTGGACGGTGACCGCGCCCTGGCCGCGCTCAGCGCGCCGGCCGAGGTGCAGCGCGACGCGCGCGGCTACGTCACGGTCACGGCCGAGAACCGCCTCGATGTCGCGCGGGCGCTGGGCTATGTGCATGCGCAGGAGCGCTTCTTCCAGATGGACCTGATGCGCCGCAATGCCGCGGGCGAGCTGTCAGCGCTGGTCGGCCCGAAGGCGCTGCCGCTGGACAAGGCGCGGCGCACGCATCGCTTCCGCCACCGCGCGGAACAAGGCATTGCCGGCCTGCCGGCCGACGAGCGCGCCTTGCTCGACGCCTATGTGAACGGCGTGAATGCGGGCTTGGCCGCGCTGTCGGCCCGGCCACCGGAATACCTGCTGCTGCGCCAGCAACCCCAGCCCTGGGTGGCCGCCGACACCGTGCTGGTGGCCTATGGCATGTACCTGGACCTGCAAGGCGCCCAGGGGCGGGACGACATCGCGATGGGGGTGTTGCACGACGCCGTGCCCGCCGATTGGTATGCCTTCCTGACCCAGCACAGCGCCGACTGGCAGGCCGCCATGGACGACAGCCGCATGACGGCCGTACCCGTGCCGGCCAGCCCGCTGCCCGACGCGCTGCGCACCACGCGCACCGCCTGCAGCGACTGCCAGCTGCGTGATGCCCGCGACATCGGCAGCAACAACTTCGCCGTCGCTGCCGCGCATGGCAGCGACAACCGCGCCATCGTGGCCGACGACATGCACCTGGGCCTGCGGGCGCCCGGCACCTGGTTCAAGGCGCGCATGCGCTGGAAGGACGCCGCCGGCAGCCACGACGTGGCGGGCGTGACGCTGCCGGGGGCGCCGCTGCTGGTGGTCGGCAGCAACGGCCACGTGGCCTGGGGCTTCACCAACACCACGTCCGACTGGGCCGACGTCGTGCGCCTGAAGCTCAATGCCGCGGGCACGCACTACCGCTCGGGCAGTGTCGAGAAACCGCTGCAGCGTGCGGTCGAGCGCATCGAGGTGGCGGGTGAGGCGCCTGTGGACCACGTCGTGCTCGAAAGCGAATGGGGGCCGGTGCTGCCGCAGAAGGCGCCTGCGGGCGAGGCCTATGCGCTGCGCTGGGTGGCCCACGACCGCGAGGGCATGAACCTGCGCCTGATGCACATGGAAACCGCGGTGACCGTGGATGACGCCGTGCAACTGGCGGCCGGCGCGGGCATGCCGGCGCAGAACCTGCTGGTGGCAGACGAGACCGGGCGCATCGCCTGGACGGTCATCGGCGCGATGCCGCGGCGCGTGGGCACCGACGACATGGACCTGCCGCAGGACTGGAGCGACGGTCGCTCGCGCTGGCAGGGCTATCTGCCTGCCGCCGAGCAGCCCCGCATCGTCGACCCGGCCGATGGCCGGCTCTGGACGGCCAACTCGCGCATGGTGGGCGGCGCGGCCATGAAGCTGATGGGCAACGGCGGTTGGGACGTGGGCGCGCGCGGTCAGCAGATCCGCGATGCGTTGCGGGCGCAGGAGCGCCTGGACGAAGCCGGGCTTCACGCCATCCAGCTCGATCACCGCGCGCTCTTCCACCAGCGCTGGCGCGAGCTGCTGCTCACCCGCGTGCTGACGCCCGAGTTCGTGGCGGCGCACGGCCTGGCCGACTACCGCGCCGAGATCGAGAAGAGCTCGGACGCCGCGCGGCCAGACGCGGTGGGCTACCTGCTGCTGCGCAGCTTCCGGCTGCAGGCGCTGAAGTCCCTCTTCGCACCCTTGGCCGGCATGCTCGAAGCGCAGGGCCTGAAGCTCAGCGACCTGAAGATGGTGCCCGAGAACCCCGGCTGGGCCTTGATCCAGGCGGCGCGGCCTGACACGCTGCCGGCTGCATTCAAGACCTGGCCCGAGTTGCTGCAGCGCGCCGTGCTGGACAGCCGCCAGGAGCTGCTGCGCAAGTACGGCAGCCTGGCCGCCGCGACCTGGGGCGCCGACAACCCGACCAGCATGCGCCACCCGCTGAGCCTGGCGGTGCCCGCCTTGTCCGGCTGGCTGGATCAGGCCTCGCAGGGCATGGCGGGCGACAGCCACATGCCACGGGTGCACAACCATGGCCACGGCCAGAGCGAGCGCATGGTGGTCTCCCCGGGGCATGAAGAGCGCGGCATCCTGGTCATTCCGGGCGGGCAGAGCGGGCATCCGATGTCGCCGTTCTACCGGGGCGATCACGCCGCATGGCTGGCCGGCGAACCCTTGCCCTTCCTGCCTGGAGAGACGGTGCACCGGCTGGCCTTGCGCCCCTGATCCCGGCGACACCGGACCGGTGGGCTGTGGATGCGCCAAGACCCATGGCCTGGGCACAATGCCGGGCTTGCTGCGAATCAACTGGAGGACTGCAGAGATGAACAAGACCCTGTGCGCACTGGTGGTGGCCGGCCTGGCCGCTTCGATGGGGGCCCGCGCCGAGGAGGCGGGCTCCACTGTCGAGAAGTGCAACAAGAAGATGGGTGTCCTGGCCGTGGCCGAGCCGCAGAACGGCTGGAACTACCTGTCTCAATACGGCCTGGGGTCGCCGGCCTCGTTGCTTCGCATGATGGTGCAGCAATCGGGCTGCTTTGATGTGGTCGAGCGTGGCCAGGCCATGCAGAACATCCAGCAGGAGCGCTCGCTGGCGGCGGCTGGCGAGATGCGCCAGGAATCGAACATCGGCAAGGGCCAGATGCAGGCGGCCGACTTTGTCATGACGCCCAATGTGCAGATCGGCGCCAACACCAGCGGCGGCATCGGCGGCTTCCTGGGCGGCAAGCTGGGCATCATCGGCGCCATCGCCGGCGGCCTGAAATTCAAGGACGCCTCCACCAGCCTGCTGCTGGCCGACGTGCGCTCCAGCATCCAGGTGGCCGCGGCCGAAGGCAAGGCCAGCAAGATGGACTTCTCCATTGGCGGCTGGGGCTTCGGGGGCGGCGCGGTCGGGGGCCTGGGCGGCTACACCAGCACCGCCGAGGGCAAGCTCATCGCGGCCAGCTTCCTGGACAACTACAACAAGATCGTGCTGGCCATCCGCGACCAGGAAAGCCTCATCCGCACGGGCAGCGCCTCGGGCGACGCGAATGCCGCCGGCTCCACCCAGGCCGCCGCGCCCATCCCGGCCGGCCAGATGCTCGCCGCCAAGATTTCCAACGTGAAGGCCTACGCCAGCCCCTCGCGCGACAGCAAGGTGGTGGCCACGCTGAACCGCAGCGACGAACTCGTCGCCACGGGTGAGGTGAAGGACGGCTTCGTCAAGGTCGACGCTGCCAACTTCAGCGGCTGGGTGCAGCGCACCCTCGTCATGCCCATCGGTCGTTGAGCGCCATGAAGGTCGCGCTCGTCACCGGCGCGGGCTCGGGCATCGGCCGGGCCGTGGCGCGCGCGCTGGCGCGCGAGGGCTGGACGCTGGCCCTGCTGGGCCGGCGCGAGGCGCCGTTGCAGGAGACCCTGCCCGAGGCCCTGCACCTGCCGGCTGACGTGACCGACGAAGCCCAGGTCGATGCCGCCTTCCAGGCGCTCAAGCAGCGCTTCGGGCGGCTCGACCTGCTGTTCAACAACGCCGGCATCAGTGCCATCGGCGTGCCCATCGACGAGCTGTCGGTGGCGCAGTGGCGGGCGGTGGTCGACACCAACCTCACCGGCAGCTTCCTGTGCGCCCGCGCGGCGTTCGCGTTGATGAAGGCGCAGACGCCGCGGGGCGGCCGCATCATCAACAACGGCTCCATCTCGGCGCATGCGCCGCGACCCTTCTCGGCGCCCTACACGTCGACCAAGCACGCCATCACCGGGCTCACCAAGTCGCTGAGCCTGGACGGCCGGGCCTTCGACATCGCCTGCGGCCAGATCGACATCGGCAATGCCGCCACCGACATGACCGAGAAGATGGCCCGTGGCATGCCTCAGGCCAACGGCCAGCTGGCGGTGGAGCCGCGCATGGATGTCGAGGACGTGGCCCGTGCCGTGGTCTACATGGCCAGCCTGCCGCTCTCGGCCAATGTGCAGACCATGACCGTCATGGCCACCAGCATGCCTTTCGTCGGCCGCGGCTGAAGCCCGCCACAATGGCGGCATGAAGTTGTTCCGCTCGCTGATCCGCCTGCTCGTGGTCATCGCCGGGGCCATCGTCGGCCTCGGTCTTTTCCTGATCGCCGTGTTGGCGTTCGTCCTCTTCCTGGTGGTGCGCCTGCTGACCGGCCGCAAGCCCAACCTGCAGTTCCGCGTCAACAAGAACCCCTGGGCCGGCCGGCGAGAACCGTCTGGCGAGGTGGTCGACGTGGAGGCGCGTGAAGTGCCTGAGGCGGGCACGCCGGCACCGCTGCCCCTGCGTGCGCCCGAGCAGCGCTGAGCTAGTCCAGCTCCACCGGCCCGTACCAGGTGCGGGCCGAGCCGCGGTTGTTGTCGCTGTCGGTCATCACGGCCATCGACTGCAGGGGGCCGGGTTCCTCGCCGAAAGCCAGCCGGAAGTCGGCGGCCAGATCGCGGCGGTGGTCGCGCCAGCGGCGCAGTTCGGCCGGGCCGGAGTCGACGACGATCTTGCGGATGCGGTCGCTGCGCGGGTTGATGACCACGGTGCCCACGGGCAGCTTGCTGTCCCAGACGTACATCAGCGTGGCATAGGGCGGGGCCTCACCGGTCAGGGCCTGGGCCAGCTCGAACTTCATGCGGGTGCGCATCGGCAGGCTGTCGATGTCGCCCCCGAAGCCGAAGATCACCCGCGCGACCGCGTCCTCGTGGTCCACCTCCGACACGTTGGCGCCTGGGATCAGGTGCTGCACCCACCACGAGAAGCGCACTTCACGCACCGACGTCAACGCCGGCTCCAGCCGCTTGCGCCAGATGCTGGCGGAGCGCTCAGAGGTGGCCTCCAGCGCCGGGCGGCCGTCCTTTTCCGTCCAGCTGTAACGGGTGAGCGCCTTGCCCGGCAGGGCCAGCGGCTGCCAGCCATCGGCCGTGGGCGGCGGCGGGGTGGAGGTGGCGCAGCCGGCCAGCACGGCCAGCGCGCAAAGGTGGAGCCATCGGCGCATTACCAGGTCTTGCGTTGGAGTTCTTCGAGGATCTCGCCGTAGATACGGTAGCGGCTCGGGTTGATCAAGCCTTGCTCGACGGCATCCCGCACGCCGCAGCCCGGTTCGTGAACATGTGAACAGTTGTGGAAGCGGCAGTGGGCGTGTTCGCGCAGGTCGGGCATGTAGCGCCAGAGCTCGGCCGCATCGATCTGGCGCAGGCCGAATTCCTGGAAACCCGGGGAGTCGATCAGCGCCGTGGTGCGCGAGTCGTCGGTCCAGTACCACTGCGTGGTGGTGGTGGTGTGGCGGCCGGAATTCAGCGCCTGGGAGATCTCGCCGACCTGGGCCTGCGCGTTTTGCACCAGCAGGTTGATCAGCGTGCTCTTGCCAGTGCCGCTCGGGCCCAGCACGAAACTGCGCTGCCCGGCGAGCCAGGGCGACAGCGTGGCGCGCGAGCCCTCGGGGTCGGCCTTCAGGGCCACTTCGAACACGGTCAGCCCCATGGCGCGGTAGGCCGCGAGGCGGTCACGGGCGGCGTCGGCGCCGGGCAGGTCGGTCTTGTTCAGCGCGATGGCGGTGCGGATGCCGGCCGATTCGGCCGCGATCAATGCGCGCGCCAGTTGGCTTTCACTGAACACCGGCTCCACCGCCACCAGTACGAGCAGTTGGTCGAGGTTGGCGGCGAAGCTCTTGGTCTTCCACTCGTCCTGCCGGTACAGCAGGTTGCGGCGCGGCTCCACCGCTTCGATGACACCTTCATCGGCGCTGGCCTCGGCAAAGCGCACCTGGTCGCCCACGACGGCGTCGCTCTTCTTGCCCCGAGGGTGGCAGACGAAGCGCCGGCCGTCGGCGTCCTCCACGATGTAGTGGCGACCATGGCCGCGCACGACGAGCCCTAGGTCCAGATTGCTGAAACGGCTCATCCAAGCCTCTCGATCAACGGCGTCGTCGATCGATTCCCCAGTGGGCAGCGCGCCGGCTTGAGCGCACTCATGCGCCGCTGGCTTCCGGCAGGGCGCTGACCTGGGCGGCGCAGATCGCGTCGTTCAGCGTCACGCCGCCGCGCGAATGCGTGGTGTAGCTGACGGTGCAGGCGTCGTAGCCGACCAGCATCTCGGGATGGTGGTCCTGGGCGTGGGCGATCTCGGCCACCGCATTCACGAAGGCCATGACCTGGTAGAAGTTGTCGAAGCCGAACCGGCGCGCGATGAGCTTGTGCTCGGGGTCGGGCGTCCAGCCGGGCAGGGTGGCCAGCACGCGTTCACGCGAGTCGGCGTCCAGCAGCGGCGCCTTGGGGTCACACTGGGCAAGCAGCAGGTTCATGTCGTGGCCATCAGGAGGCAAGGGCCGCCAGCCGCTCGGCGGCGGGCGGGTGGGAGTAGTAGAAGCGGGCGTAGACCGGGTCGGGCGTCAGGGTGCCGGCGTTGTCCTCGTGCAGCTTGAGCAGGGCCGACGACAGGTCGGCGCCACTGGCCTGCGCGCGGGCATAGGCATCAGCCTGGAACTCGTCGCGCCGCGAGAAGTGGCTGGCCACTGGCGTCACGAAGAAGCCGAACACCGGTCCGGCCAGCAGGAAAAGCATCAGCGCCAGGGCATCGTTGGGCGCTGCCAACGAGGGCTGCACGCCGAGGCCCAGGTAGAAGGCCGGCTGCTGCGCGAGCCAGCCCAGCAATGCAAAACCGCCCAGGCTCATTGCGAACATCAGCGCGATGCGCTTGGTGATGTGGCGGTGCTTGAAGTGGCCGAGCTCATGCGCAAGCACCGCCTCGACTTCGGGGCCGTTCAGCTTGGTCAGCAGGGTGTCGAAGAACACCACGCGCTTGGCCGGGCCGAAGCCGCTGAAGTAGGCATTGCCGTGCGCCGAGCGCCGGCTGCCGTCCATCACGAACAGGCCTTTGGCCGCAAAGCCGCAGCGGGCCATCAGCCGCTCCACCCGCTCCTTGAGGGCAGCATCGGTCAGCGGTTCGAACTTGTTGAACAGCGGCGCGATCAGCGTCGGGTAGATGACCATCACCAGCAGGTTGAAGGCCATCCACGCCCCCCAGGCCCACAGCCACCAGCGCGGCCCCGCGGCGCCCATCAGCCACAGGATGAGGGCCACGATCGGCAGGCCCAGCGCGACGCCCAGCAGCACGCCCTTGATCAGGTCCGCCAGGAAGAGCCGCGGCGTGGTGCGGTTGAAGCCGAAGGCCTGCTCGATGCGGAAGGTCGACCACCATTCCCAGGGCAGGTCCAGCAGGGAGCTGAGCAGCATGAAGAGTGCGATCAGCGCCAGCTGGTAGCCCATGGGCTGCCAGGCTTCAGGCAGCATCTGCCCCAGGGCCAGCGCCCAGCCGTTGAGCAGGTTGAGCCCGCCCAGCAGCGTCCAGCCCAGCAGCACCGCAGCATTGAAGGCCAGGGCCAGCAGGCCGAAGCGGGCGCGGGCGATGGTGTAGTCGGCCGCCTTCTGGTGGGCCGCCAAGGTCACGCTGCCCGCGAAGGCGGCCGGCACCGAGCCCCGGTGGGCCGCCACATGGCGGATCTGGCGGGAGGACAGCCAGAACTTGATCAGGGTGGAGGCTGCGAGCGCGAGGGCGAACGCGAGGGACAACAGCGTGGGCGACATGGGCCGGAGTTTAGGCTGCGAGAATTTGCCCTCTTTAGCGTGAGTCCACCATGTCCGACACCCTTGCCCTGAGCGAAAACAACCTGATCTGGATCGACCTTGAGATGACGGGCCTGTACCCCGACAAGGACCGCATCATCGAGATCGCCGTCGTGGTCACCGACCCGATGCTGGACAAGCGCGTCGAAGGCCCGGTCTTCGCGGTGCACCAGAGCGACGAGACCCTGGACGCCATGGACGCCTGGAACAAGGGCACCCACGGCAAGAGCGGCCTGATCGACCGCGTGAAGGCCTCCACCATCTCGGAAGCCGAAGCCGCCGCCCAGACCATCGCCTTCCTGAAGCAGTACGTGCCCAAGGGCAAGAGCCCGATGTGTGGCAACAGCATCTGCCAGGACCGCCGCTTCCTAGCCAACTACATGCCCGAGCTGGAAGCCTTCTTCCACTACCGCAATCTTGACGTCTCCACGCTGAAGGAGCTGGCCAAGCGCTGGAAGCCGTCGGCGCTGGAAGGCTTCAAGAAAGCCCAGGCCCATACCGCGCTGGCCGACATCCACGAGTCCATCGAGGAACTGGCGCACTACCGCACCACCTTCCTGGCCCTGTGATCACCCGCTCATCGGGCGTGTCGGATTGATTCACGCAGCCTTCGATTTCCCCCGTCACCCGCTCGCCCGGGAGGACGGGGAGCGCCTGCGCGGCGTCTGGCGGCAGCCGCCCGCGCGCTGGCTGCGGGCACGGCAGGCGGAAGACCTCCGCCCGGTGCTGGCCGAAGCCGAGCAGGCGGCGCGGGCGGGCGCCTGGGTGCTGGGGGGGCTGCGCTACGAGGCGGCGGCGGCCCTGGAACCGGCGCAGGCGGTGCACCCGGCCGATGCGCCGCTGGCCGAGTTCGCGGTCTACGACACGCAACCCGAGGCCTGGCCCGAGGCGGCGCCGCCTCACACGGGCCTCCTGGGTTGGCGCGATGCGGCGCCAGACGCCGCGCCGGCGATCGAGCGCATCCGCGACTACATCCGCGCGGGCGACTGCTACCAGGTCAACCTCACGACCCGCCTGCGCGCCGCTGCGCCGGATCTTGATCCGGCCCAACTCTTCTTTGCGCTTCACGCCAGTCAGCCGGGCGGCTTCTGCCTCTTCCTGCGCGAGGCGGGCGTGGCCAGCGTGTCGCCGGAGCTGTTCTTCGATTGGCGCCCGGTGCCCGGGGCGAAGGCCAGTTGGCTGCTGGCGGCCCAGCCGATGAAAGGCACGGCGCCGCGCGGCCGCGACCGCGTGGAAGACGAGGCCGCCCAGGCCCATCTGCGTACCAGCGAGAAGGAGAGGGCGGAGAACCTGATGATCGTGGACCTGCTGCGCAATGACCTGAGCCGCGTCGCGCAGCTGGGCACCGTGCGCGTGCCGCGGCTCTTCGAGCTGCACGCCTTGCCCACGGTGTGGCAGATGACGTCGACCGTCACTGCGGTCAGCCGCGCCGGGCTGACGCTGGCGGAGGTGTTCGCGGCGCTCTTTCCTTGCGGCTCGGTCACCGGCGCGCCCAAGGTGCGCGCGATGCAGGTCATCCGCGAACTGGAGCCCACGCCGCGCGGCTGGTATTGCGGTGCGCTGGGGCTGCTGCAGCCGGGCGGCGTTGCCACCTTCAATGTGCCCATTCGCACCGTGACCGTGGACGCCGCCGGCCTGTGCTGCGGGCTGGGCAGCGCCATCACGCTGGACAGCGAGCCGGCGGCCGAGATCGCCGAATGGCGAGCCAAGTCGCGCTTTCTCGCTCGCGCCGAGGCGCCCGTGGCGGCGCTGGAGACCCTGCGTCTGTCCCAGGGCGTGGCCGTGCGTGCCGACGCGCACCTGGCGCGCATGCAGCGCACCGCCAGGCACTTCGGCCTGCGGTTCTCGATGGCCGAGGCTCGGGCCTACCTGCAGACACTGCCGCCGGACGGCGAATGGCGTCTGCGGCTGACCTGCGATGCCGCCGGCCGGTTCGACCACAGCTTGACCGCATTCGTGCCGACGTCTCAGCCGGTCAAGCTCGCGCTGGCGGATCGCCCGATCACCACGCGCGGTCCTGGTGCCGAGTTCCTGGCCCACAAGACGACGCGGCGCGAGGCCTATGCCGGCTTCCACAAGCCGCCGGAAGCCTTCGACGTCATCCTGTGGAATGAATCGGGCGAGCTCACGGAATGCAGCTTCGGCAACCTCGCCGTGCAGTTGGAGGGCCAGTGGCTGACCCCGCCGCTGTCAGCTGGCCTGCTGCCCGGCGTGATGCGGGCTGAGTTGCTGGCGCAAGGCCGCCTGCGGGAAGCCGCGCTGCCCAAGGGCGTATTGGCGCGCGCCGAGGGGCTGGCCTTCTTCAACAGCCTGCGCGGCTGGCTACCGGCTGCGCTCGCGTAGGGCTCGCATCAGGGCCATGCCGTCGGCGCCGGCCCGTGCCGGCAGTTTGGTGTAGACCGCGCTGTCGGCGGTGCGAGCCAGGAAGCCCTGTGTGACGAGGTCGCGCCGCAAGGTGCAGTGATCGCCGAAGGTATGCCAGCCTTTCAGGATGTGGTTGACCTCTGACTCGCTGTACGGCCGCTTCGCGTCGAAGCGCATCCACAGGCCCCACAGCGACATCAGTTGTAGCGAGCGCTTGGCGGGCAGCCGGCTCAGGCGTCCGTCAGCGTCGAACAGGTTCAGCGTGCGCACGACCACTTCGGGCATGGGCCGCGCCGCCTCCACCGTGGCGCGCGGCAGGCGGGGGCGCGCCTGCAGGGCCTGCAGATTGCGGTGGCCGGCCGCGCGGGCGAGCATGTTGAGCAGCGTCTGGTGGCCGGGCTGGGTGCCATGCGCTTCGAGCTGGGCACGCAACGACTTGGCGAAGGTGGACAGGTCGTCCACCACGAGGGGAAGGCTTTCACGGGTCACGGTGAGACTCCATGCGCGCGCCAACGAACATAGGCTGGGCTTGCCGGCTTGCAGCCAGGGCGCACGCGCGGGGTTTCACACGTGGACGAAGGCGATCGCGTGGCAGGTTCAGCTCACGGCGGGCGCCGTGCGGCAAGGCCTGGGTGTCTGCCGACCCTGGGCCGGAGTGTGCCAGACGAGGCCATGGTTTGGTGAAAACCCTGAGGGCGTGCTACAGTCGCGAGCTTCGTCGGGGTGACCCGGCGAATCACGTCTCCTCTGACCTCGTTCGACCCCCCGATTTCACCGGGCATCGAACTCCGAACACGGATCGGTCGGCGGCGATGAAGCCGTCGCTTTGACTGACTGTTCCCCCGCGCCGCACCCGGGCTGCCTTCCAGGCCCGAGCCGCACGACGCGAGCTGATCTATCTCCCAGCGACTTGACGATGACCCCGAGGGCCTGCGTGCACCTCGGCGCTGCGCCTTTGTCGCGCGGCGTGAATGATTGAACGAAAGAACGAAGTCATGAGTTTCGATACCCTGGGCCTGAGCCCCGTCGTGCTGCAAGCCGTCAAGGACGCCGGCTACGAGAACGCCACCGAGGTGCAAGCCCAAGCCATCCCGGCTGCCATCGCGAACAAGGACCTGATGGTCTCCTCGCGCACCGGCTCCGGCAAGACGGCCGCCTTCATCCTGCCTGCCCTCGAAAAGATCCTCGCCGCCCGCGGCGACAACACCAAGCGCCGTGAGAAGGGCGTCATCTACGGCCCGCGCGTGCTGGTGCTGGCCCCCACCCGTGAACTGGCCATGCAGGTTGCCAAGGCCGCGCAGACCTACGGCCGCCACATCCCGGGCCTGAAGGTCGCCACCGTGCTCGGCGGCATGCCCTATCCGCTGCAGATCCGCCAGCTGACCGGCCCGCTGGACATCCTCATCGCCACCCCGGGCCGCCTGCTCGACCACCTCGCCAGCGGCAAGTGCGTGCTGAGCAATGTCGAGATGCTGGTGCTCGACGAAGCTGACCGCATGCTCGACATGGGCTTCATCGATGACATCAACGTCGTGACCAGCCACACGCCGGACACCCGCCAGACCGTGATGTTCAGCGCCACCTTCGCCGGCCACGTCGGCCGCCTGGCGCAGCAGTTGCTGAAGGACCCGCAGCGCATCGAGGTCGCCAGCCACACCGACACCCACGAGAACATCGAGCAGCGCCTGCACTGGGCCGACAACCCCCACCACAAGGACCAGCTGCTGGAGGCCATCCTGGCCCAGCCCGAGCTGGACCAGGCGGTCGTCTTCACCAGCACGCAGCGCGATGCCGACTGGCTGGCCGAACGCCTGGCCGAGATCGGCCATGCCGTCGCCCCGCTGCACGGTGCCATGCCCCAGGGCAAGCGCAACCGCGTGCTGATGGGCCTGCGCCGTGGTGACCTGAAGGTGCTGGTGGCGACCGACGTGGCCGCGCGCGGCATCGACGTGCCGACCATCAGCCACGTCATCAACTACGGCCTGCCGATGAAGGCTGAGGACTATGTGCACCGCATCGGCCGCACCGGCCGTGCCGGTCGCCAGGGCCTGGCCATCACGCTGGGCCTGCGTGATGACGTGAGCATGATCCGCCGCATCCAGCAGTTCACGACGCAAACCATCCCGGTCAGCCAGATCGCCGGCCTGGAACCCAAGACGCAAGAGCCGCGCATCTTCCCGCCGCGCCCGGCGGGCCAGGGCTTTGACCGTGGTGACCGCGGCCATTTCGGTGGCGGCCGCCCGTCCTTCGGGAACAAGAGCTTCCGTCGCGATGACGGTGGCCGCCCCTTCCATGGCGGTGGCAAGCCTTTCGGCGATCGGGGCTTCGCGCCGCGCCAGGACGGTTTCCAGCCGCGCGGCGAGGACCGTGGCTTTGCGCCGCGAGCTGACGACCGTGGCCCGCAGCCGCGCGAAGACCGCGGTTTCCAGCCGCGTGACAACCGTGGCTTTGCGCCGCGCGGTGATCGCGGTGACCGCGGCTTTGCCCCGCGTGAAGACCGTGGCTTCCAGCCGCGCGAGTTCGCGCCGCGTGAGGACCGTGGCTTCCAGCCGCGTGAAGAGCGTGGTTTCCAGCCGCGTGGTGACCGTCCGTTCCAGGGTGGCAAGCCCTCGTTCGGTGGCAAGCCGAGCTTTGGCGGCGGTGATCGCCCGTCCTTTGGCGGCGAACGCCGGGGCCCGGGCGGCCCGCGCAAGGGTGGCTTCGGTCGCTGACCGCCAGGCGGTGCCACGGGTGAGTCTTCACCCGATGACACCGGCTGATCTCGACGCCGTAGGAGCGCTTCAACAGCGCTGCTACGGCGTTTCGTACTTGGAGAGCCGGGAGGCTTTCGCTGCCAAGCTCGACGTCACCGCAGGCTTGGGTTGCTGCTGGCTCGCGCGCGACGCCGGTGAACCGGTCGCCTATGCGGTGAGCCTGCCGGCATGCGAGGCCACGCTGCCGGCGCTGGATGCGCCGCACTGCGAGCGCCCGGCGCTGCCGACGCTGCTGTACCTGCACGACATGGCCGTCGCTCCTGAGGCACGGTCGCTCGGGCTGGCGAGCCGTTTGCTCGCGCAGCTGCGCCTGTCTGCCCAGGCCTTGGCGCTGCCCCGGCTGGGCCTGGTCGCCGTGCAGGGTTCTGTGCCCTACTGGCAGCGACAGGGCTTTGCCGAGCCGCCGACGTTGCCGGCCCTGTTGGCCGCCAAGCTGGCGACCTTCGGGCCCGACGCCCGCTTCATGGTGAGTGATCAATAGGCAGCGGTGAACCGCGCGCGGCGGTACTGCGGCGTTTCCACCTCGGCCACGATGGCGGCAGCCAGGTCGGCCGCGCTGATGCGGCTCTTGCCGTCGGCGTCCATGACGGGCGATTCGGTGCCCAGCCGGTAGCGCCCGGTGCGCTCGCCCGGCTCCAGGAAGATGGCCGGGGACACGAAGGTCCAGTCCAGCGACGTGGTGTCGGCGCGCAGCCGGGTGAGCACCTCACGGGCGGCGAGGGCGCCTTGCTTCCACTCCGCCGGGAAGGAGGGCGAATCCACCAGCTGCTGGCCCGGCGCGATGTAGAGGCTGCCGGCACCGCCCACCACCAGCAGGCGCACGCCCGCCGAACGAGCGGCGTCGGCGATGCGCTCGCTGCCGCGCAGGAAATCGTCATGCAGCTGCGGGTTGGTCCAGCCGGCATTGAAGGCGCTGATGACCGCGTCCACGCCTTGAAGCTCGGCGGCCAGCTCGGGCGCGGTCAGCACGTCGACCGAACGCACCTCCAGGCCAGGCCGGGCCGCCAGCTTGCTGGCATCGCGCTGCAGCGCGCGCACGGTGTGGCCGCGGTCCAGAAGTTCATTCAGCAGGGCCGAGCCGACAAAGCCGGTGGCACCGATCAGGGCGACGTTCATGGCACTTCTCCATCCTGTGTTGCGATGGCCGGAATTCTTGTTGCTTCACGGTGGGCTGATAAGTTGGTCAAAATCGCGTTCACTGTTTAGAAGAACTTCATGCTCGACCAACTCAAGCGCATGGGTGTGCTGGCCGCCGTGGTGCGCCAGGGCAGCTTCGCCGCCGCCGCCCGCGAACTGCGCACCAGCACCTCGGCCGTCAGCCAGCAGATCCGTGCGCTGGAGCACGACATGGGGGTGACGCTGCTGCACCGCTCCACGCGCAAGCTCAGCCTCACGGCGGCCGGCGAACGCTTTCATGCCGGTTGTGCGGCGATGGTGGCGGCGGCGGAATCGGCCCAGGCCCAGCTGTTGCAGCTGCGCGATGCGCCCGAGGGTGAGCTGCGCATCGCCATGACCGTGGGCTTCGCGCGCCGGCTCGGACCGGTGCTGACGCCCTTGCTGGCGTCCCATCCCGGGCTGCGGCTGCACCTGCAAGTGGAGGACGGTTTCACAGACCTGGTGGCCCACCGCATCGATCTCGCCATCCGCTTCGGCCGGCTGCCCGACAGCAGCTGGGTGGCCCAGCGCATCGGCCGCCTGCGCATGGGGCTTTATGCCTCGCCCGCCTACCTGGCCCAGCACGGTGTGCCCACCTCGGTGCCGGCGCTGCAGGCCGCCGACTGGCTGATGCTGCAAGACGGCACCGACCTCGCCCGTACCCTGCCGGGCGACGTGCTCACCATCACCCCCCGCTACAGCAGCAACAACCAGCTGAGCCTGCAGCAACTCTGCGAAGCCGGCCTGGGCCTGGCCATGCTGGGCGATGACGACGCGGCGGAGTCGGTCGCCGCCGGGCGCCTGCTGCGCCTGGAGGCGGCCATCGACTGGCCCGAGCTGCCGGTCTGGGCCATGACACCCCAGCGCGATGCCCAGCCCGCCAAGGTCAGGCATGCGATTGCGGCGCTGAAGTCGCACTTCGAGGGGCAGCCATGACCCGCCGCACCGGCACGCTGAGCCAATGGGACGACGCCAAGGGCTATGGCTTCATCACGCCCGATGGCGGCGGAGCGCGACTGTTCGTGCACATCCGTGCCTTTGGCATGCGGCCGCACCGACCTTATGTCGGGGAGCGGCTCAGTTATGTGGAGGGGCAGGACGCGCAAGGCAAGCGGCGGGCGCAGGCGGTGCAGGGCCTGGCTCGCCCTGCTGCGCCGCCACCGGCGCGGCCACGTGATGGCAGCCAGGTGCTGCTGCTCGTGCCGGCCTTTGCCGCGTTCGTGCTGGCCTGTCATGTGCTGTGGGGCCTGCCCAACTGGCTCTGGGGCGCCTACACCGCGCTGAGCATGGCGACCTTCATCGTCTACGCGCTCGACAAGCGCGCCGCCCTGCGTGGCGAGTGGCGGGTCGCCGAGAACACCCTGCATGCGCTGTCGCTGGCCGGGGGATGGCCCGGCGCACTGCTGGCCCAGCACACGCTGCGGCACAAGAGCAGCAAGCCGAGCTTTCGCCGTGTCTACTGGACCACGGTCGTGCTGAACCTGGGCGCTTTCGTCGCGGTGTTCACGCCCCTGCTGAAAAGCTGAAGGCGCCCAGGCCGTCGATGGCGAGTGTCCCGGTGGCGCGGCCGGTGCAGCGGTGCACGCCACCCCAGGCGCCGGTCGTGACGACCGTGCCGGCTCGCACCGTCTCGCCATGCCGCGTGGCGTGACGCAGCCAGGCTGCCAGCACACCCGACGGGTCGCCCAGCGAATGGCCGCCCTGGCGCTGCAGCTCGGGCTCGTCGGCCAGAGTCAGGCGCCACGGCAGACGGGCCCAGTCCAGCGGTTGCCAGGCCTGCCAGGGACCGAGCAGCAGGCCGGCGTTGGATTGGAAATCGGCCATGCGCAGCAGGGCGGGCGCGTCGAGCGCCTGCCGCCAGCGCGAGGCGATGCACTCGACGGCGATGCACATGCCGTCGATGACGCCAGCGTCCAGCGGCGCCTGCGCAGCCTCGGGGCTGATGTCGCGCGCCAGGCGCAACGCGACCTCGGCTTCCACGCCGAGCAGCACCGCGCCGGGCTCGGGCGACACCGGCGAATGACTGAACGGCCCCTGCGGGCCGGCGCCACCGGACTTCCAGCGTGTGGCCGGCCACCCGAGGGCGCGGGCCACGCCGTCATGCACGGCATACGCGTCGGCCTCGTCGCGTACGGCGTCCGTCCACGCGGTGGCGTCCAGCAGGAGGCCGCTGCGATGGCTGGCGGCGAGGGCCTGGATGAGGTCGGCGATGCGGCTCGAAGCGGTTGTGGGGGACATGGTGAATCCTGCCGGGCGGGGCGCGCAGTGTCGATGATGCCTGCGCGGCTAGCATGCGGTCGCGCCGCTGGGGCGCCATGCCAGGACGCCGACCGATGGGAGATGTCACACAGCTGATCGTGCAGGCCCGCGCGGGGGACCGCGGGGCGCTGGACCGCCTCTTTGCGTTGCTCTACCCGGAGCTGCGCGAGATTGCCCACCGCCGCCTGGCCCCGCACCAGCGCGGTGGCCTGCTGGACACCACGGCCCTGGTCAACGAGTGCTATCTGCGCTTTGTGCAGCGCGACAGCCTGAGGCCGGAGGACCGGGCGCATTTCCTGGCCTACGCGGCGACCGTGATGCGCTCGATCATCGTGGACACCGCACGCCAGGCGCTGGCCGCGCGGCGTGGCGGGGACCTGGAACGCCAGACGCTGGACAGCGTGCTCGCGGATTCGCTCGCAGCACCGGCCGAGGACATCCTCGACGTCGAAGCCGCCCTGCAGCAGTTGGGTCAGCTGGATGCCCGCCTGGTGCAGGTGGTGGAGATGCGCTATTTCGTCGGCATGAAGGACGCCGAGATTGCCGAGGCGCTGGGCCTGTCCACCCGCAGCGTGCACCGTGCCTGGGAGAAGGCCCGGCTGCTGCTGGCGCACGCGCTGCGCGGCTGAAGCCTCAGGCGCCCGCCAGCGTGCGGGCCTGCAGGAGGCGTGGGCTCTGGGCGTGCTGGAGGCCTGACGTGGCCAGCGCCCGCTGCACACCCTCGGCGATCTGTGCCGCCTCGGGCTGGCGGCCGAGTTGCAGCAGCGCCTGGGCCTGCAGCAGATCACAGTCGGCGCGCTCGACGGCCGAGGGGAAGGGCGGGCGGGGCTGCCGCTCCAGGCGCTGCAGCAGCATGCCTGCGGTGGCCGCATCCTTCAGTTGTGCGGCGGCGAGCGCCCCGAGGGCCAGCGCCTCGCGGTAACTGCGGTGCGATTGACCTTGGGCTTCATCGAGGTGCAGCAGCAGCGCCTGCGCGGTCCTCAGGGCGTCCGCGGGACGGGCGGCAGCCAGCTGCGCATGAGCCAGGGTGAGCTCTGCACTGGCCTTGGCAAGGGTCACGCCGCCACTTCGGCCGGCCTGCTTGGCAAACACCGCTTCGGCCAGCGGCAAGGCCTGCTCGCCCCGGCCTGCCAGGACGAGGGCACGTGAGAGCTGCGTCAAGAGCGCCTCGCCATCCAGCGGCATGGGTGTCTTGAGCAGCGGTGCGGTGTCCACCTGCGCGAGTGATTCGATCCCGGCCACATCGCCGGCCAGCGCGGCGGCCTCCAGTTCGCGGGCGCGCAGCAGGCGCTCGGTCGAGCCCTTGATGCCGTCCGGGCGGGCGGCGAACCATTGCCGCTCCTGCGCCAGCAAGGCGGCAGCGCGGGCCGGCTCCCGATGGGCGACGACACTGGCCAGGCGGCTCAACGCGCGCTGCGCCATGCGGCCGTCGCGGCCGGTGGTCTGGCGGTAGAGCTCCACGGCGCGCGTCGCCTGCACCTCGGCCGCCGCCAGGTCGCCGTTGGCAGCCAGCGCGTCGCTCATCCACCACGCGAAGTTGGCGCGGTAGTCCGCGTCCAGGTTGGACAGGTGCGCGATCTCGGCCTCGGACTGGCGCATGAGCTCCAGCCCCTTGGCGTCGTCGAAGCCCAGGTAGAAGTGCGCCAGGCTGATCAACGTGTCGTAGCGCAGGTGGTCTTCCGCAAAGGTTTCGCGGGCGATGCGGTCGGCTTCGGTCAGCACCTGCAGGGCTTCGGCACGCTGGCCCTTGTTGATGAGCAGGTCCCCCAGATCGGCCGCCAGCGTGAGGCGGATGCTGTTGCTCTCGGGGTCGCGCACCGTGGGCGCCCAGCGCAGGCCCTCGCGGCGCATGGCCTCGCTCTCATCGAGCCGACCCAGCTTCTGCAGCGTGCGGCCGAGCGAGGCATAGGTGTTGAGCACATCGTCCGCCGGTGCATCGTGTGCCTTCTGGTGCTTCAGCAATTGCTGCCCCACAGCCAGCGACTCGGCGTAGCGGGCGTCGTAGTTCAGCTGGATCATGACCGACTCGAGCTGCGCGCCGAGGGCCTCGGGGTTGTCGGCGTTGCGCTTCTCGAAGTCTTTGAGTCGCTCCATCAGCACCGCCGACACGCCGCCCGGCTTGCTGAGAGCCTCGGGCTCTTCGGCACCAAGCACGGTCAGGCGGCTCAGGGTCTCGATGTAGAGCTCCTGCACCGCATGCTGCCGGCGGAGCTCGGCATTGGCGCGGCGCTCATGGGTGCGCGCTTCTCGGGCCTGCCAGAGCGCAGCGCTGCTGCCGGCCAGCACGGTCAGGCCAAGCGCCGTGCCCATGCCCACGGCCAGGCGATGCCGCCCGACGAACCGGGCGAGGCGATATCCGGCGCTGTCGGGCCGGGCCAGCACGGGCTCGCGGCGCAGGTGACGCTGCAGGTCCTGCGCTAAGGCGTCCACGCTGGCGTAGCGTTCCTGCGGAGACTTCTTGAGCGCCTTGCCCAGGATGGCGTCGAGGTCGCCGCGCAGCACCTTTCGCAGCGCCGGCGTGGCCGCGACATCGCTGGCCCGGGGGGCATCGGTCTGCATGATGGCCTCTTCCAGCTCGGCGGCCGTGCCGCGCTGCAGCCGGTAGGGCCGGGCGCCGGCCAGCAGCTCGAAGGCCAGCACGCCCAGGCTGTAGATGTCGCTCGCGGTACCCAGCGGTTCGCCGCGGATCTGCTCCGGGCTGGCGTAATCCGGCGTGAACGCGCGGCCGGCCACCTCGGTCAGGGCGGTGGCTGCGGTGCGATCGCCGTCCAGCAGCTTGGCCACGCCGAAATCCAGCAACGTGACCTGGCCTGACTCGTTCACCAGCACGTTGGCCGGCTTGATGTCCCGATGCACCACCAGCCGCGCATGCGCATGCGCCACCGCGGACAGGGCCTGCAGCAGCAGCTCGATGCGGGCCGCCGTGGGCAGTGCCAGGCGCTCGCAGTAGCGATCAATCGGCTCGCCCTCGACATACTGCATGGCGATGAACGGCCGGCCGAGCGCGTCGAGGCCTGCGTCGTACAGCCGTGCGATGTGCGGATGCTCCAGCGAGGCCAGGATCTCACGCTCACGCGCCAGCCGTTCCGCCAGGGCCTGGCCCCAGGCCAGCCGTGGCAGTTTGAGCGCCACGGGCCGGGCCGCCAGGCCATCGTGGCGCTCGGCCAGCCACACCAGGCCCATGCCGCCCCGGCCGAGTTCGCGCAGCAGGCGGTAGGGGCCGACGTGCTCGCCCTCATGGGGTTCGGTCGTCGGCGCGGCGGGGGGCTCAAAACGTGGCAGCGTGTGCAGGAAGTCGTCGGTTTCGATGCGGGCCTGGGTGCGCAGCAGGGCGCGCAGGGTCTCGCGCAGGGCGGCGGCCTCGCCGCTCAACCCGGCCAGCCAGGCCTCGCGGGCCGGCTCAGGCAGCGCCAGGGCCTCGTCCAGCAGGCATTCCACCTGTGTCCATTGCTCGGCGATCGGTGTCAGGCGCGTCATGGTGACGGCGAGTTTAGGCGGCGGTCGTGCGGCGCCGAGGCCCTGGATGAAGGGACATCAGGCCGGTTGCGGCCACCGCCAGGGCCAGCGCGGGCAGCGCGCCGACCGCTGGGGCCAGCAGCACGAACACCACGCCGAAGGCCGCCTTGCCGAACAGACCCTTCACATAGCCTCGCAGGAACTCCGTCGAGGCCTGATGGCCGCTGCCGGCGTGCTCAGCCACCGCCAGCGGCGCGCTGATCAAGGGCAGGGAGGCCAGCAGCCCGGTGGCGTAGGGCCCGAACCAGGGGCCGATGGTCGAGACGGCCACCGTCAGCACCGTGGCGATGCCGGCCATCTGCAGGGCGGGCAGTCCGGCCCGAGGTGGGCGCTCGGGGGCTGAGGTGGCTGCACTCGCTGGCAGCGTGCGCCAGGCCAGGCCGGTGACCAGCAGCGCCAGGCCCACGGCGGCGAGCAGGTCGTGGCTGGCCGTCAGCGCCGGGACCGCGGCGACGCCGGCCGCGATGAGGCCGCAGGCCAGAGCGCCGGCCGCCGCCAGTCGGCGCGACGCGCTCACATAGGCCCATGCAAACAGCGCCCCGGCCGCGCACGAGGCCACGCTGCCGATGGCTGCCTGGACCGCAAAGCCGGTGCCGTGCTCCACGGCCGTCCAGGCCAGTGTCGGCGCCGTGATGGTGGGCAGCCCGGCGAGCAGGCCGCCGAGGCGGCGCCCACCCAGGCGCAGCGCCGCCATCACGAGCAACAGCCCCACCAGCGTCATTCCCAGCTTCTCCCACAGCATCGCGACCTCGCGCTGGTGACACCCAGCCTTCACGAGGAGGTACGCAGAACCGCCCGTCATCCCGCCATCGGCCGGTCTGCCGTGATGCCCTCAAGTTAGGGGGTGATGAGATGGCGTGAACAAGCCCGTGGCTGCGTACGGCAGAGCAGGTCCCTGTGTCTTTGCGCATTGCGCGCTCCGGTCTCCCATGCTTCTTCGCTTTCGCCGCTTCCTGTTCGCGCTTGCGGGCGCCCTGTTGCTCCTGCGTCCGGCCGCACCCGCCCAGGCGCAGCCAGCGCTGTCGCTGCAGTGCGAGCTGACGCAGGGCAGCAGTCGGCTCCGCTTGAGCGTGCGTCCTGTGCGGGATCCCTATGGCGTGGGTCGCGTGCCTTTCGGTCGCTTTGGCTTTCGGGCCTTGTGGGTGGACGACGGCACGCAGCCGGCCTACATCACGCTCAGCACCTATGTCGGCGCCGCCCTGCTGCAGCAGGTGCGGTTGCCGGCCCCGGCCGGGGCCATCGCAGACGCACCGGGGCCGGACTCCGGCTGGCAGCGTGTCTATGCGCCCGGGCTTGGCCAGGAGCTGCGCTACCGCTGCGCGGTGCAAACCCCCGAGCCCTCGAAGCCGGGCGCGCCGGGGGATGCGATGGTGAACCTGGCGTTCGTGGGAGACGTGCTGCTGGATGACGGCCCGGGGCGCCTGATCCGCCAGGGGCGCGACCCGTTCGCGCCCTTTGCGCCCTGGCTGGCGCGGGCGGACGTGCGGGTGGGCAACCTGGAGTGCGTCGTGGCGAAGGGCGGCCAGGCCGAGCCGGTCAAGCCGTTCACCTTCCGCGCGCATCCGCGCGTGCTGCCGGTCCTGTCGCGGCACCTGGATGTGGTGGGCCTGGCCAACAACCATTCCGGCGATTTCGGCCCGGCGGCGTTCAGCGAGATGCTGGGCCGCTTGCGGCAGGCCGGCGTGGGCTACTTCGGCGGCGGCGACAACCTGGCCCAGGCCCACGCACCGCTGATCGTCGAGCGTCAGGGCGTGCGCATCGCGCTGCTCGGCTACAACGAGTTCATGCCGCGTCATTTCGAAGCCGACACCGACCGGCCCGGCATCGCGTGGAGCGAGGATGAACAGGTGTGGCTGGACATTCAGCGTGCCCGGCAGCTGGCGGACGTAGTCATCCCGGTGATGCATTGGGGGCAGGAGCACGAGCCGCGGGCCAACGAGCGGCAGCGTCAGCTGGCGCGGCTGATGATCGATGCCGGCGCGGCGGCCGTCGTGGGCGGGCATCCGCATGTGACGCAGGATGTGGAGGTCTACGGGGGCCGGCCCATCGTCTACAGCCTGGGCAATTTTCTGTTCGACGGTTTCAAGGACGACGACAACAACACGGCCTGGCTGCTGCAGCTGCAGGTGGACGCCGCGGGTGTCAGGGGGCTGCAGGTCGTGGTGGGGCGCATCGATGCCTCAGGACGGCCGCATCCGCTTGCGGCGCTGCCGGCGCCCTGCTGGCAGCGTGGGGAGACGGCGGTGTCGGCCTGCGTGCCTCTCGATGTCGGAGGGCTGCCAGGAACCCGCGCCCCCTGAAAGACAACCCAAGGGCGCCATCCCCACCCCCGCCCGATGCCATGCACACCTGGTGGGATGGCGGCCGCCACCTGATCAGCCGAAGCGGAAGCTCGACGCCGTGATGGCGCCCATGTACTCGGTCTCGTGGTACGTGCAGCGCGACTCGTCGGCTTCTGCCGCGCCGGCCGCCACCATCAACGGCAGCAGGTGCTCCTCGCGGGCATGCGCCTGCCGCGCGGCGGGGGCCTGCGCCCAGGCCTGCAGCCGCTCCGCCCGCCCAACGGGTGAGGGCAGGGCGGCCTGCAGCCACGCATCGAACGCGACGGAAGGCGCGCGGCCTGCGCCACTGAACATCAGCGGCAGGTTGTGGAAGCTGAAGCCGCTGCCCAGGATCAGCACGCCGTCGTCACGCAGCGGCGCCAGCGCCCGCCCCAGGGCCAGGTGCTCGGCCGGGTCCAGCCCGCGGCGCAGCGACAACTGCACCACGGGGATCTGCGCGTCGGGGTACATCGGCGCCAGCGTGCAAAAGGCGCCGTGGTCGAAGCCGCGCGTGGCATTGCGCGCGGCCGGCAGGCCTGCGGCCTCGATCAGCGCCACGACGCGCTCGGCCAGCACCGGGTCGCCCGGCGCGGGGTAGACCACCTCATAGGTGTGCGGCGGAAAGCCCCCGTAGTCGTACAGCATGCCGGGCCGCGCTGCCGTCATGACCGTGAAGGCGGCTTCCTCCCAATGGGCCGAGATCATCAGGATGGCCTTCGGCGCCGCCGGCAGCGTGCCGGGCACGGCCTTCAGCGCGGCTTCGAGCTGCGCATGGCCGCGGCGGAAGTCGCCATCCATCCAGGGCCAGGGGCCGCCGCCGTGGGAGAGGAAGAAGGTGGGCTGTCGCATGGTGGCCCCAGCTTAAGCCGGCGTCCCGGCTTGGGGGTTCAATGCCACCGCCGCCAGCGCTCAAAGCGGCTGAACGGTCACCGCGATAATCCGCCCCCCATGCAGAACCTGCCTCCCGAATCCGACGACAGCCAGCGCCCCGATCGCGTGGAAGACTACTTCCGCGATGGCGCAGTGCCGGTCGAAGCCCTGCTGTGGTGGCAGCTCGAGCGCCAGGATGCCTTGCAGACGGCCTTGCGCGCGCTGTTCCAGGGGCCGGCCGGGCTGACACGGCTGCGGCTGTGGGTGTTCTTCGAGCTGATGGCCCTGCGCGAGTCACGCCTGACCCGCGAGGCGCTGAACCAGGCCTTCCACGTGCTGCGCGACGAGGTGCTGGACAGCGTGCTCAAGCGCCTGCGCGAGGCCGAGCTGCTGGCCTGGGACGCCACCGGCCAGACCTATGCCGTGACGCCGCTGGCCCAGCAGGTCGTGGGCCTGCTGCAGCCGCTGACGCAGGAGCAGGCGCCCGATGGCGACCTGGCGTCCCTGCTGGCCGGCGTGGCGGGTGCCCACCAGCTCGGCACCTTGCAGCCGGCGCAGCTCCAGCATCTGCTGGCCCAGCTGTCACGCCTGTACGACGAATTCGCGGATGCCATCGCCAGCGGCAGCGAATTTGCGCTGCGCCGGGCGCGCACCCGCTTCGAGAAGGCGCTGACGCTGGTCGACCGCGCTGGCGAGGCGCTGGGCGCCATCATTGCGCAGGCCGAGTCGGCCGGCGAGGCACGGCTGGAGCGCCTCGCCCGTGAGCTGGGCCTGGCCCAGGCCCGGCTGCTGGCCATGGCCAGCCAGTTCAACCGCGCGCTGCAGCAGGCCGATCGCCAGCGCGTGACGCTCGGCTCCACGGGCATCACCACCACCGATGTCCGCCGCTGGCTGCAGAGCCAGGGCGACCTGGCGAGCCTGCTGCAGGGCGCCATGCTGCGCCCGGTGCACCCGGTGCTGGTGGCGCAGCGCGACCTGGTGGACACCGCCGAGGCCGAGTTCGAACGTGACCGTCCCGTGGTGGCCGACGCGCAGGCGCTGCCCCAGGGCCAGGTCGCGCCGCCGGGCGAACTCGCCGTGCTGCAACTGCCACCCGAGATGGGGCAGATGCAGGCACTGCTCAATGCCTGGACGGCAGCGGGCACGACGGAGCCCCAAGACCTGCGCCCCGCCGTGCTCGGGGGCAGCTATGCGCGGGCCGCCTACCGGGCCCAGTTGCTGCCGCTGCTGGGCGACCCCCAGGCCCGCCACCTCAAGGGCGCCACCGGCGACATGGCGCGCCAACCCTGGTCGGTCCGCTGGTCGGCTGAGCAGGGCGAAGTCGACGATGAGTTCATCCGCTGGATGAGCCGTGGCGTCCTCACCCCTGAATCTCCTGCCTCATGAGCCCACTCGACGATTCCCAGCAACTCGCGGCCCAATTGCTGGCCCGCCGCTGGCTGCCCCGCAGCCACCCCCTCGTGAAGCGAGCGCTGATCGACACCGAGCTTTGGAACCAGCTCGCCGCGCGGCTGGCCGGCGTCGGGTTGCAGCTGGTGGACAACGTGCATGCCGACCACATCGCGGTCGCGCTCATGCGCCCCGCGGAAAGCGCCGTCTTCGGCGAGACCGGACTGGCAGCCAACAACAACCTCGACATCCCGCGCGACGGCGTGGCGCTGCTGGTGGTGCTGTGGAGCTTGATCGTGCTGCCCAAGCGGCAGCGCCAGGTCGCGCGCAGCGACGCCATCCATGCCGGCCAGGGTGAGATGTTCGCCACCGACAAGCCCATGCCGCTGGCTGCGGCCGTGTCGCCGCTGCTGAGCTATCGCAGCCTGCTGGCGGACTTTGGTGACCAGCTCGGCAAGAAGCTGCGCCTGGACACCAACCTCAAGCTGCTGGAGCGGCACGGTTTCATCACGCGCCGCGGCGAGGACATCGCCGAAGGTCCGCTGCTGGACCTGCTGATCGACTACGACCTCATCGCGCCGCGCATCCTCGACGGCGCGCTGGGCGATGTGCTGGCCCGCGCCGGCCATCCGCTGCCGCGCCTGGATGAAGCCGAACAACAAGACATTGACGACTGATGTTCCACCTGCAATCGCTTGAACTGCTGCACTGGGACTACTGCCAGCGCGTGACGCTGCCGCTGGACGGCGCCATCATCACCATCGCTGGCCCCAACGGCTCCGGCAAGACCACGCTGCTGGACGCCATGCGTACGCTGCTTGGCCTGGAGTGTTCGGGGGGGCGCACTTACAAGACCTACGCGCGCCACGCCAACGCCGAGACCGCCTGGCTGCGCGCGCTGGTGGACAACCGGCCGCGTTCGCGCCAGAACAGCAGCCGGCCCTTTGCCAGCTCGCTGCTGTACGCGGATCAGGTCACGCTGGCCTGCCGCATCGAGCGGCATGGCGGCGACTGGGTGCGTCGCTACCTGATCGTCGACGGGGCGCACGAAATCGAGCAGCTCGCCGAGCGCGGTGAGCGCGACTGGCTGGGCATCGAGGCCTGGAAGAAGCGGCTGGAGGCGGCGGGCCTGACCCGCGCCATCGGCCGCGTGCTGGCACTGGAGCAGGGCCAGACCGACCGGCTCTGCGAGCTCAGCCCCAAGGAGCTGCTGCGCCTCGTGTTCGAGGTGTTCGGCGACCAGGAGGTGCTGGACCGCTACGAGCAGGCCCGCAGCCACCAGCAGCACCTGGGCAAGGAGGTTGAGCAGGCTGCGGCCGAGCTGGCCCACACCCAGGCCCAGCTCAGCGACCTGGCCAACCGCGTGAACAGCCACCGCCAGTACCAGCTGAAAGTGCAGGAGCGCGAGCGCCTGGCCACCGAGGTGCTGCCGGTGCTGCGCTGGAGCGAGGCCCGCGAGCGCATTGCCCGCGATGCGCGTGAACTGCACCGCCAGCGCCTCTTCGCCTCGGGCGACATCAAGGCGCTCAGCGACAAGCGCGCCGCGCTGCACAGCCTGTTCACGGCCCAGGAAACGGCGCGAGAGCGGCTCAAGGCCTTGGAGGGCGAGCGGCGCGAGGCTCGCGCGGCCTTCGACGCAGCCCGTGAAGCCGAACGCCCGGCCGAGGCGTTGGTCAAGCGCGAGGATGAGCTCAAGGCACTCGCCGACGTCGAGGCCGATGCCGCGGCACTGACCGCCCGCATGCAGGAGCTTGCCACCGAGCGTGACCGCCTGCGGGCCGACTACACCCGCGCCAGCGACAAGGCCTCGCGCGCGCAAGCGCAGCTGGGCGAGCTCAGTGGCAAGCGCCTGCCGCCGCCGCCGCCCGAGGTCGCGCCGATGAAGCGCGCGCTGGACGACGCTGGTATTGCCCACTACCTCGTGGCCGACAGCATCGACATCGCCGACGAGACCTGGCGTGCAGCGGCAGAAGGCCTGCTGCGCCCGTCGCGCTGGGTGGTGGTGCTCAAGCATCGCAGCGACGAGAGCCGGGCCTTCGACATCGCGGCCCGGCAGCGCTACCGCCACTATGTGGTGGCCGACACCTCGCCTGTGGGCCAGGCGCCGGCCGGCTCGCTGTTGGCGGCGCTGAACGTGAGCGCGCCACTGCCCACCTGGCTGGTGCGCCAGCTCGGCGCCATCCGCTGCGTGGCGTCCACGGAGGAAGGCGCGAAGGTCAGCGGCGAATGGATCACGACGGATGCCTACTACCGCGATGGCCGAGGGGGCCGCAGCGTGTTCGTGGAGCCGCGCGACCACCAGTTCGGCGCGTCCGCGGTGGACTCCCGCCGCGCCGCGCTGGAAGCCGAGCTGGCCCGCTGGGATGGCGAGCTGAGCCGCATCGCCAAGGCCCAGGCTGAGGTTGAGCGCCAGTTCAAGGATGTGCAGCGCGCGGCGGTGGGGCACAAGGCGGCGCAGGAGCTGTCCGAGCGCGCCGACGAATTCACCGAAGCCCGTGCGCGGCTGCCGGTGCTGCGCCAGGCGCGCGCGGAAGCGTCCACGCGCATGGGCCAGCTCGATGCCGAGCACGAGCGCATGGTGCGCGAATCCACCCGCAGCGAACAGGCCTACGAGGCAGCGCAGGTGGCTCTCAAGGATGGGGAAGGCTCGGCCGCGGGGCGCCTGCGGGAGCATGAAGCCAAGCGCGAAGCGCTGCGCAAGGCCTCGCGTGAGAGCCGCGAGCAAAAGGCAAAGTTCCCGCCCGGCTGGGTCACGCCCACCGCGCTGGCCGCACTGCGCGAGGAGTTCGAGAACGCCCGCCAGGCCGAGATCCGTGCCCACCATGTGGACCAGGAGCTGGAGACCGGCCACTGGGAGGTGGACGCCAGCGTCGTCGAGCGCCATGCGCGCATGGCGGCGCAGGTGCATGAGCAGGACAGCCAGCTCAGTGACCGCCGCGCCAGCAACGAGATGGCGCGCATCGCCGCCTTCAATGCCCGCGAGCGCTACATCGACGTGCTGCGCGCGACGGTGCGCCGCTACAAGAAGAACGTTGCCGAACTGGGTGAACTCGCCGGTACCACGGCCGAGGCCATCCTGCCTCACCTGGACAACGACGACGCCGTGCTCGCGCAGGCCGGCCTGCAGGTGAAGTTCAACTTCGACGGCAAGGGTGAAGTGGGCCTGAATGACGGCGAGGCCTCCGGCGGCCAACAGGTGCTCAAGAGCCTGATCCTGCTGGTGGGCCTGATGAAAGACGACGAAACGCCGGGCGGCTTCGTCTTCATCGACGAGCCCTTCGCGCACCTGGACGTGCGCAACATCCAGCTGGTGGGGCACTTCCTGCGCAGCACCCGCGCTCAGTACCTGCTCACCACGCCGATCACGCACAACGTCGAGGTCTTCGAGCCGAGCGAGATCACGCTGGTCACCAGCAAGAAGCCGCGCGGCGAACGCTGGGCGCCGCCGATCGCGGTGCTGGCGCGGCGGCCGGAAGTCTCGGCCTATGACTGACTGGGACCGCCCGTCGCCCTTCACGCTGGCCCTCACGCCGGCCGCGGAGCACATCGACGGCCTGGGCCACACCAACAACGCCGTCTACGTGCAGTGGTGCGAACAGGCGGGATGGGCGCACTCGGAGGCCCTGGGCCTGAGCCTGGCGGACTACCGGCGACTGGACCGCGCCATGGCCATCCGCGAGGGCCACTACGACTACCTGCTGCCGTCCTTTGAGGGCGAGGCATTGCTGCTCGGCACCTGGCTGACGGCCAGCGACGGCAAGCTGACCATGGAGCGGCGCTTCCAACTGCGCCGCGCGAGCGACGGTGCCACGCTCTTGCGCGGGCGCTGGGCGTTGGTGTGCATCGAGATCAGCAGCGGCCGGCCCAAGCGCATGCCGGCGGAGTTCTTGAACATCTACGAGGCGGCGGTGGTGGCCTGACCTTGGTGTATACGGTTCGTATATGAATCGTATATAGTGCACCGCATGGGAATCGTCAAAATCTCCGATCCGATGCACGAGAGCCTGCGCCTGGCGAGCCAGGCCTTGTCGCGTTCCATCAATGCACAAGCCGAGCACTGGATGCGCATCGGCATGTTGGCTGAATTGCATCCGCAGCTGAACCACAGCGAGATCTGCCAGTTGCTCATCCGTGCGGAGCAGGACGGCGGTCTCGACATCGCGGCGCTCACCGGGCGCGGCGTGTCGGCCAAGCCGGCCACCAAGGCGGCCGCGAAGGTGCGCGCATGAGCCGCAGCATCAAGATCCGCACACCCGATGAGGTCGCCCGTGCGCGCGAAGCGGGGCACCTCATCGCCGAAGTGCTGGCCATGCTCAAGCCCCATGTGGTGCCCGGCGTGACCACGGCCGAGCTGGACGACCTCTGCCACGACTACATCGTGGGCACGCTCAAGTGCATCCCGTCCAACATCGGTTACCACGGCTACCCGCGCACGGCCTGCATCTCGCCCAATCATGTGGTCTGCCACGGCATCCCGAGCAAGGACAAGAAGCTCAAGAAGGGCGACATCGTCAACATCGACGTGACGCTGACCAAGGACGGCTGGTTCGGCGACAGCAGCCGCATGTTCATCGTGGGCGAGGCCAATGTGCTGGCCCGCCGCCTGGTCATGACGACCTACGAGGCCCTGCGTGCCGGCATCCGCCAGGTGCGGCCGGGGGCGACGCTGGGAGACGTGGGCTTTGCCATCCAGAAGGTGGCGCACGAGGCGGGCTTCAGCGTGGTGCGGGAGTACGGCGGCCACGGCATCGGCGACGTCTATCACGACGAGCCGCACGTCAACCACTTCGGCCGCCCGGGCGAGGGCCTGCGCCTTCAGGAGGGCATGATCTTCACGATCGAGCCCATGATCAATGCCGGTGGCCCCGGCGTGCGGGAGCTGGCCGACGGCTGGACGGTGGTCACCCGGGACCATTCGTTGTCAGCCCAATGGGAGCACATGGTGACCGTCACGAAAGACGGCTTCGAGATCCTGACGCCCTGGCCGGACGGGCTGGGCGACTATCCGCCCATCGACTGACGGCGGGTCGCGCGGCGCTCAGGCCAAGGCGGTCATGCGCTCCACCAGCACGCAGTGCACCCAGCGCCGCGCCGTGACATGGGCGGTCTGGGCCACCAGGAATTGCTCCGCCTCGGAGCTGTGGCTCGCGAACTCGAAGCCGCCGAGCTGGGCGCTGCAGTTCAGGGGGCGGCTCCACACACGGCGCACATCGGCGCTGAACAAGGGCACGCCATCGTCCTCGCCGAGCAGCAGCCGCATCTCGTAATGCTGCCCTTGCAGAGGCTCGTCGGCGGAGACGGCGATCTGCAAGCCACCCTCGCTGAGGTTGACCACCACCCCGGCGCGGCCGTCGGTGGCGCTCTCCGGCTTGATAACCCAGACGGGCAACTGCTCGTGCGCCTCAGGCACAAGAAAGAATTCGACGCGGGGGTAGCGGCGCTGGTCGGGCGAGGTCATGGGCGTTCGCTCCTCACGGGCTTCGTGGGCAATGCAGACAGGCTGGAGCAGACCAGCCCCGCATGACAGGGTGGTGAAGCGCAACGCGCCGCACCGGCCTGAGCGTAGCGGTTTCAGCCCCGTGCGTGAACTGGTTTCGGCGCTTCGATGGCCGTGCCCTCTCGCGCCGGCGGCACGGGCGGCCGGGTCATGGAAACGGTTTCGACTTCGGGCGCCTCGGGGCCGACCGTCCAGCGCAGCTTTCGGTAGGCATGGCCCCCCAGCGCCACACCCAGAACGCGGATGCCCGCCTGGTGAAGCGCGCCGAGTGCCCACTCGAAGTTCGCCGCGCCCACGTGGCCGTCTGCCGCCGTTTGGCCGAAGCGCGCCGGAAACATATTGCCGCCGCCGTACACCCAGGCCAGGCATTGCTGCGGGTCGATGCCCCGCAGGCGCAGCAAGCGGATCATCTCGGCCAGGGCGGCGTCGCCATAGGCCGTGTCGCGCGTCGGCAGTCCCTGGGGGGCGCCAGCGTGTACCACGTGGCACATCGCGCCCACCGAGCGCTGCGGGTCGGTCAGCAGGATCGCGACGCAGCTGCCGAGCAGGGTGTCCAGCCGTTCCCCGCGGTCGACGCAGGCGACATCACCGGGGTGCAGCGTCAGCCGGCGCAGCGGGAAAAGGGGGGCATTCATGGTTGAGCTCCCGGGGCGGGCGTGCCACCGGCACCGTCTGTCCGGACCGTGTGGTGGCGGCAGCCAGTGGCGCTGGGCTGGGCGGCGGTGAGCAGGGGTGGCATGCGAACTCCAGCGTCAGGCAAGCGCGAGCCGCGACACGGCGTCCAGCAGCTGTGGTGGGTTGAGGGGTTTGGCGAGGCAGGCCTTGACGCCGGCCTCGCGGATGCGTGCGAGGGCCGCGTCTTCACACCCGGTGGTGAGCATCACGACCGGGATGAAGCGGTGTCGCGGGTGCTGCTGCAGCTGGGCGACGAAGTCGAGGCCATCCATGTGGGGCATGTGAAGGTCGCACACGATCAGGTGAACCTTGGGTGCCTGGCTGAGCACCGCGAGCGCGGCGATCCCGTCGTCAGCCTCCAGCACGTCGTAGCCGGCGCGCTTGAGCGCCAGTTGCACGACCGTGCGCAGGGAGGTGGAGTCATCGACGATCAGGATGGTCTTGGCCATGGCGAGCTCAGTTGAAGCCGTCGGGGAGTGTTGTTTCAATCATTTGTCCGCTTCGAGATTGCCTTCATTTGTTTTATTTGCTTCATTGGATATCAATTTTGCCAAATGTGTGCGCTGGGTGGCGCACCCGAGCGGCCGGCTTCGCTGACGCGGCGGCGGTTTGTGCGCACTAGTTGGCGGGTCGATGCGTCGCCGCGTGCCCCGTCTTGGTGAACGGGCTGCGGGAGGCTGTGTGAAGTCATGCGGATGCGAGGCATCCGGCACGGATGGCGCTCAGACATGGCACCGACGGCCATTCCTGATCGATACGATCGCCGCCCAAAGAACGCAGAAGGACTTGGCGCTCAGATGACGCGGCCCGAGGGGTTTGGGGAACGATTGCGACGCACGTTCGAGCTGTATGCCGCAGCGGACGTGGAGTCCGCACGCATTCGCGCGGAGCACCTGGCCCAGTTGTCGCGACTGACTCCGTTGTTGATGGCCGCCAACCTGATCTCGGCAGGCCTGATCTGCGTGGCCGTGGGTGCCGCGGGCGGCGCCTGGCTGGTGGCGTGGGTGGTCGCGATCGTGCTGGTCGCGCTGTTCGGGCTGTGGGGCTGGTGGTCAGGCCGCGGCCGGGTTGCGGCCAAGGTGTCGCCCAAGGGTTACCGCCGTGGCACGCTGCATGCGGCTTTGCTGGGGGCCTGCTGGGGCGGGGCGGCGGCGTTGTGGTTCGCACCTGCGGCCGCGTCGGAGCGGGTGCTGATTGCCACCCTCGTCACCGGCATGCTGGGCGCGGGCGCGTTCGCCCTGGCCATGTTGCCTTGGGCCAGTCTCGTCTACACATGGCTCATCGTGGCCGGTTCGCTCGTGGCGCTGTGGCGTGCGAACGAACCGATCTTCGTGGCGGTGGCGGTGCTGCTGCTGAGTTACGCCACCGTCGTCTCCTTTGCGGCCATGGGGCTCGCGCGGCAGTCGACGGCGCTGTTGCGTGCGCGCTTCCTGCATGCGCGGCAGCAGCAGGTGGTGTCGCTGCTGCTGCGGGACTTCGAGGAAAACGCGAGCGATGCCCTCTGGGAGACCGATGCCGGCGGCCATCTGGTGCATCGTTCGCCCCGGCTGGCCGGCCTGATGGGCGTGCCCCAAGAGCAGCTGGGCGAGGTCAAGCTGCCGCAGTGGTTTGCGAGCCGCTCCCACGAGGCGGGCCCGCTGCTCGCCGCCTGGGCACTGGGCAAGCCTTTCCGCGACCTCAAGCTGCAGATCGGCCGCGGCGAGCAGGCGCGCTGGTGGGCACTGAGCGCCAAGCCGATCGGACCGGTGGAGGGCGCCGGGGGCACGGGCTGGCGCGGGGTTATCGCCGACATCACCGATGCCCAGCGCTTTGAGAACCAGTTGCGGCTGCAGGCCGAGCAGGACCCGCTGACCGGCCTGGCCAACCGGCGGGCTCTGATGAACGCCGCGCAGGCCGCCATGTCGCTCGGCCGCGCCGGCTGGCTGCTGTCGATCGACCTGGATCACTTCAAGGTGGTCAATGACAGCTCAGGCCATTCGGCTGGCGACGAAGTGCTGCGCGTGGTGGCAGGGCGTTTGCTGGCCCTGGCAGAAGAGGGCGATCTGGTGGGGCGCCTGGGGGGCGACGAGTTCGCCATGCTGCGTCTGGGCCAGGCACCGGCTCGCGCGCCGCAGGTGATGGCCGCGCTGGTCATCGAGCGTCTCAGCGAGCCCATCGAACTGGGGCCCAAGCGCCTGCATGTGGGGGCCAGCGTTGGCCTGGCTCGGTTGGACGCGAGCATTGCCAACGTCGAAGACCTGATGGTCAACGCTGACCTGGCGTTGTACGACGCCAAACGCTCCGGTCGGGGGCGCAGCGTCGTGTACGCGAGCTCGCTGGGCGCTGCCAGCCGGCGCATGCACACGGTGGAGCAGGCCTTGCGCGAAGGGCTGGCCCAGGGGCAGTTCGAGTTGCACTTCCAGCCCAAGGTCGATGCCCGCAGCCTGCAGGCTCTGGGTGTGGAGGCGTTGATGCGCTGGGAGCATCCGGTGCTCGGTTCGATCTCGCCCGGCGAGTTCATCCCAGCGGCGGAGCGCTGCGGCCTCATCCATGAACTCGGCGTGCTGGCCCTGCAGCAGGCTTGCCAGGCAGCACGCGAACTGCGCGAGCTGAACGTGGCTGTGAACGTGTCGCCGCTGCAGTTGATGGACCCCGGGTTCGTGAGCAGCGTCGAGCGCATTCTGCGGGGCGCCGGCGTGGCACCGCGGTTGCTGCACCTGGAAGTGACCGAATCGCTGATGCTCGAGGACGCCCCCGCGGCCTTGAAGCGCTTGCATGCGCTTCGGGAGCTGGGCGTGCAGGTGGCGTTGGATGATTTCGGCACGGGCTTCTCATCGCTTGCCTACCTGCGTGCCTTCCCCTTCCACACGCTGAAGATCGACCGGTCGTTCGTGCGCTCGCTCACCGAGCATGCCGACGCACGGGCCATCGTCAACACCATCGTGAAGATGGCGCGGGTGCTGGGCATGCGCACCGTGGCTGAAGGGGTGGAGTCGGAGCGCGAACTGGCCGTGGTGCGCGCCATCCAGTGCGACGAAGTGCAGGGTTACCTGGTCGCCCGCCCCATGCCGCTGACCAAGCTGCGCGACTGGCTGGCGGGTCGCCCCGTCACCGGCCCGGTCGACGAGGTGGATTCACGCATCATGCCCTGGCGCTCCACTCATCTGTCGGCACCGCCGACGACGATGTTCGGCACCGACTTCTGACGGGCCGCGGCCGTTCAGGCGGTGTGGCCTGCCGTCGGCGAACCGGCAGGCCCGTCGGCGGCGGAGCCGGCGGCCATCAGGCCCGGGTCCTGCTCGCCGTCCGTCTGGTAGGTGCCGAAGCCGATCATCACGCGGCGCGTGGCCCCTTCGCTGCGCGCATCCAGGGCTTCGCGCTCCACCACAAGGCGGTTGATGCGCTTCATCAGTTGCACGCCCTCGCGCTGCGCGGTGGAACAGATCAGCTGGGCCGAGGCCTCCGTGAGGCGATGCCCGTAGACAACGTTGAAGCCGAAGCCCGGCACCGGCTGCTCGTGCAGATAGACCTGGTCAAACCCGTGGAGCAGGTCTGACACCATTTCGCTGAGCAGCAAGCCGGTGCCCGAGGCGCCTTCCACCAGCCCGGTGGAGCGACGCTGCACCAGCACGACGCGGTCCTGCTCGTCGAGGGTCACGAAGCCCTTGCGCAACCATTCATCGAGCAGGGCCCGGGCGCGGATGTCCTTGTTGACACGCTCCACCAGGGCCTCGAACGAGCGCGTACCACCCTGGCGCTGGGTGCGGGGCAGCGGCAGCATGTCGCCATGGGCGTCCATGAAGTCGAGGGACGACGTCCAGGCGTCCAGCACCAGGCGCTCGATGTTGGGTTTGGGCTGGGGCGGCGCATCAGCGCTTTCGCGCAGCGCGCGCACCTCGCGGCGCGGCAGGCCGGTGAGCAGGCTGACGCGGCTGTCGGAGTTGGGCTTGCCCTTGACGGGTTCGAACTCGCTGGCCACCTCGAAGTACACCGAGCGCAACAGCTTGCAAAACGCCTGGTAGGTGATGCCGGAGGAGATGGCGATGCGCACCAGTCGACGGAGCAGATAGCGCAGCAGGGGCGAGAAATCGAAGTGCATGAGGATGCAGAGGGCGGGCAGGGGGCGCGGGCGCCCGGGCGGGGTCGAGCCCCATTCTGGCCCGCCCGCGGGCCGTCCATCAGAAGCGATGGCTCGCAGAAACACCCAGTTGACGACCGGCGGCGGCGTACCAGTAGCGGTTGCCGGTGGGTTGCGTCGGCGTGAACGGCATGCGCGCATTGGTGGCGTTGATCAGGTTCACGCGCACCGTCCATGCCGTGCCGGCGCGGTAGGCGGCGGCAAGGTCCAGCGTGGTGTAGGGGGCAATGTCGCAGACGCCCAGGTAGCGCGTGCCGGTGCAGGTCTGGCCGGCCTGCGTGGCAGCGAAGCCCGAGAGGTGGTTGAGCGTGGCGTTCAGGTCCCAGGGGCCGGGCGACCAGCCGAGGTTCATGCTGCCCCGCAGGCGCGGGAATCCCAGCGTGCCCGTCCACACCTGCCAGGCCTCGCCCTCGGCGCTCTGCACGCGGTAGCGGTCGACATAGGTCATGTCCAGGTTGATCCGCAGCGGGGCGGTGCCCGACATGGCCAGCCGGGTGCTGGCGGTGACGTCCACGCCACGCACCTCGGTGCGGCCGCGGTTGAGATAGAGCTGGTCGACTGTGGCGATGCGGCCCGGAATGCTTTGGCCGGGCACGCTCTCGGTGTCGGCCGGCAGGCGATGCACCCGGCCGGCGTACAGCGGGTCGTTGCTGCCCTCCTGGTTGATGAGCAGCTGCTGGTCGACGAAGGTGATCTCGTTGCGGCGGCGGAACTCCCAGTAGTCCAGCGTCAGCAGCAGGTCGCGCACCGGCTCGGTGACCAGGCCCAGACCATAGGCCGTCGAACGCTCGGGCTTGAGGTTCTTGTTGGCCTTGACCACGCCGCTGTTGTTGTAGCCGTCGCAGTCGACATTGAACTGGCCGCAACGCTGGGGGTCGAAGTCGACGTAGGAAAAAAGGGGCGTATCCGAACTGGCGGACTCGTTGAGCGACGGCGCCCGAAAGCCCCGCGACACGCTGCCGCGCAGCTTGAGCTGGCGCAGCGGCGCCCACGCGACCGCCAGCTTGGGCGTCACGGAGGAGCCGTAGTCGGAGTACCGGTCGGCGCGCAGCGCGAGTTGGGACTGCAGCGTCTTGGTGATCGGCAGGCTCAGCTCGCTGAAGGCTGACACCACGTTGCGGCTGCCCTCGGTGCGGCCCGCCACCTGCAGGTAGACGCCGCCGGAGTAGATGCGCTCATCCGGGTGGTAGTTGCGCTGTTCATGCCGGGCCTCGATACCGGCGGCCATCCCGATGGGGCCGCCCGGCAGGCGGCCGATCTCGCCGCTGACCTTGGCATCCAGGGCGGTGAACGACGCGCGGCCGTGGTCGATCGGATTGATGCGCAGTTGAGCCGCCGTGACGCGGCCTTGCGTGGGGTGCTCGAAGTCGTAGCTGCCGCTGAGCACTGCATCCCGCAGCGCCGGCAGGCTGATGCGGTTGAGGTAGGACACCTCGGCGGTGTCCTGGGCGTGCATGAGGGCCGTCTCCCAGTCCCAGCCCGCAGTCGTGCCGCGCGCGCCCACCAGCAGCCGCCCGGCCTGGTTGGTCACGTCGATGCCCTGCATGCCGACATCGGCAAACTGGTAGGTGATGCCGGCCGGCTGGTTGGGGAAGGGGTTGTTGGGGTGGCCTGCTGGCAGGAACTGCGGCACGTAGGCCACGCCGCCGTCGCGACCGTTGGGCGTCGCACCCAGGCCGGCACCGAAGGGCACGGGCCAGTCGCGCTGGTGGTTGGTCAGGCGGTTCAGCGACAGCTCGCCGAATACCGACAGCCCGCCGCCCAGGGCCAGCTCGCCGTGGCTGAAGATCGAGGCGCGCTCCATCGGCGAGACGTACTGCGCGGCGTCCGTCCAGTAGCTGTAGCCGCACAGGTTCAGCGGCGGCGTGAAGGTGCTGTTGAAGGCCCAGCGCTGATCGGCCGGGCAGTTGGCCGAGGCGCGACCACTGCGCGTGTTGACGAAGGACGCGCCCGACTGCGGGTCGAAGGACACCCCGCCGTAGTAGTTGGGCGTGGGCGTGAAGCGGCTCGTGCCGGCGCGGCCGGTGTAGTAGAAGGAGGAATCGCGGTGGCGCGGGTCGATGACGCGGCTGGCCACGTCGCGCAGCATCACCTCGTCGCGGTGGAAGACATCCAGCGTGGCCATCCAGTTCCAGCCGTCGCGTGCCAGGTCGCCCCGGCCGACCGTCAGGGCCGCCGACTGCGTGCCGAAACCGCCGTCCATGCTGGTGCGCAGTTGAGCGCCGGCTTCGCCACCCTGGAAGTCCTTGCGCAGGATGATGTTCACCACGCCGGCCATGGCGTCGGAGCCGTAGATCGCCGAGGCACCGTCCTTGAGCACCTCGATGCGCTGGATGGCGGCGCTCGGGATGGCGTCGACGTTCACGAAGTTGGTGAGGCCGTTGTTGATGTCCGGCACGCTGTAGGGCACGACCCGGCGTCCGTTCACCAGGATCAGCGTGGACGTCGGCCCCAGGCTGCGCAGCGAGATGCCCGAGGCACCGTAGGCGAAGCTGTTGAAGGACGCGCTGTCCGTCAGACCGTTGGCGCCGTTGGCCGATAGCGACTGCAGCACCTCCGTGACGGATGCCTTGCCGCTGCGGCGGATGTCTTCGGCCGTGATGACCTGCACCGGCAGGGCAGTCTCACCGTCGGCACGACGGATGTTTGAGCCGGTGACGGTGATGCGCTCGAGCTTCTCGGGGTCAGCCGCCGGATCCGTGCTGCCGGGCACGCTCCCCTGTGCCTGGGCGAGACTGCAGCAAGCCGCCGCCGCCCAGGCCAGGCCATGCCGGCGCTGCCGGTGCCACGTGTGTCCAATCATCTCTTGCCCTCCGCGCCGCAGCGCTCTGCCGTGGTCGTGCGGCTTCCAGCCCTGGAAGCTCTGTGAAGCAAACTGTCCACGTTTCGATGGAGTGTGAGACAAAATGTCCACGGATTGAAGGCAGGGGCAACCCGAGGGTCATGCAGGCTTCGCGATCCGTTTCGCCCGCCGTGCGCCAGCGTGGGGAGGGTGGCTCCACAGGTGTGCGCACAAGGAAAAACACCGCCCGGTCATGGGGCGGTGTTCAGCCGGTTGAGGGGGCCGGGGCCCGTGGCGGGCGCGGGATCGTTCGTGTGATACGAACTGTCCGCGTCGTGGACTTGCGACGTCAGACGGCGAGCAGCTCCACTTCGAACAGCAGCGTCGCGTTCGGCGGGATCACGCCGCCGGCACCATGCGCGCCATAGCCCAGCTCCGGCGGGAGCACCAGCATGCGGGTGCCGCCGACCTTCATGCCCTGCACGCCTTCGTCCCAGCCCTGGATGACTTCACCGCCGCCCAGGCGGAACTTGAACGGCTGGCCGCGGTCCTTGCTGGAGTCGAACTTCTTGCCGCGCAGCCCGTCCTTGTAGAGCCAGCCGGTGTAGTGCACCGACACGCGCTGGCCCTTGGCGGCTTCTGCGCCTTCGCCCACGACGCGGTCTTCGTACTGCAGGCCGCTGGAGGTGGTGTGCAGGTTCAGCTCCACCGGCTCCGGGCCGCCCGCCAGACCGAGCAGCTCGACCTCGAAGCACAGCGTCGCATTCGGCGGGATGACGCCGCCGGCACCGCGCGCGCCATAGCCGAGGCTGGCCGGGATGAGGAGCGTGCGCTTGCCGCCGATCTTCATGCCCTGCACGCCTTCGTCCCAGCCGCGGATGACCATGCCGGCGCCGAGTTCAAACTCGAACGGATCGTTGCGGTCCTTGCTGGAGTCGAACTTGGCTGCCTTGGCGCCGTCCACCCACAGCCAGCCGGTGTAGTGCACGGTCACGTCATGGCCGGCTGCTGCCTGCTTGCCGTCGCCTTCGACGGTGTCCTCAAACTGCAGGCCGCTGGGCGTGGTGTTCATGGGGAATCCTTATGAGATGCGAAAAGCCGGCATTGTCGCCCGCATGCACACCGGTCAGGCGCCCGGGCATCCATGACCCGGCTGCGCGCGCAGCCATCAAGCAGCCGGCCATCCGCCCGCGTGCGCCCAGCGGCTGGCGAGGCGGGCCAGCAGGTCGGCGACGGTGATGCCGGACTGCGGTTCCGGATGCAGGCCCAGGCGTTGGGCCGCTTCGCGCAGCCGCGCGACCGGGTCGCTCAGGTCGAGTGCCGCCGCGCCGTTCTGCTTGGACAGCTTGTGGCCGTCGGCCGCCAGCACCAGCGGCGTGTGCAGGTAGCGGGGCTTGGGCAGGCCAAGCGCTCGTTGCAGCGCGATCTGGCGCGGCGTGTTGTCGGCCAGGTCCTCGCCGCGGACGATGTCGGTGATGCCTTGCGCGGCGTCGTCGACGACCACGGCGAGCTGGTAGGCCCAGAGGCCGTCGGCGCGCTTGAGCACGAAGTCGCCCACCTCGGCGCCCAGGTCCTGCGACTGCGCGCCGAGCCGACGGTCCTGCCAGTCGATGCGGCCCTGCACCCGCAAGCGCCAGGCGCGCGCTGACCGCCCCTGCGTGCCCTGGCGGCAGGTGCCCGGGTAGACCAGTTCACCATGCTTGGGCCGCGGGCCGATGGTGCGTTCGTAGGCGGCGGCAATCTCGGCGCGCGTGCAGGCGCAACCGTAGGCCTGGCCCGAGGCGATGAGGCGGTCCAGCGCCGCCTGGTAGAGATCACCCCGGCGCGACTGCCAGACGGGCGGCTCGTCTGGCTGCAGGCCGAGGGCGGCGAGCTGGCCGAGGATGACCTCGGCCGTCCCGGGCGCGCAGCGGGGGCCATCAACGTCTTCAATGCGGACCAGCCATGCGCCGCCGTGGGCGCGGGCGTCCAGCCAACTGGCCAGGGCGGCCACGAGTGAGCCGTCATGCAGTGGGCCGGTAGGCGAGGGGGCGAAGCGGCCACGGTAGGCCTTCAGCGGTGTCTGCATCGCCAGGTCAGAGCAACAGGCCCTCATGCTGCTCGAGCAGGGCGCGGCGCGTGGTGTCGCTGCGCAGGCGGTCCAGCCACCAGGCCAGGGCCTTGCCCGGCGTCTGGCCGGTGTCGCGCCAGGCGTAGTGCATGACGCCGGCGCGGCGGCCTTCATACGTGGATTTGCGCACCAGCCGGCCCGCGTCCAGGTGGCGGCGCACCATGGTGATGGGCAGCGACCCGCATCCGAGGCCCCGCAGCATGGCCTCCAGCTTGGTGGCCATGGACGGCATGGTCAGCACGTCCTGGCCCGGCAGCAGGCCCACGGTGATCGGCGCGAGCATTCGGGCACTGTCGGCCACCGCGATGATGCGGTGTTCGGCAATCTGGGCCGCCGTGAGCGGCTCAGGCAGCGCGGCCAGGGGGTGATGCGGTGCGATGCAGAAGGCGAACTCCAATTCACCCGCGGGTTCGCAGTGGATGGTGCTGCTGGCGGCCTGGGCTGGCACGCCCAGCGCCAGGTCGGCCCGGCCGTGCAGCAGGGCTTCCCAGGTGCCGGCCAGCACCTCCACCTGCAGCTTCAGGCGCGTCGGCGGCGGCGTGCCGTCTTCCAGGCGCTCGGCGTAGAAGGCCTCCATCAGGTCGAACACCGCACGGCGGGCAATGGCGTCGTCCATGACCAGCGTCAGTTCGCTCTCCCAGCCGGTGGCGATGCGGCGCACCCGGTTGGCCACGGCGTCAAGCTCCTGCAGCAGGCGGCGGCCCTCGTGCAGCAGCTCCTGCCCGGCACTCGTCAGCACGGCCTGGCGGGAGCTGCGGTCAAACAGCAGCACGTCCAGCGCGTCTTCCAGCTGGCGCACCGAGTAGGTCAGGGCTGAAGGCACCCGGCCCATCTCGCGGGCTGCGGCGGCAAAGCTGCCCGTGCGGGCGATGGTGTCCATCATGGCCAGCGCCTCGGGGGTGAGGGCGCGGCGCTTGTCTGCGGCGGTCGGCATGCATTCAGTCTATTTGAATGATGTCCTCAGCGCGGGCCGATCGATGCGCGAGGGCCCGAGACCTACATTGACTCCATCGCAACAAGCACAGCAAGGAGTCCAGCATGCAATCGCAACTCATCAAGTCCAGTGACCGCGGCTATGCCGACCACGGCTGGCTGAAGTCCTTCCACAGCTTTTCGTTTGCCGACTATTACGACCCGGCCCGCATGGGCTTCGGTGCCCTGCGCGTGATCAACGAGGACAAGATCGCCCCGGGGACGGGCTTCGGCACACACGGCCACCGGGACATGGAAATCATCAGCTATGTGTTGTCGGGCGAACTGGCGCACAAGGACAGCATGGGCAATGGCGAGAAGGGCGCGGCGAACTCGGGCGTGATCCGCCCGGGTGACGTTCAGCGCATGAGCGCGGGCACCGGCGTGCTGCACAGCGAGTTCAACCATGCCAAGGACCAGACCACGCACTTCCTGCAGATCTGGATCCAGCCCGATGCCCGCGGCATTGCGCCCAGCTACGAGCAGAAGCACTTTGACACCGCCTCCAAGCGGGGCCAGCTGCGCCTGGTGGCGGCCAACGATGGCCAGGCGCAGGGCGCGGTGACCATCCATGCCAATGCGCGTCTGTATGCCGGCCTGTTTGACGGTGCAGAGGCAGCCGAGCTGGATCTGGCCCCGGGGCGGCTGGCCTATGTGCATCTGGTGCGCGGTTCGCTGAACGTGAACGGGCAAGACCTGACCGCAGGTGATGCCTTGCAGCTTCAGCAAACATCGCGCTTGTCGCTGACGGCGGGTCAGAACGCCGAAGTTCTGGTCTTCGACCTCGCCGCCTGATCTCCGTCGACCCGGCCCTTGGGGCCGGGTTTCTTCATTTGTGCTTCGACCCTGAAAGGAACCTCCATGAGCAAGATCGTCGTTCTCTTCCACTCCGGCTACGGCCACACCAAGAAGGTCGCCGAGGCGGTGGCCGGCGCGGCCGAGGCGCAACTGATCGCCATCGACGCCGAGGGCAACATCAGCGAGGCCGATTGGGCCACGCTGGCCGCGGCCGACGGCATCATCTTCGGCACGCCCACCTACATGGGCGGCCCGAGCTGGCAGTTCAAGAAGTTTGCCGACGCCAGCAGCAAGCCTTGGTACGCCCAGGTCTGGAAGGACAAGATCGCCGCCGGCTTCACCAATTCGGCCACGCTCAATGGTGACAAGCAGGGCACCATCCAGTACCTGCACACCCTGAGCCAGCAGCACAGCATGATCTGGGTCGGCACCGGCATGAAGGCGCCCAACCACAAGGCCGCCACCCGTGACGACATCAACAACCTCGGCGGTTATGCCGGCTTGATCACCCAGACGCCGAGCGATGCCTCCGCCGAAGAGATGGTGCCGGGCGACATCGCCACCGCCAAGGCCTTCGGCGCGCGCGTGAAGATCGTGGTGGACCGCTGGGTCAAGGCGGCCTAAACCAGCCCGATGTCGCGCGCACTGGCCCCGGGGAAAACCGTGGTCAGTTGCGCGTCGCTCAGGCCATACATGCGGCGGGCCAGCCCGCCGAACAGCGCCCGGTACTCGTTGAGCACCGGGTAGTCGCGGTTCTGGAACAGCGTGGCGGCCTTCACCTCCACCTGTTCGCCGGCAATGCGCCCGCCCTTCACGCCGCCGCCCAGCACCCAGTAGGCGCTGCCGTGGCCGTGGTCGGTGCCGCGGTTGCCGTTCTCGCGGAAGGTACGCCCGAACTCGCTGACCACGACGACGACGGTGTTCTTCCACTGCGGGCCCATCTCGTCGGCGAACAGGGCCAGGCCCTTGCCGAGCTCGCCCAGCTTGGTGGCGAGTTGGCCGGTGGCACCGCCTTCGGCGACGTGGGTGTCCCAGCCGCCGACGTCGATGAAACCAAGCGTCACACGCTCTCGCATCAGCCGCGCCACGCGGCGGGCTTCCAGCGCGAAGCCCTTGGCCGCGATCGCGCCGCGGCTGGCGGCTTCCATTTCGCCGGCCATCTCGCGGGTGACCTCGTCACGCACCTCGAAGCCGCCACTGACCGTGCCGGCCAATCGCGTGTTGGCATACATGCCGGCAATGACCTGGGCCTGGGCCGCGTTGATGGCCGGCTTGCCCAGGTCACGCAGGGCCTGGTTGGCCACCGGCAGCTTGCCGCGCAGGATCAGGGGCACCTGGTCGGTGAAGGCCATCGCCTCCAGTCGCGAGCTGGCCGGCTCGCCTGCACCGATGACGCTGGCCAGCCGGTTCATGAAGCCGCTGCGGAAATCGCGGCTGCCGGCGGAGACGTCGTCCGGCTGGCCGAGCTCGATGTGGTCCTGGGTCTCGAAATGGCTGCGTGAGGTGTCGTTGGTGCCGGCGAAGGGCACGAAGGCCGCCTGCTGCTTGAGCCACAGCGGATGGATGCTGTCGGCCAGCGCTGGCGCGAGGCCCCAGTCGGCATCCAGCGGCAATGCAGCGGACTTGGCGATCGCGATGTTGGGGCGCGACTCGTAATAGAAGCTCGACGACGTGGGTACCAGCAGGTTGGCCGCATCGTAGGCGCCGCGCAGGAAGACGACGAGCAGCCGCGGGGTGTCCGGCGAGGCCGCCCAGAGCTGGGTGGGCAGGGCGGCCGCGCCCAGGCTGGCGAGGCCGAGTTGGAGCAGTTGGCGTCGTTGCATGGTGTCACCTGTGCATGAAGTCCGGGGAGGCGAGCAGGTAGGTGTTCCATTCCTGCGGTGAGGTGGCCTGGGCGAGGGCCTGCTGCGTGGCCGCAGCCAGTCGGGGCGAGATGCCGTTGTAGTACAGCGGGTTGGCCAGCTGCGGGAAGGCCGGGCGGTCCTTGGGTTCACCGTCGACCTTGAAGAGGCCTGCACTGCCGCTGCCGATGGCGCGGGCGATCTCGAAGCGCGTGGTCATCTGCCCCGGGCCTGCCCACGCGCTTTCGTCCAGCGGATAGCCGTCGGGCGTCTGGCGGTTGTAGGGCGCCTGCCCGAGGCGGTAGAGCCAGCCGATCATGGGGCCGGTGTTGAGGACCACCTTGTCGGCATAGGCCAGCCGCACGGCCGAGACGACGTATTGCGTCGGGTCCTTGAACTTGCGGCCGAGCGACGCCTCGAACTCCGGCGAGTTCACCATGGCGCGCAGCACCTCGGCGATGCGGCCGTCGCTCTGCTGCCAGCGTTCGGCCATGCGCTCCACCAGGGCCGGCGGCGGGTCGTCGGCCACGAAGTACTGGGCCAGCTTGCGCGACACGAAGCGCGCCGTGCTCGGGTGGCGTGCCAGCAGGTCCAGCACCTGCTCCAGTTCACCATAACCCTCACCCTTGACGGTGATGCCCAGCAAATGCTTCTCGCCAAAGTCGTGCCGTGCCGGGTTGAACTCCATCAGGCCGTCGCGCCGGTACTGGGCTTCCTGCGCAGGCTTGAGCTTGGGCCGGTTGTCGGTCAGGTTCACGCCCAGGCCAGTCAACACCCGGGCCAGCTCCTGCACGTCACGCTGGCTGTAGCCGCCGCCCACGCCCAGGGTGTGCAGCTCCAGCAGCTCGCGGGCGTAGTTCTCGTTGATGCGATTGGCCGCGTTCTGCTCGTTGTCGAGGTAGCGTAGCATGGCCGGATGGTGGGCGGTGTAGCCCAGCAGGTCGCGGAAGCGCCCCAGCGAGCGTTCGCGCAGGCCCTGCTCGTAGTCGCCCACCATCACGCGCAGGTTGGCCTTGTACTGGTGCACGTTGAAGTGGTTGAACCAGAACCACGTCATCTGCTCCTGCAGCTGGTTGGGGGAGTACAGCGCGTTGAGCAGCTGGCGCGTCGACGCTTCACGCGCCAGCTTGGTCAGGGCCTGTTGGTAGCTCTTCTGCGCCTCGGCCTTGGCGGCGTCGTCCGTCAACGCATCGGCGGCCTTGCGCTGGGCTTCCAGCCGCTGCACGAGCGCGGGCAGGGCTTCCTGCTGCACGGCCAGGGCCTGGATCTGTGCCCGGGCCGCCTCGGGCAGGGCAGGCTGCGCCGTGGGTTGCAGCTGGCGGTCGAGCCAGGCGGCACGCCCTTGGGCCTGGACCTGGGCAAGGTCGGCACTGCTGGCGCCGAAGCTCAGGCGGTCGAGCCACAAGGCGTCCTGGGCCGCATGGCCCGGGCTGCGGCTTGGGGGGGCGGTCGGCCCGGCGGCACAGGCCGCCAGCAGGAGGGCGCTGCACAAGGCGAGAGAGGACAAAACCTTCATGGCAGGGAGCTCGCGTCGATGTGAGGGGCCAACGAGGCCCGGTGGCTGCGGGTTGACGTCTGGAACCTTACCGTGTTGTCACCCCCCTAGTGTGTCGGCCCGCAACCGCTTTGTTGCTGCCGTGTACCTGCGGGCGCTTTGAGTTGGGGGGAGTGTGTCGGCGCCGAGATATTCACGCGACATGACGGAAACCGCATCCCCGGACAGTGGCTTGGCCGCGGTCACGCGCTTGCGGGCGATGACGTGCAGGCAACCCATGACCCCTTTGTTCAGGAGCGAATCCATGAGTACCCAACCCCCGGCCGCGAAAGCGGCCACCGGGCCCACCGATCCGTCCCGCCGCCGCGGGCTGTTGACCGCGTTGGGGGGCCTTGGCAGCCTTGGCGCCACGGCCTTGATCGGCTGTGGCGGTGGTGGCGCGACGGCGTCGTCGACAGACACCTCCGGCACGCTGTCTCTCGATGACGACACCGAAGAGGGCTTGACCAAGATCCTGGCCGCTGCAGCCACCTGTACCGTGGCTGCGACCGAGACGGAAGGCCCGTACCCCCTGCGCGCCATCCTGGCCAACACCGCCATGGTGCGGGCCGACCTGACCGAGGGCAAGAGTGGCGTCCCGCTGACCCTTCGCATCAAGCTGGTCGACGTGAACAACGCCTGCGCCGCCATCGCGGGCGCCTGGGTCTACATCTGGCACTGTGACAAGGACGGCCTGTACTCCGGCTACGACGCGAGCAACAACGCGGGTCAGGCCAACCTCACCTACCTGCGCGGCATCCAGCAGAGCGACAGCAACGGTTTGGTGACCTTCAAGACCGTCTACCCGGGCTGGTATGCCGGGCGCATCACGCACGTGCACTGCATGGTGTTCCTGGCCGGCACGACGCTGTCGTCGACCAGTTCGTCCATGGCCACGACGCAGTTCGCCTTTCCCTTGGCGACGACGGCCACGGTGTACGGCAGCACCCTCTACAGCAAAGGGCAGAACACCTCGGTGACCAGCTTCGCCGCGGACAACGTCTTCTCTGACGGCACCTCGACCGAGATGCTGGCGCTGTCGGGCAGCGTGAAGTCGGGCTATGTGGGGGGCATCGTGCTGGGCATCGACCAGACCGCATCCAACGGTGGTGGTGGGAGTGATCCTGGCCCGACGCCGCCGGGCAACCCTCCCACGCCGCCTGGCCCGCCCCCCATCGGTTGAACTTCAGGAGCCTTCCATGACCGTCTCATTCAACAAGCGCCTGGGCGCTGCAACCCTGGTCGCTCTGGCCTTGAGTGCCGCAGGCTTGGCCCGGGCCGCCACACTGGACAACCCGGGTTTCGAGTCCGGCCTCACCGGCTGGTCCACCACCGGCACCGTCACCGCGGAGTCGACCGATGTGCACAGCGGCACGCTTGCAGCAGTCTTGGCTGACGACAGCTCTTCGCTCAGCTTGACGCTGAGCAGTGCCATCGACGCGGCCTCGATCGCCAGTTTTGGCTTCTGGGCGCGCAGCGACGCCGGGCTGTTGAGCCTCGTTGTGCTGAACTACAGCGACGGCAGCAGCAGCGGCACCGACGTGTCGATATTCGATCTCGGCAACAGCAGCTGGACCTACTACGACCTCAGCAGTGCGCTGGCCGCGGGCAAGTCGCTGGTGGGGTTCACGTTGTACGGCAGCAGCGCGGCGGCCAGCGTCATCGACGACGTGACGCTCACCACGCTGACGACCGCTGTGCCCGAGCCCGCGTCGGCAGCGCTGCTGGCTGCTGGTTTGGGCCTCGTGGGCTGGCGTCAGCGGCGCAGCGCGCGCTGAGCGCCAGGGCTGGCTGAACCGGGCGCTTACTTGGCGCCCGGCGTGTAGATCTGGTCGAACACGCCGCCGTCGTCGAAGTGGGTCTTCTGCGCCTGGCGCCAGCCGCCGAAGACCTCGTCGATGGTGAAGAGCTTCACCGGGGCAAAGGTCTTGGCGTACTTCGCGGCCACCTTGGGGTCCCGCGGACGGTAGTAGTTCTTGGCTGCGATCTCCTGGCCTTCCGGCGTGTAGAGGTACTCCAGGTAGGCCTGGGCCTGCTTGCGGGTGCCGCGCTTGTCGACCACCTTGTCGACGATGGCCACCGGCGGTTCGGCGAGGATGGACAGCGTCGGCGTGACGATCTCGAACTTCTCGGGGCCGAGTTCCTTCACCGCGAGGTAGGCCTCGTTCTCCCAGGCGATCAGCACATCGCCGATGCCGCGCTCCACGAAGGTGGTGGTGGCGCCGCGGGCGCCGGAGTCGAGCACCTTGGTGTTGGCATAGATGCGCTTGACGAAGTCCTTGGCCGACGCGGGCGTGCCGCCGTTGGCCAGGGCGAAGCCCCAGGCTGCGAGGTAGTTCCAGCGGGCGCCGCCGCTGGTCTTGGGGTTGGGCGTGATGACGTCAACGCCGCTGCGGGCGAGGTCGGGCCAGTTGTTGATGTGCTTGGGGTTGCCCTTGCGCACCAGGAACACGATGGTCGAGGTGTAGGGGCTGGCGTTGTTGGGCAGCTTCTTCTGCCAGTCCAGCGGCAGCAGCTTGCGGTCGGCCAGCGCGTCGATGTCATAGGCCAGCGCCAGCGTCACGACGTCGGCCTCCAGCCCGTCGATGACCGAGCGGGCCTGCTTGCCCGAGCCGCCGTGTGAGGCCTTGATGCTCAGGGTCTCGCCGGTCTTGGCCTTCCAATGGGCCGCAAAGGCCTTGTTGAAGTCCTGGTAGAGCTCGCGGGTGGGGTCGTAGGAGACGTTCAGCAGCGAGGTCTGCGCCAGGGCGCCGGTGGCGGCGAAGGCGAGGGAGAGAGCGGTCAGGAAGCGACGCATGGGTTTTGTTTGGAGGAGGAAGAAATCGGGTGTCGGGTTCAGGCCGCCCTGGACCAGGCCAGCGTGGGCTCGGTCACGGGCAGTTCATGTCGTGCGGCATCCACCACTTCGCGCTTGAGTGGCGAGGCGAAGGTCTGGATGAACTCGTACACGTAGTCGCGCAGGTAGGCGCTGCGGCGCACGGCGAGACGGGTCATGTTGTCGGCGAAAAGATGACGTGCATCGATCGCCCGCAGGTGGCGGTCGCGCTCCTCGTCGAAAGCGATAGCCGCAACGATGCCCACGCCCAGCCCGAGCTCGACATACGTCTTGATGACGTCGGCATCCATCGCGCTGAGCACGATGTGCGGCGAGAGCTGCGCGGCGGCAAAGGCCTCGTCGATGTGCGAACGGCCGGTGTAGCCGGGCTCATAGGTCACGATGGGGAACTGCGCCAGGCGGGCCAGCGTCAGCGGGCCGTCGAGCAACGGGTGATCCGGCGGCACCACGACCGAGTGCGTCCAGCGGTAGCAGGGCAGGGCGACCAGTTCGGGGTACTGGGCGAGGGCTTCGGTCGCGATGCCGACGTCGGCCTCACCGTCGAGCAGCAGGCGGGCAATCTGTTGCGGCGAGCCCTGCTGCAGATGCAGGCTCACGTCGGGGTGATGGGCGCGGAAGTCCCGCACCGCCGGCGGCAACGCGTACCGGGCCTGGCTGTGGGTGGCGGCGATGCGCAGCCGGCCGCTGCCGGCCTGGGCGAAGTCGTCGGCAGCGCGCTTGAGGTTTTCCGCCTCCTGCAACAGGCGCTCGATGACGGGCAGCACCTGCTCGCCCGGCTCGGTAAGGCCGGTCAGCCGTTTGCCCACGCGCACGAAGAGCTCGATGCCCAACTCCTCCTCCAGTTCGCGGATCTGTCGGCTCACCCCCGGCTGCGAGGTGTGCAGGGCTTGCGCCACCTCGGTCAGGTTGAAGCCGCGGCGCTGGGCCTCGCGGACGGAACGGAGCTGCTGGAAGTTCATGCGCCCGCATTCTGCGAATCAGGCCTGCTTCTGTCGTCGAACCATTCGCGATATCGATATGCGGTTATTGAAGGTCTCCTAGAGTCGGGCCTTTTCCGCATAAGGAGCTCCGATGACCTCACCGCGCGACATCCCTGACCAGGCTTGGCCGTTGTTTGATCGTTATGTGCATGGCGACCTGAGCCGGCGTGGGTTTCTGGAGCAGGCGGCCGCCTTTGCGGGCGGCCCGGCAGGTGCTGCCGCACTGCTAGCGGCGCTGAGCCCGAACTTCGCCGCGGCCCAGCAGGTCAAGCCGGATGACGCGCGGCTCGTCACGCGGCGCTTGGCCTTCCCGTCGCCGGCGGGCAACGGCCAGGTCAACGGCTACCTCGCCAAGCCCGCGTCGGCCATGGGCAAGCTGCCGGCCGTGCTCGTGGTGCATGAGAACCGCGGCCTGAACCCGCACATCGAGGACATTGCCCGGCGGGTGGCCCTGGCCGGCTATGTCGCTTACGCCCCCGATGCGCTGACGCCGCTGGGCGGCTACCCGGGCAACGAAGACGACGCACGCGCCCTGTTCGCCAAGCTCGACCCCGCCAAGGCGCGTGCCGACATCGTGGCCGCCGCGCGCGGGCTGCTCACGCTGGCCGATGCCAACGGCAAGCTCGGCGTGGTGGGTTTCTGCTGGGGTGGCAGCCTGTCCAACCACGTCGCGACCCAGGTGCCTGAACTGGCCGTGGCCGTGCCCTTCTATGGCGGGGCACCCGCGGCGGAAGACGTGCCGCGTATCAAGGCCCAGCTGCTGATTCATTACGCTGCCAATGACGAGCGCATCAACGCGGCCTGGCCCGCCTACGAGGCCGCGCTGAAGGCTGCGGGTGTTCGCTACGAGGCGCACACCTACCCGGGCACCCAGCACGGCTTCAACAACGACACCACGCCGCGCTATGACGCCGCTGCGGCGGAGCTGGCCTGGGAGCGCACGCTGGCCGCCTTCAAGGCGGCGCTGGCCTGAGGTTCAGACCGCGAAGGCCCATTCGCGGAACTCCGCGTGCCGCGGGCGGTGCCCGGCCGCGGCCCGGGCGCGAGCGGCTTCGATCCAGCTCTTGGCCAGCGGCAAGGGTCCGAAGCCGGCTTCTGCATTGATGTGACCGACCGGTCCGAGGTTGCTGAAGCTCGCGCCCCACCGGTAGGCCCAGCGTGCGGCGCTGGCCGCGCTCATCCACGGATCGGTGCTGCTGGCGATCAGTCGCGATCGCTTCGGCAGGCGCTGGTGGGGCAGGGCTTCGGCAATGCCGAACTTGTCGGGCTCGGCAGGCGCCACGAACAGCGCCTCGCGGATGGGCGTGTCGGGATGGTCGGCCAGGTGCCGGGCCAGCGCGAGGCAGCCGAAGCTGTGCGCCACGGCCAGCCATTCACCGGGGCCGGCCGCTTCGAGGGCGCGCTGGATGCGCTCGGCCCAGCGCTCGAGCTCGGCCTTGCTCGGGTCGCGCTGGGTGACGCGCACGGCATCGCGGTACTGGCCCTGCAGCCAGGTCTGCCAATGAGCCGGGCCGCTGTCGTGCAGGCCCGGGATGATGAGGAGGCGAGGCGGGCGGTAGGCCATGACTCAGAGCGTCGCGATGGACACTTCCGTCGACTTGACCAGGGCCACGACTTCGCGGCCGACCTCCAGGCCGAGTTCCTTCACCGAGCGGGTCGTGATGACAGAGGTGACGACGTCTCCGCTTCGGGTGAGGACGTCGACTTCGGACACGACCGGACCTTCGATGATTTCCTTGATGGTGCCGCGGAACTGGTTGCGGACGTTGATGGCGGTGATGGTCATGCGGTGTTCTCCAAGGACGATGGCCTCAGTGTGAGAGGCCCTCGTCATTCGGGGAACGAAGCAATCCGCAGCTTGCTATGCGCTGGCCTCAGATCCCCGCGCCCGCCTCGAACAGGCTCAGCCGCTGGGCGCTGAGCTTCACGCGCTGCCCGCCTTGCAATTGCAGAGCCTCGGCCTGGTCGCGGGTCAGTTCGGCTTCAAGCGGCTGGCCGTCCGGGCCGATCAACTCGACGCGGGCACTGGCGCCAAAGGCCAGCACGCGCTCGACGGTAGCGGCCAGGCCGGGGGCCGATTCGTCGGTGACGATCTGCAGCTCGTGCGGGCGGGCGTAGGCCTGCACCTGGCCTTCGCCGTGAGTGCCGTCGTGGGGCAGCTGGTGCTCGCCGATGTGCAGCACGCCACCGCGCGCATGGCCCACAAAGCGATTGACCGCACCGAGGAATCCGTAGACGAAGGGCGTGGCCGGGCGCTCGTACACCTCCTGCGGCGTGCCGACCTGTTCGACGCGGCCGTGGTCCATCAGCACGATGCGGTCGGCCACTTCCAGGGCCTCGTCCTGGTCGTGGGTCACGAAGATGCTGGTGATGTGCAGCTCGTCGTGCAGGCGACGCAGCCAGCGGCGAAGTTCCTTGCGCACCTTGGCGTCCAGCGCGCCGAAGGGCTCGTCCAGCAGCAGCACGCGCGGCTCGACGGCGAGCGCCCGTGCGAGCGCGATGCGCTGGCGCTGGCCGCCGGAGAGCTGCGGTGGGAATCGGTCGCCGAGCCAGTCGAGCTGTACGAGCTTGAGCAGCTCGGTCACGCGCTTCTTGATCTCGGCCTCGGGCAGGCGTTGCTTGCGCGGTTTGACCCGCAGCCCGAAGGCCACGTTGTCGAACACGGTCATGTGACGGAACAGCGCGTAGTGCTGGAACACGAAGCCCACCTGGCGCTCGCGCACATGGGTGTCGGAGGCGTCCTGGCCGTCGAGCAGCACGCGGCCGCGGTCGGCCTGCTCCAGGCCGGCAATGATGCGCAGCAGCGTCGTCTTGCCGCAGCCCGAGGGGCCGAGCAGCGCGACGAGTTCGCCGCGCGGGAACTCGAGCGACACATCGCCCAGGGCGGTGAAACTGCCAAAGCTCTTGTGGATGTTCTGGACTTCGATGCCCATCATGCGTCCTTGCTGTTCGACTGGCTGGCGCGCCATTCGACGATTTGCTTGATCACCAGGGTTACTAGCGCCAGCAGCGCCAGCAGCGAGGCCACCGCGAAGGCCGCGGCGAACTGGTACTCGTTGTAGAGAATCTCGACGTGCAGCGGCAGCGTGTTGGTCAGGCCGCGCACATGGCCCGACACGACCGACACCGCACCGAACTCGCCCATGGCCCGGGCGTTGCACAGGATCACGCCGTAGAGCAGGCCCCACTTGATGTTGGGCAGCGTCACGCGGCGGAAGGTCTGCCAGCCGCTGGCACCCAGCACGGTGGCGGCTTCTTCCTCGTCCTTGCCCTGGGCCTGCATCAGCGGGATCAGCTCCCGCGCCACGAAGGGGAAGGTGACGAAGATGGTGGCCAGCACGATGCCGGGCACGGCGAAGATGATCTTGACGTCGTGTTCCTGCAGCCAGGGGCCGAGCCAGCCCTGGGCGCCGAAGATCAGCACGTACATCAAGCCCGCCACCACGGGCGACACCGAGAAGGGCAGGTCGATCAGCGTGATTAGGAACTGCTTGCCGCGGAACTCGTGCTTGGCGATGAGCCAGGCGGCCGTGACGCCGAACACGAGGTTCAGCGGCACAGCGATGACGGCGGCCGTCAGCGTCAAGCGGATGGCCGACATCGTCTCTTCGTCGGCCAGCGCGGCGAAGTACATGGCCCAGCCCTTGCGCAGGGCCTCGGTGAACACGGCCACCAGCGGCAGCAGCAGGAAGATCGCGAAGAAGCCCAGGCCCAGGGCCAGCAGCGTGAAGCGCACCCACGGCGCCTCGCGGGTGGCCGGGTTGTCCTGGTACTTGGCGCGGGCGCGCGGCGGCGCGATGTGGAGGGCGGTGCTCATCGCTTGCTCCCTCGCTTCTGGGTCCAGGCCTGCAGGCCGTTGATGATGAGCAGCAGCACGAAGCTGACGATGAGCATCACGGTGGCGATGGCCGTGGCGCCGACGTAGTCGTACTGCTCCAGCTTGGCGATGATCATCAGCGGCGTGATCTCGCTGACCATCGGGATGTTGCCGGCAATGAAGATGACCGAGCCGTACTCGCCCACCGCGCGCGCGAACGCCAGCGCGAAGCCGGTCAGCAGGGCGGGCAGCAGCGTGGGCAGCACGATGTAGCGGAAAGTCGTCCAGCGCTGGGCGCCGAGCGACGCGGCGGCTTCTTCCAGTTCGGTCTCCATGTCTTCCAGCACCGGCTGCACCGTGCGCACGATGAAGGGCAGGCCGATGAAGATCAGGGCCAGCAGCACGCCCACCGGGGTGAAGGCGATCTTGGCACCGCCCTCGCCAAACAGCGGCGCGAGCAGGCCGCCGGGGGCGAACAGCGAACCGACCCAGCCGTTGGGCGCGTACAGCGCCGTAAGCGCAATGCCGGCAACGGCCGTGGGCAGCGCGAAGGGCAGGTCGATGAGGGCATCGACCAGCTTCTTGCCCGGGAACTCGTAGCGCACGATGCACCAGGCCAGGATGAGCCCGAAGAAGAGGTTGATGAAGGCCGCGATCAGCGACGCTCCGAAGCTCAGCTTGTAGGACGCGACCACGCGCGGCGACGTGGCCGCAGCCCAGAAGGCGTCGAAGCCGTGGCCGGACGACTTCAGGAACACCGCGGCCAGCGGCACCAGCACGATGAGCGACAGATAGAACAGCGTGAAGCCGAGCGTCGGGGCGAAGCCCGGAAGTACGCGGCGTCTACCCAGTGAGAAGGCAGCCATAAGGGAGATGTGTGTTTTGCAGTCGGGCTGCACGGGAGCCAGCAATCGGTGGCGATGGATGTCGGCACCGTGCCGGCGGCATCGCCATCACCCGGAGCCGGGCAAGGGCGATGCGGGGCATGAGCTCAGCGCTTGATCGAGGCCATGATCTGGTCGAACGTGCCGCCATCGGCAAAGTGCGTCTTGCTCACCTTGGGCCAGCCGCCCAGGGTCTGGTCGACGCTGAACAGCTTGATGTTGGCAAAGCGCTGGGCGTGCTTCTTGAACACGGCCGGATCGCGCGGGCGGAAGTTGTTGCGCGCAATGATTTCCTGGCCCTCCGGGCTCCAGTGGAAGTCAAGGTAGGCCTTGGCCAGCGCGGTCGTGCCCTTCTTGGCGGCGACCTTGTCGACGATGGCGACCGGCGCATCCGTCTCGATGGAGATGCTCGGGTTGACCTGTTCGAACTGGCCCTTGCCGAACTCGTTCTCGATCAGTTCCACCTCGGCCTCGAAGGTCACCAGCACATCGCCAATGCCTCGTTGCGTGAAGGTGGTGGTGGCGCCGCGGCCGCCGCCGTCCAGCACGGGCACGTTGGTCAACACCTTGGTCACCAGCTCGCGCGCCTGGGCGTCGCTGCCGCCGTTGGCGATCACGCTGCCCCACAGGGCCAGGTAGCTGTAGCGGCCGTTGCCGGTCACCTTGGGGTTGGGGATGATGACCTGCACGCCGGGGCGGGCGAGGTCGGCCCAGTCCTTGATGCCCTTGGGGTTGCCCTTGCGCACCAGGAAGGTCATGGTGGAGGAGTAGGGCGCCGCGTTGTTGGGGAAGCGGCTGCGCCAGTCGGCCGGCGTCAGGCCGCTGGTGGCGAGCTGGTCCACGTCGGTGGCCTGGTTCATGGTCACCACATCCGCCTCCAGGCCGCCGATGACTGCACCGATCTGCTTGCTGGAGCCGCCGTGGCTCTGGTTCACCAGCACGGCCTGGCCCTTGGCCTTTTGGGCAGCGATGAAGGCAGGATTGAACTGCTTGTACAGCTCGCGCGCCACGTCGTACGACACATTCAGCAGCGTCGGGTCGGCCGCGAAGGCGGGCAGGGCGGCTGCCGAGGCGACGAGGGCGAGCAGGGCGCGGCGGGTGGTCTGGAAGTGGGGCATGCGGGGGCCGTCGAGGAATCGAAAGTCGCGAGAGTGCCGAAACTCCCTTATTCGGGGAACGATAGTTTTCTTATTTCCTTATTCGTCAGGCGCGCTTGCGCAGGCGAGCCCTTGACGCGCGAATGAGGCGTATCCGGTCGTGAACCGCTCCGCTACGGGGGTATCGGTGCGCCGCTATGCTGCCGGCGAGTTTTTGCCATGGATCTGCTCACCGACCTTTTCGCCCATCACGGCTTGATCGCCGTGGCCCTGGCCGTGCTGCTGGAGCAGTTGGGCGCACCCTTGCCCTCCACACCCGTGCTGTTGCTCGCCGGCGTGGAGGCGGCGGGGCGCGAAGGCTTTGGCGTGCGCGCCTTTCTCACGGCGACGGTAGCGGCGCAACTGGCCAACGGCCTGTGGTTCTGGGCCGGGCGACGGCTGGGGCGGCGGGTGCTGTCGGCGCTTTGTGTGATCTCCATCTCGCCCGACAGCTGTGTGCGGCAGAACGAAGCCAGCTTTGCCCGCCGCGGTGTGCTGACCTTGGTGATCGCCAAGTTCGTGCCGGGCCTGTCCATCCTGGCGCCGCCGCTGGCCGGCGCCCTGGGCATGCCCGCTCGGCGCTTTCTGGCCTGGAACCTGCTCGGCTCGGCCCTGTGGGCGGGCGTGGCGATCGGTGTCGGCTGGCTGTTCCACGAGCAGATTGACGCGCTGCTTCGCGCGCTCAGCCGGCTGGGCAGCGTGGCCGTGTTGTTGGCGGGAGCCGCGTTGCTTGGCTATCTGGCGTGGCGACTCTGGCGCCGGGCCTTGCTGCAGCGCGAGTTGAACCGCTTCGAACGAGTGGCGCCGGCAGAAGTCGCCGCGCTCCTGGCACAGGGCCGGCCCGTGCTGTTGGTCGACGTTCGGGCCACGGCGCCTGGCGCGCCCGCAACGCCGCGGCTGCCAGGTGCTCGCCATCTTGATCTGGGGGCGCTGGGAGACGCGGCACTGGCCGGCTGGCCGATGGCCGAGGAGTTCATCACCTACTGCGCCTGCCCCAACGACGCCTCGGCCGTGAAGGCGGCCCAGTGGCTGAAGCAGCACGGCCACCCGGCCCGGGTGCTGCGGGGTGGGATTGAGGGCTGGACTGCGGCAGGCTTCACGCTCGAGACTGCCTGAACTCCTCGACAGGCTGGCAAAGATTGGTGTTAACCCTATAATCGGGTTTACCCTGAACTCGAACACGGGCCACAAGCCCGGAGAACCCCATGAGCCTGATCCAGAACCTCCTGCATTCCCTGCGCAACGTGCTGGCCGTCGAAACCCAGGTCGACGCCGACGAGCAATATTTGTCCAACGCCATCGACCACGCCGACCTGGAGCGCCGCATCGCCAGCCAGTCTCGTGCCTGGATGTCGATGTCGCCGCTGAACATCGGCCGCTGAGGACGGCGCCCCACAAGACGAACGGCCCCGCAAGGGGCCGTTGTCGTTTGCGGGGCCGGCGGCGGCCCTGTCTTATTGGATCAGGCCGTTCTTCAAGGCGTAGTAGGTCAGGTCGCTGTTGGTGGCGAGCTTGATCTTTTCGAGTACGCGGGTGCGATAGGTGCTGACGGTCTTCACGCTGAGAAACATCGACTTGGCCATGTCGCCCACCGTCTCGCCCTTGGCCAGGCGCAGGAAGACCTGCAGCTCGCGCTCCGACAGGCTCTCATGCGGCGGCCGGTCGCTCACGCCACCCGCGACGCCATCGGCCAGCAGTTCCGCCACCATGGGGCTGATGTAGCGCCGGCCTCGCGCCACGGTGCGGATCGCATTGGCAATCTCCTCGGGGTCGCATTCCTTGTTCAGGTAACCGCTCGCGCCCTGGCGCAGCAGGGTGGTGGCGTAGTGGGTTTCCGGGAAGCCGCTGAGGATGAGCACGGGCAGGTCCGGGAAGCGCGACTTGATGGCCGACAGCGCATCCACACCACTCTGCCCGGGCATGGAGATGTCCATCAGCAGCACGTCCACTTCACCGCCGCGTACGAGGTCCAGGGCTTCTCGGCCGTTGGCCGCTTCGCCAGTCACCCGCAGGTCGACGTTCTCGCTGAGGTATTGCCGCAGGCCTGAACGCACGATGGCGTGGTCGTCAACGATGCCGATGCGAATCATGTTGCACTCCGATGCAAATGAGGGGAATGCGCAAAGCCTAGCAACGCAAAACCCGGCTTTCGATCAGCGCAGTCCTACAAGCCGCGCAGTCTGCCGGTTGTCCTACGCGGCCTCAGGCGGGTGACCGGCAGCGGTCAGGCCGGGCGTTTCGCAAAGTGTCGTCATTCGGCCGAGATGGCCTCCCGGAGTGACGATGAAAGCCCTGTCCGACAGCCTTGCCCTGTTCATGCCCCCGCTGTGGCTCGTGCTGGTGGCCGCCGCGCTGGCGGCCGCGGCCTTGTTGATCGCGTTCGTCGACACCCTGCAAGAGAACGTTCGTCGCGGCGAGTCCCTGCGCCAGTGGCAGCGCGTCGGCAGCGTCCGACAAGACATCGGCGTGGTGGCCAATGCCGCGCCCGGCAGCCTGGCGCCAGAGTCGAGGCCAGCCTTTTCACAAACCCTCTCGCGTTGAAGAAAGGACGACCCATGAAATCCACCACCTCCTACCGCGCCCCCCTGTTCGGCGTTCTCGCCCTGGCTGCTGCCCTCGCCGCCTGCAGCAAGCATGACGACGAGCGCACCGCGGGCCAGAAGCTCGACGGCGCGATCGCCGAGGCCAAGCAGGCCGGCGCCGAAGCCAAGGCCGAAGCCGGCCAGGCCATGGACAAGGCCGAATCCAAGTTGAAGGATGCGAGCGCCTCGGCCTCCGAAGCCGTGAGCGACGCGACCATCGTCACGAAGATCAATGCCGCCCTGCTGGCCGACGACCGCCTCAAGGCGACCAAGATCGAAGTGCGCGCTGAGGAAGGCCGCGTGACCTTGACCGGCACCGCGCCGGATGCGGGCTCCCAGGCTCGCGCGACGACGCTAGCCCAGGCCGTGACGGGCGTTCGCTCGGTGGACAACCAACTCGTGGTGGCGCGCAATGGCTGAATCCAAGCGGACAGCCTTGCAGCTGAATGAAGCCGGCCTTGAGGCGGCCCGCAAGCATCTGGACGATGGGGCGGTGACGCCGGCCTACGGGCCGTGGCGCGACGACATCGTTGCGCTGCTCAATGGCGCGCTGGCGACCGAACTGGTGTGTGTGCTGCGCTACCGCCGCCACCACTTCATGGCCGACGGCCTGGAGTCGCCGAGCATCGCCGAGGAGTTCCTGGTGCATGCGAACGCAGAACTTGCGCATGCCGACCGGCTGGCGCAGCGCATCGTGCAGCTCGGCGGCGACCCGGACTTCAACCCGGCGAGCCTGCTGGAACGCAGCCACGCGGACTACGACGAGGTCGACGACCTCAAGGCCATGATCCGTGCCAACCTCGTGGCCGAGCGCGTCGCGGTCGAGACCTATCGTCAGATGATTGCCTTGATCGGTGACAAGGACTCGACGACGCGGCGGCTGCTCGAGGACATCCTGGCTGACGAAGAGGAGCACGCCGACGAGCTGAAGGACTGGATGGCACGCGCCTGATGGCCCTGGTTAGGTGACAGGCACCGGATGCAGCGCATCCGGTGCCTTCGCCTTTGACGGTGTAGGTTGGCCTGTGCACGGAGCGACCTTGCGGCGCCCGGGTTCACCAGGTCGCCGAATAGCTGATGAGTACACGCCGCGCCTGCGGCCGCAGCATCAGGCGGCTCTGTGCTGACAGCTTGTAGCTGAACGCACCGCGCAGACCCGCCAGACCTTCATCTTTGGGTCGCTGAAACGCCATGCGCGAAGCCCAGCCGGTGTCGCGCTGCCACACCGGCGTCTCCACGCCGCCGCTCAGGCGGCGGGTGATGTCGTAGCTCACGCCCGCCCACACGGCCTCGCGCACCGACGCTTGAGGCCCCAGCTGCACGGGGGACCGCACTTGCTGCTCCAGGCCGAGCTGATAGCGCCAGCGGGAGCGTTCGCGCTGACGGCTGAGCCACTGCGGATCACGCCAGTTCAGCTCCGGGTCGGGCGCGGCCGACACGGCATGCGCCTGGCCCGCCAACGCAGGCGCCGCGGGCGATGCACTCTGGCTTTGCGCGCTGGCGCCGCAGGCGGCGAAGAGGCCGAGAAGCGACAAGATCTGGAGCGGCTTCATGGCGATGTGGACTTCAAGATGGGATGAATTCATGTTGGCCGGCCCTGCCATCGCACGGTGTCGGCGCCGTCCGGCTGCAGTTATCGGACAAGCCCCAGCGCATCGGCCCGGCGTCATGCCGTGGCGCGAGGTCCTACAGCCGCGTGCTGTGCTGGCTGATGCGAGGCGCATAGCGCGCTGGCCAGACTCATGGCGACGCTTCTTCGAGGAGATCGCCATGAAATTCCCCGTGCGACGAACGGATCGGCAACCGGATGACGACTGGCGCCAGCAACTCCGGCCTTACGGCCAGCCAGTCACAGAGGATGTGACTGCCGTACCCGCGCCGGTGCCCGCGGCGCCGCCTGCGCGACGTTCACGGCTGGGTACCTGGCTGCTGGCGCTGGGCCTGGGGGCCGCGATCACCGCTGTGGCCATTGCCAACCTGCAGGACCCGCGCAGCCTCGGCACGCAGCTGGACGACGCCATCCGCCAGGCGCGCGGCGTCGGCAACGAGGTGCAGGAAACCGTCGTGCAGTCACAGGCGGCGGCGACCGAGGCCTCGCGCGATGCGCTGCAAGGCGTGAGCACCGCACTGGACGACAGCGCCATCAGCCTCAAGGTGAAGACGGCGCTGGCGGCCGACCCGGCGTTGAGCGCCGCACGCATCGACGTCACGACAACCGGCGGCATCGTGCGCCTGGAAGGCCCGGCCCCCGATGCGGTGTCCAAGGAGCGCGCCACCGTGCTCGCCAGCGCGCCCCGCGGCGTGAAGGGCGTCGACAACCGGTTGGCGCTGCCGCAGCCGGGCAAGGTGGTGGCCGTGGTGGAGCCGGCGCCGCGTTGAGCCCGGAGCCCAGGGGGCAGGCTCAGGTCTGCCACGCGCAGAGACAGGCTTGGCGCTCCTGATGGGTTCGGTAGCGCTGCTGCGACGTTGAAAAGACAAAAGGGCGGGTGACAACCCGCCCTTCACTTGTTTCAGATATTCCGCGAGGGCCATGCCTCACGGTGGCCGCCCGCTCGGCCTGAGCAGGCGGCACCGCTGATGACTTACTGGAAGTAGCGCGCCTTCGCCGAGGCCTGGCAGCTGTCCTTGGCGTCGCCCGACAGCGCATCGCAGCGCTCGCTGGCCACCTTGTAGTCGGCCTTGAGCTTGGCCTCGATGGCGTCGTTCTCAGCGGCGACCATCTTCTTGTTGGCCTTCAGGTCGGCCTTGGCCTTGTCATGCTCGGCCTTGGCCTGGGCGACGCAAACATCCTTGGCGTTGCCGGCCTTGTCGTCGCACATTTCCTTGGCCACGTTGTAGCGGGCCTCGTAGCGGGCTTCGAGATAGTCGTTGTGGTCCTTGGCCTTGCCGGTGTATTGCCATTCGAGGTTGGCCAGCGCGACCTTTTCCTGGCCCTTGGCGCGTTCGACGCAGACGTCCTTGGCATTGCCGGACAGCGAATCGCACTTGTCGCGCTCCGCCTTGTACATGGCCTTCACTTCATCCTTGGCGGTGTTGTAGACGGGCTTGGTGAGCGTGGCCGAGGCGGCACCGGCCAGGCCGGTCAGCAGCAGGGCACACAGGACGCGAGAGGGGCGAAAAGTCGTGTTCATCGAGGTCTCCTAGGCAGTTGGGGTGGTGTCCTCGGCCCGGCGGGCGAGGGGGATGCCACGACGGGCAGCTTAGGAACGAGCCGATCGGGCGGATGTCGGTCGCTGGGTGTCAGCCGCGTCAGACAAGAGGCCGCGCCAGGCGTGCCACCCCTACGCGGAATGCGAAGCGAAGCCTGAGCGGGCGAGGTTCCTTGAAGCCCTACAGTGGCAGGACAGCGCCGTCCAAGCAATGGCGCGGCAGCCTCGCCGGCTGCCACCTCATGGAGAGAGACAACGATGACCGCCTCCCGCACCGGCCGCTACCGATGGACCATCTGCGCGCTGCTGTTCTTCGCGACCACCGTGAACTACCTGGACCGGCAGGTGCTCAGCCTGCTGGCACCGAGCCTGTCCAGGGAATTCGGCTGGACCAACACCGACTACGCCAACATCACGGCCGTCTTCCAGTTCGGCTATGCGGTGTCGATGTTGTTCGCCGGGCGCTTCATCGACGCGATCGGCACCAAGCGGGCCTTCTTCATCGCGGTGGCGGTGTGGTCGGTCGGCGCCATGCTGCATGCGCTGGCGGTGCCGCTCGGTGCGGTGCTCGTTGCGTTGGGTGTGGGGTTGCCGGCATCGGTCCTGGGCTTCATGGTGGCCCGTGCCGTGCTGGCCCTCGGTGAGGCTGGCAACTTCCCAGCGGCCATCAAGGCGACTGCGGAGTACTTTCCGAAGTCGGAACGTGCCTTCGCCACGGGGATCTTCAATTCGGGCGCCAATGTCGGCGCCATCCTCGCGCCCCTGACCGTGCCCTGGATTGCCGTGACCTGGGGCTGGCAGATGGCCTTCGTGGCCATCGGGGCGGTCGGCTTTCTGTGGATCGCGACGTGGATGGTCTTCTACGACACACCGGAACAGCAAACGCGCCTCGGTGCGGCGGAGTTGGCCTACATCCAGCATGACCGCGAGACTGCACCGGCAGCGCCAGCTGACGCCGGCGGCGCGCCATGGTTGCGCCTGCTGGCCTATCGGCAGACCTGGGCGTTTGCGCTGGGCAAGTTCATGACCGATGGGGTCTGGTGGTTCTACCTGTTCTGGCTGCCCAAGTACCTCTCGGGCCAGTACGGCATGAGCACCACTGACATCGCGCTACCGCTGGCCGTGCTCTACAGCATGACGATGGTGGGCAGCATCGGCGGCGGCTGGCTGCCGACCTGGTTCCTGCGCCGTGGTCACGCCCCGTACGACGGCCGCATGCGGGCCATGCTGCTGATCGCCTTCTTCCCCTTGGTGGTGCTGCTGGCCCAGCCCTTGGGGGGCATCAGCTACTGGCTGCCGGTGCTGCTGGTGGGCGTCGGGGCGTCGGCGCACCAGGCCTGGTCGGCGAACCTGTTCACCACCGTTTCGGACATGTTCCCCAAGCGGGCCGTGGCCTCGGTCGTGGGCATCGGCGGCATGGCGGGTGGGCTCGGCGGTGTGGCGGTGTCCAAGCTCGGCGGCTGGATCTTCGATGCCTACGGCTCGCGCGGCCAGGCGGCAACCGGCTACCTGATCATGTTCTCGCTGTGCGCGCTGGCCTATCTCGCCGCCTGGGTGCTGATGAAGCTGCTGGTGCCGCGGCACGAGGACGTCATCGGCGTCTGAGCGTTGGCGGCCGTGGCGTCAAGCGCGCGGCGGCCCGCTGCAATGAAAACGGCCCCAGATGCGCATTGATCCATAACATTGCGTGCGCGTCTGGCGCATAAATGCGCCACTATGGCAATGCAGTTCAGGCCGTCCTCGGCAGGCGGTTTCTGACGCATATATATGCCGAGCATTTGCGTCGACATCGCTTGGGACACCCTCGTCGGCAAAGTTATGGCGCGCCGTCGGTCGCGCGGCAAGGTTATCCGTCGTGTCGCCCACGCACCGTGGCCGTCACCGACAACTACCCCTCCTGGGACTTCGAGATTCGCGTTGGCGCTACCACGATATGGGAACGCTGGAACAGTATCCGCGCCGATGGCGTGTTCGGCCCGTGGAGATGAACCAAGAAGGCGAACGACTATGTCGAGAACCGATGGGGCGATTGCCCGCAGTACTCGGTGGCGTTGATGGGCTATGCGGACGTGCTGCCGACGAAGTGAGCTCGTCGAGGCCAAACGGAGTTTCCCGAGCGATCATGCAGTGCTTCCCCTCCACCAGCACAACGAGCGGCCGACTTGGACAACGTCGACGCGCGGATGAAGTTTCGCCGCACCAGCGAGCGCTGCGCCAGCACCCTCTTGCCCGAGCAACGCAGCCTGCTGGAAGAGACGCTGGACACCGACATCTATGAGCTCGACGGCGAGCTGCAGCGCCATCGCAAGAAGGCCGACAAGAGGGGCGAGGACGAGAAGAAGGTGCCCAAGCGCGCCCAACTGCCCCCCCCACCTGCCGCGTCGCTACGTGCCTCACGAACCGGCCGACACTACCTGCGGTTGCGGCAAGGCCATACAGCGCATCGGCGAGGACGTGTCCGATAAGTTCGACTACCAGCCGGGCGTGTTCACCGTCGAGCGCCATGTCCGTGGCAAGTGGGTCTGCAAGTGCTGCGAGCGCATCGTGCAGGCACCGGGGCCGGCCCACGTTATCGACAAGGGCATCCCCACGGTCGGCCTGCTGGCCCACCTGCTGGGCGGTCTTCGCCCGCGCCGGCCACCTGATCGCCCGCTCGACGCTGGCCCAGCGGGTCGGCGAATGCGGTACACAGCAGCCGGCTCGAACTTGCATCTTTACTCGAAGCGAATACACCCGCCGACGCAAGCGCCCAATGCGCGGCATGCGAAGGACGTAGAGGCGGACCGAACAGGCCCGCGCGTCAAGGAGAAGCGAAGACGTCCCATGAGGCAAGCGGTCAGATCAGCGATCGACAGGACTTCTCATAACTTCTAAGTAGATTTGCGCCCCGCTGCGTTACGCATGAGGTAAGCCCGACGCTACGCTAGCGGCCGTCACACCGAGCAGAGAAGGACGGCCATGCTCTTCGAGTTTCCTGCCGATCTCCCCAGTTACATCGACTCGGACCGTGCGAAGCTGTTGAGCATCGACGGCCAGATCTACACGCGTTGCGTCAAATGCGGTGAAGAGATGCGCTGTCCGCCGGAGTTCGACGCCCCTACCCGGTGCGCGGCATGCGGCGCACCCGAAGCTTGTCAACCGGTGGTCCACTCTCGACGGGTGAGCCTCAAGTGCCTGGACAACGGCCACGTCGCGCAAGTTCGGACGTCAGACCCCGGTCTGATCGCATGCCCGCAATGCCGATCGGGGCGAACGACCTTGGACGAGAAAGGCATTGATCCGCCATTCCCCACCCATTTCTTCGACGTGCTCGACGGATACGAGTACGGCAACGACGTGTCCGCGGATGCGAACCGGCTGCTCGAAGAGCTGCAACATCAAAATGCGCATCCCGACTTTCAGACGGCCATGCTGTTGATGCTGCGGTTCGTCGGCAGGCTGCGCAAAGTGAGCTATGCGGCAGACCCGGCCGCGCGCTGCATCCTGCTGAACATTGAGGGCAACCTCTACCGTGACTATTTCCGGAGAACCTTCGTGGTGCCGGCAGCGTTGAAGTCCCTGAGCCGGTTCGAGGAAGCGGCAGCATTGAGCGACCATGCATTCTCGCGGGCTGCGATCGAACACAACTACGCCATGGCAGCCTACAGCGCGTTGGCCAAGCTAAAGTCTGAGCAACTGGTCAAGACACTGGCCGGTTTTGACGTGCGTGCCGCTGGGCTGGCTGCGGCGCACCGTGCCCTGGCCGGGTACGCCGGGGAGGAGTTTTCAACGCGCGACCGTGAGCTGGCCCGCACCCATCACCTTCTGGGTGACCTCCATGCAGTAGGTGACCCGAAGCTCTGCGACTTCGACGAAGCCAATCGCCACTATGCACAAGCGCTGCAGTTCGCCGGCGGCAATGGAACGCTCAGCATCAACATCGCCGTGTCGCGAGTCAATGCGTTGGCCAAGCAAGGGTGGCCGGAGGGCGCAGCGTCTGACCAGGCGGCGAAGGATCTGGAGTACATGCTACGCACCCCGGAGGTCGGTCGGATTTGGCCGCAACAGCACGAGCCGCACCACTATCTTGCCTCCTACCTGCTGCGGCACGGCCGGCTCGACGAGGCGATCCGCGAATGGGAACTTGCGGCGGCATTGGCGCAGTCCGACATAGATCGTGCGCTCGAGGAACATAACCTCTACGGACGCGTCCACGAATACCTTCCGATCTTTTCTGCGCTCGCTGCCGCGTATGCGCGTCGGGATGAACCTTTGAAAGCGCTGGCGGCCACGGAAGCGCTACGAGGTGCGACCATTCGCTTGCACACCATGTCCGAAGAGGAACGGCGACGCCAAGTCGAAAGGGTGTTGAAGGCACAGTTCGAGCAGATGCTGGGCGTGAGCAGGGACACTCCCCACACCAAGCAGCTGCGGCTTCCCGACATCGAGCCCATGCTCGCGACGCTCGGCACGACGGTGCCGGGCGCGGCTCTTGTCTCACTAGATGTCCACGCCGGCGTGGCGAACTTGTTTCTGGACCCGCTAAAACCCAAGAAGTTTTGGTCCGGCCGGAAGATCGCCCATCGCACTTGGCGGTTTGACAGTCCTGGCGCGCGCAAGGTTCTCGACAAGCTGACCGACTACCGGCAGGACATGTCCAAGCCTGGCATCAACCGCAACCGGGCTCTCACGGAATTCTTTCGCGAGTTGGACCCCATCGTGTTCGAGCCGATGCGCAAACTGCTGCAAGAGGAGGGCGTCAACGATGTCCTGCTTGTCACCCCCGGCCTCCTCAACGGATTGCCGTTCGACGTGGCGGCAGGCTCTGCGACCGCGCAGCAACCGGCGCGGAGCCGTCACCGCGTGCGTCAGCTTCCCAGTTTGGCCGTGGCCCACGACATTTGCCTGCGCCAAAGAAATCGGAACGGCCGATTGCTGATCGTCGGGTACGAAGGCGACGATCTACCGCGGGTCGCCGACGAAGTGCAGACGCTGCGCGATGCTTTCCGCGAGAACGCTGTTGTGGTGCCCGATCGAAGACTCACCAAGGTCGACGTTCTGGCGGAATTGGCGAAAGGCTATGAGTACATTCACTTTTGCTGTCACGGGACCTTCGATCACCTCTTTCCTGAGCGTTCTGCGCTTTTGCTGAGCGCAGATCATGAGAGCGATGCGAAGCGCGTCACGGCGAAGGAATTGCGCGAGGTAGGCCTTCAAGGCGCGTCGCTCGTAACTTTGTCCGCTTGCTCATCGAACTTGGGATCTTTCCAATCCACCAACGACCTGTTCGGGTTGACTGGCAGTCTGCTCCGCAGCGGTGCAAGAGCGGTCGTCGGCAGTCGGTGGCCAGTCAGCGACGCGTTCGCCGGTCGATTTATGGGGGAGCTCTACACTCGAATCGCGCAGCATCAGGTCGATCCCGTCGTTGCGTTTGACGAAGTGTGCAGGGCAGCCTCGTCCTCCGAAAAGCTGGAGAACTGGGCATCCTTCAGTTTTGTCGGCATCTGAGGAGGGCAAGATGAGTAATCACTCTATTGAATTGGTTATTACGGAGGACGCCGCGGCGGTGCAAGCGGCGCTTCGCGAAGTCAACCTCTCCGAGGTCGAAGTCGAAAGCTACAGAGAACTGACCGTGGCCACGGTACTGTTGACCGCGGCCGCGGCGGTCAAACTGTTCACCGCCTTGGTCGAACTGCGGGACAAGCTGAAGTCCAAGGGCGCACCGCAAAAGCTCGAGCTCAAGAAGTCGGACGGAGCACTGCTGGACCTGCTAAAGGCGACGGACGCCATGCTGAAGGCGTTCATCGACGCCGCCAAGTAAGTAGACGGCGGGCCGCGGTCCTTGATGCACGTAATGGGCTGGCGCCCCTGCCGGCCAAAGAGCGTCTGGCCGTCCCACCATGACGGAAATCAGGCGCTCAAGGCTCCGACGAAGGACTCGCAGCGTCCGCTCGCCTTTTGCTAGCGCCCAGCCCACCATAAGGGCGAGAAAGCATCGCACCTGCAGCGCCAACGCAGTCCACATGGCCTGGCAGACAGCGGCTGGACGAATACGAAAAGGCTGCGGCGCAAGCGCGCTTCAGTCGATGGGCGGCGGCTCTTCTGAAGCAGCATCGAGGAGCTGCTGGACACGATGGGCCAAATCTACGCTGCCGTCACGGAGGCGCGCCCCATGGAATCACCTCTGCCGCTGGCCGTGAGGAAGTTCTGGCCTGGGCCGTGGACGGTGCGGCGATGTACTACCGCGAAGGGCTCCGCGACCCACCCGGACGGTGAATGCGATGCAGCCCGCGCCATCCTCGCCACGCTGGCCGCCCAGGTCGCCGCCGCCCCGGTGTTGATTGCGGCCCTGCGCTCGGTTGTCGGTAGCGGCTCGCTGCCCCCAGAGGTTGCCCAGGCGGCGCGGGATGCGCTGGCTGCGGCTGGGGGTTAGTTCACTCCCACGGCTCGTAGACCGTAACCGTCGAGCCTGTTGCTGGGTCGGTGACTGATCGCACCGCTTCTGGGTGTTCGATCGGGCAAATCTTGGGTGCGAGCGCAAGCAGCGTCCGCTTGCCTGGGTGCTGGCGCTGGTGGCCTATGACCGCCATGCCTGTTTGCGCTGACCTACGGCGCCGATCCTGACCCGTCTTGCTTGACTTGCCACGGTCGCTGTCGTTGACCATCCCGCTGGTGTTGACCACCCAGCTGACCTTGAGCAACGGCCCTGCTGCAAGTACTTGTGAGTCAGTGCGGGCTCTGTTCTGGCAGTTCAATCGATCCAACGAGCGTGCAAATCTGTTCCGTCGAATACCTGCTTCGGCGGAACGCCAGGATGCGGCTTTTCGCTATGCAGCATATTCCACGCCCAAATGAAAAGCCGCAGCTTTCGTAAGCAGATATCGGTCTGGGCGTCGCTCGCTTCATCCGCCGAAGTTAGTGTTTCATAAGGGTTGAAGGCAAACTTTAGGTCCCACCCATATTTGCCATTCAAAACGCGTTGCGCGTATTCACTCCGGCAAGTCTCGCCGGTGACCTTCTCAGGCCCTGGCTCTATATGCCACAGGACCTCCTCCAATCTACCTATGGCTTCGCTATACAAATTTGAAGGAAAAACATAACGCGCGCCAAGGTGCGAAACGTGATTGAGAAACCTGTGCTCAATGAGTTCGAGTAGTGGCTTCGCTACGCCCCGTTGAGTCCAGAAAACCCCTAAAATCAGCATGCAGCGGTAAATGTACAACGACCACTCATGCGCCTCTGATGTTCGCCCCTGCACCTTGGAAGACTGACAAAGCAATAGCATCGCCGCTAGCGCATCAGCCGTTCCGAATAACTCGAGGGCTGAGGCTAACTTCTTGATGGAACCGGTTTTTCTGCTTTGAATTGCGGGCCGCCATCGATTGATCAGCAGGCGCACTTCGGGGTCCAGTTGCTCTTCAAGCTCGGCAAGGACCTTCACAGAGGAAGGAACCCTTCGCAAGAAGCGCCACAAAACCGAATTGAGTTCTCTGGAGCTACCAGGATATGCCTTGTCTGCGATGTCGACCAGCGAAGCACTGGGCCGATGTTTGCCGCGCTCATACTTGGACCATTTGTTGCGGTGAAAGCGGAGCCGCTCGTCTGTTTTCCAATAGCCCTCTGGCTCAATGACCTGGCCGACTGCGTAGGGCGACGCGCTCTTTGAGCGCGTCCGGAGGCATCTGAGCCATGCGACTGTCGCCAGGGCATCGACAACATCGCGCCGCACGGTGACATCGATTTCCGCACTGGCGTTAAAACCGGTGTGGGCCAAGAACTCAACGAGGGAAAAGCGTTCTGTACCAACGGTTTGGCGCATTTTTCCGCGAGCACCAGAGGGGTAAAGTTCGTGGCGATTGTGACTCCTCGACGGCCTGCCTTTCCAGTCCTAGCATCGTCACCGAGCGCAACTGACGCGAGGACGACGTGACGCAAGTGGACTGCGGCGCACCCGACGCCACCATGACGGAGCATGAATTGCGAGCCCAACTCCTCGAGAGATATGGGCCGGTGCTCGGCGGCGGCGAACTCAGGAAGGTGCTCGGCTTTTCTACAGCGGGCGCCTTTCGACAGGCGACATTGCGAGGCACCGTACCCGTGCCAACTTTCACTGTCCCGAACCGTCGCGGACGCTTCGCGCTTACGCAAGAGGTTGCTCGTTGGCTGTACGAGCGCCGCAGAACTGCAATCGTGCCTGCCTAGTACTCGCCAGCGCACGACTCACAGAAGGAGCCTCCCCATGCAGTAAACCTTCACGCGCTCCGACATCACATGTGTCTGGTCGCGACAGAAAGGAAAAGGGGTCCCAAGAGTTGCAGCTCGTGGGACCCCTGGTGGAGGTGGACTATCGCTAGATCCGCCATCAGTCTCTTCCTTCCAAGCTCGCGTGTCAAGCAGCGCCGCAGGCGTTGACGGCCAGACTCCATCTGGAACTTTGCTCGCCACCCTCCGCGAGCTTGGAGACTGAATGAACAAAATCCGCGACATCCTGCGGCTGGTTCTGACTACGGCACTTTCCGACCGTGAGATTGGTCAAGCCGTAGCTGTGGCCAAAAACACGGTTAGGCGCTACAGGGTTTTATCAGGCAATAGCGGCCTGCAGTGGCCACATATCAGTAATTTGACCGCGCATGAGCTTGATGACCTCATCAACAAGAGAGTCGGCAGTCTCACTACCAAACGCATGCCTGATTTTGCTCACATTCATGAGCAACTTGCTCTTCCGATGGTCACGCTTCAGCTTCTCTGGGAAGAGTATCGACTTCCTTCACCAGAGGATGCACTGTCGTACTCGCAATTTACGCACCACTACCGACAGTTCAAGGGTCACTTGAAACTGAGTATGCGCCAAGTTCACCTGCCTGGCGAGAAGGCGTTTGTGGATTTCAGCGGCAAGCGCCCCTTCTACGTGAATCAGGAAACAGGTGAGAAAGTTTTCGTCGAGTTATTTGTCGGTGTGCTGGGGTTCTCAAACTTCACATTTGCGCTCGCAGTCGAAAGCCAGAGCTCGCCGGATTGGGTTGAGGCCAACGTTCAGATGCTGAACTACTTTGGCGGTGTTCCGAGAATTATCGTCCCCGACAACCTGAAAGCGGCAGTCATAAAACCTGGCTCACATTTCAAGCTCAATCGGATCTACTCCGAGCTCGCCAATCATTACGGGACGGTGATTTTGCCAACCCGGAGCCGCCGCCCTCAAGACAAGGCGAAAGTCGAGGTGTCTGTGCTAATCGCGCAACGGTGGATATTGGCCAGGCTACGCGCGATGCAGTTTTTTTCACTTGGAGATCTCAACGCTGAAGTGCGCAGGCTTTGCGACGAGCTCAATGTGCGGCCTTTCAAGAAAATGCCCGGCTGCCGCAAAGACCGTCTCGAACAGGAAGAGCACCCGAAACTTCTCCCACTGCCATCAGATCGGTTCGAGTGGGCCAACTGGACCGCATCACTTACCGTGGGTCCCGACTACCACGTGAACGTCGAGCGTGCTTGGTACTCCGTCCCCTTCCATCTGGTCGGCGAGACCGTTGAGGCGCGAGCGGCGCTGAAGACTATCGAGATCTTTCATCGCGGCTCAAGAGTTGCCACTCACGAGCGCCAAGCCGAGGGGAAGCCCCGGACGGATCCAGCCCACATGCCGCCGCAGCATCGAGCGTATGCAGAGCGCACGCCCGATCGGCTTCTGGAGTGGGCTCGCTCTGTCGGGGCGAGCACCCTGGCGGTGGTCGAGCATCAGTTCGACCGGCCCGTGCCAGCGCTCGGTCTCCCAGCATGCGAGTCACTGAAGAAGCTGAGCCGCCAGTATGGCGATGACCGACTCGAACAGGCATGTGAGCGGGCGCTGCAGATCAAGTCGCCAACGCTCAAGACGGTTCGCTCTCTCCTGAGCACCGGCCGGTATCGCGACGCACATCCTGACGAGCCTCGGCAAGTTGGCTTGCCGCTGCATCACAACGTTCGCGGCGCCGGGTACTACGCAAACAAGGGTGGCACGTCATGCTGATCAAAAACACAATGGAATCGTTGGCTACGCTCCGTCTTCATGGCATGGCAGAAGCGTTCGAACGTCAGCGCGCGTCCAGCAGTCTTCAGGATCTGTCCTTCGAGGACAGGTTTTCCATGCTGGTCGATGCCGAAATCTCTCGGCGCGAGAGCGGGCGCATGGCCCGGCTGCTCAAGTCGGCGCGGCTCAAGGTGTCGGCCACTCCAGAGGATGTCGACTTCCGAGCAGAGCGTGGGCTGGACAAGAGGAAGTTCAGCACTCTGCTCAACTGTGACTGGATCGGTAAGCAGCATCTCGTCGTGACAGGCCCTACGGGTGTGGGCAAGACTTGGTTGACCTGTGCTCTTGGGCATCAGGCAATTCGCAAAGGCATGCCGGTGCTGTACCGACGCTTCAGCAAGCTGCTTGAGGAGTTTGAAGTCTGTCGCGCCGATGGAAGCCTGCCAAAGCTCAGGGCGCAGTTGGCAAAGGCGCGGATGCTGATCATCGACGACTGGGGCCTGACAGCCCTAGGCACACGCCAGCGGCAAGACCTGTTCGATCTCGTCGACGACTGCCACGGCAACAGCTCATTGGTGCTGACCTCTCAATTGCCCACCGAGAAGTGGCACGACTACATCGGGGATCCGACGATCGCGGATGCAGTGCTGGACCGAGTTCTTCATGCGGCCCATCAGATTGAGCTGAAGGGCGAATCCATGCGCAAGCAGTCCAAACGTTAGGGTAGGCATTGCCGTTGAGCCCTCGTCGTCCACGTGCGCGCGAGGGCAATCGTCTCACTGCCTTGATGTTGAACGTGGCAGCTCAGCGACGCCGCCGCAGGCGGCGTTGGCGTGAACGCTCGTAAAGCTGCTTCACATCTGCCCTCAGCTCCAGTTGCTGGCGAAACGATAGGCGCTGGGTAGCCGGGCGCCAAAACTGCTCATTGCCAACCGCGGGCATCCCGTCCCACGCCATGTCCTCCAGGCGCTGCTCGACCGCATCGGCCCAGGCCCCGATGGGCCCCAGCCGGACCGCGTACGCGGTTCCGACGTGTTCGAGCAGCGCACCCAGCAGCGCCAAGCGTTGCTCCTCATCAAGACAGAGTTTGCCTTCTGACATCTCAATGCACCCTGGCGGGCCGTCATGTCGCGGCATCTCCTCTGCGGTCCAGCTTCTGCCCCACAAGCGAATGTCCAGGTCCTTCATCGTGCTCAACCTCGGCTGTTGCAGTCGCAGCCTCCGCTGGCTTCGTGCATCTGCGCCCAGAACTGTGCGCTGATGTCGATGCCAGCTGCCAAACCAAGCTGGGCCGCGCCGTTGCGAATCGCCATGCACTCTAGGGAGCGGCTTTCGGGAGGTCCCATGAGCACATAGCGGCGGCCCGATGCCGTCGTGACCGCACTAGCAGCCATGTCGAACGCAGCGAGGGCCGACGTCAGGCGCACGACGGCACGACCGGGCTGGGGGGCTCTGAGCGTGCCGAGGTGAAGCTCGCCGGACGGTGCCTTGATCAGGCGCCAGGATTGGACCTCCATGTTCGGCTCGTCCTGCGCCGCCGGCGCGTCTCGAACGTTGACGAAAGTGATGCCTGTGCTGCCCGGATCTGCCCCGTTCACGCGCTGACCTTCCGGGTTTTGGCGCGCCGCGGACGCCGGCTGGGTATGGTGCGATGGCGCTGACGTGGTTCTGTCGGCTCGATGCGCAGGATGAGGTCTTGCTCGATCGGCTGTTCATGGTCCGGCACCATGCCGCAGTCGAACTTCTCGCCGACCGTGTCCACAAGCACGATGCTGTGGCCCACGGCCGACCTGCAGCGCCACACCTCGCGGATCTCGCGCGAGGTCCATTGGCCCGTCACCGACTGCCAGGCCGGCATCATGCAAACGATGCCTTTCACCTGGTGTGGCTCCATAGTGCTGAGCAGTTCGGCCAGGTCGGTATCCCAGGCAATGCACAGCGTGCGAGTCATGCTGCAGTCCGGGTGTTCGGCGTCGACGATCTCCACCGACACGAGAAACCAGGGTGCGTGCAGGGTCAGTTCGACGACGCGCCAGTGCTGGCTGCCTGGATGGGCCAGTTCGGGAGGAAATGAAAACTCGAATTCTGGCTGGGAAACGAACATTGTCGTTGTTGCCGTGAACACTGATGGGCTCACGGACTCGATTGTTGAACTCCAGCGAATTGTTCCGACAGCTTGGCCATATCCAAATTCTTGATATGGCGAAGGGTCAGCTACGGTGCGAAGCTGAGAGATCCCCATGTTCAAAAGTCTGCATAGCCGCCACAACAAGATCTACCTGGACAAGCTACGTCAGCTGCGGGAATCCCGCCAGCTTCGTCAGGCCGACCTCGGCAAGCTGCTGGGCCGCAGCCAGGGATGGGTGAGCTACGTCGAATGCGGCGAGACCACCCTCGACATCATCGAACTCCGCCAGTGGCTTGACGCGCTGGACTACAAGTTCCTTCGTTTCGTCAGGGAACTCGATGCCGAGCTTCGGGAGCTGGAGAAGCTGCGCCTGCGCATCAAGCCGCGTGAGCGGCATTCCCGAGGCGCCTTGCAGCAGCTCCTTCAATCCATTCCGAGGGAGAAGGCTACCGCCGTGCCGGCACGCATGCGCAAGGGCCACAAGGGCTGACCCCGAGATGACGACACCGGAAGAGCGCCAGCGCAATTTGGTCTGGGGGCGCGAAACACTGACCGAGCTCGCGCACGATGATGCATTGCCCCTTGCCTGGCGAAGCGAGGCCACGAGCCTGCTCAATGACTACCCGCCGTTGGCCCGCCTGCAGCAGGCTGATGCTGACGACCTTTTAGCTCTACAAGCCGAGTTCGTCAAAGTCCTGTCGGAGGCCAGATGGTTCTTCATGCGCGTGCGCAGCCACGCGTCCAGTACCGAGCAGCGCAGGTATAGCCTGACCGTCGTGCTCAGGCACTTCGCTTGAGTGGGCACCGCCGTCCAGTCAATGGCTGTCGTCGGCGTCGTCAGGCCGCAACAGACCTGGAAGCTGGTTGCTACGGATGCGCTTGTCCAGGCGCTTCACGAATTTCTCTAGGGTCGTGCCGCAGGCTTGGCACCACAGCGCCAGTTCGAACACATCCAGGCGCCGCTTCCCCGACTCGGCGCGGCTGACTAGGTCCTGGCCAATGCCGAGTTCGGCCGCCAACGCGCGCTGATTCCAGCCTTTGCGCTTCCTCAGTTCCTGGAGCTCTTCCAGCAGGAAAGCGTATTTCTCGTTGTGAAGCGGGCTTCTCATCCAGCAGCGGTTGCCTATGCAGCCGTGCAGGATCAGAGAGATGTCTAAATATGGGAAAACGCCATCAAACCGGTCGCCTTGGCGGGGACCAGCTACCGAGTGTCGGGTGGCGTGCCGTGACGTTTAGACGCGCCGTCCGTCTCGCGACTACCAACCCTAGCGGTTTTCCGCCGTGAGTACGAGGCGCTGTGTCGGAACCGGATGCTGGACGCTGAGCTCGCAGTAGATGAGATGCCTGGCTACTTGGTCTGAGGAGCTGGCGCCGATGGCGGCGGCGGTGCGGGCCGAATTGGGGCGCTGGGCACGATGCCGGGCGACGGTAGGCCGCGGCGGTCGGGAACAGTGTTGGAAGGTTGCGGAAGATTCTTCACTTCGTGGGCCCTTTGCAGGTTGATCGCGACAAACAAGGTGGTCAACGAGACGCCGGCGATGAAGCTGGCGCCGGAGGCACGGTTCATCCAGATCACAAACTGGTCCCAAGGATTGGGTTTGTCGTGAGCCTCTCCGCGCCGGTAGTGGCCCTCGGCAATAGCCTGTTGGAACTCCTGCGCCCGCATGCTGGCGAGAAAGGACAACATGGTGATCACCGTGGCGGCCGTCAGGAGCCCCCACGAGGCATAGAGCATCCACGCGCTCAACGCCTGCCCGATAGGGATGAAATCCTTCAAGAATGCCAGCGAGACGGCCAGGCCGCTCGTGGACAGGGTGAGGACCGACTTGTCGAAGTTCTCGGAGGCGGAAACCTGGCGTTTGCGCACCTCTGCCGTGAAGTCGGCCAACAGTTTCTCGCTCTGGTCGCTCGGAACAAAGGGGGCCTTGCCACACTCTGCCGTATCGACAGCCGGGACAGGTGCCGTCGCTGGCATAGTGGACGGCTTGATCCGCTCGCGAGTGAACTTCAGACGCTGCCGCGCCGAATCCAGATGACCCACGCTCACTTTGGCGCTGGTGCGGGGGCCGGTGGCGGGGGCGAGCGCGGAATGATCGCCGGCGACGTCACGCCTCCGTTGGGCTTAGGCGAGAACGTCTGCGGGCGGTTGCCTAAAGGCGGAATGGACGGACGTTGTGCCAAGCGCTGCCCCTCTGGATTTATCACACTCTAAATTCTAGGTGTGCTCGGCCAGCCGCTAGCGCCCTGTTTCTGGTGACGCCGGCCGAGTTACAACCTTGGCAAGTAGGGTCGCCCTAGCCCTTGGGCGCCGGATCGGTCTTGACCACCAGCAGCGCCCCGACCAGCAGTTCGGCCCACCGGAGGCTGTCGAAGACCAGAGCGCGCAAGATGGGCTTGCTGCCGTGGACGTCGCCCATGTGGGAGCGGAGCGTCTGCATGACGTAGGCACCCCTGACGAGCGCCCCCTCCAGGTTGCGCGCAAAGAGCCCTGCGTCAGCGGGCTGCCATTGCAGTTCGGCTAGGCGGCCTTCCAAATCCACCAGGATGCCACGCGCGGCCATGGCGCGTTTGCAGCCTTCCTGGAACGTCGCCCTTGTGGGATCGCCTAGATTGGCTTCGCGATAGACCTTTGCTACGGCGGCGTCTACAGCGCCGGCAGCGGCGGAGATGGCGCCCCCAAGATCGCCGTCACGAAGACGCTGGGCAGCCTTCAGCAGGTCCGGATGGGCATCGGCGGGCATATCTTCCAACGCGCCGGAATCGAACAGCGCCACGGGAAGCAACTTGCCATCGATAAACGACCAACCCAGCCGGCTCAGGTGGCCGGAAAGCTTCTCCTCCGCTTCGGGCTCGCGGCTCAGTATCTCCTCTATGAGAATGGCGAGAAACCGGGCCGTGTGCTGGGCATCCATGTCCCGCAACTGGCGGTCGATGGCCGCGAGGAGCTGGCCTTTGGTGACATTGGAGCCGCTGCCCTGAACGAGATCAGCTGCCGCGGTCACGTCAAAGCCGGCAAGCCCGGCGATGTCCTTGATCTCGTCGAACTTAAAGCCTTGCAGGCAGGTCCGCGCCGGCGGCCAGGCGCTGGTCAAGGCAGTAGGCGAATGTGTCGGTACGGATTCCGCACGTGTGTCTTCCTGCGGCCGGTCATCCGCCAGCGTGCCCGGGAAATAAGTGGGGCCGCGCTGCCAACTGCGGACGTCCGCGGCCAGCTCCGTGAAGGTGCTGAACTGAAGAATTTTTTCGCCCGGGCTTACAGAGGCCTCCTCCAGCGCCACGTTCAGCGACGAGCCCATGTGCCAGGCCACGGTATCCATCATGTGCCGCAACACCTCCAGCACGACCTCGGGTGTCAGCTCAATGGCCTCGGCCAATTCATTGACCTTGTAGGGCCGCAGCTGCGTCTGCAGGTACTGCGCCCGCAGCGCTGCATAGATCCGCTCAATGTTCGCAAGCCGTTCCCGCGCCGCCGGCGTGTCGATCAGCGGGACGGCAGTGGACTGGACGTAGTAGTGGTCGTTGTCTCGCTTGAGCCAGCCCTTGGCCTCCATGCCGTCGAGTTCTGCCCAATGCGGCACGTGCATCGAGCGGAACTTGTAGTAAGGCACGCCGCCGCGGCGTTCCAGCATCTCTCCAAGGAGTTGTCCGAGCAGCTCGCCCTGCAGGGGTGTTGGCTGCCCACCAGCCAGATCCGCGGAGTTCATGACGGTGTCCCTGATGCGGTCTTGGGCCTCATCAGCCGAAACATCGCCGCGCCTACGCAAGCCTGCAGTCGGGCATCGTCGAGCGCGCTGAGTTGGTCCAGCGTTACGACGCCGATCTGAATCAAGGCCAGGCACTGTCCACGCGACAAGCGCGGTCGGATGCCCGCCAGCGGCAGGGCGGCCTCCGGAAGCCCGAATTCCAGCCGGGTTAACAGCACGTCTAGGGCCGTGAGGAAATCAGGCTGGTCGGGAAACAGCGCGGCCAGAATGCGGTGTGCAGAGCGCAGATGGAACCGCGTGCCCTCGGCGATGCTCATGATGTCGCCGTACCGGATCGCGCCCTGATAGGGGTTGGCCGTATAGGTCCGCTCCAGCACGTCCACGGGCACGCCCTCGACCCAATCGAACAGGATGCTGGCGCGCTTGCTGCGCCGCCACAGCTCGTGTTCGTCGGCGCCATAGCGCTGGAGGGTGCGGGAGACGCCATCGCCGTATTTCTGAATGACGTCCGAGACGCGTGCCGCCTCGCTGCGGTTGCGCGTGTAGATCGGGGTGTAGATGTCCGACATTTCCGCCAGCACCTGAACAAGCCCGAGCACATTGATCGGTGGCGTCGCTGCGAGGTCGAGGCCGCGCATCAGCTCGACCATGCGCAGTCCCGACTCGAACGACAGCGAAGAGGCCCCGACCGCCTGGCCGAGCATGGTCAGGTGGACAACGTCGCCTTCCTTCTCGGCCAGGCCAGCTTGAAGCAGCCGCGCCACGAACTCCGCAATTCGTTGCGAGATCGCCGGGACCCAGCCAGGGTGAGCCCGCGAGGCGGCATAGCCGCCGAAGGTGTTGACCAGCAGCCCGGGAATCTCGTCTTCCCGGACCGCTCGCACTTGGCTAAGCAGCCGCAGCACCCACGTCGCCATCGCGGCGTCAGAAAACGATGACCTCACGTCCTCGGGGGCGCCCATCACGTAGCGCTGAAAGAGCCTCGCGCGCTCCATGGAGGTGTCCGCCAGCAGGATGGCCTTGCCAGTCTCATTGAAGCCAAGGCGGCCCGCGCGACCGGCCATGTTCTTGTACTCTGCGATGGTGAAGGGGCGTCCGTCCTCGCCTAGGAACTCCTGTTCAGCCAGGATCACCGTGGACGCCGGCGTGTTGATGCCTGCGGCCAGCGTGGTGGTCGACGCCAGCACATGGATACCCCCGTTCAAGTCGCGAAACCCGCGCTCCACTGCCTCGCGCTCGGCGCGCAGTAGGTTGGTGCTGTGAAAGGCGGTGCCGCCTTCCAGGCAGGTGCGCAGGTCCTGCGACGCGGCCGTGAGGTCCTGGTCCGGCAGCGCCTCCAGGGCCGACGTCGCCGGGCCTTTGCCGATCTCCGCAGCCAAGTAGCGCGCGCAGCCTTGTGCGGAACCTCGCTGGTTGCGGAAGATGATGACCTTTTCTCCGTTGGCAACCAGCTTCTGGACCAGTGGCACCAGCATGTCCTGTGTCTCGGGCTTTGCCTTGCGCTGGCGGATCTCATGTCGCGCCAGCAGCGCCTCTACCTTGGTCGACCCGTCGACATCCCGAAATTGGAAAGTGCCTGAACGATCCATGACGCCCTCGATCAGCGGCACCGGCCGATCCTGGGACAGCAGCACCGGCATGTCGAGCCAGTTCTCAAAGCCATTGAGCCTGCCAAGCACGGCCGAAAGCACGATCAGCTGCGGCTCGATGCCTCGTGTTCGTGCTCGTAGCAGAAGCGCCAGGATCAGCTCAACGATGATGCCGCGTCGCGGGTCGGTAATGAACTGACCCTCGTCGACCACGACGAGGCCCAGACGGCTGAGTACATGAGGTGCACCGAGGGCCAAGTTCAGAAAGGTCTCGTAGGTGAAAAAGCCAAGGTCATAGCGGCCGCCGAGCACATCCCCCACGCTGTCCGTGGCGTCGCCAGTGCAGCGGATCACCCGCATGCCCGCGGCGCCGTATCGCTCGCTGAACTCTTCGAGCTTCTCGTTCACGATCGCCCGATACGGCAGCAGGAATGCCGCCTTCTTCCCAGCCACGACGGACTGCACGGCGGCCAGCTCGCCCACCATGGTCTTGCCCGAACTCGTTGGTGCGACCGTCAGCAGCGATTTGCCGGCCAGGACACCGAACTCGTTGACGGCGCGCAGCTGCAACGGATTGAGACCGCCTTGGAAGCGAGCCTTCCACTGGTCGACAACCGCATTAGGGAAGCCGTGAGCCAGCAATTCGTCGAACTGCCCCGTGATCCGCTCAACCGCTGTCCAGGGAAAGGCGGCCTGGTAGTTGTCTCCTCGCTTGAGACGCGGGAAGACCAAGCCACCTTGGACCGCGCCGAGGAACACCGGTGTCTGGGAAACGCCGAGGCGCTGCGCCTCGACGCGTGCGATCTGGATGATCTGGTCGGCTACGGCCGGGAAGCTGACGTGATCGTCGTTAACGCCAGTCATGGCCTGGATCACCGCGAAGGTCAGCAGCCCGTGGCCGGTGCCCGGCTGCTCCCAGGCGACTTCACGCGCGGTGCATGCAGACAGCAGGATGCGGCCTTCGCCAGCGATCCGCTCAACAGCGAAAACACTGCGCGGCTGCGCAGCAACCTGGAGCACCCGGCCAGGCGCGTGGCCGCTGAAGCAGCAATCCAGGATGCAGAGGACCACTCTCGCTTGCGTTGCCTTGAATGCGTCCGCGAGATCCGCCATGGACAGCGTTGAGCCCGGCAGGTCGGCCGTCGTAGTGTCGTAGAGCGCCAATCCACCATCCGGCGATCCGTGACCAGCAAAGCTGATGACGAGCACATCATCGGCTGTCGCGCTGGTCAGGGTCCCGAAAATGGCCTTGGAGACAGCCTCCTTGGTGGCGTGCTCATCGATGAGCAACTGGGCGCTCAAGTCCGGTACCGAGTCCATGAACAGCGCGTTCAGCGCCTTGGCATCGCGCACAGCGCCGGTCAGCTCGTCGATGTTCGGGTCGAGCTGTTTGTTGATGCCGACGAAGATGGCTTTGACTGCCATGGTTTCCTCCCTGCAGCCGGATCTCTGGCGTCCGACTCATGCGGATGATGATGCTAGGACATTGCCCGCGCCACTGGGTGGTGGCTGATGACTGCATTTCCAGTCAATGGGGGGCAAACGTGGCTCGACCATCGGCAGCGCCACACCGACTTTGGCAGTGTCCGGAAGCCATCTGCCTCAATGCGCGCGATCGGCAGCACAGCCGTAGCCAGGCTATCTCAAGGTGTGAGCGGCACCTGGGAGCCTTTCAGTGCTGCAGCAAGCATGCCGTGGAGATTCCCGGTGCCGGGCTCGGTGAGACTCTCGGCCCAGAGGGCTCGGAGCGACCGCAATCCATCACCGAAGATGGCGTAGCAGTCCATGCCGTGCTGCTGCGCCGAGCAGTAAGCGATACCGGCGAATCCCTGGCCGAGTGCCTGCATAGCAAGCTCTTGCGTATGGTGCAGACGAAGTGACTGGAGCACCGGCCAGCTGCTGGCGTGCATGCGCAGATCCAGCAGCTTCAACGGCGCCGCAGTCTGCAAGCACAGCAGTGCTCTCTGTGCCGCTGCCTGCATGGATACGCTGATGACTTCACGTCGGCACAAAGATTCATAGACCGCGGTCTCGGGCGCTTCGGCAAAGTAGCCTACCGACACACCGGCGACATCAAAGCGCCCGCTCAGCAGGCCCGAGGGCGGCAGTAGGAGACGCCCGATCCGCACGGTGCCACGGCGGGCGCGGATACGTTGAACGCGATAGAGGACGGTGGGAGCGGGTAGCTCAAAACTGGGTACAAATTCGAGGTCGGCAAGCTTCATGCGGGTCGATCAAGTGCCCTCCGCCAATGCCAGTGCGAGGACGCGCGCCGTATCGCCTTGTTCGATCGCCTGGCGAGGTGTCCGTCCGTTGAGACTGCCAAGAGGCGTCTCTAGAAACGACAACAGAGCCCAGCCTTCGCTGGTCCCCAAGGCCTGGGCAAGCTCGGGAATCACATCCCACAACGCGGGCTCAAACTGCCATTTCGGCAGTCGAAAGCCGCGACGGGTTTGGGTCAAGCCGATGGCTCGTCCCTTGGCGATCCATGCGTTGATGGTCACGCGGGTGGTGCTGGCGAGCTCGGCAGCCTGCTCCGTGGTCACCATGTCGCCAGCCTGCAAGCGCTCAGTGCGGGCAGCGAGGCTGCCGGCCAGTAGTGCGCGAGTTTGAGTGGCAGAGACATAGGGCGACGGTCGCTGTGTGGCGCGGGGCGCGCTTGCTGAGCTTTGTGCGGATGGGTAAGTGCTGGAGGTGGACTTCATGGCAACTTCGATCGACCGATTCAAGGGGCATTGCGCGCATTGACCTTCGTCGCGCCGAAGAAACCGCGCGACAACGCTTGCGCGTGAGCCCGCTTGAGCTTTATCACCGGGCGGGCAGGTTCGCCACAGGGATGCACGACGACAGTCTGCGCCGGCGTCTGCTGAAACACGCGGCGCATGTAGTCAAAGTAGTTGGCTCCCGATCCACGCCTGCTGATCATCACTTCGGCGAGTACGGGGAGTTGGTGCCGCCGACCACAGTTGCCAGCAACCACTTGAAGTGCATCAAGCACCTGCTCCAGGGGAGCCTTCAGGACGATCATGCGATCCTTTCGTTTGGCAAGTTCGTTAAGTTCGATTATGCCAAGTCAACGCCACTCCTGCTCGGCCTGAGGCGCCAGTGAAAGGGGAGCGCAATGGCGTAGCTAGGAGTGCAGGCGAGCGCCTCCTTCAGAGAGTTGAAGCGATACCTACATTGCTGTAGAATTTCCTACATGCCACAGACAATCACCCCATGGGTGCTGCTCGTTGTTTCATTGCCGACCTCGAGTGCGACCGCCCGAATGCGCATCTGGCGCGGATTCAAGGCGCTCGGCTGTGCTGCGATCCGCGACGGTGCTTACCTTTTGCCTGCCAGCGCAGAACGCGAGCAGGCCCTGCAGGCCCTGGCTGATGAGTGCCAGCGCGAGGGGGGCAGCGCGTGGCTGATGGCCGTCGAGCCCCGCACCGCGGACGAGAACGAGGCCTATCGCCACCTCTTTGACCGCCAGTCGGAGTACGCGGAATTGCGCAAGGCCTGGCAGGAGGCAAACGCTGGTCTCGCATCCTTGAGCCCAGCAGAGCTGGCCCGGCTGCAGCGCAAGCAGCTGCGCGAGTTCGACGCTCTGCGGGCCATCGACTTCTTCCCCGGGGAGGCCGCCGCAGAGGCCGAAGCGGCGTGGGCGGACTTGAACAAACGCATCGAGAGCTTGCTGTCACCGGGCGAACCGCAGCAGACCGAGGGACGTATCCCGCGGCTGAAGATCACCGACTACCAAGGGCGGCTTTGGGCGACGCGCAGGCGGCTGTGGGTGGACCGGGCCGCAAGCGCCTGGCTGATTGGTCGCTTTATCGACAAGGAAGCGAGCTTCCTCTGGCTGGCCAAGCCCTCGGACTGCCCCGAGGGCGCCCTGGGCTTCGATTTCGACGGCGCAGCCTTCAGCCACGCAGGCGATCGCGTGACCTTCGAGACGCTGATGGCGAGTTTCGGCCTGGAATCCGACGGTGCATTGATGCGCCTTGCCAAGGTCGTCCACGTGCTCGACGTCGGCGGCGAGCCTGTGCCGGAAGCCAAAGGCTTCGAGGCCGTGATGTCCGGTGCTCGGGAGCGTCTGACAGACGACGACGCTCTCCTGGCCGAGATGAGCACAGTGCTGGATTCGCTCTACGCCCACTTCCTGCGCGAGACCGCAGCCTCCCAACACAAGGCAGCCGCACGATGAACACGCCCGAGAACACGCCCGCGCTGCCGCGCTACTCGCTGTGGCAGATCGTGCGCTACATGCTGGCGCTGGGCACCTGGGGCTTCGGCGGTCCTGTCGCGCTGGTGGGCTACATGTACCGCGACCTTGTCGAGAAGCGCGGCTGGATCACGGAAGGCGACTACAAGGAGGGCATGGCCCTGGCGCAGTTGATGCCGGGCCCGCTGGCCGCCCAGCTCGCCATCTACCTTGGCTACGTGCATTACCGCGTGCTCGGCGCGACGTTGGTGGGCATCGCCTTCGTGCTGCCATCCTTTCTGATGGTCGTGGCCATTGGCGCAGCCTATGCGGCTTTCGGCGGCATTGGCTGGATGCAGGCCGTGTTCTACGGCGTGGGCGCCTCGGTCATCGGCATCATCGCGATGAGCGCCTACAAGCTCACGACCAAGAACATCGGCAAGGACAAGCTGCTGTGGGCCATCTTCGCCGTCAGCGCTGCGGTCACGGTGGTGACCAAGTCCGAGGTGATCTGGATCTTCCTGGGTGCCGGCGTGCTGGTGTGGCTGCTACGAGCGCCACCGAAGTGGCTCGCGCGCGGGCAGGCCAACAGCATTGCGGCGCCGCTGGCAGCGTTCTTCGCGATTGACAACCTGGACTGGCACAAGCTCGGCCAGCTTGGCGCCTACTTCGCCTATGCCGGGAGCTTTGTGTTCGGCAGCGGCCTTGCCATCGTGCCGTTCCTGTACGGCGGCGTGGTGCAGGAGTACCACTGGCTCAACGACCGGCAGTTCGTTGACGCCGTGGCTGTCGCCATGATCACGCCCGGCCCCGTGGTCATCACGACGGGGTTCATTGGCTATCTGGTCTCAGGCTTCTGGGGCGCCACGGTCGCGGCAGCAGCGACGTTCATCCCTTGCTACCTCTTCACCATCTTGCCGGCGCCGTACTTCAAGAAGCACGGCAAGCGCCCCGGGATCGTGGCCTTTGTCGATGGCGTGACGGCAGCCGCCATCGGTGCGATCACGGGGGCTGTCGTCGTCATCGGTCAGCGCTCCATCAGCGACGTGGCGACGGCCGCGTTAGCCCTGATCACCGTTGCCGTGCTCTGGCGCTTCAAAAAGCTGCCTGAGCCAGTTGTCGTCGCAGTCGCGGCGATCGCCGGGCTGGTGCTTTACCCCTTATCCCACGCTTGAAGACAGGAGCTCCCATGGACCTGCAGATCGCCGAACTGCCCTTTGACACCATGGGCCTGCACGGCCTGTCAGACAAGCTCCTCCTCAGCCATCACCAGAACAACTACGCCGGCGCGGCCAAGCGTCTGAACGCGATTCGCAGGCAGTTGAGCGATCTGGACTTCGGCCAGGCGCCGGGCTTTCAGCTCAACGGCCTGAAGCGCGAGGAGCTGATTGCCACGAACTCCGTGCTGCTGCATGAGCTGTACTTCGCCGGCCTGGGCGGGGATGGCGTCACCATGGCGCCGGCCATGGCGCTTGCACTCGATGCCAACTTCGGCAGCGTCGAGCGCTGGCGCGAGGAGTTCGTCGCCTGCGCCAAAGCCCTGGGCGGTGGCTCGGGTTGGATGCTTCTGGTGTTCCAGCCCCGCGAAGGAACATTGGTGAACCAGTGGGCGGCTGACCACACCCATGCCGTTGCCGGCGGCGTGCCCATCCTCGCCCTGGACATGTACGAGCACGCCTATCACTTGGACTACGGCGCGGCCGCCGGGGCATATGTCGACGCGTTCATGAGCAATATCAACTGGACCGCGGCCTACGAGCGTTACCAGGCTGCGGTCCATGCTGCGAGCGAGACGCTAGGGACCGATGCCGGTGCCTTGGCGGATGCCCTGGTGCTCGACGTCAGGCGTCACGGCGTTTTCGCGCAGGCCGAGTCCATGATCCCAGGCGCTCGATGGTGCGATCCGGCTGCGGTGGGCACCTGGGCCACCGACCTGCCTTCCGACAAGCCTGTGGTTGTCTACTGCGTCTATGGGCATGAGGTCGGACGATCAACGGCAATGAGGCTCCGGGCCGCGGGGCGCAATGCGCGCTTCTTGACTGGCGGCATCGACGGCTGGACCGCCTCCGGCCGGCCTGTGGTGGGCAAGCTTGCTGGGTGAGCCAAAATGCGAGGCGAGCCCAACATCGCATTGCTCTACCCGGGCGACCGAGCCGCACGCGACCGCAACGACCCGGCGGAGAGCCGCTTCGCCGCGCTCTACGCTGCCTTCACAGCCGCAGGCGTTCCAACTGAGCCGGTCATCTACAACGATGACTGCGCCGACGAGGTCGCTTCCCAATTGCGTGGCGTTCAGGCCGTGCTCGTCTGGTGCAACCCCATCGAGGGCGGACGCCGGCGCGACCGGCTGGATGCGCTGCTGCGCGATGCTGCTGAGTCCGGCGTGCTTGTCAGCGCGCACCCGGACGCGATCCTCAAGCTGGGCACCAAGGACGTCCTGGTGGAGGTGCGTGACCTGCCCTTTGGCAGCGACGCTTTGCGCGTCGACAGCTTGGCCCAGTTGGCGATCGAGCTGCCGCAACGGCTGCAACGCGGTGCGCGCGTGTTGAAGCAGTACCGGGGCCAAAGCGGCAATGGCGTATGGCGCGTCGAGTCAGTCGAGGGCTCACCGCTGATGAAGGTGCGGCACGCCCAGCGTGATGCCGAAGAAGGTCAACTCAGCATGGCTGAGCTGCTACGAACACTTGCACCGTACTTTGAGCCCGAAAACGGTGGTCACATGGTGGACCAGGCTTGGCAGCCTCGGCTCGTGGATGGCATGGTGAGGGCCTATCTCGTCGGAGATCGCGTCGCTGGCTTCGGGCACCAGGCGGTCAATGCGTTGTATCCGGCGAGTGGAGACCAACCTGCACCGGCACCGGGGCCGCGCTTGTACTACCCTGCGGAACATCCACCGTTCCAAGCGCTGCGCATGCAACTTGAGTCGGGATGGATTGAGCTGCTTCGCACCCGTGTAGGCCTGGCCCGCGAACAGCTTCCCCTGCTGTGGGATTGCGACTTCATGTCGGGCGAACGGCCCGGCAGTTTCGTGCTCTGCGAGATCAACGTCAGCAGCGTGTCGCCTTTCCCGCCCTCAGCCATACAGCCGGTGGTAGCCGCGCTGAAAGCAAGGCTCGGCCTCTAGCGCGAACCAGTCGGCTCTCAATGAAGCCGCAAATCGGCGATCAGCTTTGACTTCAGGGCGCGGGACCGCGCGCCCTCGGTGTCGCCATCTGCCCATCCATAGCTGCTGCCCCAGGCCCAAAGCGAACCGTCGATCTCCAAGAATCGCACTTCGCCAGCGCGAAGCTCGACCGTCTGGACCTGCCCTTGACCCTGCCAATCGAAACTCAGCCGGTGCGATCCAGGCGGCAGCCGGATACGGGCCAGTGATCTCGGGATCGTGTCGACGCGTCCGTCCTGGCCTATCTGGACGGGCAGGACGTTTCTGGTATCCGCCCAGCGATTGCGCACCAGATAGAGCGTTGCAACGCCAGGGTCAGCGGCGAAGCGCTTAGCCTCGGCCTCCAAGGCATCAGACGGCACGGCGCTGTTCGTGCAAGTCAGCTGCGGCCTGTAGGACTTGCCGATGCGATAGCAATAGACGCCGTCAGGCTGAACGGAGCGCGTCGATGCCGCCGCGCAGCCACCCAAGGCGACCACGACGGAGATGAGAATCAAACTGGAGCGCTGCTGTTGTCGCACGGCCGCGTCCTCAGTGGTTGTGCCCGTGATGCACGTCCGGCACATGTGCATGGCTGTGCCGCATCGGCTCGTGTCGGTGGGCGTGGCTGTGTGCACCAGCGGGCATCACGTCATGATGGTGATCGTGGTGGCCGTCATCATGGCGATGGGCATGCTCGTGCTCCAACGCCTCATGCTCGTGTTCGTGATCGTGCGACTCAGCCAGATGCAGGGCCACGCCAGCCAACATCAACAGGCCGCCCAGCGCCATGCCCCAGCCCGCTGAACGGTCACCTAGCGCGAAGGCCAGCGCAGCGCCTATGAACGGCGCGAAGGCGAAGACCGAGCCCGTGCGTGCGGCGCCGAACTCCCGCTGAGCCAAAAGGTAGAAGCGCAGGCTCAGGCCGTACCCGGTAGCGCCCACGGCCATCAGCCCCGCGGCGGCGGCCCAACCTGGCATCGGCTCGCCCGTGGCCAGCGCCAGCACCACGGTGGCGGTCGCACCCAGTGCGGCTTTCGCCAGTACCACCTGGGCGGGGTCGCGCTCGGCGAGGGCCCGAGACAGGGTGTTGTCCATGCCCCAGGCAGCGGTGGCAGCCAGCACAGCCAGCAACCCCAGCCACTGCCCGCTGGACGCCAAGCCCTGGTCCAAGATCAACAGCACCCCGCCGGCAAGCAGCAACAGCATGGCGACCCAAACACGCCTATCCATCGTTTCGCCATACAGGCGCCACGCTAGGACGGCCGTGAACAGAGCTTCCAGCGTCAGCATCAGCGATGCCCCAGTGCCGCTGGTCCGCTGCAGACCCCATGCCAGCGCCACGGGCCCCAACACGGCGCCGAACAGGGCGACCAACAGCAACCGCGGCACATCGCCACGCAGCACCCGAGCTTCCTTGCTGACGTGCTGGCGAAGCAGAGCCCCGATGACGGCCGCCCCCAAGTACAGCAAGGCAGCCGTGGTGAAGGGACCGAGGCCCAGCCCGAGCTTCTGCACCATCGGCGTGCTGACACCAAACAGCGCCGCCGCCAGCAGCGCAAGCAGGCCGCCTCGAAGTGCTGGGAGGTTCCAATGAACAGACATGGTCGGTACAGCCCTCAGGGCTGCCCTCCGTGCCGCACCAGGCGTTTGTGGAAGCCGGTGATGGTGACGGTCACGGTGACAGGCTGCTGGCCCTTGTTCTTCCAGAACCAGCCATGGGTGCCGGCAAACGGCGCGACAAAGGTGCCGGCGCCTTCGCGCTGAGCGCCTTCGATGTCGTAGCTGGTGTACTCCGACTGCGAGCCGGTTCGCTCGCCATGCAGGTCCACAGCCACATCAGCGCTGGCCGTCCACTGAAACACCAGGCCCTGACCCGCGTCGAGTTCGGCTTGCACCTCGGCGCCCTTGCCGGGTTTGAGCGTCACCGTCACGGTCTCGGTGCGGGGCCCGGCAGCCGCCGGCTTGACCGCCTGGGCGTCGAAGCTCTGGCCCGGCTGCTTCCCGAACACGGCCTCGGACCTGGCGGCCAGCGTCGCGTTGTCGCGCGGTGCGTCTGACGCCCAGCCTGTGGCGCCAACAGTGAGCAGCAGGGCTGCAGACATCGAGCGGATCAGGATGCTCATGGCGATCTTCACTTGACGGTGAACCGCACGGTAGCGGTCTTGCCTTCGACGTTGTTCAGCACCGCGACCACCTTGGCGCCGGGGGCGATCTTCACGCCGGTGGCGCGCAGCTTGTTGCCTTCGGTGGCCTTCACATCGACCTCGGTCTTCTGCGCGCCATTCAGCACCGTCAGCTTGCCCGAGATGCCCTTGGAGGGCATGTCCTCGTCGTGATCCACGAGGTAGATGGTGGCACCGTCGGCCTCCACCACCAACTCGAAGTTCACGTCATTGGCGACCTGCACGATGCCGCCGTGACGGGGTGCCGCCGATCCGTGAGCCATCGCTGGGTTCATGGCCAGGGCGCTCGATGCCAGCAGGGCGGCAATCAGCAGTTGCTTGGTCTTCATGATGTTCATCTCCAATGTTTGCGCGGCGCTCTTGCACAGGCGGCGCCGCAGGGCCATGAGGTTCAAAACGCTTCCTGGGCTTGCCCAGGGGAGGCGTTCTCTTCCGGAGTCAGCAGGCGTTGCAGGGGTCTCTCGCCCACCAGCCAGAAGATCACGGGTGTGAGGATCGTGTCCAGCAGGGTAGAACTGACCAAGCCACCGAAGATGACGACCGCCACCGGATGAAGGATCTCCTTGCCGGGCTCGTCACCTGCCAGCAGCAGCGGCGTCAGCGCGAAGGCCGCGACCAATGCCGTCATCAACACCGGCGTGAGCCGCTCCAGCGAGCCGCGCACGATCATGGGCTGGCCGAAGCGTTCGCCCTCGAAGCGACACAGGTTGATGTAGTGGCTGACCTTCAGGATGCCGTTGCGGGTGGCAATGCCGGCCAGGGTGATGAAACCGACCATCGTGGCCACCGACAGCGTGACGCCGGCCAGCCACATCGCCACGACGGCGCCGATCAGCGCCAGCGGGATGTTGGCCATGATGACTCCCGCCAGCACGGCCGAGCGGTAGCGCGTGTAAAGCACCAGGAACATCATCGCCAGCGACACACCCGACAGCACCACGATGAGCTGGGTGGCCTGTTCCTGCGCCTGGAACTGCCCCTCCAGGCTGATGAAAGCCCCCGTGGGCAGGGTCGTCTTGGCAATGACCTGCCGGATATCGCCGATGACGCGGCCCATGTCGCGACCATCGGTGTTGGCGTAGACGACGATGCGCCGCCGACCGTTCTCGCGGCCGATCTGGTTGGGTCCGTCGGACTCCTCGACCGTGGCGATGCTGGACAGCGGTAGCCGCCCGGCTGGCGTGTCGATCAAGGTGCGGGCCAGGTCCTGAGGGCTGCGCTGGTCGTCGGGCAGGCGCAGCACCAGGTCGTAGCGGCGCTGGCCGTCGACGATTTGCGCGCCGTGAGCGCCGTCCGTCAACGCTTGCAGCACGCGCACTGCCTCACCGGGCGACAACCCTGCCTGGGCCACCTTGCGCTGGTCCAGCCGCACGGCAATTTGCGGGATGAGCACCTGCTTTTCAACGGTCAGGTCCACCAGGCCGGGTACGCCGGTGAGCCCGGCGCGCATCTGCTCGGCCAGGCCGCGCAGCGTGTCAGTGTCGTCGCCGTAGATCTTGACGGCGATCTGGGCGCGCACACCGGAGAGCAGGTGGTCCAACCGGTGCGAGATCGGCTGGCCGATCGCCACCTGCGCCGGCAGAGAGGCAAGCTGGGCGCGGATGCTGGCCATCACCGCCTCGCGGTCCACCGGCTTGCCGTCGCGGCGCAGGTCCACGTCGATCTCGGCCGAGTGCACGCCCTCGGCGTGTTCGTCCAGCTCGGCGCGGCCGGTGCGGCGCCCCACCTGCGTGACCTCGGGCACCTGGGCGATCAGCGTCTCCGCGAGCGCGCCCATGCGGTTGGCCTCGGCCAGCGAAGTCCCCGGGTTGAACATCAGCGACAGCACCAGCGAGCCCTCGTTGAAGGCCGGCAGGAAGGCGCGCGGGAAGAACGGCACGCTGGCCGCCGCGGCCGCGACGGCCAGCACAGCCGCAGCCATCAGCAGCCGGGCGCGCGGGAAGGACCAGGCCAGCAGCCGCCCGTCCCAGTGCTTGAGCCGTGCGACCAACGGGCTGTCGCCATGGTCCAGCCGCTTCATGCGCGGCAGCAGGAAGGCGCTCAGCACCGGCGTGACGGTCATGGACACCCCCATCGACGCCAGGATGGACACGATGTAAGCGATGCCCAGTGGCGTGAACAACCGACCCTCGATGCCCGGCAGCGCGAACAACGGCACGAAGACGAGGACGACGATCAGGGTTGCGTAGACGATGCCAGTGCGCACCTCCACGCTGGCGGCGCGCACCACCTCTAGCACCGGACGCGGCACAGGCAGCGAACGGTTCTCGCGCAGCCGGCGCTGGATGTTCTCGACATCCACCACCGCGTCGTCCACCAACTCGCCGATGGCGATGGCCAGGCCGCCCAGCGTCATCACATTGATCGACTGGTCCAGCAGGCGGAACACCAGCGCCGTGACCGCCAGCGACAGCGGAATTGCGACCAGCGAGATCAACGTCGTGCGGGCTGACAGCAGGAAGGCAAACAGCACGATGGCCACCATGATGGCGCCGTCGCGAAGCGCACCGGTCACGTTGGAGATCGAGGCCTCGATGAAGTCCGCTTGGCGGAACAGGACCTTGGGCGCGCTCAAGCCCTTGGGCAGGCCGGGCTTGAGTTCTTCCAGGGCCGTCTCGATCTGGTGAGTCAGCTTCACGGTGTCGGCGGCCGGCTGCTTTTGCACGCTGACGATGACGGCCGGCGCACCCTTGTAGCCCGCATCGCCGCGCTTGAGGCCTGCCGCGAAGCGCACGCTGGCGACCTGCTCCAGCAGGATGGCGCGTCCGTCCTTCCAGGCGACGGCGATGCCTTGCAGGTCTTCGATGCGGTTGGTGCGGCCCAGATGCCGGATCAGGTACTCGCGGCTGTTCAGGTCGATGAAGCCGCCGCCCGCATTGCCGGCAAAGCCGCGCAGTGCCTGCTCCACCTGGGTCAGCGACACACCCAGCTGCGCCATGCGGGCCGTGTCGGGCTCGACGCGCAGCGTGCGCACCTCGCCTCCGATCGGGATGACCTGCGCCACCCCGTGGATGGCCAGCAGGCGTGGCCGCAGCACGAAGTCGGCGTACTCGCGGGCTTGCATCGGCGTCGCTTGCCCCGCGCTGAGCGGCAGCGCGATCAGCATCACCTCGCCCATGATGGACGAGACCGGCCCCATGACGGGCGTCACTTCGGCGGGCAACTGGCCGCGCAGCTGCGCCAGCCGCTCGGACACCTGCTGGCGGTTGCGGTAGACGTCGGTGCCCCAGTCGAACTCGGCGTAGACGATGGACAGGCCGATGCCCGAGGTCGACCGCACCCGGGTGATGCCGGGCATGCCGTTGAGCGCCGTCTCGATCGGGAAGCTGACGAGTTGCTCCACCTCCTCGGGCGCCATGCCCCCTGCCTCGGTCAGCACGGTGACCAGCGGCTTGTTCAGGTCGGGGAAGACATCGACCGGCGTGCGCCAGGCCGTGTAGCCGCCGTAGGCCATCAGCAGCGCGGCAATGGCCAGCACGAAGAGCCGGTTGCGCAGGCTGGTGAGGACGATCCAATTGAACATGGCCGTCTCCTCAGCGGATCTGCGCGATCAGTGGTGCGCCTTGCACCACGACGCGGTTGTCTGCTGCGAGGCCGCGGGTGACCAGCACGGTCTTGGCGCCAAGCGGCTTCACCTGCACCGGCTGGGGCGTGTAGCGCTCCGCGCCGGTCTTGATCCAGACGACGGGCTCGTTGACCGGGCTGCGGACTACGGCCTCAGCTGGCAGCACGACACCCTTGGCGCTGTCCTTCAGCGCCACGATGACGCTCACCGTCTGGCCGACAGCCAGCGGGACCGACTTGTCGCCTTGAGCGCGGAAGCTTAAGGGCAGCGTGCCGTCGCGCAGCGACCGGGGCACACCGGCCAGCTGCAACTTGACGCCGCTCACGCCCGCCAACTGGGCGCCAGCGATGCGCTGGCCCAGCGTGACGTCGGGCGTTTGCGCCTCGACCATCAGGCGCGCGGGGTCCACGATCTCCACGAGCACGTCTCGGGCGTCGATGACCTGGCCTGCCGCCAGCTCGGAGCGGGCGATGACGCCGGACACCGGGGCCCGCAGCGGTTCGCGCGCCTCCAGGCTCGCGGCGATGCTGCGCTCGCGGGCAGCGAGGGATTCGGCTTCCAGGCGTGCGGCCTCAATCTCCTTGCGCGGCACCGTGCCCTCCAGCCCTTCCAGCCGCTTGAGCCGCTGCTCCGCGAGTTGGCGACCCGCGCGGAGCTCGGCGCGCTGAGCCTCCTGGTTGGCCTGGGAAAAGGGATCGGCATGGTGATGCAGCCAGGCGAGGATGTCGCCCTTCTGAACGGCCTGGCCTGGGACCGGCAGACCCTTGGGCCCCGGCTCGATGCGGCCGCCGTGGCTCGCCTGCACGCGGCCGCTGGCGTTGGGGTCCTGAACGACGCGGCCCGGCAGCTCCAGCGTGGCCGCGGCTTCGGTCTCGGGCGCGATCAGTGTGCGCAAACCCATGCGTCGCTGAGCCACCTTGGGCACGTTGACGCTGCCGTCGGGCAGGCGCGCGAGGCCGGATGCATTCGTCGGCCCCGCCTGGTCGAGGTGTTCGCCATTGGGGCCGTGGGCGCCGGGCCCAGCGAAGGCGGTGATAGCGGCCACCAGCAGGCCGAGGGTGAGCAGTGGGTGCTTCATGCCTGGCCTCCGTTCCAAGTCTTGGCACCGGCGCGGCGGCGCCACGCGGCGACGGCGATCAACATAGCGGCGATGACGCCCACCCCCGTCCATAGCTTGCGCGAGCCGGTGGTGTGCTCGTGGCCGTGGTCGTCGCCGCCGGCATGGTCGTGGCTGTGCGGGGCCTCGGCAGCTTCCTGGGCTTGTGCCGCGCTGACCTTGAGCGTGCCGTCCAGCAGGTCCGACTCGTTCCCGTGGATGACCGTGATGACGATGGCGTGCTCGCCGGGCGTGGCCAGCAGCTTCAGCATGGCTTCGTCAGCCACTGCGTAGTCACCAATGTCATCGTGGAAAGGGGCCTTGGCCTTCAGGCCGCCACTTTCAACTTCAACTTGTGCATTGAGCACCGGTTCGTTGGTGGCGAAGCGGTCGATCAGCATCGAAAACTCGCCGCCGCCCAGCGTCGCAACCAGCTCGAACTGCTCGGTCTTGGCTTCGAGGCGCGGCCGGCTGTTGCCCGGCGCCGCCGCAGTGGCGGGGGCGTCGAGGTGTTCGCCGTTGGGGCCGTGCGCGCCAGGGCCGGCGATGGCGCTCAGGCAAAAGCTGGTCGCTAGCACGGCGGAAGCTAGCGTGCGCAGCAGAAGGGTGCGGGTCATGGGAGCAATCCTTGGGCTTGTTGGAGTCGCGCCTGGGCGAGGCGCAGATGGGCTTGCTGGCGTTCGCTGGCAGCCTCAGCTTGAGCAGCGGCGCCCAGTGCCCGAAGCAGTTCGGGCAGTGGGGATTCGCCGGCCTTGAAGGCCTTTTCGATGTGGCCGGCGCGCTCGCGCAGCAGCATGGCGCGCTGGGCTTCGAGTTGCGCTTGGGATTCAGCCGCTTGCAACTGCGTGCGTGCCAGCTGCAGTTCAGCGGCCAGCCGGTCGCGGATGCGCTGTTGCTGGGTCAGCGCGAGATCCACCTCGGTGAGTGCTGCAGCGATGCGCGGTTGTGCGTGCGTGTCCGTGCCGAAAGGCAGGCGCAACGAGACACCGACGCTGCTCTGGGTGGGCATGCCTTGGCCGGGGCGTTCCTGGCGCAGATGCACGCCCAGCTCGGGGTTGTCCCCGCGCTGGACCTGGGCCAGCGAGAGCTTGCGCTGGGCGCGTTCGACGGCGCGTGCAGCCAGCTGAAGCTCCGGATGGGCCTCGTCGAGATCGAAGCCGGATGCCGCGCGGGGCGGCTCCGGCTCAGCAGGAATGGCCAGCCCGGTCAGCCATTGCCATTGGGCTTGCTGGGCACGCAGCTTTTGCTGGACTTCCGCTTCCTGCGCCTGGCTGGCGAGCCACTCGGCGCGCGTGGCCATGGCGTCTGCCGGCGCGAGGTCGCCGGCCTTGACGCGACGGTCCACGTCCTCGGCGAGACGCTGGAGAAGCTGGTTCTGAAGCGCGGCCAGACGGTGCTCTGATTCGAGTCCGGCCAGCTGGCCCTGCGTTTCGCGAACTTGGCCGGCAAGGCGCAGCCGGGCAGCTGATTCCGCCGCCTGCGCCCATTCGAGTTCAGCCTGCGCCGCCTGGCCGGCTGTTGCTCGAGCGCCGATGCGCCAAACAGGAAGAGCAACCCCCAGTTCAGTCTCTCGTTGCCCTTCGGCGGCGCTGCCCCGGCCTTGGCGCTGAGAGGCTTGAAGCGCCGGTGGCGCTGCGAGCCAACTGCTGGCGACCGTCTGGTCAGCCTGCGCCTGGCGCTGCTGACCTTGCGACTGGGTGGCCTCGATGGAGCGTTGCCAAGCGGCAGCGATGGCCTGAGCGAGGCTAGGCCGTGTTGCAGCGGGAGATACCGCGGGTAGAACAGGCTGGGCCTGTGCGGCGCAGGCGAGCGCGCTGGCGGCAAGGGTGCCGCCAACGAGCCATGGGACGAGCCATGGATGAGTTTTCACGAGAGTCCTGATGCATGAGGACAGCAACGCGCGACGCATCGGCACGAAGCCGAGGGGCGAACGCAGTCACCGCCAGAGCGAACGACAGCCGCGCTTCAAGCGCGGGCAGCAGCGGAGTTCAGGACTTGGATTTGGGCGGTCGCTCGGGACCGGCCAGGAACGGAGGGGGCAAAGCAGTCGCCGTCGCCTGAGCAGGCATCTCTGGAGGCAGCTGCGGCAGCGTCAGATTGACAACCCCAATCAGCGCCGGTGCACAGGAACTGGCGTCACTGGCCAGGTGCTGGGCCGACGCGACGGAACGGTCTTTATGCACACCGTCGTCGTCGTCATCATCGTGGCTATCGTGATGGTGAGCTTCGCCTTCGAAGTGCATCACCGCGTGCTGGTGCTCGCGAGCGTCCGCCATCACCACGGCAATGCCAGCATGGGCCAGCGCTTGCCAGCACATGCAGAGCATCAGGATGAGGGTGGTCAAGCTACGGCGCACGGCAGAAGTTTACCCGGGTGGACCTGCACCCGACATCTGCCAAGACGGCTAAATGACGGCTCCACCGCCGAGAGTTGTTCGCAGTAGCGAGATATCCGTCACAGCCCGAACATCCGTCCTCATGACGGATGCAGCTGGCGCGAAAGGCTGTCGCTGCACGCGAAGCAACAAGAGAATGGACGAGTCCAAATTCGAACGAGCTCAGAGGCGTATGTGCAAAGCACAAGCAGCTGGCGCTGAACGACGATGAATCGCTTGCCTTGTTTTGACGTCTCACTGGTAGAGGCGGTATGCCGTGTCCTTGGCGACACCAGCGAAGGCCTCACGGGGCCTGAGATCGGAAGCATCCTTGCGGACATGCAGGTTGAAGATCCATCGCCCGGATTGACCAAGTGGAAGCGCCTCTTCAACGCGCTGGCGCACCAGCAGAACAAGCATCAAGTGGGCAACCACCTTGTCATGTTCGTCAATCGAGCCATGAAGCCCGCCCGATTCGTGCAGCAGCCTGAGAAGTTCCGACGCATGCGAGATGGGCTCAACGTTGCCATGTCACTCGCCGGCTACGCGGTCAACGAGCAAGGCCAGGTTGTTCATACGACCAGGGAGACGACAGTTTCTGGCGCGCTCGCCCGAGCCAAGCACCTCGCAGACACACTACACGCCCGCGGCACGCACCCGCAGGTCTTTGTTTACTGCACGGCGGAGCTACTGGCGGAGAACTACTTTCACGCAGTGCTTGAGGCAGTGAAGGGGGTCGCCGAGCGGCTTCGCCAGATGTCCGGACTGACGAACGACGGTGCGGAACTTGTCAACCAGGCGCTATCGACGAAAGCGCCGATCATTGCCATCAACGGCCTGAAGACCGAGACGGAGCTCAGCGAACAGAAGGGGTTCGCGAATCTGCTCGTCGGCGTCTTCGGGGCAATCCGCAACCCGACGGCCCATGCGCCGAAGGTGGTGTGGCCCATGCCGGAGCAAGACGCCCTCGACATCTTCGCGCTGATCTCCTACGTGCATCGAAAGCTTGACCTCGCAAGCAAGGTCTGAATTGCGGCAGCGGTCTTGAACTGCATCAGGGCTGCTGAGCAGCCACCATTAGATTGGATCAAATGGCGGCTTCACTTGATGGAAGAGCTGTGCAGGCTTGAGCCTATGCAAATCGTTCAGCTTCGGTCGGCACGCCCCACCTGCGTCCCGCCCTCGGTGTCGCGCTCGAACCACCGCGAGCCGCAGTCTGCGCCCAAGACAAACTGGACCGAAGGGAGGTTTTTCGTACTCGGCGTAGCCCCGCGACCCCGCCAGCACTAGCGTCCGGAACAGGCCTTCGGCGTGACTTGTGGGAGCGGCTTTGGTCCCAGAGTGCTGCATTGGATTACCGGTGGCAACTCAGACCGATTCATTCTGCCGGCTCGGCCGTGGAAAGATGCTTTCATTAAGAGTAGCGGCTGATCCAAGCGAAATCGACCACCAATACTCAAATCAGCGACCCTCGGCTTGGTTGTCCACAGGAAAGTACAGATCAACCAGCAGTCTTAGCCGCCTCCAGCCCTGGGACCGGTCAACACAAGCGGGGACATGCTTGTGTGGTCAGCTGACACCGGCACAGGTGGTCAGTCAGACCGGAATACGCACCTGGGAACGCTGCGGAAGGCCATCCCCCCTCGAACTCCGTGGTGAGTACGGGCCAGAGCAGGGAGACGTACGAAACTCCTTGTCCTTGATCAACAGTGAAGGACGAGCAGAGCAGGCCGACGAGGTCGCCCTTCTCGTCGAACACAGGGCCGCCGCTCATCCCGCCCCAGGACGCGCACTCCACCTCAATCACGGGGAACGGAAGCATGACGCTATCGCGGCCCGACGCCGTAGGGTACCGCTCTCTCACGACGCCAGCCGATACCAGCGTGCTGCCCTCAACGCTGTAGCCCGGTTTGCCTTCCAGCGTGCGGCTTGCTGACGTCGCACGGTAGCCAACGATCTGCACCCTATCGCCGATTCTCGGTAGGCGCGTTGAGATGATTGCCTGCCGGAAGGTGCGGTCATGCGGCATTGCAGAGTTCAGTTCAAGACCCAGGATGGCGAGGTCTTGGCCATGCAAGAGCGTCGCCTTCCGCACAGTCCATAGCTGCATCCCGTTCTGGGCAATGCCAATGCACATTGAGTGCTTGTGGCCCGCTGCCAGCACTTCGAGATACGGTTCGATTACGTGCTTTGCTGTCAGTGCGATGCCAGGGCCCACAAGCACAGCGGAGCCGTGCACAAGATGTTCGTCGTCGTCCGCAAAATGGAGCGAAAGGAGAACGCCGTCAAACGCCCCTGCGTCCTCCATGAAGACTGTTCGGTCGTCGTCTAGCAGCTTGATCGTGACAGGCTGAAAGCGAACCGTATCTCCGACTTGCGGTGTGGCGGTTGGATCGGGGGCGACTTCGCCGTAGATCATCTGCCCGCTATTGCTGCTGCCCATCCGCTAACCCCCTTTTGCTGCGCAAGAGTAACGCGCCTGGGCCGCGTTCGCCCGATGGTTCAGGGGTAGGTACTGGGCCAGCGGATCGAGTGGCACCACGGCCCCAGGGTCAGGGCCGGTGTTGCCCTGGGGAGGCCGCCTACCCAGCCAGGACGGTCCATTCCCCATAGCGTCCCCAAGCCTGAAGACCAAAAGCAAACGGCGCCCAACCGAGCGCCGTAAGTTGCGCTTCGGTCCATAACCTTGCTTGAGCGGCGGCGGCATAACGCCTCTCGCTGCGAAGCGTGGCGGGCCGCCCGGGGCTGCGTTGCGCCTCAGAGCCATATGTCTGCCCCGAGGAAACGGTATCAGGCTACCGGAGGCCCACTGTGAGCAGAGTTATGCGGGCGCTTCTGCGCAGCCGGCAAAGTTATCTGTCCAGCAGCGGAGTCGGCTCGCTAAGTCGACTCGTGCAGGGGCAGCTTGTCGAGATGCCACACGGCGAGACACTCGTCGGCAAATGCGCCACCGGCCTCGGTGCATTTCTCGTCGGGCATGAACAACGGCGAAGGAAAGTCGAACGGTGCGGCCTGCAGGTTGGGATTGCGCCAATCCCCCTCGTGGCGGTTTCGTGGTTGGTCCTCGGGCCGGTGAAGGTCGTCGTCATAAGACATTCGGCAACAGTCGAGCGGAAGTTCCTCAGCACCGCCCAGACTTCGGCATAGGTCAGGTGCGGCAGCAGGTCGCGGCACAGGATCGCGTCGGCCCTCGGTAGCTCGTCCTGGATCAGGTCCAGGCGCAGGAAGAGGCGTCCGCGGCCGGCATGGCGCCATTGGTGGGCGGCGATCACCTCGTCGAGGATGCCCACGCCGATGTAGTCCTCGATCCCGAGGTCCACCGTGCGCATCCAGTGGAAGTCTCCGCACGGGGCGTCCAGCAGCGTGCGCACGCCTAGCTGCGCCAGAAAGAGGGGCAGGCCGGCGCGCAGCCGAGCCGTCTGCTGCAGGCCCGATCCAGGGCCGTAGATCAACTCGTCGCCATGCTGCCGATACAGCTACGCGCGATGCACGAAGACGCGCTCGTGCAGTGAATCCAAAGCAGCATCGCCGCCAGGAGATCGCACATCGAAGTCGTTGCGCCGAATGCCCGCATTGCCGCTGTTGGGCACAACCAGGGACAGCGACCAGAGCGCCTTCTTCGCAGACCGCAAACTTCTGCCTTCATACGAGACATCCAGCCCGCCTACGGGCTGATGCACGTCGAACACGCTGGATATCGAGACCAGGGAGACCTTTAGCTGCCCCTGACGCTCAGCGACCAAGCCGTAGACACCGAGCAGCAATCCGCTTAGCAGGCCGGCTAGGCCGAGGATCGCCGCACAAGCGGGCGACTTGATGAACTCCCAAAGCCCTCGCTTGCTGCGGGGATTCGTATCGGCTTCTCCCATCACTTCTCCTCCTTTTGGTCTCGGGAGATGTTCACGCGCGGCCGTGAAAGCCGCAACAGGGTCTGCGATCACATGATGCTGCTGACTTTGCCTCGGCGCTACCGGTGCCTTGCTCCCCCGACGCCTTAAGCTGGAGCGTTAGGGTTTCCCTGATGGGATAGGTGAAATCTCCCATGTGGGGAGTACATGCTGTTCACACAAAAGCTCGTTAGCATCGATAGCAACAAAGTCGACGCATAGGCGGTGGGTTAACACCTTGGCCATGCGCGAAGCCGAGGGAGTTGAGATGCCCAAGCGATGCCTGGTGCGATTCGTGCGCCATGGACTGGTGTGTTCTGCCGCCTTGTTGAGCGGTTTTGTTTTCTGGCCAAGCGCCATTGCGCAGGTTGCAGTTGGAGACGGCGGAACGCCGAGCTACAGCCAAGCCATAGCGGTGCCGCCCGGCGTTGGAGGCATGGCGCCAAAGCTAAGCCTGCTTTACGCGGGTGGCGGCGTGAACGGTCCCGTTGGGCATGGTTGGAGTGTCCAGGGCTTGTCCGTGATCACTCGGTGCGGGGCGACGCTCGCGCAAGACGGCAAGACTGTCGGCGTTGCCTATGTGGCAAGTGACAAACTGTGCCTGGACGGGCAGCGACTGATCCAGACCGATGAATCCGGGAACGCCGCGCCCAGCGGCGGCAACAACGCGGTGGGCGTGCCTGTCACTACGCAGCTCAACGACGCGCAAGGCTTGGGTGCCAATGTCTATCGGGAGTTCCGTACAGAGAAAGACATGTACGCGCGGATCCGAGCGTACGGTAATGCCAACGGCGATTCCACGGGTGCGAGCGGCCCGGCCTACTTCAAGGTGTGGACCAAGGCGGGGCAGATCTACGAGTACGGCGATGCGTCGGGTAGCCCGAGTGCAACATCGGCGTTGATCGCTCCACCAGGGAAGGCACCCATGGCCTGGGCCGTGGCGCGCATAAGCGACACACTGGGTAATGCTGTTGACTTCAAGTACGAGCAAAGGGATGTTCGTTGGGGGAGTGGGCCGACATCTGGATTGCCCACCTTTGGCCACGAATGGAACATCCAGGAGATTCAGTACAGCGGCAACAAGGTGGTCTTCAACTACGACCTGGATGCGCAAGGCAACGATGCGCGCACCGACAAGTCCGAGGCATATCAGCAGGGCCGCAAGAACGTCAGCTTACGCCGCCTCAAGTCGATCACGACCTATGTCAACAGTCCTGCCACAACACTGGGCGCCAATGGCGGCACACCAGTTCGCACCACACAGTTGACGTATGACTACGGCCCGGTAACCGGGCGTAGCCGTGTCGTCAAGATCCAGGACTGCGCCGGCGGCCCGACCAGCACACGGTGCCTGCCAGCCACCAACCTGGCCTACACCGCGGGCACCAGCGACGGCTACCAGTCCAGTGGCGGGTTCGCCGCAGGCGGCCTGGCAACGCAGGATCTGCTCGGCGACGGGACATATGGTGTCTTGACCGGTGACTTCGACGGTGACGGCAAGACCGACATCCTCTACTGGTCGGACACACCATCCAACAACAAGCTGTACCTGAGCAACGGAGACGGCAGCTTTTGGACGCCGTCATCTTTCAACATCAAGACGGTCAACCTCTTCAAGAGCGATGGCTGCTATTACACGATTGCGGCTGACTTCAACGGAGACGGCATCACCGACTTGCTGCGGGTCATGCGGGCTACATCGACCAGCAACACCAATGTCTCATGTGGTACCCCACTCACGCATTACCTGTATCTGGGCAAGCACGATGGCAGCTTTACCAGCATCAACTTGCCTAGCGGCATTGACTTCACACAGACCACGGCCAAGAAGACGCGTCAGTTCAACTGTTTGAGTCCTGCCTCAACCACCTACAACCCGAATTGCACGGAGCCCGGCGACATCTATCTTGGGACAGACCAGACGCCGGGCGCCAACTTCCACCTGATCGATGTCAACGGTGATGGCTACCTGGACATCGTGACCACGCAGTTGCCTGGTTACAGCCGGACGATGACGATTCCGAGCGAAGCCACGCAGTGCGCGAGCATCATCTGCACGCGCGTTTATCTTGGCAGCGCGTCGGGCGTCTTCACTGAATGGACGACGACCAACCTTGCGCACCACAGCGTTTACGGGGCCCCTTCGCGGGGCTTCTACGAGTATTTCCGCAAGCCCTATGTGCTCGACGTCAACGGCGATGGACTCGCCGATCTCTTGGTGGGCACAGGCTTGTGGACGTCTCAAGGCAACGGGGACTTCATCGCTCCGTCGGCTGATGCCACTCAGGCCGGTTGCGCCACTGCCATCGACTTCAACGGTGATGGTCGCGGGGACTGCCTGTACGGCTTGGCGGTGCCGAGCGCTCAGACCCTCTTTGTCGGGGATGGCACTCTCAACCCCTCTGCGACCGCCAGTTTCAATCTGACAGGTCCCGGGCAGGAATTGCTGATCACGAATAGCGACTTTCCATTTTCCCAGACGGCCGGCACCATCATTGCCGACTTCAACGGTGATGGTCGCCAAGACATCCTTCGCTGGAAAGATGATCCGGCCCAGAACGCCCTGTACCTGAGCAACGGGGATGGCAGCTTTACCACGGTTGCCAACTTCAGTTTGGCAGGCGTCCAGCTGCAGAACAGCAATGGCACGGCGACCGTGTTGCTTGGCGACTTCACGGGCCGCGGCTCTATGGAGATGCTGCGTCTGCAAACGGTGGGCGGAACAGCTACGAACCGGCTCTACGTCAAGGGCGACCCGGCACCGCCCGATCTGCTGGTCAGTGTCACTGGCCCCTCCGGGCTGAAATCCAAGCTGTATTACGTCCCGCTGAGCAACTCGACAGTGGCGAGAGCGGTTCCTGACAGCTTGGCGAGTGACAGCAGCTTTGGCCTTCGCTATCTGAGCGACCTGGATAAACCAGCGTTTGCCCTGTCCGATGCCAGCGATCTGAGTTTGCCCATGTACGTCGTGGCCACACAGGTGGACGACACCGGTGTGGGCAGCAGCACTGTCACCACCGAGATGAGCTATCGAGGCCTGAAGGCCGACCGCAGAGGCCGCGGCATGCTAGGCTTTCGCGAAGTGTTGCGCCAGCGTAGCGGTGCCGACGGCACTCCGTTGACGGTGGACACGACCTACGTACAGACGTATCCCTACACCGGCGTCGCAGCCACGACCTCGACATACCGGAGCAAACTCAACGCTACCTCTGCGTCGACCTTGCTCAGCAGCACTAGCAACACCTACTGCGATCAGGGCAATACCGCGGCAGCCTCCGCGAGCGTCAATTGCCCTCTGACCAGCAAGATAGCGCGGCCGTATCTGTACCAGAGCACCGAGGGAGGCCAGGATCTGGCGGGTGTGACCTTGCCGACCGTGGTCACCCAGAACGTCTTCAACGGGACAGGTGATCCGGCCACGATCAGTGTCACCACGACCGGCACTACTGCTGGCGTTGCGCAGACCTTCACCAAATCCGTGAGCAACACCTACTACACGGACAACACCAGCTGCAGCAACTACCAAACCTGCTACTGGATCCTCGGTCGCTTGAACCAGGCCACGGTTACGAACACCGTTCCGAATAGCTTGGCAAGCATCCCCAGCAGCGCCGGCACCGGCACTTTCGCAACCGCGACCTCGGGCTCGGGACCGGCTGTCAGCAGCCCGCTGAACTTGGTGCTCAGCAACTGCTCCAGTACCACGCCGACCCTCAGCCCCGCGTCTGCTTCGTACCAGTGCCAACTTGGTAACAGCGGCACCACCAATGCCTCCAACCTGACGTACGCCACGAGCTCCGCAGCTCTGGTCGTCAACGGACCGGCCAGCTGTGCAGCCAACACGACAAACTGCGGCACGGTCACGATGCGCACATCGGCTGTCGCGGGTGCCTACACGGGCTACTTCACGGTGTCCAGCGCCGGTGCCACGACCACCAGCACCACCGTGCCCTTGACCGTCACCGCGCCTAACGGGCTGGGTGTGAGCGCCGCGAGCTTCAGTCCTGCGACCGTCGTGGCTGGCACCAGCAGCAACTTCAACTGGAGTACCACCAATGCCACGTCGGCCAGCGTGAGCTGTGCAGGCACCGGTGTGACGGTGACCGGCACGGCAACCGGAACTGCCGGCAACATCACGGTCGGCACCACTGTGGCCACAACGGCCGCCAGTTGCACCGTGATCGCCACAGGTGCTAGCGGCGCGATGGTCAGCGGTAGCGCTGACCTCGCGATAACGCCCGCCGGTAGCGTGGGTGTGACTTCAGCCAGCTTCAGCCCCACCAGCGTCAATGCCGGCAGCAGCAGCAGCTTCAGCTGGGCTACCGCCAACGCCGCCTCGGCGACCGTGAGCTGCTCGGGTGCAGGCGCGACTGCCACCGGATCCGGCACCAGCGGCACGATCACCGTGAGCACGACCAGTGCCGGCACAGCCACCTGTACGGTCTCCGCTGTTGGCTCGGGCGGTGCCACCGCGATCGGTTCCGCAGACCTGACGGTGGCCGCTTCAGGTGTGCCGACGATCGGTACCAGCACGTTCAGCCCTGCCAGTGTCGCTGTCGGCGGCACGTCGACGTTCACGTGGAGCGTGAGCAACGCCACGTCGTCTTCGGCGAGTTGCAGTGGTGCTGTCAGCGGGTCGGGCACGGGGACCGCTACCGGCGGCAGCCTCACGTTGACCGCGGGCGCCACGATTGGCCAGGGCTCTTGCACGGTGACCGCTGTCGGGACTGGCGGGAACGCCACCGGCTCTTTCAACATTGACGTTGTGCGAGCTCCCACGGTGAGCGGCTTGATCTTTAGTCCAGCCGTGTCGACAGCCACAGGTAGCGTCCCGAACTTTGCGTGGAACACGAGCAATGCGACATCGGCCAAGGTCGTTTGCACCGGTGTCCTTTCGTACAACGATTCGGTCGCTTTGAACGGGAGCTTGAACCTGCCCGTGAGCGGACCAGGCACAGGTACATGCACTGTGACCGCATCCAACGGTGGCGTTCAGGCATCAGCTTCCGCGACGCACACGGCATATGCCGAATCGAGCGTTACCAGCGCTTCCTTCAATCCAACCAGCGTGACGTTGGGTGGCAGCAGCACCTTCAGCTGGGCGACGTCCAACGCCAGCTCAGCCTCAGTGAGCTGTTCCGGCGCGGGCGTTACCAACACGAGTTCGAGCCTCAGCGGCAACATCACGGTCACACCGTCCAGCGCCGGGACAACCACGTGTACCGTCACGAGCAGCAATGCTGCAGGCGCAACCTCGACAGGATCTGCTAGCCTGAGTGCGTCAGTACCGGTGCCCACCCTCACGACCAGCCGAAATCAGCAGTATGTGACGGCAGGTGTGCCGCAGCAGGGCATCTTCAGTTGGAACGCTGGTGGCGGTGCAACGTCTGTGACCGCGTCCTGCACGGGTACGGGCAACCAGTCCAGCACCTACACCGGGACTTCTTTGGTCAACGGGATGTATGTGGCCGGCTCCACTGCCGGCGCGACGCTCACCTGCACCGCGACCGCATCGAATGCTCAAGGCGGCACGGTAAGCAGTTCACAGACCTTCGATATCGTGGCCGCACCTACGGTGCCAAGTGCAAGCTGGAGTCCCTCAACGATCACCATCGGCGGGCAGTCCACATTGAGTTGGTCCAGTACGAACGCAGTCAGCATGGGCATTTCATGCTCCGGTGTGAACGGAAGTTGGTCGCCGCCCGTCGGGGTGAATGCACCGTCCGGTAGTTCGACGTTCACGCCCAGCGGCACCGGCGTTCAGGCTTGCAATTTGACGGCGACAAACGCTGCCGGCAGCCAGGCCACGGGCAGCGCCAGCCTGACCGTCGCAGCAGCACCCACCGTGAACACTGCGGTCTTCAGCCCAGCCGTGTCGACAGCAACCGGAAGCGTCCCCAACTTCTCGTGGACAACTAGTAACGCAACGTCGGCCTCTGTCGTGTGCACAGGCGTCCTTTCGTACAACGCCACGGTCCCAGTGAACGGAGCTCTTAACCTGCCTGTTAGCGGCCCCGGTACGGGCACATGCACCGTCACTGCCTACGGCGCTGGTGGTGCGCAGGCAACTCGCAGTGCGACGCACACGGCGTACGCTGCGCCGAGTGTGACTAGCGCTTCCTTCAGTCCGACCACTGTGGCTGTCGGCGGCAGCAGCACGTTCACCTGGACGACGGCGAACGCGAGTTCGGCCACTGTGAGCTGCTCTGGGGCCGGGGCAACCGCCACGGGCTCGAGCACTAGCGGCAGCATCACCGTTGGCACCAGCAGTGCCGGTACTGCGACCTGCACGGTAACGAGCAGCAATGCCGCTGGGGCGACGGCTTCGCAGTCAGCCAGCCTGACGGTGTCTGCCGTGGTGATACAGCGCTTCACCGCTTCCGGCCCTTCTGGGTCCACCTGGACCTTCACCAACCCCAATGCGTCAGCGCAGGTGGTGACGTCGCTTGGTTTGAGCTTCGGTGCCATCGGCAACCCGATGGGCGCGGTGATCACAGGCGGAACCTGCGCGGTCAATGGGTCCGTAGCGGCTGGCGGTAACTGTACGGTGATCGTCAGTGCGCCGACGCCTGACTGCACGGACAACAACTACAGCGTGGCGCCTGTGTTGTCGATGTCGGCGGGCTCGACGACGGGCTCATCGCTCAATCGGTATGCGCCAGCCAACGGTATCTGCCGGTGATGGACAACCTGCGTGTGTGAACGCCTTGAGGTCCGGAGCGTCAAGCAACGCGGACCAGTTTCAAAGAGATGCGGTGAGGGAGGGTTAGCGATGTTCAAGACCAAGGCCGTTCCGGCACGGAGGCAAAGTGCGGGTCGATGCTTCCTGGCTTTGGGCATCCTGCTCACCTACTGGCTGAGTCCAACAGGGGCGCAGGCGCAATCGCCGGCCAACATCTATAGCTACAGCCGCACGAGCAGCTTTGCGTACTACGGCGTGAGCGACGGCGCCTGGGCGGGGCTGCTCAAGAGCGAGATCGTTGAGCCGGGCAACCCGCAGTTGTGCGTGGTCACGACGTACGCGTACGACCCGTACGGCAACAAGATCAGCGCCGAGACGGCCAATTGCGCCGGTGCTACGGGCCGGGCCCAGTTCACCCAACGCAAAAACACCAGCACCTTTGCAGCCGTTGCCAGCCAAGCCATCGTCGTGAATGGCAGCACGATCAACGTAGCCGTGCCTGCAGGCCTGTTCCCCTCCAGCAGCGCCAATGCGCTCAACCACACCGAGACCAAGACCTACGACCCCCGTTACGGTGCGCCACTGAGCCTGATAGGCCCGAACCAGATCCCCACCAGCTGGAAGGTCGACGATTTCGGTCGTGTGACGCAGGAGACCCGTGCCGATGGCACCCGCACCGTCACGGCCTACTGCACGCTGAGCGGCCTCGGTCTCGACACGACTGCCAACAGCAGTGTGTCCAACGGCGATCCCCTGAGCTGCCCCAGTGGCAGTGCCGACGCCCCGGCCGACGCCGTGGCGTTCGTTCACACCGAGCCCTGGGATTCGAGCAACAACAAGATCGGCCCTTTCGTGCGCGTCTACAAAGACCGCATGGGTCGGGACGTGCGCAGCGTCACGCAAGCTTTCGACGGCACGGCCCAGGCCTCGGGCAAGTCAGGCGCACTCGCCTACAAAGACACCGTCTACAGCCCCTATGGCGTCAAGAGCATTGAGACCCAGGCCTACTTTGCAGGCAGTGGCAGCTCGACGACCAGTGGCAGCAACGACGTCGGCCTGAGCCAGATCGTGGTGGACGTGCTGGGGCGCCCCACCACCATCTTCGTGGCCGACCCCAATGGTGGAGGCGGGACCCAGAGCTTCGGCAGCTATGGCAGCCGTCGCGTGGCGCAGACCACCTACACCTACGTCGGCCTGGCGACGACGACCACCAATGACAAGGGGCAGACCCGCAAGGAAGACAAGAACGCGCTGGGCGAGCTCGTGCGTGTGACGGACGCCAGTGGTGCCACGCTCCTCCACCAGCGCGACGCCTTCGGCAACCTCGTGCAGACCAAGGATGCGCTGGGCAACCTCACCACGCTGAGCTACGACTACCGCGGCCGCAAAACCAAGCTCCAGGACCCTGACACCGGTACCTGGAACTACGACTATGACGCGCTGGGGCAGCTCGTCTGGCAACAAAGCCCGAACCAACTGGCCCAAGGCTCAGAGACCACCATGGTCTACGACGTACTCGGTCGCATGACCAGCCGCGGCGAGCCCGAGTACATCAGCACCTGGCGCTACGACACCAATGCCGACGGCAGCTCGTGCATGAACGCCAATGCCAACCAGGGCAAGGGCAAGCTCTGCCAGAGCGGTACCAGCAACGGGGTGAGTCGGCAGTACGTGTACGACAGCCTGGGCCGCCCCACTAGCAGTCGCACGAGCATCAACAACGGCCCGAGCTTTGCCAGCAGCGTCAGCTACGACAGCCGGGGACGTGTGCAGACCCAGACCTACCCGACGGGTGTGCAGGTCGGCTACAGCTACACGACGCAATTGGGCTTCCTGGAGAAACTCCAGCTCAACACCCCCGCCACCGTGGCGCCGCTCCCCAACGCGAGTGGGCAGACGGCCGCCGGCACCAGCCTGGCTGCCGGTGCGGTGCTGTGGCAAGCGCAGGTCGTGGGCGCCTGGGGCAAGGTCGAACAGCAGGTCTACGGCAACGGCATCGTCAACAGAGCCGCATTCGAGGCGGCGACCGGCCGCATCAAATCGCTGACTGCAGGGGTCAACGACACGGTACTTGCCCAGACCTACAGCTGGGACAGTCTTAGCAATTTGCAGTCTCGCATCGACGCCAACGGTGATGGCAACACAGGGGCTGTGAGCGAGGTTTTCAGCTACGACGATCAACTGAACCGGCTCACCGGGTACCGGGTCGATGCGCCAGCTATCCCGGTCAGCCGCAGCGTCACCCTGCAGTACAACGCCCTCGGCATGCTGCTCTACAAGAGCGACGTCGCCAACTACACCTACAACGCCCAGGGCGGCGGCCCGGGCAGCAAGCCTCACGCGCTGCAAAGCGTGGCTGGTGTGCTCAACACCACCTATGGCTACGACGCCAACGGCAACCTCATCAGCGCCAGCACCGGCAAGTACCGCAGCCTGAGCTACACGAGCTTCAATCTGCCTGACGGCGGCGCGGGATTGCAGGGCGTCAACGGTCTGCCCAAATACAGCTGGCAGTACGACGAGAACCATGCGCGCATCCGCGAGACCCGCCAGGACAGCACCGGCACCCGGACCACGTGGTATCACCACCCCGACAACCAAGGCGGCCTGGCCTTCGAGAGCGAGGTCGCGCCCAGCGGCACGGTGAGCAACCGCCACTACCTGAGCGCTGGTGGCCAGGTCATTGGCGTGCTGGTGAAAACCGGCGCGCTGCCCACGCTGGCCGCGAGTCAGACCACACCCGCAGCGCTCACGAGCGTGACGCTCGTCAAGGTCGAGTATTGGCACAAGGACCACCTGGGTAGCCTTATCACGACGACCGATCACGGCGGCGCGGTGACCCAGCGTTACGCCTACGACCCCTTCGGCAAGCGCCGCTACACCAGCGGCACTTATGACCCCTTCGGTGCGCTCATCGTGGACTGGGTCAGTACCCAGAACGCCGGCACCGACCGTGGCTTCACCAGCCACGAGCACCTGGACGACGTCGGCATCGTGCACATGAACGGCCGGCTCTATGACGCCAACCTGGGTGTCTTCCTGCAGGCCGATCCTTTCATCCAGGATCTCTCCAACCTGCAGAACTACAACCGCTACGGATATTGCCATAACAATCCCTTGACCTGTACAGATCCAAGTGGCTATCTCAGCCTTTTCGGGCACAAGATTCTTCCGGGACTATTCAATAACAGCACCTTGCGAATCGCCGCGTCGCTAGCCGCAGCATGGATACTCGGCCCTGCCTGTCAAGGAACCCTTTGTGTAGCGCTTTTCGAGAGTGGCTGGGCAAACGCCGCAGTGGCGGGCTTCACCAGCAGCGCAATTTCTTCCGGGAATCTCAAGGGGGCGCTGCAGGGCTCATTTACGGCAGTAGCGTTTTATGGTGCAGGGAGTTTCATTACAGAGGGTCTTGGAGGTGTGGGCGGTTGGGGGGAGCGGAGCTGGCAAGCGGTGGCGGTACACGCAGTCGTGGGCTGCATAACCAGCTCAGCCGCAGGAAACAAATGCGGACCTGGGGCACTTGCGGCGGGCTTATCGCAAGCAATTACCTCCTATGGTCCAGCCTCACTGAATAAATTCAATGTCCAATCAATTGCGGTGAGAATGGTCGTAGGAGGAACAGTGTCTGTCCTTGGAGGCGGCAAATTCGCCAACGGGGCGAATAGCGCGGCGTTTGGTTACATATTTAATTCTCTTGCCCACGCCTGGGCTGGAACTGAGGCAACTTATGCTTTGGCCGATAGGCTGAACGCCCGGGACGGGGCAGATACGTGGTTGGTAAATCGTGGATCTTTCTGGGATATATTGTTGGACGGGCGTGCGGATCTTGTAAATAAGGACCGACAGACCTTTGAAGTTAAGACAAATCGATGTTTGGCTGACGCCGCTTGCCAACTGGACGCAGAGAAACAATTGAACCGCTACATAACCTCTTCTGCGGGAGAGGATGGTGTGCCTCGGCTGACCGTTGGCAACAGTTTTACAGTTTTCCGTGGAGACCCTTCCATTCTCGCGTATGGAACGGTTATGGGAGTGGAGACTACCTTCAGTTTCAACCCCACTCGCTCATCCGGCTTGATTGGCTACGATATCGTTGATGAAACGCCGACTCTAAAGAAAATTTGGGAGTCGTTCTTCAAGAGAAAATCTGCAACGGACGGACTTCCGCCAACTGCGCCGATTCCTATGCCGCCGCTGATTCCGATTCCATGAAGCCCATTGATTCATATCTAATTTCACCAGCGGCGCAAGTGGCTCTACTAAAGCACTTGTGGCTCAAAGTGGCAGGATTGGCAGTTCGAGAGCGACTATTCGATTTGGGGTTCTCATCATTCGATGAGTGGAACCGGTTTGAGGTTGGGTGCTGCTTCGGAGACGAGCTGGGTCGACTTCCCGCATACGTCAGAGAACGGTCGAGTTACATCTTCGCTAGCCCTACTGGATTGATTGAGCCTGCGGAGACTCGAAGATTGGCCGAACTGAAGCCATGGGGTACTCGGTTCGATGACTCCGAAGGCATCCAGTTGCTGAAAGTTCTGGAAGCAAGACGCACCGAAAGATTCGTGCTCACCAGGATTGAAGAAGAGGCACGGTGGGGACCAGCTATCCGTTCAAGTGAGACATTGTTTTCCAAATACTTTGAGTCTCTTTTAACCGAAGAGTTTTCAAGGCTTGGATTTTCATCGAATCTTGCTTTTTCATCGACAGGTTTTCCAGTTGTATCAAGACATTTGTGTGGTCCGTGGCATGTATGCTGGTCCGCGGAAAACAAGCGGCTCTTAGCAAACTGGCCGCGGGAGCGCTCTGGAGATATTGCCAGATGGAACACCTTGCGGCTTCGTTGCTTTCTGGCATCTGAAAGTTTTAAGGGCGAGCCAAGCGTCGATCTTTCCCTGCGCGATTCTTCCTTCGTCACTTTGCGACTCGGACAGGTCGTAAATGGCTTTGACTGGGCGTACAGCCAAATTAATGGGGTGGAGCAGTTGCGGATTATCCTTGCAGCATACGCATATCTATATTCGCTCGTGTGTCCGACACTTGAGGACGAAATTATTGGATTTCTAGCCTCCAGTTAAAGTGGAGGACGTTGTTGTTATTCATTTGACGCTCGGCCGGGGGAATTGATGGTGTGTTGGCCGTGACAGATGGTCCACTTACATTAAATGGCAAAGGTTGGAGCGATAGTCTTTGACTTGGGGATAGCATAGTGAAGATTCCCTTCCCTGTAGCGAATGGGCGGCTCAAAGCGTAAACATGTCGAAGCTTTTTACACCCCTTACTCGTCCGGTGGTATTGCTTTGGCAGCAAGTGAAGCGGACTCCCGACGCACCCGTGAATGTCGGGCTGTGGAAGCCGTTGCCTTGGGTTGCATCTCCCGCTTGGCTGCTTGCGGCATGTTTGCTGTTGACCGTTTTGGTTTGCATTACTCTTTTGGACCAGCTTCATGGACGTGACGATGTGCGGTCTGCTCAAGTCCAGCTTGAACTATTACAGGTTCGTCTAGAAGGCGAATTTCCCGCAGCCCCCTTTTCCGGCAAACTTGCAAGCGCACTTCCCCATTCGGTCGATGTGAGTGGAATACTTACAAAGATCCAAAAAATGGCGGTCACAAATAGCTTAAATTTGCTGCGTGCGGAACAATCTAAACTTACTCAAGATCTGTCACGGTCTGGTTTGCATAAATACGTTTTCGATTTGAGATTGAGCGGTGGCTATCTCGATTTGAAAACTTTCCTCGCCCAAATTCTTGTTGAGTCTCCCGACCTTTGGCTGGGGCGCCTCCAGTTGCAGGCGGAAGGCTCCACGGTCATCGCCAGCATTAGCCTTCACGCATGGAGCACCGACTTTAATCCGACCCAGCCGGCACGGTCCTCGCCGACGCCATGAGAACCGGTCTACGTTGGTTGCTCGGCGGAGTGCTTTTGCTCACTCTTGGCGTGCTCGTTTTCACCGACAGCCCGAAGGCAGAGAAGCCTCAGTCGCTCATTCCGCCTGCGGCGCGTGCGCGGGTTGCAATGGTTGATCGGCTAGGCGAGTCCCTGCCGCCATCGATTGCCACGGCAGCAGTCGCAGCCGACTCTCGCCCAACGAGGGCCAAGGCACCAGCCATCGAACGGTGGCCGGACTCTCTAGCGCGCCAGGTATTGAGCAGTGCCATCGGCGATCCCTTTCGAGCCTCGCTGCCATCAACTATGCCCATCGCCGCGGTACCCGCATCACCAGTAACTCAACCTACGCCCACCGTCGCGCCGGTCGTTGTTCCCGTGATGAGCTATCGGTACCTGGGACAACTGACGGACCCCGATGGCAAGCGGCTGGTACTCATCAGCAAAGGCGACAAGGATGTGACCGTTTCGCGAGGCAGCCTGCTCGACGATGGCTTCAGCGTCGTCGACATCCAGAAGACCCACATCACCATCGTGCACATCGCCACGAGCACCCCGTTTGAAATCCGTATTCCCGATGCCGATGCGTCGCTTCCCTGATACTGCGCCGTGGCTCCGCCTTATGGTGAGCACCCTCTGCGCACTGGTGGTCGCTGGATGCGCCATGGACCAACGACAGCGCCGCCAAGCCGAAGAATCGATCGCCCAGGGCCGGCTCGAGGAGGGCATGGGCGACTTGGCACGCGCGCGATCTCAGCGGCCAGATAGCGTCACGCTGAAAGTGGGTGAGCTCTCCCTGCGCACACAGCTCGTCAGTGAGCTCATCGACAAAGCCCGGGCAGCCGAGTCTGCAGGTCGCTTTCAAGAGGCCAGTGAGACCCTGCAGCGCGCCCTGACCTTGGAGCCGGCCAACAGCCGAGTTCAGGAGCGCCTGGCCAGTTTGGCGCTCGCTGTCACTCAGAAGGACAGGCTGGACCAAGTCGAGTCGCTCGCCTCGGCTGGAAAGTCTGCTCAGGCGCTGGCGCTGGCGGAGCAGGCCTTGCGAGATACGCCTGCACACCCTGGACTGCTCGCTGCTCAGCGTGAGCTGCGCGCCAAGCAGCGTGAGCAGGAGATCGCCTCCTCTCAATCGTCTTTGGCGGAGAAGCGCCCGATCTCTCTAGATTTCAGGGACGCCAACTTGCGCACTGTGCTGGACGTCGTGTCACGCAGCAGCGGCCTGAACTTTGTGCTCGACCCTGCGGTGAAGCCGGAAATCCGAGTCACCGTCTTCCTGAAGAACACGCCCGTCGAGGAGGCCCTCGACCTGCTGGTCAACACGCACCAGCTGGCGAAGAAAGTGCTCGACAGCAAGACGGTCCTCATTTACCCCGCTACCCCAGAAAAGCAGAAGGAGCACCAGGAGCAAGTTGTCCGGGTGTTCTATCTGGCCAACGCTGACGTACGCGCCGCGAGCAACTTCTTGAAGGCCATGCTGCGCGTGAAGGATCCCTACGTCGATGAGAAGTCGAACGTCCTGGCATTGAGGGACTCCAAAGAGAACATCATGCTGGCCGAAAAGCTGCTCGCAGTCTTCGATGCCAACGAGCCCGAAGTGCTGCTCGACGTCGAGGTGCTCGAAGTCACCACCAATCGGCTGCTGCAGCTGGGTGTGAGCCCACCGACCACCTTCTCGCTCACGCCGCTGCCGACGACGCCGATCACCACAGGTCAGTCGAGCAGCGGCTCTTCGGGATCGACCGCTACCGGCATCACGCTGTACGACCTGTTGCGCAACGTGGACAGCCGACATGTCCAGGCCAGCGTCGGCGGCATCACCGTCAACGCCAAGAGTTCGTCAGGCGATGTCACGACGCTGGCCAACCCGAAGCTGCGGGCTCGCAATCGAGAGAAGGCGAGCGTCATGATTGGCGACAAGATCCCGGTGGTCACGTCAACGATCGGCACCGGGGGTTTTGTCTCGGAGAGCATCAGCTATCAGGACGTCGGCCTCAAGCTCAACGTGGAGCCCACGATCTTTCCGAACGACGAGGTGGCCATCAAGATGGCACTTGAGGTGAGCACGCTGGGCGCCGCGGTCAAATCAAGCGGCGGGAGTACCGCCTACCAAATCAGCACCCGCAACGCGACCACGGTGTTGCGTCTGAAGGATGGAGAAACCCAGCTGCTGGCTGGCCTATTGAGCCGTAATCGTGAATCCAGCAAGACGGGCTGGCCGGGGCTGAGCGAGATCCCCATTCTCGGCAGGCTCTTTGCGGATCACCAGGACGTCAACAACCAGACGGAACTGGTGCTCGCTGTGACGCCACGCGTTCTGCGAAACGTGCGCCAACCTTTGGCGCACGAAGCCGAGACTTGGGTGGGCACAGAGCTGTCGCCGCGGCTTCGCCCCTACGGCGGGGTTAGCGTCGCGCCAGCCGCCGAAGAGGCTTCCCCGAAACCCAAGGCACAGCAGAGCCCGGAAGCGAGCCAGGCTGGATCGCCCCGGCCCTCCACGCCAACGGCTGAGTCCGTCACTACCGCGGGCTCGTTCAAGCTGCAATTGCTGGGGCCTACCCAGGTCAAGTCAGGGCAGACCTTCGATGTTCAGCTTGCGCTGGAGTCGCCACTGCCCATGCGCGGCCTGCCCGCAGAAGTGAGCTTTGACCCCGCGCGGTTCGGCTTCGTCGATGCGATGGAGGAGCCCTTCTTCAAGCAGGGCGGTGCAGAGACGAAGTTCTCCAAGACGATCGACGCCAGTTCCGGTCGTGTCACCTTGGGCGTGATCCGTATCCAGGCCACGGGCGCGCAGGGTCAAGACAAGGTGGCCACATTGCGGTTCAAGGCATTGGACCCAAGCGACGGTGCAGAAATCCGCGTGACGCGCGCCATACCGCTCACGCTGGAAGCGCCGGCGCCTGCTCAGCCTTTGCCGGCCCCTTTGTTGGTCAAGGTACTACCGTGATGCGCGCGTCCTCGAGCGGCCGACAATGGAAGCACCGCCGACAAGGGTTCACCGTCGTTGAGCTCTTGGTGGTGCTGACCGTGATGGCAGTCCTCGCCACGATGGCCATGCCGCTCGCGCGAATCGCCGTGCAACGGGAGCGCGAGCAAGAGTTGAAGGTCGCCCTTAGAGAGATTCGCGCGGCGATCGACGCCTATCAAGTGGTTCGCGCTGCGGGCAATGGAGGCGCGCCGGAGGGTGTTTCCCTTTGTCCGCCGTCGTTGATCGCACTGACGCAGCTCATGCCGGACCCACGGCCGAGCTCTGGCGGCCAAATGATCCGCTTCTTGAGACGGGTGCCTCGCGACCCGTTTGCTGCCCCCCAACTCCCTGCGGAGCAGACGTGGGGCTTGCGCAGCTACCTTTCCGAGGCTGCCAAGCCCCTTCCCGGGGCTGATGTTTACGACGTCTATTCGCTTTCCAAGCAACAAGCCCTGGACGGGACGTGGCTCAAGGACTGGTGATGCTGACGACCACCTCACGCTCACGTATTCATACCAGCGGGTTCACCGTCATCGAGATGCTGGTGGTGATGACGGCTATCGCGCTGCTGCTGAGCGTTGCTGCGCCTCGCTACATCCAGCACATCGATCGCAGCCGAGAGGTCACGCTGCGGCAGGACCTCAAGGTCATGCGAGATGCCATCGACAAGTTCGCCGCGGACAAGGGTCGATACCCATCCACGCTGCCGGAGTTGGTGGCTCTGGGCTACCTGTCGAGCATCCCCGTCGACCCGATGACTGGCAGCTCTGTGACCTGGTTGACTTCGCCGCCCACGGCCGCCTTGGTGAGCTGGCAGTCCGGGATGCCGCCCACCGTGCCCGCGCCGGACGGAAGCGCGCTGACTGGGGTGGGCGATGTGCATTCGACGGCCTCTGGCCTTGGATCTGATGGGACGCCCTATGCGTCGTGGTGAAGTGATCAGCCGCATGAGCGGCTTCACCATGCTGATCGTCCTCGGCCTGGTGGCCCTGGCCTCTGCCGGGCTATCTCTGGTCAGCTCGCGCTACACCGCGCAAGTGCAGCGAGACAAGGAACAAGAGCTGCTGATCGTCGGGCGGATGTATGCGGCCGCATTGCAGCGCTACTACGACTCAGCGCCGGGCAACCTAAAGCGCTACCCCAAGACCCTGGATTGGCTGGCGCGTGATCCCCGTTATGCGGGCGTGGTGCGCCACATGCGCAAGGTCTACCCGGACCCCCTGCAGCCGGACAAGCCCTGGGGGCTTGCCTTCGACAGCAACGGCGGCATCGTGGGCGTCTTCAGCGTCAACTACGCCCAGCCGCTGGGTCCCGCATCGCCCCTGGCGCCCGTCGCCGATGCCCGGCGCTACTCGGACTGGTTGTTCCTTGCCGACCCCAAACTGACCAACTTCACGCTTTCGATCACAGGAGCCCCGCCATGAGAAGCTTTCAACTTGACCAGCACCTGCAGCGCGGACTGCCAGCCCCACAAAGCAGGTCGCGCGGCTTCACGTTGCTCGAGATGCTGGTGGTCATTCTGATCATTGGCTTGCTGACCGGCATCGTGGCGCCTCGTCTGCTTGGCCAGATGGCGACCTCCGAAATCACGGCCGCTCGTGCTCAGCTCGCCGCCATCGACAAGGCATTGCAGGCCTTTCGGATTGACAACAAGCGCTTCCCAACGACGCAAGAGGGTCTGGCGGCACTGACCGTGGCCCCACCGTCCGCGCCACAGTGGGCGGGGCCCTATCTGCAAAGTGCCGTCGGGAATGATCCCTGGGGCCAGCCCTACCAGTACGCGTTCCCGGGCCGACCCGGCCGCGACTACGACCTGTTCAGCTCTGGACCGTCCAAGACAGGCGCGGCTGACGGCAGTGGCGGCGCCGTGTTCCTGAACTCTGGTCCCTGAAGCTCGGCCGCCCGTGGACTTCACCGCCAAGCTGTTCGATCCGAGCTCCTGCCAGGTTCAGGAGCGACAGGTCACGGCTACCTCCGCCCGTGAAGCGCGTGCCAGGCTCGAGTCCGAGGGGCTGACCGTGCTGGCGCTCGGCGCACTGCGGCAGTCGAAGAGCGGGGGGGCGGACGCGTCGGGTGCCCAGCTGGTTTCGGGAGCCTCCAAAGACCAACGGCTCGACGTGGCCTGGTGGTGCCGAGAGCTGCGTACCCTGCTGGCGGCTGGCATGACCGTGGTCGAAGCCTTGGACACGCTCAGAGCCCAATCTCCCGAGGGCTTTCGCCGGCTGGTTCACCGGCAACTGGTGCACAACCTGCAGTCCGGTATGTCGCTGTCCCACGCGATGGCGTCAACCCGCGCGTTTCCTGCGGTGCTCACGGCGAGCGTCAAGGCCAGCGAGCGCACCAGCAACCTGATCGATGCGTTGGATGACTACCTCCGGTATCACGAGCTCTTGGACAACCTGCGTCGCAAGGTCATCAGTGCGGCGATCTACCCGACCCTGGTGTTCAGCTTGGGCATGACGATCACATTCTTCCTGCTCGTGTTCGTCATCCCGCGGTTCGCTCAGGTGTATGCGAATCGACCGGGTTCAGTCGGGCCGGCAACCAAGCTCTTGCTGCAGTCGAGCAGCCTGCTACACGATCACTTTCCCGTGGCAATGGCGATGTTCGCGGCACTGGCAATCGGTGGGCTTTGGGCCTGGCGGCGCGGCTGGGTCGCGGTAGCCATTCAGTGGACTGCGGATCGAATTCCATTGCTGCAGGCGCAATTGCGCGAACTGAGCTTGGCCAAGCTGTACCAGGCCATGGCCTTGATGACCCGGGGTGGCTACGCGTTGGCCGAGACGGTTGAGTTGTGCGCCGAGCTGCAGATTCATCCTGCGCTGCGGCCCAGGCTGCGTGCCGTTCGAACTGACCTGGTTCATGGGCGCCGTGTGTCGGCCTCATTGCGCGCAGCGGGGCTGACCGATGAGGTGACGACGCGGCTGCTCGCCGTTGGCGAACGGACCGGCAACTTCGATCAGATCCTTCAAGTGATCGCGAACCGGCATTCGTCCAACTTCACCCTGTTCGTGGAGCGAGCCACACGGGTTGTCGAGCCAGTGATGTTGTTCCTGGTCTCTGCCCTCGTCGGGTCTGTGGTGCTGTTGATGTACATGCCTGTGTTCGACATTGCGAGCACGATCCGATGATGCAAGAGCAAACCGTGGATCTTGTGGCTGTGAAGGACCGCTCTCCAGTGCCGGAGCCCGCTCCAGCGCGCGAGCTCACTGTTTCAGAAGTTCGCCGAGCGATCAGGCAAGCCAGGCGCGAACGCGGCTCGGGGGAGACCGTATTGGATCGGCTCCTGCGGGTGCTCCGGCCCTTGGCCATGGCAGAGGCGGACCCAGTCGAGAGCCCTTCCCACGCGGATCTTGCAGCGGTGTTGCTGGCGGCCAGCGGGGTACAAGCCACGTTCGACGATGAGGGCTATCAGCTGTGGCTGAACCACCCCGCGCTGCGCGAACTCGTCGCGGTTGGGATGGTGCCTTTGAAACATGGAGCGAGTGAAGCCCTTTGGGTCGGCGCAGCCGACCCATGGGATGCCGATATCAGCGCCCAGGCCACAGCGGTCCTCCGTGCTGAGGCCGCCGGTGCTTTTGTGGCACTACCTGCGCGCCTGCTGCACCCTTGGGTCAACGCCGCGACAGCGAGGCTGGGGATCCTGGAGCGCGAGGCGTCAGGTGCAACAGCTGGGCGAACCACCGCCGCAGGTGACTCGGAATCCTCCTCTCTACCGTTTGGTCGCGGCATCCGAGCGGCTCCCGGTGATGACGAGATGGACCGGCTGGAAGCCATGGAGGGGTATGGCTTCGATCAGGGTATCGTGGTCATGGAGGAAGACCATCAGCCTGCGGAGGTTGTGACCTTCGTAAACCAGGCGCTTCACTCCGCCTTTGTCGCTGGGGCAAGTGATGTGCACTTCGAATACAGCCGTTCGGGAATGACGGTCAAGCTGCGCCAGGACGGGGTGATGACCTATCACTCGTCCATCTCAGGCATGCAGCGCGCCGAAGAAGTCATCTCCAGAATCAAGGTGCTCGCTCAATTGGACATCACCGAGCGGCGAGTGCCGCAAGACGGCCGGTTCAGGTTTCGCTTCGCCGGCGGTGAACTGGATCTGCGCGTGTCGATCATGCCGAGCGTGTTCGGTGAGGATGCCGTCCTGAGATTGCTCGACAAGGCCCAGTTGAGGTCGACTGACGTCGCCGTGTCGTTGGACTTGCTGGGCTTTGACGAGCAGAGCGTTCAAGCCATTCGCAACTTGTCGGAACTGCCGCACGGCATGATGCTCATCACCGGGCCCACAGGCAGCGGCAAGACGACGACGGTGTACGGGATCCTGTCGGAGGTGAACACCGGCGACGAGAAGATCATCACCATCGAAGACCCCGTTGAGTACGAGCTGAGTGGGGTGCTTCAGATTCCCGTCAATGAGAAGAAGGGGCTGACGTTTGCGCGCGGGCTGCGCTCAATCTTGCGGCATGACCCCGATCGCATCCTGGTCGGCGAGATCCGAGATGCGGAGACGGCTGAGATCGCTGTTCAGTCCGCACTCACAGGCCACCAGGTCTTCACGACCGTCCATGCCAACAGCGTGTTCGATGTCACCGGGCGGTTCAAGCATTTTGGCCTGGATATGTTCGGATTCATGTCGGCACTCAACGGGGTCATCGTGCAAAGACTCGTCCGCCGCGTGTGTCCGCACTGCGCAACTTCCCGTGTTCCGAATGCTCGCGAGGCAGAGTGGCTCTCTGCGATGAAGCGGCCACTGCAGCGGGTGCCAACGAGCGCGGGCTGCTCCGAGTGTCGGCAGACAGGGTATCGGGGCCGCCTGGTGATTGCCGAGGTGCACCGCGTCGATGACCGTTTGCGTGACCTCGTCACCTTGAACGCGCCGGTCTCGCAGTTGAGGGAGCATGTCATGCAAGCAGGCGTGCTGTCCCTTGCCGAGCAGGGCGCACGCCTGATTGCGGAGGGGATGACAACCACGGAGGAGATCAAGCGTGTCGTCGGATGGTACTGATGGTCGCACCTTGGACGTGCTGCTGGGCCGGACTGCTTGGTCAGTATGTAGACACGATGCGCTTTTGCATTCAGAAAGCGGGCTCGCACGTGCCGAGACGCTGAAGTCACTGACGGAGTGGCTACGTTCCAGCACTGGCGGTACGTGGTGGCGCCGAACGCAGATCAACGTTTACCTTACCGGCGGTATCTGCCGCCCGTTCCTGCTGCCAGAGTTGCCCGCGCTGCGGGTAGCGGAGCAACGTCTTGCGATCGATGCAGCCGCCAAGGCTCGCACCGGTCTCGCGGAGCCCCTGCAGGTATGGCTGTCGCCGCTGTTATCAGGGGGAGCGGAGGGAGGCAGGAACCACCAGTTCGGCGCGGCTGTGGCTCAGGAGGACTTGACTAGCCTCGTGGCGGCGATTCGGTCATTGAGAAAGATACGACTGGCGTCGATTCAACCGGTTTGGTCTTTAGCGCTGCAAGTTGCAACGTCGGAGGTCAGCGCTGTACCGTCGCCGCTCGATCTGCTCCTAGTGCAGGATGACGATTCCATAACGTTACTCGCAGGCGCACCGCAGCATGCGACACGAACTGAGGGCAGCACGGATGGGTTCGCCGCAGCACTGACGATTGATCGCGGCTTGGACGCAGCGAGTCAGAGTCACGCAGTCATGCGAGTGGTGTCCGGGCTAGAGGTTGAACCCATGAACTCCTATCAGATGCGCTTCAGTGCGCCTGGAGTTGAGCAGGGTAGTCAGCCGCAGGTTGCAGAAGCTGCTGTCGACCTAGGCTCGACTGAGCTGCCCCTGCAAGCTCTGTTGAGGGTCCAAGCAATCGACCTGGAGCGAATCACGGAGATCGTTGCGTGAAGCCACTGAACATCGATTTCCGACCACGTTTTCCGTGGCGCTCTGCGGGTATGTGGGTGTCTTGTGCCGCGTTGACGATCACCGCCGCTTACCTAGGTTGGGCGAGCTGGCAGGTGCGAGTCGAGACTGAGCGGCTGTCGCGTGAGAATGCAGAGCTGGAGGCAAAAGTCAGTCAGCTCAAGGCTAGAAAGCAGGCTGAACTCCTGCCACAGCCTTACCTAGAAGCGATCGCTGATATGGTGGCCATCTCCCAATTCCCGCTCGATTCTGCGCTCAGGGTGCTCGAGTCAATCGATGTGCCGGGCGTCAGAGTCACCTCGTTGACCGTCAATGCCTTGGAAGGAAGCGGGACTGCGGTTGTCGAAGCCTCATCGGCAGAAGCCTTGAAGCTCTTTCTCGAAAGGCTTGCAGAGCAGGAGACAGTGCCACGATGGGAGTTGCAATCCGCCAGCTCGGTGAAGCGGGCGGTAGGCGAAAGGACGGACTCTGCAGCCCCGAAGAGCATAGTTTCTGATTCAGCCGGCAACGAATTGCCGGTCAGCATGCGCGCGGATCTTGTGTGGCGTTAGTTCCCCTGCCGAACGGCAAGCAAGACTAAGACAGGGGCAGATCGACGATGCAATTTTTGGCGGATCGTCGTCCCGGCACATCTTGTCGATCCCCAAACTCCGGCGCCAAGGGCGGATCTGCGGATCAAGCATAAACGTTGTCATCGCCCTTGGCGGTCCCCGAGGGTTCCGATGCGTAGCTCGCGTATTCCCCTCTCCCAGGGGGCGCATGAGTTGGAGATAGGGTGGCCCGTGAGGCTGGGACTGGGGCTGCTCATGCCCGTTCTATTTTTGTCTGTGCGCATGGTAGCGGCAGATGCAGCTGGACCGCATGAGATGGGCCAGCAGTGGCCCGGTGAGCGGATGGCACTAACATTTGCGCCTGGAGCCCCAGCATCCTATGAATCCGCAAGAAATAGCCGCGCGAATTGTCGAAGAGATCTTCGATATGGAAGCGCTTCTCGGCAAGCTGAAGCGCGGCACCGCTAGGCGTCAGACTTGGCAACAGCAGCTTCACGGGCACGTGCAAGCTCTCGAGGGCTTAGTGCAGATCCTTCGCATGACGATCATGATGGACCGCCCCGCGAGTGAGCAACTCGCAGCTGCGCGTGACTTGATCAAAGCGACTCGGATGGCGGCTTTGGCTGTCAGCGGCTCTCGGGCTGATCAGACCACATTGGCCACCGTCAAGCTGATTGATAGCCACGCCCGGCACATCAGCGACGCGTTTGAAGCAGAACTGCGGCAAAGCGTTGAGCCGCTAGCGCGCGAGCGGCCAGTTCGCCACGGCTGACTTGCGAATGTTGATTTCCGCGTCGAAGTGACCCTGCCGGCCAGGTAATTTCCATCCAAATCTGACCCACGCATCAACCTAAGCCTGCTGCTATTTGCGGCAGGAGCACAGGAGTGATTGACGTGGCGACACTGAGTGTCAACCGCGCAGATCAGGCTCATCACTCGACCAAGGAGCTCTCATGACGGCATTCAACAACCTGCGGATCGCAATGCGCTTGTCGCTTGGTTTTGGGTTGGTCCTCGTGCTTTTGCTGATGATGGCAATCGTTGGCGTGCAGCAGGCAAGGTCCATCAATGCCTACGCCGAGTACTCGACCAACTTAAGGCGTATGAGCCGCTCGTCGCTGACGCTGCGGATCGGTCGTTCCTGGTCAAGGCTCAAGAAGGTGCGGCTGCGTACTTTGCCGCACAAGACAAAGTGCTTGCTGCTTCAGCTCAGGCTTTGGCCGATCCGAACCAGGCCAAGGAAGCTCGGCGACTGACGTTCGGACCGGCGCGAGCCGCCTTCACCCCTGCTCGCGAGTCAATTGGTAAATGGTGGGAGTACAACGAGCGACTTGCTGCGAAGACGACCGCTGCGGCCGAGGCAGCCTATGCAAGGGTGCTCTGGACCTTCGCGCTGGTGGCAGTCGGTGGCAGACACGACACGCAGATTCTTCGTGCTTAGCATGCTTGCGGCCGGGGCGGTCGCAGCGGCGGATGCGCATGCCAAGGGTGGCCGGGCCGGTCGACGCAGCGGCGGCAGTCGTGGCAAGCGCGGCGGCGACAATGGTGGATATGCTGGTAACGGTGGCGGCGACTCGGGCTGCGGCTCGCGAGGTGGCCCCGGCGGTCCCCGTGACGCCAACGGCAAATGCCCTGGCTGGGAGAAGTGACCTCAGTCCCTTACACCGGCGGTTGCGGCCCAAGGGAGGTCCTCCGGGCTCGCCGTAGTCCCGCGACTCCACCATTGCGATGCACGGGCTGTGAATAGGCCGAATGCGAGCGCACGTGGCAATGGCAGCGCCGGCGTCCGGGACAGTACTTCTGTTTAGGCTGTGGGGATGGCCTCGGTCACAGACTACTGCATGCGACTGCCTAGACAGCTTTGATCTGGTCATTTTGCCTGGTAATGGAACGTTAGCGGGTGGAGTTTGGCCGTCCTTGCCGACCGGCGCAGCCGATCCGACGTAAGAGTCCGTCGCCCTTGCCGACAGTCGACAGAATCCATAGACTTTCGGGATGGCGTTGGTCGACGCCCGCTGTCCTCCTTGGCCCACCCGGTACGCTGGGACGACCGCTTGCACGTTTCGTATGAACTTCCACCCGCGACGGAGGTCGGCAGAGGACACCGGACTCATTCGCGTGTTGAATGGAAGTAATTCATGCGCCACATCCCTACGAATATCACGTTGGTCGACCGCATCAAGCGCGACGCCAAGCGGCTGAACACCCCTTCGCTCTCGTGGAGAGCTTCCCTGGAAGTAGCTGCCAGAAGCGCAGGCTACGAAAGCTGGAAGCATGTCACTGTCTGCGCATCGGGAGCGCTCCTCAGCCGGCTATCGGCGGAGTCCGGCACCTCAATCACGGGATCCCAGCTTGCACCGAGCCGGTCCGAAAGACTTTTGGAAGAACTGTTCGGTCTCCAACCGCTGAATGGGCTGCTAGATGTGACGTTCCGATAGGTTGTTCATCCGTCCCTGATTTGGGAAGCTGGGGTTGTCGAGACCTCCCGCAACCCAAACAGGAGAACGGATGAACAGC
>NZ_NISI01000043.1 GCF_002205845.1 Roseateles puraquae | reverse complement strand
CGGCCCGAGATCGAGAACACGTCTTCCACCGGCAGCAGGAACGCGCCGTCAACGGCACGGTCCGGCTGGGGGATGTACGTGTCCAGCGCGTCAGCCAGGCGCATGATGGCCTGCTCGCCCAGGTCGCCCTTGTCGCCTTCCAGCGCCAGCTTGGCCGAACCCTTCACGATCGGCGTGTCGTCGCCCGGGAAGTCGTACTTGCTCAGCAGTTCGCGCACTTCCATCTCGACGAGCTCCAGCAGCTCGGCGTCGTCGACCATGTCGCACTTGTTCAGGAAGACGATGATGTAC
>NZ_NISI01000042.1 GCF_002205845.1 Roseateles puraquae | reverse complement strand
CTTCACGCCGACCTGGCGGGCCAGCAGGATGTGCTCGCGGGTCTGGGGCATCGGGCCGTCAGCGGCCGAGCACACCAGGATCGCGCCGTCCATCTGCGCAGCGCCCGTGATCATGTTCTTCACGTAGTCGGCGTGGCCCGGGCAGTCAACGTGCGCGTAGTGGCGGTTGGCCGTCTCGTACTCGACGTGCGCGGTGTTGATCGTGATGCCGCGCGCCTTCTCTTCAGGAGCCGCGTCAATCTCGTCGTACTTCTTGGCTTCGCCGCCGAACTTGGCGGACAGCACCGTGGCGATCGCCGCCGTCAGCGTCGTCTTGCCATGGTCCACGTGACCGATCGTGCCCACGTTCACGTGCGGCTTGGTCCGTTCAAACTTGCCTTTTGCCAT
>NZ_NISI01000041.1 GCF_002205845.1 Roseateles puraquae | reverse complement strand
GGAAGGTCTGCAAAACCTCTCGTCAATCCGACTGGTGCGAGGCCTGAGCGTCGGGGACGATGGTGGGCATGGATCAGATCACGCTCGGCCTTGACCCGCTGCCCAAGAAGACCCGCAAGGAAGTCTTCCTCGACGAGATGAACCAAGTCGTGCCGTGGGCAGAGCTGGTGGCGCTTGTTCAGCCGCATGCGCGCGGCGCGCACCAGGCACTGGGCGGTCGACCGCCTTTTCCCATCGAGACCATGCTGCGCATTCACTGCTTGCAGCTGTGGTGGAACCTCAGCGATCCGGCGATGGAAGAAGAGCTGCACGAGCGCCCGCTGTACCGCCGCTTTGCCGGGCTGCAAGGCGCGGCACGCATGCCCGACGAGAGCACCATCCTTCGCTTTCGCCACCTGCTGGAGAAGCATCAGCTCGCGCCACAGATGTTGGCGCTGATCAATGCGGGCTTGGCGCAGCAAGGTCTGCTGCTCAAGACGGGCACTGTGGTCGACGCCACCATCATTGCCGCGCCGAGTTCGACCAAGAACAAGGACGGCGAGCGCGACCCTGAGATGCACCAGACCAAGAAGGGAAACCAGTGGAGCTTCGGCATGAAGGCCCACATTGGCGTAGATGCCGAGTCGGGCCTGGTGCACACCGTCATCGGCACGGCCGCAAACGTCAACGACGTGACGCAGGCAGCAGCGCTGCTGCACGGCCAGGAGAAGGTCGTGTTTGCCGACGCAGGCTACCGGGGCGTGGCCAAGCGCGAAGAGGCCAAAGACCTGGAGGTG
>NZ_NISI01000040.1 GCF_002205845.1 Roseateles puraquae | reverse complement strand
CGGCCGCGACGACGAGCCGGTCGGCGTAGACGCGCAGGCTCACCGGCCTGTTGGCGTACGACGCCGGCACGCTGTACCGGGTGCGCTCGAAGGTGACCAGGCAGGTCGGCGAGACGCGCTTGGTGTGCTCGATGAACCCGTCGAACGGCCTCGGCACCTTCATCAGCGTGGGCTTCTCCAGCTTCCAGACGTCGAACACGGTGCCCGGCTGCTGCCCGTGCGAGATCTCCTTCCACAGCGCCAGGCAGCGCTCCTCCAGCCAGGCGTTGAGCGCGTCCAACGACGGGAACGCTGGCACGGGCTGCCACAGCCGATGCCTGGCGTCGCGCACGTTCTTCTCGATCTGGCCCTTCTCCCAGCCCGAGGCCGGGTTGCAGAACTCGACCTCGAAGAGGTAGTGGCTGACCATCGCGGCGAAGCGCGCGTTGACGTCGCGCGCCTTGCCGCTGAGGACCTTGTCCACCGCGGTCTTCATGTTGTCGTAGATGCCGCGCCTGGGCACGCCGCCGAACACGCGGAAGGCGTGGTTGTGCGCGTCGAACAGCATCTCGTGGGTCTGCAGCAGGTAGGCCCGCACGTAGAAGGCTCTGCTGTGGCTGAGCTTGAAGTGCGCCACCTGCAGCTTGGTGCGCTCGCCGGCTAGCACGGCCCAGTCCTCGCTCCAGTCGAACTGGAAGGCCTCGCCCGCGTCGAAGACCAGTGGCACGAAGGTGCCGCGTCCCGTCGTCTGCTTGGCCTCCTGGCGCTTCTGGGCCCAGTCGCGAGCGAAGGCCGCCACGCGGTTGTAGGAGCCGTCGTAGCCGAGCGTGACCAGCTCGGCGTGCAGTTGCTTCAAGGTGCGCCGCTGCTTGCGCGTCTTGCCGGCCTCGGTCTTGAGCCAGTGGGCCAGCTTCTCGGCGAAGGGGTCGAGCCGGCTCTTGCTGGCCCGCTTGGCGTAGGTCGGCTCTTGGTCGCCGCTGCGCAGGTACTTCCTGATGGTGTTGCGAGACAGGCCGGTGCGTCGGGCTATCTCGCGGATG
>NZ_NISI01000039.1 GCF_002205845.1 Roseateles puraquae | reverse complement strand
TGTGACGTTCCGATAGGTTGTTCATCCGTCCCTGATTTGGGAAGCTGGGGTTGTCGAGACCTCCCGCAACCCAAACAGGAGAACGGATGAACAGCCATAAGCATGCGCGATTGACGCCGATGGGTCGAGCCCTGCTGGTCAGCAGGGTGCTTGAAATGGGCTGGACTGTGGTGGCCGCGAGCCACGCTGCAGGGATCAGCTGCCGCACCGGCTACAAGTGGCTGGCGCGCTTCAAGGCCGAAGGCCCCTCAGGCTTGTTGGATCGCAGCTCCCGCCCACGGCGCATGCCTCGGGCCATGAGCGCTGAGGAACAGTCGAGCCTGGAGGCCCTGCGTCGCCAGCGATGGCCACTGTGGCGCATCGCCATGCGTGCCGGCCGCGGGATGGGCACTGTGAGCCGTTGCATGAAGCGCCTGGGGCTGTCGCGGCTGGCCTCGTTGGAGCCGCCAGCGCCCGTGGTGCGCTACGAGCGAGCAGCACCTGGCGAACTGCTTCATCTGGACACCAAGAAGCTCGGCCGCATCGACGGCGTGGGGCACCGCATCACGGGAGACCGCCGCAGCGCCAAACGTGGCATCGGCTGGGACTTGTTGCACCTGGCGATCGACGACCACTCGCGAGTGTCGTTCGCGCTCATCAAGGCCGATGAGTGCGGTCAGAGCTGCGCTGAGTTCCTGCGCGAGGCCGTGGCGCATTACGCCAGCCTCGGTGTGCGCATCGACCGCGTCATGACCGACAACGGCAGCGGCTACGTCTCCAAGGCCTTCCGCCAGGCCTGCGTGGAACTCGCCGTGCGTCACCTACGCACCCGGCCGTACACGCCCAAGACCAACGGCAAAGCCGAACGCTTCGTGCAGACCAGCTTGCGCGAGTGGGCGTATGCCAGACCCTACGCAAGCTCAGCTCAGCGCGAGGCTGCCTTGCAGTCCTTCCTGCACCGCTACAACTGGCATCGGCCACACTCCGCACTCAACCGCCAGCCGCCCATGAGCCGTATCCCGGCCATGAACAACCTACTGGAACTCAACAGCTAG
>NZ_NISI01000038.1 GCF_002205845.1 Roseateles puraquae | reverse complement strand
TGAATCGCCCCGGGTTTCGAGGAGGCTCAACACTCTGAGAGGATTGAGCCATGAGCAAGTCGAACAAGTTCTCGCCCGAGGTGCGTGAGCGCGCAGTGAGGATGGTGCAGGAGCACCGAGGGGAGTACCCGTCGCTGTGGGCGGCCATTGAGTCCATCGCGCCCAAGATTGGCTGCGTGCCGCAGACGCTGAACGAATGGGTCAAGCGCGCGGAGGTCGATGCCGGCGTACGCGAGGGCGTGACGACCAGCGAAGCCCAGCGCGTCAAGGAACTCGAGCGCGAGGTGCGCGAACTGCGCAAGGCCAATGAGATCCTGAAGCTGGCCAGCGCGTTTTTCGCCCAGGCGGAGCTCGACCGCCGCATCAAGTCCTGAAGGCCTTCGTCGACCAGCATCGCCAACAGTTCGGGGTCGAGTCGATCTGTCGCGTCATGCAGATCGCCCCGTCGGCGTATTGGCGCCATGCTGCTCGCCAGCGCAACCCGGTGCTGTGCTCGCGTCGCGCGCAGCGCGATGCGGGTCTGGTGCCTCAGATTCAACGCGTCTGGCAAGCAAACATGCAGGTCTACGGGGCCGACAAGGTCTGGCGTCAGCTCAACCGCGAGGGCGTAGCAGCGGCGCGCTGCACCGTGGAGCGGTTGATGCGTCAGCAAGGCCTGCAGGGCGTGCGACGAGGCAAGACGGTGCGCACCACCGCCCCTGACCCGAAGGCACCATGCCCGCTGGACCGGGTCAACCGGCAGTTCCGTGCCGAGAGGCCCAACCAGCTCTGGGTCTCGGACTTCACCTACGTCTCGACCTGGCAAGGCTGGGTCTACGTGGCGTTCGTGGTGGACGTGTTCAGCCGGCGCATCGTGGGCTGGCGCCAGAGCAGTTCGATGCACACCGAGTTCGTGCTCGACGCGCTGGAGCAGGCGCTGTACGCCCGCAAACCGTCCGAAGATGATGGCCTCGTGCACCACTCAGATCGCGGGTCGCAGTACCTGTCCATCCGCTACAGCGAGCGTCTTGCCGAGGCAGGCATCGAGCCATCTGTCGGCTCCAAGGGCGACAGCTACGACAACGCGCTTGCCGAGACCATCAACGGGCTCTACAAGGCCGAGGTGATCCACCGCCGCGGGCCGTGGAAGACCAAGCAGGCGGTAGAGCTTGCCACGCTGGAATGGGTCGCTTGGTTCAACCATCACCGACTGATGGAGCCGCTGGGCTACATCCCGCCGGCCGAGTTCGAGGCCAACTACCATCGACAACGCGCTGGTCAGGCCGCGACCGTCTGACTTAAACCAACGGGCCTCCGCGATACCCGGGGCGATTCA
>NZ_NISI01000037.1 GCF_002205845.1 Roseateles puraquae | reverse complement strand
TGTTGATTCCCACGCCATCCTGACCCACCGTTTCCATCCAATCTTGACCCACCCTTGTTCGAGCCCTTCGGGCTCAGGTTGTGGGTAACTTCCTCGGTTTGGACTCCTTCTTGGTGGTGGGTTGAGCTGAGCTGTTCTTGAAGCGGTAGCTGTCGTTTCCGGTTTCAAGGATATGGCAGTGGTGCGTGAGCCGATCCAGCAGCGCCGTGGTCATCTTGGCGTCGCCGAAGACGCTGGCCCATTCGCTGAAGCTCAGGTTCGTCGTGATGACGACGCTGGTGCGCTCGTAGAGCTTGCTCAGCAGGTGGAACAGCAGCGCGCCACCGGACGAACTGAACGGCAGGTAGCCCAGCTCGTCGAGCACGACCATGTCCATGTGGGCCAGCCGGTGCGCCATCTGGCCGGTCTTGTTGCAGAGCTTCTCTTGTTCGAGCTGGTTCACCAGCTCGACCGTGGAGAAGAAGCGCACCCGACGCCGGTGATGCTCCAGCGCCTGCACGCCGATGGCCGTGGCCAGGTGGGTCTTACCCGTGCCCGGCCCGCCGACGAGCACGACGTTCTCTGCGCGGTCCATGAACTCGCCGAGGTGCAGTTGCCTCACCAGCGCCTCGTTGACCTCGCTGTGCGCGAACTCGAAGCCGGCCAGGTCGCGGTAGACCGGGAAGCGCGCCTGCTTGAGCTGGTAGGCCACGGCACGTACCTCACGCTCGGCGGTCTCGGCCTTGAGCAACTGGGCCAGCAGCGGCTGCGCGGCCTCGAAGGCCGGCGCGCCTTGCTCGGCCAGCTCACCCACGGCATGGGCCATGCCGAACATCTTCAGCTCGCGCAGCGCGACGACGAGCGCGTTGGCCTTGGTCTCACGCATGGCGCACCTTCCTTTCATTGCGCAGGTCGTCGTAGCGGTCCACGTTGGCCTGCGGCTCGGTGACCAGGCGCAGCGCGTGCGGTGCGTCCACCGGGGGTGGCTCGGCCTTGCCGTCGAGCAGCCGGTGCAGCACGTTGATGACGTACATCTTGGTCGGCACGCCGACTTCCAACGCCAGCTCCACGGCCGCGAGCACAGCCTGCTCCTCGTGGTGCAGGACCAGGGCCAGCACCTCGACCATCTCACGGTCGCCGCCGGGCTTCTTGAGCAGCTCGGTCTGCAACTTCTTGAAGGCCACCGGCAGCTCCGTGAACGGCGCGCCGTTCCTGAGCGCACCGGGCTTGCGCTGCAGCACCGCCAGGTAGTGGCGCCAGTCGTAGATCGTCTGGCCGATGGTGTCGTGGCTGCGCTCGATGACCCGCTTGTGTTCGCAGATCAGGTTGCCCTCGGCCGCGACGACGAGCCGGTCGGCGTAGACGCGCAGGCTCACCGGCCTGTTGGCGTACGACGCCGGCACGCTGTACCGGGTGCGCTCG
>NZ_NISI01000036.1 GCF_002205845.1 Roseateles puraquae | reverse complement strand
GGGGGACCATCCTCCAAGGCTAAATACTCGTAATCGACCGATAGTGAACAAGTACCGTGAGGGAAAGGCGAAAAGAACCCCGGGAGGGGAGTGAAATAGATCCTGAAACCGCATGCATACAAAAAGTCGGAGCCCGCAAGGGTGACGGCGTACCTTTTGTATAATGGGTCAGCGACTTACATTCAGTGGCGAGGTTAACCGAATAGGGAAGCCGTAGAGAAATCGAGTCCGAATAGGGCGAATAGTCGCTGGGTGTAGACCCGAAACCAAGTGATCTATCCATGGCCAGGATGAAGGTACCGTAACAGGTGCTGGAGGTCCGAACCGACTAGTGTTGCAAAACTAGCGGATGAGCTGTGGATAGGGGTGAAAGGCTAAACAAACTTGGAAATAGCTGGTTCTCTCCGAAAACTATTTAGGTAGTGCCTCAAGTATTACCTGCGGGGGTAGAGCACTGTTTAGGCTAGGGGGTCATGGCGACTTACCAAACCTATGCAAACTCCGAATACCGCAGAGTACAGCTTGGGAGACAGAGCACCGGGTGCTAACGTCCGGACTCAAGAGGGAAACAACCCAGACCGCCAGCTAAGGTCCCTAAAATTGGCTAAGTGGGAAACGAAGTGGGAAGGCTAAAACAGTCAGGATGTTGGCTTAGAAGCAGCCATCATTTAAAGAAAGCGTAATAGCTCACTGATCGAGTCGTCCTGCGCGGAAGATGTAACGGGGCTAAGCCAGTTACCGAAGCTGCGGATGCATAGCAATATGCGTGGTAGGAGAGCGTTCTGTAAGCCTGTGAAGGTAGGTTGTGAAGCCTGCTGGAGGTATCAGAAGTGCGAATGCTGACATGAGTAGCGTTAAAGGGGGTGAAAAGCCCCCTCGCCGAAAGCGCAAGGTTTCCTACGCAACGTTCATCGGCGTAGGGTGAGTCGGCCCCTAAGGCGAGGCAGAGATGCGTAGCTGATGGGAAACAGGTCAATATTCCTGTACCGATTGCAAGTGCGATGTGGGGACGGAGAAGGTTAGCTCAGCCGGGTGTTGGATGTCCCGGTTCAAGCGTGTAGTCGTGCTCTTTAGGCAAATCCGGAGAGCTTAGATGAGGCGTGATAACGAGGAGGCTTGCCTCCGAAGTGAGTGATACCCTGCTTCCAGGAAAAGCCACTAAGCTTCAGCTTGCAACGACCGTACCGCAAACCGACACTGGTGCGCGAGATGAGTATTCTAAGGCGCTTGAGAGAACTCTGGAGAAGGAACTCGGCAAATTGACACCGTAACTTCGGAAGAAGGTGTGCCTTTAGTAGGTGAACCATTTACTTGGGGAGCCCAATGAGGCCGCAGAGAATCGGTGGCTGCAACTGTTTATTAAAAACACAGCACTCTGCAAAGACGAAAGTCGACGTATAGGGTGTGACTCCTGCCCGGTGCTGGAAGATTAAATGATGGGGTGCAAGCTCTTGACTGAAGTCCCAGTAAACGGCGGCCGTAACTATAACGGTCCTAAGGTAGCGAAATTCCTTGTCGGGTAAGTTCCGACCTGCACGAATGGAGTAATGATGGCCACACTGTCTCCTCCAGAGACTCAGCGAAGTTGAAATGTTTGTGATGATGCAATCTCCCCGCGGAAAGACGGAAAGACCCCATGAACCTTTACTGTAGCTTTACATTGGACTTTGAACAGATCTGTGTAGGATAGGTGGGAGGCTTTGAAGTAAGGTCGCTAGATCTTATGGAGCCGACGTTGAAATACCACCCTGGTGTGTTTGAGGTTCTAACCTTGGCCCGTGATCCGGGTTGGGGACAGTGTATGGTGGGCAGTTTGACTGGGGCGGTCTCCTCCCAAAGCGTAACGGAGGAGTTCGAAGGTACGCTAGTTACGGTCGGAAATCGTGACGATAGTGCATTGGCATAAGCGTGCTTGACTGCGAGACTGACAAGTCGAGCAGGTACGAAAGTAGGACAAAGTGATCCGGTGGTTCTGTATGGAAGGGCCATCGCTCAACGGATAAAAGGTACTCTGGGGATAACAGGCTGATACCGCCCAAGAGTTCATATCGACGGCGGTGTTTGGCACCTCGATGTCGGCTCATCTCATCCTGGGGCTGTAGCCGGTCCCAAGGGTATGGCTGTTCGCCATTTAAAGAGGTACGTGAGCTGGGTTTAAAACGTCGTGAGACAGTTTGGTCCCTATCTTCCGTGGGCGCTGCAAGATTGAGAGAGCCTGCTCCTAGTACGAGAGGACCGGAGTGGACGCACCTCTGGTGTATCGGTTGTCACGCCAGTGGCATTGCCGAGTAGCTAAGTGCGGAAGAGATAACCGCTGAAAGCATCTAAGCGGGAAACTCGTCTCAAGATGAGTCTTGCCGGGGCCTTGAGCCCCCTGAAGGGTCGTTCGAGACCAGGACGTTGATAGGCTGGGTGTGGAAGCGCAGTAATGCGTTAAGCTAACCAGTACTAATTGCCCGTGAGGCTTGACCCTATAACTTTGACTGCAAGCTGCAGATCAAGGTAAGTGTTCAAGTTATGTCGTTCTTCGAAGTACTGAAGACGCAATCAAAATACTGATTCCGC
>NZ_NISI01000035.1 GCF_002205845.1 Roseateles puraquae | reverse complement strand
GTTCGTTGGGTGCTTGAAGATCTTGAAGACGCTGTCTGAAAGAAATTTTCAAAAAGTACTTGACGACACTGCGAAAGCAGATCAAAATCTCGCCTCTTTGCTGATAACGACTAACGCAATGCGATAGTTTGAGTCGGTAAAGAAAGTGGATTCCGCTGCAGCCAAGTTGCTGAGTATTGCGAAAAGAAATTTTCAAAAATACTTGACGACGAAGCAAAAAGCAGATTAGAATCTCGCTTCTGTGCTGATGACGACAAAATGACGTCAGCGACGCAAAGCGAAGAGCGAATGCTCTGAAGTTTGCGATGCTCTTTAAGAATTCACAGCCGATAAGCGTGGGCGTTTGAAGCGAAGTGATGTTGCCAAGTGATTGGCAACGGTCCTTCGGACTTTAAACGCTCACGGAAAGAGAATGAAGCTATGCAAATAGTCTTTGTTCGATTCCGTTGAGTATATTCAAGATCGAACTGTAGAGTTTGATCCTGGCTCAGATTGAACGCTGGCGGCATGCCTTACACATGCAAGTCGAACGGTAACAGGTTAAGCTGACGAGTGGCGAACGGGTGAGTAATGTATCGGAACGTGCCCAGTCGTGGGGGATAACTGCTCGAAAGAGCAGCTAATACCGCATACGACCTGAGGGTGAAAGCGGGGGATCGCAAGACCTCGCGCGATTGGAGCGGCCGATATCAGATTAGGTAGTTGGTGGGGTAAAGGCTCACCAAGCCAACGATCTGTAGCTGGTCTGAGAGGACGACCAGCCACACTGGGACTGAGACACGGCCCAGACTCCTACGGGAGGCAGCAGTGGGGAATTTTGGACAATGGGCGCAAGCCTGATCCAGCCATGCCGCGTGCGGGAAGAAGGCCTTCGGGTTGTAAACCGCTTTTGTCAGGGAAGAAAAGGTTCTGGCTAATACCTGGGACTCATGACGGTACCTGAAGAATAAGCACCGGCTAACTACGTGCCAGCAGCCGCGGTAATACGTAGGGTGCAAGCGTTAATCGGAATTACTGGGCGTAAAGCGTGCGCAGGCGGTTATGCAAGACAGAGGTGAAATCCCCGGGCTCAACCTGGGAACTGCCTTTGTGACTGCATAGCTAGAGTGCGGCAGAGGGGGATGGAATTCCGCGTGTAGCAGTGAAATGCGTAGATATGCGGAGGAACACCGATGGCGAAGGCAATCCCCTGGGCCTGCACTGACGCTCATGCACGAAAGCGTGGGGAGCAAACAGGATTAGATACCCTGGTAGTCCACGCCCTAAACGATGTCAACTGGTTGTTGGGAGGGTTTCTTCTCAGTAACGTAGCTAACGCGTGAAGTTGACCGCCTGGGGAGTACGGCCGCAAGGTTGAAACTCAAAGGAATTGACGGGGACCCGCACAAGCGGTGGATGATGTGGTTTAATTCGATGCAACGCGAAAAACCTTACCTACCCTTGACATGTCTGGAATCCTGAAGAGATTTGGGAGTGCTCGAAAGAGAGCCAGAACACAGGTGCTGCATGGCCGTCGTCAGCTCGTGTCGTGAGATGTTGGGTTAAGTCCCGCAACGAGCGCAACCCTTGTCATTAGTTGCTACGAAAGGGCACTCTAATGAGACTGCCGGTGACAAACCGGAGGAAGGTGGGGATGACGTCAGGTCATCATGGCCCTTATGGGTAGGGCTACACACGTCATACAATGGCCGGGACAGAGGGCTGCCAACCCGCGAGGGGGAGCTAATCCCAGAAACCCGGTCGTAGTCCGGATCGTAGTCTGCAACTCGACTGCGTGAAGTCGGAATCGCTAGTAATCGCGGATCAGCTTGCCGCGGTGAATACGTTCCCGGGTCTTGTACACACCGCCCGTCACACCATGGGAGCGGGTTCTGCCAGAAGTAGTTAGCCTAACCGCAAGGAGGGCGATTACCACGGCAGGGTTCGTGACTGGGGTGAAGTCGTAACAAGGTAGCCGTATCGGAAGGTGCGGCTGGATCACCTCCTTTCTAGATTGATCGCGCCTCGTGTGTTCTACGGAGCATGCAGAGCAAGATCGCTAAAAGAGCGAAAGCTCAGCGCTTCGCTTCTTGCGCCCACACTTATCGGCTGTATACACAACAGTGAGTGAATCGCGTGAGTCTGTGGAGCTGGCCTCGACAGCCTGGCGATGAAACAGAGCTACCGCAACAAAGTTCGCGTGGGTCTGTAGCTCAGTCGGTTAGAGCACCGTCTTGATAAGGCGGGGGTCGCTGGTTCGAATCCAGCCAGACCCACCACGGATTGCAGAGAAATCTGTACGGGGGATTAGCTCAGCTGGGAGAGCACCTGCTTTGCAAGCAGGGGGTCGTCGGTTCGATCCCGTCATCCTCCACCAGTTCACTCAAATCAGTTGGTAAACCTCAGCGAATGATGTTCGCTAAGGTTTACCAGCGAGATCGAAAGATCGGCTGTTGTTCTTTAACAATTTGTAGAGTCGAATCAGCGTTGTCGACGGAAAGCATCTCCTGATGCACCGTGCCGTCGGCAACATTTTGATTGCGTCAACATAGAACTTCAACTGAGCAAGGCAGCGAAAGCTGAATTGATTAGGTATGAAGAACGGCGTAACGCGTGAATACTCAAAAACAGTTTGGATCTAAGGATCTGAATTGAGTCCTTGACGACAGTGCAGTCAGCGCTGTCAAAGTTATAGGGTCAAGTGACTAAGTGCATGTGGTGGATGCCTTGGCGATTACAGGCGACGAAGGACGTGATAGCCTGCGATAAGCTTCGGGGAGCTGGCAAATTAGCTTTGATCCGGAGATTTCCGAATGGGGAAACCCACTCCGCAAGGAGTAACTCTGACTGAATACATAGGTCATTGTGGCGAACCGGGTGAACTGAAACATCTCAGTAGCTCGAGGAAAAGACATCAACCGAGATTCCGAAAGTAGTGGCGAGCGAAATCGGAGTAGCCCTCGCGTTTTAGCAGTTTGCATATCAGAACGGAATGGAAAGTCCGGCCACAGCGGGTGATAGCCCCGTATGAGAAATGTAAATTGTGGAACTAGGCGCGAATAGAGTAGGGCGGGACACGTGAAATCCTGTCTGAATATGGGGG
>NZ_NISI01000034.1 GCF_002205845.1 Roseateles puraquae | reverse complement strand
GGTAAGCGCTCAGCGAAGTCATGTTGACGGCCGCGTTTAGGGGACGCGCAGATCGCTAACGAGGTGAGCGTGTCCCGGGAAGCGCAGGAAGACGGCGGTCTGATAATTCGCTTCTTCTGCGCCAACGGCGTTGACCAAGCTGAGGCGGCATATTTGGCGCGCCTGGGCAGCTCTCCCATTTGTCCTGAATGTTGCGCTCATGACCCGTCTCCGGTTCACCTTCGCTTCCTGCCTGTTGTTCGCGATCTTCGGCCCCCTGGTTGCAGTCCTGACCTACGTCGCCTTGCTCGCCGCAGACAAGCAAGCGATCTATTTGCAGGGAGGCGGGACGCTGCTTTTGGTTGGCTATGCCTACTTGTTCGGTGCGCTTCAGGCTGTCCTCTACGGCGGTCTGACGTGTGTGGGCTTGCTCGGCATGGCGCGCTTCTGGCCTTCGTTGGTCGCAGGTTCTTCGCAACTGCGCCGGACACTGGCCGCCCAGCTGATGGGCCTCATAGTCGTCTTGCTACTGCAAGGACCGCCGCTGATTCTTCGTGGCAAGAAGGTCCTAGCTGGTGGCACCGACTTGCTGGCCAGCGTTGCAAAGGTGTGGGAGTTCGAGAGGAGCGGGACAGCGTTGATTGGGCTTGTGCCGTTCGTAGCTTGGTATCTGTTCCCAACGATCATTTGCGCATCCCTCGTTGGGTGGCTGCTGGTCCCTCGACTCAGCCGTCAGTCGGCTTCAGGATCGCAGGCGCCTCAGACGCAAGTGCATGGCCTGAACGAAACCTAGGAGTTGGGCTGCCCGGGCGCCTACTGGACTGCACATGACGTCCAGTTGTGGGGAAGCAACTCGTTGATCGCGTTAGCGCGCTGCGTCGGGAGCCGCCGCAAGACGTCCTTCAGGTATGCATACGGGTCATGCCCGTTCAGCTTGGCCGTCTGAATCAAACTCATGATGGCCGCGGCGCGCTGCCCGGCGAGCAGCGTCCCAGCGAAGAGCCAGTTCTTGCGCCCCGTGGCCCATGGCCTGATCTGCTGTTCGTCGAAATTGTTGTCGATGGGCAAGGCGGGATCGGCGAGGTAGCGTGTGAGCGCCGCCCAGCGGTTGAGGCTGTAGTCCATGGCCTTGGCAGTGGCCGAGCCATCCGGAACCTTCGGCCGGTACTCCAGCAACCACTTGTGCAGGGCCTGCGCGACCTGTGTCGCGCGCGTTCGTCGCTCTCGCAGCCGATCCTCGGCTGGCAGGTCCTTCACTTCCCGCTCGATGCCGTAGAGCTGCCCGATGAGCTCGATGGCGGTGGCCGCCAGGCTGCTCTTGTTGGCCAGGTGCAGTTCCACGAACTTGCGCCGCGCATGGGCCATGCAACCCACCTCAGTGATGCCGCCGTCGAGGAACAGCGCCTTGTAGCCGGCGTAGTCGTCGCACACCAGGCTGCCCTTCCAAGCGCTCTCGGTGCCGTGACCGAGGAAGGTCCGTGGATGCTGGCCCGAGCGGCTCTCGGTGAAGTCGTAGACCACGGCGCGCATGGTCTCGAAGGCACCGCTGGCGTAGGACCAGAGATAGGCGCGATGCGTCTTGCCGGTGCCGGGTGCCAGCATGGCCACCGGCGTCTCGTCGGCATGCAGCACTGGAAGGCGAAGCAGGTCGGCCTTCATGGCATCCACCAGCGGCTGCAGCCGTACACCGCACACGCCCACCCAAGCCGCCAGCGTCGAACGTGGGATGGCCAGGCCAGCGCGCTCGAAGATGGCTTCCTGGCGATAGAGCGGCAGGTGGTCCGAGTGCTTGGCGATCAGCACATGAGCGAGGAGGCCCGAGGTGGGCAAGCCCTTGTCGATGATCTCTGCTGGCACGGGCGCCTGGGTCAAGGTGCGGCACTTCGCGCAGGCCCACTTGCCGCGCACATGGCGTTCCACGGTGAAGCTGCCGGGCGTGTAGTCCAGCTTCTCGCTGACGTCCTCGCCGATGCGCTTCATCTGGCAGCCGCAGGGGCACGTCGTGTCGCTGGGTTCGTGGCGCCGCTCCACGCGTGGGAGATGGGCGGGCAAGGCGGCGCGCTTGGGTCGCTCGGGAGTCGGCTCCGTGTCCTTGCGCTTGGCGGCCATCAGCTCGGCCAGCTGTGCTTCCAGGGCGGCGAGGTCAGCATCGACCGCCTCATCGAAGAGCGCCTTCTGTTCAGCGTCGAGCTGCTCGCTCTTCTTGCCGAACTTCACGCGGCGCAGTTGCGCCATCTCGAAGGTCAGCTTCTCGATCTTGGCGTCGCGCCATTCAATCTCGTGACGGTCATGCACCTGGCGGTCCAAGAGCGCTCGCACCTTCGCGCCGATGTGACCAAGCCCCGCGGCTTCCAGCGAGGCGATGTCTTCGGCACTGAGGGACGCGGCGACTGCCATGACGGCAGTGTGAGACGTGCGCCGGCCACGCGCATCGGCGCGAGCACCAATTGCGTCACAGCAGCCGGATCGCGCCGTCGTCTTCCACGCGCTGCCACGGCAGGCCCAACACCAGGGCCTGCAACTGGGGCTGAGTCAGCGACATGTGCTCCATCGAAAGGTCGCGAGGCCACACGAAGCGGCCTTGGTGCAGACGCCGCGCTGCCAGCCACACGCCCAAGCCGTCATGCACGAGCACCTTCATGCGCGTAGCCCGCCGGTTGGCGAAAAGGTAGGCATGGTGCGGCTTGGCGCCGCCAAAGACCTGCACAACGCGGGCCAAGGCGGTCTCGGTGCCAGCGCGCATGTCCAGTGGCGTCATCGCGAGCCACACGGCGTCGATGCGGATCAACGCAGCAGCTCGCGCATCCAGGCCGCACACGCATCCGCAGCGCTCACCGGCCACGTCACCGCGACGACGGTCGAGCCGCGGCGGACCTCGATGCGGATGGGCTCACCGCTCGGCGCAGCCGGCGCGGATTGCGCCGGCATCGGCAGCGCGATGAAGCCAGCGGTATTGGCGCTGACCGCAGTTGCGTCGGCAGGCGGCTGAGCCCTCTCATGCACCCAGCGCCGCAGCAGGTTGGCGTTGATCCCGTGAGCCATCGCCACAGCGGCCATCGAGACACCCGGCTGCTGCGAGGCTTGCACTGCCTGCGCCTTGAACTCCGCGCTGTGAATTCGCCGACGGCGGCCTGGTGCTACCTGGTCCATAGTGCGTACGTATCCATCAAGTCGTTGATGGATACGAGCATCCTAGGGCTGCCTCAGCGGATCAACATGCCTTGGCTGGACGCTTAC
>NZ_NISI01000033.1 GCF_002205845.1 Roseateles puraquae | reverse complement strand
CGAGTTCGAGGCCAACTACCATCGACAACGCGCTGGTCAGGCCGCGACCGTCTGACTTAAACCAACGGGCCTCCGCGATACCCGGGGCGATTCAGACACATCTATTCAGGAAGACCACTGAAATGTCTCCACGACGGCTGCCCGAGCTCACCTACATGACGATATGTAACAACTCGTTTTTGCAGGTGTCTGCATACGACCCAGACTCGTACGTGCAGACAGAAGCGGGTGCGGCACCCCTTCACATCACGTATTGCAATGCGCGCCCCGAAACGACTTACGGGCGCGCAGGCGCTACACAACTGGAGTTCCAATGAAGAAACGATCGACGCTGGGTCTTGCTCTCGCTGCAAGCCTTTCTGTGCCCGCGGCATACGCGGCTGATCAGACCGTCACGCTGTATGAGGCACGCGCAGATGGGCCAGGCCCCAGCGTAGGCACGGTTCGGATCCTGGAGACGCCATATGGCTTGGCGTTGTACCCCCAGTTGTCCGGGCTACCTCAAGGTGCACATGGCTTTCACTTCCATGAGAACGGCTCGTGTGCGCCTTCCACCGGGCCGACCGGGAACGTCATCCCCGCGGGAGGGGCGGGCGGTCATCTCGACCCGAAGGGCAGCAAGCATCACGGCGAGCCCTGGGGCGATGGCCACCTAGGCGACTTGCCGCCGCTCTATGTCATGGCTGATGGTCAGGCTACCAATCCGGTCCTCGCACCACGCATCATGAAACTGTCGGAAGTGGCGGGGCGCGCCTTGATGATCCATGTGGGCGGCGACAACCATTCCGACCATCCTGCAGCGCTAGGCGGTGGCGGCGCTCGCCTGGCTTGCGCCCTGGTGGGGAGCTGAAATGCGTAACTTCCGTTCCATCCTTATCTTCTCGGCGGCGGCCTTGCTCGCACCTCATACATTCGCGGCAGCCGAAAGTGAAAATTCCGTTCCAGAGAGCCTGCGCCCGGATGCCAGCCAGCAAGCTGTTCTGCACGTCCACGCCATCGGCCGCCAGATCTATGAGTGCGCTAAGGGCGCGCAGGACATTTGGGCCTGGCAATTCAAACATCCAGAGGCCGAACTCTTTGACGAGTCCGGCAAGAAGGTCGGGAACCATGGTGCTGGCCCTTCATGGACTCTGAATGACGGTTCCAGCGTTGTTGGCCAAGTACAGGCTTCCATGCAAGCGCCCATGCCCGGTGCAATTCCTTGGCTGCTCCTGAACGTCAAGTCGCACGCGGGCGGCGGCATGCTGAACACGGTCACATCGATCCAGCGGCTTGCCACACAAGGGGGCGTCGCGCCGGTCAAAGACGGCTGCACGAGCATGGTGGCCGGCCAGATCGTAAGTGTCGTCTATACGGCCGACTACGCCTTCTGGTCTCCTAAGACCTCGAAGCCCTGAGTCTCATGCCCTGAAAGCGGGGATCTTCGCGCGCGAAACCCCCGCTAAGCGCGCTATGTAAAGGTTCAAACGGGCCCATTGAATGTGCCAATCGGAGCCATGAAGACAAATGGCTTTCTTAAGGCTGTTGGCGCCGATCTAAATTTGACCCACCCTGCCGATTGAACTTTGACCCAGGGCTTGGAGCCGGCGTCGCGTGACGCCGGCTGTGGACAACTGTAGCGGCGAGCTTGTTCAGCCCGCGTCGTCGCCCTTGTTGCGGCGCTCCTGTTCCCTCGCCTTGATGCGCTTGCGCGTGGCCGCTGTGGCCTGCGTGACGCGGTAGCTCTCGTTGCCGGTCTCCACGATGTGGCAGTGGTGCGTGAGCCGGTCCAGCAGTGCCGTGGTCATCTTGGCGTCGCCGAACACGGTGCTCCATTCGGCGAAGTCCAGGTTGGTCGTGATGACGACGCTGGTGTGTTCGTAGAGCTTGGACATCAGATGGAACAGCAAGGCCCCACCGGCCTGGCTGAACGGCAGGTAGCCCAGCTCATCGAGGATCACCAGGTCCAGCCGTAGCAGGCTGGCTGCGATGCGCCCGGCGCGCCCTTCAGCCTTCTCCCGCTCCAGCGCGTTGACCAAGTCCACCGTGCTGTAGAACCTGACCCGCTTGCCGTGCGTGCCGATGCCCGCCACGCCGAGGGCCGTGGCCAGATGGGTCTTACCCGTGCCGGGGCCGCCCACCAGCACCACGTTGTGCGCTGCGGCCGTGAACTCGCAGGTGGCCAGTTGCGTGACCAGCTTGCGGTCCACCGGCGAGACCTCGAAGTCGAAGCTGGCCAGGTCACGGTGCACCGGGAACTTGGCACTGCTCATCTGGTGCTGCACCGAGCGCGTGGCGCGGTCGCTGGCCTCGGCCTGCAGCATGTGTTCCAGCAGCCAGCGCGAGCGCTCGACTTCGGCGCTGTGCTGTTCGCCGAGCTCGGCCCAGGTGGCGGCCATGCCGTGCAGGCGCAGGGCCTTCAGGTCGGCAATGACATCAGCCATGGTCGGCCTCCTGCTCGGCCTCTTGCTGGGCGAGCTTGCGCAGCCGGTCGTACAAGCCCGGGTCGGCCTGCACAGGTGTGCTCGTGCTCAGCGGCGTGGCGACGTTGGGCGGTCGCTGCGGCGCCGTCAGCCGTGCCAGCACGTTGGCCACGTGTTCCGGGCTGATCCGCCCGCTGGGGCCGGCGTGCTCCAGCGCCAGCTCGACCGCCACCAGCACCTCATCCAAGCCGGCCGTGCTGCACAGCGCCAGCACCTGCGCCATCAGCCGGTCGCCACCGGCATGACGCAGCAAGGCCTGGCGCAGCTTGGCCAGCGGCTCGGGCAGGTCCACGAAGGGCGCGCCGTTGCGCAGTGCGCCGGGCTTGCGCTGCACCAGCGGCACGTAGTGCTGCCAGTCGTAGGCGGTGTGGCCTTTGCCGCTGAGCCGGGCGTGCTCGGCCACCACGCGCCCATCGGCCACGATCACCACGCGCTGCGGGTACAGCCGCGTGCTGACCGTCTGGCGCGCCAGCTCGCAGGGCACCGAGTAGCGGTTGCGCGCCACGGTGACCAGGCAGGTGCTGCTCACGCGAGAGACGTCCTGAACATAACCGTCGAAGTCCACGGGCTTGGGCATCAGGTGGCTGCGCTCCAGCTCCAGCATCTCCGCCACGCTGAAGGCCTTGTGCTCGGGGTGGCGCAACTCGGCCCACAGCACCTTGCAGCGCTCGAACAGCCAGACGTTGAGCTCCTCCAAGGACCCGAAGCGCTGCTCGCGTGCCGCCAGCCAGATGCGACGCCGGCTGTCCTGCACGTTCTTCTCGACGACGCCCTTCTCCCAGCCCGAGGCGACGTTGCAGAAGTCGGGGTCGAAGAGGTAGTGCGCGCACAGTGCGGCGAAGCGGTCGTTGACGTCGCGCTTCTTGCCGCGGCCGACGCGGTCCACGGCAGTCTTCATGTTGTCGTAGATGCCTCGGCGCGCCACGCCGCCCAGGGCCGCGAAGCTGCGCGTGTGGGCGTCGAACAGCATCTCGTGGCCCTGGCTGGGGTAAGCCACCAGCATGAAGGCGCGGCTGGCGCACAGCTTCATGTGCGCCACCTGCAGCCGCTGGTACACGCCGCCGATGACCAGTGGCTCCTCGCTCCAGTCGAACTGGAAGGCCTCGCCGAGCTCGAAGCTCAGTGGCACGTAGGCATCACCCGTCGCGGCACTGCCCTGGGCCAACCTCCAGGCGCGGATGTAGTCGGTCAGCCGGCTGTAGCCGCCGCCGTAGCCCGCAGCCTTCAACTGCTCCAGCAACGCCTTGGCGCTGCGCCGCTCCTTCTTCGGACGACGGGCATCGGCGCGCAGCCATTGCTCCAGTTGCTCGACGTACGGCGCCAGCTTGGTCGGCACCGCCGGCCGCCTGTACTGCGGCGCCTCCGCCTTGCCCAGCCTCAGGTACTTGCGCACCGTGTTCCGCGCCAGGCTTGTGGCCTTGGCAATCTCCCGCACCGACTTCTTCTCGCGGTGGTGCATCCGCAAGACCTTGCCAATCATCACCATGGTGATCACTCCTCACACCCCCGCCCAGCTGTGGATATCTCGGGCAGGGTAGGTTGAACACCTGGGTCAAATTTCGGTCGGCAGGGCCCTCACGGGTGGGGATGCGGACGATTTCTTGGACTACCTGGAGGTAGTTCATGTACTCATACGAGGACCGGCTTCGAGCCGTGCAGCTGTACATCAAGCTGGG
>NZ_NISI01000002.1 GCF_002205845.1 Roseateles puraquae | reverse complement strand
GCTGTTCATCCGTTCTCCTGTTTGGGTTGCGGGAGGTCTCGACAACCCCAGCTTCCCAAATCAGGGACGGATGAACAACCTATCGGAACGTCACACCTAGCCGGTCCTGAGCGACCGCCCAAATCTCTGTCCTGAACTCCGCTGCTACCCGCGCTTGAAGCGCGGCTGTCGTTCGCTTTGGCGGTGACTGCGTTCGCCCGTCGGCCACATGCCGATGTTTCGCGCGTCGCTTTCCTCTTGCATCAGGACTCTCGTGAAAACTCACCCATGGCTCGTCCCATGGCTCGTTGGCGGCACCCTTGCCGCCAGCGCGCTCGCCTGTGCCGCACAGGCCCAGCCCCAGCCCCTTCCACCCGCGGGCCCTCTCGCTGCAACACGGCCTAGCTTCGCTCAGGCCATTGCTGCCGCTTGGCAACGCTCCATCGAGGCGACCCAGTCGCAAGGTCAGCAGCGCCAGGCGCAGGCTGACCAAGCCGTCGCCGGCAGCTGGCTAGCAGCGTCCCCCGCTCTTCAAGCCTCCCAGCGCCAAGGTCGGGGCAGCGCCGCCGCAGGGCAGCGAGAAACTGAACTGGGTGTCGCCCTTCCCATGTGGCACATCGGCGCTCGGGCAGCGGCTGGTCAGGCGGCGCAGGCCGAACTCGAATGGGCGCAGGCAGCCGAATCAGCTGCCCGTTTGCGCATTGCTGCCCAAGTTCGCGAAACCCTGGGCCAGCTGACCGGACTCGAATCAGAGCACCGTCTGGCCGTACTTCAGAGCCAGCTCCTCAAGCGGCTCGCCGAGGACGTCGACCGCCGAGTCCGTGCCGGCGATCTGGCGCCAGCAGACGCGATGGCTACACGTGCCGAGTGGCTCGCCAGCCAGGCGCAGGAAGCGGAAGTCCAGCAACGAATGCGTGGTCAGCAGGCGCAATGGCAACTGCTGACCGGGATGGCGATCTCCGCTGAGCCCGAGCAGCCCCAAACGGCGTCCAGAGTGGATCTCGATGAAAACCATCCTGAGCTTCAACTGGCAGCACGCGCCGTCGAACGCGCCCAACGCAAGCTCTCGCTTGCACAGGCTCAGCGAGGGGACAACCCCGAGCTGGGCTTGCACCTGCGCCAGGAGCGCTCTGGCCAAGGTATGCCCACCCAGAGCAGCGTCGGTGTCTCGCTGCGCTTGCCTTTCGGCACGGACACCCACGCACAGCCGCGTATCGCTGCAGCACGCACCGAGGTGGATCTCGCGCTGACCCAGCAGCAGCGCATCCGGGATCGGCTGGCCGCTGAATTGGAGCTGGCACGCGCCCAGCTCCATGCGGCTGAAACCCAAGCGCAACTTGAAACCCAGCGCGCAACGCTGCTGCGCGAGCGAGCCGGGCACATCGACAAAGCCTTCAAGGCCGGCGAATCCCCGCTGCCCGAGTTGCTCCGGGCACTGGCCGCTGCTGCCCAGGCCGAAGCCTCCAGCGAACGCCAACAAGCCCATCTGCGCCTCGCTCAGGCGCGACTCCAACAAGCTCAAGGATTGCTCCCATGACCCGCACACTTCTGCTACGCACGCTGGCCTCCGCCGTGATTGCGGCCAGTTCCTGCATGAACGCCGTCGCCGGCCCGGGTGCTCACGGCCCCAACGGCGAACACCTCGACGCCCCCACCACCGCCGCGGTGTCTGGCAATAGCCGGCCGCGCCTTGAAGCCAAGACCGAGCAGTTCGAGCTGGTCGCCACCCTGGGTGGCGGCGAGTTCTCAATTCTGATCGACCGCTTTGCCACCAATGAGCCGGTGCTGAACGCACAAGTCGAAGTTGAGAGCGGCGGCCTCAAGGCCAAGGCACCTTTCCATGACGACATTGGTGACTATGCCGTGGCTGACCAGGCCATGCTGAAGCTGCTGGCTACGCCCAGTGAGCACGCGATCGTCATCACGGTCATCCACGGGAACGAGTCGGACCTGCTCGACGCCACGCTCAAGGTCAGCGCAGCACAAGCCCAGGAAGCTGCCGAGGCCCCGCACGGCCACGACCCTGCTGGCGCCGACGACCACGGCCACGAGCACATCAGCGGCTCGCGCAAACTGTGGACCGGGGTGGGCCTCATCGCCGCTGCGTTGATCGCTATTGCCGTATGGCGCCGCCGCGCTGGCAGCAAGACTTGGAACGGAGGCCAGGCATGAAGCGCCCACTGCTCACCCTCGGCCTGCTGATGGCCGCCATCACCGCCTTCGCTGGGCCCGGTGCCCATGGTCCGAACGGTGAACACATCGACCAGACGGGACCCACCAATGCGTCCGGCCTGGCGCGTCTTCCGGACGGCAGCGTCAACGTGCCCAAGGTCGCTCAGCGCCGGATGGGTTTGCGCACACTGATTGCGCCAGAGACCGAAGCCGCTGCCACGCTGGAGTTGCCTGGCCGCGTCGTGCAGGACCCCAACGCCAGCGGCCGCGTGCAGGCAAGTCACGGCGGCCGCATCGAGCCTGGCCCCAAGGGCCTGCCGGTCCCTGGCCAGGCTGTTCAGAAGGGCGAGATCCTCGCTTGGCTGCATCACCACGCTGATCCCTTCTCTCAAGCCAACCAGGAGGCGCAGCGCGCGGAGTTGCGCGCTGCCCGCCAACTCGCGGAGCAGAGGCTGAAGCGGCTGGAAGGCCTGGAGGGCACGGTACCTCGCAAGGAGATTGATGCTGCCCGTTTGGAAGCCGAATCCCTGGCAGTCCGCGAGCGCAGCATCGCCGCAAGCCTGGATGCCCGTGAGCCGTTGCGGGCGCCGGTGTCCGGCGTCATCGCCCGCTCTGATCTGGCGGCAGGCCAGGTCATCGACGCTCGGGATGTCCTGGTGGAGATCGTCGACCCAGCGCGCCTGATGGTCGAGGCGCAGACGCCGGACGTCACACTGGGAGTGCGCATCGCGGGCGCTCAGTTGGCGGGCGTGAGCGGTGTCAAGTTGGCGCTGGCCGGTGTGCCCCGGGCGCTGCGCGACGGCACGCTGCCTTTGAGCTTCCGTGCGCAGGGCGACAAGTCGGTGCCGCTGGCGGTCGGCCAGACGGTGGGCGTCATCGTGGCGCTGAAGGACAGCGCCAAGGGTGTCGTGCTGCCTGCTGAGGCTGTCGTCCGCAGCCCGGTCAACGAGCCCATCGTCTGGATCAAGACCGGCGCGGAGCGGTACACGCCCCAGCCTGTGCAGGTGAAGCCGCTGGACGCCAAGACCGTGCTTGTCACCCGCGGCCTCGCGGCGGACAACCGCGTCGTGGTGCAAGGCGCACCGCTGATCGCGCAGATCCGCTGAGGAGACGGCCATGTTCAATTGGATCGTCCTCACCAGCCTGCGCAACCGGCTTTTCGTGCTGGCCATCGCAGCGCTGCTGATGGCCTATGGCGGCTACACGGCCTGGCGCACGCCCGTCGATGTCTTCCCCGACCTGAACAAGCCGCTGGTCACCGTGCTGACCGAAGCGGGCGGCATGGCGCCCGAGGAGGTGGAGCAACTCGTTACCTTCCCCATCGAGACGGCACTGAACGGGATGCCCGGCATCACGCGAGTGCGCTCGACCTCGGGCATCGGCCTGTCCATCGTCTACGCCGAGTTCGACTGGGGCACCGACGTCTACCGCAACCGCCAGCAGGTGTCCGAACGACTGGCGCAGCTGCGCGGCCAGTTGCCCGCCGAGGTGACGCCCGTCATGGGGCCGGTCTCGTCCATCATGGGCGAGGTCATGCTGATCGCGCTGCCGCTCAGCGCGGGGCGAGCGACGCCGATGCAAGCCCGCGAGTACGCCGACTTCGTGCTGAGGCCCCGCCTGCTGGCCATCCACGGCGTGGCGCAGGTCATCCCGATCGGCGGCGAGGTGCGCACACTTCGCGTGGAGCCCGACACGGCCCGCATGGCGCAGCTCGGTGTCTCGCTGACGCAGGTGGAGCAGGCGCTGCGCGGCTTTGCCGGCAACGCAGGCGGCGGCTTCATCGACCTGAACAGTCGCGAGTACCTGATCCGGCACCTCGGCCGCACCAACCGCATCGAGGACCTGCAAGGCATCGCGGTCGCCTGGAGGGACGGCCGCGCGATCCTGCTGGAGCAGGTCGCCAGCGTGCGCTTCGCGGCAGGCCTCAAGCGCGGTGATGCGGGCTACAAGGGAGCGCCGGCCGTCATCGTCAGCGTGCAGAAGCAGCCAGGTGCCGACACCGTGAAGCTGACCCACCAGATCGAGACGGCGCTGGAAGAACTCAAGCCCGGCCTGCCCAAGGGTCTGAGCGCGCCCAAGGTGCTGTTTCGGCAGGCGGACTTCATCGAAGCCTCCATCTCCAACGTGACGGGTGCGCTGCGCGACGGCGCCATCATGGTGGCCATCGTGCTTTTCGCCTTCCTGCTGTCGGCGCGCACCACGCTGATCTCGCTGGTCGCCATTCCGCTATCGCTGGCGGTCACAGCGCTGGTGTTCCGGCTGCTGGATCAGTCGATCAACGTGATGACGCTGGGCGGCCTGGCGATTGCCATCGGCGAACTGGTGGACGACGCGGTGGTGGACGTCGAGAACATCCAGCGCCGCCTGCGCGAGAACCGGGCGCTGCCGGTACCACGTCCGGTTCTGGAGGTCGTGAGAGCCGCCAGCGTGGAGGTGCGCACCGGCATCGTTTACGCGACGCTCATCGTCGTCCTTGTCTTCGTGCCGCTGTTCGCGCTGCCGGGCATCGAGGGCCGACTATTCACGCCGCTGGGCATCGCCTACATCGTGTCCATCCTGGCTTCCATGATCGTGTCCATGACGGTCACGCCGGTGCTGAGCGCGTTCCTGCTGCCGCGCATGAAGCGGCTGGCGCATGGCGACAGCCCGCTGGTGGCACGGCTCAAGCACTGGGACGGGCGACTGCTGGCCTGGTCGTTCCCGCGCGCCCGCCTTCTGATCGCAGCGGCAGCGCTTGCCGTGGCGGCCGCTGCTGCCAGCGTGCCGTTCTTCCCTCGCGCCTTCTTGCCAGCCTTCAACGAGGGATCGCTGGTGCTGTCGCTGATGTTCAACCCGGGTACCTCGCTGGCCGAGGCCAACCGCATGGGCGCGCTCGCGGAGACGCTGATCGCCCAGGTGCCGGAGGTCACGCAGGTGGGGCGCCGCACCGGTCGAGCCGAGTTGGACGAGCATGCCGAGGGCGTGCACTCGGCCGAGATCGATGTGGACCTGCGCCGAGATGGCAAGCCCGTTGACCGCGAGGCGGTGATGGCCAGCATCCGTGCGCAGCTGGCCTCTGTGCCGGCGCAGGTGGCGATCGGTCAGCCGATCTCGCATCGGCTGGACCACCTGCTCTCAGGTGTGCGCGCACAGATCGCCGTGAAGATCTACGGCGACGACACCGACACGCTGCGCGGCCTCGCCGAGCAGATGCGGGCCGGACTCACCAGCGTGCCGGGCCTGGTGGACCTGACCGTCGAGAAGCAGGTGCTCATCCCGCAGATCGCCGTGCGGCTGGACCAGCGAAAGGTGGCCCAGGCCGGGCTGTCACCTGGCGAGGCGGTGCGCGTCCTGCAAGCCCTGACCGACGGGGCCCACGGCGCGCAGATCGTGGACGGCCAGCGCCGCTACGACCTGGTGCTGCGCCTGCCAGACGATCAGCGCAGCCCTCAGGATCTGGCCCGTACCTTGATCGACACGCCCGCAGGGCGGCTGCCGCTGTCCAGCATCGCCACGGTCGAGGAGTCCGACGGCCCCAACCAGATCGGCCGAGAGAACGGTCGGCGGCGCATCGTTGTCTACGCCAACACGGACGGCCGCGACATGGGCCGTGTCATCGGCGACATCCGTCAGGTCATCGCCAAGACGACGCTGCCCACAGGCGCCTTCATCAGCCTGGAGGGCCAGTTCCAGGCGCAGGAACAGGCCACGCAGCTCATCGTGGTCTTGTCGGGCGTGTCGCTGGCGATGATGTTCCTGGTGCTGTACACGCGCTATCGCTCGGCAGTGCTAGCAGGGGTCATCATGGCCAACATCCCGCTGGCGTTGATCGGCGCCGTCGTGGCGATGTGGCTGACCGGTGTGACGCTGTCGGTGGCCACCATGGTCGGCTTCATCACGCTGGCTGGCATCGCCACCCGCAACGGCATTCTGAAGGTCAGCCACTACATCAACCTGTGCCGCTTCGAGGGCGAGCGCTTTGGCCAGCCCATGATCGTGCGTGGCTCACTGGAGCGGCTCACGCCGGTGCTCATGACGGCGCTGGTGGCAGCGTTTGCGTTGACGCCCTTGCTGCTGGCCGGTGACGAGCCGGGCAAGGAAATCCTGCACCCGGTCGCCGTGGTCATCTTCGGCGGCCTCGTCAGCTCCACGCTGCTCGACACGATCCTCACGCCTGTCATCTTCTGGCTGGTGGGCGAAAAGCCGCTAGAGCGACTGCTGGCGCCTGAAGAGCACGCCCCAGCCGGGCAAGTACAGGAAGCGTTTTGACCCTCATGGCCCTGCGGCGCCGCCTGCGCAAGAGCGCCGCGCAAAGATTGGAGATGAACATGATGAAGACCAAGCAACTGCTGATCGCTGCCCTGTTGGGGTCTAGCGCCCTGGCGATGAACCCTGCGATGGCTCATGGCTCGGCAGCCCCCCGTCACGGGGGCATCGTTCAGGTCGCCAACGATGTGAATTTCGAGTTGGTGGTGGAGGCTGACGGCGCCACCATCTACTTGGTGGACCACGACGAAGACATGCCCTCCAAAGGCATCTCGGGCAAGTTGACCGTGCTGAATGGCGCGCAGAAGACCGAGGTCGACGTGAAGGCCACCGAAGGCAACAAGCTGCGCGCCACCGGCGTGAAGATCGCCCCCGGCGCCAAAGTTGTCGCCGTGCTCAACAACGTCGAAGGCGAAACCGCCACCGTGCGGTTCAACGTCAAGTGAAGGCCCCCATGAGCATGATCGACCGCTGGCAATGTGCGGCCTTCTTGCTGGCAGCCAGCGGCACGGCCTGGGCAGCCGAGGCGCCGCGAGATAACGCGACCCTGGCCGCCAAGGCCGAGGTCGCTTTTGGCAAGCAGCAGGGCCAGAGCTTCGACGCCCAGGCTGTCAAACCGGCTGCTGCCGCGCCGCGCACAGAGACCGTGACCGTGACGCTCAAACCGGGCAAGGGTGCCGAAGTGCAGGCCGAGCTCGACGCGGGCCAGGGCATGGTGTTCCATTGGACGGCTAGCGCTGATGTGGCTGTGGACCTCCACGGTGAGCGAACCGGCTCTCAGTCGGAATACACCAGCTACGACATCGAAGGCGCTCAGCGCGAAGGGGCCGGCACCTTTGTCGCGCCCTTCGCGGGCACCCATGGCTGGTTCTGGAAAAACAAGAGCCAACAACCAGTCACCGTCACGGTCACCATCACCGGCTTCCACAAGCGCCTGGTGCGGCACGGAGGGCAGCCCTGAGGGCTGCACCCAGCATGTCTGTGCATCTGACCCTTCCTGCACTTCGAGGCAGCCTGCTTGCGCTCCTCGCGGCGGCACTGTTCGGAGTGGGCACCCCGCTGGTGCAGAAGCTCGGGCTCGGCCTCGGGCCCTTCACCACGGCTGCGTTGCTGTACTTGGGAGCTGCCGTCATCGGAGCCTTGCTTCGCCAGCACGTCAGCAAGGAAGCTCGGGTTCTGCGTAGCGACGTGCCGCGTCTGCTGCTGGTTGCCCTGTTCGGCGCCGTGTTGGGGCCTGTGGCTCTGGCCTGGGGCCTGCAGCGGACCAGCGGAACCGGTGCGTCGCTCATGCTGACACTGGAAGCCCTGTTCACGGCCGTCCTGGCGTGGCGCCTGTATGGGGAAACGATGGACAGGCGTGTCTGGGCCGCCATGCTGTTGCTGCTTGCGGGCGGGGTGCTGCTAATCCTGGACCAGGGCTTGGCGTCGGGCGGACAGTGGCTGGGTTTGCTGGCCGTGCTGGCAGCCACTGCATCCTGGGGCATGGACAACACCCTGTCGCGGGCGCTCGCCGAGCGCGACCCCGCGCAGGTGGTCATGGCCAAGGCTGCCCTGGGTGCAACGGCTACGGTGGCACTGGCGCTCCTCATGGGAGAGCCGATGCCAACCTGGGGCGCTGCGGCGGGACTTATGGCCGTGGGCGCCACAGGTTACGGCCTGAGCCTTCGCTTCTACCTTTTGGCTCAACGTGAGTTCGGCGCTGCACGCACCGGTTCAGTCTTCGCCTTTGCGCCGTTCATTGGCGCTGCGCTGGCCTTCGCGCTCGGTGACCGTTCAGCGGGCTGGGGCATGGCGCTGGGCGGCCTGCTGATGCTGGCGGGCGTGGCCCTGCACCTAGCCGAGTCGCACGACCACGAACACGAACATGAGGCATTGGAGCACGAGCATGCCCACCGCCACGATGACGGCCACCACGATCATCACCATGACGTGATGCCCGTTGGTGCACACAGCCATGCCCACAGACACGCCCCGATGCGGCACAGCCATGCACATTTGCCGGATGTGCATCACGGGCACGACCACTGAGGACGCGGACGGGCGACAACCGCAGCGATCCAGTTTGATGCTCATCTCCGTCGTTGTCGCCTTGGGTGGCTACGCAAGCTGGCGGAGCGAACCTTAACCACGGAGTCTGCGTTCGGACACCGGACAAGAAAAGAGGCAGCAATTCGCCTCGAAGGACGCGGATCAGGGCCAACGCACATCGCCGTCAGCCCGGATAATCAGGGCTCGCACTCGATCCGGTGGCAGGCCATGTGCGCGACGAAATCCATCTTGCCTAGGGTCACCCCTTCGCGGCGCAGCAGGGCATAGGCCATCGTTACGTGGAAGTAGAAGTTGGGCAGGATCCAGTCGCGGATGTCCTCAGCCGCTGACATGACAAAGCGCACCCCGTTGGGCAGGGTGAGGTCGACAGTGTCCTCGGGGGACGCCCAAGTGGCGGGGTCAGCCGCGGCGAGCGTCGCTGCAATCGCCGCGATTCGCTCTCGGATCTGGGCGAACGAGGTGTAGCTGTCCGCATCCAGCGGCGGCGCCATGTTGCCGACCTGCCCCAGCGCGAGCAGCACCTGGTTCATTGCCACCCGGAACTGCAGCTCGAGTGGGAACATGTCGTCGGCGAGCCGGAGCGAGAGCGCCTCTTCGCCGATCCCCGCCTCCTCGGCCGCCGCGGCGAGCCGGTCAAGCGTGCCGAGCATGTTGACGAAGGTGCCTTGTGCGAACGTGGCGTAATCCATGTGTGTTTCACTTTCGGAACGTAGCTCTGCGTCGCGAGGGGCCCTTGGCGACGCGGCACTCCCTGAGCCCATGGTACCCGTTCGCAATGACGAAAGATAACTCGCCTCTTGATGAGTGCCCGAAGGCGTTGTATCCGATTCGCCTCGAAGTTGCAGGCGCTGGCCTGCACTGACCGTCGGTGCTGCTTTCTTGAACCAGGGCGCTGGTGTTGCTCTCTAGCGAACGGCAGTTCTGCAGCGGGTGCCGACATTCCCTGTAAGCCGTCGAAATGCCGCATCCGGCAACAAAGCCGTCATCCGTTCCTCGGACCTTCTCGGACCTCGAATCTCTCTGAGCTGGCCAACGCTGGCATCCATGCGTCAGGCCCTGTCGTGGTCTCTATCAGGTCGGCGCCAAGGGTCGACGTGAGTCATCAAATTCAGCACTCGATGTCGCTGCATGACGCGTCGCCGCGCTTCAACGGCGATCTCATGTCCCGCCTCCACGCTCAGCGAGGCGTCGACCTCGATGTGCGCGTCCGCCACGACCATGTCCCCCATCTTGCGCGTGCGGATGTCATGCACGCCCTGGATGCCGGGCGTGTCCGCCAGAGTCCGACGGATGGCTTCGACTTCCTCTTCGTCCACCGCCCGGTCCATCAGGTCGTGAAGCGCATCCCAACCGAACTCCCAGCCCATTTTGGACACCATGAATCCGACGATGGCCGCGGCGATGGGATCCAGGATCGGGTAACCCGCCAGGTTGCCGATGATGCCGATGCCGACCACCAGCGATGACGCCGCATCCGACCTGGCGTGCCAGGCGTTGGCCACCAGCATGCTGGACTTGACCCGCTTCGCGACGGCCAGCATGTAGCGGAACAGCAGCTCCTTGGCGGTCAGCGCACCGAGGGCCACCCACAGCGCCGCCATATGAACCTGCGCGATGGTCTCGGGCTGCTCCAGCTTCGTGATCGAAGACCACAACATGCCCGCGCCGACACCGAGCAGCAGCAGGCCCAGCACCAGGGACGCCGCCGTCTCGTAGCGGTGGTGGCCATAGGGATGGTCCTCGTCCGCGTCCTTCTGGCTGTGGTGGTTGGCCAGCAGCACGACAAAGTCGGCGATAAGGTCTGAAAGGGAATGCACGCCATCGGCCACCAAGCCTTGGGACTTGGTCAGCAGGCCCGCTGTGATCTGCACGGAGGTCAACACCAGGTTGACCGCCACGCTGACCCAGGTGCTGCGAGACGCAGCAGCCGCGCGCTCGGCAGGGCTGTGCTCAGTGTCTTCGGTGTCGTCGGGGGTTGGGGGCATCAGGCTCATGTCAATGTTCTTCCATCAGGTTCGAGTGCGCTCACTCGTCGGCGCTCGCGTTCCAGAACGCCTGCACGACACCGGGCACCGCTTCGAGCCGCGTCATGACCTCGTCGAGCTGTTCCGGCACGACCGCCGTGGCGTAGAGCATCGCCTCGATCTCGGCATCGTTTTGTCCGAAGGGGTGCTGATCCACCGACCGGACCGGATAGCTCGCTTCATCCAGCAACTCGATCAGGCGCTCGTGCACCTCGGCCTGGTGGCTGCGCTCGCAAACCACGTAGACCGCGTAGGTCGCTTCGCTCGTCTCCTCCTGCACAGGGCGGCGATTGATGCGGTTCACCACGGGGCGTAGCAGGGTGTTGCTGGCGAGCACGAAGAGCGCAGCCACGATCGCTTCGCCGAGCAGGTCCGCCCCGGCACAGGCGCCGACGGCTGCCGAGCCCCATAGCGTAGCCGCCGTGTTCAGGCCGATGACATTGGCACCTTCCTTCATGATCGCGCCGGCGCCGAGGAAGCCGACCCCCGAGACGACATAGGCCACCACATGCACGGCAGCGTCGTTGCCGCCGAGCCGTTGGGCCATGTCCACGAAGATCGCTGCGGCGACCGCCACGAGGGCGTTGGTCCGCAGGCCCGCAGTGCGCTGCCGCCACTGCCGCTCCAGGCCGATCAGGCCCCCGAGGGCAAAGGCCGCGCTCACGCTGAACAGGGTGTCCAGCAACGACTCGAGGTTCAGGTTGTGCAGGGCTTGCATCGATCAGTACTCCGCATGCAGACGCAATGCAAAGACCGAGACCGGTCCACGGTCCGTGTTGTAGGCCGGGTTGCGCACATGTTGGTAGTCGCCGGTCACGGACACGAAGCGCCCGAGCGGAACCCTGTAGTAGGCCTCCAGGATCTGTTCGTTTGCATAGTGCGGCAGCCTGCCGTCCCCGACCAGGAGGCCCACCCCGCCGGCCGCAAAGAACTGCCGTGCCGGGCTCGACAAGCTGTTCGACGCCAAGGCCACGCCCAGCGTGTGCTCCGGCTGTTGCCAAAGGCCGCCTTGGACCTGCAGGCCTGCCGCGATCGAGCGGTTGATGTCGGTGAAGTCAAAGGCCTCGGTGCGGCCGTCGTTCCAGCTGTAGCGAACGAAGGCGCCGATGCCCTCGGCCACTTCCTGCTCGGCGTTGAAGGCCAGGCCATGCTTGCGGCGGAAGCTACGCAGCGGCGCCAGGTCCGTCGGCATCTGGCCGGTGGCTTGTGCCTGGCTTAGCGCGTCGGCATAGCTCGCCATGCGCGCCTCGGTGGCGAAGCCCAGCAGGCGCACCGCGCCCGAGCGGCCCATCCAGCTGTAACGGCGCTCGGCCTCGATCAGCCATTGGCGTTGACCGAACTTGCCATCCAAGGTTTCGCCGTTCGGCATCTTGGACATCGCATAGATGCCGCCTCGCAGCGACCAATCGCCCCTCACCCACTCGACGGTTGCGCCCGAGCTGAAGCCCCAGGAGTCGGCGGCGTAGTCGAATGCGCCCCCGTCGATGATGGACCAGCTCAGGAAGTCCGCCCGCGGATCATGGGCGTAGCGGTTGCTGTCGAACAGATCGACGACCGAAATCTTGCCCAGCGTCAGCGTGAGCCGATCATCAGGACGCGTGCCCGCCAGCTGGTTGGCACCGGACTCGACTTCGCTGGCGCCATCGCCCAGCGCGATGGTCTGGCGCAGGAAGGCACGGGGCAGGCGGCCGTAGACGCTGTCGTGGCCGACCTTGTAAGCATCGCCGCTGGTGAAGCCGGCGACGCCCAGGGTGCCGGCCAGACCGTAGCCTTGGTCGAACTCAGGGTTGACATAGAACTCGCCGCCCTTCCAGAGCCGCAGGCCGAGGAAGAGCGTGACGTCTACGGTCTCCTTGGCACTTTCGTGCGGCGGCAGGCTGTTCGGACCTACGTAGGGCGAGTTGAAGCCGCCATGCCGCTGGGTCGTGTTGGTCGCCTGCACATGCCAGTTCCAGTCCTCCCGGTTCGCACCCTCCGTGGCCAGTGCAGCGGGGGCAAGGTTTGCATCCTGCCTCTGCGCCCGCACCGGCATCGTCAGACCAATCCCGAGAAGTGCAGAGGCCAGCCAGGCCAGCACGCCGACCCGGCGCGGCGTCGTGTTGGACAGATGTTTGATCATCATTTCTTCAATTCAAAATTTTTTTGTGGCAAATCTCTGCGGACTGCGAGAGTCCGCATCGGGCGTGAATCACCGCTGAGTGCGTGAGTCAGGCCGGGGCAAAGGCCAGTTGCAGGACGCGCACGGCAACCATCGCGACTGCCAGCACCAGATAAAAGCGCAGCACCCCCATCCAGAGCCGCGTTGATGGAGTGAGCCGGGCCGGCTTCAGCAGATGCAGAGGCGGCATACGCCACTGCTCCATCTGCCGCGTGCTGAAGTCCCGCCCATGGTGCTGCGGCCGGGGCCTGACGGCCGCGCGATAGGCCCGCGTGGCCAAGGTCGCCAGGCCGATCAGCGTGGCCAGCAGGCCGCCGCCGACCAGGATCGTGACGATCTGGTCCTCGCCGATGTCGGGGAAGATGACTGCGGCCGTCAGCACGGTCGACAGAATCACCAGCACCGCCACCACGGCGGACGTGAAGGCGTTGGTCCAGCGGCCATTGACCCACGGGCCCAGCACCTGGCGGTCGTTGCACAGCAGCAGCAGGAAGACCGAGGCGCTGGGCAGCAGCACGCCGGCCAGGGTCTGCACCGCGTTGGTCAGCAGCCCGAGCGGGACGCCGGGCAGCAGTACCAGGGCTGCGGCCAGCACGATCAGCCCGCAGTAGACGAGATAAAAGCCCTTGGCCTCGCTAGGCTTGCGATGCAGGGAATGATTCACCGACAGCACGTCACCCACTGCGTAGGCAGTGGACAGCGACACCGCCGCTGCGCCGATCACGCTGGCATCGATCAACGCAAGAGCAAACAGCGTTCCGGCTCCATGGCCGTGGTACTGACCCAGGCCCCTGGCGACGCCCAGAGCGTCGGTGTATTGGCTGAATTCTGGCTTGCCAGCAAAGCAATGGGCCACGAGACTGATCAAGGCGACCGCCCCCAGCACCACCAGCACGATGCCCAGCCAAAGGTCGAGACGCTCGTAGCGGATGAAGCGAGGCGTGATGCGCTTGTCGATCACATAGCTCTGCTGGAAAAACAGCTGCCACGGCGCGATCGTCGTGCCCACGATGCCGATGATGAGCAACATCACGTCGCTGAGCTTGCCCTCCTTGGGCATCCGCACCGTACTGAAGTCGTGCACCAACTGTCCCATCGGGGGATGCACCATGACGAACAGTGGCAACAACAAGAGGCTGCCCAGCACCAGGATCAGCGCAAAGCGCTCGAATCGACGGAAGTCTCCGGTGCTCGCCGCCATCATGACCAACACCGCGGCGATGCCGACGCCCGGGATCCGCGGAATGCCCAGATAGTCCAGGCCGAGCGCGATGCCGATGAACTCGGTGACGATGGTCAACGCATTCAGCAGGAACAGATCGACGACGCTGAAGGCGCCCCAGAACTTGCCGAAGCGCTCGAGGATCAGGCGCGCGTGGCCCACCCCCGTCACCGCGCCCAGGCGCAGCACCATTTCCTGGTTCACATAGAGCACCGGGATCAGCAGCGCGAGCGTCCAGAGCAAGGTGGTGCCGTAGTTCTGCCCCACCTGTGCATAGGTTGAGAACGCTCCCGCGTCGTTGTCCCCGACCATCACGATGAGGCCCGGCCCCAGGATGGCCAGCAGCGTCTTGAGGCGTCGCAACAGGCCGCGCTCGTGGCTGGCTTCACCGAGCTTGATGGTTCCGAGCGCGCCTCGGATGTTGCCGACATGCGCCGTATCCAGTGCTGCGCCGGCGTGCGGCGGCACAGGCGCCGCGTTGAGCAGGTTTGTGGAATTCATGGGAATCCTCCTCGCGGCGCGTTCAGCGCTCTGCACCGGGGCCGGCGACGAGCAAGCCGAAGGCCTGATGCTGCGGGTGCTGGACTGCCGGGCGAAGAGCACGCCGGAGCAGGCGGCCCATGAAGCTGGCTGCTGCCAGCGAGCGGAACTTGAGGGTCATCGGTATCTCCTGCGGCAGGCGCGGAGACACCGTCGTCGCGCTCAGGCGAGAGCAGTCCTCCACGGCTTTGCCGGGTTGTGAAAACAAGTGGAAAGTGCAAGACGAGGTGGCGCGCAGCGGCGCCAACTAGGGTCGGGGTCCATGGCAGCTCCTGGGTTAGAGGGGTTGGAGTTCAGCCGGGCCTGCGCAGGGCGCAGCGCAGCCGCAGAGTGGGCCAGGCGGTTAGCCGGTCCAGCGCCGCCACGCGCTCGGCAAGGCCGAGATGGCGGGCCTGGGGGCGGCGCAGCGTCGTGACCGGGCACGACGGCATATACACGGGATCGGCAGGAATAGGTTTGCGCATCACGGCTCTCCTGGACGTTGGAGGCGTGCTGCGGACGGTGAGCGACCATGGGACGCCCTGGCCAATAGGCCACTGCCTCGCCATGAGGCGATTCGCGAACTGGAGGGATAGCGAGGGCTACGGCCTGCGAGGCCAGCAGCCCGGAGCGGGCGTCAGAAGGCCTGGCAGGCGGCGGCCATCACGGCACGCACGGAATCGCTGCAACAACTGGCACTGTCCACGCACTGGGCTCCGAAGTGGGAATGCCGAAATTGTTGCATTGCAAAATCAACCATGTCAACGAAATTTCCTATCCTCCCGGATAGGATGCGAATCATGACGATTCACACTACGCATCCCGATGTACTCAAGCGCCTCAAGCGGGCTCAGGGGCATCTGAAGAGCATCGTCACCATGCTGGAGGAGGAGCGCAGCTGCCTCGACATCGCCCAGCAACTGCAGGCCGTGGAGAGCGCGATCACCAATGCCAAGCGGGCATTGATTCACGACCACATCGACCATTGCCTGGACAAGGCCGTGCACGAGGGCAAGCAAAGCGCCCGGGACGCCATCCAGGAGTTCAAGGCCATCTCGAAGTACCTCTGATGGCGCTTCGATCGCTGCTTCGGCATCGACGCCAGTTCAGAAACTGTGCTGGCACTCAAGGGCGCTTGGGGAGCACTTCAGAAGCCGAGGCCTGATCCCGCGCCCAGAAGCGTCGCGACGCCCAGCACGGCGAAGATTCCCGCAGCGATGGTGTGCACCAGCTTCATCGGAATGCGGTTCGCAAGCTTGTCGCCGATGAACACGGCCGGCACGTCCGCCAGGAGCATGCCCAGTGTCGTTCCGACGACCACCCAGACCGGGTTGGCATAGTGAGCCGCCAGAGCCACGGTGGCGATCTGCGTCTTGTCGCCCATCTCGGCCAGGAAGAAGGTCATCAGCGTCGCGCCGAAGACGCCGAAGCGCTTGGCAACCTGCGTCTCTTCCTCCTCGATCTTGTCGGGGATCAGGGTCCAGATGGCCATGCCGATGAACGAGGCCCCCAGCACCCAGCGGAGGATTTCAGGGGAGACTGCTGAGGTGATCCAGGCACCCAAGGCGCCGGCGAACCCGTGATTCACGATGGTGGCGCACAGGATGCCGGCAATGATGGGCCACGGCTTCTTGAACCGTGCGGCCAGGATGAAGGCGAGGAGTTGGGTCTTGTCGCCAATCTCGGCGAGAGCGACGACACCAGTTGAGACGAAGAGTGCTTCCACGAATGTTCCACGGCCGGCTCACAGACGAATGACCACATCGCTTCCCCGGCCAGTGCGGAGGCGAAGTGGTCAAAGGTCTTGCCAGGTCGGGAAACTGCTGACGCCACGGCCTGCGGGCCAAGTGTGTTGACGTCAGCCTCTTCGAGCGAAGAGCGGCTACTCCCCAATGACGGCGGGATTATCGCTTGACGTTGGACTCAAGGAGCCCGGAGCAGGTCAGCGCTACTTCAGGTAGGTGCGAAGCACGGAGACGACTTCTTCGATTTCTTCCTGACGCTGCTCGGGCGTGATGTGCTCTGCCGCCACATGCTCGCGCAGATGGCCTTCCAGAACTTCTGCCATCAAGCCTGCAACCGCTCCTCGGATGGCTGCGATCTGCTGCAGCACCTTGCCGCAATCCAGGTCCTCCCCGGCCTCGATGAGGCGTTCGAGGCCGTCAGCCTGGCCTTTGATGCGGCGCACGCGTGCAAGAAGACTCTTTTGACCGGTGACTGTGTGGGACATGGACTGACTTTATCAGGGTACTGGGGTAGAGTACCTAAAGGTACTGGGGTGGAGTACCAGAAGCACTCATCAACAGGCGTATTTCATGACCGACTTCGCATCCCTTCTGCAGCAAGGCAATGCCTGGCTCTTCGTGCCCAGCGCCATCTTGCTCGGCGCGCTTCATGGCCTGGAGCCTGGTCATTCAAAGACCATGATGGCCGCCTTCATCGTGGCCATCCGCGGCACGCTGACGCAGGCCGTTCTGCTGGGGCTGTCGGCGACGGTGTCCCACACCGCCGTCGTCTGGCTGGTCGCGCTCGCTGGCCTCTACTTCGGCCGCCACTGGAACGCCGAGGCCACGGAGCCGTATTTCCAGGTGGCCTCTGCCGTACTCATCGTCGGCGTTGCGGCCTGGATGCTGTGGCGCACCTGGCGCGACCAGCATTGGCATGGACATGACCATGACCACCCTCATGATCATGACGAGCCGAAGCGGGTCGACACGGGTCACGGAACGGTCCGGCTGGAAGTCTTCGAGACCGGCGTGCCGCCGCGATTTCGCCTCCATACCGAGAGCGGCCATCACTGGTCGGCCAGCGAGGTTGAGGTCACGACAACCCGTCCTGACGGGGCCAGCCAGACGTTCCGCTTCTCAGCGGGCAACGGCTATCTGGAGTCCATCGAGGAGATTCCTGAGCCGCATGAATTCGAAGCGCGGCTGAGCCTGGTACACGAAGGCCATCGCCACGACTTCGACCTGGCGTTCACCGAGCACGGGCATGACCATGAGGGGCTCGACGTTGGCGACCAGGATTACCAGGATGCGCACGAGCGGGCACATGCCAACGACATCAAGCGTCGATTTGCCAACCGCGAGGTCACGACGCCGCAGATCATCATCTTCGGTCTCACCGGCGGCCTCATTCCGTGCCCGGCCTCGATCACGGTCCTGTTGCTGTGTCTGCAGTTGAAGCAGTTCACGCTAGGCGCCGCGCTGGTGCTGTGTTTCAGCATCGGACTGGCGCTGACGATGGTGGCGTCCGGTGCAATGGCTGCCCTCAGCATCAAGCACGTGTCGAAGCGCTGGAGCGGGTTCGGCGAGTTTGCGCGCAAGGCTCCGTACTTCTCTGGCGCGTTGATCCTACTTGTTGGCCTTTACGTTGGCTTCGAAGGTGCCCGCCAACTCGTCTGACCCGGGCCCCGTCAACGACCGGTTTTGGTGACTGCTGCCGCTCAGGTATCGACAGGCGAACGACTCAGATCAGCCTTAAGCGGCCGTCGCACCGCTAGTTGCCGGATTTGCAGCGGCCCCGGTCGCTAAGCGTTGCGCCGTACGACCGGTTCCCGGCCCATTCCGTTAATCGAGGCGTCGGCCGGATCCGTCTGCCGAGGGAGGGAAAAGCAGCTGCTCGAAGCATGGAACGGCCGCTCAATCCGACCTGCAAGCCCTACTTCTTGAGGGCCGCCAGCGCATGGTCCGTCCGAACTGCATCCGCCAGGTCGAACTCCCCGACCGGCGGCGGCACAACGAGCTGCAGTGCCTCTTCGACCGTGCCCCGTAGCCACTGCTCCCAGCTGAACGGCGCGACGTTCACGAGCGACCGCTTGTCCTGCTTGTCGGCCGGCAGCTCCGGGTCAGGCTTGTGCAGACGGTTGAGCAGCGGGTGGCTGTCGCAGTTGGTCGTGATCATGGTGAAGTTCGGCACGATCTCACCGGTCTTGGGGTCGGTCCACTCCGACCACAGCCCAGCGAGCATCCACGGGTCGCCGTCGGCTCGTTTGAGCTGCCACCAGATGTTCTTGCCCGTCTCCCAGTTCGGTTCCTGGTACCAGCTGGCCGGCACCAGGCAGCGCCGGCCAGCTCGCCAGGCGTCGCGGAACGTCGGCCGCGTGGACACGGTTTCAATCCGCGCGTTGTTCGTCGAGCGCGGCCGGCCGCGCTTGCCCGGGACTTTGTTGGGCAGGAAGTCCAGCCGGTCGGGCTGGCCTGGCCGGATCAGGCCCCACTGCCCCACCTGGCCGACCACCTCCGCACCGCTCGCGCGGAAGTAGAGGCCGTTCTGGTTAGGTCCAACCGTGCGCAGCTCGTAGTCAGGAACCATCCAGCGTGCCGCATGGCGCGCGATGAAGGTGGCCACGTCGCCCTTGGGCGACACGTTGTACAGGTTGCACATCGCTTCATCCTATTCGCGAGTGCAGCCTGGCGCGGAGTCCCTCGCCCAGGCGGGCTCTCGATACCTGGAGGCCTCAGACCCAGCAACAGGTCGGCAGAACCAAGCCTGGCGGCATGTGCGAGCGCCGATGCCGTCGTGCACGACCTCGGTCCCGGCCAGCCCGAATCCCCGCTCGTCCATCGCCGCAGTCAGCGGCTATGGAGGCGAGCAATATCGCCTGGCCTCCGAGCAGGCGGGCTTTGATGGGCACCTGGTCAAGCCTGTCAGCAGGTCAGCCATCGAAGCGCTGATCCAAGGGCTTGAGGCCACCTGAGAACCGTGCCCGTCCGGCCAGAGCACGCGACGGTGCGGCTTCAGCCTGGTACTCGCGCTCGGTATCATCTCGACCGTGAACAAGCTGCTCGCTCTGCTCATCGTGCTCGTCGGCTGCCTGGCCTATGTCGGTCAGTCCTCAGCGAATTCGAAGGCGCGATACAGCGATTGCTGCGTGCATGGATGCCACGGCATGGTTCACTGTGCCTCAGACGCTTGCCAGAGTTGCGCAGCACCGCACTCAGCCCCGATGGGCGGCACTACGCCCAAGATCAGGCTGGCTGCGAAGGCCTGGCTGATAGCGAGTGTCGACTTCGCTCCCGGCGCTGCCGAGGTTCCATGGCGCCCTCCAGACTAGGTGCGGGACTGCTCCATCACCTACGTTCAACCTAAGAGGACCTCTCATGAAATCCACGATCGTCAAATCCACCGCCGCGCTGCTGATGCTCAGCGCCTCGGCTGCTGTCTTTGCTGCGCAGTCCTGCTGCGGCGATGTCGCCTGCTGTCTTCAGCAGCTGCTCTGCTGCTTCTAAAGCCTGACGCCCTCACGGAGGCCGGCGCTTGCGCCGGCCTTTTTGTTTGAGCCGGGCATCCGCCTTGCTCTGGCTGCATCGTCGGTCTTCCCGCTGCGCGCCTTTGCGCAGGAGGCCGCTTCTGCAGAAAGGGCTGGCATGAATCCCCAGACGATCGTGACCTCAGCGGTGCTGGTGCTGGCGCTGACCGGCCTGGGCGGCCTTGTGATGCTGGGCGTGAGACTGCGCGGCGCGGTAATCCCGGATTGGCTGGCCATGGCGCACGGCTTCATCGCTGCGGCGGCGGTGGCACTGCTGATCTATGCAGCGATCTTCATCGGTCTGCCGGTTGCTGTCCACCTAGAGAGCGGCGCCGTCGGACCACCCAAATAGACCAACCGCCGACAGCCATCGACTTGGCCGTCACCGCACGTCAACCTGACTTTGCTGCACGCTTACGGGCAATCTCGAAAGCAGCCATATCCAGGGAGGACGGCCGCCGTCGCACCAGCAGATGCCGCGCAGCGGACCGGGTTTGCTCCAGGGCTTCGCTGAGTTGAACAAACGTTGCCACAGGAATTCTTTCGGTATGCGCGACTGACCGGGAATCAAGCGAGCGAGCTGAACTGCAAAGCCGTTCAGCATCGCTCAGCATGGAAGCTACCAGCTGAGCGAGACGATCGTAGTGCTTCGGGTCGATCGGCTCTGAGTTCAAGCTAAGCCTGCTACAGAGGCAATTGAGCGCATCAACGACATCTTGGAGAGCGTCAATAGTCGTTTGGGCAGTTTTGTGATCCAAGGTACGTACCAATTGCTGCCGGCCGGACTCAGCCGCTTCTGTGCATCGCGGACTTAGGCGTGCGCCACTTTAAATACGCTCACCGCATCCGCGAGCTTGTTTGCCTGCTGCTGTAGGCTTTCCGCCGCTGCTGCACTCTCCTCCACAAGCGCCGCATTCTGCTGCGTCACCTGATCAAGTTGAGTCACCGCGTGACCCACCTGAGTGATGCCGCGCGACTGCTCGTCAGTGGCGTTCGCGATCTCCGAGATGAGGTCCGTGACATGCCGCACGCGTGTCACGATGCCCTGCATCGAAGTGCCAGCCTCGTCAACTTGCCGCATGCCGGCCTCGACCTTCTCAACGCTTGTTCCGATCAGCGATTTGATCTCTTTGGCCGCGTCCGCCGCCCGATGCGCCAGGCTGCGCACTTCACCGGCTACCACCGCAAACCCGCGGCCCTGCTCGCCGGCACGCGCTGCTTCGACCGCAGCGTTGAGCGCCAGGATGTTTGTCTGAAAGGCAATGCCGTCAATGACGCCGATGATGTCGGCGACCTTTTGCGAGGCGGTGGAGATCTCCTGCATTGTTGTGACAACAGCGCCCACAGCGTCACCCCCCTGGACTGCCGCCGATGACGCCTCCTGAGCCAAGCTATTTGCCTGCCTGGCCGTATCCGCGTTGTTGCGAACGGTGCTGGCGAGCTCCTCCATGGAGGCCGCGGTTTCTTGGAGGTTGCTTGCTTGAGCTTCTGTCCGCTGGCTGAGGTCCTGGTTGCCTGTAGCAATCTGTGAAGAGCCGGTTGCGATGCTGTCGCTGCTGTTGCGAACCTGGCTCACGATTCGGGTCAGGCTGTCGTTCATGTTGCCCAGTGCGCGCATCAGCTGCGCTGTCTCGTCGCGCCCTTGAACAGTAATGCTGGAGGTGAGATCTCCCTCCGCGACAGCTGAGGCTACTTCGACGGCGCGGTGCAGCGGGCGCGTGATCGTGCGGGTGATGCCGACTGCAAATGAGATGCCAGCCACCAGTGAAATCGCAACCACCACTGCGTAGACCATCATGACGGAGCTGTACGTGGCTGCAGCTGACTTGCCACTTGCAGCCGCCCCTTGAGCGTTGAGTTGTACGGCCTTCTCGATCGTGTGGAGCACGGCTGCGAATGAGCTAGCGGCTTCCCCTGCCGCAAGATGCCGGGCATCTTGGAAGCTTTCTTCCCCCTTGCTCGAAAGATCCATGAGCGCTCGATCCTGGACCAGGTACGCCGCCCATTGCGACTTGATCTGTTGAAGCAACTCCGCTTCGGCAGGCGAGGACACGAGCTTTTCGTAGCCCGCCAAGATTTCGGGAATCGCCTTGTTCACGACCTCGGCGTGCAGGGCCGCCTGCTGGTCCTTACCTGCCTTGGATTCTTCGAGCAGGTGCCTGAGCGAGGTGCGGCGAGCGGTGTTCGCTTCCGAGCGAAGGTTGCCGAGTTCGCGAACGCTCGGCAGCCAGTCGTCCGCAAGCTCAACGACCTCCGTGTTGATGCGATACGTTTCATACGCGCCGACCCCCGCAACGCCGCAGAGCATGGCCAGGACAAGCCCGAAGCCAAGAGCTAGACGGGACCCGATCTTGAGGTTGATGAACATGTGGCGCCTTAAGGTTGCTGCGCGACGAACCGCCCCGCAAATTGCTAGATTTGCCACGTTACCGAGTAGGCGATATCAGTTCAACACTTCCACCGAAGGCGGTCATTCGATTGAGGAAATCTTGCACGGGCGAACAGCTGACGACAGGCACGCGCAAGCTAACCGTCTAATCAGATGGCCTCTGGATCGCTCGTTTTCCGTCCGAGGGCGGTCCACCTCAACTTCGCAGGCGGCCACTTAAACTCGATCTTCCTGCTGGGCAAGGAGTCCAAGGCGGCGACCGACTGGATGGCCAGTGCGCACGGCTGCTGATCAGGATCTCTTTGGGCCTGGGCCAGCAGCTACAGATGGGCAGATGGCGATATTGAGGGCACGCGGTCCCGCGCCCTCCAATCAAAGCTGATCGCCGATTTGAGGATGCACCGAAAGCGGACTGGATTGCGATAGACGCGGAGCCTCGCTTTCACCGCGGCGACCAGCGGCTGAATGGCGGACGGTGGGACCGGCGACACGCTGCTGAGGTTGGCCGAGCACACCTAGAATTTGGCGTGTGATACATCCAGAGGGGCAGCCCTTGGTACAACGTCCGTCCATTCCGCCTTCAGGCAATCGCCCGCAGACGTTCACGCCTAAGCCCAACGGAGGCGTGACGTCGCCGGCGATCATTCCGCGCTCGCCCCCGCCGCCGCCCCCCGCACCAGCGCCAAAGTGAGCGTGGGTCATCTCGATTCGGCGCGGCAGCGTCTGAAGTTCACTCGGGAGCGGATCAAACTGTCCACGATGCCAGCGACGGCTCCTGTCCCGGCTGTCGATACGGCAGAGTGTGGCAAGGCCCCCTTTGTTCCGGGCGACCAGAGCGAGAAACTGTTGGCCGACTTCACGGCAGAGGTGCGCAAACGCCAGGTTTCCGCCTCCGAGAACTTCGACAAGTCGGTCCTCACCCTGTCCACGAGCGGCCTCGCCGTCTCACTGGCATTCTTGAAGGATTTCATCCCCATCGGGCAGGCGATGGGTGCGTGGATGCTCTATGCCTCGTGGGGGCTCCTGACGGCCGCCACGGTGATCACCATGTTGTCCTTTCTGGCCAGCATGCGGGCGCAGGAGTTCCAACAGGCTATTGCCGAGGGCCACTACCGACGCGGAGAGGCTCACGACAAACCCAATCCTTGGGACCAGTTTGTGATCTGGATGAACCGCGCCTCCGGCGCCAGCTTCATCGCTGGCGTCTCGTTGACCACCTTGTTTGTCGCGATCAACCTGCAAAGGGCCCATGAAGTGAAGAATCTTGCGCAACCTTCCAACACTGTTCCCGATCGTCGCGGCCTACCGTCGCCAGGCATCGTGCCCAGCGCCCCAATTCGGCCCGCGCCGCCGCCGCCATCGGCGCCAGCGCCTCAGCCCAAGTAGCCAGGCATCTCATCTACCGCGAGCTCGGGCTCCAGCATCCGGTTTCGACGCCGCGCCACGCACTCACGGCGGAAAACCGCTAGGGTTGGTAGTCGCGAGACGGCCGGCGCGTCCTAACGTCACGGCACTCCAGCCGACACTCGGTAGCTGGTCCCCGCCAAGGCGACCAGCTTGATGGCGTTTTCCCATATTTCGAAATCTCTCTGATCCTGCGCGGTTGCATAGGCAACCGCGCAGGATGAGAAGCCCGCTTCACAACGAGAAATACGCTTTCCTGCTGGAAGAGCTCCAGGAACTGAGGAAGCGCAAAGGCTGGAATCAGCGCGCGTTGGCGGCCGAACTCGGCATTGGCCAGGACCTAGTCAGCCGCGCCGAGTCGGGGAAGCGGCGCCTAGACGTGTTCGAACTGGCACTGTGGTGCCAAGCCTGCGGGACGACCCTCGAGAGATTCGTGAAGCGCCTGGACAAGCGCATCCGTAGCAACCAGCTTCCAGGCCTGTTGCGGCCTGACGACGTCGAAGACAACCATTGACCGGGCGGCGGTGCCCTCTCAAGCGAAGTGCCTGAGCACGACGGTCAGGCTGTACCTGCGCTGATCGGTGCTGGACGGGTGGCTGCGCACGCGCATGAAGAACCATCGGGCCTCCGATAGGACTCTGACGAACTCGTCCTGGAGAGCTGCAAGGCCGTCGGCATCGGTCTGCTGTAGGCGAACCAACGGCGGGTAGTCATTGAGCAAGCTCGTCGCCTCGCTTCGCCAGGCCGGGGGCAAGGCTTCGTCTTGCGCGAGCTCGGTCAGAGTCTCGCGTCCCCAGATCAAGTTGCGCTGTCGCTCTTCCGGTGTCGTCATCTCGGGGTCAGCCCTTGGGCTCCTTGCGGATGCGAGCCGGCACGACGGCAGCCTTCTCTCTCGGAATGGCTTGAAGGAGTTGTTGCAAGGCGCCGCGGGGGCGCCGCTCACCTGGCTTGACGCGCAGGCGCAGCTTCTCCAGCTCGCGAAGCTCAGCATCGAGTTCCCGCACGAAGCGCAGGAACTTGTAGTCCAGCGCGTCGAGCCACTGGCGAAGTTCGATGATGTCGAGGGTGGTCTCACCGCATTCGACGTAGCTCACCCATCCCTGGCTGCGGCCCAGCAGCTTGCCGAGGTCGGCCTGACGGAGCTGGCGGGACTCCCGCAGCTGGCGGAGCTTGTCCAGGTAGATCTTGTTGTGGCGGCTGTGCAGACTTTTGAACATGGGGATCTCTCAGCTTCGCACCGTAGCTGACCCGTCGCCATATCAAGAATTTGGATATGACGAAGCTGTCAGAACAATTCGTTTGAGTTCAACAATCGAGCCCGTGAGCCCAGCACTGTTCACGGCAACAACGACATGTTCGTTTCCCAGCCGGAATTCGAGTTTCCGTTTCCTCCCGGACTGACCCATCCAGGCAGCCAGCATTGGCGCGTCGTCGAACTGACCCTGCATGCACCCTGGTTCCTCCTGTCGGTGGAAATCGCCGACGGCGAACACCCGGACTGCCGCATCACTCGTACGCTTTGCATTGCCTGGGATACCGACCTGGCTGAACTGGTCAGCACGATGGAACCAAACCGGGTGAAAGGCATCGTCTGCATGATGCCGGCGTGGCAGTCGGCAACGGGACAATGGACATCGCGAGAGATCAGCGAGGTATGGCGCTGCAGGTCGGCCACCGGCCACAGCATCGCGCTGGTGGACACGGCCGGTGAAAGGTTCGACGGTGGCATGGTGTCGGACCATGAGCAGCCGATCGAGCGAGACCTCGTTTTGCGCATTGAGCCGACAAAGCAACGGCAGCGCCATCGCACCATCCCCAGCCGGCGCACGCGGCGCGCCAAAGCCCGGAAGGTCAGCGCGTGAACGAGGCAGATCCGGGCAGCACAGGCATCACTTTCGTCAACGTTCGAGACGCGCCGGCGGCTCAAGACGAGCCGAGCATGGAGGTCTATTCCTGGCGCCTGATCAAGGCACCGTCCGGCGAGCTTCACCTCGGCACGCTCAGAGACCCCAAGCGCGGTCGTGCCGTCGTGCGCCTTACGTCGGCCCTGGCTGCGTTCGACATGGCTGCTAGAGCGGTCACGACGGCATCGGGCCGCCGCTATTTGCTCATGGGGCCTCCCGAAAGCCGCTCCCTGGAGTGCATGGCGATTCGCAACGGCGCGGCCCAGCTTGGTCTGGCGGCTGGCATCGACATCAGCGCACAGCTCTGGGCGCAGATGCACGAAGCCAGCGGAGGCGGCGAAGGCAACAGCCGAGGTTGAGCGCGATGAAGGACCTGGATATTCGCTTGTGGGACAGAAGCTGGACAGCAGAGGAGATGTCGCGACATGACGGCCTGCCAGGGTGCATCGAGATGTCAGGAGGCAAACTCTGCCTTGATGAAGAGCAACGCCTGGCACTGCTCGGTGCGCTGCTCGAACACGTCGGAACCGCGTGCGCGGTCCGACTAGGACCCATCAACGCATGGGTCGATGCGATCGAGCAGCGGCTGGAAGACCTGGCGTGGGACGGTATGCCCGCGGTTGGCGATGAGCAGTTTTGGCGCCCGGCGACCCAGCGCTTATCGTTTCGCCGGCAACTGGAGCTGAGGGCAGCTGTGAAGCAGCTCTATGAGCGTTCACGCCAACGTCGCCCACGGCGGCATCGCTGACGCTGCCACGTTCAACCTCAAGGCAGTGAGACAATTGCCCTCGCACTCATCTGGACGACGAAGGCTCAACTGCGATGCCTACCCTAACGTTTGGACTGCTTGCGCATGGATTCGCCCTTCAGCATCCGCGCCTTTGCCAACTGCCCCCCTGAGCTTTGGCAGGCTTCCATCGGCGCGACATACTTCAAACTCCTCATGCAGCTTGCTGAAGCGTCGGTACAGCACTGGCATGCCTTTGCGAATGGCCTGATGCCCAAGGGCACAGGTCAACCAGGTCTTCCCCACAGCCGTAGGGCCTGTAACGACGAGGTGCTGCTTACCGATCCAGTCACAGTTGAGCCGATTGCTGAACTTCCTCTTGTTCAGCCCACGCTCTGCTCGGAAGTCGACATCCTCTGGAGTGGCCGACACCTTAAGCCGCGACAACTTGAGCAGCCGGGCCATGCGGCCGCTCTCGCGCCGAGAGATTTCGGCGTCGACGAGCATGGAAAACCTGTCCTCGAAGGGCAGATCCTGAATGCTGCTGCACGCGCCCAGGCAGGTTCTGCCGGTTGATGCCCCGTGGCGATGCCAGCGTTTTTTCTTTTGCGCGGGCAGCTGTTCGCGCCGCGCTGTGATCAGCTGGTCTGCCGCACGTCGAGAACGACCTCGTGCACACGGAGTTCAAGGTGAGTTGGTCTGACGCGTCCTGAGCAACGGCGGCAGTGCTGACAGCAGCAGCCTGGACGGAGATCGCGAAGGCCGGGGCCAACGACCTGAGCTGGTCATGCAAGGCGTGTCCCTTGGCGCAGGTGGCAAAGGCGACCAGACGCAAAGAGTCAGCCAGTCCACGATCTATGCCTGGCGCAAGCGCTTCAGCCGGCTCGGGATGGCTGCGGACTATATTGAACGACGCGGCGAGCCCGTACGTCGTCGAGCGACCTGGCCCGCCATGCTCGTTTTCCCGTCTGACCGCTAGGTCGGCGGAAACTCTTTCACCTCCCCCGAGAACTTCGCGAGTCTCGTTCGAAGGTCACTGTTCTCTTGGAGTAGTTCTAGCACGGCCCGCTGGGCGCTCAGCAACTGCGATTGCGCGTCGTCCCTTTCAGCCCTCAAGACCTTCCTATCCCGATCCGCTGTCAATCTCTCAGACTTTGCCTGGGCCTTTAACTGGCGTCCCGATGGTCCGTCTGCCTCGGCAGCTGCCTTGATGTACTCCTGAATCTTTTGAATCAGACTCGGAAATCGCGACTTTTTAAGAGCCGAAGGGTCGAGCCCCGCCTCTTTTGCAATATTGTTTTGGCTGACTTTTGACCCAACCGGCAGAAGCGTTGGCTTCCCAGCCTTTAAGCGCTCAAACGCTTCAGTGAAGCGGCCCTCGGCGCTATTCTTATTCTGCGATGACATTCAGATAGTTCTCGAGTGCGGTGCGTTCATGGGCAAGCGCCTTGTGCCTGGGTGTGCCCGGAGGCAGCGTAGAAATCTCGAGTTCTAACTCCTGCAACTCCTCGGTGATTGAAACTTCCTTTTCGCGATCGAAAAGCACTTCAGAGCAGGGCTTCCCGGTCTCTCCACCTCCGCAGTGCGCAACGGATTCGATGCCTCCGTACTGACAGTCACTCTGAGAAGTGCACGCGCCGAGCCGAATTAGGCGAAAGAACACCTGGCCATTCCCGCCAGCCTTCGCGAGTGCCTTCGCATCCTTCTTGGCAATCAAGTCGACGACATCTTCCCTTATTCGCTCGAATCCAAGTGGGGACACGTACCTGTCTGATTGCAACCCCTTCGCCTCTTCCGCCCTCACTTCGTACATAGAGGTAATCACAACTTTCGTGGCCACTTCATTGATCCGGAGCCTGCCCCTGCCGCGCCCGTAGTACCGGCTCATGCTTGCAGCAGAATGTTTCATGAGAAATTGAACGCTACTGTCACTCAAGAGCTCTGATGCAAACATGTTGACGGCTGAAGTTCGACGCAATTGATGCCAACCAAGAGGCCACACCTTCCCCACTGAGAAATCATCATCTTCATCGAGCCAAGGCGTGAACATTAATGCAATGCGCCTATCTTCTTGAGTTATCCGCAATTGTTCAGGATCAAATAGCCGAGGAAAGTATTCGAGCGTTCTTAAATAGCCAGAAGTTTGGGGCAGAATCGAATAACGTACAGAACGATCAGTTGCGTTGCCAAAAGGCTCGAAGACGCGATGAAAGAGATACGGATCTGCACGGTCAGCATCAGTCACGTTGACCTCCGGATGAGCGGCTGCGCATCTCATCCTCAGTTGAGCAATACTCGTTCCGACTTCAATAGCTACCACGGCACTGGGGCTAGTCGGCCACCGCGCATCGCTGTCCGTGGTGGTCTTAGTAGTCTCACCGCAGATCATGGGGATCCTGCCGAGCGGATCGTCCTCCCACAGCAAGCAGCTTGTACGAAGTGATGCTGCTTCGCCTTTCCGTTGAACCGTAAAATTCAAAATGTATGCGTAACTGACTCTCTGGCAAAGAGTCAAATATTGACTGAAGTCTGATACTGTCAGCTTCGTCTCATTCCCAATTCGCGCCACCCACTTTTCCAACAACTCTCGTAGGCCATAGCGGCTTGCCACGTCGACAAATTTTCCACAACACAGCGTCAGATTATTTGCATGCGCTGACTGCGGCTGGTTTGAAAATGGCTTCTTACTCGGGGATTTATTGCCCGTCAAGATCATGGCCCGCTCAAGCGAGCCGTGGATTTGTGCGTACGCATCAACACAATAGTTAAAGCAAGCCTCGATCGCCGCCCTATGCGACATGTAATCATCCAGACACTCCTTCAAGCGCCCAACTTGATAGGACCAGATTCTTGGCGGAATGTACGGCGTCTGCTTTCTATCGTGGCTGCAAGCTATTTCAGCCAGAGTTTGAATTCTCGAAGAATCGAGTAAAACGATGCCCAAATCTTCCCGACTATCCCATAGCCTATGAAGCAATAGCGGCAAACTCTCCAAACTGCTATCCTTTTGCACCTTCTTGAGCGCATCAAGGACCTTGGGAAAGCGCATCAAGTCGGTTGCCAATATTCCGTTCCGGGAAGCCACAACAAACAACGGACGGATCGTTGTGAAGTAGTAGGTCAAAGTCGACGGTTTGTTTGCCGCAAACTTACCCCAAATAAACCACGCCATTACGAGCTTTAGCAACTCGGCGTTACCTTTATCGATAATCGCGGCTCTAGATCCCTTTTGCCCCCCGGTGAAGTTAAGCTTATACGGCGAGCCAACCCAATAAGTAAAATCCCAAATGTCTTCGCCGTAAAAAGAAACGGGAGTCAGCGTGGAATCTAAACTGACAGGCCAGTCAACCGGCGGTGGCCATTTTGGCGGTCGATAGCTCACACAATCCGGCCCAACGCCCGGTACGGCCCAAGCCAAGCTCAGCTCCTGCAGCATCTTCATCGCGAGTTGAATTGGTGAATCAAACGTTTCCATGAAGGGTGGTAATTGCCTTCTTCGACGCGCACATGGGCTTCTTCTACCCAGGCAAGGCGTGCTGGATTGGACTCAGCGAACCATTTGAGCTTGGCTCGAATGCGGCCCATGGAAAGCTCGGCTGCGGTTGGCTGGCCACCTTGGGATGGGTGACGGCGGTTCATCTCGTACTCTTTGAGCAGCCCGAAGCACACGAGCGCCCACACGTAATCGAAGTCGTCAACGTCTCTGTGGTGCGAACACCATAGACAGCCGGAAGGGCGAATGCAGTCAGGCTGTGGCGCCGATATTGGAATGCCTTTGACCGGCTCGGGTTGACCATCGCACTTCCCGGGTGCTATCGGGGTGGTCATGCTGAGCGCAGGGTCATGCTTGGACCAAAAGCGGAGAACCTCAACACCTGCACGTTGCTGACTTGGACGGTCGTAGACCTCCAGCAATGTCTCGCGCGTGTGCTGGGCCATCTCTGCCGTCAAGTCGGGGTCCGAGCTCCTCCGAAGCAGCCAATTCACGCGCGTGTTACGGAGTTCCCTAGGCGAAACGAACGTCAAGCCAAGGGAGGGACACTTCTTCTTGATACGCCAAGTTGGCCTATCAGATTCAAGCCCGCCCCCAGTTCGCACAAATGGAAAGAGCATTTGAGAATCTGGAAAAAGCTCATCGCGCCATTTGAGATATCGCTCAAAATGCGGACGATATTCCTTGAAGATCTCAAATAGCACAGGGCCTTTCCGACGCGGCTTGTATTCTCGAACCAGATAGCCATCGATGTGCGATGCATATTGAAACCGCGACAATCGCATGCGCAGCGCCTGTGTGCAGTTTATCCCTGTTTGACCAATAAACATGAGAAGCTCTGCCTCTATCCGGAGATTTACCAGCGGATATCGAATTCTCAGACTTTTGTCAGCCTCATAGATTTCAAACGTCCGTTGAAAATGCTTCTCATGCCATCCACACCAATGCAGCCATACCCCTCCAGATCGCAGGTCAATTTGTACTGGGAGGCCCCTATTCATAATACTATCCACGGTCAGTGCGCCGCAAATATCAGCCAAGAAATGCCCAAATTCGAATGTTTCAGTCAGCGATTGCTTCTCAGCCTTCACTCCAACTGCGGTGCGATGCAACCTTTTGGGCTTCAATCGTGTTGCGGTGACTAGCGGAGATGAGCGCTCAAGCACTTGATCCAAGATCTTGGAGATAGATGCCGCAAACTGATATGCCGAATCCGGGGAGAGGTCTTTGACAACTTGATGTCGATGGACTAGGCAATCGGCCCAGTGCAAAAATGTCTTTTCCACGGATTGCATGTCGAAAGGCAGACCAACCCTATCCACGTACGCCACAAAGTTGCGAGCTCGAGATATTGCAATACCCACCGAGGTCTTTGAAATCCCGCTCGCGATCTGCCCGAGGAAGAAGCGATGAAACGCCTGCACTACCGGAAGCCTAGACATGATTGGTGGGCCAGCGGAGCGCGCCGCAATTTGTGCAGCGGCTTCACGGACCCCCAAACCACTATTCCCACGGTATAGCATCCCGGTCAAGTCCCACGGCGTGGCCATCGCAGCAAACTCCACCCCCGGAAAGGTCAAGTCAGGGATCAAGCCGGAGGGGCCTTCACGGTTCACGTCCGCCCCACTTTTCCTCGACCCCGGTAAAGAGCCTGCTGTATTCGCTAGAGAGTTCTTGCTTAGCCTTCGAGTTTTCAATGAATTTGATATAGCGCATCGTGGTCGCTTCGGATTTATGGAGCATTGCACTGCGAACAAAATCAAGCGCATTCGTGGCACTCATTACACCGAGTAACATTCTCATGAGCTGAGTACCGAAAGTCGCCCGCGTTTGGTGGAATCTGAAGGAATCCATAAATTGCAGACCTTGCCGAATGGCCTCGGCGCGCATTTTTTCGACCAGCCGATCAACCGTGTTAACTGAATATCGTTTCGCTCGCCGCGTCAAAAACAATATATTCTTATCTTTGTCATCCGCTCGCGCTTCTCTCTTGAGTCTTTCCGTACTCTCGCTGTAGGCCACAAGCCGGAGCAACAATTCTGTTGGGACCATTAGATCGCCACTGACATCGAACTTCGTTTTCACACTTGTTCCGGGTCCTATCCGAATTAGGTGTATGTCTTTAAGCTGCGGATCTGGCCTAGCAGCGCGAAGGTTTCTTTTTCCAAGTGTCGTTATCGTTCCAATCCGAGCGCCTGTATACAGGCCAATGAGCAACATCAAAGCGAGCTCAGTCGTCTGATTACTCTTTAGGTAGGCAAAGAGCGCCCTGACATCTGTCGCGGACAGAGGATAAAGCCCGTCCTCAAGAGAATTACCAACGCGCCTCCGCATCGGAATATGAAGATCCGTGGACGCGCGCGCCATACTCCGACCAAATCCAACCGAGTCGACGTATCGAACAACGACTCGTCGCTCTTCCCACATCGGCACCTGTGTAGACACCAAATTTTTCGACTGCGCGAATCTGTAGAAGAGAATCACGGCAGACATTCGGGCAGTGGCAGTAGTTATTGCGAGCTCGCCCATTTCAACCTTCCGCAATAGACAGCCACGAAACTTGATCAGTGCGCGCTCGTCAACACGCATAGGAAATTGACGCCAATCCAGTTCGTTCTCTTCGAGAAAATTGGCGTACGAAAGTACGTGCCGCATCTTGGTAAGGATCGTCTGTTCGACGGCACGAGGCTTAACGAACTCGTCCAGCGCCCACAGATTCGGCTCGGCCCAGCCCCTGCCGCCGTTCCAAAATATCTGCGGAAGGCGTGGTATGGACTTCCTTTGGACGGCTCGAGTCCATTCAGACGGACCAGAGTCAGCTGCTGCAAATTGCCAGGGTTCGAATAAGCAAAGGTCTAAGCGAGCCAAGACACCCTCCCATGGAAAGAGGCGCGTGTGGCTTAAACACAGTCAAGACGAGAGCAGCAGCCTCACACTTCCATGTCCATGGTTGTGTTAATGGAAGTGTGCGTCCATGAGGGTTTATTCGCAGGTAATGGACCAGTAGTTGCCGGCGTACTGGATGACGCCGGTGGCCATCGCAAAGCCGTGCGCCTGGAGCGGCAGCTTCAGCGACTGGCCCTGCCAGCGCGCGAAGGCGGCCAGCAGCGCAGCCGAGATCAGGAAGCGCCAGCCCACGGAGGTGAGCGCCGGCACCGGCGAGGCCAGTTGGTAAAGGATGACGTGCCAGGTGCTCGCCCAGATCGCCACCGGGGCCAGGAAGAGCAGCCAGGTGGGGATGCGACGGGTCGTCTTGTCGCCTGGCATCAGGCGGCGCGCTTGAAGCTGGCCAGCAGCACGCCGGCCGTCACGAACAGCGAGCCGAACACGCGATTGAGCGTCTTGATGTGGCTCTCGCTCTTCAGTGCCGCCAGCACACGTGCGGCGAGCGCGGTGTAGCCGCCCATCACGACGAGGTCGGTGAAGGCCAGCGTGGCGCCGATGACGAGGTATTGCGGTGCCAGCGGGGCTTGCAGGTTCAGGAACTGCGGCACCACGGCCAGCAGGAAGACCGTGCCCTTGGGGTTGACCGCATTGATGCCCCAGCCGCGCAACACCAGTTGCTGCCGTGTGACCGGCACACCGGCATCGCCCGCCGCAGCCAGCGGCTTGGCAGGCGCGCGCCACTGCTGAATACCCAGCCAGATCAGGTAGGCCACGCCCGCCCACTTGATGACGGCAAAGGCGGTCTCGGACGCGGCAATCAGCGCCCCCAGCCCGGCACTCACGAACAGCACCTGGGTCAGGATGCCCAGGATCAGGCCGAAGGTCATGAAGTAACCGCGCTTGAAGCCATGGCTCAGGCCGGCGCTCATGGCGGCCACCGCGCCCGCGCCCGGCGACAGGCTGATCGCCCAGCAGGCAGCGAAGAGGGTCAACCAGGTGGCGAATTCCATGCGGGGCTCCGGAGCGTTTACAGCAAAGCTCGCCAGTGTGCCCGAGGCGCCTGCGGGGCGCCGGTCGTCATGCCGGTGGCCGGGCCAGAATCGTGGGCATGAGCGCCACCCCCTCCCTCTACCGTGAAGGCCTGCGCACGCGCGAGTGGCTCAAGCGCCACCGCTGGCTGCGGCTGCATGTGACGCTCATCGCGCTGTGCTGCCTCGGCTGCCTGTGGCTCAGCGGCGCGCTGCTGCGGGTGGCGGGCGCGGAGTCGCTGGCGCTGCGCTTCGGGCTGAGCCTGGGGGTGACCTACTTGCTCTACCTGGGCCTGCTGCGGCTGTGGGCCGCCTATCTGTTGAGCCGCAGCGAGGGCGATGCGGCCGATGTGGTGGACGTGGTGGACCTGGGGCTGGACATCGCGAGCACGGGCGCACGGGCCGGTGGCCATGCATTGGATGTAGTGGACCTGGCCGCGGGCGCGGACGAAGGCGCCGTGGTGCTGCTGCCGATCGCCGCGGTGGTGGCCGTGGTGCTGGCGCTGGCGGCGGTGCTCGGCCTGGGCCTGACGCTGCTGTTCGGGGTGGAGGTGCTGCTGGCGGTGTCGGTGGAGGTCGCGCTGGCGGCGCTGGCCGGCGGCATCGCGTGGCGGCACCAACGGCAGTTCGCGCGCGACGGCTGGCTGCGCTGCGCGCTGCAGCACACCTGGGTCGGCGCGCTGCTGATGATCGCGCTGGGCGTGGGCCTGGGCGCCGCGCTGGACCGCTGGGTGCCGCAGGCCGAGTCGCTGCCGCATGCGGTGCGGCTGTGGCGCGCGCACTGACGACAATGGCCGCATGGCCACAAGCAAAAGCATCTACACCTGCACCGAGTGCGGCGGCACCAACGCCAAATGGCTGGGCAAATGCCCGCACTGCGGCGCCTGGAACACCCTGACCGAAACCGCCGCCGAACCCGCGGGCGGTGGCAAGAACCGCTACCAGGCCCTGGCCAAGAGCCAGCCGGTGGCCACCCTCAGCGAGATCGAGGCCAGTGACTACGACCGCACCCCCACCGGCCAGGAAGAGCTGGACCGCGTGCTGGGCGGCGGCATCGTGGCCGGCGGCGTGGTGCTGATCGGCGGCGACCCGGGCATCGGCAAGTCCACCCTGCTGCTGCAGGCGGTGGAGTCGCTGTCGCAAACCGTCAAGGTGCTGTATGTGACCGGCGAGGAAAGCGGCGCCCAGGTCGCCATGCGCTCGCGCCGGCTGGGCCTGGCGGGGGACAAGGTGCGGGTGCTGGCCGAGATCGGGCTGGAGAAGATCCTGGCCACCATCGAGGCCGAGCAGCCCGACTTCTGCGTCATCGACTCCATCCAGACGCTCTACTCGGAGCAGCTGACCTCGGCCCCGGGCTCGGTCGCGCAGGTGCGCGAATGCGCGGCGCAGCTCACCCGCACCGCCAAGGCGCGTGGCTGCGCGATGGTGCTGGTGGGCCACGTCACCAAGGAAGGCGCGCTGGCCGGGCCGCGGGTGCTGGAGCACATCGTCGACACGGTGCTGTACTTCGAGGGCGACACGCACAGCAGTTTCCGCCTGGTGCGGGCCATCAAGAACCGCTTTGGGGCGGTCAACGAGATCGGCGTGTTCGCCATGACCGAGAAGGGCCTGAAGGGCGTGGCCAACCCGAGCGCCATCTTCCTGAGCACCCACACCGAGCCGGTGCCGGGCAGCTGCGTGCTGGTCACGCTGGAGGGCACGCGGCCGCTGCTGGTGGAGCTGCAGGCGCTGGTCGACAGCGGCGGCGTCAGCCCGCGGCGGCTGTCGGTCGGCCTGGACCGCGACCGCCTGGCCATGCTGCTGGCCGTGCTGCACCGCCATGCCGGGGTGGCCACGGGCGACCAGGACGTGTTCGTCAACGCCGTGGGCGGCGTGCGCATCACCGAGCCGGCAGCCGACCTGGCCGTGCTGCTGGCCATCCAGAGCTCGCTGCGCGGCCGGGCCCTGCCCAAGGGCTTCATCGCCTTTGGCGAAATCGGCCTGGCCGGCGAGGTGCGCCCGGCACCCCGCGGACAGGAGCGGCTGAAGGAAGCCGCCAAGCTGGGGTTCAGCGTGGCCGTGGTGCCCAAGGCCAATGCGCCCAAGAAGCCGATCGAGGGGCTGACCATCCATGCCATCGAGCGGGTGGAGCAGGCCATCGAGGTGCTGCGCGGCCTGAGCTGACGCTGCGCTGAATCGGCACATCAGGGATATCTCATGCCTCTGCAGCGAAACTCTGCTTAGGATGTCACCCATTCAGGAGGAGCACCCATGGCCAACCCGGAAGACCTCAGGCAGCACAAACGCATCGACTTTCTTGCCGCCCAGCATGACGCCGACTCCTTGCCCGGCTGGGTGTTCAAGCCGGTGCAGTTCAGCCATGGCCCCGCCGGCCTGGTGCTGAACATGAGCGACGGCGGCCTGCAGGTGCTGACCAGCGCCAACGAGCCCCTGACCGAAGCCAAGTACGAAGTCGTGCTGCTGCTCGGCCGCTCCGACGTCGATGACGAGGAGGAGCAGGTGTCCTGGTTCAACGGCGTCGTGGAGCGCAAATGGTCGCGCCCGGTGCCGCGCATGGGCATCCTGCATGGCATGTGCTTCACGGCGCGCAATTCCACCGCCGAGCAGTTCCTCAAGGGGCACCAGATGGAGCTGGAGAACGGCCACTGGGTGCGCTGCGTGCTGCTGAAGGTGCCTGGCTGACATGGACCACGTCGGGCGCCTGCTCGACCATGTGCACCTGCGCGTGCGCGACCTGGCGGCCAGCCGGCGCTTCTACCGCGCTGCGCTTGAGGCCCTGGGGCGCCTTGATGCCCTGGGCGAGGCGCCCGGCTGCTTCTTCGCCGACGAGCTCTACGTGGACGCCGCCGACCCGGGCGCCCCGGTGTCGCGGGTGCACCTCGCCTTCCAGGCCGGCAGCCCAGACGAAGTCCAGCGCTTCCATGCCCTGACCCTGGCCGCCGGCGGCCGCGACAACGGCGCCCCGGGCCCACGGCACTACCACGCGGGCTACTACGGCGCCTTCGTGCTCGACCCCGACGGCAACAACATCGAGGCCGTCTACCACGGCCCCACCCGCCGCTCGGCCGAGAGCGTGGAGATCACCCGGCTCTGAACCATGGCAGGATGCGCGCCGCCCCACGCACCGCCCGCCCTGGTTGAACCCATGATCCTGTTGCCCCGACCGCCGGCCGCCTTCGGCCTGCCGACCCGCTGCGCCGCACCTGGCGGCCCGCACCCCGCGTCGCATGCGGAGCGCATGCCATGAACCCCTGGATTGGCATCGGCCTGGCGCTGCTGGCGCTGTTCCTGGGTGGCGCGCTGCTGGGCGTGTACGGCGTGATCTTCGCCGTGACCGGCATCGTGTTCTGGCTGCTGCTGCAGATGTCGCGCCTGATGCGCCTCATGCGGGTGGCGGGCGCGGCGCCCATGGGCTCGGTGGTGAACGCCGTCATGCTCAGCAGCAAGCTGCACGCCGGCATGAAGCTCGTGGACCTGATCAAGCTCACCGGCAGCCTGGGCGTCAAGGCGGGCGAAGAGACTTTCGTGTGGCGTGACGCCGGCGGCGACGCGGTGGAGGTGGTGCTGCGCAAAGGCAAGCTCGCCGAATGGCGTCTGGTACGCGCAGACGGGGCGCCGGCCACTCCGTAAAATCGCGGGCTTTCTTCACCCGCCCCTGGAGCAACGATGGTTCCCGCCCCCCTGCACGACCGCGACGGCAAGATCTGGATGGATGGCGAGCTCGTCGACTGGCGCGACGCCAAGATCCACGTGCTGACCCACACCCTGCATTACGGCTGCGGCGCCTTCGAGGGCGTGCGCGCCTACGACACGGTCAACGGCACCGCCATCTTCCGCCTGCAGGAGCACACGCAGCGCCTGTTCAACAGCGGCAAGATCCTGCGCATGAAGATCCCCTTCTCCATCGAGCAGGTGAACGAGGCCCAGCGCGCCGTGGTGAAGGCCAACAACCTCAAGAGCGCCTACATCCGCCCGCTGATCTGGATCGGCTCCGAGAAGCTCGGCGTGAGCCCCAAGGGCAACACCGTGCACCTGATGGTGGCCGCCTGGCACTGGGGCGCCTACCTGGGCGAAGAAGGCCTGAAGCGCGGCATCCGCGTCAAGACCAGCTCCTACACCCGCCACCACGTCAACATCACCATGACGCAGGCCAAGACGGTGTCCAACTACACCAACTCCATCCTGGCCAACATGGAAGCCACCGACGACGGCTACGACGAGGCCCTGCTGCTGGACGCCTCGGGCTTCGTGTCGGAAGGCGCGGGCGAGAACCTCTTCGTCATCAAGAACGGTGTGGTGTACACGCCCGACCTGTCGGCTGGCGCGCTCAACGGCATCACCCGCAACACCATCTTCGCGATCTGCCAGGACCTGGGCCTGAAGCTGGTTGAGAAGCGCATCACCCGCGACGAGGTCTACATCGCCGACGAGGCCTTCTTCACCGGCACGGCCGCTGAAGTCACGCCGATCCGCGAGCTGGACCGCGTCGAGATCGGCAGCGGCTCACGCGGCCCGATCACCGAGAAGATCCAGTCGGCCTTCTTCGACATCGTCAACGGCCGCAACCCCAAATACGCCGAATGGCTTACCGCAGTTTGAGAACAAGACCATGAGCACCACGCAAGCCTCCGCCGCCACCGTTGAAGTCACCGCCAAGGACTGCCAGCACAACGGCACCGTCTTCTGCCCCAACCCCAAGATGGCGCTGTGGAGCAACCATCCGCGCGTCTTCATCGACCTGAGCCACAACGGCCAGGGCCAGTGCCCCTACTGCGGCACGGTCTACAAGTTGAAGGCGGGCGAGGTCGTCGGCGGCCACCACTGAGGCGGCGCGGGGCCGCGCGGCCCCGGCCTCACGTCGCTCAACGCATCAGCGCCGCTGCCCGCTGCCGGCCGCCACGGCGCTGTTGCTCCAGGTCGACTTCCAGCGCCCGCTCGGTGGCTGACATCGACTGCACGCGGCCGGCAGCCAGTGCCGCCTGGTTGAGGTTCTGGCCCCAGGTCAGCCCGGCGCGCAGCGGCTGCGGCGCCGCCAGGCCGTCGACAAATCCGGCCGGCAGCCACGGCATGGTCTGCGCCAGCACCAGCGCCACACGGGGCTTGATGGCTGCATCGCCCACACGGCCGCGCTGGCCCCAGGTCACCACCGCGTCAGCGCTCGACCCGCTCAGGAACTGCGGCGTGATGGCCACGTCGCGCAGCACGCCGTGGCGCAGTTGCATCAACGCCTCCTCGGCCAGCATGGCGGCGTCTTCCCGCGGCACGGTCTGGCCCGTGGGAAGCGAATAGCTGTAGTCGTCAGTCACGCGGTCGGTGCTGAAGAAGCGCACGATGTCGGCCGGCTGGTAGGCCCGCTGCGCGGCCGTGGAGGCCACGCCAAAGAACTGCACCCGGCCCAGGTCGACCATCTCCTGCGAGAAGAAGGGCAGCTGCGCCTGCAACTGCTCCGACGCCGTGCCGGTCGGCACCGCCTGGTAGACCCGCAGCGACGAGTTCAGCAGCAGATGGCTGCGCGGCGGCAGGAAGTCGTTGGCATGCGTCAGCTCGTGATACAGCAGCCGCCCCAACGCCGGGATCAGCTCAGCCGTGGTGCGTGAGGCCCGCTCCAGCACCGGCGGGCGACCGCCTGCCGACTGGTTGGCCTGCACATAGCGCCACAGCGTGGCGTAGGCCAGGTCGTTGCCGTAGTCGCTGCGCGGGTCGGGCGCCTCGCTGACCGTGTCGCGCTCGGCGGCCGTCTGCCAGAGATAGTCCGCATCCAGGTAGATGGCCCCGGTGGCACTCCAGTAGAAGGCCGGCCGCACCCGGCCGCCGATGACGATGGCCGTGGTGGCGTTGAGCAGGCGGCGGAAATCGCCATGGGCGTCCTGCTCGCGCAGGAAAGCCTCGAAGCGCTGGCCCATCCAGTCGTTGGACACCAGCACCCGCGCCATCACCTGCTCCACCGTGGGCAGATCGCCGCGGGTTTCGGCCCCGAGCAGTGGCAGGCGGCCCAGGGTGCAGAGCGTGTCCGAGGTCAGCGCGGGCGTGTAGATGCAGTCACGCAGCGCGGCGGCGTGAGGGCTGCTGGCCACATAGGGGTAGACGCGCGACGAGCGGTTGCCGCTGCCGAACAGCAAGTTGACCACGGCGCCGGGCGGCGGCTGCACCAGCAGGTTGAAGTCCTGGCTGAGGCTGCGGCCGTCGGCCAGGGTCACGTCGGCGCGCAGGCGCAGCATGCTGTCCTGCATGACGTTCGGGGCGGTGAAGATGAGACGCCACTGCGAGGCGTCGTCGAGCGTGATGGCGGGGCCGTCGATGCGGCGCCAGGTCACGCGAGCCGTGGCGTAGTCGGCCACAGGCAGGCCCTCGACCCAGGCGCGAAGCGAGGTCTGCCCGCCCACCCAGACCGACGGCTCACCGCGGATGACCAGCGCCGAGGCTGCGGGCGCGCCCGCGGTGAACTCCGCCTGGCCACTGGCGCTGCGGCCGCTCGCGTCGGTGAACTCCACGTTGAAGGCATACCGGCCGGCGGTCGGTGGTGTGATGCTCAGGACCTGCGAGCGCGCCGACTGCAGCGGCAGGGTCGGGCCGTCGACCTGGCGCCACTGGACGCTGGCGATCTGCGCACCCGGGCAGGCCAGCAGCGCCACTTCCTGGTTGCGGCCAGCCACCGCGCCGCTCGGCAAGGCCAGCTGCGCTACCGAGCCGGTCTGGCACTGGGTCGACAGCGGCGGCACCCCGCCTCCGCCGGGCGCCGAGCCGCCGTCACCGCCGCCCCCACCGCCACCGCAGGCAGACAGCAGCAGGGCAAGGAGCAGCAGGGCAACAGGCTTGAATCGGGTCATGGGCAGGTAGCGGCAAGGGGGAAGACTGACGGACCAACTCAGGGGCGCAATGTAGCCAATGCCAGCGGTCGACCGACTTCCTACAATCCCCCTCATGCCGCCATCCGCCGCCAAGACCGCCGCCCTGCTCGCCTCCCCCGACGACACCGAGGCCCAGTTCTACGAGGCGCTGCAGCACGCCGACCTCGATCACCTCATGGCCCTGTGGGCTGACGATGAAGAGGTGGCCTGCGTGCACCCCGGCGGCCCGCGCCTGGTGGGCGTGGCGGCCATTCGCGCCGCCTTCGAGGCCGTCTTCCAGCGCGGCGCGGTGCATGTGCACCCCGAGCGCGTGCGGCGCCTGCAAAGCGGCGACTGCGCCATCCACCACGTGCTGGAGCGGGTGCAGTTGCCCACGGAAGACACCGCCCACCCGCCGACCGCCTGGGTGATTGCCACCAACGTCTACCTCAAGACCACCCTGGGCTGGCGCCTGGTGCTGCACCACGCCAGCCCCGGCAATGCGGGTGACGTGCAGGAACTGGTGGCCGACGCCGGCATCCTTCACTAGCCGCACCCCAGCGCATGCAGTACCGCGCCCCTCGCTGGCTGCCCGGCGGCCATGCCCAGACCATCTGGCCCGCGTTGTTCAGCCGCCAGCACGACGGCCCGCCGCCGCGCTGGACGCGCGAACGCTGGGACACGCCCGACGGCGACTTCATCGACGTCGACTTCCTGGCGGATGCACCGGCTGGCGCGCCGCTGCTGGTGCTCTTCCATGGCCTGGAGGGCGACCGCACGAGCCACTCCAGCGTGGCCTTCGCCAGCGCCGCCCGGGCGCGCGGCTGGGCGATGGCGCTGCCGCACTTTCGCGGCTGCTCGGGCGAGCTCAACCGCGCGCCGCGGGCCTACCACTCGGGCGACTATGAAGAGGTCGGCTGGATCCTGCAGCGCCTGCGCGAGCGCCATGGCGCGCCGCTGCGCGTGGCGGGCGTGTCGCTCGGCGGCAATGCCCTGCTGCGCTGGGCGGAAGAAGCCGGGCACAGCGCGTCGGCCGTGGCGCATGCGGTGTGTTCCATCTGCTCGCCCATCGACCTGGCCGCCGCCGGTGCGGCCATCGACCGCGGCTTCAACAAGGCGGTCTACGCCCGGCGCTTCCTGCGCACCATGATCCCCAAGGCACTGCGCAAGCTGCAGCAGCATCCGGGCCTGTTCGACGGAGAGCGCCTGAAGCGCGTGAACACCATCTACGAGTTCGACAACCTCTTCACCGCACCGCTGCACGGTTTCAAGAACACCGAGGACTACTGGACCCGCGCCGCCGCCAAGCCGCACCTGCACCGCATCCGCATCCCGGCGCTGGTGCTGAACGCACGCAACGACCCCTTCGTGCCCGGCCACAGCCTGCCGCATGCGGCCGAGGTGGGCACCCATGTCACGCTGTGGCAGCCGGGGCATGGCGGCCATGTGGGCTTCCCGGCAGGAACCTTGCCGGGGCATCTGCTGACCATGCCCGAGCAGGTCTGCGACTGGCTCGGCAGGCACGCCTGATGGACGCCCTCGTCGCCGCCGCCCTCAAGAAGTGGCCCAACGTGCCGCACTGCTACGGCTGGCTGGCGCTCGACGCCCGCGGCGACTGGTACATGCGTGACGAGCGCATCCAGCACGCCGGGCCCTTCCCGCAGGTCAAGGGCAGCCGCATCGAGCACGACAAGCTGCTGGCCTTCATCGGCCGCAACTACGCGCATGACGACGCCGGCTGCTGGTTTTTCCAGAACGGGCCGCAGCGCGTCTATGTGGAACTCGAAGCCACGCCCTGGGTCTGGCGCCTGCAGCCCGACGGCCGGGTGCTCAGCCACACCGGCATGGCCGCGCAGGTGCAGGCCAGCCTGCTGGACGAAGCTGGGCGGCTGTATCTCGCCACCGACCTCGGCCTGGGCCTGGTGCATACCGCCGACATGGCGCTCGCCGCCGACGCCGTGGAGCAGGGACGCTGGGCGCCCGCTGAAGTGGCCGCGGCCGACCTACCGCAGCGTTACGGTTTCGTGACCCGTCCGCAACCGCCGCAACGCTGACCGCGGCCTCTCCTCCCTTCTGCGCGAGGCGCCCCCCGCGACTCGGGGGCGGGCGGTGATCTAGGGATGGCTGCGGCTCATGCGCCGCCAGGAAGATGGACTCGCGTGCTGCCCATCCGATGCGGCACGACGGGAGGAACTCATGCGGCTGAAGGGTCTTCGTCGCATCGCTGCCTGCGCAGTGATGTGCTGGGTTGGCGTGGTGTCGGCGGCCACGGTGAACGTGTCCAGTTCCAGCAACCGCGTGTCGGTCGGGCAGGTGGTCACGCTGACCTTCGCGGTGTCGGGGCTGCATCAGGGAGGCGTCGGCTCGCTGGCGGGCTTCGACCTCGACCTGCAGTACGACAACAGTCTGCTGAGCTTCCAGAGCTTCGGCTTCCTGGACGCCGCCACAGGCGCCAATGCGCTGGACCTGCCCGAGGTGGGCAGCCTCGGCTTCTTCGGGGATGCCGCGGCGGCGGGTGGCATCGTCGACGCCTTCGGCCTGAGCGGCAACTCGGCCGCCGTGCTCGACGCGCAGCAGCCGGACGGCTTCGACTTCCTGACCTTGAGCTTCGTGGCCCTGCAGGCCAGCAGCGGCACGGCGCTGGCCATCGATCTCGCAGACCCGCTGCTCACGTTCTCCGACGCCAACGGGCGGCCGATCACGATGGATTTCGGCAGCGCCCGGGCCCTGCTCATCATCGACCCGCAAGGTGGCGGTGGCGAGAACACGGTGCCCGAACCCGGCGCTCCCGCGCTGGCCCTGGCGGCCCTTGCCGGGGCCGGCTGGGCGCGCCGTCGCAGCGGCCGCCAACGCCGTGCAGCGCTGGCGCTGAGCCTGGCCCTGGCCGCACCGCTGGCCAGCCAGGCCCAGACCAAGGCCGACACGCCCGCCCAACCCACACCCATCGACGTGCGCGTGGTGGAGGTGGCCGGCACCCGTGCCAAGGTGCGGGCGGAAGATGGCCGCGAGTTCTGGGTCAGCGTAGGCCCGGCACTGACGCCCGACAAGGTCGGCCAGCGCCTGCGCGGCGAAGCGGTGCCCAAGGGCGACGTCATCAAGGTCAACGCCCCGACCTTCTCCGCCACCTGACCCCGGCCTGAAGACATCAGGCCACCCTTTTCCTTCACCGGAGATCCTCCATGAAGCCTAGCCTGCAGGCGCTCGCCGCCTGGCTGCTGGGAGCTTGCGTGTGCGCAAGCCATGCCCAGACCTCGTCGCCCTTCCCGCCCCCGAGCGAGGACATGGGCAAGTACGTGAAGAACAGCGGCGGCGGCCTGGACACCGGCTGCACCTACCGCGGCGGCGGCCCGCTCATCGTGCAGTTCAAGGTGCCGGCTCCGGTCAACGACACCATGCTCGACGGCAACGGCTACATCCTGCAAGACAAGCTGGGCAAGCTGATCGCCGACAAGGTGGTGGGCGCACGCGCCAAGATCTCCTTCCCGGTGTACGACATCGACGACAAGGCGGTGACCGACGGCACCTACGAGCCCGAGATCGACCGCCTGTCCTGGAACGGCGACTTCATCAAGACGCTGTCCGGCTTCAACAACACGTGGGTGAACGACAGCTTCGAGATCGACATCGCCAAGGTGAAGTTCGCTGGGCGCGAGAAGGCGGTCGATGCGGTCAATGAGTTCCGGGTCGACATCGACACCGCCAACAGCGACGAGGTCTGGTGCATGAGCATCGACTGGGTGGGCATCGAGTTCGACGCCGCCTTCCCCTACGTGCTGGCCCACGGCATTGCCTCCAACCGCGACACCTGGCTCGACAAGGATTCGCCCGGCGTGCTCAAGACCCTGGACGAGGCGGGCGTGGTGTACGAGCGCTTCTCCACCGCCAACCCCAACGGCGCCGTAGGCACCAACGCGGCCAACCTGCGCGGCCAGATCCAGGCCTATCTGTCGCCCTACAAGGCCAAGAAGGTCAACCTCATCGCGCACAGCAAGGGCGGCCTGGACAGCCAGGCCCTCGCGGCCGCGGCGCCCCCCTTCGAGGTGCTGTCGCTGGGCACGCTGTCCACGCCGCACTGGGGCTCGGTGGTCGCTGACCTGACGCTGCTGCAGCGCCAGGTGGCTGACATCTACACCCGCCAGGGCGGCGCCTCCAACGACTTCGCCCAGCAGTTCGTCAGCAGCACGGTGGCGGGCCTGTTCAGCAACACCGGCGCCGGTGGGCCGCAGCCTCCGGGCCTGAACGACCTGACCTCCTGGGCTGCCATCGACGCTCGCAACGCGGGGCTGCGCGGCAACGTCAACAACACCTTCACCTTCGGCGCCGACGCCGGCCCGCAGTGCAGCGGCCCACCCACCGATGCGCAGATCGACCCGATGAACCCGGCGTCGTCCGTGCCCCTGCTGGGCGGCTACGTCTACAACCGCCTGCGCATGGCCTACCAGTCGATCTGCACGTATGCCTCGGCCACGCAGGTGCAACTGGAAATGATCCAGACCTTCGACCCCAACCGCCCCTTCATCACGGTCCTGACCTATGCCGTGACCGCCGCGCCGGGGCCCAACCCGAATGACGTGGTCGTCGGCATCACCAGCGCCAACCCCGGCTGGGGCACGCCGCTGGGCAACAACGCCAACACCAACCACACCACGGTCAAGAACGCCGACAACGTTCGCAAGATCCTGGACAAGACCATTTCCCTGCGCTGAGGCCCGCCATGAGCAAGCAAAGCAAGCCACTGTCCCGTGGCCGCATCGCGGTCGCGGTGGCCCTCTCCTGCCTCCCGCTGGCCTTCCACGCCACACCGGCGCTGGCGCAGACGGGCAAGAGCGCCCAGATCAACGTCGGCGCCCCGGTCACGCTGGGCGCCACCATCGTCAGCGGCCAGACCTCGGTGCAGTTCACGCTGCCGGTCTCGGCGCTGGACGGTTTCCGGCTGCAGGCCACGGTGCCGGTGCCGGACGTGACGCTGACCCTCATCGACCCCAGCGGTACGCCGCGGCTGCTGCCGGGTGATGCCGGCGTCGCGCTGCTGGAGGGGAGCACGCTCAGCCCGCCGCTGCCGGGCCGGCAGTTCCTGACCCCCGAGATCACCAACCCGGCCGATGGCGACTGGACGCTGCGCTTCGACTTCCCGGCCTCGCCCCACGCCACAGCAGCCGTCGTGACCGTGCTGAGCCGCACCCCGGTGCAGGTCGGCCTGGCCCTGACGGGCCAGGTCTTCCGCGTCGGCCAGCCGGTGCCGCTGGGTCTGCTGGCAGTCAACAACGGTCAGCCGATCGGCGGCCTGTCACCCACGCTCACCATCAGCAAGCCCGGCTCGCCCACCACCGTGCTGCAGGCCGTGGACTCCGGCCAGGCGACCGACTTCGACGGCAAGGCCGGCGACGGCATCTACAGCAAGGGCACGACCTTCACCGAACCCGGCAACTACCAGGTGCTGGGCGAGGCGAGCATCCTGCTGCCGGGTGGCCAACTGGCGCGGCGCTCCGCGCAGGCCAGCATCGACATCGTGCCGGCCAACTACACCTTCGGCAGCATCAGCGGCGTCATCAACCGCGGCACCGCCAACTGCGTGGCCTCGCTGGACGTGAACACCGCCGGCAGCGCCAGCCTCGCGGGCGACTACGCCACGGTGGCCACGCTGCGCAGCCCCAGCGGCAAGACCGTCGTCAAGCGCACCGGCGCCACGCTCACGGCGCCTGGCGCGTTGAACACCAGCACCCGCTTCACGGCGGCCGAGATCCGCACCCAGCTGGCCGAGGGTGGCGTGTTCACGGTCGACCCGCTGGACGTGCTCAACTTCATCAGCGGCCAGCCCTGGCTGGAACTGCGCAAGGCCAGTGCGTACAGCTTCCCGAGCATTGCGCTTAGCCAGCTGTGCGCCGACCCGATCGAGATCAACGCCAGCGCCACCGTGGCCGCGCCACTGCGGGGCAAGTTCATCGGCCAGCTCGACTTCACACTGCCCATCCGCGTGACCACCGCGGGCGCCTACCAGGTGTCGTTCAAGGTCATCGACAACAAGGGGGTGGAAGTGGGGCAGTTCGGTCTCAGCCCGAACCTCGCCGTGGGCAGCAACAACGTCTCGGCCAGCGTGCTGGCGAACCGGCTGCAAAGCAGCGACGGCCCGTTCACGATCGACTCCGTGCTGGTGGTCAGCGGGGGCCGCAGCGCCCAGGCCTCGCGCGTGCCGGTGACCGCGAGCGACTTCTCGCGCTGGCAGTTCTTCCCGACCATCACCAGCGACCTCAACGGCGACGGCGCCGTCGGGGCCGCTGACCGCGACATCGTGCTGCAGTCACGCGGCCAGGTGCCGCGCATCCCGGGCGACCGCCGAGACATCAACGGCGACGGCAAAATCGACCTGCTCGATGCCCGCGAGATTGTGAACCGCCAATGTTCAGCCGGCGCCTGCCCCAAGAACTGACCCTCCGCCTGCGCCGCGTCGCCCTCCTCAGCCTGATGGGTGGCGCAGTGACTTGGGCGGCGGCACAGACCTCTCCGCCCGGCCTGCCCACGCTCGTGCCGCCCTCGCCACCCGCCATCCTCGTGCAGCAGGCGCTGCCGACGCAGGCGCGACACGTCATCCCGCTGGAGGTGCCCGCCCGGGTGGATGGCTACCTCGGCTTCAGCGAACTCCGCACCACCGCCAGCCTGGCGGCGCTGTCGCTGATCGACCCCGGTGGCCGCACCGTCTGGCGCCGCACACCGCAGCAACTGAACCGCCAGCCGGCCGCCGAGATCAAGCAGCCCGAGCTGGGCGACGCCTATCAACTGCCCCCGGTGCTCAACCCTGCCGCGGGCCGTTGGCAACTGGTGCTGGAACGCACGGCCACGGATGCACGCGCGGCCCGGCTGCTGTTCACCTACCGGGTCAATCCTCGCTTCTCACTCGCCCTCTGGACCCAACCCGCCGCGCCGGGCGTGGGTCAGCCGCAGCTGCTGACGCTGCGCGCCTACGACATGGGCGACACAATCACCCAGCGCCCGACGCTTGCGGTGCGGGTGCTGGACGCCCGCGGCCAGGCCGTCATCGACACCACCGCAGATGCGCGGCTGCCCACGCCGTCCGGCCCCCAGGCCGTCATCGAGCCCGGCGTCTTCTTCGCCCAGTGGCAACCCGCGCAGACCGGCATGCATCGCATCGAGGTGCAGTGGCAGCCTCAGCCCGACCGCGCACCACTGGTGCTGACCCAGTCGGTCGACGTGGCCAGCGCCGAGGCGCAACTTCGCTTCATCGGCATGACCCCGGAGATGGGCGCGAACTGCGTACAGGCCGTGGCACTCAGCTTCGAAGTGCAGCTCGACAAACCGCCCGCCCCCGGCAGCAGCCATGTGGTCAATGCCCAGGTCAGCGGTCAGCAGGGCGGCCAGCAAGTCAGCATGGCCGTGAACTTCAGTGGCAGCACGGGCGTCGCCCGCGGGCGGCTGACCGCCCAGGCGCTGCGCACCCTCGGCTGGCCGCTGCGCCAGATCGACAGCAGCCGGCTGCTGCGCTTCACGCCCGACCTGAAGGTACTCGCTGCGGGGCCCCGCATCGACTTGCTGCAGCAGATGCCGGGCCAGCCACCCTGCCCCTGAGGCGGGCGCCCGCGAACGGGCATGAAAAAGGGCTGCCGAGGCAGCCCTTGTCGAGGCGGGAAGGTGTGCTTACTGCGCGGCAGAAGCGGCCGGTGCGGGCATCTTCGGCTCGTCAAACTTGGCACCACCGTTGTTGGCCATGTAGACCACGGCACGGGCGATCTCGAAATCGCTGAAGTCGCCACCGCCTTGCGGGCCCATGTTGCCCTTGCCCTTCAGGGCCGAGTTCACGAGCGTCTCCAGGCCCGTCTTGATGCGCGGGCCCCAGGCGCCCGCATCACCGAACTTGGGCGCGCCGGCGGCACCGCTGGCGTGGCAGGCCGCGCACTGGGCCTGGAACACCTGCTCGCCGGTCTTCATCGAGGCGGCGTCGTTGGCGTCCTTGACCTCAACATGACCCACCGGCGCGATGCGCGCCGCCACGGCCTGGGCCTCGAAGGCCTCGGTGCCGGCCGCCGGCTTGGCGGCCGTGCTCACGTAATTGGCCAGCAGGATGATGACCACCACCGGCACCACGAAGGCAAACAGCACCGCCCACGCGAGTTGCTTGGGGGTCTTGATCGGGCCGGTGTGGGCGTCGTCGTGGTCGTGATCTTGGCTGGCGCTCATGGATTCCTCTTGGCTCCCCAGCAGGGCTGGATGGACGGGCTGGATCGGTCGGGACTTGGGCTCTGCGCCAGCACCCGGGTGCGGCACAAAAAACCGCCGAATTATAGGCAGGCCCCCACACACCTCCGCCCGGGGCAGACCCCGACTGCTAGAATGCGCCGCTCTGCGCCCGTAGCTCAATGGATAGAGTACTGCCCTCCGAAGGCAGGGGTTGCTGGTTCGATCCCAGCCGGGCGCGCCAGACGCATCAAGCACTTAGCCTCGCGGCCAACTGCTGCATCAAGCACCTCGCCTCGCGGCCAGGTGCTTTTTCTTTGGCCGTGCCGCAACGGCACCGTCTGGCCTGAAAACCGGACATGCCCCTCCCCCACACACCCGGGGGCATGACCCTCGCCATCCAGGCGATGACGCACGGCATCGGGGTCGCGAGACTCTGCCGATGAGCGCTCACTGCAACTCTTACAAGGCCGTACCCTGCCCGTTGGTCCTCCTGCGCCGGATGGCATCACTCTTGGCCGTGTGGGCCCTGCTCCCGGCAGCGCAGGCCGACGTGGTCTACACCTCGCCGGTCGATCTGCTGCTGTCGTCGGTCCATGTCAGCGGACACCTGACGGCTGAAGCCGGGCGCGACCTGGGCACCTCAGGTGTGAATGTCGCGACAGGCAACGGCGCGCTGACGGCCGGTCGCAACGTCGCTGTCGGCGATCTCACCATCTACAACAACCTCACCGTCACGGCGGGCCAGAATCTGTTGGTGTCGCGGTCGCTGGTATCGGGCGCGAGCACGGTGCTGAGCGCGGGCGACATGCTGCAGATGGGTGGCGCGCTCTCGGCCGGCACGGGCTTGGCGCTCTCCGCGGGCACCGCCCTGAACGGCCATCGCGCGATGGTCACCGCCGGCACCAGCGCGAGCTACGTCGCGGGCGGCGCGCTCGAATTGAGTGAGAGCATCACCACGGCCGCCCGGTCGATCTCGCTCGACGCGGGCAACAGCATGAGCCTCACGGGCTCGGCCTTCACGGCCGGGACCAGCATCGGCATGACGGCCGGCACGAACCTGACCTTCGATGGGCAAGTCGACGCCGCTCAAGTCTTCAGTGCCACGGCCGCCCACGACCTGCGGCTGTCCGGCAGCATCCAGACCGGCCGCGGCACCACGCTCACGGCCGGCTTGTCGCTGACACTGGACGCCGCCACCTTTCAGGGCGGCGTCGCCGCAACGGCGGGCACAACGATGGCCGTCATCGGCCCGGTCACCGCGAGCGGCCAGGCATCGCTGTCGGCCGGCACCAGCCTGGCGATCAACTCAAGCCTGAATGTCGGCAACACGCTGACCATCGCCGCCGGCACCGACGTGACCGGCAGCCGTGCCTCCATCACGGCCGGCACCCACCTCGGCGCTTTCGCAGACAGGTCCTTGGCGCTCAGCGGCAGCGTCGTCAGCGCAGGCCAGGCCATCAACTTCCAGGCGGCTGAAGGCATCCACATCACCAATTCCTCCATGGCGGCAGGAACGAGCATCGGCATGACCGCGGGCACCGACCTGAGCTTCAGCGGGCCTCTCAACGCCACGCAGAACTTCAGCGCCGTCGCGGGGAACGATCTTCACCTGTCCGGCACGATCCGGGCGGGGCGCGGCACGGACCTCTCCGCCGGCGTGGGGCTGACCCTCGGCGCGACCACCTTCGAGGGCGTCGTCACAGCCGCAGGGGGCGCCACGCTCTCGGTCGTCGGCCCCGTCAGCACCAGCAGCCACGCTTCACTGTCAGCGGGCACCCGTCTCACCATCGACTCGACGATGGACGTTGACGGCGCGCTGGCACTGACAGCCCCCGATGCCATCCAGGTGGCGCATCAAGTGAAGAGCCAACAACTGGCGGTCAGCACCGATCACCTCCGTTTCCTGATCGGCACGCCGTCGGACTACGGCGCGTTTGATGTCACCGGCCGGGCCGCATTCGACGGCCTGCAGTACGTCACCGTGGCTTTCGATCGCGACTTCGACTTCATGGATGGGTTGGCGTTTGACCTGATCCTCGCGGGCTCGCTCGACGGCCTGAACGAATCACTGTTCTCCATCGAGAACCTCGACCCCTTCTTCCGCTATGTCCTGACCATCGACGCTGACGCCGTTCGCCTCAGCCTGATGGCCCTGGATGCCCACGGCGTGCCGGAACCGGCCGCGGGGCTGCTGGTGCTGGCCGCGCTCACGGCAGCGGCGTGGACCCGTGCGCGGCGCCATCGGCCCTGAAGGCAAGGCCGGCACCGTGGCCGCGCGGCGGTGGCGCTGAACCGCCGCGAATCAAGCCGCCGCCACGTGGCGCGACAGCGCCTCGACGAGCGCGTCGAACACCACGCGGCAGGCGGCGTTCTGGCGCAGGTCCTCATGCATGGCGACCCAGGTCTGCAGCGGCCAGCTGAACTGGTCGGCCAGCAGGCGCTCCAGGGCCGGCTCGCGGGCCGCCAGTGGCACCTGGCACACGCCGATGCCGGCCCCCGCGCGCAGCAACGCCAGCTGGGCGAGGTCGGAATCGCAGCGCACCGAAAACGTCTCCCGGGTGATGCCACCCAGGCGCTTGGCACCGGCCCGAATGAAGGGCGTGACGGTGTCGAAGCCGATCAGGGTATGGCCACGCAACTCGGCCAGCGTGGCGGGCCGGCCTTGGCGGTCCAGGTAGTCGGGCCGGGCGAAGAAGCCCAGTTCGATATCGCCGACGCGCCGCGCGATGAGCTGCCCCTGTTCAGGCGCCGTCATGCGCACCGCGATGTCGGCCTCGCGACGCAGCAGGTCCTGCAGTTGATTGCTCAGGGCCAGTTCCAGCACGACACCGGGATGGCGCTTGCGGAGATCGGCAAAGACCGGCGCCAGCACCTCCACGCCCACGACTTCGCTCGCCGTCACGCGCACGGTGCCGTGGACACCTTCGTCGCGCGCGGTGGCCGCGCGTTGCAAGGCCGCCGCGGCAGTTTCCATCTGCTCGGCATAGCCGCGCAGACCCCGCGCCGCCTCGGTCGGCAGCAGGCCCGTGGACGAACGGGTGAACAGCGGCTGGCCGAGTGCTTGCTCCAGCGCGGCGACATGGCGGCCGACGGTCGGCTGGGTCAGGCCCAGGGTGCGCGCGGCGCCCGACAACGAGCCCTCGCGGAGCACCCCGAGAAAGGTGCGCAGCAGTTCCCAAGGCAGCGTGGAGGCCATACACAAATGTATAGCCGAACCATCATGCTCAGCAATTCCAAACCAGGCCGCCGCTTTCCAGAATCCGTGCCATCGACAACGACTGGAGCGCGATGATGCAAGGCAAGACGAAGACGGCCCTGGTGCTGGGTGCGAGTGGCGGCATTGGTGGCGAAGTGGCGCGGCGGCTGCGCGATGCAGGGTGGACGGTGAAGGCCCTCAGGCGAGGCCTTGCCTCTGCTCACGAGCTCCGCGAAGGCCTGCACTGGCTGCGCGGCGACGCGCTGAACGCGACCGACGTGCGCCAGGCCGCCCGCGGCTGCAGCGTCATCGTGCATGCCGTGAACCCGCCTGGCTACCGCGACTGGGACCGTGTCGTGCTGCCCATGCTCGACCACACGGTGGCCGCCGCGCATGCCGAAGGCGCCACCGTGGTCCTGCCCGGCACGGTCTACAACTACGGGCCTGATGCCTTCCCCACACTGGCCGAGGACAGCCCGCAGCATCCGGTCACGCGCAAGGGCGCCATCCGCGCCGAGATGGAGGGGCGGCTGCGAGCGGCCAGTGGCGCGGGGCTGCGCGTCATCATCGTGCGGGCAGGCGACTTCTTCGGGCCCCAGGCGCGCAACAGCTGGTTCTCGCAGGGCATGGTCAAGGTGGGGCGGCCGGTGAAGTCCATCGCCAATCCGCCTGCGCCGGGTGTCGGCCACCAGTGGGCGTATCTGCCGGACGTGGCGCAGGCCATGGTCGAGCTGATCGAGCGGCGCGACACGCTGCCGCCGTTCAACAACTTCCACATGAACGGTCACTGGGACGCGACCGGCCGAGAGATGGCAGAGGCCATCCAACGCGTGGTGGCCCGCGAGACCAGTCAAGTGCCACGCATCGCCCGCTTCCCGTGGTGGCTGCTCACGCTCGCTTCGCCCTTCGTCAAGACCTTCCATGAAATGCGCGAAATGCGCTACCTCTGGCAACGCCCGGTGCGACTGGCCGGCACGGGGTTGGCCCGGGTGCTGGGTCGGGAACCGCACACGCCGCTGGACGACGCCGTGGCAGCGGCGCTGCACGGCCTGGGCTGCCTGCCCGCGATCAGTGGCCAAGCCGGTCGCGATAATCCGGCGCGTCATCTGCCTGCCACATTCCCATGACTTATTGCGTTGCGATGCGCCTGCGCTCAGGCCTGCTGTTCGCGTCCGACACCCGCACCAACGCGGGCATCGACCACATCGCGAGCTTCCGCAAGATGTACCAGTTCCAGATCCCGCACCAGCGTGAGATCGTCATCCTGACAGCCGGGAACCTGGCGACGACGCAGTCGGTCCTCTCGCTGCTGAACGCTCGGCTGCAGGGCGAAGGCGAGCATCTGCTCAACGTGCCGAGCCTCTACGACGCCGCCGTGCTGCTCGGGCGCACGCTCAAGGAGGTGGTGGCCCGCGACGCGGAAGGCGGCAGCCAGCGCCAGGGCGTGGACTTCGGCGCCAACTTCCTGCTCGGCGGCCAGATCCAGGGCGAGGGCCCGCGGCTCTTCCACATCTACCCGCAGGGCAACTTCATCGAGGCGACGGAAGACACGCCCTACTTCCAGATCGGCGAGAGCAAGTACGGCAAACCCATCATCGACCGCGTGGTGCGCTACGACACCACGCCGCTGGACGAAGCCGCCAAGTGCACCCTGGTGAGCTTTGACTCCACCATCCGCTCCAACCTGTCGGTCGGCCTGCCCATCGACATCCTGATGCTGCGCGCCAACCAGTTCGAGCAGGCCATGAAGCCGCCGCACCGCATCGAGCGCGACGACCCCTACTTCCTGGCGCTGCGCGACGGCTGGAGCGCGGGCCTGCGCAAAGTCTTTGACGACCTGCCCAACGAACCGTGGTTCGACGCGTGAACCGGGTGCCCCTCGCCCAGCCTCGCGGGGCTGCACGCCCGCGCGGCTGGTCGGTCTTGCAGACCGCGCAGCAGGCTAGCCTGCTGCTCTTCGGCAGGCCCGGTGAGCCCACTGGGCTCACCGCGTCCGGCCTCAGCCCCCGGGGGGACGGCGACGCGTGCGGCATTGAGCCGCGCGCACGTCGCCCGCCGGGCCGGCTTGGGGCGGCCCGGCGCTTGGCCCGAAGAACTCGACTCAACCTCTCGACATGAACCTGGAATGCTGGGCCCACGCCTCTCCCGTCACCGGCACCGTGCTGCGCGGCTGGCGCAGCGCGCCCAGCGGCAAGCCGCTGCTGCATTTCCTGCACGGCAATGGCTTCTGCGGGCGGGTGTATGAGCCGATGCTGGCCTTGCTGGCGGCCGATTTCGACCTGTGGCTGACCGATGCCCCGGGGCATGGCGACAGCGAACCCGCGCCGCGCTTTCCCGGCTGGAACACCTGCGCCGACGCGGCGCTGGAGGCGTTCCAGACCGGGCGCGGCGCCTATGGCGACGTGCCCTGCTTGGCGCTGGGCCACAGTTTCGGCGGCGTGCAGACGGGGCTGCTGCTGGCCGAACCCGGCCAGCCCTTCCGGCGTGCCGTGCTGCTGGACCCGGTGCTCTTTCCGCCGCCCATGCTGCTGACCGCCCAGGTCATCGGTCGGCTCGGCGCCGGCTTCGCCAACCCCTTGGCCCGAGCCTCCCGCAAGCGCCGCCGCGAATGGCCCAGCCGTGACGAAGCCCGCGACCGCCTGCGGGGCCGCGGCACCTACCGCGGCTGGACGGAGCCTGCGCTCGAAGCCTTCACCACGCACGCGCTGCGCGACACGCCCACCGGCAGCGTCGAGCTCAAGTGCGCCCCCGAGCTGGAGGCGACGATTTTCAGCACCATGCCGTCACAACTCTGGTCCCGCATGCGCCGCATCCCCGTGCCGACCCTGCTGCTGCATGGCCGCGAGACGATGCCCTTCGTGGCCGTGGGCTGTGCCCGCGCGCAGCGGCACAACCCGTCGCAGGTGCACGTGCAGGTGACGGCCGGTGGGCACTGCTTCATGCAGCAGGACCCGGCCGACGCAGCGGCGCGCGTGAGGGCGCACCTGATGGGCTGATCGGGCCGGCTCAGCCCGCGATCGGCCCGAGCACGCGCATGGAGTAGTCCACCGCGCGCACGTCCTTGGTCAGGCGGCCGATGGAGATGCGGTCCACCCCAGTCGCCGCAATCCAGCGCAACTGGTCCAGCGCCACGCCGCCCGACACCTCCAGCAGCGCACGCCCGGCGTTCACGGCGACGGCTTCGCGCATCTGCGGCTCGGTGAAGTTGTCCAGCAGCACGCTCACCGCACCGGCGTCCAGCGCCTCGCGCAATTGCTCGATGGTCTCCACCTCGACCTGGATGTCCACGCCTGCGTTCAGCGCCTGGGCCGCACGCAGAGCCGCACCCACGCCACCCGCCGCCGCGATGTGGTTCTCCTTGATCAGGATGCCGGCATACAGCGCCAGGCGCTGGTTCTGCCCACCGCCCACACGCACCGCGTACTTCTGCGCCAGGCGCAGGCCGGGCAGGGTCTTGCGGGTGTCCAGGATGGCGCAGCCGCGCGGGTTGGGACTGGCGCCGGCTACCGCGTCCACATGGGCGCGGGTGATCGTGGCGGTGCCGGAGAGCAGCTGCAGAAAGTTCAGCGCCGGGCGCTCCGCACTCAGCAGCGCGCGGCCATCGGCCTGGATGCGGCAGACCAGGCTGTCCGGCGTCATCGCAGCGCCTTCGTCGTACAGCCACTCGATGCGGGTGGTGGCGTCCAGCGCGGCGAACACGCCGTCGAACCAGTCACGGCCGCACAGCACCGCGGCCTCGCGCACCTTCACTTGCGCCGCCACGCGACGGCCGGCGGGCACCAGCTGCGCCGTCCAGTCGCAGCGGCCGATGTCCTCGGCCAGCGCATCCTGGATGTTGCGCGCACGCGCCTCGGCCAGGGTCTCCTCGGCAAACATCACTCGGGCTGCCCCACGGTCAGCGTGATGTCGCCCAGGCCCTCGATACGGCCCACCAGCACATCGCCCGGCACCACCGCGCCCACGCCGGCGGGCGTGCCGGTGTAGATCAGGTCGCCCGGGTGCAGGTGATAGAGGTGGCTCAGGTTGGAGACGATCTCGGCGGCGTTCCAGATCATGTCGGCCAGGTCGCCATGCTGCTTCTCCACGCCGTTGACCGACAGCGTGATGGCGCCCTTGTCCAGGCGGCCCACGTCGCTCACGCGCACGATGTCGCCCAGGATGGCGGATTGGTCGAAGCCCTTGGCAGTGTCCCAGGGCTTGCCGGCGGCCTTGGCGGCGGCCTGCAGGTCGCGCCGGGTCATGTCCAGGCCCGCGGCATAGCCCCAGATGGCGGCCACCGCCGCCTCCGGCGTGACCTTGAACACCGGCGCACCCAGGGCGAGCACCAGCTCCATCTCGTAGTGGTAGTTCTTAGTTTCCGTCGGATACGGCACGGTGGCGCCGGAGGGCGTCAGCGCATGGGCGGGTTTGGTGAAATAGAAGGGCGGCTCGCGCGTCGGGTCGGCGCCCATCTCGCGGGCATGATCGGCATAGTTGCGGCCGACGCAGAAGATGCGGCGCACCGCGTAGCGCGCGTCCGTGCCACGGACGGCGGCGCTGGGAATCTCGGCCGGAGGGAAGACGAAATTGCTCATGGCATGGCTTGGACGATGCAAAGACAGCGCGCAGCATACTGGGCTGGCGATGGCCCTGACGCTGCTGGCGCTGATGACCGGCTGCGCCACGCGGTCGCCGGCGCCGGCAAGCGCACCATCGAGCAGCGCACCCACCGACCGCGACGGCCCGCTACCCAACCCGCCCGCCGACCTGAGCCGCGTGCCTGACGCCGTGCCGCGGCTGGAGCCCATCCGCATCGGGGGGCCCAACAAGCCCTACGAGGTGCTCGGCGAGCGCTACGAACCCATCGCGACAGACGCGCCCTACGCCGACCGAGGCCTGGCCTCCTGGTACGGCCGCAAGTTCCACGGCCGGCCCACCGCCAGCGGCGAGGTCTACAACATGTACGCGATGACGGCCGCGCACGCGACGTTGCCCATCCCGAGCTACGCCCGCGTGCGCAACCCGGCCAACGGCCGCGAAATCATCGTGCGCATCAACGACCGCGGGCCCTTTCACAAGGGCCGCATCATCGACCTGAGCTACACCGCCGCCCTCAAGCTCGACCTGCTGCGCGGCGTGGCCCCGGTGGAGGTGAAGCGCATCACCTACGCCGAGATCCGCGCGGGCAACTGGCAGCTGCCCGCCAACGAGCCGGCGCCGGTCTATGTGCCTGACACGCCTCCGGGCGGCCCCGTGCGCGAGACCACGCCGGGCGCGGCGGTCACGTACTGGCTGCAGTTCGGCGCCTTCGGCAAGCTCGACGGCGCCGAAGCCCTGCGCCAGTACGTGGCCGAGGCCGATCTCACGCTGCTGCCACTGCTCACCATCGTGCGAGAAGCCGGCCTGCACCGCCTGCGCGCCGGCCCCTTCCCCACGGCTGACGAGGCTCGCAGCACCGCCACTCGCCTGCGCGAGACGCGGGGGCTGGACACCACGCTGGTAGAGAAACGCTAAGCCTGGGGCACTAACGCCCCCCGGCCACGTCCAGGATGGCGCCCACGGTGTAGCTCGCCCCATCACCCAGCAGCCACACGATGGCCTCGGCGATCTCTTCGGGCCGGCCCAGGCGCTGGATGGGGATGGTGGCCGCCACGCTCTGCGGGTCCAGGCCGCTGTCGGCATGGATCTCCGTCTCGATGACGCCTGGGCGCACCCCGTTGACGCGAATGCCCTCGGTGATGAGCTCACGCGCCAGGCCCTTGGTCAGCGTGTCCACCGCGCCCTTGGTGGCGGCGTAGTCCACATAGATGCCGGCGGAGCCGAACTCCGCCGCCCGTGAGCTGAGGTTGACGATCGCGCCCCCCTGGCCAATGCGGGCGGTGCTCATGCGCTGCGCCGCCTGCTGGCAGCACAGCAGCGTGCCCACGACGTTCACGTCGAACAGGCGCCGCCAGCGCGCCGGTGTCATGGCCTCCAGCCGGGCCGCCGGGGCGACGATGCCGGCGTTGTTCACCAAGCCCGCCAGCCGGCCGCCTGCGGCATCCAGCTGGCTGAACAACGCCTGCACTTGCGCCTCGTCGGCCACATCCGCCCGCAGCGACAGGGCTTGCCGGCCCAGGGCTCGCACCTTCGCGGCCACCGCCTCGGCGGCGGCGGCGTCGCGGGCGTAGTTGATGGCCACATCCCAGCCGGCTTGGGCACAACGCAGCGCGGTGGCTGCGCCAATGCCGCGGGAGCCGCCGGTGATCAAGATCCAGTTCGACATGCGTGGCATTGTCAGGTTGTCGGAGATGATGTGAGGCTGTTCATGAAATTCCTCGACGTCCCGACCCTGCTGCAGATCAGCACGGCCTTCAACCTGATGGCGGCGCTGGCCTGGCTCGTGCTGGCCAAGGCCTTTCGCATCGCGCCGCGCGCCAGCTGGCTAATGGTGGCCAGCCATCTCGCCCGCGTCCCGCACCTGAGTTGCGGCGACTGCATGGTGGGCTGGCCGGCCGCCGTGCGACTTGGCCTCACCGAACTGCTGCTGCTGGCCAGCATCGTGCTGTTGCTGCTGGCCCTGCGCCGCATGCTGGGCAGCCGGGTGCGGCCGCGCCACATCGCCTGGATCAGCGGCGCCGGGGCCGTGGGCATCGTGGCGGGCATGGCCAGCGGCTCCGCCATCGCGCCGCAAGGCGTCAACCTGCTGACCGTGGCGGTGCTGGCCGCGCTGGCCGTGCGCGAGATCTGGCGCGGCGTGGGTGATCGGCTCTCGACCGGCATCACCGTCTGCACCGCCCTGCCCTTCGCGGCACTGTTCGTGCTGAGCCTGCTGCAGGCCAGCCTGCTCATCCTGGTGCCCGGCTGGGGCGAGCGGCTGCTGGCCAACCCGCTGCCCGGCCCCTGGCGGGCGGCGCTGGGCCTGATGCTGACCGTGGGCATCAGCCTCAGCCTGATCGCACTGATGATCTGGCGGCTGATCATGCGCATCCAGCACCTGACGCACCGCGACCCGCTGACCGGCGCACTCAACCGGCGCGCCTTCGAGCAGGCCCTGGCGGAGGCCCAGGCGCAGCTGGCCCGCGGCCGGGGCTTCGCGTTGATCATGATCGACATCGACCACTTCAAGCGCGTCAACGATGCCCATGGCCATGCGGCGGGCGACGCCGCCCTGCTGCATTGCGTGGCGCTGTGGCAGGCCAGCCTGCGTGAGCTGGACCGCCTCGGGCGGCTGGGCGGCGAGGAGTTCTGCGTGCTGCTGCCGCTGTCCTCGCCGCGCGACCAGGCCGCTGCCGCGATGATTGCCGAGCGGCTGCGCGCCCGGTTGGAAGCCAGCCCGCTGCGGTGGCAGTCGCAAGACCTGCCCCTCACCGCCAGCTTCGGGGTCGCACTGCCGGGGGTGGGCGATGCCCGGGGCGAAGGGGTGCTGGCACGTGCCGACGCCGAGCTCTACCGCGCCAAGGCCGAGGGCCGCAACCGGGTCTGCGTGGCCGATCAACCGACGCCGGGGCCTGCATGACGGTGACGTCCGCCCAGACCCTGACGCTGCTGGCCGGCGTCATCCTGATCGCCGCCACCGCCACCATCGTCTGGCTGGCCATGGCCCTGGTCGCGCGGGTGGCACCGCGGGCCTCGCTCGCCCTGGCCTGCAGCAATGCCGCCGCGGCCGGCTCGCTGACGCTGCACGCGCTGCGCGGCCAGTTGCCCGATACCTTCACCTACTGGCCAAGCGACCTGCTGATCATCACGTCGTTCGCGCTGCTGGGGGCGGCCGTATCAGACATCACCACACGACGACTGGCCTGGCGGGCGAGCGCCGCCGTCGTGCTGATCGCCGCCCTTGCGCTGCTGCAATTGCCCTATGAAGGCGACCTGCGATGGCAGTCCCGCATCGTCAGCGTGGCGGGTGCCAGCCTGGCGCTGATGGCAGGCCTGCGGGCCCGCCGCTCACTGGGCCACCGCACGGACGGCCGGCTGTCGCCCGCGCCGCTGACGCTCCCCCTGTTCCTGATCGCGGTGCTGATGGGCGCCCGCGCGGTGGAGACCTTCATCAACCCCGGCCACACGCCGGACATGCGGGTGCCGACCGGGTTCAACCTCGTCTTCCTGTGGGGCTCGCTGGTGCTGACCCTGCTGCAGAACGCGACCGCGGCCTTCATGGTGATGATGCGGCTCATCCTGCGCATCGAGCGCCTGCTGGAGCGCGACCCGCTCACCGGCACCCTCAACCGCCGCGCCTTCGATGCCGCGCTGGAGCAGGCCCATGCGGGCTTCCTGCGCGGTCGCGGCTACGCCCTGGTCATGATCGACATGGACCGTTTCAAGCACCTCAACGACACCCTGGGTCATGCAGCAGGCGACGCCGCGCTGCGCCAGATGGTGGAGGAACTGCGCCCCTGCATCCGCGAGGTGGACCGCTTCGGCCGCCTGGGCGGCGAGGAGTTCTGCCTGCTGCTGACCGACACCGACCTCACCGGCGCCGCCCTGGTGGCCGAGCGCATGCGCATGCTGGTGGAAGAGGCCCCGCTGCGCTGGGCGGCGCAGGACTGGCCCCTGAGCGCGAGCTTCGGCATTGCCGAGGCCGAGCCTGGGGACGCCGACGCCCGCGCCGTGCTGGCCCGGGCCGATGCGGCGCTCTACCGCGCGAAGAGCCAGGGGCGCAACCTCGTGCAGGCCTGACACGGCATCCGCGGGCCGGCGCCAACGCCCCGAAGCGAATCACTTCTGCTCCAGACCTGGCGCCTGGCAAGCGGCACGCAAACAACGGGAGGAGCAGCGACAAAGCCCAGCTTGAGGCAATATACAAAAACCGATATGCTGCAAGCGCGCGATGAAGCCACTCACCTTCAAAGGCAGTTCACTGGCGGACCTGAAAGCGTTTCCTGGTTCGGCGATGCGCGAAGCGGGCTACCAGCTCAATCGCATCCAGCTCGGCGAGGAGCCGCATGATTGGAAGCCGATGAGCACGGTCGGGGCCGGCGTGATGGAGATTCGGATTCAAGATCAGGCCGGCGCATTCCGGGTGGTCTATGTCGCCAAGTTCAGCGCCGGCGTTTACGTGCTTCACTGTTTCCAGAAGAAGACGCAGGCGACCAGCCGGGCCGACTTGGCGCTGGCGCAGAAGCGTTACCGTGAACTCATGCAGGAGTTGAGGCCATGACCGACAAGACCTTCACCAACGTCTGGGATGCTCTTTCCGAGTCGCCGGCCGAGGCCGAGAACATGAAGCTGCGGTCCTCGCTCATGATCGCGCTGGAAACGCAGATCAAGGCGCGCGGCTGGACGCAGATCGAGGCCGCACGTCGACTCGGCGTGTCTCAGCCCCGCATCTCCGACCTGCTGCGCGGCAAGATCAACCAGTTCAGCCTGGATGCCCTGGTCAACATGGCTGTGGATGCCGGGCTGCATGTCGAGGTACTGGTGACCGAGCCGACGTGACGCGCGGCCGCCGGCTGACTCCCCAGGTGTCAGCGGCATGCCGCAGCCGTGCGTCTGCGCGCCGCCTCACCACACCTTGCAGTGCTCGCCCGGCTTCTTCACGAGCTTGGCGCCCGGCTTGCACGCGAAGGCCTGCTCGAACTCCGGCATGTTGACCACCACGCCGTTGATGCGCCATTGCGACGGCGAGTGCGGGTCGATGCGGGCCTTCACGCGCAGGGCCTCGGGGCGGGCCTCGCCGCAGTCCCACTGCGCAAAGCCCACGAAGAAGCGCTGCTCAGGCGTCATGCCGTCACGGTTCTCCAGCGTTCGGCCCTTCATGTGCGACTTCCAGGCTTCCCAGGCCAGCACCAGGCCGCCCAGGTCAGCCAGGTCTTCGCCCAGCGTCAGCTTGGAATTGATCTTGATGTCGTCAACCACGGTGTAGGTCGCGTACTGGTCGGCCACGCAGGCGGCGCGCTTTTCGAACTGCTGGCCGTCCTTCTTCGTCCACCAGTTCTTGAGGTTGCCCTGGGCATCGAACTGCCGGCCTTCGTCGTCGAAGCCGTGGGTGAGCTCATGGCCGATGGTGCCGCCGGTATTGCCGTAGTTGGGCGCCTCGTCCATGCGCGGGTCGTACAGCGGCGGCAGCAGCACGGCGGCCGGGAAGTTGATGTCGTTCATCTGCGCGTCGTAGTAGGCATTGACCGTCTGCGGGGTCATGTTCCATTCGCCGCGGTCCAGGGGCTGGCCGATCTTGGCCAGGCGACGCCGGGCTTCGAACACGTTGCCACGCACCACGTTGCCGAGGAAGTCGCCGCGCTGCACCGCGTAGCTGCCGTAGTCGCGCCAGCGCTCGGGGTAGCCCACCTTGTTGACGATGGCCTTGAGCTTGGCCTGGGCGCGCGCCTTGGTTTCGGCGCTCATCCAGCCGAGGCTGTCGATGCTGCGCGCCATGGCGGCCTCGATCTCGTCGGTCATCTGCACGGTGGCGGCCTTCAGGTCGGGCGTGAAGTTGCGCGCCACGAACTCCTGGCCAAGGGCCTCGCCGAGCTGCACGTCCACCAGCTCCACGCAGCGCTTCCATCGCGCCTTGAGCTGCGGCGTGCCGGTCAGGGCCTGGCCGTAGAAGTCGAAGTTGGCCTGCACGAAGCCGTTGTCCAGCGCGGGGCTCAGGCTGCTGGTGAGTTGCCAGCGCAGATAGGTCTTGAGCTCGGCGAGCGGCAGCCGCTGCAGCCGGGCACCCAACGCCTTGAAGAAGGCCGGCTCGGTCACGTTGTAGCGCGCCTGGCCGGGCGGGGTGCCCAGCGCGGTCTGGTAGGCGGCCCAGTCGAAGCCGGGCATCAGCGCCTGCAGGCCGCGGGCATCCACCACATGGAAGGTCTTGTAGGGGTCACGCTTGTCGACCTTGGACAGCGACGCCCGCGCCAGCACCGTCTCGGTGGCCAGCACGCTGCGTGCGGCGGCCTTGGCGGCGGCGGGCGTCTCGCCCAGCAGCTCGAAGGTACGCGCCACATGCGCCTCGTAGGCGGTGCGGATCTGCAGGGTCTTGGCGTCGCGCTTGAGGTAGTAGTCGCGGTCGGGCAGGCCCAGGCCGCCCGCGTAGGCGAAGGCGATCTGGCGTGTGGCGTCGGCAAAGTCCTGCCCGGCGCTGAAGCCGAAGAACAGACGCTCATTGCCGGCGGCCAGGTGCAGCTCGGCCAGCAGGGCGGGCAGCTCGCGACGGTCCTTCAGGCCGTCGATGCGCGCCAGCAGTGGCTGCAGCGGCTTGAGGCCGGCGGCCTGCACCGCGGTCTCGTCCATGCAGCTGGCGAAGTAGTCGCCGAGCTTGGCCTGGTTGACCGAACGCTCGCCCGCCGCGGGTGCCGGTGCGGCCAGCGTGTTCAGCACGCCCCACAGGTAGCGCTGGTTGTCGCGGGCCATCTTGGCGTAGACCGACCAGCGCGACTCGTCCGCCGGGATGGGGTTGGTCTTGGACCAGGCCCCGCACGCGAAGCGGTAGAGGTCCTCGCACGGGTCGACCGTACGGTCCATGACCGTCACGTCCAGCGTGGGGGTGTAGGGCAGGGTCTGGAGCGGCGTGTCCTGGGGTGAGGGGCCGGACGCGTGGGCCAGGGTGGCGGCCAGCAGCGCAGGGAGCAGCAGTCGTTTCATGGGTGTTGAAGGCAATGCAGTGGTGACATTGTGGTGCGAGCCGCGGAGAGGCAGTGCCTTCGGCCATGATGTCGGGCTTGCTGAACCGACCTGCCTGACCATGACCACCCTGCTGCTGCTCGTGTCGATTGCCGAAGACCACAAGGCCCTGCTGCACGAACGCTTTCGCGTCATCGACGCCCCCGACGCGCCCCGCCGCGCGGCCGCCATCGCGGCCCATGCCGACGAGATCGAACTGGTGCTGACCAACGGCGCGACCGGCTTTCGGGCCGACGAGATCGCAGCCCTGCCCCGCCTGAAGCTGCTGGCGGCCCAGGGCGCCGGCTACGAGAACCTGGACGTGGCCGCCGCCCGCGCGCGCGGCATCCCGGTGTGCAATGGCGCCGGCACCAACGACGACTGCGTGGCCGACCACACGCTGGCCCTGTTGCTGGCCAGCGTGCGTGCGCTGCCGCAGCAAGGCGCGGCGGTGCGCGCTGGCCTGTGGCGGGACGCACTGCCGCTGTACCCGCAGTTCGGCGGGCGGCGCCTGGGCATCGTGGGCCTGGGCGGTATCGGCCGCAAGATCGCGCGCCGTGCCGAGGCCTTCGGCATGGTCATCGGTTATCACAACCGCCGCCCGCGCGACGACGCCGGCACGGCCACGTGGTTCGACAGCCCGCTGTCGCTGGCCGCCTGGGCCGACGACCTCGTCGTCGCCACGCCGGGCGGTGCGGGCACGAAGCACCTCGTGAATGCGGCTGTCCTGCAGGCTCTGGGGCCGGGCGGGCATGTGGTCAACATCGCCCGCGGCAGCTGTGTGGATACCGAGGCGCTGGCTGCGGCCCTGCGCGCGGGCGCGATTGCCGGCGCGGCGCTCGATGTCTATGAAGGCGAGCCTTCGCCGCCCCAGGCCCTGCTCGGCCTGGACAACGTCATCCTGACACCGCACGTGGCCGGCTGGTCGCCCCAGGCCATCCGGGCGACGGTGGTGAACTTCATCGCCAACGTCGACGCGCTGGCGCGGGGCGATGCCCTGCTGACGCCGGTCTGAGCCGGCAGCCCGGCCGTGCCCGGGTCAGTGGCGCTCCAGCACCTCCGTCTCACCACGCGGCGGGAAGTAGCGCCGGGTGCCGGCGTCCAGCGCGAGCTCGATGTCCTGCCGGCTCAGCGGCCTCGGATGCGCCGACGACCGGGGTTGGCGCAGCGACTGGGCCAGGCGCTGCAGGTCGGCCAGCTCGGCATCGTCCGGCATGCAGGTGTCCAGGCTCGGGTCGTGGCGCTCGCGCGAAGGGCGGCGGGCCAGGAACGCTTGGAGGGAGGGCAGGCGGCGGGAGATGTTCATCGACTTCATGAGGGCCTCCGTGACGGGCTTGTCTGAATAGACGACATCCGGCCCCGGAAAGCGACACCCTGCTTGCGGGCCACCCGCATTTGAGGGGGCGCCGGGTGACGACAATGGCGACATGCGCCCTCAATCCCTGCCCGCCCCGCTTCAGCCCTCCCCGGTGCGCGGGCGGCCCGGCGTGGAGCCGGCTTGAGCCGCTGGTCGACCGCCCCGGTCGCCCGGGCCCGGCGCCAGTCGCCCGGCCCGACGCGGGCGCTGCTGGTCTCGCTGGCCCTGCACGGGCTGCTGCTGAGCCTGACCTTCGGCGGTGAACGCCTGGGCCTGCCCGGCCTGACCCTGCCCTGGCAGGCGCGCCGCGCCGAGGTGCCCGACCTGCGGGTGGTGCTGGTGGCGCCCGAGGAGCCGACTGCCATGCCGACCGACATGCCGGCCCAGCCGCCCGCTGACCCCGCCCCCACGCCCCCGACCACCACGGCCGACATCCCCGCCCCCGCGCCGACCGGGCCCGCCACGAACGACCCAGCCGACACCCCCGCGCCGCCGACGCTTGCCGCACCCGAGACCGTCTCGGCGCCCGACCTGATCGCCGTGGCCAAGGCGGCCGACCCGCGCTGGACGGTGCCTGCCGCGCTGCCTGCCTCGGCACCGGTGGTGGCCGCCTTCGAGGCCGCGTCCAGCGCCACCGGCGAGCTGACCCGGCTGCGCGCGGTGCGCGAGCCCCTCGCGCCGCGTGACCCGGCCAGTCGCACGGCCGACCTCGCCCAGCTCGACCGCGCCCGCGGCGAGGCCGAGCAACTGGCGCAGGAACAGCGGCAGCAGGCCCAGCGTCTGGTGACGGCCCGCGCCCAGGCCGAGGCCGAGCGGCAGGAAGCCACGCGCCTGGCGGCGGAGCAGAAGGCCGCTGAACAACGGCTGGCCGAGCAGAAGCTGGCTGAGCAAAAGCTCGCGGCCCAGCAGGCCGCCGAGCGGCTGGCAGCTGAACAGCAGGCGGCAGCGCGCGCGGAGGCCGCCCGGCAGGAGGCGACCCGCCAGGAAGCCCAGCGGCTGGAGGCTGAACGCCTGGCCCAGGCCCGTCAGGCCGCCGCCCGCCAGGAGACCGAGCGCCAGGAGGCAGCGCGGCGGGAGGCCGCCCAACAAGCCCAACAAGCCCAGCAGGAGGCCGCACGCCGGGAGGCCGCCCAGGCCGAGGCGGCCCGCCAGCAGGCGCTGCGGCAGGAGGCGGCGCGACAGGAAGCCGCCCGGCAAGAGTTCGCCCGACAAGAGGCGCTGCGCCAGGAAGCCGCACGTCAGGCCGCGCTCCGGGAGGAGGCTGCCCGTGCGCAAGCCGCCCGGCTGGCGGAGGCCAAGGCTGCCGAAGAGCAGCGTGAAGCGCGCCTGCGCGCCATCGGCCAGCAGCTCAATGAAGAGGCCGCCCGGCGCGATGCCGCACGCCAGGCGCAGTCCAACCTGCCGTCGTCCTGGAGCACGCTGCGCCGCGGGCGGCTGTTCGGCCGCGCCGATGCGAATGCCGAGATGGTGCTCTATGCGGAGGCCTGGGCGCGCAAGCTGCAGCTGGGCAACGCCTTCGAGCTGATCCGCGACGTGGTGCGCCAGCCGCACAGCGACGCGCTGGTGACCGTGGCCATCCGGGCCGACGGCACGGTGGAGTCGATCACGGTGGTGCGCTCCAGCGGCGTGCCGGCGGTGGACGATGCCATCCGCCGCCTCATCGAAGCCCAGGCCAACTACCCGGCCTTCCCGCCGGCCCTCGCGCGCGAATACGACGTGATCGAGATCCGCCGCACCTGGCACTTCGACTCGGGTCTGCGGCTGTACTGATGGCGCGCAGCAACATGCTGCAGCGCACACAGAGGGAATTTCCGCAAGGCACCCCGCAAAGCGGGTGCTAGCGTGACTGGCTGCGTCTGGGAGCGGCCGCCCTGCCGGCCATGTCAGGCGCACTGATCGTTCCCCGCCAAGAAGACCCCACAAGGAGACATCGATGAGAACGTTCCACCGCTCGGCGCTCAGCCGGGTCTGCGGCCGCCTTGGCCTGCCCTTGCTCGCCGCCCTGTGCCTGGCCGGGCCGGCCGCGGCCAGCACGCTCACCCAGAACGTGTCCTGGACCATCGACCGCGCCGGCACCACCGCCAAGTACCGCATCGTGGCCTATGGCGATTCCATCTACGCCGGCTACAACGGCTCGGTCACGAGTGCCGCCAAGTACTCGGCCCCGACGGTGGATGCCGAATACCTGGCCGCCAAGTGGAACGCCAGCATCGAAAGCGTGCGCCGCGCCAAGTCAGGGGCGGTGGCCTCGGACGTCTACAACAACAAGATCGTGGCCGAGAAGTCCTACATGCAGGCGGCCTCCACCCGCGTGGTGACCTTCGAGATGTGCGGCAACGACGGCCTGCAGGCCCGCTCGGCCTTCAAGAGCCAGACCGGCACCTGCAACTACGCCGGCATGGACGCCGCCGTGGCCAGCTGCAAGACCTATGTCGCCTCGGCCATGGACTTCATCAACGCCAATGCCTACTCGGGCGTGAAGCTGAAGGTGATCTCCAACCTGCATTACCCCGGCTACAACGCCGACAACGTGCAGAGCAGCTGCAAGGACGCCACCACCGGCGCCACGGTCAACCTGCGGGACCGCTTCCTGCCCAAGCTCGCGCAGATGAACTACTGGATGTGCGAATACGCGCGCCAGAAGGGCTTTGTCTGTGCCGACAACTTTGCCCAGTACATGGGGGCTGACTACGACAGCAACGGTGACGGCGTCATCGACTCCGACGGCCTGCGCTTCGTAGCCGGCGAGAGCGAGGCCAGCTACGTGGCGCGCATCACCGGCACGCTCAAGAGCACCATCCGGGACGCCAACGCCAAGTTCGTGTCGGCCAGCAGCAGCTACGACTACATCCAGTCCGACGACACCCACCCCACCTACAGCGGCGGCACGGTGTCGGCCGGCCTGTTCGGCGGCACCACCGGCTCGGGCGCGGCGCGCTACACCTCGTTCACGAACGGCAAGAGCCCGATCTGGAATCAGTACGGGCATGAGCGCATGGGCTGGGCGATCTCCACGTCCAACCCGGCGGCACCCTGAGGCAAGCGCCGCATGAAGCCACGCCTGGACTCGCACCGGAGCACGCACTGGGGCCCCTCGCCCTGGACGCTGGCCCTCGTGCTGGCCGGCGTGGCCGCGGGCCTGGCCTGGTGGTGGCCAGCGGCCGAGCCGGCGCCCGCCGTCGCCGCCATCGCGACACCCGTGGCGGCACTGCCGCTGCCCGAGGCGGCACCCGCGGTTTCACCCACCAAGGCCGAGACTGCGGCTGCCCCGGCCTCGGCCGCTTCGGCGCCGCGGCAGATCCCCCGGCTGCGTGACCCGAACGGCGACCTCACGCCTGATCTCGCCGATTACGTGAACCCCGGTGAGCGCCCGACCATGTCTGAAGTGATCCAACGCCTGCACGCCGCTGGCGTGCGCACCGGCCTGGGCGCCTTCCAGCCACCCGGCACCCGCCCGCCGATGGTCGGGCTGGCCGTGCCGGAGGACTTCCCGCTGCCGGCGGGCTATGTGCGCCACTACCAGGCCACCGACGACGGCCAGCGCATCGAGCCGATGCTGATGTTCTCGCCGGATGTGCAGACGATCGTGGTCAACGGCCGCCGCGTGGCGGTGCCGGCCGACCGCATCGTGACGCCCGAGTTGGCGCCCGCCGGCCTCACGGTGCGCCGCATCGTGGTGCCGGCCCCGGTGGACGGCCCGCGTTGAGCCCCCGCGCTCTGCTGACCCGGCTGGCGCACAGCCGGTGGCTCGGTGTCATGGCCAGCGCCGCGCTGTGCGGCCTGTATGCCCAAGGCGGGCCGGGCTGGTGGCTGGGCTTGGTGGCCCTGGTGCCGTGGCTGCGCGGGCTCGACAGCGCGGGCAGCCTCGGCCGGGCGCTGCTGGCGGCCTGGGCGATGTCGGTCGGGTTCACGCTGGCGGTCTTCTACTGGTTCGGCGCGGCGCTCGGCCAGTACACGCAGATCGGCACGGGGCTGGGCCTCGCCGGGCTGCTGCTGGCAGCGCCCTTGCTGCAGCCACAGTTCCTCAGCTTCGCGCTGGTGCGCCACCTCGCGCGGCGCGCGCATGGACCGGCCCTGTCGGCCCTGCTCGCCACGGCCGCCTGGGTGGCGACTGAATGGCTGGCGCCGCACGGCCTGGGCGACACCCTGGGCCACGGCCTGTACCCCGCGCCCTGGCTGCGCCAGGCCGCGGAGCTCGTCGGCGCGACCGGCCTGACCGCGCTGCTGCTGCTCGCCAACGAAGCGCTGAGCCAGGCCCTCTCGCGTCGCCCGCAAGGCGCGCGCGCACGGCTGCCCGCCCTGGCCGTGGCGGCCCTGCTCCCGTTGCTGACGGCCGCCTACGGCGCCTGGCGTCTGCACACGCCGCCCGATCTCGACGGCGCCACCCCGGTCCGCCTGGGCCTGGTGCAGGCCAACATCACCGACTACGAGCGCCGCCGCCGCGAGGACGGCGCGGCTGCCGTGGTGCGCGAGGTGTTGGACACCCACTTCGCGATGAGCTACGACGCCATCGAGCGCCGCGGCGCCGATGCGGTGCTGTGGTCGGAGACGGTCTACCCCACCACCTTCGGCCATCCCAAGAGCGAGGCCGGCGCAGCGCTGGATGCCGAGATCCGCACCATCGTCGACGCGGCCGGCGTGCCCTTCATCTTCGGCACCTACGACCGCGACGGTGACGGCGAATACAACGCCGCGGCCCTCGTGCAGCCCGGCGAGCCCCGCGTGGCTCGCTACCGCAAGACGCGGCTATTCCCCTTCACCGAGGCCTTGCCCGCCTGGCTGGACACCCCGGCCGTGCGGGCCGCCCTGCCCGGCGCGGGCCACTGGCGCGCGGGCGATGGCGCCCGGGTGCTGGCACTGCGCCTGCGCGGTGGCCGCGAGGTGCCGGTGCTGCCGCTGATCTGCCTGGACGACACCGACCCGCGCCTGGCCATCGACGGCGCACGGCTCGGTGCGCAGCTCATCCTGACGATGTCCAACGACGAATGGTTCACCGCCCACCCGCAGGGCGCAGCGCTGCACCAGGCGGTCGCGGCCTTTCGCAGCATCGAGACGGGCCTGCCGCAATTCCGCGTCACGACCAACGGGCTGAGCGCGGTGATCGACGCACGCGGCGCGTTGCTGGCCACCTCGCGCATGGGCGAGCGCACCCTGGTGATCGGCGAGCTGCCCGCACGCGATCCGGCACCGACGCTGATGGTGCGCTGGGGCGACTGGGTCGGCCGTGCGGCGGCGCTGCTGCTCAGCGGCTGGGTCGTGGTCGCGCTGGTGGGCCGCGTGCGCCGCGCCAGCCCTGCAACAGCCCTGCCACTGCCGACCCGGGTGCTGGTGACGACGCCTACCGTCCGCGCCGTCACCGCCGGACTGCGCCTGCTGTCACGCGCGGGCGCCCTGGTGCTGGCCGCCGACTGGCTCTGGGGCGGCGGCAGCCTGACCGGCAACACCCTGGCGCTGCTGCGCGCCTTCGCCGCGCTGTGCCTGCTGCCCGAGGCCGCTGCGGCCTGGCTGCTGCTGGCCAGCCGGGCGGAGGTGCAGCTGCAGAACGGGCAGCTGACCCTGCGCCGCGGGCCCCACCAGCTGCAGATCGCCGCGGCCGACATCGCCAGCCTGCGCCCCTGGCGGCTGCCCCTGCCGGGCACGGGCGCCACGCTGCAGCTGCAAGACGGCAAGGCCTGGCCCCAGGGCCTGATGCTGCACGACCCGTGGGCGCTGGCCAGCGCACTGCAGGTGCCGGTCGACACGGGCCCGACCCGTCTCTGGGCCTACCTGCACAGCCTGGCCCGGCGCCCCCGGTCCTGGCGGGACCACCCCGCCGTGCAGGGTCTGTTGCTGCCGCTGCTGCTGGCCCTGCCGGCCTTCCTGCTGCACCAGAACATCGCCTACGGCAGCCCGCTGGGCGAGTTCTACAGCTTTGGCCTTGCGGCCTATCTGCGGGCCTTTGGCCTGTGGTGGGCCGCGTGGATTGCGGGCGTCGCGGTGTGCGCCGTGGTGCTGCGCCTGGCCGTGGAAGCCGCCGCCCTGGCCACGGCCTGCATCAGCCCGGCCGCCACCGCCTCGCTGCGCCCGGCGCTCGACACCACGGCGCATGCGCTGCTCTACCTGGGCCTGCCCGCCTGGCTGGCCTGGCGCGCCTGGGGTTGAGTCGCTCAGTAATAGGTGAGCGTGACGCTGATGGTGTCGCTGTAGCTGCCGGGCACCGCCGCGGTCTGCCGGCCCGGAATGCGGCCATAGACGACAAAACTCTGCGCCGGAGAGAGCCCCAGGACGTCGAGGGTCACGCTTGAGCTCACGACCTGGGTTGCGCTGCTGCCATCGCCCCACAGCGTGGCGTAGGACGCATCGGTATAGAGGTTGTACGCGAGTGAGTTGCCACCGCTGCGCAGGCGCCGGCCGGCATAGCTGGCGCTGCTGCCGGCACTCAGGGCGATGTTGAACGGGATGAGCAGCCCGGCCACGCCGCCGCAGCTCACTTTCACGCTGCCGGTGGAATCGGTATTGCCGAAGGCCAACGGGTTGTAGGACCCAAAGGCGACCGACGTGGTGGCCACGGTGCAGTTGCAGGCCGCCGGCAGGCACAAGGCCTGTGCAGCGCCGGCACTGAACGACAGCGCGGCCAAGGCGAGGCGTGGGGCAAGGCTCAAGCAAGGCATGGCATCAATGGCAGATGAGGGCACCGAGTTCCGGCAGATCATCCCCCCGCGGCGGGGGCAGTGTGAAGTCGAAGCGGCATTGGCGCTGCGCGCCGCGGGCGTCCAGCCATGCGGCAGCCACCTCGTTGCGCCCCTGCGCCAGCGCGCCGAGATAGGCCCGCCCACCCAAGCCCACCGGGAAGCTGCGTGAGCTGCCCAGCGGGCGCAACTCGGCGCCCGGCGGCAGGGCTTCGCCGTTGAGCTCAAACACCTGCAGGCTGGCGCTGCGCCCGTGCTGCACCGGAAATGCGATGCGTGCCGCGCTGCGGGCGGCCGGTGTGATCTGCACCTCCACCGCCTGCACTTCGGCGTCCATCGGCAGGTCGCCCGCCTGGATACCGACGCGATTGGTCTGGTAGCCGCGCAGGCTGGTGAGAAAGGCCCGGCCCTGCGCATCGGTACGGGCCACGATCTGGTTGTCCTGCGTGACCCGCACCCCTTCATGGCCGCCAACATCCACCACCGCCAGGCCCCCCTCGATGCGCCGGCCTGCAAACGCACTGCCGTCGACCCAGGCCAGGCCACCTGCAGCGCCGGCGCGCACCTCCGTCAAGCCACCACGACGGCCCACCGCGCCGCTGAGCACCGACTGCTCGCCCTGCCAGGTGGCCTGGGCCAGCTGATGCCCGTCACTGCCAGCCAGCACCTGATAGCCCAGCCCCATACCCAAGGCCGGGTTGCGCTGTACCTGGGCCTGCACGAGGGTGGTCTGGCGCCCTTGCAAGTCGGGCTGCCGTTGCACGTTGACGCCGGCACTGTGCTGGCTGTCCAGCGCCAGGGTCCAACTGAAGGCCACCGTGGTGCCCGAGCCGCCCCGGCCCAAGTCGCGCAGCAGGATGGCGCCCACATAGCCCCAGCGCCCGATTTCTCGCCCATAGTTGACCTGGGCCAGACGGGCCTCCACGCTGCCGCCGCGCTGCCGCGTGAAGCTGACCCCCACGCCCTGCCCCGCCCAGGAGCGCCCCACCGCCACCGCCAGCACCTCACGCGCGGCCGTTGCCGACGACTGGCCAGCCTGGCTGAAGCCGCGGCTGGCATGCCGCCACTGCAGGCTGCAGCTCCAGTCCTGCGCCTGGCGGTCCAGGCCGGACTGCAGCATCCAGCCCCGCCCCGCTTGCCGCGCCTGGCTGACGGCGGTGGCGGCACTCAGCGTTCCGAGCGCCGGCCACAGCCACCAGCCCCCGGCACCGAGGGCCAGCTGGCGCCCGCTGGCCTCGGCACGCCACTCCGCCGTGAGTCGCTCGGTGAGGCCGCGTCGCTCGGTGACGCTGGCCAGCAGTCGGCCGTAACGATTGCTGCGAAGACCATAGTCCTCGCGCTCGAAGCCGACGTCCACGCTCAACGCGCGCAGCCCCGGCTTCAGCAACGCCGGGCTCACGTAGTAGGGCGTCCTGACCACCTGTTCCCGCCCGAGCAGATCCTTCACCACCGTGCGGATCTCGCCCTGACCCGTGACCACGGGCAACTCATTGAGATCGAAGGGCCCGGCCGGTACGCGGCTTTGCAGGCGCTGGCTGTTGTTCACATAGACATCCAGTGTGGAGGGCAGCGCCGCTTCGCCTTTCAGCGTGGGCAGGGGGAAACTCAGGAAGCCCGGCTGCAGCGAGAAATCGGTCCCCCACTGCACGCCGCCGTAACGCAACGCCCGCCCCCAGCTGCCGGCGTGGCTGATGCTGTCGCCCAGGCGCCATCGGGTCAGCCGCTGCGGGTCGTCGCGCTGCCAGCGAGTGTCCAGCCGGGTCATGCCGCCGCGACGTGAAAGCTGCGTGCTGCTCAGGTCGCCACGAGGGCCCAGCAGGCCAAGCTCCCAGAGGGCATCCGCCGCGGTTGGGCCGCCTTGGCGCGCTTGCACTTGCGCGTCGTAATTGAGGAAGGGGGCCCACAGGGCCGGCTCGGTCACGCGCGGCGCCTCGGCCGCGAGTTCCAGCCGCTGGCCAAGGAAGGCCGCAGCCGGGGCATCCAGCACCAGGGTCTGCGTCGCCTCGTCGATGCGCCAGCGCCAGTCGCCTTCGCGCGACAACAGCACATGCGGCTCGCCTTCCAGCCGGCGCACACCACCCGCGGGGAGTCGCAGATGCATGTCGTCCCAATGCTGGCGCGGGATGGCCAACCCCTCGGGCAGCCGCACCGCACGCCACATGCCGTCCTGCGGCACACCATTGAGCCGCACGGCCAGCAGCAGGGTCTCACCCCAGGCGGCCTGAGGGATCGAAGGAGCCACCTGTGCCTGTGCCAGGCTGCCGGCAACAAGCAGGCCGGCGCACGACAGACAGGCCCTCAAGGCCTCAGCGGCGGCCCGGCTCGGCCGGCTCATTCAAGGCCACCGTCTGCAGGCCCTGGTCGGTCTGGATCTGCACCGCCACGGCCGTCGGCGAGGCGCCAGCCACCCGGAACATTCGCTGCTCGCCAGGGAAGATGACCGCAGCACTGCCGCGCTGCGCCACGATGGCCAGCGGCTCGCCTCCCTGCCCCTGCAGGCGCAGCTCGCCCACCTTCAGATGCACGTTGCCCGTGTTGGCCACTTCGGCCAGCAAGTCGCCATTGGCGGCGCGGCTGAGCTTCCATTGTTCGCTGCGGCGCACCTGGGCCGGCTGCACGTAGACCGGCACGCGCAGGGCCACCAGCACACGCACGCTACCCGCCACATTGAGCGCGTCCGAAGGGCGTGGCATCGGCACCTCGCGCAGCACGATGCGGTAGGTCGCCTCCTGACTCAGCTCGGGGCTGCGCCGCAGGCCCAGGCGCAACACCTGTGTCTGACCTGGCTGCACGGTGAACACCGGCGGGTTGACGATCAGGTCAGTCGTCGGCCCGTCGATGTCCAGGCCCTGGACGCGCTGCCAGACGATCGCCTCGGCCTGCATCAGCACCGGCTCCTGGCCGTTGTTGAAGACCTGCACCGTGGCGCGGTCATTGGCACGGTCCAGCTTGACGGTGACCGGGGTCAACGTGACGTCGGCGGCGCGCACGGCGCATGACCATACGAACACCAGCAGGAACAAGCCCAGGAGACGAAAGAAGCGCCGCATGGCCGCCCCTCCCTCAGTAGCTGACCGTGACGGTCACGGTGTCGGTGTAGCTTCCCGGCACGACATTCGCCAGCGAGGGCAGGCGACCGTAGATCGTCAACGTCTGGGTGCTGCCGGTGCCGGTGCCTGCGGAGGTGCTGCTGCTGGCCGTGCCATCCCCCCAGACGGTGGCGCGACCCGCGTCCAGGTAGAGCTGATAACCCAGCGAATGCACGCCACTCTTCATGGCGCGCGCCGAGAAATTGGCTGGCCCGCCAGCATTCGCCCCCGCATTCAGCGCCACCGTGTAAGGCGTGGTGTTGGTGCACACCACCGACAGCGTGGACGTGGCGTCCAGCGGCACCGAGGCCGCCAGCGGGTCGATGCTGGCGCCGAAATTGAGCGTCGTGCCCGACACCGTGCAGGAGCTGGTCACGGTCGCCGTGACCTGGAAGCTGTTGCTCGCGGTACCGGCCCAGCCCGACAGGGGGCAGCTCAAGGCGGTCAGCAGCAGCGGCAGCAGTTTCTTCATGACATCCATCCCTTGCGATCCACGACAGTGGCCGGGCAACCCGCCTGACCATGGACGCTATCGTCTGCCAGGGACGGGTGTCACGTCATCAGTTGAATGCGTTAGGACTTCAGCGGCATCACCGCAAATGCGTGTAGGCAATTTGCCTGCAAGGGCATCCCGGCGTGACGGACTTGGCGGCGCGGCACCTCAGCGGCCCCGACGCCGCACCGCACCGAGCAAGGGCAACGCCAGCACAGTCAGCGCCAGCGTGCCGGGCTCGGGCAGGTCGGTGGTGGTCACGCGCGGGGCCAGTGTGTCCATGAAGATCTGGTAGTTGCCATAGGGGTTGCGGCCGTCCAGGTTCATGGTGGACATGTAGGCGATGGTGTTGCCGTCGTCGCTGATGGTGCCGGCAGCGCTGTACGTGAGGCCCAGCGTATCGGTCATCTGCTGGAAGCTGCCGGCGATCAGGTCGTAGACGAAGAGCTCGTAGTTGCCGTCGGCGTTGTGGCCGGTCAGGTCGTCCGCGCTGCTGAACACGATGCGGGTGCCGTCGCGGCTCAGGCTGGCGTCCATCGAGTCCCGCCCATTGCCGTGGGTGATCTGCAGCAGCTGGCCGCTGGCGATGTCGTAGCGGAACACCTCGGAGCTGCCGTCGGCGTTCTGGCCCAGCGGGTTGTACCTGGCGTTGAAGACGATGCTGTTGCCGTCGGCGCTGATCTCGGGGTACTGGTTGTAGCCGCTGCCGGGCGGGGAGATGGTCTTGCTGGTGCCGGTCGCGAGGTCGTACAGCACGACGCCCTGGGCAAAGGCCTCGTAGACGATGCGCTTGCCGTCACCGCTCATGCGAAAGCTCAGCGGTGCCGGCATCACCACGCCGGAGAAGGTCTGGGTGGTGGTGTCGTACAGCTTGAGCCCGACGTTGCCGATCGACACTGCGATCGTCTTGCCGTCACGGCTGATGGCCGACGACTCCGAGTAGCCCAGCGGTGTCAGCGTGGCGAGGGTGTTGGTGTTGAGGTCGTAGGTCTGCGTCTGGAAGTAGGCGTAGTTGCCGCTGATGACGTAGCGCTGGAACGCCACGCGGCTGCCATCCCCGCTGAGGCTGGGCGTCTGGTTGCCGCCGGCCAGCGAGCCGCCGGGCATGTCGGTGATCTGGCGCAGCTGAGCCGACGGGCGGTCGTAGACGAACACCTCCATGTTTCGGTCCGAGTTGCCACCGGTCGGGTTGGTGGCGGAGTAGTAGGCCAGCCGGTTGCCGTCGGCACTCAGGACGGGGCCGTAGGACTGGTAATAGCTGCCGTCGTTGGTGATCTGCAGCGGCGCGGCATGCACGCCGGCCGCCGCACCGAACAACGCGAGCGCGGGAAGCAGGGAAGTCAGGTTGCGGCTCATGAGGGTCTCCGGAAGGGGTCAGGTCCTCTTCCGCAGACGCCATCCGGCTGCCGGTTGCGACAGCACTCGCCCCCCGCATTTGGAGGGGCTGCCGGTCAGCTCACGCCCATCCACAGCCGCTGGAACAGCGGCGACCGGCAGGACAGCCGCGCGTTCAGCGTGGCCATGCCGTCCTGCTCGGCGAGGGTCGCCGAGGCCGGCTGGGCCAGCAGCGACACGCCGAGCCCCAGCCGGTGCGGCTCGCGCTGCCAGCGCCAGCCGATGGCCTCGGCCAGCGTGGGCAGGATGTCGACATGGGTGAAGTTGCGCTGCTGGTCATCCACCGGCAGCGGGTGGCCCTTGGCATCGACACGCACCAGCGCATGGAAGACCGTGCGGCCACGCGGCTGGGGCTGCAGCTCGGCGTCGAGCAGGGGTTCTGGGTTGAGGTGGTCGCCCTGCACCCACACGACCTTGGGCCGGCCGTCGCGCTGAGCCAGGAAGCGCTGCACCAGCTGCGCCACGACATGGTCGGTGCAGCGCAAAGCCTCGCGCATGATGTCGGCCGGCTCGTCGTCTTCGTCCACATCGTCGCCGGGCAGGCAGCTCACGTCGTGAGCGCCGTTGGGGCCGTGGGTGTCGACCGTCAGCAGCAGGCTCATGCGGGGCGCATCACCCTGGCGCGGGCGCTGCATGTCGGCCCAGGCCTGCGCCAGCAGCTCGCTGTCGAGCAGGCCCCAGCCCTCGGACGGCACCGCCACGCCGCGGCGGCGCCATTCCTCGGCGCCAAAGCGGCGCGCGACCTGATGGTCTTGCAGAAAGCGACCCTTGCCCGCGAACTTGAGCGAGGCGCCGCCGTAGAAGCTGATGTCCCAGCCGGCCGAAGCCATCAGGTCGGTCAGGCATTGCCCGCCCTGGAAGAAGCGCCGGCTGTATTCCAGCGAGTTGTGGCTCATCAGGCCCACCGGCTGCAGGGGCACGCCGCACAGCGCGCTGAACATGCCGCCCACCGTCCAGCTCGCACCGCTGAGGTTGTGCAGCTCGCCCAGGGTCTGGAACTCGTCCTGCAGCCTTGTCAGCTGCGGCAGCAGGGCGGCCCCGGGCGCCCGGGGCCGGGTGTAGGCCTCGTCCAGCGACTCGACGAACACCACCAGCACATCGGGCTTCGCCGCGGGCGGTTGTGCACCGACGTCGCGCGGGTCCACGTAATGGCGCGCCAGGTAGTCGCCGCCATCCGGCTCGGGCTCGCAGGGGTCGGAAACGGTGGCCTGCACCGACACCACCGCCCCCATGCCCAGCACCGCGAGCAGCGCCCGACCATGCCAGCGGCGCATGCGGCGCAGCAGCCACAGGCTCGCGCCGGTCAGCGCCAGCACCGCCATCAGGCAGCGGCAGGCCCGCCACAGCATGCGGGGGTCGGCATAGTCCAGGCCGCCGTTCTGCAGGTGAAAGAGCACCTGATCAGGCGTCACCGGCCCCAGGTAGGTGCGCAGAAACCAGCTGGTGCCCACCACCGACCACAGCAGCAAGACCAGCACCGCCAGCAGGGCAGCACGCGCGGGCGGGAGGGAGCGGAACAGGCGGTCGGCAGACATGGCGCGCGAGTCTGCTCACGCCGCATTGCCGCCCCGCAGTCAACAGGTTGCTGAGTGTTGAGCTACGGCAAACCTGTGTACACGCAACTGCGGCGTCAGGACCGCTGCAGCGTGAGGCGCCCGCCCGCCGCCCACAGGTCCAGCGGCTTGCGGATGTCCTGCCTCAGCTGGTTCTCGCTGTCGGCCTGGGCTTCGAGCAGGCCCACCCAGGCGTTGCGGCCGCTTTCCTTGGCGTCGTAGAGCGCCGCGTCGGCCATGTCGATGGCGGCATGCCAGTCCATCGCCCGCGGCAGCCGGGTGCACAGCGGGAAGGCCGAGAAGCCCACCGAGCAGGTCTGGGCCACGCGCAGGCCGGCGCCGAGGTCGAAGGGCATGGCCGCCACGGCCAGGCGCGCCCGCTCGGCGAGCTCGGCCGCCCGCGAGCGGGGCGTGCCCCGCGCGACGATGAGGAACTCCTCCCCGCCCCAGCGCACCAGGTAGTCGGTCGCTCGGAAGACCTGCTCCAGCCGCCCGCGCATCTGCTTGAGCACCGCATCGCCGGCCATGTGGCCGTGGGCGTCGTTGATGCGCTTGAAGTGGTCGATGTCGATCAGGAAGAACAGCAGGTCCTGCTCGCTCTCGGTGTCGGCCGGGCTGGCTTCGTAGTGGCGCACGCTGAGCGCCACGTCGGCCGGCATCTGCCGGTCCAGGAAACGGCGGTTGCGCAGGCCCGTGAGCGGGTCGGTGAGGCTGGCTTCCTCCAGCTCCAGCGACTTGGCCGTCAGGGCCGCCGTGGCGGCCTCCAGCGCCTCGGTGCGCTCCTGCACGCGCGCCTCCAGCACGCGGCGGTGGCGCAGCAGCAACCGCGTGCGCCCGTTGACAATGACCACCACCAGCAGCACCAGGGCCAGCAGCGCCAGGGCCAGCGCCCAGCGGGTCTGCCACCACGCGGCCTGCACCTCGACGGGGATCTTCAATTCCTGCGGGCTCCAGGCGCCGTCGCGGTTGCTGCCCTGCACATGCAGCACATAGTGGCCCGGCGAGAGGTTGGTGTAGGCCGCCGAGCGCCCCAAAGCACCGGCGTCGATCCACCCGGCGTCCAACCCCTCGAGCCGGTAACGGTAGCGGTTGCGGCCAGGCTGGCTGTAGTCGAGGGAGGCGAAGGCCAGGCTCATGCCGCGCTCGCCTGGGGCCAACACGATGGGCGCACCGTCGGGCAGCGCGCGCTCCTGGCCATCCACCCGCAGCTCCGACACCACCAGCGGCGGCTTGTAGGTCCAGGGCGCGAAGCGGTCGGGGTCGATGACCAGCAGGCCGCGCGCGCCGCCGAAGAGCATGCGGCCGTCGTCCAGCTTGGCGTAGCTGCGGAACCAGCCGGTGCCGAGGTCAGCGCCATCGGCCGCGCCCAGCTCGCGGCGCTCGCCGCTGCGCGGGTCGTAGACGTTGCGCTGCGACCAGATGCGCCCCTGCTTGTCGAACATCAGGTTGGCGCCGAAGGCCCCGCCCACGTCGGAGGCCCGCACGAACTCGAAACGGGCGCGCCGGCCGTCGCTGTCCAGCAGCCGGTGCAGGCCGGTGCCGGTGTCCACCCAGAGCCGGCCGGCCAGGTCCACCGCCATGCCGAGCACCGTCTGGCCGGTCAGGCCCTTGGCCTCGACCCATTCGGCCACCGCGTCGTCGGCGTCGGGCTTGGCGATGCGCAGCAGGCCGGCCGCACCGCCCGCCCACAGGCTGCCATCGGGCATGACGGCAAAGGCATTCACCTCGCCCGTGCCGCCGACCAGGCCCGCGGTCGGGATGGGGCGCATCACCGGCTTGGCCGGCGTCCAGCGCATCACGCCGTCCAGCGTGGCGATCCACAGCGCGCCGTCGTCGGTGGCCTGGAAGCGCCGCGGCACCGCGTTGCCGCTGCGCAGGGTTTCCTTCCAACGGCCCTGGCTGTCAAAGCGCAGCAGCTGCGTGTCGATGGAGACCCAGACCGAGCCGTCCTTGGTCTGCCCCAGTGCATTGACGCGACCGGGCGGCAGGCCGCCGGTGCCTGGTGCGATCAGGCCCAGCGGCTGCAGCTGGCGGTCGCGGCGTTCGATGCCGCCGGCCAGCGTGCCCAGCCAGATCTCGCCGTTGTCCAGCTGCAGCATGCTGCGCACGTCCAGCCCGCCAGAGACGGCACCGATGGCTTCGCGCACCATCGACAGGCCCGGCAGCGGCGGCACATGGCGCATCAGGCCGCCGCCATAACTGCCGGCCCAGACGGTGCCGGAGGGGTCGCGCATGAGCGCGCGCACGTCGCTGCGCGGGGCGGTGCCTGCGCCGGCGCCCGTCGCGGGCAGGCGTTCGATCAGCACGCCGTCCGCAGCGCGGCGGCGCGACAGGCCGGAGGCATCACCGAACCAGATTTCGTCAGCGTCGGGCTGGGCCATGGCCATGACCGGCCAGACGCTCGAGCTGGCACCGGTCTGGGCGCCGGGCGAGAACGGCAGGGGCTGCCCCTGGGCCGAGAGCGCGCGCAGCCGACCCTGGGCGGTGCCGACGATGATGCGGCCGTCCAGCGCTTCGGACAGCAGGGTGATGAGCTGATCCGACAGGCCGACATCGAGCGCCTCGATCGGGCCGTCGACGGGCTTGCGGGCGAGGCCCCGCCAGGTGCCGATCCAGAGCGTGCCCTGGCGGTCAACCAGCAGGGTCTGCACGCGGGTATCGGGCAGGCCGTCCTCCTTGCCGCGGTGGTGGGTGAAGCGCTGGGTCTTGACGTCGAAGCGGTCCAGGCCGCCGCTGCCGCCGATCCACAAGGTGCCGTCCTTCTCCAGCGCGAGCGTGCGCACCGTGTTGGCGGCCGGCGCGGCGTCGTCGGCTGACTTGCCATCACGCGCCCAGCGGTCCCAGCGGCCGGAGGCGACATCCATGCGCACCAAGCCACTGTTGCCGGCCGCCACCCAGATCCAGCCGCGCGGGTCGGGCAGCAGCGCGCGCACGAACTGCTCGGGCAGCAGTTGACCGTCGGGGCCGCTCAGGGGATAGCGGCGGAAGGCATAGCCATCAAAGCGCAGCAGGCCCTCCGGTGAGCCGGCCCAGATCAGGCCGCGGGCGTCCAGGGCCAGGGCCGAGACGACGTTGTCACGCACCGCGCCCGGCTCGCCGATCGGCTCAAAGCGCGGCACGACAGCCTGCGCCGCCGCCCCCAACAACATGAGCAGGGCTGCCAGCCCTCTTGTTATGGACACCCACATGGGCCGCGATTCTCTGCGAGGGGGCGCCGCAGAAGAGCCGGCACAAGCCCTCACGGGAAAACTCACGCCCGGGGTGCGCCACGGGTTCGCGCCCCCGCATTGGCGTGAACTAGTCATCGCTTGAGTGTGTTTCTATCAATTCAAACCAACACGCTTCTATCACTTAAGCAGAAACTAGCGCCACGGTCTTCCTTTGTCCTTGTGTGTCCGGAAGACCGCCGGAGTTCCCCATGGATACGCCTCTCGCGCCACCCGCCCCGTCCGCCGTCCATCCGCCGCCTGTCGCGCCTGAATCGGCGCCCGTGGCGGCGACCCTGCTGTTCGTGGATGACGAGCCCGCCATCCTGAGCGCGCTGCGCCGGCTGTTCCGGCCGCTGGGCTACCGCATCCTGCTGGCCGAAAGTGGCGCGGCAGCGCTGGAACTGCTGGAGAAGGAGACCGTCGACCTCGTGCTGTCGGACATGCGCATGCCTGGCATGAATGGCGCCCAACTGCAGCAGACCATCTGCCAGCGTTGGCCCGACATCGCCCGGCTGCTCCTGACCGGCTACGCGGACATCGGCTCCACCATCGCCGCGATCAACCAAGGCGAGATCCAGCGCTACATCGCCAAGCCCTGGGATGACCAGGAGCTGCTGCTGGCCGTGCGCGAGGGCCTGGAGCGCGCCCGCCTGCGCCAGGAGAACCGCCGCCTGCTGGCGCTCACGCAGGCCCACAACGAACAGCTCGAGCGCCGCGTGGCCGCGCGCACGGCCGAGCTGTCCCAGGTCAACGGCATGCTGGAGCAGGCCTTTGCCGACCTGCGCCAGAACTTCGTGCTGTCTCTGAAGGTGTTCGCCGGCCTGATGGAGCTGCGTGAGGCCGGCCAGGCGGGCTACTCGGAGCGCGTCGGCCAGTTGGCACGCCGCCTTGCAGCTGCCGTCGGCCTGCCCAGCACCGAGCAGGAGGATTGCTACGCCGCCGGTCTGCTGCACGAGGTGGGCAAGATCGGCCTGCCCGATGCCCTGCTGCGCAAGCCGGTCTCGATGATGCGCGGCGAAGACCTGGTGCTCTACCGCCGCTACCCGCTGCTGGGCGAGGCCGCCCTGATGCCGCTCAGCGGCCTGCGCGGCGCGGCCCGCCTCGTGCGGGCTCACCAGGAGCGCCTGGATGGCCTGGGCTTTCCGGATGGCCTCGCGGGCGACGACGTGCCGTTGGCCGCCCAGGTCGTGGGGCTGGCCGCGGCCTACGAAGGGCTGCAGTCCGGGCGCCTGTCGGAGCGCCCGCATGACGCGGCGCGCGCACGGGCCGTCATCCGCGGCGCCGCCGGCATCCACTACGCGCCGGCCCTGGTTGCCGCGTTCGAGAAGCTCCTGGACGCCGCGCCCCCACCCTGCGCCGACGAGCTGCAGCTGGCCGCCGCTGACCTCAAGCCCGGCATGGTGATGGCCCAGGACCTGCTCAGCCCGCAAGGCACCCTGCTGCTGGCCGCGGGCTTCACCTTCGATGCCGGGGTCATCCGCACCATCCGTGAGCTCGTGGCCCGCGAGGGCCTGGGCATCGTGTTCCGCATCCGCGACCCGCGCGCCCAAGCCGCGCCCGCGCTTGCCTGATTCCTCCACGCCGCCACGCCACCATGTCCACGCTCTTGAACACCGCCGCTCCCGTGCACGTGATGCTCGTCGACGATGAGCCGGCCATCCTGCACGCCCTCGTGCGCACCCTGCGACGCGGTGCCGCCGACGGGCTCTGGCAGCCCTTGCGCATCGAGACCTTCACCGAGCCCGCCGCCGCACTCGCCCGCGCCCGGGAACAGCACTTCGCGCTGGTGATCAGCGACTTCCGCATGCCGGGCATGAACGGCGCGCAGTTGTTGACAGCCATCCGTGAATGCCAGCCCGATTGCGGGCGGGTCATCCTGTCGGCCCATGCCGACTTCGAGGGCCTGACGCATGCGGTCAACGCGGCGCGCATTTCGCAGTTCATGTCCAAGCCCTGGAACGAGCCGGAGCTGCTGGCCGTGGTGCACGAGCAGCTGGCCGAGCATCGCCGCCAGGTCGAGACCGAACTGCTGGCCGAGCAGCAGCGCCTGGCGCGCGGTGAGCTCAGCCCGCAGGAAATCGAGCGCCGCCGGCTGGAGCGCATGGAACCCGGCATCACGCGCGTCGAGTGGAGCGATGACGGCGCGTACGTGCTGGACCCCGTCGGGGCTGCGGCCGTCTGATCATGAACGCCCGGCCCCAGGTCATCCCGCAGCTGCACGACGGCCTGCGCGCCGGCCTGGAGGCCGTGAGCGCCGCCGTGCTGGTGCATGACGGCGAGCACCTCGTCTTCGCCAACGACGCCATGCTGCGCCTGCTCGGCTGCACGGCCGCCGACCTGCCCGAGCTCGCGCCCGATGCCTGGGCCGCGCCGGCCCAGCAGGATCAGTTGCGCGAGTACGGCCGGCGCTGCCTGGACAGCGAGGGCGCGCTGCCGGCCATCGAGATCGAGGCCATCAGCATCAGCGGCACCAGCCGTCACCTGGAGATCACTGCGCGCCGCTTGACCCGTGAACCGGCCGGCGAACCCGGCGGCGCCCCGCTGGTGCTGCTGACCTGCCAGGACCTGAGCGACATGCGGCACGTGCAGAACAGCCTGCTCGAGGTCGGGCGGGTGATGTACCAGATTGTCGAGAACGGGCCGGTGGCCAGCTACGTGATCGACAGCCAGCACCGCATCACCCACTGGAATGCCGCGTGCGCCCAGCTCACCGGCCGCTCGGCCAGCCAGATGCTCGGCAGCGATGAGGCCTGGCGGGCGTTCTACCTCGCGGCGCAGCCGACGCTCGCCGAGCTCATCGTGGACGGCAAGGTCGAGGCGGAAGGCCGCATGCACTACGGCCTCGCCCTGCACCGCTCCCCGCTGCTGGAGGACAGCTACGCCTACGAAGGCTACTTCCCTCAGCTCGGCCCCGAGGGCCGCTGGCTGCAGGTGACGGCCGCCCCGCTGCGAGGCATCGATGGCCAGGTCATGGGTGCCATCGAGACCCTGCAGGACGTGACCACCCGCCACCAGGCCGAGGAACAGCTGCGGCGTCACCAGGCCGAGCTGGAATCGATGGTCGCCCAGCGCACGGCCGAGCTGCGGCTGACGCACCAGGAGCTGGAAGCCTTTCTCGAAAACGCCTCGGTCGGCATCATCGCCACGCGCGAACTGCAGATCTCGCGCAGCAACAAGAAGTTCGCCGAGATCCTGGAGCTGCCCGCTGATCTGCCGGTGACCGAGATGCCGCTGCGGCGCTTTTTCATCGACGACGGCGACTTCCGCGAACTCGGCCGCCTGGCCACGCAAGCGCTGCGTGCGGACACCTCCCTCGTGCACGAGATGTGGCTCCAGACCTGGACGGGGCGGCGCATCTGGGTGCAGATGATTGCCTATGCCTCGACGCCCGCGGACGGGACACCCGGCATGTGGTGGCTGCTGCAGGACCGCAGCGACGTCATGCGCGCGCAGGAGGAGCTGGTCAACAACTACCGCAACATCCAGGAGACGAATGCGCGCCTGGAGGAAGCGCAGAACCAGCTGCTGCAGTCCGAGAAGATGGCCTCCATCGGCCAGCTGGCGGCCGGTGTGGCCCATGAGATCAACAACCCGATCGGCTTCGTCAATTCCAACCTCGGCACGCTGCGCCGCTATGTGGAGCAGCTGCTGGCGCTGACCCTGGCCTACGCACGCCGCGAACGCGAACCGGCCGATGCCGAGCTCGCCGCGCTGAAGCAGGCGGCCGACCTGGAGTTCGTCGCCGAAGACCTGCCCGTGCTGCTGGCGGACAGCGAAGACGGCTTGTCACGCGTGCGCAAGATCGTGCAGGACCTGAAGGACTTCTCGCGCGTGGACCATGCCGACTGGCAGGACGCCGACCTCAACCAGGGGCTGGAGTCGACGCTCAACGTCGTCATGAACGAGGTGAAGTACCGCGCCGACGTGAAGCGCGCGTACGGCACGCTGCCGCCGGTGCGTTGCCTGGCCGGTCAGCTCAACCAGGTGTTCATGAACCTCATCGTCAATGCGGCGCACGCGATGCCGGCTGAGCGGCGCGGCACCATCGCGCTGTCCACCGGCGTGGAAACCCAGGACGGCCGCGACTGGGCCTGGGTCGAGGTGGGCGACGACGGCTGCGGCATGACCCCCGAGGTGCAGCGCCGCATCTTCGAACCCTTCTACACCACCAAGCCGGTCGGCCAGGGCACGGGCCTGGGGCTGTCGATGTCGTTCTCCATCGTGCAAAAACACGGCGGGCGCATCGAGGTGCAGTCTGCGCCCGGCGAGGGCACCCGCTTTCGCGTGTGGGTGCCGGTGGCCGGGCCGGCCAGTTCAGGCTGAAGGCGCCGGGTCGGCGCCAAGCCGCGGCTGAAATCAGCGCGCCAACGGCGCCGTGATCGCCTCGATGCGGGTCACCACCTCGGGCGTCAGCTTCGGCGTGACCGCCAGCGCGCCGAGGTTGTCGTGCAGCTGCTCGATGCGGCTCGCCCCGAGGATGACGGTCGACACGCGCGGATTGCGGTTGATCCAGGCGATGGCGAGTTGCGCCATCGAGCAGCCCAGCTCGCGGGCGATGTCGATGAGCTGGCCGACCGCGTCGTTGCGGGCCTTGTCCTGCAGTTGCTCGCGCATCCAGGCCATGTTCTCGAGCGCGCCGCGGCTGCCGTCCGGGATGCCGTTGCGGTACTTGCCGGTGAGCAGGCCTGAGGCCAGCGGGCTCCAGGTGGTGAGGCCCAGGCCGATGTCTTCGTACAGGCGCGCGTACTCCTGCTCCACGCGCTTGCGGTGGAAGAGGTGGTACTGCGGCTGCTCCATCACCGGCTTGTGCAGGTGATGGCGCTCGGCGATGTCCCAGGCAGCGCGGATGTCGGCCGCGCTCCATTCGCTGGTGCCCCAGTACAGCGCCTTGCCTTGGCGAATGATGTCGCTCATCGCCCAGACGGTCTCCTCAATGGGCGTGTTGGGGTCGGGCCGATGGCAGTAGATGAGGTCCAGGTGCTCCAGCTGCAGGCGCTTCAGCGACCCGTCCACGGCCTGCATGAGGTACTTGCGGTTCAGCGTGTCCTTGCGGTTGACGGTCACGCCGTCCCGCTGCAGGCCCCAGAAGAACTTGCTGGAGACGATGTAGTCGAGCCGGTTCCAGCCCAGGGCCTTGAAGGCCTTGCCCATGACCACTTCACTCTCGCCCTGGGCGTACACCTCGGCGTTGTCGAAGAAGTTCACGCCGGCATCAAAGGCCGCGGCCAGCATCTCGGTGGCGGCCTTGGTGTCGACCTGGTTGTGATACGTGACCCAGGAGCCGAGGGAGAGTTCGGACACCTGGAGGCCGGCACGGCCGAGACGGCGGTATTGCATGAGCGAGTCCTGGAGCGAAAGACAGAAAAACCACAGCTTACGCGGGGCTCGGCAGGCCTGCCATGACATCGCCAAAATGCCCGCAGGGATCTTCGCCGCACCGCCCACCGCATGACGCACGCGCGCCACCTGAATCGCCGACAACTGCTGCTGGCCGCATGGCCGGCGGGCGCAGCGGCACAGGCTCAGGAGCAGCCACTGCAGGTGCTCATCGACGGGAGCATCGAGATGCCCCAGGCGCAGTTCAAGAACGGCGAGGCCGTGGATGGCTTCCAGGTGCGGCTGGCGCAGGAGATCGGCCGGCGGCTTGGCCGACGCGTGCGCTTTCGCCTCGTGCCCCGCCGCCGCGTGCCGCAGATGCTGGCCGACGGCAACGAGGCCGACATGATCTGCAACTACCTGCCCAGCTGGCTGCCGGGGCCGCTGCAATGGAGCCGGCCGTACTTCGATGACGCCGACCTGCTGCTGACCGCCACCCGGCGGCCTCCGCTCGCCCGGCTGCAGGAGGCCGCCGGCCAACCCATCGGCACGGTGTCGGGTTTTGTCTATCCCGAGATGGACGCGGCCCTCGGTGCCCGGTTCGTTCGCGACGACGCGCCCAACGCCCTGGCCACGCTGCGCAAGCTCGCCCTCGGCCGGGTCGACCACGCCATCGTGGGGCGCGTCGTCTTCGACTACCTGATGCGCCGGGGCGAAGTCGCCCTCTCGCTGCATCCGCCGCTGGTGATCTCGCGCGTCAAGACGGCCTGTGCGCTGTCCCCGCACAGTAGCGTCAAGCTGGCCCAGCTCGATGCCGCGCTGGCCGCGATGCAGGCGGACGGCAGCCTCGCACGCCTCGTTGACCGCTACCGATGAACTATCGTTGAGGCCTGATGTCGCCTCGCCACCTCCTTCCATGAAGCTCGCCGTGATTGGCGCCGGCCCGGCCGGCCTGGCCCTCGCCCTGCTTGCCGCCGAGCGGCTGCGCGGCATGGAGATCCATCTCTTCGACAGCCGGCCGCTGGACCGCGATGTCAGCACCGATGCGCGCACGCTCGCGCTGAACCTGGGCAGCATCCGGCTGCTGGAGCGGCTGTCGGCCTGGCAGCCGGCCAGTGCCCAGGCCATCCAGACCGTGCATGTCAGCCAGGCGCCCCCGGCACCGGTGGCCGGCGAGGTGCGCATCAGCGCGGCCGAGCAGGGGCTGCCGCAGCTGGGCGCCGTGCTGCCCTATGGCGCGCTGGTGGCACCTCTGCAGCAGCGCTGGCTGGCCGTGGCCGCGTCAGACCCCACCGCTCGCTTCACCCGTTTCGGCACCGCCGTGCACGCCATCCGCCCGGTTGCGGGCGGCGTGGAGCTGGACTGCGGCGAGGGCCCGGTGGTGGAGCACTTCGACCTGGCCGTGGTGGCCGAAGGTGGCGTGTTCGCCGAGCAGGATCGCAAGCGCATCCACAGCGACTATCGCCAGAACGCCTGGGTGGGCACGGTGCGCCTGGCCGCGCCCGGCCTGCAGGGCCTGGCGATCGAACGCTTCACCCGCAACGGGCCGCTGGCCCTGCTGCCTCTGCCTGACGATGCGCAAGGGCCGCGCGCGGCCCTGGTGTGGTGCCTGCCGCAAGCCGAAGACGACATCGCCACCCTGACCGACGCCCAGCGCCTGACCGTCATCCAGCAGCAGCTGCCCGCCGTGGCCGGCCGGCTGACGGGCCTGTCGCCACTGAAGTGCTTCCCGCTGGGTCTCAATGCCGAGACCCGGCTGCTGCAGGGGCGCACGCTGCGCATCGGCAATGCAGCCCAGACCCTGCACCCCGTGGCCGGCCAAGGCCTGAACCTGGGCCTGCGTGATGCCCAGGCGCTCGTCGACGCGCTGCGCCACGGCGCCGAGGCCGGCCAGGCGCTGGACGCCACGCTGGCCCGCATCGAATGGGCGCGCGCGCCGGACCGCTGGCCGATGATTGCCGCCACCGACTTCCTCGCCCGCAGCTTCGCCTGGCGCCTGCCCGGGCTGCCGGCGCTGCGCGGCCTCGCGCTGGCCGGGCTGGAGGTGGCGACACCGCTCAAGCGCGCCCTGGCCCAGCGCATGATGTTCGGCTGATGTTCAGCACCTGAATGCCCCCACCCTCCATGTCCAAGTCTCCCAAGCGCCTGTGCGCCCTCACCCTGTTGCTGGCCCTCGCGGGTGCGGCCCAGGCCCAGCTCATCCCGCCGGGCCAGCGCGTCGCCGGCCAGTCCCAGGAGGAATGGTCCAAGCGCTGGTGGCACTGGGCGCTGTCGTTCGAGGAAGACGACAGCCCGATCAACGACAGCGACGGACGGCTGTGCGCGCGCGGCCAGTCGGGGCCGGTGTGGTTCCTGGCCGGCAGCTACGGCAGCCAGCGCACGGTGCGCCGCTGCAGCCTGCCGGCGGGCAAGACGCTGTTCTTCCCGCTGGTCAACGTGATCGCCTTCCCGCCCGACGATGAGCGCGAAGCCTGCGGCTCGCTGATGCTCCGCGCCGAAGACCAGACTGACGCGCCCGCCGCGCTGGTGCTGGAGGTCAACGGCCGGCGCTACGAGGGGCTGGACGCGCATCGCCAGGCCACGCGCGGCTGCTTTCTCGTCGCGCCTGACGATGACGCGCCCGCAGCCGGCAATGGCTATTACGTGGCCGTCGGCCCGCTCAAGGCCGGGCGCTACACGCTGAACTTCGGCGGCATCCTGCCGGGCCTGAGCCAGGCCGTGACCTACACGCTCGACGTCAAGTGACCGCCGCCGGGCGCCCGCTCGGCAGCCAGGAAAAGCCCCGCCGGCACCGCGCTTTTCCGCGCCACGCCCCGCGCCGTGCGGCCTAGCATGGGCCACCCATGTCACGCCCCGCCCTCCTCTGCTTTGCGCTGCTGACCGCCTTGCTGGCCGGTTGCGGTGCGCCTTCGCAGCCGCTGCCCATGGCCATCACGGCCGCGGACGCGCTGCAGATCCGCGGCTGGGTGCCGGATGCACTGAAGGCCCAGGTGGCGATCACGCCGGTCAAGGGCGGCCTGGCCACCAACCGCTGGTGGGGCTCCAAGGTCAGCGCGGTGGCGCTGCAGCAGGCGCTGGACGAATCGTTCTACGCCGTGGGCATGAAGGCGCTGTCGCCCCAGCCGCCGTCCCGCTTCGAGCTGCAGGCCGAGCTGGTGCAACTGGACCAGCCGCTGGTGCCGGCCCTGGCCGTGACGGTGGACGTGGCGGTGCGCTACACGCTGGTGGACAAGGCTGCGGACAACCGCGTGATCTACCAGCGGCGCATCGCCAACAGCGAGGAAGCTCGCCTGGGCGAGGCCGTGCTGTCGCCCAGCGAGCGGCTGCGCATCGCCAACGAGCGCGCGCTGCGCGCCAACATCGACCTGCTGCTGCGCGACCTCGTCACGCTGCGGCCCTGAGCCTCGGGGTTCAGGCCGGCGTCGCCTGCACCACCTCATGCCGGCGGCGCCCGGCCGTCAGCCACAGCAGCAGTCCGCACACGAAGCCCGCCACGCTGGCCATGCCGAAGAACAGCATCATGCCGTCGTAACCCGCCGGGTTGGCGGCACTCGCGCCGGCACGGTCGTTCAACCAGCCGGCCACCAGGTTGGCCCCGCTGATGCCGGCGTTCTGCGCCACCCACATCAGGCCGATGGCCGTGCCGAATCGCGCGGGCGGCACCAGGCGGCTGGCCAGCGGCCACATGACAGCCGGCACCAGTGAGTAGCTGATGCCGATCAGCACGGTGGGCAGGATGAGGCCGGTGTGCGTCAGCGCCAGCAGCCCCAGCGCGATGGGCAGCAGCAGCGACCCCAGCGCCAGGAAGGGCGCGTAGCGCTGCAGCCGGTCGCAGAGCCAGCCGAAGGCGGGCGTGGCGAACACCGCGGCGAGGAAGACATAGCTGTTCATCTCCCCGGCTGCCGCCAGGTCCAGCCCATGGGTGTGCTGGAAGTACTTGATCGAGAAGGTGCTGCGGAACGCGAGGATGACCGAATACCACAGCACGCACAGCCCCAGCAGATACCAGTACGCGCGGCCGAAATGCAGCAGGTCACGCCAGACGAAGCGCTCGGCCACCGGCGCGATATTGAGCAAGCCCCGCTGGCGCCGGTCGGTCCACCAGTACAGCGCCGAGGCCGCGAAGGAGGTGGCCGCGATCACGGTCGCGATCACCAGCGGCGGCTGCCAGCCGCTGGCATAGGCGGTGGTGAACCAGGTCGGCGACATGTCGGCGCTGTACGACCCCAGCCGCCCGATGGCCAGCGTCAGGCCCATGGCCAGGGCCACGGTGCCGCCGGCGAAGTACTGCGCCACCCCGGCGAGCGTGGCGATGCTGAAGGTCTCGGCGCCAATGCCGTACAGCAGCCGACCCGCGGCCATGCCGGTGAAGTTGGGGCTGAAGGCCGTCAACAGCGCACCCACCAGGCAGATGCCCGCCGTCAGCAGCGTGGTGCGGGCCGCGCCCAGCCGGTCCACGAGCACGCCGCCCAGCAGGATGAGCACGACGTTGGGCAGGCTGTAGATCGCGTTCAGCAGCCCGACCTGGCTGTCGCTGAAGCCACGCTGCTGCTGCAGCAGGTCGGCCACGGGGCCGATGGAGTCGTAGACGTAGAAGTTGCCGTACTGGGCCAGCGCGATCAGGGCGCAAACCAGCCAGGCGATGGCAGAGCCACCGGCGAGACGCGATGCGGGAGCGGTCATGACGATCCTGGTGAGGGGCGGCGCAGCCGCGCCACCCCTGGCCCGAGGGCGAAGGGACGAAAGCGAAACGCGCCGAGCTTACTGGCCCAGCAGCGACTTGACCGCCGCCTCCAGTTGCTGGTCCTGCCCCGCGTCCAGCCGCGCCTTGTCCTGCGGCACGACCACGTCTGGCGTGATCAGCGCCCGCTCCATGTACTCGCCGTTCTTGGCCCGGAAGCCCACCTGCGGAATGCCGAAGTAGGTGGCACCATCCTGCATCGTCTCCCACCAGACCGCCGTACCCGTGCCGGCCACCGGCATGCCGATGAGCTTGCCAAGCCCCAGATGCTTGTAGGTCCACGGGAAGAGGTGGGCGTCGGAGTAGTTGCTCTCGCTGATCAGCACGGCCGAGGGCTTGGTCCACTTGCCCACCGGCTCCCAGCCCAGGTTCTGGCCGCGCGGCACGAACTCCAGGTACTGCTTGCCCGACAGCAGCGTGGCCAGCTCGTCGTGGAGGTTGCCGCCCCCGTTGAAGCGGGTGTCGACGATCAGCGCCTCCTTGCCGCTGGCTCGGCCCAAGGCATCGGAGAAGGTCTGACGGTAGCTGCCGTCGTCCATGCCGCGCACATGCACATAGCCCAGCCGGCCGCCGGAGAGCTTGTCCACCAGCGCCCGCTCCTGGCGCACCCAGCGCTTGTAGAGCAGCTCGTTCTCGGCCTGGCGCGTGATGGCCTTGAGCGTCTGCTCAAAGCGCTTGCCGGTGGCCGGGTCGCGCACACCGAGCACCACCTGCTTGCCGGCCTTCTGGTTCAACAGCGAATCGAACTCCGCCCCGGCGGCAATAGTGGCGCCGTCGATGGACTCGATGATCATGCCGGCCTTGACCTGGCTGCTGGCCGTGTCCAGCGGCCCGCCGCCGATGACCTCGGCCACCTTGGCGCCTGCACCCGTGTAGGCGTCGTCATAGAACACGCCGAGCGACGCGGTCGCATCGCCGCGCGGCTGCGGCCGGTAGCCCGAGCCGGTGTGCGACACGTTCAGCTCGCCCAGCATCTCGCTGAGCAGCTCGGCGAAGTCCTGGCCATCGGCCACGAAAGGCAGCTGGCGCTGGTAGACGGCGCGGTAGCCGGCCCAGTCCACGCCGCCCATGTCGGCCACGTAGAGCTTCTCACGCGTCTGGCGCCAGGCGTGCTCGAACATCTGCGCCCATTCGGCCGGGCGGTCGACGGTCAGCTCCGCCGTGAACTTCACGCCCTCGGTCTTGACCTCGCCCTTGCCGTCGTCACCCGGCACCTTGAACTTGTGCACGTGGCCGCCGGCCAGCACGAAGCCGTTGGCGCCCTTGGCATCGAGCACCAGGCTCACGCTCTCCTGACGCCCGCCGGGCAGCGCCGCCACGCGGTGGCCGTCCTTCTCGCGCAGGCGCACCTGCCAGAGCTCGAAACCGTCGTCGGCCTTGGTGACGTAGAAGAGCTGCTCGCCGTCCGGCGTGAGCACGTAGTCGCGGATGTCACCCGAGGCGGTGCTCAGGCGAGCGATACGGTCATCCAGGCCCTCTTCCTCGACCACGACCGGCTTGGGTGCGGGTTCGTCCTTCTTGTCCGCCTTCCCATCGGCCTTGGCATCGGCTTTCTTCTCTGCCTTCTTGTCGGCGGGCTTGGCGTCCTTCTTGTCGTCGTCCTTCTTGCCTTCGTCTTTCTTGTCTTCTTCCTCGCGCGCCTTGAGCTGCGCGAACTCCGCCTTGTCGAGCTGGTAGCGGTCGAAGGCCGCGCGGGTCAGGAACATGCCGAACACGTCCACGTCGCTGCGCGCGCCGCCGCCATTGCCATGCAGGCCCTGGCGGTCGCTGGCCCAGATGACCATCTGGCCCTGGCGGGCGAACACCGGGTGGAAGTCTTCGTAGCCGCTGTGCGTGAGGTTGCGCAGCTTGCCGCTGCCGTCGGCCGGCACGAGGCCGACCTCCTGGCTCCAGCGGTTGCGGTCGACGAACTGCACCAGCAGGCTCTTGCCGTCCGGCGCCCACTCGAACCACTGGTCGCCGTCCTCGTAGGAGTAGTTCCAGTCGGCCGACAGCACCTCGCGGGTCTTGCCCGAAGCCACGTCCAGCACGTGCAGGGCCGCGCGGTCCTGCAGGTAGGCCACCTGCTTGCCGTCGGGCGAGTAGCGCGGCTGGAAGTTCTGGTGCGTGTTCTTCAGCAGCACCCGGGTGCTGACCCGCGGCGCATTGAAGAAGCTGGGCACCTGCTTCTTGTCACCTTCCAGCGTCGCCTCGCACAGGCTCCACTGGCCACCGTCCTCGCAGGCGTAGAGCAGCTTGCGGCCGTCGGCGCTGAAGCTCACCGAGCGCTTCTGGCCCGGGCCCTCGGTGATGCGGCGGGTGTTGCCGAACTCGGCCGAGGTCACGAACACCTGGCCACGCACCACCACGGCCACCTCGCTGCCGTCAGGGCTCACGGCCATGTCGGTGGCGCCGTCGGTCAGCTTGAGCTGCTGCACGCGCGGCGCCAGCGCATCGGCGCCGATGCTCAAGGCCAGCTTGCGCGGCTCGGCGTTGTCACCGGCCATGGTGTAGAGCTCGCCGTCGAAGCCGAAGCTCAGCGTGCCGTTGGCCGCCACCGACAGGAAGCGCACCGGGTTCTTCGTGAAGTGGGTGATCTGGCGCGCCGCCTCGGGCTGGCCCACCGGCATCTTCCAGACGTTGAAGGAGCCGCTCTTCTCGCTGAGGTAGTAGATGGCCTGCTCGTCGGGCGACCACACCGGGTTGCGGTTCTCACCGCCCGAGTTGGTGAGCTTGCGGTGCTGCCCGGTCTGGGCGTCCCACAGCCACAGGTCGTGCGCCACGGGCGAGATGTGGTGCTTGCGCTGCTCGCTCTCGTAGCCCTTCCAGTCTTCGTAGACGAACTGCGTGCCGGCCTTGTTGAACTGACCCGCCAGCGCCGGGGCACTGAACACCCGCTGCGGCCGGCGGCCCTCTTCGATGCTGACGCGGTAGAGCTCGCTGAGCGCGGGCGACGGGAAGGCCATGCTGGTGGGGGCGTCCTGGCGCTGGGCCGAGAACAGCACCGAGCGGCCGTCCGGCGCGAAGGCGATGGGCGTCTCGGACGCGGAATGCCGGGTAAGCCGGCGTGACGGGCCACCCTCGGCCGACACCAGGAAGACGTCCTTGTTGCCATAGGTGTCGGCCGCATAGGCCAGCAGCCGGCCATCGGGCGACCACACCGGTGCGCTGGTGTGATGGCCGTTGGCCACCAGCAGCCGCGCCGGGCCGCCCGCGGTGGGCACGAGGTAGAGGTTGCCCTGGAAGGTGAAGGCCAGACGCGAGCCGTCCGGCGAAATGCTCGACTGGCGCAGCCACAGCGGCTGGGTCAGCGGCCCGAGCGGCACCTCAGCCGCGAAGGAAGGCAGGGCCAGGGCCAGCGCGAGTGCCGCGCCTGCAAGCTTGAAACGCATGTCGAGGGTCCGTAGTCTCAGATGCACCCCAGTCTAGGAGCGACCCGGACCCGGGCGGAAAGTCACCACAGCTTGCCGTCAGCTTCGGCAGCCTGCGCAGCTCACAGCCGGCGGTGCCCCAGCGCCGGCAATTGCTCGCGCACCTGGGCGATGCGGGCGGCATCGATCTCGGCGACGACGACGCCTTCCCCCTCGGGCAGCTCCGCCAGCACCTCGCCCCAGGGATCGACGACCATGCTGTGCCCCCAGGTACGGCGGCCGTTCGGGTGCCGCCCACCCTGGGCCGGTGCGATCACGTAGCACTGGTTCTCCACCGCGCGGGCGCGCAGCAGCAGCGACCAGTGCTTCTCGCCCGTCGTGTAAGTGAAGGCCGCCGGCACCGCGAGCAGGTCGGCCCCGGCATAGGCCCGGAACAGCTCGGGGAAGCGCAGGTCGTAGCAGACCGACAACCCGACCCGCACCCCCTCGGCCTCGAACTGCGTCGGCTCGCTGCCGGCTTCCAGCACGCGGCCCTCGTCATAGCTCTCACGGCCGTTGTCGAAGGCGAACAGATGGATCTTGTCGTAGCGGGCCACGCGCTCGCCGCCGGGCGCGTAGACCAGCGTCGAGTTGCGCACCCGGTCTGCCACCGCCGCGCGCAGCGGCAGCGTGCCGCCAATGATCCACAACCCCAGCTCGCGCGCCGCCGTGGCCAGCATGGCCTGCATCGGTCCGTCGCCATCGGTCTCGGCCACCGCGAGCTTGTCGCGGTCGTGCTGGCCCATCAGGCAGAAGTACTCCGGCAGCGCGGCGAGCCGCGCGCCCTGGGCGGCAGCGTCTTCGAGCAGGCGGCGGGCGGTGGCGAGATTGGCGGCCACGTCGGGGCCGGAGACCATCTGGAGGGCAGCGACTTTCATGCCCCGCATGCTAACGAGGCTGCCGCCCGTGCATCAGGGCGCGCTCGCGCCCGCGCTGCCGGCCTTGGCTGCCGCGGCCGGCGCCGCCGGCTCGACCTTGTCGACCTTCTCCACCTTGGGGTCGTCCCAGGTGCCGGTGATGTGGAACTCGCGGGTGCTGGCCGCCGCCACCGGGCGGCTCAGGATGAGCTGGGCCAGGAAGGCGCCCAGCGCCACGGCGGGGTTGATGGCCGCATACGCGAGCGAGGCGCCGCCCGCCGAGACTTCGGGCACCACGACCACGCGCAGGGTCTGCGTCTCGGCGGCCAGGTCGGTACTGCCTTCCACCAGCACCGCCGCCTGCAGGCCACGGATGCGGATGTTGTCGCTGCGGGCCACGCCCGCGGCGATCTTCACGTCACCGGTCACACCGTCGAAAGTGAAGCCTTCGGCGAACACATCACGGAAGTCCAGCAGCAGCCGGCGCGGCAGGGACTGCAGGCTCAGCACGCCCAGCAGCCGGCCGACGCCGGGCTCGGCCTTGAGGAACGTGCCGGTGTCCAGCTGCACATTGAGCTGGCCGGACATGCTCGGGTAGTGAGGCGCCAGCGGCGAGCCGTTCCAGCCGACCTGGCCCGCCAGCGTGCCCTTGCCACCGCGCAACACCTGGCCCTGGCCGAGGCGCTCCAGCAGCTTGCCGGCATCGGCGATGTCGAGCTTCCAGTCGAGCTGGGTGCGGCGCGCCGGGCCGGCCTCGCTCCCCCAGCGGCCGCTGGCCTGCAGCGTGGCCTCGGGGGCCTGGAGTTCGAGCTTCTGCAGCTTCCAGTCGCGCGCGGCCGCCGGCGCCTGGGCCAGCACCTGCAGCCGCCCAAGGCGCTTGCCGCGCAACTCGAAGTCGTCGACCTCGATGTCCAGCGAAGGCAGCGGGCCGCTGCCGGCATCGGCCTTGCCCGGGTCGATCAGCTCCGTGACCGAGTCAACCTCCTGCCGGGGCAGCGACAGCCGCGCCAGCCGCGCCTGCACCGCCTCGATCTGGCTGCCGCGCACGCCGCGCAGCTCGATGCGGCCGGCAATCTGCTCGGCATCGACATTGATGCGCCAGTGCGGGCCGTCGCGCGCAATCATGGCCGAGGCGCGGCCGAGCTGGCGGCCGCCCACCTTCAGGCTCTGGCTGCGCAGCGCGATCTGGCTGGGCATGAGGCCGGCGTCGTCGGCCTCGGCCGTGCCATTGCCGCCCGCGCTGCTCGCGGCCAAGCCCCCCAGGCGCTGCTGCCAGGCGTCCAGGTCGAGCGATGCCACGTTCACCTGCAACAGCACGCCGCTGGCGGGCAACGCGGGCAGCTTGTCCTGCACCGCCAGCGCGCCGCGCAGCACCTGCGAGCTGGCGCCCGAGATGTCGCGCTGCAACTGGGCCTGCAGCAGCGGCGCCGGCCCGCTGCCCACCTCCAGGCGCAGCTCGTCCCGGCCGGCGCCGGTGGGCGTCATCAGCAGCCTCAGCGGCAGCACCGCCTCGGCCTCCTTGCGCCCGGGTGCGGGCAGGTCCAGCGCCAGGCCCTGCAAGTTGCTGGTGACGCTCAATTCGCTCTGCCCGTTGGCGGGAATGGCGAGCTGGAAGCGGTAGGCCGCCTGCCCGCTGGCCGCCTGGGCGAGCCGGGTCACGGCGCCGAGTTCGGTGGCGCGCCGCAGACCCTCGGCCGTGGCCTGGCCCTGCACGGCAAAGCGAAGTGAGCCGTCGCGCTGCGTGCCGCCCTCGATGCCGGCGTCACCGCCCAGCAGCCGGGCCGTCACGCCACTGAGCTGCAGGCCGCGCCGGTCGAACTCGATGCGGCCGCGCAGGCCGGCCAGCGGCGGCAGCTCAGGCCGCAGCTTCACGTCCACGCCGCCGAACTGCAGCTGGCCCTTGAGCGTGGTCTGGTTGGTGTCGTCCAGCGGAATGGCCAGGCCCAGCTTCAGCGCCACGGGCCCCTGAGCGGTGCTGGTGCTCAGCGCATGGCCGAGCCATTCGTCCAGCGGTGAGCCGCGCACGAAGCGCAGCAGGTCGCCGCCCGCCCCGCGGCCATTGCCGTCCAGCTGCAGCACGCGCGCCCGGTGCAGGTCCTGGATGCCACCGTTGACGCCGCTGAGCTCGTAGCCCAGCACCTTGGCCCGGCCGTCCTTGATGGCCATGCCGCCGCGCTCGAACACCAGCTCGGCGTCCACGGCCTCCATGGCCGGCCAGTTCGTGCCCACGTCGCTGGGCGGCACGTAGGCCAGGGTCACACCCCGGGCCTGGGTGGCCACGCGGAAGACGCCCGTGGCGTGTGGCGCATCGAAGGGGAAGTCGGCCAGCTCGCCCTTGATGCGCACCGTGGTGCTGCGCGCCTCGCCACCCAACAGCGCACGCGACAGATAGCTGCGTGTGGCCGGCAACCAGACCGGGATGTAGCGCGCAACCCGGGTCGCGTCGACACGCGCCGCCCGGCCGCTCAGGTCGAGGTAGCCAGGCGTGGTCGCGCCAGCGGCGCGCCGCCACGTGAGGTCGAACTCGCCGCTCAGGTCGGGGGTCTGCAGCTGCAGGTCGCGCAGCTTGAGCTCCACCTCGCCCGGCGACTTGGCCGTGGCCTGCGGAAACTGCCACAGCATCTGGGTCGAGAGCCGGGTGATGGGCAGGCGTGGGTCTTCAAACAGCCCGGGCAGCTCGACCTCGCCGTCGTGTACCGCCAGGCGGGCCGAGCCGCCGCGCTCGCTGGCGTCCAGCTCAAGGCTGGCGCCCCGCAGGCCGGGGCGGCCGAGCTGGTCGGCCTGCTCACTGGCCTTGGCGGCCAGCGCCAGCCCGTCAAGCTGGGCCTTGACCCGGTAACTACGAGGCGCGTCCAGCGCGCCCTGCCACTGGCCGCTGAGGGCCGTCAGCACGCCCTGGGGTTCCAGTTCGGCCAACAGCTGATGGGCCCGCTCGCCCAGCGGCAGGCGTCGGGCGATCTGGGCCATCAAGGCGAAGTCCAGGCGCTGGGCATTGACGTCGCCCCCCAGCACTGTGTCATCCGGGCCGAGCTGCAGGGAGACGCCCCAGTCCGAGCGCGGCCAGGTCACGCCGTCGCCGCTGACGAAGCCGAGCTGGTAGGCGCGCAGGCTCAGCCGGTCCTTGGCCCGGGCCAGGTCCAGGCGGCCTTCGATGTGGTCCAGGTCGAGCTCGGGGCCGGAGGCCAGCAGCTTCAGGCGCACCGCGCGCAGGGCCAGATCCAGCGTGGCGCCGACCGGCTGGCCGTCCTTGATCTGACCCCAGGCCCGCACCGCGCCGTCGCCCTCGCTGAGCTGGAAAGGCAGGTCGACATGCCGGCGCAGCTGGCTCAGGTCGGCGCGGGGCAGCTCGGCATAGACCTCGCCGCTCCAGTGCTGGAACTCGCCGGGGCGCTTGAGCAGGCTCTGCGTGAATTTGCCGCGCACCGAGAAGCGCTGCCCCCAGTCGGCCGGCGGCGTGGCGTCCAGCCGCAGCGCATGCCGGCGCAGGCCGTTGCGCATCAGGAAGTTCAGGCCGGAGAGTTCCAGCGGCCGGGCATCGGCGCGCCGCTCGTCGACCCAGCGCACCCGGCCGTTGATGATGGCCAGCTCAGGCTGGCTGAACAGCCAGTCCATGCCGGCCTCGGTAGTACCGGTGTCGGCCTTGCCGGCGTCGTTCAGATCCAGACCGGCGAAGAAGATGCGCCCCTGGGCGTCACGCCGGATGATGAGCTCGGGCGCGTCGATGCGCAGCTGGGCGAACCGTGGCTCCAACACCAGCAGCGACTGGGCGGACAGCACCGCCGCCACCCGCGGCAGGCGCAGGGCTGGCCGGCCGGCAGGGTCGAGCACCTGCACGTCGCCAAGCTCCATGCGCGGCATCCAGCCCCCGGATTCGACCGTGATGCGGCCGATGCGCAACTGCAGCCCCAGAGTCTTTGAGGCTTCCTTTTCCAGCCAGGGCCGCCAGTCGTTGGCGTGCGGGAGAATCACCCAGTGCAATACGGACCACGCCACGACCCCGAGGGCCCAGACCAATGCCAGCAGCAGCAGCGCCCAGCGCAGCGCCTGCCAGCACAGGCGCAGGGGCCAGCGTGAGACGCGGTTGCAATGGTGGAGGGCGGCCGAGAAGAAATCAGACACGGTGTCTTGAGGCACGTGGAGAACCGGCCGGCAGGCAATCTAGCACAGGCATGAAAGATCACCCCTACCGGCTTCGCCGGCCCCTCAAGGGGCGCCGCCTGTGGCCCGGCAAAGCCGGTGCCACGGCAGCTGCTTGGAAATACCAGGAATGCGATTGACCGTTTCAGCCGATCACAGCCGTTACGTACAGCGGGTGCGCCGCCGCTATGCGGCCGAATTGGCCCTGCTGCCGCCCGGCCTGCCCGACCGGGCGGTCATCGGCGCGCTGATCGACACCTTGCTCGCAACCCGCCCCCTGGCCAGCAGCCTGCGCGTGGCCCGCCACCTGGTGCTGGAGCGCCTGGCCGTGCTGGACGTGGAGCAGGCCGCGCCGGTGGAGCACATCACGCTGGCCATGACCCACCTGGCCGAGGTGACGCTGGACCGCGCCTTGACCGCCGCGCGCCTGGAGCTCGACGAGATCCACGGCGCCCCGCAGACGCCCGACGGCACCGACATCGCCTTCTGGGTGCTGGGCATGGGCAAGCTCGGGGCGCGCGAGCTGAACGTGTCCTCCGACATCGACCTCATCTACGTCTACGAAGACGACGGCGCCACCCACGGCCCCCGGCCGGTGACGGCGCATGAGTACTTCACCCACGTGGCCAAGCGGCTGTACGCGCTGATTGGCGACGTGACCGACGACGGCCAGGTCTTCCGCGTGGATCTGGCGCTGCGGCCCAACGGCAAGAGCGGCCCGCCGGTGGTCAGCCTGCCGATGCTGGAGGAGTACTTCCTGGTGCAGGGCCGGGAGTGGGAGCGCTTTGCCTGGCTGAAGAGCCGCGTGGTGGCGCCGCTGGCGGGCCTGGGCGCGCCCGGCGACCCCCGCACCCAGGCGCTGCGCCACCTGGTCACGCCCTTCGTCTACCGCCGTTATCTCGACTACGGTGTGTTCGAAGGCCTGCGCCAGCTGCACGCCAAGATCCGCAGCGAGGCCAAGGCCCGGGCCGCCGGCCGGCCCGAGCGGGCGAACGATGTGAAGCTGTCGCGTGGCGGCATCCGCGAGATCGAGTTCATCGTGCAGCTGCTGCAGGTGGTGCGAGGCGGGCAGTTCCCGGAGATCCGCACCCGCTCGACGGTCAAGGCCCTGGCCCAGCTCGCTGCCGGTGGGCTGATGAAGCCCGAGACCGCGCAGCGGCTCACCGACGCTTACATCTTCCTGCGCCGGGTGGAGCACCGCATCCAGTTCCTGGACGACCAACAGACCCACTGCCTGCCCCAGGGCGACGCCGACCTGGCCTGGATCGCCGCCTCCATGGGCCTGGCCTGCAGCCGCGAGACCTGTGAGCTCTTCGAGCAGCTCGGCGAGGTGCGCGAGCTGGTGGCCAACGAGTTCGACGCGCTGCTACACGAAGGCGGCAAGCCCCAAGGCAGCTGCAAGGGCGGCCAGTGCGGCGGCCCGAAGCCGGCGGTGGATGGCGAGGACTTCCTGAACGGCCTGCCGCCCGCTTTGGCCAGCGCGGTGCGGGCACTCGCCGAGACCCCGCGCGTGCAGGGCCTGCGCGAGGAATCGCGCCAGCGCCTGGCCAAGCTCTTCCACCGCGCCGCCCAGGCCGTGGAGGCCGAGGAATGCTCGCTGGACGCTGCCCTGCGTTTCGTCGACTGGGTCGGCCCGCTGCTGCGCCGTGAAAGCTACCTGGCCCTGCTGGTGGAGCGCCCGGCCGTGCAGCAGCGCCTACTGCGCCTGCTGGGCCTGGCGCGCTGGCCCATGCGCTACCTGATGCAGCATCCGGGCGTCATCGACGAGCTCGCCGACCCGCTGCTGCTGACCGCCCGCTTCGACCGCGAGGCCTTCATCGCTGACCTGCTCGACCGCGAGCAGGGCTGGGCCCGCAGTGGCGAGGCCGACGAGGAGGCCCTGCTCGACACCCTGCGCCGCGCCCACCATGCCGAGGTCTTCCGCACGCTGGTGCGCGACGTGGAAGGCAGCATCACGGTCGAGCAGGTGGCCGACGACCTCAGCCTGCTGGCCGACGCCGTGCTGCAGATCGCCATCCAGTGGGCGTGGAGCCGTTTCAGCAAGGCCCACCGCCCCGACCCGCGCCTGGCCGTCATCGCCTACGGCAAGCTCGGCGGCAAGGAGCTGGGCTACGGCGGCGACCTGGACGTGGTGTTCGTGTTCGATGACGACGACGAGAACGCCGCCGAAATCTACGGCGCCTTCGTGCGCCGCCTCATCACCTGGCTGACGCTGCGCACCGCGGCGGGCGAGCTGTTCGACATCGACACCGCGCTGCGCCCCAACGGCAACTCGGGGCTGCTGGTCACGTCGCTGGCCCATTTCGAGGCTTACCAGACCGGCCGCGGCAGCAACACCGCCTGGACCTGGGAACACCAGGCCATCACGCGGGCGCGCTTCTGCGCCGGCGAGACCTCCATGGCCGCACGTTGCGAGAGCGTGCGCCGCCAGGTGCTGACCGCCCCGCGCGATGCCGCCGCGCTGCGCCAGGAAGTGCAGGCCATGCGCGAGAAGGTGCGTGCGGCCCGGCCGGTGCGGCCGGAGCTGTTCGACGTGAAGCACAGCGAGGGCGGCATGATGGACGCCGAGTTCGCGCTTCAGACCCTGGTGCTCGCCCACGCAGCCGCTCACCCGGAGCTGCTGGACAACCTGGGCAACATCGCGCTGCTGCAGCGCTGCGAAGCCGTCGGCCTGCTGCCCGTGGGCGTGGGCGTGAGCGCCGCAAACGCCTACCGCGAGCTACGCCGGGTGCAGCACAAGGCCCGGCTGGACGAGCAGTCCACCGCGCTGGATGCCGAAGCGGCGGCGCCGCTGGCGGCGCACCGCGCAGCCGTCAGGTCGCTCTGGCAGGCGGTGTTCGGCTGACCGGCCCGGTCAGGTGCGCACTTCGCCCTGGCCCAGCACCACCCACTTCATCGACGTCAGCCCCTCCAGGCCCACCGGGCCGCGGGCGTGGAACTTGTCGGTGGAGATGCCGATCTCGGCACCCAGCCCGTACTCGAAGCCATCGGCAAAGCGCGTGCTGGCATTGACCATCACGCTGGCCGAATCCACCTCGCGCAAGAAGCGCATCGCGTTCGGGTGGTTCGTCGTGAGGATGGCATCGGTGTGGTGGGAGCCATAGCGGTTGATGTGGGCGATGGCTTCGTCGAGGCTGTCGACCACCTTGATGCTGATGATGGGCGCGAGGTATTCGGTCGACCAGTCCTCTTCGGTTGCGGCCACGGCGCCCGGCACCAGGGCCAGGGTGCGCGGGCAGCCGCGCATCTCCACGCCCTTGGCGCGGAAGACCTCGGCGATGCGCGGCAGGAAGGCACGCGCCTGGGCTGCATGCACCAGCAGCGACTCGGTGGCGTTGCAGGGGCTGTACTTCTGGGTCTTGGCGTTGTCGACCACCTTCACGGCCAGGTCCAGGTCGACCGCCTCGTCCACATAGCTGTGGCAGTTGCCGTCCAGGTGCTTGATGACGGGCACGCGGGCTTCGCTGGCGATGCGCTCGATCAGGCCCTTGCCGCCACGCGGGATGATCACGTCTACCCACTGCGGGCGGCTGATGAGCAGGCCCACGGCGGCACGGTCGGTGGTGTTGACCAGTTGCACGGCCGCGGGCGGCAGGCCGGCCTCGGCCAGCGAGGCCGCGACCAGTTCGGCCAGCGCGAGGTTGGAATGCAGGGCCTCGGAGCCACCACGCAGGATGCAGGCGTTGCCGCTCTTGATGGCCAGCGACGCGGCCTCGATGGTCACGTTGGGCCGGCTCTCGTAGATCATGCCGAACACCCCCAGCGGCACCCGCATCTGCCCCACGCTGATGCCGGTGGGGCGGCGCTTCACGCCCGTGATCTCGCCGATGGGGTCGGGCATGGCGGCGATCTGCTCGCAGCCTTCGGCCACGGTGGCCAGGGTCTTGGCATCGAGCTTGAGCCGATCGCGCAGCGGGCCGCTGAGCTCGGCCGCGCGGCTCAGGTCGCGGGCATTGGCCTCGGCCAGGGCCGGGCCGGCCTCGCGCAGGCGCCGGGCCAGGGCCAGCAGCGCGGCATTCTTGGCGGCCGTCGAGGCGGCGGCCATCTGCGTGGCGGCCGCGCGGGCGGCGCGGCCGAGGTCGTCCATGTAGGCGGCGAGGTCAGCACTCATGCCGCGATTGTCCCCGCGCGGCGCGGCGCCGGGGTTCACTTGCCGACGAGGGCCCCTTCGGCGTCCCGCAGTTCGACGGGGCGGCCGATGGCCTTGAGCTGCGGCAGCACCTTGGCCTTGTCGCCCACCGCCACGACGATGAGCCGCGCGGGGTCGAGGAAGTCGCGCGCCGCCTGCAGGGCCGAGGCCGAGGTGACGGCGGCGTAGCGGGCCGGCAGCTCGGTGATGGCATTCAGCGGCTGGCCGGCCGACCAGTTGCCGGCATAGCCCGCCACGACGGCGGCATTGGTGTCGAACAGGCCCGGCAGCGACAGCAGCTGCGCATTGCGCACCCGCTGCAGTTCGGCCGCGCCCATGGGCTTGGCGCGCATGCCCTGGATCTCCTTGCCAAGATCCACGAGCGCGGCGCCGGTCACGTCGGTGCGCACGCTGCCGCGGATGCTGAACTGGCCGCGTTCACGCCCCATGCCGTAGCCCGAGAACACGCCGTAGGTGTAGCCCTTGACCTCGCGCAGCTGGGTGTTCAGCCGCGAGGTGAACAGGCCGCCGAAGCCGGCGTTCATGACCTTGATCGATGCTGCCTGCGGCACGCCGGCCGCAGGGCCGGGGCCCACGATGGCCAGCGCCGTCTGGGGTGCGCCGGGCTTGTCGACCAGCACGGTGCGGGTGGCCGCCGGGCGGGCCGGCGGCAGGGGCCGCTCCGCGGCGGCCTCGCCGGGTGCGCGCCAGGGGCCGAACAGCGGCTCCACCAGCGCGCGCAGCTCGGCCTCGGTGAGGTCGCCCGCCACGACCAGGGCGGCGCGCTCCGGCCGGTAGCGGCCCTGCCAGAACTGGCGCAGCGCGGCGCTGTCGATGGCCTTCAGGCTGGCCTCGTCGCCCAGCGACGACGGCGCCAGCGGATGGCCCTCGCCAAAGTAGACGCGGTCCGCCACCACGCTGGCGAGCTGGTCGGGCTGCTCGCGGGTCTGGGCCAGGGCGGCCAGCAGCTGGGCGCGCTTGCGCTCGACCTCGGCATCGGCAAACGCAGGGTTCTGCACCACGTCGGCCATCAGTGCAAAGCCCTCACGGGCCGTGGCCTTGAGGCCGGAGAAGTCGACCTGCGCGGTCTCGGCGCCGGCGTTGGCATGCAGGCTGGCGCCCAGCGCCGCCAGGCTCTCGGCCAGCTGCTGCGCGCTGCGCGTGGCGGTGCCTTCGGGCAGCATGGCCGCCACGAAGGTGGCCAGGCCCGGGCGATCCGCCGGATTGACCGCCTGGCCGGCGCGCAGCACGAGGCTGGCGCTGACCAGCGGCAGGCCCGGCTTGGGCGAGTGGATGACGGTCAGGCCGTTGGGCAGCGTGAAGCTGCGCGCGGCTGGCAGCGTCAGCGGCTTGGCGGGGCCGGCCGCGGGCGGCTTGTTGCGCCAGGCCTGTGCCACGTTGATGGACTCGCGCTCGCCCTTGGCGGCCTTGGTGGGCATGGGCGGCGTGGGCACCTCGGGCGGCAGCACCGGCTCGCCGGGCACCGCCTGCACGACGACGCGCCGGTCCTTGGCCAGCCAGCGCGCCACCGTGGCACTCACGGCGGCCGGCGTGGTCGCGGCATACCGGGCCAGGTCGCGGCCGACGAAGCCGGGGTCGCCCGCCATCTGGTTGTAGTGGTTGACGAGGTCGGCCAGGGTCGTGACCTTCTCCATCCGCTGCAGCAACTGCGTCTGGATGCTGGCGCGCGCCTGGGCCAGCTCGGCCTCGCTGGGCGGCGTGGCGGCCAGGCGGGCCACCTCGGCGTCGACGAGCTGCTCGATGGCCTCCAGCGACGCGCCGGGGCGGGCCACGATCTCGATGTTGAACACCGAGCTCAGCGACTGCGAGCCCTGCGACACGTCCACGCTCTGGGCGAGCTGCCGGTCGCGCACCAGCAGGCCGTACAGGCGGCTGGCGCGGCCGCCGCCGAGCACGTGGGCCGCGACGTCGAGCTCCGCATCGCCAGCGGCAAACATCGGCGGCGTATGCCAGGCCAGCGTCAAGCGGCTGAGCTCGACGCGGTCAGGCACCACGAGGCGGCGCTCCTGGGTGATCTCCGGCATGGCCACATGCACGTCGGGCGGCTTGGGGCCGGCCTTGAGCGTGCCGAAGTACTTCTGCACCAGGGCGCGGGCCTCGGCGGGATCGAAGTCCCCGGCCAGCACCATGGTGGCGTTGTTGGGCCGGTAGTAGGTGCGGGCAAAAGCCTTCACGTCGGCCAGCCGGATGCGCTGAATGTCGGCGTGCGAGCCGATGACAGCGGCTCGGTAGGGGTGGCCCTCGGGGTAGAGCGCCTGGTACATGGCTTCGTCGGCCATGCCGTAGGGCCGGTTCTCGAAGCTCTGGCGGCGCTCGTTGCGCACCACGTCCTGCTGGTTGGCCAGGGCGACCGAGTCGACCTCGTCGATCATCCAGCCCAGCATGTCGGACTTGAGCCACAGGCCCAGCGCCAGCTGGTTGGACGGCAGCGTGAAGAAGTAGTTGGTGCGGTCGAAGTTGGTGGAGCCGTTGCTGTCCGTGCCGCCAGCGGCATCGATGAACTTGTCGAACTGGCCCCGCGGCACATGGCGGCTGCCGGCGAACATCAGGTGCTCGAAGAGGTGGGCAAAGCCCGTCTGCCCCGCGGCCTCGTTGCGCGGCCCGGCGTGCACCCACAGGTTGAAGGCCACCAGCGGCAGGCGGTGGTCTTCCACCAGGATGACCTCGAAGCCGTTGTCCAGCGTGAACTTCTCGTGGCGCACCGCGACCTGGCCCGCCTCGGCGCTGACGGCGCCAGGCGCACCGGCGGCTTCGGGCGCTGCCATGGCGGGAGCGGTGGCCAGCAGGGCGCCGGCCAGCGACAGCAGCGCGACCAGGCGGCGGGGGGCGGGAGCATGCATCACGGGAGCGTCCTCGGGATCAAGTCAGGTTCAGGCCCTGGATTGGGCCGCGGGCTGGACATCATGCACAGTGCCATGCGTCATCACTGCCTCACCAGGGCGACAGCCAGGCCAGCAGGGCCAGCCACAGCGGGGCCGTGCCCACGTACAGCACGGTGGAGAAGACGGTGGCGGCCGTCACCTCGGCCTCCAGCGCACGGTAGCGCTGCGCAAAGATCAACGCGTTGGAGCCTGTGGGCAGGGCGGCGATCATGACGATGACCGCCAGCGGCATGCCCTTCAGTCCGAGCAGCCCGTAGCCCACGGCGAACACGATCGCGGGCATCAGCAGCAGCTTCGCGACCACCAGCCCCGCCAGGCCGTGCCAGGTGCGCGGCCAGCCGTAATAGGCCAGGCTCATGCCGATCAACGTGAGGCACAGCGGCACGACGGCCGTGCCCAGGCTCTGCAGGGCTTCATCGGCCACCGCGGGAATCGGCAGACCGGTGGCGTTCCAGGCCAGGCCCGCGAGCACGGGCAGCACGACCGGGTGGATGACGGTGTTGCGCACGGTCTGCAGCAGCATGGCCCCCAGATGGCCGCTGCGGCGCTCGCGGGCCAGGTCCAGCTCGACGATGGCGGTGAGCATCGTCAGGATGGACAGCGCATGCAGGCTGACCACCGCGATATGAATCGCCAGGCCCTTTTCGCCGAACACGCCCGCCGCCACCGGCAGACCCACCTGCAAGGTGTTGCCAAAGCCCGCGGTGATGGCCCGCACGCTGGGCGCCACCACCGGCTCGCCTGGCTTGGCACGCCAGCGGTAGACGACGTACAGGACGGCAATCAGCAGCAGGGCCGGCACGAAGAAGGCGAGCAGGAAGGCCCAGGGCAGCGTGGCGGTGTCCAGCCGCGCGGTGGTGCGGAACAGCAGCGCCGGCACGAAGATGTAGAAGGCGGCATTGGCCAACACCCGGGCCGGGTCAGTGTCACTGCCCGCCGGCCCGCCGCCCAGCCAGCGCATGCGGCCGACGGCCCAGCCGATCGACACGGCCACGAGAATCGCCAGCAGCTTGGCTGCGATTTCCCAAGTCATGGGGCCCCTCGCTCAGTCGCGTGGCATCGCACGAAGACAAGGCCACAGAGACACAGAGGCACAGAGCGCGCGGGCTGCCCATCCACGGCGGCCTTCAGCGCGCACGCTCTGTGCCTCTGTGCCTCTGTGGCTGTGTTCAGTCTCGACCGCAACACGCCCAACTCACGCCAGCGGCACATGCAGCTCAAACGCGAACCGGGTGCCCTGCCCCGCTTCGCTCTGCACCTCGATCTGGCTGCCCATCAGGCGCACCAGCTGCTGGCTGATGGACAGGCCCAGGCCCGTGCCGCCGAGCGAGCGGGAGGCTTCCGACACCTGCTCGAAGGCCTGGAAGAGGCGGGCCTGCTGGGCCGCGGTCATGCCGATGCCCGTGTCGGCCACAGCCAGCTGCAGGCGCACCTGGCCCGCCTCCCTTGAGAGGACGGCGGCACTCAGCCGCACCTGCCCCTGATCGGTGAACTTCACCGCGTTGGACAGCAGGTTCAGCAGCACCTGGCGCAGCCGCTGGCCGTCCACCAGCACCTGCGCCGGCAGGGCCGCGTCGACCTCCAGGCTGAAGGCCAGGTTCTTCTGCTCGGCGCGCAGCCGCACGCTGTCACCCGCCATGTCGAGCAGCGCGCGCAGGTCCACGGCGCTGGGCTTGAGGCTGACCTTGCCAGCTTCGATGCTGGCCATGTCGAGCACGTCGTTGATCAGCTCCAACAGATGCTGGCCCGAGTCGCGCATCAGCTGCAGCCGGGTCTGGGTGGTGGCCGGCATGGCCGCGTCCATCTGCATCAACTGCGTGAAGCCGAGGATGGCGTTCAGCGGCGTGCGGAACTCATGGCTCATCGTGGCCAGGAAACGGCCCTTGGCCTGGTTGGCGGCTTCGGCGCGCAGCTTGGCCTCGCTCAGCTCGGCGGTGCGCTCGGCCACCAGGTCTTCGAGGTGCTCACGGTGGCGGGTCAGCTCCGCCTCGGCCTGGCGGCGCAGCGAGATGTCGCTGACCATGCCTTCGATACGGCGCTGGCCGCCCTCACCCTCCACCCAATGGGCATTGAGCTCCACCCACAGCGGCCGGCCATTCGCGCCCAGCAGTTGCAACTGCGCCTGCTGGATGCGGCCCTGCTCGCTCATGACGGCGGAGATGCGCTGGAATTCCTCACGGTCGATGCCCGTGACCTCGCGAAGGCGGCGCCCCACCGGGCTTTGCGAGCCCAGGCCCAGCATCTGCGTGAAGGCGCGGTTCATGCTCAGCACCCGGCCGTCGGCGTCGGCCTGGAAGATGCCTTCGGTGGCGTTCTCGAACAGGCTGCGGTAGCGGGCCTCGCTGGCGCGCAGGCCCTCGGAGCTCAGCTGCACCTGGTCAGCCGCACTGCGCAGCTTCAGGCTCATCGCATTGAAGCGCATGGTCAGCTCGCCGATCTCGTCGCTGCGCTCCACCGTCTCCTGCGCGCCAAGGTCGCCCTTGGCCACGCGCTGGGCCAGCGCGCCCAGCCGGGCCACCGGCCGGCGCACCAGGAAATGCACCAACAGCGACTGGGCGATGACGATGCCCGCCACCACCACGCCGAGCAGCTGCACGACGAAGAGCCGGGTGCGGCGGATCTGCTCATCCACCAGGTCCCGCGTGAAGACCAGCGCGGCCATGCCGACCTGGGTGCCCGGTGCCTCGGCGGCAGGCTGGTAGGTGATGGCGAACTCGCGGCGCAGCGGCCCGTTGGCCGGGGTGTCGCGGCTGCGTCGGGCCTGGCCGCCACGCAGGCCCAGGCCCGTCAGCTCGATGGCATGCACCTCGGGATCGGCCATGACGGCATCGAGCAGGTTGTCGATGGCGACATGGTCGAGGTTCCAGATCGGCCCGGCAAAGCCCCGCTCGATGAGACGGGCCATGCGCGCCTCGCGCTGCCGCATGTCGTGCAGCAGCTCCTCTTCCTCGTGTGCCGTCCAGTACCAGCCGACGGCCAGCACCAGCAGGCTCGCGACCAGCGCGATGCCCGCCGTCAGGCGTGCCTGGATGCCCAGGCTGAACGGTCTCAGGGCCATCCCTTGAACTCCCTTGTCTTGGCCCGCATCAGAACGCGGCGCCGCGCGAAAGTCCAGCGGCCGGACTCACGCGCAGCCTGCGGCATCAAGCCTTGGCGGTCTTCTTGGCAGCCGCCTTCTTGGCCGGCGGCGCCTTGCCCGCGCGCGGCTCGAACTCGAAGATGACCTTGCCTTCCTTCTTGTCATAGGCCAGGAAGGCCTTGAACTTGCGGCGGGTCTTGTTGGAGACGAAGTTCTCCAGCAGGTCGGTCTTGCCGTCGGCCAGCAGCTTGGTCACCTGCGCCGGCTCGATCGGCTGGGTCAGGATGACCTTGCCGGTCTTGAAGTCGCAGGTCACGTGCGCGCCCACGCTGTGCTCGCAGACGTAGTTGGCACCGTGCTCGTACACATGGCCCTGGCACTTGGGGCAGGCGCCCAGGCTCGCCTGGCCGGAGAAGTCCACCGGCTCGCCGTCGTTCTCGGCCTTCTTGGCGTCTTCGCCGAAGTCGAACTCCAGCTTCCAGTTGGCGATCTCGTCGTCGTAGACCAGCGCGAGTTCGGCGGTGAACGGCCAGCCGGCCTTGGAGCGGAAGCCCTCCAGCGGGCCGATCTTCTTGTCGCGCAGGAACTGCTCGACCTCGTGCAACTCGAAGCTGCGGCCGCCCGGGATCTTGCCGATGGAGAAGCCGCAGGCATCCACGCCATCACCGGCCTTGCCGGTGCAGGTGAAGCGGCGGTAGTTCTCCTTCACGATGCCGCCGCACTTGGGGCACGGCGTCTTCAACGTGGCGTAGTCGCCCGGGATGGTGTCGCGGTCGTAGCCCTTGGCCTTGGCGACCATCTTCTCGGTCATGGCCGCGATCTCGGCCATGAACTGCTCACGCTTGAGGCGCCCCTTCTCCATCTCGGCGAGCTTGTGCTCCCAGTCGCCGGTGAGTTCGGGCTTGGTGAGGTCCTCCACATCCAGCCCGCGCAGCAGCGTCATCAGCTGGAAGGCCTTGGCCGTGGGGATGAGCTCGCGGCCCTCACGCAGCATGTACTTTTCGCTGATCAGGCCTTCGATGGTGGCCGCCCGCGTGGCCGGCGTGCCCAGGCCCTTCTCGGCCATGGCCTCGCGCAGTTCGTCGTCATCGATGAGCTTGCCCGCGCCTTCCATGGCGGACAGCAGCGTCGCTTCGGTGTAGCGCGCGGGCGGCTTGGTCTGCAGCGCCTTCACGTCCACGCTCTCGGTGCACACCACCTCGCCCGGCTGCACCGGCACGAGGTTGGCATCCTCGTCGTCCACGTCCTTGCCGTACACGGCCAGCCAGCCCGGCTTGACCAGCACCTTGCCATTGGTCTGGAAGTGATGGGTCTTGCCTGCCGCCTCGATCTTGCTGATGCGGGTGGTGACCAGGAACTCGGCCGGCGGGAAGAACACCGCCAGGAAGCGCTTGACGACCAGGTCGTAGAGCTTGGCCTCGACCTCGGTCAGGCTCTTGGGCGCCTGCAGCGTCGGGATGATGGCGAAGTGGTCCGACACCTTGCTGTTGTCGAACACCTTCTTGGTGGGCTTGATGTAGCCGTTGTTCAGCGCCACGCGGGCGTGTGCGGCCAGCGCCTGCAGCGGGCCGGGCAGGTCCTCGCCGGCAATCATCTCGGCGGTCTGCTTGGCCACGGCCAGGTAGTCCTCGGGCAGGAAGCGCGAATCCGTCCGGGGGTAGGTCAGCACCTTGTGCTTTTCATACAGCGCCTGGGCGATGGACAGCGTCGTCTTGGCCGAGAAGCCGAAGCGCGAGTTGGCCTCGCGCTGCAGCGTGGTCAGGTCGTAGAGCGCGCCGCAGCTGGTGGTGCTGGGCTTGCTCTCTTCGGTAACGCTGGCCGGCTGGCCGAGCACGGCCTTGGCAATGGCCTCGGCGTCGGCCGCGTTCCACAGGCGGTCGGCACGGCGCTCGGCGTCGTCGTTTTTCTTCCAGGCGGGGTCGAACCACTTGCCTTCGTACTGGCCGGCCTGGGCATCGAAGTTGGCGCGCAGCTCCCAGTAGTCGCGGGCGACGTGCTTGCGGATCTTCTCCTCACGCTCCACGACGATGGACAGCGTGGGCGTCTGCACACGGCCGACGGTGGTCAGGAAGAAGCCACCGTCGCGCGAGTTGAAGGCGGTCATGGCGCGCGTGCCGTTGATGCCCACCAGCCAGTCCGCCTCGGAGCGGCAGCGTGCGGCCTCGGCCAGCGGCATCATCTGCTCGTCGGTGCGCAGCTTCTCGAAGCCCTCGCGGATGGCAGCCGGCGTCATGGACTGCAGCCACAGCCGCTTCACCGGCTTGTTCCACGGCCCCTTGGCCGGCCGCGCGTACTGCTCGATCAGGCGGAAGATCAGCTCGCCCTCGCGCCCCGCGTCACAGGCGTTGATCAGGGCGGTCACGTCCTTGCGGCGGATGAGCTTGGACAGCGCGTTGAGCCGGCCCTTGTTCTTGTCGATGGGGTTGAGGTCGAAATGCGGCGGAATGACCGGCAGGTTGGCAAAGCTCCACTTGCCCCGCTTGACGTCGTATTCCTCAGGCGCGGCGATCTCCACCAGGTGGCCCACGGCGGAGCTGACGACGTAGGTGTCGTTCTCGAAGTAGTCGTCGTGCTTGTCGAACTTGCCGGCCACGGGGGTCAGCGCGCGGACGATGTCCTGCGCGACGGAGGGCTTCTCGGCAATGATCAGTGTCTTGCTCATCGGGTCGTTTCTTTCGGTCTTCCCTGGCAAGGTGACTCGACGGTCCCTTGCCTACAATCCGGGCCTCGCGCGCACGCCTACGCACGCGCGCACCCATGAAATCACCGTACCACAGGGCCGATGACGCAAAAAACCCCACGCCGCAAGATCCAAGTCCGTGAATCCGGCGTGCATGGCCGCGGGGTCTATGCCACGGCGCCCATCGAAGCGGGCAGCCGCATCATCGAGTACACCGGCGAGCGCATCGACTGGGAGGAGGCCGTGCGGCGCCACCCGCACGACCCGGCCCAGCCCAACCACACCTTCTATTTCCACATCGAAGGCGGCCAGGTGATCGACGCACTGTACGGTGGCAACGACGCCCGCTGGATCAACCACGCCTGCGAGCCCAACTGCGAAGCCGACGAGGTGGACGGCCGGGTCTTCATCCAGGCCCTGCGCGACATCGAGCCGGGCGAGGAACTTTTCTACGACTACGGCCTGGTGCTGGACGAGCGCCACACCCCCAAGCTCAAGAAGCAGTTCGCCTGCTGGTGCGGCGCGGCCACCTGCCGCGGCACCATGCTGGCGCCCAAGCGGCGGTGAGGGCGGCGGTGATGTCGGCCGCCGCACCGTTGCCCTGGCCCATGAACACAGCCACAGAGGCACAGAGCCTCTCCTGAGCCATGGAACGACGCCACCTCGCCGAATGCGGCTCCACCAACACCGAGGCCCTGGCCCATCTGCGCGAGGGCGGCGGGCCGCTGCTGCTGTCGGCCGCCCGGCAGACGGCGGGCCGCGGGCGTCTGGGCCGGGTCTGGCAGAGCGATGACGCGGCGCTGACCTTCTCGGTCGCCCTGCCGCTGCCCGCCGAGCTGGACCTGGCCGGCCTGTCGCTGGCCGTGGGCTGCGCGGTGGCCGATGCGCTCGACCCGGCGGGTACGCGTATCCGGCTGAAGTGGCCCAACGATCTCTTCCTGGATGGCGCCAAGCTCGGCGGCATCCTCATCGAAACCGCGGCTTTGCCCAGCGGCGAGCGCGGCGTGGTGATCGGCATCGGGCTGAACCTGCAGCCGCTGCCGGCCGGTGCCGACCGCAGCGGCTACCGCAGCGGCCATGCCGCCCTGCAGACGCTCGACCCCGCGGCCACGGCCGCCACCACACTCGACCGCCTCGCCCCCGCACTGCGTGCCATGCTGGCCGACTTCCAGAGCCTGGGCTTTGCCGCCTGGCAAGCCGCCTTTGCCCGGCGCGACCTGACGGCCGGCCAGCGGGTGCGGGTGGGGGAACAAGCCGGCGTGGCCCGCGGTGTGTCGGCCCGTGGTGAATTGCTGCTTGAAACCCCCGCCGGCCTGCAGGCCTGCCATGGGGGCGAACTGAGCCTCAGACTGGAGTCCTCGCCGTGATGCGCATCCTCGTCGTCGTGCTGCTGGTGGCCAACGCCGTCTTCTTCATCTGGTCGCGCGGCTGGCTGGATGCCGTGACCGGCCTGCCCGCCGATGGCGGCCGCGAACCGCAGCGTGTGGCGGCCCAACAGCACCCGGAGCGCATCCAGCCCCTGGCCGCCAGCGCCGCCGCTGCCCTGGCCCAGCGCGTGTGCCTGGAACTGGGGCCGCTGGAGGGAGACGCCGCGCTGGCCGCCGCCCAGACCGCCCTGCGCAGCCTGGGCGCCGAGGCGCAGGTGCGCAGTACCGAACAGGCTGGCGTCTGGGTCGTGGCCACCATCAAGCTGGCCGACCCGGAGTTCCGCGCCCGCAAGGAGGCCACCTACAAGCAGCTGCGGCTGAACTTCGAACCGCTGGAAGGCCTGCCCGCCGAGCAGCCGGCCTTCGTGCTGGGCCGGCATGCCAGCCAGGCCGAGGCCGACGCGCAGCTGGCGGCGTTCGACAAGCGCGGGCTCAAGGGCCTGCGCGTGCTGGCGCTGCAGTCTGCCCAGCGTCGCCACACCCTGGTGCTGCCGCAGGTCGACGGCCTGACGGCCGGCAAGCTCAAGGCCAGCAAGGATGCCGCCCTGGCCGGCGGCTTCCACGCCTGCCCGGCCGGCGGCGCAGCCCCCGCGTCAGCCGCGAGCCGCTGAGCGCCGCAGCGCCAAGGCAGCCAGCAGCAGGCCGGCCAGCCACATGGCGCTCACCGAGCCGCCACCGCCGCCACCGCTGGACGAACTTCCCGACGAGCCGCCCGTGCTTGCGGCCGCCGCCACCGTCACCGTGACGTTCTGGCTGTAGGTCACGCCGCCGCTGTCGGTCACGTCGGCCCGCACCGTGAACGTGCCGGCGCCCGAGGGCGTGACGGTCGCCGTCGCGGTGCTGGCGCCCGAGGCGAAGCCGGTGACGATGCCGCCGCCGTCCACCACCACCCAGGCCGTGGAGGCCACCGTGCGTCCGCTGGGCAGGCCGGTGGCCGAGGCGGTGAGCGTGAGCGTCTGGCCCGCGGTCAGGCCGCTGGTCGGGCTTTGCGCGATGGACACCGTGACGCCATTCAGCGCCGCCGCGGCGGCGACGGCCGCCGCCGCATCGACCATGCCGGCGCCGCAGGTGCTGGTGGTGCAGTAGCACTCGTCCTGCACGGTCGAGCTGGGTGCCTTGCATTGCGGCGGGTTGCCATCGGCCGCGCTGCCGCCGCCGGTGGTCGGGAAGGCGCGCGCGGTGCTCTTCAGGATCTGGATGACCTCGGTCGACGTGAGGCTGGGCCGCACCGACGTCATCAGGCCAACGATGCCGCTGACGATGGGTGCCGAGAAGCTCGTGCCCACCGAGGCATTGCTGCCGGTGGTGGACCCGTCGTTGGCCACCGGGGTGGTGGTGCCGGCGTTGGTTGTGCTGATCATCGGGTACAGGCAGGGCTGGCCGCTGCCGGTGTTGATGCAGTTGCCGCCCGGCGCAGCGATGGTCACCTCCGGGCCGAGGCTGGAGAAGCCGACCTTGGTGCCCACGTGGCGCAGCGCAGCCACGGTCACGACGCCCGGGCAGTTGCCCGGCAGCCCGACGGCCAGGCCCTCGGAGTTGCCGGCGGCGACGACGATGGTCGAACCCGCCGCGTTCACCTGGGTGATCGCATCGCGGTAGAGCGCCCCGGTGCCGGTGGTGCCGCAGCTGCCGTCGCCACCCAGGCTGAGGTTCAGCACCTTGGCCTTGTTGGCGTTCGTTGGCAGGCCGGGCACCGAGATGCCGGCGGCCCACTTCATGCCGGCGATGATGTCGCTGTCATAGCCACCGCACTTGCCCAGCACGCGGATGGGCATGATCTTCAGGCCCCAGCCCACGCCGGCCATCGAGGTGCCGTTGTTGCTGGCCGCGGCGATCAGGCCCGAGACGCGCGTGCCGTGCCAGGAGCTGTTGCCGATGTCGCTGCTGGTGCAGCCGCTGATGGTGCCGGCGTTGATGTCGGCCTGGCTGACCCAGTCGCCCGGGTCGGAGGGGTCGGCATCGGGGCCGTTGCCGTCGTTGGCGATCGCGACGGACGTGGCGCTGGAGCTGCTGCCGTAGCCGATCATGTCGTAGCCGCTCACGAATTGACCCGCAAGGTCCGGGTGGTCGAGCCGCACGCCGGTGTCCAGCACCGCCACGATGGTGCTGGCCGTGCCGGTGGAGATGTCCCAGGCGGCCGGCGCGTTGATGCTGGAGACCACCGTGCTGTTGGGCTTCTTGAGGTACCACTGGTCGATGGTGCGGGCCTGGGCACCGCCCACGGTCGACTCGGGGTTGATGTCCGCGCCACCGAAGAGCGGGTCGTTGGGAATCTTGGTGTGGCGGCGGCGACCGTCCACCACCGCCAGTTCCACCTCGCTGTCGGCGGCGAGCTGGCGAACCAGCTGCTCGGACGTCACGCCCTTGGCCGTGACCACGTGGGTGCGCTCGTCCAGGCTGATGCCGGCCGCCAGCGCGCGGCCCGTGCGCAGGCCCAGCGCGGTGGCGCGGGTCTGGGCCACCTCGCGGGCTTCGCCCCGGGTGGCCCGGGCGCTCAGCGCCTTGGCCCGCACGCTGTCGGCCTGGGGCTTGAAGCGCACGATGACGCGGGCCTCGCCAGTGGCCGTCGTCTGGGCCGGTGCGGCCAGCGGGGCGAGGATGGCCGACACCAGGGCGGCGCTCAGCAGGAAGGGGCGGATCAGCTTCATGTCGGTCACGTCAGTGGTCTGCTTCGGGCGTGTCAAGGGACACCACGTTCGGATGTTCCCATCGACAACGACGGCCAGCATGAAAAAAAGCCCCGCAGAGCGGGGCTTTTGCGTTTCGGAAGGTTTCCGGTCAGGCGGCGACGACGCGCACCATCTCCAGCACCTTGTTGGAGTAGCCCCACTCGTTGTCGTACCAGGACACCAGCTTCACGAAGGTGCCGTCCAGCGCGATGCCGGCGTCGGCGTCGAAGATGGAGGTGCGCGGGTCGCCGCGGAAGTCGGTCGCCACGACCTTCTCGGTGGTGTAGCCCAGCACGCCCTTGAGCGCGCCTTCGCTCTGCGCCTTCATTTCGGCGCAGATCTCGTCATAGGTGGCGTCCTTCAGCAGTTCCACGGTCAGGTCGACGACCGACACGTCGGAGGTCGGCACGCGGAAGCTCATGCCGGTGAGCTTCTTGTTCAGCTCGGGAATGACCTTGCCAACGGCCTTGGCCGCGCCGGTGCTGCTGGGGATGATGTTCTCCAGGATGCCGCGGCCGCCGCGCCAATCCTTGTTGCTCGGGCCGTCCACGGTCTTTTGCGTAGCGGTGGCGGCGTGCACAGTGGTCATCAGGCCGCGCTTGATGCCCCACTTGTCGTTCAGCACCTTGGCCAGCGGGGCCAGGCAGTTGGTCGTGCAGGAGGCGTTGGAGATGATCTTCTCGCCGGCGTACTTGGTGTGGTTCACACCGTAGACGAACATCGGCGTCTCGTCCTTGGACGGGGCCGAGAAGATGACCTTCTTGGCGCCTGCGGCCAGGTGCTTCTCACCGCCGGCCTGGTCCAGGAAGATGCCGGTCGACTCGATGACGATGTCGGCGCCGGCTTCGGCCCACTTCAGCTCGGACGGGTCCTTGACGGCGGTCAGGCGGATCTTCTTGCCGTTGACCACCAGGGTGTTGCCGTCCACCGCCACGTCACCCTCGAACTTGCCGTGCACGCTGTCGTACTTGAGCATGTAGGCCAGGTAGTCGGGCTCCAGCAGGTCGTTGATCGCGACGACCTCGATGTCCTTGAAATTAGCAATGGCGGCGCGGAACACCATGCGCCCGATGCGGCCGAAGCCGTTGATGCCGATCTTGATGGTCATGGAACAGTCTCCAGGAGGATGAGGAATCTTGTCGGAGGCGGATTCTCGGCGATCTGGCGGGGGGTGGGTTTCGGGGCGATTTCAGCGCGGCGCGGGGGGCGCCTCGCCGAGGTGCAGCAGCCCGCAGGGCACATCGATCTGCAGCGAGCTGCCGAAGAGGTCATCGGCCACCTCTCTGGAACCAAAGTTGAACTTCAAGCCTTCCAGCCATTTCAGGAAGGCCAGCTTGTTCGGGTCCAACCGCTCGCCGATCGGCAACACGCTGGCTTCATTTGGCACGGCGCCGCCTCCAAAAACATACTGCACGCTGAAAGGGCAACCCATGCTGCGCAGGTCGAAACGCGCCGTGAGCTTGCCCGGCTCCTCGGTCTGACCGAGAAACTCCATCAGCCCGAACCGCGTGCGGCTCAGCTTGAACTCCTTGCCGGCCGGGAAGAAGGCGAACTGCTGCTGGATCGTCACTGGCTTGTCCTGCGCGGTGCGGCAGGGCATGCGATACGCCGCCACGCGATCCTTCACCGCCTGCTCGAAGCGCCGGGACGCCCGGCTGAAGCTCAGCTGCACCTCCGGCGGCTGATCGCCCGCCCCGGAGAACGTCATCTCGGCACGCACCTTCTCCGAGCGAAACCGGCCGCTGTCGCCGGAATACTGGAAGTCGTACCTCGGCATCACCAGGCAGCGCAGGGTGCTGACCGATCGCTCGGCGTCAGGCACGGCCAAGGGGTCTTTGTCGGAGCCGTCGAAGACGAAGTCCTGCACCGCGGTCACCGTGCCGTCGTCTGCCTGCAGGCAAGGCAGGCGGTAGCGGGCGACATGGTCGAGCACCTTGTCCTGCATGCCTTCGCTGGCCACATTGAAGAGGACCTGCACCTGCGGTGGTGCGTCGGGGCGGTCGAACTTCATCAACACGCGCATCGACCCGCCCCGGTCATCGGCCTCATCGCTCGGCGGAAAGCGCGGCGATGCCGCGGGTCGAGACAGGCACTCCAGCCGCTGCGCCTTGCTGAGCACCACCTTCTCCGTCTGCGCTGTGGCGCCCGCCGCCATCGCGAGCCCCACGCACCCCCATATCCAACGCCACGTCTTCATGCCGAGACCATTCCCTGGTGAGGCGTGATTTGTAGCGCAACTGTCGCGTTAGCCCATGCGGATCAACCCGCCGTGCGGTCGCGCACGACCCGTCCCAAAAAAACAAAGGGCCGCGATTGCGGCCCCCGTGTTCTGCGCGGCGCGGCATGCGCCGGTGCATCACTTCTTCTTGAGCACGGCCTTCACGGTCGCCGCCACGTTCTCAGGCGTGAAGCCGAAGTGCTTGAACAGCACCGGTGCCGGGGCGGATTCGCCGAAAGTGTCGATGCCGACGACGGCGTCCACGCCGTACTTCCACCAGAAGTCGCTCACGCCCATCTCGACGGCCACGCGCGGCAGGCCCTTGGGCAGCACGCTCTTCTTGTAGTCCTTGTCCTGGCGGTCGAACACGTTGGTCGACGGCATGGACACGACGCGCACCTTGATGCCTTCGTCAGCCAGCAGCTTCTGCGCGGCCATGGCCAGTTGCACTTCCGAGCCGGTGGCGATGATGACGGCCTTGGCCTTGCCCTTCGGAGGCTCGGCCAGCACGTAGGCGCCCTTGGCGATCTCGTCCACATTGGTCTTGGGCGAGTAGGCCAGGTTCTGGCGGGAGAGCGCCAGCAGGCTCGGGCGCTGCGCATTGCCCAGGGCCATCGTCCAGGCGACCACGGTCTCGGTCGTGTCGGCCGGACGCCAGACGTCCAGGCCCGGGATCAGGCGCAGGCTGGCGACATGCTCGATGGACTGGTGCGTCGGGCCGTCTTCACCCAGGCCGATGGAGTCGTGCGTCATCACGTGGATGACGCGGGTCTTCATCAGCGCGGCCATGCGAATGGCGTTGCGGCTGTAGTCGCTGAAGGTCAGGAAGGTGCCGCCGTAGGGAATGAAGCCACCGTGCAGCGCGATGCCGTTCATGACGGCCGCCATGCCGAACTCGCGAACGCCGTAGTTGATGTGGCGGCCGTTGTTCGGCTTGCCATCGGCCTCGATGCGCAGGTTGGGCGTGGAGCTGGTGTTGGTCAGGTTGGAGCCGGTCAGGTCGGCGCTACCGCCGAGCATCTCAGGCAGCTTGGCCGTGAAGGCTTCCAGCGCGATCTGGCTGGCCTTGCGGCTGGCCACGGTCTGTGCGTCAGCGTGTGCCTTGACGACGGCGTCGACCGCGATCTGCGCGAAGTCGGCGGGCAGCACGCCGGCCATGCGGCGCTGGAACTCGGCGGCCAGCTCGGGGAAGGCTTCGGCATAGGCGTCGAAGCGGGCGTCCCAGTCGCTCTCGGCCTTGGCACCGGCGGCCTTGGCGTCCCAGGCGGTGTAGACCTCCTCGGGGATGACGAAGGGCTCGTGCGTCCAGCCGAGCGCTTCGCGGGTCAGCTTGATCTCTTCGGCGCCCAGCGGCTCGCCGTGGGCCTTGCTGGTGTTGGCGCGGTTGGGCGAGCCCTGGCCGATATGGGTCTTGGCGATGACGAGGGTGGGCTTGTCGGTGCTCTTGCGGGCCTGGGCGATGGCCTTGTCGACCGCGTCGACGTCATGGCCGTCCACCGGGCCGACGACGTTCCAGCCATAGGCCTGGAAGCGCTTGGCGGTGTCGTCCCCGAACCAGGGGCCGACCTGGCCGTCGATGGAGATGCCGTTGTCGTCGTAGATGGCGATCAGCTTGTTCAGCTTCCACGAAGCGGCCAGCGCGGCGGCCTCGTGGCTGATGCCTTCCATCAGGCAGCCGTCGCCCAGGAAGACATAGGTGTGGTGGTCCACGATGGCGTGGCCGTCGCGGTTGAAGTCGCGCGCCAGCAGCTTCTCGGCCAGGGCCAGGCCCACGGCGTTGGTGATGCCCTGGCCCAGCGGGCCGGTGGTGGTCTCGACGCCCGCGGTGATGCCCACCTCGGGGTGGCCCGGCGTCTTGCTGTGCAGCTGGCGGAAGTTGCGCAGCTCGCTCATGGGCAGGTCGTAGCCCGTGAGGTGCAGCAGCGCATAGATGAGCATGGAGCCGTGGCCATTGCTCAGCACGAAGCGGTCACGGTCAGCCCAGTGCGGGTTGGCCGGGTTGTGCTTGAGGTGACGCGCCCACAGCGCCACGCCGATGTCGGCCATGCCCATGGGGGCGCCCGGGTGGCCCGAGTTGGCCGCCTGCACCGCGTCCATCGCGAGGGCGCGGATCGCGTTGGCCATGAGGGTTGGGGAGGCGGTCGTTGCAGTCATGGCCAGGGCTTTCCTTGGGGCAGTGGAGCAAAACGCGGGATTTTACGGGGGCGGCATGACAAGGCTTGATCCAGCGCAACACGGCAGCGCGGCGTCGGCGCGACGCTTGGCCCATGTCCTCCTTGACCATGCCCCTGGCCGTGCGCGTGATCCGCGCCGAGCACGACGCCTTGGCCGCAATGCTGCGCACCGTGCCGCTGCTGCTGCAGGCGCAGCGGCAGGCCGGCACGGCCATCGATTTCGGCGCGCTGCGGGCGATGCTGTTCTACGTGGACGAATTCCCCGAGCGGCTGCACCACACCAAGGAAAGCCAGCTGCTCTTTCCGCGGCTGCGGGCGCTGGCACCCGAACTGCGCGGCGTGCTGGACGACCTGGACGCCGACCACGCCCAGGGCGAGCGCGCCATCCGCGAGCTGCAGCACAGCCTGCTGGCCTGGGAGCAGATGGGCGAGACGCGGCGCGAGAAGTTCGAGCAGCAGCTCAAGGTCTACACCGGCCGCTACCTGCGCCACATGAAGCGCGAGGAAACCGAGATCCTGCCGCGCGCCGTGGCCCTGTTCAGCCTGGAGGACTGGGCTGACCTGGACGAAGCCTTCGGCAGCCACCAGGACCCGCTCGCCCCGCGCCCGGGCCAGCCGGTGGATGAGGCCTATGCGCCGCTGCGCCAGCGCATCCTCGCGGCATTGCCGGCGCCCTTCGGCTGGGGGCCAGCACTGCCCTGAGCAGCCGCGCGGTAGGTTTCAGCCCGCCTTGGCGGTCGAGGCGGCGGCTGCCGGTGCCGCCGGGCAGGCCTTGGCGCTGGCCATGCCGCGCAGGAAGCCCCGGCGCACGCCACCGGCCGTGATGGCGGCACTCACATGACGCGCATAGCGCTCGGCGCCGCTGAGCTTGCGCACCCAGCCCCGAAACGGGATGACCCCTTCGGCGGTGCGTTGCAAGGCGCCGGTGGCGGCGTCTTCACCGCGGTCCAGCAGACCGGGATTGCCGGCGGTGGCCGGCGCATCGAGGTCGGGGCCGAGCACCTCGTCCAGCGACTTGATGGCTGCGGCCAGCCCCGCGCAACTGGCGTCTGCCGGCAGGGCGTAGGGCGCGGCAGCAGCGCTCCTCAGCACCTCCGGGATGTCGGCCCGCACGACGTTCAAGTCGGACAGCGGGGTGGTGGCCGCGGTCGCGACCTTGTCCTGGTTGGAACTGGCGCAGGCCGTCAACAACACGGCGGCGGCAAGAAGAGCGAGATGGGGGCTTTGCATGCCCGCCATCCTCTCACTTCCCCGGGGCTTGCGAGACCTTCAACAGCAGGACGGCGCCGACCGTCACGGCCCAGCAGATCCAGGCCGTCCACATCGTGTGGCTGGGGTAATGCGCCCCACGCAGCATCTGCCCCAGGCCGTAGACCACGCCCAGGCCGATGACGCTGCACAGCCACACGCGCGCCAGGCGCGGATAGGCCCGGGCCAGCACCCAGCCGCCGCTCAGGAAGGCAAAGGCCGCGCTCGCATGGCCCGACGGGAAGCAATGCCCGCCGCCACCATCCTGCAGGCCGAAGGCCCAGTGCGACACATAGCTCGCGCTGCCGCCGAACTCGCTCAGGTCCCAGGGGCAGCTCGTCAGGCTGACCCGCTTGACCACCGACACCACCGCCAGGCACAGCAGCGTGATGCCCAGCCAGGCGCTGCGCTCACGGCGGGTCAGCGCCGGCAGCACGCGCGGCCAGAGGTTGGCCAGCAGGATGAAGCCCACCACCGCCCACGACAGCGCGCGCCCGCCCTGGTGGATGACCTGGGTCGTGAACCAGTGTTCCCGCAGCGCGAAGCCCTCGGGCCCGCCCACGAGGCGCATGACCCGCAGGTCCAGGCCGCTGGCATCCCAGGCCAGCAACACCACCAACCCGGCGGCCACGGCCAGCAGCGACCGAGCCGCGGCGGAGAAACGGGCCGGGCGGCCGCCGGTGGCGTCGAGGGGGGTGTCCATGCGTTGAATTGTCAGACGCCGCCGGCCGCTTGGCTGACGCCCGGCTGGCCGCCGGCCTCAGGATTGACCCCAATGCGGCATCGTTCACGTCACCGGTCAGGCGCGGGGCCTTGTCTACACTGGCCGCATGAGTTCTCCCGTCTTTGCCGCCGAACGCGCCGTGCGCATCGGCCGCCAGGCCCTGGAGGTCGAGGCCCGCGCCTTGACCGCCCTGGCCCCTCGCCTCGGCGACGCCTTCGCACGCGCGGTGCAGGCCGTGCTGGCCTGCAGCGGCCGCGTGGCCGTCATGGGCATGGGCAAGAGCGGCCACGTCGGCCGCAAGATCGCCGCCACCCTGGCCTCGACCGGCACACCCGCCTTGTTCGTGCATCCCGCCGAGGCCGCGCACGGCGACCTGGGCATGGTGACGGCTGGCGACGTCGTGCTGGCCCTGTCCAATTCCGGCGAGAGCGACGAGCTCAACGCCATCCTGCCGGTGCTCAAGCGGCTGGGCGTGCCCATCCTCGCGATGACCGGCCGCGCCGAGTCCAGCCTGGCCTCGCATGCCGACGTGGTGCTGGACAGCGCCGTGGCCGAGGAAGCCTGCCCGCTGCAACTGGCGCCGACCGCCAGCACGACCGCGCAGATGGCCCTGGGCGACGCGCTGGCGGTGGCGCTGCTGGACGCGCGCGGCTTCAAGGCCGAGGACTTCGCCCGCTCTCACCCCGGCGGCGCGCTGGGCCGCAAGCTGCTGACCCATGTGCGCGACCTGATGCGCCACGGCGAGGCCTTGCCCCGCGTGGCACCGGGCACGCCGTTCACCGAGCTGATGCGCGAGATGAGCGCCAAGGCCCTGGGCATGGCCGTGGTGGTCGACGCCGACGACCGGGTGCAGGGCATCTTCACCGACGGCGACCTGCGCCGCCTCGTCGAGCAGGGCCGCGACCTGCGTGCCCTCACCGCGGCCGAGGTCGCCCACCCCAAGCCGCGCACCGTCACGGCCGACGCCCTCGCCGTGGACGCCGCCGACCTGATGGAAGCCGCCCGCATCACCGTGGTGCTGGTGGTCGACGCCGAGCAGCGGCTGCTGGGCGCGGTGAGCATCAACGACCTGATGCGGGCCAAGGTGATCTGATGGCCGCGCTGAGCTTTCCGACCGACCTCCTCGTCAAGGCCCAGGGCACGGGCCTGGGCATCAAGCTGGCCATCTTCGACGTCGACGGCGTGCTGACCGACGGCCGCATCTACATCAGCGAAACCGGCGAAGACTTCAAGGCCTTCAGCACGCTGGACGGCCACGGGCTCAAGTCCCTGCAGCAGGTGGGCATCACGCCAGTCATCATCACCGGCCGCGACAGCCCGGCCGTGCGCCGCCGCGTGGCCGACCTCGGGCTGGCCCATGCCGTCTATGGCGCCCGAGACAAGCTCGCCGCTGCCGAGCCGCTGCTCAGCGCGCTGGGAGTGAGCTGGGGCGAGGTCGCCGCCATGGGCGATGACTGGCCCGACCTGCCCCTGATGACCCGCGCCGCCTTCGCCTGTGCGCCACCGGGCGCCCACCCGGAGGTGCTGGCCGTGGCCCATCACGTGACGCGTGCCGCCGGCGGCCATGGCGCCGCGCGTGAATGCTGCGACCTGCTGCTGATGGCCAGCGGGCACTACGAGCGGCTGTTGAACGCCCACCACGCCACGCTGGACGGAGGGCGGCCTTGAGCGCCACGCTGCCCGCGCCACCGCCGCGCCGGTCCAAGCCCCGCCCCTGGCTGTGGCGGGCCCAGGGCTTGCTGTCCAACTACCTGCCGCTGGTGCTGATGGCCTTGCTGGCCAGCGGCACGTGGTGGCTGGTGAAGAACACGCCGCTGCTCGATGCCCCCGGCGAGCTCGCGCCCCCTCGGCACGTGCCCGACTACCGCATGAACAACTTCGAGCTGCAGCGCATCGGCGCCGATGGCCGGCTGAACGTGCAGATCGCTGGCGCCGAGTTGCGCCACTACCCCGACACCGACACGATCGAAATCGATGCCGTTCGCGTACGCGCGATCGCCCCCGACGGCAGCCTGGCCATCGCCGAAGCCAAGCGCGCGATCAGCAATGGCGACGGCAGCGACATGCAACTGCTCGGTGACGTGCACCTGCGCCGCCTGGCGCCCGGCTCCGGCGAGGGGGCGGCACCGCAGATGGAGATGCGTGGCGAGTTCCTGCAAGCCTTGTCCAACAGCGAGATCCTGCGCTCCCACCTGCCCGTGACCATCCGCCAGGGTGGCTCCACGCTGAACGCGCAGAACTTCGAGTACCGCCACCTCACGGGCCAGGTCAGCTTCACCGGCAAGGCGCAGGGGCAGATCATCACCAAGGCACCGCGATGACAAGCCTGGTCTTCATCACCGGTGCGTCCAGCGGCATCGGCCAGGCGCTGGCGCTGCGCTACTACCGCGAGGGTGCCCGACTGGCCCTGGTCGCGCGGCGTACGGCCGAGGTCGAGCGCTGGGCCGCCGAGCAACAGCTCGACCCGGCTCGCTTCGCGGTCTATGGGGCCGACGTGGCCGACCTCGACGCCATGGCCCGCACCGGCCGCGACTGCATCGAACGCCAGGGCGTGCCCGACGTCGTCATCGCGAACGCGGGCATCAGCATCGGCATGGACACGACCGAGTTCAGCGACCTGGCGGTGATGCAGCGCACCTTCGCCACCAACAACGTCGGGCTGGCCGCCACCTTCCATCCCTTCGTGGCCGCGATGAACGCGCGGCGCTCGGGCACGCTCGTGGGCATCGCCAGCGTGGCCGCCATCCGCGGGCTGCCGGGGCACGGCGCCTACTGCGCGAGCAAGTCGGCCGTGGTGGCCTACTGCGAAAGTCTGCGCGGCGAATGCCGGCCCCACGGCGTGCGCGTGGTCACGCTGCTGCCGGGCTACATCGACACGCCGCTGACGCGCGGCAACCGCTACAGCATGCCCTTCCTGATGCCGGTCGAGCGCTTTGCCGACGAGGCCGTGCGCGCCATCCAGGCGCAGGTGAGCTACCGCGTCATTCCGTGGCAGATGGGCGTGCTCGCCAAGGTGCTGCGGCTGCTGCCCAACGCGCTCTATGACCGCCTGCTGTCCAAGCGCGCACGCAAGAAGCGCGCGACCGAGTAGACGCACGGGCCAGCCGGAAGTCACGGCTTGGCAAGCACCGCGGGGCCTGCTTACACTGCGCGCCTTCTGCCGAGTCCCGCCCGCGAGTGCGGTGAAGGAGGTTCCGATGGTCAAGGTGCTCCACCCCTGCTAACGCCCCTGCGCTGACGTTGCCGTCAGTGCCCTCTGTGGGCTCCACGTCGGCTGCTCGTTGCCCGGCAACGCCAGCCCTGCTGACCTCCCCGCGGCCCCGCCATCGGCGGCGCCGTTGCCATCACTCGACTTCATGACAAGCCGCCTCCACGGCCTGGTCCCCGCCGCATGGCTGGGTCTGTGCCTGAGCCTGCCCGCGCAGGCCACCCCCTCGCCCGAAGCCCCCCTGGCCTCACCCACCGCGCTGCGCCTGACCCGTGGCGACGCTTCGCCCGCCATCGATGGCCGCCTGGACGATGCCGTCTGGCAGCGCACACCCATCTACGACCGCTTCGTGCAATTCCTGCCAGCCGACAAGCAGGCGGCGCGCTGGCGCACCACGGTGCAGGTGCTCGTCACCGACGACGCCCTGGTCTTCGGCATCCGCGCCTGGGACCCGGCACCCGAGCGCATCCGGGCACCCCTGGCCCGGCGCGACCAGGTCAAGGCCGATCAGGACTACATCACCGTCTTCATCGACCCCGTCGGTCACCGCCGCAACGCGCAGTTCGTGCGGGTCAGCGCAGCCGGCAGCATCGAAGACGGCCTGTTCAGCGCCGAGGAAGACAGCGACGACTCGGCGCCCGACTTCGACGTGGAAGCCGCCGCCACCCGCCTGCCCGACGGCTACAGCATCGAGTTGCGCTGGCCGCTGGCCACGCTGCGCTTTCCACACAGCGACGGCGCGCCCTGGCGCGTGCTGGTTGCGCGCAACATCCCGCGCGAAGACCGCACGCTGGACGTGGGTGCGCCGCGGTTGACCAAGGACGCGCTGAGCTTCATCGCCGAGATGCAGACGCTGGACGGCCTGGCCGATTTGGTTGAGCAGGTGCGCGAGCGCAGCTTCCTGAGCCTGCGTCCGGAATTGACGCTGCGCAGCACCCGCGAAAGCAGCGACGCCGACGGCAACCGTCGCGAGCGCCGCACCTCGCTCGGCGCCGAGATCAAGTGGCGACCGCGGGCCGACTGGGTGCTGGACGCCACCTTGAACCCCGACTTCTCGCAAGTCGAACTCGATGCGCCCCAACTCGCCGGCAACACCCGTTTCGCGCTGAGCGTGCCGGAGAAACGCCCCTTCTTCCTGGAGAGCGCCGATGTGGTGGGGCCGACGCAGCCCGACGAATCCGGCGAGAACCGCAGCCTCGCGGCCTTCTACACCCGCGCCATCACCGATCCCGACTGGGGCCTGCGCGCCACCTGGCGCGGCGCCGGCTCGGAGGCCACGGCCCTGCATTTGCGCGATGCCGGCGGCGGCACCTTGCTGCGGGCGGGCGCCTTCGCCACGCGCAGTGGCCTGCAGCCGCGTGACTCGCTCGCGAGCTTTGCGCGCGGCCGGGTGCAGCTTGGCAGCCTGGGCCTAGCTGGCCTGCTGTCAACCCGAGATTTTGGGGATGGACTGTCCACGCATGTCGTCGGCAGCGATGGCGTCTGGCGGGCCGGCGACAGCGACCAATGGCGCGGCCACCTGCTGCTGTCGTCCACCACGCTCGCGCTGGGCGAAGACGGCGCGATCCAGCGGGTCGGCCGACAGCAGGGCCATCGCGCCTGGGTGGGCTGGCGGCACCGCGATGCGGACTGGGTGGCCCATGTGAATGTGGAGGAGATCAGTCCACGCTTCGCGAACGACAACGGCTTCGTCAGCCAGAGCGGCGTGCGCCGCGCCTCGGCCTTCGGCTATCTGCGGCTGGGCGAGCGGGCCTTTGCCGGGCTGGATCTGCACGACCACGAGGTGCAGCTCAAGCTGCAGGAGACCCGCACCCTGGCCGACCCAACGCTCGGCGTAGCCGCCGGCCAGGTGGTGGATCGCCTGGTGCAGCCGGGCTTCTGGTTCGCCACCGCCCGCAACACCGGCGTGTGGGGTCATGTCGGCCTGGACAGCCATCGCGCCCGCAGCAGCGGCACGCTGCATGCGACGCGCACGCTGCTGCTGGGCGTGGAGTCCAACCCGGGCGAGTGGCTGAACTTCATCAATGCCGAGGTGGAATGGGGTCGGCGCCTGGATGTCGACGCTGATCGGGTCGGTCTCGGCGCCCAGGGCCAGCTGCAGGCCCAATGGCGCCAGCCTCTGCCAGGCGGCGGGTGGCTGGAGCTGGACCAGCGGTTCGGGCTGGGCTGGGTGGAGGGCCCGGACGGCCAGCGGGCCTTCACCGACCGCAGCGCGCAGACCCTCGTGGTGCTGCACCTGAGCGCGCGGGATTCCGTGCGGCTGATCCGGCAGCAGACGCGGTTCACACGCCGGGCCGATGCCACGACCGGCCTGCCCGCGCAGGACGAGACCGGGCGCGTGTTGTCGCTGATGTTCCAGCACCGTGTGGGCATCGCCCGCGTGCTGAGCCTGGGGCTGAACCGCAGCCACGCCCAGCCCGGGCGGGTGCGGGCCAGCGAAGTCTTTGCCAAGGCGACGCTCAGCTACTGATCTGGCAAGGCAGGCGCTCCCGGGCGCCTTCCCAGCAGCCCGCCAGGCGTGGGCCAGAAACTCGGACCGGAAACGAACAAGGCGCCCGAAGGCGCCTTGCTTTTTTGCGAGCCGTGAGGCTGTGGGATCAGTAGCCGCCCGAACGGCCACCGCCGCCGTAGCCACCACCGCCACCGCCGTAGCCGCCGCCACCACCGGAGCGGCCACCGCCGCCACCGTAGCCGCCGCCGCCCGAACGGCCACCGCCGCCGTAGCCACCGCCGCCGCCACCACCGTAGCCGCCACCACCACCGCCGTAGCCGCCGCCACCGGAGCGGCCACCGCCGCCGCCGTAGCCGCCGCCACCGCCGTAACCACCACGGCCACCGCCGCCGCCGAAGCCGCCCGGACGCTCTTCACGAGGACGGGCTTCGTTGACCACGATCGCGCGGCCTTCCAGGGCCTGACCGTTCATGCCGTTGATGGCGGCTTGAGCTTCCGCATCGGAGCCCATTTCCACGAAACCGAAACCCTTGGAGCGGCCGGTTTCGCGATCCATCATGACCTTGGCAGAGGTCACGCTGCCGAATTGACCGAACGCTTCCTGCAGCGATTCGTCACGCACGCTGTAGGCGAGGTTGCCCACGTAAAGCTTGTTTCCCATGGGGAAGCCCTTCTCTTCTCAAAACCAAAAAACCGTGTGGTGCTTCAACCCATCGTGAACCATTCAAGCGAAGGTGCGGCGTCCAGACACAGGCAATTCATTATGGTGGCGGGGTGCCCGGATTGCGGGACGGCACTCCGACAAGTGTTGTTTTTCCGAGCTAGCACAAACCCTGGCGCTGGAAAGGCGTCACGGCGTCGTCATCGATACCATCCCGACCCCGACCCTTTGCCATGACTCCAAGCCTTCTTCCCGCCCTGTCCCGCGTGATCGCCAGCGTCGACGCGCCGCGCAATTTTCGGGCGCTCTATGCCCTGCTGGCGTCGCTTTGCATGGCCGGCCTGCTGCTGGCGTCAGCACAGTCTGCGCTGGCCCGCGAGCAGACGCTCGCGAGTGCCCTCTGGATGGGACTGGGGCTGGCTGTCGCCTTTTTTGGCGTCAATGCCACCGGCCTCATGCTCATGGACCAGGCACGCGGCCTGCCGGTGCGCGACCCGCAGGACGCTTTTGCGGATGCGCTGCGCTGCGGGCACCGGGTGCTGGTGGTGGTGCTGATCAGCCTGGCGCTGGCGGCGTTGGCCGCGTTGCTGCTGGCGGGCCTGCTGTGGGCCACGCGCTGGCCGGTTGTGGGCGCGCCGCTGCTGGCCGTCGTGCTGCCGCTGGCTGTGCTGGTACTGGGAAGCATTGCCTTCACCCTGGTGGTGCTGGTAGGCCCGCTGACCGGGCCGGCCGTCTGGGCCGGCGCCAGCATTGGCAGCGTGCTGGCGCTGCTGCGCCAGCGCTTGCGCCATGGCCTGCCCGAAACCGCCTTGCTGATGGCCACCGTCTACCTGTTGACCGGCCTCGCCACGGCGGCGGTGAGCTTTGTCGTCGTCAGCGGGGGTCGGCTGATGGCGGGCCTGGCCATCCTGGGCGCCGGTGTGGAGTTGCCGGCCGGCCAGCTGCTCGCCGGCCTGGTGGGCCTGGGGCCGCGCGGCCTGGGCGCAAGTGGCGTGCCGCTGCAGGGCGGCGCGCTGGGCACCGCGGCCCTGGTCGGCGGCGGCGTGGTGTTCGCGCTGGCCCTGGTGTTGCCGACGCTGGTGTGGCTGCGCGGCTGCTGTGCGGTCTACCTGGCCGCGACCGAGCGCGAGTGAACACGCCCCGTATCGCGAGCCTGGTACCCAGCGCGACCGAGACGCTGGTGGCCCTGGGCCTGGGCCCCTGGCTGGTGGCCCGCACGGGCTTCTGCGTGCATCCGGCCGCGCAGGTGGCCGCCGTGCCCAAGGTGGGCGGCACCAAGGACGTGAATCTTTCCAAGCTGCGGCGGCTGGCGCCCACGCACGTCATCCTCAATGTGGATGAGAACCGGCGCGAGACCGCTGACGCGCTGCGCGAATTCGTGCCGGAGCTCATCGTCACCCACCCTTGCCGGCCGCAAGACAACCTGGCGCTGTTCGAGCAGCTCCGCGCCGCCTTCGCCGACGTGCCTGGTGTGAACGACCGGGCCGCCGCGCTGTCGGCTGACTTCCAGGCCGCCCTCACCCGCTGCCGCAGCCGACCGCAACGCGCTGAGCGGGTGCTCTACCTGATCTGGCGCGAACCGTGGATGACGGTCGCCCGCGACACCTACATCGCCACCCTGCTCGCCGAGGCCGGCTGGCAGACCTGGCCCGACGTCGTCGGGGGCGAGCACGGCGCCGCCCGTTACCCGGCGCTGACCGGCCAGGAGCACTGGCTGGCCGATGTCGACCGTGTGCTGCTGAGCTCCGAGCCCTATCGCTTCGGCCCCGCACACCTTGCCGAAGCGCAGGCCTTGTGCCCACGGGCGCGTGTGCAACTCGTGGATGGCGAGCTGCTGAGCTGGTGGGGCGTGCGCGGCACGGTCGGCCTGGACTACCTGTGCCAACTTGCCGCTGACGCGGTGCCTTGAGCCGCCACAATCCGCGCCCATGGACATCTACAAGCCTCTCGTTGCGCTGCTGGCCATCGTCAATCCGGTCGGCGTGGTGCCCTTCTTCATCCACTTCACCGCGGCCTTCAGCCGCCAGCAGCGGCGCAGGACCATCCTGGTGAGCGCCTGCACAGCGGGCATCGTCATTGCGCTGAGCGCCTTGTTCGGCCTGAAGATCATCGAGTTCTTCGGCATCTCGCTGGCGAGCTTCCAGGTGGGCGGCGGCTGCCTCCTGCTGATCAGCTCGTTGCAGATGCTCAACGCCCAGCCCGCCGAGGCCCGCAAGGAAGACGTGAGCGAGGGCAACAGCAAGGCCGACGCCGGCGCCAGCATCGCGGTCGTGCCGCTGGCCATTCCGCTGCTGACCGGCCCGGCCACCATCTCCACCATGGTGATCTACGCCGACAAGACCCGCGTCTGGTGGGAGCTGGCCGTGCTGTGCGGCTATGGCGTGGTGGTGGCGCTGGTGACGTTCGTGGTGTTCTCGGCCTCGGGCCGCATCGCCAAGGTGCTGGGCCAGACCGGCATCAACATCATGACGCGGCTGATGGGCCTCATCCTCGCAGCGCTGGCGGTGGAACTGTTGGCCGACGGCCTGATCAAGCTCTTCCCCGTGCTGGCGGCGCGCACCGTCGGATGAGCCTGTTCGGCCTGCCGCCGATCTGGATGGCGCCCATGGCCGGTGAGGCGGCCAGCGCCGCGCTGGTGGCCGCTGTCAGCGCCGGCGGCGGCTTCGGGCAGCTCGGCGCCGCCTACCTGGCGCCATCGCGCATCACCGAGATCGCGGCTGACATCCGCGCCCGTACCAACCGCCCCTTCGGCATCAACCTCTTCTGCCCACAGGCCTGGACGCGAGACGACGCGGCCATCGACGCCTACCTCGCCCTCCTGGCCCCCTGGCATGCGGAGCTGGGCCTGCCCGCCCCGGTGCGGCCCGCAGTGTGCGAGGAAGACTTCGAGGCCCAGCTTGCCGCCGCCGTGGCCGCCCGACCGGCCGTGCTGAGCTTCGTGATGGGCGACCCCGGCGCGGCGCGTGTGGCGGCAGTCAAGGCGCAAGGCCTGGTCGTGCTGGGCACGGCCACGCAGGTCAGCGAGGGCCTGGCACTGCAGGCCAGCGGTGTGGACGGCGTCATCGCCCAGGGCTTCGAGGCCGGGGGGCATCGCGGCGGTTTCCTGGGCAGCGCCGAAGGCGCCGGCATCGGCACGATGGCCCTGGTGCCGCAACTCGTGGACGCGCTCGACGTGCCCGTCATCGCGGCCGGTGGCATTGCCGACGCCCGTGGCGTGGCCGCGGCGCAGGCCCTGGGCGCGAGCGCCGTGACCGTAGGCACGGCCTTCCTGCTCGTGGACGAGTGCCCGCTGTCGCCGGCCTACCGGGCCGCACTGCTGGATGCACGAGACAGCGACTCCACGCTGACCCGCGCCTTCTCCGGCCGCCTGGCGCGGGGCCTGGCCAACCGGGTCACGCGCGAGCTCGAGGGCACCGCCCTGCCCGCCTTCCCGCAGCCCAATGCCGCCAGCCGCCCGCTGCGCCAGGCGGCAGCCAAGGCCGGGCGCGCCGAGTTCATCAGCCTGTGGGCGGGCCAGGCCCTGCCGCTGCAGCGCCACCCGGGCTCGGCCGCCGCGCTGGTGGCCGCCCTGGCCCGGAGCTGGCGCGCATGATCCTGCTGCTGGAAGACGACCCCGCCATCGCCGACACCGTGGTCTTCGCGCTGCGGCGCGAGGGTTTCGAGGTCGAGCACCGCGGCTGGCTTTCCGAGGCCCGCGAACGCCTGCAGGCCACGCCGCCGCCGCAGCTGCTGATCCTGGACATCGGTCTGCCCGACGGCCATGGCCTGGACCTCTGCCGCGAGCTGCGGGCCGGGCCGCTGCGGCATCTGCCGGTCATCGTGCTGAGCGCCCGCAGCGACGAGATGGACCGCGTGCTCGGCCTGGAACTGGGCGCCGACGACTATCTGGCCAAGCCCTTCAGCCCCCGTGAGCTGGTGGCGCGGGTGCGCGCCCTGCTGCGGCGCGCCCAGGCGGCCGCACCTGCCGCGCCCGCCGGCTTCGTGCTGGACGGCGCGCGTGTGCTGCTCGATGGCGTGGCGCTGAACCTCACCAAGCTCGAACTTGGCCTGCTGACCCACCTGTTGCGCGCACCGCGCCGCATCCACAGCCGCGACGCGCTGCTGGACGCCGTCTGGGGCAGCAGCGCCGAAAGCACCGACCGCACGGTGGACACCCACATCAAGACCTTGCGCGCCAAGCTGCGCGAGGCGGCCCCGGCGCGTGACCCGATCAAGACGCATCGGGGGCTCGGGTACTCGCTGGAGCCGTGAGCCATGAAGCCACTGCCATGCTGACGGACACGCACAAGGCCACAGAGACACAGAGTCACAGAGAGATCACCAGCTCCTCTGTGTCTCTGTGCCTCTGTGGCTGTGTTGGCTGTTCCTGGGCTTGCTGAGGTCACCGCATGCGACTCGGCCTGCGCGTCTTCTTCGGCTTCTTCCTGATCGCCGGCCTGTCGGCCGTGCTGCTGCTCAAGGTCTTCCTGGCGGAGGTCAAGCCCAGCGTGCGCGAGGTGATGGAAGACCTGATGGTGGACACCGCGCACCTGCTGGCCGAGACCGCGGTGCAGGAGTTCGCCCAGGGCGGGCCACGCACCGACGGACCGCTGGCGCAGGCCCTGCAGCGCTATCGTCAGCGGCCGGTGGATGCCGTCATCTGGGGCCTGCGCAAGCAGACGCTGGACCTGCGTATCGTCGTGACGGATGCGCGGGGCCGCGTGCTGCTGGACTCGGGCGAGCCGAGCGCCGTGGGGCAGGACTACTCGCAATGGCGCGACGTGGCCCGCACCCTGCGCGGGGAGTACGGTGCGCGCTCAAGCCCGCAGGTGGCCGAGCAGGACCGCACCACGGTGCTGGTGGTGGCTGCGCCGGTGCAGCACGGCGGCCGCACGGTGGGCGTGGTGAGCGTGTCCAAGCCGGTGGCCAGCGTGCAGCGCTTCATCGACCGGGCCGAGCGCCGGGTGTTCTGGGCTGGCGCGCTGCTGCTGGCCGTGAGCCTGGCCACGGGCGTGGCGGTCACGCTGTGGCTGGTGGCTTCGGTGCGGCGCCTGCGCCGCTACGCCCAGCAAGCCCAGGCCGGCCAAGCCATCGCACCGCCCGACATGCCTGGCGAACTCGGTGACCTGGCCCACGCGATGGACGACATGCGCCGCCGGCTCGAAGGCCGGGAGCAGCTGGAGCATGACGTGCGCGCGCTGACGCATGAACTCAAGAGCCCGCTGGCGGCCCTGCGCGCCAGTGGCGAGCTGCTGCAGGACGAGCTGCCACCGGCCGACCGCCAGCGCTTCGCCGCCCAGGTGCTGGATCAGACCGCCCGTCTGCAGACCCTGGTGGAGCGCGTGCTGGCGCTGTCGCAGCTGGAGGCACAGGTCGGCCTCGGGGAGCGCCAGCGCATCGCGCTGGCCGACTGGGCCGATGCCCAGCTTGCCCACCCGATGGCGCGGCTGGCACAACGCGGGCTGCAGGTGGTGTGGACGCAGCGAGACGCGGTCATGGTGGACGCCGACCCAGCCCTGCTGGAGCTGGCCTTCGGCAACCTGCTGGCCAATGCCATCGATTTCGCCCCGGAGAACTCGACGCTTGAACTCGCAGTCAGCACGACCGCCACCTCGGCGCGGTTGACGCTGCGCGACCACGGCCCCGGCGTGCCCGCGGCGGGCTTTGCCCAGCTCGGTAAGCGCTTCTTCTCGACCGCGCGGCCGGGCAGCCGCGTGAAGGGCTCGGGCCTGGGCCTGGCCATCGCGCGGCGCGTGGCGGAGCTGCACGGCGGGCGCCTGGCCTTCGAGGCGGCCGAGCCGGGGCTGCGGGTCACGCTGGTGCTGCCGCGCTGACTTCACGCCCGCTTCACACAGCTCGTCATGCCCTCACCGCCGCTGGCGATGCTGGCGGCATGAAGCTCAATCCCACATTCACCAAGCTGGCCATCCTGGCCGCCGTCACCCTGCTGCTGTGCTACGTGCTCGCCGAGATTGGCGGCCTGGCCCGCGAGCGACAGTCCCGCCAGCGCGATGCGGCAGAGAACGTCGAGCAGTCGTTCGCCGGGCCGCAGAGCCTGTCCGGCCCCATGCTGACCCGCTACTGCCGCGAGACCTGGACCGTGCCCGGCCCAGACAAGAAGACCTCCACCGAAACCCGCGACTTCTGGCTGTTCGCGGCGCCGCGCACGCTCCAGGTGACGGGCGGCATCAGCCCCGAAGTCCGCCATCGCGGGCTGTTCAAGGTCAACACCTATGCCAGCCAGCTCACCATGGAAGCGCAATGGCCGCAGCTGGCGTCACTGGAGGGCAAGGCGGAGCATGCCAACGGCCAGGTCGACTGCGAACCCGTCGTGGCCTTCGTGGCGCTGAGCGACACGCGAGGCATCCGCGCCGCCGAAACCGTGGTGAGCGGCCAGCCCCTTCCCGTCTTGCCCGGCGGTCTCCACCCGGACTATGCGTCGGGCCTGCATGCCGTACTCCCCGGGGTTCGCCTTGACGCGCCGCTGGCGCTGTCGCTCAAGCTGACCCTGGTGGGCAGCCGCAAGCTGGGCCTCGTGCCGGCGGCGGAAAGCACCCGTGTGTCGCTGCAATCCAGCTGGCCGCACCCCAGCTTCTTCGGCCAGTTCCTGCCCACGCAGCACCAGGTCGGCGTGAGCGGCTTCTCGGCCGACTGGCAGGTGTCGTCACTGGCCAGCACCGCGGTCGCCGACATGAAGGCCGGCCGGCCGCTGCCCTCGCTGCAAGCACTGGACAGCGACCCACTCCCGGCCTACCACCCCGCGGCCAAGCCCGCGAGTAAGCCAGCGATGGACGTTCTCGCCGTCGAACTGATCGACCCCGTGAACCCCTACGTCATGAGCGACCGCGCCATCAAGTACGGCCTGATGTTCATCGCGCTGACCTTCCTGACCGTGGGCCTGACCGAGCTGCTGACGGGACGGCGCGTGCACCCCGTGCAGTACCTGTTCGTGGGCATGGCGCTGAGCCTGTTCTTCCTGCTGCTGCTGAGCCTGTCGGAGCACCTGCCCTTCCTGGTGGCCTATGTGATCGCCGCGGCGGCCGCGGCCGGCGTGCTGACGCCCTATGCCGCCGCGATGCTCGGCAGCTGGTGGCGCGGCGCGGCCTTCGGCGGCGGTATCGCGCTGCTGTACGGTGCGCTGTACGTGCTGCTCAGCCGCGAGCAGACGGCCCTGGTGATCGGCGCCGTGCTGCTGTTCACGGTGCTGGCAGTCGTGATGACCCTCACGCGCCGACTGGACTGGTATCGCCTGGGTGGCAGCGTGCCCGCGCAAGGCTGAATTACGCTTGGGGCCATGTCCCAAGGTTTCGACTACATCATCGTGGGCGCCGGCACGGCCGGCTGCCTGCTGGCCAACCGCCTCAGTGCCGACCCGAGCAAGCGCGTGCTGCTGCTGGAGGCGGGGGGCAAGGACGACTACCACTGGATCCACATCCCCGTCGGCTACCTGTACTGCATCGGCAACCCACGCACCGACTGGTGCTTCAACACCGAGGCCGAGGCCGGCCTCAACGGCCGCCGCCTGCGCTACCCCCGCGGCAAGGTGCTGGGCGGCTGCTCCAGCATCAACGGCATGATCTACATGCGTGGCCAGAGCCGCGACTACGACCTCTGGGCCGAGCTCACCGGCGACGACACCTGGCGCTGGGAGCGGGTGTTGAAGGCCTTCCGCCGCCATGAGAACCACTGGCGGCTGGACGACCCCAAGACGGCGCCCGCAGGCTTTGCCGAGATGCACGGCAGCAAGGGCGAATGGCGGGTGGAGCAGCAGCGCCTGCGCTGGCCCATCCTCGACGCCTTCGCGGCGGCCGCCAACGAGGCCGGCATCCCGCCGACCAGCGACTTCAACGCCGGCACCAACGAGGGCGTGGGTTATTTCGAGGTCAACCAGAAGAAGGGCTGGCGCTGGAACACCGCCAAGGCCTTCCTGCGGCCCACCTGCTTCGGACGCCCCAACTTCGAGCTGTGGACCGGCGCGCAAGTGCGCAAGCTGCGCCTGCTGCATGACGACACCGGCCTGCGCTGCTGCGGCGTGGAGGTGCTCACGCCCAAGGGGGTGGAGCAGCCCTGGCTGAATGCGGGCGGCGAGGTGATCCTGGCGGCCGGTGCCATCGGCTCGCCGCAGATCCTGCAGCTCTCAGGCCTGGGGCCGGCAGCACTGCTGCAGCAACTGGGCCTCACCGTCGAGCGGGACCTGCCCGGCGTCGGCGCCAACCTGCAGGACCACCTGCAGATCCGCGCCGTCTACAAGGTGCAGGGCACCACGACGCTCAATACGCGCGCGTCCTCGCTGCTGGGCAAGGCCATGATCGGGCTGGAATACGCGCTGCGCCGCAGCGGCCCCATGAGCATGGCACCCAGCCAGCTCGGCGCCTTCACGCGCAGCAGCCCCGACAAGGCCTGGCCCGACCTGGAATACCACGTGCAGCCGCTGTCGCTGGAGGCCTTCGGTGAACCGCTGCATGCCTTCAACGCCTTCACGGCCAGCGTCTGCAACCTGAACCCCACGAGCCGGGGCACCGTCCACATCACGTCGCCAGATGCGACCGTGGCACCGGCCATCCAGCCCAACTACCTCTCCACCGACGCTGACCGGCAGGTGGCGGCGCAGAGCCTGCGTCTGACGCGCCAGATCGTCGCCCAGCCGGCCCTGGCCCGATTCAAGCCCGAGGAATACAAGCCCGGCCCGCAATACCAGACCGACGAGGAACTCGCGCGCCTGGCCGGCGACATCGCCACCACCATCTTCCACCCCGCCGGAACCTGCAAGATGGGCCGCCGCGAGGACCCGATGGCCGTCGTCGACTCGCGCCTGCGCGTGCGTGGCGTGAGCGGCCTGCGCGTGGCCGACGCCAGCGTGATGCCCACCATCACCAGCGGCAACACCAACTCGCCGACGCTGATGATTGCGGAGAAGCTGGCGGGCTGGATGACGGCCTGACCTGCATGCGACGACACCGCGACAATCGCGGCCATGTCGTCCCCGTCTCCCCGCGTGCTCGCCGTCATCCCGCCGATGACGCAGCTGAACACGCCCTACCCGTCCACCGCCTACCTGACCGGCTTCCTGCGCAGCCGTGCGGTCGATGCACACCAGGTGGACCTGGCGCTGGCCCTGGTGCTGGAACTCTTCTCGCCCGCCGGCCTGCGCGAAGTACGCGCCGCGGTGCAGGCGCTGCCGGCAGCGCAGCGCACGCCGCAGACCGCCTGGTTCGATGCCGAGTTCGACACCATCACCGCCGTCACGCCGCGGGTGCTCGCCTTCCTGCAAGGGCGCGACCCAACGGTGGCCCATCGCATCAACACCCGCGCCTTCCTGCCGGAGGGCGCGCGCTTCGCGTCGCTGGACCACTACGTGGGCGAGGAGGGCGAGGACCCGCTCGCCTGGGCCTTCGGTGCGCTCGGCCTGCAGGATCGCGCCCGCCACCTCGCCACCCTCTTCCTGAACGACCTGGCCGACGTGCTGCGCGATGCGGTGGACCCGCGCTTCGAGTTCGTGCGCTACGCCGAAAAGCTGGCAGCCGCCCAGGCCTATTTCGACCCACTCGCCGAAGCGCTGGCCGAGCCGCCGCACCTGATCGACCGCACGCTGCAGCGGCTCACGCGCGAGGCGCTGGCGGCGCACCGGCCTGACGTCGTGCTGCTGTCAGTGCCCTTCCCCGGCTCGGTCTATGCCGCGCTGCGCATCGCCCAGGCCATCAAGGCCGAACGGCCCGGGGTGGTGTGCGTGCTGGGCGGCGGCTACGTCAACACCGAGTTGCGCGAACTGAGCGAGCCGCGGCTGTTCGACTTCGTCGACTACGTGACGCTGGACGCGGGCGAACGGCCGCTGCTGGCGCTGCTGGAGCACCTCGCCGGCAAGCGTTCCAAGACACGGCTGGTGCGGACCTTCTGGCGCGACGGCGAGCAGGTGCGCTACACCAACTTCGTCGAGCCCGACGTACCGTTCGACGATGTCGGCACGCCGACCTGGGACGGACTGCCGCTGGACGGCTATCTGTCGCTGCTGGACATGCTCAACCCCATGAACCGGCTCTGGAGCGACGGTCGCTGGAACAAGCTGACCGTGGCCCACGGCTGCTACTGGAAGAAGTGCAGCTTCTGCGACGTGAGCCTGGACTACATCTCACGCTACGAGGCGGCGAGTGCGACCGTGCTCGTGGACCGCATCGAGGCCATCGTGAAGGAAACCGGCCAGACCGGCTTTCACTTCGTCGACGAAGCCGCGCCGCCCAAGGCGCTCAAGGCCCTGGCCGAGGAGCTGCTGAAGCGCGGCGTGGCTATCAGCTGGTGGGGCAACATCCGCTTCGAGAAGACCTTCACGCCGGAGCTCTGCCAGCTGCTGGCCGACAGCGGCTGCATCGCCATCTCGGGCGGGCTGGAGGTGGCGTCGGACCGGCTGCTGCAGCTGATGAAAAAGGGCGTGAGCGTCGAGCAGGTGGCGCGCGTGACCAAGGCGTTCGCGGATGCCGGCGTGCTGGTGCATGCCTACCTGATGTACGGCTTCCCCACCCAGACCACGCAGGACACGGTCGACGCGCTGGAGTACGTGCGCCAGCTGTTCGAGCACGGCTGCATCCACAGCGGCTTCTTCCACCGCTTTGCCTGCACGGTGCATTCACCCGTGGGCATGAACCCGGCAGCGTACGGCGTCACGCTGCAGCCCTTGCCGGCCGACGCGCGCTTCGCCAAGAACGACATCGCCTTCATCGACCCCACCCCCACCGACCACGACGGCCTGGGCCAGGGCCTGAAAAAGGGCCTGTACAACTTCATGCACGGCATCGGTCTGGACCACGACATCCGCAGCTGGTTCCCGGTGCGCGTGCCCAAGACCACCGTCCCGCGCCGCTTCATCGAGCGCGCGCTCACCGCCCCGCGCTGATGTTCACTGCCACCTTCACCTTTGCCAAGGGCGAGTACGACGCCGACTTCCACGCGCTGGACGCCCGCATCGCCGCCATGGCCCGCGCCATCCCCGGCTACCGGGGCGAAGAGACCTGGGAGAACCCGGCCACAGGCCAGATCTCCAACGTCTACTACTGGGACTCGCTGGAAGCCCTGCAGCAGCTGATCAGCCACCCGGATCACCGCGAGGCCAAGCAGGCGCAGGCCCGCTGGCTGAAGGGCTACCAGGTCGTCATCGCCCAGGTGCTGCGCAGCTATGGCGACGGCGGCATGGATCACCCCCTCGCCCCGCGAGAGCCCGCTGCCGCCTGAGGAGAGCCCCGCATGCAACGCCGCGCCTTGCTGACCTTGACCGCCCTGCCCTGGCTCGCCCCTGCCGCACCAGGCAAGACGGTGCGCACCCGGGTCGACACCCCGCTGGGCGCCTTCGTCATCGAGGTGAACCCGGCGGTGGCGCCGCTCACGGTGGCCAACTACCTGGCCTATGTCGACGCGCACCAGCTGGATCGCGCCTGGGTCTACCGCCTCGTCAACCTGGCCAACCAACCGAAGAGCGCGCACAAGATCGAAGTGGTGCAGTGGGGCCTGAACCTGAAGGACGACGCGCCGCCGCTGCGCCCGGCCGTCCCGCACGAAACCACACGCGACACCGGCCTGCGCCACCGCGATGGCACGATCTCGATGGCGCGCGGCGCGCCCGGTACGGCCACGGCGGAGTTCTTCATCTGCGTCGGCGACCAGCCCGAGCTGGACTTCGGCGGCCGCCGCAACCCTGACGGCCTGGGCTTCGCGGCCTTCGGCCAGGTGGTCAGCGGCATGGACGTGGTTCGTGCCCTGCACCGCCGGGCCGGCCCCGAGCAATGGCTCGCAGCCCCGATCGCGATCGGGCCGGTGCGGCGCGTCTGACCTCGGCAAGCTGGCAGGCGATGGCTTGACTCCTAGCCGGCAGCCTGTCGGGGGCCCTTGCTGCCCGCCGCTGCGGAGGGCGGATTCGGCATCAAGGCCGACAAGAAGAAGTCCACCGCCAGCATGGCCATGGGCCGCAGCTGCGCCGGCTTCAGGTCCCTGGGGTTCTGTTGATAGATGCGGCCGCTCACCTGGGCGTTGAGAAGCGCTGTGAACTGCTGGGCGGCTATGGGCGGGTCCACCGGCTGGATCTCGCCTCGCCGCACGGCGTGCTCGATCAGCTCGGTAAGGCGCGCCTGCATCTGCGCCGGGCCCGCCTCGAAGAACAGCTCTCCCACATTGGATTGCCCGGCTGAGGCCACGATCACCCGATGCAGCGAGCGCGCACGTGAATCGTTGGCGACCACCTTCAAGGCCTGCTCTCCGAAACGCAAGAGAACCTGCTGCAGGCTGAGCCCTCTTTCGATGCCCTTCTCCAGCTCCGCGATCGCATCTGCCATGTGCGCGGTGACGAAGGTCTTGACCACGGCCACGACGAGGTCGTCCTTGGTGGGGAAGTAGCGGTAGAGCGTCGACTTCGACCCTCCCAGGCGTCGCGAGATCTCGCTCATGGACGTCGCCTCGTAGCCCAGCTGCTCGAAAAGCAGCGCCGTCAGCCGAATGATGTCGGCACGGCGTTCATCGGTCATCACCCGCATGGAACCCCCATAACAGTACGGCATCGTACGTTTTTCTTTGACCCCGCGCGGGCTTCGGAAAAAGAATTTATGCGTCCTGATCAGTACCGAAATCCGCAGCCACCGACGCTGCGCCAACCCGAACGACCGAAAGCACGCCATGAAATCCACACGCCTCCTCCAGGCCTGCCTGGCCCTCGCCCTGACCGGCCTCGCTGCCTGTTCGACGCCCCAACCCCATCGATACGAGGAGATCGCATCGTCGAGTCAACTGCGCCAGAACAACGATGAACGACGGGACCGCATTCCCTACAGCGTGGATCGCGCGGTTTCGTGGGCCTCCTACGCCAACCTGATCCTGGACCCCGTGATCGTCTACGGCGGTCGCGACTCACAGTTCGAGGACGTCTCTCAGGAAGAACGACAGGAACTGGCCGAGTACATGTTCCAGCGCTTCTCGCAGCAGCTGGATCAACGATTCGGACGGGTCGGCAGGGTCCAACCGGGCACCTTGCGCATCCGGCTGTCGCTGACCGGAGCGAAGCCCAACACGGCGGTCGTCAGCACCGTGACCCGCTTCGATCTGGTGGGCGCGCCGTACAACGCTGTGCAGGGCATTCGCGGCAAGGAGGGCGCCTTCATCGGCTCTGTCATGTACTCGGTCGAGATCTACGACGCCAGCTCGGGCGAACTGCTGAAGGCGTTCGTCGCCAAGCAGTTTCCCAACGCCATGAACGTGGCGGCCACCTTCGGACGACTCAAGGCCGCCCGCGTCGGCATCGACAAGGGCGCCGAGGAACTGCTCACGATGCTGAAGTAGCCCGCTGCGAGGACGCTCATGTCGCGCATGACGAGCACAGGATCGGCGCGCGCCGTGGAGCGCGGCCTGCTGCTCGTCATCTGCACCGCCGGGATGGCCCTGGTGTCCACAGCCTATCTGGTGGCCAGCGCCACGCCGGCGCTTGCCCAGCTGCTGCCAATGCCCTGCAGGCTGATACCACCGGTCCCTGCGCCCCCTCCTCGACCCGCACTCAGCACCCACATGCCGAAGCCCGGTCGCGCCGCCCGTCCTGCTTGATTCGCCATTGCTGCAGTGCACAATGGCCGCCTCAACCGGAGGTGCGGCGATGCGGCGAGTCGTGTTCAACCAGAAGGGCGGCGTGGGCAAGTCCACGATCACGAGCAACCTGGCAGCGATTGCGGCAGCCAGCGGCCGGCGGGTGCTGGTGATTGACCTGGACTGCCAGGGCAACACCAGCCGCTACCTGATGGGCGAAGCGCTGGACGAGGCCACCCCCGGCTCGGCGGCGTTCTTCGAGTCGACGCTGAAGTTCAGCGTGCGCGCGCCGGCGCTGACCGAGTTCGTCACCGAAACGCCCTGGGAGCACCTGCACCTGATGCCCGCGGGCCCCGAGCTGGATGAACTGCACGGCAAGCTGGAGAGCCGCTACAAGATCTACAAGCTGCGCGATGCGCTGCTGCCGCTGGCCGACGACTACGACGAGATCTGGATCGACACCCCGCCGGCGCTGAACTTCTACACCCGCTCCGCGCTGATCGCGGCCCAGGGCTGCCTCATCCCGTTCGACTGCGACGACTTCTCGCGCCGGGCGCTCTATGGGCTGCTGGAGACGGTGGAGGAGATCCGCGCCGACCATGCGCCGGAGCTGTCGGTCGAGGGCATCGTGGTGAACCAGTTCCAGGCCCGCGCCTCACTGCCGCAGCGCGTGGTGCAGGAGCTGCTGGACGAAGGGCTGCCGGTGCTGGAGCCCTACCTCTCCAGCAGCGTGAAGGTGAAGGAGTCGCACGAACTGGCCCGGCCCATGATCCACCTGGAGCCCCGCCACAAGCTCACGCAGGAGCTGGTGGCGCTGTACGAGTCGCTGGGCTGAGCGCCGGCCGCGTCAGCGGCAGCTCGCCGCCAGGCGCAGGCCTTGCTCGCGCGCCGCGGCCAGGCCGGCGGCGTCCAGCGGCTGCGCGAGACGGTCCTGCAGGGCTTCATCGGTCAGCGGCCGGTGCCGCAAGCTGGCCTCGGCCACCGCATAGGCCACCGCACGTGCCGCGTCGCGCGGCGCCAGCTCACCACTGTCGGACAGGGTCGCCAACAGCCCACTGGCAAAAGCATCGCAACGCCCGGCAGCCTGTTGCAGGCCCGACAGCGTCTCGGCCCGCCAGGCCTGCAGCTGCTGCTCGTCCAGGGCCACCAGCGGGTCGGGCCCTTCCATGTACACATCCACCTGCGCCGCCGGAATGCCGGCGCGTGCGGCCTGCGCGAGAAAGCGAAGCCGCTCCTCGATGAGCGACCGCGGCAGGCCGGCGCACTCGCTCGTGCCCTCGCCGCGACTGCAGTCGGTGAGCCGTCGGTAGGCGTCATGCGCTGCCTGCGCGTCACCCAGGCGCGCCGCAGCGACCGCCCGCATGACGGCGGACGGCGCCACGCCGGAGCTCGCGGGCGCCCGGCGGCTCGATGGCACCGGGCTCGCCACAACGGTCGGGACGGTCGGGGTCGTCCGCAGCAGCAAGGCGGGCACCGCGGCGGCCTGGCGGTCGTGCTGCTCGACCGGCAAGTCGGCGGCAGGCCGGATGGCCAGCCACGCCAGCAGCAGACCGAGCGTCGCCAGGGCGGCCAGCCAGGCCGTCCGGGTGCGAGGCGCGCGGTGTGGCGTCACGTCAGTTCCAGAGATAGCAGTAGGTCTGGCTGCGCTCCAGGTTGCTGCCCACGCTGCCACTGGCCGAGAAGCGCTTGACCCAGCCATTGGGCGCACTGGTGGTCGGCACGTCGCCGCAGTTGGTGTGCACCCAGTGGATGCCCACGCCGCTGGTGTACTTGGCGCCGCACAGCTCCAGCCGGTCGTTGACCTTGATCGCCGCGAGCGACGCGGGCACGCTGCTGGCGTTCTTCACGTAGTCGACCGCGAAGACGTTGTCGATGGCCACGTCGTACACCTTGCCGTCCTGGTCGGCACGCAGGCTGAGCTTGGTGTGCGAGAGCTTGATGCCCTGCAAGGTCTGCGTGGCGGCAGCGAACTTGGGCGCGGCCGTGACCGTGCCGGTCAGGAAGCTGCCCTTGGCAGCGCTGCACAGGCTCTGCTCGCTGGCCAAGGCGGTGGAGGCCAGCGCGAACAAGGCGAAGGCGACGGAGAAAGACTTCATGGCGTTCCTCTGGGAGATGAAGGGGCAAGGCAGGCTAGCCTGACGCCCCGTGATGGCAGCCCCGTGACATCACGGCCCGGAAAAAAGGGACGCCTTCCCGGTTGACTTTTGCGGCTGCCCCGCCGCGCCCGATGCGCAAAATCGCGGGATGAACGTCTCCTCCGCCGTGCACGTGGTCGGCGCCAGCGTCCAGACCCAGATCCCCATCATCATTGCCGAGCTCGGCCCCATCGCCGACCGGCTGCAACTGGCCCGCGAGGCCATCGACGAGCTGCGCGTCAGCCACCCGCTGTCGCCCACGTCCAACGTCAAGTCGGCCTACATGAGCCCTTGGGAGAGTCACCTGCTCAACCCGAAGCTCATGCCGCTGTGCGCGAGCGTGGTCGACATCGCCAAGGCCGCGGCACCCAAGGCCTGGTCAGGCGACCTGGGCGCCCTGGGGCTGGACCTGCGGGTGCTGCAATGCTGGGGCGCGATCTATGAGCAGGCGGATCACACCGTGGCCCACAACCACTGGCCCGCCGACTTGAGCTGCGTGGTCTACCTGGAGGCCGAGCCGGGCTGTGCACCGCTGGTGTTCTCGCGCGACAGCGTCTACCACCCGCGGCCGGCCACGCTGGTCATGTTCCCCGGCATCGCGATGCATGAGGTGCCGCCCACGCCGGGACGGCGGGTCATCGTGGCCATGAACCTCTTCAAGCAGCTGGCATTGAAGCCGGCGGCGGCAGGCTGAGGCGCGCCCGCAGGCCCGGCCCGGCGTGGGCATCCAGCAGCTCCAGCCGGCCGCCATGGCGCGCGGCGATGTCAGCCGCAATCGCCAGGCCCAGGCCGCTGCCCGAGCCGCTGGCCGTGCTGCCGCGCCGGAAACGCTGCATCGCCGCCGCACGCTCAGCCGGCGGAATACCCGGGCCGTTGTCCTCGACTTCCAGCCAGGGGCCGGTGGTGTCGGTCCCGCAACGCACCGTGATGCGCGCCCCGCCGCCGGCATAGCTGACCGCGTTGTGGATGAGGTTCTCCAGCAGCTCGCGCAACAGGAAGGCATGCCCCTGCGCCGGCGCCTCGGCCAGCTCAAAGCCCAGGTCCACGCCACTGGGCAGGGACCGGTGCGCCCAGTCCTGGCCGCTCTCGGTGGCGATGTCGCGCAGGTCGATGCGCTGCTCGACGTCCACGCTGCGGTCTTCCGCGCGGGCCAGTGACAGCAGCTGCTGCGCCAGGCGCGCGCTGCGCGTGACACGGTGGCGCAGGCGCTGCAGCAGCGGGTCCACCCGCTGGTCGTGCGGCTCCAGCATGGCGAGTTCGATCTCGGTCTGCAGCGAGGTCAGCGGCGTGCGCAGCTGGTGCGCGGCGTCGGCCAGGAATTCGCGCTGCGCGCCGGCCGCGCGCGCCAGCCGCTCAAACAGCCGGTTGAAGGCGGCCTGCAGCGGCACCAGCTCCCGCGGCAGGCGGGCCTCCAGCGGCGTGAGGCGATGCAGGTCGCGGTGCTCCAGCTCGGCGCTGAGCTCGGTCAGCGGCGTGAGGCCCTGGCGGATGGCCCACCAGCCCGCCAACGCGAGCAGCACGGCCAGGCCCGCGCCATTCAGCGCCACGAGCGAGCCGATCTGGCGCTGCAGGGCGTCGCGTTTGTGCAGGGTCTCGGCCACGAGGATCTGGCAGCTCTGCCCACCGCCGCAGTCATGCCCCAACTGCACGAGGCGCAGCGAGCGGTCGCGCAGCTTGGCGTCGCCATACCAGGAGCGCCCGGCCACCTGCGCTGGCGGTCGCGGCTGCAGGTCGACCAGCCCGGCATCGCCCTGCAGCACCTCGCCGTCAGGCGCGAGCACGAGGTAGAAGACATCGTCCTGGCGGTCGAAGCGCAGCGCGCGGTCCATGGTGGCGCTGATCTCGATGTGCGGCTCGCCGCTGCGCACGTCGATCTGCCCGGCCAGGGTCAGCGCGGTGTCTTCCAGGCCTTCGTCGAGCCAGCTCTGGGCGCTGTCCTGCACCTGCTTGTACAGCCCGATGGCCAGCAGCGGCAGCGCCACCAGCAGCGGCAGCAGCAACCAGCCAAACAGACGCCGCTGCAGGCTGGAGCGGGGGCGGTCAACCAATTTCTTCGAGCAGGTAACCGAGGCCGCGCACGGTGCGCAACTGCACGCCGCCCGGCTCGATCTTGGCGCGCAGGCGTGACAGGCAGACCTCGATGGCGTTGTCGCTCACGCCCTGGTCCCAGGCGTTGCTGGCCAGCGCGATGTGTTCCTTGGGCACCACCTTGCCGGCGCGCGCCATCAGGAAGCCGAGCACGTCCCACTCGCGGGCGGACAGGGCCAGGGGCTCGTCGTCGATGTAGGCGCGGCGGGCCTCCTGGTCGATGCGCAGGCGGGCCAGCTGGAGCTGATTGCTGGTGCGCGCCTGGCTGCGGCGCACCAGCGCGCGGGCGCGGGCCACCAGCTCGGTCAGCGCGAAGGGCTTGACGAGATAGTCGTCGGCGCCGCCCTCCAGGCCGCGCACACGATCCTCGACGGCATCGCGGGCGGTCAGGATGAGCACCGGCACGGCCAGGCCCTCACCACGCACGCGGCGCAACGTCTCGAAACCGTCGATGCCCGCCAGACCGATGTCCAGGATGAGGAGGTCGTAGGCGTCCTCGCGCAGCGAGCGCGGCACGGGCTCACCGCGGGCGGTGCAGTCCACGACCCAGCCTTGCGAACGCAGGGCGCGGGCGGTGGTTTCGACGAGATGTTCGTCGTCTTCGACGAGCAGGATGCGCATGGTCACAAGTATGGCGCGAGACCGCCCGCCGTGCTGACAGCGCGCTGTCAGACGAGGAAAGCTGCCGGCAAGGCGGGCGACAAGCGGCTGACGGCGGGGCTTTCGACACTGCTGGCCATGAACTCAATGCACCCGCAGCGCCCCGCCGTGTTGCTGTTCCACGGCCTGTGTGCCAACCCGCTGGAGCTGGCGCCCGTCGCCAAGTCACTGCGAGAAGTCGGTTATGTCGTCGAGACCCCGGCCATGGCCGGCTACGGTGTCAGCGCCGCCACCGGCGAGCAGTTGCCGGTGCCGCCCTTCGAGCACTGGCTCGCCGAGGCCGAGGCGGCCTTCGACCGTCTGGCAGCCCAGCATGGCCGCGTGGCGGTGGGCGGGCTGTGCATGGGCGCGGTGCTGGCGCTGGCCCTGGCGGCACGCCGCCCGGCCGCGGCGCTGGTGCTGATCTCCACCACCCTGCATTTCGACGGCTGGAACGTCTCGCCCTGGCGGCGCCTGCTGCCGCTGGCGTATCTGCCGCCGCTGCGCCGGCGCATGAGCTTCAAGGAAACCGCGCCCTTCGGCCTGAAGAACGAACGGCTGCGCGCCTGGGTGGAACAGGCCATGGCCACGACGCAGGTGTCGGCGGTGGGGGCGGCGCGACTGTCAGCCGCCTCGCTCTACCAGGCCTCGCGGCTGATCCGCCATGTGCGCGCCCGGCTACCCCGCCTGGCCGCGCCGGCGGTCGTGCTGCACGCCACCGAGGACGACGTGGCCAGCCCGCGCACCGTGCACGAGCTGCAACGCCGCTTGGGCCAGCCCCCCGAGGTGCACTGGTTCCACGACAGCTATCACATGCTGACGCTGGACAACGAACGCATCGCCGTCGCGCGCACCGTGCGCGACTTCCTGCTGCGCAGCCATCCGCTGGCCGCGCTCCCCGCCACCCACGCCACCCCCACCTGGACCGACCATGCCCAACACGCTTGAACAACTCTGCACCCTCGCCCAACGTGAGCTGGGTGCCGAAGGCCTGACCGACAAGGTCGACACGCCGTTTGCCGAACTCGGCCTGGACTCTCTCGGCCTGGTGGACTTCATGTTCACCGTGGAAGACCACTTCCACGTCAACATCGAGCACGATCGCGCGCTGGCCAACCCCACACTGAGCGGCCTGGCCACGCTGGTGGATGAGCTGCTGCTGGCCAAGGCGCAGCCGGTGGCGGCCTGATGCACGTCTGGATCACGGGACTGGGGGCGGTCAGCGCCCTGGGCCGGGGCGTCACGGCGTTGACGCAGGCGCTGCAGGCCGGCCGTTCCGGCATCACGGCCCAACCCGGCAGCCCGGCGCATGCGCTGCGACCCCACGCGGCGGCCGTGGTGACCGAGCCCCTCGGCGCTCACCTGCCACCCGCGCAGCGCAATCTCTACGATCGCCACAGCCTGATGGCGCTGGAGGCCGCGGCCGAAGCCTGGGCGCAGGCCGGGCTGCCCGAGTTCGCGCCGGCGCCCGAGCGCGCGGCCGTCAGCTGGGGCACCGGCCTGGGCGGCTCGGCTTCGCTGGAGGCGTCGTACCAACAGATGTTCACCGCGCAGCCGCCGCGGGTGCACCCCTACACCGTGGTGCGGGTGATGGCCAACTCGGCCGGCTCACACCTGGCCATGCGTCACCAGCTGCGCGCCGCCCAGCTGGCGGTATCCAATGCCTGCGCCTCGTCGGCCCAGGCCATCGGCGAGGCGCTCTGGCTGCTGCGCAACGGCCGCGCCGACCTGGCCCTGGTGGGCGGGTCGGAAGCCATGCTCAACGTGGGCAGCGCGCTGGGCTGGCAGGCCATGGGCGTGATGGCGCCGCTGGATGCCGACCAGCCCGAGCAGACCTGCCGCCCCTTCGACGACGGCCGCCAGGGCCTGGTGCTGGGCGAAGGCGCTGCCGCGCTGGTGCTGGAGACCGAGGCCCATGCCCGCGCCCGCGGCGCCACGCCGCTGGCCGAACTGGCCGGCTACGGGCACAGCGTGGACGCGGTGCACCTGTCCCGCCCCGACGCCGACGGCCAGGTCCGCGCCATGCGGGCGGCCCTGCAGGACGCCGGCCTGGCGCCCGCCGACATCGGCTACGTCAACGCCCACGGCACGGCCACCGAGGTGGGCGACGCGGTGGAGGCCAGCTCCATCGAGGCGGTGTTCGGCACCGGCGCCGTGCCGGTGTCGGCCACCAAGGCGCTGCACGGGCACCTGATCGGTGCCGGTGGTGCGCTGGAGCTGGTGGCCACGGTGCAGGCCCTGCGCGGCGGCTGGCTGCCGGCCAGCGCCCATGTCCGCGCCAGCAGCCTGGGCAGCCAGATCGACCTGGTCACCGGCGCTGCGCGCCAGAGCAGCGCCCGGGCGGCGATGTCCAACTCCTTTGCCTTTGGCGGCAGCAACGTGGCCCTGGTGGTGACCCGCCCTTGAGACGCACTTGAGACGCACATAAGACGGTTTCCCGGCCGGGAACCGAAGCGACGAACCGGTTACTCAGCGTAGCAACGCACTACCATTGCCGACCTTTTGAAAGCGTCGGCAAGAGTCCGCAAGAGTCTGCCCTGGGGTCCGGCCATGAAACTGCTCGCCAAGTTCAATCTCGTCTATCTGCTCGTGATGAGCCTGGGCATCGCCCTGAGCGGCTACATCGCGCGCAACCTGCTGCAGGAGAACGCGCAGCAGGAAACCGTGGCCAGCGCCCGCATGCTGATGGAGAAGGCGCTGGCGGTGCGCAACTACACCAACACCCAGATCAAGCCGCTGCTGGCGGCCCAGATGTCGCAGGAGTTCCTGCCGCAGACGGTGCCCAGCTACTCGGCCACGGAGGTGCTGAACACGCTGCTGTCCAAGCACCCCGAGTTCGCCTACAAGGAGGCGACGCTCAACCCGACCAACCCGCGTGACCGCGCCACCAGCTGGGAGGTGGACATCGTCGGCCAGTTCCGCTCGTCGGCCGAGCTGAAGGAAACCGTCGGCACCCGCGACACGCCGGCCGGCCCGTCGCTGTACATCGCCCGCCCGCTGCGCATCACCGACCCGGCCTGCCTGGCCTGCCACAGCAGCGTGGATGCCGCCCCAGCCACCATGGTCGCCAAGTACGGCCCGGCGAACGGCTTCGGCTGGAACCTCAACGAGGTCATCGGCGCGCAGATCGTGTCAGTGCCGCTGGGCGTGCCGCTGCAGCGCGCCGACCAGACCTTCAAGGTCTTCATCAGCTCCCTCATCGGCGTGTTCATCGCGGTCGGCATCGTGCTGAACCTGATGGTGTGGATGCTGGTCGTGCGCCCGGTCACGCAGCTCTCGGCCCTGGCCGACCGCGTGAGCCAGGGTGAGCTGGACGCGCCGGAGTTCGAGGCCCGCGGCCGCGACGAGATCGCCACCCTGTCCGACTCCTTCTCGCGCATGCGCGCCAGCGTCGTGCAGGCCATGAAGCTCCTCGATTCATGAGCCAACCAGGCCGGGCATGAGCGACAAGAAGCATCCTGTTCAGCTGGGCAAGTACCGCATCACCGAGGTGCTCGGTGAGGGCGCGATGGGCGTCGTCTACAAGGGCTTCGACCCGGACATCCAGCGCACCGTCGCGCTGAAGACGATCCGCACCCAGCTCGACTCGGATGACGACAGCCCCGGCGCGCCGGCCTCGCGCTTCCGCAACGAGGCGCAGGCGGCCGGCCGGCTCATGCACCCGGGCATCGTGGCGGTCTACGACTTCGGTCGCGACCAGAGCGTGGCCTACATCGCGATGGAGTTCGTCGAGGGCCGGTCGCTCGCCAGCTACCTCGGCGCCAAGGTGCGGTTCACCGACACCGACATCCCCGGCATCATGAGCCAGCTGCTCGACGCGCTGGGTCATGCGCACGACAAGGGCGTGTGGCACCGTGACGTCAAGCCGGCCAACATCATCATGACGACCGCCGGGCGGCTGAAGGTGGCTGACTTCGGCATCGCCCGCATCGAGAGCAACAACCTCACCCAGACGCACTACATGGTGGGCACGCCCAGCCACATGGCGCCCGAGCAGTTTCTCGGCAAGCCCATGGACCGGCGCGTGGACATCTACGGCGCCGGCGTCGTGCTCTACCAACTGCTGACCGGCCGCGCGCCGTTCGCGGGCACGACCGAAGCCCTCATGTACAAGGTCGTCAACGAGATGCCCCAGCCGCCCTCCACGCTGGACGGCGTGCAGCGCCCGGGCTGGTTCGACGGCATCGTCGCCCGCGCGCTGGCCAAGCGCCCGGAGGACCGCTTCGCCACGGCCGAGGAGTTCAAGCAGGCCTTGATCGACGGCGCCGGCCAGGTGCTGGACGACACCTCCTGGGAGAAGACCGTCATGCTGGCGCCGCCGCGCGCCAAGGCGCCGCAGCCGCTGGTGTCGCCGACGCAGGCGCCGGTGTCGCTGTCCGGCACGCCGGTGCCCGGCTCCACCGCCGGGTCGCCACCGCCCTCTCACTGGGACAAGGCCCAGCTCAGCCAGGCCGAGCTCACGCTGGCCCGCCACGTCGGGCCGCTGGCCAGCGTGCTGGTGCGCCGCGCGGCGCGTGAGTGCAGCAACCTCGACGAGCTCTACACGCGGCTCGCCGAGCAGGTCAGCGACCCGCGGGCGCGGGACGCCTTCCTGGGCCAGGCCAGCCTCGTCACCGGGGGCCATCACCGCACGGCCGGCGGCACGCATGGCGCCGGCACGGGCAAGGGCACCAAAGGCAGCACCGGCGGCGGCGCCCTCAGCATCTTCGGCTCCAGGGGTTCACCGGGCTCGCAGGGGTCTCAGGCCTCCCAGGGCTCGGCCGGCGCCACCACCCTCGGCGGCCCGCTGACCGAGGCGGTGGTCGACAAGGCCCAGGCGCTGCTCGCCCAGCATGTGGGCCCGATCGCCAAGGTGCTGACCAAGCGCGCCGCCACCGGCACCGACAGCCGCGCCGTGTTCTTCAACCGCATGGCCGAGTCGGTCAACGACCCGGCGGCCCGCGCCAAGCTGCTGCACGAGCTGTCACGCCTGCCTTGAGCGGCGAAGCCCCATTCGCCATAGCCCATCGGGCCACGAGTTGAGGACACGTCATGCCAAGTCTTGAGGCGCTTTGCGCTTGCGTCTGCTGCATCTTGAGCGCAAGCCTGGCGCACGCGTCGCCCTGTGCGATCGACGGCGAGTACCTCCGCAAGGACGGCGCGAACCTCTCGATTTCGGCGGCAAGCGAATCGCCCGATGGCTCGATCAGCGTCAGGGTGCAGGTCCAGGCGTTCGGCAACATCGCGCCTGACGGTGCACCGCGATATGGAAACCTGGAAGGAGAGCTACAGCTCTCGCGCGACCACTGTGCCGGGGTCGTCGTCAGCGAAGAACTGCGATGCAAGATGGTGTTCAATTTCGCGGACAGGACCGTGCAGTTGCGTGAGATTGGCAGGTGCTTTACTGGCACGGGTGTCTCAGCAGACGGCCTCTACAGCAAGCGGCCGAACCGCGTTGTTCGCGGCTCGCCTAACGAGTAGCCTGTCGGGCACCTTCAATGCCAGAGCCATTCGTCGATCCGGCTGCAGGGCCACTTCGGCTGGCACTCGCCATCTCCTCTGAGGCGTCGCCTGCTGGTCTGTGAACATCGGGCGAGCTCAGCACACCGTGAACCGCATCGCTGTACAGATCACCGCCTTCGTTGATGAGCACCAGCCAGGATTCGTCGAATGCGCGCTGATCGACGCCGACGGGCGGCTGCACAAGTTTATCGAGAAGGCCTCCGTTGTCAGTGACGAGAACCTGCGGCAAGACAGCATCTACCCTCGACCCGGGTCAATGGCCTGCGAGCTACAGGCGGAATGGACGGATGACGCAGGCCGCACGCGGGTCAAGGTAAACACGGAACGGGCTTGGGGCATCGAGTCGTTAGAGGGGCTTCAAGATTTCGTGTTGTTCAAGAGCCAGCTACTCTGAAGACACGCGCCGCCATGATCCGCCGAAGATCGATTCGCCGTACGCGGACCGCGCATCGCGAGCCACTCACGACGTAAAGAAGGGGCCCGAAGGCCCCTGTCGTGCCGTGCGCCGCATGGGCGCACGGAGGTTCTGTCAGCGCCCGATCAGGGGTAGCTGATCGTCAGCGTGTACGGCGTCGTCGTGCTGGAGCCGCTGTAGCTCTGCACCTTGATGAAGACCGTGCGGGCGCTGCTGCCGTTGGTGTAGGTCAGCGACTCGGACGAGGTCGTGCCGCCGGAGCTGGCCAGGCCTGCACCGGAGGAGCTGACCAGGAACAGGTCGTAGTCGGTGCCGCTCGGGCCGCTCATGTCGACGCGGATCTTCTTGTTGGCCGGCAGGTCGATGCGGAAGTAGTCCTTGTCAGTCGCGGTGCTGATGAAGCCGCTGGCCGTGGTGGCGGTGCCGAGCACATTGGCCGTGGCGATGGTGCCGTTGGGCTCGACTTCGCTGACCGAGGCACCGGCGTTGGTCACGCTGAAGGTGACGTCGGTGGACGCAGCGCTGTTGGCGGCGGCGTCGAAGGCCTTGGCGACCAGGGTGTGCGCGCCGTTGGGCAGCGTGCGCGAATCCAGCACCAGCTGGTAAGGCGCTGTGGTGACGGTGCCCTTGAGCGAGCTGTCGACCCAGAACTCGACCTTGGTCACGCCGACGTTGTCGCTGGCGTTGGCCGACAGCGTGATGTTGCCGCTGTTGCCGGTGACGCTGGCGCTGACGGTCGGCGGCGTGGTGTCGCCGTTGTTGGCCGCACCCTGGTTGACCCAGATCGGCGCGGACCACAGGATCTTGCCGTCGTCCTGCGTGACCTTGGCGTAGTACACGTGCAGGCCGTCGGTCGGCGTGTGCGTGTAGCTGGCGCTGTTGGTCAGCAGGGTCATGGTGCCGTTGCGGCCCGGCACGCCTTGCCACACCTCCACCAGCGAGACCGTGCGGCCCGCGGTGTTGGCGAAGCCGATGTTCAGGTTGAGCGCACCCTGGTTGTTGATGCGCGAGCCCATGATGGCGCCGTTGGCGCTGAACACCAGCTGCGAGTTCTTGTCGTGCGTGGCGAACACCCGGCGGGCGCGCAGCGCATCGACGAAGCTGGCCTTGGTCAGCGCGGTGCCGTTGGGGATGAGCACGGCGGTGCGGTTGGTGTAGGAGGAGCCCCAGTTCGCGCAGTGGTTGTCCTGGTTGGTGGCCGGCGCGACGTGGAAGCCGCGCTCCAGGATCTTGCGGAAGGCGCTTTCGTAGCCCGAGCCCGGCGGCGTGGACTCGTCGTCCTTGTTGGAGAAGGCGCTGGTGTTGGAGATCTCGGCCAGCACCATGACCTCGTCACCGTCCGCGGTGTAGCCGAAATCGGTGCCGTTGACGATGAACTGGCCGGTGGTGTCGGGGTGGTTGAACTGGCCGACCTGGCCGGCGGCGCGCATCACGGTGTAGAGCGTGGCGTAGTCGTTCTTGGCGACGAAGCGGTGGCCGTAGAGCTGGTTGTTGGGGTCGTACTCCCAGCTGTAGAGCTCATCGCTGTTGAAGATGTTCAGGTGGCCGCCGCCGCTGATGACGCCCCACTCCATGCCGTACATGGCCAGGAAGCCCGGGTTGCTGGCGGTGTAGTTGGTGGCGAAGGTCACGCCTGCGGTGTAGCGGGCCTTGGCGTCTGCTGCCGGGATGGTGCCCAGGCCCGAGCTGCCGTCGAAGTAGTGGTTGTGGTCGGTGTTGCCGAAGAAGTCCAGACCCTTGCTCTTGGCATAGGGGAAGGCCGTGTCGGGACCGAACTTGCCGCTCTGCGCCGCTTGCGACGAGTTGCAGGTGGCGAGGTCGCCGCCGCCGTCGGAGTCGTTGGTCTGGCCGTGCAGGGAGCCGTAGTAGACGGTGTAGGGCCAGCTCGCGATGGCCGCGGCGGCCAGGGCCTTGGCGCGCGGCGCATCGGCGCCGGTGACCTGGCTGCCCAGGGGCATCGCGCGGTAGGCCGGCATCTTGGCCACGGGCGGCGTGCCCATGACGAACTTGAAGCTCTGCTCATGCGGCGCATGGCCATGGTCGTCCGCGGCAGCCAGGGCCTTCACGCGGGCCTCGGCGGTGTCGCCCGCAGCGGTCACGCCGGGGTCGGCCGAGAAGGCGGTCAGGCGGGCCTCGTACACGCCGTCGGGCAGCGCGGCCTTGTCGGTGCGGCCGGCCCAGTCGAAGTTCAGCGTGACCGGCTTGCCTTTGTAGAGCTCCACGCCGGCGTAGGTCTGCACCGTCTTGCCGTCCGGGCCGACGAGGTCGAGCCGGTAGGCCAGCTGCTGGCCCTCGGGGGCGCCGAGGTAGTCCATGGCCAGCGTGAAGCGGCGCGCGCCGCTGGGCTGGGTGCTGACGAAGGGCACGCCCAGGTCGGTCTCGAACTCATGGTGGTCCGGGTACTTGACGCTGGGGTGGACTTCAGCCGTCTTGACCAGCACGTCCGCCGCAGCGGGCTTGACGGTGGCTTCGGGCGACTGGGCGCCGCCGCAGGCCGCCAGCAGCAGCGGCAGCAGGCAGGCGGTCAGCGGGTGCAGGGAGAAGGAGCGAGTCTTCACGGGCGATCCTTGGCAGGCGTGGGGCAGTGGGGCGATGGGCGGGTCGCCCGGTCAGCCGACGCGGCGGCGGCGGGCCAGCAGGCCGACGGTGGCCAGGCCGGCGAGCATCAGCGCGTAGGTCTGGGGTTCGGGGACGGGCAGCGGGTCGACCGGCACGTCGGGGATGGCGGTGCCGCTCAGCAGCACGTTGTCGTAGCGGATGGTGCCGGTGGTGGCGTAGGTCTGACCTGCGGCCGTCGGCGCATAGGCACTTGTGCCGGGTGCGAAGGTCGCCACGAACCGGAAGCCGAAGTCAGCGTTGTTGTTGGCCAGCTCCACGCCGCTGAAGTCAAAAGTCAGCCCGTTGACGAAGGTTGTGGCCGAGGCTGACGGCATTTGGAAGGTGGTGGCGTTCAACCAGGTGCTGCCGTCAACGGTGTACTGCAGCATCGTCCATGCCGAGGCCGTATTGCTGTTGCGCTGGGAGAAGGTCAGCACCAGGTCGGTGTAGCCCGAGGTATCGACCATGAACTGCACGCCGCGCGTCAGGTCCCCCGCGCCTTGCGCTGCATAGCCCGTCGTGTTGAGCGCCTGGCCTGCGGCGGCACCTTGATAGGCAGATCCGCCTGCAAAGGTGGTGGTGACCCCGAGCGTCGCGAACGACGCACCGTTGGCCGACACCGTGTGCTTGGTCGTGGTCGGGGTTGGGTTGTAGTCCCACAGCGCGACCGTGTCCGCCTGGGCGGCAAAGCTGGTCGCAAGAAGGGCGGCGAGGGCAAGAGAACGGAGTTGCATGGCGGTACTTCGGTGGTGCATGGACGAACGCCGAGACCATCCCGACGCGCCGAGCGAGGGTAGTGACCGTTTCTTTACGCTTTAGGAAAGTTTGACGAGCCAGTCGGAAATTACCCCCGCGCCAGCCACCCCCCAATCCCTAGAAAGCCCCATGCCTAATGGGGAAAACGGCGATTGCCGTTTTGGCAATGGGGCCTGCCTCTCCCCGCATGTGGGGGGAGTCCGGCGCCAGGGCCGCGTTGCTCACGCGACACGATGCGCGTGGCCGGACCGGCTCAGGCGGCGCGGAACACCAGCGCCTTGAGGCTGCGCTCGGGCGACACGTCAGCAAACGTCTCAGGGTTTTCCAGGCGCCCGATGAACTGCAGCTCGGGCGCGTGCTCTGCGACGGTGCCGCGCAGGAAGTCCACGCCCAGCTCCGGTGCGTTCAGGCAGAGCAACGCGTGGCCGCCCGGCGCCAGCAGCGCGGGCAGGCGGCGGGCGAGACGGGCGTAGTCCTTGGTCGCGACGAAACTGCCCTTCTGGAAGCTCGGCGGGTCGCACACCACGAGGTCGTAGGGCCCGCCACGCGTGAGCTTGCCCCAGGAGTTGAAGATGTCGTGCGCCAGGAAGCGCGCTCCGGCCTTCACGCCGTTGAGTTCATGGTTGCTTCGGCCAATGGCCAGCGCGCCGGAGGCCATGTCGACATTCGTCACCTCGGCCGCGCCAGCCTGCAGCGCCACCACCGAGAAGGCACAGGTGTAGGCAAACAGGTTGAGCACCTTGGCCCCCGGCTTGACCTGCTCCCGCACCCAGCGGCGGCCGGCCGCCATGTCCAGGAAGAGGCCGTGGTTCTGCCCGCGCAGCAGGTGGACGAGGTAGCGCGTGCCGGCCTCGGTGACGACATGCGGCTCCGGCACCTCGCCCGCCATGCAGCGCGTCTGGGCCGCTCCGGCCGCGCGGCACTGGTAGACCCAGGCCACGCCCGGCCAACGCGCCTGCAGGGCCGCGCCCACGGCCGCCAGCGCGTCGTCGGGCAGCTGCTGGAAGCTTGTCAGCAGTACGACCGGCGGGTAGACGTCCAGCGCTAGGTGCTCGCAGCCCGGGAAGCGGCCGCCCCGGCCGTGAAAGAGCCGGCCGGCATCAGCAGGCAAGTCGGGGGCAGTGGCGATGGCGTCGAGCAGGGCTTGCATGGCGAAGGGAGCAGAAAACAAAACCGCCCGGGGTGGCCGGGCGGTCGACAGAAGTGCGCGGCGCCGGGGTCAGCTGGCGTACTTGACGGAGCAGCCGTAGGGGCGGGTCGAGGCCTTCTCGACCTTGCGGCCCGCCGCCACGGCGGCCAGCGCGTCGGCCACATAGGGCTCGGCCTTGGCGATGTCCTCGGCCTTGGCCGAGGCAATGCTGTCGATGCCACCCTTGTACGCCAGGGTGCCGTCGCCCTTGATCACGTACATGTGCGGCGTGGTCTGCGCGCCGTAGAGCTTGCCGAGTTCCCCCTTGGGGTCCAGCAGCGTGGCGGTGGGGGCCGCGCCGCGGTCGGCGTTGAGCTTCTTGGCGGTGGGCCCGTCGACGAAGCCTTGCTGGCCCGGCGCCGACGAGATCACCTGCAGCCACACCACGCCCTGCGCCGCGGCGGCCTTCTGCTGGCTTTGCATGTTGCCGCTGCCGTAGTGCTTCTTCACGTAGGGGCAGTCGTGGTTGGTCCATTCCAGCACCACGGTCTTGCCCTTGAAGTCGGACAGGTTGACGGTCTTGCCGTCGGCCGTCTGGGCGGTGAAGGCGGGGGCCGGCGCTTCCACGGCGGCATTGGCAAGGGCCAGCGCCGGCAGAGCGAGCGTGGCGGCGATCAGAGAGCGGCGAAACAGGTGCGTCATGTCGAACTCCGGGGGGCTTGGGGGGTGGAAACCGCCTCGATGACGAGGCCGGGGGTGAGGATCTGCGGCAGCACCTGGGCCTCGGCGGCGCCAGGAGCGTAGTAGAGATACAGCGGCACGCCCGAGCGGCCATGGGCCTTGAGCACGGCGGTGATCTTGGGGTCCTCGCGGGTCCAGTCGCCTTTCAGGTAGGTGATGCCGGCCTTGGCAAAGGCCTCGTGCACCTCGGGGCGCGACAGCGCGACACGTTCGTTCACGAGGCAGGAGATGCACCAGGCGGCCGTCATGTTGACGAACACGGGCTTGTTCTGCGCCCGCAGGTCGGCCAGGCGCTCAGCGCTGTAGGGCTCCACGCTGGACTCGGCGCGCGCGTCAACCGCCGCGACCGGCTTGATCCACGCCGCCGTGCCGAGCGCCAGCGCCAGGCTCGCGACCGTCACGCCGCCCGCCAGCACACCCCGGCCGGCACGGCGCACCCACAGCGCGAAGGCGATCAGCACCAGCCCGCCCAGCGCCAGCGCCACGCCATCCGGCCCGGCCTGCTGGGCCAGCACCCACAGCAGCCAGACCACCGCGGCATACATCGGGAAGGCCAGGAACTGCTTGAAGGTGTCCATCCAGGCGCCGGGCCGCGGCAGCCAGCGCTGCGCCGCCGGCCAGAACGCCAGCACCAGGAACGGCAGGGCCAGACCCAGGCCCAGCGCCAGGAAGACGGCCAGCATCACCACCGCCGGCTGGGCCAATGCGAAGGCCAGGGCCGCTCCCATGAAAGGCGCGGTGCACGGCGTGGCTACCACGGCGGCCAGCACGCCGGTGAAGAAGCTGCCGGCCAGGCCCTGGCGGGCGGCCAGGCCGGAGCCGATGCCGGTGAAGCTGCCGCCCACGTCGAAGAAGCCCGACAGGTTCAGGCCCACCAGGAAGAGCAGATAGGCCACCACGAGCACGAACACCGGCGAGTGGAACTGGAAGCCCCAGCCCACCTGCTGCCCACCAGCCCGCAGCGCGATCAGCACGCCGGCCAGCGCCGCGAAGCTCAGCAGCACGCCCGCGGTGTAGGCCAGGCCCTCGGCCTTGTGGTTGCCCTGGTTCACGAGGGCCAGCGCCTTGATGGAGAGCACCGGGAAGACGCAGGGCATCAGGTTCAGGATGAGGCCGCCCAGCAGCGCGAGGGCCAGGGCCGGCGCCAGGCCCAGGTCGCCCTCGGGGGCGGGCGCCGGGCTGGCGTTGGCGCCGCCTTCGGCCGCGGGGGTGGTCAGGTCGGCCGGGCCCGGCCCCTTGCCGGCGCCTTCGGGCATGGGGGCGGAGACGGTCCAGGCTTGCTCGCCGGTGGCGGTCGTCAGCACGACCACGCCAGACAGCGGCTTGCCCGCCGCCAGCGGCTCGTCGCCCGCCGGGATGTCCAGCGCCCAGCCGCTGGCTTCAGCCTTCAGGGCCTGCGGCGCGCTGTGGGCGACGGCGCCCCAGGTGTCGGCAAAGAAGTAGGCCTTGGTCACGCCTGCCGTCGGACCGCTCAGGCGCACGCCCTGCGGCGCGGCGGCCAGCTTCACCGCAAAGGGCGCGGGCTTGGGAATGGCATTGCGCCAGGCGTCGATCAGGTCGGCGTCCGGCCCGGGCTTGCCCTGGGCGGCGACGGGCAGGTCCAGGCCGAGCGTGACCTGCTCCGGAATGCAGACGTCCTTGCACACCAGCCAGCGCACCTCGGCCGTCGGCTGAAAGCGCGCCCCGGGCTTGGCATCAGCCGGCACGGTCACGTCCACCAGCAGCGCGGGCTTGCCTTCATAGCCGTAATTGACGATGGGGCCGATGGCCTGGATGGACGGCGTGGGCCACTGGATGGGGCCGGCCTGGGCGCCCTGCCAGTCGATGCTGGTGGCCTGGCCGGAGTCGCCCGGGTTGAGCCAGTAGGTGTGCCAGTGGGCCTTGATGTCCTGCTCCAGCGCCACGGTGAAGCGCTGGCCGGGCGCGACGGCCGCCTGGCTGGCCACGAGTCGGGCCTGCACATGCTCGGTGGCCGCCTGGGGCGGCGCGGCCAGGGCCAGCAAGGGGGTGGCCAGCAAGGCCAGGAGGGCGGAACGCAGCGGGGCAGACATCCCGAAATCCTAGGCCAAACCGATTGCCCTTCTGGAAAGGCCGGCCTGCACGAACGCGTCGAACGCCGTCCACAGGGGCGCAAAGGGCTCGGGCCCGCCCTCCAGCAGGGCCAGCGCGTGCAGGCCAGCTTCCAGCGTCGACAGCTGCCCGGGTCGGTGCGCCACCCGGAGGGCGTAGCGCGTGGGCTGGGCCGGCAGGGGCAGGCGGGGCAGTGCGGCGAGCCAGGGGTTGGCGGCGAGCAGGCGGCGGCTCTGGCGCCAGCTGCCGTCCAGCAACAGCAGGCGCTGCACGGCCGCAGGCTCGGCCGGCGGACCGTCGCCCGGGTAGAGCAGCGCCGTGCCCGGGGCGGCCAGGCTCGCGTCGAAAGTCTCGCCGCGCAGGCAGCGGGCGCGCTGCAGGCCGAGGGTCAGCAGCGCGACCGTGTTCTTGGCATGACCCGCCTCAGCGGGGTGCTGCAGGATCAGCAGCTCGGTGCGGTGCGGCAGCGGCGCGGGCAGCAGCCCGCACAGGCAGGTGCTCGCCGGGCGCTCGCAGCGCGGGCAGACCGCGCGGGGCATGGACGCCTCAGGGGGCGACCGGGGGGGCCACGGTGGCCGGGCTCACGGTCGACACCGTGTGGTCGTCGTCCGAGCCGTCGCCCTGCCCACGGTCCGGGCGACGCTTGGACCGGCTGCTGGGCAGCTTCAGCTGACGCCGCTTGGCCAGGGTGCCGGCCAGCCAGACGCCCGCGAGCACGGCGAAGATGTTCAGCGCACCGAAGAGCGGCGCCGCATTGGAAGACAGCAGCAGGTTCTGCAGCGGCGCCGAGTAGGCCCGCGGCTTGAGGGCAAAGCTGAAGGCGCCGAAGATCAGCCAGCAGGCCCAGCCGGCACCGACGCCCGACATCATCCAGGCGATGTACGGGCGATGCCGGCGGCGCTGGGGCCGCAGCGTGAGGTAGCCCCAGACGGCGGCCACGACAAACAGGATCAGAGCCAAGGCCACGGCCTCACCGAGCATCACGGGCAGACTGTTGCGCCCGCCGAGCTGCACGTACACCTGACGCGGCAGGCCGGTGTTGGCGTACTGCATCGCAGCGCCGGCGCCAAAGCAATACAGCAGGAGCCCGGAGAAAAAGGCGATGGAACGGCGGGCAGCTTTCATGGGCTCGAATTCTGAAGCCAGCCGGGGGGCCGGAATCGGCAGGATTTCCCGATCCGCCCAAAACGAAGCCCGCAATCCGGGGGGGCCGGATGGCGGGCTTACATCTTGAAATGACCCGTTGCAGTCGGGTCAGCGGGCTTCAGCGCTTGCGGTCCAGGCGCATCGCGCGGGCCAGGCCGCGGCGTTCGCCGCTGTAGAAACCGGTGTCGAAGGCCTCGTGCTTGCGACCCTTGTCGACGGATTCCGCGGCGCTCCAGGCCAGGCCCATGTCGGGGACGGGAAGGCGGCGGTGTTGCGATTCGTTGCGGGGCTGGATCTTCATCATGGCTTGTCTTGCCTGTCTCGCGGCCCGGAAACCGGCGCGATTGGGAGGCACAACGCGGCACATTCGGGGCCGGTTGACAAGCCGGATCACATTTCTTTGCCCGCCCGCATTCATGACAATGCCGGCTTTCCGATCTCAGGACCCGCGATGACCGTCCAACTCAAGAAAACCCTCCCGGCCAAGGCCACGCCGATCACCGTGGTCGACCGCGCCGCCTTCCAGGCCCTGGCGAGCAGCCTGCCCGACGCCACCCGCGCCTGGCTGGCCACCGTGGGCTTTGTCGGCGCCGCCGACACCCACGCCCTGGTGCCCGGCGCCGATGGCACCCTCGCCCAGGTGTTTGCCGGCGTGGCCCATGCCGCCCATCCTTTCGCGCTGAGCCACCTGCCGCTGGCGCTGCCCGAAGGGCTCTACAAGCTGGACGCCGCCGGCCTGCCCCTGCTGCCGGAAGCCGCGGCCATGTCCTGGGAGCTGGGTGGCTACCGTTTTGATCTCTACAAGCCCGCCAAGCGCGCTCCGGCCACCCTCGCGCTGAAGACCGGCGCCGATGCCGAGCGCGGCCTGGCGCTGGCCGCCGCCATCGCCGCCACGCGCGACCTGGTCAACACGCCCGCCGAGCACATGGGCCCGGCCGAGCTCGCCGCCGCGGCCAAGGCGCTGGCCAAGCAGTACGGCGCGAGCTTTACCGAGATCGTCGGCGACGCGCTGCTGAAGAAAAATTTCCCCAGCATCCACGCCGTGGGCCGCGCGAGCACGCGCTCACCTCGGCTGATCGAGGTGAACTGGGGCAACCCCAAGCACCCGAAGCTGGCGCTGGTCGGCAAGGGCGTGTGCTTTGACAGCGGCGGCCTGAACATCAAGCCGGGCGAAGGCATGCGCCAGATGAAGAAGGACATGGGCGGCGCCGCCAACGCGCTGGGCCTGGCCACGCTGATCATGGCGTTCAAGCTGCCGGTGCGGCTGCAACTGCTCATCCCGGCGGTGGAGAACTCGATCTCGGGCAACGCCTACCGGCCCGGCGACATCATCAAGACCCGCAAGGGCCTGCACATCGAGATCGGCAACACCGACGCCGAGGGTCGGGTCATCCTGTGCGACGCGCTGGCCTACGCCGCGGAGTCCAAGCCTGACCTCGTCATCGACCTGGCCACGCTGACCGGCGCGGCGCGCGTCGCCCTGGGCGCCCAGCTGCCGGCGCTGTTCGCCAAGCACATGGACACCGCCCGCGACCTGGTGGACCTGGGCCTGAAGCTGGACGACCCGCTGTGGCACATGCCGCTGTGGGCGCCGTATCACGCCGGCATCGAGAGCACGATCGGCGACATCGTGAACACCGGCAAGAGCCCGCTGGCCGGCGCGATCAACGCGGCCCTGTTCCTGGAAGACTTCCTGCCGCGCGAGCAGGACTGGCTGCATGTCGACCTGTTCGCCTGGAACGACGCGCCGCGCGCCGGCCGCCCGGTGGGCGGCGAGGCGCAGACGATCCGCACGCTGCTCAGCTATCTGGAGCAGCGCTACTCGGCCTGATGGATCGGCCTGATGGATCGGCCGGATTGATCGGCCGGCTTACTCGGCCGCCGGATCCCGCTGCGGCGGCTGTTCAGCCGCCGGCTCGGCGGCCTTGACGACCTTTGCGGCCTGCAGCGCCTGAGCCATCTGCGACGGCGCGGGCTGCTCGACCTGCTGCGGCGCGGGCTTGCGGCCCGGCTGCGACGAGCGGCCGCCTTCACCCCGCGCGGGGCGATCGCCACGGGGCGGGCGATCACCGCGCGGCTGGTCGCGGCGGCCATCCGGACGCTGCTCGGCACCACGGGGACCACGCCCCTCCGGGCGGCCACCGGGGCGGCGCTCTTCGCGACGCCCCTCACGGCGCGCCTCGCGCGGCGGTGCCGGCGGCGCCTCGGCGCGCTCCTTGCGGGCGATCTCCAGCAGGCCTGGCAGTTCCTCGGGCGTCGTGCCCTTGAGCACGCAGAAGTTGGCCTCGGTGAGCGTGGTGTGCTCGAAGTCCCACAGCAGCTGGGCGCGGTTGCGGCGCTGCTGGGCCTCCAGGCGGTGCTTCTCCTGGTCGGCCTGCTCGCGCTCCTGCTTCAGGCCGCGGCGGCGCGCCAGCTCTTCGCGGGCGGCGGTCAGGTGCTCCTCGCTGATCTCGCCTGCGGGCTGGCCGTCGAGGTCGAAGCGGGTCTTGGCCTGGGTCAGCGCGATCAGGTAGCCGGTGCTGCCGGTGTAGCGGCGCAGGAAGGCACTGAGCTGCGCCTTGCTGAACTTGCCCGGCGCGCGTTCCTGGATGTCGGCCTGGATGCGCAGCTTGACGGGCTTGGGCTTGCCGGTGAACAGGGCCGGGAACAGCGCCTTCAGCCCGGCGCTGGCGTCCGCGAGCGGGGCAGCCGGCGCAGCGGCGGGCGGCGCCTCGGCCACAGTCGACGGTGCCGTTTCGGGCACGACCGCGGGCTCGGGCACCGGCTCAGACACAGGCTCGGCAGCGAGCACGGGCGCGGCGGCGGCGGGCGCTTCGGCCGGGGTGACGGGATCGGGAAGATCGGAATTCATCGCAAAGCCGCCGAGGCGGCAGCAAACAGGCAAGGGCCGGGATTGTCGGCGATCAGGCCGCCCGGCTGGCGATCCCCAAAAAAGCCGCGGGCAGCGAAGCGGGCGAACCCGGCGGGAAAGCGCGGTGAGACGGAACGAGAAGCCTCAGCCCAACCCGCCGAACACCTTCTTCAGGATGGCACTGCCGGTGCCGACGGGGTCCTGGCGGATCTTCTTTTCCTCCTCGCCGATGATGCGGTAGAGGCCGTCCAGCGCCCGCGCCGTCACGTACTGCTGGATGTTGGCCTCGTCGCCCTTGACGAGGCCGAAGCCGCCGGCCTTCTTGGCGACGGCGTTGTACTTGTCAGCCAGCGAGACCTTCTCGGTCGCCTGGGTGACGATGGGCAGAAACTGCTGGCCCAGGGGCTCGCGGGTCTTGCCGGCAAAGAACTGGGTCACCGAGTCGTCGCCGCCCTTGAGGATCTTCAGGCCATCCTCGACGCTCATGTCCTTCACCGCCTTGACGAGCAGGGGCTTGGCAGCCGGCACGGCGGCCTCCGCGGCACGGTTCATCGCGACGACGAGCTCATCCAGCTTCCGGCCCTGACCGGTGGCTTTCAAAAGCTTGGCGGCGTCTTTCAGATAGCCCGGCAGCTCGATCTTGACGAGGGGGTTGCCGAGGAAGCCGTCGGGCCGCCCCAGCAGCGCCACCGCGGCATTGGCGCCGCGCTCCAGTGCCGTGCGGATGCCGGCATTGGCATCGCCCTCGCTCAGGCTCAGGGCCCAGGCCGGGCGCAGCAGGAGGGCGGGCACACTGGCGAGGACGAGGTGGCGACGGCGCATGAAGACTCCGGAAAAAGGGCGGCGCAATGCGCTGATCTTGCCACCGCCGCCGCCCCCCCGCCCGCTCAGGCGAAGACCTGGGCCATGGCGCGCCGGCAATCGCGCTTGTGCAGGTACATGCGCTGGTCGGCAAGTTCGAGCAAGGCGTCGAGGTCGCGGCCGTCGTCCGGGAAGCTCGCGGCGCCAAGGCTGGCGCCGATCTGCAGCGCGCGCCCCTCGAACTCGAAGCTGCCGTTGAGCTGGTCGGCCAGGCGGTCGATCATGGCCTGCAGCCCGCCATCGACGGCCAGGGGCCGCAGCAGCAGGGCGAACTCGTCACCGCCCAGGCGCGCGGCGGTGTCGGACTGGCGCACGCCCGCCGCCAGCCGGCGCGCGAACTCCGTGAGCACCGCATCGCCGACGCGATGGCCGTGCGTGTCGTTGATGCGCTTCAGACCGTCCATGTCCAGGATGACGACCGCGAAGGCCTGGCGATCACGCGCCCCCTGGGCCAGCGAGGAGCGCAGCCGGTCAAGGAAGAGCGAACGATTGGGCAGGTCGGTCAGGCCATCGTGCGTGGCCTTGTGGAAGAGCTCGCCCGGGGCGTAGCGGGTGGCGAAATACATGGACGCGGCCACCAGCTCGGACAGCAGCGTCAGCAGCGCGACGTGCCGCTTGTCGAAATGCCCAGTGCGCGCCGACATGGCCTTGAGCACGCCCACCGTCTCGCCCTGGTGGCGCAAGGGCACCACCACCATCGAGCGCAGCCCCACACGGATGCAGGCCGCGCGGTCGGTACGCGGGTCCAACTCAGCGTCGTCGCAGTACAGCGCCTGACCCTGCGCCACGCACAGGCCTGACAGGCTCGCCTGGCGCTGCAGCCGCAGGCCGAGGCAGCCACCGGCCATGCCGGCTGCAGCGCGGTAGACCATGTCGTCGCCCTCGGCCAGTTCCACCGCGGCGCCATCGGCGTCCACCAGCGCCAGCGTCCGATGCACGACGAGGCTCATGACGCCGCCGAGATCCAGCCCCTGGCGGGCCACTTCGGTCTGGATGGCGATGACCTCCAGCAGCTTGTCCCTGGTCGGCACTCGTGTCTCCGAGGCCCCTGCGGGCCTGGCGCCAACGGCGTCTCTGCGCCCGATAGCCGCCCGTTGCATCCCTGTGCGACGAGTTTCACACGCCAACAGAAATGATGTCGAGACTCAAGCGGGGGCCAATCTTGCCTCGCCGCGATTCCAATCGATTGCTCTGCATCAAGGCCAAGCACAGCGCCCGGCCTAGCATGGGCTGACGGAGACAAAAGACCATGCTGCCCGTCTACATCACCCACCCCGACTGCGCCCGCCACGAGATGGGCCCAGACCACCCCGAATGCCCCGAGCGGCTGGCGGCCATTGCCGACCGGCTGCTGATCAGCGGCCTGCTCGACTACATGGTGCCGCACGACGCGCCGCTGGTCACCGACGCGCAACTGCAGCGCGCGCACAGCGCCCTGCATGTGCAGCGGATGCGTGCGGCCGCACCCGTCGCGGGCTATGCCCAGGTCGACCCCGACACCCGCATGAACCGCTTCACGCTGCCGGCAGCCCTGCGCGCCGCCGGGGCCGCCGTGCTGGCCACCGACCTGGTGCTGCGCGGCGAGGCGCCCTCGGCCTTCTGCGCGGTGCGCCCGCCAGGCCACCATGCCGAGCGGGATGCGGCCATGGGCTTTTGCTTCTTCAACAACGTGGCGGTCGGCATCCGGCACGCGCTGGACGTGCATGGGCTCACGCGGGTGGCGCTGGTCGACTTCGACGTGCATCACGGCAACGGCAGCGAGGACATCCTCGCGGGTGATGAGCGCGTGCTGATGTGCAGCATCTTCGAGACGGGGCTCTACCCGTTCAACGGGCCGGACGCCCGGTCGCTGAAGGACGCGCCGAACATGGTCAACGTCGGCCTGCCGCCGCGCTCGGGCAGCGAGGCCTTCCGCGCCGCCGTCACCCAGCACTGGCTGCCGGCCCTGGACGCCTTTCGCCCGCAACTCATCTACGTCAGTGCCGGTTTCGACGCCCACCGGGAGGACGACATGGCCAACCTCGGCCTCGTGGACGGCGACTACGCCTGGGTCACGCGCCAGCTGATGGACGTGGCCAACCGGCACTGCCGCGGCCGCGTGATTTCCTGCCTGGAAGGCGGCTACGTGCTCAATCCCCTGGCCCGCAGTGTGGCGGCCCACATCCAGGTGCTGATCGGCGCCGACTAGAGTCTGCATCCATGGACAACCATTTCCTCACGCCCCTGTTCATGCCGCGCTCGGTCGTGGTCTTCGCCGGCCCCGACGAGCCCGAGCGCCAGACCCGCCAGGCGCGGGTGCTGCGGGCGGCGCTCACCGCGTCACCGGGGCCGCATCCGGTGCAGTTCCTGCACGGCGACACCACCGGCACGCTGGGCGAGCTGGCCCGCTCGCGTGCCGACCTGGCGGTGATCGCGCTGCCCAGCGACGAGATCGCCGCGGCGCTGGAGGTGGCCGGGCGCATCGCCTGCCGCTCGGCGCTGATCATCAGCGACGGCATCGAGCCCGAGCAGGCCGCGCAGCTCAAGCGCATTGCCCGCCGCGAGGGCGTGCACCTGCTGGGGCCGAACTGCCTGGGCTTCCAGCGCCCCCACCTGAACCTGAACGCCAGCGCGGCCGGGCCGCTGGCGGCGGAAGGCTCGCTTGCGCTGGTCTCGCAATCCGGCGCGCTGACCTCGGCCATGCTCGACTGGGCGCAGCAGAACCATGTCGGCTTCAGCCAGGTGGTGTCCCTCGGCCCGAATGCCGCGGTCGACCTGGCCCAGGTGCTCGACTTCCTGGCCACCGACACCCGCACCCAGAGCATCGTGGTCTACCTGGAAGGCATCTCCAACCCGCGGCGCTTCATGAGCGCGCTGCGCTCGGCCGCGCATGCCAAGCCGGTGGTGGTGCTCAAGGCCGGCCGGCGCAGTGCCGGCAACGAGGCCGCGCTCACCCACAGCCGCGCCATCGTCGGCAGCGATGACGTGTTCGACGCGGCCCTGCGGCGTGCCGGCGCGGTGCGGGTGCGCAGCTTCGTGGAGCTGTTCTCGGCCGCGAAGTGCCTCGCGGCGCGCTACCGCCCGGTGGGCAAGCGGCTGGCCATCATCACCAACGGCGGCGGGCCCGGCGTACTGGCCGCCGACTGGGTGAGCGAGATTGGCCTGCAACTCGGCAAGCTCTCGCCCGACGTGGCGCGCGCACTCGCGCAAAAGCTGCCGCCGCTGGCCTCGCTGGCCGACCTGATCGACCTGTCGGCCGCGGCCACCTCCGAGCACTTCCGCGCCGCCATCGAGGCTGCCGCGGCCGACCCCGCCGTGGACGGGCTGCTCGCGGTGTATGCGCCGCAGATCGGCTCGGACGCCACGGAAACGGCGCAGGCGGTCGTCGCTGCCAAGGCGGTGACCGCCAAGCCGCTGCTCGGCTGCTGGATGGGCGACGCGTCGGTGCTGGAGGCGCGCCGCGTGCTGAACCAGGCCGCCATCGCCAATTTCCGCACCCCGGAGGCCGCGGTGGGCGCCTTCGGCAACATTGCCGCCTTCTACGCCAACCAGCAGCTGCTGCTGCAGACGCCGCCCCCCATGAGCAGCCTCGCGCAGCCCGATGTCGAGGCCGCGCGGCTGCTGATCGAGAGTGTGCTGGCCGAGCGCCGCCGCACCATGACCGAGATGGAGAGCAAGGCCCTGCTGGCGGCCTTCCACATTCCGGTCACGCAGACCGTGCTGGCTCGCAGCGCCAACGAGGCGATGATGCTGGCCACGCAGCTCGGGTTTCCGGTGGCGCTCAAGATCGATTCGCCCGACATTGCTCACAAGAGCGACGTGCAGGGCGTGGCCCTGAACATCCAGAGCGGTGCGGCCGCGCGTGACACCTACAACGAGATGGTGGCCCGCGTGAAGCGGCTGCAGCCCCAGGCCCGCATCAACGGCGTGACGGTGCAGAAGATGGCACGCAGCCGCCGCGGCCAGGAGGTCTGCGTCGGGCTGGTGACGGACGAGGCCTTCGGGCCCACCATCGTCTTCGGCGCGGGCGGCACCATGATCGAGCTGATCGCCGACCGGGCGATGGAGCTGCCGCCGCTCAACCAGTTCCTCGCGCGCCGCCTGGTGGAGCGGGCACGCGTGTCCGAGGCGCTGGCCGAAGGCCGCGGCGGCGGCGCGCCGGCCGACCTGGAGGCCCTGGAGCGGGTGCTGCTGCGGGTCAGCGAAATGGTGTGCGAGTTCCCGCAGCTGCGCGAGATGGACATCAACCCGCTGATCGTCGACGAGACCGGCGCGGTGGCGGTGGACGCCCGCGTGGTGCTGCAGCCCGGCCCGCAGACCGGCATGGCGCGGGCCTTCGATTACCCGCACCTGGCCATCCTGCCCTACCCGGCCCGCTTCGAGCAGGTCTGGCCGCTGGCGGGCGGTGGCGAGGTGACCGTGCGCCCGGTGCGACCCGATGACGCGCAGATGCTGCAGGACCTGGTGCGCGGCTTGAAGCCCGAGAGCCGCTACTTCCGCTTCGCCAGCGCCATCAAGGAACTGCCGCCGGGCCTGCTCGCGCGCCTCACGCTGATCGACTACGACCGCGAGATGGCGCTCGTGGCCGTCTACTGCGAACGCACCGCGCGCGACGACGGCGGCTTTGACGAGCGCGAGCGCATCGTCGGGGTCAGCCGCATCATCACCAACCCCGACCAGACCAGCTGCGAATTCAGCCTGCTGGTGGCCGACGACTTCGGCGGCAAGGGCCTCGGCTCACGGCTGATGGAAGGCATCACCGATGCGGCGCGCGAGAAGGGCCTGTCCGACATCGAAGGCCTGGTGCTGACGAACAACGCCGACATGCTCAAGCTCATGCGCGGCCTGGGCTTCACGGTGAAGCCTTTCCCGGAGGACCCGGACTTCAAGCTGGTGACGCGATCCTTGAGCTGAGTCCGGCGCCCGCCAGGACCCAGCCCCGGCTCAGGGCAAGGCCGCCAGCCGCTCGGTCAGCAGCGCGAAGAAGCCGTCGGCATCCGCATGCCGCAACACCTGCGCATTGGCCGGCAGGCCGGTCACGGCCCACCAGTCGATGACGGTCATGCCGCGGGTGAGTTCGCTCTGCGTCTCGATGCGCACATTGCAGTCGCGGCTGGTGAAAAGGCCAGGCTGCAGCAGGAAGGCGATGACGCAGGGGTCGTGCAGCGGGCCCCCGTCCTGGCCGTATTTCTCTTCGTCGTAGCGCTCGAAGAACTCCATCCAGGCGGCCGCCACCGGGCCGACGCGGTTGGGCAGTGCACGGAGGGCGTCGATGCGCTTCTGCGTGGTCAGCACCTCGTGCGTGACGTCCAGCGGCGCCATCGTGATCGGCACCCCGCTGGTGAACACCTCGTGCGCGGCCTGGGGGTCGACGTAGATGTTGAACTCGGCAGCCGGGGTCACGTTGCCGCCCTCGAAAAAGCCGCCGCCCATCAGCACGATGCGGCGGATGCGCGTGGCGATGTCGGGCGCGCGGCGCAGGGCCAGCGCGATGTTGGTCAGCGGCCCCAGCGGACACAGCGTGACGGTGCCAGCCGGCCGCTCGCGCAGGGTCTGGATGATGAAGTCCACCGCATGGCGCGCGTCCACCGGCAGCGTAGGCTCGGGCAGGTCCACGCCGTTGAGGCCGGTGTCGCCGTGCACATGCTCGGCCGTCACCAGGGGCACGTCCAGCGGGCGGTCGGCACCGGCGCAGACCGGCACGTCGCGGCGGCCCGCCAGCTCCAGCACCTTGCGGGCGTTCAGCGTGGTCAGCGACAGCGGCACATTGCCGGCGACGGTGGTCACGCCGAGCAGCTCCAGCTCGGGCGAGGCCGCGGCCAGCAGCAGGGCGACGGCGTCGTCCTGGCCGGGGTCGGTGTCGATGATGATGGGCAGGCGGTTCATGGCGTGAGGTCCGGGGGCGCGATGTCGAGGTCGATGGCGCCGAAGAGGCTGCTGCCCTCGGCGGTCTTGAGGTCCAGGTGCAGGCTGTCGCCCGGCGCGAGCGTGAGGCCCAGGTCGCCCAGGCTCATGCCGGCCACCTGGCCAGCGCGCAGGGCGCGCAGCCGGGCCAGGCGGGCCAGGGCTGCGCCAGGGGCCGCGTCCACGTCGCGAGCGGGCTGTTTGCTGCCGTTGTGAAGCAGGTGCAGACGGGCCTGAAGCCGCCCGCCCGCCCAGCCAGGCCCGAGCTCGTCAGGCGTGAGGGCCAGCGGTGCGCACTGGGTGGCGATCAGCTCGCCGTCCAGCCGCCAGTCGACGGCCAGGGTCAGCAGCCGCAGGGCATCCAGGGCGGCAGGGGCATCGCTCGCGGCGGCCAGGTCGCCGGCAATCGCGGCAAGCGCTGGATGCCCTTCGGCGGGCGCGCGCAGCGGCTGATGCGGCGCGCCGAACGTGCCCGCGTCGCGCTGCACGCCGCCCTCCGCGCCCACCACCGCCCAGCCGCAGCTGCGTGGCAGCGGTGCGAGGCACTTCTGCGGATCGAAGGGGAAGGCGTGGCGCAGCTTGCCATGGTTGAGCTGCACGGCGAGGTCGTCGAGCTGGGGCGCGAGAAAGCCCCAGTCGTCCAGCACCTGCTGCAGGCGCGTGGCGATGCCGGTGGCGAAGTGGGCCTGGGTCAGGTCGCGCGAGACGATGACGAGGTGGCCATCGCGCGAGCCGTCGGCGTAGCTGGCGAGTTTCATCGGGTGGGTATCGGGTTGATGGCAGCATTGTGCGATGCGCGCCCCTGCCGCTCCCACCCGCGCCCTGCCGCGGGCCGCCGCGCTGGCCCTGTTGGCCAGCGTGGTGGTGCATGCCGCGCTGCTGCTGGGTGAGCGCCCGCGCGACGAGCCGCGCCCGGCACGGGCCGTCACGGTGGCCGTGACGGCGCCGCCCCGCCTGCCCATGCCGCTGCCGGAGACGACCACGCCCACGCCCCCAACGCCGCCCACGCGGCCCCTGCCGAAGGAGGCGCCCACCCAACCCACAGCGCCCGCGCCCGTCGAGGCGGCCGATGCGCCCCCGCCGGCCGCCGAAACGCCGCCCCTGCGCCTGGCCGGGCCTGCCGCGTGGGCCTACCGGCTGCGCCAGGGCGGGCAGGACGGCGAGGCGCTGCTGGACTGGCGTCCTGAGCCGGACGGCCGCTACAGCCTGCGCCTGACGCGCCGCATCGGCGAGCGCACCCTGCCCGCCTGGGAGAGCCTGGGCCAGCTGGGCAGCAGCGGCCTGGCGCCCGAGCGGTTTGCACTGCAACGCGGCGGACGGGATCGCCAGGCGGTCAACTTCGACGCCGAGGAGCGGCTGGTGAGCTTCTCGGCCAGCCCGGCGCAGCTGGCCCTGCCCGAGGGCGCACAGGACCGGCTCTCCTGGTGGCTGCAGCTGGCCGCCCTGGTGCAGGCCAACCCGGCGCCGGGCGGGCGCTGGCGGGTGTGGGTGGCCGGGCTGCGCGGCGAGCTGCGCGAATGGGTGTTCGAGGCCGCCGAAGCCACGCCTGAGGATGCCGGCAGCCTGCATCTGCGGCGCCAGCGGCTGGGTGAGCACGATCCCGGCGTGGAGCTCTGGCTGGACCCGGCGCGCGGCTACTGGCCCGTGCGGCTGCGCCAGGGCGACCCTGAAACCCGCGGTTTCGAAATCTGGCTGAGCGTTGTGAACTCCTGACGCTTCCTACACGTTGTCAGGTCGTTGGATGACCCGATCAACACCGGGTTCTGCCAGTATTCCGATCAATCGGGGCTTGAAACGCCCACTTGCATCCGCAGTTGAAGCCACGAGGAGCACCTTATGCACATGCTTTACAACTCCGACAGCTTCATCGTCGTCCAGTTCGACGTGCCGACCGCCGAGCGCCATGAGATCGCGCAGGGGCCGCAGCTCAACCGGGGCGGCTTCGAGATCGTCGACAAGTTCGCGCGCAAGGAGATCTTCATCGAAGGCGCGCTGGCCGAATCCTTCCAGCAAGGCGTGCAGGCCATCATGGACGAAGGCGAGCCGTCGGAGGACGAACTCGACGCCTTCATCGAGCGCTATGCGCTGATGGGCCAGCAGCCGGTCGTGATGCACTGAACAATTTGTGGGGATCGTGACGCATTGATTCGCTTCCAAGCCTGATACAAGATGGGCTCGCGCCGGCGACTTGCAGCCGGCCAAGGAGTCCATCGATGGTGAAGCGAGCCGCCGCAGAGACAGCCTCACGGGCCAGCGCCCGCGTGCTGCCCTCGCCCGGCCTGGACAGCGCCCCGGTGCTGGACCGCATGTGCTCGCAGTTCGTGCTGACGCTGACCGTCAAGCACGCCGGCCGCTTCAACCTGAGGCGCGATTTCAACGGCCTGCTGTCCTTCACCGGGCGCCACCTCGTGTGGCCCACGCGCGTGCTGCAGCGGCTGCGCGCTTATCTCGCCCAACGCTGCACCGGCAATGAACTCTGGCGTGGTCACGAAGCGCTTGGCGACGAGGCGTTCCTGGAGCGTTTCGGCCAGTGGAGCGGGCCTTTCTCCGAAGCCACCCTCTTCTTCTACCTGGACGAATACGTCAAGGACGCGCCCAAGGACATGATGGCCTTGCTGGCCACGACCTGCGAGCACCTGGACCGCCAGCTCAAGCGCGAATCCACGCTGGTCGAGAAGAACATCGACGCGCTCGGCCAGCTGCTGCAGCTCAACCCGGCAGAGCGCGCCATCCTGCTCTACGGCACGCTGGCGCGCTATCAGCGCGAGCTGCGCGGCGCGCTCGTCGAGTTCAAGGTGAACACCGCCCAGGAGGCCTTCGCGGCCATCGCCGCCGTCGCCGGCGTGGATGAACGCGAGGTGGCCGAAGCCCTGCGCGCCGGCTCGCGGCTGGAGCGCATCGGCATGGTCGAGAACCTCATCTCGGAGCACAACATCACCGACCTGGCCGACCTGATGAAGGTCAGCGACCAGCTCCCGCCGGTGCTGATGCGCGAGTACCAGGGGCCGCACGACCTGATGGCGGTCTTCACCCGGCCCGCCACACCCAGCAGCCTGGCCCCCACCGACTTCCAGTTCGTCACCGAAGACCTCGACCTGCTCCAGGGCCTGCTGCGCCAGGCCGTGGCCACGCATGCCACCGGCGTCAACGTGCTGCTCTACGGCCCGCCCGGCACCGGCAAGACCGAGCTGGCCAAGGTGGCCGCCGCCGCCGCGGGGCTGGACCTGTACGAGGTGGAGTACGCCGACCGCGACGGCAACTCGCTCTCCGGCCGTGACCGCTACCGCTCGCTGCAGATCAGCCAGGTCTTCCTGAAGGCCAGCGCCAATGTGGCCCTGCTGTTCGACGAGGTCGAAGATGTGTTCCCGCCGCTGTCCAGCGACACCGCCTCGCTGCTGAACCGGCTCGATGCCTCCGGCGAAGGCGGCGTCGGCAATTCGGTCAGCGGCAAGGCCTGGGTCAACCAGATCCTGGAGACCAACCCGGTGCCGGTGATCTGGGTGACCAACCGCATCGAGCAGATCGACCCGGCGTTTCGCCGCCGCTTCCAGTACCACCTCGAGCTGAAGTCGCCACCACCGGGTGCGCGCCGTGGCCTGGTGGCTCGCGCCCTGGGCGAGGTTGCCGTGAGCGACGCCTTCGTGGCCAAGCTGGCCGAGCGCCCCGGCCTCACGCCGGCGCAGATTCGCACCGCGGTGCGCTTCGCACAGCTGGCCGGCGGCGCGAGCGACGCCGAGAAGCTCATCGAACGCCAGCTGCTCAATGCCGACAAGGCCCTGGGCCGTGATGACGCCGCCCACCTTGCCCGGCCCTGCGTCACCCAGTACACGCTGGATCTGCTGAATTGCGAAAGCCGCTTCGAGATCCCGCGCATCGTCGAGGCCCTGCGCCGCACCGGCCGCGGCCAGCTGTGCTTCTACGGGCCGCCGGGCAGCGGCAAGACCGCCCTGGCCGAGCACATCGCCCAGGCGCTGGGCAAGCCGCTGATGGTCAAGCGGGCGAGTGACATCGCCAGCAAGTTCGTCGGCGAAACCGAGCAGAACATGGCCCGCATGTTCGAGACCGCACAGACCGAAGGTGCCGTGCTGCTGCTGGACGAAGCCGACAGCTTCCTGCGCAGCCGCAAGCATGCCGAGCGCAACTACGAGGTCTCGGAGGTGAACGAGATGCTGGCCGGCATGGAGCGCTTCAACGGCCTGTTCATCTGCACCACCAACCTCTTCGACGACCTCGACGAGGCGGCGCTGCGGCGCTTCGCGTTCAAGATCCGCTTCAAGGCGCTGAAGCCCGAGCAGCGCGTGGCGATGTTCGAGCGCGAGGCCGGCGCCGTGCCGACCGACGAGCAGCGCGCCCGCCTCGTGGCGATGGATTGCCTGACCCATGGCGACTTTGCCGCGGTGCGCCACCAGGTCGAGATCCTGGGCGAGGCGTTCACCGCCGATGAGTTCCTCGCGCAACTGGAAAGCGAGCACCGCGCCAAGCCGCAGGTGCGGGAGCGGCGCGGGATCGGGTTCAGGTAGGACGGGGCCGGACCTGCCGTCACACCCGATGAAGGCTCACGCGCCGCGCGACGAATCGGTCAGCGCACGGAAGTAGTAGGTCGTCGAACATGGCGCACCGTCTGGCATGAGCGCGTAGTTCGGAATGTCCCCCGCCTTCTGCCAGCCCAGGCGTTCATACAGCCGCGAGGCATCGCTGCCGGTCACCGTGTCCAGCACCAGCGTGGTCTTGCCGAGCTCGCGGGCCTTGGCCTCCAGCGCGAGCAACAGGCGCTCGGCAAGGCCCTGACGACGTGCCCGGCGGTGCACGAGCATCTTGGACACATCAGCACGGTGCGGCTGGTTGTCGGGCATGTCGATGACGAGCGAGACCGTGCCGCAGACGCGGCCGTGCTCGTCCTCAGCGACGAACAGGTGGCGCTCGCCGGCCGCCACGCCCTCGGCCACGCGGCGCCAGAAGGCCTCGGGCCGGCCCGCGGCCAGTGGCAGCATGAAGCCGACCGACGCCCCGCCCTCCACGCAGTCACGCAGCACCTCGGCCAGCTCGCCCACGCGGGCCTGGGCCTGCGCCGCGTTCAGTTCCTTGATCGTCATCCGCCAGTCCTTCCCCAGGCAAACAGCCGCTGCATTTCCCACGTAGCGACCGAAGTTGTCGATGCGGCGGTAACCCTGCCGCGTGTAGAAGGCCACGGCCCGCGTGTTCACGGCGCGGGTCTCCAGCCAGACGGCGCGATAGCCCAACTCGCGGGCCGCGGTCTCCAGGTAGGCCAGCACCGCCGCACCCACGCCTCGCGTTCCCGCTCGCGCGTACATGCGCTTGAGCTCGGCCACGCCGGGCTGCAGCGGGCGCAAGGCGCCGCAGCCCACCGCACGACCGCTGGCATCCCGGGCCACGACGAAGCGGCTCCCAGGGCCTCGTGCGTCAGCCGCAGAAAAACTGCTGCGACCACTGCTGCCCGTGAGGGCCTGCAGGATGTCGGAGAGCTCGGCCAGCAGCTGCTGGGCGTCCGCGTCATCCGGGTCGACGTCGTGGAGACTCAACGTCATGACCGGGCTCCGGTCAGTGCAACGAGGTAGCGGGCGGGCTGGGCGCCCGGGTTGTGAAAGGTGATCGGCGCGTCCAGCTGAACGGCCAGGCAATCGCCGGCTTGCAGCTGCCAACGCTCGGCGCCATGCCCGATGTCCATCACTCCGTCGATCATCCAGATCAGCTGGTGAATATCGGCATCCCGGGCCGAGGTCTCGAAGGCCACACGCTGACCGGCCGGGAAGATCACGTCCACCAGCTGCAGCGGCGAGGCCCCCGGCGGCGACACATTGCGGCGCACATAGCCCGACGCCGGGTCGCGCCATACCGGCTGTTCGGCCACACGGGCCAGCGGCGACGGCGCAGCCGGCGCTTCTCCCACCTCGAACAGCGACGCGACGCTCACACCCAGCGCCGACGAGAGCTTGTCCAGCACCACGGCCGTCGGGCTGCTCTGGCCGCGCTCGATCAAGGAGATGTTGGAGCGGCTCACGCCACTCTTCTGGGCCAGTGCGTCCAGCGACAGGCCGGCCGCGGCACGGAGTTCATGCAGGCGTCGCCCGATGCGTTCGGAGATATCCATTCATCCAGTTTACTGGAATCTCATTCCATCAAACTGGAACAGCCCGCTCTGCTGCCCGCCGCCAGGCCGGGTCGGGCCAGCGCCGCCCGAGTCGCCAGGCCGCATGCACGAGCTTGATGACGTGCGGGTCATCCTGCGCGCAGGCGGCCGACAGCAGGGTCGGCCAGGGGCGGCAGGGTGGCTGGTCCAGCACCCAGGCGGGCTGGGCGCGGCTGGCCAGCAGGCTGGCGGCAGCGGCCACCACGAAGCCCCGCGGGAGGTCGGCCTCGGGCCACCAGGGCTCCAGCACGGTCATGGCGTGGCTGGCGGTCAGCAGATGCAGCACCGTGAAGTTGCCGGTGGCCGCGTAGGTGCGTGCAGCCAGAAGGGCCAGTTCGCGCAAGGTGTCGGGCGTGGCAGGCAGCTGGGCGACGGCGTCGGCAAAACCTGGGGCGGCCGCCCAGGCCTGCATGCGCTCGGCAATGAGGCCGCCGGCCGAGCTGGTGGGCGGCGGCAGCTGCAACAGCGCGGCCACGCCCGCACCGAGAGGCACGGCAGATGAGCCTGGCGCCGACGGCAGCGGCATGAAATGCGATGCCCAATGCGCCAGCCCCGCGGCCAGTTCGCCTTCATGGGCCGCCAGCACCGCGTGCGCGGTACGAATCAAGCCGTGGAACGCGATGGCACCGGCGCCTGGCATCAGCAGGCCGAGCCCCTCCCGCAGCGCTGCCGACGGGCCCAGCACGGCGATGCGCTGCGCGAAGTGCGCCCGCCACGAGGCATCGGCGTCCGGCCGCCCCAGGTCGCGCGCCAGCAGGATGGCGGCCGGGCGTGCACCGCAGCGCGGCTCGAGGTGCACTTCGTGGGCTTCGGTCCAAGCCTGCATCCGCTCCGCGGTCGCCCCCAGCTCCAGCAGCGCCTGCTGGGCCATCGGGAGGTGGTTGCTGAGCGCGCCACGGTAGGTGGCGGCGTGGGCCCGGCCGGCATCAAGCAGGCGGTGCAACTGGGTGCGGGTGGCGGGCGCGGCGGACGCGAGCGGTGTGGACATGGCAGGGGCATTCGGTGAGAACATGGGCGCCATGGTCAAAGTTGAAGCGAACTTGAAGTCAAGCCCCTCGCCCCTGTCGATCGGCCAACTGGCCAAGCGCTCCGGCGTCGCCGCCAGCGCGCTGCGCTTTTACGAGGCCGAGGGGCTGCTCAGCGGCAGTCGCAGCGCGGGCGGCCACCGGCAGTACCCGCGCCAGGCGCTGCGCCGCATCGCGTTCATTCGCGCGGCACAGACGGTGGGCCTGAGCTTGCCGCAGATCAAGGCGGCGCTGGCCACCTTGCCCGATGCTCGAACGCCGACCAAGGCCGACTGGGCCCGGCTCTCGGCCAGCTGGGCCCCGCTGCTGGATGCGCGCATCGCCGCGCTGCAGCAGTTGCGCCAGCGGCTGACCGGCTGCATCGGCTGCGGCTGCCTGTCGCTCAAGGCCTGCGCCCTGTACAACCCGCAGGATGAGGTTGCGGCGACAGGCACCGGCGCCCGGCTTCTGCGCATAGAAACCGATCGTTGACCCTTGCGCGAAAGCCGAATATCAAATCCCGGCGAAAATATCGGGTTTACCCGTCACCAGAACCTCAGCGAGCGCCCATGAGTGCCTTCAACGAAGAGACCGTCCTGACCGTCCATCACTGGACCGACCGCCTGTTCAGCTTCACGACGACGCGCGACCAGGCGCTGCGCTTCTCCAACGGTCATTTCACGATGATTGGCCTGAAGGGCGACAACGGCAAGCCGCTGCTGCGCGCCTACTCCATCGTCAGCGCCAACTACGAGGAAAACCTCGAGTTCCTGAGCATCAAGGTGCCCGACGGCCCGCTGACCTCCAAGCTGCAGCACATCAAGCCGGGCGACAAGATCATCGTCGGCCGCAAGCCCACCGGCACGCTGCTCATCGACTACCTGCTGCCGGGCAAGAACCTGTACCTGCTGGGCAGCGGCACGGGCCTGGCGCCCTTCATCAGCATCGTGCGCGACCCCGAGACCTACGAGCGCTTCGAGAAGGTCATCATCGTGCACGGCGTGCGCGAGGTGGCCGAGCTGGCCTACCACGACCACCTCACGGTGGACCTGCCCAAGCACGAGTTCCTCGGCGAGTACGCCAGCAACCAGCTGCTGTACTACCCCACCGTGACCCGCGAGCCCTACAAGAACATGGGCCGCATCACCGACCTCATCCAGACCGGCAAGCTGCAGGCCGACCTGGGCCTGCCGCCGCTCAACCCCGAAGACGACCGCATCATGCTGTGCGGCAGCCCGGCGCTGCTGAAGGACATGAAGCAGATGCTGGAGCTGCGCAACTTCAAGGAAGGCAGCACCACGACGCCGGGCGACTACGTCATCGAGCGCGCCTTCGTGGAGCAGTAGGTCACGCGCCCCTCGTCCGGTCTTGCCGCGCTGAACGCCGGCAAGCCCAGCCGATCCCCCAAGGGGATGGCGATGCTCGCGGGGCCTGCCCCGCTCGCACATCGCCTGCGGTCCGGCTTGGGAGCGGCCCGGCGCTCGGACCGCAATCGGAGCAGCCCCGGCGTCGTTACATCCCCTTGAACAGGTGCGTGTAGCTGCGGCTGACTTCGAGCTTCTCGGTCAGCCCCTTCACACCCACCAGCTGGCGGCCGCGGAAGTCGCGGGTGATGCCGTCGATGGCGCGGGCGTTCACGAGGGTGGAGCGGTGGATCTGCCAGAAGAGTTGCGGGTCGAGTTCGTCCACCAGCTCCTTGATGGGCTTGCGGATGAGGGCCTCGATCTTGGCGGTCTGCACCCGGGTGTACTTCTCGTCGCTGATGAAGAAGAGCACGTCCTCCACCGGGATCATCTGAATGGCCTGGCCGACGGTGGCCTGGATCCATTGCAGGTAGGCCGGCTTGGCCCCGGCGCCGTTGACCTGGGCGCTGAGCTTGTGCAGCAGCTGCTGCAGCGGCGCTGACGAGGTCTCCACCACTTCCTTGCCCTCGCGCTGGGCCAGGCGCTTCTTGATGCGGGCCACCGTGAGCTGCAGCCGGTCGCGCTCGGCGGGCTTGAGGACGTAGTCGGCCACACCCTGCTCGAAGGCCTCGACCGCGTACTGGTCATAGGCGGTGATGAAGACGATCTCGGGCACCAGCCAGTCATCGTCCTCGGGCAGCTGGGCGATCTGGCGGGCGGCATCCACGCCGGTCAGGCCCGGCATGCGGATGTCCAGGAAGACCAGGTCGGGCTTGTGTTCGCGGGTCAGCTCCACGGCTTCGAGGCCGTTCTTGGCCTCGGCCACGATCTCCAGCTCGGGCCAGACCTCGGTGAGGCGGCTGCGCAGCTGTTCGCGCATCAGGCGTTCGTCGTCGGCCAGAACGGCCCGGATGGGGGTGGGGGTGTTCATGGCCGGCGATGCTAGACGAATCAGGCGGCCGTGGAACGCGCCGACTGCGCCTGTGCACTGACATGGGCGTTCGCCCGGCTGCGGTTGCGCAGCACGATGAACACCAGCAGGCCCAGCAAGATCAGCGGTGAACCCAAGAGCGCGCCCACGCCCAGCAGGCTGGCGATCACCACGCCCATCACGCCCAGCACGAGGAGCAGCGGCAGCGCCACGCCCAGCAGCAGCACCAGCGGCAGCACGACCACGCAGACCGCGCTGGCCACGAACAGGCCGATGCTGGCGCCCAGCCAGTCGCCTAAGCCATTGCCGCCGAGGAAGAGCTCCTCGTCGTTGACCACGATGTGCATGTCCGAGCCGTGGTGATGCAGCAGCGCGAAGCCACCGAACATCGCGGCCAGCACCATCAGCGCGGTGCCGATGAACAGGATCTTGAACAGGGTCTTCATGCTGACGCTCCTTCGTCGTTGCGGCTGCGGTAGGGCACGGTGATGGTGACCACGGTGCCCGAGGGTTGGTTCTCGGTGACGGTGACGGCGGCCTTGTTGCCATGCAACAGCTGCAGGCGCTCGCGGATGTTGGCCAGGCCCACGCCGGTGCCGCTGGTGGCTGCGCGGCCGAAGCCCAGCCCCGTGTCGGCTACCGTGACGGCCAGCTTGCCGTGCACGATCTCGGCCTTGACGGTGAGCTTGCCGCCTTCAGCCTTGGGCTCCAGGCCATGCTTGATGGCGTTCTCCACCAGGCCCTGGATCATCATGGGCGGGAACTCCGCCGACATCAGGCCGTCGGGCACGTCGATCTCGGTCTGCAGGCGCTCTTCCATGCGCATCTTCAGGATCTCGAGATACGGCCGGATCACGGCCAGCTCACGACCCAGGTCGCGCACGGCGCCATTGGCGTTGGCCTCGCGCATGGTGGGCATGGACGCCCGCAGCAGCGCGATGAGGTTCTTCTGCATCTGGCTGGCGCGAGGCGGGTCGACCTCGATCAGGTGGTCGATGCTGGCCAGCGTGTTGAACAGGAAGTGCGGCTCCACCTGCGCCTGCATCGCGGCCATGCGGGCCTCGACGACCTGGCGCTTCAGCGCCTCGCTTTCGGCGTTCTCGGCGGCCTGCGCGGCTTTCACCTCGGCCTGGATGCGGCCCTTGTACATGGCCTTGATCACGGCCGAGGCCAGGATCCACAGGATGGCCAGGTCCACCAGGGAGTCACCCGCCTGCACCACGGTCACGCGCTTGCGGCTCTGGGCGTTGCGCGATTCCTCGATGGCGTCCTGCAGTGCAGCCTGGGCGTCGGCCGCCTCCTGCTGCGCCTGCTCGACCTCGTTGGCTTCCTGCTTGAGCTGGTCGAGCTGGTCCTTGGCCTGGTCGATGGCGGCGCGCACATCCTCAGGCTTGGCGCTCTTGGGGAAGTCGATCGAGATGGCCGGGGCCGGGGCGTCAGCCTTGGGCTCGCCGTTGTCTTCCACGGCGCTGGCCGCCGAGGCGGCGGGCACCGGCTGGATGCGGATGCCGCGCTCGTCGATCTTGACCTCGTAGTGGATGCCCTTGTCGCCGAACTTCTTGCCGACCTTCTCGGCCGCCTTGTCGACCGCCTGGCGGGCCCGCTCGGCGGCCTTCTTGGCGTCAGCCTCCAGCTTGGCCTGGCGACGCGCGGCGCCATGGTCATGCTCCTCGACCTGCTCGCTGATGCGCCAGGTGAAGGGCGGCAGGTTCTTCAGCACGTTGACGCCGATCATCAGCGCCAACGACAGCAGCACGAAACGCCGCCAGCTGATGCCCACCAGCCAGCCGGCGTAGGCGTGGAAATAGCGCACGGCGGCGGCCGAGAAGCGCTGCCAGCGCTCGATCCAGAGCTGCTGCTGGGGGCTGGGAGTGAAGGAGGTGCTCATGGCGGAATCTTGTCGTTGGAGCCCACTGTACGCAGCCGCTGCAGCCTGCGTGGGCCCGAGGCGACACGCCGGTCAGGCCGGGGGACGAACTGCAGGAGGCGGCGACAGGCCGTTGCAGGCCGGGCACCCGGCGGCGGAAGACCCCGGGAATCCGTCACGAATTGGCAGCCTGCCGGCCGCCAGCCCGGGCGTCAGACGGGCTCGGGCTTGCGCAGGGGCGGCACCGGCGGCACGACGATGCGCGGGCCGGCATAGCCCTGGACGCCGCCGAAGCGCCCGCCGTCCTCGCGGGCCCAGTCCTGCGCCCAGGCGGCCATCTCCGCCGGCTCGCGGCCGACGAAGTTCCACCACAAGAGCGGCGGCTGGGGCCAGGGCGTGCCGCCCAGCAGCAGCAGGCGCGCCGCCGCGCTGCAGCGCAGCTCGACCGAGGGGCAGCCCGGGCCGACGTAAAGCAACGTGCCGGGCTCCACCGTCTCGACGGCGTCGTGCCCGGTGGGCGCGACCTCCACAGCGCCTTCGAGCAGCATGAAGCCATGCTCGAACGCCGGCTGCAGCGCGAGCACCGCATCGGCCGGCCCGTCGGCGACCAGGTCGACGCCCAGCAGCGGCGTGAAGCTCGGCACCGGGGAGCGCTGGCCCGCCAGTTCACCGACGAGCACCGTGCCCTCAAAGCCACCCACGCCGCAGCGCGGCAGGTCCGGGAAGTGCTGGAAGCTCGGCGCGCGCTCGCGCTCGGCGTCGGGCAGCGCGATCCACAGCTGGGCCAAGTGGATGCGGTCGGTCAGCGACTCCTCGCTGTGGCTGATGCCGTGGCCGGCCGTCATCAGGTTGACCTGGCCGGCGCGCAGCACCTGCTCGGAGCCGAGGCTGTCGCGGTGCAGGATCTCGCCTTCAATCATCCAGCTGAAGGTCGACAGCCCGGTGTGGGGATGCGGCCCGACGTTCATGCGCCGCTCAGGCGGCAGGGTGGCCGGCCCGGCATGGTCGGCAAAGCACCAGGCGCCGATGACGCGGCGCCCCTTGTTCGGCAGCGCACGCTGGATGGGGATGCCGCCGACGTCGCCGACGTGGCTGGTGATGCGTTCGACATGCAGGCTCATGCGGTGCTCCGGTGGCGGATGTGGGCGACAAAACCTTCGATGAAGCTGCGCAGTTGGTTGAGCAGCTTCTCCTCGGTCAGGTGACCGTCGGCATCGAAGGCCGCGCTGGCATGCGACAGCATCAGCCGGCCGCCGAACCAGGCGTCACAGCCGAAGGCCCGCAGCACGCTGAGCATGGCGTCCTGGGCCTGCACCGTGCCGAAGCCCCCGGGCGTGGCGCCGACGACGGCCACCGGCCTGCCGCCGAAGAGCCGGGCGCCCTCGCCGCTCGGGCGCGACAGCCAGTCCAGCCCGTTCTTGAGCACGCCAGGAATGCTGTTGTTGTACTCGGGCGTGGCGATCAGCAGGCCGTCAGCCGCGCGAATGGCCTCGCGAAGCGTCGTCACGGCGGCCGGGATGCCCTCGGCCTCCAGGTCACCGTCGTACAGCGGAATGCCGTGAAGCGTGCGGACCTCGATCGTGACGCCGTCCGGCGCCAGGGCCGCGGCGGCCCGCAGCAGGGCCGTGTTGTAGGAGGCGCGCCGCAGCGCACCACTCAGGGCGATGATGTGCATGCGGGCATGATGCCAGCCCCACGGAGACCTCCATGCACCGATTCACCTTGCCCGACATGAGCTGCGGCCATTGCGTGGCTGCCATCACCGAAGCACTGAAGGCCGCCGACAGCCAGGCCCGCATCGAGGTCGACCGCGAAGCGCGCACCGCGGCGGTCGAGAGCCAGCTGCCCCGCGACGCGCTGGCGCTGGTGCTGACCGAAGCCGGCTACCCACCGGCACCGGCCAGCACCGCGGCCTGAGGCCTCAGGCGAACCGGAACGGCAGCTCCCGCTGGCGTTGCCCCGTGAGGCGGGCCACCGCATTCGCGAGGGCCGGGGCCAGCGGCGGCAGGCCGGGCTCGCCCATGCCCTTGGGCAGGTCGTTGCTGGGCACGATGCTGACCGTCATCACCTTGGGGGCATCCGTCAGGCGCGGCATGGCCATGTCGTAGAAGTTGTTCTGCTCCACGGCACCGTCCTTGAAGGTCACGTGATGCGTCGGCATCGTGGTGCCCAGGGCCATGATGGCCGCGCCCTGCACCTGCGTCTCCACCGCGCGCGGGTTGACGCACAGGTTGCAGTGCACGCCGGCGTGCACTTCCTGCAGCACCGGCTGGCGGTCCTTGCCCTTGCCCTTCATGCTGGCCACGACGACATAGGCCACCACCGACTCGAAGCTCTCGTGCACCGCCACGCCCCAGGCCTGGCCGGGCTTGAGCTTGCGTTTGCCGTAGCCGCTCTTGTCGACGGCGGCCTGCAGCGCCGCGCGATGGCGGTCGGCCTTGGGGTTGCCGGCCATCAGCTTCATGCGGTAGGCGACCGGGTCCTGCTTGGTGCTGAACGCGATTTCGTCGACCAGCGTCTCCATCACGTAGGCGGTGTGGGTGGAGCCCACCGAGCGCCACCACAGCACCGGCACGTTGACATCGGGGTGATGGACGCTGAGGTTCATCGGGATGTCGTAGGGGTCGCGCATGCCTTCGGTGGTGGTGCCGTCCACACCCTTCTGGTAGCCGAAGCCTTCCAGCGGCGAGCCCTTCAGGATGCTCTGGCTGACGATGCGGTGCTGCCAGCCGAGCACCTTGCCGCTGGCATCGAAGCCGATCTCGGCGCGATGCACGGTCATGGGCCGGTAGTAGCCGGCCTTGATGTCGTCCTCGCGGCTCCAGATCACCTTCACCGGCATGGGCTTGCCCGCCTGTTGCAGGGCCACGGCAACCGCTGCCGCCTCGCGCGGCCATTCGGTCGCGGGCGTGGCGCGGCGACCGAAGCCGCCGCCCGCCATCTGCACGTTGATCTGCACCTGCTCGGGCTTCAGGCCCACGGCCTTGGCCAGGGCCATGGCGTCCAGGCCCGGCATCTGCGAGGCGTAGTAGAAGTCGCAGCGGTCGGCCTTCAGGTCCACCGTGCAGGCCAGGGGCTCCATCTGCGCGTGGTTGAGGTAGGGGAAGACGAAGTCGGCGGTGATCTTCTTCGGCGCCTTGGCCCAGGCGCTGGCGTCGGCCTGGAACTCAGGCTTGGGCGCCGGCGTGCCGGGGGTCTTGGCCAGGGCCAGGTATTGCTTCGTGAGTGCGGCGGTGTCGGGTTTGCCGACACGGGCGAGGTCCCAGTCGACCTTGAGCGCCTCGCGCCCCTTCTTGGCGGCCCAGTAGCCGCTGGCCACCACCGCCACGCCCTGGCCGCCACGGTCCAGCGGCACCGGCAGCACGGCCTTCACGCCCTTGACCTTGAGCGCCTCGCTGGCATCGAGCTTGGCCACCTTGCCGTTGAAGACCGGCGGGCGCTGGATGACGGCCACCGCCATGCCGGGCAGCTGCACGTCCATGCCGTAGGCCTGGTGGCCGGTGCTCTTGGCCTGGCTGACCACCAGACCAGTGGGCTTGCCGATGAGCTTGAAGGCCGACGGGTCCTTCAGCGTGACGGCCTCGGGCACGGGCAGCTTCATGGCCGCATCGAAGAACTCGCCATAACCGGCCGACTTGCCGGCACCGCTGATGACCCCGTTCTCGGCCTTCAGCGACGCTGCCGGCACGCCCCAGCTCTGCGCCGCCGCGGCCAGCAGCATGGCCTTGGTGCGGGCACCGAGTTCGCGGTACTGCGTGTAGCTGTTCTTGATGGAGTTGGAGCCGCCGGTCAGGTGCATGCCGAACATCGGGTCGACGTAGGCGCCCTTCTGGTCACCAAAGCCGGTGCGCACCTTGGACCAGTCGGCGTCCAGGTCTTCGGCGCAGAGCATGGCCAGGCCGGTCTCGATGCCCTGGCCCATGTCCATGCGGTTGCACAGGATGGTGGTGGTGCCGTCCGGCGCGATGCTGATGAAGGCCAGCGGCTGCTCGGTCGGCTTGCTGCCGGGTTTGGCGGCCGGCTGGCCCTGGGCCAGGGCCGCGCCCGGCAGCAGGGCGAGACCAACGGCGCCGCCCACCGAGGTGGTGACGAAGCCGCGGCGGGACAGGCCGGCGGCACGCGCGGGGCCGGCGGTGAGGAGCTGGTCGATGCGATGGGGATTGAGCATGTCGTTCTCCTCAGGCCAGCGTGGCGGCTGCCGCGTGGATGGCCGCACGGATGCGGGTGTAGGTGCCGCAGCGGCAGAGGTTGCCGGCCATGGCCTCGTCGATCTGCGCGTCGGTGGGCTTCTTGTGGGTCTTGAGCAGGGCCACGGCGCTCATGACCTGGCCGCTCTGACAGTAGCCGCACTGGGCCACGTCATGCGCCACCCAGGCCGCCTGCACGGCCTGGCCGATCTTGTCGCTGGCGATGCCTTCGATGGTGGTGACCGGGCCCTGCACGCTGGAGATGGGCGTCATGCAGCTGCGCACCGGAGCGCCGGCCACATGCATGGTGCAGGCACCGCACTGCGCGGCGCCGCAGCCGAACTTGCTGCCGGTGAGCTGGAGTTCTTCGCGCACGGCCCAGAGCAGGGGCATGTCGGGGTCGGCGTCCAGGGAGACGGCGCGACCATTGACGGTCAGGTTGATCATGAGGGAGCTCCCGGAGGCTAGGAAATCGCGCGACTCTAGCCAGAAGGTATGTCCATGGCCACCAGTCAGGCATTGCCCTCAGACCTTGCCCCGACCTGCCCTCGCCCGGCTTCAAACCCGCGCGTACTTGGCCAGGGCCTGCAGCAGGGCCGCCAGGCTGATCGGCTTGGTCAGATGGGCATCGCAGCCAGCGGCGAGCGACTGCTGCACGTCGGTGTCGAAGGCATGAGCCGTGAGCGCCACGATCGGGGTGCGCGGCAGGCCCTCGGCCGCCTCGATGGCTCGCCACTGGCGGGTGGCAGTGAGGCCGTCCATCACCGGCATCAGCATGTCCATCAGCACCAGGTCGAAGGGCGCCTCGCGCAGGGCCTGCAAGGCTTGCTCGCCATCGGCTGCACGGGTGATGCGGTGGCCCAGCGGCGCCAGCATGCCCTCGATGACGAGCACGTTGACCTCGCTGTCCTCTGCCAGCAGCAGCGACAACGCCCGGCTGGGCGCGACGCGGTCGGCGCGCGGTTCGATCAGGTCGTCATGCGGCGCGCGCGCCTCGGGCAGGTCCAGGCTGACGACGAAGCGGCTGCCCTCCCCGATGCGGCTCTGCACGGTCACGTCGCCACCCATGAGCCGGGCCAGGCTGCGGGTGATGGTCAGCCCCAGGCCCGTGCCACCGAAGGCCGCCGCGATGTCGGCATCGGCCTGCTCGAAGGGCTGGAAGATGCGCTCCAGCCGGTCCGGCGCGATGCCGATGCCGGTGTCCTGCACACTGATCTGCACCCGCCCCGGCCCGGTCGGTCCGTGCTCGCGGGTCAGCTCCACGGTCACGCCGCCGCTGCGGGTGAACTTCAGCGCGTTGCCCACCAGATTGGTGACGATCTGCGCCACCCGCTGCTGGTCGCCCAACACCCAGCCGGTGGCCTCCGTGCGGGCGAACACGCGCAGCCACAGCCCCTGGGCCTGGGCGCGGTCGCGCAGCAGCTCCAGCTGCAGCTCCACGAGATCCACGAGGTTGAACGGGTGCGAAGCCAGCTCGAGCCGGCCGCTCTCGATGCGCGCGTTGTCCAGCAGGTCGTTGATGAGCGCAAAGACCTGCCGGCCCGCATGGCCAAGCACCTCCACCTGATGCGCCTGCTCGGGCCGCAGCGGGGAACGCGCCAGGATGTCCGAAAAGCCCAGCACGGCATTCATCGGGGTGCGCATCTCGTGGCTGACATGCGCCAGCAGCTCCGTCTTGGCGCGGCTGCGCGCCTCGGCCAGCTCCCGCTCCCGGGTGAGTTCGCGCTCGCGCCGGCGCGCCTGTCGCTCATGCTCGATGGCCGTGGCCAGCAGCGCCAGGCCCAGCAGCAGCACACCTAGCGCCGGCGAGGCCAGGAGGCCCTGGCTGGCCGCCGTCCAGGGCAGCGCCACCAGGCCGATCGCCCCCAGGCCCGCGGCCAGCGCCTGGCGGCGCAGCAGCAAGGGCAGCGCCCCCAGGGCCAAGCACAGCGCCTGCAGCGCCCACACGGCCGCCCCCTGGTCACGCAGCAGGGGCAGCGGCTCGACCCCCAGTGCCTCGAAGACGGCCGCGTTGAAGGCCGCACCGGACCAGCGCCCCTGAGGCGTCATGACCTCGTCGGCAAAGAAGGCGCTGCTGCCGACGAAGATGCTGCGACCGGCCAGCAGCTTCGCCAGCTCGGGGTCGTCCACGCCGCCCAACGCCGCGCGCATCAGGCGCTCCCACGGTACGCGCGGCGCGGCATCGTCGCCCCCGGGCGGCAACGCGGGCAGCCGCAGGCGCAGACGCCCCAGCTCGTCGACCGGCCAGCGACGGCCACCCGAGACCACGGCGCCCGCCTGGACCTGCCAGCTGCGCACCCCGTCAGCCCGCAGGCGCGCCGCCAGGGCCAGGCTCGGCAGGCTGCGCCCCTGCACCCGGTGCAGCAGCGGCAGCCGGCGCAGCAGGCCGTCGTCGTCCAGCGAGGTGGAGATGACGCCGAGGCTCGCCGGCTCGGTCAGCGCGTCCAGCAAGGGGTCGGCGGGTGCGGTCAGGCCATCCCAGTCCAGGCCCGGTGCGCCATGGAGGCCGAGACGCACCAGGGCCTGCTGCTCGGCCTGGCCCGCCGGCGCCAGCTCCACCGCCGCGGGCTGGCGCAGGCCGGCCGCCGCCAGCACCACCGGCGGGCCGGCTGCGAGCGCCCGGGCCAGGCGCGCATCGCCCTCGCGCGGGCCGGCGAACACGATGTCCATCACCACCAGTCGCGCGCCCACCTGGCCGAGGTAGTCGAGCATCACCGCGTACACCTCGCGGGAGTACGGCCACTCGCCCAGCGGCTCGCGCAGCGCGCGCAGCGAGGCATCGTCGATGTCCACCACCACGGTGGTCGGCGCGGCGGCAGGCAACGCGGTCGCGCGCAGCAGGGCGTCGCCCAGCGCCCGGTCGATGCGCGCCTGCGCGCCGGTCAGGCTCAGCAAAGCCCACAGCGCCAGCGCGGCGGGCAGGGCGAGCCAGGGCCAGCGCTTCAAAGCAGCGGCACGGCCAGCAGCGGCAGCAGCCACAGCCAGCGCGGGTAGGGCTGCTCGATCGTCTGCGTCTGCCCCCAGGGACCGGCGGCACCGGCGGCATTGAAGGCGCGCGCCCGCAGGTAGTAGGTGCCGGGCGAGGGCTTGGGCAGCACGGCCTCGGGCTTGTCGGTGCTGATGCGCTGGACGCTGGCGCCATCGAAGGCTGCGGTGGCGGCCCACTCGAGTTCGTAGCGCACCACGCCCGTGTCAGCACGCCAGCGCAGCTTGAGCTGGTCGCCGCTGACCTCCGGCTCGGCCGGCGGTGGCGCGGGCGGCGGGGGCTGCAGCTCGAAAGTCTGCGCGTCGCCAAACGGCCCGGCGCGCCCGCTCGCGGTCACGGCGGCCACACGCCAGTGGTAGGCGCCGTCCGGCAGCTTCGCCTCAAAGCCGGCAGCCGACAGCGGCGGCGGTTGCAGCACCAGATCGCGGAAGCCCGCGTCACGGGCGATCTGCAGGCGCACGTCAGGGGCCTCGGTGTTGCGCGTCCAGGCCAAGGCCATGCTGCCGCTGTAGCTGATGGCGCCCGGCGCGGGCGCCTGGACGAAGGGCGGCTCGGGCCGGGCCTGCAGGCTCACATCCACATCGGCAGCTCGCCCTTCCTGGCCTTGGGCGTCGATGGCACGCACACGCAGCATGTAGTCGCCATCGGGCAGATCGCGGGCCTCGGGCCAGGCGACGGCGGGCTCGGTCACGCGGGCGTCGAGCAGCAGCCGGTCCGCATCGCCACGCGGGTAGAGCTGGGCGCGCCAACCGGTCGCGCCCGCAGGTGACGCCGCCCAGGCCAGGCGCAGCGGCAGGCGCTCGACGACGCGCGGCGTGGCGCTGACATCGGGCGCCGCCAACAGGGGGCTGACGCTGCGCGCGCCGCCCTCGGCCAGCAGGCCCTGGCCGGCTGCCACGTCGGCCTTGAGGCCGTCGGCATGCACCGCGCCCGACAGCACCTGCATGCGGCTCTGCGCCCCGGCCGCCTGCACGCGGAACTCGGTGCCGCGCACACCCAGGTTGACGTGCGGCGTGCGCACTTCATAGAGCGGCACGCGCTGGGCATTCGGGGTGACGCGGCTGTCGGCGCCACCTTGCTGCACGCCAATGCGAACCGCCGGGATCGCGTTGCGGCCGAGCACCAGCAGCTGGTCCAGCGTCACATCACTGTCAGCCGGGATGAGCAACCGCGAGCCGTCGGCAAACCGCAGGCTGGCGCTGGACTGCGCCCCGGTGCGGATGCGGTCGCCACTCTGCAGGGGCGCCCCGGCCGACAGCGGCTCGGCAGCGCTGCCGCGCTGGCGGGTGACCTGCCCACGCACGAAAAGCGTCTCGGCCACGCCGGCCTCGCGTCGGAGCCAGGCCACCGGCATGCGCAGGGTGCTGCCGGGCACCAGGCGCAAGGGGTCGGGCACGCGATTGAGCTTCTGCAGGTCTCGCCAGGAGCGCGGCGCCGCCAGCCAGTTCTCGGTCAGCGTGATCAGCGTGTCACCGGGCTGGATGCGGTAGCGCCAGTCGGCGTCCGGCGCTTCGGTCTGCGCGCGCAGCGCAGCGCTCGCGAGCAGCCATCCCAGGGCAATCCAGACTCTCATCGGTCTCATCGGTGCCTCCTTCCCTTGCAAGAAGAAAGATCGTAGAGCGACAAGCCCCGGCGCGCGGCGCCAAAAGCGCCCCGCAGGCCCCGCAAACCCCGCCATGCCCCTCAAGTGAAGGACGCGCGCGGGCGGCTTCAGTGCTGCGCCAGCGCGTCCTGCAGACGTTCTCGCAGTCGGCGCAGCCGGGCCAGCTCGGCGTCGGGGGCCTGCAGGGCGGGCCAGAGCAGCGCCACCAGGTCACGCGCGCTGGCCTCCACGTCGATCTGCCGGCCGGTGATGACCACCTCCCACAGCATGTGCTCCATCGGCCCGAACACGAGCGACCGCAGCAGCCGCAGCGGGATGTCGCGCCGCACCTCGCCGCGGGCCTGGCCGCGGGCGAGCAGGTCCATCAGCGGCGCGGTGTAGCGGCGCTGGAGCTCGACGAAGCCTTCGCCCAGGTCCTGGCCGCCCTGGCCGGCGTCCTTGCGACCTTCCGACAGCACCAGCGCGCACAGCCCCGTGCCCTGGATGAGGAAGAGACGCAAGTGCGTGAGCACCACGAACTCCAGCTGCTCGCGCACGGGCTTGTCGCGCGGCAGGCCGGCCTCGATGGCGGTGATGATCTCGTCGTACCAGTCCTGGATGACGCGCATGCACAGCTCGCGCTTGCTGCGAAAGTAGGTGAACACCGTGGCCTCGGACACCCCCAGGCGCTGCGCCACCTCGGTGGTGGTGGCGCGCTCGAAGCCGTGCTCGGCGAACACCTCGCGGCCCACGCGCAGGATGTCGCGCACCCGCTGCTCGGCCTTGGGGCCGGCGGGCGAACGGCGCTGGGGCGGGGTGGCGACGGAGCTCATGGCGGCGGATTCTGCGCAATTCTTGAGTAATGCTCAAGTCATCGTTGCGACCTCTTGGCCTCTCGTTTATCCTGGCGCCCTTCGCACGGCTCACGAGGCCGTCACACCCTCAAGTTGAGCTTTGCTTAAGCAAAGCCGTCCCGGAGACACCATGCCGGTCCTGACCACCCAGCTCAATCCCCGTTCGGCCGACTTCAAGGCCAATGCCGACGCCATGCGCGGGCTGATCGACGACCTGAATGCCAAGCTCGCCCAGATCGCCCAGGGTGGCGGCGAGGCCGCGCGCGCCAAGCACACCGCCCGCGGCAAGCTGCTGCCACGCGACCGCGTGGAAATGCTGCTCGACCCGGGCACGCCCTTCCTGGAAATCGCACCCCTGGCCGGCCTGAACCTGTATGACAACGCCGCACCCGGTGGCGGCGTGGTGGCGGGCATCGGCCGGGTGTCGGGCGTGGAATGCGTCATCGTGTGCAACGACGCGACCGTGAAGGGCGGCACCTACTACCCCATCACCGTCAAGAAGCACCTGCGCGCGCAGGAGATTGCCGACCAGAACCACCTGCCCTGCCTCTACCTCGTGGACAGCGGCGGCGCCAACCTGCCCAACCAGGACGAGGTCTTCCCCGACCGCGACCACTTCGGCCGCATCTTCTACAACCAGGCCAACCTGTCGGCCAAGGGCATTCCGCAGATCGCGGTGGTGATGGGTTCGTGCACGGCCGGTGGCGCCTACGTGCCCGCCATGAGCGACGAGACCATCATCGTCAAGAACCAGGGCACTATCTTCCTGGGCGGCCCGCCGCTGGTGAAGGCGGCCACCGGCGAGGTGGTGAGCGCCGAGGACCTGGGCGGCGGCGACGTGCACACCCGCCTGTCCGGCGTGGCCGACCACCTCGCGAACAACGACACCCATGCGCTGGCCATCGCACGCCAGTCCGTCGCGCGGCTGAACCGGACCAAGCCCGCCCCGCTGGCCCTGCAGGCACCGCGCCCGCCCGCCTTCGACCCGGCCGAGCTGCACGGCGTCATCCCGACCGACACCCGCAAGCCCTTTGACGTGCGCGAGGTCATCGCCCGCCTCGTGGACGGCTCCGAGTTCGACGAGTTCAAGGCCCGCTACGGCGCCACGCTGGTCTGCGGCTTCGCGCACATCGAGGGCATGCCGGTGGGCATCGTGGCCAACAACGGCATCCTGTTTGCCGAGAGCGCCAACAAGGGCGCGCACTTCATCGAGCTGTGCTGCCAGCGCAAGATCCCGCTGGTGTTCCTGCAGAACATCACCGGCTTCATGGTGGGCCGCAAGTACGAGAACGAGGGCATCGCGCGGGCCGGCGCCAAGATGGTGACCGCCGTGGCCTGCGCCCAGGTGCCCAAGTTCACCGTCATCATCGGCGGGTCGTTTGGCGCCGGCAATTACGGCATGTGCGGCCGCGCCTACTCGCCCCGCTTCCTGTGGATGTGGCCGAACGCGCGCATCTCGGTCATGGGCGGCGAGCAGGCGGCCAGCGTGCTGTCCACGCTGCGCCGTGACGCCATCGAGGCCAAGGGCGGCCACTGGAGCGCCGAGGAGGAAGAAGCCTTCAAGGCCCCGCTGCGCCAGCAATACGAAGACCAAGGCCACCCCTACTACGCCTCCGCGCGGCTGTGGGACGACGGCGTCATCGACCCGGCCGACACCCGCCGCGTGCTCGCCCTGGGCTTGTCGGCCTCGTTGAATGCGCCGATTCCCGACACGAAATTCGGCGTGTTCCGGATGTGATGCGCGTGCGACGACCCCTCCTCATTGCCATGCTCGCCGCCGCGCTGTCGGGGGCAGCCCACGCCAAGCTCGTCGAGCAGCAGTTCGACCTGCCTGTGCACGTGACCAACGCCTGGGGCAAGGCGGTGGCCCAGCCCATCCGCGTGACGGTGTTCTTCAACGACGAGACGCCGGCGCCCCACCCCGTGCTCATCCTCAACCACGGCCGCGCGGTGGATGCCGAGGGCCGCGCCGCGCTGGGCCGCGCGCGCTACTCCGACGCCTCGCGCTGGTTCGCCGACCGCGGCTTCCTGGTGGCGCTGCCGACGCGCATCGGCTACGGCGTCAGTGGCGGCGAAGACGTCGAGGACTCCGGCAACTGCAACAACCGCATGTACCCGCCGGCCTACCGCGCGGCAGCCGACCAGAGCGTGCAACTGCTGGCCGAGCTGCTCAAGCGTGACGACGTGCTGAAGGACCGCACCGTGGTGCTGGGGCAATCGTTCGGCGGCGCCACCGCCGTCACGCTGGCCTCGCTGAATCCGTCGGGTGTGGTGGCGGCCATCAACTTCGCTGGCGGCGGCGGCGGCGACCCCAAGGCCCACCCCGAGCAGCCCTGCGGCCCGGCCCAACTGCGCCGCATGTTTGCCAGCTACGGCGAGACGGCGCGCGTGCCCATGCTCTGGGCCTACACCGAGAACGACCGCTTCTTCGGCCCCACGCTGCCGCGCGAATGGTTCCAGGCCTTCCAGGCCGCGGGTGGCCGGGGCGAGTTCAAGCAGTTTCCGCCGCACGGCGAAGACGGGCACAGCCTGTTCTCGCGCTTTCCGCAGGTGTGGCAGCCCGTGGTGGCCGACTTCCTACGGCGCCAGGGCTTCGACATCAAGGACTGAACCATGCCCACGCTGCGCCCGCTGCGCGACACCGACTCACTGGTCGAGCTGACCGCGCTGCTGCATGCCGCCTACGCCAGCCTGGCCGCCCAGGGCTGGAACTTCACGGCGGTCAACCAGCCAGTGGACGTGACCCGCCAGCGCCTGGCTGACGCGCAGGCCTTCGTGGCCGAGCGCGACGGGCGCCTGGTGGGCACCGTGGCCGTGCGCGGCCCCAAGCCGGTCGGCGAGACCTACATCGGCGACGAGACACCACAGCTGTACACCACGCCCGGCACGGCCATCCTGGCCCAGCTCGGCGTGCACCCCGACTGCCGCGGCCTCGGACTGGGCGAGCGCCTCATCGAGGCCGCCGAAGGCTGGGCCCGCGCCCAGGGCTTCACACAGATCGCGCTGGACACCGCCGAACCCGCCACGGCCCTGCGCCAGCGCTACGAACGCCGCGGCTACCGCACGGTGGGCGGCGTGCAGTGGCAGGGCAAGACCTATGCGAGCGTGTTGATGGTGAAGCCCCTGGCGCCGGAGACCACGGCATGAGGCCGTGCCGTTGCTGGCTGCTGCTCGGCGTGGCATGGGCCGTGCTGAGCAGCGCTGTGCAGGCGCAGGCGCCCGCAGCCGCTGTGCCAGCCGCAGCGGCCGCGTCCGCCCCCGAGCGGCTGCAGGCCGACGTGCGTGAAGCCATCGTGCGTGTGCCGGCCCGGGTGGAGGACGCCTTCGGCAAGACAGTGCAGGGTGAGCTGCTCGTCACCACCTTCCGCCCGCCGGGCCCGGGCCCCTTCCCGCTGGTCGTCATCAGCCATGGTCGGGACACAGCCCGGCGCGCCGAGTACAAGCGCATGCGGTATGAATCCGCCGCACGCTACTTCGTGCGCAAGGGTTTTGCAGTGGCCGTGCCGCTGCGCCTGGGCTACGGCGAGCTGGCGAGTGCCGGCGACCCCGAGAGCAGCGTCTCCTGCGAAGCCCCGCGCTTCGGCGCCGCGCTGCGCGCCGCCGCCGAACAGATCTTGACGGTGCAGGCTTTCATGGCCCGGCAGCCGGACATCGACGCCAGCCGCACCGTGCTGGTCGGGGTGTCGGTCGGGGGCATTGCCACCCTCGCCGCCACGTCGGCGCACGTGCCAGGCCAGGTGGCTGCAATCAATTTTGCTGGCGGTCACGGAGGCGATCCGGAGAAGCACCCTGGCGACCCGTGCCAGAGCGACCAACTCCGCCGGCTCTACCGCGCCTACGCCGAGGGCAACGCCCGGACGCCGCCGCCCACCCCGACGCTGTGGATCTACGCCGAGAACGACCAGTTCTTCAACCTGGGCCACGCACGACGCTGGGCCAAGGCCTATGCCGAGGCGGGCGGCCAGGTGGACCTGCGCGTGCTGCCCGCCTTCGGCACCGATGGCCACAAGCTCTTCACGGCCGGCAACGACGTCTGGCAGCCGCTGGTCGATGAATTCCTGGCGCCTCTGGGCTTCGCGCCACCAGGCCGTATCGCGTCGCCCCCGCTGGCCGCCCCGCTGGCCGGCGAGTCCAGTGCGCCCGAGGGCAGCAAGGCCGAACAGCTCGTCGGCTTCCAGAAGTTCCTGGCCGCCAAGCTGCCCCGCGCCTTCGCCATCGACGGTCAGGGCCACTGGGGCTATGCCAGCGGTGACGATGCGCTGTCCCGCGCGCTGGCGTTCTGTGGGCGCAACATCCGAACCGACGCCAGCGGCACGCCGGCTTCGGCCTGCCAGCTCTATGCCGTCGACGAGCACCTCGTCCGGAGTTCGCCATGACCTCGCCTCTCTTGATCACCCGCCACGGGCATACCGCCCGCGTCACGCTCAACCGGCCTGACGTGCGCAACGCCTTCAACGCCGAGCTCATCGCCGAGCTGACCGGCGCCTTCACCACGCTCGGCCAGGACGCCAGCCTGCGGGCCATCGTGCTCGCCGCTGAAGGCAAGGCCTTCTGCGCCGGGGCTGATCTGAACTGGATGAAAGCCATGGCCGGCTACTCGTGGGAGGAGAACCACGCCGACGCCAGCCGCCTGGCCGACATGCTGTGGGCGATCTATGCCTGCCCCGTGCCCGTCATCGCGCGGGTGCAGGGCGATGTGTACGCGGGCGGCGTGGGGCTGGTGGCCTGCGCCGACATCGTGGTCGCGGTCGACAGCGCCGGCTTCTGCCTCAGCGAGGCCAAGCTGGGCCTGCTGCCGGCCACCATCGGCCCGTACGTGGTCAAGGCCCTGGGCGAACAAGCCTCGCGCCGCTACTTCGTCACGGCCGAGCGCTTCAGCGCGGCCCAGGCGCACCGGCTGGGACTGGTGCATGAGGTGGTGGCGGCCGAGGCGCTGGACGCCCAGGTCGACGAACTCACCGCGGCCTTGACCGCCAATGGCCCCGCCGCCGTGCGCGCCTGCAAGCAGCTCGTGAAGGACGTGGCCGGCCGCGAGATCACGCCCGCGCTGCGCGACGACACGGCCCGCCGAATTGCCGACATCCGCGCGAGCGCCGAGGGCCGGGAAGGCGTGCAGAGCTTCCTGAACAAGACCCGCCCCGGGTGGCTGGCCGGCTGAACATGCTCTACCGCTACAGCGTCAACCTCACGCCGCCACCGGCCGACCCGGTGGTGAAGCAGGGCCATGTCTACTCCGAGTTCGTGCTGGACCTGCCGCCGGCCTGGCAGGCCCAAGCGCACGCGGGTGACAACACCGTGGCCTTCCACGAGCCGGCGGCCGACGCCGCCCTCATCGTGTCGGTGGACTTCATCGAGAGCGGTGCCACCGACCTGCAGGCCCTGGCCGCCGAAGTCATCGCCCGACGCCTGGCCGCCTTGCCCGCCGCCACGCCCGGCCTCTGGCAGACGCTGCAGCAGCAGGTGCGCCCGCATCGCAGTGGCGCCGGCCTGGAGCTGTCTTTCGCCGCCGAGCTGCCGGGCGAACAGGTGGCGCTCTACCTTGGCTATGCGACCCCGCGCAAACTGCTGCACTTCCTGATGCTCTGCGGCCCCGATCGCGCGGCTGCGGTGGCCCTGTTCAACGCCACGGTGCCGCAGTTCCAGCCGCGCCTGCCCTGACCCGAACGATGACCGCCCCCGACCTCGCCCAACGCAGCCGCGCCGCCGTCTGGCATCCCTGCACGCAGATGGCACGCCTGGCCCAGGTGCCGCCGCTGCCCATCGCCCGCGGCGAGGGCCCCTGGCTCATCGACACTGACGGCCGCCGCTACTTCGACGCCAATTCGTCCTGGTGGGTCAACCTGTTCGGCCACAGCGACAAGGCCCTGCATGACGCCATCAAGGCCCAGCTCGACACCCTGCCCCACGTGATGCTGGCCGGCTGCACGCACGAACCCGCTGTGCGCCTGGCCGAGCGGTTGTCGGCCCGCACCGGCGGGGCGCTGGGCCATGCCTTCTTTGGCAGCGACGGGGCGAGCGCCGTAGAGATCGCACTCAAGCAGAGCTTTCACAGCTGGAAGAACCGCGGCCAGCCCGAGAAGCGCGAATTCGTCTGCCTGCAGAACAGCTACCACGGTGAGACGCTCGGGGCGCTGAGCGTGACCGATGTGCAGGTGTTCCGCGATGCGTATGACCCGCTGCTGATGCGCGCCCACATCGTGGCCTCGCCCGATGCGCGGCGCGGCAACGAGGCCGAGGCCCTGGCCGCGATGCGCGCGCTGCTGGCCGAGCGGCATGCGCAGATCGCCTGCGTCATCGTGGAGCCGCTCATCCAGGGCGCGGCGGGCATGGTGATGTACTCGCCCGAGTACCTGCGCGGCCTGCGGGCGCTGACGCGCGAGTTCGGCGTGCACCTCATCGCCGACGAGATTGCGGTGGGCTGTGGGCGCACCGGTACCTTCTTTGCGTGGGAGCAGGTGGCCGGCGCGGCTCAACAACACAGCCACAGAGGCACAGAGACACAGAGGCGCTCGGCCCCTGCGCAGGACTGGCCCGACTTCATCTTGCTGAGCAAGGGCATCACTGGCGGCACGATGGCGCTGTCGCTGGTGCTCACCACCGACGAGGTCTTCGACGCCTTCTGGAGCGAGGACGTCACCCGGGGCTTCCTGCATTCGCACAGCTACACCGGCAACCCGCTCGCCTGCGCGGCGGCCAATGCGGTGCTGGACCGCTTCGATGCCGGCTTGCTGGACGACACCCGCGCCCAGGCGGCGCGCCTCACGCGCGCCTTCGCGCCGCTGGCCCCACGCGTGGCTCATCTGCGCCAGCGCGGCATGATCCTGGCCTTCGATGTGCCGAACGCCCCGCCGCGCTTCGCCGAGACCTTCCACCTGAAGGCCCGTGCGCACGAACTGCTGATCCGACCGATCGGCAGCACCGTCTACCTGATGCCCCCTTACCTGATCGACGACGCGACCGCGGCCTTCCTGGCCGAGGCCGTGACGGCGACCTTGAACGATGTCCTTGCTTGATCACCTGAGCGCCAAGCTCGCCGCCGTCTCGGCGCAGAGCCTCAAGCGCAGCCTGCGGCGCGCCGACACCGGCACGGCGCCGCGCCAGACCGTCAATGGCCGTGAGCTGCTGATGTTCTGCTCGAACGACTACCTGGGCCTCGCGGCCGAGCCCGCCGTGGCCGAGGCGCTGGCTGAAGGCGCGCGTCGCTGGGGCGGCGGCTCGGGTGCCTCGCCGCTGGTCAGCGGCCACAGCGCCGCACATGAGGCCGTGACCGACACGCTGGCACGCTGGTACGCACCCCACATCCCGCAGGCGCGCGCCATCGGCTTTTGCACGGGCTACATGGCCAACCTCGCGGTCGTCACGGCGCTGGGCGACGAGCACACCGAGATCTTCTCCGAGCAGCTCAACCACGCCTCCCTCATCGACGCCGCGCGACTGGCCAAGGCCCGTGTCACTCGCTATGGCCACGCCGACGTGGCGGGCCTGCGCACGCTGCTGGAAGCCAGCACCGCCCAGGTCAAGCTCATCGTGACGGACGCCGTCTTCAGCATGGACGGCGACCTCGCGCCCCTGCCCGCTCTGCTGGCGCTGGCGAATGAGTTCGACGCCTGGCTGGTGGTGGACGATGCCCACGGCTTCGGCGTGCTGGGCGCCCAGGGCCGCGGCTCGCTGGAGCACTTCGGGCTGCGCAGCGAGCGCCTCATCCTCGTCGGTACGCTTGGCAAGGCGGCAGGCCTGGCGGGCGCCTTCGTTGCGGCACACACCACCATCGTCGAGTACCTGCTGCAGGCGGCGCGCAACTTCATCTTCTCGACGGCGTCGCCACCGGCGGTCGAGCATGCGCTGCTGACCAGCTTCGCACTGATCGAGGGGCCGCTGGGCACGGCGCGCCGCGCCAACCTCGCCCGGCTGCAAGGCCAACTGCGTGCCGGGCTCGTCGCGCTGATCGAACGCCACCCGCGGCTGGGCTGGTCACTCACCGAGGCCACCACGCCCATCCAGCCGCTCGTCATCGGCGGCAATGCCGAAGTGATGGCGCTGGCCGCAGCGCTCGAGGCCGCCGGCCTGCGGGTGCCGGGCATCCGACCGCCCACGGTCGCCGCCGGCACGGCACGGCTTCGCATCACGTTGTGCGCCACGCACACCGCGGCCGACGTCGACCAGCTGCTCACCGCGCTGGGCCGCGCCGCCGCGGAGCTCGATGCCTCGGCGCCCCCGCCTCACGCGGACGAGAGTTTGGCGAAAGCCCTCTCGTACACCGGTTGAGTCTTGATCGCGCCGTCCATGGCGCGCTTGGCTTTCATGTAGGCGGCATGGATGGGCTTGAGATCCTCCTTGCCGACCTTGATGTCGCCGGTGGTCAGCTGGGCCAGCTCCTTCAAGGCGACGTCGAGATCCTCGGTGAAGCCCTTCATGACGGCATTGACACGCGCGAAGTCGGTCAGCTTGGCCACGAGGGCCGCGTTGCCAGCGCCCAGCTTGATGGCGCCCTCCGCGGCCTGCTCCAGGTCGGTCACGAGCTTCACGAAGGCGGTGATGCCGTTGATGAAGCCCTTCTCGGCCACCGGGTCCAGCGTGGCCTTGTACCGGTTCATGTCGATGCGCAGCGCCGCGATGCCCGCCTTGATCTTGCCCAGCTCCGGCGTCTTGCTCTTCATCGCCGCTTCCAGACTCTTGATGAGCGGCTCGAAGCCCATCTTGCCGCCAGGCTTCTTGCCGCCCCGCACCTTCTCGGCGTCGAGCTTGATCTTCTGCCAGACGGAAACGAGCGACGCACCCTTGTCGAAAATACCCATGCTGACTCCTGTTGCTGATTCCAGCTGCTGGTTCGCCCGACGGGATAGCCGCCGCAACCACCAGCGCCTGTGTGGCCGAGTCCACCCGAAAAGTTCCCCGACATGAGCCGCGCCTACTTCATCACCGGCACCGACACCGAGATCGGCAAGACCTTCACGGCCGCGGCGCTCACGCATGCGTTCAGCGAGCTGGGCCGCCGCGTCACGCCCATCAAGGCGCTGGCGGCCGGGCAGGAGCTCGTCGGCGGGCGATGGGTCAACGAAGACGTGGCCACGCTGCATGCGGTGCAGCGCCTGGGGCTGACCGAGTCCCAGGTCGGCCCGCTGCAGTTCCGCGAGCCGTGCGCGCCGCACATCGCCGCGCAGCTGGAAGGCCGGCGCATCGAGCGCGAACCGCTGCTGGCTTCCCTACGCGCCACCGCCGCGCTGGGCGACCTGGCGCTGGTGGAAGGCGCTGGCGGCTTTCGCATCCCGCTGGCCGAGGGCTGGGACTCGGCCGACCTGGCCGTGGACCTCGGCCTGCCGGTCATCCTGGTCGTGGGCCTGCGCCTGGGTTGCATCAACCATGCACTGCTGACCGCGGAGGCGGTGCGCGCCCGCGGCCTGCGCCTGGCCGCGTGGGTGGCCAACACCGTGGACCCGCGTCAGCCCCACGTCACCGACAATCTGCAAGCTCTGCAGGCGGGCCTTGGCGCCCCTTGCCTGGGGCATGTTCCACGACTGCCCCACCCGGTCGACCCCGCCGCTGCCGCGGCCCATCTGAACGCCGACGTGCTCGGCGCCCTGCTCGAATGAACCAGATCCAGACCCTCACTCCCACCACCGATGCCGACCGCCGCCAGGCCACGCCCTGGACGGTCGACGCCGTGGCTGCGCTCTTCGAGCTGCCGTTCAACGACCTGCTCTTCCGCGCACAGACCGTGCACCGCGCGCACTTCGACGCCAACGCGGTGCAGCTCTCCACGCTGCTGTCGATCAAGACCGGCGGCTGCGAGGAAGACTGCAAGTACTGCCCGCAGTCGGCCCACTTCGACACCGGCCTGAAGGCCGAGAAGCTGATCCCGCTGCAAGAGGTGATGGAAGCCGCCCGCGCCGCCAAGGCCAATGGCGCCACGCGCTTCTGCATGGGCGCGGCCTGGCGCTCGCCCAAGCCCCGCCACCTGGAAGCCATCGGCGAGATGATTTCCGAGGTCAAGGCGCTGGGCCTGGAGACCTGCCTCACCGCCGGCATGCTGGAAGACGGCCAGGCCGAGCAGCTCAAGGCCGCAGGCCTGGACTACTACAACCACAACCTCGACACCGCGCCCGAGTTCTACGGCCAGATCATCACCACCCGCACCTATCAAGACCGCCTGGACACGCTGGAGCGCGTGCGCCAGCAGGGCATGAAGGTCTGCTCGGGCGGCATCGTCGGCATGGGCGAGACGCGCCGCCAGCGCGCCGGCCTGCTGGTGCAACTGGCCAACCTCGACCCCTACCCCGAGAGCGTGCCCATCAACAACCTCGTGCAGGTGGAAGGCACCCCGCTGGCCGGCACCGCGCCGCTGGACCCGCTGGAGTTCATCCGCACGATCGCGGTCGCCCGCATCACCATGCCGCGCGCCATGGTGCGCCTGTCCGCCGGCCGCGAGGAAATGCCCGAGACCATGCAGGCGCTCTGTTTCCTGGCCGGTGCCAACTCCATGTTCTACGGCGACAAGCTACTCACCACCAGCAACCCGCAGGCCGAAAAGGATCGCGCGCTGCTGGACCGCCTGGGCATGCGCTGCGCGACCGAGTCAGGCCTGGCGACGGATGCGGCGGCCAAGGTCGACCTCTGCCGCCACTGACATGCGCGCTGCCATGACGGCGATGGCCGCAACCCTCTGCCTGTCAGGCTGCGGCCTGCTGTACGACATCGGTCAACAGCACGCGTTCGACCAGTGCGACCGCGCCAGCAGCCCGCAAGACCGCACGGCCTGCCGCAAGGCCAACGGCCAGAGCTACGACGATTACGAGGCTCAGCGCAAACGCCTGAAAGAAGGAAAGCCTGGCTGAACCCCTGGCTCTGCTGCCGCCCACGCCAGTGACCCTGGCCCCGAGAACAAGCCTGTAGAAGGTTCACAAGACCGGAGACAAGAGAGATGTTCAAGAAGATCCTGATCGCCAACCGCGGCGAAATTGCCTGCCGCGTCGCCGCCACGGCCCGCCGCCTCGGCATCCAGACGGTCGCCGTCTACTCCGAGGCGGATGCCAACGCCTTGCATGTGAAGGCCTGCGACGAGGCTGTGCTGATCGGCGGCCCGGCGCCGCGCGACTCCTACCTGCAGTGGGAACGCATCCTGGCCGCAGCCAAGGCCACGGGCGCCGAAGCCGTGCATCCGGGCTATGGCTTCCTGAGCGAGAACGAGGCGTTTGCGCAGGCCTGTGCCGACGCGGCCGTCGTCTTCATCGGCCCGCCGCCGAGCGCCATCCAGGCCATGGGCCTGAAGGCCGAATCCAAGCGGCTGATGGAAGCCGCCAAGGTGCCGCTGGTGCCCGGCTACCACGGGGCCGACCAGGACCCGGCACTGCTCAAGCGCGAAGCCGATCGCATCGGCTACCCCGTGCTCATCAAGGCCAGCGCGGGCGGCGGCGGCAAGGGCATGCGGGCCGTCTTCAGCGCTGACGAGTTCGACGCCGCGCTCGCCTCGTGCAAGCGCGAAGCCATCAACAGCTTCGGCGACGATGCGGTGCTGATCGAGCGCTACGTGCAGCGCCCCCGCCATATCGAGATCCAGGTGTTCGGCGACACGCACGGCGACTGCGTCTATCTGTTCGAGCGCGACTGCTCGGTGCAGCGCCGCCACCAGAAGGTGCTGGAAGAAGCGCCTGCCCCCGGCATGACGCCCGAGCGCCGCGCGCAAATGGGCGAGGCCGCCGTCGCCGCCGCCAAGGCCGTCGGTTATGTGGGGGCGGGCACCGTGGAGTTCATCGCGGAGCAGGACGGCCGCTTCTACTTCATGGAGATGAACACGCGGCTGCAGGTGGAGCACCCGGTAACCGAGGCCATCACGGGGCTAGACCTCGTGGAATGGCAACTGCGCGTGGCGGCCGGCCAGCCCCTGCCGCTGAAGCAGCACGAGTTGCGCATGCACGGCCATGCCATCGAGGCCCGCATCTGCGCGGAGAACCCCGACGGGGGCTTCCTGCCCGCCACCGGCACGCTGGACGTGGCCCGCTGGCCGGCTCACGTGGCGTTCCAGCGTGGCGAGGTGCGGATTGACGCCGGCGTACGCGAGGGCGACGCGATCAGCCCCTACTACGACTCGATGATCGCCAAGCTCATCGTCTGGGGCGAGGACCGCGCGCAGGCGCTGGCCCGGCTGGACGCGGCGCTGCGCGACACCCACATCGTCGGCCTGCACACCAACGTGGCCTTCCTGCGTCGCTGTGCAGCCACCGCGTCGTTCTCGGGCGCCGACCTGGACACCGGCCTCATCGAACGCGAGCGCGCCGTGCTCTTCGACCAGCCGGGCCTGCCGCTGCGCGTCTCGGCGGCGGCCGTCGTCGCGCACACGCTGGCCGTCGAGGCCGCCACGCAGGGCGCCGACCCGTGGAGTGCCCGCGACGGCTGGCGCCTGTTCGGGTCGGCCACGCGCCGCTTCGACCTGGACGCCGGCGACAGCCACCATGCGGTGCTGCTGTCGCGCCACCACCGCGGCGGCATGACCCTGACGGTCGACGGCCAGGCCGTGGACTTCGCGGTGCAGTCGCTCGACACCGAGACGCACGAGCTCTTCCTGGCCGGCGAGCGCCTGCGCGTGAAGACCTACGCCCAGGGCGAGCGTGTCGCCGTGTTCGGCGCCCAGGGCTCGGCCGTGCTGACCGAGGTGGACCTGCTGGCCCACGCCGGTGACGGTGCGACTGAGGGCGGGCGCCTGACCGCCCCGATGCCGGGCAAGCTGGTGGCCTTCCTGGCGCAGGCTGGCGACACCGTCAGCAAGGGCCAACCGCTGGCCGTGATGGAGGCGATGAAGATGGAACACACCATCTCCTCGCCCCGCGACGGCACCGTGGCCGAACTGCTGTTCGCCGTGGGTGACCAGGTGGGTGACGGGGCGGAACTTCTGCGGCTTGAAGCATGACAATCCAGCCATGTTGCGCACGCTGACGATCACCACGCGCCAGCGCCAGGTCCAGGACGACCTGGCGTTCTGGCGCTCGCGCCCCGCCGCGGAGCGGGTCGCGGCCGTCGAGACGCTGCGCCTGCAATACGAGGGCCTGGCGGAACATCCTGATGCTCAACCCCGACTTCAAAGAGTTTGCCGAGTTACTCAACGCACACCGCGTTGACTACCTGGTGGTGGGGGGTTACGCCCTCGCAGCCCACGGCCATCCGCGCTACACCGGCGACATCGACTTCTGGATCGACCGCACCGACCCCAATATCGAGCGGCTGCTCGCGGCCCTACGGGACTTCGGCTTCGAGTCGCTGGGGCTGTCAGTGGCGGACTTCGGGCCGGACGCCGTCATCCAGCTCGGTCAGCCACCGCGCCGCATCGACCTGCTGATGGGCATCGATGGCGTGCAATTCACCGATTGCCATGCGCGTCGGGAGGTGATCGTCGTGGACGGCGTCGCACTGAGCTTCATCGGACTCGACGACTTCAAACAGAACAAGCGCGCGACCGGTCGCCTGAAGGACCTGGCAGACCTGGACGCGTTGGACGACAAGGCATCACCATGACCCTCCCCACCCACGTCAAGCTCCTCGATGTCGGCCCCCGCGACGGGCTGCAGAACGAGAAGGCGAACGTCGCCACCGAGCACAAGGCGCAGCTCGTGGCCATGCTGCAGGACGCCGGCCTGACCGAGATCGAGGTCACCAGCTTCGTCAGCCCCAAGTGGGTGCCGCAGATGGGCGACAACGCCGCCGTGATGGCGGCCATCGAGCGCAAGCCCGGCGTGCGCTACTCGGTGCTGGTGCCCAACATGAAGGGGCTGGAGCCGGCGCTGGCGAGCCGGCCGGACGAGATCCTCGTGTTCACCGCGGCCAGCGAGGCCTTCACGCAGAAGAACATCAACTGCTCCATCGCCGAGAGCCTGGAGCGATTCGCGCCAGTCATCGAAGGCGCACACGCCGCGGGCGTGAAGGTACGTGCGGCGCTGTCGTGCGCGCTGGGCTGCCCTTATGAGGGCGACATCTCAGCCGACCAGGTGGAGGCCGTCGTGCAGCCGCTGCGGGCCCTGGGCGTGGACGCGATCGACATTGCCGACACCATCGGCGTGGGCACGCCGCGCAAGGTGCAGGCTGCGATGGCGCGTGCGCTGAAGCATTTCCCGCTGGCGGAGGTGTCGGGCCACTTCCACGACACCTACGGCCAGGCGCTGACCAACATCTACGCCAGCCTCGAGCTGGGCGTGCACAGCTTCCATGCCAGCGTGGCGGGGCTGGGCGGCTGCCCCTACGCGAAGGGCGCGACAGGCAACGTGGCCAGCGAGGACGTGGTGTTCATGCTCAACGGCCTGGGCATCGAGACCGGCGTGGACCTGGATCGGCTCGTGGACGCCGGGGCCTTCATCTCCGGCGTGCTGGGCCGCGAACCGGTATCGCGGGTCGCGCGGGCCGTGCTCGCCAAGCGGGGCTGAGCCGGCCGCCGGGCGCTGCACAAGACGGGCGGCGCGTGTCGCTTGTCACGCGGCCTAGGGCTGCCCCGTAGATGCGGCGCGCCGTGGCGGGGGCTGTAATCGCGCCCATCACAAAAGCAAGACGTTGGGACAGCCTGGGGCCATGCGGCTGCCGGGCTGAACGTCGCCCTGGCCGCGATGAACCTGCAACCCCTGAGCCTGCACCGTGACCGTTTCGAGTCGGGCAAGCCCACGCCTTTCGCCATCTTCGATGTCGGCGGCCGCCTGCTGCTGGCGCGGGGGCATCGCTTCGAATCGATGGGCCAGCTGGAGAAGCTGATCGACCGCGATGCGCGGGTGGACGCCCGCGAGTTCGAGGACCGGGCGAGCACCATCGCCCAGGCCCGCCCGGAGCAACTGCCGGCCTTCTGGGACGAGAGCATGGGTGAGGTCGGCCACCTGCTGCGCGGCGCACCGGGGTCGGACTTCACACAGACGCTGGACCTCGCCTCACAACCGCTGATGGCCCTGATCGAGCGCGACCCCGACCTCGCCATCCTGCAGACCGTGCGCGCCGAGGCCGTGCAGGGCAGCGCGACGGCCTATGCCGCGCGCCACGCGGTGCACACCGCGACCGCGGCCTGCCTGGCGGCCACGCGCCTGGGCTGGTCCGTCAGGGAGGGGCAATGCGTGCTGCGCACCGCGCTGACGATGAACATCTCGATGGCCGAGCTGCAGAACCGGCTCGTGACCCAGGCCTCACCAGTCACGACGCTGCAGCGTGCCGAGATCCAGTCCCATCCCGAGCGCAGTGCCGCCATGCTGGAGATGGCGGGCGTGACCGACACCGACTGGCTGGACGCGGTGCGCCAGCATCATGAAGAAGACGGTGGCACCGGCTACCCGCGCCGGCCGGCCCAGGTGCATGCGGTCGCGCAGCTGGTGCACAGCGCCGACACCTTCACGGCCAAGTTCAGCCCGCGGCTGCGGCGCCAGCCCATCCTGGCCGATGCCGCCGCGCGGCTGCAGTACCAGGCGGGCAAGGGCGACGCGATGACGGCCGCGCTGATCAAGGAGTTCGGCCTTTACCCGCCGGGCTGCGCGGTGCGGCTGCGCTCGGGCGAAGTGGGCATGGTGATGCGGCGCGGCGAGAGCGCCAGCACACCGCGGGTGGCCGTGATGAGCGACCGCGCTGGCGGCGTGCTGGCCGAGCCGGTGATCCGCGACACCGCGCAGGCGCTGCATGCGATCGCAGCCGTCATCCCGCAGGCGGGGCTGAAGCTGCGCGTCGGTCTGGAAAAGCTCATCCAGGCGATGGCGGCCTGACGACGGCCAGGCGAACGGTCCAGCGCCCGCCGTCGTCGCAGGCCAGTTGCACCAGCCCCGGCCCGGGCACACCGCCGAGGCTGGCGTCACTCAGCGCGGTCAGCTCGCGCAGCAGCACGCTCACGCGCTCGTCCAGCCGCTTGGCCAGGCGCGTGAGGGCCACCGGCTCGCCACCGGGGGCCAGCTCACGCAGCGTCTGCAGCAGCTGATCCTGCATGCGGGGTCAGCACCACCGGGATGGATTTGCTGGTGGGCGTGCGTGCCGTCACCGAGAAGCTCTCCAGCGGCACCAGCGGGTTGGTCTCGGGGTAGTAGCTCGCCAGGCAGCCGCGGGGGATGTCGTAGGCCACCAGCAGGAAGCGCTCGGCCCGGCGCTGTTGCACATCGGCGCCGCCTTCGGCGCAGTAGAGGCTGGTGATGTCCACCCACTCACCGGCCGCCAGCCCCAGGTCCTTCAGGTCCTGCGCGTTGATGAACACCACGCGCCGGTGCCCGTAGACGCCGCGGTAGCGGTCGTCATGGCCGTAGATGGTGGTGTTGTACTGGTCGTGCGAGCGCAGTGTGGTCAGCGTGAACACGCGCTGGTCGCGGTGGCGCTCGGCCACCCGTTCCGTGGCCAGGTCGGTGGGCAGCGCATGGGCGCTGAACTCGGCCTTGCCGCTGGCCGTGACCCACACCCGCTCGCTGGCGGTGTTGCGCAGCCGAAAGCCCCCGGGGCGCTTGAGCTTGCCGTTGAAGCCGGCGAAGTCGGGCAGCACGGCCTCGATCTTGTCGCGGATGGCCGCGTAGTCGCCGGCGAGCTGCAGCCAGGGTGTGCGGCTCTGCGGCAACGCGGCGGTGGCCATGCGGGCCACGACCATGGGCTCCGACAGCAGATGCGGCGAGGCGGGCGCGTTCATGCCGTGCGAGAGGTGCACCATGCTCATCGAGTCTTCCACCGTCACGCCCTGCGGCCCGGTGGCCTGCACATCGATCTCGGTGCGCCCCAACACCGGCAGTACCAGGGCCTGGCGGCCGTGCACGACGTGGCTGCGGTTGAACTTGGTGGTGATGTGCACGGTCAGCTCGCACTGGCGCAGCGCACGCCAGGTGGCGGCGGTGTCGGGCGTGGCGGCGGCGAAATTGCCGCCCATCGCGATGAAGACCTTGCCGCGCCCGGCCAGCATGGCCTCAATGGCGCCGACCGTGTCCACGCCATGCGCGCGCGGCGGCTCGAAGCCGAACACCTGGCCCAGCCGGTCCAGGAAGGCTGCGGGCGGCTTCTCGTAGATGCCCATGGTGCGGTCACCCTGCACATTGCTGTGGCCGCGCACCGGGCAGGCCCCCGCGCCGGGGCGGCCGAGGTTGCCGCGCAGCAGCAGCAGGTTGACGATCATCTGGATGGTCGCCACCGAATGCCGGTGCTGGGTGATGCCCATGCCCCAGCAGGCGATGACGCGCTCGCTGCTGGCGTAGAGGTCGGCCGCCTGCTCGATCTGTGCGCGGGTGAGGCCCGACGCGAGTTCAAGCGGTGCCCAGGGCTGGGCCTGCACGCTCGCCAGGAAGGCGTCGACACCGTGCGTGTGCTCGCGGATGAAGTCGTGATCCAGCAGGCCGCGCTCCACCACGCGCTTGCACATGCCCATCAGCAGCGCGAAGTCGCCGCCGACCTTGAGCTGGAAGTAGTGGCTGCTGATCGGCGAGTCGCCCAGCGTCGCCATCTCCATCGCGTTCTGCGGGTCGGCAAAACGCTCCAGGCCCCGCTCGCGCAGGGGGTTGAAGCTGATGATCTTGGCGCCGCGCTTGCGGGCCGCGCGCAGCTCGCCCAGCATGCGTGGATGGTTGGTGCCAGGGTTCTGGCCGAAAACCAGGATGCAGTCGGCCTGCTCGAAATCCGCGAGCGTGACCGTGCCTTTGCCCACGCCGATGGTCGGGCGCAGGCCCGAGCCGCTGGGCTCGTGGCACATGTTGGAGCAGTCGGGGAAGTTGTTGGTGCCGTACTCGCGCACGAAGAGCTGGTACAGGAACGCGGCCTCGTTGCTCGTGCGGCCCGAGGTGTAGAAGATGGCCTGGTTCGGGTCAGGCAGCGCCTGCAGTGCCCGGCCGATCAACGCGAAGGCGGCGTCCCAGGTCGTGCGCTGGTAGCGGTCGGTCTCGGGGTCGTAGACCAGGGGCTCGGTGAGCCGCCCGGTGGCTTCCAGCTCGTAGTCCGACGCGCCCGCCCACTCGGCCAGGGTCTTCGCACCGATGACCTCGGGCGTGGCGCGGCGCGCGGTGGCCTCGGCCGCCACGGCCTTGGCGCCGTTCTCGCAGAACTCGAAGGTGGACCGGTGGTCACGGTCAGGCCACGCGCAGCCCGGGCAGTCGAAGCCGTCGGTCTGGTTGGCATGCAGCAGGGTCTTGGCGCCCTTCACGGGCACGCCTTGCTCGTTGAGCGTGCGAGCCACGCTCTTCAGCGCGCCCCAGCCACCCGCCGGGCCGTCGTAAAGCTCGATCTTCTGTTCACTCATGATGGGCTCGTGATGCACGAAAGCCCCGTGGCCTGGTCAGGTCACGGGGCGGTCAGCCTAGCAGGCCGGGCTCAGTGGAAGAACTTGCCGACGCTCAGCAGGGTCTTGTAGACACCCCAGGCCAGCGGCAGGCCCACGGCCAGCCAGGCCAGGGCCACCACGGCGGTCGGCGTGGCGGTGGCGGCGCCGCTGCCGGCGCCCACTTCCGCCGCGGCGGCACGCTCGTGCGCCAGCTTCTTCTCGTGGGCGAGTTCCTCGTCGCTCATGAAGTGCTTGTCGGCCACCGGGCGGATCATCAGGTTGGCGATCAGGCCGACCACCAGCATGCCCACCAGGATGTACATGGTCTGGTTGTAGACCTGCTCGCGCGGCAGGCCCAGGCCCAGCTGGTAGTCACGCATGTAGTTCACGACCACCGGCCCCAGGATGCCGGCGGTGGCCCAGGCAGTGAGCAGGCGGCCGTGGATGGCCCCCACCATCTGCGTGCCGAACAGGTCGGCGAGGTAGGCCGGCACGGTGGCGAAGCCGCCGCCGTACATGCTCAGGATGATGCAGAAGGCACCGACGAACAGCAACTTGGAGCCCGCCGCCGCGCTGCTCGGGATGCTGGCGTACATCAGCCCGCCCAGCACGAAGAACACCACGTAGGTCATCTTGCGGCCGAGCTTGTCGGACAGGCTCGCCCAGAAGAAGCGCCCGCCGATGTTGAACAGGCTCAGCAGCGCGGTGAAGCCGGCCGCCACGCCCGCGATGGCCGTCAGTTGGGCCTTGTCGAGTTCACCGAACTTGGCGCTGAGGCCGACCAGCGAGCCGCCGAACACCTCCTGCAGCATCGGGCTGGCCATGCCGATGACGCCGATGCCGGCCGACACGTTCATGCACAGCACGACCCACACCAGCCAGAACTGCGGGATGCCCCAGACCTTCTTCACGTGCACATGGCGCTGCGTGATCATGGCGTTGCTGCCCTGCGCGGCGGGGGGCGTCCAGCCCTCAGGCTTCCAGCCGGTGGGCGGCACGCGGTAGCCGAGGGCGCCACCCAGCATGAACACGAAGTAGACGAGCGCCATCACGATGAAGGTCTGCGTGACGCCAACGTCGGTGGACGTGGCGAACAGCTTCATCAGCTCCGCCGCCAGGGGCGAGCCGATCATCGCGCCGCCGCCAAAGCCCATGATGGCCATGCCGGTGGCCATGCCGCGCTTGTCGGGGAACCACTTGATCAGCGTGGACACCGGGCTGATGTAACCCAGACCCAGGCCGATGCCGCCGATGACGCCGCTGCCCAGGATCATCAGCCAGAACTGGTGCAGGTGGATGCCCAGTGCCGAGATCAACATGCCGCCACACCAACACACGGCCGACACCACGCCAGCCTTGCGCGGGCCGGCCCGCTCCAGCCAACCACCCCACAGCGCCGCGGAGCAGCCGAGGAAGACGAAGAAGAGCGTGTACATCCAACCGAGCGTGGAGACCTTCCAGTCACAGCTCGTGGTGAAGAGTTCAGCCCAGAAGCCGACGTCGGGGCCGCACTTGATGGCTTCCTTGATGCCCAACGCCTTGGACAGCGGCAGCCAGAACACCGAGAAACCGTACGCCATGCCAATGCACAGGTGGATCGCGAGTGCAGCCGGGGGCACCAACCAGCGGTTGAAGCCTGCGCCGGCGATGGTCCGCTCCTTGTCGAGCCAGCCTGCACCCGTCCGACCCGGACCGGGCACGGCACCAATTCCCACAGAGGACATGGTATTTCCCTTCGATGCGATGCGAGACGCTTAACGCCCCGGTTGTTATGACCCTGCACGACCGTGCAAGGGCGGCGCAGCATACGGGCACAAACAAGACCCGACGTTGAATAACCTCACCGTGCAATCCCTATCGCAGGGGTCAAGACGTAACGCGTTGTTAACAGGCCATCTCAACCGCGCGACGAATGTCTGCCGCAGCCAAAGGCGAGGCGGCCCGGCAAGGGTGTGGCGCACTTCAGTGCAGCCGGCTGTCAATGCGGACTTGCATGAGACCTCGCCCCGCGACGAGGCACGGGCGTTTCGGCGCCGACCGGCGCCCCGACGGGCGCCATGGCCTGCCCCGCTATCCTCACGGCCTGCCCCCAATTCGCCCCGCGATGCGACGAGTCCTGATCATTGATGACAACCCTGGCGTGGGCCAGGCGCTGGAGCTGCTGCTGTCCCTGCACGACATCGAGGCGCGCGTCGCCACGAGCCCAGCCGAGGGGCTCGCGCTTCTGGAGGCGCAGGCCTTCGGACTGGTCATCCAGGACATGAACTTCACGGCCGACACCACCTCGGGCGAAGAAGGCGAGGCGCTGTTCCGCGCGCTGCGCGCGCGCCGCCCCGACTTGCCCATCATCCTGCTGACCGCCTGGACGCGCCTGGAAGCCGCCGTGGCGCTCGTCAAGGCAGGCGCCGCGGACTACCTCGCCAAGCCGTGGGACGACGCCAAGCTGGTGGCCACGGTGGAAAACCTGCTGGAACTGGGCGAGGCCAACCGCGAGATCGCCCGGCTGCGGGAGGCGCGGCGCGAACGGCGCGCGGCGCTGGCGCGGCGCCACGACCTCGCCGGGCTGGTGTTCGGGTCGGACGCCATGCTCAACCTGCTGGAGTTGGCCGGGCAGATCGCGGCCGCACCGGTGCCGGTGCTCATCACCGGGCCGAATGGCGCCGGCAAGGAGCGCATCGCAGCCTTCGTGCATGCCAACTCGGCCGCGAAGGCGGGGCCCTTCGTGGCCCTGAACTGCGGTGCCCTGCCGGCCGACCTGATCGAGGCCGAACTCTTCGGCAGTGACAGCGGCGCCTACACGGGCGCCGCCAAGGCGCGCGTGGGCCGCTTCGAGGCGGCCGATGGCGGCACGCTCTTCCTCGACGAGATCGGCAATCTGCCGCTGGCCGGCCAGGTCAAGCTGCTGCGGGTGCTCGAGACCGGTCAGTTCGAGCGCCTGGGTTCGAGCAAGACCCGCCAGACCCGCGTGCGGGTGCTGTCGGCCACCAATGCCGACCTGCGCGCCATGGTCAAGGCGGGCAGCTTCCGGGAGGACCTGTTCTACCGGCTCAACCTCATCGAGCTGAAGCTGCCGCCACTGGCCGAGCGGCGCGATGACGTGCTGCCGCTGGCCGAGCACTTCCTGGCCGGCCGGGCGCGGCTGGGCGAGGCCGCGCGCGAGGCCCTGCTCGCGCACCGGTGGCCGGGCAATGTGCGCGAACTCAAGAACGCCGTGGAGCGGGCCGCGCTGTTGGGCCAGGGCGGCGAGATCACGCCCAGCCGGCTCGGCTTGGGCACTCTGGATGACGCCGGCCACGGCGCCTGGCGCAACCTCGACGAGCCCAGCCGCGAAGCCGTGCTGGCCGCGCTGGCCGAGGCCGGCGGCGTGGTCAGCCGCGCGGCCAGCCAGCTCGGGCTGTCGCGCCAGGCGCTGTACCGGCGGCTGGAGCGTTACGGGATCGCGCCGTGACCGCGCTGTCGCTGCGCGCCCGGGCCTTGCTGGCGCTGGCCGCCGCGGCGACCGTGCCGCCCCTCGTGATCCTGGGCGTGCGACGCCTCGGGCTGGCGCCCGGCCCGGCGCTGCTGGTGGCCGTGCTGGTGATGCTGCCGCTGATCGCCTGGCTGTCGGCCTTGTGGCTGTCGCCGCTGCTGCGCCTGACGCGCGCGCTGGAAGGCGCGGTGCTGAGCTACCGCGATGGCGATTTCAGCCTGAACCTGGCCCCCGATGGCCCACGGGAGCTGGCCCTGCTGACCCGGCTGCACGCCGAGCTGGGTCTGGCCCTGCGCGAACAGCGCCAGCACCTCGCCCAGCGCGAGCTGCTGCTGGACACGGTGGTGCAGAACACGCCCGTCGCCCTGGTGCTGACCGCCCCGAGCGAGCGCATCGCGATTGCCAACCTCGCGGCCCGGCAGCTGCTGGGCGACGGCCGCAGCCTGACCGGCCTGAGCTTTGCCCAGGTCATCGCAGACCTGCCCGAGGCCCTGCGCGAAGCCTTGTCGAGCGACGCCGACCGGCTCTTCGCCATGACGCTGGCCGATGGCTCGGAGGAGACCTTTCACTACAGCACGCGCAGCTTCCGGCTGCAGGGCCAGCCGCACCGGCTGCGGCTGCTGCGGCGCATGACCCGCGAGCTGTCGCGTGCCGAAGTGGCCACCTGGAAGCGCGTCATCCGCGTGCTGAGCCATGAGCTGAACAACTCGCTTGCGCCCATCTCCTCACTCGCCCACAGCGGCGCCGAACTCGCCAAGCGCGGCGACACCGAACGGCTGCGGCAGGTGCTCGCCAGCATCGGCGAGCGGGCCTCGCACCTGCATGGCTTCCTGGCAGGCTATGCGCGCTTCGCCAAGCTGCCGTCGCCGCGCCGCGAGCCGGTGGCGTGGCCGGCGTTCCTGGACCACCTGGCCACGCTGGGTGAGTTCCGCCTGGAAGGCGCACTGCCCGAGCGCCCGGGATGGTTCGACCCCGCACAGATCGAACAGGCCCTGCTCAACCTGATCAAGAACGCCCATGAATCGGGCAGCAACCCGGGCGAGGTGGTGCTGCGCGTGCAGGCGCACGGGGCCGAACTGCACCTGGAGGTGCTGGACCGCGGCCCCGGCATGAGCGAGGCCGTGCTGTCCCAGGCGCTGCTGCCGTTTTATTCCACCAAGCGCGCGGACACCGGCAGCGCCGGAGGCACCGGCCTCGGGCTGGCGCTGGCGCGCGAGATTGCCGAGGCGCACGATGGCCGCATCGCGCTGGCCAACCGCCGCCGCGGCGGCCTGCGGGTGAGCCTGCGGCTGCCGCTTCCGGCCACGGCGCCCAGCACGCCCGCCGAGCCGCGCTGAGCCGCGCTGGGCCGCGCTGGGCCGCGCTGGGCCGCGTCAGGCCCGGGAGAAACGGAAAGTTACCTCTTGCCGGGGGCGCATTGGCGGCCCCTTTCCGGCCGCGCCGGGCGGGAGCGCGCCGGCACGCAGGGCCGATGGCGACGGGCCGGACGCCCGACGGCCTCCCCGTGAGCGAATGCGCGCCACGGCCGCCTTCCTCGCATCGAGGGGTGGTTCCAGTCCTGGGGTCACCCCTAACATGCGGCGCCATGCGCATGCCCAATCTTTCCCTGCCGCCACCGGCCGCTGCTGCTCCGCTGGAGCAGGGCCAGGCGCTGGGTGTCTGGCGCCTGATCAAGCCGCTGCCGGACGGCGAACAGGCCCATGCCGGCCAGTGGTACAGCGCCCACCATGGCCTGGCGACCGAAGAGCAGGCCGCCGTGCTCGTGCTGGACCGCAGCGACCAGGGCGCCGGCGTCATGCTGCGCTATGCCGACCAGGCTGGTGACCTCGGCAAGCTGCAGCACCCGCAGATCGCCGTGCCCAGTGACAGCGGTGTGACGCCCGACGCCCACCCTTACCTGATCGTGGAAGGCACCCACGGCGAGCCTTTGCTGCCGCGCCTGCCCGAGATCGGCCTGCGTGAACGCATCGAGCTGCTGGTGCAGCTGTGCGAGGCGCTGCGCTCGGCGCACCAGCAAGGCTGGCTGCTGGCTGAGATCGACCCCGCCATGATCTGGCTCGACCCCCAGGGCAAGGTGCGCCTGATGGGCCTGGGCCTGACCCGCATTCCCGACCCGACGGACCCCTTCGACCGCGGCCTGAGTCTCGGCGCCTCGCCGGCCTTCGTGGCGCCCGAGCGGCGCAACGGCGCCCCGCCCAGCCTCGCCAGCGAGGTGTATGGCCTGGGCGCGCTGGCCCGCGGCTTCGTGTGCGGCTGGGAGGACACCCCCAAGGGTCTGGCGCCGCTGCGCCAGCAGGCGGCGCAGGCCTGGCCGACGCTGACCGAAGAGCAGCAGGCCAAGCTCGACACGGTGCTGCGGGGCGCCACGGCCGAGTCGGCCGAGCTGCGCACGCGCGGTGCCGAGGGTCTGGCCGATGAACTGCGCGAATGGCTGGCGATGAGCCCGGCTCGCAGCCTGCCGTCTGCAGCAGGCGATGCACCGGCCCGCAGCAAACCCGCCTGGTGGAAGCGTTGGCTGCTGCTCGGGGCCGCGGCGGGCATCGCCGTGCTGGCCGCGGCGGCTTACCTGCCTGAACGAGCCCCGCCGACGGCGCAGGCCCACCCACACGCCCAGGGCTGAAATCGCCTGGGCGCATCCCACTCGTTGTGGGGATAGCTTGGGGGTGCATCGCCGCCAGCGCTCGGCAACAATGCGCGCCTCTTTCGCTGCAGGCTGCCATGGACCGACCCTTGCGCGCGACCCCGATCGCCTCCGTTGCCCCGCTGCCCCAGGGCCGGCTGGCGCCTTGCACTCTGGCTGACGCAGCGCCGCTGCGCCGTGGCCGCTGATGGCTGCGGTCGGCATGCAACCCGCGCCCACCGGCCTGCTGGGCCTGGGCAAGGTCCAGCTTCACCTGCCGCGCACCGCGCGGCAGCGTGGGGCGCTCGCGGCAGCGGTCGGGCTCGGTGCGCTCGGAGCGGCACTGGCGTGGCACCACCCGCTGTCCGGCACGCTCGCGCTGGCCGCCTGGATGCTCGTGGCCGGGCTGGCGGCGCTGTTCTGGGTCAAGACCCCGGTGCTGCTGTTCGCGCCCCTGCCGCTGATCGGGCTGGCCCCATGGACGGGCTGGATCAGCTTTGAGGAAATGGACCTGCTCGTCACCGCCTGCGGCTGCGGCGGCTACCTTGCCTACGCGCTGCAACTCAATGCGCGTGACCGGGCGCCCGCGTGGCGCCACGGCCTGGCCTACTCGCCGGTGGTGGTGCTGCTGATCCTGGCCCTGGCCGCGTCAGCCGCCTGGAGTCTGCACCGCGGCGTGGCCGATGCCGGCGGCTGGGTGTTCGGCTGGTTCCAGGGCTATCACGAGCCCATGAACTCGGTGCGCAATGCCAAGGCCGTCTTCCTGGTGCTGGCACTGCTGCCGCTGTGGACGGCCGCTGCAGCGGCGCGCCCCCGGCGCTTCTCGCGCGGGCTGCTGCTGGGGCTGGTGCTGGCCCTGGCCGCGGGCAGCGCCGCGGCCCTGTGGGAACGCCTGGCCTATACCGGCCTGCTCGACTTCTCCACCGACTACCGCACGACCGCGCTGTTCTGGGAAATGCATGTCGGCGGCGCAGCCCTGGACGGCTTCCTGGTCATGACGCTGCCCTTTGCGGTACTGGCCCTGCTGCGCACGCGCTCGCCCTGGCGCTTCGGCGTCGGCCTGGGCATCGCGCTGCTGGCGGCCTATGCCTGCCTGACGACCTTCTCCCGCGGCGTCTACCTGGCGCTGCCCATCGCCCTCGTGCCGATGGTGCTGCTGGCCGACGCCCAGCGGCGCCGCGCTGCCAGCACCGACCCGGCGACCAGCACCCTGGACAGCAGCCTTGGTCCGGTGGATGCCCCCCTGCCGAGGCTGGCCAAGCTCGGTGCCCTCGCGCTGGCAGCGGCCTTTGCGATGGCGGCGGCGCTGGTGTTCGGCGGTGGCGGGTACCGCGGGCTGCTGGCGCTGTTCTTCGTGATGGTGGTGCTGCTGACCATGCCCGCCAGCCTGTGGCGGCCGAGCCTGGGGCAGCGACTCATGGCGGTGCTGATGGGTGCGGTGCTGGCCCTGCTGCTCGGGGCCGCCAGTTGGGCCCTGTCGATGGCCGTTCCCAAGGCCGCGTATGTGCTCAACGCGGTGGCCACCGTGTGCTGTGCCGTGCTGCGATGGCGCGATGAACCGCAGGCCACGCGCCCGGTCTATGTGCTGCTGGTAACGACCTGCTGGTTCTGGCTGCTGGCCACGATGGTGATCGTGGCGGACTACTGGGGCGGCACGGCCGGGCGCTGGACCGCGCTGGCCGCCGGCCTGGCGCTTGCCGGCGTGTGGGCCGCCATGCTGCTGGAGCCTCGGCTGTGGCCGCTGCAAGGGGCGGCCAATGCGGGCGCAGCCGGCTGGCGCAAGCGGGCGCTGCTGGTTGCGGGCCTGCTGATGGTGATGGCCCTGGTCGCCGCGCTGGGTGGCGGCAGCTACCTGCGTGACCGCGTGGCCAGCTGGAAAGGCGATGGCCAGACCCGGCTGACGCACTGGCGCGAGGGGCTGCGCCTGCTGCACGGCGGTGAGCAGTGGCTGCTCGGCAAGGGCGCGGGCCGCTTCGTGGCCAGCAACTTCTTCGACGGGCCGGCCAGCGCGCAGGCCGGCGACTACCGCCTGCGCCATGACGACGGCGACACCTACCTCGCGCTCACCGCCGGCAAGCACCTGCTGGGCCATGGCGAGGTGTTCCGCGTGAGCCAGCGCATCAGCGCCCCGGCGCCCGGCCCGGCGACCGTCCGGGTGACCTATCGCACCGCCACCGAGACGGTCCTCTACCTCGAGGTGTGCGAGAAGAACCTCATCTACCCCGACCGCTGCACCGGCACCTATGTGATGACCAAGCCGCAGGCCGGCCCCGCCGGGGCGCCCCCGGCCTGGCAGACCCAGGATGTCGCCCTGGGTCAGGTGGAGGCGCTGGGGGGCCGCTGGTGGGCGCCTCAGTTCGTGACCTTCTCCATGGGCCTGGAAACGCGCGGGGCTCGCATGGACATCCGCCAGATTGCCCTGCAGGACGCGCAGGGCCGCGCGTTGCTCGTGAACGGCGACTTCGGCCGGGACATGGCCCGCTGGTTCTTCTCCAGCGACCGCAACCACCTGCCCTGGCACATCAAGAACGCCGCGCTGCATGTGCTGTTCGAGCAGGGGCTGGTGGGCCTGGCGCTGCTCGGGGGCGCTTTCCTGCTGGCGCTGGGGCGGCTGAGTGTCGGCCGCGGGCGCGACCACCCCTTGGCGCCCGCCGTCGTCGCCGGGCTGCTCGGCTTTGCCGTCGTCGGTGCCTTCGACAGCCTGCTGGACGCGCCTCGCATCGGCTTCCTCTTCTTCTCGCTGCTGCTGCTTGGGCTGGGGCTGCGGGCGCTGCCGGGCGAGGGCGTGGCGCGGGTGGCATGATGCGCGACCCATGTCCAGCGCCCCGCCCGTTGCCGGCCTGAATCCGGCCCAGCTCGAAGCCGTCCATCACCTCAGCGGCCCCTGCCTCGTCATCGCTGGCGCCGGCTCGGGCAAGACGCGGGTCATCACGACCAAGATCGCGCAGCTGCTGGTGTCGGGCTACCGGGCCAGCCAGATCGCCGCCATCACCTTCACCAACAAGGCCGCGCAGGAGATGCGCGAACGCGCCAAGCAACTGGTGGGCAACAAGGCCGCCAAGGACCTGGCCATCTCGACCTTCCACTCGCTGGGCGTGCGCCTTTTGCGCGAGGAAGGCACGCGGCTGGGGCTGAAGGAGCAGTTCTCCATCCTGGACAGCGACGACGTGCTCAATGTGCTGAAAGACGCCGGCGGCACCACCGACATGAACCAGGCCCGTCGCTGGCAATGGACCATCTCGCTGTGGAAGAACCAGGGCCTGTCGCCCGCCCAGGCCGCCGCCGTGGCGCAGGATGACGACGAACGCGCCGCGGCCGCCGTCATGGTGCGCTACCAGGAGCGCCTCGCGGCCTATCACGCCGTCGACTTCGACGACCTCATCACCCTGCCACTGAAGCTGCTCTCCACCGACGCCGAGGCCCGCGCCAAGTGGCAGGACAAGCTGCGCTACGTGCTGGTGGACGAATACCAGGACACCAATGCCGTGCAGTACGAGCTGCTGAAGGCCCTGGTGGGCGAGCGCGGCATGTTCACGGCGGTGGGTGACGACGACCAGTCCATCTACGGCTGGCGCGGTGCCACCATCGAGAACCTGCGCCGCCTGCCGCAGGACTTCCCGGCGCTCAAGGTCATCCCGCTGGAGCAGAACTACCGCTCCACCGGCGCCATCCTGCGCGCCGCCAACAACGTCATCGCCGGCAACCCCAAGCTGTTCGAGAAGAAGCTCTGGAGTGAGTACGGCGACGGCGAGCCCATCGTGCTGCTGGAGGCCGACGGCGAGGAGCACGAGGCCGAGCGCGCGGTCGCTCGCATCCAGCAACTGCGCGCCGATGGCAAGGGGCCAGCCTTCAAGGACTTTGCCATCCTCTACCGCGCCAACCACCAGGCGCGCGTGTTCGAGCAGGCGCTGCGCCGCGCCCAGATTCCCTACAAGGTCTCGGGCGGCCAGAGCTTCTTCGACAAGGCCGAGATCAAGGACCTGTGCGCCTGGCTGCGGCTGCTGGTGAACCAGGACGACGACCCGGCCTTCCTGCGCGCCGTCACCACGCCCAAGCGTGGCATAGGCCATGCGACGCTGGGCGCCTTGAGCAACTTCTCGGCGCAGTGGAAGTGCAGCATGTTCGAGGCCCTGTTCTCCGAGAGCCTGGCCACCGCTGTCACGCCGCGTGCGCTGGCCGGGCTGCACGAGTTCGGTCGTTATGTGAACGACCTGCAATACCAGGCCCGCCACACCGAGGGCCACACCGCCGCCCACACGATGCTGACGCAGTGGCTCAAGGACATCGCCTACGAGCAGCACCTGCTGGAGAACGAAGAGAACGAGAAGGTCGCCCAGGCCCGCTGGGGCAACGTGCTGGATTTCGTCGACTGGGTGGCCAAGCGCTGCGGCGGCCAGCACAGCGAGGAAGGCGGCGTGAGCTTCACCGAGCCCAAGCAGAGCGTGCTGGACGTGGCGCAGACCATCTCAGTCATCCTGTCGCTGGCCGAGCGCGGCGAGGAGCAGGACCAGGTCACCCTGACCACGCTGCACGCCTCCAAGGGCCTGGAGTGGCCGCACGTGGTGCTGGCGGGCGTCAACGAGGGGCTGCTGCCCTTCAAGCGGGAGGAGGCTGAACTCACCGCGGAAGCCCTGCAGGAGGAGCGGCGGCTGATGTACGTGGGCATCACGCGCGCCCGGCTGACGCTGGCCGTGTCCACGCTGCGCCGGCGCAAGAAGGGGCGCGACACGGTCGTGGGCGTGCCCAGCCGCTTCCTGGCGGAGATGAAATTGCACGAAGGCGGTGCGCGTGAAGACCCCCGCGAGCGCCTGAAGCGCATGCGCGAGGAACTCGCCGCCAAGGCAGCCGCCCGGGCATCCTCAGCAGGTCAAGCCTGAATCGCTCATTCGGGGGGGTACCCCCTGAGCGCGTGAAGTGTTCACAGCCTTGCCACGCTAGGCTGCGAACAATGCGTTTCAGCTTTTTCTTTGCATGGTGAGCCCATGAAAGTCCTGGTCATCGCTGTTGCCCTTGCTGCTGCCACCTCCTTCGCTTCGGCGGGGGCTGCGCGTGATGCGCGCGCGCTGGAAGCCGCAGACAAACCGACGACCACCGTGCTGGCTGACGCAGGCAGCCTGACGGGCCCCAGCCACCTGACCGCATTGAACGGCGGCAGCGCGGCCCCCTGGGCCACCGGCAATCGTGACGCCAGCCCGGACTTCGACGCGCTGGCCGAGCAGGTCGACCCCGGCATGCTGCTGGTGGCGCTGGGGGTGGCCGTGGTTGCCCTCGCCCGCCCGGTGGGCCGTCTGTTGCGCCGCCAGGAGCAGCAGCGCCGCGCCGTGGCGCTGGCCAGCACCCTGGGCCAGCAGACGCCCCGCAACTGAGGGCCTCGGCCCAGCCCGCCGCAGGGTGACCTGCGTCACGGGACGGCCACCGGCCTGTGGGGGTGGTCGATACAAAGCGTGAAGTTTGCACCCGGGTGCAAGGCGGTCAGGCCGAAGAATCGCGGCCACAACAACGCCCTTCGGCCTCGAACATGAACCGCACGCTGTCCCTGCTCGCCGTCGCCCTGCTGCTCGGCACCAATCTCTCGGCCCATGCCGCCCCCGTCAACCTGCTGGTCAATGGCGGGTTCGAAAGTACGACGATCAGCAACGGCAGCTGGATCAACACCGCCAGCATCGCCGGCTGGAGCGTGCTCGCCGGCCCGGGCACGGGCTTCGAGGTGCGCAACAACGTGGCGGGCGCGGCCAAGGAAGGCCGCAATTTCATGGAGCTGGACACCAACGGCAACACCACCATCGGCCAGACCCTGAACGGCCTGGTCAGCGGCGCCCTCTATGACCTGAGCTTCTGGTACTCGCCGCGCGAATTCCAGGCGGCGTCCACCAACGGCATCCAGGTGTTCTGGAACGGCTCGCTGCTGGACGCCACGCTGACGGGCGTGGGCGGCAGCGGCAACGACTGGAAGCAGTACCAGTACCAGGTCACCGCCCGCAGCGGCAGCAACCTGCTCAGCTTTGCCGCAGTCGGCACGAGCGACGGCGTCGGCGGTAGCCTGGACAACGTCAGCCTGAGCAACCATGTGCCGGAGCCCGGCAGCCTTGCGCTGACGGCCGTTGCCCTGCTCGGCGCCTTCCTGCTGCCCAAGCGCCTGCGTCGTCAGGCCCAGCAACGCCGGGCCACCGCCCTGGCCAGCACGCTCCAGCAGCGCTGAGCGTCTGCGCGAGCGCTCGCGCAGGCGCCTAGATCGACAGCGGGTCCACGTCGACCGCCCAGCGCAGCACCGCCTTGTGCTCGCGCTTCAGGGCGATGAGCTGTGGCACCCAGCCCCGCAGGAAGGCCTGCAGCCGCGCGCGCTGTGAGGCCTCCACCAACATCTGCATGCGCTCCACGTCGGCCACCCGCGCCACCGCATGCGGCACCGGCGGGTAGACCAGCACCCCTTCGCCCTGCGCCAGACTGGCCGCGGCCTCCAGGAAGGCCTGCGCGGCCTGTGCGGTGCGCGCCTCGGCCCGCAGCAGCGCCAGGTGCGAAAACGGCGGCAGGCTGGCCGTGCGGCGCTCGGCCAGCTGGTCGCGTGCAAAACGCTCGTAGTCGTGCCGCGCCAGCGCCTGGTAGAGCGCATGGTCGCGATGCCAGGTCTGCACCCACATCTCCGCCGGCGTGTCACCTGCCGCGTCGCGGCCGGCCCGGCCGCCGGCCTGCATCAACAGCGCAAACAGGCGCTCGGGCGCCCGGAAGTCGCTGCTGAAGAGCGCACCATCGGGGTTCACGGCCGCCACGAAGCGGATGCGCCGGAAGTCGTGCCCCTTGGTGATCATCTGCGTGCCGACGAGGATGTCCACCTCGCCGTCATGCACCGCCTGCAGCTGCGCCTCCAGCTCGCCCTTGCGGCGGGTGGAATCGGCGTCGATGCGCAGCACCCGGGCGCCGGGCAGGGCCTCGGCCAGCTGCTCCTCCAAACGCTCGGTGCCGCGACCGATGGGTGCGATGTCGTGGTTGCCGCAGTTCGGGCAGGCGCGCGGCACGCGCTCGGTGAAGCCGCAGTGGTGGCAGCGCAGCGTGCGGTCGCGCTTGTGGAACACCCGCCAGGCGCTGCAGTGCGGGCAGTCGCTCTTCCACTGACATTCGCCGCAATGCAGCACCGGGGCATAGCCGCGCCGGTTCAGGAACACGAGGCTTTGTTCGCCGCGGTCGAGCCGCTCCTTGAGCGCCGCCAGCAGCGGTGCGGTCAGCGCGGTGGTGACGCCGGGCGTTGCCGGCAGCGACTTCATGTCGAACAGCTTGACCCGCGGCAGCGCGCCACCGCCGATACGGGTGCCGAGCGTGAGCCGCTCATAACGCCCCGACTCGGCGTGCTGCCAGCTTTCGAGCGAGGGCGTGGCCGAGCCCAGCACCACCGGGATGCGGCGCTCATGCGCCCGCCAGACGGCCAGGTCGCGCGCGGAGTAGCGCGCGCCGTCTTGCTGCTTGTAGGACGGGTCATGCTCTTCGTCCACCACGATCAGGCCCAGCTCAGGCAGCGAGGCGAACACCGCCAGCCGCGTGCCCAGCACCAGCCGCGCACGGCCGAGATGGGCCGCCAGCCAGTTCTGCAGGCGCTGGGCCGGCGTCAGGGCGCTGTGCAGCGACACGATGGCCAGCGGCTCCGGCAGGGCTGCGGCAAACCGCTCGGTGAAGCGAGCCTCGAGTTGAGGCGTCAGGTTGATCTCGGGCACCAACACCAGCACCTGCCGGCCCTGCGCCAGGGCCGCCTCGGCAGCCCGCAGGTAGACCTCGGTCTTGCCGCTGCCGGTCACGCCGAACAGCAGCTGTGGCTTGGGTCCGGCGGCCTGCATCTGGGCCGCGATGCGCTCGACCGCCACCGCCTGATCGGCGGCAAGCTCTGGGCGCACAGGCTCGGCCGGCGCCGCGCCCGGGCGCGCCTTGCGGTCGAGCTTGCGCAGCCGCGCCACCAGCTGCTCCGGCGACAACTCGCGCAGCTGAGGCGGCAGCACCGCGCTGGCCAGTTCGCCCACGCTGCGCTGGTAGTAGCCCGCCGCGAAGTCGAGCAGGCGGCACCAGTCGGCACCCAAGGGGGCCAGGCTGTCGAAGACGGCGGTGACGGGGCGCAGGGCAACCCCCGGCGCCACCTCAGCCTCACCTGGCCACACAACCCCCAACAGCTCACGCTTGCCCAGGGGCACCCGCACCAAGGTGCCCGACGCAAGCGCCTGCTCACTGGCGTAGTCAAGCGGGCCGTTGAGGCCGCTGTGCTGCGGCGCGTCCACGGCCACTCGCACGGTCACTGCGGCGGTAGGCTCAGGCACGTACCGCTCCAGGCTTCTTGTGAAGCATCAGCTCAGCAAGTGGCTGCAAGTCCATGATTTAGAACGACTCCCGGGTTGCTCACAAATTCTGTGGATAACTTTGTGAGCAAATCGGCCTGCCCCGGCGTCGAAGAACCTGAGGTCTGGACGGTGTCAATCCGGCAGATTGCGAGGCGACGCCAACGCACTCTTTCAAATCAAGCACTTAGCGACGACCCGGGAAAACTCTTAGCTGCGGCGCATCAAAAACGGCGGCGACGCTGGCATTGCCAATTTTGGGGATAAGTCAAGGAACAAGAGCCCGGTTGACCCTCATCAAAGCGACGCGCGGAGCTTGCGCGAATGGCTGTGCACTTCGTCGACCAGGGCCGTCACGCTCTCAGGCGGCGTGAACTGGCTGATGCCATGACCGAGGTTGAAGATGTGCCCGCTGCCGGCGGTCGGCGCACCAAAGCTGTCGAGCACCGCACGGGCCTGCGCGCGCACGGCCTCAGGCGGGGCGAACAGCACATTGGGGTCGAGATTGCCCTGCAGGGCGACGCGGTCTCCCACGCGGGCGCGGGCCGCGCCCAGGTTCATGGTCCAGTCCAGGCCCACCACGTCGGCTCCGGCATCGGCGATCTCGTCCAGCCACAGGCCCCCGCCCTTGGTGAACAGGATGCGCGGAATGCGCACACCTTCATGCTCGGTCTTCACGGCGGCCAGCACCTGGCGCGAGTAGGCCAGGCTGAACTGCTGGAAGGCCCCGTCGGCCAGCACGCCGCCCCAGGAGTCGAACACCATCACGGCCTGCGCGCCGGCGTCGATCTGGGCATTGAGGTAGGCGGCCACGGCGCGGGCGTTCACGTCCAGGATGCGGTGCATCAGGTCCGGTCGCGCGTACATCAGGCTCTTCACGCGGCGGTAGTCGTCCGATCCACCGCCCTCCACCATGTAGCAGGCCAGCGTCCAGGGGCTGCCCGAGAAGCCGATCAGCGGCACACGGCCATTCAGCGCACGCCGGATGGAGGTGACGGCATCGAACACGTAGCGCAGTTTGTCCAGGTCCGGCACGGCCAGCGCGGCCACGGCCGCCTCGTCACGCACCACATGCGCGAACTTCGGCCCCTCGCCCTGCTGGAAGCTCAGGCCCAGGCCCATGGCATCGGGCACGGTCAGGATGTCGCTGAACAGGATGGCTGCGTCCAGCGGGAAGCGCTCCAGCGGCTGCAGCGTGACTTCGGTGGCGAAGTCGGTGTTGGTCGCCAGCCCCATGAAGCTGCCCGCCTTCTCGCGCGTGGCGCGGTACTCCGGCAGGTAGCGGCCGGCCTGGCGCATCAGCCAGACGGGGGTGTGCTCGGTGGGCTGGCGCAGGCAGGCGCGCAGGAAGCTGTCGTTTTGGAGGGGGGCGAACATCGGCGGATTATCAGCGCGCCCCTTCCAGCCGTGGCCTGATTCAGAGCAAGGCGAGACTTTGTCGCCCCACCCAGGTCTCTCCGGGTTGCAGCACGACCGGAATCCCGATCGTGGCGGACTCCATGCAAAGCATCTCGCTCCACCCGTCAGGCGGCATGTCGGCCAGCTTGGCGCAGCGCTCCGGGCCCGGGTTCCAGACCACGGCATCGTCAAAGCCCTGCTGCGTGATGACGACCTGGCGACGGTCCTCGGTCACCACCAGCGGGCGCTCCTTCACCCCGAAGTAGATGCGATCCAGGTCAAGCACGCCCTTCTCGCCGGGCAGCAGGAGGTCCATGCGCTGCAGCGCCTCGGCCTGCTTGATGCTGTCGAAGTAGCGCAGGCCCGAGAGGCCTTCCACGCTGACGGCATCGAGGTCGCGCACGCGCAGATAGGTGTGCAGGGCGGTCGTGAACTGCATCAGGCTGTCGCCGGTGTTCTCGCACGCGAGTTCGATGTCCAGCGTGCGGCCGCTCACGCGAACGCTGAGCTCCAGCTCGAAGGCATGCGGCCAGACCGCACGGGTGGCGTCGTTGTCGCGCAGGCGCAGCACGGCGAGCACGTCATCACGGCCCTGCTCCTGGCTCACGAGTTCCCACGGCAGCGTGCGCGCGAAGCCATGCTTGGCCAGCGGCCCGCGCTCAGCGAACTGCGGAAAGCACACCGGCACGCCACCGCGGATGGCCTTGCCTGGCACGAACTCGCTGCGCGGGGACAGGTAGAGCTGCTCGGGCGCACCGGCCGGCTGCCAGGAGAGCAGATGGCCGCCCTCCAGGCTGACACGCGCCTGTGCGCCGTCCGTCGAGAGGAGATGCAGGGTGGGAGGAGTCGTCATGGCGGCAAAGGCGGGAAGGTCGATGCGGGAAGGCGGGAGCGCAGTCTGCACTGAACGAGTGCTCGACAGGGTGCGCCTGCGCAGCGCACCCGCTTGGAGTCACGTTGCGTACCCCGGAAAGCACTGAGCGCGACCGTGGCCGCGCTCAGTGGGATGGGGTGTCAGGCCTGAGGCCGTCTTACTTCTTGAGGAACTTGCGCAGTGCGGCGATCTGGGCGGCCTGGATGGCCAGCTCGCTCTGGATCGCGGCCTGGTCGATCTTGTCCTTGGCGTTGCGCAGGGCTTCTTCGGCCAGCTTCTTGGCCTCGAGCGCCTTGGCTTCGTCCAGGTCCTTGCCGCGGATGGCGGTGTCGGCCAGCACGGTCACGCGATGCGGCTGCACTTCGAGAATGCCGCCGGCCACGAAGACGAACTCTTCGCTGCCGTCCGGGCGCTCGATGCGCACGGCGCCCGGCTTGATGCGGGTGATCAGCGGCGTGTGCTCCGGCAGGATGCCGAGCTCGCCACTCTCGCCCGGCAGGGCGACGAACTTGGCCTCGCCCGAGAAGATCTGCTCTTCGGCGGAGACCACGTCGACGTGGAGGGTTGCCATTGGGTCCGTCCTTTAACTTGGCTTGAAGAAGAAGATTCGGGAGACGGGGCGCATGCAGCGCCCCGGTCCGTCTTATTGAATCTTCTTGGCTTTCTCAAACGCCTCGTCGATGGTGCCGACCATGTAGAAGGCCTGCTCCGGCAGCGCGTCGCACTCACCGTTGACGATCATCTTGAAGCCGCGGATGGTTTCCTTCAGCGGCACGTACTTGCCCGGGGTGCCCGTGAACACTTCGGCGACGTGGAAAGGCTGCGACAGGAAGCGCTGGATCTTGCGGGCGCGGGCCACGGCCAGCTTGTCTTCCGGCGACAGTTCGTCCATGCCCAGGATGGCGATGATGTCGCGCAGTTCCTTGTAGCGCTGCAGCACGGCCTGCACGGCACGGGTGGTCGTGTAATGCTCTTCGCCGACGACGTTCGGGTCGATCTGGCGGCTGGTCGAGTCCAGCGGGTCCACGGCGGGGTAGATACCCAGCGAGGCGATGTCGCGAGACAGCACGACGGTGGCGTCCAAGTGGGCGAAGGTGGTGGCAGGCGACGGGTCGGTCAGGTCGTCCGCCGGCACGTACACGGCCTGGATGGACGTGATCGAGCCGACCTTCGTCGACGTGATGCGCTCCTGCAGGCGGCCCATTTCCTCGGCCAGCGTCGGCTGGTAGCCCACGGCGGACGGCATGCGGCCCAGCAGAGCGGACACTTCGGTACCGGCCAGCGTGTAGCGGTAGATGTTGTCCACGAAGAACAGCACGTCCTTGCCTTCGTCACGGAAGGACTCGGCGATGGTCAGGCCGGTCAGCGCGACGCGCAGACGGTTGCCCGGGGGCTCGTTCATCTGGCCGTAGACCATGGCGACCTTGGAGTCCTCCAGCTTGTCCTGGACGACCACGTTGGAGTCCGACATCTCGTGATAGAAGTCGTTGCCCTCACGGGTGCGCTCACCCACGCCGGCGAACACGGACAGACCGCTGTGCGCCTTGGCGATGTTATTGATGAGCTCCATCATGTTCACGGTCTTGCCGACGCCGGCGCCACCGAACAGACCCACCTTGCCGCCCTTGGCGAACGGGCAGATCAGGTCGATCACCTTGATGCCGGTTTCGAGCAGGTCCTGCGACGGGCTCAGCTCGTCGTAGGCGGGGGCTGCGCGGTGGATGGAGGCGGTCAGCTCGGAGGACACCGGGCCGCGCTCGTCGATCGGGTTGCCCAGCACGTCCATGATGCGGCCGAGGGTGGCCTTGCCCACCGGCACCTTGATGGTGTCGCCGGTGTTGTAGACCTGGGTGCCGCGGCGCAGGCCGTCGGACGAACCCAGCGCAATCGTGCGCACCACGCCGTCGCCCAGCTGCTGCTGGACTTCCAGCGTCAGCGCCGAGCCTTCCATCTTCAGGGCGTCGTACACCTTGGGCATCTGGTCGCGCGGGAATTCCACGTCCACCACGGCGCCGATGCACTGAACGATCTTGCCTTGGGCTTGAGTGTTAGCCATTTGTGCGTTCCTTCAATTCAAATCTTGTGCGTGCCGAACTGCTCGATCAACCCACAGCGGCGGCGCCGCTGACGATCTCGGAGAGTTCCTTCGTGATCGCGGCCTGGCGGGTCTTGTTGTAGACCAGCTTGAGCTCACCGATCAGCGTGCCGGCGTTGTCGGTCGCGGCCTTCATGGCCACCATGCGGGCGGATTGCTCGCTGGCCATGTTCTCGGCGACCGCCTGGAAGACCAGGGCTTCGGTGTAGCGCACGAGCAGCTCGTCGATGACGGTGGCGGCATCGGGCTCGTAGATGTAGTCCCACGAGTGCGCCGGCTTCTCGGTGGCCATGTCGGCGGCCTTCAGCGGCAGCAGCTGCTGCACCACCACCTCTTGCTTCATCGTGTTGATGAACTTCGTGTAGCAGAGGTAGACGGCCGACAGCTTGCCTTCGGCGTAGGCGTCGAGCAGCACCTTGACGGGGCCGATCAGCGTCTCGATGTGGGGCTGGTCGCCGAGCTGGGTGGCATGCGCCACCACGCGGGCACCGACGCGGTTCATGAAGCCGAGGCCCTTGCCGCCGATGGCGACGACGTCGGTCTTCTGGCCGCTGGCTTCAAGCTCCTTGAGCTTGTTGGTCGCGGCACGCAGCAGGTTGGTGTTGAGACCACCGCACAGGCCCTTGTCGGTCGTGACGACCACCATGCCCGCCGCCGTCGCCTGCTCGTTCTTCACGAGGAAGGGGTGACGGTATTCGGGATTGGCCTTGGCCAGTTCGGCCGCGATATTGCCGATCTTGTCAGCGTAGGGGCGAGCCGCGCGCATCCGTTCCTGCGCCTTGCGCATCTTGGATGCGGCGACCATCTCCATCGCCTTGGTGATCTTCTTGGTGTTCTCGACCGACTTGATCTTGCCGCGGATTTCTTTGCTGGAAGGCATTCGAACTCCTAGTTCAGTGCGGGGCTGGGCGGTGAGGCTCGGCCCCGCGATTCCGTGGCTTTAGGCGAAGGACTTCTTGAAGGAAGTGATCGCGGCGTTCAGTTCGGCTTCAGCGTCCTTGTCCATCGCCTTGTCGTTCTCGAGCTTGGCGAGCAGCGCGGCGTGGCTGGTCTTCAGGAACTGGTGCAGGCCGTGTTCGAAGGCCAGGACCTTCTTCACTTCGATGCTGTCCATGAAGCCCTTGTTGGCGGCGTACAGCGAGGCAGCCATCAGCGAGATGGACAGCGGCGAGTACTGGGCCTGCTTCAGCAGTTCGGTCACGCGGGCACCGCGGTCCAGCTGCTTGCGGGTGGCTTCGTCCAGATCGGAAGCGAACTGCGCGAACGCGGCCAGCTCACGGTACTGGGCCAGGTCGGTACGGATACCGCCGGACAGCGACTTGATCAGCTTGGTTTGCGCTGCACCACCGACGCGCGACACCGAGATACCGGCGTTGATGGCGGGGCGGATACCGGCGTTGAACAGGTTGGTTTCCAGGAAGATCTGGCCGTCGGTGATCGAGATCACGTTGGTCGGCACGAAGGCGGACACGTCACCGGCTTGCGTCTCGATGATCGGCAGGGCCGTCAGCGAGCCGGTCTTGCCCTTGACCTCACCCTTGGTGAAGGCTTCGACGTAGTCGGCGTTCACGCGGGCGGCACGCTCCAGCAGGCGGCTGTGGAGATAGAACACGTCGCCGGGGAAGGCTTCGCGGCCCGGCGGGCGGCGCAGCAGCAGCGAGACCTGGCGGTAGGCCACGGCTTGCTTGGACAGGTCGTCGTAGACGATCAGGGCGTCTTGGCCGCGGTCGCGGAAGTACTCGCCCATCGTGCAGCCGGAGTAGGCCGACACGTACTGCATGGCAGCCGATTCAGACGCCGAGGCGGCCACGACGATGGTGTACTCCATCGCGCCAGCCTGTTCGAGCGCGCGCACCACATTCTTGATCGACGACGCCTTCTGGCCGATGGCGACGTAGATGCAGGTCATGTTCTGACCCTTCTGGTTGATGATCGCGTCGATGGCGACGGCGGTCTTGCCCGTCTGACGGTCACCAATGATCAGCTCGCGCTGGCCGCGGCCGACGGGCACCATGGAGTCGATGGACTTCAGGCCGGTCTGCACGGGTTGGTCCACGCTCTTGCGCGCGATCACGCCCGGGGCAACCTTCTCGATGACGTCGGTCATCTTGGCGTTGATCGGGCCCTTGCCGTCGATGGGCTGGCCCAGCGCGTTCACGACGCGACCGATCAGCTCGGGGCCGACCGGCACTTCCAGGATGCGGCCCGTGCACTTGACGGTGTCGCCTTCCGAGACGTGCTCGTAGGCACCCAGAATCACGGCGCCGACGGAGTCGCGCTCGAGGTTCAGGGCCAGACCAAAGGTCTGCGAGCCATCCGGAGCGGCCGGGAATTCGAGCATTTCGCCCTGCATCACGTCCGACAGGCCGTGCACACGGACGATGCCGTCCGAGACCGACACGACGGTGCCCTGGTTGCGGATGTCCGCGCTCGGGGCCAGGCCCTCGATGCGGCTCTTGATCAATTCGGAAATTTCTGCAGGGTTCAGTTGCATGTCGCTCTCCCGCCCAGCGCTGGGCGCTGGGTGGTTGGATGTTTAGGCAATCAACGCGGTCTTCATGCGCTCCAGGCGGGCGCGCACGGAGGTGTCGAGCACTTCGTCGCCGACGGTGGCGCGCACGCCGCCAATCAGCGTGGCGTCGACACGCACGTCCAGCTTCAGCTTGCGACCGAAGCGCTTTTCGAGCACTTCAGTCAGCTCGGCGAGCTGGGCCGCGTCCAACGGATAGGCGCTGTCCACCACGGCTTCGGCGATGCCCAGGGCACCGCTGGCCAGCGTATGGAACTGCGCAACTGCGGCCGGCACCGCGTCCAGGCGGCGGTTCTCGACCACCGTCTGCAGGAAGTTGCGCACGCCGGGCAGCAGCGGCTGGCCCAGTTGCTTCTCCGCCGCTTCGACAGCCACGGCAACGACCTGGTCGGCCGACGTCTTGGGGTGGTCGGCGAACTGACGCAGCGCGGCGTCACCCGCCACGGTGGCCAGAGCGTCGAGCTGGCCGCGCCATGCGGCCAGGTCGGCGTTGCGGGCAACCTGGAACAGCGCCTCGGCGTAGGGGCGGGCGATGGTGGCGAGTTCAGCCATGGTCAGAGCTCCTGCTTCAGACGCGTCAACAGTTCGGCGTGGACGCCGGCGTTGACTTCCTTGTGCAGGATGGCTTCAGCGCCCTTCACGGCCAGCACGGCAACCTGCTCGCGCAGGGCTTCGCGGGCACGTGCGACCTGCTGGTCGGCATCGGCCTTGGCTTGGGCCAGGATCTTGGCGGCTTCGTCCTCGGCGCGCTTCTTGGCCTCTTCGACGATGGCTGCGGCGCGCTTTTCGGCGTCGCCCAGCAGCTTGGTCGATTCGGTGCGCGTCTGGGCCAGCTGGGCCTCGACCGCCTTGTTGGCGGACGCCAGCTCGCTCTTGGCGCGATCAGCGGCGGCAAGGCCGTCGGCGATCTTGGCGGCACGCTCGTCCAGAGCCTTGGCGATGACGGGCCAGATGAACTGAGCCGTCACCCATGCCAGGATCGCAAACGGGATCCACTGGATCCACAGTGTTGCGTTGATGTTCACGGCTTATCTCCTTTCAAGCCTGAAAGGGGATGGTGATTACTTCGGCAGGTTGGCCAGCAGCGTGGCGGCGAACGGGTTGGCGAACGCGAACAGCAGGGCGATGGCGACGCCGATCAGGAAGGCCGCGTCGATCAGGCCGGCCAGAATGAACATCTTGGTCTGCAGTTGGTTCATCAGCTCGGGTTGGCGAGCGGAAGACTCCAGGAACTTGCCACCCATCAGTGCGATGCCGATCGAAGCGCCGATGGCGCCGAGGCCCACGATGATGCCGCAAGCCAGAGCAACCAGACCGAGGATTTCGTTCATTTCAAATCTCCTAGAGACAGTAAGAAAAAAGGGAAGGGAAAGGGAAAAACAGATCAGTGATGGTCGTGCGCCTGACCGATGTAGATCAGCGTGAGCATCATGAAGATGAACGCCTGCAGCACGATCACGAGGATGTGGAACAGGGTCCAGATCGTGCCGGCGACGACATGGCCGAAAGCCATGCTCCAACCAGTCACGCTCATCGCGAACGCGCCACCCATCAGCGCGATCAGCATGAAGACGAGTTCACCGGCAAACATGTTGCCGAACAGCCGCATGCCGTGGGACACGGTCTTGGCCAGGAACTCGATCATCTGCATCAGGAAGTTGAACGGCCACAGCGCCCAGTGGTCGCCGAACGGTGCGGCGATGAGCTCATGGCCCCAGCCGCCCAGGCCCTTGATCTTGACGCTGTAGTAGATGCACAGCAGCAGCACGAAGGTCGACATGCCCAGCGTGGTGGACAGGTCGGCGGTCGGCACGACGCGCAGGTAGTCCTTGAAGCCCAGGGCCGGACCGGCGCTGTGCCAGATCTGCGGCAGGAAGTCGACCGGCAGCATGTCCATGAAGTTCATCAGGAAGATCCAGACGAACACGGTCAGGGCCAGAGGGCCGACGAAGGCACGGCTCTTGGCGTTGTCGATGACGCTCTTGGCCTGGTTGTCGACCATCTCGAAGAGGATCTCGACGGCGGCCTGGAAGCGGCCCGGCACGCCGGACGTCGCCTTGCGCACACCCAGCCACAGCAGGAACACGCCCAGGAAGCCCAGCACACTGGCAAACACCAGCGAGTCGAGGTTGTAGAGGCTGAAGTCGACGATGTCCTTTTGCTTCACGCTTTCGAACGCGAAGTTCTTCTGCAGGTGCTGCAGGTGGTGGGTGATGTACTCACCGGCGCTGGGCGCGTGCTGTTCGCTGCTCATCGTCTTTAGTGACTCAATTCGTTTCTTGAACGGCCCGGCTCAACCACCACCAGGCCCCCAGATGTACCTTCAGGCACGCGATCAGCGCCACCAGCAAGGCCGGCCAGCTCAGATCCCGCACCAGCCATGCAGCCGCCACCAGGATGACGACCGCAAGGCCCACTTTGATCAGTTCCCACACGAGGAACGACAGGAGCGCCGCCTGAGCCTGGACGGCCCGGCGGCGCAGACCCCACGCCATCAGCGCATGGGGCAACACCACCGCAGCCGCACCCCAGACCGTGGAGCGCACCTGCTGCGCCGGCGCGGAGCCCAAAAGCCACCACGCCAACGCCAACAAGCCACCGACCACCGCCTGCAGACCCACGACCCGCCAGGGCGAGAAGGGCTTTTCGCGCGCCAGCAGGGTTTGCACCTGCTGGGCGGTCCAGGGCGGCACGGGCTCGGAATCAGGCGCTTCGTCGTCCCAGCTGCTGGCAGGACGAACCTTGGAATCGGCAGTCATGTCGGCAGTGACGGGAGTTGAGGCGCCGACCCGGATGCCGGCCGGCAAAACCACGGGAGTATATGTGGTAACCCGCAGTTTCCCAAAAGCGACCCTGCGCGCACGCTGGCGCCGCGCTCCACGAAGCGCGAACGATGCGCGATGGCGTCAGAGCGCGCAGCGCGCGGCGGGCAGCCCGGGCACGTCGACCCGCAGCGTCAGCACGGCACCGGCCCAGGGCTCGCGAGCGAGCTCATCAGCCGGGCGCTTGTCGCGCGCGGTGGTGATGAAGAGCGTGCGCCGGTCTTCACCGCCGAAGCAGGGCATGGTGGGGCAGCGCACCGGCAGCGCGATGTCTTCCAGCAACTCGCCCGATGGCGCATAACGCAGCAGCCGAGCGCCTTCGAACATGGCGACCCAGTAGGCGCCCGACTCATCCACCGCCGCACCGTCCGGGCGACCGCCGTAGGTGCTCAGCGGCTGCTCCGGTGCCCGCGGCGTGAACTGCGCGAACACCCGGCCCGTGCCGACCCGGCCGGTCGACACATCGAAATCATGGCACCAGACGGTGTGCGCCTTGGTGTCGCTTCGGTAAAGCACGCGGCCATCGGGGCTCCAGGCCAGCCCGTTGGCGGTCACGATGCCGTCGATCTGCGGCTCGGCCCCCTGCGACCCGATGCGGTAGAGCGAGGCCTCCGGCTCGCGCGCATCGCTGAGCGTGCCGACCCAGAAGCGCCCGACGGCGTCCGGCTTGCCGTCGTTGTAGCGCTGGCGCTGCGGGTCATAGGGTGGCGCGGCCAGCGGCGAGGTGGCGCCGGTTTGCGTGTCCAGTGCCCACAGGCCGTCGCGCCGGGCCACCACCAGACCACCGCCCACCCGGGCCGCAATGCAGCCGGGCTCGGCATCCTGCGGGAAGACATCCGGCGCGTCGGCGCCCGCCCGCCAGCGCAGCACCTGCCGGCCGGGGATGTCGACGCAGTACAGCTGCGCCTCGTCGGGGTGCCACAGCGGCGATTCGCCCAAAAGGCAGCGATGCGTGCCCAGGGGCTGGATGTCGTGAGTCAGTGCCATGCCGGCACTCTAGGCCGTTATCCGAAGTAACTCGGCCGGAATGCGCCGAGATCCGCCTTCAGGTAGTGCGCGCCCGGGATGGGGTTGAAGTAGAACGGCGGCACCTCGACGAAGCCCAGGCTTTCGTACAGGCCGCGGGCGGCCTCCATGTCGTCGAGGGTGTCCAGCAGCATGGCGGAGTAGCCCGCCTCGGTGGCCCGGTCCATCAGGTTCTGGGCCAGCAGGCGGCCCAGGCCGAAGCGGCGGAAGGCGGGACGCACGAACAGGCGCTTCATCTCGCAGGCATTCGCGTAGTCGGCATCGGGCAGGGGGCGGAACGCGCCGCTGCCAGCCACCGCGCCGTCCACCACGGCCAGCAGCATCAGCCCGCCGGGCGGCGCATAGGCACCGGGCAGCGTGGCGAGCTCGTCTTCGAAGCCCTGGAAGTCGAGATCGACGTCCAGGCTGTTGGCGTAGTCGCGCAGGATCAGTCGGGTCTCGTGCCAGTCCTCGGCGGACTCGGGCGTGATCAGCTGGATATCGGGGCCGGCCATAGACGCCGCAGTGTAGCCACGGCCGTCAGGGCAGGAATCCCAAGACCACGCGCCGGGTCTTGGCGCTCTTCTTTTGGTGATCACTCACGTTCGCTGCGCTCACATGAGTGCTCCCCGAAGAAGCGTGCTTCAAGCTTCGCTTGGCTGGGCAAAGCCCAGCACGACCCTGCGGGTCTTGGCACTCTTCTTCTCGATCTTGGTCACGATCACGGCGCCGATCTCGGCGGTGTTTGAGACATGCGTGCCACCGCAGGGCTGCAGGTCCACACCCTCGATCTCCAGCACGCGCACCCGGCCCAGCCCACGCGGCGGCTGCACGCTCATGGAGCGCACCAGGCCGGGGTTGGCGTCGAGCTCTTCTTCGCTGATCCACCGATGGCGCACCGGATGGGCCTCGGCCACCAAGCGTGCCAGGCCAGCCTGGATGGCGTCCTTGTCGAAGGGCTCGTCGGTGTGGAAGTCCAGCCGCGCGTAGGTCTCGGTGATGGAGCAGCCGTCCACCGGATACGGCAGCAGCGCGCACAGCAGGTGGGTGGCGGTGTGAAATCGCCGGTGCGCCTGGCGCCGGGCCGCATCGATCTCGACGCGCACCGCCGTGCCGGCCGCCGGTGGTTCGCCCTCGACGCAATGCAGGATGGCGCCCGGCGTGAGCTTGCTCTTGCGCGTGTCGGTCACCCGCCAGCGCTGGCCGCCGGCCACGAGCCAACCGGTGTCGCCCGCCTGGCCACCGCCCAGCGGGTAGCTGACGGTGCGGTCCAGTGTCACACCGCCCTCTTCCTGTGCGGTCACGACGGCGTCGCAGGCCAGCAGGGTGGCGTCTTCGCGGAACAGTTCTTCGGTCATCACAACCTCACCTGGCCGTGGACGAGCGGCGTCACGTCGCCGCCGATCCAGGTCGCCTCGGCCTCCCGGCGCACATGCACGCGACCGGCCCGGCCGAGGGCCGCGCCTTGGGAGGCCACGTAGTGATCTCCCGCGAGGCCCGCGCCTTGCAGCCACAGCGCCAGACCTGCATTCAAGCTGCCGGTGACCGGGTCCTCCGGCACGCCCAGGTCGGGCACGAAGGCGCGCACCTCGAACTGGCAGTCGCCGCCCGCCGGCCAGGCGCCCACCACGCCGAGCTTGAGGCCTTGCATGGTCACGAAGTCAGGTTGCAGCGCCTGCACGGCAGCGGCATCGCGCAGGCGTGCGGCCATCCAGCCGGGGCCGTTGTCGACCCAGACCAGGTCCAACAAAGCCTCAGGCGCGACGCGCAGGGCCGCGATGGCCTGCGCGCGCAGCGCGGCCTCAGCCACCGGCCCGCTGCGCCGCAGTGGCGGGGCCGCGAAGGCCAGGCGCGCGCCATCGCGCTTCACGCGTACCAGGCCGATGGCGCACTGCTGCACCACCTCGCCCGGCTTCTTGGCGTCGCCGCCACTGGCCAGGAAAGCATGCGCGCTGCCGAGCGTCGGGTGGCCGGCGAACGGCAGCTCACCGCCGGGCGTGAAGATGCGCACGCGGTAGTCGGCCGCAGGGTCGGTGGGCGGCAGCAGGAAAGTCGTCTCGCTGAGGTTGGTCCAGCGGGCGAAGGCGGCCATGTCGTCGTCGGACAGACCGGCCGCATCGACGACGACCGCCAGCGGGTTGCCCTTGAGCGGGGTGGCGGTGAAGACGTCGACTTGGACGAAGCGGCGCAGTTCAGGCATGGTCAGGCGGCGTGGCGGTGAGGTACATCCCCGGCCGCACGACCTCCATGCCCCGGTCCGGCGTCGCCAGCGGCTGGAAGCCGTGGTGGGCGTAGAGGGCGTGGGCGTCTCGCGTGAACAGCATGAAGCGGCGCAGGCCTTGCAGGTCGGGATGGGCCAGCAAGGCCTGGATCATCCCATCGGCCAGGCCCTGCCCGCGATGGGCCGGCAGCACATAGACATCGCACAGGTAGGCGAAGGTGGTGCGGTCGGTGACGACACGGGCGAAGCCGACCTGACCTTGCGTGTCGGCATGCAGCGCGATGCACAGCGAATGCGCGATGGCCCGCTGCACCGTGGGCAGCGGGATGCCTTCGCACCAGTAGGCGGTGGTCAGGAAGGCGTGGGCCGCCGCGGCGTCGATGTCGTCGAAGCTGAGCCGGTAGCCCGGTGGCAATACCTTCAATGCCCGCCGCCGAGGTAGGCCGCCTGCACGGCGGGGTCGTCACGCAGCTTGGCCGCAGGGCCGTGCACGGCGATGCGGCCGTTCTCCAGCACGTAGCCGTAGTCCGCCACCTTGAGCGCGGCCGCGGCGAACTGCTCCACCAGCAGCATGGTGACGCCACGGGCTTTCAAGCTCTCGATGATGCGGAAGACCTCGTCCACGAGGATGGGCGCCAGACCCATGGAGGGCTCGTCCAGCAGCACGACTTCGGGGTTGAGCATCACCGCACGGGCCATGGCCAGCATCTGCTGCTCGCCGCCGGAGAGCGTGCCGGCAAGTTGCAGGCGGCGCTCCTTCAGCCGCGGGAAGAGCTCCAGCGCGCGCTCCAGGTCGCCCGCGATGTCGCCCTTGGGCCGCTCGCCGGTGTAGCGCGGGAAGGCCCCGAGCCGCAGGTTGTCCGTCACCGTCATGGTCGCGAAGACGCGCCGGCCTTCCGGCGAGTGTGCGAGGCCGCGGCGGGCGATGTGGTAGCTCTCCAGGCCATCGATGCGGCGATCGTTGAGCGTGATCTCGCCACCGGTGGGCTTGATCATGCCGCTGACCGCGCGCATGGTGGTGGTCTTGCCGGCCCCGTTGGAGCCGATGAGGGTCACGACCTGGCCCTTGGGTACCTCCAGCGAGATGCCGTGCAGGACCTGGACCTTGCCGTAGCCGGCGCTGAGGTTCTTGATGGTGAGCATCTTGTTCGTCCTCAGCTGGCCTGGCCGCCCAGGTAGGCTTCGATGACCTTCTCGTCGGCCTGCACCTCGGCGGGCAGGCCCTCGGCGATCTTCTGGCCGAAGTCCAGCACCGAGACGCGGTCGCACAGGCTCATGACGACGTCCATGTGGTGTTCGATGAGGATGACGGTGACGCCGGCATCGCGGATCTTGCGGATGATCTCCAGCAGCTCCTTGATGTCAGGCGCGGTCAGGCCGGCGGCGGGCTCGTCGAGCAGCAGCAACTGCGGGTCCAGCGCCAGCGCGCGGGCGATCTCCAGCAGGCGCTGCTTGCCGTAGGGCAGGTTGCGGGCCTCCTCGCTGGCGAGTTCGCCCAGGCCGACGAAGTCGAGCAGCGCATGCGCACGGGCACGCTGCTCGCGGTCCTCGCGCAGGTAGCGCGGCAGGTGCAGGGCGACGTCGAGCAGGTTGCTCTTGAAGCTGTGGTGCAGGCCCACCAGCACGTTCTGCAGCGCGGTCATCTCGCCGAAAAGCTGCACGTTCTGGAAGGTGCGGGCGATGCCCGACAGCGCGATGTCCGACGAGGTGCGCCCATTGACCGTGCGGCCCGCGAACACCACCGTGCCGGCGGTCGGCTGGTAGATGCCGGTGAGCACGTTCATCATCGTGCTCTTGCCGGAACCGTTCGGCCCGATGAGGCCGTGGATGCTGCCGCGCTTGACGACGAGGTCGACGTTGTTGAGCGCCTTCAGGCCGCCGAACTGCATCAGCACGTTGCTGGCCTTGAGCAGCTCGGGCTCGCCTTGGCTGCTGGCGCGGGTGAGAGCCGCGGCAGCCGCCGAGGTGCTGTCGCGTTCGACCTTGGGCTTGAGGTTGAGCGCATTGCGCACGAAGCCGACGATGCCGTCCTGCAGGTAGTACACGACGAACAGCGTGATGAGGCCGAAGATGGACAGCCGCCAGTCGGTCATGGTGTCGAGCTTGAACGACACCAGCGCCAGGCCAACCGTGCCGACCACCGGGATGGCCGCGGCCTGGCCCGTCATCTTGCCGCGCTTGATCGCCACGCCCACCGAGATGGCCACGATGATGGCCAGGGCCACGGCGCCGATGCGGAAGACCTGCAGGTCGTCCAGCAGCTTGGGCAGCATCACAATGATGGCCGCCCCCAGCAGCGCGCCGGTGCGTGTCTTGCGGCCGCCCATGATGATGGCCAGCAGGAACATCACGGTCAGCTCGAAGTTGTAGGTGTTCGGGCTGATGTACTGCTCGGAGTAGGCATACAGCGACCCGGCCAGGCCCGCGAGCGCGGCCGAGATGACGAAGGCGTAGACCTTGTAGCGGTAGACCGAGACGCCCATGCAGTCCGACGCAACCGGGCTGCCGCGCAGGGCTTCGAAGGCGCGGCCCAGCTGCGAGTGCAGCACCCGGTGCACGAAGATCAGCGACGCCACCAGGCAGACCATCACGAGCCAGTAGAACTCGGTCTCGTCGAGCTGGTGGCCGAAGAGCGTCGGCTTGGTCAGCGTGATGCCCATCGGGCCTTCGGTGAGGAAGGTCATCTCGTTGATGAGGATCTGGATGATGGTGCCGAAAGCCAGCGTCACCATGGCGAGGTAGGGCCCGGTCACGCGCAGCGCCGGCAGGGCCAGCATCGCGCCGAACACGGCCGCCACCGCGATGGCGGCGGGCAGCGTCGCGTAGACGGGCGCATCGAGCTTCAGGATGAGCACGCCGGCCGTGTAGGCCCCGATGCCGAAAAGACCCGCATGGCCGAGCGACACCTGGCCGGTGTAACCCACCACGATGTCCAGGCCGAAGAGCACGATCGCGTAGATCATGATCGTCTCGACCAGGTGGATGTAGTACGGGTTGCCGGAGACCAGCGGGAAGGCAGCCAGCACGGCAATCGCCGCGGCGCCGAGGACGAGTTTCTGGAGGTTCACGTGTCGGGCCTTCCTCAGACCTTCTTGATGGCGGTCTTGCCGAACAGGCCGGCCGGCTTCACGGCCAGCACGATGAGCAGCAGCACGAGGCCCGGCACATCCTTGTAGCCGGTGGACAGATAAAAGCCCGTCGTCGTCTCGGCCACGCCGAGGATGATGCCGCCGATGATGATGCCCATGCCGCTGGTCAGGCCGCCGATGATGGCGACCGCAAAGGCCTTCAGGCCCAGCACCGCGCCCATGGTGGCGCCGGTGAGCGTCAGCGGCGCGATCAGCACGCCGGCGAAGGACGCGGTCAGCGACGACAGCGCATAGCTGAACGTGATGACCAGGCCGGTGTTGATGCCCATCAGCTTGGCCGCGTCGCGGTCATTGAATGTCGCCACCACGGCCTTGCCGTAGATGCTCTTGCGGTTGAAGAGCTCGACCGCGAGCATCATGCCGACTGCGCCGACGATGACGAGGATTTCCATCGGCAGCACATTGGCGCCGAGGAACTTCATCGGCGACTCGGGCAGCGGCGACGGGAACTTGAGGTCGTCACGCCCCCAGACGTTCTCGGCCACGTTCTTGAAGATGATGCCGAGCGCGATGGTGGACATGATCCAGCCGAACTCGCTCTTGATCTTGATGGCAGGCCGAACGCCGATGCGCTCCACCACCGCGCCCTGGAACGCGCCGAACAGGCACACGAGCGGGATCATCAGCCAGTAGTTCACGCCCCACCCCACCAGGGTGAGGCCCACCAGCGCCCCGAGCATCAGCGACTCGCCCTGACCGAAGTTCAGGGTGTCGCTGGTGGCAAACGTGAGCTGGTAACCGAAGGCGATGACAGCGTAGATCATGCCCAGCGCAATACCGCTGAACACGAGCTGGGTCAGGATTTCCATCGTCGTTCCCGTCAAAAAACAAGGGCGGAGTCGCGAGAGCGACCCCGCCCGACCCGTCCAGCGGCTGCCGTGGATCCGGCTCCGCCGGGCCACCGGCAGCGCCCCCTCGGGGGGCCGGCGAAGCCGGTACGGGGGGTCTCTTTTATTGCCGCTTCTTCTGCTCGAGGGCACCCTTGGCGTTCACGTCCTTGACGCGCACCTCGGAGGCCTTCTTGAAGTCGTCCTGGTAGGCATAGACCACGCGCTGGCCCTTGACCTCGCCCATGACCGGGATGTTGGCCGTGATGGCCTCGTGGTCGGTCTTGGAGAAGGGCTTGTTGTAGGTCGTCACCACGCCTTCGACCGGGGTCTTCAGGTCTTCCAGCGCGGCCTTGATCTTGGGGCCTTCGGTGGAGTTGGCCTGCTTGATGGCGGCGGCCAGCAGGTAGATGGAGTCGTAGCCCTGAGCGGCAGAGACCGGCGAGTCGATGCGCGAGTTCTTCGGGTTGAAGGTCTTCAGGTAATTGATGATGAAGCTCTGGCGCTTGGGCGTCGTGGGCTCCTGGATGAAGGTCTGCGGCATGCGCGCGCCTTCACCGCCGGGGCCGGCGTTGTCGATGTAGTTGGCCATGGACAGCGTCCAGGAACCGATCATCGGCACCTTCCAGCCGAGCTTGGTCATGCCGTTGGCGATCTGCGCCAGCTCCGGCCCGATGGCGTAGGTCAGGATGGCCTCAGCGCCGGCTTCCTTGGCCTTGAGCAGCTGGGGCGTCATGTCGACGTCCTTGATGTTGAACTTCTCGACCGCGACCGGCGTGATGTTCTTCAGCTTGAGCGCCGCTTCGAGGTCGGCGCGGCCGAGCTGGCCGTAGTTGGTGCTGTCGGCCAGGATGGCGACCTTCTTGAAGCCACGCTTGGTGATGGCTTCTTCCACGATCATCGGCGCCTGGATCGAGTCGTGCGCCGCATTGCGGAAGATGTAGTTCTCGGGCTGATTCTCGAACTGCTTGGTGATGATGGAGCCGGTGGCCACGTTGTTCATCACCGGGATCTTGGCCTCCTGATAGAAGCGCTGCGAGGCCAGGGCCACGCCGGTGTTGATGTAGCCGACGGTGGCGACCACCTTCTCCTTGTTGATAAGCTCCTGGGCGATCTGCACGCCACGCTCGTTCTTGGCCTCGTCGTCACGCTCGACGAGCTGGATCTGGCGACCGAGCACGCCGCCGGCCTTGTTGATCTCGTCGGCCGCCAGGCGCACGCCGTCGCGCATGCTGACGCCCATCGACGAAGAGCCGCCCGTGAAGGGCCCTGCCACGCCGATCTTGATCGGGTCTGCCGCATAGGCGCCCACTGCAAAAACCGCTGCAGCCACGGCTGTCCAAACCTGCTTCATCGTTGCCTCGTCTCCGTTATCGAACGACCCGGCATCAAGACCGGGGCCTTTGCATACGATGCCAGAGCAGCAGGCGCCGTGGGGCTATGGAAACCCGGGAGAAACTGAAGACCCGGGGCTTCAGTTCGGCGTCAGGGTTGGGGATTAAGGCGCATGCTCTGTCGCCAGCGAAAGCGCCTCGTGCAACAGCCGACCGAGCTTCTCGACGCCTTCCTTGATGAGATCAGGCGTCAGGGTCACGAACGACAGCCGCAGCGTGCGTGCATCAGGTTGGTGCGCGTAGAAGGCGGCACCCGGCACGTAGGCGATGCCGGCCTCCACCGCCTGGGGCAGCAGGGCCATGGCGTCCAGCCCGGCGGGCAGGCGGATCCAGAAGAACATGCCGCCCTGCGGGCTCTGCCATTCGCAACCCGGCGGCAGATAAGCCTGCAGCGCCTCGGCCATCGCATCCCGGTTGGCCTTGTACAGGGCGCGGATGGACGGGATGTGGTCGTCCAGGAAGCCGTTGCGGATGACCTCGTGCACCACACGCTGGTTGAAGCCTGGCGTGTGCAGGTCGGCGGCCTGCTTGGCCTGCAGCAGCTTCGGGTAAAGCTCCGGCGGCGCGATGAGGTAGCCCAGGCGGAAGCCCGGCGTCAGCACCTTGGAGAAGGAGCCGAGGTAGAGCGAGCCCTCCGGCCACAGGCTGGACAGGGCCGCCGGCGGAGGCTCGTCGAACCACAGGTCGCCGTAGGGGTTGTCCTCAACGATCGGGACGCCGGCGCGGCGAGACGCTTCCACGACCTCCGCGCGGCGCTTGGCGCCCATCACGCGGCCGGTCGGGTTCTGGTAGTTGGGCAGCAAATAGCTGAAGCGGGTGCCGGGGGCGTCGTGCGGCAGCGCGGCAATTGCCTCGGGCAGTGGCCCTTCGGCGTCGCTGGCCAGGCTGGTGAACAGCGGCTCGAAGGGTGTGAAAGCCTGCAGGGCGCCCAGGTAGGTGGGCGTCTCGACCGCCACGGGCGCACCCGCATCGCACAGGATCTTGCCGACCAGGTCCAGCCCCTGCTGGGAGCCGCTGGTGATCAGCACCTGATCAGGCTTGACCTGCATGCCCAGGGTGGCGACGCGGGCGGCCACCCACTCGCGCAGCGGTGCGAAGCCTTCGCTGGCCGCGTACTGCAGCGCCTCGCGCGGCGCCTGGCTCAGCACGCGGTCGCAAGCGGCTTTCAGCGCGTCGACCGGGAAGGTGTCGGCACTCGGCAGGCCACCGGCCATCGACAGGATGCCGGGCTTCTCGGTGACCTTGAGGATTTCGCGAATGATGGACGGGTTCATGCGCGCCGCGCGGCGGGCCTGGTTCCAGACGATGGTCATGTCAGTTACGCGTGATTTCAAAGGAGTCAGCCTAGCATCCAGTCGACCGCGGCGCGGGCCTGCAGCTCGGTGGAGTCGAAAAGCGGGACAGCCGCCGCCGCACCGGCCGGCAGCAACAGCCCCAGTTCTGTGCATCCGAGGATGACCGCCTGCGCGCCGCGATCGGCGAGTCGCCCTACCGCGTCGCGCAGCCATTCGCGCGACGCCGCCTCGAATCGGCCGCGGCAGAGTTCCTCGTAGATCAGCCGGTGCACCTCCGCGCGCCCGGCCTCGTCGGGCGTGATGGCCTCGATGCCGTGGCGCTGCCAGAGGCGCTCGCGGTAGAACGCCTGCTCCATCGTGAAGCGTGTGGCCAGCAGGCCGGCGCGCTTCACGCCGGCAGCGCGCAGGGCATCGGCAGTGCTGTCGACAATGTGCAGCACCGGCAACCCGGCGGCCTGCTCGACCTCGGCGGCCACGCGGTGCATGGTGTTGGTGGCGATCAGCAGCGCCTCGGCGCCGGCGCGCCGCAAGCCGGCCGCGGCCTCGCCGAGCACGCGAGCGGCGCCGGCCCAGTCACCGGCCGCCTGCTGAGCTGCGATGGGTGCGAAGTCGACGCTGTGCAGCACAAGCTGCGCGCTGTGCAAACCGCCCAGGCGCGCAGCCACGTCCCGGTTGATCAGGGCATACAGATGCTGGGTGGATTCCCAGCTCATGCCGCCCAGGATGCCGAGTGTCTTCATGCCGGCTGCCCCACAGCGCTCCCCTGCGCCCAGCCGGTGCGCCGACGCACCGGCTGGGGCGCAGGCTGCAACAGCTGGAAGGCCGCCTGCGGCCAGGCTTCGACCACGACCGCCTCGCCCGGCGCCAGCGTCAGGCCTTCGCCGGCCTGCAGCCAGTGGTCGCCCGTGCGCCCGGTCACGGTGAGCCACAGGCGCCCCCGCGTGACGACGAGCCGCCGTGGCAGCCGGGCCGGGGCCAGGGTCAGCGCCTGACCGGGCGCCAGGCAGGTGAGAAAGCGATCGGGCATGGCGGTCTCCTTCAGTGAATCGGTTGTCGCTTGCCCCACCACACCACGGCCAGCACCGCAAGGGCGAACACGACGGTCATGGCATCCAGGTGTTCTCCCAGCAGCGGCACCGCGAACAGCATGGACAGGAAAGGCTGCAGCACCTGCACCTGGCTCACGCGCAAGGTGCCGCCCAAGGCCAGCCCGCGATACCAGGCGAAGAAGCCGATCCACATCGACACGAGCGACACATAGGCAAAGCCCAGCCAGGCCGAGGCCGCCACCGGCGCGGCCGGGCGGGTCAGCACGGCCAGGGGCAGCGTGACGGGCAGGCTGATCACCAGCACCCAGCAGATGACCTGCTCGGCCGTCAGCCCGGTCGACAGCCGTGCCCCGCTGACATAACCGGCCGACGCGCACAGCACCGCACCGAGCAACAGGCCGTCGGCCAGCTCCAGTGCCCCGGCGCCGCGCCAGGCCGCGAAGCCGACGACCAGGCCCAGCCCCGCCAGCGCGCAGGTCCAGAAGCCCGCGCTCGGCCGCTGCCGCAGCACGAGGGCCGCGATCACGGCCGTGGCCAGCGGCAGCACGCCCGAGATGACCGAGGCATGCACCGCATCCACATGCCGCACCGCCAGCCCCAGCAGCAGCGGCCAGCCGAACACGACGCCAGCGGCCGTGAACGCCAGCAGCCGCCATTCGCGGCCCTGCGGCCGTCGCGCCCGCGTCAACGCGAGGTAGGCCAGCGACAGCCCGCCTGCCACCGCCGCGCGACCCAAGGCCACGAAGGCCGGGGCCAGCTGTGGCGCCTCGGCGCTGCCGCCAGCCAACCGCGTCATCGGGATGCTGAGCGCGAACATCACGACGCCCGCCAGCCCCAGCAGCAGGCCGCGGGTGGCATCGGTGGCGGTGGGGGTGGAGGCAAGGCGGGACATGGCAGCAGTCTGGCGCACACGACCAGTACAGACCCAGTACAGTCAGCCAACCACACCCCGAATCTGTACTGCCATGTCGACCGGTACACCGACCCCGCTGCTTCGCGGCGCCAGCCTGCCGCTGGCCGAGCAACTCGCTCAGCGCTACGCCCAGCGCATCCGCGAGCGGCTGCTGGCGCCGGGCGCCCGGCTGCCCTCGGTGCGCGACTGCGCCCGCCAGCACGGCGTGAGCCCGCACACCGTGGTCGCGGCCTACGACCAGCTCCAGGCGGCGGGGATGGTCGAGGCCCGCAGCCAGCGTGGCTTCTTCGTGCGCGAGACCCGGCCTGCCGCACGCGCCCCCGCAGCGCCCACGCCGCCCGTCACCCGCCAGGCACCGATGGACGCCACGGCCCTCATCCGCGGCATGTTCGAGGCCGACGCCGCTCGCTCCCCGGGCCTGGGCACCCTGCCCGCCGACTGGCTGGACGCACCGCTGCTGCAGTCCGCCTTGCGCCGCCTGAACACCGGTGACGCCCAGGCGGTGCAGGTCAGCTACGGCGACCCCAGCGGCGACTTGCGGCTGCGCCATGCGCTGGTGCAGCGCCTGGGTGACCTGGGCGTGCACACCCGCGCGGAGCAACTGCTCACCACCCACGGCGCCACGCATGCGCTGGACCTGATCATCCGCACCCAGCTGCAGCCGGGCGACGCCGTGCTGATCGACGACCCCGGCTGGGCGGTCATGTTCGCCCGGCTGACCCAGGCCGGCATCCGCCTGCTGCCCGTACCACGGGCCCGCCAGGGCGCGCCGGGGCCGGACCTGGATGTGCTCGCCCGCCTCGCCGCCGAGCACGCCCCGCGGGCCTACCTGACCGTCTCGGTGCTGCACAACCCCACCGGCCACAGCATCAACCTCGCCACGGCCCACCGGCTGTTGCGGCTGGCGGATGAGCACGACTTCTTCATCGTCGAAGACGACAGCTACGGCTTCCTGGCGCCCGAGCACCTGCCCCGGCTGGCGGCGCTGGACGGGCTGCGGCGGGTCATCTACGTCAGCGGCTTCTCCAAGGTGCTGACGCCGGCGTGGCGGGTGGGCTACCTCGCGGCATCGCCCGAACGACTCCATGCGCTGACCGACACCAAGCTGCTGGACGGCCTGACCAGCTCACCCGTCATGGAACGCGCCGTGGCCCTGTGCCTGGAGCAGGGCCGGCTGCGCCGCCATGCACAGCGGCTGCGCGAACGGCTGGCGCAGGCCCGGCAAAGGGTGTCGGCGCTGGCCTCGCGGCACGGCTTTGCCTGGGGTGCGCCGCCGGACGGGCTGTTCGGCTGGCTGGACGTGGGCGTAGACACCGAGCGCATCGCCCAGCCTCTGCTGGACGCCGGCTGGCTGACCGCGCCGGGAGCGCTGTTCAGCGTCACACGCGAGCCCGGCTCGCTGATGCGCATCAACATGGCCACATCACAGGACCCGGCCTTCTGGCGGCAGCTTCGCGCCTGCGCGGACGACCTCCGCAGACCCGCGATGAGTTGCTAGGTTGCACCCCCCTCATTCGCGGGGAAAAGCACTGGCGGACCGGCGCCATGGCGAGTCCACTGACATCTCGGTTAACGCCAGGGAGCGTCTCATGCTTGCTACTGCATCTTCCGTCCGCCGGCGGCTCACGGCCTTCACTGGCGCCCTGCTCGCCTGCTGCGCCCTGTCGGCGCATGCCGACTTCCAGAGCAGCATCACGGTGAGCCTGATCTCGCCAGGCGGCATCAGCAACATCCCCGGTGGTGGACCACCGATCAATGCGGTGCAGATCGTGAGCCCCCTGAATTTCGGAACGGGCATCACCTATGCCGGCGGCGGCGCCGTTGGCACCTGGCTGCTGGACAACGAATCCATCACCTTCTCCGGCGACACCATCCGCGTGCGCAGCTATGCCGGCGACAGCAACAGCGCCGGCGCCAGCATCACGGGCTTTCTCGGCTTCGGCGGCGAGCATGCGCGTTATGTCTTCGACGGGCTGAGCATCGCCGGCAAGACGATCGTGGGACTGAGCGTCACGACCTTCGACGACTTCCTGACCAGTGGCGTCAGCGGACTGGCGAGCTCGGTCTCGGCGGCCAGCCTCGTGCAGCTGGTCGACGCCGACACGGTGAGCCTCTACCTCGATGACATCGTGTTCGCCGACCGGGGCGTCAACATCGGCAACAGCGAGGATCACGCGGACTTTCTGATCACGCTCATCACCCGTGACGCCGAGACCCCGCCCGGCAACAACGACGTCCCCGAGCCCGCCACGCTGGCGCTGTTGATGGCTGCCGCCCTGGGCGCCGGCACGGCACGGCGCCGTCGTGGCTGAAGGCGCGCTGACGCTGGCGGACTTCCAGCCCCACGTCGGCAGTTGCTTCTGGCTCCAGCGCGACGGCGAGCCGCCGATCGCCACGGCGCTCGTCGCAGTCAGGGCCGCCACGGCAGGCAGCACACGCCCGCGCGCCCCGTTCAGCCTTGCCTTCGACGCGCCCGCCGAACCGCAGCTCGCCCAGCGCATCTATCGGTTGGCCCATGCCGAGCTGGGCGCGCTGGACATCTTTCTCGTGCCGGTGGCCCGATCAGCCACCGGCATGACCTACGAAGCCGTCTTTGGCTAGCGCACGACCGCGCGGCGCATCCTGCCCCAGGAGGTGTTCATGTCGGATCCATACCTCGGCGAACTGAGACTGATGAGCTTCGCCACCCCGCCCAAAGGCTGGGCGCTGTGCAACGGGCAGACGCTGCAGATTGCACAAAACCAGGCGCTGTTCTCACTGCTGGGTACCACCTATGGTGGCAACGGCCAGACCACCTTCATGCTGCCCGACCTGCGCGGCCGCACGCCGCTGCATCCGGACTCGACGCTGCCTGCAGGTACACCGGGCGGGCAGGAGGCCGTCACGTTGAGCGCGCAGCAGATGCCGGCGCACAACCACGGGCTCAATGCCAGCAGCGAGTTCGCCGACAGCAACTCTCCGGCGGGGGCCTTGCCGGCGACCAAGGGGCGCGGCGGCATCGACCGCTATGCCCCGGCTGACAACAGCGCCAGCATGGACACCAGCGCCATCGCCCTCAATGCCGGCGGCCAGGGCCACGCCAACATGCAACCCTTCCAGACGCTCAGCTGGGCCATCGCCCTGGTGGGCGTCTTCCCGAGCCGCGACTGACGCGAGGTGACCGACATGCCTGATCCTTATGTGGGCGAGTTGCGCCTCTTTGCCGGCACCTTCGCCCCCAGCGGCTGGGCGCTGTGCCAGGGGCAGCTGGTGCCAATCTCTGAAAGCGACATGCTGTTCAACCTGATCGGCACCACCTACGGCGGCGACGGTCAGAACAACTTCGCGCTGCCGGACCTGCGTGGGCGCGTGCCGGTGCATCAGGGTCAGGGCCCCGGCCTGACACCGCGAACGATCGGGCAAAGCGGGGGCTCCGAGAGCGTGACGCTGCAGACCAGCGAGGTGCCCGTGCACACCCACACGCTGTTCGCAAGCACGGCGGCAGCCAGCGGCGGCACACCGGCCGGCCAGGTGCTCGCCACGACCACGGCGGCCACCTACGCCCCGGGTCCCGTGACATCGGCCATGGCCGCTGGCGCCATCACCAGCAGCGGTGACAACCCGCAACCGCACGAAAACATGGCACCGACGGTGACCCTCAACTACATCATTTCGCTGTACGGGATCTACCCCTCACCGAACTGAGGAGACTGGCATGTCAGACCCTTTCATCGCGGAGATCCGCGTCATGCCCTACAACTTCGCCCCACGGGGCTGGGCGAGTTGCGACGGCCAGTTGATGCCCATTGCCCAGAACACGGCGCTCTTCTCGTTGATCGGTATCTATTTCGGCGGCAATGGCACATCCAACTTCGCCCTGCCCGACCTGCGCGGGAACTTCGCCATGGGCACTGGCCAAGGCCCGGGCCTGAGTGAGCGCGTGCTGGGCGAGGCGGTCGGCGCCGCCTCGGTCACGCTGCTGCCCCAGGAGATGCCCAGCCACACGCACGGCCTGCAAGCGGGCGGCTCGCCCGCCGCCACCAGCCCGGCGGCGGCCCTCATGTCGACCACCGCCTCCGGCAATGCGTACCGGGCAGGTGGCGCCACCACGCCGATGGCGCCCTCCTCGGTCGGGCCCACCGGCGCGAGCCTGCCCCATGAGAACCGTCAGCCTTTCCTCGCCGTGCCGTTCTGCATCGCGCTGCAGGGCAGCTTCCCGTCACGCGGCTGAAGGCGCCAACGGTCGGGCCTGTGCACTATCGGCTGCGCCCCGCCTCACCGGCTGACGAGCCCTGGCAGCTCGCCATCTACGCCAGCGTGCGGGCGGATGAACTGGCCGCTCTCGGCTGGCCTGCAGACGACCGCGATGCCTTCATCGCCCTGCAGCACCGCGCCCAGCAGCAGCACTACCGGCAGCACTTCCCGCAGGCGGCCTGTGACCTGATCCTCGTCAACGACGCGGTGGCCGGCCGGCTCTGGGTCGACAGCCGGCCCGACCGGCTGCACATCCTGGACATCGCGCTGCTGCCGGCCTTCCGCGCGCAGGGTCTGGGCACTCGGTGCCTGCGCACGCTGGCGGCGCAGGCAGCCGCCAGCGGCAGGCACCTGAGCATCCAGGTCGAGGTGCACAACCCCGCACGGCGGCTCTACGAACGGCTGGGTTTTGCTGCCGAAGGCGAGGTCCAGGGCTTGTACCAAGCAATGCTCTGGCCGGTGGGCGGCAAGGCCGCCCGCGACGGCCCGCCCTGGGGAAGGCCTGCACCAATCCGGCCCTGATACGGGGGAACCCTGAGGGGGCGGGCGGAGGCCTTCAACAGCTCCGACCGCCGGGCCGAAAAACCCGCGAAAAATTCTCGGTCACACAGCCTGCGCTCAGGCAGTGGCGCCGAGGCTGCCGCACAATCCGCGCCGCCCGGGGCCGCCCCGCCTGCGGCTCCTGAACGTGCCCATGAGCGATCCCTTGAAATTCCTCGTTGTCGACGCCCTGGCCGGCGTCCAGACCTTCGCCCGGCAGCTGCTGCAGGGCTACGGCTTCTCCACGGCGTCCATCCTGTGCTGCGCGAACACGGACGAAGCCCTGGCCCAGGGCCTGCTGTTCAAGCCCGACTTCCTGATCACCGACTGGTTCCCCAAGGCCGACCTCACGGGCCCGGCGCTGTTCCAGCGGCTCAAGCAGGACTGCTGCCCGAAGCTGCGCCTGGCGCTGATGAGCTTCGAGGTCACGCCCACCCACGAGGCCCAGGCCCGCGAACTCGGCTCGCACTTCCTGCTGAAAAAGCCCTTCACGGCTGAAGAGCTCAAGACCACCATGGGCCGCGCGCTCGAAGGTCTGGCCAAGGACAACCCGTCGCTGCACCAGCGCCTGTCCAGCACCATGCGCACCGCCCAGCCGCGCGGCGACATGCCGCGCGTGGCCGTGCCGGTGCTGCCGATCGAGCCCATCATCAAGCAGGGTGACCGGGTGCGCTACCAGGGCGCCATCCACGAGGCGCAGTACGTGGTGCACCGCCACGGCGAAACCGTGGTGCAGCTCAAGGGTCAGGCCGGCTTCGTGCCGGTGAGCAAGCTGCAGCCGGCCTGAACTCAGAAGCCGCCGAAGGCGATCAAGCCGATCAGCAGCGGATAGGGCAGCGCCACGGTCGGCCGCAGCGCGCTTTTCAGGTACTGCGCCACCAGTGCCAGGCCGCGCGGGCGGCGAGCAAGCCAGTCGCTGTGCAGCTGCATCGGCACGGCGCCCTGCCCTTCGCTGGCGTCCGCGCGCAAGCCCGCCTCAATCGCCAGCAGACGCTCACCCAGCCGCGCCTGGAAGGTCTTGAGCACCGCCTCCTGCAGCCACAGCAGCGCCAGCAGCAGCATGGCCAGCGTGTTGTCAGGCACCAAGACCGTGGCGGCGAAAGCCACCAGCTTCACGCCCAGGGCCAGGCCTTCATAGCGCTCGTGCTGGCCTTGCAGCGCGAGCCACTCCTGCTGCAGCCCGGCGCTCATTTGGCCTCCAGCGTTTCCCAGCGCTCCAGGAGCACCAGCAATTCCTCATCCACCTGCGCAGCGCGCTCGGTCACGGCCTGGATGCGGGCGGCGCCCTGGGTGTAGAGCTCGGTGCCGGCGAGCAGCGCGTTGAGCTGGGTCTGCTCAGCCTCCAGCGCGGCAATCTGCTGCGGGATTTCCTCCAGCTCGCGCTGCTCCTTGTAGCTGAGCTTGCGCTTGGTCGCGACGACGGGCGCCGCGGCTGGCGCGGGCGGTGGCGAGGCCACGGCCGGTGCCGCCTGGGCCTGCAGCACCGCGGCGCGCTTGGACTGGGTCAGCCAGTCCTGCACGCTGCCTTCGTACTCGCGCCAGCGGGCGTCCCCTTCGAACACGATGGTGGACGTCACCACGTTGTCCAGAAAGCGCCGGTCGTGGCTGACGAGAAACACCGTGCCGTCGTACTCCGCCAGCAGTTCCTCCAGCAGTTCCAGCGTCTCGATGTCGAGGTCGTTGGTGGGCTCGTCCAGCACCAGCACGTTGGCGGGCCGCGCGAACAGGCGCGCCAGCAGCAGCCGGTTGCGCTCGCCACCGGACAGCGTACGCACCGGTGAATTGGCCCGCGCGGGCGAGAACAGGAAGTCGCCGAGGTAGCTCTTCACGTGCTTCCTCTGCGTGCCGATCTCGATCCATTCCGAACCCGGGCTGATGGTGTCGGCCAGGGTCGCGTCGAGGTTCAGCGTGTCGCGCATCTGGTCGAAGTAGGCGACGGTCAGGCGCGAGCCCAGGCGCACCGTGCCGCTGTCCGGCGGCAGCTCGCCGAGGATCATCCTGAGCAGCGTCGTCTTGCCCGCACCGTTGGGGCCGATCAGGCCGACCTTGTCGCCGCGCAGGATGGTGCCGGTGAATCCGCGCACGATCGCGCGGTCACCAAAGCTCTTGGACACGTCCTCCAGCTCCGCGACGATCTTGCCGCTGCTCGCCCCGGTGTCGATGTCCAGCCGCACCTTGCCTTGCACGTCGCGCCGCGCCGCATGCTGCGCCCGCATCTCCTGCAGGCGCTGCACGCGCGCCACCGAGCGGGTGCGACGAGCCTCCACGCCCTTCCTGATCCAGACCTCCTCCTGCGCCAGCAGCTTGTCGAAGCGCGCGTTGGCCAGGGCCTCGTTCTCCAGCTCGTAGGCCTTGGCCGCCTGGAAGGCCGCGAAGTTGCCCGGGTAGCCACGCAGCTGGCCACGGTCGAGCTCGACGATGCGGTTGGCCACGTTGTCCAGGAATTGGCGGTCGTGGGTGATCAGCAGCAGCGAGCCCTTGAAGTCGTTGAGTAGACCTTCCAGCCAGGCGATGGCGTCGAGGTCGAGGTGGTTGGTGGGCTCGTCCAGCAGCAACACGTCCGGTTGCGCCACCAGCGCACGGCCCAGGGCCACCCGCTTCTTCAGGCCGCCGGAGAGGCTGCCCACCAGTCGCGAGCCGTCCAGGCCCAGCCGGTGCAGGGTCTCGTCGACCCGCTGCTCCCAGTTCCAGGCACCGATGTGCTCAATGCGCTCCTGCACCCAGGCCAGGTCGTCGTTCTCGTCGTGCCGCTCGTAGCGCTCGCGCAGCGACCTGGACTCGGCCACGCCCTCGCTGACGACGTCGAAGATGGTGGCGTCACCGCGCAGCTCCGGCTCCTGCGGCACGTAGACGTTGGTGAGGCCGTGCTGCTGCTGCAGCAGGCCGTCGTCGAGCTTCTCGAGGCCGGCGAGGATCTTCAGCAGCGAGGACTTGCCCGTGCCGTTGCGGCCGATGAGGCCGACACGCTCGCCGGTTTCGAGGGCGAAGTTGGCGCCATCCAGCAGGGCGACGTGGCCGAAGGCGAGATGAGCGTTGGTGAGGGAGAGGACTGCCATCGGGGGATTGTCCCCCGAGGCTTCACGGTCGACGCGCGGGCGCTCCCGGCATGTGCTGGTCCACGGTGTCCAGCACCGCCTCGGGCGCGTCGGCTTCGGCCGGGGTCTCGTGGTCCAGCACGGCGTGCAGGCGGGCGGTGTCGAGGTCGCCGGTCCACTTGCCCACCACGACGGTCGCAATGCCGTTGCCGACCAGGTTGGTCAATGCCCGGGCCTCGGACATGAAGCGGTCGATGCCCAGGATGAGCGCCAGGCCCGCCACCGGCACATGGCCCACGGCCGACAGCGTGGCCGCCAGCACGATGAAACCGCTGCCGGTCACACCGGCGGCGCCCTTGGACGTCAGCAGCAACACACCCAGCAGGGTGAGCTGCTGGGTCAGCGTCATGGGTGTGTCGGTGGCCTGGGCGATGAAGACCGCCGCCATGGTCAGGTAGATGGAGGTGCCGTCGAGGTTGAAGGAGTAGCCCGTCGGGATGACCAGGCCGACGGTGGACTTGCGCACCCCCAGGTTCTCCAGCTTGGCCATCATGCGCGGCAGCACCGACTCGCTGGACGAGGTGCCCAGCACGATGAGCAGCTCTTCCTTGATGTACTTGATGAACTTCCAGACCGAGAAGCCGTGCAGCCGCGCGACCGTGCCCAGCACCAGGAAGATGAAGATGAGGCACGTGGCGTAGAAGGCGCCCATCAGCTTGGCCAGCGACACCAGCGAGCCCACGCCGTACTTGCCGATGGTGAAGGCCATCGCACCGAAGGCACCAATGGGGGCCACCTTCATGATCATGCCGACGATGGCGAACAGCACATGCGAGGTCTTCTCGATGCCGTCGAACACCAGCGTGCCACGGCCCCCGAAGCGGTGCAGCGCAAACCCGAACAGCACCGAGAACAGCAGCACCTGCAGCATCTCGCCCTTGGCGAAGGCATCCACCACCGAGTTCGGGATGATGGCCAGCAGGAACTCCACCGTGCCCTGCATCTTGCCGGGGCCGGTGTAGGCGGCGATGCCCTTGGTGTCGAGCGTGGCCGGATCGACATGCATGCCGGCGCCGGGCTGTGCGAGGTTGACGACGATGAGGCCCACGATGAGCGCCAGCGTCGAGACGATCTCGAAATACAGCAGCGCATAGCCGCCGGTCTTGCCGACGCGCTTCATGTCCTCCATGCCGGCGATACCCACCACCACCGTGCAGAAGATGATGGGCGCGATGATCATCTTGATCAGCTTGATGAAGCCATCGCCCAGCGGCTTGAGGGCCTCGCCCGTCTGCGGGAAGAAGTGGCCGACCAGCACGCCGATCAGGATGGCCGTGACGACCTGGACGTAGAGCGACTTGTAAAGGGGCTGGCGCCCGGCGGGGGTGGCTGACATGCGCGTCTCCTGCGGCCCTTCGAGCGGGGCCAGCGCGGCAGCTTAGGTGCGAGGGACGCGACGATTCATGTGGCTTCCCACATGAATTGCAACCGCCTCGGGCCTAGCCCAGCAGCTCGCGGGCGTGATGCCGCAAGTGGTCGTCAATGAAGCTCGCGATGAAGTAGTAGCCGTGGTCGTAGCCGGCGTGGCGGCGCAGGGTCAGCGGCTGGCCCACCGCGGCGCAGGCGGCCTCATAGGCCTCGGGGTGCAGCTGATCGGCGAGGAACTTGTCGGCCAGGCCCTGGTCCACGAGGATGCCGCCCGGGTAGGGGGCTGCCGCCTGCTTGGCCATCAGCGCGCTTGCATCGTGGGCGGCCCAGGTGCTGCGGTCGTCACCCAGATAGCCGCTGAAGGCCTTCTCGCCCCAGGGGCAGCGTGTCGGCGCGGCGATCGGTGCAAAGGCCGACAGCGACTGAAAGCGCCCCGGGTGGCGCAGTGCCAGCGTCAGCGCACCATGCCCGCCCATCGAGTGGCCGAAGAGGCCGACGCGTGCCAGCCCCGTCTCGCGCTGCACCCATGGCAGCAGCTCCTTCATCAGATAGCTTTCCATGCGCCAATGCTTGGCCCAGGGCTCGCGTGCGGCGTCCAGGTAGAAGCCTGCGCCGACGCCGAAATCCCAGCTGTCGCCCTCACCCGGCACCTGCGCGCCGCGCGGGCTGGTGTCGGGCATGAGCAGCGCCAGCCCCAGCTCAGCCGCCAGACGCTGGGCGCCCGCCTTGATGGTGAAGGTCTCTTCGGTGCAGGTCAGGCCCGCAAGGAAGACAAGCAAGGCCCGGGGCTCGGGCGGCGTGAAGAGGGCGAACTTCATCGGCAGGCCGATCTCGGCCGAGTCATGCTGATGAAAGCGCTGGGTGCCGCCAAAGCAGCGGTGTTCGTTCAAGGTCTGCATGGCGTGAGTGTGGCCGCAGAATGGCTGCAATGACGCAATTCCAGACCTATCTCGTCGGCGGCGCCGTGCGTGACCGCCTGCTTGGGCTGCCAGTGCAGGACCGCGACTGGGTGGTCGTGGGCGCCTCGCCGGCCGACCTGCTGGCGGCCGGCTACCAGCCCGTAGGCAAGGACTTCCCGGTCTTCCTGCATCCCCGCACCCATGAGGAAGTGGCCCTCGCGCGCACCGAGCGCAAGACGGCGGCGGGCTATCACGGCTTTGCCTTCCATACGGCGCCCGACGTGACGCTGGAGCAGGACCTGGCGCGGCGCGACCTGACCATCAATGCGATGGCCGAGGATGAACACGGCCAGGTGATCGACCCCTACGGCGGCCAGCGCGATCTGGCCGACCGGGTGCTGCGCCATGTGTCGCCTGCCTTTGCCGAAGACCCGGTGCGCATCCTGCGGCTGGCCCGTTTCGCGGCGCGGTTTGCCGACTTCCGCGTGGCGCCCGAGACCGTGGCGCTGATGCGCGAGATGGTGGCGGCCGGCGAAGTCGACGCGTTGGTGGCTGAGCGCGTGTGGCAGGAGCTCTCCCGGGGGCTGATGGAGCGCCGGCCCTCACGGATGTTCGAGGTGCTGCGCGATGCCGGCGCCTTGCAGAAGCTGCTGCCCGAGGTGGAGGCCCTCTTCGGCGTGCCGCAGCCCGAAGCCCACCATCCTGAGATCGACACGGGCGTTCACCTGCTGATGGTGCTGGACCAATGCGCACGCCTGGGCGCCCCGCTGACCGTGCGTTATGCCTGCCTGTGCCACGACCTGGGCAAGGGCACCACGCGGCCGGAAGAATGGCCTCGCCATATCGCCCACGAGGTGCGCAGCGAGAAGCTCGCCCGCGGCGTGAGCGCACGCTGGAAGGTGCCGAGCGACTGCCGCGAACTCGCCGAGCTGGTGGCGCGCGAGCACACGCATGTGCACCAGAGCGGGACCTTCAGCGCCGAGGCGCGGCTGCGCCTGCTGGAACGGTGCGACGCCTGGCGGCGGCCCGAGCGTTTTGCTGAACTGTTGCTGGCGTGTGAATGCGATGCCCGCGGCCGGCTCGGGCTCGAGGACCGCGACTACCCGCAACGCAAGCAATTGCTGGCCGACCTGCGCGCAACCCAGGCGGTCGATCTCGCCGCCACGAGTGCGGCCGCGATCGCGCGCGGCGCCACCGGCCCGGCCATCGGCGCGGCGGTCAGACAGGCGCGCCTGCAGGCTTTGCGTTCGTTCACCGACGCGGCTTGACGCTTCTCGCTACAGTCGGCGGCTTTGCCGGCGCCAGCCGGCGACGTGCGAATCAGATCGAGGCCGGCATGAAGGCAGTCAACAGGAATCAGGCGAAGGCAGCAGCATGGGTGCTGATGCTGGGCGCAGCAGGGATGGCACTGACGGGCTGCGGAGGTGGCGACACCAAGGCCGCACCCGCGGCGCCCCCACCGCCGGAAGTGGGCGTGGTCACGGCCACGCCGGGCCGTGCCGACCTGACGACCGAACTGCCCGGTCGGCTGGAAGCCTTCCGCGTGGCGCAGGTGCGCGCGCGGGCTGCCGGCATCCTGCAAAAGCGCCTCTTCACCGAGGGTTCGGACGTGAAGGCCGGCCAGGCCCTGTTCGAGATCGACGCCGCCCCCTACCGCGCCACGCTCGCCAGCGCCCAGGCCCAGCTCGCCCGGGCTGAAGCCAACCTGGTCCAGGCCCAGGCCTTGGCCGACCGCTACGCGCCCCTGGCCAAGACCCAAGCCGTGAGCCAGCAGGAAGCCCTGAACGCCCAGGCCGCCGCCAAGCAGGCGGCCGCGGACGTCCAGGCCGGCAAGGCCGCGGTGCAGACGGCCCAGATCAATCTCGGCTACGCGAGCGTCACCTCGCCGATTGCCGGCCGCATCGGCCGCGCCCTCGTCACCGAAGGTGCGCTGGTCGGCCAGGGCGAGGCCACCCCGCTGGCGGTGGTGCAGCAGATCGACAAGCTCTACGTGAACTTCACCCAGTCGGCCGGCGAGGTCATGCGGCTGCGCGCGGCGCTGGCCGGCGGCCAGCTGCAGCGCGCCGCCGGCAAGGAGGCCGCCGAGGTGCAGGTGGTGTTGGAGGACGGCAGCATCTACGCCCAGAAGGGCCGGCTGCTGTTCAGCGACCTGAGCGTGGACCCGGCCACCGGCCAGATCACGCTGCGTGCCGAACTGCCCAATCCGCAGGGTCAGCTCTTGCCCGGCCTGTATGTGCGCGTGCGCCTGGCCCAGGCCGAAGTGGCCGACGGCATCTGGCTGCCGCAGCAGGCGGTGGCGCGCACCCCGCAGGGCGACACCGTGCTGGTGGTGGCCGAGGACGGCAGCGTCAGCGCCCGCCCGGTCAAGCTCGGTCCGCCGCGCACCGGCCAGGCGCTGGTGCTGTCCGGCCTGAAGCCGGGCGAGAAGGTCATCGTCGACGGCCTGCAGAAGACCCGCGCCGGCGGCAAGGCACGGCCGGTGGCCTGGACACCACCAGGCGCCGCGTCAGCCGCACCCGCCGCACCGGCAGCCCCTGCCGCTTCGGCCGCCTCCAAGGCCTGACACCGCCATGGCGCAGTTCTTCATCAACCGACCCATCTTCGCGTGGGTTATCGCCCTGTTCATCACGGTCATCGGCGGCGTGGCGGTCACGCAGCTGCCGATTGCGCAGTACCCGCCGGTGGCGCCGCCGTCCATCGTGCTGTCGGTCACCTACCCTGGCGCCTCGGCGCAGACGCTGGAGGATTCGGTCATCAGCGTCATCGAACGCGAGATGAACGGCTCTCCCGGCCTCATCTACATGGAAGCGGTGGCCCAGGCCGATGGCACCGGCTCCATCACGCTGAGCTACGACCCGTCCACCAACCCCGACCTGGCGCAGGTGGACGTGCAGAACCGCTACGCCCGCGCCCAGCCGCGGCTGCCGCAGGCGGTCATCCAGCAGGGTGTGCGGGTGGACAAGGCCAACCCCAACTTCCTGCTCTTCATCATCCTGTCGAGCAACAACCCGAACTTCGACCCGATCGCGCTGGGCGACTACGCCTCGCGCACCGTGCTGCCCGAAATCCAGCGGGTGCCCGGCGTGGGCCAAGGCCTGCTGTTCGGCACCGAGCGCGCGATGCGCATCTGGCTGGACCCGGCCAAGCTGGTGGGCTACCGCCTGCAACCCTCGGACGTGAACACCGCCATCCAGGCGCAGAACGCCCAGGTCAGCTCAGGCTCCATCGGTGACCTGCCCAATGTGCCGGGCCAGCCGATCGCGGCCACGGTCGTGGTGCGCGGCCAGCTGTCCAGCCCCGAGCAGTTCGGCAACATCGTGCTGCGCGCCAATGCCGACGGCTCGACCGTGCGGCTGCGGGATGTCGCCCGCATCGAGCTGGGGGCCGACAGCTACACCGGCCGCTCCACGCGCCTGAACGGCACGCCGTCGGTGGGTGTGGGCGTGCAGCTCGCACCGTCGGCCAATGCGCTGCAGACGGCCAAGCTGATCAAGCAGCGTCTGAAAGAACTGCAGCCTTACTTCCCGGCCGGCGTGAAGGCCGACATCCCCTACGACAGCTCGCTGTTCATCGACATCTCCATCTCGCAGGTGGTGGAGACGCTGATCGAAGCGGTGGTGCTGGTGTTCGTGGTGATGTTCCTGTTCCTGCAGAACATCCGCTACACCCTCATCCCGACGCTGGTGGTGCCGATCGCCATGCTGGGCAGCTTCGCCACGCTGCTGGCGCTGGGCTTCTCGATCAACGTGCTGACGATGTTCGGCATGGTACTGGTGATCGGCATCGTGGTGGACGACGCCATCGTGGTGGTGGAGAACGTCGAACGCATCATGAGCGAGGAGGGGCTGTCGCCGCTGCAGGCCACGCGCAAGGCCATGGGCCAGATCTCGGGCGCCATCATCGGCGTGACCGTGGTGCTGATCTCGGTGTTCGTGCCGCTGGCCTTCTTCAGCGGCAGCATCGGCAACATCTACCGCCAGTTCTCGGCGGTGATGGTGTCGGCCATCGCGTTCTCGGCCTTCCTCGCGCTGTCGCTGACGCCCGCACTGTGCGCCACACTGCTCAAGCCGGTCGAGGCCGGCCACCATGTCGAGAAGCGCGGCTTCTTCGGCTGGTTCAACCGCAGCTTCGCGCGCACCGCCAAGGGCTACGAAGGCTGGGTGGCGCGGCTGCTGAACCGCAGCCTGCGCATGCTGGTGATCTACGCCGCCGTCATCGCCGCGGCCGTGCTGATCTTCCAGAAGCTGCCCACCTCCTTCGTGCCCAACGAGGACCAGGGCAACATCCTCGTGAACGTGCAGCTGCCCCCGGGCGCCACACAGGCGCGCACGCTGGAGGTCATGAAGCAGACCGAAGCCTTCATGCTCAAGCAGCCCGAGGTGGACAGCATGGTCAGCGTGGTGGGCTTCAGCTTCTCGGGCTCGGGGCAGAACGCGGGCCTGGCCTTCGTCACGCTCAAGCCCTGGGATGAACGCCATGGGCCCGAGCACTCGGCCCAGGCGCTGGTGGGCCGCGCCTTCCCGGCCCTGGGCAAGATCCGCGATGCCGTGATCTTCCCGACCAGCCCGCCGCCCATCCGCGACCTCGGCCGCGCGAACGGCTTCGCCTTCCGCCTGCAGGACCGCAGCGGCACCCACACCCGCGCCGAGCTGCTGGCCGCGCGCAACCAGCTGCTGGCCGCGGCCGCCAAGAGCCCGCTGCTCAACGCGGTGCGCCCGGACGGCCTGGAAGACGCCGCCCAGCTGCAGCTGGACATCGACCGCGACCGCGCGCTGGCGCTGGGCGTGAACATCGGCGCGGTGAACGCGGTGCTCGGCACCTCGCTCGGGTCGAGCTATGTGAACGACTTCCCCAATGCGGGACGGCTGCAGCGCGTGATCGTGCAGGCCGACGCTCCAGCACGCATGCAACCAGAAGACCTGCTGCAGCTCAACGTGCTGAACAGCGCCGGCCAGCCGGTGCCGTTGTCGTCGTTTGCCACCAGCAAGTGGGTCACCGGCGCGATGCAGACGGTGCGCTACAACGGCTACCCGTCGATGCGCATCCAGGGCGAGCCGGCCAAGGGCGTGTCCACCGGCGCGGCCATCGCCGAGATGGAGAAGCTCGCCGCCGAGCTGCCCTCGGGCTTCGGCTTCGAGTGGACGGGCCAGTCGCGTGAAGAGAAGCTCTCCGGCTCCACCGCCCTGATCCTGTTCGCGTTCTCGCTGCTGGCCGTCTTCCTGTGCCTGGCTGCGCTGTACGAGAGCTGGAGCATCCCGTTCGCGGTGCTGCTGGTGGTGCCGCTGGGTGTGCTGGGCGTGGTGCTGGGCGCCACCTTCCGCGGGCTGGAGAACGACGTCTACTTCAAGGTCGGCATGATCACCATCATCGGCCTGTCGGCCAAGAACGCGGTGCTGATCATCGAGTTCGCGAAGGAGCTGCAGGCCCAGGGCAAGACGGCGGTGCAGGCCGTCATCGAGGCGGCGCACCTGCGCTTCCGGCCCATCCTGATGACCTCGCTGGCCTTCATCCTCGGCGTGCTGCCGCTGGTGCTGGCCAGCGGCGCCGGCTCCGCCAGCCAGCGCGCCATTGGCACCGGCGTGATGGGCGGCATGATCTCGGCCACCTTGCTGGCGGTGTTCTTCGTGCCCGTGTTCTTCGTCGTCGTGCGCAAGTTCTTCCCGGGCAGCGAGCGGCAGCGCCGCCGCGACGCCCATGAAAGCGAGGAGGGCCAGGCATGAAGACCACCCTTACCTTGACTGTGAGCCTGATCGCCACGGCCGCGCTGCTGGCCGCCTGCGCCGGCCCCGAGCCCAAGCGCCCGACCGCGCCCGAGGCCGCGCAGGCAGCCCTGCCGGCGGCGAGCTTCGCCAGCCCGGGTGGCAGCGGGCCGGCCGCCGCCGAGCTGCCCTGGGCGGAGGCCTTCCGCGGCGCGCGGCTGCAGCAGCTGATCCCGCTGGCCCTCGCCAACAACCGGGACCTGCGCGTGGCGGCGCTCAACATCGAAACCGCCCGCGCCACCGCGTCGGCCCGCGATGCTGACCTGTGGCCCACGGTCAATGCCGGCCTCAGCGGCTCGCGCACGCCCACCGCGGCGGGCGGCATCAACAGCCTCTACCAGGCCGGCCTTCAGGTGTCGGCGTATGAGCTGGACGTGTTCGGCCGCCTGCGCGGTTTGAGCGCGGCAGCGGCAGCCCAGGTGCTGGCGGCGCAGTCAGCCCAGCAGGCCGTGCGCACCGCGCTGATCGCCAGCGTGGCCAATGCCGAGATCGCGCTGCAGGCCGACGAAGCCCTGCTCAAGCTGACCCGCGACACCGTGGCCACGCGCGAACAGTCGCTCGCGCTGACCCGCCAGCGCTTTGAGGGTGGCATTGCCGGCGAGCTGGACCTGCGCTCGGCCGAGTCATCGCTGCAGGCCGCGCGCGCCGCCTTGGCACAGACCCAACGCCAGCGCGCGCTCGACGAGAACGCGCTGGTGCTGCTGGTCGGCGGCCCGCTGCCGGCCGACCTGCCGCCGCCCAGCGGCGACCTGGCCGACTTCGAGCCCCTGGCCGAGTTGCCCGCCGGCCTGCCTGCCGAGGTGCTGACCCGCCGCCCCGACATCCGCCAGGCCGAGTTCGCCCTCAGCGCGGCCGACGCCAACATCGACGCGGCCCGCGCCGCCTTCTGGCCGCGCATCACGCTGACCGGCAGCGTCGGCACGGCCAGCGGCCAGCTGTCGGGCCTGTTCAAGAACTCGGCCTGGAGCTTTGCGCCGCAGCTGGTGCAGCCGCTGTTCGACGCCGGTCGCAACCGTGCCAATCTGGCCAGCGCCCGCGCCAATCGCGACATCGCCACGGCGCAGTATGAGAAGGCTATCCAGACCGCCTTCCGCGAGGTGGCCGACGGCCTGGCCGGGCGCGCCACGCTGGCCGAGCAACGCAGCGCGCTGGCCGCCCAGGTGGAGGCCGAGACGCGCCGCCTGAGTGCCGCCGAGCAGCGCTATGCCGCCGGTGTGTCCAGCGCGCTGGACCGGCTCGATGCGCAGCGCTCGCTGTTCGCTGCACAACAGAGCCTCGTGCAGGTGCAGAGCCAGCGGGCGCAGAACCTCGTCACGCTCTACCGCGCCCTGGGCGGAGGCGGCTGACCCATGCGCGCCTGGCTGCTGACACTGAGCCTGGCCTGCCTGCTGCCCGCCAGCCCGGCAAGCCAGGCCCAGGACAGCCTGCGCGACCGGCTCAAGGCCCGCATGGAGCAGCGCCGGGCCGAGCGCGGCAACGCCGCGCCGGCCGCGCTGGAGGAGCTCAAGGTCCAGGGCCGCAAGGTGCTGGTGCATGTGCCCGCCACGCTGGACCCGGCACAGCCCGCACCGCTCGTGTTGGCCTTGCACGGCGGCGGCGGGCACGCCGAGTTCATGGCTGACGATGCCCACTACGCGCTGCAGAAGAAGGCGGACGAAGCCGGATTCATCGTGGCCTTCCCGAACGGCTACAGCAAGCTGCCCGGCGAGAAGTTCGCCACCTGGAACGCGGGCGGCTGCTGCGGCGACGCGCGCGACCGCGGCGTGGACGACGTGGCCTTCGCGCGCGCCGTGGTGGCGGCCGTGCAGGCCCGCTGGCGGGTGGACGCCGCACGGGTGTTCGCCACCGGCATGTCCAACGGCGGCATGATGAGCCACCGCCTGGCTTGCGAAGCGGCCGACGTGTTCCGTGCGGTGGCCTCGGTCGCCGGCACGGACGCCACCGACCGCTGCACGCCCAGCCGGCCGATCTCGGTGCTGCACATCCACGCGCGCGACGACACCCATGTGCTGTTCGACGGCGGAGCCGGCCCGGGCGCCTTCCGCGACACCAGCAAGGTCATGAACTTCGTCTCCGTGCCCGAGACCGTCGCCCGCTGGGTGGCCCGCGACCGCTGCAGCGGCCCGGTGCGCCGCACGCTGGACGTGCCCGGTGCGTTTTGCGAGGTGCACGCCGGCTGCGCCGACGGCCGCGAGGTGCAGTTGTGCGTCACCGAGACCGGCGGTCACTCCTGGCCCGGTGCGCCCACGGTGCGGCGCGGCAAACCGGGCGCGTCCACCGCGCTGGATGCCAACGACGTGATCTGGCGCTTCTTCGAGCAGGCGAGCCGGTGAGGACCGGCCGGCGCTCGCCCCCCGACGCCGCTTTTGACCTTCCGGCCGCCCTGGCCTTGCCGGGGCGGAGTTTGACAACGTTGTCCAGCTCCTTCATCATCTTTTGAAAGCGCTTTCAAACATGATCAATTCACCCCTCTCCCGCCGCGCCCTGACCGCCTCCGTGCTCGCCGCCGCCGGCCTGGCCGCCTGCCTGTCGGCCGCCGCCTCCGGCCCGCCGGCCATCTATGACGAAGAGGCCGACGCGAACGCCGCCATCCGCGCCACGCTGGCCGAGGCCGAGAAGGCCAAGCTGCCGGTGCTGGTGGTGTTCGGCGCCAACTGGTGCGGCGACTGCCGCATGCTGGACGCCACGTTCAAGCACGGCCCGAGCGCGCCGCTGATCGCACAGCGCTTCAAGGTCGTGAAGGTCAATGTCGGCCGCTTCGACCGCAATGTCGACATCGCCGAGCGCTACCGCGTGCCGCTCAAGAAGGGCATCCCGGCCGTGGCGGTGCTGTCGCCCCAAGGCCAGCTCATCTACGCCACCGAAGGCGGCGAACTGGCTGACGCCCGCAAGATGGGCGACCAGGGCGTCTACGACTTCTTCACCCGCATCGCTGCCAAGACCCCGTGACCTCTCTCTCCCGCGCGTCCGCCGCCGTGCGCGCCCAGTTCTTCGTGCTCGGCGTGATGTTTGCGACCTGGGGCGTGCATGTCCCGACCGTCAAGGGCCATTACGGCCTGGGCGAGCAGAGCCTGGCCTTGGCGATGCTGGCCGGCGGCGTGGGCGCGCTGACGGCCCTGGCCCAGGCGGGCCGCGTGGTCGGGCGATGGGGGCCGGCGGCGGTGTCGGGTGCCATGGGCGTGCTTTGCTGTGCCGCCATCGCGGCGCTGCTGGCCTGGCCGGTGTACGGCGCGCTGCTGGCGGTGATGCTGGTGTTCGGCATCAGTGGCAGCCTGATGGATGTGGCCATCAACACGGAGGCCACCGAGATCGAGCACCAGAGCGGCCGCCCGCTGATGAGCGGCTTTCACGGCATGTTCAGCCTCGGCGGCATGGCCGGCGCCAGCCTGGGCAGCGCGGCACCCAGCCTCGGGCTGTCGGCCCAGGGGCATCTCTTCGTGGCCACCGGCCTGGGCGCGGTCGTGTCGCTGCTGGCCAGCCGCGCGATGCTGCCGGTGCCGGATCAGCCGGCTGGCGAGAAGCAGCCGCTGAGCCTGCCGCGCGGCCCGCTGCTGTTGCTGGGCGTGCTGGCGTCGATGGGCCTGATCGCCGAGGGCGCGATGTACGACTGGAGCGTGCTGTTCATGAGGCAGGAGCGCGACAGCGCGGCCTCCACCGCCGCGCTGGCCTATGCCAGCTTCAGCGGCGCGATGGCGGCCGGGCGCTTCGGTGGCGACTGGGTGCGGGCGCGACTCTCGGGCCCGGTGCTCATGCGTGCCAGTGGCGTGCTCGCGGCCGCCGGCATGGCGCTGGCGCTGGCGGTGCCTTCGGCCACCGTGGCGCTGGTGGGCTTCGCCCTGGTGGGCCTGGGGCTGTCGAACGTGGTGCCGGTGCTGTTCAGCGCGGCCTCGCAGGTGCCGGGGGTGTCGTCGGCCCATGGCATCGCCGCGGTGTCGGGCGTGGGCTATCTCGGCATGATGGCCGGGCCGCCGCTGATCGGGCTGGTGGCCGAGCATTCGTCACTCACCCACGGCCTGCTCGTGGTGGTGGTGTTCGCGGTGTTCATGGCGTTGACGGCGAAGCGGGCGCTGCCTCGGCCTTGAGGGTCTGCGCGGCGATGCGCTGCGCGGCGGCCACCTGCGCCGGGGTGAGCCCCAGGTCGCGCCCGGCACGGCTGCTCTCGCCCAGGCTGATGGGGTCGCGCCCGGTGAGGCGGCCGAAGATGACCAAGGCTTCCAGGTAGCTGCCCCAGGGTCCGAAGTGATAGCTGTCGGGGCCCCACAGATTGACCTGCCCCGGCTCGATGCCATCGAACGGGTTGCGGTCGGCCACGCCCGCCTGCACCGCGCGCAGCGCCGCGTCGCCCACGGGCAGCACGCCGGCCACGCAGCCCGCGCGTTGCGCCGCGAGCGCATAGGCGGCACGCAGGTCGGCCTGCATGGCCTCCAGCGTCTGCCCCGCCCATCGGCCGCCCGGCGTGCGGTAGACCTGGTCGGCCCGCGCCCAGGTCTGCAGCAGCAGCACGCGGGCTGCCGGGTTGACGGCATGCACCGCCGCCTCCAGTTCACCCACGGCCGTCACAAACGCCCTGGGGTCGCCCGGCTGGCGCGGGTTGAGCAGGCTGTACTCCTGCAGCACCACCACGTCCCACGGCTGCCCGGTGATGACGCCGCGCTTCTGGTCGAGATGCACCCGCAGCGTCTGCCCGCTGAGCAGCTCGCTCGCAACGCTCACCTGCAACCCGGCTTCGTCGGCCAGCTGCTTGAACACCCCCGGCACGCCGCCATAGCCGGTGCCGTTGAGGTCGGTCACGGCCGCGGCGTTGTAGTGCAGCACGGGTGGCGCATGCCCGTGCAGGAAGCTGTTGCCGACGAACAGGATGCGTTGCGGCGGGCCGCTGGCTGGGGGCGGTGGCAGGCTGCGGTCACAGGCGGCATGGGTGGTCGCCGAAGCAAACAGGACCAGCGGCAGCAGACGAACGAGCAAGCTCATGCCGCGAAGTATGGCCGTGCGAAGTGAACCCTCTGCTAGCCTCATGCAGCGAACTGCAAAGCCCATGAGCGACACGCCCCCCTCGCCCCCAGACGCCGTCCCGTTCCGCGACGCCCTGCGCTTCTGGCTCAAGCTCGGCTGCATCAGCTTCGGCGGGCCGGCTGGCCAGATTGCCATCATGCACACCGAGCTGGTGGAGCGCAGGCGCTGGATCAGCGAGGGCCGCTTCCTGCATGCGCTGAACTACTGCATGGTGCTGCCCGGCCCCGAGGCCCAGCAGCTGGCCACCTACATCGGCTGGCTGATGCACCGCACCTGGGGCGGCCTGGTGGCCGGCGGTCTGTTCGTGCTGCCGTCGCTGGTGCTGCTGATCGGGTTGTCGTGGGTCTATCTCGCCTTCGGCCAGTTGCCGGTGGTGGCGGGGGTGTTCTATGGCCTCAAGCCCGCAGTGACGGCGCTGGTGGTGCATGCGGCGCATCGCATCGGCACGCGCACCTTGAAGAACGGCTGGCTGGTGGCGATCGCCGCGGCGGCCTTTGCGGGCATCACGGTGTTCGGTCTGCCGTTTCCGTTCATCGTGGTGGCAGCAGGCGTCGCGGGCGCGCTCGGGGGGCGCTGGATGCCGCAGGTCTTCACCCGGGCACATGGCGCGGCGGCAGCCCACACCCCGCACGCGCCGGCCGTCATCGACGACGACACCCCCACACCCGCCCATGCCCGCTTCAGCCGCGGCGGCCTGGCCCGGGTGCTGGCCGTCGGCCTGGGCCTGTGGGCGGCCGTGCTGGCTGTGCTGACGGTCGCCTTCGGCTGGCAGGGTGCACTGGCGCAGATGGGCTGGTTCTTCACCAAGGCCGCGTTGCTGACCTTCGGCGGCGCCTACGCGGTGCTGCCCTATGTCTACCAGGGCGCGGTGGAGCAGCAGCAGTGGCTGAGTGCCGCGCAGATGATCGACGGCCTGGCGCTGGGCGAGACGACGCCCGGGCCGCTGATCATGGTGGTGGCCTTCGTCGGCTTCGTGGGCGGGTGGACGCAAGCCCTCTTCGGGCCCGATGCACTGTTCCTGGCCGGCGCCATGGCGGCCCTGGTCGTCACCTTCTTCACCTTCCTGCCGTCCTTCGTCTTCATCCTGGCAGGCGGTCCGCTGATCGAGTCGACCCACGGCCGGCTGCAGTTCACCGCGCCCCTGACCGCCATCACCGCAGCCGTCGTGGGCGTGATCCTGAGCCTGGCGGTGTTTTTCGGGTGGCACGTGCTGTGGCCGCAGGGCGTGCATGGCCCGGTGGACGTGGGCGCGGCAGTCATCGCCCTTGCCGCGGCGGTCGCGCTGTTCCGCTTCAAGCTCGGCGTGCTGCCGGTGCTGGGCGCCTGCGCGGCCTGCGGGCTGGCCTTGCACCTGGTGCGGGGCTGAGAAAGCACAAAGGCCCGCCGAGGCGGGCCTTTGCAGGGCAGGGCGCCGAGGCTTACTGCTTGACGGCTTCGATCTGGATCAGCAGGCGCACGCTGTCCGGGATGCCCGGGATGCCGTAGGTGATGCCCCACTGGCTGCGCTGGATGGTGGCCTCGAAGTCGCCACCGCAGACTTCACGCTTGAGCATGGGGTTGTCGTAGCAGTTGAAGCTGTTGGCGTTGAGCGTGACCGGGTTGGTCTTGCCGCGCAGGGTCAGCTCGCCGCTGACGCTGACCAGCTTGTCGCCGTTGAAGGTGAACTTGTCGCCCACGAACTTGGCGGTCGGGAACTCCGCGGCGGCGAAGAAGTCCTTGCTCTTCAGGTGGCCGTCGAACGGGCCGATGCCGGTGGAGATGGAGTTCATGTCCAGCGTCACGTCGACCTTGCCGGTCTTGGCGGCCTTGTCGTAGACGATGGTGCCTTCCTTCTTGTCCCAGCGGCCGCGGTTGGTGCTGGTGCCGAAGTGCTTGGCCTCGAAATAGACCTGCGTGTGGGTGGGCTCGACGGCGTAGGTGGCGCTCTGGGCGTGAGCGGCGCCGAAGGCGGCGAACAGGGCGGTCAGCAGCAGGGCTTTCTTCATCGGGAGGATCTCCGGGGTGGGGGTTGGGGTGAAGGAACTCAGAGGCCGGCGAAGGCCAGCTTGAACTTGACGGTGACGTCGTTGGCGACGATGGAGGTGTCGGCCCATTCGCCGTCACCGATCTTGAAATCCAGGCGCTTGATCGGCACGCTGCCGCTGGCCACGCCACCGGCGACGGTGATGGGCACCACCAGGTCACGCGCGGCGCCCTTGATGGTCAGCTTGCCGGCCACGTCGTACTTGCCGGGGCCGGTGGCCTTGATGCCGGTGGACACGAAAGTGGCCTTGCCGTTGCGCTTGGTGTCGAACCAGGTGGCGCCGGCCAGCTCCTTGTCAAAGCTCGGGTCACCCAGCGAGACGCTGCCCAGATCGACGGTGAAGGCGATCTTGCCGGCCTCAGGCTTCTTGGCGTCGAAGTCGAGCTGAGCTTCGAATTTCTTGAACTTGCCGTCGACCGGCACGCCCATCTGCTTGAAGGTGAAGGTCACGTCGCTCTTCTCGGGCTGCAGGGTGGCCGCCTGGGCGGGCAGCAGGGCAGCGGTGAACAACAGGGAGGCGAACAGCTTGGTCATGGGAAGGTCCTCGTTCAGGAGCGGCGCAGCGACATGCGCGCCAGCAGGCCGTCTCGGTCGATGAATTGATGCTTGAGCGCGCCGCCCACATGGGCCAGCACCAGCACGGCCAGGCCCCAGGCCAGCGCCGCATGCACCTGCTCGAGCAGCTCGCCCAGGTCATGGTCCTTGGGCACGAAGTCGGGCAGCGGCAGCACGCCGAACCACACGATGGGGTAACCCTTGGCGGAGCTCATGGCCCAGCCGGTCAGGGGGACCGCGAAGAAGGTGATGTACAGCAGCAGGTGCACCGCATGGGCCGCGCGTGCCTGCCACGCGGGCATGGGCGCGTCGGCAGGCGGACGGTGCGTCAGGCGCCACAGCAGGCGCAGCGCCGACAGCGCCAGGATGGTGACGCCGGCCCACTTGTGCCAGTTGTAAAGCTTGAGCCGCGTCGGCGAGAACGGCAGGTCGCTCATGTACACGCCCATGCAGAAGGCGCCGATGATGGCCAGGGCCAGCAACCAGTGCAGCACGATGGCGACGGGGGTGTAACGAGCAGGGCTTGTCATGGGCATGGAGTGTGTTCCTCGCAGGGGTGGCGTCGGTTCATGGCCCTTGTCGCCAATGTTCAGCGATTTTGAACACGGGCGCCCGCCAGGGGTCAAGTCAGTTCAGCGGGCGGGGCTCGAAGGGCGGGGGCCGCGGCCCACGAGGAACACGCCCGCCAGCACCAGCGTGGTGCCCACGCCGATCCAGCCGTTCAGCGGCTCACCGAGGATGAAATAGCCCATCAGCAGCGTGCTCATCGGGCCGACCATGCCGACCTGGGAGGACAGCGGCGCGCCAATACGGGCAATGGCCAGCATGACCATCAGCACGGGAGCGACCGTGCAGGCCGTCGCGTTCAGCAGCGACAAGCCCATGACAGGGGTGGGCACCAGCGCATCCGCCATGGGGCGCAGCAGCAGGAACTGGCCGATGCACAGCACGCAGGCCACGCTGCTGGCCAGCCCCGCCAGGCGCAGGGCGCCCAGGCGTTGCACGACCTTGCCGCTCAGCGCGAGGTAGATCGCGTAGCTGATCGCACTGCCGAACACCAGCGCGGCACCGACGGCGGTGTTCACGCCCTCGAAGTGCAACTCATGCGCGAACACCGCCACCACGCCGGCATAGCTGACGGCCATCGCCAGCACCTGCCGCGCCTGCAGCCGGTGGTGAAAGCACACCACCGAGATCAGCAGCACCAGCGTCGGGTTGAGATACAGGATGAGGCGCTCAAGGCTGGCCGTGATGTAGGCCAGGCCGGCAAAGTCCAGGTAACTGGCGAGGTAGTAGCCGGTGAAGCCGAGCACGGCAATATCGCGCCAGTCACGCCGCGTGAGCGCCGGCTGGCCCCGCCCGGCCCACCAGGCCATGGCCAGGAAGAAGGGCATGGCCAGCAGCATGCGCCACATCAACAGCGTGACCGCATCGACACCATGCCGGTAGGCGAGCTTGACGATGATGGCCTTGCCCGAGAAGCCGATGGCGCCCAGCATGGCCATCAGCAGGCCGGGCCAGAGACGGCGCGGCGTCACCGCGCCAGGAGAGGAAACTGCATGCGCCCAGTCTAGGCGCGACAGCCTGCGCGCGCAGCGAAGCGCGTCCGCATGCGCGGGCAAGCGTCGCTGGGGTCAGGCGGCCGACTTGTCGCGCTTGAAGAACTTCGTCACGACGGCGCCCAGGCCGACCACGGCCAGGAAGATCACCTTCGCGAACTTGGCGGCGAAGGCGGCAATGACGGCCAGCAGGCCGAGCTTCTTGGCGCCTACCCCGAGCACCAGGGCGGCGAGGCCGTACTCGGCGACATGGTCGGTGGAGGCGTTGAAGTCTTCATAGCGCTTGCCGGCATCAAACTCCAACGCGCCGAGCAGCGCCTGGGCATCGGGCTTCTGGGCCGGCAGGTTTTTCAAGTCGGTGACGAAGTTCAAACTCAGGTAGCCCTCGCGGCCGAGGGCGTAGGTGTTGTAGTTGACGCCCCGGCCTGCGTCGTCGGGGGCGCCTTTTTCCTTGGAGCTCATGGCCCAGACCAACCGATGGCTGCCCGCCTCGTAGGCCGGCGGCTCGGCCCAGCCGACGATCTCCAGCGCCGGCACACCCATCTTCACGCGCTCGGCGTTGCTGGCTTCGGTGCCCTCCTTGTAGCTGGTGAGCAGCTCGTCGGCCTTCCAGTCCTTGGCATCGCCGTCCTTCACATAACCCGACGGGATGTAGCGCAGCGTGGCGAACCACTCGCCGCCGCCCTGCGGAAAGATCAGGCCGGCCAGCTCGCTGTGCTGGCCGGGGTTGCCCATGGCGGTGAGCAGCTTGCCGGCCTGAGGCTGGGGAATGAAGATGCGCCCCTGGGGCAGGTGCAGCTTGGCCTGGCCGGCGATCGCAACATCCGCCGGCCCGACCTGAGCGGCCGCCTTGGCCTCCGTCCAGGCGGGGTTCTCGGCCGGTGCATCGGCCGCACGCACCGCGAGTGCCGCGCAGGCCAGCGAAGCGGCCAGCAGGCCGCACAGGATCTTGTTCATGGGCTCTCCCTCGTTGAGGCAGCCAGTCTAGGCAGGCGAGCTCCTGGCCCCGACCCGGGAATGTCCGACGTCGGGAGGATTCACCGCCATGGGCGGCGGGGCCCCTCAGGTCAGGCGGTACTGGGCGCGCAGCCGCGCCGCGGTGCCGTTGGCTTCCAGCGCCTGCATGGCGGCGGTCAGGCGCGCCAGCCGGGCGGGCTCCAGCGTGGTGGCGCGGGCCACCAGCAGCGGCTCCGCCGCAAACACCGCCGGCAGCAGGCGCACCTGATCCTGCAGCCCCTCCGCCTGGATCAGCTGCCGCAGCATGGGCTCGGACTGGTAGAAGAAGCGCCCACGGCCGCGCAACAGCTTGCGCATGTTTTGCAGATGATCGGTGCCGCCATCATCCACCTTCAGGCCTGGCTGACGCAGCAGATAGCTGGTGTAGGCCGTGCCGCGCGTGGCCAGCACCACGCCCTGCTCGCCCAGCGCGCGGATGTCGTCGAAGCCCTGCACCGCGTCCACTTCGCGGTCGTCCGCCCGCACCGCGACGCGGTGACGGGAGATGTACAGCGGCGGCTGTTCGATGAAGCGAAAGCGCTCCAGCCGGGCCACGGTGCTGAGCAGGCCGAAGAACACATCCAGCGTGCCCGTGGCGAGTTCGCGCTCGATGCGCAGCACCGGCAGAAACTGCTGCAGCCCCTCGAACTGCAGGCCGGCATCGTGCGCCACCAGCGCGCGGATGTACTCGGTGCAGAAGCCCGCCGGCACATCGCCCGGGCGACCGAACTTGTGCGGCACGCCAGCCTCCGCTGCCGTTCGCAGCACGACGCTCGGCTCTGCAGCCGGCACACCGGTGCTGAAAGACAGCAAGGCGGCCAGGACGGTGCGGCGATGGCTCATCGGCGCATTATTGGCGGCCCGTGCAAACGGCGCGACCTCACGGTGCGGGATGACCTGCGTCGGGTTTTCCACGCCCGGGCCCGGCCCGCCCGTCAAGTCAAATCCGGGCGCTGAGGGAGAACAGGAGAACAACACATGACCCCGCATTGCCGAAGCCGCCGGCTGCTGGCCCTGCTCGCCGGTCTGCTGATGGCGGCGTTGGGCGGCTGCGCCACCACGCCCCCCGCGCCGCCCGCCTGCGACCAGCCGGAGGCCCAGTGCACGGGCGAAGTGCTGGAGGCCTTGCAGGCCTGGCAAGACGCCTACAACCGCCGTGACCCGGTGGCGCTACGCAGGCTCTACGCGCCCGGCGCGCTGATCACCGACGACGAGTTCAGCGCCGTGCCCAAGTCCGGCGAGGGCGTGCCGGTGTTCTTCGACGACCTGGCCCGCCGACCCAGCGCGCGCATGCGCTGGGTGATCGGCAACCTGAACTTCTTCGGCAACACCGCGGTGCGGTCCGGCGAATGCGAGTTCGACGAAGAGCTGGACGGCAAGATCGTCACCCGCCCGGTGCGCTACAGCCTGGCCTACCAGCGGTTCGACGGCGAATGGCTGATCGTGCTGCAGCACCTCACCATCAGGCCCTGACCCAGCCCTGAAAGCACCGAGCCCCGCGCACCGGCCTCAGCCAGCGCGCGGGGCCCGGCGAGCCGAGACGGTCAGACGCGCGCCAGCAGGGCGTCCCACTTGGCCTTGGCGGCCTTCTCGTGGCGCGCCTTCACGTGGCCATAGCCGCGGATCTCTTCGGGCACGCGGGCCAGTTCGACGGCGGTGACCAGCGACTCGGCCGTGAGGCCGGCCAGCGCCTTCTCGATGCCGGCTCGGTAGTCGGCAATCCAGCGGCGCTCCATCTTGCGCTCTTCGGTGTGACCGAAGACGTCCAGGGCCGTGCCGCGCAGGCCCTTCATCTTGGCCAGCAGACCGAAGGCCGGACGGATCCAGCTGCCGAACGGACGCTTGACCAGCTCACCCTTGGCGTTGGTCTTGGCCAGCAGTGGCGGCGCCAGGTGGTGCACCAGCTTGTAGTCGCCCTCGAACATGCCGGCGATCTTGGCGGTGAAGGCCGCATCGGTGTGCAGGCGCGCCACCTCGTACTCGTCCTTGTAGGCCATCAGCTTGAACAGGTAGCGGGCCACGGCTTCCGTCAGCGTGGTCTTGCTGCCCAGCTTGGACTCGGCCGCACGCACCTTCTCGACGAAGGCCTTGTACTCGGCCGCGTAAGCCGCGTTCTGGTAGCCGGTCAGGAAGTCCACGCGCTTGGCCACCATCTCATCAACGCTCTGGCGCTTGACGAGCTGGATGACGGCCTGGGCGGCATACAGCGACTGCACCGCCTTCAGGTCATGCGCGCAGCGCCGGCCCCACTCGAAGGCGGCCTTGTTGTTGTCCACCTGCACGGCGTTGAGCTCGATGGCGCGCATCAGCGCGTCGTAGCTCAGCGGGATGCGGCCCTGCTGCCAGGCATAGCCCATCATCAGCGGGTTGGTGTAGAGCGAGTCGCCCAGCAGCTTGACGGCCACTTCCTCGGCATCGAACGCGCCCAGGTGGCCGGCGCCCACGGCCTTGCCCAGCGCCTGCTCGCAAGCCGTGCCGGGGAAGGTCCAGTCGGGGTTGTTGACCAAGGTCGCCGTGGGCGAGCCGTGGGTGTTCAGGGCCACAAACGTGCGCCCCTCGCGCATGACGGCGAGCGTGGCCTTGTTGGCGGCCACGATGGCATCACAGGCGATGACGAGGTCGGCCTCGGCGGTGCCGACCTTGGTGCAGTGGATGGCCTCGGGCGTGTTGGCGATCTGGATGTGGCTCCAGGTCGCGCCGCCCTTCTGGGCCAGGCCTGCGGCGTCCTGGGTGATGACGCCCTTGCCTTCGAGGTGCGCGGCCATGCCGAGCAGCTGGCCGATGGTGATGACGCCCGTGCCGCCCACGCCGGCCACCACGATGCCCCAGGCGTCTTCCGCGTTGGGGATGACGGGCATCGGCAGGCTGGGCAGGCCGGCGTCGAAGGGGCTCTTGCGGGACTCCTTTTTGGGCTTCTTCAGCTCGCCGCCTTCGACCGTGACAAAGCTCGGGCAGAAGCCCTTCACGCAGGAGTAGTCCTTGTTGCAGGTGTTCTGGTTGATCTGGCGCTTGCGGCCGAACTCCGTCTCCAGCGGCTCCACGCTCAGGCAGTTGGACTGCACCGAGCAGTCGCCGCAGCCCTCGCACACCAGCTCGTTGATGACGACGCGCTTGGCCGGGTCCACCAGCTTGCCGCGCTTCCTGCGGCGGCGCTTCTCGGTGGCGCAGGTCTGGTCGTAGATGATGGCCGTGGTGCCCGGGATCTCGCGGAACTGGCGCTGGATCTCGTCAAGCTCGTCGCGGTGGTGCACGGTCACGCCCGGCGCCAGCGCCACGCCTTCGTACTTGGCCGGCTCGTCGGTCACGATGACCAGCTTCTTCACGCCCTCCGAGATCACGCTGTTCATGATCTGGATGACGGTGTGGCCTTCGGGCCGCTCGCCCACCTGCTGGCCGCCGGTCATGGCGACCGCGTCGTTGTAGAGGATCTTGTAGGTGATGTTCACGCCCGCGGCGATGCTCTGGCGGATGGCCAGGCTGCCGCTGTGGAAGTAGGTGCCGTCACCGAGGTTGCTGAAGATGTGCTTCTCGTCGGTGAACGGCGCCTGGCCCACCCAGGGCACGCCCTCGCCGCCCATCTGCGTGAAGGTGGCCGTGTTGCGGCCAGGCATCCAGGTCACCATGTAGTGGCAGCCGATGCCGCCGACCGCGCGCGAGCCGTCGGGCACGCGAGTGGAGGTGTTGTGCGGGCAGCCGGAGCAGAACCACGGCGTGCGGTCGGCGCCGCCGGCGGTCTGCTCCTCGGCCTTGAGCGACGCTTCCTTGGCGTCGATGATGGCCATGCGGGCGTCCAGCCGCGCCACGATGTCGGCATCCACCCCGAGCTTCTTCAGGCGCTTGGTGATGGCGCGGGCGATGATGGCCGGCGTGAGGTCCGCCTGCGGGCGCAGCAGCCAGTGCTCGCTCGGGTTGGGCACGCTCCACTCGCCGCCGTCCGCGTCGCCCGCGTCGAACTTGCCGAGCACGTTCGGGCGCACGTCGGGGCGCCAGTTGTAGAGCTCTTCCTTGACCTGGTATTCGATGATCTGGCGCTTTTCCTCGACGACCAGGATCTCCTGCAAGCCCTTGGCAAACTCGCGCGCCACCTGGGCTTCGAGCGGCCACACCACGTTGACCTTGTGCAGCCGGATGCCGATGCGCCGGCAGGTCTCGTCGTCCAGGCCCAGGTCGTGCAGCGCCTGGCGGGTGTCGTTGTAGGCCTTGCCGCTGGTGATGATGCCGAAGCGATCGTTCGGGCCTTCGATGACGTTGTAGTTCAGGCGATTGGCGCGGATGTAGGCCAGGGCCGCGTACCACTTGAAGTTCATCATCCGCGACTCCTGCTCCAGCGGCGGGTCGGGCCAGCGGATGTGCAGGCCGCCCGGGGGCATGACGAAGTCCTCGGGCAGGATGATGTTGACGCGGTCGGGGTCCACGCTGACCGACGCCGAGCTCTCGACGATCTCCTGGATGGTCTTCATGCCGGCCCACAGGCCCGAGAAGCGGCTCATCGCGAAGGCATGCAGGCCCATGTCCAGGATGTCCTGCACGCTGCTCGGGAAGAAGGTCGGGAAGCCGACCGCCTTGAAGACGTGGTCGCTCTGGTGGGCGGCGGTGGAGCTCTTGGCGATGTGGTCGTCACCCGCAATCGCGATGACGCCGCCGTGCTTGGACGTGCCCGCCATGTTGGCGTGCTTGAACACGTCGATGCAGCGGTCCACACCCGGGCCCTTGCCGTACCAGAGGCCGAAGACGCCGTCGAACTTGGCCTTCTCGGGGAAGAGGTCGAGCTGCTGCGTGCCCCACACGGCGGTCGCGCCGAGCTCTTCGTTCACGCCGGGCTGGAAGACGATGTTCTGCTTGGCCAGGTGCTTCTTGGCGGCAAACAGCGCCTGGTCATAGCCGCCCAGCGGCGAGCCGCGGTAGCCGCTGATGAAGCCGGCGGTGTTCAGGCCGGCCATCGCATCGCGCGTGCGCTGCAGCATGGGCAACCGCACCAGGGCCTGCACGCCGCTCATGAAGGCACGACCGGCATCGAGCGCATATTTGTCGTCGAGCGTGACGGTCTGCAGGGCGCGCAGGATGTGTTCGGGCAGCGGGGCGTTCATCGGGGGTCTCCTGAAACGGGGCGCCCGGGCGGACCGCCCTTGTGGAGCAGGCGCGCGGGCGTCGGGCCAGTATGGCCGGACCGGGCAGTGTAGGGAAATGAAGGGGCACAGTGCTTTCTCATTCACGCCCAATTCCGCCGGGAAGCGCAAAGTTCTTGCTTTGATTTGCCGATTTCGCTTCAATCCGTATCGAGACTTCGCCGATCAGGGCAAACCATGAGTTCCGAAGAAGCCACGCCCGAAGCGCTGGACCGCCACCACATCGCCATCCTGGCCGCGCTGCAGGCGGATGCGCGCCTGTCCAACGCCGAGCTAGCCCAGCGCATCGGCCTCTCGGCCGCGCCCACGTGGCGCCGCGTGAAGTGGCTGGAGGAGCAGGGCTACATCACCGGCTACCGCGCCGAGATCGACCGGCGCAAGCTGGGCCTGGGCGTGCTGGCCTTCGTGCGGGTGGACGCCGAGCGCAGCGCAGGCGCCGCCACCAAGCCGCTGGAAGACGCCATCCGGCAGCTGCCCGAGGTCATCGCCTGCCACTACATCTCGGGTGCCGGCACCTTCGAGCTGCAGGTCATGGCGACCGACCTGGACGCCTTCTCGCGCTTTTCCATCGACACCCTGCTGAACCTGCCGAATGTGAAAGACATTCACACCAGCTTCTCACTGGGTGAGGTCAAGGCCAGCGGCGTGCTGCCCCTCGGTCACCTGAAAGGCTGATGCCCATGCGACTCGCCCTGGTCTCCGACATCCACGGCAACCTGCCCGCGCTGGAAGCCGTGGCCGCCGACATCCGCCGCCGCGGCGTCGACCAGGTGCTGTGCCTGGGCGACAACCTCTCCGGCCCACTGATGCCCCTGGAAACCGCGCAATGGCTGATGGCCTCGGGCTGGCCGGTGCTGGCGGGCAACCACGAGCGGCAGATCCTCGAATGGACGCCGGAGGCCGGCGGCGCCTCGGACGGCTTCGCGCGCGCCGCACTCGGCAGCGCCGAACTCGCCTGGGTGCGCGGCCTGCCGGCGACCTGGGCCTGGGCGCCCGGCGTCTTCCTCTGCCACGGCACACCGCGGCAGGACGACGAGCACTTCCTGGAGACGCCACGGCAAGGCGCCCTGGTGCTGGCGACCGAGGACGAGATCGAGGCGCGCCTGGCGGGGCAGACGAGCGCCCTCGTGGCCTGCGGCCACAGCCATGTGCCCCGCACCGTGCGCACCGCCCGCGGCCAGTGGCTGGTGAACCCGGGCAGCGTCGGCCTGCAGGCCTATGTGGACGATGAGCCGGAGCGCTACGTCGTCCAGCGCGGCACGCCCGATGCGCACTACGCCATCGTCGAACAGCAGGGCACCGCTTGGCAGTGCAGCCTGCATGCCGTGCCCTACGGCCATGACGCGATGGCCGCCCTCGCGGCGCGCCACGGCCGGCCGGAGTGGGCCCAGGCCCTGCGCACCGGCCGCGTGAACTGAAGCCGCCAAGCGGTTAGGCTGGCGGCATGCAGGTGACACCCCTGAAGCGGCTGGCTGATCTTTGGCTGGGCACCGACCCCGTCCAGCGCCTGCGCCTTCGCCAGACGAGCCTGGCCATGGCCCTGATGGCCCTGTGCGCGCCGGTGCTGCACTATTGCGTGCTGATCGCCCATGGCGAGCGCGGCCCGTGGCTGTGGCTCTGGACGGCCTGGTCGGTGGGCGGCATGGCGCTGTTCTACGGCTGCATCCGCAGCGGCCACTCCTGCCGTTTCGCAGACCCTTCGCTCACCAGCGTGCAGATCGCCTTCGCCATCAGCTCGGCTGCCTTCGGCTATGCGCTGGCCGGGCCGCTGCGCGGGGCGGTCTTCCCGGTGCTGACGCTGATCCTGATGTTCGGCATGTTCCAGCTGCGGGCGCGCAGCGCCTATGCGCTGAGCTTCTTCGCCCTGGTGCTGTTCGGCGCGGTGATGACCACCATGGCCCTGCGCCAGCCCGACAGCTACCCGCCGCTGGTCGAGTTGGGCCACTTCCTGATGCTCGCGCTGATGCTGCCCGCTGTGGCGGTGCTGACGGCGCGGATGAGCGTCATCCGCCAGCGGCTGTCACAGCAGCGCCAGGACCTCGCGCGGGCGCTGGCGCAGCTGGAAGTGATCGCCACGCGCGATGAACTCACCGGCCTGCCCAACCGGCGGCAGATGCAGGCCCTGATGGACCAGGAGCTGCTGCGGAGCCAGCGCCATCCACACGACTTCTGCATCGCCCTGGTCGACCTCGACCACTTCAAACGCATCAACGACAGCCAGGGCCACGCGGCCGGCGACACCGTGCTGCGCCATTTCGCCCAGGCCGGCCAGGCGGCGCTGCGGGCCACCGATGTCCTGGCGCGCTGGGGCGGCGAGGAGTTTCTCGTGCTGCTGCCGGACACCCCACTGCCCCAGGCCCAGGCTGCGCTTGAGCGGCTGCGGGAACAGGTGGCCGCCCTGAGCGTCAGGATCGCCGAGGGCGGCGAGATCCGGCTCACCGTGTCCATCGGCCTGGCCGCCCATCGAGCGGGCGACACCCTCGCGCAGACCCTGGCGCGCGCAGACCGCTGGCTTTACGAAGCCAAGGCCCAGGGCCGCAACCGGCTGCAGGCCGATGCGCCCACCGAGGCGCCGGCTGCCCGGCTGGCATAGTCGGCGACCTCACCGCTCCCTGCCCTGCGCATGGCTCCCCTGCCCTTTCGCCACTTCCTGCTCGCGCTGTGCGTGGTCGCCATCTGGGGCAGCAACTTCGTCGTCATCAAGTACGCGCTGCATGCGCTGCCGCCGATGACGCTCGCGGTGCTGCGCTTCAGTTTCGCCTTCCTGCCCGCCTGCTTCTTCCTGCGCCGCCCGGCGGTGGACTGGCGCAACCTCGGCGGCTACGGCCTCTTCATCGGCGTGGGCCAGTTCGGCCTGCTCTACCTCGCGATGCGCAGCCAGATTTCGCCGGGCCTGGCGTCGCTGGTGGTGCAGACGCAGGTGTTCTTCACGCTGCTGCTGGCCGTGCGCCTGCGCAAGGAAAAGGTGCTGGCCACCCAGTGGCTGGGCCTGGCGCTGGCCGCCGGCGGCGTGGGCGTCATCGCGCTGCACACTGACGGCAGCACCACGCCGCTGGGCGTGGCCATGGTGCTGGCCGCAGCGTTCTGCTGGGCCTGCGCCAATCTCTTGACCCAGCGGGCCGGGCGTATCGACATGCTGGCCTACGTCGTCTGGAGCAGCGCCTTCGCGGTGCCGCCGCTGCTCGTGTTGGCCCTGCTGATCGACGGACCGCAGCAGATCGCCGCAGGCCTGGCCGCCGCCGACCTCGGCACCTGGGCCGCCGTGCTGTGGCAGGCCGTGGGCAACACCCTCTTCGGCTACGGGCTGTGGAGCTGGCTGCTGGCCCGGCATGCCGCCGGCCGCATCGTGCCGCTGGCGCTGCTGGTGCCGGTGTTCGGCATGGGCTCGGCCAGCCTGCTGCTCGCCGAACCCCTGCCGGGCTGGAAGCTCGCAGCCGCAGCGCTGGTGCTGGGGGGCCTGGCCATCAACCTGTTCGGGCCGCAACTGATGCGCTGGCGCGCGGCGTCCCGCGAGGCTTAAGCTCCGGGGCCATGAAGCGCCGTGCCTGCCTCATCGCTCTGCCGTCACTGTGGCCGTTGCCGAATCTGGCGCGCGCCGCGCTGCCGGAGGTGACGCTGCTGGTGGAGCTGCGTTGGGTGGACCGCCAACTGGCTCCTGCCGCCACCGCCGGTGTGCGCGATGGCGCCGTGGTCGTCGGCACCGCAGGCGCCGTGTCGCCGCGCGGGCCGGGCGTGGTCACGGCCACGGCCGGCCCAGCCGCGCCACCGCCGCAGCGCCTGCTGGTGCGCAACGGCGAGCGCGCCGCGCTGCGGCTGGTCACCCGCGAACCGCTGCAATGGGTCGACATGCTGGCCGAGGCCAGCCCGCAGGGGCAGCTGCGCAGCGTCCTCGTCAACCCGCGGCCGCGCGAGCGGCAAGTCACGCGGCAACTGGCGATCACACCGGCCTGGGCGGGCGGTCGCGCGCCGGCCCGTGTCGTGATGAACGTCGAGGACGACGGCCTGGTGTTCGAATCGACCCTGGACCTGCCGCTGTCACGCTGGCAGACGGTCGCCCGCACCGGCGACACCGGTGCGCCGGCGCCGCGGGGCACCGTCAGCAGCGCCGATGCCGCCGGCCAGCCCGAGCGCGAGCTGCAGCTGCGCGTGTCGGTCCAGCCGCAGCCGTGACGCAGCTGAACCCGGGGTAACAGCCGGCGCGGGCGTGCCAATGTGCCCAGGTTGGCGGGCGGCGTGACGGCCGCTTGCGTGTAACGTTCATCCTTTGCGGATTCACCAGCGCCCCCGACACCCATGAAGCTCGCTCTCATCGCCCACGACGGCAAGAAGGACGCCATGATCGCCCTCGCCGGCGATTTCCTGCCCCTGCTGCGCCGTTGCCAGCTGATGGCCACCGGCACGACCGGCACACGGCTGCATGCGGCGCATGGCCTCACCATCGAGCGCATGCTGAGCGGCCCGCTGGGCGGCGACCTGCAGATCGGCGCGCGGCTTGCCGTGGGCGACCTGGATGGCGTGATCTTCTTGCGCGACCCCATGACGCCGCAGCCCCACGAGCCTGACATCAACGCGCTGGTGCGCGCTTGCGACGTGCATGACGTGCCTTGCGCCACCAACGTCGCCACCGCCCGCTTGCTGCTGACGCGCTGGAGCAGCGAATGAGGTGGGCCCGGCGGCTGCGCATCCGCACCCGCCTGGGCCTGGCCTTCGGCCTGCTGCTGCTGCTCTTCCTGGGCCTCGCGGCCCTGTCGGCCTACCGGCTGGCCGGGCTGTCAGCCGCGCTGAACCGCATCGTGGACGACCAGGCCGCGGTGCGCGATGCGGTGAACGAGATCAACCGCAATGCCGAGGCTGTGGCGCGCAAGCTGCTGGTGGTGATGAGCCCCGACAGCGCACTGCGCGTGGCCGCCTACCCTGACATCGCCGCGGCCAACAACCGGCTGGACGACGCCATGCAGCGCCTGTCGCTGGTGCTGCCGCCCGGGCCGCGCAGCGAGCGGCTGGAAGAGGTGCGCGAGCGGCTGGCGGACTACCGGGCGAGCTATGCCGAGGTGCGCCGCCTGATCGAGGCCGGCGACTTCCATGCCGCACGCAGCCTGCTCGGCAGCGACACCGAAGCGGCGCTGTCGCTGTTCGTCAGCGCCATTCACCAGATGGCGGCCACCGAGGAGCGCGCCGGCACAGCCCAGGCGCGCGGCCTGCGCGACGAGATCGATGCCGATCGCCGCGGCGTGCTGCTGCTGTGCATCGCCTCGCTGGCCGGCGGGGCACTGCTGTCGGTGCTGGTCACGCGCTCCATCGTGCGCCCCTTGAAGCGGGCGGAAGACGGCGCGGAGCGCATCGCGCAAGGCCAGTACGCGCACCGCATCGCGGTGGTGTCGGACGACGAGGTGGGCCGCATGGCCCGCGCGATGAACACCATGGCCGTGGCCGTCGGCGAGCGCGAGGCCGCCCTGCGGCGCCTGGCTGACACCGACCTGCTGACCGGCCTGCCCCAGCGCGCCCGCTTCATTGCCGATGGCGACCGGCTGCTGGGCAGCCTGCCGGAGGGGGAGCAGGTGGCGGTGCTGATCTGCATTGATGTGGACCGGCTGAAGGCCGTCAACGGCGTGCTCGGCTTCGAGGCGGGCGACGCGCTGCTCAAGGGCGCGGCGGCCAAGCTGGCCGCCTTGTTCGAGGGCGTGGCCGCCTACGGCCGGCTGGCGGGCGGCACGTTTGCCGCGCTGGCCCCGGTGCTGCGCACCGACCATGGCGCAACACTCGCGGCACAGCTGCGTGAAGAGGTGGAGCACAAGCTGTCCTGGCAGGGGCAATCGCTGGACTTGTCGGTGTCGCTGGGCGTGGCGCACTGGCCGGCGCATGCGGCCGACACCGAGGCCCTGCTGCGCCGCGCCGAGCAGGCCATGTTCGAGGCCAAACGCCTGCGCCAGGGTGTGGCCGTCTACAACCCCGGCGCCGAAGCCGCGCGTGCGCTGCATCTGAGCCTGCTGTCCGACCTGGCCACGGCCATCCAGCACGACGAACTGCGCCAGTTCCTGCAACCCAAGCGCTGCGTGAAGACCGGTCGCGTGGTGGGCGCCGAGGCGCTGGTGCGCTGGCTGCACCCGCAGCGCGGCTGGCTGCCACCGGGCGACTTCATCCCGTTTGCCGAGCGCAGCGGGCGCATCCGCCAGATCACCGAATGGATGCTGGCCCGCGCGGTGCGCACGCTGGCCGGCTGGGCTGCCGAAGGGCGCGAGCCGATGACGATCGCGGTCAACATCTCCACGCTGGACCTGCAGGACCAGGCCCTGCCCGCGCGCCTGGCCGCCCTGCTGGCAGAGCATGGCGTGGACCCGGGGCTGCTGCAGCTGGAGGTGACCGAGACCGGCCTGATGTCCAGCAGCGCCGATCCGATTGCGGTGCTGCATGCGCTGCGCAGCTGGGGTGTGAAGCTCGCGATCGACGACTTCGGCACCGGTCAGTCGTCGCTGGCCTATCTGCAACACCTGCCGGTGGACGAGCTCAAGATCGACCGCAGCTTCGTGCAGGACGTGCACCGCGACCCGCGCCGCCAGGCCCTGCTGAAGTCCATCGTCGGCGTGGGCCAGAGCCTGGGCCTGACGGTGACGGCCGAAGGCGTGGAGAACGAGGCGGAGCTGGCCTGCATCACCGCCTGCGGCTGTGACCTCATGCAGGGCTACCTGCTGGCCCGGCCCATGGACCTGCCGGACTTCGAGCGCTGGCGCGGCGAGGCAGGCTAAAATCGCCGATCAACGTCGTTTTGCCCCTGCCGCCTTGGCTCAAGGGCTTTTTGTTTCACTGGAGAGCCATTCATGGGCAACAAGATCATCACCGAAGCGGCCGCCCGCGCCACCCCCCGCCCCGCCGCCCCCAAGGGCGTGACCTTCACGGCCGGCAAGGGCCAGAAGCGCAGCCTGGAGCGCGGTTCGCACACCCGCTCCAAGAAGAACCCGGGCAAGCGCCCGCACTCGGGTTGATCTCCGGGCCTCGCGCCTGAACGATCACCGCACACAGGCCCTCTCCAGGGCCTGTTTGTTTTTGTCGGCTTGACACTGACCTGAACGCCACCATGATCCGCATCACCGAACTCCGCCTGCCGCTGAACCACGCCGAGGACGCGCTGCGCCCGGCCGTGCTGGCCCGCCTGAAGCTGGCCGAGGCCGAACTGGCCGAGGTGCACGTCTTCCGCCGCGGCTACGACGCCCGCAAGCGCAGCGACATCCAGCTCGTCTACACGCTGGACTGCGCCCTCGCCCCGGGCGTGGACGAAGCCGCCGTGCTGGCCCGCTTTGCGGGCGACCACCAGATCCGCGCCACGCCCGACACCGGCTACCACTTCCTGGCCCAGGTGGGCGACTACACCGGCCCGCGACCGGTGGTGGTCGGCTTCGGGCCCTGCGGCCTGTTCGTGGCGCTCATCCTGGCCCAGATGGGGCTCAGGCCCCTGGTGCTGGAGCGCGGCAAATCGGTGCGCGAGCGCACGCAGGACACCTGGGGCCTGTGGCGCGAACAGAAGCTGCACCCCGAGAGCAATGTGCAGTTCGGCGAGGGCGGCGCCGGCACCTTCTCCGACGGCAAGCTCTGGAGCCAGATCAGCGACCCGCGCCACCTCAGCCGCAAGGTGCTGACTGAGTTCGTGAAGGCGGGCGCACCGGAGGAGATCCTCTACGTCAGCAAGCCCCACATCGGCACCTTCCGCCTGGTGAGCATGATCATCAAGATGCGGGCCGAGATCGAGCGGCTGGGCGGCGAGATCCGCTTCCAGCAGAAGGTGACCGACCTGCGCATCGAGGACGGCCCCGACGGCAAGGCCGTGCGCGGCGTGACGCTCGAATCCGGCGAGCAGATCGACGCCACCCATGTCGTCATCGCCCTCGGCCACAGCGCCCGCGACACCTTCAAGATGCTCTACGAACGCGGCGTGCACATGGAGGCCAAACCCTTCTCCATCGGCTACCGCATCGAGCATCCGCAAAGCCTGATCGATGCGGCCCGCTTCGGCCCGAATGCCGGCAACAAGATCCTTGGCGCGGCCGACTACAAGCTGGTACACCACGCCAAGAACGGCCGCGCGGTCTACAGCTTCTGCATGTGCCCGGGCGGCACCGTCGTCGCGGCCACCAGCGAGCCCGACCGGGTCGTCACCAACGGCATGAGCCAGTACTCGCGCAACGAACGCAACGCCAACGCCGGCATCGTGGTGGGCCTGACGCCCGAGGACTACCGTCAGGACGGCAAGAAGGACGGCAGCCCCGTGAACCCGCTGGACGGCATGGCCTTCCAGCGCATCTGGGAAAGCCGCGCCTACGAACTGGGCGGCGGCGGCTACCTTGCGCCCGGCAGCCTGGTGGGCGACTTCATCAAGCGCCAAGTCAGCCGCGAATTCGGCGACGTGCTGCCCAGCTACAAGCCCGGCGTGACGCTGACCAACCTGCAGGAAAAGGGCCGCGGCTCGCTGCCCGCCTACTGCCTGGACGCCATCCGCGAGGCCCTGCCGGCCTTCGCGCGCCAGATCCGCGGCTTCGACCGGGCGGACGCGGTGCTGACCGGCGTGGAAACACGCACCTCCAGCCCGCTGCGCATCAACCGCGGCCGCGACTACCAGAGCCTGAACGTGCGCGGCCTGTTCCCGGCCGGCGAGGGTGCGGGCTATGCCGGCGGCATCATGAGCGCAGGCGTGGACGGCATCGAGGTCGCCGAAGCCCTGGCCGCCGACCTGCTCGGCCTGCCGGACGCACCGGTGCTGCAAGGCAAGGGCTCCAAGGCGGGCGGCCAGGTGTAAGGCGGGTCGCACCTCGTCCGCGCACGTGCGCGGGCGCCCCTACCCTCGCCGCCTTCAGCGCTCCTGCGAGGCCAGATAGGCCAGCAGGTCAGCCACCTTCTTCTCGTCGATGCCCACACCCCAGTAGCGCATCTTGGTGCCCGGCACCACGGCGCTTGGCTCGCGCAGGAAGGCGGTGAGCGTGGCCTGATTCCACACCAGGCGCGAGGCCTTCAGGCCGGCCGAGTAGCTGTAGCCCGGCAGGCTGCCCGCAGGCCGGCCGAGCAGGCCATTCAAGTGCGGGCCGAAGGCGCTGCGGGCACCCGGCCCGACGGCATGGCAGTTGGCGCAGGAGGCAAACAGCTTGCGCCCGGCCGCCGGGTCGCCCACAGCAGAGGCCAGCGCAGGCGCGAGGGCCAGCAGTGCTGCGAACAGGCGCGGCGCGCCCCTGGAGCCGGATCGAACGCGATCAGGCGTCATCGTCAGGCAGAGCGTCAAGCTGCGCCAGCAAGGCGGGCAACGCCGTCTGCACCGTGCTCCACACCACGTCCAGGTTGATCTCGAAGTAGCCGTGCGCCATGCGGTTGCGCATGCCGCGCATCTCTCGCCAGGGCAGCTCTGGATGGCGCTGCGTGAACTCGGCGTAGTGGTCCATCACGCGAGAGGCCGCCTCACCGATGACCACCAGATTCATCTCAACGGCCTTTTGCGTGCGCAGGTCGTTCTGGAACTCCTCGCGGCTCATGCCGGAAACGAAGTCGCAGGCTTCCTCAACCGCCTGGCGGATATGGCCGAGGTAGTCCTTCAGCCGCGTCGGCTTCATACCGGCTGAGCCTCGGCCAGCACGGCCGCTCGAACTCGTGGCGGAAGGTCTGCCGGGGTGACAAGGTCCACCCGCACGCCCAGCATGTCCTCCAGCGTCTGCTGCAGGCCGCCCAGATCGAACAAGGTGGCGCCGGGCAGCGCGTCCACCAGCAGGTCGAGATCGCTGCCTTCGGTGTCCTGGCCGCGAACGCAGGAGCCGAACACGCGCGGGTTCGCAGCCCGGAAACGCCCGGTGACCTCACGCACGGCGGCGCGCTGGGCGGCAAGGGCGAACGACGGGCGCATGGTGGGAGTTTAGGTCGCCATCATCTCGATCAGCTCCTTCACGAACGCCAGCGCATCCTCCGGCAGCTCGAAGTGCATCTCGTTGTTGAGTTCCATCACGTCGCCGTCCGGGCCCTTGTGCACCACCGACCAGCCGCCCGCGCCGCCGTCGATGGCCAGCACGCCGAACTGGCCCGGCGCGAGGTCGCGCGCGCTGCCGCCGGTGAGCACGATGTCGCGGCCGAGGTGGGAGTGGTAGCGTTTCATCTGCCCCATTCTCCCAAGGACCCCTCATGAAAGCAGTCTGGAACGGCATCACCCTGGCCGAAAGCGATGACACCGTCGTCGTGGAGGGCAACCACTACTTCCCGCCGGAGTCGCTGAACAAGCAGTACACGACCTTCTCCAACCATGTCAGCCGCTGCGCCTGGAAGGGCGAGGCCAAGTACCTGAGCCTGCTGGTGAACGGCGAGATGAACCCCGACGCGGTCTGGTACTACCCCGACCCGCTGCCGGCCGCCGAGAACATCAAGGGCCGCTACGCGTTCTGGAAGGGCGTGAAGGTCACCGAATGAGCGGGCGCTGATCAGGGCGTCACGCCCTGAGGTAGCAAGGCCCACAGCCGCAGGGCCTGCTTGGTGCGGCTGGCATTCAGCGCCGCCTCTTCGCCCCAGCCCCAGAACAGGTCGGCCCGCACCGCACCCACGATGGCGCTGCCGGTGTCCTGCGCCATCACGAGGCGGCGCATCGGCGTGGTGGACAGCGGCTCGGTGCTGTCCAGCCAGAGCGGTGTGCCGAGCGCGATGACGCTGCGGTCCACCGCCACCGAGCGCCCTGGCGTCAGCGGCACGCCCTGGGCCCCGCGCGGGCCGATGTTGGCGTCGGGCAGCGGCTCCTCACGGAAGTAGACGACCCGTGGGTTGACGGCCAGCGCGTCGTTGATGCGGGTGGGGTTGCGGCTGGCCCAGGCGGCCAGCGTGCGCGGCGTGGCGTCGCTGATCTCGCCGCGATCCAGCAGCGCGCGCACGACCGACTGGAAGGGCTGGTCGTTGTGCCCGGCATAGGCGACGCGGGTGATGCGCTCCACCCCGGCGGCATCGCGCACCGCCAGCCGGCCGGAGCCCTGGATCTGCAATTGCAGCAGGCCGAAGGGGTCGTCCACATAGGCCAGCTCCAGCGCCGCGAAGCGCGGGTTGGCGTCGATGTCGCGGCGCGGCGTGCGACGCAGCGCCGGGTCAGCCGGCAGTGCGTGCAAGGCCCACTGGAAAGTGCCCTGGCGGCTGCGGCGAGCGGCCAGCTGGGGTTCGAAGTAGCCGGTCAGCAGCCCGGTCGTCTCGCCGGTGTCGGCCGCCAGCCGCCAGGGGCGCAGGTGCTTCATCAGCAGCACGGCGGCCTCCATCGGGTCGGCGGGTGACTGAAGCGCAGCGCGTGCGCAGAACTCGGCCCAGCCCGGCGCCGGCCGCTGGCAGCCGGCGAGCAGCGCCGGCCAGGCGGCAAGCAGGTCGTCGCTGCCCCAGCCGGGCAGGTCGCGCCAGTCGGCGGCCACCCAGCGCTGTGCGGAGCGCGCCGACGGCGCGGCCGGCACCGGTGTCGAGGCGGGCGAGCCGGGCGTTGGTGACGGCGACTGCAGCGGCGGCGACGAGCAGGCGGCCAGGCTTCCTAGAATGACGGCCACCATCCCCCGCGCCCACCACGCCATGCTGCTCCTTGCCCTCGAAGCCCTCGGCGCGCTGCTGATCTTCGTCTTCATCATCTGGTGGACCATGTTCGCCGGTCGCAACAAGGGCGAGCGCAAGGAGGACTGATCAACGCGGCGGCACCAGGAAGCTGATCGGCGCCCGGCGCAGGCGGCTGCGAATGGCGGCATACACCCGCCGCCGGTCAGCGAGCCGGATGCCGCGTGATCGCATCGCCACCTTGAAGGCGCAGAAGAAACTCACGCCGACATTCAGCATGCCGATGCCGGCAATGCAGATCACGCACGACCAGAAGGCCCAGGTCGCCATCACGCCCACGCCGAGCGCGCCCACCGCAGCGGCGAGCTGACCCGTGGCCAGCGTCACGTGACGCACCTCCAGGCCCAGGCCGAAGAAGCCGCCGAGCGCCGGCACCACGCCGAGCATCAGGCCCAGGCTGATGTTGGCCGTGAGGCCGGAGATGTTGGCGCGCCACCAGCGCGACCACTTCTGCGCCCGGCTGCGCCCCAGCAGGCCCACGATGCGCGGGTTCCACGCGATGGCGCTGTCCAGGCGGTGGAAGACAAACCAGTTCTCCACCCAGCCGGCAATCAGGCTGGACGCGAACAGCAACGTGCCGGTGAACGCCGCGAACAACAGCGAGGGCCCCAGCAGGTTCAGCGACTTCAGCACATACAGCGCCTCCTTCTCGCCGACCAGCGGCGCGCCGAAGGCCAGCCAGCACAGCCCCTGCACCGCCAGCACCAAGGGCGCGGCCAGCGCGAGGTTGCCGATGATGCCGGCCACCTGTGAGCGCACGAGATGCGTGACCTCGTCGACGAAGCCTTCCACGCCTTCATCGCGGTCAATGTGCTGCAGCTTGTCGGCCATGGCCGGCGCAGTCATGGCGGGCTGCTTGGTGGCCACCGTCCAGTGCAGCAGATGGATGACGACAAAGCTCGCCGCGTAGTTCACGCCGGCCCAGAAGCCGCCCCAGAAGGCGGTGAAGCCCAGCATCGCGATCAGGAACTTCAACAGCGTGGTGCCGGCGATCACGGCACCGCCGCCTGCGGCACGGCGCAGCATGTCGCGGTACTCGTCACGGTTGCGGGTGATGTAGTGCTCGCCGGTCTCGGCGCTGCGCTCGGCCACCTTGCGGGCCAGCAGCGAGTAGTGGCGGGCGAACAGCGTGCGCAGGCTGCGCCGTTCATGCACCACGCGCACCAGGCCGGCCACCAGGCGCAGCAGTTCGCGCTGAGGCTCGTCTGACAGCAGGCAGGCCAGCAGCGCCTCGATGCGGTCCAGCCGGGCAGTGAGCTGCTCGACCGAGAACATCAGGTCCACCGACACCCCATGCGCCTCCAGGTGCTCGGGCACCGTGAGGGCGGCGGTGCGGCAGCGGTCCAGCAGCGCGCGCAGGTACTGCGTGGCCGGCGACAGGGCCGCGGCGTCGCCTGCCGTCATCGCGCGCTCCACCGCCTCCCAGGCGGCCGGCAGCTGGTGGAAGGGCTTGTCCTGCACGAGCTGCTCGTCCATGCGCACCCGCAGCGCGCCCGACAGGCCCGCCGCGTGCACATGGCTGACGAGCACCGTGATCGCGGCCCGCGCCTCGATGCGCCAGCCGTCGTCCGGCGTGGCCGAGAACAGGAGGCTCAAGCGCGCCAGCAGCTCGTCGTCGATGGCGGCGATCCAGTCCTCGTCGGACTCGCTGCCGAACAACAGCTCGAACAGCGCGGCGAGGTCGCGGGTGTCGGTGGTGCCCGGCAGCAGGCGGCGGCGCAGCCGGCCGAGAAACTCGTTCCACAGCGCCATGCGCGGCGCAAAGCCCACTTCGGCAAACAGCGAAACCGCGTCCACGTCGTTCCACACGCCGCCGATGACATTGGCAAAGGCCCAGGCGTGCTCAGGGTGGCGCTCCAGCACATTGAGCAGGTGCTTCAGGCGCACGATGGCCTTGGGCGTACCGGCCGCAGCCTCGTCGCGCGGCGCATGCCGCAGCCACTCCAGCAGGCGCACCAGCCACAGGTTGCGCTCGGCCAGCGGCGCCTGCGGGTCGGCCGCGTTCAGCAAAGCGGTGAGGTCCCAGTTGGCGGTGTTCATGGCAATCGTGAAGGCCTCAGGCGTGTCGGGCGCGGCATCGTCGCGCCCGGGCGTCGGTGGCGCGGCCGGTCAATGCAGCGAGGCGCTGTCGGCCAGCAGGAACTCTTCCACCTCGGTGTGGAACACCTCGCAGGCCTCGGTCACGCACAAGAAGCGGCCGCGCATCGTGCCCTGCGGCGTGCTGATCTGGGCCCAGGAGCTGTACTGGAAGCTCTGGCCCGGCGCCAGCACCGGCTGGTGGCCGACGACCGCCAGGCCGTCGACGACCTGGACCTGGCCGCGTGCATCGGTGATCTCCCAGTGCCGGCCGATCAGCTGGGACAGCACGTCGCCGGTGTTTTCGAGCGTGACGGTGTAGCTGTAGGCGTAGAGCCCCTGCTCGAGATGCGTCTGCTCGGGCAGGGCCTGGACGGTCACGGTGCAGGTGAATTGGGGCTTTGCCATGCGTGCATTCTGCCGGCCCCGGGCGCTATGCTGCGCGAATGTCCCCAGGAAAGCCTGAAACCTCATGCTGCGCCGCGCCTGCTGTGGCCTGATCGGCGGGCTGGCGCTCACCGGCGCCCACGCGCAAGAGCTGACCCTGCGGACCGTCCAGCAGGCGAGTTCCCTCGTCAAGTACGACCCTGACAGCGGCCCGCAACGCCCCGGCATCTGCATGGACGTGCTGCATGCCGTCGAGCGCGTGGACCCGGGGCTGCGCTTCACCGGGCTGGACCAGCTCGTGCCGCTGCGGCGCGTGGAACGCATGCTCGGCGAGGGCCAGGTGGATGCCTTCTTCTGCCTGCTGCGCTCGCCCGAGCGTGAGCGGCAATGGCGCTATGTGCCCGTGCCGCTGTACACCATCCGCCACGTCATCGTGCAACGCATGGACGACCTGCGCCCCGTGGACAGCCTGCTCGACCTGGCCACGATGAGCCAGGTCAAGCCCGTGCTCGTCACGCGCGGCACGGTGCTGGCGCGCAAGCTCGACATTGCCGGCGTGAACCTGTCGGAGGTGAGCTCCGAGCGCGAGGCGCTGCAGATGCTGACCCTGGGACGCACCGATGCCATCTACGGGCAGGATGTGAACCTGATCCGCCACATCCGCGACGCCCGGCTCGCCGACCGCGTGCGCCTGGGCCGCACGGTCTTCCAGGAAGAGTCGCAATACCTCGCCGTGCGCAGCGACCTGCCGCAGCCCACCGTCGACCGCCTGACCGACGCCCTGCGCCGCCTGGAGCGCGAGGGCGTGCTGCGCCTGCTGCAAGAGAAATACCGTTGAAGCCCCTGTACCTGCCTCCCGATGGCCGCCCGCGCTGCGCCTGGTGCGCCGCCGCCCCCGGCGACGCCGAATACCTTCGCTACCACGACGAGGAGTGGGGCCGCCCGGTGGCGGACGACTTCCGGCTGTTCGAGAAGCTTTGCCTGGAAGGGTTCCAGAGCGGGCTGTCGTGGCGGACCATCCTGAACAAGCGCGAGGCCTTCCGGGCCGCTTTCGCGGGCTTCGACTATCGCCGCGTGGCGCAGTTCGACGCGACCGACGTCGCCCGGCTACTCGCCGACCCGGGCATCGTGCGCCACCGCGGCAAGATCGAAGCCGCCATCCACAACGCCGGACGCTGCGTGGACCTGGTCGCCACCGAAGGGTCGCTGGCCGCCTACCTGTGGCGCTTCGAGCCCCCGAAGAATTCGGTCGCACACAACCTGTCGCAGTCCGCCCCGTCAGAAGCGCTGTCCAAAGACCTCAAGAAGCGCGGCTGGAAGTTCGTCGGGCCGACCACCATGCACGCCCTGATGCAGGCCATGGGGCTGATCAACGACCACCAGCCGGGCTGCCATCACTGGGCGCTGGCGCAGAAGGCGCGGGACGCGTTTGAGCGGCCGGGTTAGTCGCCCCTGTCGCCCGTCTTCGTGGCGTCATCGCGCCGCCACGAGGTAGCGGCCGATGGCTTCCAGCCGCTCGGCCAGGCCTTGCGTCTTGCCCATGCCGACCACGCTGACGGTGTAGACGCTGCGGCCTGCGCGAATGACGAGCAGCGCGGTGTCGGCACCGGCGAGATCGTCTGTTTGCAGCCAGGCCTCGTCGCCCAAACCCTGCGGCGCACGACCGGCGCTGAGAGTCGTCTGGCCCAGCGTGCGGTTCACTTCAACGTTGAGCTTGCTTTGGACGTGGGCCGTGGCTTCGAAGAGCTTGGCTGCCGAGGCCTCGTCGTCCAGCCGGTTGACGCTGAGGTTGAGCAGCGGGAACGGCGTGTCCTCGCGGCCGCTGCTCCAGGTGCAGTTCTCGGCCCGGTCGGGCATCGCGCGGGTGGCTGGCAGTGCCAGCAGCTGGGCCGCTTGCGCCTCGGTCAAGCGAGCGCAGGCCGCGGCCGGTGCCGCGGGCGCTGGCGCGGTCGCGGGCTGACGGTCTTCGGGCGCCTTGGCGTTGCAGGCTGCCAGCAAGACGCCCAGGAGGAGCAGCGCCCGCTGGCGAAGGCGTGGTCGGTTGTTGTCATTCATGGCAAGGTCGTCCCCGCCGGGCAGCTGATCACGGTTTTGCGGCTCATGTAGTTGCCGATGCAGCTCCAGTCGTGGTCGAGCGCCCAGCCGTACTTCACACAGAAGTCTGCCCGCCAGTCCACGGCCACGGTGCGCTCGTCCAGATGCGTGGCGGTGAAACCGGTGGCCGCGGCGTTCAGGGTCGGGCTCCAGAAGGTCTTCTCGGCCACGCAGCCCGCTGGGGCCTTGAGGCGATAGACATCACGCCCCTGGAAGGGCTCGACCGGGCGATCCACGTCGATGCGCCGGTGCAGCGCGCCGATGGCCGTGGCAGGCAGCGCCTCATCGAGCCAACGACTGGGCTCCAGAAGCAGGAGTGCAGACAACGTCTTGGCGTCGACGCTCGGGTTCAACGTCGCCCCCGAGCGGCACAGCGCATCAAACGGCGGCTGGTTGTTGCCGCACTGCGCGACCTCCCACACGCGGGCCGAGTCCACTTCAAAGCTCTGTGCGGGCGTGTCCCACAGGCCGGGCATTTCGTTGGCGAGCACACCACGCGCATCGAGCAACTGCACCACCACGTTGTGGCTGGCCACGCCATTCACCTGGGGGATCTCTGCGTACACCACGTCGTGCCGCCAGACGGGAGTGCTGAGCAGCAGTTGGCCGCCCGGGAAGTTGCCAATCAAGCGCACGCGCCCCGGCGAAGCGCCAAAGCACAGGCCGTTCAGCACGACCGCACCGCCAGGGCCGATATGGCTTTGCTTGAGGTTGAGCACCTGAGGGCCGGCGAGCGGTGGCGCATTGGCGGCGCTGCGCTGCACGTAGTCCACACCGTTGCAGCGCTGCACCGAGGGGGCGCCACTGCTGGGCCGAAGCAGGTCACTGGCAGCGCCGCCGACGGCTGAGCGTTCCACCGCTTGGCGCAGTGCGGCATTGGCGGCAGCCAGCTGCCCTGCGGGCGAGCCGCCGGCGATGTTCAGAGCCTGGCCCCGCACGGTGCGCGTCCACTGCGCCTGCGTCACGCCCGCGCTGCCCCTGCTCAGCACCTGGGGCGGCGAAGACTCACGCAGGGCCTTGATCGTGGTGGTGCGGCCTTCATAGCGAACCGGCTGGGTATCGCTCAGGCCGGCCAGGTCCTGCGGGGTTTTCAGCTCCGGCGCTTGGGTGGGCGCCAGCGTGTGCGCCCCGACGCTGGGGGGCTGCGCGGCGGCTGGAGCGCCGCGGGTCAACGGCAGGGCCGTCACGGGCCGCGCGGGGAAGGCGGACGGCTGCGGGTTGGACAACGCGGACGGCGCCGGCACCGTGGGGCTGCTGCCCCATTTGATCGGGCCCGAGGCCGCGGGCGCAGGTGCCAGTGGTTGCGCGTGGCCCGCATGCGCGAACAGCGTGCACAGGACGGTTGTCAGAACAAGGCGTGGTGTCATGGGAAGCATCCCGTTGGAACTGAACTCACCACCGGCGTGGCAGCGTGGTGGGGACGGCCGGGACGCTGGGCAACGCCGGGCCCGCAGGCGCCGGCGGCACCAGCACGGGCGCCGTGCGGTTGGGCTGGGGAGTGACGGTGGTCTGGCGTTGCAGGGGTTCGCTGGTGGCGCGACCGAGGGGCGTGTAGGCGGCCTGCACCCAAGCGGCATAAGCCCCGAGGTTGCCCTGGCCGTAGCGCACCCAGCCATAGCCCGCCTCTTTCTCGCCGTACAGGCCCCAGTCTCTGCCCCAGGAGTTCTTGATGAGCCACGCCTGGCGCTGGTCGTCCCAGCCCACCAGCAGCACCATGTGGTCAACCACGAGCCAGGCCTTGGCCATGGCATCCACGTCGCTGAGCAGTTCACCCCGGTGCGTGCCGCGCAGGTAGCCATCTTTGGCCACCTTGAACCAGGCGGTGCTGACATTGCCCTTCTCGTCGGGGTAGGGCTGAGCAAAGCTGTCGCCCATGTCCACGCCGTAGGTGAAGACCTCGGCCCCATTCTTCGCATTGGGCACGGGGCGGTAGGCCTGAAACAGACGGCCGGCGAACAACCCCACGGCCAGCGGTCCCCGCTCGATCAAAGCCTGCTTGAGCTGCGCATTGCTGGGCACCGCGTGCGCCGCGTTCACAAAGCCCCACGCCACCGCGTGCAGGCGTGCGGCGTCAGGGCGGCGCATGCAGCGCGAGGCTTTGGCGGCGCCGTAGGGCGCGTAGTCCGCTTCCAGCACCAGGCCGTCGGCACCCGGCAGGGCTTGGTCAAAGACATCGCCGGTGTTGCCCCCGTTGCAGCTGCCGGTGTTGCAGTCAAGCAGCGCCTGCTCAGAGACGTCGATGGCCTTGTTGTTGCGCAGACGGTGGCTGCTCTCGAACGCAGCGGCCGAGGCAAACGCCCAGCAGCTGCCGCACAGCGCTTGATCGCGCACAGGCGACACGATGTTGAAGTCACGCCAGTCAAAGCGGCCTGCGCTGGTCGAACGAGGCAACTGAGGCACGCCCTGGGCCAGCCCGCCCTGCGGGGCTCCGCCCCCGGGCATGCGAGCCCGGTCCGCAGCCTCATCGCGCAGCGCCTGGGCCGCACGCGCATTGACTTGCGCCGCGCGTTGCCAGGCTGCTTCAACTGCTCGCAAGTTGACCGTGGGCATGCCCAGCGCTGGGGTGAGGGCAATGCCGAACGCCAGCCTGTGTTCGCGGTGCAGCTTTTGGGCATCCTCAAAGGCCTGCTGGGGCGAGGCCCTGGGCTGGGTTTTCAGTGCCTCCGCCGGCAAAGGGCTTGCAACCGCCCCTGGGAGCCCCGCTGCGTTCTGGATGGGCGACTGCATGCCGGCGGGAGGCCCGCCCCAATTGAGAGGCGAGGGAGGCGCCGATTTGATTTGCGCCACGCTGGCGCCTGTGGCGACCCAGGCGATGAGGCCGATGAAAACGCAATGATGGCGCGGTGGGGGCATGTCGAGGTCCTTGCAGGCTGGCTTTAAACGCCAACGTGGGCCGCAGACAGATCCGGACATCATGTCGTGCCATCCAGCCTTTGCCCCTGCCCGCCCCTCCTGCTGCCGGCCGGTTGGCGGGCATGTCCGGATTCGCACCGCGGCGCCGTTGGTCCCTCCGTGCCCGCCATCAGACACAAGGACATGCCATGAAACTTCGCCGCTCGCGCCCTCAGCGCGCACTGCTCCCGGTTGTGCTGGCCTGCGCCCTCCCAGGCGCCGCGCACGCACTCGATGCCGCCTGCGCCAAGGCCATCACCCAGGCCAATCTCAAGCAGATCGACGCGCCCGCCTTCCACTCGGTCAAGCGCTTCTCGGGCACGAGCCTGGAGGTCATCAAGGCGAACGGCAAGCTGTACCAGCGCCTGGGCACGGAGCCTTGGGCGCCGGCTTCATTCACGGTGCAGGAGCTGCGCGAGGCCGTGCAGGTGGCCGAGCGCGCGCTGTAGAGCTGCGAGCGCGGTGGTACCGACACGGTGGACGGCACACCGGCACAGGTGTTCAGGTTCTCCGTCAAGGGCCCGATGGGCGAGGTGGTAGCGGCTCAGGTCTGGGTGGGCACGCAAGACGGCCTGCCGCGCCGCGAGGACAGCGCCACGGTCAAGGCCACCACGAGCTATCGCAACGTCACGGCGCCCCTGTGATGCAGGTCGCGCCCGCATGTCCGGTTCCGGTCGTGCACGGCGTTGGCTTGGTCGAGCTTCCCACTTCCCGGACCGCACCATGACGACTCAACGGCTCAGCCCCACTCGGTTCTCTCCTGCGCGTCGCCGCGCTTTGGCCGGCAGCATGACGCTGGCACTTGTCGCGATGACGGGGTGCGCAAGCCCGGGGGCGCGCGAAGACAGCTCGACCAGCACCCAGTCCTTGCGCAAGCTGCCGCGCAAGAGCCCGGAGCAGCGCGTGGCGGTGGCCGTCTATGAGGTGAGCAGCAACCTGATGGAGCTGCCCTCGCGGGGCGCCACCGAGATGTTCAAGACGGCGCTGGTGAAGTCCGGGCAATTCCGCGTGGTGGAGCGCGCCAAGCTGGCGCGAGGCGTTGTGGCCGAGAAGCAGCTGAACGCTGCCGGCCAGACCACGGGGACCGTGGCGCAGCAGCCCTTGCGCGGCGCGGAGTACATCTTCCAGGCCGAGATCACCGAGATCAACGCCGCTGCCAGCGGCTCGTCCACAGGCGTGAACATCGCCGGCTTGCAGCTCGGCGGCTCCGGCAACAAGGATTCCCTGGGCGTCGATATCTCCATCGTCGACGCCGCCACGGGCGACATCGTGGATGCCGTGAACGTGCGGCGCAAGCTGTCAGGCTCGCAGGTGAGCGTGTCAGGCGTGGGCGCCCTCGCCAGCCGCGTCATGGCCGAGCGCGGCAAGGTGGCCAGCGCCTACACGCCCGAGGTGGCGCACACCAGCAGCCGCAAGGACAGCCTGGACGAGGGGCTGCGCAGCTGCCTTGAAGAGGGTGTTCGTTTGCTGGCGCTGCGCTTCGACCAGAAGCCGGCGCAGTAGCAAGGCCCTGGGAGGGGACACTCTCGACCGCCGCGGCGACGCTCGTCCCGCTGCGGCTGCCCCATGAACATGATCTTGAAGTTGGTACAGAGGATGTTGTGCTCGTTGACCGTTTGACCTGGATTGGGCACGGTCCCGCTTTTGCGATGAAGCAGGTTGGCGAGGTGATCGTTGCCGACGATGCTGACGACTTTGTGCTGGAGGCAGGCTGGCAGGGCAGCGACTTCTTCGTGATCGCGCCACTGGAACAGGGCCTCCCGGTGCCGGTCCTCGTGCGCCTGATCCGCAAGCGCAGCTAGGCCGGCGTGGTGGTGCTGTGCCCTGACGGCGGCAGCCCCATCGCCAGCCTGCTGCGCGCGGGCGCGGACTTGGTGCTGCCTGCAGGCGCAGGCGCTGAAGAGGTCCAGGCCGCCATCGAAGCGGTGCAGAGACGGGTGCATCCACCGGGCGCCACCAAAGCGCCCTGGACCTTCGCCGCGGGGAGTTCACGCCTGCTCACGCCGGAGGGCTACGAAATTGACTTGAGCGAGGCTGAGCAGCAGGTGATTGCCAGCTTCGCACTCGCGTCAGGCGAGCCGGTAAGCCGGGAGCAGCTGATGCAGCGGGTCTGGGGCCAGAGCCTTTCAAACCAACATCCTGGCGCTCAACGCCTCGGTCGAAGCGGCGCGGGCAGGCGACCAGGGACGCGGCTTTGCCGTCGTGGCCGGCGAGGTGCGCAACCTGGCTCAACGCAGTGCGCTGGCAGCCAAGGAGATCAAGGCACTCATCGACGCCAGTGTGACCAAGGTGGTCGCTGGCTCCAGCCTCGTCAACGACGCTGGCTCGGCCATGACGACCATTGTCGACGAAGTCAAGCGTGTCGCTGACCTGATCGCAGAAATCAGCCGCGCCACGCAGGAACAGGCCAACGGAATCCATCACGTCAGCAGCTCCGTGGCCCGCCTGGACGAATCCACGCAGCAGAATGCGGCGCTTGTCGAACAGATGGCCTCTGCGGCCGGCGTGCTGAATCAACAGGCGCAAGGGCTGGTGCATTCCGTGGCTGTTTTCAAGCTGGCGCAAGAAGCGTCTCGCTCGGCTGTCGGTTTGCGCTCAACCCAAAACTGAAAACCGGCTCAGATCAACTACTTGGCTCCGGCCGGGTCAGCAGGCTTTGAACCCGTGTCTCACCCAAGTCTGAACTATCGGCTTTTTGTGTCACTCAACTTTGAACTTTCAACACTGGCAACGCGGTCATCAGCCGACACGGCGCCGGCCGGTGCGGGAGCCGCATCGACGCGCCGACCGTTGACGTAGACCACGCCATCCCGCGCTTCGATGAGCATGCCGCCCCACTCGCTACTCCACACGTAGCGCAGCACACCTTCCGTCGCGAGGTCCAGATCAGTCTGTGGCGAATGGGCCTTCCGAAGCAGGATCTGAGGTAACGAGGGTGCGCTCATGGAGAAGGCTCGGACGGACGTTGGGAGATGTGCCGCGGACCGAGCGGATCCTGTTTCGATGGGTCAATAACTTGCTCGGCGTGTCGGCAGAGCCAGGAGAAATAGGAGACCTTGCCCCGGGGTCTGCTGTAGCGCTGCATCCTGAAGATCAGGCGCACGCGACCCATCCGTGCGGCGTCAACCTCCACGCTCAATTCGTCATCGAGCGCACAGGCAGGTTCCGGCAGCGATCTTCTGGCCTGTGCGATGTCCTGGCCAGGCACACGGGCCACGACACCGCCGTCAGTCGGTGCATGTCGTGGCGACGCGCCGCAGGCTAGAGCTTCAGTCATGCCTCTATCGTGCCCCTGAGCAGGCTCACCAAATGAGCCTGCTCCCAAGGACTGCCAGTTTTTGGAAACACGACAGGCGCACTGTGGTTCGCAGTCTGGTCCCCTTGGCAGGCTTGTGCGAACTGCCTTCGCTGTGGCCCACCGCGATGGGCAGTTACGACCCTCATTGGCCGCCCGCCTTGCTGTGCAGCTTTTCCAGAAAACTCCACTTGCATCCGGCCATCGGTCGAGACGCTGCGGCGACAGCAATGTCGCGGAAGTTCAGGAGTTTCAAATGCCCAAGCGCAACCCTACGCCGATGAAGCGCGAAGCAGCCGACCGCATCGCGTCGAAGACCGCGATACCCAACGGCGTAGAAGCACTGTCCAATAGCTTCGTTTCCCGCGCTGACGCCGTTGTTCAACGCAAGGTCGCTTAAAGGCAGGCGTCGAAGCCGACCAAAAGTTGGCCTCCAAACATCCTGGCCATTCCATCTTCACCTGGCGGACTGGATGTCAGCCAACCGGTGCCATCCAAGACGAGCTGTAGACCGTCTTGCGAGCATGCGTTGGGCATCACTCGACATGGGAGGACAGCCACCAGTCGACGAGCCAAGTACCGTGGCCGCTTTGACGCGCTGAGATAGTTGACACCTTCTCCCACCTCGTATGAGGCATGTCGCTTCATCGTCGTTTTCATCTTGAACGTCGAGGGGACGCAGCTGCGCCTTTTATGTGCTCGGCAGCGCGCCGACGGCTTTGATTCCGCTCAAAGACCGCGCCATGAGGCAATTGCATTGCCCTATTTTAGAGCTTGGTTTGCAAATATCCAGGCGGACACAACGAATTTTGCAAGAGGGTAGCAGCTCCTTGTTTTGTGCATTTATATATCTGCCGATTATCATCGCCACTCGAAAGCGCGTCCGTTAAAGCCGGCCGTCTCGCCCCAAATTCCATCAAATCATTCCACCGAGTAATCGCGCGCATTCCCGTGATTAATGATGGAGCCCCGCTACTGGCGCAATAGCGATAGCGTGCCGGATCCGTGGGCTTTGCAAAGTCGTGAAGTGCTCGCTTATACAAGTCAATGGAATCCGACGCTCCTATGCCATTGCTCGTTTCGAGGCCTTCGACGATAGCCTCCAGCGACTTTATCTCAGCATCGGTGTTCCTGCGTTGTTTAAGCAGTCGCTCGGCCCCCTCATCCACTGTTAGACTCAACTGCCGCCAAAACCCTTGGTCCAACGGAGCGTCTTTTCCGTCAATATAGTTTTCAAGATCAAGCTCACTTACTGCATTAACCCGAATCTTGCTTATCTCGGGATTGTGCGTAGCGCAACTGCCATGGCGAGCGCTCAGAGCCACCAGCATCGCGGCATAAGCCTCATTTAATGGCTCGAACACATTTTTCCGCGTTATCGAGCGGTGGGATGTCGGGGCATCTGCAGCCGCACTGAAATATTTGTTATGAGCCGCGAGCGTCACCCTCGTTGCTTCAGCACGCAGCTTGGGCTGAAGCTCTTGGACAACATTAGGTTGATAGCTTTCACCGACAACTGATAGATTAGCGATTCCGCGCGAATAGGTTCGGCCGTTAAAATCAATAGTTATTCCATCAAGCTGCTCGTCGGGGATCGGATATTGAGCATTGAAGTGCGGACTTACGTAACCATATTTCCCGTAGAAAATTGCCAATTTTGTCGCTTGATTTTTTAAATTACCTGTCTGCAGCAAGCCCGTCATGCCGCCATCTGTCAGATTTCCACAAGCATCGACAGACACCGTTCCCATTTCAATCCTCGGAACCGACTTAAAAAATATTTTCGAATCGGCCCGATAGCAGTAGTACTTGCCGCCGCCAACTTCAGCGTCACCAGTTGTTTTATAGGCGGTTGTCTCATCTTCCAAAAGATCCATCAACCCTGCCAACGAAATTAGGTCGCGCGCGGAATTTGACGAGAACCCATTTGTGCGCCAATCTCTATCGCCAAGATATCCCAAAAAATACGCAACTGGAAGATCCAGATAATTCTTTAGGTTTACACCCAGGCGTCGAGCATGAAAGGCGGATGGATATCTTTCTGCAAAATCTGCGCGCAATATAGCATCGCTAAGTCGAGCCACCTCCAGCGCACGCGCCCGGTAAACTTTAATAGAACGATCAACCACCGCCTGCGAACTCAGCAAAGTTAATCTCTCACTCATCCATTCGCCTATCTCCGCCAAATCCTGAAGATACCGAGAAGAAGGCGCTTGCCTCGGTGGCGCATATTCTGAAAATCCAAGGCGGTAATTTATTAGGCTGCGTACGGCGACGCTCCATAGGCGTGGCGAAAATATTCTGGCCTCATCAACGGCATGAGCATTGAATGCTGGTGAGAAAGTGCGCAGAGAAGAAGTTTTTATTGTGACGTCCAAATGCTTTTTGGCATAACGCTCCAAAAATTCAAGGACGCTGATCATTGTTTCGATATCGTCTCCGTCAACTAATTTTTTTCGAACGTGCACTAATGATGATTTTTCAGCTAGATTGCCGGCAAATGCGGAGTAAACAACAGCAGGCCTAGAACCTTCTATGATGCCGAATGCGTACATTCGCCACAAGCATTGATGATATACATCCAGAGAGTTGACATTTTCCACAGAAAATAGCCTACTCGACAAGCGGTCCGCACAGATGAGCCCCTGCGAGTTTATATCCGCTTGAATTCTGGCGTTTTCATTCTCAATTATCGATGTTTGAAGTTGGCGCAGTTCAGTAGTAATAGTTCGCAGCTGATCGCGAACATCTGAATAACCAGCATTCTGCGCAGCAATGAATTGATCGACTTTTTTATCTAGCCCTTTGATCTGCTTTGATAGATCATTCAACTTGTCTGTGAGCGCTTGAAATTGCGCCATCATGTTCGCCATTGCCGGATCCTGCCCAGCTGGAGAAAAAAGCGAATAGAGCGCAAAAGCGGATCCAAGAAAATTGCCTGTTGCGGCCGCTGTAAAGCCGTCAGAAGCGAGTGACTCGAGTGACTTAGACATAACCAGCGCAGCAGATCCCCCGTTTTGAACGAAAGCGGCCATGTGCGGATCTACAAATTGAAGCGCTGCAGCGGCAGCATATGTGTACTCATGCGCTCGCTCATACTTTCTTTCGAAAACCTCTTTTGCCTTTGCGATTTTGTCTGCAGACTGCCTCTTGCGTTTTGCCTCAAGCAACTCAGACAGTCCCTCTTGCATCGACTGCATTTCGCCGGCGAAAGACTCGATTATTTTCTTTTGCCCGCCCAACTCCTCAGCTAAGAATTTATTAAAATCGTCTCTGTTAAGTAATATTTTTTGAAGCTGGGCGTCACTTTTCCGAGCAAGAGCCTCGTATACCTTAATAGCCATTGGACCAGCCGGCGCCGCTGCGAATATTTCTCGGTCGGTGGCATATGGAAGCGTTACTGCAAAGCGTTTTCCGATCGCATCAGTCTCTTGCAGGAAATCTGGCCTGTATCCCTTTCCGAGTGACCGTTTCTGAAGCGCATTGCTTTTGTCGTAAAGATCTCTAAGCACAACCTCCATATCCTCTCTAACGAGAGAAACGAATTTTTTTGCTTCCGCTTTGTTCCATTTTTCTGTAATGTTGTCTACTCTGATGCCGTAGTCTCTTAGCGTCTTGATAACGCCTATTGTTCTACCAATTGAGTTTCCAGACCCAATCGTAGAGCCAGCGCTTAATGCCAAATCGACCTCCTCAGATTTAGCGAAATCCCACGTGCGCTTACCTAGCTCCTGAATTGCGTCACCTAATCTCGGTGTATATCGCTCGTTCAGCAATCTATTTTCTCTGCGAAAATAATCAGCCGTAACCGATTTCTGATATTCAATAAATAGGCGTGGATCGCGCTCAATCGCAGACATTTGGCCAGCCACCCATGCTTCACGTCGAAGTGCTTCACGCTCAACATCAGTTTCTGCCCCATATGCAATTAGTGGGCTCAAAACGATTACGAGCGCCCTGACATGCGGCAAACAGCGGGGGCGAGCAGTAATCCATGCTGTGTATTTGGCGCAGATAGTCACGACCTTCACCTTCTAATGGTTGCCAAACCATGATAGAAGGATGCTTTACTCTGTTCTATCTCGGTACGGCCCACGCCACGGGCGCCTCAATAAGATTTGGGATGAACTCGCCGGGAGTAGGGAAGTTCCTCTACCGCACTTAAGGTCGCTTGCACGGTGATCGCGCTGACTTCCTGGATAGGCGCGGAACGCCGTGCTCGCCAGGCGTCCCCCGACAATCGCAAGAACCGCTTAGCCATGGTGGGCAGCGTGACGCAGTGAGCTGGTAGCGCCCTTACCGCTGGGGCTTTAAGACACACGGAATGCTGTTTTTGTGTACAGTTACCGATCTCATCGCTCGCCTGCCGCAACGCAAGCGCCTAGTTGCGGGCTTGAATTACATTACCGCGCAAGCACTTACCGACTCATAGCAACAGAAAGGAGGGCACCATGGCTTACGACGCGAAGGCCGTCGCCAACTACTTTCTGGACAAGGCCGAGTCCAGTGGCACCACGCTGACCCCAATGAAGCTGCAAAAGCTCGTGTTCTTCGCGCACGGCTGGCATCTGGGGCTCAACGATGAGCCGCTCATCTCCGACCCGATCGAGGCGTGGCAGTTTGGCCCGGTGGTGCCCTCGCTCTATCACGAGTTCAAGCACGAGCGCGCTGGCGCCATCACGGGCCGAGCCACGGAGCTGGATCTCGAAGATTTCGAGTACCAAGTACCGGCCGTGCGCAACGATGACATAGGCGTCAAGAAGCTGATGGACAGCGTGTGGAACACGTACGGCAAGCTCACAGCCGTGCAGCTCTCCAACCTCACGCATCTGCCGAATTCGCCGTGGGACCTTGCCCGCAAGAAGTACGACGGAGACATGCGCAGCGTGCCCATCGACGACGATCTCATTCGTACGTACTTCCGCCAGGAGGCGGAGAAGAACCGGGCCAAGCGTGCCGCCGCAGCTTGACGACGATCTCTCGCTGATTGGGCCCGATCTGTCTGCCGCGGCGGACAGCGACGGGCAGTCTAGGCTGTACCAACAAGAGTTGCAGACCTACGGCTCGGCTGAGGCCGAGGATGACGAGGCGTACGAGCGCAAGGTCAAACGCGCATTTCACATGCGTGAGCTTCGTCAGATCGACGAGGTCATCAGGTCGCGCAAGTCGTACGCAAACAAGATCTTCTTGCTTGTCGTGTGGTGGCTGGTGGGGCTGGCGGCGTTCCTGGCACTCTCAGGCTTCAGTGCCTTCACGCACTTTACGCTGGACACGAAAGTCTTGCTCGCGCTGGTGGGCGGCACAACGCTGAACGTGCTGGGCATCTTCACCATCGTGGCCAACTATCTGTTCCCCAAGAACGGCCAGTCCATCATGTCGCGGACGGCGGCACCGGCGCCGGCCAAGCCGGCGGCTCGTGCGCGCGTGTCTAGGGCCAAACGCGCCAGCGCCAAAGAGCCGGGCGACGACATCGCCCAGTAGCGCTGGTCGGCCTAGTATGAGCTGCCAGCGCGCGGGGCTCCCAGGCATGCGCAAATGGTTCTATGTGTTGGAGCTGACCGGCGACCACTTCTACGTCGGCATCTCTGACAACTTCGTCCGACGGCACCGCCAGCACGTCAACGGCAAAGGCGCGGTGTGGACCAGGCTGCACGAGCCGATCCGAGTCCTGTTCCAGCACCAGCACGAGGTGGCCGACTACAGGGCCGCTGAGTTGCTGGAGAACGAGATCACCGTTCGGATGATGATCGAGCATGGCTGGCAGAAGGTGCGAGGAGGATTTTTCTGCGCACTCGATGACAAGGAAGTCGAAGCGCAACTGCGATCGCATGGTCATTGGGACCGAGTGCTGCAGTCGACCCTCTCGCCGGCACAGCCACCCAGCGACTGGGCGACAGCTATGCAGACGCTGTTGACCCTGGCGGAGAGCTACCACGCCGCCAACGCCAGCGATGCGGCCCGCGCCCCGTTAGTGGCCCACTTGATGGGCCTGCGCGAGCACCGCCACTGGCGTCCGGACCTAGAGCCCGCGCTGGAGGAGAAGTTCTGGGGGGCCAAAGGTGTGCTGCGCGTGCTGCTGTCCATCCGATGCAACCGCGTGATCGGCTTCAAGCTTCAAGATGTCTTCGCGGTGCTAACCAGCGGCATGCAGATGGGGCGAGGTGCAGTGCAGCCGTGGACGCACCTCTTCCTGATTGCGTGGGACGCCTACCGACCCGACGCCACGGATGCGCAGCACCGGCGGGTCGAGGACTTTGCTGCGGGTTCCAGCCAGCGAGTGCCGGACCGGCGATACGACCCATTCGTCTCGCTGCTGTTTCCTGAGATGCGCTGGCGTCTTAGGGAGGCCGCAGCGCAAGCCGCTGACGATGGCGCGCACGCACAGCGCTAGCGCTATCGATGCTGTTCCGCTGACGCTCCGTGCTGCCTCTGGCAGCTAGCGAGCGGTATCGTCCGACCAAAGCAATCGGATCCTCTTCGCCTGCGCTGGCCGCGTGCCGAACGCGCTGTCCACAACGGCACCGCAGTCGGTGTCGACGAGCCAGCACACTTCTTTGCCACGTGGCTCCCGGCACTCCCAGACAGACAGGCATTGGGCCGTAGACGCGCCCTCCTCGGTGGGCGAACTGGGCGGCAAGAGGACGTACAGCCGCACCCGAAGCCACTCCCTGCTAGCCATGACGCTGAGCGCGTACGGCAGGCTGGTCGTCATCAGCCGTCGCCACCGAGGCATGTCGTCCGACGCAGCAGGGCTAGGCAGAACGTGTATCAGCCAGGTAGGCAGATTGGCGATGGGCTCGATCAGCTCGTAGTACGCCGAGCCCGCGTCGAGCGCCGATACGGCGGACGGCATTCGCACACGGTGCATTGCATCAGCCCTGAACATCCATGTTCTCCTTCGATGGGCTCAGCCGAGCGGCACCGCGCCGCCGCCCCATGTGGAAGATCGGCCGTGGTGTGATCGTCATCATATGCGGACGATGCTTGGATGCCAATTGCCTCGCCGCGCCACGCACAGCACCCCGTGCTGGTCGCCCTTGGGCAGGCCATACGTCAGGCGCGCATAGATCGGCAGATCTCCCAGGAAGAACTGGCCCATCGCAGCGAAATCGATCGCGCGTACATGAGCAGCATCGAACGAGGTCAGCAAAATCCCGGTTTCGTATCTGTCGCGCGCGTCGCGAGCGCGCTGGACATGACACTGGCGGAGTTGATGGCCGAGGCAGGCCTCTAGGTCCAACAGTTCGCCGCGATGGTTCTCGCGGTACGCACGCAGGCTTCAGCCCTCACTGCACGCGCGCCGCGCACCGCGAAAGTGGAACGCCACAGGTGTCAGTCAGGCGTGCGAGGCACACCTCTGCGTTCTGCGGCTGCCTGATCCTTGGCCAAGGCTCGTGCCAGGCTCGCTGCTCGGGCCGCGGCGTTCGTCATGGCGCCTTCCACCACCGCTTCGCAGTCTGCCAGGAACTCGGGACTCGGTTCGAAACCCTCGATGCGCACACTGGCCAACGCTTGTTCGTGCGCCAGGCGTCGTTCGGCCTTGCTCAACTTCGTCATGCGATTCCCCCGCAGCCAGTGCCCAACATGGCCGGGGCGATGAAGATCGGCCTGTCCATGCTTGACTTTAGCGCTCTGTCAGCCACGGCCAACTATCGGGGACCTTGACTCGATTTCGTGCTCTTGCGGAAGGCTCCTTGGGCACCGGCGCTTGCGGTTCGAGCAACCTGGCCTCGAGATCTTCAGCCAGCGGTAGGCCATGCCTGCTCGGCATTGCCGGTGCCCGCGCCAGATCCCAAGAGCACCGCTGACAGTGATTCTGAGAGGCGCAACCCGCGCGCCCGGCTGCCGACTTGAAAACATCGCTCGGTGCGCTGATCTGGCCTTGGCATCCCGGGCACCTCAGTTGAAGGTCGCAGCCATGAACAAGGCAGACGCCAAAGTGTAGGAAGCGCCAATAAATGTCGAAGTAGGGCGTTTGACGTTCGGAGAGACAAAGCGGGCAGTAGCGAAAGCGTGGCCACCCGGCATGACGAAGCCACTGGACATCCATGGACTGCAAGGCGACCTCGACGCGGCGAAATGCTGTTGGGGGTAGGCCACATCGGTAGCGCACGACGCTCGCAATGTCCCCGACAAACGCACTGTCCACGTCCCGCACGCCGCGAGCGGCAAGGCCAAGAAAGTGCTTCACCTCGACGACTCGACAGCCCTGGGCCAACGAGAGGCGACCGAGCCAGCCGCTGGGGGCCTCCCATTCCAAGGGCATCGGGACTCCGTGACGCAGAACTTCGCTCATGCGATGAACAGCGGCAGCTGGCCCCGCGGTCGGCTGCCGGCGCGGGTCGACCCAGGGTCGATGCCACTGCGCATGCTTTGGATGAGCCACCAGGCAAGCGCCCGATCCTCCTCCGCTGCGGCGTCCGCCGCGATCTGCGCCAAGGCCGACTGGTTCGCGACCCCGGATAGACGCATGGCGACTCCCGCATCTGCCTCGATCGCACTCAGACGCTGCAGTCCTCGCTGCACGACGGCACCCAGGCCACGGGGCGTCTTGCACCGAGAAAGCGCTGAGCGGACCGAACTCCCTGGCACCTCACACAGCCCAAGCGCTTCGATGATGCGAAAGGCTCCGTCAACGCTCAAGTGCAGCATGGCAGCCGGAAGCGCTGGGGACGGTGGCGGCAGCGTGTTGGTCATGCTCCCCTCCAACCAACTCAGCCAAGCCTGCACCTCTGGTTCCAACGGGGCGGCCCGCTCGCCCCCGAAATGTCGCCCGCATCGGCAAATGTCCACGTCCGGCCTGTTCCAGCCAATCGATTCACCGCACTGAGGGCACATCCAGATCAGGCTGTAGCCATGCTCCGCGCATCCGACCGCAGCGCGGAGCTGCCAGCTCAGCTTGGTCACACCATGCCGGCGCAAGCACTGAGGGCAGACCTTGGCGTACAGCCTGTTGGTCGCAACCTGCCGCCGGAATCGCATACCGGCGTACTGAACCCATCCAGGGCGGCTACTGTCCTGCATGACCAGGCGCGGCCCCAGCAGGCTGGCATCGACGTTGAGGGCCCAGGCAATGCGCAGCACTGTCTGGTGATCCAGCGGGCGATGCCGTTCGAGGTCCAGCCACCGCATGCCTTGCTCGAACGCAATGCCGTTGGCGCGCAGAGCGCGCAGCGCGAAGCCAAGGCCTGACTCCGCAGGCGCGAGATCCAGCCGCACCGGCAACTGGCGTGGGTCAAGCGCTGCCATACGGGTTGGGGACTTCTTTGGTCGACCCGTGCGTCCGCTCGAACGCCAGCCGCAGATGTGCAAGGGTCACCGCATCGGCGCCAGCATCGACAGCGATCAGCACCGACTCGATGATCAACCGCATCGTTGCCCGCCGATTGCCTCCCGTGGCCACATGGGTGGCAGTCCGGATGGCACTTTCCGTGAGGATCTGCAGGCTCGGGATACGAACGTGCTGAGCCAGGCCCCGCAAGAAGGCCGACCACGCGCCATCGTCCTGGAAGTGCGACAGCGAGAGGCTGACGGACACTCGGTCGGCCAGCGCACGGTCGATCTGATCGATACGGGACAGCCGATGGTCCGCCAGGAGCACGAGCCCGACACCCGCCCGGTCCATGATCTCGCGAAGCATGTTGACTGCGGAGGTGTCCCTGTCATCCGCGGTGCGCAACCTACCGCGCAGACACAGGCACTGGGCCTCGTCGAGGAACAGGAGCCGTGTGCCCTTGTGCTGCAACGCCTCGCAGGCAATGTCACGCATGGGCGTGATGCGGTCGTGGCGAACGCTCGTGAAGGGGTGCCGTACCGCGTTGAGCACCTGCGACACGATGAACCCGGCAGATGCACCAGGCCGCAGGCGCAAGTACAAGGCGCCGAAGCCATCAACGACATCGGGCACTGGCGGCAACGACTGCATGAAGTAGTGCGCAACGCTGGTCTTGGACGAGCCAGGCGGTCCATTCAGCAGCGCCCCCTGCGGGATCGAGACGGTGCGCGACAGCTGGTAGATGCGATCGAACGCCGCAAGGGCTGTCTTGATTTGTGGGAACAGGATGTACATGTTCGCTACCTCACGAGCAATCTTGAGCGCCTGGACCGAGTACATCGACATCCGACGCGCGTGCATGGCCCTGTCGTCATCGTCACCCGGCTCAAAGTCAGCATCGATCACATCGCACGCCATGAGCTGCCTCCTTTCAGGACGACGGCCTCGAAGTCCTCTTCGTAGCCCTCTGAAACTTGCTCATTGCTGATGGGCTCAACGGGCGCCTGGGCAAGTGCCACCGACGGTGTCGTGGTGTCCAGCGGCGCGGCGGCAGATGCGCCCAAGACGCGCGCAGAGGTGGCGCCGCAGAAGCGCGCAGCTAGCTTCTGATCCGCCCTGGTCTTCCAGCTCACGGCTTCCTGCCAGTGCTCATGCAGCCGAAGGCGTGCCTGTTCAAGGTACTCGTAGGCGCCCTTGCGCTTGAGTTCTTTCCCCGCGAACCTGCGGATCATCAGGTACTGGTTCCAGCTGAGTCCGGCGTACTCGCCCCATCGGCAGGGGCTGGCGACCCATTGCTGGCTGCGCGGGTCCTGAACCCAGATCTGAGACATGTCGTCCGGGTCCCACTTCACCCACGCCCTGAAGTTCCCGCCGTGGGCCTGCCGCATGGACAGCAGCTCGGTGCCGCCAAACGGCAAACCGTGGAGATCGACACCACCTTGATGAATCGTGTACTGCCTGGACAGCGCCGACACCATGCGCAGGCGCTCCATGTCGTGTGGAAAACGCGCGGGAGGAACGCTGAGCAGCCCGTCCTGCATCAAGTCGTAGGGACGAGCCAGCTTGCGTTCGTTGATCTGGAACGGGTAGTAGTCGACCGCGTACATCACGAGGCCCTGAACGAACGCCGTGAACATGATGGCGGCGTCCTTGTTGGGGTCCAGGTTGATGACGTTGGCTACTCGCTTGTGGACTCGTCCGCGCGTCAAGGTCAAGGTGTCGAGAGACGCGAAGAAGCGCTCCACGTGCGGCTTGAGCCATGGCGTCCTGACCCGGCAGTAGGTGAAGCTGCTACCAAGCTCCCATCCCATGCGTTGAAAGACGGGCGAGTGAAACTCCAGCCCGTTGTCGAGCTTCAGCGTGTCGGGAATGCCTTCGGCGATCCAGTCGTGCTCCAGCTTGATGCCGGCAACCATGTCCGCCTTGAATCTCAGAGCGCATCTCAACGCTCCGCTCACGCTGCTCAGCCCGGCACCATAGAAGCTGACATAGAACCCGAGCACGTAGCCGGAGTAGGCGTCGATCATCACGGTCAGCAGCGGCCGTCCGAGCGGCAAGCCGGTGCGGTCGCAGATCACGACCCAGTTCAACGGCGTGTGGTCCACCTCGACGACATCCAGTGGGTACCTGGCGGTCGTCCCGTCCATCGTTGTGCGCGTCACCATCCGTGCCCTTGCCGAGCCTTCACGAGCCTCGATGACGCGGTACCGGTCTATCGCGCCGACCCGTCGCGACAAGGTGCTGAGGCTGATCTGTGCGTCCGCCTCTGCCAGCTTGCCCTGGACGACCAGCGGTTTGGCCTGCGCGTGAATCATGGTCAACGTGTGTCGCAGCGAGAACTTGTCTCGGGTCAGGTAGTACTTCCGAATCGACTCGTTGACGATTCGGTCCATCTCCGGCCTGAGCTTGCGGCTGCGGACCCGGTGCGCGTTGCCGTCGACCAGCGACTGGGGCGCGTGCTGCGACGACTCGTAGGCACGTAGCCAGCCCATCACGGTGCTGCTCGACGGCGGCTTGCCATCGTTGATCCTCTCTGCGACCTTCGTGACGAGCTTGTCGATAGGCCGACGCATGCCGCGGCTGAGATGGGCCTGATGGATCGCGACGACGTAGGTCATCCTCCGTTTGAAACGTTCCAACTTGACGCCCTTGAGGCTGTCGAGGGCCAGCGCCGGGGGCGAAGATCTCTCGTCGTCCCTCGGTGCAGGCGCGGCGTCGCTTCCCATGAGCACAATGTCGCCGGCCCAGATCGCCTTCAGCAGCTTCTGCTTGGGTATCGTGCCCGGGCGACGGGTGTGGCTGTCCTCGTAGCTCCAGTTGCCATCAGGCAGTTCGCGGATCAGCTCAAAGGTCCGTGCGCCACGGCGAAACGCCAAGCCAGCGTGCAAGGTAAAGGGCATCGTTTTTCTCCCGATAGTCGGTATGGATGAGGCGGCTGTTCGACGCAGTGCTGACGGCGCCAGCAAAGGTGACGACGCGCGTGGCGATCAGGTGAAACAGCAGATCGCGTGCGACGTTCAGCTCGGTGATCAGTTGCTGTATCGAAGCGCCAAGCGGGTGAGCCAGCAGGTACTGGGTGACTTTTGCGAGTTCAGCGGGCTCGAAGTGGCCTTTGGCGTATCGCAGCACCAGGCGCACGGCGTGGTGTTGATCGCGCCGCCGCAACGACTTTTCCGAGATGACAAAGAACTGTTCGCCGCGCGCGGCCAGGTGCCTGGCAGCCAGGTTGAACAGGGTTCGGTGCTTGGGCACCTTGGCTTCGAGCTTGACTTCCCAGACTGCCGTTCGGCCATCGAGGGTTTCGACGCGGTAGTCAGGGGTGTAGTTCTGCCCTGGAAGCTCAAGGGTCTCCGGCTGGGAAGACACGTAGCGGGTCGCTGGGCATAGCGCCGCGACCTGTACGAAGGCACTTTCGGTGGTGGCCTCGGCCTGCACCGGAGACGGCAGTACGCCTCTCAAGTTCAGCAGGTGGACGGTCCGAGGCGTGGTCGGCTTGATGAGCCGACGGACGGGTTGGTCCATGGGGTTCCTTGCGGTGGGTGGCCCCGACGCCAGGCGCCGGGACGAGCTTGACCACCGTCAACCGCAGGGAGATACTCAAGTCGCCAAACCGTTGGAGTAACTCCCAGCGGAAAACGCCGGTCATTCGAAAGGGTGGTCGGCGTTTTTTCTACATGCCGTTCTCCTCGCTTGCAGAAGCTGCACGGTGTTGATTGGCGGCGGGTGACGTCAGGCCGTTGGCCCTGCAGCGCGCCATCCATGCGGCGACATCTCGCGTCAGCGCAAAGCGCCCACGGCGCTTTTCGATATCGAAGAGAGGAACAGGCACGCGGCCCCGCGCGACGGCCTGTCGCATCGCTGCAGCGGTTGGGTAGCCCAGCGCGCGATAGAGCGCCGCCCCGCCGAGCATCGGCCCGTGCCGTTCGTGAAGGCTGTGCTCAATCTCTTGAGCCAGCTTGTCTTGGCTGTCGCTTTTCATTGCGCTGCTTGCGTCTGGAGAGGCAGGTGTTGCCCAGTCACGCTGAGTTCGCTGCGGATCGTAGGAAACCCCCACCCTGTCGTCCAAGGTAACGTTGGGACATACAACCTCGTCGTTTCCCGTCGTCAGCGCCCATGCAAGCTACTGAATCTGCTGCACTTTCGCTGGCGCAGTTCCGGAGTCGCGCCCATTTCCCGTCCACTCGAAAGCCTGGCGGCCGAGCGCCAAGGCGGGTTATCACTGATGCCTTGAAGACGGTGTACTGGACGTACTGGGTGAGCGCCGCCTTCAACGACGAGGACTACAAGGCGCTGGAGCGCCGCTTTGCACCGCACAGCGCGGCTTGCAACAAGGTCGATCCCGTCTTCACCAACCTATGGTTGGGCTATTTCTTGGGACGGCACCGGCCCACGCGCATCCTCGCGGCCGTCGAGCGCGCCCATCCGGGTGCCAACGCATGTCTGCGTAGCCCGCTTTGGCCGGCACTGACGGATCGCCAGCTGACGCGCTCACAAATCAACAGGCTGCTGCGGCAGCTTGAGCCTGAGATTCGCGATGTCGTTTGGGCCAGCTCGCAAGACGGAACGGCCGGCGCGAAACAAGCGACGATGCTGGAACTGCGGGCCCGGCTAGACGCGTTGGCCGCCGAGATCTTGCTGCTGCGCCTGGCGCATCTCGACGGCCAACGCGAGGCTGCATTTCTGTGGGGCAGAAGCGTGTGGCGGATGATGGTCCTGCTTGGCCCAGCGCTGATCTGCGGCGGCATCGCGCTGGCGCTGGCCGACCTCTTGGAGGAAAGGATCATGCCGATGGCGCGCCGCAAGGGCGCCCACTACGGCTTCCCGCCTGGCCACTATCTCCAGGTCGTGTCTAAGTTCGTGCTAGCGATACGTCGTGTCGCAAAAGGCTCGCCAGAGCTCAAGACCGACCGGCAGCTGCTGCGCATCGGCCAGGACCTCTTGGGTTCTAAGTGGGGGTTCGGATACTTCTGGGCATTCAACCCCGTTCCGCTGCTTGATGCCGGCGGGTTGCAACAGGCTGACTTCTCGCCGGCCGCCTCGGTTGAGTTCGACCTCGCGTCCAAGCACCTGAATCTTCATCGCTGGGGCTTGAACGTGCACAGCCTGGGCGGGCATCGAAATAGCCCACCGGACGCAGCGTCCAGCGGTGAAGATCTCTGGGCTATCGATCCCAACGATCCATACGTGTTTTTGGAACCGGAGCCATTTCGAACGCGTCAATTCAGTTGAACAACCTCCGCTGCAGCTGGTGCGCGGCAGGCAACCAGTAGCGTTGTACGCTGATCCGCACCAGTCGCGTGTTGCGTGGGGCTGTCCTACGCTTAGCTAGCTTGCTACAGGAAACGCTGGCTCTGCCTCCACCAGCAGACAGACGATAGTCCAGAGAAGCCGTCCCGACGTGGCGCGCCTATACATTGCGCGCAACGCGCGTTGTAGCGAGCCGACGGGATCGTGCGGCCCCGGCCGTATTGACTACGCCAGAGGAAGTTCCTCCTGCGTCTCCGCAACCTCAAGTTCCAGCAACGAGTAACGGGCCAGCTTTGGCACAGCACCAGGCAGCCACCCGCCGCTTTCCGCCCTCATCAAATTGTTCGCAATCAGTTCGGCAAGCAGCGGCGGGAAAGCATTGCCAACCTGCATGCACTGATCTTCACGAGCACCTATAAACTCAATCTCGTCCGGGAATGTCTGAATGCGTGCGGCCTCGCGCACTGTGAGCGCTCGGTTGAGCCAGGGATGAATAGGGAACGCGTTGTGCCCAGGCACCATAGTTGACGCCGGCTTGTTCCGGTGAAGGCGCTTGAAGACGTGGCTGAAGTTCTTCACTTCATCGGTTCTGTATCCCTTACGAAGCTCCGCGGGAAGAGCCTCAACGTCGAGCTTGCCGCCTTCCGGAATCCGTTTGTAGCGCTCTACCTGTAAGGGCTTGTGATTCATCGGAACGTGGCACGTCTGCCTGCGATAGCTTGCATCGTCCGCAAGGTCGCCGATAGCCTCGCCAACAGTCCTATATGGCTTTTGCCAGTCCTCGGGCGAAGCGTGGAACTTCCGCTTGGGCCATGGGATTACGTGGCCCGTGCGGTTTGCGATCAGAACGAACCGCTTCCGAAGCTGCGGCACGCCATAGTCAGCCGTGTTGAGTATTCGATGCTCAACATTGGAATACCCGAACCGTTTAAGTTCTGCCACGACTTGCTCGACGAACCAACCATCATCTAGCGACGCAAAGCCAGCCACGTTCTCCATCACCACCCACCGTGGATTGAGCTTCGCCACGGTATCAACGAATGAGAAAACGAGACGATTGCGAGGGTCCTCGCGCGGATTGAGGCCGAGCCCATCAGCCATGCGGCGCTTTCCGAACATCGAGAAGCCTTGGCATGGCGGACCGCCCACGACCACGAACGGTTCTTGCCCGCCGACGCTTTCGACGATGGACTGTTGAACCTCCGGCAACCCAACATCGCCAAGAATGAAGGGGACGTTCGGGTAGTTGTGCTCATGCGTGGCGAACACCTTTTTGTTGTTGTCCGCACAAAGCAGCGGCCGCAAGCCGGCACGGGCGAAGCCGATCTTGAAACCGCCAGCGCCTGAGAACAGGTCAACGAAACCTGGGGCATCCTCGGCGATGTGCGCGGTCAGATGCAACGACGCCTTTCGCGGAACTGGCGGTTGCTTGGGCACAAGTTGCTCTCTGGCATGCCGCAGCTCTGCCATAGCTCCCTTCAGCGGAAGGATGCGCTCCCAAACCGACTGGGCAATGACTTTTGCCAGAAGCGGAGGTACAGCGTTACCAACCAAAATGCACTGGCGCCGTCTGTCCCCGGTGAAGATGTAGTCGTCTGGGAATGATTGAATACGCGCAGCTTCGCGCGGGGTGAGGCTACGGTGTTGCGTCGGATGAATGGGTAGCGCGTTGTTGCCTGGCACGATAGTCAGTGCCGGAGCTTTGCGGTGAAGTCGCTTGTAGGTGCTGCCAAAGTTTTCGCGACGGATATCCTCGGGAAGCTCCGACGCCGGGGGCAACATGCCTCCCTCTTTGATGAGCTTGTAGCGAGCAACGACCTTGTCGGTGTGCTTGAGTTGAATGTGATTGGGGATGCTTTCGCCGCGCCTCGCGAGATCCATGATTGCCTTGCCAACCGTCTCGTAAGGCAGTCGGTCGGGACCATGCGTCGGAGCGGGAAACTCGTATTGAACCCGGGGGTCCGCGAATGCGACGAAGAACGCCCTTTTGCGAAGCTGAGGCACGCCGTAGTCGGCAGCATTCAGCACAGAAAAGTTCACGTGGTAGCCGATGTCCTTCAGGCGTGCAATGATGTAATCGCGATAGCGACCGTTGTATTCGGTCGCGATGGCACGGACGTTTTCAATCACGACCGCCTGCGGACGCAGCCCTTCGATGATGCGAATGAATGCGTCAACAAGATCATTCCGGGGATCTGCCGAGAGCCGACTTCCGAGTGTCGAGAAGCCCTGACACGGCGGCCCGCCTATCACCACATCCGGCCTGCGTCCTTGCGTTGCCTCGGCAATTCTGTCGACGGTCAGCTTGCGAACGTCCTCCAGGATGAATGGCACTCCCGGCCAATTGAGCTGGTGCGTGGCTTCGGCCTCAGGCTCGAAGTCTGATGCGGCCAAGAGTTTGAACCCAGCCTGCCGAAATCCCAGGTCAAGCCCGCCCGCCCCGACGAACAGCCCCACGGCGGTCGGAACACCCTTGACAGTGCGCGCCCTCGTTGCTCGGGCTGCACCTGACTCGGCTTGATAGTCGTTGTTGCTTTTCATTTGAACTGCTTCATAGGTCTACATTGAGGGCCTGCACGACCTGCTCCCAGTCGATAGGAATGCCGACGCCGAGCCGGTGCCTCGTGGAGCTAACGAACCCATAGTTGCGCAACAGGGTCAGCTCCACCTGGAACGTGGTGCGAACTCGGGGACGGGCTCTTCCAGACACCTTTCTCATGACCCTAAGTTCGTCGGTTAGCTTCGTTTCCAGGTCCTGCAGATACTCCCAATAAGACTCTTCGGTAAACACGGGCATGCCGCCAGGCCCCGGCTTCGTGTAGGCGAGAGGGTTCTCGGCGAACTTGCGCTCGGACAGGCGATTGATGTAATGCAAGAACGACGCGTAGCGCCCGGTCTGGATGAGCGTGGCACCCATGTAGTCGATGGCGGCACGGGAGTTGGCTCCTCCATACCGTTCACAGATAGTCATGAACCGGTAGCCCTGGTCCGTTGGCAATCCGTCGTCTTCGATCCACCTGAGCTGAGCCAAAGCGCTGTCGATGTCTTCGCGGTAGCTGTGTGCCCTCGCACGCACGCCCTGCTTATCTTGGCCGCCTCCAGTAGCAGAGATTCCGCCGACAAATGCTTCCCAGCCCTGCGCCTCACTAATCTCACCGCGGTTCAGCATGCCGGCGATGGTCTCTTTGAGGCTATTGACTCGCCCTTCCCAAAGTTGGCTGAAGTCCGTCCCATCTTCACGAAGGATGCGAGTCCTAGCGCCAGGCGCTGAATAGACTCCTGCTTCAAGTTTCCAAGGCGTCAGCACCGCTGGCGTGGCTAGCCATTCGAGCCAGAAGAATTGCCAGACCTTGGTCAAAAACTTGTTGTCCGCAGTGTTAGTTATGTACTCGATTGGGTCCCTGCCGGGGGCCAGTCGACCAATAGCGGCCACGAGTTCGCTCCTGAGCGTGGGCCGCGGAGCGGTGGGGTCTGCGGACAGCCGCTTCGCGACCTGGAGAAAGCGAAAAAACGCATCGCGGGTGGTCGAGCCTTCCCGCATATGGACCCACTGGGTCTTTGGCCCTTGGTTGGCCGGCCGCAGATGCACACGACCAGCGTCGAACACCAGGGGTCGAACACATTGAATTCGCCCGGCAAAAGGTGTTGGGCTTGTGGTGTCTGGTGGCGAATAGCTAAAGACTGCAATCGCCCTGCTGCCGCTGATCGCGTTCAAGACATCACGGACGTATTCAGCCGGCGTCGGGTGAGAGCTGTATCGCCCTGGGATGACGATTGCGGCCCCGCTGTAGCCTTTGTGCAAGTAGCCATGCGCTTGGCCAATCGCCGTCAGCAGGCCATGAATACCTTCCTGAGGACGCTTGTATTCCAAGGCTATGGCACGCTGGGTCGTAGTGCCCCCTTCAAGAACGGACACCAGACCATCGGCCTTCGGCCACCCCGCCGCCGACGGCTCGTAGGAGGCCGAGGCGCTGATCGAAGCGGGTAGCGATGCGGCGTCGTAGCAAAGCCCTGGGTCGGCCACGAGCATGCGGGCAACCTCTGAGGCGGCAAAGTCGGCTTCAGCGTTGTGGTCGTATGGCATTACTCAGCGGACTCCGTCTGCGCCTCATCGCTCACTTGGACTGCCTCGTCGGTCTCATTCCGAATCGCGCCGGCCGCACTCACGACCGGTGCGAAGAGCGACCCTTGCACGCCAGAGGTGCAATAGTCCCCCGCACTACGTATGAACCAATCCTTAAGGGTGCTACCCGACAGCGCTAAAGCGGCATAAAGCTCACGCTTCAGTGCCGGGTCAACCTCGATAACGATCCTGCCTGACTCACCTCTTGCCATCTTGTTATGTTACATGAGGCACATAACACTGCGTTGAGAAGAGCACGCATCTCAAGCACTGTGAATAAAATCAGTATAGGGCAGTGAGCGGCTGCTTGCAGAGGGGGAAAAAACTCATGGATGTTGCTGAGGCCATGCCTGCCATCCGCGAGCATCCGCCTACGCGGAAGCGAAAACCTTGTTTCCAATCAACAACTTGCAATCGATTTGGCACCCGTTGCGGATGCTAGAACGAGTTCAGAGTTAAGCGCAAACAGTTCCGAACTCAGCGCAAACCGACATCGGCCAGCTGAGGACACGGCCCACCCATCCCCCCAAATCTGCAGTCTGTCGCTCCCCGCTAGGTCCTCTCCCGCCCCGGGAGATATGGTGTGCTACATCAGCAACACACCCCGGAGCGCCCATGACTCCCACCTGGACTGACCAGGCGCCGATCTACCAGCAGCTGGCCGACCGACTGGCCGTGCAGCTGCTCGACGGCAGCCCCCCGGAAGGCGAGGCCTTGCCCTCGGTGCGCTCGCTTGCGAGCCAGTACGTCATCAACCCGTTGACCGTCACGCGCGCCCTGCAGGCGCTCAGCGATCATGGGCTGATCGAGTCGCGCCGCGGCCTGGGCATGTATGTGACGGTGGGCGCCCGCGAGCGGCTGCTGCGCCAGGAGCGGGAGCAGTTCCTGCAGAAGGACTGGCCGGCGCTGCGGGCCAAGCTCAAGCGGCTGGGGCTGAGCGCGAAGGATCTGAACTGGGAGGCCACATGAACCTGATCGAAGTCAAGAACGCGACGCTGCGCTACGGCAAGAAGACGGCGCTCAATGAGGTGTCCATCACCGTGCCCCAGGGCCGCGTGGTGGGGCTGCTGGGCCACAACGGCGCGGGCAAGACCTCGCTGATGAAGGCGCTGGTGGGCCTGCTGCCGGTGCAGGGCGAGATGACGGTGCTGGGCCTGAACCCCGCAGGCGACCGGCAGAAGCTGCTGGAACAGCTGAGCTATATCCCCGACGTGGCGGTGCTGCCGCGCTGGGCGCGGGTGAGCGAGCTGATCACGCTGATGAGCCGGCTGCAGCCCAAGTTCTCGGCCGAGCGGGCGCGGGCGCTGCTCAAGCGCACCAGCGTGAGCGAGAGCGACAAGATCAAGAGCCTGTCCAAGGGCATGGTGGCGCAGACCCACCTGGCGCTCATCGCCGCCATCGACGCCAAGCTGATGATCCTGGACGAGCCCACGCTGGGCCTGGATGTGGTGTCGCGCAAGAGCTTCTACGAGATGCTGATCGACGAATGGTGCGATGGCGAGCGAAGCGTGCTGATCTCCACCCACCAGGTGGAGGAAGTGGAGGCGCTGCTGTCCGACGTGATCATGCTGGACGAGGGCCGCGTGGCCCTGGCCATCAGCCTGGAAGACATCGACCGTCGCTTCGTGGCCTTGAACCACGACCCCGCCGCGGCGGACGCCATGGCGGCGGCTCATCCGCTGCTGCGCTACCGCGAGCAAGGTCGCACGACCTCGCTGTTTGATGGCGCGCCGCCGGAGCATGTGGCCAGCCTCGGCCAGCGCGTGCGCCCGAGCCTTGTCGACCTCTTCATGGCGCTGACCCGCAACCCGGCGCTCAACAGCAAGCAAGCCTGAAGGACCTGCCATGCAAACCCATCTCCCCACCCTGCTGCTGCGCGAATGGATGCAACACAAGCGCGGCTGGTTGATCGCCGCCCTCGCACCGCCGCTGCTCTTCCTGGCCATGCTGCCGATCGGCAGCGTGCAGGGCCTGCCGGACAAGCACCGCGAGCTGGTCGCGCTGATCATCGTGATGATCTCGACGGTGGCCATCTACGGCATCTGCCTGCTGGTGGCGTTGTTCCAGCTGCCGGGGCTGGCGCGGCGTGACACGCAAGATCGCTCCATCGAGTTCTGGCTGTCGCTGCCCGGGCGACCGAGCGAGAGCGTGGCGGCCACGGTGCTGGCCCATGCCTGGCTGGTGCCGCTTGGCGGCGCGGTGATCGGCATGTTGTTCGGGGTGCCGATCGCGATGTCGGTGGTCGCCAAGCAGGATGGCTTCGGCGCCGTCACGGCGGTGGACTGGTCGGAGGTGATGTCGGCCGCGGCGCCACTCCTGGTGCGCGCCTTCGCGGGCACGGTGCCGATGCTGCTGTGGCTGTCGCCGCTGATCTTCGTGCTGATGGCAGCCTCCGCCTGGCTCAAGCGCCTGGGCGTGCCGGTGGTGCTGGTGGGCTCGCTGATCGCGGTGCTGGTGCTGGACAAGATCTACGGCATCAGCTGGCCGGTCGATGCCCTGCAGGCCTGGAACCTGCAGGTCAACACGGCGATGGTGCACAACCCGCCCGGGCTGCAGGAGGCGCTGATGTCGGACGTGAACCTCTGGGCCTGGGTGGCCAAGGACTTCGGGGAGGCGCTGCTGGAACTGGCGTCGCTGCAGTTCCTGGGCTGGGCCGCCCTCGCTGCCGCCGGCTTTGCGCTGGTGGTGATGAAGCGGGCCCGGGGCGGCTGAAGACGGCTGCAGGCCCGCCAAGACAAAGAGGCCCCGCGGGGCCTCTTTTGCATTGCCGGTGCCGCGTGGACTCAGGCCGGCGCCAGGCCGCTGCCGGCCGGCGGCGTGAGGCGCGCGGCCATTTCCTTGCGGAAGCGGTTGAGCTCCTGCACGGTGGCGAAGCTGCGGTCCATCAGCAGGCTCATGTTGTGCAGGATGCGCTCAACGACCTTGTTCTCCCACACCGAGTCGAACTGGATCTGGGTGTCGAGCCAGCGCTCCAGCCACTCGGGGTCAGGCAGGCGGCTCTGGATGGTGTCACGCGGGAAGAGCTTGGCGTTGACGTGCAGGTTGGTGGGGTGCAGAGCCTGGGCGGTGCGGCGGGCCGAGGCCATCAGCACGCCGACCTTGGCGAAGGCGGCGCGGGCCTCGTCGCCGAACTTGGCCATGGCGCGCTTCATGTACCGCAGGTAGGCGCCGCCGTGGCGGGCTTCGTCGCGCGACAGGGTTTCGTAGATGGCCTTGATGACCGGCTCGGTGTGCCACTCGGCCGCGCGGCGGTACCAGTGGTTCAGGCGGATCTCGCCGCAGAAGTGCAGCATCAGCGTCTCAAGCGCCGGGGCGGGGTCGAAGTCGAAGCGCACTTCGTGCAGCTCTTCTTCTGTCGGCACGAGGTCGGGGCGGAAGCGCTTGAGGTATTCCATCAGCACGAGGCTGTGCTTCTGCTCCTCGAAGAACCACACGCTCATGAACGCGGAGAAGTCGCTGTCCTCGCGGTTGTCGCGCAGGAACATCTCGGTCGCCGGCAGCGCCGACCACTCGGTGATGGCGTTCATCTTGATGGTCTGCGCCTGTTCGTCAGACAGCAGACTGGCGTCGAACTTGTCCCAGGGAATGTCGCTGTCCATGTTCCAGCGCACGGCTTCGAGTTGCTTGAACAGTTCGGGGTAAAGCATGGCGGGTCCTCGTTTAGAGGCCGGATTCTAAAAGTTCACGGAGCCGCGTGACTTCGGCGGTGATGTCGCCCAACCCATTCAGGCAACGAACCCCCTCGATCGCGGAGGTCTGGCGCAGCGCACGGCTGGCACCGCCCGCCCAGATCTCGACGGTGGGCGGCAACATGGCGCGCAGGTCCGTCAGCCCGTCATGGACGGCGCGATTGGCCAGCTGGATGCTGAAGCTCAGCGCCACCACATGCGACCGGTGCACCTCCGCCGCCGCCACCAGCTGCCCCAGCGGCGTCTGCGCGCCCAGGGACAGGCAGGCGGCGCCCTCCAGCGTCAGCAGCGCCTCGGCCATCAGCAGGCCGAGCACATGGGTTTCGCCTGGCAGCGTCGTCAGCAGTACGCGGGGGCCGCCGGCGGCCGGGGCGGGCAGCGCCTGGATGGCCTGGCGCAGCACGAGTTGCAGCGACTCGCTGTAGATGTGCTCCTGGAAGACCTGCAGGTCGCCCGCCATCCACAGCTCACCGATGCGGGTGGTCATGGGCGCGAACACCTCGGTCACCGCGCCGGCCAGGCCGCGGCGCAACACCGCCTGCGACATCAGCCGGCGCAGGCCGTCGATGTCGTGCTGCTTGAGGGCGTCGGTGCAGGCCGCGATCTCAGGCGCCTCCGCCGGGGCACCCGGGTTCAGCAAGGGGTTGGGTGCGGGCTGCAGCAGCGTGGCCAGCTCCTCCACCGGCGCGCCCACCACGCGGCCCGGGCGGTGGCCGGCATCCATCAGGCGGCGCACAAGCCGCAGCTTGTGCACCTGCTCCGGCGGGTACAGGCGCTCGCCCGTGGCGTCCCGCCAGGGTGCCGGGAAGCCATAGCGGCGCTCCCACACGCGCAGCGTCTCTTTATTGATGCCGGTCTCGCGCTCGACCGCCGCGATACCGATCGCGCCCGCGGGTGGCGCTGCATCCGTTCCCTCGCTGGGCGCGTAAGTCTCAGGGCCGGTCATGGCTGACGGGCCGCCGGCAGCAGCCGCGGTGCAGTGGAAGGTTTCAAGATTTGTCCTGGACAAAAGTGAGACAAGACGCGCCCACTGACGTAATATAGGCCGGCAAACAAAATTTGCCCAGGACAAATCATCAACAACATCACTCGATTGTCCCCCTGGTACAGGCGCATGGCGCACTGTTTTCAAACCAGTTCCGGAACGTCGAAGACAGCGCAGGACACCCGACCATGACGACAACAATCGTCGCCCGAACTGGGTACAGCGCCCGAGAACTTCATGTTTCGGAGCGACTCTCACGCTACACACCGGGTGGAAACCCGGGGGCGTCGTCGCCCTGCCCTGCCCCGTTCAACGCCGAATTTGGGTCGCGCAACCTCTCTGAATCCAGAGCAGCCAGCCCGGAGCCGTTCTCCTCCTCCTCCCTCCCTCCCTCGTTGGCTCCGAGGCGTTCCGCGGCCCCTTTTACAACCCGGGCCCGTGTCGATGACGCGGGCCCGATCTTCACCGGCGGCCCGGCCGGCGCGCATGCGGCCCCGGTGCTGGACTTTCTGCGCGGGCGCGGCCACCCCCGCGGGCCGGGCAGCCACACCAGCAAGCGCATTGCCGTCATCGGCGGCGGCATTGCCGGCCTGTCGGCCGCCTGGAGCCTGAGCGACCGGGCCCATGTCACGCTCTTCGAGGCCGGCAGCTACGCGGGCGGCCACACCCACACCGTGGACGTGACGCTCGGCGGCATCACGCATGGCGTGGACACGGGCTTCCTGGTGTTCAACGAGCGCACCTACCCGCTGCTGATCCAGCTGTTCGACCAGCTCGGCGTGCGCGCCGCGCGCAGCGACATGAGCTTCTCCGCCCAGGTGCCAGCGGACGACGTGGAATGGAGCGGCAGCAACCTGGCCACCGTCTTCGCGCAAAAGCGCAACCTCGCACGCCCCGCCTTCTGGGCGATGCTGACCGACCTGCTGCGCTTCAACCGCCTGTGCACCGAGCTGGCTGGGCGCGGCGAGGAGGCAGCGCTGGGCGAACCCATCGGCGACTTCCTGGACCGCCACCGCTTCGGCCGGGGCTTTCGGGACTGGTACCTGCTGCCGATGGTGGCCTGCATCTGGTCGTGCCCGACGTCCCAGATGCTGCAGTTCCCCATGCGCACGCTGATCCGGTTCTGCCACAACCACGGGCTGCTGCAGGTCAACGACCGGCCCCAGTGGTGGACGGTGGCCGGCGGCGCGCGCCATTACGTCCATGCCATGCTGCCGGCCCTGCACGAGGTGCGCCTGTCCACCCCCGTGCTGCGCCTGCAGCGCCAGCCCGGCGGCGGCGTGGTGCTCACCTCGGCACGCGGCGAGGAGCGCTTCGACGCGGTCATCTGCGCCAGCCACAGCGACCAGACCCTGGCCCTGCTCACTGATGCAAACCCGCGGGAGCGCGAGCTGCTGGGCGCCGTACGCTACCAACCCAATGTCGCCGTACTGCACACCGATGCCCGCCTGCTGCCGCGCCGCCGCGCGGCCTGGGCGGCATGGAACTACGAGAGTGCGGGCCAGCACGAAGGCCAGGGCGCGTCGGTCTGCCTGCATTACCTGCTCAACCGCCTGCAGCCCCTGCCCTTCGAGCAGCCGGTCGTCGTGTCGCTGAACCCCCTGCGCCAGCCCGAGGCCTCGACCGTCATCGGCCGCTACGACTACGCGCATCCGGTGTTCGACGACGGCGCGGTGCGCGCCCAGGCCCGGCTGCCGGAGATCCAGGGCGCCGGCGGCGTCTGGTATGCCGGCGCCTGGACGCGCTACGGCTTTCATGAAGACGGCCTGCTGTCGGGCCTCACGGCGGCCCAGCAGGTCGCCGAGCGGGTGCTGGCGTGAACATCGCCCAGCTCGGCATGGGCCAGGTGTTCCACCGCCGGCTGCGTCCGCGCGAGCACGCCTTCGCCTACGCCAGCTACTTTTTGTGGCTGCCGATGCGCGCGCTGCGTCGCGAGGCCTGCGCGGCGCTGAACCGCAACGGCCGCGGCTGGCTCAGCTTTCATGATGCCGACCATGGCGAGGGCGGCGGCGATGCGCTGGCCTGGCTTGAAGGCCTGATGGCGGCCGAAGGCGTGGACGACGCCGACGGCGAAGTCTGGCTGCAGACCTATCCGCGTGTGCTCGGCCATGTGTTCAAGCCGGTGAGCTTCTGGTTCTGCGAGCGGGCCGACGGCGGGCTCGCGGCCATCGTCGTCGAAGTGAACAACACCTTCGGCGAGCGTCACTGCTACCTGCTGCGCGGGCCCGACCTGGCCTGGGGCCAGGAGCAGCGGGCTGCCAAGGTCTTCCATGTGTCGCCCTTCTGCCGCGTCGAGGGGCGCTACCGCTTTCGCTTCATGCGCCAGGCAGCCCACGTGGTGAGCTGCGTGGACCACGACGACGACACCGGCCCGCTGCTGCTGACCAGCCTGTCCGGCCAGCTGGCGCCCCTCACCACGACGGCGGCGCGCCGCGCCTTCTTCGCCATGCCGGCGCTGACGATGATGATCGTCGCGCGCATCCATTGGCAGGCCTTGAAGCTGTGGCTCAAGCGCGTGCCCTTCTTCTCCAAACCCCAGCCTCCTGAGCGTTTCGTGACGCGTTGACCGCCATGCCGACCACCACCACGACCTCCCTGCCCGCGCTCGCGGCCGACCTCCCCCGCACTGCGCGCCGCGTGCTCGCCCTGCTGCAACACCTGCGCCACGGCAGCCTGGACCTGCAGACCCCCGAAGGCGACCTGCTGCACTTCGGCAACGAGCAGCAGCCGCGCGCGGCCATCCGCATCAGCGACTGGGCCGTGTGCGATGCCGCGCTGAAGTCTGGCGACGTCGGTTTCGCCGAGAGCTTCATGGCGGGGCACTGGACCAGCCCTGACCTGAGCGCGCTGCTGGAGCTGTTCATCCGCAACCGCACCGCACTGGAGCAGCTCTTCTACGGTGGCTTCTGGGGCGGCCTGCTGTACCGCCTGCGCCATGCGCTGAACCGCAACACCCGCAGCGGCAGCCGCAAGAACATCCAGGCCCACTACGACCTGGGCAACGAGTTCTACCGCCTGTGGCTTGACCCCACGATGAACTACTCCAGCGCCTGGTTCGAGGGCGAGCGCGGTGGCGACCTTGTCGCTGCGCAGCAGGCCAAGATGCGCCGCGCGCTGGCCGAAGCCGAGGTGGCACCGGGCAGCCGGGTGCTGGAGATCGGCTGCGGCTGGGGCGCGGTGGCCGAAGTGGCTGCGCGTGATTTCAACGCGAGCCTCACCGGCGTGACGCTGTCGCACGAGCAGCTGGCCTGGGCCCGCGATCGCCTCACGACCGCGGGCCTGGCCGCCGACCTGCGGCTGCAGGACTACCGCGACATCGCCGACGAGCCTTTCGATGCCGTGGTCTCCATCGAGATGTTCGAGGCCGTGGGCCGCGAGTATTGGGACGGCTACTTCCGCACCGTGCATGACAAGCTCAAGCCGGGCGGCCGCGCCTGCATCCAGAGCATCACCATTCGCGACGACCTGTTCGACCGCTATGTGCGCTCGACCGACTTCATCCAGCAGTACATCTTCCCGGGCGGCCTGCTGCCCAGCCCGAGCCAGTTCCGCCTGCATGCCGAGCGCGCCGGCCTGCGCGTGGTCAACGAGCTGGCCTTCGGTGCGGACTACGCCGAGACCCTGCGCCGCTGGCGCGAGACCTTCCTGCGCCACGACAGCCGCGTGCGCGAACTGGGCTTCGACACGCGCTTCATGCGGCTCTGGGAGTTCTACCTGGCCTACTGCCAGGCGGCGTTTGCGGCCGGCAATACCGACGTCATGCAGTTCACCCTGGTGAGGGACTGATGGACCGCCGCCGCGCTCTGGCTTCGCTCGGCAGCCTGGTCGCCCTGGGCACGGCACTCACGGCGAGCGCCCAGGCGCAGCCAGGTCCTGAGCTGGCTGGGCTGAAGCTGCGCGGCCAGGGGCGCTTCCGCTACTTCGGGCTGTCCATCTACGACGCACGGCTGTGGTCGGCCGAGCCGGTGCAGGCCGCGAGTTGGGCCGAGCAGCCGCTGGCGCTCGAATTGCAGTACGCCCGTTCGCTGGTGGGCCGCGAGATCGCCAAGCGGTCGCTCGCGGAAATGCGCCGCCAGGCCAGCATCAGCGAGGCGCAGGGCCAGGCCTGGCTCAAGGCCATGGAGGCCGCCTTCCCCGACGTGAAAGACGGCGACCGCCTCACCGGCCGCTATGAGCCCGGCAGCGGGGCGCAGTTCTTCTTCAACGGCCAGCCGCGCCAGCGCATCGACGATGCGCAGTTCGCACGGCTGTTCTTCGGCATCTGGCTGAGCCCGCAGACCTCGGAGCCGGCGCTGCGCGAGCAGCTGCTGGGCAGCCGTGACGGACAAGGCTGAACTCCCGCCGCTGGACGGCCTGCGCTACGGTGCACTCGGCCTGGCGCTCGCCTTTGTTGCGCTACCGCTGTATGTGCACCTGCCCCAGCACTACGCCACCCAGTTCGGTGTGCCGCTGGCCAGCCTGGGCGCGCTGCTGCTCGCCGCCCGCGCGCTGGATGCCGTGGCCGACCCCTGGATCGGCCGCCTGAGCGACCGCGCCCTCGGGCGGCGCGGCCTGCTGTGGCAGCTGCCCCTGGCCGGCGTGCTGCTGGCCGCGGGCTTCGCGGGCCTGTTCTTCCCGTTGCCACGCACACCCGGCGCCTTGCTCGCGTGGGCCGGCGTGCTGCTGGTGCTGACCTACCTCGCCTACAGCCTGCTCACCGTGCTGCACCAGGCCTGGGGCGCGCGCCTGGGCGGCGGCGTGGCCCGCCAGACCCGCGTCGTGGCCTGGCGCGAAGGCTTCGCGCTGGTGGGGGTGGTGACGGCCAGCGTGCTGCCGTCGACCCTGGGCCTGGGCGCCACGGCCGTGGCGCTGGCGGTGACCCTGGCCCTGGGCCTGGTGCTGCTGGCGTTTGCGCCGCAGCCCGGCGTGAGCCCGGCCGAGCCGGCGCCGCTGGCCCTCGCGTGGCGGGTGCCCGAGTTCCGCCGGCTGCTGGCGGTGTACCTGCTCAACGGCATCGCAGCGGCCGTGCCGGCCACGCTGCTGCTGTTTTTCATCGACGACCGCCTGCGGCTGCCGCAGGCCCAGGGCCTGTTCCTGGCCAGCTACTTCGCAGCGGCAGTCGTGTCGCTACCGCTGTGGCTGCGCGTCATCGCACGCCTGGGCCAGCCGCGCTCCTGGGGCCTGGGCATGGGGCTGGCCATCGCCACCTTCGCCTGGGCCGCGGTGCTGGGCGAGGGCGACCGGAACGGCTTCCTGGCGGTGTGCATCGCCAGCGGCGCCGCCCTCGGCGCCGACCTGGCCGTGGCCGGCGCGCTGCTGACCGGCGTCATCCAGCGCGCCGGCCACGCGGGCCAAGCCGAAGGCGCCTTCTTCGGCTGGTGGAACGCCGCGACCAAACTCAACCTCGCCCTCGCTGCGGGCCTGGCCCTGCCGCTGCTGCAGCTGCTGGGCTATGCCCCCGGCCAGCGCGATGCGCAGGCCCTGCAAGCCCTGACCCTCGCCTACTGCCTGCTGCCCTGCGCGCTCAAGCTCGCCGCGGCTGCGCTGCTTTACCGCTACTTCATCGCCAAGCCATGAACCGACGCCTGCTGCTCTCCGCCTCCGCCCTGGCCCTGCTCGCCGGCTGCGCCAGCGCCCCCGTGCCCGAGGACTACGCCGCCGAGAAGCCGGCGCTGGATCTCAAGACCTACTTCAACGGCCCACTCACCGCGCACGGTCTCTTCACCGACCGCGCTGGCAAGGTGAAGCGCCGCTTCACGGTCAAGCTGGTGGGCCGCTGGCAGGGCGATGTCGGCACGCTGGAGGAAGACTTCCTCTACAGCGACGGCAAGACCGAACGCCGCGTGTGGACCATCACGGCCCTGGGCAATGGCCGTTACAAGGGCACGGCCGGCGACGTCATCGGCGAGGCAGAGGGCATCGCCCGCGGCAATGCGCTGCGCTGGAGCTATACGCTGCGCCTGCCGGTGGACAACACCACCTACGACGTGCAGTTCGACGACTGGATGTACCTGATGGACGACCGCGTCATGCTCAACAAGGCGCGCATGAGCAAGTTCGGCATCGACCTCGGCGAGGTCACCTTGAGCTTCTACAAACCATGAGCCTGAACCCGCCCCTTCGCGACTGGCAGGGCAAGACCGCCTGGCTGATCGGCGCCTCCACCGGCATCGGCGCAGCCACCGCCAGCGCGCTGCATGCCGCCGGGGCCCGCGTCATCGTCTCGGCCCGCCAGGCCGAGCTGCTCGACAAGTTCGTCGCCGCTCATCCGGGAAGCCGCGCGCTGCCGCTGGACGTGCTGGACCTGCCCGCGCTGCACGCCGCTGCCAGCGAGCTCGGCCCCGTGGACCTGTGCGTCTACTGCGCCGGCTACTACCGCGCCATGGGTGCGGCCAACTTCGACCTCGCCGAGGCGCGCAGGCACCTCGAGATCAACTTCAACGGCGTGCTGCATCTGCTGGACGCCGTGCTGCCCCAGCTGCTCACCGCCGGCACCGGCCACCTGAGCTTCATCTCCAGCGTGGCCGGCTACCGCGGCCTGCCCAAGGCGCTGGCCTACGGGCCAAGCAAGGCGGCGCTCAGCCACCTGGCCGAGGCGCTCTACCTGGACCTGCACCCACGCGGCATCGGCGTATCGGTCATCCACCCGGGCTTCGTGAAGACGCCCATGACGGCACAGAACGACTTCCACATGCCCGCCGAGATCAGCCCCGAGCAGGCGGCCCGCGCCATGCTGGCGGGCTGGGCGGCAGGTGATTTCGAGATCCACTTCCCCAAGCGCTTCACGCGCTTCATGAAGGCGCTGCGCCAATTGCCTTACCGGCTCTACTTCCCGCTCGTCAGCAAGACCAACCGATGACCCACAGCGATCCGCGCGTGGCCACGCTGATCGGCCTGTACGAAGCGCTCGCCCCGGCAACGCTGGACGAGCTGGCTGCCCGCTACGCCCGCACCTGCCGCTTCAAGGACCCGTTCAACGAAGTGGAAGGCCGCGCGGCCGTGCGGCGCATCTTTGCGCACATGTTCGAGACCGTGAAGGCGCCGCGCTTCGTCGTGACCTCGGTCATCGCCGAGGGCGACCAGTGCTTCCTGGGCTGGGATTTCCATGCCGGCGACTTCGTCATCCGCGGCGCGAGCCACCTGCGCTTCGACGACGCCGGCCTCGTGGCCGACCACCGCGACTACTGGGACGCCGCCGAGGAGCTCTACGAAAAGCTCCCCGTCCTCGGCGCCCTCATGAGACTGCTCAAACGCCGCCTGAAGGCGACGTAGTGCACGGCCGACCCTTGTTGAGGGGGGGCTATTTCAACCAACCCTTGCGGCGGAAGTAGATGAAGGGGGCGGCCACCGACACGAGCATCAGGCCGAGTGCGAACGGATAGCCCCAGGCCTGCTCCAGCTCGGGCATGTTCTTGAAGTTCATGCCGTAGATCGACGCGATCAGCGTCGGCGGCAGCAGCGCCACGCTGGCCACCGAGAAGATCTTGATGATCTTGTTCTGGTTGATGTTGATGAAGCCGACCGTGGCGTCCATCAGGAAGTTGATCTTGTCGAACAGGAACGCCGTGTGCGAGTCCAGCGAGTCGATGTCGCGCAGGATCTGGCGCGACTCCTCGAACTGCTCGGCATTCAGCATGCGGCTGCGCATCATGAAACTCACCGCCCGGCGTGTGTCCATCACGTTGCGGCGAATACGGCCGTTCAAGTCTTCCTCGCGGGCGATGGCAGCCAGCACCTCGCCGGCTTCGGCGTCGGTCACGTCGCTCTTCAGCACGCGGGCGCTCACGGCCTCCAGCTTGTCGTAGATGCCTTCGAGCACGTCGGCGGAGTACTCCGCGTCGGCGTCGTAGAGCTTGAGCAGCACGTCCTTGGCGTCTTCGATCAGCGCCGGGATGCGGCGGGCCCGCAGGCGCAGCAGGCGGAACACCGGCAGGTCCTCGTTGTGGATCGAGAACAGCACGTTGTTGTAGAGGATGAAGGCCACGCGCACGTTGCGGGCCGGCTTGCCGTCGGGCTGCTCGTCGCCCTCGATCAGGAAGTCGGAGCGGATGTGCAGCTCACCGTTGTCTTCCTCGTAGAAGCGGGCCGACTCTTCCAGGTCTTCGTCGACGATGTCTTCCGGGATGGTCAGCCCGAAGCGGTCGCGAATCCAGCCCTTTTCTTCCTGGCTGGGGCTTTCGAGGTCGACCCAGATGGGTCGCGACAGGGCCAGGTCCTCGGCGGTTTCGATTTCTTCCTGGAACAGACCGCCCTTCAGGCGTCCGTTGTCCAGCGTGAACACATTCAGCATGCCTCGTCTCCGGCAGCGACAAGCGGGGAGGACGACGGTGCGCCGTCCGGTGTGGTGGGGTTCAGGTCAACCGTCTCACTCCGGGCGGCGGGCCTCATGCAATGTGCAGGCCCGAGCGGCAGGAGCGGACGGTCACCGAGGGTGATCGCTGTCCAAGTGGCTCTCCGAGGGGGGAATAGCCGCGGATTATTGCACCGTGATGCACGTGAAAGAAGGCACAAAAACTTGAACCAGACCGGCACAAAGGTTCACCGTCATCCCCTTGTCATGCGCCCGCTTCGCGCGCAAACTGGGCTCGTCAATTTCCCCACTCCCCCTCCACTCCGCTACCCGAAAAGACCCCTCCCTCCTCCTCCCCCTTCGTTTGGTTTTCTCTGTTTTCCCGGTCTGTTTTCTGGACCCAACCCTCTGAAAGGAGGCTTTATGAATCTGACGATCAGTGGCCATCATCTCGAAGTCACGCCAGCGCTGCGCGAGTACGTACTCACGAAGCTGGACCGTGTGACCCGCCACTTCGACCAGGTCGTTGACATCAACGTCCTGCTGACCGTTGAGAAGCAAAAGGAGAAGGACCGCCGCCAGCGCGCTGAAGTGACGCTACACGTCAAGGGCCGCGACATCTTCGTCGAGCAGTCGCACGAAGACCTGTACGCCGCCATCGACCAGCTGATGGACAAGCTCGACCGCCAGGTCTGCCGTCACAAGGACAAGGTGCAGGATCACCACCACGCCTCGGCCAAGCGCCTTGAGGTGCCAGCGCCCTGAGGCTGAGTGCCTCATCTCACGGCGGCCTGCGGGCCGCTTTTGTTTTTGCGATGTGCAATCGCTTGTTGCTGCGGTGCCGCAAAAACACGCATTCGGGGGTGGGCGGACAGGTTTTGCACGGGTCTAGGGTCTCTCGCCCACCCCAAAACGGTCCACGGTTCCATAATCTGCGACTCTGAATGACCCACCTGCCCAGCCACGGCCGCGCCCCCAGGCGCCCCCGAAGCCAGGCCTCCGCCCATGAACCGTCTCGCCGCCATCCTGCCCGCCGACAACGTGCTGGTGAATGTGGATGCGTCCAGCAAGAAGCGCGCCTTCGAACACGCAGGTCTGCTGTTCGAGAACCACCACCAGATGGCCCGGGCGCTGGTCACCGACAACCTGTTCGCCCGCGAACGGCTGGGTTCGACCGGTCTGGGCCACGGCGTCGCCATCCCGCATGGCCGGGTCAAGGGCCTGAAGAACCCGCTGGCCGCCGTGTTGCGACTGGCCCAGCCCATCGGTTTCGATGCGCCGGACGACGAGCCGGTCAGCCTGCTGATCTTCCTGCTCGTGCCCGAGGCCGCCACCCAGCGCCACCTGGAAATCCTGTCCGAGATCGCCGAGATGCTGTCTGACCGCGAACTGCGCGAGCAGCTCAAGGCCGAGCCGGACGCCGCCACCCTGTTCAAGCTGATCGCGGCCTGGGAGCCGCTGAAGTCGGTCGCTTGATGCGGGTCGCGTTGGGCCGAGCGCCGGGCCGCTCCCAAGCCGGCCCGTCAGGCGATGTGCTCGCAGCTCGATGCTGCGGGCATCGCCGTCCCCGCGGGGGACCGACCGGCGTACCCGCCGGGCGAGGGGCACCATGAAACCGACGTCCATCAGCGCCGAGCGGCTGTTTGAGGAACACCGCGAGGCCCTTCGCTGGGAGTGGATCGCCGGCCACGCCCACCCGGAGCGCCGCTTCGACGAAGCCGCCGTGCGCGATGCGCAGAGCGCCGCTGACCTGGTCGGCTACCTGAACTACATCCACCCCTACCGCGTCCAGATCGTGGGCCGGCGCGAGGTGGCCTACCTCAGCCAGGAAAGCACCGACATCCAGGACCGGCGCATCTCGCGGATCGTCACGCTGGAGCCGCCCGTCCTCATCGTGGCCGATGACAGCGTGCCACCACCCCGCCTGGTGGCCATGTGCGACCGCGCCGAGATCCCGCTGTTCCGCACCGCCGAGTCCGCGGGTCACGTCATCGACCTGGTGCGCGGCTACCTGTCCCAGCTCTTCGCCAATCGCACGACGCGCCACGGCGTGTTCATGGACATCCTGGGCCTCGGTGTACTGCTGACGGGTGAATCGGGCCTGGGCAAGAGCGAACTCGGCCTGGAACTCATCTCACGCGGCCACGGGCTGGTGGCGGACGACGCGGTCGACTTCTTCCGCATCGCCCAGACCGCCATCGAAGGCCGCTGCCCCGAGCTGCTGCTGAACCTGCTGGAGGTGCGCGGCATCGGCCTGCTGGACATCAAGGCCATCTTTGGCGAGACCGCCGTGCGCCGCAAGATGCGCCTGAAGCTCATCGTGCATCTGGTGCGCAAGGAGACGATGGAGCGCGACTTCGAACGCCTGCCCTACGAGCCGCTCTATGAAGACGTGCTCGGCATGCCGGTGCGCAAGGTCGTCATCGCGGTGGACGCCGGCCGCAACCTCGCGGTGCTGGTGGAGGCGGCCGTGCGCAACACCATCCTGCAGCTGCGCGGCATCGACACCTACAAGGAGTTCGTCGAGCGCCACCAGCGCGCCATCGACAACGGCTCGTTGGATTGAAGCTGCGGTGCGGCACGGCCCGCACATCCGCACTGCGTAAAACGGAACCCCCATGGCCTTGACTGGCTTCAGCGACATCGCCCGGCTGCTCGTGCTGAACACGGACAGCTACAAGACCAGCCACTGGCTGCAATACCCGCCTGGCACCCAGACCGTCTTCAGCTACATCGAGGCGCGCGGCGGCAGCCTGCCCTACACGGTGTTCTTCGGCCTTCAGGCGCTGCTGAAGGAGTACTTCTGCAAGCCCGTGACCGCTGACGACGTCGCGCTCGCTGCCGACGTGTGCGCAGCCCACGGGGTGCCCTTTCATCGCGAAGGCTGGCTGCACATCGTGAACGCCCACGGCGGCCGCCTGCCGCTGCGCATCCGCGCGGTGCCCGAAGGCACGGTCGTGCCCGTCCACCATGCCCTGGTGACCGTGGAGAACACGGATCCGGACTGCGGCTGGCTCACCAGCTATGTCGAGACCGCCCTGCTGCGCGTCTGGTACCCGACCACGGTGGCCACGCACAGCCACGCCACGCGCCGGCTGATTGGTGAGGCGCTCGCGCGCACGGGTGATGCCGCCGGCCTGCCCTTCAAGCTGCACGACTTTGGCGCCCGCGGCGTGTCGTCGCTGGAGTCGGCCCTGCTCGGCGGCATGGCGCATCTGGTGAACTTCCAGGGCACCGACACCCTGACGGCCCTGCTGGGTGCCCGCACCTATTACGGCGAGCCGATGGCCGGCTTCTCCATCCCGGCGGCCGAGCACAGCACCATCACCGCCTGGGGCCGCGAGGGTGAGGCCGAGGCCTACCGCAACATGCTGCGGCAGTTCGGCAAGCCCGGCGCCATCCTGGCGGTGGTGTCCGATTCCTACGACCTCGATGCCGCCGTCACGCGGCTCTGGGGCGGCGAGCTGCGCGAAGCGGTCATCGCCAGCGGGGCCACGGTCGTCATCCGCCCCGACAGTGGCGACCCGACCACCGTCGTGCTGCGCACCGTGCAGTCACTGGACGCGGCGTTCGGCAGCGACACCAATGCCAAGGGCTTCAAGGTGCTGCGCCAAGTGCGCGTCATCCAGGGCGACGGCATCACGCGCGCGTCCATCGCCAGCATCCTGGCGGCGCTCGAAGGCGCGGGCTACTCGGCCGACAACATCGCGTTCGGTCAGGGCGGCGCACTGCTGCAGCAGGTCAGCCGCGACACGCTGGGCTTCGCGATGAAGGCCTCGGCCGTGCAGATCGACGGCCAGTGGCGGGATGTCTTCAAGGCGCCGGTCACCGACCCGGCCAAGCGCAGCAAGGCCGGCCGCCTGACGCTGCTGCAACAGGACGGCGCCTATGCCACGGTGCGGCTGGATTCGCCCGGCTGCCAGGAGGCGCTCGCCGCTGGCGCCACAGAGGCCCTGCGCACCGTGTACGAGGACGGCCGGCTGCTGGTGGACGACAGCTTCGCCGCCATCCGCGCCCGCGCAGCACGCGACTGAGCGCCGCGAGGCTGCCCGCTCAGCTGCGGTTGGGGCAGTCGGTCTTCACGCAGGCGGCGTACAGCGCCAGCGAATGCTCCTGCAGCGCGAAACCACGCTCCCGCGCGATGGCGTGCTGGCGCTCCTCGATGTCCGCGTCGTAGAACTCCTCGACCTTGCCGCAGTTCAGGCAGACGAGGTGATCGTGGTGATGGCCCTCGTTGAGTTCGTAGACCGCCTTGCCGGTCTCGAAATGGTTGCGGCTGAGCAGGCCGGCCTGCTCGAACTGCTGCAGTACCCGGTAGACCGTGGCCAGGCCGATGTCGGCGCCTTCGCCGAGCAGGGCCTTGTAGACATCTTCGGCCGTCATGTGGCGCTGGGCCGAGCGCTGGAAGATCTCGAGGATCTTGATGCGCGGCAGCGTCGCCTTGAGGCCGCTGTTCTTGATGTCGTGGGTCTGGTTCTTGGGTGAAGAGGGCATGGCGCTGGGGCGCGGAAAGCCGGCAGAGGCCCCCGCTAGAATCCGCCCGATCATAGCCAGCCGACGCTTCGGCTGGCGTTCCTCCCGTCACTCTGCGCTCCCCGCCAGCCGCCCGATGCGTCCCTTGCTTGCCTCTTTCCCGCTGCTTGCGCTGCTCGGCGGTTGCTCGTATCTCCCCACCTGGGACTCCCTGCCCACCGTGACCGGCGAAAAGGTGCTGGGCCTGGTGACGCCCTACCGCGTTGAAGTCGTGCAGGGCAATGTGCTGACCAAGGAGATGGTCGCCCGCGTCAAGCCGGGCATGCCCAAGGCCCAGGTGCGTGACCTGCTGGGCTCGCCGTTGCTGACCGACGTCTTCCACGAGTCGCGCTGGGATTACGTCTTCACCATCAACCGCCAAGGGACGGCACCGCAGAAGCGTCTCGTCGTGGCCCTGTTTGAGGGCGACAAGCTCAAGTCGCTGACGGTGCCCGACGACCTGCCGGCCGAGAACGACTTCGTGGCCGCCATCAACACCTTCAAGCCCAGCAAGAAGGAACCCAAGCTGGAGCTGACCGAAGCCGAGCGCAGCGCCCTGCCGCCGCCCAAGCGCAGCGCCGAGACCGCGCCCACCGCCGCCGCCGAAGGCCCGGCGCCCGGCCGTGTCTACCCGCCGCTGGATGCGACGCTGCCGAAGTCGGGTTCGTGATGCTGAAGGTCGCCGTCATGGGCGCCTCCGGGCGCATGGGCAAGATGCTGATCGAGGCCGTCGAGGCGGCAGAAGACTGCACCCTGCACGTCACCCTGGACAAGGGCGATGACGTCCGCACCGGCCTCACGGGCGCGGATGTGATGATCGACTTCACCCGCCCCGAGGCCACGCTGGCCCACCTGGCCGTGTGCGCCGACCTGGGCGTGAAGGCCGTCGTGGGCACCACCGGCTTCGATGACGCCCAGAAGGCCGAGATCGCCCGGTTTGCCGAGCGCACCGCCATCGTCTTCGCGCCCAACATGAGCGTGGGCGTCAATGTGGTGCTCAAGCTGCTCGACCTGGCCGCCCGCGCCATGAACGAGGGCTTCGACATCGAGATCATCGAGGCGCACCACCGCATGAAGGTCGACGCCCCCAGCGGCACCGCGCTGCAGATGGGCCAGGTCGTCGCCGACGCGCTGGGCCGCGACCTGAAGCAATGCGCCGTCTACGGCCGCGAAGGCGTGACCGGCGTGCGCGACCCGTCCACCATCGGCTTTGCCACCGTGCGGGGTGGCGACATCATCGGTGACCACACGGTGCTCTTCGCCGGCACGGGCGAGCGCATCGAGATCAGCCACAAGGCCAGCAACCGCGGCATCTATGCCCAGGGCAGCCTGCGCGCGGCACGCTTCCTGGCGGGCCAGCGCACGGGGCTGTTCGGCATGAACGACGTGCTTGGGTTCGCTCGCTGACATGGGCGGCTTCTCGGCGTTCTGGGCCCAGAGCGACCTCATCGGTCGCGCCGTTGCGCTGATCCTGCTGGCCATGTCGGTCAGCGCCTGGGCCCTGATCCTCTGGAAAGCCTGGCTGCTGAGCCGCGCCCGCCGCGGCATGCTGCGCGCCGTGCCGGCCTTCTGGGCGGCCGCGGGCATCAGCGAAGGTCGCGCGGCGCTGCAGAACTTCGACACCGAAGCCGTGCTGCTGCCGCTGCTGGAGGCCGCCACGGCCGACACCCGCACAGCCACCCTGGAGGCCGCCGGCCGACAGGAAAGCCGACTGACACGCCGCCTGCGCGACGCACTGCACGGCGTGCTGGCGCGCCTGCAGTTCGGCCAGGTCATGCTCGCTTCCATTGGCGCCACGGCGCCCTTCGTGGGCCTGTTCGGCACCGTCTGGGGCATCTATCACGCCCTGGTGAGCATCGCGGCCAGCGGCAACATCACGATCGAGAAGATCTCCGGCCCGGTCGGCGAGGCCCTCATCATGACGGCGGCCGGCCTGGCCGTGGCCATCCCGGCGGTGCTGGCCTACAACGTGTTCGGCAAGCGGGTCGCCGCCTGCGAGGCCGACCTCGAAGGCTTCGCGCACGACCTGCGCGAACTGCTGCACGACACCTCCGGGGCCCGCTGATGGCCTTCGGTCGCCTCGAGAAGCCCGAAGGCTCGCGGCCGATGAGCGACATCAACATGACGCCGCTCATCGACGTGATGCTGGTGCTGCTGGTCATCTTCATGATCACCGCGCCGCTGATGACCGCCTCGCTGCGGCTGGACCTGCCCAAGAGCGAAGCCGCCACGCCGAGCGACGCGCCGACCTTCATCGCCGTGGCCATCGCCCCCGACGGCAGCCTGCATCTCGGTGATGACGCGCTGGATGCGGCCACCTTCCAGCAGCGCGTGGCGGAACTCGGCCGCGCCAACCCGCAGATGGAAGTGCAGTTGCGGGCCGATCGCAACGTGCCCTACGGCCGGGTGGCTGAACTGATCGGCTGGGTGCAGGCCGCCGGCCTGAGCCGCATCGCCTTCGTCGCGCAGGCCGCCGCGTCTGCGCCCTGAGCGAAGGGCGGCCGCGGGGGCGGCCCCTACAATTTCGGCATGAACGCCCCCATCGAAGCGCCCAGCTACAACCCCACCGAGATCGAAGCCGCCGCCCGGGCCTACTGGGCCGAGCGGGATGCCTACCGCGTGTCCGAGGACGCGAGCAAGCCGCACTTCTACGCCTGCTCCATGCTGCCCTACCCCAGCGGCAAGCTGCACATGGGCCATGTGCGCAACTACACGATCAACGACATGCTGGCCCGCCAGCTGCGCATGAAGGGCTACAACGTCCTCATGCCCATGGGCTGGGACGCCTTCGGCCTGCCGGCCGAGAACGCCGCGATGAAGGGCAAGGTGCCGCCGGCCCAGTGGACGTACTCGAACATCGCCCACATGAAGGGCCAGATGCAGGCCATGGGCCTGGCCATCGACTGGAGCCGCGAGGTCGCGACCTGCCAGCCCAGCTACTACAAGTGGAACCAGTGGCTGTTCCTGAAGATGCTGGAGGCCGGCATCGCCGAGCGCCGCACCCAGGTCGTCAACTGGGACCCGGTGGACCAGACCGTGCTGGCCAACGAGCAGGTCATCGACGGCCGCGGCTGGCGCTCCGGCGCGCTGGTCGAGAAGCGCGAGATCCCGGGCTACTACCTGAAGATCACGCAGTACGCCGAGGAGCTGCTGTCGGCCGTTGCCAACCCGGAAGACCCCAACTACCTCTCCGGCTGGCCCGAGCGCGTGCGGCTGATGCAGGAGAACTGGATCGGCAAGAGCCAGGGCGTGCGCTTCGCCTTCCCGCACAGCATCGAGGGCGGCGGCGGACGGCTGTGGGTGTTCACGACCCGCGCCGACACCATCATGGGCGTGACCTTCTGCGCCGTGGCGCCCGAGCATCCGCTGGCCACCATTGCAGCCAAGGACAAGCCCGAAGTCGCGGCCTTCATCGAGGAATGCAAGGCCGGCGGCACGACCGAGGCCGAGCTCGCCACGCAGGACAAGAAGGGCGTGCCCACGGGCCTGTTCGTCACCCACCCGCTGACCGGCGCGCAAGTGCCGGTGTGGGTTGGCAACTATGTGCTGATGAGCTACGGCGACGGCGCGGTGATGGGCGTGCCGGCGCATGACGAGCGCGACTTCGCGTTTGCGAAGAAGTACGGCATCGAGATCAAGCCCGTCGTGGCGGTGGACGGCGAGACCTTCACGACCGACGCCTGGGCCGAGTGGTACGGCGACAAGACACGCGGCGTGTGCGTCAACTCCGGCGCGCTGGACGGCCTGGGCCACAAGGCGGCGGTGGACAAGGTCGCCGAACTGCTCGGCGCCCAGGGCCTGGGCGAGAAGAAGACCACCTGGCGCCTGCGCGACTGGGGCATCAGCCGCCAGCGCTACTGGGGCACGCCGATCCCGATCATCCATTGCGACGATTGCGGCGTGGTGCCCGTGCCCGAGAAAGACCTGCCTGTCGTGCTGCCGGAAGACTGCATCCCGGACGGCAGCGGCAACCCGCTGAACAAGCGCGCCGACTTCCTGAACGTCGCGTGCCCGCAATGCGGCAAGCCTGCGCGCCGCGAGACGGACACGATGGACACCTTCGTGGACTCGTCCTGGTACTTCATGCGCTATTGCGACCCGACGAACGACCAGGCGATGGTCGGCGCGGGCACGAAGTACTGGATGCCGATGAACCAGTACATCGGCGGCATCGAGCACGCCATCCTGCACCTGCTGTACGCGCGCTTCTGGACCAAGGTCATGCGCGACCTGAAGCTGGTGGACGTGTCCGAGCCCTTCGAGAAGCTGCTGACGCAAGGCATGGTGCTCAAGGGCGCGTTCTTCCACAAGCCCGAGGGCGGCGGCAAGGACTACTACTGGGACCACGAGATCGACGTCATCCACGACGACAAGGGCGGCATCGTCGGCGCGACGCTCAAGAAGGACGGCACGCGTCTCGAGTACGAGATGACGACCATGTCGAAGTCCAAGAACAACGGCGTGGACCCGCAGGCTCTCATCGACCAGTACGGCGCCGACACGGCCCGCCTGTTCGTGATGTTCGCCAGCCCGCCGGAGCAGACGCTGGAGTGGAACGACGCGGCCGTCGAAGGCGCGCACCGCTTCCTGAAGCGTGTGTGGAACTTCGGCGTGCGCAACGCGGCAGCCATCAAGACGGGCGGCAGCGACTTCGGGGCGCTGAACGGCGACGGCAAGGCCCTGCGCCGCGAGGTGCACAACGTGCTCAAGCAGGTCAGCTACGACTACGAGCGCATGCAGTACAACACCGTCGTCTCCGGCGCGATGAAGCTGCTCAATGCGCTGGAGGGGTTCAAGGCCGAAGGCCAGGCGGCCGCCGTGCGCGACGGCTTCTCGGTGCTGCTGCGCGTGCTCTACCCGGCCACGCCGCACATCGCCCACCAGCTCTGGCAGGACCTCGGCTTTGCCGCCGAGCATGGCGACCTGCTCGACGCGCCCTGGCCCACGGTCGACGAGGCCGCGCTGGTGCAGGACGAGATCGAGCTGATGCTGCAGGTCAACGGCAAGCTGCGCGGCGCGGTGAAGGTGCCGGCCAGCGCCGACAAGGCCGCCATCGAGGCCGCCGCGCTGGCGACCGAGGAGTTCGCCAAGTTCAGCGAAGGCAAGGCGCCCAAGAAGGTCGTCATCGTGCCGGGCCGCCTCGTGAACGTGGTCGTCTGATGAAAAGGCGTGCCGCCCTTCTCGGCCTGACGGCCCTGGCCGGCTGCGGCTTCGAGCTGCGCCATGAGCCCGTGCTGCCGTTCAAGACCCTGGCGCTGACCGGCTTCCCGGCGGACTCCCCGCTGGCCCTGGGCCTGAAGCGCCAGATCAAGCGCACGCCGGTGCAGTTGCTCGACGACCCGGCCCGCGCCGAGGTCGTGCTGGAGGCGCTGCACGAGTACCGCGACCGCACGGTGGTGGCCTCCACCAGCGTGGGCCAGGTGCGTGAATGGCAGCTGCGCCTGCAGTTCGACTACCTGATCCGCACGGCCAGTGGCGAGCTGCTGGTGCCCAAGGTGGAGCTGCGCCTGTCGCGCGACATGAACTACACCGAAACCGCGGCCCTGGCCAAGGAGCAGGAGGCCACCAACCTCTACAACGCGATGCACTCCGACGCCATCGCGCAGGTCATGCGCCGCCTGGCGGCCGTGCGCCTTCCGGGATGACATGAAAACCCAACACCGCCACAGAGACACAGAGACTCAGAGAGGGCGCCTTCCCGCGGCCTCTGTGCCTGTGTGCCTCCGTGGCTGTGTTCCAGGTCGCTGACCCATGCAATTGCGTCCCGAATCGCTCGGCCCCCACCTGGCCAAGGGCCTGGCCCGTATCTACACCGTGCATGGCGACGAGCCGCTGCTCGCGCAGGAGGCGGCCGACCAGATCCGTGCCGCCGCCCGCGCGCAGGGCTTCGGTGAGCGGCAGATCTTCACCGTCACGGGCGCCTACTTCGACTGGGCGCCGGTGCTCGCGGCAGCGCAGGCCATGAGCCTCTTCGCCGAGCGGCAGTTCATCGAGATCCGCATCCCGACGGGCAAGCCCGGCAAGGACGGCTCAGAGGCCCTGCAGCGCTATGCCGAGGCCGCACCCGACGATGTGCTGACCCTCGTCACGCTGCCGCGGCTGGACAAGACCCAGCTGTCCAGCGCCTGGTTCCTGGCACTGGACGGCAACGGCGTGTCCGTGCGCGTGGAGCCGGTGGAGCGCCGCCTGCTGCCGGCCTGGCTGGCCCAGCGACTGAAGGCCCAGGGGCAGTCCGTGCCGGAAGGGGAAGACGGGCAGAAGGCCCTGACCTTCTTCGCCGACCGGGTGGAAGGCAACCTGCTGGCCGCCCACCAGGAGCTGCAGAAGCTGGCCCTCCTGCATCCCAAGGGCGAATTGACGCTGGAGCAAATCGAGGCTGCGGTGCTGGACGTGGCGCGCTTCGACGTGTTCAAGCTCAGCGAGGCGGTGCTCTCCGGCGCGGTGCCGCGCATGCTGCGCATGCTCGACGGCCTGGAGGCCGAAGGCGAGGCTGCCGTGCTGGTGCACTGGACGCTGGCCGAAGACGCCCGCGCCCTGGCCCGCGTGCGCGCCGCGCTGGATGCCGGCAAGCCCCTGCCCCTGGCGCTGCGCGAAGCCCGGGTGTGGGGCGCCAAGGAGCGCCTGATCGAGCGCATCGCGCCGCGGCTGGACAGTGCGCAGGCCGGCGCGCTGGTGCAGGCCGCCCAGGTGTGCGATGGCCTCGTCAAGGGGCTGCGCCACCCTGACTGGCCCTCTGACCCCTGGGCCGCCCTGCGCCGCCTGGCGATGATGATCGGCGAAGCCGCAAGTGGCAAAACTGGCGCAGTTCTCACGGGACGTTGAGGCCGATTCGGGCTAACGTCGAGGGTGCCCAGACGCCTGCCCCACATGACGCCCCACCGCACACGCCTCCGCCGCCCCGCCACCGTCGCCTTGCTGCTGGCCCTGGCGGGCACGGCAGCCCATGCGGTGCCCGTGATGGTGCAGCTGCGGGGCCCGGGCGGCCAGCCCCTGGCGGGCGCCGCCGTGGCCATCGAGGTCAAGGGCCGCACCGGCAAGACCAGCAGCGCCAAGGCCGAAATGGGCCAGCGCGACCGCCAGTTCACACCGCAGCTGCTGGTGGTGCAGACCGGCACGGCCGTGAGCTTCCCGAACTTCGACACGGTGCGGCATCACGTCTACTCGTTCTCGCCGATCAAGGTCATCGACATCAAGCTCTATTCCGGCACGCCGGCCGAGCCGGTGGTCTTCGACAAGCCCGGCGTGGCCGCCCTGGGCTGCAACATCCACGACCGCATGAGCGCCCACGTGGTGGTCGTGGACACGCCCACCTTTGCCCGCACCGACGACAAGGGCCAGGCCAGCTTCGACCTGCCGCCGGGCGAACATGCGGTCAAGGCCTGGCACGCAGGCCAGAAGTCGCCCACGCTGCAGGCGCTCAGGCTCGAGGTGCCGGCGGCTGGCGGCGCGCTCACGCTGACGCTGGCGGAGTGAACGCAGCGCGATGAGCTTGCCTGCCTGGCTGAACCTGCGGCGCCTGGAAGGGCGCATCGTGGCCCTCTTCCTGGCACTGCTGCTGGTGGTGCAGCTGGCCAGCTTCGGCATCATCCACGCGAGCATCACGCACAACGCCGAGCAGTCACTCGGTGCTGAGCTGCAGACCGGCGAGCGCGTGCTGCGCCGCCTGCTGGAGCAACGCGCCGGCAAGCTGCGCGACGCTGCCGAGCTGCTGGCCAAGGACTACGGCTTTCGCAGCACGGTCGGCCTGTCGCTGGCCGAGGCCGATACCGTCGAGACCATCAAGGACGCCCTGGTCAACCAGGGGGCGCGCGTGGGCGCCTCGGTCGTCGCCTACTTCGACGACCAGCAGCAGCTGATTGCCGCCACCCGCGAGGGCTCCGCCGCCTTCGGCAGTGCCTTGGCGCAGATCATCCGCAGCAACGACAGCGCGGCGCTGGCGGTGCAGGGCGGGCAGGTCTACCAGGTGGTGGCGGTGCAAGTGCGCACGCCGGCCCCCGTGGGCTGGGTGCTGATGGCCTTCGCGCTCGATCGCGAGGTGCTGGTGGACCTGCAGGCCCTGTCCGAGCTGCAGGGCGCACTGCTGCTGCAAAGCCCGTCACAACCCTGGGCCGACATCGTCGACAACCTGGACGCCAATGCTTCCACGGCCCTGCGCAGCCAGCTCGGCCGCGAGGTGCCCAGTGATGGCAACCTGACCCTGGCGGGCGAGCGCATGCGTGCCCGCTTCGTGGCCCTCATCGGGGGCGAGCAGCCGCTGGGCGTGCTGCTGCTGCGCTCGCTCGATGCCGCGCTCGCGCCCTACCAGCAGCTGCAACTCGTGATGCTCGGCCTGACCCTGCTCGGCGTGGCGGTGTTCGCCGCGGTCAGCGTGCTGCTGGCACGTGGCATCAGCAATCCGATCACGGCACTGTCCGCTGCGGCGGGGCGGCTGGAAGCTGGCGACTACGACACCCCGGTGCCGAGCACGTCGCGGCTGCACGAAGTGCGCGAGCTGGCGGTGGCACTGGAAGCCATGCGCGAAGGCATCCGCCGCCGCGATGTGCTGGTCAACAACCTCGCCTACGTCGACCCGCTCACCCAGTTGCCCAACCGGGCGCGCTTCGCCGAGGTCGTGCAGCATGTGCTGGAGCACAGCCCCCTGCCCGGCGCGGTGCTGATGCTCGACCTGGACCGCTTCAAGCACGTCAACGACGTGCTCGGCCATGACGTCGGCGACCGACTGCTGCAAAGCGTGGCCGAACGGCTGCGAGCCCTGTGCGCGGCTGACAACGCCGTGCTGGCGCGGCTGTCGGGCGACGAGTTCGCCATCCTGCTGGCCCATGCCGACGCACGCACCGCCAGCGAGGCGGCCGTGGCCATCCTGAAGGATTTCGAGCGGCCGCTGCAGATCGATGACGAAACCGTCGACCTTGGCGCCGGCATCGGCATTGCACTCTTCCCGGAGCATGGTGACGAAGTGGGCCTGCTGCTGGGCCGGGCCGAGCTGGCCATGTATGCGGCCAAGAGCCGCCAGTGCGGCAGCCTGATCTATCACGCCGCGCTGGACGCAGGCAGCCAGGAGTCGCTGTCCCTGCTGTCGGAGCTGCGCCGCGCCGTCGAGAACAACGAGCTGCGCTTGTTCCTGCAGCCCAAGGTGGACCTGGCGCAGCGTCGCGTGGTGGGCGCCGAGGCCCTGGTGCGCTGGCAGCACCCCACGCGCGGCCTGGTGCCGCCGATGCAGTTCATTCCATTTGCCGAGCAGACGGGCTTCATCCGCATGCTCAGCGCCTGGGTGCTGGCGGGCGCGGCGCAGTTCGCCCGCCAGGCGGCCGACGCCGGGCTGACGCTGCGTTTGTCGGTCAACCTTTCCACGCGCGACCTGATGGACCAGGACCTGCCGGCCAAGATCGAGGCCCTGATGGCGCCGCTGAAGGTGCCCGCCGAGACCTTGTGCCTGGAGATCACCGAGAGCGCCATCATGGACGACCCCGAGCGGGCGCTGTCCACACTGGAGCATCTGCACGCCATGGGCTTCAAGCTGTCCATCGACGACTTCGGCACCGGCTACTCGTCGCTGGCCTACCTGAAGCGGCTGCCGGTGGACGAGCTCAAGATCGACAAGAGCTTCGTCATGGCGATGGAGCGCGACCTGGACGATGCGCGCATCGTGCGGTCCACCATCGAGCTCGCCCACAACCTCGGCCTGACGGTGGTGGCCGAAGGCCTGGAGACGATCAAGGCCTGGGCGATGCTGGCACGGCTGGGCTGTGATGAAGGCCAGGGCTACTACATCAGCAAACCGATGCCGCAGGAGCAGTTCATCGACTGGATGCGCGACTGGCAGGCGCCCGACCCATCCATCATCTCCGCGGACAGCCAGCTGGCCAAGCTGGGCTGAGGCGCAAGCTCAGGGCTGCCGCAGCGCGCGGTCCAGCGCGCCAAGGCCCGCACGCAGCGTCTGAAGGCGCACCGCCTGGCGATCACCACCGAACAGCTCACGCCACACCTGCACCGACTGCCCCCGCTGCGCCAGTGCCAGCCAGACGGTGCCGACCGGCTTCTCGGCGCTGCCCCCCGTCGGGCCGGCGATGCCGGTGACGGCCAGCGCCCAGTGCAGCGGCGCGCGTTCGAGCAGGCCGGCGGCCATGCGTTCGGCCACCTCGGCACTGACGGCGCCGTGGCGGGCGATCAGCGCGGCGGGCACGCCGAGCAACTCGGTCTTGGCCTCGTTGCTGTAGGTCACCACACCCCGCTCGAACCACTGGCTGGAGCCCGGCAGGTCGGTGCAGGCGGCCGCGATCAGGCCGCCGGTGCAGCTCTCCGCAGTGCCGAAGCATTCGTGCCGGCGCAGCAGTGCGGCGGCGATGCGGTGCAGGAGATCAGCGTCGTTGGCAAACATGCGTCACCCGAGAAAATGCCGCCCGGCGGCGAACACGACCAGCGTGCAGCCCGCCGCGACGAAGTCATCGAACAGGATGCCGAAGCCCTGCGCCCAGCCGATCGGCTGGCCGCGTTCAATCTTGAACAGTCGGTCGGCCCAGCCCACGGGCCCGACCTTGACGGCATCGAACAGCCGGAACAGGCCGAAGGCCACCGCCTGCGCCAGCCACGAGGCCGGCCCGATGAGCCACAGGATGAGCCAGAAGGCCACCACCTCGTCCCACACCACCGCGCTGGGGTCGGGCGTGTGGAGCTGGCGCGCGGTGACGGTGCAGGCCCACCAGCCCACCAGCGTGCCGCCACCGATCAGCACCGCCCAGGCCAGGTCGTTCATCCAGGGCGCCAGTACGGCGAACACCAGCCAGGCCCACAGCGTGCCGACCGTACCGGGGGCCTTGGGGCTCAGGCCGCTGCCGAAACCCAGCGCAATCCAGCGCGCGGGGTGGCCCCACATGAAGGCAGGCGTGGGGCGGATGGGCGCGGAAACGGTCATGACTGGAAATGATCGAAGGAACGCAGGCCGTGGTCCACACGCTCGCCGCGTGCATCCACGACCCGCAGCCCCGGTGCGGCCTCGATGCGGCCGATGCGGGTCAGGGGCACACCGACGTCAGGCAGGCGGGCACCCGGCGGCGCGGTGAAGACGAGTTCGTAGTCATCGCCGCCGGCCAGCAGGCATTCCTGCTGCACGGCCGGCGGCTGCACGGCCAGCACGGCGCTGCGCGGCAGGGCCGCGAGTTCGAGCGTGGCGCCGACGCCCGAGGCCGCGAGCAGGTGGCCGAGGTCGCCGAGCAGCCCGTCGGAGATGTCGAGGGCCGCGGTGGCCACGCCACGCAGGGCCTGGCCCAGCGCCAGGCGCGGCGTGGGCAGCTCCATCGCCACCCGCACCTGCTCGAAGGCCTCGCCGGCCAGCACCACGCGGCCACGGAACACCTCCAGCGCGAGCCGCGCATCACCCAGCCGACCCGACACCCAGATCTCGTCACCCACCCGCGCGCCACTGCGCAGCAACGCCTGGCCGGGCGGGGCTTCGCCGAAGACGGTGAGGCACAGGTTCAGCGGGCCTTGCGTGGTGTCACCGCCGATCAGCGGGATGCCACTGGCATCCGCCAGCGCCCACAGGCCTTGGGCAAAGCCGGCCAGCCAGGCCTCGTCCGCCCGCGGCAGCGCCAGCGCCAGCGTGAAGCCGCGCGGCGTAGCACCGCAGGCGGCCAGGTCACTCAGGTTGACGGCCAGCGCCTTGTGCCCCAGACGCGCGGGGTCAACGGTGGACAGGAAGTGCCGGCCTTCGACCAGCATGTCGCTGGACACCAGCCAGCGCGCGCCCGGCGTGGGCACGAGCACCGCGCAGTCGTCGCCCACGCCCACCTCCACACCGGCCGCTGCAGGGCGCTGGAAAAAGCGCCGGATCAGATCGAACTCGCCCATGCCGCCATTAGACCTTGTGGATGTCCACAGCACCCGGGTCCGGGGGCAGTGGCATGATTCCCACCCCGTCGGCCTTTGTGATCCTCCCGCCATGTCCAGCTCAGAAGAAAAACGCGCCCAACTCCGCCAGGCCGCTCTCGAATATCACGAGTTCCCGACGCCCGGCAAGATCGCCATCGCGCCGACCAAGCAGCTGATCAACCAGCGCGACCTGGCGCTGGCCTACTCGCCCGGCGTGGCGGCGGCCTGCGAAGAGATCGTGGCCGACCCGGCCAACGCCTACCGCTACACCTCGCGCGGCAACCTGGTGGCCGTGGTCACCAACGGCACCGCGGTGCTGGGCCTGGGCAATATCGGGCCGCTGGCGTCCAAGCCGGTGATGGAAGGCAAGGGCGTGCTGTTCAAGAAGTTCGCCGGCATCGACGTCTTCGACCTCGAAGTCGCCGAGAACGACCTGGACAAGCTCGTCGACGTGATCGCCGCGCTGGAGCCCACCTTCGGCGGCATCAACCTTGAAGACATCAAGGCGCCGGACTGCTTCTACGTCGAGCGCAAGCTGCGCGAGCGCATGAAGATCCCCGTCTTCCACGACGACCAGCACGGCACCGCCATCGTCGTGGGCGCGGCCTTCCTGAATGGTCTGAAGGTCGTCGGCAAGGACATCACGCAAGTCAAGCTGGTCACGTCGGGCGCGGGCGCGGCGGCACTCGCCTGCCTGAACCTGCTGGTCAAGCTGGGCCTGCCGCGCGAGAACATCTGGGTGACCGACCTGGCCGGCGTCGTCTACGAAGGCCGCACCGAGCTGATGGACCCCGACAAGGCCGAGTACGCCCAGAAGACCGAGGCTCGCTCGTTGCGCGAGGTCATCCAGGGCGCCGACGTCTTCCTGGGCCTGTCGGCCGGCGGCGTGCTGAAGGCCGACATGGTGGCCAGCATGGCCGCCCGGCCACTGATCTTCGCGCTGGCCAACCCGACGCCCGAGATCCTGCCGGAAGAAGTCAAGGCGGTGCGTGACGACGCCATCATGGCCACCGGCCGCACCGACTACCCGAACCAGGTCAACAACGTCCTGTGCTTCCCCTACATCTTCCGCGGTGCGCTGGACTCCGGCGCCACGACGATCAACGTCGAAATGGAGATCGCGGCGGTGCAGGCGATCGCCGAGCTGGCCCAGGCCGAGCAGAGCGAAGTGGTGGCCGCCGCCTACGTCGGCGCAACGCTGTCCTTCGGGCCCGAGTACCTCATCCCCAAGCCCTTCGACCCGCGCCTGATGATGCGCATCGCGCCGGCCGTGGCCAAGGCCGCGGCTGACTCCGGCGTGGCGGCCCGCCCCATCCAGGACTGGGATGCCTATCGCGAGAAGCTGCAGAGCTTCGTCTACGCCTCGGGCAACACCATGAAGCCCATCTTCACCGCCGCCAAGCGCGCGCCGAACAAGCGCGTCGCCTATGCCGAGGGTGAGGAGGAGCGCGTGCTGCGCGCCGCCCAGGTCGTCGTCGACGAAGCCCTCGCGCGGCCGACGCTGGTGGGCCGGCCGGCCGTGATCGCCGAGCGCATCGAGCGCTTCGGGCTGCGCCTGCAGCATGGTCGCGACTACGACGTCGTCAACGTCGAGCACGACGACCGCTACCGCGACTACTGGCAGACCTATCTGCGCATGACCGAGCGCAAGGGCGTCACCCAGCAGCTCGCCAAGATCGAGATGCGCCGCCGCCTCACCCTGATCAGCACGATGCTGCTGCACAAGGGCGAGGTCGACGGCATGCTCTGCGGCACCTGGGGCACCACGGCCACCCACCTGCAGTACATCGACCAGGTCATCGGCAAGCGCGCCGGCGTCAAGACCTACGCCTGCATGAACGGCCTGATCCTGCCGGGCCGCCAGGTCATGCTGGTCGACACCCACGTCAACTACGACCCGACCGCCGAGCAGCTCGCCGAGATCACCATCATGGCCGCGCAGGAGATGTGCCGCTTCGGCCTGACACCGAAGGCCGCGCTGCTGTCGCACAGCAACTTCGGCACCAGCGACAAGCCCTCGGCCGTGAAGATGCGCGACACGCTCGCGCTCATCCAGCAACTCGCGCCCTGGCTGGAAGTCGATGGCGAGATGCACGGCGACACCGCGCTCGACGCGCCCTACCGCAAGCAGCTCATGCCGCACAGCCCACTGACCGGCGAGGCCAACCTGCTCGTGCTGCCCAACATCGACGCGGCCAACATCTCCTACAACCTGCTCAAGACGGCGGCCGGCGGCGGCATCGCCATCGGCCCGGTGCTGCTCGGCGCGGCCAAGCCGGTGCATGTGCTGACACCCTCGGCCACGGTGCGCCGCATCGTCAACATGACGGCCTTGACCGTGGCTGACGCCAACGCCGCGCGCACCTGAACCTTCATTCAGGCGACAACCAGGAACGGCGGAAGAACAGGCTCCGCCGGCCCTGACTCCCCCAATTGACAGAAGTTTTCATGCCGAAAACTTCGTCACAGGGACGTCACAAGCCCTGAAGAATCAATTACTTATTGGCATGTGAGCGCCGGCTCACAAGGCCCCAATCCAGACTCGGCCGCACGTCGGCGGCTTGAGCTTTTGGGGTCGCTTCGGTACCATTGAGGTTTTCCGTTCAGGGTAAACCCGTGTCTTTGCTCTCGTGGCTGGCGCGCTCCGGCGCCTCGGCGGTCACCACCGCCCTGCTGCTTTCCGGCTTGGCCGGGGGCGTGCAAGCCAAGGAAGCTCCCCCCACCGCAACGCCCGCTCTGGCCGAGATTTGGCTGAGCGAGCTGCCTGTCCAGGCGCAGGAAACCCACCGGCTCGTACTCGCCGGCGGCCCGTTTCCCTACAGCAAGGATGGCGTGGTGTTCGGCAATCGCGAGCGCCTGCTGCCCCGCAAGGCTCGCGGCTTCTATCGCGAATACACGGTGAAAACCCCTGGCGCTCGCAACCGAGGCGCTCGTCGTCTCGTCTGTGGCGGCACCCCGCCCACGGCGCCCGAGGTTTGTTATTACACCGACGATCACTATGCCAGCTTCAAGCGCATCCGCGCCGAAGCCGGCCGGTGAAGGTCGAAGGTTCGGCAGTTTTGTGACTTGAAAGGAGGAACGCGACCATGCTTTTGCAGACCGTCCGTCCCAATATCGTGCAGGCCATACGGGCCTACCGGGTCGAGGACTTGATGCAGGCCGCTCAAGAAGCGGGCCAGCATTTCCTGTACGCCAACCTGTCGGAGGCGCAGTCCAAGCAGGACGTGCTCGACGGCATCGCGCAGGCCTTCCTCTTCCCTGCTCACTTCGGCAAGAACCTGGACGCCCTGCATGACTGCATGACCGACCTCGTCCACAAGGCCGGCAGCCAGCCGGGCTTCGTGGTGGTGCTGGAGCAGTTGCCCGACAACGTGCGCTTCGACCGCGAAGCGCGGGAGCAGTTGCTCGACGTCTTCCGCGATACGGCCGACTACTGGGCCGACCGGAAGGTGCCCTTCCGGTGTTTCTATTCTTTTCAGTAGCCCGCTCCCAAGAAAACGGGTCATGGGAGCGGGCTGCTGAGGTGGCCCCGGTGGTTGAAAAGCCTGCGCCGAAAAGCGCGAAGACGATTGGCAATCCCAACTTCGGCATGAACATGCCGATGATGTGCAGTGCCTTCGACACGTCCATGTGGCTCAATGCTGCTTGACGAGACCCCCCGTACCGGCTGACGCCGGCCCCCCCGAGGGGGCGCTGCTCGCGGCCCGGCGAAGCCGGTTCCGCTGCAGCTGCTGGAGGAAACAAAGCCCGCCTTGGCGGGCTTTGTTGTTTCTGGCTCAGGCCCGCTCAGGCGGGCTTTGTTGTTTCTGGGGTTTGCGCCTGGACCTTCAGGGCCAGGTCCACGAATTCGTGGACGGGCACTTCCTCCGCGCGGCGCTGTAGGTCGAAGTGGCCCGAATAGCCGCGTTCAGCCAGCCAGTGGCCGAGGCTGTGGCGCAGCAGCTTGCGGCGTTGGGAGAAGGCGCTGGCCACGAGCTCGCCCAGCAGCACGCGGTCCACGGCCGGCGGTTGCGGCAGGGGCAGCATGCGCACGATGGCGGAGTCCACCCGCGGCGGCGGGTCAAAGGCTTCGGGTGGTACGTCCAGCACCGACTCGATGTCGTAACGCCACTGCAGCATCACGCTCAGGCGACCGTAGTCCTTGCTGCCGGGGCCCGCGGCCATGCGGTCGACGACTTCCTTCTGCAGCATGAAGTGCTGGTCGACCACGTCGTCCACCACCTCGAGCAGGTGAAACAGGATGGGCGTGGAGATGTTGTAGGGCAGGTTGCCCACCACGCGCAGCTTGGCGGCCTTGGCCACGGCCAGCGCATGGAAGTCGACCTTGAGCACGTCGCTCTCGATGACCTCGACGTCATCGCGCTTGCGCAGCCGCGCGGCCAGGTCACGGTCCAGCTCGATGACGGTCAGCGGCACCGAGCCTTTGGGGATGCGCGCCAGCAGCGGCAGCGTCATTGCGCCCAGGCCGGGCCCGATCTCCACCAGGGTTTCGCCGTCCTGCGGGTCGATCAGGTCGACGATGGACTCGATCAGCGCCGTGTCGGTCAGGAAGTGCTGACCGAAGCGCTTGCGGGGGATGTGCGACTTCACGCGCGTCCGCAGCGACCGGTCAGTCCTGCCATTCGCGGACCTCGACGAAAGCCTTGTTGCGCAGGTCTTTGACCCACTCCTGGTAAGCCTCGTCGTACTTCTGCTCGCGCAGGGCCGCCCGGGCCTGCTCGCGCAGCTGCTTCATCTCGACCTCGACCGTGCGGCGCTCCAGCACCTGGATCAGGTGCACGCCGAAACGCGACACCACCGGGCCGGAGATGCCCTTCAGCGGCAGCGCGTTCATCGCTTCCTCGAACTCAGGCACGAAGCCACCCGCACCCATCCAGCCCAGGTCGCCGCCCTCGGGGGCGCTGCCGTCTTCGGAGTAAGCCTTGGCGATGTCCTCGAACTTGGCCTGGCCGCTTTCGATCTGGCGCTTGTACTCGGCCAGCCGGCGTGCCGCCACTTCGGCGGTCAGCTGGGCCGACGGGCGCAGCAGGATGTGGCGGGCATGGGTCTGCACGCTCTGGGTCAGCGACGAGCCGCCCTGGCGCTCGACCACCTTCAGGATGTGAAAGCCGGCGCCGCTGCGCAGCAGTTCGGGCGCCACCTCGCCGCTCTTCAGGCCCTTGACGGCCGTGACGAAGATGTCCGGCAGCTTGTCCGCCGGACGCAGGCCGATCTCGCCGCCGCGGGCCTTGTTGCCGTCCTCGGACACCTCGCGCGCGACCTTGGCGAAGTCTTCACCGGCCTTGATGCGGGCCATCGCCGCGTCGGCGCGCGCCCGACGCTCGGCCACGACGCTCTCGGGCGCCCCCTCGGGCACCGGCACCAGCACCTGGGCCAGGTTGATCATGCCGCCGCTGTCGAGGTCGGCGCGCTTCTTGTCGAGGTAGGCGTCGATCTCGGCGTCGGACACCTTGATGCGCCCCTGCACTTCGCGCTCGCGAACGCGCTCGGTCATCATCTGGTCGCGCAGGTTCTCGCGGAAGCTCTTGTAGTCGGTGCCGTCCTGCTTGAGCCGCTCGCGCAGCTGGTCCATGGTCAGCTTGTTCTGTGCGGCCACGTTGGCCACCACGCGATCCAGCTCGGCTTCGTCCACCCGCGCACCGTTCTCGCGGGCGTAGGTGACCAGCACGCGGTCCTCGATGAGGGCCTCCAGGGCCTGCTTGCGCAGGCCAGCCGTCTCGGGCATCACCTCGCCGCGCTGGCGTGCCTCCTGGCGCAGGCGCTCGGTGCGCTGCACCACCTCGCTGGCCGCCACGACGTCCTGGTTGACGACCGCGGCGATGTAGTCCCCCGGCTGCAGGTTGGTTTTTTGTGCCGACGCCTGGAAAGCGACCAGGGCGAGCACGAGGGGAGCGAGACGAAGCATCATGGTTGGAAATCTGAACTCGGTGAGCGGTCGGAGCTCAGCCTGCGGTAACCGGGCACATTGTCCTTCAAGACCTTGAGGGCGTTTGAACCCACCTGTGACAGGCCGACCAGCTCCAGCTGGAACATCAGCTGCGTCTTGGTTTCGGCGCGGCCGGTGGACAGCCGTTCCACGCCCCAGCGCATGACCCAGCAGCCGGCGTCGTACTCGAAGCCGAGCACCGAGTCGGTCAGGCGCTTGTCGCGCAGCGAGTACTGCACGCGACCCGCGCTGTACCAGGCGCCACCGCAGGAGTTGCTGTTGGCACCGCGTGAAGTGACGGGCGTGCCGTAGATGGGCCACTGCCAGGCCAGCTCCACCTGCTCGCTCTGCGCGCGCGCAAAGCGGTAGGCCACGCTCATGGTCTTGAACGGGCCGGGCGAATAGCGTGCGCGCATGACCGAGCGCACCGAGCGGTTGGTCTCGGGGTTGAACTCCAGCGTGCCGTCGGCCCACCAGCGTTCGTCCAGGTGGGCTGCCGCGGCCAGCAGCAGGTCAGAGAAGCGCTGCGTGACCGGCTGGCCGTCCGGCGTGATGCGCTGGTCGCGGAACAGGAAGCGCTGCACCGCGCCCAGGCGCAGGATCTCCTCGCCCTGCGCGGCGCTGACCCAGCGGCTGGTGGCGCCCACGCTGAGCGCATGCAGGTCCGACACCCGGTCCACACCCGAGAAGGGGTTGTCGGTGTAGATGGAATCGAAATTGAAGTCCTTGGCCGCCGAATCGAAGTTGGGCAGGTTGGACTGGTCGCGGAACGGCGTGTTCACGTACAGCAGCCGCGGCTCCAGGCTCTGGCGCACGTCGCGGCCGAACAGTCGCGTGTCGCGCTCGAACACCCAGCCGTGGTCGATGCTCAGCGTCGGGATGACGCGGCTCATGCGCCGGCGGCCGTCCGCCTGGACCTGGTCGAGGTCGTAGGCCGCCGCATTGAACGACGCTCGCGGGATGAACCACCACGCCTCGCCACCCAGAGGTGCCGCCACGTGGCCGAGCGCATGCACCCGCTGGCCGCCACGCGGCTGCGCCGCCAGCGCCGAGCTGGGCAGGTCGAAGCGGTTGTATTCGAGCTCCAGGCCGCCCTCCAGCCGCGCCTTGCGGCCCCAGGGGCGGAAGCTGTCCAGCACGGCCTCGTCGGCGGCCGTGGTCACGCGCGCACCGATCTGCGGGCTGCGCTGGTAGGGCGAATCGAACTGCGACAGCGCGTCGGTGCCCTGCAGGGTCTGCCAGCGCTGCACGCGGGTATAGGTGTCGATGACGCCCCAGGACAGCTCGCGCTGGCGGTTCAACGTGAAGTCGGTGGCCAGCAGTCGCGGCGTCTGGCTCTCGACGCGACGCGACATGTCCTTCCAGTAGTCGTCGTCGGACACGCGCTCGCTCTTCAAGCGATAGCGCCAGTCGCCAAACATCTTGCCGTCGTTGTTGAACTTCAGGCTCCAGCGCGAGCGGCCGAACACCCGGTCGCCCGGCAGCAGGTCGACGTTGATGCGGCCGGCATGGTCAGGCTCCAGATAGCGGAACTCGCTGTCCAGGCCCACGCCGCGCTTGGTCATCACGAAGGGCGTGAACGTGGCGTCCCGCTGCGGCGCGATGTTCCAGTAGTACGGCACGCCGGTTTCCAGGCCGCTGCGGCTGTCCAGGAAGATGTTGGGCGGCAGCCAGCCCGACTTGCGGGCCGAACTCAGCGGGAAGCTCATGGACGGCGCGGCCAGGATGGGCACGCCCAGGAAGCGCAGCACGGCGCCGTCCGCTTCACCCTCGTTGGCGGCCAGGTCCAGGCGCAGCTGGCGGGCCGTGACCTGCCAGGCCGGCTCCTGGCCCTCCACGGCCGGGCAGCTGCTGTAGTTGCCGTCGACCGCGCTCATGTGCTCGCTGTCCTGGAAGCGCACCACCTTGGCCGTACCCGCGCCGCCGGTGGCGGCGAGGAAGAAGCTCGGCGTCAGGAACTCGCCCTCGAAGCGGCTCACGTACATCTGCAGCAACGGGCCGGTGAAGACATTGCCGTTGTGGTTGATGCGCACGTTGCCCTCGGCGCGGGCGAAGTCGTCCACGACGCGGTAGGTGAGCTTGTCGGTGTTCAGCAGCAGCTCGCCGTAGCGCAGCTCGACGCCGTCGCTGCCCTCGGCCTGCTGGTCCATCTGCGCCGACAGCTTGGCGGCGGAAATGACCAGGGCCGGCTTGGTCGAGCCCGGCTTGGCGGGGGCACCCAGCACGCGGCTGTTGCGCAGCGGCAGGCTGGCCTCGGGGGCTTCGGCGGGGGCTTGCTGGGCAGATGCCTCCCAGGCGCACAGCGCCAGGGCGATCAGCGTGGTGAGGGGAGCGGGGCGGGGAAGATGGAACGAGCGCGGCACGGGCAGGGACAAGGCTCGGAGTCGGTGAGGATGCCGGGGCCGGCGGTTCTTAGAATTTCATTATCCACGAGGGCTCCCGCTGCCATGACCTTGCCGACTTCAGACTTTCTCGCCGCCCTCCTCGCCCAACCCGCCGACGCCGATCGGCTCATGCGCGCCGCCTGCGCCGAACTGCGCCAGCAGCCGCCGGCGCTGGTGCCGCCGCAGGCCGATGCACTGCGCGCCGGCCTGGCCCGCATCGCGGACAGCGGGCTCGACACCGTGCTGCAACGCCTGCTCGACGACGCCCCGCAAGGCGCCGCCACCGAGGGCATCGCCGCGCTGCTGCGGCCCGCCGAGCTGGCCTGGGACGAAGCCCAGGAAATCGATTGGGCCGTGCGCCACTGGGAGGCCAGCCGCGCAGCGGGCCAGCTGGATGAAGACCTGGCGGCTGACTTCGGCGAGTACTGGCGCCGGCTGGAATGGAGCGCGCTGCGCCACCACCTCGTGCTGTTGGGCCAAGGCCACGCCGAGGAGCGCCGGCTGCTGGCCTACGTCGTCAAGACGGCCTCGCGCTATGTGGCGCTCAGCCCGCTCAAGCGCGCGATGGAGGCTCGCCACCCGGAGTTCTTCGAGCTGGGCTTCACGCTGAAGTGACCCGCCGGCTCAGGCGCGCGTCGCGCAGCCGGCCGCCACCAGCCAGGGGTCCTTGTCCTCACCGCCGAAGACTTCCAGCAGGAAGTCCAGAAAGGCCCGCGTGCGCGCCGGCACGTATTTGCGGGTCGGCATGCCGGCCCAGATCGTCGTGCCGAACAGTCGCCATTGCGGCATGACCCGCTCCAGCGCCTGTTCCAGCAGCGCGTCTTCCACGATGAAGCTCGGCAGGCCGGCCACGCCCAGCCCGTGCAGGGCGGCAGCGTAGTTGGTGTCCATGTGCGTCGTGGCCAGCGCGGCCCGCGAGGGCACGATGGGCAGGGTGATCTCCTCGCTGCCGTCACCGCTTTGCAGCGTGAGGCCGCGGGCCAGGGCCGCGGTAGGCGGCAGCAGGGCGTCGTGCTGCTTGAGGTCGCGCGGATGCTCAGGCCGGCCGCGCCGGTCCAGGTACTCGGGCGAGGCGCACATGATGAACTCGCTGCGCGCCAGCAGCCGGGCGATGAAGTCGCCGTCGGGCACCTCGCGGGTCAGGAAGATGGTCAGGTCGTAGCTGTCGTCCACCGTGCTGACCGGGCCGGGCGACGTGATCTCCAGCGTCACCGCCGGGTAGTCGCGATGGAACTTGGGCAGGTGCTTGGCGAGCTGGTGCACGGCAATCGCAGGCGGGCACAGCACCCGCAGCAGGCCGCGCACCTCCTGGGTGGCCGAAGCCGCGAGGGCTGCGGCCTCCTCCACATCGGCCAGGATGCGCCGCGCGCGCTCCAGGTAGGCGTCGCCGATCTCGGTGAGCGACAACCGCCGCGTCGTGCGATTGAGCAGCCGGGCGCCGAGATGCTCCTCCAGCTCGGCGACCAGCCGCGTGACCACGGCCGGCGCCAGGTCCAGCGCCCGGGCTGCCCCGGCGAAGCTGCCCTCGTCGATGACGCGGACGAAAACCTTGATCGCGCGGAGCTGGTCCATCCGGCCGCGTCGCTCAGGGGTGGGCGGCCATGACCTGGGCCACCGCGGCCGTCAGCCGCTTGCCGTAGGGCACATGCAGGAACTCATTCGGCCCGTGGGCATTGCTCTTGGGGCCCAGCACGCCGCAAACCATCATCTGCGCCTTCGGGAAGCCCTTCTGCAGCATGCTCATCAGCGGGATGGTGCCGCCCTGGCCGATGTAGCCGACCGGCGCGCCAAAGTGCGTCTGGCTGGCGTCGTTGAGCGCCTGGCTGAGCCAGGGCGACAGGTCCGGCGTGTTCCAGCCTGTGGCGCCGAAGGCACCGGCCCGGCCATCGGGCGTGAAGGTGACCTTGGCGTTGTAGGGCGCGTTGTCCTCCAGCAGGGCCTTGAGCTTGAGCGCCGCCTCGTTGCCGTCGATCAGCGGCGGCAGGCGCAGGCTGAGCTTGAAGGCGGTGTAGGGGCGCAGCACGTTGCCGGCGTTTTTCAGCTCCGGGAAGCCATCGACGCCCACCACCGACAGCGTCGGCCGCCAGGTGCGGTTGAGCAGCACCTCGACCGGATCTGTCGTCACGGGCAGCACGGGGCCGCCATCGGCGCCGCAGGCCCAGGGCATGCGCTTGTAGACCTCTTCCTTCAGGATGGCGGCCGTGGCGCGGGCCTGCTCCAGGCGCACGCCCGGGATCTCGCAGTGGAAGCTCTCGGGCAGCAGCCGGCCGGTCTTGCTGTCTTCCAGGCGGTCCAGCACCTGGCGCAGGATGCGGAAGCTCGACGGCACCGCACCGGAGGCGTCACCGCTGTGGATGCCTTCGGTCAGCACCTCCACCTTGAGCACGCCCGACACCATGCCGCGCAGCGAGGTGGTGAGCCACAGCTGCTCGTAGTTGCCGGCACCGGAGTCCAGGCAGACGACGAGCGAGACGTTGCCCAGACGGGGCTTGAGGATGTCGATGTAGGCCGGCAGGTCGTAGGAGCCGCTCTCCTCGCAGGTCTCGATGATGCCGACACAGCGCGGGCGCGGGATGCCCTGCTGGTCCAGCGCCATGATGGCGGTGAGCGAGGCGTAGACCGCATAGCCGTCGTCAGCGCCGCCACGGCCGTAGAGCAGGCCGTTTTCGTACTTGGGCGTCCAGGGGCCGAGGTCGCTGCGCCAGCCGCTGAACTCGGGCTGCTTGTCGAGGTGGCCGTAGAGCACGATGGTGTCGTCGCTGCCGGACTTGGTCGACGGTACCTCGAAGAAGATCACGGGCGTGCGGCCCGGGATGCGCACCACTTCGAGCTTCAGGCCCGCCACCTTCTTGGCCTCGACCCAGGCGGCGGCCTGGGTCAGCACCTTTTCGATGTGGCCGTTGGCGGCCCAGTCGGCATCGAACATCGGGCTCTTGGCCGGGATGGCGATGTAGTCGGTCAGTGCGGGGACGATCTCGTCGTCCCAGACGCGCTCGGCGAATGCCCCCAGGGCCGTGGCTTCATCGGCTTGCAGGGGCAGGTGGGGGTCTCGTGCATTCATGGCGGCTCCTTGTGCGCTTGTGGCGCATCCAAAGAGTTTAGGCCGCCGTCTTGCCGGTCGCGCGCGCGGGGCTTGCTTCGGCCCCCACGCCACGGCCTGTCCGCCCGGCGCAAGCTGCATCCGCTACGCTCTCGGTATTCGTTCAAGGAAGCCCCCATGAAAGCCCTCCTCACCGCCGCCGCTCTCGCCATCGCCTTCGTCGCCCCGGCCGCCGAAGCCCGCGTGAGCCCGCACCACCACGGCAGCCACGCCACCAGCGCCGCCAAGGTCAAGACCGCCAGCAAGAAGACCACCAAGGCCAAGCACAAGAAGGCCAAGAAGGGCCACAAGAAGGCCGCCTGATTCCCGGCCTCCCCGGGCCGAGCGCCGGGCCGCCCTCAGCTGGCCCGTCAGGCGATGTGCGAGCGGCGCCATGCCGCTGGCATCGCCGCCCCCATCACTCCCGCTCGAACTTGAACACCGCCACGCTGGCCATCAGGTTCGGCAGTGACCGCACCACGCGGCCCGCCTGCAGCCCGAAGCTGTCGAGGATCTTGAGCCGGTTCTTGCGCGCGAGCACCTCGAAATCCGCAAACGTCCCGACGCGGATGTTGGGCGTGTCGTACCACTCGTAGGGCAGCGCCCGCGTGACCGGCATGCGGCCGGTCAGGACCTGCAGCCGGTTGGGCCAGTGGGCGAAGTTGGGGAAGCTGACGATGCCCATCTTGCCCACCCGCGCGGTCTCCTTGAGCATCTGTTCGGCATTGCGCAGATGCTGCAGGGTTTCGAGCTGCAGCACGACGTCAAAGCTCTGGTCCTCGAAGATGGACAGGCCTTCCTCCAGGTTGCGCTGGATGACGTTCACGCCGCGCTTCACGCAGGCCAGCAGGTTGGCGTCGTCCAGCTCCACGCCATAGCCCGTGCAGCCCTTGTGCTTGATCAAGTACTCCAGCAGCTCGCCGGTGCCGCAGCCCAGGTCGAGCACGCGGGAGCCGGGCGGCACGAGGGCCGCGATCGCGGGGTCGAAGCTCATACCGCCACCCCCTTCAGTGTGAAGCCGGTCGGCCGCGGCAACCCCTCGGCGATGCGCTCGAAATAGGCCCGCAGCACCCCGTGATAGCGCGGGTCGTCCAGCAGGAAGGCGTCATGGCCGTGGGGCGCATCGATCTCGGCATAGGACACGTCCAACCGGTTGTCGAGCAGCGCCTTGACGATCTCCCGCGAGCGCTGCGGCGAGAAGCGCCAGTCGGTCGTGAAGCTCGCAATCAGGAACTTGGCCCGCGCCGACGCGAAGGCCCGCGCCAGGTCGCCGCCATGTTCGGACGCGGGGTCGAAGTAGTCGAGCGCCCGGGTGATGAGCAGGTAGGTGTTGGCGTCGAAGTAGTCGCTGAACTTGTCGCCCTGGTAGCGCAGATAGCTCTCGATCTGGAACTCGATCTCCTGCGTGCTGTAGCCGAGCGCGCCGGTCTTGAGCTCGCGGCCGAACTTCTCGGCCATGACGTCGTCGCTCAGGTAGGTGATGTGCCCGATCATGCGCGCCACCCGCAGGCCGCGCTTGGGCACCACGCCGTGGGCGTAGAAGTGACCGCCGTGGAAGTCGGGGTCGGTCACGATGGCTCGGCGTGCCACCTCGTTGAAGGCGATGTTCTGGGCCGAGAGGTTCGGCGCCGTCGCGATCGCGATGCAGTGCGCCAGCCGCTCCGGGTAGCGCAGCGCCCAGTCCAGGGCCTGCATGCCCCCGAGCGAGCCGCCCAGCACGGCGGCCAGCTTCAGGATGCCGAAGCGCTCGACCACGCGGGCCTGGGCATCCACCCAGTCCTGCACGGTGACGACGGGGAAGTCGGCGCCCCAGGCACGGCCCGTCGCGGGGTTGACGTGCATCGGGCCGGTCGAGCCGAAGCAGGAGCCCAGGTTGTTGACGCCGATGACGAAGAAGCGGTCGGTGTCCAGCGGCTTGCCTGGGCCGATCAGGTTGTCCCACCAGCCTTCGCTCTTCGCCTGGCCGGCGTAGGTGCCCGCCACGTGGTGGCTGGCATTGAGCGCATGGCACACCAGCACGGCGTTGCTGCGATCGGCATTGAGCTGGCCGTAGGTCTCGACCATCAGGTCGTAGGGGCCGAAGCTCGCGCCGCTGCGCAGCGGCAGCGGCTCGTCGAAGTGAAAACTCTGCGGCGACACGTCGCCGACGCTACGGCCTGTCATGGGCCACTCCAAAAAAGAAAAACCGGCGGCCACTGTTGCGGACGCCGGGTTTCGGAGTCCTGTTTAGCGGCATTTGTAGAGCGCCCGCAATCCGGAACAAATCGGCGCTGTGGCGGGATTCTATGCGCGCCGCCGCGCCAGGCCCGTCAGGGCTGCGCCTCCAGGCGGAACTGCGCCACCGCACCCGACAGCAGCTGTGACTGCTCGCGCAGGCTCTCCGCGGCGGCGGCCGACTGCTCCACCAAGGCGGCGTTCTGCTGCGTCATGTGGTCGAGCTTGCTGACCGAGCCGTTGACCTCCTGGATGCGCGCGCTCTGGTCGGCCGCGCCGGCTGCCACCTCGCCGATCATGTCGCTGACCCGCTGCACGGCATTCACGATCTCCTGCATCGTGTGCCCCGCATGCTGCACCAGCCGCGCGCCTTCGTCGGTGCGCGCCACGCTGGCCTCGATCAGGGTCTTGATCTCGCGCGCCGCGCCTGCCGAGCGTTGGGCCAGAGCCCGCACCTCGCCGGCCACCACGGCAAAGCCGCGCCCCTGCTCACCAGCACGGGCCGCTTCGACAGCGGCATTCAGGGCCAGGATGTTGGTCTGGAAAGCGATGCTGTCGATCAGCCCGAGGATGTCGCCGATGCGCTTGGAGCTGGCGTTGATCTCGTCCATCGTGGTCACGACCTGGGCCACCTCCTCGCCGCCGCGGCGCGCCACCTCGGCGGCGCCCAGGGCCAGCTCCTTGGCGTTGAGCGCCGCCTCGGCGCCGTGCTGCACGCCGGCGGTCAGGTCTTCCATCGAGGCCGTCGTCTGCTGCAGGTTGGAGGCCGCCTCCTCGGTGCGATGGCTGAGGTCGAGGTTGCCCGAGGCCACTTCGTTGCTGGCGCCCTCGATGCTTTCCGTGGACGCCTTCACCTGCCCCACGAGGTTGCGCAGGCTGCTCTGCATCGCGTCCAGCGCCTGCAGCAGCTCGGACGCCTCATCACGGCCGACGACGCGGATGGCGCAGTTCAGGTCGCCCCCGGCAATTGCCCGCGCCACCGAGCAGGCATAGCGCATCGGGCTGATGATGGTGTTGGAGTTGATCAGCGTCAGCGGCACGACCAGCACCATGATCAGGGCGAGGACCGCCAGGGACTGGTAGGCGATCAGCCGCATCTCGTCGTCGAACTCGCCCTGGGTCTTCACCACCTCGTCATTGATGATGCCGGCGATCTTCTCCACCCGCTTCTCGATCTCGGCCATGCTGGCCTTGGGGCGGGCGAGCATGCGGTCGGCCACGCGGGCGTTGTCGTAGCTGCCGGCCTCGATCTGCTTGAGCACCGGGTCGGCCGACTGACGGTAGTCGGCCAGCAGCTGGATGGATTCGCGGGCGAGCGGGTTGTCCTCGTCTTCCTCGCCTTCGAGCAGGCCCTTGAGCGACACCACGAGCCGGTCGGCCGCCGCATCCCAGCGCTGGCGGTCCTGGCGGATCTTCTCGGGCACCTCGTAGGCGATGACCATGTCCTTCTCGGCCAGACGCACATCCGCCAGCGCCTGGCGGATGGACGACACATGCCCGACCTCCTTCACGGAGTGGTGCATGAAATCTTCGTTCAGCGATGCGAGCCGCTTGCCGCCGGCCAGGCCGGTCAGGCCGATGGCGGCAAACATCGCCAGCACCATCGCAATGGCCCCGTGCATGCGGGTTCGGATGGTGAAGCTTCGCATCCAGGTGGCGATATTCATGCTCTTTCCTCCATGCGCAGGCGCGACGACGGGCCCGGCTGCATGCTAATGATTCGATCCGTGATGGCAAGCGCCAGCCGACCTGCGGCTGATGCACGGCGCATCTTGGCCGCGTCGTGTGTTGAGCGGCCATGATCGGGATCAAGGGCCCCCACGCGCCAGAGGGCGCAGGGGCAGGAAACGAGGATTGCTACCGGTTTTTGCGACCAGGCACCCGCGCCAGCGTCAGGGCACGCCGCACAGGCAATGCACCGCGGCCGCACGGTCCCACTGGCCGCGGGTGGCGATGCGGGTGAGGTCCTTGAGCGCGGCCATCTCCTCCACGACCGGTGCCGGCAGCGCATCCAGGCCCAGGCCCAGGGCCTGGCCCACGGCCACCGCCAGCGGCGGGGCCAGCACGTCGGTCAGCGAGGCGATCAGCTGCTCGCTGCGGCTCAGGTCACGCTCCACATAGGCCAGGCGCGGCTTCTCGCCGTCCTTGACCTCGAGCTTGGCCAGCTGCGCCGCCGCCTGCACCGCATCGTCGAAGCTGCCGAGGCGGTCCACCAAGCCGCGTTCCTTGGCCTGGGCGCCCGTCCAGATGCGGCCCTGGGCGACGGTGTCGATCTTCTCCGGCGTGCTCTTGCGGGCCTGCGCCGCCAGGCTCGTGAAGCGGCTGTAGATGTTCTCCACGCTGGACTGCACCGCTGCCAGGTAGCGCGGGTCCATCGGCCGGCGCGGGTCACCGGCGCCGGCCAGCCAGGTGGTGGTGACGCCCCCGGTGTGCAGGGACAGCTTGTCCATCAGCTTTTCGGCCGTCGGCAGGATGCCGAACACGCCGATGCTGCCAGTGATGGTGCCGGCATCGGCGATGACGGCATCGCTGGCCATGGAGATCCAGTAGCCGCCGGAGGCCGCCACGTCACCCATCGACACCACGACCGACTTGCCCGCGGCACGGGTCAGTTCCAGCTCGCGGCGCACGATTTCGGAGGCGAAGGCGCTGCCGCCCGGCGAATTCACACGCAGCACGACGGCCTTGATGCCTTCGTCCTCGCGCGCCTTGCGGATGAGGCGGGCAGTGGAGTCGCCGCCAATGCGACCCGGGCCAGCCTCGCCGTCGATGATCTCGCCCTCGGCCACAACCACGCCCACCCCCGGCTGCAGCTTGTTGGGCGCGCCGGGGTTCTTGACGTAGGCGAGGTACTGGCCGAGCGACACCTGGCGGAAAGTCTTGTTCTCTTCGTCCTTGGCGCCCTTGGCGATGAGCAGCTCACGCATCTGGTCGCGCGTCTTCAGGCCATCGACGAGCTTGGTCTGCACGGCCATCTGGGCGGCATCGCCCTTGGCGGCAGCCAGCAGCTGCGGGATCTGGTCGATGTCGCGGCCGATGCTGCCGGCCTCCAGCTTGCGCGCGGCCTCCACAGCCTGCGTGAAGCCGCTCCACAGCTCGCCATAGACCAGGCCTTCGGCCTCCATCGTGGCGGGGCTCGGGCCGGTGGCGGTGTAGGGCTCGGCAAAGCTCTTGTACGTGCCCACCTTGGCCACGTGGGCGGTCACGCCCAGGCGGTCCAGGGCGTCCTTGTAGTAAGTGCGCCAACGGCCGAAACCTTCCAGCATCACCAGGCCCATCGGGTGCAGGTACACCTCGTTGGCCTGGGCCGCGAGGAAGTAGCCCCGCTGGCTGTAGCTGTCGGCATAGGCGAGCACCGGCTTGCCGCTCTTCTTGAAGCGCTGCAGGGCCGCGCTCACCTCGTGCAGGCCGGCCAGGCCGGCGGCGTCGAAGTTCTCGACATCCAGCAGCACGGCGCTGATCTTGTCATCGCGCGCGGCCTGGTCCAGCGCCGCGAGCACATCCCGCAGGCGGGTCTGCTTGGGCACCCCGCGGCCCTGGGCCTGGGCCATCAGTTGCTCGCGCGGGCTGCCGGAGAACTGCTCGACCAGGTTGCCGTCGAGCTTGAGCACGAGGGTCGTCTTGTCGGCCAGCGGCTTGGGGCCGCGCGTGACGATGGCCGTCACGACGATGATGATCAGCAGCAGCACGATCAGGTTCATCAGCGCACGACGGGTGCCGTCGAGCAGCCACCAGGCCTTGGAGAACAGCCAGCCGATACCGGAGAACAAAGACTTCATGGAGCAATGACCTCGAGAAGGAGTGGCGGTCATTGTGAAGGCATCGGGCTTAGCATCCGGTCGTCACGACCAAGAGGACGCCCCATGCTCGCCTGGCCCCGGTGGACCACACGGATCAACCAGCATTTCCCGCTGCGCTATCTCACCTGGCTGCTGTGCGGCGCACTGGCGCTGTTCTTCGCCCTCACCTGGACGGCTGGACTGACCGGCGGGGTGTTGGTGCTGGTGTTCCTGGCGCTGTCGCTGCTGGGCCTGCGCGACGTGCGCCAGGAGCGCCACGCCATCCTGCGCAACTACCCCGTCATCGGGCACCTGCGCTTTTTGCTGGAGTTCATCCGGCCGGAGATCCGCCAGTACTTCGTCGAGGGCGACACCGACGCCGCGCCCTTCTCGCGCGCCCAGCGCTCCATCGTCTACCAACGCGCCAAGGGCGAGCCCGACCAGCGCCCCTTCGGCACGCAGCTCGACACCAGCGCGCGGGGCTACGAGTGGATCAACCATTCCCTGGCGCCGACTCATCTCACGAGCCACGACTTCCGCATCACCATCGGCGCCGGCCGCGCGCAGCCCTACTCGGCCAGCGTCTTCAACATCTCGGCCATGAGCTTCGGCGCGCTCAGCGCCAACGCCATCCTGGCGCTGAACAAGGGCGCCAAGACGGGCGGCTTCGCGCACGACACCGGCGAGGGCTCGATCAGCGTGCACCACCGCGTGCATGGCGGCGACCTGATCTGGGAGATTGGCTCGGGTTATTTCGGCTGCCGCAACGACGACGGCAGCTTCAGCGCCGAGAAGTTCGAGGCCAACGCCCGCGACCCGCAGGTGAAGATGATCGAGCTCAAGCTCAGCCAGGGCGCCAAGCCGGGCCACGGCGGCGTGCTGCCCGGCCCGAAGGTGACGGAGGAGATTGCGGCCGCCCGGGGCGTGCCCGTGGGCCAGGACTGCATCTCGCCGGCGCGCCACAGCGCCTTCTCCACACCGGTCGAGATGATGCAGTTCATCGACCGGCTGCGCACCCTGTCGGGCGGCAAGCCCACCGGTTTCAAGCTCTGCATCGGGCACCCCTGGGAGTGGTTCGCGTTGTGCAAGGCGATGCTGGAGACCGGCATCACGCCCGACTTCATCGTCGTGGACGGCGCCGAGGGCGGCACCGGGGCGGCGCCGCTGGAGTTCACCAACTATGTCGGCGCGCCGCTGCAGGAGGGCCTGCTGCTGGTGCACAACACGCTGATCGGGCTGAACCTGCGCGACCAGATCAAGATCGGCTGCGCCGGCAAGGTCACGACCGCCTTCGACATCGTGCGGCTGATGGCCCTGGGTGCGGACTGGTGCAACTCGGCCCGCGGCTTCATGTTCGCGCTGGGCTGCATCCAGGCCCAGGCCTGCCACACCGGCCATTGCCCGACCGGCGTCACCACCCAGGACCCGGTGCGCCAGCGGGCGCTGTTCGTGCCCGACAAGGCCCAGCGGGTGGCCAACTTCCACCAGAACACGCTGAAGGCGCTGAAGGAACTGGTGGAAGCCGCCGGGCTGTGCCATCCGCAGGAGATCACGGCCCAGCACATCGTGCATCGCATGGACAAGCACGAGGTGAGGCTGCTGGCCAATCTGCTGCCCTTCGTGGAGCCCGGCGCCGTGCTGCGGGGCGAGGTGCCGCACAACACCTTCCGCATCTACTGGCCCCTGGCCAGCGCGCACAGCTTCGCCCCCCAGGGCCCCATCGAACGGACACACTGACGCCCACCCGGATGCGGGGGCTCGGCAGACCGCTCGGGTGCGGGGGAAGACGGCTTCAAGTTAGGGGGAAAAGGGGCGGAACGCGCACAATGCGCCCCGTTCCCAAGCACCGTCATGCCCACCGTCTACCTGCTCCGTCTCAACGAGGCCACCCTCCAGCGCACCCGCTCCCAGCTGCTGCAGGCCAAGGGGGTCGAGTTGGCCGGCAGCAGCCATGTGCTGGGCGATGCGCTGACCGAGATCGCCGCGCTGGCGCCCGACATCGTCGCCAGCGACCTGCGCCTGGTGGATGCCCACGCCATGCGCGTGGCCCACGAGCTCGGTCGGCTGCCAGTGCGCCCGCAACTGCTGCTGCTCACGCCCACGGCGGACGACCTGCAGCTGTTCGCCGCCCTGAGCGCCGGCGCCAACGCCTATCACGTCGACGACGGCAACACCCGCGCCCTGGTGGAGGCGCTCACGCGGCTGCATGACCGCCGCTCCATGCTCAGCCCCCAACTGGCCCGCCAGGCGCTGGCGGCCTTTGGCATCGAGCGCAGCCCGCTGGTCACCGCCCGCCAACCCGCCGCACCGCTGGACGCCAGCCCGGCCGGTCGACAGATCGAGCAGGCCAGCCGGCATCTGCTGACCCTGCTGGCACAAGGCCTGCTGCTGCCTGAGATCGCCACGCTGTGGAAGCTGGACACCGCCGAGATCGAACGACGGGTGTGGCGTCTCGTGCGGCTGCTGCACGTGCGCTCGCGCGAGCTGTTGATCGCCGGGGGCTGAGAGGCCCGCGGGCGATCAGGCTGGCGCAATCAGGCCGGTGCCGTGTCGATGAAGCTCTGGCGCTGCGAGAGCTTGTCCATGTGGCGGGCCAGGTTGGGATAGGCCTCGCGCCAGTTGATCTCCGGGAAGCGGAAGGCCAGCCAGCCCAGGGCGCAGCCCACGGCGATGTCGGCCAGCGAGAAGTGGTTGCCCGAACACCAGGCCTTGTCGCCCAGGCCCTGGCTCATGGCCGCGAGGCCGGCATTCACCTTGGTGAGGTTGCGGTCGATCCAGGCCTGGCTGCGCTGCTCCGGCGGGCGGTGCGCCCAGGTGCGCTCCAGGCGCACCAGGACGCCGGCGTCCATGATGCCGTCGGCCAGCGCTTCCCAGGTGCGCACCTCGCAGCGCTCGCGGCCGCGCTCGGGAATGAGCTTGCCCACGGGTGAGAGGGTGTCGACGTACTCCACGATCACGCGCGAGTCGAACACCGCGCCGGTGATGGAGTCCTGGCCTTCCATGACCAGGCAGGGCACCTTGCCCAGCGGGTTCATCTTGAGGATGGCATCACTGCCCCAGACGTCTTCGAGCACCAACTGGTAATCGAGCTTCTTCTCGGCCATCACGATGCGCACCTTGCGCACGTAAGGGCTGGCGAGAGATCCGATCAACTTCATCGTCATAAAGGCGGCAAGGGGGTCACAGGTCGAAACGATTCTAGCCAGCGGGTCCTCGCGGTCCGGCCGTGAAAAGGGCCTGTCGGCTGCGGTCCACAGCCACCCGGAAAAGGGCTTGTCAGAGCGGCACGCCCCCGTCAGAGTGCTGAGTTGCGGCCGGGCGCAACCCGTGCCAGGCTGTCCTTCAAATCGGCTTCATGGGCCACGGCGCAGATCGCGCCGGGCCGGCCGAATCGGGCGGCCGGGCCCCCAAAACTAGAATCGCGGGTTTTCCACGACCTGCCGGCCCGCCATGACCTCGACCGACTACTCCGCCATCAGCGCCCTCTCGCCGCTGGACGGCCGCTACGCCGCCAAGGTGGCTGCGCTGCGCCCGCTGCTGTCCGAGTACGGGCTGATGCACCGCCGCGTGCAGGTCGAGGTGGAGTGGTTCATCGCGCTGAGTGACGCCGGCTTCAAGGAATTCAAGCCGCTCTCCAGCGCCGCCCGCAGCCGCCTGCGCCGCCTCGTGAAGAAGTTCAGCGAGGCCGATGCCGAAGCCATCAAGGCCATCGAGCGCACCACCAACCACGATGTGAAGGCGGTGGAGTACTGGATCAAGCGCAGCTTCGAGGGTCACCCCGAGCTGCTGGCGGCGTCCGAGTTCGTGCACTTCGCCTGCACCAGCGAAGACATCAACAACACCAGCCACGCGCTGATGCTGAAGGCCGCGCGCGACGAGGTCATGCTGCCGGCGCTGGACGGCATCCTGGCCAAGCTGCGCGACATGGCGCACCAGTTCGCAGCCATCCCGATGCTGAGCCGCACCCACGGCCAGACCGCCAGCCCCACGACGGTGGGCAAGGAGATCGCCAACGTGGTGGCGCGCCTGCAAACGGCGCGCGCACGCATTGCCGCGGTCAAGCCGCTGGCCAAGATGAACGGCGCGGTCGGCAACTTCAACGCCCACCTGTCGGCCTGGCCCAAGCACGATTGGGAAGCCTTCTCCAAGGCAGTCATCGAGAAGCAGCTCAAGCTGAGCTTCAACCCGTACACCATCCAGATCGAGCCGCACGACTACATGGCCGAGCTGTTCGACGCCTTCACCCGCGCCAACACGATCCTGATCGACTGGGCCCGCGATGTGTGGGGCTACATCTCGCTGGGCTACTTCAAGCAGAAGACCAAGGCCGGCGAAATCGGCAGCTCGACCATGCCGCACAAGGTCAACCCGATCGACTTTGAAAACGCCGAAGGCAACTTCGGCCTGGCCAGCGCGGTGCTGACCCACCTGAGCCAGAAGCTGCCCGTGAGCCGCTGGCAGCGTGACCTGACCGACTCCACCGTGCTGCGCAACATGGGCGTGGGCCTGGGCTATGCGCTGCTGGGCTACGACTCGCTCGCCAAGGGCCTGGCCAAGCTGGAGGTCAACGAGGCCGCGCTGGCCGAAGACCTGGATGCCGCCTGGGAAGTGCTGGCCGAGCCCATCCAGACCGTCATGCGCCGCTTCGGCCTGCCCAACCCCTACGAGCAGCTCAAGGAGCTCACGCGCGGCAAGGCGATCACGCAAGAGTCCATCCGCGCCTTCATCGAAGGGCTGGACCTGCCCAAGGCCGAAAAGGCCCGCCTGCTGAAGATGACGCCGGGGTCCTACACCGGCCTGGCGCAAGACCTGGCCCGGCGCGTCTGAGCGTTCACAGCGCGAGCCGGAACACCCGGGACGGCCCGCTGTAGCCCTCCAGCACCTGCTGGGCCTGCTCCTCGAAGCCGAGCTTGCCCAGCAGCGCAATGCTCGGCGGGTTGTCCACGGCCGTGATGGCCATCAGCGTCTTCCAGCGCAACACCTCCCGCGCATGGGCCACGCAGCCGCGGGCGGCCTCCAGCGCGTAGCCGCGGCCTTCGTGTTCGGCCAGCAGCGCGTAGCCCAGGTCGGGCTCCGGCAGGGCGGCGCGCTTGAACAGGCCGCACATGCCCACGAGCACGCCATCGTCACGGCGCTGCACGGCCCAGAAACCGTGACCCAGTTCTCGGTAAGCCTTGAAGAGCCGCCCTTCGGCCCAGGTCAGGGCCTCTTCGGCGGTGCGCACGCCGGGGTCGTTGATGTTGCGGATCCAGCCGGGCTCGTTGACGAGGCGCAGCAGGAAGGGCGCATCAAGCGGTGTGAATTCACGCAGGGACAGGCGTTCGGTGCTGAGGATTTGCATGAGACAAGACAATAACCGGTCATGCTCCGCTCCCCTGCCCTCGCCCCGTTCTCTCGCGCCCTGCCCCCGCCCTGATCCCCGATGAGTCACGCGCCCGACGCCAGCGACAACCCCGTGCTCGACCAGGTCGTGCGCGAGTTGGACGTCATCCTCGCCAACGCGGGGGTCGGCGTGGTCTTCGTGAAGGCGCGCACGCTGGTACGCTGCAATCAGCGCTACGCGGACATCTACGGCTTCGCCAGCCCGGAGGCGGCCGTCGGGCGCAGCAGCCTGGAGCTCTACCGCACCGAGGCCGAGGCCCGCGAACTGGGCCGCCGCGCCTACCCGGTGCTGGCCGCAGGCGAAACCTTCCGCGTCGAGCAGCTGATGCGCCGCCAGAACGGCGAGCTGTTCTGGACCCACCTGACCGGCCGGCTCATCAACCCCGACGACCCGGCCGAAGGTTCGATCTGGATCGTCGACGACATCCAGGACCGCAAGGAGGCCGATGCCACGCTGGCCGACCTGCATGCCGAGCAGCAGCTCATCCTCGACCACGCGATGGTGGGCATCGTCTTCCTGCGCGGCCGGCGCGTCACACGCTGCAACCGGGCCTTCGAGCAGCTCTTCGGCTACGACCCCGGCGAGCTCGACGGTGCACTCTCGCGCGCCTGGTACCTGAACGACGAGGACTGGAAGGCCGCGGGCGACCTCTGCTATGAGCCGCTCTCACGCGGCGAATCCTTCCATGCCGAGATGCTGCTCGGCCGCAAGGACGGCACGCCCGTCTGGTGCGAGGTGCGCAGCAAGGCCATCGACCGCAGCGACCTGTCGCGCGGCTCGATCTGGATCACGCAGGACATCACGGCCCGCAAGCAGGCCGAGCTGGAGCTGGTGCAGGCCAAGGCGCAGCTCGAGGCCCTGGTGGCCCAGCGCACGCTGGAGCTGAGCCAGACGGTGGCCGAACTCGAACTGAAGATGGCCCAGCAGCAGGCCGCCGAGGCCCGCGCCGAGCGGCTGGCGCTGTTTGACGGCCTCACCGGGCTGCCCAACCGCCACCTGCTGGCCGACCGCGCCAGCCAGGCCATCGACATCGCCCGGCGCAGCGACGAACCGCTGGCCGTGCTGTTCCTGGACCTGGATCACTTCAAGAACGTCAACGACACCCTGGGCCACCGCGTGGGCGACAGCCTGCTGACCCAGCTGGCCGCCCGGCTGCGCGGCGCGGTGCGCGAACAGGACACCGTGGCCCGCATGGGCGGCGACGAATTCGTGCTGGTGCTGCCGCTGACCGACATCGCCGGTGCCGCCCACCTGGCCACCAAGCTGATGACGCTGGCCAGCGCCCCCTTCCCGGTGGACGGGCAGGAGCTGATGGTGACGCCGTCGATGGGCATCGCGATGTTCCCGACCGATGGCGACGACTTCGAGGCGCTGTGCAAATGCGCCGACGCCGCGATGTACCGCGCCAAGCGCGATGGCCGCAATGCCTACCGCTTCTTCACGAGCGAGATGCAGGCCCAGTCGGCCCGCGCGCTGCAACTGGAGAACGCGCTGCGCCGCGCGCTGGAGCGCCAGCAGCTCAGCCTGCACTACCAGCCTCAGTTCGCGCTGGGCGAGGACGACGCGCGCTGCATCATCGGCGCCGAGGCCCTGCTGCGCTGGCATCACCCGGACCTGGGCTGGGTGTCGCCGGCCGAGTTCATCCCGGTGGCCGAGGCCTCGGGCCTGATCCTGCCGATTGGCGAATGGGTGCTGCGCGAGGCCCTCACGCAGCTGCGCCGCTGGGACGCCGCCGGCCTGCCGCCGCTGACCATGGCGGTGAACCTGTCGGCCGTGCAGTTCCGGCATGATGACCTGCCTGAGCTGGTGGGCCGCGTGCTGGACGAAGTCGGCATGCCGGCGGAGCGCCTGGAGCTGGAGCTGACCGAGGGCGCGGCCATGGACAACCCGAGCGTCGCCATCACCGTGATGAATGAGCTGCATGCGCGCGGCGTGCAGTTGTCCATCGACGACTTCGGCACCGGCTATTCGTCGCTGGCCTACCTGAAGAAGTTCCGCGTGGGCAAGCTCAAGATCGACCAGTCTTTCGTGCGCGACCTGACCGAGGACGCGGAAGACCGCGCCATCGTCGACGCGGTCATCCGCATGGCCGCGGCCCTGGGGCTGCAGACGCTCGCCGAGGGTGTCGAGACTGAGGGCCAGCTGGCCTTCCTGCGTCATCAGGGCTGCCAGGCGGTGCAAGGATTCCTGTTCAGCCGGCCGCTGACCGCGCAGGCTTTTGCAGAATTCGTCCTTGCGCAGGTCGCCGCCACGTCGGCTGCGGCCCCCCTTTCCGCCTACGCCCTCTGATCCATGCCCAGCTTCGTCGCCCAACTCCAAGCCCTGTCCTCCTCTCGCCTGTGCGTCGGCCTCGACCCCGAGCCGAGCAAGTTCCCGGGAGCCTGGGCGGGTGACGCGAGCAAGATCTACGACTTCTGCGCGGCCATCGTCGACGCCACGCACGACCTGGTCTGCGCCTTCAAGCCCCAGATCGCCTACTTCGCCGCCCACCGCGCCGAGGACCAGCTGGAGCAGCTGATCGCCCACATCCACGAGGTCGCCCCCGGCGTGCCGGTCATCCTGGACGCAAAGCGCGGCGACATCGGCTCCACCGCCGAGCAGTACGCCCGCGAGGCCTTCGTGCGCTACCAGGCCGACGCCGTGACCTTGTCGCCCTTCATGGGCTTTGACTCCGTCGAACCCTACCTCGCCTACGAGGGCAAGGGCGCCATCCTGCTGTGCCGCACGTCCAACAAGGGCGGTGACGACTGGCAGATGCAGCGCCTGGCCGATGTCCCGGGTCAGCCGCGCCTGTTCGAGCACCTCGCGCACCTGGCCGAGACGCAGTGGAACCGCAATGGCCAGCTCGGCCTGGTGGTGGGCGCCACCTACCCGGGCGAAATCGCCCGCGTGCGTGAACTCGCACCCACGCTGCCGCTGCTGGTGCCTGGCGTGGGCGCGCAGGGCGGCGATGCGGCTGCGGTGGTGCAGGCTGCCGGCCGCACGGCGCCGCTGGTGGTCAATTCATCGCGCGCCATCCTGTATGCCAGCGCCGGCCCCGACTTCGCGGCACGCGCCCGCGCGGTGGCCGAGGCCACACGCGCCTCGCTGACCTGACATGGCCCGCACCGGCGACGACCCCAGCAGCCTCGTCGGCCTGGCCGCGCCGCCGGAGCTGCAGCGCGTGAAGCTGGCCACCAGCATGCGCTGGCAGGCCGCGCGGGTGTTCCTGCTGGCCTGCGCGCCCATCTTCCTGCCGGTGGCCGCGCTGCTGGCCTACACCCGCCAGCCCGGCGAGTGGCTGGACGGCTGGCTGCCGCCGATCATGTCGGCCCTGGTGTCGGTGCTGGCGCTGGTGCGGCTGTTCTTCCTGTCGCGCAACCCGCGCAGCGAGTCACGCCCAGGCATCGCCCTGGCCCTGATGGCCCTGGTGATCGCCCTGCCGGTGTGCGTGGCCATCTCGCGCAACCTAGGGCTGTGGGCCCTGAGCCTCGCGATCACCGGCGTCATCGTCACCTTTGCCACCGGCATGCTGGGCCTGCGCGCGGGCGCGACGCTGGCCGGGCTGGCGGGCCTGGCCCTGGCCGGCCTGGGGCTGGCCGAGGCGCAGGGCTGGGCCACGCATCCGATGGCGATGAACAGCCTGCTGCTGCGCACCACGGTGCAGTTCTGCCTGCTGGGTGCGGGCCTGATCGCGGGCTTCGGCCTGCTGAAGATGGTGCAGCGATCGCTGGTGGAGGCCGAGGAGCGCACGGCGCGCTTTCGCGGCCTGCTGGGCATGGCGGTGGACTGGTACTGGGAGATGGACCGCGAATTCCGCTTCACCCACGTGGCGGAGGAGCGGCCGGGGTCGTCGGGGCTGGACCTGGAGTCACGCATCGGCAAGACGCCCTGGGAGCTGGAGGGCATGGGCCTCACCGACGACGAGCTCGACGCCCACCGCGCCGACCTGGAGTCGCACCGCCCCTTCCACGGCATGGTGGCCCGCCGGGTGGCCACCGACGGCAGCGCCCGCTGGGTGTCCATCAGCGGCGAGCCGCGCTTTGACAGCCAGGGCAACTTCCGCGGCTACTGGGGCGTGGGCCGCGACGTGACGCATGAGGTGGCGGCCGAGCAGACCCTGCTGGCCACCGAGACGCGCTACCGCGAGCTCTTCCGCCGCTCGCCCAGCCCGCTGGTGCTGCACCGCTGGGGCCGTGTCGTGGATGCCAACCCCGCGGCCATGGCGATGTTCGGCTATGCCCAGCGCTCCAGCATGATCGGCCAGGACCTGTTCAGCCATTACGAGCCGGGCGACGACGAACTCGCGCGCCAGCAGGCCGCCCGACTGGAAGGCCTAGCGCCCGGGGCGATGCAGCCGATGGCCGAGTACCGGCTGCGCACCCTGTCGCGCCGGCGCCGCCTGGTGCAGGCCACCAGCGTGCGCGTGGAAACCGCCAGCGGCCCGGCCACGCTGACCTTCTTCACCGACCAGACCGAGCAGAGCCGCGCGCAGGACGCGCTGCGCCGCAGCGAAGGCCTGCTGAGCCACCTCGTGGCCACGAGCCCCGACCTGATCACGCTGACCGAAGCCGAGAGCGGCCGCTACGCCATGGTCAACCAGGCCTTCGAGGCGCTCACCGGCTGGAGTAGCGCCGAGGTCGTGGGCCGCACCTCGACCGAGATCGGCATCTGGCAGAACCCTGTCGACCGCGACACCATTCGCGAAGCCGTGCGCCGCGACGGCATCGCCAGCAACCGGGCGGTCGTCTTCCGTCGCAAGGACGGCAGCACCATCTCCATGCTGGTCTCGGTCGCGCCCTTCGAGATGGACGGCCAGCACTACCTCGTGCTGTACGCGCGCGACGTGTCCGAGAGCGAGCGCACGCGGCTCGTGCACGGGGCCATCCTGGAGAACGCCTCCATCGGCATCACGCTCACGCGGGACCAGCAGTTCGTGCTCGCCAACCCGCGGGTCGAGAAGATGTTTGGCTGGCCGCGCGGCGCCCTCATCGGCCAGCATGGCAGCGTGGTGTGGCCGAGCGTGGAAGACTGGCAGGCGGTCGGGCGCGAGCTCGGCCCGGAGCTGGCCGCCGGTCAGCAGGTGGAGATCGAGCGCGTCATGCGCCGGCGCGACGGCAGCACCTTCCTGGCCCGCCTGCTGGCCCAGGCCGTGGACCCGGCGCACCCCAGCCGCGGCGGCACCATCTGGATCATCGAGGACGTGACCGAGCGCCGACGCGTGGAAGACCAGCTCGCCCAGGCCATGGACGAAGCGCAGGCCGCCAACCGGGCCAAGAGCGCCTTCCTGGCCAACACCAGCCACGAGATCCGCACGCCGCTCAACGGCCTGCTGGGCCTGGGTCGCCTGGCCCAGCAGCCCGACATCAGTGACGCCCAGCGGCGCGACTACCTCAACCAGATGATGGACAGTGCCGAGAGCCTGTCGGGGCTGATCTCCGACATCCTCGACCTCTCCAAGATCGAAGCCGGCCGGCTGACGCTGGAGACCCAGCCCTTCTCGCTGCGCGAGCTGCTCGCGTCCATCCGCCTGGCCTACCTGACGCTGGCCCAGGCGCGCGACCTGAGCTTTGCGGTCGAGATCGACCCCGGGCTGCCACACTGGGTGTTCGGGGACCCGCTGCGCACGCGCCAGATCCTGTCCAACTACCTGACCAACGCGCTGAAGTTCACCGAAAAGGGTGGCATCACGGTCAGCGTGCGGCAACTGACGGCCAACGCCCGTGGCAGTGCCGGTGACTGGGTACGCATCGAGGTGCGTGACACCGGCCCGGGTATTGCGCCCGACCAGCAGGCGCGGCTCTTCCAGCCCTTCACGCAGGCCGACGAATCCACCACGCGGCGCTTCGGCGGCACGGGCCTGGGCCTGTCCATCTGCCGTGAGCTGGCCTCGCTGATGGGCGGCGAGGTGGGCGTGAACAGCACACCCGGCCAGGGCTCGACCTTCTGGGCCGAACTGCCCCTGCCGGCCGCGCCGGCCCCGCTGTCCCACCAGCCCCGCGACCCGCGCCCGCAGGGCACGGCCGAGGAGGCGCTGTTCGGCCGCCGCGTGCTGATCGCCGAGGATCACCCGGTCAACATGCTGATCGCGGTGGCGCAGCTGGAGCAGTGGGGCATGGAAGTCGCCCAGGCCAGTGACGGCCGCCAGGCCATCGAGGCCGTGCTGGCCGCCGCCAGCGTGGGCAAGCCCTTTGACATCGTGCTGATGGACGTGCAGATGCCGGTCATGGGCGGGCATGACGCCACCCGCGAGCTGCGCAAGCACTTCAATGCCGAGCAGCTGCCCATCGTGGCCCTGACCGCGGCCGCGCTGGTGTCGGAGCGCGACGATGCCTTTGCGGCCGGCATGAACGACTTCCTCACCAAGCCCATCGACACACCCAAGCTGCATCAAACCCTGCTGCGCCTGGTCTCGGCCAAACACTGACAATGCGGGCTCCACACGGAGGGCCCCCATGAACGACACCGCGCCGCGTCATTTCAAGTACTACGACTTGATCATGGCGGCCTTCGTCTGCGTGCTGCTGTGCTCCAACCTGATCGGGGCGGCCAAACAGGCGCAACTGACGCTGCCCCTCATCGGTACGGTGACCTACGGCGCCGACCTGTTCTTCTTCCCGATCAGCTACATCTTTGGCGACATCCTCACCGAGGTCTACGGCTACGGCCGCGACCGACGCGTGGTGTGGGCCGGCTTCGGCGCGCTGCTGTTCTCGGCTTTCATGGCCTGGGCCGTCGTGCACCAGACGCCGGCCGATACGCCCTTCATGGCGGTCTACCAGCCGCAGCTGGAGGCGGTGTTCGGCAACACCTGGCGCATCGCGGCGGGCTCGATGATCGCGTTTGCCTGCGGCAGCTTCGCGAACAGCTTCGTGCTGGCCAAGATGAAGATCGCCACACAGGGCCGCTACCTGTGGGCCCGCATCGTGGGCTCCACCGTCGTGGGCCAGTTGGTGGACACAAGCGTGTTCTTCCTGATCGCCTTCTACGGCATCTGGGCCAACGAGCAGCTGTTCGCGGTCATCCTGGCGCAGTACCTGTTCAAGACGACCTGGGAGGCGGTGATGTACCCGGTCACCGCGCGGGTCGTGAACTTCCTGAAGCGCGCCGAGGGCGTGGACTTCTACGACCGGGGCACCAACTTCAACCCCTTCAAGATCAAGGTCTGACCCCATGAATAACGGCGGCCCGAGAGCCGCCGTCATGAGTCGCTGGGTTAGCGTGTCAGGCCATCACAGGCCGCCACCACCGCAGCCCTTGCCCAGGTAGTTGCTGATCAGGTTGAGCTGGTCGATGTTGACCTTGCGCGTCCAGGCCGGGCCGTGGGCATAGTCGTTGAGCACGTGGTACTCGACCGGCTTGCCGGCGGCCTTGGCCTTGTCCACGAACAGCTCGGACTGCATCAGCGGCACGGTCTGGTCGCGGTCGCCGTGGTAGACCATGATCGGGATCTGGATCTTGTCGGCCTGGGCCAGCGGATTCAGACCGCGCATCGTGGGCTCCTGCGCGGAGCGGAAGAACGGGTTGGTGAACAGCCGCGCGCCGATGCGCTCGATGTCCGACACGCCCGCGCCGGCGATCGCGCACTTGTACAGCCCGTTGGGCCGCACCGCCGCGGCAAAGGCCGAGTAGCCGCCGTAAGAGAAGCCGAACATGGCGATGCGCTTGGGGTCGGCCAGCTTCTCGCTGACCAGCCACTTGGCGCCGTCATCCTTGTCGTCCTGCATCTTCTGGCCCCACTCGCGGTCGCCTGCGTACCACAGGGCACGACCCCAGCCGGCCGAGCCGCGGAACTGCGGCTGCAGCACGACCCGGCACTGCGACACCAGCAGCGGCACCCAGCCGGAGCGGTCGTAGTCCATGGTGTCACGCGCCCACGGGCCGCCGTGAGGATGGATGACGGCCGAGTAGGGGCCCGGGCCGCACAGCTGCGCGTTCGGCACCGTGAGGTAGGCCGGGATGGTCAGGCCGTCGCGCGCCTTGTAGTACACGAAGCGGGCCGTGCCGAGCGAGCGCTTGTCGACGTCCGGGTACTCCTTGGCCAGCAGTTGAATGGCTTGGCCGCGCAGCAGGTAGTGCTCGGTCGGGTAGGTCAGGCCGCTGACGCGGATCAGGTAGGTCGGCGTCTCGCCCCCCACATACGACACCAGTCGCACCTGCACGCCATCGAGTGACTTGATGGTGGCGCGCTCACCGCTGCCGATATTCACCAGTTCCTGGTCGATCTCCTTGATGCCCAGCGCCTGGGCGACGCCGCGCAGGGTGGCCTCCAGCTTGGGGTTCTCCCAGTGCTCGTCGCCGCCGAGGTGGCCTTCGAAGACGTAGCCATCGAAGCCCTCCTCGCGAGGTGCGTCGTCGTCACGGAAGCTGCGCACGCCGCTGGCATCGAAATACTTGTGCTCGAACACCGGTGCGCCCATCTTGCGGGCGGCGATGTCGTACTCGTACAGCGCCGTGAACTCGCGGCCGACGTTGCTTCGCACGATGGCCGTACCGGGCTTCAGGCCGGGCGCGACCACGTCCACGATGTCGCGGTCCTTCACATAGCTGCGGAAATGCTCGACCCATTCGCCGTCAGGGCTGCGGAAGTCGATCGCGATGAATGGGCCGGTGGCATCGATGCCCGCACGCGACTTCGCCCAGGCCTGCCCGGCGTTGTTCACGCGAACGGTGTTGTCGGACTCACCCAGCCGCAGGATGCGCGAGGTCTTGTTGGTGCGCAGGTTGTAGCGGTAGATGTCGCGGCCTTCGATGGAGCCGCTCTGGATGATGACGTTGTCGGGGTCGGCCAGCAGGCGGTTGATCACCCGCGGGTTGGACAGCGCGGCTGCGCGCTTGGCGGCTTCGGAGCGGGCTACCTCGCCCGACACGGTCGGCTCGATCCAGTTCTTGCCTTCCAGGTCGGTGAACAGCAGCTTGCTGATGAAGGTCTTGGTGATCTCGTCATCGCGCCAGTCGTAGGGCTGGGTCATGGTGACCTGCAGCATGTCGTTCTTCAGGAACGACGCACTGCTGATCTGCATGTTCTTGGAACCGATGACCGTGGGCCTGGCGGCGAGGTCGGCCAGTTTCCACACCAGGATGTTGCGGGTGTCGCCTTGGCTCTGGATGGCCAGCATGTGCTTGCCGTCCGGCGAGATGCGAAAGCCCGTCATGCCCGGGAACTGGGCCAGCGTCTCCACCGTGGGGACGCGGATCGGCGGCGCCTCGGCGGCCACCGCGAAGTTGTACAGCAGGGCTGCGCTGGCGATCACCAGCGCCTGGCCTGCCGGCCTGAAATAGCTCTTCATGGGAGTCTCACGTCAAAAAAAAGCCCCGGCAACCGAAGCTGCCAGGGCATTGGATCACTTACGCGATCAGAACGTCTTGGAGACGTTCACGAACAGGCGACGGCCCAGGTAGTCATAGCCGCTGTACAGGGGCGCATTGCCCACGCGGTTGTAGACACCGGAGGAGATCACCGGGGGCTTCTTGTCGAACAGGTTGCGAACGCCGATGGTGGCCTTCCACTTGTTGACCGAGTCGTTGTACGAGACCGAGGCCGAGTGCAGGAAGTAGCTCGGGGTGTTCAGCTTGAAGCGGCTGGTGGCCGGATCTTCGCCGTAGTAGGCGTAGCTGGAGGTCTTGTCGACCCACTCCAGGCTGTAGTACGCGCCCCAGTTCTTGAGGTTGTACTTCACGTCCAGCTGGCCGGACCACTTCGGCGTGCCGACGTTGCCGTTGTTGTCATCCAGCGCATCGTCCGCGAACAGCTTGTAGGCCTGCGAGCGGTACTCGGTCACCGTCAGGTCGATCTTCAGCTTGCCGGAGCCGATCTCGTTCGTGTACTGGGCCGTGTAGTCGAAGCCACGGGCGATGTCGGTCGCCAGGTTGACGTAGCTGTCGTTGACGGTCAGCGCGTTCGAGGTCGTGTTGCGAGCATCGACCAGGCGGCAGAAGCCACCGGCCTGGCGGAAGCCCGGGCTGTCGTAGCAACGCTGCAGGATGTTGGCCGTGCCGGCGCGCGAGACGCCGTTGTCGACGACCAGGTCGAAGCGGTCCACCGCCAGAGAGACCGTACCCCAGCCGGTGGGCAGCTCGGGCTGCAGCACCACGCCCCAGGAGGCGTTCTTCGAGGTTTCAGCCTTCAGGCCGGCCGCACGGCCGCCGGAGTTGACGACGGTGATGCTGGACGTGGCCTGGAAGCCGGCCGGCAGACCTTCGGACTTGCAGTTGACCGCGCGCGGCGTGCCAGCCTGGGCGGGGTTGTCCCAGTTGTTGCAGGGGTCGTTCTGGTTGCTCAGGAAGCCGGTGGTGGCACCCAGGAACTGCTCGTACAGGGCCGGTGCGCGGTAGGACGTGCCGTTGGAGCCACGCAGCGTGATCCAGCTGGCCGGGGCCCAGATGGCGCCGAACTTGTAGGTGGAGTCAGAGCCGTAGGACTTGTAGTCGGCGTAGCGCGTGGAGGCGTTGACCGTCAGTTCCTTGGCCAGGGGCAGGTTCTTCAGCACCGGCACTTCGATTTCGCCGAAGAAGTCGGTGGCCTGGTCGCTGCCGCGGGTCGGGGCGGAGGAGGTCAGGTTGTAGAGGTTGTTGTTCTGCGAGTCCAGCGACGGGGTGTCGTCGATCTTGTTCTTGCGGAACTCGGCACCGAAGGCGCCCTTCACATCGCCGTAGGGCAGCTTGAACAGCGAACCCGTGACGGAACCCGTGACCACGTCTTCCTTGTACTTGGTCATGCCGGTGACGGTCTGCCACACGTAGTCGACCCAGGCCTGGGGCAGCTGGCCGCCGATGACGGCCGAGGTCAGGCGGGGTGCCGCCACGCAGCCGGTGGCCGACGTGTTGGCGCAAGCGAAGCCGCTGCCGCTGGCCACGACGTTCAGGCTGTTGGCCAGACGGTCGGTCAGGAACGACTGCTGGGCGTAGGAGCCGCGGCTTTCAGCGTGCGTCCACGACACGTCGTAGTCCCACGAGCTGAAGGCCGGGATGGCGCCGCGCAGGCCGACGGCCGTGCGGACGAAGTCCACGCTCTGGCTGCTGTAGTCGTTGCCGAAGCCGATGAAGGCACGCACGCCGACGTTCTGGCCGTTGCTGGTGTTCACCGGGCCCGAGAAGGTGCTGCCTGCCAGGTTGGCGGGGATCAGCGGGCTGCCCTTGATGTAGTCCAGCGACAGCTGGCGGTAACCAACCTGCGAGGACTCGCGGCGGTTCAGCAGCACTTCGTAGTACAGCTCGGCATCACCCAGCACACCCAGGTCCACGCCGCCCTGGGCGTAGATGTTGTGGTTGCGCACCGGCGAGTACAGCGTGCGGTTCAGCGTACGCGGGTCGAAGGTGTCGCGGATGTTGGTGTTGGTGGTCTGGCCGCCGCCCACGCCTTCGAAGCCCACGAGGCCGGTCGAGACGGAGGAGTTCGGACGCCAGCGGTTGAAGCTGGTGCCGGTGGCGCCCACGGCGGGCACGCCGGTCAGGGTGTTCGTGCCGATGGTGTTGATCGTCACGCCGTTGGAGCCCGTGCCGGTGATGGGGTAGCACTTGGGCTTGCCGGTCAGCGGGTCGATGGTGTCGGCGCTGCCCCAGTCACCCACCACGCCGTTCACGCTGGTGCGGCGGTAGTCGGTGTTGCAGGTGGTCCAGTCGCGCTGGGCCAGCGTCATGCCGGTGATGGCGTTGTAGTTGTACGACGCCAGGAAACGGGTGCGGTCGGTGACGAAGCCGCCGGCCAGCGAGAAGTTGTAGGCGTTGCCGCCGCCGTCCACCGTGCGGGAGGCCGAGCCGTCCACCTGGATGGAGGTCAGGTCCTTCTTGGTGATGATGTTGATCACACCGGCCACGGCGTCAGAGCCGTAGATGGAGGACGCCCCGTCCTTCAGCACTTCGATGCGGTCGACGATGGAGTTCGGCAGGGTGTTCAGGTCAGCGGCACCGACCGAGCCGCGCGTGCCCGAGGGCGACATGCGGCGGCCGTTCAGCAGCACCAGCGAGCGGGTCGGGGCGAAGCCGCGCAGGCCGATGGTGTTGGCGCCGGGGCCGCCGTCGGTGACGTAGCCGCCGAAGGCGTTGTTGATCTGGCCCTGGCCGCCGGTCACCGCCGTGCCCTGCAGCACCTGGGCGGTCGAGCTGTAGCCAGCCAGCGCAGCGTCTTCGGTCTTCACCACCAGCAGCGGGGCGGTGCTGCTGTAGTTGTCACGCTTGATGCGCGAACCCGAGGTGACGACCACCGTTTCGAGTTTCTGCGGGTTGTCGGTCTTGGGCGCGGGAGTTTCAGCCGTGGTGGCGGGCTTGGTTTCCGGGGCCTGGGTTTGGGCGAGCGCGTTTTGCTGCGCCAGGATCAAACCGACCACTGCAATCGCGATGGGTTTGCGAGCGGGTTTGAAGCGGGTGGAGTTCGTAGGCATATTGGGTCCATCAAGGGGTATCTCGAACCCTGCGTAATCCGGGTGGGGCGACGCGGCCATCGGGCTCGAAACCTCATGTTAGGGAGGGGGTCCCTTGGGAGGTCATCCCTGTGCTTCGATCCAGGGTCTTCCCGGAGCCTGGGCAGGCCTCTCCGTGACACTTATGTTGCAACTTCCCAACAACTCCATCGCGCCAGCGCGCAGATGCCGGTGCGCGCACAGCGCCACGTCGCCGGCCAAGAGCGCATGCGGAGCCATGCTGGAAGTCATGGGATATTCAATGCGAATATTCACCGAGTCCGCCACACGGACAGTTTGGCGAAAGCCGGTGTTTTACTAACCAGAAAGATTTCCGAGGTGCCCTGGAAATCCGCCGGCAAAGATCGGCTCGCTCAAATCAGCGGCAGATTGCGTCGCCGCTCTCCCGTCAGCGCAAACCAGGCATTGGCCAGCGCGGGCGCCATGGGCGGGGTACCCGGCTCACCCACACCGGTCGGCGGGCCGTCGCTCGGCACGAAATAGGTTTCGATCACCGGGCATTCCGCCAGCGGCAGCAGTGGCTGGTCGGGCAGGTTCTTTTGCTGAACCTCGCTGCGGACCACGTCGATGCGGCCATAGAGCGCCGCCGTGAGGCCGAAGACGATGCCGCTCTCCATCTGCCGCGCCACCACGCCGGGGTTGACCACGGTGCCGCAGTCCACCGCGCAGACCACGCGCCGCACGCGCGGCCGGCCGGCGAGCTGGGTCACCTCCACCACCTGCGCCACGATGCTGCCAAAGCTCTCGTGCAGGGCCACACCGCGCGCCACACCCGCCGGCAACGGCTGCCCCCAGGCGGCCGCCTCGGCCGCGCGCTTGAGCACCGCCGCATGGCGCGGCAGACCGTCCAGCAGCGCCAGGCGGTAGGCCACCGGGTCGGCGCCTGCCGCATGCGCGAGCTCGTCGATGAAGCTCTCCAGGAAGAACGCGTGGTGCGAATGCCCCACCGCCCGCCAGGACCCGACCGGGATGCCGCTGTGCGTGGCCACATGCGCCACGCGCAGCGCGGGCACGGCATAGGGCAGGTCGAACAGGCCCTCGGCGGCCGTCTTGTCGGGGGCGTCGCCGGGGGCGGTGAGCGCGCCCAGGGCCCGGCTGTCGGGGAAACCGTTGCGGGTGAGCCCATCGATCAGACCGGAGACCCGCGGCACGATGCGGGACAGCCAGCGCGGCACCAGCGCGTCGCCGGCATTCGTGATGGCCAGCGCCACCGGCCGGCCGTCAGCGCCGAGGCCCGCCTGCAGCACGGCCACTCCGGCCGGACGGTAGAAGTCGTGCGTCATGTCTTCCTCGCGCGACCAGACCAGCTGCACCGGCGCGCCGCCACATTCGAGCGCGACGCGCGCGGCCTGCGCGATGAAGTCCACCTCCAGGCGGCGGCCGAACCCGCCGCCGAGGTAGGTCACGTGCACCGTCACCGCCTCATCGGGCAGCCCCAGCACGCGGGCCGCCGCCTCACGCGCAGCACCGGGCACCTGCGTGGGCGCCCAGACCGTGGCCGCGCCGTCGCGGACCTGCACGGTGCAGTTCATCGGCTCCATCGTCACATGCGCGAGATAAGGCGCGCTGTAGACCGCGCTGACCTGCCGTGCCGCCGACTGCAGGCCGGCCTTCACGTCACCCTCGCGGCGAAAGGCGAAGCCCCCGCCGCTGTCATGCGCCGCCTGCGCGGCCTGCGCCAGCTGCTGCATCACGGTGGCCGAATCGACCCGGCCCGACGGTGGCGCCTGCCAGTCCACCTCCAGCGCGCGGGCGGCCTGCTGGGCATGCCAGGTGGTGCGGGCCACGACAGCATAGGCCGCCGTCGACCCGGTCATGGGCCCGAGGCTCACGAGCCGCAGCACGCCGGGCATGGCCATCACCTGCGCGAGGTTGCGCACCGGGCCGACGCCGCCGCCCAGCATGGGGCAGTGCCGCACCGCCGCGAACAGCTGGCCGGGCTCGCGCACGTCCAGGCCGAACCGGGCCTGGCCATTCACCTTGCCGGCGAGGTCGATGCGCGGCAGGGCCTGGCCGATCTGGCGCCACTGCGCGGGTGGCTTCAGCGTCACCTCGCCCGGCGGCGTCAGCGCCGCCTGGGCGGCCACCTCGCCGTAATGGCCCAGCGCCCCGCTGGCATGGTGGACGACGCCGTCCTTGACCGTGAGTTCGGCCACCGGCAGCTTGTGCTTGAGCGCCATCGCGCCCAGCAGCTGCGCGCGGGCCGTGGCTGCGGCCAGGCGCAGCGGCTCCCAGGCGTCGGCCATGCTCGACGACCCGCCCGTGAGGTTGATACCCAGCTCGCGGGCGACCCGCACGGTCGCCCAGTGCGCGATGCGTTCGGGCACAGTGCCCTCGTCGCGCGGGCCGAAGGGCATGTTGCCGAGCATGGTGGCCACGTTGCCGTAAAGGCTCTCATGCCCGGCAGCTGTCAGGCGCACGGTGTGCAGCGGCACATCGAGCTCCTCCGCCACCAACTGCGCCAGGCCGGTGTGCACGCCCTGCCCCATCTCGCTGCGGTTCATGGCCAGCACGACATGGCCATCGGCGGCGATCTTGATCCAGCCATTGAGCCCCACCTCGCCCGCCACCACCGGCAGCCTGTGGGCCGTGCCCAGGCGCGACCGCGGCGGCAGCGCGCCCCAGCCCACCACCAGCGCGCCGGCCGCGCCCAGACCGGCCAGCAACCAGGTACGGCGCTTCATGGCTTGAGCCCCTGGGCCGCCTGCTTGATCGCCGCCCGCACCCGCGGGTAGGTGCCGCAGCGGCAGAGGTTGGTCATGGCGGCGTCGATGTCGGCATCCGTCGGGCGGCGGTTGCGGGCCAGCAGGGCCGCGGCCGCCATCAGCATGCCGCTCTGGCAGTAGCCGCACTGCGGTACCTGTTCGGCCAGCCAGGCCAGCTGCAACGCATGCGGCGAGCCGGCCGGGGCCAGACCCTCGATGGTGGTGACCGGCTTGCCCGCGCAGGCACCCAGCGGCGTGACGCAGGACCGCACCGGCTGACCGTCCAGATGCACGGTGCAGGCCCCGCAGGCCCCGACGCCGCAGCCGAACTTGGTGCCGGTGAGCTGCAGGCCATCCCGCAACGCCCACAGCAGCGGCATGGCGGGGTCGCTGGCAATCTCGGGCAGGGCCACGACCTGGCCATTCACTTTCAGATCCATCGGCGCGTCATCTCGGCGAGCAGGGCGCCCCAGGATAGCCGCAGGCGACGAAAATACCGGCATGAGCCAGCCCCAAGATGCAACAGCCCCTGACCTGCTGTTCGCCCTCCTGCCCGACAGCGGCATTGCCCCTGACGGCCCTGACACCCTCGCCCCGCTGGCCGCGGCCCTGGCGGCGCAATACCCGCGGGCGCTGGTGCTGCACCTGCACCCGCCGCTGCGGGATGCCGAAGGCCGCTGCCGCTGGTGGCCCGGCGCCTCGCCGGACGAAGCCGGCGTCAACGCCGCCGTGCCGCACCTGATCGAGCGCCTGCGCTTCGAGGCCGCCCGCCACGGCCTGCCCTGGCAGCGCGTGGCGCTGGCGGGTGTGGGCGATGGCGCGCTGCTGGCCCTCGAAGCCGTTCAGGCCGAGCAGGCGCTCGTGGGCCGCGTGCTGGCCTTTGCCGGCGGCTACCTGGCGCGCCCCGAGAGCGCGCCCCAGGATGTGTGCGTACACCTGCTGCACGGCATCGCCGACCAGCGCTTCCCCTACCGCCACGTGGTGGATGCCGCCCAGGCCCTGGTCGACCTGGGTGCCGACGTGACGGCCGACCTGCTGCCACACATCGACCACAGCCTGCACCCGGCCCTCATCGAGAAGGCCATGGAGCAGCTGCGCACCTTCATCCCCGCGCGCCTCTGGCGCGAAGCGCTGATCGCCGCCCAGGAAAACGAGCGCCCGGTGGGCTGACCCACCCGGCCCGCCGCTCAGCCCGCAACCGCCCGGGCGGCCAGTTCGGGGATCAGGGCGGCGCGGTAGGCGGCGGTGCCGTGCAGGTCGGTATTGAGGCCATCGGCTGACAGCTTCACCGCGCGGGCGGCGGCCGGGCTCCAGTCGTGGGCCAGTGCCGCCTCCAGCTCATGGCAACGGAACACGCCCGGCCCCGCGCCCGTCACGGCCACGCGCACGCCGCTGTCAAAGCGCGCGACGAACACACCCACCAGCGAGAAGCGCGAGGCGGGCTGCTTGAACTTCTGCCAGCCGGCGGCCTTCGGGATGGGAAAGCTCACCGCGGTGATCAGCTCCCCTTCCTGCAGCGCCGTGGTGAACAGGCCCTGGAAGAAGTCGTCGGCTGCGATCTGGCGCGTGGCGGTATGCACCGTGGCCCCGAGCCCGAGTACCGCTGCGGGGTAGCAGGCCGCCGGGTCGTTGTTGGCCAGGCTGCCGCCGAGGGTGCCGAGATTGCGCACCTGCCGGTCGCCGATGCGCCCGGCCAGGTCGGCCAGCGCCGGGATGGCGCGCCGCACCTCGGGCGAGGCGGCCACCACCGCATGCGGCGTGGCAGCCCCGATGCGCACCGCAGCGCCCGTCACGCTGATGCCCTGCAGCTCGGGCAGGCGGCGCACGTCCACCAGGCCTTCGGGCGCCGCCAGGCCCAGCTTGATGGCACCGAGCAGGCTCTGCCCGCCGGCCAGGAACTTGTCGTCGGCGCCCAGGCGGGCGGCGGCTACGGAAGCAGCAACTTGGTAGTTCATCGTCGTCTCCTCAGGCCTTGGCCTGCAGCGCCGTCCAGACCGCGCAGGGGGTGGCCGGCATGGGCAGGTCCTTCACGCCGATGGCGTCGCAGATGGCATTGATGACGGCCGGCGGCGAGCCGATGGCGCCCGCCTCGCCGCAGCCCTTCACGCCCAGCGGGTTGTGGGTGCAGGGCGTGCCGGTGGCGGTCTTCACCGTGAAGCTCGGCAGGTCGTCGGCACGCGGCATGGCGTAGTCCATGTAGCTGCCGGTGAGCAGCTGGCCGGAGTCGGCGTCGTACACGCCATGCTCCAGCAGCGCTTGGCCGATGCCCTGCGCCAGCCCGCCATGCACCTGGCCCTCGACGATCATCGGGTTGACGATGTTGCCGAAGTCGTCCACCGCAGTGAAGCGGTCAATGCGCACCACGCCGGTGGCCGGGTCCACCTCCACCTCGCAGACATAGCTGCCCGCCGGGTAGGTGAAGTTGGTGGGGTCGTAGAAGGCGTTCTCGTTGAGGCCGGGCTCCAGCTTGTCGAGCGGGTAGTTGTGCGGCACATAGGCGGTCAGCGACACCTGGGCGAAGGGCACGGCCCGGTCGGTGCCGGCGATGCGGTACTCGCCGTTCTTGAACTCGATGTCGCCTTCGCTGGCCTCCAGCAGGTGGGCGGCGATCTTGCGGCCCTTGGCGATGACCTTGTCCAGCGCCTTCACGATGGCCGTGCCGCCCACCGACAGCGAGCGGCTGCCGTAGGTGCCCATGCCGAACAGCACCTTGCCGGTGTCGCCATGCTGGATGTCGACATCGTCCAGCGGGATGCCGAGCCGGTCGGCCACCACCTGGGCGAACGTCGTCTCGTGCCCCTGGCCATGCGAATGGCTGCCGGTGAAGACCGTGACCTTGCCGGTGGGGTGCACCCGCACCTCACCCGCCTCGAACAGGCCGGCACGCGCGCCGAGTGCACCGGCGATGTTGCTCGGCGCCAGTCCGCAGGCCTCGATGTAGGTCGAGTAGCCCAGCCCGCGCTTGAGCCCCTTGGCCTCGCTCGCCGCCCGGCGGGCCGCAAAGCCCGCCACATCGGCCAGTTCCTGCGCCTGGCGCAGCGTGGCGTCGTAGTCGCCGGTGTCGTAGGTCAGGCCCACCGGCGTGGCGTAGGGGAAGGTCGTGATGAAGTTGCGCCGGCGCAGCTCGGCTGGGTCGAGCTTCAGTTCATGCGCGGCCGTCTCCACCAGGCGCTCGACCACATAGGTGGCCTCGGGCCGGCCGGCGCCCCGGTAGGCATCGACCGGCGCCGTGTTGGTGAACACGCCCGTCACCTCCGCGTAGATGCGGGGCGTCGTGTACTGGCCCGCCAGCAGCGTGGCGTACAGGATGGTGGGCACGCTGGACGCGAAGGTGGACAGGTAGGCGCCCAGGTTGGCTGTGGTGTGCACCCGCATCCCGACGAAGCGCCCGTTGGCATCCAGGCCCAGCTCGGCCGTGGTGACGTGGTCCCGGCCATGGGCGTCGCTCAGGAAGCTCTCACTGCGTTCGGCCGTCCACTTGATCGGGCGGCCGAGCTGCCTGCTGGCCCACACCAGCGCGGTCTCCTCGGCATACAGGAAGATCTTGGAGCCGAAGCCACCGCCCACGTCCGGCGCCACCACGCGCAGCTTGTGCTCGGGGATGCCCAGCACGAAGGCGCACATCAGCAACCGCTCCACATGCGGGTTCTGATTGGCGACGTACAGGGTGTAGCTTTCGTCGGCCGGGCTGTAGCTGGCGTTGGCCGCGCGCGGCTCGATGGCGTTGGGGATGAGCCGGTTGTTGCGGAACTGCAGCCGCGTGATGTGGGCGGCACCGGCCATGGCGGCATCGGTGGCGGCCTTGTCACCGCAACCCCAGGTGTAGCAGCGGTTGTCGGGCGCCTCGTCGTGCACCACGCCCGCATGGCCGGCCGCCGTGGCGGTGTCGGCCACCGCAGGCAGTTCTTCGTAGTCGACCTCCACCAGCGTCGCTGCGGCCTTGGCCTCGGCCAGGGTCTCGGCCACGACGAGGGCCAGCGCATCGCCCACATAGCGCACCTTGCCGTGCGCCAAGATGGGATGCTTGGGCTCCTTCATGGGTGAGCCGTCAAGGCTGTTGATCAGCCAGCCGCAGGGCAGGCCGCCGACGTCCTTGAAATGCTCGCCGGTGTAGACGCCCAGCACACCCGGCGCCGCAGCGGCGGCGGCCGTGTCGACCTTGTTCAGCCGTGCATGCGCATAGGCGCTGCGCACGAAGACGCCGTAGGTCTGGCGCGGCAGCAGGATGTCGTCGGTGTACTGGCCGCGGCCGGTCAGGAAGCGCGCGTCCTCGCGGCGCTTGACGCTCTGGCCGATGAAGCCGTCTTGCGGTGCGTTCATGTCACGCCCCCTTCATGGCCTGTGCGCCAGTCTGCACGGCGCGCACGATGTTCTGGTAGCCCGTGCAGCGGCACAGGTTGCCCTCCAGCCCTTCGCGGATGGCCGCCTCGCTGCTGCAGTCGTGGTGCTGCACCAGGTCCACCGCGCTCATCACCATGCCCGGCGTGCAGAAGCCGCACTGCAGGCCGTGGCATTCCTTGAAAGCCGCCTGCATCGGATGCAGACCGCCATCAGCGGCGGCCAGGCCCTCGATGGTGGTGATGCTGCCGCCATCGGCCTGCACGGCCAGCAGGCTGCAGGCCTTCACTGCGCGGCCATTGAGGTGGATGGTGCAGGCGCCGCACTGCGAGGTGTCGCAGCCGACATGGGTGCCGGTGAGGGCCAGGTCTTCGCGCAACCACTGCACCAGCAGCTTGTCGGGCGACACGTCGCGGCTGACCGCACGGCCGTTGACCGTGAGCTGGATCTTCATCGCTTGTCTCCGTGGGTGTTGTGGGTCAAATGCTGTTCCTGCCCACCGGACTTGTGATTGCCGTTTACCCTAGTGGGGAATCAAGCTTGGGATGAACAAACGATGGACAACCTCGACCTGAGCGTGCTGCGCACCGCCGCCGGCTGGCGTGCCGAGCAGCGCGGCGTGGTGCTGGGCACCATCACCCGCACCTGGGGCTCGGCGCCGCGGCCGGTGGGCTCGCTCGTGGCCGTGCGGGATGACGGCCAGATTGCCGGCTCGGTGTCCGGCGGCTGCATCGAGGACGACCTGGTCGCCCAGCTGCGCGCGGGCAGCCTCACGCTCGACCGCCCCGCGCCCCTGCGCTACGGCGTGGGCGCGGAGGAGGCGCGCCGCTTCGGCCTGCCCTGCGGCGGCACGCTGGAGCTGATGCTGGAGCCGCTGGGCCCGCGGTCGGCACTCGACGACCTGCTCACCCGCCTGACCCGTGGCGAGCGCGTGCGCCGCACGCTCGACCTCGCCACCGGCGCCGTGACGCTCGCCCCCGCCGAACGCGGGGCCGACACGCTGAGCGTGACCGACACCCAGCTCATCAGCCACCACGGCCCGCAGTGGCGGCTGCTCGTCATCGGCGCCGGGCAGATGACCGACTACCTCGCCCAGATGGCCCAGGCCCTCGGCTACGGCGTCACGGTGTGCGACCCGCGCGAGGAATACGCCGACGGCTTCGCGATCGACGGCGTCACGCTGACGCGCGAGATGCCCGACGACGTGGTCACGGCCTTCCAGGTGGATGACGCCACCGCCATCGTCGCGCTGACGCACGACCCCAAGCTCGACGACCTGGCACTGATGGAGGCCCTCAAGAGCCCGGCCTTCTACGTCGGCGCCATCGGCTCGCGGGTCAACCAGGCCAAGCGCCGCGCTCGGCTGGCCGAGCACTTCGGCTTGAGCGACGCGGAGCTCGACCGCCTGCACGGCCCGGTCGGGCTGAACATCGGCGCCCGCACGCCGCCGGAGATTGCACTGAGCATCCTGGCGGAGATGACCGCCGTGCGCTACCAGGCCGGCGGCAACACGGTCGAAGCCGGCTGCGCCCTCTGACCCCCGGAACGGGCCCAGCGCCGGGCCGACCCAAGCCGGCCCGCCCGGGCGGCGGGCTTCACTTCATCGTGTAGCCGCGGCCGTCCATGCAGGCCTCGACCGCGCGGTTGAACACGCTGGCGTCGGCCTGGGCATTTGGCTGCGTGGTGGCCCAGCGGTTGCACTCGCGCCGGTCGTTCTCCAGTTGCTCGGCCGACTGGCCGTTGCGCGGGTAGATGATGGGCTCGGCCCGCGGCGGCGGGGGCGGTGGAGCGGGCTGCACCTGGGCCACCGGCTCGGGCGGCGGCGCCACCACGGCGTAGCCCTCGGGCACGGCGCGGTAGTACACGCCGTTGGCGTAGTAGTAGGGCAGGCCGCCCACGGTCAGCGTCACATAGGCCGGCGGCAGCAGCGGAATCACCACCCCCACCGGCGGCAGCACCACGCGGTAGCGCGGGCCGTAGGGCTGGTACCAGACGCCGCCATGGAACCAATAGCGGCCCGGGCCGGCGCCGACGATGACCGCGCCATGGGGCACGACCGGTGCGATGTAGCCGGGTGCCGGGTAGTAATGGTCGTGGTGGTAGCGGTTGTCGAACACCATGCCGATGTTCACGCGGGCGCGGACATCGGCATGGGCAGAGAACGCGGCGGTCAGGGCCAGAACCGCCGTGGCGGTGGTGCGAAGCAAGGCATTCATGATCGTCAGGGAGGCAGCCGTGATGGGCAGGCAACGTCGCGAGCTTGGCGCCGGTGGACTGCCGGCGCTTTGCGCCCACGTAAAGTTCGCAGCTTCCCCTGTCGCCCGCCTGTCAGCCTCATGATCGAACTGCACTACTACCCCAGCAACGCCAGCTTCGCGCCCCACATCCTGCTGGAGGAGATGGGCATCCCCTACACGCTGCGCCAGGTGGACCGGGCCAACAACGAGCACAAGTCGCCGGCCTACCTCAAGCTCAACCCCAACGGCCTCATCCCGACCTTGGTCGATGGCGACCTCGTGCTCTATGAGACCGCCGCCATCCTGATGCACCTGGCCGACTGCCACCCGGGCTTCTGCCCGGCGCCGGGCACGCCGCAGCGCGCCCAGTACTACAAGTGGATGGTGTGGCTCACCAACACCCTGCAGGCCATGTTGATCCACTACTTCTACCCCGACCGCATGGCCAGCGACGCCGCGGAGGTCAAGGCCCGCGCCGAAGCGCAGGTGGCGCCGATGCTGGATCAGATGGACGCCGAGCTCGCCCGCCACGGCGGCCCGTGGTTCCTGGGCGAGACCTACAGCGCGGTCGACCCGCTGGCCTTCATGCTGTGCCGCTGGACGCGCATGCAGGCCCGCCCGGCCAAGACCCGCCCGGCGCTGGGCGCCTACCTGCAACGGGTGTTCGAGCGCCCGGCGACGCAGCGCGTGGTGGCCAAGGAAAAACTGCCCGACCCGGTGTTCTGATCCCGGCCTCCTGCTCTCAGGGCCAGTGCCGCTGGAACACGGCGGCCACCTCCGGGTGCTGCTCCACCCGCAGCAGTTGCGCATGAAAGGTGGGCCGCTCGGCCTGCAGCATCGGGCGCGTGCCTGACCACTTGCTCACCACCGCGGCCAGCAGCTCCAGCGCGCCGGGCTTGGCGGCCTCGAAGCCGATGCTGAACTGGTCGGCGAACACGCGCCAGTGCTCGTGCAGCCGCGCGCGGGTGCCGGCGCGGATGCGGGCCTTCATGTCGTCGTCGCAGGGCTCGCACCAGCGCTCGGGGTAGTCGATGACGCTGATGGCGGCGTAGCAATTGGCCGCGATGTACACCAGCCCCCGCACCGCACGGGCGCGCTCGCTGGCCTCGGCGGGGAGCAGCAGCCCCGGCGCGACGGTCAGGCCCAGGTGGATCAGGATGGCGGCGCTTTCGGTCAGCACCGTGCCGTCGGCCAGCACCAGCGTCGGAATCTGCCCCAGCGGGTTCACCTGCAGCAGCGCTTCATGCCCTGGGCCGGGGTTCCAGGAGGCGGCGTCCACGCTGGTGAACGCCAGGCCCGCGCGCGCCAGGGCCGCTTCGATCGCGGCGGAGCCGGAGCCCTTGGTGCCGTACAAGGTCAACATCGTCATGACTCCTCAGTTGAGCGTGCAAAATCGTCTCACATCATGGCCACGCCCCGCCCTCCCCTGCTCACCCACCGCCGCCCGCAGCCTCGGTCGAGCTTCGGTCGGGTCAGCGTGGGCGTGGTGGGCCGCGTGATGATGTCGGTGGCCGAAGGGCCTTTTGATGCCGCCTTGATGGCCGCCGCCAAGCGCGCCATCGCGCTGGCCGGCAAGCGGCTGCCGGCCGACCGCCGCTTCGGCGACATGATCGAGATCCGCACCAGCCTGCAGATGGACGCCAACGCCGTGGACCAGCTCCGCGCCAGCATCGACGCCTTCGCCTCGCGGGGGCTGGTGGCCGTGTCCACCGTCTTCCTGGTGCCGCCCGGGCTGCCGGGCATCGAGCGGCTGCCCGCGCTGATGGACATCTGGCGCGCCAGCCGCCCGGTGCGCCGCGCCGACACCTTCGACGCCGCCTGGGCGCTGGTCAATGCCGACCTCATCGCCGCCGGCCTGCCTCCGCAACCAGCGCCGACACCGCGGCCGCGCGCTTGAGCCAGCCGCTCCCCTGTCTCTCCCTCTTTGCACCACATTGGCGCGAGAATCCGGGCGACTGCCCCCGATTCCCATGTGCGCCGCCGGCCCCACGCCCCTGTACGAACAGCCTGATGCCTACGGCTTCGGCCGTGTCACGGTGGGCTTTCTCGACCGGGTCATGCACTACATCGCCCAGGGGCCGTTCGACGCCACGCTGATGGCCGCCGCCAAGCGGGGCACCAACATCGCGGCCGAGCGCATTCCGGCGGACCGGCGCTATGTGAGCCTGATGGAGTTCCGCCGGCCGCTCGGCCTGGATGAAGACGGCTTGCGCGAATTCCGCGAGACGGTCGGCGGCTTCATCGATCGACAGACGGTGCCGCTGGCCACCATCCTGCTCGTGGCGCCCGGCGATGAAGACGCCCCCATGGTGACCGACATGGCCGCCATCTATCGGCGCAGTCGCCCCTGCGTGGTCTGCACCACCCCGACCGACGCCTGGGCCGAGGTCAACCGCGTGCTGCGCGAGGCTGGGTTGCCGCAGCAGCCGATGCCGGCCGGGCTGGGCACGGCCTGAGGGCACCGCTCAGCCCGGCTCGAAGGGCCAGGGCCGCTGGGCCGGGCGCAGCTGCTCCCAGGCCGCCCCCAGGGCCAGCAGACCGGCGTCGTCAAAGCGCCGGCCGATGATCTGCAGCCCGATGGGCAAGGGCTGGCGGCCCGCGGTGTAGCCCGCGTTCACGGCCAGCGCCGGCTGCTCGCTCATGTTGAAGGGCAGCGTGAAGGCGATGTGCTCGAAGGGCCGTGCCGGGTCGTGCAGGGGGCTGGCCTGGTGAGCCGGGTAGGCCGGCATCGGCGACACCGGCGAGAGCAGGAAGTCCAACGGCCGCGGCCCGTCCATGGCCGCGTTGGCCGCCTCGCGCAGGGCCTGCATCTGGCTGTAGCCGTGGAACACCGTGGCGCCGTCGTAGCCCGCTGCCGGGGCGACCCAGTCCAGGATGTAGGGCAGCACCCGCGCACGCTGCGCGGGCGGCAGGGCCGAGATGTCCAGCCAGGAGCGCATGCGCCAGAAGCGGTCGATGCCGTCGGCCATCTCGCGCGTCGTGAAGCCCGCGATGGGCTCGACCACCGCGCCCGCCCGCTCGAAGGCCCGCGCCGCGGCGGTGATGGCAGCGGCCACCTCCGGCTGCACCGCCTCGCCCCAGCCGGCGTCCAGCATCAGTCCCAGGCGCAGGCCGCGCAGCGCCAGCGGGCGCGGCGTCACGTCAGCGGGTGGCAGTTGCGTCGCGTCGCGCGCATCGGGCTGGGCCAGCGCGGCGAGCATCAAGGCGGCGTCGGCCACGTTGCGGGTCAGGGGCCCGGCCACGCGGCCGGCATAGGCCGGCTTGATGGGCACGCGGCCATGGCTGGGCTTGAGGCCGACCAGGCCGCACCAGCCCGCCGGCAGGCGGATGGAGCCGCCGATGTCGGTGCCCAGGTGCAGCGGCCCATAGCCGGCCGCCGCGGCGGCGGCGGCACCGGCGCTGGAGCCGCCGGGCGTGAGCCGCGTGTCCCAGGGGTTGCGGGCCGGCTCGGGGTAGAGGCTGGACAGGCCCGAACTCAGCATGCCGTAGTCGGGCATGGTGGTGCGCGCCCACGCGATGGCGCCCGCCTCGCGCAACCGCGCCGCGGGCGGGGCCTCAAAACCTGCCACCGCCGTCTCGGGCGTGGCGGCCGTGCCCAGGCGGTAGGGCGCCCCCGGCACAGCGATGTTTTCCTTCAGGGTGACCGGCACGCCGTCCAGCGCCAGCGGCTGGCCCGCCCGCCATCGCGCCTCGCTGGCGCGGGCCGCGGCCAGCGCGCCTTCGGCATCGACCGCGCACAACGCATGCAGTTCGGCCTCGCGCGCCTCGGCCTGGGCCAGCACGGCGCGCATCACCTCCACGGGCGAGAGCTCACCCGTGCGGTAGGCCGACAGCAGCTCGGCGGCCGACAGGCCGGCGATCACTTCTTGAGCTTTTCCGCGGCCTTCAGCATGGCGGCGATGTGGCCATCGGGGTCCATGCTGGCGTGCACGGCGGCGATCTTGCCGTCGGTGCCGATCAGGTAGGAGATGCGGTCGGCCATGGTGCCCGGCACCATCTTCAGGCTGGCGTCATAGGCCTTGATGACCTTGCCATCGGCGTCGGCCGCGACGGCAAACTTGTTGCGGCAGGCCTCGACGCTGAACTTCTTCAGCGTGTCGATGTTGTCGTTGGACATGCCGATGACGGTGGTGTTGAGCGTCTTGAACTTGTCGGTCGCCTCGGCGAACTGGTGCGCCTCGACCGTGCAGCCGCTCGTGAAGGCCTTGGGGTAGAAGTAGACGACCACCGGGCCTTGCTTGAGCGCCTCGGCCAGCTTGAACTTGAAGGGCTGGCCGCCGACGGCGGCGTCGGCGCTGAAGTCGGGCGCCGGCGCGCCGACGGTCAGCGCCGCATGGGCAGGCAGGGCCAGGCCGAGCAGCAGGGGCAGGGCCGACAGCAGGCGGGCAGTAGACGTCAACATAACGACTCCAAGAGGTGAACAGTCACAGGTCAAGGGGGTGCCGGCGCGGCCGGCGAGTGGCTAGTATGCGCGGCGTCGAATACCGAGGTGAATGACATGACTTCTTCCCCCAGCTGCCGCGTGACGGCGCTTGGACTGATGCCACTGGCCCTTCTGGGGGCGCTGGCCGGCTGCGGCGGCGTCGGCAGTGACGTCGGCAACGACATCGGACAGGCGGTCGGTGACGGCGTCGTCTGCGGTGTGCGCAATTGCACCGAGTCCAGCACGCTGAACCTCGATGAGATCAGCCCCCGCTTCACCGCCAGCCAGGCGGCCGGCGACAGCGCCGTGCAGGTGCGCGGCAACCTGGGCAAGTCAGCCAACCTGCTGACCACGGTGCTGATGGCGCCCAACGAGCGGCTGAGCGCCAGCATCGACGGCAGTCCGGAGGTGACGATGGACAACCCGGACGGCAAGCGCTACGACTACACCGCCCAGCTGCCGGCGGCCTCCGCTCTGCCGGTGGTGCAGGTGGTCTTCACGCGCGCCGGCGTGCGGCATGTGAGCCAGGTGACGATGCCGCCGGCCTTCACGGTGCTGCAACCCATGGGCACGCCCCTGATGACGCGTGGCGGATTGGCGCTGCCGGTCCGCCTGAGCCTGGCGACCGTGGGCACGGCCAGTGCGACGGCCGTGGGCAGCTGCACCCGCGCCGATGGCAGCCGCTTCACCACCACGGGCACCGCCCTGGGCGTGCGTGCCGATGGCGTCGTGGGAGGTGGCTACCGGCTGGAGCCGGCCACCGTGGATGACGCGCTGAACGCTGCCAGCCGCAGCCAGAACAACGACGACCCGCGCACGTCCGCCGTCGCTCGCTGTGACCTGACGATCGTCTGGACCTCGACCGCCCTGGGCAGCACGCCTGCCACGATGAACCGGCACGGCGTGCTGCGGGGCGAGCGAAGCGCCTCTCACCTGCTCAGCTACGACGCCCGCCCCTGAAGCAGGCCCTCGGCCAGCCAGCCCTGCAGCAGGCCGATGACCGCCTGCGCGGCGGCGCCGGCATCCCCCAGCTCAGCCGCGGCCTGCTCGCACAGGGCCGCGAACGGCGCCCCTGCCGCCACAGCGGCCAGCAGCCCGGCCTCCAGCGGGGCCAGCGAGCGCCAGCGGGTCTCGTGACCCTGGCGCCAGGCGAGCAGCACATGGCGGTGCGGCAGGGGCTCGTCCAGCTCGGGCTGCGCGTCACCGGACTCGGGGTCCCATTCGCGCAGCGCACGCCACGCGGGCTCGACCGCATGCGCCAAGGCCACCCGCTGCACGCTGGGATGCAGGTGCAGCACGAGGCCGGCCCAGTCGTCCGGGGCGAGGGCAGCGAGGGCAGCCGCCTGCAGCGGCAGCGCCTCGGCCGCATCGAAGGCGCCGCGAAGTGCCCAGTCCATGCGGGCAACGTCCACCAGGCTCGGATGGGGCACGTGGTCAGCGCCCGCGCCGGCCATGAAGTCGGCCAGCCCGTCGCCGAACCAGCGGATGGACGGCTGCTGGCTGGGCCGGGCGGTGAGGTAGGCCTGAGCCAGGGCCTCGAAGGCTTCGTCCCCCAGCGCGCGCGCCAGCACGGTGAAGTTGTCGGCCAGGGCCGCTGCCAGCCGGGCCCGGTAGGCATGGCGGTAGACCTCGAGGCCGAGCGCGAAATCGCCCGCCAGCAGGCCGTCGGCATCCGCACCGTCACGGATGGCGGCGGCCAGGCGGGATTGCAGCGCGGCGGGTGTCATGCGGCGGCGGCCAGGCGGCGTGCCACGGCGAGTTCAGCCAGCAGGCTCTCCAGCGGCGGGATGTGGTCGTCGCGCTCGATCATGGTCGGCACACGGCCGAAGCGGCGCACGGCCTGCTCGTAGAGCGCCCAGACTTCATCGCGCACGGGGTGGTCGTGGGTGTCGATGACGATGTCGCCGCGGTCTTCATGCCCGGCGAGGTGGATCTGCCGCACCGGCTCGACCGGCAGGCCGGCGAGATAGTCCAGCGGGTCGAAGCCATGGTTGCGGCTGGACACATAGACGTTGTTCACGTCCAGCAGCAGCTGCGCGCCGGTGGCCTTCAGCAGCTGGGTGATGAAGTCCCACTCGGTCATCTCATCGGCCGCGAAGCGCACATAGCTCGACACGTTCTCCAGCACCAGCGGCCGGCCCAGCGCGTCTTGCGCCTGGGCGATGCGGCTGCCGACATGGTCGAGCGCCGCGCGCGTGAGCGGCACCGGCAGCAGGTCATGCAACTGGCTGTGCGCATCGGCGCTCCAGCACAGGTGGTCGGACACCCAGCCGGGCTCCAGCCGGTCAGCCAGCGCCCGCAGCTCGCGCAGATAGCCCTCATCCAGCGGCACCGGCCCGGCGATGTTCAGCGACACGCCATGCATCACCAGCGGATAGTCCGCCCGGATGCGCTCCAGATGCACCAGCGGCGGCCCGCCCGGCACCAGGTAGTTCTCGGAAATGATCTCCAGCCAGTCAGGCCGCACCGCAGCATCCACGCCCGCCTCGAAGGCCGCGTAATGCTCCACGCGCAACCCCAGGCCAAAGCCTTGGATGTGGGTCATGGCGTACAAAGAAGCAGACGCGGGGCCACAGGCTCCCGCGCCATCCAGCGACTGCCATGGATCCGGCTTTGCCGGGCCATTGGCAGTGCCCCCTCGGGGGGCCGGCGTCAGCCGGTAGGGGGGGTCTTACTTCTCTACCTTGCCACCAGCCTTCGTGCACTCTTCGGCCGACTTCTTGCTGACCCAGCCCTGGCCCTTGCAGCCGTTGTGGCCCTTGCACTCGCTCTTGGCGGTCTTGCACTCGGAGGTGCCCTTGCAGCCATTGATGCCGGAGCACTTGACCATGCCGTCAGCGGCAAGGGCCGTGGTGGGCACGGCGGTGGCGAACAGGGCGGCAGCGGCGGCGGCAATGCCCAGGCCGGTCTTGAGGGATGCGTTCATGAAGCTCTCCAGAAAAAAGGAAGTGGTTGAGATCGGGTCACCACAGGTCGAGCAGAGCAGCCCTCCGCATCGACTTGCCTGCTTGCGTCGGCATGACTGGCCGCTTCCTTACAGCCCGCGGTCAGATTCTGATGAGCTGACGTTATGACTGCAATGGCGGCCGGCATTCGTCAGGCCCCGGTGGCAGCCGCTAGAGTCCGGCAGCCTGCCGCTGCCTTTTCCCCATGCTGAACACCGAGACCCCGAGCACCCGTCACCCCGACCTGGACACCTACGCCACGCCGGCCCTGTTGGATGCATTCATCGACGACCAGACCGCCGCCGTCGCCGCCGTGAAGGCGGCCCTGCCCCAACTCGCGGCGGCGGTGGACGCCGCGCTGCCCCGCATCCGCGCGGGCGGCCGGCTGCTGTATGCCGGCGCCGGCACCTCCGGCCGCCTGGGCGTGCTCGACAGCGTGGAGCTGCACCCCACCTTCTCGTGGCCGCGCGAGCGGGCCGTGGCGGTCATTGCCGGCGGCGAGGGCGCGATGTTCGTCGCGGTCGAAGGCGCCGAGGATGACCGCGCCCAGGGCGCCGCCGACCTCGCCGCGCTGAACCCCGGCCCGAACGACGTGGCGCTGCTGCTGGCCGCGTCGGGCGGCACACCCTATGTGCTGGGCGCCATCGAGGCGGCCCGGGCGGCCGGCGCGCTGACGATTGGCTTTGCCAACAACCCCGGCGCCCCGGTCACCGCCCAGGCCGAGATCGGCATCACGCTGGACACCGGCCCCGAGGTCATCTCCGGCAGCACGCGGCTGAAGGCCGGCACCTCGCAGAAGATCGCGCTGAACACCTTCTCGTCGGCGCTGATGGTCAAACTGAACAAGGTCTACGGCAACCTGATGGTCGACCTCAAGGCCACCAACGCCAAGCTCGTGAAGCGCGCCCTGGCGCTGACCGTGCGCGCCAGCGGCGCCAGCGAAGCCGACGCGCAAGCCGCACTCGCGCAATGCGACCACCACGTGAAGACCGCGCTGGTCATGCTCAAGCGGGGCGTGGACGCCGCCCAGGCGCGGGCGCTGCTGGACGCGGCCGACGGCAGCGTGAGCCGGGCCCTGAGCGCATGACCGACAAGGCCGCAGCGCCGGGGGATCGACCGCCGTACCCGGCGGTCGAGGGGCAAACCTCCCCGTGGGCGTGGATCCCCACGCTCTACTTCGCCCAGGGCATCCCCTACGTCGTCGTCATGACGCTGTCGGTGGTGCTGTACAAGAACCTCGGCATCTCCAACACCGACATCGCGCTCTACACCAGCTGGCTCTACCTGCCCTGGGTCATCAAGCCGCTGTGGTCGCCGCTGGCCGAGCTGTTCGGCACCAAGCGGCAATGGGTGGCGGTGCTGCAGTTCTTCGTGGGCGCGGCGCTCGCGGGCGTGGCGCTGACGATCCCGACCGATCACGTGTTCCAGCTGTCGCTCGCGGTGTTCTGGCTGATGGCCTTCGCCTCGGCCTCGCACGACATCGCCGCCGACGGCTACTACATGCTGGCCCTGCCCCAGCACCAGCAGGCCGCCTTCGTGGGCGTGCGCTCCACCTTCTATCGCCTGGCCAACATCGGCGGCCAGGGCGGGCTCGTCTACCTCGCCGGCGAGTTGACCGAGCGCACCGGCAGTGCCGCGCAGGCCTGGAGCTGGGTGTTCTGGCTGCTTGGCGGGCTGTTCGTGGCGCTGGCGGCGTGGCATGCGCTGGTGCTGCCGCGCCCCGCAGCCGATGTGCGCGGCCCGGGCCACCGTGCCGCCCGCGGCCTGGCGCGCGAGTTCTTCGCGGTGTTCGTGAGCTTCTTCAAGAAGCCCGGCATCGCGGTCATCCTCGGCTTCCTGCTGCTCTATCGCTTCCCGGAGGCGCAGCTGCTCAAGCTGGCCAGCCCCTTCCTGCTCGACCCGGTCGAGCAAGGCGGCCTGGGCCTGTCCACCAAGGCAGTCGGCATCGCCTATGGCACCGTGGGCCTGACCGCGCTCACTCTGGGCGGCCTGGCCGGCGGCTGGGTGATCTCCCGCGTGGGCCTGAAGCGCGCGCTCTGGCCGCTGGTGCTGGCCATGCACGTACCCAACGTGGCCTTCCTGGTGCTGGCGCTCACGCACCCGACGAACCTGGCCGTCATCAGCGCCGCGCTCGCCGTGGAGCAGTTCGGTTATGGCCTCGGGTTCACGGCCTATCTGATGTACATGATCCATGTGGCCGAAGGCCCGCAGAAGACTGCCCACTACGCGATCTGCACCGGCTTCATGGCGCTGGGCATGATGATCCCCGGCATGTGGAGCGGCTGGCTGCAGGACCACCTCGGCTACGTGAGCTTCTTCGTGTGGGTGCTGGTGGCGACCGTGCCGAGCTTTGCGATGGCGGCGCTGATCAAGGTTCCCGAAAACTTCGGCCGCAAGGAGGACGCATGAACGCGCGAACGGGCCAGCGCCTGCTCAGCCTCGATGCCTTCCGCGGCTTCGCCATCGCGGCCATGCTGCTGGTGAACAACCCCGGCGACTGGGGCCATGTCTACGCGCCGCTGCTGCATGCCAAGTGGCACGGCTGGACCTTCACCGACTGGGTCTTCCCCTTCTTCGTGTTCATCAGCGGCATGGCCATGACCATCAGCCTGGCCCGCCGCGCGCAGGCTGGCGCCGACAAGACCGCCCTGATGCTGACCACCGCGCGCCGGGCGGCGCTCATCATCGGCATCGGGCTGTTGCTCAACCTCATTCCGAGCTTCGACTTCAGCTCGGTGCGCATCCCGGGCGTGCTGCAGCGCCTGGGGCTGTGCACCCTGCTGGCGGCGCCCATCGTCATCTGGTGCCGGCCACGCGGCGTGGCGCTGTGGGCGCTGGCGCTGATGGCCGTCTACGCGGTGCTGCAGCTCACCGTGCCCGTGCCCGATGCCGACGGCGTCGTGCACACCGGCCTGCTGGAGCCCGGCAAGGACGTGGGCGCCTGGCTCGACCGCCAGCTGATGGACGGGCACCTGTGGCGCCAGGCCAAGACCTGGGACCCCGAAGGCCTGCTCTCGACCCTGCCCGCGGTGTCGTCGCAATTGCTGGGCGTGCTGGCCGGCTATGTACTGGCCTCCCGCCGCCAGCCCGCCGAGAAGACCATGACCTGGGTCCTGGCCGGCCTGGCCTCGCTCTGGCTGGGCCAGGTGCTGGACGCCTGGCTGATGCCGATCAACAAGTCGCTGTGGACGCCCTCTTTCGTGTTCACGATGGCGGGCTGGGCCTGTGTCGTGTTCGCGGTCTTCTACTGGCTGCTGGACGCGCAGCCCCAGCCGCTGTCCCGCGCACGCTGGGCCCGCTGGCTGCATCCGCTGGTGGTGTTCGGCATGAACGCCCTCTTCCTGTTCGCGCTGTCGGGGCTGGTGGCCAAATTGCTCTACACGGTCAAGCTGACCGACGGCCGCAGCCTCGGCGCCACGCTCTACGCGCCGCTGCGCGATTCGGGCCTCGCGCCCGTCAACGCCTCGCTGCTGCATGCGCTGGCCTTCGTCGCGGTGATGTATGCCGTGGCCTGGGTGATGTACCGCAAGCAGTGGTTCGTGAAAGTCTGACCCCGTGAAACGCCGACACCTCCTCAGCCTCGCCTCGGCCCCGCTGCTCGCCGCCTGCGCCACACCGCCCTCGCCCGCGCCGGCCAACGCGCCGGTCTCGCCCGGCGAAGCCGCTCTCGGCGCGGTCACCAGCCCGGCCCCCGCCGCCTCCGGCCCGCTGCTCGCCCCACCGCCGCGCGAATGGCGTGCCGCCTGGGTGGCCACCGTGGCCAACATCGACTGGCCCAGCAAGCCCGGCCTGCCCGCGGCAGTGCAGCAGGCCGAGATCCGCAGCCTGTGCGACACCGCGGTGGCCACGGGCCTGAACGCGCTCATCCTGCAGGTGCGCACGTCCACCGACGCGCTCTACGAATCGAAGCTGGAGCCCTGGAGCGAATACCTCACCGGCACCCAGGGCCAGCACCCGGGCTACGACCCGCTGGCGGTGTGGATCACCGAGGCCAAGGCGCGCGGGCTGGAGCTGCACGCCTGGTTCAACCCCTACCGCTCGCGCCACAGCACGGCCAAGTCGGCCGTGGCCGACAGCCATGTGAGCCGCACCCACCCGGAGTGGGTCAAGCGCTATGGCGACCAGCTCTGGATGGACCCCGGCGAGCCCGCCGCCGCCGAGCACACGCTCGCGGTGGTGCGCGACTGCCTGAGCCGCTATGCGGTGGACGGCATCCACATCGACGACTACTTCTACCCCTACCCGGTGCAGGACCCCGCCACCAAGCAGGAGGTGGACTTCCCCGACGACCCCAGCTGGCAGCGCTACCTGGCCGGCGGTGGCAGCCTCGGCCGGGCCGACTGGCGGCGCTACAACGTCAACCGCCTGGTGCAGCGCCTCTATGCGCTGGCCCATGAGGTGCGCCCAGGCACGCGGGTGGGCGTGAGCCCCTTCGGCCTGCCCAAGCCGGGCGCGCGCCCGCCGGGCATCAGCGGCTTCAGCCAGTACGACAAGCTCTACGCCGACGTCGAGCTCTGGCTGCGCGAAGGCTGGCTGGACTACCTCGCGCCCCAGCTCTACTGGCCGCGCGCGCAGACGGCACAGGCTTTCGAGCCGCTGCTGCAAGCCTGGCGCGCGCTCAACCCGCTGGGCCGGCCCATCCACCCGGGCCTGTTCACGAGCCGCATCAACGACACGCCGCAAAGCTGGCAGCCCGACGAAGTGCTGGCGCAGATCGACATCATCCGGCGCCAGTCGCCGGGCAGCGGCCACATCCACTTCAGCATGGCCGCGCTGGCGCAGAACCGCAAGGGCATTGCCGATGCGCTGCGCACCAAGGCCTACGCGCCGGGCGCCTGACGCCACCCCTAACTTCGCGGCGCGCTGTCATGCCGGCTTCATGCCGGCTGCCTAGCGTGCGGTGCTTCATTCCACGGAGACACCGCATGAACCGCTCCCTCCTGCGCCTGGCCACGCTGGCCCTGACCCTGGCCGGCGCGACCCTGCCCGCGCTGGCACACGACCGCAGTGAAGGCGTGCCGGTGCAGCTCGGCCCGCGCCCGTTCTTCCTGGTGAACGACATGCTGGACAGCCCGCTCAAGAAGCGCCTGCAGCATTGCGCCGCCACCCGCGACACCTACCGCCCGACGCTGTTCTCCATCGGCCACCGGGGGGCGGCGCTGCAGTTCCCCGAGCACACCAAGGAGAGCTACGAGGCCGCCGCGCGCATGGGTGCGGGCATCGTCGAGTGCGACGTGACCTTCACCAAAGACAAGGAACTCGTCTGCCGCCACGCGCAGAACGACCTGCACACCACCACCAACATCCTGGCCACGCCGCTGGCGGCCACCTGCATCAAGCCGTTCACGCCGGCCGTGCTGGACGCCGCGGGCAATGTCGTCACGCCGGCTGCTGCCGAATGCCGCACCAGCGAGCTGACGCTGGCCGAGTTCAAGAGCCTGCGCGGCAAGATGGACGCCTTCAATCCGCGCGGCCGCACGGTGGCCGAGTACATGGCCGGCACGCCCAACTGGCGCACCGACCTCTACGCCGGCCCCACCAGTGGCACGCTGCTGTCGCTGAAGGAAGCGATCGCCCTGTTCAAGCAGCTCGGCGTGAAGATGACGCCGGAGCTCAAGTCGCCCAGCGTGGCCATGCCCTTCAACGGCTTCAGCCAGGCCGCGTATGCGCAGAAGATGATCGACGAACACAAGGCCGCGGGCGTGCCGGCGCGCGATGTGTGGGCGCAGAGCTTCGACATCAACGACATCCTGTACTGGGTCAAGAACGAACCCGCGTTCGGCCGCCAGGCCGTCTACCTGGACGACGCCAACACGCCGGCCGACGTGCCCACGCTGGAGCAGCTGCGCAGCTACCGCGCCCAGGGCATCCGCATCGTGGCGCCGCCGCTGTGGGTGCTGCTGCAGGCCGACAGCAGCGGCAACCTGCTGCCCTCGGCCTACGCGCGCAACGCCCGCGCGGCGGGGCTGGACATCATCACCTGGTCGCTGGAGCGCAGCGGCATCCTGGCCGACGGCAACAACGGGTCCTACTACCAGACCTACGACGCCGCCATCAAACGCGAGGGCGACATGTTCCGCATGCTGGACGTGCTGGCGCAGGACATCGGCGTGATCGGCGTGTTCTCCGACTGGCCGGCCACGGTCAGCTTCTACGCCAACTGCACCGGCCAGCGCTGACGGCCATGCCGCGCGCGGCTCAGGGCCGCTGGGCCACCATCAGGTGGTAGCCGTTGCGCACCTCCACGTCCACGAAGCCGCACTCGGCATACAGCCGGCGCGCGGGGTTCTCGGGGTGGACCGTCAGCGCCACCTGGCTGTGGCCCTGTGACCATGCCGCGCGCAAGGCGGCCTGCATCAGCGGCCGGCCGATGCCCTGGCGCTGGAAGGCGGGCCGCAGCCCGATGCCGAGCTGCGGCGTGTCGGCATCCACCGACGCCAGCCCCACCCCCTCGGGCAGCACCCGCATCCAGCAGGCGCCGGCATCCTCACCATCGCGCACGGCCACCAGGCCAATGTCGCCCGGGCGGCCCCAGTCCTCCGCATAGATGCGCACCCCGGGGTGCTGCAGGACTTCGATGGGGCGCAGGCCCGCCGGCGGCGGGTCCCAGAGGGCGATGTGCAGCCAGTGCCACAGGGCATCCTGGTCGGCAGGGGTCAGGGGACGAAAACTCAGCATGGCAAGAACGTTAGCAGCGCATGCTGCCGAGAACGTTCGTCACCCCGCCCCGCATCGCGCCAAACCCGCGAGTCACCTCGCGATGCGTGACTTTTGCAACGTTTTCCAGCAGCCCCTGCGCACCGCCGCCGCCGGGGCGCGTCGGACCTTGACGCCCCAGGGCGACCTCGGCAACGATGGCTGCAAAGACGGCCACGACCGTTGCGGCCGGCGGCACATCAAGGAGGGTGGACATGGACAAGGGGCCTGCACTTCAACGCCACCACGCCGTGCTGCGGGGCACTGGCGGCACCCGCCTGGTGTTTGTCCACGGCTTCGGCTGCGACCGCGACATCTGGCGCTTCGTCGAGCCGGCCTTCGAGCCGCATTGCCGCACCCTCGTCTACGACCATGCCGGCTGCGGCCGCGCGGTGCCCGCCTGGGACCTGCAGCGCCACGCCAGCTTGAAGGGCTATGCCGCGGACCTGCTGGAGGTCATCGACGAAGCCGGCATGGCGCCGGCCATCTGCGTGGCGCACTCCGTGGGGGGCGTCATCGCACTGCATGCTGCCGAGCAGCGCCCCGACGCCTTCGAGCATGTGCTGCTGCTGGCCCCGTCGCCGCGCTTCGTGAACGACCCGCCCGACTACATCGGCGGCTTCGAGCGGGAAGACCTCGACGAGATGTTCCACCTGATGGAGTCCAACCAGTTCGGCTGGGCTCGCTTCCTGGCCCCGATCGCCATCGGCGAGAGCAACCCGCAGGACCTGGTGCAGCAGTTCGAGGCCGCGCTGTGTGCGCTGGAGCCGCGCATCGCCCGGCACTTCGCGCGGCTGGCCTTCCTGGCCGATGCCCGCGAGCTGATGAGCCGCACCCGCGTGCCCACCACCATCGTGCAATGCATGCGGGACGGCATTGCGCCTCCCGAAGTCGGCCAATGGCTGCACCGCCACATGGCCGGCAGCCGGCTGCGCGAGATCGACATCTCGGGGCACTGCCCGCACGTCAGCCATCCGGCGCTCACCGTGGAGCTCGTGCAGGAGGTGCTCGATGCCCGGGCTCGCACCAGCGCTTGAGCGGCTGCCGGTCGGCGTGCTGCAGGTCAGCTTCGACGGCCGCATCCATGCGCTGAACGACTGCCTCGCCGGCTGGCTGGGACGCCCGGCGGCGGCGCTCATCGGCCAGCCGGTCGACGAGCTGCTGAGCCGCCCGGGCCGCGTGCTGTATCACACCCACCTGCTGCCCACGCTGCGGCTGCACGGCCAGGTGCAGGAGCTGAGCCTGTCGCTGCGGGCGCCGTCGGGCAAGGTGCATGTGCTGTGCTCGGCCAGCCTGGTGGAGCGGCCGGGCGAAGCGGGCGGGCCACTGGCCGAGCTGGTGCTGTCGCCCATGCGCGAGCGGCTGCGGGTGGAGACCGAACTCGCCCGCGTGCAACGCTCGGCGGATGCCGCGCCCATCGTGCTGTTCGAATGCGTGCGCGATGTCGACGGGCGCAGCTGGCTCAACTACGCGAGCGCCGGTCTCGTGTCGCTCTACGGCCTGACGGCCGAGGCCGTGGCCTTCAGCGATGCGCCCTGGCTGGCCTGCGTGCACGACGACGACCGCGCCGCGCTGCTCGCCCGCCGCGAAGACTCGGCGCAGACGCTCAGCCTGTGGGTCGGGCAGTTCCGCGCCCGCGCGGGCCAGGGCCCGTGGCGCTGCCACCGGGTGCGCGCCCAGCCCTATGCCGAGCCCGACGGGCGCATGGTCTGGTACGGCACCATCGTCGACGTGACCGAGCAGGTGGCCGTGGACGAGGCCGAACGCGAGCGCGACGCGGCCGAGCGGGCCAACCGCAGCAAGAGCGAATTCCTCGCCCGCATGAGCCACGAGCTGCGCACGCCGCTGAACGCCATCATCGGCTTCTCGCAGCTGCTGGGCTCCGACGCCACGCTGCAAGGCGCCCAGGCGCAGCAGCGCGTGGGCATCATCCATGCGGCCGGCGAGCAGCTGCTGCAGCTGGTGGACGAGGTGCTCGACATCTCACGCATCGAGTCCGGCCGGCTGCATCTGCAGCTCGCGCCGGTGCCCCTGGCGCCGCTGGTGGAGCAGGTCTGCCAGTCGCTGGAGCCGGCGCGCCTGGCCCGCGGGCTGACCTTGACCGTCTCGGCCACGGCCGGCCTGGGTGCACTGGCCGATGAGGCCCGCCTGCAGCAGGTGCTGAACAACCTAGTCTCCAACGCCATCAAGTACACGCGCGACGGCGGCTGGGTGGCGGTGGAAGTGGCTGCCGTGGGCGAAGGCCCCCGGCCCGCGCGCGTGCAGCTGCGGGTGCGCGACAACGGCCCCGGCCTGACGCCCGCGCAGCAGCAACAGCTCTTCCAGCCCTTCAACCGCCTGGGGGCCGAGCGCAGCCGCGTGCAGGGCACGGGCCTGGGCCTGGTCATCACGCGGCATCTGGTGGAGTGCATGGGCGGCACGCTGCAGCTGCAGTCGCAGCCGGGCGACGGCTGCTGCTTCACCGTGGAGCTGCCCGCCGCCACGCCCTTGCCCGCGCCTGAGGACGGCGCGGCGGTGGCGCCCTTGCCCGCCGCCTTGGCCCGCCCACCCGAAGGCCGCACCTGGCAGCTCCTGTATGCCGAAGACGACCCGGTCAACGCGTTGCTGATGCAGGCCGTGCTGGACCGCCTCCCACACGTGGTGCTGACCGTGGCCACCACCGGCCAGGCCGCCTGCACACTGGCCGAGCAACAGCCGCCTGACCTGCTGCTGCTCGACATGAGCCTGCCCGACATGGACGGCCGCGAGCTGCTGCGCCGGCTCAAGCGCGACCCGCGCCTGAGCCAGGTGCCCGCGGTCGCGGTGTCGGCCGATGCCATGCCGGAGGAGATCGCACGCGCCCTGGCCGCCGGCTTCGACGACTACTGGACCAAGCCGCTGGACATCGACGCCCTGCCAGCGAGACTGGCCATGCTGTTGTCAAGCCGCGGCACCGCCGCCGCCCCCTGAACCGGGCAGCCACCGTCCCGCATCGGCAGGGCGCCGGCCGCACGGCTGCGGGGTCCTCCCCAAGGCGTAGGGTGCGCGCACCGCGCAGGCCGGCGCCCAATCGTGGCGCCGCTCACGGCCAGGAGACTCGCATGCGCCGCACCCTCACCGCCCTCGCCCTGCTGACCGCCGCCGCCGCCCAGGCAGCAACGGTCAGCGTGTTCACCAACCTCGCCGACTGGCAGGCCGCCGTGACCGGCGCCGTCCAGACGCAGGACTTCTCCGGCTATGCCACGGGCACCAGCCTGTTCGGCGAGACCCTGTTGCCCGGCATGACCTTGACGGCCAACACCCAGCGGCTGGAGGTCTTCGGCCCGGACCTGGAAGCTTTCGCCCTGGGCGGGCGCGGCGGCGGCAACGTTTACTACGAGGGCCAGTACACCCTGCCCTACCGCGCCGTGGCGCTGGACATTGGGAGCTTCGAGTCCATCCCCGGCAACGGCAGCACCGCGGTCGACACCGGCCAGCTGGTGTTCACCTTCAGCGACGGCAGCACCGAGCTGCTGGAGATCGCCGGCAATGCCACGGGTGCCAACATCTTCATCGGCGTGGTGGCCGATTTCGCCATCACCAGCTTCCGCTGGAACGAGGCCCATGAGGCCAGCGGCGGCAACGAAGAGACCACGCTGGACAACCTGCGCGTGGCCCTGCGCGGCGAAGGCAACGGCAACACCGTGCCCCTGCCGGGCACGCTGCCGCTGGTGGCCCTGACGCTGGGTGCCCTGCCGCTGGCACGGCGCCGCCGTTGAGCCGGCGAGCTGCGGCCGGGCGGCTCAGCTCGCCGCGCCGAGGGCGGGCGTGATCGGCGCCAGGCGGGGCAGTTCGTCGTCGGTCCACAGCCGCAGGTGCGCCACAAAGTGCTGGCCGGAGCCGTCTTCCAGGCCGAAGCTGCCGCTGTTGCCGGGCGCCACGTCCAGCGTCATGGCCAGGCCTGCGAGGTAGTCGCACTGTGACTGGCTCGCGTAGACGGGCACGCCCGCCACCTCGCCCAGTCGGCGGTCGTTCTCGTTCAGGTGCAGCTCCTGCGCCGTGAAGCACATCGGCGCGCTGCCGGCGCAGCAGCCGTGCGACTGGTAGAACAGGATCTCGCCGTGCTGTCGCTGCAACTCGGCCACCAAGGCCTGGGCCGCATCGGTCGCGCGAACGCGGGGGAGGGCTTCCGTCATCGCCGCCTTCCTGCAGAAAGGGGCGGCCGCAGCCGCCCCGAGGGTCTGAGGGTCGCCAGCGGCCGGGTGGGCCGCCGCGTTCAGAAGAAGCCCAGTGCGTTCGGGCTGTAGCTCACCAGCAGGTTCTTGGTCTGCTGGTAGTGGTCGAGCATGGCCTTGTGGGTCTCGCGGCCGATGCCCGATTCCTTGTAGCCGCCAAACGCCGCGTGGGCCGGGTAGGCGTGGTAGCAGTTCGTCCACACCCGGCCGGCCTGGATGGCGCGGCCCATGCGGTAGGCGCGGCTGCCGTCGCGGCTCCACACGCCGGCGCCCAGGCCGTAGGGCGTGTCGTTGGCAATCGCCAGCGCCTCGGCCTCGGTCTTGAAGGTGGTCACCGCCAGCACCGGGCCGAAGATCTCCTCGCGGAAGATGCGCATCTGGTTGTGGCCCTGGAAGAGCGTGGGCTGGATGTAGTAGCCGCCGGCCAGGTCTCCGCCGAGTTGCGCGCGGTCGCCGCCGATCAGCACCTTGGCGCCCTCTTCCTTGCCGAGCGCGAGGTAGGTCTGGATCTTGTCCATCTGCATCGCCGAGGCCTGCGCGCCCATCATGGTGTCGGTGTCCAGCGGGTTGCCCTGCTTGATGGCGGCCACGCGCTTCAAGGCCCGCTCGATGAAGCGGTCGTAGATGCTCTCCTGGATGAGCGCACGGCTCGGGCAGGTGCAGACCTCGCCCTGGTTGAAGGCGAACAGCACCAGGCCTTCGATGGCCTTGTCGAGGAAGGCGTCATCCGCCGCCATCACATCCTCGAAGAAGATGTTGGGGCTCTTGCCACCCAGCTCCAGCGTGGCCGGGATGAGGTTGGTGGCCGCGGCCTGCGCGATGACCTTGCCGGTGGCGGTGCTGCCCGTGAAGGCGATCTTGGCGATGCGCTTGCTCGTGGCCAGCGGCATGCCCGCCTCGCGGCCGAAGCCATTGACCACGTTGAGCACGCCCGGCGGCAGCAGGTCGGCGATCAGCTCCACCAGGATGAGCAGGCTGATGGGCGTGCTCTCCGCCGGCTTGAGCACCACGCAGTTGCCGGCGCCCAGCGCGGGCGCGAGCTTCCACGCCGCCATCAGGATGGGGAAGTTCCACGGAATGATCTGGCCCACCACGCCCAGCGGCTCGTGGAAGTGGTACGCGATGGTGTGCTGATCGATCTCGCTGAGCGCGCCCTCCTGCGCCCGCACGCAGCCGGCGAAGTAGCGGAAGTGGTCCACCGCCAGCGGGATGTCGGCATTGAGCGTCTCGCGGATGGGCTTGCCGTTGTCCACGGTCTCGGCGTAGGCCAGCAGGGCCAGGTTCTGCTCGATCCGGTCGGCGATCTTGAGCAGCACGTTCGCGCGCTCGGCCGGCGGCACCGCGGCCCAGCCGGCGGCGGCCGCGTGGGCGGCGTCCAGCGCGCGCTCGATGTCGGCGGCGCCGGAGCGGGCGGCCTGGGTGTAGACCTGGCCGTTGATCGGCGTGATGACGTCGAAGTACTGCCCCTCCACGGGCGGCACGAACCGACCCCCGATGAAGTTGTCATAGCGCGCCTTGTAGGCGAGCGGGGCGCCGGCAGTGCCGGGTGCGGCGTAAACGGTCATGGCGGTGTCTCCTGGATGAATGCCCGGCGTCGTGACATGGCGCGGGTCGGGCGCTTCAGCGCAAGGGGCGTGCCAGCGCGGGTTCGGCCCGGCCCGGGCGCACGCCGGCGCAAAACCCGGCCGCCGCGGCCGGCGAACTGTTCCGAAATGACACACCCCGGTGTCACAACGCCTCGGGTTGACACAGATCAGCCCAGCCTCGCGCCGAGCGCTTGACGAGCGGCGCCGTCAGGCTAGCGTCCGCATCTCCGCGCAGGCTTAGCCTGCCGGCCAGAGCCGACCACGGCCACCCAGGAGACATGCCGCATGCCCACCGCGCCCACCCCACTGCGCACCGCCCGCCGCCAATGGCTGGAGCAAGGCCAGGTCGACACCGGCCTGATCCCCGACGCCCTGCGCGCCAGCTGGGCCCGCTGCCGCGAGTTCGGCCTGGAGCCGCTGGGCCGCCCGCAAGGCGCGCCGCATGCCAGCGCCGCCCAGCTGGCCCGCGCGCTGGACCACCGCCACAGCCTGGTGGCCCACGCCAAGCCGGTGATGGCCTTCCTGAACGAACAGGTGCAGGGCAGCGACAGCCTCGTGCTGCTGGCCGATGCGCAAGGCCTGCTGCTGCACAGCACCGGCGACGCCCACTTTGCCGACCGCGCCGCCCGCGTGGCCCTGCGCCCCGGCGCGCTGTGGAGCGAGCAATGGCGCGGCACCAACGCCATCGGCACCGCGCTGGCTGAAGCCCAGCCCACCGTCGTGCACGGCGGCGAGCACTACCTGGAGCGCAACGGCTTTTTGACCTGCGCCGCCGCCCCGATTGCCGACCCCGGCGGCCAGCTGCTCGGCGTGCTCGACATCTCCGGCGACCGCCGCGGCTACCACCGCCACACCCTGGCCCTGGTGCGCAGCGGCGCGCGCATGGTGGAGCACCAGCTCTTCACCGCGCGCTTCCAGGCCGGGCTGGTGGTGCGCCTGCATGCGCAAGCTGAAGGCCTGGGCACCGTGACCGAAGGCCTGCTCGCCCTCAGCGAAGACGGCTGGCTGGTGGGCGCCACCACCGCCGCGCTGGAACTGCTGGGCCTGGCCCGCCGCGACATCGGCGCCGCCACCGCCGAGCGCGCGCTGGGCCTGACCCTGCCCCAGCTGCTCGCCCAAGGCGGCGCCCCACGCCCGCTGCCCCGCCCCGCCGGCCTGCCCCCGCTGTGGCTGCGCGTGGAGCCCGGCCACACCCTGCGCCCCCGCCCGCGCGCCACGGCGCCGGCCGCGCCCGCCACCGACACCGCCTGGCGCCCGCTGGACGCGCTGGCGGCGCTGGACACCGGCGACGCCGCCTTCCGCGCCACGCTGCAACGCGCCCGCCGCGTGCTCGACAAACCCGCCATCCCGCTGCTGCTGCACGGCGAAACCGGCACTGGCAAAGACGTGCTCGCCCGCGCCCTGCACGCCAGCAGCACCCGCCGCAGCCAGCCCTTTGTGGCCGTCAACTGCGCCGCCCTGCCCGAGACGCTGATCGAAGCCGAACTCTTCGGCTACCGCCCCGGCGCCTTCACCGGCGCCAGCCGCCAGGGCGCCCCGGGTCGCATCCGCGAAGCCCACGGCGGCACCCTCTTCCTGGACGAAATCGGCGACATGCCGCTGGCCATGCAAGCCCGCCTGCTGCGCGTGCTGGAAGCGCGAGAAGTGACGCCCCTGGGCGGCGGCGCGGCCGTGGCGGTGGACTTCCGCCTCATCTGCGCCAGCCACCGCCGCCTGGCGGATGAAGTGGCGGCCGGCCGCTTCCGCGAAGACCTGTTCTACCGCCTCAACGGCCTGACCCTGACCCTGCCCCCGCTGCGCGAGCGCAGCGACCTCCCCGCGCTGGTGACCAAGCTGCTGCAGGCCGAGGCGCCCGAGCGCGCGCTGCGCGTGGATGACGCCGTGATGGCTGCGCTCCAGCGGCTGCGCTGGCCGGGGAATGTGCGGCAGCTGGCGAATGCGGTGAGGACGGCGGTGGCGTTGCTGGACGAAGGGGTGGACGTCGTGACGGCGGAGGAATGGCCGGAGGAGGTCAGGGCTGCGATGGAAGCCGTGCCTGGGGAAGGTGTGGTGACGGCTGGTGATCGGGGCCATGCCGTGCGGGCGGCTGACGGCTCATCGCGCCGCGTGGCGAGCGCCGCCGTGGCGGCCGTGGACGGCGATGCGCCGGAGGATTTGCGGGCGCTGACGGCGGCGCGGATTCGCGAGGTGTTGGCCGCGACCGGGGGGAATGTGTCGGAGGCGGCAAGGAGGTTGGGGATTAGTAGGAATACGCTGTACAGGAGGGCGGGCTAACTGGTCTACTAAACGTCACGCCAATTCGGAATATCGAATGAATGAGCATGACGTGATCGCACAAAAAACTGACCGACGAGAATATTAACCAGCGCTTCGCCTACCCAACCCAAGCGCTAGGCGACGCATTAAAACGGGGATGGCATGAAATCGATTGATGAGATTCATTTTACAGATCCGCGCGCTACCCAGGAGATTCAGACTCTATTTAAGGGTTCACGACTCATACCTTTCTTCGGCAGCGGATTCACGCGTAACGAGAAGGCATCCAAAGGTCGCGTTCCGGATGCCACGGAGCTCACAAAGGAGATAACAAAGATTGCAAGCTCCAAGCCGGGAATATCAGAGGAGCAGCGACAACAAATCCTCGCGATTAAAGCTCTAAAGAGCGCGTTTTCCTTATTGTCGACGCCAGACTACATATCAACCAAGCAAGCCCAAACGCTCCTTGGAAATATATTCTACAAAGTTGAAATCGCAAGTCATGACAAGCGCGCAATACTTCACTTGGATTGGCCTCACATATTCACCTTCAACATTGACGATGCAATCGAGCGCACCACCAATAAATACGAAAAGCTTCGTCCGAACAAGGTGACTTCCCGAGAGTATATTTCAGCCAATCAATGTCTCTTCAAGATCCATGGGGACATCAAGGATTTTGTCGCCACCGAAGATACCAACCTGATTTTCACTTGGCGCGACTACGCTCACAGCATCGCTAGCAACAAGGCTCTCCTCGGGTTCTTATCCGATCAAGCAAAAACCTCCGCATTTTTGTTCGTCGGGTGCAGCCTGGATGCGGAGTTGGATCTAATCCACCTCACTCGAGATACACCCTTCTCGAAATCGATCTATTTAAAAAAGGGCAAGACCTCAGTGGAGGACAGGCTGAATTTGGCAAACTATGGAATCAGCCGAGTAATATATTTTGACAACTACGATGAGATCTACCATTGGCTGCGCATCACCTTGTCGGGAATTCATCGTGATGCCCCGGTGAGGGAGTTAGCTTTTGACGACGCTGTTCTGCCGCGAGGCACAGCTATCGAATTGATCGCAAACGGCGGCCCCATTTACAGACTTGTCGACCAACGCAGAGTCGCTGTTGCAAGCGAAACGTTTGCCCGTAGAACCGTAATCGACGACGCTCGCCGACTTCTACGAGATAATGACTGCTTGCTCGTCACTGGGCGCCGATTCAGTGGCAAGACTCTATTTCTGTTCCAACTCATGTTGGCTATGCAGGAGTTTGGAGCCAAGTTTTTCGGCTCAAGCGACTCTTACACGCCGCTAATTGGGCGCCAAATTGACAACCTAGAGAATTGCCTTTTCGTCTTCGATTCTAATCATTTAGATTCCGAATCACTGACAGAAGTTCTTGAGTCAAAGCTTGCAGCAAGCAGCCGGCTTGTTCTCTGCGCAAGCGCTGGTGACGCGGAGCGGGTTCGGGCCAAGCTTGGCGAGCGTTCCGTGCCATTCGCTGAGGTTCAGATTTCTAACTATTTGAATCCAACAGAAATCAAGCAGTTCAATCTACAGCTCGCAAAGTCCGGCCTTCCAATAATTAACAATAAAGAAAATCTGATCAACTTTGCCTTTCGATGCCACGAAGAGTTTAAAGGGCAGTTGCCAACATCCACCCTTTTCAATCAACGCTTTAGCGGGGAAACTTATCTTGTTCTAATTTTGCTGGTTGCCTTCGGCAAAGCATCACTTGAGCAAATTGCGTGCGTGTCAGAGAACTTCGATGTTGCTGGTTTTGTCTCCAAGAACGATCGAGTTTTTGAAATAGAAATCACCAAAACCGGCGACCGCGTGCTGGTCTGCAGTGCCACACTTTGGCTGCTCAAGATAATTCATGATTTTGTCAAATCGAACGAATTCGCACACAAGGCTGTCAGCGATGTTATTCGGGGACTTGAACGGCACGGATTCTCAAGCCATGCAAAAGACCTGCTTCGAATTGACAAGATTAATGAAATATCCGGAGGACATCGCTCGCGAGTCTTCATCAAGCGGATCTACGAGGGAATTTCTGATATCTACGCCCTAGAGCCTCACTATTGGCTGCAGCGCGCAAAAGCAGAACTGATGTTTGGCATCAAACTTCAAGAGATAACGGAGGGTGTTGGTCATGCGCGAAAAGTTCGACTCGACACACAAAAGAGGAAGAATCAAACCTATTTCAGCGCCACATTAGTACTCGCACAGTTGTACGCTCGGGCTTACAAGATTTCAGGAGACGAGCGGTACTTAATCGACTTTATCGCGCCATGCGCAGAATCCATTGACAACTACGACAACAATCGTCGCCATGTCGATGAAATTCGAACCGTCGATGACGTAAAAAAGGTAGTCGCGCGCTTAGCAGCAAATCCACCCTCGCAGACGCTACCCTTAAAGTCAGATTTACAGAATATTCTGAACTTCTTCGGGGGCAACTGGGGGAAAACCAATCCTCGACATAATAGAAGAGGGTGAGCGCGGAAACCCAAATATATACCCCGGGAGCACCCTCGTTGGGATTCGCCCCCCTTAACCCATCGCGCTTCATCAAAGATGAATCGAAACACCGGCGGGTCATGCAGGGCCGTAGGGTGGGGTAAACCGCGTGAACCCCAACATATCCCGAAGTTAGCCGCGTTGGGGTTCGCAGGGCTCACCCCAACCTACCGCGCTGCAGTACGCCGAACGGGCCGCGTAGGCCGGCGTGCCCGGCGCGGCCATGGCATTCCTGCAAGAAGGGCCGTATGGCGACGCGATGCTGAACGCCACGGCCCAGCCCGAGCAGCCGGCCGTGCGCGACTGGATGGCGCGCTCGCGCGCCTACGTAAAGCTGGCGGCTGAAAACGGCGAGCTGGCGGCGATCAGCAACATGTCGAACCACTACGACTTCAGCGCGTAGGTTGGGGTGAGAGCAGTGAACCCCAACATTTCCCGACGACGACCGCGTTGGGGTTCGCAGGGCTCACCCCAACCTACCGGCTCACCGATCTGTGGTGCAACGCGCCGTCGCTGCAACTCAGACAGCGGCTGCGTCGACACGCCGCCGACGCCGGTGCCGCGCTAGCGCCGCGCCTTCACGCGGTACATCGCCTGATCCGCCCGCGCCAGCACCGCCTCGGGGTTGTCGTCCTGCGGGCCGAACACGGCCAGGCCGATGCTGGCGGAGGCGTGGTGCAGCAGGCGGCGCTCGGCGCCCGCTGGGCCGGCCCCGCCCGGCTCAGGCAGCCGCAGCTCATACGGCTGGGCCAGGCGCTCACGCAGCTTGGCGGCCACGGCTTCGGCCTGCTGGTGGGCCTCTGCCGCGCTGGCGGGCAGCGGCGTGAGCATCACCACGAACTCGTCACCGCCCAGGCGGGCCACGGAGTCTGAGGCGCGCACGGCGGCCTGCAGGCGCTGGGCCACGGCCACGAGCAGGGCATCGCCGGCGGCGTGGCCGTGGGTGTCGTTCAGGGGCTTGAAGCGGTCGAGGTCGATGAACAACACCGCGCCGTGCAGGCCGCTGCGCGGCGCCTGGTTGACGGCCATGCGCAGGCGGTCGTCGAGCAGGCGGCGGTTGGGCAGGCCGGTGAGCGAGTCCACAAACGCGAGCTGGCGCACCTGGGCTTCAAGCTCCTTGCGCACGGTCACGTCGTTGATGGTGTTGATGGTGGCCGGGCGGCCCTGCCAGTCGATGAGGGCGCCGCCCATCTCGAGCCAGCGCACGCCGCGGGTGCGGGTCTTGACGCGGTATTCGTAGCGCGTGGGGATGGGCACGCCGGCCAGGCGCTTGCGGTGGTTGGAGAACACCAGCTCGTGGTCGTCTTCGTGGATGACTTCCAGGAAGGGCCGGCCCAGCAGGTCGGCCTCGGTCATGCCGACGAAGTCGCACAGGTGGCGGTTGACGAACTGGAAGCACCCGTCCTGCACCACGGCAATGCCTTCGCTGGCGGTCTCGCCCAGCTCCAGGTAGCGGCGCTCGCTGTCTTGGAGGCGGGCCTCCAGGCGGGCGAGGTCGGTGAGGTCACGCGCCAGCACCCAGCGGCCGGCGGGCTGGCCGAGGGCATGGGCCACGGGCTGGGCGCTCAGCGCCACGCGGCGCGGCGGGCCGCCCTGGCATTGCAGCCAGGTGCGGCAGTCGGGCTCGCCCTGGGCCAGCGCATGCGCGAGCGCCTGGCCGGCCTCGGGCGACAGCAGGCGGCTCACGGGCTGGCCAAGCAGCGCGCCGGGGGCCCAGCCAGTCAGGGCCTGCACGCTGCCGGACAGCTGTTGCAGCACGCCGTGTTCGTCTTCACGCCACCAGAGCTCCTGGCTCTGCGCCAGCAGCGCGGCGGGCGGTTGTTCTTGTTGCAGCATGGCCGGGTTGTTGTGGCTCATGGCTCCTCCTCTTCTGCGCGGCGCAGTGTGCCGCAAGACCTGGCCCCGCCCTGCCGAGTGGGCGACAAGGTTGCGCTACAACGCCAACTTCGACACTGCCACCCCGCCCATGGCCCTCCCACCCAGCGCCCCCCGCCTGCCGGCCCACCTGGCGCCCGCACGGCGTGCCCACCGCCTGATCGGCACGCTGGCCGGCCTGGCGCTGACCAGCCTGGCCACCGCCACCACGCTCACCGAGGGCAGCGGCAGCAGCCCTGCGCCGCGGGCCGAGCGCCTCGCTGCGCTGCTGGCGCCCGCCGCCCTGCCCGGCGGCTGCGTGGCCCGCACGCGCGGCGCAGCGGTGGAGCTGCAGCAGGCCTTTGGCTATGCCGACGTGGCGCAGCGCCGGCCCTACACCGTGGACACCTGGCAGCCGGTGGGCTCGGTCAGCAAGACGGTCATCGGCCTGACGCTGGCGCAGCTGGCCGAGCGCGGCGTGGTGGACCTGGACGCCCCCATCGACCGCCACCTGCGCACCCCGCTGCGCCACCCGGCCCACCCGGGCGTGCCGATCACGCTGCGGCAGCTGGCCACGCACACCAGCGGCATCGCCGACAGCGAAGCCGGCTACCAGCAAGCCGCCTACGAACGCGACCGCGGCGACCCGCAGCGCCCGCGCCAGGCCTTGCCCGATTACCTCGACGCCTACCTGCGCCCGGGCGGCCGGCTGTACCAGCGCAGCCACTTCGCGCCGGCCGCGCCGGGGGCGCGCTTTCAGTACAGCAACGTGGGCTCGGCGCTTGCCGCGCAGGTGCTGGCCAACGCGGCCGGGCAGCCGTTCGACGTGCTCTCCACCACGCAGGTGCTGCAGCCGCTGGGCCTGCAGCACACCGGCTGGTTCATGCCCGCCCACCGCGCGGCCGAGCGCGCCACGCTCTACGCGGGCGACCGCCAGCCGCTCGCGCCCTACCTGCTGGCGACCTACCCCGACGGCGGCCTGCGCAGCACCTGCGCCGACCTCACCCGGCTGCTGCAGGCCTGGGCCGGCGCGCTGGACGGCCAGGCCCCCGCGCCCCTCACCGCCACGGCCCTGCGCGCCGCGCTGGCGCCGCAGTTCGCGCCCGGCCGCACGCCGCCGGGGCTGAACGCCCGCGAGCCCAACCAGGGCCTGTTCTTCGCGCTGCGCAAGGACGGCAGCGTGGGCCACACCGGCAGCGACGACGGCGTGACGGTCTTTCTCTTCCTGGACCCGGCCACGCGCGTGGGGCGGCTGTTCATGACCAACATCGACATCAGCGCCGACCCCGCTCTGCCCCCGCGGGCCGCAGCGCTGTGGCAGGCGCTGGGCAACTGAGCCGCGCCGCTTCGTTTCTCGTGGACACTCGCGGCCCCGCCAGCTCACCCATGCCGCGCCCATGCCCCGCCACCTCAGCATCGCCGCCAAGCTCCTGTCCCTGAAGGAACGCTTCAAGATCCGCGAGGAGCGGGGCGACGACGAACCGCGCGAGCTGTACGACTGCACCTGGCGCTTCGCGTGGTTCCGCGAGGTGTGGGTGCTGACGGCCGCGGACGGCAGCGAGACCGAGATGCGCCGCCGTCTGCTGAGCTGGGTGCCGCGCTGGGACATCCGCTCGCCGCGCGGCACGTTCACGCTGAGCCAGCGGGTGTTCACACTGCGACGCACGCTGGTGGTGGAGAGCGGGCCGTTCAGCGGCGCCACCTTCACCGGCAACTTCATCGACATGTCGTTCAAGCTGGAGCACCAGGGCCAGGTGCTTGCCACGGCCGAGGGCAAGTGGCTGACGCTGCGCAACCGCCACGGGGTGCAGCTGCTCAGCGACGACCCCGCCGTGGAGGTGCTGGTGGCGGTGCTGATGGCCCGGCTGATGATCGACCAGGCGCGCGAGTCACAAAGCTCGGCCACGGGCGCGGGCGACTGAGCGCCAGGCCCTCATCCTCATCCCAGACAGGGCCGGACACGGCTGAACACGGCCAATCACGGCCGCACGGCTGGGTCTTGGCCAGGTGGCCCTGCAAGGCCCGCGGCACCGCGCCACCATGCAGGCCTCGCCCGCTTGCGCTCACCCCGTCGCCGCCCGCCATGCTCGCCGCACTCGCCCTGCTGACCACCGCGCTGCTGTTCGGCGGCATGACGCTGTATGCCTTCGGCTTTGCGGCGGTGTTGTTCAAGACCCTGCCCATGCCCTCGGCGCGGGCGGTGCTGCGCGGGGCCTTTCCGTGGTTCTACCTGTTCGTCATCGGCACGGCAGCATTGGCCGCAGCGCTGTGGTGGCCGCTGCACCCGGGCCGGGCCGCCGTGCTGGCGGCGGTGGCGCTGAGCACGGTGCCGGTGCGGCAGCTGCTGATGCCGGCCATCAACCGCGCCACCGATGCCGGCGACCGGCGCCGCTTTGCCTGGCTGCACGGGTTGTCGGTGGGGGTGACGCTGGCGCACATCGCGGCCTGCGGCTGGCTGCTGGCGGGCCTGGCCTGAGGCGCTGCCCGTGGCCGTGCCCGAGCCCGTCGTCTGCCCGCTGTGCGAGCGGCCCATCCCGCCCGCGCAGCGCGACGCCCATCACCTCGTGCCCAAGAGCCGCGGCGGGCGGCACACCGAGTACCTGCACCGGGTCTGCCACCGGCAGATCCATGCGCTGCTGACCGAGACCGAACTCGCCCGCCAGTACGCCACCGTCGAGGCGCTGCTGACGCACCCCGAGATCCGCCGCTTCGTGGACTGGGTGCGCACCAAGCCCGATGACTTCTTCGTGGCCACGCGCAAGAGTGCGCGGGTAAGGCGGCGCTGAGCGCCCGCCGGGGCCTGTGTCGCCCGCATCGGCGACACAGCGCCCGGAAACTCGATTCGAGGGGTTCTCCAGACCGGCCGCCCCGTGCAGCATCAGCAGTACTTCTGGAGGACCGCCATGACCAAGCTGCTGTTGACCGCGTCTCTTGCCCTTGCGGGCTTGCAAGCCCAGGCTGACACGCTGGACTTCTCCAACGCGGCGCCCGCACCCAGCATCTGTGCAGCGGCCGCCAACGGCGTGGGGGCCCTGACGGGCTGCAGCGATGGCAGTTGGATCAACCAGAGCTATGGCGACATTGCCGGCGTGCTCGACGTGCAGTACAGCCAGCCGCTGGCCGCCAGCGCCACCTCGCTGCGGTGGTGGTCTACCAACTACAACAACCTGTACGGCGTGCTCTGGGCCGACGGCGGCGACAACCCCGCGTCTTACGCCCGCGTGGACCTCGTGCCACTGGCCGGCCACAGCATCACGCTGACCAGCCTGGACCTGGGCGCCTACTCGCTGACCACCCGCGGCACCGACCTCAAGGTGTTCGACCTGGGCAGCAACGCCGAGCTCTACAGCTTTGTCGGCCCCGTAGGCAACGGCAGCATCAGCGCCAACACCTTCAACCTCGGCCTGACCTCCACGGCCGGCCTGCGCATCGAATGGCGCAACTCGGCCTACAACGTGGGCCTGGACAACGTCGTGTTCCTGACCTCCGCCGTGCCCGAGCCGGCCAACGCTGCCCTCGCGCTGGCCGGCCTGGCCGTGCTGGGCGCTGCGGCAGCACGCCGCCGCGCTGGCTGACAACTGCGCCGGCCCCGCCCTCAGCGCACGCAGACGCTGCTGTCCACGGCCGAGCCGTCCCACAGCCGCTTGAGGTTGTTGTACTTGGCCGTGGACACGGTGGTCCAGTCGTCGAGCACGATGCCGCCGGTGTCGCCCGAGTTGGGGTTCCACGACCAGTAGAAGAAGTTGCGCACGCCCTTGCATTTGAGCCAGTCGACGAACTTGGTCTGCCAGAGCGCGTCCTTGCCCTCGAACTTGCCGCCGAACTCGCCGAGGATCACCGCGTTGCGCGGCATGAAGCGGCCGAGCTGGTTCTGCCAGATGGCGGGCATGTTGTTCGGGAAGCCGGTGCCATCGGCGAAGTAGGCCATGCTGAACACCGACGGGCCGTAGATGTGCGGCGACAGCACCAGCTTGGACGCCGGGATGCGCGTGGTGTCGATGGGATAGCAGGCGTGCGGCTCGATGTTGCCGCCCCACCAGTGGCCTTCGGGCGACTCGCAGCGGCCGCCGTTGTCAGACACGCCCTCCACGAACACCAGCAGGTTGGGGTTGGCCGCGTTGACGGCCGAGCCGGCCAGCTCGGCCGCGAGCTTCCAGTCGTTGGCGAGGTTGCCGGTGCCCCAGTAGGCGCCACTGCCACCGTCGCTGTGCGGCTCGTTCTTCAGGTCCAGCCCGATCACGTTGGGCACGTTGCGGTAGCGCTGGGCCACGAACTTGAGGTCGGCCACCCATTGGTCGAGCGAGTAGTTGGTGGTCTGCGGCGTGGTGGAGATGACGCTGCAGTCGCCGGAGCGGTGGTGGTCCAGCAGCACATACATGCCGCGGCTGGCGAACTCGGCCACGATGCGGTCCAGCGCCTGCAGTGGCGTCTTGCCGGTGAGGTCGGTGTTGAGGCTGGTGTTGATGGCCGTGGGCACGCCGGTGGCGCTGAGCGTGCGCGAGCAAAACGGCAGGCGCACTGCGTTGAAGCCCAGGCTCTTCATCTGCGCAATCATGTCTTTGTAGTTGCGCTGCCAGAGGCCGTGGGCGATGAGGTCGGGTGTCTCGAAACCGAACCAGTTCACGCCGCGGATGGACGTGGTGGCGCCCTGGCTGTCGACGACGCGGTTGCCGTCCACGATGCTGAAGGGCGGCTTGAACTCGCCGTTGGCCGGCACGGCGAGGTCACCAGCGGGTGCAGGCGCCGGCGTGGGAGCGGGCGTGGGGGCCGGTGTCGGGGCTGGCGTTGGCGCGGGGGTAGGCGCGGGAGTAGGCGCGGGGGTCGGTGCCGGTGAAGGCGCTGGCGAGGGCGCCGGCGGCGGCGTGACGGTGCCGGCATTGATGCGGAAGGACGACACCGCCGGCGCGGTGCCATTGCCGCAGAAGCCCACCTCGAAACGCTGGCCCGGCGCGGCCGGCGAGTTCCAGCTGACGCCGGTGACGGTGAAGCTGCTGCCGCTTTGCTTGAACTGACCGTTCCAGGTGCCGGTGACCTGGCCCTGGGGCAGGTCGAACTGCAGCGTCCAGGCGCCGCTGGGCTGGCTGGCGTCGTTGTAGACATTGACGTGGCTGCAGAAGCCGCCTTGCCAGACGTCCTGCTTGATGTTGAGCGTCAGCGCAGCGTGCGCCGAACCGGCGCTGGCGAGGCAGGCCGCTGCCACGAGCAGCAGGCGCGGGCGGGGGCAGGAGTGCTTGGACTTCATGGTGTCGACGCCTTGCGTAGGAGACGCACGCCGCACCACGCCCGGTCACCTGAGATGACCCTTCACGAGGGAACGCTGCGAGCCTGCATCAGTGGGGATTGAGAGCAGGCGCGACTCTAGGAACGAGGGTCGGTAAGGGTCCTGGGCAACATGTAACAGCGCCGATGGCAACGTTGTCGGCGCGCCGTCACGCAGGGCTGTGACTTCGGGCTACCGCCTGTTGCATTTCGCGTGATCCGCGCCACGCCTGCGGCCACCGTGGGGCTGCTCGTGCCGCGGGCGAGGCACGATGGGCAACCCTGGCATGCTTCGCCCCCCATCGCCGCTGACCCCGCCTGTGCCCGTGCCGCCTCGACGACGCCCCGCCTCCCCCCTCACCCTGGCCTGCCTTGCGCTGCTGGGCGGCGCCACGCCCGGCCTCGCCTCGGCCCAGGCCACGGCCCCGACACAGCGGCTGGAGACGGTCGTGGTCTCCGCCACGCGCAGCGAGGCGGCCGCGCTCGCGGTGCCGGCCGCCGTCACCCGCATCGACGGTGACGCGCTGCGCGCCGGCCGCGCGCAGGTGAACCTCTCCGAAAGCCTGGGCGAGGTGCCCGGCCTGCTGGCCCGCGACCGGCAGAACTACGCACAGGACGTGCAGATCTCGGTGCGCGGCTTCGGGGCGCGGGCGAGCTTTGGCATCCGCGGGGTGCGGGTCTATGTGGACGACATCCCGGCGACGCTGCCCGACGGCCAGGGCCAGGTCACGCACATGGAGCTGGGCAGCGCAGGCCGGGTGGAGGTGCTGCGCGGGCCGTTCTCCGCGCTGTATGGCAATGCCTCGGGCGGCGTCATCAGCCTCTACACCGAAGAGCCGGCCCGCCCACCGCGCGTGAGCACCAGCGTGGCGGTGGGCAGCGACGGCCTGCGCCGCGTGGCCGCCACCGCCAGCGGCACGGCCGGCGGCCTGGGCTACACGCTGGGCGCCAGCCGCTTCACGACCGACGGCTACCGCGAGCACAGCGCCGCCGACCGGCGGCTGGCCAATGCCCGGCTGGCCTGGCAGCTCGGTGAGCGCACACGGCTCACGCTGGTGGCCAACTCGCTGGACCTGCCCGAAGCGCAGGACCCACTCGGCTTGAGCCGCACGCAATGGGCCGCCAACCCGCGCGGCGTGGACCCGGCCGCCCTCAGCTTTGACACCCGCAAGACCCTGCAGCAGACCCAGGGCGGCCTGGTGCTGGAGCACGGCATCGATGCGGCCCACAGCCTGCGTGTGATGGTCTACCAGGGCCACCGCGCCACGACGCAGTTCCAGGCGATTCCGGTGGCGACCCAGGCCAACGCGCTGCACCCCGGCGGCGTGATCGACCTCGCCCGCGACTACGAAGGCGCCGACCTGCGCTGGCGCTGGCAGCAGCCGGGCTTCACGCTGGTGGCCGGCATCGCGGCCGACGGCCTGCGCGAGCGGCGCCTGGGCTACCAGAACTTCGTCGGCAGCGCGCTGGGCGTGCAAGGCGCGCTGCGCCGCGACGAAACCAACCGCGTGAACAGCGCCGACCCCTATCTGCAGGCCGAATGGCGCCCGTCGGCCCACTGGCTGGTCACCGCCGGCCTGCGCCGCAGCCGCGTGAGCTTCAGCTCGACCGACGCCTACATCACCGCCACCAACCCCGACGACAGCGGCCGCGCGCGCTACGCCGCCACGTCGCCCGTGCTGGGCGTCAGCCATGCGCTGGCGCCGGGGCTGCGCGTCTACGCGACCGCCGGGCGCGGCTTCGAGACGCCCACGCTCAATGAACTGGCCTACCGCCCCAGCGGCGCCACGGGCCTGAACTTCGCGCTGCAGTCGGCCACCAGCCGCAGTCTCGAAGTCGGGCTCAAGGCCCAGCTGCCTGGCAGCGGCGAGGCGACGCTCGCGGTCTTCGACACCCGCACGGCGCGCGAGATCGTCACGCAGACCAACCTCGGCGGCCGGGCCACCTTCCAGAACGCCGGCGCCACGCAGCGCCGCGGGCTGGAGGCCTCGGCCCGCTGGCCACTCGCGCCCACGCTGCAGGCCCTGCTCAGCGCCACGTGGCTGGACGCCCGCTACCGCGACGGCTTCCTGACCTGCACCGCCACGCCCTGCGCCACCGCGGCCAGCGCGGTGGCAGCCGGCAACCGCCTGCCCGGCCTGGCCCGCAGCGCCGGCTATGCCGCGCTGCAGTGGCAGCCCGCCGTCGGTTGGCAACTCGGGCTGGAGGGCCGCGCGCTGAGCCGCGTGTGGGTCAACGACCTGAACACCGACGCCGCCGCCGGCCACGCCACCCTGGCCGCCACCGCCGGCTACACGCTCACCCGCGGCGCCTGGACGCTGGAGACCCTGCTGCGCGTGGACAACCTCACCGACCGCCGCTATGCGGGTTCCGTCATCGTCAACGACGGCAACGGGCGCTTCTTCGAGCCGGCGCCGGGCCGCACCTGGCTGGCCAGCGCCAGCCTGAGCCACCGGTTCTGAACGACCGCGACGGGCAGGAACTGCATGTCCGGTCCCGGCGAGCCGGCTGGGCCAAGGGCGAGTGCAATGAGGCATCTTCACTCGCACACCGGCCATGAAATCCTTGCCGCTTCGCCTCGCCGTCCGAGGCATCCCGACCGCCCACGCCCAGGCCCTGCGCCAAGGCGGCCCCGACGCCAACGGCCAGCTGCCGCTGCGCGCCGTGGCCCAGGGGCCCGGCAACCCCTGCCGCCACTGCCTGCAGCTCATCCGCGAGGGTGACGAGAAGCTGGTGCTGGCCTACCGGCCCTTCGACCATGCGCAGCCTTACGCCGAGACCGGGCCGATCTTTCTGCATGCCGCTGACTGCCCGCGTTATGACGCCGAAGCGCTGCCTGCCTGGTTCGCGCATCTGTCGCCCGCCCTGGTGCGCGGCTACAACGCGGCGGACTGGATCGTCTACGAAACCGGCCAGGTGCTGGACGGGCCGGCGCTCGATGCCACCTGCCGCACCCTGCTGGCCCGCGAGGATGTGGCGTATGTGCACATCCGCTCCAAGTTCAACTGCTTCCAGGCCCGCGTGGAGCGGGGCCTCGCCCCTCAGGGCGGCGCGTAGCCTGCCGCCGCCATGGCCGCGGTGGTCAGCGACTGCGACCGCTGCAGGGCCTGCGGCACCGTCTGCTGGCCGCTGACGACCTTGGCCAGTTCGACCGCCACCTGGCTGCCGATGGCCGGGAACTCGGGGATGCCGACGTACTGGATGCCGGGGTATTGATGCTGGGGTGCACGGGCCTGGACCGAGGCGCCGTCCAGGGCTGCCCGCACCGCGGCATGAAAGGGGGCGACGCGTCGGTACTCCTCGCTGTCGTAGGTGGACTTGCGCGTGCCGGGTGGCACCGCAACCCAGCCGTAGCGCCGTGCCACGCTGCGGATGTAGCCGCGCGAGGTGGCCCAGGTGATGAAGTCCTGGGCCACGCTTCGCTGGCTGGACGACTGCGGCACCGCCAGCGACCAGCTCCACAGCCAGGCCGCGCCCCGGTCCGTCACGGCCCGCGGTGCCGCGGTCACGGCCACCTGTTGGGCGACCTGCGAGCGCTTGGGGTCGTACAGCGTGCCGGCGGCCACGCTCGCATCCACCCACATCGCGCAGCGCCCCAGCGCGAACAGGCGCAGGTTCTCGTTGAAGCCGTTCTGCGTGGGCGCGGGCGGCCCGTAGCGGCCCAGCAGCTGCGCATACATCGTGACGGCGTTGTGCCAAGGTGGGGAAGTCAGCTCGGCGCGCCAGCGTTCGTCAAACCAGCGGCCCCCGTAGGCATTGGCCATGGTGGTGATCAGGGCCAGGTTCTCGCCCCAGCCGGGGCGGCCGCGCAGGCAGATGCCGTACACGCCGGCCTCGGGCCGGTGCAGCCGGGCCGCGGCGGTGGCGATGTCATCCCAGGTGGGCTGCGCGGGCAGGGTGAGCCCGGCGGCGCGAAAGAGGTCGGTGCGGTAGTAGGTGAGCGAACTCTCGGCGTAGAAGGGCAGCGCGAACAGCTGGCCCGCGTGCGTCAGCCCGGCGCGCACGCCGGGAAAGAGATCGTCCAGCTCATAGGCCGCCGGCAGCGGCCCGAAAGGCTCAAGCCAGCCCCGCTGCGCCCACAGCGGCACCTCGTACGCGCCGAGGGTGATGACGTCGAACTGGCCGTCGGCGATCGCCAGGTCGCTCAGCAGCCGCGTGCGCAAGGTGCCCTCGTCCATCACACGCCAGTGCAGCTTGACCCGGGGGTGCGCGGTCTCGAACTCCCTGGCCAATTGGCGCATGACCAGCATGTCGCTGTTGTTGACGGTGCCGATCACCAGCCGCTGCTCACCGGGCGCCACCGCCGGCGCCGGCTGCAGGCCGTGGCGCGCCTGGATGCGTGCCAGGCCTTGCCCCTGGCGCAGTTGCTTGAGCCCGGCATTGAAGGCGGCGAGCTGGGCACGCCCCTGCGGCGTGCGGGTGTTGAAGATCACGCGAAACGGTCGTGACTGAAACACCTCGGGCACGAAGGCGAGCTTGCCGATGAGGTGGGGGCGTCGCCCGGTGATGAGATCGGCGGCGGTGTATTTGTCGATGAGCAGCAGTGACACCCGGTCGCGTTCGAGCTTGTCGAGGTTCTGCAGGTCATCGGCCGCGGTGTCGGCGGGCTCCGGGCCCTCGCCCGCCTCCCCTGCCGCACCGCGCACCACGCCCACGCGCATACCGGCCTGGCGCAGTGCGGCCAGGGCGCTTGCGAGGGAGGCGCCTGGCGTCGCCAGGCCGGGCGGCAGGGCGGTGCTGGTCTTCTTGAGCAGGCCGACGGTGTCGCCGGGGAAGGCGTCGGAAGCACCCAGCCCCTGCTCGGGCGCGGCGTCGGCCTCGGTGGCGGGCAGCAGCCCATCGACCTCGCCACGACGCAGCAGCGCCAGGCCGCGGGCCGCCGGGTAGAACTGCAGGCGCACCGTGTAGCCCTGGCTGCGCAGCGCCTCGGTCACCAACTCGGCCACGTAGCCGCCGCCCGGCAAGGCCTCGCCCAGGTAAGGCACGCGCTCGGTGGCGGCCAAGGTCACGTTCAGGGGCTCGGTGGCGAGCGCCCCGGGAGCCGCGAGCACGGCCCAGGCCATCCCCACCCATGCGCGCCACAGCCGGGCGTGCCGCCCCCCTGTCTCCATCTTGTGCATGCCCATGGCGCGTTGCAGGACGCGGCCGAAGTGTGGGCGCAGTGTCGCAAGGGTGCTGGCCGCTGGCAACCCGCGGCCCTGCCGGTCACACGCCCAGCCCCACCCCCACGCGCAGCAAGGGCGGCCGGGTCAGCGAGCCCGCCCATTGGCGATAGGTCTCGCGGGCCACGGCCTGCAGCGCTGCGGTCCGTGCGCCGAGATCGCGCTGGATGTCGGCCCAGGTCTGTACCGCGGGGCCGCGCAAGGCCTGCACTTCGGCGCGGCCGGCCTCGCACCAGCGGCGCACCCCGGCCTCGGTCACCTCCAGGTGGCACTGGAAGCCCAGGTGCGGGCCGAGCCGGAAACCCTTGTTCAGGCAATGGGCGCCATAGAGCGTGCGGCGTGCGCCGGCCGGGAGCTCGAAGGTGTCGTAGTGCCAGTTGAAGACGTCCAGCGTTTGCGCGCCGCCGAGCAGCGCCCGGCCGTCCGGCGTGACCCATACCCGCGACCAACCGACGTTGGGCCAGGCGTTGCGGTGCACGCGAGCCCCGGCGGCCATCGCGAGTTGTTGCGCACCAAAGCAATGGCCGAGCACGGGCACGTCGTGGGCCAGGGCATCGCGCAGCAGCGCACGTTCCGCGACGATCCAGCCCAGGCGGTCGTGCACGCTATGGTCGCTGCCCAGCACGACGAGGCCGGCGAAATCCCGGCTGTGCTGGGGCATCGGGTCACCAAAGGCAGGCCGGATCACGTGGGTGTCCCAGCCCTGGGCGCGCAGGCAGTCCTGCAGGAATCCGGGCCCTTGCAGCGGGTCGTGCTGAAGGATGGCGATCGATCTCATGAGCCAGCCGGGCTGAACCGGCCTGTGTTGCGAGGCCTTCAATCTAGGCCGCAGGCCGTCAAGAACGCATCAAGAAGCCCGGCGCTGCCGGCAAGAGGGTGTCAAGGCTGTGGAGGCGCCGCCGGGCTGCGCTGTGGCATGCTTGCCCTCGTAGTTCGAACCCTGCAGTACCCCGCCATGTCCACCGCCACGCCCGACCGCCCGCAAACCCTCGGCGAAGAGATCGCCAACGCCGTCAGCCACGGCCTGGGTGCCCTGCTGGCGGTGGCGGCACTGCCCATCCTGGTCATGCGTGCGGTGAACCACGGTGGCGTGGCCGATGTGGTGGCGGCGGCGATCTTCGCGGCCACGGCCATCCTGCTGTACGGCATCTCGGCGGCCTACCACGCGCTGCCGGCGTCCCTGGCTGGCGGCCGGGTCAAGGCCTGGCTCAACCGGCTGGACCATGCCGCCATCTATGTCTTCATCGCCGGCAGCTACACGCCCTTTACGCTGGGCGTGCTGAATACCGGGCCGGGCCTGACGCTGCTGATCGCGGTGTGGGCCGCGGCCGCGTTCGGCGTGACCATCAAGCTGCTGAACCGGCTGCGCCACCCGCTGGTGTCCACGGCGCTCTATGTGGCCATGGGCTGGGTGGTGGTGTTTGCGATGGGCCCGCTGGTGGAGCGCATGCCGGCCGGCGGCCTGGCCTTGCTGGTGGCCGGCGGCTTGAGCTATACGCTCGGCGCCGTGGTCTTCCTACTCGACAACAAGCTGCGTTACGCCCACTTCGTGTGGCATCTGTTCGTGCTGGGCGGCAGCGTCTGCCACTTCTTCGCGGCGCTGTTCTACGCCTACGCCTGATGCGCACACTGCTGACCGCCTTCGCCCTGACCCTTGCAGCGCTGACGGTGCGGGCTGCCCCGCCGCCGCTGCCCACCGTGCCAAGCGTCGACCTGGCCCGCTATGCCGGCGCCTGGTATGAAATCGCGCTGCTGCCCAACCGCTTCCAGAAGCAATGCGTGGCCGACACGCAGGCGCGCTACCAGCTGGACGGCGACCGCGTGGCGGTGCTCAACCGCTGCCGCCTGGCCGATGGCCGGGTGGACGACATCAAGGGCCGCGCCAAGGTGGTGGACGGCAGCGGCAATGCCAAGCTGCGGGTGAGCTTCTTCTGGCCCTTCTACGGCGACTACTGGGTGCTGGCGCTCGACGCCGACTACCGGCACGTGCTTGTGGGCGCGCCCAGCCGCCAGTACGCCTGGGTGCTGTCGCGCACGCCGCAGCTTGACGAGGCCACGCTGCAGACCCTGTTGGACCGCGCGGCCGAACTGGGCTTCGACAAGGCCGCCTTCCAGCGCACGCCGCAGACGCAGCCGCTGGACTGAGCCGCCGCGGCACGCCCTCGTCGCCCGGGCGCGCCGGCGAAGCCAGGCCTTGGCGCCGACCGGCCACGCTCAAGCCGTCGCTTGGCGGGGTTGCCTTCAATCGATGGCGACAAAAACCAGCTGACTCGTCGTGCACTGGCGGCGCGCGCCGGTGGTTGGCGACTCTGCCCACATCTCGGTCTGCACCTGCACGGAGCGGTTGCCGACGCGGGTGACACGCGCGAGGACCTCCACCACCTCGCCGACGTGCGCTGGCGCCTTGAAATCGAGCTTCTCGCTGGCGGCCATGACCACCGTCCGCCGCACCTGGCGCGTAGCAGCGACGAACCCGGCCTTGGCCATCCAGGCCATCGCCGGGCCGCCGTGCAAGAGGCTTCTGTGGTTGGCGTGGCCGGGGAAGACGATCTCTGCCACGGTGGCTGACGCGAAGTGGCCCGAATCCGCCTGTCGCTCTTCGACATCGACCGCCAAGGACGGTGGTGCGCCGTCATCGGCCTGACGGACCATCACGAATTCCCCGCTCAGGCACAGCGTGCGCGACCCGCTGAGCAGGTCCTCGGCCAACAGCCGTGTCTCGACGGTCACCGAACGGCGGCCCTGCCTGATGACGACGGCCTGGCATTCGACCAAATGCCCGGCCGGCGCGGGTGCCGCGAAGTTCAACTGGCCGACGGCGGCCGTGACGACCGAGCCGCGCAGCACCTTGCTGCCCATGATGAAGGCCATGCGATCCAGCATCGACAAGGCGGCGCCGCCGAACAAGGTGCCGTGGTGATTGGATTGATCCGGCCAGACCATGTCCACCACGGTCATGGCGGGAGTGGATTCGAGAGAGGGGGACAAGCACGTTCTCCATCGCGGAGCGAGGCTTGGGCAAGAGAGTTGCGGACGCGCGAGCGCCGTAGGCGGCCTGGCCATGAGCAGGCAGACCGTCCAGGCACTCGCCACGCGGCAGCGCTTCTTGCTCGGAGACACCCCGCCCCAAGTCACAAACAATCGCTCCGCGGCAGGTCTCCTGGCTCTCGGGTCGTGACATCGCACCCGCCTTCCCGGCACGGAGCCAGTGGCTGAGGGGCACGACATTCGCCGATCACAGTTGCGGGGGCAGCCACAGCGCAGGTCGCCAGCGACCCTTCTGTTGTTCCCTTTTCATTTCCGGCCTCCCCGTGAGGAAGACGGAAAACCGCGGGGCATCTGGATTATGCGGGGCACGCCATCGCGCCGCTTCACGAGTCAGTTAGCGACTCAGTGAGCGAGTTCGTTGCGGACGATGGCGGCACCGGCGCTCAAGGCTTCGAGCTTGGCCCGGGCGAGCGTGCGCGACAGCGGCGCCATGCCGCAGTTCGTGCACGGGAAGAGCTTGTCGGCATCGACGAACTGGAGCGCCTTGCGCAGCGTGGCGGCCACTTCCTCCGGCGTCTCCACGGTCTCGCTGGCCACGTCGATGGCGCCGACCATGACCTGCTTGCCGCGGAGCAGTTCGATCAGATCCATGGGTACGCGCGAGTTCTGGCATTCCAGCGACACCATGCCGATGCCGGAGGCCTGCAGCTTCGGGAAGGTGCGCTCGTACTGCCGCCACTCCGCCCCCAGCGTCTTCTTCCAGTCCGTGTTGGCCTTGATGCCGTAGCCGTAACAGATGTGCACGGCGGTCTCGCACCGCAGCCCTTCAATGGCCCGCTCCAGCGCGGCAATGCCCCAGTCATTGACCTCGTCGAAGAACACGTTGAAGGCCGGTTCGTCGAACTGGATGATGTCGACACCGGCAGCCTCCAGCTCCCGGGCTTCCTGGTTGAGGATCTTGGCGAACTCCCACGCCAACTTCTCGCGGCTCTTGTAGTGCGCGTCGTAGAGCGTATCGATCATCGTCATGGGGCCGGGCAGCGCCCATTTGATGGGCTGCTGGGTCTGGCGGCGCAGGAATCGGGCGTCTTCGACAAAGACCGGCCTTGACCGTGACACCGGGCCCACCACCGTCGGCACGCTCGCGTCGTAGCGGTCGCGGATCCTGACGGTCTGGCGCTTCTCGAAGTCGACGCCATCGAGGTGCTCGATGAAGGTCGTGACGAAATGCTGGCGCGACTGTTCGCCGTCGCTGACGATGTCGATGCCCGCCACCTGCTGCTCTTGCACCGACAGCCGCAGCGCATCGCGCTTGCCCTCGGCCAGTTCAGCGCCATGCAGCTTCCAGGGCGACCAGAGCTTCTCGGGTTCAGCGAGCCAGGCGGGCTTGGGCAGGCTGCCTGCCGTTGCGGTGGGGAGGAGTCTTTTCATGGTCTTGCGCGAGCCTTTGCTCTGTGTGGGTCGATCGATCGGTCAGTGCAGGGGGCCGGCCGTCCACTGCTCAAGCAACGCCTGGTAGGGCTTGATGAAGTGCTCCTCGGCAAACTGGCCCTGCTCGACGGCCAGGCGGCTGCGCTCCTCGCGGTCGTAGACGATCTGGGTGATCGAATGGTCAGGGTTCTTCAGGTCCGGCCGGTAGCAGGCGCCCGCGACGGAGTTGGCGTTGTAGATCTCCGGCCGATAGATCTTCTGGAACGTCTCCATCGTGCTGATGGTGCTGATGAGCTCAAGGTTCGTGTAGTCGTTGAGCAGATCGCCAAAGAAGTAGAACGCCAGGGGCGCCACGCTGTTGGGTGGCATGAAGAAGCGCACCTGCAGACCCATCTTCTTGAAATAGCGCTCGGTCAGTGATGACGCTTCGGGCACGTACTCCAAGCCCAGCACGGGATGCTGGTTCTCGGTCCGGTGGTAGGTCTTGTTGTCCGAGACGCTGAGGCAGATGACCGGCGGCTTGGCGAAGTTCTGCCGGTAGGCCTCGGAATGCACGAAGTGCTGGAAGAGCTTGCCGTGCAGGTCGCCAAAGTTGTCGGGGATGCTGAATGCGGTCCGGTTCTGGTTGTGCCGCTGCAGCAGCACGCTGAAGTCGTAGTCCCGCACGTAGGACGACAAGTTGTTCCCGACGATGCCCTCGGTGCGCTTGCCGGTCTGCTTGTCGAGGATGTGGGTCTTCAGCACCTCGATCGCCGGCACGGCGTCACCGGGGCCATCAGCGCCAAACCGCATCTGCACGGAAATGATCTCGAGCTCGACGGCGTAGCGGTCGGCGCCGGGGTTGTCCCAGCGGGCCAAGGCGTTGAAGCGGTTGTTGATCATCTTCAGCGCATTGCGCAGGTTCTCCTGACGTTTGGCCCCGCGGGCCAGATTAGCGAAGTTGGTGGTGATGCGCGTGCTGTCAGACGGCTGGTAATGCTCATCGAAGCAAACGCGCTGGATCGCGAAGGCAAGCGGTGGGTTCAAGGTGGGCATGGCGTGAGGGCGTCCGAGGGCCTGTCGATGGCGGCATCGTAGGCAGCCCAACCCATGACGTAAAATGGTCATTTCTCAACGTTCAATCAATTTCGCTCATGCTTGAACGCACTCATCTCGCCGTGATCCGGGAGGTGGAACGCACCGGCACGCTGACGGCCGCCGCCGAGGTGCTCTGCGTGACCCAGTCCGCACTCAGCCACGCGATGAAGAAGCTGGAGGACCAGCTGGGCACGCAAATCTGGCTGCGCGAAGGGCGGACCTTGCGGTTGACGCAAGCGGGCGAATACCTTCTGGCCGTGGCCAACCGGATGCTTCCGCAGTTGGAGCTGGCCGAGCAGCGCGTGCGCCAGTTCGCGGCGGGCGAGCGCGGCACGCTGCGGATCGGCATGGAGTGCCACCCCTGCTATCAGTGGCTGCTGAAGGTCGTCTCGCCCTACCTCGCCGCCTGGCCGGACGTGGACGTGGATGTGAAGCAGAAGTTCCAGTTCGGCGGCATTGGTGCGCTGTTTGGCTATGAGATCGACCTGCTCGTGACGCCAGACCCGTTGTTCAAGCCCGGCCTGCACTTCGAGCCGGTGTTCGACTACGAGCAGGTGCTGGTGGTGAACCGCGGGCACCCGCTGGCCAACGCCGCCTATGCCAAGCCACAGCAGCTGACGTCCGAGACGCTGATCACCTACCCCGTGGACATCGAGCGGCTCGACATCTACACCCAGTTCCTGATGCCCGCCGGCATCTCACCGCGACGCCACAAGTGCATCGAGACCACGGACATCATGCTGCAGATGGTCGCCAGCGGCCGCGGCGTTGCAGCCCTGCCGCGCTGGCTGGTCGAGGAATACGCCGAACGACTGGACGTCGTGCCCGTGCAGCTGGGCAAGAAGGGTGTCGCCAAGCAGATCTACCTGGGCGCGCGCGACAGCGAACTGCACATCGACTACTTGAAGGCCTTCATCGAGCTCGCGCGCCAGGGTGCGACGGCCGACAGCAGCACCTGAGCGCCCCTGCCGTCAGCCGAACAGATCCCCCGTCTCACCGCTGTCCCCGCCCTGCGCCGGAGGCGGCGGTGGCGGCGCCGCGCGTGTGCGGCGCGCCTTCAGCGCCCGGGCCTTGGGGTCGGCCGCGGCCTGGTGCCAGTCGTCGGCGAAGAGGTCTTCTGAAGCAGCCCAGCTCTTGGGCTCGGCCAGGGGCTTCCAGGCAGCGGGATCGGGCTCGGCGCGCAGCATCTCCGCCGGGAAGGGACGGATGAAGGCCAGGGCCTCGGCGGGGCTGCCGTGCAGCCAGGCGTGCTGGTCTTGCATGCGCAGGATGACGGGCATGCGCTTCTCGTCGCCGGGCGGGTGCATGCGGCCGAACACGCCATGGCCATCGGCATTGACGGTGAGCATGGTGAAGCTCAGCACCTCGCGGCCCTCGGGGTCGTGCCAGACGCCCCAGAGGCCGGCCACCGCCATCGGGTCGCCATTGCTGCGGCAGATGGCCCAGCGCACCGGGTCGCCGGTCTCCCAGCAGTTCTCGAACAGCATCTCCACCGGGATGACGCAGCGCCGCCCCTCGAACCAGGCCTGCCGGAAGCTCGGCTTGCTGCGCATGGTCTCGGTGCGGCAGTTGTAGGTGCGCCGGCCGAAGGCAAGGTTGGGCGCCCAGTCGGGCAGCAGGCCGTACAGCCCGACCTCGCAGGCGATGGCCTCGCGCTGGTCGGTGCGCACGATGAAGGGCGCCGCGCGGCCGGCGTAGGTCAGCTCGGGCGGCTCGGCATCGTCAGGCCGGGCCACGCCGAAGTGGGCGAGCAGGCGGTCCTGCAGCGTGACGGGCTTGTAGTTGCTGCACATGGCGCAAGCATAGGCGGGCCGCCTCAGACTGCGCCGGCCGTGCAACTGGACAACGGCTGCGGCCTGCCAATGAAGTAGCCCTGCGCGAAGTCAAAGCCCAGCTCGCGCACGCGGGTCAGCACCGCGGCCTCGTCGACGAACTCGGCCACGGTCTGCACGCCCAGAACGCGCGCCACTTCCAGGAAGCCACGCACCGACGCATCGTCCAGCGGGTCGCGCAGCATGCCTTTGATGAACTGGCCATCGACCTTGATGATGTCCACCTTCAGCGAGCGCAGGTAGCCGAAGTGGGAGGCCCCGGCACCGAAGTCGTCCACCGCGACACGCGCACCGCGGGCGCGCACGCCGTCCACAAAGGCGGCCAGCTCACCGAGGTTGGCGAGGGCCACGGTTTCGGTGATCTCGAAGCACAGCGCGTGGCAGCTGGCGGTGCCGGCGTCTTCCAGCACGGTGAGGATGTCGCGCCGAAAGCTCGCATCGGCCAGCGACTGGGCCGACAGGTTGACATGCAGGCAGGCGAGGCCACAGCCGGCGCCATGGTCGTGCAGCCAGCGCAGCGCCTCGCGCACCACCCAACGGTCCAGCCGCGGCGCGAGGCCGAAGCGCTCGGTGGCGGGCAGGAAGCTGCCGGGCAGCGTGAGGCTGCCGTCAGGCTGGCGCATGCGCACCAGGGCCTCGACGTGCAGGCCGTCCGGCCCTTCCTTCAAAGGCTGCAGGCGCTGGCCGAACAGCACGAGGCGCTCTTCGTCCAGCGCCTGGGCCAGACGCGTGGCCCACTGCATGTCGCCGCTGCGCTCCAGGATCATGCGGTCGGACTCGTACCAGGTGTGCACCCGGTTGCGGCCGGCCTCCTTGGCGGCATAGCAGGCGGCGTCACCGGCCTTGAGCAGGGCGGCCAGGTCGTTCCAGCGCGCATCGACCTGCACCAGGCCGATGCTGGCCCCGATGCGGAAGCGCCGGCCGTCGTGCACGAAGCGGAACTCGTCGATGCGGTCGCAGATCTGCTGCGCCACGCGCTGGGCCTGATCGCTGGTGCATTGCTCCAGCACCGCGGCGAACTCATCACCGCCCAGCCGCGCCAGCGTGTCGCGCGAGCGCACGACCGTGCCGATGAGCTGGGCCACCTGCCGCAGCAGCTGGTCGCCCACCTGGTGGCCGCAGGCGTCGTTGACGAGCTTGAACTGGTCAAGGTCGATGAACAGCAGCGTGTGGCAGGCTGCGTCGCGCCGCGCCTGCTCGAGCGCGCGCCGCAAGCGGTGCTCGAACTCCTGGCGGTTGACCAGGCCGGTGAGCGCATCGTGCTTGGCGCGGTAGGTCATCTCCGAGCTGAGGCGGCGCTGCTCGGTCACGTCGTGGAACACCAGCACGGCGCCGAGCACCCGGCCGCGTGTGTCGCGGATGGGAGCAGCAGAGTCTTCGATGCCAAAGTGTTCGCCGCTGCGCGAGATCAGCACCGTGTGCGGGCTCAGGCCTGCGACCTCCCCCGTGGCAAGACAGGCCTGGACCGGGTTGGCCGCGAGGGCGCGGGTCTCTTCGGAGCGGATGACGAACACCTCTTCCAGCGGCCGCCCCCGCGCCTCGGCGGCCAGCCAGCCCGTCATGCGCTCGGAGACCGGGTTCATCCAGGTCACGCAGCCGCGCTGGTCGGTGGTGATGACGCCGTCGGCGATCGACTTCAGCGTGACCCGCATGAGCTCGTGCTGCTCGGCCAGCTCGGCGCTGAGTTCGTTCAGCTCGGTGGTGTCCCAGGTGGCGCCGAGCAGGCCGGCCACGCGGCCCTGGCCGTCGTAGCGGCAGCGCGCCATGGAATGCATGTGGCGCAGCGCACCGTCGGCCCGCTGCACGCGAAAGCGGATGTCGTAATCGCGCTGACCCGAGATGACCTCGCCGATCTCGGCCTGCACACGCTCGCGGTCGTCCGGGTGGATGACGGCCAGCCACTCCGGGTAGGTCATGGCGGGCGCGTCGTCGGGCAGGCCATACAGCGCCTCCAGCCGCTGCTGCCAGCTCAGCTGGTTGCGGGCGACGTCGTACTCCCACAGCGCCACGCCGCCGCCTTCCAGCGCCAGCTCCATGCGCCGGTAGGCCTGCTCGGCCGCCTCGCGATGGCGCACCTGCTCGCTGAAGTCCAGGTGCGTGCCGAAGGCCCACTGCGGCGTGCCATCCGCCGCGCGCGACAGCAGCCGGCCCACGGCCAGCACCCAGACCCAGTGACCGGCCTTGTGCTGCATGCGGACCTCGCAGCGGTACTGCGGCAGCTCGCCGCTGAAGTGCCGCTGCAGGGCGATCCGGGCACGGGCCTCGTCCTCAGGGTCGACCAGGCGCCGCCAGGTGTCGATGGACACCGGCTCCAGCTCCTCCAGCGTGTAGCCGAGGATGGCCGCCCAGCGCTCGTTGATGCGCATCGCGCCGCTGGGCACATGCCACTCCCAGGTGCCCACGCCGGTGCTTTCGATGACGGAGGCGAGGTATTGGCGCTCGTCGGCCAGACGCTCCTGTTCGACATGCGATGCGGTGATGTCTTCCGCCAGCCCGACGAAGCCGGTCAGCCGCCCCTGGTCGTCGAACTGCGGTGCGGAGCGGCTGCGCACGACGCAGGCGCTGCCATCCAGGCGCCTCACCCGCACGACCTCATCGAACAGCCGCCGCTCGCGAATGGCGGCACGCCACTGTCCGCCAAGCCGCTCCAGCTCCGCAGGCTCGACCACCTGCATCCACCCCAGCCCCAGGCTCTCGCTCAGCGACAGGCCGTGGATGGCCTGCCAGCTGGGGTTGGTGTAGGTGCACTGGCCGTCGGCATCCCCCAGGAAGAGCCCGGCCGGCGACAGCTCGGCCAGCGCGCGGTAGCGGGCCTCGCTCTGCGCCAGGGTGTGGGCGTCGCGCCGTGCCTGCAGCAGGGCCGAGGCGGCCTGGGCCAGCTCCGCCAGCACCTCGCGCTGGCGCTCGTCGAGCTGGCGGGGAACGCGGTCGATGACGCAGACCGTGCCCACCGCCGCGCCGCCGGGCAGGGTCACCGGCGCGCCGGCGTAGAAGCGAATGCCCTGCGGGCCGGCGACCAGGGGGTTGCCCGCAAAGCGCGGGTCGGCCTGCGCGTCAGTCACCTCGAACACGTCTGCCTGCAGGATCGCGTGGGCACAGAACGCCTGCTCGCGCGGAGTCTCGCGCGTGCTGTCCAGGCCCACGCGGGCCTTGAACCACTGGCGGTCGGCATCCACCAGCGACACCAGCGCGATCGGCACGCCGCACAACGCCGCCGCGGCCCGCGCCAGCGCGTCGAAGGCCGCCTCGGCCGGGGTGTCGAGCACGGCCAGCTGCTGCAGCGCCTTCAGGCGTTCAGCCTCATCGGGGGGCAGCGCCGGGGGAATCATGGGTGTCTCGTCTCCTGGGCCGTGCGGATGCGGGCAGCCGGCCGTCTTGCAGCGGCGGCCTGCATCGATTGCAAACGCCGCCAGAAATTATTTTCAACGCAAATTGACGGCCATTTATGTGCAATTGCCACGCAACTTGACAACGGTTGCATCGCCCACGCCGACCCACCCACCCCTGCTGCGCCGCAGGGCTTGACACGGCTGGTACATTAGCGGGCATAGATTCGCGCAAGACCGTTTCCTCAAGGTCTTATCTGCAGCCCCGCTGGCCACCCCCTGGCCCTTCTTGCGAGCGGCTCGCTTCAGCCAACTCCCCGGCGAGTGTTCTTGAGTGTTTCTGTTCCCGTCAGGCATGTCGCCAGCGGGAGGTTTCTCCATTCCATCTTTTCAAAGGAAACACCATGACGACTCAAACCGGTACCGTGAAGTGGTTCGACGACGGCAAGGGCTTCGGCTTCATCACGCCTGACGCGGGCGGCAAGGACCTGTTCGCCCACCACAGCGAAATTAAGAACAGCGGCGGCTTCCGCACGCTGGCCGAAGGTGCCAAGGTCTCGTTCGAATCGACCCAAGGCGCCAAGGGCCCGCAAGCCTCCAACATCCGCACGCTGTAAGGCGTGCCCGGGGCGCCCGAGCGGCGCCCCTTTCAGTAAAGAAGTACTTGAAGAACAACAACAACATCATCCCGGTGGGACGTTTCATCGTTTCACCCATGTCCCAGGCCCGCGAAGGCGGTGGTTTCGACGCCCTGGTGTCGATCCGCTCCGGACGCGGCATGGCCAGCGTGGACCGCGTCATGCGCTTCACGCCCCAGTTCATCAGCCCGGGCGCGGCCTTGCGCTACGCCCGCGCCGAAGGCCTGGCCTGGGCGCGCTGCCACTGAGCAGCGCCTGCGGCAAGCGGCCGCACCTCGTGCCGGCAGGGCCTTCGGGCCCGGCCCCCGTCCAACAACTCGCAAACGGAGCCCCACACTTGGCCAAAGAAGAACTGATCGAAATGCACGGCGTCGTCGACGAAATCCTGCCGGACTCGCGCTTCCGCGTGACGCTGACGAACGGCCACAAGGTCATCGCCTACACCGGCGGCAAGATGCGCAAGCACCACATCCGCATCCTGGCCGGCGACAACGTGTCCCTGGAAATGTCGCCCTACGACCTGACCAAGGGCCGCATCACCTTCCGTCACCTCGGTGGCCCGCGCCCCGCGCCGACCGCAGGCGCCCGTCGCTGACCTGACCGGCCCCCATCGAACGGCCGCCCGGACTACACCGGGCGGCCGTTTTTTTGCGCACCATGCGGGCCTTTGCATCTCAAAGGACGGAACCCGACGATGGCGGCGATGAAGTTCGGCTGGGCCCTGCTCGCGGCCCTGGTGGCGGCGCTGGCGCTGGTGGCCTGCTCGCCGATCACGGCCCTCAACGCGCTGGCCCCCGCCGGCACCCACACCCGCACCGCTGACGTGGCCTACGGCGACGGCCCTCGCCAGAAGCTGGACATCTACCGCCCGGCGCAGCCCGCGCCGACGGGCGGCTGGCCGGTGGTGGTGTTCTTCTACGGCGGCTCCTGGAACAGCGGCGCGCGCGGCGACTACGCTTTCGTGGGTGAGGCCCTCGCCGCCCGCGGCATCCTGACGCTGGTGGCCGACTACCGCCTCTACCCCGAGGTGCGCTACCCAGACTTCCTGCGCGACAGCGCCGCCGCCCTGGCCTGGGGCCTCGAACACGCCTCGCCCCTTGGCGGCAACCCGCGCCGGGTGTTCGTGATGGGTCACAGTGCCGGCGCCTACAACGCGGCCATGCTGGCCCTGGATGCGCGCTGGCTGCAGGGCAACCCGGCCGGCGCGCACCATCCTGACGAGTTGGCCGGTTTCATCGGCCTGGCCGGGCCGTACGACTTCCTGCCCATGACCAACGAAGACACCCAGCCGGTGTTCTTCCACCCCAACTACCCGCCCGGCTCGCAACCGGTGAGTCATGTCAGCCGCACGGCACCCCCCACCTTCCTGGGCGCCGCGCGCGACGACCGCCTGGTCGACCCGCAGCGCAACACCCTGGGCCTGGCGAGTCGCCTGCAGGCGCTGCATGTCCCCGTGACCGTGAAGACCTACGACGGCGTCAGCCACGCCACGCTGATCGGCGCCTTCGGCGCGCCGTTGCGCTGGCTGGCACCGGTGCTGGACGACGTCGTGACCTTCATCCAGCGCACGCCGCCGCGCTGATCAGCCCGCCACGGCCTGCCGCCAGGCGGTGAGCGCCTCGGCATCCGTCCACCCCGCGGCAGCATCGCCGATGACGACTTCCACCATCGCGCCGCCGTCGATGAGATGCGAGGCCACCGCCCGCGCGCCGAGCCAAAAGCCCTGCGCGCGCGCCACGGCGAGCAGCCCCTCGCGCAGCGCTTCGGGCGCCACGGGCAGATGCAGCTGGAAGGCATTCACCTGCGGCACCTCCGGCGCAACACGCCAACCTGGCTCTGCGGCCAGCACCGCCGCCAGCGCCTGCGCGCGGGCGCGGTAGGCCGGCATCTGCGGCAGCCGGCGGCGCAGGCCCTGCAGCGCGCTGAGCACCATCGGGTAGGCGGTGTAGAGGTTGCCGGCCAGCCGCGTCTGCCAGGGCGTGACCTGGGCGATGAACTCGGCGCTGCCGGCCAGCACGCAGCCCGCCAGGCCCCCGAGGCCTTTGTAGAACGACACATAGACCGAGTCCGCCAGCGCCGCGATCTCGGCCAGCGGGCGCTCGTAGTGCGCCGACGCCTCCCAGAGCCGCGCGCCGTCCAGGTGCAGCGGCACGCCGCGCTCGCGGCACCAGCAGCTGATGCCCACGAGCTCATCCCAGGTGGGCAGCCGGTAGCCGCCGCGCCGCAGCGGCAGCTCCACGGTCACGACTCCCGGGCGCTCAGCGAGTGCTGCCAGGTCGGCCACGCCGCTGGGCACATCGGTCGATCCCATCGGCAGGCTGCGCAGGCGCATCAGCTGCTCGACGGCATTCGCCTCGTCGATGGCGATATGGCTCTGCGGATGCAAGGCCACCGGCCCATCGCCCTCGCCCGCATGCACACGCAGCGCCGCCAGCTGGGCTGCCACGCCCTTGTGCAGGAAGCGCGCCGCCGGCTTGCCCAGCAGCGCGGCCACGTCAGCCTCCAGCGTCTGCAGGGCCTCGCCCTGGCCATAGACGTCCAGCGCCAGGTCGGCCTCGGGGGCCTCGGCCAGCGCCAGCAGCGACTCGCGCATGCTGCGCAGCGGCCGGTGACCGTTGAGCCAGCGGGTGCAGCGGTTGCGCAGGTCGATGTCGGCGTTGGGGGTGGTGTTGCTGTAGGCGGTGGCCATGTCAGTGATCGTTCGTGCAGCGGTGGATCTCGATGGTGGCGTGCACGATCTCCTCGTGCACCGCCAGCCAGGCGCGCACCTCGCGTGGCGTGAGCGCGGCGTCGTGCGTGACCAGGCTCATCGCGCAGGCATAGGTGGCGCGGCCCACGCGCCAGACGTGCAGGTCGGCAATCAACGTGTGCGAGGCCGCCCCCTGCTCGGCCACCACCTCGCGGATCTCGTCCACCACGGGGTGGTCCATCTCGCGGTCGAGCAGCACACGGCTGGTCTCGGCGATCAGGCCCTTGGCCCACACCGCCACCAGCACCGCACCCACCAGGCCCATGACCGGGTCGAGCCAGGCCCAACCCAGCCACCAGCCGCCCGCCAGCGCCGCGATGGCGGCGACCGAGGTGGCAGCGTCGGCGATGACGTGCAGGTAGGCAGACTTGAGGTTCAGGTCGTGGTGGTGATCATGGCCGTGGTGGTGGTCACCGTGGTGCGCGTGCCCGTGGTGATCATGACCATGGCGATGCCCGTGGTCATGCGCCTTGCCCAGGATGAGGGCGCACACCAGGTTCACCACCAGGCCCAGCACGGCAATCGCCATGGCCTCGGGGTAGTGGATGGCCTCGGGCTTGATCAGCCGTTCGATCGAGCCCCAGGCCATCAGCGCCACCACCACCAGCAGGAACACCGCGCTGGCAAAGCCGCCCAGCACCTCGATCTTCCAGGTGCCGAAGGCGTAGCGCGGGTCGTTGGCGTGGCGCCGGGCGGTCGCGTAGGCATAGGCACTCAGGCCGATGGCCACCGCATGGCTGCTCATGTGAAAGCCGTCGGCCAGCAGCGCCATCGAGTTGTAAAACCAGCCGGCCGCAATCTCGACGGCCATCATGGCCAGCGTGATCCACATCACCCAGCGGGTGCCGCGCTCGGCGGCGGCATTGCCGGCGTCAAAGACGTGGTCGTGACGCCATTCGGAGAGGTCGTGGGAATGCATGCGCCGCATTCTGCGCCGACGAGAGAGGCCCGATGGTGACGGGCTGAGGCCGGGTTGGAGGCGCATCCGGCGGGTCACTAAAATCTTGCCCTTTTTGCCCAACGCGCCCACCCGCATGTCTTCGCCCCTGCCGCAGCCCCACCCTGCCGAGCCCCTGGCCCGGCTGCTGCTGCAATGGGGCGTCGCCCACGTGCCCATGGCCGCCACGCCGCCGGTGGCCGAACGCCTGGGCGGCTGGCTGGGCTGGGCCGATGCCATCGGGTTGTCGCAGGTGCTGGCCGCGCCCGCCGCCACGGCCGGCAACCCTCAGGCCCGCGCCCAGGCGCTGGACTGGGCGGATGCCGCGCTGGCCCGGCTGCAGGCGGAACTGCCCGCCGCCTTCGATGACGCCCTGCTGGCGCGCGAATCGGCCGAGCCCGCGCCCGAGGGCGTGTCGCTGCCCGACCTGCTGGCGCCCTACCGGCTGCACCATGCGCAGCAGCAGCGCAGCATGGCCGCCCGCATCGGCACGCTGCGTGAGCGGTTGCGGCCCCACCTCGCCGAAAGCTCCGGCGCCCTGGCGCGCCTGGCCCAGCTCGACGCGCTGCTGGAGCGCGCCACCCTGGGCCCCGAACGCGAGCGCCTGGCCGGCCTGCCCGCCCTGCTCACCCGCCGCGCCGAGCGACACCACGCCGCCGACCCGCGCGGCTGGCGCGCGCGCTTCTGGGCCGACCTGCAGCGCCTGCTGCGGGCCGAGCTCGACCTCCGACTTCAACCGGTGCTGGGCCTGATCGAGGCCCTGCACGACGACGCTGCCCGATGAACCGCCTCCTGAACGCCCTCTACCCCTTCGCGCTGGCCGCCGGCCTGGCAGGCATTGCCGGTGCGGCGCTCGCCGCGAGCCGCCACCACCCGGTGGCGCTGGCCATGACGCTGCTGATCGCGGCCTTCTTCGCGCTTGGTGCGATGGAGCTGCAGGCCTTCCGCCGCGCCAGCCGCGAGCTGGAGGCGGCACTCGCCATGCCACCGGACGACACCTGGGTGGCGCGCCTGCCTGCCAGCCTGCGGGCGGCCGTGCAGCAGCGCCTGGAGGGCCTGCGCGTGATGCTGCCGGGCCTGTCGCTCGCACCGGCCCTGGCCGGGTTGCTGGTGCTGCTGGGCATGCTGGGCACCTTCATCGGCCTGGTCATCACGCTGAGCAGCACGGCCTCGGCCCTGGGCCAGACGGCCGACCTTGCCGCGCTGCGCAATGCGCTCGGCGCGCCGGTGCAGGGCCTGGGCCTGGCCTTCAGTGCGAGCGTGGCCGGCGTGACGGGCTCGGCCATGCTGGGCCTGATGGTGGCCCTGGCACGGCGCGAGCGCACCGCCGCATCGGCCCAGCTGGACGTGGCCCTGCTCGGCCCGCTGCGCCCGCTGACCGCCGCCCACCGCCGCGCGCTGGCCGAAGAAGCCGCCCGCGCCGCCGCGGCCGAGGCCGCCCGCCAGCACCAGCTCGAACTCGTGGCCCAGCTGCAGCAGTACGCCCGCCAGATGGCTGACCAGATCGCCGCGCAGAACCAGCAGTTCCACGGCGAGACCCACCAGGCCTACACCGCCCTGGCCGCCAGCGTGGACGCCACGCTGCGCCAGAGCCTGACCGAAAGCGCGCGCCTGGCGGGTGAAGCCATCCAGCCCGCGGCCGAAGCCGTGATGGCCGGCATCGCTCGCGAGGCCTCGGCCCTGCACGAACGCGTGGGCAGCGAAGTGGCCGCGCAGCTCGGCGCCGTGAGCACCCAGGTGACCGAGCAGCTGGGAACTGTGGCCACGCGCTTCGAGGCGGGCGCGGCGCGCATCGCCGAGCAGGGCGAAGCAGCCCTGGCCGCCCAGGCCACCGCACTCGCCCGGCAGCGCGAGGCGGCCCTGCAGCAACTCAGCGAGACCCAGGCTGCCGCCCAGCAGGCCGTGGACCGCCTGGCCGAGCGCAACCGCGAGCAGGCCCAGGCGCTGCTGGCCGAACTGGCCGCCATGGCCGAGCGCCACGCCAGCCAGACGCAGGCCTTGCTGGATCGCCTCACCGAGGCCCAGGCCCGCCAGCAGGCCGAGCAGGCCGAGCGCGAAGCCCAGCGCGCCGCTGCCCAGGCCGCGCAGGAGGCACAACAGCGCGCCGCCCTGCAGGCCGAGCGCGAAGCCCTGGCCGCGGAGCGCGGCGCCAACGAGCGCCTGCTGGCCGCCCAGCGCGAGGCCGCGCAACAGCTGCTGGCCGACAGCGGCGCCCGCGCCCAGAACGCCCTGACCGAGCTGACCACGGGCTTCGCAACCCAGACCCAAGACCTGCTCGACCGCATCGCCGAGACCCAGACTCGCCATGCCGCGCTGCAGGGCGAGCTCGACGCCCAGCGCCGTGCCGAAGCCCGTGCCGAGGCCCAGGCCTTGGCTGAACAGCGCGACGCCAACGAGCGCCTGCTCGCGGCCCAGCGCGACGCGGCGCAGCAGCTGTTGGCCACCAGCGGCGAGCGTGCCCAGGCCGCACTGGCCGAGCTGACCGCCCGCTTCACCGAGCAGACCCAGGCCGCCATCGCCGCCATCGCCCAGGCCCATGGCGAGCTGCAGTCGGCCCATGCACGCCACGATGCCGAACGCCTGGCCGCCTGGCGCACCGAGCTGCAGGCGGCTGGCGCCACGCAGCTGGCGCAGCAGCAGCAGCTCGCCGACGGGCTGCTGGCGCACACGCGCAACTTGGTCGCCCAGGCCGAAGCCCAGGCGCGCAGCACCCTCACCGAAGCGGGCGAGCTGCTCAAGGCCGCTGGCGAGGCGCCGCGTGCGGCCGTGGAAGTGGTGGCCGCGCTGCGCGAGCAGCTGGCGCAAAGCCAGGCCCAGGACCGCGCCGCGCTGGCCGAGCGTGCCGAGTTGATGCAGACCGTCTCCACGTTGCTGGCCTCCCTGCAGCAGGCGGCCGGCGAGCAGCGCAGCGCGCTGGACACCCTCGTCGACAGCGCCGCCTCGCAGGTGGACACGCTGGTGAGCCGCTCGGCCGAACAGCTGCAAGCCTTGGGCGAGCGATTCACGGAGCAGTCTGGTGCGACCGGCCAGGCCCTGGCGGAGGCGGCGACCACCATCGCCGCGAGTGCGGCCGAGATGGCCAGCCTGGGCGAAGGCTTCGGCACCGCGGTCGAGCAATACCAGGCCGCCAACGCGCAGCTCGTGCAGCACCTGGCCGCCCTGGAAGAGCGCCTGGGCAGCACCATGGCGCGCAGCGACGAGCAGCTGGGCTACTACGTGGCGCAGGCCCGCGAGGTGATCGACCTGTGCCTGGGCTCGCAGAAGCAGGTGCTGGACGCGCTGCAGGGAGCCGCCTCGCATGGATGAGCCGCTGGAGATCGAACAGGAAGGTGTGGGTGCGCCCGCCTGGGCCGCCTTTGGCGACCTGATGGCCGGCGTGCTGGGCGCCTTCGTGCTCGTGCTGGCGGCCGCCCTGGTGGGCCAGCTGGACCTGGCCAACCAGCTCGAAGCCGAAGTGGCCCAGCGCCAGGCCGAGCAGGCCCGCCGCGAGGCGCTGGAGCGCGCCCTGGCCGGGCCGCTGGCCGATGGCCGCATCACGCTGGTGGAGGGCCGCATCGGCATCAGCGGCGCGGTGCTGTTCGCGGTGGGCTCTGACCAATTGCATGCCGACGGCCGCGCGCTCATCAAGAGCCTGGCGGCACCGCTGCGCACCTACCTTGCACAGCGCGACGAGATCCTGATGGTCAGCGGCTTCACCGACGACCGTGGCCTGATCACCGGCAAGGGCGCGCCGAAGTTCGCAGACAACTGGGAGCTCTCCGCCCAGCGCGCGCTGACCGTGGCCCGCGCGCTGATGGCCGAAGGCCTGCCGCCCGATGCCGTCTTCGCCGCCGCCTTCGGGCCGCAGCAGCCCGTGGCCTCCAACGACGACGCGGCCGGCCGCGCGCTGAACCGGCGCGTGGAGATCGCCCCCACCCCGCGGCCGCGCCAGGCGACGGCCGCCGCCAGCGCCGCGGCCTCGGCCGCCTCAGCCCCCTGATGGACGACGCCATGGACGACGCTGTAGACGACGCCCAGCACGACCCGCTCGCCTGGGTGGCTGCGCACGCCGCGGCCGACCCGGTTCGCCAGCGCGTGCTCGAAGGCCTGGCGCGGCGCGCGGCGAGCGCCCCCTCGCAGGCGCTGCGGGCCCAGCTGGTGGCGCGCCTGGTGCAGCGGGCCGGCGCGCCCCTGCCTGCGCCGGCACTGCCGCCTCGCGATGACACCCCGCGCCCGCTCGCCGCGCTGGTGACGCAACTGCAGGCCGCCGGCACCGAGCTGCGCCATGTGCAGGCCCACGAGGGCACCTGGCGCGCCCTGCGCCTGAACCGCCGCCTCGCCGAGGTCAGCGCCCCGGTGCCCGAGCACCTGGGGCCCCTCAACAGCCAGGTGCTGGTCGCCCGGGCGCTGCAGGAGCTCAAGACCCTGTCGCCCGACTATCTGCAGCGGTTGCTGACGCAACTGGATGCGCTGGCGGCACTGGGGCCGCTCACCCTGCCTGCCGACACTGACAAGCCCACGCGGCCCGCGGCCAAGCGCGCCCGCGCGAAGCGCCCGCCGGTGGCGGCGTCTAAGGGCGGCTGAAGATCGCGTCGATGAGGGCCGGGCCCGGCTCTGACCGCACCAGCCGCGGGTAGCGCAGGCCACTGCCAGCCTCCACCCTCACCGCCACCCGCTCGCCGTCGATCTCGGCATCGAGCGCCAGCGGCCCACCGGCCGCCAGCGCGGCCCTCAGCGTGCCCGCGTCGTAGGGCTGACCGTTGATCCCCACCAGTCGGGCGCCCGCCGTCAGCCCGGCACGAAAGGCGGGGCCGTCCCAACGCACGGCGCGCAGCAGCCCCGCCTTGCCTACCGCCATCCCGGCGGAGGACAGGTAATCGTCCACCCCACGGTCCTGGGCATCCTGACGGAAGGTCTCGGTCGGCTCGTCGACGTAGGCCAGGCGGTAACCACCACGGGCCAACGCCTGCACAAGGCCGGCATCCGCCAGGGTGTCCAGCCGCGCCGCGAAGAAGCGCGGCCAGTCACCCGGCACCAGCCGCTCGAGCGTGGCGAGGAGGTCGGCCTCGGTATAGACATGCAGCGCATCGGCGCCGCGGCGCTCGGCGAAGAACACGCGCACGAAGTCGTCCAGGCTCAGGCGCCCTCCGCTGCGGCTGCGGATCTCGACATCTACCGCCAGCCAGAGCAGCGCACCATCGACGTAGTAGTCCTTCTTGCCGGTGAAGTCGGGCCACTCGATGCCACGGCCGGACAGGATGACGGGGTCGTGGACGCTGTCACGCAGGGGCTTCCAGCCGCGCGCCGCTCGGGTCTCGGCCGCCGCAGCGTCGAGGGCGAGGTCGTCGAGCGCCTGCGCCAGGGTGCGCATGCCGCCGCGTGCCGCCGCCACCTTGCCCAGGTACTGGGTCAAGCCCTCGTAGACCCACAGCAACGAGTTCTGCAACGGGTGATTGAAATGGCGCTGCTCCATGCCCGCCGGTAGGAACTGGGTGCCGTTCCAGGCGTGGATGTACTCATGCAGGGCGAGGTCCAGATTGCGCAGGTTGTCTTCAGGCCGCGCAAAGACGCTGGCGGGCAGGAAGGTCTCCGTCGAGTGCCGATGCTCAATGCCGCCGGGGCCACCCATGCGCTCGTCGAGCACCACGAGTAGACGGTAGGCCGCGCGCCGGCGCGCGCCGAACAGCCGCTGCACCTCGGCCACCGAGGCACGCAGCGGCGCGAACGCGGCCTCGGGCAGCGCCAGGTCTTCCGGCCGAGTCGCAAACAGGGTCAGCGTGACGGGCAGATCAGGGCTGTCCGACACCGACACCGTGCGCACATGCCGGCCCGCGATCACCGGCGAATCCACCAGCGTCTGCAACGACGCGGGCCTGAATCGCACGACATCGCCATCGCGCCGGTCAACCTCCAGGCTCGTGGCGAACTGCATGCCGGCCGGCAGCCGGACCTCGGCTTGCACCTGGAGCTCCCGGACGTCGACGCCCGCCGGGTACAGCAGCAGGTTGGACCAGCCGACGTTCACGATCTGCCGCGTCATCGCCAGATTCCCGACACGCGGCGAGAGGTAAGTGAACTTCACGTCCAGCGCCCGCGTGCCTGCCGGTGCGCGCAGCCGGAAGGCATGCGGGTCCAGCGGGTCGCGGGTCCAGGCGACGGGTTGCCCGTTGGCCTGGACAACCAGCCCGGCGAGGCGCCCCACCTGCCCGGTCGGCGCATGGCTGGCGGCCTGCCACTGTGGGTATCGCAGCGTGACGGCGCCGTCGCCGCCCACGGGCAGGCGCTGGCGAATCTGGAAGACCTTGTGGACCTGGTCGGTCGCGTCGACCTGCAGGGCCATGACAGCCGGCCCGGGTGCTGGCCCGCTCGCTTGTGCCGGCGCGACAGCCGACGCCAGCACGCTGACCCCCATGAACAGACCCCGCAGCCAGCGGCTGCAGGGCCAACCCCTCTTCGCTTCCATACCCGACCTCCGGCGCGCAGAAACGCCCGGTTCGTGCGGCGAATCCTTTGAAGCTCTGCATGCTAGGCCGCTGGCCCTTGGGGCGCCAAAGTCATGCTGAACGCCACGGCGGCCCCAGGATGGCGCCCGCCCGGCGAATGGATCAACGCCCGCGACTGCGAGATGAGGATCACCCATGCTGCGGCGCAGCAGCCGCCTTGCCCCCTGATTCAGCGTCAGGCAATCGCCGATTGGAATGGCGTTTCAAAAAAATGAACATGCGTTCCGTTCAGCGCCAACGCCTCCCACCGAGGCCTCGACCGCCCCTGCCGGCGGTGCTGGGCGGCCGTCACGGCACCCACGGATTCCTGTCGACGCCCTGCTGGCTTCGACCCTGCGCTGACGCCGAGCCGCTCATGCACACGGCGGCCACATCCACAGCATCGACAGGAGACAAGCACCATGACACTCAAGCACCGCATGCGCCATTTCTGGCAGGGCCTGCTCGGCCTGGCCCTGATTGCCACCGCCGGCAGCGCCGCCGCCGCGCCGGGCGTGCGCACCGTCCCGGCCTGCACCAAGGTCAACGTCAGCGCCACCATCGACGTGCCGGCGGGCACGACCTGGGACGGGCTGGCGAAGTACGGCAAATGGGTCTGCCTCGTGGGCACGGCGTCCAACATGAAAGGCACGCAGAGCGAGAGCCAGATCCCGATGTTCAAGCTGAACAACGGCTCGACGGTGAAGAACGTCGTGATTGGCGACGGCTCGCTCGGCAGCGGCACCAACCTGGCCGCGGGCGGCGCCGACGGGGTGCACTGCTACGGTCAGTGCAACATCACCAACGTCTACTGGGCCGACGTGGGCGAGGACGGCGCGACCGTGAAGAAGCTCAGCGGCGTGACCAGCAAGCTGACCATCAGCGGCGGCGCCGCCTTCAAGGCGGCTGACAAGCTGTTCCAGCACAACGGCGACGGCACGCTGGTCATCCAGGACTTCTATGCCGACAACATCGGCAAGCTCTACCGCTCGTGCGGCAATTGCTCGACCCAGTACGCCCGCAAGGTGACGATCTCGGGCGTGCGCCTGGGGCAACTGAACGTCGCCGGCCTGGGCGTGAACAGCAGCTATGACAGCAAGTCGGGCATCGCCGGCCAGTACGACGCGGCCACCATCACCGACCTCGTCTACAGCGGCTCCAAGCCCAAGTGCGAAGGCTATGTCGGCACGGGCTCGGGCAATGAGCCGGTGAAGGACACCAACACCAGCAACGTCGCACGCGCCTGCGTGTTCAAGTGATGCGTGGGCGCCCGCTGGCGGGACTGCTGCTGGCCGGGGCGGCCGGGCTGGGGGCGTTCGCGCTGCTGGCCCCGGACGCCCCACCCGCGGCCGTCGTGCTGGCAAGCGGCGCACGCCCGGCCCCCAGCCCGGTGCTGCAGATGATCGGGCTGGCGGCGCCCACCACGGGCGACACGGCAGCCGCAGCGTCTGCCACCGACACCGCCACCGCCACCGCCACCGAGGCTGGCCTGCTGGCGCGCCTGGGCACCCTGCGCGAAGCCGCCCTGCCGGAGCTGGAGGCCTTTGCCCGGCGCTGGCCGGGCCGCGCCGCGGCCTTGTACGAAGCCCTGGCCAGCCGCTGGGCGCAACAACGCCTGCACCTGTCGGCGCTGCAGGCCCTGGGCCGCGCCCCGCTGGACGAGACCACCCGCGCGCGACTGCGCCAGCAACTGCTCGACCACTGGGCCGAGACCGCCCCCGACCAGGCCGCCCGCTGGGCACTGGCGAGCGGCCAGATGGCGCCGCTCGGCGCGCTGCAGGACCGCTGGCTGCACCAGGACGCCCGCTCGGCCGCCATGTTCGCCACGCAACTGCCTCCCGGCGACACGCGCCAGGCGCTGCTCGAAGAAGGCCTTTCACGCTGGCTCGCCCAGGACGGCCCCGGCGCCCGCGACTGGCTGCGCGCCACCGCGCCGTCCGCGGAGCTGGATGCCCTCTTGTCGCGCTACGCCGCCAGCGATGAACTGGCCCGCGAAGCACCGGCCGAGGCGCTGGACCTCGTGGCCCGCATCAGCTCACCCGAACGCCGCTGGGCCGCCTGGCAGGCCCTGGCCGGCCATCTGCAGGACATCGACCCGGCGCGAGCCGCCGCATGGCTGGGCCGCGCACCGGGTTTGACGCCCATGCAGCGCCAGCAGCTGATCGACGGGCTGCGCTGAGCTGGTCTGGCTAGGCCCACGGCCCTTCGATCAACGCCCGGGTCTCCTCGACCGCGATGCGCCACATCTCGAGCACCTCGGCATCCGGCCGTTCGTAGGCGCCGCCGAAGTTGCCATCACCCGCCAGCGCCCGCGCCGCGTCCGGCGGCAGCACCGCATAACGCTGATAGTCCACGGGCGCCTTGCGACCTGGCGGCTGGGTGACGCCGGGCAGGCGGGTCCAGGGCAGGTTTTCCATCCAGGAGGCATGGGCTGATTGCGGGTCGATGGATTTCACATAGGCCAGCGTGCGCGGCGCGTTCCACCAGTTGTGCAGGCGCACCCGGGTGCGCGGATGGGCGGCCATCCATTCGGCGACGAGTGCCGCCACCGGCTGGTTGCCGCCATGGCCGTTGACGATGAGGATGCGCCGGAAGCCCTGGTGGTCGAGGCTGTCCAGCAGGTCGGTCACCACCCGCAGCATCGTCTCCATCTTTAGCGTGACCGTGCCCGGGTAGCTCATGAAGCTGGGCGTGATGCCGAAGGGCAGCACCGGGAAGACGGGCACGCCCAGCGGTTCGGCGGCCTCCACCGCGACGCGCTCGGCCAGGATGGCGTCGACCGCCAGGCTGAGCGCGGCGTGCTGCTCGGTGCAGCCGATGGGCAGCAGGCAGCGGTCGTCATGCTGCAGGTAGGCCTCGACCTGCATCCAGTTCATGTCGGCGATCTTCATCGCAGGTCCACCTTGGCGTAGTTGTTGAGCCCGAAGGGGCTGACCGCAAGGCCCACCACGCGACGGCTCGTGGCGATCGCCGTGGTGGGGTAGACGAGCGGCACCCAGGGCGCATCGTCCCGCACCAGTGCCTGGGCGCGGCGGTAGAGGCTGTCGCGCCGGGCAAGGTCGGCCACCTGGCGCGCCTCGGCCAGCAGTGCGTCGACCTCCGGCCGGCACCAGCGCGACACATTGCTGCCGCCGGTCACGGCCGCACAACTGAAGTTGGGCGTCAGGAAGTTGTCGGGGTCCCCGTTGTCCGACGCCCAGGCCAGCAGCGTCGCATCATGCTCGCCGGCCCGCGTGCGCTTGAGCAGCTCGCCGAACTCCAGCGTGACGACCTCGACCTTCACGCCGATGCGCGCCCAGTCCGCCTGCAGCAGCTCGGCCGTGGCGCGCGGGTTGGGGTTGGTGGCACCGGCGCCCGAGCGGATCCAGAGCTTGAGCGTGAAGCCTTCGGCCACACCGGCCGCCTTCAGCAGCTCGCGCGCCTTGGCCAGGTCTTGCCCCGGCGGCGCGACCCGCTCGTCGTAGCTCCACTGCGACGGCGGATACGGATTGCCGGCGGGTGTCGCCGCGCCGGCATAGACCGCCCGGGCCACCGCCGGCCGGTCCGTCGCCAGCACCAGGGCCTGGCGCACGCGGCGGTCGTCCAGCGGCTTGCGGGTGACGTTCAGCGCGACGAAGGTGGTGACCAGGCCGGGGCCGGTGAGCAGCTGCAGGCGGGCGTCGCGGCGGATGTCATCCCAGCTCTGCGGCACCGGGTAGAGGGCGACATCGCATTCGCCTGCCTTGAGCCGCTGCAGCCGGGCGGCGGGGTCGGGTGAGATGGAGAAGATGAGCTTGTCCAGCGCTACCCGGCCGCGGAAATAGCCCGGGTGGGCGTCGTAACGCACCACCGCGTCCTTCACATGGCTGCGAAAGACGAAGGGACCGGTGCCGACCGGCTTGAGGTTCATGTCCTCCAGTCGACCGGCGGCTTCGAGCTGCTGGGCATACTCGGCCGACAGCACGCTGAGAAAGCCCATGGCCAGGTTGGCCAGCAACGGCGCCTCGGGCCGGCTGAGCTCGATGCGCACGGTGCGCTCGTCCACCGCCACCACCCGCTGCACCAGGCGGGCGAGCTGCATGGCCGACGCGTAGTACCAGCCCGGCCGCGCCTGGCCATGCCAGGGATGGCGCGGGTCGAGCTGGCGCATGACGCTGAACACGACGTCCTGCGCCGCCAGTGGCCGCGTCGGCTTGAACCAGGGCGTGGTGTGAAAGGCCACGCCGGCCCGCAGATGAAAGGTGTAGCTGCGCCCGTCGGGGCTGATCTCCCAGCGCTCGGCCAGGCCCGGCACCAGGCGGGTCGTGCCGGGCTCGAACTCGACAAGCCGGTTGTAGAGCGCCTCGGAGGAGGCATCGGCGGTGGAGTTGGCGTGGAAGAGCGCGTAGTCGAAGCCGTCGGGGTTGGCCTCGGTGCACACGGTCAGCGTCTTGGCGCCGGCGTGGAGCGATGCCGCGAGCGCCAACAGCGCCATCCCGCATCGGGCGATGCGCCGGCTCATGGCGTGGGGCGCTGCCAGGCCATGCCCAGCGTGCGCGGCGCGGTGTGGACGAAGCCGAACTGCCCGTACAGCGCATCGGCCGGCACATCGGCCAGCAGGCTCACATAGCCGGTCTCGGGTACATGCTCGCGCAGCCAGGTGGCGATCTCGGCCATGATGCGCTTGCCCAGGCCCCGAGCCTGATGGGCCGGCAGCACCGCGATGTCCACCACCTGGAAGGCGGTGCCGCCATCGCCGACCACCCGGCCCATGCCGATGGGCTGGCCCTCGTGCAGCAGCTGCACGGCGAACAGGGTGTTGGGCAGCCCACGGGCCGCGGCCTCGGCGGTCTTGGGGCTCAGGCCGGCGCCCACCCGCAGTTGGCGGTAGACCTCGGGCGTCGGCGTGGCGTGCAGGGTTTCGTAGACCATGCGCCATTCAACCATCACCTGGGCTCATACCCGCATGGCCGACCGACATGGCCCCTGCGGGGAGGCCCGGGGCCCGGGCTCGCGGTGCGCTGCAACAATCCGGCCTCCGGCCACGCCCGAATCCCGCATGAAGTCCACCTCTCTCGTCGCTGCCGCCCTGGCCCTGTTGCTCAGCGCCTGCGCCAGCGTGCCGACCCCGGCGCCCTCCGGTACCGCACCCGGCCCTGCGCCTGCGACCACCGCGACGGGCATCGCCCTGCGCGCCCCCAACATCGACCGCAGCTACACCTCCCAGAACCAGGACAGCCGTGCGCTCTACATCGTGCTGCACTACACCGTGCTGGACTGGGAGAAGTCGCTGAAGGTGCTGACCACCGGCGGCCAGGTCTCGGCCCATTACCTGGTGCGCGACAACCCGGTGGCCAGCTATGCCCTGGTCGACGAGAACCGCCGGGCCTGGCACGCGGGTGCGAGCTTCTGGGCGGGCAACACCAACCTGAACTCCTCGTCCATCGGCATCGAGATCGTCAACCCGGGCTTCGTCGATGGCCCCGGCGGCCGCGTCTATGCGCCCTTCCCGCAGGCGCAGGTCGACGAGGTCATCGCGCTGGTGCGCGACATCCAGAAGCGCCATAACGTGCGGCCCGAGCGCATCATCGGCCATGCCGACATCGCCCCCGGCCGCAAGCAGGACCCCGGCCCCAACTTCCCGTGGAAGCAGCTGGCCGATGCCGGCCTCATCCCTTGGCCGGACGGCCCGTCGGTGCTCATCAAGACGCTGGAGCACGAGGTCGCACCGCGCGACGTGGCCTGGCTGCAGGACCGCCTCGCCCGCATCGGCTACAACGTGTCGCGCTCGGGCCAGATGGATGTGCTGACCAAGGAGGTCGTGAGCACCTTCCAGATGAAGTACCGCCCGCGCGACATCTCCGGCGTGGTGGACGCCGAGACGGCCGCGCTGATCGAAGTGGCCTCCACGCCCGCGACCATGCGCGTGGCAGGCGCGGCCGAAGGCGAGACCCGCCCCTACACCTCGCGCTGGTAAGCCGCCCCGATGCTCGCCTTCCTGCTCAAACGCCTGGCCACGCTGGTGCCGACGCTGATCGGCATCACGATCGTGGCCTTTGGCCTCATCCGCCTCGTGCCGGGCGACCCCATCGAGGTGATGATGGGCGAGCGCCGCCTGGACGCCGAGACCCACGCCGCCCTCGTCAAGCGCATGGGGCTGGACCAGCCGCTGCCGGTGCAGTACCTGGACTACGTGGGCAAGCTGCTGCAGGGCGACCTCGGCCAGAGCCTGGTGAGCCGCGAGCCGGTCAGCAAGGAGTTCGCGGCCCTGTTTCCGGCCACGGTCGAACTCGCCACCGCCGCGCTCGTGTTTGCCGTGGGCCTGGGGCTGCTGCTGGGCGTGAGCGCGGGCCTGAAGCGCGGCTCGCTGCTCGACCAGGGCGTGATGGGCGTGGCCACGGTGGGCTACTCCATGCCGGTGTTCTGGTGGGGGCTGATCCTCATCATGTTCTTCTCGGTGCAACTGGGCTGGACGCCGGTGAGCGGCCGCATCGGCATCGAGTACGACCCCGAGCGGGTGACTGGCTTCATGCTGATCGACGCCTGGCTGTCGGGCGAGGAAGGGGCGTTCAGGTCGGCGCTGATGCACCTCATCCTGCCGGCCCTGGTGCTGGGCACGAGCACGCTGGCCGTGGTGGCGCGCATGACGCGCTCCTCGATGCTGGAAGTGCTGCGCGAAGACTATGTGCGCACCGCACGCGCCAAGGGGCTGTCGCCCACGCGGGTGGTGGTGGTGCATGCGCTGCGCAACGCACTGATCCCGGTGCTGACCGTCGTGGGCCTGCAGACCGGCAGCCTGCTGGCCGGCGCGGTGCTGACCGAAACCATCTTCAGCTGGCCCGGCATCGGCAAGTGGTTGATCGACTCGATTGCCCGGCGCGACTATCCCGTCGTGCAGGCCGGCATCCTGATCTCGGCACTGACCTTCATCGGCGTGAATCTGATCGTGGACGTGTTGTATGGCGTGGTGAACCCGCGCATCCGCGGAGGCGGGCACTGATGAGCGCCGTGCTTGAAAAACCGATCGACCCGCCCGGCCCGCTGCGAGAGTTCTGGCAAGGCTTCACGGCCAACCGCGGCGCCTTCATCGCGCTGATCGTCTTCGCGCTGATCGCGCTGGCCTCGCTGTTCGCGCCGCTGCTGGCGCCGCACGACCCGATCGAGCAATACCGCGACTTCATGCTGACCCCGCCCGTCTGGGCCGAAGGCGGCAGCACCCGCTTCCTGCTGGGCACCGACGAACTCGGCCGCGACATGCTGAGCCGGCTGCTCCACGGTGGCCGCGTGTCGCTGGGCATCGGCCTGGCGGCGGTGGTGATGTCGCTGGTGCCGGGCGTGCTGCTCGGGCTGCTGGCGGCCTTCTTCCAGCGCTGGCTGTCGCCGGCCATCATGCGCGTGATGGACATCGTGCTGGCGCTGCCGGCGCTGTTGCTGGCCATCTGCGTGATCACCATCCTCGGGCCGGGCCTGGTCAACACGGTCATTGCCATCGCCATCGGTGCGCTGCCGGGCTATGTGCGGCTCACGCGCGCGGCGGCCTTGGGCGAGATCAACCGCGACTACGTCACCGCCAGCCGCGTGGCCGGCGCCAGCGTGTGGCGGCTGATGTTCATCACGGTGCTGCCCAACTGCATGGCGCCGCTGATCGTGAACGCGACCTTGTCGTTCTCCTCCGCCATCCTGGAGACAGCCGGCCTGGGCTTCCTGGGCCTGGGGGTGCAGGCGCCCACGCCGGAGTGGGGCACGATGCTGTCGGCGGCGCGGGACTACATCACGCGGGCGCCGTGGGTCGTGACTTTGCCGGGGCTGACCATCCTCGTGACGGTGTTGGCCATCAACTTGATGGGGGATGGGCTGCGGGATGCGCTCGATCCGAAGTTGAAGAAGGTGGCGTGATGGAGGTTGCCTGCGGCGCTTCGATGCTTTTGCGTGGATTTGGCTTGGGGGCAAGGCCCAGCCGGGAATTCGCCCCGGCGGGCGACCTACTTTCTGGCCCGCCAGAAAGTAGGCAAAGAGCGGCCCCTGCAAAACCGCCCACCCTGCGGGTGGGTTCCCTGCGATGCTCGCAACCCAGGGCCGCGCCCAACTCGCTTCGTTCGCTGCGCTCACTACGCTCAAACAAAGGGGCGCGAAGTCAGAGGTTGATGCGCGCTGCGCGCGCGCCCTGGGTTGCTGCGCTTCTCGGCGGTTTAGAAGGGGAAGCCCAGAACAGCCGAAACAGCCAACAGCCAAACGCCACATCCCTTCGGTCGTGGCTGTTTTCGCTGTCCCCCCTTGAGCCCGCCGAGCAGCGGAAGGACTTGAGGGCGCGCGCGCAGCACGCTTCAACAACTGACTCCGCGCAACTGTTTGAGCGCAGCGTAGCGAAGCGAGTTTTGCGCGGGCCCTCAAGGCCTGAGCAGCGCAGGGAAGCCCGCAGGGCCGGGCGGATCGGGGGGCGACTTTTTGCCTACTTTTTGGTCGCTCAAAAAGTAGGTCGCCCGCCGGGGCGAACTCCCGGCATGGGCCTTGCCAGAAAACCATCATCAACGCCGAGCGCATGAGCCTCCTTACCCTCCGCAACCTGCGCGTCACCTTCGGCCCCTTCCCCGCCGTCGACGGCGTCGACCTCACCGTCGACAAAGGCGAACTGCTGGGCATCGTCGGCGAGTCCGGCTCCGGCAAATCCGTCACCATGCTGGCGCTGATGGGCCTCATCGACGCGCCCGGCCAGGTCACCGCCGATGCGGTCGAGTTCGAAGGCGTCGACCTGCTCAAGCTCACCCCGCGCGAACGCCGCCGGCTGATCGGGCGGGACATCGCGATGGTGTTCCAGGATGCGCTCACCAGCCTCAACCCGAGCTACACCGTCGGCGCCCAGATCGCCGAGGTGCTCAAGGCCCACTTGAACCTCAGCGGCAAGGCCGCACGCCGGCGCGTCATCGAGCTGCTGGAGCTGGTGGAGATTCCCGACGCGGCCAACCGTGCGGACGCCTACCCGCACCAGCTGTCAGGCGGCATGAACCAGCGCGTGATGATCGCGATGGCCATCGCCTGCTCGCCGAAGCTGCTGATCGCCGACGAGCCCACGACCGCGCTGGACGTCACCATCCAGGCCCAGATCATGGCCCTGCTGCTGAAGCTCCAGCGCGAGCAGGGCATGGGGCTGATCATGATCACGCACGACCTCGCCGTGGTGGCGGAAATGGCCCAGCGCGTGGCCGTGATGTACGCCGGGCAGATCGTCGAGACCGGCCCGGTGCCCGAGCTCTTCGACGCCCCGCGCCACCCCTACACGAACGCGCTGCTGGCGGCGATTCCTGAACACAACCAGGGCGCGCACCGCCTGTCGGCCCTGCCCGGCATCGTGCCAGGTGCGCTGGACCGCCCCGCCGGCTGCCTGCTCAGCCCCCGCTGCCCGCGCGTGCAGGACCGTTGCCGCGTCGAGCGCCCGGCGCTGGCCGACGGCGTGCGCTGCTTCTTCCCTGTCGAGGCCGCTGCCCATGTCTGAATTGCTGCTTCAGGCGACTGACCTGGCCCGCCACTACAGCGTCAGCCGCGGCCTGTTCAAGCCCAAGGCCACGGTGAAGGCGCTCAATGGCGTGAGCTTCACACTGGCCCCGAAGAAGACGCTGGCCGTCGTCGGTGAATCTGGCTGCGGCAAGAGCACGCTCGCCCGACAGCTCACGCTGATCGAGCCGCCCACCCACGGCTCGCTGAAGATCCGCGGGACGGATGCGGCCACCGCCGAACCCGCCACGCTGCAGCGCCTGCGCCGCGACGTGCAGATGGTGTTCCAGAACCCGTTCGCGTCGCTGAACCCGCGCAAGACCATCGAGACCACGCTGGCCGAGCCGCTGCTGATCAACACGCCCATGACAGCCGCCGAGCGGCGCGAGCGCGTGGCCGAGCTCGCCACCAAGGTGGGCCTGCGGCCTGAACACCTGCGCCGCTACCCGCACATGTTCTCGGGCGGGCAACGCCAGCGCATCGCGATCGCGCGGGCCATGATCCTGAACCCGGGCATCGTCGTGGCCGACGAGCCGGTGAGCGCGCTGGACGTGTCCATCCAGGCCCAGATCCTGAACCTCTTCATGGACCTGCAGGACGAGTTCGGCACGGGCTATGTGTTCATCTCGCACAACCTCAGCGTGGTCGAGCACGTGGCTGACGAGGTGATGGTGATGTACCTGGGTGCGGCCGTCGAGATCGGCGAGAAGCGCCGCCTGTTTGGCGCGCCGCTGCACCCCTACACCCGCGCGCTGATGAGCGCCACGCCGGCGCTCAAGCGGGCCGACCGCCGCGAGCGCATCGTCATCCATGGCGAACTGCCCAGCCCGCTGAACCCGCCCACGGGCTGCGCCTTCCACAAGCGCTGCCCGCTGGCGCAGCCGCGTTGTGCCGACGAGGTGCCGCTCCTGCGCGAGGTCGACGGCCGGCGCGTGGCCTGCCACGTCGTCTGAGCGCGCACTGAACTGACCCGCCGCCAGGGGTCGACCCGGCGGGCCATAACCGCGGCACATGCCACCGGACCATTCCGTCATGCGCCGAGTGTTGTTCCCGTGCCGACTTCACGGGCGAGCCCGCTCACACGGCGGCGCGGGCGTCGCAAGAATCTTCGCATTCAGTCATAGAGCGGAGATGAAACGATGCAGTTCTTCAAGCCCACCCCCGTGAGCCTCGCGCTGGCCGGCCTGCTGGTGTCCCTGCACGGCGCGGCGCTGGCGCAGCAGACGCCGGCCAAGGACGACAAGGATGCCAAGGCCAAGCAGCTTGAAGCGGTCGTCGTGACCGGCATCCGAGCGTCCACCGAGGCCTCGCTGAACGCCAAGCGCGACGCCTCGGCCAACGTCGAAGTCATCACCGCGGTGGACGTGGGCAAGATGCCCGACAAGAACCTGGCCGACTCGCTGCAGCGCGTGGCCGGCGTGGCGGTGCGCACCGACTACGACGAAGCCGAGAAGGTGGCCATGCGCGGCACCAACCCGGACATGACGCTGATCCTTTTCAACGGCCATACCGTTTCCGGTGGTGACTGGTACATCTCCGATCAGACCTCCAGCAGCCGCTCCACGTCGCTGAGCCTGATGCCGAGCTCGGTGCTCAATGCCGCCACCATCTACAAGACGTCGCAGGCCAATGTGCTGGACGGTGGCCTGGCCGGCACGATCAACGTCACCACCCGCAAGCCGCTGGACGCGAAGAAGACCTTCAGCGGCGTGGTCAGCGTGGGCGGCGTGCACGCCACCCTGCCCGACAAGACCAGCCCGCAGCTCAGCGCCATGCTGAACTGGAAGAGCGACGACAACCGCCTGGGCGTCATCGGCCAGGTGTTCGCCGAGAAGCGCTATGTGCGCCGCGACTCGGCCTCGCGCTTCGCCTACGGCGCCAGCAGCGGCTGGGACGTCATCAACACGACCACGATGAAGGGCATCACCGACGCATCGCTCGCAGGCACCGGCTACACCGCGGCTGACCTGAACGGCGTGCGCCTGCCGGGCAGCATGTCCACCGAGTTCGTGGAGGGCGTGCGCGACCGCAAGGGCGGCATGCTGTCGGTGCAATGGCGCCCGGTGGAGCAGCTGGACGTGGGCCTGACGGGCTTCCACTCCAAGATGAACTCCGACAACTACGGCCGGCTGACCTCCGGCGCGATGTACTCGATGCTGGTCGGCAAGGCCGAGCCTTTCGGCGCCGTCACCGCGGCCGCGGCCAACACCAACTTCAACGGCCAGCAGGTCTTCGCCTCGATCAAAAACCCGCAGATCGTCGAGGAGACGACGATCTACGGCGACAAGATCCGCGTGCTGCGTGGCGCCACCATCGCGTTTGCGCCGGGCGTGACGCCGCAGTACATCGGCAACTCCGAAGGGTTCTTCCGCAGCGGCGCCAGTGCCAGCAGCGGCTTCCTGGACCTGGACGCCACCTACAAGTTCAGCAACGACCTGAAGGTCAAGGGCCTCGTCAGCACCACGCGCGGCGTGGGCACCACCGACCAGGACCGCGGCCTGACCTACGCCCGCTACGGCACCGGCGTGACCTTCCAGCTGCAGGGTGTGAACGAAGCGCCCACCTGGAGCTACCAGGGCGCCGGCCCGGGCACATCGCCGGTCGCCAGCAACTACACGCTGATCGCGACCAACGCGCCCAACCGCTACAAGACGGTGGACCGCGAAAGCAGCGTGGCGCTGGATGCCGAGTACCAGCAGAACAGTGGCGTGTTCCAGTCGCTGGAATTCGGCTTCCGCCATGCGGACCACCACCGCGACCACCGCCGTTCGCAGCTCAAGCTGAAGAGCTCGACGATCACCGCGCCCGACCCGTCGCTGGCCGTGCCTTACCCGGCCGATTTTGGCAACGGCCTGGGCAGCGGTTTCGACAACACGGGCTTCTACTACTCGCGCGACTTCCTGCGCCAGTACTTCGCCGACAAGTACAAGACCACCACGCCCGAGTTCGAGCGCCTGGTGGCCAACGAGATCGAGTTGCGCGAGCAGCAAAGCGCGCTGTACTTCCAGCAGAACCTGGAAACCGCCGACGGCAAGCTCAGCGGCAACGTGGGCCTGCGCTATGCGCGCACCATCGTCGACGCGCAGATCGCCACGCCCGTGCCGACCGGCAAGTGCCAGCGCATCGAGCCCGGCAAGACGGTCGTGCCCTGCGCGGCCTACCCCACGGCCATCGTCACGGCGGGTGACGGCGCCACCTATTTCGACGGTGTGGCCTTCAACCCCAACCAGGGCACGATCTACTACAAGGTGCCGCAGCACAAGGTGTTCGACGACATCCTGCCCAGCCTGAATGCGCGCTGGCAGCTGGCGCCGAACTGGATCGCCCGCGCCGGCCTGTCCAAGACCCTGGGCCGCCAGAACTACAACCTCTACGGCGCCGGCTTCACCGGCCAGAGCTGCAACTCGCAGGGCTGCACGGTCAACGGCCCGAACGCGGCGCTGGAGCCGATGACGGCGCAGAACACCGACCTGTCGCTGGGCTGGTACTACGCCCGCCGCTCGGCTGTGGTGTTAAGCCTGTTCGACTCCCTGGTGCGCGGCTACCCCAAGACCGGCACGGTGCAGCAGGGCGTGACGGTTGACCTGCTGGACAGCCAGAACGTGGTGCAGACCTACCGCATCAACACCACCGGCCAGCAACGCGCACGCATCCAGGGCGCGGAGCTGAGCTGGGAGCAGCCCATCTGGGGCGGCTTCGGCTTCCAGTCCAACCTGAGCTATGCCGACACCAGCGTGGAAGACGGCCGCCCGATGGTGGGCGCCTCGCGCAAGAGCGCCAACCTCGTGGGCTACTTCGAGAACGACGTGTTCAGCGTGCGCCTGGCCTGGAACTACCGCAGCGAGTACGTCAACAGCACGACCGCCCCGGCGCCGACGGCCAACAGCCAGGGCCTGTCGGTGGTGCAGGGCATCACCATGCCGACCGCACCCACCATCCAGGCGCCGGTGACCAACGTCGCGCTGACCGTCAACTACACCGTCATGCCGGGGCTGGAGGTGTCCTTCAGCGGCACCAACCTGACCAACCCGGGCCGCGGCCAGTACCGCTACAGCGAGCTGGAACCGCAGAAGGTCGACGTGTCCGGCCGCCAGTACTACCTGGAAGCCCGCTACAAGTTCTGAGCCCGCAAGGTCTGGCAAGAGCAGGCTGACGTGACAAGGCCGGCACCCGCAGGGGTGGCCGGCCTTTTTTCATGACACGGCCGTCGCCCCGCACCGGTCAGCGCTTCTTGGAGACCTCGTTGCCGATGACGCCACCGGCTGCCGCACCGACGGCGGCGCCCGCGGTGGTGCCGGTCACCACACCGCCGACCACGGCGCCTGCGGTGGCACCGACGACGGTGCTGGTTTCACGGGCCGACATGCCGGCGCAGCCGGTCAGCACCAGGGTGGCCGCCGCCGCCACGGACAGCAGCGTGACGCGGACGTAGCCGGAATTCGAGGTCAGACGGGAGTGGTTCATGGGTCGCTCCGAGTGTTTGGCGATGGCTCTACTGTCCATGCGCCGCCCCGGCGCCGGAGCCAGCCGGGAGCCAGCGTCGATGTCGGACGCGACCTACCGCTCCGGCCCCACCACGGGCGACAAAAAAGCCACCCGGAGGTGGCTGTGGCAGAGCGCGGGCGCAGGGCCGGCGGTCACTTGGGCGCCGAGGCGGCGTCGGCCATGCACTTCTTGATGTGGCTCTTGGCGGCAGCGCCGTGCAGCTTCTTGTCGGCGGCGGACTTCTCACAGGCGGCGCCGGCCGGCGTGGCGGCCTCCGCCGGCTTGGCGGCGAGGCATTCCTTCATGAAGGCCTTGCGTTCGTCGCCTTTGAGGTCCTTGGTCTTGGCGTCGGCGTTGCAGGCCTTCATCTTGTCTTGCTGAGGCGTGGCCTGGGCACCGAAGGCGACGGCCGCACAGGCCAGCAGGATGGCGAAACGTTTCATCGGGTGATCCTTCCTCGAAAGGTATGGGGGCGGGCTGATTCAAGCATGGGGCTGGTAGGTCGCCAAGCCCCCTACCCCTCGGGAGGCTTACAGGATGCGCCGCGGATGCGCCAGGGCCTCGTGCGCCGCGTGCAGTCGCCGCACCAGCACGCGGATGAAGCCGCGGTCGAAGCGGTGCTGGCATTCCGGGCTGAGCTGGCCGATGGACTCGGGCGTGAAGGAGATGGTGGTGCACTCCTGGCTCACCTTGATGTCGGTGCTGTGACGGCGCAGGTCGGGGTTGGGCGCGAGGTAGGCCATCTCGCCCACCGACGTGCCCTGGCCCAGCGTCGCCACCTGCCGGCCGTCGCGGAAGACCTCCACCTCGCCCTGCGCAATGATGTGGAAGCTGTTGCCCTCCTGGCCGCGCTTGAAGAGCGAATAGCCGACCGGGTAGCGTTTCCAGCGGGCGCGGCGCACCACCTCCCACAGCTGCACGTCACCGAACTCGGCAAAGAACTCCAGGGACCGCAGCAGGTTGAAGCGCTCGGAGTCGCGCACCTCGCCCAGCCGGTTCAGCGGCACTTGCTGGCTGGCCACCAGCGCCGAGAGCGCCTGCGCGAATGCCTCCCAATCGGCAAAGCGCTCATGCGGCGACTTCGCCAGGCTGCGCAGCACGACCGCGTCCAGCGCCTCGGTCACGCCGCCCCGTTGGCCCACCAGCGGCAGCGGCGGCTGGTGGTAGATCTGGTGCATCAGCGCCATCTGGTGCGGCGCATCGAAGGGCGGGCGGCCGCTGATGAGGTGGTAGAGCACCGCGCCGAGCGCATAGATGTCAGCCCGGCAGTCGACATCGCCGCCCTCGATCTGCTCGGGCGGCATGTAGGCGAGCGAGCCCACCCGGTGGATCTGGGTCGCGTCGGCCAGCAGGTTCAGCGCCGAGCCGAAGTCGGTCACCTTCACGTCGACCACCTGGCCGCCCGGGTCCAGCACCGCCAGCAGGTTGGCCGGCTTCACGTCGCGATGGATGACGCCCTGGCGATAGACATAGCTGAGCGCCATCGCGCACTTGAAGCCCAGCTCCACCACCTGGTCCAGCGGCAGCAGCCGGTCGGTGCGGCAGAAGTGCTTGAGGGTGACGCCCGGCACGTACTCCATCACCAGATAAGGCGCCGACTCCTCCGACACCGCATCCAGGATGGCCACCACGTTGGGGTGATGGAGCCGACCGGCCAGGGCGGCCTCGGCCGTGAAGAAGCGGTTGCTGAAGTCGCTGCCCGGCGCATCCGGCGGCGGCGCCCAGGCCCGCATGCGCTTGATCGCCACCTCGGTGCCCTGGAAGGGGTCGCGGGCGAGGAAGACGTCACTGGTCGCACCTTCACCCAGCCGGCGCACCACCTGGTAGCGGCCGATATGGGAGGGCAGGTCGTCGGCGGGGGCACTCACGCGGGGCATGATACGGGCCGGTTCCGGAGGTGCCGCCCCTTTGTTGTCCCACGTATTTCTCGTCATTCGCGGGTTTGCGCGGCCGCGGTCCCTAAGTCTGCAGGGCGCCGCCGGCCCATGCGCCGCGATCGTGATCGGGTGCGTCACTTCACAGGCAGCGGCAGAACCCGTCATCCACGTGGGCACGCTGAACTTCGCCCCGGCAGCGTCCGCGCTCACCGCAGCGCAGCGGCAGACGCTCGACGGCATCACGCAGCGCAGCCCCGCGCCCTGGTGCGTCGAGGTGGGCCTCACGCGATCGGGCGGACCGATCACTGACCTGACTGCCCTGGAACGAGAGCGCGCGGACTATGTCACTCGGCTCTTCGCCCTTCGCGGCGTGACCGTCGTCTCCACGGGCGTTGGCTGGCGCCGCCTGGGCGATGCGCAAGCCGGTGCGTCAAACGACAGCGTGATCTGGGCTGAAGCGCCCTGCCCCGGCATCGCCCCGGCGAACGCCGATTCAACGAAACCTCTCAGCTGAGACCCCGCCATGCTGTCCCACGTTCACCTCGGCACCCGTGACTTCGATCGCGCGCTGGCGTTCTACCGCCCGCTGATGGCGCTGCTCGGTGTGACCGAACGTTTCTGCGACCCGGCCCGACCCTGGGCCGGCTGGCAAAGTTCGCCCGGCCCTCGGCCGCTGCTGTTGCTGGGCGTGCCCTTCGAGGGCGGACATGAACCGGGCAACGGGCAGATGGTGGCCCTGCTTGCCGCGACGCGAGGCCAGGTGGACCAGGCCCATGCGCTGGCGCTGGCCTTGGGTGGGCGCTGCGAGGGGCCGCCCGGGCTGCGGCCGCACTACCACCCGCACTATTACGGCGCCTATTTCCGCGATCCGGATGGCAACAAGCTGGGTGTGGCCTGCCATGAAGCCGCATGAGGCCGAAGCGGCGACAGCCGGCTGAGTCAGCGCGCCGAGCGGCCCAGGCGTTGCAGGCAGGCCTCCTAGAATCCCGCCCATGATCCAAGCCAAGCAGGCGCTGCTCGCCGCACTCGCCGACTCCCTCCAGGAAATCGCCCCGGGTTCCAACGCCCCGGCGGCCTTCGAATCCCCCAAGCAGGCCGCCCATGGCGACTTCGCCTGCACCGCCGCCATGCAGCTGGCCAAGCCGCTCAAGGCCAACCCGCGTGAACTGGCCACCCGCCTGATTGCCGCGCTCGAAGCCAAGCCGGCTTTTCAGCAGTGGGTGCAGTCCCTGGAGATCGCCGGCCCCGGCTTCATCAACATCCGCCTGAAGCCCGCGGCCAAGCAGGCCGTGGTGGCCGAAGTGCTGACTGCGGGCGAGAAGTTCGGCCACCGCGCGCCCACCGGCAAGCACGTGATGATCGAGTTCGTGTCGGCCAACCCGACCGGCCCGCTGCACGTGGGCCATGCCCGCCAGGCGGCGCTGGGCGACTCGCTGTGCTCGGTGTTCCAGAGCCAGGGCCACCAGGTCACGCGCGAGTTCTATTACAACGATGCGGGCGTGCAGATCGCCACGCTCGCCAACTCCACGCAGATGCGCCTGAAGGGCTTCAAGCCCGGTGATGCCGAATGGCCCGAGGCCGCCTACAACGGCGACTACATCCAGGACATCGCCGACGCCTTCCTGCGCAAGGAGACCGTCAAGGCCGACGACCGCGAGTTCACCGCCTCGGGCGACGTGGACGACCTCGACAGCATCCGCCAGTTCGCGGTCGCCTACCTGCGCCATGAGCAGGACCTGGATCTCCAGGCCTTCGGCCTGAAGTTCGACAGCTACTTCCTCGAAACCAGCGTCTACAAGGGTGGGCAACTGGAAAAGACCGTCGAGCGCCTCGTGGCCAGCGGCAAGACCTACGAGGAAGGCGGGGCCCTGTGGCTGCGCACCACCGACTACGGCGACGACAAGGACCGCGTGATGCGCAAGAAGGAAGGTGGCTACACCTACTTCGTGCCCGACGTGGCCTATCACATCAACAAGTTCGAGCGCGGCTACACGCAGTGCATCAACATCCAGGGCACCGACCACCACGGCACGATCGCCCGGGTGCGCGCGGGCCTGCAGGCCGTGGACATGGGCATCCCGCCCGGCTTCCCCGACTACGTGCTGCACAAGATGGTCACGGTCATGAAGAACGGCGAGGAGGTCAAGATCTCCAAGCGCGCCGGCTCCTACGTGACGCTGCGCGACCTGATCGACTGGACCAGCCGCGATGCGGTGCGCTTCTTCCTGATCAGCCGCAAGGCCGATACCGAGTTCGTCTTCGACGTCGACCTGGCGCTCAAGCAGAACGACGAGAACCCGGTGTTCTACGTGCAGTACGCGCATGCCCGCATCTGCTCCGTCATCCGCAAATGGGGTGGCGACCTGGCCAGCCCCGCCGACCTGAGCCTGCTGACCGCGCCGACCGAGGAGGCGCTGATGCTCAAGCTCGCTGCCTACCCCGACATGCTCACGGGTGCTGCCAACGGTATCGCCCCGCATGACGTGGCCTTCTACGCCCGCGACCTGGCTGGCGCCTACCACGCCTACTATGCGGCGGAGCGTGTGCTCGACCAGGCCCCCGCCCTGACACGCGCCCGCGTGGCGCTGCTGCAGGCCACGCGCCAGGTGCTGGCCAACGCGCTGGGCATGCTGGGCGTGAGCGCGCCCGAGCAGATGAGCCGCGACGCCGCCGACACTTCTGATACCCCCGACACCTCGGAGACCGAATGAGTGCTTCCTCCAAGCCCGCTGGCAAGAGCCAGAAGGGCGGCTTTGTCCTGGGCCTGATCGTCGGCCTGCTCGTGGGCCTGGCGGTGGCGCTGGGCGTGGCGCTTTACATCACCAAGGTGCCGATTCCGTTCGTGAACAAGGTGCCGCAGCGCACGGCCGAACAAGACGCCGCCGAGGCCGAGCGCAACAAGAACTGGGACCCGAACGCCCCGCTGGCGGGCAAGGCCGCCCGCAGTGCCAGCGGTGTGGTGAACGCCCCGGCAGCCGCCGTGCCGCCGCCCAGCACGCCGCCCGCCACCGCAGCCGCCACGGCCAGCGCCGCCGCGGCCACCGCCGTGCCGGCCCCGGTCACGACCGCCAAGCCCGTGCCCGCCAAGGCGGAGGCGCCCGCGGCAGCCTCCGCCCCTGCGCCGGCCACCGCTGCGGCCGACGCCTATGTCTACTTCGTGCAGGCTGGTGCCTTCACCCGCCCCGAGGAGGCCGAGACCCAGAAGGCCAAGCTGGCCATCCAAGGCTTCACCGCCAAGGTCATGGAGCGCGAGCAGAACGGCCGCACGGTCTACCGTGTGCGCCTCGGCCCCAACGACACCCGCGAAGCCGCGGAAGACCTGCAGCGCAAGATTGAGGCTGCGGGCTTCGAGGCCAATCTCGTTCGTGTACAACGCTGATCCACGTTAGCCCACCAGGAAGACTGCCGCCATGAAGCGCCGCGATTTCTCCGCCCTCCTCGCCACCGCGCCCGCCCTGGGTGCCGCCACCAGCGCCCATGCCCAGGGTGGCCCGGTCGAGGGCCGCCACTACCAGGTCATCACCCCGCCCCTGCCGACGGCGCCGGGCAAGATCGAGGTGGTGGAGTTCTTCTGGTACGGCTGCCCGCACTGCTACGCCTTCGAGCCTGCCATCGAGGCCTGGAGCAAGCAGCTGCCCAACGACGTGGTCTTCCGCAAGGCGCACGTCGCCTTCCGCGCCAACGTCAAGATCCATCAGCGCATGTTCTACGCGCTGGAAGCCCTGGGCAAGGAAGCCGCGGCCCGCCCGGCCATCTTCAACGCCATGCATCAGCAAGGCCTGACGCTGGACGACGCCAAGAGCCAGGCCAAGTTCCTGAGCCCGCTGGGCATCGACCCCGTGAAGTACCAGGAGGCCTACAACTCCTTCGGCGTGGTCACCAAGTGCCAGCAGGCCGAGAAGCTGTCCGAGGCCTACCGCATCGATGGCGTGCCCTCGATCGGCATCGGCGGCCGCTTCCTGACCTCGCCCAGCCAGGCCGGCCTGGGCCAGCGCCTGTCCGAGCTGGAGCTGGGCCAGCGCGCCTTGCAGATCACCGAGTTCCTGATCCAGCGCGTGCGCAACAAGGCATGAAGCGCCGCCACGCGACCGCCGCGCTGATCGCCGCCGGCCTGAGCCCGCTCGCCCGCGCGCAGGGTGGGCCGGTCGAAGGTCGCCACTACGCGCGCCTGGGCCAGACCCTGCCCACTGCGGCGGGCAAGATCGAGGTGGTCGAATTCTTCTTCTACCTCTGCCCGCACTGCAACGCCTTCGACCCGCTGCTGGAAGCCTGGGTACACCAGCTGCCGGCGGACGTGAGCTTCCGCCGCGTGCCGGTGGGCATGACCCTGGTGCAGAAGCTGCACCAACGCATGTTCTACGCGCTGGAATCCATGGGCGCGTTGACGCCGCAGGTCCACGCCGGCATCTTCAACGCCTTCCACCGGGCGGGTGTGCAGGCGAACGACGAAGACGCGATCGTGACGCTGGTGGGCAAGCTGGGCGTGGACACGGCCAAGTTCAAGGCAGCCTTCAACGCCTTCGGCGTGCAGGCCAAGGTCAACCAGGGCTTGAAGCTCGCCGAGGTGGCGGGCGTGGACGGCGTGCCCGCGCTGGTGGTCGCCGGCCGCTGGCGCACCGGCCCCGGCATGGCCGGCACGCCCGGCCAGAGCGAGGCCGCCCAGGGTCAGCAGGCGCTGGCGGTGGCCAGCTTCCTGATCCAGCAGGCGCGAAGCGGCAAAACTTCCTGACTCGCTTGTCGCGCCGGAAAGGCTGGCGACGCATTCAGGCCCCTAGAATGGCCTGCAACTTCCGTGCCGCCATGTCTCGCCACCTGATCCTGATCGCCTCAGCGCTGTCCCTGGCGCTCGCCCTTCCCGCCGCCCGGGCGGAGAAGGCCGACCGGCTCAAGCCGATGGTCTTCACGGCCGAGAAGCAGGGCCGGCTGGACGGCGTGAACCAGCGCACCGAGCTGCAGGGCAACGTCATCATCACCAAAGGCACCCTGCTGCTGAAGGCCGAGAAAGTCGACGTTCGCGAAACCCGCGACGGCTACCACCAAGCCTTCGCCAGCGGCGTGGCCGGCCAGCCGGTGACCTTTCGCCAGGCGCGCGATGTGCCCGGCGAATCCATCGATGGCGTGGCCAACCAGCTCGAATACGACACGCGCACCGAGACCGTGCGTTTCATCGGCAATGCCACCGTGCGCCGCCTGCGGGGCACCTCGGTGGCCGAGGAGGTGACGGGCGCTGTCATCGTGTACGACAGCCGCACCGAAGTCTTCACGCTGGAGGGCGGCAGCGCCTCGCCCAACCCCAACGGCCGCACCCGCATCGTCATGATGCCGCGCGTGCAGCCGGGCGACGAGGCGGCCTCCGCGCCCGCCGCGCCGCTGCCGCTCAAGCCCTCCACCACGCTGCAACCCGGCAAGCCCTCGTGATGACGACCCCGTCCTGTGGCAGCCGGCTCGAAGCCGAGGGCCTGGCCAAGAGTTACGGCGTGCGCCGCGTCGTCAAGGACGTGCATGTGCGCGTGGACTGCGGCGAGGTGGTCGGCCTGCTTGGGCCCAACGGCGCAGGCAAGACGACCAGCTTCTACATGATCGTGGGCCTGGTGCGCTCCGACGCCGGCATCATCCGCATCGACGGCTCGGAAGTGCAGCGCCTGCCCATCCACCAGCGCGCCCGGCTGGGCCTGAGCTACCTGCCGCAGGAAGCCTCCATCTTCCGCAAGCTCACGGTCGAGCAGAACATCCGCGCGGTGCTGGAGCTGCAGCAGGACGACAACGGCCGGCCGCTGTCCAAGGCTCGCATCGACGAGCTGCTGAACGGCCTGCTGCACGACCTGTCCATCGAAGGCCTGCGCGACAGCCCGGCGCCGGCGCTGTCCGGTGGCGAGCGCCGCCGCGTCGAGATCGCCCGCGCGCTGGCCACGCAGCCGCGCTTCATCCTGCTGGACGAGCCCTTCGCGGGCGTGGACCCGATCGCGGTGCTGGAGATCCAGCGCATCATCGGCTTCCTGAAGAGCCGCGGCATCGGCGTGCTCATCACCGACCACAACGTGCGCGAGACGCTGGGCATCTGCGATCGCGCCTACATCATCAGCGAGGGCGCCGTGCTGGCCGAAGGCACGCCCGACGAGATCGTGGCCAACGCGGACGTCCGCAAGGTCTATCTCGGCGAACACTTCCGCATGTGATGCGCCCCCCGTCCAGTCTTGCCCCGCTGAACGCGGGCCAGCCTGACCGGCCCCCCGAGGGGGCGGCGATGCTTGCCGCATGGAGCGGCAAGCACGTCGCCATGGCGGGCCGGCTTGGGAGCGGCCCGGCGCTCGGCCCGAATGCAACACGCGCCAGGTTCGCGCCATGAAGCAGACGCTGCAGGTCCGCCTCAGTCAGCACCTGGCGCTGACCCCCCAGCTGCAGCAGTCCATCCGGCTGCTGCAACTCTCGACGCTGGAGCTGCATCAGGAAGTCGAGCAGATGCTCGCCAGCAACCCGCTGCTGGAGACCGAGGAAGAATTCAGCGTCAGCACCCCGGAGCTGGCCACCAACGCGCCGGCCGAGGCGGGCGACAGCGCTGCCGACACGGCCGGCGACGGTGGCGGCGAGGCCGAGGCGCCCGAGCTGAGTGCCGAAGACTTCGGCGGCACCGAGCGCGAGGACTGGGAGAACGGCACCGAGCGGGACGACTTCGACGGCATCCGCGAGCTGCCCTCCTCCGCCGGCACGGGCAGCGGAGACGGCGACGACGAGCGCGAGAGCCAGGAGTCGGCTGACACCACGCTGGCCGAGCACCTGGCCCAGCAGCTCGCCGGCCACCACCTGTCGCCGGAAGACCGCGCGGTGATGCAGGTGCTGATCGAATCGCTCAACGAAGACGGCTACCTCGAAGACCCGCTGGAAGACATCGCCCAAGCCCTGGCCGACGACCCCGAGGACCGCGAAGAACTGCTGGACCGCCTGCGCTTCGCGCTGCGCCTGCTGCAGAACCTGGAGCCCCTGGGCATCGGCGCGCGCGACCTGTCCGAATGCCTGGTGCTGCAACTGCGCGCCCTGCCCAAGAGCCCGGCGCAGATCATCGCCATCCTCATCTGCAAGGGTCATCTGGAACTGCTCGCCAAGCGCGACATGCGCCGGCTGATGGCCGAGACCGGCGCCGACGAAACCCTGCTGCGCGAAGCCCAGGGCCTCATCACCCAGCTCGAACCCAAGCCGGGCCGCCGCTTCGCGCAGGGCGCGGCCGCCGCCATCGTGCCGGATGTGATCGTGCGCAAGGTGGGCCGCGAGTTCCGCGTGATGCTCAACCCCGAGGTCGCCCCCAAGCTGCGCATCAACGAGCTCTACGCCAACGCGCTGCGCGCCACGCGCGGCGGCATCAGCAACTCGCCGCTGGGCGGGCAGCTGCAGGAGGCGCGCTGGTTCATCAAGAACATCCAGCAGCGCTTCGACACCATCCTGCGGGTGAGCCAGGCCATCGTGGAGCGCCAGCGCGGCTTCTTCACACACGGCGAGCTCGCCATGAAGCCGCTGGTGCTGCGCGAGATCGCCGACGAGCTCGGCCTGCACGAATCCACCATCTCCCGCGTGACCACCGCCAAGTACATGGCCACGATGTGGGGCACCTTCGAGCTGAAGTACTTCTTCGGCTCGGGGCTGAGCACGGAAGCCGGCGGCGAAGCCTCCAGCACGGCGGTGCGCGCCCTCATCAAGCAGTTCGTCGCCGCCGAGGACTGCAAGAAGCCGCTGTCCGACAGCGCGCTCGCGGCCATGCTGGAGGAGCAAGGCATCCAGTGCGCACGGCGCACGGTCGCCAAGTACCGCGAGGCGATGAAGATCGCGCCGGCGAATCTGCGCAAGGCGCTGTAGGCGGCTTCAAGCACGGTCCAGCGCCGTCAAGCGCCCGCCAGCGCCCCCTTGCGCCACTCCCGCGGCGACTGCCCCGTCTGCGCGCGGAAGGCGCGTGACAAGGCCGCCTCGCCGCCGTAGCCCACCTCGTCGGCCAGGTGCTTGAGCGCACGGCCCTCGCGCAGGCCCTTCTGCACGAGGCCGATGCGCCAGCGCTGCAGGTAGGCGCCTGGCGTGCAGCCCACCACGTCGCGGAAGGTGTTGGCGAACACGGTGCGTGACATGCCAGCCGCCTCGGCCAGCGCCTCCAGTGGCCAGTCGCCCTGCGGCAGGTCGTGCATGGCCACCAGTGCGCCGCGCAGCTTGGGGTGGGCCAGGCCGGCGAGCATGCCCGCCTCCATCCGCCCCTGGGCCATCAGCTCGCGCAGCACCCAGATCATGAGCACCTCGAACAGCCGGTTCAGCATGAGCTGGCGGCCGCAGTGGGTGCTCTCGGCTTCGGCAAACAGCAAGGTCAGCACGGGCTCGCAACTCGGCACGCTCGCCAGCGGCAGGCAGACCCAGTCGGGCAGCGCCGCGGCAATCGGGTGGCTGGCGCCGCCATCGAAGGTCATGTGGGCGCACAGGAAGGACGCGCCGTGCTCGGCATCGGTCACGAAGCGGTGCGGCAGCGGCCGGGGGTAGAGCAGCAGGCTGGGTTCGTCGATGCACAGCGGCTCAGGCGTGCCGTGGTGGACCACCACACCGCCGTCGCGCACCAGGTGCAGTTCGCCCCGCCCGGCTTGCGGCTCCAGGGTGTTGACGCCGCACAGCGGGCCCGCCTGGAAGGTCTCGGCGCGGACGGCGAAGTGGGTGAAGAGCGCAGCGAGTCGGTCAGCCATGGCAGCGTCGAAAGTACGAAATGCAAAGTTAAACGTACTTTACGGCATCTTCAGTTCTGCCCATCCCGGCAAAGTTCATCCCGTCGCAAGACAGCAACCCACCCACCTGACCAGGAGCCTGCCATGTCCCGCCACCACAGCTTCAACCGTGCCGTCCTCCAACTCGTGTTCGGCGCCGCCATCGCCGCGTCCGCCTCGGTGCACGCCGAATCGTTCCTGATCGACCCCGAGTCCGGCGTCAGCGTCAGCACGCAGTCGACCGTCTCCCGCGCCGAAGTGCTGGCCGACCTGAAGATCTACCAGGAGTCGGGCCTGGCCGCCGCCGAACGCGCCGCCGCGGAGACCGGCGTCGAGACGCCCGCCCTGCATGCCGCCCGCCAGCGCTACGCCGCCCTGCGCCAAGGTGAGCGCTATGCCGCCCTGGTGGCCGAGTACGCCGCTCGCCGCGGTGAAACCGTCCGCACCGCCTCGAAGGCCTGAGCGGCCACCCTTCCCCCCTCCTCCCTTGACCCACTGACCTTTCCCGGAGATCCACCATGCAAGCCCTCACCCGCCTCGCCCTTGCCGCCACCCTCGCCATCGGCGGCTCTGCCGTGCTGACTGCCGCCAACACGGCCCAGGCAGCCACCCCGGCGCCGACCGCCACCGCAGCCGTCGCCAGCCAATACGTCACGGCCAACGACGGCACCCCGATCTACGTGAAGGACTGGGGCCCCAAGGACGGCCCGGTCGTGGTGTTCAGCCACGGCTGGCCCCTGAACGCCGACAGCTGGGAGTCGCAGATGCAGTTCCTGGCCGAGCGCGGCTACCGCGTCATCGCCCATGACCGCCGCGGCCATGGCCGCTCGGGCCAGCCCTGGGCCAACAACACCATGGACCAGTACGCCGACGACCTGGACGCCGTGCTGCGCGCCAAGGGCGTGAAGCGCGCGACGCTGGTGGGCTTCTCCACCGGCGGTGGCGAGGTGGCTCGCTACATCGGGCGGCATGGCACCGCGCGTGTGGCCAAGGCGGTGTTCGTGAGCGCCGTCACCCCGATCATGGGCGCCAGCCCCACGAACCCGAACGGCGTGCCCGAAGCCGTGTTCGACAGCCTGCGCAAGGCCTCGCTGGACAACCGCGCGCAGCTCTACAAGGACATCGCCGGCGGCCCCTTCTTCGGCTTCAACCGCCCGGGTGCCAAGGCCTCGGCGGGCCTGGTCGACAGCTTCTACGTGCAGGGCATGCAAGCCGGCGCCAAGGCGACCTACGACAGCATCGAAGCCTTCTTCCACTCCGACTTCCGCGAGGACCTGAAGAAGGTGAATGTGCCCACGCTCGTCATCCACGGCGATGATGACCAGATCGTGCCGATCGAGACGACCGGCCGCGCCACGGCCAAGCTGGTGAAGGGCGCCCGCCTGATCGAGTACCCCGGTGCGCCGCATGGCATCACCGACACGCACAAGGACCGCCTGAACCAGGACCTGCTGGACTTCGTGCGCCAGTAAGCGGGTTGAAGGGCTCAGGCCAACCGGCTTGCATGCCGGTTGTCCTTCATCACGCGTCGGACAGGCCGCAGGGCCTGTCCTCGGTCGTGACTCAGTCCTTGGACGGTCCCTGCTCCGGCGCCAGCGGCGCGAACACGAAGCGCAGGCCGCGCGTGAAGCTCTCGGCCTTGGTGCCGGCGTGGCGCTCGCCGTCGATGAGGCGGGACTCGAACACCAGGCCCGGCTGCTTGAGCTCCGGCAGCAGGGCCTGGTAGCGCCGGATGCCAGCGAGAAAGCCGGGCCACTCGTGCTCGGCGCCCGTCACGTAGAGCCGCGCCGGCAGCGGCTTGCCACTCGCCGCAAAGGCTTTCGCGCGGCCGATGATCCAGTCGCCGCCCACCACCACCGCGGGGCTGGCGGCGATGTAGCCCTTGAACAGCTGCGGACGCGCATACAGCGCATGCAGCACGAACAGGCCGCCCAGCGAACTGCCCGCCACGTAGCGCTGCGCAGGGTCGCCTCGGAACTCGCGCTCCACCAGCGGGAAGATGGTCTTCTCGAGGGTGTCCAGAAAGCGATCGGCATGGCCGGAGTCGCCCTGGGCGCCAGGCATGCGCACGGGTGACAACTCCCACAGCCGCAGCGCATCGTGATCGAGCTTCTCGCCTGCGTAGCCCAGGCCCACGATGATGAACTCGGGCACCACGCGGTCGTAGGCGAGGTTGCCGTAGGACGCGGCCACGAGCGGGAAGTCCCAGTAGGCATCCGTCAGGTAGAGCACCGGGTAGCGCCGCTGCGCGTCACGGCCGAACGAGGCCGGCAACTGCACCGACAGCTGGTAGCGCCGCCCCTCGGGCGTGGCGGGCAGGGTCAGCGTCTGCGTGCCAGGCAGGGTGTACGGCGCCCGTGTGGGCGCCTCGTCGGCCGAGGCGAGGGACATGGCACTGAAGGCCGGCACCAGCGCCAGACTCGGGATCAACAAGCGTCGCTTCATGGCCAGCCGCGAAGGTGGAGATGCCGCAGTGTAGGTACGCAGCGACAATCGGGCCCGTGAGCCTGCCCAACAAGTTGTCCCTCTTCGTGTCCTGCCCCGGTGGTGTCGAGCCGCTGCTGGAGGCCGAGCTCAAGCGTTTCCTGCCGCCCGGCGTGCGCAGCAAGGTCGAGGCCCTGCGCGGCGGCTGCGGCGTGCTGGGCACGGCCGAGGACGTCCTGCGCATCAACCTCGAAAGCCGCCTGGCCCAGCGGGTGCTGGTGGAGATCATCGAAGGCCCCTACCGCCACGACGACGACCTCTACGCCCTGGCCCGCCGCGTGGACTGGCGCGACTGGCTCACCCCGAAGCACACGCTGCGCGTCGACGTGACGGCCCAGCGCTCGCCGCTGAAGAGCCTGAACTTTGCCGCCCTGCGCATCAAGGACGCCATCTGCGACCAACTCCGCGAGCACACCGGCGAGCGGCCCAGCGTGGACACCCAGCGCCCCGACCTGCCGGTGGTGCTGCACGTGGGCCCCGAGCGCGCGGCCCTCTACGTCGACACCTCCGGCGAGCCGCTCTTCAAGCGCGGCTGGCGCATCGACAAGGGCGACGCCCCGCTGAAGGAGACCCTCGCCGCCGCGATGCTGGCCGCCGCGGGCTGGCGCGGCACGTTCGAGGAAGGCGGCGCGCTGCACGACCCCTGCTGCGGCTCCGGCACCATCCCGATCGAGGCCGCCCTCATCGCCTGCGACTCGGCGCCTGGCCTGCAGCGCCGCTTCGCCTTCGAGCGCCAGCTGCCCTTTGCCACCGGGCCGATGAAAGCCGCCTGGGGCGAGATGACGCAGGCCGCCCGCGCCCGCATTCACCCGCCGGCCGTGCCCATCTACGCGAGCGACGTGGCCTTCCGCATGGTCGACTTCGCACGACGCAACGCCGAGCGCGCAGGCGTGGCGCAGTACATCCAGTTCAACGGCGGCGACGCGCTGGAGCGCCCGGCCCCGCAGTTGCCCGAAGGCATGCCCGGCTGCATCGTCATGAACCCACCTTATGGCGAGCGCATCGAGGTGCGCGGGAAGTCCGCCATGACGCGGGACGCGGGCGGCAGCGAAGCCCGTGACGGCGGCGATGACTTCTTCCCCCGCCTGGCCACGCACTGGAAGCGCCAGTACACCGAGAACCCCGCCGGCTGGACGGCCTGGATGCTCAGCCCGGACATGAAGCTGCCAAGCCGGATGCGGCTGAAAGAGTCCCGCCGCGTGCCGATGTGGAACGGCCCCATCGAATGCCGGCTGTTCCGCTTCGACCTGGTCAAGGGTTCAGCCCGCAAGCCGGCCGAGGGCGATGCCCCGGCCTGACCGCGTGACGCCATGAGCTGGCGTGAAGGCCTGGTCGCCGCGCTGCTGGCGCTGGCGGCAACGCTCGCCCAGGCGGCCAGCCCGTGCATGCTGGTGTTTGGCCAGGGCCGGAATCCGCCGCAGCAGGGCGCGCCCGATTGGGACGAGTTGAACCGGCGCTTCAATGCCGCCGTGGCCGACACGCTGGATGCCGCGGGCCGGCGTGTTTACCCGATGACCGTGTCGTCGGTCCACATCAACCCGGAAGGCGCGGGCCACGCCCTCTTGCAGGAAGCCGAGCGGCTGCGCTGCCTGACGCTCGCCGAGACGGCCGTGTTCGTGGACGAGCAGGACACGCTGGTGCTGCGCCTGCGCATCTACCCTCTGCTGCCGACGGTGGGCGACAGCGGCGGCATCACCGGGCTGCGCATCGGCGCGCCGCTGTTCGTCACCCAGCGCGACCTCGACCGCCGCGCGCTGGCGCGCATGAAGCTGGCGCTGATCGGCCAGCAGATGGCTGAGGAATACCTTCAGCGCGACCGGCGCTGAACGCCGGCCAGCCAGGCCAGCGCCATCGCGCACAGCCCCAGCGGCACGAGGCTCGCCCAGTTCATCCACTGCCAGCCGCCGGTGGTGACCAGCGCGCCGGAGGAGAACGAGGTGATCGTCATCGTGGTGTAAACGCCGGTGTCCAGCAGCCCCTGGGCGCGGGTCTTCTCCTCGGGCCGGTAGGCCTGCGTGAAGAGCGTGGTGCCGCCGATGTACAGGAAGTTCCAGCCCACACCGAGCAGCAGCAGCGCGCCGAGGAAATGCGGCAGGTCCTGGCCGGCCAGCGCAAAGGCCACGCAGCCCAGGTTGAGCAGCACGCCCACCCCCATCACGCGCAGCACGCCAAAGCGCCGGATCACGGCCCCGGTGAAGAAGCTCGGCACGAACATGCCCAGCACATGCCACTGCAGCACCAGGCCCGCATCGCTGAACGGCAGCCCGCATTGGCCCATGGCGATGGGTGTGGCGGCCATCAGCAGGTTCATGACGCCATAGCCGAGCGCACTCGCCGCCAGCGCCACCAGGAACACCGGCTGGCGCAGCAACTCGGCGCTGGGCCGCCCGCCCGCGCCGGGCGCTGGGCGCACCAACGGCGGGAAGTCGATCAGCGACACCAGCACCAGCCCGGCCAGCGCCACACCGATCAGCATCAGGTAGGCACCGGCAAAGGGCGTGACGAGCAGATCGCGGCTGGTGCGCGCCACCCAGGGCCCGAGCACCGCGCCCAGGCAGCCTCCGGCCAGCACCCAGGAGATGGCCGACTCGCGGCGCTGCGGTGCCACCAGCTCAGTGGCGGCAAAGCGGTACAGCGCCGCGCCGGCGTTGTAGTAGCCCGCGATCAGCGTGGCCGGCACCACACCCCAGAACTGGTGCGCAGTGACGCTCCACCAGGCCAGCGTGCAGCTCGCCATGGCCACCAGCAGCCCGATCTGAAAACCCCGCCGACGCCCGAAGCGCAACTGGTGACGCCCCACCAGCCGCGCCATCAAGGCGCCGCCGGCGACGTAGGCGCAGATGGGCAGGGTCGCCATCCACGCCTGCGGCGCCAGCGCCAGGCCCACCAGGCCGTTGATGGCCATGAAGCAGATGTTGTTGGTGAGGAAGAGGCCCTGCGCCAGCACGAGCAGGGCGAGGCGCCGGTTCACGTGAGCGCGATCCAGGACAGCACCGCCAGCGGCGCCGTGTCGGCACGCAGCACGCGCGGGCCGAGGCTGACGGCCGCAAAGCCGCGGGCGCGGGCGGCGTCCTCCTCCGCCTCGCTCAGCCCGCCCTCCGGGCCGCTCAGGAAGACCGCACGCGGCTGCACCAGCGGCGCCAGGGGCTCGGCGGCCCGCGGGCTCAGCAGGCCGCGCCATTCGTCAGGCATGGCGGGCGGCAGCGCAGCCAGCCAGGCGGCCAGCGTCTGCACCGGCGCCACCTGCAGCGGCACCGTGCGCCCGCATTGCTCGGCCGCCGCAATGGCCACGCCTTGCCAGTGGGCGCGCTTCTTGTCGGCGCGGTCACCGGTCAGGCGCAGCACCGAACGCTCGCTCATCAGGGGCTGCAGCACCGCGGCGCCCAGCTCGGTGGCCTTCTCGACAACAAAATCCATGCGGTCGTTGGCCGGCATCACGACCGCCAGCGTCACCTGGCGGCCCAGTTCGCGCTGCGGTTGCACGGCAGCGAGCAGCTTCACCCGCACCTCGCTGCGACCCATGGCGGTGACCTCGGCCTGCCATTCGGGGCCGCTGCCATCAAAAAGGGTCAGGGCATCGCCCGGCTGCAGGCGCAGCACCTGCACATGGCGGGCGGCACTGGGCGGCAGGGCGAGCTCACCGGCGCCGGTGAGCGGGGTGTCGACGTAAAAGCGTGGCAAGGCGAAGCGTGGCAGCGGGCAGGCCCGCCAGTGTCCCAGATCAGCGCAGGCCGAGCGCCTCGCGCACACCCGCCGCGGCGGCGTCGCCCTTGGCCTTCTGCACCCGCTCGACGAACTGCAGCGCCAGCGCTTGCAAGGCCGGCAGGCTGTCGGCTCGCTCCACTTCCAGCGCGAAGGCATAGCCCTTGAAGGGGCCAAGCAGCTTGGTGGCCTCGCCGCTGAGGTAGGTGTAGAGGGCCGCGCGGTCCAGCAGCGGCGAGCCGGCCGGCGGTGCGGACACCGGTGCCGCCGCAGGCGCTGCCGCCGGTGTCAGCGGAGCGGGCGCGGTGACGGGCGGCACCGCCACGGGCTGTCCAGCTGCATTCTGCGGCGCGATCAGGCCCTGCTGGCGCAGGGTCTCGAAGTCGGCCTCGGTGGCACCCGCCACCAGCCGCAGCCAGTCGGCGGCCGGTTTGCTGGCGTCCAGCACGAGGAGCAGGTTGCGCGCGGTGCGCGACAGCGGCAGCGCGCGGGCACGGATTTCCGCGCGGCCGGCTTCAGTCTTGGCGTAGAGCAGTTCGAACACGATGTCAGGCCTCACCCACGGTTGGCATCACGCCCAGGCGCGATGCCGGTTGGAACCAGCCTCAGCTTTTGTCCCGCAGCTCCCGGCGCAGGATCTTGCCCACGGGCGTCTTGGGCAGTTCGGTTCTGAACTCCACGATCTTCGGACGTTTGTAGCCAGTCAGGTTGGCCTCGCAGTAAGCACGAACGTCGGCTTCGGTGACATTCGGGTCTTTCTTCACGATGACCACCTTGACCGCCTCGCCCGCCTTGGCATCGGGCACGCCGACGGCCGCGCACTCCAGGATGCCCGGCATCTGCGTCAGCACATCCTCCACCTCGTTCGGATACACATTGAAACCACTGACGAGGATCATGTCCTTCTTGCGGTCGACGATCTTGAAGTAACCGCGTTCGTCGACGGTGCCGATATCACCGGTGCGGAAGAAGCCATCGGCCGTCATGACCTTGGCGGTCTCGTCGGGCCGCTGCCAGTAGCCGGCCATCACCTGCGGACCCTTGATGGCGATCTCGCCGGGCTGGCCCATCGGCACTTCGTGCCCGTCGTCGTCCAGCAGGCGCAGCTCGGTCAACGGCATGGGCAGGCCGATGGTGCCGCTGTAGGCGGTGCTGTCGGTCGGGTTGCAGCTGGCCGTGGGCGAGGTCTCGGACAGGCCGTAACCCTCGACGATGGGGCAGCCCGTCTTTTCGAGCCAGAGCTTGGCCGTGGCCTGCTGCACCGCCATGCCGCCGCCCACCGCGATGACCAGATGGCTCCAGTCCACCGTGCCGAACTCGGGGTGGTTGGCCATGGCCATGAAGAGGGTGTTCACCGCCGGGAAGCTGTGGAAGCGATGCGCGCTCAACTCCTTGAACATGGCCGGCAGGTCGCGCGGGTTGGGAATCAGCACGTTGGCGCCGCCCATGTGCATGGACAACATCATGTTCACGTTGAAGCCGAAGATGTGATACAGCGGCAGCGCGCAGATGGTCACGATCTGCTCGCGAGCCGGCACCTTCTTGATGGCGGGCTGGTACCAGGCTTCGTTTTGCAGGATGTTGGCCACCAGGTTGCGGTGCAGCAGCACCGCGCCCTTGGACACGCCCGTCGTGCCGCCGGTGTACTGCAGCACGGCGATGTCGTCCGGCCCGATCTTGTGCGGCTTGAAGCCCAGGCTGCGCCCCTTGGCCAGCGCATCATTGAAGCGCACGGCGCCGGGCAGCTCGAAGGCCGGCACCATCTTCTTCACCTTGCGCACGACGTAGTTGACGATCATGCCCTTGGCAAAGCCGAGCATGTCGCCCATGCTGGCCAGGATGATGTGCTTGGTGGGCACATGCGCCAGCACCTGCTGCAGCACCGAGGCGAAGTTCTCGATGATGACGATGGCCTTGGCGCCCGAGTCCTTGAGCTGGTGCTCCAGCTCGCGCGGCGTGTAGAGCGGGTTGACGTTGACCACCACGAAACCCGCCCGCAGCACCGCGGCGACGGCGACCGGATACTGGAACAGGTTGGGCATCATGATCGCCACGCGATCGCCCTTCTCGAGGCCCAGGCTCTGCAGATAGGCGCCCATCGCCCGCGAGGCCTCGTCGACCTGCGCAAAGCTGATGCGCTTGCCCATCATCAGATAGGCGGGCTTGGCGGCATTCTTCTTGAACGAGGTGTCCAGCAGGTCGACCAGGCTCGGGTACAGCGACGTGTTGACGTCGCGAGGCACGGCGGCCGGGTAGTGCTTCAACCAGATGGGCTCCATGGCCTTGTCTCCTTCTCGATGGCGCAGATTCTGACCGATAGCTGACAGTGGGCCGGTCAGGGGATTCGATAGCGCTCTCAGCCCCCTTCAATGCGGGTGGCTGAAGGTCATGTCTGCTTTCTAGAATGCTGCAAAGCAACAGAGCGGGGAACTCATGCTGCAGGGGCGCTGGGCGCGACCTTTACTCATCGCGCTGGTCGCAGCATTGGCGCTGTACGTCGCGGCCCTGGCCCAATCGGACCTGGACGCCGTGACGGCCGCGCTGCGCCGCATCGGCCTGCCTACGGCTCTGTGGGGCGGGCTGCTCTGCACGGCCGCCATCCTGTTCCGCTTCCTGCGCTGGCAACTGCTGCTGGCCTGCTTCGGGCGCACGCCGCCCTGGCGCACGAGCCTGGCGATCTACTGGGCCGGCATCGCGCTGACCTGGACGCCCGGCAAGGTCGGCGAGACCCTGCGCAGCCTGCTGCTGAAGCCCCACGGCGTGCGCGTGCCCGATTCCTTGGCGGCTTTCCTGGCTGACCGCCTGTCTGACGTCATCGGCGTCGCCCTGCTGGGCCTGATCGCTGCGGCCTGCGCCGGCGTCGAGACCCGCCTCTTCATCGCCATCGTCGGCCTCGGTGGCATCGCCTCCCTGGCCGTGGCGGCCTGGGTGCGCCGCGGCCACCTGCCCGAGCGCTGGCGCCTGATCGCGCCGCTGCGGGCCTGGGCCCCCCTGTGGACACCCACTCGCCTGCCCGTCTGGGTCAGTCTGGGCGGGCTGGCTTATGGCGTGCAGGCCGCCGTCTTTGGCCTGTTCGCGCAGACGGTATCGGCGGAGCTGGGGCTGGCCGCCTGCATCGCCGCCTTCTCTGCCGCCTTGTTCGTGGGCGCGGCCAGCATGCTGCCCGCCGGCCTGGGCGCCATGGAAGCGACACTCGCCTTTGCACTCACCCGCATGGGCGCCACCTGGGAAGACGCCGTGGCCGCCACCCTGTTGACCCGACTCTGCACACTCTGGATCCCGAGCGGTCTGGGCCTGCTGGTCCTGCCCACCCTCGTGCGGAGCACCCCGGCGCCGCTGTCCACCGCTCAAGCATGAACGTTTCCGCCACCATGAACCAGCCGCCGCTGGTCGTCGACCTCGACGGCACGCTGATCCAGACCGACCTGCTGCACGAGACCACGCTGCTGCTGGCCCGGCAAAGCCCACTGTCGCTGCTGTCGCTGCCGTTGTGGCTCGCCCGCGGCAAGGCCTGGATGAAGCAGCGCATCGTCGACCACGTCGCCCCCGACTACGCCAGCCTGCCCTACGCGCCCGAGTTGCTCGCGTGGCTGCGCGAGCAGCGGGCGGGCGGGCGGCAACTGGTGCTGTGCACCGCGTCGGACCAGCGCCTGGCCGATGGCGTGGCGGGCCACCTGGGCCTGTTCGACGAAGTGATCGGCAGCGATGGCCAGACCAACCTGTCCGGCGAGGCCAAGGCCAGCCGCCTGGTGGCTCGCTTCGGCGAACGCGGCTTCGACTACGCCGGCAATTCGTCCGATGACCTGCCCGTCTGGCGGCGCGCCCGCGAGGCGGTGGTGGTGGCCGCGGGCAGCAGCGTCGCCAAGGCGGCGCGGGCGCAGGGCCAGGTGGCGCGCGAGTTTCCAGCCGCCACGGCGTCCCTGCGCACCTGGCTGAAGGCCCTGCGCCTGCATCAGTGGCTGAAGAACCTGCTGGTGTTCCTGCCGCTGCTGGGCGCCTTCCGCTTCGAATCCCATCTCGTGATGCAGGCGCTGCTGGCCTTCCTGGCCTATGGCCTGTGTGCGTCGTCGGTCTATGTCGTCAATGACCTGATGGACCTCGAAAGCGACCGGGCTCACCCGCGCAAGCGGCTTCGGCCCTTTGCGAGCGGCCTCATCGGCGTACCGCAGGCCCTGGTGGCCACGGTGCTGCTGTTGAGCCTGTCGGTGGTCTTCGCCTTGCAGTTGCCGCCGGCGTTCGGCCTGGCCCTCGGCGTGTATTACGCCCTCACGCTGGCCTACACCTTCTACTTGAAGCGCCGCGTATTGGTGGACTGCGTGACGCTGGGCGTGCTGTACACGCTGCGCATCGTGGCCGGTGTCGCGGCCACACAGTTGCCGCATTCGTTTTGGCTCTTCGCCTTCCCGCTGTTCCTGTTCATGAGCCTGGCCTTCGTCAAGCGCTACTCCGAGCTGCAGGCCATGGCCGCCCTGGGCCGCACGGGTGCCGCTGGCCGCGGCTATCTGGCCAGTGACGCGCCGTTGGTGATGGCCATGGGCGTGGCCGCCGGCTTTTGCGCCGTGCTGCTGCTGGCGCTTTACCTGAACAGCGACGTCGTGACCCAGCGCTATGCACACCCGGAGCGCTTGTGGCTGACCCTGCCCGTGGTGCTGTACTGGATCAGCCGCATGTGGATGCAGGCGCAACGCGGCCACCTGAGCGACGACCCGGTGGTGTTCGCCGTCAAGGACCGCTACAGCCTGGTGTGCGCCGGACTGTTCGGCCTTCTGCTGGGCCTGGCCCACTGAACGGCGTGACCACCGCGCGCGTCCAGGCCTGGGGCCGTCTTGAAGCGGCGGAGCACGCCGTGCACCGCCTGACCGAGCGCAGCGCCCCGCTGCCCGCGGCAGCCCGGCCCGGCTTGCCCCACGGCAATGGCCGCAGCTATGGCGACGTGGCGCTGAACCCGGGCGGCACGCTGTGGATGACACGCGGGCTGGACCGCTTCATCAGCTTCGACGCCGCCACCGGCGTTCTGGCCTGCGAAGCCGGCGTGCTGCTGGACGAGATCATCCGCGTGGCGCTGCCGCAAGGCTGGTTCCTGCCGGTCACGCCCGGCACGCGCTTCGTCACCGTGGGCGGCGCCATCGCCAACGATGTGCATGGCAAGAACCACCACGGCCAAGGCAGCTTCGGCCACCACGTGCTCGGCCTGAGCCTGCTGCGCACGGACGGCGAGCGCATCGACTGCGGGCCCGGCCTGCGCCCGGCGTGGTTTGCAGCCACCGTCGGCGGCCTGGGCCTGACCGGCGTCATCCTGACGGCGCAACTGCAACTGATGCCCGTGCGCAGCGAATGGATGCAAGGCGAGAGCCAGCCCTTCCGCTCGCTGGCCGAGTTCTTCGCGCTGTCGGCCGCGGCCGAGACGCGGCACGACTATGTGGTCTCGTGGCTGGACTGCGTGCACGCCAGCGGCAGCGGCCAGGACGCACGCGGCATCCTGTTCTCGGCCAGCCATGCCACGGAAGGCCCCCCACCGCCGCCGCCCGCGCGGGCCCGCCGCGTGCCGCTGACGCCGCCGGTCTCGTTGATCAACGGCCTGAGCTTGCGCGCCTTCAACCAGGCCTACTTCCACCGCCATGCCGCGCGGGCGGGCGCCCAGCGACAGCATCTGCTGCCCTTCTTCTACCCGCTGGACAGTCTGCTGGAGTGGAACCGCATCTACGGCCCGCGCGGCTTCCATCAATATCAGTGCGCGCTGCCACGCCGCGACGAACAGGCCGCCACCGCCGAGCTGCTCAAGGCCATCCGCGCCAGCGGGCAGGGCTCCTTCCTCGCCGTGCTCAAGACGTTCGGCGAGCGCGAGGGCCTCGGGCTGCTGAGCTTCCCACTGCCGGGCACCACCGTGGCCCTGGACTTCCCGGACCACGGGGCGTCGACACTCGCGCTGTTCGACCGCCTCGACGCCATCGTGCGCGAGGCGGGCGGCCGGCTCTACCCGGCCAAGGATGGCCGCCAGAGCCGCGCCATGTTCGAAGCCGGCTACCCCCGGCACACCGATTTCCTGGCCTTCCGCGACCCGGGCCTCTCCAGCGCGATGTCGCGCCGCATCTTTGGACACTGACCGATGACCTCTGCTTCCTCCGCCACCGCACCCCGCGTGCTGCTGATTGGCGCCACCTCGGCCATCGCCCAGGCGGTGGCCCGCGTCTACGCAGGTCGCGGCGCCCGGCTGCTGCTGGTGGGCCGCCGCGCCGACGCGCTGCAGGCCAATGCCGCCGATCTGCGGGTGCGCGGTGCCGCCGAGGTGGAGACGGCCGTTCTCGATGCCAACCTCATCGACGACCATGCCGCGGTGCTGGCACAGGCCTGGCAACGTTGGGGTGGGCTGGACGTGGCATTGATCGCCCACGGCGTGATGCCCGACCAGGCGACCGCGCAATCCAGCGTTCAGGAAACGCTGGCCTGCCTGCACACCAACGCCGGCTCCGTGATCGCGCTGCTGACGGATCTGGCCAACCGCTTCGAGACCCAGGGCTCCGGTGTGATCGGCGTGATCTCGTCACCCGCCGGTGACCGCGGCCGTGCGAGCAACTACGTCTATGGTGCGGCCAAGGCCGCGGTCACCAACTTCGCCAGCGGCCTGCGCCATCGGCTCGTGAACCGCGGCGTGCGCGTGGTCACCGTGCTGCCGGGCTTCGTGGACACCCCCATGACTGCCAGCCTGCCCAAGGGCCCGCTGTGGGCCCAGCCCGAGCGGGTGGCCGCGGACATCACGCGGGCCCTGGACACGCGCAACGGCACGCTCTACACCCCCTGGTTCTGGCGCTGGATCATGGCCATCGTGACCCACCTGCCCAACGCTCTTTTCCTGCGCACCAAGCTCTGATCGACACCATGCTGCAACTCAACGACAAGATCGTCATCACCGGCGCCGCGGGCCTGGTCGGCCAGAACCTGGTCACGCTGCTCGTGGAAGCCGGCTACCAGCAACTGGTGGCCATCGACAAGCACGAGGTCAACCTCGGCATCCAGGCCCGGCTGCATCCGTCGGTGCGCACCGTGCTGGCCGACCTGGCCGAACCCGGCGCCTGGGAGGCCGAGTTCGACGGCGCCGTCGTCGTCGTGCAACTGCATGCGCAGATTGCCGGCAAGACCTCCGAACCCTTCACACGCAACAACATCGAAGCCACCCGGCAGGTGCTGCGCGTGATGCGCGAGCGCGCGCCGCAGGCCTACCTGGTGCACGCCAGCTCGTCGGTCGTGAACTCGGTGGCCGATGACGACTACGTGCGCAGCAAGACAGAGCAGGAGAAGATCGTGTTGGCCACCGCCACGCAGGGGCAGCGGCTGTGCGTGCTGCGCCCGACACTGATGTTCGGCTGGTTCGACCCCAAGCACCTGGGCTGGCTGGCGCGCTTGATGGAACGCATTCCCGTCTTCCCCATCCCGGGCCACGGGCGCTACATGCGCCAGCCGCTCTACAACCTTGACTTCTGCCGCGCCATCCACGTCATGATGCGCGAGCAGCCCGACGGCACGCCCATCCACGACCTGACCGGCCCCGACCGCATCGACTACATCGACATGATGCGGCTCATCCGCGACGCCAAGGGCCTGAAGACGCCCATCGTGCGCATCCCTGTGCCGCTGTTCGGCCTGATGCTGCGCGCCGCCGCGCTCGTCATGAAGAAGCCGCCCTTCACGGTCGACCAGATGCACGCCCTGATGGCCGGTGACGAGTTCACCGGCGTCGACATCGAACAGGTCTTCGGCTTCCGGCCACTGGGCTTCGCCGAGGCCGTGAAGGAAACGTTCAACCACCCCCGCTACAGCAGCGTCGTGCTCGAAAGCCCCCACTGATGACCTCGACCCCTCTGCACTACGCCGTCATCGGCGCCGGCCCCATGGGCCTGGCCGCCGCCGACCGTCTCGCCCAGGCCGGCCACCGCGTCACCGTCGTGGAGGCGGACGACCGCCTGGGCGGCATGTCGGCCGCCTTCGACTTCGATGGCCTGCGCCTGGAGCGCTACTACCACTTCATCTGCAAGACCGACTACCCGCTGTTCGAGACGCTGCGCGAATTCGGCCTGTCCGACCGCCTGAAGTGGACGGACACCGAACTCGGCTTCTACTACAACGGCCAGTGGTACGACTGGGGCAAGCCGCTGGCGCTGCTGCGCTTCCCGCACCTGTCGCTGGCCGACAAGGTCAAGTTCTCTCTGCACGTGCTGCGCACCAAGGCCGTGACCGACTGGACCGAGCTGGACAAGCTGCAGGCCACCGACTGGATCCGCAACGCCATCGGCGAGCGCGCCTACAAGGTGCTTTGGGAGCGGCTGTTCGAGCTGAAGTTCTTCGAACACATGCACAACATGTCGGCCGCCTGGATCGGCACCCGCATCAAGCGGGTGGCGCTCTCGCGCAAGAGCCTGCTGCAGGAGCAGATGGGCTACCTGCAGGGCGGCTCGCAGGTGCTGCTGGACGCCTATGAGCAGCGGCTTCAGGCCAAGGGTGCGCAGATCAAGCTCAGCGCGCCGGTGCGCCGGGTGCTGACCGAGAACGGCCGGGTCACCGGTCTGGACCTGGGCCGCGAAACGCTGGCCGCGGACCGCGTGCTGTCCACCGTGCCGCTGCGCTACGTGCCGCGCCTGGCGCCGGACCTGCGGCTGGACGAGCGCCAGCGCATCGAGTCCATCGACAACATCCCGGTCGCCTGCGTGCTGCTGAAACTGCGCAAGCCCGCCACCAAGTACTTCTGGATGAACGTGAACGACCCGCGCATCGAGGTGCCGGGCTTCATCGAGTACAGCAACCTCAACCCGCTGCCCGAGAAGATCGTCTACGTGCCCTACTACATGCCCAAGACCCACCCCAAGTGGGCCTGGGATGACGAGCGCCTGCTGGACGAAGCCACTGGCTACCTGCTGCTCACCCAGCCACACCTCAAGCGCGAGGACATCATTGCCCGCCATGTGTCGCGCTACGAATACGCGCAGCCGCTGTGCCCGCCGGGCTTCTACGACAAGCTGCCGGCCATGAAGACCTCGCTGGAAGGTTTCTTCATGGCGGACACGAGCTACTACTACCCTGAGGATCGGTCGATCAACGAGAGCATTCGCGTCGGCTGGGACCTGGCAGCCGCTGCACAGAAGGACCCGCGCGGTGGCGCGTAACACCAGCGTCATCGGCTACCTGGCCTCGGGCGGCATTGCCGCCGCAGCCAACTACGGCTCACGGTTCGTGTTCAGCCTGTGGTTGCCCTTCGAGGCCGCCGTGGTCGCGGCCTATCTCGTGGGCATGGTCACCGCGTTCCTGCTGATGCGCCGCTTCGCCTTCACCGACAGCCAGACCAGCACGCGGCAGCAGGTGCTCGGTTTCTGCATCGTCAATGGCGCGGCGGTCCTGCAGACCGTGCTGGTCAGCAGCCTGCTCGCCCGCGTCGTTCTGCCCGCCCTGGGCGCACCGGGCAATTACGAGGCCATCTCACACGCGGTGGGCGTGGCGGTGCCCGTCATCACCAGCTACTTCGGGCATCGGTATTTGACCTTCCGCTGAGTTCAAGGCGCCCGGCGACGGTAGATGCGGGCGCCCGCGACGGTGTCCACCAACTCGTAGTCCCGGGCGAGAAGGTCGACCAGCGCCGGAAAGCGCTCGTGCACCCGGTCAGCCACCGGCGTGCTGAGCGGAAAGTAGAACTGCTCCGGTGCCATGGCATCGACGAACAAAAGCGGTCGGTTTTGTTGCAGTTCCTGCAGAAACTGGGCACGCAGGCCATCTCTCCAAGGATTGGGTTCCACCAACCAGGAACAGAAACCAAATCGGGTGGCCTGCACCAGACCCGACTGAACGTACAGGTCCGGGCTCCAGCCCCAGACCGTCATCAAAGAGCCGGGCGGTGCAAGTTCCCGCAACCTGCTCACCAGCGGCGAGTGGAAGTCGCGCGCATAGACAGGCGCTTGGGCCAGGAAGGGATTCGCCGTAGAGGTCAGTGACTTGACCGTCGGTATTGGCGATATCAGCAGGATCAGTAGCGCGATTCGAGCCGTCCATCGACTCAGGTCGGGCCGATCGCCCAGCACGACATGCAGCAAGGCCCCCCCGAGAACACCCAAAGGCACCACGAACAACAACAGGTAGTGGACGAACTGGGTGCCCGGCTTCATCACAGCAAACGCGGCGGCGGCACAGACCAGCAACGCCCCTGCGATGCGCCCCACGTCACGATTCGCAGGTTTTCGCTGAAAGCACGCCCAGGCAGCCATGAGCGCCCATCCGCCGACGATCAACACCAGCAGCCGCAGGTGCGGCGACCACAGCAGGTAGCGGACCGAGGACGGGCGACCGGTTGGCGGTTGCGTAATCGACATCCCCGCGTAATGCACCAGATTCAGCTGCAGGTAGGACTGCACGAAGAGCGGCCAAGCGCCGGTAGCGAGCAGATGCAGTCCCACGAGTAGCGGGGCCGTACCCGCGCCGACCAGCCATGTGAACGCCGCCTGCCGGAAGTGACGGGGCTCCGTGCGACGGACGGACCACAGGGTCGCCAGCATCAGCAACGCCAAGGCGGCCGCGATGGGTACGCCCTGCATCTTCACCAGCGGCATGGCGCCTACGGCTAGACCCTGCAACCAGCAGGCCCAGGCCGGTGGCCGCGGCTGCGTTTGCACCTGCGCCAGACCATAGACAGCCAGGGCAGTGAGCAACGCGGGGATGTGCTCGCTGCCGTAGTGCAGAAGGTGGGGATGCTGGACCCACGCCAGCACCAGCGCAACTGGCACCAGAGCGATCCTGGCCACAGCTTCGCCGAACCAGGCGCGAAAGGCGCCGTAAAGCAAGGCCAGCGAGCTCAGCAAAGCAACAAGGCCGGTCAGGCGAGCGGTGCTGTAGTCAGGCCGCAGACCGAAGAGGGCCGGCCAGGTGAGCGGCCAGACATTGAGCAAGCCGGACGAACCCGTGTCCACTGAAATCCAGAAGCGGCCATCCCGAAGCAGGGCCTCGGCAGCGGCCGTAAACAGGCCTTCGTCCGGATTCAACTGCGGCGCCAGCAGCCCCGGCAGGCGCGCCACGAGGAAGAAGACGACCAACGTGGCGAAGAAGACGAATCGCCCGCCTCGGCCGGCAGCCGCGGCCCCCGGGCGCAGTGCCGGCCACAAGGCCACCAAGACAAAGAGCGCCGCCAGCAGGACCACGGTCCACTCAAAATGCAGGGCAACACCACGGTGGTTGAGCGCCCACGCGAGGCAAGCTTCGCGCAAACTCATCGCCGCTCCTGCGCTTGCAGCAGCGGCACTGCCGTGCGGCGCATCAGACTGCGCGTGGCAAGGAAGGTCAGCGGAATGCTCGTCACCAGAACCACTGGCAGCGCGTAGGACGGTGAAATCCCGCCAGCATCCACCAGCAGCCACATCACGGCGAGCCCGTACAGGTACTGCCCGACGTAAACCAGCGGAAATCGCAATGCCGACCTCAGACTGGCTCCGGTGCGGAACACGAATCGCGTGTTGAGCACGTAGGCGATGCCGATGCCGATCACATAGGTCAGCGAGTAAGCCAGCAGATGGGGCAACGAGTGACGAAGCACCTCGAACAGGCCCCAGGTAGCCGCGGTGTTGAGTGCGCCGGCCAACACAAAACGGACGAAGGCGGGGCTCTTCATCGATCCACGGCACGGGATGCCGCCGGGACACCGAAGCGACTAGACAACCGAACGAGCGAAAGCGGTCGCGACTTGGTGTTTTCGTAGGTACGCCAGGCGTACGACCCGATGACGCCGAGACCAAGTGCATTGATGGCGCCAAAAAATGCCACCGCGACCATCGTTGCGGCATAGCCGGGGACGGCGATCAACCCCGAAACGCGCGCCACGATGACCCCGATCGCCAACGGGATCGAAATGAACAGGCCCAGCATGCCAAACACCGTCAACATGCGGATGGGCAGATCGGTGAAGGAGAAGACGCTGTCCATCAAGTACTTGACCTTCTTCTTGAAGGTCCAGCCACTCTTGCCGTGCTCGCGAGCGCGCCTCTCATAGGGCACTTCTGCGCGGCGAAACCCTAACCAGTACACCAGTCCCACCAAGGAAGAGTGCGCCTCTTCGAGCGCCATCAGGTGGTCACGAAACGTGCGGCTGCAGGCAAACACGTCAACGCCGTTGAAAGGCATCTCGGGCAGCACGAAACGCCGATACAGACGCCAGAAGATGGTGGACGCGAGCTTGGATCGCCACGGGTCGGCTCGCGAACTGCGAACGCCAACGGCCACGTCGCAATGATCGGCCTGCAGCAACTCGGCAAACTTCAGCATCAGCTCTGGAGGCTCCTGCAGATCGGCCGCCATGACACCGAAGAACTGCCCTTCGCCGACGCCTAGGCCGGTACGAATGGCCGCGAAAGAACCGAAGTTGCGCGCATGCAGATGCAGTTGCGACTTGAAGCCCACATGCGGCAATCGTTCGCTGAGCATGGCAAAGCTCCGGTCAGGGCTGCCATCCACCACGAAAACCGCTTCCAGTGCGATGCCCCAGCGTTGCCTCATGCCATCTGCCAGCGCAGCAATGGCGCGCAGCAAATCGGGGATGGACCCCTCGTTCATGTAGACCGGGATCACCAGCGAAAAGGTGGCGGTCAACATGTCGGGCAACGCCCCCGACTGTGTGCTGTCCGCAATCGTGGCGAGCTCGTTTTGGCTATGCATCCCTGATCTCCCGTCGACGACCGGACTCACGCTATGCCACGCCGGCGTAGCCGAACGACTGTAAGCCCCGGTGCGGTCTTCGCGATGGATGCGATCCCCCCGAAGAGCGGGGAATCGGAGCGACACCATCGCCGGAGCTCAGGCACAGCAAAGGTGCGGTCATGCCACCTTGGCAAACGCCTCGCGCGCCTGTTACTGGGCGCTGCGATTCAGATACAACCGATTCGGGCTGAAAGGCAGCCAGGTGTCGACAGGCCGGGTGTCGAGCACCTCCTGTTTCAGCGGCCCGCCGATGGACAACGCGTACGGCGTAGGTTCCCTGAACCAGCCATCAGGATGCGGCTGCACCACGCCGCCGTGGTAGCGCAGAGGTGCGAGGTAGTCGAACCCGCCCTGGATCTGGTCAGGCGCCACACCGAGTTGGGCCGGCAGATCGGACAACCACTGCCAGCGCACACGATTCCAGGCGAAGTAGTCGTGCATCAACGCAGCGGCCCACAGGCTGGCACCCAAAACGATCGCCGTGCCCGCATACCGCAGCACCGGGCCCGTCGTCGCCGTCAACGTGAGGGCCTGGGACGACCAGGCCCACGCCAGCAGCGCCAGCACGGGCACCTGCAGCGGCAGCACATAGCGGTCATAGACGCTGGTGAGCAGCAGCACCGGTGCGACCTGCAACATCAACCAGATCGCCAGCGCGACCGGCACATAGCCAGCAGGACGACGCCATGCCTTTTGCTGGAAGAGCCGCCACAGGGCCGGCACGATCAGGGCCAGGACCCAAAAGCTGGCCAACACAGTCAACACGGTCACGACCAACCAGCCGCGCCACAGCAAGGGGGTAGTGGCGGACTTCCCATGCAGCATCCGTTGCCCGAGACCGGTCTCGATGAGATCCTTACCCAGCAGCGGCATACGCCACGACGAAGAGCCCAGGGCGTAGCCCGCCACCAGCACCAGCAGGCTCACGACCGTCCACACCAGGAGCTTGCGACGCGTCAGGGCTGACCAGTTCACCCGGGCCGCCAGCAGGATCAAGGGCAGCGCGGCGCCCAGACCCAAGTAGAGGCCGAGGCGCATGATCCAGTTGAGGACCGACAACACCACTTGCCCTGCCGGCAGCGCCAAGCTCTCGCGGACCTGCTCGGAAGCGGCGTGACGCATGGCCGGCAGGAGGTGCAGCCGCTCCAGCAGCCACGGGTAACCCAGCAACAGGAGCAATCCCAGCACCAGCACGGAGACCGCCACATAACGCTGCCGACGGCCAGGCTGAAGCGCGCCGGCGACAGCAAAGGCAACGAACAGCGAGAACCCGGTCTGGCGGATCAACATGGCCCAACTGGCCGCTACCAGGGCCGTGACCAGCCATCCAACCGAAGCCAGCCGCTGATAACGCAACATGGCCCAGACCGCGACCACGCTGGCCGTGATGAAGGGCACATCCGTCATGAAGCTGGCCGACAGCGAGAGGTACAACGGATGCGCCGCCCAGCAGGCCGCCACCAGCATCGCCAGCCGCGCACCCAGCCCGATTTCCAGCATCAGCCCGTAACAGGCCCAGACGCCCAGCAGCCCGGCCAGCAAGCCACTGCAGCGAAGCACCTCATGGCTGGGCTGGAGCAGCCAACCCCAGGGCGCCCCCCAGATCAGGAGACCCAGGAAGTTGGTCGCCGTCCAGTCCGGGATGACGAAGCGCCCCTCCTGCACCAGGGCCGCCACGGATGCCTGGTGGGCCCAGTCATCATTGATGGGGAAGTCTGCCTGGCTCCACGGGTGCGACGGCAGCAGCATCAGCACCCACTGCAGGGTCAACACCCCGATGGCGAACCAGTTCGCCGCCCCCCTGTCTTCTCGATCCATTCCGCCCTCCCTTTAGCTTCAACTCCGAAGCAGCAAAAGACGTCGTCGCGCCCTTACTTGCCTGAATCGCACTGCGTGGTGTCTGGCGGCCCCGTGTCCGCCCGGAACCTCACTTCATAGGCACCAAACCGGCGACCCGGCGCGAATCGCACCGCGACGGTCTCATCGACGGTGTGCACACCGTTGGAGCGACTCGTCGCATTCGGTTCGTTCGACACCCGTTGCCACAGCACCGCAGCACCCACCGTCGGCTCAAGCAAGTCACGCGCCAGGGCGGCCTGGGCCCGGGATGAATTGGTGAGGCCCGGCTCCATCTCCACCCAGCGCGTCGCCGGCAGCCGGTCGGTCAGGAAGTACAGGGCCGCATCGTTGACGTAGAGCCGGCTCGTGTCCTGCACGCCCGAAAACAGCCGCGCCTGGGGCGGCAGGCAGGTGCTCAGATGCCTGAGCATGGCGCCATAGGTCTTCCAGGCTTCACGGTCGCGACCGTCGACCCGCACATGGCTCGCCCGCGGAAGCGCCACAGGCTCCGTGTTCCAGACCGCCTGGCACCAGACCTGCACCGCGCTGACGGCCGGCATCACCAGCACCAGCGCCGCCAGGGCGGCCACCGCGCGGCGTCCTGCGGGGCTCGTGCATGCCCTCCAGAGGTAGGGTGCCAGCGGCAGGGCCGCGTAGAAGGCCGGCAGCCCCTGGGGCAGGCCGGAGCGCACCCGCACCTGGTTCAGCAGGGTCAGGGTCAGCAAGGCCAGCACCCAGGCCAGCAGGTCCACGGGCGCGGTCGACGCACGGCGCCACAGGCGCATGCCGGCCACAACCATGGTCGGCAAGGCCAGCACCAAGGGCAGGCACACGGCCAACAGCAGCGTCACCGTCTCGCTGACGCTCCCCATGTCGCCCTGGGCCCAGGCCCTGGCCAGGGCCCAGACCGTCGGTCGGAGCACGGGGCGGCCTCGCCACTCTGCGAACTCGCGGGAATGGAAGACGGGCACTTCGGCCCACCAGCGCTCCCAGCCGCCCGCCATCACGAACGGCACGAAGAGCAGCAGCCAGACCAGCAGGGCCGGGCCGAACAGCGCCGCAAGGGCCCGCCAGCGCAGGCGCAGGCGCCCGTGCGCGAGGGCCGCCGTGGCGGCGGTCACCAGTCCGAAGATGCCGAAGTCCCAGCGCACCAGACCGGCCACGCCGATCAGCACGGATGCCTGAACCAGGCGGGACTGTCGCTCGCCCGAGAGCCCCTCGACCAGCACCACGCCCGCCCACAGCAGCAGCCCACAGGCCAGCACGGCGGCATAACCCGGCGTCGGCATGAACAGCGCGTTCACGGCCACATAGGCCACCAACAGCCAGACCTGGGCGCCGCGCGTTGCACCCAGCCGCCGAGCCAGGGACAGCAGGCCGAGGCCGATCAGGCTCAGCAACAGCACATGCGCCACCCGCTGCACGAACAGGTCCTCGCCGAAAACGCTGAACAGGGCCGCGCTGACGTAGTACTGCCCCGGCCCGTAGATGACGAAGAAGTCCCGCATCGGCAACCAGCCGCGGCGGATCAGCATGGCGCCCGCGCTGATGAAGCCCTCGTCGAACACGTTCACGCCGACTTGCACGATCGGCATGAAGACCAGCAAGCACAGCAGCGCCGCAGCGGCCGACAGCACCCGATCCCGGCTCACAGCGCGCACTCCGTGGCCTGCACTGGCGGCATCTCGTGGGCGTGGCTGGCGCCGTCGCCGGCCCCGCCCAGGTGCATCAACGCGACAAGCGATCGATCCATCGCCCCCTCTTCGGCAAAGGCAGAGGCAGACCGCCGTCCGGCCTCAGCCCGGCACGCGGCGGCGGCCTCCCTGGGTGCTTGCACTCGCTTTCTCATGGCCCCTCCCTGGCTCCCTCTGGACGCCGGCTTCATCCTTTTGCCGGCGACTGTAGCGTCCCCATATGACGCGGCGCCAAGCGCGTGAGGGTGCAGCCATCGGCGACCCACCGCGGCCCTTGCGGCTGCAGGCCAAGCTCCGACAGCAGCAGACGGACCGCGTCTTCCTGTCCCGTCCCGCATCGCACCAGCGCCGTGAGTTTGGCGCCCGCAGCACGCAGTTCCCGGGCATTGGCACGCACCACGTCCAGCGTGGCGAACGGGGGAATCATCAGGGCCCGGCGCCCGGCCTGATAGGGGATGACGGGTGACCAATCCTGCCCGGTGATGGCGACCACCTCATCCGCCGAAGTCTGGGCCTGCAATTGCGCCGAAATCTCCCGCAGTTGCCCGGCCTGCGTGCCCTTGACGTGCAGGTCACAGAAACTCGCCACGCCCAAGGCCAACACCGACAGCCCAAAGGCCCAGGGCACCGCGCGCCGCGCATGGCCGCCGCTCGCCAGCGCCCCTTCGGCAGCCAGTCCGAAGGCCAGCAGCAGGAACACACCGTTGGCCGCTTGGTAGTACGTATGCACGCGGTGCAAGTTGGTGAAGACGAGGAAGGGGGCCAGGAACAAGGCCAGCACGGCCGCCACCTGCACCCGCCGGTCGCTGTCGCAGCGGCGCAAGAAAAACACGAACACCGCCAGCCAGATCCCCACGAGCAAGGCCTTGAGGCCGCGCATCGGCTCGGGCAAGGGGAACAGCATGTCGGCCGCGTGGTCGGCCACCTGGAACCAGACCTGCGGATCCAGCCGCTGTGCAGGCGTGCCGAAGTTCCATTGCGTCAACGCTTGGGAGGTCAGGAACGCGCCCACAGGATTCGCCGCCTTCAGCGCATCGGCGTGTGCCAGCCAGATCCACGCCGGCACCACGATCAGGAGGTGGGCCAGCAACAAGCTGCCCAGCAGCCTGGCGTCGGTGCGCCGGCCCACCACCTGCCACGCCAGCCACGCCATGGCCAGCCCGGCCAGCAGCATCAAGGGCAGCAAGGTCGTCACCTTCACCAGCGCCGCCAGCAGACCGCTCACCACCAGGCCGGCCAGCCACCACCAGCCCGCCCGGCCGGTCCTCAGCATGCGCAGCAGCATGTCGAGGTAGATCAACGCGAACAGCAGGGCCGTCGTCTCGATCATGAACGCGCGCGACCAGAAGACGTACAGGGGTGCCAGAAACACGGGCGCCAGCACCCATGCCGGCTGGCCCGCGCCCAGCGCCTGCGCGATGCGTGTGAGCGGCCAGACACACAGCAGCATGGCCGCGACGCCCACGAGACGCCCGGCCGTCTCCAGCGACAGCCCGGCCACCACGCTCAGGCCCTTGGCCAGCGCCTGGTAGAGCGGAAACTCGAAAGGAACCGGCCAAGGGGGGCCGAGCACCGGCGTCTCGTAGCGCCACAGGTCGCCCAGGCCGTGGATGAAATGTGCCGTGATGGCCGTCTGCGTCTGGCGAAAGGCGTGGTCGTCGGTCAGCTCGGGCCCGAAGCCGAAGGACACGAGCCCCAGATAGGCCAGCAGCACCAGCATCAGCCGTACACGGCCTGCCGCAGCCACCGCGGCAGGCGGGTCGGCCCAGAACCTCATTCCACTGCTTTGAGCATGTCCTCAACCACCTTCTTCGCGTCGCCGAACACCATCATCGTCTTGTCCATGTAGAAGAGCTCATTGTCCAGCCCCGCATAGCCCGCGGCCATGGAGCGCTTGTTGACGATGATGGTCTTGGCCTTGTAGGCCTCCAGGATGGGCATGCCGTAGATGGGGCTGCCCTTCACGTGGGCGGCGGGGTTCACCACGTCGTTGGCGCCCAGGATGATGGCCACGTCGGCCTGCGCGAACTCGGCGTTGATGTCCTCCATCTCGAAGACCTGGTCGTAGGGCACCTCGGCTTCGGCCAGCAGCACGTTCATGTGGCCGGGCATGCGGCCGGCCACCGGGTGGATGGCGTACTTCACCGTCACGCCCTTCTCGGTGAGCTTGGCGGCGAGTTCCTTCACGGCGTGCTGGGCGCGCGCCACGGCCAGGCCGTAGCCGGGCACGATGATGACGGTCTCGGCATTGCCCATCACGAAGGCCGCGTCGTCGGCACTGCCGCTCTTGACGCTGCGCTGCTGCGTGGCGCCTGCAGCGGCTGCACCCGCCTCGCCACCAAAGCCGCCCAGGATCACGTTGAAGAACGAGCGGTTCATCGCCTTGCACATGATGTAGCTCAGGATGGCGCCCGAGCTGCCGACAAGGCTGCCCGCGATGATGAGCATCGGGTTGTTCAGCGAGAAGCCGATGCCCGCCGCCGCCCAGCCCGAGTAGCTGTTGAGCATGCTCACCACAACCGGCATGTCGGCCCCGCCAATCGGGATGATCAGCGTCACCCCCAGCACCAGGCCGAGTGCCACGACGATGCCGAAGGCCAGCGCCGACTGCCCGGCGAAGAACATCGCGCAGAAGGCCAGCGCCGCGATACCCAGCACCAGGTTCAGCAGATGTTGCCCGGCGAACTGCACCGGTGCGCCCTGGAACAGGCGGAACTTGCTGCCGCCCGAGAGCTTGCCCCAGGCGATGACGGAGCCGGTGAAGGTGACCGCACCGATGAAGGCCCCCAGCGCCAGCTCCAGCCGATTGCCCGGCGGGATGGGCGCGAGGGCGCGCGCCGCCTCGCCGTCTTCCGCGGGGATGGCGGCCAGCGCGGCATCCAGCGGCGGCGTGAGGCCGAAAGCAGCCGGCTCGGCCACCGCGGCCACCGCGATCGCCACCGCCGCCAGCCCGATCATGCTGTGGAAGAAGGCTACCAGCTCGGGCATCTTGGTCATCTCGACCGTCTTGGCCTTCCAGGCGCCAAAGCCCCCGCCCAGCACCAGGCCGAGCAGCACCCACACCAGGCCCATGCCGTGGCCGGCGAGCTTGACGATGAGGGCGGCGGTGGTGAATGCGGCGATGGCCATGCCCACCATGCCGAAGACGTTGCCGCGAATGGACGTCGTCGGGTGCGACAGCCCCTTGAGCGACTGGATGAAGCAGACGCTGGCGATGAGGTACAGCAGCGTGACGAGGTTCATGCTCATTGCTTGGCCTCCGTGGCGGCTGACTTCTTCTCCTTCTTCTTGAACATCTCCAGCATCCGCCGCGTGACGAGGAAGCCGCCGAAGATGTTCACCGCCGCCAGCGCGACCGCCACCACGCCCATGGCCTTGGCGAACGGCGTCTCGGTGAGCGCCGCCGCCAGCATGGCGCCGACGATCACGATGGCCGAGATGGCGTTGGTGACGGCCATCAGCGGCGTGTGCAGCGCGGGCGTCACCGTCCAGACGACGTGGTAGCCCACGTAGATGGCCAGCACGAAGATGATGAGATTGATGATGGTGTGATCAACCAGTTCCATGGTGTTCAGCTCCGGGTGACTTGGCCGTCTTGCGTGACGCGGCAGGCCGCGACGATGTCGTCATCCAGCGGCACGGTCAGCGTGCCCTCCTTGGTGATGATGAGCTTGAGGAAGTCCAGCACATTGCGCGCATACAGCGCCGAGGCATCGGCCGCAACCAGGGCTGGAAGGTTGGTCTCGCCCACGATCACCACGCCATGCTTCACCACCGTCTTGCCCGCTTCGGTCAGCGGGCAGTTGCCGCCCGCCGGCGCGGCGATGTCCACGATGACCGAGCCCGGCTTCATCGCCTTGACCATGTCCTCTGTCACCAGCACTGGCGCGGCGCGGCCGGGGATGAGGGCGGTGGTGATGACCACATCGGCCTGAGCCACACGCTTGGCGACTTCGATCTTCTGGCGGTCCAGCCAACTGGGCGGCATTGGGCGGGCATAACCGCCCACGCCCTCGGCAGCTTCCTTCTCCTCGGCGGTCTCGTAGGGCACGTCGATGAACTTGGCACCGAGCGACTCGACCTGCTCCTTGACCGACGGCCGCACATCGCTGGCCTCGATGACCGCGCCGAGTCGCTTGGCCGTCGCGATCGCCTGCAGGCCGGCCACGCCCACGCCCAGGATGACCACGCGCGCCGCCTTCACGGTGCCGGCCGCGGTCATCAGCATCGGGAAGAAGCGCTGGTACTTGTCGGCCGCGATCATCACGGCCTTGTAGCCGGCAATGTTGGCCTGGCTGGACAGCACGTCCATGCTCTGCGCGCGGGTGGTGCGCGGCGCGGCCTCGAGCGCGAAGCTCGTCAGCCCCGCGGCGGCCATGGCGGCCAGGCCGTCGCGGTCGAAGGGGTTGAGCATGCCGACCAGGGCCGTGCCGGGCTTCATCAGCGCGAGCTCGTCCGCCGCGGGGGCGCGCACCTTCAGCACCAGCTCGGCGCCGAGCGCCGCGGCCTGGTCGACGATCTCGCAGCCCACCGCCTCGTAGGCCGCATCGGTCACGCTGGCGGCGCCGCCTGCACCGCTCTCGACGCGCAACACGTGGCCCTGGGCCTTGAGCTTCTTGGCCGTCTCGGGCGTCAGCGCCACTCGGGTCTCTCCGGCCGCGCGCTCGCGCGGAACACCGATCTGCATGGGGTCTCCTCCTTGGGAAGGTGCCGGGGCAGCTTACACAATGCTTGCTTCAACCCAGTGCGGGAATGCCAGAGGAGGTTTCATGGTTGCCACAGAACGTTTTCGTCCCAGCGTGACCGTCGCTGCCGTGATTGCGAATGCCGGGCGCTACCTGCTCGTGGAAGAGGAAACACCTGAAGGGCTGATGCTGAACAACCCGGCCGGCCATCTGGAGCAGGCGGAAAGCCCGATCGAGGCCGTCGTGCGCGAGGCGCTGGAGGAGACGGCGCGGCATTTCGTGCCGGACGCTTTCCTGGGCGTCTACCTCGCCCGCTTCGTGCGGCCGGCCCGTTTAGAGGATGTCACCTATGTTCGGCTGGCCTTTTCGGGCCAGGTGGGTGAAGCGATCGCCGGGCGCGCGCTGGACGAAGGCATCGTGCGCACGCTGTGGATGACGCCCGAGGAGATCGCCGCCTGCGCCGAGCGCCACCGCAGCCCGCTGGTGCTGCAGTGCGTGCAAGACCATGCCGCTGGCCGCCGCCTGCCGCTGGAAGCGGTGTTCAGCCACGTCTCGCTGCGGGACCCGCAGCGCAAGGGCTGAGCGGCACGCCGAGAATGTCGCGCATGACACCGCCGGATTTCATCGAGGTCTACGACCACGCCCTGCCGCCCGAAGCCTGCCGCGCGCTGATCGAGCGCTTCCAGGCGAGCCCCGAGGTGCAGCGGGGCGAAACCGGCAGCGGGCTGGACCTGAGCCTGAAGGACAGCTGGGACATCCCCATCAGCCGCCATCCTGCCTGGGCCGACGCCTGCGCCCTGCTCAACGACGCCGTCATCGCCGGCTTCAAGCAGTACCTGCGCCGCTATGCCCACCTGGCCCTGGCGCCGCTGAAGCTGCAGATGCAGCAGCCCGACGGCCGCCTGGCGCTGCTGGACGCCGAGCGCGTGGCCAGCCTCGGGGACGAGCACCTGATGGGCCTGATCGCCAAGGTGTTCCGCCCCGGCGCGATCAACCTGCAGCGCTACCTGGCCGACCAAGGCGGCTACCCCTACTGGCATTGCGAGCAGTACCCCAAGCTCGACCAGGGCGAGGCCCTGCACCGCGCCGTGCTGTGGACGATCTACCTGAACGACGATTTCGCCGAGGGCGAGACCGAGTTCCTGTACCAGGGCCGCAAGATCACGCCGCGCACGGGCAGCCTGCTGATCGCGCCGGGCGGCTTCACCCACACCCACCGCGGCAACCGGCCGCGGGGCGGCGACAAGTACATCGCCACGAGCTGGGTGCTCTACCAGCGCGCCGAAAGCCTGTTCGCGCCGGGCTGAAGCCGCCGTTTGGGACAATCGGGCGCATGAGTTCCGACAAAAAGCACCGCGTCGTCGTCGGCCTGTCCGGCGGCGTCGACTCGGCCGTGACCGCGCACCTGCTCAAGGCCCAGGGCCACGAGGTCATTGGCATCTTCATGAAGAACTGGGAAGACGACGACGACGACGAGTACTGCTCGACGCGGCAGGACTTCCTGGACGCCGCCTCGGTGGCCGATGTGCTGGGCATCGAGATCGAGCATGTCAACTTCGCGGCGGAGTACAAGGACCGCGTCTTCGAGAGCTTCCTGCGCGAGTACCAGGCCGGCCGCACGCCCAACCCCGACGTGCTCTGCAATGCCGAGATCAAGTTCAAGGCCTTTCTGGACCACGCCATGCGGCTGGGCGCCGAGAAGATCGCCACGGGCCACTACGCCCGCGTGCGTGAGCACGAGGGCGAGTTCCAGTTGCTCAAGGGCCTGGACCCGCTGAAGGACCAGAGCTACTTCCTGCACCGCCTCACCCAGGCGCAGCTCGCCAAGGCCATGTTCCCGGTCGGGCACCTGCCCAAAACCGAGGTGCGCCGCATCGCGGCCGAGATCGGCCTGCCCAACGCCAAGAAGAAGGACTCGACCGGCATCTGCTTCATCGGCGAGCGGCCCTTCCGCGAGTTCCTGAACAAGTACCTGTCGCACCAGCCCGGCCCGATCAAGGACGAGCGCGGCCGCAAGCTCGGCGAGCATGTGGGCCTGAGCTTCTACACCCTGGGCCAGCGCCAGGGCCTGGGCATCGGTGGCATCAAGGACAAGGGCGCCCAGCGCGGCGGCGGCGAGCACGCGCCGTGGTTCGTGGCGGCCAAGGACCTCCCCAACAACACGCTCATCGTCGTGCAAGGCCACGACCACCCGCTGCTGCTGAGCCCCGCGCTGCGCGCCGATGACCTGAGCTGGACGGCCGGCCGGCCGCCATCGCTGACGCAAGCCGCGGCCAAGACGCGCTACCGCCAGGCCGATGCCGCCTGCCAGGTCGGCTTCGAGACTGATGGGCAACTGCAACTCGCATTCCCCGAGCCGCAATGGGCCGTGACGCCGGGCCAGAGCGCCGTGCTGTATGACGGCGAGGTCTGCCTGGGCGGCGGCGTCATCTCGGCCGCGCTGGCGCACTGACATGCCCCGCAGCGCCGGGCCGCACCTCGCCAGCAGCGATTCCCCCGGGGGCTCGCGCGGCGTCATCGCCGGGCGAGGGGCGCACGTGATCGACCGGCTGCTCGCCCGCCTCGCCGAGCCTGGCGTGGTGCTGCGGCTGGCCGCGCTGGTGGTCTGCGCGATGGAGCTGGTCAGCGCAGGGGCTGCGCTACTGGGCGCACGCACCGAGCCCTACGACGGGCTGGTGGCGCGGCTGTGGCGTGCGGCCGGCGGTCAGGCAGACGACCGCGGCCTGCTGCTGCTGTGCGTGGCGCTGCTGCTGGTGTTCGTGGCCCTGATGTGGCGCCTGGCAAGCCAAGGCGGCATCGGCGTGGCGGTGGACCGTCGGCTGGCCTGGTTGCTCGGCGTGGACTTGCTGGCCTTCGGCGTGACCCCGGGCCTGCCTTTCCTGGTGACGGCCCTGGCCGCGGTGCTGTTGCCGCCGCGCCTGGCGCTGGGTTTCGGCTTCGCGCAGGTGCTGCTGAACACCGGCATCTACGCCGCCCCGCAACCGACCGCCTGGCTCGACCAGCTCGGCCTGTTGTCGTCCATGCTCGCGCTGCACGGGCTGGCCTTCGGCCTGGGGCGCATGGCCTCGGCCGAGGCCGAGAAGCGTCGCTGGCTGCAGGCGGTGCTGGCTGAACAGCTGTCGGGCGAGCAGTTGCTGGCCGAGCAGATGCGCTACAGCGAGCGCATGGAGATCGCCCGCGAACTGCACGACCTGATGGGCCACCACCTGACTGCGCTGAACCTGCAGCTGCAGCTCGGCGGCGCACTGCTGGCCCGGGCGGATGCGGCCGGTGCCAGCCAGGCGCTGGACCGCGCACAGGGCGTGGCCGCGCAGCTGCTGGCGGACGTGCGCGAGGCGGTGTCGCAGCAGCGCAGTTCGCAGCGTATCGACCTGTCAGCGGCGCTGCAGGCACTGGCGGAAGGCATTGCGAGCACCCGCGTCGAGCTGGCGCTGGACGACGCCGCCCGCGACCTCGGCCCCCGTGCGGCCCACGCACTGCTGCGCTGCGTGCAGGAGGGCGTGACCAACGGCGTGCGCCACGCAGCGGCACGCCGCGTGACGGTCGAATTGCACGGCGAAGGCGATGAAGTCGCGGTCAGCATCGACGATGATGGGCGGGGTGCGCCGCATTGGCATGCGGGTCGGGCGGGCAATGGGCTGTCCGGCATGGCCGAGCGCATGGCCGAGCTGGGCGGGCAGATGCGCGTGACGCGCACCAGCCCGGGGTTTCGAATCGAGCTGAGATGTCCACGATGGGTGTGATCAAGATCCTGCTGGTCGAAGACCAGCAACTGGTGCGCGAAGGCCTCAAGGGGCTGCTCGCGCTGCATGACGAGCTGAAGGTGGTGGGCGAGGCCAGCGACGGCGCCGAGGCGCTGGAGTGGCTGTCGGTCGCTGCCGCAGACGACATGCCCGACCTCATCCTGTCAGACATGCGCATGCCACGCCTGGACGGCATCGGCCTGATCCGTGCGCTGGCGGCCCGCGCGCTGCGCCTGCCGGTGGTGCTTCTGACGACGTTCGACGACACCGCCGCTTTCGACGAAGCCGTGCGCGCCGGCGCCCGCGGCTTCCTGCTCAAGGCCATCAGCCCCGAGACGCTGGCCCAGGCCCTGCGCGACGTGCATGGCGGCGGCACGGCGCTGCGCCCGTCGCTCACCACGCGCATGGAGGCCAAGGGCGGCGAGCGCGCCTTCACGGCGGCCGACCATCCCGACCCCCTGTCCCCCAAGGAGCTGCAGGTGCTGCGGCTCGTGGCCAGTGGCCGCAGCAACACCGAGATCGCGGCCCTGCTGGGCAACAGCGAAGGCGTCATCAAGAACCACTGCTCGGCCATCTTCTCCAAGATGGGCGTGCGCGACCGCACGCAGGCCGTGCTGCGCGCCATCGACCTCGGCTGGATCTAGCCCGTTACCGCGCCGTCGGGCCGCCCGCGGGTGCGGCCAGGTGCAGCACCCAGTAGCGCTGGAAGCGCCCGGGGCCGCTGATGCAGGCCAGGCCGAATTCCTGCACCTCGGCCAGCATGAGGTTCTCGCAGTGCGCGGGGCTGGCCAGCCACTGGGCCAGGGCCTCGTCCAGCGTCTCGGGGCCGCCGGCCAGGTTCTCGGCCGACAGGCGCATCGCGTAGCCCGCCTCCCGCAACCGGGCCCGCAGCGAATCGCCGGCCGCGCCGACATGCTCGATGCGGTCCCGCGCCGCCAGCTCCTGCGCAAAGCGCCGTGCGGTCGTGCCCAGCACCGGGCTCTCGCGCAGGGCAGGCACGGCCGGCCACAGCCGCGCGCCACATTGCTGTGGCTGGGCGCGCAGCGCGGCCAGCGCCGCGCGCACGGCCTCGCCAGCGGGCTGGCAGTCGGTCGGTGCCGGCTCGGCCAGGGCCGCGGAGGACGTCAACAGCAACAGGCAGGCAAGGCGCATGGCGCGATGCTAGTTGCTGCCGCCCCGCCAAGGGCGCAACATGGCCCCCATGAAGCTCAAGCAACACACCTTCGGGGCCGTCCTGGCGCTGTTCATGCTCGCCAGCTGCGCCCAGACACCGGCCGAGCCGGAGTCGCAGCGCCTGGCCCGCGAACTGCGCAGCCTCATCGGCACCGCGGCCTGCAGCAGCGACAGCCAGTGCCGCACGGTCGCCGTCGGCGCCAAACCCTGCGGCGGCCCGGCGGGCTACTGGGCCTGGTCGACCCAGGACACCGACGCCGAGCGCCTGACCACCCTGGCCCAACGCCAGGCCGCGGCCGAGAAGCGTGAGCAGGAGGCCAGCGGCCTGCGTTCCAACTGCCGCATGCTGACCGACCCCGGCGCGGCTTGCGTGGCCCACCGGTGCCAGGTCAACGTGCCCTCGCCTGCCTCACGCGGCGCGTCCTGAGCGCCAAGAAAACGAAAAGGCCGCACGCCTGGCGGTGTGCGGCCTGATTTGCCGAGGCCGATGGGCCCCGGCAGCGGTGCATGACTTATTCCGGCAGCGGCGCGTCCACGTTCTTGCCGGCAACATTGGTCGGCACGTTCTGCACCGGCACGCTGCCGTCGTTGGACACCCGCAGGACCGTCGTCGCCTGGACGTTGCCTGAGGCATCCAGCCACTGTGCCGCGCCCACCGTCCGCTTGCCAGCGCTCACGCCCGTCCAGCTCAGACCCACCGTGGCGGTACTGCCCGGATAGACCTGCGAAGGCACCAGCGCATTCAGACCGCCCGCATCGCCAGGCAACACGATCCAGCTCGAGAGCTTGTGCTTCATCGGCGCCGTACCGGCATAGGCGAGCACGCACACACGATAGGAACCCGGCGTCGGATTGAGCATCTGCACGGCTTCGTCCGATCCATCGTTGCCGGAGTAGGTCGCCTTCATCGAGCCCATGTCGATGACGATCAGGTCGTTGTCATCCGTCGAGCGGCCAACGTCCGCCTGGCGCAGCGCCCAGCGGGCCACCATGGTGCCGTTCGGCACGGTGACGTCGTACTTGGCGATGGACGCATAGTTCGTGCTGCTGCTGCAGCGGGTGGCCAGCGTCGCGGAGGTGGTGGCCAACGGCGTCAGAGACCGCTCTGCAGACATCGTCACATCCTTCAGGCCGCCCTTGAGCGCGCCCATGCGGCCGCCGAATGCCGTGCGCACCGTGAACAGCTTGCTGCCGGACGCCTTGGTATCGGTGAACTCCGCCGGTGCCGTGATGGCCTGACCGACACGGGCCTGGATGGGCGAACGCACACTGTGCGTTCCGTCACTCCAGACCAGCTGACCGAACTTCCAGACATTCAACGCCGAACCTGCTTTGGTCAGCGTGACCGTGAAGCTCTTCGTCTCACCCGGGGCCAGGGTCAGCTGGGTCGGCGAGACGGTGGTGTTGAAACCGGCCGGCGACGTGACGGTGGCGTTGTAGGTCGAGGTGCTGCTGCTGACGTTGGTGACGCTGCGCGTGACGGTGACGGTATCCACCACGGTGCCCACGGTGATGGACGGCAGGTTCAGGTTGTAGGTCTCGTCCAGCGTGCCGATGGTCGTGCAGTCGCTGGCCGGGATGACCGCGCTGCGGTTGACCTTGCACTGGTACTTGATCCAGTCGCTGCTACCGGCGTTGAACACCAGGCCCGGGTCGGCCGCCTTCTGCGGGTCGATATGACCGGCACCCTGAGCCCAGGGCAGCAGACCGTTTTGCGGCGAGGGCAGGCCATCGTCCAGCGTGGAGTAGGTCGTCGTCATCAATGCCGACTTGATGGCGCCCGGCCCCCAGGTCGGGTTGGCCTGCTTCAGCAGCAGCGCAATACCAGCCACGTGGGGGCTGGACATGGAGGTGCCGTTGTAGCTGTCCCAGGCCGGCGGCGGCACCAGGGTGCCTGCCACGATCGCGTCCTTCTGGGCTTCCGTCTGCGCCGGCGTGACCTGGGCAATGATGTCCACGCCCGGGGCCGTCAGGTCGGGCTTGAGCACGTTGCTGTCGCCACCGTTGGGGCCGCGCGAGGAGAAGTCGGCCATGATCGGCGCCGGCTTGGTGCCGATGACCGCCGGGTTGATCGTGCCCTTGGCGCCGGCATTGGCCTGCACATAGGTCTTGATGGCCGCGCCGTCCGTGTTGCTGACCTGCACGGTCGGCACCGACTGGAAGTCGCTGTCGAGCGTCTGGCCGGCAGCCGCATTGACGAGGATCATGCCCACGCCGCCGGCATTGCGCACCGCATCGCCCTTGTCCACGCGTGCGTTGTTGCCCCGCGTGCACACGACCAGCTTGCCGGCCACCTTGGCCGGGTCGAGCAGCACCTGGCCGGCCGGCGGCGCGGCGCTGAAGCACAGGCTGGCGCTGCCGCCGCCGACACCGGCGTTCTCAGCCAGGATCATCTCGGTGGCCGGCAGGCCGACCGCGGTGGTGGAGCCGCCGTTGTAGGTCGTGCCACCGACGGTTGCGCTGCCGGAGAAGCTGCGGTCATGCGTGGAGGCCGCCACCGTGGTCAGCCACGGGCTGATGTGGGCCACGGCCTGGCCGGGGCCGCTGTTGCCGGCGGAGGCTGCCACGAACACACCGGCACGGGCTGCGCGGTAGAAGGCCTGCTCGACGGGGTCGTTGACCGTGGTCTGCGAGCCGCTGATGGAGTAGTTGATGACGTTGACGCCATCGGCCACGGCCGCGTCGATGGCCGCCACCGAGTCGGAGTTGAAGCAGCGGTTCTCGCTGCCGGTGCCGTCGGTCGCAGCGGGTGCAACATAGGTCCAGCAGACCTTGTACGCGGCCACACGGGCACGCGGCGCCATGCCCGAGGCCGTGCCAATGATCGAGTTGTTGAGGATGACCGGCACGTTGGAGTTGCCGGCCGCCGTGGAGGCGGTGTGGTCCCCGTGGCCGCCGTGGCCGGTCGCGCCGGACAGCGAGTCGCGCCCGGAGTCGGCGAAATCCGTCCAGTGCAGCACGCGGCCGCTGGCCTTGAAGCCGGTGTTGTAGTGCTTGATGCCGACCAGCTTGTTGTTGCAGTGCTTGGCCGGGTCGATGCCGGGGCCGGCCACGCAGCCGCCGGTGAAGCTGGCCGGCGGGGGGCCGTAGACCTGCGCGTCGGCCGGGTTGTTGCTGGGCACGCCGTTGCTGTCGACGCGGTCGAAGAAGGCCGGGTTTTCCGGCCAGATGCCGCCGTCGATCACGCCGACGACCATGTTCTCGCCCTTGAGCGGCTGGCCACCCACGGTGCGCGACCACAGGCCGCCGGGTTCAGTGAGCTTCAGGAAGCGCGAGGTGGAGATGGTTTCGAGCTTGCGGGCTTCGTCCAGCCACAGGCCAGCGACCTGCGAATTCGCGGCCAGCGTGCGGGCCTCGTCATCGGTCAGGCTGGCCGCAAAGCCGTTGAAGACCACCTTGTACTGCGCCAGCACTGGCGCATTGCCCACCAGCGACAGCACGTTGCTCTGCTGCTGGCCCAGATAGTTCACATAGGCCTGCACGGCCGCGGTGCCGAACTTGAAGGTTTCGCCGGGCGCGGGCTGCGTGGCGGTCAGGCCGGTCACGCCGCCCTGGTAGGAGGCCGCCGGCTCATCCTTGAGCTGGACGATGTAGGTCTTGCGGTCCTGCGCGAAGGCGCTGGTCGCCAGGCCCGTGGCCAACAGCAGAGTCGCCAACGCGGCGGGCTTGAGTTTCATCTTCATGGGTTGATCCTTTCGAGACGGCAGCGGGCTCAGGCGGCGGTGGCACGGCGGCGGCGGGCGCCCATCCAGGCCAGGCCGGCCATGCCGACGAGCGCCAGGCTGGCGGGCTCGGGCACGTGCTCGACGTTGATGTTGTCCAGTGCGAACTGGGCCTGGTTGGTCGAGAAGGCCTGGCAGCTGGAGTCCTTGCAGACGTAGGCAAAGGCGTAGACGGTGTCAAACTCGTAGTCGCCGAACACACCTGTGTTGATGGTGCTGAAGTTCAGGTTGCCATTGCCGTCCAGGCCGGTCAGCGCGTAGTACGCCGTCAGCGATTGCCCGCCGCGCACGCCTTGCAGCGCGAGGTAGGCCGGCGTGGCGGCCACGGGGTCACCCGTGCCGATGAAGCTGGCGTCCAGGCTCTTCACGGAGAACGTGAACCCGTCAGCCATGCCGAACGCCAGGAAGGCGTCGTTCACCAGGCTCACATAGTTCGTGGCGTTGTTGACGGGGCAGACCAGGTCAGCGCAGGGGCCGGTCTGGATGGCGCCAACGAGGTCGCCAAACTGCCCGGTCGGCGAGTTGGAGGCCGGGTCAAACCACATCGTGCGGCCGAAGGCCGACTGGTAGAACTCATCGCCGTAGACCAGGGCAGGCGGGAAGAACAGGCCCGACGTGTCGACGGGGTCGAACGTGACCGTCGAGCGCAACACACCGGCCTGCACGCCGAGGGACGTCAACAGGGTTGCGGCCGCCAGGGCCAATCGGATCCCAACCTTTTTCATTGCACTACCTACCTTCTGCGATCAGTTGAAAAAACGTGCTGCCGGACAACAAGGCAGCCGCCGATCGGGCGACCGCATGCCGAAGCGCCAACCGGGGCAGGAATGGCCGCCGCCGGAAGCGCTCGATTCTGTTCACGCAAAAATTCACGCATATCCCAAGTTCTCCGGCCCTTCACCTGCGGGGGTGGAGGGTTTTCACCGGTGACAACTGAATGAACGGGACGGCTTCAGCGTGGCAGGGAGGCTGCGGAGGCGGCCGGCGCCGGGGCCGGCAGGGGCAGGCCCGGCACGGCGGCCGCGTCCGCCTCGGCCAGGAAGACCCGCTGTTCGGCCGTGGCGGCGGTGGTCCCGTCGGGTGCGACCGTACGCAGCAGCGGCTGGCTGGAGCGGCTGTGCACGCCGCTGAAACGATCGGGCTGGCCTGGCGCCGCCACCAGCACCCAGTCGGGTTGGCCCGTGAAGGGGTCGGCATACAGGCGCCGCAGATGCCGACGCACCACGGGGCCGCGCCGGTCTTCGAGCAGGTCCTGCAGCGACGCCGGGTATTGCTGCGGCGGGGTGGGCGTGGCGCGGAAGTAGCTCCGCATGGCGCGCGCGATCTCCTGGCCACGGAACGCCAGCTCGCGCTCCTTCTCGCGCTGCGCCGCCGTGCTCCAGGCCTGGCCGAGCGCCGCGAGGCCCGCGGCGGTGAGCGCCACCAGGAACAGCACCGCCAGGTAGGTGAAGCCGCGCTGCGCGGCCCGGCGAGCGGGGCGCATCGTCACCAGTCGGCGTACAGCCGCCCGTCGGCACTGCGGCCGGCGGCGCCGCTGCGCACATCCCAGACGCGGCCGGCGGCCTGCATGTCGGTGGGCGGTGGCAGCTCCACCCAGCTGTCGCGGCTGCCGGTGAGCGGGTCTTCCGGCACCTGGCGCAGGTAGCGCGCCGTGGCCAGCTCCTGCAGTGACTCTGGATACCGGCCCTTGTCGGCCGCGAACTGGTCGATCGCATCCCGCATCGTCGTGAGGGACTGCAGCAGCGCGGTCTCCTTGCTTTTGTGGAGGGACGCGAAGTAGCGCGGCGCGACGATGGACGCGAGCAGGCCGACGATGGCCATCACGACGATGAGCTCGATGAGCGTGAAGCCACGCAGGCGGGTGCGGCGCATCACCAGTCCTTCAGCCGGCTGCCGTCCAGCGCGCGGCGCTCGGAGCGGGAGAAGACATCGAACACGTCCTTGCCCGCACGCGGGTCATCGGGCGGGCTGTCGTAGGACCGCAGGCCCCAGGTCTCCGCCGCGGGCAGCTCGGCCGGCGCGAAGGGGTCGCGCGGCAGGCGCCTCAGGAAGTAGAGCTTGCGGCCATTGGGATTGCGCGCATCGGCCACGCCGTCGACGAGTTGCTGCAGCTTCTGCGGGTAGCCGCTGTCTTCGGGGCCGAGCGGAATGCTGCCCGACTCGGCGGCGCGCTTGTAGGCGTCCAGCGCCTCACGCAGCGTGCGCAGGCCCTGGCGCAGCTCCTGCTCGCGGCTGCGCTGTACCGACAGCTCCAGCAGCGGCCGCGCGGCCGAGGCAAGCACGCCCAGCATGGCCAGCACGACCAGCATCTCGACGAGCGTGAAGCCGCGGCTGCGCATGTCCGGCCTCAGCGGGCGGCGTCCACCGTGAGCAGGCCGCTGCCGTCGACCCGCACCGGCGCCGACTCACCGTTCAACCCGGCTGCCGACAGGCCACCCAGGTTGATGTTGAGCACCTGGCCGGCCGCCGCGGGCAGAGCACGCAAGGCCACCACACGCTCCCCGCGCGGCGCCAGCTCCACCGGGTAGCGGCCGGGCGCGGCGCCCTGCAGCGGCTGGGCGGGCGCGAGCTTGGTGGCGTCGTACTCGACCTCGCCCTTGATCTGCAGGCCGCTGTCGTTCTTGAGTGCCACCGAGATCGTGCCGCCGGCCGGCACCTGCGGGGTCACGTCGAGCTTGAGCACGGCTTCAGCGGGCGGTGCGGCGGGAGCTGACGGTGCCTGGCCGGGCGCCGGGGCTGGTGCCGGGTTGGCCGCAGCCGTGGCCGGCGCACCGCCCACCCGCGCTTCGCGCCGCAGCAGGCTGCTGAAGGCGCCGGGGCTGGCGTCCACGCCACTGGCCAGGCGGGTCAACGAGGCATCGGGCACCGCGAGGTTGCGCACCACGCGCGGCGTGATGAGCAACACCACCTCGGTCTTGTTGCGCGTGTCGGTGTGGGTGCCGAAGAGCCGCCCCAGCAGCGGGATGCGCGACAGCCCCGGAATGCCGGAGGCGCTCTTGCGGTCTTCGTCGTTGATGAGGCCGGCGAGCACCTGTGTCTCGCCATCGGCCAGGCGCAGCACGGTGGACGTGTTGCGGGTGCCGATCTCGTAGGCCGTGGTGCCGCCGGGGCCGGTCACCTGGCGGATCAGGTTGCTGACCTCCAGGCCCACCTTGATGACCACGTCGTTGTCGAGCTGGATGGTGGGTTCGACATCCAGCTTCAGGCCGATGTCGAGGTAGCTGACCGACGCGGCCACCGACGTGGAGCCGGTGAAGTTGGTGGTGGTCGTGAACACCGGCAGCTTCTGGCCGATGTGCACCTTGGCCTTGTCGCGGTTGCGCACGCGGATCTTGGGGTTGGCCAGGATGTTGGAGTTGCCCGAGGTGCCGCGCAGCGTGGCTACCACCACCGGATTGGCGATGCTCGCGCGGAAGTTGATCGGGTTCTTGCCGCCCACGAACACCTGGGACGGGATGTTGCCCGCCGCATCGCTGATGCCGAGCTGGGCCGTCTCCGGCCACTGCAGGCCGAGTGCCTCGACCTGGTCGGTGGCCAGCTCCATGACCTCCACCTCCAGCATGACCTCGGGCTCGGGCAGGTCCACCGAGGCGATGAGCTTCTCCACCAGCCGCAGCACCTCGGGGGTGTCGCGCACCACCAGCAGATTCAGGCGTTCGTCGATGTGGATGTCGCGCACCTTGGCGATGGACCGCACCATGGCCTGCACCTGCTTCACGTCGGCATTGGTGAGGTAGAGGGTGCGGGTGATGAGCTCCTGGTGCTCCCGCTGCTTGGCCGCGGTGTTCGGGAAGATCAGCACCGAGCTGTCGTTGAGCAGCTTGCGGTCCAGTTGCTGCGTGCTCAGCACGACGCGCATGGCCTCGTCCAGCGTCACGTTGCGCAGGAAGATGGTGATGCGGGCGTCGGAGCGCACGTCCTTGTCGAACACGAAGTTCACGCCGCTGGAACGCGCCAGTGACTCGAACACCTGGCGCAGCGGCGCATCGCGGAACTCCAGCGTGATCGGCTTCTGGAAGGCCGGGCCGAGCTCGCCCACGGCGGACTCCAGCGGCCGCGCCTGCGCCACCTGGCTGGCCAGCAGCCGCGCGCCGGGATGCTGGGGCGACTCCGCCAGCACCTCGCGGGCGATGGCGTCGGCACGCTCGATGCGGCCTTCCTTCAGCGCGGCCCGGCCGGCGGCCAGCTGGCCGTCCTGGCGGCGGCTGCGCTCCACTTCGGTGGTGAGGGCGGCCAGCCGCGGGTGGCGCGGGTCGGCCAGGGCCAGCTGGCTCAGCAGCGCGGACGCCTCGTCCCAGCGGCCGGCACCGCGCAGCGCTTCGATCTGCAGGATGAGCCGCGCCGTGGCCTGCTCGCGTGCCCGCACCTGGGCGGCGCGCAGCTGCGGGTCGGTCGGGTCTTTGGCGACGGCATCGTCCAGCACGCGCAGCGCTGCCGGCCACTGGTTGCTGCGGCCGAGGTCCTCGGCCTGGCGCAGCGCCGGGTTGGCGCAGGCCGTCAGCAGGACGGCACTGCAAAGAAGAAGGAAGTGCTTCATGGGGCTTGCCTGAAGACGATGTTCTGGGGAAGCTGGCCGGGCAGCCAGGTCAGGCGCACGCCACTCTCGGACACCTGCTCGACGCGCCACTGGCCGTCGATGACGTCGCCCGGCCGCGCGCTGACGGCCTTGTTCGGGCCGCTGAGCAGCGCCACCTCGACGGCGCGCGCGCCCTCGCCTTCGATGACCCGGCCGATCATCTGATACGGCGCCGGCGGGGCCACGGGTGGCGGTGGCGGTGCTGCGGCCACCGGCGGTGGCGCGGGCGGCGGCGGCGGCGGCGGCGGGGGTTGCCAGGCGGCCAGCTGCGCGGGCGTGGGCTCGGCCCAGGGCTCACGCGCTGCGGCCGAGGAGGCCGTGGACGCCGCGGAGGTCGCCGGGGCGGGACCGCTCGCTGACAAAGCCGCCACCGGCGCGGTACGCCGTGCGGGCAGTGCAGCCACCGCAGCCGGTTCGTCGTCCGGCTGCAGGGCCACCCAGGCCGTGGCGGCCAGCGTGCCCGCCAGCGCGGCACCCAGGGCCAGTTGGCGCGGTGCGAGGGTCATGGCGCCGCCTTCCCGTGCAAAGACCACTGCAGCTCGGCCTCGACCTCGGCCGCCATGGGGCTGGCCCGACGCAGCTTGACCGCATCCAGGCTCAAGGCTGGGTCGTGCGCCAGCGCCGACGCAATGAAGCGCCGCACCTGGGCGTAGCTGCCGGTGACCGGCATGGTCACGCGCAAGCGCTCCAGGCCCTCGGCGCTGGCCAGGCGGTGCTCGGTGCGGGCGGTGTTCAGGTCCAGGCGCAGGGCCATTTCCAGCAGGTCAGCCAGCCGCTGCTGGCGGGCGCTGGCCGGCGGCAGCGCGGCCTGCCACTGCTGCAGGCTCACCGGAGCGGATGCCGTGGCCACCGGCCGGGCCTGGGCTCGCAGCGCGCGGGCTTCGGCCTGCAGCAGGGCCGCCTGGGCGTCCCAGCGCTGACCCCAGCCCCAGGCCAGCGCGGCCAGCACGAGCAGCAGCAGCCCGGCCGCGCCGGGCCACCCGAGCTGGCGCCAGAGCTGCGCCGGCCTCACGAGCCACCTCCCGCCGGCACCCGGGCGACGATCTCGAAGCGCTGGCCCACCAGCCCGGTCTCGGCCGTGGAAAAGCGCGACAGCACCACCTGGCTCCAGCCCGGCGTCGTGCCCAGCTGCTCCGCCAGTTGCAGCGCCAGCAGGCGGTCGGGCGTGAGGCCTTCGAGGCGCAATTCACCACGCCCGGCCTTGGCGTCCAGGCCCAGCCAGGCAATCGGCCGCGCTTCGGCACCGGCCGTCTCGACTCGGCTCAGCAGCGGCTCCCAGGGCATGCCGAGTAGCGCGCGCGCCTCGGCAGCGCTGCGGTTCTCGGCCGGCTCGCTGCGGCTGCGGGCGGCGGGCCGCGGCGTCGCCGGCGCGGCGGCGCGCAACTGAGCCACGCGATCGCGGGCGGCCTGGGCCACCTCCAGCGCGCGCCGGCTTTCCAGTGCACTCCAGCCGGCCGTGGCCAGCACCAGCGCACCGGTGACCGCCAACGGCCAGGCCAGCGGCGAGCGCGTGCCGCGCGGCAGGAAATCAGGCTGAGGCACCGCCGGGCCGGGTTGCGGGGCCAGGCTGTCGGCGGGCGAACCCAGGGCCAGCGGCGTGGCGCCGCCGAGGTCGCCCAGCCGGTGCAGGCGGCGCAGTTGCAGCGCACCTACCCGGCCTTGCTCGACCTCGATGACGACCACGGTCACATCGCCGTCACTGCCCTCGTGCCAGACCAACCGGCCCGTGGCCGCGCGCACGCTGGCGGGCAGTGACGCGAGCCAGGCACTCCAGGCCGGCCGCACCCGCACCAGGCGCACCTGGGCGGCCGACGCACGGGCCTGCAGCGCGGCCAGGTCCAGCCCGTGCAGCGCCGAGGCGCCGCTGCGGCCAGCCACGCGCCAAGGTGCAACCGCAAAACGCTGCGCGGCCGCCCCGAAGTAATGCGCGAACTGCTGCTGGGCATAGGCCTGCACCGCGTCCAGGTCGGGCAGCGGCAGGCCAGGCTCGACCACCAGCTCATGCAAGGCACGGGCGCTGACGATCAGCTCCACCGCCGTGCCCGGGTGCTCGCGGCACCAGGCGTCAAGCTCGTCGCCACCGGGCGTGACGAACAGCCGCCGCGGCCGGGCCAGGCGGGCGGCGAGCTGGCGGCGCAGGCGTTCACTCATCGAGGGTGACACGTTCCAGCTCCTCGAAAGTGGTCTCGCCGCGGCAGACCGCTGCCAGCGCCATCTCGCGCAGCGACTTCATGCCCCGCGCCCGCGCCGCGGCCTTGATCTCGGACATCGGCGCCCGCGCGGCGATCAGGTCGCGCAGGCCGTCGTCCAGCCGCAGCAGCTCGGCCACCGCGCGCCGCCCCTTGTAGCCAGTGCCTCGGCAGTGGCCACAGCCCTCGCCCTTCAGGAAATTGCCATTCAGGACACCATGGCGCGCCAGCGTGGCAGCGTCAGGCATGAACGGCTGGGCGCAGTGCTTGCACGTGAGCCGCAAGAGGCGCTGTGCCAGCACCGCGTTCAGGGCCGACACCACGTTGTACAGGTCCAGCCCCATGTGCATGAAGCGGCCGATGACGTCGAACGCATTGTTTGCATGCACCGTGCTGAACACCAGGTGGCCGGTCAGCGCGGCCTGCACCGCGATCTGCGCGGTCTCGGCATCGCGGATCTCGCCCACCATGACGCGGTCGGGGTCGTGGCGCAGGATGGAGCGCAGGCCGCGCGAGAACGTCAGGCCCTTTTTCTCGTTGACCGGGATCTGCACCACGCCCGCGAGCTGGTACTCGACCGGGTCTTCGATGGTGATGATCTTGTCCGCGCCGGTATGGATCTCGGCCAGCGTGGCGTAGAGCGTGGTCGTCTTGCCCGAGCCGGTCGGGCCGGTCACCAGCAGCATGCCGTGGGGCTGGCGGGCCTGGTGGCGGATGGCGGCGCGCTCGTCGTCGCCGAAGCCCAGGGCATCCAGCGTCAGCGTGCCAGCGCGCGCAATGGCGGCGCGGTCCAGGATGCGGATGACCGCGTCCTCGCCGAACACGCTAGGCATGATGGACAGCCGGAAGTCGATCTCCCGCCCCTGCACCCGCAGCTTGAAGCGGCCGTCCTGCGGCAGGCGGCGCTCGCCGATGTCGAGCTCGGCCATCACCTTCAGGCGCGAGACCAGCTGCTCCGCCACCTGCGGCCCTTCGACCTGCCGCACCACGGCCATCACGCCGTCCACGCGGAACCGGATGACCGCGCCACGGGCGGTGCATTCGATGTGGATGTCGGAGGCCGCATCCTGCAGCGCGTCGTACAGCGTGGCGTTGAGCAGCCGCACCACCGGGCTGGCCTGCTCGCTCAAGGCCAGGGCAGACAGCTCCTCGGTGTGGTCTTCCACCGCGGCAAGGGCTTCCTCGACGTCCGACAGCGCGCGGAAATCCGCCTCCCCCGCGCCCAGGAAATGCGTCACCGCCTCGCCCGAGCAACGCTGCCAGCCCACCGGCGCATTCAGCCGCGCCTCGATGCTCTGCAGCAGCAGTGCATCCTCGTCACGCTCGGCCAGCAGCACCCGCCGCCCCTGCTCGCCCACGGCCAGCACCGCGCGCCAGCGCTGCGCCTGGGCCTGGGGCCATTGTTCGAAGTCCAGGTGCCAGGGGCCCTGGTCGGCCGGCAGCCAGTCCGTCAGCGAGACGGCACTCATTGCACCTGCTCCACCAACTGGAAGATCGGCAGGTACATCAGCACGATGATCCCGCCGATCAGCACGCCCATGATCAGCATCAGCGCCGGGTTCACGAGGCGCGACAGCAGGTCGGTGAGGCGAGCGGCTTCTTCGTCATGAAAGGCGGCCGCGCGTTCGAGCATGGGGGCGACCTCGCCGCTGCGCTCGCCCACGCGCAGCATGCGCCGGGCGACCGGCGTGGCCAGGTCCTGGGCGTCGAAGGCGCTGGACAGGCGCTCGCCGCGCTCGATCTGCTGGGCCGCGGCCTGCACCGCCGCGCGCCAAGGCGCGGCCACCACGTCGACCACGATCTTCAGCGCCGCCAGCGCCGGCACACCCGAGGCCAGCAGCATGGCCAGCGACCGGTACAGCCGCGCCAGTGCCAGCACCCGCAGGCGCGGGCCCAGGCCCGGCAGCGTCCAGAGCAGCGCTTGGGCGCGGCGGCGCACGCCGGGCTGACGCAACAACGCGTAGACCCCGAAGCCCAGCGCCGCCAGCGCCCCGAGCACCAGGCCCGGATGCCCGCCGGCCGTCTGGCCGAACTCGATCAGCACGCGCGAGGCCCAGGGCAGCTCGGCGCTGGTCTGCTCCAGGATGCCGGCAAAGCGTGGCAGCACATACAGCAGCAGGAAGAGGATGACCGCACCGCCCACGCCGAGCAGCATCAGCGGGTAGACCAGGGCAGCCACCAGGCGCGAGCGCAGCGCGTCCACCCAGGCCAGGTAGCGCGCATGCTGGGCCAGCGCCACGGACAGCTGGCCGGTCTTCTCGTTGGCGGCCACGATGGCGCAGATGAGCTCGTCAAACGCCTGCGGCTGCTGGCGCAGCGCCGTCGACAGCGGCTGGCCCTGCTCGATCTGGCCAATGACCGCATCCAGCGCCGCGCGCACGCCGGGCTGGCCTTCCTTCTCGCGCAGGGTGTTCAGGGCTTCAAGCAGGGCGATGCCGGCGTCCAGCAGCACCGCGAGCTCCTGGCTGAAGAGCTGCAGGGGGAAGCGCCCACCACGGCGCCGGCCGAGCGCGGGCGCGGCGAGCTCGCGCACCTCCAGCACATGCTGCGGCGGCACGCCGAGCACCGCCGCCACCGCGGCGCGGTCAGGCGCCTCGACGCGCTGGGTGCTCACCGTGCCGGCACGCAGCACGCGGGTCTGGAACTGCGGCACGGGCGGCCCGTTACCAGGACGTGAGGTCGGCGTCCTCACCCTCGCCGCCGGGGCGGCCGTCCTTGCCGAAGCTCAGCAGGTCGTACTCGCCATGCTCGCCGGGGCTGCGGTACTGGTAGTCGTTGCCCCAGGGGTCCTTGGGCACGGCCTTGGCCAGATAGGGGCCGGCCCACTTCGGCTCGTCGGCCGGCTTGGTGACCAGCACCGCCAGGCCCTGATCGGTGCTCGGGTAGCGGCCGACATCCAGGCGGTACTGGTCGAGGGCCTTCTGCAGCGCATCGATCTGCGCCCGGGCGGCCTTGACCTCGCTCTTGCCGATCTGGCCGAAGAACTTCGGCCCCACATAACCCGCCAGCAGGCCAATGATGACCATGACGACCAGGAGTTCAAGCAGCGTGAAGCCGCGCGCGCGGGAAGACGGGAGCATGGGGAGCGAGGGTACTGCGGGGCTGCGACTATTCAACGCCAAGCAGCCCCCTGCAATCGGGATTTGACCGACGCGCGTTTGGAGGTAAGCGGCCGCCAGACCCTCAGGTCGACTGCGCCAGCGTGCAACGGTTGGCCGCGTTGCTCGGGCAGGGGCCAACCCAGCGGATCTGGGTCGCCGCCGCCGGGGGCAGTGGTGCACGGCCGTCCAGCGGCTGGCCGCGCACGCCGGTAAAGCTGGCGAGCGCCGTCCAGCTGCCGCCCTGCAGGTACTCCAGCGTGTAACGGCTGCCGGGGCGCAGTTGGCGGGTCTTGATCTGGTACTCGCCGTTGACGATGGCGAAGCTCGGCGTATCGCGGAAGGGCTGGGCCAGCGGCTCGCCGACGAACAGGCCCTGACCCGGCCATTGCACGGCACGCCAGTAGGCCTCGATCGCAGTCGCGCCGCGCCAGTAGTGGTCGATGAGGACGGAGGCGCGGGAGAACTTCTGCAGCGGGTTGCAGGGCTCCTCGACCGTGCCGTAGCTGGCCGTGGCGCCGGCGTCGAGGAAGGCGGTCACGGGCGTCTGGCCGTTGGCGCTAGGCAGCAGGCCGCTGAAGGAGGTCAGCGTGTCGGCCAGGGCGCCGGGGCGGAACTGCAGCGTCGCGAGCTGGTCGACAGTGGCCAGGCCCGTCAGGTAGAAGAGCAGCCCGCTGCGGCCCGACAGCGAGTTGCCGGTCGCCGGGCCGCTGCTGTTGTCCAGGTAATTCACGGTCAGCGCCCCGCTCCAGGCGGTGGGCAGGCCGGCGAAATCGGTCCAGCGCACGCTGCGGTCGGCATCGGTGGTGCGCACCAGCCAGGCATCACCGCCGGGCCGCGTGGCGTCCGCAGCCACGCCGCGGCTGATCAGGGCCTGGGCCGCGGCCACCGTACGGGCGCCCAGCAGCATGGACGGCCGAACCTGCAGGTCGGCCTGCGGGCGGCGGGATTCGCTGTCGTACAGCGGCGACACGGCCGTGGCCGCACAGGTGTTGGTGGTGGGTGCCGGGTTGCACCAGCGGGCGTCGTAACCGAAGGCCATCGCGCTGGTGATGCCCATGCTGCAGGTGCCGAACACGCGGCTGGGCGCCGCCCAGGTCAGCAGCGTGGCCTGCACGCCGGCGGGCAGCCGGGCGTCGATGTCGGCTTTTAGCAACGCGAAGTCGGCGGCGGAGATCACGTCATTGGCGGTGTTGACCCTCACCCGGACGAGGTTGGCTGCCGGCACACCCCGTGCCGCCAGGTAGGCCGCACCGACGGCTTCGCTCAGCGCATCACCCTCGGCCACCACCACCGCCAGGTCGGCCGGCGCCAGGCCGCTGGCAGGCAGCATGAGGGTGAGCGTCTGCCCGGGGCCGGTGGCGCCTCCGGAGCCGCTGTCGCCCCCGGTCCCGACGCTGCCTGAGGCGCCACCGCCGCCGCCACCGCAGGCGGCCAGGCACGAGAGCACCAGCAGAGCGAAGGCACGGTTCAGGTGACGCATGGGCGACATTCTGACGGGCGCCGGAAGCCCTGGTAGCGCACACTTTTGGGGCGCATATGCACCTTTCGTAGCCAGCGAACCCGTAAATACCCCAGTTTCGTGCACCGGCGCGGGGCAATACATTCTCGTCACTCGACGCGGTTCCGGGCTCCCGGTCCAGGACCGCCGGGCGGGTTGTGAGGAGACAAGACAAGCGCTAGACGCACATGGTTGCTTCGTAACCCCGAAGACAATCACGACGGCCACCAAGGCACCCTTGGTGGCCGTTTCTTTTTTCTGCCCTCGCCCGGCCCGCCCTCTCGGCACCGCCTCTCGCCGCCTCGGAATGCTCGACCTCACCATCGTCGCCCTCGCCTCCCTGCTCGCCGGCTTCATCGATGCCGTGGCCGGCGGCGGCGGGTTGATCCTCACGCCCGCCCTCTTCAGCACCTTCCCGAATGCCGCCCCGGCCACGCTGATGGGCTCCAACAAGGGCGCGGCCATCTGGGGCACGGGCTGGGCCACGCTGCAGTACGTGCGCCGGGTGCAGTTGCCCTGGGCGCGCCTGCTGCCGGCCGCCGTGCTGGCCGGGGCGGGCAGCTTCACCGGCGCCTGGGTCCTGACGCTGGTGAGCCCCGACGGCCTGCGCAAGGCGCTGCCGCTGATCCTGCTGGCGGTCTTCGTCTACACCCTCGCGCGCAAGGATCTCGGCCGCGAACACGCGCCGCGCTTCACCGGCCGGGCCGAGGCCACCGTGGCCGGCGCCATCGCGCTGGCCGTGGGCTTCTACGACGGCTTCTTCGGCCCAGGCACCGGCAGCTTCTTCGTGTTCCTGTTCGTGCGTGTGCTGGGCTACGACTTCCTGCACGCCTCAGCCACCGCCAAGCTGATGAACCTGGTGACGAACGGCTTCGCGATCGCGCTGTTCGTCAGCAAGGGCCACATCTGGTGGCACGTGGCCGCGGTGATGGCCGTGACCAACGTGATCGGCAGCCTGGCGGGCACCCGGTTGGCGCTCAAGCATGGCGCAGGCTTCGTTCGTGGTGTGTTCATCACGGTCGTGGGGGCGCTCATCCTCAAAACAGCCTGGGATGCCTTCCTGCGCTGAACTACGATCAGACATCCCCCGAAAGACACCCCCGAAACCATGCCCGTCGATCCTCAACTGCGCAATCTGGACATCGAGATCCCGACCCAGCCCGAGGTCCTGGTCAAGCTCTCGCTGCTGATGGCGGCGGAAGACATCGACCTGCAGGCCATGTCCGCCCTGGTCGAGACCGACATGGCGCTGGCCGCCGCGGTGATGAAGGCGGTCAATTCCTCCCTCTATGGCTTGCGCGGCCGGGTGCAGACCGTGCACCAGGCGCTGACCTACCTCGGCATGCGCGAAGTGGCGGCCATCACGTTCGAGATGGGCCTGCGCGCCGCCTTCCCGGCGGCGGCGGAGCTGGAGTCGGTGTGGGCCCGCGCATCGCAGCGCGGCCTGCTGATGGGCCGCATGGGCCAGATGCTGGGCGTGGACCCCTGGGCCGCACACTCCGCAGGCCTGTTCGAGGAGTGTGGCAAGGCGGTGCTCTACCGCCACGCGCCGGCTCACTACCCCGCCATGCTGCGCGCCGCCACCCGCGACGCCGAACTGGTGGAACTGGAGCGCACCGCTTTCGGTGTGAGCCATGACGCGCTGGGCGCTGCCCTGTGCGAGAGCTGGGGCCTGGCCCCGGCGGCGGTGGCCAGCGTGCGCCACCATGTGGAGATCCAGTCGTCGCTGACCATGCCCGATGCCCTCGCCCGCCGCAGCGTGGCCGCCATCTCGACCGTTGCCTGGGCGCTGATCAACCACCCCGACCAGCTCGACGACATCGCCAGCCAGATCGCCCCTCAGGCCCAGCTCGACGAAACCCTCGTGCTGCGCGCCGCGCGCCGTGTGAACGAGCAACTGCTCGCCGCGCAGGAACACGGCCGGTAAAAAAGTCCACCCCCTACTGGCTTCGCCAGCCCCCTCAAGGGGGCACCGCCGGTGGCCCGGCAGAGCCGGTTCCACGGCGGCTGCTGGAGGGGTCGCGGCCTGCGGCGCGACTGGCGGCTGGGCAAGCGGCTGGCATGCGGACCGGCGCCGGGCCGCCCCAAGCCGGCCCGCAGGCGATGTGCGGGCGGCTCGATGCCGCCTGCATCGCCATCCCCTCGGGGGATCGATCAGCGTCGCCCGCGTTCAGCGCGGCGCAGCTGGGCGAGGGGCACCCATCTACGCCGCGAGGCTCAAGCGATCACGCCCGGTGTGCTTGGCGATGTAGAGCGCCTCGTCGGCCGCCTGCAGCAGCGCCTGGGCGCTGAGGTAGGGATGGGCCGGGCTGGCCGCAGCCAGGCCGATGCTGAGGGTCAGGTCGCCCTGGCCGTCGGGCAGGCGCAGCGCGCGCAGGTCTTCGCGCAGGGTTTCGAGCACGCCCTGGGCCTCAGCCATGCCGAAGCCGGGCAGCAGGGCCACGAACTCTTCGCCGCCCAGGCGGGCAACAAGGTCGGTGTCGCGCTTGAAGCGATCGCTGAGCAGGCCCGCCACGCGCTTGAGTGCGGCGTCACCCGCGGCCGCGCCGTGGGCGAGGTTGAATTGCTTGAACTGGTCCAGGTCGAGCACCGCCACCGCCAGCAGGCCGCGCAGCCGCTGGGCGCGCTTGAACTCCCGCCGCAGCGACTCCTCGAAGACCAGCCGGTTGGCAATGCCCGTCAGCGGGTCCACGCGCGCGAGGCTGGCCAGCTCGCGCTGATTGGCCTCCAGGGCGACATGGGCCTGCTGCAGCAACTGCCGCTGCTGGGCCAACTCGCGGCGCAGCTCGCGCGCCTCGCTCTCCTGCTGGCGCCACAGCCCGCTGACCTGCGCCAGCGCGCGACCCACGCGGCCCAGTTCGCCCCCGAGGCCGGTGACGTCCTCCAATGGCGCGGTGGCCGGCGCCGCGGCCATCGCCTCACCACCCTCGGCCAAACGCCGCAGCGGCCGCAACAGCAGCGCCTCGATCAGCAGCAGCAGCGCCACGCTGAGCAGCAGCACCAGCCAGGCCATGCGGGCCAGGCTCTCGCGGATGGGGTCGGCCCCGCCCAGGCTCCACTCGAAGATCAGCACCACCCCGCTCGTCAGCAACGGCACCGCCAGCGCCAGCCGCAGCCGCAGGGATGCCAGCCGGCGAGAGCCGCCGGCATCGGGTGCTTCGGCGAGGGAGTCGGTGGTCATGCTTGATTCGGCGGGCGTCACAAATTGTCAAGGCCACCCTCGGGAGGCGCGCTCGGGGTTTGTCTGGGCGTTCCAGGCCGCCACGCCGTAGGCCGCCTGTCAGGAAGGACCGGGCCAGGCCGCGTCAGGCGGCGGGCGATTCGTCCACCACGGTGCAGTTGCGGCCGCGGCGCTTGGCCTCGTAGACCGCACGATCGGCGGCCGCCAGCAGGTCCCCGAAGCTCGTGGCCTCGACCGGCAGCATGGCCAGCCCGACCGACAGCGTCGCACTGACCGTGCCGCCCTCGGGCGTCACGAAGGGCGCGTCCTGCACCATCTGCCGGATGCGCTCGGCCACCTCGCGGGCGCCGGCTTCGTCGGTGCGCGGCAGCAGCACGACGAACTCCTCGCCGCCATAGCGCGCGGCCAGATCGCCCGTGCGCAGGGAGCGCTGGATGAGCCCGCCGACCTGGCGCAGCACTTCATCCCCGGTGGGGTGGCCGTGGCGGTCGTTGATGGCCTTGAAGTGGTCGATGTCCAGGAAGAGGCAGGCCAGCGGGTAGCGGTGGCGCACCGCCTGGCTGAACTCGATCAGGCTGCGGTGGTCGAAATAGCGGCGGTTGTGCACGCCGGTGAGGCCGTCGGTCATGCCCGCGCGGCGCAGGCGCTCGCGGTTGAGCATGCTCTCGATGGCGATGGCGGCAATGGCGGCCAGGCGGTCGAGGAACTTGGTGCCGGAGCTGCTGTCGTAGCGCTCGGGGTCGCGGGAGCCGAAATGCAGGCTGCCGATCAGCAGGCCTTGGCGGATCAGCGGCAGCAGGGCAGCCGACTTGATGCCCGACTCGGGCGCGAACGCCAGCGCCAGCAGGCCTTCGTCCGCGCCCGGCCCGATGAGCCGCGTGCTGCGCGTCGCGCCGAACAGGTCTTTCAGCGGGCCGTGGCCATCCAGCAGGCGCGGCGGCTTGACCATGGGCAGGGCCGGCAGCGCGCGGCGCAGCTCTTCATCAAGATCGAGCAGCCACAGCTCGGCGGCATCCAGCCCGAAATCGTCACGGCAGTCCACCAGCAGCAGGTTGACCAGCTCCTCCATGGAGCTGACCGCGATCAGGCGGCGCTCCAGCGCGTCGAAGCGGTCCAGCTTGCGCTCGTTGGCGGTCGCGGCGTCCAGCAGCGACTTCAGCTGGCGGCGCAGCTCCTGAACCTGATCTTGGGGGTTGGACGCATTCATCGGTGCGCGATTGTGAGCGCTGCGCGCTCGAAATGACGCGCCTGTCCGGTGATGGGGTCGGTGAACGACAGCGCGCGCGCCACGAGCTGCAACGGCGCCTCGAAGGACGGCGGGTTTTCATGCGGCTGCAACACCGGGTAGATGCGGTCGCCCAGCAGCGGCAGGCCCAGCGCGTTCATCTGCACGCGCAGCTGGTGGCGCAGGCCTGTGCGCGGGCGCAGCTCGTAGCGCGCCAGGCCCTCATGCGGACCGTGCAAGGGCTCGACCAGGTCGATCCAGGTCTCGGCATTGGGCTCGCCCGCCACCACCTGCATCTGCATGAAGTTCTCGCCCGGCGGCTCGGCCAGGCGGTGGCGCACGGTGCGCGGCCACGGGCCGGCGCCCAACGGCGCGATGGCCTCGTAGACCTTCTCGACCGCACGGTCCCGAAAGAGCCGGTGGTAGGCGTCACGGGCCTCGCGCCGGAGGTTGAAGACCACGAGCCCGGCGGTCTCGCGGTCGAGCCGATGCACGGGGTTCAGGTCGACCAGGCCGGTGGCGTCGCGCAGGCGGGCCATCAGCGTCTGGCGCGCGTACAGGCCGCTGGGGGTGACCGGCAGGAAGTGCGGCTTGTCAGCCACCAGCAGGTGCTCGTCCTGGAAGACGATGCGTGCCTCGAACGGCACCTCGGGTTCGGTGTCGAGATGGCGCCAGTAATACAGGCGCCGGTTGCCACGGTAGGGCGCATCGGGCACGGCGCGGCCCTCGTCGTCGACGACATCGCCACGGGCCACGCGCTCGGCCCAGTCGTCGACCCGCGGCAGCCGCTCGTTCAGGAAGGCCGTGGTCGTCGGCCACGCGCCCGGCGGGCAGAACACCGCGCTGGCAGCCACGCCCTGGCGCAGCGGCAACGCAGGCTTGGGCGGGCGGGCCACGGCTACTCGATGCGCGGCCCGCCCCGGGCGCGCTCGTCCATGTAGGCATTGAGGCGACGCAGGTCCTGGGGCGTGGAGCGGTCACCCCGCCATTCACGCACCCAGGCCTCGCGCCGAGGGTCGCGGGCCAGGTCGCGCACCGCCGCGTCGATCGCCTCGATGGCGCGCCGGCCCTCCGGCGTGCGGCTGCACGACACCGTGGCCAGCAGCGTGCTCAGACCCTCGGCCATGGGCAGGGCCACCAGGGCCCCGGGGTCACTCTGGCGGGCCAGGTATTCATGCAGCACCGTGGGGTACTCGAGCGTGTAGTCCATGCGGCCGGCACGCAGCATGTCCAGCACTTGCGAGCCCAGCTTGGTGCCGACCGGGATGCGCGCGACGGTGTGCTGGGCCAGCAGGTTGTCGATCTGCGCGCCGAAGGCCCGGTCGCGCGCAACGATCAGGCGCAGCTCCGGGCGCTTGAGCAACTCGGCCAACTGCAAGCGGCCATCCTCCGGCCGCGCCGGCGCCAGCCGGTCCAGCAGCTCGCGCCGCACGACCACATGGATCTCTCGCGATACCAGCGGCGGGTACAGGTGCGAGAACCACGCCCACTGCAGCCGCTCCGGGGTGCGCACATGCAGCGTGGAGCACAGCGTCCGGCCGCGCCGGCTCTCAGCCTCGTAGCGCGCGGTGCTGGCCTCGACGAACTCATGCTGCCAGCCCGGCATGCGCGCGATCAGCACCCGCATGAAGCCGTCCACCTCGCCCCGCCCCAGCTCCGCCACGCTGCGCGGCGCGTGGCCTTGCGCAAAGGTGAAATGAGGCGGCACGTCCTGCACCACCCAGCGGATGGTGCCCAGCGACGCCGGCGCCGGAGCAGCAGCTGCAAACGTAGCGAAGGCTGCCGTCAATGCAGCTACGAACACACGCAGGCTCACTCAGCGCCCCTGGTCTTCGGGCCGAGCGCCGGGCCGCTCCGAAGCCGGCCCGGTCTGGTGATGTGCCTGCGGCGCGAGCCGCGGCGCGGTCGGCAAGACCGGCCAGACTCGCGCACGTCCAGCGCCGCGAGGTTGGACGACGGGCTCCATCTCAATCGCCTTCGACCCACTCCATGCGCGCGCCCAGCTCGCCGATGTGCTCCACGAAGTTCGGGTGCGCGCGGCGGATGGGCGTCGCGTTCTTGATCACGCTCTTGCCCGGGATGCTCGCGGCCACCATCAGCAGCGCGATGGCCACGCGGATGATGTAGGGGCTCTCGACCTCGGCCGGGCTCAGCGGCTTGCCGCCGAAGGTGATCATGCGGTGCGGGTCGCTCAGGAAGGCATGCGCGCCGAACTTGGCCAGCTCGCTCGTCCAGCCCATGGCGCCGTCGTACACCTTGTTCCAGAACATCACGCTGCCCTCGGCCTTGACCCCCAGCGCCACGAAGATGGGCAGCAGGTCCACCGGCACATAGGGCCAGGGCGCGGCCTCGACCTTCTGCAGGATGTTGCGGGTGAAGGGCTCCTTCACCTTCAGCGGGCCGTCCACCACGCAGCGGCTCCAGCCGTCTTCGTGCACGATCTGCACGCCGAACTTGGCAAAGGTGCGATCCAGCAGCGGGAACATCTCCGGCGCGCCGTTCTTGACCTGCACATTGCCCCCGGTGATGGCACCCAAGGCGAGGAAGGTCACGATCTCGTGGAAGTCTTCGGTGAAGGTGTAGTCGGCCCCGCCGAGGTCCTGCACGCCGGTGATCTTGAGCTTGGAGGTGCCATGGCCCTCGATCTTGGCGCCCAGCAGCGACATGAAGTTGCAGAACTCCTGCACATGCGGCTCGCTGGCGGCGTTGGTGAGCGTGGAGACGCCATCGGCCAGGGCGGCGCACAGCACGAAGTTCTCGGTGGTGGTGACCGAGGCGTAGTCCGTCCAGTGGGCGTTGGCCGTCAGCGGCCGGTGCACGCGCAGGATGAGGCCGTCCGGCAGGCGCTCCACCTGGGCGCCGAAGCGCTCGAACACCTCCACGTGCGGGTCGATCTCGCGAGCGCCCAGCGTGCAGCCCTTGACGTCGTCCTCAATGCGGGCCGCACCGAAGCGGGCCATCAGCCCGGGCACCAGCATGATGGACGAGCGCATCTCTTCCGGCAGGCGGTCGACGTTGGGGTCGAAATGCGTGTCGGCGTGGTGCACGTCGAGGATGCCGGTCTTGAAATCGAGCTCCACCTTGGAGCCGAGCTTGCGGAAGACCTCGACGATCTTCTTCACGTCGGTGATCTCGGGCACACCGCGCAGACGCACCGGCTGCTTGGTCAGCAGCGTGGCGCAGAGGATGGGGAGGACGGCGTTCTTGTTCGCCGAGGGAATGATGCGGCCCGAGAGGGGCGTGCCGCCGTGGACGATCAGGTGAGACATCGAAGGGCTGGTGGGCAGTGCGCGCAAGCGGCGCGCGGAGAGGATTGTCGGGGTTTGCGGCGCCAGGTTGCCGCTGCAGGGGCGGAAGGTTTGCTCCGGCTCGGGGCTTCAATCATCCGCCGCCGGGTCCAGCCGCTTCGCCCGCGCCAGCCGCCAGGCGTCTGCCGGGTCGGTGAAGACCTGCTCGGCGGTGGTGCCGGTCTCGCGGGCGGCGGCGTCGATGGCGATGCGCTTGTCGAAGACGTAGCACTCGCCCTGCCAATCGGCTGCGGCGTCGTCGAAGGTGGCGAGGTAGTTCAGGATGCCGCCGTCGAGCTGGGCCACCTTCAGGCCCTGGGCCTGCATCCAGGCCGCCGTCTTCTCACAGCGGATGCCGCCGGTGCAGTACATGGCCACCGTCTTGCCCTGCCATTCGGCGCGGTGGGCCTCGACATAGGCCGGGAAGTCGCGGAAGTGGGCCACGCCGGGGTCGATGGCGCCGCGAAAGCGGCCGAGCTTGAACTCGAAGCTGTTGCGGTTGTCGATCACCACGGTGTCGGGGTCGTCGAGCAGCTCGCGCCAGCGCTGAGGGCTGACGTGGGTGCCGGCCTGCATGCCCGACACGCCGGGCACGCCAAAGGCGACGATCTCGCGCTTGACCGAGACCTTGAAGCGGCTGAACGGCCGGCGCTCGCAGCGGTTGTGCTTGACGGGCAGGCCGGCCAGCCCGGGGAGCGCCTGCAGTTCGGCCTCCATCGCCAGCACATCGGCGGCCTCCCCGGCGATGGCCGCGCTCAGGCCCTCTTCGGCCACCAGCACCACGCCGCCGAGCGACAGCGCCGCACCACGGGCACGCAGCCAGTCGGCAAAGGCGGTCGGGTCCGCCATCGGGGTAAAACGGTAGAAGGAGCTGTGCAGCAGGGCCATGGACGCGAATTGTCGGCCCGTACACTGGCTGCCATCGCGCCAACCGGCTTCTGCAAGGGCTCTCCAACACAGCCACAGAGGCACAGAGACACAGAGAAGTCACGCCTTTTCTCTGTGTCTCTGTGCCTCTGTGGCTTTGTTCCCTGCGACCCGGGTCAGGCGCTCCTTCGGCCGAAATGCTGGAACTCGAACATGTCCGACCGCCTCAAAGTTCTGCCCCAATACCTGATGCCCAAGCTGGCGCTCACGCGCCTGGCCGGGCATTACGCCGCCAAACCCATGGGCAGCCTGACGACTTCCACCATCCGCCGCTTCGTGGCCCGCTATGGCGTCGACATGGCCGAGGCGGCCGAGCCGGACATCGGCGCTTACGCAACCTTCAACGACTTCTTCACCCGGGCGCTGAAGCCCGGCGCTCGCCCGCTGGCGCAGGCGCCTCTGATCTGCCCGGTGGACGGCGCCATCAGCCAGGTCGGCCGCATCCAGGGTGACCAGGTCTACCAGGCCAAGGGGCAAACCTTCACGACCACCGCACTGGTGGGCGGCGATGCGGAACTGGCTGCGCGCTTCCAGGACGGCCTGTTCGCCAACCTCTACCTGAGCCCGCGCGACTACCACCGCATCCACATGCCCGCCGCCGGCCGCCTGGTGCGCATGGTGCATGTGCCGGGCGAGCTGTTCTCGGTGAACCCCACCACCGCGCGCGGCGTGCCGGGCCTGTTCGCGCGCAATGAGCGCGTCGTTTGCGTCTTCGACGACGACACCCTGGGCCGCTGGGTGCTGGTGCTGGTGGGTGCCACCATCGTGGGCAGCATGGCCACGGTCTGGCATGGCCAGATCAAGCGCGGCGGCGCCGTGAAGGCCTGGGACTACGCGCCCGGTCAGGTCACGCTCGCGCAGGGCGACGAGATGGGCCGCTTCCTGCTCGGCTCCACGGTCGTCATGCTGTTCGAGAAGAGCGGCCTGCAGTTCAACCCGGCCTGGCAGCCGGGCGGCAGCATCCGCATGGGCGAATCAATGGCCCGCTGACCCCGAGGCCAGCAGCGCCGCCGCCGCCTCGGGCGCCAGCGGCCGCGACAGCAGCCAGCCCTGCAGATGCGTGCAGCCCAGTCGCTCGACCTCGGCCGCCTGCTCCTCGCGCTCGACGCCCTCCGCCACGATGGCCAGCCCCAGCGAGCCGGCCAGCACGCAGGCGGCATGCACCACCGCGCCGGCCGAGGGCTCGGGCAGCGGGTCCACCATGCTGCGGTCGAGCTTGAGCGTGGTGATGGGCAGGCGGCGCAGCAGGGTCAGCGAGCTCTGGCCGGTGCCGAAGTCGTCGAAGGCCACGCCCACACCCGCATCGCGCAGCCGGGCGAGCTGGGGCAGCACGCGGTCCATGTGAGTCATGGCCGCGGTCTCGGTGATCTCCACCTCCAGCAGCGCGGGCGACACGCCATGCGCCAGCACCAGGTTGAGCAGCCAGTCCGCAAAGCCTGCATCCTCGAACTGCAGAGGTGACACATTGACCGCCACCGGCAGCAGGGCCAGGCCTTGCTGCTGCCAGGTGCGCAACTGCTGCGCGGCCTGGCGCAGGATGAGCGCGCCCAGCGGCACGATCTGGCCGGTGCGCTCGGCCGCCGGGATGAAGTCGGCCGGGCTGACGCGGCCCCGACCCGGGCGTTGCCATCGCACCAGCGCCTCGAAGCCCGCGAGCTGCCGGGTGCCGGCCGTGTACTTGGGCTGATAGTCGAGCTGGAACTCCTGCTGCTCGATGGCCCAGGCCAGGGCCTGCTCGATGTCCAGCAGCCCGCGCGCGGCGGTGGCCATGCCCGGCTGGTAGACCACCACGGCCGCGCCCGCCAGGGCCTTGGCCTGGTGCATGGCGATGTCGGCCGCGCGCAGCAGGGCCGCCCCGTCGCCGCCGTGCAGCGGGAAGCGCGCCAGGCCCACCGACACATGCACGTGCAGCGCCCGGTGGCCAATGTGAAACGGCGGGTTCATGAGCGCCAGCAGCCGCTGGCCGGTGAGGTGCGCCGCGTCGTCATCTTCCACGCCCGGCTGCACCAGCAGGAACTGGTCTTCACCCAGGCGGGCCACCAGCCCGCCCGGACCCAGCTTCTCGCGCAGGCGCGCGGCGATGGCCTGCAGCAGCGCGTCACCCGTCTCGTGGCCCAGGCTTTCGTTGACGAGCTGGAACCGGTCGACATCCGCCGACAGCAGCGCAAAGCCCGGGGCGCCGGGCTGGGTCAGCGCGCCCAGGCGGTCGAGCGCGGCATGGCGATTGGGCAGGTCGGTCAGTTCGTCATGCAGCGCCTGGCGTCGCAGGGCCGCCGTGGCGCGCTGGCGCTCGGTGTCGTCCAGCATCAGCACCAAGAGGGCCGGCTCGCCTTCCCACTCGAGATAGCTGGTGGTGCCGCGCAGGTAGAGCGCGCGCCCGTCCTGCCGGAAGCGCTCGCCCTCCCAGGCGAGATGACCCTCGCGTGCCTGCAGCAGCCGGTCGAAGCGCTGACGGGCTTCCGCCAAGCGCTGCTCGCCGATGAGGTGATCGATGCTGCCGACGGCCGCCCCCTGGTCGACACCGAACATCGCCAGCGCGGCCGGATTGGCATAGGCCACCTGGCCGTCCGCGCGCACCACCACCAAGCCTTGCATGGACTGCTCGTAGAGCTGCTGCAGGCGCTCGCCCACGCGCTTGGCTTCGCCATGGGCCCGCCGCACCGACAGCAGCAGCAGGCCCAGCGCCAGCGTGGTCTGCACATAGGTGCCGGCCAGATGCGTGGCGGGCGAGCGCGCGAGGGGGTCGAACAAGGGGCCGCTCAGGTGCACGCCACCCAGCGCCAGGAAGCACAGCGCCACGAAGCGCTCATGCCGCTCGCCGCCCTGCCACAGCCACCAGGCGGCCAGCCAGGCACCGGCCGTGAGCAGCAATGCCGCGGCCAGCACCGCCAGCCGCAGCTGCACCAGGGCCAGCGCCAGGATGAAGCCGAGCAAAGCGATGAACAGGGGCGCCGTGCGCCGCCAGCGCCAGGGCCGGCCCCGGTAGTGGCTGGCGCCCGCCAGCTGCCAGGCCAGCGCCGCGATGATGCTCGCGGTGGCGATCGGCGCCTGCAGACGGTATTGCAGCGACTGCGCATCCGAGGGCACCAGGGCCACGCCCAACGCCAGGCCGAAGGCGAGGAAGACATGCATCCAGCCCCAGTCGCGCATGTGCAGGTGGCCGGGTTCCAGGCGTGACATCACCAGCAGCGTGATGCCAAGCATCAGCAGCAGGCTGGAGCTGATCAACAGCAGCCATGTCATCGGGCCATCGTAGCGACGACGGCCTACGCCGCCGAGCCCGTACGGGCCCGGCCGTCGTCAGAACACAGGATGGATGTCACGCCCGGCCCGGGCGCATCACCCCGCGCCGGGCCTTACCAGCGCAACGTCACCACACTGCCGGCCGGCAGTTCGTAGGCAAAACGGCGCCCCGGCGCCTGCACCGTGAAGCGCCGCGGCGAGGCGGCCGAGTTGCTGGCGACCAGCACCACGCTGCCGTCCGGGTTGCGGAAGGCGACATGGTCCAGCCCCTCGCCACCGCCCTCGGAGGCGATACGCCGCGCGCCCGGCACCACGAAGCGGCTCGCATGGCCGAAGGCGTAGTACTCGATGTTGCGCGTGACCTTGCCGGTGGCGGGGTCGATGGTGACGACCCCGCGGCAGTCCTTGCAGCCGCCCAGGTGCGGCCCGTGCTTCGGGTCGAGTGCGAGGTTCCACATCAGCACGCCACGGGCACCATGCCGCGTGCTGCCGATGACGAGGTTGCGGGTGATCCACGGCAGGGTTTCGGCCCACTGCGGCTTCCATTCGCCGCCGGAGCATTCGGTGAACCACACATCCAGCTCGGGGTAGTGCTGCGCCACCTGCGACTGCGCGGCCACGTCGCCCGCATAGCAATGCCAGGCGACACCCGAAACGAACTTGCGCGCGGCTGCGTCAGACAGCATGGACAGCGGGCTCCACGGCTCGTCCCAGTTGTGGTCCCACTCCAGGATCTGCGTCTTCAGGCCCTGAGCCTTCAGCAGCGGGCCCAGGTGTTGCCCCACCACCTCGGCGCGGGTGCGCGGCGTCATGCGCATGCCGGGGTAGTCGCCGGGCTCGAAGTGGGGCTCGTTTTGCAGCGTCAGCGCGAAGATGGGCACACCCTCGGCCGCCATGCCCTGCACATAGCGCACCAGGTACTGGGCGAAGGCCCCGTAGAACTCTGGCTTGAGCTGGCCCTGCACCAGGCTGTCGGTCGTCTTCATCCAGCCCGGGGCGCTCCAGGGCGAGGCCATGACCTGCAGCTGCGGGTTCAGCGCCAGCGCCTGCTTGACGGCCGGGATGACGTCCGCCCGCTCGGGGTCCAGCGAGAAGTGCCGCAGGGCCGGGTCGGTCTGGCCCGGGGGCATGTCGTTCAGGCTGTAGTGGTGGCGCGAAAAATCCGACGCGCCGATGGTCAGCCGCGTGAGGTCGAAGCCCAGGCCGCCGCCCTCGCGGGTGAACAGCTCCTTCATCAGCGCCTCGCGCTGCACGGGTGTCATGCCGTGGCGCATCAGCCAGGCCGAAGCCTCGGTGATGGCCGCGCCGAAGCCCGCCATGCGCTGGTGCTGCCGCGCGGGGTCGACGCGCACGACGGCATCGCTGCGTGCCGGCGCGGCCGTCACCGGGCTCGGGGCGAGCAGGTGCTGCTGGTCGGGCGTGGTCAGCCAGGCCTGCACGGGCGCGGCGTGGGCGGTGGTTGCAGCGACGGCCAGGCCGGCGGCAACAAGGGCGAGGCGGCGCATGGGCTTCACGGCTCAGTCCAGTCGGGTTTCGGTGGTGGCGTCGAAGACGCTCAGGGCCGATTCGTCCAGGTCGAAGGCGAGCACGTCGCCCGCGGCCACCCGGCGGCCGTCGTGCACCAGCGCCGAGAAGCCCTGGGTGCCGAGCTTCATCCACACCACCTGGTGGTTGCCCATGGGCTCCACCAGCTCGACCGTGGCACGCCAGCGACCGTCGTCCTGCAGACGGATGTGCTCCGGGCGCACGCCGAGCACCACGGCCTGGCCCGCGGTGGCACGGCCTTCGGCCAGCTGCAGCGGCAGCGCGCCGTCGAGCGTGCGGCCATCGGCACCGACGCGGGCGGGCACGAGGTTGATGGCCGGCGCGCCCAGAAAACCGGCGACGAAGAGGTTGGCCGGCCGCTCGTAGACCTCGGCCGGCGTGCCGATCTGCTGAATGACGCCGCCCTTCATCACCACGATGCGCGAGGCCAGCGTCATGGCCTCCACCTGGTCGTGGGTGACGTAGATCATGGTGCTGCCCAGGGTGTGGTGCAGCAGCTTGAGCTCCCGACGCAGCTCAGCGCGCAGCTTGGCGTCGAGGTTGGACAACGGCTCGTCGAACAGGAACACGCCGGCCTCGCGCACCAGGGCGCGCCCGATGGCCACGCGCTGGCGCTGGCCGCCGGAGAGCTGGGCTGGCTTGCGCTGGAGCAAGGGCGTGAGCTGCAGCATCTGCGCCGCCTTGTCCACCCGGCGGGCGATCTCGGCCTTGGGCGTGCCCGCCACCCGCAGGCCGAAGCTCATGTTCTTCTCGACGGTCATGGTCGGGTAGAGCGCATAGCTCTGGAACACCATGCCGATGCCGCGCTCGGAGGGCTCGGCGTCGGTCATGTCCTGCCCACCGATCTCGATGCGGCCGCCGCTCACATCGATCAGGCCGGCGATGCTGTGCAGCAGCGTGGACTTGCCGCAGCCCGAGGGGCCGAGCAGCACGAGAAACTCGCCCTCGACGACCTGCAGGTCCAGGCCCTTGATGACTTCGTTGGCGCCGAACTTGATGCTCAGGCCCTGGATGTTCACGCCACTCATTTGACGGCTCCGGCAGCGATTCCGCGCACGAACCAGCGGCCGGAGATCAGGTAGACAAGGAGGGGAACGGCCGACGTGAGGATGGTCGCGGCCATGTTGAGGTTGTAGAGGCGCTCACCCGTCGTCGTGTTGATGACGTTGTTGAGCTGCACCGTCATGGGCTGGTTCTCGCGGCCGGCGAAGGTCAAGCCCAGGATGTAGTCGTTCCACACCCCGGTGATCTGCATGATGGCCGCGACGATCAGCATCGGCGTGGACATCGGCAGCACGAGCTGCACGAAGATGCGCCAGAAGCCGCCCCCGTCCACCCGCGCCGCCTTGAACAGCTCCGCCGGCAGGCCTGCGTAGTAGTTGCGAAACAGCAGCGTCATGATCGGCATGGCGAACACCAGGTGCACGACAACGATGCCGGGCAGGCTGCTGTAGATGCCGAGTGCGGCCTCCAGCTTGACGAGCGGGTAGATCATCACCTGGATGGGGATGAAGGCGCCCAGCATCAGGATGCCGAACAGCCATTCGCCGCCCCTGGGCTTCCACCACGACAACGCGTAGCCGTTGACCGCGCCCAGCAGGATGGGCAGCACGACCGAGGGCACGGCGATGGCCACCGAGTTCCAGAAACCGCCCCGCACGCCTTCGCAGCTGACGCCGGTGCAGGCCTCACTCCAGGCGGCGCGCCAGGCGTCGAAGCTGGGCGCCGAGGGCAGCGCGAAGATCTGCCCGAGGCGGATCTCCTCCATGCTCTTGAAGGACGTGGTGAGCATCACGTACAGCGGCAGCAGGAAGAACGCGGCAGCCGCGAGCAGGAAGGCGTAGATGCCGATGCGGGCCCAGACGGCCGTGACTTTGCGTTGCTTGGCCATCTCAGTCGCCCTCGGCTGCTGCGCATGAGAAAGGTACAGAGCCACAGAGGCGCAGAGACACAGAGGGACTGTCATCCCGCTGCCTCTGTGGCTCTGTGCCTCTGTGGCTTTGTTTGCATGGCATGTCAGTGGCCTCCCTGCGACTTTTGGCGGCTGCGCACGTAGGCGAGCGGCGCGACAAGGGCCAGCACGGTGATCAGCAGCATCACGGCGCCGGCCGAAGCCAGCGCCAGGTTGGCGCGGCCGAAGAGGTGGTCCATGATGAACTTGGCCGGCACGTCACTGGCCGTACCCGGGCCGCCCTGGGTCATGGCCACGACGGTGTCGAAGACCTTGACCACGCTGACGGCGAGCAGCGTGAAGACGGTGGCCAGCGTCGGGCCCATCATGGGCAGCACGACCGACAGGTAGACGCGCCAGGCCGGGATGCCGTCCAGCCGCGCGGCTTTCCAGATCTCTTCGTCGATGCCGCGCAGGCCGGCGAGCATCAGCGCCATGACGAGACCCGCCCCCTGCCAGGTGCCGGCGATCACCACCGTGTAGATGACCATGTCCTGGTCGACGATCCAGTCGAACTGGAAGTTCGTCCAGCCGAGTTGCTGCATCGCGTTCTGCAGGCCGCTGTCGGGGTTGAGCACCCATTGCCACACGAGGCCGGTGGCAACGAAGGACATCGCGTACGGGTACAGGAAGGCGGTGCGCAGCACGCCCTCGCCACGCACCTTCTGGTCGATGAAGACCGCCAGCAGAAAGCCGATCAACATGGCCGCGGCGATGTACAGCACACCGTAGACGGCCAGGTTGTGAATGGCGAGCTGCCAGCGCTCGTTGTCCAGCAGTCGCTCGAACTGCTGCAGGCCGACGAAGTCGTCCTTGGGGAAGGTGCGCGAGCTGGAGACGGACGTGCGCAGCGTCCAGAGCACGGTGCCGACATAGCCGACACACACGATGAGGGCAAGAGGCAGCAGGGCGAACCATGCGGCGCTGCGCTTGAGGAAACGTCGAGGGCTGGTCATGGCGACCCCGCGATGTGTGGGAAGGCTGAACAACAAAGCCACAGAGGCACAGAGACACAGAGAGATGTGTCCCTGTGCACGGCCTCTCTGTGACTCCGTGTCTCTGTGGCTGTGTTCATGTGCGCGACAAGTCGCATCACTTCAGCGCAGACAGGACGTCCTTCTGGACTTTTTCGACCGGGATGTTGCGGTTCCAGTAGCTGGTCAGCACATCCTGCAGCGCGCCGTTCTGGTCAGGCGTGATGTAGATCTCGCCGTTGCCGAGCTGGCGCGCCTTGTCCTTCATCGCGGCCACGCCCATCTGGGCGCAGATGTCGAGCTTGCTCACGTCGACATCGGTGCGGATCGGGATGGAGCCCTTCTTCTGGCTGAAGGCCACCTGGGTGGCGGGCTGGGTGATGACGCTGGCCAGCAGCTGCTGGGCCTTGATCTGGTCGGGCTTGCTGGTCTTGGGGAAGACCATCACGTCGCCCTGCACGATGTAGGGCGCGTTCGGCCCGAAGCCGAAGCTGCAGCCGTAGTCCTTGCCGGCTTCCTGCTTGGCCTGGGCGAACTCGCCCTTGGCCCAGTCGCCCATGATCTGCACACCGGCGCGGCCGTTGATGAGCATGGCGGTGGCGTCGTTCCAGTTGCGGCCGGGCGAGCCCTTGTCGGTGTAGCTCTGCAGGCGCTTGAAGGCCAGCAAGACCTTCTTGAAGTCCTCGCCCATGATGGCCTTGGGGTCGCGGTCGCGGAAGACCTTCAGGTAGAGGTCACGGCCGCCGTAGTGGGCCAGCGTGGCGGTGAAGACGATGCCGTCCTGCCAGGGCTGGCCGCCATGGGCCAGGGGCACGAGGCCGGCGGCCTTGAGCTTGTCCAGCGCCGCGAAGAGCTCGTCAAAGCTCTTGGGCTCTTCCGCGATGCCGGCCTTCTTGAAGGCGGCCTTGGAGAACCAGAACCAGCTCATGTTGTGGATGTTGACCGGCGCGGCGTAGTAGTGGCCGTTCACCCGGATGGCCTGCAGCACGGTTTCGGGGAGGAACTTGTCCCAGCCGTCGCGCTTGGCCACGTCGTCGACGTTGTTCAGCAGCCCCTGCTCGACGATGTCGCGGAACTGCTGCGTGGTGTTGAACTGCGCCGCGGTCGGCGGGTTGCCGCCGGCGATGCGGTTGATGGCCACCGAGCGGGCCTGCTCGCCCAGCGCGATGGCGGTGTCCACCCACTGGCCGCCCTGGGCCTTGTAGGCCTCGGCCAGGGTCTTGGCCGCGGCCGACTCGCCGCCGGAGGTCCACCAGTGGATCACCTCCGCCTTGAGTTGCGCGGCGGCGGGGAAGGCAGTGGCGGCCAGGACGGCGGCCACCGCCAGGGCGTGGCGGGGGAACTTCATCTTGTCTCCGGATCTTGTGGGGTCGGTGGAGCCGCAGTGTCGCGCGGTTGGCCGCCGCGCGCCTGAGGGTGGACCCTGTAATTTTTCATTTAGAAACCGGCCGTACCCCGCTGAATCTGGGGGTTGCGACGTTAATCATTCGTTCAAAAACCGGCCATACCAGAGGCCGCTGTCCTTCAGGATGCGACGCTGGGTGGGGTAGTCGACATAGGCCAGGCCGAAGCGGCGCAGATAGCCCTCCGCCCACTCGAAGTTGTCCAGCAGGCTCCAGGCGAAGTAGCCCTTGACCGGCACGCCGGCGTCCAGCGCCTGCTTGAGCGCGGCGAGGTGACGCTGCAGGTAGGACAGCCGCTCGGCGTCATGCACCCGGCCTTCGGGCGTCAGCACGTCCTCGAAGGTGGAACCGTTCTCGGTGAGCTGGATCACGGCGGGCGCGTAGTCGCGCTGCACGCGGGTGAGCAGGTCCACCAGACCCTGGGGCGACACCTCCCAGCCGAAGCCGGTGCGCTCCACGCCGTGGCGCTCCACCAGGCGGCTGCGCATCGGGCTGTGCAGGGCGGTGGGATCGTCGGCCACCATTTCGGGGAAGTAGTAGTTCACGCCGAGGAAGTCGGTCGCGGTGGCGATGGCGGCGAGGTCACCCGGCTGCACAGCAGGCGCTGCCTCGCCGAGCAGCGCGAGCGTGTCTTCGGGGTAGCCGCGGCCAAAGAGAGGGTCCAGGAACCAGCGGTTGCGCAGGCCGTCGTGGCGCCGCACGGCGGCCTGGTCGGCGGCGCTGTCAGAGGCCGCGGTGATGGGATGCAGGCTCAGCGTGATGCCGACTTGCGCTTCGGTCACATTGCGGCGGATGACCGGAATGGCCAGGCCATGCGAGAGCAGGATGTGGTGGCAGGCCTGCAGCGCATCCGGCAGGCTGCGGCCGCCAGGGGCGTGCACGCCTTCCCAGTAGCTCATCATGCTGGAGCACCAGGGCTCGTTGTGCGTGATCCAGTGCTTGACGCGGTCACCCAGGCGGCGCGTGACGACGTCGGTGTAGGCCACGAAGGCGTCCACCGTGCTGCGCACCGTCCAGCCCCCCTCGTCCTGCAGGGCCTGCGGCAGGTCCCAGTGGTACAGGGTGCACCAGGGGTCCAGGCCCCGCTCGAGCATGGCGTCCACCAGCCGGTCGTAGAAGGCAAGGCCCGCCTCGTTCACGGCACCGAGCCCGAGACGCCCCTTCGGCAGAATGCGCGGCCAGGCGATGGAGAAGCGGTAGGCGTTCACGCCCAGCGCCCGGGCCATGTCCAGGTCCTGCGGGTAGCGGTGGTAGTGGTCGCAGGCGACCTGCGCATCGCTGCCGTCGCGAATGCGGCCGGGCTGGCTGCAGAAGCGGTCCCAGATGGACTCGCCCTTGCCGTCTTCACGGCCGGCGCCTTCGATCTGGAAGGAGGACGTGGAGACGCCCCAGCGGAAGTCGGCGGGGAAGTCGGAGCGGGCGGGCACGGGATGGACGGTCATGGGTCAGGTGATAAGGCGCCCGCCGGGCGGCTGCCCGGACCGGCGCAGTGGAGAAAGCTCAGAACTTGTAGCTGCCGCCGATCAGGAACTGCCGACCGTAGGTCGTGTAGCGCTCCGGCAGGGTCGCGGTCGGGTCCTTGGAGCCGGTGGAGATGCCCACACGCGTGCGGTAGGCGCGGTCGGTCAGGTTGTTGACCTGCAGCGTCAGCGACAGGCCCTTGCAGGGGCCGGATTCGAAGGCATAACCGATCTGCGCGTCCACGATGGTTTCACCCGAGATCATGCTCGGCACGTTCTCGCCGAAGGTGCCGCGCACCGTGGTGACGAAGGGCGAACGGTGCCGGCTGCCGATGCGAGCCGACAGGCCATCGCGCTCGTAATACACCGTGAAGTTGGTGGCCACGCCGGAGAGGCCGTCCAGCGGCTTGCTGACGTTGTCATCCTCGTGCAGCGAGCTGCGTGTGTCGGAGTAGCTGAGCGTGAATCCGATGCCGTCCAGCGAGGGGCTCACCAGCGAGCCATCGAGCGAGGCGCTGAGTTCGGTGCCGGCGATCATGCCGCCCTTGCCGTTGGCCTGCGTGTTGAATCGCCCGATGTTGCTGATGGGCGTGTAGCTCGTCGGGTTGGGAAAACCGGTGAAGTCCGCCAGGATGGTCTGGGAGTACACGAAGTTCTTGATCTTCTTGTAGAAGCTCGCCGCTGACACATAGCTTCGCTTGCCAAGATACCGCTCCAGCGACACATCGGCCGCGTTGGCTCGCCACGGCTCCAACTTCGGATTGCCGCCGCTGGCTTGCCAGGTTCGCGTTGTTTGATCGACGGTCACATCCGTCACGCCGGCCCGCATGTCTTCCATGTTCGGGCGTGCAATCACCTTGGCCAAGCCGAAGCGAAGGAGAGTTTCCGGCGTCAGGTCGACCGTCACGTTCAAGCTGGGCAAGGTGTCGGTGTAGGAAGTACCTCCCGTGATGGGCAACGTGACTTTGGCCTTCGAATCCCACAGCTCACCGTTCGCATCCTGCTGGGCGTGAACCACGCGCAATCCCAGGTTGCCATGCACCGGAACGCCCCAATCGAAGTCGAAGCCCAGCTTGGCGTGCGCAGCCGTCACCTTCTCGTGCACAGACCACACGCGACCGGGCGCCTGGTCGGCCGCCGCGGTGGCCACGTCGTACAGGCCCAGGGCGCTGGGCAGGTCGAAATTGACCATGCGGATGTTGCTGCCCGCAAAGCTCAGGTCGGTGGGGTCGCGCAGCAGCGCCGACGGGATGAGCACCGGGGTGCGACCGTTCTTGAGGTTGTAGTAGACCTCGGTGCGGTTCATGGATTTGTCTCGCTCGGAGTAGTCCAGGCCCGCGTCAAACCGGTTCAACCAGCCCTCGAAGCCGCGGCCGGCGCTGAGCTTCAGGGCCTTGATCTGATCGCGCACCTTGGGGAACTGGCTGCGGCCGTCGCGCCCCCAGCCGGAGGGGTCGCCCAGATAGACCGCCTTGCCATCGGAGAAATCGAAGGCCGGCGCGAAGGTGGACAGGCCATCGCCGGTGGCAATGGTGGCCTGGCCGAGGCTAATGGGCGCCAGCGCGCCCGCCTGCAACTCGGCGTTCTGCTCGTCGCGCTTGGCCTTGGACCAGCTCAGGTCGCCCGCCAGCGTCCAGTCCGCCAGCTTCAGCTCGTTGTTCCAGCCAATGGCGCGGATGTCATCCTGGCGCTTGTTGTAGGTGGTGAGGGCCACCGGCTTGGCGCCATTGACCACACCGCTGGTGACGATCTTGTCCCCGCTGACGACGGTGGTGGCCGCATTGCTCCAGCTCACGCCGGCCCAGGTGGACATGTCGGACATGACGGTGCGGCGCGCCTCCGTCTGGTCGAACTTGGAGTAGTACAGATCCAGCGTACTGTGCACCTGCGCGTTGGGCTTGTACTCCAGCACCGCCATCAGGCCGTTGCGCTTTTGGCTGGATGACGCGGCGCCGAGCTCGAAGCCCTGCAGCGCGACCGAATCGGTCGGGGTGCCGGCCAGCGGCGAGCCCCAGTCGTTGGTGTTGGCCCACCACCAGCTCTTGTAATGCTTCTCCTGGTTGGGCGAGTCCAGGTGCGCAAAGCCGATGGCTGCCCCCCAGGTGCGGTCGGCCGACTGGGTCACGTAGGAGGCGCTCAGGCGGTTGCCGGTGCCGGAGATCTCGGGGTTGAGCGAGCCGTTGGAGTTGCGCTCCAGACGCGCGCCAACGACGGCCTGCGTCTTGCCGAAGTCCAACGGGCGCAGCGTTTTCATGTTGACGGTGCCCGACAGGCCCTGGGCCGACAGGCTGGCGTCGGGCGTCTTGTAGACCGTGGCGGCGTTAATGAGCTCGGACGGGAACTGGTCGTACTCCACCGAGCGGTTGTCGCCGGTGGAGACGATCTCGCGCCCGTTGAGCAGCGTCACGCCATAGCGCGGCGCCATGCCGCGAATGCTGATGACCGAGGAGCGCCCAGCCACACGCTGGGCGGTGAGGCCGGGAAGGCGGGAGATGGCGTCAGCGATCGACACATCGGGCAGCTTGCCGATGTCCTCGGCCGAGATGGCCTCGACGATGGCGTCCGCATTGCGCTTGGTGCTGATCGACGACTCCAGGCTGGCGCGAAAGCCTGTGACCGTCACTGTCTCCAGCTTCTGGTCTGTCGTGGGCGCGGTCTGCGCGGCCGACAGCAGCGGCAGGCTCAGCAGCCCGGCGCAGACGGCCGCGACGGGCGTGTGGCGGCTGGTCGGGCGCCGCCGTGAAGGCAGGGGGGCGCGCTCTGCGGCGCGCAGCAAGGGGTGGGTCATGGCTTGTCTCCTGGTTCGTCTTGTTCGCTGCTTGGGAAGGTGCCCCGCGGGGTGGCCCGCTTGCCAGGCGGGTCGGTCGCCCGACAAAATGGAACCGGTTCCAAACGCGCCGCCAATCTAATGCGGCAAAGTTGGCCATGTCAATCTCGCTGCCCCGAGGGTTGACGTTTTTTTGCTTCAGCCCCTACCGTCGCACCTCACCCCGAGCGCACACGATGACCCGACGCCACCGCCGCCAACTCCGCCTGCTCTGTGCCGCCCTGAGCCTGGCCGCACCCCTCCACGCGACCCACGCCAGCCCCGACGACGCAGCCGTGCTGCAGGCCTGGCCCACGCGCGCACCGGCGCGCGACGCCGCGCTGGAAGCCCGCGTCGAAGCCGCCCTCAAGACGCTGACGGTGCGGCAGAAGGTCGGCCAGATCACCCAGCCCGAGATCCGCACCATCACGCCCGACGAGGTGCGCGAGTACGCCATCGGCACCGTGCTCAACGGCGGCGGCGGCTGGCCCGGCATGGACCGTGCAGCCAGCCCGGCGCAATGGCGGGCGCTGTCCGACCAGTTCCAGGCGGCGGCCCAGCAGGCCACACCCGGCATCCCGCTGCTGTGGGGGACGGACGCCGTGCACGGCCACAACAACGTGCGCGGCGCCACGATCTTTCCGCACAACATCGCCCTCGGCGCCACGCGCGATGCCGAGCTGGTGCGCGACATCGGCCGGGCCACCGCCCGCGCGGTGCGCGCCACCGGTGTGCACTGGGCCTTTGCACCCACGCTCGCCGTCGTGCAGGACGTGCGATGGGGCCGCACCTATGAGAGCTACGGCGCAGACCCCGCCCTCGTGCGCCGCCTGGGCCAGGCCGCGGTCGAAGGCCTGCAGGACGGCCTGAAGGACGGCCGCGGCGTACTCGCCACCGCCAAGCACTTCATCGCCGACGGGGGTACCCGCCGCGGCATCGACCAGGGCGTGAGCAGCAGCACGCCCGCCGAGCTGGCCCAGGTGCATGGCGCCGGCTACCTCGGCGCGCTGGACGCCGGCGTGCTGACCGTCATGGCCTCCTTCAGCAGCTGGACCAACAGCGCCGACTACGTGCAGCACGGCAAGATGCACGGCAACAAGACGCTGATGACCGACCTGCTCAAACAGCGCCTGGCCTTCGACGGCCTCATCGTCAGCGACTGGGACGGCATCGGCCAGCTGCCCGGCTGCAAGAACGACGACTGCCCGGACGCCATCAACGCCGGCATCGACATCGTCATGGTGCCCTTCCACTGGAAAACCTTCCACGCCAACACGCTGCGTGCCGTGGAAGACGGCCGCATCCCGATGGCGCGGCTGGACGACGCCGTTCGCCGCATCCTGCGCGTGAAGTTCAGCATGGCCGTCCCCAGCGCGGTGCCGGCCACGATGGACGCGCTGCAGGCCCCCGACCTCGCACGCCGCGCGGTGCGTGAATCCCTCGTGCTGCTCAAGCACCGGCCCGGGCTGTTGCCCCTCAAGCCCACGGCCCGCCTGCTGGTGGTGGGCGCTGCCGCCGACAGCCTGCCTCACCAGGCCGGCGGCTGGAGCGTGACCTGGCAGGGCCGCGACACCACCAATGCCGACTTCCCCCAGGGCACCACGCTGCTGGCCGCCCTGCGCCAGCGCCTGGGCACGGCCCAGGTCACGTTCGACGCCGACGCCAGCCGGCATGACCCGAAGCAGTTCGACGCCGTCATCGCCGTGCTGGCCGAGACGCCCTATGCCGAAGGCGAAGGCGATGTGCGCCTGACCGAGAACCTGCGCCACAGCCGCCGCCACCCGCAGGACGCCGCCGTGCTGCAGCGCGTGGCCGGCCGCGGCACGCCAGTCGTGACGCTGCTGTACTCGGGCCGGCCGCTGTACGTGAACGACCTGGCCAACAAGAGCGATGCCTTCATCGCCGCCTGGCAGCCGGGCACCGAGGGCGCCGGCCTGACGGATGTACTCATCGCACCCGCCGACGGACGCCCCTGGGCGGGCTTCCAGGGCCGCCTGTCCTTCCCATGGCCTGCCGGCCCCTGCCAGTTCAGCACGCATGAAGCCCGGCCCTGGTGGCCCATCGGCGGCGGGCTCAGCGGCAAGGAGACCCTAGTCAACACCCGGCCCCTGCCCGAGCCGGCTGATCCGGCGCCCATCTGCCCTCTGTGAAGGCCGCGTGAGGCCACGCCCGCTGTGATTCAATTCGCGCCAGAACAAGCAGAGGGCGAATGGCAACGATCAAGGATGTCGCACGACTGGCCGGGGTGGGCGTGGGCACCGCCTCACGCGTCATCAGCGGCAACGGTTCCGTCGCGCCGGCCACGGCCGAGCGGGTGCGCAAGGTCATCGCCCAGCTGAAGTTCCGGCCGTCGCATGCCGCGCGCTCGCTCGGCGCGGGCACGTCCAAGCTGATCGGCGTCTACATCCCCTTCCTGCGCGGCACCTACTACACGCCCATCCTGCGCGCCATCGACCTGGTGTTGCGGGCCCAGGGCCTGCACATGGTGGTGGCCTTCGGCGAAGGCATCGAGGACGAGCGCGTCGAGACCAACGAAGGCATGCGCTTCCTGCTCGACCGCGACTGCGACGGTCTCGTGGTGCTGTCCAACGCGCTGCAGGACGAAGACCTCAAGGCCCTGGGCCCGGCGGCGCGCCAGGTCGTGGTGCTCAACCGCCACTTCGAGCGCATCAAGGCCCAGTGCTTCACGGCCGACCATGTGCAGGGCGGCGTGCAGGCCGCGCGCGCCCTGCTGCAGCACCGGCACAAGCAGATCGCCGTGGTCTCCGGCCCGACCACCTCGCCCGACAACATCGCACGGCTGGAGGGCTTCATGGGCGAACTCGCCCGCCAGGGGCTGGACCCGTCCAAGGTGCTCACCGTGCCCGGCGACTTCTCCAACCAGGCCGGCTGGGACGCGGCGGGCCTGCTGCTCCAGGGCAAACGCCTGCCGACCGCCGTGTTCTGCGCCAACGACGAGATGGCCATCGGCCTGCTGGCCCACTTCCAGGAGCGCGGCGTGTCAGTGCCGCACGAGGTGTCGGTGCTGGGCTATGACGATTCGCCCAGCGCCGCCTTCGCCGCGCCGCGCCTCGGTGCACATCCCGAGCCACGAGGTCACGCTGGCGGGCCTGCACTGGCTGCTCAACCGTTGCTACGACCTGGCTCTGCCGGTGGACCGGCAGTTCGACATTTCCGTCACCTGGCGGGCCTCGGTCGCCGCCCCCGCGTCACGCAAGCGGAACTAAAACCCGCCAGACGCCACAATCGAGGGCTGAACTCTGGTTTGAGCCCATGTCCCACCGCGTCCTGACCGGCATCACCACCACCGGCACCCTGCATCTCGGCAATTACGTCGGCGCCATCCGCCCGGCCATCGAAGCCAGCCGCGCCCCCGGCGTGGAGAGCTTCTTCTTCATGGCCGACTTCCATGCGCTGATCAAGTGCGACGACCCCGACCGCATCGCCCACTCCAGCCGCTCCATCGCCGCCACCTGGCTGGCCGCGGGGCTGGACCCGGCACGCGTCGTCTTCTACCGCCAGAGCGACATCCCCGAGATCCCCGAGCTCACCTGGCTGCTGACCTGCGTCACCGCCAAGGGCCAGATGAACCGCGCGCACGCCTACAAGGCGGCGGTGGATGCGGCCGTCGCTGCTGGCGAGGAGCCGGACGCCCACGTCAGCATGGGCCTGTTCAGCTACCCGGTGCTGATGGCGGCCGACATCCTGATGTTCAATGCGCACAAGGTGCCGGTGGGCAAGGACCAGGTGCAGCACATCGAGATGGCGCGCGACGTCGCCCAGCGCTTCAACCACCTCTACGGCCGCGGGCAGGAGCTGTTCGTGCTGCCCGAAGCGGTGGTCGACGCCGAGATGGAGCTGCTGCCCGGGCTGGACGGCCGCAAGATGAGCAAGAGCTATGACAACGTCATCCCGCTCTTCGAAGGCGGCGCCCAGGCGCTGAAGGACGCGGTCGCGCGCATCGTCACCGACAGCAAGCTGCCCGGCGAACCGAAAGACCCGGACGGCCAGACCCTGGTCACCCTCTACGACGCCTTCGCCACGCCCGAGCAGCGCGCAAGCTTCCGCGCCGCACTGCACGCCGGCCTGGCCTGGGGCGAGGCCAAGCAGCAGCTGGTGGCCCTGATCGACAGCCACATCGGCCCGATGCGCGCCCGCTACGAAGCCTTGATGGCCAACCCGGCCGAACTCGAAGCCATCCTGCAGGCCGGCGCGGCCCGCGCCCGCGCGCTGGCCGGCCCGGCGCTGCAGCGCCTGCGCGAGGCCGTGGGCCTGCGGGCCTACACCTCGACGGCCACCACCGTCGCCGCGAAGGCCGAAAAAGCGGCGCTGCCGGTGTTCAAGCAATACCGCGAGACCGATGGCAAGTTCTACTTCAAGCTGCTGTCCGCCGACGGTGAGCTGCTGCTGCAGAGCCAGGGCTTCGAGCAGGGCCGCGATGCCGGCCAGTGGGTGGCCCGGCTCAAGCGCGAAGGCGCGGCCGCGCTCACGGCGGACGCCCCCGTGCAGCGCGCCGGCACCGAGGCCGACATCACGGCCGCGCTGGCCGCCTTCCAGGAGGCCTGAGTCGCCATGGCGGACGTCACCGAGCTGCTGATCGGCACCGCCAAGGGCGACCCCGAGGCGCTGCAGCGGCTCTATGCCCTGCTCTACCCCGAGATCAAGCGCGTCGCCCGCATTCGCCTGGCCCAGAGCGGCCACGCCGCGGGGCTCAACACCACGGCCCTGGTGCACGAGGGCTTCCTGCGCATGGCCGACCAACAAGGCCTGCAGGGCGAGACGCGCGGCCAGTTCTTCGCCTACGTCGGCCGCGTGCTGCGCTCCGTCGTCATCGACCATCTCCGCGGCGAAGGCCGCGACAAGCGCGGCGGCGACGCGGTGATGGTGACCCTCTCGGCCGCCGGCGACGTGGCAGCCGACGGCACGCCCGCCGTCGACATGATCGGCCTGGACCGCGCCCTGACCCGCATGCAGGGCCTGGACCGCGGGCTGTATGAGCTCATCGAGATGGTGGGCTTCACCGGCCTCACGATTGCCGAGGTGGCGGAGCTGCGCGGCCAGTCGACCCGCACCGTCAACCGCGAGCTGCTCAAGGCCCGCGCGCTGCTGCAGGAACTGCTGGGCGACGCCCCCAACACGGTCTACTGATGGACAGCCGCCTGCAGCCCAGCGAGTGGCAACGGCTGTCGGCACTGTTCGACGAATTCGCCGAGCTGCCACGCGAGCAACGCGAAGCGCGGCTGGCCACGCTGCAGCCACCCGAGCTGGCCGAACGCCTGGCGCGCATGCTGGCCTCGCTGCCGGACGACGACGCCACGCTGCTGGCCGCGCTGCCCGGCTTCGAGACCCATCTGGCCGCGGCCCTGGCCGAGCCGAGCGACCTGCCCCCGGCGCAAGCAGGGGACCGCCTGGGAGACTGGCGGCTCGTCGCCCTGCTGGGCGAAGGGGGCATGGGCCAGGTCTGGCGCGCCGAGCGCGCCGACGGCCTCTACCAGGGCCAGGCCGCGATCAAGCTGCTGCGCGACGATCTCGCCACCCCCGGCCTGATGGCCCGCTTCGCCCGCGAGCGGGCCGTACTGGGCCGCCTGACCCACCCCGGCATCGCACGGCTGCTGGATGCCGGCGAGCAGGACGGCCGCGCCTACCTCGTACTGGAGTACGTGTCCGGGCAGACCCTCTCCGAGCATGCCCGCAGCCGCGACCTGCCGCTGGCCGCGCGGGTGCGCCTGCTCATCGAAGTGGCCCGCGCGGTGGAGCATGCGCATGCGCAGCTGGTGGTGCACCGCGACCTCAAGCCCAGCAACGTCATGCTGGACGACCGCGGCAACGCCAAGCTGCTGGACTTCGGCATCGCCGGCCTGCTGAACAACGCCGGCATGCAGGCCGACAGCCAGCTGACCCTGATCGCCGGCCGCCGCCTGACGCCGGCCTATGCCGCGCCGGAGCAGATCCGCGGCGGTGCCATCGGGGTGGCGGCCGACGTGTATTCGCTCGGCGTGATGCTGTACGAACTCGCCAGCGGCCAGCTGCCCTTCGGCAACCGGGGCCGCAGCCGCACCGCGCTCGAACACGCGGTACTGCACACCGAGCCGACGCGCCTGAGCCGCACCGCCGATGCCGAGGAAGACGAGCGTGACCACGGCCCCGGGCGACCGCCCGATGCCGACCAGGCGCGCGGCGACCTCGAAGCCGTGGCTGCCAAGGCGCTGCGCAAGGACCCCGCCGAGCGCTACGCCAGCGTCGGCGCCCTCATCGACGACTTGCAGCGCTGGCTGGAGCAACGCCCCGTCAGCGTGCGCTCCGAGGACTGGCGGCACCGGCTCTACCTCTGGTCCCGCCGCAATGCGGCCATTGCCATCGGCGGCGCGCTGGTCTTTGCCACGCTCAGCCTGGGCCTGGTGGTCAGCCTGTGGCAGCGGGGCGAGGCCCAGGCCGCAGCGCGCGAGTCCGAGCAGGTGACGAGTTACCTCGCCGAGCTGCTGGGCGCGGCCAGCCCCGACCAGAACGGCGGCCGCCAGCCCACGGTGGTGGAGCTGCTGGACCGCAAGCGCGAAGAGCTGGCCACCCGCTTCAACGACCAGCCCGAGATCAAGGACCGCATCTTCGACACGCTGGTCAAGACCTATTTCGCGCTGCAGCGCTTCGACGTGGCCGCACCGCTGGCCGAACAGCGGCTGGCACAGGCGCGTCAGGCCTTCGGCGAGGAAGACCCGCGCACCGAGGCCGCGACCGTCGCGCTGGCGCGCGTGCACACCGCCATCGGCGGCGGCCAGCCCATCATCGAGCTGCTGGAGCCGCTGTTGCAGCGCTGGGACGCGCTGTACGGGCCGATGAGCGAGAAGTCCCACGGCCTGCGGCTGCAGCTGATGCCCGCCTATGCGCGCCTGGGCCGCTTCGCCGATGCCGAGCGCGAACTCGCCGTGGCCAAGCGCTCCAACGAGGCGCTCAACGCCGGCAAGCCGTTCGAGCACGCGGGCTTTGCAACCTACGAGAACGTGGTCTACGCCGCCGAAGGCCGGCTGCAGGACGCCGAGCGCGCCCTGGAGCGGGCGCGCCCGTTCTGGAACCCGACGGAGCCCGACCGCATGCGCCCGGCCCTGGTGCTGGAACGCAACCTCGCCTTCATCCGCTGGCGGCTGGCCCGCGACACCTTCTCCGAGGCCGCAGCACGCAGTGACGACCTGATCCGCCGCTGGGAGGCCGTGGCCCGCCCCGGCAATCACGCCAGCACGCTGATGCGCCAGATGCTCGCGGTCTACTTCCAGCAGCTCGGCCAGTTCGCCCCCGCGCTGGAGCAGCTGCAACGCGCGCAGGCGGAGACCGAGTCGGCGGGTGCGGACGATGCCGTCACCGGCCTGTTGCGCCGCGCCCAGTTGCTCGAAGCCCGCACCCTGGCTGCCGGGCGCGCCGACGCAGACACGGTGCAAGCCGCCGTGCAGGCGCTGAAGGCGCTGGATGCCGCACCGCTGATTGGCGACGTGCGCCGCGCCGACGGCCTGCTGATGCTCGGCCGCGTGGCACTCGCCCCCGGCGCAGGCGATGCCGGACAGGCCCTGGCCCGCGACATCGAACACCGGCTCAGCACCCTGGCCCCGCTGCTCGCCCAGGCTCGCAATTTGTCCACGCGCATCGAGCTGTTCAAGGCCCGGCTCAACGGCGGCACCGCGGCCTGGCTGACCGCCGCCCAGGCCCGCTCGGCCTGGTTCGACACCCTGCCCGAACCGCAAGGCCTGCCCGAGTGGAGCGCCCGGCTGCAGCTCGCCTGCGCCCTGCGCGCCGCCGGACACCCGTGGCAGCAGGCCCTGACGCGCGCCGAGAGCGCCCGTCCCGCCAACCTCGTGAGCCTCACGCCCACGGCGCATCCCTTGACCGAGACCGCCGCCCGCCTGGCCGACGGCAGCGCGCCCAAAGACTGTGACTGGCGCTTCTAACGCCTGGGGCTGATCGAGTCCGACTTGCGCTGGCCGAGCCCCGCGCGCTCCAGGTCACGGAAGGCCTCGAACACCCAGGAGCGCAGGCCGATGACGACGCTGTAGGGGCGCTTCTCCGACGAGGGCAGCTTCTGGTCGAGCAGGTGCTGGCGCGCGAAATCGTCAGCCGCGCGCTGCAGCCGCTCGGCCAGCTCGCGCGCATGGCCGGCGCCGAACTCACCGTGCACCAGCGTGAGCATCTCGCCGTCGCCATCGAAGCCGCCGGCAAAGAAGTCGGCCATCACCCGCTCGCGGAAGAACTGCATGACCGGCCCCTGCGGCCGCCAACGCAAGGTCTTGGCCACCTTGAGCTTGTAGCGGTTGTGCGGCCGCAGCTCGATGACGCCCAGGCGGTCGAGCTGCGCCAGCGCCGCGATGGCATCCGCCTCGGTGATGCGGTAGCGGGCCAGCACGTCCTCGATGGCCCAATGGCTCAGGCAGCAGATGGCCACCAGCAGCAGCTTCGGGTCAGCCACGACGGCGCGCTCCTGCTCCAGGCTCAGCTCACGCAGGGTCGGCGCCTGCGCGGCCAGCCGGCCAGCCAGCTCGGCGAACTCCAGCTTGAGCACACGGCAGATCTCGTCCACCCGCGACAGGGGCATCTCGCCGCCCGGCGCGAGCATGCGCTTCACGCTGCTCTCGGACAGGTCCAGCGCCTCGGCCAGCTCGGCATAGCTCAGGCCCTGGCTTTTCAGCTCGGCCTTGATCAGGGCGACAAGGGATTGCGTGCTCGACATGGCCCGCGACGGTAGCGCATGACGCCACCGTCTGGCGCAAGGCCTGCACCGCGGCGAGAAATACGGCCGCCCTCCGCCGGGTGCTCGCGACATTCGCGGCCTTCGCCACCCGCCTTCCGTTGCCTGAATGCTCAATCGACGTCACCTGCTGTGCTGCGGCGCCGCCGCTGCGGGCCTGTTCACCAGCCTCGCCGACCCCGCGCGTGCCAGCCTGCTCAACCCATGCCGCCCCGGCATCCCGCCCGCGCTGCGTGACTTCGTCGCCGCCAGCTTCGATGGTCTGGCCATCGACCAGCTCTGGGACGTGCACACCCACCTGCTGGGCACCGGCGACTCCGGCTCCGGCTGCACCATCAATGCCCAGCTCGACCAGTGGTGGCACCCGATCGAGTCGCTGCGCAAGCGCTTCATCCTCAACGCCGCCTGCGTGCCGCCGGATGCACCCAGCGTGGACCGCGCCTACGTGCAGCGGCTGCGCGCCCTGGCCGATGACTTCCCCGCCGGTGCCCGCTGGCTGCTGTTCGCCTTCGACCATGCCTGCGACGCGCAGGGCCGCCCCGTGGTGGCGCAGACGACCTTCCACGTGCCCGATGCCTACGCAGCCGACGTGGCCGCACAACACCGCGATCGCTTCGGCTGGGTGGCGTCCATCCACCCCCAGCGGCCGGATGCGCTGGACCGCCTCGACAGCGCGCTCGCACAAGGCGCCGTGGCGCTGAAGTGGCTGCCGTCCAGCATGGCCATCGACCTGCGCGACCCTCGGCTCACGCCCTTCTACGAGCGCCTGGCCAGCACACGGCTGCCGGTCATCGTGCACTGCGGCGAGGAGAAGGCCGTGCCCGGCGCCGGCCGCGAGGACCTCGGCAACCCGTTGCACGTGCGCGCTGCGCTGGCCCGGGGCGTGCGGGTGATCGTCGCCCACTGCGGCTCGCTGGGGCATGCACTGGACCTGGATGCCCGGCGCCCGCGCGAGGTCAGCGCCTTCTCGCTGTTCGCCCGGCTGATGGACGAAGGCTGGGGCGCGCATCTCATGGGCGACATCTCCTGCGTGCTGCAGACCAACCGCCGCCCCGAGGTCGCCCGCGCGCTGCTGGCCCGCAGCGACTGGCACGCACGCCTGCTGCAGGGTTCCGACTACCCGCTGCCCGGCATCGCGGCGCTGCTGCGCCTGCCCGCGCTGGTGCGTGCCGGCCTGCTGGCCGAGGCGGATGTCGCGCCGCTGGCGGCACTGCGCGAGCACAACCCGCTGCTGTTCGACCTCGCCCTCAAGCGCCGGGTGCGCTGGCAAGGGTCCGCCTGGTCGCCCGCGGTGTTCGCCACGCGCCCCCACTTCGAGCGGCCAAGCGTGTCATGAGGCGCAACTTCGAGGCGCTTGGCACGCCACCCGGCACTATTCCCGAGGCCGCGCCGGCCGACATCGCCGAACATCGCGGCCCCAAGACAGCACAAGGAACTCTTCACCATGGCCACCCGCTTCGTCATGCAACGCGACACCAACTCCTGGCGCATCCAGGTCTGGGCCTCGTTCGTTCTCTCGCTGCTGGCCTGCGGCTGGGGCGTGTTCGGCGCCCCCGGACAGGACCTGGACCGCGCCTTCCTGGCGATCGGCATCATCTTCTCGGTCTTCTCCTGCTTTGCCGTGGCCAAGACCCAGCGCGACAACCGCGATGGCCAGGTCGACACCCAGGGCTGGGTGATGATGGTCTGGATCGCGCTGGCCGCCGCCCTGGCGCTGACCGCCTGGGGCCTGTGGCGCATGGAGATGGACGCCTGGATCAAGCGCTACATGGGCGTGTCCTGGCTGTTCCTCGTGTCGAGCACCTTCACGCTGGCCAAGACCCTGCGCGACCGCCACGAGGCCGACCTGCTGGAGCAGTCCAACGCCCAGCGCGCCCGCGGCGAAGTGGACGCCGGCAACCGCGCCGCCTGAGGCGGGCGCTACTCGCGAGCCTTGGCGTCCAGGAAGCGCTGCTGCCTGAGCAGCGCCTCGGCCGCCTCATCGTGACCCGCCTGCAGGCAGCGCTGCAGGCGTTCGTCGACGGCGCCGAGCTGCTGCACCAGCGCATCATCAGCACTCGGCTGGCCATCGGCCAACGGCACCGCCCGGCGCGACGGCGGCAGGCGCAGAAAAGCCTCCAGGCTGTCGGGCAGGTAACGCACGACGGTCTGCAGCACAAAGGCACGGTCCTGCAGGCTGAGCGCTGCGATGACCTCGGGCTGCTGGGCCTGGGCCAGGGCTGCGTTGATACGCTGCAGCACCGGCTTGGCGGCCTCGGGCAGCTCGGGCGCTGCGCGCACCAGCAACGCGTCCAGCGACGCCAGTGCCGCCGCAGGCAAGAGCTCGCCCGGCACACCGGGCACCGGCCGCGGCGCGCGCCACAAGCCCCGGGCCGCCCAGGTGAGGCTCACGGCGCCCACCACCACCAGCACCCCCATCGCAAGCGGCTGTGCGACGAACAACGCGCCGGACAGCGACACCACGCCCACCCCGGCCTGCACGCGCGCGGCCAGCGGCAGCGGCGCACGGGCGCGCGCCGGCTGCGGCCCGGCGGCGAGCGGCCGACCGAGTTCGTGCCGCGCCCGCAATTGCTGCTGACGCAGCTGCAGGGTTTCGGGCGCGTCCTCGCCCGCCGCGGCCAGCGGGCGGTGGGTGCGCCGGTTCACCGGCTGGGCACCGACGGCCAGCCGCGAAGAGGACTCAGGAGGAGGAGCAGGCATGAGCTGGACAAAAGACACCGCAGGCGCCGTCACGATAGCGCGGCAGCCGGGCCGCGGCATCCTAACCAGCCGGTGTCATTGCACGCTACCCGCCGGCGCTCGGCGTGCACCCGTTCACGATTCCTCGCACGCCACCCAGGGCTTCACGCAACATCCGGCCGTCTTCACTTCCGGACTTCGGTCCTGCCCCATGAACCCAGTTCAACGCCCTCGTCGCCTGACACCCCTGCTGATGGGCCTGGCGCTGTGTGCCAGCCTCGCCGCCACGCCGGCCGCCCGGGCCGATGCCAGCCTGTCGGAAGCCAGCCTCGCCATCTCGCTGGCACCGGTGGCCCTGTCGGTGGGCGCCGTGAGCGCCACTGGCGTGGCGCTCAGTGCCGCCCCGGTGGCACTGCTGTCGGCGGGCACGGCGCTGGTCGTGGTCAGCGTGCAGGTGGTGGGCGGCGCGACGGTGTGGGTGCTGGAGCGCGTGTCCGATGGCGTGCGCATCAGCATCCGCACCGCCGGCAAGCTGGCCGAGGGCTTCGCGGTGTCCACCGGCGCTGCGGTGGCGGTGTCGGTGATCGGGGCCGGCACGCTGCTGTCAGCTGCGGGCGAGGTCATCGCCTTCATCCCCAACGAGATCGGCAAGGCCCTGCTGCACAACGAACGGGTGACGCGGTGAAGCGCGCCCTGGCTGCCGCGGCCCTCGCGCTGACGCTGGCGGCGCCAGCCCACGCGGGTCGCTCCTGCGAAGAGAAGCCGCCCTCAACGGCCCAGGTCGAACAGGGCCTGCGCCTGGCCGAGGCCACGCTGCGGGCCCTGGACGCCAGCGGCGCCGACGTCGCCGTGCTGGCCCGCGCCGGGCAGGACCTGTCGAAGTACGGCCTGCGCTGGTCGCACCTGGGCCTGGCCTACCGCCAGGACGGCGTCTGGCGCGTGGTGCACAAGCTCAACCACTGCGGCACCGACCAGGCCGCGGTCTACCGTCAGGGCCTGGGCGAGTTCTTCCTGGACAACCCCTTCCGCTACGAGGCCGCCTTCGTGGTGCTCAAGCCCGAACTCCAGCAGGCCCTGCTGCCCGTGCTGGCCGACAACACCCGCGTGGCGCGCTTCCACGAACCGCGCTACAGCATGGTGGCCTATGCCTTCGGCACCCGCTACCAGCAGAGCAACCAATGGGCGCTGGAGACCCTGGCCGGTGCTGCCGCGCCGGGCGTGGTGAGCCGCCGGGCGGCGCAGGACTGGCTGCAGCACCAGGGCTACGAGCCGACCGACCTGCACCTGTCCACGCTGACGCGACTAGGGGGTCGCCTGACTCGCGCGAACATCGCTTTCGACGATCATCCGAGCGCGCGTCGTTTCAGCAGCCACATCGACACGGTCACGGTCGACTCCATGTTCGCGTGGCTGCAGCGCACCGGCCTCTCACAAGCACCTCAACTCGTCCCGCAATGAGCCAAGAACACCCGAATCAGTTCGCCCTGCTGGGGCAGCGCCGCTTTGCGCCCTTTTTCTGGACGCAGTTCCTCGGCGCGGCCAACGACAACGTCTTCAAGTTCGCGTTCACGCTGATGGTGACCTACCAGCTGCAGCTGAGCTGGCTGGAGCCGAAGATGGCCGGGCTGGTGATCGGGGCGCTGTTCATCCTGCCCTACGTGCTGTTCTCGGCCACCAGCGGCCAGCTGGCCGACAAGCACGACAAGGCGCGCCTGATGCAGCTCGTGAAGAGCCTGGAGATCGCCATCATGGTGATCGCCGCCTGGGGTTTCTGGACGACGAACGTGCCCGCGCTGCTGGCCTGCGTGTTCCTGATGGGCCTGCACTCCACGCTGTTCGGCCCGGTGAAGTACGCCTACCTGCCGCAGCAGCTGAGCGAACGCGAGCTGACGGGCGGCAACGGCATGGTGGAGATGGGCACCTTCGTCGCCATCCTGCTGGGCCAGCTGCTCGGCGGCGTGCTGGTGGACACGCCGGTGGTGGGCCCCCATCACGTGGCCATCGCCTGCCTGGTGCTGGCGGTGCTCGGCCGCGCCACGGCGCAGGCCATTCCGCCCAGCCCGTCGACCGACCCCGACCTCGTCATCAACTGGAACCCCTTCACCGAGACCTGGCGCAACCTGAAGCTGGCCCACCAGGGCCTGGCGGTGTTTCGCTCGCTGCTGGGCATCTCATGGATGTGGTTCTTCGGGGCGGTGTTCCTGTCCAACTTCCCGGCTTTCGCCAAGGAGGTGCTGCACGGCAGCCCGCAGGTGGCCTCGCTGCTGCTGGCGGTGTTCTCCATCGGCATCGGCATCGGCTCGCTGCTGTGCGAGATGCTGTCCAAGCGGCATGTGGAGATCGGCCTGGTGCCGCTGGGCGCCATCGGCATGAGCGTGTTCGCGATCGACCTGTACTTCGCGTCCACCGGTCTGCCCGCCGCCGAGCCCTACACCGTGAGCGCCTTCCTGGCCGTGCCGGCCCACTGGCGCGTGCTGGCTGACCTGACGCTGCTGGCCCTGTTCGCCGGCCTGTACAGCGTGCCGATGTATGCCCTGATCCAGCTGCGCGCCCAGCCCAGCCACCGGGCTCGCATCATCGCGGCCAACAACATCCTGAACGCGGTGTTCATGATCGCGAGCTCGATCGCCGCGGGTGCCATGCTGGGCGCGGGCATGACCATTCCTCAGGTCTTCCTGGCGGTCGGCATCGCCAACGCCATCGTGGCCTTCTACATCTTCCTGATCGTGCCGGAATACCTGCTGCGCTTCGCGGCCTTCGTGCTCACGCGGCTGGTCTATCGCTTTCGCATCGTGCACGACGAGCGCCTGCCCACCACCGGCCCGGCCGTGCTGGTGTGCAACCACGTGAGCTTCGTCGACGCGGTGCTGCTGATGGCCGCCAGCCCCCGGCCCATCCGCTTCCTGATGGACCACCAGATCTTCAAGATCCCCGTGCTGGGCTGGATGTTCCGCCTCGCCAAGGCCATCCCGATCGCACCGCAGAAGACCGACCCGGCCACCTATGAAGCCGCCTTTGCGGCGGCGCAAGCCGTGCTGGACGACGGCGAGATGGTCTGCATCTTCCCCGAGGGCGGCCTCACGCGCGACGGTGAACTGCAGCCCTTCAAGGGCGGTGTCATGAAGCTGATCGAGGGCCGGCCGGACCTGCCCGTCATCCCGATGGCCCTGGGCAATCTGTGGGGCAGCTTCTTCTCGCGCGTGGAAGGGGGCAAGGCGATGGTCAAGCCGCTGCGCCGCGGCTTCTGGAGCCGGGTGAGCTTGACCGTGGACGCGCCGCTGCCGGCGGGTCAGGTCACGCCGGAGGGCTTGCAGGCGCGGGTGCAGGGCCTGCTCAACACGCGGGCCGCATGAGCGCTGATCTCGACCGTGTCGGACGGGCCTTCGCGCTGGTCGCGCTCGCCGCGGCCACGATTGGCGTGGGGGCCGTCGGGCTCTGCGGCGGGTACTGGACGGTCAAGGCCGTGCCGGCACTGCTCAAACCCGGCGGCGGCGGGGCCATCATGGTGCTCATGATCTCGGTGCCCTCCTTGATCGGCGGCGTCCTGCTGGCGAGGCTGTGCGTGCGCAAGCTGGTCCGCTGGCGCGAGCCACCGGCATCGCACGACCTCACGGACCGGGGAGACTGAGTCATGCGTGTCCTTCTGATCTTCGTGCTGGCCGTCGCCACCCTCGGCTTCGGCGCCGCGGGCTTGTGCGGGGCCGCCTTCACGCTGATGTCGCTGCCCGACATGTTCTCGTCCCGCCACGACAACTACGCCGGCGCCGCGCTCGTCATCGCCGTGCCCAGTCTGCTGATCGGCGGCGGCGTGGCCTGGTGGTGCGGGCGGATGCTGTGGCGGCTGGCGCATCGCAAGCCTTGATCCTCGCCGCCTCCACCGCCGCCTGGGTGCACAGCGCCTTCGCCTGGGCCGGCATGGCCCTCGGCGCGGCACTGTGGCGCGCGTCCATCCGCCATCAGCCCACGGGCGGCGCGCTGGCACCGGGCAATTTCGCGGTCGTCGTCGGACTGCTGCTGGGGGCGGCCATCGGCAACAAGGCGGTGTTCCTGCTGGAGCGACCGGACGTGGCGCTCGCGATGTGGCAGGGCCAGCCGGTGTGGCCCGGCCAGAGCATCGTCGGCGGGCTGCTCGGCGGACTCATCGGCGTGGAGATCGCCAAGGCCCTCACACGCCAGACGCGCAGCACCGGCGACGCGATGGTCTGGCCGATCGCCGTGGGGCTGGCCGTCGGCCGCGTCGGCTGCTTCCTCGCCGGCCTGCATGACGACACCTACGGCCTGCCCACAGCCCTGCCCTGGGGCGTGGATTTCGGCGACGGTGTGCGCCGGCATCCGACTCAGGTGTACGAGATCGCGATCGTCCTGCCCCTGGGCTGGTCGCTGCACCGCGCCCGCTTCGCCACACCCGGCGCCGCGTTCAAGGTCTTCCTGAGCAGCTACCTGGCCTGGCGCTTCGCGGTGGAGTTCATCAAGCCGGTGCCCGTGGCCTGGCCGCTGGGCCTGTCGGGCATCCAATGGACCTGCCTTGTGGCTTTGATCGTCTACCTGCCCCTCACGCTGCGCGCGCTGCGCCCCGCCCCATGAGCCGCAAAGTCCGCCCCTACCTTTTCTACGACACGACGCAGTCCGTCTGCACCACCTGCCTGCACCCGGTGGAGGCCAAGATCCTGGTCAAGGACGGCCAGGTGTTCATGGACAAATGGTGCCCCGCCCACGGCACCGAGCGCGTGCTCGTGAGCGATGACGCCGACTACTACCGTCGGTGCCGCGAGGTGTTCGTGAAGCCGCCTGAGATGCCCGCGCGCTTCGCCACGCCGATGCAGTACGGCTGCCCCTACGACTGCGGCCTGTGCCCCGACCACATGCAGCACAGCTGCCTGTCCATCGTCGAGATCACCGACCACTGCAACCTGCGCTGCCCCACCTGCTACGCCGCCTCGGGCCCGGAGCGACTCACGCACCGCTCGCTCGACGAAGTCATCGCCATGCTCGATGCCGTGGTCGCCAGCGAAGGCGAGGCCGATGTGGTGCAGATCTCCGGCGGCGAGCCCACGCTGCATCCGCAGTTCTTCGAGATCCTGGATGCCGCCCGCGCGCGCCCGATCAAGCACCTGATGGTGAACACCAACGGGCTGCGCATCGCGCAGGATGCGGCCTTTGCCGAACGGCTGGCAGGCTATGCCCCGGGCATCGAGATCTACCTGCAGTTCGACTCCCTGCGGCGCGAGGCCCTGATGGACCTGCGCGGCGCCGACCTGCGCGGCCCGCACGAGGCCGCACTCGCGCGGCTGGAGGCGCTGGACCTCTCCACCACGCTGGTCATGACCGTCAAGCGCGGCGTGAACGACGACGAGATCGGCGACGTCATCCGCCACGGCGTGGCCCACCGCTGCGTGCGCGGCGTGACGCTGCAGCCCATCCAGGACGCCGGCCGCGTGCAGGGCTACGACGCGGCCAGGCACCGGTTGACCGTCAGCGAGCTGCGCCGGCGCATCGCCGCGCAAAGCGGCAGCTTCACGCTCGACGACGTGCTGCCCGTGCCCTGCAACCCCGACACCTTGGCCATGGCCTACGCGCTGCGCACGCCTGATGGCCTGGCGCCGCTGACCCGCTATGTGGACGCCGAGACGCTGCTGGCCGGCGACCGCAGCACCATCGCCTTCGAGGGCGACCCGCGCTTCAAGGAGCGGCTGTTCCGGCTCTTCTCCACCAACCATTCGCCCGAGAGCGGCGCCAACTGCCTGTCGGAGCTGCTCTGCTGCCTGCCGCGCATCGACGCGCCGGCTTTGGGCTACCACGATGTGTTCCGCGTGCTGATCGTGCAGTTCATGGACGCGCAGTCGCTGGACATCCGCGCGCTGAAGAAGAGCTGCGTGCACATGGCCCGGCCCGACGGTCGCATGATCCCCTTCGAGGCCTACAACCTGTTCTACCGCGACGAGCGCGCCCAGGGCCTGGCCGCCATCCGGCAGGCGCTGGATGCAGCCCGCGAGCAGCGCCGCGCCAGCCCCGGCGTGACGTGGCTGACCTCGCGCTGACGCCGCACCAGCGGCCCACGCTGCGCAGAAGTTCACGCTTTTGCGCCCCGGTCGGGGGCCGGCGACTTTTTCTTGACTGAGCGCCAAGCAGCCGGGCGCGCGGCGCACCCAGAATTTCCATCAGGCGCGCCGCCATCGCGCTGACGGAGCCTCCCGATGAAGTCCCTGATCGCCCTGCTGGCAGCGGGCCTGCTGGCCCTGCCGGCTGCTGCCCAGACCGAATACCGCTTCTCGCCGGTCAACCAGGCCAACATCGCCACCGCGGCGTCGTACTGGAACCCCATCGTGGCCTATGTGTCCGAAAAGGCGGGCGTGAAGCTCACGCTCAAGCTCGGACGCACCTCGGCCGACACCACCGCCTACGTGCTGGCGCAGGAAGTGGACTTCGCCTTCACCAACCACCTCTTCAGCCCCGAGCGGGAGCAGCTCGGCTGGAAGGTCTTCGGCCGGCGCAACACGCCGGCCCTGCATGGCGTCATCGTCGTGCCGGCCGATTCGCCCATCACCGACCTGGCCCAGCTGGCGGGCAAGGAAGTGGGCTTCCCGGGCCCCGAGGCCTTCATCGCCTACAAGACCACGTACGCGCAACTGCTGCAGCGCAAGGTCCAGGTGCGCAGCGTCTTTGGCGGCAACATGGACGGCGCCTTCGCCCAGCTCTTCAGCGGCAAGGTGGCTGCCGTGGGCGCCAATTCCCAACTGGCCGAGGGCTACACCAAACGCGAGGGCAAGGCCTTTCGCACCTTGTGGACCTCGGAGCCTTATCACGACCTGGCCCTGATGGTGGCGCCCAAGGTGCCCGAGCGCGACGCTCAGGCGGTGGCGCGGGCCTTCGTCGGCATGGCCAGCGATCCGCAGGGCCGGGAGATCCTGGCCAGCGTGAACAAGCTCATCGGCCTGCCGGCCGACGCGGTCTTCATCGCTTCGGACGGCCGGGAGTACGCGCCCTATCGGCGCTTTTACCTGTCGGCACCGGCCGCATTGCGCTGAGATCCTGGGCCGTGCCGCGCTTCGTCCCCCTGCTGCCCCGCTCGCTGCTGAGCCGCGTCATGCTGCTCTATGTGGCGGCACTGCTGTTGCTGATCACCGTCGGCCTGGGCGCCTTTCTGACCTACGAGGTGCGCTCCACACTGGACGATGCCGAGGTCGGCTCACAAGCCCTGTCGTCGATGTTGGCGCCCGCCGTGTCGGACGCCGCCGTCATCGGCGACTACGACACCATCAAGCGCACGCTGGACCGCACCATCGCGCACCCCCTGTTCGAGCGCGCCGCGTTCATCGACCTGAAAGGCGCCCGCATCGAGGTGGTGCGCCAGGACCATCCCAGCCCCACGCCGCCGCGCTGGCTGGTGAACCGCGTGGCCGCCGAGCTGGACGTCATCAACACGCCCATCGTGGTGGGTGGCCGCGACTACGGCATCACCCGGCTGCATGTGTGGAGCGAGCGGGTCGCCGCCGACATCTGGCAGGTGGTGCGCATGGGCCTGGTGCTGGCGCTGCTGGGGCTGGTCGCGGGCGCGGCCCTGGTGTGGTGGCCGCTGCGCCGCTGGCTCGGGCAGCTCGCCCGCATCCAGGCCCTGGGCGCGCAGCTGCAGCAGGGCGATGCCCGCATCCAGCCGGTCGCCTCGGGCGAGGCGCCGCTGGAGTTCCAGAAGACCTTCGAGGTGCTCAACCAGGTGGCGGCCTCGCTGCAGGCCGAGCGCGCGCAAGCCGCCGTCACGCTGGCCTCCATTGCCGAGGGCGTGGCGGCCGTCAACCTCGCGGGCGATGTGGTGCTGGCCAACCCCGTGCTCGGCAGCCTGCTGGGCCAGCCCAGCCAGGCCCTGCTCGGACAGCCGGCCGCGGCCCTGCTGCCCGAGCTGGCCGAGGCGCTGCAGGCGCCGGGCGATGAAGGCTGGCGCGGCCGGCGCTTCGAGCGGGGCGAGCAGGTGCTGGAAGCCAGCCTGACCCGTGTGCGCGGTGACCAGGGCGAGGCTGCCGGCGTGGTGCTGGTGCTGCGCGACGTGACCGAGCAGCAGACCCTGGAGAACCAGCTGCGCGCCGAGCTCTCGGCCCGCGCGCATGCGATGCACACCATGAGCGAGCTGCTGGGCTCCGCCGGTGCGCCAGCCGATGCACGGCAGGTGAACGCGGTGGAGGCGCTGTCGCGACAGGTGGGCGACCTCGTCGTGCGGCTGCGCCAGCAGGCCGACCAGCTGCGCGCCATCTTCAACCTCAGCCCCGACGGCTTCATCTCCTTCGATGCCGAACGCCGCGTGCAGTACGTGAGCCCGGCGTGCGCGCTGCTCACCGCCCTTGGCGACCGGCATGTGCTGGGCCAGGACGAGGCCGGGCTGGAAGCCCTGCTGCAGGGCCGCATCGAGCATGCCGACAGCCAGCGCCCGCTGCGCCTGCAGGAGCTGCGCGACCAGCCGCGCACGGTGCAGATGGCCCGGCCCATGCCGCGCATCCTGAGCTTTGCGCTGCATGACGGCGGCGGCTCGCAGACGTCGCAGATGCTGCACATCCGCGACGTGAGCCAGCAGTTCGAGCTGGACCGGCTGAAGAGCGAGTTCCTGACCACGGCCGCCCACGAGCTGCGCACGCCCATGACCAGCATCTACGGCTTCTCGGAGCTGCTGCTGCACCGCAAGATGTCGCCGGAGACCCAGGCCGACCTGCTGCAGCGCATCCACCGCCAGAGCCGGGCCATGGTGGACATCCTCAACGAGCTGCTCGACCTGGCCCGCATCGAGTCGCGCCGCGCACTGGACTTCGAGTTCGCGCCGGTCTGCCTGCGCGACCTGGTGCGCCAGACCGTGGACGACTTCGGCGCCCCGGAGGGCCGGGCAGCCGCCGAGCTGCAGCTGTGCGACACCCCGCAGTGGGTGCGCGTGGACGCCAGCAAGCTGGGCCAGGCGCTGCGCAACCTGCTGTCCAACGCCTACAAGTACTCGCCGGGCGGCGGCCGGGTGATGGTGCGCGTGCAGGCACTGGACAACGGGCATGCCGACATCGAGATCGAGGACGAAGGCATCGGCATGACGCCGGAGGAGCTCGCGCGTGTGACCGAGCGCTTCTACCGCGCCGACAAGTCAGGCGCGATTCCCGGCACGGGCCTGGGCATGGCCATCGTCAAGGAGATCGTCGAGCTGATGGGCGGCAGCCTGCAACTGGCCAGCGAGCCGCAGCGGGGCACGCGGGTCACCGTGCGGCTGCCCACCATGCAGGCGCCCTGACCCCGGCGCCGCTCATCGGCCGCTCATCGGCCGCGAAGCCGCCGCCAGGCACGCCGCACCTCTGCCTTCATCGCCCGCGCGGTGCGCCACACCGCGCTGGCTCGAATCCACGCCAGCAGCTCGGCCTTCCAGGCCGTCCATCGCGCATGCAGCCGCGCGAACCAAGGCAGCTGCATCAGGGCCGGCTGGATGAGCTGGAATAACCAGGCCAGCAGCGCCGTGCCGACCACCTTGGCCAGCACCACCACGCCCACGCCCAGCACCACGCGGCCCTGCGCCACCAGCCACAGCGCAGCCAGCTTGACTGGCAGGATCAGCAGGCTGGGCAACAGCAGCACGACAAAGGCCCAGCGCGGCGGCAGGCGCTTGAGCAGGGCCTCGATCTGCCGGATGACCGGCAGCCGCGCGAACAGCGCGAAGGCCCGCCGCAGCGGCTCCCAGCCCCATTCCTCGAAGAGGATGAGGAGGGCGAAGACGACCCGGAAGATCCAGCGCAGGGGCGCGAGCAGCAGTTTCAGCACGGTCGCATCTTGCCGTCATTGGCGGGCCGTGGCGAAGGTCAGCGGGCACCGCCGCCCGAAAAGCGAAAGTCCACCTCGGGCGGCGACCCAGGGGCGGACTTCTAAACACCGGCACGCGGCCGGCAGCGGTTCAGCGCGCGCGGCGGCGGCTGGCGACGGCCACGCCGAACAAGGCCAGGCCCGCCAGCGCAGCCGTGGCCGGCTCGGGCACGGTGCTGATGCTCAGGTTGTCCACCAGCACGGCGTCGCCCGCGTCGAGGTTGACGCTGCGAAAGCCGATGGTGCTGAAGCTGCTGATGCCGGAGTTGTCACTGAAGACCGCGTCGGCACCGGTCAAGCCGGCCATCTCGGCACCCGTGGGGTTCACCCACAGCGAATAGCGGTTGTAGTTGACCGAGCCGTTGACCTTCTCGAGCAGGCCGAACAGGTGGTAGGTCTGGCCCACGACGATGGGCGTCGAGAAACTGCCGCTGGTGCCGGTGGTGCGCACGAACAGGTCGGCCCCGTTGCCGTTGCAGGCCGCGGCGCCATCACAGTTGCCCTTCAGGCCGATGTTCGGGCCGGTGCTGCTGCCCAGCCACAGGCCCAGGAAGTCGTTGGTGTCGACGCTACCTGTGTCGAACTGCAGGTCGAACTGCACGACGACACGACTGGCGCTCACCGCCTGGCCGAGCTGACGGGTGGCGGCGCTGTCGCTGTTGCCGGTGAAGCGTAGGGCCTCGCCAGTGATGGCGCCATCCGCGGCGCTCGCGGTCACGGCCGACGCGCTGCTCGACAGCGCCCAGCCATTGGCGTCGCTCGACGCCAGCACCGGCAGCGCTTGGGCCGCGCCGCCGAAGGAAATCAGGGCCGCCAGGGCCAGCTTGGGTGCGAAGGACATCCAGACCTCTTGTTGTTCTAGGGGTTGACGAAAGCCAACCCTCGGACGCTGGATTGTCCAAGGACGTCGCCCATCGGTTGCGCCGGCCTCCCACCCGGGTGCGGGGGGTGGCGCACCCCTCAGTCGGGCGGGCGGTGCAGCCCGATCAGCGTCAGACGCCCCGGGCGCGGTCGGCGTGGAACTGCGCCCGCCAGGCTTCGAAACGGCCAGCGTCCAGCGCGTCGCGGATCTCCTGCATCAGGTTCAGGTAGTAGTGCAGGTTGTGGACGCTGGTCAGCATGGGGCCGAGCATCTCGCCGCAGCGGTCCAGGTGGTGCAGGTAGGCGCGGCTGAAGCCGGTGCAGCATTCGCAGCTGCAGGTGGGGTCGACCGGGCTTTCGTCGGCCTTGTAGCGGGCGTTGCGCAGCCGCAGGTCGCCGAAGCGGGTGAAGAGATGGCCGTTGCGCGCGTTGCGGGTGGGCATCACGCAGTCGAACATGTCGATGCCCTGGCTGACGCCCTCGACCAGGTCTTCGGGCGTTCCCACGCCCATCAGGTAGCGCGGCTTGTTCGCAGGCAGTTGGTGGCCGGTGTGATCGAGGATGCGCTGCATCTCAGCCTTGGGCTCGCCCACGCTCAGGCCGCCGATGGCGTAGCCGGGCAGGTCGAGCTCGGCCAAGCCGGCCAGCGAGGCATCGCGCAGGTTCGTGTACATGCCGCCCTGCACGATGCCGAACAGCGCGTTCGGGTTCTCCAGGCGCTGGAACTCGGTGATGCAGCGCTTGGCCCAGCGCAGGCTCAGCTCCATGGAGGCCTTGGCCTCGCGCTCGGTGGTCAGCACGCCCTTGGTCTCGTAGGGCGTGCATTCGTCGAACTGCATGACGATGTCGCTGTTGAGCACCGTCTGGATCTGCATGCTGACCTCGGGCGTGAGCAGCAGCTTGTCGCCATTGACCGGCGAGGCGAACTTGACGCCTTCCTCGCTGATCTTGCGCATGGCGCCCAGGCTCCAGACCTGGAAGCCACCGGAGTCGGTCAGGATGGGCTTGCCCCAGCTCTCGAAGCGGTGCAGGCCGCCGAACTGCTTGACCACGTCCAGGCCCGGCCGCATCCACAGGTGGAAGGTGTTGCCCAGGATGATCTGCGCGCCCATCTCGTTCAGCGAGCGCGGTGTGACGCCCTTGACCGTGCCGTAGGTGCCCACCGGCATGAAGATGGGCGTCTGCACGACGCCATGGTTGAGCGTGAGCGTGCCGCGGCGGGCGCGGCCTTCGGTCTTGAGGAGTTCGAACTTCAGCATGGGGCGCGGATTGTCGCAGCCAGGGCCTGGGCCACAATGCGCCATGCCTCGCCGAAGCCCGTCCTGGCGGCGTTTTGCCGCGTTCTTCGCCTGTTCAGGCGCGTTCGGATGGGGCGCGGCCGGGGCCACCGAGGGCCCGCCGCGCTGCGGCCCGCATGTGGCCGGCCTGTACCTCTCGGCCCCCTTCTATGAAGAAGAACCCGAGCCCCACGGCCTCGACCTGGACATGCTGCAGGAGCTGCAGCGCCGCTCCGGCTGCGAGCTGCGCAGCGTGGTCGAGTCGCGGCTGCGCATCTGGGACCAGATGCGCCGCGGCGTGCTGCAGCTGACGCTGTCCTCCGTGATCACACCGGAGCGGCGCGAGGTGGCCGAGATCCACCCCTATCTGCAGGCGCGCTTCCAGCTCGTGCTGCACGGCACGGCCACGACCGGTGTGCAGGGCATCGCACATTTCGATGCCCGCCCGGGGCTCAAGCTGCTGGGCGTGCGCGGCTACGCCTACGGGCCCACCTTCGGCGCCTGGGCGCAGCGCCTGCGCGAGCAGGGGCGGCTGGTGGAGGCGAGCGACTTCCAGGGCGCGGTACGCATGTTCCGCGCCGGCCGAGCCGATGGTCTGATCGCCGCGCCGTCCGCCATCCCCGAGGTCAAGGCGGCCTTCCAGGGCACCAGGCCGCCGCGCGTGCTCGACCCCGCGCCCAACGAGCGCCTGCTGGTGGGCATGGCGCTGAGCCTGAACCTGCCCGAAGCCGACCGCCAGCGCCTGCGCCAGGCCCTGGCCTCGATGCGCCAGGACGGCACCTTGCAGAGCCTGATCAAGCGCCACTTTGGCGACTATGGCGCCAGCGTCATGCTGCTGCGCGGCGACTGACTCCGATGGCCCTGACCCTGGCCGCGCCCGCGCGGCATGAACTCGTCGTCAAGAAGAGCCGCTTTCTCGGCTGCGTGGAGCCCTGCGCCGACCGCGCTGCCGCGCTGGCCCGCGTGGCCGCCCTGCGCGCCGAGCACCCCGGCGCAGCCCATGTCTGCTGGGCCCTGCTCGCCGGTGGCCACTCGGCCGCCAACGACGACGGCGAACCCGGCGGCACCGCCGGCCGACCCATGCTCGACGTGCTGCGCCACCAGGGCCTGGACGGCGTGCTGGCCACGGCGGTGCGCTACTGGGGCGGCGTGAAGCTCGGCGCCGGTGGTCTGGTGCGGGCCTACACCGACTGCATCGCCCAGGCGCTGCTCACGGCCGAGAAGATCGAGCGCGTGCCGCAGATGGAGCTCGGCTGCGAGCTGCCCTATGAGCTGGAAGGCCGGCTGCGCCGCCTGGCCGAGCAGCACGGCGCACAGCTGCTGGACGTGGCGCATGCCGCGCGCGTGAGCATGCGTTTCTCGCTGCCCGTCACCGGCCGCGCTGCGTTCACGGCGGCGGTCGACGAGGTCGCTCAGGGCCGGGTGGCCTGGGCGCGCGAGAGCAGCATTGCATCGCCATAGCTGAAGAACCGGTAGCGCTCGGCGATCGCATGCCGGTACAGCGCCATCACGTGCGCATGGCCGGCCAGGGCGCTCACCAGCATCATCAGCGTGCTCTTGGGCAGGTGGAAGTTGGTGACGAGGCGGTCCACCACGCGGAACTCGAAACCGGGCGTGATGAAGATGTCGGTCTCGCGCGCGCCGGCCTGCAATGTGCTGTCGCGTGCCGCGGACTCCAGCGCCCGCAGCGTGGTGGTGCCCACCGCGACGACCCGGCCGCCACGCGCCCGGCAGGCGGCGACGGCCTCGACCGTGGCCTGCGGCACCTCGAACCATTCGCTGTGCATCTTGTGCTCGTCGATCTTCTCGACGCGCACCGGCTGGAAGGTCCCGGCGCCCACATGCAGCGTCACATGCGCCTGTTCGACGCCGCGCGCGGTGAGTGCGGCCAGCACGCCCTCGTCGAAATGCAGCGCGGCCGTGGGCGCTGCCACGGCGCCGGGCTCCTTGGCGAACACCGTCTGGTAGCGGCGCTCGTCATCGGCGCTGTCGGCATGCTCGATGTAGGGCGGCAGCGGCACATGGCCGTGGGCCTCCAGCAGCGCGAAGGGGTCGCCGTCGAAGCGCAGGTGAAAGAGGCCGTTGTCGGGCCCGCAGCGGCCCAGCACCTCGGCATCGAAGGCCTCGGCAAAGCGCACCCGGCTGCCCGGCTTGGGGCTCTTGCTGGCGCGCAGGTGCATCCACACCTCTTGCGTGCCGGGCAGCACGCGCTCGACCAGGGCCTCCACGTGACCGCCCGTGGCCTTGATGCCATACAGGCGCGCCTTGATGACGCGGGTGTTGTTGAAGACCAGCAGGTCGCCCGGCGACAGCAGGCCAGGCAGGTCGCGGAAGACCCGATCCACCGGCGTCGGGCCGGTGCCGTCCAGCAGGCGTGAGGCGCTGCGCTCGGCGGCGGGATGCTGGGCGATCAGCTCGGGCGGGAGGTCGAAATCGAAGTCAGCAACCGTGTAGGTCGCAGGCGCAGCAGCAGACATGTCGTTGAGGGCCGGACAGACCCGTACCAAGAAGTTCGTGGGGGCGCGCATTCTCCCATCGCCCGGTGTTGATGCAGCTCAAGGCAGCGCGGCAGCCGGGCTGACAGCATGGGTTCCAGGAGGTTCCCCATGCCCACAGCCCTCACCCCCGGACAACATGCCCTGCTGGAAGCCGAGCTGACGCTGGCGCGCCAGCGCGTGCAGGCCGCCCTGCAGGCCCAGCGCGAAGGCGCGAGCCGCGTGGCCCATGCCGCGGCGCTGCTGGCCGATGACCCGCACGACCAGCGCGAACACGATGCCGACCGGGCGCTGGACCAGGCGCGCGACAGCCATCTGCTGGCTGAACTGCAGGCGCTGGACGACGCGCTGGTGCGGCTCAAGAGCCCCGGCTTCGGCCGCTGCACCGACTGCGGCGACGCCATTCCCTTCGACCGGCTGCAGCGCCAGCCCCAGGCCCTGCGCTGCCTGGGCTGCCAGGCTGCCGCCGAAGCCCATCACTGAACCCCACAGGAGAAGCCATGTTCCACGCCGTCGTCCATCTTGACCACCATCACGCCCAGGTGCTGCATTTCGATGCCCACCAAGTGCACGCCGCCCGCATCGACGCGCATGAGCGTCACAGCCACGGCGACACGCACCGCCAGGAGCAGGCGCTGTACGAGTCGCTCTGCCAGGCGCTGCAGGACACGCCGGAGGTGCTGGTCACGGGCTCGCATGTCGTGATCAGCCAGTTCCGTCACTACGTCGAAAGCCACCGCCCCAAGCTGGCGCCGCACATCGCCGACTACCGGCCGGCGGCCGAGCTCAGCCAGGGCCAGCTGCTGGCGATGGCGCGCCAGTTCTTCCTGGCCCACGACCGCATGGCCGGCGTGCCGACACCGAGCTGAGCTGCCAAGTGCTCCAGGTGCTCCCGCCGCAGGTTGGGACAAATCGCACACCCGCGGCTGACCTGCCAAGAGAACTGTCATGAGCGGCCCCTAGACTGCGGCGGCCTTTGCCTGCCGCCGTGAGACGCCGCTCCTGCCTCGCCCTGCCCGCCTTGCTCGGAACCTGCCTTGCCCTTGCGGGGCCGGCCGAGCTGCCGCTGCAGGGCATCACCGAGAACCTGCCGCCGCTGAATTACCTGGACGAGCAACAAGTCGCCCAGGGCTTCAGCGTCGAGTTGCTGCGGCTGATGGCCGCTCAGGCGGGCGTGCCGCTTGAACTGCAGGTCATGCCCTGGCAGCGCGCCGTGCAGGCCGCCGAAGCGCAAGGCCGCAGCGTGCTGTTCTCGCTGACGCGCACGCCAGAGCGCGAGGCGCTGTACCAGTGGGTGGGCCCGATCGCGCCGCGCCGCATCCTGATCTACCGCCTGGCCAGCCGCACCGACCTGGCGATGACGCAGTTCAGCGAGCTCGGCAGTGCCCGCATCGGCGTGGTGCGCGACTCCGCGGCCGACCGCCAGCTGCAGGCCACCGGCCTCAAGCCGGGGCTGCAATTGGAGCAGGGGCTGGATGACGCCACCAACCTGCGCAAGCTGCTGGCCGGTCGCATGGAGTACATCGCGCTGCTGGACTGGGCAGCGGCCTGGAACCTGCGGCAGCTCAACCTGCCTTACGCCACGCTGCAACCGGTCATGGAGCAGGACGGCGCGCGCAGCTACTTCTACGGCCTGCGGCTGGACACCGACGCCACCCTGGTGCGGCGACTGCAGGCGGCGCTGGACGCGCTCAAGCGCGATGGCCGCTACGAGCGGCTGCGCCAGCGCTATTTCCGCTGACGGCGCGCGGCGGCCCTCAGCCGGCCAGTTGCTCGTGCACCCGCTGGGCCAGCGGCTGCAGCTCGACCGCGGGCTGGGCGCTGAGGGCGTAGCCGAAGTCCCCATCCACCCAGTAGAGCGTGGTGCGGCCCTCCTGCCGCAGCAGCCTGAACTCGGCTGCGGCCGGCGCGGCACCTGGCGCGAACACGGCCACGTAGAGCGTGAGACGGTCACCCGCCGCGTTCTCGTACATGAACTGGGCCCGCGGGCTGCCTGGCTGGGTGGCGTCGCCCGGCAGCAGGCGGCCGCCGAGCAGGGCGTAGCCTCGGTCGGTCAGCACGGGCACGGTCAACGGCCGGCCCAGCCGCTTGCTGAGCCACTGCACGAGATGGGCCTGCTCGGCGGCAGAGACCTCCACCGGATGGCGCTTTTCGGTGCTGTAGACGGCGTAGGCCACGCCAGCCTGGCGGGCGAACTCGGGCACGCTGGCACTGCGCCCCGCGGCAAGCGCCGGCCAGGCGGAACCAGCCGCATCATGCCGGCCCCATTGGTAGCCGCCGGCGAGCCCCAGCGACAGCAGCAGGCCGGCGGCCAGCGCCTGTGGCCACAGCCGCCGCCAGCGCTGGGCCGACGCGGCGCGCATGACGATGCCGGTCAAGTCGGCCGGGGTGTCGTCCAGCGGCCAGTCGCGCGCCAAGTTGCGCAGGCCCTGGCGCTGGGCCTGCCATTGCGCCACGCGGGCCGCCATGGCGGGATCGGCGTCGAGCTCGTCGAGCACCGCGGCGCGCGCCTCGGGCGACAGCTGGTCATCCACGAAGGCATGCAGCCGCGCCTCGCGGTCAGGCAGCGCGGGCGGGGGGGGAGGAAAGGCAGAACTCATCGCTTGACTCGCGCCAGGTTCACGATCTGGGCGCCGGCCGGGGTGGCGGCGGGGGCCAGGCGCATGCGCAGCGCCTCGCGCCCGCGGTGCAGGCGCGACATCACGGTGCCGACCGGCACGCCCAGAATCTCGGCAGCCTCGGCATAGGTGTACTCCTCGACGACCACCAGCAGCATGACCGCCCGCTGCCCTGGCGGCAGTGCAGCCAGGGCGCGCTCCAGGTCGAGCCGGTCGCCGGCCGGGGCGCTGGGGTCCAGGGGCTCGGGCAGGTCGTCGAGCAGGGCATGACCATCGTCCAGGTGCCAATCGCGCAGCTGGTTCAGGTGCAGGTTGTGCATCACCGACAGCAGCCAGGGCCGCAGCGCCGTGCCCGGGCGCCAGAGGCTCCATTTGCGACAGGCGCGCTCCAGGGTGTCCTGCACCAGGTCGTCGGCCCGCGTGGCGTCACCCGTCAACAGCCGCGCATACCGGCGCAGGGCCGGGATATGCAGCAGCAGTTGTTCGACGGCCACGGCGGGTCCTCACTTACGCCGGGCCGAGCGCCGGGCCGCTCCCAAGCCGGCCCGTACTGGCGATGTGCTTGGCGGTCAAGCCGCCAAGCATCGCCGCCCCCTCGGGGGGCCGGGTGGGGTTGCCCGCGTTCAGCGGGGCAAGACCAGTCGGGGGGCTCATCAAGGCTTCGCGAGCTGCCAGACCTTGTTGAAGCCGTCGCCGGTGCGGTCACCGGGCTTCTGGTCCTTGGCCCAGAAATACAGCGGCTTGCCCTTGTAGGCCCACTGCTTGCTGCCGTCGTCGCGGGTGATGACGCTCCAGTCGCCACTGCCCGCCGCACCGGCAGCCGCCATCAGCGGGGGCCAGTTGGTGGCGCACGGGCCGTTGCAGACGCTCTTGCCACTGCCGGCGGCGTCGCGGTCGAAGGTGTAGAGCGTCATGCCGTTGGCGCCCACGAAGACGCCGTCAGCCACGGTGGCCGGCGCCGGCGGTGCCGAGGCGCAGGCGGACAGGGCAAGGGCCGCCGCAGCGGCGAGGAGACGAAGGTTCATGTCGAGACCCATGAAAAGTGGAGGGGACATGACGGTGAACACGCCAGAGGCGCCAACTATTCCATGCCCGCAAAATGACGACCATGCCCGAGGCCGCCGCCCAGCCCCCCGCCCCCGCCAAGACCGTCACCAAATCGGCCCCGCAGAAGGCCATGGAGAAGCTCGGCCTGGTGCGCGACATCGACCTGGCCCTGCACCTGCCGATGCGCTACGAGGACGAAACCCGCCTCACCCCGATTGCCGCGCTGCGCGAGGGCGAGGCCGCTCAGGTGGAGGGCGTGGTGGTGGACTGCCAGGTCGAGATGCGCGGGCGCCGCCAGCTGCTGGTGCGGCTGAAGGACGACACCGGGACGCTGCTGCTGCGCTTCCTGCATTTCTACCCGTCGCAGCAGAAGCAGATGTCGGGCGCTGACCGGCTGCGGGTGCGGGGCGAGGCGCGCGTGGGCTTTTTCGGCCGGGAGATGGTGCACCCGGTCGTGAAGGTGGTGGACGAGACCACGCCGCTGGCCCAGTCGCTCACCCCGGTCTACCCCGCCTCGGCCCAGTTGCCCCAAGCCTATTTGCGCAAGGCCGTGGCGTCGGGCCTGGCCCGGGCCGACCTGCGCGAGCTGCTCCCCGAGGGCGTGGTGCCGCGCGGGCTGCCACCGTTGAAGGACGCCCTGCACTACCTGCACCACCCGCCGCCAAGCGCCTCGCTCGCCGCGCTGGAAGACCACAGCCACCCGGCCTGGCAGCGGCTCAAGTTCGAGGAGCTGCTGGCCCAGCAGCTGTCGCAGCTGCAGGCCCAGCGAGAGCGCGCCCGGCTGGTGGCGCCGGCATTGCAGGCAAGGCCCGGCGGGCTGCACGAGCAGCTGTTGGGCGCCCTGCCCTTTCAGCTGACCGCCGCCCAGCAGCGGGTGGCCGAGGAGATTGCGCAAGACCTGGCCCGGCCGCAGCCCATGCACCGGCTGCTGCAGGGCGACGTGGGCTCGGGCAAGACGGTGGTGGCCGCGCTCGCGGCGGCGGTTGCGATCGATGCGGGCTGGCAGTGCGCGCTGATGGCGCCCACCGAGATCCTGGCCGAGCAGCATTTCCGCAAGCTGGTGGGCTGGCTGGAGCCGCTGGGGCTGAAGATCGCCTGGATCACCGGCAGCGTGAAGGGCAAGGCGCGCCAGAAGATGCTGGACGCCGCCGCCTCGGGCGAGGCCCAGCTCGTGGTGGGCACGCATGCGGTCATCGAGGACAAGGTCAAGTTCGCGCGGCTGGGGCTGGCCATCATCGACGAGCAGCACCGCTTTGGCGTGGCGCAGCGGCTCGCCCTGCGCCAGAAGCTCAAGGCGATGGCCCTCGAACCTCACATGCTGATGATGAGTGCGACGCCCATCCCGCGCACGCTGGCCATGACCTACTTCGCCGACCTGGACGTGTCCACCATCGACGAGCTGCCGCCTGGCCGCAGCCCCATCGTCACCAAGGTGTTCACTGACAGCAAGCGAGACGACGTCATCGACAAGATCCGCATGGCGGTGGCCGACGGGGCCCAGGTCTACTGGGTCTGCCCGCTGGTGGAAGAGAGCGAGGCGGTGGACCTGCGCAATGCCACGGAGACACATGCTGAGCTTGCCGCCACACTCGCCGGCACGAACGTGGGGCTGCTGCACGGCCGCATGTCGCCGGCCGACAAGGCGGCCGTCATGGCCGAGTTCTCCAGCGGCCAGATGAGTGTGCTGGTGGCCACCACCGTCATCGAGGTGGGCGTGGACGTGCCCAATGCCAGCCTGATGGTCATCGAGCACGCCGAGCGCTTCGGCCTGGCGCAGTTGCACCAGTTGCGCGGCCGCGTGGGGCGCGGCGCCAAGGCCAGCGTGTGCGTGCTGATCTACACGCCGCCGCTCAGCGACACCGGCAAGTCGCGCCTGAAGGCCATGGCCGAGACGACCGACGGCTTCGAGATCGCGCGGCGCGACCTGGACATCCGCGGCCCGGGCGAGTTCATGGGCTCGCGCCAGAGCGGCGCGGAGCTGCTGCGCTTTGCTGACCTGCAGGAAGACGCACCGCTGCTGGTGGCCGCCCGTGCGCTCGCGCCGCGGTTGCTGGACGAGCATCCAGCGGCGGCGCAGCGACAGGTCATGCGCTGGCTGGGGACCAAGGCCGAGTTCCTGAAGGCCTGAAACCCGCGGCGAAGCAAAGCGCCCGCCGCGAGCTCAACTCACTTGCAGGTGAAGCTCTTGGCGTTCACTTCCTTGACGTTGCCCGCGCCGCAGGTGGCCACGGCCTGCTCGCTCATGCGAGTGATGGAGGCGGAGTCGGTCGTGGTGGTGACGGGCGGCGCGAAGACGCAGGCGCTGAGCAGGGCGGCGGCGGTCAGAGCGGCGGCGGCGGTCGTGATGCGGTTCATGGGCTTCCCCTTGTTGGTTTGATGACGGCGCGCAGGGTAGGCGACGCCGCGCCGCGCGTCGCCCGTCATGCGACGGGCTGCATGTCCGCGGGGACAGGCTGCACGCCGCAGCGGCTCAGGCGAGTGGTCATTGACCCAGGCAGATGCCCAGATCACGCGCGGTGGCGAGCGTGTCGCCGTCCAGCGGCACGGCCTTCATGCGGCCGGCCACGTCGGCCAGGGGCACGGGTCGCACGGTGTTGCCGTCGAGCGCCACCATGACACCGCTCAGGCCCGCTGCGAGCGCCCGCACCGCCGCGGCGCCAAAGCGCAGCGCGGCCACGCGGTCGAAGGCGCTGGGGCTGCCTCCGCGCAGCAGGTGGCCGAGCACCACGCAGCGCGCGTCCTTGCCGGCGAGCCGCGCCAGCGCCTGGCTGACCTGCTCGCCCATGCCGCCCAGGCGCTCGGCATGCCCCGCCTCGGCCGGTCCGCTCAGCGCCCGTTCACCGCCGCGCGGATGTGCGCCCTCGGCCACCACGACCAGCGAATGCGACTGGCCCTGTGCATCACGTCGCCGGACCATCTCGGCCACGGGGGCCAGGTCGAAGGGCAGCTCCGGCAGCAGGATGGCATGCGCCCCGCCCGCCAGGCCCGCATGCAGCGCGATCCAGCCCGCATAGCGGCCCATCACTTCCACCGCGATGATGCGGTGATGGCTGGCCGCGGTGGTGTGCAGGCGGTCGATGCACTCGCTGGCAAAGGCCACGGCGGTGTCGAAGCCGAAGGTGGTGACGGTGCCGTCCAGGTCGTTGTCGATCGTCTTGGGCACGCCCACCACCGGCAGGCCGCGCTGGGCGAGGCGATGCGCAATCGCCAGCGACCCATCGCCCCCCACGGCCACCAGCGCATCCACACGCTCGCGCGACAGCGCATCCAGCAAGTCTTGCGAGCGGTCGATGAGCGCGGTGCTGCCGTCGGCCTGGCGCACCGGGTAGGCGAAGGGATTGCCCTGGTTGGTGGAGCCCAGCAGCGTGCCGCCGAGGGCGGCGATGCCGTCCACGCGCGGCAACGTCAGCGGGATCAGGCCCTCACCGGGCCCATAACGCTCGGGCCGCAGCAGGCCGTCGTAGCCGTCGCGGATGCCCACGCAGGTCCAGCCGCGCTGCAGGGCCGACCGCGTGACGGCCTGGATGACCGCGTTCAACCCGGGGGCGTCGCCGCCGCCGGTGGTGATGGCGATGCGTCGGATGGGCTGATGCAAGGCAGTCATGCGCAAAAGTCTAGAAGGTATGAGCTTCTCAGAGCTCCAGGCGCTCGCGCAACAGCTTGGCCTGGCGGCGCGACACCTCCACCTCGTGGCCGTCGCGCAGGGTCACGCGGTAGCCGTCGTTGTGCCAGGGCGCAATCGCCTGCACCCAGCGCAGGTTGATGAGGTGGCTGCGGCTGGCGCGGAAGAAGAGCTGCGGGTCGAGCCTCTCTTCCAGACTGGTGAGGGTGCGGTGGATGAGCGGGCGCTGGCCGTTGAACCAGGCCTGGGCGTAGTTGCCGGTGGCCTCGAAGCCGGCGATGTCGCCCAGGCGCACGAACCAGCAGCGTTCGCCGTCGCGCAGGAAGACCATGTCGTCGGCCCCCTTGACGGTGACCGGCGCGGCCGAGGCCGGCGGCGGGCGCAGCCGCTCGCGCGCCTTGGCCAGGGCCGCCTCCAGACGGTCAGGCGCGATGGGCTTGAGCAGGTAGTCCAGCGCATTGCGCTCAAAGGCGGCGAGCGCATGCTGGTCGTAGGCGGTCGTGAACACCACCAGCGGCACATGGTCGAGCTGGTCCAGCAGGTCGAAACCCGTAGCGCCGGGCAGCTCCACGTCCAACAGCAGCAGCTCAGGCTGCAGGCGCTCGATGGTCTCGCGGGCGGCCGCGAGTTCGGCGGCCTCGCCCACGATCTCGGCATCCGGGATGGCGGCGAGCAGGGTGCGCAGCTCCTGACGGGCCAGCCGCGAGTCTTCGACGATGACGATCTTCATGCGCTCAATTGCACACTGACTTGGACCCGGCCGTCCGCCGCATCGATGCGGCAGTCGGCAGCCTCGCCCCCGGCGCGCTGCAGCCGCTCGCGCAGATTCGCCAGGCCGAGGCCCGTGCTGTCGGCGCGGCCGGGCTCCCCAGGTTGCCACTCGCCCGGGTTGTCCACCCGGATGCGCAGCCGCTGGCCGTCGCGGGCGATGTCGATGCCCACCACCCCGCCGCCGGGCGTGCGGGCGATGCCGTGCTTGATGGCGTTCTCCACCAGCAGTTGCAGCAGCATCGGGGGCAGGCTGGCACCGTCGGTCGCCGGGTCGACCCGCCAGTCCACGCGCAGCCGCTCCTCGTGGTGCAGTTGCTCCAGGGCCACGTAGTCACGCACCACCGCCAGCTCATCGGCCAACGGCACGCGGGCCTTGGCGCTGTGCTGCAGGGTGTGGCGCAGCGTGTTGGACAGGCGGCTGACCATCTCGCGGGCGCGCGCCGGGTCTTCATTGATGAGGGCGCGCAGGTTGTTCAGCGCGTTGAACAGGAAGTGCGGGTTGATCTGGGCGCGCAAGACCTGCAGCTCCAACTCGCGCGCTGCGGCCTCGGCCTGCCACTTGGCGATCTCGCCCAGGCGCCAGCGGTTCAGCGTCTGCACGCCCACCCAGACCGACATCCACAGCCACAGCATGATGGTGGTGTTGGCCGTGTAGCCCAGCAGCACGCCCCAGCCCTGCGGCGTGCCCCGCGGGAAGCTCAGCAGGCCCAGCGCCAGGCCGAGCGTGTTGAGGCCGAAAAGCGTGGCCTGCACAGCCAGCGCGGCGAGCGGCGGCAGCACCGCCAGGCGCAGCAACAGGCCGCGGGTGCTGGCGTCCAGCCAGGCCTGGCGCAAGGCGAGGGCCCGCAGCCCTTCCGTGGCCAGCCACAAGAGGCCGCCCAGCGCCACCATCACGAACACGAAGGAAGCGCTGACCGGCTGGTAGCTCGCCAGCATGCCCAGCGAGATGACGACATAGCCGCCCCACACCGCCGCCTGCAGCGCAGCACGCCGGCCTGTCGTCATGCGTTCGCTCCCCGGTCGCTGGACATCACCGGGCCGAGGCCAGGAAGCCCTTCACTTCACCGACCAGCCACTCCGGGTCGTCCCACATCAGGAAGTGGAAGCCGCGCTGGCTCATGGCCACTTTCACGCCCGCAAGACCCGCATACTGGCCCTCGAAGATCTTGCGGGTGCTGTCCATCGTCGAGCCCATGGGCTCATAGGCCGCCCAGGCGCCCAGCACGAGGGTGGGCGTGGTGATCTTCGGCAGCAGCGGGCGCAGGTCTTCACCCCAGAGTTCGGACATGGCCTGGGCCGAGGTGGCGCGGTCGCTGGCCAGGCTCCAGCCGGCCACGCGCTCGTTGTTGGCCGGGTTGCGGCTCATGCCCATGCTGCCCTGGCGGGCGCCGGCCTCCCACTGTTCGTTCGTCGAGTTGAGCATCTGCTGGCGCATCGCTGCCGCCGCGCCCTTGGCCGCCTCGGGCGACATGCCGCGCAGGCCGGCGAAGAAGGGCAGCGAGTCGACGATGACCAGCCGCTCGATGCGGCCCGGCTTCTCGGCCGCCATCTTGAGCGCGAGCGCCCCGCCCAGGCTGTGGCCCATGACCACGGGCTGCTGGAGCTGGCGGTCATCCAGGTAGGCCAGCAGGCGGTCGCGCATGCCGTCCAGGAAGGCGTCGGTCTGGACGGCCGGGGCGCCGGCAAAGCCCGGCAGCTGCACGATGTGGCACTGCACCTGGGGCTGCAGCGCGGCGCAGGTCTCGGTCCAGGTGCTGGCGGCGCTGTTCAGACCCGGGATCATCAGCACCGGACGGCCGGTACCGACGACCTCGACCTTCAGGTCACGGAACTCAACCGTGGCGGCACGGCTGTGGCTCACGCCCAGCGCCGTGGCGATCGCGACGGCGGCAGCAAAAAGACCCATCCAGGAACGGCGGCGTGACATGCGGGAATCTCCATGCAGGTGTTGTGATGGAGCGCATGTTGCCGCCTCCGGCCGCCCGGCGCGCCCGGCCGATGACGAACGGCGGGCGCCGCGGACGAATGGCAAGCCGTGCGGGTGAGCGGCGGTTCGGGTGTGGGTCGGGCTTCAGAACCGCCAATGCCTACAATGCTTGCATTGATTGCACGGGAGGCCACATGGCCAGCTTGACCATCCGCGATCTGGACGAGAACCTGAAGCAGCGCCTGCGCGTGCGCGCCGCTCACCGCAATCGATCCATGGAGGAAGAAGCCCGCCAGATCCTGCGGGAGGCCCTCGCCGAGGCGCCAGCGCCCTCGGTGGACCTGGCGCAACGCATCCGGGCCCGCTTCTCGGCTCTGGGTGGGGTGGACCTGCCCCTGGCGCCGCGCGAGGCCGTGCGCACGCCACCGGCCCTGGGCACGCCCCCCGCCAAAGCCCGCCGCGGATGAAGTGGCTGCTCGATACCAACGTGCTGTCGGAGCTACTGCGCGCCGCACCCGACGGCCACGTGCTGAGCTGGTTCTCGCAGCGGCATGCGGAGGCACTCTTCGTCAGTGCCGTCACCCAGGCCGAGATGCTCTATGGCGCCGCACTGCTGCCGCGCGGCCGTCGGCGGACGCAGTTGGAGGAGCAACTGCAAGCCATGTTCGATGAAGACTTTGCCCGACGCGTGCTGCCTTTCGACGGCCAAGCCGCTGTCGCCTACGCCGCTCTGGTGGCCGGACGCCGCAGCGCCGGGCAGCCGATCTCGCAGTTCGATGCCCAGATTGCAGCCATCGCCCTGACGCACCGGGCCACCTTGGTCACGCGCAATGTCGACGACTTCGACGGCTGCGGCCTGACCGTGATCAACCCCTGGCAGGCGGTCGACTGAGGGGCAGGGCCCGACCGGCCTACTTCAGCCGCTGCATCCAGTACACCAGCACCTCGGTGCGGGGCTCGATGTCGGTCGAGCTGTAGGTGTAGGTGGGCACCACGTTGATGGCGTCCAGCGTGGGCAGGCCGGAGATGATGCGGCCGAACACCGCGTAGCCGGGATTGGCGGGGCTCTGGTAGTCCAGGCTGGTGTTGTCGTTGACGTTGAAGAAGAACTGGCTGGTGGCGCTGTCGGGGTCGCTGCGGCGGGCCATGGCGATGGTGCCGCGCAGGTTGGACAGGCCGTTGTTGCTCTCCAGCTTGATGGGCGCGTACAGCGCCGGCTTGCTCACCATGCCACTGGTGTAGCCGCCGCCCTGAATGACGAAGTCGCGGTCCACCCGGTGGATGAGGGTGTTGCTGTAGAAGCCCGCTGACACGTACTTGTAGAAGTTGGCCACCGTCTGCGGCGAGTAGGTGTCGTAGAGCTCCACGACGATCTCGCCGCTGCTCGTCAGCATGCACACCGTGCCCCACTTGCTGGCCGCCGAGGCCGCGAGGCCCGCCGGGCTGCAGGAGAGCGTGGGCGGGTTGGGGTTGGGGTTGGGCTGCGGGTAGGGCGTGCCGCCACCGCCACCGCCGCCGCCCACCTCCACTTCGACGCCGCCGCCACAGGCGCTGAGCAGGGCGGCGGTGCCCAGGGCAAGCAACAGGGTGGCGATTCGCTGACGCATGGTGTCTCCCGTGGAATGCTGGCTCAACGCACGGCACGCGCGGCTGTTGACGCTGCTTACAAGCGTTTACCGGCGCTGGCGTTGACCGGCCCTGGCTATAGTCCGCGCGCCGCCATCCGCGGCTTCATCCACTACCGCTGCAGTTCAACGCATGTCTTCGATCGTTTCCCGCCGTTCCGCTCTCCTGCTCGCCCTGAGCGCCAGCCTCGGTCTCGCCGCTTGCGGCGGCGGCGGTGGCAGCTCGGGCACACCCGTCAACAACGACCCCTACGGCTGGACCGGCGTGACCGCGCTCAAGATCACCGACACCACGGTCGGCACGGGCGCCTCGGCCGACCGCGGCAAGACTGCCACCGTGACCTACAGCGGCTATCTGTATGACGTGCGCGTGGCCGACACCCGCGGCACCAAGTTCGACAGCGGCAGCTTCTCCTTCGTGCTGGGTGGCGGCGGCGTCATCTCGGGCTTCGACACTGGCGTGACCGGCATGAAGGTCGGCGGCAAGCGCACCGTCACCATTCCGGCCAGCCTGGCCTACGGCAGCACGGGCGCGGGCAACGGCGTCATTCCGCCGAACGCCGCGCTGGTGTTCGACATCGAGCTGACCGCGGTCAACTGACCTCGAAGTTGTCGATCAACCGCGTGCTGCCCAGGCGCGCGGCGGCCAGCGCCACCAGGGGCTGGCCTTCGGCGGCGGCGCCCAGGTCATGCTGGCGCCGCAGGGTGACGTAGTCCGGCGCCCAGCCGGCATCGCGCAGCGCCTGCATCGCCTCGGCCTCCAGCGCCGGCACGTCGCGTTCGCCGGCCTGCCAACGGGCGATCAGGCCTTTCAGAGTGCGTGACAGGCGCAGCGCCTCCACCTTCTCGGCCTCGCTCAGGTAGCCGTTGCGCGAGGACAGCGCCAGGCCCTCAGGGCTGCGGCGGGTCTCGCCGCCATGGATCGCGATCGGCAGGGCCATCTGCGCCGTCATGCGGCGAATGACCATCAGCTGCTGGTAGTCCTTCTTGCCGAACACCGCCAGCGTGGGCTGCACGATGTTGAAGAGCTTGTGCACGACGGTGCACACGCCGGTGAAGAAGCCGGGGCGGAAATGGCCTTCGAGGATGTCGGCCAGGTCGGCCGGCGGCACCACCTTGTAGCCCTGGGGCTCGGGGTAGAGCTCGGCCTCGCTCGGCGCGAAGACGACATCGCAACCAGCGCCTTCGAGCAGCTCGCAGTCGCGCGCCAGCGTGCGCGGGTAGGTGTCGAAGTCTTCATGTGGCGCGAACTGCAGCCGGTTCACGAAGATGCTGGCGACCACCGCGCAGGCCGGGCCCACGAGTTCACGGGCCTGCCTCACGAGGGCCAGGTGCCCGTCGTGCAGATTGCCCATGGTCGGCACGAAGCCGCGCTGGCGGTGAAGGGCGAGCGCTTCGCGCAACTCGGCGGTGGTGTGGATGACTTGCATCGCGCGTCCCATCGATATTCAAAAGGCGCCACAGAGGCACAGAGGCACAGAGAGGCTCGTCGGCTGCTGACGATCTCTCTGTGTCTCTGTGTCTCTGTGGCTGTGTTCCGGAGCCTCAGAAGCCATGGACTGCGTCCACCGGAAAAGTGCCGGCCTTGACCTCGTTCACATAGGCCTTCACGCCGCCCAGGATGGAGTCTTGGCCGGCCATGAAGTTCTTGACGAAGCGCGGCTTCCTGCCCTGGGTGATGTCCAGCATGTCGTGCAGCACCAGCACCTGGCCCGAGGTGCCCACGCCGGCACCGATGCCGATGACGGGCACGGGCGACGCCGCCGTGATCTCGGCGGCCAGCGTGGCCGGCACCATCTCGTACAGCAGCATGGCCGCGCCGGCCTCCACGAGTTCCTGCGATTCGCGCTTGATGCGGGCGGCACCCGCCTCGTCGCGGCCCTGCACCTTGAAGCCGCCCAGCGACGTGACCGTCTGCGGCGTGAAGCCGAGGTGGGCGCACACCGGGATGCCGCGCTCGCTGATGAAGCGCACCGTCTCGGTCGTCCAGCCGCCGCCTTCGAGCTTGACCATGTGGGCGCCCGCCTTCACCAGCGCCGCGGCGCTCTTCCAGGCTTCTTCCTTGCTGACGTGATAGCTGTCGAAGGGCAGGTCCGCCACGACGAAGGCGTACTTCACGCCCCGACGCACGCAGGTGGTGTGGTAGAGCATGTCGTCGAGGTTGACCGGCGCGGTGGAGCCCCGGCCCTGCAGCACGTTGCCGAGCGAATCGCCGATCAGCAGCATGTCCACGCCGGCTTCGTCCAGCAGCCCGGCGAAGGCCGCGTCGTAGCAGGTGAGCATGGCGATCTTCTCGCCGCTGGCGTGCATCTGCGCGAGGCGGGGCAAGGTCATCGGTTTGCGGTCGCTCATGGCTGGCATCTCCTGGAAAACCCTGGGGCACCCCCCGAGGCGGGCGCAGTGTAGCGTTCGGGTCTATGACCCTCACCGAGCTCCGCTACATCGTCGCCGTCGCCCGCGAACGCCATTTCGGCCGCGCGGCCGAGGCCTGTTTCGTGTCGCAGCCGACCTTGTCGGTGGCGATCAAGAAGCTGGAGGAGGAACTCGACCTGAAGATCTTCGAGCGCGGCGGCAGCGAAGTCACGGTCACGCCGCTGGGCGAGGAGATCGTGCGCCAGGCGCAGTCGGTGCTCGACCAGGCCGGCGCCATCAAGGAAATCGCCAAGCGCGGCAAGGACCCGCTGGCCGGCGCACTGCGGCTGGGCATCATCTACACCATCGGCCCCTATCTGCTGCCGGAGCTGGTCAAGCACAGCATCGAGCTCTACCCGCAGATGCCGCTGATGCTGCAGGAGAACTTCACGGTGAAGCTGCTGGAGATGCTGCGCACCGGCGAGCTGGACTGCGCCATCATGGCCGAGCCCTTCCCCGACACCGGCCTGGCCGTGGCGCCGCTGTATGACGAGCCCTTCGTCGTGGCCGTGCCCGCCGCCCATGCGCTGGCGCAGCGCGCGTCCATCAGCGCGGAGGAACTCAAGCGCGAGACCATGCTGCTGCTCGGCACCGGCCACTGTTTTCGCGACCATGTGCTGGAGGTCTGCCCCGAGTTCGCGCGCTTCTCCAGCGACGGCGAAGGCATCCGGCGCAGCTTCGAGGGCTCGTCGCTTGAAACCATCAAGCACATGGTGGCCTCGGGCATGGGCATCACCGTGGTGCCGGCCCTCAGCGTGCCCAAGGAGCCGTCGGCGCACCTGCGCTACGTGCCCTTCAGCGAACCCATCCCGACGCGGCGCGTGGTGCTGGCCTGGCGGCGCAGCTTCACCCGCTATGAGGCGATCGCGGCCTTGCGCAACGCCATCTATGCCTGCGCGCTGGACGGCGTCAAGCGGCTGAGTTGATCGGCAACCGGTCATCAATAGCAATTGCCTAATTATGACTTATCTCCAATCAAATTGCTCAATTAACTCTCGCTGAGGATCATTCGGTCTCACTGTTCACGACCCAGGAGACCGCCATGTCCGAGACGCCCAAGACCGCCGCCGCCCAGTGCCCCTTCCACCACGGCGGCAGCGCCAGCCCCAACCGCGCGGCCACGGCCAACCAGCGCTGGTGGCCCAACCAGCTGAACCTGGCCGTCCTGCACCAGCGCGCGCCCAAGTCCAACCCCATGGGCGAGTCATTCGACTACGCCAAGGCCTTCCAGAGCCTGGACCTGGATGCCGTCGTGGCCGACCTGAAGGCCCTGATGACGGACTCCCAGGACTGGTGGCCGGCCGACTACGGCCACTACGGCCCCTTCTTCATCCGCATGGCCTGGCATGCCGCCGGCACCTACCGCGTGGCCGACGGCCGCGGCGGCGCGGGCACCGGCAACCAGCGCTTCGCCCCGCTGAACAGCTGGCCCGACAACGGCAACCTCGACAAGGCCCGCCGCCTGCTGTGGCCCATCAAGCAGAAGTACGGCGAGAAGCTCTCCTGGGCCGACCTTTTCGTGCTGACCGGCAATGTCGCCCTCGAATCCATGGGCTTCAAGACCTTCGGCTTCGGCGGCGGCCGTGAAGACATCTACGAGCCCGAGATCGACATCGACTGGGGCCCGGAGGCCGAGTGGCTCGCCCTGAGCGGCACGCCCAACAGCCGCTACAGCGGCGAGCGCGACCTGGCCCACCCGCTGGCCGCCGTGCAGATGGGCCTGATCTACGTGAACCCCGAAGGCCCGGACGGCAACCCCGACCCGCTGCTGTCGGCCCGCGACATCCGCGAGACCTTCGCCCGCATGGCCATGAACGACGAAGAGACCGTGGCCCTCGTGGCCGGCGGCCACACCTTCGGCAAGGCCCACGGCGCCGGCGACCCCCAGCATGTGGGCAAGGAACCCGAGGGCGCCGACATCCTGGACCAGGGCCTGGGCTGGAAGAGCAGCTATGCCTCGGGCATGGCCGGGCACACCATCACCAGCGGCCTGGAGGGCGCCTGGAAGCCCAACCCCACGACCTGGGACAACGGCTACTTCGACACCCTGTTCAAGTACGAGTGGGAGCTGACCAAGAGCCCGGCGGGCGCCCACCAATGGACGCCCAAGGGCGGCGCCGGTGCCGGCACCGTGGTCGACGCGCATGACCCGACCAAGTTCCATGCGCCCATGATGTCCACCGCCGACCTGGCCCTGCGCATGGACCCGGCCTACGAGAAGATCTCGCGCCGCTTCCATGCCGACCCGGCCGCGTTCGCCGACGCCTTCGCCCGCGCCTGGTTCAAGCTGACCCACCGCGACATGGGCCCGATCAACCGCTACCTCGGCAAGCTGGTGCCGAAGGAAACCCTGATCTGGCAGGACCCCATCCCTGCGGTCGACCACCCGCTGATCAACGCGGCCGACATCGCCGCGCTGAAGGCCCAGGTGCTGGCCTCCGGCCTGACCACGGCCCAGCTGGTGAGCACGGCCTGGGCATCGGCCGCGTCGTTCCGCGGCAGCGACAAGCGCGGTGGCGCCAACGGGGCCCGCATCCGCCTGGCGCCGCAGAAGGAATGGGCGGTCAACCAGCCGGCCCAGCTGTCCACGGTGCTGGCCAAGCTCGAAGCCATCCAGCAGCAGTTCAACGCCAGCGCCGCTGGCGGGCGCAAGGTGTCGCTGGCCGACCTGATCGTGCTGGCCGGCGGTGCCGCCGTTGAGGCGGCCGCCCAGGCTGCCGGCGTGCCGGTGGAGGTGCCCTTCCACCCCGGCCGCATGGACGCCACCCAGGACCAGACCGACGTCGACTCGTTCGCGCCGCTGGAGCCCCGTGCCGACGGCTTCCGCAACTACCTCGCCCCGGGTCTGCCCGAGGCCGCAGCGGCGGAACTGCTGGTCGACAAGGCCCAGCTGCTGACGCTCGCCGCCCCGGAAATGGCGGTGCTGGTGGCCGGCCTGCGGGTGCTCGGCGCCAACACCGGTGGCAGCGCCCACGGCGTGTTCACCACGCGGCCCGGCGTGCTGACCAACGACTTCTTCGTGAACCTGCTGGACATGCGCACCCAGTGGAAGAAGAACGGCGACGTGCTCGAAGGTGTCGACCGCAGCACCGGCGAGCGCAAGTGGACGGCCACCATCGTCGACCTGGTCTTCGGCTCCAACGCGCAGCTGCGCGCGCTGGCCGAGGTTTACGCCGGCAGCGATGCATCGGCCAAGTTCGTCAACGACTTCGTCGCCGCCTGGACCAAAGTCATGGAGCTGGACCGCTTCGACCTGCATGCCTGACCGGCACCACTGAAAGGAGTTCTGCGATGAAACAAGCCGTACGCACCGCCCAGCAGGGCCTCGGGTGGTTCATCTTCGCCAGCGGCAACCTGGCCGGCGTGGCGATGCTGATCCACGGGCTGTCTGCCTGAGGCGCTGAAGCTGCGCGGCCCGCAAGGGCTGAAAGCCGAGCAGCCCGCAAGGGCTGACACCACAGGGGCGAGCCGAATCCGTTAGGCTCGCCCTGATTCATTTCTGGAGAGCCCCATGGCCAAGAAGTCCGCATCTGCAGCCCCCACCATCAGCATCGGCATCAGCGAGAAGGACCGCGCCGCGATCGCCGCCGGCCTGTCCAAGCTGCTGGCCGAGACCTACACGCTGTACCTGACGACCCACAACTTCCACTGGAACGTGACGGGCCCGATGTTCAACAGCCTGCATGCGATGTTCATGGCCCAGTACACCGAGCTGTGGAATGCGGTCGACCCGATCGCCGAGCGCATCCGCTCCCTGGGCCACGCTGCCCCCGGCAGCTACGCGCAGTTTGCCAAGCTCAGCGGCCTGCCCGACGCGCCCGCCACGCCGCCCAAGGCGCTGAAGATGGTGGAGCTGCTGATGCAAGGCCACGAAGCCATCGCCCGCACCGCGCGCGCCCTCTTCCCGCTGGTGGACAAGGCCGGTGACGAGCCCAGCGCCGACCTGCTGACGCAACGTCTGACCGTGCACGAGCAGACGGCGTGGATGCTGCGCAGCCTGCTCGAAGAGTGAGCATGAAGATTGCCGTCGTCACCTTCGACGGCTTCAACGAGCTCGACAGCTTCATCGCGCTGGGGCTGATCAACCGGCTCGGCCATCTCGGGTGGCGGGCCGAGATCACCAGCCCCACGGCGCAGGTCACGTCGATGAACGGCGTGACCGTGACCGCCCAGCAGCCGCTGAGCTTCGCCAACGAAGCCGACATCGTGCTCTTCGGCAGCGGCATCCACACCCGCGCCATCGCCGCCGATGGGGCGCTGCTCGACCGCCTGCAGCTCGACCCGCTGCGCCAGCTGATCGGCGGCCAATGCTCGGGCACCCTGTTGATGGCCCGCCTGGGCCTGCTGGCCGACATGCCCGCCTGCACCGACACCATCACCAAGCCCTGGGTGGTGGAAGCCGGCGTGCGCGTGGTGGAAGAACCCTTCCACGCCCGTGGCCCCATCGCCACCGCAGGCGGCTGCCTGGCCTCGCAATACCTCGCCGCCTGGGCCATGGCCGCCCGCGCCGGCCGCGAGGCCGCCCGCAGCGCCCTGACCTACGCCGCCCCCGTGGGCGAGAAGACGACCTACGTCGACCGCCTGATGACCGTGGTTGAGCCCTTCCTGCCCGAGCCTGCGGCCGACACGTCCCGTTGATGTCGCGTTCGGCACCGCTGCTGCGCGGCCTGGAACCGTTCGCCCCATCACCCGGCGGCGAACGGGGCCTGCACCTAGTCTCCGATCAGACCGATGTGGGTCTGACACGGGAGATCGAACCATGAAATACACCGCCCTCGTGGCTGCCCTGGCCGTGGGCAGCCTGGCCACGGCGCTGGCCGCCACCGACGGCCTGCCGGCTGGCTGGCTCCAGACCGGTGACGCGCGCACCTGCAAGGGCGACGTCGTCGCCGCCGTCGGCGCGCCGAGCCTCAGGGTGTTCAGCCTGGACTGCCAGGCCGACACCACCGGCTTCTCGACGCTGATGCAGCAGATCCAGAGCAGCGACTACGCCGGCAAGCGCGTGCGCCTGAGCGCTCAGCTGCGCGGCGACCAGCTCGCGGCCTGGGGCGGGCTCTGGATGCGCGTGGACAGCGGCCAGCGCGTCAGTGGCTTCGACAACATGTACAACCGGCCGCTGCGCGGCAGCTTCGGCTGGCAGCGTGCCGAGGTCGTGCTGGACGTGCCGGCCGACGCGACGACGCTGAACTTCGGTTTTCTGCTGAACGGCGCGGGCCAATTGCAGGCGACGCAGTTCAAGCTCGATGTGGTGGGCGCCGACGTGCCTGTCACGGGCACCACCGGCACGCCGGTGCTGCCGAACCAGCCGCGGTCGATGACACCATCTTGAGCCTCACCCCCACGCCCACCACCACGCTCGGCCACGAGCTGGCCCAGGCCGCACGCGACGAGGGTCTGGGCTGGCAGCGCCGCGGGCCGCTGCTGGCCGGGCTGCTGTTCTTCGCGACGACGGCGGCCTGGTTGCGGGGCGAGCCGGGCTGGGCGCTGTCTCTGGGGCTTTGGGTGGGCCATGCGGCAAGCGACGGACTCTGCGGTGCGCTGGCACGACGCTGGCGCACCGACCGGCCCGAGGTGCTGCCACCCCTGCTGCTGGGCGCGCTGTTGCTGGGCACCCTGCTGGGCTGGGCGGTGGAGCAGGCCGTGAGGGCCACCCCCTTCACGCCCGAGGCTCGCGTGACGCGCGCCTGGCTGCACTTCGCCTTCGGCGCCATCATGCTGGCCTGGCCCCTGCTGCTGGGCCTGCGCCGGCTGCGGGCGGTGCGACGGGTGGAGCAGGAGCGCGCCCGGTTGCGGGCCGAGCTGCAGATGCTGCAGGCCCAGATCGAGCCGCATTTCCTGTTCAACACGCTGGCGACGCTGCGCAGCTTCGTGCGCCAGGGCTCGGCCCAGGCGCTGCCCATGCTGGACGCCGTCAGCGGCCTGCTCGAAACCTCGCTGGACCGCGTGCGCCAGACCGACGGCACCACGCTCGGCCAGGAGCTGCAGGTGGTGTCGCACTACCTCGCCATCCTGGAGCTGCGCCTCGGCGAGCGGCTGCGCTGGCGCATCGACGTTGACCCGGCGCTGCACGCCCTGCCCCTGCCGCCGCTGATGCTGCAGCCGTTGGTGGAGAACGCCCTCCAGCACGGCATCGAACCGAGCGAGCCCGGCGGCGAGGTCGAACTGCAGGCGCGCCGCGCGGGCCGCCAGCTGCAGCTGGTCGTGCGCAATACCGGCCTACCGCTGGCCAGCAGCACGCCACCCGGCCACGGGCTGGCCTTGGCCAACCTGCGCCAACGCCTGCAGGCCCTGCACGGCGATGCTGCTGGCTTGACTCTCGCCAGCGATGCACAAGGCGCCACGCTGGCCACCCTCACCCTGCCGCTGCCATGACCACCGCCCTGCTCGCCGACGACGAACCGCAGCTGCTCGAAGAACTGGCGCAGCTGCTGGCCGAGGCCTGGCCTGAGCTGACCATCGTCGGCCGCGCGCGCAACGGCAGCGAGGCCCGCCGGCTGCTGGATGCACTGCAACCCGACATCGCCTTTCTCGACATCCGCATGCCCGGCATCGACGGCCTGGCGCTGGCGCGGCTCGCCCCGGCGCAGACCCGGCTGGTGTTCGTCACCGCCCATGCCGAGCATGCGCTGGACGCCTTCGAGCATGCCGCGGTGGACTACCTGCACAAGCCGGTGACGCCGGCACGCCTCGCGGCCACAGTGCAACGGCTGCAGGCTTCGGCCCGCCCACAGGCCCCCGAGCAGCTGCGCTTCCTGCAGGCCTGGACCGGCAACACGATGAAGCTGCTGGAGGTGGAGCAACTCGCCGCCCTGCGCTCCGAGCTGCGCCACACACGCGCACTCAGCCAGGGGGGCGAGCAGCTGCTGCTGCGCATGCCGCTGGGCGAGCTGCAGCAACAGCTCGACCCGGCACTCTTCTGGCAGATCCATCGCGGCTGCATCGTCAATGCCCGCGCCATCGAGCGCATCGAGCGGCGCGACGACGGCGAGCTGTGGGTACAGCTGCGCGGCCTGGCCCAGGCCCTGCCGGTGAGCCGCACCCAGCGGGCGCGGTTCAAGGGCATGTAGCGCGGCCGGCGCTCAGGGCGATGGCGGCGCCACCAGCGCTGCCATCGGGTCAGCCGGATCCTGCGCGCGCAGGCCGGCGGCAACACCGGCGCGGTCGTCGGCCGAGCGGTTCTGGCTGACCTTCCACTTGCCCACCAGCTGCTCGATCGGGATCTCGATGCCGACGATGGCGCGCAGCATCTGATCCACGAACTCCGGCGGCGCATCGCCCACCTGCCAGGGGTGGGCCTGGCGGGCCTCGTGGGTGTCAGTCAGCGCGCTGACGATGCGAAGCACCGAAGCAGCGTCTTCCAGCACCACCGGCGTGCCGCGGGCATGCACGACGGCGTAGTTCCAGGTCGGCACCACCTTGCCGTGCAGCGGCTTGGACGCATACCAGCCGGGCGACACATAGGCCTGCGGGCCGCCGAACACCAGCAGGCTGGGCTGCGGCGCGCGCCACACCGGGTTGGCCCGCGCCACATGGCCCACCAGCGTGCCGAAGGGGCCGCGCGTGCGGTCCAGCCGAAACGGCACGTGGTGCACCACCAGCTCGCCGTCCTGCGTCGTGGCCCAGGTGGCCAGCGGATTCGCCTCGATGAAGGCGTGCAGCGTGGCCAGGTCGCGTTCCTCGAAGTGCCCCGGCAGGTAGGTGGTGGGCGCGCTCATGGCTGGGGCTCGCAGACGATCTCGCTGCGCAGCGAGTTGGCGATGAAGCAGGCCTCATGCGCCGCGTGGTGCAGGCGCTCCACCTCGGCGTGGTCAGGCCGGCGGTCGCCGCCAAAGCGCACCCGCGGGCGCAGCACGATGCGGGTGATGGCCGCCCGGCCGCGCTCGTCGCGGCCCAGGTGGCCGACGGCTTCGTCCTCGTAGTCGTCCACGCACCAGCCGGCCTCGGCCGCCAGCGACAGGAACCACAGCAGATGGCAGCTCGACACGCTGGCCACCAGCGCCTCCTCGGGGTCGACGGCGCTCGGGTCCGAGAACGGCAGGCGCACGACGCTCGGCGAGGACGAGCCCGCCACCACCGCGCCGCCATCGAAATGCCAGCTGTGGCGGCGGCTGTAGCGCTGGTCGACAAAGGGCTCGGCGGCATCGCGCTGCCAAAGCACGCGGGCGTGGTGGTCGGACATGGGGCTCACGGCGGGTGGGTGGATTGGCTTGCCAGAATAGGGCTGATTGCCGAGATCAAAGGAGCCAATCCATGGCGTCGACGCGGGCCAATGTGCCGCTGCGGCTGCAGCTCTACCGCCAGTTGCGCGGGGCCATCGAGGCCGGCACGCTGGCGCCAGGCAGCCGGCTGCCGCCCACGCGCGAGCATGCGCTGAGCCTGGGGGTGAGCCGCAACACGCTGCTGTGGGCGATGGCACGGCTGCAGGCCGAGGGCTACGTGACGGCGCGGGTGGGCGACGGCAGCTATGTCGCCGCCGCCCTGGCGCCGCAGGCTGGCGTGCGTGTGCCCTTGCCGCCCCTGCCGCAGCTCTCCCGGCGCGGGCAGGCGATTGCCGAGACGCATGCGCGCTGGCAGCCGCCGCTGGTCGCGGCCCTGCCGTTTCGCATCGGCGCGCCGGAGGTGGCGAGCTTTCCCTACGCGCTGTGGGACCGCCTGGCGCGGCAGATCGACCCGCGCGAGCGCCAGCGACTGGCCCAGTACCTCGACCCCGCCGGCCATGCGCCGCTGCGCGAGGCGGTGGCGCAGTGGCTGTGGGTGGCGCGCGGTGTGCGCTGCGATGCCGGCCAGGTGCTGGTGTGCTCGGGCTCGCAGCAGGCCCTGGACCTGATCGCCCGGCTGCTGCTGGACCCGGGCGACGAGGTGCTGGTGGAAGACCCCGGCTACCCCGGCATCCGCGCTGCCCTGCTGGGCCAGGGCGTGCAGGTGCGGCCGGTGCCGGTGGACGACGAAGGCCTGTGCATCGCTGCGGGCGCCGAGCGCTGGCCGGCCGCACGCTTGGCGGTCGTGACGCCGACGCACCAGTTCCCCGTGGGCGTGTGCATGAGCCTGGCGCGGCGCCGCGAGCTGCTCGACTGGGCCGAGCGCTGCGGCGCCTGGGTGGTGGAGGACGACTACGACGGCGAGTTCCAGTACGGCCCGCACCGGCTGGAGGCCCTCACCAGCCTGCCGCAGGCCGGCCGTGTGCTCTACGTGGGCACGTTTTCCAAGATCCTGCATCCGGGCCTGCGGCTGGGCTTCATCGTGCTGCCGGCGCCGCTGCTGCGCCCGTTTGCGGCGGCCCGCGCGGTCTGCGACCGCCATGCGCCCGGCGACAGCCAGGCGGTGCTGGCCCGCTTCATTGCCGACGGCCATCTGCTGCGCCACCTCAACCGCATGCGCGAGCTCTACCCGCGCCGCCAGCAGCACCTCATCCAGGCCCTGGCCGAGGCCAGCGAGGGCCGGCTGCAGCTGGCTCCCAGCGCGCAGGGCCTGCACCTGCTGCACGAACTCGGGCCCGCTGCCCGGCGCGGCCCGCAGGACGACGAGCGGCTGTCGCAGCAGGCTCTGGCGGCCGGCGTCATGCTGACCCCGCTGTCACGCTACGCCCTGGCCTCACCGCGGCGCGGCTGGCTGTTCGGCTATGCAGGCTACGACGAGGCGGAACTCACCCGGGCCGCCCAAAGGCTGGCCCCGCTGCTGGGCCAGCTGACCGCACCGCGATAATGCGCGCCATCGCCCGCAGCCGCCGAGCCTCTCGGATCGCACTGCGGGCTTATGTTTTCCTCCGAGCCGCCCATGTCCGCCGACCTGCCCAGCCGCATCCAGAGCGAGGTTCGCCGCCGCCGCACCTTCGCCATCATCAGCCACCCCGACGCTGGCAAGACCACGCTGACGGAAAAGCTCCTGCTGTTCTCCGGCGCCATCCAGATCGCCGGCTCGGTGAAGGCGCGCAAGGCCTCGCGGCATGCGACGTCCGACTGGATGGAGATCGAGAAGCAGCGCGGCATCTCGGTGGCGTCCTCCGTCATGCAGATGGAGTACCGCGACTGCGTCATCAACCTGCTCGACACGCCCGGCCACCAGGACTTCTCGGAAGACACCTACCGCGTGCTGACCGCGGTGGACGCGGCGCTCATGGTGATCGACGCGGCCAACGGCGTGGAGCCGCAGACCCGTCGCCTGCTGCAGGTCTGCCGCGCCCGCAACACGCCCATCCTGACCTTCGTCAACAAGATGGACCGTGAAGTGAAGGACCCGCTCGCGCTGATGGACGAGATCGAGCAGGAGCTGGGCATGACGGTCGTGCCCTTCACCTGGCCGGTGGGCATGGGCAAGCAGTTCCATGGCGTGATGGACCTTCGCCAGCAGCGCATGCGGGTGTTCGCGCCCGGCGAGGACCGCGTGGCCGGCACCGAGGAAGTGCTGGAAGGCCTGGACAACCCGCTCTACGCCGAGCGCTTTGGCATGCAGTACGACAACGCCGCCGGCGAGATCGAGCTGGTGCGCGAGGCTGCGCCCGAGTTCAGCCACGACGACTTCCTCACCGGCAAGCAGACACCGATGTTCTTCGGCTCGGCCGTCAACAACTTCGGCGTGCAGGAGGTGCTGGACGCCCTCGTCGAGCTGGCGCCCGCGCCCGATGTGCGCGAGGCCATGCAGCGCACCGTCAAGCCCGAGGAGCCCAAGTTCAGCGGCGTGGTGTTCAAGATCCAGGCCAACATGGACCCCGCCCACCGCGACCGCATCGCCTTCGTGCGCGTGGCCTCGGGCCGCTTCGAGCGCGGCATGAACCTGAAGGTGGTGCGCTCGGGCAAGACGCTGCGCCCCAACAGCGTGGTGACCTTCATGAGCCAGAAGCGCGAGCTGCTGGACGAGGCCTTCGCGGGCGACATCATCGGCATCCCGAACCACGGCGTGCTGCAGCTCGGCGACACCATCACCGAAGGCGAGGCCCTGCAATACACCGGCCTGCCCTTCTTCGCGCCGGAAATGTTCCGCGCGGTGGAAGTGGCCGACCCGCTCAAGACCAAGCAGCTCAAGGCCGGCCTGCAGCAGCTCGGTGAAGAAGGCGCCATCCAGGTCTTCCGCCCGATCGCCGGCAGCGTGCTGCTGCTGGGCGCCGTGGGCCAGCTGCAGTTCGAGGTGGTGGCCCACCGCCTGGAGCACGAGTACGGCTGCAAGGCGCGCATCATGCCCAGCCGCTTCCAGGTGGCCCGCTGGGTGACCTGCGACGACCCCGCCGAGCTCAAGCGCTTCATCGACGCCAACGACCACCGCATGGCCTACGACGCCGTCGACGCGCCCACCGTGCTGGTGGAGTACGCACCCGAGCTGCGCGCCATCGAGAGCAACTGGCCCAAGATCAAGTTCCACGCGCTGCGCGAGCACGCGGGGCTGGTGTTCCAGCAGCGGCTGGAGGGTTGAGGGCCGCTGCCGCGGGCCGGGTTGCGGCCGTGCTGGCGAGCGGGTGCCCCTAACATCTCTGCCCATGGCCCTGAACAGCGCGAGATCCTGCCCCTCTTGCCACGACCCGATGGAGCGGCTGGTGCTGCCCGGGGTCTACACGGGCGATGTCGAGATCGACGCCTGCTTCGCCTGCCACGGGCTCTGGTTCGACCACCTGGAGAGCATGAAGCTGGCGCCGCGCGCCATCGCCCTGCTCTTCAAGGCCATGCACCGGCACGAAAACGCGCCGCGCCAGCCGCTGTCCGAGCGGCTGCACTGCCCGCAGTGCCGGGGCGCACTGGTGCAGGGCTTCGACGTGGTGCGCAGTGGCCGCTACATCACCCACCGCTGCCCGCAGCAGCATGGGCGCTTCAGCACGTTCGCGTCGTTCATGATCGAGAAGGGCTTCGTGCGCCAGCTCACACGGCCGGAGATCGCCGACATCGCCGCCAAGGTGGGCGTCATCCACTGCAGCAGCTGCGGCGCGCCGGTGGACCTGCGGCGCGAAGACGCCTGCTCGCACTGCCGCTCGTCGCTGTCGCTGCTGGACCCGCAGGCCGTCGAGAAGGCCGTGCAGCGCCTGGGCACGGCGGCGAGCAGCGCCCCCATGCCGCCAACGGTGGTGGCTGACGCGCTGGTGGCCATGGCGCGCGAGCAGTCCCGCCTGACGCGCGAACGCCCCGCGCTTGCGGGGCGCAGTTTGGGCGTCGCTGGTGCCGTGATGTCGCTGGACCTGATGTCGGTCGGGCTTCGGCTGGTGGGCCGGCTCTTGGACGACTGAGGGCGCCTCGGCCCTGCAGTCGCCCTCAGCAGTCCCCGCCCACCCAACGCCCGGTCGACAGCATGCGCTGATCCATCTCGAGGGCGCCCAGGGCCTGGCCCGTGCGGCCGTCCACCGCATTGCCGCGGCCGTTGAGCTCGAAGCGGTAGCTCGTGGGGCCGTAGCTGGCCGAGAACCTGCCCTGGCTCAGGCCGCCGCCGCCGGTGCGGCAGACATAGCTGCCGGCCGCCTCGCTCTTGTCGAGCTGGCTCGCGTTGACCTCGCAGGTCCACGGCCCGGAGTTGCGCAGTGACTGCTCCAGGTAGCGGGCCAGGTCGATGCGGGCCTGCGCGGGGCTCAGGCAGGCCTGGTGCTCGCCGGCCTGGGCCTTGTCGAGCTCGGCCTTCTGCGCGTCGCTCAGGCCGCTGCGCACCTTGGCGCGCAGGGCCTGCATGCCGGCCTTGAGCGACTGGCCGTTGATCCAGATTTCGCTGTCGGACGCCCAGAGGCCGGGCTTGACCTCGATGACGGGGGCCGCGTGGGCGGCCGTGGCAGCGAGCAGCAGCGGAGCGAGACCGCCGACACGGCGGCGAAAGAGGCAAGAGCGCATGAGGAGAAGCGTGTGAGGGAGAACCCAGGACGCGCGATTGCAACAGCCGCGGCGCCGGCGCGACATCCCTCGGTTGCATCCGGTTTCGCCTCGATGCGCCCGCGCCACAGGCCCGGCACTGCGATGATGCGCGCCTTCGACCCCTGCCCTTTCGCACACGTCCCCATGAGCAAGCGACTCCTCTCCCTGACCCTCGCCCTGGGTGCCCTGTCCACCACGGCCCAGGCCGCGCCGGAACTCGAAACCGTCGTCGAAGGCCTGAAGACGCCCTGGGCCCTGGCCTTCCTGCCCGACGGGCAGTTCCTCATCACCGAACGCGATGGCGCCCTGCGCACCGCCCGACCCGGCAGCAAGCCCAGCGCCCCGATCGCCGGCGTGCCGGCGGTCGTGGCCGAGGGCCAGGGTGGCCTGCTGGACGTGCAGCTGGACAGCGATTTCGCCCGCAACCGCACGATCTACTTCTGCTTTGCCGAGCCCAGCGCTGACAAGAAGACCAACAGCACGGCGCTGGCCCGCGCGCGGCTCAGCGAGGACAACAAGCGACTGAGCGAGGTGAAGGTCATCTTCAGCCAGCAGCCCAAGATGGACAGCAAGCATCACTTCGGCTGCCGCATCGCCGAGGCGCCGGACGGCAAGCTCTTCCTGAGCCTGGGCGAGCGCTACAAGGGCATGCAGAGCGCCCAGACGCTGGACAACCACCTCGGCAAGATCGTGCGCGTGAACAAGGACGGCAGCGCGCCGGCCGACAACCCCTTCGTGAACACGCCCGGCGCCCTGCCCGAGATCTGGAGCTACGGCCACCGCAATTCACAGGGCCTCATCGTCGACGCGCAAGGGCGGCTGTGGGAGCACGAGCACGGCCCGCAGGGCGGCGACGAGCTCAACCTGATCAGCCCGAAGCTCAACTACGGCTGGCCCGTCATCACCTACGGCGAGAACTACGGCGGCGGCAAGATCGGCGAAGGCATCGCGGCCAAGGCCGGCATGGAGCAGCCGGTCGTGAAGTGGGTGCCGTCCATCGCGCCGGCCGGTCTGGTGCGCCTGAAGAGCGACAAGTACGGCCCGGCCTGGCAGGGCAGCTTCTTCATCGGCTCGCTGAAGTTCGGCCATCTGGAGCGGGTGAAGCTCGACGCCAGCAACCGCCCGGCCGAGCAGGAGCGCCTCTTCCCCGATGCCGGCCGCATGCGTGATGTGCGCGAAGGCCCGGACGGCCTGCTCTACCTGGTGCTCGAAGCCCACGGCAAGATCGTGCGCGTGAAGCCCTGATGCGAAACCCCGCCTGAGTCTGCGACCATCGGCCCCGCAAGGGAGATGCCGATGCTCAACGACAAGATCCGCCGCCTGGCCGCGGCACTGCTGACGACCGCTGCCACCGCCCAGGCTGCGCCGCTCACCCCCGCCGACCTGCCCCCTGCCGCGCGCGACTGGCTGCCCTGGGCGCTGCAGGGCCAGCCCGCCCTCGGCTGCCCGGCAGGCGCCGCCGAGGGCGACGCCCCGGTGTGCGTGTGGCCGGGCCGTTTGCAGTTGAGCGCGAGTGCGCGTGAGGCCAGCTTCCGGCTGGAAGTGCAGGTGTTCGGCGCGCCGGCCCGCGTGGCCTTGCCGGGCGAAGCCGGCGCCTGGCCGCAGGACGTGAAGGCCGCCGGCCGCGCGTTGCCGGTCATCGGTGCCGACGAGCGCCCCACCGTGTGGCTGCCGCCCGGCGCGCATGTGCTGGAAGGCCGCATCGCCTGGGGCGGCGCCATGCCGCAGGACCTGGCGGTGCCGCCGGGGCTGGCGGCCATCGTCGTCAGCAGCGATGGCGCCACACAGGCCCGCAGCCCCGATGGCAACGGCCGGCTGTGGCTGCGCGCCGTCGCGAGCCCGGCCGAGGCAAGCGACAGCCTCAGCGTGCAGACCACGCGCCTCGTGGACGACGACCTGCCGCTGATGGTGACCACCGCCTTCGAGCTGCGGGTGGCCGGCCGGGCCCGGGCAGTGGAGCTGCCGCAGGCCCTGCTGCCGGGCCTGCGTGCGGTGGAGCTGACCAGCCCCCTGCCCGCCCGTCTGGCCGACGATGGCCGCCTCATCGTGCAGGCGCGCCCGGGCAGCTGGCACCTTGAACTCCGTTCGCGGCTGAACACGCCGGTGCAGGCGCTCAAGCTGCCCGAGGCCGCCAGCGACGAGGAGGTGTGGGTGGTGAAGGCCCAGCCGACGCTGCGACTCATCCGCCCCGAGGGGGCCACCAGCGTCGACCCGCGCCAGGTCGAGATGCCCGAGGCCTGGCGTTCGCTGCCGGCGTTCCGGATGAAGCCGGGCGAGACCCTCAAGCTGACCGAGCTGCAGCGCGGCAACCCCAAGGCCGCGCCGGATGCGCTGCGCCTGAACCGGCGGCTGTGGCTGGACTTCGACGGCCAGGGCCTGACGGCGCAGGACCGCTTCACGGGCCAGATCACCGCCAGCGCGCGCCTGGCCATGGCGGCTCCCGGCCAACTCGGCCGCGCGGCCCTGCAAGGGCAGGACCAGCCCATCACCCGGCTCGCCGCCGACGGCCCCGCCGGCTTCGAGGTGCGCGAGCGTGAGACCCGCATTGAAGCCGACAGCCGCTGGCCGACAGGCGCCCCCTTGCCCGCCAGCGGCTGGACGGTCAGCGTGGACGCGCTGCAAGCCGCTCTGCAACTGCCACCGGGCTGGCGCCTGCTGCATGCGCAAGGCCCGAGCGTGGCGCAAGGCGCCTGGACGAGCCTGTGGACGCTGTGGGACTTTTTCTTCGTGCTGCTGGCCGCGCTGGCCGCCTACCGCCTGCTGGGCTGGCGCGTGGGCGCGCTGCTGGCCGTGGCGCTGGTGCTGACCTGGCACACGCCCGGCAGCCCGCCGGCTGCGCTGTGGTTCGGGCTGCTGGCACTGACGGCCCTGGCCCGCGTGCTGCCGGCCGGCCGCGCGCAGGCAGCCTTCGCCCGCGGTCGCCTCGCGGTGGCCGCGCTGCTGGCGCTGGTGATGCTGCCGTTCGCGGTGGATGAAGTGCGACTGGCGCTGTACCCGAGCCTGGAGCCGGTGCACGGCACCGCCACAACACGCCAAGGGCCGCCCCTTGCGCAGGCACCCGCGATGATCGAAGAGAAGGTCGCAACAGCACCCGCGATGAAGGCAGCGCCCGGCCGCGAGCGTGTGTATTTGTCGAGCACCCGCAACGCACTGGAACGCGTGGACCCCAGCGCCCGCGTGCAGACCGGCCCCGGCCTGCCGACCTGGACCTGGCGCGAGCATGAACTGCAATGGAGCGGGCCGGTCACGCCCGAGCAGACGCTGCGCCTGTGGCTGCTGCCGCCCTGGGCGACGGCGTTGCTGCACCTCGCCGGCCTGGCCCTGCTGGCCCTGGCGCTGGCGGCCGTGGCGGGCGTGAAGCTGCCCGTGCTGCGGCGGCCGTCGGCCGGCGCGGCATCCATGCTGGCGCTGTCCCTCGGGCTGCTGGGCACCCCGACCCCGAGTGACGCCACGGCACCGGTAGCCCCCTCGCCCGTGGCGGCCGATACGACGTCGGCCGCCGCCTGGCCGAACGAGGCGCAGTTGAAGACGCTGCGCGACAAGCTCGCCGCCCCGCCCGACTGCCTGCCGCACTGCGCCGAGCTGTCGCGCCTGCTGGTGAGCGCGGCGGGCTCGAGCGTGCAGCTGCGCGCCGAGATCCACGCGCAGGCGCTGGTGGCCGTGCCGCTGCCCGGCCAGGGCACCGGCTGGCAGCCCGCCAGCATCACGCTGGACGGGCAGCCTGCCGCCACCCGGCGCGACGACCAGGGCCAGCTCTGGGTGGCCGTGCCGGCCGGCGTGCACCAAGTGGTGCTGAGCGCCGACGTCGGCAGTGCGGCTGGGCTGGACATCAGCCTGCCGCTGCCGCCACGCGCACTGCAGGCCGACCTCAAGGGCTGGACCCTGGCCGGGCTGGACCCCCGCGGGCAGAGCACCGGCGCCATCACCTTGAGCCGTGAGCCCGTGGCCGGCACCGCCCGCGCCGAGGACGCCGGCACCCAGCGCGACGCCCTGCCCCCGCTGGTGCGCGTGAACCGCCGCCTCGACCTCGGCCTGCTCTGGCAGGCCACCACGACGCTGGAACGCCTGGCCCCGAGCCGCGCGCCGCTGCGCGTGAGCTGGCGCCTGCTGCCTGGCGAAGCCGTGAGCGATGCCCGCGTGACGGTGGACGGTGACACCGCCAGCCTGCAGCTCGGCGCCGAAGACCTGGTGGAAGTGGCCAGCAGCATCAAGCCCAGCAAAGCCCTGACGCTGACCGCCAGCCAGGCCCCGCACCAGGTGGAACGCTGGACCCTGGACGCAGCCACGCAATGGCATGTGGACGCCGGCGGCCTGCCGGCGACCGCCCTGCAACAGGACGGCCGCTGGCAGCCCGAGTGGCGCCCCTGGCCGGGCGAGACGCTCAAGCTCACCGTGCGCAAGCCGGCCGGCGTGGCCGGGCAGACGCTCACGCTGGACGCCGCCACCACGACGGTCAACCCGGGCGAGCGCAGCACCGACATGACGCTGGCCCTGCAGCTGCGTGCCAGCCTGGGCGGACCGCAACGCCTGGCCCTGCCACCAGGCGCCGAGCTGCTGGGCGTGACCCTGAACGGCAACGCCCTGCCGCTGCAGTTGCGTGACGGCGCCCTCAGCCTGCCGCTGACGCCCGGCGCACAGTCGGTGGAGGTGCGCTGGCGCGCGCCCGAGTCCATGGGCCTGCTGTGGCGGCATGAAGGCCTGCCGCTGGGCCTGCCAGGCGTCAACGATGCACTGCTGCTGCACGTGCCGCAGGACCGCATCGTGCTGGCCACAGGCGGGCCGCTGATGGGCCCGGCGGTGCTGATCTGGGGCGTGCTCGGCGTGGTGCTCGTGCTCGCGTGGTTCGCACCGCGCGGCCTGCCGGGCGTGATGGCCCGGCCGGCCTGGCTGGTGCTGGCCCTGGGCGTGGCGCCGGTGTCGATGGGTGCCTTGGTGGTGCTGGCCGGCTGGTTCGCGCTGCTGGAAACCCGCCGCCGCTGGGCGCCGGCGCTGGCCACCCTGGCTCGCTGGCTGCGTGTGCTGGTGCAGCTCGGCCTGCTGCTGTGGACGCTGATGGCCCTGGGCGCGCTGCTGGAGGTGCTGCGCACCGGCCTGTTGGGCTACCCCGACTTGCTGGTGGCCGGGCCGGGGTCGAGCAGCCAGCTGCTGAGCTGGTTCTCCGACCGCTTCACCGACCACACCGCCAGCGCCTGGGCGCTGAGCGCCCCGATGTGGCTCTACCGCGCCCTGATGCTCGCCTGGGCACTGTGGCTGGCGGTGTCGCTGCTGAAGTGGCTGGGCTGGGGCTGGCGCTGCTTCAGCGAAGGCGGCGCCTGGCCGGCGAGCGTGGCAAAGCCCACCGAATCGCGGGCAAAGCCGGGTGCGGCGGATGGAGCCAGCCCCGATGCGGACTCACCACGCTCATGAGCACGGGCCAAAGGCCAGCGCCGTCACGAACAGCTGCAGGTACTCCGTGAGCGATTCTGGAAGCCCCGGGTAGAAAGGTGCGACAGCCGATTCAAGAAGAACGTAGCTGAGCGGCAGGCCGAGCGCGAAGCGAAGTCTCGCGCCAGGCTTTGTCGAACCGTGGCCTGGCAACACCAGCGCCAAGACGTAGAGCAGGCTTGCGAGCCACCGGAAGGCTATCTTGTGCCAGGCGTAGGTTCCGCATGACGCCAGTCCGAAATAGACCGCCCCGCCCAGAGCGGTCACCCAGCATGCCAACGTCAGCACATCGCCGATGCGCCCCGCCGCCCGGCATCGCTCTGCGTTCATGGGGCGGGTTCGGCGCTGACGGACGTCACGTCAGCTGCGTCGATCGTCACCCTGAAACGCCCGAGGTTGATCAAGCGCCTCACACCCCTCTCGATGCGCCGCGCCTCGCGCGCATCCGCAAACGGCCCCAGCCGCCAGGGTGGACATTGGCCCTGGCGGTCCAGGATGGCGATCCAGTGAGGCGTGGCGGTGCCGTCGGGCGCGGACGTCGTGTTCATCGGTGGTCGTTCTCCAGGCCCTGGCTGCGCCTGCAGGCGGACGCCGAGGCCAGGAGCACTGTCGACGAGTCTGAGCGGCGTCGGTGAGGGGCTTGAGAAGCCGGTGAAGCGAACGTGAAGTGCGCCTCGTCACGACGCCCGGTTCACGCGCGAGGTGCGATGACGACGCCAGCCGAGCCTCATCAGCTGCAGCAACAAGACGTAGAAGACGATATCGACCAGCAGCGCCAGGGGCAGCAGTTCGTCCCCCCACAGGGACAGCTGCCCCTCCACGGAAACGCCGGGCCGGTCGACGAGATAGGCCACCGGGAAGCCGCCCTTCAACGCGGGCCGCAGGCAGAGGCCGTCCGCGCGGGGGCCGCACACATTGCCATAGGCGACCTGCTCCGTGCCCTGGCGCTGCACCCGCACCGACGCCAGCGCCAGCACCACGGCCAGCAGCAGGGTCAACAGCAGCGTGGTGAAGCGGCGCACCAGAGGCGAGGCCAGGCGTGTCATGGGCATGCGGGTCGGCAACCCCGGCAGTGTGCGACAGGCGCGCAACGCCGCCTACAGTGGCGGCCATGCAGCACCTCAGCTTTGATCTCTCCGAGGGCGCCGACGGCGTCCTGACGCTGGAGGCCATGGCCTCCAGCCGGGCCAGCGACACGGCCACCCATGCCACGGTGATGGCCGAGGTGGAGGCCGTGCTGGCTTGGGCGCGCGACGAGTTCGGCGGCCCGCCGGGGCCGGTCGAGGATGGGTACGAGTGGGATCACGAATTGCTGGTGCAGCAGGAGGCTGGCGGCTGGGTGACGGCGACGCTGACCTTCAGCGCGTCACCCGCCTTTGCCGAGGCCTTTCAGGCGCGGTTCGGCGCGCCCGAGGACGACTGACTCAGCCCGGCAGGCGTGCCGCCACGGGCTGCGGCGGGTCGCGCCGCTGCCGCACCGCCCGTCCCCCCTCGTAGGTCGTGACGACGCGGCTCTGCTCGCCCTCGGTCTCGCGGCGAACTCGCTGCCGGCCGCCGGGCAAGGCCTCCAGCAGCGTCGTGACCGTGCTGCGGTCGCGCACCTGCGTGGCGATGTAGTGCCCGGTGCTCACGTCCAGCATGCCGCCGCGCGGCGACGCCTTGAAGTCGGCGGTCAACGACTCCGAGAAGGTCTGCCGCCCCCCGGCCACACCACCGCCGCCTTCGGTTGTCTGGCGCAGCTGGTAGGCCACCTGACCGCCCTGGCGGTGGGTGCCTCCCGCATTCGTTCGCCAGGTCTGGCCGCCGAAGCTGGCCTCGAAGTCGGCCAACCCCCCGAAGCCTGCCGAACGGCTGCCCGTCGCCGAGCCGGCCACCGCTGTCTGCAGCTGTACCAGGGCCGACTTCATCTGCTCGACCAGCGCCGCATTGGCTTGGCCACGCTCGCCCGCAGCACCGACGCGTTTCAGCACCGCCTGCAGCGCCTCGCCACGCGCCGCCGGAGAAGTGGCCACCGCGGTGCGGGCATCCACGCTCAGCCGCATCTCGCCATCGACCCCGCGAAGAAGCACGGACGGCTTCTCGCCCCCGGCATGCAGCTCGAACGATTCAAGGAACTGGCCCTGCATCGCACTGTTGACGGTGAGGTCCAGCCCGGCGATGACCTGCCGGTCATACCCGAGCAGGCCGCCCAGATCGAGCTCGGCCACGTCGGGCTGGCCGAGCGCGGCGAGCGCCCGGTCCAGCCCATCGGCCAAGCCCTGGACGGCGTCGCGCTCCTGCGCACTCAGCGGGGCGGAGGCTTCGATGCTGACCTGGGTGCCCGCGCTGCTGAAGCCGAGGCTGTCGGCCAGGCGCAGGGTCACCGTGCGCCCGGATTGCAGGCGCAGCTGCAGCTCGGCCGTGGACGCCTCCTTGCCCACGTCGGCCAGGGCCGCCGCTTGCGCGCTGGCAACCTCATCGGCGTGCTGCGCCCGCATCTCTGGCGACAGCCGGGCAAGCGCGCCGGGATCGTCGAAGCTCGCCGGATCGTTGGCCCGGGTTTGCTGGTAGCCCTGGCCGGTCGCAGCCAGTTGCCGCAGCAGCGCTCCTCCGAGCCCACGCCACTGTTCGCCGAGGTTGTAGACGCGCGTGCTGCGGTTGCCGGCCATCAGGCGGCTGATGGTGTCACCACTGCGCTCGGGCGCCGCCCACAGACTGTTCATGGCGCGAGGCGCCGCGGACAGGCGCGGATCGGCATAGGTGTCGCTCGCGCCCGCGGCCCCGCTGGCGGCGAAGCGGGTCGACCCGACCCGCACGGCTGCCGCTGGGGTGACGGTGCGGTCCACCGCCGCAAAGGACTGCCATTGGCCGATCGTGATGCCTGCAGTGGATGAGATGACGGTCACGCGCTGCCTTCCCTGAAAGCCGCGGCACTCGGTCGGCGCTTGACGGCGATATCGGTGGTATCGGCATCCGAACCGGCAACTTGAGGCGTGAGCCGACCCTCAATACAGGTCTCTCGCCACCAGCCTCACCTCATGCAGCAGCTGCCGCGCGCCCGGCGACATCAGGTGGCCTTCGCGGGTGATGATGCCGAAGGCGTCCATGTGGCAGGGCAGCTCGATGGGCAGGATGGCCAGCACCTTGAGCGAGGCGTAGTAACGCGCCACCTCCACGGGCATCACGTGCAGGGCATCGGTCTGCTGCAGCAGGGCGGTGATCAGCAAGAGCGCCGTGGTGTCGACCACGTCGGCCGGCGGGTCGAGGGCGGCGCGGCGGAACATCAGCTCCCAGCGGTGGCGCAGCACGCTGCCCGGGGGCGGCAGCACCCACGGCCGGTCGGCCAGCTCGGCGAGCTTGAGGTTGTCGGCCTTGACCAGCGGGTGGTCGACCCGGGCCACCGCGCACACCGGCTCCACCGCCAGTTCCTCGTAGTGCAGGCCGCCCGCGGTGTCGCCCTCCAGGATGCGGCCGATCATGAAGTCGAGCGAGCCTCGTTGCAGCATGTCCAGCAGCACCTTGCTGCTCTCCATGTGCACGCCGATGCGCAGCCGCGGCGCCTGCTGCTTGATGCGGGCAATGGCGCGCGGCAGCAGGCCCATGGCCGGGGTCATGATGACGCCCACCTCCACCTGGCCCGACAGGCCGTGCTTGAGCGCGACGATGTCCTCATGCGCGGCTGACAGCGAGGTGAGCGCCATGCGCGCGTGGCGGATCATGGTCTCGCCGTAGAGCGTGGGCGTCATGCCGCGCGGCTGGCGCTCGAAGAGCTTCACGTCCAGCATGTCCTCCAGGTCCTTGAGCTGCTTGGAGGCGGCGGGCTGGGTCATGCACAGCACCTCGGAGGCGCGGTGGATGTTGCGCTCGTCGTCCAGCGCGATGAGCAGCAGCAGCTGGCGCGTCTTGAGCCGTGCCCTCAGGAACCAGTTGGGGTTGGGGCTGGCGTCGGTCAGCGGGGCGGCGGTGTCGTCGTCGTCGTCCATGCTCAGGCCAGGTTCACGCGGCCGTCGGCGGCGAGCACGGTGTTGATGTCGTCGCCCGTTTCTTCCAGCTGCACCAGCGTGGCCTGCCGCGCGCCGAGCGGGTCGCGGGCCTGCAGCGCGGTCAGGATGGCCTTGTGGCGAGGCAGCGAGAGCTCGTGGGTGTTGGGCAGCTGGCTGGACAGGATGATCGACTCGCGCAGCGCCAGCGACAGCATGTTGCCGATGTAGGCCAGCAGGTCGTTGCCGGTAGCCTCGGCGATGCGCCGATGAAAGGCCAGGTCGGGCTCCAGCAGCTCGGCCGTGGTGGTGGCCGAGGCCATGCCCTCATAGGCGGCTGCAATGCCCTGCAATTGCTCGTCGCTGGCCGCCCGGGCGGCCAGCGCGGCGGCCGCCGGCTCGAACACGCGGCGCACCTCCAGCAGCGTCTGCACGAAGTCGCGCGGGGGCTGGGCCTGGATGAGCCAGTACAGCACGTCGGGGTCGAGCATGTGCCACTCGTTGCGCGGCCGCACGATGGCGCCGGCCCGCTGGCGCGATACCACCAGGCCCTTGGCCACCAGCACACGCACCGCCTCACGCAGCACGGGGCGGCTGATGTCGTAGCGCTCCAGCAGCTGGGGCTCGGGCGGCAGCTTGTCGCCGGGCTTGAACTCGCCGCCGACGATGGCCTGCCCCAGCTCGCCGACGATGCGCGCATGCTGGCTCTTGCCCTCGGGCTGGGCACTGTAGGTGGAATGGTCCGCGCGGGTTCGCATCGGCGGCAGGCTCGCAGCTGAAAAGGGCATTATCGAAACCGGGCAACGAAGCCACCGCGGGGTGCCAGGGTCAACGTGGCGGTGGGGCCGCGCAGGCGCCCTTGCACCAGTTCGCGTTCGCCCGCGCCGTCGGTGATGAGCTGCCCCGTGCGGCCCGAAAGCCAGTGCAGATCGAGCTGCAACGGGCGCGCCGCCTCGCCGGCATTGAAGCCGGCGAGGAACCACTGCCGGCCCGCACGGCGCGCCAGGACGACGTACTCGCCCGGCACGCCGTCCAGGAAGCGCACCTCGTCCCACCGCGCGGGCAGCTCGCGCAGGAAGGTCTTCACGTAGGCCGGCACGGTGGCCATGCCTTGCGGCGTCTCGGCGTAGTGCTGGAGGCCCGACAGGAACAGCACGCTCTGCGCCAGCTCGAAGCCGTTGCGCGTGGCCCTCTTGATGTTGGGGATGTCGCCGAACACCAGGGGCGTGAAGTCCATGGGATCGAAGAGATTGCGGGTGAAGGGCAGCATGGCCGCGTGGCGGGCGACCTGGTCTTGGTCGTCCTGCCCGAAGGTGGCGAACTCGAAGCCGCGCACCGCCTCGGTCGTCATCAGCTGCGGGTAGGTGCGGCTCCAGCCGCGCGGCAGCGTGGCGCCGTGAAAGTTCAGCAGCAGGCCCTGCGCGGCGGTTTCATTCAGCAGGTCGACGTAGTAGGCCTGCATCGAGGCGCCGTCACCGCCGAAGAAGTCCACCTTCAGGCCCTTCACGCCGAGGGCCTTCATGCGGGCGAACTCGCGCTGGCGGTCGGCGGCGGTGAGCAGCGCGCTCTTGGGCGTGTAGGGCGTGTCGTTCCAGTCGCCCGAGGAGTTGTACCAGGCCAGCAGCGCCACGCCCCGGGTGCGGGCGTAGTCGGCCAGCACCTTCATCTGCGCATCGCCGATCTTGCGGTCCCAGTCGGCGTCCACCAGCGTGTAGGGCCAGCGCATGTCGGCGGCGTAGTCGATGAAGCGCTTCTGCACGTCGAAGACGGTGGCATCGTCCTTCAGCAGCGCCCAGCTCCAGGCGGCTGCGCCGGGCTTGAGCACGCGGCGGTCCACCGGCACGGCGGGCGCGGCGAGGTCGGTGCCGAGGGTGGACTCCATCACCGTCTTCAGCGACCCGATGGCCAGCACCCGCCAGGGCGTGGTCAGGGGGCCGTCGGTCTCCGCAAGCAGCCGGCCGCCGGTGAAGACCTCGCTCGGCTCGGGCCCGTCGATGCGGTAGGTGCCGCCGGTCGAGTCCGCCGCCAGGCGCGAGGCGTGGAAGCGCCCGTCCATGCCGGCCTCGGTCACGGCCACCCAGTGGGCGCCGCTGCGGAACAGCGCCGGAAAGACCCACCCCGCCTGCGACGGCGCCGGCGTGCCCACCGGGATGTCGATCTGGTAGTGCTCCTCGTAGGACGGATTGGTGCGCTTCCAGCCGGTCTTGGCGACCGCCATGGGCTGCAGCCAGGCCCGCGCATCCGGCGCGAAGGCGAAGCTCGTCAGCTCGCGCTGGAAGCGCTTGCGGCCGGTGCCCTCGACCGTGTAGCGCAGGGCCACGCCGTCATTCGCGGCGCGCACGGTCAGCACCAGGGCCTGGTCGGCGGCGTTGGCGACGGTGAAGCGCTGCTCGTTCGCCCGCACGTCCACCTGGCTGCGCTTGCCGCTGTAGAGGGTGTAGCGCTCGCGCTGGCGCGCGACGGGCGAGGTGGCGACCAGGCGCAGGTCATGGCTGAAGTCGGCCTCCTCCAGCACCAGGCCCAGGCGCGAGGGCAGCAGCACCGGCACGCCGGCGCGCTGCACCGCGTAGACGAGTTGTCGGTCCGCATTGACGCTCAAATCGACCTGCAACTGGCCGTCAGGGCTGCTGAGGGCGTGGGCCAGCGCGGGCAGCGCCAGCAGCGCGGAAAGCATGGCGCGCATCACCGGCCCCAGCGCAGCACGAGGGGGTCCAGGCGTCGGGCGGCATCGAGCAGGCCGGCGCGCACCTCGGGCGACATCTCGGGGAAGGGGTGGCGCGGCGCATCGCTGCGAATCACGCCGCCTTCCTTCATCAGCGCCTTGGCGGTCAGGATGCCGCCCTGGCGGTTCTCGTAGTTGATGAGGGGCAGCCAGCGGCCGTACTGCGCCACGGCTTCCTCGCGGTCGCCGCGGTGGTAGGCATCGACGATCAGCCGGATGCCATCCGGGTAGCCGCCGCCGGTCATGGCCCCGGTGGCGCCGGCGTCCAGGTCAGCCAGCAGCGTGATGGCTTCTTCGCCGTCCCAGGGGCCTTCGATGGCCGCACCGGCCACACGGATCAGCTCGCGCATCTTGCTGGCCGCCTGCGGCATCTCCAGCTTGAAGTACTTCACGTGCTCAATCTGGCTGGCCATGCGCGCCAGCAGCGGCACCGACAGCGGCGTGCCGGCCACGGGAGCGTCCTGGATCATGATGGGAATGCCGATGGCGTCGGACAGCCGCTGGTAAAACGCCTCGATCTGCCCCTCCGACACGCGGAAGGTGGCGCCGTGGTAGGGCGGCATCACCATCACCATGGCCGCCCCCAGGTCCTGCGCGAGGCGGCTGCGCTCGATGCAGATCTGCGTGGAGTAGTGCGTCGTCGTGACGATGACGGGCACGCGGCCGGCCACATGCGCCAGGATGGCCCGCGTCAGCGTCTCACGCTCGGCGTCGGAGAGCACGAACTGCTCCGAGAAGTTGGCCAGGATGCACAGGCCTGTGGAGCCGGCGTCGATCATGAAGTCCACGCAGCGCCGCTGGCCGGCCAAGTCCAGCGTGCCGTCGGCATGGAAGATGGTGGGCACAACGGGGAAGACGCCGCGGTAAGGGCGGCTGGCATTGGCGTTCATGGCGTCCCTTGTCTCGGTGGGAAATGGTGTCCGCGGCGCCGCCAGACGACAGCCGCGGCCGGCTGTTCCGCCGGCCCGGCCTTCATTAAAGTATGACTATTTAAGGCAGATGATCGGGTTTACCCGTGAATCGATCTGTTTTGAATCAAAAAGTATGACTAACAATCGGCCCACCCGGCCGCAGAAGCCAGGCCGCCCGAGGGGTGAGCCGATTCCGGAGACACACGCATGAGTTCCTACGCTCTCTATCCCAGCCTGCAGGACCGCGGGGTGCTGATCACCGGCGGGGCCACCGGCATCGGCCAGGCCCTGGTGGAGGCCTTCGCAGCGCAGGGCGCCCGGGTGGGCTTCATCGACCTGGCCGCGGACGAAGGGCAGGCGCTGGCCGAGCGGCTGGCGCGCACCGCCCGGCATGCCCCGCAGTTCGTGGTGGCTGACCTGTCTGACGTGGACGCTCTGCGCGCGGCCGTCGCCACGCTGCGCAGCCGTACCGGCCCGTTCACCGTGTTGCTCAACAACGCCGCCAACGACAAGCGCCATGCGGTGACCGACACCACGTCCGACTTCTGGGACGCGAGCGTGGGCGTGAACCTCAAGCACCCCTTCTTCACCGCGCAGGCCGTGCTGCCGGACATGCAGGCCGCCGGCGGCGGCAGCATCGTCAACTTCGGCTCCATCAGCTGGATGCTCAAGCAGGGCGGCATGCCGGCCTATACCGCGAGCAAGGCGGCCATCCAGGGGCTCACGCGCTGCCTGGCGCGAGACTTCGGGCCGTTCAATGTTCGCGTCAACACGCTGGTGCCGGGCTGGGTCATGACCGAGAAGCAGCTCAAGCTCTGGGTCACAGAAGAGACCAAGCAGGAGATTGCCAAGGGCCAGTGCATCAGCACGCCCCTGATGCCGGAGCACATCGCCCGCATGGCGCTGTTCCTGGCGGCGGACGATTCCGCCATGTGCACCGCGCAGGACTTCGTCGTCGATGGTGGCTGGGCATGACGGTCGAGCGCCGCGAAGCCGGCCGACTGCCGGACGGCCGGGTCGTCCACGAGTACACGTTGAGCAATGCCCACGGCCTGGCGATGACGGTGCTGACGCTCGGCGGCATCGTGTCGACGCTGAACGTGCCCGACGCGGCGGGCCGCGTGGCCAACGTGGTGCTGGGCTTCGACAACCTCGACGACTACATCCACCGCAACCCCGCCTTTGGCGTGATCGTGGGTCGCTACGGCAATCGCATCGGCGGAGCCAGCTTCACGCTCGACGGCCACACGTACGCGCTCAGCCGCAACGATGGCCCCAACTGCCTGCACGGCGGTGCCGAGGGCTTCGGCCACCGGCTCTGGCAGGCCGAACCCGACGTGCCGCACGCAGGCGAGGCTGCGGCCTTGCGCTTGCGCTACACCAGCCCGGACGGCGAGATGGGCTTCCCCGGCGAGCTGCAGGCCAGCGTGCGCTATGCGCTCGGCGCGGATGAGAACAGCTGGCGCATCGACTACGAGGCCACCGCCGACCGCGCCACGGTCGTGAACCTCACCCACCACAGCTACTTCAACCTGGCAGGCAGGGGCAGTGCGCTCGGCCACCGGCTGCAGCTGCCAGCCTCGCGCTACAGCGAGGTCGACGAGCACCTGATCCCGCAGCGCCACGCGCCGGTGGCGGGCACGCCGTTCGACTTCCGCGAGCCCACGGTCATCGAGGCGCGCATCCGCCATGCCCATCCACAGCTGCTGCATGCGCGGGGCTACGACCACAACTGGCTGCTCGACGGCCCGCGCGATGCCGATGGCTTGCGCCTCGCCGCGCACCTGCACGACCCATCCTCCGGCCGATGCATGGCCATCCTCACGAGCGAGCCCGCGGTGCAGTTCTACGCGGGCAACTTTCTCGACGGCAGCCTGGTCGGCCCCGGCGGGCACATCTACCGACAGGGCGACGGCGTGTGCCTGGAGACGCAGCACAACCCCGACTCCCCGCATCACGAAGCCAGCGAAGACTGGCCCAGCACCGTGCTGCGGCCCGGCGAGGTGTGGCGCAGCTCCACAATCCACCGCTTCACCTAGGAGCGACCCATGGACCTGCCTGCGCACCAGCTGACGATGACGGTGCTGATGACCCCCGACACGGCCAACTTCTCCGGCAACGTGCACGGCGGCAACATCCTCAAGCTGCTGGACCAGGTGGCCTATGCCTGCGCCAGCCGCTACGCCGGGCGCTACGTGGTCACGCTGTCGGTCGACCGCGTGATCTTCCGCCAGCCCATCCACGTGGGCGAGCTGGTGACCTTCCTGGCCAGCATCAACCACACGGGCACCTCCTCGATGGAGGTGGGCATCAAGGTGGTGGCCGAGAACATCCGCACCCAGCAGAAGCGCCACGTCAACAGCTGCTACTTCACGATGGTGGCGGTGGACGACGCCAACAAGCCCGTGCCGGTGCCGCCGCTGCGCCCCTTCACGCCCGAGGAACGCAGCCGCCATGCCGCGGCGATCGCCCGCAAGCAGGCCCGCGCCGCCTTGGAGACCCCTCGCGACAAGACCCCCGATGAGCAAAGCTGAACACCCCTTGTCCCTCGCCCTCGCCCAGGCCGCCACGCTGGGCGAAGGCCTGCAGTGGCATGCCGGCAGCGGCCGCTGGTGGTGGACCGACATCGAAGGCGCCTGCCTCTACGCCTGGACGCCCGGCGAGAGCTGCCCGCTGCAGGTGCGCCTGCCCGAGCGCGTGGGCAGCTTCGTGCATGCGCGCTCGGGCCGCCTGCTGCTCGCCCTGGCCAAGCGCCTGGCCTGGCTGACGCTGCCCGACCTGCGCGCCACCGGCCGCCTCACGGCCGAACCCGAAACCATCGCACCGCTGGAGCCGCAACTCGCCACCCGCGCCAACGACGGGCGCTGCGACCGCAGCGGCGCCTTCGTGTTCGGCACGCTGCACGAGGCCGACCCGCAGCGGCCGGTGGGCGGCCTCTACCAGTACAGCCTGGCCCGCGGCCTGCGCCGGCTGCCGCTGGACGGCGTGGCGATTGCCAACAGCGTGTGCTTCAGCCCCGACGGGCGGCGTCTGTACTACTGCGACACGCCCACGCGGCGCATCGTGGTGTGTGACTACGACTCGGCCAGCGCGCGGGTCAGCGAGCCGCGGCTGTTCGTGCAGAAAGCGCCCGGGCACGGCTTTCCTGATGGCTCCGTGGTCGATGCCCAAGGCCACTTGTGGAATGCTGAATGGGGTGCCGGCACGGTGGCACGCTATGCACCGGATGGCCGCCTGGTGGCCCGCTACACCGCGCCCGTGGCCCACACCACCTGCCCGGCCCTGGGTGGGCCGGCCGGCGACCAGCTGCTCGTCACGAGCGCCCGCGCCGGCCTGAGCAGCGCCGCGCTGATGGCCCAGCCGCAGTCGGGCAGTCTCTTTGGCATGACGGTCGAACCTGGCCTCTACAAGGCCGAGGCGCTGTTCAACGACGCCTGAGTGCTGGCCTGGGCGCGTGGCTCGGCGGCAAGCCCTCGCCGCGGCCACCGCCAGGCCACCACACCCGCCAGCGCCACCGCCAGCAGGCCCAGCACGGCGGCAATGCGCTGCCACTGCGCTCGCATGGCTTGCGCGTCCTCGAGCTGGGTGGTCAGCCGCTCCACCTCCTGACGCTGGCGATCGGTGTCGAAGCGCTCGCGCATTGCGCCGGTCATGTTCACCAGGTTGAGCCGCGCGTGCTTTTGCAGCGCCCGCGTGGCGCGCTGCTGATGCTCGTAAGCCAGGCGGAAGTCGCCAGCCGCGGCCTGGACCTCGGCGCTGACCCAGTAGGCATCCCAGCGCAGGCTCTGGCTGTCGGTGGCCTCGGCCATGCGGGTGGCCCGCTCGCACAGCGACAGTGCCTCGCTGAGCAGGCGCGCATCGCTGAGCGTGCCGCACAGATGCGTCAGCGCGTTCACGACGTCGGCGTCGCCGCCGAGCTGCTCGCGCAGCGCCAAGGCCTGACGGTAAGGCTCCAGGGCCGCCTGGACCTGGCCGTCACGGCTCAGGAAAAAACCGCGCAGCAGCAGCGCATCCGCTTCGGCGCGCAGGTTCTGGCTGCGGTGGAAGGCCGCGAGCGCGGTGTCCAGCAGCGCCAGGGCCTCCCGGCGGTTGCCCAGCATGTGATGCATCTGCGCCATGCCCATGCGGGCGCGCTCGCGCGTCTGCAACGCCCAGGCTGGCGCCAGTCGCAAGGCCTGCTGGTAGTAGGCAAGGCCCGCCGCATAGTCGAACATCTCCAGCTGCACCGCGCCCAAGGCGCTGAAGGCCCGCGCGGCCAATTCGAGATCTCCCGCCTCCCGGGCGGCATCCACGATGCGGTTGAGCTCGCGCGTGGCGTCTTCGGGCTGGCCGAGGTGCAGGTCGAGTGTGGCCAGGGTCAGCCGCAATTCGCGGCGCAGCGGCCCCTCGGGCAGGCGCACGAACTTGCGCCGCAGCGGTTCCAGCAGGCGCGCGCCTTCGGCATGACGCCCGGCCAGCATGTCCAGCCGCGCCTGGTAGAGCAGCCGCTCATCCGCCAGCCCGGGCCGCTCGGACAACTCGCGCAGCAGCGCGGCCAATTCGGCATGGCGGCCGTAGAGCGCCTGCACCTCCAACGCCCGGCGCGCCGCCTCGTCGCGCTCGGCCGGCGTGACCGCCGCCGCCTGCGCCCGGGCCACCGACTCGATGGCCTCGGCATAGGACAGGTGCAGTGACCGCTGCCACGCAAGCTCGGCTTGCGCACAGGCGGTGCCCCAGGCCAGCAACAGGCCCGGGAGCCAACGGAACATGGATCGTGCGGACATGGGGCGCGCCCTCCAGCCATCCAGGCTGGCGGCGAGTGTGCAACGGCCACCCCGCCCGCGGCGCACCGGCACCGCGGCGGAAGCTGTCGTACATCACGCCCGAGCGCGCTTATCGCAAGCCCAGGGCCTTCAGCGTCTTGTCGCCGGCCTCGCCGTCGGCCAGCAGGCCCTGCGACAGCTGGAAGGCATGCACCGCCGCCGCGGTGTGCGGCCCGTAGGCGCCGTCCACATCGCCCGGCGAGAAGCCGCGCGCGGCCAGGGCCTGCTGAAGCCGCGTGACCAGGGCGCCCTTCATGTTGGGCTGCTTCAGGCGCAGCACCAGCCCGGGCGGCACGGTAGGTTGCAGCAGCACGGGTTCCGCGTAGCTCAGCATCGGCGGCAGCACGCCCACGTCCCAGCGGCGGCCGTCCACCTGGCCGCGGATGACGCCGGTGGCCGTGGAATGGGCCTCCACCGTGCCGCCCTGCCCGTCCGAGATGGCCACATGGCCGATCAGCCCGGCGGCCGGGTAGCGCAGCAGGAAGGCACCCGGCGTGGCGCGCGCCACCGCCACGGCGACCGTGCAGTGCGCCGCCAGCGCATCACGCTGCCAGTAGCCGGTGTAGGCGTCGGCAATGGCAGGCTTGGTGTTCTGGTCGCAGCCGAACAGCCGGCCGCTGGCCTGGTACAGGCACCAGGACGCGAACTCCGCGCAATCCCAGGGGCCCGTCCAGGCGGGGTTGTCCTTGGGCACGCGCGCGCCCAGTACATAGGTCTCGCCGACATGGGGCGCCGCCAGCGCCAGCAGTTGTTCACCCGTGGCCATGCTTGCCTCTCCCCGTGTCAGAGTGCGGCCTTGACCGCCGTGGTGATGCCGTCGACCAGCGCATCCCGGAAGGCGTTCACGGCCCGCTGCGCGATCGCCTTGGTGACCACGGCCACGGCCTGCAGTTCGGCCTGCAGGGTGCGGCCCTCGTCGTCCATCTCATCATTGAAGGTGGCTTCGTCGATGTCGCCCCGCGCCAAGGCCTCGGCGAGCGAACGGATCGCGGCCTCGTGACCGTGGGCGATCTCGCGCAAGTAGTCCTCCACCTGCGGCGCGCTCTTGCGCACGGCATCAGTGGCCGCGCCGAGCGCAGTCTGCAGGATGGCGCCGATGTCGATGTCCATGGCTGTGTCCTCGTCCTTCAATCCTTGCCGGGGTCGGCATCCGCCGTCGCCAGGCCCTTGGCCCGTTCGGCCACGAGTGCGGCGGTGAACAGCCGCTGGAAGCGGTCGCGGTGGATGGCCGCCAAGGCGGCCGGATAGTCACCATTCTTCTGGTGGGCCGCGCGGTACTTCTGCCAGAACTCGAGGATGGTGCGCGCGATGCGCTGCGACTCGGCATTCAGCGGCCGCGCGGCCTCACGCACCTCCATCACCCGGATGCGCGTCTCGATGCGCCCCCAGTCAGCGGCATAGCCCGCATAGGCCAACTTCGCGCTGCCCGGCTCGGCGCGGGCATCGATCAGCTTGTCGTAGAACGCAAAGACCTCGGCCGAGGTCTCCGTGATGCCCTTGGCCGCCTCGGCATCGTGGTCGGCCACCAGCTTCAGGCCGGTGCAGGCGCAGAGCAGACTGAGCAACAGGCCGGCCGCCAGCAGGCGCCAGAGCGGCATCGGTGCCGCCGGTGCAGCCCGGGCCGGCAGAGTAGGTGTCGACATGGTCAGGTCCCGGTTCACCGCCTCACGGGCGGTGGCCAAGCCTAGCCCAGGCCGGTGGCGGGCTCATGCTCTCCCTTGCGGATGAAGCGGGAGCTACTTGCCGATGCAAAAGCTGCTGAAGATGACGCCCAGCAGTTCGTCGGCCGAGAACGCACCGGTGATCTCGCCCAGGGCGTCGTGCGCGAGGCGCAGCTCCTCGGCCAGCAGGTCCAGCGCGGCATCACGTTGCTCGGCGATGGTGCGGGCCAGGGCCAGGTGCTCGGCGGTGCGCGCCAGCGCCTGCACATGCCGCTCGCGAGCGATGAAGAGGCCCTCGGGCACCGCCTGCCAGCCGGCCGTCTGCAGCAGCCGCTGGCGCAGCGCGGCCAGGCCTTCGCCGGTCTTCAGGCTCAGCGCGATCTCGCCCGTGGGCGGCGTGCCGAGGTCGGTCTTGTTGAAGACCTGCACGATGCGATGGGCCTCGACGCCGGCCAGCCGCGCGCGGATGCGCTCGTCCTCGGCTTCGTAGTCGGCCTGGCCGACGCGGGACAGGTCGTGCAGGAAGAGCACCACGTCGGCCTCGCCGATGGCATCCCAGCTGCGCGACACGCCGATGCGCTCGACCTCGTCCGCCGTATCGTCACGCAGGCCGGCGGTGTCGGTGATGTGCAGGGGCACGCCTTCAATCTGGATGGTCTGGCTGACCTTGTCGCGCGTGGTGCCGGGGATGGGCGTGACGATGGCCAGTTCGGCGCCGGCCAGCGCATTGAGCAGGGAGCTCTTGCCCACGTTGGGCTGGCCGGCGAGCACCACCTTCAGGCCGTCGCGCAGCAGCGCGCCCTGGCGGGTGCGGGCCTGCACGGCGCTCAGTTGCGCCGTCAGGCGGTCCAGGCGGCCGAAGGCATCGGCCTTGTCCAGGAAGTCGATCTCCTCCTCGGGGAAGTCGAGCGTAGCCTCCACCAGCATGCGCAGCTGGATGAGCTGGTCACGCAGCACACCCACCTCATGGCTCAGGGCGCCACCCAGGGCCCGGCTGGCGCTGCGCGCGGCGGCCTCGGTGCTGGCGTCGATCAGGTCGGCCACGGCCTCGGCCTGGGCGAGGTCGAGCTTGCCGTTGAGGAAGGCGCGCTGCGTGAACTCGCCGGGTTCGGCCAGACGGACAGCGGCACCCGCCTCGATGACGCGCGCCAGCAGCAGTTGCATCACCACCGCGCCGCCGTGGGCCTGCAGTTCGAGCACATGCTCGCCGGTGTAGGAATGCGGCGCCGGAAAGTACAGCGCCAGGCCATGGTCGATGGGCGCGCCGGACGCGTCGCGGAAGGGCAGATAGGTGGCCTCGCGCGGCTTCAGGTCACGGCCGCAAACGGCGCGGATGAGCGGCACCAGATCTTGTGGGGACGACACCCGCACGATGCCCACCGCGCCTCGTCCGGGCGCAGTGGCGATGGCGGCAATGGGGTCGGCTTGGCGGGCGAGCATGGCGCGATTGTCGGCGCCCAAGGCGAACAGCCCCCCGGAGGTGGCTGTTTGCGGAATTGGCGCGGGGGAGGCCTGGTTCGAGTGCTCGCGTGAGACTCGTCCGGGCCGGTGTTCTCTGCCCCGCGGAGCCATTGAACTGCTGTCCGCGGCAAAAAAGAAGCCCCCGGCTGCGGGGGCTTATTCAGGGGGCGTGAACCAATTCACGCCTGCCGTCTGCGCGCGTGTAGCGCCGCGCTTCCTCCAGCGGCCACCGCGGAACCGGCTTTGCCGGGCCGCTGGTGGCGCCCCCTTTGAGGGGGCGGCCGTCAGGCCGCAGGGGGTGGGTCAGTTCACGCCTAGCTGCTTGTTGATCATCCACTGCTGCGCGATCGACAGGATGTTGTTCGTCAGCCAGTACAGCACCAGGCCGGCCGGGAAGACGAAGAACATGATGCCGAAGGCCACCGGCATGATCCACATCATCTTCTGCTGCATGGGGTCGGCGGCCGGCGGGTTGAGCCAGACCTGGAACAGGCTGGAAGCCATCATCAGCAGCGGCAGGATGAAGTAGGGGTCGCGCACCGAGAGGTCGGTGATCCAGAGGATCCACGGCGCCTGGCGCATCTCGACGGTGGACAGCAGCACCCAGTACAGCGCCATGAAGATCGGCATCTGCGCAAAGATCGGCAGGCAGCCGCCGATGGGGTTGACCTTCTCCTCGCGGTAGATGCGCATCATCTCCTGCTGCATCTCCTGCGGCTTGTCCTTGTAACGCTCCTTGAGGTCGTTGATGCGCGGCGCGAGCGCCTTCATCTTGGCCATGGAGCGGTAGGCGCTGGCGTTCAGGCCGTAGAGCGCGATCTTGAGCAGCAGCACCAGCGCGACGATGGTCCAGCCCCAGTTGCCGATCAGGCCATGCAGCTTGTCGAGCAGCCAGAACAGCGGCTCGGCAATGATGGTCAGCATGCCGTAGTCCTTGACGCGCTCCAGGCCTGGGGCCAGCTTGGCGAGGTTGTTCTCTTCCTGCGGACCGGCGAACAGCGTGGCGCTTTGCGTGGTGCTGGCGCCCGGCGCGAGCGTGGGCAACGTGAAGACCATGCCGGTGGCATAGGTGTCGGCACGCAGGCCGACCTGCCCGGGCAGCTTGCGCACGAAGAACTCGCGGTTGCCCGGCTCGTTCACGAGCCAGGCGCTGGCGAAGTAGTGCTGGACCATCGAGACCCAGCCGTCGTTGGCGGTCTTCTCGATGTCGACCTTGTTCTTGTCGATGTCCTCGAACTTGATCGTCTTGAACTTGGTCTTGTCGTTGTAGACCGCCGGGCCGGTGAAGCTGGGCGTGAAGGCGGCGCCGCCGGTGACGGTGCTGCCGTCGCGCACCAGCTGCAGGTAGACCTGCGGCGTGACGGGCGCGGCGCCGGCATTGATGACTTCGTGCGTCACGCCCACGGTGTAGGCGCCGCGCTTGAAGGTGAAGGTCTTGACCAGCTTGACGCCGCCGACTTCGGCCGACTCCAGGCGCAGCTTGATTTCGTCCTGGCCGTCCTTGAGTTCGCGCTCGCCGGCCACCACCGTCATCGGCGTGGTGTGGGCGGGCAGCGGGCCCTGGGCGCTGACCAGGCCGGTCTGGGCGCGGTAGTGCTGGGCGGCGTTGAACAGCACAACCGGCTCAGGCGTGAACGGCGCGGGCTGCTTGAGGTGGACCATCTGCAGCAGCTGGTCCGTCACCGTCGGGTCGGGCGACGTCAGGTACTTGGGCAGCTCGGCGCGAACGATGTCGCCACCCAGGGTGTCGACGGTGACGGTCAGCACGTCGGTGCGGATGGTCACCTTCTCCGAAGGCGCAGCCGCGGGGGCGGCAGCGGTCGGTGCGGCAGCGCCGGTGCTTGCTGCAGCGGCCGGAACGCCCGCGTTGGCGGCACCGGCCGGTGCCGACGCGGCAGCCACGGGGCGCGGAGCCGGGCTGAACATCGAGGGATGCCCGTTGTGCCTCTGCCAGCCGTCCCACAGCAGGAACAGCGACGCGGTGAACACCACCCACAGCACGGTGCGGCGAATATCAGTCATGGAAGGACTCAGGCGAGGGAGACGACGACGCGCTGGCACGCGCGACGGAGGGAGAAAGCAGGCGCGAAAAGAGCCGCGGCGGATTGTCAGGCACCGGATCGTGCCCACCCTTGCAGAACGGCTGGCATCGCAGCAGGCGGTGCACCGTCAGGTAGCTGCCGGCCAGCGCACCGTGGCGCTCCAGGGCTGCCAGGGAGTAGCGCGAGCAGGTTGGCTCGAAGCGGCAGGCATTGCCCAGCCACGGGCTGAGCAGCAGACGGTAGGCGCGCACCACGGCCATCAGGGCACGCGCAGCCCAGCTGGGTTGAGGTGACGCGGGCGCGGTCATGGCGTGGGCTTGGCCTGCGGCGCCAGCTCAGCGCGCGTCTCGACCCGCGGCTTGAGGGCGCGGTCGAGCAGCTGCGCCAGTTCGGCACGCGCCGCCTGACGCAAGGCGTCAGACGCGGCACTCGGGAACTTCTGGCGATCGAACGGAGAACGCAAGCGCACCACCCACATCCCGGGCGGCATGCCGGGCCGCTCGGCAAATGCGGCGCGAATCTGGCGCTTCAAGAGCTGGCGTGTCACCGACCGGCGCGCGTGACGCTTGGGAACGACCATACCCACCCAGCAGCCTTGCGGCGCGGGCGGGACATCGTCCACAGGGTTATGCACAGATGCGGGGCCACCTGTTGATAACTCAGCCTGAGCTGTGCGCAACTTGGCGGCGTGCCAGGCGCTGGGCGCCGGAGAGGCCGGGAGGTGGTGCAACGCGAAATGCGCGCTGCGCGCCCGGCTCTGGTGGCCGAGCACACGCTCGAAATCCACCGGGCGTTGCAGCTTGCCGATCATCGGGTGCGCCCGGAGGGCTGGCGGCGCGAGGGGCGCCGCCGCGCGGCTTAGACGGCCAGGCGCTTGCGGCCCTTGGCGCGACGAGCGGCGATGACGGCGCGGCCACCGCGGGTCTTCATGCGCACGAGGAAGCCGTGGGTACGGGCGCGGCGGGTCTTGGAGGCTTGGTAGGTACGCTTCATGGGAGACCTCTTTTGAGGGTTTGTGCTGGCCGGGCACAGCGGTTGGCGCCCGACTAAAAAGCGCATCTAACCTGACCGTCAAGCCACGTTGCGATGCGCGAAAACCCGGCATTACAGCAGAAGCCGCCCAGGCGGTCAATAAGTGGCCTGGCTCAAGGCGGGTTTGCCAGGGATTGACCCCCTCCGAAATTCTGTGGATAACCTGCCCTCGAGCGCCCCCGATTCCGTACAATCCGGCCGCTCGAAAAGAAGTTTTCCACAATGAGCGAAGAAGAATACAGGGTGGACGGGGTGCAGGCTTTGAACTCGGGCGCAGCAGGTGTCGTGGCAGTGAATGCAGCGGATGGCGATGGCGCCGTGTCGGCGCAGTGGGCGTCCGACCTGTGGCAGCGCGGCTGCGAGCGCCTGGCCACCGAACTGCCCGAGCAGCAATTCAACACCTGGATCCGCCCGCTGCCCGCCGCCACCGTGGCAGCCGATAGCGCCGGCGCGCTGGTGGCCACGCTGAAGGTCCCCAATCATTTCAAGCGGGACTGGATCCGCCGCCAGTACGCAGCACGCATCGAGTCCATCCTGACCGACCTCGCCGGCCGTCCGACGCGGCTGGAACTGGCGCTGTCGGCGCCCGCACGCGACGTGGCCGCCGCCCCGGCCAGTCCCGCCGCCGCGCCGCAGCAGGCCAGCCTGCCCATCGAGCCCAGCGCCGCCGCGCCTCGGGCGGCGGCTGCGCCTGCGGCCAGCCCGATCGTGCTGCCCTCGCAGGCGCCGGCCTCGGCCAAGCACCGCATCAATCCGCAGCTCACCTTCGACACCCTCGTGCCCGGCCGCGCCAACCAGATGGCCCGCACCGCCGCCCTGCATGTGGCCGGCGCGCCGGGCATCACCTACAACCCGCTGTTCATCTACGGCGGCGTGGGTCTGGGCAAGACCCACCTGATCCACGCCGTCGGCAACGCCCTGCTGAAGGACCGCCCGGACGCCCGCGTGCTCTACCTGCACGCCGAGCAGTTCATCTCGGACGTGGTCAAGAACTACCAGCGCAAGACCTTCGACGAGCTCAAGGCCAAGTACCACTCGCTGGACCTGCTGCTGATCGACGACGTGCAGTTCTTCGCCGGCAAGGACCGCACGCAGGAGGAGTTCTTCAACGCCTTCGAGGCGCTGCTGGCCAAGAAGGCGCACATCATCATGACCTCGGACACCTACCCGAAGGGCCTGGTGGACATCGACGAGCGCCTGACCTCCCGCTTCGACGCCGGCCTGACGGTCGCCATCGAGCCGCCGGAGCTCGAGATGCGCGTGGCCATCCTGATCAAGAAGGCCGAGGCCGAGGGCCAGCCCATGCCCGAAGACGTCGCCTTCTTCGTCGCCAAGAACGTGCGCGCCAACGTGCGTGAGCTCGAAGGTGCGCTGCGCAAGGTGCTGGCCTATGCCAAGTTCTCGCACAAGGAGATCAGCATCACCTTGGCGCGCGAGGCGCTGAAGGACCTGCTGTCCATCCAGAACCGCCAGATCGGTGTGGAGAACATCCAGAAAACGGTGGCCGACTTCTACAAGATCAAGGTCGCCGACATGTACTCCAAGAAGCGCCCGGCCAGCATCGCCCGGCCGCGCCAGATCGCGATGTATCTGGCCAAGGAGCTCACGCAGAAGAGCCTGCCCGAGATTGGCGAACTCTTCGGCGGGCGCGACCACACGACCGTGCTGCACGCGGTGCGCAAGATCGGCGGCGAACGTCAGAAGAACACCGAACTGAACCAGCAGCTGCACGTGCTGGAGCAGACGCTGAAGGGCTGACCCCCGCCGCGCGAGACGGCCCGCCGAGGACGCGGTCACCCATTTCAGGGTTGACCCGTAGCTCCCACCGCCTGCCCCCAGCCCGGCGCCGTCACGATTCCGGGCGACAATCGCAGCTTCACGCGCGCGCGCGTTTCAGAGGGTGTACGCCCCCCTGAAATCCCTTGTTCAGCTCTCACAAGCTCTTACCCAAGAGGCCTCCATGATCGTTCTGAAAGCTCCCCAGGATCAGGTGCTCGCCGCGCTGCAGGCGGTGTCGGGCATCGTCGAGCGGCGTCACACGCTGCCGATCCTGGCCAATGTGTTGATCCGCAAGACCGGCAACCAGGTGGAGCTCACGACCAGCGACCTCGAGATCCAGGTGCGCACCACGGTGCAGTTCGACGGCGATGCCGGCAACCTGTCCACCACGGTGGGCGCCCGCAAGCTCATCGACATCCTGCGCTCCATGCCGGCCGACCAGACGGTGAGCCTGACGAGCAACCAGAACAAGATGACCCTGCAGGGCGGCAAGAGCCGTTTCACGCTGCAGACCCTGCCGGCCGATGACTTCCCGCTGGTGCAGGAAGCCGCTGACTTCGGCCCCGCGTTCAGCGTGCCGCAGAAGGCGCTCAAGGGCCTGATCAACCAGGTGCACTTCGCGATGGCGGTGCACGACATCCGTTACTACCTCAACGGCATTCTGTTCGTTGCCGAGGGCAAGAACCTCACGCTCGTGGCCACCGACGGCCATCGCCTGGCCCTGGCCCAGGCGGAGCTCGACACCGACATCCCCAAGCAGGAAGTCATCCTGCCGCGCAAGACCGTGCTGGAGCTGCAGCGCCTGCTGAAGGACGGCAAGGACGACGATGCCATCGAGATGCGCTTTGCCGGCAACCAGGCCAAGTTCAGCTTCAGCGGCATGGAGTTCGTGACCAAGCTGGTCGAGGGCAAGTTCCCTGACTACAACCGCGTCATCCCCAAGAACCACAAGTTCCGCCTCACGCTCGGCCGCGCCCCGCTGCTGAGCAGCCTGCAGCGCGCCGCCATCCTGACCAGCGAGAAGTTCAAGGCCGTGCGCCTGACCTTCGAGCCGGGCCTGCTGTCCATCGCGTCCAGCAACGCCGAGCAGGAAGAAGCCAAGGAAGAGATCGAGATCGACTACGGCGGCGACAAGATCGAGACCGGCTTCAACGTCACCTACCTGATGGATGCCCTGTCCAACATGAGCCAGGACATGGTGTGCATCGACCTCAACGACAGCGCCAGCAGCGCGCTGCTCACCATCCCTGACACCACCGGGTTCAAGTACGTCGTGATGCCGATGCGGATCTAGCGATCCGCATCGGCATTGCATGCCGTGCTCGTTTCGCACCCCCTGCCCCCGCCAAGCGGGGGTTCTAGTTTGAGAGTTGTACGGCCGCGTTGCGGCCTTGAAAGTCCCCGATGAGCGATAACGCCACTCCCGAGAACGTCCCCGCACCAGCCCCGCAGCAGGCCTATGACGCCAGCTCCATCCAGATCCTGGAAGGCCTGGAGGCGGTGCGCAAGCGCCCGGGCATGTACATCGGCGACACCTCCGACGGCACCGGCCTGCACCACCTCGTGTTCGAGGTGGTCGACAACTCCATCGACGAAGCGCTCGCGGGCCACTGCGACGACATCGTCGTCACCATCCACACCGACAACTCCATCTCCGTCATCGACAACGGCCGCGGCATCCCGACCGGCGTCAAGATGGACGACAAGCACGAGCCCAAGCGCTCTGCCGCCGAGATTGCGCTGACCGAGCTGCACGCCGGCGGCAAGTTCAACCAGAACAGCTACAAGGTCTCGGGCGGCCTGCACGGCGTGGGCGTCTCCTGCGTGAACGGCCTGTCCAAGTTCCTGCGCCTGACCGTGCGCCAGAACGGCAAGGTGCACTTCCTGGAGTTCGCCAAGGGCATCCCGCAGAACGGCGAGAGCGTCATGGTCGACGGCGTCGAAACGCGCCCCATGAAGGTCATCGGCGAGACCGACAAGCGCGGCACCGAGGTCCACTTCCTGCCCGACACCGAGATCTTCAAAGAGAACAACGACTACCACTACGACATCCTCGCCAAGCGCCTGCGCGAGCTCTCGTTCCTGAACAACGGCGTCAAGATCCGCCTGGTCGACGAGCGCAGCAACAAGGAAGACAACTTCGCCTACGCCGGCGGCGTGAAGGGCTTCGTCGAGTTCATCAACAAGGGCAAGACGACCCTGCACCCGAACATCTTCCACGCCGTCGGCGAGAAGGTGTCCGACCAGGGCACCACCATTGGCGTCGAGGTGGCCATGCAGTGGAACGACGGCTTCAACGAGAACGTCCTCTGCTTCACCAACAACATCCCGCAGCGCGACGGCGGCACCCACTTGACCGGCCTGCGCGCGGCCATGACCCGCGTCATCAACAAGTACATCGAAGACAACGAACTCGCCAAGAAGGCCAAGGTCGAAGTCGCCGGTGACGACATGCGCGAAGGCCTGGCCTGCGTGGTCTCGGTGAAGGTGCCCGAGCCCAAGTTCAGCTCGCAGACCAAGGACAAGCTCGTGTCGTCGGAAGTGCGCGCGCCGGTGGAAGACATCGTCAGCCGCCTGCTGACCGACTACCTGCTCGAGAACCCGCTGGATGCCAAGACCATCTGCGGCAAGATCCTCGATGCCGCCCGCGCCCGCGAAGCCGCCCGCAAGGCCCGCGAGATGACGCGCCGCAAGGGCGTGCTCGACGGCCTGGGCCTGCCCGGCAAGCTGGCCGACTGCCAGGAAAAAGACCCGTCGCTGTGCGAGATCTACATCGTGGAGGGTGACTCCGCCGGTGGCTCCGCCAAGCAGGGCCGCGACCGCAAGTTCCAGGCCATCCTGCCGCTGCGCGGCAAGATCCTGAACGTGGAGAAGGCGCGTTATGAAAAGCTGCTGACCAGCAACGAAATCATCACGCTCATCACGGCCCTGGGCACCGGCATCGGCCGCGGCGCGGGCAGCGACGACTTCAACCCCGACAAGCTCCGCTACCACCGCATCATCATCATGACCGACGCGGACGTGGACGGCGCCCACATCCGCACCCTGCTGCTGACCTTCTTCTACCGCCAGATGCCCGAGCTCGTGGAGCGCGGCCACATCTACATCGCGCAGCCGCCGCTGTACAAGGTCAAGGTCGGCAAGCACGAGCAATACCTGAAGGACGGCCACGAGTTCGACGGCTTCCTGCTCAAGGTGGCGCTGCAGGACGCGAGCCTGGACACCGGCGACGGCACCACGCTCGTGGGCGACGCCCTCGACGCGCTGGCTCGCAAGTACGTCACCGCGCAAAGCGTCATCGAGCGCCTGTCCAACTGGATGGACATCGAAGCCCTGCACGTGCTGGCCAACGGCCTGGCGCTGAAGGTCGACACCCGCGAAGAAGCCGAGGCCAGCGCCGCCGCCCTGAAGGCCGCGCTGCACAACGCCGAGGTGACGGTGGAGACCGACCCGCGCACCGACAAGTTCTTCCTGAAGATCGCCCGCATCCACCACGGCAACGTGCGCGCCAGCATCATCTCGGCTGACTTCGTGCACGGCGCCGACTACGAAGTGCTGGCCGACGCCGGCCTGAGCTTCCAGGGCCTCATCAAGCCCGGCGCGCTGGTGCGCAAGGGCGAAGGCGAAAAAGCCAAGGAAGCCAAGGTCGACGACTTCCGCACCGCCATGGCCTGGCTGATGGGCCAGGCCGAAAACGCCGTCAACCGCCAGCGCTACAAGGGCCTGGGCGAGATGAACCCCGAGCAGCTCTGGGAAACGACCATGGACCCCACCGTGCGCCGCCTGCTGCGCGTGCAGATCGAAGACGCCATCGAGGCGGACAAGGTCTTCACGATGCTGATGGGCGATGAAGTTGAACCCCGTCGTGATTTCATTGAGACGAATGCGTTGAGGGCGGGGAATATCGACGTTTGATCTGACTGAATCCGTAGGGCGCCAGATTAAATGCGACCGGCGCCACTTAAATGCGACTGAACGCCAGAGTTCTTGCGACTGACTAATGAGATAGCGGCACGATTTCAAAGCACTTACGAAGAAGCTTGGGCACACAAGCTCGTCGTTCGACTGCAGTGGAGGTTAGGAAATGGTTGAGCTAGATTGCCCTGTTGTGGGGAGCCAAGGCAGCTTGGGACTGTCCGAGCTTTTCAGCGGCTGCCACTCGCATGAGCCGAGTGATGTCTTTGTGTTTCGCCGGCGCTGGTCCTACTGATGCGTTCGATCGGCATCAAGCCAGGCTCCTTCGTGGAGGTGAAGCTGACGCCTTACAACACCTGGGGCATCGGCAAGTTCCTAGGCGCTATCGGTGGCGTGGCACGTGTCCAGTATTTCGACGCTCCGGGGGCACCGCTGCCCGATATCGTTGAATGCCCGGTGGCCTCTCTGCAGGGGGTAAGACTCCCTATCCAGACGCGCGTGTACCGTCGGCACGCCGCGGGCCGGTGGCAAGTGGGACGCGTGCTACACGACGAGGACAACGAGGTCCTCGTCCAATTTCCGAACAATGATCGCTTGACGATCGAAACTGAGCACCTGCAGGTACGCTGGGGGCGGCCACTGCACGATCCACTGTCGCTACTGGCAGTTGAGGCCACTGAGACCCCATTCCTTGCCGACGCGCGCAGTGAGTTCGTTAGGCAAGTGTCGCGGCAGCGTGCTGCAGCCATGGGTATAACGGCCTTGCTTAGCTCAGCGATTGATCTGGTCGACTACCAATTTGAAGTGGTTCGCCGGGTCCTGACTGATCCTGTACAGCGCTACCTGCTGGCCGACGAGGTGGGCCTGGGCAAGACGATTGAGGCGGGGATCATCATCCGGCAGTACTTCCTTGATGAACCCGAGCACGCGCGGACGGTTGTGGTCGTTCCTGCCACGCTGGTGCAACAGTGGCGTTCAGAACTGTCTGTGCGCTTTGGCCTAGAAGGACTACTGGATCGCCGGTTGCACGTTGTACTGAATCGCCCCGGGTTTCGAGGAGGCTCAACACTCTGAGAGGATTGAGCCATGAGCAAGTCGAACAAGTTCTCGCCCGAGGTGCGTGAGCGCG
>NZ_NISI01000032.1 GCF_002205845.1 Roseateles puraquae | reverse complement strand
TGGGCGTGGTCCCGCGACAGCACTCCAGCGGCGGCAAGCCGACGTTGCTGGGGATGAGCAAGCGCGGAGATGCATACCTGCGCACGATGCTGATTCACGGTGCTCGCTCCGTCATCTACAGGGCGACCCAGAAGGCCGATCCGGACAGCTGGCTGGTCAAGATTACAACGCGCCGCAACAAGAACGTTGCCGCGGTCGCGATGGCGAACAAGACCGCGAGGACCGTCTGGGCGCTACTGGCGCACGGGCGAGAGTTCAAGGCTGGCTACGCCGCGGCGTAGCCAGATATCGCCGACATCGACACGAACAGGAGAACCCCACCGCCGATTGCTCAGGCAACCAGCAAGTTGATGGCACGATAGGTCAGACCGTGGTTGGCACAGCCCGCGCCGGACGAGGCACTTCGAGTGCGTGTATGCGATTGGGCGCCGACCAGCAGAACCCATCAGGGACAGCGAGCTCGCCTCGCACTGAAAGTCCGAATGTACGGGTGCAATCTTTTCTTCGTGCAGCAGTGAACTGGAAGCTTGGCAAACCGGGGGCGTCCATGTACGTCCGGCCAACTCACCTTGAACCGTTGGGCTGAGGCAGCCAGGATGGTGTCCACCAAACCAGTGAACTGACCCCCAGAAGTTGGACAGCCAGTGTGCGTGCCTAGTCGATGATGTGCAATCGGGTTGAGCAACACATCGGGGGACGGCTTTGCAGCGTGAGGAGCCGGTCGGGGCCAACGGGGGCATTCGCGCTATCCGGCAGTAAGCCGACGCTCGACTCGGCCACCAGCTGGGGCATGAGCGGCAGCTATGCGACGTGCAGGTGACCTCGGACGGCGAATCTTTGGGCGCGTCGCGCCGATGACTTCTTCTGTGCAGGGCGAACTGGCGGTACCGACCCGTTGCAGTAGTTCCGAGGTGCGGGGTTGGCCGTCCGAAAGCAGTCATTCGCCCCGACGCCTCAACGTGCGACGCGGACGGCCACAGACTGGCGGCGAAGTTGGCTGTTGCGGATCAGCCCGACGTTGGCGCACCGCGTTGGCATCCGCACAGCAAACAGTTCGCGAGCACTGCAGATGAGCACGAGTGCAACGCCACGGACTACGACCCCCGGGGCGCAGTACTGCCAACCGCTGCTGCGCAAGTAACCAACATAAACTCGCTGCCGTGAGCCTCCCGCCAATTCTCGCCAAGAGCTTTCGTTCGTTCGCCGACCTCGCGGCTGCATACGACGAAGGTGCTGACTACCTCATCACCCGCGTGCCGAGACCTGGCTCCTCCATTGGCATCGTCGCGCCGCACGGCGGCAGCATCGAAGAGCAAACCTCGGAGATTGCAGCCGCCATCGCCGGCGCAGAGTTTTCCTTGTACGTGCTGGAAGGCATCCGCTCAACGCAGAACTATGCGGCGCTGCACCTGACGAGCCACTATTTTGACGAGCCTAGCTGCCTTGAACTGCTGGTGACCTGCGACGATGTCGTCGCAATCCACGGATGCAAGGTCGACGGTGAAGTCGTTCTCGTGGGCGGACTCGACAACGAACTCGCAGCCGAACTCGGCGCGGCGATGATCAAGGCGGGCCTCGTGTGCTACCTCGACGGCCATGAGTTTCCCGGAACCCACCCAAACAACGTCTGCAATCGCGGCCGCCGCGGCGTCGGGGTCCAGTTGGAGCTCAGCGCCGCGTTTCGTAAGTCGTCACCCCACAAGCGAAAGCTCGTAGCCGCGGCAAGGGAAGTGCTACTGCGACGTGCGGCACGTCGGACGGGACCCGGGGCCGCCAAGCTGTCGGTCTGACCTTCTTGCGCTGGTAGCTAGTACCTAGCCCATGGCGTCCAGTTTCAACGACCTGCCAGACCCCTTTTCAAGCCATGGAGAGCTGGCGGGCGACGCCGCGCGGCAGGCGGTTGCCTCTATCCGAGGCATCGTGTATCAGATCTGGTGGTCGATTGATGCTTGGTTGCGGCTGACTTCACCTGACGAAGTCATCTTCCTGGAAGGTGCCGAGGACCTTGACCGAATAGCTTCGGGCGGCGCCATCGCCGGACAGGTCAAGCATGAGGCCGAAAGCCTCTCGCTCAACAACCAACGTTCCCACGAGGCCCTCGAAAACTTCTGGAGGCTCAGCCTGCGGGAGTCGACTCGGCGCGTCGATTACCACTACATCACGACCGCGTCTGCCGCACTCGAGCGAGATGCGCAGTTCGGAGGAGTCGCTGGCCTTGAAGCCTGGCGCATTGCCCAAACCGATGCTGAAATGGCGGCGCAGATTCAGGCCTACCTGACGCTGAAGCTCGCTCTTACCAGTGGCCTGCGGGCGTTCCTCGCCTCGGCCACATCCGAACAGGTTCAGGAACGACTCATCCGCCGAGTTCATTGGTACCTGAACCAGCCCGGCCTCGATGCGGTGAAGCAAAGCGTCGACGACAGGTTGGTGGTCCGGCTCAACCAAGCCAATGTCTCTCTATCGTACGTGGCCGCAGTCAGGGACCGACTTCATGCCTTCGCATGCGACGTGCTCGTGCGGCCAGAGTCTGCCAGCCGCCGTTTGGGCCTTGCCGACCTCCTGCGGGAGATTGACGCGGCGACGACGGAGCATGTCCCGATTCCCGCCCTGCAGTACCAGCAGTTCCAGCGAGCACTTCAAGCCGGCGTCTTTGACCCCGGGGATGCGCTCCTAAGGGTCATGCGACTGCCCCTGCCGCCAGCGCCAGCTCCCCTCCTGAACCGAACATCTCTCATCGAGCACGTTCGTCTGCGAATGGCGGAACGAAAGGCTGTGTTGCTTACCGGCACCATCTACAAGGGCAAGACGACCATCGCCCAACTTGTGGCGAATGCACTTTGTCCGGATGCTTGGTGGTTCCCGGTGGCCTCTCGCAGTGGAGTTGATACTGACAACCTGCTGAGAGCGATAGCAGCCGGCATCGCTGATGAATCTGCTCCTTCGCTTGTCGTAGTCGACAACATTGACCTGTCTCCGAGTGCGCATGCGGCATACGGACAGGCATTGGCGCTGCTGGTCAGCCGTGCCACTCGCGCGGGCCGTGGCTTGCTTCTGACGGCGCGCGGTGAGTCTGGCGAAACCGCGCAGCTCTCGGATTTCGCGGGCATCGAAGCCATTGATGTGCCTGAGCTGTCGGTAGAAGAGGTTCAACAGCATTGTCTGAGCAACGGCTGTCCGGAGGATATGTCACAGGCGTGGGCCGCCTTCATTCGCAGCGCGACGGGGGGCCACCCAAAGCTAGTTCAGGTGCGGATTGCCGAACTCGGGACGAAGGGCTGGCCAGCGCCCACGCCGGCTGATATCACGTTGACCTCGCCAGCTATCGCTACCGCCAAGCAGGTGGCACGCCGGATGCTTAGCGAGACCGTCTCCCCCAAGACAGCAGCGTTTGTGTACACCGCCGCGGAGGCGACCTTCCCGCTGACGCGCCCGATGTTGCTGGGCCTGACTCGAGCTGTCGGAGACATCGACAACGGTGGCGACGTCATTGACTCACTGCAAGGAAAGTGGCTAGAGCAGGCTCTCGTCGGACGCCTCAGTGTGACTCCGATGTTGAAAGGGTCTGCTGCAGAGGTCTGGCCATTGGAACGCAGGCAGCTTGCCCACAGCCACATCTACGACGCAATCGCAGGCGTCAAGAGTCTCGATGTCGCCGATGCGGCGGCGCTCCTGTTCCACGCCTACATCGCGCATGATGCGTCCCGCCTCGCGCACTGCGCTCGCATTCTGGAGACCATCGGCGAGGAAACGATCTCGGCCGCTGTCTTTCAGCAACTGGTTTGGCTGCCGTACGTCTCGTTGTCCGAGGGCCAGCGCTTCTTCGAACCCCAGCCCTTTGTCAGCGCCATGTTGCGCCAACTTCAGTTCTCTGTGGCGAACCAGATTGACTCCGAGTCGCTCCCGACCATCCTGGCCCGTTGGACCGATGAGGTTGGTCAGATTCCGGAGCAGGAACCGCGTGCAGCCCTAGAGGTCATGCGCTGCTCCAAGTTGCTCATCAACAGGAATCCGCGAGTTCCCTTGAGGTCGAAGTTGGCCGCGATTGGCACCCTCAGCAAACTGAAAGGCGAGGCTGCCGATGTGGCTGAGGACTATGGCCGTCGGTTCATAGCCCAGTCGTACGGTGCGCTCGACGGCATCCCCGCAAGCGCGACGAGCGCCCAGTTCTACCTCTCGCTTCAAGCGCCTTCTGTGCGCAGCCTGAAAGACCTGGCGGAAGTCCTCGACTGGCTTGAACTTGATTCCGATGCCGAGGAGAGGCAAGCCTTTGAGGCCGTGCTTCATTGGCCCCTGGTGAACTCTTGTGGAGCCTTCGTGCACGGTGCATGGTCCTCGCGCCATTCCAGCGAGACCGAATGGGCGCCAACGATCGCGCTGCTGTCCCGAGCTGATGCGATTGCACGTCGCTTCGGCCTCGTCCAATTCGGCAGTGAGGTCGCGAAGGCGACGTCAATCGTCCAGGGTGAGCACCTTCACGACCATGCGGCGGCAATGCAGACCCTGGCCGACGCGGCGTCGACGTTCGGAGAGACCCCCACCATCCGCGAACAGCGAGTCAACGCACTCTTCCAAGTCAACGATGACGTCGGCGCCCTTGCAGTCTGGGACTCGCTGATTTCTGAGCCCGAAGCGGCGAAGGCCATAGACGCGTTCGCGTTCCGACGAGCGGGCATCTGTGCCTGGCGCAGGGTTCGTTGGCGCGCTCGCTGCCTTCGAGCGAGCTTTCAACACCATCGCATCGCTTCCCGACCGCCAGCAGGCCATGCAAGGTGATGGCGGCGACACGCCGCCGACCGAGTCAAAGCTGAACATCGAGGGCTGGTTTGCGGTGTTTGCCGCAGGTGCCATTTGCTGCGATGACCCAGTGCAGGCCGTCACCGCGTGGCACGACGAGGCATTGCGCACCTGGGGCGCCGGTAGTCCGGTCGTCACGGCACTTGCCGACATTTCCCGCGGGCTGGCGCTGTCGAATCAGGCTGCCCGCGACGTTGCCAGCCGTCGAGTAGAGCGGTCAATAGGCGAAACATTCGGGGCCGCGCTTGCACTCATGCGTGGACCAGCCCTCGGCCCCGAAGAGACGTTTCGCATCCAGGTTCTCCTGGCGTCGGCTACGGTCTGCTTCTCCGAGGGCTTGGTGCTTCAGATGACGTTCGGCCGACCCGTGGCGCGTCGACTCTCGGCTGCGTGGAAGCGGTTGGCCTCCAGCCCCTTCCTGTTCAGGTCTCCACGGAGTCTTCCCGCACTACTCGAGACGGTTGCTGCAGTTGAGCAGGGCAAGAGTTCCATCCGCGCGCTCCTAACCGCTGCAGCTCAGCCCATCGGAACGGTTGTCGGAGAGGTTGGCACGAGGCTCGAGTAGCCGCCAATGGGCCGACTACCTCCTGCCATGTGCACGTCCTACGTCGGATGCCTGCAGCAGTTCTGAGTCGCCTTGGGTTCAGTTGGCACCCGTACACCTAAGAGCGGACATGAACTGGCGGCCGCTTGTGGCCGGGAGCGTGAACTCGGCCCGGCGCCAGACAGCGGCCGGTCGGTTCCCCGCCGTTCCGGCGCGCGGGCTGGCACGGCGGAGAGTTTGGACACTTCAGATCTCAGTCTGCTCGGAGATTTCGAGGGCGTCATCAACCTCTATGCCGAGGTAACGCACTGTCGACTCCAACTTGGAGTGACCGAGCAGCAGTTGCACGGCGCGCAGGTTCTTGGTGCGGCGGTAGATCAGCGTCGCCTTGGTCCTGCGCATCGAGTGTGTGCCGTAGTCGGCGCGGTCCAGCCCAAGTTCGTCCACCCAGTGCCCGAGGATCCGGGCGTACTGCCGGGTCCCAAGATGAGGTGAATCGTGCAGCCGACTGGGGAACGTCCGGATCGGCCTTCTGGGTCGCCCTGTAGATGACGGAGCGAGCACCGTTAATCAGCATCGTGCGCAGGTATGCATCTCCGCGCTTGCTCATCCCCAGCAACGTCGGCTTGCCGCCGCTGGAGTGCTGTCGCGGGACCACGCCCA
>NZ_NISI01000031.1 GCF_002205845.1 Roseateles puraquae | reverse complement strand
GTGGAGTATTGCGGATGGCGCGCGTGGTCGATCCACGGTTCCTACAAGTTGGGGTGTTTGTGCCCGCAACTGGAGGGCTAGGGAGTTCCCTAGGGAATAGGTGAAATCTCCCATGTCGGCAGAAATACTGGCGACAGATCGGCTGGTTAGCATGCGCCGCAATAAGTCGATGCCTATGCGGAGGTGAGCGCACCTCGGCTATGCACGAAGCCGAGGGAGTTGAGATGGCCAAGCGATGCCTGGCGCGATTCGTGCGCCGTGGACTGGTGTGTTCTGCCGTTCTGTTGACTGGTTGGGTCGCGGGGCCGGGTGCCATGGCCCAGGTGGCCGTGGGGGACGGCGGGACGCCGAGCTACAGCCAAGCCATTGCGGTGCCACCTGGCGTTGGCGGCATGACGCCCAAGCTCAGCCTGCTTTATGCGGGCGGTGGTGTAAATGGGCCGCTGGGGCATGGCTGGAGTGTTCAGGGCTTGTCCGTGATCACGCGGTGCGCGGCGACGCTGGCGCAGGATGGCAAGACAGTTGGGGTTGCCTATGTGGCCAGCGATAAGTTGTGCCTGGACGGGCAGCGGCTGATCCAGACCGATGAAGCCGGGAACGCGGCGCCCAGCGGTGGCAGCAACGCGGTGGGCGTGCCGGTCACGACGCAGGTCAACGATGCGCAAGGCCTGGGGGCCAACGTCTATCGGGAGTTCCGCACGGAGAAGGACATGTACGCGCGCATCCGCGCGTACGGTTATGCCAATGGCGACTCCACCGGCGCAAGCGGGCCGGCCTACTTCAAGGTGTGGACCAAGGCGGGCCAGGTCTACGAGTACGGCGACGCCGCGGCCAGTCCCGCAGCGACAACGGGGCTGATTGCGCCTCCTGGCAAGGCGCCCATGGCCTGGGCTGTGGCGCGCATCAGCGACACCCTGGGCAATGCCATCGACTTCAAGTACGAGCAACGAGACGTGCCCTGGGGGAGTGGGCCCACATCTGGCTCGCCCACGGCTGGGCACGAATGGAACATCCGAGAGGTTCAGTACAGCGGGAACAAAGTCGTCTTCAACTACGACCTGGATACGCAGGGGAACGACGCACGCACGGACAAGTCCGAGGCTTACCAGCAAGGCCGCAAGAACGTCAGCTTGCGCCGCCTGAAGTCGATCACAACCTATGTCAATAGTCCGGCCACGGCGTTGGGGGCGAATGGTGGCACGGCGGTTCGCACCACGCAGCTGACGTATGACTACGGCCCGGTGACCGGGCGAAGCCGGATCGTCAAGATCCAGGACTGCGCCGGCGGCCCGAGCAGCACACGGTGCCTGCCGGCCACCAACCTCACCTATACCGCGGGCACCAGCGACGGCTACCAGTCCAATGCCGCCTTCGCTTCCAGCAACCTGGCCACGCAGGATCTGCTCGGCAACGGCACCTATGGTGTGTTGACCGGTGACTTCAACGGTGACGGCAAGACCGACATCCTTTACTGGTCAGACACCCCGTCCAACAACAAGCTGTACACCAGCAATGGTGATGGCAGTTTCTCGACGTCGTCCGCGTTCAATATCAAGACAGTCAATCTCTTCAAGAGCGATGGCTGCTACTACACGATTGCAGCGGACTTCAACGGGGACGGCATCACCGATTTGCTGCGGGTGATGCGAGCCACCTCCACCAGCAATACCAATGTGTCGTGCGGCACGCCGCTCACGCACTACCTGTATCTGGGCAAGCCCGACGGTAGCTTTACCAGCGTGAGCTTGCCCAGCGGCATTGACTTCACACAAACCGCAAGCGTCAAGACGCGGCAGTTCAACTGCTCGTCTCCAGCCTCGACGAACTACGTCCCGGGTTGCAAGGAACCCGGAGACACCTACCTGGGCACGGTCCAGACGCCCGGCGCCAACTTCCACCTGATCGACGTCAACGGCGATGGCTACCTGGACATCGTCACCACGCAACTGCCCGGCTACAGCCGGACGATGACCATCCCGAGTGAAGCCGCGCAGTGCGCCAGCATCATTTGCACACGCGTGTATCTGGGCAGCGCATCCGGCGTCTTCACCGAGTTGACGACCACCAACCTGGCGAACCACAGCGTCTACGGTGCCCCTTCACGAGGCTTCTACGACTACTTCCGAAAGCCCTTCGTGCTCGATGTCAACGGCGATGGCTTGTCCGATCTGCTGGTTGATACGGGACTGTGGACCTCCCAGGGCAACGGCGACTTCAACGTCGCTCAAGCAAGTGCGGTTACGGTCGGTTGTGCCAATGGGATCGACTTCAACGGAGATGGTCGCGGGGATTGCCTGTACGGCTCCTCGGTGCCGATCTCTCAGACCCTTGTTGTCGGGGATGGCTCTCTAACTCCTTCAACAACCGCCAGTTTCAACCTGACGGGTGTGGGGCAGGAACTGCTCGTCTCAACCAACAGCTATCCGTTTCCCCAGACTGCCGGCACCATCATCGCCGACTTCAACGGTGATGGCCGACAGGACATCCTGCGCTGGAAAGACGATGCGACGCAGAACGCTCTGTACTTGAGTAACGGGGACGGCAGCTTCACGACGGTTGCAAACTTCAGTTTGGCCGGAGTCCAGCTTCAGAACAGCAATGGTTCGGCCAGTGCGTTGCTGGGCGACTTCACAGGCCGCGGGTCCGTGGAGATCCTGCGGCTGCAGACGGTGGGTGGCACAGCCACCAACCGGCTCTTCGTCAAAGCCGATCCGACGCCTCCCGATCTGCTGGTCAGCGTCACCGGCCCCTCAGGGCTCACGTCCCGGCTGTACTACGTCCCACTGAGCAACTCGGCCGCGGCCGGCGCGCTCCCTGCCAGCTCGGCGAGCGACCTCTACCTTGGCCTTCGCTACCAGAGCGACCTGGGCCAGTCTGCGTATGCCGTGACCGACGCCGTCGATCTGAGCATGCCCATGTACGTTGTGGCCACGCAGGTGGATGACACCGGGGTGGGAAGCAGCACCGTCACCACGGAGATGAGCTACCGAGGCCTGAAGGCAGATCGCAAAGGCCGCGGCATGCTGGGCTTTCGTGAAGTGCTGCGACAGCGCACCGGCGCCGACGGCACGCCGCTGACGGTGGACACGACCTACGCACAGACCCATCCCTACACCGGCGTTGCAGCCAACACCTCAACCTACCGCAGCAAGCTCAACGCCATCTCGGCGTCCACCTTGCTGAGCACCACAAGCAACGCCTACTGCGATCAGGGCAATGCCGCTGCTGCCTCCGCGAGCGCCAACTGCCCCGTGACCAGCAAGATTGCTCGGCCATATCTCTATCAGAGCACCGAGGGTGGCCAGGACCTGGCCGGCGTGGCCCTGCCCACCGTGGTCACGCAGAACGTTTTCAATGGCTCAGGTGATCCGGCCACCATCAGCGTCACCACGACGGGTACGACTGCCGGTGTTGCCCAGACCTTCACCAAGTCGGTGAGCAACACCTACTACACGGACAACACCAGCTGCAGCAACTACCAGACCTGCTACTGGATCCTCGGGCGGCTGAACCAGGCCACCGTCACGAACACCGTGCCCAACAGCTTGGCCAGCATCCCCAGCAGCGCTGGCACCGGCCCGTATGCGAGTGCGACCTCGGGCTCGGGGCCTGCCGTCAGCAGCCCGCTGAACCTGGTGCTGAGCAACTGCTCCAGCACCACACCGACCCTCAGCCCGGTGGCCGCTTCATACCAGTGCCAGTTGGGCAACAGCGGCACCACCAATGCCACCAACCTGAGCTACGCGACGAGCTCGGCGGCCCTGGTCATCAACGGCCCGGCCAGCTGTGCAGCCAACACCACGAACTGTGGCACGGTCACGATGCGCACATCGGCCGTTGCCGGTGCCTACACGGGCTACTTCACGGTTTCCAGCGCGGGCGCCACCACCACCAGCACCAGCGTGCCGTTGACCGTCACCGCCCCCAACGGGCTGGGCGTGAGCGCCGCGAGCTTTAGTCCCGCGACCGTTACAGCCGGCACCAGCAGCACCTTCAACTGGAGCACGACCAACGCCGCGTCGGCCAGCGTGAGCTGCGCAGGCACCGGCGTGACAGTGACCGGCACCGCCACAGGCACCGCCGGCAACATCACGGTCGGGACCACGGTGGCCACCACAGCCGCCAATTGCACCGTCATCGCCACCGGCGCCAGCGGCGCCATGGTCAGCGGCAGTGCCGACCTCGCGATCACACCGGCAGGCAGCGTGAGCGTCACCTCCGCCAGCTTCAGCCCGGCCAGCGTCCCGGCAGGCACCAGCAGCAGCTTCAGCTGGAACACCGCCAACGCCACCTCGGCCTCCGTGAGCTGCTCGGGCGCCGGCGCCAACGCCACCGGCTCCGGCACCAGCGGAACCATCACCGTGGCCACGTCCAGCGCTGGCACCGCGACCTGCACGGTCACTGCCGTCGCCTCGGACGGTGCCACCGCGACCGGTTCAGCAAATCTGACAGTAGCCGCTGCGGGGGCGCCGACGATTAGCACCAGCACATTCAGCGCTGCCAGTGTTGTCGTTGGTGGTACGTCGACCTTCACCTGGAGCGCGAGCAACGCCACATCGACTTCGGCGAGTTGCAGCGGTGCCGTCAGCGGCTCGGGCAACGGTACCGCCACCGGCGGCAGCCTCACAGTGACCGCCGGTGCCAATGCGGGCCTGGGCACTTGCACGGTGACCGCGGTTGGTCCTGGCGGGACCACCACCGGCTCTGCCAATATCGATGTCGTACAAGCGCCCACGGTGAGCGGTGTGAGGTTCAGTCCGGCCATATCAACGGCCACAGGGAGTGTCCCGAACTTCGCTTGGACCACGAGCAACGCGGCCTCTGCCGCAGTCGTGTGCACGGGCGTGATTTCGTACAACGCTTCGGTCCCGTTGAACGGAAGTTTGAACCTGCCCGTCAGCGGCCCAGGTACAGCCACATGCACGGTGACCGCATCCAATGGCGCACTGCAGGCGACGGGTGCTGCGACGCACACGGCGTATGCCGAATCCAGCGTAACCAGCGCGTCGTTCAGTCCAAGCAGCGTGTCGGTGGGCGGCAGCAGCACCTTCAGTTGGGCGACGGCCAATGCGAGTTCAGCCACAGTGAGCTGCTCTGGTGCAGGAGCCACGGCGACGGGCTCGGGCGCCAGCGGCAGCATCACTGTCACGACGTCCAGCGCGGGCACGGCCACATGTACCGTCACCAGCAGCAATGCGGCGGGTGCAACCGCGAGTCGAGCGGCAAGCCTGAGTGTGTCGGCACCTGCACCGACCCTGACGACCAGCCGAAACCAGCAGTACGTGACGGCGGGTGTCTCCCAGCAAGGCGTCTTTAGTTGGACCGCTGGCGGCGGTGCTACGTCCGTGACCGCGTCGTGCACGGGCACGGGCAACCAGTCCAGCACCTACAGCGGGACCTCGCTTGCCAACGGCATGTATGTGGCCGGCTCCACTGCAGGCACGACACTGACTTGCACGGCGACCGCGTCGAATGATCAAGGCAGCACCATCAGCAGTTCGCAGACCTTCGATGTCGTCGCCGCCCCTGGGGTGCCAAGCGCGAGTTGGAGTCCAACATCGATCACGATCGGCGGGCAGTCAACCTTGAGTTGGTCCGGCGCAAACGCGGTCAGCATGGGCATTTCATGCTCCGGCTTGACCGGAACCTGGTCATCGCCGGTGGGGCTGAACGCACCGTCTGGTAGCTCAACATTCACACCCACGAGCACGGGCACTCAGGTTTGCAATTTGACGGCGACGAACGCGGCGGGCAACCAGGCGACGGGCACGGCCAGCCTCTCTGTGACCGCAGCGCCAACCGTGAACAGCGCGGTGTTCAGCCCGACCGTGTCCACAGCAGCCGGAAGCGTCCCTAACTTCTCCTGGACAACGAGTAACGCGACCTCAGCATCTGTCCTTTGCACAGGCGTGGTTTCGTACAACGCCTCGGTTCCGGTAAACGGAGCTCTGAACCTGCCTGTCAGTGGCCCGGGTACGGGCACATGCACGGTGACGGCATACAACGGTGGTGCGCAGGCAACTGGCAGTGCGACGCACACGGCCTATGCGGCACCGAGCGTCAGCAGCGCTTCATTCAGCCCATCAAGTGTCACAGCCGGCAGCAGCAGCACCTTCAGTTGGACAACGGCCAATGCGAGTTCAGCCACTGTGAGTTGCTCTGGCGCGGGCGCTACAGCCACGGGCTCAGGTGCCAGCGGATCGATCAACGTGGGGACCAGCAGCGCGGGAACAGCCACATGTACCGTTACGGCGGTCAACGCAGCCGGCAGCACTGCTGTGGCCAGTGCATCCTTGAGCGCTGCAACGGCGGTGCCATTCACAGTCTCAGGACCATCGGGGACGACATGGACCTTCTCCAACCCGAACGCGAGTCCACAAGCCATCACGGCTCTCAGTCTGCAGGTTACCCGCGGCAATCGAATGGGCGCGTCCATCTCAGGTGGTACATGCCAAGTGAACTCTACGGTTGCCGCCGGGGGGAGTTGCACAGTCATCGTCAACGCACCTACGCCTGATTGCACAGCCAACAACTACAGCGTGGCGCCGCAGTTGTCGACATTAGCCGGTGCAGTCACTGGAAATGCCCTCAGCAAAAATGCTCCTGGAGGCAGGATGTGCAACTGAGCAAACCCGTATCCAGCAATTGAATGCGTGTGGTGGGTCTCATGAAGAGGAACCCACGGGGAGGGATCAGAAGATGAGTCACCTGAACGTGATGGACGCTGAAGAACGACGCAGGCGGTGGGCAGGGTTGCCTGCACGTGCCATCGTGCGGGCCGCTGGTGCATTGACGGTGGCTGTGGGGCTGCTGGCGGGTGCGCACGCCCAAGTTCCGAGCAACATTTACAGCTACAGCCGCACGAGCAGTTTTGCGTACTACGGCGTGGGCGATGGTGCCAAGGCGGGGCTGCTCAAGAGCGAGACGATTGAGCCGAACAACGCGCAGCTGTGCGTGATCACGACCTACGACTACGACGCCTACGGCAACAAGACCAGCGCCACGACGGCCAACTGCGCCGGTGCCACGGGTCGGGCGCTGTTCACCACGCGCACGAGCACCAGTACCTTTGCCGCGGTCACCAGCCAGCCCATCGTCGTCAGCGGCGGCACGATCAACGTGGCTGTGCCTGCGGGCCTGTTCCCCTCCAGCAGTGCCAATGCACTCAACCACACCGAGACCAAGACCTACGACCCGCGGTACGGCGCGCCCCTGAGCCTGACCGGCCCCAACCAGCTCACCACCAGCTGGAAGGTCGACGACTTCGGCCGTGTGACGCAGGAGACCCGTGCCGATGGCACCCGTACCGTCACGGCCTACTGCACGCTGGGCGGGCTTGGCCTGGACACTACGGCCAACAGCAGTGCGTCCAACGGTGACCCGCTGAGCTGTCCCAATGGCAGCGCCGATGCGCCGGCCGATGCCGTGGCGTTCGTGCACACCGAGCCCTGGGATTCGAGCAACAACAAGATCGGCCCCTTCGTGCGCGTCTACAAAGACCGCATGGGTCGGGACGTGCGCAGCGTCACCCAAGCCTTCGACGGCTCGGCCCAGGCCTCGGGCAAGGCCGGTGCACTCGTCTACAAAGACACCGTCTACAGCCCCTACGGCGCCAAGAGCATTGAGACCCAAGCCTACTTCGCAGGCAGCGGCAGCTCGACCACCAGTGGCGGCAACGACGTCGGCCTGAGCCAGATCGTGGTGGACGTGCTGGGGCGCCCCACCACCGTCTATGTGGCCGACCCCAACGGCGGTGCAGGAACCCAGAGCATCGGCAACTATGGCAGCCGGCGTGTGGCGCAGACCACCTACGCCTACAGCGGCCTGGCCACCACCACCACCAACGACAAGGGCCAGACCCGCAAGGAAGACAAGAACGCGCTGGGCGAGCTGGTGCGCGTGACGGATGCCAGTGGTGCCACGCTCATCCACCAACGCGATGCCTTTGGCAACCTCGTGCAGACCAAGGATGCGCTGGGCAATCTCACCACCCTGACCTACGACTACCGCGGCCGCAAGACCAAGCTCCAGGACCCTGACACCGGCACCTGGAACTACGACTACGACGCCTTGGGCCAGCTCGTCTGGCAGCAAAGCCCCAACCAGCTGGCCCAGGGGTCTGAGACCACCATGGCCTACGACGTGCTGGGGCGCCTGACCAGCCGCGGCGAGCCCGAGTACATCAGCACCTGGCGCTACGACACCAATGCCGATGGCAGCTCCTGCATGAACGCCAATGCCAACCAAGGCAAGGGCAAGCTCTGCCAGAGTGGTACCAGCAACGGGGTGAACCGTCAGTACGTGTACGACAACCTGGGGCGGCCCACCAGCAGCCGCACGAGCATTAACAACGGCCCCAGCTTTGCCAGCAGCGTCAGCTACGACGGCCAGGGACGCGTGCAGACCCAGACCTACCCCACGGGTGTGCAGGTCGGCTACAGCTACACCACGCAGTTGGGCTACCTGGAAAAGCTCCAGCTCAACACCCCGGCCACGGTGGCGCCGCTGCCCAACGCGAGCGGGCAGACCGCAGCCGGCACCAGCTTGGCGGCCGGTACGGTGCTGTGGCAAGCCCAAGTGGTGGGCGCCTGGGGCAAGGTCGAGCAGCAGCTCTACGGCAACGGGATCGTGAACCGAGCGGCCTTCGAGGCTGCCACCGGCCGCATCACGTCACTGACCGCAGGGGCCAACAACAATGTGCTCGCCCAGACCTACACCTGGGACAGCCTGAGCAACCTGCAGAGCCGTCGTGACGACAACGGCGACGGCAACACCGGCGCTGTCAACGAGACCTTCAGCTACGGTGACAGCCTGAACCGCCTCACCGGCTACACCGTCAGCGCCCCAGCCATCCCCAACCTCAGCCGCAGCGTGACGCTGCAGTACAACGCCCTGGGGATGCTGCTCTACAAGAGCGACGTCGCCAACTACACCTACAACGCCCAGGGTGGCGGCGCGGGCAGCAAGCCCCACGCGCTGCAAAGCGTGGCCGGTGTGCTCAACACCACCTATGGCTACGACGCCAACGGCAACCTCATCAGCGCCAGCACCGGCAAGTACCGCAGCCTGAGCTACACGAGCTTCAACCTGCCTGACGGCGGCGCTGGCCTGCAGGGCGTCAACGGTCTGCCCAAGTACAGCTGGCAGTACGACGAGAACCACGCGCGCATCCGGGAGACCCACCAGGACAGCAACGGCACGCGCACCACCTGGTATCACCACCCCGACAACCAAGGCGGCCTTGCCTTCGAGAGCGAGGTGGCACCCAACGGCACCGTCAGCAACCGCCATTACCTGAGCGCGGGCGGCCAGGTCATCGGCGTGCTGGTGCGCGCCGGCGCGCTGCCCACCCTGAGCGCCAACCAGACCACGCCGCCGACCGTGGCCAGCGTCACCTTCGTGAAGGTCGAGTACTGGCACAAGGACCACCTGGGCAGCCTCATCACGACGACCGACCACGCCGGCGCCGTGACCCAGCGCTACGCCTACGACCCCTTCGGCAAGCGCCGCTACACCAGCGGCACCTATGACCCCTTCGGGGCGCTCATCGTGGACTGGGTCAGCACCCAGAACGCCGGCACCGACCGCGGCTTCACCGGCCACGAGCACCTGGACGACGTCGGCATCGTGCACATGAACGGCCGGCTCTACGACGCCAACCTCGGCGTCTTCCTGCAGCCCGACCCCTTTATCCAGGATCCCTCCAACCTACAAAACTACAACCGCTACGGCTACTGCTTCAACAACCCGCTCACTTGCAC
>NZ_NISI01000030.1 GCF_002205845.1 Roseateles puraquae | reverse complement strand
GGATCAAGAGCTCACTGGGCTTTCGCAGTCCCGCCCAGCATCGTCGGCGCCTGGGCATCGCCGCATAACCAGTCCAAGTTTTTGTCCGCATCCCCCGTGGGTCAGTTTTCGGCGAGCGTCAACAGCCAGGGCACCGCTGTGATCGCAAGCATGCGCTGCGAGCACGGCCCGGAGGTACTGGTCGGCAGAAGCGCTCATTTGGCTACCCTTTTGCGAGCGGGTTTGGACTGAGCCTTTTGCTCCGGGGGCGCCATGCGCGCGATCAGCTCTTTCGCCATGCTGGCCTCCATGCGATGGCGCATGGAGTCTTGGTTCGCTGCCTCAAGACGTTGCTCAAGTTCAGCGAGCCTCTGCGTCAGCGCCCTTCCCTCGGTTAGGGCTGATTCGCGTGCCGCCTCAGCAGCCGACAGGTTGGCTTGTAGCCGGGTGTACGCCTCCGTGTGCCGAAGCGCGCTGTCACGCTCGCGGGCCTCCGCCTGTGCCAGTTGGCCGCGCAGTGTTTCCGTGGTCCGGTCCGCCTTGATTCGAGCCTGCCGCTCATGCTCGACCTCAAGCAGCGCTCGCTTCTCGGCCGCGGCCGCCCGGTCGTGGGCAGCTTCAACAGCAGTCCGAGCCTTTTCCAGCTCGTTGCTGAAACGCTCCTGGAGTTGCTTGTTCAATGAACGTTGCTCCTCCAGCTGTTGTTCCTGCTGGGCCAGGCGGGACTGAATGCCGGCGGTTGCCAGGCGCTCGGCCTCCAAGTCACGCTGGCACTGCAGCAGCAGTGCATTCACACGGCCTGTCTCCGCAGCAGCGCGCTCCGCGGCGGCTTGCGCCTCAGCCTCCCTGTGCTTGGCAGTCGCCGTCGCCGCTTGCAAGTCTTCTCGGATGACGGCCAGCTCGCTTCGCGCAGCTGCCGTTGCTTGCTGCCAGATGGCCGCGATGGCCTCTGCCGCGACGGTCTTGATGTCCTGCGGCAAGTCCGGATGGTCGATCTCGATGCGCGCCTTGCCTCTGAGCTCGTCCCAGAACTTGGCGAGCGCCTCAGCCGGCGTGCCCATGGTGCCCTTGCGGACGTACTGGTACAGCTTGTTGGTGGTGGGCGTGATGCCGTACCTGAAGAACAGCAATGCGCAGACTTCGCGGTACAAGGCTTTGGTGTCGCTGAACTTGCCTTTCAGCGCCTCGACCTCGGCGAGGATCTCGTTCTCGGTACTCATGCGTTGATAGTACGGCGTAATACGTAAAGAAGCCAACTCTTGTTGCCAGTCTCTGGACATAACTGCTCTAATGTCCAGGTGTCGTCAAAGGCGCCTCCTCAAAACCTCGCAGTGCCCTCGGTGGCGCCTTTGGATCGCTTCCTCATGCCCGCCGGGCTCGATGGACGAGAGGGGCACAACCGAGTCCCGGGCGCCGCGCAAATTGCGGCGACGGACGACCGCTCCGCGGTGTTGGCTTGGCTGGCCAACTACGCCGACTCCCCGGCAACCCTGGCCAGCTACCGCAAGGAAGTCGAACGCTTGTTGTTGTGGTGCGTGCTCCAACACGGCAAATCACTGTCCGACCTTGCGCACGAAGACCTGCTGGTCTACCAGCGCTTCCTGAGCGATCCCCAGCCGGCTGAGCGCTGGGTGATGCGGCGCGGACAACGGCCGGCGAGATCGAGCCCAGATTGGCGCCCCTTTGCCGGGCCGCTGAGCGCCAGCAGCCAACGGCAAGCAGCGTCCGTGCTCAACAGCCTGTTCGGGTGGTTGGTGGAAGCGCGCTACCTGCGCGGCAACCCCCTGGCACTCAACCGCCGACGCCGCACGCAGCGGACGCCGCCCCGCGTGACTCGGTACTTGCCGATGGCGCACTGGGTCGAGGTCAAGCGGACGGTCGAGGCCTTGCCCACAGACACCGCGCGTCAACGCGCCCATGCCGCGCGCACGCGCTGGCTGCTGACCTTGCTGTACATCGGCGGCTTGCGCGTTTCTGAGGTGTGCTCAGGCACCATGGGGGGGTTCTTCAGTCGCCTCAGCCCGGACGGGCGAGACCGTTGGTGGTTGGAGGTTCTGGGCAAAGGCCAAAAACTGCGATTGATCCCGGCAACGCCGGAGTTGATGGATGAACTCACGCGCTACCGGCTGGCGTGCGGCTTGTCCCCCCTGCCCTGCGCTGGCGATGAAACGCCCCTGGTGCTGCCACTCATCGGGGCCGCGGTTCCGATGCAGCGGACGGGCATACATGAGGTCGTGAAGAGCATCATGACGGCGACTGCCGATCGCCTGCGGGCCACAGGCGACGTCCATTTGTTGGCCGCGGCCGAGCACATCGCCCAGGCGTCCACCCATTGGCTGCGCCACACGGCGGGCACCCACCAGAGCAACGGCATGGACCTCAAAGTCGTTCGCGACAACCTGGGGCATGGCAGCATCGCCACCACGAACACCTACCTGCACGCCGAAGACGATGTGCGGCACGATGCGACGTCCACGGCGCACCGGGTGCAGTGGACGGCCTCGGACTCTCCAAAGCCGCCGAAATGAAACCCACGATCGCCCTGGACGCTGACGGCGTCCTGCTGGACTACCACCATGCCTACGCCGGTGCCTGGGAGCGAGCCTTTGGGCATCGCCCTGCCCTGCGCGACGCCAAGGCCTATTGGCCGATGGACCGGTGGGACGTTCAGAGGGTTTCTGGCGATGCGCTGGAGCAGTTGCGAGCGTGCTTTGACGAGTCGTTCTGGCGCACGATCCCTGCGTTGCCGGGCGCGTTGGCGGCCTGCCAGCGTTTGGTCGACGCGGGGTTTCGTCTGGTTTGCGTGTCCGCCGTTGATGCGAAATTTGCTGCTGCCCGCGAGCAGAACCTGGCGGCTTTGGGCTTCCCACTGGACGGGTTGGTCGCCACCGGCAACGTGGTTGTCGGCGTCAGCCCCAAGGCAGCTGCGCTCGTGAAGCTTGGGCCTGTCGCCTTCGTGGACGACTACCTGCCGTACCACCTCGGCGTCCCTGGAAGCATTCACAGGGCGCTGATTTTGCGGGAGCCGAACGGATCGCCGAATGCCGGGCCCGAGTTGGCGGCGGTCGACTCGCTGCATCCGGACCTGGCGGGCTTTGTCGACTCGTGGCTGCAGCGAGTCAGCCCCAGCTTCCCTTCATGTGGCGCATCTCATGTCCGAGCTCGGTAGCTCAGCTGGAGCAAGCTGCTTTGGCACTCTCGGCGATCCGAATAGCCTCCAATCGTTGCCGTTGGGCGCCCTTGCTTTTCCTCCCTGAGCAGGGCTTTGTGCGATGACAGCAACAAGGCTTCGGGCCCCGCGAGCGGGGCCCTTTTTCTTGCGCTGTCGGTGTGTCCAAAGTCGCCGAACACCACGGCTCAGGCGCGCGGCTGAAACATGATGAGGCCCATGCCCACCAGCGCAACCATCACGCCGGCCACATCCCAGGGTGTCGGACGCACCCGGTCGACCACCCAGAGCCAAGTGATGGCCACCCCGATGTAGACCCCCCCGTAGGCTGCGTAAACGCGCCCCGCCGCCGTGGCATGCAAAGTCAGCAGCCAGGCGAACGCGGCCAGGCTGAACGCCGCAGGCACCAGCAGCCAGGCCGAGCGGCCCTGTTTGAGCCAAAGGTAAGGCAGGTAGCAGCCCAAGATTTCAGCCAGGGCGGTGGCGACGAACAGCAGGAAGGTCTTCATAGGCCACAGGGTCGCGCCCCGAGCGCTTGCAAGCGGAACGCCCAGCCTAAGGCCTTCGGGCGGGTCCAGGTCGGCCGGTCCCAAACCTCAGCGCACCGGTGTTGCAACGTTGGCGACCGCGCTGCCGGCGTCGCGCCGGGGGCACCAGCTGACGCGGTAGCACGTTTGCGCAAGGCCATAGGCTATGGGCGATGAACTTCCGGCCGCAAGAGCCTCAGCCCGTTGAACACCACCAACAGGCTGGCCCCCATGTCGGCGAAGACCGCCATCCACATGGACGCATTTCCGAACACCGCCAGCACGAGAAAGATCGCCTTGATGCCCAGAGCAAGAGTGATGTTTTGAACCAAAACTGCATGGGCCCGCTTGGACAGGCGGATGGTTTCCGGGAGCCGCCGCAGGTCGTCGTTCATCACCACGATGTCGGCGGCCTCCATCGCGGTGTGGGTGCCGGCACCACCCATGGCAAAGCCGATGTCGGCCTTGGCCAGGGCCGGGGCGTCGTTGATGCCATCGCCCGTCATGGCCGTCATGCCACGGGTGCTCTGCAGTTCCTGGATGGCGTTTAGCTTCTCGTCCGGCAGCAGGGGGCCTCGAACCTCGTCGATCCCGGCTTGCCGTCCGATCGCTTGCGCTGTGGTCGCGTTGTCTCCGGTGAGCATCACCGGCGTCACGCCCAGCACGAGAAGCTCTTGCACCGCCTGCCTGGACGTGGGCTTGATGCGATCGGCGACCGCCACCAAGGCCAGCACCTCGTGTGCGCTGGCGAGCAGCGTCACGGTGCGTCCTTGCTGCTCGTGCGCTGCTAGACGATCCTCAAGCGAAGTGCTGCACAGGCCCTGTTCTTCCACCCAACGGTGGTTGGCCAGGGTCAGGAGCTCGCCGCCTACGGTGCCATGAACGCCACGCCCAGGCAAGGCCGCAAAGTCTTCGACCGACCGCTCCTCAGCGCCCCCCGCCCCCAGCAGACCGGCAGCAATCGCCTTGGACACGGGGTGGTCGGACCGTGCCGACAGGCTCAGTGCCAGCCCTCGAAGAACGGCCTCGGATCGGCTGGCGGTCACGGACTCGAAGGCCACGAGCGCGGGCTTGCCCGCGGTCAAAGTCCCGGTCTTGTCGAGCGCAACGACCTTGAGTTTTCGGGCTTCCTCCAGGTACACCCCGCCTTTGATCAGCACGCCACGCCGTGCCGCAGCCGCCAGACCGCTGACGACGGTGACCGGTGTCGAGATGACCAGGGCGCAGGGGCACGCGATCACCAAAATCACGAGCGCCTTGTAGACCGCTTGCAGCCAAGTCCAGTCCATCAGCCAAGGCGTCAGTGCGGCGACCAGCACCGCCAGCACAAAGACAGCTGGCGTGTAAATCGCGGCGAAACGGTCGACGAATCGCTGCGTCGGCGCCCGACTGCCCTGGGCCTGCTCGACCGCCTGAATGATGCGGGCGAGCAGGGTGTCACCCGCCGGCGCCGTGGTTCGGATCTGCAGCTCGGATGCCGCGTTGATGGTTCCAGCGAACACCTCGTCGCCCGGGGCCTTGTCGACGGGAATGCTTTCACCGGTCACGGCGGCTTGATCCACGGCACCGGTACCGGATGACACGACCCCATCGAGCGCAAATCGCTCCCCGGGGCGAACGCGAACAATGCTGCCCACCGCAATGGCCTTGGCCGCGGTGCGCGCCCAGCTGCCGTCGGCTTGGCGCACGTCGGCTTCCTCGGGTGCGAGCGCCAGCAGGCTGCGGATGGCGTTTCTGGCGCGGTCCACCGCGCGTGCCTCAATGGCTTCGGCGATCGCGTACAGCGCCATCACCATGGCCGCCTCCGGCCACTGACCGATCAGGAAAGCGCCGGTGACCGCCACTGTCATCAGCGCGTTGATGTTCAAGCGACCAGCGCGCAGTGCTGCGAGGCCCTTGCGGTAGGTGCCGAACCCCGCCAGAAAGATGGCGACGGCGGCCAAGGCCATTTTGGCGATGTCCCAAGGGAGGGCGGATGGGGCAATGAACGACAGACCCTCCGCGCCGACGGCCAGCAAGAGTGCCAGCACCAGGCGCGGCAAGCCGTCGCTGAGCCACGTTCGCGGCGCATCAGGGTTCGGACTGTCCGTGTCATGGCCGGCGTATTGCCCCATAGCCTGCACCCCACCGTTGCCTGGACTTGCAGCGGCCGTCTTGATCTGGTCCGCCTGGAACCCCGCCTTGCGGATGGCGGCGATCGCCTGCTCCAGCCGCTCGCCCTGAGCATTGAGTGATCAATCGGTGCACCGTGGGCAGTGCAATCCCGGTGTCTCGCATCAGGTCGGCGTCAGAAGCGCCGGCCAGGTACATCGTCACCGCCTGCCGGCGCTTCAGGTAGAGCGCCCGGCGTTTGTCCGAAAGCGCGTCTGGGTCGACTTCCGGCCATTGCTGCACGTCCACCGCTGCGATGTGGCCTCGCCTCGCTCCGATCCGGGCTGAACTCGCCATGAGGGCCGCTCCTGACAGCGACTGAATATGGGCAAAGTTAGTTGATTCGCGCAGTTTTTACCAATTTTGCTTGCGAGGCATCATCAAATTCAGTTGCAGCGCTGACCACGCTTCCCTGGGAGGGACCCTCCTCCGTTGCCCCAAATCATGTGTAAATTTGATTGCGTAAACGCCCAGAACGCTCTGAAACCGGCGCCCTGACGCCGGCGGGACTCGCGCCGTTGGGCGAAATCACCGTCATCGACGCTCTCTCCGGTCGCTCAGGCACCAACCGGTCGCGCGCCGGCAATCGTCAGCTCGCTGCTGACACCGACCAGCAAGCCGTGATGGCCTGGCTGGCACGCTTCGCGGACAGTCCCAACACCTTGGCCAACGCACGCCGTGAAGCCGAGCGGCTGTTGCTGTGGGCCCTGATTGAACGAGACAAGCCGCTGTCGTCGCTCACGCACGAGGACTTGCTGATTTACCGGCGGTTCCTGGCCAACCCCCAGCCTGCGGATCGTTGGGTCATGGCGCCGGGCCGCAAGGCCGGGCGCCGAGATTCGCGCTGGCGCCCGTTTGCCGGGCCGCTGTCGGAGGCCAGCATCCGGCAGTCCATGGTGGTCCTCAACTCGATGATGTCCTGGCTGGTCGAGGCAGGATACCTGGCCGGCAATCCGCTCTCACTGAGCCGGACGCGACGCAAGGCCCCTCCCCCGCGAATCGTGCGCTTCCTCGAGGCGGACCTGTGGGACGCCATTCGCCAGACGATCTTGACCTTGCCGCAGGAGACGCCGCGACAGCGAGCGTCCTACGCCCGGGCCCGCTGGTTGTTCAGCCTGATGTTCCTGGGCGGCCTGCGCATCTCGGAAGTCGTACACAACATCATGGGGGACTTCTTCATGCGATCGGATCCCAAGACCGGTGCGCAGCGCTGGTGGCTGCAGGCAACCGGCAAGGGCGACAAGGCCCGATTGATCCCGGCAACCGCGGAGCTGATGGTTGAACTGATGAACTACCGGCGCTCCCTTGAGCTCAGCGCCCTGCCCCAGCCGGCTGAGCCGTCGCCGTTGGTGTTTCCCGTTGCCTGGCGTCGCTCGACCCACCCTGCCCCTGCTTGGCCCGAACCACTGACCCGCAGTGCCATCCATGTGATCCTCAAGGAGATCTTCGCGCGGGCCGCTGAGCAGTGGCGGCGCGATGGCCGTGGCGACGCGCAGGCACAGAAGCTCGCAGCGGCCTCGGCCCACTGGCTGCGCCACACGGCTGGCTCGAACCTGTCCAACCAGATCGACCTCAAGCATGTCCGCGACACCCTCGGCCATGTCTCGATCGCGACCACCAGCATCTACTTGCACGGCGAAGACGATGCGCGCCACGCTGCTGTCAGCGGCGCGCATCGCATGAGATGGGATGCTGTGGGTGATGCACCCGCCGCGTCTAGCCCAGGGCAATGACGTGGCCCCGCCAAGCAGAGAGGCAGCCGCCAAGACAGGCCCAGGCACAGGATGCCAGGCCGCATCCAGTGCCGACAGCGTCCGTTGCGGGAGTACTTGGGCCACGCATGCTCGGCAACCGGCAACCGGCAGCAGGTGCGGCGTGTGAATGGACCAACGCAGCGGTCGCCACCCTTGCGGCGGCCGTGACCGCAATCCGGCGCCTTCGGAACGGCGGCTCCGGTTCGGCCCTACCGAAACAGAAAACCTGCAAACCGAGACGGAATCCTAGGGATGCGAAACGTCTTGATGAAAAGTCGACACGATTAGGACCTAAACTGCGACGACAACCTCAAAACTCGGATCGCTGTGGACCACCTGTCGGAAGTTCTCAAGATACTCGACGGCGCGCTGCGCGCGAACGCGAGTATGGCTGCGAACTACGCCGGCCTGCTTGCCGACAAGCTCGAAGAAGGCGGGAACCGACAGCAGGCACGCCAGATCCGAGAGCGCCTGGCGCGCGCACCAGGTGCGCTGGTGTCTGTCCAGGAGGCCCAGCTCGGCATCAGCCTCAACAATCTACCCGTGGATGGCGAGAGCCGCCTTCACACGGTGGACGTGAGCCGGCCAGAGCCGCAGGACGTCGGACTCGTACTGCCCAGTGCCATCGAGGCACGGGTTGAGGAGTTCTTGGCAAGTGTCAGGCACCACGATGCGCTCGTGGCCGCCAATGCCGCCCTTCCGAACCGGCTCTTGATGCACGGGTTGCCTGGCACAGGCAAGACGCAGCTCGCCCGCTGGATCGCAGCACAGCTGGGGCTTCAGTTGCTTACCGTGAGGTGCGACACGCTCGTCAGCAGCCTGTTGGGCCAGACCAGCCGCAACCTGCGCCGTGTTTTTGAGTACGCAGAGCAGCGGCCGTGCGTCTTGTTCCTGGATGAGTTCGACGCGCTGGCCGGCGCCCGGGGCAATGAACGCGACGTGGGCGAATTGCAGCGCGTGGTCATCGCGCTGCTGCAAAACATCGATGCCTTGCCCGACGGGACGATCCTGCTGGCAGCCACGAACCACGACCAACTGCTGGATCCCGCCATTTGGCGGCGCTTCAGCTTCCGGGTGCCCATGCCGCTACCTGACTGCACCGTGCGCGAGGCTTTGTGGCAACGCTTCTTGGGCGACTACGCGCCCAGCGGCCTGGACTTCCAAGGCTTGGTCGTGCGCTCGGAGGGCGTGACTGGTGCAGTGATCGAGCAGATCTGTCTGGACTCCAAGCGCAGCGCGGTGCTGGCGGGCCATCCCAAGGTCGATGAACACGAGGTGTTCCGGCGGCTGGGGCTCACATTGGCATTGATTGACCGTGTGCCGCTGAGCACGCGAGACGCCGAGATGGTGTGGTTGCGCCGCTGGGACCGCAAGTTGTTCTCACTGCGCGTGCTTGCCAAGCTCTACGGCGTATCCACACGCCACGTCACCAACATCACACAGGAGGGAGCACCAGATGGCCACGAGGAGGACGACCAACGGTCCGGCTGAACCGCCGCTGCCCAACGCGGCGAACCCGTTCCAGCAAATCGCCTTCGACAGGCGCGATCTGCAAGGCATTCAACCGGGCGGTGGTCCGAAGCGGGAGTTCGTCCCGGTTGACGCGGCCTACCGCCAGGCCTTGGTTGCGACACTGGACGGCGCGACCCAGCAGGTCGTTGGGCAAATGCAGGCGCACCCTCATCTGCTGGCGCCGCTGATGTTCCGGCTGCGCCACGAAGCGATTGCCAAGTCACACCGCCCTGTCACGGTGGTCGAAGAGGCCGGTCTGATCCCGGCAGGCCATGAGCGGGTGGAGGAGATGTTGGTCGGCGCACATGGCGGGAGCATCGCTGCCTTGCGCAGCATCATCCTTGAGCGCGACATTGCCACGGTGCGGGCCAACCTCAGCGCGATCGTTCGCATCGAGTCGTGGGGCCCGGCGCAGAGAAATCCCGAGGGGACACTCGCGGTTCAGCAACAAGGGCGTGCCCTGCTTCGGTTCTTCCGCTACGCCAATGACGCGGCCAATGCGCGGCTCTTCGAAGCCATCAAAGGGCTGCTCGGCCATCTCGGCCTCAAGCACCGGTTTTTCCGCCAGGGGCGACACGGCTGGTTTTTCGCCAGCTTGCTGGATACCACCGACGTTTCCGACGAGAAGCTGGACGCGCTGCTCGCGTTTCCGGGCCTGCGTCGACTCACGCCCGAACCCCGCCTGCAGTCCACGGCCACCGTGGTCCCAGCTGCTGCGGCGGCCAGTGCCGCACCTGTGTCCCATCTGGCGCCGCCGGTGCCGGGTTTGCCCACAGTGGCCGTGTTCGACACTGGCACCGCAGCGGCTGCCGCCGACTTGCGCCCCTGGATCGTGGGCACCAAAACCTACGTGCTGCCACCGGACACCGACCACCAGCACGGCACCCACGTGGCATCGCTGGTCGCGGGTGCCCATGGGCTGAACGCCGGCCATGGGGACTTCCCGCCGCTGGGCGCCATGGTCTATGACGTCTGTGGTCTCGAGACCGGATCGGGCAGCTATGTCGGCGACCTGATCACGCGCTTGGAGGACGCCATCAAGGGTCGGCCCGATGTGCGCGTATGGAACCTGTCGCTGGGCACCCCGTTCGGCTGTGACGAACAGATCTTCAGCGAGTTCGCGCAAGCGCTGGACCTCTTCAGCGACCAGTACAACGTGCTTTTCGTCGTGGCGGCGGGCAACTACCTGAATGAACCGCGCCGGACCTGGCCGGTCGTGCAGACGCTGCAGGACCAGGTCTGCATTCCGGGCGAGTCCGTGCGCGCGTTGACGGTTGGCTCCGTGTGCCACCTGGGTGCAGAAGATGCGCTCAACCAGGTGGGCGAGCCGGCCGCTTACAGCCGCCGGGGGCCGGGTCCCGTCTTCACGCCCAAGCCGGACATCGTGCACATCGGTGGCAACGTGCACGCGCCCTGGAACTCCGGGTCGGCGGGCGTGGCCGTGCTGACGGCCGACAACCGAAAAGCGCGCAGCTTCGGGACGAGTTTTGCTGCACCGATTGCATCGAGCATGGCAGCCCACGCCTGGGCAGCCATCGCCGGCGGGGCCGGGCTCACGGCCAGCCCAGCCCTGGTTAAGGCGCTCATGATTCACGGGGCGCAGTTGTCTTCGCCCGCGTACACACCGTGGGAACGCCGCTACTACGGGGCTGGGCTGCCCAGGGACGTCCTATCTGCGCTGTACGACTGCGACGACAGCTTCACCCTGATCTTTGAGTCGCGCCTGGTGCCAGGCTTGCGGTGGCGCAAGGCGCCCTACCCTATTCCTGCCGGGCTGATGGTTGACGGCAAGCTGCGGGCCGAAGTCATCATCACGGCGGTGTACGCACCCCCGCTGGACGGCAATGCTGGCTCGGAGTACGTGAGGGCGAACGTCGAGCTCGGCTTTGGAACTCTGGAGGGTGACATCATCCACTCCAAAGTGCCGCTCAAAGGCGAGGACGGCAGCGACGGCTACGAGTCGGCGCAGGTGGAACACGGCGGCAAATGGGCACCGGTCAAGGTACACCGCAAGTCCTTTCCGAATGGAAGTAGCGGTGACAGATGGGCTCTTCAGGCGCGCATGTACCGCAGGGAGTATGAGCCGCAGCTCGCCGATGGCTTGGTCGTCTACGTCCTGTGCACGCTTAGGGAGACGCTGATTTATCCGGGCTGACCGCGATGCGCGTTGGGCCTGGCGACGGCAGCATCGCGATATGAGTCAACGCAGCTTTGCCAGCGCCGAGTACGCCTTGAAGAAGAAGCGCACGCGCCGCGAGATGTTTCTCGCCGACATGGAGCGCATCGTGCCGTGGTCGCGGCTGGAGGCGGCCATTGCACCGTCGTACCCACGCAGCGGCCGGGTCGGGCGCCCGCCCATCGGCGTGCCGAAGATGCTGCGCATGTACTGCCTGCAGCAGTGGTACGGCCTGGCCGACGAGGCCCTGGAGGACGCGCTGTACGACAGCCAGTCGATGCGCGACTTCGTCGGCATTGACCTGTCGCGTGAGGCGGTGCCCGACGCAACGACGCTGCTGAAGTTCCGGCGCCTGTTGCTGGCCAACGACCTGACCAAGACGCTGTTCGACGAGATCAACGCCCACCTGGCCGAGCAAGGCCTGCTGATGCGCTCGGGCACCATCGTGGACGCGACGATCATCGCCGCGCCCAGCTCGACGAAGAACGCGACGGGCGAACGCGATCCCGACATGCACCAAACGAAGAAGGGCAATCAGTGGCACTTCGGGATGAAGGCGCACATCGGTGTGGATGCCGAGTCGGGGCTGGTGCACACGGTCATCGGCACGGCGGCCAACGTCAACGATGTGACGCAGGCTGGTGCTCTGCTGCATGGACAGGAGACGTCGGCCTTCGGCGATGCCGGCTACCGTGGCGTGGACAAGCGCGAAGAGGCCATGGGGCCGACCTGGTTCGTCGCCATGCAGCCGGGCAAGCGCCGGGCGCTGGACCTGACGAAGAAGTGGGCGCGGCTGCTGGACAAAGCCGAACAGTTGAAGGCCGCCATGCGAGCCAAGGTCGAGCACCCCTTCCATGTGGTGAAGAACCTGTTCCGCCATCGCAAGGCTCGCTACAAGGGCATGGCGAAGAACCAGGGGCAGCTGTTCAGCCTGTTCGGTCTGGCCAATCTCGTGATCGCCAAGCGATCGTTGTTGGACCTGCAAGCCCGAGGTGCGTCTTGAACGGCCAGATGGGGCTGCAAACGGCCCCAAAAGCAGAGACGCGGTCGCCGATCGGATCGAATTCAAATCGCTTCGCCGCGAACCGTGCGTTGGCCGGTCGCAGATCGCTCTACTGGCCTATTGATCAGCGTGTCCTTAGGTCGCTGGATGGCAACATACACATTCATGAACAGGGTATGCGGGCGCTGGCAACAACAAACTGGGCGAGCCAAAACCTGCCGGCACGGGTGCCAGTGCAAGGCGGTGTTACCTAGTTACACGGTCAACTCTGCAACGAAACACCGAAGGTGCTGGCGGGGCTCCCAGGTCCTCATGAGGTCGGACATCTGGTTGCCGTCAAGCTTCCGCGAAACGCTGAATGGTGATCATGCATGAGCATTTCTCCGTTGTTGCAGAACCGCCTAACGCACGGCGCAACCGCATTGATGGCTCACAAAATGGGCGACCCAGCCGCTAGCGCCGCGAGGATCCGCGCCAAGTGGAGTATTGCGGATGGCGCGCGTGGTCGATCCACGGTTCCTACAAGTTGGGGTGTTTGTGCCCGCAACTGGAGGGCTAGGGAGTTCCCTAGGG
>NZ_NISI01000029.1 GCF_002205845.1 Roseateles puraquae | reverse complement strand
GAGGAAGTTACCCACAACCTGAGCCCGAAGGGCTCGAACAAGGGTGGGTCAAGATTGGATGGAAACGGTGGGTCAGGATGGCGTGGGAATCAACACACAGCCAACAGAAAGGGGCAACGCCCTTCAAGGCGTTGCCCCTCTTTCCATCTTGACGTTAGCTTGGTCGAGCCCTGCCATGTCGGGGTGAGGCAGGCAGCCTCACCCGCTTCTCCAGGCTCGCTGTTTCCGGTTCCAAAGATGTAGCGAGCCCGGGACCGAGCCAAGGCGACGCCAAGCAGACGGTGCCGTGATGCCAGCTACTCGCGACGACGGCTCGCTTGCTCGGTCGGCTTGCAGGTCTACTCATGGGAGGAGACTAGAAGTACCTCCCTCAGGAAGTGAGCCAACGAGGCGAACTCGGCAAAGCCCAACAGGCTTTGCCGAGTTCTCCGACTTACTACCGTCGCGTGTCCCAAGCCGAAACGAGACCAGGTGAGGCAAGCAGCCTCACCTGCTTCCGCAACATCAGGTTGAAGGAGTTCGCCATGAAGCTGAAGCTACGACTTGTCTCGGCAGCGGCACCAGCTGCTGCGCAACAGCTTGCGCCGTCGGCACCAGTGCCAACACAGCCTCGCCGACGCCTGCAGCTGCCACGGTGCGCCACCGAGCAACGCCCTCCACCCTTTCTGGCAGCGACGCGGTACGACTGGTTGAGGCTCGCCGCCGCGCACCGCGGCAAGGTGACACAGCTGGCGGTGATGCTCAGCTGTCTGGCTGCCGAGCAGGGTTCATCAACCGTCCGGCCGACACGCGCCGCCCTCCGGCGCTTCGCCGTCAGCCGGGATGCCGCCTACGACGCGCTGCGCAAGCTGGAGGCTGCCGGCCTGGTCTACGTGTGGCGCCTGCCAGGCCGCGTGCCCAAAGTCTCGCTGGTCGAGCCAGGAACGGACCAGGCACTAAGGCTCAGCTAAAAAAGACGATGAAGATGCCCCTTCGGCCGAAGCCGAAGGGGCACCAGCAGTGAACGCGACATCCGTCAGCCACGTCGCCAGAACACTCAGACTGCTTGGCTACCTGCCGTGCTCATGGCGCGCGGCACTGCGGCGCCAGAAGCCACGGCAGCCATCGCCTCAGACGCTCTCCGCGCCGTCTCGGCGGCCAGGTGCGCGTAGCGCATCGTCATCTGCGGCGACGAGTGCCCGAGCAGCTTCTGCACCTCGTACAAGTTTGCGCCGCCGGAGTTGATGCACGTCGCCGCGAAGGTGTGCCGAAGATCGTGGATCCGCATGCTCGGCGCCCCCATGCGAGCCAAGGCCCTGGCCAGCGCTTTTGTGGGGTTGTCGATCGGCTTCCCCGCCTTCGCCCCGGGGAAGAGCCACGGACTAAGGCCACGACTGGGCAGCGACTCGATCAGCGACTTCGCAGCTGAGTTGAGGACCACGTAGCGAGCGCCCGTCTTTGTCTTCGGCAGGTGCAACAGCCCACCGTCCAGGTCGACCTGAGCCCAAGTGGCGCGGAGCACCTCGTTGCGGCGGCACCCGGTCAACAGAAGCAGCCGAAGTGCGCTGGCAGCGACCGTGTTCTTGTCCTCCGCCAGCGCCGCTTGAAAGCGCACGATCTCTTCAGGCGTCAGGAACCGCTCGGTGCGTCTCTCTTCCTTGAACTTCGGCAGGCCGAAACACGGGCTGCGGTCGATGACGCCAAGGGTCATCGCGACCTTGCAGATGCGGGCCACCAGCGCGTGCACCCGGTTGGCCGTGGCCTTCTTGCGCTTGCTCGCCACAGTCGCGATCAACTGCTGAACGTCGCGCGTCGTCAGCTCTGACATCTTCTTGTGGCCCAGCGCCGGGTAGACGTGGACGCGCAGGCGGCAGGCATCGTCTTTGTGCGATGCCTTGCGCTCACGGGCATCAGGCATGTAGACCTGCTGGCAGAACTCTCGAAACGTCGGCATCTCCGCGAGCCGATCTGCCGCGGCTTGCGGATCGACGCCACGGTCCAGATCGGCGCGCATCTGCTGCGCACGCTGGCGGGCCTCGGCAACGTCGATCCCAGGGAACTCACCGATGCGTGCGGCTCGCTTCTGCCCACCATGGGTGTAGCGAAAGTAGAAGGTCTTCCTCCCCGCCTTGGAGACCTGAAGCTTCAAGCCTGCCAGATCTTCGTCGCTGTACTCGATCTTGGACCCCGTACTAGTCGGCGGGCAGGGAGGCAGCTTCTGCAAAGCACGATGACTGAACGAAAAGCGTGTGGGTGCAGTTGTCATGATGGTGAAGTGGCTGCGGTTGCGAACGGCGCGGGACCACCACCGGACCCCGATGACGGGTCGGCAGTAGGGCCACGGCCATCGGGGTGTTGTGGGGTTTTGAGGCGTCAACCGACGCGAAGCGGACTACTTGACCGATGAACTGCCGGCACCGCGTCTGCCGCGGTGCCGCGCGACACACGCCCTGCTAGTCCTGTGCACGTCGTAGACGTTTCCGCCCAACGCGACGCTTAGTCGCTGTCGGCGTTGGACAGGTCCAGGCAACCAGCGGGGGCGCCAGTCCGGCGCCCCCGCGTTGGGGTCCATCTGTGGTCGGCGCGCCCGCATCGGCGCGTGGTCAGCGCGGCGGCTGGTTGGCTTTGGCGCGGTCCGCCAAGACGGCGGCCAGCGCCAGGCGCTCGGCCTCACGGCGCGGCAGGCCACCGTCGTACTCGAAGACGGCTGCACGCTCCTCGAAGGCCTCCCGCTCAGCTTCGTCGTCCAACTGGCTCACCTGACGGGCAACGTCCGGGTCCAGCGGCTGTGCGTAGTTGCGTGAAGTCATGGCGTCAGTACTCCGACGGCTGAAGGATGGTGGTGCTCGTGCGGTCGGCCTCGCTGATGATCCAGACGCGGTCGGCGTCTGCGGCCGGGCCGTCGGCTGCCCCTGCGCCTTTCCGCTGAGCAATGATCTGCAGAATGAGATCAACGATGTCTTCCGGGCTCAACGGAAGGCGTTCTTGGACGGCATCGTGGCCACCATCGACTTCGATGGCCGGTACCGCCCAGAAGAAGGCGAGTTGCTCGTCATCAAGGACTTCGTTGACCCCGACTCGCTGGCAGACATCGTCAGGAACCCGATCGGCGTCGAGCAGTTCGACCCCAATGTCCACTCACTTGAAACGGTGAAGGCAATCTTCGCAGGGTGCCCTGACGGCGGCGACCAAGTGCTGATCCAGCTGTTCGAGCAACGCCGATTGCTTGCCACGAAGAACGTGGCCATCTTCTTCACGGGCAACACCTTTCAGCGGATGAGCGACGCCGGCCTTACGTTGGACAGCAAGTTGCTGGCTGTCCTTGAGGGCAAGGACTTGAAGTTTCAGAGCTTCCACTTCCTTCGCCGCGTCTTCGACGTGGACGACCATTTCAAGGAAGCCACAGCAACGGACGTGAAGGCGTTTGCCGCCCATGCTTCCCTCACCGCTGCCAACCCTGCTGCCTTCGAGGCCGCGACAAGCTCAACCATGAGGCGCAAGATCGCCCTGATCCTTCAGTCCGGCGTGCTCGACAAGCACCCCGTACAGACGATCGTGGCCACTGCGAAGCCCTTCAAGGTCAACATCCAGACCTCACCGAATGGCCAGATCGTGTTGCCTGACAGTCCGTCTGAACTGTTGAAGCTGCTTCGCTTTCTCGACGAGGATTACTACGAGTCACCTTTGACTCAGACGCAGTTCGTGTCGAACTCCAAGCGTGTGGCGGACTGAGCCCAGGCTGGCGAGGCACAAGCAAGCTGACCCAGGCAGCCTGCAAGCGGCTAAGCCGGCCGTGGATCCAAAGGCAGTTTGTGCTGCCGAGCAGAGTCGGGCAGAGGTAGGTCGCCAATCGTCCAGTGCTGAATGCCGGCCCGTAGGGCTGCAGCGCGAACGCCGTCGTCGGCAGAGATGATCGCCTTTGCACCACAAGCCTTGGCGATTGCGACGATCTGCCGATCAACCTTGACCTTCTGCCGATTGCCGTTGCCACCGTCCTTCTTCGCAGCGGCGGCATCTTTGCCGCTGGCTGCCGCTCGGGTCGCGCGGCCGTAGGCGGCTGCATCGAGCAAGGCGCACTCCGTAGCGGCCTTGCGATCGAAAGGCGCAACCTCGATGTAGGCCTTGCGCTCTAGCTTGTCTAGGTACTCCAGGCCCGCCTGCTCAGCGCCGGCAAGAAACTCGGCCAGCGCCGGCATGGGGATGACGACTTGGCCCTTGGACTTTTCCATGCTGGCCACGAACTCATCGATCCGGGCACGATCATCATCACCAAGACTGGCGTCAACCAAGGCCACCAAGAAGTTGGTGTCCACCGCGACCTTCTGCTGTGCGCCGAGCTTGATCAATGAATCCCCCTCAGCTCACGCCAGAAGTCGTCGGGACTTTCCGCGGCACGCCAACCGCTGTCCGGCACTGCTGCAAAGTCTTGGAACACCTTCGACAGCGGCGTGTCTTCCAGAACGTCGAACGACTTCGCCGTGCACTTGTTCGTCTCTGGGTGCCAACCGTCTTCGCCGCGGACCCAGTGCCCACGCACAGTGACGCGCACGCAACCGTTCCGGAAGTGCGCCAGGATGCCACGCGCCAGACTTTCATCCCGCACCAAGACCTTCACGTCGTGGCCATCAAGGCCGCGCAAGTGAAGGTGCATCGTGTCGTCAGCACCAACCAGGCCGGTCACAACACCATCCACAGTTCCTTCCTGCCAGACACGGATGACTTCCTCGTTCGCCGCCGGCACGCCGTGGAAAAGGTGGATGACGTTGTCGCTGGCATCAAGCAACTGCGCTTCTTTGATGCCATCGGCACCCAGCATCGCCTCTAGATCAGCTGCGATTCGGGCTGGCCGGCTGGTGGCCTCTGTGTGCACCAACTTCAACCGCACCTGAACGTGCTGCAGCCGCTCTTCGGGCACGAACGCCTTCAGACCGGTGCTCGCCTTCTTGATGCCTTTGAAGATGGGTTGGTTCTCAGTGCCAAGAAGCTCGGCGAACAGGCGCAGGTACTCGCCCAACCGGTCCATCGGGACTCGGTCAGGGTTCCGCTTCAGCATGCGAAACATGAAAGACCAGCGAGGTTCAGCCATTTACGTCAGTCTAGGTCGAACTACGACGACCACACACCGGGGCATCACCAAGTGTGCAGCAGACGCGACGCCACTCGACGGTTAAGTTATCAACTCAGATTCCTTTGCCGAGGATCACATCCTCGATCTGCTGCTCAAGGGACCGCCCGGCTGGGTCAGCGTCAGGCGCCACGGCCAGCAGGAACAAGCACCGGCCACCACTGCTAGCTTGCCACTGCCGGCCCACCTGAGCTTTCTCGCGTGTGTCATCCGTGCCCAGCAAGAACTTGCCTTTGTACTCCACGGCCAACACGCGCCCATCGCCAAGCTCGGCGACGAAGTCGGGGTAGAAGTAGTCGGTCGACGTCGGCAGCCAGAACGAGAAGCGCTCATCGCGCTCGACGTTGCGCACCCAGTGCTTCACGCGCCGCTCCTCGTCGATGGCCCGTGCACACACGAATTCCTCGGCCAGCTCGCCGCGTTCAGTGCGCTGACGCAGGTCATGGATGCGGTTGTTGCCGTAGTAGTGCTTCTGGAAACGGTAACTACCAGCGTAGAACGGCGGCCGGCCGGGGTAGCGGTCCGGGTGGAACGTGAAGTGGTAGCGGAAGCTGTCCGTCAGAACGGGGGCGGCTGCGAGGCCCGGCAGCGCCTGCTGGAAGCCATGCACGACAGCGCGCTGGCGCCGTGCGTCCAGCTCGCGGCGCACTGCCTCGGCCAACTGTCCCGACCATCTCGCCAGTGTCCAGTACAAGCGTCTTCTCCGGCCAGCGCAGAAGCCCTAGTCGGCTGCGCGGCGCAGTGTCTGGACTCTTGCGCTCCTGCCAGCGCCCGCCGACCGAAAAGTCGACACAGAAGACCCTGCCCCGGGGCCCCAGCCAAGCGCGCGGGCTGACGCCGTCGAAGAGGTCGGGGTCGCCTTTGCCGAGGGCCTTTCGGTCCAGCGGCAGGAACTGCCGCCAGTAGTGACCGACCACCACCGGCACGTCGTCGGTGTAGTCGTCCCACCAGCGCACGCGCTCGGCAAACCGCCACTGCCCGCTGGCAAAGAACGGTTGTGCAGCGCGACGCTCCACACCAGACGTCAGGACCCGCACCGGGTTGAGCATCTGGCGGTCTTCGTCCAACTGGCCCACAGCGTGGAGCATGGGCATGTCGACCTCTGGATCGGCGAAGTGATGCCGCCATGTGGCCTTCTCATGTTTCGCCTGGGCAACCACCCCACGGCTTTCCAGCAGGCGGTCGGCGTCGTCGTCCAGCCTCGTGAACAGCTCGCCGAAGTCGCCCCCGGTTGGAAGTGCCGACAGCGCCACCATCGACGGCTCATGCCATGCCGCGTGCACGATCCGCAGGTCAGATCGCACCAGCGCAAGCGGCAGACGTTCGAAGAAGGCGAGCATCTCCGGCCCTGCCGCAGGGTCGGCCCAGTTCCAGGGGTGGTAACGCCGGTCGTGCGCAGTGTTCTCGTTCCAGAACCAGTCGTTGCCGGCCTTGCGCTCACCGCGCAGCAGGTTGAGTTCGTGGTTGCCGAGGATGCACGATGCCCGCCCGCCGTCGATCAGGCGCTGTACCAGTCGCACGACACCCGGGCTGTCCGGACCGCGGTCGACAAGGTCGCCCAGGAACACGAGATGCCGGCCATCGGGGTGGCGGCCTTGTTCGTCGTAGCCGGCCACAGCCAGCAGGGCCAGAAGTGCGTCCAGCTCGCCGTGCACATCGCCAACGATGTCCAGCGGGCCGTCAGGTAGCGTTTCGATCATGCCTTCTCCCAGTTCTTTCTGGGTCATGATCGCACCGGGGTGGCTCACCAGAAGAGCCACAGGCGGGCAGACACGCCGTCCCGCGACAGGCCGGGCGACACTCGCCCCGGACGAAGCCCCACAGATGCACCGCTCAACGGACTTTGGCAGTCCGATGAACAGCATCACTCACCCACAATCAACGCTAACTCGTTGTCTGGCTTGGGTTTTATTGGTAGGCCGTGCAGGACTTGAACCTGCGACCAAAGGATTATGAGACGAGCGCGCGGGATTTGGAGACCTTTGGAATGATGGATCAGTCCGTCTCATAGAGAGTCAAACCGCATCAGATCGAATCACAAAATTCCTTATAAATCAACAGGTTACGATCGCAAGGCAAACTTTTCTGCCCTACATTCGGCTGCGCTTCGGCAACGGTTGTCGGTGTGCTGTGGCAACGGAGGGCAGATCATGTCGAAGTTCGAACCGCTCTCAACCGCCCGGATAGCGGCTGCGAAAGCTGCGGGTAAGGACACCTGGCTTGCTGACTCGGACGGAAGAAGGGGATTCGGCCGATTGATGCTTCGCGTCAGCCCGAACGGAGCGAAGCATTTCTACTTCAGGATCTGTTCCGGAGGTCAACGCAGGAGCGTGCCGCTGGGCCCGTACTCAAAGGACTCAAAGCCCAACCACTTGACGCTCAAGCAGGCGCGTGAAGCAGCCCAAGATCTGCTGCCCCAATTGCGAAAAAACCCGATGCCCGTCCAAACGGCGCCGACGCCAGCGGAGTCCTCACTATCTCGTTTGGGGAGCCATCCCAAGAAAAGTGCGGCGGCGCCCGTACCCAAACAGGGGGATGTTCCGCAGGTTGAACCGTCGCTCGGTGGCGGGACACTCGAAGAACTCTGCGCAGCCTATGTCGATCATCTTCGAAGAGAGGGCAAAGCGTCAGCCACCGAGGTGGAGTATCGTTTTCGACGCTACTTGAACGGGACTGCCCTTGGGCGAACGCCTGCAGCGCAGGTGACTGGAAAGGCAATCGCGTCGCATCTCCGCGCGATGATAGATAAGGGCATAGGTACTACAACACGGCAATTGCGGTCGATTATCGGTACGGCTTATTCTCTTGCGCAAAAGTGTGACACCGACGCTTCGGTGAGTGGCGATTTCTCAAAGTTCCAAATTTCCACCAATCCGGTCAATCAAACCGCTTCACTAGCAAAGCTGACAAAGCCCCGACAGCGAACTTTGAATTCGGTTGAGCTAGCGTACCTATGGCAAACGCTTGACACGGAAGTCAACGACTCGGTTGCGCAGCGCGTCTCCGACCGCTTCATCCGAATGACACTTTTTCTGGGTGGGCAGCGATGCGAGCAACTTGCCAGGGTGACCACCGCCAATGTGGATACCGAGGCATGGACCATCACTCTACTAGATGGCAAAGGTCGCCGACCGGAGCCGCGAGTACACCGCATACCCATCTCAAATTACGCCCGTGACGACGTAAAGTGGCTGCTGCAATATGCAACTGACTTAGGTTCGTCTTTCCTTTTTCCTGGCCCAATCCGTCCGAAGGAAAGACTTACCAATGATGCTGTAGCCGCGCGAGTAAGCGTTATCAGCAAAAATCTCCTTAAGTTGCACAAAGTCCCTCGCTTTTCATATTCTGACCTCCGCCGCACGACACAGACTCTAATGACTTCGCTTCAAATACCGGAAGAAGTATCAAATCAAATCCTAAGCCACGGCCTCGGCGGGATTGTTAAGAGACACTACAACTCGTATCCGTACGAAAAGGAGATGCGACAAGCTCTTGAGCAGTGGGGGGCATATCTCACCTCGCTCAAGCCCCCTGCCCGCTGAGGGCGCCGACAAGATGCAATTATGCAATGAACTTATACATCGACACGGAAACCAACGGCTTTGGCGGAGAACTCATCTCGATTGCACTGGTCGCGGATGATGAGTCAGAGTGGTACCGTGTTCTTCCCTGCATTCGACCTACGGAATGGGTTCAAGCAAACGTCATACCAGTACTTCGAAAACGACCTTGTAGTAAAGACATCACGGTGTCTTCACGACGCATGTCCATGAGCTTGGGGCGTTGGTTACGACGATTCCGTTCCGTGCACGTCACTGCGGATTATCCAACAGACTTAGAACACTTTTGCCGAGCTCTTGTCGTAGGATCCGGCGAATACATATTGACACCGCCCCTGACTTTGGAGCTTCGGCACGACCTGCCGTCAATATCTGCACTGTCCAGAACACCACACAATGCACTTGAGGACGCAAGGGCACTGCGACAACTCTGTCGTCGTAAGCTCTGAATCGGAACCCTCACAGCGACCCGGTGGCTCAGCGTGGAGGGGATAAGCAATCGAATCAGGGCTTAAGCAGCTCAAATGGCTCGACACCCAATGCGCTTGCAAGGCGCTCGATGTTGTCTAGGGAAATGTTCCGGGCTTGGCGCTCTACATGGGCAACGAAAGTTCGATGCAGTCCGGCCTCGAAAGCAAGGGCTTCTTGCGAAAGCTCACGCCGCCGACGAAGCACCAAGAGGTTGGCTGCAAGTAGGCCACGAGCACTGAGCTTCTTCTTTGGCTCGCTGACCGGCGCTGAACTCATGCGCCGCAGTCTTCCGTCGAGTCGCTTTTAAGTCAGCCGCGTTTGAGTCACAATTTTTGGGATCGTTCGAGGATTGCGCTGCAGGAGAGAACGGTGACGCACCGGCGCTTCGATTAATGGCCTGGAGGTTTCGCGGAAATCTAGGGTGCATTAGCTCGTTGATGCAAGCTGAATGACGAAGCATCATCTCAGGTATGGATCCACAGACTGTCGACGAAGACTTGCGGCTTGTTCGCAAAAGCTATCTGTTGAAGTATGTGCTTCCCGTGAGCAAGGCGACATTCAATCGCTGGCTTGCGACTGGACGGTTTCCGTCGGGCGTGCTGCTAAGTGATCGGATACGGGTCTGGTCGCTTCAGGAAGTAAAGCAGTGGCTTGCCAGCAACCTCTCCGGAGAGGGGTAACGAATGCAGCTGACCTGTCCGGATCTTTTCGCCCTCGTTTGGCACACGCCGCTGACTCGGCTAGCAGCCGTGGCAGGCGTCAGCGATGTAGCGGTCAAGAAATGGCTCCGCAAGCGTGGCATTCCGACACCGGCTCGCGGCCACTGGGCCAAGGTGCAGGCCGGTCTGGTGGTTCCTCGCCCACAGATGCCGACTATGTGGCCGAACGTAGCCCCCGTAAAAATTTCGGTTGCAGGTCAAGACGAGCTAGAGGCGATGCTTCGAGACGCGCGGGCAGCGATGACAACTTGCGACCGAGCCGAGTCTGCAAACAAGAGCGAAGAATCAGCCAGTACACAACAGAAATTCCAGATACGCCCCCCGAACGGCGCGTCGCAGACGTTGGGCGATCCGAACAGCGGAGGTTCCGTGTCAATTCTGGACCAAATAGATTTCGAGGCGATTTCGGCCCAGCAGCGAAAAGTCGACGCCATCTTGAGAATCGGAGAATGCAGCGCACACCTCGATGACTTGGATCGATTGAAAGTTGAGGCATGGCTTGCACAGGCGCGACTCGAACTCGAAAAGAATGATCCCGCGCGCATTCTTATTCAGAGGCTGACTAACAGGAAGCCGCCTGACTGATGTACCGCTCTTACCAGTGGGCGTTGCCTTGGCACGCTTGGTCGTCTTCAGACCTCTTCAGCTTTACCACCCCTATCTAATTTTGATAGCACCTGCCGCAGTTCGCCGACATTCCAGAATGTGACGCCGCTTATTTTCGCAGGGGCTGGAAGTCGGCCGGTTCTGCTCCAGCGCCATGCGGTCGCGGCCGATATTCCGAACACCAATCGAACCACCGGAAGTCGAACTCGCGCGCAATCCGGAAGCTGATTGAAACGCGCCAAGGCTTGTTCGTCGGTTCGCATAAGTTGCGCCATGGCAATAACCGCTATATTGACCAGGGTGCTTGCCAAATTGTGGTGGGCGCTTGTTGCACCGTCGCAAACTGAACAGGGTTTACGCTGTACCGCTCTCCGCTTTCTAAGAAGACTTCCAGCCCGCTCACTCCGCCCAAGATATCCCAGCTGTCTTGGCGCACACTCGCTATTCGCTTGGCGCACAACTGTCCCTGGTCACCGCTACAAAGGCGCCCAAGGCTCCAAAGCTCCTCCACTTCACCAAAGACCTGACCAGCAACCGCCCTGAACAGCGCTTCTGAACTGCAGAGCAAGATCAGTCTAGTAGTTCGACTACCTCCATAGACAGTTCGCGCCAGGTGCACGTGCGTGCCTTGGACGATCTCAATCGTGTTCCAAAGCGTCCGATCGGGCTCAAATTGCAGCTCGTGACGACCAATCCCTTGAGTGACAAACAATTTTCTCACCTCCATTTGAATTGTGACCCAAACAATGGTGACTTAAAAGCATCAAACACCCATAGGATTCGAGACCAACGGCGGAGGGATACCGGCATCGCTTCTGACGCGTCGGCGCACGCGTGAATACACAACTTTCATATGCCGGCCTACTTCAAGCTGTCCTGAAGGTCTACGTGTGATACGTAATACGTAGCGTTTGCAATTCCCACCGTATGCGTTCGCCGAACTCACCTTGACGGCTGCAGCCGCGAGGCAGTGCAGATTCCCATCACCACCGGCAGGGGATGGGAATCGGTCCTCGCGAGTCGGTATCACGCGGTCGGCGCCCAGCGATGCGGCAGCAGTTCCGCGATCCGGCTGGCCGGCTGCGTCGGCAGTCGCTCCAGCACGTCGCGCAGGTAGGCATACAGGTCAAGCCCATTGAACTTGGCCGAGTGGATCAGGCTCATCACGGCCGCAGCCAGCTTGCCCGCGCGCAGACTGCCGGCGAACAGCAAGTTTTGCCGCCCCAGCGCGATGGGACGGATGCGGTTCTCCGCCCAATTGGTGTCGATGGGCAGCTCGCCGTCGTCGAGGTATCGGGTCAGCGCCGCCCAGCGCTTTAGGCTGTAGTCGATGGCCCTGGCGGGTGGCGGAGCCGTTGGGCACGCGCTGCCGCTGCTGGCGCAGCCATTGGTGCAGCGCGTCGGCCACTGGCCGAGCGATCTTGCGTGCCAGCAATCGTGCCGCGCTGTCGGCACCAGCCACAGGCATGCGTCCGGCAAAGTTATCTTGAACCGGCTGCCGCTTGCGACAAGGATGCTGTCCAAGTAACGTAGTTGACCGGTCGGCGTCTCGCCGAAGTGCCATACGGCGCGCTGCAAACCCACTGACGCAGGGACGCACGATCCGGCTCGGCGAGGGCTAGGCTGCGCGCTTTCTCAACACCTGCCCGCTGCCGCGCTCGACGGCTGCGCCACCCATCAAAGCATCGGATTTCGAATGACGTCACAGCGCAAACAACGACGCAGGGTCTACAGCCTGATGCGTGGGCGAGGCGGGGACGGCAGGCTGGAAGACAGGCAGTGGGACAGCATGCCGGCCGTCGGGCGCGAGTTCGGCAGCCCGGACTTCGATCGGCTGATGGAGGAAGACTACTGTCAAGGGCGAGGCGTCTTCGATCCTGCGCTTGCCGCCGCGGTCGGCAAGCGCCGTATGGGCCTTTTCAAGGTTTGAATGGCATCGACAGCTTCAGGCTGATCTGCGTCGTTTGCATACCGACACCTGAGCGGCAGCATCTATCCAAACCGCTCATCGGGCGCCGCAGGCCCTGACGGGCGGCTTCACCGCCGGAACCGGTCACTTGACAGTGGGATGGGCCACGCAGGGGCTCGAACGACAGCAGCGGCGAGCAGCGACAGACTCATGTCGACCCGCAGGACATATGGCTCTCAGAGAGCTCGGCGAGAAAGCGCTCTACGGGTTCGGGTCGCCCGTGCAAGTAGCCTTGGAACTTGCTGCAGCCCATACCCTTCAAATGCTGCTGCTGCCGACCTCGGTCACGCCCAGTTCGAAGCAAGCCTTGCAGCCGGCGAAGTCGTCGCAGATGAGCTTGCCTTGTAAGCAATGGGATGGACGCCCCCACCCGTAGACGGCATCGAAGTGCCACAGTGGATGTGTCAGCAACCACTCGATCGGAAGGAGCGTCCGCCATGCAGATTACGACGATCGGCCTCGATCTGGCCAAGAACGTTTTCCAGGTTCACGGGGTCAACGAGCGCGGGAAAGCAGTGCTGCGCAAGCAGCTGAAGCGCGACCAGGTTGCTCCCTTCTTCGCGAACCTGCCGCCCTGCCTCGTCGGCATTGAGGCCTGTGCCAGCGCTCACCACTGGGCTCGCAAGCTGCAGGCGCTGGGCCACACGGTCCGGCTGATGGCGCCACAGTTCGTCAAGCCGTACGTCAAGAGCAACAAGAACGATGCTGCAGATGCAGAGGCGATCTGCGAGGCGGTCAGCCGGCCGTCAATGCGCTTCGTGCCGATCAAGAACGTCGAGCAGCAGTCAGTGCTCTCTTTGCACCGCGTCCGCCAGGGCTTTGTGAGGGCACGCACGGCTCAAGCGAACCAAATTCGCGGCCTCCTTGGCGAGTACGGCCTGGTGGTGCCGCAGGGCATCGCGTACATCGCCCAGCGCGTGCCACCGCTCATCGAAGATGCCGAGAACGAGCTGCCCGGCAACTTCCG
>NZ_NISI01000028.1 GCF_002205845.1 Roseateles puraquae | reverse complement strand
TGGTCCATAGTGCGTACGTATCCATCAAGTCGTTGATGGATACGAGCATCCTAGGGCTGCCTCAGCGGATCAACATGCCTTGGCTGGACGCTTACAAAGCAGGAACTGAGGAGCCCGCTGATCGACAGTTTGCTGGAGAGAAGAGTGCCGATGCTGTTGCGGCTTGCGATGGCCTTTGCGCTGACTGATCGGCCGTGGCTCATCCGAGCGGATCACATCGATGCAGCGATAGCCTGGGTCAGGTACGCGACCGGCTCGGCTGGCTTTGTTCTAGCGGGCACGGCCGGGCGCGGTGAGTCCTTGTCGCGCAACTAAGTTCGCATAATTCGCAAGTTCGCAGCAACGACATGGGCGCTGTGCCGCCCGATGCCCGTCAAACCAATCTAATCGTCCGTGAGCAGACGCCTCGCGGAAGCGACGAACTCAGCCCTGGCCTGGCGCCGGGGCCCCTTTGCCGACGCTCATGCCACAGCCGGATGCGCCGTGAAGGGGCGTTAGCGCACGAGCTTTTCTCGGCACCGCCGCATGAACCGCTCGTAGACCGGCACGAACTCCCGCGCCTCTTCGTTGAGCACGCGTGCGTCTTCGATCACTTCAGGTGGGCGCGGTCCCCGCGCTCGCTGGTTGTCAGAAAACACCGACGCGAAGTCACCATTCCCCACCGGTACGGTTCTCATCGCAAGGCCTTCTGCCAAGCGCCCCCCGATCGCGTACAGTTTGGCAAGCCCTTCTTGGAGCTCTGGATCCATGAACTCCCTCTCGGGCGAGTCCCAGGTGTCGTAGAACTCGAACAACGGCCGGATCGCTGCTCTCGAGAAGGGGCCGCGGAAGTCGTGATCACGGAACAGGCGAACCGTAGGATCGAAAGCCAGAAGAGCCTTCAGCTCTTCGTAAAGGCGTTGATCGTGCGTTGGCTCGTTCGCTGCAGTCGCAGGCTTGAGCTGCGGGTAATGTTGAAACAGTCGGGACTCGTCTAGAGTCAGGTCTTGCCACACATCGTTCCAAAAGAGCACGGAGACCTTGAACTTGGAGCCTTGTGCACGGGTCTGTGACAGCTCGCGGACGAACTCCTGTAGAGGCTTATCGGTAGGTCCTGTTGTCACCACGTAGAGGTGAGCGAGGTCCGGCTTAAACGACTCCGCCTTCCCCACCTCGTCAAGAACCACCTCCCTAGACAGTCCAGACACAGTGTTCTTGCACTGAAGTCCCACGAGTCGCCCTTGATCATCGTTCCCGAACACGTCGACGCCGTCCTGCCGTTGACCTTGTCGTCCATGTCGTGCGAAGTCGGCATTGCGCCACCTGTTCTTAGCAGCGGAACAGACGATGTCCTCGAACTCATCCCAGGACTTGGGCGGAGCCATGTTTAGGTCTGCGTAGGTTGGCATCCTTGGATTATCCGCATGTCGATTTAGGCATCTTCAGAGCTTTCCGATCGGCCGAAAGATTCGTCACATAGGCCGTCGGCAGTCTGACCTGCCCGGCTTCTCCGAGACACTGATTCTCAGAAACCATGGCTCCATCCCCGAGGAGCCCATGAATAGAAGTCAATTCACGGAATAGCGGACGGTCGCGATCCTGCGCGAGGCAGACCGCACCGCGGTGGCCGAGGTGGCCACGAAGCACAAGGTCAGCGACCCCCGACGGCGTAGCGCCCTAGCCGGGGGAGCAGCCGCCGTCGGACACCGGTGAGGACGGTGGATCGCCGCTGTGGCGTCAAGCAGCTTCAGAAGCGCCATCCGCCTTGGCGCGCGGGGCACGCTTGCCAGCGGCCTTCGCCGCCGGCCGCTTCTTTGCCGTTGGATTAGCTTTCGAGCCCGTGTTGCGCTTGACGGGAGCCTTCGCAGACTTCGTCGCGGAAGCTTTTGTCGCTGCCGGCTTCGCGATGAGAAAGTCTTCTAGCGACTTACCAGCTGCGAGTGCCTCGTGTATCCATGCCGGACGCTTGCCCATGCCACCCCACGTGTTTCCCGCTCCGTCGCCGTACTTGGGTGCTTTCGTGGGCTTGGCCTGCTTGGTCACCGCCTTCGTCGCGGCGGTTCTGCTGGTCACCGAGCCAAATAGTTGCTCTGCAGTCAGACCGTACTTGGCGATGTCCTTGCGGATGCGGGTGATTACCTCGTTCTGAATAGCCGCAGCTTGCTTCTGGAGCCGTTCAATCTGCGACATGATGCTGGAAAGAGATTTGGCCACCGTGTTGACTCCTTTTCGATTTAGCTGACCTGCCAGACGCGCTCCAATGAGGAGCAGGTCGGAGCGGCGTCGACATTGATACGGCGAGTATCGAGACGTCTCTGACGTCGTGTGTTGCGATGTTATCGAAGCCATTGATCCGTCACGGATTCATATCCGACTTGTCGTACGCTTGGTTGAGCGGCCAACGCGCTGGGTCCATCTACTTCCCAGTTCGTGCGCTCAAGATTAACGACCGATGAAGTCAACGACGTGCGACCGAAGGTTCTTGTAGAGCACTTGCGCTGCGAGCGCCGCGCTGCAGGAGGCCTACGAGACAACACGCCGCCTATTGCGCTAATGCAGCCGCATCCGATAGTTTGGTACGACAAGGAAGCAAGCTTATGTCCCAAACGAGGCTCTCCTACCGCCTTGCTGTCGCGCAGTGGGCAGTTTCATCGCTCGCTCCTCGCGTCAGATCGGCGGGCACATATCGGACCGCTCGACCCGATTGCCCAGCCTGCTGGGAGTTGGATGAAGCAGGATGCAGCATGGTGCTGGCCGTCAATGCCCTTCGCCTGCCAGACGATCCCGACGTTTCTACTTTGCTAGACGTCTGGATGGACCACGGCGGCAAAGTGTTGTCGGTGAGTTGGTTCTCCCGTTTGCCGTGGAGACCTCCTCACATTACTACTTTAAGGGCAGGCGATTGGCTGTATAGGCTGGGTTGGCGGGAGTCCAGCCAGCCTTGACGCACCGCAGCCAGGATGACCGGGCGCAATGCCAAGAAGGTGACCTTCGACGGAACGGAGGAGTTTGTGTCGGCGCTTTGGAATCGCCAGAAAGGGTCAAAGCCCCCGCCTTGGTGGTCAGGCACGAGAACGCAGTGGAGATTGAAGTTGGCTAACGCGTGCGAACCTCCCTCGCTAAAGCCAAAGTTCCGGAGCGCCGTGTTCTTTTGGATCCACGTCCCGAAGGACCCTGGAAGCCTACTTCCAAGTATCAAGCGGATGCGCTTCGCCGCGGCGGCACGTGAGGCCACTGGTGCTCTGCGGACTGCAAGGTCTGCTCGTTCAGCGGCGGCAACATGCAGCGACTGGCATTCGCCTGAAGTAACTCCCTCGGGGAACTCCTAACCGGATGCCATGCGGTGATGGCCCACGAGGTTCGGGGAATCAGCCGTGAGCGTCAAAGGTGACCATTTACAGGGTGACCAACGGTCCAAGGTGACAATCTACGGGGCGAAAGGCGCTCTGAGGTGACCGTTTACGGGGCGACCCAGCAAAGCTGAGTGCGCTAGAGGTACCGATTCATCGCCGATAAGGACGGCGCACAACGGCCCCACCCCGTAAATGGTCACCTAACGGGCGCCGCCCCGTAAATGGTCACCTTTTGAGTAGACCGCCTGCTGTCGTCCTGGTTCACGCGGCCCGGCCCGGCGCAAGTCCGTGGACGTTGGCTTGGATGCCCTGAACCGAACATGGCCTCAGGTCGGTGAGAGCCTGACCACAGCGCCCGAACGGAGAGGTAGGCGGGCGCTACGCGAGCTCTCGACGCCGGCGCTCGGCAGCCAGTCTGTCCATTTCCCTATTGGCGATCTCCCGCGTCCGGTCCCGCTTTGCTTGCTCTGCCTCAGCCTTCATGCGCGCCCGGTGGTAGGCCTCAGCCGATTCCTTGGTGATCTGATCCTGCCGTTCGATCCAGGCCGCAATCTGCTTGTCATAGATGGAGAAGACAAGCCCAAGCAAGGTCAATCCAGCCAGACCGGTAGCTGCGAGAAGCCACCAGCGCGTGTACTGCTCGATGCGCGCCCGAAAGTCCCGAGGTGCCTCCACGCGATCCTGTAACCACAGGCCCTGCCGCGCCCGCTGGGCTTCTAGCAGGGCGGCCTGGTACTGCTCGCGGTCCGGTTGGGCCTGTGCATCGAAGTAGTCTCGCCAAGCCAGCCCACGGCGAACCAGCTCAACGTTCACGACATGGCCGTGCTGCTCGACCACCTCGACCTCATCAATTCCGTCTTGGGCCCTCCCACGAATCTGCGCTTTCACCTGCCGGCCGAGCACCATGGCAGACAGAGCCGATTGCGCTTCGTCGGCGAAGGGCTGACCCAGCACGGGCGCGTCGATGAAGGCCAACCGTGTACCGGTTCGTGCGACCTCGAGAGCCAAATTAGTTCGCATTCGTTGGCGCTGGCTAAGTCCTTGTCGCACAACGAATTTCGCTATGTTCGCTAAGTTCGCGCGCATGCGATCGCCTTCGGCGTTGATTCAGCAACCATCAACGGGCTGAGCAGCAAATTGCCATGCGACTTGAGACTCCGGCCTGACGGGCTCGGCAACACGATGAGCGAACTCTCGGGCCTTGGTCGGCTCAAAGTCCAGCGCGATCGTCTGTAGACCGTCGAACAGGCTCGCCTGCCAGCGAGTCCACGCACCGAACCAGCGCAGCCGAGCCATCAAGGTGTGAACAACGATTCTTAGATGCAACGCCAGTTCTTCAGCGTCCCACTCGAAGCGGCATAGCAGGATGACGTAGGCAGATGCCTGCGAATAGCTGTGCTGTGTCAAGGCAAGAGGGTCCGGCTCGTCTTCCCGCCGAAGTAGCGAGATGGCCGGGTCAAACGTTTCCGGCGCTGTCAGCAACCTCGCCATCGCGTGAACCGCGGAGTCGGCGTCTTCCTTATCCCAGTCCTTGTCCAGCTTGACGGCATACCGAAGTCGCTTGTCAGCATACTTGACGAGTTCGTTGTGCAACCAAGCCAGCACCTGCTCTTGGTCTGCGCGATGGCTGAAGTTGACTGGGAAGCCGCGCTTCGTTGAGATCCGCTCAGCGATGAGCCAAGCCTCCACTTCCACATCTTCTGCCGTGTGCTCACCGCAGGTCTGGCGCGCAATGCGACGTAGATCGCTACGGCGCTGAATGATGAAGGCCTGGTACGAGTCCATCGACATCCGCGATCTCCTGCGCCGTCGTCCGCGCGGCAGCGGATTCTGGCGGAAGACCGCGCTGGCGAGTCAATGCTCGAGCCGGCTAGGAGTTGCGGCTTGCCGCGGCATCCGCCGCTGTTGGAAACCCAAAAAGCCGCATTGGCCTTAGATCGGGCGTGAGAAGGACCAGTTCGCACTGGCCCGTGATGCTCGGGCGCGTCTGAACAAACGACTCCTGGAGAAACGTTGCTGGCGATTCAACCTCGCCAAAAGCATCGCCTCGCACGAAGGTGATCAAGCCTTCTTCTGCAATGCGCGCGGAGAGCCTCAAAGTGCCTAGCTCCGCTGCCTCCACCGAAATCTGGTTGAGCAGGATCCAGCCGATCTCCCAAGGTCGAGCCTGCGCATCCCTATCCGTCGACCCGCCTTCGACAGAGGAAGAAACCTCAGGGCTGTCGTGCCGATCGGTGCAGGGATGCTTGGGCCAAGGAGCCCCGATCTCGTCGAAGTAGACCCGGCCGTTGTGTTCAAGCGTGAAGAAGTACACCGATGCGCTGCACACGGGACAGCGTGCATTCCCCTGCGTGTAGTGCCTCGGTATCCGCGGGACGGCAAATAGATCAGGCACCGGCGGCATGTTCGAGACAGGCTTCCTCAAGCGACCCTCGCCTCCAAATCCACAACCACAGTTCCAACGGTGATTCTTCGCGTTGCACATGGTGTCTTCGAAGTTAAAACGGGCCGTGGGCACCGCGAGGTGCCCTCGCGGCGCAGCCTTGCATCGTCGTGCCAGAGCGCTCCAAGGTTGGCATGCCGATGACCTGGCTTCAGTCTTGGTCCTTCGGCGGGCACGGGTCGTTGCCGTATGAATCGCGAGCCCGGATGCGGCCGTCCTGGCCGTGGATCAGGAGTTCCCCTTGGCCCTGGCGTGCCATGTCCCGACCGGCCCGGATGGCCTCCGCCTGGGTATCGAACACCTGCGTCGCTCGCTGCCCGCCCTCGCGGAGCGTGCCCCAGCCGTTGTCCCGCTGCACGATGTGAACGTTTTTCCGGTTAGCCATCACGGACCTCCAGTCCGGTTGAGTTGACGGCGGCAAGTTTACAAACAACAATTTGCCTAGTCAATCTGTAAACCAACAAGCGCGGAGAGCACCATGATCGGAAACCGACTGAAGAGGGCGCGAGAAGCTCTCGGGATGTCGCTGCGCGAGCTAGAGGCCGCCATTCAGGGGCAGGTCTCTGCCCAGGCCATCGGCAAGTACGAGCGCGGCGAAATGATGCCGGGCTCAACCATCCTCTTGGCACTCGCAAAAGCGCTGCAGGTCTCCCCCGAGTACCTGCTCAGCGAGCGTGAGATCGAACTCACGGGGGTGGATTTCCGCAAGGCGCCACATGCTGGCGCGAAAGAGGAGCGTGCCGTGGAAGCATCCATCCTTGACCAGGTCGAGCGGTACCTGGAGCTGGAAGAGTTGATGCCGGGCATCGACCACGTGTGGATCGCACCAGGCGAGGAAGCCTTCGCGATTAATCGCATAGAAGATGCGGAAGAGGCTGCCGCTGCTCTACGCCGCCTGTGGAGGCTGGGCATCGATCCGATCCCCTTCATGGCGGAGCTCTTGGAGGACAAGGGCGTCAAGGTCATTGCCCTCGACTTGCCGGAGAACGTATCTGGATCCAAGGCTTTCGTTCAGCGTCCTGAGCGGGAAGACGTCCCAGTGATCGTGGTCAACCAAGGGCATAACGGGGAGAGACAGCGGTTCACGCTGGCGCACGAGCTTGCCCATCTAGTCCTGCGGTTCAGCGGGCTCAGCGATGCCGAACAGGAAAAGGCGGCCGACCGCTTTGCCGGCGCATTCCTCATGGCGAAGGACATGGTCCTTCGGCTCTTGGGCGCGCATCGGACGTCGGTATCCATCGGCGAACTCGCAGAGCTGAAGAAGCTCTTCAAGGTCAGCATCGCGTCGCTGGTCGTCCGTTGCTCGCAGCTGGGGATCCTGAGCAAAGCAGCCTATGGTCGCTTGTGGGCCCAGATCAGAGACATGGGGTGGAACAGCCAAGCGTCCAGCGAGCCCTGCACGCTACAGCCCGAGGTTCCGCAGCGGATGGAGCGGCTGTGCCTCCGAGCGGTCTCTGAAGGGGCGATATCCGAAGCACGGGCGGCCGAGTTGCTCAACATCAGCGTCCGTGAGCTCGACCGACGGTTGTCTGGCCAGTTCGCCTGATCCACCATGATCATCCTGGTCTCGGACACTTCAGTCTTGATCGACCTGGAGCGTGGCGGGCTCCTAGAGCCTGCGTTTTCTTGCGGGCTGACCATGGTGGTGCCCGATCTCTTGTACGACCGTGAACTGGTCGCGGAGAACGGCCCCTTTTTGAAGCAGTTGGGCTTGGGAGCCCGTCTGCTCGGACGTCGGTATCCAGCAGCAGGCAAAGAGGGATGCCATGGTGGCGAAGCCGATCGGCGACCTTCTTCAGTCGCGTGGCAGTCCTGCTGCTGGATAGCTTCGCCGCTGGTTTGACCTCGACGACCGCTCCCCAGTCGCCAGACCAGAGAAGCAGGTCCGGCGTGTATGCGAGCGGGTCCTCGGCGGTGCCCAGGTCTAGCTTGGCCGGATGGGTTTCAAACGCCGCGATGCAACTCGCGATGTCGGCGACTCGCGCACAGTCCTCCTCGATGAGGCTTTGGTATCGCGGCGCCTCACATTTCCAAACGGCGGGGACGCCGCGGGGAGCGGCGCCACGAGGCGTAACGACCTTCGCGGGCGTATACCGACTCGAAAGCTCTTTGAGGAGCTTGGTGAGGAGGGGGCGCGGCATCACGCGGCCTGGGATCTTCTTAGGCATGAGTTGACTCCTTGGTGCTCACTTGTGAGCACTTGCGCGTTCAAGTTCGAGGTGCTGAGGGCGACGGGGGCGATGTCCGTCTTGACGCGCTGGAGCCGGATCGCAATACTGCGATCACCACGCTTTAGGTCTAGTGCCTATGGCTTCCAGCGGCGACGCTCAGCAATGAGTGCTCGCCGTTTTTCTTGGGCGCTACATGGCTGGCCTCCCCTGCGATTGAGCGGTTGTCGGGCGGCCGCGGCGTGCCAGGGCGCGGATGCGCTCTTTGCTTTCGTTGAGCTGCTGCAGTTCGGCCAAGAGGCCGGCAATCTCGTCCTCTGAAAGCCGCCCGTGAATGAGGGCCGCCTCGGAGATCAGCTCTGCCGCTGACTCGAGAAGCGACCCGCGGAGCGATGACATCAGCTGGTCGTGCGCGCCAGCGCGCAACAACTCGTCAGTCTGCTCTTCGCTGAGCTCGTATACCTGGGCGAGACCGGCCAGAACGTCTGAGCTTTCCGGCGTACGGCGTCCGGTCTCCATGGCGGAGAGCACCGTCTGACACAAACCCACCGATGCAGCCGCCTGCTTCTGAAGCAGACCGCGCGCTTGCCTTGCGCTGACGAGCGCGCTTGGAAGTCGGAGAAGTTTCTTGACGGACATGCGCTCAACGTTAAGCGCACACCTGTCATCAGAAAAGTGCCCTAACACCCATGTCCGCTATCCGTGGCGACAAGCAGAATCGTCAAGTCGATCGACAGTCTCTGCCCAGAGAGCGGCGGCTCACTCCCCACCCTCTCCGGATACAGCGACCATACAAGTTACTGCCCGCTTCACCATGTCCGCTTCGATGCTCAGCCTAGCGAAAACACCCCTGACTGCGTCCGATTTGTGCTCATTGGTTGGGATCTCAGATAGAGCGTTCAAACAAATGCGCGCTCTGAAGGCAGTGGATGCGGCGAACGGAACAGGGAAGGCTGCCCGCTACACCGAGGAACATGTCAACCAAGCGAAGCGTCTTCATGACCTGATGGCCGAGTCAGGCCTGTCCATGCCCGCGGCGGCAGCGCGTCTTCGCATTGACGCTGCACTTTCTAGAGTTTCCAGGGCGTCGAAACGGCGGCTTGCCGTTGAAGCTTGCTTTCGAGGTTCTGTGCACAACCTTGGATCCGGCGTCTACTTGGCGGTGGATCCACAGGCGCGTTCTGCGCTGCAGAGCCAGTTGCTGAAAGAGTTGAAGAGCCGGGCCGAGATCATTCAAAGCATGATGTCCGAGAAGCGGAATGCGACCGCTTCCGAGATGCGGTCACGAGTGCATCGAACCAGATAGACGCCGCGTTGCCTTGATGGGGATAGGTGAGGCTTCCGGCTCCTGCAGCGGATTGCCGAGCAAGTCCGTCTGCGGCGGGGGAGGGGGGGTCGCTTAACCGAGGATGCTGGCGCTGCCGAAGGCAGCACCGAAAACTGTAAACGCAACTGCAGATCTGCTCGAAAAACTGTAGAATATCGGCCTGCGGCTGGCGCAGTTATTCCCAACGTTCAAAATGGCGCCTTTGAAAACCACCGCAGTTTCGATTGTGGTGACGAGCTGCACCGGTAGGAAACTCCACCCTAGCGGCGTGGCGCTGAGTGATATCTCTGCGAGCTTTTCGTCCATACACGCGCTGGTCGCAACCTGGCGAAAAGCTCTGCTCGCGGCGGGGCCACGCTACGTGGCCGGCACGCTTTACGGTGGCCGATCGTTCCGTGAGGCAGAGTCGGTGGCCAACTCGCTCGAGGCGCCCCTCTATGTCGTATCAGCAGGACTTGGGCTGACTTCGGTCCAGGAACCTGTCCCCGCCTACGACCTAACCGTGTCTGGGACTGGCTCCACCGTACTGCCGATTCTGCGAGAACTCGGGCTCGCTCCGTCGCACTGGTGGGCCGCGCTTAACGAGGGTCTAGGCAAGCCTGCACCGATTGCCTCGTTGCTGAGAAGTCAGCCGAAGGCAATTGTGTACTTGGCTATGCCATCGACCTACTTGAGCTTAGTAGGTGACGAGCTGGCCGCGTTATCAAAGTCAGATCGAGCTCGCCTTCGCATCTTTTCTTCACCGGCTTGGCAGCGTGCCGCGCCCGCCGCACTGGCCAAGCTGGCGTTGCCATACGACGAACGTCTCGAGACGACAGCCTATGCGGGAACGAGGAACGACTTCCCCCAGCGGGCTTTGCGTCACTTCATCCAGGCACTACAAGGGAACGCGCTCACTCTCTCTGAGGGGCGTTCTGCCGTTGAGGCGGTGATGGCGCGGCACACCCTCAGAGTTCTTCCGGAGCGACAGAAGCGTACTGACGACGAGGTCCGCGCGCTGCTAAAGCGTCATTGGAAAGCCAACAACGGCGCCGGAGATCGCCTCCTACGAGTCCTCAGAGACGAACTACTAATTAAGTGCGAGCAATCTCGCTTCCGGCACCTATGGCAAAGCGTGCGCGCTGAAATGGAACGAAGCTAATCATGGCATCCAGCTCTGAAGAAATCATCGTCCGTGCCCTGCACACGCTGCAGGGCAACGGGCTAGATGTCTATGCGTTCTTCATCAATGGCCCGGACGTCATGCGAGTCGCGGATATCACCCGCCTGGAGCGCGACCAGGCAGACAACCTCAAAGGCTTTCAGCGCCCGGAGATCCGGAGCCATGTGAAGGGCATCGCCGAATACTTGCTCCAGGGCGATGTGCTGTTTCCTAACGCGATCATTTTGGCGTTGTCACCGGCGGTTAAGTTCGCGGCGTCCCGAGGAACAAAGCCGACAGGAGACCAGGGGCTGGCGCAATCCGGAACACTCACCATCCCCCTGTTCAAGGAAGGGGAGCGGGTCGCTTGGATCGTCGATGGTCAACAACGGTCACTGGCACTGTCGCAAATCGGAAGCAGGACGATCCCCGTGCCGGTCATCGGTTTCGTATCCGATAGTTTGGAGATCCAGCGAGAGCAGTTCATTTTGGTGAACAAGGCGAAGCCCTTGCCGCCCAGGTTGATCAACGAGCTGCTGCCGGAAACCCGCAGCGTCCTGTTTCCACGCGAACTGAGCCTTCGGAAGCTGCCTGCGGAAATCTGTAGCCTGTTGAACCGCGATAAGACATCGCCGTTCCATCAACTGATCAAGCGTGTGTCTGACAAAGGCTCCTTCAGCGGAGCCGTGGTGACGGATTCAGCGGTTATCACCATGATCAAGAACAGCATCAACAACCCACTGGGTGCGCTCGCGCCGTACAAAGGTGGTCCGCGCGATTCGGCGGACGTTGAGAGCATGTACCGCATCCTGCAGACGTACTGGACTGCGGTTCGCGACGTGTTCAAGGACGCATGGGGCAAGGATCCGCGACACAGCCGACTGATGCACTCCGCGGGCATCGAAGCAATGGGCGTGCTGATGGACCGCATCTATGCCCGCATGTCGGGGCCCAACGAAGATTTGAAGGCGGTCAAGGTTGAGCTTGAGAAAGTCGCGCCAGTGTGCCGCTGGACGAGTGGGCAATGGGACTCGCTCGGGTTGGCTTGGAACGAGATTCAGAGCACTCCAAAAGACATTAAGAAGTTGCAGGACGTGCTCGTTCGCGCTTATGCGAGCAGCGCCAAGACATGAAATTTCTCTATTCAGACACGCAGGACTACGTCGATCCCGACTACGACTTTCTAAACGACAGGAGCGCACCCGGCCGCGAGCGCTACTGGGATGATCTGTATGCCCACGAACTCATGACTCCTGCTCCGTATGACGGACTGCTGCTTTCGATGAGCGCTATTCGACAGGCAGTCGGTGTGGCCTCGTCCAAAGTTCGCTATTCAACGTCGGAAGAGCAGCGCCTGCTTCGCATTGGCGCGCGGAAGTTCCTGCGATATGAAGGTCCTCAATACAAGGATTCCATGCTCATGGGTGACTGCGGGGCGTTCGCCTACGTTGAGCATGAGCGCCCTGCGTACTCGCCTTCAGAGGTTGTTGAGTTCTATCTGGACGCAGGCTTCACCCATGGCGTTTCCCCAGATCACATCATCTTCGACTGCGATACAGACAATCCTCCGGCGTCAGCAGTCGATGCGAACGTGATTGAGCGTTACAGCATCACCCAAAAGAATGCCGAAGAGTTCCTGAGGCTTGTTCAGCTCGAAGGGAACGAATTTGAGCCCATGGGGGCAGTGCAGGGCTGGTCACCTCAGAGCATGGCTCAGGCGGCCAAAAGCCTGGAGAAGATGGGCTACCGCTATCTCGCGATTGGCGGCCTGGTTCCACTGAAAGTCGATGTGATCCATCAGGTGCTTTATGCCGTTAGAGCTGCTATTAAGCCCAGCACAAGCATCCATTTGCTGGGATTCGCAAAAGCGGATCACATCCACGAGTTCGTTCAGCACGACATCACTAGCTTCGACTCCACGTCACCGCTGATCCGGGCGTTCAAGGACGCCAAGCGGAACTACTACGTTGAGTCGCCCCACGGCGGGCTCGACTATTACGCCGCCATTCGTATTCCCCAGGCTATAGAAAACGCCCGTCTGGTGCAAGGTATCAAGCGCGGCATATTCAGCGCTGAGGATCTGCAGCGACGAGAGCAGTTGGCACTTAAAACATTGCGCGCTTACGACAAGAACCAGGCTCGAGAAGAAGACGCTCTGGACGCAGTTCTGGACTATCAGCGTTTTCTAACCCTTGGAGACGACAAGATCACTGACGACGATCGTGCAAGAGAACTTGCAAAGAGTCGAGTTCAGATTGCTCGAACGCTGCGTGACCAACCATGGAAGCGATGCCGCTGCGATGTCTGTAGCTCAGTCGGCGTTGAGGTGATCATCTTCCGAGCTAGCAATCGAAACAAGCGCCGTGGCTTTCACAACCTCGGCGTCTATCACCAACATGTTCAACGAACCTTGTCGAACGCGAAATGACGACGTTTAAGTACAAAGCTGTGCGCGCACGCCAAGCTCCGGATCACGATGTGTTCTGCTTTGCCGCACACCCTCATGATGTTCTGAAGTTCGCAGAGATCGAGCGCGTGGGGCGCGACGAGGCAGGCGCACTTAAGGGATTCCAGCGACATCAGGTTGCCTCCCACATCAAGGAAATCCGTGACTACATGGGCCGCGAAGATGCGCTGCTACCGAATGCCGTGATCGTCGCCTTCATAGGTGGCGTGAAGCTTCGCGAACTGGGTGACGGCCTAGTCGAAGTCACCGTGCATGCAGACACGGAAAAGCCAGGTTTTGTGGTCGATGGCCAGCAGAGGCTATCCGCGCTGGCGGGTCTACAGAAGCCGGGCTTCCAAGTCTTCGTCTCAGCCCTTGTCTGCAAGGACTACAACGAACTGCGACAGCAGTTCGTCCTGATCAACAACACGCGTCCACTTCCAAAAACACTGATCTACGAGTTGCTGCCTGAAGTTGAGGGATTGCCGGAGCGTTTCACAAATAGGAAGTTTTCCGCCCGCGTGGTCGACCGACTGAACTACCTGCGCGGCGGTGCCTTCTATCGCGAGATCCGCCAGCACACCAACCCAACTGGCGTGCTGAGTGACGCGGCAATGCAGCGACTCGTGATGAACTCTGCGGCTCAAGGGGCGATAAGGGAGTTCATCCGTTTTGATGACTATGAAGACCGATCAGTGCAGTTGCTGAACGAGTTCTTCGAAGCCGTGAGGGCCGTCTTTGGAACGGAGTGGGTCGGCATGAGCCCCCGTACCTCGCGAATCCGCCATGGCGCAGGACTAGTCGCTTTGGGCTTCGTGATGGAGCACCTCTACAGCAACTTTGGTGCAACGACCAAGCAGGAATTCGAGCCAGGCCTACGGCTACTTCGGGACAACGGGCACACGGCCTGGACCAGCGGTCAGTGGCGTCTTAGCGACGACGATGTGCGTCCTTGGAACGGCATACAGAACACCCCAACAGATATCGACTTGCTTTCGAACCACCTCGTTCGATGCCTAAAACGCGAGCTACGGCGCGTCCGTCGAGCAGCCTGAACTGGAGCTTCTATGAACCGACGTGCGCTCGTTCTCTTCTCTGGCGGACAGGATTCGGCGACATGCCTTGCCTGGGCGTTAGATCGCTACGATTACGTTGAGACGATTGGGTTCGAATACGGGCAAAGGCATGCTGTCGAGTTGGTTTGCCGCACCCGAGTCATCGCTCAGCTTCGCAGCCAGTTCCCAAAGTGGGGCGCCCGCCTAGGCAGTGACCACCTGCTGAATCTGTCAGTCCTTGGCGCGATCAGCGATACGGCGTTAACTAGCGAACGGGCCATTGACTTTGACAACAATGGTCTGCCCAACACATTTGTTCCCGGGCGCAACCTCCTCTTTTTCACATTTGCTGCCACCGTGGCATACCGGCGAGATCTACAAGTACTTGTGGGAGGCATGTGCGAGACGGATTACTCGGGGTACCCGGATTGCCGAGACAACACCCTGAAGGCATTGCAACTCGCCATGAGCTTGGGCATGGACAGCCCCATGGTGGTGGAGACGCCGCTAATGTGGTTAAGGAAGGTCTGCAAAACCCCGTCCGCGACGGACGATGAGGTTGCATGCCGTTCGCGCGGAGAAATAGCGTCCTATCAGAGCGTCGCGGGCGGTGAA
>NZ_NISI01000027.1 GCF_002205845.1 Roseateles puraquae | reverse complement strand
GTCTTCCTGCAGCCCGACCCCTTTATCCAGGATCCCTCCAACCTACAAAACTACAACCGCTACGGCTACTGCTTCAACAACCCGCTCACTTGCACTGACCCCAGCGGGTACCTCAGCCTCGGTAAGTTTGTAAGAACCGTAGCAGCCATTGCTGTAGCTATCTATGCACCCGAACTGATTGGGCAATATTTCATCAATTCGGCCGCAGGTGCAACGACACTATTTGCGACTATGTCTGGTGGCTCGTTCCTCACGAATGCCGCGATATTGACACCGCTCGGAAGCTTTACAGCAGCCGCTACCGCGGGCTTTATAGCAGGAGCAATAGGAAGTGACTCACTTTCCGGTGGTGTCCAAGGTGCCTTCACTGCGGGAGCGTTTAACCTTGCCGGAGATTTTTTAAATGCTCAGGGTGCATTCCGAGGAGGTACAGAATATGGTGAGTTCGGCACAGTTGGCATCACTGTTCACGCCGTCGCGGGATGCGTGACGAGCGTAGCGGGCGGTGGAAAATGCGGCCCTGGGGCCCTCAGTGCGGCATTTTCGCAAGCCGCTCTGCCTTACAAGCCCAACGACTACGTTGGCGGCACTCTGGCGAGCTATGTTATCGGCGGTACCGCATCAGCTCTCGGCGGGGGCAAGTTCTCGAATGGAGGCCAGACAGCGGCGTTTGGCTACCTTTTCAACTGCGGAATGCACCCAGGAACCTGTAAGAGTGGCCAGTTCGGAGATGATCCAAAGGGGCATGAGGTCGAGGCGATCAGTACTATTTGCCACACGTCTGACCCTAACTGCACTAGACAGGCGGTGTTCGAGCGCGGCCTAACGCATTGCCCCATTCCGGCAGCATGTTTTGATTCGCCAGTCCAAAGTGGCCAGATTGCGTCGATACCGACGCCGCTTTACGGAATAAACAAGGTCCAGTTCATCGTCGATCCCGATAACTTTGCCGTATTTAATATAACGGTTCCAGGCCAACATATGTGGGATCCTGGCTATGTTTATCGGAATGTTCAAGTCAATGACGCAGGTTATGTCACCATCGTCTCCTATGGTGCGGGCACCGGTAACGGAAGGCTGGCGAATATTGCCTTTTACAGCGCCGGCTTGTGGCAGGTGTATGATGGTCGAATAGTGAGAAAATTCATTCCAAGTTACCCTCCAAGAAAGTGAGTGTAAGTCAAAATGGGCGGTGAAGTCATCATTGGCGGTCTTGCAGTTCTTGGGCCAGTTGTACTGCTCATTCTCGTAGTCTTGGCGTTCATTCGAGCCGCCCGGCCCTACGTGATTCCAATTGTTGTTTGGACGATTGTGTACGCATTTGCCGGGATCGGGTTTGCGAGTCCGCTTGCAAAGCTTGGGGACTTCTGCCTTCACTTGCTAGGTGGGAGTCTAATGTTTGGCTTGCTCGGGGCAGGCATAGCCATCCTTCGAGAATGGCGGCGCTCAGGTTGAATATGACGGCGTGTGTTGACGCCGACCGAGAACCAAGTCACTTTTTGGCGTGATGTTGCGCTAAAACCGAGCCAGGTGAGCAACCTGATCTGCTGGGTTTGCATGCAGCAACGCTACTACGATCCAATTGCGAGGGGCTCTCCGTTGACCCAGTGAAGACCGATGCCGAGACAGCAAGGAATTCTGTCGCTTTACCTACGTCGGCAGTATCCCCAGCCAATCGGATAAGTTACATACATTGTTGATTGTCAGAGCAATGCAATTTTCAATATTACGCTCTCAGACCATGTGCTGGCCCCGGGATATGTCTATCTGAACTACTATCAAACGGACTCGGGTATCCGCCTGCGGCTATACGGTGAGGGCAATGGATGGTTTCCCCGAACGAATGAGAGTCGGGCTCCGCAGACATGGGCACCTGTTGTGGACCGGGTTCGAAAAGCAATAGGCGGCTAATCCAAATGAAGACGCTTTCGTTAGAGAAATCTGGGGCGTTGGCCCAAGTGGCATTGGCTATTGCAGTGGCTGGGGCACTGCCGACGGCTTTATATGCACTGTTCTTGGGTGCCGTCGGTAATGGTGCATTACTGCTGCTGTTGGCCCTTCAAGGCGTTGTCTTTGCAGCCCTATTGACGCCAGTGCTTGGTCTGCTATATGTGCTGGCGAGAAGGCGACTTTTGCATATATTGACGGCTGCCTCAACTGCAGTGGGCTTGATCTTCTTCTTCAACTCAATCAATCTCTGCCCGGCCGAGGTGACAGCAACCCTTAATAGTGTGCAAATTTGTATTGAAGGAACGGCAACACTTGCCGGATGGTGGAGCATTGCGTGCACCACCATAGAAGGACTTTTACTGGGCCTGGTTGGTGGTGCTGTCTTTTGGCAACTCGCGCCCAAGAAGGATGCGCCATAGTTGGGATAGCCACTCGACTGTTTATGCTTTTTTTGTCTACAAATATCCCCGCTTGATGCCTAATGTTTTGCGTGTGAAGCGACTAGATATACTTGCGCACCTCGCGATCAAGAACCGAACCCAGCAGCGAGCCTTTACACAGTCTGGGTTGTTGCCGCCGGTCCAACGCCGACGATTGGCGGTCTCTATGCTCGCCGTCTATATCTCTTTGGTCGTCTTCCTTGGTGTCGCCTTTTGGAATGAATCGCGTGGTCGCGAGGAAGCTGAACTCCGTCGCTGGACGCTTGAAAGGTCGGAACTGCAGGATGAGATATCCAAGCAGTCGCTAACGCGTAACTTCGCAAGTCAACTTCCCGAGCGGATCGATGCCAGCATTATTCCGATAAAGGTTCAACGGCTTGCTGCAGAAAACAGCGTCGTGCTAATCAACCTCGCACCCTCCAAAGATGCCGGTCGAGCCTCAGTAGCCGGCCTCAGCCAGCAGATCTGGGCTCTGCAATTGAGTGGCAACTATCTGAACGTGAAAAGCTTCTTGGCCCAACTGCTTGATCAGTCCCCCGAGCTTTGGCTGACCCACCTGGACTTGAAGGCCGAAGGCGCCAGTGTCCTCGCCCAGGTCGGCCTGCAAGCATGGAGTATCGAGAAGCCAGCCGAGCCAGCGCACTCTGGGGTGGCGCCTTGAGAACTGGTCTGCGTTGGTCGCTCGGCGGGGTGGTATTGCTGACCATGGCGGTGCTGGCCTTCACGGATGGCATGCCATCACCGCCGCCGCAGCCCCTGATTCCCGCGTCGGCTCGTGCACGGGTTGCTTTGGTTGACCGGCTTGGTGAGTCGCAGCCAACGCGGAATGCGACTATCGCGACATCTGCCGGTTCGCGCTCCACAGCCAAGACGGCAGTGGCCATTGGGCAAGCGCCCGACACCCTCGTGCGGCAGGTGCTGAGTAGTGCCGTCCGTGATCCTTTCCGTACAGCTCAACCAGCCGTTGCGTCTTCCGCAGCAATGCCTGCGCCGCCTACAGTGCCAGCAGCGCCCGCTGCTGCACCAGTGGTCGTGCCCGCCATGACCTATCGATACCTGGGCCAACTCATAGACCCCGATGGCAAGCGGCTCGTACTGGTCACCAAGGGTGACAAGGATGTCACCGTGTCCAGAGGTAGCCTGCTCGACGACGGGTTCAGCGTCGCGGACATCCGGAAGTCCCACATCACCATCGTGCACGTCGCCACGAGCACCCCCTTTGAAATCCGCATTCCTGAATCCGATGAGGCGATTCGCTGATCCTGAGACACTGCGCCGCCTGATTACGGTAGGCCTTTGCGCACTGATGGTCACGGGTTGCGCCCTGGATCAACGGCAGCGCCGCCTGGCCGAAGACGCAATCGCCGAGGGCAGGCTTGAGGAAGGCATGAGCGACCTGGCACGCGCGCGATCGCAGCGGCCAGACAGCGTTACGCTGAAGGTGGGTGAACTCTCTCTGCGGACACAGCTCATCGGTGAACTCATCGACAAAGCCCGGGCCGCGGAGTCCGTCGGACGTTTTCAAGAAGCCAGTGAGACCTTGCAGCGCGCGCTTGCTCTGGAACCGGCCAACAGCAGAGTCCAGGAGCGCCTCGCCAGCCTGGCGCTCGCCGTAACGCAGAAGGAAAAGCTGGATCAAGTCGAGTCGTTGGCCTCGGCCGGAAGGTCTGCCCAGGCACTGGCGCTGGCCGAGCAGGCGTTGCGAGACACGCCTGCGCATGCGGGACTTCTGGCCGCCCAACGCGGGCTACGTGCCAAGCAGCGCGAGCAGGAGATCGCATCGTCCCAATCGTCGTTGGCGGAGAAGCGCCCCATCTCTTTGGATTTCCGGGATGCCAGCCTGCGCACTGTGTTGGATGTGGTCTCTCGCAACAGTGGGCTGAACTTCGTGCTTGACCCGGCGGTGAAGCCCGAGATCCGGGTCACGGTCTTCCTGAAGAACACACCCGTCGAGGAGGCGCTTGACCTGCTGGTCAACACCCACCAGCTCGCCAAGAAGGTCCTCGACAGCAAGACCGTTCTCATCTACCCCGCCACCCCTGAGAAGCAGAAGGAACACCAGGAGCAGGTTGTCCGGGTGTTCTATCTCGCCAACGCCGACGTGCGCGCCGCCAGCAACTTCCTGAAGGCCATGCTGCGCGTGAAGGACCCCTATGTGGACGAGAAATCGAACGTCTTGGCGTTGAGGGACTCCAAAGAGAACATCGTGCTGGCCGAAAAGCTGCTCGCCGTGTTCGATGCCAACGAGCCCGAGGTGTTGCTCGATGTCGAGGTGCTTGAGGTCACGACCAATCGGCTGCTGCAGCTGGGTGTCAGCCCGCCGACAACCTTCTCGCTCACGCCGCTCCCGACGACGCCGATCACCACGGGTCAGACGAACAGCGGCTCATCAGGATCGACGGCGACCGGCATCACGCTGTACGACCTGTTGCGCAACCTGGACAGCCGGCATGTCCAAGCCAGCATTGGCGGCATCGCCGTCAACGCCAAGAGTTCGACGGGCGATGTCACGACGTTGGCCAATCCGAAGCTGCGAGCGCGCAATCGGGAAAAGGCTAGCGTCATGATCGGCGACAAGATTCCGGTGGTCACCTCAACGATTGGTACGGGCGGCTTCGTCTCCGAGAGCATCAGCTACCAGGACGTCGGCCTCAAGCTCAACGTGGAGCCCACGATCTTTCCTAACGACGAGGTGGCCATCAAGATGGCGCTCGAGGTCAGCACGCTGGGGGCTGCCGTCAAATCAAGCGGCGGGAGCACCGCATACCAAATCAGCACCCGCAACGCCACCACGGTCTTGCGCCTGAAGGACGGCGAAACCCAACTGCTGGCTGGTCTCTTGAGCCGCAATCGCGAATCCAGCAAGACCGGCTGGCCAGGGCTGAGCGAGATTCCCGTTCTCGGGAGGCTCTTTGCTGACCATCAGGACGTCAACAACCAAACGGAGTTGGTGCTCGCCGTGACGCCGCGCGTGCTTCGAAACGTGCGTCAACCCTTAGCCCACGAGGCGGAAACTTGGGTGGGTACCGAGTTGTCACCGCGACTTCGGCCGTACGGCGGGTTCAACGTCGCGCCGTCCGCCGAAGAGGCCCCCCCCAAAGCGAGTGCGCAGCAGAGCACGGAACCACGCAAGGCGGGATCACCCCGGCCCTCAACGTCCGCTGGAGAGCCCATGACACCCGGAGGCGTGTTCAAGCTGCAGTTGGCGGGACCTGCCCAAGTCAAGTCGGGTCAGACCTTCGATGTCCAGCTGACCCTCGAGGCGTCATCGCCCATGCGCGGATTGCCTGCGGAGGTGAGCTTTGACACGACCCGGTTCGGCTTCGTCGACGCCGTGGAAGAGCCCTTCTTCAAGCAAGGCGATGCGGAGACCAAGTTTTCCAAGACGATCGACGCCAACGCCGGCCGGGTCACGCTGGGTGTCATCCGGATCCAGGCCACGGGCGCACAAGGCCAAGGCAAGGTGGCCACCTTGCGGTTCAAGGCCTTGGAGCCGAGCGACAGTGCAGAAATCCGCGTGACGCGCGCCACACCGCTGTCCCTGGATGCGCCGGCGCCCGCTCAGCCGCTGCCTGCCCCGCTGGTGGTCAAGGTGCTGCCATGACCTGCTGCGCCTCAGACTGCCGGTACCGGAGATGCCGTGGGCACGGCTTCACCGTTGTAGAACTCCTGGTCGTCCTGACCGTGATGGCGGTCCTCGCATCGATGGCCATGCCGCTGGCTCGCATCGCAGTTCAACGGGAGCGTGAGCAGGAGCTGAAGGTCGCACTGAGGGAGATTCGTGCGGCGATCGACGCCTATCAAGTCAGCCCTGAACAACTCGTTTTCAGCCGCGCACCAGCGCCGGGCGACGTGAGGTCACGTCGTTGAGCCGCGATGTTGGCGTCGCCATTTCCATCCCCAGCGTGATGGCCATAGCGATCGGGCCCCACAAGGCGTAATAAAGCACCCGCAGGTGCCGCAGGATCATGCGCAGGTTGTGCCCGGCGCCGCACAGCAGGGCATGCAGTGCGTCCCCGTCCGCGCCCTTGAGCCAGTTCTTGCCCAACAGCCCATCGGCCTTCATGTGGCCGATCATGGGCTCGACCACCTGGCGCCGCTTGAGCAGCTTCTTCAACCGCTTGGGCAGGCGCCGCGTATGGCTGATCAACAGCCGAGCCCCACATGCGGGCTCGACGCCGCGGTAGCCCCGATCAGCCAGGGTGATCCTGGGCGTCGTGCCGGTGAGGATCTCGACCTGTTCGAGCTGGCTGTCCACCGTGTGGCCGTCATAGGGGTTGCCGGGCATGGAACGCATGCCCACCACCAGGCCTTCCTTGGCCGTGACGGCGATCGACACCTTCACGCCGAACTCGTACGGCGTCCTGGCCTTGCCCTTGGCCAGGCATTCGACCTCCGGGGCGTGCAGGGCGTACAGCTTGTTCTTGCTGTCGCGTTGCTGGGCATGCAGGCGCCGGGCGATGTCGAGCTTGTCCTTGAGCGCGCCCGTCACCTCGCCACCCTTGCGCTGGACGTCCCGGATGACCCGGCCCATCCAGGTGCGCAGCTTGCGGATCTCGCGGCGCATGCGCTTGAACTGCTTGGCGTGGGCATAGCGCCCGGCTTGTGTCTCGGCGGCCTTGCCCACGCGCGCGTAGCTCTGGCGCAGCGCCAGGCCCGCCTTCTGGGCGGCAGCCACCAACTGCTCACGCGCCCGGTTCAGCAGCCGGCTGTCGGTCGGGTGCGCAATCGCCTTGGGTTGCACCGTCGTATCCAACACCACCGTCTGCAGGCTGCTGCGCTTGATCACGCCAGCCTTGCGGGCAGCCTCGATGCTATGGGCCAGCAGCCATTCGCAGCCGGCCTCGCCGATGCGCTTGCGCCAGCGCACGAGGCTGGACGGGTCGCACGGCAGATCGTGGCGGAAGTAGCGCTCGCCGCTGAAGTGCTGCCAGTAGGGGTTCTCGACCCAGCGCTGGACGACGTCCTCGTCGCTGAGCGCGTAGACGTGCTTGAGGTAGAGCAGCGCGGCCATCAGCCGGGTCGGCAGCGCAGGGCGGCCCGTCGTGGACTCGAACTGCGCACCCCACTGCTGGGCGAAGGCGGGCCAGTCGATCAGATCAGCCAGCCTGGCCAACTCGTGGCGCTGGTCGATCAGGTTGACCAGCTCGTTGCGGAACAGGTCGTGGTCGCTGTGCTCTTCCACCGGCTTCGGCCCCATCCCAACCTCGATTCAGTTTGCAAGGAATCGATATGCATTGAGCCGCAATCCTGCAATCTCCACCATCGGCAATCGCCCGCAACGCCAGTGTTCATGCGGGCTGTGCGGGTTGTTCAGAGCCGACTATCAAGTGGTTCGTGGCGCCGGCTCTGGCGCTGCGACGGAGGGCGTTTCCCTCTGTCCGCCGTCCTTGATCGCACTGACACAGCTCATGCAGGACCCGCGACCGAGCTCCGGCGGGCAAATGATCCGCTTCTTGAGACGAGTACCTCGCGACCCTTTTGCAGACCCCCAATTACCTGCAGAGGAAACATGGGGCTTGCGTAGCTACCTTTCAGAGGCCAGCAAGCCCATGCCGGGGGCAGATGTCTATGACGTTTACTCGCTGTCGCAGCAACAGGCACTGGACGGAACGTGGCTGAAGGACTGGTAATGCAGATGACCACATCACGCCCAGGCGCTCAGCTCAGCGGCTTTACCGTCATCGAGATGCTGGTCGTGATGACGGCAATCGCCCTGCTGTTGAGCGTTGCTGCGCCTCGCTACATCCAGCATATCGATCGCAGCCGTGAGGTCACGCTTCGCCATGACCTCAAGGTGATGCGCGATGCCATCGACAAGTTCGCCGCGGACAAGGGGCGCTACCCATCGACACTGCCTGAACTGGTTGCCCTGGGCTACCTGTCGAGCATCCCCGTCGACCCGATGACGGGCAGCGCTGTGACGTGGTTGACTTCGCCGCCCACGGCAGCCTTGGTGAGCTGGCAGTCTGGGGTGCCGCCCACGGTGCCTGCGCCTGAGGGGGCTGCCCTGGCTGGCGTCGGGGACGTTCACTCAACGGCGACTGGCCTTGGTTCTGATGGAACGCCGTATGCATCGTGGTGAAGTGAACCGCCGTATGAATGGCTTCACCATGCTGATCGTTCTGGGCATGGTGGCGCTGGCTTCTGCTGGGCTGTCTCTGGTCGGCTCGCGCTACACGAAGCAGGTGCAACGAGACAAGGAACAGGAGCTGCTGATCGTGGGGCGCATGTATGCGGCCGCCTTGCAACGCTACTACGACTCGGCGCCAGGCAACCTCAAGCGCTATCCCAAGACCCTGGATTGGCTGGCGCGAGATCCCCGTTTTGCGGGCGTGGTGCGCCACTTGCGCAAGGTCTACCCAGACCCGTTGCAGCCAGACAAGCCCTGGGGGCTTGCCTTCGACAGCAACGGCGGCATTGTGGGCGTCTTTAGCGTCAACTACGCCCAGCCGCTTGGCCCTGCATCCCCGCTGGCCCCCGTCGCCGACGCCCGGCGTTACTCGGACTGGTTGTTCCTTGCCGACCCCAAACTGACCAACTTCACGCTTTCGATCACAGGAGCCCCGCCATGAGAAGCCTTCAACTTGACCAGCAATTGCAGCGGGAGCGGCCAGCCTCACAAAGCCGGTTGCGCGGCTTTACCTTGCTGGAGATGCTGGTGGTCATTCTGATCATTGGCCTGCTGACCGGCATCGTGGCGCCTCGCCTGCTGGGCCAGATGGCGACCTCGGAAATCACGGCGGCTCGCGCTCAGTTGGCGGCCATCGACAAGGCATTGCAGGCCTTTCGGATCGACAACAAGCGCTTTCCCACGACGCAAGAAGGTCTGGCGGCGCTGACGGTCGCCCCGCCGTCTGCGCCTCAGTGGGCCGGCCCTTACCTCCAGAGTGCTGTGGGCAATGACCCCTGGGGCCAGCCTTACCAGTACGCGTTCCCGGGTCGGCCCGGGCGCGACTACGACCTGTACAGCTCGGGTCCGTCCAAGACGGGCGCGGCTGACGGCAGTGGCGGCGCAGTTTTCCTGAACTCTGGGCCCTGAGAGTCCGCCGCTCATGGACTTCACCGCCAAGCTGTTCGATCCGAACTCCTGCCAGGTGCAGGAGCGACAGGTCACGGCTGCTTCGGCTCGTGAGGCGCGCTCGAAGTTGGAGTCCGAGGGTCTGACCGTCCTAGCGCTGAACGCACTGAAAGGCTCTGCCGGTGAGGTGCCGGACGCGGCAGGGGCCAAGCTCACAACCGGAAGCTCCAAGGACCAACGGCTCGACGTGGCCTGGTGGTGCCGAGAGCTCCGCACCCTGCTGGCAGCTGGCATGACCGTGGTCGAAGCCTTGGACACGCTCAGGGCCCAATCGCCTGAAGGCTTTCGTCGGCTGGTGCACCGGCAATTGGTTCACAGCCTGCAGTCTGGCATGTCGCTGTCCCACGCGATGGCCTCGACCGGCGCGTTTCCTGCGGTGCTGACAGCTAGCGTCAAGGCCAGTGAGCGTACGAGCAACCTGATCGATGCACTGGATGACTACCTTCGGTATCACGAGCTGCTGGACAACCTGCGTCGCAAGGTGATCAGTGCGGCGATCTACCCCACGCTCGTCTTCAGCCTGGGCATGACGATCACGTTCTTCCTGCTGGTGTTCGTCATCCCGCGGTTCGCTCAGGTATATGCCAACCGACCGGGTTCCGTCGGGCCAGCAACGAAGCTCCTGCTGCAGTCGAGCAGCCTTCTGCACGATCATTTTCCTGTGGCGATGGCGATGTTTGCAGCTCTTGCCATCGGCGTGCTGTGGGCGTGGCGGCGTGGGTGGGTGACGGTGGCAATCCAATGGATTGCCGACCGCATTCCGTTGCTGCAACAACAGTTGCGTGAGCTGAGCTTGGCCAAGCTTTACCAGGCCATGGCCTTGATGACTCGAGGTGGCTATGCGTTGGCTGAGACGGTTGAGTTGTGTGCTGGTTTGCAGATCCATCCCGCACTTCGGCCCAGGCTCCGCGCCGTACGCAGCGATCTGGTTCACGGTCGCCGCGTGTCGGCTTCGTTGCGCGCTGCGGGCCTGACCGATGAGGTGACGACGAGGCTGTTGGCGGTGGGTGAACGGACCGGCAACTTCGATCAGATTCTCCAAGTCATTGCGAACCGGCACTCGTCCAATTTCACCCTCTTCGTTGAGAGGGCCACACGGGTTGTCGAGCCGGTCATGCTGTTTCTGGTGTCCGCCCTCGTGGGATCGGTCGTGCTGCTGATGTACATGCCGGTGTTCGATATCGCGAGCACGATCCGATGAGCCAAGCAAGTGCCTTCGACCTTGCCACTCTGAACGAGGGCGCCCCTGCGCAACAGCCCGCGCCACCGCGTGAGGTCACCGTGGCAGAGGTTCGGCGAGCGATCAGGCAAGCCCGGCGCGAGCGCAACCCGGGTGAGACAGTGTTGGATCGGCTCTTGCTGCAGTTTGGGCCCCAGGGAGCGGAAGACGTCGCCCCCACGATGAGCCCGTCACCCGTGGAATTGGCAGCGCTGTTGCTGTCCGCAAGTGGCGTTCAGGCGGCCTTCGATGATGAGGCCCATCAGCTATGGCTCAATCATCCTGCGCTACGTGAACTGGTCGCGGTCGGGATGGTGCCTCTGAAGCACGGAGGGAGCGAGGCGCTGTGGGTCGGCGCTGCCGATCCATGGGATGCCGATGCCAGCGCACAGGCGACGGCTGCGCTCCGCGCCGAAACTTTTGCGGCGTTTGTGGCACTGCCAGCGCGCCTGCTCCAGCCCTGGCTCAATGCCGCGGCGGCGAAGCTGAACGCTCTTGAGCGCGAGCCCACTGGGGGAACGACTGGGCGCGCTGCAGCCTTGGAGGGCGGGGAGTCCGCCTCTTCACCGTTCGGCCGCGGCATTCGTGCGGCTCCCGGCGATGACGAAATGGACCGCCTCGAAGCCATGGAAGGGTACGGATTCAATCAGGGCATTGTGGTCATGGAGGAAGACCACCAGCCGGCAGAGGTCGTCACCTTCGTGAACCAGGCGCTCCACTCGGCCTTCCTTGCTGGGGCCAGCGATGTGCACTTTGAGTACAGCCGTTCGGGGATGACGGTCAAATTACGCCAGGACGGTGTCATGACCTACCACTCGTCCATCGCGGGCATGCAGCGCGCCGAAGAAGTGATCTCCAGAATCAAGGTGCTGGCTCAACTCGACATCACCGAGCGGCGTGTGCCGCAAGACGGCCGATTCCGGTTTCGCTTCGCCGGCGGCGAGCTAGATCTGCGCGTGTCGATCATGCCGAGCGTCTTCGGCGAGGATGCCGTCCTGCGATTGCTGGACAAGGCTCAGCTGAGGTCGACGGATGTCGCCGTGTCGCTGGACTTGCTCGGCTTCGATGAGCAGAGCGTTCAAGCCATCCGGAACTTGTCCGAACTGCCACACGGCATGATGCTGATTACCGGACCCACGGGCAGCGGCAAGACGACGACGGTCTACGGGATTCTGTCGGAGGTGAACACCGGTGACGAGAAGATCATCACCATCGAAGACCCCGTGGAGTACGAACTGAGTGGCGTGCTCCAGATCCCAGTCAACGAGAAGAAGGGGCTGACGTTTGCGCGTGGTCTGCGATCCATCTTGCGTCATGACCCGGACCGCATCCTGGTCGGCGAGATCCGAGATGCGGAGACGGCTGAGATTGCTGTGCAGTCTGCACTGACCGGCCACCAGGTGTTCACGACTGTGCATGCGAACAGCGTGTTTGACGTGACCGGACGGTTCAAGCACTTTGGCCTGGACATGTTCGGATTCATGTCGGCGCTCAATGGGGTCATCGTTCAACGGCTCGTGCGCCGCGTTTGCCCGCACTGCGTTACAACACGCGTTCCCAATGCCCGTGAAGCTGAGTGGCTCGCGTTGATGAAACGGCCGCTAGATCGCGTGCCAGCCAGTGTGGGCTGCGCTGAATGTCGACAAACAGGCTACCGGGGCCGGCTCGTGATCGCGGAGGTGCACCGTGTGGATGATCGATTGCGTGACCTCGTCACGCTGAACGCCCCGGTCTCCCAACTGAGAGAGCACGTGATGCAGGCAGGTGTGCTGTCCCTTGCCGAACAGGGCGCTCGCCTGATCGCGGACGGAATGACAACCACGGAGGAGATCAAGCGTGTCGTCGGCTGGTACTGAGGTCCGCGCTCTGGATGTGCTGCTGGGCAAGACCGGCTGGTCGGTTTGCAGACGCTATGAGTTGCTGCATTCAGAACGGGAGCTGGCGCCAGCCGACACGCTGCGGTCGCTGACGGCATGGCTGCGTACCGGCGCTTCTGGCAAATGGTGGAGGCGAACGCCGCTCACGGTTTACCTGACTGGCGGTATCTGTCGGCCCTTCCTGCTGCCGGAGTTGCCGCCATTACGCATGGCTGAGCAGCGCCTTGCGATTGACGCGGCCGCCAAGGCCCGCACCGGACTCACGGAGCCGCTGCAGGTCTGGCTTTCGCCCCTGCTGTCGGGCGGCGCAGACGGCGCCCGGAAACACCAGTTCGGCGCGGCGCTGACCCACAAGGACTTGGCTGATCTTGTGGCAGCGTTGCGACGAGTGAGGCATATACGTCTGGCGTCGATCCAGCCGGTTTGGTCGCTCGCCTTGGAGGTGTCGGTGTTAGCCTCCCGTGTCGAATCGAACCCACTCGATCTTCTGCTTGTGCAAGACACTGATGCGATCACATTGCTGGCCGGCGCACCTCGATCGGAGGCCGAGTCCGATGGTCAGGCGAGTGGGTTCGCCGCTGCACTGACCGTTGACGGTGGGCTGGATGCGGCGGGTCAGCGCAATGCCGTGATGCGCCTGGTGTCCGGTCTGGAAGTCGAGCCCATGAACACGGTCCTTATGCGCTTTGGTGCGCGTGACATGGAGCGGCCCACGCACGGTCAAGTTTCAGCAGGTTCCGCTGAGCTTGACTCCGCTGGGCTGGTGCCGCTTCAAGCACTGCTGAGCGTGCAGTCACTCGATCTGGAGCGGATCACGGAGGTTGTCGCGTGAAGCCGCTGAAGATTGACTTCCGACCACGTTTTGCTTGGCGTGCGGCAGCACTGTGGGCAGGTATTGCCTTGTTGATGATGGTGGCTGCCTGTCTGGCTTGGGCAACTTGGCAAGTGAGAGCCGAGACAGAACAACTGTCCCGCGCAAATGCGGAGCTGGAGGCCAAGATTGCACAGCTGAAGGCTAGGAAGCAGGCCGAGCTTGTCCCACCGCCTTATGCGGAAGCCATCAGTGAGCTGGTGGCCATCTCGCAGTTCCCACTTGATGCTGCCCTTGGGGTGCTTGAGCGCATTGATGTGCCTGGCGTGAGAATCACCTCGATCGATATCGATGCACTGGAAGGGACGGGAATCGCAGTCGTTGAGGCGTCGTCAGCTGATAGCGTGCGGCTATTTCTCGAAGGACTTGCAGCGCAGGAGCCCCGACCGCGATGGGAACTGCAATCAGTAAGCTCTGTAAAGCAAAACTCAGGCGATATGCCAATCACCGCCCTCAGTATTAGCTCAAGTCCGAATGCTAGTTTGGGTGGTCAATCCTTGAGCTATCGCGCTCAGATTCGCTTGAAATGATGGAGCTGTGTGTGACTGACCTTATCCCCGTTTTATTACCGCTCGGACGTAGAACTTTCCTGCTCCTCTGACATCGCCGCAGCCGCCTGCAGGCGGCTGCGGCGGGCGAATTCGGTTGGCGTGGACATTCAACCGGGAGTCCATACATATAGAAGGTCGCGCTGCTGATGCCCAGCTCAGCTTGCTTGAGCGCGTAGGCCATCTGCTCCTCGGTGAACTTGCTCTTCCTCATGGCATGAACTCCTGACCTCTTCCAGGGCCTCTTCATGCCGGTCCATTCTGTTACCGAACGGTACGGAAACCTGGGACAGGGTCAGCCCACAACCTCATCGCTCGTCTCGTGCAGTACTGCTAGGAAGGCGTGCAAGTCAATTCCAAGCCTATCTTGTCCGCCACGCTCCCCGATAGAGCCTTTGTGAATCTTACGGAAAACTCCTCAGGACCCACCGAATCAACAATGATATTTTCCGGCGCAATCCAAGAGCCCGCGACGGCGGTCACTGCGGAGTTAATTCGCGTCTCAGTAAGGCCAGATGCTTGAGCCTCGATTCGAGGCGTGACTATGTATACCCGGGCCGCAGTCTTGTATCGCTTATCACACAAAGCGTCAGCTTGATTAATCATCCGCTTGATCAGCTTTTGCCCATCGCTATCCAACCTTGAACTTTTGATGTGGAAGCCGACGACAATTCGGTCAGCATAAAGGATGGTATCCGCCCTCAAGTCGCACGATAGCAGCAGCGCTGCCGTCAGTAGAAAATTACTTATCCAGAGATTGTTCGGCATTGTAACACCTCGCTATTTCAGGCGTTCGCGAATGATTGAGTAGAACCTTTGTATAAATTTGTCTGTCAGCTGCAACGCTTGACTTTCCCAAGGACGACTTGAGTAAGGCATAGACCTTTCAATCTCCGTCGAGTTCTTAACCATTGCTTCGTTTTCTGGAAAGGAGTGTACGTATTCGTGAAACACCGTGCCTACCATGGTCACGAAGCCGCCAGCGGGCTGAATAAATGTGGAGAACATCAAGGCTGTTCCCTGCCCACCCCAACCATAAACAGCATGAACCCCCTCGTTAAATTTAGGGTCTATATCCTGCGGCTTCGCGTTGATGTAGCTATACACCATTTCCGAGAACGACGCTGACGAGCACTGCTTGCATTCATCGAGGAACTTTGGGATTAACTCCGCAGTTAGTTTAACCGCCTCTTGAAGTTGAGCTTGTGCAGTGGCCAACGATAGAGGGGGACCCTCCAGCTCAGGCGGAGGTAGTTTGTAGTAGTAAGTCTTGCTTGATTGGGGGGACTTGCCGTCGTCGAGGTACCTGTTGGCCAATGGTGTCACCTTCTGCGCGGCCCAATTCCCGAGCCAACTGCCGGCCGCATTTGCCGCCCCATCTCGGCACTTGCCACCAGTCGCAACGCTCCCGATGCAGCCTGCCGCAGTAGACGCAAGAAAGCCTCCAAGGTCCTGACTGTTACCACCCATACCCCAACTGATCAGCCCAGCTACAGCGCCCTGGCCGCACTTGCCGCCCACCGCTGCCGCGTTCACGCACCCTGATGCCGCCGCATAGAAGCCCGCTTGCGCCGGCGTGAAGTCCCCGCCGTACGCGGCGCCAATGTATGACGTAGTCCCGCCAACGATGGCACCCTTGAAGCCACCTGCTTGATAGCCCTGGTAGGCCCCCACTAGTGCTGCGCACTGCGGACCACATATGTACGCCGCCACGACCTTGTAGAAGGCATTTCTGAACGACGTCCAGAAGCTCAACCCGCTGGGGTCGGTGCAAGTGAGCGGGTTGTTGAAGCAGTAGCCGTAGCGGTTGTAGTTTTGTAGGTTGGAGGGATCCTGGATAAAGGGGTCGGGCTGCAGGAAGAC
>NZ_NISI01000026.1 GCF_002205845.1 Roseateles puraquae | reverse complement strand
TCGCTCCGATCGCCATGGAAACCGGTCTGCGCTTCGCCATCCGTGAAGGTGGCCGCACCGTCGGTTCGGGCGTCGTCGCCACGATCCTCGAGTAAATATTGAAGGCCACAGGGGCATAGCTCAATTGGCAGAGCGTCGGTCTCCAAAACCGAAGGTTGGGGGTTCGAGACCCTCTGCCCCTGCCAACGGTCGCTGATCACGACAGTTGGTTCCCTGGCTAAAAGGCATCGGCCCGCGAGAGTGATCTCAGCGGGCCTTGCTGCTGATGGCTACGGCCTTGAGTGGCATCCGAAATGCCGCCTCCCGGGCGGCGCGTGAAAGTGAAGTGATGGCGAATCCTCCCCAAGTCGAGACCGTGACCAGCGGCGCCGACAAGGCCAAGCTGGCGGCGGCAGTCCTGTTGCTGATCGGCGGCCTGGCTGCCTATTACGGCCTGTCCAAGCAAGGTCCGCTGGTGCAGTGGGCCTCGCTCATCGTGTTGCTGGCGGCTGGCGTGGCTGCCTTCTTCACGTCCGAGCATGGCAAGTCGCTGATTGCCTACGGTCGCGACTCGGTTCGCGAGGTCAAGAAGGTCGTCTGGCCGACCCGTAAGGAAGCCATGCAGATGACGGGCTATGTGTTCGCCTTCGTCGTCGTCATGGCCATCTTCCTGTGGCTGACCGACAAGACGCTGGAATGGGTGCTGTACGACCTGATCCTGGGCTGGAAGCGCTGATCGCAAGGAATCCCGATGTCTGAAGAACAAGTCGTCACGAGCGAAGCTCCGGCTGGCCTGCCCAAGCGCTGGTACATCGTCCATGCTTATTCCGGCATGGAGAAGGCCGTCGAGCGCAACCTTCGCGAGCGCATTGATCGCGCTGGCATGCAGGACAAGTTCGGCCGCATCCTGGTGCCGACCGAAGAGGTCGTCGAGCTGAAGAACGGCAAGAAGACGGTCACCGAGCGCCGCATCTACCCGGGCTATGTGCTCGTCGAGATGGCGATGGATGACGAGTCCTGGCACTTGGTCAAGCACACCTCCAAGGTGACGGGCTTCATCGGTGGCGCACGCAATCGTCCGGCGCCGATCTCTCAGGCCGAGGTCGACAAGATCGTCAACCAGATGCAGGAAGGCATCGAGAAGCCCCGGCCGAAGGTCGAGTGGACGGTCGGCGAGATCGTCCGCGTCAAGGAAGGCCCGTTCACGGACTTCAACGGCTCGGTCGAAGAGGTCAACTACGACAAGTCCAAGGTGCGGGTGTCCGTCACGATCTTCGGTCGTGCCACGCCGGTCGAGCTGGACTTCGCGCAGGTCGAAAAGGTCTGACGCGCTAGAATGTTGGGCTTTGGTCGGCGCGCCCTGAGCGCTGACCCGTGACCAGTCTGCAACGAGAGGCAGACAAGAGGAGCAAAGGTAAGGGCGCGGCTTTCAGGCAGCTTCCGAATCCGATGCGCTAGCACTCAGGTGAAGTCGCAGGCCGCGGCTTCACTGGATTGGAGAAAACATGGCCAAGAAGATTGTCGGCTTCATCAAGCTGCAAATTCCGGCCGGCAAGGCAAATCCTTCGCCGCCGGTGGGTCCCGCGCTGGGTCAGCGTGGCCTGAACATCATGGAGTTCTGCAAGGCGTTCAACGCCCAGACGTCCGGCGCCGGCTTCGAGCCGGGCATGAAGCTGCCGGTGGTGATCACCGCCTTCGCCGACAAGAGCTTCACCTTCGTCATCAAGTCGCCCCCGGCGACCGTGCTGCTGAAGAAGGCCGCCAAGATCGAGAAGGGCTCGCAGCGCCCCCACCTGGACAAGGTCGGCAAGCTGACCCGTGCCCAGCTGGAAGAGATCGCCAAGATCAAGACCAAGGACCTGACGGCCGCCAACCTGGACGCCGCAGTCAAGACCATCGCCGGCTCTGCCCGCTCGATGGGCATCATCGTGGAAGGTGTCTGACATGGCCAAGCTCACCAAGAAGCAAAAGGCACTGGCTGGCAAGGTCGAGTCGACCAAGCTGTACGCCCTGACGGAAGCCCTGGACCTGGTGAAGAGCCTGGCCACGGCCAAGTTTGACGAGTCCATCGACGTCGCTGTCCAGCTGGGCATCGATGCCAAGAAGTCGGACCAGGTCGTCCGTGGCGCTGTCGTGCTGCCCAACGGCACCGGCAAGACCAAGCGCGTCGCCGTGTTCGCCCAAGGCGCCAAGGCTGAAGAAGCCAAGGCCGCCGGTGCTGACGTCGTCGGTATGGAAGACCTGGCTGAGCGCGTCAAGGCGGGCGACATGCCCTTCGACGTGGTGATCGCCTCGCCCGACACGATGCGTATCGTCGGTACCCTGGGTCAGATCCTGGGCCCGCGCGGCCTGATGCCGAACCCCAAGGTTGGCACCGTGACCCCGGACGTCGCCACCGCCGTCAAGAACGCCAAGGCTGGCCAGGTCCAGTTCCGCGTTGACAAGGCCGGTATCGTCCACGGCACCATCGGCCGTCGTTCGTTCGACACCGACAAGCTCGAAGGCAACCTGCGCGCGCTGGTCGAGGCCCTGAACAAGGCCAAGCCTGCGTCCAGCAAGGGTGTCTACCTGCGCAAGGTCGCCGTGTCGTCCACGATGGGTGTCGGCGCTCGCGTCGAAATCGCTTCGATCAACGCCCAGGCCTCTGCGGCCTGATGCGCCGCCGGGCGCAAGTCCGGCGACTGAATCTGCCCGAAGCGAGTCTGGCTTCGGGCATCAAAGATTGGTGGGGCGTCGAGCCGGCTTGCCGGCGCGGCGCGTCATCCAAGACCGCTGGTGGAGACCCCTTAAATCGAAGCTGCCGATCCGTCGGTGGCCCAGAACCAGCGCAGATGGCGGTCCCGCTGACAAGGAACTCGTTCCTGACGTGTTTCTCATCAGATGGTCGCTGAATCCCTGGCGCTCTCGACGGCCGCAAGGCTCGAGGGAGCAAATGTGAGGAGTAGACCTTGAGTCTCAATCGCAACGAGAAAGCAGCCGTTGTGTCGGACGTGGCGGCGCAAGCTGCCAAGTCGCAGACGCTGGCGCTGGCTGAGTACCGTGGCCTCACCGTGGAAGCCTTGAACAAGCTGCGCGTCGACGCGCGTGCCAAGGGTGTCTATCTTCACGTGCTGAAGAACACCTTGGCCCGTCGCGCCGTCGCCGGCACCCCGTTCGAGGTTGCTGCGGAGAGCATGGTCGGCCCGCTGATCTACGGCTTTTCGGAAGACGCTGTCGCGGCTGCCAAAGTCATCGCTGACTTTGCCAAGACCAACGACAAGCTCGTCATCAAGGGTGGTGCCTACGGCGGCAAGGCTCTGGACGTGAACGGCGTGAAGGCGCTGGCCTCGGTCCCGACCAAGGAAGTCCTGCTGTCGCAACTGGCTGGCCTGCTCAAGTCGCCGGTGCAGCGCACCGCGGCCGTGCTGGCTGCCCTGGCTCAGCAACGTGGTGGCGGCGCAGAAGCCGAAGCCCCGGCTGCTGCCTGATCGACGTCACAACTCGCGTTCACACGCAAACCATCTGTATTTGAGGAACACATCATGGCATTCGACAAAGACGCTTTCCTGACCGCCCTGGACAGCATGACCGTCCTGGAACTGAACGACCTGGTCAAGGCAATCGAAGAGAAGTTCGGCGTTTCCGCCGCTTCGATGGCTGCCCCGGCTGCTGGCGGCGCTGCTGCCGGTGGCGCTGCTGCCGCTGAAGAGAAGACCGAGTTCAACGTCGTCCTGACTGACGCCGGCGCCAACAAGGTGTCCGTCATCAAGGCCGTCCGCGAAATCACCGGTCTGGGCCTGAAGGAAGCCAAGGACCTGGTCGACGGCGCTCCGAAGCCCGTCAAGGAAGGCATTGCCAAGGCCGACGCCGAAGCCGCCCTGAAGAAGCTGGTCGAAGCCGGCGCCAAGGCCGAGCTGAAGTAATTCAGACCGGCGGACGCCCAGCGTCTGCCGATCGAATCCGGTTGGCCGGATTCAAAAAAGGGGTTGCCTTCGGGCTTCCCCTTTTTCGTCTTTACGGGTTTGTCCCGTGGAGAACAGATGAAAGCACTGCGCAGCGTATGATGCGCAGTTCTTTCACGTGTTCTCTGATCCGACTGCAGAGAACCAGTTTGGTCGGACTTTGGTGCAATGCCAGAGTTGTCCGCCAGCGGTTGGTAGTGGCCAACCACCAAGCGAGGCAGCCGCCTGTTCTGGGCGGATGAGCCAGCCAGTCGCCGACGCAGTGCGTTCCACGGCCGGGAGCGCACTCGACACGGAGTGTTTATGGCGCAAGCAACCCCCTACAGCTACACCGAGCGCAAGCGGATCCGCAAGAGCTTCGGCAAGCGCGAGAGCGTTCTCAACGTTCCTTACCTGCTCACCATGCAGAAGGACAGCTACGTGGCCTTCCTGCAGAAGGACGTGGCCCCTGCCAAACGCAAGCCTGAAGGCCTGCAGGCAGCCTTCCTGTCGGCGTTCCCCATCGTTTCGCACAACGGGTTCGTCGAGATGAAGTTCCTCGAGTACAACATCGCGAAGCCGCCGTTCGACACCCGTGAGTGCCAGCAGCGGGGGTTGACCTACGCCGCCGCCGTCCGCGCGCGCCTGCAGATGATCATCTACGACCGTGAGTCGCCCCAGGCGAAGACGGTCAAGGAGATCAAGGAGCAAGAGGTCTACATGGGCGAAGTGCCCCTGATGACCGACTACGGCTCCTTCATCGTGAACGGCACCGAGCGCGTCATCGTGTCGCAGCTGCACCGTTCGCCCGGCGTGTTCTTCGAGCACGACAAGGGCAAGACCCACAGCTCGGGCAAGCTGCTGTTCAGCGCCCGCATCATTCCCTACCGCGGTTCCTGGCTGGACTTCGAGTTCGACCCGAAGGACATCCTGTACTTCCGCGTCGACCGCCGCCGCAAGATGCCGGTCACGATCCTGCTCAAGGCCATCGGCCTGAACCCCGAGCAGATCCTGGCCCACTTCTTCGTGTTCGACAACTTCCGCCTGATGGACGTCGGCGCCCAGCTCGAGTTCGTGGCTGACCGCCTGAAGGGCGAAGTCGCGCGCTTTGACATCGTCGACAAGAGCGGCGCCGTCATCGTCGAGAAGGACAAGCGCATCACCGCCCGCCATGTGCGCCAGCTGGAGCAGTCCGGCACGCAGCACATCTCGGTGCCGGAAGACTTCCTGATCGGCCGTGTCCTGGCCAAGAACATGATCGATGCCGACACCGGCGAGATCATTGCCAAGGCCAACGACGAGCTGACCGAAGCCCTGCTGAAGAAGCTGCGCGCCGCCGGCGTCAAGGAAATCCAGTGCCTGTTCACCAACGAGCTGGACGAAGGCGCCTACATCTCGCAGACCCTGGCGTCTGACGAGACCGACAGCCAACTGGCTGCCCGCGTGGCCATCTATCGCATGATGCGCCCCGGCGAGCCGCCGACGGAAGATGCCGTCGAGGCCCTGTTCAACCGCCTGTTCTACAGCACCGATACGTATGACCTGAGCCGTGTCGGCCGCATGAAGTTCAACGCGCGCGTCGGCCGTGACACGCCCGAAGGCACCATGAACCTGTCCAACGAGGACATCCTTGACGTCGTCAAGATCCTCGTCGAGCTGCGCAATGGCCGCGGCGAAGTGGACGACATCGACCACCTGGGCAACCGCCGCGTGCGCTGCGTGGGCGAACTGGCCGAGAACCAGTACCGCTCGGGCCTCGCCCGCATCGAGAAGGCTGTCAAGGAGCGTCTGGGCCAGGCCGAGACCGAAGCCCTGATGCCGCACGACCTGATCAACTCCAAGCCGATTTCCGCGGCGCTCAAGGAGTTCTTCGGTGCGTCGCAGCTGTCGCAGTTCATGGACCAGACCAACCCGCTGTCCGAGATCACGCACAAGCGTCGCGTCTCGGCCCTCGGCCCGGGCGGTCTGACCCGCGAGCGCGCCGGCTTCGAGGTGCGCGACGTGCACCCGACCCACTACGGCCGCGTCTGCCCGATCGAAACGCCGGAAGGCCCGAACATCGGCCTGATCAACTCCCTGGCCCTGTACGCCCAGCTGAACGAATACGGCTTCCTGGAGACGCCGTACCGCCGCGTGGTGGACGGCAAGGTGACCGACCAGATCGACTACCTGTCCGCCATCGAGGAAGGCAAGTACGTCATCGCCCAGGCCAACGCGACCCTGAACGCCAGCGGCGAGCTGACCGACGAGCTGGTGTCGGCCCGTGAGAACGGCGAATCGGTGCTGACCTCGCCCGAGCGCATCCAGTACATGGACGTGGCCCCGACGCAGATCGTGTCGGTCGCTGCTTCCCTGGTGCCGTTCCTCGAGCACGACGACGCGAACCGCGCACTGATGGGCGCCAACATGCAGCGCCAGGCCGTGCCGGTGCTGCGCCCTGAGAAGGCCTTCGTAGGCACGGGCGTCGAGCGCGTGGCTGCCAAGGACTCGGGCACGGTCGTGGCCGCCCGCCGCGGCGGCGTGGTCGACTATGTCGATACGAACCGCATCGTGATCCGCGTGAACGATGACGAGACCGTGGCCGGTGAGGTCGGTGTCGACATCTACAACCTGATCAAGTACCAGCGTTCCAACCAGAACACCAACATCCACCAGCGCCCGATCGTGCGCCGTGGCGACAAGGTGGCGGCCGAGGACATCATTGCCGACGGCGCCTCCACCGACATCGGTGAACTGGCCCTGGGCCAGAACATGCTGGTCGCGTTCATGCCCTGGAACGGCTACAACTTCGAAGACTCGATCCTGATCTCGGAGCGCGTCATCGCCGAAGACCGCTACACCTCGATCCACATCGAGGAGCTGGTCGTCAACGCGCGTGACACCAAGCTGGGTTCGGAAGAAATCACCCGCGACATCCCCAACCTGTCCGAGCAGCAACTGGGCCGCCTGGACGAGTCGGGCATCGTCTACATCGGTGCTGAAGTGAACCCGGGCGACGTGCTGGTCGGCAAGGTCACGCCCAAGGGCGAAACCACGCTGACGCCGGAAGAGAAGCTGCTGCGCGCGATCTTCGGCGAGAAGGCGTCCGACGTGAAGGACACGTCGCTGCGTGTCGACCAGGGCACCAGCGGCACCGTCATCGACGTGCAGGTCTTCACCCGCGAAGGCATCCAGCGCGACAAGCGCGCCCAGCAGATCATCGACGATGAACTCAAGCGCTTCCGCCTGGACCTGAACGACCAGCTGCGCATCGTCGAGGCCGACGCCTTCGACCGTATCGAGAAGCTGCTCGTGGGCAAGATCGCCAACGGCGGCCCGCAGAAGATCGCCAAGGGCACCAAGATCGACAAGGACTATCTGGCCTCCGTCGAGAAGTTCCACTGGTTCGACATCCGCCCGGCCGAGGAAGACGTCGCCAACCAGCTGGAAAGCATCAAGAACTCGCTGGACCAGACCCGCCACAGCTTCGACCTCGCCTTCGAAGAGAAGCGCAAGAAGCTGACGCAAGGCGACGAGCTGCCCGCTGGTGTGCTGAAGATGGTCAAGGTCTACCTGGCCGTCAAGCGTCGCCTGCAGCCTGGCGACAAGATGGCCGGCCGTCACGGCAACAAGGGTGTCGTGTCCAAGGTCACCCCGATCGAAGACATGCCCTACATGGCCGACGGCACGCCTGCCGACATCGTGCTGAACCCGCTGGGCGTCCCGTCGCGGATGAACGTGGGCCAGGTGCTCGAAGTGCACCTGGGCTGGGCCGGCAAGGGCATCGGCCAGCGCATCGGCGACATGCTGCAGCAACACAGCAAGGTGGCCGAGCTGCGCAAGTTCTTCGACGAGCTCTACAACCAGAGCGGCGGCAAGACCGAGAACATCGACGAACTGACGGACGACGAAGTGCTCGAGATGGCGGCCAACCTCTCCAAGGGCGTGCCGTTCGCAACGCCGGTCTTCGACGGTGCCAAGGAAGAAGAAATCCGCGGCATGCTGAAGCTGGCCTACCCGGACGACATCGCCGCCAAGAAGGGGCTGACCGAAACCCGCACCCAGGCCTGGCTGTGCGACGGTCGCACGGGCGAGCAGTTCGAGCGCCCGGTCACCGTCGGCTACATGCACGTGCTGAAGCTGCACCACCTGGTGGACGACAAGATGCACGCCCGCTCGACCGGCCCGTACTCGCTCGTCACGCAACAGCCGCTGGGCGGCAAGGCCCAGTTCGGCGGCCAGCGCTTCGGTGAAATGGAAGTGTGGGCGCTGGAAGCCTACGGCGCCTCGTACATCCTGCAGGAAATGCTGACGGTCAAGTCTGACGACGTGAACGGCCGCACCAAGGTCTACGAGTCCATCGTCAAGGGCGAGCACGCCATCGAGGCCGGCATGCCGGAATCGTTCAACGTGCTGGTCAAGGAAATCCGTTCGCTCGGTATCGACATCGAGCTCGAGCGCAACTAATCAGGAACAGGAGAGAACACATGAAAGGTTTGCTGGACCTGTTCAAGCAGTTCACGCCGGATGAGCATTTCGATGCCATCAAGATCGGCCTGGCATCGCCGGAGAAGATCCGCAGCTGGTCGTTCGGTGAAGTGAAGAAGCCCGAGACCATCAACTACCGGACGTTCAAGCCGGAGCGTGATGGCCTGTTCTGCGCCAAGATCTTCGGCCCGATCAAGGACTACGAGTGCCTGTGCGGCAAGTACAAGCGCCTGAAGCACCGCGGCGTGATCTGCGAGAAGTGCGGCGTCGAAGTGACCCAGACCAAGGTCCGCCGTGACCGCATGGGCCACATCGACCTGGCCGCGCCTTGCGCGCACATCTGGTTCCTGAAGAGCCTGCCGTCGCGCCTGGGCCTGGTGCTCGACATGACGCTGCGCGACATCGAGCGCGTGCTGTACTTCGAAGCCTACGTCGTGGTCGACCCGGGCATGACGCCGCTGAAGAAGTTCTCGATCATGAGCGAGGACGACTACGACGCCAAGCGTGTGGAATTCGGCGACGAGTTCATCGCGCTGATGGGTGCCGAGGGCATCAAGAAGCTGCTGGAGGAAATGGATCTCGACATCGAGATCGACAAGCTCCGCAACGACATGACCGGCTCCGAGCTCAAGGTCAAGAAGAACTCCAAGCGCCTGAAGGTCATGGAGGCCTTCAAGAAGTCCGGCATCAAGCCGAACTGGATGGTGCTGGACGTGCTGCCCGTGCTGCCGCCGGACCTGCGTCCGCTGGTGCCGCTGGACGGCGGCCGCTTCGCGACCTCCGACCTGAACGACCTCTACCGTCGCGTCATCAACCGCAACAACCGCCTGGCCCGTCTGCTGGAGCTGAAGGCCCCTGAGATCATCGTGCGCAACGAAAAGCGCATGCTGCAGGAAGCCGTCGACTCGCTGCTGGACAACGGCCGCCGCGGCAAGGCCATGACCGGCGCGAACAAGCGTGCCCTCAAGTCGCTCGCCGACATGATCAAGGGCAAGAGCGGTCGCTTCCGTCAGAACCTGCTGGGCAAGCGCGTCGACTACTCGGGCCGTTCGGTCATCGTGGTGGGCCCGACGCTCAAGCTGCACCAGTGCGGCCTGCCCAAGCTGATGGCGCTCGAGCTCTTCAAGCCCTTCATCTTCAGCCGTCTCGAAGCCATGGGCATCGCGACGACGATCAAGGCTGCCAAGAAGGAAGTCGAGTCCGGCACGCCCGTGGTCTGGGACATCCTGGAAGAGGTCATCAAGGAGCACCCGGTTCTGCTGAACCGCGCCCCGACCCTGCACCGCCTGGGCATCCAGGCCTTCGAGCCCGTGCTGATCGAAGGCAAGGCCATCCAGCTGCACCCGCTCGTCTGCTCGGCCTTCAACGCCGACTTCGACGGTGACCAGATGGCTGTCCACGTGCCGCTGTCCATCGAAGCGCAGATGGAAGCCCGCACGCTGATGCTGGCCTCCAACAACGTGCTGTTCCCGGCCTCCGGCGAGCCCTCCATCGTGCCGTCGCAGGACGTGGTGCTGGGCCTGTACTACGCCACCCGCGAGCGCACCAATGGCAAGGGCGAAGGCCTGATCTTCTCGGACATCCCCGAGCTGATCCGCGCGCTGGAAAACGGCGTGGTCGAGATCACCGCCAAGATCAGCGTGCGCCTGACCGAGTGGACCAAGAACAAGGAAACGGGCGAGTTCGAGCCCGAGACCAAGCTCGTGGACACCACCGTCGGCCGTGCCCTGCTGTCGGAAATCCTGCCCAAGGGCCTGCCCTTCAGCAACATCAACAAGGCACTCAAGAAGAAGGAGATCAGCCGTCTGATCAACACCTCCTTCCGCAAGTGCGGCTTGAAGGAAACCGTGGTGCTGGCCGACAAGCTGCTGCAAAGCGGCTTCCGCCTGGCCACGCGTGCCGGCATCTCGATCGCCATCGACGACATGCTGGTGCCCAAGGAGAAGTACACGGTCATCGACCGCGCCGAGAAGGAAGTCAAGGAGATCGAGCAGCAGTACGTCTCGGGTCTCGTGACGGCCGGCGAGCGTTACAACAAGGTCGTGGACATCTGGGGCAAGGCCGGTGACGAAATCGGCAAGAAGATGATGGACCACCTGAAGGTGGAAAAGACGACCGACCGCAACGGCAAGGAAGTCACCCAGGAGTCGTTCAACTCCATCTACATGATGGCCGACTCGGGTGCCCGCGGTAGCGCGGCCCAGATCCGTCAGCTCGCCGGCATGCGCGGCCTTATGGCCAAGCCGGACGGCTCCATCATCGAGACGCCCATCACCGCGAACTTCCGCGAAGGCCTGAACGTTCTGCAGTACTTCATCTCCACCCACGGTGCTCGTAAGGGCCTGGCGGACACGGCGCTGAAGACCGCGAACTCCGGCTACCTGACCCGTCGCCTGGTCGACGTGACCCAGGATCTGGTCGTGACGGAAGACGATTGCGGCACCGACAACGGCATGAACATGCGTGCCCTGGTCGAAGGTGGTGAAGTCATCGAATCGCTGCGCGACCGCGTCCTCGGCCGCGTTGCCGCGATCGATGTCGTCCACCCCGAGACGCAGGCCACGCTGCTGACCGCCGGCAACATGCTCGACGAGGACACCCTCGACGTGCTGGAGCAGGCGGGTGTCGACGAAATCAAGGTCCGCACGCCGCTGACCTGCGGCACGCGCTTCGGCCTGTGCGCCAAGTGCTATGGCCGTGACCTCGGCCGTGGTGGCCTGGTCAACGTTGGTGAGGCCGTCGGCGTCATCGCGGCGCAGTCGATCGGTGAGCCGGGCACGCAGCTGACGATGCGTACCTTCCACATCGGTGGTGCCGCGTCGCGTGCTGCCGTGGCCTCGAGCGTCGAAGCCAAGTCGGACGGCATCATCGGCTTCAACGCGACGATGCGCTACGTGACCAACGGCAAGGGCGAGCTGGTCGTGATTTCCCGTTCCGGCGAGATCATCATTGCCGACCCGCACGGCCGCGAGCGCGAGCGTCACAAGGTGCCGTACGGTGCGGTGCTGAACATCAAGCCGAGCCAGACCATCAAGGCCGGCGTGGTGCTCGCCAACTGGGACCCGCTGACCCGCCCGATCATCACGGAATTCGCCGGCAAGGCGAAGTTCGAGAACGTCGAGGAAGGCGTGACCGTCGCCAAGCAGGTGGACGAAGTGACCGGTCTGTCGACCCTGGTCGTGATCGACCCGAAGCGCCGCGGCGCCGCCAAGGTCGTGCGTCCGCAGGTCAAGCTGCTCGACGCGCAAGGCCACGAGGTCAAGATCCCCGGTACCGACCACTCGGTGGCCATCGGCTTCCAGGTCGGCGCGCTGATCCAGATCCGCGACGGCCAGGAACTGCTGCCCGGTGAGGTGCTCGCCCGTATCCCGGTCGAAGGCCAGAAGACCCGCGACATTACCGGCGGTCTGCCGCGTGTGGCCGAGCTCTTCGAAGCCCGCTCGCCCAAGGACGTCGGCGTGCTGGCCGAGCAGACCGGTACCGTGTCGTTCGGCAAGGAGACCAAGGGCAAGATCCGCCTGCAGATCACCGACCCGGACGGCAAGGCCCACGAGGAACTCGTGCCCAAGGAAAAGAACATCCTGGTGCACGAAGGCCAGGTGGTCAACCGCGGCGAGCTGATCGTCGACGGCGCAGCCGACCCGCAGGACATCCTGCGCCTGCTGGGCATCGAGGAACTGGCGCGCTACATCGTCGACGAAGTGCAGGATGTGTACCGACTCCAGGGCGTGAAGATCAACGACAAGCACATCGAGGTGATCGTTCGCCAGATGCTGCGTCGCGTGACCATCACCAACCCGGGTGACTCGCACTACATCCTGAACGAGCAGGTCGAGCGCTCCGAGCTGCTGGACACCAACGACAAGCTCCGCAAGGAAGGCAAGATGATCGCCACGCACGCCGACGTGCTGCTGGGCATCACCAAGGCCTCGCTGTCGACGGACTCCTTCATCTCGGCGGCTTCCTTCCAGGAAACGACCCGCGTGCTCACCGAGGCTGCCATCATGGGCAAGCGCGACGAGCTGCGTGGCCTCAAGGAAAACGTCATCGTCGGCCGCCTCATCCCGGCGGGTACCGGCATGGCCTTCCACGAGGCACGCCGTGCCAAGGAAGCCATGGACGACGCCGAGCGTCGCGCCATTGCCCTGCAGGAAGCCGAGGAGCTCGCGGCCGCCCAGATGGCGGGCGTGGACGCCGGCGACAGCTCGGCCGAGTAAGCCGACCCGGGCCTTCGTGCCCGACACGAAAGCCGCCCCGGCTCAGGCCGCGGCGGCTTTTTTTCTTGTTCAGCCGAGCGACCAGCGTTCGGGTGTCACGATCGCGAGGTCGCGCAGTCGCGCGCGTTTGGCCAGCGCGAGCAGCGCCTTGTCGCGCGACACCAGCCAGCGCGCCCGTGCCGCCACGGCAAGGTCGATGAACTTCTGGTCGTCAGGGTCCCGGCAGACCATCCGGCCCGCCAGGGGCTGCGGGGGGGCATCCGCCACCGCTGTTGCGAATGCGTCGAACTGCGCCTCGATGAAGGTCAGGTCGGGCCGGTAGCTCGCTGCCACGCCGCGACTGATCACGTGCCGAAGCTCGTCGCGCATCCCCGGCGCCACGAGCCAGCGCAGGCGTCGCTCGCTCACCGCCGACACCAGGGGCTGCACACGCGCATCGCGGAACACCAGCCAGTCCATGACGACCTGGGTGTCGATGACGATCGCCGGGCGGTTATCGTCGGCGGCATTCATGGGGGCGGGAGAGGGCAGCGTGGGTAGGGCCATCTCCCCGAGCTTACCGGCTCACCGTCGCAGCTCTTGTGCCCGAAACCCCATCGGTCTACAATCGCGGGCTCTTCGCCTTTTGGGCGGTGCGCTCTTGCGCGCTCAAAACACGGGCGAAGTTCACTGACTTCAAACGGGAACAAGTCGTTTATGCCAACCATCAATCAACTGGTGCGCCACGGCCGTGAGGCCGAGGTCACCAAGTCCAAGTCGCCTGCGATGCAGAACTGCCCGCAGCGCCGCGGTGTCTGCACCCGCGTCTACACCACCACGCCGAAGAAGCCGAACTCGGCTCTGCGTAAGGTCGCCAAGGTGCGCCTGACCAACGGTTTCGAGGTCATCTCGTACATCGGCGGTGAAGGCCACAACCTGCAAGAACACAGCGTCGTGCTCGTGCGCGGCGGCCGTGTGAAGGACCTGCCGGGTGTGCGTTACCACATCGTCCGCGGCTCCCTCGACCTGCAGGGCGTCAAGGATCGCAAGCAAGCCCGTTCCAAGTACGGCGCGAAGCGTCCCAAGAAGTAAATCGGTTGTTTGGGCTCAGCTGCATTGCTGACCCAACGTTGTTGCGGTTGCTGAATAGGTCAGTCAGCCGAGTAAGTGGACAAGCCCCAGAGGTCGGTGGTTGTCCAGCGGAGCCAGGCGAAAGCCGTCTCCAACTGAAGCAGAAGGAAGAATCCCATGCCACGTCGTCGCGAAGTACCCAAGCGCGAAATCCTGCCGGACCCCAAGTTCGGTTCCGTCGATCTGTCCAAGTTCATGAACGTCATCATGGAATCGGGCAAGAAGGCCGTCGCTGAGCGCATCATCTACGGTGCCCTCGAGCAGGTCGAGAAGAAGGTCGGTAAGGACCCGCTGGAAGTGTTCATGGTCGCCCTGAACAACGTGAAGCCCATGGTTGAAGTGAAGTCCCGCCGTGTCGGCGGTGCGAACTACCAAGTTCCCGTGGAAGTTCGCCCCGTCCGCCGGATGGCCCTCGCCATGCGCTGGCTCAAGGAATCCGCCCGCAAGCGCGGTGAGAAGTCGATGGCCCAACGCCTGGCCAATGAACTGCTCGAGGCCGCTGAAGGCCGCGGCGGCGCGATGAAGAAGCGCGACGAAGTTCACCGCATGGCAGAAGCCAACAAGGCGTTCTCGCACTTCCGCTTCTAAACTCACTGTCTTTCGGCCGCCTCGGGTTTCTACCAACCCGCTGGCGGCTCCTGCCTTCTGGAGCAAACCATGGCCCGCAAAACCCCCATCGAGCGCTACCGCAACATCGGTATCTCCGCGCACATCGATGCTGGCAAGACCACCACGACCGAGCGCATCCTCTACTACACCGGTGTGAACCACAAGATCGGTGAAGTGCACGACGGCGCCGCCACGATGGACTGGATGGAGCAGGAGCAAGAACGCGGCATCACGATCACGTCGGCTGCCACGACCTGCTTCTGGAAGGGCATGGACATGTCCTACCCTGAGCACCGCTTCAACATCATCGACACCCCCGGACACGTGGACTTCACCATTGAGGTGGAGCGTTCCATGCGCGTGCTGGACGGCGCCTGCATGGTGTACTGCGCCGTGGGTGGCGTGCAGCCCCAGTCGGAAACCGTCTGGCGCCAGGCCAACAAGTACAAGGTGCCCCGTCTTGCCTTCGTGAACAAGATGGACCGCACCGGCGCGAACTTCTTCAAGGTCGTTGACCAGATGAAGACCCGCCTGAAGGCCAACCCGGTGCCCGTGGTCATTCCCATCGGTGCCGAGGAAAACTTCAAGGGCGTGGTGGACCTCTTCAAGATGAAGGCCATCATCTGGGACGAAGCCTCCCAGGGCATGAAGTTCACCTTCGAAGACATCCCGGCCGACCTGGTCGAGGTCGCCCAGGAATGGCGCGAGAAGATGGTCGAGGCGGCTGCCGAAGCCAGCGAAGAGCTGATGAACAAGTACCTCGAGACGGGCGACCTGACCGAGGAAGAGATCAAGCAGGCCATCCGTCAGCGCACCATCGCGACGGAAATCCAGCCGATGCTTTGCGGCACCGCGTTCAAGAACAAGGGTGTGCAGCGCATGCTGGACGCCGTCATCGACTTCCTGCCGTCGCCGCTGGACATCCCGCCGGTCGCTGGCACCGATGAGGACGACCAGCCGGTCACGCGTCAGCGTACCGACGAAGAGAAGTTCTCGGCTCTGGCCTTCAAGCTGATGACTGACCCCTACGTTGGTCAGCTGACCTTCGTGCGCGTGTACTCGGGCGTGCTGACCTCCGGTGCGACGGTCTACAACCCGATCCGTGGCAAGAAGGAACGCATCGGCCGGATCCTGCAGATGCACGCCAACCAGCGTGAAGAAATCAAGGAAATTCTGGCGGGTGACATCGCGGCGTGCGTGGGCCTGAAGGACGTCACGACCGGCGAAACGCTGTGCGATCCGGAAAGCGTCATCACCCTCGAGAAGATGGTCTTCCCGGAGCCGGTGATCTCGCAGGCCGTCGAGCCCAAGACCAAGGCCGACCAGGAAAAGATGGGTATCGCGCTGGGCCGTCTGGCTGCCGAAGACCCGTCCTTCCGTCTGCGCACCGACGAAGAGTCCGGCCAGACCATCATCTCCGGCATGGGCGAGCTGCACCTGGAAATCATCGTCGACCGCATGAAGCGGGAGTTCGGTGTGGAAGCCAACGTCGGCAAGCCGCAGGTGGCCTACCGCGAAACCATCCGCAAGACCGCGACCGACGTCGAAGGCAAGTTCGTTCGCCAGTCCGGTGGTAAGGGCCAGTACGGTCACGTCGTGCTGACCGTCGAACCGCAAGAGCCGGGCAAGGGCTTCGAGTTCGTCGACGCCATCAAGGGTGGCGTGGTGCCGCGCGAGTACATCCCCGCGGTCGAGAAGGGCGTCATCGACACCCTGCCGAACGGCGTGCTGGCGGGCTACCCGGTCGTGGACGTCAAGGTCACGCTGACCTTCGGTTCGTACCACGATGTGGACTCGAACGAAAACGCGTTCAAGATGGCCGCCTCAATGGGCTTCAAGGAAGCCTGCCGTCGCGCCAGCCCGGTCATCCTCGAGCCGATGATGGCCGTGGAAGTCGAGACGCCGGAAGACTACGCCGGTACCGTCATGGGCGACCTGTCCAGCCGTCGCGGCATGGTGCAGGGCATGGACGACATGCCTGGTGGTGGCAAGGTCATCAAGGCCGAAGTGCCGCTGAGCGAAATGTTCGGCTACTCCACGTCGCTGCGCTCGGCCACGCAAGGCCGCGCCACCTACACGATGGAGTTCAAGCACTACTCCGAAGCGCCGAAGAACGTGGCCGACGCCATCATCCTGGCTCGCGGCAAGTCCTGATCAAGCGCTGATCCGAATCGTCTTCACAGCGGCCCGCCCGCTTCGCCAGTCGGCGGGAATCACGGGCGCTGTGGAAACGCTAAACCAACAGACTGGCGACATGCTCTTTTCGGAGATTTGAGAAATGGCAAAAGGCAAGTTTGAACGGACCAAGCCGCACGTGAACGTGGGCACGATCGGTCACGTGGACCATGGCAAGACGACGCTGACGGCGGCGAT
>NZ_NISI01000025.1 GCF_002205845.1 Roseateles puraquae | reverse complement strand
GCTACAACTGGCATCGGCCACACTCCGCACTCAACCGCCAGCCGCCCATGAGCCGTATCCCGGCCATGAACAACCTACTGGAACTCAACAGCTAGATGGCAGTCTGGTCGCTCTGTACAACGCTGATAGCGGCCGCGTGTTTGGTGAGCGACCGGACGGTACCAGGGTGGACATCGACGCCAGCGTGAACGTGCAGGTGACGATCCGCCTGGCCTCACTGATGGAAAGCCTGAACCAGTCGCCGCCGTTCCTCGAAGCTGACGTTGATTTCAACGGTTCCTTGCTTTGCTTGACGATGGTGCTTCCTCCAGTTGCGATGCAGGAAACCTGGACGATCGCAGCACGAAGCGCTGTTCCGCCGAGCGCAGTTCAGCCGCTATCGATACAACTAAGGCGGTAGGTTGGGCCTGAACGTGGGCCGCGATAGGGCCCACTTCTGCCAATGCGACGCAGTAGCCTCGCCGTTTGACATGGGCTGGCGTCCCCGCGATCTGCAGGCTTACCGTATCGGCCGCCGCCTCCCGGACTGTCGGGTGTCGAGATGCCTGAGCGGGGCATCTTTTGGGCGCCGCGGGAGGCTCGAGCGGCTCTGCAGCTTCGCCAGGTAAGCCGGAACTCCTATGGTTTTCCCTATGCACTTTCCGCAGTTTCCCGGTTTGTGCGGAATTTCCGCACAAACCGGGAAAACCGGGATTTGCTCTGCGCCTTGGCTTGAGCTGTACCGCGACGGCCTGGCAATGCGACCGCACGCTGGTCTGCCAGCCCGCACACAACTGGCCGCGCACGGCAGGGTAGCGCTCGAGCCGGGCGCGATGAACGGGTCGTCAACCTCATCGTGCCTCAACTAGCGCAACTCAGCGCTGAGCGAATCTGATGCCAACCATTTCAATGGGTGGTGCCATCCCGTGCTTTTTACAGATGCAGCGTTCAACTCTAGTGGAAATGAGAGCGCCAAGCCGAGCATATGACAAGTGTCTTCGGCGAAAACGGAATCGCGCTGCCCGATACTCTTGGTCGGGTCGATTGCAGTCCATCAATCGATTTTTTGAGTAAGTAAGCAAGGTCGCTGAAGTGCCTTGACGCGTGCTCGCCTGCGGTTAAAAAGTCGCGTGCGGCAGATAATTTGTCAGCACTTGCGCGTGCAGGTGGTGGTAATAGGATTGACCTACAAGTCTGAAGTTGGAGGTCTATCTTGGTTGTTGAAATGAATCCCCCGTTTCGGGTTGACGTCGAATGCTTTTCGACCGTGCTGCCAAACCGAAAGGTTACCGTGGAGGAGCGCGAGCCCGAAACCGGCCGGGCGTGCAAGACGACGGTCGAACGATTGAACGACAGCGCACTCATCCTTTCCCACACTGATTGGCATGGCAGTCAGTTCGCTATGTGGATTGATCTGCGGGCAGGGACTGCGCAGCTTCATGAAGCCTATGTTGGCGATCTCCGTTACGCAGAGATTTCAACTCAGCTTTTGGTTGACACGTGCAGGAAACATTTTTGCCATCAGGGAGCGGTCTGATGACTATTCCTCCCGCTCGCTTTGACGATCACTTCTAGTGCCCCCGAAAAATCTTCAATCAGCGTCTGCGGCAGGGCGCTCCAAATGCCGCTGTCCAGTTTCGGATCGCTCCCCAGCGACTTGAAGAAATCCGCCCACACATCGGTCATAGAGTGGAAAGACTGCAAGTCTTGATGAATAACTGTCTCATGTGTGAGTCCCAGAAGACCGGCCACTACATCAAAGGGGAGCTCATATCGCTTGGCGGTCTCGAGCAGTACGTTTGCCTCAGCGTTCATATTCCTGGTCGTTCGCCAGAAAAATGAATGATGCGGGACCGGCATGCAGAATATTGACTTCAATGGCTCATCAAGCCATTCGTAGATTGCACGTGGGTTGAGCGTCCCCATCGTCCACGGGTCAATGAAATTCCACATTGGCGATTCGTAGCACCGGGCCGTACCCGGCACGATCGCCTCCACGATGGCCAGCTTTTCGGGCGTCGGCGAGGACATGCCGCGCAGGTACCTCGACCATTGGCCTGACCCGTGGGTGCCGCAGGCGTTGTCGAGCTGGCGCAGGGTCAGCCTTGAGCGCATGAGGGTGTAGGTCGCCCAACTGCGCGCCCGCTCTTCCTCAAGTTCGGAACGGGCCGGGCGCCCCCTCGGCGCGGGACGTCCGCTGCTTTTTCTTTGACTCATCGGTACGGAAGGCGTCCGCTACCGCAGCATGACGCAGGGCTCAAGTTCAAGAAAAGATTATTTCTTGAATCTGGAGGGGGTCGACGTCTAAGTTTGTAGAACGTGCCCAAAAAGAGCGGCACGCCGGGGTCGGTGCCGACGTGGCAGAACCCGACCGAAAGCAAGCAAGGGCGGGAACGAGCCAGTCCGCAGGCGTCAGGCCGACAGGCCAGACGGAGGTCATGTTGATCCCCTGCACCCGTTCACCTCCCGGGAGAGTGATCGATGTTTACAGAAGAAGAATTGGATAAATACCTTGAGTCCCGAGGCGTCACCGCCGCGGGCCGTGCCTACATCCGGCGAGTTCGGAACTCAGATCCGTCGCGCGCGGTTGGATCGGGTGCGCGCAATGTGACTTGCAAGTTCGCCAGCCGAAAGATGGGCCGCGTCATTCAGGCCGAGAGCCACGGCTGCGAGCTGCCGTCCGTTTGGACGTGGGAGTTCGACTCAGCTACTTACGAGTTCTGGGATCAGCCGGAGGCCATGAGCCTGCCGATCGTTCGTGCCGATGGACGCAAGAGCAATCTTCCGAAGACCGCAGACTACCTGGTCCTTCAGCAGAACTTTGTGGGTTTGGTGGAGTGCAAGACCCGTGAATGGCTGGAACGAGAGCGGCGAAATGGCAATGCCAATTTCGTCTGCGAGGGAGATGGACGGTGGCGCTACTTGCCCGGCGAACAGGCTGCCCACGCTTGGGGCTTGGGCTATGTGGTTCGCGTGGCCGACGAGAACAATCCCGTGCTCGTCGACAACTTGAGCATGCTGGACGACTATTTCATCGATGGTGTGCCGGACGTTCCTGCCGCGGACCGGGCACGGATCATCGACACCTTGGCTGAGGCCAAGTGGATGCTGATCCGCGACCTGCAGGCCGACACCGCGATCACCACAGATCACTTGTACACCCTGATCGCGCAACGGGCGGTCCACGTGAACCTGGAGTCCAGCCGACTCAGCGAGCCCTGGCTGACCTACATCTACCGGGATGAGAACGCTGCGGCCACTCATCTTGCGATCTCTGCATCGGAGCAAACCGGCGACCGCATCGATATCTCCGTGCTCGATCTGTTACCGGGTGCGCGCGTGTGCTGGGACGGTCGGGTGATGCAGATTCTCAATGTCGGCGACACCGCGTACTTCCTCAAGCCCGATGAAGGTGCGCTGATCGAGTTGCCGCGAAAGGACATGGAGGCTCTGATTGGCAAGGGTGAGATCCTTGCTGATCCGAGTGCAGAGTCGGCATGCGTTGCTCGACAGCGGGAACGGATGCAGCACGCGACAGACGCCGAATACGCCCGTGCGCTTGAGAAGTACAACGCGCTGTTCCCAGACCTGTCGCCGCCTGGGAAGCGTACGCCGACACGCACCTTGACCAAGTGGCGCAGCGAGTTCAAACGGGGCGAGGAACTCTACGGCAACGGCTTCTTGGGGTTGCTGCCGAACATCCACCGACGGGGCAATCGGCTTCCCAAGCTGCCGCCGGCAACTCTCGAGATCATCAAGTCGGTCTTGGAAGCCAAGTTCCTCACGCCCGAGGCGCGGTCGACGAAGGTCCTTTGGGGACTGATCCGAAATGAATGTGAAGCGGCCGGCGCAATCCAGCCGAGTGAGAAGACCGTCTTTCGGGCTATCAACAGCATGTTCACGCCTGTGGAGGCGGTCGAAGCGCGCGAGGGGGCCAAGCGGGCCTATCAAATCGATCAGTGGTACTGGTGGCTGGAGTCGGATACGCCTCGACACGGCCAGCGCCCTTTCGAGATTGGCCATATCGACCACACCGAGGTCGACCTGCAGTTGGTGGACCCAAGGTTCGGTCGCAAGACTCGAAAGTGCTGGTTGACAGTCCTGATCGATGCCTACTCCCGCATGATCCTGGCGATCTACGTCACTTATGACGCCCCCAGCTATCGATCCTGCATGATGTTGCTGCGCGATTGCGTGCGCCGTCATGGTCGTGTGCCTGCGACCGTGGTTGTCGATTGGGGCAGCGATTTCCGGAGTACCTATTTCGAGCGGCTGCTGGCCTATCTCCACTGCAGCAAGAAGCATCGCCCCAAAGGTGCGCCACGGCATGGCAGTCTCATTGAGCTGCTGTTCAATCGAGCGAACGTGGACCTCATCCACGAACTTCGAGGCAACAACGTACCGCTGCAGACACCGCGGAGCATGTCAAAGACGCACGACCCGCGAATCAGGGCCGTCTGGACCATCCGCGATTTCGCTGACGCACTTGAGGGCTACATCAACGAGGTGTACGCGACGGTGGTCAACCAGACGCTGGGTGTTGCGCCAGGGGAGGCCTTCCGTCATGGGGTGGCCACCTTCGGCGAGCGCCTACACAATCGGTACGCCTGCGACGAGAACTTTCGGATGATGACGCTGCCGTCGACCCCTAAGGGCACGGCGCGGATCCGGCCTGGCGCCTACGTCAAGATCAACGGGATTCCCTACGCTGCACCTGAACTGAAGGGGCCTGGTTTGGTGGGGGCGGATGTGGCAGTTCGCTTTGACCCCTTCAATATGGGATTGGCGTATGCCCGAATCGGCAAGGTGTGGGTGGAGCTTAAGTCGGTCTACTACGCCACGTTCCAGCGCTACAGCGAGCGCGAGATCATGGCCGCTAGTGCGGAATTGAGGGAGAACCTCGCGGGGACCTATGCCAACCGTGCCATCTCGGCAAAGGTGCTTGCCGCGTATCTAGAAAAACTCAGCTTGCAGGAAGGCCGACTTGTTGCCGATGCTGACGCGCGCAAGGCCGCCGAGCAGGCGCAAGAAGTCATTGCAGAGGCGGCGCGACGGCAGCCAGCAGCGGCATCTGCGCCCGCTGGCGCCACTGAGGATGTTGATGATGTCTTCGCCGACATCGAGGTTGTTGACTATGGGGACATCGAATGAACGCGACCGATGGCGAGCCTGTCGGAGACGCCGACATCCAGACCCACTTGATGGCCTTCGAGAGCGTGCGCAAGCAGCATCCGCGCTTCAAGGACGCGTTTCACAAAACCCGGGATTTCGCAGCCTGCGGTCGGGCGTCACGAGTTGTCATCTTGACGGGCCCCACTGGCGTAGGGAAGTCGACGCTGGGCATCAGCCTGCGCAAACAGGCGGTGATCGAGGCCAAGGAAGCCTGCGAAAAGGATCCGTCCTTGGTGCCAGCGGTGCTGGTGACGACGACTCCGCCGCATGGTCGCAGCTTCAATTGGAAGGACTTCTATGTCCGCACCCTGGAACAGCTCAATGAACCGCTCATCGACCGAAAGGTGTTTCCGGGCCAGCTGACGATGTTCGAGACCGTGCCCGGCATGCAGAGCGTGGGCGAATCGCTGAGCACGGACCCGTTGCGCAGGCACATCGAGCGCGCCTTCCTTCGACGCAAGACCAAGCTCTGGATCATTGACGAGGCCCATCACATCCTCATGTGCCACGACCAGCGACAGCTCGAGTTCCAGTTCGAGAACCTGAAGTCGCTGGCGGACCGCTGCAATGCCACGATCGTCTTGATCGGCACCTACAAGCTGTTGGAAATCCGGGATCACAGTGCCCAGCTCATGCGCCGAAGCCAGATCGTCCATTTTCCTGCCTACCGACTGGAGTTGGAAGAAGACCTGAAGGCCTTCAAGTCGTGTGTGGTGTATCTGGGAAATCGACTGCCGATCCCAGTCGAACAAGGCATTCTGAGCCGGATAGGTTACTTCTACAACAAGACGGCTGGCTGCATCGGCATCCTGCGAGATTTGTTTCGCGACGCGTTGGAATGCGCCCTCAAGGAGGGCGCCAGCATCGTCACGCAGAAACACTTCGATGCGTCAGCTCAATCGAACAAGGCAATCTTGCGCATCATGGAGGAGTCCGCGCTTGGCTGCGTAGCGCTCGAAGATGTCGAGCTGACAGAGGTCAGTGCGCTGGCGCGGATGACGCCCAAGGATGTCATCGCGCACTTGAGCGCCAAGCGGCTCGAGGCATTGCAACCCGACGTTCCAGGGCCAGCGCAGAAGCCGAGACGCAGCCGCAGTGCATTGCCCGTTGGTTCGCGCAATCCGACTCGCGACAAGGTTGGCGGTGCCGCCCGTGTCAACGCGCTCTGAGTCGTCTATCCCGTTCGACTTGGACCGACCTGCGGGCCTGGCGCCGGGTACTGCTTTGTACGGCCTCGAGCCGGTGGGCCTTGGTACACCGCAGCGCGAGTCGCTTCGAGGCTATCTCGTGCGGCTAGCGGTCGAGCACTGCGTGCGGCCGCGCGAAATGGTCGCCCGAGTCCTTGCCGAACTGGAGCCGGACATTGCTCGATGGACTTATGCCAGCTTCTTCGCTCGACATGCGTTGACCATTGATGGGGCAGGCCACTATGCCGGGGTGTTCGTGCGCGCACTGGGCGCGGCCACAGGCAGGAAGGACTTGGCCACGCTGTCGATGCTTCCCTGGAGCAGCCTGTTCCCATCAAATGGGCAAGCACTGCTGGCTCGCCAGCCCAGGTGGTGCCCTGAGTGTTTGAGAGAAGGGGCCCTTGCCTCAGGCGGAGCGCATTGGCAGCTGCGCTGGTCGCTGGTGGCGGTGGACAGGTGCACCGAGCACTCGGTTGCCCTCCAGGATCGTTGTGCGCACTGCGGGAAGTCTCAGCCAGCCATACCGCGTCATCCGCAGATCGGCTGGTGTGACCACTGCCTCTCGCCCTTGTTCGACATTGCCGATGGAGACCTCGCGTCAGCAAGCTTCGGCACAGACGCTTGGGGCGATGGCGCGCTCTACATCGATCAGTTGGTCGCCGTTCAGGGCGACCTCATCTGCGAACCGAGAGAGCGATGGCTTGCCTTCGTCGAGCACGCTGTTCAGGCGCTTGGCCAAGGCGAGCGCGCAGCCTTGTGCCGCAAGATGGGCCTTCAACCGCGAGCCTTGAACGCGTGGCTGCGTCGGAAGGACCGGGTGTCGTTGGAAGCTGTGATAAGGGTCTGTTCGGCCCTTCAGCGCTCTGCAGATGAAGTTTTCGGTGCCGCATCCGTGCCTGCGCCTGCACAGAACACGGCGCCGATGCGCGGGGGCCAATTGACGCGGCACGGTCCCGAGATCCGGTTGCGGGCCGCAGGCTTTCTGAGTGAAGCGCTGCGGCAGGACATGCCGCCCAGCTTGCGGGAGGTGGCTGCAGCCGCTGGTGTCAGCCGCGGCTTCCTGCGGTATTGGTTTGGCAAGCAGGCCGCTCAGTTGACTGGCCGGCGACGAAGCATCATGGCGCAGTGGCGCGAAGAGCGTGCCGTTCAAAGAACTGCGCAGGTGGAGGCGGCGGTGCTGGAGTTGGTAGGCCAGGGCAAGTTCCCCGGTCGCAAGCTCGTGGAATCGGCCGTGCGTCGGCGAGGCTTCTCGCTGCTGGACGCCGGCATGCTTGAAGCTTACCGAGCCGTCATTTGTCGGCCAGGCCTTCTTCGTAGCTAGCCAGGAGCAGCCATGATTCCGATTGGAAACGGCGCCTTTGGTTTGACCTTTGCAAACGAACGGGACGCTCCCGGCGTCGAGCAGGAAGAGCGAGTCGATGTGATGTCATGGCGGATGTGCCGGCTGCCATCGGGTGACGTACATCTGTCGATCTGGAGGGAGGGCGGGGTGGCCCGGGTGACATCGGCGCTTGCCTCGGCAGACCCAGCCATGTGTCTGGTCCGCACCTCGTCTGGGCGCCAGTATCGGCTGCTGGCTGGCCCCGAGGTCCACCCGACCAACCGTGAAGTGATTGAGGTCAATGCGGCCCGTAGTGGGCTATCGGGGGCCGCTGACATCAGCGATCTATTCTGGTCCAAGCTCTCCGCCGTCAAGTTGCAACCTTGATGTTGAGTTGCAACCTTGATGGAGTCGCCCGGCGCACGTGAGCCGGCAGTAGTCTCATACTGCCACCTCCTGGCGGCGGCGTCCTTCAAAGAGAATCAGGGTATGAAGCGAATTCGGGTCGCCCCTGGAAAATTCGTCACCATCTCTGACGAACTGGCTGAGAAGGCGGCGCGCTTGTTTGCGACTGGGCAGCTCACGCGAGATCAGGTCCGCGAGTTGATGGCAGCTGAGCCGCAGCGTTCTACTGGGGCCATGGCTGGTTCACCGCGCCTGCTGGGCAGAGTCAAGGTGCGGGCGAGCTCTCGCCCCAAAATTCGGGCCATGGCATTGGCGCGTAAGGGTGCCTTGTCGAGCGCCCTTCGTCGCAGGATGCGTTGAAACCGGAGAGACTCAAATTAGGCTTGAGGTCGTGGCGCATGTGTGCGGCGGCCGGACTGGCGTGCGGGTGAGGGCTGCCTTAGCGGCAGACCTGGACTACATTCTTTGGTATGGACGTTCTGCTCAACCCCTATTTCCTGGGCTACGTGTTGCTGATTCTTCTCCTGATCCGATTTGGCAACATGCTCAGGGCCAAGCATATGGAAAACGTGGAGAGGCGTGCCGCGGTGGAGGCAAAGCGACGGGCTACGGTGGACGCCGACCTCTGAGGTGCCCATCGAATTTCGCCTTCCAACGGGGCGCGCTCATGCCGCCTTGGCTGACTGATCGACATGCTTGCTGATCCAGTCCTCCAGGAACCTAACCGGCGAGCTGTAACCCAGCGTTGAGTGGCGGCGACTCCGGTTGTAGAACACCTCGATGTACTCGAACAGGTCGGCTTGTGCAGTGGCTCGCGTCGCGTAGGTCGTGCCATGCCCCTGTTCGTTCTTCAGGCTGTTGAAGAAGCTCTCGGTGGGCGCGTTGTCCCAGCACTTGCCCTTGCGGCTCATCGACGCCGTCATGCCGTACTCGGTAAGCTTGCTCGTCATCGCCTGGCTGGAGTCAGCCCTCAGTGGTCTGGATGTAGGTGATGTCGCCCGTCCAGACGCGGTTGGGCGCCGCAGGCGTGAAGTCGCGCGCCAGCAGGTTGGGCACCACCGGCATCGAGTGCTTGGAGTCCGTCGGCGCCTTGAAGCGCCGCTTGTGACGCGCGCGCATGCCGTGCTCGCGCATCAGCCGCTTGACGCGGCGCAGCCCAATGCGGTGACCCCGGCCCTGCAGCTCGCGGTGCATGCGCCGCGATCCATAGGCGGCCTTGACCTCGGCATGGACGCTCTTGATCAAGCTCACAGCCTGCGGGTCGCTCAGCCGCGTGCGGCCAGGCTTGCCGCCACGGCGTCAGGCCCGGTAGCCGCTGACGCTGACTGCCAGCACTGCGCACATATCGGGCAGCGGGAGCTCGCGGCGCTGCGCATCGATCCAGGCGTACTTCACAGCCCATCCTTCGCAAAGTACGGCGTCGCTTTTTTTAGGATGGTGACGTGCATCTTGAGCCGCGCGTTCTCCGCGCGCAGCCGGGACGGCTCCATCTGCTCAGGCGTCACCGGCTTGGCGCCAGCAGCCGCGAGCTTACCGGCGGCCACGGCCTTGACCCAGTTGCGCTGCGTCTGCTGGACCAGTCCAAGTTCCCGGGCCGCAACCCCGACGCCAACCTCCTGCGCCCGCTCGACGGCCTGTTCGTTGAACTCGGCCGTGTACTCCTGCTTCGGTATCTTCTGTACTTCTCGTCCTTCAGGTCTCGATGCTAACCATCGACCCTTGGAAGACGAAAAACAGTGGGCAGCTCACTTCTAAGTTCCATCGCCGACCGGGATGCTGGAATCAGTCTCCAGATGGGCGCGCACGCCGCAGCGGAGGTCCGGCGACTACCGATTTAGTCGCAGGGGTAGAAGCAACGAGGCGCCAAGCGTCGCGGTGGCAAACGCTGCCGCGCCAGATCCCAGCAGCTGATGCTTGCTAATGGCCGCAAGCTCAGCTGCTTGCCACGACAACCAATTTCGGCGGCGGTCTACTTGCCAGTCAGCATTTGTGGCGCATCCGCGGACGTAAGCGACCTGCGCGGTGCTGATGCGAAAAGGGGGCAGCATGGGTATCCCGACCTTTGGCCAAACCGTGCAGTCAGGCGGCGGTTGTCGGCGCTGCCGCCCTCTCGCTGACCTTGCTCGGTCGTGCCTTTCGGGACGCCGCCGTCTTTCGGACAGGGCTTCCCCGAAGGTGGCGCAGGCTGGGATGTCAGTAGAGTCGCAGCTAAGCGGGTCGTCACCTCAGCATCCGCCACAAACACATTCAGGGATATGCAGGATCAAACTCGGCAGCGGACCCTCGTCGCAGCTTCAGGCTGCGCCGTCGTGCGGTTGTGCGCGCTCTTCGAGCTGCCTCAGCGCCGTGTCGCATTCGATCCCAGCCTAGGCCAGAGGGAGTGCCGATGATCAACTTCCCCGTTCTCAAGCGCGTCAAGGTCACTGACTTTGCAATCTACGCCGGCACCGCGGACAAGCCCGGGCTGGATCACGTGTTCGTGCCCGGCGTGAACGTCATCGTGGGCATCAATGGCCTCGGCAAGACGACGTTGCTCAACATGCTATTGCGCGGTCTCACTGGGGCGTCTGACGTCCCGGGCGACGACGAGCTTGGCGACAAGCGTCGGCGCATCGTTGCTTCGGACCGGTCCTGGTTCCGCAGGCGCGCGCCGGATGCCGCAGTGAACGCCAAGGTCACGATCTGGTTCACGCTGGGTGAGCGCGAGTTCGAGGTGACCCGGTCGCTTGCTAATCTGGATGTCGTCGATCTGTCCGTGGATCAACAGCCGTTCCCTGCGGCTCGCGGCGTTGAGATGGAAGCCACCTATCGGGAGCAAGTGGTCGTGGCGTCGGGCCTGGCCTCGTTCGACGACTTCGTGTTCCTGCTGCGCTACATCGTCTTCTATCTTGAGGACCGGCGCAGCCTGGTGTGGGACACAGCCGCGCAAGGTGACATCCTTGGCATCCTGGTCGGTGATCAGAGCCAACGGCGCGGACAATATGTCGAGCTTTTCAACGAGTTGCTGAGCAAGGACAGCGAGTACCGCAACGTGCGAGCCGTCCTGTTCCGCCGAAAGAAAGAGGCGGGCAAGCAGGCCGCCACGATCGAGGGTGGCGAGATTCAGCGGCACATCCAAGCGCTGGCAGAGCGTCGAGGCGAGCTCAAGGCACTGGTTGTACGCAAGAACGAGCTGGGCAAAGAGCGCGACCTGCTGCGGGAGCAGATGGAGAACCGTCGTCAGGAGATTTACGACGGCCGTGCCTCCCTGGCTGGGCAGCTGAACAGTTTTTACGAGTCCTTCTTCCCGCAGTTGGCTGCGCCTGCACGGTACCTGCTGGCGCACTTCGAGGCCGGCGCCGGCTGCCTGGTTTGCGGCACCAACACCGCCGAGGCCAAGGAGAAGGTCGAGGGCAAGCTCTACATGAACGTCTGCCCGGTGTGCAGCAGCCCGCTGGAACAGGGCCACAAGCCCGCCAACGATCCGCACGCCGGTGACGACATCGAGAAGCAGCGCGCCGTTATCAAGACGGCAGAAGACTACCTGGCTGCGATGGAGCAGCCGCTACGTGACGCCGAGAACAACTACTCTTTGACGGCCGCCGAGGTCGTGTCGGTCACCGGAAAGGTGTCCGCCTTGGAGCAGCAGTTGCGCGCGTTCGGGGACAGCCTGCCGAACGCGCTTGAACGCCGGGACGAGATCATGAAGTCCGTGCTGGCCTTCGAAGCCACGCTGACCCAGCTGGAGGTCGAGCATCTCGAGGTCTCGAACCAGTTCCGCGAGCTCACGGATGCCATCGATCAGGAGGTACGCGCGGTTTCCGGGCAGATCGAGCAGGCTTTTGCCAGGTACATCCAGGGCTTCCTGGCGGAGAAGTGCGAGATCAAGTACGCCCCTCGCACGCGGCGCCTGGGCCAGCGCGCGGACACGGACCTGTTCACGTTCCCTCATTTCTTGCCAGCGCTGACCTCCGGGGTGAACCGAGACACCATCACGGTGCGTGAGGCAGGGCAGTCGGTGTCCGAGTCGCAGAAGGAGTTCATCGACCTTGCATTCCGGATGGCGCTGTTGGAGCTTGCTGCGCCAAACGCGGCCGTCATGATGGTGCTCGAGACCCCTGAGGCCAGCCTCGACTCGGTCTTCGTGCCGCGCGCTGCCGACTTGCTGCGCCGATTCGCAACGCGCTCGAACGGCGGCCACGACACGAGGTTGATTGCCTCTTCCAATATCAATCGCGAGCAGATGATTCCTGCGTTGTTCGGCGCTTACCCGGACAAAGAATTCTATGGCCAGGTCGTGGACGAGGACCCGACCGACATGCCGCCGATGGTTCCGGTCGAAGAGCGGGAGCAGCACGTCCTGGATCTGCTGAAAGTTGCCGTGCCTACCCGGGCATTGGAGCGCTTCCGCGAGGCGTATGAGCGCGAGCGTGACTTGGCAATCTACCCCCCGGTCCAGGCCGCGGGCGAGGGCGCATGAGTATGGCTGCCGCTCCCTCAAGCCTGGACAGCGCCGGCATGTGGAAGGCCTGGATCGTGCTTTGCGTCTCTGAGGCGCGCCGTATGGGCCTGACGCCGATGGAGACCTCCAAGCTGCACGTCATCCTGTACCTGGCGAACACGCTCGCGGACCTGTTCGACGTGACGCGAGTCCGCGGCCGAGTCCTGAAGCGCGGTGATTACCCGTTCTTCCCCGACGTGCAGCGTGAGGTTGACCGCCTGGCGTTTGCGGGCGTCCTGGTCATCGAGCATGTGGAGTTTGGCGCCAAGGGCCGCATGGCCGCCGAGTACGGCCTGGGGTCGCAGGGCGCCGCGATCTGCGACGCCATGTTGATGCACTCTGCAGAGGCCAGGCGAACGGCCAGGCTGCTGCGCGAGCTGGTGTCGGCCTGCTTCGGGAAGTTCATGGGGGCACGAGCCGACATCGGCCGGGTCGATGCGAACTATGGCGACGCGACGGTCGCGCCGGGCGAGGTCGTGGATTTCTCCGAATGGAGTCACGAGAACAAGAACGTCGAGGTGGCTCGCTACCTCATCGATCATCTGCGCCAACTGCGGCCCGATGTGCAGCGGGACGGAGTCCGGCTGTACTGCGATTACCTTGACCGGGCGATGGCAGAAGCATGACCGCCGGCAGCACGAACACAATGGGCATGGGTGGGGCCCTCAAGGGGGCTGTCCAGGCAGTCGTGAACGGCGGCGCAGCCGGCCTTTCTGTTGCGGATGCTGGGTCTCAAGCGGCCTTCCAGGACGCGTGGTCTCGTACGCTCACCGCGCACGCCCGGCACCTGCGGGCCAAGGGCAAGGAGCTGGAGGCGCCCGTGGTGCTGGTGCACGCCGATGACTGCACCGAAGTGGGCAAAGGCCTCGGCTGGACGAAAAGGCCCATGCTCGGAGGCTCGCACACGGACCCGTACGCCGGAACACTCGCCGTCGGTACGGCCGAGATCAGCGCCTACGTCAAGCCGGACTATGTCCAGGACACCAATGCGATGACCGACGCTCTGCGCGCCGCTGGCCTCGGCAATGCCTTCACGGTGGCCCTGCTGAGCACGTCCTCGCTGGTCATTTGGCCACGCGGCGTCGATTGCGAAGAGACGCCCGAGATTCAGCGGGATCTGAGCGACGCACCGGTGACCATTGATCTGGCCGCCTTGGATCTTCTGCTCGAGCGGTTCTATGAGTCCAATGGGCGCCAGCCGCGTGGTTGGTGGAAGGACCGCGCGAACCGCATCGTCATAGAAGGCGCAGAGGGGGTCGTGCAAGACGACCTCTGGACCTTCATGATGGGCAAGTACAGCGACGTCGCCCGGATCAAGGCCGAGATGTGGATCGGGTATGGCCGTGCGGACATCACCTTCGTTCCCCACGATCCTGTGCACACCAGCGCAGTTTTCGAGCTTAAGGTCACTAAGGACTTCAGTACTCCCATTGACCCGGCCAAGACGACGCCCGGAAAGATCACCCTCAAGGAGAACATCGACTGGGCGGTGTCGGGGGTGCCGCAGGCGGCCGCCTACCGCGATGACGAAAACCTGAAGGTCGGATTCCTCTGTGTCTACGACTTCTGTGACGGGGACAAGGCCGAGATCACCAAGGCCATCGAGACCGAAGCCGCGCCGCATGGCGTGTACGCCCGGCGCTACTGGGTCACGTCATCGAACAAGCAGCACCGAGTGAATCGGTACGGCAAGCCTCCCGGCACCTAGGTCTCAGATCGCCAATTCGACGATGCTCTCGGCGAGCTGAAAGCTGCCGCCCTGCTGCGCGCTTGAGCGCATCTGGCGGACTTCGCGCGTCGTGACGCGGCCAAAGCCCATGCTCTTGGCCAGTTCCGCGAGTATGGAGGCGACCTCGATGCGCACGTCGGCGTATCGAGAGTCGCCGACCACCATCATGGCCCGGCCGGTGGTGGCCAACAACCGCTGGGTCTGCTCCAGTACCATCTCCAAGTCTCGGAAGTAGGCGCCGACCATGTCGGGGATGGTTGGGTCCCAAAGCGTGTCGCGCCTGCTGCTGAGCGCGTCCAGAACAGCGGCGAGGCTCTTCGACTTGCGCTTGGGGCCCTCGTAGGCGCGCCGGATCTGCACATGCGAGCGCAGCGTCTGGTTGCGCAGGGTCGTGTTGTCGGCTGCAGACCCGATATAGCCGAGCACCCACAACTCGACGTTGTAGATGTCGGTGTAGTCGAACGAGTTGGGGTAGGGCGGCGAGAAGACGACCAAGTCTGCGGGCTCCTGCACCTGCTGCAGGGCGGTGCGGGAATCTCCGTTGATTACGGTGACCTGCGAGCGCGGACGGTTCTCGAACCGCAGCACATCCTCGAAGGAGGTGTTGAACTGTTGACCGAAGTGCAGGTCCAGCTTCTCGGGCGTGGGCTGGTTCAGGCGCCAGGCGCCACGATACCTGCGCCCCTTGCCGTTCACGTAGACATTGCTGCAGTCCACAACCACCGCGCCCAGGACGACGCGGAAGAAGCGCCGGACGTCGACGTCCTCGATGGCTTCGATGCAGGTCAGGTACTGGGCCAGGCGGCGGGCGACCGCACGCGGAAAGATCCACCGGTCCTTGTCCTTGCTCTCGATGAACGTGGCGGGCAGATGAGCGAGCCGGGATAGGTCGGCCGGCGTGTCATGCAAGCGGGCCTGAAAGTCCGCAGCGGCTGACAGCAGCTTCTCTGCGGTCAAGGGGCTGAGCTTGGCCTTGATGACGTCGGCGAGGAACGGGTTGACCTCCACCGTCGTCGCGTTGATCGAGAGCAGCTGCGATGTGATCGCGCTGGTGCCGGACCCCCCAAAGGGGTCGACCACGTGAGTGGGGCGGTAGCCCAGCGAGGCAATGGCCGCGGTGACGAACTCAGGGGAGAAGGCTTCCTTGAAGTGGAACCACCGCTGGAAGGCAGTGCCTTTCCCGTCCTGGTACGTCGTCAGGGCGGCGCCGCTGGTTGGCGTCATGGGCACTTCCGGCTTGCCAGTGCCCGAGTTGAACCACTGCGGAGCTTGTGCGAAGTGCTCACGCAGAGTTTGAAGGTAGCGCTCGGGTGGGTTGCGCATGGTTGCCGTCGATTGTGAAGTCGATCAATCCTAACCGAGATTCGAAATTATGTACATAATTATGGAATGCAAAGTGCCGAGATCTCCGTGCGTAAGGCCGAGCGAATGTGGCTCGCGGCGTGCGCTCACGTCAGCGATGCGACCCAGCGCGCCTATGCAGGGGAGGTCAAGCGCTTTCGCGAACACCTTGCCGCGTCCGACATACATGGCGTCATGGCGATCACCGAAGAGGCGTGGCTGGCCTACCTTGGTGACTTGACCAAGGTCCGATCGACCATCACCGAGAAGCGCAAGTCCGCGTTGAAGACGTCCAGCGCGCTTCAGGCAGCACGGATCACGCGCGCCTTCTTGCGCTACTGCTGGTCGCAGCGGTGGCTGGACTGGGTGCCGGGAGTCGGTAGTCAGCGCTGCGCTCCCGGTCGACCGGCGAGCGCGTTTCAGGTTCCCGATGGCTTGATCGAGTTCCTGCTCAATCCAGGGGACCAGGACGATGAGGCCGAGATCCGCGTGAGGTGCGCCGTCGGCCTTGCGTTCTGGGGCGGATTCCGCGCCCGAGAAATCGCAGACCTCAAAGCTCGTGACCTCGTGCCAGATCAACAGGGCGGCGCCACGGTGCACCCAGTCTGGCGCGAGGACCCCGTTGCCTTGCCCTTCGTGCTGGTGCAGCAGCTGCGGCGCTACGCGGCGTTGCGGTTGGGGCGGTCTGGGCCCCTGGGTGAACATGCCGCCCTCATCGTCCGGCTCAGGTCTGAGGAATCGGTGTCAGGAGCTGCGGCGTGGGGGCTGCTCAAGACCTGGACCTCGAGGCACGACACGGGTGACGCCGCAGCCCTGACCACAAGGGCAATTCGGGACAGCTTCAAGGAACTCGCGGGTAGCGGCGCTCGCGACTACATCAGGGCCATCGAGCGTCAGGTGGCCAGTCGGCAGCGATCTTCATCGCAGGGCCTGGCGGACAGCAGCGTTGCAGGGCGTCGGATCGCAGCGGACCTGCTCGCCAGGCTGGTCGGGGCTTCCGTGACCCCGCCGGTGAACTAGCTGTTGAGTTCCAGTAGGTTGTTCATGGCCGGGATACGGCTCATGGGCGGCTGGCGGTTGAGTGCGGAGTGTGGCCGATGCCAGTTGTAGC
>NZ_NISI01000024.1 GCF_002205845.1 Roseateles puraquae | reverse complement strand
CCGAGTTCGAGGCCAACTACCATCGACAACGCGCTGGTCAGGCCGCGACCGTCTGACTTAAACCAACGGGCCTCCGCGATACCCGGGGCGATTCATACAGCATGACGATCTCAACGCGCTGAACGCTGCACTCGAAGCGGGTGCCGGAATGCTCGTGGTGGACGAAGCCCATCATCTTTCGCACCAGGGCAGCACGACACGTGAGCACCTCTACGCCATGCTGCAGGAGCACGCCCGAACGACGCCACGGCTGCTGTTACTGTCGGCCACCCCTGTGTTAGGCGACGAAGCAGGCTTCCTACGCGTGCTTCATCTGCTCGATCCCGTCGTCTTTCCTTTAGACGACGTCGAGGGGCTGCGTCAGCGAATTGCGTCGCGTCAGGTCATCGCAGAAGTTGTGGCGATGCTATCGCCGGAGAACCAGTGGAGTCTGGCGCCGGAGTTGGACCGGTTGGAAGAAGTCTACGGTGACGACGCGCTCCTGATGGAAAAGGTGAATGCCCTGCGCGCGGTACTCGAGACGTTTCCTGAAGAAGACGATGAGGCTTTCATAGCTTCGCTGGCGGATCTGCGTGTACATCTAGTCGAAACCTACCGGCTTCATCGGCGATTGCTGCGCAACCGGCGCGCCACGGTGTCCTGGGCTACCCCGCGCCGCAACGGCCTAAAGGCCGTGTCGATGCGCAGCCAAGGCGCACAGCGTTGGAGCGAATTGCTGGAACAGTTGCGATTGCATTTGAACGCCGACGCGGCGTTGCCAGATGATGTGGCTGCGATATTGTTGTCGGCCGCAGTGCACCCGCGCAATGCGGCGCCGCTCCACGGCCTGTTGCACGCGGCCGGGGTGCATGACGCGCAGAGCCTGGCGCTTGCGCAAGAGCTTGATGCGGCGGGGGAGAGGCTGCGCGCTGATCCGGAGCGCTTCAAAGTCTTGGTGACTTTGGTTCAAGGGTTGCTGCAGACCGTCGGCGTACAGGTGGTTGTGTTCTGCGACCAGTGCACCGACGCGAAGCAGGCAGCGCACGCCCTGGAGCAGGCGCTACCAGGACAAGTTGCCAGACACGAACCTGAACTGCCACCATCGGATCAGGATGAGGATATTGCACCGCCCGCCTGGCGCCAATTCCTCAGCGCGCCAGGGCAAATCCGCGTTCTGGTGTGCGATGCACGGGCTGAGGAAGGTGTCAATCTTCACGGCGGCAAGAAGTTGGCCGTTCACTTCGACCTCCCGCTGGCACCCAACCGCATCGAGCAGAGATTGGGCCGTCTAGATCGCTACGGCACGGGTGATCCCATTGGCTCGTACGTACTAGTGGACGAAGGGCTGCCTGACGAGGTCGCCTGGCTGCAGGTGCTGGATACCGGCTGGCGCGTGTTCAATCGCTCCGTCGCGAGCCTGCAGTACCTAATCGAGTCAACGGCACGCCTCCTCGCGCAGGAATGGATGGACCAAGGCACGCAGGCGCTATCGGACCACGCACAGCAGTTAGCTGGCGACGAAGGTCTAGTGCAGCGTGAATTGCGCAACATCAGCATCCAGGACGCGCTTGACGCGCAGGGCGCGGTCCCGGAAACGGCTCTGGAAGCGCTCGAAGAATGCGAAGCCGACTGGCAGTCCTGGCGTGATGTCTTCAAGCGCTTCGCAGTGGACATGCTGTCGTTCGAGCAAACCGGACTGGCTAGCGGGGGCGTACAGCCCACTGACCCAGTGTTCCGTATCGCCTACGTCCACGGCGATCGCGGTCGTCCCACACTGATAACACTGCCCGAGTACCTGCGCGTGTTCCTGCAGTCCGTGGACCGCACGCACAGCACTTCGCGGGCACCGATGACTCATCTTTACGCCTTTCGCCGGCAGAACACGGTAACGCGCGCGGCGCTCGCGCAGCAGGTGTATCCGCTGCGCGTCGGCGATTCGCTGGTGACGGCCCTAGAACGGCTGTGTGAGCGCGACGATCGAGGACGAGCCTTCGCTATGTGGCGAGTGGACCGCCAATATGTCGCAAGTAATGCGTGCGGGGCCGATCTCTACTTCCGCTTCGATTTTGTGGTCCGGCCGAGACTGTCCGGGGTGGAACTCGGTGAGGAAATTGACGCGCACGCGTTCGCGCGCAAGGCGCATGTGTTGATGTCGCCCGTAGCCTTGCGCGTATGGATTGATGGCACTGGCGCCATCGTGCACGAGCCGCCGACGCTGCTCACCGCCCGCTACAGCGATGCATGGGTAGGCACCCGGCGCGACTTCAACCTCAATCCGCAGCGCTGGCGTCAACTACCGTCAGAGGTTCAGTCGGCCTGGATGCGCGACTGGCCTACGTTGTGCGCCCAATGCCGTGGGAATGCCGAGTCGGCTGTGCTCGCTTCGGCGGAGTATCGAGACCATATCGGCAAGGCGCTCAAAGCCTGCACCGAGGAGAGGCGCATGCGCCGCGCTCAGGCTGCGTCGCGCCTGGCGCGGCTTGACGGCGCAGCGCGTGAACGCGAACGGCAGGAGATGGCGCGCGACGAAGGACTCTATGCGGCCTTGCAGGCCTCGCTGTCTGAGCCTCTCTTGCTGCTTGACGTGGTGGGGGCAGTGTTTGTTGCAGACGACACTCCGTTCGACTCATGAGCGCCGCCGTGCTCGATGATGACGTTATGGCGGACGCGCTGGCACGTTGGGAAACTCACGGTGCCGCAATGGTGCAATCGTGCGCGCCGGATGCGCTGCTGGAGCGACTGCGTCAGGTGCTAGCCGCCCTAGCGCGCCAAAACAAGGGTATGGCAAGCCTCGACCTGCTGTCTCTCGTTCGCCAGTGGCAACTGCGGCGCGCCAGCCGCGGCGCGCCTGCTTGGCTTCGAGTACCCGATGGCGGCGGTTGGCCCTCCTGCGCAGCTTGGCGCAGCGCCGGATTCGACGCTGCTGGGGTAGACGGCGGAATCGAGATCAGCGCCGCGCACCCACGCCTGCCCTGGCTAGGTGCACAGGACGACTTATTCGACGACGCTTTCGACGAAGTTCAGGTACGTCGAACGGACTGGGTGTTGGCCGAACCCTGCATAGCGCAGGCAACGGGCCTATCCAGTTTCACCGGCCCCGGCCAACGTGAGGCAGTGCGGGCGCTGCTGCACCTACCGCCGCAAGTAACACTGATCGCCAACCTACCCACGGGCAGTGGAAAGTCACTGCTGGCGCAATTGCCTGCCCTCATGCGGGGGGAGGGTTACCTGACGCTGGTGATCGTTCCCACGGTTGCATTGAGCATCGATCAGAGCGCCCGCATGGCGGAGTTACTGTGCCGCAAGGACCCGCGCTGGGAGGACCGACCCTTGGCATACCACGGCGGGCTCACAACGGCACAGCGAGCGCAGATTTTCCAGGGGCTGCGCGACGGCAGCCTGCCTGTGCTGTTCACCTCGCCGGAAGCCGCCACCAGCACGCTGCGCGAAGCGCTCGAAGACAGCGCCCGCAACGGTCGCATCACGCACGTCGTCGTGGACGAGGCGCACCTGGTGTCGAGTTGGGGCAACGGCTTCAGGCCAGCGTTCCAGTTGCTGCCCGCGCTCGTGAAGCGGCTGCGCCGTCTCGGTCACGAATCCGCGCGCCGCAGCATCCGCGTCGTGCTGGCCTCCGCGACGCTGACGCCGCACACAGTGCGGTTCTTGCAGCATGCCTTCGGCCATCCGGAGCATGCCCGGGTGGTTGGCGGCATCCACCTGCGGCCTGAGCCGCGCTACGCGATACGGCGCTGCGCCGACCTGGCGGAAAAGCAGCGCCTGGCCGTCGAAGCGCTCAAGGTGGCGCCGCGCCCGTTCATCCTCTACGTCACGCGCCCGGAAGAGGCGCAGCAGTGGATAGAGTTGCTGCGCCGGGAAGGTTTCGGTCGCCTGCGCCAGTTCACCGGCGAGACGCCGCCCGCCCAGCGGCAGGCGCTGCTGGACGACTGGCGCTGCAACCGCCTCGACGGCATGGTGGCTACGTCGGCCTTCGGCCTGGGCGTGGACAAGGGCGATGTACGCACCATCGTCCATGCGACGCTGCCCGAGTCGCTCGACCGCTTCTACCAGGAGGTCGGCCGCAGCGGCCGCGATGGCCGGGCCGCGGCCAGCCTGCTGCTGTTCACGCAGCAGGACGTGAGGCAGGCGCGCGACATGGCCGGCGAGAGCTTCATCGGCAACGACATCGGTTTCGACCGCTGGACCACGATGATCGACCAACCGGTGGCCAAGTCAGCCGACAGCGGCGAGGTCTGGCTCGACCTGAACCGGCTGCGGCCCGATCTGAGCACCCATGGCCGGGGCAACCGGACGTGGAACCTGCGCACGCTCAACCTCATGGCCGCCGCGGGCCTCATCGAGCTCACGGGTCTGAGCCATCGCGCGCCCTCGCCGGATGGCACGGTCAGGGAGGAATCGCAGGAGATGACGGACGTGCAGGCGCACTTCGCGGCCGTGCGCATCCTCGACGCGGGCCATCGCCAGCGCGCGGTGTTCGATGCGCGTATGCACGAGGCCCGGCAGCAAGCCAGGCAAGCGGCGGACTGGGCCTTCGACCTCATGCTGGGCGTGGCTGAAGGCCGGGTAGAGATGGAGGAGGCGCTTTCACGCCTGTACCGCCTCGTGCTGCCCAACGCCTGGATGCCGGTGGCCAGCGCCTGCGGCGGTTGTTCGGCCCACTGGGGGCCGCCGCGGCTACGCGACTGGGTTCCGCAGCCGTTCGTTGCCAGGCTGGGCCTGTTTGAGGAACGGCGCGGCCCCGAAACCTTGCTGCGTACGCTGCCACGCGCGCAGCCCAACCTGATGTTCATCGTCGTGGACGACGTGCTCCGCGTACTGCGCGCCCCGCCGGGGGGACTGGCGGACGCACTGGTGGGCCGACTGCAGCCGCACACCGTGCTGCTGCCGTCCAGCGCGGCGCAGTCTGATGTCCAGTCGCTGCGCGACTGCCTGCGGCGCACACGCTCCGACGCGTTCCTCGACCGCTTCGGCTCCGAGGCGAGTAGTGTCCTGGATGGGGCTAGCGGCGAGTTCCGGCTCGTGTTCTGGACCGATCCCACGATGCCCGCAATGGCCGCCTCGCAGCTGACTGGCGCTGCCTGCGCCCTGACGATTGTTCTCATGACCCCTGCCATCACGGATCCGCTGCGTCCCGACCGCTCCTGGGCCAGCGTCCTGCCCCACGCCGACGAAGATGCCGCCTTGCGCGCACTTGCTTCATGAGCCTACTTAACCTGACCAGCGACGGCTTGCCTAACGTGCTGGCCATGCTCCATGCCGCCGTGCTGCGCGCCGGCAAGCCGGTGTTGCGCGACGAATTGCTAGAGACGGTCGCACCCTCATCGGTGGTGGACGACGACGGCAAGATGACCCGTCAGACACTCAATCGATGGACTGAGCTAGGCTTGTTTAGGCAGGAAGGCGACGCCATCACAGTGAACGAGCGCCCCGCTGGAACTCGGATCGCGGCGCTGGAATTGCAGCGGTTCACGCGGCGTGTGGTTTGCAAGTGTGCACTGGCCGAAGAGAACAACGCCGATTTCTGGGCCAGCGAGAGCGCGCGCGCCGCAGACCTCACCCGCTCGCTGGCCTGGATGATGGCGCAGGACGTGTACCGTGCCTCGTTCTCTGACTTCGAGGCTCAGGAAGCGGAGCAGATCACTGACCCTGAACTGTTGCTCATGCGTAACAGTACGCGCCGCAACGGGCTGCAGTACTGGGCCCCGTTCCTGGGATTCAGCCGTCATCCCCACGCGGCCATCGACCCAACGGTGGCAGTGCGCGATGTGCTGCCCGAAATCTTGAGTCCCGGCCAGGGCATGGCCGCTGCGGACTTCGTGGGGCAAGTGGCCTGGCTGCTGCCGGTGCTAGACGGTGGCCGCTACCAGAAGGAAGTGCTGGCCGCCATGGACCCGAACGCGCTGGCACCGCGCAACCCGGGCCAGTTGTCCACGGCGCTATCGCGTGCGCTGCTGTGCCTGCGCGCCTGCGGCGACATCGTGATGGCGCAAAAGAGCGACACCGGCAGCGCCATCACGCTCACCGGCGCGCAGGGCGCTCGTCACGACCTGACTTTCCAATGGATCTCCCGTCCGGCCGCAGGACAAAGCCGATGAGCGACCACAACGCCCTTCTTGCCTACTGGCCCGGCCGCGAGCGCATCGACGAGTGCCTGCGCACCGAGGCCGAAACCGCCGATGAGGCGCTGCTGCTGGCGGTGCACGAACCGGTGACGCTGCTGCGACGCCCGGAGCAGTCCGGGGCCGCCGTCACCGAGGCCAGCGAGATGGACCTGCTACGCGCGCTGATGCGCCCGGCTGACGACGGCAGCGCCGTGCTGGTGGCCATCACGGGCGCATCCGGCGTGGGCAAGTCGCACATGGTGCGCTGGTTGAAGGCGCAACTGGAGCGCCATCCCCGTCGCCAGGAACTCGTGATCGTCACCATCCCCAAGACGGCCAGCCTGCGCCGGGTGGTGGAGTTGATCCTCGAGCCGCTGGCCAGCGCCGAGTACGAAGCACTGCGGCAGGACCTGGCGCGCGCGGCCGAAGCCATGAACCCCGTGCTGGCGGCTGAGTTGCTGGCTACGACGCTGGCCGAGGAGCTCGAACTCTACGGTAAGCGCCTAGAAGAGGAAGTACGCGCGCGGCGCGTGGGCCCCGAGTTCGGTCCGCGTATCCGCCTTGCGCAGCATCTGCGCACCCTGCTGCGCGATCCCGACGTGCGCGACGCCTGGCTGCAGGCCGCGCTGCGGCGCATTGTCAGTGCGAGCCTGGGGGGCACGGCCGACCCAGCGGACCGGCAGTTCCAGCCAAAGGACCTGGAGCCGCCGGTCGAGTCCGCGGCCACGCCGATGAAGAGCGCCGTGAACGAGGCGCTGGCGTTCCTGGCCAACGCCAACGGCCGCTACCGCGGCACGGCAGCGGAAATCCTGCAGGAACTGCTGGACCCGGCCCTGCGCACGATCTTCCGTTTCACGGATGCGCTGCACCAGCGCTCGCTCGACGAGATCGTGGACGACATCCGCCAGCAACTGCTGCGCGACGGCAAGGAACTGGTGCTGCTGATCGAGGACTTGGCGGCGCTCTCGGGCATCCAGGAACCGCTGCTCAAGATCGTGATCGCGGAGTCGGACCACCAGGGCGTGCGCGTGAGGGCGCCGATCCGCACCGTGCTCGCAGTTACGGACGGCTTCCTGGCCGGGCGCAAGACGGTGCTTACGCGCGCACGCGAGCAATGGGAAGTGCCCAGCGAGGGGCTAGCCGAGAGCACCATCGTGCAGCGCCTGGTGAGCCTGACCGGTCGCTACCTGAACGCCGCACGCTGGGGCGTGGCGCATCTGCGCGAGGCGTTCAAGGCGTCGCCCCAGGAGGGCACCGACCTCTACGGCTGGGTGCCGCGCTTCGACAAAACACTCGACGCCGCGGCCGCCGACCGGCTCGACGCCTTCGGGCACAACAGGGCCGGCCACAGCCTCTTCCCGTTCAACGAGGCGGCCGTCCGTTCGCTGGCTGCAGCGGCGCTGAAGGCAGGAGACGCCTGGACGTTCAGGCCACGCACCTTCATCAACGAGGTGCTGCGCAAGACGCTGCTGGAGCGGCCGCTGTTCGAGGACGGGCACTTCCCGCCGCCGAACTTCCACCAGGCACGCTTGACCGCGGAACTGGACCAGGAACTGCAGTTCCGCGGTTACGGCGCCGAGGAGACGGGACGCCTGCGCACGGCACTGTTCCACTGGGCGGGCCACCCCAGGTCGCTGGCCGCGGCCCCGGTTGCGCGGCCGGTGTTCGACGCGTTCGATCTGCCCTGGCCTTTCAGCGCCGCGGCAAGGCCGCCCGCGGGCGAGTCGGCGCCGCGACGCCCGGCGGATGGTGGGTCCGGCATCACGGTCGCGCCGGCCGGCCCAGGTGCGCCGGCCCCTGTCGCGCCGGCACAGCCTCCCGCGCCCATTGCCCCAGTGGCGCCACCGCCCAGCGCCTACGCGCAGGCGCTGGAAAAGTGGACGCCCGAAGCCCGCATGACGAACGACCATGCCAGGCTCACGCGCCGCCTGCTGACCGATGCGCTCAACGAGCGCATCGATTTCGACGACTACCGCCTGCACGGCCAGAAGGTCGAGATGACCTGGTTCTGGCTGCCGCCGGCCAATACGGTTAGCAATCCGACGCAGGACTTCGCGGTCCGCGTGGCCGAGCCCGGTGAGCCCATCCCGCCCCGCGTTGTGGCTGGGCTCAAGGCCCTGGAGCGCTGGAACAACAACAACCGCTCCTGGAACTATGCCCAGGCCGAAAACGACTACGCCTCAGCCAACGCGCTGCTGGAGCATCTCGAGGCCCAGGTGCTTGCCGTCGTGCTGGAGGAAGCGGAGCGTGAAGCCGCGGCCCTGGCCTCGGCTCTGCACCGGCAGAATCTGCTGCTGGGTGCAAGCACGAAGCAGCAGCCCGAACCGAACAACCTCAAGGATCTGCTGGCGCAAGCCGACGATCATCCTCAGCCTGAGACGGATCGCTTGCCCGCCAAGGTCCGCACTGTGTTGGAGGCGCGGCGCAAGTCCTTGGGCGGACGCGAACTGTTGCAGGAGCGATTGCGGCACTACCTGGGCTGCTACCAGGGCAACAGAGGCGGCAAGCCGCTCGCCATCGACACCGAACGGCTCAAGGCCGTCCTGCGGCGCGACGTGGCGTCACGCTGGATACGGTGCCTCAACGGCAAAGTTGCGCTGAGCCAGGATGCGCAGGACGCACTTGAAAGGCTGTCGCCGCAACAAGTGGGCGACCTCATCGCTGCAGTGACCGCGGCCGTGGAACATTTCCAGCCCGTCATTGCGCAGTCCTTCGGCGAGGACCATCAACGCGTGGCGTGGCGCGAGGCGATGACGCAAACCATCGATGACGCGCGGGAACTGTCGATCTGGCCCACCTCCATCGAGGAAGCGCCCCTGCGCGCTGTGGTGATGCGGCTATCCGATGAAGGCACGGAGTTCGCCATTCGCAGGGTGCGCAAGATGGAGCCGTCGGAGGCCTCGGCATCCGTCAACGCACGCCTCATTGCCTTGAGCAGCGTGCCGCTCACGCGTATGGCTGCACTGGCCGTGGACGTCTTGTCGATGAATGAATTTTTCGAGGCCCTGGAGCGCCTTGTGCATGCGCAGACCCGCTCCGTGGACGACGAGCAGGCGCTGCAGCAGCGCACGGCGTTGATCGACAGCCTGGTGTGGGAGGACTGATGCCGACCCTGATGGAACGAAGCCAGGCCGCCCGTGCGGGCCTGGAGCGCGCTCGACTGGCCAACCAGACGCGCAAGCAACTCTCGGCCGTCCAGGCCCGGGCCACGGAATGGGACACGCGCATCAGCGCGCGTAGCGCGGCGCGCAAGCGCATGGCGGTGTTCCCAGACCATTTCGCGACACTGCCGCAGGAAGTGGCCGAGGCCGACGCCGCGGCCGCGGCGCTGGCGCGCGAAGCGCAGGCGCTGCTGCGCCGGGGCGCCGACATCGAGGCGCTCTACGAGGAGAACCTGTGGACGCGCCTGCTGGCCGCAGCCGACAGCGCCAACAAGGCAGCGGCTGACGCGGCGCGCACGGCGTGGGAGCAAGTGCGCGAAGAGATGGGCACGATGGAGACGCCGGCGTCCCTGGAAGCCCGGATGCCGCGCACCCCGGCCAACGAGCGCGTTTTGGCGAACTACAAGACGCAGTACCAGCAGTACGCGGCGCTGGTGCGGCAAGGCGCGCCGAGCTCGCAGGCGGTGCTGCATGAGCTTTCACGAGCCATCGAACGGCTGCGCGAAGTCCAGGCCGGGCTCACGCTGGCGGCACCGGAGGCGGTGCGCGTGTTCCTGCGTGCCGTCCAGCAAGGCAACGCGGGCATCGACCTACTCACGCCGGAGGTGGTGGCGTGGCTGCAGGCTAACGACGATCCCGCGCGCTTCGTCGTCCGGGTCCGGACGGTACCGGCATGGGCCTGACAGCCGACTTGCTGCTGGCCGAGCGGGCCCTCGATGCGCTGGAGCAGATCGAAGCCCGCGGCCTGGTCTGGGGGCTGGTCGACAACGCGCTCAGCGACGACGAGGTCACCGACGCGCTGCGCGCGGTGCTAGATGAGCCGCGCAACCAGGCGCTGCGCAGCGACCCCGCGTGCAGCATCGTCACCACGCGGGACCTGCGTGAAATGCTGACGAGCCTGAACATGCTGTTCGAGGTACCGGAAACCGGACCTGGCGCACGCAACGGGTGGCGCACCCGGATGGCCGAAGGTGTCAGGCTGATCGCGCAACTGCGCCAGTTGTTTCCCAAGCACGATGATCGCAAGGACCCCTCGGGTGCGAAATGGGCAAGCGCTGCGACACTGGTAGCCGACTACCGCTTCCTGCGCCGTGCACGCCGCTATCCGCGTCGAGACCAGAATGCCAGCATGGTGCTCGCCGCCCTGGCCGACGCCGTCACAGAGCCCGGGCTTTCGAGCGCGCTTGAACATTGGCTCGGCAAGATGGGCGAAGGAGCAGGTCTTTCGCGCTTCCAGGTCGAGTCCACCAGGCGCCTGCTGCTGAGCCTGCAGCAGCGCAGCCTCACCGGCACTCTGGTCTCGGCCGGCACGGGCAGCGGCAAGACGCTGGCGTTCTACCTGCCGGCCCTGTCCTGGCTGGCGCACCAGCGGGTGCAGCAACCGCAATCGCGGGGCGTGCGCGTGCTGGCGCTGTACCCGCGCAACGAGCTGCTCAAGGACCAGCTGGCCGAGGTATACGACCAGTGCCGCACCTTCGACGCCTGGGTAGCACGGCGCGGCGGCCGGCCCCTGCGCGTCGGAGTGCTCTACGGCGACACGCCCCATACGGCAAGTAGCGCGTTTAAGAACTGGTCCGGCAACGCCCAGGAGAGGATCTGCCCCTTCTTCGCCTGCCCACGGCCTGGCTGTGCCGGCGAGATGGTGCTGCGCCAGCGCGACGTGGAACAGCGACTGACGAGGCTGGTGTGCCGCGGCTGCGGCCACACTGTCGATGCAGCGCATCTGGCTTTCACGCGGAGCGAGATCGAGGCCGACCCGCCCGACATACTGTTCAGCACCGTGGAGATGCTCAATCGGCATATATCCAACCCACGGCAGTGCCATGTCTTCGGCGTTGGCCCGCGTGCGCTGCGGGTACCAGACCTGGTGTTGATGGATGAGGTGCACCTCTACGCCGGCACTTACGGCGCGCAGGTGGCTTACCTGATGCGCCGCTGGTGGGCCGCCAGCGGCCGGCGCTCCAGCTTCGTTGGCTTGTCTGCAACCATTGCCGAAGGCCAGACCTTCTTCGCCAGCCTCACCGGGCTGAGCGAGCAGGTGGTGCAGGAGATCAAGCCGCTGGACACCGATATCGTCGAGGAAGGCGCTGAGTACCTGCTGGCCCTGCGTGGCGACCCAGTGTCGCAGACGTCTCTGCTATCAACGTCCATCCAGACCCTAATGCTGGGCTCGAGGCTGCTGGACCCGCCCGAGACATTCGACAAACGGACGCGCCCGTTTTTCGGCTGGCGCAGCTTCGCTTTCACGGACCAACTCGATGCCACCAACCGGCTGTTCATGGACTTTCTGGATGCCGAGGGGCGGGACCGCTGGGGCCGGCCCAACCGGGTCAGGCATCCGGACGGTGGGCTGGCGCGGCTGCGCGAGCCGCTCGATCCACCGGGCCGGCGCTACCTGGCAGGCCAGGACTGGCGGGTACCGCGTGCCATTGGCCATGACCTAAGTCGCTCCCTTGAGGTAGCCCGTACGACGGCCCACGATAAGGGCGTGAGCGGCCGCAGCGAGGTCGTGGTGGCCACGTCGGCGCTGGAGGTCGGCTTTGACGATCCAGGGGTCGGGCTCGTGGTGCAGCATAAGGCGCCGCGCAGCATGGCGTCTTTCCTGCAGCGCAAGGGCCGAGCAGGCCGGACGCGCCACATGCGGCCCTGGACAGTGGTGGTCCTGACCGACTACGGCCGCGACAGATTGGCCTACCAGGCCTACGACCAACTCTTCGACCCGGAGTTGCCGGCACGGCAATTGCCGCTGTCGAACCGTTACGTGCAACGCATGCAGGCAGTCTATGCACTGCTTGACGAACTGGGCGCGCTCACAGGGGGCGACGCAGTGACTGGCCCGTTGTGGGGTACCTTGGCTGGCCCGACAGAAGAGCCAGCGCTGCAGCGCTGGCCCGAATCGGTGCAGCGGCAATTGCGCCAGCTCCTTAGCAACCTGCCTGCCGCGCAAGGCGGACCTGAGTGGGACCAAATCTGCCGGCAGTTGCTCATCCGCGCCCGTGAACTGGCGCCGCCAGGCGCGGACAGAGGAATCAGGTACGCGGGCGAGAACTGGCTGGGGAGCGAACTGCGCCGGCGCCGCGTCATTGAACTGCTGGGCCGCCTGCTCGACGACCATACACGCTCGGAGCGGCTGGCCGCCAGTCTGAGCGACCGGCTGTCGCTTACGAGCGAGCAAACGGATCTGGTGCTGTGGACCCAGCCACGCCCCGTAATGCTGGGCGCTATCCCAACCGCACTGCGGCGCCTGGCCACAGGTTGGCGCGCGCACGGCAAGGCGGGCGCCGATTTGCAGGCGGTACACCCGCTGCCGGATTTCATTCCGGCCAATCTGTTCAGCGACCTGAGCTTGCCCGAGCTGCGACTGGAGTTGCCTGGCGGACTGGATATTCCAAGTCCACAGTACCTGCCGGTGCAGCAGGGACTGGGCGAGTTCGCCCCCGGTCGAGTCTCCCGTCGCTACGACGCAGCACTATGGTTGGGCGTGACTAGCGAGGTGCTGGAGGAGTTGATGCCGGCCGACGGAACCGTGGTCGAACGCGATGCCGACATCGACGCCTGGTATGCCGGCGAGCCGCAGCGCCCGTTCCACCGCCCGGACCAGGGGCGGGCGCAACCCTGGCAAGCCCTGCGTCCCACGGCGGCGTGGCTGGCCCTGGTCCCCGCCGGTCGCGCCGCCGCCGGCAAACCGGAAGTGGCCGACACCTCCAACGCCCAGTTGGTGTGGAGCTCGCACCTGCAGGCGCCCCGTGCAGGCAAGGCGTTCGCGCTGCCGACCTACGTCGGCATCACGCGGCTGATCAGCGGTGTCGTCGCGCATACACATGCCGGGCAATCCCAGGCGCTGGTACGCCGTTACGCCATCGGCTCGCGTGCCGAGCTTCGCCTGCGGCAGGGCAGCACGTCGGCGCGCATCAGCGTGCACTGGCGATTCCTGCAAGGTGGGCAGCCTGCAGGCGTGGGTTTCGACATCGACACCGACGCACTGGTGCTGGCGCTGGATCTGCCGGCGCAGTTGCACGCGGCTATCGACTGGAGCGACAGGCGGCGTGAGCGGGCGGCGCGCGCCGCCCGCTACCGCTACGAGGCCAGCGAGGACGCGGCATTCCGGGAGGTTGTCTCCAGCGTTTTCATTCGCGGCTGGATTGCACAGGTTTTCCAGATCAGCGCGCTGCTGGTGGCCCGAAGTGACGACCTTCCACTGGTGCAGGCCCTGGATCGGCTGGCCCAGGGCGAGCACCAGGCGCAATTGCTGGGCGTACTGCAGGCCGTCTTCCAGGCGCCCGATGTCCAAGCAGACGACGAGGCGCCGGACCGGCTCAGGCAAACCCTCGAAGACGCATTGCGCAGCCCCGAAGTGATGCGCGCAATACGAGGCGTGGCTCGCGTGCTAGCAGACCCGATCGACGCCGAATGGGACGCGTGGCTGTCGCTCACCGTGCGCGCCACGCTGGGCGCGGCCTGCCTGGAAGCCATCCAACAAGCCTGTCCGCAAGTGGACTGCGAGTCCCTGGCGGTGGACATTGAGCCAGGATTGCGCGACGACGCCTCGACCGCCGAGACACCCGAGATCTGGATTTCGGAAACCAATCCTGGCGGCAACGGCCTTATCGAGCAGGTCGTCGAATTGCTGGTGACCCAACCAGACGCCTTCTACCGTCATGTCGAGGCGGCACTGGGCCCGCGCGATTTCGAGTGGACTGAGCGCCAACTTCGCGAGATGGTGACGTGGCTCGGCGGCGAGACGCCGGACGCCGACTTGGTGGACAGCGTCCTCCGCGTGCGCCAGGCTACCACCACCGCAGAAGCGCAGCAGGCGTTCGGCGTGCTGCGCGCTGAACTGGTCCGCCGCGGCCAGTCGGTGTTTCATGGCTATGCCGTGGCACTGAGTATGCGACTGCTGCGACCGGACACGCCGGCAGAACTCGACGGGTTGCTATGCGAGATCCAGTGCCACTGGGACGAGTTGGAAGACCGGTTCGGCATCGAGGTAGACGTGCGGGTAGTCTGTGCGCTGTTTAGCGAGGACCAGCGTCTTGACCAAGCGTTCCGAGGCATGGGACTGAGCCTTCCGGCCTCAGGCAACCGGCGCGTTTGGCGCTTCGGCGTGCTCATGGGTGTGCTGTGGGCGCGAGGCCATGCGCTCCGGGCTACGGCGCTGCCGTGGTCCAACCGCTACTGGGCGTCGCCGATCGATACAGAGCGGCTGCTGCTGGAGCAGTGGCTCACACAGAGGCCACAACCCATCGATCCGACCGTGCCGGGCTGGTCGGATACGGCTCGAGAGCGGCTGGTATCAACCTCGCAAGTTGTGATCTGTGTGGAGGCGGCACAGGCCGGGCAATGGCTGCCGCGGGTGCTGCGCGCCATGGTGATAGAGCCTGTGCAATTCGACTATCTCAACGTCTTCGCCCGGCTCACCGGCGTCAAGCGCCGAGATCATTTCGTGGAATGGACCTTCAGCATTCCGGATTCGCCATGACCGACACCCGCCAGATCTTCAAGTCAGCCACCTCCGCGCCCAAGGCTGCAATCGACGTGCTGACGCTGGTCTTCGCGCACGAGTTGATCGTGCCGAGCGACACCCTGTACCTTGTTACGCCCTGGGTCAGCAACATAGTCGTGTTCGACAACCGCCTGGGTGAGTTCGAAGGGCTTAACCCGGAGTGGACGCATCGGGAAATTCGGCTCATCGACGTGCTCGTGGCGGTGGCCTCCAACGACACGCGGCTCGTCTTGCGAGTGCGCCCGGATCGACACAACCAGCCCTTCCACACCCGCTTGATGGCGGCGTTGGACGATGTTGGTCTACGAGACCGCTGCAGTTGGAGCGAGAACATAGCGCTTCACACCAAGGGCCTGCTAACGAAACACGCGCTGCTGAGCGGGTCAATGAACTTCACAGAACGAGGCGTAACCCTCAATGACGAGTCCTTGACCGTCTCGTTCAACGCGCAACTTATTGCCCAGGCCAAGGTGGAATTCGACATTCATGGTACGCGCTGACGACCAGGAAGCCGCCGAGCGCGCGGCACTGCTGCGACGCTTCTTCACCGTCCCGAATCTCTACGTCCATCCAGGCGCTGGCGCTACGGCCCCGGCCCCGGCGCTGGCCGTGCCGCAAGCCCTGCACGACGCATTACGTCGCTTCCTGAGTGGCTATGGCGACCGGCCGCTGCTGCTGCCGTACCGCAGCGCTGGCGACGACCGCATCTGCTGGTACGCGTGCGCCCACGACGACACCGCGTGCCGTGCGTTGCGGGCCGAACTCGAAGCATTCATCGGGCCGAGCTTTGCCGAATTCGACGATAGCGGTGACACCGCATGGGCGACGCCCGATGTCGTGCGCGAAGTCCTAATGTCCGCAGGCCTGCGCGTTGTGCGCCTACGCTGCAGCAAGCCCGAGTTCGATGAGCGTGTTCCTTCGCGCTGGAAGACCTATTGGCAATTGCTGGAACGTCAACCCAAGCGGGTGGAGTTGGAAGTGCGCAGCTTCGCGCAGTTGCGCTCGGTCTTCGACGAAGCCCTTGTTGCCCGCAATGAGCCCGATGCCCTGGCGGCAGTCGCCGCGCTGCGCGACGTCCATGGACTCAGCGGCGAGAACCGAGTATTCCTTGATATCCGCTTGGCGGCGGCCTTCGGGCGCTGGGAGCAGATCCTCGCGCATCCCCGCCTAGTCGAGTTGATGCAACTGCGACTGCCGCCAGAGACCTACGGCGACATCTGGGACGCACTCTACGAGGTGCACCTCCGCCCGTTCGAGAACTCCGGTAGCGCACCACACCTGGTCCAAGCATTCGTCGATGAGGTTCAGGCGCTGGCCGGTCCGCTCCTTAAGGGCCGCGGGCGCTCGCGCCGGCCTGCTGCCCTGAAGTCGCTGCTGCTCGACGCGCTGGCGCAGGCCGCTCCCCAGGCCGCACTGTGTCGAGAACTGCTCGAGGCCGTGGGACCGCATGCGTTCGGTCCTGCGACCTCAGGGATTGAGGCCATGGTCGCGGCTCTTGAGACACCGAGCAGCGACTTTGAGTCGGCACTGGACGAAATGGATCAGGAGCGCTATGAGCAGGCTTGGGTGCTGCTGTGGCCGTTGCCCGACGATGCCCGGGTCTTTGCTGCGCTGTTGCGCTGTGCCAAAGAAATCGCCGATCCGGTACGCGGCGGCGATGTGCTGGCGCGTTTGAATGCAACCAGTGCGGACATTGCCGAGGCGGTTGGCCAGACACGAGCCCGTCTATTGCGCGACGTGGAGCAACTGGCGCGTGAAGTGCCGCCGGCCAAGTTGCAGGTTCAGGTCGAGGCCGTCACCGAGCAGCAGGCAGCAGACATCGTGGCTTACTGGCGAGAGATCGCTGGCGCGAGCAGCACGGCAATTCTGGACATGCGACCCGGGTTGACGGATGAATTGCAGGCGGCACTGGAAACGCATGCACTTGAAGAGTCACCGGTACTCGACGCCTTGTTCCCGGTCTGGTTCGAATGGCTGGTAGGCAAATGCGCGCCGGAATCTCGGCTCATCGAGCTTTACCAGGCCTTCATCGAAACCCTTTTCCTGCGTGACCGCTTCGGCGAAACCGAGTTGGAACTCGTTCGCCTGGCTGCATTGCATCTGGTGGGCGCCAGTCCCACGCCGACGCAGTACCAGCGCTTATTGGACCGACTTATCGACGTATTCAATGTAGCCCGATCGCCAGTTGCCGCGCGGTGGGGTCTGGAGTTGACGGATGGCCTTCTTGCGGTGCCCTGCCGCAGCGAGGAAGCACTGACGCGCTGGCGGGGCGTGATCTTCGACGCCGCCGAAGAAATGCGCTCCAGGTTGGGCCCGGTGCAGCGTTCCCTGCTGCGTATCCTGGCGGCGGAGTGCGGATATGAATTGGCCTCGCCCACGGGTTCGATGGAAGTCGAATTCCCGGCGCTTGCGATTGAGATGGTCAAGCGGGTGCTGATCTACAGCCTTGACAAGCACGCAACCGAGCGCGCGGCTATGACGCTCAGGGAGTTATTCCCCCAAGGCAGGTTCGAAACCAACGACGACGAGGCCTGTACCACCCGACTGAAATCTAGTGCCAGCATGGCGGATTGGGTGGTGTTCGTTTCAAACGTCGCCACGCATCAAGCATTCTTCTGTATCAAGGCCGCCATGCGCGATCAAACGGAGTTGCTTCAAGTGCAGGGCAGCGGCACGACCCGCATCATCGAATGCGTCATGAACAAGACGCAGCAAGTATCGGCACAGTCGTCACGATGAGATGAAAACCGCGTGACGGAAGCCACTGATTGGTATCGGGCGAGGTGGGCTATTTATCGGATTTCCAAGCCAGCGCTAACAGGTGAAGTCAAGAGGTCTGAGCCCTTCGTCCGAAATGCCCGGCGTCCTGCTTAGACAGGCAACGCTGGCCCTGCCTGATCTACCGTGGCGATGGAGCCGCTGCCTTCGGTTTCATAGAGGTCCACTCTGACCAGTTGCGGCAGTTCCTTACTCGCTTGGTTCTGAATCCAGGCTGCAAGACTTGCAGTGTCGCAATCAAGGATTCCGGTCAACTGATGCAGTGGATGGTGGTCCAGCGACTTGAAGATGGGATCGAAGATCGCTTTAACGTCGCCAAAGTCGACCGTCCAACCCATCATGGCATCCAACGGCGCAGATAGGTGCAAGCGTAGGGTGTAGGTGTGCCCGTGAATCCGGGCCTGGGGAACATCGGCTGGCGCGCGTCGATACTGCACCGCGCTATCGAGAGTGAACTCCTTCCAGATCCTGTATTGCGTGCCGTCGAAATTCGCGCCGCAACTGCCCGTCTCGAACACCGTCACCCAAGACAGCTCTGGCAGCGCGAGCTTTAGGCGCCGCCACAACCAGGCCGAGATCACCTCGCTCGTCGGGTTGTGCAGGCCTTCGATCTCATTGAGATATTGGTAATTCAGTTCGTAGTGGAACGGAGCCCAGATGGCATCGAGATGGTCGTAGTCAATGCTGAGGTCGCGTTCCCCCACGTCTTGATCGGCGTGCACAATGACCTCGAAGCCATGGCCGTGCAGGCGCCCGCATTTGTGCCCCAGCGGCACGTTGGGCAGTTGATGCGCAGCTTGGAAGCGGTAGCGTCGCCAGACGTGAGCATGCCCCTGCGCATCCAGATCCACTCCCTGGTTCGCAGTGCTTTGCACCGCCACTCGGTCGATGCCCGGAACATCCAGGCGTTGGCGTACCCAGCGCGCGATGTTTTCGTCGGTAGGTTGCTCCAGGAACTCGTTTAGCAGTTGGTAGTTCAGTGGCGCGACGCATCCTTCCAGGCGACGCTGCAGTTCGGAAACTTCGCCACCAGGAAATGGTGCCCAGCCCACCGGAACTTCGGCAAAGACGCTGATCAGGAAGCTGTGGCCATGGACGTGCCTGCATTTGTGGTCCCGTGGTAGCACGCTGACGCGTCGTGCGGACTCCAGTCGGCACGAGGCGACGGTGTAGGCGGCGTTGCTCATGGCTGGCCTCGCATGTAGGCGTCATACCCCTTCGAACGCAGCTCACACGCCGGGCAGGTGCCGCAGCCGTAGCCCCACTCATGCCAAGTGGTGTGATCGCCCAGGTAGCAGGTATGCGTCTCGCGGCGAACCAGTTCCAGCAGACCAGGGCCGCCGAGCGTGTGGGAGAGGTGCCAGGTTTCCTGCTTGTTTAAGGAAGGTCTGCAAAACCTCTCGTCAATCCGACTGGTGCGAGGCCTGAGCGTCGGGGACGATGGTGGGCATGGATCAGATCACGCTCGGCCTTGAC
>NZ_NISI01000023.1 GCF_002205845.1 Roseateles puraquae | reverse complement strand
ATCGCCGCCGTCAGCGTCGTCTTGCCATGGTCCACGTGACCGATCGTGCCCACGTTCACGTGCGGCTTGGTCCGTTCAAACTTGCCTTTTGCCATCTTGCGCTCCTGAGGCGAACCCGTTGAGACGAGTAGAAAAAGAGAAAAGAGGTGGTGCCCATGACGCGGATCGAACGCGTGACCTCTCCCTTACCAAGGGAGTGCTCTACCACTGAGCCACATGGGCATCGGCACGGGTTTGACGCCAGGATCGCTGGCTGGCAAACCGGTGTCGACGTCAGCCGACCAAACTCGCTCTGTTGGAGCGGGAAACGGGAATCGAACCCGTGTCATTAGCTTGGAAGGCTAAGGTTCTACCATTGAACTACTCCCGCCCTGGGAGCCTTGAACCTCGGTGAATCGCCCGACGCGGGCAACGAACCTTGGTGGAGGAGGCTGGATTCGAACCAGCGTACGCAATGCGGGCAGATTTACAGTCTGCTGCCTTTAACCACTCGGCCACCCCTCCTGAGGCAAGCCCGCAACTATAGCACAGGATTGTTGGGGCGCAACAGATGCTCAGGAATCCAGCGGCGGATCCGGGCGTAATCACAGGCAGCGCATCGCGGCACAGGCCCAAGCGCTGCAGCAAACACTAGGCGCGCTGGCCATTTCGCGCGGCGCAACGTCGCCGGCACACAACATTGCCCGCGCGCCGCCGAGTCCAATCCAATACCAGTTTGGCGCGCGACCACACCGCGCCATGGGAGAGCGCCCGCCGCTGTCGCCCCATCCCAGCAGCCACTCGGGAAAGCCCGCACAAGCAATTGGTAGCAAAGTGGCGTTATCAGTCGTTACAGTGGCATCGCACTGGTTGGAAAGCCGACGCGCTAGGGCAGCGAAGGCCGCAACCGGACCCAAGGTGGTATGCAATGCCCGACGCAAGGACCGCCGCTCCGATTTCTTTGACCATAACGAGGAACAGTCAATGAAGGTCAAGCAGACCCCCCTTCTCTCTCCGGTTTCGCAGGCGGTGCTCGTCGCGCTGCTCGGCGCCAGCGGCGTCGCCCTGGCGCAGCAGGCGCCGGCCAACCAGCAACTCGACACGGTCACCGTCACCGGCATCCGCGCTTCGCAGGAGAAGTCGCTGGCCGTCAAGCGCAACGCCGACGCCCACATCGACGTGATCTCCGCCGAAGACATCGGCAAGATGCCTGACAAGAACGTCGCCGACTCTCTGGCGCGCGTGCCGGGCGTCACCATCCTGAACAGCCCCGCGGGCGGCTCGGGCGGTTTCGACGAGCGCGACCGCGTGGGCCTGCGCGGCACCAATCCCAGCCTGACGCAGACCCTGGTCGACGGCCACGGCATCGCCAATGGCGACTGGTTCGTGCTCGACCAGACCGGCGCCGGCGTGGGCCGCAGCGTCAGCTACTCGTTGCTGCCCTCCGAACTGGTCAGTCGCGTGGAAGTGCGCAAGAGCTCCGAAGCCTCGCTGGTGGAAGGCGGCACCGCGGGCTCGGTGAACATCATCACCCGCAAGCCGCTTGAGTTCTCGAAGGCGCTGACCTTCGAAGCCGGCGTCGGCGCCGTCTACGCCAGCCTGCCCAAGAAGACCGATCCGCAGCTCAGCGCCCTGCTGAACTGGCGTGACGACAGCAAGACCTTCGGCGTGCTGGTGCAGGCCTTCTCCGAGAAGCGCAACCTGCGCCGCGACGGCGTGGAAACGCTGGGCTTCATCAACCAGCTCACCGCCGCCAATGCCCCGACGTTGATTGCCGCGCATCCCGAACTGGCCGGCGTCTACACGCCTGACCTGATCGGCTCGGCCTACTTCACGCAGGAACGCGAGCGCAAGGGTGGCCTGGTGCGCGCGCAGTTCAAGCCCTCGCAGGACGTCGACATCACGCTGACCGGCTTCACGTCCAAGCTGGATGCCGACAACTACAACCGCAACTACATGATCGCGCCGCGCGCCGGCCTGATCGACAGCGCGACGATCTCGAACTACACGATCGCCACCGACAGCAAGGGTGTGAAGACCCTGACCAGCGCGACCTTCAACTGGGCCACGCCGTCCGCCTCGGGCTACTACGACCAGATCTCGCGCAAAGCCTCGGCCGAAAGCGGCTACCTGAGCCTGGACGGCACCTGGAAGGTGAACAACGCCCTGACGCTGACCGCCAACGCCGGCTCGTCCAAGGGCAAGGGCCAGACCCTCAGCCAGGACGTGCTGGAGCAGCGCATCGTGACGGGCCAGTCGAGCTACAAGCTCGGCGGCAATGACGCCGCGCCGTCGTTCGGCTTCACGTCGCCGACCCTGGCCGCCGACTGGATCTTCGGCAACCAGCACACCATCGTGCACGACAAGGAAGACTGGGCCCAGGTCGACGCCGAGTACACGCTCGACATGGGCATGCTCAAGTCCCTGAAGTTTGGCGCCCGCAGCGCCCAGCACAAGCGCTACACCGATCCCACCATCAGCCAGGGACCGGCCGGCGCCTGGAGCACCAACGTGCCCGCGGCCACCGGCAGCTATCCGGGCAACTTCGGCAGCGGCCTGGGCTCAGGCTTCCCGACCAACATCGCCTTCATCCCGGCCGATGCGCTGGCGGCCTACAACGCCGCCTACACCAACCGCGACCCGGTCGCCCGTCGCTCACCGTTCGACGGCGGCGAGTACAGCGTGAAGGAAACCACCACCGCGGCCTATCTGCAGGGCAACCTCGAAGGCGACAGCTGGAGCGGCAACGTGGGCCTGCGCGCGGTGCGCACCAAGCAGACCTCGGGCGCCTTCCGCGCCACGCTGCCGGGCGAGACGGCCAGCTTCTCTTCGCTGTTCGGCAGCTTCGTCGAGACCTCCGACGGCCGCTCCTACACCGACCTGCTGCCCAGCGCCAGCATCCGCGTGGACATCACCCGCAACGTGGTGGGCCGCCTGGCGCTGAGCCGCACGGTCACGCGTGCCGACTACACCGCGCTCTCGGCCTTCACGTCGCTGAACACGGCCGGCCTGTTCGGCAACAACAACCTCGTGGGCAGCGGCACCGCCGGCAACCCTGACCTGAAGCCGCTGCGCTCGACCAACTTCGATGCCAACATCGAGTGGTACTTCGCGCCGCGCGCCTTCGTGTCCATGGGCGCCTTCCACATGCAGATGGGCAGCTACATCACGAACGGCACGTTCAACGGCACCTACCCGGCCCTGATCCCGGCGACCAACGCGCCGGGCGCGCCGCAGGCGGTGGCGAACCGGCAGTTCACCATCACCGGCCTGACCAACAAGAAGGCGTCGGTGACGGGTCTGGAGTTCGCGTTCGAGACGCCGATCGCCAACAACTTCGGCATCAGCGGCAACTACACCTTCGCTGACGGTCATGACCAGGACGGCCATGTGCTGCGCGGCGACGTGAAGAACTCGTTCACGCTCGGCGGCTTCTTCGAGAACGACCAGTTCTCGGCGCGCGTCAACTACAGCTACACCGATGACATCTTCATCGGCACCGACCGCGGCACCGACTATTTCCAGAAGGCCAACGGCGTGCTGTCCGCCTCGCTCGGCTACAAGTTCAGCGACAACTTCTCGCTGAGCCTGGACGCACAGAACCTGAACGACCCGAAGCTGAAGTACTACGCTTCCGAGGTGCAGCCGCGCGCCATCTACAAGAACGGTCGCCAGTTCTACGTGACGGCGCGCATCAAGTTCTGATGCCGCGCAGCCCGCGGGAACCGGCAGGTTCACGGGCGGGCTGAGCATCGGCAACGTACGGGGAGCATGGCGACATGCTCCCCTTTTGCATGTGGAGTGCCCCATGGCCGACACCGCCACCCTCTTCAATCGACACATCGCGGCCCGCCCGGCCCAGGGCTCGACCGATCGACCGCCGCCGGTGCGCCACGTCTGCGTGGTGGGCGGCGGCACGGCCGGCTGGATGACGGCCCTGATGCTCGCCACCTCAGCCTACGGGCCCCGCCTGCAGGTCACCGTGCTGGAGTCGCCCCAGGTCGGCATCATCGGCGTGGGCGAGGGCTCGACACCCTGGCTGCGCGGCTTCTTCGAGGGCCTGGGCATCGAAGAGTCGGAATGGATGCCCGCCTGCAACGCCACTTACAAGAGCGGCATCACCTTCAAGGGCTGGTCCACGCGGCCGGGGTTCGAGAGCTACTTCCACCCCTTTGCCTCGATGCTGGACAACCTGACCATGCATCAGTTCGTCGACAACGTGCATGAGCGCCTGGGCGGTGCGGACGTGCACGCGCACCCGGACCGGTTCTTCGTGGCGGCGGCATTGGCCCGCCAAGCCCGCGCGCCGCGGGCGCCGGCGCACTTCCCGTTCGACGTCTGGTACGGGTACCACTTCGACGCCACGCTACTGGGCCAGTTCCTCGCACGCAAGGCCACGGCCTTGGGCGTGCGGCACCTGCAAGGCCACATGCGGCAGGCGGTGCTCGATGAGGCGGGCGACATCGACCACCTGCAATTGGACGACGGCAGCGCCTTGTCAGCCGACTTCTTCGTCGACTGCACCGGCTTCTCGTCCTTGCTCATCGGCCAGGCGCTGCAAACGCCGTTCATTTCCTATGCGGAGAACCTCTTCAACGACGCCGCGATCGCTATCCCGACGCCGCATGAAGGCCCGATCGAGTCGCAGACCGTCTCGACCGCCCTGGGCCACGGCTGGGCTTGGCAGATCCCGCTGACCACGCGCTGTGGCAACGGCTATGTGTACAGCAGCGCCCATTGCACGGCCGATCAGGCCGAGACCGAACTGCGCCGCCACCTCGGGCTGCTGGACGCCGACGTGCCGGCTCGCCACTTGAAGATGCGCGTGGGGCGCATGGCGCAGCAGTGGCACCGCAACTGCGTGGCGGTCGGCTTGTCGCAAGGCTTCATCGAGCCGCTGGAGGCCACGGCCCTGCTGTTCGTGCAGCGCACGGCGGCGATGCTGGTGGAGGTGCTGGAGCGCGGCGATCTTGGCCCCGCGGCACGCGCGGCGTTCAACGACACCATGAAGCAGCGCTTCGAGCACACGCGCGACTACATCGTCGCCCACTACAAGACCAACTCCCGCACCGACACGGACTACTGGCGCGACAACGCCGAGAACCTGCATCTGTCGGAGTCGCTGCAGGGCGTGCTGATGACCTGGTTGTCGCGCAAGCCGCTGATCGCCGGCCTGCAGGCGGGTCGCTTCGGCCAGGGCTACCCCGTGGTGTCGTGGTATGCCCTGCTGGCTGGCATGGGCATCTTCCCGGACGCGGATGAACTGCAGCCGCCCTCGCCCCACCAGGCCCGGCACGACCTGGCCGCAGTGGACGACTTCGTGCGGCGCAGCGCACTGAACTTTCCCGACCACCGCGAGTTGCTGGGCCATATTCCGCCGCGCCACCGCGGCAGCACGCTTCAGCTCTACCTCTGGTGATCAGCGCGTCAGCCGCTTGACGAGGTCGGCGCGCTGCGCGGCATCGGCGGCGGCATCCAGTTCGCCGAACAGATGGCGCTGTGCCGGCGGGATGTGGTCGAGCGCCGCCCCTTGCGCGCCGAACACATAGTGGCCGAACAGCGCACGCCACCCTTCGCGCTCGGCCTCGGGCAGGTGACGCAAGGCCAGCATGGCCAGGCGCAGGGCGGCCAGGTGCAGGTCGTCGGGCCGGCCGGGGGCGGCGAGCGGTCGCCACCAGTAATTCATCAGCAGGTTCAGGTGGGGCGCGAGCGCCTCGACCTGGTGAAACCACAGCGGCGGGATGTAGACCGCATCGCCCGGGCCCAGTTCGGCCACGGCAGCCTGCGCCAGCGCCTCGGCCAGCAGCGGGTAGCGCCCCCGGTCGGCGGTGTGCAGATCGGGCACAACCGACATCGGCGCCGGCGTGGGCGCATGGTCGGGCGGGCCCAGGTACAGCAGCGGTGCGCAGGCGGGCGGCAACAGCGTGAACCGCCGCCGGCCGGCCGCCACGCAGGCGATGTTGTGCGAGTCGTCGAAATGCGCAGGCACGGTGGCGCGGTTGCCGACCCACAGGCGCGGCGCAATCGCGGCGTCCAGCAAGGGCATCGGGTTGGCCGCCTCCAGGCCCGGCAAGGCTTCAGGCACCAGGGCACTCTGGGCGGCGAGGCTCGGTGGGTCGGGGAAGTGGCTGTAGCGCCAGAGCTGCTCGAACAGCGCCGCGTAAGGCCGCTGGTCGCGCAGGAAGTTGAAGCTGGCCTGGTCGGGCGAATAGCCAAAGGCCCGCGTGGGGTCGGGGCGCGCCAGCAGGGCGTCCACCGGCCGACCGGCATCGAAGCCCGACAGATAGCCCAGGCAGGCCTCCAGGCCCGCCTCGCCCTGCTTGACCAGCGGCCAGTGCGCCACCACGCCGCGCAGCACCACCGGTTCGTAGGCGGGCACCACCTCGCGCTCGAAGCGCTCGCGGGTGATGCCGTGGATTTCTTTCATCGGCTGCATGCGCTGACCTCCATGCCGGTCAGGGTTGCATCGCGTCCAGGATCTCGCCGTTGTCCTGGCTGAGCTCCCAGGCGAACACACCGGCCAGGCCCTGCTGCTTCGCAAAGGCCACCTTGGCGCGCACGGCGCGCGGGTCGTCATAGCCCACGTAGCGCCCTTTGCCAACGAGCGACCAGGCCTGGGTGCGGCGGTCGAACTGGCGGGTCAACTTCAGCGCGGCGATGTCCTTGTAGGCCACCGACCCGTCGTCATTGGGCCAAGGCTTGGCGTAATGGCCGTCGGGCTTCACGCCATCGAAGCCACGGCCGTACATCGCCACGCCGGCCACCAGCTTGCCCGGCGGCACGCCCGCGGCGCGCAGGTCGATGGTGGCGGCGGTCAGGCTGCGGTCGTCGTCCGGCCGGGCGCTGCGCAGCGGCGTGTGGTGGCCCACGCGTGGCGTCCAGGGGCCGGCGAAGTCGTAGGTCATCATGAAGACCAGGTCCAGCGACTGCGCCGCCCGACCCATGGGCATGCGGCGCAGCTGCTCCTGGGTCGTGTTGATGGCGACCGTGAGGGCATAGCGGCGCCCGGTCTCGCGGCCAAGGCCGTCCAGGCCCGCGCGCAGGTCCTGCAGCAACTGCACGAAGCGTTCGCCGTCGTCCGGGCTGCCCAGCGGCACGCCGTTGGCGGCGCCATTGGAGCCGGGGTGCTCCCAGTCGATGTCCAGGCCGTCGAAGCCAGGATGCGCCCGCAGCCAGGCCAGCGCGTGCTGCACGAACGCAGCGCGGCCTTGCGCCGTGGCCGCGAGATGGAAGAAGGGATCGGAGCCGCCCCAGCCGCCGACCGAGGCCAGCACCTGCACCTGCGGGTCGCGCGCCTTCAACCGCTCGAAGGCGGCGGAGAAAATGTCCTGATCGGCATGCGGCGCGATGCTGAAGGCGGGCCGATCGGCGCAGGCGTCCTTGTCCTGCGGCCGCTGGCCCTCGCCACAGATGAGCAGGAAGGCATACAGCAGATGCGTGACGCGGCCGGGCTTGAGCTGCTCCACGACGCCCACGCCGCGCTCGGCCAGGATGTAGGTGCCGACGACGGGGCGCGCGGTATCGGCGGCACTCGGCCCCGCCCACAAAGACAAGACAAAGCCACAGAGGCACAGCGCCACAGAGAGAAAGGGCTTGCACTGCCTCGGTGTCTCTATGCCTCTGTGGCTGTGTTCTTGAGCCGTCATCACCACCTCACAAGTTGCATTCACTGACCAGCCCCGAGTCGGGCACGGTGTCGACACGGTCCTTGCCCTGGCGCTTCAGTTGAGCGGCGCGGGCCTGCATGGCGGCGGGCGTGAGCGTCCTGCCAGCCTCGTGCAGCACCCAGTCGACATCGAAGCTGTACTCGCGCGGCGCCCCTGCCACCGCGCCCGCAGCCAGCCAGTGGTTGAAGCTGATCGCCATCGGATGCGAGGGCACGTTGCGGCCCGTGTGCTCGCCGATCAGCCGGCCATTCACGTAGTGCCGCGTGCGCGTGGCCTCGACCTGCACGGTCAGCAACTGCCAGCCGTCGAAGCTGCCCGGCAGCGTGGACGCCTGGTTGAAGGACTGCCACGGGTCGATGCGCACCGTGTGCCAGCTCACGCCGTAGAGGCGCGTCTCGGGCTCACCCCAGCCGCCGTGCGGCAGGTACTCGAAGTCGACCTCGCTGAAGTCAGGGTCGTAGTCGTGCCGGAGCGGGCTGGCCAGGAAGAAGCTCTGGATGATGGGGTCGCGCGAGCCCGGCGTGTCGCGCAGGCGCACGCGGGCGGTGGTGGTGCCGATCAGGAACTTGCGCGGCCCACAGAGCTGGGCGAGCGTGGTGTGGGCGGGCGTACCGTCCGTCTTGAGGCTCAGCGTGAGCAAACCGCCGGACAAGCCCAGCTGCGACGGCGCAAAGCGCGCACCGGGCAGGCCGGGATGGCCGCTGCCCTCGCGCAGCACCCAGCCATTGGCGCGCAGGGCGTCCAGGTCAGGCTGGGAGAAGTCGTCGAAGAACTCGCCGCGTGCCGCCGCCATCGCGCTGGCCGGCAGCGCCCACAGCAGCAGGGCCAACCGCACCGCGCTCATGCCGGCACCGGCTCGGGTTCGGCCGCACGCCGCGGCATGGGCACCCACAGCAGCAACAGCAGCGCCGGCAGGCCGCAGACCAGCGTCCACAAGAAGAAATGCTGGTAGCCCATGGCCACCTGGATGTCGCCGCTGAGCGTCTTGCTCAGGATGAAGCCCAGCTGCATGACGCCTGAGCCCAAGGCGTAGTGCGCGGTCTGGAAGCGCCCCGGCGCCACCACTTGCATGATGTACAGGATCATGCCGACAAAGCCGAAGCCATAGCCCGCCATCTCCACGCCGACTGCCGCGCTGATCTGCCAGAGCGAGGTCGGCAGCGCCAGGCTCAGCCCCCAGAACACCGCATTCGGAATGGCCATGGCCAGCACGAGCACGGGCATGGCGCGCTTCAGGCCCAGCCAGGCCGTGAAGTAGCCGCCCAGGATGGAGCCCACGAGGAAGGCCGCCGTACCCACGGTGCCGTACACCCCGCCAACCTGCTCGCCGGTCAGGCCGAGGCCGCCCTTGTCGCGCGCCTCGATCAGGAACAGCGGCCCGATGGTCTGCACCTGCCCCTCGGCGAGGCGGAACAGCACGATGAAGACCACCATCTTCCAGATGCCGGGCTTCTTCAGGAAATCGGCCACCACCTCGGGCAGCTTCACCGTCTCGGCGGTGGTGCGCTCGGGATTGGGCAGGGCCTTCGCGTTCCAGGCCGCGAGCAGGGCCAGCAGCCCGGCCAGCATCGCGAAGATCAGGCTCCAGGCGTTGAACACGCCCATGCTCGACTCCAGACGCCCGGCCAGCACCATCAGCCCGCCGAGGGTCAGGAACTTGGAGGCGTTGAAGAAGGCGCCCTGCCAGCCCGCGTAGGCGGCCTGGCGCTTGTCATCGAGCGCGGCCATGTAGAGGCCGTCGCAGGCGATGTCGTGCGTGGCCGAGGCATAGGCCAGGAATAACAGCACCGCGATGCTCAGCGCGAAGAAGGCGCTTGCCTGCAGGGCCAGCGCCAGCAGCCCGAGGCCCACCGCGCCGCTGAACTGCATGGCCACCACCACCATCTTCTTGCTGCGCGCCAGCTCCACCAGCGGGCTCCACAGCGGCTTGAAGGCCCAGGCCAGGCCGATGAGGCCGGTCCAACGGGCGATCTGGTCGTTGGCCACACCCATCTGCTTGAACATCAGGCCGGCGATCAGCATGACGACGAAGAACTGCAGGCCCTGCACGAAGTACAGCGTCGGAATCCAGCGCATCGGTGAGGCCGCCCAGGCCGCTCCGCCAAGGGGAGGCAGGCCGGCCGGGGCCCGGTCCGGCGCTTGGCCCGGCTCGCGCGGCGACATCACTGCAGCCCCTGCGGTGCGCGGCCCGCGGCCTGCGCCCGGCCCTCCAGCCAGGCCTGCGCAGCCGCCAAGGCGCCAGGCGCGAAGCCCCAGGTGACGACGGTCGGACCGGCCACATCCAGCGCCTGGTAGGGATTCCAGAGCGTCAGGTGCAGGTCGGGCCGCCAGCCGGCCGCCGCCTGCCCATAGCGAGCGCGCCGGGTGGAGACGAGCACGTTCAGCCGCCCGTCCTGCGGCACGGTCGCCCAATCGAGGCGGGCAATGTCGTCCACCATCTGCACCTGGGCGTCCTTGAAGGCACTGAACAGCGAGACCGCCTGGCGGCCGGTGGGGCCGGCTTCCGACACCATGTCGGTCGGCACATCGCCCTGCACGATGACGCGCAGCGGCGTGCCCAGCCCGGGCGGCGCTGCACCGCGCAGCGCGGTCAGGCCAGCGGCCCAGGCGTCGGCGACGAGGGCGTGATCAGCGGCGCGGTGGGCAGCGTCGTCCACGGCGCGCGCCGGGTAGGCCGCCGCCAGCGCGTCGAGCCGCCGGTTGGCGGCCTCGCCCTGCGCCGCGGTCAGGCGGCCGCTGGCGAAGGCCTCACGCAGCGCGTTGATCGCCACGAGCTGCTCCTCGGGGGAGCCCTGGGCCAGCACCATGTCGGCGCCCGCCTCGATGGCCATCACGGCGCTCTTGGCATAGCCGAAGCGCTCGGCCACGGCCTTCATCATGAGGGCATCGGTGATGACGACGCCGTCATAGCCCCAGTCGCGGCGCAGGATGCCGCCGATCAGGGCCGGCGACAGCGTGGCCGGGCGCTCGGGGTCGATCTGTGGGTAGACGATGTGGGCGGTCATCACCGCCGGCGCGTGCGCGGCCAGGGCCTTGAACGGTGCCAGTTCCAGCGCGTCGAGCTCGGCGCGGCTCTTGTCCACCGTCGGCAGCGCATGGTGCGAGTCGACATGCGTGTCGCCGTGGCCGGGGAAGTGCTTCACGCAGCAGGCCACGCCCTCGCGCAACGAACCGCGCATCCAAGCGGCAGCCAGCCGGGCGACCTCGGCCGGGTCGCTGGAGAAGCTGCGCTCGCCGATCACCGGGTTGGCTGGGTTGTTGTTGACGTCCAGCACCGGCGCGAAGTTCCAGTTGATGCCCAGCGACTTCAGGCCGCGCGCGACCGCCGCACCGACGCCCTCGGCCCGCGCAGCGTCACCACTGGCGCCCAGCGCCATGGCCGACGGCGGCTGCGGCAGGAAGGTCACGCGCACGACGGCGCCGCCCTCCTGGTCGATGCCGATCAGGGCCTCGGGGCCAAGCACGTCGATCAGGTCGCGCATCAGCGCCTTGACCTCGTCCTCCGTGCCGATGTTCTTGCGGAACAGGCAGACGGCGCGGATCTTCTGGGCGCGCAGGAAGTCGGCCGTGCCCGCATCGAGCGACGTGCCGGGGATGTCGACCATCACCAGACGGCCAGGATCGAAGCTGCTCATCGTCATCTCGCTCAATGGGTTTTGGTGACCTTGGCCAGGTTGGGCGGCACGTCGGGGTTGAAGCCGCGCGCCCGCGCCAGTGCTTCCACCATCGGGTAGAAGCTCTGCACCAGCGCGATCGGGTCGAGGTCTTCATTGCCGGTCGTGACCAGCGGCAGCTGCACCACGCCGGGCGTGCAGGGCGTGCCGATGGGGGCGGCCAGCAGCACGCGGCCACCGCGGGCATGCATCTCCTCGGCAATCGCGAGCAGGCCGGCCTGCGCCGGGCCACGCGGCGCGAACACCAGCAGTGGGTAGCCGTCACGCACGAGTGCCATCGGGCCGTGCTTGACCTCGGCGCCGGAGAAGGCTTCGGCCTGGATGCCGCAGGTCTCCTTGAGCTTCAAGGCGGCTTCCATCGCGACGGCGAGACCGGTGCCACGGCCGAGCACGAACAGGCGGTCAGCGCCCTGCAGCACGGGTAGCGCGGCCGACCAGTCGAGCTTGGCCGCCTCAGTCAGCGCGATCGGCAGCACATTGAGCGCCGCGCGCAGGGTGTCGTCCTGCTGCCAGGCCGCCACCACGCGGGCGCCCGCCACCAGCTGGGCAATGTAGCTCTTGGTCGCGGCCACGCTCTTCTCGGGGCCGGCATGCAACTCGAACACATGCTCGGCCGCCGCGGCCAGGGGCGAGCCGCTGGCATTGACGAAGGCCACCGTGCGCGCACCGCCCTCGCGGAAGAAGCGCGTCGGGGCGATCAGGTCGGGGCTCTGGCCCGACTGCGAGAACGCCAGCGACAGCAGGCCCTCGCAATGGATGCGGCTCTGGTAGAGCGTGATGAGGGACATCGGCAGCGACGTCACCAGTCGCCCCAGCCGCGCCATCACGAGATAGGCCAGGTAGTGCGCCGCGTGGTCGCTGCTGCCGCGCGCAATGGTCAGCACGCTGGCGGGCGGCTGCTCCTGCAAGGCCTGGCCGAGCCGGGCATAACTGAGCGGGTCAGCCGCCAGCTGGCGGGCCACCGCGTCTGGCGCACTGAGCGCCTCTTCAAGCATCAACGACGACATCGAGGTCTTCACCTTCCACAAACACACGCTGCAGCACGAGCGCCGCATCCATCACCACCACATCGGCCCAGGCGCCCGGGGCCAGGCGGCCGCGGTCGGGCAGGCCGAGGTAATCGGCCGCCACGGTCGACACCCGCCGCGAGGCCTGCACCAGGTCCAGGCCCAGCGTCCGCACGAGATTGCGCAGGGCTTGATCCATCGTGAGCGCGCTGCCGGCCAGGGTGCCGTCGGGCAGGCGCACGCCGCCCAGGCATTTCTGCACCCGGTGCTCGCCGAGGCGGTACTCGCCATCGGGCATGCCGGCCGCCGCGGTGGAGTCGGTCACGCAGAACAGGCCCGGGATGCAGCGCAACGCCGCGCGGATGGCGCCGGGGTGCACGTGCAGCAGGTCAGGAATCAGCTCGGCATGCTCGCCATGCGCCAGCGCCGCGCCGACGATGCCGGGCTGGCGGTGGTGCAGGCCGGTCATCGCGTTGAACAGGTGGGTGAAGCCGGCCGCACCGGCCTGCAGCGCCGCGACGCCGTCTTCGTACGCGCCGGCGCTGTGGCCGATCTGCACGCGAATGCCGGCGTCGCGCAGCGGGCCGATGAGCGCCAGGTGGCCGCTCATCTCGGGCGCCAGGGTCAGCACTTTGATGGGGGCGAATTCGTTGAGGCGCTGCACCTCGGCCAGCGTTGCCGGAATGGCGTGGGCCGGCTGGGCGCCGAGCCGGTCGGGGCTGATGTAGGGCCCCTCCAGGTGCACGCCGAGCAGCCGGGCCTGGCCGGCGCCGCGCGTGCGGCAGACCGGGCCGAGGGCCTTCAGCGCGGCCTCGATGTCGGCCAGGGGCGCGGTCATCGTGGTGGCCAGGAAGCCGGTGGTGCCGTAGCGCGCATGACGGCGCGCGATGGTGGCAATGGCGTCGCCGCCTTCCATGGTGTCGCGGCCGCCGCCGCCGTGCACGTGGGTGTCGATGAATCCGGGCAGCAGCACCGGGCGACCGCCCTGCCCCGCCCGCGCGGCGTCGATGGGCGTACCGGTGATGGCGGCAATGCGGCCGCCGTCGATGTCCAGAGTGCCGGCGACCACGCCCGCGGGCGTGACGATGTCGCCTTCCAAGCGCCGCATCATCAGTCCCTGCGCATCTCGGCGACGAAGTCGTAGTAGTCGCTGCGGCAGTAGGAGTGCGTCAGCTCGACCGCCTGCCCCGAAGCGAGGTAGCCCACGCGGGTGATGAAGAGCACCGCAGCGCCTAACGGCACTTCCAGCAGACCGGCGAGCTTGGCGTCGGCGTTCAGCGCGCGGATGTGCTGCAGCGCGCGAACCGGTGCCCGCTCGCCGAGGTGGGTGTAGAGCGAGGCTTCGACCTTCTGCGGGTCCGGCAGCACCGATTGCGGCAGCACCGACACCTCGTAGGCCATCACGACCTGGTCGGCCAGCCGCAGCCGCTCCAGGCGCGCCACGCGCTCACCGCTCTTGAGCTCCAGCGACAGCTGCTCATCCGGCGCAGCCGGCGTGAAGCCGCGCAGCAGCCAGCGCGAGCTCGGCACGAAGCCGCGCTGATGCAGCTCTTCGGAGAAGCTGGTCAGGCGCGTCAGCGGCTGCTCGAGCTTGGGCGCGATGTAGTTGCCCGAGCCGCGCTTGCGGATGATGAGGCCCTGCTCCACCAGCCGGTCGATGGCCTTGCGGGCCGTCACGCGCGAGAGCTCCAGCTGCTCGGCCAGCACGCGCTCGCTGGGCAGGGCTTCGTCGGCGTGATAGACGCCATCGCGGATGGCCTGGGCCAGCGACTGGGCCAGCTGCATGTACAGCGGCGAGGCGGCGTTCGGGTCGGGCTTGAAGTCGAAGACGGCGCTCATGCGGGGCGGGACGTGGGTTGTTGGATGAGCCACAGCGCGCCCGCCACCGGCTCGCCCTTGGGCGCAACGCACCGGGCTTGCACGGCGGCACTCAGGCGAGGCGCCAGGCGCTGGGCAATGCTGCCGGCCAGGGCCAGCGGCAAGGTGGGATGCACGGCTGTGGCCAGGGTGTCGAGGGCGGCAGCGGCAGCCTTCAGCAGCGCCTCGGCGGCCGGGTCGGTGGCAGCGCTCTCGAACACCAGCGGTGCCAGGCGCGCATACCCCGCCTGGCCGGCCTGGGCGCAGTAGCTGAGCAGCGCTTCGCGCGAGCTGCCGGCCACATCGCGCACCGCCTGCGCCAAGGCGCCGTCGGCGGCGCGTCCGTCGTAGGCAGCCTGGGCCTGCTTCATGGCCTGCTGGCCGAGCCAGGCACCACTGCCTTCATCACCGATCTGCCAGCCCCAGCCGCCCACCATGCGGCGACTTCCATCGGGCAGCAGGGCCTCGGCCACGGAGCCCGTACCGGAGATCAGCAGCGCGCCGGGCTCGCCGGCGTGGGCGCCGAGCAGCGCCACGAGTCCGTCAGTCACCAGCGTGAAGCGGGCCACGCCCGGGTCGGCTTCGACGAAGGCCTGCAGTTGCGCGGGCACGCCCGTGCCGGAGAGACCCAGCCCCAGCGCGCAATCGGCGAGGGTGAGCCCAGGCACGCCGGCTGCCGTGACCGCCGCCGCAATGTGCCGCCAGGCTTGCTCCGCGCCCTGGCCCAGGGCTGAAGCGCCGGCCTCGCCGCGACCGAGAATCTCGCCTCGCGCATCGGCCACGACGGCGCGGGTGCTGGTGCCGCCGCCATCGATGCCCACCCAGTACCGCACCGGGCGGCCAGAATCGCGGGAGGTCAGCAGGCGGGGGTCAAGAAGGAGTGGCATGGTCGGCAGTGAGGAGCCGATACCACTCTAATACCAAAGGATCGCAAGGTCAATTGGTTTTAAACTGGTCTGCGATAACCGAAGGTGATGCAAGACCAAGCCGTCACGGACGGCGAGGCACGCATCGACAAGAATACCAGTCAGAAACCAACCCGAGAACCGCTGCCGTGTTCACCCTTCTTCCCGCCGCCAGCGAGGCGCTGGCGGGCACGCTGGGCCGCATTGCCCAGGTGGCGCACCGCCACCCGGCGGCCGCGGACCGCCTGCTGGAGGCCCTGTGCGCGCAGGCGTTCCATGCCGGCGACACCGCTGTCGGCGCGGATGCGCTGTATGCGCGCTTCGGCTTGCTGGAGCCCCGGGGGCGGGCGCTGGAACTGCTGCCGGCGCTGGAGCAGGCCGGCGCCCTCGCGGCGGCAGGGCATTTCCCCATCCAGGCGGCGCGGGTGTGCGAGGCACTTGGGCGCATCGCCTACCAGCAAGGTGAATATCAGCTGGCTGGCGAGCAATGGTCGCGCGCGCTGGATCTGGCCGAGGTCAGCGGACACCTGCAGACGGGCGTGGCCGCGCGGATCGGCCTCGGGCAGATCCATTACGCGCAGGCCGACTGGTCGCGCGGCCTTCGCCACATGCGCGACGCCGCCGAGCAGCTGACGGGCACCGATGACAGCTATCTCGCCGCCAAGCTCGCGCTGAACATCGGCGTGGGCAGCTTCGAGACCGGTGACCTGCCGGCAGCGGAGCGCCACTTCAGCCACGGCCTGGCGGCTGCGCGGCGCGGCCGGCACCGCGTGTTCGAGGCCGAAGCGCATTGGCATCTCGCACGCGCAGCGCTGGCCCGGCAGCGCATGGACTGGGCCGTGGCCGACTGCCGACTCGCGCTGGACATCGCTGCCCGCCAGGGCTACCCGTGGCTGGAAGCCGCGGCCAGCCGCACCTGGACGGAGATTGCGCTGGCGCGTGGCGACAACGCGGCCGCCGTACGCTCCACGCGCCACGGCCTGGCGCTGGCGCAGCGCATCCAGGCCCGCGCGCAGGCTCGCCAGGCGCACCTGCAGCTGGCGCAATTGCTGCAGGCCGAGGGGGACGCGGAAGGGGCGCTCGACCACCTGTGGCAACACCTGGCCCTGCAGTCCGAAATCGAACGCCTGAGCCTGCCCGCGCGCGCCACGTTGGCCGCGCCGCCGGCAGAAGGCGGCGGTGCGCCGGTCACGCCGGAAGAACAACTGCTGCACCTGTGCGGGCAGCGCCAGCGCCTGGCGTCGTCGCCGCCAACGGCCGCGCGCGCCGAGCTGCAGGCGGCGAGCGCCCGCATCCTGGGCCTGATGCGGGTGCTGCACTGGCCAGTGGACCAGCCCGGCGGCCTCAGCCGCAACGAGCAGCCGCGCTATGTCGACTTGCTCAGCCGCCACGGCGCACCGCTGGCCCTGCCCGACGCCGCGCTGCATCCCTGCCACGCCGAGCTCGCGCCGCTGGAGGGCGCATCGCAGGCGCGCATCGAAGTGCCGCTGTACGACGGCGCCCAACTCGCCGGCGCCCTGTGGCTGGTGGACGCCCGCGCCACCCGCGCCTGGACGCGCCAGGAGCTGCTGATCGCCAGCCAGCTGGCGCTGCTGTTCGAACGCTTCGCCTGACGGCCGCGCCGGGTCAGACGCCGCGCATGCCGCCCTCGCGGCGCGGGGCGTCACGCACCAGCTCGCTGATGAGGCGCGTCTCCGGCATGTGGGCCCAGTAGCGCACCGGCATCTCCTTCTTCATCGCGGCGATCTTCAGGCGCGCGGGGTTGAAGATGCTGCGGTAGTAGGTCAGCCACAGGGCCTCGCCGGCGTCTTCGGGTGGCGCGTCTTCACGGCGGGCCGGGCCGGCGCCGGTGAGGCGTTGCCCGTCCCAGTGCAGGCAGCCGCGCGGGGTGAGGATGGCCCAGGGATGCTGGGCAAAGCGCTTCACGAAGAAGGGCGCCACCGCACGCAGCACATGGTGGGCCGGCTCGAACCAGGCCACGTGCCGGCGCCCGCCGGCGGCAGTGTCATCAGCCACTTCGCGAAAGCGCACGAAGGCGTGGGTCTTGTGGATCTCCCGGCTGACCTGGCGGGCCAGCGACTGCAGATGGCGCCGGTCCGCATCGAGCCGGTCAGCCCACAAGCCGGGCTCGCGCTGCAGGCGGCGCGCAAAGGCGAGCAGACGCGCATAACGGTCGTCATCGGCATGCATGGCAACGAGGCGGCCCAACGCGTCCCAGCCCGGCGGCGGCGTCCACGGTGCGAGCGAGGCCTGCGCCGGCTCGGCAAAGAGCGCGGCCTGATCGCCCACGGCTTGCGTCCAGTCGGCCCCACCGCCAAGGAGCGCGGGCAGTTGCGCAGCAAAGCCCGACCAGTCGGCCGGGTAGCGCAGGGGCAGGCCGGCGCCGCCCATCAGAACAGCGTCGCCTGCTGCGGCGGCGGCGCGGGGCGGGCCAGGGCTTGCAAGTCGGTGGGCCGCGGCCGGTGGTCCACCGCCCACACGAAGGGCAGCGCCTTCTTGCCCGACGCCCCGAGGGCCAGCACGTCGGCGCGCCGCAGCCGGCGGTGCGCGCGCGCCGCCAGCAGCTTGTCGACCGACCCCACACCCAGCCCCGGCACGCGCAGCAGCGATTCACGCGGGGCACGGTCCAGGTCCAGCGGGAAGGCCTCGGGGTGGGCCAGGGCCCAGGCCAGCTTGGGGTCGTGGCGCAGCGACAGGAAGCCGCCTTCAGTGACGATCTCCTCGGCGCCGAATCCGTAGAAACGCATCAGCCAGTCGGCCTGGTAGAGGCGGTGCTCGCGCATCAGCGGCGCAGCCTGGGGCGGCAGCGCGCGGCTGGCATGTGGGATGGGGCTGTAGGCGGAGTAGTAGACGCGGCGCAGCCCCTGGCCGCGGTAGAGGCGGTGCGAGAGTTGGAGCACGGCGCGGTCGTCGGAAGCATCAGCGCCGACGATCAGCTGCGTGCTTTGCCCGGCCGGCGCGAAGCGGGGCGCCACCGCGGCGGCGGGCGCCGCGCCGGGCAGCGAGCGCAGGGCCGCCGCCTCACGTCGGGCCTCGCGCGCGGCCTGCAGCCGCAGGTGGATGCGCGACATCGTGCGCTCGATGCCACCCGCGTCCTTCTCGGGCGCCAGCGCCTTGAGGCTGCTGGCGCTGGGCAGCTCGACGTTGATGGACAGCCGGTCGGCATAACGCCCCGCACGCTCTACCAGCTCGGGCGAGGCGTCGGGGATGGTCTTGAGGTGGATGTAGCCCTTGAAGTGCTCCTCCTCGCGCAGCCGCCGCGCGACCTCGATGACCTGCTCCATCGTGTAGTCAGGGTTGCGGATGATGCCGCTGGACAGGAACAGACCCTCGATGACGTTGCGGCGGTAGAAGGACAGCGTCAGCTGCACCACCTCGTCGATGCTGAAGCGGGCGCGCCGAACATCGCTGCTCTTGCGGTTGATGCAGTAGAGGCAGTCGTAGACGCACCAGTTGGTCAGCAGCACCTTGAGCAGCGAGATGCAGCGGCCGTCGGGTGCGTAGGCATGGCAGATGCCGCTGCCGGTGGTGGAGCCGATGCCGTGGCCATCGCGCGAGTCGCGCCGGTCGCCGCCGCTGCTGGCGCAGGAGGCGTCGTACTTGGCGGCGTCGGCCAGGATGGCGAGCTTGTTCTGGACTTCCATGCCGACAACTGTAATTTCATACAGTCATCCCGCAAACGTCATCCCCACGTCATGCGGGGTTTCATCGCGGCTTCATGGCGGGCACCGACAGTGACGCCCCTGTGACCACCGTCGCCCAAGCCCCTGATGCCCCGCCTGCGGCGGTCCGCCTGCCGCGGGGCTTTGGCCTCGTCATCGGCGCGCAGTTCACGTCGGCCCTGGCTGACAACGCGCTGCTGATCGTCGCCATCGCGCTGCTCGTGCAGCAAGGTTTTGCGCCGTGGTGGGCACCGCTGCTCAAGTTCGGCTTCATGGCGGCCTATGTGCTGCTGGCGCCCTGGGTCGGCCCGCTGGCCGATGCCTTCGCCAAGGGCCGGGTGATGGCGGCCATGAACCTCGTGAAGATGGGGGGCCTGGTGCTGGCCGCACTCGGCCTGCACCCGGTGGCGGCGCTGGCCGTGGTGGGCCTGGGCGCGGCAGCGTATGCACCGGCCAAGTACGGCCTCATCACCGAGCTCGCCGAGCCGGCCGCGCTGGTCAAGGCCAATGGCTGGATCGAGATCAGCGTGGTCTCGGCCGCGCTGCTCGGCGCGGTGCTCGGCGGCGCGCTGGTGAGCCCGGTCTGGCTCGCCTCGTCTTTCGCGGAGATGGGCGACGCGCTGGACCTGCCGGCCGACAAACTGACCGGCTCGTTGCTCGCGCTGCTGGTGATCTATGCGCTGAGCAGCGTGCTGAACGCCGGCATTCCCGACAGCGGCCAGCGCCAGCGCAGCGCCGCGCATGACCCGGCCGCGCTGCTGCGCGAGTTCCGCAGCGCCAACCGCCGGCTCTGGCAAGACGCCGAGGGCGGCCTCTCGCTGGCGGCCACCACGCTGTTCTGGGGCGTGGGTGCGACCCTGCAGTTCGCCGTGCTGCGCTGGGCCGGCGAGGCGCTGCGCCTGCCGCTGAGCCAGGCAGCCTACCTACAGGCCGCGGTGGCCGTGGGCGTGATTGCCGGCGCGGCAGCAGCCGGCCGCTGGCTGGCCTTGCACCAGGCGCGCCACGGCCTGTGGGCCGGCCTCGCCCTGGGGCTGCTCATGCCGGTGGTGACGCAGATCGACCAGGTGCCCACCGCCGCCATCACACTGGCGCTGGTCGGCGCCGTGGGCGGCGCGATGGTCGTGCCGCTGAACGCGCTGCTGCAGCACCGCGGCGCCGTGCTGCTGAGCGCCGGCCGCTCGGTCGCCGTGCAGGGCTTCAACGAGAACCTCAGCGTGCTGCTGATGCTGGCGGCCTACGCCGGCTGCGAGGCGGCCGGCGTGCCTATCGCCGCCACCCTCACCGGCCTGGGCCTGGCCATGTCGGCAGCGATCGCCGCCCTGATGCTCCGCTCGCGCCGGGCCTTCAGAAGTCCTGCACCGTCGGACGCAGCACGATCTCGTTGATGTCCACATCGGCGGGCTGCTCGATCGCATAGGCAATCGCGCGGGCCACCGAGTCCGCCGGGATCTGGTTGGCCTCGTAGAACGCCTTTACGCCCTCGGCGGAGCCAGGGTCGCTGCTGCCCAACTTCAGTTCAGACTCGACCGCGCCAGGCGACACGATGGTGGTGCGAACGCCTTCAGGGGCCTCAGCGCGCAGACCTTCGGACAGGGCGCGCACGGCGAACTTGGTGGCGCTGTAGACCGTGCCGATGGGCGTGAACAGCTTGAGGCCGGCGACCGACGCGATGTTGATGAAGTGGCCGCTCTTTTGCGCCGTCATGGCCGGCAATGCGGCCGCGATGCCGTGCAGCACGCCCTTCACGTTGACGTCGATCATGCGGCTCCATTCGTCGACCTTGCGCTGCGCCAGCGGGGCCAGCGGCATGATGCCGGCGTTGTTGACCCACACGTCGATGCGGCCGAAGCGGGCCAGGGTCTGGTCGGCCAGGGCCTGCACCTGGGCGGCATCGGCCACGTCGGTGGCGACCACCAGGGCTTCAGCACCGCCGGCAGCCAGTTCAGCCTGAAGCGCCGCCAGACGATCGGCGCGGCGCGCAGCCAGCACGAGGCGGGCGCCGCGGGCGGCGAGGTGGCGGGCCGTGGCCTCGCCCAGGCCGCTGCTGGCGCCGGTGATGACGACGACCTTGCCTTGGATGCCATTTGAAACGCTCATGGGGAGTCCTCTCGGGGGTGTTGGAGTTGCGATGGACGTCAGTTTGGAGAGCGCAGCGTTCTCTGTATATTGACAATCCACGCGTTCTGAATTCCGCAACCAGGAACACCCCGCATGAACAACCGGCTCGACGCCTTGCGCGTGTTCTGCGTGGCTGCTGACAGCCGCAACTTCCGGGACGCGGCCCAGCGCCTGGGCATTTCCCCGCAAGTGGTGACACGCGTGGTGAAAGAGCTTGAGGAGGAGCTCGGCGAGCCGCTCTTTCACCGCAGCACACGCGGCGTGCAGCTGAGCGATTTCGGCCAGCAGTTGCTGGGGCCGGCGCGGGATGCGGTGCAGGGGCTGGACGCCCTCTTTCACCGCAGCGACCGCCGCCGCCCCTCGGAGCTGGCGGGCATCGTGCGGATCGCGGCGCCCACCTCGCTTGGCCGCCAGTTGGTGCAGCGCGCCCTGGCGGCCACCCTGCCTGCGCACCCGGGTCTGCAGATCGACCTGCGCTTGTCAGATGCGCTGGCCGATGTGGTCGACCAGCAGATCGACGTGGGCGTGCGCATCGGCATCCTGCGGGACAGCCGCTTCGTGGCCCGGGCCGTGGCACCGGTGACGCTGGAGGTGGTGGGCACGCCTGCGCTGGTCGAGCGCGTCGGCGCGCCGCAAACGCTGGACGAGCTCCTGGCACGGCCGACCACCGCACTGATCGACGCCAACGCGGGCCGCCCCTGGCCCTGGCTGTTTTCCGAAGGCCGCCAGGTGTCGCCGCCCAAGCCGGTGTTCATCAGCAACGACGCCGACGCCGAGTTCGCCGCGATCTGCGCAGGCGCCGGCTTCGGCCAGGTGCCCGACTTCATGGCCGCACCGCTACTGGCCGACGGCCGGTTGGTCAGGACGCTCGCCGACTGCCAATCCCCGCCGTGGACGCTCTACGTCTACCGCTCGCAACGCGCCCCCGTCCCGGCGCGCACGCGGCTGGTGTTTGACGCGTTGGTTCAGGCGCTGAGCGGGGCCGCCGAACAGAGGTAGGTGCTGCATTGAATGAACGTCCCCGGCTGCCTTGCAGGACGTGCGGCTGCGCCCTCTTGCGGACCGCGGGGTCCGTGCGGCGGCAGTCCCGCCCCCCACGCGCCAAGATCTGCTCTGCGCCTCACGCCGCCGGTTGCAGCCCCTGCAGCAGCGCCGCCGACTCCGCACGCGCGATGGCGCCTTCCAGCACGCCTTCGAAGCGGGCCGTGATGTCGCCCCAGTCCAGTCGCCGTGCGGTGGCGCGTGCCGCGTCAGCAACGGCCTGGCGCGCCGGGGCATCGCTGGCGGCGTGGCGGGCGGTGGCGACGAAGTCGGCCTCGCGGCCGGCGCCGGCCAGCCAGCCGTTGACGCCGCTGCGGATCAGCTCGCCCGCGGCGGCGCTGTCGAAGGCGACGACCGCGCAGCCGCTGGCCATGGCCTCGGTCGTGACGTTGCCGAAGGTCTCGGTGAGGCTGGGGAAGAGGAAGAGATCGAGCCCGGCGTAATGCGCGGCCAGGTCATCGCCGCTGCGCTGGCCGGCGAACACGGCCTCCGGCGCGCGGGCGGCCAGCTCGGCCCGCATCGGGCCGTCACCCACGAACACCAGCCGGGCGCGTGGATGCGCCGCCTTGACGGCCTCGTAGGCCGCGAGCACCACGCCGAGGTTCTTCTCCGGCGCCAGCCGCCCGACGTAGCCCATGACGAGGTCCCCTGGCGCGGCGCCCCAGGACTCACGCATCGCATCGCTGCGGCGCGCGGGGTCGAAACGCTGCGCATCGACGCCGCGGCCCACCACGGCGAGCCGTTCGAAACCGCGCTCGGCGAGCTGCACGCGCATGGTCTCGGTGGGCACCATGGTCGCGTCGCAGCGGTTATGGAATTTGCGCAAGTAGCCCATGATGGGCTTGGAGAACAGGCCCAGGCGGTAGTGCTTGCCGTAGGCGTGGAAGTTGGTGCGGTAGTCGGACGTCACCGGCAGCGACAGGTGCTGCGCCGCCTGCAGCGCTGACCAGCCGAGCGGCCCTTCGGTGGCGATGTGCACCACGTCGGGCCGGTGCAGCGACCACAGCCGCACCAGCGCCCGCTTGCTCGGCACGCCCATGCGCAGGTTCGGGTAGAGCGGCACGGGCAGGCCCTTGGTGAGCACCTCTTCCACATCGGCGCGAGGGGCGCCGGCCTGCACGGCCAGGCGTGCCGGCTGGCGTGGGCGGATGAGCTGCACGTCGTGGTTGCGGCGGTTCAGGCCGTCCACCACGCGGGCCATGGACATGGCCACGCCGTTGACCTCGGGCGGGTAGGTCTCGGTCACGACCGCCAGGCGGCGCGAGTGGCGCGGTGCGGGCAGGTCATCGACCAGGATGTCGTCGGCGTGGTGTGCGGGCTTCATGACCGAATGGTCACGGCGGCATGCAACAACACGATGACAACGGAAGCGTCACGGCGTTTTCACGCAGCGCGACCACCATGCGCGCCAGTTTCCAACCGAACGAGGACGGCACGTGAACGAGTTCTTCCAAACCCTGAAGACCCAGCGCTGGGACGACCACCGCTACTACCACCACAGCCGCATCAACCAGACGCTGCACTTCATCAGCGCGGTGAGCTTCCTGGTGGCCTACGCGCTGGTGTTCGTGAACCCGGCCTGGGCGGCGTTGCTGGCCTGGTGCGTGTCGATGACGACCCGTCAGGCGGGTCACTTCTTCTTCGAGCCGCGCGGCTACGACGAGGTGAACCAGGCCACGGACGAATACAAGGAAGCGATCAAGGTCGGCTACAACATCCGCCGCAAGATCGTGCTGCTGGCGGTGTGGGTGGCGCTGCCGGCGGTGCTGTGGCTCTCCCCCTCGCTCGGCGGCCTGATCCAGCCCGCCGTGGGCTGGCAGGGTTATGTGGAAGACGTGGGCATGGCCTGGTTCTGCCTGGGCGTGGTGGGGCTGTTCTTCCGCGTCGGCCAGCTGTGGGTGACGCAGGGCGCCATGCAGGGCCTGGCCTGGATGACCAAGATCATCACCGACCCCTTCCACGACATCTACCTGTATCACAAGGCCCCGCTGTACCTGCTGCGCGGCCAGTTGATCGACCCGATGGATCACGTCGCCCACTGAGCGAGCCCGCCATGGACGAGACCTTGACGCTGTCCGCCCTCGCCCTGGGCGTGCTGGCCCTGCTGCCGGCGGCCCGCCAGCGGCTGCAGCTTTCGCGCGCCAAGCATCGCTCGCTGGCGGGCCATTCGCGCATGGCCAAGCGGCTGGCCCGCTGGGTGCCGGGCTATGCCTATGACGAGGCGCAGTTCTTCGCGGCTGATGGCGCGCCCGCCGACGTGGCCGCGCAGCGGCGCGCCGCGCTGCAGCGCCTGGGCGCGGAGTTCGAGACCCGCTACGCGAAGACGCTGGCGGCCACGGCCGAGGCGCGCGAGTCGATTCCGGACCTGCGCTTCACCGGCCGCTACCGCGTGCCCTTCCAGTTCAGCCCGGTGCTGCGCGCGCAGGTGCAGGTGGGCAGCTTCCTGCAGTCGAGCAACGGCGTGCAGGTGCAGGACCTTGACGGCAACCGTTTCTACGACCTGACCGGCTCCTACGGCGTCAACCTGCTGGGCACCGACACCTACAAGGCCTGCATCGACGAGGCCGTGGCGACCGCCCGCGAGCTCGGCCCGGTGCTGGGCGCCTACCACCCCAGCATGCTGGACGTGCTACGGCGGCTGCGCGAGGTGTCGGGTCATGAGGAGTTCAGCTTCCACATGAGCGGCACCGAAGCCGTCATGCAGGCCGTGCGGCTGGCGCGTTATCACACCAAGCGCAAGCGTCTGGTGCGGTTCGCTGGCGCGTACCACGGCTGGTGGGAGGACGTGCAGCCGGGCCCCGGCAACCCGCTGCCGCCGCGCGAGACCTTCACGCTGCAGGACATGGCGGAGCGCTCGCTGCAGGTGCTGGCGTCACGCCGCGACATTGCCTGCGTGCTGGTGAACCCGCTGCAGGCGCTGCACCCGAACGCGAACGCGCCGGCAGACTCGGCCCTGATTGACGGCGCGCGCCGTGCGGGCGTTGACCGCGCGGCCTACACCGCTTGGCTCAAGCGCCTGCGCGAGGTGTGCACCGCGCGGGGCATCGTGCTGATCTTCGACGAGGTCTTCGTCGGCTTCCGGCTCGCGCCGGGGGGCGCCCAAGAGTACTTTGGCGTAAAGGCCGACCTGGTGACCTATGGCAAGACGCTGGGCGGCGGGCTGCCGATCGGCGTGGTGGGCGGCTCGCGCGCGCTGATGACGCGTTACCGCGACGACCGCCCGGCCGACATCTGCTTTGCGCGCGGCACCTTCAATGCGCACCCCTATGTGATTGCTGCGATGGCGGCCTTCCTGCGGCACCTGGAGCAGCCCGAGGTGAAGGCGCTCTATGAAGGGCTGGACGCCCGATGGGATGCGCGCGCTTCGCAGCTGAACGCGCGCCTCACCCAGGCCAGCGTGCCGGTGCGCGTGGCCAACCTGTCGACCATCTGGACGGTGCTCTACACACAGCCGGGCCGCTACCACTGGATGCTGCAGTTCTACCTGCGCAAGCACGGGCTGGCGCTGAGCTGGGTGGGTACCGGCCGCTTTATCTTCAGCCTCAACTATGACGATGCCGCCTTTGAGGCGGTGGCCTCGCGCTTCGTCGCCGCCTGCGCCGAGATGCAGGCGGACGGCTGGTGGTGGACGGCACCCGAGCTGACCGCCAAGGCCATCCGCCGCGGCGTGATGCGCGAGATGCTGGCGCGAAAGTTCTGAATCCATGGCCGACACGACCACCCTGCCCCGACGGGGCTGGCTGGCACGCCTGGGCGCGCAGGAAGACCTGAACTTCCTGCTGACCAACCGCGTGCCGCGCATCGCGCTGACCCAGGCGATGGGGCGCTTTTCTCGCATCGAAAGCCGCTGGCTCACGCGGCTGTCCATCGCGGTCTGGCGGCTCTTCACGCCACTGGATTTGAGCGAAGCGCAGCGCACGGAGTTCCGCTCGCTGAAGGACTGCTTCACGCGCGAGCTCAAGCCGGGGTCCCGGCCGTTCGACACGCGCCCTGACATCCTGTGCAGCCCGAGCGACGGCATCGTGGGGGCCTGTGGTGTCGTGCAGCGCGGCCAGGTGTTTCAGGCCAAAGGCTCTCCGTATGCCATGGCCGACTTGTTCGGCCCGACCCAGGATGCGAGCGTGTTCGAGGGCGGGCGCTTCATCACGCTGCGGCTGACTTCGGCGATGTATCACCGCTTCCACGCGCCGGCCGACGGCACCGTGGAGCATGTGACCTACCTGAGCGGCGACACCTGGAATGTGAACCCGGTGGCACTGGCCCGTGTGGAGCGCCTGTTCTGCCGCAATGAACGGGCGGTGCTGCGCATGCGCCTGGCCACGGGCGAGCCGCTGGCGCTGGTGCCGGTGGCGGCCATCCTGGTGGCCAGCATCCGGCTGCACTTCCTGGACGTGCTGCTGCACCTGGGTCGACGCGGTGCCAACGAGATGCCGTGCTCGGCAACGCAAGCCAAGGGCCAGGAGATGGGCTGGTTCGAGCATGGCTCGACCATCATCGTGTTCGCCCCGCCCGGGTTCGAGCTCGCGCCGGGAGTGCAGACCGGCACGCAGCTGCGCGCGGGGCAGCCGCTGCTCAGGCGCGTCAGCTGAGGGTGTCGCGCACCGTGGCCGGCACGGGCAGGGGAACGGCGGCCGGGCTGGGGCTCGGCGCCGGCGCCGCGGCGATGCGCATGCCCGGCAGTGCGGCCTGGTAGCCGCGGTCGATGATCTCGAGCTGGCCGTCGTGATGCTCCACCAGCGCCGTGAGGCTCTCGACCCAGTCGCCGTCGTTGCAGTAGAGGATGCCGTCGATGTCGCGCATCTCGGCGTGGTGGATGTGCCCGCAGACGACACCGTCCGCACCGCGCTTGCGCGCCTCGCGCGCGACCGCATTCTCAAACTCGTTGATGAAGCTGACCGCCCGCTTGACCTTGTGCTTGAGGTAGCGCGAAAGGCTCCAGTACGGCAGGCCCATCTTGGCGCGGATGCGGTTGAACCAACGGTTGGCCTTGAGCGTGAACTCGTAGGCCAGGTCGCCCGCCACGGCCAGCCAGCGCGCGTACTGCACCACGCCGTCATACAGGTCGCCGTGCGTGACCCACAGCCGCCGGCCGTCGGCGGTCACGTGGATGGCTTCATCCAGGACGTCGATGCCGCCGAAGTTGTGCGCGATGTATTTGCGCGCGAATTCGTCGTGGTTGCCCGGGATGAAGATCACCCGCGTGCCCTTGCGCGCCTTGCGCAGCAGCTTCTGCACGACGTCGTTGTGCGCCTGCGGCCAGTACCAGGAGCGGCGCAACTGCCAACCGTCGATGATGTCGCCGACGAGGTAGAGGGTCTCGCATTCGACGTCCCGCAGGAAGTCCAGCAGGGCATGGGCCTGACAGCCGGGCGTGCCCAGGTGGAGGTCCGAGATCCACACCGTGCGCACCGACAGGGTCGGCGTGTCGGCGGCTGCAGCGGGGTCTTGCGTCGTCGGCATGGCGGGCATGCTGCCCGCCTGTCATGACGCGCCGGTGAAGGTCAGAGCAGGCCCTTGAACGGACCACTGGCCAGCCAGCGGTCGATCTGGGCCTGCCGGTCATTGCCCCAGAAGGGCTCGCCGTCGACGATGAAGAAGGGAGCGCCGAAGACGCCGGCCGCAATCGCGGCCTCGTTCTCGGCCTTGAGCCGCAGCTTGTAGGCGGGATTCTGGCAGGCGGCTTCGGCAGCATCGGGGTCGATGTCCGACTCGGTCAGCAGCTGGCGCCGCGCCGCATCGTCGCTCAGCAGCACGCCGCGGGTGAAGTAGGCCCGCAAGCCGGCGTGGGCCCAGGCGATGGCGCGCGCCGGGTCCAGGTCGTTCAGCCACCAGAAGATGCGTGCGGCCTGTTGCGTCGGGATGGGGAAGACCGGAGGCTGGGTGTAGGGCAAGCCGGCGAAACGGGCCGAGCGCTGGAAGTCGCGCAGGCTGTAGTCACCTTTCAGCGGGTGAGCGCTGGGCGGGCGCAACTCGGCCGCCTGGAAGGTGGCCCCCAGCAAGATGGCATGCCACTGCACGCGGCGCCCGTGGCGCGCTGCGACGGCCTCCACCCATTCAGAGGCGATGTAGGAGTAAGGAGACGAGAAGTCGAAATAGAACTTCAGCGGCGGCCGTTGCACCACCGGGTTCTCGGCCAGGAATCTGTCATCGATCATGCGCGCCACCTTAGCGGGGCGCCGGCGCGTGCGCAGCGGGAGTTATGCCGAGTGCAGCCGTGCGGCCAGGCGCGGCGTTGCCGCCTCGATGGGCGTGAGCAGCCGAGGCCACAGGCGCTCGCCCAGGTCGCGCCGGAATGGGCCGAAATGCTCGATGCGCTTCACACCAAGGTCCTGCGGCGCCACCACATGACGCTCGACCGCAGCCGCCTTGAACTGGGCAGCCAGCGCATCGACCGCTGCCGCAGGCCCGAAGAGGTGGTCATCGCTGATGCTCCAGAGATGAACCGGCCCGGTGAACTCGTGATATGCGCGCTCGCGTTGCAGGCTCGGATCCCCGAACAGGAAGCCGGGCGTACGCCCCCAGGCCGCCCATTCCAGCGCCGCCCCGGCGGGCAGGTCTTGCGCACGCGGGCCGAGTACCCGGCCAGGCGCGTGCCCGAGCAGACGGACAAGCCCCGGCAGCATCGCGTGGAAGAACACCCACGCCTGGACACGCGCCCAGCCCGACCAATGCCCGAAGTAGGCGACTTGGGCCGCCATACCGACGAAAGCGTCGACCTTGTCAGCAAAGCCCGGCACGAGACCCACCGCATTGCCGCCCAGCGAATGCCCCACCCAGAGCAAACCGAGCGGATGGCCAGCGGCGTGCTGCGCCAATTTGCGGTAGCGGTCGGCGGCGTGCAGGGCCGCCGCCATGTCGAGTCGGGCCCAGTCGCGCAGCCGCACGTCTTCGCCGTGACGCAGCGCATCGCGGGATGCCGCAATGCCGCGGTAATCGAAGGTCAGCACGGCATAGCCGCGGCCAGCGAGCCATTCGGCGAAGTGGCGGTAGTAGCCGGCGGGTACCGCGGTGGCGGCCCCCACGACGGCTACCGCTCGGAGGGCAGCTGCCGAAGGCGGCTCGTACCAGGTGGCTGCGAGCAGTCGGCCATCGCTGCAGCGGATGGTCGTCTTGTGCGTGCGCGCGGGGGCTGGGGGTGGTGAGGCGGCGGATGACGCGGCCCGCAAAACGGGCGGCTCGGCCACATGCTCAGGGGTCGCTTGAAGAGTCGAATGCGGGGCGAGCGGCAGGTGCAACGAAGACATGGCGATGGAAGCAGACGCTAGGCATGCCGAACAAGGCACCGCAAAAGTCTAGATTGGCAACTTCTGATGCAGTAGATTGAGCTTTGTCGTCAGTTTGTCAATCGAATGTCTACAAAAGCCACGACACCGCCGGGCGTGGGTCGGCGCCGCCAGACGCCCGCAGAAGCAGCGCTGGACGCCAACGCGCTCGAACTCTTCGCCCGTATTGCCCAGGCCGGCAGTTTTGCCCAGGTCGCACGCGACCTGGGCCTGACCCGAGCGGCCATCAGCCGCCGGATTGCGGCGATTGAGTCCGCGGTGGGGCTCGCGCTGTTCGCTCGCAGCACCCGCAGCCTGGGGCTAACCGAGGCCGGCCGACGGCTACACGCTCGTGCACGGGCGGTTCGCGAGGCGGCGGAGGGTGCGCGCCTGGCGCTTCGACAAACACGGGATCAGCTCGACGGCACGCTGCGCATCAGCGCTACGCCGGGTTTCGGTCGGCATGTGTTGGTACCGCTGCTGGCCCGCTTCCGAGCGATGCATCCCGCCGTGCGGTTCGAGCTCTTCTTCACCGACAGACGCGTGGACCTGCTGCGGGAAGGTCTGGACATCGCGTTTCGCATCACCGATACGCCGCCCGAGCACCTGGTCGCCCAACCCGTCCTGTCCTTCGGGGTTCACGCCTATGGCTTCAGCCCCGAGAGCGTGACGCAACCGAGCGATCTGGCGCGTGCAGACGTTCTGCTACTTGGTCAGGGGGAGGAGCCCTACCCAAGCATCTGGCAGCACGAGGAGGGCGCGCGCCAGGAGGTCATGCTCCAGGCGTCCGTGTGGGGCAGCGATCTGGACGCCTTGATCGAGTTGGCTCGGCAAGGTGCAGGCGTGGTGATCGCACCTGACTTTTGCATTCAAGACCGGGATTCAGCCCAGAGCGGGAAGCCCGATTTGCAAAAGCTCTTTCCGGCCTGGCGGTTGCAGGTGGGCCTGACGAGGGTGCAAGCACTGACGCTACCCGTGCCCTCGGGCTCAGAGGCGGCGCGAGTGCTGGTGAGGTTCGTGAGAGAGGCGCTCGGTACGCCGTGAGCACGAGTTTGAGCGTGGCGGCGATGGCCATGACTCATTGCCCTGTTGGGCGCTGCGCTGATGGCTGCAGTCGGCGTCAACGCAGCGGTTGATGCCCGGGCTTTGGAAATCGCTACGGCCGTCCTTTGTGTCATCGGCTTCATAGCGTGTGTGGGTCGACCGCGCCAAACGGTTTGCCCATGGCGCTCTCCCGGCCGCCGAGGGGCGGTGCGGCATCATGACGTTTCGGGGGAATCGGAAGAACCGCCGCCTCTGTTTGCCACCCCGAGCGATCCTCATGCTGCGGCGATCGCCGGCACCAAGCCCCTGCGGTTAGCAGCAGCATTTGGTCGAACGCCGCAGGCGGTATGCATGCCGCGGTTATTGCGACCCACAAAAGCAAAACCCCCACCGTCCTGAGACGATGGGGGTTGGCTTCAATAAATAGCCTGACGATGACCTACTTTCACACGGGAATCCGCACTATCATCGGCGCTGACTCGTTTCACTGTCCTGTTCGGGATGGGAAGGAGTGGGACCAAGTCGCTATGGTCGTCAGGCTTGACGGGTTGGTTTACTGGCTTGGCCAATAAACCCAATTCGTAGAGTCAGCAGACGGTGTCTGCACGCTGCTGATATTCAGCAGCGGAATCAGTATTTTGATTGCGTCTTCAGTACTTCGAAGAACGACATAACTTGAACACTTACCTTGATCTGCAGCTTGCAGTCAAAGTTATAGG
>NZ_NISI01000001.1 GCF_002205845.1 Roseateles puraquae | reverse complement strand
CACCTCCAGGTCTTTGGCCTCTTCGCGCTTGGCCACGCCCCGGTAGCCTGCGTCGGCAAACACGACCTTCTCCTGGCCGTGCAGCAGCGCTGCTGGCGAACTCGCTGATGGCTTGGATCAACGGCGCCAGGTCGCGAACGGGAGCACCGAAGGATCGGGTCGAGGCAATCTGCTGCCTGGGGGCCGGCTCGTCCTCGAATGCCATGCAAGGCGTGCCCTGCAATTCCCTCACGGTGCGCTCCAGCACCACTGACCAGTTCAATCGGAGGGTGTTGGCGTCGAGCTTGACGAGTTGGCTGGCCGTCTTGATGCCGCAGGCTCGCAACTGCTCGCCGATGCGTGGGCCGACGCCCCAGATGTCGCCCACGGGGGTCGCTGCTAGCAGTTCGTCGAGCGCCGACGGCGATAGCCGCCCAAGGTGGGAAACCTGGGCATGCTCTGCCGGATAACTGCCAGGCTTGCGTTCGGCCGACTTCGCCACATGGTTCGCGAACTTGGCCAACGTCTTGGTGGGGCCGATGCCCACGCTGCACGGCATGCCCAGCCACTGCAGTACCCGGGCACGCAACCTTCTGGACCGTTCCACCAAGTCGCCGCGCACACCGTCCAGGGAGATGAAGGTTTCGTCGATGCTGTAGACCTCCTGCTCCGGACCCAGCCCCGCCGCGAGGCTCATGAACCTGTCGCTCATGTCGCCGTAGAGGCCGAAGTTTGCGGACAGCGCGATGAGACCTGCGTCTTCCTCCAAGTTCTTGAACTGAAAGAATGGCTGCCCCATCTTGATCCCGAGGGCGCGGGCTTCGTCGCTTCTGGCTATCGCGCAGCCGTCGTTGTTGCTGAGCACGACGACGGGGAGCCCGTTCAAGGAGGGGCGGAAGACCCGCTCCATGCTGACATAGGCGTTGTTGATGTCCAGCAGGGCCAGCATGGCATCACACGGGCATGGTCTTGATGGACGCTGTCACGACGCCCCACACCTCGACCACTTGGCCCTCCTTGGGCACGATGTCGGGGTAGCAGGGATTGGCCGCCTTCAGCTTCATCCGGCCGGCGCGGATCTGGAGTTGCTTGCAGACGAACTCGCCGTCGATGACGGCGATGACCACGTGGCCGTTCTTGGCCGTGACGGCTTTGTCGACGACGAGCACGTCGCCATCGAAGATGCCGGCCTCCCGCATCGAGTCGCCCCGCGCCCGTAGAAGGAAGGTGGCCTGGGGATGCTTGATCAGCTGCGCCGTCAGATCGATGCGCTTGGCGCCGATGTCTTCGGCCGGGCTCGGGAACCCGGCATGAACGGTCACTCCCAAGCCGCGGACGTGCAACGGCGTCGACTGGACATGCGCCAGGCAGATGTCAGAGGAAAGGGTGAGCTGCCGCATACTGTTGTTATGTACAGTATAGGCGCGAGGTGCTGGTGGGCTTCCTGGCTGCTGACCTTGGTTGTGGATGCCGTCACGTTAGGACGCCTGAATTTGCAATCGACGCTGGAGCGTGTCCAATCAGGGCGTTGGAAGGATGCGCTGGAAGAAGATCGCGATGACCACTCCATCGAAACGGATGCGTGCCATCCAGCTTGGCGCGGAGTTGCTGACCTGCATACAGGCCGACGATTCCTCGAACCGCGAAGGGAAGGCAACGTTGGAGAGGCGGCGCGCCTGACCCGTCAGGCAGCTGCGCTTGGTAAAGCGTACGTCTGGCACAGCCGACCAGGAGAACCGTTATGCCCACGCTCAGCAGGCCCTGCGCCGATACACCGAATCCGAACTGGCCCAGCAAGACAGGCAACCCTTCGGGCGGTGGCCGAGGTAACAACCCGCCCGGGAAGAAGTGAGGCCCAGTCGACCAGTTGGCTGTCGCGACGCCGCGCCGCCTAGGCGTCCGCCGCTTCTGTTTGCAGTTTGGCGCGGACGGACTTCTGTAGCTTGCTCATGATGCTTCGTTGCGTGTCAGGCTCTGTCGCCGCCTCAGCAGGGATGGCCTTGCCGCATTGAGCGCGGACGACGTTGATGGCTCGATCGGCGTCACGAGTCGCTCCGGCAAGATAGGCTTTGCGCACCAGCCTCGGACTCGGCACGTCGCTGGCAATGTCTTCGGCCTCGGTGCGGCGCAACAGGGCCCACACTGACCATGGCTGAAGCGATTTGCCGTTCTTGAAGTTCGCGATCAACGGGGAGTCGGATGGAAGGGGCTCCCTGACATCCTCTTCGCGCAACTGTCGATAGCGCTGCCACAAGACTGCGATTTCCCGCGGAAGGACTACGGGTGACGGTCGCCCTGTGCAGCGCAGCTCGCACACCCCGTTTGCAGAGGGAAGGCTCAGATCGTCGACGCGCAAGCTGGCGATCTCTCGTGGGGTCAACGCGCCCCAGAAGCTGATGCCCAGTGCCAGGTGTCTGCGCGCCTGGCGCGCGTCGTCGGGAATGCTGGCGCTGCGCAGGATGCTCTTCAGGCCGTCTGACAACTGTTCAATCGCCAAGGTTTCCGTTGTGGACGGCCGTTCGAAGTGCGGAGGCTCCACATCGGCGGGATCCCAGGAGAGCCAGTCACGCCGAGCGCAGAAGAGCAGGAAGGACCGCGTGATGCGCACGGCTTGAACTGCGCTTGCTGGCTTCAACGGCTTGGCCAGCGGAGAGATCGCGGTCCTGTCTGTTGTCAGGCAGGACAGGTAGGCGGTCCAGTGCTTCGCCTTCAGTCGGTGGACTTCCAGGACACCAGACGACGCGCAGAACGCGATCAGCCGACCCACCTCGCCGCGGTAAGCAGCAGAGGTCGCGTCGGACAGCGTCAGCGACTTCAGCCAAGCGACCTCGGCATCGGTAAGGATTAAGGGTGACCCGCGCGCAGCCATAAAAACAGAATTATGTTCATAATTTTGGTCAACACAGAACGGAACGTTGGATGGCCACCTTGCAGCTGGACGAAACACTGATGGCAACTGGGCTTGCAGCTCGAATCGCCGAAAGAATTCGACTCACAGGAGGGGACTGGCTCGACATCGGCGTCGGATCCGGCCGCCTTCTCGAAGCGGGCCTCGCCAGTCATGGAATAGACCGCTACGTTGGCGTAGAACTTGGTTCCAAGCTCGCTTCTGCCGGGCTGCCATCAGCGGCGGTTGCAGGCGAGCTGCACATCGCCGATGTGTTGCAGTCCGATGCGATGCATAGCGCCTTGGGTCAGCGCCGGTTCAGGGTTGCTGTCGGCAACCCTCCGTCAGGGCTTGGCGTCGTGTCTCCAGCCGCGCAAGCGAGGTTGAGGGCGCTCTATCCTGAGGTGGTGCCGATCCGGTCGCGGACGAGATTGGACTTGTACGTCCTTCTCGAGGCACTCGCGCGTCTTGAGCGACCGGCGGAGATGGCCTTCGTCGTGGCAGCGCCCCTTGTCCAGGATCCGACCGTGGCAGCATTTCGCAAGATGCTGGTGGAATCTGCATCCGAGATCGAGTGCTACGAACTGCCCGATGCCTTCAGCCAAAAGGGCAAAGTCCGCGCCTTCCTGCTGGTGGCGCGGTTCGGCCAGACGCAGGGGGCCCGGGTGACGCTGGGGCGGCTGGAAGGCGATGACCTTGCGTTGTCTGCGTGGCGCTCGCTCGGTGCAAGCAACGCGATCCGTCGAATGGACTTGGCGTACTACGAGTTCCAGGACATGACCCAAGCTTTGACTCGCCGACCCGGGTTCGCGACGCTTGCTGACCTGGGCGCCCATGTGGCGCCCGGGAGTCGCACCAAGAATCAGTTCGTTGCGATGGGTGTTTCCCACTTCCACACCAGCGACTTTCCAGTCGCCGATGGCGCGGTGGTCTTCGATGAGCAATGGTTGCGCGGCGTTGAGATGGCACAGGAAGGCCACACGCTCGTGCCCTGCGTTGGCGCGCGTTGCATCGAGCGTGTCGTGCACGTTGCGAGGGGCTGCTGTCCCATCACCGACGCGGTGTGCTGCGTGAACGTGCAGGCCAGGTGGCGCAATGACGTCTTCGACTGGATGTACGGCGAAGAGGGAAAGGCATGGAGACGTACTGCCGCCGAAGTTCTCGGCGCTGGCCGCCTCACCGCCGCGACGCTGATGACGATGCCGATCCCGACCTGAGCTTCCGAGGGTTCGGCTAAGGCAGCAAGTCAAGACCTGACGCGGCGAGCTCTGCTTTGACCTGGTGGAGCAGACGGTCGATCTCCGTCGATGATCCTGTTTCACAGTAGCAGAGCGTCAGGAGCGTCAACGGGTGCACGCCCAGAACACTGGCCAGCTCGTCGACCTTGCTGACAGTCGGCGTTCGCTCCCGCCGCTCCAACTTGCTGATATAGGTTCGGCCGGAAACGGCGTCAAACACGTCTTGAGAAAGTCCGCGAGCAGTCCTCAATGCGCGAAATGCTCGCGCAAAGTCGCTTGTGTCAAAGCCATCTGGCGCTGATCGGTCAGATCGCATTCGACAATTATGCGACCTGCATCTGTGCGCTATGAGGTGCGTATTGCATCCTCGTAGGTCGGCATCCGGTGGCTCACCACCTTGCATGGCGCCACTTCCCGTCGTGGCCGCCTCGCGAGGTGGGCTCAGCGACGACGGCCTGTCAGCCCTCAGGCCTGGTTCGAGCGACTGTGTCGGAAGCATCTACTTCCATCTATCAAAGTCACTTTGACCGACGCGGGGGCCTGTTAGCCCATTGTTCGCCACGTACACGACCTTGCGCCAGGTTCTTGGCAGGAATGGCGCGGCGTGTGAGATGCGGATGCGTTGAACCACGATGAGATCGTCCATCTCGTAGCCATCAAAAATGAGATTGATCGTCTCTGCCCTGCGCGGCAGGGTCAGCGTCCAACCTGGTCGCCCTAGTCCCTCGATTGCGCGGTATAGGCATGGAAGTCTGCATTGGTCCAGCCAGAAAGCGAGGATGCAAAGGCTGGTGGGTTCGATGTACGGATCCCGCCCGGCCATAGCTACCCTTTGAATCTCCAATATCTCTTCGTCCTCTGGAGCGCGCAGACACGCCAAGTCCAGGGACAGAGGATGTTTGAGTCGGCACCACACCAACGGGTTGGGGATGGCCAGCGCAATGAGCAGCGTGAGGGACGGTATCAGCAGACGCTTTCCCTCAAAGGGCGCCATGGCCCACCCGTTCGCCCCAACGTCCTCGGGCAGCCCCAGACTCCTCAGACGGACGTCACCAGCTTCGAAGGGGCGAAGCGTGTCGAGTCTCACCGGTGCGTCGCGCACAAGCCGGCGCGTCCATGAGCCAAATGTCGAATGAGGAGGCTCGAAAGCGAGTGGCCCGGCCCGCCACCCTTGCGGAGGTGCCTTGACGTCGAAGTAGTCCAACGCGGTGGTGGTGGTTCCTTGCTGGGCAGTCACGGTGTCAAGCGCGAGCACACCATCATGGTCGGTCAGCGAGCGGCGCCACATGATGCGCGGCTCGTCGGGGCCTGGCCGGTGATCCCAGCGCTTCTTGACGCTGGGCGGGGCGTCCACGTTGACATGCTGCGCATACGGCGCGTGGGGGCGCTTCATGAAATGGTTCCCATCAGGCGTTCGTCCCAAGATCTGGCGTGTGTGTCTGTAGGCGCTGCTCGCCACAGCCGCTCGCGCAAGAACAGTCGCATCGTCACGTGGTGAAGCGGCCGGACTCGAAGAGAGAGCTGGGTGTACAAACCGCGCCACCAGTGACGGACACCGAGCAGCTGAGGAGCGACGCCGTATCTAGCGGTGAAAGCGGCCATCTCCCCGGCGAGATGGCCGGTGGCAACTTGGCCTTGCCTCCCCTGGAAGCCAACCCGCTTCAGGACGGTGGCGTACTGTTCGATGTCGAGATGAAGGCTGGTCGCCGCTCGCGTCGTATGCAGGTTGAACTTCCCCATCTCGCGCGCTATGCAGTGAGACAGGTGCACACCTGGAACGGGCAGCGTCAAACGGTTCCCGCTGCACAGCAGATCATTCGCGGTCCAGAAGTCGTGGCGCTGCGGCTCGTATGGAACAAGGCTGTCAAACAGACGGTCGCCATGCAGATAGCAGTTCGCGACCATGGGAAGCTGATGCGCCGTGTGCCAGTACGGCTCACCAAACGTGCGACCGTCTTCATGCCTGCAGGTGCGGCAGTAGCGGAGCTGAGCCGGCGTTGACGCGCACCGCAGCCCGCCAAGGGATTTGCTCAAGGGGCGGTCTTCAGCAGCGCTTGTCTGCAGCAGGTCGCCGAGGCGAGATGCTGGATCGAACGCGAGCATGTACGGCAACAGGGTGTGTTGCCGCGCGAAGCCGACCTCATCAAGCTCAGTGCGGCCGCGCAGGTGTGCCAGCAGCCGGTGGACGCGGTTCGGATACGCGATGTTGATGCGAGCTGACAGCCCGCCGAGCGCCATGCGAGGACGCAGGTCGCGTTGGGAGTAGCCGGCCCGGGTGAGGTCTCTTGCGACGATGCTGTACCAGAGTTCGCCAGGGTAGGGCGCTGGCAGCCGGTCGAGATCGGCGACTTTCACTGCACCACCCAGTTGTCGATATCGAGCAGGTGCCCCAATTTCTTCATGTCCGACTCAACCGAGCGTGTGGTCTCGTTTGCCTCGTAGACCAGGCGGCGGATGTCCAGCACGGGCAGTGCAGCGAACTGCTCTGCGATCGCAGCCTTGCGTTTGAGACTCGACGTGGGACGCAACCGCGGCTGCTTGGCCGCCTTGATCGCTTTGGCGACGATCTCTGCAGCGGTGGCCTCAGGATCCTGCTTCGCCGCATGGTTCGCGAAGTTCTCGGCCTGCTCTTGCGAGGCCATGCCGAGTTCCTGCATGGCCTTGGTGGCACCTTCGGCAGCGGCGTCCGATGCCGCCGACCGCGCGGCTCGCTTTGCCGCCTCGAATTTCGCAGCCAGCTGATACTCGGCCAGGATACGCCTGGTGTAGAGATCGATGTCGTCCGGCTCGGCATCCCAGATGGTGGGGCTGTCCTCCCGGTGGCCGTCGCGCATCTGACGAATGGCCGGCTGGATGTAGTCCAGGTGCTTGGCGGCACAGGCCTCCACGAGAGCGACATCGATGGTCTCGGACTCCGTCGCGATGGCCTCGCACTGCGCAAAAGCCATCAGTCGCACAGCGAAGTCGGGTACGCCCTGCGTGCATCGCCAAAAGGCGCTCGAGAGGTCGTCAGTGCATGGCACGACATGGGTCGTGAACTGCAGCTTGAAGAGCACCGTCATGAAAGCTTCCCAGATCTCGCCGGGCGGGATCTTCTTGATTTGGGTGGTGCCGATGGATGTCGCACGCCGCGCGCCGCGCAGCTTTGACTTCAGGATGGGCAGCGCCTCCCACGTACCGATGAGCATGACGGTGCAGCCGATCTCATTGACCAGCGTGGTGAGGAACTCGACGGCGTCCTGATCAACGCCGGTCTTCTTGCGCAACCAGTGTTGAATCTCGTCGAGGACCAGCACGCCCAGGTTGAGCATGCGCGCCATCGCTGCGCATTCGAAACCCAGGCGCCTCGCCGAGCCGCGCACCCTGGCGCGTTGTGCGCCAGTGGCCAGCACGGTGGCATACAACTCCTCATAGACCACCTCGGCAAGCGCTTTTTCCGTCTTGGTGGTGCCCGCCTCCGTCCACAAGAACAGGCGTTGGAACAGGAAGTCATGATGCGGATGCCGCAGCAGCGAATCGCTGCACAGGCGCCGCAGCATGCGGCGACCGACCTGGGTCTTGCCGCAGCCGGGCGTGCCGACTACGGTGATGAGGTTGGGCATGTCGGAGAGTTCGGTGAAATCCCTCCGAAGTGCCTTGTCCTTGGAGAACGAGTCGCACATGGCGTAGAAGACCGCGGCGGAGTCCGTACGGCGCCGAGCGTTTGACACGTACGTCTTGCAGATCGAGTTCCACAGATGCACCCCGAGCATGAGCTGGTCGGGGGTCGGAAAGAACAGGTCGAATAACCGACCGATGTACTGCAACCGCAGTTCAGGCGGATGCTGACGCTCTTCCGGCGTGCACCGAGGGATGGAGGTCATCGCGCTATGGAGCTGACTCTCGTACAAAGGTGGCCAGGCCTCGATCAGGGGAATGCCCTGGTAATCGATGTTGTGCGCTGGGTAGTAGTGATTGATGTCGATGATCTTCATGATGGGTTTGCTAGTTCTGCTCGGACAGGGACTTGACCCGGTCGAGGTAGCTGTTGACAAGGCGGCGAGGGCTGGTCAGGGCAGGCTTGGGAGGCGCGACCGGAGCCTGCGCTTTTGGCTGGTCCGGCACCACAGGGCCAGGTTTTGCCTCCCTGGTGGCGTCGGGGGTGCTGGCTCCACCAAGGTTTGGACGGAATGCGGCTTCGGCCTCCGTGCGATGGCCTTCGGCCCGCCGCTGTGCTGGCAGGTCTCGCTTTTGCTGCGCCTTGGATCCCCGATAAGGCGCGCCTTGCGTATCGGCCACTGCTTCAGCGACGGTTTCCTCGTGCTCCGTGACAGTTCGGCGGGTTGAGTCGAACTCTTCCTGTCGGGCTTCCTCGTTGTTGATCGCTTGCCGATCGCGAAGTTCGTTGACCTCCGCGAAGCAGCGGCCAAAGTAGTCGAGTTGGTGGTCCAGCTTGTCGTTCAGCTGGCACTCGTAGGGGGTAGGCAGCTCGACGTTGCGGATGTGGGTGATGAACACCTTGTCGACCAACCGTTCGTCATAGGCGATCGTTACCTGCTTGCGGCCATGCCTTTTCGTCATGGCAAAAGCGTCGTCGGCCTCCAGCTGGGCGTTGAGGTAGATGCAACCCTTGAAATCGACGCCATGCTCGGTGATGGTGCCGTGGCAGCGCCGCATGAGCAGGAACTGCACCTCATCGAGTGACCATCGAGACAGGCCACCGCTCTCCTCCAACACGGAGTACCGCCAGAAATTGAGGGGCGACGATGTCATGCCCATCGCCACCATCTTGGACGGCAGGACCACGTTGTCACGACGCTTCTTCATCCTGTCGAGCTCATGAAGGAGCAAAGTCTTCATGAACTGGTGGACGTCGAGCTCGGCTTCGAGCTTCCATGCCGCGTGCTGCTTGTGTTCCCAGTCCTTGACAGATGCCGCTGGCGTCTTGCCGTTCAGCCGGATCTGAAGCGTGTTGAAGTCCGATTCGACACCGGGCTTCATGTCCGGCCTGCTGCCTTGCAGGTTTCTCACGCGGATGCCCGTTTTGGCCGTGAACGGTTCGGGGTGGCTGTTGTTGGTCTCCCCACGGTCAAACTCGAACTCCGCAGGCAGCCCTCTGACCGGCCAATCCTCGGGTTTGATCGTGATGCCGTACTTCGCACAGAACGCCACCTTGTCCTCAACGCAGTTTGCGATGGCGGCAGCTGCAACCGTCCATGATGCGCTGACCAGCGACACCGCAATGCCCAACAGCATGCCGCTGCGTTTGCAGCGGATCCGGAACACCACGGGCGGGCCGATGATGCGCCGGCCATGAAGACGCGTGACGATCGCGATGTTCCAGATCGTGGCGTCACCGGATGCCTTGACACCGACGCGACGAGCCTTCGAGCGTTCATTGCCGGTTTCTTCACGCTCGTTCTTGGAGTAGTTTGTGTCCCCGACCTTGGCCTTGCGGCGTTCCGAATAGGAAACCAGCGCGTAGTACCAGTCCTCGAATACTGCGTACTTGGGATGCGCACGTTCTCGATCTGGTCGCGGTCTTTGAGGTCGGGTCGCCCGATGGCGGGGATGAGGCGCTCAGATGAATTGCTTTGTCCCTGCGCCGGACGCACAAGCCGCGTTTGGCGGAACGCAGGCGGGGGCGACGTGAAACGCCGTATCGGCTCGGCGGTTCTCGAATTCAGGCTGGCGTTGTGAGACGGGGACGGTTCGTCACTGCGGGGCCCTGGCGCCGCAGAATTGTTGGAAGGGGTCTTCATGTGGATCTCTTCAGGAGGAAGGTGATCCAGATCTGCAGGCGCGAGGCTGCTTCTCGACTTACGGACGAGTCGATCCACCCGACCTTCGTTGCGTTGAAGGTAGGTTGCCCCTAGACTAGGAGCCACGCACGGTTCGAGTGTGGTGGCTGTTCCAGTCACAGGGGGCGGGTTCCTGACGGGGTTCCCGCCCCTTTGCTTTTCAAGCTGCGGGACCTGGGTTTGATGAACTGGTTGGTGTGTTGCGGGAGACGCGGGAGCGCGACTCGTTCTGGCTGTCAGTGCCCTTTCGATGGGTTCGCACAAGCCCGACAGGCTTGACGTTTTTGCGAGGTGTGTTCATGCCGGCCGGCCACAGACGTGACTTGCCGAAATCAAGAAAAGTTGGAGAGGCTGGGCCGTCGCCCTAAACCGTCAGCCGACCAAGCTCAGGGCAATAACGCTCATGCCGGCAGGGCGATGTGGATGCGGATTTCGTCATGGATTGCTAACCATCAGCGACTTCGGATGACTGGCTGCGCGCGCCTTGTCGCCCGTTTGCAAAGCCTTGAAGCAGCGCGTTGTCTGATCTCGATTAAGCTCTGCTTCGGATGGCTCATATATCAATGTCCGCACCGATATGGTCCTTGAGCGCCGGTGGCCTAGACGCCTGTTTGATTGGCTCGAGGCAATTCTAGGCACGGCGATTTCCGGAGCGCAAACGGCTAAAGCGCCTTTTGGCGCAAATAAATCCAGACGGGATAGTCACGCGACCTCCGCTCGGTGCGATGACTATGCAAAGTGGTTTGCCTCTGCTGACCGGTGATGCCCTTTCGTACTCGACTAACCCTAAAGGGTTCGTTGCGAGTGTACGAATAAGTGTTCGCTCTGTCGAGCTTGAGGTGGCCACCGAGCGATCACGATGACTTGCGCGATGCCTGCGCCGATGCGAGCTGGAGCACTGGATCTATAGTCGGGCTCAAGGCATCCGCCCGAGCATCGAGCAGCTCATACCAGACAGATCACCTTTTTGTCCACCATGCGTTCCACGCTGCAGGACGAGTAACCGCTCGACGTCCTGTGCAAACTGGAGAAACGCATGTCGATCGACATCTCGCGCGTTGCGCGTTCCGTTTGCGACCTATCCCTCGGGTCGCTCACTCCCCTCAAGCTCAGCCACGCACAGCAGTGCGTCGCGGCCGCGCTTGGCTTCAAGTCACTCGCGGCCCTTCAAGCGTCGAAGAAGCTTGAATCTCCCGTTGATGACAACGGGAAGTTTTTGATCATCGAGGATGACCTGTTGGCCAGCCGCGGTCAGGAACTGGCCGGATGGGCGGATGTCGCCCTGTTGAAACAGAAGCCTTGCATGCAAAACGAATGCAATCTGGCCACCAGGACGGCACCAACGCATTGCTTGCCAGACGAACGGCAGATCCAGGACCTCATTAGGAAGCTGAGGCCGGAACGACACATGCTTGAGCCGCGGCTCAGCAACCTCGCGCACTCGCTTGACGATCTCGGGCCATTCTTGGAGTTTGGTGCTGCTGGACCAAGGCGGGTTGCCGATGACCAAGTCGTAGCTCGCGTCGTGAGCGGCGTCCACGTTGTAGCCCAGGCTGCCCGCGCTGCCGTGCCCGCCCACCTTAAATAGCACCCGTCCTCGGAGGTTGTGGTCGAACTTGAGCTTCTGAACAGGGCGTGGATTTGGGTCGAGCTCAATCGAAATTAGATAGAGGCCAAGCGCTGCGAAACGCAGCGCTTCCTCATTCACATCGAAGCCAGAGATCTGTTTGTACAAAATCTCGCGCAACACGGCCGTATCGGGACGTGATTGGTCGGCCACCCAGCGCGTCGCAACGAGCTGGCGGAAAGCACTAATTAAGAACACACCCGCACCCGCTGCTGGATCCAGCACGCGCGCCTGTGATCTGCCTTCGTCCGCAAGCGCGTGCATTGCGCCCCTCAGCATCATCTGCGCGATCGGGGCAGGGGTGTAGAAACCACCTTCCTTTTCTTGCGTATTGGCGTTGTGACTGCGAAGGAAATGCTCGTACGCTTGGCTGAGAACGCCCACTGGGATGTACGCAAAATCCAGATGAGCCCAGTCTTCACGCCAGTCCAGTGACAGCTGGCCACCAGGCGCACGCCGCAGGATGTTCCCGAGCAGCACGAAAGCGTCGGCGGGCAAGCGCTCAAGTGCGCAATCGGTCAACGGCAAAAGGTCGCCGTTGAAGGTGTCATCCAGCCATTTGTTGATGGAGACTGCACTTGAAGCCGAATCGAAGAGCGACCCGATCTCCTGTCGGGCAATGCGCTGCGCGTCTCGCTCGGACAGCAGGCTTCTGTCTGCAAGGAACCTGACAAACAGCGCGCGGCCGACCAGCGAAATCGCCTCTGTGCTGGCCACTCCGCATGAGGTGATCAGTCGGGTGATGGTGTCGTTCAGCAGCGAAAGGACAACCTGCTCGATCCAGCGACGTCTTGAGGCCTTTCCGGGGCGGGCATTTGACAGGTAGGGGACCACCTGAGCCGGCTGCATGCCCTTAGGTAGTTTGACTTTCGATGCATCGGCATTCGCCTCATCGAGCGCGACGCTGTACACGGTCAGGCTGCCCTGGCGGATCAATGCCAGATACGGGGCGCCGCCCCGCATGGCCAGGAGTCGACGGACGCGCAGCAGATGTTCGGCGTTGTCGATCAACTGCCCGTCAACCAAGAAGGCCAACGGTTGCTGTTGCCATTCGTAAATGCCACACAGCGCCTGCAAATCACCGCTTCGTTCACGTCTCGCGGACGCCAGAGTTGCGTAGACGAGCAGATCAGCGGAATCCCACTCGAACAGGCGAACACCTTCCTTTGCAGCGCCATAGGCGTGCAAGGTGTCTTCTATGAGGTCAACGGACGTGCCAAGCATAGCTATCTGAACTCGGCCGGATGCGTGCTGTACGCCAGATGACCACAAGGCGCGGAGCGTACCCCATGGGACATACGGCTCCCCCGGGGGTCTTTACCTGAATGCGCTGCAACTCCGAAATAGTCATTATGAGAATGATATCCTTCGGATGTGACTGACACAAGCGAGCTCATGAAGCCGGGGGATCTTGTCCGCGCGGCGAGGCGTTTGCTGGCCATGACGCAAGAAGAATTCGCAGTTTCTGTAGGTAGCAGGCAGTCTCTGATATCGAAGTACGAGCGCGGTCAGGTCGATCCGCCTGGGGCTTTGATTATTCACTGTATGACTTTGCTGAGGCCAATTGACACCCAGCCGGTGACCGAAGACTCATTGGTTCAGCTCATTCGAGATCGGCTGTCAGGCGCCGAACATGCAGCAGCGCGGAAGGCGATCGCCGCCGTCATTGACGGAATCCGCTAAAAGAGTTCGGCACTTAACTGAGGATAGTCACAGTGCTGGCTCACCAGAAGAGCCACCGGTCGCGGAGTTTTGGCTTGGCTGCTGCGGCTGGTGCAGAGTTCAGGGCATTCGCGTCATGCTGAAGGCCGTGGATGTGAGGTCCGCGTGCGCGGCTTCCTGCTTGCCGCGACCTCCCTGCGCTTTGGCGTCGATTGAGCGGCGCGGTCTTGTTCGCGGTGATGTCCCAGCGCGTGGTGTAAGTCCACAGCCCGGACAGGCTGGGATGCGCGGGATACTCAGCGTGCCACTGCGGACAGCCGAGTCGGGACAGTATCACTGAGGGCCTGCAGCCCCTCCAACTGCATGTAGCGCCGGGTCAGGCTCCACTCGTCGTTCTGCTCCAGCATCATGGCGCCGACCAGCCGCGTGATGGCGTTGTCGTTGGGGAAGATGCCCACGACGTTGGTCCTGCGCTTGATCTCCGCGTTGAGTCGCTCCAGCGGGTTGGTGCTGTAGATCTGCGGCCAGTGCGCCCGCGGGAAGCCCATGAAGGCCAGCACGTCGTTCTCCGCTTCGTCCATCAGGGCGCTGAGCTTGGGCAGCTTCTCGCGGAACTGGTTCGCCACGCTGCGCCATTGCTGCCTGGCCGCTTCGGCTGTCTCCTGCACGAACACCGTGCCGATGGCCGCGCTCACCATGCGTCGCTGTGTCTTGTTGGCATAGGCCAGGACGTTGCGCATGAAGTGCACGCGGCAGCGCTGCCAGGTGGCCTTGAGCGTCTTCGCCGCGGCCGCCTTGATGCCTTCGTGGCTGTCGCTGATGACGAGCTTGACGCCGCGCAGACCGCGTCGGTTCAGGCTGCGCAGGAACTCCGTCCAGAACGGCTCCGCCTCGCTGGCGCCAACCTTGATGCCCAGGACCTCGCGCTGTCCTTCGGTGTTGACGCCCACAGCCACTATGACCGCCACGCTCACGATGCGCCCGGCCTCGCGCGTCTTGACGTAGGTCGCGTCGATCCACAGGTACGGCCAGTCGCCCTCGATCTGCCGGTTCAGGAATGCGCCGACTCGTTCGTCGAGCTCGGCGCACAACCGCGACACTTGGCTTTTGGACACGCCGCTCATGCCCATGGCCTTGACCAGGTCGTCCACGGAACGCGTGGAGATGCCCTTGATGTACGCCTCCTGGATCACCGCCGTCAGCGCCTTCTCGGCGGTTCTGCGCGGCTCCAGGAACTCGGGGAAGTAGCTGCCCTGGCGCAGCTTCATGAACTGCACCATCTGGCGCAGCACATCAACGTCGGCTCCCTTCTCGGCCAGCTCGGCCAATGCCATAGTGGAGGTGGTCATCGTGTATTCCTTCGGACAAGGGTTGTTGGGTCGCACCTCAACCTTATCCGGGACCACGATGGCCACCCTCTGCGGGCCGCCTCGCCTAAAAACTTACACCACCTCGCGGGGCATCACCTTGTTCGCTTCATTGACTTCCAGTTCGACGGCATCAGGCAGGCGCCAGCAAGTGCTGAGTCGCTTCCTCTGTCCGGAGGCGGGTGGTTGAAATAGCCGAATGTGGGGCGTACTCGCTTTGACGGCCCATCTCAACTTTCAATCCGCGCTTCAGCCGGCCACGGCCCGTCCGCACCGGGTCCTGCTGACCCAATGTTGGATCTTGACCACTTTGGCGCGATTGGCTTGCTGATCTGGTCGCGTCGAGCTGCTCGGAGGAATCTGCCGGTCGGTTGGGCTCACCGTTCTCATAGGAGAAACGGCTCAGTTTCCAACTTTCGCCCAGGCCGCTTTCCAACTTAGACCGGAAGTTTCCAACTTTCGGAGGGGTTCCCAACTGACCACGGGCAAACCCACGCCCCGTGGTGGGCACTTCTCAAGCGCTACTTCTCAATCCCCTGCCAAGTCCTTATTTCTGAAGGAGATTTTTTATCGACCTGTATGGATCAACAGTTTGCCCTAAGTGCTTGATTTCATTGAAAAAAGTTGTGCCGAACCTTGACCCCCACCCCTTCGGCCCTTAAAGTGGGAGGAAGTGTCGTTTCGTGGTGAAAAGTGTCGGAACTCGTCTTTCAGGGGCCCTCTAGCCTGGCTTTGGATGCCAAGGGTCGCCTGAGCGTGCCTGCTCGGCACCGGGAGGTGCTGCAGGTGCTGTGCGAGGGGCGGTTGACCATCACCAAGCACCCGGACGGCTGCCTGATGGTGTTTCCGCGGCCGACCTGGGAGGTCTTCCGCGACAAGGTCGCCGCGCTGCCGATGTCGGCCGTCGGCTGGAAGCGGGTGTTCCTGGGCAATGCGATGGACGTGGAGATCGACTCCGCCTCGCGCGTGCTGATCTCGCCCGAGTTGCGCAAGAGCGCGGGCCTGAAGAGCGACGTGATGCTGATTGGCATGGGCAGCCACTTCGAGCTGTGGGATGCCGAGGCGCATGCGGCCCAGGAGGCCGAGACCATGGCCGGCCCGATGCCGGATTCCCTCAAGGACTTCAGCTTCTGATGGGCGGCGGGATGGAAGACCAAGCCACGTTCCGCCACACGACCGTGCTGCTGGACGAGGCGGTCGACGGCGTGCTGGCGCGTCCGGACGGCGTCTATGTCGACGGCACTTTCGGCCGCGGCGGGCATTCGCGCCTGCTGCTGAGCAAGTTGTCGCCCGCCGGCCGGCTCATCGCCATCGACCGCGACCCCGAGGCCATTGCGGCCGCCGCGGCGATCAGCGACCCGCGCTTCACCATCTGCCACAGCGCGTTTGCCGACATGGCGGATCAACTGGCGGCCCTGGGTGTGCATGAGGTGGATGGTGTGCTGCTGGACCTGGGTGTGTCCAGCCCGCAGATCGACAACCCGGCCCGGGGCTTCAGCTTCCGCTTCGAGGGGCCGCTGGACATGCGCATGGACACGACCCGCGGCATCAGTGCGGCGGATTTCCTCGCGAGCGCCGACGAGCGCGAGATTGCACGGGTGATTCGAGACTATGGCGAAGAACGGTTTGCTGGCCAGATTGCAAAGGCGGTTGTTGCTCGCCGGGAAGCCGGTGCGCCCCTCGCGCGCACCGACGAGCTGCGCGAACTCGTGGCTCGCGCGGTCAAGACCCGTGAGCCCGGACAAGATCCGGCGACCCGCACCTTTCAAGCCCTTCGGATTCATGTCAATGGCGAGCTTGAAGAGCTTGAGCAAGGGCTGAACGCTGCACTGCGCCTGCTGCGCGCGGGCGGCCGGCTGTCGGTGATCAGCTTCCACTCGCTGGAAGACCGTCGCGTCAAGCAGTTCATCGCCGCCCACAGCAAGGCCGAGTTCGACCGCCGCGCACCCTTCGCACCGCCGCCGGCCCTGGCGCTCAAGGCGCTGGGCCGCGTGATGCCCAGCGCGGCCGAGGTGGCAGCCAATCCGCGCGCCCGCTCCGCCGTGCTGCGCGTGGCCGAGCGCACCGATGCGCCGCTGAAGGACTGACTCGTGCAGGCCGCATGCGCGCTTCGCTCTCAGTGCCTCGCCCGGGCTCGTCAGCCCTTGTCGTCGGTGCGGAGCTGACATGGCCAAGCTCAACCTCATCCTCATCCTGGCGGTGCTGGCGAGCGGCGTGGTGCTGGTGCACAACGCCTATGAGTCGCGCCGCCTCTTTGCGGAGCGCGAGCGCACCAAGAGCGAAGGCCAGCGTCTGGCAGCCGACGCGGAGCGCCTGGCGGCCGAGCGCCACGCGCAGGCCACGAATCTGCGCGTCGAGCAGGTGGCACGCGAGCGCCTGGGCATGCGGCTGATTTCGCCCGCTGTGGTCGCCTCGGGGGTCACGCCGTGAGCAAGGGCGCGACTCCCAAGTCCGGCGCGCGCGCGGTCAGCGGCGCCCGGGGCGTGAGCTATTCCACCAGCCCGCTGTTGGCGAGCAAGACGCCCCCCTGGCGCTCTCGTTTCCTGGTGGCCCTGGTGGGGCTCGCCTTCGCGGGCCTGCTGGGGCGCGCCATCTACGTGCAGGTGCTGCACACCGACTTCTTCCAGAAGCAGGGCGAGGCGCGCTACGCGCACACCATGGAGCTGCCCGCCAGCCGCGGCCGCATCAACGACCGCACCGGCCAGGTGCTGGCCGCGAGCGTGGCCGTGCCGTCGATCTGGGCCATCCCCAAGGAGGTCGACGCCGACGCCGACAAGCGCCGCGAGCTGGCCAAGGCCCTGGGCCTGAGCCCCAAGGAACTGGAGGCCAAGCTCAACCCCGAATCGCGCTTCGTGTGGCTCAAGCGGCTGGCCGATGACGAGACCGCCGCCAGGATCAAGGCCATCGGCATCAAGGGCGTCTTCCAGGACCGTGAGTACCGCCGCAAGTACCCCGAGGGTGAGGCGGCCGCGCACGTGGTGGGTTTCACCAACGTGGAGGACCGCGGCCAGGAGGGCATCGAGCTCGCCTTCCAGAAAGAGCTGCAAGGCCGCGATGGCTCGCGCTCCGTGGTGCGCGACCGCCTGGGGCGCGTGGTGGAAGACATCGGCGAGATCGTGCCCGCCAGCAATGGCCGCGATGTGGACCTCGCCATCGATTCCAAGGTGCAGTTCTTTGCCTACCAGCGCATCCGCGACGCCGTGGCCGAGAACAAGGCCAAGGCGGGCTCGGTGGTGGTGCTGGACGCGCAGACCGGCGAGGTGCTGGCCCTGGCCAACTTCCCGAGCTACGACCCCGGCAGCCGGCAGAACCTGTCGGGCGAGCAGCTGCGCAACCGTGCGCTCACCGACGTGTTCGAGCCGGGCTCGACCATGAAGCCCTTCATCGCCGGCCTGTCCATGGAGACCGGCCGCAGCACGCCCGATACCCTGGTGGACACCGGCAACGGCCGCTATCCCTTCCAGGGCGCGGTCATCACCGACACCCACGCCCACGGCGTGATCCCGGTGCGCGACGTCATCAAGTTCTCCAGCAACATCGGCGCCACCAAGCTCGCCATGCAGATGCAGCCGCGCGAGATGCACGAGATGTTCACCGCCATCGGCCTGGGCCAGCGGCCGCAGATCAGCTTCCCCGGCGCCATCAGCGGCAAGCTGCGGCCCTACAAGACCTGGCGGCCGATCGAGCAGGCCACGATGAGCTACGGCTACGGCCTGTCGGCGTCGCTGTTCCAGCTGGCGCGGGCCTACACGGTGTTTGCCCGCGACGGCGAGATCATCCCGGTGAGCATGCTGCGCCAGCCGCATGACCACGAGGTGCCCGGCATCCGCGTGTTCAAGCCCGAGGTGGCGCACGAACTGCGCCTGATGCTGCAGGCCGCCGCCGGCCCGGGTGGCACCGCGCCCGAGGCGCAGGTGCCCGGCTACAGCGTCGGCGGCAAGAGCGGCACGGCCCACAAGCAGGAAGGCCGCGGTTATGCGAGCCACAAGTACCGCTCGTGGTTCGTCGGCATCGCCCCCATCAGCAAGCCGCGCATCGTGGTGGCGGTCATGGTCGACGAGCCCACGGCCGGCGTTTACTACGGCGGCAAGGTTGCCGGCCCGGTGTTCAGCCAGGTCACCGCCCAGACGCTGCGCCTCTTGGGCGTGCAGCCCGACCTGGACGTGAAGAGCCAGATCGTCGCGAACAAGAACGCCGTGGCCACTGAAGAAAGCTTCTGATGTTGACCCGCCTCAAATCCCCCGACGCCGCCGCCCGCTGGCTGACCGAATGGTGCACCGGCACGCTGCGCACCGACAGCCGCCAGGTGCAGCCCGGTGATGCCTTCATCGCCTGGCCCGGCTATGCGCGCGATGGCCGTGAGTTCGTCGCCGCAGCACTCGCTGCCGGCGCGGCCACCTGCCTCGTGGAAGACGCGGATGTCGAGCGCTTCGGCTTTGTCGATGCGCGCGTCGCTTCGCTGCCCGGCTTGAAGGCGCGCACCGGCGAGATCGCCGCGGCCTTCTTCGGCCAGCCCACCAGCACCCTGGATGTGATCGCGGTCACCGGCACCAACGGCAAGACCTCGTCGGCCTGGTGGATCGCCCAGGCCTGTGCGCAGCTCGGCCAGCGCTGCGGTGTCGTCGGCACGCTGGGCATCGGCGAGCCCCCCAAGCTCGACTACAACGGCCTGACCACGCCCGACCCCGTGCTGCTGCAGGCCGCCTTCGCGCGCATGCGTGACCAGCATTTCGCGGCCTGTGCGATCGAAGCCAGCAGCATCGGCATCGTCGAAGGCCGGCTGGCCGGCAGCGCGGTGCGCGTGGCGGTGTTCACCAACTTCACGCAGGACCACCTCGACTACCACCTCACCATGGACGCCTATTGGGCTGCCAAGCGGGCGCTGTTCAGCTTCCCCGGCCTGCGGACGGCGGTGGTCAACCTCGACGATCCCAAGGGCTCGGCGCTGGCTGCCGAGCTGGCGTCGCTGGACGTCTGGACCACCGGTGTCGACCATGCCGATGCGCGCCTGAGCGCCCGCGGCCTGCACTACACCGGCGAGGGCCTGGCGTTCACGCTGCACGAGGGCACGCAGGCGCTGCCGGTGCAGACGGGCCTGATCGGCGACTACAACGCTGCCAATCTGCTCGGCGTGGCCGGCGCGCTGCGGGCCCAGGGCCATGCGCTGGTTGATGTCGCCCGCGCCCTGGCGCGCGTGACGCCGGTGCCGGGCCGCATGCAGCGCGTGGGCAACGGCCGCGAGCTGCCGCAGGTCGTGGTCGACTACGCCCACACGCCGGACGCCCTGGACAAGGCGCTGTCGGCACTTCAGGGCCTGGCGCAGGCGCGTGGCGGTGCGTTGGTGTGCGTGTTCGGCTGCGGCGGCGACCGTGACCGGGGCAAGCGCCCGCAGATGGGCGCCATCGCGGCCCGCCTGGCCGGCCGCGTCGTCATCACGAGCGACAACCCGCGCACCGAGGCGCCGGCCCAGATCCTGGCCGACATCGCGGTGGCGGCGCCCGAGGCCGTGGTCATCGAGGCGCGTGAGGAAGCCATCCGTGTGGCCATCGCCGAGGCTGGCCCGCGCGACATCGTGCTCATCGCCGGCAAGGGCCATGAGGACTACCAGGAGGTCAACGGTGTGCGTCGGCCCTTCTCCGACGTCGGCGAGGCCCGTGCCGCGCTGCTGGAAAGGGCGGGGCTGTGACCGCGCTGCTCACGCTCGCCCAGGCCCAGGCGTTGCTGCCCGGCTCGACCCTGGTGGGCGACGGCGCGACCGCCTTCGGCCGCGTGCACAGTGACACCCGCACGCTGCGTGCCGGCGACCTGTTCGTGGCGTTGCGCGGCGAACGCTTCGACGCGAACGACTTCCTCGCGCAAGCCAAGGCCAGCGGCGCGGTCGCGGCCCTCGCCGAGCGCGGCCTGGCCGAGGCCGGCCTGCCGGGCTTGCTGGTGCCCGATGCCAAGCTGGCCCTGGGGCAGCTTGCCGCGGCCTGGCGTCGCCAGCACCAGATTCCCGTCATCGCCGTCACCGGCAGCAACGGCAAGACCACCACCACGCAGATGATCGCCAGCATCCTGCGCGCCTGGGTGGGCGACGATGCGCTGGCCACCGAGGGCAACTACAACAACGACATCGGCGTGCCGCTCACGCTGATGCGACTGCGGCATGACGAGGCGCGCAGCCACCGCGCCGCCGTGGTCGAGCTGGGCATGAACCACCCCGGCGAGATCGCGCCGCTGGCCGCCATGGCCCAGCCGACCGTCGCCCTGGTCAACAACGCACAACGCGAGCACCAGGAGTTCATGGCCACCGTCGAGGCCGTGGCCCGCGAGAACGGTGCCGTGCTGCAGGCCCTGGGCCCGAGCGGCTGCGCGGTGTTCCCGGCCGAGGATGCTTGCGCGCCGATCTGGTTCGAACTGGCCGGCGCCCGCCCACACCTGACCTTTGCGCTGCGGGGCGAGGCCGACGTGACCGGCGCAGCCCAGTGGCAGGGCACGCACTGGGCGGTGGAATTGCACACGCCAGCGGGCAGCGCGCCCGTGGCCCTGCACATGGCCGGCGAGCACAACGTGCGCAATGCCCTGGCGGCGGCCGCCTGCGCGCTGGCCGCCGGCGCGCCGCTGGCGGCCATCGCCCAGGGGCTGGAAGCCTTCCGTGCGGTCAAGGGGCGCTCCGAGCTCAAGCGTGACGCCCGCGGCCGCACCCTGGTAGACGACAGCTACAACGCCAACCCCGACAGCGTGCGCGCCGCCATCGACGTGCTGGCCGGCATGCCCGGCGACAGCTGGCTCATCCTCGGCGACATGGGCGAGGTGGGCAACGAGGGCCCGGCCTTCCACCGTGAGGTGGGCGCCTATGCCGCCGAGCGCGGCATCGCCCACCTGTGGACGGCTGGCCTGGCAGCGCGCGATGCGGCTGCCGCCTATGGCCCGCGCGCCCGCGCCTTCGACAGCACGGCCACCCTGATTGCGGCCCTGCAAGAACAACCCGACGCGGCCCAGACCCTGGTCAAGGGCTCGCGCTTCATGAAGATGGAATCCGTGGTCTCTGCACTTCAACAACAACACACGGGAGACCCGCATGCTGCTTAGCCTGGCGCAGTGGCTGCAGGGCCTGTACCCCGACCTGGGCTTCCTGCGGCTCTTCCAGTACATCACCTTCCGCGCCGTGATGGCCGCGATGACGGCCCTGCTCATCGGCCTGGCCTTCGGCCCCTGGGTCATTCGTCGGCTCACCGAGATGAAGATCGGCCAGCCGGTGCGCAGCTACGGTGTGCAGGCGCACCTGGCCAAGAGCGGGACTCCGACGATGGGCGGCGTGCTGGTGCTGATCGGCATTGGCGTGTCGACGCTGTTGTGGTTTGACTGGAGCAACCGCTTCGTCTGGGTGGTCATGCTCGTGACCATGGGCTTTGGCGCCATCGGCTGGGTGGACGACTGGCGCAAGGTCGTCGACAAGAACCCCGAAGGCATGCGCAGCCGCGAGAAGTTCTTCTGGCAGAGCCTCATCGGCCTCGTCGCGGCGCTCTACCTCGCCTTCAGCGTGTCGGAGACGAGCTTCCTGGGCGTGGTGCAGTTGTTCTTCCGCTGGGTGAGCAGCGGCTTCTCGACCGAGCTGCCGCCCAAAGCCGACCTGCTGATCCCGTTCTTCAAGACCATCAGCATGCCGCTGGGCGTCTGGGGCTTCGTCGCCCTGGCCTTCTTCGTCATCGTCGGCACCAGCAACGCGGTCAACTTCACGGATGGCCTGGACGGCCTGGCCATCATGCCGGTGGTGATGGTGGGCTCGGCGCTGGGCGTGTTCGCCTACGTGACGGGCTCGTCGGTGTTCTCCAAGTACCTGCTGCTGCCTTACATCCCGGGCGCCGGCGAACTGCTGATCTTCTGCGCGGCCATGGCCGGCGCGGGGCTGGCCTTCCTGTGGTTCAACGCGCATCCGGCCCAGGTCTTCATGGGCGACGTCGGCGCGCTGGCGCTCGGCGGTGGCCTCGGCACGCTGGCCGTCATCACGCGCCAGGAGATCGTGCTCGGCATCATGGGCGGCATCTTCGTGGCCGAGGTGCTGTCGGTCATGATCCAGGTGACCTGGTTCAAGTACACCAAGAAGAAGTACGGCGAAGGCCGGCGCATCTTCCGCATGGCGCCGCTGCACCATCACTTCGAGAAGGGCGGCTGGAAAGAGACGCAGGTCGTCACCCGCTTCTGGATCATCACCATGCTGCTGTGCCTGGTGGGCCTGGCGAGCCTGAAGCTCCGATAAGCCATGAAGCTCGACCTGCCGCACTTCCAGGACCAGCGCGTGCTCGTGCTCGGCCTCGGGGACTCCGGTCTCGCGATGGCGCGCTGGTGTGCGCGTTTCGGTGCGCAGGTCACGGTGTGGGATTCCCGCGAGCAGCCGCCGCAGCGTGCGGCCCTCGGCGATGCCACGGCTTTCATCACGGGTGAGCTGACGGCCGAGGTCGCGGCAGGTTTTCAGGCCGTGCTGAAAAGCCCCGGCCTGTCGCCGCTGGATGCCCGCCTGACGGCCGTCTACGAGCATGGCCCCGCCGTGCGCGGCGAGCTCGACCTTTTTGCAGAGGCCCTGGCGGCGCTCAAGGCGCAGCATGGCTACGCCCCGGCGGTGCTCGCCGTCACCGGCACCAACGGCAAGACCACCACGACCTGCATGACCGGCCTGTTGGCCGAGCGCGCGGGCAAGCGCGTGGCCATTGCCGGCAACATCGGCCCGACGCTGCTGGACACGCTGACCGAGGCGCTGGCACGCGAGCCCGACCCACGGCCGCCCGAGGCCGATGTCGAGGGCGCGATCGAGGACGCGGCGGTGCAAGCCCCCGTGGTGGCAACAGCCGAGCCTGGTGCGTCGCTGGCCGACGAGGTGGCTGACGCTGGCGCCGCCGAGTCGACCGATGCCCAGGCTGCCGTTGCGCCGGCCGAGCCTGCCGAATCGGTGGCCGCCGTCGCAGCGCTGCCCGAAGAAGACGCGCCGCTGCCGATCGCACCGCCGCTGCCGCGCGGCCCGGTGTTCGAGAGCCTGCCGGAGGTCTGGGTGCTGGAGCTGTCCAGCTTCCAGCTCGAGGGCGTGAACGGCTTCGAGCCCACCGCGGGCGCCATCCTCAACCTGACGCAGGACCACCTCGACTGGCATGGCGACATGGCCGCCTATGGCCAGGCCAAGGCCCGCATCTTTGGCCGTGGCATCGACAGCCCGACGGTCATCGTCGCCAACCGCGACGACCCAGCGGTCGAGGCTCTCGTGCCCGCGCCGGTGTTCGTGAAGGGCACGCGGGGCAAGCCGGGTCGCACGGTGTCGCGTCAGGTCGTGCGCTTCGGCCTGAATGCGCCACGGGCGCCGGGCGACTTCGGCCTCGTGGACGAAGGCGGCCTGGCCTGGCTGGTGCGCGCCCGCGAGCTGGACCCGACCGTCAAGAAGCGCAAGGGCGATGACGACGAGCCTCTCGTCATCCAGCGCCTGATGCCCGCCGATGCGCTGCGGGTGCGTGGCCGCCACAACGCGGCGAATGCGCTGGCCGCGCTGGCGCTGGCCACCGCCGCCGGCTGCGAGCTGGCACCGATGCTGCATGGCCTGCGCGAGTACCGCGGCGAGCCACATCGCGTGGAGCCGGTGGGCAGCATCGACGGCGTGGAGTTCTACGACGACAGCAAAGGTACCAATGTCGGCGCCACGGTGGCCGCCATCTCGGGCCTGGGCGCCGACCGTGCACCGGCCAAGCTGGTGCTCATCCTCGGTGGCGACGGCAAGGGCCAGGACTTCGCACCGCTGGCCGACGGCGTGGCCCGCCACGCCCGGGCCGTGGCCCTGATCGGCCGCGATGCGCCGCAGATCGAAGCGGCGCTGGCGCAGACCGGCGTGCCGATGCAGCGCCACGACACGCTGGAGGCCGCTACCGCCTGGTGCCTGCAGCAGGCGCAACCGGGCGACAGCGTGCTGCTGTCGCCGGCCTGCGCGAGTCTGGACATGTTCCGCAACTACGCCCACCGCGCCGAGGTTTTCGTGGCCACGGTCCAGCAGCTGGCGGACGACCGCGGGGTGGCGCTGTGAACGCCATGATGTCGGGCGCCTTGAGCCGCCTTCAGTCGCTGTGGAAGGGCAAGGGCGAAGACGCCAGCGTGCCGGTGCGCGACTGGGTCTCGACCTCGGCCGGCCGACCGACACAGCTGCAGGGCTTCGACATCACGCTGGTGTGGGTGGTGCTCGCGCTGATGGCCTTCGGTCTGTTGATGGTCTATTCGGCCTCCATCGCGCTGCCGGACAACCCGCGCTTCTCCAAGTACCTGCCGACGCACTTCCTGACGCGCCACATGGTGGCCATCGGCTTCGGCCTGACGGCCGGGCTGATCACGGTGCAGATCCCCGTGTCGGTGTGGGAGCGCTGGGCACCGTGGGTGTTTGTGGTGGCGTTGGTGCTGCTGGTGGCGGTGCTCATCCCCGGCATCGGCAAGGTGGTCTATGGCGCGCGGCGCTGGATTCCTCTGGGGGTGATGAACTTCCAGCCGTCGGAGCTGGCCAAGTTCGGCATCGCGCTGTATGCGGCCAACTACATGATGCGCAAGATGGACGCCCGGGAGAACTTCTTCCAGGCCGTCACGCCCATGGCCATCTCGCTGGCCTTCGTGGGGCTGCTGCTGCTGGCGGAGCCCGACATGGGTGCCTTCCTGGTGATTGCCGCCATCGCGATGGGCATCCTGTTCCTGGGCGGCGTCAACGGGCGGATGTTCCTGCTGATCACGCTGGTGCTGGTGGGCGCCTTCGTGCTGATGATCACCTTCAGTGAATTCCGCCGCGAGCGCATCTTTGCCTACCTCAACCCGTGGGACGAGAAGTACGCGCAGGGCAAGGCCTACCAGCTCACGCACAGCCTGATCGCCTTCGGCCGCGGCGAGTGGCTGGGGCAGGGCCTGGGCAGCAGCGTCGAGAAGTTGCACTACCTGCCTGAGGCGCACACCGACTTCCTGCTGGCCGTTATCGGCGAGGAGCTGGGTTTCGTGGGTGTCGCGTTGGTCATCGTGGCCTTCTTCTGGCTCACGCGCCGCTGCTTCCTGATCGGCCGCCAGGCCATCGCGCTGGACCGCGTGTTCGCGGGCCTGTACGCGCAGGGCATCGGCATCTGGATGGGCGGCCAGGCCTTCATCAACATGGGCGTGAACCTCGGCGCGCTGCCCACCAAGGGCCTGACCCTGCCGCTGATGAGCTTCGGCGGCTCGGCCATCCTGATGAACTGCGTGGCGTTGGCGGTGGTGCTGCGGATCGACCTTGAGAACAGGCAAATGATGCGGGGAGGGCGGTCGTGAGCCAGCACTTCAAACACAGCCACAGAGGCACAGAGGCACAGAGGTCGTGGGTTGACGCCCCCTCTGTGTCTCTGTGTCTCTGTGGCCTTGTCCGGGGATCGCAGGCATGACCTCACGTCACCTCATCGTCATGGCAGCCGGCACCGGCGGCCACGTCATTCCCGGGTTGGCCGTGGCCGAGGAAATGCAGCGTCGCGGCTGGACGGTGTCGTGGATCGGCACGCCACAGGGCATGGAGAACCGGCTGGTGCCGGCGCGCGGCATCGAGATCGATGCGCTGCCGTTTGCTGGCCTGCGCGGCAAGGGCCTGGCGCACGCGCTGCGCGGCATCGTGGGCTTCTTCAAGTCGCTGGGCGCCGCGCGGCGTGTCTATGACCGGCGCCATGCGACCGCCGTGCTCGGCATGGGCGGTTACGTTTGCGTGCCGGCTGGCCTGTCGGCCGCACTCAGCGGCCGGCCGCTGATGCTGGTGAACGCCGATGCGGCCATGCTCAAGAGCAACCTCGTGCTCAAGCCCTTCGCCAAGCGCCTTGCGTTCGGATTCGATGGCGCTGCGGCTGCGTCCACCGGGGGAGCCATCGTCAGTGGCAATCCGGTGCGGGCCGAGATCGAGGCGCTGCCGGTGCCGGCGGCGCGGTTTGCCGACCGGATCGGCCCGCTGCGTCTGCTGGTGCTGGGGGGCTCACTCGGTGCCCGCGCGCTGAACCAGGCGCTGCCCCAGGCGCTGGCCCTGTGGCCCGCCGAGCAGCGGCCGCAGGTGCTGCACCAGTCCGGGCAAGACCACCTCGGCGCGGTGTGGCAGGCCTACACCGACGCCGGCCTGACGGCTGAGGTGCGCCCCTTCATCGATGACATGGCGGCGGCACTGGCGTGGGCCGATGTGGTGGTCTGCCGTGCCGGCGCCATCACCGTGAGTGAGCTGTGCGCCGCGGGTTGCGCGGCGGTGCTGGTACCCCTGGTGGTGAGCACCACCTCGCACCAGCGCGACAACGCGGTCTTCATGGCCCAGCACGGCGCGGCCCTGCACCTGCCGCAGACCGAGCTGACGCCGACCCGCCTGCATGAACTGCTCAGCGGCCTGGACCGAAGCGCACTGCTGGCGATCGCCGAGAAGGCCCGTTCGCTGGCGCGCCCCCGCGCTGCGGCCCGCGTGGCCGATGAGATCGAAGGGATGTTGAAGTGAAGCACGCGGTCCAGCGTTTGCATTTCGTGGGCATCGGCGGCGCCGGCATGAGCGGCATCGCCGAGATCCTGCACAACCTCGGCTTCACGGTGAGCGGCTCCGACGCGGTGGAGAGCGCCACCACCGAGCGGCTGCGTGCCCTCGGCCTGCGGGTGGAGATCGGTCATGCTGCACCGCATATCGGCGATGCCCAGGCCTTGGTCACCAGCACGGCGGTCGCTGCCGACAACCCTGAAGTGCAGGCGGCACGCGGCCGCCAGATTCCGATCGTGCCGCGGGCCGTGATGCTGGCCGAGCTGATGCGGCTGCGCCGCGGCATCGCGATCGCCGGCACCCACGGCAAGACGACGACGACGTCGCTCGTCACCGCCATCCTCGTCGAGGCCGGCCTGGACCCGACCTTCGTCATCGGCGGCAAGCTCAACGCGGCCGGCGCCAATTCCCGCCTGGGGCGTGGCGAGTTCATCGTCGTGGAAGCCGACGAGAGCGATGCCTCCTTCCTGAAGCTCAGCCCGGTGCTCTGCGTCGTGACCAACATCGACGAAGACCACATGGACACCTACGGTCATTCGGTCGAGAACCTGCACACGGCCTTCGTCGACTTCCTGCACCGCATGCCGTTCTACGGTGCCGCCGTGGTCTGTGCTGACGATGCCGGTGTGCGCGCCATCCTCGGCCGCATCGAGCGCCCGGTGGTGACCTACGGCCTGTCGCCCGGCGTCAGCGTGCGCGCGGTGGACGTGCAGGCGCTGGCCGGTGCGCAGATGCGCTTCACCTGCCAGCGCGAGGGTGCGGCCGACTTGACGGTGATGCTGAATCTGGCGGGCGAACACAACGTCCGCAATGCGCTCGCCGCGATCGCGATTGCCATGGAGCTCGACTGCCCGGACGAGGCCATCTTGAAGGCGCTTGCCAGCTTCTCCGGCGTGGGACGCCGCTTCGAGAAGCATGGCGAGTGGCCCGCGGGCGATGGCGGCCGCTTCGCCCTGATCGACGACTACGGCCACCACCCGGTCGAGATGGCCGCCGTGCTTGCCGCCGCCCGCGGTGCCTACCCGGGCCGCCGGCTGGTGCTGGCCTTCCAGCCGCATCGCTACACCCGCACGCGCGACTGCTTCGCCGATTTCGTGCGCGTGATGCGCGAGGCCGACGTGGTGCTGCTGACCGAGGTGTACTCGGCCGGCGAGGCGCCGATCGCCGGCGCCACCGGGGCCGCGCTGGCGCAGGCCGTGGGCACCCCGCATTTCGTGGCGGGTGTGGCCGACATGCCCGCCGCGCTGGCCGCACTGACCCGTGACGGGGATGTCGTCATCGGCATGGGCGCCGGCTCGATGAGCGCCTTGCCGCGTCACGTCGCACAGCATTTTTCCCAAGGAGCGTCGTTGTGATGAAGACGCCTATCGACCTGAACATTGATCCTCGCTCGCTCGGCAAGGTGGCCGTGCTGTTCGGCGGCAAGAGCGCCGAGCGCCCGGTGTCGCTGATGAGCGGTGCCGGCGTGCTGGAGGCACTCCAGTCCCTGGGCGTGGATGCCCACGGCTTTGACCCGGCCGAGCGGCCGCTGCAGGCGCTGGCCGCCGAAGGCTTCGAGCGTGCCTTCATCGCGCTGCATGGCCGCGGCGGTGAAGATGGCACGCTGCAAGGGGCGCTCGAATGGCTGCGCATTCCCTACACCGGCTCCGGCGTGACCGCCTCCGGCGTGGCCATGGACAAGACCATGACCAAGCGCGTCTGGGCCGCCGAGGGCCTGGCCACGCCGGCCTACGTGGTGCTCAACCGCGCCGAGCTCACCCGTGAGCGCATCCGCACGATTCCTGACGAGCTCGGCCTGCCGGTGGTGGTCAAGCCGCCGCACGAGGGCAGCAGCATCGGCATCACCAAGGCCATGGGCTACTCCGACATGCAGGGCGCCGTCGAGCTGGCCCTGGGTTTCGACGACGAATTGCTGTTCGAGCAATGCATCGAGGGGCCGGAGCTCACCTGCGCGGTGCTGGGGCAGGGCGATGGCGCGGTGGCGCTGCCGGTGGTCGAGATCCGTGCCGAAGGGGGCGACTACAACTACGAGAACAAGTACGTGTCCAACGACACCAAGTACTTGTTTGGCACGCTGCCCGCTGCGCTGGAAGCCGATATCCAGCAACTCGTGCTGCGCGCCTACCGCCTGCTGGGCTGCCGCGGCTGGGGCCGGGCCGACCTGATGCTGCGCAAGTCCGACATGAAGCCCTTCCTGCTGGAGATGAACACCAGCCCGGGCATGACGTCGCACTCGCTGGTGCCCAAGGCCGCGCAGGCCGTGGGTGTGGACTACCCCCATCTGTGCCTGTGGCTGCTGGCCCAGGCCCGACTGGACGCCCGCTGACGTGAACTCCGCTGCCGCCACCGCTGCGCTGCCGCCCGATGTCCGCTTGATGAATGCGGTGTCGGCGCTGCTGTTGGCTGCGCTGGTGGGGACGCTCGCCTGGGGCGCGCTGCGGTGGGCGGTGCGTCTGCCGACGTTCAACTTCCGTGCGATCCAGGTCGAGGGCGATGTGAGCCGCAACAGCGTTGCTTCGCTGCGGGCCAATGCGTTGCCCCGGCTGCATGGCTCCTTCCTCAGCCTCAACCTGAAGGAAGGCCGCGCGGCTTTCGAGGCCGTGCCGTGGGTGCGGCATGCGCAGCTGCAACGGGTCTGGCCGATGCGGCTCAAGGTCAGCCTGGAGGAACACCGGCCGGCGGCTTACTGGGAAGCCCGGGTCGACGGCGCGGATGCCGGCAGCGAGGCCACGGCGGAGCGCGCGCTGGTCAACACTTTCGGCGAAGTCTTCCAGGCCAACCTCGGTGACGTCGAGGATGAAGACCTGCCGGTGCTCGCCGGCCCGGCCGGCACGGCGGGCCTCATGCTCCAGATGTGGCGCGCACTGTCGCCCGCCGCCGAGAAACTCGGCGAGAGCATCGACCGGCTGGACCTGTCGGGACGCGGTTCCTGGCGCGTCACCTTTGGCAGCGGCCCGGTCATCGAACTCGGGCGTGGTACCGAGGCCGAGGTCGTCGACCGCTTCGGCCGCTTCGCCCAATCCATCACGCAGGTCACGTCGACCTACCGCAGCCCGCTGCTGTCGGCTGACCTGCGCCACGCCGACGGTTACGCGGTCAAGCTGCGCGGCGTGACGGTACAAACTCCGGGTAAACCCGTAAATAGAAAACGCTGAGGACGGACATGGCCAAGGAATACAAGGATTTGGTCGTCGGGTTGGATATTGGAACCGCCAAGATCATGGCGGTCGTGGCCGAGGTTTTGCCGGGCGGCGAATTGCGCATCGCCGGCCTGGGCGTGGCCCCGTCGAACGGGTTGAAGCGCGGCGTGGTGGTCAATATTGATGCCACGGTGCAGTCCATCCAGCAGGCCTTGAAAGAGGCCGAGATGATGGCTGACTGCAAAATATCGAGGGTTTACACGGGGATCACCGGCAGCCATATCCGCGGCCAGAACTCCACCGGCATGGTCATCGTGCGTGACAAGGAGGTCACGCCGGTGGATGTGACCCGGGTGGTCGAAACCGCCAAGGCCATCAATATTCCGAATGACCAGCGCCTGTTGCTGGTCGAGCCGCAGGAATTTGTCATCGACGGCCACGAGGTCAAGGAACCCATCGGCATGAGCGGTGGCCGCCTGGAGGTCAAGGTCCATATCGTGACCGGTGCCCAGAGTGCGGCTGAAAACATCGTCAAATGCGTGCGCCGCTGCGGCCTGGAGGTCGATCAGCTGGTTTTGAATCCCAGCGCCTCCAGCCATGCGGCCCTGACGGCGGACGAGCGCGATCTGGGGGTCGCGCTGGTGGATATCGGCGCCGGCACGACCGATGTCGCGATATTCACCGGCGGGTCCATCCGCCATACCGCGGTCATTCCGATTGCCGGCGACCTGATCACCAGCGATATCGCGATGGCGCTGCGCACGCCGACCAAGGACGCCGAGGAGATCAAGGTCGAATACGGCGTGGCCAAGCAACTGCTGGCCGACCCGTCGGACCAGGTCGAAGTGCCCGGCCTGGGGGATCGCAGCCCCCGGATGCTGTCCAAGCAGGCGCTGGCCGGCGTGATCGAGCCGCGGGTGGAGGAAATCTTTTCGCTGGTGCACCAGGTCATCCGCGACAGCGGGTATGAGGAACTGTTGTCCTCCGGCATCGTTCTGACCGGCGGCTCGGCGGTCATGCCGGGCATGGTGGAACTCGCCGAAGACATTTTCCTGAAACCGGTCCGCCGCGGTCTGCCCACCTATTCGGGGGCCCTTTACGACATGGTGGCCAACCCGCGTTCAGCCACCGTCATGGGCTTGCTGGAAGAGGCGCGGCTGTCGCGCACGCGGGGTTTCAAGGCCGCGCAGCAGGCCGGCTCGGTGCAAACCCTGCTCGGACGGGTCAAGGATTGGTTCATGGGGAATTTCTGACCCCTAAAAATCAGGAAAAAAGTGTTTCAGCAACTAGTCAACATTCATGTGCCCGAGGCACAATTGCAGTAGGAGGTTTGATATGCCCATCGAGATGATCGAAGAGTTTGACCAAGGCACCCAAATCAAGGTGATCGGGGTCGGTGGTGGCGGCGGCAATGCGGTCGACCACATGATCGCCCAGGGCGTTCAAGGCGTTGAGTTCATCTGCGCAAATACCGACGCGCAGGCGCTCAACCGCTCCAAGGCCGACCAATTGCTGCAACTCGGCTCCACTGGCCTGGGCGCTGGTGCCAAACCCGAAATGGGCAAGGCCGCCGCCGAGGAAGCCGAATCCCGCATTCGCGAATCCATCGCCGGCGCCAATATGCTGTTCATCACCGCCGGCATGGGCGGCGGGACGGGCACGGGCGCTGCGCCGGTGATTGCCCGCGTGGCCAAGGAAATGGGCATCCTGACGGTCGGCGTGGTCACCAAGCCGTTCGAATTCGAAGGCGGCCGTCGCGCCAAGGCGGCCGACTCTGGCTTGGCCGAACTCGAAGCCAATGTCGACTCGCTGATCGTCGTGCTGAACGACAAGCTGCTCGACGTGCTGGGTGACGACGTCACTCAAGATCAAGCCTTTGCGCATGCCAATGACGTGCTGAAGAACGCCGTTGGCGGCATTTCGGACATCATTCACATCCCGGGCCTGGTCAACGTCGACTTCGAAGACGTCAAGACCGTGATGAGCGAGCCGGGCAAGGCCATGATGGGCACCGCCCAGGCCACCGGCCCGGATCGCGCCACCAAGGCCGCCGAAGCCGCCGTGGCCTGCCCGCTGCTGGAAGGCATTGATCTGTCCGGCGCACGGGGCGTGTTGGTGCTGATCGCCGCGAGCCGCGCCAACTTCAAGCTGAGCGAGTCGCGCAATGCGATGAACGCCATCAAGCGCTACGCCTCTGAAGACGCGCACATCATCTACGGCACGGCCTACGACGAATCGCTGGGCGACGCCCTGCGCGTGACCGTCATCGCCACTGGCCTGACCGCCGGCCGCGCCCGCCAGCAGGCGCCGCTGCAGGTGGTGCAGACCCAGCAGGTGGTGCGCAACGGCACCGACGGCATGCCCGTGCTGACGCAGGCCGTGGCCATGGCCGCTCCGGCGGCCGGCGCGCAGGCCAATGTCGGCCTGGGCCTGGGCGACTTCGCCAACGCCAACGTGCCGAGCGTGTGGCGGCATGGCCGTTCGGGCAGCGCGGCCGCCAAGGTCGAGGCACTGTCGTCCAACGGCATGGACGAGATCGAGATCCCGGCTTTCCTGCGCAAGCAGGCTGACTGAGCGTCACCGCTTCAGCGGTAGAGGGCGAACCGACAGGTTCGCCCTTTTTGTTGTTCAGGCCGTTCGGCCTTGGCTGATGAAGGCCACGCTGCGTGCGATGACGGCGGCGTCGGCCAGCAGGCGTCGGTGACCCAGGCCGGCGGTGCGCTCAAGCTGGGAGGCCGGCCAGGCGTCATGCAGCGCCTCGGACGCGGCGAAGGGCACGGTGCGATCCTCGGGGTCGTGCAGGATCAGGCCGGGATGCACCAGGCCGTGCTGCAGCCGGTCGAGGTCGACGAGCGCGATGCGCGTGCCGATGAAGCCCTCCACCCAGCCAGCAAAAGCTGCCGCGTCGGCCGGGCCCAGGCCATGGGCTCGCGCCAGGCCTTTGACCATCGGCGTCAGTGATGACGGGCCGGCCAGATGCACGCTACGTGTCACCGCCCCGCCGTGCGCAAACGCGAGCAAGCTGGCGGCCGATCCCATCGAATGCCCGATGACCCCGTGCACCGTGCCGGCGTCGGCCAACAACGCGCGCAGCGCCCGCCCGGCGTGCACGACGCTGCAGGCGTGGCCCGTCGAATCGCCGTGTCCAGGCAGGTCGAACAGCGTGACCGAGAACCCCGCCTCGACCAGCGGCGCAACGAAACGCAGCCCATGCGCGCCACGGCTGTTCCAGCCATGGACGAACACGACGCGCGGCCCCTGGCCGAACGTCCAGCGCGCCAGCTTGAGTCCTTCGTGGCGCAGCGGCGGCTCGGCGTGACCCGCCAGGGCAGCCTGCTCCTGCGCGGTGAGAGGCACCCGCTCGGGCGACGAGAACGCATGGCGGGCGGCTGCGACCTGGGCAGGATCTGCCGCCAAGGCCGAATCAGCCGGGTGGCCCGAGGTGACGGAAACAGACATCGTGGGCTCCTTCGGCGCCAGGGTCAGCCGGCGTAGGCCGGCCGGGCGGTGGACAGGCTCTGCTTGACCTGGCGGCTGACTTCGTCGGCCAGCACCTCGAAGTCACCCGCAGCCAGCGCTTGCAGGGCCTGCCGCGCCACATCGGCCGGCGACGCCTTGGGGCCGGCCACGCCGCGCACCATGTCGGTGTCCATGTAGCCGACATGCAGGCTGGTCACCTGCGTGCCCTGCGCCCGGAGTTCCTGCCGCAGCCCATTGCTCAGGGCCCAGGCCGCGGCCTTGGACGCGCTGTAGGTGGCCGAGCCCGGCAAGCTCACCCAGCTCAGCGCCGACAGCACGTTCAGCACCGCACCGCCGCCGTTGGCTGCCAGCACCGGAGCGAACGCGCGGGCCAGCAGCCAAGGGCCGAAGAAGTTGGTCTCCAGTTCGGCGCGCGCAGCCGCCAGGGCTTCGGTCGCCAGCAGGCTGCCGCCGCGCAGGATGCCGGCGTTGTTGATCAGCAGGGTCACGTCCCGGCATTCGGCGGCTGCCGCGGCCACCTGGGCCGGATCGGTCACGTCCAGGCGCAGCGGCACGACGCCGGGCAGGTCGATGCTGGCGGGGTCGCGGGCGGCGGCATACACCTTGGCGGCGCCGGCCGCCAGGGCGGCTTCGGCGAAGGCACGGCCGAGGCCGCGATTGGCGCCGGTGATCAAGACGACGGCATGGGAGAGGTTCATGACAAGTTCCTTGAGGCAAGTTTATTCATGTCGGGCGACATGATTAAATAAATGTCGGTCAACATATAAAATCCGTCAAGCCCTCAACGACATGCCCTCGGAGACCGCGATGAAAGTGAGCCGCGCGCAGGCGGAGCAGAACCGCGAGCGCATCCTCGACAACGCCGCCCAGCTTTTCAGGGAGCGTGGCTTCGATGGCATCGGCCTGAATGAGCTCATGCAGGCGGCCGGCCTGACGCGTGGCGGCTTCTATGGGCATTTCGAGTCCAAGGACGACCTGGCGGCCCAGGCGTTGGCGCGCGCCTTGTCGACGCAGGCCGAGCTGTGGCGCCAGCAAACGGACCGCAGCCTGACGGGCTGGATCAACGCCTATCTGTCTGACGCGCACCGCGAGCAGGTCGGCGCGGGCTGCGGCCTCGCGGCCCTGGCTGGCGACGTCGCCCGCGCGGGCCCGGCGGTGCGCGACGTCTTCGCCGGCGGCGTGCAGGCCGCTGTGCAGCGGCTCACGCCGCAGATGCCTGCCGCCGACGACGCCGAGCGGCGCGCGCAGGCGATGGCTTTGCTGTCGACGCTGGTGGGCGCGCTGCTGCTGTCCCGCGCGGTGGGCGACGACGCCTTGGCCCAGGAGCTGCGCGAGGCGGCGCGGGCCCACCTGCCGGTGGCCATCGGCTGAACGGTCAGGGCCGCGGCACCGGCGGCGACGCATCGGTGGGCCGGGGCACCCCCCTGTGGCATGCTCGCGCCCCATGACAAAAGCCATGACGGCAGACAGGGATGTGGAGCAATGCGCAGGACGACGTGGCCATGCATGACTGGGTGAGGCGGCTGCGTGCTGGGTTGCTGGTCGTGCTGTTGGGCAGTTGCCTGGGGGCGTCGGCCCAGCGCCTGCCGCAACCGAGTGCGCGCCTGGCCGGTGACGATGCCGCGCCGGCCGAAATGGCGGTGAGTTCATGGACGCGCGCCGAGTTGGAATCCTGGTGGACAGCCCTGCGCCGGCATGCCGCCGTGGGCGGCGATCACCTCGATCTGCCCGCGTCGCAATTGCCGCCCGAAGCCCCGGGCGCCTGGCATGCCGTGGAGCTGCCCGACGTGCGTCACCGCCCGGGGGCGGCGCGGGTGGGGCAGGATGCAGGCTACGAGATGCGCTGGTACCGCCTGCACGTGCCGGCGGGCGGCGACCAGCCGCTGGCCTTGTACGTGCCTCGTCTCGTGACCCTGTCGGCCGCGGTCTTGATGCGAACCGAGCGTGGCTGGGTGCCCTTGCTCGACAACCAGCATGCCGAACGAGAGCAATGGGTGCAGCCGGTGTGGCTGCCACTGCCCGGCGCGGGGGAACGGGGGCTTGATCTCGTCGTGGCATTGCCCGTGCCTGCGGGCAGCTATCACGTGGTGTCGCGGCTGTGGGTGGGCCCGCGGGACGTGCTGGAGAAGCGCTGGCAATGGCGGGTGCGTGCCCAGACAGGGCTGCCCCAAGCGGTCAGCCTGACGCTGGCGGTGCTGGGCCTGTTCGCGCTGACCTTGTGGTTGCGCCGCCCCGGGGAGGCCATCTACGCGCTGTTTGCCCTCGCCGCTGCCGCCTGGATGGTGCGCAATCTGCACTACTACGTCAGCCCGCCGGCCTCGCCCGGCGCACAGGACTGGTTCTGGTGGGCCACGCATGCGTCGATGGGCTGGGTGCTGCTGACGGCCTTGCTGTTCGCGATGCGCTTTGCGTGCCGGCGTTTCCTCGCGCTCGAGCGGCTGCTGACCTTCAGCGTGCTCGCGGTCAGCGTGATCAGCATGCCCTTGTGGTTGCGACAGTGGGACATGGTCGTGCTGCAGTACACCGTCACTGCGGGCGTGGCCGCCGTGGGCACGGCGTGGGTGACTTACGTGGCTTGGCGGGAGCGTCGATCGGAGCTGACGGTGATGGCCACGGCCCTCATCTTCGGCGGCCTGATCGGCGCCCACGACCTGGCCGTGCTGGCCGGCTGGGCCTGGCCCGAGCACTTCTTCCTGATGCCGGTCGCCACCCTCGCCGTGATGCTCAGCTTCCTGCATGCGGTGCAGCAGCGCTACGTCGGCGCGGTGGAGCAGGTCAAGGCCGAGAACAGCCAGCTGCAGGAAGACCTCGACGAGCAGGTCTCGGTGCTGCAGGCCCAGAACGCGCAGCTGCGTGAGGTCGAGCGCCAGCAGGCGCTGCTGCTGGAGCGCCAGCGCATCATGGCCGACATGCATGACGGCCTGGGCTCGGCGCTGCTGTCGGCGCTGGTGGCCATGGAGCAGGGCAGCATGTCGCATGAGCAATGCGTGGAGGTGCTGCGCGAATGTGTGGACGACCTGCGCCTGGTCATCGACTCGCTGGAGCCTGTCGGCCATGACCTGGTCTCGCTGCTGGCCACCATGCGATACCGGCTCGGCAAGCGGCTGCAGACCGGCGGCCTCAAGCTCGATTGGGACGTGCAGGACCTGCCCACGCTCGCCTGGCTGGAGCCACCCGATGCGCTGCATGTGCTGCGCTTGATGCAAGAGGCGCTCAACAACGTGCTCAAGCATGCCCGCGCCAGCCGCGTGCGCCTGGTCACGCGCCACCACGGCAACTATGTCGAGATCCGGGTCGAGGACGACGGGGCCGGCTTTGACCTGCAGACCATCCAGCACGGCCGCGGCCTGAAGAGCCAGATCAAGCGCGCCCAGCGCCTGGGGGGCAAGCTGCGCATCGATTCCTCGCCCGGCCATGGCACGAGGCTATCGCTGCGATTGCCCGTGGAACGCAAGACCTAGGGTTCTTCCTGGGACAATCGACGCATGGTCAAGCAACGCACCCTGAAGTCGATCACACGCGCCGTGGGCGTAGGCATTCACAGTGGCCAGAAGGTCGAACTGACCCTGCGCCCCGCGCCGCCGGACACCGGCATCGTCTTCCGCCGGGTGGACCTCTGCCCGCCGGTGGACATCCCGGTCGGCGTGATGTCAGTCAGCGATACCCGCATGGCCACCACCATCAGCCCTGGCGGCGACCCGGGTGGCCCCAAGGTGCAGACCATCGAGCACCTGCTGTCGGCCTGCGCCGGCCTTGGGCTGGACAACCTGCTCATCGACATCAACGCCGACGAGGTGCCCGTGCTCGACGGCTCGGCGGCGAGCTTCGTGTTCCTGCTGCAGTCGGCTGGCATCGTCATGCAGGACGCGCCCAAGCGCTTTCTCAAGGTCAAGAAGCCGGTCGAGGTGCGCCAGGGCGAAGGCAAGAAGCTGATGTGGGCCCGCCTGGAGCCCCATCACGGCTACACGCTCAGCTTCGAGATCGAGTTCGACAACCCGGCCGTGGCCGCCACCGGCAGCCAATTCGTGTTCGACATGGGCTCGGGCCAGTACAAGAAAGAGATTGCACGGGCCCGCACCTTCGGCATGACGGCCGACATCGACCTGATGCGCTCCCGCGGCCTGACGCTGGGCGGCTCGATGGACAACGCCATCGTGGTCGACGACTACAAGGTGCTCAACGCCGACGGCCTGCGCTACGACGACGAGTTCGTGAAGCACAAGATCCTCGACGCCATCGGCGACATGCAGGTGGCCGGCATGCCGCTGCTGGCGGCCTACACGTCCTTCAAGGGCGGGCATGCGCTGAACAACAAGCTGCTGCGCGCGCTGCTGGCCGACGAATCGGCCTACGAGGTCGTCAGCTTCGACGACGACCGCGCGGCACCCAAGGGCTTCGCCGAACTGGCGCCGGCCTGGTAAGTCATGCTCGTCGCCCGCCTCGTCATCGGCCTGTTGCTGTTCGCGGCCATCCTGTGCTTCGCGATGTCCATCGCCACGCGCCAGGCGCGCTGGCGGCGGCTGGGGATCATCATCATGAAGTGGACGTTGATCGCCGGCCTGGCCTTCTTCGGCGTGCTGATCCTGGAGCGGCTGGCCGTGCTGCTGTGACAGGCGTCACGGCCCGCGCTGGCAGACCCTCGGCTTGCGGGGATGCGGCAGGCGCCGCGTTTTCGCAGAATTCATCCACGGTCGCTGCACCCGCGGCGGCCGAGCCCGAGGAAGAACACCGCCCGGGCGCCGCGCGTGGAGAAGGCCGGGGGGCCGGGGAAGCGTGCTGGTTCGAGTAGAGAGAGATCGATCGAAGTCCTGGGGCCGCTCCTGCTGGAGCGGCCCTTTTTTTGTTCAGCCGCCCAGGTAGCGGCTGCGCAGGTGGGCTTCGAAGTGGGCCGGGTTCAGCGGCTCGCCGCTGGCGCGCTGCACCAGCTCTGGCGTCTCGTAGCGGCTGGCCGCCTGCCAGACGTGGGTGGCGAGCCAGTCGAACACGCCGCAGAGTTCACCCGCGGCGATGCGGGCATCGAGCTGCGGCTGCTGGGCGCGCATCGTGGCGAACCATTGCGCGGCGTACATCGCGCCGAGTGTGTAGCAGGGGAAGTAGCCGAAAAGGCCGGCGGGCCAGTGAACGTCCTGCATGGGGCCGTCCCTGAAGTTGCCGCGTGTGTCCAGGCCGAGCAGCTCGGCCATGCGCGCGTCCCACAGGGCCGGAATGTCTTCCACCTCCGCCTCGCCTTCGATCAGCGCGCGCTCGATGTCGAAGCGCAGCAGGATGTGGGCGGGGTAGGTCACCTCGTCGGCATCCACGCGGATGAAGCCCGGCTGCACACGTGTGAGCAGCTTGTGCAGGTTGTCGGGCGCGAAGGCCGGCTGGTGGCCGAAGTGCTGCGCGAGCAGCGGCGACAGCAGCCGCGCAAACGCCGGATGGCTGCCGAGCTGCATTTCGAACGACAGGCTCTGGCTTTCGTGGATGCCCATGGAGCGGGCGCGTGCGATCGGCTGCCCCAGCAGCTCGCGCGGCAGACCCTGCTCGTAGCGACCGTGGCCAGTCTCGTGGATGACGCCCATCAGCGCGGGCAGGAAGTCGTCCTCGCGGTAGCGGGTGGTCATGCGCACGTCCTCGGGCACGCCGCCGCAGAAGGGGTGCGTGCTCTCGTCCAGCCGGCCGGCGGCAAAGTCGAAACCCATCAGCCGCATCGCCTCCAGGCCGAGCGCCTTCTGGGCTGCGGTGGGGAAGGGGCCAACCGGCCGGATGACGGTCTCGCGGGCCTGGCGCGCCATCACGTCCTGGATCAGCCCGGGCAGCCACTGCCGCAGCGGTGCGAAGGCACGCTCGACATCGGCGCCGCGCATGCCGGGTTCGTACTGGTCCAGCAGCGCGTCGTAGCGTGACAGGCCGTTGCTCTGAGACAGGCACTCGGCCTCCTGGCGGGCGATCTTCAGCACCTCGCGCAGGTTGGGCGCGAAGCCCGCCCAGTCGTTGGCCTGGCGCTGCTGCCGCCAGGCGTGCTCGCAGCGGTTGTTGGCCAGGCTCTTGGCTTCCACCAGCGCCTTGGGCAGGGCATTGGCCGCCCGCCAGGCGCGGCGGATCTCGCGCAGGTTGGCCCGTTGGGTATCGTCCAGCGGCTCCGTGGCCGCGGCTTCCAGCAGGCCGGGCAGGGCGGGGTCGGTGGCCAGCTCGTGCAGCAGGCCGTCCATCTCGGCCAGCGCGAGGCTGCGCGCCTCGTTGCCCTTGGCCGGCATGTTGGCGGCCTGGTCCCACTGGGCGATGGACTGCAGATGGCCGAGGCGGTGCAGGCGTTGCTGCCGCGAGGCGAGGTCTTGGTAGGCGGGGGTGTTCATGTCAACCAGGTCTCCGGAATCAGCCAGATCAAGGCAATGGTGTAGAGCAGAAATCGCAGGAACTTGCCGAGTGCCATCCAACCGACGCAGGGCCAGAAGGGCAGCTTGAGCCAGCCGGCCACCGCGCACAGCGGGTCGCCGACGATGGGCAGCCAGCTCAGCATGCAGGCCTTCGGCCCGAAGCGCTTGAGCCAGGCGAGCGCGCGCGGGTTGGGCGGCTCGCGGTGCCGCACGGCCTCGACCGCCCGCTCGGCGCCATAGCCCATCCACCACGACACCACGCCACCGAGCGTGTTGCCGACGGTGGCCACCGCGATGACGGCCCAGAACATGCTGGGGTCGGCTTTGACGACGAGGTAGACCGCCGGCTCCGAGCCCAGCGGCAGCAGCGTGGCCGAGATGAAGGTGATGATGAACACCGCCACCAGGCCGACCTGCGGCAGGGCGAGGGCGCCGAGCAGGCTGGTGATGAGCTGCGAGAGCCAGGCTTCCATCCGCGCATTGTGCGGGGCGGCGCAAGGCCGCTTGGGCCGGGTGGCTACAATCCCGCCTCTTTTTTGAGCAGACACCCTCGTGCAGATCGGCCCCCACTCCTTACCCAACCGGCTCTTCGTGGCGCCGATGGCAGGGGTGACGGACCGGCCCTTCCGCCAGCTGTGCCGCCGCCTGGGCGCCGGCTACGCGGTCAGCGAGATGGTCACCTCGCGCAAGGAGCTCTGGGGCAGCCTCAAGACCTCCCGCCGCGCCGACCACACCGGTGAGCCGGGCCCGATTGCGGTGCAGATCGCCGGGACGGACGCCGCCATGATGGCCGAGGCCGCGGCCTACAACATCGACCGCGGCGCGCAGATCATCGACATCAACATGGGCTGCCCGGCCAAGAAGGTGTGCAACAAATGGGCCGGCTCGGCGCTCATGCGCAACGAGGCGCTGGCGCTGGAGATCGTCGAGGCGGTGGTGGCCGTGTGCGCGCCGCGTGGCGTGCCCGTCACGCTGAAGATGCGCACCGGCTGGAGCGCCGAGGAGCGCAATGCGCTGCGACTGGCGCGGCAGTTCGAGGCGGCTGGCATCGCGATGTTGACCATCCACGGCCGCACCCGCGAGCAGGGCTACAAGGGCCTGGCCGAGTACGACACGATCGCAGCCGTCAAGACAGCGCTGACCATCCCCGTGGTCGCCAACGGCGACATCGACTCGCCCGAGAAGGCCCGTGACGTGCTGGCCTATACCGGCGCCGATGCGCTGATGATCGGCCGCGCGGCCCAGGGCCGGCCGTGGATCTTCCGCGAGGTGGCGCATTTCCTGGCCACCGGCGAGCACCTGGCCGCGCCCACCATCGCCGAGGCGCGCGAGGTGCTGACCGAACACCTGCACGACCACTACGGCCTGTACGGCGAGCTCAGCGGCGTGCGCAGCGCCCGCAAGCACATCGGCTGGGCCGTGCGCGGCCTGCCCGGCGGCGAAGGTTTTCGCCAGCACATGAACACCCTCGAGCGCAGCGACGAGCAGGTCCAGGCGCTGCGCGACTGGCTCGACGACCTCGGCCAGACCCACGACCGGCTGCCGCCCGCAGCAGCCGCTGACAACGACGATCAAGCCCAGGCCGAAGAAGCCTGCATGGCATGACAGAACGGACCGCCATGAGCGCCCAGAAGAACACCCCGCCCAACCCCATCGACGCCTGCGTGCGCGACAACCTCGAAGCCTTCTTCCGTGACCTGGACGGCCAGGAGCCGCATTCCATGCACGAGATGCTGGTCAAGCTCGTGGAGCGCCCGCTGTTCGAGATCGTCATGCGCGAGGCGGGCGGCAACCAGAGCAAGGCCGCGCAGTGGCTGGGCATCAACCGCAACACGCTGCGCCGCAAACTCAACGATCACAACTTGGGCTGACCCACATGGCACTCACTGCACTCCTCTCGGTTTCCGACAAGACCGGCATCCTCGAATTCGCCCGCGGCCTGCACGCGCTCGGCGCCCAGCTGCTGTCCACCGGCGGCACGGCCAAGCTGCTGGCCGACAACGGCCTGCCTGTGACCGAAGTGGCCGAGCACACGGGCTTCCCCGAAATGATGGATGGCCGGGTCAAGACCCTGCACCCCAAGATCCACGGCGGCCTGCTCGCTCGCAGCGACCTGCCCGAGCATGTCGCCGCCATGCAGCAGCACGGCATCACCCGCATCGACATCCTGGCCGTCAACCTCTACCCCTTTGAAGCCACGGTGGCAAAGCCCGGCTGCACGCTGGAAGACGCCATCGAGAACATCGACATCGGCGGCCCGGCCATGGTGCGCAGCGCGGCCAAGAACTGGAAGGACGTGACGGTGCTGACTGACGCCGCCCAGTACGCCGCGGTGCTCGACGAACTCAAGGCAAACGGCAAGACCAGCGACAAGACCCGCTTCGCCTGCTCGGTGGCTGCCTTCAACCGCATTGCCCAGTACGACGCGGCCATCAGCAACTACCTGTCCGCATTGGACGAGGACGGCACGCTGGCCGAGTACCCGGCGCAGATGAATTCCACCTTCGTGAAGGTGCAGGACCTGCGCTACGGCGAGAACTCGCACCAGACCGCGGCGCTCTACCGTGACCTGTTCCCGGCGCCGGGCTCGCTCGTGACGGGCAAGCAGCTGCAGGGCAAGGAGCTGAGCTACAACAACATCGCCGATGCCGATGCCGCCTGGGAGTGCGTGAAGAGCTTCGACACGCCGGCCTGCGTCATCGTCAAGCACGCCAACCCCTGCGGCGTGGCCGTGGCCGGCACGGCCGCCGAGGCCTACAGCAAGGCCTTCAAGACCGACCCCACCAGTGCCTTCGGCGGCATCATCGCCTTCAACCGCGAGGTGGACGGCGCCGCCGCCCAGCTGGTGGCCAAGCAGTTCGTCGAGGTGCTGATGGCGCCGTACTTCAGCGCCGAGGCGCTGGAGATCTTCAAGGGCAAGGTCAATGTGCGCCTGCTGCAGATCGCACTGCCGCCGGGCGGCGCGCGCCCTTGGGACCAGGGGCGCAATGCCGGCGACAGCAAGCGCGTGGGCTCGGGCCTGCTGCTGCAGACGGCCGACAACCACTTCCTCAAGAAGGACGACCTCAAGGTCGTGACCACGCTGCAGCCCTCGGCCCAGCAGCTGGACGACCTGATGTTCGCCTGGACCGTGGCCCAGTACGTGAAGAGCAATGCCATCGTCTTCTGTGGCGGTGGCATGACCCTGGGCGTGGGCGCCGGCCAGATGAGCCGCCTGGACTCCGCCCGCATCGCCTCCATCAAGGCCCAGCATGCCGGCCTCACGCTGCAGGGCTCGGCCGTGGCCAGCGACGCCTTCTTCCCGTTCCGCGACGGCCTGGACGTGCTGGCCGATGCGGGCGCGACCTGCGTGATCCAGCCGGGCGGCTCGGTGCGTGACGATGAAGTCATCGCGGCCGCCAATGAGCGCGGCATCGCCATGGTCTTCACGGGCGTGCGCCATTTCCGGCATTGAGAATGCCCCCCGCCCAGCGTCGCCGCGCTGAACGCGGGCGACGCTGGTCGACCCCCCGAGGGGGCGGCGATGCTCGCGGCATTGAGCCGCTCGCACATCGCCAGAAGGGCCGGCTTGGGAGCGGCCCGGCGCTCGGCCCGGAGTGACTGTTGACCCCCGGGCCAGCGCGTACGCTGGCCCGCCCCCCGAGGGGGCGGCGATGCTCGCGGCGTTGAGCCGCTCGCACATCGCCAGGACGGGCCGGCTTGGGGCGGCCCGGCGCTCGGCCCGTGGCTGGGCGTGTCACCTGGGGGACTAGACGCATTCCTCTAGTCGAGGGCCCACCCCGATGGTGGGGCTTTCACTTGGGTTTAGCCTCGGTGCATTCTTCAAGAACACCGGAGACAGGCCCATGGACATCGCGCTGCAGGAACGCCTGCACCTGGCGCTGACGGCGCAGCGCCGTGCGTTCGACGCCGAACGCATGCCCAGCGAAGCCGTGCGGCGTGACCGCCTGCAGCGGCTGCTGGGCATGACCCGCCAGCACAGCGAGGCGCTGGCGGCGGCGATGGCGCAGGACTTCGGTCATCGGGCGCGCCAGGAGTCGCTGCTGGCCGACCTGTTCACGGTGGAGTCGGCCGCGCGGCATGCCCTCAAGCGCCTGCGCCGCTGGATGAAGCCCCGGCGCGTCGAGACACCGCTGCACTTCCTGCCTGGCCGCAATGTGCTGATGCGCCAGCCGCTCGGCGTCGTCGGCATCGTGGCGCCCTGGAACTACCCCTACTACCTCGCGATGGCGCCCGCCGTCGCGGCGCTGGCGGCGGGTAACCGTGTGCTGATCAAACCCTCGGAGCTCACGCCCGCCACGAGCGCCTTGATGGCGCGACTCGTGGGCGAGTGTTTCGCGCCTGAGGAGATGCAGGTCATCACCGGCGATGCCGAGGTGGGCAAGGCTTTCACCCAGTTGCCCTTCGACCATCTGTTCTTCACCGGTTCCACGCCGGTCGGGCGCATCGTCGCGCAGGCTGCAGCGAAGAACCTGGTGCCGGTCACGCTGGAGTTGGGCGGCAAATCGCCCGCCATCGTCGACCGCAGTGCCGACCTGGCGCTCACCGCCTCGCGGCTGGCCTTCGGCAAGCTCTTCAATGCCGGGCAGACCTGTGTCGCGCCTGACTACCTGCTCGTGCCGCGCGAACTCGCCGAGCCGCTGACCGAGCGCCTGCTGGCCGAGATGCGGCGGATGTACCCGCGCATTGCCGGCAACCCGGACTACACCGCCATCATTTCGCCCCGCCACCACGCCCGTCTGCAGGGCCTGGTGGACGATGCCGCCCAGCGCGGGGCGCGTGTGCTGAAGAGCCATGTCGACCACCCGGACGACCGCCGCATGGTGCCCACGCTGCTGCTGGACGTACCGGCCGACGCGATCGTCATGCAGGAAGAGATCTTCGGCCCGCTGCTGCCGGTCGTGCCCTACGACCAGCTCGATGACGCCCTCGCGCAGGTGAACCGCGGCGACCGCCCGCTGGCGCTGTACTGGTTCGGGCAGGACGGCGCCATGCGGGACCGCGTCATGCGCGAGACCCATGCCGGCGGCGTCACCGTCAACGATTGCCTCTGGCACCTCGGCCAGGAGGAGCAGCCCTTCGGCGGTGTCGGCGCCAGTGGCATGGGCGCCTATCACGGTGAATGGGGCTTTCGCACCTTCAGCAAGGAAAAGCCGCTGTTCATCCAGTCGCGCTTCGCCGGCACGCGGCTGTTCCAGCCGCCCTACGGCGCCACGTTCGAGAAGCTGCTCGGCCTCCTGAAGCGCATCACCTGAACGCCATGAACGACATCACACGCTTCGACGAAACCCATGACGTCATCGTCATCGGGGCCGGCTCTTCCGGCTCGGCCCTGGCCGGCCGCCTGACCGAAGACCCGGGCACGTCCGTGCTCGTGCTGGAGGCCGGTGCCGACGTCAACAACTGGCTGGGCAACGTGCCCACCGCGGCGGTGCTGATGGTGCCGAGCAAGCTGCACAACTACGCCTTCGAGACCGTGCCGCAGCCCGGCCTCAACGGGCGCCGCGGCTATGTGCCGCGCGGCAAGATGCTCGGCGGCTCCTCGGGCATCAATGCCATGGTCTACATCCGCGGCCAGCGCGAGGACTATGACGAATGGGCGGCGCTGGGCAACACCGGCTGGGGCTGGGACGACCTGCTGCCCCACTTCATCAAGAGCGAATGCAACGACAGCTTTGGCGCACCGCTGCATGGCCAGGCTGGCCCACTGAAGGTCAGCCAGCTGCGCAGCGACAACCCGCTGCAGCAGGCCTGGGTGGGGGCGGGGCGCGAAGCTGGGCACACCATCAACCACGACTTCAACGGCGACTCGCAGGAAGGCATCGGCATCTACCAGGTCACCCAGGACCGCGGCGAGCGCTGCAACGCGGCGCGCGCCTATCTGCGCCCGCATCTGCACCGGCCCAATCTGCGGGTGACGCCTCACGCGCAAGTCCAGCGCATCTTGTTCGAGGGCCGTCGCGCCGTGGGCGTGGAGGTCAAGGTCGGTGGTGAGTTGCGCCGCCTGCAGGCTCGCCGCGAGGTGGTGCTGGCCGCGGGGGCCATCCAGTCGCCCCAGTTGCTGATGCTGTCCGGTGTGGGCGATGCCGCCCAGCTGCAGGCCCAGGGCATCGAGGTGCTGCACCATCTGCCGGGCGTGGGCGCCAACCTGCAGGACCACCCGGACTTCGTCTTCGGCCTGCGCAGCAAGAGCCTGGACAGCTTCGGCGTGTCGCTGGGTGGGGGCCTGGCCTTCTGGCGTGCGCTGCGCCGCTACCGCAGCGAACGGCGCGGCATGCTGACCAGCAATTTCGCCGAGGGCGGGGGCTTCCTGCGCAGCTCGCCCGAGCAGGCGCGGCCCGACATCCAACTGCATTTCGTCGTCGCCGCGGTGGAAGACCATGCCCGCAAGCTCGGGCTCGGCCACGGCCTGTCCTGCCATGTCTGCCTGCTGCGCCCCAAGAGCCGCGGCACGCTCAAGCTCGCCAGCCGCGACGTGGCGGCCGCACCGCTCATCGACCCGGCCTTCTTCCAGCATCCAGAGGACGTTGCGCAGATGGTGGCGGGCTTCAAGCTCACCCGCACCCTGCTGAACCAGCCCTCGCTGCGCGCCCACTGGAGCCACGAGATGTGGGGCGCTGACGCCCGCAGCGATGCTGACATCGAGGCCCTGCTGCGCCAGCGCGTGGACACCATCTACCACCCGGTGGGCACGTGCAAGATGGGCGTCGACGCGATGGCCGTCGTGGACCCCGAACTGCGCGTTCACGGCCTGCAGGGCCTGCGCGTGGTCGATGCCTCCATCATGCCCAACCTCATCAGCGGCAACACGAACGCACCGGCCATGGTGATCGGCGAGAAAGCGGCTCAAATGATGCAGGCGGCGGCCCGCCGGCCACAGGCGGTTGCCGAGATCAGCGCCGCCTGAGGCGGTCAGAATCGCCCGCATGAGCCACCCCGCCGCTGAATTGCGCCCAGCCCGTGCGGACGACGCGCCAGCGCTGGCGCGATTCGCCGCCCAGGCCTTCACCGACACCTACCGTGGCCTGGACGATGACCAGGACATCGCGGACTACTGCGCCGAGCACTTCACGCCGGCCGTCATGGCGGCGGTCATCGCCGACCCGGCCTGCAGCACCATGTTGGCGTGGGTGGGCGATGCGCTGGCGGGTTATGCCATCGTGCGCGACAAGCCCGCGCCGCCCTGCGTGACGGGGCGGGCGGTGCAGCTCTGGCGCCTCTACCTCGACCAGGCCTTCATCGGCCAGCGGCTGGGCGCGCGCCTGATGCAGGCCGCTCAGGCTGAGGCCCGCCGACGCGGCGCCCAGACGCTGTGGCTGGGGGTGTACGACCGCAACGTGCGGGCGGTGGACTTCTACCGGCGCTTCGGCTTCGTTCAAGTGGGCACCAGCGAGTTCCTGTTCGGTGGCCGTATCTACGCCGACCCGATCTACGCCGCAGCTGTCCCGAAGCTGGCGACGGCCTGACGTCCTACAGCCGGTGTCTTGAAAGCCGACGGCCCGGCGCCAGCTCCGAGGCGCAAACTGGCATGCGCGCGCTGAACAGAGGGCGCGCGCCGAAGGAGATTGGCGATGAAGTTCCCCCGCTTCCTGCTCTTGTGCATGGCGCTGTTGTCCGGCCTGTGGCTGGGCACGGCGCAGGCCCTGCCGAATGTCGATGAGGTGCAGGCCGCCACTCAGCGAGGCGACTATGCCGGCGCCGAGAAAATGATGCGTGACGTGCTGGCGGCCAAGCCCGACAGCGCGCGGGCGCATTACGTGCTGGCCGAAATCCTCGCTCATGAGCGCAAGTTCGGCGAGGCGCGCGAGCACGCCAGCCGCGCCCGCACGCTGGACCCGGCCGTCAAGTTCACCGACCCGGCCAAGTTCCAGGACTTCGAGCGTCTGCTGGAGCGCCAGGCGGGCACCGCGCGCAGCGCCGACCGCACCGCTGTCACGCCTGCCGCACCGCCGCCGCGTGCGGCGCCGGCCGAGCGCAGTGAAGGCAGCGGCGTGCCGGTGTGGCTGCTGGTCGTGGGCGTGGTGGTGTTCATCGCGCTGGCTGCACGCTGGATGCGCAACCGCACGGCCGCTCAGCCCCAGCCGGCCTATGCGAATGCGGGCGGCTATGCCTCCGGGGGGTATGGGCCCACGGCCTACGGCCCCACCGGCTACGGCCCCGGCGTGCCGCCGACCTCCGGTGGGCCCGGCCTGATGGGTGTCGGCCTGGCCGCTGCCGGCGGTGTGGCCGCCGGCATGCTGGCTGAACGCCTGCTCCACGGCAGCGACCACGACGAGCGCAGCCTGCCGCGCGATGTCGGCAGCCCCGCGGGCGGCCTCATCCCCGGCAGTTTCGACAGCAGCGACGCCAGCAGTGCCGGCGATGAACTCAGCCGCCGCAGCATCGACTTCGGCAGTGGCGACGGCTGGGACAGCGGCAGCAGCAGCGGCAGCGACTTCAGCGGCGGCAGCAGCGGCGGCAGCGACGACTGGTGATCACGACAGCGCGCCGCCTGGAGCGACAACTCCAGAGCCGCGCTCAGGGCGGGCCTGATAATCCCGCCCATGACGCTCGCCGCCTTCACCGGCCAGTTGCTCGCCTTCATCGCCCGGCTCATCACCGGCGCGCAGGGCCACTGGAAGGGCTGCCCGCCAAAAGCAGAGCAGCGCATCTACATCGCCAACCACCAGAGTCACTTCGATCTCGTCCTCATCTGGGCCGCATTCCCGCATGAGCTGAGGGCCTCCACCCGTGCCATCGCGGCGCGCGACTACTGGACCAAGAGTGCCTTCCGGCGTTGGCTCACCACGGAGGTGTTCAACGCCATCTACGTCAGCCGCACCCGCAGCAACCCCGACGAAGATCCGCTGGAACCCCTGGTGGAGGCGCTGTCCAACGGCGACTCCCTGGTCATCTTTCCCGAGGGCACCCGCTCCAACAAGGGCAATCCCATGCCCTTCAAGAGCGGCATCTATCACCTCGCCGAACAGTTCCCGCATGTGCAGTTGATCCCGACCTGGATCGACAACGTGCAGCGCGTGATGCCCAAGGGCGAGGTCGTGCCCGTGCCGATTTTGTGCACCGTCACCTTCGGCGAGCCCATCCAGCTGCGACCGGGCGAGAGCAAGGTCGACTTCCTGTGCCGCGCCCGCGAGGCCGTCATGGAGCAGCGGCCCGACCCGTTGTCGGTTGCCCAGCCGGTGGAGGCCGACTGATGGTGGCCTGGCTCAAGCAACTGTCGTCGAGCGAGCAGGTGGCGCTGCTCTTTGTCGTGCTGTTCGGGTTCCTGACGCTGCTCACCGCAGGGCTGTTCCTCAATTCGCTGCGCGAGCGTGAAAGCGAGGACGAGCGCCTGGCCTCCCAGCTCACCTGGGAGCGGGTGCGGCGCGACCTGCGGGCCGCCTGGATCGGCGGCTGCATGTTCTGGGTCGCCTGGATCAGCGGGCCGCTGGGCGCCACGCTGCTGTTCGCGCTGTTCTCCTTCCTGGCGCTGCGCGAGTTCATCACCCTGGTGCACACCCAGCGCAGCGACCACCGCACCCTGATCGTCGCGTTCTTCGTGCTGCTGCCGGTGCAGTACATGATCTGCGGCACGCGCTTCTTCGACCTGTTCACGGTCTTCCTGCCGGTCTATGGCTTCCTGGTGCTGCCCATCGTCAGCGCCCTGGCCGACGACCCGCGCGCCTTCCTGGAGCGCAACGCCAAGATCCAGTGGGGCGTGATGGTCTGTGTCTACGGTCTGTCGCATGCACCCGCGCTGCTGCTGCTGGACTTCCCCGGCTACACCGACCGCGGCGCCTTCCTGCTGTTCTTCCTCGTGATGGTGGTGGCTTCGTCCCAGATCGCGCAGGAGATTGCCACCCGCACGCTGCGCCGCCGGCCGGTGGCCCGCCGCATCAGCCGCAGCTTCTCGATGCGGGCCTGGTGGATCGGTACCGTCATCGGCGCGTTGGCGGGGCTGGGCCTGTTCTGGATCACGCCGTTCAAGGCCGGTCAGGCCCTGGCCATGGCCTTCCTGACCGCGGGCGCGGCCGGCTTTGGCGGCCTGGTGATGAAGGCCCTCAAGAAGGACGCGGGCGTGCGCTACTGGGGCAACCGCAGCTCCATCACCGGTGCCGTCGGCCTGCTGGACCGCATCGCGGTGCTGTGCTTTGCGGCACCGGTGCTGTTCCATTCGGTGCGCTGGTACTTCCAACTGCCGCTGGGGTATCGGTGATGGCCGACGTTCGAGTGGCTGGCGTCCGGTCCATGGCCACAGAGGCACAGAGACACAGAGAGGTCGGTGCAATGCCTGCGCCCGGGTCGCCGCGGGGCACGAACTTCTCTGTGCCTCTGTGTCTCTGTGGCTGTGGGCGTTGCGAGTGCCGGCCATGAGGATCCTCGGCATCGACCCCGGCCTGCAGACCACGGGCTTTGGCGTCATTGACGCGGACGGGCCGCGCCTGGCCTATGTGGCCAGCGGCACCATCAAGACCACGGGCGTGGCCCTGGGCGACCTGCCGGCCCGCCTGAAGATCCTTTTCGACGGTATCCGCGAGGTCTCGGCCCGCTACCAGCCGCAGTGCGCAGCGGTGGAAATCGTGTTCGTCAATGTGAACCCGCAGTCCACGCTGCTGCTCGGTCAGGCGCGCGGTGCGGCGCTGGCAGCGCTGGTGTCGGCGGATCTGGCCGTCAGCGAATACACCGCCACGCAGATGAAGAAGGCCATCGTCGGCCACGGCCAGGCCAAGAAGGAGCAGATTCAGGCCATGGTGCAGCGCCTGCTCAACCTGCCCGGCGTGCCGGGCAAGGACGCGGCGGATGCGCTGGGCCTGGCCATCATGCATGCGCATGCCCGCGTGAGCTTTGACGCGATGAGCCGCAGCACCACGCTGCAGCGCCGTCAGCACGCCCAGTTCAAGGGCAGCCGCACCTACTGACGACCGGCCCCGGCGTGGCCTGGGGCATGATGCCGCCCCATGTCGCCCGCCCTGCTGTTGACCGGCGTTCTCGCCTACTTCGTTCTGTTGCTCGTACTCGCCCGCCGCGTCTCCCGCGGTTCCGGGGCCGAGGGCTTCTATGTCGGTGGCCGCGCCAGCCCCTGGCCGGTGGTGGCCTTCGGCATGGTCGGCACCTCGCTGTCCGGCGTCACCTTCATCAGCGTGCCGGGCTCGGTGGCCACCAGCGGCTTCACCTATCTGCAGGTCACGCTCGGTTATGTGGCGGGCTATGTGGCGATTGCGTTCGTGCTGCTGCCGCACTACCACCGCCTGGGGCTGTCCTCCATCTACGAACTGCTGGAGGAGCGCCTGGGGGCTGGCGCGCGGCGGTTGGGCTCGGCCTACTTCGTGCTGTCGCGCACGGTGGGCGCCACGGCGCGGCTCTATCTCGTCGTGCAGGTGCTGCACACACTCATCCTCGCGCCGCTGGGCCTGCCATTCGCGGTCGGTGCGGCGGTGGTGTTGGCCATGATCCTGCTCTATACGGTGGAGGGCGGCGTCAAGGCGCTGGTGTGGACCGACACCTTGCAAACCCTGGGCATGCTGACCGGCCTGGTCGTGTGTACCGTGCTGCTGTGGCAGCCGGACGCCTTCGCCCGGCTGGACGCGGCCGGCCTGTCTCGCGTGTGGGTGAGCGACCCGCTGTCGCGCGACTTCTCAGTCAAGGCGCTGCTGGCCGGCGCCTTCATCACCATCGCGATGACGGGGCTGGACCAGGAGATGATGCAGAAGAGCCTGTCGGTGGCCAAGCTGCGCGATGCGCAGAAGAACCTGCTGCTGCTGGCCGGCCTGCTGGTGCTCGTCATCGGCGCCTTCCTGCTGCTGGGCGGGCTGCTGACGCTGTATGCGCAGTCGCAGGGCCTGGCCGTCAAGGGCGATGCGCTCTTCCCGGCGGTCGTCATGCAGCACCTGCCGGCCTGGGTGCAGATCGTCTTTGTGCTGGCCCTGGTGTCGGCCCTGCTGCCGAGCGCCGACGGTGCACTCACCGCGCTGACCGCCAGCACCTGCCTGGACCTGCTGCGCCTGCCGCGTGAAGACGTGCGCACCCGCCGCCTGGTGCACCTGGGCTTTGCGGCGCTCTTCCTGGCCCTGGTGCTGGGCTTCAAGGCGCTGGACAGCGCCAGCATGATCTACCTCATCCTCAAGCTCGCCGGCTACACCTACGGCCCGCTGCTGGGCCTGTTCGCGTTTGCGCTGTTCACGCCGCGGCCGGTATCAGGCCGAGCGCTGGTGGTGGTGTGCCTGGCAGCACCCGCGCTGTGCGCCGTACTGGACTTCGGCCAGCCCTGGTGGGGCTACCAGATCGGGCTGGAGTTGCTGCTGCTCAATGGCCTGCTGACATGGGCGGGCCTGGTGCTGGCGGCGCCGCGGCGACACTGACGGCCCATGTCGGCTGCTGCTCCCTCTCCCACGCATTCCCTTGCGCGCATGCTCGGCGCTTTCGTGCGCGAGCACTGGCGCGCCTACGCTACGGCCGCCGCCATGCTGAGCTGCATTGCGCTGATGACGGTGTGGATCCCACGTCAGGTCGGCCAGGTCGTGGATGCGCTGGTGGCTGGCCGGCTGCACGGTGAGGCGCTGTGGCGCCAGCTGGGCCTGCTGGTACTGGCGGGTTTCACCATCTATCTGCTGCGCGTGGGCTGGCGGTTGACGCTGTTCAAGGCGGCCTACCAGCTCGGCGCCCGCCTGCGCACGCGGCTCTTCACGCGGCTGGCGCTGCAGGCGCCGGGCTACTTCCAGCAGCAGCGCACCGGCGACCTGATGGCCCTGGCCACCAACGACATCGACACCGTCGAGATGGCGGCCGGTGAAGCCATGCTCGCCGGCTTCGACGGCACGCAGACCTTGCTGCTGGTGCTGGCCATGATGACGATCGCCATCGACTGGCGGCTGGGCCTGGCGGCGCTGTTGCCCTTCCCGCTGATGGCGCTGGCCTTCTGGTGGATTTCCAACCACCTGCATACCGCCGCGCAGGACGCGCTGGGCGCCTTCAGTGGCCTGAATCAGCAAGTGCAGGAAAGCCTGTCGGGCGTGCGTACGGTGCGGGCGCTCGGGCTTGTGGGCCGCAGCCAGGCGCAGTTCGGCGAGTTGGCCGAGCGCGCGGCGGAGGCGAGCTTCCGGTCACAGCGCTGGGAGGCCGCTTATGAACCCGCGGTGGGCATGACCCTGGGCGCCGCCTCGGTCATCGCGCTGGCTGTAGGCGGCTGGCTGGTGGCGCGCGGCGAGATCACGATCGGCCAGCTCACGGCCTTCACGATGTACCTGGGTCAGCTGATCTGGCCGATGTTCGCGGCCGGCTGGGTGATGGCGCTGCTGGAGCGCGGCCGAGCTGCCTGGGCGCGGCTCGCGCCGGTGCTGGATGCACCCCTCACGCTGGCCGACGAGGGCCGGGCCGCGCTGCCGGCCGACACCACGCTGCAGGCGCAGGGCTTGTCCTTCACCTACCCCGGGGCCAAGCGGCCGGCCCTGGTCGACGTCGACCTCACGCTGGCCCCGGGCCGCACGCTCGGCGTCGTGGGCGCCACCGGCTCCGGCAAGTCGACGCTGGTGCGGCTGCTGCTGCGCCAGGCCGAGCCGCAGGCCGGGTGCCTCACGCTCGGCGGCCTGCCGTTACCCGAGCTGCCCTTGCAGGCCCTGCGTGCCCACATCGCCTGGGTGCCGCAGGAGCCCTTCCTGTTCTCGGCCTCGGTGGCTGACAACATCGCGCTGGCGCGGCCTGGGGCCACACGCGAAGAGATCGAGGCCGCCGCGCGATTGGCCGCGGTGCATGACGACATTGCGCGACTCCCGGCTGGCTATGCCACCGAAGTGGGCGAGCGCGGCGTGACGCTGTCCGGCGGCCAGCGCCAGCGCGTGGCGATCGCGCGGGCGCTGCTGTCGGACGGTTCGCTGCTGGTGCTGGACGATGCGCTGTCGGCCGTGGACACCGGCACCGAGACGGCCATCCTCGACCACCTGCGCCAGCTGCGCCGTGAGCGGCCCGATCGCAGCGTCATCGTGCTGGCCCATCGCCTCTCGGCCGTGATGGACGCCGACGAGATCATCGTGCTGCGCCAGGGTCGCATCCTTGAGCGAGGTACGCATGCCGAACTGCTGGCCCTGGGCGGCTGGTATGCCTCGCAGTGGCGCTACCAGCAGATCGAAGCCAGCCTGGAGGCGGCGTGATGGAGCAGTCGTTGGGCGAACACAGTCACAGAGGCATGAAGGCACCGAGAGGACGGAGCGTGCCGACGATGGAGGTGACCCATGGCCACTGAACGCCCCTGGCAGAGCGTCGGCCTGCTGATGGAGGCCGCGCGCCCCGAGCGCGCGCAGCTGCTGCGCGGTGGCCTGTGGCTGCTCGCGGCGGCCGGGCTGGAAGTGCTGGCGCCCATTCTCGGCAAGCGCTACATCGACCATCACCTGCTGCCCGGCCGCTATGACCTCGGCGAGATGGCCACCCTGCTGGCCCTGATGCTGCTGACCGGCTGGGCCGCGAGCTGGGTGCGGTATGCGCAGCTGTCGCGCATGGCCGGCGTGGCACGGCGCTCGGTGCTGCGGCTGCGCGAGCGCGTCTACGCCCATGTGCTGGCCCTGCCCATGGCCTTCTTCGACAAGGCCATCACCGGCCAGCTGGTCAGCCGCGTCACCAACGACACCGAGGCCGTCAACCAGCTGTACCGGCAGGTGCTCTACGTGATGCTGGACTCGTCCATCGTCGTGGCCGGCTCGCTGGTGGCCATGGCCTTTCTCGACTGGCGGCTGATGCTCATCGTCGCGACCCTGGTGCCGGTCATGGTGGCCATCATCCTGGGCTACCAGAAGCTCTCCGCGCCGGCCGTGGCCCGCACCCGCCAGCTGCGCAGCGAGATCAACGCGCAGATGGCCGAAAGCATGGCAGGCATGGCGGTGCTGCAGGCCAGCGGCGCCGCGGGGCGCTTCGGCGCACGCTTCGAGTCGACCAATGGCGCGCATCGGCTCTCGCGCATCGCCGAGTTGCGCGCCAATGCCTGGCTGCTGCGGCCGGCGCTCGACCTGATGAACGTGCTGCTGCTGGTCACGGTCATCTACAGCTTCGGCCGCCGCGAGCTGGTGGGGCCGCTGGGCGCGATCGAGGTGGGGCTGCTGTATGCCTTCCTGAGCTACATCGCGCGGGTCGTGGAGCCGCTCATCCAGATCACGATGCAGTTCGGCCAACTGCAGCAGGCCATGGTGGCCGCGTCGCGCGTGCGCACCTTGCTGCAGGAGGACGAGCATCGGGGCCCCCCGCAGGATGGTCGACCCATCACGCAGGGCGAACTGCGCATCGAGGGCCTGAGCTTCGGCTACGACCCCGCACGGCCGGTGTTGCAGGGCGTGGACATCCACATCCCCGCTGGCAGCTTCACCGGCATCGTGGGCCACACCGGCAGCGGCAAGAGCACGCTGCTGTCGCTGCTGCTGCGCTTCTACACCGCGCAGCACGGCCGCATCACGGTGGACGGCCAGCCACTCCATGCGGTGCCCGATGCGGCCTTTCGCGACGCCGTGGGCCTGGTGCCGCAGGAGCCGTTCCTGATGTCGGCCAGCGTGCGCGAGAACATTGCCATGGGCCGGCCCGGCATCACCGAGGCCGACATCCAGGCCGCGGCCCGCGCGGCGCGTGCGCATGACTTCATCGAGGCGCTGCCGCAGGGGTATGACACCCGCCTGGGCGAGGGCGGGGCGCGTGTGTCGACCGGGCAGAAGCAGCTCATCGCGATGGCGCGTGCGCTGGCGGGCCGGCCGCGGCTGCTCTTCCTGGACGAGGCCACCAGCAACATCGACAGCGCCACCGAGCGCCTCGTCAGCGAAGCCTTGGCTGAACTTCACGGCCAGGTCACCGTGGTGGCGATCGCCCATCGCTTGTCAACGATCCGCGCGGCGGACCAGATACTGGTGCTCAACCATGGCCATCTGCAAGAGCGTGGCACGCACGAGACCCTGATGGCGCTGGAAGGCGGCCTCTATCGCCGCCTGGTGGAACTGCAGACCTTGGAGAGCGACGAGCCAGTCAGCGAACCAGAGGCCGGATCTTCGTGAAACCACCGTCTACCGGCAGCACCTGGCCGGTGAGGCGGGCGGCCGCATCCGACAGCAGCCAGGCCATGACGCCAGCCACCTCCTCGGCAGTCTGCACGCCACCCAGCGGGTACTGCTTGCCGGCCGCTTCGCGCATGGCGGGTTGCTTGAGCATGGTGGCGGTCATGGGCGTGTCGGTCATGCCCGGGGCGACGGCGTTCACGCGCAGTCCCTGCATCGCGTAGCTGGCCGCGGCGCTGCGCACCAGGGCTTCGATGCCGCCCTTGGCCGCGGCGATGGCCTCGTGGTTGGCCACCCCGATGCCGGCCACCACCGAGCTCACGAACACCGCGGCCCCCGGCTGCGGCGGCTCGCGCAGCGCCTCCACCCAGGCGCCCAGCATGTAGAGCGCGCTGTCGAGGTTGACGCGCAGCACTTCCCGCATCTGCTCGGGCTTGCTGCGGTGCAGGGGGGCGATCAGCGTGCTGCCCACGCAGTGGGCCAGGCGGGTGGGTACGCCGAGCTTTTCGCGGCAGAGCGCGATGGCCGTGGCGGCGCCTTCCGGGGTGGTGGTGTCGGCGGCGAGATGCAGCTGGGCGGGTACGTCGGCCAGTGCAGGGGCATCGCGGCCAACGGCGGCCACCTGCCAGCCCTGGGACTGCAGTTGTGCACACAGCGCGCGGCCGATGCCGCCCCGGGCGCCGGTGACGAGAGCAATGGGGTTCAAGCGGAAGTCTCCTCGGGCGGCCGCACATAGCTGGCCAGGTAGTTGACGGAGGTGTCGCGCGTCCAGTGCGCGTGGTGCAGCACCGGCACATAGCGCATGCCCAGCCGCTCGCGCGGCAGCAGGCCGGCACGCTGGGCGGCGGTGTCGAGTTCGTCCGGCGTGACGAACTGCCGCCAGCGGTGCGTGCCGATGGGCAGCACCCGCAGCAGGTACTCGGCCGCGACGATGGCCAGCAGCCAGCTGCGCGCGGTGCGGTTGATCGTGGAGGCCACCAGCAGCCCGCCGGGTGCGACGGCGGCGGCCACCTGGGCGAGGAAGGCCGGCACGTCATCGACATGCTCCACCACCTCCAGCGCCAGCACCAGGTCGAACCGTTCGCCCGGCTGCAAGGCGGCGGCGGGGTCGCCGTGGCGGTAGTCCAGCCGGGCGGCGACGGCCCGGTCGGCTGCGGCATGGCGGCGTGCGGCGCCGATGTTGCCGGCTGAGGCATCGATGCCCACCACGGTGGCGCCCTCGCGGGCCAGGGCTTCGCTCATCAGCCCACCGCCGCAGCCCACGTCGAGCACGCGCAGCCCGGCGAGCGGCCGGCCGAAATGGCGCTCTGCGGCCTCGCGCACCCAGCGGCCACGCAGGGCTTGCGTGACGTGCAGCGGCCGCATCGGGCCGCGGGCATCCCACCAGGTCGCGCTCCAGGCGTCATAGCGGGCGACCTCGTCAGGGCGGATGGTGCTGACGGCGGGCGTGTCAGACATGGCGGCACACCGAGACGGCCAGGGCAGAACCCGTCCCGACAACGCGGCACCAGGCCCGCATCAGCAGGCCGGGCCGGCCGGCCTGGGCCGCGGCTTCATCGCGGTGGTCGACCTCGTCGCGGCGGCAACCGTCGAGCAGTTCGCGCAAGGGGGCCCAGGCAACTTCGCCGGCCAGGCGATCCACCTGCACCTGGTAGTGCTGGTCGACAAAGGTTTCGACCGCGGCGATGGTGGCATAGACCGCGCGCGGGCCGAACAAGGCGGGCAGGGCGCCGGTCAACCACCCCGCGAGGCGCCACAACGGCAGCAGCCGGCTGTGGTGGGCGTCGGGCAGGCAGGCCTCGATCAGGCCGAGGTGACGCTGCTCGGTGGCCAGGTGACGTTGGGCAAACCCGCGCAGGGCGGGGTCGCGGCTCACCGCCAGCACGCCGCGGTAGATCCAGACGGCGCCGATTTCACCCGCCTGGTCGCTGCGCAGGTCGGCCACCAGCCAGGCCGGCATGGCGGATGGGGTCCAGACGGCGCTCATCGGGCGGGGCGCCAGAGCCGGCGCAAACGAAGGAAGGCGCCGTAGGCCAGGTCCAGCAGGCGCACGATGGCTGGCCGGTCCAGCAGGCGGGCCAGGCGTGCCAGGCGGGGATGCTGGGGCAGGGCGGCCCACATGGCGAGGAAGGCCGCGGCGCCCTGCACCAGGCGGCCATCCGGCAGGCGCAGGTGCAGGCGGGCGAGGGCGTTGTCGCGGTCGAGGTCGCTGCCGAGCGCCTCCGGCGTGCAGGCGCTCGCATCGACCCAGCACACCGCCTCGGCGCCCGCGCCGCGCTGGTACACGGCGATCTCACGCCGGCACACCGGGCAGGCGCCGTCGAAGTAGACGGTGGGCTTGGGAGTGGTCGGGAGCGATGGCATGAGCCGAGATGCTGCCTGCAGCCGGGGAACCCCATGGCGGGCTCGGGAATCCCGGGTGTGCTGACCTGGGTCAAGGTGCTGCCGCCCGCCCCTGCCTAGGCTGTGCGGCCATGAACGACCTTGCCTGCCCCGAACCCCATGTCGTCATCTGCGGCGCCGGCCCCGCCGGGCTGGCGCTGGCCTGCGCACTGCACGACCGCGGGCTGGCCGTGCGGGTGCTGGAGCAGGCCGACGCCGCCGTGCTGGCCGCGCCCGCCGACGACGGCCGTGAGATCGCGCTCACCCACCGCTCGCGTCGCCTGCTGGCCCAGCTTGGCCTGTGGGAGCGCCTGAGCGACATCGCCCCGCTGCGCAGCGCCACGGTGCGCTCCAGCGGCTCGCGGCTGCCGCTGCCTTTTGTGTCGCGTGGGCAGGACCTGGGTTGGCTGGTGGCCAACCACCGCCTGCGCGCGGCGGCCTGGGGCGCGGCCCAGCAGCGGGGCATTGATGTCCGCTGCGGGCAGGTGGTGAACGGGTTCACGCGCACGGCTGACCTGGCGCATGTCGACACCCGCGGCGGCGAACGCCACAGTGCGCCGCTGGTGGTGGCGGCGGACAGTCGCTTCTCGCCACTGCGTCGGCTCGCGGGCATCGGGGCGCGTCATCGCGACTTCGGCCGCAGTGCCTTGCTGGTGCCGCTGGCGCATGAGCGTGACCATGAAGGCATGGCCCAGGAATGCTTCCTGGCCGGCCACACGCTGGCCCTCTTGCCCAAGACGGGCAGGCGCTGTTCAGCGGTCTGGACCGTGGCGAATGCCGAGCTGCCGCGCCTGGCGGCGATGGACGGCGTGGAACTGGCCCTGGCCATCGAGGCCGCGGCCGAGGGCCGTCTGGGCGCGATGCGGCTGGACGGCGAGCGTCATGTCTACCCGCTGGTGGCCGTGTGGGCCGAACGCTTCGTGGCGCCGCGCCTGGCGCTGATCGGCGACGCCGCGGTGGGCATGCATCCGGTCACGGCGCATGGCTACAACCTGGGGCTCTACGGCATCGAGGCGCTGTCGCGCCGGCTCGATGCGGCGCGCGACCCGGGCGAACTCGGCCCCTTGCTGGCCTACGAGGCCGAACACCGGCGCGCCGCCGGGCCACTGTATGCCGGCACGAATGCGCTGGTGCGGTTCTTCACGGACGATCGCGCCCCCGTGCTGGCGCTGCGCCGCGCGGTCATCGATGTCGCCCGGCATCTGCCGCCCGTGCAGGCCGCCATCACGCGCCGCCTGGTGGACGCCTGATCAACGCGCCCGGGCCTCCAGCACGCTGAGGGTGCTGCGCAGGCTACGCAATGCGGCCTCGGTGCGGGTTTCGCCCGGGGCCGGCAGCAACCGTGCCTCGCGGCTGGCCAGCACGTCCTCGCGCAGGCGCAGGCCCGCCCGGGCGAACTTCGGGCGCAGCTCGGCCGCTCGCTCGCGCAGCAGTTCGCGCGTGGCCTGGTAGGCGTGCTCCGCGAGATGGCGGCGCTGGCGGTAGCTGAACGTGTTGGCCATGAAGAGCTCAGCATCCCGCGGATCGGGCTCGAACAGCAGGATGTCGGTCTGCGGGTGGCTCAGCTCGTAGCCGCGCATGCCCAGCTCCAAGCGCGAATGGATGAGGGAGCGGAAGGTCTGCGACAGCACCAGTGGCAGCCCCCCGTCCACCAGCCGGTGCAGGCGCGGCTGTGGCGCGCGGCCCAGGCGGCTGGCCAGCTTGCGGGCCCGGCGCGAACGCGCATCGCGGGAGGTCAGCCGGTTGCTGGCATAGGGCACCAGCGGGTTCAGGCAGATGAGCAGGTCCAGGCCGCGGTCCAGCAGCACCGAGGCGTGCAGGGTCTTCTTGAGGGCGCCGTCGACATAGGTGCGGCCGTTGATCTCCACCGGCGGGAACAGCCCCGGCAGGGCTGCGCTGGCCTGCACGGCCTGGGAGATGGGCACGTGGTCCCAGCCCTCGGCGCCGAAGGGGATGGCTTCGCCGCTGTCCAGGTCGGTCGCGACGAGGATGAGGCGGCGCCGCAGCCGCCGGAAGTCATTGCTGCGGCCGGGCCGGGCGAACACCTGCTGCAGCGCCTCGCCGAAGCGCTCGCTGGACAGCAGGCCAGTGGGCAGGGCCCGCCCCAGGCGTTCAACCGCGCCAAGCACCGAGCGGCCTTCCAGCAGCACCTCGCGCGCCGCATCACGCAGCAGCCGTGGCACCTGGCGCAGCCGCGCGCCGAACTCGGCCCAGGCCGGCTGCAGCAGCTCGGCCGGGTCGAAGCGATCCGGCGGCTCGGCGGTGTTCTCGATGAAAGCCGCGCAGAGCTCGCGCGGCGTCATGCCGTTGGCCAGGCCCGCGGCCATGAAGCCGCCGGCACTGACGCCGATGTAGCCATCGCAGGCGGTGAAGTCCAGGCCCTCGACGGCCTCCTCCAAAGCGCAAAGGGCGCCAACTTCATAGATGGCGCCCAGTGGGCCTCCGCCGGCCAGGGCCAACCCGATGCGTGGTTGGCTCATGGTGCAGAAAGGTCAGTCAGGCGCGGTTCAGGCCTGGGCCGGCTTCTCGGCAGCGGCCGGGGCCGGCGCGGGAGCGGCGACCTTCTTGGCGGCCGGGGCCTTCTTGGCGGGGGCCGCCTTCTTGGCCGGCGTCGCCGCCGCCTTGGCAGCCGGCGCCTTCTTGGCCGGCGCGGCCTTCTTGGCGACGGTCTTGGCCGCCGTCTTCACGGCAGCCTTCACCGGCGCGGCGGCCTTCACCACCGCCTTCTTGGCAGCAGGCGCCTTCTTGGCGACGGCCTTCTTCACGGCAGCGGCCTTCTTGACGACGGCCTTCTTGGCCGCCTTGGCGGGCGTGGCCTTCTTCAGGCCGGCCGACACGGCCAGGGCGTCGATGCGCTTGATCAGGCTCTCGACGTCGCCGGCCGAGGGCACGCCCAGGCTCTTGAGTGCCTTGGCCACGCGTTGCTCGAAGATGGTTTCGAGCTTGTCCCAGTGCTGGCCGGCCTTGGAGCCGACGTCACCGGCCATGCCGCTGACCTTGCTGGCGACGGCGCTGAGCTTCTCTTCAGCGGCGGATTGGGTCTTCTTCTGCAACTTGAGTCCTTCCGAGACGAGGGCCTCGAAGACCTTGGAGCCTTCGCCCTGGGCCTTGGCGAAGGAGGCGAGACCGGCGGCCCAGATCTGCTGGGCGCTGTCCTTGACGTTCTTGGCCATGTCGCTGTCGAGCAGGCCGGCGGGGAAGGGGGTGGCTGCTGCAGCCTTCTTCTTGTCAGCCATCTTCTGGAGCTTCTTGACCATGTGGGGTGTCCTTGCAGTTGAGCGAATTGCCGGTGGGACTGTAGCGGCGCAGCCCCGTGATGGCGCGTTCAATCCTAGTGAGTGCGCTCTACGATGGGGCGCCGGCCGACCCGGGAAAGTGCGCAGCGGATCGTCATGCGCCGTGGTGAAGAATCGGCCCGACAACTTCGACAAGCAGGAGACCCGCATGCAGTATTTCGTCACCGGCGCGACCGGCTTCATCGGCAAGCGACTCGTCAAGAAGCTGCTGGCCCGCCGCGGCAGCACGGTCTACTTCCTGATGCGCGAGGAAAGCGCCGCCAAGCTGCCCGATCTGCTCGCCTACTGGGGCGTGGGCAAGACGCGCGCGATCCCGGTCTACGGCGACCTCACGAGCAAGAAGCTCGGTGTGGCGACTGACGTCATCAAGAGCCTCAAGGGCCAGATCGATCATCTCTACCACCTCGCCGCGGTCTATGACCTGAGCGCCGACGAGGAAGCGCAGACTGCCGTCAACATCGAAGGCACGCGCAGCATGGTGGAGTTCGCGCAGGCCATCGATGCCGGCCATGTGCACCACGTCAGCTCCATCGCCGCCGCGGGCCTGTATGAAGGCGTGTTCCGCGAGGACATGTTCGACGAAGCCGAGAACCTCGATCACCCCTACTTCCTGACCAAGCACGAGAGCGAGAAGATCGTTCGCAAGGAGTGCAAGCGGCCCTGGACGGTGTACCGCCCCGCGATGGTGGTGGGCGACTCCACCACCGGCGAGATGGACAAGATCGACGGGCCTTACTACTTCTTCAAGCTGATCCAGCGCATGCGCCAGATCCTGCCGCCCTGGATGCCCAGCGTCGGGCTGGAGGGCGGCCGGATCAACATCGTGCCGGTGGACTTCGTCGTCGACGCGCTCGACCACATCTCCCACAAGGTCAGCAAGGGTCAGGGCTGCTACCACCTCGTCGACCCCAAGGGCTACCGCGTTGGCGATGTGCTGGACATCTTCAGCAAGGCGGCGCATGCGCCCAAGATGAACCTCTTCATCAACGCGGCGTTGATGGGCTTCATCCCCAAGAGCGTCAAGAAGGGCCTGATGGCGCTGGCGCCGGTGCGCCGCATCCGCAACGCCGTCATGAAGGACCTCGGCCTGCCCGAGGACATGTTCACCTTCATCAACTACCCCACGCGCTTCGACTGTCGCGACACCGAGGCCATGCTCAAGGGCAGCGGCATCGCCTGCCCCGACCTGAAGGACTACGCCTGGCGGCTGTGGGACTACTGGGAGCGTCATCTCGACCCGGCGCTCTTCATCGACCGCTCGCTCAAGGGCGCGACCGGCGGCAAGGTGGTGCTGGTGACGGGCGGCTCCTCGGGCATCGGCCTGGCGGCCGCGATCAAGTTCGCCGAGGCCGGCGCGATCACCCTCATCTGTGCGCGTGATCAGGTCAAGCTCGATGAGGCCGTGAAGGAGATCAAGGAAAAGGCCGGCAAGCAGGCCCAGATCCATGCCTTCGCCTGCGACATCGCCGACGAAGAGGGTTGCGCGTCGCTCATCGAGTGGTGCACGACCAACTTCGGCGGCGTGGACTTCCTGATCAACAACGCCGGCCGCTCCATCCGCCGCGCCATCGAGAGCAGCTACGACCGCTTCCACGACTTCGAGCGCACCATGCAGCTGAACTACTTCGGCTGCCTGCGCGTGACCATGGGTTTGCTGCCCGGCATGGCGGCCAAGCGGCGTGGGCATGTGGTGAACATCAGCTCCATCGGCGTGCTCACGAACGCGCCGCGGTTCTCGGCCTATGTGGCCTCCAAGGCCGCGCTGGATGCCTGGACGCGCTGCGCGTCCAGCGAGTTCGCCGACACCGGCATCACCTTCACCACCATCAACATGCCGCTGGTGCGCACGCCGATGATCGCGCCCACCAAGATCTACAACAACGTGCCGACGCTGTCGCCCGAAGAGGCGGCCGACATGATCGCCGAGGCCTGCATCAACAAGCCGGTGCGCATCGCGACCCGCCTGGGCATTTCGGGCGAGTTGCTGCACGCGGCGGCGCCGCGCATCGCGCAGATCGTCATGAACACCAGCTTCCGCATGTTCCCCGACAGCGATGCGGCCAAGGGCGAGAAGGGCAAGGGCGGCCTGTCGCCCGAGGCCATCGCACTGCAGCAGATGATGCGGGGTATTCACTTCTGACGAGGCACACTCTCGTTGCGGCCCGGCTTCGGCCGGGCTTTTTTGTTCAGGGACCGACACCATGCTCAGAGGACAACGCGTCGGCCTGCGCCACGTGACCGAGGACGACCTGCCTTGGCTCAAGCGCACCACCGGCGACCCGCAGATTCGCGGCCCCTTCATGGGCACGCGCATGATGACGCCGCACACCGTGGAGCAGCGTTGGAAGGACAACGGTTTCTCGGGCGAGGACGCCGAGCGCCTGCTGATCTGCCACCTGCTGGATGGCAGCGTCATCGGTGACGTCATGCACTTCACAGCCGCCCGCTACACCACGGCACGCGAGATCGGCTGGACGCTGGCCGACGTGGCCATGCGCGGCCAGGGGCTGGCCACCGAGGCGGCGAGTCTGCTGGTCGATTACCTGTTCGAGAACTGGCCGGTGAACCGGTTGTCGTGCGGCATGTCCGTGCACAACCATGCGTCGCGGCGCGTGGCCGAGAAATGCGGCTTCAAGCACGAGGGCGTCCAGCGCGGCATCGTGTTCGTGGCTGGCGAGTATGTGGATTGCCATTCGCTGAGCCTGCTGCGCAGCGACTGGCTGGCAATGAAAGGCCGCAGCGAATGAGCCGCGACACCCGTGAGTTCGATGTCATCGTGTTCGGCGCCACCGGCTTTACCGGGCGGCTGGTGGCCGAGTATTTGCACCTGAGCGGCGCCGACGGCGCGCGCTGGGCGATTGCCGGGCGCAACCTCGACAAGCTCGGGCAGGTGCGCGACGCCTTGCACCTGCCGCCGTCAGTCGCGCTGCTCAAGGCCGACGCGGCAGACCCCGCGGCGCTGAAGGCGCTGGTGGCTCGCACCCGGGTCGTCATCACGACGGTCGGGCCGTATCAACTGCACGGCGAGCCCCTGGCCACGGCCTGTGCCGAGGGCGGCACCGACTATGTGGACCTCTGCGGCGAGCCGCTGTGGATGGCGCGCATGACGACGCAGCTCACGCCGCTGGCGCAGCGCAGCGGCGCGCGCATCGTGTTCTCCTGCGGCTTCGACTCCATCCCCTTCGACCTGGGCGTGGTCTACCTGCAGGCCGAGGCGCAGGCGCGTTTCGGTGCGCCGCTGCCCGAGGTGCGCGGCCGCGTCGCGCGACTCAAGGGCGGGGCTTCGGGCGGCACGCTGGCCAGCATGATGGAGACCATCGAGGCCATCCGGCGTGAGCCGGCGTTGGCCAAGGTGATGGTCAACCCGTTCTCGCTGGCCGGCGGCTTCAAGGGGCCGAAACAGCCGCACGACCAGGGCGCCGACTTCGACGACTGGGCCGACGCCTGGACCGGCCCCTTCGTGATGGCCACCATCAACACCAAGAACGTCCATCGCAGCAATGCGCTGCGCGGCCATCCCTGGGGCGAGGGCTTCGTCTACAGCGAGAAGATGTTGACCGGCAAACCCGGGCAGGGCGACAAGGGCCGCAAGAAGGCGCTCGCGCTGGCGCGTTTCACCAAGCTGCAGAACCTGGCCTTGGGCTTCACGCCGACGCGCGCGCTGCTGCGGCGCTTCGTGCTCACGCAGCCGGGCGATGGCCCGAATGCCGCAGCGCGCGAGGCGGGGCGCTACGAGGTGTGGTTCAGCGGCAAGGCGGCGGACGGCCGGATGCTGCGCGCCGTCGTCAAGGGCGACCGCGACCCCGGCTATGGCTCGACCTGCAAACTCATCAGCGAGGCGGCGCTGTGCCTGCTGCGAGACGTGGATCGCTCCGCCACGCCCGGAGGCGTCTGGACTCCGGGCAGCGCGATGGGCCTGGCCCTGGTGCGGCGGCTGCATGCACGGGCCGGGCTGACGTTCGAGATCGCGGCGTGACGCGGCGCCGCTGGGCGATCGCCCAGCCGCGCATGCACTGGACGCTGGCGGGCAATCTCGCCGAAACCCTCGCCGCGCTGGAGGCCGCAGCGGCTGCGGGTGCCGAGGGCTGTGCCTGCACTGAGCTTGCGCTTACCGGCTTTCATCGGCGCCTGCCGGACCTGCTGGACGCAGCGGCGCTGGCCGAGGCCGAGGCGCAACTGCGTGCGACCTGTGCACGCCTGGGGCTGGCCGCGGCTGTCGGGCTGCCGACGCTCACGCCGCAGGGCCGTGTGTTCAACAGCCATGTGTACATCGATGCGGACGGGCAGGAGGTCGGCCGCGTGCACAAGCGCGGGCTGACGCCGAGCGAGGCCAGCTTGTTCGCTCCGGGGAGTGCGCGGGGCTGGTTTCGCCTGGCCGGCTGTCAAGTGACGTCGGTGCTGTGCCGGGAGATGCTGGACGGCGATGCATTGCGGCACGAACTGCAGGCGGCGCCGGACGAGGGGCCGCGGCTGATCTTCTGGCCGAGCTACATCGGGGAGTCCGACGCCGAACAGGCGGCACTGTGCGCGGCTTACCGCGCAGGCGCCCGCCGTATGGCCGTCGAGCTCGGTGCCTGGGTGTTGCAGAGCAACTGGGCCGAGGGCCTGAACCTGCCGGGGCCGCAGGGCTTTGGCGAGAGTGTGGTGATGGCGCCGGATGGGCGGTGCCTGATCACGCTGCCGCGTGACACCGCGGCGCTGGAGATCGTCGAGCTGGGCTGAGTCAGTCGCGCCCGGCTGGCCGCTCGAAGCCGGCGTCCACCCACTGCTCCGCAGCGCTCTGGCTGAGGCGGAAGTTCGCAGCCACCTTGACCTGGGCCAGTTGCTCGCCTGCCGCATCGTGGGCGCGGAGCCAGGCGTAGGGGTCGTCCTCTGCGGGCACGATCTCCAGCGATACTTTCGTCCACTGGCCATCGCGCGCGACGTAGAGCGCCTTGTTCAGCTGGGCGTGTAGCTGCTGCTCGTGGCGGCGGATGACCTCGGAAGCCGTTTTCACGAGCGTGTTGAAGGCATTGACATCCAGCGGCTTGGGGTTCTTCTTGTCCCGCCCCATCGTCCACGGGCCCACCAGCGCCGGCTCGCTCTCGCCCGCCTTGTACATGGCGACCGCCCAGCCTTCATCGTCTTCGTTCTTGATGACCTGGGCGGTCCAGCCGTTGTCGCGCCACAGGCGCGCTTCATGCAGAGGTTCGTCGTCGGGAGCAGACATCGGCGTAGCAGTGAGCAAAGCCCGTGATTGTGGCCGGGTTGGGCGCGAGGGCCAGGGGATGGTGTCATGCGCGCGGCCATTGCTGCTCCAATAGGTTCTGCCGCTAACGACAATTCACAGGGGCAGGCATGGCGATTTTTCCGCAAGGGCTCACCAACGTCGATCAGCGCTGCAACGCGGGCGAGCGCCGGGTGCTGCATCAGCTGCGGCGCTGCCTGGGTGACGACCACCTCATTTGGCACAACGTGCCTCTCGGCCCGCGTGCGAGACAGCCTGATTTCGTCGTGCTGGGGCCGCGCCAGGGTGTGCTCCTGCTGGAGGTGAAGGACTGGAAGAGGGGCACACTGGCCCGTGCCACCCGCGACAGCGTGAGCCTGCTGACCGCGCGCGGGCCAGTCACGGAGGCCAATCCGCTGCGGCAGGCGCGGGACTATGCGATGGAGCTCGCCCAACTCATGCAGGCCGATCCCATGCTTGTCCACGGCAGCGGGCCGTTCCGAGGGAAGTTGATCTTTCCTTATGGATGGGGCGTGGTCTTCTCGCACCTGACGGCAGCAGATGTGGCCGGGACGGATTTCCGGGAGCTGTTCCCCGAGCATCAGTGCCTGTTGAGGGATGAGCTGTCAGAGTCGATGGAGGCTCAGGCGTTTGGCGAGCGCCTGGGTCGCATGTTCACGGTCGCCTACCCGCACACGTTGAGCCTGCCGCAGCGGGACCGTATTCGATGGCATCTTTTCCCTGAGCTGCGCATGGGTGCCCAGTCCGCGCTCGATCTGTCGGACGAGCCCGGGGGCATCGCGCTGCCAGACTTGCTGGAGGTGATGGACCTGCAGCAAGAGCAGATTGCCCGCACGCTGGGCGAGGGGCATCGCGTCATCCACGGTGTGGCGGGATCGGGCAAGACCATGATCCTGATCTACCGGGCCCAGCATCTGGCGCAAGCCGCTCGCCCCGATCGGCCGGTGCTGGTCCTGTGCTTCAACCGCTCTTTGGCTGACCGGATCGAGGCGCAGTTGCGCCAGCGCGGTGTCGACGAGCGAGTGCAGGTGTCCACCTTCCATGGCTGGTGCCAGGATGTGGTCAGGAGTTACCAGCTGGACGTGCCCGCCCCGGCAAATTCGCCGCAGTATTTTCAGGAGCTGGTCCTCGCGGTGGACCGTGCCTTGGCCTCGGGTTTCGTACCGAGAGGGCAGTACACGGCGCTGCTGGTCGACGAGGCTCACGATTTCGAGGACGACTGGCTCCGCATGGCCGTGCGCCTCGTGGACCCGGCCACTCACAGCCTACTGGTGCTCTACGACGACGCGCAGAGCATCTACCAACGCCGCCGCCGCCAGTTCAGCCTGGCCAGTGTCGACATCCAGGCCAAGGGGCGCACCAGCATCCTGAAGTTGAACTACCGAAACACCGCCGAGGTGCTCAGTTTGGCGGTGCACTTTGCGCAAGGTTTGTTGCAGGCGCCAAGCGACGGTACGGCTGTGGAGGGCGCCATTCCGTTGGTTCAGCCAGCGACGGCCGGACGCCGCGGTGCCATGCCCGTGCTGCAACGGGTGGGCGATGTGCGCGAGGAAGTTCTGAGCGTGGCGGACCGCGTGATCTCTTGGCTCGAGCAGGGTCGCGACCCTTCCGACATTGGGGTGCTGGCACGCACGAAATACATGCTCCAGCCCATCGAGCGGGAACTACTGCGCCGTCGAGTGCCCGTGCAATCCATGGGCAGCCGCGCCGCGCGTGCCTTTGATTGGCAATCACCCAGCGTGAAGCTGATGACGCTTCACAGCGCCAAGGGTCTGGAGTTTGCGGCCGTGCAGGTGGTCGGGCTGCAGGCGCTGCCGATGAAAGACGAGTCGCTGGAAGACGCGGCGCGTTTGCTTTACGTGGGCATGACGCGTGCCACACACGAGCTGGCATTGTCGGCGTGTGGGCCGTCCCAGGTCGTGGAGCGCCTGCAGCAGTCGCTGGTCAGCGTGCGGCAGGCGCTCGGAGGCTGAAAAATCAGCTGTTCGACGCCGGAGCGGGCGCCGGAGCCGTGACGGCCGGCGCGCGCGTCACGCGGGTCTTGCCGCCCGTGGTGACCAGCACGACGGGGTCGCCGCTGTTGAAGCTCTCGTTGCCCTTGGCCTGGATGATGGCGCGACGCTCGCCGTTGCGCAGCTGGACGATGATCTCCAGGGCATCCTCGCGGGTGGCGCTGCGCTCGATGGCGTTGCCGATCACGGCACCCGCCACGGCGCCCAGCACGCCGACCACCTGGCCTTCGCGGCGCCCGCCAACCGAGCTGCCGGCGATCGCGCCGGTCACGCCACCGGCGACGCCGCCGATGCCGCTCTGCGAGCCATCCACCACCACCGGGCGGGACGACAGCACGGTCGCGTCCTGCACCTGAGACAGCCGCTGCGCATCACCGCGTTGGACCACGTCAGGGCTGGTGGTGGAGCAGGCCGACAGCGCCAGGGCGGCGACCAGGGTGAGGGAAGTCATGAGCTTGGACATTCGAATCTCCTAGGGCAAAGCACATGCCCAACGTGTCGAATTGTCCTCGGGTTGACGGCTTGGCGCCGCCCGCTGCAAGTATTTACGACGGAGGTGTCAACCGTGCAAACGCGAGGTGCGCGGCACGCTGGCCAGCAGGAAGTCCATCTGGTCGGCCAGGATGCGGCGTCCGCGCAGGATCATGTCTTCATGCAGGCTGGGCACGTAGGGTAGGTAGAGCAGGCTCATGTGGGCCTCCTCAGGCATCCGGTTGCCCTTGCGGCCGTTGCAGGACTTGCAGGCGGTGATGCAGTTCATCCAGCTGTCCTGGCCGCCGCGGGAGGTGGGCTGGATGTGTTCGCGGGTGAGGTCTTCGGGCAGGTAGCGGTGGCCGCAGTAGGCGCACACGAAGCGATCGCGCACGAACAACTTGCTGTTGGTGAGCGCGGGCGCCTGCCGCCATGCGCGGCTGGGCACCGCGCCGCGCACCGCGATGATGGGGTGCACCTCAATGCGGGACTGCTGCCCCGACACACGTTGCAGGCCACCCCGCAGCACCTGGCAGGGGTCGCCGAGCGTCCACGCCACCCCATCGCTGGCGTAGATCACGGCCGCTTCGCGCGTGGTGATCCAGGCCTGGGGCCGGCCGGAGACATCGAGTTGGAGCACATCCACAGAGCACACCTCCTCCCAGGAGCCTAGCGAGAACCGGGCCAGGGCTCAAGCGCGGGGTCATGACAAGCGGGGCGACCCCGGGTCATCCCTAGGTTCGTGGCAGTTTTAGGCACATCACCCTAGGATTTACTCGGACCAAGCTGGCGCTGTCACGGGCGTGACCTGCAAAATAGAACGATCGTTCGTTTTATTCCTGCCCGTGTGAGCACGCTGACCGACACCCTCAAGAAAGCCGCCCCGCTGCGCGCCGCCAAGCCGGCTCGCGTGGCGCGCTCGCTGCAAAAGGGCCAGCAAACGCGGGCCGCCATCCTCGAAGCCGCGCTCGGCCTGGCTTCGCACATGGGCCTGGAGGGCCTGTCCATCGGTGCGCTGGCTGATGTGACGGGCATGAGCAAGTCCGGCGTTTTCGCCCACTTCGGCTCGCGCGAGGAACTGCAGATCGCCGTGGTGACCGAATACCACGCCAAGTTCGAGGAAGAAGTCTTCTTCACCGCCATCCGCGAGCCGCGGGGCCTGCCGCGCCTGCGTGCGATGTTCGAGCGCTGGGTGCGCCGCGTGTCGGTCGAGGTGGACTCGGGCTGCATCTACATCAGCGGCGCCGTCGAGTTCGACGACCGGCCGGGCCCGGTGCGTGATGCGCTGGTCGGCATGGTCAAGGCCTGGCATGACGCGCTGCACAAGGCCATCGTCCTGTCGGTGCAGGAAGGCCATCTGCGGGCCGACGCCGACGTTGACCAGATCGTCTTCGAGCTGCATGGGCTGATCCTGTCCCTGCATCACGACGCGCGCTTCATGCGCATCCCCGGCGCCCTGTCACGCGCCGGCAACGGTTTCGAGCGAACCATCCAGTTCTATGCCACGCCGCAGGGGCTGGAGGTTGATCGCAACCGTTCCCCATCCAAGACCGGCGCCGCACGGCGCTGACCGATTCACCACCCCACCGTAGTCCCAGGAGTAACCGATGCCCCAGTACACCCCGCCCATGCGTGACATGCAGTTCGTCATGCACGAGCTGCTGAACGTCGTCGACGAACTGAAGATGTTGCCCGGCCACGAGGACATCGATGCCGACACGATCAATGCGGTGCTCGAGGAAGGCGGCAAGTTCGCTGCCGAAGTCATTGCCCCCATCAACCTGAGCGGCGATGCCGAGGGCTGCACCCTCGACAAGGCCACCCACGAGGTGAAGGCGCCCAAGGGCTTCAAGGAAGCCTACAAGCAGTACGTCGAAGGCGGCTGGCCGGCACTCTCCTGCGATCCCACCTACGGCGGCCAGGGCCTGCCGCACACGGTGAACCAGTTCTTCTACGAGATGCTGAACTCGGCCAACCAGGCCTGGACGATGTATCCGGGCCTGAGCCATGGCGCCTACGAGGCCCTGCATGCCCACGGCACGCCCGAGCAGAAGGCGCTCTACCTGCCCAAGCTGACCAGTGGCGAGTGGACCGGCACCATGTGCCTGACCGAGCCGCACTGCGGCACCGACCTGGGCCTGCTGCGCACCAAGGCCGAGCCGCAACCCGACGGCACCTACAAGATCACCGGCGCGAAGATCTTCATCTCGGCCGGCGAGCACGACCTGGCCGACAACATCGTCCACCTGGTGCTGGCCCGCCTGCCGGACGCCCCCGCGGGCTCCAAGGGCATCTCGCTCTTCATCGTGCCCAAGTTCCATGTGAACGCCGACGGCAGCCTCGGCGGCCGCAACCCGATCTTCTGCGCGGGCCTGGAGCACAAGATGGGCATCCACGGCAACGCCACCGCACAGATCGTGCTGGAAGGCGCGACCGGCACGATGGTCGGCGAGCCCAACAAGGGCCTGGCCGCGATGTTCGTGATGATGAACGCCGCCCGCCTGGGCGTGGGCAACCAGTCGCTGGGCCTGACCGAAGTGGCCTACCAGAACGCCGTGGCCTACGCCAAGGACCGCCTGCAGATGCGCGCACTCTCCGGCCCGAAGGCCCCGGACAAGGCCGCCGACCCCATCATCGTGCACCCCGACGTGCGCAAGATGCTGCTGACCGCCCGCGCCTTCGCCGAAGGTGGCCGCATGCTGCAGGGCTACACCGTGCTGCAGCTCGACAAGGCGCTCAAGAGCGACGATGAGGACGAGCGCAAGGAAGCGGACGCCGAAGTCGCGCTGCTGACGCCCATCATCAAGGCCTTCATCACCGACAACGGCTGGCTGGCCACCTCGCACTGCCTGCAGGTCTACGGCGGCCACGGCTTCATCCACGAGTGGGGCATGGAGCAGTTCGTGCGCGATGCGCGCATCAACATGATCTATGAAGGCACCAACACCATCCAGTCGCTGGACCTGCTGGGCCGCAAGGTGCTCGCCAACAACGGCGCCACGCTGAAGAAGTTCGGCAAGAAGATCGCTGCCTTCATCGAGGAAGAGGGCACCAACGAAGCCATGCAGGAGTTCGTGAACCCGCTCGCCGACCTCGGCGACAAGGTCAACAAGCTCACGCAGGAAATCGGCATGAAGGCCTTCGGCAACCCCGACGAAGTCGGCGCCGCGGCGGTGGACTACCTGCGCGTGGTCGGCCACATGTGCTTTGCCTATTTCTTCGCGCAGGCCGCCAAGATCGCGCTGGCCAAGAAGGACTCGGGGGACCCGTTCTACACCGCCAAGCTGGCCACGGCGCGCTTCTACTTCGCGAAGCTGCTGCCGGAGACGGCCACGCTGATCCGCACCTGCCGCGCCGGCCTGAAGCCGCTGATGGAAATGGACGAGGCGCTGTTCTGACGCCCAGGGCTCATCGACACACATCACAACGAGGAGACACGATGAAAGCCCTGATCGCCACCGCCCTGCTGCTGCCTGGCCTTGCGTTCGCGCAGGCCACGCCGATGGGGCTGTGGAAGACCATCGACGACGATGGCAAGACCGCGAAGTCGCTGGTGCGCATCACCGAACAGGGCGGCGCCCTGGTTGGCAGCATCGACAAGCTGCTCGACCCCAAGGACCCCGGCGACGCCAAGTGCGACAAGTGCAAGGACGACCGCAAGGACCAGCCGGTGGTCGGCCTGCAGATCATCCGCGGCGTGAAGGCTGAAGGTGACGGCATCTGGGGCGGCGGCGAGATCCTCGACCCCAACAACGGCAAGACCTACCGCACGCGCTTGAAGCCCGTGGACGGTGGCAAGAAACTGGAGATGCGCGGCTACATCGGCCCCTTCTACCGCACGCAGACGTGGATCCGCGTCGAGTGAACGAAATCCCAAGGAGAAATCAATGAGTCGATTCCAAGTCCGCAAGGTCGCCGTGCTCGGCGCCGGCGTGATGGGCGCGCAGATCGCCGCCCACCTCGTCAACTGCAAGGTGCCGGTCGTGCTGTTCGACCTGCCCGCCAAGGAAGGCCCCAAGAACGGCATCGTGACCAAGGCCGTCGACGGCCTGAAGAAGCTCAAGCCCGCACCGCTGGGTGACGCTTCTGAAGCCGCGTTGATCCAGCAGGCCAACTACGAAGAGCACCTGGAGCTGCTGCGCGGCTGCGACCTCGTCATCGAGGCCATCGCCGAGCGCATGGACTGGAAGCTCGACCTCTACACCAAGATTGCGCCGTTCGTGGCTCCGCACGCCATCGTCGCGTCCAACACGTCGGGCCTGTCCATCACCAAGCTGTCCGAGGTGCTGCCCGAGGACATCAAGCCGCGCTTCTGCGGCATCCACTTCTTCAACCCGCCGCGCTACATGGCGCTGGTGGAGCTGATCAACACGCCGACGACCCAGCCGCAGATCCTGGACCAGCTGGAAGCCTTCGTGACCACCTCGCTCGGCAAGAGCGTCGTGCGCGCCCACGACACGCCCAACTTCGTGGCCAACCGCGTCGGCATCGCCGGCATGATGGCCACGATGATCGAGGCCGAGAAGTTCGGCCTCACCGTGGACGTGGTGGACGACCTGACCGGCAAGAAGCTCGGCCGCGCCAGCTCCGGCACCTTCCGCACCGCCGACGTGGTGGGCCTGGACACCATGGCCCACGTCGTCAAGACGATGCAGGACAACCTGAAGGACGACCCCTTCTACAGCACTTACGCCACGCCGGCCGTGCTCGCGGGCCTGATCCAGAAGGGCGCGCTCGGCCAGAAGACCGGTGCCGGCTTCTACAAGAAGGTCGGCAAGGACATCCAGCGCCTGGACTTCGCCACGGGCGAGTACGTCGCCGGCGGCAAGAAGGCCGACGAGATCGTGGCCCGCATGCTCAAGAAGCAGCCGGCGGATCGCCTCAAGCTGCTGCGCGAAAGCAGCAACCCGCAGGCCCAGTTCCTGTGGGCCATCCTGCGAGACAGCTTCCACTACTGCGCGGTGCACCTAGCCACCGTGGCCGACACCGCACGCGAGATCGACTTCGCGATGCGCTGGGGCTTCGGTTCGCAACAAGGCCCGTTCGAGCTGTGGCAGGCCGCTGGCTGGAAGCAGGTCGCCGAGTGGATCGCTGCCGACATCGCCGATGGCAAGACCCTCTCCAGCGCCCCGCTGCCCGCGTGGGTGACCGAGGGCCCGGTGGCCGAAGCGGGTGGCGTGCACACGGCGCAAGGCTCCTGGAGCGCTCTAGAGGCCAAGTTCAAGCCGCGTAGTGAACTGCCGGTCTACAGCCGCCAGGCCTTCCGCGAAAGCCTCTTCGGCACCGGCGCGGCCGATCCGCTCAAGAGCGGCACCGAGCTGTTCAAGAACGACGAAGTGCGCGTCTGGACGCTGGATGGCCAGGTCGTCATCGCCTCGATCACCGCCAAGCTGCACCTCATCAGCCCGGCCGTGACCGAGGGCCTGCTCAAGGCCGTCGAGATCGCTGAAGCGGACTACAAGGGCCTCGTGATCTGGTCGCCGGACGACGTGTTCTCGGCCGGTGCCAACCTCGAGAGCCTGATGCCCGTCTTCATGAAGATGGGCAGCAAGGGCATCGCGCCCGAAGAGAAGAAGCTGCAGGACATGATGCTGCGCCTGCGCTACGCCGCCGTGCCGGTCGTGGCCGCGATGCGTGGCCTGGCCCTGGGCGGCGGCGCTGAACTGGCGGTGCACTGCGCCCGCCGCGTGGCGCACGTCGAGAGCTATGTGGGCCTCGTGGAAGTGGGCGTGGGCCTGATCCCGGGCGGTGGCGGCCTGACCTACATCGCCCGCCGCGCCGCCGAGATGGCCGCGGCCGGCAATGCCGGCGCCGACATCCTGACCTTCCTGAAGGACGGCTTCCTGACCGCGGCCACGGCCAAGGTTGCGACGTCGGCCCATGAAGCGAAGAAGAATGGCTTCCTGCTGGACAGCGACATCATCGTTCCGCACAAGGACGAACTGCTGCACGTGGCGACCGCCACAGCGCTGGGCATGAGTGAGGCCGGCTACCGCCCGCCGCACAAGGCCGTGTTCCCGGTGGCTGGCCGCAGCGGCATTGCCACCATCAAGGGCCAGGTCGCCAACATGCGTGACGGCGGCTTCGTCAGCGCCCATGACTACCACCTGGCCGCGGCGATCGCCGACGTGGTCTGCGGCGGCGAGGTCGAGGCGGGTTCGCTGGTGACCGAGGAGTACCTGATGGCCCTGGAGCGCAAGCACTTCTGCTCGCTGCTGGACAACCCCAAGACGCAGGAACGCATCATGGGCATGCTGCAAACCGGCAAGCCGGTCCGCAACTGAGATCCACCGTGAACCGGCTTCAACGCACCCTCGCAAAGTTGGACGGCCTGCCGTCTGCGTTGCGTGGACCGGCGCGCAACTTCGCGTTGCGGCGCGCCGTGCCCTTCACCGGCACGGCGTCGCTGGACTTCGTCGCGCTCACGCCCGAGCGCAGCGAGATCCGCGTCGCCAACCGGCGGCCAGTGCAGAACCACATCAAGGGTGTGCATGCGGCCGCGATGTCGCTGCTTGCTGAAACCGCCACCGGCATGGTGGTGGGCATGAATGTGCGTGACGACTGCCTGCCGCTGTGCAAGTCGCTGCAGGTGAACTTCCGCAAGCGTGCTACCGGCGGCCTGGTCGCCAAGGCGCACCTGACGGCAGCGCAGCGCCAAGCGATGGCGAATGAAACCAAGGGCGAGGTTACGGTCGCCGTGACCGTGACCGACGAAGCCGGCATCGAGCCGATCGAGTGTGAATTTGTCTGGGCCTGGGTGCCCAAAGAGAAAAAGCCCCAGGCTTGAAAGGAACCAACATGAGCAAGCAAGTCCAAGACGCCTACATCGTCGCCGCCACCCGTCTGCCCATCGGCAAGAGCGGCCGGGGCTACTTCAAGAACACCCGCCCGGACGAGATGCTCGTCAAGGTGATGCAGGCCGCGCTGGCCCAGGCCCCGGGCCTGGAAGCCAAGGCGATTGAAGACGCCATCGTCGGCTGCTCCTTCCCCGAAGGCGAGCAGGGCATGAACATCGCCCGCGTGGCCTCCGTGCTGGCCGGCTTCGGCCCGACCGTGGGCGGCGTGACGATCAACCGCTACTGCGCCTCGGGCATCACCGCCGTGCAGATGGCCGCCGACCGCATCCGTGTGGGCGAGGCTGACGTGATGTTCGCCGGCGGTGTCGAGTCGATGTCGATGATCCCGATGGGCGGCAACAAGCCGTCCCTGAGCCCGCTGATCTTCGAGAAGGACGAGAACATCGGCATCGCCTACGGCATGGGCCTGACGGCCGAGAAGGTTGCCGCGCAGTGGAAGATCAGCCGCGAGGCGCAGGACGCGTTCTCGGTGGAGTCGCACCGCCGTGCTGTGGCCGCCATGCAGGCCGGCTACTTCGATGCCGAGATGACGCCCTTCGACGTGATCGAGCGCACGCCCAACCTGGCGGATGGCACCATCAACATCAAGACCCGCACCGTCAAGCTCGACGAAGGCGCGCGCCCTGACACGTCGTTGGAAGGCCTGGCCAAGCTCAAGCCCGTGTTCGCCGCCAAGGGCAGCGTGACGGCCGGCAACAGCTCGCAGACCTCCGACGGCTCCGGCGGCCTGATCATCGTCAGCGAAGCCGCGCTCAAGCGCTACAACCTGACGCCGCTGGCCCGCTTCGTGTCCTTCGCCGTGCGCGGCGTGCCGCCCGAGATCATGGGCATCGGCCCGATCGAGGCGATTCCTGCCGCGCTGAAGGCTGCTGGCATCTCCGCCAAGGACCTGGACTGGGTGGAGCTGAACGAAGCCTTCGCCGCGCAGAGCCTGGCTGTGCTGAACGACCTGGACAGCAAGGGCATCGAGCTCGACCGCGCCAAGGTCAACCCCAACGGCGGCGCCATCGCGCTGGGCCACCCCCTGGGCGCCACGGGTGCCATCCGTGCCGCGTCGGTCATCCACGGCCTGCGCCGCACCGGCGGCAAGTACGGCATGGTGACAATGTGCGTCGGCGCCGGCCAAGGCGCTGCCGGCATTTTCGAAAGGTTGTAAGGCATGGATCGACGTCGCGCTCTCAAAACCTCCGCGGTATTGCTCGCGACGCCGGTCGCGGCCACGCAGCTCGTGGGCTGCAGTGGCCGCCTCAGCCATTTCGTCACCTGGCAGCAGGGCCAGCAGGCGGTGCTGGACCTGCTCTTCCGCGAGCAGGTCGTGCAGGGCAACCCCTGGAACCTGAGCCAGGTGCTGCAGCATCTGGCGCAGAGCATCGAGTTCTCGATGCAGGGCTTCCCGGCCCTCAAGGGGGCGTGGTTTCGCTCCACGCTCGGGTCGGCGGCGTTCACGGTGTTCAACGCCCGTGGCGCGATGAGCCATGACCTGTCGGAGCCGATTCCCGGCGCCCCTGCGCTGGACGCCGCCCAGGCGCTCAAGGTGTCGGTGCAGCGCCTGCTGGATGCCATGGAGGCCTTCGCCAACTTCAACGGCACGCTGCGTCCGCACTTTGCCTATGGTGAGCTGACCAAGGTCCAGTATGAGCGTGCACACCTGATGCACCTCGCCAACCACTGGACCCAGTTCCAGCCCAAGACCGCCACCGCCTGACGGTCACCTCAGGATCCAGCCACAGAGGCACAGAGCCGCAGAGAGAATCGCGTGAAGCCGCCTCTGTGTCTCTGTGCCTCTGTGGCTGTGTTCTTTGCCCTTCGCACCAGGAACCCTTCATGACCATCAAGACCTACACCGTTAACGGCGTGGCGACGATCGAGATCGCCCGCCCCGAAAAGAAGAACGCCATCACCCAGGCCATGTACCAGGCCATGGCGGATGCCTTGCGTGCTGCCGACCAGGACGCCACCGTGCGGGCGGTGCTCATCACCGGTCAGCCCGGCATCTTCACGTCGGGCAACGACCTCGAAGACTTCATGGCCGCGCCGCCCCGCGATGCCGAGGCGCCGGTCTTCCAGTTCATGCATGCGCTGGTCAACAGCACCAAGCCGGTGGTGGCGGCCGTGACCGGCGCGGCCATCGGCATCGGCACGACGCTGCTGCTGCACTGCGACCTCGTCTTCGTGGCCGATGACGCCCGCCTGGCCATGCCCTTCGTCGGCCTGGGTCTGGTGCCGGAATTCGCCTCCAGCCTGGTGGTGCCTCAGCTGATGGGCAACCGCCGCGCGGCCGAGAAGCTGCTGCTGGGTGATCCGTTCACCGGCGAGCAGGCGGTGGAATGCGGCATTGCCAACCGCGTGTTGCCGGGCAGCGAGGTGGTCAACCATGCCCGCCGCGTGGCCGAGCGCTTCAACAACCTCGCGCCGGGTGCCGTGCGTGACAGCAAGCGCCTGATCCGCGAGCCGCAGCAGGAAGCCGTCAAGGCCGCCATCGCGCGTGAAGCCGAGATCTTCGGCGCGCGCCTGCGCAGCCCTGAAGCCATGGAAGCCTTCCAGGCCTTCTTCCAGAAGCGCGCGCCGGACTTCTCCAAGTTCCAGTGATCGCAAGAGTCCTGCTCGGGCCGCTGCTGCTCTGGCAGGGCCGGCAGGTGCGTGCGACCGCGTTGCGCCTGCCCGAAGCGGCGGGGCCGCGCGCGCAGCCGGGCGGCACGCTGCGCGTGCTCCTGGTGGGTGATTCATCCGCGGCCGGTGTGGGGGCGGCGCACCAGCAGGAAGCCCTGGCAGGTCGCTTGAGTGAAGCGCTGGCTCGCCGCACCGGCCAGCCCGTCGGCTGGCAGTTGGTCGCCACCAGCGGCCACCGCACCGAGCAGGCGCTGGCCGCACTTCAGTCCGCCGAACTCGCGCCGGCCGATTTGCTCGTGACGGCCCTGGGTGTGAACGACGTGGTGGACCAGGTGCCGGCAAGCCATGCCCTGGCTGCGCTGCGCGACATCCATCGCATCGCTGCCGAGCGCGCAGGCGTGCGCTTGAGCATCCACTGCGCAGCGCCGCCGATGCAGCACTTTCCCGTGCTGCCGCAGCCTCTGCGCTGGTTCTTCGGGCAGCAGGCGGCGCGGTTCAACGCCGCGCTGCAAGCCCACGTGGCGGGCGAACCCGGCCGCCAGGTGCTGCACCTGCCCGCGGCGATGCAGCGGGATGCGGCGTCCCTGATGGCGGCAGACGGCTTTCACCCCGGCCCCCGCGGCTATGCGCTGTGGGCCGAGGCCCTGGCCGATCAGGCGATGACGGGCCTGGGCTTGCCGTCGCGGTCGATGGCCACGTAGGTGAGGTTGGCCTCGGTCACCTTGACCACCTGCGGCGCTTCGGGGTTGCGCTCGGCATAGACCTCCACATGCACCGTCACCGAGGTGCGGCCCACGCGGGTGACGGTGGCGTAGAAGCTCAGCAGGTCGCCGATGGACACCGGCTGCTTGAAGATGAACTCGTTGACGGCCACCGTCGTGATGCGGCCCTTGGACAGCCGTGCCGGCAGGATGGAGCCGGCGATGTCGACCTGCGCCATGATCCAGCCGCCGAAGACGTCGCCGTTGGCATTGGCATCCGCCGGCATGGGCATCACGCGCAGCACGAGCTGGCGCCCTTCGTGGGTGGCAGGAGCGGGGGTGGTCTGATCGGTCATGGTGAGTACTGCAATGAAGGTGGAATTGTCGGTGCAGCCGCTTCAGCCGCGGCGACGCTGTCAACGCCAATGCAGGAACCGTTCCACACTTCCCCGCGCCATGCCGCGCCGGATCAGAAGCTCTGCCAGTCGCCTTCCGCCTCGCCGCCCGGTGCGGCTGCGAGTGCCGGCACAGCCGTGGCGACCGGCAGGGGCTTGGCCGCCACGGGCCGTGCAGCCTTTCGAGGCGCGGACGCGGAGGCCGGCTTGGCCGGGGTCGCCGCCGGCTTGGGAGCGACGGCCGTCGCGGCCACCTGGGGTGCCGGGGCGCTCGTCTCGCGCTGCTGCTTGCGCAGGTCCACTGCGCTGACCTCGGCCAGGCTCTTGTCCTGCGGCATCAGGCGGAACACGCGGATCGCGCTGTGCACGCGGCCGACCTGGTCGTTCAGGGAGCTGGCCGAGGCGGCGAGCTCTTCCACCATGGCGGCGTTTTGCTGCGTGAGGCTGTCCAGGTGCTGCACGGCCTCACCGACTTGACCGACACCGATGGACTGCTCGCGCGCCGCGCTGTTGATCTCCTCCAGCACGCCGCTGACGCGGGTCACCGCCTGCATGACTTCGTCCATGCGCCGCTTGGCTTCGTCGGCCCGCTGGCCGCCGGTTTCCACCCGTTCGCGCGATTCCTCGATGAGTGCCCGGATCTCCTTGGCTGCCGCACCCGTGCGTTGGGCCAGCGCCCGCACTTCCGATGCCACGACCGCGAAGCCGCGCCCTTGCTCCCCGGCCCGCGCGGCCTCCACGGCGGCATTGAGGGCGAGGATGTTGGTCTGGAAGGCCACGCCTTCAATCACCTGGATGATGTCGCCGATGCGCCGTGATGAGTCGGCGATCTCCTGCATGGTGTCGTAGACCTGGTGCACGGCTTCCTGGCTGCGGTGGGCCACCTGGCCGGTGCCGTGGGCCAGCTGGGCGCCTTCGCCGGCGAGGTCTGACGTCTGCCGCACCGTGCCGCCGATCTGGTCCATGGCTGCGGCGGACTGTTCCAGGCTGCTGGCCTGGGACTCGGTGCGGGACGAGAGATCCTGGTTGCCCGAGGAGATCTCGCGCGATGCATTCATCAGGTGGGCGACCTCGTCGCGCACGTCGCGCACGACCGTGCGTACCGACACCGTCAGCTGGGCCAACGCCAGCTGCAGCTCGCGCACCTCGCCCTGGCCGCGTACGGTCACCTGCTCGGTGAGGTCGCCGCCGGCCATCAGGTTGGCGGTCTCGACCACGGCGCGCAGCGGGCGCAGCATGATGCTGATCAGGCCGGCGCTGGCCGTGCCGATCGTGGCGGCGGCGGCCAGCCCTTGGGCCCAGCCCGGCGCGCCCAGCCAGCTGGCCAGCAGCGGGCCGGCGGCGGCCAGCGTGGCCAGGCCGGCGATGCGACCACGCAGCTCGGGCCTCAGGAACTGCAGCGTGCGCCCGAGCAGATCGGCGCGCCGCACCTGGCCGCGGTGCAGCACATGGCGCAGGCGTCCGGCGGCGGCCTCATCGCGCATGCGGGCGTACAGGGTGTCGAACTGGCGGATTTCTTCATCGGAGGGGCGCGTGCGCACAGACAGATAGCCCACCGTGCGATCGCCGTCGCGCACGGGCGTCGCGTTGGCGCGCACCCAGTAGTGGTCACCGTTCTTGCGGCGGTTCTTCACCAGCGCCGTCCAGGGCAGGCCCGATTCGATCGTGGCCCACATGTCGCGGAAAGCCTCCTCGGGCATGTCGGGGTGGCGCACGAGGTTGTGCGGCTGGCCCAGCAACTCGGCTTCCGAGTAGCCGCTCACGGCCACGAAGTTGCTGTTGCAGTAGGTGATCCGTCCCTTCAGATCCGTGATGGAGATCAGCGTCTGGTCGGCGGGAAATGCGTAGTCCTTCTGGGTGACGGGCAGGTTCTGGCGCATGCAATCCTCCAGTGATTGTTCGTTCGGGGCGCACTCCAGGACTTGCCGTCCCGGTCGACCTGGCTTGTCGGACCAGGTCAAGCCCCCATCTTCGGATGCCGTGGCAACACGGAGTTTGCGCCGCATCAAGCGAAACACCGTCATCAAGAGATAGGCCGGCGGCCGACAATCAACACATGCGATCCCATAGCCTCCCGCTTCCTGCCGAAGGCGCCGCCCCTGTGCGCGGCGACTGGGGCACCGTGCGCCGCCTGCTCCCCTACCTCTGGCATTACCGCTGGCGCGTCGGGCTGGCGCTGTCCTTCATGGTTGGCGCCAAGCTCAGCAACGTGGGCGTGCCGCTGTTGCTCAAGTCCCTCATCGACAGCCTGGATCTCAAGCCCGGCCAGCCGCAGGCGCTGCTGGTGGTGCCGCTCGGGCTGTTGCTGGCCTATGGCGCGCTGCGCCTGTCGACGTCGCTCTTCACCGAGCTGCGCGAGCTGATCTTCGCCAAGGCGACCGAAGGCACCGCGCGCAGCATCTCGCTGCAGGTGTTCCGGCATCTGCACGAGCTCTCGCTGCGCTTTCACCTGGAGCGCCAGACGGGCGGCATGACGCGCGACATCGAGCGCGGCACGCGGGCCGTGCATTCGCTGATCAGCTACTCGCTCTACAGCATCGTGCCCACGCTGATCGAGGTGGTGCTGGTGCTGACGCTGCTTGGCGTGAAGTTCGACGCCTGGTTCGCCGGCATCACCGTGGCGGCCCTCGTGGTCTACATCGGCTTCACGGTCGTGGTGACCGAATGGCGCACCCAGTTCCGCAAGACGCTCAATGAACTGGACTCGGTCGCGCACAGCAAGGCCATCGACTCGCTGCTGAACTATGAGACGGTCAAGTACTTCAACAACGAGGACTTCGAGGCCCGCCGCTACGACGAGAGCCTGGAGAAGCTGCGCCGCGCCCAGCTCAAGAGCCAGACCACGCTGTCCATGCTCAACACCGGGCAGCAGCTCATCATCGCGTCGGCCCTGGTGCTGATGCTCTGGCGTGCGACCCAGGGTGTGGTGGAGGGGCACATGACGCTGGGCGACCTCGTCATGGTCAACGCCTTCATGATCCAGCTCTACATCCCGCTCAACTTCCTGGGCGTCATCTACCGCGAGATCAAGCAGAGCCTGACGGACATCGAGAAGATGTTCCTGCTCCTGGACCGCGAGCGCGAGGTGGCCGATGCCCCCGGTGCGGCCGAGCTGCAGGTGAGCGGCGCGTCGGTGGTGTTCGACAACGTGCGCTTCGCCTACGAGCCGTCACGCCCCATCCTGCACGGCATCAGCTTCGAGATCCCGGCGGGCAAGAAAGTGGCGGTGGTGGGCCCCAGCGGCTCGGGCAAGAGCACGCTGGCGCGCCTGCTCTACCGCTTCTACGACATTGACAGCGGCAGCATCCGCATCGACGGGCAGGACCTGCGCAGTGTCACGCAGCACAGCCTGCGCCGCGCCATTGGCATCGTGCCGCAGGACACGGTGCTGTTCAACGACACGGTGGCCTACAACATCGCCTACGGCCGACCGGGCGCCAGCCAGACCGAGGTGGAGGCCGCCGCGAGGGCGGCGCACATCCACCACTTCATCGCGGGCACCCCCAAGGGCTACGAGACCATGGTCGGCGAACGCGGCCTGAAGCTCTCAGGCGGCGAGAAGCAGCGCGTGGCCATCGCCCGCACGCTGCTGAAGAACCCGCCCATCCTCATCTTTGATGAGGCGACTTCGGCGCTGGACTCCACCAACGAGCGCGCCATCCAGGCCGAGCTCGAAGCCGTCGGACAGGACAAGACCGTGCTGGTCATTGCCCACCGGCTGTCGACGGTGGTCGATGCGCATGAGATCCTGGTGCTCGAACACGGCCACATCATCGAGCGCGGCCACCACGACGACCTGCTCGCCCGCAACGGCCGCTATGCCGACATGTGGCGGCTGCAGCAGTCGGGTGACTGACTGACGGGTCAAGCGCTGACTTGTCAGTCGGCGCCACCGGAGGTTGGCGCCTCTTCCAGCGGCATGCGCTGATCCGGCTCTGCCGGTCAGCCGCATGCGTCCCCTTGGGGGCCCGGCGTCAGCCGGTACGGGGGGCCGTCAATGGGGCTTTTTGGGCTTCTCGAAGCTCTTGGGCCGGTAGACGTTGCCTTCCCAGGCGCCGTCGGTGCGGCTGTCGCGCGCGTCGTGCAGGGCCGACTCGCGGGCGCGGCGGATGACGCGCTCCGCCTCCATCGCTGCGGCGCGGGTCTGGCGTCGCTGGCGGCGCCAGCCCATCAGCCGGGCGAACTGCCGCTGCGCGCCATCCGCCAGACCGCGGGCCGCGCGGTCGACACGGGTCTTGAGCCGGTAGGGCAGCATCATGTGTACCGCCAACGCGATGCACACGACGAGACCGGTGGCGGCAAGCAAGGTCTGGAACATGACCTGAGTGTGAACCAAACTCGCGCCGCCGACCACCTGCGTTGAGGGGATGGTTACGCCTTGTCGCCGATCTTTTGGCGGATGGCCCACAGCGCCAGCATGGCGTCAGGAATCTTGCGGCTGGCTTCGTCGCGCTCTGCCGGGGAGCCTTCGGCCAGCGCGCCATCGGGGCTGCCCAGGGCGGCCACCGGCGCCAGCAGCTCGGCCGTCTCGCCCTGGTCGAACCAGGGCGCCCAGGCGTCGGGCGCCAGGTCCACCGCCATCAGGAAACCGGCGGCCCAGTCCTCGGCATCGGCGTACTCGGTGTCTTCGTCCTCGCCGTCGGCGAAGCTGAAGATGGGCTCCCAGGCCTGCGGCCGTTCAGCCCATGCCACGGCAATGGAGTGCAGGTGGCGCAGCACCAGCATGACCGCTTTCTTGCGCTGCTTGCCGCTGGCAAACGGCGCGGGTTCGGGCTCGGTGTCGCCGCCCCAGACTTCGGGCAGCCAGGCCTGGCCCGGGAGGTCCGCCAGGCGGCGGCCCGGCGTCAGCAGCAGGCCGGCCAGGTAGCCGTCCAGCGCCTCGATGTTCATGGCGCCATCGGTGGGCAGGGCGGCCAGCAGGTCGTCGAGGTCTTCGAGTTCCTCGTCGCTCAGCGGGCGGTTGTCCGAGGCCGGGTTGTATTGCGGGTACTGCATGCAGTGGGTCCTGTGGCGGGTGGCGTCAGCCGTGGCGGCCGTGGCGGCTCTTGGGTTTCTTGCTGTCGAATTCGGCGATCTGCGTCTTCAGCAGGGCCATCAGCACCCGGGCATTTTGCTCGGTCATGATCAACAGGCTGCTGGGCTCGATGCCGTCGATGGGCGTGCGCGGCGACACCAGCGTGTCGATCTTGAACACGACCTGGCCTTGCAGGTTGTTCGCGGCGGCCTTGAACTTCTGGATTTCGATCTGGTGAGTCTTCATGTGGCGGGAGGAGGGCCGGCAGGCCGCCATCTTGCCATTCCGCGCGCCGGCCCTTAAGGTGGGGCATGGCCAGGCCGGTTCGACTGGAGATCGCAGGTGCCGCCTATCTGGTGGGTGCCCGCTGCCCGCCCGAGGGTGGCGCCGCGGCGTTCGCCGACGACACGGACCATGCCGAGATGCGCGCGGTGATGGCGCAGGCGCTGGCACGATTCGACGCCCAGGCGCTGGCCTACTGCCTGCTGCCTGACCAGTACCAACTGCTGCTCTTCACCCGGCGGGCCAACCTGTCGCAGCTGATGCGGCACGTGAACGGTGTCTACACCCAGCACCACCAGCGGCGCCACGGCGCCGTGGGGCCGCTGTTCCAGGGGCGATTCCGCGCGGTGCTGGTCGATCGCGAGCGCTATCTGCTCGATGCCTGCCGGTATGTCGACCTGGGCCCGGTGCGGCACCGGCTCGTGGCCAGCGCGGCCGACTGGGCCGCCGGCAGCCACCGCGCCCTGGCGTCACTTGAGCCTGCGCCCGAGTGGCTCGACGTGGAGGGCCTGCACGGCTACCTGCTCGGCCGGCCCGCCGTGTCGGCGGCCGACCATCGCACGGCCGGCGCCCGCTATGCGCGGCTGGTGGCCTCGGAGCCGGCGCTGCAGCTCTGGCCAGGTCGGCTGCGGCAGCAGATCTTTCTTGGCGATGCCGCCTTTGCCGAGCGCATGCGTGCGGCCGCGGCGGCCAGCCGCCGTGGGGCGTCGCGCGTGGGGTATGCCGAATGGCTGCGGCGCGCGGGCGGCATCCGCGAGCAGGCCTTGTGGTTGGCGCACACCGAGGGCGGCGTCTCGATGACGGCGCTGGCCGCGCAACTGGGGCTGTCGGTGTCGCGCATCAGCCGGCTGATTGCCAGCGCGGAGCGGGCGTTCTGATGCAGCGGCGCCGCCTGCTGCAGGCCGGTGCAGCCTGCACGGTGTTGCCCCGGGGCGCGTGGGCGCAGCCGCTTTATGCGGGGCCAATGTTCGACGCCCACCTGCACTACAACGACGACGCCCAGCAGCCCCACCCGCCGGCTGACGTGCTGGCCCGTATGGCACGTGCGGGTGTGCGTGGTGCGCTGGTCAACAGCCGGCCCAACGACGGCACCTTGCGGCTGGTGGCCGAAGCCGGGCCGCAGTGGGTGCCCTTCGTGCGCCTGTACCGCAACCGGGCCGACTACACCGGCTGGTTCGCCGACGACGGCATCCGCCGCATGGTGCTGGCCCAGCTGGAAGCCGGCAGCCCCGCCGGGCCGTTTCGAGGCCTGGGCGAGTTCCACCTCTATGACAGCGCGAATGCCGATGGCCCCACGGCCGTGGCGCTGATGAAGCTCGCGCGCGATCGGGGCCTGACGGTGCTGGCCCATGTGGACGATGTGGCCGTCGACAAGCTGCTCGGTCATGCGCCGGGTACCTCGCTGATCTGGGCGCACACCGGCATCGCGGGCGAGCCCCTGGCGCGCGTGCGCGAGTTGCTGGAGAAGCATCCCGGCCTGTGTGGCGAACTCTCCTACCGGCCCGGGCTCACGCAGGACGGGCGGCTGAGCAGCGACTGGCGCGCGCTGCTGACCCGGCACGCGGACCGGTTTCTCATCGGCTCGGACACCTGGATCACGCAGCGCTGGCAGCACTACGGGGATCTGTTCGCTGACTACCGCCAGTGGCTCGGCCAACTGCCTGCCGAGGTGGCCGGCCGCATCGCCTGGGGCAACGCGGCCCAGCGCTTCGGCCTGCGCGAGGCGTCCGCCACGACGCCGGCCACTTGACTGACAACCCCTCGGCGCCCTGGCTGACGAAGACGGGCGCATGCGTTTACAACGGGGCGCTAAGCTGCGGCCCCGGCCAGACGCGGCCTCACCCGGCATCGCCCGGCGGGTCAGGGCGTCCGGGCGGACCTGCAACTTCGTGAGCCCTTTCCCTTGCTGCGACGCTCCTCCTTTGTCCAGGCGCTGATGTCCCGCCCCTGGCTGATGGCCCTGCTGGGCCTGCCGCTGGTGCTGCTCCTCATCGGCGCCATCGTGGCCCTGATCCTCTGGCACCAACTGCCCGCGCTGGATGTGCTGACCGACTACCAGCCCCACCAGCCGCTGCGCGTGCTGAGTGCCGATGGCCAGTTGCTCGGCGAGTTCGGTGCCGAACGCCGCCGCTTCGTGCCGTTGAAGGACATCCCCAAGCCCATGCAGGACGCGCTGCTGGCCGTGGAGGACGCCGACTTCTACGAGCACGCCGGCATCGACTTCAGCGGCATCCTGCGCGCCATGCTGCGCAACCTCACGCACAGCGGGCCGCTGCACGGTGCGTCCACCATCACGCAGCAGCTCGCCCGCGACACCTACCTCACCAAGGAGCAGCGGTGGTCGCGAAAGGTCGTGGAGGCGCTGCTGGCCATCAAGATCGAGCATGCGCTGACCAAGGCCCAGATCCTTGAGATCTACATGAACCAGATCTACCTCGGCAACCGTGCCTACGGCTTTGCCGCGGCCGCCGAGCGCTACTTCGGCAAGACGCTGGACAAGCTCAGCACCGCCGAGGTGGCCGTGCTGATCGGCCTGCCCAAGGACCCCAACCGACTCAACCCGGCCGTCTACCCTGAGCGCGCCAAGCGCCGCCAGGCCGTGGTGCTGGAGCGGCTGGCCAGCGTGGGCCTCATCACCGCGGAACAGGCCAAGGCCGCGCGCGAGCAGTCGCTCGACATCCAGCGCCCCAAGCGCCTGGCCGGCATTGCCGACCATGCCGCCGAGATGGTGCGCCAGGAGATGCTGACCCGCTTCGGCGAAGAGGCCTACACCCGCGGCCTCACGGTCACGACCACGCTGCTCTACGCCGAGCAGGCGGCGGCCCAGCAGTCGCTGCGTCATGCCTTGTTCGAGCTGGAACGCCGCCAGCCTTTCCGCGGCCCGGAGGCCGTGGTTGACGTGCCGGTGGGCGATGGGCAGGACGAAGCGCTGGACGCCGCCTTCGACGCGCACCCCGACCTGGGGGAGTTGCGCACCGCGGTGCTGCTCAAGGTCGACAAGGGCGCGGCGGAGCTGGCCCTGGCCGATGGCGACCGCATCACGCTCAAGGGCGCGGCGCTGCGCCCGGTGCAGAACCTCAAGCGGGGCGCGGTGCTGCGGGTGCTGGAGTCCAACAAGCAGTGGCAGGTCAGCCAGACGCCCCAGGCCGAAGGCGCGGTCGTCACGCTGGACCCGGCCACGGGCGCCATCCGTGCCTTGGTGGGCGGCTTCGACTTCACGCGCAACCAGTTCAACTCGGCCACCCAGGCCTGGCGCCAACCAGGATCGGCCTTCAAGCCTTTCATCTATTCGGGGCTGATCGAGCAGGGCGCGTGGGCCGGCACGCTGGTGAGCGACCAGCCCTTCGAGCAGGGCGATTGGACGCCGCGCAACTACGACGGCCAGTATGAGGAGGCCCTCACGCTGCGCGAGGCCCTGGCCCGGTCCAAGAACATGGTCACCATCCGTGTGGCCCAGGCCCTCGGGCCGCAGCGCGCCCGCGCCTGGGCGGCGCGCTTCGGCCTGGATGAAGACAAGCAGCCGCTGAACCTCACGATCGCGCTCGGCACCGGCAGCGTCACGCCGCTGCAGATGGCCCAGGCCTATGCCGCCTTTGCCAACGAGGGGCAGCTGCCCACCGGCTGGTTGATCCAGCGCGTGCAGGATGCGCAGGGCGAGGTCATCTGGAAGGCCGACCCGCCCAGGCCGCGCCCGGCGGTGAGTGCGCGCAATGCCTTCATGACGTCTCAACTGTTGGCGGCCGTGGCGCGCGAGGGCACGGCGGCACGGGCCAGCGCCATGCTGGGCCGCTGGGATCTGTACGGCAAGACCGGCACCACCAATGACGCGGTGGACGCCTGGTTCTGCGGTTTCCAGGCCACGCGCGCTGGCGCGGTGTGGATCGGCTACCCGCAGCCCAAGTCTCTGGGTGAGCGGGAAAGTGGCGGCGGCCTGGCCTTGCCGGTGTGGGCCGCCACCATGGCGGTGGCGCTCAAGGGGCAGCCGAACGTGCAGCTGTCGCCACCGGCCGAAGGGCTGGTGCAGGTCAACGGCGACTGGTTCTATTCCGAGTTTGCGGGTGACCTCGCGATCGCCCGCATCGGGCTGCCCGCGCCGGGCGAAGCTGCCTCGGCGCCCGAAGGCGCAGCCTCCGACCCGGTCAAGGGCTATTGACCCGCGGGCGGCTCCCAGAGCTCGATCTTGTTGCCGTCGGGGTCGAGCACCCAGCCGAACTTGCCGTACTCGGAGTCCTGCGGCTCACCCACGACCTGGCAGCCTTCGTCGCGCAGCGCGGCGATCAGGCCGTGCAGGTCGGCCACGCGGTAGTTCACCATGAAGGGCGCGCTGCTGGGCGCGAAGTACTCGGTGTCCGCCTTGAACGCCGTCCACACCGTCGTGCCCACGCCGCCCGGGTTGTCGGGCGTCACCCAGCTGAACGCGGCGCCGCCCCAGGGCTGCACGTCTACGCCCAGATGGCGCCGGTACCAGGCGGCCAGCGCGTCGGGGTCGCGGGATTTGAAGAAGATGCCGCCAATGCCGGTCACGCGCTGCATGGTGTCCTCCTGAAGTCGAGCGCCGATTGCAGCACGAACCCGCCCTCATGCCGAGGCCCTGCCTACGAACTGCCAGGCCCAGCGGGCCACGCCGCGCACCAGCCAGGAGATCAGCGCCAGCAAGCCGCCGATGACGAGTGGGATGACGGCGCCAAACGTCCAGCTCATCCCCAGCACGAAGCCCAGCAGGCTTTCCGGCCGGTGTGCGGGCAGCACCAGGGCCGCCAGGAGCAGGCTGAAGAAGAGGGCCTCGGTGCCGGCCTGCCATTGCAGCCGGAAGGCGATGGACAAGGCCGCGCCCATCACCAGCGGCAGCAGCACGCCCAGGGCGACCTTCCAGCGAGCGTCACGCCAAGCCCGCCAGCGACCGGCCGACCAGGCGCCCAGCGCCGGCAGCACCAGCAGCCCCCAGGCATTGGAGATACCGGGCAGGTCAGCGCGCTGAAGCAGGTGGTGGGTGACGATGCCGCCGTGCAGCGCCTCCCAGCCCAGGTGGGCGGCTTCGGCCAGCAAGGCGAGGGCGGCCAGGCGCAGCCGCAGTGTGAGTGGCGTGTTCATGAAGGGGCCTGTGTGGGAAAGGTGCTCAGCATGACAGCCGCCGCGGCGCTGGCACCCGCGTTTGCGATGGCCCGGGCTTCGCCGCGGACCAGCGGCCGCCGGGGGCGACAGGCTGCAGCCCGCTCACGAAAGCAACGCCAGGTAACAGTCGATCGGCCGCCTGGCTCTAGAGTGCAGGCACCTTACTCTCATCGGCTGCCCATGCGCTTTCGCCCAGTTGTACTGTCCATGATCGCCCTGCTGGCGGGTTGTGCCGCCGTGCGTGAGCCGGCTGCGCCAGGCGGGCGCGACCAGCGCATGGTGCAGCCGGCCTCGGTGGCCGGCGTGGCCGAGGAAACCTTCGGCAAGCCAACCTGGGGGCGGCAGGGCGAGTTCAGCCTGCACGGCCAGCGCGTGCGCTACGAGCGTGGCGCCGACCGCATCGCCCTTTTCGAGCGCTTGCCGGCCGGTGTCGCCACGCCGCTGCGGTTCAGCTGGGCGGGGCCGGCGGGTGAAAGTGCCGCGGTCTGTGAAGGGTGGACGCCTGCGGGCAGTGGCGAGCCGCGCCCCTGGGTGCTGAGCTGCCGCTGGGGCAGCGCGCCCGCCGCCATGCTGCAGATCGGCGAGGGCCAGCGGCGCGGCGGCCAGCTCAGCCGGGAGGGCGCCTACCGGCGTGGTGAGTTGACCGTGGGCCTGCGGTCGGCCCATCTCGCCGAGGGCAGTGCCAAGCCCCAGGCCACGGCCATCGGTTACGAGATGCTCTACCAGGGCACCGTCGTTGCCAGCCTGGACCTGGGCGGGCCGGTGCCCCGCCTGCGGCGCCCCGACCCGAGCACGCCGCTCGGTCGCGCGGTGACGGAAGCCGCGCTGGCGCTGGCGCTGGCGTCCGACGCGCGCTGAGTCCGTCGCCCTTGCGGGCATGACGCCCGTCACGGGTGAGGACCGGCATCTGCCGGCCAGAGGCCTAGAGTCCGCCGCCTGATGTGAACCCAGGTGAAGCCATGCAGGCGATCAATGAGTGGGCCCTGCGGGGCGGGGTGGTGGTTGCGGCCTTGGCGCTGTCGGCCTGCGGCGTGGTGCGCGAAGCGCGCATGGCGCAGCCGGCCAGCCTGGCTGCGGTGGCGGACGAATCTTTTGGCAAGCCCGGCTGGGGGCGCCAGGGCGATTTCGCGCTGTCTGGCCAGCGGGTGCGTTACGACCGTGGCGCCGACCGGCTCTCGCTGTTCGACACCTTGGCCACCGGCAAGGCGCCGTTGCGCTACACATGGTCCGGCCCCGCGGGCGACAGCCAGGCGGAGTGCACGGCCCGCCAGACCGAGGTGGGCCGTGGCGTGATGACGGTGGCCACCAAGCCCTGGACGTTGACCTGCCGTTGGAGCGGCGCCTCCGACGCGACCATGACCGTGGGCGAAGGCCGTGTGCAGTGGGGCCAGCAGACGCGCGAAGGACGCTACCAGCGCGGCGACCTGGCGCTGGCCGTGCGCTCGGTGCACCGCCTGGAGGGCAGCGGCATCGCGACCGCCTCCGCCGTGGGCTATGAGTTCCTGCAGGGCGACCGCGTGGTGGGCAGCGTGGATCTGAGCCGCGGCGTGCCGCATCTGCGCCGCCCCGATCCCGCCAGCCCGCTCGGGCAGGCTGTGACGGAGGCGGCCCTGGCGGTGGCGCTCGTGTGGGAGCCGGCCTGAAGCCAGCTTGAAGCCGGTGACAGCGGGCGGAGCTTCGCAGTGAGGCCACAATCGGGCTCACTTCGCATCGCACTGCCATGACCGTCGACACCGCGCGCTACGCCGAACAAGGCTTCCTCGTCATTCCCGGATTCAAGACTGCCGCCGAGATCGCTGCGCTGCGAGAACGTGCACTGCAGATCGTCGACGGCTTCGATCCCGGCGAGCAGCGCCCGGTGTTCACGACCGAGGAGCAGCAGCGGCACGTGGACGACTACTTCCTGGACAGCGGCGACCAGGTGCGCTGCTTCTTCGAGGAGGAGGCCTTCGATGCCGAAGGGCGGCTGCGCGTGCCCAAGGAGCTGGCGATCAACAAGATCGGCCATGCCATGCATGATCTCGATCCGGTCTTCAGCCGCTTCTCCAAGGGCCCGGCCTTGCGTGAGGTGGCGGCAGCGCTGGGCCTGACGCGGCCCCAGGTCTGGCAGAGCATGTTCATCTTCAAGCAGCCGGGCATCGGCGGCGAGGTGCGCTGGCACCAGGACGCGAGCTTCTTCGAGAGCGACCCGATCACCGTCACCACCTTCTGGTTCGCGCTGGAAGACGCGACGCTGCAGAACGGTTGCCTCTGGGCCGAACCCGGCGGCCATCGTGGCGCGCGCGGCGTGCTGCGCGAGCGCTTCGTGCGCGAGGGCCGCAAGGCCTGGATGGAGCAGGTCGATGCCACGCCCTGGCCGGCGGCCGATTCCAAGGAAGCGGTGCCCCTGGAGGTGGAGGCCGGTTCGCTGGTCGTCTTCCACGGCCTGCTGCCGCACTACTCGGCGGCCAACCGCTCCGAGAAGTCGCGCCATGCCTACACCCTGCATGTGACCGACGCGGCCAGCCACTACTCGCCACGCAACTGGCTGCAACGCGGCGCAGAGCTGCCCGTGCAGGGGTTCTGACGCGCGACGCCCGGCGTGCGCCCTGGTTCGGGCCGCCGCCTTCACTGACAGTGCTCACATCTGCTCACCGGCGGGTCTGCTTGTCCTACAAGACGAGGTGACCCGCACCGGCATGGCGGGGCCGCCGCGGTCCCAAGAATGGATTCATCACGAACCGGTCGATCACGACCCAGGAGGCTCTGATGAAATTCCCGAAATCCATGCATGCTGACGGCTGGGACTCGCACATCAGCGCAGACGCACCGCGCGTCAAGACGAACAGCCCCGCTTTCAACCAGAAGCGCGGCTTCAAGGCGGGTGCCAAGCCCGTGTCCCTGCACACGCCTTTGCACGGTGATGCGCCGGCTTGGACGCCGACGGCCGCCGCCGCCTCGGCAGCGCCAGCCGCCGCAACCGTGCGCCCGGCGCCGGTTCAGCAGCCGATGAGCAAGCCGGCCCCCGCCTTCGCATCGGCAGCACCAACCGTGCGCCCAGCCGCTGCAACCTCGGCACCGACGCCGGCGCCGCGTTCCAGCAGCGTGCCCTGGGTGGTGGGCGCGGGCGTGGGTGTGCTGCTGATCGGCGGTGCGGTGGCGGTGTCGCGCAGCTTTTCGCCCAGCAACCCCGCCGAGTCGGCGACGCCGGTGGTGGTCGGCCAGGTGACGCCGTCGCCGGAAGACGCTCAGCTGCAAAGCCAGCCGCCGGGTGCGGGGCCGACGGCCACACCGGTCGATGCCGCGCCGGTGTCGGACGAGCCGACGGCCAAGACCGAGTCGCCCAAGGCTGAACCCGCACCTGTGGAGGCCGCGCCGGTGAAGCCTGAGGTCACCACGCCCAAGGCCGCCGCTGCTGCGCCGGTGACCGCACCCGCGGCTGCCGAGGCCCGCATCGCCAAGGCGCCGGCCACCAGCGGCCCGCCGGTCTGGACGGCGACCCCGGCCCCGCGTGCCGAGACGCCCGCCCCGGTGGTGCGCACGCTGACACCGCAGCCGGAGGTGCTGGCCCAGGTGTCGCCGCCGCCGCTGGTGCGTGAGACGCCGCAGGCGCTGACGGCCCCGCAGGTGGTGCCGGCTCCGCAAGTGGTGCCGGCTCCGCAGGTGGCTACGGCCACGCCGGCTGAGGCCGCCTCTGCCGCCTCCGCCGCCTCGCCCACCGTCCCGCCCGTGACGGCCGGCTCCGGGACGCCGACGGTCGTCGCCCAGGCGGCCCCCGCCCCCGCTCCGGCACCGGCGCCGGCCACGCCGGACCCGGCCGACACGCAGATCACCGTCCAGGTGCGCCAGGCCTTGGCGGCGGACGCGACGTTGTCAGCCGTGCCTATCGCGGTGAGCACGGACCACGGTGTGGTCAAGCTCGAAGGCCAGGCGCCCGACGTGCAGGCCCGCGAGCGCGCCACGGTCGTGGCCTCCAACACGGTGGGCGTCAAGGCGGTGGACAACCGCTTGACGCTGCCGCCGGTGGCCTCGGCTGACCGGCTGCCCGCCAGCGGCGGCTGAGCCGTCCGCCCATGACAAAGGCGCCTCTCGAGGCGCCTTTTCTATGTGCGTTCAGTGCGGCTTCAGTGGCAGTGCTGGGTACGGGCCGGTGCGAGTTCGGCGTCGATGAGCGCCTCGTGCGTGACCTCGCGGGCCGCTTCGAGCTGCAGGCAGAGTTCGGTGATGCCGTCGTCTCGGCCGCCCACGACGTCGGGCAGCGGGGCGGTGGCGATGTCGGTGGGCAGGTCAGCCAGCGCGCCGATCAGCTGGAACAGCAGCTCCAGGCTGGCTTCACCGTCTTGCGGCAGGTCCCGGGCAGCGCCGAGGCTGCGGGCGAGGTACCAGCACGCGTCAGCCGCGTTGTCGCAGGCCTGGGCCTTGAGTTCGAGCGCGCGGTTGCGGGCCTCGGCTTCGGACTGTTCACGCCGGGTCTGGGCGATCTCGAAGGCGCCGAGGTCCGCCGGAATGGCGTCGTCAAGCGAAAGCGCAGCAAAGTCGAGTTCGTGGGCCATGGGTACAGCGGCTGGGTGAGTCGGGGCCATCGTAACGGCGGCCAAGCGCGCAACGTGACCCCTGATTCCAACGATCCCGGGTCAATCGCCGGAACTAAGTCACGGCGACCGGCCTATTCGAGGTTTTGATTCAACGCTTCTTGGCTGGGCGGGTCCAGCCGGTCAGGGCCACCTGTTTGCCGCGCGCCACCGCGAGGTCGCCCGGGTTGACGTCCTTGGTGATGGTGGAGCCGCCGCCGATGGTGGCGCCGTTGCCCAGGGTCACCGGGGCCACCAGCACGCAGTTGGAACCCACGTGCACGTCGTCGCCGATGGTGGTGCGGTGCTTGTTCGCGCCGTCGTAGTTGGCGGTGATGGAGCCGGCGCCGTAGTTGACGCGCTCGCCCACGGTGGCGTCGCCCAGGTAGGCCAGATGGTTGGCCTTGGCGCCCTTGGCCAGCGTCGAGTTCTTCACCTCGACGAAGTTGCCGATATGCACCTCGGCGCCGAGCTGCGCGCCCGGGCGCAGGCGTGCGAAGGGGCCGATCAGCGCGCCTTCGCCCACGCTGGCCCCGGCGGCTTCGCCGTCGATGTGCGTGAACTCGTGGATGCGCGCACCGGCAGCGATGGTCGCGTTGCGGATCACGCAGTTCGCGCCGATGCGCACGCCGTCGCCGAGCGTCACCTGGCCTTCGAACACGCAGTTCACGTCGATCTCGACATCCTGCCCATGCGTCAGCGTGCCGCGCAGGTCGAAGCGGGTGGGGTCCGCCAGCCGCACGCCGGCGCGCATCAGGCCTTCGGCCTGCTGGGCCTGGAAGGCGCGCTCCAGCTGTGCGAGCTGCACCGGGTCGTTGACGCCCAGCACCTCGGTCTCGTTGTGGGCCTTGATGCCGAGCACGGGCAGGCCCTCGGCCACGGCCATCGCGACGATGTCGGTCAGGTAGTACTCGCCCTGGGCGTTGTTGTTGCTGAGCTGGCCCACCCAGCGCTTGAGCGCGGCCGTGGGTGCGGCCATCATGCCGCTGTAACCCTCGTGGATGAGGCGCTGCTCGGGCGTCGCGTCCTTGTGCTCGACGATGGCAAGCACGCCGCCGTCATCGGCGTTGCGGATGATGCGACCGTAGCCGGTGGGGTCGGCCAGGTCGACGGTCAGCAGCACCAGGGCATGGCCGGCGCAGGCATCGATCAGGGCCTTGGCGGTGCTCGTCTCGATGAGCGGCACGTCGCCATTGAGGATGAGCGTGGTGCCGTCGCCCACCAGCGCAGGCACAGCCTGCTGGATGGCGTGGCCCGTGCCGAGCTGGGGCATCTGGCGCACGAAGCTCAGGCCCTCGGCCTGCACGGCCGCTTCCACCTGCTCGGCGCCATGGCCGGTGATGACGATGCGCGCATTGGCGCTGAGCGGCTCACAGCGCTTGAGCACATGCGCCAACAGCGAGCGGCCCGCCAGCTTGTGCAGCACCTTGGGGGTGGCGGACTTCATGCGGGTGCCTTTGCCCGCCGCCATGATCACGATGTTCAGCGCCATGCCTGCCTTGCGACTACGTTTTGACGAAGCCGCGATTATGGGCAGGCCGGCCGGGTGCTCAGCGTATCGCCTGCACCGAGACCCGATGGGACTTGGGCTCGACCTTGGGGAACTCGGCCAGGGCGGCGTCGAACAGGCTGGTGATGACGGCGTCGCTGCCCATCGTCATGCCCTCGTTGCTGGCGTGGGTCTCGAACAACGCTTCGCCGGTGGCGCGGTCGCGCACGAGCACGGCCACGGCGCGGTCGTAGCGGCGGTCGAAGAAGGGGTCCTGGCGCCAGCCCCAGCCGCCCCAGCCGGCGGCATAGCCGTAGCGCGGGGAGAACAGGCGGCCACGCCAGCGCCACCACAGCGGGTCGTCCCAGGGCACGGGGTCGTAGGCGGTGACGCGGGCGCCGAGCGTCACGAGCACGTCAGCCGTCTTGGCGTCGGCTGCGGGCTTGAAGCCGGCTCGCTCCAGCGCGCCGCGGGCGGCGTCCTCGAGCGTGGTCTGGCGCTTCACGGCCTCTTCGCTCTGCTGCTGCGAGGGCAGGCGGTCAAAGGCATAGGTGCCCGGCTTGCGGTCGGCAGGCCAGGACCCATAACTCGATACGTCGGCGGAGACGGTGTAGGGGCCGGCACAGCCGGCCAGGGCCGCCACCGAGGCGGCGGCGAAGGCGGTGAGGATCAGGCGGCGGTTCATGAGCACCTCCATCAAGGGATGGAGCGATTCTGACCCGTGCAGATTTCCCCCGTGTAAATCACCTTTGCAGCGTGATCACCGAAGCACCGGCAGACGGCGTGGCGCAAGACTCGTCGTCGTCGAAGGCGATGTCGCCATCGGCGGTGGCCTGGCCTGTGGCCTGGATGGTCTCGAAGGGGAAGAGCTTCTTGTCCATCATGTGCGAGGGCACGATGTTGGTCATGGCCGTGAAGATGTTGTCGATGCGGCCGGGGTAGCGCTTCTCCCACTCGTTGATCATGGCCTTGACCTGCACCCGCTGCAGGTTCTCCTGGCTGCCGCACAGGTTGCACGGAATGATGGGGAACTCACGGTGCTCGGCCCAGCGCACGAGGTCGGGCTCCTTCACATAGGCCAGCGGGCGGATGACCACGTTCTTACCGTCGTCACTGACCAGCTTGGGCGGCATGCCCTTCATGCGGCTGCCGAAGAACATGTTCAGGAACAGCGTCGTGACGATGTCGTCGCGGTGATGGCCGAGCGCGATCTTGGTGCAGCCCAACTCGCCCGCCACGCGGTACAGGATGCCCCGGCGCAGCCGCGAGCACAGCCCGCAGGTGGTCTTGCCTTCGGGCACCACGCGCTTGACGACGGAGTAGGTGTCCTGCTCTTCGATGTGGAAGGGCACGCCGCGGGTCTTGAGGTAGTTGGGCAGCACGTCCTCGGGGAAGCCGGGCTGTTTCTGGTCGAGGTTGACGGCGATGAGCTCGAACTTGATGGGAGCCCGCTGCTGCAGGTTCATCAGGATGTCCAGCATGGAGTAGCTGTCCTTGCCGCCGGACAGGCACACCATGACCTTGTCGCCTTCTTCGATCATGTTGAAGTCGGTGATGGCCTGGCCCACCTGGCGGTGCAGGCGCTTGGAGAGCTTGTTGATCTCGTGGGCGTGTTTCTTGGCCGCGAGGTCTTCAGCGCTGGGCGTGGCGGGGGCTTGGGGGGCGAGAACTTCGGACATGGGCGGAGCAGGGCGCTCGGTGGGCGCGCTGGAGGGTGGCGACGGGTGCCGTCGAGGCAAAACCCGCGCATTGTCCCAAACCCGGCCGATCTTCGCGCGCCGGTCGTGGCTTGACGCCGGTCAAACGCCCGATTGGCGTGGCTTTCTAGAATTAATGCATTGCAAATGCATGTTCAAATGGCGGCCTGCGCTGGCTGATGCCGGTGCCCTGCTGACCGGCCCGACCCCGATGAAACTCACCACCTTTACCGACTACAGCCTGCGCGTGCTGATGTACCTGGCCACCGACCCCGACCGCCGTGCCACGGTGGCCGAGATCTGCGCCGCGTTCGACGTGAAGGCCAATCACCTCACCAAGGTGGTCCATCACCTGGGCCGCCACGGATGGGTCAGCACCGTGCGGGGCAAGGGCGGTGGCCTGACGCTGGCACGCCTGCCCGAGGCGATCCGCCTCGGGGATGTGGTGCGCGAGACCGAGGCGCCGGACTTGCCCGCCGAGTGTTTTTCCTCCCGGGGCCGACCCTGCGCCATCGTGGGCCAATGCCGCCTCAAGGGCGTGCTGGCGCAGGCCCTGGAGGCCTTCTACGAGGTGCTGGACCGCTACACCCTGGCCGACATCACGGCCAACCGCGAGGGACTGGCGCAGTTGCTGCGCTTGCCAGCGGCCACCGGACTTGCGGCATGACGCCGCTGCTCCGCCTGGAGGAGCCGCCCCGCGCGACGCCGGCCGGCTTTGCACTTTTCGCGCTGGGCTTTCGGCCCTTCTACCTGCTGGCGGCAGGATTCGCCGCGTTGTCCGTGCCGCTGTGGGCCCTGCAGTTCAGTGGCCTGCTGGGGCACACCTACCTCGCCGGCCCGATGTGGCATGCGCACGAGATGCTGTTCGGCTTCGCGCTGGCCGTCATCGTGGGCTTCCTGTTCACCGCCGGTCGCAACTGGACGAACCAGCCCACGCCCACTGGCTGGCCGCTGGCGGCGCTGGCGGCACTGTGGCTGCTGGCGCGCGTGTTGGTGCTGACGCCCTTCGGCGGCGCAGCGGCCGTGGTGAACGTGGCCTTCCCGCTGTTGACCGCCGCAGCCTTGGCCAGGCCCTTTGTGCGAGCGGGCAACCGGCGCAACTACTTTTTCATCGGGCTGCTCGTCCTGATGGCCCTGGCCGTGGCGGGCGTGCACGCCACGCAACTGGGCCATGCGGCCTGGCCGGTGGGCCTGGGCCTGCCGCTCGCGCTTGATGTCGTGCTGTTCATCGTTGCGGTGATGGCCGGGCGGGTCGTGCCGATGTTCACCAACAACGGCGTGCCGGGTGCGACCGCGACGCGTCACGCCCGCGTCGAGCAAGCGGCGTTGGGCAGCGTGCTGACCCTGCTGGCCGTGGATGCGCTTGGCGTGGGTGGCCCCTTGCTGGCCATGCTGGCGGTGCTGGCCGCTGCGGCGCATGGGATGCGCTGGTGGCTCTGGCAGCCCTGGCGCACGCGGCGAGTGCCGATGGTGTGGGTGCTTCATGCGGCCTACGCCTGGGTGCCGGTGCATCTGCTGCTGCGCGCCGCGGCGGCGGCGGGATGGGTGCTCCCTTCGCTGGCCACGCATGCGCTCACCGTCGGCGCCATCGGCGGCCTGGTCATCGGCATGATGACCCGAACCGCCCGCGGCCACACCGGTCGGCCGCTGAAGGCCGATGGCTGGGAGGTCGCCAGCTATGCCCTCATCGCGGCGGCCGCCCTGGTGCGGGTGGGCCTGCCGCTGCTCGCGCCCTCCGAGACCGTGCATGCCGCCCTGGCCTCGGCGGCGCTGTGGTCGGCCGGCTTCGCGGTCTATGCGGTGCGCTACTGGCCGGTGCTGTCGCGCCCGCGCATAGACGGCCGGCCGGGCTGACGCGCGGCCAATCGACCTGACCTTGCCCCACATCAAGGCGCCCTGGCGCCCATGCCGCCAGCATCACCGGCTCCCACCACTGCTGACGAGGCTGCGCATGACTCCCACCCCGCTCCTGGACCGCGTCCAAGCCGCTGGCTTGAGGCCCATGCATCTGGGCAGTCGCGAGCTTCTGCCCATCGTGCAGGGCGGCATGGGCGTGGGCATCTCGGCCCACCGGCTGGCGGGCAGCGTGGCCGCACAGGGGGCCTGGGGCACGATCGCTTCCGTGGACCTGCGCCGGCATCACCCCGACCTGATGGCCCGCAGCGAGGGCCTCAGTGACGCGGACGAACGCAAGAAGGATGTCATCCAGCAGGCCAACCAGGAGGCCCTGGCGCGCGAGATCCGCCAGGCGCGCGCGCTGGCCGGTGGCCGCGGGCTGCTGGCGGTGAACGTGATGCGCGCGGTCAGTGACTACGCGGCCAGCGTGCGCACCGCGTTGCAGGAGGGCATCGATGCGCTGGTGGTGGGGGCCGGCCTGCCGCTGGACCTGCCCGAGCTGGCGCAGGACCATCCCGACACCGCCCTCGTGCCCATCCTGAGCGACGCGCGCGGCGTGGCCCTGCTGTGGAAGAAATGGGAGCGCCGCCAGCGCCTTCCCAGCGCCATCGTCATCGAACACCCGGCCCATGCTGCGGGGCACCTCGGTGCGGCCAAGGTGGCCGACCTGGGCGATGCGCGCTTCGAGTTCGAGACCGTGCTGCCCGCGGTTCGCCAGCTGATCCGTGACGCCGGCATGGAAGGGCGGGTACCGCTGATCGCCGCTGGGGGCGTGCGCTGCTGCGAGGACATCCAGCGCCTGCAGTCGCTGGGTGCGGATGCCGTGCAGCTGGGCACCGCCTTCGTCGTGACCGAGGAATGCGATGCCCATCCGCACTTCAAGCAGGTGCTGGCTCAGGCGCGTGATGAAGACCTGGTGGAGTTCACCAGCGTGGCCGGCCTGCCCGCGCGCGCGGTAATGACGCCCTGGCTCAAGAAGTACCTCAAGGCCGAGGAGCGCCTGCAGGCGGTGGTGCAGCTCAAGCAGCGCTGCACCATGGCCTTTGATTGCCTGAGCCAGTGCGGCCTGCGCGACGGCCTGAAGGGCTGGGGCCAGTTCTGCATCGACCAGCGCCTGGCCGCAGCCCTGCGCGGCGACATGGCCAAGGGCCTGTTCTTCCGCGGCCGCGGGGCGCTGCCCTTCGGCAGCCAGATCACCAGCGTGCGCCAGTTGCTGGAGCGGTTGCTGACGCCGGGTGTGCCGGTCGGCACGCCGGCTTGAATCGGGGCGGGGCGTCATGAGGCGAGATCGCTGAGAACGCAGCCACAGAGGCACAGAGACACAGAGGCGCTTGGGCGGGACCCGCGTCCGGAACTCTCTGTGACTCTGTGTCTCTGTGGCCGCATCCGGCGAATGCAAGCGGCCCGTGTGCACGGGCGGCACGTGAGCCAGCTCTCGCGTTGGCCGGCGAATCTGGCGGCGGCTTCAACGCCGCTCAGGCATTGCCGGTTCGGGTGAGAAACAGCAGTGCCTGGTCGCGCGGCTGCTCGATCTGCAGCCGCAGGCTGGCGTCGGGCGCGCGCAGGCCGGCGTGGGCGGCAGTTTCGCGCAGTTGGTCGAGGGCCAGCTGGGGCGCGGCGTGCAGTACCAGGCTCAGGCGCCAGGGCCAGGCCGGCGTCCCGTGGGCGGTGTGGATGCGTTCCACGCCGGGGTGGTCGTGCAGGCGCTGCAGGCTCTGCGGTGTGGCGGCCTCGCGCCAGAGCGCCAACAGGCCGGGCTGCGGCACGCGCGATGGCGGGGGCTTGAGCGACAGGCCGGCCAGCAGCCCGCTGCGGCGCCACGTCTGCATCCGCGCGAGCAGCCGCGACTCGCTGCAGCCCAGGCGCCGGGCGCAGTCGGCATAGGGGCGGGAGCACAGGGGCAGGCCCCGTTCCAGCGCGATCGCGGTGTCGATGTCATCGCAAGCCGCTGCGCCCGGCGTGGCGGCGTGCAGCGCCAGGCTTGCACAAGGCGGCTCGGGCAGCCGTGCCAGCTGGGCCGCGAGCGCGGTCGCGTCCAGTACATCCAGCTCCGCCCACAGCGCCGGCAGGCCGGGCTGGGGGGCGGACGCACGCTCCAGGTGGAAGCAGCCGGGCAGCGCAGCCACGGCCGACGCCAGCGCGGCATCGTCCCACCCCGGGCTGAAGGCCAGGCGCCAGCGCTCGCGCGACAGGCCTTCGCCCCAGGTGGGAAGCACGGGCTGAAGCGCGCCGCGGCGGTGCAGGTCCTGGCACAGCGCAAGCAGCTCGCGCGGGGTCGCGCCGCTGCTGGCAGCCATCTGCCGGAACGGCGATGAATGCAGCGGGAAGGACTGCTGCCAGCCCTGGAGCAGGGTCTGCCGAAGGCTGGCGCAGCAACTGACGTGCGAGGTGTGCAACATGGACGCCCCAATGCTCGGCGCATGGCGCGCTGGCGTCCTTAATGTGCGTCAAGACCTCGCGTTTGCGGCTTGCCGCAGGTCAAAGGTGTGGCAGGCGGAAGCGGCCCAAGGGCAGGCTTACCAGGCGCCGACTTCGGTGCTGATGGCGACTTCGCAGTCGGGGAAGATCTCCAGCTTGGTCAGCTTGAGCCGCACGCCCACGACGCCGGGCAGGCTCATCAGCCGGTTGCACAGCTTGCCCAGCAAGGCCTCGACGAGGTCGGTGTGCTCGGCGGTGCATTCATCGATGATGGCGGTGCGCACCCGGCGGTAGTCGAGCACATGGCCGATGTCGGCATCCCGCGCCACCACCGGTAGCGAGCCGAGGTTGACTTCGGCATCCACCTGGATGGGCTGAGGGCCGGTGCGCTCGAAATCCAGCACGCCGAGGTTGGCCCGAAAACGCAGCCCCTGCAGATGGATGACCTGGCGGTTGTTGTGCCGCAGCGGTGCGGCCATGGCCTGCGGGCGCAAGGCCTGCTCGATCTGCTTGGCCGCCTGCACGCCATCGGCCAGGGCCGTCTGCACGCAGGGGTGCCAGCGGCCGCTGGCGTCGCCCGCGACGAACACCCGCTGGCGGGCATGCTCGTCCAGCAGCGCGAAGGCCGAGGGCTCGGGCTCGAAACCCAACAGCACGGCGGCAATGTCGAAGCGCTCCGCGCCCACGCTCACGCCGTCGGCATCGGGCAGCAGGGCGTCGGGGAGCGGCGTGGACAGGCGGACCGTGATGCGCGGATGGCGCTCGATGCGTTCGACGAGGTGCGTCTGCGCGCGCCAACCGCTGCGCGTCCATACCGTGACCTCGAAGCCGCGTTCGGCGAGATGCAGCGCGTTCTCGGCGGCGTTGTCACCGGCGCCGAGCAGCAGTGCGCGCCCGGGCGCCAGGCTGTCGCGCTGCGCGGTGAGGCTGGAGGCATCGAGCACCCGGGCGTGGGGCGACGCGAAGTAGCGTGCCGGTCGCAGCAGGCGCAGGCCCGTGGCAATCAGCAGCGCGCGCGCCTGCACTCGCTCGCCGCCCGCGAGTTGCAGCGCCCAGCCCTCGGCGGTGTGCCGGGCCGACTCGACCTGGGCGCCGAGCCGCAAGGCCAGGCCGGGCGTGGCACGTGCCTGGGCGGCGTACTCGGCGGCCAGGTCGCACAGCCGCGTGGCGGGTTCGCCCAGCACCCAGTCCTGCGGAAAGTCCAGCGCTGCAAGCGAGGCGCAGAGCTGGGCTTCACGTTCCACCAGCAGGGCCGTGAGGCCGAGCTGACGGAGCCAGGAGGCCGCGCTGCAGCCGGCGGGGCCACCGCCGAGGATGACGACGTCGAAGGAATGGGGGCTGGTCATGGGGCGATCCTGCGAGGGCCGCCATTATGGGCGGCGTGCGTCGGCCATGCAGGCGTGCGGCAAGCGCGTGGGCGCCGCATGCGGGGCGTTTACGATCCTTCGACGGGTGCCCGCCGTTGGGTCAGGGGCGCACCGAACGCACGGCCGGACGGGGTTCATGGAAAGAGTTGAAATGGGTGAGTCGCAGCATTCGGAGTTCGACCTGGGATACGCCGCGGAGCAATTGCGCCGCGCGCGCCATCCGCTGCGGCGCCAGATCAAGTCGCTTTACTTGCGCAGCGTCTTGCGCGAACTGGACGGCCCGAGCGTGGATCTCGGTTGTGGGGCTGGGCAGATGCTGGAGCGCATGCCGGCGGGGTCCATCGGCGTGGAGGTCAATCCGCATCTGCTGGCCCATCTGCGCAGCCGCGGCCTGTCGGTGGTCGACGCAGCAGGCAGTGCCGACCCATTCGAGTTGGCGTTCCTGCCGGCCGGCGTGTATCGGTGCCTGGTGCTGTCCCATGTGCTGGAGCATTTCGAAGCGGCGGATGCCTGCCTGCGACGTCTGCTGGCCCGCTGCAGGGCGCTGGGCATTTCGAAAGTGGTGTTGGTGGTGCCAGGCTGGGCCGGCTTCAGGTCGGATCGCACCCACAAGACGTTTGTCGATCGGGCTTACCTGGCCGAGCGTGACCTGCTGCGCTGCGAGGGATTCAGCGCCGCATCGATCACCTACTTTCCTCTCAACCTGGAAGCAGCCGGGCGGCTGACCGCCTACCAGGAGATGAAGGTCGTCTACGTGAGTTCGCGCTGATTCCCGGTTCCTGCCCGTCGCGGTGTCCTGGGCCGCTGGCCCTCACCTGGGGCGCTGGCGCAGCGCCCGCACCAGTCGCCAACCCAGCAAAAGGGCCAGCAGCGCGCCGTAGACGGCCGGCTCGATGAAGTTGTTCTTGCCCGCCCGCATCCAGATGAAGTGCATCAGGCCGATCACGGCCACTGCGTAGACCGCCTTGTGCAGCACCTGCCAGCGCTTCGCGCCCAACGCCTTGATGGCCCGGTTGAAGCTGGTGGCCGCCAGCGGCAGCATCAGCAACCAGGCGGTGAAGCCCATCAGGATGAAGGGCCGCTTGGCAATGTCCTGCGCGATGTCGGCCATCTCCAGCCCCATGTCGAGCCAGCCATAGGCCAGCAGGTGCAGGCTGGCGTACGCGAAGCTGAACACGCCCAGCATGCGGCGAAAACGCGCGAGGGCGGCAAGGCCCGTGAGTTCGCGCAGGGGCGTGATCGTGAGCGTGAGCCACAGGCCCCGCAGCGTCCAGTCGCCCAGGCGGCGGATCAGCGCTTCGGCCGGGTTGGCGCCGAGCTGGTTGGTGGCCGCGGCATAGACGAGCCACGCCAGCGGCGCCAGGCACAGCAGGAACAGCAGCGGCTTGGCGGCGCGGCTGAGCAGCGCCGAGGTCAGGACCCGCTTCACCGGCTCAGTAGTTCTTCTTCAAGTCCATGCCGGCGTAGAGCTGGCCGACCTGGTCGCCGTAGCCGTTGAACATCAGCGTGGGCCGCTTCTTGGCGAACAGGCCGTCTTCGCCAATGCGGCGTTCGGTGGCCTGGCTCCAGCGCGGATGCGGCACGTTGGGGTTCACGTTGGAATAGAAGCCGTATTCCTGCTGGGCTGCCTTGGTCCAGCTCGACACGGGCTCCTTCTCGACCAGGCGGATCTTCACGAGGCTCTTGGCCGACTTGAAGCCGTACTTCCACGGCAGGGCCAGCCGCAGCGGCGCACCGTTCTGGTTGGGCAGCAGCTCGCCATACATGCCGAACACCAGCATCGCCAGCGGATGCATGGCCTCGTCGATGCGCAGGCCCTCCACGTAAGGCCAGTCGAGCACACCGGAGCGCACGCCGGGCATCTGCGACTTGTCGGCGAGGCTCGTGAACTCCACGTACTTGGCCTTGGAGGTGGGCTCGACCTTCTTGATCACCTCGGCCAGCGAATAGCCCACCCACGGGATGACCATGCTCCAGCCCTCCACGCAGCGCAGGCGGTAGATGCGCTCTTCCATGGCGCTGAGCTTGAGCAGGGTCTCGATGTCAAAGCGCATCGGCTTGGCGCATTCACCCTCGACGCTGACCGTCCAGGGGCGGGTCTTGAGGGTGTGCGCGTAGGACGCCGGGTCGGACTTGTCGGTGCCGAACTCGTAGAAGTTGTTGTAGGAGGTCGCGTCGGTGTAGCTGGTGGCCTTGTCCTTCGTGATGGCCCCGGCCACCGTGGACGGCGTGGCCGGCAGTTTGGGCAGCTTGCCGCCGCCGGCAATGCCCTGGGCCAGCGCCAGCGGCGAGGCTGCCGCCAGGCCAAGGCTCGCCAGCGCGGTGCGGCGGTTCAGGTAGACGCCCTGCGGCGTGATCTCGCTGGGCAGGGGCTCGTGGGAGAAAGGCGTCTTGATCAGCATGGGGCTCTCGGCAGGTGATGGACGTGAGTCGCACGGCCAGGGGCGCAACTTACACCGGCTGTGTTTCTGGAGTTGTCTGGAAGGGCATGGCGCGCAGCGCGCTGCGGGTCGCCCGCCTTGACCGCGGGCTCGGGCCGGCTGAGCATGCAGCCCATGCCCGCAGCCCTCGCCACCCCTTCGCCCACGCGCTGGCGCGACACCAAGCGCTACGCCTGGCTGCTGTCAGGCGCCTTTCCAGGCCTGGCCTGGCTGAACGTCTGGCATGCCGACCGCAGCGGGCATGTCGCCTGGCTGTGGGTCATGCCGGTGGTCATGTACACGGTCATTCCGCTGCTGGACTGGCTGCTGGGCGAGGACCGCAGCAACCCGCCCGAGTCGCAGGTGGCCGCGCTGGAGGCCGACCGCTGGTACCTGGCGGTGCTGGTGCTCTTCGTGCCGCTGCAGTTCGGGCTCACCGTGCATGGCGCGTGGCTGGCGGTGCATGGCGGGCTGGGGCTGCTGGGCCTGATGGGCCTCGTGCTGACGGTGGGCGGCATCAATGGCGTGGCCATCAACACCGCGCACGAACTCGGCCACAAGCATGCCGCCTGGGAGCGCTGGCTGTCGCGCGTGGTGCTCGCACCAGTGGCGTACGGCCACTTCTTCGTCGAGCACAACCGCGGCCATCATCGCCGGGTTGCCACGCCGGAAGACCCCGCCAGCGCCCGCCTGGGCGAGAGCTTCTGGGCCTTCCTGCCGCGCACCGTGCTGGGCAGCCTGCGCTCAGCCTGGCAGCTCGAACGCCAGCGCCTGGCCGGCCGCGGCCACGGCCCCTGGCACTGGCGCAACGAATGCCTGCAGGCCTGGGCGATGACGGTGGTGCTGTACACCGGCCTCGTCGCGTGGCTCGGCTGGGCCGTGCTGCCCTTCCTGCTCGTGCAGGCGGCCTACGGCGCGCAGCTGCTGGAGGTGGTGAACTACATCGAGCACTACGGCCTGCTGCGCCGGCAAGGCGCCGACGGCCGCTACGAGCGCTGCGCCCCGGAGCACTCCTGGAACAGCAACCACCGCATGTCCAACCTGTTCCTGTACCACCTGCAGCGCCACAGCGACCACCACGCCCACCCCGCGCGGCGCTACCAGGCGCTGCGGCACTTCGAGCAGGCACCGCAGTTGCCCAGCGGCTATGCGGGCCTGCTGCTGGTGGCGTATGTGCCGCCGCTGTGGTTTCGGCTGATGGACCCGCGGGTCAAGGCGCATTACGGCGGGGAGCTGGGGCGGGCGAATGTGCAGCCGGGGGCGCGCGAGCGGCTGGCCGCAGCCTGGCGTGCTGAGCGGCTCTGAGTCGCTGTTTGGTGGGTCGCGTACGCTGGTGACCTGAACACACTCGTCACTGCCCATGCCCGTCATCCTTCGCGCCCTGCGCGCCGACATCACGACGTTGAGAGTCGATGCCATCGTGAATGCTGCCAACTCGTCGCTGCTGGGCGGCGGTGGCGTGGACGGTGCAATCCACCGCGCCGCAGGGCCTGACCTGGTGCATGAGTGCCGGCTGCTCGGCGGTTGCAAGACAGGAGACGCCAAGATCACCGCCGGCCATCGTCTGCCAGCGCGGTACATCGTGCACAGCGTCGGGCCGGTCTGGCGCGGTGGCGGCCACGGGGAGGCGGATTTGCTGGCGTCCTGCTATCGCCGCTCGGTGGAAGTGGCCAGTGCCAAGGGCGTGGCGTCAATCGCATTTCCCGGCATCAGCACTGGTATCTATGGCTATCCGGTGGAGCTGGCAGCCGACATCGCGATCGCGACGGTGCGGGCAGTGAGCCAGCGACATCCGCAACTCCATGAGGTCATCTTTTGCTGCTTTGCGGCAGCTGACCTCGCCGTGTACGAGCTTGCACTGACCGAACCCGCGCCATGAGCAAGCATGCAAGCCGTCCGGTTCTTGAACCTGGCTGTCCGCGCCTCATGTGGGCGTGCTGGAGGACAGACATGAAGAAGCTCAGCAAAGACGACAAGCGCAAGCTGTGGAAAGACACCAAGTCGTATCACGTGGCCGCGGTGCTCGACAAGGCGACGAGCGCCCGTCTGCTGCAGCCGCTGCCGACGCGGTTCGAGCTGGAAGGCAAGGATGGCGAGCGCCTGATGCTGACCACGCCGCCCCGATCTGCTGCGCGCCGGGTGGTCGAAGACTGAGCGCGCGCTGGCTCAGTCGGCGTCTTCATGAAACTCAGGTCTTGAACGGATTCAACAGCGGCACGCCAAAGGCCTTGAAATCGGCCACGTTCCGGGTCACCACCGTCAGGCCATGCACTTTGGCCGTGGCGGCGATCATGGCGTCTTCGTACAAGGTGTCGGAGCGCCTGTGCATGAACCGGGCCCATGTGCGAAAGGCCGCTGCGTCCATCGGGAGCACGTTGTAGGCCGCAGCCACCCGTTCCAGCCAGACTTCGATCTCTTCAGCTTTGGCAGCGTTTTGCTCGCGCGTGATCTCGATGCCGGCCTGGATTTCGCCGAGGGTCACCGCGCTCAGATGGAGTTGGGTGTCTTCCAGGCCTTGGAACCAGGCGAGCACGCCGCCATGCGGCTTGGGTTTGCGCAGTTCGGAGACGACGTTGGTGTCGAGCAGGTACATCGGTCACCTCGCTGCGGTCGGGGGGCGCCGGCGCGCCGAACCGCGAGCGGGCAGAGCCAGTTCGGTGCGCCCCTCGTCAGACAACAGCAGTTGCTTGAGTGAGGGGCGTGCGGCTGCCTGCAGGCGCCGCCATTCGTCGACGGGCACCAGCACGGCCGTCTCCGTACCTCGTTTGGTCACCATCTGAGGCCCTTCGGTCAGGCAAGACTCCAGGAACTCGCTGAACCGCGCCTTCGCGTCTTGGACAGGCCATGCTTGCATCGCACACCTCTGCTGACTATTTATCTGACTAGTTTAACTTCACCTGAAATCCCGACTCTCCGTCTGCAACCGCCCCAGCAGCGGATTCAGGTTCCTGAACCTGCGCGCCAGCAGGTGGCGTACGTCGCCGTCGCCGCGTTGCCATAGGCCTTCCACGGCCAGCAGCCGGGCGCCGAGGATGGTGCTGCGGTGCTCTTCGTAGGCCTTGGGCCAGACGATCACCTGCACGTTGCCGGTCTCGTCTTCCAGGGTGACGAAGAGCGTGCCCTTGGCGGTTTGCGGCTTCTGGCGGCCGGTGACGATGCCGCAGGCCTTGGCGTAACGCCCGGCCTTGACGGCATCGAGCTGGCGGGCGGACAGCAGGCCCTGCTTCGCGAGCCGCGGGCGCAGCAGGGCGAGCGGGTGGCGGCGCAGGGTGAGGCCGGTGGCGGCGTAGTCCCAGAGCACTTCTTCGCCTTCGGCGGCGGCGGGCAGTTCGAGTTCGTCCTCGGGCAGCAGGCTGCCCTGCAGCAGCTGGGGCACGGCATGCAGGGCCGAGGCCTGCCAGACCTGCTGGCGGCGGTGGCCGGCGAGTGAGGTGAGGGCGTCGGCGGCGGCGAGCTGCTGCATGTCCTGCTGGGTCAGGCGCGCGCGGTGGGCCAGGTCCTGCGGATGCGCGAACGGGCCTTGCTCGCGGCGGGCCCGTTCGATGCGCAGGGCCGCGTCGTCGCCCAGGCCGCTGACCAGGCGCAGGCCCAGCCGCACGGCGGGCTGTGGGCGTTCGCCGTGGGCGTCGACCGGCAGCACCTCAGGCTCCAGCGTGCTGTCGCGGTCGCTGTGGTTCACGTCGATGGCGCGCACCTCGATGTGGTGGCGCCGCGCGTCCTGCACGAGCTGGCTGGGCGTGTAGAAGCCCAGCGGCTGGGAGTTCAGCAGCGCGCACAGGAAGGCCGCGGGCTCATGGCATTTGAGCCAGCAGCTGATGTAGGTCAGCAGCGCGAAGCTGGCGGCGTGGCTCTCGGGGAAGCCGTAGCTGGAGAAGCCCTTGATCTGTTTGAAGATGCTCTCGGCGAAGTCGTCGGTGTAGCCGCGCTCGCGCATGCCCTGCACGACCTTGTCGTAGTACTTCTCGAGCACGCCGGGGCGCTTCCAGGCGGCCATGGCGCGGCGCAGCTGGTCGGCCTCGCCGGCGCTGAAGCCGGCGGCGATCATGGCCACCTGCATCACCTGCTCCTGGAAGATGGGCACGCCGCGCGTGCGCCACAGCGCGGCCTTGAGCGCCTCGCTGGGGTAGGGCACCTCGTCAGGCGGCAGCGCGCGGTTCTTGAGGTAGGGGTGCACCATGCCGCCCTCGATCGGGCCGGGCCGCACGATGGCGACCTCGATGACGAGGTCGTAGTAGCAGCGCGGCTTCAGGCGCGGCAGCATGGACATCTGCGCGCGGCTCTCGATCTGGAACACGCCCACCGTGTCAGCGCGGCAGATCATGTCGTAGGTGCGGGTGCATTCGCGCGGGATGGTGGCCAGCTCCCAGCGCTCGCCGCGCAGCGTGTTGACGAGGTCGATGCAGCGGCGGATGGCACTCAGCATGCCCAGGGCCAGCACGTCGACCTTCATCATCTTGAGCTCGTCGATGTCGTCCTTGTCCCACTCGATGACGCTGCGCTTTTCCATCGTCGCGTTCTCGATGGGCACCAGGCGCTCCAGCGGCCCCTCGGTCAGCACGAAGCCGCCGACGTGCTGCGACAGGTGCCGCGGCAGGCCGTTGAGCTGGCGGGCCAGCGTGATGAGCTGCAGCAGGCGCGGGTCGTCTGCCGGCAGGCCGAGCTGGTCGAGCAGGGCGGCGCGATGCTCCTCGGGCAGCACCTGGGTGGACCAGCCGCTGTGGTCGTTGCTCATGATCTCCAGCTGCGCCTCGCTGAAGCCGAGTGCCTTGCCCACGTCGCGGATGGCGCTCTTGGGCCGGTAGCAGATGACGACGGCGGTGAGTGCGGCGCGGTCGCGGCCGTACTTGTCGTAGAGGTGCTGGATGACCTCCTCGCGGCGCTCGTGCTCGAAGTCGACGTCGATGTCAGGCGGCTCGTTGCGCTCGCGGCTGATGAAGCGCTCGAACAGCAGCGTGCTCTCCTCAGGGTTCACCGAGGTCACGCCCAGGCAGTAGCAGACGACGCTGTTGGCCGCCGAGCCGCGGCCCTGGCAGAGGATCTGCTGGCTGCGTGCGAAGGCGACGACGTCGGCCACGGTCAGGAAGTAGTGCTCGTAGCCCAGTTCCTCGATGAGGTCGAGCTCGTGCTCGATGCGGGCGCGCAGTTCGGGCGTCAGGCCCTGCGGCCAGCGCCGGGTGGCGCCGGCTTCGGTGAGCTGGCGCAGGTGCTGGCTGGCGCTGAGGCCGGGTGGCACGACCTCGCTCGGGTAGCGGTAGCGGATCTCGTCGAGGCTGAAGTGGCAGCGTGCGGCTACCTGCAGGGTCTCGGCCAGCAGCTCGGGCGGCACCAGGCGCGACAGGCGGTAGCGGCTGCGCAGATGGCGCTCGGCATTGGGCTGCAGGTCAAAGCCACAGTCGGCCACGGTGCGGCCCAGGCGCGTGGCGGTCATCACGTCCTGCAGCGCCTTGCGGGAGCGCACATGGAAGTGCACGTCGCCCGCGGCCACGAGCGGCAGCGCGGTGGCTTCAGACAGCGCCTGCAGCCGCTGCAGCCACAGCGCGTCGCTGGCTTCTCGCACCAGCTCCACCGCCAGCCAGGCGCGGCCGGTGAAGTGCTGCAGCGCCCATTGCGCCGGGGCCAGCAGCTCGGCGTCCGGCGCTTCGCGCGGCAGCACCAGCAGGGCCAGGCAGTCGGTGAGGGCTTCAGGCGCGAGCTGGCGCCAGTGCAGGGTGTACTCGCCCTTGATGGGGCTGGCGCGGCGCAGCCGGGTGATGAACTGGCTGAGGTTGCCGTAGCCGTTGAGGTTCTGCGCGATGAGCACGAGCTTGAAGCGCGGCGTGCCGGCGTCGTCGCGCACGAGGAATTCGCTGCCGATGAGCAGCTGCATCGTGACGGGTTCGCCGCCTTCGGCAGCTGCGGCCTCACGCATCTCGCGCAGCTGCTTGTGCGCGCGCACCACGCCGGCGAGCGAGCATTCGTCAGTGAGGGCCAGCGCGGTGTAGCCCATCTGCACGGCGCGCTCCACCAGCTCCTGGGGCTCGGAGGCACCACGCAAAAAGCTGAAGGCCGACAGGCAGTGGAGTTCGGCATAGGCCTGCGAGTCCGTCATGCGAACACCCCGTGCAGAAACCAACCCGACGTCCATGCCGCGGCCGGGTCGGGAAAGCGCTCGTGGTAGACCCACAGCACCCCGCGCGTGGCGCTGCGGTAGACGAAGTAGTCGCGGGTCTGCAGGCCGGCGGGCCCGTCCCACCAGCCGGTTTCCACGCGGTGCGGGCCGCTGATGCGCGTGAGCGGCCCGGCGAAGAGGGGCTGCTCGTGGGCATCGCAGCGCAGGGGCAGCGGCGGGTCGAGCAGCCAGGTGGGTTGTGGGCCGGGTGCCTGTCGCGCGGCCGTGCCCCCCGCTGCAGCGGGCGCCGGCCAAGGCTGCCAGTGCTGCATGCGGTCCAGCCGGTGGTCTTCGCACAGCCGACCCTGGCGCACGCGGGCCGCACCCAGGCGCACCGACAGCCGCTCCAGCAGCGCGTGGGTGGTGGTGTGGGCCTGCTCGTCCGCCTCGCCGGGCAGCAGGCCGGCGCTGAGTTCCTGCAGCGGCAGCAGTTGCTCGGCGCTGAGCGAGAGTTCGCCCGCCGGTGCGGCCAGCGTGGTGCGGGCCAGGTGTTCTCCCAGCAGTCGGGTCAGGCGACGCAGGTCGCGCGTGGTGTCGGCGGTGGCCACGGTGAGCTCGCCGCTGCCGGCCACGTCGCGGGCGCGCATGGCGTCGTGCTGCCAGGCCAGGCGCAGCGTGCGCACGCCGGCATGCCGTGCAGCCAGGAAGGCACAGAGCTGGCGCAGCAGGGGCTCGGCGAAGCTCAGCAGCACCGGCGCGTGCTCCACCCGCCAGGGCAACTCCAGCCGGGCTTCGAAGCGATCGGGCAGCGTCAGCCAGGTGTGCGCCTCGGGGGTGTCGCCGTAGGCCTGGTCGAGGGCGGTCAGCAGGGCGGGGCCGAAGCGCCGGGCGAGCGCGGCGCGTGGCAGGCGACGCAACTCGCCGAGCTGTTGGCAGCCCAGGCGGGCGAGCATGGCCTGGTGGGCCTGGGCGGCGCTGAGGGCGCGCAGGGGCAGGGCGTCCAGCCGTTCGGCGAAGCTGCCACGCCGAGGGGGCTCGGGGCAACGCGCCAGCGCGAGGGCGCCCAGCGCCGTGGGGGCCCAGGCGGTGGCGCCCAGGGGCAGGCCGGCCTGCTCGGCACCGGCCTGCAGCTTCAGGCGCAGTGCCCGCGCGCCGCGGAACAGCCGCAGGCTGGCCGACACCTCGGCCACCACGCCTTCTTCCAGCCGGGCCACGCGCGGTGTGAAGCCCAGCGCCAGCCAGCCCAGGGCGTCGACATCACCCGCCAGGGCCTCAGGCGTGCAGCACAGGGCGAGCCAGCGCATGGAGGCGCTCCGGGGAGGGCAGGGTTGCCGGCAAGGCGGGCTGCGGCTGCGCCTGGCGCCGGGCGGCGGTGAGCAGCGGCTCCACCGCGCCGGGCGCGGCGGGCAGGGCCAGCCAGCCGTCATGCGCCGGGCCGCGGCGCTTGAGCAGGTGCACGGCCAACTGCCAGCCATCGCCCGGCTTCACCACCAGACGCAGTGGTGCGGCGGACGACTGGGTGCCTGAGCGTTCTGGCCGCACCAGAAAGCTCGGCGCGTCGGACCCCAGGGCCGCCACCTGCAGGCGGCGGACCTGTTCGGGCCGGGCCTCGGGCAGCCAGGCGAGCACGGCCACCTGCGACTTGATGGCCTGCTCGGCCGCCCACAGGGCTTCGGCCGGCGTGCCCGCCGCCACCCACAGCAGGGCCGAGGCGGGTAGGCCCAGTCCCTGCAGACCCGGCAGATGCGGCGTGTGCGGCGGGTTGATGAGCAGCAGCGAGCGCAGCGCAACGGGCATCCGGGCCGCCGGCCGGCTGCGGCGCAGCCCCGGGGCCGGGGCCGCCGGGGCTGCGCCGGCCCACCACTGGCGCAGTGCCGGCGCCAGCAGCCGCCATTCCAGGACGCCGGCCTGGGGCGTCAGCAACTCGGTGACGGCCTTCAGCGGCCAGCCGCCGCCGGGCAATTCCGCGTCCAGCGCGGCAAAGCCACTGGCCAGCACCGGCTCGGCCATGCAGCCCAGGCTGTTACCGCGCCACAGCCGCCCTTGCAGGCCGGGGGCTTCTTCGGGGCGCAGCCCGGCCGCTCGGGCAGAGGGTGTGGGCGGGCGTGAAGACGGGGGCGGGGCGACAGGGGCGGGCAGCATGGCCAGGTCGTGACAACAGAAAACCGGGGGAGGGATGAGACCACAATACTGTATGCATATCCAGTACTTTTGCTGGATCATCCACCCCAATTGCGGCAGCATTGCCGGCCTTCTGCGCGGGGTTTCCGCCCTGCGCCTTCACGAAAGACCTCCGCCATGCCCTTGAACGACTACCTGCTCCTGTCCCGCGGCCAGTGGGATCCCGACGCCCGCCCCGAGGAGGTGCAGCGAGCCATCGATGCGTTCTATGTCTGGTACGAGCAGGGCCTGGCCCAGGGTCGGCTCAAGCCCGGCAGCCGCCTGGAGCCGGGCGTGCGCGTCGTGGGGCGCGGCGGGGTGGTCACGGACGGCCCCTTCGCCGAGACCAAGGAATGGGTCGGCGGCTACTGGTTCATCGTGGCCGAGTCGCTCGACCAGGCCGCCGCCATCGCGGCCGAGAACCCCTGCCTGCAGTTCGGCCTGACGATGGAAATCCGCCCGCTCGAAGCCGCCCGCGCCGACGTGCGCGTGCTGGCCAACGAGACGCCAGCCACCTGGCGCTGAGGCTCAGCCGGGCGGGCGTTCAGGCGAAGCCGTCGCCGTCGAAGTCCACCTCGTCTTCGTCCCGCATCCGCGCGGGGGCGGCATCGCGCGGGCGCATGGCCTCCAGCTGTTCGCGCAGCTTGGCGACCTGGTCGTGCCAGTAGTTGGGCGTGCCGAACCACGGGAAGGCGAGCGGGAAGGCCGGGTCGCCCCAGCGGCGGGCCAGCCAAGCGCTGTGGTGGATCATGCGCATCGTGCGCAGCGGCTCGATCAGGCGCAGCTCGCGGTCGTCGAACTCGGCGATCTGTTCATAACCGTCGAGCACCGCGTTGAGCAGATGGCGCGCGGCGTCGGGATCGCCCGGCAGCAGCATCCACAGGTCCTGCACGACCGGGCCGGTGACGGCATCGTCCAGGTCCACGAAATGCGGGCCGCGGTCGGGCGTCCAGAGGATGTTGCCTGGGTGGCAGTCGCCGTGCAGGCGGGTGAGTTGCAGGTCGGGCAGGCTGTCGAACGCAGCCTGGATGGCCGCGATGCAGCGTTGGGCGGCGTCATCCCAGCCGGCAGCAATTTCTGGCGGGATGGCTTCATGGTCGATGAGCCAGTCGCGCGCGGTCTGGGCCGGCGCGGCGCTGGCCCAGGTCAGGCGTTCGGCAAAGGGCTGCTGGCGGCCCACCGCATGCAGCCGCGCCAGCAGGCGGCCGATCCAGCGCAGCACCTCGGGGTCTTCCAGCTCCGGGCCCCGGCCGCCCTGCCGCGGCGTGACAGCCAGGCGCTGGCCCTGGTAATGAAAGAGCGTGGAGCCCCCTGCCAGCATCCAGGGCGCGGCCACGGGGACCTCGGCAGCGGCCAGTTCGGCGGCAAAGCCGTGCTCCTCCAGGATCTGGGCGTCGGTCCACCGACCCGGGCGGTAGAACTTGGCCACGGCCGCCGTGCTGCCGAACTGAGCGTCCTCCAGATGCAGCATCAGCACCCGGTTCTCGAAGGAATTCAGCTGCATGAGCCGGCCGTCCGCGCGCAGACCGGCGGCGTCCAGGGCGTCGAGCATGAATTCCGGCGTGAGGTCGCCGAAGCTGAGGTCAGGGGTGGCGTGAGACATCCGGCGAGTGTCGCCGGGATGGCGCTCAGCCGCCCTGGCGCGGTCAGCGGCGGCGGGGGCGCTCGGTGGCGTAGCGCGGCGCGTCGACGACCACGCCCACGATGTCGTCCATCATGGCTTCTTCGTCAGCGTCGTCCAGCACCGGCAGGCTGCGCGGGTTGTAGCGCGAGGTGTCGAGGCTGCGGGGCGGTTGGCGGCGCTGCGGCTGTGGCGGCAGGCCGGGGTGCTCCGGCAGATGCGGGTCCATCGGCGGGAGATGGGCGCTGCGGGCCGGCCGATGCGGGTAGCGGTCGTCGTAGGGCTCGCGGTAGTGATCCTGGCTGCCCGCGAAGACGCGCGCGTCCTGCCACAGCGGCATGGGCTGCGGCAGGCCGCCCCAGTCGCTGCCGTAGTCTTCTTCCGTCAGGGCTGGGCGGCGGCGGCTCAGGCTGGCCGTGGCGGCCGGGGCCGGCAGCGGGCCGCGGGTGTTGCTGCCCTGGGGCACCAGCAGCTGCAGCTCGGCGACGCTGGGCAGGTGGTCCATGGCGCAGCGCAGGTAGCGCACGCGGCAGGCCGACAGCACGGCCTGCTTGATCTGCAGGCTGCGGGGCGTCACGCCGCGCTCGCCTTCGAGGTCGATCGCGGCCAGCACGCGCCCGTTGGGGCTGCAGATGGCAAAGGTCACATGGGCGGCGCCGAGCAGGTCGAACCAGTAGCGCACTTCCTTGGCTTCGGTCGGCTGGCAAAAGCGCACCAACGGCAGCTTGGACAGCACGACATGGTGGGGGAGTGCCTCGCGCAGCAGCCGGAAGACGCGGCGCTCATCGGTGCTGAACACCGGCCTAGCCGTGAGCGACCACTCCGCCGGCAGGCCCTTGTTGGCGCGCGCCGGCCGCCGCAGCGCCCAGATCAGGCTGACGGCCAGACCCAGCACGCAAACAGCCAGGGCAGCGATCCAATAGACGGCGTACGGCATGTCCCTCGGGAGTTGGGGCAACGGCGCCAATCCCTCGGCGCAATGGGGGGCCAATGTAGCGCAACGTCCCTAAAATGAAGTACTCGCTAGCCCCCATTCCCCCGGCATGAGGGGGCGGGTTTGTGGTAACTCACGTGGAAGGCGGCGTTACTGCTTGGCCGCCCGGCCAGAGGCGTCAAAGTGCGCCTTGACCTCGGCCACGCCGTCGACGATGCCGCTGATCACCTGGGCCTGGCGCTTGAACTGGAAGTCCAGCTCGCCCAGATGGCGCTCCAGGGCCTGCTCGACCTGGGAGCCGACGGTATCGGGCGGCAGGCGCAGCCAGGCGGCGGACTCGCCCCCGCCGTCATGCTCGACGACGGCTCCCGCGGCGGCTGCGATGCGCAGCATGGGGCGGTTTTCGGTCAGGGCGTGGATGAACAGCGTGTCGATGCCCCGGTTGCGGGCGTGCAGCGCGGCGGCGTCGAACAGGCGCCGCCCCAGGCCCCGGCTGCGCGATTGCGCCAGCACCGACACGCCGAACTCCGCCATCGTGCGCTGCGGCTCGCCCGGCATGGGCAGGCCGTAGGCGAGGTGGGCCAGTGCGATCAGGTGCAGCCGGCGGTTGAAGATGCCCAGCACCTCGTCGCGGCTGAAGTCGATGCTGAGGGCGTATTTGCGGATCTGCTCGTCGGAGGCCGGGTAGCCGAAGCGCAGGTAGCGGTCATCGGGCGTCAGCGCCAGCAGGTGTTCGATGATGCGGCGGCGGTGCCGCCGGCCCAGCGAGCGGATCGGCACCCAGGTCGACAGCCGCTCCAGGGCTGCACGCGCGCCGGCCAGCGGCCCGGTGGCCGGGCTGGGCGCAGGCGGGGGCGGCGGGCTCGGGTCGGGGCCGAGCGCCGACAACTCGTGATCCCAGCCGGTGACGGCGTCGTCCGGCAAGGGGGCGGGCGCGGGAGTCGGGGTGGGCATGGAGGAAAGCCGTGAGGCCGCAGCGTTCTGGCAGAGGTTACCGCCTTGGCGGTTTTCAAACCAGCGCTCAAGCTGCTACACTCGCGGGCTTTTCCGTCAAAAGGCTGCGGGAAAGAACCCTGTCGAGAGGTTGTGCATCCAAGACACAGCACCGAGGCGGGGGAGCAAATCAGCCATCCATCGCCGGTGTTTCCAGTCTGATTGGAGATGCCGGCACTAGCGAAAGCTACTCTCATGAAGACCTTCAGCGCCAAGCCGGCCGAAGTGACGCACGAGTGGTTTGTGATTGACGCCACCGACAAGGTGCTCGGACGTGTTGCCAGCGAAGTGGCACTCCGTTTGCGCGGCAAGCACAAGGCCATCTACACGCCTCACGTCGACACCGGTGATTTCATCGTCATCGTCAATGCCGACAAGCTCCGTGTGACCGGCAACAAGGCCACCGACAAGGTGTACTACCGTCACAGCGGCTTCCCTGGCGGCATCTACGCCACGAAGTTCAAGGACATGCAAGCCAAGCACCCCGGCCGCGCGCTGGAGAAGGCCGTCAAGGGCATGCTGCCCAAGGGCCCGCTGGGTTACGCCATGGTCAAGAAGCTGAAGGTCTACGCAGGTCCCACGCACCCGCACACCGCTCAGCAGCCCAAGGCTCTCGAGATCTAAGGAACGGCCATGATCGGAAACTGGAATTACGGTACCGGCCGTCGCAAGTCGTCGGTCGCTCGCGTCTTCATCAAGAAGGGCACGGGCCAGATCATCGTCAACGGCAAGTCCATCGAGACCTACTTCGGCCGTCAGACCTCCATCATGATCGCCAAGCAGCCCCTGCTGCTGACGAACAACGGTGAGGCCTTCGACATCAAGGTGAACGTCCACGGTGGCGGCGAATCCGGCCAAGCCGGCGCCCTGCGCCTGGGCATCACCCGCGCGCTGATCGACTACGACGCCGCCCTGAAGCCCGAACTGAGCCGCGCCGGCTTCGTCACGCGTGACGCGCGTGAAGTCGAGCGTAAGAAGGTCGGTCTGCACGGCGCCCGTCGTCGCAAGCAGTTCAGCAAGCGCTGATCTTCGCCCCGGGCATTGTTCGCGATGCCCCTACATCAAAAGGCCGCTTCACGCGGCCTTTTGTTTTTGGGCCGACAATCCCCACATTCGTTTTCGACCCGTTCCACAGGAGCCCCGCCATGAGCGCCGTGCTTGAGACCCCGACCGACATCCCCGTGCCCCTGGTGTTCACCGACAGCGCCGCCGACAAGGTGCGCGACCTGGTGGCCGAAGAAGGCAACCCGGACCTGAAGCTGCGCGTGTTCGTCCAGGGCGGCGGCTGCTCCGGCTTCCAGTACGGCTTCACCTTCGACGAGGCCGTCAACGACGATGACACCCAGATGCAGAAGAACGGCGTGACGCTGCTGATCGACTCCATGAGCCTGCAGTACCTGATGGGCGCCGAGATCGACTACAAGGAAGACCTGCAGGGCGCGCAGTTCGTCATCAAGAACCCGAACGCCACCACCACCTGCGGTTGCGGCTCCAGCTTCTCGGTCTGAGACCCTGATGTCGCGCCTGCGCTGACCCGCACCTGCACAAGCCGCCTTCGGGCGGCTTTTTCTTTTCCGCGCCATGGCTTCCGTACCGACTTCGCCCGCCGTCCCGCTCGACCCCGAACAAGAGCGCGCCTTGAAGCGCCTGCTGTGGCTGGTCGCCGTGGGCTTCTTCATGCAGACGCTGGACGCCACCATCGTCAACACCGCGCTGCCGGCGATGGCGAGCAGCCTGGGCGAAAGCCCGCTGCGCATGCAGTCGGTCGTGGTGGCGTATTCGCTGGCCATGGCCATGTTGATCCCGGCCTCGGGGTGGCTGGCTGATCGTTTCGGTACCCGCCGCATCTACGTGGGCGCGATCCTGCTGTTCGTCGTCGGGTCGGTGCTGTGTGCCATGGCTTCGAGCCTGGCGATGCTGGTCGCCGCACGGGTGGTCCAGGGCCTGGGCGGCGCCTTGCTTCTGCCGGTGGGGCGGCTGGTGGTGCTGCGCACCTTCCCGCGGGAGCGCTTTCTGCAGGCGATGAGCTTTGTCGCCATTCCGGGGCTGGTGGGCCCCCTGATCGGCCCGACGCTGGGGGGCTGGCTGGTGGAGGCGGCCTCCTGGCACTGGATCTTCCTGATCAACCTGCCGGTCGGCCTGCTCGGTGCGCTCGCGACCTTGCGCTGGATGCCCCGGCCGCCTGCGGTGGCGCGCGTGCGCTTCGATCTTGCCGGTTATCTGCTGCTGGCCTTCGGCATGGTGGCGCTGTCGCTGGCGCTCGACGGCCTCTCAGGCCTGGGCCTGCGCCAGGCTTCGGTGCTGGTGCTGATGATCTTCGGCCTGGCCAGTCTCGTGGCCTATTGGCTGCATGCGCTGCGGCGCCCCGACCCGCTGTTCTCGCCGCGGCTCTTCCGTGTCGGCTCGCTGCGCATCGGCCTCATCGGCAACCTGTTCTCGCGGCTGGGCAGTTCCTGCATGCCCTTCCTGATCCCACTGCTGCTGCAGGTGACCATGGGCTATTCCCCGGCCCAGGCCGGCATGATGATGTTGCCGGTGGCGCTGGCCAGCATGTCCATGAAGCGCATCACCACGCCGCTGATCCAGCGCCATGGCTATCGGCGGGTGCTGGTGGTCAATACCGGGCTGGTGGGCCTGACGATGGCCAGCTTCGCGTTGTCCTCACCGCAGCAGCCGCTGGTGTTGCTGTTGCTGCAGTTGGCGGCATTCGGCGCGGTCAACTCCATGCAGTTCACCGCCATGAACACCTTGACGCTGAAAGACCTCGAGCCCGGTGCTGCCAGCAGCGGCAACAGCCTGCTGTCGATGGTGCAGATGCTGGCGATGGGCATGGGTGTCGCGGCTGCGGGCGCGGTGCTGGCGGCCTTCACTGAGTTCTTTGGCAGCGAAGCCGGCGGTGTGCGCACGCTGCAGGCCTTTCAGGCGACCTTCGGCTGCATGGCCCTGATCACGGTGGCTTCGGCGGGCATCTTCTGGCAGCTGGCCGAGGCGGACAGCCAGGCGATGCGCAGCAGTCGGGAGCAGGACGTGCCCGAGGCCGGCTGACGCCGCCACCGCTCAGGCCGGATGCAAGGCGCCGAGCACGCGCGGCCCGGCCGCGCCGGTCACGCCGGGCAGATTGCCGGGCTGGCGCTCGATGAAGCGATGGGCCAGCCAGGCGAAGGCGGCGGCCTCGACCTGATCGACCGGCAGGCCATGGTCGGCGCTCGATGCCAGGGTCACGCCGGGCAAGAGCCGGCCCAGTGCCTTCATGAGTTGACCGTTGCGCGCACCGCCGCCGCAGGCGATCAGCCGGCGCGCCTGCGGCATGTGGGCCGTCAGTGCGTCTGCCACGGTGTGGGCGGTCAGGGCCAGCAGTGTGGCCTGCACGTCCTCGGGGCGCGCGTCGGGGGCGAGATGCGGTTGCAGCCAGCCGAGGTGGAAGAGGTCGCGACCCGTGCTCTTGGGCGGCGGCAGGGCGAAGTAGGGTTCGGCGAGCAGCGCTGCCAGCAGGTCCGGCAGGATCTCGCCGCTGGCGGCCCAGGCGCCGTCCGCATCGAAGCCCAGGCCCTGGTGCTGGGCGATCCAGCCGTCCATCAGGCAGTTGGCCGGGCCGCAGTCGAAGCCGCCGGTGCGGCCGTCCGCGTGCAGCAGGCTGAGATTGCTGATACCGCCGAGGTTGAGAACGGCCACGTCCTGCTCTGCCGCGTCGAACATTGCGCGGTGGAAGGCCGGCACCAGCGGCGCCCCCTGGCCGCCGGCTGCGATATCCCGGCTGCGCAGGTCACACACCACGGCGATGCGGGCTTGCTCGGCCAGCAGGGCGCCGTTGAGCAGCTGAATCGTGTAGCCGTCGAAGCCGCCGGGCTGATGCCGCACCGTCTGGCCGTGGGCGCCCAGGGCGATGACGCTGCTGCGCGGCGTACCGGTCTGCTCCAGCAGTTGGGCCACGACGTCGGCATAGGCACGCGCCACGCCGTTGGCCGCGAGGGCGGCGCGGTGCAGTTCGTTGCCGCCCGGGGCGTTCAATGCCAGCAGCTCATCGCGCAGCGCGGCAGGGAACGGGGCATGCACATGGCCGAGCACGGCCCGGGACCCGGCATCGAAGAGCACGGCATCGGTGCCGTCGAGCGACGTGCCCGACATCAGGCCGACGTAGAGCCGGCGAGGGTCAGTCGGCGGCAGAGACGCCATCCATCGTCTGGGCCACGGCCAGCTGGGTCTTGACGCTGGCGACGGTCTGCACGAACTGCGACTTGGCGTAGCTCGGCAGCGTGACGGCCTCTGAAGCGCGGGCGATGACGCGCGGGTCGACGTGGCGGCCACCGACGCGGAACTCGAAATGCAGGTGCGGGCCCGTGGCCCAGCCCGTCATGCCGACCGCGCCGATGCGCTGGCCCTGCTCGATGCGCTGGCCCTTCTTGACGTCGATGCGGCTCAGGTGGGCATAGACCGTGGTGCGGTCACCGCTGTGGCGCACTTGCACGACGTTGCCAAAGCCGTTCTGCCAGCCTGCCACTTCCACCACGCCGTCGCCCACCGTGCGCACAGCGGTGCCAATGGGGGCGCCGTAGTCGACACCGTTGTGCTGGCGCCAGGTCTGCATGATGGGATGGAAGCGCATCGCGAAGCCGCTGGTGATGCGCGAGAACTCCATCGGGCTGGCCAGGAAGGCGCGGCGCTTGCTCTGGCCGTCGAAGCCGTAGAAGCTGCCCTTGCCGGTCACGCTGTCCTTGAACCACACCGCCGAATAGGTGCGGCCGTTGTTGGTGAACTCGCCCGCCAGCAGGCGGCCGACGCCACCGTCCCAGGTGATGGGTTCGCCGTCGGCGGTGAGCGTCTCGTAGACGATGCTGAAGCGGTCGCCCTTGCGCAGTTCGCGGTGGAAGTCGATGTCGCCGGAGAACATGTCGGCCATCTGGGAGGCGATGGCGTCGGGAATGTTGGCGTCGTCGGTGGCGGCGAACAGCGAGCTGCGGATGGTGCCGCTGCCCAGGGCCACTTGGGCCTGCAGCGGCGCCGTCTCGGTGCGCGCGGTGAAGCGGCTGCCGTCGCGGGCGATGGTCAGCCGGGTGAAGTGGGTGCCTTGCTGCTCGGCCTTTTCGGCCGGGAAGCGCACGATGATCTTTTGCACCGTGCCGGACGAGTCGGCGGTGAGGTGCACCATCTTGCCGGCGCGGCCCTGGAAGATGCGGCGGGCCAGGGGGTCGGTGCGCAGGAAGGCGGCAGCGGCGGGGTCGAAGGCGCCAGCGCGCTTGAGCAGGGTGTCGGGGGTGTCGCTGGAGCGGGTCGCCTCGGCGCGGGTCAGGCCAATGCTGTGGGCGGCAAGCTCTTCGAGTTGGTCTTCAATGCTGGGCGCAGCGACGGTCTGGACCACCGTGCGCTTGGGCAGGTCGGCCGCATCAGGCGCGAGCGGCGCAATGCCGAAGGCCGTCACGGCGAAGCAGCTCAGCGTGCCGACCACGGTCGCCGTCAGGGCGCGCGGGTGGCGGGCGGCAAAGGCCTCGGCGCGCTGGACGCCGGCCTGGAGTTGCTTCAGATGCTGCTGGATACGTTGCTGGAAAACGGTCACGCTGGCTGTTCCGGGGTTGTCGCTGGGGCAATCCCGGCACAGGCCGGTTCCACGCGAAGGGCGCGCTTCGTGGGCGCCGCCCTAAAATCCTTCTGTTCCAATCCCTTGGTCCTGATCGGTTGCGTTGTGATGAAGCAACACCCCGCAACCGAAGGGTGAATTCTAACGGCTCTGTCCTACCCGACATGCCGGTTAACCCCGATGGATCAATAACTTAACAATTCGGTTCGGTTTGTTGCCGAGCCAGTTCCGCCATGTCCGACGCTCCGCAATACCCCGTCACCGATGCCGTCCTCGAAGCCCTGGCCATCACGCGCCGCGGCGTGGAGGAGCTGCTGCCCGAGGCGGAGTGGACGAAGAAGCTCGCGCGCTCCGCCGCCACCGGCGTGCCGCTGCGGATCAAGCTGGGCCTGGACCCGACGGCGCCCGACATCCACGTTGGTCACACCGTGGTGCTGAACAAGATGCGCCAGCTGCAGGACCTCGGCCACCAGGTGATCTTCCTGATCGGCGACTTCACGTCCCTTATCGGCGACCCCTCCGGCCGCAACGCCACGCGCCCGCCGCTGACCAAGGAACAGATCCAGGCCAACGCCGAGACCTACTACGCCCAGGCCAAGCTGGTGCTCGACCCGGCTCGCACCGAGATTCGCTACAACTCCGAGTGGAGCGAGCCGCTGGGCGCCGTGGGCATGATCCAGCTGGCGGCCAAATACACCGTGGCCCGCATGATGGAGCGCGACGATTTCACGAAGCGCTTCGCCGCCGGCACGCCCATCTCGGTGCATGAGTTCCTGTACCCGCTGATGCAAGGCTATGACTCGGTGGCGCTGAAGAGCGACCTGGAGCTGGGCGGCACGGACCAGAAGTTCAACCTGCTGATGGGCCGCCACCTGCAGCAGGAGTACGGCCAGGAGCCGCAGTGCATCCTGACCATGCCGCTGCTCGAAGGCCTGGACGGCGTCGAGAAGATGTCCAAGTCCAAGAACAACTACATCGGCATCACCGAGCCCGCCAACAGCATGTTCGCGAAGATCCTGTCGATCAGCGATGTGCAGATGTGGAAGTGGTACGAGCTGCTGTCCTTCAAGTCGATGGCCGAGATTGCGGCGCTGAAGGCCGAGGTGGCGGGCGGGCGCAACCCCAAGGATGCCAAGGTGATGCTGGCCAAGGAAATCACCGCGCGCTTTCACAGCGCCGCGGCGGCGGATGCGGCGGAGCAGGACTTCATCAACCGCGCCAAGGGTGGCATCCCCGACGACATCCCGACGGTCGCACTGACCGGGGCGCCGCTGGGAATTGCCCAGGTGCTGAAGGCCGCGGGCCTGGTGTCGTCCACGAGCGAGGGCCTGCGCATGATCGAGCAGGGCGGCGTGCGCCGCTCGGGCGAGGTGTTGGCGGACAAGGGGCTCAAGCTCGATGCCGGCGAGCATGTGCTGCAGGTCGGCAAGCGCAAGTTCGCGCGGGTGGCCTTGAGCTGAGGCCAGGCTCAGGCACCTCCCCCTAATTTGTCGGAGGAGGGCTGCATCCAGTCGCGGGCGGGTGGCGTAGGTGGGGCAGATGCCAAGCCGGCATCGCCACACAGGATGCTCCGATGAATACACGTCTCACCCGCAGCGCCCTGGGCGCCGCACTGCTTTGCCTGGTGTTCGGCGCCCAGGCCTCCAGCCACCGGGAAGCTCCGTTCATCACCACGGTGCCCAAGGTCGACGCATCAGACTTTTATCTGTTCCGCAGCTACGAGGCCGGGCGTGACGGCATGGTCACGCTGATCGCCAACTACCTGCCGCTGCAGGATGCCTACGGCGGGCCCAACTATTTCTCGCTGGACCCCAACGCGCTCTACGAGATCCACATCGACAACAACGGTGATGCCAAGGAAGACATCACCTTCCAGTTCCGCTTCAAGAACAAGCTGTCCAACAACGGCGCCGGCACGCAGCTGAACGTGGGGGGCAAGACGGTGGGGATTCCGCTGATCCAGTCGGGGGCGGTGTCCAACGTCAAGGACGCGAACCTGCAGCTCAACGAGAGCTACACCCTGACCGTCGTGCGTGGCGACCGCCGCAGCGGCATGGCGCAGGCCGTCACGAATGCCAGCACCGGTGCCACCACCTTCGACAAGCCCGTCGACAACATCGGCAAGAAGACGATCGCCGACTACGCCAGCTACGCGGCCAAGCACATCTACGCCGTCAACATCCCGGGCTGCCAGACGCCGGGCAAGGTGTTCGTCGGTCAGCGTCAGGACCCCTTCGCCGTCAACCTCGGCACCATCTTCGACCTCGTCAACGCGCCGGTCTCGGTCATCACCGACCCGTCGCTGATCAATGCCGCGCCCAACACCTTGGCCGACAAGAACGTCACCACGCTCGCGCTGGAGGTCCACAAGGACTGCCTGAAGTCGGCCGGCGACGATGTCATCGGCGGCTGGACGACGGCCAGCCTGCGCCAGGGTCGCTTGCTCGACCCCAAGCCGGCCAGCGGCCATCAAACCAGCGAAAAGGCCGGTGGCGCGTGGGTGCAGGTCTCGCGCCTGGGCATGCCCCTCGTGAACGAGGTCGTCATCGGCCTGAAGGACAAGGACAAGTTCAACGCCTCCAAGCCCAAGGACGACGCCCAGTTCGCCGACTACGTCACCAACCCCACCCTGCCTGCGCTGCTGGAGATCGCCCTGGGCCTGCCCAACACGGCGCCCACCAACTTCCCGCGCAACGACCTCGTCACAACCTTCCTGACCGGCATCAAGGGCGTCAACCAACCCAAGACGGTGGCCGCCTCCGAAATGCTGCGCCTTAACACCGCCATCCAGCCCGTGCCCTTCGCGCAGCAGAACCGCCTGGGCATCGTCGGCAACATCCTGGCCGGCGGCAGCGACAACGCCGGCTTCCCCAATGGCCGCCGGCCCAAGGACGACGTGGTCGACATCTCGCTGGTGGCGGTGATGGGCGGCCTGTGCATGGCCAACGGCGACACCGACAAGCTCGGCTTCGGTGCGGCCTGCAAGCCCTCCGCCGTGCCGCTGGGGGCGACCGCCTTCAAGCTGCACGACGCCGTGGACCAGGCCGTCGTGCCGCTGCTGCCGGCCTTCCCCTACCTCAACACGCCCGTCCCGGGCACCAAGTGAAGGAGGCCGCCATGCTGACGCGAAAGACTGCCGCGGTGGCCGCCGGTGCCACCTTCCTGCTGGCCGCCTGCGGTGGCGGCGATGACGGCTATGCCGTCACGCCCCCACCACCGCCGCCGCCCGTCGCTCCCACGGCCGTGCCCGACAGCGCGGTGGCCTCGTCGACCGCGCTGGTGAGCTACCTCGCCGCGCAGAAGACCGATGACGAGACCTCCGAGGCCCTGGGCCTGCCGACCGTGGACGTCGCAGCCAGCGACACCGAAGAGCCCCAGCCGCTGTGAGGGTCCTGCCGGCCTCCTTGCGGTGGGGCGTGTGGATGGCGGCGTTGATGCTGTCGCTGCCGTCGGGGGCCGAGCCCTTCGTGCCCCAGGACGACGCCACCGTCGTGCAACGCCTGCCCTATCGCATCGACGCTGCCGAGCGCCAGCGCCGCGCCGCGCTGGCGCGCGACCCGGGCCAGTTGGCGCTGGCCGCGGCCGAGGCCCGCGAGGCCCTGCGTCGTGCCCGGGTGCACGGCGACCCGCGCGAGCTGGGTGCGGCGCAGGCGGCGCTCGCGAACTGGTGGGGGCAGGCCGACGCGCCGGCCCAGGCCGTGCTGCTGCGCGCGCGGGTCCGGCAGGCGCAGCACGACTTCGACGCGGCGCTGGCCGATCTGCACCGGCTGCTCGCGCGCCCGGATCTGGCCCCGGCCGATCGTGCCCAGGCGCTGCTGGATGCCGCCGCGCTGCACCAGCTGCGCGCCGAGCTGCCCCAGGCGCGCGGGCTCTGCGAGCAACTGCGCGCCGCGGCGCCGCTGCAGGCATCGGCCTGCCTCGCTGAGCTGGACAGCCTCACCGGCCAGGCCCCGGCGGCCGCGCAGGTGCTCGCGCGACTGGGCGCCGACCGCAGCCCCGCGCCCTGGCTGGCCCTCATGCGCGCCGAACTGGCCGAGCGCCTGGGGGACGACGCAGCCGCGCCGATGCTCTACCGCCTTGCCTTGGCCGGGGAGGACGAGGTCTACACCCGTGCCGCGCTGGCGGATTGGCTGCTGGCCCGCCAGCGCGCTGCCGAGGCATTGACGCTGCTGGAGCGCAGCCCGGACGCCGATGCCGATGCGCTGCTGCTGCGCCGCGTGATCGCGATGCGCCAGCTGGGCCGCGACACCACGGCGCTTGCCGCCCGGATGCGCGAGCGCCTGAGTGCCGCCGACCGGCGCGAGCCCGGCAAACATGCGCGCGAGCAGGCGCGTTTCGCGCTCGACGTGATGCAGCAGCCGCGCGACGCCCTGCGTCTGGCACAGGCCAACTGGGGCCTGCAGCGCGAGCCTGCCGACGCCGTACTGCTGTTGCGCGCCGCGCTGGCAGTCGGCCGCGAGGGCGACGAGCCGCGCCGGGCGCTGGCCCGCGAGCTGCGCGCGATGGACTGGCAGGATGCCCGCCTGACCGCCCTCGACCGGAGCTTTGCGTCGTGATCCGCTGCCTGTTGTGGTTGACCCTGCTCTTTGCCGGCGGCGCCCAGGCCCACCAGGCCAGCGAAGCCTACGTCATCTACCGCGTGGACGGCACCCAGGTGCAGCAGCGCCTGGACGTGGCCCTGCGCGACCTTGACCGCGATCTGGCGCTCGACGCCGACGGCGATGGCGCGCTCAGCTGGGGCGAGGTCCGGACCCGCTGGCCGGACATCGAGCGCCTCGCTGCCGATGGCCTGCAATTCACGGCCGATGGCGTGGCCTGCACCTCGCTGGACCGGCCGACGCCCCAGCTCGAAGAGCACAGTGACGGCACCTACGCGGTGCTGATCCGCCACTGGCACTGCCCGTCGCCGGTGCAGGCGCTGGTGCTCGATTACCGGCTGTTTGCCCAGACCGATGCAGCCCACCGCGGGCTCGCGCGCCTGGAGGGCTCGCCGGGGGAGCCCCTGGTCCTGGTGCCGGGCGCGGGCCCGCGGCGGCTCCATGCCGCAGAGGGGCGCGGCCTGGGCGGGTTCATCGTGGAAGGCGTGGGCCACATCGCAGGCGGGCTGGACCATGTGCTCTTCCTCGTGACGCTGCTGTTGGTGGCCGTGTTCCGGCGTGATGGGGCCGTCTGGCAGCCGCGCGACGGCGCCCGCAGCGTGCTGGCCGAGACGCTCAAGCTCGTCACCGCCTTCACGCTGGCGCATTCGGTCACGCTGGGCCTGGCGGCGGGTGGCTTCATTGATCCGCCGGCGGCTGCCGTCGAATCCCTGATCGCCTTGACCGTGCTGCTGGCGGCGCTGGACAACCTGCGCCCCTTCGTGCCTGGGCCGCGCTGGGTGATGGTGGCCATGTTCGGGTTGGTACACGGCGTAGGCTTTGCCGGGCCGCTGAAGGACCTGGGCCTGCGGGGCGGCGCGCTCGTGCTGCCCTTGCTGGGGTTCAACGTGGGCGTGGAACTGGGGCAGCTCGCCGTGGTCGCGTTGCTGCTGCCGCCTGCCCTGTTGATGCGCGGCCAGCCGATCTACCGGCGCGGCATCGTGCCGGTGCTGTCGGCCGGCGTGGCTGCCCTGGCCGGCGTGTGGTGCCTGGAGCGGGCCCTCGGCTGGCAGTTGCTCGGTTAGGGGGGCTGCGTGGCCCGATGGTCCGCCCTGGGGCTCGCGGCTGGCAGGGCGGTGCTGGCCGTCAGGGCTTCACGGGCCGTGGGTAAGCCCCGGGCTTGACCTCGCGCACCGGCTCGGCCGCCATGCGACGCTTGAGCTCGGCGATGGCAGCGTCGAGTTGCGCGTCCTGGCCCAGGGCGGTGGCGCGCGGCGGGTTGTCGACCTCGATGTCCGGCGTCACGCCCACGCCTTCGATCAGGAAGCGCCCGTCGGCGTCGATCTGGCCGCTTTCGGCGGCGCGCATGATGCCGTTGTCCAGCAGCCGGTTCTGGTCGGACAGCCACACGCCTGCACCCGAGCTGCGCTTGCCGATGACCGGGCCGAGCTTCAGGCGCTTGAAGCCTTCGGAGAACGTCTCGCCGTCGGAGTAGGTGTCCTCGTTCATCAGCACCACGGTGTGGCCGCGGTAGACGTTCTGCATGTTGGGGTAGACCGCGGTGCCGGCCGGGGAGCGCGTCTGCCAGAAGGCCCAGGCCCGGCGCAGCAGCTTCTCGAGGATCCAGCTGTCGATGCTGCCGCCATTGTTGTAGCGCACATCGATGATCAGGCCCTCGCGGTCGATGGCCGCGTAGAACTCCCGCACGAAGTCGGCGATGTCCGCCGGGCCCATGGCGCTCAGGTGGACATAGCCGATGCGGCCTTGGCCCGCCTGCTCGACCGCGCGGGCGCGGCTCACGCGCCAGTCGTTGTAGCGCAGCTGGTTCTCGCGGCGCTGGGCCACCGGGGTCACGATGCGCTGCACCCGCTGTTCGCCTTGCTTCACGTCCAGCAGCACCTGCCGCCCCGCCTGGCCGCGCAGCAGTTCCAGCAGATGCGGCGCATCCGCCGTGGGCCGGCCGTTCACGGCCGTGATGATGTCGCCCACCTTCAGGTCGACCCCGGGGGCGGCCAGCGGCGGCGCTTCGCCGGGCAGCTCGGCTTCGTGGGCATAGATGGCGTCAATACGCCAGCCGGCTGGCGTGCGCGAGAAGCGGCCACCCAGGCCGGCGAGGCCGGGCTCGTCGGGCGCCGGGCGCACATCGCCCGGGCCGACCTGGCTGTGCAGGGCACCGAGTTCGCCCACCATCTGGGCCATCAGGTCAGCCAGTTCGTAGCGGTCGGTCACACGGTCCACCAGCGGCTCGTACTTCGTGCGCACCGCCGCCCAGTCCACGCCATGCATGGCGGCGTCGTAGAAGAAGTCGCGGTGCATGCGCCAGGCGTCGGCGAACATCTGCTTCCACTCGGCGCGCGGCTGGGTGGCGATCTGCCAGTCGCTCCAGCGCACCTGCTGCTTGGCGAGGTCGCCCGGTAGCTTGGGCGCGGCGTCAACGATCAGCACCTCGGGCGCGCCGCCGCCCTGGTTGCGCACCAGCATCAGCTTCTTGCCGTCGGCGCTCAGCTCGTAGCCGCGCACGTCCTGGGCCAGCACCTCGGGGGCGCCCCCTTGGTTGTCGATGCCGATGGACTTGAGCTGGGTCTTGCGGTCGAAGTCCTGGTCCAGGAACCACAGCCGCTTGCCGTCGGCACGCAGGGCACGGTAGTTGCCGGCCGCCACCGGCAGCTCGTACAGGCGCGCCGCCAGGCCCTCGAAGTCGATGGCGGGCTTGGCCTTCGGATCGGGCTTCTTGTCGGCACCGGGCTGGGCGTCGGGCTTGCGCTCGGTAGGGTTCTTGTCGGTGGTCTTCTTGTCCTGAGCGCGCTGCTCGTCGGCTTTCTTGTCGGCGCTGGATTCAAGTTCATCCTTGGCCGCGAACGGCGAGCGCAGGCCCGGCTGCAGGGCCAGGGCGTAGAGCTTGGTGCGCAGGCCGAAGAACGGGCCGGTGTTGCGGTCGCCCCAGGGGCTGCCGCCACCCGTGGTGGCGAAGTTGCGGTTGGACGCGAAATACAGCCACTGGCCATCGGGGCTGAAGGTGGCGGCGGTGGTGTCGTAGCGGTCGCTGGTCAGCGTGTGGGTGCGACCGTCGGCCGTGTTGTAAAGCTCCAGTTGGCTACGGTCAGGGTGGCGCAGCGAACGCGTCCAGGCCAGGGTCTGGCCGTCCGCGCTCCAGCCCTGCAGCTCGGGCGCTTCGCCGCGCTGGCCCTGGGCGATCTGCTTTGTGGATTTGGCCTTCAGGTCGGTCAGCCAGACGCGGTGTTCCTTGTCGGTGTGTGCGACCCAGCGGCCATCGGGCGACGGCAGCAGGGCCAGGCGCAGGGTGGTGGCGCCAGAGGTCAGGCGCTCGGGCTGGCCGCTGCCGTTGGCGGCAAAGCGCCAGAGTTCGGTCTCGCCGCTGAAGTCGCAGATCGCCAGCACGCTCTTGCTGTCGCTGCTGAACTCGCCCTTGCGGCAGCGGCCGTCAGCCGGCTGCGGCAGCTCGGCACGGCGCAGTTGCTGCACGCCCTGGGTCGCGAGATGACCCCGCGCGGCCAGCAGCACCCGCTCGCCGTTCGGGGCGAAGGACGTGTCGGTCAGGAAGTCCTGCGGCTTCTTGACCCAGCGCTCGCGTTGCTGGTCGAAGTCGCCCCCGAGGTGGATGTCGAGCTTGCGCGCGGCGGCCGGCTGTGCGAGGTCCACCAGGTAGAGGTCGGCGCCCAGCGCGTAGATGACGCGGCTGCCGTCGGCGGACGCGTGGCGGATGTCCCAACCCTTGTGCGTCGTGTGCTGGCGCAGGTCGCCGCCCTGGGCGTTGACCGACCACAGGTTGACGCTGCCGTCGCGGTCGGACAGGAAGGCGATGCGATCCTGGCCGCCCGCGCGGTAGGGCAGGGGACGGCGGTCGTTGTTGCCCTCGGCCAGCAGCGGGCGGGCTTCGGACTTGTCGGTCAGGTCCATGACCCACAGCCGGGCGATGGCGCCCCCGCGGTACTGGCGCGCGTTGTCGCTGCGCAGGCCGTTGCGGGTGAAGTACAGCGTGTGGCCGTCGGCGCTCAGGGCCGCGTCGCTCGCCTGGCCGACGGGCAACTGGCGGCGCTGGCCGGTTTTCATGTCGATGGCGAAGAGCTGCAAGCCCGGGCCACCGTCCAGCCCGGTGTAGAGCACCTCACCGGCCGCGGTGATGCCCCAGACCTTCAGGCCGCCGCCCTCCCAGGTCAGGCGGCGCGGCACGCCTCCGGCAACCGGCATCACGTAGATCTCGGTCCCGCCGTCGTACTGCGCCGTGAAGGCCAGCCATTGCCCGTCGGGCGAGACGGCCGGCTGGGTTTCCTGGCCGGGGTGGGTCGTCAGCCGCTGGGCATCGCCGCCCTGGGCGCTCACGCGCCAGAGGTCGCCTTCAGCCACCAGGAAGACCTGGTCGCCCCGCAGCGCGGGCTGGCGGTAGTAGCCCTGGGTGGCGGCGACAGCGCCGGTGGAGGCCGCGGCGAACAAGGCCAGCGTGAGGGCGGAGAGAGTCAAGCGGGGCATGGTGTCCTTCCAGGAAGCGGCGGCATTGTGGGCCGACCGATACCCCGGGCGATTCGTCATGTGGACAAAATGATTCGCGCCAGATGGGTGCATGCGCCGCCGCTGTGCACCGCTGCTGCACGGTGGTGCCGCTGAGGCGCCCAGACCACAGCCCGACCCCCGCAACCCCGGGGGAAGGCGGGTTCTCCGCGTTGACCGAATTTGACGGGGTAGTGAAAGTTGTCACGAACCCTTCTTCCTCCTCCCCACTGTCTGGAGTTCAGCGCATGTCTTCTCGAATCCTCCTGGCCGCCCTGGCCCTGTCGGCCGCGGCATCTGCCCAGGCCGCGGTGTCGGTGAACAGCACGTCGTTCACGTACAGCCAGAGCTTTGACACGCTGGCATCGTCGGGCAGCGCCAATACCTGGGGGAACGACACCACCCTGACGGGCTGGTACCTCTACAACAAGAACAATGCGGCCATCAGCAGCTACGGCACGGCAGCCAGCAACGCGGGCGGTTTCTTTGCCTTCGGCGCCGGCTCGGACCGTGCGCTGGGTGGCACCGGCTCGGGCGGCACGGTGTTTGGCAGCCCGACGTCGGGCGCGGTCGCCGGCTACATCGCGCTGGCCTTGACCAACAACACGGCGGCAACCCTCTCCGGCTTCACGTTCAGCTACGAAGGTGAACAGTGGCGGGATGGTGGTGTGTCAGCGGGCACGTCCGGCGGCAGCCTGGCCCAGACCATGAAGGTCGAATACGGCTTCGGTTCCAGCTTCAGCGCGGTGTCGTCCTGGACGGCGCTGGGCGGTTCCTTCCAGTTCACTTCGCCGGTTTTCGGCTCGACATCCACGAGCGGCGTGGCCGTGAATGGCAATGGCGCGGGCCTCGTGACCGGCCTGGGCGGCAGTGTGCTGGCCACCTGGGCACCCGGCGACACGCTCTGGGTGCGTTGGGTCGAGACCAATGACGTCAACAACGACCACTCCCTGGCCATCGACAACGTCAGCTTCAGCGTGACCGCCGCCGCCGTGCCGGAGCCCACCAGCTACGCGCTGCTGCTGGCCGGGCTGGGTGCGGTGGGTTTCATTTCGCGCCGTCGCCGCGGCTGAACTTGCCAGCGCTTTGATGACAGCGGCCCTTCGGGGCCGTTGTGCTTTGTGGCACCAGGCTGCGTGTCAGGGCGATGCCCGCGGCCTGCGGCTGCGTCCCCGGAAGCTGGCTCAGGCAGTCCCTTGTGTACACGGGTCGTGAGAGGCGGATAGTCGTGCGCGTTGCGATGCCCAGGGAGGGTTCCACATGCCGCGCCGTTTCATCTCACTCGCGCTGTGCCTTGGCGCGACCCTGGCCCAGGCCGATGTCAGCGACACGCTGTCTGCCTCCGCGGTTCAACTGACCGGCCTGACCGCGCCCGTCGAGCTGTCGCGCGACCGCAGCGGCATCGTCCATGTGCAGGCCCGCAACGAGGCCGACCTGTGGTTCATGCAGGGCTTCGTGCATGCGCGCGACCGGTTGTTCCAGATGGACCAGTACCGGCGCACCGCCAGCGGCACCCTGGCCGAGCTGCTCGGCACCGGGGCCTTGGCGTCGGATGTGCAGTTCCGCACCATCGGCCTGCGCCGGGCCGCTGAGAAGTCGCTCGCAGCCCTGTCACCCGAAGCGCTGGCCGCCCTGCAGGCTTACGCCCGCGGCGTCAATGCCTACATCGCGGCCTACCCACTGCCGGTGCAATACCGCGCACTGGAGCTGACCCAGGTCGCGCCGTGGACGCCGCTGGACAGTGTGGTCATCGGCAAGCTGTTCGCGGCCCAGCTCTCGCTGGAAACCGACATCGACAACACGCTGGCGCTGGCCGCCTACCAGCGTGCCGGCGCGGTGGCGGGTTTCGACGGCAAGGCCCTGTTCTTCGACGACCTCAACCGCGTCGCACCGCTGGACACCGCCTCGACCCTGCCGGACGCCACCCAGCGCCCGCCGCGCGCTTACGGCGGCCCACACCGCCCGCGTGCGGCCCAGGGCGCGGCCGTGGCTGATGACGTCGACCGCCTGGCCAGCCGTTGGCGCGAGCAACTGCGCCGTGTGCCGGCGCTGCGCGGCATCACGCAGCGCGACCACCGGGCCGGCTCCAACCTGTGGGCGGTCAGCGGGCGCTACACCGCCAGCGGGCGGCCGCTGATTGCCAACGACAAGCACCTGTCGCTGACCGCACCCGGCGTCTGGTACCCGATCGGCCTGAGCGTGAGCGGCGCGGCGGGCGCGCCCCTTCAAGCGGTGGGTGACAGCTTTGCCGGCGTGCCCATGCTGCTGGGCGGCTACACCCGCGACATCGCCTGGGGCAGCACCAACTCCCTGTTCGACGTGACCGACACCTACCAGGAACGCCTGGTGCCCGACGCCAGCTCGCCCAGTGGGCTGAGCAGCGTCTACAAGGGCCAGCTGGAGCCGGTCATTCCGATCCCGCAGACCTACCGGGCCAACCGGCCGGGCGACGGCGTGCCCGACAACCTCGTCACGGTGCCGGCCGGCGGTGACATTCCGCCGGTGACCCTCATCGTGCCGCGCCATGGCCCGGTCGTGCAGTTCGACGCCACCACCGGCTCGGCGCTGACGCTGCAATGGGCCGGCGCGGGCCCCACCCGCGAGGTGGACGCCCTGATGCGCATCATCCGCGCGACGACGGTGAACGAGTTCAAGGCAGCGCTGCAGTTCTTTGACGTGGGCGCGCAGAACTGGATCGTGGCCGATGGCCGCGGTGACCTGGGCTACTTCACCAGCGGCGAGGTGCCGGTGCGCGAAGACCTGCAGGCCGGCTTCGTGAACGGCCTGCCGCCGCACTTCATCCGCAACGGGCAGGGCGGCAATGAGTGGCTGCCGGTGCGCAACCCGCAGCCGCAGCAGGCGCTGCCTTACGAGGTGCTGCCGTTCTCCGAGCTGCCGCAGATCGTGAACCCGCCGGCCGGCTTTCTCGTCAACGGCAACAACGACCCGCTGGGCGTCACCTTCGACAACAACCCCTTCGACGAGACCCGGCCGGGCGGCGGCATCTACTACCTGTCGTTCAACTTCAATGACTCCACGGGCCTGCGCGCGGGGCAGATCACCGCACGGCTCAAGGAGGTGCTGGCACGCCGGCGCGTTCGCTTCGAGGACATGCAATCCATCCAGGCCGACAGCACCATCCGCGATGCCCAGCTGCTGTTGCCGCACCTGCTGCGCGCTTTCGACCGCGCCCGCCGCCCCGGCGCGCTGCCGGCGCTGGCCGCCCTGGCCGCTCAACCCGGCCTTGCCGAGGCCGCGGGCCGCCTGCGCCGCTGGGACTACACCAGCCCCACCGGCCTCACTGAAGGCTGGGACGCCGACAAGCCGGCGGGGCGCCAACCCTCGGCCGAGAGCGTGCGGGCATCGGTGGCCGCCACGCTCTACAACCTGTGGCGCAGCCGGCTGGCCGCCAACACGGTCGATCGCGTGGTCGGCGGCGCCGGACTGCCGGTGCCTGACGCCGGGCCGCTGCTGATCGCCTTGGGGCACCTGCTGGAGAGCTTCCCGCAGAACGCCGGCCGCGGTGCCTCGGGGCTGGATTTCTTCCCGGTGGCCGGTGTCACGGCCGCGGAGGACCGGCGCGACATCGTGCTGCTGCAAAGCCTGGCCGATGCGCTCACGCTCGCGGCCAGCGATACCTTCAAGCCCGCTTTCGGCAACTCCACCAACCAGGCCGACTACCGCTGGGGCCTGCTGCACCGCGTGGAGTTCAGGAGCGAACTCGGCGCGCCGTTCACGCTGCCGTCGCCGGGCAGCGTCTACCCGCCGCCGCTGTCCGGTCGCGCAGGCATTCCGGTCGATGGGAGCTACCAGACGGTGGATGTCGCTGGCTTTGAGCCGCGCGCCGCCAAGCCCGATGACTTCATCAGCCGGCACTCGGCCTCGCAGCGGCTGGTGGCCGAGTTCGCGCCCTGGGGCACCTCGCGCGTGGAGAACGTCTGGCCCGGTGGCCTGAGCGAGCAGCCGGGCGGCGTGGGCTATGCCCGTTACCTGAAGGACTGGCTCGGCAATGAGGCCGTGCCGCTGCGGCTGCAGGGGAGCGAGTCGGTGGAGCGTTTCAGGCCCTGAGCGTCGGCGTGCCGGTCGGGCTCAGCCTGCCGCGATGCCCGCCGTGACCTGCCCTGCCGGCACGTGGACCGCGGCGCTCTGGACATGACCCGCCTGGTCGTCGAAGAAGAAGTCGGGCTCGAACTCGCGCAGGAACTCGCCCTTGGCCAGGCCGCCGAGAAACATGGCCTCGTCGACCTCGATCTGCCAGTCCATCAGCGTGCGGATGGCGCGCTCGTGGGCCGGTGCGCTGCGAGCCGTGACCAGCGCCGTGCGTACATGCATGCCGCCGCCGGGCGACCGCTGCAGCCGGTGCAGCGCTTCCAGCACCGGCTTGAAGGGGCCGGCGGGCAGCGGCAGGTGGGCCCGTGAGGTTTCATGGTCACGGAACGCCGCCAAACCGTCGCGCTGGAACACCTGCTCGGCTTCGTCGGAGAACAGCACCGCGTCACCGTCGAACGCGATGCGCAGCTCTTGCGGATGCGCGGCCGAGGCGCGGGCGGCCTGCGGCATCACCCGGGCGGCTGCCACGCCGGCCTGCAGCGCCTGGCGGACGTCGGCCTCGTTGGTGGACAGGAACAGCTGGGCCGAGAGCGGCTTCAGGTAACGCCAGGGCGATGCGCCGCGGGTGAACACGCCGCGCTCGACCGGCAAGCCGTAGTGGCGCGCGGAGCGGAACACACGCATGCCCGAGATGGGGTCGTTGCGCGACAGCACCACCACCTCCACCTGCGGCGTGCCGCCCGCGTTGAAGGCCAGCAGCTTCTGGACCAGCGAGAACGCCACACCGGGGGGCGCGGGCTCATCGAGGCGCTGTTGCTGCAGGGCCATGTAGGCGCGGTCGTCACCGGCTTCGAAGACCTCGTTCTCGGCTTCGAAATCGAACAGGGCGCGTGAGGAAATGGCAACGACGAGTTGACCGTTCAGCGTGGCAGGCATGCCGGCATTGTCGGCTGCGCAGGCGGCCTCACTGCATGAAGCCGATGCGGCCCTTCTTCTGGCTGGCCGCGGGCAGGTCCTCGCACAGCACCGTGCCGCGCTGGGCCAGCCGGGCATTGCCGAAGCCTGTCATCCAGGCGCGGCGCATCTCGCGCGGGGCGAGCTCGGCCATGCGGTCGAGCACCGCATCGCTGGGCTGATCGTCGAAGCGGCGGCCCCAGTCATGGCTGCCGCGCAGCTTTTGATAGAGCCGCAGGGCAATCGCCTTGGCGGCGGCGAAGTCAGGCGCCTGCACTTCGAACACGTTGACCCGGTTCAGGATGGGGTCGGGAATGCTGCGCGCATCGTTGGCCGTGGCGACCCAGATCACCTGGCTGGCGTCGACCGCGACTTCGGCAAATTCGTCGATGAAGGCGCTGGCCGTGTCGTGCTCCAGCAGGCTGTAGAGCGAGCCGAGCGGGTCGTACGCGGCTTCACCACCGGCCTTGTCGATCTCGTCGACCACCATCACCGGGTTGGCGTACTCGCCCTCGACCAGGGCCTCGAACACCTTGCCGGCGCGCGCGCCCTTCCATTGGCTGGAGGCACCGGACAACACCCAGCCGGCGGTGAGCGAGCTCATGGAGACAAAGCCCATGCCGGTACCCAGCAGCTCGGCCAGCTGGCGGGCGAAATGGGTCTTGCCCACGCCCGGCGGGCCGAGCAGGAGCAAGGGCGTGATCTCCAGCGCGTCGCTGCTGTCGTTGCACAGCGCGATCTGGCGACGCACGTCGTCCAGCACTTCGTGGAAGTTGGGCAGTTCGTCGTACAGCGCCTCCATCGCCGGCAGGCCGGAGGGCTTGACCTGGAAGCGCTGCTCGCCCTTCTCCAGCATGCGTTCATAGGTGGCACGCAGCGACTCGTGCTCCTTGGGCGGCAACTTCTCCAGCCGCCGGCTGACCTCTTCGAGCCGGTAGATGCTGCGCATGCGCGCCAGCGGGATGCGGGGGCTGACACAGGTGATCGCGGTACTGCTGCTCATGGGGCGGTTCCTCGGCTTCGTTGCCATTCAAGCAAAAGCCGGCACGCTTGTGGACTCCGAGTTAGCCCGGATTCGTGCAGTTGTTGGGTCAGCTCGACAGCGGCGGCAGTTACAAATGTGTGAAGCAATTGGCACTGCTCTCGGGTTTACCCCTAAAAGTGCTTGGTGCCGGTGCGCCTGTGCACCGAACATGCGCGGTTTACAGGAGAACGCACCATGTCCTTGTTCACTGCGGCGCAGGGTTCCATCGGCCGACGTCTGGCTCTCGTGCTGTCCACCATCCTCGGCTTGCTGGTTCTCAGCAGCGCCTTGGCAGTCTGGGAGCTGCGCAAGCTCGGCCGCGAGGTGGACGACATGTTTGCGCGCGACCTGAAGGTGGAGCGTGCCGCGACCGACTGGATGCGCAACACCAGCTCCGGTGTGCAGCGCGCTGCGGCCATCGCCAAGAGCAGCGACCCCTCGCTCGTCGAGTACTTCGCGCCGGCCTCGGCTGCGGCCATCGCGGAAACCAACGAGTTGCAGAAGCTCATCGAGTCGGAGCTGGACTCGCCCGAGGAGCGCGAGCTGTTCGCGCGCATCGGCGAGCTGCGCAAGGCCTATCTCGCCGCACGCGATGCGGTGAGCAAGGCCAAGAAGGCGGGCGATGTGGAAGGTGCGAGCAAGATTTTCGCGGAGCAGTTCGAGCCCACGTCCAAGAGCTATCTGGAAGGGGTGTCCCAGATGGCCGCCCGCCAGCGCAGCCAACTCGATGCCTCGGGCCAGCGCGTGGAAGCGCTGCGCTCGCGCACCGTGGCCGTGCTGGTCGGCGCCACGGCCATGGCCCTGGTCATTGGCATTGCGCTGAGCGTGCTGCTCACGCGCAGCATCACCGGCCCACTGCGCACCGCTGAGCGCGTCGCGCACGAGATCGCTGACATGAACCTCAGCGGCGACGCCCAGCGCCACTACGGCTCGGACGAAACTGGCCAGCTGCTGCGCGCCCTCGACGCCATGCGCGAAGCGCTGCGCCAGGCTTTGCAGCAGGTGCGCGGCGTGGTCGACAACATCACCACCGCCAGCAGCGAGATCGCCAGCGGCAATGCCGACCTGAGCGCGCGCACCGAGCAGACCGCCTCCAACCTGGAGGAGACCGCCAGCGCCATGGAAGAGCTCACCAGCACCGTGCGCCACAGTGCCGACTCGGCCGCCCAGGCCAACCAGCTTGCGACCTCGGCCACGCAGGTGGCCGTGCGCGGCGGCGAAGTGGTCAACCAGGTGGTGAGCACCATGACGGCCATCCATGCCTCCAGCCGCCGCATCGGCGACATCATTGGCACCATTGACGGCATCGCCTTCCAGACCAACATCCTGGCGCTGAACGCCGCCGTGGAAGCCGCGCGGGCCGGCGAGCAAGGCCGCGGCTTCGCGGTGGTGGCTGGTGAGGTGCGCACCCTGGCACAGCGTAGCGCCGAAGCCGCCCGCGAGATCAAGGCGCTGATCGGCGCCAGTGTCGACCAGGTCGAGGCCGGCGCCCGCCTCGTCGAAGAGGCTGGCGGCACCATGACCGAGATCGTCACCAGCGTGCAGCGCGTGACCGACATCGTCGGCGAGATCAGCACCGCCGCCACGGAGCAGAGCCAGGGCATCGGCCAGGTCAACGTCGCCGTGGCCGACCTCGACAAGATGACCCAGCAGAACGCCGCCCTCGTCGAGGAATCCACCGCCGCCGCCGAAAGCCTCAAGGACCAGGCCGCACGCCTCAGCGGCGTCGTGGCGACCTTCAGGCTCCGCTGAAGCCTCGCGTCGGTTCACCGTCCGACTGCACGGCAGAACAACCCGGCGTTGGCGATGCGCGCGATAGCGCCGCATCCCCTCCAGCAGCTCGCGCTGATCCGGCTCTGCCGGTCAGCCGCGAGCGCCCCCTTGAGGGGGCCGCAGCTTTGCTGCGGTAGGGGGTGGGCTGCTTCCCGCCGCACCCCCTCCAGCGGCTCGCGCTGATCCGGCTTCGCCGGTCAGCCGCGAGCGCCCCCTTGAGGGGGCCGCAGCTTCGCTGCGGTAGGGGGTGGGTTTACCGGACCCAGGTGTTGAGCTGAATGATCGGCAAGAGCACCGCCAGCACGATCAGCAGCACCACGGCGCCCATCGCGACGATGAGCAGTGGCTCCAGCAACGTGGCCGCAGCCATCGCGCGGCGCTGGACTTCGGTGCCGAGCTGCTTGGCGGCCCGCCCCAGCATGTCGGGCAGTTCGCCGGTCTGCTCGCCCAGGCGGGCGAACATCGCGAGGATGCCGGGGAAGCGCTTCTTGCCCGCCAGGGCCGAGCCCAAGGGTGCGCCTTCGCGCACCATCACGAGGGCGTCGAGCGCATCGGCCTGCATGGCCCGGTTGGAGAGCGTCTCGGCCGCGGCCTGCAGCGCCTTCAGGATCGGCACGCCCGAGGCGGCCAGCATGGCCAGGGTGCCGGCAAAGCGCGCCGCGTTGTAGCCCCGTGTGAGCCGCCCGAGCAGCGGCAGACCCAGCACGCCCGCATCGAAGCGCAGTCGGAAGGCTGGCGCCTTGAGCGCATAGCGCAGGCCCACGCCGGCTGCGATCAGGCCCGCGAGCATCGCCCAGCCCCAGGCCCTCACGAAGTCGCTGATGGCGAGCATCGCCACGGTGAGCGCAGGCAGGGTGCGCTTGGAGCTGGTGAAGACGGTCGCGATCTGCGGCACGACATAGGTCACCAGGAAGATGATGATGAACACCGAGATCAGCGAAACGATGGCCGGGTAGGCCATGGCACCCACGACCTTGGCCTTGAGGTCCTGGCGTTCCTCCAGGTCGTCGGCGAGCTTTTCCAGCACCTGGCCGAGGGCGCCGCTTTGTTCGCCGGCGGCGACCACGCCGCGGTAGACATCGTCGAACTCGCGCGGTGCCGAGGCCAGCGCCCGCGCGAACGCCGAGCCGGCATTCACCTCGGCCTTGAGCTGGCTGATGAGCTCACGCTGGCGGGTGTCTTCGCTTTCCTCGGCCAGGGCCGTCAGGGCTCGCTCGATGGGCAGCCCGGAGCCGACCAGACCGGCCAACTGGCGCGTCCACACCGCCAGGGCGGTGGGGTTGAACACGCGGCGCGTGAAGCGGCTGCCCTCCTGAGCGCCGTGCTGCTGCACGGTGTCGATGGACAGCGGCGTCAGGCCCAGCGCGCGCACCGCGGCGCGGGCGGCGCGCGGGTTGTCGGCCTCGATCAGGCCGCTGCTCTGGCGGCCGGCCTCGGTGAGGGCTTCGTACTTGTAGGCTGGCACGGCGCTTCGCCTACTCGCGGGTCACGCGGAGCACTTCTTCGAGCGAGGTCACGCCGGCCGCGATGAGCCGCTCGCCGTCCTCGCGCATCGAGCGCAGACCGGCAGCCTGGGCAGCCGCCTGCAGCTCGCTCTCGGCTGCGCGGTTGTGGATGAGGCTGCGCACGGCGTCATCGGCCACCATCAGCTCGTACACGCCCGTGCGGCCCTTGTAGCCGGTGTGGCCGCAGGCCTCACAGCCCACGGGGTGCCAGTGGCCTTCGCCGTCCTGGCGCTTGCACACCGGGCACAGCCGCCGTACCAGGCGTTGGGCCAGCACGCCCAACAGCGAGCTGCTGAGCAGGAAGGGCTCGACGCCCATGTCGGTCAGCCGAGTGACGGCGCTGGGTGCGTCGTTGGTGTGGAGGGTGGCCAGCACCAGGTGACCGGTGAGCGAGGCCTGGATGGCGATCTGCGCGGTCTCGTAGTCGCGGATCTCGCCGATCATGATGACGTCCGGGTCCTGGCGCAGGATGGCGCGCAGGGCCTTGGCGAAGGTCAGGTCGATCTTGCTGTTGACCTGGGTCTGTCCGATGCCGGGCAGCTCGTATTCGATCGGGTCTTCCACGGTCAACACGTTGGTGGTGCTGGTGTCGACCGTTTGCAGCGAGGCGTAGAGCGAAGTCGTCTTGCCCGAGCCGGTCGGTCCGGTCACAAGCACGATGCCGTGCGGCTGCTGGACCAGCTGCTTGAAGGCCGACAGCACCTTGCCATCCATGCCCAGGCCTTCGAGCGTGAACTTGGATTCGCTCTTGTCGAGCAGGCGCAGCACGGCGCGTTCTCCGTGGGCGGACGGCAGGGTGGACACCCGCACATCAATGGCGCGGCCGCCGATGCGCAGCGAGATGCGACCGTCCTGCGGCAGGCGCTTCTCGGCGATGTCGAGCTCGGCCATGATTTTCAGGCGCGAGATCAGGGCCGCGTGCAGGGCCCGGTTGGGCTGCACCACCTCGCGCAAGGTGCCATCCACGCGGAAGCGCACCGAGCTGCTGCGCTCGTAGGGCTCGATGTGGATATCGCTCGCGCCGTCCTTGGCCGCCTGCGTGAGCAGGGCGTTGAGCATGCGGATGATGGGCGCGTCGTTGGCGGCTTCCAGCAGGTCTTCCACCGCGGGCAGGTCCTGCATCATGCGCGACAGGTCCACCGCGCTCTCCACCTCGCCCACCACCACGGCGGCACTGCTCTCGCTGCCGGCGTAGGCGGCATTGATGCGCTCGGCCAGCGATGGCGCCGCCTCCGATTCCAGGCGGTCCACGGCATACAGGCGCTGCACTTCGGACAGCGTGGCCCAGCCGACGTCGGGCGGTGCCCACAGCGTCAGCGTGCTGCCGTCGTCTTCCAGCAGCACGGTGTTGGCCTTGGCGAAGGCGTAGGGCAGGGGGTGGCGGGTCGCGGCCATGGCAGAGGGCTTATTGCTGCGGCAGCGGCTTGCGCGGCGACGCGTCCTTGGCTTCCGGCAGGACGGGCGCGCCGGTGTCGGGCAGCAGCATGTTCTTCTGGGGCTGCGCGCCCTGCTGCACGGCGCGGATGCTTTCGTAGCGGTCCATGGACAGCTGGTTGGCGCTCTCCGCCGTGCGCATGACCACGGGGCGCAGGAAGACCATCAGGTTGGTCTTCACGCGCTTGCGGTTCTTGCTCGTGAACAAGTTGCCCAGCACCGGGATCTTGGACAGGCCCGGCACGCCATCGTCGCCGTCGGTGTACTCGTCCTTCAGCAGGCCGCCCAGCACGATGACGTCGCCATCGTCCACCACGACGCTGGTCTCGATGGCGCTCTTGTCCAGTGTCGGGCCGGTGGTGCCGCTGGAGCCGGGCACGACCGACGAGTTCTCCTGGTAGACCACCATGCGCACCGTGCCGCCCTCGCCGATCTGGCTCTTCACCTTCAGCGTCAGGCCCACGTCCTTGCGGTCGACGGTGGTGAAGGGGTTGACGGTGCCGCTGGTGGAGGTGCTGGCGTAGGAGCCCGTCACGAAAGGCACGTTCTGGCCGATGACGATGCGGGCCTCCTCGTTGTCCAGCGACACCAGGTTGGGTGTGGACAGCACGTTGGCGCCGCTCTGGCTCTCGAAGAAGTTGGCCACGGCGCCCAGCGTGTAGATGCTGCCGAACTTCTTCAGCAGGCCGATGTTCAGGCCGGTCGGCGCTGCGGCGCTGCTCAGCGCCGAGGTCACGCCCGACGTGCCATTGGCCACCGCGCCGGTCGCGTTGATGATGTTGGACAGGCCGGTGCCGAAGTTGGTGCCTGCGCCCGGAATGGTGGCGTCCCCCTTGCTGCCGAACAGGCTCTGCCACTGCACGCCGAACTGCGCCGCCTTGGTGTTGTCGATCTTGACGATGAGCGACTCCACGTAGACCTGGGCGCGGCGGGCGTCGAGCTGCTCGATGACCGCGCGCACCTGGCGGTACAGCGGCTCGGGCGCCGTGATGATCAGCGAATTGGTGGACGGGTCGGCCTGCACGAAGCCACCCGTCGACGGCCCGGCCGACTGGCTCAGCGGTGACGTGGCGGCCGTGGAATTCATGCCGCCGCTGTTGGTGCCTGTGCTGCTGGTGCTGCCGGTGAGCGTCTGGTTGGTGTTGTTGTTCGTGCCGGCCGACAGCAGGCTGCCGGTGCCGCTGGCACTGCTGCCGCCGCTGTTGCTGTTGGCCGAGGCGGCCGCGCCGAACGCAGCGCGCAGCACGGTGGCCAGCTTCACGGCGTCGGCGTTCTTCAGGTAGACGACGCGGATGCTGTTGCCGCCGTCGCTGCTGGGCTGGTCGAGCTTGTCGACCATGGCGCGCACGGCAGCGAGCCGGGCGGGGTTGCTGGCGCGCAGGATGAGGCCGTTGGCGCGCGGGTCGACCAGCACGTTGACGGTGCTGCTGCTCTGCCCCGGCACCGCGGCGCCGGCGGGCGTGCCGCCATCGGCCAGGCGCTGCACCAGCGGCGCCAAGTCGGCTGCCACGGCGTGTTTGAGCGGCACGATCTCGATGTCGCTCGTGCCCGGCGTGTCCATCGCCGCGATGATCTTGGCGATGCGCTGCAGGTTGTCGGCGTAGTCGGTGATGACCAGGCTGTTGTTGCCCGGGTTGGCATTGATGGTGTTGTTGGGGCTGATCAGCGGGCGCAGCGTCGCGACGAGGTTGTTGGCGTTCTCGTGCTGGATGCGGAAGATCTGCGTGATGATCTGGTCGCCCCGGATGTTGCTGGACTCGACGGCCACCGAGCCGGCCTGAACCTTGGCGTCCGGCTCGGGCAGCACCTTCAGGAAGCCGGCCGACTCCACCACCGTGAAGCCCAGGCCGCGCAGCGCGGCGAGGTAGTTGCGGTAGGCGTCGGCCACCGAGACGGGCTGCTCGCTGTAGACCGTGATCGTGCCCTTCACGCGCGGGTCGATGATGATCTGGCGGTTGAGCATCACGCCGATCGCGCGGGTCACGGCCTCGATGTCGGCATTGACGAAGTTCAGCGTCACCGGGGAGCTGGCCTTGACGGCCGGGCCCGCGGGCCGGCCGCGCTGCACGTGGGCGTTGTCGGGCTGTGCGGCGGCCGTGCCGGCTGCCAGCAACAGGGCCGTGATGGCGGCGGCGGAGGTGGCGGTGCGGTGGAGATTCATGATCATCCGATCGTCAGGACGGAGCGCGCGCCTTGGCGGCGCCCGATGATGTTCAGCAGGTTGTTCAGCGCTTCTTCGCGGCCGGGTGCGGCCCCGGCCTCGCCGGTGAAGCGGCTCTTGCCGCCGCTGGTGAGCGTGCCCACGCCCGACAGTTGAAGCGCGCCCTCCAGCGTGGACAGGCGCAGGGTGCTCACGCCCGGGTTGCCCGGGTCGGCCGTCACGGTGAAGCGGTAGCTGCCCAGCGGCGCGACGGTGGAGACGCGCGAGGACAGGTTGGCCAGGTCGAGCTGCAGTTCGCCGAATTGGCGCCAGCGGCCTTGCACGGACTCCAGCCGCAGGTCGCGGGCGGACAGGCGCAAGGAGCCCCCCAGCTGCAGCGTGTTCCACGGCGTGCCCAGCCCGGCCAGCACGCCGGCGGGCAGGCGGGCCAGCCAGTCGGCCTTGTTGTCCACGCTGATGGCCATGCGGCCCAGGCCCGGCTGGATGCCGAGCAAAAGCTCGCCGTTGATGCAGCAGTCCTGGCGGGCGGCGAGTTGCAAGCCCATGCCCTTCAAGCTCATGCGCCAGTGCAGCCGGCCCGGCAGGGCCGAGGCATCCCGGCTGCCGGCGCCGCCGGTCAGCACCAGCACACCCGAGCCGTTCCAGATGCTGCCGCGGGTGTCGACGATCAGCAGGTGCTGCTCGGTGGCCGAAGCCAGGGCACGCGCGAGCCAGCTGGCTGGCGCAAACGCGATGAAGGCCACCAGGATGCCCAGCAGCGCGCCGCCGATGCTCCAGCGCCGGGGCGTGATGTGCCGCACGGCGCGACCGCCGGCGGCCGGGGTGCCGAGCACTGAATCGCCCGCCACCGGGGCGGCTTGGGCCGTCTTGCGCAACCAGGCCATCAGTTGCCTCCCAGCGTCAGCACGAGGGTGCCTGCGTAGCCTTTGGGGCCGCGCGTGAGTTGCGCCTCGACCGGGCGGGCCCGTGCGGCGGAGCGCACTTCGCCGAGCCAGGCTTGCAGCGCCTCCGGCGCGATGCCCGTGAGCGTGACGACTGCGCGGTCGCCCGTGAGATTGAGCCGGGCAGCCGGGCCCAGGTGTTCCACCGAGGCCGTCAGCGCGGCCTGGGCCTGGGCGGGCGGCACGGCCGGTGCGGCGCGCAGTGCCTTGGCCTCTTGTGCCTGGGCCTGCATCTGCTGCAGCTGACCGTCGAGCCTTTCCAGCTCGGCAGGTGCCGTCTTGAGGGTGCGCAACGCAGGGGCCAGCAGCAGGCTCCAGGCCAGCAGCAGCACGAGCAGCGCGCCGACGGCGGCAAGCGCGATGCGCTCACGTTCGCCCATGGCCTCCCATTGCGTGAGGGCCTGGCCCTTGAGCTGCTGCCACTGCTCGGACAGGCTCTGGCCGTTGGAGGAAAGGTTCGAACGGGCCATCAGCTGCGTCCCTGTGCGCTGGCGCGGCTGATGGTCAGCTTGCCTTCGCTGGCGTCGAGCTGCCAGCCTTCGCTGCGCAGCTGGTTTCGGAAGGTGTCGATCTGCGCCGGGCTCCAGCCCTGGGCCGACACGGTCAGGCGCCCAGGCTCGAAGGCCAGGGCCTCGGTCGGCGGGCGGTCACCCGGCCAGGCGGTGGCGGCGGCACCGAGCAGGGCTTCGAGATCCTGGTCGCCGATGCTGCCGGCGCTGACCCGCAGCAGGTCGAGCTGTTTTTGCATCTGCACCGGCGCGTCCAGGATGGCGCGCACCTGCGGGAAGGTGTCGGTCAGGGCGGCGGTGACGGCCTGGCGGCGTGCAGACAGCTCGCGCTGCTGCTGCCACGCCCAGAGGTTCAGGCCGATGACCTGCACCAGCGCCAGCCCTACCAGCCCGATGCGAACCGGCCGCCAGGGCTTGCGCATCAGCTCGCGGGTCACCAGGCGCAGGGCGCGCACACCGCGGGCGCGCGGGGCCAGGTCGAACTGGCGCAGGTCCCAGGCGCTGTCGAGCACGCCGAGTGCGCGCTGTGCTGGCGTCTGGATGGTGACGGTCGTGCCCAGCCACCGTTCAGCCTCGGTGGCTGCGGCAGCGGTGGCCGTCCATTGCGCGGCATGCACGAGGCCGGGCGGAAAGAACTGACGCGCGAGGCCGCCTTCCAGTGGCAGCGTGGCCACGCCCTCGGCATGGCTCCAGCGCAGGGCCACGCTGACGCCACGCTCGTTGGGCATCTCGAAGAAATGGCCGCGCGCGAGTTCGTCGGGCCAGGACAGCGGCGCGACGCGGTCGATGAAGACCTGTGCCGCCTCCAGATGGGCGAGATGGTCGACCAGCCAGGGGCGCGAGGTGACTGCCACCCAGGCCGTGTCGCCGCCGACAGCGTCCGGCTCCAGCGCGAAGTGCAGGGTGTCGGGTTCGTCCAGCAGCACCTCTTCGAGCTTGCCGGCCAGGGCGGCCCGCATGTGGCGGCCGGCGCGCGGCAGCTCCACCCGCCGCCAGCTGATGTCCGACTCGGCGATGACCGCGATGACGCTGTCGGCGGCCGGCAGTGCGGCAGGCGTAGCGCGCCCCTCGGCAGTGACCTGGCGGCCGTCGGCCGTGAGGGCGTAGTCGTACTCGCGCAGCGCCCCCTCGGGCATGGCGCGGCCAGGCGCACGCAGGCGCGCTCGTGGGGGCAGGAACAGCAGCAGGGTGCTCATAGGGGCTCAGAAGGCGCGGCGCATTCTAGGAGGGGGGCGTGAGGTTGCCGGCGCCGGGGGCGCATGCACGGTGAACAGGTGTAGCCGGTGTCGACTTCGGGGCATCACCGATCCAGCAGCTGATTGATGCGTTCGCGGGCCAGCACCACCATGTTGAGGTTCTGGCGTTCGATGAGAGAACGTTGCTCGAGCTGGCGTTCTTCCAGCCGCAGTCGGCCCGTGACGATGAAATAGGACGAGGTCACCGCAGCCCGCGCGGCCGTGGCCTGCGCCAGGGCATCGGCTGACAGGTAGGCGGCCGCGTCGTTGGCGATGTCGTTCAGCGGCTTGGCCTTGCGCCCCTGCACCATGCGCTCGGCGGTGGCGAGGTCCACGCCATCGAACAGGGCCGCGATGACCTCGCGCGGGGCCGTGTTCAGGTTGACCGGCGTGGCCTTCGGGAGCAGCACCAAGTAGGGCTGCAGGCGCTTGATGGTGTCCGCATCCAGGCCGAACCAACTCAGCTGGTCCAGCCCCGCGGGTTGCAGCGGGCCGGTCTCGCTGGCGCTGGCGGCGGGCGCACTGGCCCCGCTGGCGGCACTCGGGAAGGCCGCGCGCATGCCGGCAATGATCACGGCCGCAGTGCCGGGCGGCGCATTGACCTGGCTGCACAGCCGCTCCAGCACCCGCTGCTCCAGCGGCGGCACGGTGCTGCCGCCGAGCAGGGCGCGCAGGTTGTAGCGGCTCTGGGCGTCTTCGATGCTGCCCGACAGAAAGGCCTCCGGGCCCTCATCGTCCGAGGCCGAGTTCTTGTCGGCGGCCAGGAAGGTCGACAGCCGTGCCTCGGCCAGCGGCACCGCCCAGGGCTCGCCGAGGTGGTCGACCGGCTTGTTGCGGTTTTGTTTGGCGTCTTCCTGCAGGATGAGGCGGGCCCAGTCGAGCGCGCCCTGCAGGATCCATGCGCTCTGGGCCCGCGCGCGATCGGCGGCCTCGATCTGCACCGCGCGGTACTGCTGCCAGACCATGCCCGCTGCGAGACTGGCGATGAGGGTGACGATGATCATCGCGGTCAGCAGGGCGGCGCCTCGCTGCGTTGGCCTGCTGCTCGTCAGGGCGACCGGGCGGCATCTCATCGGACGGTCACCTCCAGCTCGCGCGTCAGGGTGCCGCTCAGGCCGCTGCCTTCGGCGAACTGCATCGCGATGCGCAGGCCCGCGGGCGTGGGGTTGGTGGTCTTGACCGGCCCGGCATTGCTGGTCGTGGTGCCGGTGGACTGGCAGTTGCTCCAGGCATTGCCCCAGTAGCAGTAGAACTGCCAACTGGCCACGCCGTCGAAGGCGCGCAGCGAAGGATTGCGCTGCGCCAGTTGCTGCAGGCCGCGCTGGCGCTGGTCTTCCAGGTCTTCGACGACGCGCACCGCGGGACTTTCCCAGCGCCACAGGCTGCCCTCGCGCAGGCTCCACACCACCACCTGCAGGCCGCCGTTGCCTTGTCGCGTCAGCACCAGGTTGCCGCCATCGAAGGCCAGGGGTTGCACGGGGCTGTGGCTGTCCTGCAGGGCGCGCAGGTCCACTTCCCATTGCGCCATGACGGTCTGCAGCCGGGCGGTCTGGGCCAGGTGGCCTTGCGCGGTCTCGCGGCTGCGCACCAGCGCGTCGATGCCGCGCCAGGCCATGGCGGCCATCGTGGCCATCACGACCAGGGCCACCAGCACTTCGACCAGCGTGAAGCCCGCGCTGCCGCGGCGTAGGGCAGGGCGGCGCATCAGAACTTGCCCATGATGGTCGACAGGCTCAGCAAGGGCACGCCCTGGTCGTCCGCCACGGCAGCGTCGATGCGCCGGAAGTTGGGGTTGGGCGTCGGGCTGACCTTGAGCGTGCCCACATAGCTGCGCCCCAACTGCTCGCAGCTGAAGGGTGACTCGCCGATGTCGGGGAATTGGTTCTGAGACTGCTGGTTCAGGCGCAGTTCGGTCAGCAGGTTCTCGGCGCACCATTGCGCGGCGCTCACCTGGGCCAGGCGCTCGGCGTTGTTGCCCAGAGCCCCGGCAGCCTTGATGCCGGCGCCCAGCGCGATGGCCACGATGACAAGCGCCACCAGCACCTCGATGAGCGTGAAGCCGCGCGCCAGTTTCATGGATTGCCCACGATCTCGAAGGCACCCAGGCCGTCGGTGCCCAGGGTCAGCTGCTGGCTGCCGAGTTGCAGCCTGAGCCGTTGCGCCGGGATGATGGGTTCGGGGCCGAGCACCAGACCGGGGTTGGCCGCAGTGGCGTCGGCGATCTGCACGGCCACGGGCTCGCCCAGCCAGCGCGTGGGCAGTTGCAGCGTGCGCGGGAGCCCCTCGAAGCGGAAGTCGTCACCGCCTTTGAGCCCCTTGGGAATCCAGCGCACGGTCAGCCCGGACGCGCGGCTTTCGGCGCGCGCCGCTTCGAGCAGCGCGGCCAGGCGCTGCGCCTCACGCTGCAACTGCAGCTCAGCCGGGTCCCGCAGCGCCAGCATGATCGTCGCGCTGCTGATCGCAATCAGCGCCACGACGACCAGCAGCTCGATCAGCGTGAAGCCCGCCGAGCGGCGAACAGCGCTGCAGGCCAGACGCGGCGCCTTACTGCCAGGAGCCGATGTCGGCGTCACGGCCCTCGCCGCCGGGACGGCCGTCGGCGCCAAAGCTGTAGACATCGACCTCGCCCTTCACACCAGGGTTGGCGTACTGATAGGGGTGGCCCCAGGGGTCGTTGGGGAGCTTCTCGAGATAGGGCTTCCAGTTGGGCGGCGGCGTGCCGGTGGTGGGCTTGTGCACCAGGGCGTCGAGGCCTTGCTCGCCGCTGGGGTAGCGCTGGTTGTCCAGCTTGTACATCTTCAGCGCCTGCATCAGGTTGTTCACGTCGGTGCGGGCTGCGGTGACGCGCGCGTCTTCCGCGCGGTCAAGCACATTGGGCACGACCAGGGCGGCCAGCACGCCAATGATGACGAGCACGACGAGCAGTTCGATCAGCGTGAAGCCGCGGGCGGGATGGAAACGGCGCATGTCGGGGAGCGTGGGAGCACGGAGCTGCGATGACCGGGCCATCATAATGGGGCGATGCTTGCTCGATTCATGGCGTTTTCGGTGTGGCTGCTGCTCGGCGGCTCGGTGGCCTACTGGGGCCTGCAATTGTTCGCCCGTCCGCTGCCCATGCCGTCGTCGGTCACGCCGGCCGGCGAGGGGCGCAGCGGCGCGGTTGACCTGAGTCGGCTGCTGGGCGTGACGCCTCAGGAGGCGACTGCGGAACCCGAGGTCGCGGCTTCCACCCGGCTTCGCCTGATCGGTGTCGTGGCCCCGAAGAGCGCCAAGGCGGCCGAGGCCGGCGAGGGTGTGGCTCTGATTGAAGTCGACGGCGTGGCGCGCACGGTGCGTGTCGGAGCCATCGTCGACGGCGACCTGTGCCTGTTGCGGGTCGACGCCCGCAGCGCGAGCCTTGGCCTGGCCGGCCAGAGTGCGGTGCAGGTGCTGCAGATCAGCCCGCCGGCAGCGCCTGCCACCGGATCGTTGCCACCGGCTCAACCGTCTAATGTTGTGCTCGGCGGCAATCCGAATGCAGGCGCGGCCGGTGTGCCGCTGCGCGCCACGCCGCCGGCCGCGGGGCTGACCCCCATCCCCATGCCACAGGCCCAGCCCGCCAACCCGAATCCGGCGGCGCCGCAGGTCAATGGCCCACCGGCGCGGCAGGAGACCGCGACCCAATAGGCCACCTGGCGCCGCTCAGGCGCCCAGCGTGGGAATGTTGATGCCGGGCGCTGGCCGCACCGCCACGCGGGCTTCGGCCACTTCGTGCAGATCGGTCAGCATGGCGCCGGCCGCGCGGATCATGGGCCAGGCAAGTGCCGCACCCGTGCCGTCGGCGCTGTCCATGCCCAACTCGAGCAGGGCGGAGGCATGGAAGAGCGCCAGCGCTTCGTCCAGGCCGCGGTGCACATGGCTGCGGCAGAACACGGCGTAGTCCGTCACCGGCGCGCAGATGAGCGAGGCCAGCTTGAGCGCCGCGCAGGCGGCAATGCCGTCGATGATGATGAGGCTGCGCTTGCTCGCGGCCACCAGCATGGCGCCGACCATCACCGCCAGTTCATAGCCGCCGAAAGCCGCGAGCACGTCCATCGGCTCCTTGGCGTCGCGATGGCGGGCCAGCGCGCCGTGCAGCACGTCGAGCAGGTGGGTGAGGTCGTCCTGGCGCATCGTCGGGCCGGAGACGACGAAGTCCCGCACCGGCTGGTCTGACAGCCGCGACAGCACGAGCGCCGCGCATTCAGCCGAGCCCTGGCCCATGGACGCGCAGGCCAGCACATTGCCGGGCAGGTTGTCGGCGATCTCCATGCCGACCCGGACGCCGGCGTGGGCCTGGTCCAGGCTCATGGCGTGGCCGGTGCGGGCATTGCGTGTCCCATGCGCCACCTTGCGAGCCAGCAGGCGGGCATGGGGCGGCAGGTTGTCTGCCACGCCACAGTCCACCACCGTCAGGTGCAGGCCTTGCAGTCGCGCGAAGACCGAAACCGGCAGTTGGGCATGCAGCGCCATCTGCACCTGATCCTTGGTCGCCCGGCCCCATTGCGCCCCGACGCCGTCGACCACGATGCCGTGGTCGGCCGCGAACAGAGCCAGCACCGGGTCGCGAAAGCGTGGCGTGAGGCTGTTCTGCACCAGGCCCAGCCGCACCGCCAGCGGCTCCAACTCGCCCAGCCCGCCCGCGATCGCCGAGCGGCGGTCCACGCGGTCACGCAGGGCGCGTTCGAGTTCCGGGTTGGCGGTCGGGGAAATCAGCGACTGTTGGGCAACGGTCATGGTGCGAAGGGTGGCAAACCCCCGGATTTCAACTCAACCGAGGAACAAGCGATAGACCGGATTGTGGGACTCGTCTTCGTACGGATAGTTGAGGCCGTCCAGAAAATCGCGCAACGCCCCCGCATCACCCTTGGGAACCTGGATGCCGACCAGGATGCGGCCATAGTCAGCGCCCTGGTTGCGGTAGTGGAACAGGCTGATGTTCCAGTCCGGGTGCATGCTCGACAGAAAGCGCATCAGCGCGCCGGGGCGCTCTGGGAAGACGAAGCGGTACAGGCGCTCGTTGCGCGCCAGGTCGCTGCGCCCCCCGACCATGTGGCGGATGTGCTCCTTGGCCAGGTCGTCGTTGGTCAGGTCCAGCGTCTGGAAGCCCGCCTTGGTGAAGGTGCGGGCGAGCTTGGCGGCCTCGTCCGGCTTGGAGATGGCCACACCGACGAAGATGTGGGCCACCTTGTCGTCGGCGATGCGGTAGTTGAACTCGGTCACGCTGCGCGGGCCGAGCAGCTCGCAGAAGCGCTTGAAGCTGCCTCGCGCCTCCGGGATGGTCACCGCGAACAGGGCTTCGCGCTGTTCGCCCACCTCGGCCCGCTCGGCCACGAAGCGCAGCCGGTCGAAATTCATGTTCGCGCCGCACGTGATCGCGACCAGCGACTGGCCCTTGGCGCCGGTCCGGGCGACATACTGCTTGGCGGCTGCGACGCTCATGGCGCCGGAGGGCTCCAGGATGGAGCGGGTGTCCTCGAACACGTCTTTGATCGCGGCGCACACGGCGTCGGTGTCGACCACGATGAAGTCGTCCACCAACTCGCGGGTGATGCGGAAGGTCTCCTCCCCGACCAGCTTGACGGCCGTGCCATCGGCGAACAGGCCCACATCATTGAGCGTGACGCGCTTGCCCGCCTTCACCGAGCGCAGCATGGCGTCGGAATCGGTGGTCTGCACGCCAATGACCTTGATCTCCGGGCGCAGCGCCTTGACGTAGGCCGCCACGCCCGAGATCAGGCCGCCGCCGCCGATGGCCACGAAGATGGCGTCGATGGGGCCTGGGTGCTGGCGCAGCAGCTCCATGGCGATGGTGCCCTGGCCGGCAATGACGTCCGGGTCGTCGAAGGGGTGGACGAAGGTCAGGCCCTGGTCGCGCTCCAGTTCCTTGGCATGGCCGAAGGCGTCCGTGAAGCTCTCACCGAACAGCACGACCTCGCCGCCATGGCCACGGACGGCATCAATCTTGACCTGAGGCGTCGTCACCGGCATCACGATGACCGCGCGACAGCCGAGCTTGCGGGCTGACAGGGCCACGCCTTGCGCATGGTTGCCGGCCGACGCGCAGATGACCCCCGCTGCACGCTGCTCGGGCGACAGGTGGGCCATCTTGTTGTAGGCGCCGCGGAGCTTGAAGCTGAAGACGTCCTGCTCGTCCTCGCGCTTGAGCCAGACCTTGTTGCCCAGGCGCCGGGACAGCTTGGGAGCGGCGTCCAGCGAGGTCTCGCGGGCGACTTCGTAGACGCGGGCGTTCAGGATGCGCTGGAGGTAGCTGCTGCCTGGCGGGAGCATGGCCGGTGCCTGGGCTGTCGCCTTCCGGGCGGGCTTGCGTCGCGGGGGCGAGGGCGGCCGGGCGGGGCTCATCGGGTCTCCATGCGGTCTTGTTGCGGCGCCGCATGATAGGGGAGTGCCCCCAGCGCCAGGCCCTGGCTGCCTTCGGCGAAAAAAAACCCGAGCTTTTGCAAGCTCGGGTTGAATCCACCATGGAGGCGGTGGAGGAGACAATCGGTGCGAAAACGTTTTCGCTTGGTTCGCAGTGTAGCGCCGCGTTATGCTGCGCCGCAATATTTTTCTGTGAACGAATTGGGGCCTGGCCTCTAAAAACTCACCATGGAATGCACCGTCAGTTGGCTGGGCCCCGAGGGCCCGAGTGGCATGAGCTTTGTTGCCGAGACCGGCAGCGGGCATGTGGTGTCGATGGACGGCGCGCCGGACGGTGGCGGTCGCAATCTGGCGCCGCGCCCGATGGAGATGGTGCTCGCCGGCACCGGCGGTTGCACCGCCTATGACGTGGTGCTCATCCTGAAGCGCGGTCGGCACGACGTGCGCGGCTGCAAGGTGGCCCTGAAGGCCGAGCGCGCGACGAGCGACCCCAAGGTCTTCACCGCCATCCATTTCCACTTCGTCGTGACCGGCAAGGCGCTCAAGCCCGAGATCGTCGAGCGCGCCGTGGCCCTGTCTCACGAGAAATACTGCTCGGCCACGGCCATGCTGGCCAAGACCTCGGCCATCACGACGTCGTTCGAGGTCGTCGACGGCTGATCAGATGCGGTGAGCCACGGTCGTCATGACCTTGGCCGCGGTGCGCATCAGCGCCGGGATGGGCGCGGGCAGGAGACTTGCTCCCCGGGCCAGCGCTTCGTCAGCGTGTGCGGCTTCTTCCTGGCGCATCTGTTCCACGATGGCACGTGAGACGGTGTCGGTTTGCGGCAGTCGCTCCAGGTGGCCCGCGAGGTGGGCTTCCACCTGACGCTCGGTTTCGACGACGAAGCCCAAGCTCCATTTGTCACCGGCGATGCCCGCCAGGCTGCCCCAGGCAAACGCGCCCGCCCACCACAGCGGCGCCAGGTGGCTGGTGTGACCGCCCAACTGCTGGATGCGCTCGGCGGTCCAGGCGAGATGGTCAAGCTCTTCCTGGCCAGCCGCCTCAAAGTGACGGCGAGCGTCGTCGCTGCGGCTGAAGAGCGCCTGCGACTGATACAGCGCCTGAGCGCAGATTTCCCCCACGTGATTGACACGCATCAGCGCTTGCGCCCCGCGTCGGTCTGCCTCCGCCAACTCGGGCGGCTCCATCCCCGCAGCCGGTGTCGGCCGGGTGGCGCGGGTGGGCACGAACACCGTGCGCAGGCCGGCGTCCAAAGCGCTGATCAGCCGGTCCTGCCAGTTCAGGGGCCGAGGCGAGGGGAGGCCTGCAAGCAATTCCATCTAATTAACCCGTATATCAATGACCAAAAGGTGAATCGCGCGTGACGTTGTGACTCCGCAACGACAACACACATTTTCATATCCGTGAATTCCCGAACGACCCCGAGCTCTGGTGGAATACGCCCACTTCCTCACAGGAGGTGAGCCGCTGCGCCCTTCAGCCCCGGCTCGGATGAATACCTAGGAGTATTGAATGAAAAAAGCTCTGATTGCCCTGGCCGTTCTGGGCCTGACCGGCGGCGCTGCCGTCGCGCAATCGTCCGTCACCCTCTTCGGCGTCATCGATGCCGACGTGAAGTACGTCAAGACCGGCGGCCTCGCGGTGAAGAAGCTGGATTCCAGCGGCCTGAACACCAGCCGCTTCGGCGTGCGCGGCACCGAAGACCTCGGTGGTGGCCTGAAGGCTGGTTTCTGGCTCGAGTCCGAAATCAATACCGACACCGGCGTGGCCGGTGCGGCCAGCGGCGGCGCCTTCTGGGCCCGTCGTGCCACGGTCAGCCTGACCGGTGACTTCGGTGAAGTGCGCCTGGGTCGCAACAAGACCGTGTCGCGCCTGCACCTCGAAGACTTCGACCCGACTGCCTTCACGGGTCTGGGCAGCGTCAGCGCCGTCTACAGCAACCTGGGCAGCGGCAACGGCACCTCCTTCGGCCGCGCCGACAACCTCGTGTCCTACTCGCTGCCGGCCAACCTCGGCGGCTTCTACGGCGGCGCCGACGTGTCCGCTGGCGAAGGCACGGGCACGAACAAGGGTCAATCGGTTCGCCTGGGCTACAAGGCCGGTCCGCTGCACGTGTCGGGCGCCTACGCCAGCACGTCCAACGCCGCTGACACCAGCAAGTTCAAGCTGACCTCCATCGGTGGCGCTTACGACTTCGGCATCTTCCGCCCGTCGCTGTCCTACACCGAGACCAAGTTCCAGTCGCGCAAGCAGCAAATCGTGACGGCTTCCGTCACCGCTCCGCTGGGCCAAGGTCAACTGTGGGCCGCCTACACGGACGCCAAGGCCAACGCCGCTGCTGAAACCACCGTGACCGGCTACACCGCCATCGGCGATGCCAAGCTGTTCGCTGCTGGCTACATCTACAACCTGTCCAAGCGCACCGCGCTGTACACCACGTTCTCGCAACTGAAGAACAGCGGTGCAGCCCGCTTCGCCGTCGCAGGCGCCCCGGCCGCCACGGCCAATGGCCTGAAGTCGACCGGTTACGACGTCGGTATCCGTCACAGCTTCTGATGCATCGCGGCGCCCAGCGCCGCGCGCTTCAGCCAAAGCCGCCTTCGGGCGGCTTTTCTTTTGTCCCGTGCGAGACAGGGGAATTGCTGTGGACATTGCACAACAAGCTTGGCGTTCGAAGGCGACGCTTGGTTGAGAATCGAGCGGTTCACAATTATTCGCAGGAGACAACCTTGATGAAAAAAGCGACTTTCGCCCTCGCCGTCCTCGCTGCCAGCACGACGGCCGCCTGGGCCCAGTCCAGCGTGACCCTGTACGGCATCGTTGACGTCGGCGTGCGCTACACCAGCAATGCCAACGCCGGCACCAGCACCAAGACCGTCGTGCCTGGCGGCATGTCGCAAAGCCGTCTGGGTGTGAACGTCACCGAAGACATGGGTGGCGGCCTGAAGGCGCTGGCCAACCTGGAGCACCGTCTGCAGTCCGATACCGGCGCCGTCAGCGGCAGCCCGGATTTCTGGCGCCAGGCCTGGGTGGGCCTGCAGTCCAGCGAATTCGGCCAGATCCGCCTGGGCCGTCAGTACAACATCCTGTTCGACATCTACACGTCGACGTTCGCCTCCTTCCGCTACTCGCCCTACATCGAGGCTTACAAGCCTGAGATCGGCATGTCCATGACCGCGCGTCAGGACAACATGGTCAAGTACCTGGCCCAGGTCGGCAATTTCTACGCCGAGGTCCAGGTCAGCGCCGGTGAAGGCCAGTCGGGCCTGGCGGCTGCTCAGCCGACCAAGACCGTCGGCGCGATGGGTCGCTACAACGACGGCAAGTGGGGTGGCGGCGCAGCCTACCTGCAAGCCACGGAGCAGACCGGCAAGAAGATCAAGGCCACCGTGCTGGGTGCGTCGTACACGGACGGTCCGCTGTACGTGCACGCGTCCTGGGGTGAGAACAAGTTCGAGAACCCCTTCACCCTGCTGAACCAGACGAGCGCAGCCGGCTTCGCGGCCTCGGCTGCCTCGGGCTCGCCGGCCAACGTTGCGCTGCTGACCCGCGGTGCCTACACCAGCGGCATCCTGGGCGCCAACGTGTTCAATACCGACTCGGCCGACATCAAGAAGCGCACGATGATCATGTTCGGTGCCACCTACCAGCTGACCCCGCAGCTGAACGTGGGCGCCAACGTCTGGCTGTCCGAGCAGACCCACTACGGCACCATCCAGAATCTGGCGCTGCCTTTCCGCAATGCGCTGGGCTTCAGCACCGACGCCAACATCAAGTCCAAGGCGGACTTCTACGCTGTGGTGCTGGACTACGCCTTCTCCAAGCGCACCGACGCTTACCTGGAGTTCGACTACACCAAGACGAGCGGCGAAGTCCTGTTCACGAACGGTGCCAACAAGCGCGGGGGCGCCATGCTGGGCCTGCGTCATCGCTTCTGATGATCGCTGCGGGGCTTGCCCTGCAACTCAGCCAAACGGGCCGCAACTGCGGCCCGTTTTTCTTTATGCGGCCCGCTCATGTTGCACTGCAGCGCTAGGGGCTTTCCCGGGAGGCCCAGGCGGCCATGCTTCGCCATGATCGCGCCTTCGCGCGGTGCAATGACGCGCCCGCCACAAAGAGTCCATGCTCGTTTTCATTCTTCGTCGCCTGGTGCAGGCCCTGGTCGTCATGTTGTCGGTGGCTTTCATCGCCTTCATGCTCTTCCAATACGTCGGCGACCCGGTCACCAACCTGCTGGGGCAGGACGCCACCGAGGAGCAGCGCGTTGCGCTTCGCAAGGAACTCGGGCTGGACCAGCCCTTTCCCGTGCAGTTCGCTCGCTTCGCTGCCAACGCGGCACAGGGCGAGTTCGGCATCAGCCTGCGGCAGGGACGCAAGGTGTCGGCGCTCATCGGTGAACGCTTCCCGGCGACGCTGGAACTTGCCCTCGTCGCCGGCCTGATCGCGCTGGGCCTGGGCATTCCGCTCGGTGTCTACGCTGCCTTGCGACGAGGCAAGGCCAGCGCCCAGTTGCTGATGACCGGCACGCTGTTCGGGGTCAGCCTGCCCAACTTCGTCATCGGCATCGTGCTGATCTGGGTGTTTGCCGTCGAACTCAAGTGGCTACCGAGCTTCGGCCGCGGTGAGGTGGTGGCCTTGGGCAGCTGGACATCGGGCCTCCTGACGCGCGATGGACTGCTGCATCTCATCCTGCCGGCGTTCACGCTGTCGGCGTTTCAGCTCACGTTGATCATGCGGCTGGTGCGCGCCGAGATGCTGGAGGTGCTCCGCACGGACTACATCCGTTTCGCCCGCGCGCGCGGCCTGACCAATCGCAGCGTCTATTTCGGCCATGCGCTGAAGAACACGCTCGTGCCGGTGATCACCATCACGGGCCTGCAACTCGGTTCGCTCATCGCCTTCGCCATCATCACGGAGCAGGTCTTCCAGTGGCCCGGCATGGGCCTGCTGTTCATTCAGGCCGTGCAGTTCGCCGACATCCCCGTGATGGCAGCCTACCTCTGCCTGATTTCCCTGATCTTCGTCGTGATCAACCTCGGCGTGGATCTGCTCTATTTCGCCGTCGACCCGCGGTTGCGTGTCGAGGGCAAGGCGCACTGAACATGGCTGTTGACGCCAACCCCAACCCCACCGCCTCGTCGTCGGCCCTCAAGGCCTTTTTCGACGGCGACGTCTGGCATTCCTTCCGCAGCTCACCCGTGGCCATGCTGGCGGCCGTGATCGCGGTGGTCTGCTTCGTCTGCGCGCTGTTCGCCGAGGTCGTCGCGCCGCACAATCCCTTCGACCTCGCGACACTCGAGCTGCTGGACTCGCTCAAGCCGCCATCCTGGGTCGACGGGGGCGACGCCAAGTATTGGCTCGGTACCGACGGCCAGGGCCGCGACATCCTGTCGGCGCTGATGTACGGCGCCCGCATCTCCTTGCTGGTGGGCGTGGCTTCGGTGCTGCTGTCCATCCTGATCGGCGTGAGCCTGGGGCTGCTGGCGGGCTTTGTGGGCGGCCGTGTGGACGCCCTCATCATGCGGGTCTGCGACGTGATGCTGTCGTTCCCGTCCATCCTGGTGGCGCTGATGATCAGTGGCGTGGGCCGCAGCCTCTTCCCGCACGCGCCGGATGCGCTGGCGTTTGTGGTGCTGGTGCTGGCGATTGCGCTGACCGGTTGGGTGCAATACGCACGCACGGTGCGGGGCTCCACGCTGGTCGAGCGCAACAAGGAGTACGTGCAGGCGGCGCGGGTCATCGGCGTGAGCGGCTTTCGCATCATGCGCCGGCATGTGCTGCCCAACGTGCTCGGGCCGGTGCTGGTGCTGGCGACCATCCAGATCGCGTCGGCCATCATCACCGAGGCGACGCTGTCTTTCCTTGGTGTCGGTGTGCCGGCGACGAGCCCGTCGCTCGGCACGCTGATCCGCAACGGCAACGACTATCTCTTCTCCGGCGAGTGGTGGATCACCGCCTGGCCCAGCCTGACGCTCATCCTGATCACGCTCAGCGTGAACCTGCTGGGCGACTGGCTGCGTGACGCCCTCAACCCTCGACTCCGATGACGGCACCGCTCCTGGAAGTCAGCCACCTGCGGGTGGAGTTCCCCACGCGGCGCGGCACCTTGCTGGCGCTGGACGACATTTCCTTCTCGATCGCACCGGGCGAGATCCTCGGCGTGGTTGGCGAGTCGGGGGCCGGCAAGTCGCTCACCGGCGCGGCCATCATCGGCTTGCTCGATCCCCCGGGCCGCATCGCCGCGGGCGAGATCAAGCTTGCCGGCCGCCGCATCGACAACCTGCCGTATGAGGACATGCGCCGAATCCGGGGGCGCGAGATCGGCGCGGTCTTCCAGGACCCACTGACATCGCTGAACCCGCTCTACACCGTGGGGAGGCAATTGGTCGAGACCATCACCACCCATCTGGACCTCACGTCAGCCCAAGCGCGGGCCCGTGCGATCGAACTGCTTGCTGCCACGGGCATCCCGGCGCCCGAAGCGCGGGTCGATCACTACCCGCACCAGTTCTCCGGGGGCATGCGTCAGCGCGTGGTGATCGCGCTGGCCCTGGCCGCCAACCCCAAGCTCATCGTTGCAGACGAGCCCACCACGGCGCTGGATGTGTCCATCCAGGCGCAGATCATCGCGTTGCTGAAGAAGGTCTGCCGGGAGCAGGGCGCGGCCGTCATGCTCGTGACGCACGACATGGGGGTCATTGCCGAGACCTGTGACCGAGTGGCGGTGATGTATGCCGGCCGTGTGGCCGAGATCGGCCCCGTGGCCGACGTCATCCATCGCCCGGCCCATCCCTATACCGTCGGCCTGATGGGCTCCATCCCGGCCATGGATGAGGACCGTGAGCGCCTATTGCAGATCGATGGCGCCATGCCGCGGCTGACCGCCATCCCGCCAGGCTGCGCCTTCAACCCGCGCTGCCCGCGCGTGACGGACCGCTGCCGCCTTGAGCGGCCGGAACTCGCTGCGGCTGGTGCTACCCAGGCGGCCTGCTGGCTGCCAGTCACCGTGGAGGCCGCGTGATGAGCGCCCCCCTCGTCGAGGTCCGCGACCTCGCCAAGATCTTTGACGTGTCGCCGCCGTGGTTGAACCGCGTCGTGGAGCGCAAGCCTAAGGCCTTCGTGCATGCCGTCGATGGCGTGTCGTTCAGCATCCAGCGCGGGCGCACGCTCGCCCTGGTGGGTGAAAGCGGCTGCGGCAAGAGCACGGTCGCGCGCCTGCTCGTCGGCCTGTACGGTGCCACGCGCGGGGCCGTGCATTTCGACGGCGAAGACATCGCCAAGACGCTGGCCGGCTCCAACGCGCTGAAGCTGCGCCGACGCATGCAGATGATCTTCCAGGACCCCTACGCGTCGTTGAACCCGCGCTGGAAGGTCATGGACATCGTGGCCGAGCCGCTGCGCGAGCATGCGCTGGTCAAGACGGACGGTGAAGCGCGAGCGCGTGTCGGCGAGTTGCTGGCGTCGGTCGGCCTCAACCCAGCCGATGTCGAGAAGTTCCCGCACCAGTTTTCTGGCGGGCAGCGGCAGCGCATCTCGATTGCGCGGGCGCTGGCCACGCAGCCGGAGTTCCTGGTTTGCGACGAGCCGACCTCGGCCCTGGACGTGTCGGTGCAGGCGCAGGTGCTCAACATCATGAAAGACCTGCAGCGTGAGCGCGGCCTGACGTATCTCTTCATCTCGCACAACCTGGCCGTGGTGCGCCATGTTGCCGATGAAGTGGGTGTGATGTACCTGGGACGGTTGGTCGAGGTCGCGGACAAGGCCTCGCTGTTCAGCAGCCCGCGGCACCCCTACACGCGCATGCTGCTGGATGCCATTCCGGACATCCACATGACGGGCCGGGCTCGCACACCGGTGCAGGGCGAGGTGCCCAACCCGCTGAATCCACCGAGCGGTTGCAGCTTCCACCCGCGTTGCCCGCTGGCCAACGAGCGCTGCAAGACCGAACGACCCGCGCTGCTGGAGATCAACGGCGTGCGCGTGGCATGCCACGCGGTGCAAGAGGGCAGGGCGGGCTGATCAGCGCGCCGGCGCAGACGCTGCCGGGGCTGATGCCGGCGCGGCAGGCTTGGGCAGGTACAGCGGCCCCTTCTGCCCACAACCCGCAAGCGCGGTAAGGGTGATGGCCAGGGCGGCAAGGCGGCCCCCTACACTGACGAAAGTCTTGTTCATTCGCCCAGTTTATGTCCCTGTCCGACGCTGATTACCACGCCAAAGCCCATACCCTGCTGGCCCGCATCGAGGCGCAGATCGATGCCTGGCTGGAGGAGGATGTCGTGGACATCGATACCCATCGGACTGGCGGACTGCTGGAGCTGACGATGCCGGGCGGCAGCAAGATCGTGCTCAACACGCAGCCGCCCCTCCAGGAGATCTGGTTGGCAGCCCGGTCGGGCGGCTACCACTTCAAGTGGAACGGCGTGCAGTGGGTGGACCGGGAAGGCCAGGAGTTGCTGGCCCGGCTGTCGAGCAGCGCCAGCGAGCAGGCGGGTCAGGCCTTGAACTTCAGCGCCTGACCCAGCCGGGCGGCGGTTTCAACGCTTGAAGAGGTCGAGGATCGACTTCTTCTCGTCCTCGGACGCCGTGCCCGGCACGTTGGGCTCGTTGGCGAGTTCGCGCACGCCGCTGCCGGCGCTGTATTCCTCGTAGAACCATTCGCCGTTCACGTTCACCACGCCCTCTGGTGGCGCGATCTCGTCCACCGGCTTGCCCTTGAGTGCGAAGCCCATGTACTCGATCCACACTGGCAGGCTCAGGCCGCCGCCGGTCTCCCGGTCGCCGAGCTTGCGTGGTTGGTCATAGCCGATCCAGACGACGGCCACCAGGTCCTTCTGGTAGCCGGCGAACCAGGCGTCCATCGAATCGTTGGTCGTGCCGGTCTTGCCGTAGATGTCAGGCCGCTTGAGCGTGGCCTGGGCGCGCGCTGCCGTGCCGCTGCGTGTGACTTCCTGCAACAAGCTGCTCATGAGGAAGGCGTTGCGCGGCTCGATGGCCCGCGCGTCGTCGCCGAGCGCCACGGTTGCGGCTTGGTACAGCTCGCGGCCCTTGTTGTCGGTGATGCGCGCGATCAGCTGCGGGCTCACCCGGTAGCCGCCGTTGGCGAAGACGGCATAGCCCTGGGCCATCTGCATCGGCGTGACCGAACCCGCGCCCAGCGCCATCGTCAGGTAGGCCGGGTGCTTCTCGGCCTCGAAGCCGAAGCGGGTGATCCAGTCCTGCGCGTACTTCACGCCAATGGAGTGCAGCACGCGGATGGACACCATGTTCTTGGACTTGGCCAGCGCTGTGCGCAGCGGCATCGGACCTTCGAACTTGCCGTCGTAATTCTTGGGCTCCCAAGGCTGGCTGCCGGTGGTGCCGGCATCGAAGAACAGCGGGGCATCGTTGACGACCGTTGCCGGCGTGAAGCCCTTCTCCAGCGCAGCCGAGTAGATGAAAGGCTTGAAGCTGGAGCCAGGCTGGCGCCAGGCCTGGGTCACGTGGTTGAACTTGTTCTTGGCGTAGTCAAAGCCACCCACGAGCGCGCGGACCTGGCCGTTGCGCGGGTCCAGTGAGACAAAGGCGCCTTCCACCTCGGGCAGCTGGGTGATGGTCCACTCGCCGCCGTCTTTCTGCTTCGGGCCCTTCACGACGCGGATGACCGCACCGCGGCGGATGCGGGTCTTGGGGTTGCCCTTCTCCGACAGACCGGAGGTTGCCGGCCTCAGGCCTTCGCCCAGGATGGTGATGGACTCACCGCTTTGCAGCACCGCGGTGACCTTCTTCGGGTCGGCGTCGAGCACGACCGCGGCCAGCAGTTCGTCGTTGGCGGGGTGGTCGCCCAGGGCTTCCGCGATGCGGGTGTCGAGTTCCTTGTTGTCGCCCGGCAGGTCGGCATAGGCCTCGGGGCCGCGGTAGACCTGACGCTTCTCGTAGTCGAGGATGCCGCGGCGCAGCGCGCGGTAGGCGCTGTTCTGCTCGGCGCTGTTGAGCGTCAAGTAGACGTTCAGGCCCCGGGAGTAGGCCTCGTCGCCGTACTGGTTGAAGATCAGCTGGCGTGCCGCCTCCGCCACGAACTCAGCGTGCGAAGCCGACTCCTGCACGGGCCGGATGCGCAGCTTCTCGGCCTTGGCGGCATCACGCTGCTCCTCGGTGATGTAGCCCGTCTCGTACATCCGCTCGATGATGTATTGCTGGCGGATGGTGGCGCGGCGTGGGTTGTTGATGGGGTTGTAAGCCGAGGGCGCCTTGGGCAGTCCGGCCAGCATCGCCGCCTCGGCGACGCTGATCTTGTCCAGTGGCTTGCCGAAGTAGACCTCGCTGGCGGCCGCGAAGCCGTGCGCGCGGTGACCCAGGAAGATCTGGTTCATGTAGATCTCGAGGATCTTCTCTTTCGAGAGCGCCGACTCGATCTTCAGCGCCAGCAGGATCTCGTAGATCTTGCGGGTGAACGTCTTCTCGGTGGACAGGTAGAAGTTGCGGGCCACCTGCATCGTGATCGTCGACGCCCCCTGGCTGCGCGACTCGCCGACGTTGGCCAGGCCCGCGCGAATGACGCCCAGGTAGTCGACACCACCGTGTTGGTAGAAGCGGGCATCCTCGATGGCCAGTACCGCCTCCTGCATCACCTTGGGAATCTGCTGGATGGGCAGATAGCTGCGCCGTTCCTCGCCGAACTCCCCCAGCAGCACGCCGTCGCTGGACAGCACCCGCATCGGCAGCTTGGGGCGGTAGTCCGTCAGGCCGCTGATGTCGGGCAGGTTGGGGTAGGCCAGCGCCAGCGCCAGCGCCACCAGCAGGGCGACCGCGAACACGCCGCCCATCAGCAAGCCGACGGCCCACAGGGCCCAGCGACCGATCCGAGGCATCAGACCTGACGAAGACGGGGGGGAAGAGGGTGAACCGGCGGCTGAAGGACTGGGCGCTGCAGATCGGGACTTGTCATTCATGAGCCGGCGTGGCGCGCCCGTCGGGCGCGTTGGGAGTTGGCGACGGATTATAGGAAGGGCGGCGTGTCGCTCTTTTAGGCGAGACGCAGGTCCAAAGGGTGTGGCATACGACCGCTTCGTATGCGTTTTTCAGGAGCTTGCAACCGAGTCGAATCGTGTATGTTTAGCAACGTGGCGTTACCAGCTCGTGCCGAATTTGCGTTCGGCGTCAACGGCTTTGCTGCTAGCATTCAAGTAACTTATTAATAATCCAAAACGTAACCTGCGTGTCGGGAACGTCTCGGAGATAAAGGGCATGGGAATACTTGACGCACTTCTGGGTCGCAAGCACCCTCCCCTGATTGGCCTGGATATCAGTTCTTCCAGCGTCAAGCTGGTGGAACTCAGCCAGACCAATGGCGGCGAATTCGTTCTTGAGCGGTTCGCGAGCGAGCCCTTCGAGAAGGGGTGGATCGCAGACGGGCAAATCGAAAAGTTCGACGAGGTCGCCGATGCGGTGCGTCGCGTCGTCGCCCGCAGCGGCAGCAAGACGCGCGACGCCGCGCTCGCCATGCCGCAGTCGGCCGTCATCACCAAGAAGATCATGTTGCCGGCTGGCCTGCGCGAGGAAGAGCTCGAGCTGCAGGTCGAGGCCGAAGCCAATCAGTACATCCCGTTCTCGCTCGATGAGGTGAGCCTGGACTTCTGCGTCATCGGCCCGAGCCCGACCTCGGTGGGTGATGTTGAAGTGCTGATCGCTGCCTCCCGCAAGGACCGGGTGCAAGACCGCCAGGGTCTGGCCGAGGCGGCCGGCCTGCGGCCCGTCATCCTGGACATCGAGTCGCATGCCTCCCGCATGGCGATGGGCCGGCTCATCGCAGCCCTGCCCAACGAGGGCAAGGATGCCCTGGTGGCGCTGTTCGAGATCGGCGCCGACACGACCAGCCTCAAGGTGCTGCGCGACGATGAACTGCTCTATGACCGTGACCAGTCCTTCGGCGGTTCCCAGCTGACGCAGCTCATCTCACGCCAGTACGGCTTCTCATTCGAGGAAGCGGAGCAGAAGAAGCTGGCCAACGAGCTGCCGGAAGACTACGAGACCAGCGTGCTGAACCCGTTCGTCGACAGCCTGTCGCAGGAAATCGGCCGGGCGCTGCAGTACTTCTTCACCAGCACGCCGCACCACAAGGTGCACTACGTGATGCTGGCTGGCGGAACGGCCACCCTGCCGGGCCTGAAGGAGCGCGTCACCGACCTGACCGGTTTCGCCTGCATGGTCGTGAACCCCTTCGAGAACATGGCGATGGGCTCGGCGGTTCGTGAGCCCAAGCTGCGCCGCGAGGCGCCGTCCTACCTGACTGCCTGCGGCCTCGCGATGCGGAGGTTCTTCCAGTGATCCTGATCAACCTGCTGCCGTACCGCGAAGAGCGGCGCAAGCGGCGCAAGGCGGCGTTCTTCGCCGGCCTGGGCGTGGCTGCGCTGGCCGGTGCGGGCATCGTCAGCGCCATCTATCTGCTGCTCCAGTTCCTCACGACGGAACAGCAGGCGCACAACCAATACATCCAGAACGAGATCTCGCGGCTGGAGGCCCAGATCAAGGACATCGCCAATCTCAAGACCGAGATCGAGTCCCTGAAGGCCCGCCAGCGCGCGGTGGAGGACCTGCAGACCGACCGCAACACGCCGGTGCATCTGCTCAACGACTTGGCACGCCTGGCGCCCGAAGGCATCTACCTCACCGCCATCCGCCAGGACAACAAGACCGTCACGATCAACGGCATCGCCCAGACCAACGAGCGCGTCTCCGAGTTCCTGCGGAACGTGTCGCGCAGCTCGGAGTGGCTGGACAAACCCGACCTCATCGAAGTCAAGCTCGCCAGCGTGTCCACCAACACGCGCGATCCGCGGCGCCTGCTGGACTTCTCCATGAAGGTGTCGATCAAGACCCCGCCGACGGAAGCCGCCCAGGCTGCTTCCGGCGTGCCGACGAAGAGCTGACCGACCATGGCCACCTCCACCCCCAAGATCGACCTCAACGCCTGGTTCGCGGACCTCTCCAGCCAGTTCCAGGGGCTCAACCCCAAGGAACCCGGCCAGTGGCCCTTGCTGCCCAAGATTGCCGCTGGCCTGGGCGTGATGGTCGCCGTCATCATCGCCGGGTACTTCCTGCTGCTGTCTGATGTACAGGACGGCCTGGAAGCCGAGCGAGGCCGCGAGCCGCAATTGCGTCAGGACTACCAGGTCAAGTTGGCTCAAGCCGTCAATCTGCCTGAACTGCGCAAGCAGAAGAGCCAGGTCGAGGAGTACGTGACGCAGCTCGAGAAGCAGCTCCCCGGCAAGGCCGAGATCGATTCCCTGTTGTCCGACATCAACAACGCCGGCGGTGGCCGCGGCCTGCAGTTCGAACTGTTCCGCCCCGGGCAGATCGTCATCAAGGACTATTACGCTGAGCTGCCGATCGCGATCAAGGTGTCCGGCCGGTATCACGACATCGGCTCTTTCGCGGCCGACGTGTCCAACCTCTCCCGCATCGTGACCTTGCACAACCTCATCGTGGTGGCGCCCACCGGATCGCGTGATGCGAACGCGCCGCTCACCATGGAAGCCACGGCGCGCACCTATCGCTACCTCGACAGCACCGAGGTCGCCGAGCAGCGCCGGATGGCGGCAAAGGCGGGGGCCAAGAAATGAAGCACTTGCTGATGGCCCTCTCGGGGGCATTGCTGCTGGCCGGTTGCGGGGGTGACATCGACGAGATTCGTCAGTGGATGGACCAGCAGCGCAAGGAAGCCAAGCCGACCGTTGCGCCCTTGCTGCCGCCCAAGAAGTTCCTGCCGCAGCCTTATGAGTCGGCAGCCGGGGTCGACCCGTTCAGCCCCCAGAAGCTGAGTGTGGCCATCAAGCAGGAGGCGGCCCAGCCGAACTCCCTGCTGACGGCCGAAATCAACCGCCGCAAAGAGCCGCTGGAAGCCTTCCCGCTGGACAGCATGGCGATGGTGGGCAGCATGACACGCGACAACAAGCGCTATGCGTTGCTGCGGGTCGACAACCTTTATTACAACGTCAAGGCCGGGGACTATCTTGGCCAGAACTTCGGTCGGATCACCAAGATCACCGAGACCGACATCACGTTGCGAGAAGTCGTCCAGGACGCTGCTGGCGAGTGGATCGAGCGCCTCAGTACGCTCCAGCTACAGGAGAAGGGACGATGAACAAGACAATGCAGGAGAGCAAGTCGATGGGCCGTGGCTGGTTGCTGGGATTCGCACTCGCGTTGCTGGCCACGCCGGCGGCATGGGCGCAGACACAGATTCGCGCGATCAACGCCAGCCAGCAGGCCGGCGTGGATGTTGTGCGTATTGAATTGAGTGAAGCACTCAGCGAGCTGCCGGCGGGCTTCACCGTCCAGGCGCCACCGCGCATCGCCATCGACCTCCCGGGTGTGGTCAACGGTGTGGGACGCAACCAGGTCGACCTCAACCAGGGCAACCTGCGCACGGCCAACATCGCCCAAGCCGGTGACCGCTCGCGCGTGGTGCTGAACTTGCGCAACGCATCGGGTTACCGGGCGAAGCTGGAGGGCAATGCGCTCGTCGTCGTGCTGGACACGGTGGCGGCGCCCACCCAGGCGTCCAGCGAGCCGGTGCATTTCGCACAGAGCCTCAACAGCGCACCGCTGGCTCTGCGTGACGTGGACTTCCGCCGCGGCCCGGATGGCGCGGGCCGGGTGGTCGTGAACCTGCCGAGCAACCAGGTCGGCGTCGATATCCAGCAGCAGGGTCAAAACCTGGTCGTGGAGTTCCTGCGCTCCAGCGTGCCGGAGAACCTGCGCCGCAAGGTCGACGTGATGGACTTCGGCACGCCCGTGCAGCTCATCACCACCTCGCAGGTGGGCGACCGTGTGCGCATGGTGGTCGAGCCCAAGGGGAACTGGGAGCACAGCGCCTACCAGAGTGACAACCAGTTCGTGCTGGAGGTGCGCCCGCAGAAGGTCGATCCCAACAAGCTGACGCAGGGCCCGGGCTATGCCGGTGACAAGCTGTCGCTGAACTTCCAGAACATCGAAGTGCGCGCCCTGTTGCAAGTCATCGCCGACTTCACCAACTTCAACGTGGTGACCAGCGACACCGTGAACGGCAACGTCACATTGCGCCTGAAGGACGTGCCCTGGGATCAAGCCCTGGACATCATCATGCAGGCCAAGGGCCTGGGCCTGAAGAAATCGGGCAACGTGCTCTGGATCGCGCCCAAGGAAGAGCTGGCGACGAAGGAGAAGCTGGATCTGGAAGCCAAGGCCGCCATCGCGCAGCTGGAGCCGTTGCGCAACCAGTCCTTCCAACTGAACTACGTCAAGGCAGAAGAAATCGCCAAGGGCCTGACGGGCCAGGGCCAGACGGGCAGTGGATCGGGTGGCAGCAGCGGCTCGGGCACCCGCATTCTGTCGGCGCGTGGCAGTGTCATCTTCGAAACCCGGACGAACCAGCTGTTCGTGTCGGACGTGCCGAGCAAGCTGGAAGAGATCCAGGCCATGATTGCCAAGATCGATATCCCGGTTCGCCAGGTGCTGATCGAGGCGCGCATCGTCGAAGCCAATGATCGCTTCGGTCGCGCACTGGGTGTGAAGCTTGGGGCCAACGACCTGCGTGGTCAGCAAGGCGGCATTCCGGGGTACAGCGTCGGTGGTGGCAACTACGTGACCGTTGGCGGCAATTACAACGGCGTCACCTACCAGACCAACCAGCCGGGGTCCTCCGCGCCTAGCAACTCCGCGAACGCGGGTGCTTACAACAACGCGAACTTCGTCAACCTGGGTGCCAACGTGTCGTCCGACAGCTTCGCCGGTGCGGTGGCCCAGACCTTTGCGGTGTCCCTCTTCAGCGCCACGGCCAACCGCTTCCTGAACCTGGAGCTGTCGGCGCTCGAGTCTGACGGCAAGGGCAAGATCGTTTCCAGCCCGCGCGTCATCACCGCCGACCAGACCAAGGCCGTGATCGAGCAGGGCGAGGAACTGCCCTACCAGCAGGCCACGTCCAGTGGCGCGACGGCAGTCGCGTTCAAGAAGGCCGTGCTGAAGCTGGAAGTGACACCGCAGATCACGCCCGAGGGCAGCGTGATCATGACGGTTGACGTGAACAAGGACAGCCGCGGCACGCTGACGCCGCAGGGCTATGCCATCAACAACAAGCACGTCGCCACACAAGTGCTGGTCGAGAACGGCGGCACTGTCGTCATCGGCGGCATCTACACGCAGGATGAAGGCGAGACCGTGAACAAGGTCCCACTCTTGGGCGATGTGCCCGTGCTGGGCAACCTGTTCAAGAACAAGACTCGCACTTCGTCCAAGACTGAATTGCTGATCTTCCTGACGCCCAAGGTCGTCAGTGAGCGAGCCACGGTTCGCTGAAGCGCAGATACACGGGAGTTAGAGCATGTCTTTGCAATCCATCGTCACGCAGGGCTGGCGCCGTATCGTCCAGGCTGCGATGGGTCTCGGGATGGCCGCCGCTTTGGTGGCCTGTGGTGGCGGTGGTGGCGGCAGCGCCGGCACGCCGGTGGTGGGCCCCGGTTCGGGCGCGTCCAGCCCGTCCTCCGCGGCCAGTGCCGTGGCGGCCGACGTGGTGGTCGTGTTGAACAAGACCACCATGACCAATTCGGGATCGGACTCGATCACCGCCACGGTCACGACCATTGACGCGAATCGCGCGGTCGTGGGCAGCGTGCCAGTCAGTTTTGCCGTCAATGGCAATGCCTTGGTCACGCCTGGCGGTACGTCGACGAACGCCACGACGGGCACGCAGACGGCGGTGATCACCCAGGGTGCCGACTCGTCGGTGCGTGCGGTCACCCTGACGGTGACTTCGGGCACGATCTCGCGCGCCATCAGCTTCAATATCGTCCAGAACTCCACGTCGACCAATCCGCAGGCCAACGACCTGACGCTGACCCTGAGTTCGTCCAACATCGACAACTCCGGCAGCCGGACGGTCACGGCGACAGCGACGGCGGTGGACAACAACCGCAACGCCTTGGCTGGCATTCCGGTGCAGCTGTCGGTGTCCGACTCCAGCGCCTTCATCGTTTCGTCGTCCAACCAGACGAACAGCAGCGGCCAGGTGTCCGGCACCGTCAGCATTGGCCAGGACCGGTCCAACCGCACCGTGACGGTGGTGGCCACCAGCGGCACCCTCACGCGGACGGCGGCCTTCCAGATCACCGGCGCACGTTTCTCGCAGGCGAGCCCCGTGCCCGCCGTGGCTTCTGCTGGCGCCGCGGGCACCGTGCAGTACCTGCTCAGCGACGTGAACAGCAATCCGATGCCGGGCGTGACGATCACGGTCAGTGGCAATGGCATCACCAGTGCGACGGGCAAGACGGACTTGAACGGCGCCTACACATTCAACTATGTGGCGCCGAATGCTCCGGGGACGACCCTGGTGATCAAGGCTGCCGCCGGCGGTGCTGACTCGACGGTCAACGTGACCATCCCTGGCGGCGGCAGCACGACCGTGCCAGTCGCAACCACGCCGGTCTCCAAGACCCTGAACCTGTCAGCTGACGTGGTCACCGTGAATACGGGCAGCACCAGCAACCAGGTCACCCTGAGTGCCTTCTTCCGGGACGGTGCCAACGCGCCTGTCTCCAACGTCCGCGTGCTGTTCGGCGTGACGGGCGACAACGGCACCGGTTCGGTGGCGTCGCGCAACAACACCGTGTTGTCCGACCTGTCCGGCACCGCGTCTACGACGTACAGCCCGGGCGCTGTGAGCAGCCCGACGAACGGTGTGACGGTGCTGGCATGCTGGAAGGTCAGCGATTTCCTGGCGACTGACACGGTCTCGAACTGCGCGGCTGCGGGCGGCCAGTTGCTCACCACCACGCTGACCATCGTGTCGAACCCGGTCTCCATCTCGATCGGTACGGACAACTCAATTGCCAACGGCGCCTCGACGCTGACCTACGTGAAGAAGTTCGTGGTGTTGGTGGTGGACTCTGCTGGCAACCCCAAGTCCGACGTGCAGATCACGCCTTCCGTGGATCTCGGCGGTTTCGGCAAGGGATTCTGGGTGTACGACGCCGGCCTGAAGCTCTGGCTTCGTGATGACAAATCTGAGTACACCATCACAGCGACGGGTGCGAGGGTGACGAGTGACACGCTGCGGGCGACGTGCCCGAACGAGGATCTGAATCGCAACGGTGTGATCGACTCGGGCGAAGACGTCAACGGCAACTTGCAACTTGACCCGCGGAAATCGGATGTGTCGATCACGTTGAGCGGCTCTACCAAGACCGACTCGAACGGCGTCGCGGTTCTGCAGCTGGAGTACCCGAAGAACCTTGGCTCGTGGGTGAAGTACAAGATCACTGTCACGGCAGCCGGCGTGTTGAGCCCGCCAGCCTACTATCCGCTGGGGATTCCGGTCCGACTGCCGTCTGATTCGATCGATACCGTCCAAGCTCGTGCGGCAGGCAAGGGCGTGACGACCGCATCGGAGATTGAGGACTATCTCTACGCGTACGAATGGTTGCCTGTCGCGGCTGACGCGCTAGCGCTCCAGTCGCCCGCCCCGGCATTTGCGAACAGCCCCTATGGGCTGAACAGCAACTGCAAGGACGTCCGCTGACGTGATTGCTCTGGTGGGCATGCCGGGCGGTGGCAAGTCCACCGTCGGCAAACAACTGGCACGCCAAATTGGCGTGCCTTTTGTCGATTCGGATCACGAAATCGAGGCCCGCATCGGCGGCACCGTTCGCCAGTTCTTCGAGCGCCACGGCGAAGAAGCCTTCCGCGACCTCGAGACCGAAGTGATCGCTGAACTGCTTTCTCGTCCCGGCGACCGGGTCATCGCGACGGGCGGCGGCGCAGTGCTGCGCGAGCGCAACCGGGAGATGCTGCATCGCGGCGCGACCGTGCTCTATCTGCGCTCGACGCCGGAAGACCTGATGCGGCGCCTTCGGCACGACACCACGCGGCCGCTGCTGCAGGTGCGTGACCCGTTGGCCAAGCTGCGCGAACTCCATCACCAGCGCGATCCGCTGTACCGGCGCTGCGCCCACTACGTGCTGGAGAGCGCGCGCCCCTCCGTGCACGCGCTGGTCAACATGGCCCTGATGCAGTTGGAGCTGGCGGGCTTGCTGGATCCGACGCGGGTCGCGGCAACGGTCGGCGCTGAGCCGCAGTAGAGCCAGGGCGGCTTCAAGTCGCCATTGCCCGCTAGCAGAGGCGGTCAGGGCAGGGCGCCTCTTACACTCGCCAGCATGCCCGCCATCGATACCGTCCGCATCCAGCTGCCTGACAACCGTACCTATCAGATCCGCATCGGCTCGGGTCTGCTGGACGAGGCGGCCAGCTGGCAGGCGCTGCCCAGGGCGGCCGCTGCGGTCATCGTCACGAACGATACGGTCGCACCGCTCTATGCCGAGCGGCTCCAGGCGCAGTTGCGCGCCGTCTACGCCCGGGTCGACCTCGTCGTGCTGCCCGACGGCGAGCAGCACAAGGACTGGGCCAGCCTGAACCGCATCTGCGATCACCTGCTCGGCGAAGCCCTGGATCGCAAGACGGTGCTCTTCGCGCTGGGGGGAGGGGTCATTGGCGACATGACTGGTTTTGCGGCCGCGATCTACATGCGCGGCGTGCCTTTCGTGCAGGTGCCGACCACCCTGCTCGCACAGGTCGATTCATCCGTGGGTGGCAAGACCGCCATCAACCATCCGCTGGGCAAGAACATGCTGGGCGCCTTCTACCAGCCCGAGCGGGTCATTGCCGACCTGGACACGCTGGACACGCTGCCCGACCGAGAACTGCGGGCTGGCCTGGCTGAAGTGATCAAGTACGGCCCGATCGCCGATGCTGGTTTCCTCTGCTGGATCGAGGACAACCTCGAAGCCTTGCTCTCGCGGGACAAGGCCGTGCTCGGTTACGCGGTACGCCGCAGCTGCGAGATCAAGGCGGACGTCGTCGGCCAGGATGAGCGTGAGCAAGGGCTGCGCGCCATCCTGAACTTCGGCCACACACTGGGCCATGCCATCGAATCCGGCCTGGGCTACGGCGCCTGGCTGCACGGCGAGGCGGTGGCGTGCGGCATGGTGCTGGCGGCTGATCTGTCACATCGCATGGGACTGATGCCGGTCGAGTTCGTCACGCGGTTGCGAACGCTGATCGAGCGCGCCGGCTTGCCGGCCGTGCCGCCGCGCCTGGGCAGTGATCGCTACCTGCAGCTGATGCGTGTGGACAAGAAGGCCGAGGCCGGTGCCATCCGCTTCGTGTTGATTGAAGCGCTGGGGCGCGCCGGCCTGCATGCGGTGCCCGACACCCTGATCACGCAACTGCTGGCCGACCACGGGGCTGCCTGATGCTCCCGCCGACCCGCCCTCCGTACGCTGCCGACCCGTCACGCAGCCGCGGGCGGCGTCTGGCAGAGCCGCCCGCGCCAACACGCAGCGAGTTCCAGCGAGACCGCGACCGCATCATCCACAGCACTGCCTTCCGTCGCCTGGTCTACAAGACCCAGGTGTTCATGAACCACGAGGGCGATCTGTTCCGCACCCGGCTGACGCACTCGTTGGAAGTGGCCCAGCTCGGCCGCTCCATCGCCCGCAGCCTGGGCCTGGACGAAGACTTGGTCGAAGCCGTGGCCCTGGCCCACGATCTGGGCCACACGCCTTTCGGTCATGCGGGTCAGGATGTGCTGGATGCCTGCATGCAGGGGCATGGCGGCTTCGAGCACAACCTGCAGTCGCTGCGGGTGGTCGACCACCTGGAGCAGCGCTACCCGCACTTCGATGGTCTCAACCTCTGCTTCGAGACGCGTGAGGGCATCCTGAAGCACTGCTCGCGGCGCCATGCCGAGCTGATCGACGCCGCCGAGCCGGGCGGCATCGCCACGCGTTTCCTGCACGGCGGGCATCCGAGCCTGGAGGCCCAGTTGTGCAACCTGGCCGACGAGGTCGCCTACAACGCCCATGACGTGGATGACGGTGTGCGCTCCGGCTTGATCGAGCTGGAGCAGCTGCTCGAGGTGGAGTTGGTTCGCGAGCACTGGCTTGCGGCCTTGGAGGCGCATCCTCAACTCACGGGCAAGCGACTGCTGTTCGAGACCATCCGCCGCATGCTGTCGGCGCAGGTCTACGACATCATCGACGCGACGCGCGCAGCGCTCGAGACCACACGCCCCGAAAGCATTGACGCGGTGCGCCATGCCGAGAAACCGCTGCTGCGCTTCAGTCCCGAGATGCGTGCGAAGAGCACAGCGCTGAAGCGGTTCCTGTTCGCCAACCTGTACCGCCATCCCCAGGTCCAGTCGACGCGGGCGCGTGCGGAGCAAGTGCTGCGCGATCTTTTCGCCGCCTATGTGGGCGACGTATCGCAAATGCCCCCCGACTTCGCCAGCCGCCCCGACCGGGAGCGGGCTTGCGCTGACTACATCGCCGGCATGACCGACCGTTATGCGCTGCGCGAGCACCAACGCCTGACCGGTCAGACCCTCTTCTGACGATTTCTGAAAATGGGGTCGGAGTCGATTATTCTGCGTGCTCCTCAGCTCGCGGTTTCACGCCTTCCCCATGGCCCGACTGCCCCGGTTGATCCTCGCTGATCAGCCCCATCACATCATCCTGCGCGGCAACAACCGCCAGGCCATCTTCTTCAGCGACCTGGACCGGCAGCATCTGCTGAACATCCTCGCGGAGGTCTCGGCCGTCAACAAGGTGGCCCTGCACGCCCATGTGTTGATGGATAACCACTTCCATTTGCTCGCCACGCCGCCCAGCGCCGACGCGCTGAGCCGGATGATGCAGGCGCTGGGTCGGCGCTATGTCGGTTGGTTCAATGCCCGGCACCAGCGCAGCGGCACGCTGTGGGAAGGGCGGTTTCGCGCTGGCTTGATCGAGGGCGAGCGCCATCTGCTGGCCTGCATGCGCTATGTGGAACTCAATCCGGTCAGGGCCGGGCTCTGCCCGCAGCCGCAGGACTGGCCATGGTCCAGTGCGCGACACCATCTCGGGCTGGAGAGGCTGGGCGTGATCACGGAGCATCCGCTCTATTGGTCGCTCGGCAACACACCCTTCGACCGTGAGCATGCCTGGCGTGAATTCATGGACCAAGGCGTCCCTGCGCACGAGCAGGCGCTCTTCACAGCGGCCGCTCTGCGCGGCAGACCGGTGGCGAGCGAGGCCTTCCTGAAGCCGCTGGAAGAGGCGCATCCGCGTGTGGCTCAGAAGCGGCCGAGGGGGCGGCCGCGAAAGGCAGTGATTGACGGGAGCGCGACTCTGGCCCCATTTAAATCCTGACGCGGAATGCGGCGCCAATAAATCGAACCTGACCCCATTTTAATGAAGTTGCCGCATTTGCTGCGGTGCAGTACGCTCCCGGCCTGTTACGAACCAGGAGGGCGCCATGAGCCACGCCGCGCAGATTCAGTCCGAGATCCAAGACCTCACCGAGCACGGGCTGTACCGGCCGTCCAATGAGAAGGACGCCTGCGGCCTGGGGTTCGTGGCGCACATCAAGGGCCAAAAGGCGCACAACATCGTCCAGCAGGGCCTGAAGATCCTTGAGAACCTGGACCACCGCGGCGCCGTCGGTGCCGACAAGTTGATGGGCGACGGCGCCGGCATCCTGATCCAGATCCCGGACGAGTACTACCGCGAGGAGATGGCCAAGCAGGGCATCACGCTGCCGCCGCCCGGCGAATACGGCGTCGGCATGATCTTCCTGCCCAAGGAAGCAGCCTCGCGCCTGGCTTGCGAACAAGAATTGGCGCGCGCCGTGAAGGCCGAGGGCCAGGTGCTGCTCGGCTGGCGCGACGTGCCGGTTGACCGCGACATGCCGATGTCGCCCACCGTGCGCGAGAAGGAGCCGGTGATCCGCCAGATCTTCATCGGTCGCGGCCCGGACATCATCGTCCCCGACGCCCTGGAGCGAAAGCTCTACGTCATCCGCAAGACCGCCTCCAGCGCCATCCAGGCCTTGAAGCTCACGCACAGCCGCGAGTACTACGTGCCCAGCATGAGCTGCCGCACGGTGATCTACAAGGGCCTGCTGCTGGCCGACCAGGTTGGCAAGTACTACCTCGATCTGGCCGACCCGCGGGTCGTCTCGGCCATCGCGCTGGTGCACCAGCGCTTCTCCACCAACACCTTCCCCGAATGGCCGCTGGCCCACCCCTACCGCATGGTCTGCCACAACGGCGAGATCAACACGGTCAAGGGCAACTTCAACTGGATGCGCGCCCGCGAAGGCGTCATGAAGTCGCCGGTGCTGGGTGACGACCTCAAGAAGCTCTACCCCATCAGCTTCGAGCACCAGTCCGACACGGCCACGTTCGACAACGCCATCGAACTGCTGACCATGGCCGGCTACCCGCTCGCCCACGCCGCGATGATGATGATCCCGGAGGCCTGGGAGCAGCACGAAGGCATGGACGAGCGCCGCCGCGCCTTCTACGAATACCACGCCGCCATGATGGAGCCCTGGGATGGCCCCGCCGCCATGGCCTTCACCGATGGCCGCCAAGTCTGCGCCGCACTCGACCGCAATGGCCTGCGTCCCTCGCGCTACTGCATCACCGACGACGACCTGGTCGTCATGGCGTCCGAGTCGGGTGTGCTGCCCATCCCCGAGAGCAAGATCGTCAAGAAGTGGCGCCTGCAGCCAGGCAAGATGTTCCTGATCGATCTGGAGCAGGGCCGCATCGTTGACGACGAAGAACTGAAGAACCAGTTTGCCAACGCGCGCCCGTACCGCCAGTGGATCGAGAACGTGCGCGTCAAGCTGGACGACATCGCCGTGCCCGATTCGGCCCGCCCGGCTTTCGAGACGTCGTTGCTGGACCGCCAGCAAGCCTTCGGCACCACGCAGGAAGACATCAAGTTCCTGCTCGCGCCCATGGCCGCCAACGGCGAGGAAGGCATCGGCTCCATGGGCAACGACTCGCCTCTGGCCGTGCTGTCGAGCAAGAACAAGCCGCTCTACAACTATTTCAAGCAGCTCTTTGCCCAGGTGACGAACCCGCCGATCGACCCGATCCGCGAAAACATCGTGATGTCGCTGAACAGCTTCATCGGCCCGAAGCCCAACCTGCTGGACATCAACGCCATCAACCCGCCGATGCGGCTGGAAGTGAGCCAGCCTATCCTGGACTTTGACGACATGGCGCGCCTGCGCGGCATCGAAGGTCCGACGAACGGCAAGTTCAAGCCCAGCGAACTCGACATCACCTACCCGCGCGAGTGGGGACGTGAGGGCGTGGAGGCGCAGCTCGCCTCGCTGTGCGCCTCGGCGGTGGACGCGATCAAGTCCGGCCACAACATCCTCATCATCACCGATCGTCATGTCGGCCGTGACCGCGTCGCCATCCCGGCGCTGCTCGCGCTGTCGGCCGTGCACCACCACCTGGTGCGCGAGGGCCTGCGCACGACCGCCGGCCTGGTGGTCGAAACCGGTACGGCCCGCGAGGTGCACCACTTCGCCGTGCTGGCCGGTTACGGCGCCGAGGCCGTTCACCCCTACCTGGCGCTCGAAACGCTCGAAGCCATGCAGGACGAGCTGCCCGCCAAACTGACCGCCGAACAAGCCCGCTACAACTACATCAAGGCCGTGGGCAAGGGTCTGTCCAAGATCATGTCCAAGATGGGCATTTCGACCTACATGTCCTACTGCGGCGCGCAGATCTTCGAGGCCATCGGCCTGAAGGCGGACTTCGTCGAGAAGTACTTCCGCGGCACGGCCACGCAGGTGGGCGGCATCGGTGTGTTCGAGGTGGCGGAAGAAGCCATCCGCATGCACGAGGCCGCCTTTGGCGACGACCCGTTGCTGGAGAGCATGCTCGACGCCGGCGGCGAGTACGCCTGGCGCACCCGCGGCGAAGAGCACATGTGGACGCCCGACGCCATCGCCAAGCTGCAGCACAGCTCGCGCAGCGGCAAGTTCGAGACGTACAAGGAATACGCCCAGATCATCAACGACCAGAGCAAGCGGCACATGACGCTGCGCGGTCTGTTCGAGTTCAAGTTCGACCCGAGCAAGGCGATTCCTCTGGAGGAGGTCGAGCCGGCCAGCGAGATCGTCAAGCGCTTCGCCACCGGCGCGATGTCGCTCGGTTCCATCTCCACCGAGGCGCACGCCACGCTGGCCGTGGCCATGAACCGCATCGGCGGCAAGAGCAACACGGGGGAGGGTGGCGAAGACCCGGCCCGCTACCGCAACGAGCTCAAGGGCATCAAGATCGTGGGCGGCAGCAAGGTCGGCGACGTGCTCGGCCACAAGATCATGGAGGCCGACTACGAGCTGCAGGACGGCGACAGCCTGCGCTCCAAGATCAAGCAGGTGGCCTCGGGCCGCTTCGGTGTCACGACCGAGTACCTGGTCAGCGCCGACCAGATCCAGATCAAGATGGCCCAGGGCGCCAAGCCCGGCGAGGGCGGCCAGCTGCCCGGCGGCAAGGTGAGCGAGTACATCGGCTTCCTGCGCCACTCGGTGCCGGGCGTGGGCCTCATCAGCCCGCCGCCGCACCACGACATTTACTCCATCGAAGACCTGGCCCAGCTCATCCACGACCTGAAGAACGTCAACCCGAAGGCGGACGTCTCGGTCAAGCTGGTGTCGGAAGTCGGTGTCGGCACGGTCGCCACCGGCGTGGCCAAGTGCAAGGCCGACCACATCGTCATCGCTGGCCATGACGGCGGCACGGGCGCCTCGCCCTGGTCGTCCATCAAGCACTGCGGCACGCCGTGGGAGCTGGGCCTGGCCGAAGCGCAGCAGACCCTGGTGCTGAACCGCCTGCGTGGCCGCGTGCGCGTGCAGGCCGACGGCCAGATGAAGACCGGCCGCGACGTCGTCATCGGCGCGCTGCTGGGCGCCGACGAGTTCGGCTTCGCCACCGCGCCGCTGGTGGCCGAGGGCTGCATCATGATGCGCAAGTGCCACCTCAACACCTGCCCGGTGGGTGTGGCCACGCAGGACCCGGTGCTGCGCAAGAAGTTCACCGGCCGCCCCGAGCACGTCGTCAACTACTTCTTCTTCGTCGCGGAAGAGGCCCGCCAGATCATGGCCCAGCTCGGCGTGCGCAAGTTCGACGAGCTGATCGGCCGCAGTGACTGGCTCGACACCAAGAAGGCCATCACGCACTGGAAGGCCAAGGGCCTGGACTTCGCCCGCATTTTCCATCGCCCGGCCGTGCCGGCCGAGGTTTCGCGCCTGCACAACGACGTGCAGGACCACGGCCTGGACCGCGCGCTGGACGTCAAGCTCATCGAGAAGTGCCTGCCGGCCTTCGAGAAGGGCGAGAAGGTGCAGTTCATGCAAGAAGTGACCAACGTGCGCCGCTCGGTCGGGGCGCGGCTGTCGGGTGAGCTGATCCGCCGCAAGCCCGAGGGCCTGCCCGACCACACCATCTTCATCCAGATGGAAGGCACGGGCGGCCAGAGCTTCGGCGCCTTCCTGGCCCAGGGCATCACCTTCTACCTGATCGGCGACGCGAACGACTACACCGGTAAGGGGCTGTCCGGTGGCCGCGTGGTGGTGCGCCCGAGCATCGACTTCCGTGGCGACGCAACGAAGAACATCATTGTGGGCAACACGGCGCTGTACGGCGCGACCCGCGGCGAGGCCTTCTTCCGCGGCGTGGCGGGTGAGCGCTTCGCGGTGCGCCTGTCGGGCGCCACCGCGGTGGTGGAGGGCACGGGCGACCACGGTTGCGAATACATGACCGGCGGGACGGTGGCCGTGCTCGGCAAGACTGGCCGCAACTTCGCTGCCGGCATGAGCGGCGGCATCGCCTACGTCTACGACGAGGACGGCCACTTCGCCAAGCGCTGCAACACCAGCATGGTCTCGCTCGAAAAGCTGCTGACCGCCCAGGAGCAAGAGGCAACGGTCGACAAGGCCATCTGGCACAAGACCAAGGCCGTAGACGGTGCGGACCGCGAGCCGCAGACGGACGAGGCCATCCTCAAGAAGCTGCTGGAAGACCACCACCGCTGGACGGGCAGCCAGCGTGCCCGCGACATCCTCGACCACTGGGCCGAGTCGCGCGCCAAGTTCGTCAAGGTCTTCCCGAACGAGTACCGCCGCGCGCTGGGTGAGCTCAACGCCGCGAAGGAAGCGGCACAAACCATCGCTCAGGCCAAGGCGCCTGCGGCGGCGAAAGTCTAAGGAGAGAAGCCGTGGGAAAAGTGACTGGCTTTCTGGAGTACGAGCGTCTGGAAGAGGGCTACGAGCCCGTGCCGGCTCGGGTCAAGAACTACAAGGAATTCGTCATCGGCCTGAACGCTGAGCAGGCCAAGCAGCAGGGGGCGCGCTGCATGGACTGTGGCACGCCTTTCTGCAACAACGGCTGCCCGGTGAACAACGTCATCCCGGACTTCAACGACCTCGTCTACAAGGGGCGGCCTGAGGACTGGAAGCACGCCATCACCGTGCTGCACAGCACCAACAATTTCCCCGAGTTCACCGGCCGCATCTGCCCCGCGCCCTGCGAGGCGGCCTGCACGCTGAACGTGAACGACGACGCGGTCGGCATCAAGTCCATCGAGCACGCCATCATCGACCGCGCCTGGGCCGAGGGCTGGGTGCAGCCGCAGCCGCCCAAGGTCAAGACCGGCAAGAAGGTCGCCATCGTCGGGGCCGGGCCGGCGGGCCTGGCCGCAGCCCAGCAGTTGGCCCGCGCTGGCCACAGCGTCACGGTGTTCGAGAAGAACGACCGGGTCGGCGGCCTGCTGCGCTACGGCATCCCGGACTTCAAGATGGAGAAGTCCCATATCGACCGCCGCGTCGAGCAGATGAAGGCCGAAGGCGTCGAGTTCCGCACCGGCGTGCTGGTGGGCAGCCTGCCGGATGGCTCCAAGGTCACCAATTGGGCGAAGGAAACCATCTCGGCCGACGAGCTCAAGAGCCAGTTCGATGCGGTGCTGCTGACCGGTGGCGCGGAGCAATCGCGCGACCTGCCGGTGCCCGGGCGCGACCTGGCCGGTGTGCACTTCGCCATGGAGTTCCTGCCGCAGCAGAACAAGGTCAATGCGGGTGACAAGCTGAAGAACCAGATCCGCGCGGACGGCAAGCACGTCATCGTCATCGGCGGCGGTGACACCGGCTCCGATTGCGTCGGCACCAGCAACCGCCACGGTGCCAAGAGCGTGACCCAGTTCGAACTGCTGCCCCAGCCGCCTGAGGTGGAAGACCGTCCGCTGACCTGGCCTTACTGGCCGATCAAGCTGCGCACCTCCTCCAGCCACGAGGAGGGCTGCGAGCGCGAGTTCGCCATTGCCACGAAGGAGTTCATTGGCGAGAAGGGCAAGCTCACCGGCGTCAAGACCGTGCGCCTGCAATGGCAGGGCGGCAAGATGACCGAGGTCGAGGGCAGCGAGCAGGTGCTCAAGGCCGACATTGCCTTCCTGGCCATGGGCTTCGTGTCGCCGGTGTCCACCATCCTCGACGCTTTCGGCGTGGAGAAGGACGCCCGCGGCAACGGCAAGGCCCCGACCGAGGGTGCCGCGGCCTACAAGACCAATGTCGACAAGGTCTTTGCCGCCGGCGACATGCGCCGGGGCCAGAGCCTGGTGGTCTGGGCCATCCGGGAAGGCCGCCAGGCTGCCCGGGCGGTGGACGAATACCTGATGGGCAGCTCAACGCTGCCGCGCTGAACGCCTGCCGTACGGCCCAACCTCTCGGAACGCGACCTTCGGGTCGCGTTTTTCATGAGCCGTAGCAAATGCTTACGGATCTGTGCCGTTCGTCGCGGACGGCTCGACGCCCGTCGAGAAGCGCTTCCGTGCCGCCAAGTTTTGCACGACATTCGCACCCGCCCCTGCCGGAGAATGACTCGAAAAGGCCGCTTGGCGGCTGGTCCGAGGGCGTCCGACGCCCCCTCCTTGGCTCACAGGAACCGCGCATGTCCCACTACAAGACCTCTTCGTCGCAACAAGGCTTCACGCTGATCGAGCTGATGATCACGGTGGCCATCGTGGGCATCCTCGCGGCCGTGGCAGTGCCGGCCTACAAGGATTACGTGCGACGCGGTTCTTTGCCCGAGGCGTTCTCGCAGCTCGCTGACTACCGCGTCAAGATGGAGCAGTACTACCAGGACAACCGCAACTACGGCGGTAGCGCCTGCGTCGACGCGACCAACGCACCGAGTTGGAAGACCTTCGCGCCGACTGGGGCCAAGGGCTTCACCTACGCGTGCGCGCTGACCAACACGGGCCAAGGCTACACGCTCACCGCGACGGGCAAGACGGGCACCGTGTCAGTGGGCCACGTCTACACCATCAACCAGTCCAACCTGCAGACCACCACGCAGTTCAAAGGCTCGACCGTGTCGGGCAAGAACTGCTGGCTGGCCAAGGGCAGCGAGTGCTGATCATGAGGCGGCCAGCCCCGCGGGGCGTCACCCTCATCGAGTTGGCGGTCGTGGTCGCCCTGGTGGCATTGCTGCTGTTGGCGATCATTCCGAGCGCGAGCACCTGGATCCGCAACATCCAGATCCGCAACGTGGCCACGTCGCTGCAGACCGGCCTGCAAAAGGCCCGCGCCGAGGCGATGCGTCGCAACACCAACGTGCGTTTCTCCCTGGTGAGGTTGAGCGATTCGGCCGTGATGGACGACAGCTGCGTCGTGGACGACGACGGCTCCTCGTGGGTCGTCAGCCTGGACGATCCGGGCGGCAAATGCGGCACCGACGTCGGCGAGACCACGGCGCCGCGCATCCTGGACAAGCAAGCCACCGGCGGTGGCGGCAAGTGGGTGAAGGTGCAAGGCTCCGACAGCGCCAACCAGCCGGGCCAGGTGGTGGTGTTCAACGGGTTTGGCCGCCCGGTCGACAACACCGGCCTGGCGCAGCTGGACATCGACAACGACACGTCGGGCAATGACTTCCGTGCCCTGCGCATCGTCGTGGGCACCGGCGGCACCATCCGGATGTGCGAGCCGAGCGTCAACGCCAGCGGTGATCCGCGCAAGTGCTGATGCGCCGCGCGATGGAGATGCAGCCATGAAATCAAACTCGACAACGCGAAATCGGCGCCCGGTTGGCGGCTTTGCCATGCTGGAGGCGCTGGTGGCCTTGCTGATCTGCGCGATGGGGGTGCTGGGTGTGGTGGGGCTTCAGAGTGCGATGACCCGTGCCCAGACCTCGGCCACGTTCCGTGCCGAAGCGGCCTTCCTGGCCCAGCAGTTGGTGGGTGCGATGTGGACGGACCGGACGTCCAACCTCACCACCTACGACACCAGCGGCACCTGCAACGCCGTCTGCACCGACTGGCTGGCCCGGGTCTCGTCGCGCCTGCCCAGTGGGACGGCCACCGTCACGGTGACCAATGCCGGTGCCGTGTCCATCGATATCCGCTGGACGGCCGCTGGTGAATCCCAAAGTCGATTCACGATGGCCACGTCCATCAACTGAGGTGCCGTTGCCGTGACGTCTTTGCACTCTGTCATCCAGCCGACCGCGCCGCGCCAGCGCGGGGTCACGCTCATCGAGTTGATGGTCGGGCTGCTGCTCGGCCTGGTCGTGGTGTTGGTGACCGCTCAGGTGCTGTCCTTCTCTGAAGGCCAGAAGCGCGTCACCACGGGCGGCGGCGATGCCCAGGTCAATGGTGCGCTGGGGCTGTACACGCTGCAGCGCGAGATCCAGATGGCGGGCTATGGCCTGCTGAGCGATCTGTCGGTGCTGGGTTGCCCCATCCAGGCCAACCATGCCGTCGCGGGGGCGCTCAACTGGACCTTGGTCCCGGTGATGATCACCGCCGGCACAGCGGGGGCGCCTGACCGCGTGACGGTCATGTACTCGGACCGCAACTACACGGTGCCGGGCATCATCAGCGTCAATCACCCGACGACCTCGGACCGGTTTACGCTGAGGTCGGCCCTTGGCTTCTCGGTGAATGACATCGTGTTTGCCGTTCCCACCGGCTACAGCGCGACCAACTGGTGTGGTGCCTATCAGGTCACGAGCATCGCCAGCACCAACCAGCTGGTGCATGCCACGAGCTCCAACTGGAACAACGGGGGGCAGGTGGCGCCGACAGGGGGCTATCTGGCGGGTGATCGTCTGCTCAATGCCGGCCGCTTGGTGCTGCGTACGTTCGCCGTGGATGCGAACTACAACCTGCAGCAGCAGACCCTGGACCTGGGCACCGGCGGGACGGTGTCCCAGGACCTCTTTCCGCAGATCGTGGCCCTGCGCGCGATGTACGGCAAGGACACCAATGCCGATGGTGTCGTCGATACCTACGACAACACCACGCCGACGACGAACGCGGGCTGGATGCAGGTGCGGGCGGTGCGAATCGCGCTCGTCGCGCGCAGCAGTTCCTACCAGAAGGACGAGGTCACGGCTGCGGCGCCCCTGTGGGATGTCGGCACGGCGGCCACCATCGCCGGCACCAGCGTGTGCGGCAGCAGCAAGTGCCTGAGCCTGAGCGTCAGCAACGTGGCGGATTGGAAGCACTACCGCTATTCGGTGTTCGAGGTGACCGCGCCGCTGCGCAACGTGATCTGGGGGCAATGACATGAAGGACTGCGGTGTGATCGATCGTCGACGACCGGCCCTGGTGCAGCGGGGCGTCTCACTGATCTTTGCCTTGATGGCCCTGGTGGTCATCTCCCTGGGTGCTGTGGCCCTGGTGCGTTCGGTGGACACCAGTGCGCTCGTGATCGGCAACCTCGGCTTCAAGCAAGACGCGACTTCCGCTGCGGCCCAGGCGGCTGAGCAAGCCATCGCCTACCTGAACACCAACGCGGGCACGACGCTGCAATCCGATCAGCCCACGGCGGGTTACTACGCCAGCAGCCGGGATGCCATCGACATGACCGGCCAGAGCGGGGATTCGACCCGGGCGCTTGTCAATTGGACCGGCGCAACGAACTGCACCGGCTGCGTCCAACCGTCCAACGAAGTGACGCTGAACGGCGGCAACAACAAAGCGCGCTACATCATCACGCGATTGTGTTCAGCGGCCGGTGCACCCAGCGCCGTCGATTGCGCCGTACCCGTGGGCTCCGCGCTCACCGGCGGCGGCAACAAGGGTGTCACCAACTACAAGGACACCAAGATCGAGACCATGGTGGTCAGTTCCCAGTACTACCGGATCGTCGTCAGGGCGCAGAGCGCGCGCGGCACCGTCTCGTTCACCGAAACCATCGTCCGGCTGTAAGCAGCGCAGGAGTTCCAGCATGACTACGACACCCCTGTTCCAACGCCTGTGGCGCATTGTCGCGGGCCTGCCGTTGATCCTCTCCGCGGCCACGGCCACGGCCGGTAACGCGGACCTGGCCGATCGCCCGTTGAGCAGCATGGCCAATGGCACCGTCGTGCGTGCCAACCTGATGTTCGTGCTCGACAACTCCGGCTCCATGGGCTTCAACTACCTGCCGGACAACGCACCCACAGGTAACGTCTGCTTTGGCTGGGTCGGGGCCAACAAGATCTTCTACGACCCCAACCGGACCTACCCGGCGCCGCTGAACCCGGACGGCACGCCGATGGCGGATGCCAGCTTCACAGCCGCCAAGAACGACGGCTACAGCAGCACCTCGGGCACGACCGACCTCAGCAACCAGAACCCCGAGACGCCGGATGTGCTGGGGGCCACCATCGGCACGCCCACCACGACGGTGACATCCGCCATCTGCGGTGCGCGCAACGAAGCAGCCTGCACGGTGCCTGCGAGCTCGTCGACATCGACCTACGACTCGGCCAACGACCGCACCACCACGGTCGTGAAGACCTACTCGCGCATTCCAACTGTTCCCGGCGGTTCCTGCCGGAACAACGTGGCGAACAGCTGCACCATGCAGACCACCACGACCACGACGGTGACGGACGGTGACCTCGGCCCATTCCTGTGGGCCACCCCAAAGCCCGGCAACACCGGTGCCAGCTGCCAGAGCGTCGATTTCGACATCGTGCGCGTCAAGAACGCGACCACGGCCCAGAAGCAGAACTACGCCAACTGGTACTCCTACTACCGCACCCGCATGCTGGCCATGCGGGCGGGCGCGGGCATGGCGTTCGCGAAGATCGATGCCACGCGTTTCCGCGTCGGCTTTTCCAAGATCAGCGAGTACGCCAACGGCGGTGCCAACAGCACGGGCTTCCTGAACGTGGCGGACTTCGACGCCGGCACGCAGAAAACCGAGTTCTTCAAGCGGCTCTACGGCACGGCCACGTCGGGCAACACGCCGCTGCGCCCGGCGCTGGCGCGCGCGGGCCGCTACTTTGCGAACAAGCTGAGCGGCCAGACGGACCCGATGCAGTACGCCTGCCAGCGCAACTACACCATCCTGTCGACCGACGGTTACTGGAACCAGGCCACCGTCATTCCGAAGCAAGTTGACGGCACCACGGACATCGGCAACCCTGACGGCGGCACCTCGATCGATCGGCCGATCCGCGATGAGGCCAACAACGGTGCCGGCGTGTCCAACACGCTGGCCGACGTGGCGCAGTACTACTACATCACCGACCTGCGCACGCCGGCCCTGAACAACTGCACCGGCTCGATCGCGAACCAGGACGTCTGCGACAACATCGTGCCGACGGACCGCAAGGACAACAACTCGGCCCAGCACATGACGACCTTCACGCTGGGCTTGGGCCTCAACGGCACCCTGACCTACGTCAAGGACTATGAGACCCGCCAGAGCGGTGACTATTTCGACATCAAGCAGGGCACCAAGATCTGGCCCGAACCGGTTGCGGACACGCTGACGGCGGTGGACGACCTCTGGCACGCCGCCGTCAATGGCCGCGGCACTTACTACAGCGCCAACAATGCAGCGGAAATGGCGACCAGCCTGGTGGACGCCCTGAGCCGGATCGAAGCTTCTACGGGCAGCTCGTCCGCTGCGGCGACCAGCTCGCTGACGCCTTCGTCCGGTGACGACTGGATCTTCATCCCGCTCTACACGACCAAGACCTGGGACGGAACGGTCAACGCCTTCAAGCTCAACACGGCGACCGGCGACATTCTGAACCCGGGTACGCCAATTTGGTCGGCCGCTGACCGGATCAAGGCGCAGGGCACGCGCAAGATCCTGTTCAACAGTGGTGTGAACACGCTGGTTGAGTTCAATGCGACCAACCTGACGGCGGCGGGCAAGCTGAGCTTGTTCGACAACCTGTGCGTCACAGGGAGCGAGAAGCTGACGCAGTGCACGACGATGGACGCAGCTGCGAAGCCCAAGGCCACGGCGGCCAACTTGATCGAATACCTGCGTGGTGCGACGACGTACGAGCAGTCTGCCAGCGCGGCGGCGGATCAGGTGTTCCGCACGCGTGCCGGTCCGATGGGTGACGTCGTCAACGGCGCACCGGTCTACGTCAAGAAGTCACCCCTGGGGCTGACAGATACCGGCTATGCGGCCTTTGCGGCCACCACCGCGACGCGCACCGGCGTGCTCTACGTGGGTGCCAACGACGGCATGCTGCACGCCATCAAGGTGGCAGACGACAGCACCGGCGGCACGGAGCTCTGGGCCTATGTGCCGTCGATGGTCATGTCCAACATGTACCTGCTGGCGGATGCCAACTACGAATCCAAGCATCGCTTCTATGTGGACGGCGCGCCGGTAGTGGGTGACATCTACGACGGCACCAAGTGGCGCACCATCCTGGTCGGCGGCCTCGGCAAGGGTGGCCGCGGCTACTACGCGCTGGACATCACCGACCCGAATGCGCCGATCGCCCTGTGGGAGTACACCGAAACCGACCTCGGCTACACCTACGGCAACCCCATCATCACGAAGAACAAGGCGGGTCGCTGGGTGGTGATGTTCAGCTCCGGCTACAACAACGTGAGCCCCGGTTCAGGCCTGGGCTACCTGTATGTGCTGGATGCCGTGACGGGCGTCTTGATGCCCAACGGCAAGATCGCGACCACCGCAGGCAGCACTAGCACCCCGAGCAACCTGGGCAAGATCAACGCTTGGGTGGACGACGACAAGCTCGGTGTCGCTGCGCGCGTGTACGGTGGCGACATGCTGGGCAACGTCTGGCGCTTCGACTTCGACGACAACCTGGCACCCAGCGGCAAGGAAAGCATGCTGCTCGGCCAGACGGGCAGCAACCAGCCGATCACCACCCGACCCGTGCTGACCGAGATCATCGACGGCAACTACAAGTACGCCGTGGTGTCGGTGGCGACTGGTCGTTACCTCGGGACGACGGACGTGGGGGACTCCTCGCTGCAGTCCATCTACACCTTCAAGGACGAACTCGGCACAACCGGCCTGGGTGCCTTGCGCAGCAACTCCGGCATGGTCAAGCAGACCTTGGCGGCTGACCGCAGCGGCCTGCAGAACGGCGCCACCATCAACTGGGCCACCCAGAAGGGCTGGTACGTCGACCTGAACCTCACGTCCGGCGAGCGCGTCAACGTGGACTTCGATCAGCAGCTCAACCAACTGATCGTGGCCTCCAACATCCCGACGCCGACCGTCTGCTCGCCGGGTGGCACGGGCTGGCTCTACTACCTGGATGTGGGCTCGGGCAAGCCGCTCAAGGCCTATTCCGTCACGACGCTGATCGCCGGTATCACGCCGATGGTCACGTCCACGGGCAAGCAGGTCACGCTGCTGCAGCGCACGGACGGCGTCAATGACAACTACGACGGTGCGCCGCTGAGCACCGCCACGCCTGGGTCGCTGCGCCGCATCTCATGGCGCGAGCTGATGAACTGATGCCGGCACCGGCGGCCCGGCGGGGGCTGCCGAGTTGGGCTGTGGCGGCGGCGTTGCTGTTGCACCTGGCCTTGCTGGTCTCCGGCGCCCAAGCGCTGGGCGATTGGAAGCGCGAGCATCTGCTGCCCCGGCCGAGTTCAACGCCCCCGGCGTTGAAGGTCAGGTCGGTCACGGCACAGGCCGCCGCCACGCCGTCGCCTGAACCGCCTCGGCCGGTGTTGACCGCGTCGGCCGGTGGGGCGGTCCTCACGCCCTTGCAGCCGGCCGAGGTGGCGGCGGTCGTGCCACCTGGCGCGGTGGTCGAGCCTGCCGTTTACGTGCCGCGCGCCTTGCTGACCGTCGGCCCCGTGGCCCGTGCGCCCGTGCTGCTCGACTGGCCGGCCAACTGGCTGGCCCGGGGCGCCTATCGGGGCGTCCTGAAGCTCTACCTTGACGAGCAGGGGCGGGTCAAGCGGGTCGAGCCCGATGAGGACATGTCGCTGCCCGGCCCTTTGTACGAGGTCGCTCGTGAGGCCTTCATGGCCGCGTCATTCAGCCCAGGCGAGTTGAATGGCCAGGCGGTCAAGACGGTGATGCGCGTGGAGGTCGAGTTCGACGGGGTCGGGGCGGCGCAGCCGCCCTGAAACCCGGGTCCGCGGGATGGCTTGGTGTTTCCCCTATCATGGCGCCCTTCCTCCCGCCCGGCTTTGGCCTGATCGCGTGACTTCCTCGGCATCCGCTCCCCTGATCGAACTGCGCAACGTCAGCGTTGGCTACGGCGACCGCGTCATCCTGAACGGTGTCAACCTCAAGCTCGAGCGCGGCAAGGTGCTCGCCTTGATCGGCACCTCCGGCGGTGGCAAGACCACCGTGCTGCGCCTGCTGGGCCGCCAGCTTCGTCCCTTGAGCGGCCAGGTGCTGTTCGATGGCCAGGATCTCGCCCCGCTGGACCTCGCCGGTCTGTACGCCGTGCGGCGCCGCATGGGCATGCTGTTCCAGTTCGGCGCCCTGTTCACCGACCTGACGGTGTTCGAGAACGTGGCTTTCCCGCTGCGCGAGCACACCGACCTGCCCGAGGCCATGATCCGCGACCTCGTGCTCATGAAGCTCAACGCCGTGGGCCTGCGCGGCGCGCGTGACCTGCTGCCCAGCGAAGTCTCCGGCGGCATGGCCCGCCGGGTGGCCCTGGCCCGTGCCATCGCCCTGGACCCCGACCTCGTGCTCTACGACGAACCCTTCGCCGGTCTGGACCCCATCTCCCTGGGCGTGGCGGCACGGCTGATCCGCGACCTGAACGACGCACTGGGCCTGACCAGCGTCATCGTCTCCCACGACCTGCACGAAACCTTCGAGATCGCCGACGTGGTGGCCATGGTGGCCAACGGCCGCGTGGTGGCGCAGGGCACGCCCGATGAGCTCCGGCACAGTGACGACCCGCTGGTGCGCCAGTTCGTGGGCGCGCAAGCTGACGGGCCGGTGCGCTTCCACCAGCCGGCCAAGCCGGTGGCTGAGGACTTCGGGGTGCAGCCATGATGGCGCTGGCCTCCCGGATCGGTGCCAGCCTGCGGCACACGCTCGTGGACGTGGGCGGTGCCGCGCGGCTGTTCTTCACGCTGCTGGCCCGCTCGCCCCGAGCGCTGACGCGCTTCGTGCTGGTGCGCGAGCAGATCTACTACCTGGGCAACCGTTCGCTGTCCATCATCGGCGTCTCCGGCCTGTTCGTCGGCTTCGTGCTGGCGCTGCAGGGCTACTACACCCTTCAGCGATATGGCTCCGCCGAAGCGGTGGGGCTTCTGGTGGCGCTGAGCCTCGTGCGCGAGTTGGGGCCGGTCGTGTCGGCTCTGCTGTTCGCTGGCCGCGCCGGAACGTCGCTGACGGCGGAGATCGGCCTGATGAAGGCCGGCGAACAGCTCACCGCCATGGAAATGATGGCCGTCGACCCCGTGCAGCGCGTGCTCGCGCCCCGCTTCCTGGGCGGCTTCATCGCGATGCCGTTACTTGCGGCAGTGTTTTCAGCCGTCGGCATCATCGGCGGATGGCTGGTGGCCGTGCCGTTGATCGGCATCGACGCTGGCGCCTTCTGGTCACAGATGCAAGGCGGTGTGGACGTCTTTGCCGATGTAGGCAATGGCGTCATCAAGAGCTTGGTGTTCGGGGTGACCGTCACCTTCGTGGCGCTGCTGCAGGGCTATACCTGCAGCCCGACCCCCGAAGGCGTGTCGGCCGCCACCACGCGCACCGTGGTGCTGTCGTCTCTCGCCGTGCTGGCGCTGGACTTCATGCTCACGGCGCTGATGTTTTCGATTTAGGGAGAAGGAAGGATGCAATCCTCTCGATACGACGCCTGGGTGGGCTTCTTCGTGCTGATCGGCGGCGCGGCCCTGCTGTTCCTGGCGCTCAAGGCGGGCAATCTGCTCAGCCTCAATTTCGATGAGACCTACCAGGTCTCGGCACGCTTCGACAACATCGGCGGCCTCAAGGCCCGGGCCGCCGTCAAGAGCGCCGGCGTGGTGGTGGGACGCGTGGAGTCGATCAGCTTCGATGACAAGACCTTCCAGGCCAAGGTCGTCATCAACCTGCACAAGGGCACGCTCTTCCCGAAGGACAGCTCGGCCAAGATCCTGACGTCGGGTCTGCTGGGTGAGCAGTACATCGGTCTGGAGCCGGGCGCTGACGAGAAGAACCTTGCCAGCGGTGACATCATCAGCCAGACCCAGAGCGCTGTGGTGCTTGAGAACCTGATTGGCCAGTTCATCAACAGCAAGGCCGCCGACATGGGCAGCGCCGCTGCACAGCCGGCTGCATCGGGAGGCAAACCGTGAGCCGCCTCTTCAAGACCCTGGCCCTGATGGCCCTGGTACTGGGCCTGGCGGGCTGCCAGACCGTCAAGGGCATGGGCAACCGCATCGAGCGCGCCGTGGACAAGGTGATGGGCTCCAAAGGCCAGCGCCTGGACCCCTGGGAGTCCTGGAACCGCAAGGTGTTCGCCTTCAACGAGAAGCTCGACGAGGCCGTGCTGAAGCCGGTCGCGACGGCCTACTCCAACGTCGTGCCCTCGCCGATCCGCACGGGCATCGACAACTTCTTCGGCAACATTGGTGATGCCTGGTCGGCCATCAACCTGCTGCTGCAGGGTCGTTTCAAGGCCGGCGTGGAGCAGGGCATGCGGTTTGCCGTGAACAGCACCTTCGGCCTGGCCGGCGTGCTCGACGTGGCGACCGAGGCCGGGCTGGAGAAGAACAGCCAGGACTTCGGCAAGACGCTGGGCAAGTGGGGCATGGGCACGGGCGCGTACATCGTGTGGCCGGTGTTCGGCCCGTCGTCGGTGCGCGACTCTCTCGCGCTGCCGGTCGATTGGCAGGCTTCGCCTGCGGTCGTGTTCGACGACGGCCGCAAGAAGGTGGCCATCACCGCGCTGAACCTCATCAACACCCGGGCCAACTTCCTGCGCGCCGGCGAGATGCTGGAAGGCATTGCATTGGACAAATACACCTTTTACCGGGACGCCTACCTTCAGCGCCGCGGCAGCTTCGATGATGACGATGAGGTCGAGGTGCTGGTGCCCGGCAGCAGCGCGTCGGCGCCTGAGGGGACGGCCTCGGCCGCTCCGGCCGCCTCCGAGCCGGCCCCGACCGTCAAGAAGCCCGCCGAGCCGGCATCCGCCGCCGCGCGCTGAACGGCGCGTTGAGCCAACCGAACCCGGGCCTGGCGCGTTGAGTGCCTGTCCCGTTCCTAGAAAGTGACACCATGACTCTGCTGAATTCCCTGCGCCGACTGCTCACCGTGGCCACGCTTGGCCTCGGCCTCGTGCATGCCGCCCACGCGGCTGATGCCAGCGCGCCGGATCAACTGATCCGCCAGCTCTCCCTGGAAACCATTGAGGCCGTCAAGGCCGACAAGGACATCCAGTCCGGCAACATCAACAAGATCATTGCCCTGGTCGACACCAAGGTGATGCCTCACGTCAACTTCCAGCGCATGACGGCCTCCGCCGTCGGCCGCTTCTGGCGCCAGGCCACGCCAGACCAGCAGAACAAGCTGCAGGCCGAGTTCAAGACGCTGCTTGTGCGCACCTACGCTGGCGCGCTGACGCAGGTGAAGGACCAGACCATCGGCCTGAAGCCGCTGCGTGCTGCCGACGGCGCCACCGAGGTGGTCGTTCGCACCGAGATCCGCGGCAAGGGTGATCCCATCCAGCTCGACTACCGCCTGGAGAAGGCCGGCGCCGAGTGGAAGATCTACGACGTCAACGTGCTCGGCATCTGGCTGGCGGACCAATACCGCAACAGCTTCGCCCAGGAGATCGGCGCCAACGGCATCGACGGCCTGATCAAGAGCCTGGCCGACAAGAACGCCAAGGCTGCCGCGCCGGCCAAGGGCTGATCTTGAGTGGCTTGAAGCTCCCCGCGCGCCTGCGCATGGACGGCGCGCGTGCCGCCTGGGCGCAGATGTCGCCAGCGCTGCGCGCCGAGGCGGCTCAAGTGCTCGACGCGGCCGGCCGGGAGGTGCGGCTGTCGGCTGCCGGGCTGACGGATTTCGATTCGTCAGCCCTGAGCCTGCTGCTGTCGGCCGCGCGCCAGTGCAGCGAGCAGGGCGTGACGCTCAAGCTGAACGACGCGCCCGAGAAACTGCGAGAGCTCGCCCGCGTCTACGGCGTGGCCGAGCTGCTGTGGCCGACGGCTGCAGCCTCCACGCCCGTTTGAAGGCGCCTCAGCCTGCGTAGCGCTTGGCGCGCAGGTTCTTCTTGATTTCCTGCAGCACGGGCCGCAGATGCTGGCCCAGGCGCAACGCCACGCCGGTCGTCAGGATGTCCACCGCGATCAGGTGCAGCAGCCGCGACACCATCGGGCTGTAGCGATCGAAGTCTTCCGGGTGGTCCACCGCCAGCAGGATCTGGCTGGGCCCCAGGGCGAGCTGAGCCAGCGGCGAGGCGCTGGCCGTGATGATGATGATGGTCGCGCCCTTTTTGCGCGCGATCTCGGCGGCGTCGAGCAGGTCACGGCTGCGGCCCGAATTGCTGATGATCACCGCGCAGTCGCCCGGCTGCAGCATCGTGGCGCTCATCAACTGCACATGGCCGTCGCTCGTGGCGACCGTGTTCACCCCCAGACGGAAGAACTTGTGTTGCGCGTCCTGCGCCACGATGCCGGAGTTGCCGACGCCGTAGAACTCGATGCGGCGCCCGTGGCGTGCCGATTCCGCGAGCGCGTCGATGGCGCGCTCGAAGGCGTGGCTGGCGGCATCGTTGCGATAGTGCAGCAGCGCAGCGACGGCGTTGTCCACCACCTTGACGATGATGTCCGACGGCTTGTCGTCTTCGTCGACGGCGCGATGCACGAAGGGCACGCCTTCGTTCACGCTGCCGGCGAGCTTGAGCTTGAAGTCCGCCAGGCCGTCATAGCCCACGCTACGGCAGAAGCGCACGACGGTGGGCTTGCTGACGTGGGCGCGGTCAGCCAGTTCACTGACCGGCAGGCTGGCGAAGCTGCGCGCATCGGCCAGCAGCAGCTTGGCCACTCGTTGCTCGGCGGGCGGCAGCGCAGGCAGGGCGGCCTTGACGCGTTCCAGGATGCTCATGCCGGCTCCCGGCCGAAGGCAAGGGCGTTGCGGTGCAAGGTGGCCGTGGTCATTGTTCCTCCGCCCAGCTGAAGCCGTCGCGCGCGACCAAGGCGCTGGCTGCTGCCGGCCCCCACGAGCCGGCGGCATAGGGGCGCGGGCCGTTGCCGTCTTCCGCCCAGGCATCCAGGATGGGCTCGACCCAGCGCCACGCTTGCTCCTGCTCGTCGCTGCGCACGAACAGGTTCAGGCGGCCGGCAATCGCTTCCAGCAGCAGGCGCTCATAGGCGCCGACGCGCTGCGTGGCGAAGGCCTTGTCGAAGTCCAGGTCCAGCGTGACGGGCGTGAGCTGCTCGCCATGGCCGGAACCCTTCTGGGCCAGCAATTGCAGCTCCAGGCCGTCTTCCGGCTGCAGCTTGATGACGAGGCGGTTGGGGACGCTCGCGCCCGGGAAGATCTGGTGCGGCACCGGGCGGAAGTTCACGACGATCTGCGCGTCGCGTGCCGTCAGGCGCTTGCCAGTGCGCAGGTAGAAGGGCACGCCGGCCCAGCGCCAGTTCTCGACCTCGGTGCGCAGCGCGACGAAGGTTTCGCAGTGGCTGTCAGGCGGCACCTTGACCTCTTCCAGGTAGCCCGGCACCGGATGGCCGCCGCACATGCCGGCGCGGTACTGGCCGCGCACGACATCACGGCCCACCGATTCACGCGTGAAGGGCTTGAGGGCCCGCAGCACCTTGAGCTTCTCGTCGCGGATGGCGTCGGCGTCGTTGCTGGCCGGCGGCTCCATCGCGATCATGGTCAGCAGCTGCAGCGCATGGTTCTGGATCATGTCGCGCAGCGCGCCGGTGCCGTCGTAGAACGCGCCACGCGTGCCCACGCCGAGCTGCTCGGCCAGCGTGATCTGGATGTTGGCGATGCTCTCCCGGCGCCACAGCGGCTCGAACAGTGCGTTGCCGAAGCGCAGGGCCATCAGGTTCTGCACCGAGGGCTTGCCGAGGTAGTGGTCGATGCGGAAGGCCTGGCGCTCATGGAACACCGAGCGCACCGTGCGGTTGATCTCCTGCGCGCTGGCCAGGTCGTGGCCCAGGGGCTTCTCCAGCACCACGCGCACCTTGTCGTGGTTCAGGCCCACGGCACCGAGCTGCTGGCAGATGCCGGTGAACAGGTGCGGGCTGGTGGCCAGGTACAGCACGACGGTGTCGGCGTTGCGGGCATCCAGCCAGTCTTTCAAGCCCTGGTAGTGGTCGGGCTGGGACAGGTCCATGCGGCGGTAGTGGATGAGGCCGGCAAAGCGCTGGAACTCCTCGTCGCTCGGGCGCTTGCCCTCGTCGACCTCGCGGAAGCGCTCCTTCAGCCACTCGCGGTAACGCTCGTCGCTCTGCTCGTCGCGCGCGACGGCGAGAATGCGACCGCCTTCGGGCAACTTGCCGTGCCGGAAGGCCTGGAACAGCGCGGGCATCAGCTTGCGCCACGTCAGGTCGCCGGTGCCGCCAAAGAACACGAGATCGAAAGACATCTGCGGGGTCTCCAGGCCAGGGCCTCCCATGAGGCGCTAACCGTTGTGTAACTAAGTTTCGTGAAATACTATGCAGCAGTTTCTTCGCCGGGTCAATCCGAACGACCCGAGGACCGCACCACCATGAACCAGCTCGACCAGCTCAAAGCCTTCACCACCGTCGTCGCCGACACGGGCAACTTCCTGCAACTGGCGCAGTTCGCCCCGCGCGACGCGACGACCAATCCTTCGCTGATCCTGAAGGCCGTGCAGTCGCCCGACTACGCGCCGCTGCTGAAGGAAACGGTGGCTGCCCACCGCGGCCAGCCGCTGGATGTGATCGTCGATCATGTGCTGGTGCGCTTCGGCCTTGAGATCCTGAAGGTCGTGCCGGGCCGGGTGTCCACCGAAGTCGATGCCCGCCTGTCCTTCGACAAGGCCGCGTCGCTGGCCCGCGCCCGCCGCATCATCGGCCTGTACGAGGCCGCCGGCATCCCGCGCGAGCGCGTGCTGATCAAGCTGGCCTCCACGTGGGAAGGTATCCAGGCCGCTGCCGAGCTGGAGCGGGAAGGCATCCGCTGCAACCTCACGCTGCTGTTCGCGTTTGCCCAGGCCGTGGCGTGCGGTGAGGCCAAGGTGCAGCTGATCTCGCCCTTCGTGGGTCGCATCTACGACTGGTACAAGAAGCAGGCCGGTGCCAGCTGGGACGAGGCGGCACAGGCCGGCGTGAACGATCCGGGCGTCAAGTCGGTGACCCAGATCTACGCCTACTTCAAGCAACACGGCATCAAGACCGAGGTCATGGGCGCGAGCTTCCGCAACATCGGCCAGATCCAGGCGCTGGCCGGCTGTGACCTGCTGACCATCAGCCCGGACCTGCTGGCGCAGTTGCAGGCGACCGAAGCCCCGCTCGCCCGAGAGCTCGATCCGGCCAAGGCCGCTGCGATGCCCCTCGTGCACCTGGACGAAGCCGCCTTCCGCTTCGCGCTCAATGAAGACGCGATGGCCACCGAGAAGCTGGCCGAAGGCATCCGCCTGTTCGCCGTGGACGCAGGCAAGCTCGACAAGCTCATCCAGGAAGCCTGAGCATGAGCGCGCGCTGCGACCTGTCTCCCGTCTGGGCCGAACTGCAGGCCCACTTTGACCAGGAGGGCGCCGCGAGCGGTCGCGGCTTTGACATCCGCACGGCCTTCCAGGCCGATGCGGGCCGCTTCCAGGCGCTGTCGTTCCAGGCGCCGGAGGTCTTTGCCGACCTGTCCAAGAACCGCATCGACGCGTCGACGCTGGCCCTGTTGCTGAAGCTCGCGCGGGACTGCGGCCTGGAGGCCCGGCGCGATGCGCTGCTGCGCGGGGACCCGGTCAACCTGACCGAAGGTCGCGCCGTGCTGCACACCGCCCTGCGGGCGCCTGCCGGCAGCGGCGCCCCTTTCAACGACGAGGTGCAGGCGTCGCTCGACACCATGCTGGCCTTCGCCGAGAGCGTGCGTCGCGGTGAGCGTGGCGCCATCACCGACGTCGTGCACATCGGCATCGGCGGCAGCGACCTCGGTCCTGCCATGGTGGTGCAGGCACTGGAGGCCTTCCGCGCGCCGGGGCTGAGGCTGCATTTCGTCTCCAACGTCGACGGGCATGACCTGGCACCCGTGTTGCGTGGCCTGGACGCGCGGCACACGCTGTTCGTCATCGCGTCCAAGACCTTCACGACCCAGGAGACGCTGGCCAATGCACAGGCGGCCAAGGCCTGGTTCCTGGCCCAGGGCGGCACCGACGTGGCTCGCCATTTCGTCGCGACGAGCAGCAACACGGCGGCAGCAGCAGCCTTTGGTATCGACACGGCCTTCGGCTTCTGGGACTGGGTGGGAGGGCGCTATTCGCTGTGGTCGGTCATTGGCCTGCCCATCGCCATCGCCGTGGGGGCCGACAACTTCCGCGCGCTGCTGGCCGGCGCGCATGCGATGGACCAGCACTTCGCGACCACGCCGCTGGAGGGCAACCTGCCGGTGTTGCTCGGGCTGATCGACATCTGGTATCGCAACTTCCACGGCTTCACGAGCCGCAGCGTGGCGCCCTATCACCAGGGCCTGCGCCGCTTGCCGGCCTACCTGCAGCAGCTGGAGATGGAGAGCAACGGCAAGGGGGTGGACCTCGACGGCCAGCCGCTGTCCGTGGGCACGTCACCCGTCGTCTGGGGGGAGGCGGGGACCAATGGTCAGCATGCCTACTTCCAGATGCTGCACCAGGGGACCGACGTGATCCCGGTCGAGTTCATCGCCGTGAAGCGGCCTCACCATGGCGTGACCGGCGAGCTGGCGGACAAGCTGCTCGACCAGCACCGCAAGCTGCTGGCCAACTGCCTGGCCCAGAGCCAGGCGCTGATGCAGGGCAAGACGGCAGCGGAGGCGCTCGCCGAGAAGGCGCCCACCGCGTCGGCCACGCTGGACCGCGAGGTGCTGGCGCGCCACCGCAGCTTCCCCGGCAACCGTCCGAGCACCACCCTGCTGCTGGACGCCCTGACGCCGCGCTCGCTCGGCGCGCTGATCGCGCTGTACGAGCATCGTGTCTTCGTGACCGGGGCGCTGTGGGGCATCAACAGCTTCGACCAATGGGGCGTGGAACTCGGCAAGGCGTTGTGCAACCAGTTGCTGCCGCGCTTCGAGTCGGGCGACACCGCCGGGCTGGACGCCTCCACCGCAGGCCTGCTGAAGCGTCTGCTGTCGGCATGAAGATCGTCTTCGACTTCGGCGGCGTGGTGTTCCGCTGGCACCCGGCCAGCTTCCTCGCACGCATCTGGCCGCATCGCATCGAGACCCTGGAGCAGGGGGCGGCGGCAGCGGCCGTGTTCTTCCAGAACTATGGCGGCGACTGGGGCCTGTTCGACCAGGGCCTCATCAGCGCCGATGAAGTGGTGCGTCGCATCGCCGCGCGCACCGGCTGGCCGCTCGGCGAAGTAGCGGCCGTGGTGCGCGCCGTGCCCGACGAGCTGATGCCCATCCCCGCCACGCAGGTGCTCATCCGCGACCTGCGCGCAGCCGGGCACACGCTGCACTTCCTGTCCAACATGCCGCTGCCGTTTGCGGAGCATCTGCGCAAGGCGTATCCGCTGCACGAGTGGTTTGTCTCGGGCCTGTTCTCGGGTCATGTGAAGCAGATCAAGCCCAGCGCCGAGATGTTCGCGCTGGCCGAGCGCCACTTCGGGGTGCCGCCGCAGGAGCTGCTCTTCCTGGATGACCACCCCGTCAATGTGGAAGCCGCGCTGGCCCGTGACTGGCAAGCCGTGCTGTTCACCGACCCGGCGAGCGCCCGCCGGGAACTGGTGTCGAGGCGCTTGTTGAACGCCTGAGCGTTCAGTGCATCAGCGGTTCGCCGTTGGGGCCGAGTTCGTCGGGGTCCTGGGGCGGTGTGGCCGCCACGCGGAAGCTCTCGCTGGCCCAGGCGCCCAGGTCGATCTGGCGGCAACGCTCGCTGCAGAAGGGGCGCCACTTGTTGGTCGGTGCATAGACGCTGTCGCCGCCGCATTGCGGGCAGCGCACGAGTCGGGGTTTCAGGGTATCGGTCATGCGCACAGCGCCAGCTCGAAGCCGGTGTCTTCCGGGGCGAGCTTCAAGCGCCCCTCTTCGTCCTGGCGCATCAGGCGGATGGACACCATCAGCCGGTGGCCGGAGATTTCGGGAATCAGCCCGAGGCTGGGGTCGATGCGCATGCGCAGCAGCTGGTAGACCCGCCCGGCCGGCAAGCTCTGCTGGAACTGGCCAGCGGTGGCGGCCACCTTGTGGGGCGCGCCGGAATCGCGCAGCAGGCCGAGCAGCAATTGCAGCGCTTCGGCCAGGGGCATCAGCGACTGCGCCCAGCTCATGAGGTCCTTGCGCCGGCGCACGGGCAGCAACTGCTGCCAGTTGTAGTAGGCCGGCAGGTCGAATTCGCAGGTGCCGCCCGGGATGCTGATGCGGCTGCGGATGCTCATCAGCCAGTCATTGGCGGTCAGCGTGGCGCCGGTCTTGCCGCTCAGTGCGTTGAGGCGCTGGTAGGCCCCGTCGATGCGGCCGACGACCTCGTCCAGCCGTGACTCGTCCAGGCCGGGGCTACCACGGTAGGCGTTGTACTGGGCCTTGTGTTTTTCGAGTTCCTTGAGCAGGTCGCTCTTGAGGTCGGCGCGCGAGGCGACGTCCAGGATCTCGAACAGGGTGACGAGGGCGAAATGGTGGTCGAGCGCGGTGTCGCGGGCCATCAGGGCGCCGAGGCGGTCGAACAGGTGTTCGAGGCGGAGCATCGTGCGGATGCTCTCGTTGAACGGGTACTCGTACAGGACCACGGCGCGAAACTCAGTCAGGGCAGGGCGATTGTTCCACAGCCCCAACGGGCAGCCAGCCCAAGTACTTCGTTTCGGAGCGCAACGAGCGACACGCCCTCGTTCAGCAACACCGCGTCAGCCGCGGCGCGTCGCGCCTGACGGGTCGTCTGAGCGGCCAGCGCGCCGGCGACGCGCTCTGGCGTCCAGCCCGGGCGCTGCAGCACGCGCTCGGTCTGCGTTTCGGTGCTGCAGTCCACCACCAGCACACGCGCCACGCGGGCTCGCCAGCGGCCCGACTCCACCAGCAGGGGCACGTCGAAGACGATCAGCGGCGCGGTGGCCGCATCGGCCTGGCGTGCGGCCTCGGCGGAGATCAACGGATGCAGGATGGCTTCGAGCTGACGCTTGGCCGCCGGGTCGGAGAAGGCCAGCGCGCGCATGCGGTCACGGTCGAGAGCGCCGTCGGCGGTGACGAAGTCGGGCCCGAAGCTGCTGGCGATGGCGGGCATCGCGGCGCCGCCGGGGAGCGTGAGCTGGCGCGAGATGGCGTCGGTGTCCACGACGGCCGCGCCGGCTTCACGCAGGAAGCCGGCCACCGTGCTTTTGCCGCTGCCGATGCCGCCGGTCAGCCCGATGCGCATCGGCGCCTCAGGCCCAGCCCAGCCAGCCCAGCACCGTCGCCTGCCCCGCGAACAGCACCACCAGGCCGCCGCCGGCCAGGAAGGGCCCGAAAGGCACGTAGCGCCCTTCTCGCAGGCTCGCGTTCATCTTCAGGATGATGCCCACCACCGCGCCAATGGCGGATGCTCCGAGCACGATCGGCAGGATCATCTGCCAGCCCTGCCAGGCACCAAGCGCGGCGAGGAGCTTGAAGTCGCCATAACCCATGCCCTCTTTGCCCGTGGCGAGCTTGAAGAGCCAGTACACCGACCACAGCGACAGATAACCCGCAGCGGCGCCGATCAGCGCCTTGTCCAGCGGCAGCGTCCAGCCCATCAGGGCGGCGATCAGGCCGGCCCACAGCAGGGGCTGGTTGATGCTGTCGGGCAGCAGCGTGGTGTCCCAGTCGATCATCGCCAGTGCAATGAGGGCCGCCACGAAGCCGCACCACAGCAGCGTCGTCGGCTGCGCCCCGAAGCGCCAGGACAGCGCCGCAAAGGCGATTCCCGTGGCCAGCTCGACCAGCGGGTAGCGCTTGGCGATCGGTGCCTTGCAGGCGGCGCACTTACCGCCCAGGCGCAGCCAGCCGATCACAGGCAGGTTCTCGTGCCAGCGCAGCTGGTGGCCGCAATGCGGGCAGCGTGAGCGGGGCGTGGCCAGGCCAAAGTGAGGCAGGGCTTCGATGCGGGTGCCGTAGTCGTCGACAGCCTTGGCGAGCTTCTCCGTCTCGGCCTTGGGCACGCCGATGACACGCGCCATGGCCTCGGCATCCGTCAGTTGCGCCGCCGACTCATGCAGCCATTGGCGCTCCAGCATCAGCGGAATGCGGTGGATGACCACATTGAGGAAGCTGCCGATGCACAGGCCGAACAGGCCGAGCACCCAGGGAGAAAGCCAGACGGACCAGTCGAGGGGAGCGAGGGGCATGGGCTGAAAGAGTCAGGGGGCTCAGGCCGCCCGTGAGCAGCCCGTTGCCGCGCTCGCGCGGCCGTGGAAGGAGCGAGGCGCTGCCTCGCCCCGGCGTTTTACACCACCGAGCCGAGCTTGAAGATCGGCAGATACATCGACACGACGATGCCGCCGATGATGCCGCCCAGGATCACGATGATGAACGGCTCCATCAGGCTGGACAGCGCCTTCACGGCTTCGTCCACTTCGTCCTCGTAGAACTCCGCGGCCTTGGACAGCATGTGGTCCAGCGAGCCCGACTCTTCACCGATGGAGGCCATCTGCAGCACCATGGTCGGGAAGATGCCGGTGGTGGTCATGGAGGTGGTCAGCGCCGAGCCGGTGGAGACATCCCGCTGGATGCTCTCCGTGGCTTCAGCGAAGACTGCATTGCCCGAGGCGCCGCCCACCGAGTCCAGGGCCTCCACCAAGGGCACACCCGCCGCGAACATCGTGGACAACGTGCGCGTCCAGCGAGCGATCGCCGACTTGTACATGAGGTCGCCGAACACCGGCACCTTCAGCAGGAGCCGGTCCATGCGCTTTTGCATGGCCTCCGAGCGCTTCCAGGTTTGCAGGAAGAAATAGATGCCCCCGCCGATGCCGCCAAAGATCGCCCACCAGTAGGAGACAAAGAACTTGGACATGGCGATGACGATCAAGGTCGGGGCCGGCAGGTCGGCGCCGAAGGACTTGAACACGTCCTCGAAGGCCGGCACCACGAAGATCATGATGACGGCCACCACCACGAACGCCACCACCATCACCGCGATCGGGTAGGTCAGGGCGGACTTGATCTTGTTCTTGATGGCGACCGTCTTCTCTTGATAGATCGCGAGCCGGTCGAGCAGGGCTTCCAGAATACCGCCGGCCTCGCCCGCTTCGACGAGGTTGCAGTAGAGCGCATCGAAGTACATCGGATGCTTGCGGAAGGCCGCCGACAAGCTGGTGCCGGTCTCGACGTCTTGTCGGATGTCATTCAGCAGCCGTGTCAGGCGCGGGTTGGTCGAGCCGCGGGCCACGATGTCGAAGGCCTGCAGCAGCGGCACGCCAGCGCGCATCATGGTCGCCAGTTGACGCGTGAAGACGGCGATGTCTTTTTGCTTGATGGCCGAGCCACCGCTGGCGCGGCGCTTCTTGACCTTGTTGACGAGGATGCCCTGGCGGCGCAAGGTGGCGCTGACCATGGCCTCGCCGCCGGCACGGAGCTCACCCTTGACGATCTTGCCGTTGCGGTCTTTGCCTTCCCATTCGTAGACAAAGTCCTTGACGCCTTTAGCTGCAGCGGTGGCGGTGGCCATGCGCTCTCCTCGCGACTGATTATTCGTTGGTGGCCGACAGCACTTCTTCCAGCGTGGTCACGCCGGCACGTACCTTGACGAGGCCTGACTGGCGCAGATCCCGCACGCCTTCCTTCTTGGACTGTTCGGCGATGTCCATCGCCGTTCCCTCAGCCAGGATGATGCGTTGAATGTCCTCGGTGATCGGCATCACTTGGTAAAGACCGACACGTCCTCGGTAACCATTTGTGCAATTGCTGCAACCAACTGCACGGTAGGGGCGCCAGCTGCCGTCGAAATCGTCTTCGCTGAAACCGGCCTTGAGCAGGGCTTCGCGCGGGTAGTCGGCCGGCACCTTGCAGTTTTCGCACAACCGCCGCACCAGGCGTTGGGCGGTGATGAGCAGCACGCTGGACGCGATGTTGAACGGGGCCACGCCCATGTTGAGCAGGCGGGTCAGCGTCTTGGGTGCGTCGTTCGTGTGCAGCGTCGACATCACCATGTGGCCGGTCTGCGCGGCCTTGATGGCGATGTCGGCGGTCTCCAGGTCGCGGATTTCGCCGACCATGATGATGTCCGGATCCTGGCGCAGGAAGGACTTCAGCGCGGCGGAGAAGTTCAGCCCTGCCTTGTCGTTGACGTTGACCTGGTTGATGCCTGGCAGGTTGATTTCAGCCGGGTCCTCCACGGTGGAGATGTTCACGCCCGGCTGGTTCAGGATGTTCAGGCAGGTGTAGAGCGACACCGTCTTGCCGGAGCCCGTCGGGCCGGTGACCAGCACCATGCCGTAGGGCCGGTAGATCGCCGCCAGCAGGCGCTCCTTCTCGATCTTTTCGTAGCCCAGCGCGTCGATGCCCAGCTTGGCCGAGGAGGAGTCCAGGATACGGATGACGATCTTCTCGCCGAACAGCGTGGGCAGGGTGCTGACCCGGAAGTCGATGGACTTGGCGCCGAACTTCAGCTTCATGCGGCCGTCCTGCGGCACGCGGCGCTCGGCGATGTCCAGGCGCGAGATGACCTTGATCCGGGACGACAGCTTGTCCTTGATCGCGATCGGCGGCTGCGTGATCTCGCGCAACTCGCCGTCGACCCGGAAGCGCACCCGGTAATGGAACTCGTAGGGCTCGAAGTGGAGGTCAGACGCCCGCAGGTTGATGGCGTCCACCAGCATCTTCTGCAGGAAGCGCACCACCGGGGCGTCTTCGACATCGGCGAGCTCGGCAGCCTCCTGCTGCGGGGTGGCATCGTCTTCGGCGATGTCGAAATCGAACTCGCCGCCGGCAATCGACTCCAGCGTCTCGGAAGCGCTGGCGCCCGCGTTGCTGAGCATCTTGGCGAGCTTGTCATGCTCGACGATGACCCACTCGGGCTGCAGCTGCGTCGCGAACTTGATGCGCTCGATGACCTCGAGGTCGGTCGGGTCGGCACCGCCCACGAACAGGCGGTTGCCGCGCTTGGACAGGGCCACCACCTGGTATTGATGCGCGAGCTTGCCGTCGATGACGTTCTGCGGCATGCGCTGCGGATCCATCGCGGACAGGTCCAGCAGCGGCAGCGCCAGGGCGCTGGACAGGGTGTGCGCGAGATCGGACGGCGACACCTGGCCACTGGCAATGACCGCGTTGACGAAGCTGGTCTTCTTCTCGCGGGCCTGCTTGACGAGGTCTTCGGCCGCCTTGGCCTGGAGCTTGCCCGCATGCACCAGCATGCGCGCGACCCCGGACAGGGTGGATTGGAGCGGCTCGGCGAGCGGAGTTTCCACGGGCAGTTGCGTCGTTGACGGGTGGAGGCGGAGTCCGTCGATTGTGCCAGTCATGCGCATGGCAGGAAGCGAGGGTTTGGGCCGAGGTCGTCGTGATGTTTTCCGCGCTTTCACCGGGCGTCATGCCTTCGTGGCGGCCACGGCCCGGGCCATGACCGATGGCACCCCGGCTCACGCCCGCCGCGCCGTGGCCCTGGCCCGTCGCTGCCCAGGCCGTGGCTCTTCCGGTCGATGCCCCAGCTCAGGGTCGTCCCTAACGTGTGGCCTGTCGCATCCCGGCCGGATCGAACGCCTGTCCCACCCCACACCCTTGAACACCATGAACTCGTCCAACTTCCGTTGCGGCCGGTCCCGCCGCGCCTTCTCCGTTGCCTCGCTCGCCCTGGCTGCCGCCCTCACGGTCACCCTGACCGGCTGTGGCGGTGGCGGCAGCACCTCCGCCGATGCCGGTGGCAACCCCACGCCCCTGCCGGTGCCCAATCCGACTCCCAATCCCAACCCGAACCCGAACCCGAACCCCACCCCGGCGCCGGGTTTTGCGTTCACGCTCGACACCGCCCGCGTCGTCGTCTGGCAAGGCCAGCAGGCGACCGTTCAGGTCAACGTGCAGCGTGACGCGGGCTTCAACGAAGCCATCAACCTCGTCGCCGAAGGGCTGCCGGCGGGCGCCACCGTGGCGGCACTCAGCGTGCCCGCCGGCAGCAGCACCGGCACGCTCACGGTGCAGGCCGCAGCCGATGCGCCGCACTCCCTGCCGACGTCGGTGACCGTGAAAGCCAGCGCCACCGGGGCTTCGGCCACCACCAAGCCGCTGACCTTGACCGTGCGCGGCGCCATCGGCGAGATCGACACCAGCTTCGGCGGCGGCACGCTCGTCGTGCAGGGCGGCATCACCGATGACTATGTGCGCGGGCTGGCCGTGCAGGCGGATGGCAAGGCGCTCGTCGTCGGCCATGCCGTGTTCGGCGGCACGACCACCGGGACCGACTTCATGCTGGTGCGCCACCTGCGCGACGGTGGTCTGGACCCGACCTTGGGCACGGGCGGCCGCGTGTCCACTGCGTTCAACAACGGTGGCGCCAGCGACGAGGCCCAGTCTGTTGCAGTGCAGCCGGACGGCAAGATCGTCGTTGTCGGCACCAGCGACCAAGGCGCCACGGGCTTTGACTTCGCCCTGGCCCGCTACAACCCCGATGGCAGCCTTGACACCACCTTCGGCAACGCGGGCCGGGTGACCACGGCCTTCGGCAACAGCGCCGACCGGGCCTATGCCGTGCTGATCCAGCCCGACGGTAAGATCGTCGTCGGCGGCACCAGCACCCAGGGCGCCAACGGCAATGACTTCGCACTGGCCCGCTACAACGCGGACGGGTCGCTCGATGCCAGCTTCGGTAATGGCGGCAAGGTGCTCACCGCCATCGGCGCCCAGGGGGCCAGTGAAGCCATCTACGGCCTGGCTTTGCAGACCATCGGTGCGGCCACGCGCATCGTCGCCGTGGGAGGCGAGGGCGACTTCATCGTCGCGGCCTACCGCAACGACGGCACGCTCGACCCCGCCTTCGGCACGGCCGGCGTGGTCAAGAACGTGTTCGGCTCCATCATCGGCGCGGCCCGCGGCGTGGTGGTCACGGCCAGCAATCAGCTCGTTGTTGCTGGCCAGCGCGATCATGACTTCGCCGCCGTGCGCCTGAGTGTGAACGGCGCGCTCGACGCCAGCTTCGGCACCGCGGGCCGGGGTGTCTATGCCTTGAGCACCACCAACTGGGACGAGGCGACGGCGCTGGTCCAGCAGGCCGATGGCAAGCTGTTGCTGGGGGGCTGGGTCTACACGGGCAACAGCTCCAGCGCCGACACGGCCCTGCTGCGCTTGAACGCGGATGGCAGCCGCGACGCCAGCTTCGGCCCGGGCGGCGTGCGCATCACGCCGGTCGCCGCCGGCACGCGCACCGATGCCGGACGTGCCCTGGCCCTGCAACCAGACGACCGCGTGCCCACCGTGCGTGTGCTGCAGGCCGGTGAAGCCAGCGGCAACAGCGACCTGGATGTGGTGCTGATGCGCCACTGGCTTTGAGGGTGCAGGTGGGCGCTGTGCTTCCTAGAATCGCGCCCGTCCATGGGGGGCAGGTCGCCCCCCGGATGGCCACCGTTCGCCCGCCCTCCCGGAGACCGCGCATGCACACGTCCGCCACTGCCGCCGAACCTGTCGCTGCCGTCCCGCTGACCAAGTTCCGCGTGCCTCGGCTCCGGCGCGACACGGTGCTGCGCGAGGCGGTGATCGAACGCGCGGTGCTGCCGGCGCGGGAGGCCCGCCTGGTGCTGGTGCAGGCGCCTGCTGGCTTTGGCAAGACGACGCTGCTGGTGCAGCTGACCGAGGCCTTGGCGCGTTGGCAGCCGGTGGATGTGGTGTGGGTGGCGCTCGACTCGGAAGACAACGACGCCAACCGCCTGTTCGCTGCCGTCTGCGCCGCGCTCGCGCCCTTGGGTCTGCCATGGTCGCTGCCGCCGGCCGCTTGGCTGGCGCAGCTGCAGGATGCCGGCCCACAGGCACGCGCGGCGCTGGGCCCCCTGCTCAATGCGTTGGCAGGGCGGCAGGGCCGAAGCGTGGCCCTGGTCCTGGACGACCTGCACCACGTCACCGACAGCGGCGCGATGGCGCTGCTGGACGCCTTTGTCGACCGACTGCCGCCCGAAGCCTGTCTTCTCGTCGGCAGCCGGGTGGCGCCAGCTCTGTCGCTGCCGCGTTGGCGCGCGGCAGGAGAACTGGTTGAACTGGGCTTCGAGGATTTGCAGTTCGATGCGGCAGCCGCGGCTGCGCTGCGTGAGCTTCGCGGCCTGGCACGTGTGTCGGACGAACAGCTCCAGGCGGCGCTGGCACGAACGCATGGTTGGCCCGCCGGGCTGCAGTTGCTGTTGGGGCATGCGCGCGACCAGGCTGGGGTGCCGACGCTGATCGGACCGGCAGCGCACCGTCATTTGTTCGACTATTTCGCCCAGGAAGTGCTGGGCGAGCTGCCGGTCGGCCTGCAAGACTTCGTGCTGCAGTGTTCGGTGCTGCCGGAGCTGAACCCGGCGCTGTGCGAAGCCGTCACGGCGCGTGTCGATGCCGGCCAGGTGCTGGAGAGCCTGTACCGCCGCCAGCTCTTCCTGAGCGCGCTGGATGAGGCCGTGCCGGTGCTGCGCTTCCATGACCTGTTCCGCGACTTCCTGCAGCGTGAGCTCGAGCGACGCGAGCCGGGCCTTGCCCAGGCGCTGCACGCCCGCGCGGCGGCCGTTGAGCCCGCGACGGCGCGCGCCGTCCCGCATCTGCTGGCCGCACAGCACTGGGAGGGCGCGATCGCGCGCATCCTCCAGGCGGCGCCCGGGCTGTTGGCCGAGGGCGCCCACCAAACGGTGCAGCGCTGGCTCGGTCAGCTCCCTGAGCCGGCCCTGGTCGATCACCCCGAGCTGCAGGAGCTCCTCGGGCACTGCGCCTGGGCCAGCTACCAGTACGCGCAGGCCGACGTGCATCTGCAGCGCGCCCAGGAGGGCTACCGCGCCCGTGGCACGCATGACGACCGGTGCCGGCTGCATGCGGTGCTCGTGCTGCGGGCGCGCGCGCACAACTCGCTGGGCGCGCTGGATGTGTCGGCCCGGCTGCTGGCCGAATGCGAGGGCCTGCCCGCCGATGAACGCTCGCAGTTGGCGCTGGCCGGCGTGCGCTGCTGGGAGGCCGGGGCGCGGGCGAGCACCCGGGAGTTCCTGCCCGCGTTGCAGACGCTGGTCGAAGGCGTGGAGGACGCGGTGGCCCGGCATCGGCCCGACTTGCTCGTGCCCGCCATCAACGATCTCTACAACGACTTCTTCTACGACATCCCGGGCACGCAGGACTTGTGGCGGCGACTGCGCGAGGCCTGCGCTCGCGCTGCGGCGCGCGGGCCGGTGCACTGGCAGGTGTTGATGCAGGCGAGCACCGCCTGGCCGGAGTTCTGGCACGGCGACCGTGCAGCCTTCACCGCGCGCCTGGAACAGCAGATCCGCGTGCGCGACCAACTGCATCATCTGCCGGCCACCTGGCTCGACGCGTTCGAGAGCCGCGAGATGCAAGGCCTGCTGGAGGGCGATCTGGTCAAGGCGAGGCAGCGCATCGAGCGTGCGGTCGACGCGGTGCTCCAGCCCCCACTCGACGGCCTGGAGGCCAGCTGGAAGCGGCCCATCCAGTTCCGCGCGGCGCGGCTGTTGTGGTGCGCGGGGGACGCTGACGGTCTGGGGCGGCTGGAGCCCGCCATGCGGCTGCCGCGCAGCGCATCGGAATGGCCCTTCGTCGAAGGCGGACGGCTGGCCATGCTGGGACGCCTGGCCCTGCTGCGCGAGCAATGGGCAGAAGCCGAACACCTGCTGCAGGCGGCAGTCCAGGGCTATGCACAGTGCCGCGTGAGCTCCCAGACCGGTGACCCTCGGCTCGACCTGGCCTGGCTGCATTGGCGGCAGGACCGGCAATCCGCAGCCCTGGGCCTGCTCGAGGCCGTGTGGCAGGACTGCCTGCGCACCGACACCGTGGGCGCATGGCTGCTCGCGCCGCCCGCCATGCGCGAGCCCCTGCTCGCCCTGACGCCTGATCACTGGCTCGACCGGCCGGGCATCGCCGGGCTTCTCGCGCGCATCGCGCCATGGTCAGGGCTGCCGGGCCGCAGACCGGTGCCGGCTGAAGCAGCGGCAGCGGCCAGCGCCGACGACGCGGGCGACGTGTCGGGCCTGCTGGCGAGCCTCACCGAACGGGAGCGCGAAGTGCTGGCGCTGCTGGCCGAGGGGCAGAGCAACAAGCTCATCGCCCGGGCGCTCGACCTGAGCTTGCACACCGTCAAGCGCCACGTGGCCAACATCCTGACCAAGCTTGCGGTGGACAGCCGCACCCAGGCCGCCGCCTGCTGGCACCGGCGCTGAGCCGTCCTGCACAAGCGGGCATGGCTCCAAGGAGCGATGCGCGCAAGGCCTTCGACGCGGACCATGACGGTCATCCTGACCGCCACTGCCGGAGTCCGCATGTCCCTCGTCAACGCTCTCCTTCTGCTCCCCGGGGCTGCCACCTCATGACCCGGCTCGTGTCCCGGACCCGTCCGGTCATCGCCGTCATCGGCGCCACCGGCGCCCAAGGCGGCGGCCTGGTGCGTGCGCTGTTGCGGGACCCCTGGCAGCGCTTTCGGGTGCGAGCCCTGACCCGGCAGCCCACCGCCCGTGCGGCCCGAGCGCTGGCGCAGGCGGGGGCCGATGTCATGCACGCCGATCTCGACCGCCCGGGCACGCTGGATGCCGCCCTCGCCGGCATCGACGGCCTCTTCGCGATCACCGATTTCTGGGCTCACTTCAGCCCGGAGCGTGAACTGCGCCAGGCGACGCTGATCGCCGCGGCCGCCACCCGGGCGTCGGTGAGACATGTGATCTGGTCCACGCAGGAAGACACGCGGCCCGACGGCGGGCCCTGGCGCGTGCCGCCGATGGATGCCAAGGGGCAGGCCGATGCCTGCTTCCAGGGCTTGCCCACCACTTACGTGCTGCCGTCGTTCTACTGGGACAACTTCATCCACCTCGGGCTGCATCCGCTGCGTGACGCGCGCGGTGCGCTGCAATGGTCGCTGCCGCTGGGGGAGTCCCGGCTGTGCGGGATCGCCGCCGAGGACATCGGGCATTGCATCGCCGCGCTGTTCGTGCAGGGCGAACGCGCGGTGGGCGAGCGTGTCGGCCTGGCTGCCGAGCAGTTGACCGGCGCTCAGATGGCCCAGGTGCTGACCCAGGTGCTGGGTGAACCCGTGCACTACCGCGCCGTCAGCGTGGAGGACTTCGGCCGGCAGCCCTTCCCGGGCGCAGCCGAGCTGTCCCGCATGTTTGCCTGGCAGCAGCGCGAGGAGGCGGCCTACTGCGCCGTGCGTGCGCCCGAGGTGGCTTGCGCGCTGCACCCTGGGTTGCAGGGCTTTGCACAGTGGGCCCAGTCGCGGGTTGAGGTGCTGCGCCAACTGGCAGGCTAGGTGCCTGCGCTTCAGCCCTCGGGCAGTGGCTGGCACAGCGCCTGGCCCAGCCACTCGGCCGGCAGCGCCCAGTCGGCATCGGCGGCGATGGCTTCACGCAGAAAGCTGGCCTGTGCGGGTGTCCAGACGGGCGCATCGGGCAGAGCGCAGCCCAGCGATGTCGGCCGGTGCCGAGTGATGAAGGCATCAATGGCCTCCGGCGCGGACGGAAGCCCGAGCTGTTCGAAAAGCTCTTGCAGGCGGTGATGGCCAGGTTGCATGGTCTCGTCCTTCAGTGCCGGCCAGACTCGAACAGGAACCACACGCGCTGTTCAGCCTCCTCCAGCCAGTTCTCCACCAGGCTGGCGGTGGCCACGTCGCCGTGGCCGTCGCAGAGGTTGTGCACTGCGCGCAACCAGTCGGCCAGGCGGCGGTTGTCCTCGCAGAGTTCGGCGAGCATGCCGCTGGGCTGCACCAGGTCGGCATCGTTGTCCGCCAAGCGTTGCAGCCGTGCGATGTGGCCGATCGAGCGCAGCGTGTTGCCGCCGAGCTTGCGCACCCGTTCTGCAATCGCGTCGGTCATTGCGAAGAGCTGGGTGGACTGGTCATCCAGCAGCGCGTGATAGCTTGGGAAGGACGGCCCCCACATATGCCAGTGGAAGTTCTTGGTCTTGAGGTACAGCGCCCACACGTCGGCCAGCAACTGGTTCAGGGCGGCCCCGAGTTCGTGGCGGGCTTCGGCGCCGAGCGACCCTGGCGTGGCCAGGGGGGCACGGCGGTGGCGGCGGGCGGTAGCGACGTCTTTCATGGCGGTCCTTCGTGGAGGTCGTGGGGATGGAGGGTCAGCAGGTGGCGCACTGCCGGTGGTTCGGGGGCGCGGTGCAACTCGCGCAGGCGGGCCTGCAGGCCCGCCGCGGCGTGGCTGGTGCGGTGGTGCTGGCGCAGGTGTTCCTGCCAGGAGGGCAGGGTGAACCACTCCACCAGCAAGGTGGGGTCGGCCGTGTCCTCGGTCACGCCCCAGCCGCTGGCGCCGTCGCCCCGGCGGTGCTCGGCGAGTTGTTGCAGCAGGGTGCGGGCGGCACGGCGGTCCGTCGGGTCGATGTGGTAGGTCACCAGCACCAGCACCGGCCCACGTTCTACGGCCACCGGCGCGGCCAGCGTCGGCTCCGGCCAGGCATGGGCGGGATCGAGCACGTCCTCGCCAGCCGGCAGCGGCCAGCGGCGGGTCATCAGGGCGCCCAGCGCCAGCAAGGCAGAAGCCACCACGAGCGCTGCCACCAGGCCCAGGCGCTGGGCCGTGGCACCCCAGGCCAGGCTGCCGCCGGCCAGCGCACCATTGAATACCGTGAGATAGACCGCCAGACCGCGGCCGCGGACCCAGTTGGGCAACACCGCCTGAGTGATGGCGCCCAGCGTGGTGAGGGCCACGATCCAGGCCATGCCCAGCACGAGCAACACGGCCAGCGCCACGGCAGCCGCGGGCGTACTGGCCAGCACGAGCAGCACGGCCGCGCAGGCCAGTGCAGCCCCTGTCATCAGCCCCTCGGGCCCGAGATGGGGGCGCAGCCGCGGCAGCAGCAGCGCGCCGGCAATCGCGCCGACGCCCACCGCGCCCAGCATGACGCCGTAGAAGGCCGCGCCGCTGCCCAGCAACTGCTTGCCCACCAACGGCAGCAGGGCCCAGGGCGCGCTTGCGAGTGCAAAGAACAGGGCGGCGCGCAGCAGCACGCGTTGAAGGCTGGCATTGGCCAGCGCATGCCGCATGCCGGTGCGCAGGGCCCCGCCGAACACCTCGGCCAGCGGGTCGGCGGCCGCCGCGGGTGGGCGCCACCACAGCAGCGCGGCGATGACGAGCCCGTAGGTCAACAGGTCCACACCGTAGGTGAAGGCGGCGCCAAAGGCGGCCAGCAACAGGCCGCCGGCTGCGGGGCCCACGGCACGGGAGAGATTGATGCCCAGTGAGTTCAGGGCCACGGCAGACCGAAGCTGTGCCTTCGGCACCAGCGCCGGCACGATGGACTGCCAGGTGGGCGCCATCAGCGCGGCGCCGGTGCCGCCGAGGAAGGTCAGCATCAGCAGCGAGGTCATGTCCAGCCGCTGGGTGTGCGCCAGCAGCATCAGCGTGGCGCTGACGCCGGCCAGCAGCAGCTGCACCGCGATCAGCAGCCGGCGGCGGTCGAGGATGTCAGCCAGCACGCCAGCCGGGATGGCGAACAGGAAGACCGGCAGCGCGGCGGCGGCCTGCACGGCCGCAACCGCCGTGGGGCTGGTGCTGAGCTCGGTGGCCAACCAAGCGCTGGCCACGTCACGCATGAAACTGCCCACGTTGCCCAGCACGGTGGCCAGCCACAGCACCGCAAACACCCGCTCGCGCAGCGGGGCGAAGGCGCTGTCGTCACTCGTGGCAGTCATATGGCGGGCGCCGGTTCGAGCCGGTCATGCCAGGCCACCAACGCAAAGCCACCGGCCAGGCCCAGATGCTCGAAGAAGGCGTGCATGGCAGAGATGCGGTCCGGGCCGCTCATCGCCCAGAAGTCATTCGCGATGAAGCTGGCCGCGACCGTGAAGGCGCCCAGCGCCAGTGCGCCGAGCCAGCGGAGGTGGCCGCTGAGCACCAGGGCCGAACCGCCCAGTTCCAGCGCGATGACCGCCACGGCCAGCGGCGCGGCCGGCGCCAGCCCGAAGTGCTGCATCTCGGCCAACGCGCCGCCGAAGTCCATCAGCTTGGTGATGCCGCCTTCGAGGTAGGCGGCGCACAGGGCCAGCAAGGCCAGGCCGTGCAGCAGGCGACGCAGGGCCATCGTCACACCGCCCAGCAGGCGCAGCCGAACGCGCCCCAGAAGCCGGCGTGGTCACTGACCGGTGCGTTGGCGCCCCAGGCCTGCGCATGGGCGTGGCCGTGTACCTGGCAGGCGCTGGCGCAGGCACAGGCGGCAGCCAGGGCGGCGGCATCCAGCGGTGGACGCGCCTCGCTGCTCTCGCGATAAGCACCCCAGGCGCCATAGCCGCCCCAGCGGCGCACGGGCGACCAGTCCGGCATGGCAGGCGGCGGTGGGGCTTCGTCCAGCGGCGCGAACGGGCCGGCGCCCCAGACGATGCGGCCCCCCACCATCGTCAGCAGCGCGGTCGTGTCGGCGATGTCGGACTCGGGGCAGGCGAAGAAGTCGCGGTCAGGCACCACGAGGTCGGCGTACTGCCCCACCTCGATGCGGCCCTTCTTGCCCTCTTCGTTGCTGAACCAGGTGACGTTCTCCGTCCACATGCGCAGGGCGGCCTCGCGGCTCAGGCAGTTGCGCTGGGGCGTGATCTGCAGGCCGCCCACGGTCTTGCCGGTGATGAGCCAGGCGAGCGACACCCAAGGGTTGTAAGACGCGACGCGGGTGGCATCGGTGCCAGCCGAGGTGCGCACGCCCTTTTCCAGCATCTTGGCGACCGGCGGTGTGGCCTCGGCCGCGCGGGCGCCGTAGCGCTCGACGAAGTACTCGCCCTGGTAGGCCATGCGATGCTGCACGGCCACCCCGCCGCCTAATGCCGCGATGCGGTCCATGGAGCGTTCGGAGATGGTCTCGGCGTGGTCGAAGAACCAGTGCAGGCCGTCGATGGGGGTGTCGCGGTGCACTGTCTCGAACACGTCGAGCGCCCGGCTGATGGTCTCATCGTAGGTGGCGTGCATGCGCCAGGGCCACTTGTTCTGGGCCAGGATGCGCACGACTTCCTCCAGCTCGGGCTCCATCGCGGCGGCCATCTCGGGGCGAGGCTCGCGGAAGTCCTCGAAGTCGGCAGCCGAGAACACCAGCATCTCGCCCGCGCCGTTGTGGCGGAAGTAGTCGTCGCCCTGTTTGTATTTGACGCTGCTGGTCCAGCGCAGGAAGTCGTCCTTCTCCTGCTTGGCCTTCTGCGTGAAGAGGTTGTAGGCCAGGCGCACCGTGAGCTGGCCGGCGTCGGCGAGCTGCTGGACGATGGCGTAGTCCTCGGGGTAGTTCTGGAAGCCGCCGCCGGCGTCCAGCGCGCCGGTGACGCCCAGGCGGTTGAGCTCGCGCATGAAGTGGCGCGTGCTGTTGAGCTGGTAGTCGGGCGGCAGCTTGGGGCCGCGCGCCAGCGTGGCGTAGAGGATGGCGGCATTGGGCTTGGCCAGCAGCAGCCCGGTCGGGTTGCCAGCGGTGTCGCGCACGATCTCGCTGCCCGGCGGGGCGGGCGTGTCCTTGGTGTAGCCCACGGCACGCAGCGCGGCGCCGTTGAGCAGGGCGCGGTCGTAGAGATGCAGGATGAACACCGGCGTGTCGGGCGCCACGGCGTTCAGCTCGGCCAGTGTGGGCAGGCGCTTCTCGGCAAACTGGTGCTCCGTGAAGCCGCCCACCACCCGCACCCATTGCGGCGCCGGGGTGACGTCCACCTGGGCCTTGAGCATGGCCATCGCATCGGCGAGGCTCTTCACTCCGTCCCAGCGCAGTTCGAGGTTGTAGTTCAGGCCGCCGCGAATCAGGTGCAGGTGGTTGTCGATGAGGCCGGGCAGGGCGCGGCGGCCCTGCAGGTCCACGCGGCGCGTGGCAGGGCCGGCCAGCGCAAGCACGTCTTCATGGGCGCCGACGGCGGCGAAGCGGCCGTCGCGGATGGCGACAGCCGTGGCTTCGGGCTGGGCGCGGTTCAGCGTCGTGAAGCGGCCGTTGAACAGGATGAGGTCGGGGTGGGCGGCGTCAGCCATGGCGGCTCTCCGGATCGGGGCGAGGGGCGACTGTGTCGGCGCAGCGCGGCAGCTCGCCGAACATGTGGGGCTTGACCTGGTGGTGCAGCCAGGAGGTCTCGGTGGCCTGCGGCGCCAGCCAGCGCTTGACCAGCGGCGGGATCTGCTCCCCGGCCAGGATGCCCAGCAGGCCGACGAGGGCGATCACCGGCGGCGCCGGCGATCGCACGTTGAACAGCGCATAGATGACGCCGACGAGCAGGCCGACCGCGGCGGAGAGGAGGTAGGGCTTCATCGTCGGTGTCCTTCAGCGCAAGCGCGGTCAGCCTTCGTGGGCGCCAAACATCGTCTTGGCGTAGGTCACGCCGATGCCGTAGCCCCCGCCCACCTTCTTGGCGATGCCGGTGGTGAGGTCGTAGGTCTCGCCGCGTGCCCAGTCGCGTTGCAGCTCCAGCAGGTACTGCAGCGAGGTGATGGGCTGTGCACCGGCCTGCACCATGCGGGTGACGGCGCGCTCATGCGCCTCGGCGGAGACGTCGCCGCAGGCGTCGGTGATGACGTAGACCTCGAAGCCCTGGTCCAGCGCCGAGAGGGCCGGGCCGACGATGCACACGCTCGTCCACAGGCCGGACAGCACGATGCGCTTCTTGGCGATGCGGTTGATTTCCTGGATGACGGCCACGTCCTCCCAGGTGTTCATGGAGGTGCGGTCCAGCATCTTCTGGCCGTTGAAGGGCGCAGTGACCTCGTCGAACATCGGGCCGGAGAAGCTCTTCTCGGCCACCGTCGTCAGGATGGTCGGCACCTTGAAGCCCGCCGCGGCCTGGGCCACGAGCGAGGCGTTGTTGCGCAGTTCGATGATTGGGATGGAGTGCGTGGCGAAGGCCATCTGCGACTGGAAGTCGATCATGACCAGCACGTGGTCGGTCGGGTTCAGCAGCTTGGCGCCGGGGGCGGCCTTGGCGGTGGGAGTGCTCATGGGAGTGTCCTTGTGGCGGGTGGAGTGGTGAGGGAAATCAGATGAGGCCGAGGGCGACGGCGACACCGGCGCCGTAGGCGGGGTCGGCCTTGCAGCAGTTCTCGACATGGCGCTCGCGCACCTCGCGACTCACGCCCTGCATCGCCCGGGCGGTGTTGTCGAACAGGCGCTGGCGCTCGTCGGCGCGCAGCAAGCGGAAGAGGGCGGCGGCCTGGCTGTAGCAGTCGTCGTCCGCGCGGTGGTCCCAGTGCGTGGCCGTGCCTTCCAGTGGCAGCGGCGGTTCCGCCGGGTGCTGGCGGTCGGGCCACAGGCCCAGGCTGTTGGGCACGTAGCCGGGGGTGGCGCCGTGGTTGCCGTCCACGCGCATCGCGCCATCGCGGTGGAAGCTGTGCACCGGGCAGCGCGGCGCGTTCACCGGGATCTGGTTGAAGTTCACGCCCAGGCGGTAGCGCAGCGCATCACCGTAGCTGAAGAGCCGCGCCTGCAGCATCTTGTCCGGCGAGAAGCCGATGCCCGGGACGACGTGCGCCGGCGAGAAGCCCGCCTGCTCCACCTCCGCGAAGTAGTTCTGAGGGTTGCGGTTGAGCTCCAGCACGCCCACCTCGTGCAGCGGGTACTCCGCATGCGGCCAGACCTTGGTGAGGTCGAAGGGGTTGAAGGGGCAGGCCTCGGCCTGGGCCTCGGTCATCAGCTGCACGCACAGCGTCCAACGCGGGAAGTCTCCGCGGGCGATGGCGTCGAAAAGGTCGCGCTGGGCGCTCTCGCGGTCGCGGCCGATCAGCGCCTCGGCCTGCGCGTCGCTCAGCCAGCGCACACCCTGCTGGCTGCGGAAGTGGAACTTGACCCAGTGCCGCTCACCCTCGACGTTGATGAAGCTGAAGGTGTGGCTGCCGAAGCCGTGCATATAGCGGTAGCCATCGGGCAGGCCGCGGTCGCTCATCAGGATGGTGACCTGGTGCAGCGCCTCGGGCATCAGGGTCCAGAAGTCCCAGTTGCTCTGCGCGTTGCGCAGGTTGGTGCAGGGGTCGCGCTTGACGGCGTGGTTCAGGTCGGGGAAGCGCAGCGGGTCGCGCATGAAGAACACCGGCGTGTTGTTGCCCACCAGGTCCCAGTTGCCCTCCTGCGTGTAGAACTTGACCGCGAAGCCGCGGATGTCGCGCTCGGCATCGGCCGCGCCTCGCTCACCAGCCACCGTGGAGAAGCGCAGGAACACTTCGGTCTGCTTGCCGACCTCGGAGAACACATCCGCCTGCGTGTAGCGGGTGATGTCCTGCGTGACCGTGAAGGTGCCGTAGGCCCCCGAGCCCTTGGCGTGCATGCGCCGCTCGGGGATGACCTCGCGGTCGAAGTGGGCGAGCTTTTCGAGCAGCCAGATGTCCTGCAGCAGCGCCGGCCCGCGCGGCCCGGCGGTCTGGATGTTGAGGTTGTCCGCCACCGGCGCGCCGTTGGCGTGGGTCAGGCGCTGCTGGGCCATGGCTTTACCCCTTGATGAAGGCCAGCAGGTCGGCGTTGAGCACGTCAGCGTTGACGGTCAGCATGCCGTGCGAGTAGCCCTTGTAGACCTTGAGCGTGCCGTTCTTGAGCAGCTTCACGGCCTTGAGCGCCGAGTTGGCGATCGGCACGATCTGGTCGTCGTCGCCGTGCATCACGAGCGTGGGCACGGTGATGGCCTTGAGGTCCTCGGTCTGATCGGTCTCGGAGAAGGCCTTGATGCCTTCGTAGTGGGCCTTGGCGCTGCCCATCATGCCCTGGCGCCACCAGTTGTTGATGACACCCGGCAGCGGCTTCACACCGGGGCGGTTGAAGCCGTAGAACGGGCCGGCCGGCACGTCCATGAACATCTGTGCGCGGTTGTCGGCCACGCCCTTGCGGAAACCGTCGAACACTTCGATGGGCAGGTGGTCGGGGTAGGCGGCGGTCTTGGCCATGATGGGCGGCACGGCGGCCACGAGCACGGCCTTGGCGACGCGGCCGGACGGCTGGCCGTGCTTGGCAACATAACGCGCAACCTCACCACCACCCGTGGAGTGGCCGATGTGCACGGCGTTGCGCAGGTTCAGGTGCTCGACGACTGCGAAGGCGTCGGCGGCGTAGTGGTCCATGTCATGGCCTTCGCTGACCTGGGCCGAGCGGCCGTGGCCACGGCGGTCGTGCGCGACGACGCGGAAGCCTCGCTGCACGAAGTACAGCAGCTGGGCATCCCAGTCGTCGCTGGACAGCGGCCAGCCATGGTGGAAGACGATGGGCTGGGCGTTCTTGGGGCCCCAGTCCTTGTAGAAGATCGTGGTGCCGTCCTTGGTGGTGATGGTGCTCATGGTCATGCCTTGCGGTTGGGGGGAGGAAGGGGCAGCCTGCGCTGCGCTGGGCGTGACCAGCGTGGCGGCCAGGGGAAGAGCGAGCGCGGTGCCGAGGCCGGCGCCCAGGGCCAGCACTTGGCGGCGCTGGCGATCGGAGGGATCAGTCGAGTCGGGGTGCATATCGGGCTCCTGACGTGGGTTGCGTTGAGTCAGGATGCTAGGAACGAGGTGTTGTTCGTCTCAGCCCCGATGGGGTGGCTTGCGTCTCCTCCTTTGGGAGGAGGCCCTGTGACGGCACCGTCATGAAGGCGCGCAGGCGCATGCCTGGCCTTGCGCGGCAGGCCTGGATGCAGTGGTGTGGTGTCGGCCCGGTGGCCGCGGAGTGCTAGAGCTGGATCAGCCCGCGCTGGACGGCAATGGTCACCGCATGGGTCCGGTCGCGCGCATTGAGCTTGAGCAGGATGGACTTCATCCGAGCCTTGATCGTCTCCTCGGCAACCGACAACAGGGCGCCCACTTCCTTGTTGGAGTGGCCCTGGGCGATGTGGCGCAGGACTTCGATCTCGCGGTCGGTCAGCATCTCGTCGCCCGCGTGGCGTGCCAGGTCGACGGCGACGTCGGCCGGCACCCAGCGACCGCCCCCGTGCGCCGTGCGGATGGCATCCACCAACGTGGTGCGAATGGCGGTCTTGACGAGATAACCACAGGCACCGGACTTGAGCGCCCGCCACGCCTGGAAATCGCCTTGGTAAGTCGTCAGCACCAGGATGCGGGCCTGCGGACTGCGCTGCCGGATCTGGGTGATGGCCTGCAGACCGTCCATGCGCGGCATCTGCAGGTCCATCAGGGTCACATCCGGGCGTAGTTGTTCGTGCAGCGCCACGGCCTCGACGCCATTGGCAGCTTCGCCCGCGACGGTCATGTCGGGCTGGCGCGCGAGCACCGCCGCGATGCCTTCACGCATCAGCGGGTGATCGTCGGCCATGAGCAGCCGGATGGACGGGGAAGGAGACATTCAAGGCGGGTTGAGAAGACGCTGGCGATACGGCCAGCCGGAAGGCCCAAGAATGTAACGATCTTGGGGACGTCGCGCCGCCTGCGTTTTGCGAAGCTAGGGGGTGGCCAGCGCATCGGAGTACCCGTTCTGGGGTTTCCTTCGCCCGGTTGGATGGTCAGCATGAGGGCATGCAGTTTCATGCGTTGCCGTCGTTCACCGCGTCCTCGTCTGCCGGGCCGGTGCTGTGGCTCGCCCACGGTCATGCGTTGATGGGCGAGGGATTGGCCGCGGTGCTGGCCCGCCATGGCGCGGTTCAGCGCGTGGCAGGGGGAACGCAGCCAAGCCCTGGTGAAGAGCTGCCGGCGCTGGTGGTGACCGACCGGCGGCTGGGCGTCTGTGGCGGTCGCGTCGCTTGGGGCACCGTGCCGGTGCTCGTGGTGGACACCGGTCTGTGTGGCCGTGAAGTCCGGCAATTGTTGGACGCGGGCGTGCAGGGCTGCGTGCATGCGGAAGGGGACCTGCATCACCTGGATGGCGCCGTCAGTGCCGTGATGCAGGGCGCGCGGCATCTATGCCCGCTGTCAGCGGCAGCGCTCGCTCAGGACGTGGTGCAGGTCGCGTTCACGCCGCGGGAAGCCCAGGTGTTGGACTTGCTGTGCAATGGACTGGACAACAAGACCATTGCGCAGCAGCTGGGGCTGGCGCTGTCGACCGTGAAGACGCATGTGCAGTCGCTGCTGGCCAAGACAGGGGCGCGCAACCGAACGGACATCGTCACCAGCACCTTGCGCCGCACGGTGGGCTGAACTGCGGCCGCGACTGCCGGCAACTCGCTTGGCCGGGAGCAGCAAAAGCAAAGGGCCCTCGTCTGAGGGCCCTTGCATTCCCGGGCTGGTCCCCGGGTGAAATAGTTGGTCGGGGTGAGAGGATTCGAACCTCCGGCCTCTACGTCCCGAACGTAGCGCTCTACCAGGCTAAGCTACACCCCGATGTCTGTGTTGGCTTCTCTTCCGCTTCAGGAATGTCGCTCAACCGACTGAATTGCGAATTCTAGCAGAGATTCTGTCCACTTGTTCTGAGGCAGCAACTTTAATGCGTCAGCCGCGTGCCGCGCCTCGGCACGAGCCGCCTCGCGGGTTGATTCCAAGGCGCCTGTCGCGCGCACGATGGTGACGATCTCCTGCAGCTTCTCGAGTTCGCCTTCCTCAATGGCGTGCCGAAGCAGCGCGCGTTGTTCGGGCGTGCCGCGTTCCATGGCGATGAGCAATGGCAGCGTCGTCTTGCCCTCGCGAAGGTCGTCGCCGATGTTCTTGCCGAGTTCGTGGGCATCGCCTTCGTAGTCGAGCACGTCGTCGATCAGCTGGAATGCGGTGCCCAGCGCGCGACCGTAGGCGGCGCAGGCCTCTTCCACGTGTGCTGGGGCATTCGCCAGCACGGCGCCCAAGCGTGCGCTGGCCTCGAAGAGCTTGGCGGTCTTGAAGCGGATCACGCGGAGATAGCTCTCGACCGTGATGTCGGGGTCGTGCATGTTCATCAACTGCAGGACCTCGCCTTCGGCGATGACATTGGTGGCCTCAGCCAGCACCTCCAGCACGCGCATGCGGTCGACCGAGACCATCATCTGGAACGCGCGGGAGTACAGGAAGTCGCCCACCAACACGCTGGCTGCATTGCCGAACAGGGCGTTGGCCGTGGGCTTGCCGCGGCGCAGTGATGATTCGTCGACAACGTCGTCATGCAGCAGCGTGGCGGTGTGGATGAACTCCACCACCGCCGCCAGCTCGAAGCGGGCGGCTTGGTCAAACCCCAGGGCGTTGGCAAACAGCAGCACGAGCTTGGGCCGCATGCGCTTGCCGCCCGCGTGGACGATGTAGTGAGCGATCTGGTCGATCAGCGCAACGTCGGAGCTCAGCCGCTGGGCGATGACGGCATCGACCTGGGCCATTTCGGTGGCCAGCAGGGCCAGCACCTCGGCAACTTGTGATGGGGGCGAGGCAGTCTCGACGCTCACTCTGGACTCTCAAGCAAAGATCTGTTCATTATAGAAACGGCGTTTGCCCGGGCCTGACGAGCGACGGTCAGATCGCCCACAGTCTCCGCGTCTTGCTGGTTTGGCAAGCGTCAGGGTATACTCGCGGGCTCTTTGCGGCTGAACCGTGCCCTGGCTTTGCGTCAGGGTGGGCTTGGCAGCATCGAGAACCCAACGAAAACCCACAAAAAGGCCCGGTACCGGCGCGCTGGCTTGTTCAGCGCGGTTGGAGCCAGGTGAAGGCACCGCAAGGTGCGAAAGGAAGTTTCATGTACGCGGTCATCAAAACCGGCGGCAAGCAGTACAAGGTTGCTGCTGGCGAAAAGATCAAGGTCGAGCTGCTCGACGCGGAAGTTGGCGCTGAAGTCACCCTGGACCAAGTCCTGGCCCTGGGCAGCGGCGACGGCCTGAAGGTCGGCGCCCCCCTGGTTGCTGGCGCTACCGTCAGCGCCAAGGTCGTCAGCCACGGCAAGCACGACAAGGTTCGCATCTTCAAGTTGCGCCGTCGCAAGCACTACAAGAAGAGCCAAGGCCATCGCCAGAACTACACCGAGCTGGAAATCAGCGCGGTCAACGGCTGATCCCTCCCTTCTTTCGCTAATTTCTAGGAGCTATTCATGGCACAGAAAAAGGGCGGCGGTTCTACACGGAACGGCCGCGACTCCAAGCCCAAGATGCTGGGCGTCAAGGCTTACGGCGGTCAACTGATCTCCGCAGGTTCGATCATCGTTCGCCAGCGCGGCACCAAGTTCCACCCCGGTGTGAACGTCGGTATCGGCAAGGACCACACGCTGTTCGCGCTGGTCGATGGCCACGTCAGCTTCACCACCAAGGGTGCAAGCAACCGCGCGACGGTCGTCGTCACGCCGCTGGCCGCTTAATTGCAGCCATCACGGGCGATTCGGTCGCCCGTTTCCCTGAGCCCCGGCCCGCCGGGGCTTTGTCATTTCTGAAGTCTGGCGCGCCACACGACGGTGCGCGGGACGCATCCCCAGCCATTACGATGGCAGCCCGCCATGAAATTCGTTGACGAAGCCACCATCGATGTCGCCGCCGGTAACGGTGGCGCCGGCTGCGCGAGCTTTCGCCGCGAAAAGTTCATTCCGTTCGGCGGGCCCGATGGCGGCGACGGCGGCAAGGGCGGCAGCGTCTGGGCCGAGGCCGATCGCAACCTCAACACGCTGATCGACTACCGCTACGCGCGCCGTCATGAAGCTCGCAACGGCGAGGCTGGCCGGGGCTCCGACTGCTTTGGCGCCGCCGCCGACGACATCGTGCTGCGCATGCCGGTCGGCACCATCATCACCGACCTCGAAACCGAAACCGTCATCGGCGAATTGCTCGAGCCTGGCCAGCGCATCCTGCTTTGCAAAGGCGGTGACGGCGGCTTCGGCAACCTGCACTTCAAGACCTCCACCAACCGTGCGCCGCGGCAGAAGACGCCGGGCTGGCCGGGAGAGGTCAAGAAGGTGCGGCTGGAGTTGCGTGTGCTGGCCGATGTCGGCCTGCTGGGCCAGCCCAATGCGGGCAAGTCGACGCTGATCACGGCGATCTCCAACGCCAAGCCCAAGATTGCCGACTACCCGTTCACGACCCTGCATCCCAATCTGGGCGTGGTGCGCGTCGGCCCTGAGAAGAGCTTCGTGGTGGCCGACATCCCCGGCTTGATCGAGGGCGCCGCCGAGGGGGCCGGCCTGGGTCACCAGTTCCTGCGTCACCTGCAGCGCACCCGGTTGCTGCTGCATGTCGTCGACCTCGCGCCCTTCGACCCCGAGGTCGACCCGGTCAAGGAAGCCAAGGCCATCGTCGCCGAGCTCAAGAAGTACGACGCCGAACTTCACGCCAAGCCGCGCTGGCTGGTGCTCAACAAGCTTGACATGGTCCCGGAAGAAGAGCGTGCCGCCCGCGTCAAGGACTTCATCAAGCGCTACAAGTGGAAGGGCCCGGTGTTCGAGATCTCGGCGCTGACCCGCGAGGGCTGCCAGCCCCTGATCCACGCCATCTACGACCACGTCGCCGCCGAGCAGCGGGTGATTGAAGAGCGCGACGTCCGTTTCGATTCCCCTGACCCCATCGAATGAGTCTGCTGTCCAGCGCGCGCCGCATCGTTGTCAAAGTCGGTTCCAGCCTCGTCACGAACGAGGGCCGCGGCGTGGATGCCGAGGCGATCGCGAACTGGAGCCGCCAGCTGGCGGCATTGGCAGGCGAGGGGCGTGAGCTGGTCATGGTGTCCAGCGGCGCCATCGCCGAAGGCATGAAGCGCCTGGGCTGGTCGACCCGTCCCAAGGAACTGCATGAGCTGCAGGCGGCCGCGGCGGTCGGGCAGATGGGTCTGGCGCAGATGTACGAGAGCCAGCTCAGCGCGCATGGCATGCGCAGCGCCCAGGTGTTGCTGACCCATGCCGACCTGGCGGACCGCGAGCGCTACCTGAATGCACGCTCGACGCTGCTGACGTTGTTGGCGCACCGCGTGCTGCCCGTCATCAACGAGAACGACACCGTCGTCAACGACGAGATCAAGTTCGGCGACAACGACACCCTGGGCGCGTTGGTCGCCAATCTGGTGGAAGCCGACGCCCTCGTCATCCTGACCGACCAGCGCGGCCTGTATTCGGCTGACCCGCGCAAGGACCCGAGCGCCCGCTTCATCGACAACGCCCAGGCAGGCGATCCGGAGCTGGAGCAGATGGCCGGTGGCGCCGGCTCCAGCATCGGCCGCGGCGGCATGATCACGAAGATCCTCGCGGCCAAGCGCGCTGCTGGCAGTGGCGCCGGGACCGTCATCGCCTGGGGCCGCGAGCCCGATGTGCTGCTGCGCCTGGCGCGCGGCGAGGCCATCGGCACGGCCCTGCATGCGGCCACGGCCAAGCTGCAGGCGCGCAAGCAGTGGATGGTCGACCATCTGCAGATGCGTGGCGCCGTGAAAGTGGATGCCGGCGCCGTGGGCAAACTGCGTGCGGAGGGCAAGAGCCTGCTGCCCATCGGCGTCACGGAGGTGCAGGGCGACTTCCACCGGGGTGATGTCATCGCCGTGCTGGCGCCTGACGGCACCGAACTGGCGCGGGGGCTGGCGAACTATTCGAGCGTCGAGTCGCGCCTGATCGCGCGCAAACCCTCGTCAGAGTTCGAGGCGGTGCTGGGCTACGCCGCCGAGCCGGAGCTCATCCACCGAGACAACCTCGTACTGCGCTGAGCTGCGGCTTCAGTCTGGCCGCGGGTCGCCGTCAGGCGGTGCGGCGGCCGGCTCAAGGGGCATCGGCCCGCTGTGGCGCTCGCGGTGCGGTGGGCGCATGCCGGCGCGCAGGTAGCGGTTGTGGTGATTGATGCGCGGCAGGTAGCGGGCGAGCTCGGTCAGCGCCATCTCGTAGACCCCGCGCTTGAACTCGATCACGGCCTCCAGCGGCACCCAGTACTCGTTCCAGCGCCAGGCGTCGAACTCGGGGTGGTCGGTCGCGCGCAGGTTCATGTCGCAGTCGCGGCCCAGCATCTGCAGCAGGAACCAGATCTGCTTCTGGCCGCGGTAATGCCCCCGAGCATCGCGTCGGATGAAATGGTCAGGCACTTCATAGCGCAACCAATCGCGAGTTCTCGCGATGATGCGCACATGCTCTGGCGTGAGCCCCACTTCTTCGTGGAGCTCTCGGAACATCGCCTGCTCAGGCGTTTCACCGTGCTTGATGCCCCCTTGCGGGAACTGCCACGAGTGCGTCCGGATGCGTTTGCCCCAGAAGACCTCGTTGCGCTGGTTGAGCAGGATGATGCCGACGTTGGGGCGGAAGCCTTCACGGTCGAGCATAATCAACCTCAAATCTCTAGTTGGTTCGATTATTGCATCGGGCCGCAGTTGCGGTAGCGCCCTCGCTAACCCCAGGATTTACCCCGTTTTGTTGAGAGTTCGGCCGGGTTTTCACCCGGCCTTCGTATGCCGGTCCGCCCATGAAAGCCTCCCAGTTCTTCATTTCCACCCTCAAGGAAGCGCCCGCCGACGCCGAGGTGGCCAGCCACAAGCTGATGATGCGCGCCGGCATGATCAAGCGGCTGGGTGCCGGCATCTACAACTACATGCCGATGGGCCTGCGCGTCATCCGCAAGGTCGAGAAAATCATCCGCGAGGAGATGGATGCAGCGGGTGCCGTCGAATGCCTGATGCCTGTGATCCAGCCGGCCGAGCTGTGGCAGGAGACGGGCCGCTTCGACAAGATGGGGCCCGAGTTGCTGCGGGTGAAGGACCGACACAACCGCGACTTCGTTGTGCAGCCCACGAGCGAAGAGGTGATCACCGACATCGCCCGCCAGGAGCTGCGCAGCTACCGCCAGCTGCCCAAGAACTTCTATCACATCCAGACCAAGTTCCGGGACGAGCGCCGCCCCCGCTTTGGCCTGATGCGCGGCCGCGAGTTCACGATGAAGGACGCCTATTCCTTCGACCGCGATGTGGAAGCTGCCGGGCGCAGCTACGAAAACATGTACGCGGCCTACTGCAAGATCTTCGACCGCTTCGGCCTGGAGTACCGCGCCGTGGCGGCGGACACCGGCGCCATCGGCGGTGACCGTTCGCATGAGTTCCAGGTGATCGCAGAGACCGGCGAAGACGCCATCGTCTACTGCCCCACCAGCGACTACGCCGCCAACATCGAGCTGGCTGAAGCCGTGGCCCTGCTGCCCGCGCGCGCGGCAGCTGGCCAGGCGCTGGCCAAGACGCCCACGCCGGGCAAGAGCACGTGCGAGGACGTCGCCGCGCTGCTCGGCCTGCCGCTGTCGCAGACCGTCAAGTCGCTGGTGCTGGCCACCGACGAACTCGACGAACACGGCAGCATCATCAAGACCCAGGTCTGGCTGCTGCTGGTGCGCGGCGACCATGAACTCAATGAAGTGAAGGCCGGCAAGATCGAAGGCATGAAGGCAGGCTTCCGCTTCGCCACCGTCGGCGAGATCGAGTCGCGTTTCGGCTGCAAGCCCGGCTACCTCGGCCCGATCGGCGCGAAGGACGTGAAGGTCGTTGCAGACCGCACGGTGGCGCTGATGAGCGACTTCGTCTGCGGTGCCAACGAAGTGGATTTCCACCTGACGGGCGTGAACTGGGGCCGCGACCTGCCCGAGCCCGACGTGGTGGCCGACATCCGCAACGTCGTGGCAGGAGACCCCTCGCCCGACGGCAAGGGCGTGCTGGCCATCCAGCGCGGCATCGAGGTCGGCCACGTGTTCTACCTGGGCACCAAGTACTCGGCCGCGATGAACGCCACCTTCCTGGACGAGAACGGCAAACCCAAGCTGCTCGAGATGGGCTGCTACGGCATCGGCGTGACCCGCATCCTGGGCGCGGCCATCGAGCAGAACAATGATGCGCGCGGCATCATCTGGCCGGACGCGATTGCCCCCTTCACCGTGGTCATCTGCCCGATCGGCGCCGATCGCAGCGAAGACGTGAAGCAGGCCGCCGAGAAGCTCTACGGCGAGCTCAAGGCGCTGGGCGTGGACGTGCTGCTGGATGACCGCGGCGAGCGTCCGGGCGCGATGTTTGCCGACTGGGAACTCATCGGCGTGCCGCACCGCGTCGTGCTGGGCGACCGTGGCCTGAAGGAAGGCCAGGTCGAGTACCAGGGCCGGCGTGATGACGCCGCCACCAAGGTGGCTGTCAGCGACATCGTGAGCCACCTGAAGGCCAAGCTCAAGCTTTGAAGCGCCGGGTTCTGCTGCTGGCTCTGCTGGGCGCGCCATTGCTGGCGCGTGCCGGCGCCCAGCTGGAGGAGCCGCTGGCGGACGCCATCCGTTCCGCACTCAGCGCCTCGATTGCGCAAAGCGCGCCGCCGCGGCCGAAGTTCGAGGCCAGCCAGGTCGACGCGCGCATGGCCTATCTGCGCTGGCTCGGCGAGATGAGCGAGCGGCTCAAGAAGCGCAAGACCGAAACGCAGATCCGCATCGAGTTTCTCGAGACGGTCTGGTATGAGGCCAAGCGCGCGGGCCTGGAGCCGAGCCTGGTGCTCGGGCTCATCCAGGTCGAAAGCGGCTTTCGCAAGTACGCGATCAGCGTGGCCGGGGCGCGTGGCTACATGCAGGTCATGCCCTTCTGGACCAAGGCCATCGGCGACGGCGATGCGTCGCGGCTCTTTCACATGCAGACCAACCTGCGCTTTGGCTGCGTCATCCTGCGCCACTACCTCGACATCGAGAAGGGTGACCTCTTCCTCGCGCTGGGGCGCTACAACGGGAGCCGCGGGCGCGCTGAGTACCCCAACGCCGTCTTCGCCGCGCGTCGGCAGTGGCTGTTGCCCGGAGAGCGCTGAGCCTCCGGATTTTCCCGCGCCGCGGCTGATGGCTTTCGGCAGTGACAGCGCCTGCCGCTAGCCTTGCGGCCTCGTCCAACCGACGCCCCACGCAGGCGCTACCCATGCCCGTCTCTCGCCGACTCTCTCCTCTTCTCGTCGCCACGTTGCTTGCCAGTGGCGTGGCCTGGGCCCAGGCACCCGCCGCCGCCAGCGCTTCGGCGGCCGCCACGGCGGACAACCCGCTGTTCATGCCCAGCCCGTTGCCGATGCAGTACCCGCCCTTCGACCAGGTGCGCGACGAGCACTTCGCACCCGCGTTGGACCGTGGCATGGCCGAGCAGCTCGCGGAGGTGCAAGCGATCGCAGACAACCCGGCAGCGCCCAGCTTCGACAACACCATCGTGGCCCTGGAACGCAGCGGCCGGCTGCTGCGCCGCACGACCACGCTGCTGTTCAGCCTGCTGGGTGCCGACGCCAACCCGGCTCGCCAGCAGCTGCAGACCGACTACGCTGCCAAGTTGGCCGCGCAGCGGGATGCTGTGCTGCTCAACCCCAAATTGTTCGCCCGCGTGCAGGCGCTCTACGCCGAGCGTGACAAGGCGGCCCCGAACGCCGAGGCGCGCCGGCTGATCGAGCGCTATCGCAGCGACATGCTGCGCGCCGGTGCCCAGCTCGACGACGCGCAGAAGGCGCGGATGAAGGCCATCAATGGCGAGCTCGCCACGCTCGGTGCCCGCTTCAACCGGGCGGTGCTGGCCGAGGTGAATGATTCCGCCATCGTCGTCGACACCGCCGAGGAACTGGCCGGCCTGAGCCCGGCCCAGATCGCCGCGGCCGCCGAGGCCGCCAAGAAGCGCGGCCTGGACGGCAAGTACGTCATTGCGCTGCTCAACACCACGATCCAGCCCTTTGAGACCCAGCTGCAGAACCGTGCCATCCGTGAGCGCCTGCACCGCGCCTCGGTGGCGCGCGGCGCGCGCGGCAACGAGTTCGACACGCGCGAGACGCTGGCCCGCGTCATGGCGCTGCGGGCCGAGCGTGCGGCGTTGCTGGGCTACGCGACGCCGGCGGCCTATGTGCTGGAAGAGGAGACGGCCAAGTCGGCCGACACCGTCAATGCATTGCTCGGCCAGTTGGCGCCTGCTGCCGTGGCGTCGGCCCGGCAGGAAGCCGCCGAACTGCAGAAGCTCATCGATGCCGAGCAGGCGGCCAAGGGCCAGCCCAGCTTCCCGCTGCAGGCCTGGGACTGGAGCTTTTATGCCGAGAAACTGCGCGCCGCCAAGTACGGTTTTGACGAGGGCCAGCTCAAGCCCTACCTGGAGATCACCAGCGTTCTGGAAAAGGGCGTGTTCTTCGCAGCGAACCAGCTCTATGGCATCAGCTTCAAGCGGCGCACCGACCTGCCGGTCTACCGCGACGACGTGCGCGTCTACGACGTGTTCGACACTAATGGCAAGCCGCTGGCTATCTTCATCGCCGACCTTTACGCGCGCCCCAGCAAGCGCGGTGGTGCCTGGATGAACGCCTATGTGGGCCAGAACCCGTTGGAAGGCACGCAGCCGGTGGTGGCCAACCACTTGAACATCCCCAAGCCGCCGCCCGGCGAGCCCACGCTGATGACCTGGGACGAGGTCAACACGCTGTTCCACGAGTTCGGCCATGCCCTGCACGGCATGTTCAACCAGAGCCGCTACCCGGGCCTGACCCGCGTGCCGCGTGACTTCGTGGAGTACCCGTCGCAGGTCAACGAGGTCTGGGCTGACTGGCCGAGCGTGCTGGCCAACTATGCCCGCCACTACCAGACCGGCGCGCCCATGCCGCGTGAGCTGCTGGACAAGGTGGCGCGTGCCAAGCGCTTCAACCAGGGCTACATGACCGTGTCGTACCTGGCAGCCGCCATCGTTGACCAGCGCCTGCACCAGCTGAAGGCGGCGGACATGCCGGTTGCGGCAGACGTGCCGGCGTTCGAGGCGCGCGTGCTGAAAGAAGCAGGCATCGACTTCGGGCCGGTGCCGCCGCGCTACAAGCTGCCGTATTTCAGCCACATCATGGGTGGTTACTCGGCCGGCTACTACGCCTACATCTGGAGCGAGGTGCTGGACGCCGACACGGCGGAATGGCTCAAGGCCAACGGGGGGCTCAAGCGCGCCAACGGCGACCAACTGCGCCCCAAGCTGCTGTCGCGGGGCGGCAGCGAGGACGCGATGGTGCTGTTCCGCAACCTCGTCGGCCATGGGCCGGACATCAAGCCGCTGCTCGAGCGGCGCGGGCTGGTCCTGCAAAAGCCCTGAGGGCAAGGCCGCCGGTCGCCAGCCTGGCGCGCGTCAGGCGGGCGGCCATGGTCGGTTGGCGCTCAAAGCCCGTTCCAGCTCTTGGGCGCAGCAGCGCCGATGCCGGCGAGCTCGAGCACACGCTCGGCGCTTTCGTTGACCATCTCTTCGATGGACTTGGGGTGGTGATAGAAGGCTGGCAGCGGCGGGAAGCAGATGCCGCCCATCTCGGTCACCGCCACCATGTTGCGCAGGTGCGCGAGATTGAAGGGCGTCTCGCGCACCATCAGGATCAAGCGGCGGCGCTCCTTGAGCGTCACGTCGGCGGCGCGGGTCAGCAGGTTGTCGCCCAAGCCATGGGCAATCGCTGCGAGCGACTTCATGGAGCAGGGCGCCACCACCATCGCCGCCGTGCGGAAGCTGCCGCTGGCGATGCAGGCGCCGACGTCGCCGGGCGCGTAGGCATGGTCAGCCTCGGCCTCCAGGCGGGAGCGGTCCAGGCCGAGCTCGTGGTGGGCATTCAGGATGCCGGCCGGGGTCGCGATGAGATGGGTTTCGACGTCCAGCTCGCGGGCGCGGCGCAGCAGCCGCAGCGCGTAGGCTGCGCCGGTTGCGCCCGTCAGCCCGACGACGAGGCGCTGCCTCATCAGGCGGCCGCGAGCGCCTGCTGCAGCTCGCCGGACTCGTACATCTCCATCATGATGTCCGAGCCGCCGACGAATTCGCCGTTGATGTAGAGCTGGGGGATGGTCGGCCAGTTCGCGTATTCCTTGATGCCCTGGCGCACGCCTTCGTCTTCCAGCACATTGAAGGTCTTGATGTCGGTGGCGCCGGCGGCCTTCAGGATCTGGATGGCGCGGCCGGAGAAGCCGCACATCGGGAACTGGGCGGTGCCCTTCATGAAGAGCATCACGCGGTTGGACTTGACCAGGTCGTCGATGCGTTGCTGAACGTCGCTCATTGCAGTTCTCGGAGTAGGCAAAACCGCAATTATCCCGGAGGCCTCCGGGACGGGCTCAATAGTTGTAGGCCAGGCCCAGCTGCAGCAGGGGCTTGAAGCGCAGGTCGCGCATCGCGTCCTCGAAACCCTGGGCGCTGCTGCGGCCCAGCCGCAGGCCGGCGTACGAGCCCGACATCAGGCCGAAGTCGGCGCTGAAGGCCAGGCCCGTGCTGTGCACGCGGCCGGTGTAGCCGATGCCGAGGTAGGACAGGTTGGAGCTGCCTTCCAGCAGATTGCTGTCCAGCCGTCCCGACATGAGATGGCGGCGGCCTGCTGAGATCGGGCCGCTGCCCAGGGCCAGGCCCCCGCTGCTTTGCGACAGGGACAAGGGACCCAGCAGCAGCCCGCCAGTGGCCCGCAGGCCGCCGCTCACGCCCGACAGGCCGGAGCGGGTGAGGTAGTAGTCGCCCAGCAGGTTGGCGCTGAGCACGCGGGAGCCGCCCAGGTGATGCGTGGGGTCGGCAGCGTTGTCACTGCTGTTGAGCTGCAAGCGTGCCTGCCAACGGGGGCTGAGGTCACTGTCAGCCCAGGCGGCAGAGCAGGCGAGCGCGGAGAGGCTCAGAACGGCAACGCGGATGAGGCGGGTCATGTTCGTCTCCTGCGCGGTGCGTTGGCAGGCACCGGGGTTTGATACTACGCCCGCTGTTCGTTCGGGGGAATCACGAACTGAGGGCAAAACATCACGTTAACCCGCGCGGGCGTTCGTCGACCGACGAGGGTGCTTTCAGCCAGGCCAGCAACCCCCGCTGGCCCGGGGCCGCTGGCCCAGATCCCGCCTCAGCGTGGCGTCCCGGAAGCCCCGGGCCCGCAGGGCCTGCGCCACGGGGTCGGCCTGGTCCCAGCCGTGCTCCATCAGCAGCCAGCCGCCGGGGCGCAGATGTTGCGGCGCCGCATCAACCAGGTGGCGCAGATCGGCCAGGCCGTCGCCGCCCGGCGTCAGGGCGGTCCGCGGTTCATGCCGCAGGGCCGGCAGATGCGGGTCGTCCCCCGCGATGTAGGGCGGGTTGCTGACGATGAGGTCGAAAACCTCCCCCGCTACGGGCTCGAACCAGCTGCCCTGGCGCCAGTCGACGGCCAGGCTGAGGCGGCTGCCGTTGGCGCGGGCGACCGCCAGCGCGTCGGCGCTGAGGTCGATGGCGGTGACGCGCGCGCGCGGGCACCCGGCCTTGATCGCCAGCGCGATGGCCCCGCTGCCCGTGCCGAGGTCTGCCACCGCCGGCTCGCCAGGCAGGCTGTGCAGCCGTTCCAGCGCCCAGTCGACCAGGGTTTCGGTGTCGGGCCGGGGAATCAGCGTGGCCGGCGTGACCTGCAGCAGCAGTCCATGGAAGGGCTGCCAGCCGGTCAGGTGGGCGAGGGGCTCGCCGGCGGCCAGCCGCTTCAGCGCGGCCTCGGCGCCGTCCACCGTGGCATCACCGTGGGTGAGCAGCCAGGCGCGGGTCTGGCCCGTGAGGTGGCTGAGCAGCGTCTGCACGTCGCCGCGCTCAAGCGCGAGCTGGCGGGCGAGGGCGAGCGCTTCGTCGACCGTCATGTGCGCCCGGCTTCCAGTTCGGCCAGCTGCTCGGCCGCTTGGGCGGCCATCAGGCCCTGGATGACGTCGTCCAGGTCGCCGTCCATGATCTGGCCGAGCTTGTAGAGCGTCAGGTTGATGCGGTGGTCGGTCAGGCGGCCCTGCGGGAAGTTGTAGGTGCGGATGCGGTCGCTGCGGTCGCCACTGCCGATCAGGCTCTTGCGTGTGGCAGCTTCCTTGGCGGCACGCTCGCTGCGTTCCTTTTCCTGGATGCGCGCCTGCAGCACCTGCAGCGCCTTGGCCTTATTGCTGTGCTGGCTGCGGCCGTCCTGGCACTCGGCCACGATGCCCGTGGGCAGGTGGACGACGCGCACCGCGGAGTCGGTCTTGTTGATGTGCTGCCCGCCCGCGCCGCTGGCGCGGAAGGTGTCGATGCGCAGGTCGGCCGGGTTCAGCGTGACGGCCGCCGCCTCGTCGGGCTCCGGCATCACGGCCACGGTGCAGGCGCTGGTGTGGATGCGGCCCTGCGTTTCGGTGGCGGGCACGCGCTGCACGCGGTGGCCGCCGCTCTCGAACTTGAGCCGGCCATAGACGTCGTCGCCTTCCACCCGCACAACGAGTTCCTTGTAGCCGCCCAGGTCCGACACGTTCTCAGACAGGATCTCGGTGCGCCAGCCTTGGCGCTCGGCAAAGCGCAGGTACATGCGCGCCAGATCGGCGGCAAACAGGGCCGATTCGTCGCCGCCAGTGCCGGCGCGGATTTCGAGGAAGGCGTTGCGCTCGTCGTCCGGGTCCTTGGGGATGAGGGCGAGCTGCAGCTCGGTGTCGAGGGCCACCAGCGCAGCCTCGTTGGCCGCGATTTCCTCGCGCGCCATGTCGGCCATCTCGGGGTCGCCCAGCCAATCGCGAGCGGCAGCGAGATCGGCTTCGTGCTGCTGATAGCGCCGGTAACGCTCTACCAGGCCGGACACCTCGGACTGCTCCTTGGTCACCGCGCGGTAGCGCTTCATGTCGGCGGCGATGCTGCCGTCGGCGAGGAGGGCATCGAGCTCGGCAAGGCGGAAACCGAGGCGGTCGAACTGCTGGCGCAGGGAGTCTTTCATGGGTTGGATCGGAGGAAGCAGTCAGGAGCGGCGCCGTGGCGCCGGGCGGCGGCAGGTGAGCGCCGCTAAGACTGCTTGCCGCGCAGGAACAGGCGCGAGACCGTCTGCGCCAGCTGAAGGCGTTGCTCACCCTCACTGGCGTTCAACTCAGCCAGCGTGCCATGCAGCAGCTTCTGCGTCAGGCCCTTGGAGAGGGCGTCCAGCACCTCGTCCACACCGGCCCCTTTGGCCAGCAGCTTGCGGGCCCGCGCCATCTCCAGCGCGCGCCAGTCGTCGGCCTGCGCGTGCAGGGCCTGGATCAGCGGCACGGTGTGGCGTTGGTCCAGCCAGTGCATGAAGCTCTGCACGCCGGTCTCGACGATGGCCTCGGCCTGCTCGACCGCGGCCTGGCGCTTCTCGCCGGCGGTCTGCACCTGCTGGGCGAGCTCGTCGACCGTGTAGAGGTAGACGTCGCTGAGCTGCGCCACTTCGGGCTCGATGTCGCGCGGCACGGCCAGGTCGACCATGAACATCGGGCGGTGCTTGCGCTTCTTGAGTGCACGCTCGACGGCCCCCAGGCCGATGAGGGGCAGGCTGGACGCCGTGCAGGACACGACGATGTCGAACTCGTGCAGGCGCTCGGTCAGGTCCGACAGACGCAGCGCCTCGGCGCCGAAGCGGATGGCCAGCTTCTCGCCACGCTCCAGCGTGCGGTTGGCCACCGCCATGTGACGCGGCGTGCGGGCGGCGAAGTGAGTCGCGGTCAGCTCGATCATCTCGCCCGCGCCGACGAAGAGCACGCGCGTCTGGGCCAGGTCCTCGAACAGCTGGCCGGCCAGGCGCACCGCGGCGGCCGCCATGCTGATGGAATGCGCGCCGATCTCGGTGGAGCTGCGCACCTCCTTGGCGACCGAGAAGCTGCGCTGGAACAGTTGGTGCAGCGTGGTGCCGAGGGCGCCGGCTGCTTCGGCCTCCTTCACGGCCTGCTTCATCTGGCCGAGGATCTGCGGCTCGCCCAGCACCATGGAGTCGAGCCCGCTGGCCACGCGGAAGGCATGGCGCGCCGCGGCGCTGCCCTGCATCACATAGGCATGCTCGCGCAGGGCGCCGGCCTCGACACCGCCCGCCTGGGCCAGCCACGCGATGGCCGGTTGCACCTGCGCCGACGGCGCGGCCACATAGACCTCGGTGCGGTTGCAGGTGGACAGGATGGCAGCCTCCGGGGCGCCCGGCAGCTTCTGGCGCAGGCCGGTCAGCGACGGGGCCAGTTGCTCGAGCGTGAACGCAAACCGCCCGCGCAGGTCCAGCGGGGCGGTGTTGTGGTTCAGGCCGAGAGCAAAGACCGACATGGATGTGAATTGTAGGATTCGCGGCCTTCACCGCCCCTGACACGGATCAAGCCCGCATGAGCCCACTGGACGCCTTCTGGCATGTTGCCAACTTGTTCGCACCCGCCTGGGGGCTGGCGGCGCTGTTGGCGGGGGCGATCAAGCTCGCCTGGCGTCGCGAGGCCAAGGCCTTGCGCTGGTTGCGGCTTTGGGGGTGGGGCGCAGCCGGCGGGGCGGCCGCGGTGGTGGTGTCGCTCGTGCTGCTGGGCCGCGACGGCAAGATGGCAGGCTACGCCCTGCTGGTGCTGGGCGTGGCGCTGCCGCAGTGGTGGCTGCTCAGCGTTCGCCGCTGAGCACGTCTTCGGTCGTCACAACCTCGCCGCGCAGCGAATGCGCAAAGGCGGTGGTGATGCGCACGTCGACCAGCTGGTTCATCAGCCGCGGGGAGCCGGCAAAGTTGACGATGCGGTTGCACTCGGTGCGGCCCATCAGCTCGGAGGCGTCCTTGCGGGCATTGCCCGTCACCAGCACCTTTTCGACCTTGCCGACCATGCCTTGCGAGATGGTCAGCGCATGCGCCTCGATGGCGGCCTGCAGCTCCTGCAGGCGCTTGACCTTGGTCTCATAGGGCGTGGTGTCCTCCAGCGCCGCAGCGGGCGTGCCCGGGCGGGGGCTGAAGATGAAGCTGAAGCTCGCGTCGAAGCCGACGTCGTGCACCAGCTTCATGAGCTTGGCGTGGTCTTCGTCCGTCTCGCCGGGAAAGCCGACGATGAAGTCCGAAGCCAGGCGCAGGTCCGGGCGGATGGCGCGCAGCTTGCGCACGATGCTCTTGAACTCCAGCGCCGTGTAGCCGCGCTTCATGGCCATCAGGATGCGGTCGCTGCCGTGTTGCACTGGCAGGTGCAGATGGTTCACGAGCTGCGGCACCTTGCCGTAGGCCTCGATCAGGCGGGGGCTGAATTCGTTGGGATGGCTGGTGGTGAAGCGCAGGCGCCGGATGCCGGGGATCTCGGCGGCGTACTCGAGCAGCAGGGCGAGGTCGGCGTGCTCGGCGGTGTCACCCATCTTGCCGCGGTAAGCATTGACGTTCTGGCCCAGGAGGTTGATCTCCATGACGCCTTGATCGGCCAGACCGGCGATCTCGGTGAGCACGTCGTCAAACGGCCGCGAGACCTCCTCGCCGCGGGTGTAGGGCACGACGCAGTAGCTGCAGTACTTGGAGCAGCCTTCCATGATGGACACGAAGGCCGAAGCGCCCTCGACCTTGGCCGGCGGCAGGTGGTCGAACTTCTCGATCTCGGGGAAGGAGATGTCGACCTGCGGGCGGCGCTGCTCACGGCGGGCTTCGAGCATCTGCGGCAGACGGTGCAGGGTTTGCGGGCCGAAGACGACGTCCACATACGGCGCGCGCTCGATGATGGCGGCACCCTCTTGGGATGCCACGCAACCGCCCACGCCGATCATCACGCCCTTGGCCTTGAGGTGCTTCACGCGGCCCAGGTCGCTGAAGACCTTTTCCTGCGCCTTCTCGCGCACGGAGCAGGTGTTGAACAGGATGAGGTCGGCCTGTTCGGGGTCGTCGGTGGGGGTGTAACCCTTGGCGGCTTCGAGCACGTCGGCCATCTTGTCCGAGTCGTACTCATTCATCTGGCAGCCGAAAGTCTTGATGTAGACCTTCTTGCCGTCGGCCTTGGTGCGGGTGTCCTGGCTCATGGCTTCACCCAGGTCTGGTTGCCGGGGATGAAGGTCCAGCTCGCGGCCTCAGCCGGCGTCGTGGGCCAGGGCTTGTTGGCGAGTTCGACCGGGTTGAGCACCCACACGTCCTGCAGCAGGCCGCTCGTCTCGACGGTGTAGTGCACCACCAGCTTCTGGCCGGCCAGGCCGGCGGGTGCGATCCAGAGGTTGGTATCGCCCTTCACGCGGGCGCCGGGCGCCAGGCGTGCGGGCTTGCCGTTGAGCAGGGCGTCCGGGAACTGCGTGATCACGAGTTCGCCCCGCAAGGCGTTGGCGGGGAAGGTGCGGTGGGTTTGCGCCTGGGCCACGACACAGGTCGCGGCCAGGGCCAGGGTGAGTGCACAGCGGTACATGGTATGTGTCCAGTGGCTGCAAAGGGTGGCCGCTTGAAGCGCGTCAAGCGCAATAAGCAGCCGGCTGAATGGAAAACGGCCCGAGCAACTGATTTGTTTGCTCGGGCCGTTCCGATTTTTTGGTGGCGCTTCAGGGACTCGAACCCCGGACCTGTGGATTATGATTCCATCGCTCTAACCAACTGAGCTAAAGCGCCTGAGCCCGCCATTCTAAGCGCAAAATTTCGGGCGGCGCAAGAGATTTTGAAATCAAAGGCTCGGCGGCTTCAGGAACGAGGCCACCGGCTGGTCCGGCAAGCCCTTCAGGCCTTGAACGACCTGCGTGGCATTGAAGATGGCGCCGGCTTCGTTGGTGTGGGTTCGCGCATCGGCGAAGAAGCTGTCGACCCGCGCCGCCCCGACCTCGCGATAGGCCTCGGCCACGCGCAGTGTGAGGTCGATGAACGCAGCGCCTTGAGCGCGTGCAACCTGCGCACCCCAGGCGGCGTAGTTGTCGAAGTCGCGCGGTTGATCGGCCTGCCAGCGGTCCTTGTGCGGCACCGGCGACAGCACCACCACCTTCGCGCCTTTGGCCTGTGCGTCCTGGATGTAGCGCGACAGGTACCAGCCATAGCTGTGCACCTGTTCCTTGCTGCCGTCGGGCCGGGTGTCTTCCACGGTCTCGGCGCCGATGCCCGGCACCGAGCCGCGGTTCTTGCCGGCCGGATCGCCGATGCGGGCGCCGTCGTTGTGGCCGAACTGGATCAGCAGCAGGTCACCCGCCTTCAACTGCGCCAGCACCGCGGCCCAGCGGCCTTCGGTGAAGAACGTACGGCTGCTGCGCCCGCCAATGGCGTTGTTGACGATGTTGATGCGTGTGGTGTCGAAGAACGCGGCGATCCGCTCGCCCCAGCCCCAGGCGCCGTTCTGGCCGCCGCTCCTCACGGTGGAGTCGCCGATCATCACGAGGCTGGGTAGAGCAGGGTCGCGCGGCGCTTCGACCTTGACCTGGCGGGCATCCACCACGGGCCGGTCGTCCGATCCATCCGGCAGGAAGCGTTGCCGGTAGAAGGACTCGGGCAAGACCCGGTTCTGGATCAGCCCCGCGATCACCAACTGGGCATTGATGGCGGCGCCCAGCCAATTGGTGTGCACCGTCTCCTGCGGCAGGTCGGCCGGAAAGAACTTCTCGACCTGCGCCGCGCCCAGGGCCTCATAGCGGCGTGCGCCCCATTCGTTGAGGTCGATGAAGGCCACGCCCTCCTGGCGGGCGACCTCGGCGGCCCACTGGGCGAAGTTGCCACCGGCACGCACCACCTTCAGGCCGTCGGCTTCCCAGCGTTTGCGGATCACAGGTGAGCAGATGACCGGCGTGGCGCCGAGCGCCCGGATCTCCGCCACATAACCTCGCAGATAGGCGCCATAGGTCAAGACGGTTTCGCGCTTGCCAGTCAGCTGGTTGTCGATGTCCTCGGTCTCCGGGCCGGTACCTCGCAGCACGCCACGGGCGCGGCTGTTGTCGTTCACCGGGCTGGCATCGTTGTGCCCGAACTGCATCACCACCCAGTCGCCGCGCTTGATGAGCGCCTTGGTGCGATCCCAATGGCCACTGGTGCGATACGTGCGGCTGGAGAGCCCGCCCACCGCCCGGTTCACGAGGTTGACCTTGCCGGCGTCCAGATAGGCGGCGATCGGGTTGCCCCAGCCCCATTGGCCTTCGGCGCCTTTGCCCTGGCCGTCGTCGTGGCCATTGCGCACGGTGGAGTCGCCGATCAGGAACAGGGTGGGCAGGTCGGCTCGGGCCGGGTCCGGCAGCTTCACCTGGGCGCGGGCCGGGTCAGTGGTGGCGGTGAACTGCTGGCCGTGCGCCCACGGCAAGGCGAACAAGGACAGCAGCGCTGCGGCGCAGCGGCGGGTGAGGTCGCGGTTCATGGCGCCCATGCTAGGAGCTGATGACCACCGCTGCCGGCCCGGGACGGCGCAAGTTCTTGAGCGATTCGCAGCCAGCAACATCCCGCAACGCGGGCGGTCCTAGAGTCGCGCCACCCTGAACTTGGTTGCCTGTCATGTCGCTTCGCAAGACCGCTCCGCTGTTGTCGCTGGCCCTCGCGCTGGCACTGGGCCTGGTTCCCGCCTGGGCCCAGATCGGCCAGCGTTTCCCGTCCGAGAAGCGGGTCGTCAACGACCCGGTGACGGGCACGCCGCTGACCTTCCTGACGACCCAGCCTCGCGGTGATTCCAAGATCTACCCCAGCCATCCGCAATGGACGGCCGATGGGCGGTGGCTGGTGTTCCGCTCCAACCGCGTGAAGGGCGAGGCCATCGCCGTCAACGAGGCCAGCGGCGAGATGGTGCAGGTGACAGAGGGCGGCTACGACGGCATGCTCAACCTGGCTCAGTCCGGTGGCAACAAGCTCTACTTCCTGCGCCCGGACCGCAAAGGGCCGGCCAAGGCCATGCAGGCCGTCGAGGTGGACCTGGACCGCGTTTTTGCGGACAGCGATGCCGGCGTGATGAAGCCCGCGAGTGCCTATCAACGGGTGTTTGCCACGCTGCCACCCGAGTTGGAGGCGGTGGGCGACAACGCCCTGGATGCGGACGGCCAGTGGTTCTACTTCCGCATCACCGGCAAGGCCTATGCCGCTGCCCGCCTGCCCGCCGGTACCAAGATCGAGCCGCCTTTCGGGCCCCGCGGCATGGGCGCGGGCCCGCACGCGATCGGCAAGGTGAATGTGCAGACGGGTGAGGTCCGGCATGTGGTGTCGGTGCCGTTCCAGATCGGCCACATCCAATCCAACCTGTGGAACCCGGGGGAGCTGGTGTTCAGCTGGGAGACGGGCGGCAAGTCGCCGCAGCGGACCTGGACGGTGCGGGGTGACGGCACCGGCCTGCGTCCGCTCTACCCCGAGGCGCCCTACGAATGGGTGACGCACGAGGCCGTCATCGGCAAGGACGAAGTGGCGCTGGCCATCATGGGCCATCGCGCCATCCCTGGCGTATCGGACCCGAGCCGCGCGGCCGGCACCGACGTGGGCGGCGCCAACCCCGGCCAGGACGATGCCTGGGGCAACACCGGCACCCGCGAGAAGCCCACGGGCCTGGCGATCGTCAACCTGCGCACCCGCGAGGTGAACCTGGTGGGCCAGACGCCGTCAGGCAGCGGCCTGTGGCATGTGCACGGCTCGCCGGACGGCCGCTTCGCGGTGGGTGACGACTTCAGCCGCAGCCTCTATCTGATCGACCGCAAGACGCGCGAGATGATGCTGCTCACCACGGGCCACAAGACGACGGCCCGGGACCATCCGCACCCCACGTTCAGCCCCGACGGGCGCAGGATCCAGATTCAATCGGCGCTCCTGTCGACAGACGGGCGCGAGATGAATATTTGCGTGGTGCCGGTGCCGGAGGCGTGGTTGAAACGCCCGCGCTGACAGTATGTGCGGTCGCTGCTCATATTCCATTTCTGGCATGCGGACCGAATATATATATTCAGATAATCTGCGCGGAACCCGCCTGGTGCGGGTTTCTTTATGGGCGCGCGATTCTGTGTCGTTGATGGGGCGCCGTGCTGGCAGCCCCTGCTCATGGGGCCTGGACGGCGTGGCCCGATCAGGAACTTGATTGGAACGCGCGTCGTGCAAGGGTTTTCTCGGAGGGCAAGCAATCACGGTCATGATTCTTTGCTGCTCTGTGAACACGCCGTGAAACCCGCCCCCTAGACTGCCGTCGGGGCGATTAAAGAGCGCCATATCGAGCCTCCCCGACGATATTTCCCGGAGACATACAAAATGCTGAAGAAGAATCACGGCGTCGCGCCGGTTTCGCGTTGGACACCTTTGGCTTTGGCGGTTGCCGCCGCGCTGGCGGGTCAGGTCCAGGCGCAGGAGCAGCAGCCCGCCGCGGCAGAAGCCCCGAAGCCCGCGGCCGACCAGCCCGCTGCCAAGCCGGCGGACAAGGCCGCCGAGAAGGCGTCCACCCAGCAACTCGACACGGTCGTGGTGACCGGCATCCGCCGCTCGATCCAGAGCGCCATCGACCGCAAGCGCAACGCCTCGACGGTCTCCGACAGCATCGTGGCGGAAGACATCGACCAATTCCCTGACAAGAACGTCGGCGAGGCGCTCTCCCGCATCACTGGCGTGCAGCTGTCGCGCCAGTTCGGTGAAGGCTCGCAGGTGGCCATCCGCGGCGTCGAGCCTGACCTCAACCGGGTCGAGATCAACGGCATGACCGTGCTCGGCACTAACGGGGGTGCCGGTCGCGGTGCCGAGTTGCGCGAGCTGGCGTCGGAGCTGATCGCCTCCATCGATGTCATCAAGGGTTCAACGGCTGACCTGGTGGAGGGCGGTATCGGCGGCACGGTGCGCATCAACACACGCAAGCCGCTTGACTTCAGCAAGACCACGGTCGCCGGCACGCTGGCCGCCGAGCAGGGCAGCCTGCGCGGTGGTGTGCAGCCACGCGGCACGCTGCTGTTGGCTGACAAGTTCCTGGACGGCAAGCTCGGCCTGATGGCCAATCTGGTCTACGACAAGATCTACACGCGCGGCGACTTCTCCCGCAACACCTCCTGGGCCTTCTTGCGCGACTGGGACTTCTCCGCCGAGAAAACCGTCACCAGCCTGAATGCCAACGCGGCTGCCGTGACCACGGCAGCCGGCTGCAGCAGCCTGGCCGCAGCCGATCAAGCCCCTTGCCGCAGCCAGTGGTTCGACTATTCGCCCCGCATCTCACGCTACGGCATCTGGACGCGCGATCACAAGCGCAGCTCGGCCGAGCTGACAGCGCAATACCAGGTCACCAAGGAGCTGGACGCCTATGTGAGCTACCAGGCCAACAAGCAGGCTCAGCGGCTCAACGACATGAACTATGGCACCGACTTCTCGGCGGTGACCCGCCTGGCGTCGGCCGGCAATGCCCCGGTCTACCGCGCCGATGCGACGGTGCAGACGGCGGGCACCTGCGTGGCGGCACCGACGGCCGCCACGCCGGCCGGCATGGTCGTCGAGAACCACCACGTCACCCAGTTCACCGTCGGCAACTGCCTGAACGTGGCCGGCCAAGGCGGGCAGGGTGCGTTCAGCACTTCAGCGCGCGATTTCGCGCTGGACATCGACTCCAAGTACACCACCGCTGGGTTCAAGTTCAAGAACAACAGCTGGCGCATCGAGGGCCTGCTCGGCGACTCCAAGTCCGACTACAAGAGCGAGAGCAACAACATCGTCCTGACGCAGAACGCGCCGGGGCTGGTCGTCAAGCTCGACGGCAGCCGTCTGCCGCAGTTCACATTCCCATCGGCGTACAGCCCCGACAACGCCTCGTCGTATGTGCAGGCCCAGCTGCAATACCGCCCCTCGGCCACGCGCAACACCGAGCGCCAGGGCAAGCTGGACTTCCAGTACAACTTCGACCACAACTTTTTCCAGAGCGTCTGGTTTGGCGGCCAGATGCGCGAGTCCAGCTCCCGTCAGTACAACGGCGGCGGCTACCTGGTGCAGAACAACGGCAGCCTGACCGCGACCGACGAGGCCGTGGACATCAACGCCCGCACCGCCAACGTGAACCAGACCGTCATCTGGGACCCGCTGTACACCGGCACCGCGCAGCGCCCCAACGAGGCCCAGACCTACATCAACAGCGGCTACAAGACCTCCTACGTCAGCGGTGCACGCATGCAGGAGATCGTCAACCTGATCCGCACCAAGTCGCCCGGCACCTTCATGGGTGGCTACAGCGACATCTCGGGCGTCCCGGCCAACTGGACGTCGCCCAGCTATGCCGCCACGGTGGCCTCGGGCATCTTCGACACCAGCGACTTCTCTCACAAATACCTCTACTCGACGCCGGGCAACGACGGCAAGACCTATCCGCAGATTCCCGCGTTCGACGTCACCGAAAAGGTCAAGGCCGGCTATGTGCGGCTCGACTGGGGCACCGAGGTGCTCGGCCTGCCGCTGGATGGCAATGTGGGCGTGCGCTACACCCGCACGGACGTGACCTCCACCGGCCTGCAGACCGATCGCACCTGCAACCCTGCCACCGTGTCGAGCTGCTCGGCCGTCGTGAACAGCAACAAGATCGTGTCCTTGAGCAACAGCTATAGCGACGTGCTGCCCAGCCTGAACGCCACGCTGCAACTGATCAACGGCAAGCTGCTGGTGCGTACCGGTGCGGCCAAGGTGATGGCGCGCCCCGCCATCGACCTGCTCGCGCCCAACGTGACCTGCACGACGGGCTCCGGCGATCCGGCGCGCGGCGGCGACGGCACGGACGATTGCACGGCCGGCAACCCCAACCTCAAGCCCTACCGCGCCACCAAGTACGACCTGAGCGTCGAGTACTACCCAAGCCGTGACACCCAGGTGAGCCTGGCCACCTTCCGCACCGACATTGGCACGTATGTCCGCAAGGGCATCGTGAATCGTGGCGTGAACTTCTACGGCGATGGCCGCCTGTTCGACGTGACGCAGGCCATCAACGGCGAAGGTGCGAAGACGCAGGGCATCGAGCTGGCAGGGCGCACGGCGCTGTCCTTCCTGCCTGGCTGGCTGAGCAACTTCGGCGTGGATGCGAACTACACCCGCATGGCCTTCAGCTATGCCAAGGGCAACGAGCTGATCAGCCCGCTCGACGGCACGGTGCTGCCGTATCCCGGCCTGTCGAAGAACTCCTACAACCTGGGCCTGTGGTACGACGACGGCAACTTCAACGCACGCCTGGCCTATGCCTACCGCGACAAATACTACACCGGCAACAACGACGTATCCGGCAACCCCAACTTCGCGGACAAGACCGGCTACCTCGATGCCAAGATCCAGTGGAAGGCGAGCAAGAACTTCACCTTGGCCCTTGAAGCCAAGAACCTGACCAACCAGGCCGAGCTGACCTACGCCGGCGACCTGAGCCGCCCGAACGAGCTGGCCTGGTCGGGACGCCGCTACTACCTGACGCTGGGCTACAAGCTCTGACGCACAGGCAGATTCGGGCCGGCATGGCCTGCTCATTGCGCTGAGCGCGCGCCGGCCCCGGCTGACGCTGGGGCCTCTTTTTTGGGAGGGTGACCTGATGCCGTCGTTACTGTCCGTCGCACGAATCCTGCTGCCAGCCGCGTGGGTCGCCTGCGGCATGGCACAGGCCCAGCCACTCCCGCCCAAGCAGGTGGAGCGGCTGGACCGTGGGGTCGTGGCACTGCAGACCGGCGCAGGCGCCTTCGTCAGCTGGCGCCTGCTCGGCACCGAGCCGGCCGATGTGCGCTTCAACCTCTACCGCGATGGCCAACGTGTCAATGCCCTGCCGCTGACGGTGAGCAATGCGGTCGACCCCCTGGGGCGGGTCGACAGCCGCTACACCGTGCGCGCGGTGACGCGAGGCGAGGAGTTGCCTGCGTCCGCCCCCGTGTCGCCCTGGGCCCAGCCCTATCTGCGCGTGCCGGTGCAAAAGCCGGACGGTGGCATCACGCCCGATGGCGTGGCCTACCGCTATGAACTCAACGACGGCGCGGCGGCCGACCTCGATGGCGACGGCCAGTACGAGCTGGTCGTGAAATGGCAGCCCACCAATGCCAAGGACAACTCCCAGCGCGGCGACACCGGCCCCACGCTGGTCGACGCCTACAAGCTCGACGGCACCCGGCTGTGGCGCATCAACCTCGGCAACAACGTCCGGGCTGGCGCGCACTACACCAGCTTTCTGGCCTACGACTTCGACGGCGACGGCCGCGCCGAGGTCATGATGAAGACGGCCGATGGCACGGTCGACGGCGCGGGCCGCGTCATCGGCGATGGCCAGGCCGACCACCGCAACGCCGCGGGCTATGTGCTGGCCGGCCCGGAGTTCCTGACGGTGTTCAACGGCCAGACCGGCGCCGCGATGGCGACCGTGCCCTACATACCGCCCCGCGGTGACGTGGCCGCCTGGGGCGACAGCTACGGCAACCGGGTCGACCGCTTCCTGGCCGGCGTGGCCTACCTGGACGGTCAGCGGCCCAGCGCGGTGTTCGCGCGTGGCTACTACACCCGGGCGGTGCTGGCCGCCTGGGACTGGCGCGAGGGGCGCCTCACCCAGCGCTGGGTGTTCGACAGCGATGCGGATGCGGCCAGCCAGCCCGCGGCCGGGCAGGGCGCGCATTGGTTTTCGGTGGCGGATGTGGACGGCGACGGTCGAGACGACATCATCTACGGCGCCGCCACCATCGCCAGCACCGGCAAGCTGCTCTACAGCACCGGCCTGTGCCATGGCGATGCGCTGCATGTGAGCGCCTTCGACCCCGCACGCGAAGGCCAGCAGGTGTTCATGGTGCATGAAAGCCCACGCTGCTACGGCGACAACGGCCTGGAGATGCACGACGCGGCCACCGGCCAGGTGCTGTGGCGCATGTCGGGCCGGAACACCGACGTCGGCCGCGGCGTGTGCTTCGACATCGACCCCGCCTACCCGGGCGCCGAATGCTGGGGCTCGGTCGGCGGCCTCATGAGCGCCAGTGGCCGGCTGATCAGCGAGCGTCACCCCAACCGCATGAACTTCGCCGTGTGGTGGGACGGCGACCTGCTGCGCGAGTCGCTCGACCATGTCGCCATCGACAAGTGGAACCCCGCCCGCTTCACGTTCGAGAACCTGCTCGACGGCAAGGCCTATGGTGCCGTGGCCAACAACGGCACCAAGGGCACGCCGGTGCTGTCGGCGGACCTGTTCGGCGACTGGCGCGAGGAGGTCGTCTGGCGCAACCAAGACAGCACGGCGCTGCTCATCTTCTCGACTGCCGTGCCGACCGAGCATCGCCTCGTGACCCTCATGCACGACCCGCAGTACCGGGTGCAGGTGGCCAACCAGAACGCCGGCTACAACCAGCCGCCGCACCCCAGCTTCTACCTCGGCCACGGCATGAAGCCGCCGCGACAGGTGCCCGTCCGCACGCCCTGAAGAAGGCGGACGCCGGGCGGCGTGCCTGGATCTCAGGGCGAGGGTGTCGCCTCCAAGGCGTTCAGCGAGCGCTGCAAGGTCTGGAAGCCAGCGGACGCCCGCAACGCTTCGGCGCCGGCCCGCTGCAGCGCGACCACGTCATGCGCCTCGATCGTGAAGGCCGTGGGCACGCGCAGCAGGGAGTGGCGGATCTTGTCGTCGGGCACGTCGTGCAGGCTCACGCTGATGACGTGGATTTCGGCATCGGCCGCGAAGGGGCTGCCCGGCTGGCCACGGGTGCGTTCGATCTCCGTGCGCCAGCGGCGCGTGTCGTCCTTCAGCAGGGCCAGGGTCACCTCGGTCTCGCGGGACCCAGCCCCGAAGATCAGTGTCTCCAGCACTTGCGTCGTGGTGGGCACGCGGTCACTGTTGTCCACGCGCTCGGTCAGGCCGCGCTCCGAGTTCACCGTCACCAGCACCAACCGGCGGATGGTGCCCGGCTTGGCGTCCACGAAGTTGGCGCTCATTGAGCCCAGGGCCACCATGCGGTCCAGCATCAGTCGCACGCCCAGGTTGTCGGTCACGCCACCGTCGACGAGATGGATGAAAGGCTTCTCCCGCGCATTGCGGTAGGCCTCGGCCGTGCGCTGCAGCATGCGGCTGCGGTAGTCCTGCGCATCGGCGGCGGTGGTGGCCGGGGGCGCCGGGGCGGGGTGGGGGCAGGCGTCCGCATGGTTGTGCACCGTCACGGGCGACAGCAGCAGCGGCACTGCCGACGAGGCCGCGACGGCAAAGCTCAGCGGCGTGGCGTCCAGGTCGGAGCAGATGCGCTGGAATTGCTCGGGAGTGAAGTCGAAGGCGGCGCCGCTGGTGAGGTCGGTGGCGGTGATCATCAGGTCGGGCGCACCCGGGCGGCGGCGCACATCGCCGAAGGTCCGGCCCTCGAACAGCTCGTCGAACCGCTGGGCCAGGATCTGACTGCGCCCGTACCAGGGCGAGGTCAACTTGTACAGACGCTCGGGCCAAAGGGCCTCGCGGATCAGCCGGCTCTCGAAGGGCACCAGCAGGAAGTCCGGCTCGAAGCGCGTCAGCGTGGCGTCGCCGAAGGCGGCGTAGTGCGCAGCCAGGATGCTGCCGCCCGAGACGCCGCTGATCATGGCGGTGTGATCCAGCAGCGAGGTCGCCTGCCCGTCCAGGCGAAAGGTCGTGGCCTTCAGGGCCTGCAGCACGCCCAAGCCGAAGGCCGCTGCCCGCGCGCCGCCGCCAGACAGCGTGACAGCCATCATCACCGGCTGCGCCGACGGGGTTGTGGGGTGCGCGGCTTGCGTCGCTCGCGGCGCCTGGGCCGTCAAGGGCGGGTTCACCCAAGGCCGGGTACTGGAGCAGCCCCCGACAGCCAGGGCCACACAGAGCAGGCCCGTCGCCTGCAGGACTCGGATCACAGGGCTCATCTCCACGTCACCAGCCAAGCCGGCATCATCGCTGCGCATGGCAAATGCGTTGTGACGCCGCGGTGAACAGCGCCTGATCGCCGGCCGGCCGCCAGCCGGGGCGGCCGGGTTGCAGCCGGCACATTCACTCATGCAACGGATGGCTCCAGAGGCGGACGCGTTGGTCGCTCGGCCACGCTGCGCCAAGCCTGCATGGTGCGCGCCGTGCGGCTGGGTGGTTCGGGTGCGTTGGCCGGCATCAGCGCGGCGGCGGACTGGATGACGCGCACCAGCAAGGGCAGCGTCAGCAGCAGCGGCTGCGCCAGCAGACCCAGGCCTTCCGGTGTGCCCGGTGGGATCATCAGCAACTGGCGCGTCGAGAAGGGCAGCGTGTGCATGTGCTGCGTGAGCTGCAAGGTCGCCATGTCGTGCCAGTGCGGGTCAATGCCGCTCAAGCTGCAGCGCTGGCGCTGATTCAGGTGGAAGGCGGGCGGGTCGGCACGGGCGAAGCGCCGGCGCAGTTCGGCCTGGAGCTCTGCCGGCAGCGTGGCCAGATGTTCATGGGACTCGATGGCCGCCTGCAGGCGCTGGGCGTCGGCGCGGATCTCGTCGATGCCGGGATCTTCCACGCCCAGTGCGGCCAGGACCTTGAGCCGCCGCGTGGCGTCATGCAGCTCCCAGAGCCGGATGCGAAAGCCGCGCTCGGATTCGCTGATGCGGTGGCCGGCCACGTACTCGAAGGCGTCGAAGGCCTCGATGACGCAGCGCGCCAGCGCGCTCATCGACGGCAGCTCGCCCAGGTCGCGCGGCGTGGCCTGCATCGGGTCAGCCGCCAGGCGGCGCAGGGCCACGCAGTGAGCCAGCAGCTTGCCGAAGATGCGTTCGCCATAGGTGGCTTGCGCGCCGTCAGCCGGGTGAGTGGCCCAGACGGCGGCCACAGCCTTGCCATGTTCCAGCACGGCATCGAAAGCCCGAACCGTGGTCCGGTAGTCGCTCCAGGTGTTGAGGTGGTCCAGCATGCGCAGCCTGTCGTTCGTCAGGGTGCGCAGCCTAACCGGTCGGGAGGCTCTCCAGCCGAACGTCCATCCAGCGCGCGGCGAGCACTGGCCATTGGTCGTGGGTCCCTGCCAGGGAACGCAGCGCGAAGCCATGCTCGGCCTGTGGGAAGACATGGGCCTCCACGTCCAGCCCGCGTTGCTGGGCGGCGGTCAGCAGGTTCAGCGCATGCTGCACCGGCACGATGGGGTCATGCAAGGCATAGGCCAGGAACACCGGGCAGCGCGGCAGGCCGTGGGGCTCGGTGGCGATGCCGATCGGCCAGGCGTCGTAGAAGGCCTGCTTCTCGGGTGGCGGGTAGTCCGGCTTGCCGGCGGGGGCCTTGTGATCGCGGTGGTTGGCGTTGAGCGGCGCATAGGCGATGACCGCGCCCACGGCGCCCAGCGCATGCGGCTGGCAGGCCATCACACCGGCCAGGTGACCGCCCGACGACAGGCCCACATGCAGCAACGGCAGCGGTGGCAGCGTGGCGAGGTGGTCGAGCGCGAGCAATCCGTCCTGCAAGGCGATGTCGAAGGGTTGGCCGGCCTGGCCGGGCAGGCGGTGCACCAGCACAAAGGCGTCCAGCCCGAGCGTGTTGAGCCAGTAGGCGACAGCCACGCCCTCCTTGTCGTGCATGAGCTGCAGATAGCCGCCACCCGCGTAGACCAGCGCCCGGCCGCGGGCCGGTGTGGGGGACGGGTAAGCGTGCAATTCGGCGCGCGTGGGCCGGCGGCAGACGCGGTCGGGCGCGTCGCCGTGAAGGGCATTTGGCGCGCCGGGGCTCAGGACGATGAGGTTCATGGTCGGGCGGTCTCGGGGCGAGGCAGGCCGAAGTCGGGCATGCCGTCGGCCGTGAAGCGCACCGGCTGCACCCGGGTCGCGCGGCCGGTGTCCTTCAGCGGGTCGCCAGAGATGTCGCGATAATTGCGGGCGTGATAGACGTTGAGCACGGTGCCATCGGGCTCGACGAGGAAGCTGTTGTGGCCGGGGCCGTAGATGCCGTGCTCGGCGCTGCTCGCGAACACCGGCCCCGGCGACTTGCGCCAGCTGGCCGGGTTCATCACATCAGCGTCCGCATCGGCCCAGAGCAGGCCCAGGCAGTACTCGGCGCCGGTGCCGGCGGCGGAGTAGCTCATGAACACCCGGCCACCGTGGATGAGCACTGCCGGCGCCTCGTTGACCGCGTGGCGCACCTGCTCCCAGGCGTACTCGGGCCGGCTCAGGCGCACCTGCGGCCCGCTCAGCTCGGTCGGGCTCTTCATGCGCGAGAGGTAGAGGTCGGTGCTGTGGTTGCCGGCGGCCGGGTCGGTCTGTGCCCAGGCCATGTAGCGCTGGCCGCGGTGCTCGAACACGGTGGCATCCAGCGTGAAGGTCTCCCACGCGGTCTTGATCTGGCCGCGCTCGATCCAGGCGCCTTGCAGCGGGTCGGGTGACGTGTTCTCCAGCGCCCAGAGGCGGATCTTCCAGGGGTCGCGGGCCTCACCGGCACTGAAGTAGATGAACCAGCGCCCGTCGATGACATGCAGCTCCGGCGCCCAGATGTGCCGGCTCATCGGACCCTGTTCATGGCGGCGCCACACAACCTGGGCTTCGGCGGTGGCCAGGCCCGCGAGGCTGCGGGCGCGGCGCAGCTCCAGCCGGTCGTAGGCGGGCACGGTGGCCATCAGGTAGAGCCAACCGTCGGTGTGGCGCAGCACGTGTGGGTCGGCGCGTTGGGGGATCAGCGGATTGGGCAGTTCCGGCAGCGCCTGACCGATGCCCGGCGGGGTCAGGGTGAGCAGCCCGGCGCCGAGCAGGTGTCGCCGCGAGAGCGTCGCCTCGCTCATGTCATCTGCCTCGCGCGTTGCAGCTGGCCGTCGCGGCGGGCCAGGCGCACGGTCTCGCCGGCAGCGAGCTTCAGGCGCAGCTGGCCACCTGGCCAACGCAGGTCGGTGCTGCCACCCGCGTGGGCCTGCACGCGGACCTCCTGGACTTCGCCCGCGGCCCAGCTCAGCGCGACCTCGAAGCCACCGCGCGCCCGCAGGCCCGCCACGCGGCCCTGGGGCCAGGCCGTTGGCAGCGCGGGCAGCAGTTCGATGCGGCCCCGGTGGCTTTGCAGCAGCATCTCGCAGATGCCGGCAGCGCCGCCGAAGTTGCCGTCGATCTGGAACGGTGGGTGGGCATCGAACAGGTTGGGGTAGCTGCGGCGCGGATGCAGCAGGCGCTGCAGGGTCGAGTAGGCGTGGTCGCCCGCTTTGAGCCGCGCCCACAGGTTGATGCGCCAGCCGATGCCCCAGCCGGTGGTGTCGTCGCCGCGTCGCTCCATCACGTTGCGTGCCGCTGCGGCCAGGGCCGGTGTGTCCTCGGGCGTGATCTGGTCAGAGGGATACAAGGCATACAAATGGGAAACATGTCGGTGCTGCAGCTCAGGGGCTTGCAGGTCCCAGTCGTCCTGCCACTCCTGCAACTGGCCTGCGGCGCCGATGCGGTCGGGCGGCAACTGCTCGCGCATGGCCAGGCAGGCGCGGGCGAAGGGGCGGTCGATGCGCAGCTGGGCGGCGGCCTCGGCTGCGTGGGCGAAGAGGTCGCGCAACAGCTGGTTGTCCATGGCCGGCCCGGCCACCACCGACGAGCCGAAGGGGTGGCTGTTCTCGGGCGAGTTGCTGGGGTTGGTGACCATGAAGCCGCTGCGCGCGTCCTTGACCAGCGTTGCGAGCTGGAACTCGGCGGCACCCTTGAGCAGCGGATACAGGCGCCGCAGCAGCGCCTCATCACGGCGGAACAGCCAGCTCTGCCAGAGCGTGTTTACCAGCCACACGCCACCCATCGGCCACAGGCCCCATTTCGCGCCATCGGTGGGTGCGGCCACCCGCCAGGCGTCGGTGTTGTGGAAGGCGACCCAGCCGGGCGCGTCGTACATCGAGCGGGCCACCTTGGCGCCGGTGACGGCAAGGTCCTCGACCATCGCGATGAGCGGCTCGACAGTCTCACCGAGATGGGTCAGCTCGGCCGGCCAGTAGTTCATCTCCGTGTTGATGTTGATCGTCCACTTGGAGCCCCAGGACGGGTTGACCTTTTCGTTCCAGATGCCCTGCAGATTGGCTGGGAAGCGCGTGCCCGGGCGCGAGCTGGACATCAGCAGGTAGCGGCCGTAGTGCACGTACAGCGCCGCGAGCCCCGGGTCCTGGCCTTCGGCGAAGCGGGCGATGCGCTCGTCGGTGGGCAGGTGGCCGTTGGGCCCCTGGCCCAGGTCGATGGACACGCGGCGGAACAGCGCCTGGTGGGCCTCCCGGTGGGCCTGGCGCAGCGCATCAGGGCCGCGTGAGACGGCGGCAGCGAGCGCGGTGCGGTTGGCGGCGACCGGGTCGCCCGACACATCGTCGAAGCGGCGGTAGCCGGTCGCGCCGGCAATCAGCAGCCACGCTTCATCAGCCCCTTGGATCTGCAGCCCGCCGTCGCGCACCACCAGCTTGCCGCCGCGCGTGAGCGCCTGCAGCCGGCATTCGAACCGCAGCCGGCCTTCGATGCCCTCGAGGGTCGGGCTCATGCCGGCCACCCAGATCGTGTGGCCGCCCTCGCTGCCCTGGCGCTGCCCGTGCGGCGCGGTGAGGGTCAGGTCCAGGCTGACCGCGCGCGGCTTGTCACCGGCGAGCCGCACGACGATGAGCTGGTCGGGGGCGGACACGTACACCTCGCGCACATGCGTGGTGCCGCCTGTCTGGAAGCACGTGCTGGCCAGGGCCTCGTCCAGGTCCAGGCTGCGCTCGTAGCTGCGGGCGTTTTCCAGCCCCGGGAAGACCATCAGCAGTTCGGCCAGCGGCTGGTAGGCCATCTGCCGCGCAGGCTGGCCCAGCAGGGTCTCGTTGGCCAGCTTCTCCGCCTCGGCATAGCGACCGGCGAACACCAGCTCGCGCACCTGCGGCAGGCCCTCGCGGGCGCGTGGGTTGGTGGTGTCGTAGGGGCCGCCTGAGAAGAAACTGCATTCGTTGAGCTGCAGCCGCTCGGTGTGGATGCCGCCGAACACCATGGCCGCCAGCCGGCCATTGCCCACCGGCAGTGCCTGGGTCCATTCGTCAGCGGGGCGGCGGTACCACAGGCGCGCGGCGGTCGGTGCGGCGCCGTCCGCTGCCGAGGCGGCTGCCGGGTGCTGGGCCAGGGCGCGGGGGGCCGAGGCGGCCAGGGCCATCAACCCGGCATGGGCGGCCTGCTGCTGGAGCCAGCGGCGACGTGAAGGATGGGCGATCTTCATCGACATTGAAGAACCTGGAAGTCTTGGATCTGCAGCCGACTGGCCGTGGTGCGCAGTGCGAACCAGCCACTCAGGCGGGGCGCCGGGTCGGCCCGGGTGAAGACGGCCTGACCGTCAACGAGCCAGCGCAGGTGCACGGGGTCGGTGGCGGTGGGCTGGCGCGACACGATCTCGATGTGCAGGCGCTGCCCGGGATGCAGCCGTGTCTGCGTGGTCATCGGCTCCTCGGTGGGTTCGGCGATGGCGGGGTCCGCAAAGCCCGCCAGCAGCCTGCGGTGCTGGCCGTCGTACACGCGCAGCCTCGTCGTGGAGTTGGCATTGGCGCCAAAGCCGACGTAGTAGGTCGTGAGGCTGTCGTAGCTGCCGAAGGCGCCGCTGCGCGCCGCGGGGGCGCCGCCGCCGGGTTCTTCGGCGTTCCAGAACATGTTGAGGTCTGACAGCCGGCCCGCATGCGGCCCGGCGCTGGCGGGCGCGGGCAGGGCCTCGGCGGTGAAGCGGATGGCGTAGTCACCCGCCAGCGGCTCGCGCCACCACAGCGACAGGCCGGCGGGCGTGGCGATGTCGAGCACGCCGTTCTGCGCGGTGACGACAGCGCGCGGGTCCTCGGCCTCCAGCCGCCAGCGCGTCAGGCCGGCGCGGAAGTCATCGGAGGCGATCGTCTGCAGCCGGCGCGGCGCTTCGCACCACGCGGTGGCCATGAGCGGCAACCCGAGGATCAGCCCGCAAAGTGGAAGACGGAAGGCAGTGCCCATTGCTTCGGCTGGTTGTCGGGCTCGACCTCCATCAGCGGGGCCATGTAGTCCCACCAGCGGCGCATCACCGGCTGCAGCGGCAGCTGCTCGAACGGGTAGCCGGGCCTGCGCTTGAGCACGGCAAAGAGGCTCCGCGTGCTCTCGTCCAGGAAGATGGAGTAGTCGTGGATGCCGGCACTGCGCAGGGCCTCGGCCAGTTCGGGCCAGAGCTCGTCGTGGCGCTGCTTGTATGCAGCCACCACGCCGGGCTTGAGCTGCATCTTGAAGGCGAGGATCTCGTCGCTCATTCGGTCGGTCTCCTGGGGTTCTTGTTCAGAGCACGTCTTGCTCGGCCAGCGGCAGGCCGGAGACGTCACGTCGTTGGAGAGAAGGGTCCACGTCCCAATGTTCGGCGCTGAGCCCCGACAGCGCACAGCCCGGGCCGAGGGCGATGGGGGTGCCGAGCTGCATGCGGCAGTGGGCGAAGCGCCAGCCCAGCACGTCCTGGATGTGGCCGCCGCGTTGCGCCTGGATGTCGAGGTCGGTGAAGCGGAAGTCGCGCAGGGGTGCCTCGGCATGGGCGTCCACCTCGAAGGCAGTCCGGGCGCCCCGGGCGCGCAGGTTGTCCAGCCGGACGCCACCGACCTGCGTGCGCCCCTGCTCGGCGGGTACCGGTGTGCTCAGGGTCAGCCAGTGGCGCGGCGCCCGCGCAACTTCGGCAGCCGGCAGCACGGCGCGGCTGTAGGCGGGGTTCCAGTTCATGGTGATGCGCATCACGGTTGCCACGTCGCGGAGCTGGAAGTCCGCCAGGTGCACGTCCTCGATCAGCCCGCCCCGGGTGGGCGACGACTTGAACAGGATGCCCACGGGCACGCCGCCCAGCACCTGGAGGCCCCGCACCCGGATGCGCCGAAAGCCGCCCGACGTCTCGCTGCCGAAGGTGATGCCGGCCGCGCCTTCGCGCACGATGCAGTCCTGGATGTCGATGTCTTCACTCGCGCGCGCCACGCGCAGGCCGTCAGCATCCCGGCCGGCCTTGAGCACCAGGGCGTCGTCGTTGACGGCGATGTCGGCATGCCGGATGCGCACGCGGCGTGACGAGTCGATGTCGATGCCGTCCGTGGAGGGGCCGCGAGCCTCGTCGTTGTTGCGAATGGTGAGGTACTCAACCGCCACGTCTTCGCTGTAGCACAGGTGCAGTGTCCAGAAGCCCGAGCGCCGCAGGAGCAGCCCGTCGCCGATGCGCACTCGCGCCGATTCGAACACCTGCACCAGGCGCGGCCGTTGCGCGTCGTAGTCGGATGCCCAGCGCAGGCCGCGTGGCTCGTAGGCGGCGCGCAGCTGCCAGTAGTGGTCCCAGTAGGCCTGGCCGTCGCCGTCGATGCAGCCTTCGCCGACCAGGCTGACATCGTGTTCGCCATAGATGTTGACGAGGGCCGCCGGCCAGCGCATCTCGATGCCGGCGACTCGCGTGGGCAGCAGCGGGTAGTCGGCCAGGTGGCGCGAGCCGCGCAGCGTGGCGCCGGCTTCCAGGCGCAACGTCATGCCGCTCTTCAGGAAGAGGGCGCCGGTGAGGTAGGTGCCCGGCGGCAGCCGCAGCGTGGCACCTCGCAGCGCGGCCGCATCGATGGCGGCCTGCAGGGCCTGGGTGTCGAGCGTGAGGCCGTCGCCCCGGGCGCCGAAGCTGCGCGCGTCAAGGATCACAGCGTTGCCGCGCGTGGTGACATTTCGGGCCGAGCGCCGGGCCGCTCCCAAGCCGGCCCGCTGGGGCGATGTGCGCGCCGGTCAATCCGGCGCGCATCGCCGTCCCCCCGGGGGACCGGCCAAGGCAGGCCTTGGACGAGGGGCGCCATGATCAGACGATCCCGCTGCCGGAGGCGCCAGCCTTGGGCGGACGCTTGACGGCGACGGCATCGCGATAGCCGCTGGCGCGGTAGGCCGCCACCGGGTCGATGGCGCCGCCCGCGCGCAGCCGGGCCATCGCGAGGATGGGGCTCACGTCGGTGCGGAAGGCGCGCTTCAAGGTCTGCGCCGCCTGCAAGGCATCGTTGCCTTCCTGGAAACCGGCCAGGGCGGTGCGGTCCACAAGAGCGGCCTGCACGAAGGCGCGCTGCACCTCGACGGCACTGCTCATCAGGCTCTCGATCGGGTCGGTCACGTTGTGCGACTGGTCGAGCATGTAGGCCGGGCTGAAGGCCGGGTTGCGCAGCGCGGCATCGGCCAGCTCGTTGAAGACGAGGAAGAGCTGGAAGGGGTCGATGCTGCCCGAGTCCAGGTCGTCGTCGCCGTACTTGCTGTCGTTGAAATGGAAGCCGCCGAGCTTGCCGAACTGCGCCAGGCGCGCCACGATCATCTCGATGTTGGTGTTGGGCGCGTGGTGGCCCAGGTCGACCAGGCACTTGGCCTTGTCGCCGAGCTGCTGCGCCACCGCGAAGCTGGTGCCCCAGTCGGCAATGACGCTGCAGTAGAAAGCCGGCTCGAACAGCTTGTGCTCGATGTACATCAGCCAGTCGGCGGGCAGGGCGGCATAGATGCCCTTGGCGCTGTCGATGTAGCGCTCCAGCGCGCCGCGCAGGTTGCTCTGGCCGGGGAAGTTGGCGCCATCGCCCACCCAGACGGTCAGACCCTTGGAGCCGAGCACCTTGCCGAGCTCGATGCAGTCGATGTTGTGGGCCACGGCCTGCTCGCGCGCGGCCTGGCTCGTGGCGGTGAGGCTGCCGAACTTGTAGGTGTGGGCTTGGCTGGCCTGGTCCTGGAAGGTGTTGGAGTTGACGGCATCAAAGCCCAGCCCGAGGGCATCGGCCTGCTGGCGCAGCGCCCGTGGGTCAGCCGGCTTGTCCCAGGGGAAATGCAGCGACACGGTGGGTGTGGCGCGCGTGAGCTGGTGGATGACGGCGCAGTCTTCCAGCTTCTCGGTCACGTCGCGTGGCTCGCCCACGCCGGGGAAGCGTGCGAAGCGCGTGCCGCCCGTGCCCACGCCCCAGCTGGGCACGGCCACGGCAAAGGTCTGCGCCTTGGCCGTGAGGGCCTCGATGTCCACGCCACGGCGCGACAGCATGTCGCCGAGGGCGTCATAGTCGGCCTGGAGCGCACCGCGCTGGTTGGCGTTGTGTTGCTCGACCTGGGCCGGATCGATGATGAATTGGGTCATGGCTTGTCTCCTGGCCGATTCTTATCGAGTGAAGGCGGCCGCATTGCCGGCGTCGACGTTCAAGACGTTGCCCGTGCTCTTGCCCGACTTGTCGCTGGCCAGGAAGTACACGGCCTCGGCAATGTCCTCCGGCAGCACGCTGAGCTTGAGCATGCTGCGCTGGCGGTAGAACTCTTCGATGTTGTCGGCCTCGATCTTGTTGGAGGCGGCGCGCTCTTCCTTCCACTTGCCGTCCCAGATGCGCGAGCCGCGGATGACGGCGTCGGGGTTCACGACGTTGACGCGCACGCCGATGGCGGCGCCTTCGAGCGCGACGCAGCGCGCCAGGTGGATCTCGGCGGCCTTGGCCGTGCAGTAGGCCGACGCGCCAGCCGAGGCGACCAGGCCGTTCTTGCTGGCCACGAACACCATGCTGCCGCCGATCTTCTGCTGCTTCATCAGGCGGAAGGCGGCGCGGCTCACGAGGAAGTAGCCGGTGACGAGGATGTTCTGGTTGCGGTTCCAGATCTCCAGCGTCGTGTCTTCCAGCGGCGCCGCGGAGGCGATGCCGGCGTTGGAGACGAGGATGTCCAGGCCGCCGAAGCGCAGCGAGGTCGCCTCGATGACGGCCTCGACGGCGGCCTCGGACGTGATGTCGCCCTGAACGGCATCGATGTTGTCCTTGCCGGCCACCTTCAGCAGGTTGGCCTTGGCTTCGGCCAGCGCGCCTGCGTCGATGTCAGTCAGCATCACGCAGGCGCCTTCCTGCAGCAGCTGCCGGGCCACGGCCTGGCCGATGCCGCCGGCGCCGCCGGTGACGAGGGCCACGCGGCCAGCCAGGCTCTTGGGCTTGGGCATGCGCTGCAGCTTGGCTTCTTCGAGCAGCCAGTACTCGATGTCGAAGGCCTCCTGCTCGGGCAGGCCGACGTAGGTGTCCACGCCATTGGCCCCGCGCATCACGTTGATGGCGTTGATGTAGAACTCGCCGGCGATGCGGGCGGTGGCCTTGTCCTTGGCGAAGGACAGCATGCCCACGCCCGGGATCAGGTAAATGACCGGGTTGGCGTCGCGGATGGCCGGGCTGTTGGCGCGTTTGCAGCGCTCGTAGTAGGCCGTGTAGTCGGCACGGTAGGCCTCAAGCGCCGCGTCCAGGCCGGCCAGCAGCGCGTCGACGTCGGGTTTGGCGGGGTCGAAGTCCAGCACCAGCGGGCGGATCTTGGTGCGCAGGAAGTGGTCAGGGCAGGACGTGCCCAGGGCGGCAAGCTTGGCCAGGTCGTGGCTGGCGACGAACTCCAGCACGGCGGGGCTGTCATTGAAATCGCCCAGCTTGCGCTCGCTGGCGCTGATGCGGCCGCGCAGGGCCGGCATGAGCCGGGCCGCCAGCGCAGCGCGCTGGTCGGCGGGCAGGGTGGTGGTCTTGACGCCGCCGAAGACCGGCTGCTTCACGTTCTCGGCCAGCCACTGTTCGGCCAGGCGAATCATCTCCAGCGTGGTCTCGTAGCAGCCCTTGGCAGTCTCGCCCCAGGTGAAGAGGCCATGGCCTTCGAGGATGATGCCCTTGAGGTTGGGCTGCGAGGTGGCCAGGGCTTCGAGCTTCAGGCCCAGGTCGTAGCCCGGGCGCTGCCAGGGCAGCCAGCCGAGCTGGCCACCGAAGATCACCTCGGTCAGGCGGCGGCTGTCGGCGCAGGCAGCAATCGCGATGATGGCGTCCGGGTGCATGTGGTCGACATGCGCCTTCGGGATATAGGCATGCAGCGGGGTATCGATACTCGCAGCGCGGGGATTCAGGTTGTAGGTGCAGTGCGGCAGGTAATCCACCATCTCGTCTTCATGGGCGCGGCCGCGATACCGACCCTTCAGGGCCTGCAGCTTGTCCATGTAGAGCGTGGAGAAACCATCGAGCTTGATACTGCCAAGGTCGCCGCCTGAGCCTTTGACCCACAGCACGTCCACCTCCTGGCCGGTCAGGTAATCCTTCATGCGGACCTTGGCCGAGGTATTGCCGCCGCCGAAATTCGTGACGCGCAGATCCGAACCCAGCAGGTTGGAGCGATACAGCAGCAGTTCGGGTTCGCTCAGCGAGGCGGCGACGGCGTCGTCCCACTTGGAGACGATGGGGGTGTGAGCGGCAGATGGGGCGTGGGCGGTCATCAGGGGGCCTGTGTGTCGGGTCTTCGGTTCACGGGAGCGGCGAGGGCCATTCCCGTCCCGCCTGTGGTGAGAGTCCGGCGGGTGTTCAGCGGGGTATCCAGCGTGGAAACGGGCCGCAGTGTGGGCCGAAACCCGGCCGCCTGCGTGCGCCCGGCGCAGTAAATCAAAAGGATGATCGAAAGGCCGGCGCTGCCCGCGGCCACTCACGAAACGCTCATGGCCGTGAGCGATTCCTGATTGACCCAGTCACCGGACTGACGTAATCTGTACTTGGAACAGCGTTTCACCCGGGCTTTGAGCGATCTTGATCCGAGGCGGGCGGAGTTCCGGCGGCCAGCGCCTGCGCTCGCTGGCGCCCCTGTCGAGCCCGACCTCTGCCGGGCCGCCACGCCCCACGACGCCCGCCCTCCAGAGGCGGGCTCCCACAACGACGAGACAACGGTCGCCACCGGCCTGGCCCGGGCGCCCGACAAAGGTGATCCGATGATCAATCACAAGCGCCACAAACGTCTGCTCAAACTGCTGGACGAGCGCGAGCACGCCAGCGTGCAGCAATTGATGGAATGGCTGTCGGCGTCTGCCGCCACGGTGCGCCGCGATATTTCGTGGCTCGCAGCCAAAAATCAGCTCACCCGCACCCGCGGCGGCGCCCAGCGCCTGGAGCAGAAAAAGAAAGCCTATACGCTGTCCAGCGAAAGCTTTCAAAACAATGCCCAGCAAAATACCGCTGCCAAACGCGCCATCGCCCGTTATGCCACGTCAATGTGCAATAACGGCGAAACCATCATCATCAACGGCGGCACCACCACGTTCATGATGGCGGAGTTTCTCGTCGAGAAACAACTCAAGATACTCACCAATTCCTTCCTGATGGCCGAGCGCCTGCTCGTCACCAGCGACAACGAAATCATCCTGCCGGGCGGCAAGGTCTACCGCGAGCAAAACGTCATCCTGAGTCCCTTCGAGAACGACGTGGCCCAACACCATTACGCGGCCAAGATGTTCATGGGCGTGTATGGCCTGTCCATCCTCGGCTTGATGGAAGCCGACCCGCTGCTCATCCAGGCCGAGAAGCGCCTGATCGGCCAGGCCGAGGAGCTGGTCGTGCTGGTGGATAGCTCCAAGTTCCAGCGCAAGGCGGGCCTGGTGCTGTGCGGCCTGAACCGCGTCTCGACCGTCATCACCGACACCGGCGCCTCCGACAGCGCCGTGCAGCTGCTGGAGCACTATGGCGTTCGCGTCATCACCGTCGAGCCCGAGCCGGTGGACCCGCGCGTGATGGAGGCGTCGGCCATGAGCTCGCATGACTACGCCGCCGTGCTGGAGTCAGGCGCCTATGGCCGCCACGCCGGGCTGCACTCTTGAGCGCTGTGGCCGGCGCCCTTGGCCCGGGCGTCGTCGTTCTGGACATCGGCAAGACGAATGCCAAGCTGACGCTGATTGACGACCAGCAGCACATCCGGGCCGAGCTGCGCACGCCCAACACGGTTCGCCGTGACGGGCCCTATCCGCACCACGACACGGAGCGGCTGTGGCAGTGGATGCTGACCGGGCTGCGCACCATGGCAACGCAGGCCCACATCCGGGCCGTCGTGCCGGTAACCCACGGCGCCACGGCCGCCCTCGTGGACGACCGCGGTCTGGTGCTGCCGGTGCTCGACTATGAGCACGTGCCGGGCGATGCCACCGATGAAGCCCGTTATGACACCCGCCGCCCGGGCTTCGCCGAGAGCGGCTCGCCGCGGCTGCCCGCCGGTCTCAACCTGGGCCGCCAGATTGACTGGCTGCAGGCACGCTTCCCCGCTGAGTTTGCACGGGCGCGGCATCTGCTGACGTACCCGCAGTACTGGGCCTGGCGGCTGTGCGGCGTGGCGGCCAGCGAGGTTACGTCCCTGGGCTGCCACACCGACCTCTGGCGGCCCGCCGAGCAGCGCTTCTCGTCCCTGGTCGAGCACCAGGGCTGGCTGCCGCTCTTCCCGCCGCTGCGCGAAGCCTGGTCGCGCCTGGGCCGCTTGCGGCCCGAGCTGGCCGCTGACACCGGCCTGCCGGCGGATTGCGAGATCGTCTGCGGCATTCATGACAGCAATGCCTCGTTGCTGCGCCATCTGCTGACGCTGCAACAAAGCGGCCCCTGCACCGTGCTGTCCACCGGCACCTGGGTCATCGCGGCGGCGCTCGGTTCGGCCACGCGCCCGCTGGTGGAGGCGCAGGACATGCTGGCCAACTGCGACGTCTTCGGCAATGCCGTGCCTTGCATGCGCTTCATGGGCGGGCGGGAGTTCGGCGCGCTGGCGGGCGAGCGGCCCGCGTCTTTCAGCCTGGCGGACCTGCAGCGGCTGGTGGCGCAGCAGACCCTGGCCCTGCCGTGCTTCGCCGAGACCGGCGGGCCGTTTGCAGGCCAGACGGGCCGCGTGGTGGGCCCGGCGCCGGCATCGCCCGCCGAGCAGGCGGCGCTGGCCACGCTCTACATCACCCTGGTCACCGACCACTGCCTGCACGCCCTGGGTGCCTCCGGCCGCGTCATCGTGGAAGGCGCCTTCACGGCCAACCCCTGGCTCGGCCCGCTGCTGGCCGGGCTGGCCGATGGGCGCGAGGTGATCGTGTCTGACGACAGCAGCGGCACCACCTGCGGGGCGGGGTTGCTGGCGGGATGGGGCATGTCGCCACCGGGCGGCGGTGCAGCGGTGGTGGCGCTGAACATGCCGGGCTTGCGGGCCTATCGCGACGCGTGGCGCAGCCGCGCCGACGCTCGCTGAAGCTGGCTCAGCGGATCAGCGCCTGGTAGGTCAGGTTGCGCACCCGCAGCGCCAGCGTGGAGTTGCCGGCCGGGCGCAGTTGCGTCATCAGCAGGATGACCAGTCGCTCCTTCGGGTCCACGGTGTACTGCGGGAAGTAGGCACTGCCCCAGCCGTAGGCGCCTTCGCTGCCCAGCTCCCTGAAGCCGCCACGCTTCACGTTGACCCAGAAACCCAGGCCGAAGCCATCCGCATCGCCGCGGGCCTTGGGGCCGAGGTGGTCGGCCGTCATCAGCGCCACGGTCTGGGGCGAGAGCAGGCGAACGCCATCGAGCTCGCCGCGGTTGAGCAGCATCTGCAGGAAGCGGCTGTAGTCGCCAGCCGTGGACACCAGGCCCGCGCCACCCGAGGTCAGCTTGCGCGGGCCGTTGACGAAGTCGCTGCGCGCAGCGGTTTCCATCAGCTTGAGCTGCCCGCCTTCCAGGCCGTAGACGTTGGCCAGGCGGGCCGCCTTCTCGGGCGGCACCCAGAAGCTGGTGTCAGGCATGCGCAGCGGGTCGGTGATGCGTTCCTTGATGAAGCGGTCCAGCGGCATGCCCGAGACCACTTCCACCAGCCGGCCGAGCACATCGGTGGCGTAGCCGTAGATGAAGTCTTCGCCGGGCTGGCCTTGCAGCGGCAGCTGGGCCAGGCGGTCGGTCCAGTCGGCCAGGCTCTCGTTGTGGCCGACGAGGTACCAGTCCTTCATGCCGGCGGCCTCATACGCGGCCTTGGCCGGGCCGGGGCCGTAGCTCATGCCGGCGGTGTGGGTCAGCAGGTCGTGGATGGTCAGCGGCCGGCGCGTTGGCTCGGTGCCGCCGCCGGGTAGGGCGACCTGCAGGTGGGCGAAGGCTGGCAGGTAGCGCGCCACCGGGTCTTTCAGCAGGAAGCGGCCTTCCTCGTAGAGCATCATGGCGGCGACCGTCGTGATCGCCTTGGTCATCGAGGCGATGCGGAAGATCGTGTCGACCTTCATCGGCCGGGCGTTCTCGATGTCTTGCTGGCCATAGGCCTTGAAGACCACCGGCTTGCCATCCCGCAGCACCACCATCACGCCGCCGGCGAGCTGGCGCTGCGCCATCTGCTCCTCGATGGCTGCATCCAGCCGCTTCAGGCGCTCCGGCGAGAAGCCGGCCACCAGCGCCGGCTGCGGTGGTGCGGCTTGAACGGCGGGCGCCAGGCCAAGGGTGGCGCAGGCCAGGGCCAGGGCAAGCAGGGTGTGTTTCATGGTCAGTCGCCCAGCGGGCGCAGTTGCGTGTGGCCGGGGCTGGCCGCGATGTGGAAGCCTTCTGGCGGCAGCGGCCGTGCCGGGTCGATCGGGCCCAGGTCGTCCCGCAGCTGAGCGGCGACCGGCACGCCGGCGTCGCGCAGGCCCTGGGCCACGAAGCGGGCCAACTGAGCAGCGCCGTAGTTGTTGTGATGCGTGTTGTCGAGCTTGCCGTTGTTGACCGGGTGCGCCGCCTGCGAACGCTCCGGGCCGAGGGCGGCATAGAAGGCCTGGCTCATGGCGTTGAGGTCGACGAAGGCGAGCTTCATGTCGCGGGCGACCGCGCGTGCGGCGTCAGCGTACTCCAGCAGACTGGGCTTGAGGCGGCCTTGGGCATCGAAGCTGCGCCGCTCCATGGATGACACGATCACCGGCACGCCGCCACGCGCGAGGATGCGCTCGGCATGCGTGCGCATCTCGGCCTGGTAGGTCTGGGCATTGCCGCTGCCGTCCTTCTGCTGCTTCTGATCGTTGTGGCCGAATTGCAGCAGCACCGTGTCGCCGGGCTGCAGCACCGACAGGATCTTGTCGAGGCGCCGCCGCGCGAGCGAGTCGCGAAAGGTCTCGCCGGATTCGGCATGGTTGGCCACCGCGATCGTGGGCTTGAACAGTGCGGTCAGCATCTGCCCCCAGCTGGCGTAGGGCTCACCGCCCTGGTCGGCCACGGTCGAGTCGCCGAGCAGGAACACCGTGGGCACGCGCACCGGCTCGATCTCCAGCCGCTGCAGCGCCGGGCGCGGTCCGTTGATCTCCAGCGTGAGCCGCCGGTCCCAGGCCCAGGCTTCGCTGGCAATCTCACGCTCCTTCAGCTTGACACGGCCGGGCTCGACGCCGGGTGCGGCGGTGATGTCGGCGGTGCGCACATTGACGATGAAGCTGCGTGTGGCGCTGCCGTCGGCCGGGACCTGCACGGCGTCGAGCATGAGGCGGCGCAGTTCGGCCTTGACCGTGGTGTCACTCGCCTGCGGGCCGCCGAGGGTGGCGGTGATGCGGTAGTTGCCTTCGGGGAGGTCGACGGAGAAGAAGGTGGGCTGGCCGGCAGCGTTGAGGGCGGCGTTGGGTTCGTAGCCGTAGTGGCTGTCGGGGGTGTAGGTCGTTTCTGCGGTGACGGTGCTTTCACCGTTGGCGGGGGCTTGGGTGCCGAACGCGAAGCGCCATACGGGCCCTGCCGCATGGGCGGTGAGGGCTGCGGCGGCGAGGGCGAGGGTCAGGATGAGGTGTCTCACGGGTTTGAGCTACTTCTGTGTGCTGCCAAGGGTGGTGCCGGGAATTCGCCCCGGCGGGCGACCTACTTTTTGAGCGACCAAAAAGTAGGCAAAAAGTCGCCCCCCGACCCGCCCGGCCTTTCGCTTCGCTCTGGCTTCCCTGCGCTGCTCAGGCCTTGAGGGCCCGCGCAAAACTCCCTCCGCTACGCTCCGGTCAAACAGTTGCGCGGAGTCAGTTGTTGAAGCGTGCTGCGCACGCGCCCTCAAGGCCTTGCGCTGCTCGGCGGGCTCCAGGGGGGACAGCAGGAACAGCCACGACCGAAGGGATGTGGCGTTTGGCTGTTGGCTGCTTCGGCTGTTCGGCTGTTTTGGGGTCTCCCCTTCTAAACCGCCGAGAAGCGCAGAAGCCCGGGGCGCGTGCGCAGCACGCTTCAACAACTGACTCAGCGCCACTGTCTGACCGCAGCGAACGTAGTGAGCGAAGGGAGTTTGGCGCTGGCCCCGGGCTTCGAGCATCGCAGGGAACCCCGCAGGGGCGGTTTTGCAGGGGCGCTTTCTTTGCCTACTTTCTTGTGCGCACAAGAAAGTAGGTCGCCCGCCGGGGCGAACTCCCGGCATGGGCCTTGCCACCAAGCCTAAGCGGCGAACAGCCACCAGCACTTTCAATCGACCAACTGGTCGCCCACCAACGCCAGGTTCTGGATCGCCGCCAACCCCCACTGCGCCGTGTCATTCGTGCTGATCCACGGCGCCTCCTCCACCGGGTTGAGCACCAGCGGCCCCGCCACCCGCGTCGTCTTCAGCGTCTTCAAGCCGCGCGGATCATCCGCCCAGAACTCGCGCCAGGCGCGCTGCCCCAGGGCCGCATCGCCCTTCTGCCGGGCGGCATAGGCCGTCAGCCGCGAATGCCCCACGCTGAGCACCGGGCTGCCGCCGTGCGGCGCGCCCAGGGCCTTGACCTGCTGCTCGCGCGGCGCGTTGTACAGCTCGCAATACTGCAGCCAGGCTGCCTTGAAGGCGGGCTCGTCGATCAGGTCCACCAGCTCGGCCATCATCTCCACCGCGCCGAACACCGCGCTCAGGTGGCTGGCGCTGATCTTGTCGCCACTGACGTTGTGGAAGGCGCCTTCGTTCGGCCCCGTGGGCTCGTAGCCGCCGCTGCCCGTGAAGAAGCCGCGTGGCATGGCGGCGATGCCCTTCATGCCACGCAGCAGCTTGTTGCGCCAGCGCACGTCACCCGTGCGCTCCCACTCAGTCAGCACGTTGGCGACCACCGAGCCCCAGTCGGTGCCGAAGCCGATGCGTGCCGGCCAGGGGCCCTTGTCCACGCGGCCGGCGATCTTTCGGACCGGATCGACCTCGTCCATCTTGCTGTCGGCGCTCAGCACCTCACGCATCACGTCGCCCACGCGTTCGTCAGCGGTCAGGTAGTAGTAGAAGCGCCGGTAGGCCGCCGTCGAGATGCGCGCCTGCTTGGCGCTGCAGCCCCAGTGCTGCACGTTGTGCCGTGTGCCCAGGCCCTGGAAGCGGCCGAGGTGGTAGATGTCGACCTCGCTGGTATGGCGCACCATGGCTTCGGCGAAGCGGAAGACGTCGGCCCGGCCGGTGCGCAGGTAGCTGTACCAGAGCCACAGGTCGGGCGAGAGTTCGGAGTTGTCCCAGGCGAAGCCGCCTACGTCGTAGCGCCATTCATGGCGGTCGGCGTCGTAGGTGTGGCGGATGTCGCCATAGTCCCAGAAGCCGTACCAGTGGCGTTGCTCGACCTCCTTGGCGTAGAAGTCGAACAGGAAGTCGAGCTTGTCCTCGATCTTGCGGCGGGCCGGCGTGGAGCGGTCCGGCAGGCTCCAGAGCTTGCCGAACACGCCGGCTTGCAGGTAGCGTACCGGCTGCGCGGCGAGCTGCGGCGGTGTCTGCACGGCCGCGGCCATCTGCACGAGGCGCTCGCGCGACGGCGTGGCCGCCAGGCCCCACAGCGTGATCTCGCTGCTGCGCGCAATGCCCACGGGTGTGCCGAAGCCCTTTTCGTAGTCCTCGTAAGTGATCTCCAGCCCTTCGAGCTCCTGCTCGTGGGTCTCCATGCCGAGACCATCGTGATAGAAGCGCAGGTCCATGGCGGGCGCTTCGGGCGAGTGCATCCAGAGCGTCACTTGCGCCGCGTCGCCCACCGCATGGCGCACGTCCAGTTGCGTTGGGTGGCGCTGCCAGAAGTCACGCAGACCGAAGGCCACGCCGCCGCTGATGCCGCCGACGTAGCCGCTGCCAGGCGCGCGGCGGCCGAAGGCCGCCGGGATCCAGCCGTGGCCGGCCTGGGTGCGCTTCTTGATCTGGAAGCCGTCGGCGCTGAGCTGGCTGAGCGTGTAGTCGCCCCAGGCCGGGATGCGGTGGTGCAGCTTGCGGACCTGCGGGCCCCATTGCTCCAGCGGCGGCGTGGCGCGGCCGGCCAGCTGGGCCTCGCGCACCGCCGCACCCGGGTCGCGGCGCAGGCCGGTGAGGTTGCGCACGCCCTCGGCCCACAGGCCGCCCGCTTCGCCGGCAAAGCGGATGTGCCGGTCATGCAGCGCGTCGCGCATGGGCACGTCAAAGCGCAGGCCGATGCCGCGCAGGAAGTCCTTCTGGTCGTCGCCGTCGAACACGAAGGTGTGCATGATGCGCACCGACTCGGCACCCGCGTAGAAATAGAAGCGCACCGAGAACGGCAGCCATTCGCGACCGGCGGCACTGCGGTGCTGGCCGTCCACCTTCACCACGGCCCTCACTGGGCCGGACTGCTCCACCGTGACCTGGCGGATGCGGCTGTCCAGGGCCGTCTGTGTGACGGGGCCCTGCTCGGCATCGGGCTTGTCGTCGACCTGGGCGACGAGGGTGCAGCCGCGCAGGATCTCGCGGCCATTGCGCTCGATGCTGCGGATGAGCTGCGTGCCCTGGCGCGGCAGGTGGCAGCGCAGGATGCCGGTGTCGACTTCGACCGCGGTCGGGCCTTCCTTCACGCTCACCCGCGCGCCGACGGTCGGCTTCGGTGCCTTGCCGGCGCGGATGCTGGGCGCAGCGCCGGTCTCGACGCCGGCAGGCAGCGCATGGGCTGTCCACTTCAGCGAACCGTCAGGCCACCAGGCCAGTGGCCAGCTCTGCAGGGGCAAGGGCTGGCCCTGGCCGTCAAGCGCATGAAAGTCCTGCCCCTTGCGGTGCGCGCCGCGCGGCCAGGGCAGGCCCAGCGTTGCGCCGAGCATCAGCGCAGGCGCGGCGCCGTCGAGCCAGCGCAGGGCCTGCGGGTCGGCGTCGGCAGGCGCGCTGGGGGCGGTGCCGGCTGTCGAGGCGGCAGTCGCGGGCACAGGGGCCAGGCCACCCACCGCGCTCACGGCGCCCAGGGGCAGCGTGGCAGTCTTGAAGAAGTGGCGGCGGCTGAAGTCGGTCATGGGCGGGCTTGCTGGAAAGGCGGCAGTTCGGAAGCGGGCGTGCCATCGGGGCCACGGCCCCAGAGGCGCTCGTAGGGCCAGCCCGTCAGGTCTTCGACGATGCGGCGGTTTTCGTCGCTCTCGGCTTCGGTGGCACCGCGGCGCAGCCGCTCCACCTCATGCACGAGCACGGCGTGGGTGCTGGCGTTCAGCCGGAAGCGCCACGCTGCGAGCATGCCGAGCACCATCATCAGCAGCGGCCCGCCGACCATCAGCGCCGTGATGGTCTGGATGGCCTCCGGCGTCTGCACGATGACCTCGCCCGGGCGGCTCTTGGGCGAGATGTAGCCGCCCATCTCGATCACCCAGCCGCTGGCAATGATGGCCACGCTCTGGGCCACCTTGCGCACCAGCGTCATCACGCCGGCGAAGATGCCCTCACGGCGCTGGCCGGTGACGGCTTCGTCGATGTCGGGCAGGTAGTTGTAGACCGACCAGGGCACGAAATTCAGCGTGCCGCGGCCCAGGCCGGCCAGCACGATGGGCACGAAGGTCCAGAACACGAGGCTGAGGGAGAAGCCTTCGCGCGCCGGGTTCAGCGCGCCGAAGAGGTTGGCCCCCAGCGCCTGGAATCCGGTCGAGAAGCCCTCAGGGCGCACCAGGTAGAAGGCCAGGTAGAGCAGCAGCGCGGCGCCGAACAGCGAGATCGCCAGCCGGTAGGCCAGCACCGGCCCGGTGCGGATGACGATCTGGATGGCGACCATGACCGAGATCAGCTGGGCCACGTACATCACCGTCATCAGCTGCGAGATCACCAGCGTGGCGCCCATCAGCACCGTGGCCACGAAGATGGGGAAGGCGGTGTTGAAGATGTCCTGCGACAGGTAGCCGCCCAGGTAGATGGACAGGTGCTGGCGGAAGGCGCGGATCTTGAGCGTGGAGAACAGGTCGCGGAACATCTTGACCGGCAGCATCAGCGCCGCCTTCAGCGACACGCCGCCATAGGTCTGCGACAGCACCGCCTGCTCGCGCGTGCCGTAGGGCCGCTCCCAGGTGGTGAGCACGACGATCAGCACCACGAGCGAGAAGATGCCGCCGAAGATGGCCGCCATCCAGAAGAAGGTGTCCGGCGAGTCCTTGCCGCCGAACTGGCTGATCAGCAGCGTGGGCAGGTAGGAGGCGAGGATGGCCGAGCTCTGCGCCACGATCATGCGCGCCCCGGCGAACTTGGCCTTGGCCTTGTAGTCCTTGGTCATCTCGGCGGCGAGCGTTTCCCAGGGGATGAGAAACATCGTGTAGAGCAGCTCGAAGAAGATGAAGGCCAACAGGTAGTAGGTGAAGGTGTGGCCGGTGCGAAAGATCAGCGCGAAGCTGGGCAGCAGCGGGATGGTGATCAGCAGGAAGACCTTGCGCCGCCCGATCTTGCGGCCCACCCAGGTGTGGCGCAGGTTGTCCGACACATAGCCGATCAGCGGGCAGGTGATGGCCTCCAGCAGCCGCGGCAGGCCCAGGATGAGGCCGGCTTCCACCGCGGAGAGGCCGCAGAAGGTGGTGAAGAAATAGAACAGCCAGCCGGTGATGACGGCCTGGGCGCCGGCGCCGAGCATGTCGCCGCTGCCCCAGCCCCAGAAGTTGATCCAGGTGGGTTCTTTGGCGGCGGGGTGGAGGTTCTTGGTGATCATGCGGTTGGCGCTTGGCGCGCTTGTCTCTTCGTTGCTTGGGCTTGTTGCGTGAGGCCCATGCCGGGAATTCGCCCCGGCGGGCGACCTACTTTTTGTCCCGCCAAGAAGTAGGCAAAAAGCGATCCCTGCAAAACCGCCCCTGCGCTGCGCTTCGGGGTTCCCTGCGATGCTCGAAGCCCGGGGCCAGCGCCAAACTCCCTTCGCTCACTGCGTTCGCTGCGGTCAGACAGTGGCGCTGAGTAAGTTGTTGAAGCGTGCTGCGCACGCGCCCCGGGCTTCTGCGCTTCTCGGCGGTTTTGAAGGGGAGACTCCGAACAGCCAACAGCCGAGCAGCCGAACAGCCTAGTTGCCAATCGCACAGGCCGGGCGTTTGAGGTATTTCGTCTTACCCCCTTGAGCGCCGCCGAGCAGCGCAAGGACTTGAGGGCGCGTGCGCAGCACGCTTCAACAACTGACTTCGCGCGGTTGTCTGAGCGCAGCGTAGCGAAGCGAGTTCCGCGCGAGCCCTCAAGGCCTGAGCAGCGCAGGGAACCCGCAGCGAAGCGGAGGGCGGCGCGGCCGGGGGGAGCTTTTTGCCTACTTTTTGGCGGGACAAAAAGTAGGTCGCCCGCGGGGGCGAATTCCCCGCTGGGCCGTGCCAGCACACCAGCTCCGAGCGCAGTCATGTCGACAAGGTCAGATGAACCGCACCAGCAGCTCCCCCATGGCGAGCAACGCCATCGCCTGCCCAAACGGCATCGACGTCAGCGGAATGTCCTTGTATTCCTGAAGCGTGTTGAACACCGGCGTGCCAAAGCTCACCTGCGTCAGCTCTCCCGCGTCATTGATCTTGCTGCGCACTGCCAGCGCCGCCTTCAGCCCCACGGCCTCATACGAGCGCGGCAAGTAGCCCTTGCGTACCGCCTTCAGGATGCCGTAGGCGAACCCGGCCGAAGCGGCGGCTTCATCGTAGGAGGTGGGGTCGTCCAACAGCGTGGGCCACAGGCCCGACGGGGACTGGCAGGCGGCCAGGGCCTTGACCTGGGCTTCCAGTGTGGAGATGAGGAACTGGCGGAAGGCGTCGCCCTCGGGCAGGTTCAGCAGTTCGATGAACTCCGGGATGACGATGGTGACCCACGAGTTGCCGCGCGCCCACAGCGCGTTGGCGAAGTTGTGCCGGCCCTCGAAGGTCCAGCCGTGGAACCACAGCCCCGTCTTGCGGTCTGCGAGGTATTTGATGTGCACCATGAACTGGCGCTTGGCCTCTTCCACATAGTGCGGGCGGTTCAGCAGCAGGCCGAACTTGGCCAGTGGCAGCACCGACATCATCAGCGTGTCGTCCCACAGCTGCTGGTGGTTCACGCTGTTGTAGACGATGTGCTGGAAGCCGCCTTCCTCGGTGCGGGGCAGCTCGTGGTAGACCCACTCCGCCCAACGGTCGATGTAAGGCAGGTAGCGGCGGTCGCCGGTGCGGTCGAACAGGTAGGCCAGCGTCAGGAAGGGCGCCACCGTGTTGATGTTGCGGCTGGGCATGCCCTCGGCAAAGCGGGCCTCGAACCAGCTCGTCATGATGTCCCAGGCCTTGGGGTCGCCGGTCAGCTCCCAGACCTTGTAGACGCCGTACAGCCCCACGCCGTGTGTCCATTCGAAGCCGTTCCAGCCCTTGGTGTCCAGCACGCGGCCGTCGTCCAGGCGCAGCAGGAACTTGCCATCGCTGTCTTCGATGTGGATGAGGTTGTGGATCAGGCGGTCGACCGCGCCGCGGATGTCGTCACGGTCCGCGCCGAGGTGCGCCGCGTGGTGAGCCAGCAGCGGATGGATGCGGGAGGAGTCGACGGGCTTGAGGATTTGCTTGGGCATGGGTTTGTCTCGGGCGATGGGGCGACGGCTGGCGAGGCAGGTCGCGATGCGTCATCGTTGCAGGTTCCGGGGTTGGGCGACGGGCTCGAGCGGCACGCCGCCCCGGGCGATGGCCAGCGGCACCAGGCGCGGCACCTCAAGTGCGTTCGTCGCCTGGCCGTCGGTCGTGACGGCGAGTGTCAGCGTGTTCTCGCCGTTCGGGTTCAGGATGCCGGGGGGCAGCACGAAGACGCGCTGCGGGCCGATGTGGGCGATGAACTGGCCGAGGTTCCAGCCGTTGACGAAGATCAGTGCGCGGTTCTCCCGGTCCGACCGCGGTCGGTTCGTGTCGCCGAAGGCCAGGCCCAGCTGCACGTCGTGGCCCGCGGGCATGTCCAGCGGGAATGACGTGCGCAGCCAGTAGCTGCCGGGGGCGGGCGGCGCCGCGCCTGGCGCGGTCGCTTCCCAGCCCGGCTGCGGCTTGGCGGGGTCGATCGGCAGGTGCCAGCCCTGGCGTTCGCCGTGGAGGCCGCCGTTGTTCATCGGGCCGCGCACCAGGTCGGCGATGTCCTCGCCGCCCCGGTTGCCCTGGATCTTCCAGGCCATCGGCACCGCGAAGCGCTGGCCGCCGCGCGGCGAGAGCGACGCCGAGATCAGGCCGCGGGCTTCCTTGTGGGCATCGTCGGCGAAGAGGTCCCAGTTGTGCGAGTTGTTGCGCACCACGACGGCCAGCACATGCTCGCCGGGTGGCAGGTCCTTCAGCAGGCGCTTGAAGGTGTCGGTGGTCTCGGGAAAGGGGCGGCCGGTGTCGTGCTCTTGCTGGCCGAGGAACTGGCCGTCCAGCCAGACCTGGATGAGGCCTGCGCCGCCGCCACCGAAGAAGAGTTCGAGCTGCAGCGGCTGGCGCTCGGTCGTGCTGAAGCGGCCGCGGTACCAGACATCGCCATGGTGGAAGCCGTAGTCGCTCATGGCCAGCACGGGCTGGCCCTTGTCGGGCGCGGTGTAGACGTTGGCAGCCGAGACGCTGGCGTCGGCCTTGCGCCAGTCGCTGTCGTCGAACGTCGGGTCGGCTTCGAGGGAGTCGTAGCGACGCGTCCAGGCGAGCTGTGTCAGGTCAGGCAGCCGGACGGCATCCGGGCCGGGCAGCGGCTGGCGTGCAGCGAGGCTGTTGAACAGCGGCCGCATGTCGACGCGGTTGCCGTTGAAGCGCACGGCGTTGATGCCGGCTGGCGCCCAGATGCGCAGCTCGCTGGGGGCCGTCGTGTCGCCGACGAGGTCCAGCCCGCCGAAGTGATTGACGGTGGCGCGGCGCAGCAGGGCCGGCCCCTTGACCAGCACGTCGCCCAGGCGCGAGAACTGCCAGCCGGTCTTCTCGTCGGCGATCAGCAGGACAAGCGGCGCACGGCCGCCACCGGTGATGCTGAGCTCGATCAGGCCGTCGTGGCGGTAGTTCAGGCGCAGGTCGCCGGTCTTGGCGTCGTAGGCGACAGCGACCTGGCCGGCCAGCGGCGTCACGCGCGGTTGGGATGGAAAGCGCAGCACGGTCTCGCCGTCGTCACCGGCGCGGCCGTAGAGCAGCGCCACATCGCGCTCACCTTGCTGGAGGTGGGTCTGGATCTCGGAGGTGGCGTACACCAGGTGCTGGCGCTCCATGGCGTAGCTGGCCAGCAGCATCTTGGCGTCCTGGCCCGTCAGCGTCAGCGTGCCGGCTTGCGGGATTTGGTAGGTGCCGTCGCGCGTGCGCAGCTTGAAGCTGAAGGGCTCGGTGCCGGCCAGGTGGTTGTGCTGGGCCAGCAGCACATGCGTGCCGAGTGCTGGGTTGACGTTGTGATAGAGCCTCACCTTGGGATTGCCCGGGTCCAGCACCTCGGCCTTTTCCATCTGCGAGAGCACAGGGGCGGCCGCCTGCACGAAGCCGCCCATCTGCTTGAGCACCAGCGCCTTGTCGCGCATGACGCGGGCCTCGTTGATCGGTGCTCCGTAGTCGTAGCTGGTGTAGACGATGGGCCCCGGCTGCCACCCCCAGCTGGTGCCGCCGTAGGCCATGTAGAGGGAATGGATGCTCAGCCCATTGATCAGGCTGCTGCCGTAGAACACGCGCTGGTAGCCCGGGCCTTGCCGCTTGGCCGTGCACTCGTAGGTGCCGTTGGAGCCCCAGTAGTCGAACCAGCCCGCGCCGATCTCGGCGACGAAGCCCGGCGTGTTGGGCGAGGCGAGCGACCCCACCTTGGGGACGTTCTTGCCGTAGATGCCCCAGTCGGGCGCGGGTGCGGGCGTGCCGGGCGTGCCGTCCACGCTGCAAACGCCGCCGGGGTAGCCGTCGAAGGCGTACAGGTCGGTCGGGCCGGGGTTGGCGAACGGCGCGGTCGAGTTGCGCGGCGTCCAGTCCGGCAGGCGGGAGGCCGCGTTGTGGAAGAGCGGCACGGTGATGCCGTCGGCCCGCGCCTTCTTCGCCAGGTGCTCCATGTGGCGGATGTTCTTGGGATTCACCGCGAACAACTCGTTTTCCAGTTGGTATGCGATGACGCTGCCGCCGCCGTGGGTGATCTGGTGACGCGCCAGGATGGCGTTGATCTGCGTCATCCATTCGTCGGTGGCCGCTTGGTACTCGGCCGCGTCGGTGCGTGCCTCGGCACGCTGGCGCAGCAGCCAGCCCGGGAAGCCGCCTGCGGTCAGCTCGGCGTTGACGTAAGGCCCCATGCGGGCGATGACGTAGAGGCCTTCCTCCTCGGCCATCTGGATGGCGCGTTCGACGTTGCGGATGCCCGTGAAGTCATAGTGCCCCGGCTTGGCGGAGTGGTAGCCCCAGCTGAAGTAGAACGACACGGCGTTCAGGCCCGAGGCCTTCATCTTCTGCAGCACGTCGCGCCACAGGCTGGGCGAGGGCAGGCGAAAGGGATGGAACTCGCCCGCGAAGATCATCTCGCGGCGGCCGTCGATGATCAGCGAATGGCGGTCCCAGGCGATGGTCTTCGGCCGGCCCCGGGGTGCGGTGGCGCGGTCGAGCTGCGCGGTCGCCTCGCGGATGACCGTGAAATGGCGCACCGTGCCCGACACGCCGCCGAGTTCGCGCCGCGGGCTCCAGGTTTGCAGGCCGTCGAAACTGTCGGAGGCCCAATAGCGCTTGCTGGTGTAGTCGTCGAAGTAGATGCGCCAGCCTGGTTTGCCGTCGGGCCCCTGGATGGGCACGAGGGCCTGACCCTCGGACGGGCCGCCCCAGCCGGCCCAGTCGCCGGTGCGGTCCAGCGTCCAGGGGCCGTGCAGGGCGGGTGCGGTGGCGCGCTCGATGAACTTGGTCGTCTCGTTCTTCACGAAGGCGACGTAGTGCCCGTCCTGCTGCATGACGAAGGTGTCGATGAAGTTCTTTTCCAGCCCCCGCATTGGCTCCGGCGCGGCGAAGCGGCTGAGCGAGGCGTCCAACGCCTTGACGGCGTAGGCCGCGAACGGCCCTTGGGTGCCGGCGCGCGAGAGGCTCACGACGAGATGCAGGCTGCCGTCGCGGTCCCGGAACCACTCCGGCGCCCAGACGTTGGTGACGCCGGGCAGCGCGACCGGTACGTCGGCGACATGGGTCCAGGTCTTGAGGTCGGCTGACCGCGCGATGCCGAAGCTGTTGCCCGACCAACCGGTGGTGTAGGCCACGTAGTAGAGCCCGTCGGCAGCACGCAGGATGGAGGGGTCGCGCAGCAGCCCGCGGGGCGGCTGGTAGACCTCGGAGCCCAGCGAGGTGAACGTCAGCCCGTCGGTGGAGGTGAAGAGGCTGAGGCGATCCTGCGAGGTGGCCATGAAGGCCGACATCAGGAAAGTGGTCTCGCCGCGCGGTGCCGCTGCTGCGGGCAGAGCGGGCGTGCTCACCGCCGTGGGGGGGAGCTGGCCGGGTAGGTCCTGGGCCGCCGCGGCCGCACACCACAGCAGCAGCGCCACCGACGAAATCAGCCGGAGGGCAGGGCGGGGCAGCGAGTCGGGCAGGGCAGGCATGAGCAGACCGGGAGTGCGGAAGCCGCGGTCAGTGTCCACCGGTTCCTGGGGCCGAAAAAATCAAGCGCTTGCGAGAAATCGGGCGACCCTGCGGAGCCGGCGAAAATGGCGGCCTATGTTCAGTTTCTTCAAGAAGGCGCCCCCGCCGCCCGCGCCTGCCGCCGAGGCACCTGCCCTGCTGCCCGAGGGCTGGGTCACCAAGCCTGCCAGCAAGCCAGCCCCGGCCCCCGAACCGGCGGCACCGCCGACCGTGGTGCCCGAGAGCTCGCCGGTCGTTGCACCGACCGTCGCACCGGCCGCTGCGCCGGCCGCGTTGTCGACGCCCGTGCCAGCCGCGGTTCCCGTCGCGCCGCCGGCCGTGGTGTTGCCACCGGCCGTGCCCTTGCCTGCCCCGGCACCCGTGCCGGCGCCGCCGACTGCCGTGGCGCCGATCACGGCCCCGGCCCCGGCGCCGCGTCAGAGCTGGATGGAGCGGCTGCGCGCCGGCCTGCGCAGGACGGGCGGCAGCATCGCCAGCGTCTTCTCGGCCACCAAGATCGATGAGCAGCTCTACGAGGAGTTGGAAGAGGCGCTGCTGCTGGCCGATGCTGGCGTGAAGGCGACGCAGTTCTTGCTCGACGACCTCAAGCGTCGGGTGAAGGAGGCGCGCACCACCGACCCGCAGGCCGTGCGCGGCCTGCTGATCGATGCGCTCGCGGAGCTGCTGTCACCGCTGGAGAAGGGGCTGGAGGTAGGCCGCTTCACGCCGACCGTGATGATGGTGGTGGGCGTCAATGGCGCCGGCAAGACCACCAGCATCGGCAAGCTGACCCGGCATCTGGCGGACGCCGACCAGCGCGTGCTGCTGGCGGCTGCCGACACCTTCCGGGCTGCCGCGCGTGAGCAACTGGGCGTCTGGGCCGACCGGGCTCAGGTGGAAATCATCAGCCAGGAGGGCGGCGACCCGGCTGCGGTGTCTTTTGATGCCGTCAATGCCGGTCGCGCCCGCGGCGCGGACGTCGTCATCGCCGACACCGCCGGGCGCCTGCCCACGCAGCTTCACCTGATGGAGGAGCTCAAGAAGATCAAGCGCGTCATCACCAAGGCCCAGGACGGCGCGCCGCACGAGGTGCTGCTGGTCGTGGACGGCAACACCGGCCAGAACGCACTGAACCAGGTCAAGGCCTTCGACGAGGCGCTGGGCCTGACCGGCCTCATCGTGACCAAGCTCGATGGCACGGCCAAGGGCGGCGTGCTCGCCGCCATTGCCCGCGAGCGCCCGGTGCCGGTCTATTTCGTCGGGGTGGGCGAGAAGCTCGAAGACCTCGAGACCTTCAGCGCCCGCGAATTTGCGCGCGCATTGCTGGAGTAGCAGCGCTCACGCCCGGCTCAGTGCGGGGTGTTCGGGGTGTGAGGCGTGTCGGCGTAATACCCTTGTGCGCGCACCTTGGGAAAGACCAGCTGGCGCAGCCGCTCGCCAGTCTCGTTCTGCCAGTCGCGCACCCAGACGGTGACGGGCATCTCGGTCGCCTCCAGCACGCGCAGCAGACGTTCGCGCTTGCGGGCGTGGCGCGCGTTGTCTTCGGCCACCGGCATCAGCACGACCGCCCGCACGAAGCCGTGTTCGTCGCAGAGGGCGAAGTCGGCGGTCAGCAAGCCGGTGCGTGACAGCCACTCGCGGTAGGAATACTGCTTGGGCACCTTCACCAACTTGTGCAGCGGCACGTGCGCCAGCAAGAAGCCCTTGGGATGCTCATGCGCCAGCGCCAGGCTCAGCGCCTTGTAGGCGTGGCGCTCCGCGCTCACCAGCACCCGCGCCGCGGTAGGCGGCCAATGCATCACGGTGTCGGCCGCGTCCGTGCGGCGGGCCGGGCGCGGCCCGGTCAGGCTGTTCAGCCAGGCGCCGACGGCGCGGGGGAGGTGCAGATTCAGCATGCTGGCGACGCTATCGGCAGCGGCACCAAATGACCATGCCCCGCTGTCCCTTGAGCACGGGACCAGTTGTGACGAGGTGTGTCCCAGGGGGCTGAAGGCCGAGGGTCAGCCCTCGGTCGCGGGCCGCTCACATCCCGGGCATGCCCTTCATGCCGCCCAGGCGCTTCATCATCTTCATGAGGCCGCCGCCCTTCATCTTCTTCATCATGCCCTGCATCTGGTCGAACTGATTGAGCAGGCGGTTCACATCCTGGATCTGCACGCCGGCACCGGCGGCGATGCGGCGCTTGCGGCTGGCCTTGCTCTTGCCGTCCATCAGCAGCGCGGGCTGGGCGCGCTCCTTGGCGGTCATGGCGCGCAGGATGCCTTCCATGCGCTTCATGTCGCGCTCGGCGCGGTCCATGTCGGCCTGGCCGGGCTGCTTGCCGCCCATCATGTTCTGCGGCAGCTTGTCCATCAGGCCGCCCAGGCCGCCCATCTTTTTCATCTGGGCGATCTGCTGCAGGAAGTCGTTCAGGTCGAAGCCGCTGCCGCTCTTGAGCTTCTCGGCCATGGCCTGCGCCGAGGCGAGGTCGACGCTCTGCGTGACCTGCTCCACCAGGGCCACGATGTCGCCCATGCCCAGCACCCGGCCGGCGTGGCGGTCGGCATCGAACACCTCCAGGCCGTCGATCTTTTCAGACACGCCGGCGAACTTGATCGGTGCGCCCGTGATCTGGCGCACCGAGAGGGCCGCACCGCCGCGCGAGTCGCCGTCGAGCTTGGTCAGGATGACGCCGGTCAGCGGCAGTGCCTCCTTGAAGGCCTTGGCCGTGTTGACCGCATCCTGGCCCTGCATCGCATCGACCACGAACAGCGTCTCCACCGGATTCAGCGTGGCGTGCAGCTCCTTGATCTCGGCCATCAGGGCTTCGTCGATGGCCAGTCGACCCGCGGTGTCCACCAGCAGTACGTCAAAGAAGTGACGCTTGGCGTAGTCCAGCGCGGCCAGCGCAATGTCGCGCGGCTTCTGGTTGGGCTCGGACGGGAACCATTCACCGCCGGCCTGCTTGGTCACCGTCTTGAGCTGCTCGATGGCAGCCGGGCGATAGACGTCGGCGGAGACGGTCAGCACCTTCTTCTTGCGCTTGTCGATCAGGTGCTTGGTCAGCTTGGCGGTGGTCGTCGTCTTGCCGGCGCCTTGCAGGCCCGCCATCAGGATGACGGCGGGCGGCTGGGCGGCGAGGTTGATGTCGGCCACACCCTCGCCCATGGTTGCGGCGAGTTCCTTGTGCACCACCGACACCAGCACCTGGCCGGGGTTCAGCGAACCGACGACCTCCTGGCCGAGGGCCTTCTCCTTCACGCGGGCGATGAAGTCGCGCACCACCGGCAGGGCCACGTCGGCCTCCAGCAGGGCCATGCGCACCTCGCGCAGCATGTCCTGCACATTGCTTTCGGTGATGCGGGCCTGGCCGCGCATCGTCTTGACGAGGCGACTCAGGCGGTCGGTGAGGGTGGATGCCATGGTGGGGAGGAGGGGGCTAGGAGGCTGTCGGGCTTTGGGCAGGGTGCGCGTTGGGTCTGCAAGGGGCTGAGGCTAGGCGCGTCGACGCTGCGGGCTCGTGCCCGCAAGGAGAGGCAACAACGCCTCAGCCCCTTGCAGACCTGACCCGAAGGGCCGAGGCGATTTGCGGGGCCTCGGCGCGCACCCCGCCCAAAGCCCGACAGCCTCCTGCACTGCCAGAACGGCCGCAGCCCAAAAGTACACTGCGGCCATGAGTTTATCGCCCGCCTCCTTCGAAGACGCCGCCAGCATCGCACCCGGTGCTCATGCCGTCGGGGCGGAGCTGGCCCTGGCGATCGCCAGCGCCCTGGCCTTGCTTGGCTACATCTGGGTCGGGCTGCTGCGCCCCACGGCGGCGCCGGGCGAGGTGGTGGTGCGCCGCCCGCTGCGCTCGGTGCCGCCGATGGCGCTGGCCTGGACGGCTCAATTCGCCGCGCTCTTCATCGACATCAGCGGCTACGGCCTGGCGGCGCCGGGCGCGCGTTTCGGCTTTGCGCCGGCGCTGTCCATGACGGCCTGGCTTGTGCTGACGGTCTATCTGGTGGAAAGCCGCTTCCTGCCGCTGCACAGTGTGCGCCGCGTGCTGGCCTGGCTGGCGGCGGCGGCGGTGGTGCTGGCCTGGGCCTTCCCGGGGGAGAGCCGGCCCACGGCGGCCTCGCCCTGGGCGCCGCTGCACTGGGTGCTGGGGCTGGCGTCCTACGGACTCTTCGGCGTGGCCGTGCTGCATGCCGCACTGATGAACCGTGCCGAGACCCGGTTGCGCCAGAAGCTCGCCACGCCGGGCGGGTTGCCGCTGCTGCAGCTGGAGCGGCTGACCTTTCAGTTTGTGGCGGCCGGCGTGGGCGTGCTGTCGCTGGCCATCTTCCTGGGCTGGTGGTTCACACCCACCTGGCGCTGGGATCACAAGAACCTCCTGGCGGTGCTGGGCTGGCTGGTGCTGACCGGCTTGCTCGTCGGCCGCCGGGTGTATGGCTGGCGCGGTCGCCGTGCGACCCGCTGGCTGTATGCGGGCGCGGCGCTGCTGCTGCTGTCCTACGCCGGCTCGCGCTTCGTGCTGGAGGTCATCCTGCAGCGCGGCATGACCGGAGGCACGGCATGAAGATCGTCGTGCTGCTGCTGGTGCTGGCCGGCCTCTTTTTTGTGCTCGGCGCTCGGCGCAACCGCCCGCGCGAGCCGCAGGCGCCGGCGCCTACGCCGCCGAGCGCGCCGCAGCACATGGTCAGCTGCGCCGAATGCGGCATGCACCTGCCGGCGGACGAGGCCCTGCCGGGCAAAGGCGGCGTGTTCTGCAGCAGCGCGCATCGGGCGAGCTTCGAGGCCCGCCAGGGCTCGGCCTGACCGTGGTCGCGCCGCTGGGCCTGGGGACGATCCCGGGCAGCTGGTTTGTCGAGGCGGCACCGGCTGAGCCGGCCGAGAGCAGTGCCAGCTTCGAGCGTCTGTACCGCGCATTCTTGGCGGCGCGTGCGGCACTCGGCCTGGCGCTGATCGCCGCCCAGCTGATTGCCGCCGTGCTGTCTACCCCGCCAGCCACGTCCACCCTGTGGCTCAGCGCTTCATACGCAGCTGCGGCGGTCTCGCTCTGGTTCTTCCCGCAGCTGCGCCGCGGGGCCTCGGCCCGCAGCCTTGCCCGCATCAGCAGCCTGCACTGGTGGAGCGCCATCGGCATGGACCTGCTGTTGTTTGGCGTGCTGCATGCCCTGGACCCGAGCGGGGTCAACTATGGCGCGCTGTTCGTGATGCCAGTGCTGATGGCGGCCGTGCTGTGCCCGCGTCGCCTGAGCCTGGCCACCGCTGCGATGGCCACGCTGGGCCTGCTCGGGGCGGCGGGCTGGTCGCTGTTCTCCGGGGCTGACGTCGGTCTGCGCACCACCCAGGCGGGCTTGGTGGGCAGCGGCCTGTTCGCGGTCAGCCTGCTGGCCGGCGAGCTGAGCGCCCGACTGGCGCGTGAGGAGCGTGCCGCCCGCGGCAGCCTGGCCCTGGCGCGGCAGCAGGAGCAGCTCAACCGGCTGGTTATCGACGAAATGCAGGAAGGCGTGCTGGTGGTGGACCGCCGCGGTCGCGTGCGCGCCATGAACCCTGCCTCGCGGGCGCTGCTCGGAGCGGACAGTGGCGAGCTGAGCTGGCAGCTGCGGGGCCGCAGCGACTGGCAGCCGCTGGTGCAGGCGCTGGAGAATGCCTATGCGGGCGGGGCCGCAGCCGAGGTTGACGTGGCGCTGCCCTTGGCCAGTGGCGCCTTTCGCAGCCTGCGGCTGCGGCTGCGCTTCACGCGCCAGCGTGAGGGCAGCGAGGAGCTGTGCGTGCTCTTCGTCGAGGACAACCGCGAGCTGCTGGCGCGCACCCGCCAGGAAAAGCTGGCCGCGATGGGCCGCGTGTCCGCTGGCATCGCGCACGAGATCCGCAATCCGCTGGCGGCCATCGCGCAGGCGAATGCGCTGCTGGCCGAAGACCTCGGCGGCACGCGGGCCGAGCAGCTCACGCGGATGGTGGCGTCCAACGTGCAGCGCCTGAAGCGCCTGGTGGACGATGTGACCGAGCTGTCGCCTAGTGTGCAGCCTGACACCCAGCCGCTGGACGTGAGTGCGCTGGTGCAGGAGGCCTGTGCCGACTGGGCGCAGGTCAACCACGTGGTGCCGGGTCCGGGCAGCCGGTTCGAGCTGCGGGTGGAGGCCGACGGCCTGGCCGGACTCTTCGATGCCGAGCACCTGCGCCGCGTGCTGGTCAATCTGCTGGACAACGCGCACCGTCATGCCGAGGCCGGTGCCGGCGCCATCCGTGTGGTGCTGCAGCGCGAAGGCGCCGGTCTGCTGATGGCCGTGCGCAGCGCCGGCGCCGCGGTGCCGCCGGAGATCGAGCGCCATCTTTTCGAGCCCTTCTTCTCGACCCGCAGCCGGGGTTCGGGCCTGGGCCTCTATATTTGTCGTGAACTGTGCGAGCGCCACGGCGCGAGCATCGAGTACCGGCGCGCGTCTGACGCGGCGGCCAACGAGTTCTGCGTCCGACTGCGAACCCCTGAACCCGCATGACTTCTGCCCCGCTGCCGCGCCTGCTGGTCGTCGATGACGAGCCCGACCTGCGCACGCTCTACGAGCTCACGCTGCTGCGCGAGGGCTACGAGATCGACAGCGCCGCCTGTGTCGCGGATGCCCTGGAGCACCTGCAGGCCGAGAACTACAGCGCGGTCATCACCGACATGAAGCTGCCCGACGGCTCGGGCCTGTCGCTGCTGCGCTGGCTGGAGCAGGCCGGGCGGCCGGAGAAGGCCATCGTCATCACGGCCTTCGGGTCCGCCGAGAACGCGGTGGAGGCCCTGAAGGCCGGCGCCTACGACTACCTGACCAAACCGGTGGACCTGCGGCAGTTCCGGCTGGTGGTGGGGTCGGCTTTGGGGCGGGTGGCGTCAGAGCCCGAGGCGGCTCCTGCGCCTGGCGCGGTGCCAGCGGATGCACGTGCCGAGGACACCGTGGGGCCGGCGACCGCCCTGCGTTTGGTGGGTGAGTCGCCCGCCATCCGCGCCGTGCGCTCGCTGATCGACAAGGTCGGCCGCAGCATGGCGCCGGTGCTGGTGCAGGGCGAGTCGGGCACTGGCAAGGAGCTGGTGGCGCGGGCCATCCACGACCACGGCGCACGCGCCGGGCAGCGTTTCGTCGCGGTGAACTGCGGTGCCATTCCCGAGAACCTGCTGGAAGCCGAGTTCTTCGGCTACCGCAAGGGCGCCTTCACCGGCGCCAACGAGGACCGCGAAGGCTTCTTCCAGGCGGCTGACGGCGGCACCCTGTTCCTGGACGAAATCGGCGACCTGCCGCTGGCCATGCAGAGCAAGCTGCTGCGGGTGATCCAGGAGCGCTCGGTCCGGCCGGTGGGGGCCACGGCGGAGTCGCCCATCAACGTGCGCATCCTGAGCGCGACGCACAAGGACCTCTCCGCCGAAGTGGCTGCCGGTCGTTTCCGGCAGGACTTGTTCTACCGGCTCAACGTCATCCAGATCCGCGTGCCGCCGCTGCGTGAGCGGCTGGAAGACCTGGGCCTGATCAGCGCGCGGGTGCTGGCCCGCATTGCGCAGGATGCAGGCGTCTCTCCGGCGCCGCGCCTCACGCCCAAGGCCTTGCAGACCCTGGCGCGCTACCCCTTCCCGGGCAACGTGCGGGAGTTGGAGAACCTGCTGCATCGCGCACTGGCGCTGGCCGGCGGGGAATGGATCGACGTCGGCGACCTGGGCCTGCCCGACACGTTGCTGGACGACGGCCAGGGCGAACTGGCCTTCGGCACGGGCGGCGCCTTGTCGCCGCCTGCGGCGCCCGCGCCTGAAGGGCTGTCGCTGCCTGAGCAACTGCCCACCGACCTGGCGCAGTACCTGGATGAAGTGGAGCGTGCCATCCTGCTGCGCGCGCTGGAGCAGCACCGCTTCAACCGCACGGCGGCAGCGGCCAGCCTCGGCTTGTCGTTGCGCCAGATCCGCTACCGCATGGCGCGCCTGTCGATCTCGGCCGGCGACGCCTGACCGGGCAGAGATCGACGTCTCCGGATTTGCCCTGCTTGAATCCGCTGCGAAGCGGCTTCGGCGACTTGCCGTCATCGCGCAAACCCAGCATCGGCGCGGCCTGCGAAGGGGATGTGGCCCGCAAGCCCAATGGACATGCGGGTCTCGCGGCACAGGGCCCGTCCTGATCGGGGAAAGCCGCGCATCGGCCTCGCGCGTCAACCAAATTGCGGGGAGGGTTTGACACTAGCGGTAGTGCTTGAGGGGGTATCAAGCCATAGATATAGTGTCCCTTCGTGTTATCCTGCTGACCCAGTCGACACCTATGCCGCTCCCCTCGGAATCGCTGTTTGCAGTGGCTGCGCCGCAGCGGCAAAGCACCCGAGGACCCCGCCGGAACACCGGCGGCGCAATGGACCGGCAGGGCCGAAACATTCCAACTGAAGCGCCACGCGAAGCGCGTCTACCACCTGGCACCCGCCAGGTTGTGGCCGCGCTTTTGCCTCTCATTTCTCGATAAAGGATCTCCCCATGCTGCAAGAAGCTGCCACGGGCCAGGCCGCCGCCTCGCTCTCTTCGCTGTCCTCGGCGTCGCCGGCTGCGTTTGGATCCGACGCTGCCGCCGCCGGCGCTCCCGCGCTGACGACGTACCACGCCTACCAGATCATTCGCCGCAACGGCGCGGTGGTCTCGTTCGAGCCCAGCAAGATCGCCGTGGCGCTGATGAAGGCCTTCCTGGCCGTGCATGGCACGAGCGGTGCCGCCTCGGCCAGCGTGCGCGAGACGGTGGAGCAGTTGACCCAGAACGTGGTGCGTGCGCTGCTGCGCTCGCGCCCGAGCGGTGGCACCTTCCACATCGAGGACGTGCAAGACCAGGTCGAGCTGGGCCTGATGCGCAGCGGCCATCATGAAGTGGCCCGCGCCTACGTGCTGTACCGTGAGCGCCGCGCCCAGGAGCGTGCTGCCCAGGGTGAGGCCGCCCGCGCCGCCGAGCCGCAGCTGATGGTCGTGGACGGCGGCGAGCGCCGTCCGCTGGACCTGGCCGCGCTGAAGTCGCTGATCGCTTCCGCCTGCGAGAACCTCGGCGCCGACGTCCGCCCGGAGCCGGTGCTGGCCGAAACGCAGCGCAACCTGTACGACGGCGTGGCGATCGACGAGGTCTATAAGGCCGCCATCCTGGCCGCCCGCACGCTGATCGAGAAGGACCCGGGCTACAGCCGCGCCACCGCCCGCCTGCTGCTGCACACGATCCGCCGCGAGATCATCGGCGGCGAAGTGACTCAGGCCGAGATGCAGGCCAAGTACGCCGACTACTTCCCCGGCTACATCAAGAAGGGCATCCAGGCCGAGCTGCTGGATGAGAAGCTGGCCCAGTACGACCTGGCCAAGCTCGGCGCCGCGCTCAAGGCCGACCGCGACCTGCAGTTCGACTACCTCGGCCTGCAGACCCTGTACGACCGCTACTTCCTGCACATCGAAGACACGCGCATCGAGATGCCGCAGGCCTTCTTCATGCGGGTGGCCATGGGCCTGGCCCTGAACGAGATCGACCGCGAAGCCCGCGCGATCGAGTTCTATGAAGTGCTGTCCAGCTTCGACTTCATGTCCAGCACGCCGACGCTGTTCAACAGCGGCACGCGCCGCTCGCAGCTCTCCAGCTGCTACCTGACCACCGTCAGCGACGACCTGGACGGCATCTACGAAGCCCTGAAGGAAAACGCACTGCTGTCCAAGTTCGCAGGCGGCCTGGGCAACGACTGGACGCCGGTGCGCGCGCTCGGCTCGCACATCAAGGGCACCAACGGCAAGTCGCAAGGCGTCGTGCCGTTCCTGAAGGTCGTCAACGACACGGCCGTGGCCGTGAACCAGGGCGGCAAGCGCAAGGGCGCCGTCTGCGCCTACCTGGAGAGCTGGCACCTGGACATCGAAGAGTTCCTGGACCTGCGCAAGAACACGGGCGACGACCGCCGCCGCACCCACGACATGAACACGGCGAACTGGATTCCCGACCTGTTCATGAAGCGCGTGATCGAAGGCGGCGACTGGACCCTGTTCAGCCCCTCCACCTGCCCCGACCTGCACGACAAGTTCGGCAAGGCTTTCGAAGAGGCCTACACGGGCTATGAGCGCAAGGTCGACAGCGGCGAGATCAAGCTCTTCAAGCGCATGCCCGCCAAGGACCTGTGGCGCAAGATGCTCTCGATGCTGTTCGAGACGGGCCACCCCTGGATCACGTTCAAGGACGCCTGCAATGTGCGCAGCCCGCAGCAGCACGTCGGCGTGGTGCACTCGTCCAACCTGTGCACCGAGATCACGCTGAACACGAATGACAGCGAGATCGCCGTCTGCAACCTCGGCTCGGTCAACCTGGCCCAGCACCTGAAGGACGGCGCGATCGACCAGGTCAAGCTGAAGAAGACGGTGCGCACGGCCATGCGCATGCTCGACAACGTCATCGACATCAACTACTACGCCGTCAAGAAGGCGCGTGACTCCAACCTGCGCCACCGCCCGGTGGGCCTGGGCATCATGGGCTTCCAGGACGCGCTGTACCAGCTGCGCACGCCCTACGCCAGCCAGGCCGCCGTGGAGTTCGCCGACCGCTCGATGGAAGCCGTCTGCTACCACGCCTACTGGGCGTCCACCGAGCTGGCCGAAGAGCGCGGCCGCTACAGCAGCTACAAGGGCTCGCTGTGGGACCGCGGCATCCTGCCGATCGACTCGCTGGACCTGCTGGCCGAAGCCCGTGGCGGCTATGTCGACGTCGACCGCTCCACGAGCATGGACTGGGACGCGCTGCGCGCTCGCATCGCCACCCACGGCATGCGCAACAGCAACTGCGTGGCCATCGCCCCGACGGCGACCATCTCCAACATCATCGGTGTGGACGCCTCCATCGAGCCCTGCTTCGGCAACCTGTCGGTCAAGTCCAACCTGTCGGGCGAGTTCACCGTCATCAACGAGTCCCTCGTGCGTGACCTGAAGGCGCTGGGCCTGTGGGATGACGTGATGGTCATGGACCTCAAGCACTTCGACGGCTCGCTGCGCCGCATCGACCGCGTGCCCGAGGACATCAAGGCGCTGTACGCCACGGCCTTCGAGGTCGACACCGTGTGGCTGATCGAAGCCGGCGCGCGCCGCCAGAAGTGGATCGACCAGGCGCAGAGCCTGAACATCTACATGGCCGGTGCCTCGGGCAAGAAGCTGGACGAGACCTACAAGCTCGCCTGGCAGCGCGGCCTGAAGACCACCTACTACCTGCGCACCATCAGCGCCACGCAGGCCGAGAAGAGCACGGTCACGCGCTCGGGCCAGCTCAACGCGGTGTCGTCGGGTGCGGCGCCCGTGGCTGCTGCGCCGGCTGCCCCGGTGGCCGCCGTCGAGCCGGAACTGCCGGCCACCGACATGAAGTTCTGCTCGATCGACAACCCGGATTGCGAGGCCTGCCAGTAGGATAAGGAAAGACCTGTTTGTCTTTAAGGGTCTCGCCTTCTCTATGAAATAGGCCACCAAATGCCACGCGGAGTCCGTCTTTTATGATGCGAAATTCGCCGGTATTTGAGAGCACGATGAAATGTCGTTAAGCCAATCCCTTCCTTTCCAGCTGGCCAAGGCGCTGCTCCCCAACGGGGAGCGGCGCCCCTACCTGGTCGGCAGGGATGGGATGGAAGACGACTATTGCTCGCTGTTCGTCATCTCCACGCTGCGCAATCGAGGCCTCTCGGTTGCGTCGCAGGAGGCGGCGCTCAATGCAGTGAACGTGCTCAGTGGCTTCTGTCAGGTCAATCAGATTGACCTGGCCGGGAGGCTGCGCGCTGGCAAGTACCTCACCTCCATCGAGTGCGAGGCGCTCAGCAACTTCGCTCGGCAAAGCTTCGGCGCCGAAGCGAAGCGATATCAAAAGGTGGTTGCGCTCGGAAGGGTGCGGCGGGGCTATGCCTACGCCGTTCCCTCCGTGGCGCGACACACCCACTTCAAGCGGCTGACTCACATTGCCGACTTTGTTGAGTGGATGGCCAAGTACCTCCTGACGCATCTCAGCCCCGACCGCATGCTGCGGATCGCTGAGATGCGTGAGGATGTCCTCCGACATCGTGGAATCGCTTCTCCTGTCCGAGACGACTTCGACGATGAAGAGTTCACGCAACGCCACAACCAAGCGCTGAACGATGTCATCGCTCCGGGCGGCGAGCGGAATCCGTTCCGTCCGGAGCTGCAGCTCAGAAACCTCCTGCTGGTCGAGTTGCTCCGTCAAACTGGAATCCGGCGTGGCGAGGTCCTGAGCCTGCAGGTTCGGGACGTAGACCATGTGAAGCGCCAGATCACGGTTCGTCGTCGTCATGACGCGACCGACGATCCTCGCGTCGACCAGCCTGTCGCAAAGACTGACGGCCGGACGATTCCGATGTCCGTCTACCTGACCGAGCTGATCGTCCAGTACGTCGCTCAGCGGCGGACGGTGCCGGGTGCGACGAAGCATCGCTATCTGTTCGTCACGCACAAGTCGGGCCCGACCCAAGGTCAGCCGATGAGCAAGGCGGCTCTCAAAGAGGTCTTCGAGACGCTGTCCGCTTCTGACGAACGGCTCTCCAACGTTCGCACCCACTTGCTGCGTCACTTCTTCAGCAGTGAGTTGGCGAAGTTGCAGCATGAGAGTCGGGCAGACGACAACAGCAAGGACCTGCATCGACGTGTTCGGAACTACCTCGCAGGCCGAAAGCAGCACTCAGAGGTCGATGCCGTCTACACCCAGGTGGAGACCAAGCGGCAGGCGCGTGCTGCGGTTCTCGCGCTGCAGGATCGAATGGCCGGTCGAAATGTGCTTCCGCGAGGTGAGGCATGAACAGCCGTGTCGTCCGTGCCGAAGCTGGGCTCAACCACGCAGAAAGCCACTTCGTCCGCACGCGCTACGGCGTTGAGTTCGATGCGCGAGAACGGTGGTGGCTTATCGACGGGAAGCGCGGCATCGACGTTGAGTCATTGCGCTCGATAGTTGCACCTTCATTGCGGCCCGGCTTAGTGGCGACGCTGCGATATGCCGCCCAGAAATACTCTTGGTCGACGCTGGCTCAGTATCGTGCTGCTCTGAAGAGCTTCCAGAAGGAGTGCTTCCCTTCTCGAAAGATTGCGGCGTGGACGATCGAGGACATCCGGCGGTACCGCGCGAAGCTCATCGCCGAGTTCGGTTGCGAGGACTATCTGTGCCACTTGAGGTCGCTACTGGTGAAGTGGCACAGCGGCCGGCAGCCCGGCGTTACTGATTCGTTGATTGCGTCTCTCGGGGAGATGCGGCTCAAGCTGCATCAAGCAGGACGCGCGGTGCGGGCAATGGACCCGGACAGTGGTCCACTGACGCCCGAAGAGTCCCACAGCCTGCTGAGCGGGCTGTTTGACGCCGCAGAAGCTGGAAAGCTGAGCCTAAGCAGTTTCAGTCTTGCCTACTTGCACGTGAGCACTGGCCGGCGACCGATTCAGAGCGCTTCGCTCAAATGTAAGGACGTGATCCAAACCTTCGGGGATGCAGAGCCCGGCTTCCCGAGCGGACAGCCGATCTATCTGTTGGCCGTGCCGCGAGCCAAGCAGCGCGGGCACACCCTCCGGGAGACTCGCCGCGCCATTGATCTCACAGCGAGCAACTTCCAAGTGTTCAGCGCCCAGCGCGACGACGTTCAACGCATCTTCCAAAGGATGTTGGACGAGGCTGGCTGGCAGCTCCAATTGGTGGACTTGCGCGCTCTGCTGGGCGAGCTGCCGCTTTACCCATGCTGGCGTTCGGTGACTGAGGCGCTTGAACTGGCGAGTCAGATGCGACGGACGGGCCAGCATGGCAAGGCACTCGAAGCTTTGAGCCTGGACGTCCAAGGGATGGCCTGGCACCGTTCCGCCTCAACCCAGTCGGACCGGATTAGCGCTGTCTGCGACTCCGTCGGGGCAAAAGGGCGAAATGGCCAACCGTTGAGGATTGCGGCAACTCGGCTGCGCCATACAAAGGGAACTGACTTGGCGCGCGAAGGCCTGCCATCGCACCTGATCGCCTGGCTGCTGGACCACTCCACTTCACGGTCTGCTGACATCTACGTCGACAACCTGCCAGAGCACGCGGCCGAGATCGACCGTGCCGTCTCAAAGTCCCCGACGCTGCAGCGCTTCGCAGAGGCCTTCCGCGGCACTCTGGTTGACTCGGAGGAGGACGCCATTGGTGGCTCGGACCCGGAGCAAAGCCGGCTGGCCTATCGTGGCAAGGGTGCGGCCACCTGTGGCCACCTGAAGCAGTGCGGCCTGGACGGCGGCGTCCCGCACGCCTGCTACACCTGCAGCCACTTCCAGCCTTGGTTAGACGGGCCCCACGAGCAGTTCCTTGCGGACCTGCAGGCCGAGCGCGCCCACCTGGTGGTGGAGCTCGGCGCCGAAAGCCCCATCGCGAAGCGCCGCGACAAGCTGATCGCTGCCGTCGAAAACGTCGTCCATCTGTGCTGGGCGCGTCGCTCCGAACTTGAGACCGCTGGAGGCCAGGCATGAGGCCCGCCGTCGGTTCCGCCGTCGAAGCGCTCGTCTCTCGGGACCATCTGGCTCGTGCAAAGAATCTCTCGGACTACATCCGGGCAGCTCGCAACGAGTCGAAGGCTCTCGTTGACGACTGGGATGTGCCGTTCTGGCCAGGCGTCGGCTACTTCGTGAAGCAGTCCCATGCGCCGCGTGGAAGCATGTCGGCGACGATCCCCCTCGAAGCCTGGCTGGACGACGACTTCCTCGACTTTGCCAAGGCCTATGTCGTTGAGCGGTTCCTGATCAACCCTGGACTGACCCGCGCGGCGCACATCAAGCGTCTCCAAGTGCTCCGGCTGTTGGAGGCCTCGCTGCTGGCGCTGCGCGATGACGCGAGCCCACTTGGCATCGATGGCTCGGTCCTCGAAGCGGCAGCCACGCTGGCACGGCGGACCCTGGTGCCCGCTGGCGCTTATAAGGTGGGCGCTGAGCTGGAGCGGCTGGCTGACGTGTTGGTGCGCGCCGGTGTGCTGGCACCGATCTGCGGCACCTGGACCAACCCAAACAAGCAGCCCAAGAACACTGGCATCAGCGTTGATGCCAAGGCTGAAGAGGCTCGGCAGCAGAGGCTCCCGGACCACGACGCGCTCTACGCGCTGGCCGACATCTTCAACCGAGATCTGGACCCTGCCGATGAGCGCTTCCAGCGTGACATCATCACGACGAGCGCGATGGCACTCTTGATGTGTGCGCCATCGCGCGGTCAAGAGATCTTCAGGCTACCGGCGAACCTGATCTTCGAAGCTACCGACAAGTTCGGGAAAGAGCAGCTGGGCTTGCGGCTGCACGCATCGAAGGGCTTTGGAGCCTACGTGAAATGGGTGTGGTCTGGCATGGTCCCGGTGGCCGAGAGAGCCATCGCCAGGCTCAGGACGGTCTCCGAAGCAGGCCGAGATCTGGCGCACCATTTGGAAGATCCGAAGTTGAAGCGCCGGTTCTATCGGCACGCCGGATGCCCACGGGTCTCGGATAGCGAGCCACTCACGAAGTGGCAGGTCTGCGCTGCGCTTGGCTACAACAATCAATCGCCGGCGGCTTCCCTAAACAAGAACGGCCTGAGCAGTATCGACGGCACGTACACACTGCAACAGCTCTGGGACACGTGGGTCCTGCCGCGGCTGGCTGAAGCGCATCCGCACTTCCCGTACGTCAGCGCGACCGACAAGGCGCTGGGTCGCAAAGGCGGTCTGAAGTTCAGCGAGGCGCTCTTCTGCACGCTGCGGTACCAGCTGAGCCAGCGGGCCGGGACTAGCCCCGTGCAGCTGTTCATGTCGGATCTGACTGATTTGAACTTCGACCTGGGACCGAGCGCCACCAAGACCAGCATCTTCGAGCGCTACGGCTTCTGCGATGCTCAGGGTGCGCCTCTGAAGCTGACGTCCCACCAGATCCGACACCTCGTCAACACGGAAGCCCAGCGGGTTGGCCTGACGGATGAGCAGATCGCGCACTGGTCGGGCCGTCGTCGGGTCGACCAAAACGCCGTCTACGACCATCGGACGCTGGAAGAGCGGGTCGAGCAGACCCGCGATGTCGTCGAAAGCGTTCAGGCTGCGGTCGCCATGCCGGTGGCCGCTGAAGGTGTCAGCTACACGCATGGGCAGTGGACCGTCAAAGTGGTCCGCAAGCCGCGCTTGCTCGCGGACGTCGAGGACGTGCAGCCGCAACTGTCGGGCCTCAAGACGCTCTACGGCGAATGCCACCACGACTGGTCGTTCGCCCCCTGCGAGGGCTTCGTCAAGTGTCTGGATTGCAGCGAGCACGCTTGCATCAAGGGCGATGACGACGCTGCCGTGAAGCTTGAGCGCCTGCGCTCGCTTCACGCCAGCGTGCTCGCGGAGGTCGAGAAGGCCGCGGCCGTCGCCAACGACGACGTCGACGCAAAGGATTGGCTGGACGTCCAGCAGCGCTACGCCGCTAAGGTCGGCGAACTGATCTCCCTGTTGCAGAGCGAGACGGTGCCAGATGGCTCCGTCATCCGCACGGCCCACGGAGAGAACCCGACGCACCTGCACCGTGCGCTGCGAGGCCTGGCGTCGAAAGCGCTGGCCGACGGGTCCGGCTCGGCGCCGGCGATGAAGCAGCTGCTGGAGTCGCTGGAGACCGGCTTGGCCGCATCGCGGGCTCCGCTGCTTGAAACCAGGGCGGGGGTGCGCTGATGGCACGCAACCGCCACATCCGGCCCGAGCAGGTGGAGGCGATCGTGAACGCGATCCACACCTGGGACGCCGGCACCATCGCTTGGGATGACGTCTGCAAGGTCGCAAAGCCGATCCTTGGCTACTTGCCCAGCCGTTCTGGCTTGAGCTCGCATGCGGACATCCAGGCAGCGTTCTCGAACCGGAAGAAGCTGCTCGCGCAGCGTCCCGCCGGAAAGGGCCCGAGCCCCGCAAGTCTTGCCGATGCATCGAGAATGATCGCTGCGCGAGACGGCGAGATCAGTACGCTGAAGCACTTGGTCGCCGAGTACCGAGAGAAGTTCGACCGCTGGCGCTACAACGCCATGCTGCACAACCTGACCATCGACAAGCTCGATGCGCCGCTGCCACCAATTGCGCGGAGCAGCAGATGAGGCGCATCGCGAAACGAACCCATCGGATCGAGCCATTGGCTCGACCGCAACCGCCTCGTGTCCGTAAGGATCGATCTCGCTGATCGTTACCTACAAAACAACGGACATCGAAGGCCTATCAACCACCTCTACAGACGAAAGAGAGAGCAAACATGAAGAAGCAAACCGTTATGGACGGGGTCTCAACTCCCCTTAATTGCCAGTAAGTCGACAACGGAGCGCGAACTTGTATAGACAAGTTCGCGCTCGCAGTTTTCGATGCCCATGCGCAACAAAGATTGCGCGAATCATGCAAATACCTCGCGCTGGTTCTTGTTGAATTGCACAAGCACTGCCGATAATTCGAAGTGATAGGAAGCTCACCATGCTGGATTGGGACGAAGACCTGAAGTCCACTGATACCTCTGCTGCGAAACCCCTCGCGGCCATGCCTTCGGCGACTGTTGCCGCAACGTCGCACGGAGCTGCCAGCGTCTCGATGCCTGCGCCCCAGGTCACGGGTGAGTCCACCACGGCTCGTCGCGTGAAGGCGGCTGACAAGCGCATTATCAACGGCCAGACTGACGTCAACCAGCTGGTGCCGTTCAAGTACAAGTGGGCCTGGGAGAAGTACCTCGCCACATGCGCCAATCACTGGATGCCGCAGGAAGTGAACATGAGCCGCGACATCGCGCTCTGGAAAGATCCCAACGGCCTGACCGAAGACGAGCGCCGCATCATCAAACGCAACCTCGGCTTCTTCGTCACCGCCGACTCGCTGGCCGCCAACAACATCGTGTTGGGCACCTACCGCCACATCACGGCGCCCGAGTGCCGCCAGTTCCTGCTGCGTCAGGCCTTTGAAGAGGCCATCCACACGCACGCCTACCAGTACATCGTCGAAAGCCTTGGCCTCGACGAGAGCGAGATCTTCAACGCCTACAACGAGGTGAAGTCGATCCGCGACAAGGACGAGTTCCTGATCCCCTTCATCGAGGCGATCATGAACCCCGACTTCAAGACCGGCACGCCCGAGAACGACCAGACGCTGCTGAAGTCGCTCATCGTCTTCGCCTGCCTGATGGAAGGCCTGTTCTTCTACGTCGGCTTCACCCAGATCCTGGCCATGGGTCGCCAGAACAAGATGACCGGCGCTGCCGAGCAGTACCAGTACATCCTGCGCGACGAGTCGATGCACTGCAATTTCGGCATCGACCTGATCAACCAGCTGAAGCTCGAGAACCCGCACCTCTGGACGGCTGAGTTCAAGGCTGAGATCAAGGCGCTGTTCCTGAAGGCCGTCGACCTCGAATACCGTTACGCCGAAGACACCATGCCGCGCGGCGTGCTGGGCCTGAACGCGTCGATGTTCAAGGGCTACCTGCGCTTCATCGCGAATCGCCGTGCGGTGCAGATCGGCCTGGAGCCGCTGTTCCCTAACGAAGAAAACCCCTTCCCGTGGATGAGCGAGATGATCGACTTGAAGAAGGAACGCAACTTCTTCGAAACCCGCGTCATCGAGTATCAATCGGGCGGGGCCCTGAGCTGGGACTGACCCCCCAGCCGCAACCCGATCAAGACCTGGCCAATGCAGTCACCGAGCGAAACCCGCATCAACACCCTTGAGGTGGCGGGGCTGCATGGCGATCCGATTCACCGTACCGAGGCGTTCCTCCTGAGCGACTCTCGGACGGTGAATAACCGTATCTGTGCGGACCGGTCCGTGCAGGGCGGTGACTTTTCCACTTGATCAAGGAGAAAACCATGGCAACTGCAAAGACCCCGGCCAAGGCCGCACCGAAGAAGGCTCCGGCCAAGAAGGCCGCCACGCCGGCGAAGAAGGCCGCTCCGGCCAAGAAGGCGGCTCCGGCGAAGAAGGCCGCTCCGGCCAAGAAGGCGGCCCCGGCGAAGAAGGCCGCTCCGGCCAAGAAGGCGGCTCCGGCGAAGAAGGCCGCTCCGGCCAAGAAGGCGGCTCCGGCGAAGAAGGCCACCCCGGCCAAGAAGGCGGCTCCGGCGAAGAAGGCCACCCCGGCCAAGAAGGCGGCTCCGGCGAAGAAGGCCGCTCCGGCCAAGAAGGCTGCGCCTGCCAAGAAGGCCGCTCCGGCCAAGAAGGCGGCTCCGGCGAAGAAGGCCGCTCCGGCCAAGAAGGCTGCGCCTGCCAAGAAGGCCGCTCCGGCCAAGAAGGCTGCGCCCGCCAAGAAGGCCGCTCCGGCCAAGAAGGCTGCAACGCCTGCCAAGAAGGCCGCTGCTCCCAAGAAGGCTGCTGCCAAGCCCGCCGCTAAGCCTGCTGCGAAGCCGGCCGCGAAGAAGGCTGCTGCGCCCAAGAAGGCTGCCGCCAAGCCTGCCCCTGCTGCCAAGCCTGCCGCTGCTGCCGCCGCGGCTGCCCCGGCTGCCAAGACGGCGCTGAGCCCGCAAGCGGCCTGGCCCTTCCCCACCGGCAACAAGCCCTGAGCGATGACTCTGGCGGGCGGCGTGAGCTGCCCGCTCGGAACTTGCGCGAAACCCGGCCCGCTCTGCGGTGCCGGGTTTTTTATTGGCAGCTTCCTGGCCGGCCAGCCGAGGACGACCGCCGCGCAATGCGGCAGCCGTGAGGCCGCTTTCAGGGATAGAAGATGTTGACGCTGTAGCCGCTGACGCGCTGACCGCCGGTCGTGAAGACCAGGCTTAGCGTCTGCTCGGATTCCGCACCGACCTGCGTCAGTGCCGGGCTCATCGCCTCAGGCCCGACCACTCGACGTGCCAGCGGCGCACCGTTGGCGTCCGTCAGGCTCAGCTCGACCGATGGCGCAGCCACCTCCACCGCGGTCTTGTTGCGCAGGGCGAGGCTGAGCTTGTAGCCGCCGCTGCCCATCGGGTTCAGCGAGGTCGAGTCGATGCTGAGGGCGTCGATGCGCTTCCAGGGCTTGATCTCGCAGCCGGTCACGCCGCACAGCGCGGTCAGCGTGCTCCGCAGCGGCGGATGCAGGGCCGAGAGCGCATCGCGGAAATGCAGCATCACCTGCAGCGACAGCAACACGGCAAGCAGCACAGACACCAGGCCCAGTGCGACCTTGACCACCGGGCGGTTCCACCGCGCCTGGCGCTGGGCACGTCGCATGAACTCGGGCATGTCCAGCGAGTCGGGTGCCGGTCCGCCAGCCGGCTCGGCAGACATGGCGGCTGCCGCAGCGGCATGGGCGGAGGCGGCCTCAGTGGCATCGTCCTGCGACGGGCTGCGCGAGCTGGCCGTGGCGGTGTCTTCATCCACCCAGCGGGGCTCGTGCCGGGCGAGCTCGGTCGCGGGCCAGCCGGTCGGCAGGTCGTCCATGCGGGGCTCGTGCTCCGGCGGTGGCATCCACGGCGCAGGCGCCTCGAACACCGGCGCTGGAGGTGACGGCGGTGGGGGAGGCGGCGGAGGTGGCGGTGGAGGAGGCGGTGGAGGAGGCGGCGGCGGAGGCAGCGGAGGCGGGTACGGCTCCTGCGCGGCCTGCGGGACGAACTGTGGCGGCCAGGGCGGTGGTGCGTCGCGCTCGATGTCGAAGAGCAGTTCGCGCGCGTCGAAGATCTCGGCGCAGCGGCCACAGCGCACCCAGCCGTCGGACACGCGCAGCTGGTCTTCCACGATCCGGAAGATCGTGCCGCAGGCGGTGCAGCGCGTGGCGAGACTCATGCGGCGCGCTTTGCGGTCATCAGGATCCAGCCGTCCTCTTCGTCGGTGACGTCGAGGGCCAGCCAGGGCGCATAGGCCGCTTTCAGCTCATCGGCCTGCCGGCTCAGGATGCCGGCCAGGATGAGGTGGCCACCGGGTGCGACATGCGCGCAGAGCAGCGGTGCAAGCAGCTTCAGCGGCTGCGCCAGGATGTTGGCGATCACGAGCGGGTACTCGCCCTGGGCCAGCTCCGGCAGGCCGACGTTGAGCGTCACGCCGTTGGCGGTGGCGTTGTCGCGAGAGGAGGTGACGGCCGCCGGGTCGATGTCCACGGCGTCGATGGCCCCGGCGCCGTGCAGGGCTGCGCCGATGCCCAGGATGCCGGAGCCGCAACCGTAGTCCAGCACGCGGGGCCAGGCCTGGCTCGCTGCAGCCCGGGTTGCCATCCAGCGCAGGCACATGCGCGTGGTGGGGTGGGTGCCGGTGCCGAAGGCCAGGCCGGGGTCCAGGCGCATGACGCGCTTCGCCTGGGGCGGGGCTTCGTGCCAGCTCGGCACGATCCAGAACTCAGGCGTGATCTCGACGGGGGCGAACTGGCTCTGCGTGAGCCGCACCCAGTCCTGCTCGGGCACGGCCTGGATGGCCTGGACGTGCACATCGGCCGCCCAGTCCTGCGCCAGGATCAGAGTGGCAGCCTCGGTGGCCTCGGGCTCGGAAGGGAAGAGGGCCTTGACCACCGAGCGGGCCCAGCCCGCCTTGGGCGCCGGCATGCCGGGCTCGCCGAAGAGGGCGCGCTCGGCGTCGGTGTCGGCATCGGCGTCTTCCACGGACACCGCGAGGGCGTCGATCTCCATCAGCGCATCGCTGACGATCTCGACGTCTGCCTCGCGGCAGACCAGGGCTAGTTCAAAAAGGTGACTCATACCTTGTATTGTCCCAGCAGCTGGGGCGGAACTGGCGTTGCCAGGCCGCTGCCAGCGTCCCGTGCGGAGCAGGCGTCAGCCGGTGCGAAGGGTCAACGCTTGTGAGCCGCCATCCAGCTTTCGAGGTAGTGGATGGATGTGCCGCCTTCGATGAACTTGGCGTCGGCCATCAACTCGCGGTGAAGCGGGATGTTGGTCTGGATGCCTTCGACCACGGTCTCGCTCAGCGCAATGCGCATGCGCGCCAGGGCCTGCTCGCGGGTGTCGCCGTGGACGATGATCTTGCCAATCATGGAGTCGTAGTTCGGCGGCACGAAGTAGTTCGTGTAGGCATGCGAGTCGACCCGCACGCCGGGGCCGCCGGGGGCGTGCCACATCGTGATGCGGCCGGGCGACGGCACGAACTTGACCGGGTCTTCCGCGTTGATGCGGCACTCGATGGCGTGACCGCGCATTTCGATCTGGCGCTGCGTGAACGGCAGCTTCTCGCCGGCGGCGATCTTGATTTGCTGCTGCACGATGTCGATGCCGGTGACCAGCTCCGTCACCGGATGCTCCACCTGCACGCGCGTGTTCATCTCGATGAAGTAGAACTCGCCGTTCTCGTACAGGAACTCGAACGTGCCCGCGCCGCGGTAGCCCATCTTCTTGCAGGCGGCAGCGCAGCGGTCGCCCACCTTCTCGATGCTGCGACGCGGGATGCCCGGCGCCGGTGCTTCCTCGATGATCTTCTGGTGGCGGCGCTGCATGGAGCAGTCGCGCTCGCCCAGCCAGACGGCGTTCTTGAAGGTGTCGGCCAGCACCTGGATCTCCACGTGGCGTGGGTTCTCCAGGAACTTCTCCATGTAGACCTCGGGGTTGCCGAAGGCCGCACCCGCTTCGGCGCGGGTGGTCTGCACGGCGTGCACCAGGGCGGCCTCGGTGTGCACGACACGCATGCCGCGACCGCCACCACCACCGGCCGCCTTGATGATGACCGGGTAACCAATGGAGCGGGCGATGCGCACGATCTCCTTGGGGTCCTCGGGCAGCGCGCCCTCGGAGCCGGGCACGCAGGGCACGCCGGCGCGGATCATGGCCTGCTTGGCCGAGACCTTGTCGCCCATCAGGCGGATGGACTCGGGCGTCGGGCCGATGAAGGTGAAGCCGCTGCGCTCCACGCGCTCGGCAAAGTCGGCGTTCTCGGACAGGAAGCCGTAGCCCGGGTGGATGGCCTCGGCATCGGTCACCTCGGCGGTGGCGATGATGGCCGGCATGCTGAGGTAGCTCTGCGCGGAGGGCGCCGGGCCGATGCACACGGCCTCGTCTGCCAGACGCACGTACTTGGCGTCGCGGTCGGCCTCGGAGTAGACGACGACCGACTTGATGCCGAGTTCGCGGCAGGCGCGCTGGATGCGCAGGGCGATCTCGCCTCGGTTGGCAATCAGGACCTTCTTAAACATCAGGAAGTCCTTGTCACTCGATCACGAACAACGGCTGACCGAACTCGACCGCCTGGCCGTTCTCGACCAGCACCTTGGTGATCGTGCCGGACTTGTCGGCCTCGATCTCGTTCATGATCTTCATCGCCTCGATGATGCAGATCGCTTCGCCTTCCTTCACCGCCTGGCCGACGTCGGCAAACGGCTTGGCGTTGGGGCTGGAAGCCCGGTAGAAGGTGCCCACCATGGGCGACTTGACGATGTGACCGGTCTCGACCGGCGCGGCAGCGGGGGCGGCCGCTGCGGCGGCAGCCGGCGCAGCGGCCGCCGGGGCCGCGGCCAGCACCACCGGAGCGGCCGGTGCCGGGGCGTACACCGGTTGGGCGATAGCGGCAGCGGCCGGGTCGGCCTTGACGATGCGGACCTTGCCGTCGGCCTCGGTGATTTCCAGTTCGGAGATGTTTGATTCCGAGACCAGGTCGATCAGGGTTTTGAGCTTGCGCAGGTCCATCGTGGCTCCAGGCTGATTTGTTGTTGTGGGAAAGAAAGAGACGGCGCCCGGGTCAGGCGCCGGCTTCCAACGATTCAAGGGCGTGGCGCAAGGCCAGGCGGTAGCCATTGGCGCCCAGGCCGCAGATGACGCCGACTGCCAGCTCACTCAGGTAGCTGTGGTGGCGGAAGGCTTCGCGGCGGTGAATGTTCGACAGGTGAACTTCGATGAAGGGCAGGGCCACGGCCGCCAGGGCATCGCGGATGGCGACACTCGTGTGGGTGTAGGCGGCCGGGTTGATGAGGATGAAGCGGGTACCGTCGCTGCGGGCGGCCTGGATGCGGTCCACCAGCGCGCCTTCGTGGTTGCTCTGGAAGCTTTCCAGGCGGGCGCCGGCATCCGCTGCGATCTTGCTCAGTTCGGCATCGATCTGAGCCAGAGTCTGCGCGCCGTAGACCTCGGGCTCGCGGGTGCCGAGCAGGTTGAGGTTGGGGCCATGCAGGACGAGAACTTGCATCAAACACGTGGCGTCGCGCGTCCCCGGAGGGTTAGAGAGGCGCCACTAAATTGAGGAAGGGCGAACTTTACGCGTTTTGAGGCCGATTTCCCGCGGGATAGGGAAATTCTCAAGTAAATCGCCGTTGGGCCGCTTTTGAAGCCCGACGTGGCGCGCCGCAGGCCCGGCGCTGACGGTTTTCAGGTCTTGGCCAGCTCGCGCAGGTCCTCAAGCCGGGTCACTCCCAGGCGCCGCCAGCTGATCTCGCCCGCCGTGTCGAAGGCCAGCGAAAAGGGCAGGCCGCCCGCCGCGTTGCCCAGCTCGCGCACCAGGCCTAACCCCTTCGGCCCGGCCAGCGCGACCGGGAAGTCCAGCGGCGTCTTCTGCAGAAAGGCCTTGACTGGTTCCAGCTGATCCACGGCCAGCGCGAGGACCTGCCAGCCTTGCCCCTTGGCTTCGTTGTAGAACTGGTTGATCTCCGGCAGTTCCTTCACGCAGGGCGGGCACCAGGTGGCCCAGAAGTTGACCAGCAGGCGCTGCCCGCGCCAGCGCGACACGGCGAGTTCGGCGCCGTCCAGTGCGGGGAAGCGCTGGGCCCAGAAGTTCTCGGCCACCGCCGAGACAGCCGGCGGGTTGAGCTTGCGCCAGGCGTAGCCGGCGCCCAGGGCGGCGGCGCCCAGGCCGGCGCTGGCGAGGAGGAGTCGGCGGGTGAGGGGGGTCATCCGGGGGTATCCAGCAGGGTTTGCAGGGCGGAGAGGTCGCCGCGCTCGGTCAGGCCGCGCGCGTCGGGCTTGAGGGCGCCGCGCAGATCGTCGAAGTCAAGAATGGTCAGGCACAGCGTCACCCGTTCTCCCAGGGCGGGGCAGGGCACGTCCAGGATGAGCATGTCCACACTGCGGCCACGGCCGGCGCTGGTCTCGGCCACGTCGAAGCTCAGCCCGCGGTTGAGCAGGGCGATCTCGGTGGCCTTGCTGTCGTCGCAGTAGAGCTGCAGGTGGACGTTGGACAGCCGGGTGGCGGTGCCGCGCCAGACGGCGCCGGTCAGGTGGGGGCGGAACTCGGCCAGTCGCCCCATCCAGGTCGCAGCCAGCTCCCGCAGCGCGCGCAACTCGCCCGGCTGGGTGTCGGCATGGAAGATGGCAATGTGCTCGCGCACGGCGTCCTCGACCTCGTCGTTGCCGGGCAGCGCGGCCCGAGGCAGCCCCAGGTCACGGGCGGCGCGTTGCTTGGCCGGCCCCCAGTCCATGCCCTCGTCGACGATGAGGCGGGCGGCGGCGGCCGCGATCTCCAGGGTGTCAGTCACAGGCGGTCAGGGCAGTTGGGCGCTGTTCATTCGGCCCGCGATGATGCCTGCGCGCCCCATCACGTAGGGGCCGGAGGGTTGTCGCTCAAAGCGTTTGGGCGCGGGCAACATCACCGCCAGCCGCGCCGCTTCGAAAGCGCCGAGCCGTGCCGCGTCGACGCGGAAGTAGTGCCGGGCCGCTGCCTGGGCGCCGAACAGGCCTTCGCCCCACTCGACACTGTTCAGGTAGATCTCCAGGATGCGTCGCTTGTCCAGCAGGGCTTCGAGCATCAACGTGATGACCAGCTCCTGCCCTTTGCGCAGCAGCGTGCGCTCGCCGGACAGGAACAGGTTCTTGGCGAGCTGCTGCGTGATGGTGGAGCCACCGATGACTTTGGCGGTGGCCTTGCCGCGGGCGGCGGCACGGGCCTGCGCCTTCTCGTTCTTCTGCCAGGCGCCCTTGAGGGCGTCCCAGTCGACGCCACCGTGCTCGGCGAAGGAGTCGTCCTCGCTGGCGATGACGGCGCGCTTGAGCGTCGCGGGCAGCTGCGCGTCGTCGACCCAGGTCTGCGACCACGCCACCTGGTGCTTCTCTTTCAGCAGGCGCACGATCTCGCTGCGCTGGAAGCTGGTGGATTCAGGCGCCAGCGCCCGCATCAGTGCAATGCGCCCGGCGAACCACAGCTGCAGGCACAGCACGGCCAAGACCAGCACGGCCAGCAGCCGCAGCACGTGGCGTGTCACAGCGTCGCCCTCAGGGCCTTGAGCACGGGCAGGGTGTCGGGTCGCACGCCGCGCCAGAAGAAAAAGGCCTCGGCCGCCTGCTCCACCAGCATGCCCAGGCCGTCACGCGCCTCGGCGCCGTGCGCGCTGGCCCAATCGAGAAACGGCTGGGCCTTCGGGCCGTACATCATGTCCAGCGCCAGGCTGCCGGGCTTGAGCACCTGGGCCCCGACGGGCGCGGCAGCGCCGGCCAGGCTGGTGCTGGTGGCGTTGATGACCACGTCCTGCGCAGCCGGCGCGTCGGTCAGCGTGGCAGCGGCCAGCGGCACGCCCAGGTGCGCGTGGCTGGCGACCAGGGCGTCGGCCTTGTCGACGCTGCGGTTGACCACCGTGATACGGGCCGGCGCGGCAGCAATCAGGCTGCCCAGCACGCCTGCGGCGGCCCCGCCGGCGCCCACCAGCAGCACCTGCAGGCCGGCCAGCGGGCGGCGGGCGTTGCGCTGGATGTCGTTGACGAGGCCGGCGCCATCGGTGTTGTCGCCCACCCAGCCGTCGGCCTCGAATCGCAGCGTGTTGACCGCACCGCCCAGTTGCGCGCGCTTGGTGCGGCGAGCGGCCAGCGCGAAGGCGTCGAACTTGAAGGGCACGGTGACGTTGCAGCCCTTGCCACCCGCCGCAGCAAAGGCGCGCAGCGTGGGCTCAAAGCCGTCCAGCGGCGCCAGCAGCCGCTCATAGACCAGCACCTGGCCGGTCTGCTCGGCAAACAGCGCATGGATGGTGGGCGAGCGGCTGTGCGCCACGGGGTTGCCGACAACGGCGTATCGATCGGTCATTGCTGTCCTGCCAGGGTGGTTTCCAGCTCCTGGTCGCGGGTGAACTTGAAGCGTGAGGTGATGATCAGGACTTCGGCGCCCTTGAGCATTTCCTGGGTGAAGTTGCCGAAGGGGGCGGCGGCTTCCACGATCGCGATCGCGCGCTTGTCCAGGTTGGGGTTGCCGCTCGGCGAGACGATCTCGGTCTCGATCACACGCCCCTTGTGGTCGACGTGGATGTTCATGACCAGCTCGCCGTAGAGCTTGCGGCCGCGGTAGGTCGGGAAGTCGCGAGTGCCGCGCTCCTCGATGCGGCGGCGCAGGCCGTCGTAGTACTGGGCGTAGACCACTTCACGCACGGCGGGGCTGACGTAGCGTTTTCGCGGCCTCGCGTTTTCGGTGTTCACCCGCTTCTCGATCTCGGCGAGCAGGTCCACCAGCTGGCGGCGCTTCTCGGCCTGGGCCCGCTCGTTGGGGTCGCTCTTCTCGCGCCTCGGGTCGGGCGGCGGCAGCAGGGCCAGCTCGCGCCTCACCTGGGTGAGCAACTGCTGCTGCTGTTGCTGCAGCTGCGTGATCTGGGTGTGGGCGGCTTCAACGGCGTCACCCGTCTCGCGTTGCCGCGCGGGCGGCAAGGGCGAGGTGGCGCGCCCGGTTTCGGTGTTGCCGCCGCCGGCGAGGTTGGCCTGCGCCAGCGCGGCGGCCTTCGGGGGCGGCTCGGTGGAGCGTGCATTGACCAGTACCACCTCCAGCGGGGTGTCCTGGAACATCCGGTTGAAGGCGTCAGGCGCCGCAATGCGCAAGCTCAGCAGGGCGCCGTGGAGGCCCAGCGAGAAGGCGAGGGCGATCTGCAGCGTGCTGAACCGGCGCATGTCAGCGTGGCCCGCCTTCTGTTGCAGCGGCTTCGGCGTCGCCGGCATCGTTGACGTCGATGGCCAGCGCCAACGGCGCGGCGGCCGCCTCCAGCTCGTCGTCGTCCCCTTCGGCCTCTTCGGGGGCGGCGGCAGCCTCGTCCAGGCGCTCGATGAGGGTGGCATGCACGTCCAGCGTCATCTCGTCCAGGCCGGTGATGCGCACCTTCACATGGCTGCCGCGCGGCAGGTTCTCGCAGCCCAGCGCCTTGAACACCAGGGGCAGGTCGTCAGCGCGCACCAGGCCGTCCTTCATGACGGCGGCGGTCAGCTCGGTCGTGGCGTTCTGCTGCAGCCAGCGCAGCGTCCAGAAGCGCTCGATGCCATTCTGGAAGCCGTTGTAGGCGGCATAAGCCGACTCGAAGGCCGAGATGATCGAGAAGAGCTGCGCGTCCTTGGGCTTGAACGGCGCGGCCAGAGCGGCCGTGCGGCCGTGGCGGGCGCAGGCAATGATCTGCCACTGGTTGACCAGGTCCACATAGCGGCGCAGCGGCGACGTGGCCCAGGTGTACTGCGCCACGCCCATGCCCGCATGGGGCAGGGCCTTCACGCCCATGCGCACCTTGATGCCGGGCGCCAGACTGGCCTGGCTGCGGTAGATGCCGGGCAGGCCCAGTTCAGCCAGCCAGCCGCCCCAGGCGGAATTCGCCAGGATCATCGCTTCGGCCACGATCAGGTCCAGCGAGCTGCCGCGCGCGCGCACGGTGATCTCCACCGACTCGGTGCCGTTGGGCGCCTCGGAGCGCTCGCCGGCCAGGCGGAAGTTGTAGTCGGGCCGGTTGAAGTTCTCGGGCTTGCCGCGCACGACTTCGCGCTGGGCCTTGAGATGCTTGGCCAGGCGCCAGGTGAACGCCAGCTCGGGCGCGAACGCATAGGTGGCGGTGGCTTCGCCCGACAGGGTGGCGTCGGTGACGATGCCGTCGAGCTTGTCGTGGCGCAGGTTGCTGGCGATGTGCACCCGCTCCAGCCGGGTCTCCCGGGCCGTGATCTCGAACGTCGACTCGTCCATCGTGAAGTAGATGGACACCGCCGGGCAGTCACGGCCCTCGATGAGGGTGTAGGCCTGCACCACCTCGTCGGGCAGCATGGTGAGCTTCCAGCCCGGCATGTAGACCGTGGACAGGCGCTCGCGGGCCACCTTGTCGACGGCCGAATCCGGCGTGATCGCCAGGCCAGGCGCCGCGATGTGCACGCCGAACGTGACCGTGCCCGTGCCCAGGCCCTGCACCGACAGCGCATCGTCGATCTCGGTCGTCTGCGAGTCGTCGATGGAGAAGGCGCGCACCGGGCTCAGCGGCAGCTCGTCCTTGATCTCCGGCGCGGTCAGCGCGGGGAAACCGGTGCCCTTGGGGAAGTTCTCGAACAGGAAGCGCTTCCAGTGGAACTGGTAGGGGCTGGTGATGGCGCCGGCCGCCTGCAGCAGCTCCAGCGGCGCCTTGTGCGACCGCTTGCTGGCCTCGACCACGGCCTTGTACTCGGGGCCGTTCTTGTCAGGCTTGAAGAGGATCTTGTAGATCTGGTCCTGGATGGGCTGCGGGCAGCTGCCTTGGGCGAGCTGCTCCGCCCAGGCTTCGATCTGCAGCGCCTGCTGGCGCTTGCGCTCGATGCCCAGCAACGCGGCCTTGACCGTCTCCTCGGGCGCCTTCTTGAACTGACCCTTGCCGGCGCGGCGGAAGTAGTGCGGCGCGTCGTAGAGCCGGAACAGTGCGGCGGCCTGCTGCACGACGCCGGCCTTGGCATCGAAGTAGTCGCGGGCCAGGTCGGCAAAACCGAACTCGCCCTCGGGTGCGAACTCCCAGGCGAGGTCCAGGTCGATGTCGTCAGCCAGGGCGCGGGCCTCGGCCAGCAGCACGGCGGGCGCCGGCTGCTCGAACTTCAGCAGCACATTGGCGCCCTTCACCTTGACCCGCTTGCCAGAGTCGAGTTCGACCTGCAGCGAGGCGTCGGCCTCGGACATCACACGGCCGGCGAGAAACTTCCCGGCATCATCAAACAGCGCAAACATAAGGGCGTGATTCTCGCCTCAGCCTTGCAGGTGCCGGACGAGACCCGGCAGGTGGGCCTCGAAGTCGGTCAGACCGTGGTCGCTGCCTTCCAGCACGTCGCCGTCGCAGCCGGCATAACGGGCCAGCATCTCGCGCCAGTCCAGCAGCTCGTCGCCCTTGGCAATCAATGCGTAGTAGCGGGCCGGCGTGCTGAGGTGGCGCGGCGGGGCAAGGGCCGCCAGCTCGGCCACGTGCTCGGCGGTGAAGTCGAACTGCAGCGCGGGGTCGTGCCAGGCGGTCAGGGTGCCGATGTGCCGGGCGAGGTCCCGCGCCGGGTCGACCGCCGGGTTGAGCACGCCCACCCGCCAGGCCCGATGCGCCGGCCGCTCAGCCAGCCAGGTGGCGTAGAAGCCACCCAGCGAACTCCCCACCACGGCCGCACCGGTGGCAGGCCAGGCGGCGACGAGTTCACTGACCAGCGCCATCGCAGCCTGGGGGGAAGGCGGCAACTGGGGGCAGACGAAGGTGAGCCCCGGTTGCTCTGCCGCCCAGGCGGCCATGCGGCGGGCCTTGGCCGAGGCGGGCGAGGAACGAAAACCGTGCAAATAAAGCAGATGCGTGAGATTCATGACGGAAGTCATTGGCGACGTTTGGCGCGACGATGCGACGCGGGCGGACTCGGATTGACGTGAGTTTCGCCCGCCTCCACAGTCGCCCCCTTTCGTCTTATCCGGTCACACCATGATCCCGATGCCTCGTTCCGCCCTCGCTGCTGCTGCGCTGATCGCGCTGACCAGCCTGGCGCATGCCCAGACGCCTGCCGCTCCCGCCGCGGGTGCTTCCGCTCCTGCCGCCGCCGCGCCGCGGCCCCCGGTCGACCCGACGGCACCCAAGCCCTTCGCCGACGTCATCAAGGGCGCCAAGGAGCAACCGGGTCTGTTCCCGATCTGGCGCAAGGACGAGAAGGTCTGGATCGAGATCCCCAAGGAGGCCTTCAACAAGCCCTTCCTGTTCAGCGTCAACGTGGCCAACTCCGTGGGCGAACGCGGCCTGTACGCCAGCCAGATGCTGGGCGATGAACTCGCCGAGTGGCGCCGCATCGGCAATCAGGTCCAGCTGATCGCACTCAACACCAAGTTCCGCACCAGCAACCCCGACAGCAAGCTGGCGCTCGACCAGGCCTTCTCGCCCAGCCTGATCGCCGGCACGCCGGTGGCCAGCGCCGAGCACCCGGACCGCAAGTCGGTGCTGGTGGATGCCAGTGGCCTGCTGCTGGGCGACATCCCGGGTTATTCCACGCGCCTGGAGATGGCCTACCGCCTGCCGTTCGCGCCGGACCGTGCCAACTCCTTCATCGAAGCCACGCGCGCCGACCCGCAGATCTCCACGCTGACCTCGCGCATCCACTTCGCCACGGCCCGCATCCCCGCACCGCCCCTGACGCCGATGCCCGTGCCGATGCCGTCGCCGCCGCAGGCCACGCCGGACCCGCGCTCGATGTTCTTCAGCTTCGTCTACAGCTTCCGCGCGCTGCCCGAGACGCCGGCCGCCATCCGGTACGCCGACCCGCGTCTGGGTCATTTCACGGAGAGCTACAGCAACCTGGGCGACGATCTCAAGGCCAACCCGCGCGTGCACATGGTGGCCCGCTGGCGCCTGGAGAAGAAGGACCCGTCAGCGGCCCTGTCCGAGCCGGTGAAGCCCATCGTCTACTGGATGGACAAGAACATCCCCGCCAAGTACCGCGAAGCCGTCAAGGCCGGCATCCTGGAATGGAACAAGGCCTTCGAGAAGATCGGCTTCAAGGACGCGGTGCAGGCCAAGCAGCAGCGTGACGATGCCGACTGGGACAACATGGATGCCACGCATGCGTCCATCCGCTGGTTCACCGGCGCTGACGTGGGCTTTGCCATCGGCCCGAGCAACCGTGACCCGCGCACCGGCGAAATCCTGGACGCCGACATCGGCATGAGCGACGTGTTCGGCCGCGGCTCCCGCCGCCTCGCTACCGACGACGTGCTGGGTCAGTCCGCCCACGACCATGACCACGCCGCCCACGCCTGGATGGGCGAGCGCAGCCAGCGCCTGGCGCAGGAGCAGTGCAGCTACATGGCCGACCAGGCCAACGAGCTGGGCTTCGCGCTCGACCTGCTGGCGCTGCGCGACGGCATGGACATGAACGGCCCCGAAGCCGAGGCCCTGGCCCAGGCCGTGGTCAAGGACGTGATCATGCATGAGGTGGGCCACACGCTCGGCCTCAAGCACAACTTCCGTTCGTCCACCACGGTCACGCAGGCGCAGCTGCGCGACAAGGCCTACACCGAGGCCCATGGCATCTCCAACTCGGTGATGGACTACAACGCCTACAACCTGCCGCTCAAGGGCGAGCCCAAGGCCAGCCTGACCAACACCACGCTGGGGGCCTACGACTACTGGGCCATCGAATACGCCTACAAGCAAGTGCCGGCCGAGCAGGAAACGACTGAGCTGGCCAAGATCGCGGCGCGCTCCACCGAGCCGCTGCTGGCCTATGGCGATGACTTCGACCAGGGCGTGGGCGGCCCGTACGACGGCTTCGATCCGCGCAGCAACCAGCGCGACCTGGGCGACGACCCGCTGGCCTACGCCAGGAAGCGCCTGAAGCTGAGCCAGGAGCTGTGGGAGCGCGTGCAGGCACGCCCGGCCAACCTGGGCGATGACCCGCTGCGCAACCGCCGCTCCGTGGCCGATGCCTTCCGGCAGCTCGGCATGACGGCCAACAACGTCAGCAAGTACGTGGGCGGTATCTACGCGGAGCGCGTGGTGCCCGGCGTGACCACGGGCCCGGCCTTCAAGCCGGTGGACAACGCCCAGCAGCGCGACGCCCTGCGCTTCATCGCCAGCGGTCTGCTGTCCAGCGACTCGTTCAAGTTCAAGCCCGAGTTCCTGGCCACCCAGACGGTCGACTACAACGAATGGGACCGCGGCCTGCCGCTCTCCATTCCGGACGCCGTCGCCGCGCTGCAAGGCCGGGTGCTGGACCGCCTGATGTCGCCCAACACCGCGCGCCGCCTCATTGAGCAGGCTTCCTTCCTGCCCGAAGGCCAGCGCAAGGGCGCGGTGTCGCTGAACGAGGTCTACGGCACGCTGCAGGGCGCGATCTTCAGCGAGCTGAAGACCGGCGCCGAGATCGACCGCATGCGCCGCAGCCTGCAGCGCGAATACCTCAAGCGCCTGCAGGCCCAGCTGAACCGCTCCACCAATGGCGCCACGGCTTATGCCGACGCGTTCTCGATGGCGCGCTTCCACGCCACGCAATTGGCCAACGAGCTGCGCGTGGCCTCGGCCAAGCCGGGCCTGTCGGTCGAGACGCGGGCGCACCTGGCCGAGTCGCTGGACCTGCTGAACAGCATGCTCAAGGCCACGCTGACCCGCAGCTGATCGGCGTTCTTCGTCGGACTGCAAGGCCAGCCCTCGGGCTGGCCTTTTTCATGGTCGCTACGATGACTGACCAACAAGGAGAACTGCATGGCGGACACCGCCTCCTTCAACGCCGCCGGCGCGCGCAACCTGCCGGGCCATCTCGGCATCGTCATCACGAAGGTCGAGAACGGCGAGGTGCATGCCGAACTGCCGGTGCGCCCTGAGCTGATGGCGCCCAATGGCTTTCTTCATGCAGGCAGCGTCGTCACGCTGGCCGACACCTGTGCGGGCTATGGCTGCATGGCCAGCCTGCCTGAAGGTGCAGTCGGCTTCACGACGGTGGAGCTGAAGTCCAACCACTTGGGCACGGCGCGCGAGGGCACGGTGGCCTGTGTGGCCAAGGCGGTGCACCTGGGGCGGACGACGCAGGTGTGGGATGCGGTGGTGACCAACAAGGACACGGGCAAGACGATGGCCTTGTTTCGGTGTACGCAGATGGTGCTGTACGGGAAGTGAAGGGTGGTTTGTCCGCCGCCGTTGTTGCGGGGTTGCCTGTGCCGGGAGCCTTTGCGACTCGGTGCACTGTGCCGGGAGTCCTGCCTTGCCGCTTGCAAGCGGCAAGGCCTTCGCCAGGCACAAGACAGCCTGCAGTGGGCTGTCTTGTGTCCGGGCTCAGCCCCGGCGGGCGGGTAACTTTCTTCTGCTGCGCCAGAAGAAAGTCACCAAAGAAGAGGCGCTGAACCGCAAGTCGCCTCTGGCCTGCGAAGGACATCGCGCGAAAACAAACGCTCAGAGACTTAGCCGAAGCGAGCCGCTGCGCTCTCGCTGCTGACCCTATCCAGACCTCGCGTCATCCACCGCTTGTGCGGTCAACGTCGGCTGCACGCCGAACTCACGAGTTGAAGACCAAGCGCCGTCGACGGCGCGTCGTGCGGGTTGGTGCATTCACTGGTGAGCCCGGCGTGCAGCCGGCGTTAACCGGCGTGAAGGTGCGATGGATGGTGGTCGTGACAGGGACAGCAGCGAGAGCGCAGCGGATCGCTTCGGCGCACAAGCCGAGCACGAGTTTTCGCGCGTGAGCTTCAGCACCAGCCCGATGACTTGCGGTTCAGCGCCTCTCTTTTGGTGACTTTTCTCTGGCGCGACAGAGAAAAGTTACCCGCCCGCCGGGGCGGACTCCCGGAACGGTGCATGGAGTCCAAAGGCTTTGGGCAAAAGCGGCCGGTACGACCGCGGACGATCTAGCCTCGCTCGGCCAACCCCGCCAGCAGCTTCTCGTGAATCCCCCCGAAGCCCCCATTGCTCATGCACAGCAGATGGTCCCCCGGCTTCGCGACCTTCACGACGGCAGCGACCAGTGCATCCACATCGGCTCCGACGACGGCTTGAGCGCCCATGGGTGCCAAGGCCTCCTTCGCATCCCAGGCCAGGCCCTGCTGGTTGCAGAAGGCGAGGTCGGCTTCCTCCAGCGCCCAGGGCAGCTGGGCCTTCATGGTGCCGAGCTTCATCGTGTTGGAGCGCGGCTCGAAGATGGCGAGGATGCGCTCGGCCGGGGCGATGCGGCGGCGCAGGCCATTGATGGTGGTGCGCATGGCGGTGGGGTGGTGGGCGAAGTCGTCGTAGACCTTGATGCCCCGCACCTCGCCGCGCAGCTCCATGCGGCGGCGCACGTTCTGGAATGTGGCCAGCGCCTCGGCGGACTGTTCCGGCGTCACGCCCACATGCTCCGCGGCGGCGATGGCAGCCAACGCGTTGAGCTGGTTGTGCTCGCCGATCAGGCCCCATTCCACACGGGCCACCTTCAGGCTGCCGCGCAGCACGTCGAAGGCCTGCGGCTCGCCGCGGGCGCGCAGCATGCCGGCTTCTTCCTTCTTGGCGCCGAAGCGCTGCACCTCGCTCCAGCAACCGCGGGCGATGACACGCTGCAAGGCCTCTTCTCGTGCGTTCACAACCAACCGCCCGCTGGCCGGCACGGTGCGCACCAGGTGGTGGAACTGGGTCTCGATGGCGGCGAGGTCGGGGAAGATGTCCGCGTGGTCGTGCTCGAGGTTGTTCAGCACGGCCGTGCGCGGCCGGTAGTGCACGAACTTGCTGCGCTTGTCGAAGAAGGCCGTGTCGTACTCATCAGCCTCGATGACGAAGGGGGTTCCCTCGCCCAGCCGCGCCGACACGCCGAAGTTCTGCGGCACGCCCCCCACCAGGAAGCCAGGCTTCAGGCCTGCGTGCTCCAGGATCCAGGTCAGCATGGAGGTCGTGGTGGTCTTGCCGTGCGTGCCCGCCACGGCCAGCACGTGGCGGCCCTGCAGCACATGCTCCGCCAGCCACTGCGGGCCCGACACGTAGGGCAGGCCGGCGTCCAGGATGGCTTCCATCAGCGGAAAGCGCTCGCCGCGGGTGACGACATTGCCGATGACGAAGACGTCGGGCTTGAGTTCCAGCTGTTCCGCGCCAAAGCCGGGGATGAGTTCGATGCCCAGGGCTTCGAGCTGGGTGCTCATGGGCGGGTAGACGTTGGCGTCGCAGCCGGTGACCTTGTGGCCGGCCTCGCGCGCGAGCGCAGCCAGGCCGCCCATGAAGGTGCCGCAGATGCCGAGGATGTGCAGATGCATGTCGGGATCGCTCCCGGGGGAGCGCCTGAGTTCAGCGCAAGGCGGTGCGCGCGGCCGCGAGGGTGGCGTCGATGTCGGCCTGGCTGTGAGCTGCCGACACGAAGCCCGCCTCGTACAGGGCCGGTGCAAGATAGATGCCAGCGTCCAGCATCGCGTGGAAGAAGCGGTTGAAGCGGTCCTTGTCGGTCGTCATGACCTTGGCGTAGTTCTGCGGCAGCTCAGGCAGCAGGAAGAAGCCGAACATGCCCCCCTCGCTGTCGGCACTGAAGGGCACGCCGTTGTCGGCGGCGACAGCCTTCAAGCCGTCCACCAGTTGACGGGTGCGGGCCGACAGGGCCTCGAAGAAGCCGGGCTTCTGGATCTCGCGCAGCGTGGCCAGGCCGCAGGCGGTCGCCACCGGGTTGCCCGACAGCGTGCCGGCCTGGTAGACGCCGCCCAGCGGCGCGAGGTGCTGCATCACGTCTCGCCGGGCACCAAAAGCCGCCAGCGGCATGCCGCCGCCGATGACCTTGCCGAAGACCGAGATGTCGGGTGCAAAGCCGGGAATGAGCGTGGCGTAGTGAGACTGCGCCGAGCCCAGGGCCACGCGAAAGCCGGTCATGACCTCGTCCAGCACCAGCAGCGCGCCATGCTTGGAGCACAGGCGGCGCAGGGCGGTCATGAAGGGCACCGAGGCGCGCACGAAATTCATGTTGCCGGCAATCGGCTCCACGATGACGCAGGCCAGCTCGTGCCCGACTTCGGCAAATGCCGCCTCGAGCTGCTCGACGTTGTTGTATTCCAGGACCAGGGTGTCAGCCGCCGCGCCCGGCGTGACGCCGGCGCTGGTGGGGTGGCCGAAGGTGGCCAGGCCTGAGCCGGCCTTCACCAGCAGGGCATCGGTGTGGCCGTGGTAGCAGCCCTCGAACTTGATGAACTTGGGGCGGCCGGTGGCGCCACGCGCCAGGCGGATGGCGCTCATCGTCGCCTCGGTGCCGGAGCTGACCAGGCGCACCTGGTCGATGCTGGGCACGAGCTTGAGGATCTCTTCGGCGAGCTCGATCTCGCGCTCGGTGGGCGCGCCGAACGAGAAGCCCTCGGTCGCGGCCTTGGTGACGGCTTCCAGCACGGCCGGGTGGCCGTGGCCAAGAATCATCGGGCCCCAGGAACCGATGTAGTCGATGTAGCGACGGCCCTCGGCGTCCCAGATGTAGGCGCCCTCGCCACGGGCGATGAAGCGCGGCGTGCCGCCGACGGCGCGGAAGGCGCGCACGGGGGAGTTGACGCCGCCGGGAATGACGCGGGCGGCGCGTTCGAAGAGCTCGGTGTTGCTGGCCATGGAATCAGGTTCAGGTGATCAGTGCATCCGGCGCGGCGTCTTGGGCGGCTGCTCGGGTTCGGGATCGGGTTCGAATTCAGGCGGCTCACCGCCCGCTTCGTCGGCGGCCGGGAGGGCCCAGAAGAAGCGGTCGGGAATGACGTTGCCCATGCCGGGGCGAAAGCCCGCGTCCAGGGATTGATCGAGGAAGGACAGTGCCTCGCTGACGGCCGAGTGCAGCTCGGCGCCCACCGACAGCAGCGCCGCGAGGGCGGCCGACAGGGTGTCGCCCGCGCCAACGAAGGCCGTCTCGAAGCGCTCGAACTTCTCGCCGGTGATCGGTCCCTGGGCGTTGGCCAGCACGTTGTCCACATATTGGTTGGGCAACTGCATGCCGGTCACCAGCACATGCTGGGCGCCCGACTGCGCGGCGGCCACGGCCAGCTCGCGAGCCGAGGGGCTGCGCTCGTTGTCCCAGTCAGGCAGCAGGAAGTCGGTCATCGTCTTGTGATTGCCGACCAGCACCACGGTCTGGGGCAGCACCAATTCGCGCAGCGCATCCAGATACTGTTGTTGATCGTCCTCATCGATCCACGCGACCGAGGGCAAATAGGTAACCAAAGGTACGTCGGGATAGTCGCTCAAGACCTCCGCCACGGCACTCACCGCCTCGGCGTTGCCGAGGAAGCCGACCTTCCAGGCGGTGATGGGCACGTCCTCAAGAATGTGCCGCGCCTGCTCGGCGATGGTGTCGGCGTCGAGGTTGTGATGCTCGAAGGTTTCAGCGGTGTCGCGCAGCACGACGGCAGTCACCACTGGCAGGCAGTGCGCCCCCATGGCGGCAATGGTGGCCACGTCGCCAGCCAGGCCGCCGGCGCCGCTGGCATCGCTCGCATTGAAGGTCAGCACGCAGGCCGGCGGCGGGCTTTCTTCCTCGGCTGGGGTGTCGTCGACCTCGGGGTCGGGGCGCAGGGGTGTTGGGCTCATGGGAGTCTTGGCGGAACGCGGTCGAAAGAGCTGCCGCAAAGCGTGGAGTCTGCCGCTAAAAGTGCGCTTCTAACGCGGAGCACACCGGCATTTGCCCTCAGCATTGCGCTCTCGGGCCCTGGCTAGAATGAATCGATTGTAGTGAGCAAAACTCTGAGCACCGTGAGCGAACCCAGTACCTGGATGTGCCTGATCTGTGGATGGATCTATGACGAAGCAACCGGCGATCCCGACCACGGTATCCCACCGGGCACGGCATGGGCAGATGTCGACATGAACTGGACTTGCCCTGACTGCGGCGCGCGCAAGGAAGACTTCGAGATGGTGCGCATCTGACGCCGATTCATCGATTGCCGACAGGGCCCGGCCCCGAGCTGAAGTTCCTAGGAGACGACGTTTGAACGAGCAAGTTTCCGGTGCAGGTCCAACCCGCATCCTGGTCATCGACGACAGCAACACCATCCGTCGCAGCGCGGAGATCTTCCTCAAGCAGGGAGGTCACGAGGTCGCGCTCGCGGAAGATGGTTTTGATGCGCTGGCCAAGCTGGGCGACTTTCATCCTGATCTCGTCTTCTGCGACATCCTCATGCCGCGGCTGGATGGATACCAGACCTGCGCCATCATCAAGCGCAACCCGCAGTTTTCGGGAGTGCCAGTGATCATGCTGTCGTCCAAGGATGGGCTTTTCGACAAGGCCCGCGGGCGCATGGTCGGATCACAGGACTACCTGACCAAGCCCTTCACCAAGGACCAGCTGCTGCAGGCGGTCATCCAACACCGGCCCTGAGCCTCCTCCCAAGAGAGTATTGCCATGAGCATCCAAAACATCCTGTTGGTTGACGATTCCAAGACCGAGCTGCACGCACTCTCCGAGATGCTGGTCAAGCGCGGCTACAACGTGCGCACCGCCGAGAACGCCGAAGAGGCCATGAAGCGCCTGGCCGAGGCCAAGCCCGACCTGATCCTGATGGACGTCGTGATGCCGGGCCAGAACGGTTTCCAGCTGACCCGTGCCATCACCCGCGACGAGCGCTACGCCGGCGTGCCCATCATCATGTGCACGAGCAAGAACCAGGAGACCGACAAGGTCTGGGGCATGCGCCAAGGCGCCAGCGACTACGTCGTCAAGCCCGTCAAGGCGGACGAGTTGCTCGCCAAGATCAAAGCTCTCGGCTGAAGGCTGACGCATGGCCAACAAGACCGCCCTCCGCGAGCTGCAGCAGCGCCTGGCAGAGCGCATGCAGGCTGCCCGCGAGCAGACGCTGATTGCGAACTGGCTGGCTGTTGAATGCGCCGGCGTGGGCCTGCTGTTCTCGTTGAAGCAGGCCAGCGAAATCTTTGCGCCGGTGCCCATCAAGCCGGTGCCCTACGCCAAGCCCTGGCTGGCCGGGGTGGCCAACCTGCGGGGCGGCCTGTTCACCGTGGTCGACCTGGCCGTCTACCTCGGGCTGCGTGAGCCGCAACCCGGTCGTGCCACCACCGCCCAGACCCGCCTGGTGTCGCTGGGCAGCGACCTGAACCTCAATTGCGCGCTGCTCGTGGACCGCTTGGCCGGCCTGCGCAGCGACGAACAACTGCCGCTGGCGCCGCAGCAGCCCACGGGGCCGCTGCCGCGATTTGCGGGGGCCGTGCGCCGGGATGAAGCCGGTCGCGATTGGCAAGTGATCAATCTAGAGGCGCTGTCGCGACAGGAAAACTTCCTGCACATCGTCGCTTGATGCGCCTGCATTTCGAAGTTCCGAGCCGCCACGAGTGCGGACATCACACACACTGAAGGACGAGGGTGAAATGAGCCTGCTGGACACAATCAGGGGTAAGTCCGAAGCCGACAAGCAACCGCCGGTGCCGGTGGAAGGCGTCGACACGGCCATCGACTCGGGCAGCACGACGAGTTTCGATGCCACCCGCAATCCCGACTCGACGCTCGCCGGCTCGGATCTCTATCCGCGCAATGAGAGCTCGTCGATCATCTCGCCGGCCGTGCCGACCGAGCCGGGCCCGAACAGCGAGTTCGCGCCCAGCAGCACGATGAGCTTTGCGCCCACGACCCAGGCCGCCGATCCCACGTCTCTCCCGTCGCTGCCGGCGTCGGGCTCCGACAAGCTGACGGACCTCTTCGGTCGCAATCGTCAGAAGGTGCTGACGGGCCTGGTGGCCCTGGGCTTCATCGGCACCTTCGCGTCGGTCTTCCTCGTGGTGTCGAGTTCCAACCGCAGCGCCGCTCAGGTGCGCGCGGCTGGTTCGGCCTTGATGCACTCGCAGCGGATGGCCAAGTCCGTGTCGGCCGCCCTGGTGGGCAACCCGGCCGCGTTTGCCGAATTGCGCGAGTCGGTGGGCACGCTCAGTGGCGTCGTCACGAACCTGCGCACGGGTGAAGGTGAACTGGCGATTGCGCCGGCCGCCGTGCAGCCGACGCTGGACACGCTCAAGCCGATGGTCGAGCGCGCCGAGAAGAACGGCAAGATCGTCCAAGCCCAGGAAAAGATCCTGACCCAGGTCGGCCAGGCCCTGCGCGCCATCAACCGGCAGTCGAGCGACCTGCTGGAAAGCGCCGAGGCGGTGTCGTCGCAGGCGTTGCAGATCGGTGCGTCGGCGGGTGAAGTCTCGGCGGTCGGTCAGCTCGTGATGCTGACTCAGCGTATCGGCAAGAGCGCCAACGAGTTCCTGACGCAGGAAGGCGTGAGCCCCGAAGCCGTGTTCCTGCTGGGCAAGGACTTGAACTCCTTCAAGCTGATCACCGAAGCCCTGATCAACGGCAGCCCCGAACTGCGCCTGAACGCTGCCAAGGACCCGCAGCTGAAGGAACGCCTGCAGACCTTGCTCAAGCAGTACGAGCAGACCCGCACCCAGGCCTCTGCCATTCTGGGCAACCTGCAGGGCCTGGTGGCGGCTCGTGAAGCCCAGACCGCCATCCTGAACGACTCCGAACCGCTGCGTAAGGGCCTGGAGCAAACCGCGGCCGACCTCGAAAAGTCGGGCGGTGCCGGTCTCGGCCTGTTCGCGCTGATGGCGGTGTCGCTGATCTCGCTGGTCATCGGCGCGGTCGGCTTCCTGCGGCTGTACCTGTCTGACCAGGCCCGCCGTGCCGAGCTTGCCGAAGCGCAGAAGCGCGAGGCCGAGGCACAGGAGCAGGAGGCCAAGCGCGTGAACGACGCCAACCAGGCGGCCATTCTGCGACTGATGAACGAACTGGCCAGCGTCGCTGAAGGTGACCTGACGCAACAAGCCACGGTGACGGAAGACATCACCGGCGCGATCGCCGACTCGGTGAACTACACCGTGGAAGAGCTGCGCAACCTGGTGGGCCAGGTGCAGGCCACGGCCGCTCGCGTGACGGACACGACCGGTGCGGTCGACCAGACGTCCACCGACCTGCTGGCCGCTTCCAAGGAACAGCTGCACGAGATCCGCGCGACGGGTGAGGCCGTGCTCGGCATGGCGGAACGAATCACCTCCGTGTCTGCACAAGCGCAGACGACGGCCGAGGTGGCGCGTCAAAGCCGTCAGGCCGCTGAGCAGGGTCTGGCCGCGATGCAGAACAACATCGCCGGTATGAACGCCATCCGTGACTCCATCCAGGAGACCTCCAAGCGCATCAAGCGCCTGGGCGAGTCTTCTCAGGAGATCGGTGAGATCACGGAGCTGATCTCGGACATTACGGAACAGACGAACGTGCTGGCCCTGAACGCCGCCATCCAGGCCGCGTCTGCCGGTGAAGCCGGTCGCGGCTTCTCGGTGGTGGCGGAAGAAGTGCAGCGCCTGGCCGAACGCTCGGGCGACGCGACGCGCCGGATTGCCGCGCTGGTCAAGACCATTCAGACCGACACCCACGACGCCGTGGCCGCCATGGAGCGCTCGACGCGCGGTGTGGTGGAAGGTACGCAGCTGTCTGACGCGGCCGGCAAGGCGCTGGAAGACATCGACAAGGTGTCGCGTCAGCTGGACGAGCTGATCGAGCGCATCTCGGCACAGGCGCAGCAGGAAGCTGAACGCGCCAATGACGTGGCGTCCAACATCCAGCACATCTTCGCGGTGACCGAGCAGACCTCCGAGGGCACGCGCTCTACCGCCCAGATGGTGCATGAGCTGTCTCGCTCCGCCGAAGCCCTGCGGACCTCCGTGTCCCGGTTCAAGGTCGCCTGACCGGCACGATTCCGAGAAAGCCACAACGCATGGACAGCTCCCTGCGAGACTCCGAACTCCCGGCCGACCTCAGCCCGTTGGCCTGGGTGCAGGAGGAATTGCGCCGCTCCCTGGAGTCAGTGCACAAGACTCTGCGCCGCCTCGTCCGCGAGGGCGGCGACAACCGCGCCACCGCCTTCGGCGGCGACGCGCCGGCCAGCCAGCCGCTGCAACAGGCAGCGGCGCAACTCCACCAGGTCAGCGGTGTGCTCTCCCTCGTCGGCCTGCCGGCAGGGGCGAGCGTGCTGCGCGCTGCCGAGGCGGCCGTGTTGCGGCTGGCCGAGAAGCCGCTGGCGGTCGAAGCCGCGGCGGTGGACATCATCGAGCGCGCAGACTTTGCGCTGCTGGCCTATGTGGCTCGCCTGCTGGCGGGCAACAAGACGTCCTCGCTGTCGCTCTATCCGAGCTATCGCGCGCTGCAAGAGCTCAACGGTGCCGACCGCATCCATCCGGCCGACCTGTGGCAGTTCGACTGGTCCTGGCGCGCCATCCGCGCCGAGGCCGATGTCGCGCCGCGATCGGCCGAAGCCGTGCGTGCGCCCTTCGAGGCGGCGCTGCTGCGCCACATGCGCGAGCCCAGCCCCGCACATGCGGCCAATTTGTCAGGCCTGTGTGCCGGCCTGGCGGCTTCGCTGCCGGCGGGCAATTCCCGCACGCTGTGGCAGCTGGCTGCCGCCGTGTTCGAGGGCCAGGCCCTCAAGCTCATCGGCAGCGATGCCTACACCAAGCGCCTGGGCTCCAAGCTGCTGCACGAACTGCGCCGCGTGGGGCAGGGCGACCAGGCCGACCCGGCGCGCGAGCGTCTGGCGCAGGACCTGCTCTTCTTCTGTGCCCAGTGCCGCATCACCCGCGGCTCCGGCCCGCGCCTGACGGCGGTGCATGAGGCCTATCGCCTGACCGAAGAGCAGGCCGGTGACTACGAAGATGCCAGCCTCGGCCGCATCGACCCTGCCTGGGTCGCGCAGGCCAAGCGCCGCGTGCTCGCCGCCAAGGAGAGCTGGTCCAGCGCTGCCGAGGGCGACCAGCATCGTCTGTCCGCCCTTGACGAGCAGTTCGCGGCCCTGGCCGAATCCCTGACCCGCCTCTTCCCGAGCGGCGAAGTGCTGGCCCAGACGCTTCAACGCGCGGTCGTCGCGACCCTGCGTTCGCGCACCACGCCGCCGCCCGCGCTGGCGATGGAAGTCGCCACCAGCCTGCTGTACGTCGAGGCCGCCCTTGAAGACGCCGCCTTCGACCAGCCCGAGCAGGCCGACCGGGTGCGCCGCCTCGCGCGCCGCGTCGAGGCCGTGGCGCACGGCGAGCCCGCCGAGCCGCTGGAAGACTGGATGGAGGACCTCTACCGTCGCGTCTCCGACCGGCAGACGCTGGGCAGCGTGGTGCATGAACTGCGCGCCAGCCTCTCAGAAGTCGAGAAGCACTGCGACGAGTACTTCCGCAACCCGACCCAGCGTGACCTGCTGATTCCCGTGCCCGGCCAACTGCAGGCCATGCGCGGCGTGCTCAGCGTGCTGGGCCTGGACCAGGCCGCCCACGCCACCGTGCGCATGCGTGACGAGGTGGACAACCTCGCCAGCACCGAAATCGACTTCAACCGCCCGGGTGCGCGCGATGTCTTCGAGCGCCTGGCCACCAACCTGGGCGCGCTGGGCTTTCTGATCGACATGCTCAGCGTCCAGCCCCAGCTGGCCAAGCGCATGTTCCAGTTCGACGAGGCCACGGGCCGCCTGGATGCCGTCATGGGCCGCCGCGAAGGTGCGGTGGCGCTGCCGGACTTCGAAGCCAGCGGCTTCCATGTCGACCTGGAGCCCGAGGCCCCCGCGCCGGCCGCCCCGGCGCCCTTCGAGCACGAGGCCACGCAGCCGATGCGCGTGGACTTCGCCAGCCTCGACCTGCCCGACCTCAGCCTGCCCGACGTCGACCTCAGCGTGGCCGCACCCGTGCCGGCCCCGGCCCCCATCGTGGCACCGCCGCCGCCAGCTCCTGCGCCGGCTCCGGCACCGAGCGTGGCCGACGACCCGGAAATGCGCGAGATCTTCCTGGAGGAGGCCGACGAGGTCATCGGCAATGCGCGTGCGGCCCTGGCCGAGTTGCGCGACCAGCCGACCGATCACGCCCAGCTGACTGTGGTCCGCCGCGCCTTCCACACCCTCAAGGGCAGTGCCCGCATGGTGGGTCTGGATGCCTTCGGCGAGGGGGCCTGGGCCTGCGAGCAGCTCTACAACGCCCGCCTGGCCGAAGCCACGCCGCATGCCGATGGCGCGCTGCTGGCCTTCACGAGCGAAGCGCTGGACTACTTCGCGCATTGGCGCGAGCAGATCGCCGGCAATCAGCCCGGCATGCACACGCCTGAGCCGGTGCGCCGCAGTGCCGACGCACTGCGCCTGCAAGGCGAACTGCTGCCGCTGTCGTTCCAGGCCGAGGCCCCGGTGGCTGCACCGGCCGAGGTGGCCTTCGAGCTGCCGGCGGCCGAGGTGATCGAGACCATCGATCTGTCGCTGGACGTGCCGGTCGAGCCGGCCGTCGTGGCGCCGGAGCTGCTGGTCGAGGAAGCCAGCGAGCCCGAGGTGCCGGCATTGCCCGCCGAGATGGAAGCGCGGCCTGCGCTCGAGCCTGACTTCGTGCTCGACCTGGAGGCGCCGGCCGTCGACGCGCCGCTGCCCCAGCCCGAGGTGGCGGAGGAGCTCGACCCGGCGGCCCTGCCGCTGGACCTGGCGGTCGACTTCGATGGCGCGCATGCGCCGACCGAGCCGCTGCCGCTGCCGGCGATGCCCGACGAGGAGCCCACGCTTGCCAACTTCGGCGTCGTGCTCAACCTGGACGAACCCGAAGCTGCCGAGCCCGTCGTGGTCGACGAGAGCCTGGCGCCGCCGGTGCGCCCCGAAGAGGTCACGCTCACGTTGCCGCGCCTGGTGGTCGACAACGAAGCGCCGGCTGTCGAAGCGGTGGCCGAACCCGAGCCCGAGGCCCTGGACCCGGACGAAGGCTTCAAGGTCATCGGCCCGCTGCGGATCAGCATTGCGCTGTTCAACATCTTCCTCAACGAGGCCGACGAACTCTCGCGCAAGCTCTCCATCGGCCTGGCCGAGTGGGCGGCCGAGCTCGTGGCACCGGTGCCGCAGAGCTGCGAAGTGCAGGCCCATGCGCTCGCGGGCAATGCGGCAACCGTGGGTTATGAAGACCTGTCGGCGCTGGCCCGGGCGCTGGAACATGCGCTGGAGCGCGCCCAGCGCGCCCTGCGTTTCAAGGAAGAAGACGCCGAGCTGTTCGTGCGTGCGGCTGACGACATCCGTCGCCTGCTGCACCAGTTCGCGGCCGGCTTCCTGAAGCCCAACGACCCTGAGGTCATCGAGCGCCTGCATGCCTACGAGCCGGACGAGGAGGACATCTCCACGTCGGCGCCGGGCTTCGAGGACACCCTGCCGCCGCCGCTGGACGAGGCTCCCGCGGAGACCATTGCGGCTGACCTGGGCATTGCGGAGACGGTGGCAGGCGAACTGCCGGAAGGCTTCGACCTGGCCGCCGAAGCGCCTGTTCAACCCGCGCCGGAACCGGTGCTGGCGGTTGAGTCGGAGCCGGTGTTCGAGCCGGTTGCCGAGCCCGAACCGATGGCTGCCGTCGAGGTGATCGAGGCGGTGCAGCCCGAGCCGGAGCCCGTCGTGGAAGCGATGCAGGTGACCGAGCTGGCCGACGCGCCCACGCCCGAGCCGGAAACGGCGCCAGACGTGGTCGCCGAGGTGGTGGCCGAGGTGGTGGCGGAGCCGGTGCTGGCGGCCTCCGCGGTCGAGCCCGAGCCCGAGCCGGGGCTGCCCGACCACATCGAGCCCGACCTCTACCCGATCTTCGAAGAAGAAGGCCGCGACCTGCTGCAGCAGCTGCATGCGGCGCTGCGCGACTGGCTGGCCGAGCCGGCCGAAGTCAGCCGCTCCGACGCCTGCATGCGCGCCCTGCACACCTTCAAGGGTGGTGCGCGTCTGGCGGGTGCAATGCGTCTGGGCGAGCAGGCCCACCACCTGGAATCTGCCATCGAGGCCCTGGTGCATGCCGGCACGGCTGACCATGCCCAGGTGCAGGCGCTGCAGGACGAGGGTGACGCGCTGGAGCACGCTTTCGAGGCCCTGGGCCGCAGCCTGATGGCGGCTGCCCCGGCGCCGGTCGAGCCGCAGGTGGTGGCACCGCCGCCGCCCGCGCCCGAGCCGGCCCCGGCGCCGACCGAGGCGCCCACGCCGGCGGTCACGGCTCCGGCCCCGGCGTTTGTCGCCGACAAGCCTGCCGAGCCGCTGCGCCAGATCGACTGGACCCGTTTCACCGACACCGCAGAAGTCGAAGCCGCCAACGAAAACCTCGCCATCGGCCAGGCCCTCGTGCGTGTGCGCGGCAGCCTGCTCGAGCGCATGGCCACGCAGGCCGGCGAGGTCAGCATCCGCCGTGCGCGGATGGAGTCCGAACTCGCCCAGATGAAGGGCGCGCTGCTCGACCTCGACGACAACCTGGAGCGCCTGCGCGCCCAGTTGCGCGAGCTGGAGCTGCAGGCCGAAGCCCAGATGCACATCCAGCAGGAGATGGCGCAGCAGGGCGGCCGCGAGTTCGACCCGTTGGAGTTCGACCGCTACACCCGCTTCCAGGAGCTGACCCGGATGCTGGCCGAATCGGTCGGCGACGTGGCCACGCTGCAGCGCTCCCTGGGCCGCAGCGTGCAGACCGGCGAAGACGAACTGGCTGCGCAGTCTCGGCTGACGCGGGAGCTGCAGGATGACCTGCTGCGCACCCGCCTGGTCGACTTCGACAGCATCGGTGAGCGTATGCACCGCGTGGTGCGCCAGGCGGCGCGCGACAGCGGCAAGCAGGTCAAGCTGGAGATCAGCGGCGGCCAGACCGAACTTGATCGTTCGGTGCTGGAGCGCACGGCCGGTGCCTTCGAGCACCTGCTGCGCAACAGCGTGGCGCACGGTATCGAGACGCCCGAGGCCCGCACGGCCGCTGGCAAGGACCCGGTGGGCACGCTGCGCATCGAAGTCAGCCAGCAGGGCAACGAGGTGCAGCTGCAGTTCTCGGACGACGGCGCCGGCCTGAACCTGGCCCGCATCCGCGAGCGCGGCCTGCAGCTGGGCCTGATCTCGCCGGATGCCGAGCCGGATGATGCGCAACTCAAGCGCCTGATCTTCGCGCCGGGCTTCTCCACGGCCAGCCAGGTCACAGAGCTGAGTGGCCGCGGCATTGGCATGGATGTGGTGCGTGCCGAAGTGGGTACGCTGGGCGGCAGCATCGAGACCACCTCGACCGCTGGCCAGGGCACCAGCTTCCTGCTGCACCTGCCGCTCACCACAGCGTTGACGCAAGTCGTGCTGCTCAAGAGCGCAGACCAGGTCGTCGCGGTGCCTGCGGCGCTGATGGCGTCGGTGCAGCGTGTGCCAGTCGAGGCGGTCGAAGCGGCCTACCTCAGCGGCAAGCTGCAGCACGCGGGCCTGGAGATGCCGTTCTACTGGCTGGGTGGTCTGCTCGGCCACGCGGGCCGCGGCGTGACCCATGGTCGCAACGCCCACGTCGTGCTGGTGCGCAATGCCCAGGCCTCGCTGGCGCTGCACGTCGACGAAGTGATCGGCAACCAGGAAGTCGTGGTCAAGAACCTCGGTGCCCAGCTCAACCGCGTGCCGGGCCTGGCGGGCATCAGCCTGCTGGCTTCCGGCGACGTGGCGCTGATCTACAACGTGGTGGCGTTGGCCGACTGGTACGGCGTGGAAGCCCAGGCTCGCCTGGCTGCTGCAACGGCCCAGGCGCAGGCCCAGGGCGATCTGGACGTGCCACAGCCGGCTGCGCCGGTCGCCGCGACCGTCGCCCAGGCCCCGCTGGTGATGGTGGTGGACGACTCGCTGACGGTGCGTCGCGTGACGCAGCGCTTCCTGGAGCGCGTGGGTATGCGTGTGTTGCTGGCCAAGGACGGCCTGGATGCGATGGAACGACTGGCGGGCGACGAACTGCCGGCCGTCGTGCTGTCCGACATCGAGATGCCCCGCATGGACGGCTTCGACCTGGTTCGCAACATGCGGGCCGATTCGCGCCTGGCCAAGCTCCCGGTGATCATGATCACCTCGCGCATTGCCCAGAAGCATCGCGACTATGCGGAGCAGCTCGGCGTCGATCACTACCTCGGCAAGCCTTACGATGAGGACTACCTGCTGAGCCTGATCCAGCAGTACACGCATCGCGAGGCCGTGGCGGCCTAGGAGAAACAGTGTCCCAGGTTGTCGACCATCTCGCCGAACTGACCGGTTTCCGTGACCGTGACGTCATGGACGTCACACTCGTCATGGCGCTGCGTGATCTGCTGGAGCCGGAGTCGGTGGCCATCTACCGCACGGTGGGCGAGGTGGGGCATGAGCGGTGGCTGACCCGTGCGCATCTGCGCGCCGGCGACGCGGTGGCCTCGGCCGACCCGCTGTGGGCCAAGCCCGAGGCGCTGCCCCTGGTCACCACGCATCCCTTGCGGCTGGAGGCCATGCGTACGCGGGCCGTCACGCAAGTGGCGCAGGGCGGCCAGTGGCTCTACCTGTTCCCGATCGCGACCGACCGCGACGTGGTGGGCGTGATCGAGATCCTGTCGACGCGGCGGCTGGGCACGGGCGCGCAGCGCATGGTCAGCAGCGTGCTGCGGATCTATCACAACTTCCAGGGCCTGCTCGATTACTCCGAGCGCGACACGCTCACCGGCTTGCTCAACCGCAAGACCTTCGACGAGAGCTTCCTGAAGGTGCTGTCGGACATCCCGGTCAAGCACGAGGTGCGCCACGAGGCCGAGGACCGCCGTCACGAAACGGCCACGCCGCACTACGTGCTCGGCGTGATCGACATTGACCACTTCAAGTCGGTCAACGACCGCTTCGGCCACCTGATCGGCGACGAGGTGCTGCTGCTGCTCTCGCGCCTGATGCGCGGCTCGTTCCGCTTCCATGACCTGCTCTACCGCTTCGGCGGCGAGGAGTTCGTGGTGCTGATGCGCTGCGACGAGGAAATCCACGCCGGGGAGGCCTTCGAGCGCCTGCGCCTGAACACCGAGCGCTATGCCTTCCCGCAGGTCGGTCGCATCACCGTCAGCATCGGCTTCACGGAAGTGCGGGCCGGCGACGCCCCTGCAGCCGCCTTCGAGCGGGCCGACAAGGCGGTCTACCACGCCAAGGCCAATGGCCGGAACCAGGTGCACAACTACGCCGCCCTGGTGGCCAGCGGCATCATCCAGGAAGCCACGCAGCTGAGCGACGTCGAGCTGTTCTGAGGCTCGCCCGCTAACGGATCTGTTGCTTGCTCCACGCAAGCGCTTGACTTCCAGCCCGCCGCAGCCCTAGCCTGCGGGAGTCCTTGCAATGGCGCCGTCGAGCTGCCATGCCTGGGTGCGTTGGGAAGCGTGGGCTCCTTGCATCACCACCGGGCTGACACCCTGGTGGAGCCCTGGAACGTGCTTTGCCGTGGATCGTGCATGCGTTATTCCTGGCTTCCGCTGGGCCTGTTGGTCGCAGCCTTCATCGCCTTCATCGGGACGGCGGTCGGTGCCTCATTGAGCTTGTCGGAGCTGATCGCCCGTGACGGCGAGCGCAGCCAGGCCCTGGCCACACGGACCGAACTGCGTCGGCTGCTGACCTTGTTGCTGGATGTCGAGACCGGCCAGCGCGGCTTCCTGATCACCGGCCAGCAGGCGTTCCTGCGCCCCTACGAGGAAGCGCTGGAGCAGCTCCGCACGACCCGTGCCGCCTTGCGTGAGCGCATCCCTCGCCACAACGCCAATCGCATGACCCTGGCGCGGCTTGATGCGCTCATTGATGAACGCCTGCGCCAGGCCCGCACGACCGTGGACCGGCGCCTGCAGCAAGGCGGCGCCTTCACGCCGGACCTGGCGGCCTACGTCGACGGCAAGCGCGTGATGGATGAGCTGCGCTTCCAGATCGACCAGTTGGAGCAGGAGCAGCAGGCGGCCGTGACCGCCGCCGACGCGGCCACCCAGGACGTGCAGCGGCGCACGACCCGGCTGACCCGGCTGCTGCCCGCGGGCGGCGCGCTGATGGGCGCCGTGGCCTTGGGCCTGATGCTGCGGGAGCGCCGCCTGCGCGACCGGGCCGAGGCGGCGCTGCGAGATGCCAATGCCAACCTCGAGGCGCAGGTCGCGCAGCGCACCGATGCCCTCAGTCGCGCGTTGTCCCGCATCCGCAGCTTCGCCGTCGAGATGGACCGGGGCATCGAGGCCGAGCGGCGGCGCCTGGCGCGCGAGGTGCACGACCAGATCGGCCAGGTGGGCACGGCCATCAAGATGCTGACCCTGTCCTTGCGCGCCAAGCTGGCGCCGCAGACCGAGCCACTGGTGGACGAGTTGCAGGCCATGGCCGACGAGGCCATCCGCTCGGCCCGCGAGATATCTGCGGCGCTGCGCCCCCCGCTGCTCGATGAACTCGGGCTGGAGGCCGCACTGGACCACTACCTGCAGACGCTGCAACGCCAGTCGGGCGTGGTCACGCGCATGACCTTGGCCGAGCCGGGCCTGCTGCCCGCCGAGCAGGCCAGCACCTTGTTTCGCATCATCCAGGAGGCCTGCACCAACGTGCTGCGGCATGCGCAGGCGCGCAACCTGCGGGTGGCGGCTTGGCCGCTCACGCAGGCGGCCGGTGCGGGCTATGAGGTGGAGGTCATCGACGACGGCCGCGGCCCGGGCGATGTCAGGCCCGATGCAGCCGGCCTTCGCAACATGCGCGAGCGGGCCGCCTTGGCCGGCGGGACGTTTGACTTCGGTCCGGCGCCCGATGGCGGCACGCGCGTGCGGGTCTGGTTGCCAACCACGGCACCCCAACCCCTGATCGCGCGGCCCGAGCCGGAGGAACCTACGCCGTGAGACTGCTCATCGTTGACGATCACCCGCTGATGCGCGTGGGCATCAGCCACCTGGTTCGACAGGAATGGCCTGACGCCCAGATCGACGAGGCCCCGACCATCGCCGAAGCCCTGGCCCGCATCGCCGCTGCCCGGCCCGACCTCGTCACGCTGGACCTGTCGCTGCCCGATGCCCAAGGCCTCGAAGGCGCCACCCGGCTGCTGCGCGTGCTGCAGGGCGTGCCGTTGCTGGTCCTGAGCCTCAACGCTGAGGCGGCCTATGCCTCTCGCCTGCTGCAGATGGGCGCCTCCGGCTACCTGCCCAAGGATCGCGCGCCCGATGAGCTGCGCACCGCGCTGCGGCGCCTGTCGGAAGGCGGTCGCTACGTGACGGCGGCCATGGCCGACCACCTGCTCGGCCTGCTCAGCGGCAAGGCGCCTGATGCCCTGCCGCATGAATTGCTGTCGGCCCAGGAACATCGCGTCATGCTGTTGATCGCCGCGGGCCAGACGCCGGCACAGATTGCCGAGACCATGCACCTGTCGGTCAAGACGGTGGGCAGCTACCGGGCGCGCATCCTGGAGAAGGCTGGCTGGGCCAACAACACCGAGCTCACCAAGTACTGCGTGCAGCACGGGCTGACAGCGCTCTGAGCCCGCGGCTGCAGGCGCCGTGTAGGCAATCTCACTACACGGGCTCGCGGGCTTGGCGCTGTCGAGGAGCCGCTTTCTGCTGCTGCTGCTCCCCCGTGCCGGGGAGCACCATCGCGGCCATGAACATCTTTATCGTCGAAGACACCGTCTCCATCCGTCGACTGCTGGTGCGCCGACTGGACAGCATGCCCGGCATGCGCGTCGTCGGCGAGGCGGCGGGCGAGCGCCAGGCCCTGGCGCTGATCCGCTGGGCCCGGCCCGATGCGGTGCTGCTGGACCTGTCGCTGGCGCATGGCTCCGGGCTGAACCTGCTCGGCGAGCTGCGTGCCGGCGGCTATGAAGGGCGCATCTCGGTGCTGACGGCGCAGGACGCCGAGGCCTACCGCCGCGCCTGCTTCGTGGCTGGCGCCGATGCCTTCTACGACAAGGCGAGCGGCCTGGAGAGCTTGTTCGACGACCTCGCCGCACTGGCTGGCGCGCCCTCGGCGGAGCCTCAGCAGCGCCCGGCCGTGTACCTGCGTGACGGCCTGACCGGGCTCTACACGGAGGCGGCTTTGCACGAGCGGCTCGACCAGGTCGCCCGCTGCGCCTTGCGGGACGGCGTGGACCTGGCCGTGCATGTGCTGCGCCTGGTGGGCCTGGCGGATCTGCCGTGTGAGGTCGCCGAGGCCGTGGTGCGCCAGGCCGCGCGGCGGCTGGCCGAGGCCGGCGGCGAGGCCGACATCGTGGCCCGCAGCGCGGCCGACCAGTTCGCCATCGTGCAGACGCGGCTCGACAAGGCCGAGCAGGCCGAGCAGGCGGCCAGCCATGCGCGGCATCTCGCCGGTCTCATGGCCCGGCCCTTCGAGTTCGGCGGGCAGCCCTACCGGATGCGGGTGGAACTCGGCGTCGCGCTGTTCCCGGCGGACGCCGTCTCGCCCCGCGGGCTGCTGACGCTCGCGGAAGCAACGGCTTTCGGCGTCCAGTAGCGGTCGTGATGGGAACTTACGCTGCCGGCAGGCCGCGGGACTTCACCACGGCGTAGCGGGCCAGCGTGCGCTCCCGGGCGACCGCGTGGTCCACCACGGGGCGGGGGTAGTCCACGCCCTGCATCGCCAGCGGCGCGCGCGCCCAAGGGTCGTGGATGGTCTTGGCATCCAGCCCGGCCAGCTCCGGGCAGTAGCGGCGGATGAAGCGACCCTCGGCGTCGAACTTCTCGCTCTGGCTGGTGGGGTTGAAGATGCGGAAGTAAGGCTGGGCGTCGCAGCCGCTGCTGCTGGCCCACTGCCAGCCGCCGTTGTTCGCGGCGAGGTCGAAGTCCAGCAGCTGTTGCGCGAAATAGGCCTCGCCGCGCCGCCAGTCTAGGCCGAGGTCCTTGGTCAGGAAGCTGGCCGTCACCATGCGCAGCCGGTTGTGCATGTAGCCGGTCTGGTTGAGCTGGCGCATCGCGGCATCCACGATCGGAAAGCCGGTGCGGCCCTCGCACCAGGCCTGGAAAAGCGCGTCGGCGTGCGCCCCGGTTTCCCAGGTGATGGCGTCGTACTCGGGCCGGAAGGCCGCCGTCATCGCATGCGGGTGATGGTGCATGACCTGGTGATAGAAGTCGCGCCAGATCAGCTCTGACAGCCACACCTCCGCGCCATGGTCGCCGCCCACCATGCGACCGTGCGCCAGCCGTGCCAGCCGCCGGATGGAGACGGTGCCGAAGCGCAGGTGCACGCTCAGGTAGCTCGGTCCCTTGACGGCCGGGAAGTCGCGCTGCCGGTCGTAGGCATCGATGCGGTCCAGAAAGTCGGCTAGCAGGGTCTCCGCACCGCGGCTGCCCTGGCCGAGGTGGGGCGAGAGCGTGGCGGGCTCGAAGCCGATGTCGGCCAGCTCAGGCACCCCCTGGGCCAGCAGCGTCTTGGCCAAGGCATCGGCATGGCGCTCGACGGGATAGCTGCGCAGGTAGAAGTCGTTGACCTTGCGCAGCCAGGCGTTCTTGTACGGGGTGAACACGCCATAGGGTCCGCCAGCGGCAGTCAGCACCTCGCTGCGCTCGAAGATGACGTGGTCCTTGAAGCTGCGCAGCTCGGCGCCCTGGGCGCGCAGTTGCTCGGCCACCCGCGCATCGCGTGCCAGGGCTTGCGGCTCGTCATCGTGATTCAGGAAGACGGCCTGCACGCCGAGCTCGGCGGCCAGCCGGGGCAGCTCGTCCACGGCGCGGGCGTGGCGCACGATCAAGCCGCCGCCCAGGCGCCGGAGGTCATCGTCCAGCACCCGCAGCGCGTCGAGGATGAAGGCCACGCGGCGGTCGGTGCGGGGCAGGGCGTCCAGGATGTCGCGGTCGAGGATGAAGACGCAGAACACCTCGCGGGCGGTCTTCAGGGCATGGTGGAGCGCGGCATGGTCATCGGCCCGCAGGTCGCGGCGGAACCAGACGAGCGCACGGTCCAGGGAGCGGCTGGAAGGCTTGTTCATCCCGCCAGAATAAAATGCTTCGCATGCCTGCCGACCGGATCGTCCTGACCAACCAGTTCCTCATCGCCATGCCGGGCATGGCCGACGAGGCTTTCGCAGGCACCGTGGTGTACTTGTGTGAGCACAACGACAACGGCGCCCTCGGCCTGGTCATCAACAAGCCCATCTCGCTGACTCTGGGCAACCTCTTCGAGAAGGTGGAACTCAGCCCGCCGGGTGACGGCCTGGCGGATGCGCCGGTCTTCTACGGCGGCCCGGTACAGACCGACCGCGGCTTTGTGCTGCACGAGCCCCTGGACGAGCAAGGCGGCCACTACAACGCCACGCTGGCGGTGCCGGGTGGCCTGGAGATGACCACCAGCCGCGACGTGCTGGAGGCGCTGTCCAACGGGGCAGGCCCCAAGAAGCTGCTGGTGACCCTGGGCTACAGCGGCTGGGCAGCGGGACAGCTTGAGGAAGAGATTGGCCGCAACGGCTGGCTCACGGTGGATGCGGCGCCCGAGATCATCTTCGACACCCCGGTCGAGCAGCGCTATGAGCGCGCCCTGGGCCTGTTGGGTATCGACCCGCGCATGCTCAGCGCGGACGCAGGCCACGCGTGATGGCGGCGCCCGTGTCGCCCACCGAGCTGCATTCCTTTCTCGCATTTGATTTCGGCCTGCGCCGCATTGGCGTGGCTTCCGGCACGCGTCTGCTGGGAAGCGCCGAGGCACGCGGCACCATCAAGGGTGGCGACTTCGACGCCATTGCGGCGCTCATCAAGACCTGGCAGCCTGATGCCCTCGTCATCGGCGTGCCGCGTCACCCCGATGGCGCGCCGCACGAGATGACCGCCAAGGCGCAGAACTTCGGCCGCCGGCTGTCGGGCCGCTACCACCTGCCGGTCTTCGAGGTGGACGAGCGCTACACCAGCGTCGAAGCCGAGGCCGGAGGCGCGCAAGACGTGGACGCCGCCGCCGCCGCCCTGATCCTGGAACAGTTTTTCCGAGAACACCCATGAGTGACTTGCTGCTGGACGCCGAGGCCCTGTACCTCGAACTCAAACGCGGCGTACAGCGCCTGCTGACGCCCGACACCGCCCTGGTGGGCATCTGGAGCGGCGGCGCGTGGCTGGCCGAGCGGCTGGCAGCCGATCTTGGCGTGGCTTCCGGCGTCATCTCCAGCGCCATGCACCGCGACGACTTCGGCTCGCGTGGCATGGCCAAGGCCGACCACACCACGCTGCCCTTCGACGTGAACGGGCGCGACATCCTGCTGATTGACGACGTGCTCTACACGGGCCGCACCACCCGCGCCGTCATCAACGAGCTGTTCGACTTCGGCCGCCCGGCGCGCGTGCAGCTGGCCGTGCTGGTGGACCGCGGCGGTCGTGAGCTGCCCATCGAGCCCGCCTTCTCGGCCGCGCGGGTGACGCTCGGCGCTGCCCAGAAGCTGCGACTGGCGCGCGGCGACGACGGTCGTTTCCGATTCGAGGTGCAGTGATGCTGTCCAAGCGCAACCCCCAGCTCAACAAGCACGGCGAACTCATCCACCTGCTGTCCATCGAGGGCCTGCCGCGGGCGGTCATCGAGCAGATCCTGGACACCGCCGGCAGCTTTCTCTCCGTCAATGACCGCGAGGTCAAGAAGGTGCCGCTGCTGCGCGGCAAGTCGGTGTTCAACCTGTTCTTCGAGAACAGCACCCGCACCCGCACCACTTTCGAGATCGCGGCCAAGCGCTTGAGTGCCGACGTCATCAACCTGGACATCGCGCGCTCGTCGACCGCCAAGGGCGAGACCCTGCTGGACACGGTGGCCAACCTCAGCGCCATGCATGCCGACATGTTCGTCGTGCGCCACAGCGAGAGCGGCGCGCCTCATCTGATCGCCCAGCACTGCGCGCCGCACGTGCACGTGGTGAACGCCGGTGACGGCCGCCACGCCCACCCGACGCAGGGCCTGCTGGACATGTACACGATCCGGCATTTCAAGAAGGACTTCCGCAACCTGACGGTGGCCATCGTGGGCGACATCGTGCACTCGCGCGTGGCCCGCAGCGACATCCATGCGCTGAACATCCTGGGCGTGCCCGAGATCCGCGCGGTCGGCCCCAAGACCCTGGTGCCTGGCGACCTGCGCGACATGGGCGTGCGTGTCTGCCACGACATGGCCGAGGGCGTGAAGGACGCCGACGTCGTCATCATGCTGCGCCTGCAGAACGAGCGCATGAACGGCGGCATGCTGCCCAGCAGCGGCGAGTTCTTCAAGCACTTCGGCCTCACGCCCGACAAGCTGGCGCTGGCCAAGCCCGATGCCATCGTGATGCACCCGGGCCCCATCAACCGCGGCGTGGAGATCGCGTCCGAGGTGGCGGATGGCAAGAGCAGCGTGATCCTGCCGCAGGTCACCTTCGGCATTGCGGTGCGCATGGCGGTCATGGCCATCCTCGCAGGCAATGAGGCATAACAGATGAAGATCCTGATCAAGAACGGCCGCCTCATCGACCCGGCCTCCAGCCTCGACCGCATCGGCGACCTGGCGATTGCCAACGGCCGCATCGTCCACCTGGGCGACGTCAACGACTTCACCGCCGACCGCAGTATCGATGCCACCGGCCTCATCGTCGCGCCGGGTCTCGTGGACCTGTGCGCCCGCCTGCGCGAGCCTGGGCATGAGCATGAAGGCCTGCTGGAAACCGAACTGGCCGCAGCCGCGGCCGGTGGCGTGACCAGCCTGGTCTGCCCGCCCGACACCGACCCGACGCTCGACGAACCGGGCCTGGTGGAGATGCTCAAGTTCCGCGCCCGCAAGCTGAGCCGCTGCCGGCTGTTCCCGCTGGGGGCGCTCACGCGCGGCCTGGAGGGCAAGGCGCTGACCGAGATGGCCGAGCTGACCGAAGCCGGCTGCATCGGTTTCTCGCAGGCGGAAGTGGCCATCAAGGACACGCTGGTGCTTCACCGCGCCCTGCAGTACGCCGCAACCTACGGCTACACGGTCTGGCTGCGGCCCCAGGATGCCTGGCTGGGCGGCGGCGTGGCGGCCAGCGGCTCGGTGGCCACACGCCTGGGCCTGTCCGGCGTGCCGGTCAGTGCCGAGACCGTCGCCTTGCACACCGTCTTCGAGCTTGTGCGCGCCACGGGCGCGCGGGTGCACCTGTGCCGCATCAGCAGCGCCGCGGGCGTAGACCTCGTGCGCGCGGCCAAGCGTCACGGCCTGCCCGTGACCGCCGATGTGTCCATCAACTCGCTGCACCTGAGCGACGTGGACATTGGCTACTTCGACTCCGCCATGCGCCTGACCCCGCCGCTGCGCCAGGGTCGCGACCGGGATGCGCTGCGCGCCGGGCTCGCCGATGGCACGCTGGATGCGCTGGTCTCCGACCACATGCCGGTCACGCTGGACGAAAAGGCCGTGCCGTTTGCCGAGGCCACGCCCGGCGCCACCGGCCTGGAGCTGCTGTTGAGCCTGGCGCTGCGCTGGGCGCAGGACTCCGGCCTGCCGATGTCCCGCGCGCTCGGCGTGGTGACGGCTGAGCCGGTGCGGGTGCTGGGCACGGCCCTCGGCTCGCTCGCGGCCAGCGCCGGCCGGCTGGTGGAGGGGGGCGTGGCTGATGTCTGCGTGTTCGACGCGGGCGCCAGCTGGGCGGTCACGCCCGAGGCCCTGGCCAGCCAGGGCAAGCACACGCCCTTCGCCTTCGAGCGCACCGGCTTCGAGCTGCCAGCGCGTGTGCGCTGCACCCTGGTGGCCGGCCACGTCGCCTACGAGGGGGCATGAGGCCACTGGTTGCGGCCGCGCGGCTGCTGCGGCTGGTGCCGCATGTGCTGCACGGGCTGTGGATCGTGCGGCGGCGCTTTGATCTGCTGAGTGCGCCGGAGCGGCACCAGCTGATCCAGTGGTGGTCGGTCAAGACGCTGCGCATCCTGGGTATCCGCCTGAACGCGGCCGGGACGGCGCTGCCCTCCGGCCATCTGCTGGTGGCCAATCACGTCTCGTGGCTGGACATCGCCGCGGTCCATGCGGTGCTGCCGCAGGCGCGCTTCGTGTCCAAGGCCGATGTGAAGCATTGGCCGCTGGTGGGGGCGCTGGTGGAAGGCGCGGGCACGCTGTTCATCGAGCGCAGCAGCAAGCGCGACGCCTTGCGTGTCGTGCACCAGACGGCGGCGGCGCTGCAGGGGGGCGACTGCGTGGCCGTCTTCCCGGAAGGCACGACCGGCGCCGGGCCGGCGCTGCTGCCCTTCCACGCCAATCTGTTGCAGGCGGCCGTGTCGACGGGCGCGCCCGTGCTGCCGCTGGTCCTGCGCTGGCATGAGCCGGGTGAGCGCTTCAGCACGTCGGCGCGCTTCATCGGTGAGACCACGTTGGTGCAGAGCCTGTGGCGCATCGCCAGCGCCCGGGGGCTGGCCATCGACGTGCAGGTGCTGCCGAGCGTGGCCTCGGAAGGTCTGGATCGGCGGATGCTCGGCGAGCAGCTGCGTCAGGTGATCGCGGCGCGGCTCTGAGTCAGGCCAGCCAGCTCAGTCCTGCCGACGTCATCGCGCGAGGCCGGTACTCCAGCCCGACCGCGCCTGCCCAGGCTCGGCGGCCCAGCAGCGCCAGCTCGGTGGCGTATTCGCCCCGGTCGGGTTCGTGGCGGCCGGCCACGCCGGCCACCTGCACATGGCCCAGCACGCCCAGGTCCAGCGCTCGGGTCAGGTGGCTCAGGGACTCACCCTCGGTGACGCGGCAGTGGTAGAGGTCCAGCTGCAGTTGCACGCGCGGCGTACCGAGTTCGGCCAGCAGAGCCAGGGCCTGCGCCTGGGTGTGCAGGAAGTAGCCGGGCATGTCACGCCGGTTGATCGGCTCCACGGTCAGCGGCAGCGCTGACTGCTCAGCCGCCCAGCGCAGGTTGGCCAGCCAGGTGCCGCGGTGGGCCGGCGTGTCCTCTGCCAGGCCCGACAGCAGATGCATGCGCGCCGCGCCGAGGCGGCTCGCGAGGTCCAGGCCGCGCAGGGTGCTGTCGCGAAAGCGCGCCTCCTGCCCCGGCAGGGCCGCAAAGCCGCGTTCACCGGCGGCCCAGTCGCCGGCCGGCGCGTTGATGAGCACCACGCGCAGGCCGGCCAGTGCCGCGGTCAGCGCTGCCACGTCGTGCAGATGGGGTTGCTGCAGCTCCACGGCGTTGAAGCCGTCGGTGCGTGCGGCGGCGGGTCGGTCGAGGTAGGCGTGCTCGCCGTACAGCCAGTCAAGATTGGCGGCGAAGCGCGCGGCGATCACTTGGATTCCGCCACCAGTGCCGGGTTCAGCCGCGGGTCGTTGTACATCTTGAACTGGCGGTAGACCTTGAAATAGGCCCGGCCGGCGCGGGCATCGGCCAGCAGCTCGTCGTAGCAGCGGCCGAGGTCGCTGCGCTGCTGCTTCAGGCGTTCCAGCCGCTCGGCGCAGGCCTGGCGGTGGGCGTCGTCCACGTCCTGGCGCTGCGTCTGCTCGCGCATCGCGGCGATCTTGAGGCCGAGGATGGAGATGCGGTCGAGCATGGAGCCGGCCGTCTCGCTGTTCAGGCGTGCGCCCGGCGGCACGGTCGAGCGGGGCAGGGCGCTGGCCAGCGTGGCGGAGTCGACCAGGCCGAGGGCGGACAGCAGGAACTCGTCGATGCGCTCGATGGCGTCGTTGCGGGCCTGGTTGTGACGGTCGATGGCGCGCTTGTTCGCGACGATCTCGGCATCCGGCGCCTGCGTGCGCCGGGCCAGGTCTTCCTGCGCCCAGAGGCTGCGGTTGTGGAAATGGTTGACGGCCACCCAGCCCTGCACGTCGGTGGCCTCGACCGGCACAGGCGGCGAGGCGAGGGCGGCATCCTGCGCGGCGATGACTTCAGCGGAAGAGGGCAGTGCAATCATGAATTGGGGTGGAGAATCCCGCGCCATTTGTAAAGAACTGCCGATGATAGAAGCCCGCCCGCTGATCGTTCGCCTGCGCAACTTCGTGGGCGACACGGTATTGAGCATTCCCGCACTGCGGCTGCTCGAACGCCATGGCTACGCGCTGGAGCTGCTCGGCAAGGGCTGGGCGCGCGGCCTCTTGGAGGCCGAAGGCTGGCCGGTGCATGTGCGTCAGGCCGGGCTGCATGACCGCATCGGCCAGCTGCGGGTGATGCGCCGGGAGGCGACGAGGCGCGACCCGGCCTTTGCTGCGCGCGACAACATGCTGCTCTTCCCCTACGCCTTCTCGGCCGCGCTGGATGCGCGCCTGGCGGGCCTGAAGCCCGTGGGCCATGCGGGCGACGGCCGCGGCTGGCTGCTGCGCCGCGGTCTGCCGCGCCGGGAAGGCCGGCACACGCTGGTGGAGTACTGGGAGTTGGCCTGCGACTTTCTCGGCGTGCAGGCCGAGCCGCCGGTCGACATTGGCATGCAGGTCAGCGAGGCGCAGCGCGAGCAGGCGCGCGCGATGCTGGCGTCGCTCGGGCTCGCACCGGGTGGCTATGTGCTGATCTGCCCGTTCGCCAACGGCCGGGTGGAGTTCCTGGACCGCAGTTGGCCGGCCTTCCCTGATTTCGTGAAACGCCTGAAGGCCGCGGGGCGGCCGGTCGTCATCGTGCCGGGGCCGGCCGAGGTGCAAGGGGCCCAGCAGCTCTATCCGGATGCACTGCGGCTGGATGGCGTCGGGCTGGGCGTCTACAACGCGCTGCTCCAGCTGGCGGGCGTGGTGGTGGCCAACGACACCGGCCCGGCTCACATGGCGGCGGGCGTGGGCGCGCGGCTGCTGAGCATCTGGGGCCCGGTGGATGCGGCGCGCTGGGCGCCGTGGGGGTCGAGCGTCACGCTCATGCGACGCGGACCGGGTGAGTGGTCCAGCGTCGACGAGGTGATCTCAGCCGTGGATCAGGCCTTGCCCTGATTGGCGACTGCGGCAGCCGCTTTGGCGGCGGCCTCGGCGTCACCCAGGTAGTAGCTCTTGATGGGCTTGAGGTCGGCGTCGAGCTCGTACACCAGCGGGATGCCGTTGGGGATGTTCACGCCAACGATGGCGTCGTCGGCAATGTTGTCCAGGTATTTCACGAGCGCACGGATGCTGTTGCCGTGCGCGGCGATCAGCACGCGCTCGCCGCCCTTGATGGCCGGGGCGACGGTCTCGTTCCAGAACGGCAGCACGCGGGCGACGGTGTCCTTCAGGCATTCGGTCAGCGGGATGTCGTTCGCATCCAGGCCACGGTAGCGGCGGTCGCTGCGCTCGCTGCGCGGGTCGGTGGCCTCCAGCGCCGGCGGCGGCGTGTCGTAGCTGCGGCGCCAGATCAGCACCTGCTCGTCGCCGTATTGCTTGGCCATGTCGGCCTTGTTCAGGCCTTGCAGCGCGCCGTAGTGGCGCTCGTTCAGGCGCCAGGCGTGGCGCACGGGCAGCCAGGTGCGGTCCATCTGGTCCAGGCAGTGCCACAGCGTCCAGACGGCGCGCTTGAGCACCGAGGTGTAGGCGATGTCGAAGTCATAGCCCGCCTCCTTCAGCAGCCGCCCGGCCTGCTTGGCCTGCTCCACGCCGGTGGGCGTGAGGTCCACATCGGTCCAGCCGGTAAAGCGGTTTTCGAGATTCCAGGTCGATTCGCCGTGGCGGATGAGGACGAGCTTGTACATGGCACTCCAGAGAGGGGTTTGAGCGGTCGAAATTGTAGGGAGGCCGCGACGCTGGCCTCCCACAGTTCCTTCGACTGTGAATCAGTGCTCATTCCTCTCTGGCGGAGGCGTCAGAAATGAGTTTGGGGCTCGAATAATCCGGGTTTTCCCGATCAAACACGGCCCCCCGCCGAATCAAGGAGTCAACCCATGATGGTCCACGCACGACATCGTCTGCTTCCCCTGCTGCTGGCCCTCGCGGCCGGTGGCGCTTCCGCCGCTGACGGCATGTTCTCGCTGTCCGGTTTCGGCACCCTGGGCCTCGTGCGCACCAGCACCGACGACGCGCAGTTCGCGCTGTTCGGCCAGACGCGCGGTGCCGACAAGGACGTCAGCGCCGAGGTCGACAGCAAGCTGGGCGTGCAGGTGGGCGCCAAGTTCAACGACATGTTCTCGGGCACCCTGCAGGTGCTGACCAAGTCCAACGGCAAGGGCAACTTCACGCCTGGCGTGGAATGGGCCTTCCTGAAGGCGCAGGTCACGCCGGCGCTGTCCCTGCGTGCCGGCCGCATGGGTGCGCCGTTCTTCGCGGTGTCTGACTTCCGCGACGTGGGCTATGCCAACACCGCGCTGCGTCCGCCCAAGGATGTGTACGACCAGGTGCCGGTCAGCCACTTCGACGGCGCCGACGCGAGCTACCAGCTCAGCACGTCGGTCGGCACGCTGACGGGCCAGCTCTTCGGCGGCAAGGCCTCCGACACCTCGCAGCGCTACAAGGTGGATGTCAAGAGCCTGGCTGGCTTCAACGCCACGCTGGAGACTGACGCCGGCCTCACGCTGCGCCTGGGTTACGCCGAAGGCAAGCTGACCGTCGGCAATGCGGCGCTGAACGGCCTCGTGGCCACGCTGCGCGCCACGCCGTTCGCTTCCGTGGGCAACCAGCTCGACCCGAACGACAGCAAGGGGACCTTCAGCGGCGTGGGCCTGACCTGGGACCAGGGCGACTGGGTCGCCAGCGCCGAGTACACCCAGCGCCGCATCAAGACCTTCCTGGCCGACACCGACGGCTGGTACGTGCTCGTCGGCCACCGCTTCGGCCCGCTGACGCCCTACGTGACGGTGTCGGAAGCCCGCACGGTCAGCAGCAACGTCAACAACACCATCCCCGCGGCCACGGCGCAACTCGCGGCCCTGAAGGCGGCCGTGGACAGCGTGGTGGAAGGCCAGCGTCACACGCAGAAGACCTTCGCCGTCGGCGCTCGCTGGGACTTCGCCCGCAACCTCGCGCTGAAGGCGCAGTGGGAGAACGTGCGCCCGGACGGCCGCGGCTATTTCATCTCGCCCACCGCGAACTGGGGCAACGGCAAGACCGTCAACGTGATCAGCGTCGCGCTGGACACCGTGTTCTGATCAGGAAGCAACGCCATGACTCTCAAGCAAATCTTCTCCGGCCTGGCGCTGGCCTTCCTGGCGCTGGGCGCCCAGGCGCAAGTCGCCGTCGTCGTGAACCCCAAGAGCGCTGCCGCCTCGATGACGGCCGACCAGGTCGCCAGCATCTTCCTCGGCAAGAGCGCGACCCTGCCGAGCGGCGCGACCGCAGCGGCGGCGGACCAGGCCGAAGGCTCGGCCATTCGCGAGCAGTTCTACAGCAAGGTCGCCGGCAAGCAGGCTGCGCAGGTCAAGGCGGCCTGGTCGCGCCTGGTGTTCTCCGGCAAGGCCACGCCGCCGAAAGAGCTGTCCAGCTCCGCCGACGTGAAGAAGTTCGTCGCGGCCAACCCTGACGCGATCGGCTATATCGAGAAATCTGCCGTGGATGGCAGCGTGAAGGTCGTGTTGACCGTCGACTGAAACCTGCGCACGGCAGATGATGGGCAGAGGGCGCGTTGCGCCCCGCCCCGCCTTGGAGACCTCGAATGAATGTGAAGACCCGGATCTGGATGCTGCCGGCCCTGGCCGCCGCCATCTTTGCCATCGGCATCGTGGTGGTGCTGGTGTTCTCGTCGAAGACCTCGGACTCGATCCGGTCGGTCGGCCAGGTGGACTTTCCCTATCTGGATGCGACCACACAGTTCGCGGCCCAACTGGAGGCGCTCGGCGCGACGATCCAGAGCGCCGTGGCCGAAGGCGAGAAGAAGCGCCTGGACGAGGCCAAGGATCGCGCGGCCAGCATCCGCAAGTTGTTGGCTGCCATCAGCCGCATCGATGGCAAGGCCGAGGTGGGCAGCCAGCTGACCAAGAGCTTCGAGGCGTACTACGCGGCTTCGGTCGAGACGGCCGAACTGTTCCTGGGCATGCGACAGGGTGACCAGGCCGGCGCGATTCCCAAGATGCAGTCGGCGCTCAAGAAGCTCGAAGGCGAACTCGCCACCGCGCGGGTCGAGGCTAGCGAGGGATTCGATGCAGGCCTGGAGCGCGCCCACCAGGGGGTTTCTTCCAGCCTGTGGGCGATCGTCATCAGCGGTGTGGTCGTGGTGCTGTGCCTGGGCGGGGGCTCGTTCCTGATCATTGGCGGCGTGTGGCGCCAGCTCGGCGGCGAGCCGGAGTACGCCCGAGACGTGATGCGGCACATGGCCGATGGCGACCTGTCCCAGGACATCATCGTCGCGCCGGGCGCCGAGCAAAGCCTGCTGGCGGCGGTGCGCGACATGTCGAGCGGCCTCGCGGCCATCGTGGCCAATGTGCGGGCCGGCACCGACTCGATGACGGTTGCCTCCCGCGAGATCGCGGCGGGCAACCAGGACCTGTCGGTGCGCACCGAAAAGCAGGCCGGCTCGCTGGAGCAGACGGCCGGCAACATGCAGACCCTGACCGACACGGTGCGCCAGAGCGCCGAGGCGGCCGCGCAGGCCAACCAGCTGGCCGGCTCCGCGGCGTCCGTGGCCCAGCGGGGCGGCGAGGTCGTCAGCCAGGTGGTCTCGACCATGGACGAGATCAACACCAGCTCCAAGAAGATCGCCGACATCATCGGCGTGATCGACGGTATCGCTTTCCAGACCAACATCCTGGCGCTGAACGCAGCGGTCGAGGCCGCCCGTGCCGGTGAGCAGGGGCGCGGCTTTGCGGTGGTGGCGGGCGAAGTGCGCTCGCTGGCGCAACGCAGTGCCGAGGCGGCGCGCGAGATCAAGGGCCTGATCGGCGCCAGCGTCGACAAGGTGGAGTCCGGCGCGCGCCTCGTGCAGGACGCCGGCAGCACCATGAGCGAGATCGTCGCGAGCGTGCAGCGGGTGTCCGACATCATCAGCGAGATCACCGCGGCCTCGGCCGAGCAGAGCCAGGGCATCGGCCAGGTCAACCAGTCGGTGATGCAGCTCGACCAGATGACGCAGCAGAACGCCGCCCTCGTGGAAGAGGCCGCTGCGGCAGCCACCAGCCTGGAGCAGCAGGCCCAGACGCTGCAGTCGGCGGTCGCGACCTTCAAGCTCAAGTAAGGCAGCGCGGTCGCGGGGCTGCGGCCTCGTCGATAATCCCGGGCTTCGTCAACTGCACGGGATGCTTGCTTGAACTTCCTGATCGAGAACTGGTTTCTGGTGGTCGCCGCCGTCGTGTCCGGCGGCATGCTGCTGTGGCCCCTGCTGGCTTCGGGCGGGCAGGGCGCGGCCGTGACGCCCGCGGAGGCGGTGCAGCTCATGAACCGTGAGAAGGGCGTGCTGATCGACGTCAGCGAGCCCCAAGAGTTTGCCCAGGGCCATGCCGTGGGCTCGCGCAACATCCCCTTTGGCCAGCTTGAGGGCCACAAGCAACTGCCCAGCAACAAGGCCCTGCCCATCGTGGTGGTGTGCCCGACCGGCGCACGCGCCGGCCGCGCCGCAGGCATGCTGCGCAAGCTGGGCTATGAAAAGGCCCGGGTGCTGGCGGGTGGTCTCAAGGCGTGGCGGGAGGCCAGCCTGCCGGTCGAGAAGACCGCCTGAAGGAGATTGCCCATGGCCCCCGTCAAGATGTACACCACCCTGGTCTGCCCGTTCTGCATCCGTGCCAAGTCGCTGCTCAAGCAGCGCGGCGTGGATGAGATCGAGGAGATCCGTGTCGACCTGGACCCGGCCGAGCGCCAGTCCATGATGGAGCGCACCGGCCGCCGCACCGTGCCGCAGATCTTCATCGGCGACACCCATGTCGGGGGGTGTGACGACCTCATCGCCCTCGACCAGAAGGGCGGCCTGCTGCCCCTGCTCCAGGCCGCCTGATTTCAAGCCCGGGCAAGCCCCGGGCGGCCCGTCACGAGGCCTCACCCATAATCCGCCTACCGCCCGCAGCGCGATGCCTGCGGGCTTTTGTTTGACGCTCCGCTAGAAAGAGTTCCATGGCCGACGAGATCCAAGCCGCCCCCGAAGGCACCCCCGTGTTCCAGATCCAGCGCATGTACCTGAAGGATCTGTCGCTGGAGCAGCCCAACGCGCCGCACATCCTGCTGGAGCAGCAGCAGCCCCAGGTCGACATCAACCTCGCCCTGTCGGCCGAGAACGTGACGGACGGGATCTTCGAGGTCTGCGTGACCGCCACCGTCAACACCAAGGTCGGCGACAAGACGCTGTTCCTGGTGGAAGCCAAGCAGGCCGGCATCTTCGAGATCCGCAACGTGCCGCAAGACCAGGTCGAAGGCATTCTGGGCATCGTCTGCCCGCAGATGGTCTACCCCTACCTGCGCGCCATCGTGTCCGACGTCTGCACCCGTGCCGGCTTCCCGCCGGTGCTGCTGACCGAAGTGAACTTCCAGGCCATGTTCGAGGCCCAGCAGGCCCAGCGCGCCGCCCAGGGCGGCCAGGCCGTCAACTGAGCATTCACGGCTTCGCCCGTTGACGACGCCCCGCCCCGTGCGGGGCGTTTTGCTTGGGCGACACTCCTGCGCATGACGACGATGAAGATCAGTGTGCTCGGTGCCGGGGCGTGGGGTACGGCCCTGGCCATCCAGGCGGCACGTGCCGGCCATGCGGTGCATCTGTGGGCGCGCGACGCCGCAGCGGCCGGCCTGATGCAGGCCAGCCGGCGCAATCAGGCCTATCTGCCGGACAACCCCTTGCCGCAGGCCTTGCAGATCGGTGCCGACCTGGGTGCTGCCGTCGCGCATGCGGCCGATGGCTTGACCATTATCGCCACGCCGATGTCGGGCCTGCGCGGCACGCTGGCGGCGCTGCCTGTGCACCAGCGCGTGCTGTGGCTGTGCAAGGGCTTCGAGGCCGGCACGGGGCGGCTGGGCCATGAGATCGCCCGCGAATTGCAGCCGGCCATGCGCGTGGGTGTGCTCTCCGGGCCGAGCTTTGCCCAGGAAGTGGCCGCGGGCCGCCCGACCGCGCTGGTGGCCGCGAGTGGCGACGCGGCGCTGTCACAGGCAGCGGTCGACGCCTTCCACGGCGAGCGGCTGCGCGTCTACACCTCGGCCGACCCGGTCGGCGTGGAAGTGGGTGGCGCGGTCAAGAACGTGATGGCCATCGCGGTTGGCGTGTGCGACGGCCTGTCGGGTTCGGCACCCGATGCGCCGGGGCTCAATGCCCGCGCGGCACTGATCACCCGCGGCTTGGCCGAGATGCTGCGCCTGGGCCTGGCATTGGGCGCCAAGGCCGAGACCTTCATGGGCTTGTCGGGCCTGGGGGATCTGGTGCTCACCGCCACCGGCGACCTGTCGCGCAACCGGCGCGTTGGCCTGTTGCTGGCCCAAGGTCTGGCCTTGCCGCAAATCTTGGCCGAACTGGGCCATGTGGCCGAAGGCGTCTACAGCGCGCCCACCGTGCTGGCGCGCGCTCGCGCCGCCGGCGTGGAGATGCCGGTGACGGAGGCGATGGTGGCGCTGCTCGACGGCCGCGTCGGTGCGCCGCAGGTGGTGGAACTGCTCATGGGCCGGCAGGCCCGGCCGGAGTGACACGCCGTCGTCAGGCCCCGCCGGCGTAGCCGTTCTGTCGCCAGGCCTCGAACACCGCGACTGCCACGCTGTTGCTGAGGTTCAGGCTGCGCTGGCCTTCACGCATCGGCAGCCGCACGCGTTGTTCCGTCGGGAAGCCATCGCGCAAGGCGGGCGGCAGGCCCGCCGTCTCGCTGCCGAACACCAGCCAGTCGCCCGGCTGCCACTGCACCTGACCGAAGGGCTGGCTGCCGCGGGTGGTGAATGCGAACAGGCGCGTGGGGTCGGGCGACTCGGTGGCCAGGAAGCGGGCCCAGTCGGCATGGCGCTGCACGCGGGCGTACTCGTGATAGTCCAGGCCTGCGCGCTGCAGCAGCCGGTCTTCCATCGAGAAGCCCAGCGGTTCGATCAGGTGCAGGCTGCAGCCGGTGTTGGCAGCCAGTCGGATCACATTGCCCGTGTTGGGCGGGATCTCCGGATGGACGAGGACGATGTTGAACATGGGGCGGGAGTATCCGCCGCCCGTGCTCAGCAGTCGCCCGGCTCCGGCGTGCGGGCCACCACCCACGCCTGCACGCTCATCACGCCGGCCTGCAGCAACGTGCCGGCCAGCTCGTAGAGCGTGGAGCCGCTGGTCATCACGTCGTCCAGCAGGGCCACGCTGGTGCCGCGCAGGCGGTTGGCGCGCAGCGGCTCGACGGCGAACACGCCGCGCACATTGGCCGCGCGCTGGTCGAGCTTGAGGCCCGCCTGGCGTTCGTTGTGACGCAGGCGCAGCAGCAACTCGGGCTCGCAGCGCAGGCCGCGCCGACGGGCCAGGGCCCGGGCCAGCTCGTAGGACTGGTTGTAGCCCCGCTCGCGCAGCCGCTCGGCCGAGATGGGCACGGGCAGCAGCCAGTCGGGCTCGGTGACGTCGGCGGCGTTCAGCGCGATGTTCAGGCGCTCCAGCAGGCTCTCGCGCAGCTCCAGCGCCTGGTGGTACTTGAAATGCTGCAGCAGGCCATCCCAGGGAAAGCTGTAGTCAAGCGCGGCGATGGTGCGATCCAGCGGGGGCGGCTCGCGCAGGCAGCGGCCGCATTGCGGCTGCGGGCGGCCGAGCAGCTCCAGGGGCAGGCGGGCGGCGCACGTCCAGCAGCGGGGCTGGGGGCGGGCGTAGAGCGCCAGGCAGCTCTCGCAGATGGTCTGGTGGCTCCAGGCGCGACAGACTGCGCACTGGCCGGCGCAGCGCAGCAGCACTTTCTCGACCAGTGCGGGCTTGTGGGCCGGCAGGGAGCGGTCTGGCATGGTCTCAATATACTGACCGGCTCATGAATGAGCTGCACCCGACCCCTAACTTGAAGCAGGGGCCGCGGCCTCAGGATCTGGATGTGGCGGCCCTGCGTCACCAGGCTCGCCGGTTGGCGCGGGCCGACTCGGCGCCCTGGCTGCATGCCGAAGTCGCCACCCGCATGGCCGAGCGGCTTGGCTACATCAAGCTCAAGCCGGCCCGGGTGTTGGACGTGTCCGCGGCGCTGGGTGACAGTGCCGCACTGCTGCGCCAGGCCTACCCCGAGGCCGACATGCTCTGGCACGAATCCGACGTCGACCTGGCCGCTCGCGCCGAGGCCGAGCGGGTGCCGGGTTGGTGGCGCAGGCTGCGTGGCGGCGGATCAGGCCGCATCGAGGCGCTGCCGGCACGGCCTGAGGTCGACCTGGTGTGGTCCAACATGGCCCTGCATGCCTGTGCCGACCTGCCGGGACTGCTCGGGCAGTGGCAGGGGAGCCTCGCGGTGGGCGGCTTCGTGATGTTCTCCTGCCTGGGGCCCGACAGCTTCGTGGAACTTCGCCCTCTCTTTGCCCGCAACGGCTGGGGCCGCCCAGCGCCTGACTGGTGGGACATGCACGACATCGGCGACCTGGTGTTGAAGGCGGGGCTGGCCGACCCGGTGATGGACCAGCAGCGCCTGCGTCTGACCTGGCCGGGCCCCGAGCGCCTGCTGTCGGACCTGCGGGCGCTGGGTGGCAACCTGTCACCGCTGCGGTTTGCGGGTCTGCGTGGGCGGCAGTGGCGGGCTCGGCTGCTGTCCGAACTCGAATCGCTGCGCGATGCGCAGGGGCGGCTGGCGATGACCGTCGAGGTGGTCTTCGGCCATGCGTTCAAGGCCGCGCCCCGGCTGGCTGTCGCGGCCGAGACAGTGGTCAGCGTCGATGCGATGCGCGCCAAGCTGCGCGAGGGGCGGTCAGGTGGGTGATTTCCCGGGGTGACCCCAGGGAGAGCAAGGACCCTCGTGGGCTAAACTCTTGCGCCGCATCAAGGACAGATCGAATCGGTCTGTTCTCCTCACGGACCTTGCGCAGCAGATCGGGCTTGCCGGCCTGGTTGCAAGCCCCGCACCACTAAGAACCAAGTGACAACCATGACGATGATGAACGCACGAGTGCAGAGCGCCTCACGCGCTTGGGGCCGATGGGCCGCAGCGGCGGCGGCCCTGGCAGCGGGTCCGGCCCTGGCGGTGAATGACCTCAAAGGCGGCCCTGGCGTCAATCAGATCAATCTGCCCGAGCCGGTGACCACCATCGCGCGCGACCAGATGTGGTTGCACAACTTCATGCTGATCGTCTGCCTCGTCATCTTCGTGGCGGTGTTCGGCGTGATGTTCTATTCCATCTTCAAGCACCGCAAATCCAAGGGCGCGGTGTCGGCCAACTTCCACGAAAGCGTGGCCGTCGAAATCGCCTGGACCGTGGTCCCCTTCCTGATCGTCATCGGCATGGCCCTGCCGGCCACCAAGGTGGTGGTCGCGATGAAGGACACGACCAATGCCGACCTCACCATCAAGGCCACTGGCTACCAGTGGAAGTGGGGCTACGACTACATCAAGGGCGAAGGCGAGGGCATCGGCTTCCTGGCCACCCTCGACACCGAGCAGCGCGAAGCCTCCAACTCGGGCAACCCGCAGCCGGTCGACAACTACCTGCTGAAGGTCGACAACCCGCTGGTGGTGCCGGTCGACAAGAAGGTCCGCATCATCACCACCGCCAACGACGTCATCCACGCCTGGATGGTGCCCGCCTTCGGCGTCAAGCAGGACGCCATCCCCGGCTTCGTGCGCGACACCTGGTTCAAGGCCGAGAAGGTCGGCGACTACTACGGCCAGTGCGCCGAGCTCTGTGGCAAGGAACACGCCTACATGCCCATCCACGTCAAGGTGGTGTCCGCCGAGGACTACGCCAAGTGGGTCGACGGCAAGAAGAAGGAAATGGCCGCCAAGGCAGATGATCCGAGCAAGGTCTGGGAACAGGCGGCGCTGGTGGCCCGTGGCGAGAAGGTCTATGCCGCCAACTGCGCCGTCTGCCACAAGCCCGACGGCAAGGGCGCCGGCCCGATCAAGGCGCTGGACGCATCGGCCCTGGTGCTCTCGGACAACCATCTGGAGCAGATCCAGGTGCTGCTCAACGGCCGCATGGACAAGGGCATGCCCGCCTGGAAACAGCTGAGCGACACCGACATCGCCGCCGTGATCACCTACACGAAGAACAGCTGGTCCAACAAGACCGGCCAGACCGTGCAGCCGGCCGAGATCGTCGCCGCCCGCAAGTAATCGCGAACGCCGAACTAGAGGTAATCCCATGAGTGCAGTGCTCCCACCCCACGGTGTTCACGGCGGCCACGCTGGTGACCACGCCCACGACGATCATCACGACCATCACGCGCCCACCGGCTGGCGCCGCTGGGTCTTCGCGACCAACCACAAGGACATCGGCACGCTGTACCTGCTGTTCAGCTTCACGATGCTGATGATCGGCGGCATCCTGGCGCTGTGCATCCGCGCCGAGCTGTTCAAGCCGGGCCTGCAGTTCTTCAACCCCGAGCTGTTCAACCAGTTCACGACCATGCACGGTCTGATCATGGTGTTCGGGGCCATCATGCCGGCCTTCGTCGGCTTCGCGAACTGGATGATTCCGCTGCAGATCGGCGCCAGCGACATGGCCTTCGCGCGGATGAACAACTTCAGCTTCTGGCTGATGATCCCGGCGGCCATCATGCTGGTCAGCAGCTTCTTCATGCCCGGTGGCGCCCCTGCCGCCGGCTGGACGCTCTACGCGCCGCTGACGCTGCAGATGGGCCCGTCGATGGACGCCGGCATCTTCGCGATGCACATCCTCGGCGCGAGTTCCATCATGGGCTCGATCAACATCATCGTGACCATCCTCAACATGCGCGCCCCCGGCATGACGCTGATGAAGATGCCGATGTTCTGCTGGACCTGGCTGATCACGGCCTACCTGCTGATCGCGGTGATGCCCGTGCTGGCCGGCGCCATCACGATGACCCTGACCGACCGTCACTTCGGCACTGCCTTCTTCAACCCGGCAGGCGGTGGTGACCCGATCATGTACCAGCACATCTTCTGGTTCTTCGGTCACCCCGAGGTCTACATCATGATCTTGCCGGCCTTCGGCATCATCAGCCAGATCGTGCCGGCCTTCGCCCGCAAGCGCCTGTTCGGCTACGCCTCCATGGTGTACGCCACGGCCTCGATCGCCATCCTGTCCTTCATCGTGTGGGCTCACCACATGTTCGCCACTGGCATGCCGGTGACGGGCCAGCTGTTCTTCATGTACGCGACCATGCTGATCGCGGTGCCCACGGGCGTGAAGATCTTCAACTGGCTGGCCACGATGTGGCGCGGTTCGATGACCTTCGAGGTCCCGATGCTGTGGGCCGTGGGCTTCATCTTCGTGTTCACGATGGGCGGCTTCACCGGCCTGATCTGCGCCATGGCGCCGATCGACATCCAGATCCAGGACACCTACTACGTCGTCGCCCACTTCCACTACGTGCTGGTGGCCGGCTCGCTGTACGCGCTGTTCGCCGGCGTGTACTACTGGGGTCCGAAGTGGACGGGCGTGATGTATTCGGAGCTGCGCGGCAAGATCCACTTCTGGGGCTCGCTGATCTTCTTCAACATCACCTTCTTCCCGATGCACTTCCTGGGTCTGGCCGGCATGCCGCGTCGCTACGCCGACTACCCGATGCAGTTCACCGACTTCAACCAGATCGCGTCCATCGGCGCCTTCGGCTTCGGCTTCATGCAGGTGTACTTCTTCCTGTTCGTCGTCGTCCCGATGATGCGCGGCAAGGGCCAGCCGGCCCCGCAGAAGCCCTGGGAAGCCGCTGAAGGCCTGGAGTGGGAAGTGCCGTCGCCGGCTCCCTTCCACACCTTCGAAGAGCCGCCCAAGCTGGACGCCTCGGCGACCCGCATCGTCGCCTGAGGAGCAGGGCATGACGCCTGAGCAGCGCAAGGCAAACCGTCGGCTGGGCCTGATCCTGCTGACGGTGGCCCTCGCCTTCGGCGTGGGCTTCATGGTCAAGATGGCGATGTTCGGCAGCCACTGAGATGCAGTTCCTCGCCGCCTTGCGCCGCGACAACCGCCAACTCCTGGTGAAGCTGGCCGTCATCGTGGCGCTGATGTTCGGTTTCGGCTACGCCCTCGTGCCGCTGTACAAGGCGATCTGCGAGGCGCTGGGCATCAACGTGCTGTCGCTGTCCGAGCGGCAGACCATCCTGGCCGACAAGGGCGTGGCCAACGGCAACGGGCAAATCGACTACAGCCGCAGCATCACGGTGGAGTTCGATACCAACGCCCGCGGCCCCTGGGACTTCAAGCCTGCGGTGCGCCACATGACGGTGCACCCCGGCGAGTTGAGCCAGGTGATGTACGAGTTCCGCAACAAGCAGGACCGCACGATGGCCGCGCAGGCCATTCCCAGCTACGCGCCCATGCAGGCCAGTGCGCACTTCAACAAGCTGGAGTGCTTCTGCTTCAACGAATACACCTTGGCGCCGGGCGAGAGCAAGCAGTGGCCGGTCGTGTTCGTCATCGACCCCAAGCTGCCCAAGGATGTGAAGACCATCACCCTGTCCTACACCTTCTTCGAGGTCGCGGGCAAGGGCGGATTCAAGGTCGGGCAGGCGCCCCAGAAGGCGGGGGCGCTGTGAGCAAGCCCGGCGAGGATCTGAAGGAAGCGGTGGGCCGCAAGGCGTCCATCGGCCAGACGATCTCGGCCGTGGCCTGGAGTTTTTTCGGCGTGCGCCGGGGGCGGGACCATGAGAACGACATGGCCAAGCTCAACCCGGTGCATGTGGTGATTGCGGGCGTGCTTGGCGCAGCCCTGTTTGTATTGATGCTGGTGTTGTTGGTCCGTTGGGTCATCAGCAGCGGCGTGGCGGCGGCCTGACGGCGGCCGCAACAGAGTTCAGAACGAGCGAGAACTAGGAGAACGACATGTCGGCAGCGGCAACCCCGGGCAAAGCCCCGTACTACTTCGTCCCAGGACCTTCACGCCATCCGGTGATGGCCGCCATCGGTCTGTTCTTCGTCATCCTCGGCGCCGGGCAGTGGATCAACGGCCACGGCTGGGGCATGTACTCCCTGCTGGGTGGCCTGGCCTTCTGGGCCTTTGTGCTGCAGGCCTGGTTCCGCGACGCGATCGGCGAGAGTGAGGGCGGCCTCTACAGCGACCGCATCGACGTCTCCTTCCGCTGGAGCATGGGCTGGTTCATCTTCTCGGAGGTGATGTTCTTCGCGGCCTTCTTCGGCGCGCTGTACTGGGCCCGCGTGTTCTCGGTGCCGTCGCTGGGCAGCCTCGAGAACTCGCTGCTGTGGCCTGACTTCAAGGCCATCTGGCCGAGCACGGCCGCCGGCTTCACCGCCGCGCCTGGTGGCACGGTCGAGGCCTTCAGCACCATGGGCCCCTGGCCCATCCCGACGATCAACACCGCGCTGCTGCTGACCTCGGGCATCACGCTCACCATCGCCCACCATGCGCTGATCGCCGGCAACCGCGGCAAGACCATCGCCTGGATGTGGATCACGGTGCTGCTGGGTGCAACCTTCCTGGGCTTCCAGGCCTACGAGTACCACCACGCCTACTCCGAGCTGAACCTCAAGCTCAGCTCCGGCATCTTCGGCTCCACCTTCTACATGCTGACCGGTTTCCACGGCTTCCATGTGTGCGTGGGCGCGCTGATGCTGCTGTTCATCACCATCCGCCTGATGAAGGGCCACTTCACGGCCGACCGTCACTTCGGCTTCGAAGGTGCGGCCTGGTACTGGCACTTCGTTGACGTGGTGTGGCTCGGCCTGTACGTCGTCGTCTACTGGATGTGACGAGGCGACCTCGCCTGGAACAAGCGCCGCCGACGCGGCGCTTTTTTTTGGGTCAGGCTGGGCGAACGGGCAGCCCGGTCGGCTGGATCCAGCCCAACTTCCAGCTCAGCAGGATGATCAGGAACAGCGCCACCGACAACGCCACCCGCAGCGCCAGCGCGCGGGCCATGTTGGGGCTGCGCCGTGCGTCGCCGCGGCCCTTGCGCAGCATGAACACGCCCGCGGCCCCGAGGGCGCCGAGGATGCCGATGAAGGCGATCAGGAAGACGAATTTCATGGGGACCGATTATCTTCTTGGGGGCGGTGCATGACGCTGCGGCGCTGGCTTGCCCTGGTGGCCGCGTTGCTGGGCGTTGCGCTCACGGCTCGCCTGGGCGTGTGGCAGCTGGATCGGGCTCAGCAAAAGCTTGCGCTGCAGGCGGCGATGGAGGCCGAAGCCGTCCGCCCGCCCTTGTCGGCCGCGGACGTGGGCGCGGCCACGCCACTGCACCGCCGTGTGGTGCTGCGCGGCCAATGGCTGCCGGAGCGCACGGTCTGGCTCGACAACCGACCCATGGATGGCCGGGCGGGCTTTTATGTCGTCACACCGCTGCGGCTGGCTGGCCGGGGCGACAGCGTGCTGGTGCAGCGCGGCTGGGCGCCCCGCGACCCGGCCAACCGAACGCATCTGCCGCCCCTGGTGACGCCGCCCGGCGAGGTCGAGATCACGGGCCGGCTGGCCGCTTCGCCATCGCGGCTTTATGAGCTCGGCGCTGGAGAGGCGGGGTTGATCCGGCAGAATCTCGACCCGGCGACCTTCGCCCTCGAAACCGGCCTGGCGCTGCTGCCCCTGACGGTCATCCAGACCGATGGCACCGACGACGGTGGCCTGCTGCGCCATTGGCCGGCGCCGGATCTGGGTCTGCAGAAACACTACGGCTACGCCTTTCAATGGTTCGCGCTCTGCGCGCTGATCCTCGCCCTCTATGTCTGGTTCCAACACGTCCGCCCCCGGCTCCACCGCCAGCAGCCCTGAGCCGTTGAGCTTCACGGTGCACAGCCAGCCCGACCCACGCGCGCTGGGGGAGCCACAGCAGCGGGCCGGGAGGCTGCGCATGCTGCTGGTGCTGGCCGTCTGTGCCGCGCCGGTCATTGCGTCGTACTTCACGTTCTATGTGATCAAGCCCAAAGGCTCGGCCTACGGCGAGCTGATCACGCCCACCGTCCAACTGCCGGCCAACCTGCCGCTGACCGACCTGCAGGGGCAGCGCGTGGCGGCGGAGTCGCTGCACGGCCAGTGGCTGCTCGTGGCGGTGCAGCCTTCAGCATGCGATGCGGCCTGTGAGCGCGAGCTCTTCGTGCAGCGGCAACTGCGCGAAATGCTGGGCAAGGAGCGCGCCCGGGTCGACAAGATCTGGCTCATCCCCGACGACGGCACACCGCGGCCGGAAGTGCTGGCAGCCGTGCAACAGAAGGGCGTCGAGGCCACCGTCCTGCGGGTACCTCAGGAGGCGCTGGCCGGCTGGCTGAAGCCGGCCGAGGGCAAGACGCTGCGCGACCACTTCTATGTGGTCGACCCCCTGGGACGCTGGATGCTGCGCGCCCCAGCCGATCCTGACCCGAAGAAGTTCCAGGGCGACCTCAGCAAGCTGCTCAAGGCGAGTGCCGGCTGGGACAGCCCCGGCCGTTGATCTGCGATGGAAGACGTCCTTCTCCCTCTCGGCCAGGTCGCTGCCATCGGCGGCGCGGTGGCCATCGGCCCGCTCCTGTGGTGGCGGCAGCGCTCGCGCAGCAGCACGCCGGCGGGGCGGCTGCGTGCGCTGACCCTGCTCACGCTTTTCCTGACCTTCGACCTCATCGTTTTCGGCGCCTTCACCCGGCTGACCGATTCGGGCCTGGGCTGCCCCGACTGGCCGGGTTGCTACGCGTCGGCCAGCCCGTTCGGCGCGCGGGAGCACATCGACGCGGCCCAGGCAGCCATGCCGACCGGGCCGGTGACCCACGGCAAGGCTTGGATCGAGATGATCCACCGCTACCTTGCCAGCGGCGTGGGCCTGCTGATCCTGGTGATGGCCGCCTTGAGCTGGCGGCTGCGCCGCCAGGCCGGGGAGGCTGCGCCTTCACCCTGGCTGCCGACGCTCACGCTGGTCTGGGTCTGCGTACAGGGGGCGTTCGGCGCGCTCACGGTCACGATGAAGCTGTTCCCGGCCATCGTCACGCTGCACCTTCTGTTCGGCATGGGCCTGCTGATGCTGCTGGCCTGGCAGCACGAGGCCTATCGCCCACAACCGATCGCCGTGTCGGTCAGGTTGCGTCGGGCCACGACCGTGGTGCTGGTGCTCGCACTGATGCAGGTGGCGCTCGGAGGCTGGGTGAGCACGAACTACGCGGTGCTGGCCTGCGACGAGTTCCCCACCTGCCATGGCGGCCAGTGGTGGCCGCACCTGGATTTCGCGCAGGGCTTCCAGCTCTGGCGTGAACTCGGCCAGCGCGCGGGCGGTGGCTACCTGGGTTTCGAAGCGCTGGCCGCCATCCACATGGCTCACCGGATCGGTGCGGCAGTCGTCTTCATCGCGCTGCTGGCCCTGGCCTGGCGCCTGCGCCAGCCCGCGCGCTGGGCCTCGCGCGGCCTCTTGGCGGTCGCCGGCTGGCAGTTCGCCTCGGGCCTGTCCAACGTCGTGCTCGATTGGCCCATCGTCGCCGCCCTGGCCCACACCGCCGGCGCCGCCGTGCTGCTGGGCCTGCTCACCACCTTGCTTGCGCGCCTGAGATGAAACTGCCCCTCGCCCAGTCTTGCCCTGCTGAACGCGGGCAAGCCCAGTCGGTCCCCCGTGGGGACGGCGATGCTTGCCGGCTTGACCGGCAAGCACATCGCCCGCCGGGCCGGCTCGGGTGCAGCCCAGCGCTCGGCCCGAAAACAGTCAAGGTGACAGACAACTGATATGGCTTCCACGTCCACCGCCAGTGCCCTGGTGCACAGCCCGCGCTGGCAGCAGTTCTACCAGCTGACCAAGCCCCGCGTCGTCCAGCTCATCGTCTTCTGCGCTGCCATCGGCATGGCGCTGGCCGTGCCAGGCCTGCCTGACTTGTCTCAGGCCCTCACCATGCTGGCTGCCATCGTCGGCATCTGGCTGGTGGCCGGTGCCGCGGCGGCGTTCAACTGCCTCATTGAAGACGGCATCGATGCCCGCATGAAGCGCACCGCCTGGCGCGCCACCGCCAAGGGCGAGCTCAGCCGGCCGCAGACGCTGGCCTTCTCGGCCCTGCTGTGCGCCATGGGCATGCTGCTGCTCGGCGTCTACGTCAACGTGCTGACCATGTGGCTGACCTTCGCCACCTTCGTCGGCTACGCGGTCATCTACACCGTCATCCTCAAGCCCATGACGCCGCAGAACATCGTGATCGGCGGCGCCTCCGGGGCCATGCCGCCGGTGCTGGGCTGGGCGGCCTTGCGCGGCGAGGTGGGCTTCGAGGCCTGGCTGCTGTGCCTGATCATCTTCCTCTGGACACCGCCGCACTTCTGGGCCCTGGCCCTGTACCGCGCCGAAGACTACGCACGCGCTGGCCTGCCCATGCTGCCGGTCACCCACGGCAACGACTACACCCGGCTGCAGATCCTGCTCTACACCTGGGTGCTGTTCGCCGCCACCTTGCTGCCCTACCTGACCGGCATGAGCGGCTGGTTCTACCTGGCCAGCGCGGTGCTGCTGGGGCTGGGCTTCTGCGGCTATGCCTTCCGGCTGTGGCGCAGCTATTCGGAGATGCTGGCGCGGCGGACCTTCTGGTTCTCCATCTGGCATCTGTCGCTGCTTTTTGCGGCCCTCCTGATCGACCACTACATCGCATGACCACCCGCCGTTTCGCCCTGGCCGCCGTGACGGCACTCGCGGCCCTGACCCTTGCCGGCTGCCAGAAGTCCGGCCCCGAGAAGCAGGCCTTCAAGGGCGTGGACCTCACAGGCGCCGAGTACGCGCGCACCCTCAACCTCACCGACCAGGACGGCCGCGCCCGCTCCCTCGCCGACTTCAAGGGCAAGGTCGTGGTGGTCTTCTTCGGCTACACCCAGTGCCCGGACGTCTGCCCCACGACCATGGCCGAAGTGGCCGAGGTGAAGCGTTCTCTGGGCGCCGACGGCGAGAAGGTGCAGGGCGTCTTCGTCACCATCGACCCCGAGCGCGACACCGGCCAGCTGCTCAAGGCCTACATGGCCAGCTTCGACCCCAGCTTTGTCGCGCTGCGGGGCAGCGCCGAGCAGACCCAGGCCGCGGCCAAGGAGTTCAAGGTCTTCTACGCCAAGGTGCCCGGCAAGACGCCCGAGACCTACACCATGGACCACACGGCGGCGAGCTTCATCTTCGACACCGAAGGGCGGGTGCGCGTCTACGCCCGCTATGGCTCGGGCGCCCAGGCGCTGGGCGACGACATCAAGCTGCTGCTGGCCGAAAGGTAGGTCACCCCCTACGGCCTGCGGCCGCCCCCTCGAGGGGGCACACCCGTCGGGCCGGCGGAGCCGGACCCTCGGGTGTCGCTGGATGAACAAAGCCCCGCGGTGCGGGGCTTTGTACTGGGGCGCGGGGCTGTACTCAAGCCGCTTCGGTCAGCGCCTTCTTCATCTTCTTCATCGCGGCGACTTCGATCTGGCGGATGCGTTCGGCCGACACGCCGTACTCGGCGGCCAGTTCGTGCAGCGTCATGCCGCCGGAGGCGTCGTCGTTGACCTTCAGCCAGCGCTCCTCGACGATGCGGCGGCTGCGCGGGTCCAGCACGTCGAGCGCGCGCTGGATGCCGTCGCCGGCCATGCTGTCACGAGCCCGTGCTTCGATCACGCGGGTCGGCTCATGGCTGTCGTCGGCCAGGTAGGCGATGGGTGCGAAGCTCTCGCCGTCGTCGTCGGTCTGCGGCTCCAGGGCCACATCGCCGCCGGACAGGCGGGTTTCCATCTCCAGCACTTCCTCGCGTTTCACGTTCAGCTCACGGGCGACATGCGCCACCTCGGCTTCGCTGAGCGTGTTGCGGTGCGTCTGGCCCTCGGCCTGCTCGGCCTTGAGCTGATGCTTCATCGAGCGCAGGTTGAAGAACAACTTGCGTTGGGCCTTGGTCGTGGCGACCTTGACCATGCGCCAGTTCTTCAAGATGTACTCGTGGATCTCGGCCTTGATCCAGTGCATGGCGTAGCTCACCAGCCGCACGCCCTGGTCGGGGTCGAAGCGCTTGACGGCCTTCATCAGGCCGACGTTGCCTTCCTGGATCAGGTCGCCTTGCGGCAGCCCGTAGCCGACGTACTGGCGCGAGATCGACACCACCAGGCGCAGGTGCGACAGCACAAGGCGACCGGCGGCTTCCAGGTCGCCCTTGTCGCGCAGGCGGCGGGCCGCATCGCCTTCTTCCTCGGCGGTGAGCAGAGGCAGGCGATTGACGGCAGAGATGTAGGCGTCCAGATTGCCCAGCGAAGGCACCAGGGCCCAGGGGTCGCGGACGGCAATGGCAGAAGAGGCAGACATCGTGTGAATCCTTGCAGGACCGCAGCGACAGCAGCTGCGATGCGCAAGATATTAGCACTCTGACTTGGTGAGTGCTAAGTCAGACGATGCCTCATCTGGAATGCATTGTTTCTGAGGCTGAAACAGTGGGCGACCGCTAACTTGAGTGCGCCGCCCGGCAGTTTTTGCTCAGTCGACCAGGCCGAAATCCGGGCTCGTGATCATGGCCTCGATGTCCAGCAGGATGAGCATGCGCTCGCCGAGCTTGCCCAGGCCGGTGATGAAGCGCGCATCCATGGCCGCGGGCACTTCGGGGCGGGGCTTGATCTCGTCGACGCCCAGTTCGAGCACGTCGGACACCGAGTCCACCACAATGCCGACCACGCGGCCGGCCACGTTCAGCACGATGACGACCGTGAAGGCGTTGTACTCGCCGCTCTGGCCCAGGCGCAGGCGCAGGTCCAGGATGGGCACGATGACGCCGCGCAGGTTGACCACGCCCTTCACGAAGTGCGGCGCGTTGGCGACCCGCGTCGGCGGTTCGTAGGAGCGGATCTCCTGCACGCGCAGGATGTCCAGGCCATATTCCTCCTCACCGATGCGGAAGGTCAGGAACTGGCGGCCGTCAGGGCGTGCCAAGGCCTGCACGGCCTGGGCACCGCTGCTGGGAACAAGGTCGGTGGAACTCATCGGGCGCTGTGAATGGGTTGGAAGGGATCAGGCGTCATTCTGCCCGCTCTGCCTCAGACGGCGGCGCCAACAATTCATCGACGAGGGCCAGGAGTTCGCGGATGTCCAGCGGCTTGGTCAGGTAGTGGCGCGCGCCTGCCGCCCGGGCGGCCGCAATCTGCTCCGGTTGCGCATTGGCGGACACCACGATCACGGGCAGGGCCAGCCCCAGGTCCGCCAAGGCGTGCAGCAGGTCTTCGCCGTCACCGTCGGGCAATTGCCAATCGAGCAAGAGCAGGGCTGGCGGCCGGGCGCGCAGCGCCTGCAGCCCCGCTTCGAGCGTCGGGGCCGTCTCGAGTTCGATGCCGGGGCGTTGCTCCACGATCCCGCGCATCACCTCAGCGTTCATCGGGTTGTCTTCGATGTAGAGCACACGCTGGCGCGGCACGGCGTGCCGTTCGGCTTGCGGCTCGGGCCCTCCCTCGGCATTGGGGGGCGCGGCGGCATCGGCGGCCGTCAGGCGCAAAACGAAGCAGGCGCCAGGGCCGCCCTGGACCGGCTCGGCCCGCAGGCTGCCGCCCATCATCTCGGCCAAGCGCTGGCTGATGACCAGGCCGATGCCGGTGCCGGGCAGGCCCGTGCTTTCGCGCCCCAGGCGGTTGAAGGGCTGGAACAGCGCGCCGCGCTGCTCGTCCGTCAGCCCGATGCCGGTGTCGCGAACCGCGATCTCCACCCAACCGGGTTGCGGGCCGCTGGCGGTGATGCTGATGCTGCCGCCCGGATGGTTGTACTTGACCGCGTTGCTCAACAGATTGGTCAGGATCTGGGTCACGCGCGTCGCGTCGCCCAGGATGCTGGCGGCGCCGGCGTCGATCCGTTGGCTGATGGCCAGGCCCCGCTCGCTGGCTTGGCCCTGCACCAGGGCCAGTGCCCGGGCCAGCAGCGGCGGCAGTTCCAGGGGTTTGAGGTCCAGGCGCAGCGACCCCGATTCAATGCGCGACAGATCCAGTGTGTCGTTGATCATCTCCAGCAGATGCCAGCCGGCCTGGGCGATCTGCTGCGCGCGGTTGCGCTGTGCCGGTGGCAGGGGGGCGCTGGCGTCCATCTGCATCAGCTGGGTAAAGCCCAGGATGGCATTCATGGGCGTGCGCAGTTCATGGCTCATGCGCGACAGGAACTCGTTCTTGGCCTGGTTGGCCGCCTCGGCAGCTTCGCGCGCGCGGTCGAGTTCTTCGATGCGCAGCTGATCGGTGATGTCCTCCACCACGCCGACCAGCCGGTGCGGGCGGCCGTCACCCCCACGCAGCAGGCTCACCAGCACGCGGGCGTGGGCGATGCTGCCGTCCGGACGCACATAGCGCTTGAGGCGCCGGTAGAACGGGATCTCACCGCGCATCAGGCTGCGGCCCAGGCGGATGTCCTCGCGCCGGTCGTCGGGGTGGGTGATGTCGATGGAGCGCTTGCCCAGCAGCGTCAGCGCGGGGTAGCCGACCAGCTTGCAGAAGTGCGCGTTGACCTCCTGGAAGCCGCCGTTGAGGTCGGCAAAGGCGATGCCGATCGGCGCCGTCTCGAAGATGCTGCGAAACCGCTGCTCGCTCTGGCGCAAGGCCTTCTCGCCCTCGGTGCGGTTGGCGATCTCGCGCTCGAGCGCTGCGGTGCGCTCCTGGACCAGGGCCTCGACATGCTGGGTGCGGCCCGACATTAGCAGCAGCAGGGCGCCCACCATCGCGGTCGCCAGCAGCCCCACCAGCGCGAACGCCCAACTGCGACCCGGTGGCACGAGCTTGCCCGGCAGGTCATACACCCGCACCTCCCACTGCCGGCCGCCAAACTCCACCGGCAGCTTCACCAGCGGCAGGCTGGCATCAGCGCCGCGTTCCACGGCTTCGCAGCCCAACCGCCCGGCGAGGCGGGGGTAGGCGGCCTCAGGTTCCAGGTCGACGAGGCACACGCCCAGATAGTCCGGCCAGGTGTTGGCCAGGCGCGCCATGAGCAGGTCAGGGCGCAGCGTGGCGAACACGACGCCGTCCAGGTTCGCCGCATCCGGCCGGCCCGCGTGGCGGTACAGCGGCTGGTAGATGACCACCCCGACCGCGCCTTCGCGGTCCTGCGACAACTGAAAGCCCGCCGAGGCCACGGGCCGGCCGGCGGCCGCCGCTCGATCGATGGCGGCGCGCGCGCTCGGGATGGTGCGCACGTTCACGCCCAGGGCACCGCCATTGCGCGACAGGGGCTCGATGAGCCGGATGACCAGCAGGTCCTCGTCGGACGGCGGCCGCACATCCCCGGCGCGCATGCGGTCTCGCACCTGGAAGCCGCCGGGGAAGTTGTCCGCCGCGGCTGCCGCCGTAAAGCGCTCGGCATCGGCCCGCGCCACGCGCAATGACTGACCCAGCGCGAGCAGCGGGCTTTCTTCCGTCAGGAAGCCGCTGGTGGCCCGTGCGAACTCCTCGCGGGTCGGGCGAGGCTTGACCTTGACCAGGCCATGCGTGCCTTCCAGCGCCAACAGCGGCTCCCGCAGGCGCGCGGCCAGCGACTGCGCGGCAGAGGCCGCCTCGCGCGTGAAGTCGGCCCGGTTGCGCTGGCGGTCCCATTCCATGGTCACGGCCACGCCCAGGCCCACCAGCAGCGTGGTCAGCAACATCGGCAGGCCGACACTCAGCCGCCGCGTGGCCCAGGCCTCGCGCGGCTGGCCGATCAGCGCCAGCGTGATGGGCGTGGCGATCAGCACGCCCATCAGGTCACCCGTGGCCCAGACGGTCCAGACCAGGGCCATCTGGCCACCGCCGATGATGTCCAGGGACTTGAACAGCAGCGTCGCGCAGGTCGGGCTGATGAGCCCGGCCACCGACACCGCCGCGAGATACGCGGCCACCTCGCGGGGCGACGCCAGCAGCAGCGGCTGACCGCACCAGCGGCGCATCAGCACCGTGCCCGCCGCGGCCTGGGCTGCGGCCCCGAAACCGATGCCCGCGGCCAGGGGCAGGACCGACTCGCTGAAGTTGCCCATCGTCGTGGCCTGCACGATGAAGGAGCCCACCGCGACGGCCGGCAGGAAGCGAAGGCCGCCCACCAGCAGCACCGCCAGTCCCCACCCCGCCGCCGGGTAGATGGGCGCCACCTGGTAGGGGGGCAGCACCATGAGCAGGCCGAGCCGGCCGAGCAGGTAATAGACGACGGTGATGCCCGCGGACAGCGCCAGGTAGCGGCCGATGTCGCGCGGTGTCATCGTCATTCGGCTTGAGCCTCGCGCAGGGTCTGCACCACCGGGCGCTGCAGCACGCCACGCAGGCTCCACCAGCCGGCACCCCAGGCCAGCACGGCGCCGAAAGCCGCGCTCGCCAGCGGCACCCACGGCTTCATCTGCCATTCGAACTGGAACACGTAGCGCGCCATCAGCCCGGCCAGCAGCAGCGCCACGGCCCCGGCCAGGAAGCCAGCCAGCGCGCCCACGCCCAGCAACTCGGCGCGCTGGACCTGGGCCAGCAGCGACGATGGTGCACCCAGGGCCCGCATCAGGCCGAACTCACGGGTGCGCGCCTCGCGGGTGCTGCCCACGGCGGCCAGCAGCACCACAAGGCCCGTGGCCAGCGTGAAGCCGAACAGGAACTGCACGGCCTGGATGACCTGGTCCAGCACACCCTGCACCTGGTTGAGCTGGGCCGAGACGTCGATGACCGTCAGGTTGGGGAACTGCCGCGCCAGCGCCCGGTCCAGGCCGCGGCCGGCGGGCGTGAGCGGTGTGCGGTAGGCGGCAATCTGCGTGGCGGGCAGGTCCGGCAGGTCAGCCGCCTCGAACAGCACGAAGAAGTTCACCCGCATCGACGACCAGTCCACCTTGCGCAGGTTGGTGATGCGCCCCTGCACCGGCTGACCGGCGATGTCGAAGCCGAGCTGATCGCCGAGCTTGAGCCCCAGCGACTTGGCCAGGCCTTCCTCCACGCTCATGCCCATTTCGCCGGGCCGGGCGTCGCCCCAGCGGCCCGCGACCACCTGGTTGTGCGAGGGCTGCTCGGCGGTGTGGCTGAGGTTGAACTCCCGCTCGGCCAGTCGTTGCGCGCGCTCCTCGTCGAACTTGCGGGCCTGCACCGGCGTGCCGTTGATGGTGGTCAGCCGGCCGCGGATCATCGGGTACCAGTCGTAGTTCTCCACGCCCGCATCCTTCAATGCCTGGCGGAAAGCGTCAGACTGGTCGGGCTGGATGTTGATGACGAAGCGGTCCGGCGCCGAGGCGGGCGTGGCCTGTCGCCAGCTGTCGATGAGGTCGGTGCGCAGCAGCACCAGCAGGGCCAGGGCCAGCAGGCCCACCGCCAGCGACGACACCTGCATCACCGCAAAGCCGGGCCGCGCCGCCACCTGGCGCGTCGCGAGCAGCAGCCAGCGCGGCACGCCGGCGCCGCTGACGTTGCTCGGCACGATGCGCCGCAGCAGCTTGACCGCGCCCCAGGCCAGCAACGCGAAGAGCAGCACCGCGCCGGCGAAGCCCGCCGCGGCGATGCCGCCCAGGGTCAGGTCGCCCGCCAGCACGACCAGGATGGCCGCCAGGCCTGCCACGCCAGCGCCCAGCACCAGCAGCGACCCGGCCTTGGGGGCGCCCAGGTCGCGCCGGATCACGCGCAGCGGCGGCACCGCCGCCAGCTGCAGCACCGGCGGCAGCCCGAAGCCCAGCAGCAACGACAAGCCCAGCCCCAGGCCCAGCAGCGCCGGCCAGAGGCTGGGCGGCGGCAGGCTCACGTTGATGAGGCCGGCCAGCAGCGACACGAACACCTGGTGCAGGGCCAACCCCAGCAACACGCCCACGACGCTGGCGGTCAGGCCGGCCAGCGTGAACTCCAGGCCGTAGGCCCAGGCAATGCGCCGCTGCGGCTGGCCCAGCACGCGCAGCATGGCGCACGCGTCCAGGTGCCGGGCCGCGAAGTCACGGGCAGCCAGCACCACCGCCACGGCAGCCAGCAGGGCCGACAGCATGGCCACCAGGCGCAGGAAGCGCGCCGCGCGGTCCAGGGTCTGGCGCATCTCCGGGCGGCCGGATTCGAGCGACTCCAACCGCACGCCGCGCAGCTTGTCTTTCTCGACCAGCTGCTCAGCCGTCGTGACAAAGCGCCTCACCGCATCGGCGGCAGCGCCCGGCGCCGGCACCACCGCCAGCCGGTACGTGATACGACTGGCCGGCTGCACGAGCCGGGTCGCGGCCAGATCAGCCTCGGTCAGCAGCACGCGCGGCGCGAAGTTGACGAAACCAGCACCTCGGTCGGGTTCGGTCTCGATCAGCGCGGTGAGCTTGAGTTCGCTGTCGCCCAGCAACAGCGCGTCGCCGAGCTTCAGCCCGAGCCCATCGGCCACGGCGACATCGGCCCAGACTTCGCCGCGCACCGGCGCGCCCTGGCGGCCGGGAAGGGCCTCCCGCAGCACGAGCTGGCCGCGCAGCGGGTAACCGTCGCTGACCGCCTTGACCGCAACCAGCCGGCTCTCTCCGCCCTGCGCCTCCGTCGCGCGGGCCATGCTCGGGAAGGTGGCGCTGCGCACGGTGGCCAGCTTCAGGTCGGCCGCCAGGTTCACCAGTGCGGGGGGCGTGGGCTGGTCGCTCGCCACGACGGCGTCGCCGCCCAGCAGCTGCGCCGCGTCCCGGCGCAGGCCTTGGTCGAGGCGGTCGGACAGGAAGGCGACCGCGCAGAGCGCCGCAACCGCAAGCGCCACAGCGAGCATCAGCAGACGCAGCTCCCCGGCGCGCCAGTCGCGCAGCAACTGCCGCCAGGCAACGGCCAGGGTGGAAGGTGGGCGCGAGGCTCGGGCGGCAGACGTCATGCGCGCGACTTTAGCCCCGAGGCCATCACCGGGCAGCGTCTGTGGCCGCCACGATGTCACGGGCCGCCTGTCGCCAGGGCGGCTCGGCGATTTCAGCGCGCTGCAGGGCCCGGCGGGCGGCGCTGCGGGCGCCGTCGCGATCCCCGGCGTCGAGCTTCAGCCGGGCCAGGTTGATCCAGGCCACGGCGCTGTCGTGCCGTTCGGCGACCGCTTGGAAGGCGGCCTGGGCCGCTGGCGGGTCGCCGGCGGCGTTCAGCGTGTTGCCCAGCCCGATGCCGGCCAGCAGGTTGCCCGGCCAGCGCTGCAGCAGGCTGCGGTAGGCCACCGCGGCCCGGTCGGGGGGCGCGGCGCGTTCGAAGCCGATGGCGGCTTCCAGTGCCTCCGCCTCGGTCGCGGTCGCGGCCAGTGTGGTGGGCGGCAGCACGGTCACCGCCCAGCGCCCACCGCGCGCCCAGGTGTACTCGAAGGTGCGCAGTGCCAGGCGCTCGCGGGCCGTCGTGCCACTGCGCAGGATGAGCTCGCGCGCCGTCAGGTCATAGCCCACGACGACCGCGTAATGCCAGCGCGGCAGCAGGTCCAGCCCCAGGTTCTGCAGCACGATCACGGCGTGGCCGGCGGCCACCTCGGCCAGCACGGCGTTCAGCTCGCGCGGCAGTCGAGTGGCGACGGCACCCTGGCGGCGGGCGCCGCCGAGCATCTCCAGCTGCAGGCTGCCGCCACGTGACGGCAGGAAGACAGCGTCGGCCAGCTTGTCGGGGTCAGCCGGCAGGCCAATATCTGCCAGCGCCGTGGCCAGCGCCGCCGGCCCGCAGTGGTCCCGCTCTTGCGGGAAGAAGGGCACGGCGGTGCGCTCCACCTGGGCCGGCAGCCCAGGCGGCGGCGCCGCCAGCAGGGCGGCGGTCTGAGGCGGCGTGAGCCAGGTCGCGCAGCCGCCCAGCAGCAGCGTGGCAGCCAGCCCGGCGGCGGCGGTGGCGCGGCGGATCAACGCACGGAGCGCGTGAACGGGAAGACCTTGGTGAGGCCGAGGATGTCGGTCACCAGCAGGATGATGAACACCGTGAAGAGCACGCCCAGCACGTCGCTTGCGCCGGCCGGGGCCTTGTCGATCTGGTCGACCATCTGCTGGGCTTCGGCATCGGTCAGCGCATCGACACGGGCGCGCAGCTCGTCGGCCGAGACGCCGCGGGCCTTGAGCATCGCAGCCAGGTCTTCGCGGTCGAGGGCGGCATGCAGCCGTGCATGGGCTTCGCTGCGGTTGACCGAGGCGGTGGCCGCGGCGGCCTGCTCGGTGCTGATCAGCGCGGTCGGCGCGGCATGCGCCATGCCGCTGAAGACGATCGATGAAATGAGCAGCGAGCTCAGCGCGCGGCGGGCAGTGTTCTTCATGGACATCTCCTCCAGGGGAGTCGGTTGAGGGCGGCCGCGATGCTAGGGCCGGCCGCAATTGGCGCCGCCCCGTGCGCTTTCAGTTGCGGTGTTGTCCTACACGGGCTGTGGCGTGCGCGCTTCGCTTAAACTTGCTCACCATTGCGGGTGTAGTTCAATGGTAGAACTTCAGCTTCCCAAGCTGACTACGTGGGTTCGATTCCCATCACCCGCTCCAAATGCAGACGGCCCCGAGAGGGGCCGTCGTCGTTTGTGCCGCGCCTGGCGTCGCGTGGGGCCTCAGCCTTCCACCCAGTTCACCCGCCCCCGGCCGGCGGCCTTGGCGAGGTAGAGCGCCCGGTCAGCCGCGGCCACCAGGCCGGTGGGCTGCAGACCGGCCGAGACGCCCAGGCTGATGGTCACGCTGCCCTGCACGCCGGGATGGGGCAGGGCCAGTGCTCTCACGGTGTCTTCCATCAACTGCGCCACGCCGATGGCACCGGCCAGATCGGTGTCGGGCAACAGGCTGACGAACTCCTCGCCGCCGTAGCGCGCCAGCAGGTCGGTGGGCCGGCGCAGGCAGGTGCGCAGGGCGCCGGCCACGCGCCGCAGGCAGTCGTCGCCAGCGAGGTGGCCCAGCGCATCGTTGTAGCGCTTGAAGTGATCCACATCAGCCAGCACGATGGCCAGGGGCGAGCGCGAGCGCTGGGCGCGCCGCGCTTCAGCGATGAAGCGCTCATCGAAATGGCGGCGATTGTGAACACCGGTCAGGCCGTCGATGAAGGCGAGTTCGCGCAGCAGGTCGGCCTGGGCCTTGAGCGTGAGTTGCGTGCGCACGCGAGCCCGCACCACGGTCGGATTGAAGGGCTTGGTGATGAAGTCGGCCGCACCGGCATCCAGTGCGCGGGTCTCGTCTTCCGGCCGATCTTGCGCGGTCACGAAGATGATGGGGATCGCGCGCAGCAGCGGGTCGGCCTTCAGCTCGGCGCAGAGTTCGTGGCCGTCCATGCCTGGCATCTGCACATCCAGCAGCACGAGGTCGGGCTGGCGCTCGCGGCAGACTTGCAGCGCACGCGCGCCGTCGGTGGCCATCAGTACCTGGCAATCCCCGGCGAACACGCGGTGCAGGGCCTGGATATTCACCGGCTGGTCATCCACGATGAGCAGGCGAGGGCGCCGACCGGGTGGACCGATGGCGGGCTGCAGCGGGGCCGCGCCGGGCTGGGTCAACGGCATCAAGGGGTGGCCTCCAGCGTGGTGCGCAGGCGGCGGCACAAGGCCGATGCGGCAGGGAAGTCCAGCGCAGCCATCGCGTCCTCCAGCGGCGCCGCGAAGTCGGGCGGCAAATGGCCGCGCAGCGCCTCGTGGGCGTCCAGCGCTTCCAGGTCGGCGCCGTCGAGCAGCGCCTTGAAGGCGTCCAGTTTCTGCATCAGGGGACTGGCGGGCGGGGCAGGGCGGTCCGCCTCGGCGTGGCGGGCGTAGAGCGCCTCGCGTGCGGCCAGGTCGGCGGCGAGCCGGTCGAGGGCGGCGAGGTCAGCTTCGCGCCGGGCCAGAAAGCGTCGTCGCCAGTCGGGCCCGGGGTCGGTGGCGTGTTCGCCCTCGGCCGCCAGCGCGGCGAGCTCGCCGGCGCCGAGCATGGCGGCGAGGCCGCGGTAGCCGTGCAGGCCACGCGCGGCGGCCTGGCCGCCCTCCGCCAGCGCGAGGGCGAGCTTGCGATCCTGCTCATGCAGCGCCGCCAGCGTTCGCTCGAAGAGCTCGATGCGCCCGGACATGCGCGCCAGGGCCTCCGCCAGCGCAATGCCGGCGCGACCGGCATCCGCGAGCAGGGCGGGGGGCAGCTCGGTCGGCGACGCGGCGGCCGTCGTGGGTTCGACCGGCGCGGCTGTGCAGCGGCGGCGCAGCACGGCGACCAGGATGTCGGGGTCGAACGGCTTGCACAAGTGCTCGTCCATGCCGGCATCCAGGCAGGCCTGGCGCTCGCTGTCCAGCGCCCCGGCGGTCATGGCAATGACGGGCAGGGTCAGCCCCAGCTGGCGGCGGATCAGCCGGGTGGCCGTGGTCCCGTCCATGACCGGCATCTGCACGTCCATCAGCACGGCGTCGAAGCCGCGCGCGCCGCGGGTCTGGGCCAGCAGGCTGAGGGCCTGTCGGCCGTCAGTGGCCAGGGTGACGTCGGCCCCTTCGAGCGACAGCAACTCACGGGTGACCTGCTGGCTGCTGGGGTTGTCCTCCACCAGCAACAGGCGCAGGCCGGCCAGCCGCTGCGGGGTGGCCTCCTGCGTCTTGCCGGGCTGGCTGCGCGACTGCCGGGCCGTGGCGACGGCCTGGCTCAGCATGGACGCGGTGACGGGCTTCACGAGAAAGCCGTCCAGCAGGGCCTGCTCGCTGGCGCTGCGCTGGGCGAGGCGCTCACGGTCATGGCTGGTGACCATCAGGATCAGCGGCTCCGGGCCGAGCCGCTGGCGCAGGTGCACGGTGGTCTGCCAGCCGTCCATGCCGGGCATGACCCAGTCGAGCAGCACGACGTCCAGCGGGCCCGATTCGGCGGCCTGCAGGCCTTCCGCGCCACTCGCCGCCAGGCGCACCTGCCAGCCCAGTGATTGGGCGAGTGCACCCAGCACGCGTCGGGCGTCGGCGTGGTCGTCGATGACCAGCGCGCGCAAGGGCTCGGTGGCGGGGAGGGGCTCCTCGGAGTCCGGCAGTGCAAAGCTGAGCGTGAAGCTGAAGCAGCTGCCCACGCCGGGCGTGCTCTCCACATGAATGTCGCCCCCCATCAGGCGCACCAGTCGGCGGCTGATCGCCAAGCCCAGGCCCGTGCCGCCGAACCGTCGCGCGGTTGAAGCCTCGGCCTGGCTGAAGCCCGAGAAGATGCGCGCCTGCTGCTCGGGCGTGATGCCGATGCCGGTGTCCTTCACCGAGAACGCGAGCACCACGCTCCCCGCGGTCTGCGTGACGCGATGAATGCCCAGTACCACCTCGCCGCTCGAGGTGAACTTGATCGCGTTGCCGGCCAGGTTGACGAGCACCTGTTGCAGCCGCAGCGCGTCGGCCAGGATGACGGGCGGCAGCTGGGTGTCGACGTCGAACAGCAGCTCCAGGTCGCGCTTGTCGACGTTGGCCGACAGGATGACGGACAGGTCACGCAACAGTTCGTCCAGCCGGGTGGGGTGTGGGTCCAGGCTCAGGCGGCCCGCTTCGATCTTGGAGAAGTCGAGGATGTCGTTCAGCAGCCCCAGCAGGCCCCGGGCGGCGCCTTCGCTCTTGACGGCGTAATCGCGCTGGCGGGTGTCCAGCGGGGTCTTCTGCAGCAGTCTCAGCATGCCGAGCACCGCGTTCATCGGCGTACGGATTTCGTGGCTCATGTTGGCCAGGAAACGCGTCTTGGCCTGCGAGGCGCGCTCCGCCGCGAGCCGCGCTTGCGCTTGGGGCGTCAGGTCCAGGCAGGTCAGCACCAGGCCGCCATCGGGCAGCGGCGCCGTGCGGGCCTCGATGAGACGGCCGCCGGTGCGATAGGTTTCGAGCCGATTGGCGCGCTGGTCACGCCCCAGCGCCAGCGCGGCCTGCACGGCGGCCTGCGCCTGGTCGCCTTCGCCATAGTCGCCACGCGCCGCGAAGAAGGCGATGAGATCGTCGAACCGCAGCGGGGGCTCTTCGAACAGCGAGGACGGCACCTGCAACAGCCGCTCGAACTCGGGGTTGTGCACCAGCAGGCGCCGCTCGGCATCGAACACCGCCAGGCCGCAGGGCAGGTGCGCCAGCACCTCACGCACCAGCGGGCTGGCGCTGGCGGCCTCGGCCGTCTGGCACGAGAGCGTCGGGCCCGCGGGCGGCGAGCCGGCTCCATCCCCTTGCGCGTCCAACGCCGCCATCGCTCCCCCGAACCGCTGGCGCCCGGTGGCCGATACCGGGCGGCTTGAGTCTAGGGCGGGCGTGCGCCGCGTGTGGGCGTGCGGTCGCTACAAGTGGTTACAGGTTTGCCCTAGTGCAGCGGTCCGGCGGCATGCGTGCAGCGTCACTCCCGGACGATGCGTCCCGGCGCGGCCTGCACCACCGCCTGTGGGTTCTCTCGCAGCATGTCGACCAGGGCATCAATGTCGGTGCCCAGCACAGCGCGGTCGCGGCCGTGCTTGAAGCCGCCCTCGGAATCCCCGCCTTCGGACAGGAAGTTGTTGACCACGACGCGGTAGTCGCGCGTGCGCTCGAGCGGTTTGCCGTCGATCAGGATTTCGCCGAGCTGCGGCACGCCGTCGGCCCCCATGCGCCAGCGGTAGCGCAGCGTGTAGGACGGCTGCAGCAGTCGGGGCGAGGCGTCGCCCTTGGGCAGCTGACGTTGCAGGATGTCCCACAGCTGCTGGCCCGTGAGGGTCAGCGCGACGATGTCGTTGCCAAACGGCTGGATGGCGAGCAGATCGCTCATGGTGGTCGGCTGGCCTGGGGTCACGACCAGCTCGGCACGGATGCCGCCGGTGTTGATGAAGGCGAGGTCCGCCGGGCCGTGCTTTCGGGCGTAGGCGAGCTGGCTGTCAGCGATCAGGTTGCCCAGGGCCGCGTCGCCGTAAGGCGCCTTCGGAAAGCGCGTGGCGCCGCGCGGCAGCGTGGCGACCGGCTTGGTGCGGGCGGCTTCGGTCAGGGCGGCTGCGCGAGCGACGAGCTCAGCCAGTGCCGCGTTCGGCGCGTAGACCGATTGCAGTACCGGGTGGTTCACGGCCGTGGCTTCGGTCACGCGCCCCTGGGCGTCGAACTTCAGGTGGCTTTCGGTGATCCAGCCGCCGTAGCTGCCGGCCTGCACCACCAGGCGCCCGTTGATCTTGCAGGTGTAGGCGTTGTGCGTGTGGCCGCCGATGATGATGGCGTAGGCCGGGTCGAGCCGCTTGGCGATGTCCTGCACGCGACCGGTCAGCGTGGGGCAGGCGTAGCTCGGGTCGTTGGCACTACTGCCCAGCGCCTGCACGCCGCCTTCATGCATGACGGCCACCAGCACCTGGGCGCCCTCGGACTTGAGCTGCGGCACGAGCGCGTTCAAGGTGTCGGCTTCGTCTGCGAAGCGGATGCCCTGGATGGCCCGCGCCACGATGACCTTCGGGGTCTCTGCCGTGGCCACGCCGGCGACGGCGACCTTCAACGCGCCGGCTTGGGTCATCACATGGGTCGGCAGCAAGGGCTTGCCGGTGGCGGCATCCAGCACATTGGCGCCCAGATAGGGGAAGCCCGGGCCCTTGTAGCCCGGCCACAGGCAGCCGTTGGCGCCGCACTCGCCGCGCGCCTGGCGCAGCAACTCCGGCAGGCCGGCATCCAGGTCATGGTTGCCCAGTGCGCTGGCGGTGATGCCCAGTTCCGACATGGCGGCCAGCGTGGGTTCGTCGCGCAGCAGGCTGGAAATCAGCGGTGACGCGCCGATCAGGTCGCCGCCGGCCACCACGACCGCGTTCGGGTTCTGTGCCTTCAGCTTGGCCAGCGCCGAGGCCAGGTAGGCCACGCCGCCGGCAGGTTGAGGCTTCACCTCACCAGTGGCCGGGTCGGGCAGCCGGGGCATCAGCGGCGTGGGTTGGGACGGCTGGATATTGCCGTGGAAGTCGTTGATCGACAGCAGCGTGAGCTCAGTCGGGCCGGCGGGCTTGGGTGTGGCGCAGCCGGCCAGGGCTGCAGCGGCCAGCACGGCGAGGCCGAAACGAGAAAAGGCAAAAGAGACCATGGCGAAGGCGGGCGAGTGGCCTGGGCGGCCGAGTGGCTTTGAGGCCGAAGTTTGTCGCGGTTTTGCGACATGGAACGGCCCCTCCGGAAAGTTTACATTCCAGAAAAAATGCACCAGGTTGGTGATATTGCACTGGGGTAGGTGCTCGCCTGGTGCGCGGTGACGGCGGCGGCAGCGCGCTGTCAGAGGCAAATCCGGGGCGCCTCCATGGGCCCGGCGCGCACTGCGGCAGTGCCTGGTGGCGTGGCTCGGTGTCGAAAATTGGCCACATCTGACTTACCCGTAAAGTTCTGTCACGGAAAGTCATGACAATTCGGTCACCTCTGCCCCCCTGCCTCTCCGAATGGCGGGCGGCGCAGCACGGCAAGGCGTCATGTGACGCTTGCGTGACCGTTTTCGACACACAGCAGCCGCGCGTTCGCGCGCACAACAGGAGTGATTGGGATGAGCAACAGGTTTGGGTCTGGGTTCCCGCTGTCGGCGCTTTGCGCCGCCGTGGCCATCGTGGCCGCAGCGCCTGCCATGGCGCAAAACACGACCGCCGCCATCGGTGGCCGCGTCACGAGCGGTGACGGCAAGCCGGTTGCCGGCGCCACGGTCACGATCGTGCACCGCGAGTCGGGCTCGTCCAACACCCTGGTGACCGATGCCGAAGGCCGCTAAAGCGCCCGCGGCCTGCGCGTCGGCGGCCCCTACACCGTCACGGCGGTCAAGGGCTCCGACAAGAGCGTGCAGGACGACATCTACCTGCAGCTGGCCGACAGCCTGAACTTCGACATCCGCCTGGGCGGCCAGACGCTCGAAGCCGTGGTGGTGACGGGCAGCGCTTCCAACCCCAACAACCGCTTCGCCAGCTCCAGCGGCGGCGCCGGCACCAACCTGGGTCGCCAGGAGCTGGATGCTTACGCTTCCATCGCGCGCAACCTGCAGGACTACGCCCGCCAGGACCCGCGCCTGTCCCAGACCGACAAGGAGCGCGGTGAAATCTCGGCCGGCGGCCAGAACTCGCGCTACAACTCCATCACCGTCGACGGCGTCAAGATCAACGACACCTTCGGCCTGGAAGCCAACAACCTCCCGACCATCAAGCAGCCGATCTCGATCGATGCCATCCAGTCGGTGCAGGTCAACATCTCCAACTACGACGTCACGCAGCAGGGCTACACCGGCGCCAACATCAACGCCGTGACCAAGTCGGGTACCAACGACTTCAAGGGCAGCGTCTACTACGTCTTCCGCGACGACAGCATGACCGGCCGCCGCTTCAACAGCACGTCCGGCACCTACTTCAGCTTCCTGCCCTTCACCGAGAAGACCGTCGGCGCGACGCTCGGCGGCCCGATCATCAAGGACAAGCTGTTCTTCTTCGCGAGCTACGAAGAGCTCAAGAGCAACCGCGCCCAGCCCGAATTCGGCCCGGTCGGCAGCCCGCTGACCAACGTGGCGATCTCGCAGAACGCGATCGACCAGCTGACCCAGATCGCCAAGTCCAAGTACAACATCGACGTCGGCACGCCCAATGGCCCGGCTCCGGTGTCGGTCAAGGACGCGCTGATCAAGATCGACTGGAACATCAACGAGAACCACCGCGCCAACATCCGCTACGCCAAGACGGAGCAGGCAGAAACCAACTTCGGCAGCTACAGCGCCACTGGCCTGAACCTGACGTCGTGGTGGTGGAATCAGAAGAAGACGATCGAGACCGTCGTCGGCCAGTGGTTCGCTGACTGGACCCCGAACTTCTCGACCGAGCTGAAGCTGTCCAACCGCGACTACAGCAGCGTTCCGCAGAACAACAGCAACCTGCCCGCCATGGCGCTGCAGTTCACGGGCGCCGCCCCGGCCGGTTCGCCCGCCGGCGTGAGCACGGGCAGCCGCTTCCTGAACTTCGGTACCGAGCTGAGCCGTCAGTTCAACGTGCTGGACACCAAGACCTTCGATGGCTACTTCGGTGGCAACCTGGTGCTGGGCGATCACGAAATCAAGGCCGGTGCCGACTACAGCAACAACAAGGTCTACAACGCGTTCTTCCAGAACGTGAACGGCAACTACACCTTCGGTTGCATCAACAGCACCTCGACTTTCACGTACAGCTTCGGCACGGTGAACTGCAGCACGGCCTCGTCGGCCATCATCGAGCAGGCCGTTCTGGAGAACTTCTCCAAGGGCCGTCCGTCGAACTACCAGGTGCAAGTGGCCGCCACGTCGGCAGGCCTGGATGCCGGCATCGCCCGCTGGTCCATGGCCAACACCGGCGTGTTTCTGCAGGACACCTGGACGGTCAACGACAAGTTGACCGTCACCGGCGGCGTGCGTCTGGACACCATCTCGGTGCCGGATCGTCCGCTGGTCAACGCTGCAGCGGGCGCCTCCACGGTGGCCGGTAGCGTCAACGGCCTGCTGGTGACTCGCAACACTGGTGGTTTCGGCCGCGACAATTCGATCACCCCGGACGGCCAGGACCTGTTCCAGCCGCGCTTCGACTTCAAGTACACCATCGACGGCAAGGCCAACCAGAAGAAGCAGGTCCGCGGTGGCTTCGGCCTCTTCCAGGGCGCTGCAGCCAACGTGTGGGTGTCCAACCCCTTCTCCAACACGGGCCTCGCCACCAAGATCGTCGGTTGCGGCACGCAGGGCTTCCCGGCCTGCGATGGCTCCAGCATCTTCAACCCCGATCCGACCAAGCAGCCGACCAACTTCCCCGGCACGCCGCCGGCCGCCAACGTCGACTTCCTGGACAAGGGTCTGACCCAGCCGTCCGTCTGGAAGCTCAACCTGGCCTACGACGGCGAACTGCCCTGGGGCGGTCTGGTGGCCGGTGCCGAATGGGTCTACACCAAGACCAAGACCGGCATCTTCTACCAGCACCTGAACCTGGGCGCTGCGACCCGCACCGGTACCGACGGCCGCGAGCTGTACTACACGCCGGCCGCCTACAACCCGGCCTGCTGGACGGCCACCGGCGGCACCATCACCTCCGGTGCGGCCTGCGCCACCTCGGCCACCAATGCCGGCGTGCGTGCCCGCGCGCTGTCCAACGCCAGCTTCAACAACGTGCTGCTGGCCACGTCCACTGACAAGGGCGGCGGCAATGCCGTGACCTTCTCGCTGAGCAGCCCGAACAAGGGTGGCTTCGGTTGGCAGGTGGCCTACACCCGCACGTCGGCGACCGAAGTCAGCCCGCTGACCTCGTCGGTGTCGAACTCGAACTTCAACTCGCGTTCGATCTTCAACCCCAACGAGAACGTTGCTGCCAACTCGGCCTACCTGATCAAGGACCGCTTCAACGCGTCGTTCAACTGGTCGGCCGCCTTCATCGGCAAGTACAAGACCACGGTCGGTCTGTTCTACGAAGGCCGCAAGGGCAAGCCCTACAGCTGGACCTACCGCAACGACCTGAACGGTGACGGCGTTTCGGGCAATGACCTGATGTACATCCCGTCGGCGCCGCAGTCGGGTGAAGTCGTCTTCCTGGGTGACACCGCGACCAACCGCACCAACGAAGACGCCTTCTGGGCCGTCGTCAACGCCAACAAGGCGCTGCGCGACGCCAAGGGCGGCATCGTGGCGCGCAACAGCTCCTTCATGCCCTTCGTCAACAGCTTCGACGTGCGCGTGAGCCAGGAACTGCCGGGCTTCACCTCCAAGCACAAGGGCCTGCTGACGCTGGACATCCTGAACATCGGCAACCTGATCAACAACCGTTGGGGCCGTATCAACGAGCTGTCCTTCGCCTCCGCCGGCGGTCTGCGTCGCACCTTCGTGAACTACGTCGGCCTGAACCCGGAAGGCAAGTACATCTACCAGGTCAATTCCAACGTGGATTCGCTGACGCCCCGCCAGGTCAAGGGCGAGTCGCAGTGGGCCATGCAGATCACGGCCAAGTACGAGTTCTAAGACACCTGCAAAGCGCAAGAACGGTCGCGCCGCCTCATCGGCGCGGCCAAAGCAAAGGGGCCCCACAAGGGCCCCTTTTTTCGTGCCGTGGCCGCTGGCGACGGCGCGGGCGCTGGGTGACGGCTACTTCTGGATGTCACCCAGGCAGAGGTACTTCACCTCCACATAGTCCTCGATGCCCTGGCGCGCACCCTCGCGGCCCAGGCCTGACTGCTTCACGCCGCCGAAGGGCACTTCGGCCGTGGAGATGAGGCCGGTGTTGATGCCCACCATGCCGTACTCCAGCGCTTCGCCCACACGGAAGATGCGGCCGATGTCGCGGCTGTAGAAGTAGCTCGCCAGGCCGAACTCGGTGGCGTTGGCGAGCTGGATGGCCTCGGCCTCGGTCTGGAACTTAAAGACCGGGGCCACGGGGCCGAAGGTCTCCTCGCGCGAGCACAGCATCTGCGGCGTCGCGTCGGCCAGCAGCGTCGGTTCGAAGAAGTGGCCGCCGGTCGTCTCGATGCGCTTGCCGCCGGTCAGCAAGCGGGCGCCCAGGGCAATGGCGTCGGCCACGTGGGTTTCGACCTTCTGCAGCGCCTGCGCGTCGATCAGCGGGCCGACCTGCACCCCGGCCTCGAAGCCGTTGCCCGTCTTGAGGGCCGACACCCGGGCCGCGAACTTGTCGAGGAAGGCGTCGTACACGCCAGCCTGCACGTAGATGCGGTTGGCGCAGACACAGGTCTGGCCGGCGTTGCGGTACTTGCTGGCAATCGCGCCCTCGACGGCCGACTCCAGGTCGGCGTCATCGAACACGATGAAGGGCGCATTGCCGCCCAGCTCCAGACTCAGCTTCTTGATGGTCGGCGCGCACTGGGCCATCAGGATGCGCCCGACCTCCGTGCTGCCCGTGAAGGACAGGTGCCGCACCACATCGCTCTCGCACAGGGCCTTGCCCACTTCCACGGACTGGGCCGCATCGGCCGTCAGCACATTCAGCACGCCGGCGGGCATGCCGGCCTGCTGGGCCAGCTCCGCCGCGGCCAGGGCGGTCAGCGGCGTGGCCTCGGCCGGCTTGATGATGACGGTGCAGCCCGCCGCGAGGGCCGGGGCCACCTTGCGCGTGATCATGGCCAGCGGGAAGTTCCACGGCGTGATGGCCGCGCACACGCCGACGGCCTGCTTCAGCACCAGGTAGCGCTTGGTGGGGTCGGTGGTCGGGATGGTTTCGCCGTAGACGCGCTTGGCTTCTTCGGCAAACCAGTCCAGGAAGCTGGCGCCGTAGATCACCTCGCCGCGTGCCTCGGCCAGCGGCTTGCCCTGCTCGGCGGTCATCAGCCGGGCGAGGTCATCCGCGTGCTTGACCAGCAGTTGCTGCCAGCGCACCAGCACGGCGGCGCGCTCCTTGGCGGGCTTGGCGCGCCAGGCGTTCAGCGCATTGGCTGCGGCGGCAATCGCCGTCTCGGCCTCGGCCCGCCCGAGGTTGGGCACCTGGGCCAGGGCCGCGCCGGTGGCGGGGTCGGTCACCGCGAAGCTCGCGGGGCCGGTGATCCATTCGCCATTGATCAAGGCTTGCGTGCGCAAAAGGCCGGGGTTGTCCAGGCCCTCAAGAGGGGAAGTGGCGTCCATTCGGGAGATCTCCAAAGGTCTTGGGCCTCACTCTACCGTCGGCAGGTAAAGCCCCCTCTCTACAATCAGCCCTCTTTGTCACTGACCTTTTCCAGGAACCCCCGGGATGAAAGCCGCCGAGATCCGCCAGACCTTTCTGAAGTTCTTCGAGTCGAAAGGCCACCAGATCGTCGCCTCCAGCCCCGTGGTGCCGGGCGACGACCCGACGCTGCTGTTCACCAACGCGGGCATGAACCAGTTCAAGGACGTGTTCCTGGGCTTCGACAAGCGCGCCTACACCCGCGCCACCACCAGCCAGAAGTGCATCCGCGCGGGCGGCAAGCACAACGACCTGGACAACGTCGGCTATACCGCGCGGCATCACACCTTCTTCGAGATGCTGGGCAACTTCAGCTTCGGCGACTACTTCAAGAAGGACGCGATCAGCTACGCCTGGGAGCTGCTGACCCAGCACTTCAAGCTGCCGGCCGAGAAGCTGTGGGTCACCGTCTATGAGGAAGACGACGAGGCCTACGAGATCTGGAACAAGACGGTGGGCGTGCCGGCCGAGCGCATCGTGCGCATTGGCGACAACAAGGGCGCGCGCTACATGTCCGACAACTTCTGGATGATGGGCGACACCGGCCCCTGCGGCCCCTGCACCGAGATCTTCTACGACCACGGCCCCGACGTCGCCGGCGGCCCCCCGGGCTCGGCTGAGCAGGACGGCGACCGCTACATCGAGATCTGGAACAACGTCTTCATGCAGTTCAACCGCACGGAAGACGGCGTGATGCACCCGCTGCCCAAGCCGTCGGTGGACACCGGCATGGGCCTGGAGCGCCTGGCTGCGGTGCTGCAGCACGTGCACAGCAACTACGAGATCGACACCTTCGTGAACCTGCTGGCCGCGGCCAAGAAGGCGGTGGACGAAGCGGCCGGCGGCGGCGACTGCGACAAGGACAGCCCGAGCCTCAAGGTCATCGCCGACCACATCCGCGCCTGCTCCTTCACGGTGGTCGACGGCGTCATCCCGGGCAACGCCGGCCGCGGCTACGTGCTGCGCCGCATCGCCCGCCGCGCCATCCGCCACGGCTACAAGCTGGGCGCCCGCACCCCGTTCTTCCACAAGCTCGTCGCCGCGCTGGCCGCCGAGATGGGCGATGCCTACCCCGAGCTGCGCCAGGCCGAAAAGCGCGTCACCGACGTGCTCAAGCAGGAGGAAGAGCGCTTCTTCCAGACCATCGCCACCGGCATGGAAATCCTCGAAGGCGCGCTGGCCAAGGGCAATGTCGATGGCGACACGGCCTTCAAGCTGCACGACACCTACGGCTTCCCGGTCGACCTGACCGCGGACGTCTGCCGCGAGCGCGGCGTGACCGTGGACGAAGTCCGCTTCCACGAACTGCTGGAAGAGCAGAAGACCCGCGCCCGTGCGGCCGGCAAGTTCAAGATGGCCCAGGGCCTGGCCTACAGCGGTGCGGCCACCACCTTCCACGGCTATGAGCACCTCGTGTGCGAGACGTCCAAGGTCACCGCCATCTACGTGGACGGCGCCCCGGTGAACGAAGCCCAGGCCGGCGATGACGCCGTCATCGTGCTCGACCACACCCCGTTCTACGCGGAAAGCGGCGGCCAGGTGGGCGATGCCGGCGAGCTGCGCAATGGCACGACGCGCGTCGTCGTGGCCGACACGCTGAAGATCCAGGCCGACGTCTTCGGCCACCACGGCCAGGTCGTGGAAGGCACGGTCAAGGTCGGTGACGTGTTCACCGCCAAGGTCGACGCCGAGCGCCGTGCCAAGACCGTGCGCAACCACAGCGCCACCCACCTGATGCACAAGGCCCTGCGCGAAGTGCTGGGCGCCCATGTGCAGCAGAAGGGCTCGCTGGTGAACGCCGAGCGCACCCGCTTCGACTTCGCGCACAACGCGCCCATGACCGCGGAAGAAATCCGCGAGGTCGAGGCGCTCGTGAATGCCGAGATCCTCGCGAACGCGGGCGCCCAGGCGCAGGTGATGGCGCTGGACGACGCGCAGAAGTCGGGCGCCATGATGCTGTTCGGCGAGAAGTACGGTGAGACCGTGCGGGTGCTGTCCATCGGCAGCTCCAAGGAGCTCTGCGGTGGCACGCACGTGAAGGCGACGGGCGACATCGGCCTGTTCAAGATCGTGGCCGAGAGCGGCGTGGCCGCCGGCATCCGCCGCGTCGAGGCCGTGACGGGCGACAACGCGCTGAGCTATCTGCAGATGCTGGAGACCACGGTGCAGGGCGCGGCGATGACGCTCAAGACCTCGCCGCACGAGCTGGGCCAGCGCCTGCATGCGGTGCTGGAGCAGGTGCGCCAGCTCGAAAAGGAGCTGACCGCCGCGAAGAGCAAGCTGGCCTCGGCCCAGGGCGACGAGCTGCTGGCGCAGGCCGTGGACGTGAAGGGCCTGAAGGTGCTGGCTGCCAAGCTCGAAGGCGCCGACGCGAAGACCTTGCGCGAGACCATGGACAAGCTCAAGGACAAGCTCAAGACCGCCGCCATCGTGCTGGCCGCGGTCGACGGCGACAAGGTCCAGCTGGCAGCCGGTGTGACGGCTGACAGCACGGCCAAGGTCAAGGCCGGCGAGCTGGTCAACTTCGTCGCCCAGCAGGTCGGCGGCAAGGGCGGCGGCAAGCCCGATCTGGCCATGGCGGGGGGAACCCAGCCGGCCGGCGTGGCGGCAGCCTTGCAGAGCGTCGCCGGCTGGGTGGCCGAGCGGGTCTGACCCGGCCGGGTGTCCGCCCATGAGAAAGGCCCGCAGCAGCGGGCCTTTTTTGTTGTCAGCGGGCGATCAGAAGGTTTCCCAGTCGCCGTCGTCCACCGTGGCCGGTGCTGGCGCCGGCTTGGGAGGGGCAACAGGCGTCGACACCGGCTTGGCCGCCGGGGCAGGGCGGGGTGCCCCAGCCTTGGACGCCGCAGCCTTGGGCGCTGTTGCCGGCTTGGCAGGCGCTGCCGTTGGCTTGGTCGCTGGCGCCTTCACAGCCGGGGGCTTGGCAGCAGAGGTCTTGGCGGCCGGCGCGTGGGCCACAGGGGCCGGCGTGGCCGCCGGGGGCGGGCTGGCCCGCGGTGCGCTGGCGTCCTGGCTCGACACGCGGAACACCGACACAGCGTCCACCAGGCGATGCGCCTGCTCCTTCAGGCTCTCGGCCGCCGCGGCGGACTCCTCCACGAGCGCGGCGTTCTGCTGCGTCATCTGGTCGAGCTGCACGACGGACGTGTTGACCGAGTTGATGCCCTCGCTCTGCTCAGTGGCCGCCGACGCGATCTCTCCAATGATGTCCTGCACGCGCTGAACACTGGTGACGATCTCGCCCATGGTGCTGCCCGCGGTCTGCACGAGGCGCGCGCCGTTCTCCACGCGCTCCACGCTGTTGCCGATCAGGCTCTTGATCTCCTTGGCCGCCTCGGCGCTGCGGCCGGCCAGCGAGCGCACCTCGCCCGCCACCACGGCAAAGCCGCGGCCCTGCTCGCCAGCGCGAGCCGCTTCCACGGCCGCGTTCAAGGCCAGGATGTTGGTCTGGAAGGCGATGCCGTCGATGGTGCCGATGATGTCGGCGATCTTCTTGCTGGCGGTGTTGATCTCGTCCATGGTCGTCACGACCTGGCCGACCACTTCACCGCCCCGCGTGGCCGCCGACACGGCCGACTGCACCAGCTGGTTGGCGGTGCGGGCCGATTCAGCCGTCTGGCGCACGGTGCCGGTCAGTTCGCTCATCGAGGAGGCGGCGTTCTGCAGGTTGCTGGCGGTCTGCTCCGTCCGCTGGCTGAGGTCGAGGTTGCCGGTCGCGATCTCGTTGCTGGCGGTGCCGATGCTGTCCACTGAATGGCGCACCGTGCCGATGGTGCTGGCCAGGCGCTGGCGCATGCGCTCGGTGTCCTGGATCAGCGAGCCGATCTCGTCGTTGCGGGTGCTGTTCACCGACTGGCTCAGGTCGCCTTCGGCGATGGCGCCCACCGCGCGCTGCAGCGCGGCCAGCGGCTGGGCCACCCAGCGGCGCATCATCCAGAACAGGCCAAAGCCCAGGCCCAGGGCCGTCAGCGCCAGGGCGCCGGCGAAGAACCACAGCGTCTTGCGGCCAGCGGCCTGGGCCTCGCCATGGGACACCTGGGCGATCACCCAGTGGCCGGTCTTGGCGCTGCGGTGCGCCACGATGAAGTTGTCGCTGCGGCCATTGCCGAGCACGTCCGTGGCGTCGTCCAGCACGAAGCTGTCTTCCTTCTGCTCCGCCAGCACTTTCTCGAAGCCCGGCGCCACCGCCGACACCAGCTTGCCCTTGGCCGTGGGGTGGGCCACGAAGACGGCCTTGGTCGGGTCCTTGGGCGTGTAGACGATGTAGGTGCCGCCGTGTTCGAAGAAGCGGGCGCTGTCCGCCATGCGGTCCATGGCCTTCTCGAAGGCGTCGAGGTCGTAGCCGACGAACAGGATGCCGACGATGTTGCCGGCGTCATTCTTGATCGGCTCGTAATGCGTCATGTACGCGCGCCCGAACAACATCGCGCGGCCGGTGAAGGACTTGCCCGCCTTGATGGCCGCGTACGGCGCGCCCTGGCGGTCAAGCATCGTGCCCATGGCACGCTCACCCTTCTCGTTCTTCAGCGAGGTGGTGATGCGGACGAAGTCCTCGCCCTTGGCCGCGAAGACGGTCGCCACGCCCCCGTTGACGTTGGAGAACTTGTCGACCTGGGTGAAGTTGCCGTTGAGCTTGGGGCCCCAGTCGCGCAAGTCGCCCGTGGCCTCGTCCAGCGTGAAGCTGGGGCCGAACTCCTGGCGGAAGGAACCGAAGCTGCGTTGGGTCTGCTTCGCGGCGACTTCGTCCATGGCCTGCATGGTGTCGACCAGCGAACTGACCTTGTCGTTCACCCAGGTCTGGACCTGCTCATTGGATGAACGTTTGAGCAGACTGCCGACGACGACGGCGACCACGAGGAGCACGATGGCCACCGCGGTCGCGCCGCTGATGGACACCTGTCGTGCGATGGAGTTGACGGGTTGGCTCATTCACACCTCCTGAATTCCGGGAATGGGCAATCGGCGGCCAGTTGCCCCTCTTGGCGTGGGCTGAACGGTCGCTGGTCACTCGCTGCGCCAGCGTGCCGGGCAGCGAGTCTTACGTGTCTCCGATGTGGGCCTGGCTCAGGCCGCAGGCTCAGGCGGCGATGGCCGCGTCCATCAGGCCCATGTCGGCGCTGCTCATCAGCCCCTCGATGTCCATCAGGATCAGCATGCGCTCACCCACCGCGCCGATGCCGGTGATGAAGCTGGTGTCCACCGAGGCCGAGCTCAGCTCGGGCGCAGGGCGGATGGCGTCGCGGTTGAGTTCGAGCACGTCCGACACCGAGTCGACGACCGCACCCACCACGCGGTTCTTCACGTTCAGCACGATGACGACCGTGAAGCTGTTGTACTCGGCGGTGGGGCATCCGAGCTTCAGGCGCAGGTCGACGATGGGGACGATGACGCCGCGCAGGTTGACCACGCCCTTGATGAACTCGGGCGCGTTGGCGATGCGGGTGGGCTGCTCGTAGGAGCGGATCTCCTGCACCTTCAGGATGTCGATGCCGTATTCCTCGGAACCGAGGCGGAAGGTGAGGTACTCGCCACTGGCCGGGCCATGGGATTTGGCAGTGACGGCGCCTTGCTGGCGCAGGGCGGGGACGTTGCTGGCTTCCATGAAGACCTCTCCTTGTTGTGATTGAGTTAGTGGCGCGAGCGGCGCACGAGGCTGCCGACGTCCAGGATGAGAGCGACACGGCCGTCACCCATGATGGTGGCGCCCGACACGTCATTGACCTTGCGGTAGTTGGCCTCGAGGTTCTTCACCACCACCTGTTGCTGGCCGAGCAGTTCGTCCACCAGCAGCGCGACGCGGCCGCCTTCGGCTTCCACGACGACCATGATCGAGCTGACATGCTCGAAGTCGAAGCGCGGCACGTCGAACACCTTCTCGAGTTCGATGACCGGCATGTACTCGTCACGCACCTCCACCACGCGGCCGGAGCCGGCGACGGTCTTGATGGTGTCGGCCTGCACCTGGAAGGACTCCACCACGCTGGACAGCGGCAGGATGTAGCACTCGTCGCCCACACCCACGCTCATGCCGTCCATGATGGCCAGCGTCAGCGGCAGGCGCACGGACACCTTCATGCCGTAGCCCTCGGCCGAGTCGATCTCGACCGTGCCGCCGAGCGACGTGATGTTCTTCTTGACCACGTCCATGCCCACACCGCGGCCGGAGACGTCCGTCACCTGCTCGGCGGTGGAGAAGCCCGGCGCGAAGATCAGGTTCCAGCACTCGGCGTCGGTCATGGTGTCCGGCGCGTCGATGCCCTTTTCGCGGGCTTTCTTGATCAGCTTCTCGCGGTTCAGGCCGCGGCCGTCGTCACGCACTTCGATCACGATGCTGCCGCCCTGGTGAGAGGCCACCAGGGTGATGGTGCCTTGTTCAGGCTTGCCCTTGGCGAGGCGGTCGGCCGGCATCTCGATGCCGTGGTCGCAGCTGTTGCGCACCAGGTGGGTCAGCGGGTCGGTGATCTTCTCGACCAGGCTCTTGTCCAGCTCGGTGGCTTCACCCTGCGTGACCAGCTCGACCTTCTTGCCGAGCTTGGCGGCCAGATCGCGCAGCATGCGCGGGAAGCGGTTGAACACCGTCGACATCGGAATCATCCGGATCGACATCACCGACTCTTGCAGGTCGCGGGTGTTGCGCTCCAGGTCCGCCAGGCCGGAGGTCAGCTGCTGGTAGATCGCTGGGTCCACATCACGGCTGTTCTGGGCCAGCATGGCCTGCGTGATCACGAGCTCGCCCACCAGGTTGATGAGCTGGTCCACCTTCTCGATGGACACGCGCAGCGTGGTCTGGTCCAGGCCGCCGCCGGCTGGTTTGGCATCGGTCTTGGCGGGGGTGGCGGGGCGGGTCGGCACGATGGCCGCGGTCGGCTTGACCTCGGCGGCAGGGGCCGGCGCTGCCGCGGCGGCAGCACCTTCGGGCGTGCCGGGAGCGTCGTCGAAGAAGCCGTAGCCGGGGTCGGTCGACGGCGCCTCGGCCGGCGGCGCGCCGGGGGCGCCTTCATAGAAGCCGAAGCCCGGACCCAGCGGCGTGAGCTTGACCTGCTCGCGCGCGACGTGGAAGGTGAACAGGTCCAGCAGGTCGTTGTCGGTGGAGCTGGTCAGCACCTTGAAGCGGCGCATGCCGTCGGAGCTCTGGCCGGCGTCCAGCGGCTCGATGGTGCCGAGGTCCGTGATTTCCTTGAACAGCTCGACGAGGTTGTCGGCCAGCGCGGGGTCGTTCAGCGGGCCGACCTGCAGCTCCAGCAGGCGGGTGCCCGGGCCGGTGGCCGGTGCGGGTGCGGCGGGGGCTGCCGCCGGCGCCGCAGCCGGTGCGGCCGGCGCGGCCTTCGGTGCAGCAGCGGCCGGCGCGGGCGCGCCGCCTTCGACGAAGCTCTTGATGTTGAACAGCAGATCGGTCGTGTCGACCGGGTCGGCGCCCGAACCCTGGTGGCGGCCCAGCTGGGCGCGCAGGGCATCGCCCGACTGCAGCAGCACGTCCACCATCGGGGCGGTCGGCTGAAGCTCATGGCGGCGCAGCTTGTCCAGCAGCGTCTCCATCTGGTGCGTCAGCTCGGCGACGTCGCTGAAACCAAAGGTCGCCGCGCCCCCCTTGATGGAGTGGGCGCAGCGGAAGATGGCGTTCAGTTCTTCGTCGTCAGCCTCGTCAACATTCAGGTTCAGCAGCAGCTGCTCCATGTTGTCGAGGTTCTCGCCAGCTTCCTCGAAGAAGACCTGGTAGAACTGGCTGAGATCGATGCCAGCACTGATGCTGGCGCCTTCGGTGGTCATGTCACCCATGGCGGTGCTCCCGTGTCCGGAACCGGCTTCAGCGGATGACCTTGCCGATCACTTCGATCAGCTTGGCCGGGTCGAAGGGCTTCACCAGCCAGCCCGTGGCGCCCGCGGCGCGGCCGGCTTGCTTCATCGCGTCGCTGGACTCGGTGGTCAGGATCAGGATGGGCGTGGTCTTGAACTTCGGGTTCTCGCGCAGCTTCTTGGTCAGGCTGATGCCGTCCATGCGGGGCATGTTCTGGTCGGTCAGCACCAGGTCGAAATCGCGCTGGCCGGACTTTTCCCAGGCGTCCTGCCCGTCCACTGCTTCCACCACGTTGAACCCGGCGTTCTTGAGCGTGAAGGCCACCATCTGGCGCATCGAGGCCGAGTCGTCGACAGCGAGGATTGAGTGCATTTGTGTTTTCTCCGAGAGAACGTGTTGCCTGGGGGCTTAGTGAACTGGAAATCAGAAAAGCTCGATGGAACCGGCGTCCATCTCGTCTTGTGTGACCGGGTTGGGGCGCAGCGGCGCGATCTCGACGACGGCCGCGCCGTCTTCGTCGTCCATGCCGAAGGTGTCGCGGGCCAGTTGGTCGGCGCAGTTGCGCAGGCGCTGGCTGGTGTGGGCGATGAGCTGGGTGGCCATGTCCTGGAACTGCAGCGCGGTGATGGCGCCGGCGATGTCCTGCATGATCTGCTTCAGGCCGTCCGACGCGGCGCTGCCATCACTGTTGCTCAGCAGGGCCATGGTCTGGTTGGACGCGCTGTAGAAGTGTGTGGACAGCGCTTCACCCGCGTCGTCCAGCAGGCGCTGCAGTCGCTCGAGGTCGTTGGTCACCGTCATCAGGTGATCCTGGAGTTCCGCAGCCGCCAGCAGCGGCATGGCGGCCACGGCTCCATCGAATTCGGCGGCGGTGGAAGTGTCTGTCTGCATCGTGTCTCCGCGAGGGGATGCTGCTTCTTGTCCCAAAGCCCTGGGGTTTCCCTCAGGGCAACTGCATGATGGCATGTTCACCCCTTTTTCGGGGGGTGTCGACCGGGAGATGCGTAGAGAACGCGCGGTATTACCGGTCTGAACCGCGTTGCGTGGGGCGCCGGCCACGGGATGGCGGGCGCGGCATACTCCGGCCCCATGACGATTCCTGGTCCGGAGCAGGCCCCGCGGGTCCTGCGGGTACTGCATGTCGAGGATGCCGAACTCGACCACCAACTCATCCTTGCCCAGCTGCTGCGCGCCGGCCTGAAGGTGCAGGTCGAGCGGCGGGATGCCCTGCCGGCGGTGCTGGAAGCCCTGAGCCAGCCCTGGGACGCGATCATTTCCGACTACAACCTGCCGGGCTATTCGGGCCTGGATGTGCTGGAGGCCCTGAAGACGCGCCAGCTGAACGTGCCCTTCATCCTGGTCTCAGGCGAGATCGGTGAAGACACCGCGGTGGCCGCGATGCGCAACGGCGCCTCTGACTATTTGCTCAAGAACAATCTCAACCGCCTGGCGCCGGCCCTGCTGCATGCCATCGACGCAGCGGAGAACGAGCGCGCCCGCCGGGCGGCGGATCAGGAGCTGATCAAGTCCAAGCAGCGCCTGCACGAGCTGGCCGGCCACCTGCAGACCAGCGTGGAGCTGGAGCGTGCCGCCATCGCCCGCGAGATCCATGACGACGTTGGCGGCTCGCTCACCGCCGTCAAGTTCGACCTCGCCTGGATTGACCGCCATGCGCAAGAGCCCGAGGTGCGCCAGCGCGTGGCCGCGGCCCTGGAGACCGTCAACGCCGCCATCGACGCCAGCCAGCGCATCATGCACAACCTGCGCCCCGCCATCCTGGAGCAGGGCCTGGTGGCCGCGCTGCAATGGATGACGGCCCGTTTCGAGCGCCGCACGGGCATCGAAGCCGGCCTGCGGGTGGGCGATGAGCGCCTGGCCCTGCCGCCCGGCGTGCCGCTGGTGGCCTACCGCACGGCGCAGGAGGCGTTGACGAACGTCTCCAAGCATGCGCTGGCCACCCGCGTGGACGTGGAGCTCAGCCTGGACTCGGGCGTGCTGACGCTGGAGATCCGCGACAACGGCCGCGGCATGGGCCCGGACGATCTGGCCAAGGAGCGCTCCTTCGGCATCCGCGGCCTGCATGAACGTGCCGCAACGGTGGGCGGCTGGGTGGACCTCTCCAGCCCGCCGGGCGGTGGCACCAGCCTCATCCTGACCGTGCCGCTGGCGCAGGACGCCATCGACGCCCTCGACGACGCCACCGACTTCGGCAAGGACGACGCGACGTCCATCTGGGGGCGCGTGTGATCCGGGTCATTCTTTGCGACGACCATGGCCTCATCCGCCGCGGCATCCGCGACACCCTGGCCGATGCCCAGGACATCGAGGTCGTCGGCGAAGCCGGCGACTACACCGAGCTGCGCGGGCTGCTGCACACCCTCGGGCGCGACAACCCCTGCGACGTGCTGGTGCTCGACATCAACATGCCCGGCCGCTCGGGCCTGGATGTGCTGCACGTGCTCAAGGAAGAGGGCAACCCGGTGCGCACCCTCATCGTGTCGATGTACCCGGAAGACCAATACGCCATCCGCGCGCTGCGCGCCGGCGCCTACGGCTACGTCAACAAGGGCGGCGACCCGGCCTCGCTGGTGCAGGCGGTGCGTACCGTGGCCCAGGGGCGCAAGTACGTGACGCCCGAGATCGCCCAGATGCTGGTCGAGAGCCTCACCGCGCCCGTCACCGAACAGGCCCACCACAAGCTGTCGGACCGCGAGCTGCAGACCCTGGTCATGATCGCCTCGGGCAAGCGCCTGTCCGACATCGCCGAAGAGCTGATGCTCAGCCCCAAGACGGTCAGCGTCTACCGGGCTCGGGTGCTCGAAAAGCTCGGCCTGACCAACAACTCCGAGCTCACCGTCTACGCCATCCGCAACGGGCTGGTCGAGAGCTGACGCCGCGTCAGCGCGCACGGCCCGGCGCCTGACCGCCGTTCATCCCGGGTGGCTGTCGATTCAGCCTCGCGGGCCGCCGTTCGTCGAAACCCGGGTCGACTGATAGCGCTATCTGTGCAAAATCCGTCGCACTTTCCCACTGGCAACAACTCCAGGGAGTGCGTCATCGATACCGGATTGCTGAAGGAACTGCGCATCGACGGCGCGCAGCGTGAGGAACGTGGCGGCGGCGCCCCCACTTGGCTGTGGGGCGTGGTGGCGGGTGCTGCCGTGCTGGCGTTGGCGGGTGGTGCGGCCTGGTGGTGGATCACCGGCAACAAGCCGGTCGCGGTGCAGACCGCCACCGTGCGCGCCAATGGCCAGGGGCCCGCCGCAGGCGCCGTGCTGCAGGCCACGGGCTACGTCACCGCGCGTCGCATGGCGACCGTGTCGGCCCAGATGACCGGCACGCTGACCGAGGTGCTCATCGACGAAGGTTTCAAGGTCAAGAAGGGCCAGGTGCTCGCGCGGCTGGACGACACCGGACTGAAGGCGGGCCTCGCCGCCGCCGAGGCCCAGGTGCGCACCGCGGAAGCCAACCTCGGGCAGCTGCGGGCCCAGCTGGCCCAGGCCCAGGCCGACGAGCGCCGCCAGGCCGAACTCGCGGCCAGCGGCATGACCACGCGCCAGTCCCGCGAGCAGTCGGCCACAGCGGTCAAGACAGTGTCGGCACAGATCGAGGCCGCGCAGCGCCAGATCGAGGCTGCCCAGGCCCAGGCGCGCCAGGCGCGTGTGAACTTCGACTACGCCACCGTGCGCGCGCCTTTCGACGGCGTCGTCACCGCGCGGGCAGCCCAGGTGGGCGAGATCATCTCGCCGCTGTCCGCGGGGGGCGGCTTCACCCGCACCGGCGTGGGCACCATCGTCGACATGGACTCGTTGGAGGTGAATGTCGACGTCAATGAGGCCTACATCGCCCAGGTCAAGCCCGACATGCCCTGCGAGGCGGTGCTCGACGCCTACCCCGACTGGAAGATCCCCGCGCACGTGGTGGCCGTCATCCCGAGCGCCGACCGTGGCAAGGCCACGGTCAAGGTGCGGGTGGCGCTGGAGCAGAAGGATGACCGCCTCGTGCCCGACATGGGCGTGCGCGTGAGCTTCCTGGCCACCAAACCCCAGGCCGCGGCGAAGCCGGTGCCCGGGGTGCTGGTGCCGCCCGAAGCCGTCGTTGACCGCGAGGGCGGCCCGGCCGTCTTCGTCGTGCAGGACAACCGCGCCGAGCGGCGCGCCATCAAGCTGGGCGGTGACGTGGGCAAGTTCCGCCTCGCCACCGACGGCCTCAAGGCCGGCGAGACCGTTGTGGTTTCTCCGCCGCCCGAGCTGAAAGCCGGTTCCACCGTTGCCAACAAGGAATGAGCATGAGCGCATTGATCGAGATCCGCGACCTCTCCAAGGCCTACACCCGCGGCAAGCAGACGGTGGAGGTGCTGCACAGCATCCAGCTGGACGTCCAGCAGGGAGACTTCCTCGCGCTGATGGGCCCTTCGGGCTCGGGCAAGACCACGCTGCTCAACCTGATCGGCGGCCTGGACACGCCCACCGGCGGCTCGATCAACGTCGGCGGCGAGCGCATCGACCAGCTCTCCGGCGCCGCGCTGGCCAAGTGGCGGGCGTCGCGCGTGGGCTTCGTGTTCCAGTTCTACAACCTGATGCCCACGCTGTCGGCGCAGAAGAATGTCGAGCTGCCGCTGCTGCTGACCAAGCTCTCGGCCGCGGAGCGCAGGAAGCGCGCGGCGATCGCGCTGCAGCTCGTCGGCTTGGCCGACCGGGCCTCGCACAAACCCACCGAGCTGTCGGGCGGCCAGCAGCAGCGTGTGTCGATCGCGCGGGCCATCGTGTCCGACCCCACGCTGCTGGTCTGTGACGAGCCCACCGGCGACCTCGACCGCCAGTCTGCCGAAGACGTGCTGACCCTGCTGCAGGCCCTCAACCGCGAGCATGGCAAGACCATCGTGATGGTCACCCACGACCCGCGGGCCGCCGCGCGCGCCAGCCGCACGCTGCACCTGGACAAGGGCACGCTGGTGACGGAAGCCGAAGCGATGGCGGCCTGAAGGAGAGGCCATGAAATACCTCCACCTCATCTGGGCCGCACTGTTCCGGCGCAAGCTGCGGACCTTTCTCACCCTGGTGTCCATCATCACGGCCTTCCTGCTGTTCGGCCTGCTGGATGCCGTGCGCGTGGGCTTTGATCAGGCCGGCCAGAGCGCCAACGGTGCCCAGCGCCTGCAGACCGGCGCCAAGCTCAGCTTCATCCAGTTGCTGCCGATGTCACTCGGCGCGCGCATCTCGCAGATCGATGGCGTGAAGGACGTGACCTTCGCCAACTGGTTCGGCGGGGCTTACCAGAAGCCCGAGAACCAGGTCTTCAGCTTTGCCGTCGCGCCCAATTACCTGGACATCTACCCCGAGATGGAAGTCTCGGCGGAGCACCGCAAGGCCTTCGCCGAGACCAAGGACGGCGCCCTCATCGGCGAAGCGCTGGCCCGCAAGTTCGGCTGGAAGGTGGGCGACCAGGTGCCGATGCAGTCCACCATCTTCCCTGACAAGAACGGCAGCCAGAACTGGCCGTTCAAGATCGTCGGCATCATCCACGTGGCCGACAAGAAGACCGGCGGCTGGTGGGACCAGACCTTCCTGCTGAACTGGAAGTACTTCGACGACACCACGCCCTGGAATCAGGGCCAGGTCGGCTGGTATGTCACGCGGGTCAAGGATGTGAACCAGGCGGACCGCGTGCTCAAGGCCATCGACGAGATCTCGGCCAACTCCGACCACGAGACCCGTACCCTCACCGAGCAGGCGGCGATGAGCAGCTGGATGAAGCAGGTGGCCGACATCAATCTCATCGTCACGTCCATCATGGGCGCGGTGTTCTTCACGCTGCTGCTGCTGGCCGGCAACACCATGATGCAGGCGGTGCGCGAGCGCACCGGCGAGATCGCGGTGCTCAAGACGCTGGGTTTCCCTGGCGGCAGCGTGCTGGCCATGGTGCTGGCCGAGTCGATGCTGCTGTTGCTGATCGGCGGGTCCATCGGCCTGGCGCTGGCCAGTGTCGTCGGGCCGGCGGTGAGTGCTGGCAGCGGGGGCGCCCTCAACCTGCCCGCCGCGGGCGCGACGAGCTGGGCGATCGGCGTCGGTCTGGCGCTGCTGTTCGGGTTGGCGGTCGGCGCCTTGCCGGCGTTGCGCGCGATGCGCGTGAACATCACTGATGCACTGGCCGGGAGGGCTTGAGATGAAGTTCCTGAAGAACCTGGGTCTCGTACTGCTGACCCTGCTCGTGCTCGGGGCCTGGGTCATGCTGCCCTGGCAGGGGGCGGTGGCGGCGGTGGTGGTGTTCGTTGCCTGGATGTTCCTGTTTCGCAGCGGCATGCAGGCGCGCTCGGTGGCCTCGGTGGGCCTGAGCACGCTGACGCAGCGGCTCGGCTCTTCCGCGGTGATCGTGGTGGGCATCGCGGGGGTGGTGGGCGTGCTGGTGGCCCTGCTGGCCATGGCGGAGGGCTATGCGCAGACACTGCGCAACTCCGGCTCGCTGGACACGGCCATCGTGATGCGCGGCGCCTCGGCCAACGAGGTGTCGTCTTCGCTGAGCCGGGAGGACGTGGTGCAGATCGAGCAGGCGCCCGGCATTGCTCGCGACGCCGAAGGCAAACCCATCGTCTCGGCCGAACTGGTGGCGGCGGCCAACCTGCCGGTCAAGGGCAGCAAGACGCATGACGAGGGCAGCGCGCAGGTGCGGGGCGTGGGCGACGCAGCTTTCACGGTGCGGCCCAACGTGAAGATCATCCAGGGCCGACGCTTCCAGCCCGGCCTGCGCGAGATCGTCGTCGGCAAGGGCGTGGTGCGGCAGTTCGAGGGCATGGCGGTCGGCGCCACGCTCAAGCTCGGCAACCAACCCTGGACGGTGGTCGGCGTCTTCGCGTCGGGCGATGCGATGGAGTCCGAGCTCTGGGCCGATGCCAATGTGCTGGCCGACACCTACCGGCGCGGCAGCGGTCGCAACTCCGCCACCGTCAAGCTCGAGAACCCCGCGGCCATCCAGGCCTTCAGTGCGTCGCTGGAAGCCAACCCGCAGCTCAAGGTCAAGGCCAGCACCACGCTGGCGTTCTTCGCCAAGCAGTCAGAGCGCATGACGCAGGTGCTGCGCATCATCGGCATCACGGTCGGCGCCATCATGGCCGTGGGCGCGGTGTTCGGCGCGCTCAACACCATGTTCGCGGCCGTCGCAGCGCGCGCCCGGGAGATCGCCACCTTGCGCGCCATCGGTTTTCGCGGCCTGCCAGTGGTCGTCGCCGTGATGCTGGAAACCACGTTGCTGGCCCTGGCGGGCGGCCTGATCGGTGGCTTCATCGCCTGGCTGCTGTTCAACGGCTTTGAGGCGTCGACCATGTCGGCGGGCTCCGTCGGCAAGCTGAGCTTCAGCCTCGCAGTCTCACCCGGCCTGCTGTGGGAGGGCGTCAAGTGGGCGCTGGCCATCGGCTTCGTCGGCGGGCTGTTCCCGGCCGCGCGGGCGGCTTCGCTGCCAGTGACGACGGCGTTGCGCGAAGCCTGAGCGCGCTCAAGCCAGCCGGAAGGCGGACACGGCCGAGGCCAGTTGCTCGGCCTGTTTTCGCATCGTGTCCGCAGCGGCGGCCGACTGCTCCACCAGGGCGGCGTTCTGCTGCGTCGCGCGATCGATCTCGCCGATGGCCTCGTTCATCTGGCCCACCGCTCGGCTCTGCGACTGGCTGGCCTGGCTGACCTCGCGCACGATGTCGTTCACCCGGCCGATGGTGCGCACGATGTCCTGCATCGTCTCGCCCGTGGTCGACACCAGGCGGGCACCCGACTCGACCCTGAACAGGCTCGTGCCGATGAGCGACTTGATCTCGCGCGCCGCCTCGGCGCTGCGGCTGGCCAGCGAACGCACCTCGCCCGCGACCACCGCAAAGCCGCGTCCGTGATCGCCGGCACGTGCGGCTTCGACGGCGGCGTTCAGCGCCAGGATGTTGGTCTGGAAGGCAATCGTGTCGATGACGTTGGTGATGTTGCCGATGCGTTCCGACGCCTCGGAGATGGCGCCCATCGTCGCCACCAGGTCCTGCATCAAGGCCCCGCCCTGGGCTGCGACTTGCGCGGCCTCGACCGACACGCGGCTGGCCTCGCTGCTCGACTGTGCATTGAGGTCAACCGTGGAGCCGAGCTCCTCCATGGTCGCCGCCGTTTGCTGCAGCGTGCTGGCCTGGCGCTCCGTACGGGACGACAGGTCCAGGTTGCCCTGAGCCATCTCGGTGCTCGCCAGCACGACGCTGTCGGCGCCTTGGCGGACGCTGGAGACCACACGGGCAAGGCCCGTCTGCATGGCCTGCAGGGCGGCGAGCAGGGGGCTCATCTCGTCTCGGGCGTTGTCAAGGACAGGTGTGGTGAGGTCGCCGTTGCGCACGCGCTCGGCCACGGCCAGCGCCGTGCTCACGCGGCGCTGAAGCGTGTGGCGCAGCCAGCCGGCAAACACGAACAGCGTGAGGGCCAGGGCCAGGAAGCTGGCCAGCAGCAGGCGCAGGGTGGTGTGGACCGAGGTCTCGATGCCGTCGATGTCGGCCGACAAGCCGGTGGTCTGGTAGCTGACCGTGTCGTCGAGGACCGCCAGCAGCGCATTACGTGCCGGGATGGTCTTGCTGACGAGATAGTCGAAGGCCTCCTCCCGCTGACCGGCCACGATCAGCGCCAGATTGGCCTCACCGACCGTCCAGAAGCTCTTCAGCAGCCCGCGCACGGGGGCGAAGCGCCGGCGTCCTTCGTCGGTGTAGAGCCGCGTCTCGTAGTCGTCGATGGCCTTGTCGATCAACTGGCGCTTGAGGGCGATGTCGTCCAGAGAGGCCTGCCGCTCCTGCGGCGTGCGCGACAGCATGGCGTGACGCAGCTGCAGCGAGACCCGCGTGATGTTGAGCTCCACATGGGCGATGTCGTTCAGTTGGGGCACGCGGTTGTGCTCGGCATGGGTCGCCTTGTCGACCACGTCGTCGAGCTTTCGGTAGGCCAACACCCCGATCAGGGCCAGGCCCAGCGCAATCAATCCGGCGATGGCCACCAGACGGGCCGAGATTCCGAGTCGACTCAACATGACACTTCCTTCAAACGACGAGCTCGAAGATTATCATTTGTATCAAAAAGATCGTATTGACAGAATCTGGAAGTGTTAAATAGTGCTTGAAAGACCGCTCGAGTGGCGGGGGTTCTGGCTGTGAGTTCAGCTGAAGACGGCCAGCAGCCGCTCCAGCGCCACCGTGAAGGGTGTCTGCATCAGCGGCAGCGTGGCGACCATGCCGATCAGGCCGACGCTGACGGTCAGCGGGAAGCCGACCGAGAACACGCCGATCTGCGGCGCCACGCGCGAAATCACGCCCAGCACCAGGTTCACGAACATCAACATCGTGATCAGGGGCAGGGCGATCCACAGTCCGATGCTGAAGATTTCAGCGCCCCATTGCTGGGGCGCTGCGGCCCTCAGGAAGGCGAACGGTTCGCCACCGACGGGGAAGGCATGAAAGCTCTGGATCAGCGCATTGATCAGCAGCAGATGCCCGTTGATCGCGATGAACAGGAAGGCCACCATGCTGCCGAAGAAGCGGGCGCTGGCCGTGCCCTGGGCGCCCGTGCCGGGGTCGAAGAAGCCGGCGAAGTTCAGGCCCATCTGCAGGCCGATGATTTCACCGGCGAACTCCAGCGCCGCGAACACGATGCGCACCGCAAAGCCCATCGACAGGCCGATCAGCAGCTGCTGGGCGATCAGCAGCGTGAGCATGGGCAGCGAGTCCAGCGGCGTGGGCGGGATGTCGGGCAGCGACGGCTGGGCGGCGACCGAGATGAACAGCGCCAGGCCCACGCGCAGGCGCAGCGGCACGTTGCGCTGGCTGAAGGTCGGCATGCCGGCGAAGAGCGCCAGCGTGCGGATGAAGGGCCACAGGAGTGGGTTCAGCCAGGCGAGGAGTTGGGCTTCGGTGACGGTGAACATCTGGGGCTCAACTCATGAAGGGGTTGCTTTTGCGATGAGCCTTTCGACCCGGTGCACCGTGCCGGGAATTCGCCCCGGCGGGCGAGTAACTTTCTTCTGTCGCGCCAGAAGAAAGTCACCAAAGAAGAGGCGCTGAACCGCACACCATCGGGCTGCTGGGAAGGCTCGCGCGCGAAAACCCTCGCTCGTGGACTGTGAATAAGCGACCCGCTGCGCTCTCGCTGCTGTCCCTGTCACGGTCGCCATCCATCGCACCTTCACGCCGGTTAACGCCGGCTGCACGCCGGGCTCACCAATCAATGCACCAACCGCCACGACGCGCCGTCGACGGCGCTTGACTTCAACTCGTGAGTTCGGCGTGCAGCCGACGTTGACCGCACAAGCGGTGGACGACTCGGTCTCTGGACAGGGACAGCAGCGAGAGCGCAGCGGCTCGCCTCGGCTAAGGCTCTGAGCGTTCGTTTTCGCGCGATGTCCGTCGCAGGCCAGAGGCGACTTGCGGTTCAGCGCCTCTCTTTTGGTGACTTTTCTCTGGCGCAGCAGAGAAAAGTTACTCGCCCGCCGGGGCGAATTCCCGGCACGGTGCAACGAGTTCTGAAGGTTCTGGCCAAACGCAATCGACACGGCGCACGCCTCACCCCACCGCCGACGGAATCGACTGCAAGGTCCGCTGGATGTACTCCACCAGTTGCGTGACCATCCACGGCCCCGCGACGGCGAGCGTCAGCACGGCGGCGATGACCTTGGGTACGAAGGACAGCGTCGCCTCGTTGATCTGCGTGGCCGCCTGGATGACGCTGATCACCACGCCCACCAGCAGCACGACGATCAGCACTGGCGCCGAGACCAGCATCAGGATGTACAGGCCTTGCTGGCCCAGGGTGAAGACTTGTTGTGCGTCCATGTCAGGTCACAAAAGAAGCGGCCAGCGAGCCGAGCAGCAGGTTCCAGCCGTCTGCCAGCACGAACAGCATCAGCTTGAAGGGCAGGGCCACGAGCACGGGCGACAGCATCATCATCCCGAGGCTCATCAGCACGCTGGCCACGATCATGTCGATGACCAGGAAGGGGATGAAGATCAGGAAGGCGATCTGGAAGGCGCTCTTGAGCTCGCTCGTCACGAAGGCCGGCACCAGCACCTTGAAGGGCACGTCCTCAGCCTTGATGCTTGCGTCCAGCTTGGCCAGGCGCGAGAAGAGGGCGACGTCGGCCTGGCGTGTCTGCTTGAGCATGAAGCCGCGCATCGGCACCTCCGCGCGTTTCAAGGCCTCGTCGAATTGGATGGTGCCGGCGCTGTAGGGCTGCCAGGCGTCGGCGTAGACCTTGTCCAGCGTCGGACTCATCACGAAGAAGGTCAGGAACAGGCTCAGGCCCACGATCACCTGGTTGGGCGGCGCCGCCTGCGTGCCCAGGGCCTGGCGCATCAGGCTCAGCACGATGGCGATGCGGGTGAAGGCCGTCATCATCAGGATGACGGCGGGCAGGAAGCCCAGCGCTGTGAAGAACAGCAGCGTCTGGATCGGGACCGAGTAGCTGCCGCCCGACCCCTGGCCGACCAGCAGCGGCAGCGTGGCCGGTTGCGTCTGGGTCTGCGCGATGGCGGTGCCGGCAGCGAGCAGGGTCAGCCCGATCAGGTGCTTAGCCCGCATGGCCACGCTCCTTGTTCAGCAGCTTTGCAAAGCTCGCAGGGGCCGGCGGCTCGGCCTGGGGCGGCAAGGTGTGCAGGGTCGTGATGCTCTGGGCGGTCGCGCCCAGCACCAGCCAGCGGCGGTCTTCACCCTGGCCGACCTCCACCACCAGCAGGCGCTGGCTGGGCGAGGTGGGCAGCTGCGCCACCACGCGCAGCACCCCGGCGGCGGCCGCGCCGCCCATGGGCGTGCGCTTGAGCAGCCACAAGGCCACGGGGATCAGCGCGACGATCCCGAGGAACCAGAGGAAAGGGAGCAGGCCGGAAGCATTCATGCCTCGGCATTCTGCGGAGCGACTTGAGGTGCTGAACCCGCCAACAGGCGGTGCATGAGGGGGCTATTCGGCGGAACGGGAAGTGCCACAGAGGCACAGAGACACAGAGGGGTCAGACCCTTGCCACCGGGGCGCCGCCTCTGTGTCTCTGTGCCTCTGTGGCTGTGTTCCGGCCCTTCAAGCTGCCTTGGACAGGCGGCGCATGCGCTCCGAAGGCGTCACGATGTCGGTCAGGCGGATACCGAACTTGTCGTTCACCACCACCACCTCGCCCTGGGCGATCAGGTAGCCGTTGACCAGCACGTCCATCGGCTCGCCGGCCAGCGCGTCGAGTTCCACGACCGAGCCCTGGGCCAGCTGCAGGATGTTCTTGATCGGGATGCGGGTACGGCCGAGTTCCACGGTCAGCTGGACGGGGATGTCCAGGATCATGTTGATGTCGCCCGCCGGGCCACCCGCCGTGGTCGGCGTGAAGTTGGCGAAGCTGGGCGTGGAGACCTGCTCCGGGGCCACCTCGGAGACGACCTCGGTCGAAGCGGATGCAGCGGGCGCGGCGGAGGCCTCGGCCAGGGCTGCAGCCCATTCAGCCGCCATCGCGTCCTGTTCTTCTTGGCTCGGGGAATCAGGGCTCATGTTTGGCTCCCAACCAGCTCTCCTGTGAGCCGGTCAGCATCTTGTCGATCTTGAGGGCGTAGCGGCCGTTCGAAGTGCCGTAGTGGGACTGGAACACCGGCACGCCGTCTACCTTGGTCTGGATCACGGGCTCCAGGTCGAGCTCGATGAAGTCGCCAGGCTTGAAGGCCAGCAGTTGCTCCACCGTGGCCGGCGCCGTGCCCAGCTCGGCCACCAGTTCCACCTCGGCGGCCTGGATCTGGGTTTTCAGCAGGTTGACCCAGCGCCGATCGGGCTCGGTGGAGTCACCCTGCGTGGTGCTGTAGAGCACGTCGCGGATGGGCTCCAGCGTGGAGTACGGGATGCAGAAGTAGATGGTGCCGCTGGTCTCGCCGATCTCCAGCGTGAACGAGGTCGACACCACGATCTCGCTGGGCGTGGCGATGTTGGCGAACTGCGGCTGCATCTCCGAGCGCTGGTATTCCAGCTCCAGCGGATAGATGCCCTTCCAGGCCTTGTGATATTCGTTCAGCACCACCTCGACGATGCGGGTGATGACGCGCTGCTCGGTGGGCGAGAAGTCGCGGCCCTCAATGCGGGCGTGGAACTTGCCAATGCCGCCAAAGAGGCTGTCGATGACGGCGAACACCAGCGTCGGGTCGCAGACGATCAGCCCGCTGCCGCGCAGCGGCTTGACCGACACGATGTTGAAGTTGGTCGGGACGACGATCTCGCGCAGGAAGGCGCTGTACTTCTGCACCTTGATGCCGCCGATGGCGACTTCCGGGCTCTTGCGGATGAAGTTGAACAGGCCCACGCGGATGTTGCGCGCGAACCGTTCGTTGATGATCTCCATCGTGGGCATGCGCCCACGGACGATGCGCTCCTGGCTCGCGAGGTTGTACTCGCGAATGCCGCCAACCTGCTCCTCCTCGGCTTCGAGCTTCTGGCTCTCGCCGGTGATGCCCTGGAGCAGTGCATCGACTTCGTCTTGGGAAAGGATCTGCTGGTTCATGGTCGAAGCAGGGCGCTACTGGACGATGAAGTTGGAGAACAGCACTTGGGTGACCGGGCTTTCGACGGCGGCTTTTTTCTTCTTCTTCTTTTTCTTGGGCGCGTCGGCGGCTTCTTCGTCCTCGTCGTCGAGCTCGATGCCCATCGGGCGCACCGACTCACGCATGATTTCCTTGGCCAGCTTTTCCTTGCCTTCGCGCGTCAGCAGGTCAGCGGCCGTCTTGTGCGACAGCACCATCAGCACGTTGCTGCGGATGGCGGGCATGTAGGCCTTGATCTGGTCAGCGAACTTGGGGTCCTCGACCTGCAGCGTCACGCCGACCTGGGCGAAGCGGTCCACGTCCTTGTCGGCCAGGTTGACCGTGAACGGGTCCAGCGGCACGAACGTGGGCGGATGGTCAGGCTTGGCGTGCGCCTTGGGCTTGACGGGGGCCTCCACGGCCTCGCCGTCCTCGCCTTCCTCGACGGGCTTCTTCTTGAGCAGCATGAAGGCCGCGCCACCCCCCACCAGCACGAGCACGAGCACCGCGGCGAGGATGATGATCAGCTTCTTGCTGCCGCCCCCCTTGGGCGCGGCAGCAGCGGGTTCGGCAGCCGGCGCAGTCGCCATGAAAACTCCTTGAATCGTCCACCGCCCGGCAACCCCACAGCGGGATTCGGGCACATTGCGGTCGATTATTGACCCGGGGCAGCCGGTTCAAACCTCGATCAGGTCAAGCCAGGCGTGGCTATTTCCGCTTCATCCTCAAGCAAATGTGTCGAGCAGGCCGTTGGCCCGCCGGGTGACGGTGACGGGTGCAGCGGCCGCGCCGCTGTCTCGGCCACCCGAGACGCCAGCCACGCGGCTGCCACTGTCACGGTTGCCCCCGCGGTCGTTGCCGCCCTGGGTGTCGCGCGGCGCCTGCTGGAACACGCCGCCCCCGGCCAGCGTCAGGCCCTGGCCCTGCAGGGCGGCGGCCAGGTCGGGCAGGCTCTGCTCCAGGGCCTGGCGGGTTTCGGCCTGCACCGCATGGAAGGACACCTGGGCCTGGGCCCCGTCCACCACGATCTGCACGGCCACCGGGCCCATCTCGGCCGGGTTGAGCTGGAGTTCGGCCTGCTGCACGCCGTCCACGGCCAGCAGGCTGACGCTGGCGGCGAGTTCCGGGCCGAAGTGGTTGCTTTGCAAGGCGGCTTCGACGCGACCGGTGGCGGGCGGCTTGGCAGACTCTGCGGCCGCCGGGCCCTGGGGCAGCGCCTGGGCCAACACGGCGGCGAAGGCCGGCGTGGCGCCCTCCAGCGCGGCGGGGCGTGGTGCGTTGCTGTCGCTGCGCGCGGTGCTTGTCTGCAGCGCGTCGGTGCCTTGCGTGCGGGCGCTGGCTGCGGCCTTGTCGCTGGCCACGTCGGCAGCCTTGGCGCGCGTGGCGTCGGCGGCGCGGGCGGCGCCCTCGGCGGTGCGGCGTTCGGTACCGGGTGCGGGGCGGCTGTCGGTGGCGGCCACGCCGGCCGGGTTGGTGCCTGCGGCGTCGTCCTGGCCGGGCGTGCTGCCCGTGACGCGGGCCTCCCGGGCGCGGGCGTTGCCGCGAGCGGGCCCTTCTGAGGATGCCGCCTCGGCCGTGGCTGCCGGCGTGGGGGCGTTGGGCGTGGCAAGTCCGATCAGTTGCGTCAGCTCTGCCAGCGGGTCGGGCATCGCGTCGCCATCGGTCGACGTGTCCTCGTCCGTCGTCGTTGCGGCGGCCTCGGTGTTCCGTGTCTGGGCTGCCTTGGCGTCGACGTCTGCAGGCCGCGCTTGGCCGTCGGCGGCCTTGTCGGGGGTCTTGGTTGCGTCCTTGCGACGTTGGGCCGCCGGGGCCGGCGCGGCGCTGGCCTTGGCGGCGGCTGCCGGCTCGGGGGCCTTGGCGTCGCCGTCAGGCGTCTTGGCGGCGGGCTCCTTTGGCGCCGGGGCCGCCGTGGCGGGCGGCAGGGCCGGCTGCTGGCTCAGGTAGTCGGCAAAGCTGACGCCACCGGCCGAGGCCGGCTGCGGCGAAGGCGCCGTGCTCGTGGGCGGCAGGGCGGGCTTGGCGTTGACGGTGGAGGCGCTGCTCAGCATGGGGGTGGCCTCAGGCGTGGGCCGAGCGGCGCAGGTGGGCGCGCGCGGCAAATTCGTCAGTGGCGCGCTGCTCGCGACGCTGGGCGATCTTGGCGGCCTCGGCCTGGCGGCGGGCGATCAGCTGGCGCAGCGCGGCCACGCGCAGTTCGGCCTGGCGCAGCGCGTCGCGAGCGCGCACCTGGCGCTGGTCGGCATGGTTGGCGATGTGGCCCTGGGTGTCCACCGCCTGGTCCAGTCGCTGGCCGAAGGTCTGGTAGCAGGCCACGATGTCCATCGTGGTCGCCTGCGCGAAGCTTTGCGTCCAGCGCTGCTGGTAGTCCTGGCGATAGCCGGCCAGTTCACCATGCTGATGGCGCGCGGCCTGGGCCTGGGCACTGGCGGCGTGCAGGGCCTGGGCGGCGGCGTCGCGCTCGCTCTCGGCGCGTTCGAGCAGCAGGCTCAGGGTGTCGGTGGCGGCAGTGGCACTCATTCAAACTCCAGCGCAGCGCCAGACGGGCGGTCCGGCGCTCAGTCGTTATCGGCGGGCGCCTGACCGAGGTTTAGGCGCCCTGGACCACGGCCTGCAGCTGGCTGACGCTGGCGTGAAGAAGTGCCGGGCTGTGCATATCCTGCTGCAGCAGCCGCGTCATGTCGGCATGCAGGCGAACGGCCAGGTCCAGCTCAAGGTCCGCCCCGGGGGCGTAGGCGCCGAGCTGGATCAGGTCGCGGGCCTTGTTGTATTTCGCCAGAAGTTGGCGGAAGCGACGCGCGGAATCGACCTGGTTTTGGGGTGCAACACTGGTCATCACCCGCGAGATGGAGCGCTCGATGTCGATGGCCGGGTAGTGGCCGGCCTCGGCCAGCTCGCGGCTGAGCACGATGTGGCCGTCCAGGATGCCGCGCGCCGCATCGGCGATCGGGTCCTGGGGGTCATCGCCCTCGGTGAGCACGGTGTAGAAGGCGGTGATCGAGCCTTCACCCGGCAGGCCGTTGCCACTGCGCTCCACCAGCTGGGGCAGCTTGGCGAAGCAGCTGGGCGGGTAGCCCTTGGTGGCCGGCGGCTCGCCGATGGCCAGCGCGATCTCGCGCTGCGCCATCGCGTAGCGGGTCAGGCTGTCCATCAGCAGCAGCACATGCTGGCCTTGGTCGCGGAAGTACTCCGCGATGGCCGTGGCGTAGTGCGCACCCTGCATGCGCATCAGCGGCGGCGCATCGGCGGGCGCGGCCACCACCACGCTGCGGCGCAGGCCTTCCTCGCCGAGGATGTCCTCGATGAATTCCTTCACCTCGCGGCCGCGCTCGCCAATCAGGCCCACGACGATGACGTCCGCCTGGGTGTAGCGGGCCATCATGCCCAGCAGCACCGACTTGCCCACCCCGGTGCCAGCGAACAGGCCGAGGCGCTGGCCGCGGCCCACCGTCAGCAGTGCGTTGATGGCGCGCACGCCGGTGTCCAGCGGCTTGCGCACCGGGTCGCGGTCCATCGCGTTGATGGGGCGGCGCACCATCGGTTCGTTGTGGATGTCGCTCAGCTCGCCGCCGCGGTCCAGCGGATGGCCGTGGGGGTCGACCACGCGCCCCAGCAGCCCTGGGCCCATGGGCAGGTGCAGGCCGCGGTCTTCACCGCGGCGCCAGGGGTGCAGGGGCTGACCGAGCTTGGGCGCCAGCGGCGGCAGGTGGCGCGGCACGACGGTGGCGCCGCTGGACAGGCCCTGCACCTCGTCGGTCGGCATCAGATAGGCACGGTCGCCCGAGAAGCCCACCACCTCGGCGTTCACCGGTGCGGCACCGCGGCGCGGGTTGCTGCCGCTGCTGGGCATCTGGATGCGACAGACCGATCCCAGGGGCACCTTGATGCCGGTGGCTTCCAGCACCAGGCCTGCCACGCGCACCAGCTTGCCTTGCGACTCCAGCGGCGCGGCGTTGCTGGCCAGGGTTTCCAGGTCGGCCAGGTAGCGCTGCCAGCGGGTGGTGCGGTCAGAGCTCGTCATCCGAACCGCCCCGGCGATCTTCCCAGATGGAGGTCTGGCCGATGGCTGACACCGCTTGCTGCCAGCGGGTGGCGATGGTGGCGTCGACGCTGGCGATGTCGGCATCGACCTTCACGCCGCCGCGCGCCACCTCGGCATCGGGGATGAGCTGGGCCTCGCGGGCCTCCAGCTCGCGGCCGGCGCCCTCCTGGACCAGCTCGAAGTCATCCGGGTGCACGCGCACCCGCACATGCCGGGCCGTCAGCTGCAGCGCTTCCACGGCGTCATGGGCCACGCGGGCAATCAGTTCAGGTCGCTGGTCGAGTTCGCTGCGCACCACCTGGCGGGCGAGTTCCACCGCGATGCGGGCCACGGTGGCCGCCATGTCGTCTTCCAGCGCACGCATCTCGCCATCGAAGCTCTCGACCAGCGTGCCGATCTGGGCGCTCATCTGCTTCGCAAAGCTCTGCTTGAAGGCGTCCAGCGCCGCCATGCCGTCGCGGTAGCCGTCCTGGTAGCCGCTCTGGCGCGCGGCGTGCAGTTGCTCCTGCAGGCTGGGCTCGGGCGGGGGAGGGGGTTCGACTGGGGCAGCCGTTGGCGCGGGCGGTTGCGCGGGCCCGGGGCGCATCGGCGCGAAGGGCGAGGGCGCCGTGCTGCCCAGGTTGTCCAGGCTCCAGGCCTTGGCGCCCTGGATCTCTTCACCCGGGATGAAGCGCGCATAGTTGGCCCGACGCTCACCTTCGCGGCGGTCGGGCGGTGGCACCTGGCGGGGGGGCTGTCTTGTGGCCATGAGACGGAGAATTCTGCGCGCGCGTCAGCGCTGCGCATCACCGCGCGGACCCCGAGGATCCGGCTTTGCCGGGCCGACGGGGTCGCCCCCTGAGGGGGCGCGCGTAGCGCGTAGGGGGGGAGCCATGGTCATACAAATTGGTCGTCGCCGCCGCCGGCCAGGACGATCTGGCCTTCGTCCACCAGGCGGCGCACGATCTTGAGCATTTCCTTCTGCTCGGCCTCGACCTCCGACAGCCGCACCGGCCCGCGGCTCTCCAGGTCTTCGCGCAGCGTCTCGGCCGCGCGGGTGGACATGTTGCGGAAGATCTTCTCGCGCAGGTCGGCGCTGGCACCCTTGAGGGCCACCACCAGGCTCTCGCTCTGGACTTCCTTGAGCATGGCCTGGATGCCCTTGTCGTCGATCTTGTTCACGTCGTCGAACGTGAACATGTTGTCCATGATCTTCTGGGCAAGGTCGGAGTCGGCTTCGCGGATGTAGTCCAGCACCGAGGCTTCGACGCTGGAGCCCATCATGTTGATGATCTCGGCGGCCGTCTTGGCGCCGCCCAGCGAGCTCTTCTTCATCCGCTCGCCGCCGGCCAGGATCTGGCTCATGACCTCGTTGAGGTCTTTCAGCGCGGTGGGCTGGATGCCGTCCAGCGTGGCAATGCGGATCAGCACCTCGTTGCGGCCGCGCTCGGTGAAGAGCTTGAGCACCTGGCTGGTCTGGTCGAAGTCCAGGTGCGCGAGGATGGCCGCGATGATCTGCGGGTGTTCGTTGCGCAGCAGCTCGGCCACGCTGGCGGCGTCCATCCACTTCAGGCTTTCGATGGACGACACATCGCTGCCTTGCAGGATGCGGTCCAGCAGCAGGTTGGCCTTGTCTTCGCCCAGCGCCTTGCGCAGCACGGCGCGGACGTATTCGTCGGTGTCGGTGACCAGGGTGCTCTGCGTTTCGGCCACGGCGTCGAACTTGTCGAGCACCTCCTCGACCTGGGCGCGCTTGATGACCTTGAGCTTGGCAATGGTCTCACCCAGCGCCTGCACCTCCTTGGGCGACAGATGCTTGAAGACCTCGCTGGCCTCTTCCTCGCCCAGCGACATCAGCAGGATGGCTGCGTTCTCGATGCCCTTGTCATCCATGTTGAATCCTCACCACGGCGCGTCGCGCCTTCTCAAGCGGCTGCCATGGAACTAGCTTTGCCAGGCCATTGGCAGCGCCTCTTGAGGGGCTCGCGAAGCGAGTAGGGGTGGTCCATGTCATGCGGTCTGGCCGGCCATCCAGTCGCGAACGATATTGGCAACGGCCACCGGATTGTCGCGCGCCAGCGAGCGGGCGCGGTCGAGCTTTTCGCTGTGGACCGGGGCTTCGAGCTTGGGCATGCCGTCGGCGGTGGGCAGCAGCTCGGTGTCGTCCACCACTTCGTCGACGGTCTCAGGCTTTTCTTCCGGCGGCAGCGGTGCGGCGGCCTTGATGGCGGGGCGGATCATGCCGAACACGGCGATCAGCGCGATCGCCACGAAGGCCAGCGGCACGATGGCGCTGCGGGCGATGTCGATCAGCCAGGGCTGCTTGTAGAAGGGCACGTCGACCGGCTCGGTCTTGTCGACCACGAAGGGCGCGCTGATGACCTTGACCGAATCGCCACGGTCGGCATTGAAGCCCATGGCCTCCTTGACCAGGTCGGTCAGCCGGGTGATCTCCTCGGCCGACACCGGCTGGGTGGTGGTCTTGCCCTTGGCATCGGTCACCGAGCGGTGGTTGACGACGATGGCGGCGTTCAGGCGCTTGACGTTGCCGACGGCGCCGCGCGTCACGCGCACTGTCTTGTCGACCTCGTAGTTGGTGACCTGCTCCTTGCGGTTGCTGGTCTGGCCGGCACCGCCTTGCGCCGCTTGCAGGGGCGCGCTGGCCCCGTTGACCGGCGCCGTGGCCGGCACTGGCGGCTGGTTGGTGGCCGCGCCCGGCACGCCCGTGGGCGGCGCCGCGTTGCCATTGGTGCTTTCGCTGTTCTGGCTGGAACGGACCGCGGCCTGGGCGTTCGGGCCCTGGTTGGGGCGGTATTCCTCGGCGGTGGCCTCGGTCTGCGAGAAGTCCACGTCCGCGGTCACGGTGGCGCGCAGGTTGTCGCGGCCCACCACGGGCTCCAGCAGTTCGAAGATGCGCTTGTTGTAGCCGGCTTCGATCTGCTGCTTGTACTGCAGCTGCTGGCCGTCCAGGCCGGTGGCAGGGTCGGCGCCGGTCTGGGAGAGCAGGGCGCCGGTCTGGTCCAGCACGCTGACGGCCTTGGGGTTGAGCTCGGGCACGCTGCTGGAGACGAGGTGCACGATGCCGGCGATCTGGCTGCGGTCCAGCGTGCGGCCGCCGCGCAGGGTCAGCATCACGCTGGCGCTGGGCTTTTGCTGTTCACGGAAGAAGCCGTTCTGCTGCGGCATGGCCAGGTGCACGCGGGCATCGGCCACGTCGGACATGGCGGTGATGGTGCGCGTGAGCTCGCCTTCGAGGGCGCGCTGGAAGTTGAGCCGCTCGTTGAACTGGGTCTGGCCGATGCTGGACTTGTCCATCAGCTCGAAGCCCACCGCGTTGCCGGTGCCGCCCTTGGGCAAGCCTTGGGCGGCGAGCTTCATCCGCAGCTCATACACCTGGCCGGCCGGCACGAGGATGGTGCCGCCAGCCTCATGCTTGTAGGGCACCTGCATCGCGGCAAGCTGGCCGATGACGGCGCCGCCGTCCTTGTCCGACAGCCCGCTGAACAGCGGCCGGTAGTCACCCTGGGACGACCACAGCGTGATGGCGAGTACGGCACCGGCCAGCGCCAGCAGGCCGGCACCCATGGTCAGCTTGCTGCGCAGCGGCAGGCCATTGAGGCGCTGCACGAAGTTGGGCTGGGCGTCGACCGGCGAGATCATCACCGGGGCGGCGGCAGCGGGGGCGCTCAGGGCGTTGTCCATCGAGGATCGAAAGGCAAGGGGAGGGTCGGGAGTCGACCGATGGCGCAGATTATTTGGGGCCGCCCCCCTCAAGAAAGCGCCGAAGTGGCCGACCGCGCCCGCGTATCTCCACGCTTCGCGCGTGTGACTTGCTGCCAAAGTGCCGCTCCATGGACATGAAGCTGCGCCCCTTCGACTTTGCCCAGGCTGCCGCCCGTGCAGGGCTGGCGGTCAACGGCCAGCCGTTGGCCACCAAGCCGGCCGCCACCGGCGGCGCGAGCTTTGGCGACGCCATGGCCCAGGCGCTCAAGGGCGTCAGCGCCCAGCAGCAGGAGGCGTCCCGCCTGCAACGCGAGGTGCAGCTGGACAACCCGACCGTCAGTCTCGAAGAGACGATGGTGGCGATGCAGAAGGCCCAGATCGGCTTCCAGGCCACGCTGCAGGTGCGCAACCGCTTGGTCTCGGCCTATTCCGAGATCATGAACATGCAGATCTGAGCCCGGCAGGCTCAGCAATTGTCGGACTTGCGTGCGTCGCTGCCGCAGATCTGCGGGCGGCCGACCGGGTTGAGGTCGATGCGCAATTGCTGGTTGCGGTCGTTCGAGAGGCCGATGCGGGTCCAGTCGAGTGCCCGGCCGAGCCCGCCCTGGAAGGTGACGTTCTGGCCCGACTGCAGCAGCGTGCCCTTGTGCTCTTGCGCCGTCATGCCGCCCAGCTCGCAGCGCGGTGCGCCGGTGTCGCAGCTGCAGGGGCCGTTGCGGCTCAAGCCCCAGCACCAGTTGCGGCCGCTGACGAAGTTGACATGCACGTCGCGGCCCTGCTCCACGCTCAACGTGCGGGCGCGGCGCAGGTCCAGCTCCAGCAGCTCCGCCACGTGTCGCAGGCGTTGCCGGGCCACGTAGCTGGCATAGCTCGGCACCGCCACCGACAGGATGATGGCCAGCACGGCCAGCACGAAGGCGACCTCCAGCAGCGTGAAGCCGCGGCGAGCCAGGCGCATCATGGGTCAAGCTTCAACAGGCGGCGGCGCTTCTGCGTCTGGTCCACATACACCTGCAGCGCGCGGGTGGCCGTGGCGTCGAGGTCGACGAAGGCGCAGCCGAGCTGCTGCAGGCCGTGGAGGTCGCCGCTGACGGGGCTCAGGTGATGCGGCAGCAGCGACACCTTCAGTGCACTGATGCGGTCCAGCTCCAGGACGAGGCCTGTCGTCACGTGGCCCGTCGGCAGGGCCGGCCCGCCCGCCGGCACGGCCAGGGCGAGGCCGCCAATGCTGATGTCCAGCACGCGCAGGGCCCGGCCGGGCTCGGCGCCCCCCGGGAGCACCACGCGCGGGTAGGTGCTGCTGGCGGGTTGCACGCGGAAGGACTGGCGGCGCTGGAAGCGGTAGAGCCGGGCCGGCAAGGTGCTGCGCAGCACCACGCCCTGCTCGCCGCTGACGAGCACCGGGGCCTCGACGTCGAACTGCAGCTTGATGGTGCCGAGGTAGGCCACTGCGGTGATCTCGCCTTCGGCCACCAGCGCCTGGCTGATGCCTTCGGGGTCGGTGCCGAGCGCCAGGCCCAGGAGGTCGGCCGCCGGGTCGAGCGCCACGATGGTGGCCGACAGGCCGGCTCCGTGCGGGCCGTCGAGCCGAACGCTGGCGCCGTCCTGCTGCAGCTGCTGCAGGTAGGCCGCGATCTCGGCGGCCGAGGTGACGCGCAGTTCCTCGGGCAGGGCTTCAGGGACGCTCATGCACAGATGTTAGTCGCCCGGATGATGTGGCGGGCCCGGCCCCGCGGGCGAGCCCGACCCCGGGTCAGTGGACCAGCCGGCTCTTTCCCTTGAGGACGGTGTCGAGGTCTTCCAGCCAGGGCTCGGCCAGGTGGCGGATCTCGGCGTCGTTGAGCAGGATGCGCTGCATGATGCGCGTCTTCAGCTGCGACTCGCCGGCGGCGAGCTGGCTGTGGTTGGCGGCGGCCTTGAGCTGCGAGATCAGCAGCACGCAGGCGCCCTCGAGCTTGACGACTTCATCCCAGTTGCCCGTGCGGGCGGCGGTCAGCATGTCGGCGCTGGCTTGCTCGATGGCTTCGTAGTAGTTGAGCAGTTCGGAGTTCATGTCTGAAGTCACCGGCTAGATTCTGGGGAGGCGGCTCAGGCGGCGCGGGCCGCGTCGGTTCCGAGGGCGGCCGGCGTCTGGGCGATGGCGTTCCAGGCCTCGCGCACCGGGGTCAGCAGGCGCTGGCATTCCTCGATGGCCGCCACGTCGCTGCGCAGGTTGGCCTGCGTCAGGCGCATGCACACATAGCCGTAGAGCTCGCGCAGGTCGACGGCGAGCTGGCCGGCTGAGAGGTCCAGCCCGGCGCGCAGGCCTTCGTCCAGGATGCGCACCGCACGCGACAGCGCGCGGCCCTTGACCTCGACGTTGCCGGCCTGGATGGCCTGCACGGCCTGGGCCATGGCGTCGAAGGCACCGTCGAAGAGCATCGCCACCAGGCGGTGGGGGCTCGCGGCCTGGACATCCGTCTCCAGGCCCACCTTGGCGTACAGGGTGGCGCGCTGGTTGCGGGGAGCGAAGGGGGAAGACATGTTGCCGTACATGGAGTCTCGCAGGTTGGCGTTGTCGTGTTGACTGTTTTTCGGCCTTCTGCGAGCTGACTTGAGCGGTGTCGACCCTCGACACGACCCCCTTGGCGAGGCTTATTCCCTCGATTGACCTGCCGATGGCGCCGGTCGTTTGTGGCAGGCACGAAAAAGGCGACCCGCAGGTCGCCTTCGTCGAGCCACGCCGCGCCGCGCCCTCACTTGTTGAGCTGGGTGATCTGCTGCGTCAGGTAGTTGGACAGGCTCGACAGCTGGCTCATCTTGGTGTCGAGCGCTGCGTACTGGGCGCGCAGGCGTGCCTCAGTGGACGCGGCGCGGTCGCTCAGCGACTCGACGCTCTTGTTGTTGCTGTCGATCTGGCTCTGGATGCCCTTCTGGCGGCTCGTCACGGTGCCGTCCACGCTCAGCGCCTGGTCCACCATGGAGCGGATGCGCACCGCAAAGCCGCTGTTGCTGTCGTTGGTCGAGTCGACGCCCATGAAGAACTGCTTCAGGTCGTCCAGTTTGGTCAGGGCCTTGTCGAGCTTGGCGCCGGCGGTCGGCAGGTTGCCGTCGGAGCCGGGGGCCAGGCCGACGTCGGCCAGGCGGGTGAGGCTGCCCCCGAGCGAGGTCACGCCGCCGGCGATACCGCGCAGCCTGTTCTGGATGCCGAGGGCAGCCGAGTCGCCCTGCAGGCTGGCCGCACGGGCTGCCTGCAGGCTGGCGACGTCGTCCGTGCTCATGTTGGCCGTCAGCTTGGAGGTGTCGACCTTGGTCTGGCTGCGCAGCAGCTGGTTCACGGCGTTGTAGGCGGTCGTGAAGTCGGTGATCGCCTTCTTGATGGCGTCGGCGTCCTGCGTCACGTTCAGCATCACCGGCTGGGTGGGCGGGATGGTCTTGAGCAGGATGATGTTCAGGCCGTCGATGGCGGAGGACAGCGAGTTGCTCTCCGAGCTGATCGGCAGGCCGTTCAAGATGGCGCGCGCATTGGCGGCAGGCAAGGTCAGCGACATCTGGCTGACGCTGGTGCTCGGGTCGTAGGCAAGCTGCGACAGGCCGGCCGCGTCGCCGGCATTGCCGTCGGCGTCCGCCACGGTCACGCGGAAGGCGTTGCTCTCTCCGCTGTTGCGCGAGGTGAGAGTCAGGCGGGAGCCGGTGGCGTCGGTGACGATGGACGCCGTGACGCCCGCGCCGGCCGCATTGATCTGGTCCCGGACCTGGCTGAGCTGGTCTTGGCCCGGACCGATGTTGATGGTCACGGCCGTCGCGCCGGACTTGGCCGTGAAGGTGCTGGCGCCATCGACGTCGGTGCCCCAGGTGCCGAGCTCGATGGTCAGGCTGCCCTGGCCCACGGTGGCCGTGCTGCTGCTGAAGGTGGTGGAGGCCAGGGTTTGGGAGGCGGCGAGCTGGCTGACGCTCAAGGTGGCGCTGCCGATGGCCGCGCCGCTCGAGGCGGTGACGCTGATGGCGGTGCTGTCGCTGGCCGTGGCCTTGGTGCCGGCCCAGGTGTCGGGGTTGGTCAGCTTGCTGGCCGCGTCGCGCAGGGTCGACAGGCTGCTCTGAATCTGCCCGTAGGTGGACAGCTTCGTCTTGAGGCCGGTCGTGCGCGTGTTGATCTGGTTGATCGGCTGTTGTTCGACCGTCATCAGCTTGGTGATGATGGATTCGACGTCGAGACCGCTTCCGAGACCGAGAGATGAGATGGTGGCCATGGCTCAGCAATGCAAAAAAGGCCGATATGCCAGGGGAATATCGGCCAGGTCTTCCGGAACTTGAGCCCCGGAATGTGAATTTTTTCGCGAAGCGCTGGCGGCTTCAGCGTTGCAGCAGCGACAGCACCTGCTGAGGCAGCTGGTTGGCCTGGGCCACCATCGCATTGCCGGCCTGCTGCAGGATCTGCGCGCGGCTCATGTTGGCGGTTTCCTGGGCGAAGTCGGCGTCCATGATCCGGCTGCGGGCGGCGGTCTGATTCTCCACGGCCACCTGCAGGTTGGAAATCACTGCGTCGAAGCGCGACTGGATGGCACCGTAGGTGGCCCGGGTGTTGTTGACGGTGTTGAGCGCCGTGTCGATGTTGTCGATGACGGTGCCCAGGGCCGCGAAGTCAGCCGTGTTGTCGATCAGGGCGGGGAACGGGATGGTGCCACCCGTGCCAAGCAGAGCCGTGACGGTGGTGTCGGCCGTCAGGTCCAGCGCTGCGACCGTGATGGAGTCGTTGGCCGTCGTGTTGGCGCCGATCTGGAAGGTCTGGCCCGTGCCCGCCGCCACACCTGCGGTGTCGGCCAGGATGGGTTTGCTGTTGAAGGTCGTGGCGTTGATGATCCGCCAGATTTCGGAGCCGAGCTGCTCGAACTCCTTGTTCAGCGAATCCTTGTCGGACGAGCTGTTGGTCGCGTTGCGGGCCTGCACGGTGAGTTCCCGCATGCGCTGCAGGTTGTCGCCGATCTTGCCCAGTGCGCCTTCCGCCGTCTGTGCCAGCGAGATGCCGTCATTGGCGTTGCGGATCGCAACGTTCATGCCGCGCACCTGGGTGTTCATGCGCTCGGCAATCGCCAGGCCGGCCGCGTCATCCTTGGCGGAGTTCACCCGCAGGCCGGACGACAGGCGCTGCATCGACACCGCGAGCGAACTCTGCGAGGCGTTCAGATTGCGCTGAGCGTTCAGCGAGTTGATGTTGGTGTTGATGGTTTGTGGCATCGCGCACTCCTGGATTCGGTCGCCGAGCCGGCGTCAGTCGCCGAGACTCGATGGACCGAATTCTGGAAGTGCGCGTCGCTGCCAAAAGCCCGATCAACAGGGCAAACCACGGGTAATTGAGACCACCCGTACCGGCTCGCGCCGGCCCCTCAAGGGGCGCCGCCAGCGGCCTGGCAAAGCCAGTTCCGCGGCGGCTGCTGGGTCAGGGAATCAGCTGCGCAGGAGGGCGAGGACCTGCTGCGGCAGCTGGTTGGCCTGGGCCACCATCGTGTTGCCGGCCTGCTGCAGGATCTGCGCTCGACTGAGGTTGGCCGTTTCCTGCGCGAAGTCGGCATCCATGATCCGGCTTCGCGAGGCGCTCTGGTTTTCCACCGCCACCTGCAGGTTGGAGATCACGGCATCGAAGCGGTTCTGCGAGGCGCCCAGCGTGGCGCGTTCACCGTTGACCTTGTCCAGCGCGGTGTCGATGTTGGTGATGACCGTGTCGATCGCGGTGCCGGCGGCGGTGTTGTCGATGACCGCACGGCCTGCGCCGGTGTTGTCGGTGCCCGCGATCTGCGTGATCTCGGTCGCCGTCGTCATGTCGGTGGTGACGATGTCGATGCGGTCGTTGGCCGTCGTGTTGGCGCCGACCTGGAAGGTCTGGGTGCCGGCCGCCGAGGTGGCGAGCACCGCCTTGCCGTTGAAGGTGGTGCCGCCCAGCACGCGCTGGATTTCCTTGGCGAGTTCGCCGAACTCCTTGTCCAGGGAATCCTTGTCGGCGCTGGTGTTGGTCGCGTTGCGCGACTGCACCGCCAGCTCACGCATGCGCTGCAGGGCGTCGCCCACTTTGGACAGTGCACCTTCGGCGGTCTGCGCCAGCGAGATGCCGTCGTTGGCGTTGCGGATGGCGACCTGCGAGCCGCGCACCTGCGCATTCATGCGCTCGGCGATGGCCAGACCGGCCGCATCGTCCTTGGCGGAGTTCACCCGCAGGCCGGAAGACAGGCGCTGCATGGAAACGGCCAGGGACGATTGCGACATCGCCGTGTTGCGCTGTGCGTTCAGGGAGGCGATGTTGGTGTTGATGACTTGGGGCATGACTCAATCCTTTCGTTGACGAGGGCGTCTGGTACGTAGTCCTCGAGTGAATCGCGAACCCGTTGAGAGGCTTATCGTCGGAACGATGGACTGACTTGAATCCTTTTTTTCACAAGCGGACCCAAAAGGCGTCCCCGCCGGTGCGAGGACGCATTCAAGGTGCTTGTGCTGGTGGCGTGGTGACTTGCGCCTTCTGTGGAGGCGCTTCACTCAGGGCCAGCGTTGCTGGCCCGGCGTCATCGAAGCAAGGACAGGACTTGCGATGGAATCTGATTCGCCTGGGCGATCATCGCGTTGCCTGCCTGCTGGAGGATGTTGGCTCGGGAGAGGTTGGCGGTTTCCGCGGCGAAGTCGGCATCGGTGATGCGGCTCTTGGCGGCACTCTGGTTCTCGACCGAGATCTGCAGGTTGCTGATGACCTGGTCGAAGCGGTTTTGTGCCGCACCCAGCGTGGCGCGCTCGGAGCTGACCTTGTTGATCGCGGTGTCGATGTTGGAGATCACCGTGTCGATCGTCGTGCCGCTGGCGGTGTTGTCGATGACCGCGCGGCCGGCACCGGTGTTGTCGGTACCGGCGACGGTCGTGATTTCCGTCGCGGTCGTCATGTCGGTCGTGGCGACGTCGATGCGGTCATTGCTGGTCACGTTGGCGCCGACCTGGAAGGTCTGCGTGCCAGCCGCGGAGGTCGCCAGGATGGCGCGGCCGTTGAAGGTCGTGCCGCCCAGCACGCGCTGGATTTCCTTGGAGAGTTCGCCGAATTCCTTGTCCAGCGAGTCCTTGTCGGCGCTGGTGTTGGTGGCGTTGCGGGCCTGCACTGCCAGTTCACGCATGCGCTGCAGCGAATCGTTCACCTTGGACAGCGCGCCTTCCGCCGTCTGCGACAGCGAGATGCCGTCGTTGGCGTTGCGGATGGCGACGTTGGAGCCACGCACCTGGGCGTTCAGACGCTCGGAGATGGCGAGGCCGGCGGCGTCGTCCTTGGCGGAGTTGACACGCAGACCCGAAGACAGGCGCTGCAGCGACGTCGCGAGCGACGACTGCGACGCCGAGGTGTTGCGCTGCGCATTGAGCGACAGCAGGTTGGTATTGATGACAGAGGCCATGATGCGCTTCCTTTCAGCTTGAGATACCCGGCAAAGGCGCCGGACGAAGACTCGAGTGCCCGGGTGAGGCACCCGTGCTGCCTGCAAGGAGCGCGCACGGCGGCGCGCCCTCGCAGACGACGCCCGACGCCAGTCAACCGTTGAAGCCCGTGCCACCGTCCGTGAACGGCGTCACACCACCTCGGCCTTCCAGCCGGACCACAGACCCGTCTCCGGACCCGTTGGAATGGCTATCGGCCAGCGCAAGAAGATTCTTGAGCTGGATTTGTCAAGGGTGTGATCTATTGAACAAAGCCGTCGCCAGGTCCTTATTCGTGGGATCGGTTCGGGGCAGCCAGGAAGCGCATCGGAAAGGGCTGCGGAGCCGTCCCGCGCAAGGCGGGGCTCTGTGTCGGGCGTCAGTGAGGTCGGCTGGCGGTGTCTTTCGTACTCAAAGGGTGAAAGGAAGCGGCTGGGCCGCGAGAGGCCGCCGGAGGTGGACGACGAGCTCTCCCTTGGGTTTTCGGCCGCCGCCGGGCGGGACAGCCGCTGAGTAAAGGCGGCCGGACCCGCCTTTTCCGGCGATTGGCCGGCGAGGCCCTTCCTAAAGTTCCGCCCATCCCGGCCGAACCCTGTGCCGGACTGGAGCCCCGTGATGCCCGCCGTCTCTGCCGCCCGTTCGAAGAAAGCCCATCGCCCGGTCGCCGTGCCTGCGAACGACCCGGCCATGCTGCTGGCCCGCGCCCGCAACGCGGCCTACGCCGAAGCCTCCCGGGGCAACCTGGGTGGCGGCCTGGGCATGCTGTATGAAGCACTGCAGGACGAGCCCATGAGCCACGACCTGCTGTCGGACATGGCCGCCCTGCTGCTGGCTGCCGGCAAGCTGGAACACGCGGCGGGCTACGCTCAGCGTGCGCTGCAGGCCCGCTCCCTGCATGGCCCGAGCCTCTACACCCTGGCGTTCGCGCTGTCGGGCCTGGGCGAGGTGGACCGCGCCATCGGCGTGCTGACGGAGCTGCAATCGGGGGCCGGACGTGAGAGCCTGCAGGCCGAAGCGCCCGAACTCATCCCGGTGGCCATGATCGAGCTGGAGCGCCTGCGCCGCAGCCGGGCCTGCGACAAGACCTGAATCCGAGACATCCGTCACAGGGCGAAGCCCCGGTCCGCGCAAGCGGCCGGGGCTTTGTCCTTCCAGGGCCACCCGCTTGTAGGAATTTGGCTGACAAGCCCTTCCTGCCAGAGGGACGCCGCGCACCGACAGCGCCTGATATCCGCGGAGAAGGGCCGTCAACACAATCCGTTTCACTGATCCGCAACACCCACCCAACTCTGAAACGGAACCCCGCCATGAACGCCGACCAAATGCTCGCCGAGATCCGTGAAGCCAACCTGTCGTACCTGATGCTGGCCCAGAGCCTCATCCGTGCCGACCGCGAGCAGGCGCTCTACCGCCTGGGTATCAGCGAGGAGACGGCGACCCTCATCAGCACGCTGAGCCCGGCCCAGATCATGAAGATCGCCGCCGGCAACACGCTGCTGTGCGCCTTCCGCATGAGCGACGACCTGGTGTGGGGCCTGCTGACCAACCACAGCAAGCCGGGTGCGAACGAAAGCGTCAGCCGTTTGCACGCCTCCATCCTGATGGCCGGTCGGCACGAGCATGCCTGAACTGTTGACCCCCGGCCTGGCGGGTACGCCAGGCCACCCTCCGAGGGGGTTCGGACTGTCGCGGGATTGACCCGCTCCAACGTCCGATGCGGTGCCGCTTGGGAGCGGCCCGGCACTGCCCCGCAGTCAAAGACACCACTTTCCAAGAGAGCCCACCATGCGCGTCAAGAGCATCCTCACCGAAGCCAAGCAGATCGAACGAGCCGTGCAGCTCATCCACCTGGGCGCTCGCCTGCAGCTGCTGGAGTCGGAGACGGATCTCTCTTACGAGCGCCTGCTGCGCCTGTACAAGGAAGTGAGCGGCAAGTCGCCCTCCAAGGGCCAGCTGCCGTTCTCGACCGACTGGTTCATGACCTGGCAGCCCAACATCCATGCCAGCCTCTTCCTGAACATCCACGAGTACCTGAACAAGGCCGCGGAGATGGACGAGATCGACACCGTCATCAAGGCCTACCAGCTCTACCAGGAGCAGACCACGGCCCAGGGCCTGGAGGCCATGCTGTCGGTCACGCGGGCCTGGCGCCTGGTGAAGTTCGTCGACAACGGCATGCTCACGCTGACCAAGTGCTGCAAGTGCAATGGCCAGTTCGTGACCCATCCGCACGAGATCGCCCGCCACTTCGTCTGTGGCCTGTGCAACCCGCCGGCCCGCGCCGGCAAGGGCCGCGCACAGGGTTCCATCCAGATGCACTGAGGCGGCTCGCCGCATGAAACCCGCCCGCGCCAAGCCGGGCGCCTGTGCCGGCCTGCTGCAGCGCGCCGCCGCGCTGCTGGCGACTGGCCAGACGGCCGAAGCGGCGCAGCTGCTCGCCCAGGCCGTGCAGCAGTTCCCGGCCGAACCCGAGCCCTGGCTGCGCCTGGGCAACCTGCTGGCCGGCGCCAGTCACTGGGAGCGGGCCGAGCGCTGCTACGCGGCCCGCTGTCGCCTGAAGCCGCCGGCCGCGCCCGCCTTCTACAACTGGGGCGTGTCGCTCAGTGAACTGGGCCGGCACGCCGAAGCGGTGGCGGCTTACCAGCGCGCGCTCGCGCTGCGTCCGGCTGATGCCCCCACCCATCACGCCCTGGCCTTGGCCCAAGCCGCGTTGCGGGACTTCCCCGCAGCGTTGGCGGCGCTCGACCAGGCCCTGGCACTCGCGCCGGCCGAGTTCGCCTACCGCATCGAGCATGCCCGCACCCGGGTGCGCATGGGGCAGTGGGCGGCGGCGCTGGACGAACTGGCCCTCCTGCCCGAGCAGCCCGTCGTGCTCAACCTGCGGGGGATCGTGCTGCGCCAGCTGCAGCGCCCGGCGGAAGCCTTGGCCTGCTACGACCGCGCGCTGGACTTGCAACCCGGCCTCACCGAGGCGCTGAACAACCGCGGCAACCTGCGATTGGTCCAGCGCCAGTTCTCGGCGGCACTGCAGGATCTCGACCAAGCCCTGGCCCGCCAGCCCGAAGGCGACTGGCTGCCGGGTCTGCGCCTGTACGCCGCCATGCATCTCTATCAGTGGGACGGCTTCGACGACCAGCTGACCCGCGTGCGCCAGGGCGTTGAGCAAGGCCGGCGCGTGATTCAGCCGTTGGCGCTGCAGTGTCTGGTGGATGACCCGGCGCTGCAGCAGCAGGCTGCCCGCATCTGGGCGCAGCACAGCTTCCCGGCACAGCCTCAGGCGGCGCTGCCAAGCCCGCCGCCGGGCGAGCGCTTGCGCCTGGCCTACCTGTCGCGCGACTTCCGCAGCCATCCTGTGGCCTTCCTGATGGCCGAGGTCATCGAGTTGCATGACCGGTCCCGCTTCGAAGTGATGGCGCTGAGCTACGGCCCCGCGCCGGCCGACCCGATGCAGCAGCGGCTGCGCGAGGCGTTTGATCGCTTCATCGAGGTCGAGGCGCTGTCCGATGCACAGGTGGCCGAGGCCGCACGTGCGCTGGGGGTGGACGTGCTGGTGGACCTGACCGGCCTGACTGATGGTGCCCGTACCGGCATCCTGGCCTGGCGGCCAGCGCCGGTGCAGATGCTCTATCTGGGCACCCTGGGCACGGCGGGTTCACAGGTCTTCGACTACCTGCTGGCCGACGCCACCACCGTGCCGTCCGAGACCCGCGCCGCCTACGACGAAGCGATCGCCTGCTTGCCCAGCTACCAGCCCAACGACCGCCAGCGGCCACGGCCGCCAGCGCGACCGGGTCGAGCCGCGCTGGGCCTGCCGGTGCAAGGCTTCGTGTTCTGCTGCTTCAACAATCCCTGCAAGATCACCCCGTCGCAGTTCGCCACCTGGGCCGCGATCCTGCGTGCCGTGCCCGAGAGCGTGCTGTGGCTGCTCGACGAAGACCCGCAGGCTGCCGCCCAGTTGAGGCGTCATGCCGAATCGGCGGGCCTGGCGCCGCAGCGGCTGGTGCTGGCACCACGCATGCCGCGCGAGGCCTACCTGGCGGCGTTGGCCGAGGCGGATCTGTTTCTGGACACCTTGCCCTACAACGCCGGCACCACCGCCAGCGATGCGCTGTGGATGGGCCTGCCGGTGCTGACCTTGCCGGGGCAGGGCTTCCAGTCCCGGGTGGCCGCCAGCCTGCTGCGGGCGGTGGGCCTGCCCGAGCTGATCGCCCGCGATGAGGCGGACTACGTGTGCCGCGCGGTGCAGTTCGCGACCGATGCCGGGCTGAGGGCGGCGGTGCAGCAGACACTGGCGGCCCGTGAACACTCGGCGTTGTTCGACACGCCGAGCATCACCCGGCATCTGGAGGCCGCGTATCTGCACGCCCACCAACGGCGTCTGGCCGGCGAGGCGCCGGCTGACTTCAGCGTGTCAGGCGGGCAGGGCTGAGGGCGCGTCGCCCGCCAGCGCGCGGTCCCACATGCGTTCGAACAGGGCCTCCAGGTCGCGGGTGAAGCGCGGGGTGTCGTACAGGCCGCTGGGACGGCGGGCGATTTGTTCACGCAGTTGCTGCCGCGCTCGCGCATCGCGTGCCAGCGCCAGCACGCAGGCGACATAGCCCGCCTCGTCGTCGGCGATGCAGCCGGTCAGACCCGCTGCATGCAAGATGCTGGCGGCGACCCGGCCCGGGAAGCTGTCGTTCTTCAGCGTGACCACCGGCACGCCGGCGGCCAGCGCGTCGCTGGTGGTGGTGTGCCCGTTGCAGGGCCAGCTGTCCAGCGCGAGGTCGGCGACGGCGAGTCGGGCGAGGTGGGCGTCCATGTCCACCGGCGGCGCAAAGACCAGGCGCTCGTCTGCCAGGCCGGCACCCCGTGCTGCGGCCCGAAGGTGCGCATCCGCCTGCTCGCCACCGCTGAGCTGCCACAGCTGGGCCTCGGGCAGCTGCTGCAGCAAGCCCATCCAGCAGGTCCACAGCCCGGGCGTGATCTTGTAGGGGGCGTTGGCCGAGAGCAGCACGAGCGCATCGTCGCGTAGCCCGACCGCCGTGCGCGACGGTGGCGCGGTGGGCCGACGCTGGCGGTCCTGCGGCTGGTAGCAGCCCGGCAGTTGGGCGATCTGCTCGCTGTAGTCCGCCGCATGGGTCAAGGGCGTGACCACCCGGTCGCCGATGACGTAGTCCACATAGGCCGCGCCGCTGGTGCCCGGAAAGCCGAGCCACGTCGCCTGCACCGGCGCCGGCCGGCAGGCGAGGGCGGCCAGGCGGCTGCCGGCGGTGTGGCCTTTCAGGTCGACCAGCAGGTCGATCTCGTCGGCCCGGATGCGTGCCGCCGTCGCGGCCAGATCCAGCGCGGATACGTCCACCACATGCTCCGCAGCGGCGCGAATCCGGCGGGCCAGCGGCGAGCCATCGTCCGGCCCGTGGCTGTACAGCGTCACCTCGAAGCGGCGACGGTCGTGGCATTCCAGTGCATCGACCAGCAGGGCCGCGGTGGCATGGGCGTGGAAGTCGGCCGACAAATAGCCCAGGCGCAGGCGTTCCCGCGCCACCGGTTGGCGCGGCGGCAGGGGGCGCAGGCCACGGCTGATCTGGCGGCTGGCCAGGCTGGCCGCATGGCGCAGTTCGGCGCGTGTATGCGGCAGGCCCACCAGCGCAAACGGCATGCCGTAGACATCTTCGGCAGACGCCGGCGTTGCGGCCAGGGCGGTGCGCAGGGCGTCCAGGTCGGCATCAAAGCTCGACCAGTCGGCCGCCTTCTGCGTGGCATGGATCAGGTAGCCCTGTGCCATCAGGTTGCCGGGCTCCAGCAGCGCAGGTGTGCGCAGGGCCTCGGCGGCCTGGCTGTGCAAGCCCAGGGCCTGCAACGCAAAGCCCAGCTGCACATAGCTGTCGATCTCGGTCGGTGCCAGGGCCAGGGCCTGCAGCAGCAGGTCGACCGCCTCGGCGGCGCGGCCGGCGTGTCGCAGAGCCTCGGCCTGGCTGCGCAGGCTGGCCGGGGTCACGGCGCGGCGGCGGGCTCAGGCCGGCTCGCCACCACCAACAGCGAGATGCCGTTGAAGAAGAACATGCCGTCGATCTGCCAGTTGGTGTACTTGCGGATCACGTTGGTCAGCGTGTAGGGCGTGTACCAGCAGTTGTGGTCGGGGTGCACGACCTCCACGAAGGTCTGGGCGCCGCTGTTGTAGTCGAAATGCCGCCGGAAGCACGAGTAGGCGTCGGGCACCGTCAGGATGTATCGCTGGGCGCCCACGGCGTCGAGCTGGCGCAGGAAGCCCTGCACGTCCGGCACATGCTCCATCACCTCGGGCGCGAGCACGGTGTCGTAAGGGCCGGTCACGTCGGCCCAGTCGCTGTACAGGCGCCCCTTCAAGTGAGGCTGCATCAGGGAGAAGGCCTCGCCATGGATGTCAAAGCCGTCGAGCTGGCAGTGCCCGTCCAGCTGCAGGTGCAGGGAGCGCTTGAGGTCGGTGATCGGCCAGTCCACGCAGCCCACGTGCAGCACGCGCTTGTCGGCGCACAGGGCCGCGAACACGTCCAGGCGCGGCAGGCCCAGGAAATCCTCGCCCACCTTGATCTTCTGCACGAAGTATTTCTGGTGCGCGTATTCCAGCGGCGAGACGGGCAGGTCGTCCACGGGCTTGTTCTCTGTAGCCAAGACGGCGCTCATGCGACTTTCCTCCGGTGCAGTTCGTCGTACTTGCCCAGGGTGCTGCCCCATTCCTGGCCGGCGAACACCAGGCCGCCACCGCTGTACTCGAAGCCGGTGAAGTGGCGCGGGATGAAGAAATGGCTGGGCCAGACGGTCAGGCCGCCGTAGCGCTGGGCGCGCACCTGCTCGGTCAGGTAGAGCGGGCCGACGCTTTGCCAGGCCATGCGGTCGACCACGCTGGGCTCCTTCTGCAGGTCCAGGATCATCTGGCCGAAGAAGGGGTTCTCGGGCTTGGAGGCCACGTAGCCCGCGGCAATCAGCCCCGGGCGGATCAGCTCGTTCTCCCAGCAGGCGCAGGCCTCGCCTTCGAACAGCCAGTCTTCCAGCGGGCGGCGGCAGATGCTGTCGGCGTCCACGACGAAGCCGCCCTCGTGATACAGGATTTCCCAGCGCATCAGGTCGGCCACGCCGTTGAGCTCACGGCCGGCCATCTCGCGCATGTGGCGGGCGTTGATCCAGCCGTAGGTCGCGAGCTCTTCGTTGCCCCAGACGCGCACGGTCCAGTCGGGGTTGTGCTGGCGCCAGGTGGCGATGCAGTTGTCGGGGCGCTTGGATTCGTCGCCGACCCAGATGACGTGCAGGGTGCGCGGGATCATGGGAAGCCTCGCGTGGTGGGAGAGACTTTCACTCTAGGCGCCCCGCCGGTCGGTTGAAAGCCGGTACAGAGGGGGAAAAGCCGGCCTGACATCCTCCCGCTGCGGCCGTGGCGGCGCCGACAATCGTGGCATGACCGCTGCCGCACCGCCGCGCCGCCTGGCCCTTGTCGTGATCGCACGAGACGAAGCCGCACGCATCGGCCGGCTGCTGGACAGCGTGCGGCCCTGGGTGGACGAGATGCTGGTGCTGGACACCGGCTCACGCGACGACACCGCCGCCGTGGCGGCGGCGCATGGCGCCCGGGTGGCGCATTTCGCGTGGCGTGACGACTTCGCCGCTGCGCGCAACCACGCGCTGGCCTTGGCAGCGGCCGATTGGCATCTGGTGCTGGACGCGGATGAATGGCTGATCGACGGCGGCCCGGCACTGGCCGCGCTGCGCGACAGCGCCCCCGGCTTCGTCGGCGCCCTGCAGTTGCGCGATCAGTTCGACCAGGGCGCAGGTGTGATCGGCGAGGCCAGCGCCTGGCTGAGCCGCGTGCTGCCGGGCGACGTGCGCTATGCCGGCCGGGTGCACGAGCAGCCCGTTCATGCGCGGCCGGTTCAGCGCCTGCCCTTGGTGGTGGGGCATGACGGCTATCTGCCAACGGCGCTTGCCGCCAAGCAGGGCCGCAACCGTCGCCTGCTGGAGCAAGCCCTCGCCGAGCATCCCGACGACGCCTACCTCTGGTATCAGCTCGGCAAGGATTGCGCCGTCTACGACGAGCATGCGGCGGCCGAAGCCGCCTTCGAGCGCGCCTGCGCGCTGCCTGGCGCGGCGGCCTCGCCCTGGTGGCTGGACCTGCTGGCCCGCCGCCTGTTCGCACTCAAGTGCCTGGGCCGGCATGCCGAAGCCATGGACTTCGCCCACACCCAGCTGGACGTGGCGGGCGAGTCGCCCGACTTCTTCTTCGCGATGGGCGACCTGCTGTTGGACCTCGCGGCCAGCCAGCCCGCCGAGGCCGACCAGTTGCTGCCCATGATCGAGACGGCCTGGCAGCGCTGCCTGGATCTCGGGGAGCGGCCGGAGCAGGTCGGCTCGGTGGCTGGCCGCGGTAGCTACCTGGCCGCACACAACCTGGCCGTGGTGCTGGAAGGCACAGGCCGGGCCGACGAGGCGGCCGCCTTGCGGGCCGCGCATCCCTGGCCGTGCTGACACGCGGGCGTCTGTTCCGTTGGGTCGGCGCCTGGCCGCTGTCGGCGCTGCTGGTCTGGCTGGCGGCCTGGGGCGTGCATGCGTTGCTCCTGGGCCTGGGTGCCGTGCCAGCTTTCATCGGCGCGACGCTGGTGGGTGCGGCGCTGTCGGCCGTGTACGAGCGGCGCTGGCGCCGCGTGATGGTGGCCGCGGGCTTTCCGGTCTCGCTGCTGATGTCGGGCGGGCCGGGCGGCGCGCCGGCCTGGCTGTGGCTGCTGCCGCTGGCCCTGCTCTGGTGGCTGTACCCGCGACGCAGCTGGTCAGAGGCGCCGCTCTTCCCGACCCCTGGCGGGGCGTTGTCGACCCTGGCGACGGTGGCGCCCCTGCCGGCAGGCGCGCGCGTGCTGGATGCCGGCTGCGGCGTGGGTGATGGCCTGCGTGAACTATTGCGCACTTTTCCGGCCGCACAGGTCGAAGGCGTGGAGTGGAGCCGGCCGCTGGCCTGGGTGGCGCGCCTGCGGGTGCGCGGCGCCCGGGTGCGCCAGGGCGACCTTTGGGCGGACGACTGGTCGGCCTTCGCCCTCGTCTACGTGTTCCAGCGCCCCGAGTCCATGCCGCGCGTGTGGGCCAAGGCGTGCGCGGAGATGGCGCCCGGCAGCTGGCTGGTCAGCCTGGATTTCGCGGTGCCCGACGTGGCGCCCGTGGCGAGCTGGCAACTGCCAAGCGGCCAGTCCGTGTGGGTTTACCGCCCCTTGAGGAAAGCTGCGTCAAAGCCTGCCAATTGACGCCTTGCAGCCGCAGGTCGGCGCGGCATACTTGCTCAAGCCCCCCGGCACCGGGCCGATATGGCCTGAACATCTCCAACTCGATCACGCATGTTCGTCATCATCGGCTGGGCCGTCTCCATGGCCTGCATCTTCGGCGTGTTCATCGCCCACGGCGGGAACATCGGCGTCATCCTGCACGCCTTGCCCTTCGAGATGATCACCATCTTCGGGGCCGCCATCGGCGCCTTCCTGGCCAACAACCAGATGAAGGTCGTCAAGGCCACGGCCGCGGGCCTGGGCCGGTGCTTCAAGGGCAGCAAGTACAGCAAGGCGCGCTACATGGAGCTGCTGGCGCTCATGTACGACATCCTGCAGAAGGCTCGCAAGGAAGGCCTCATGTCCATCGAGAAGGACGTGGAGGACCCACATTCCAGCCCGCTCTTCCAGAAGTACCCGGTGGTGGGCAACGACCACCACGTCACCGAATTCATCACCGACTACCTGCGCATGATGGTGTCGGGCAACCTGAACGCCCACGAGATCGAGTCGCTGATGGACAGCGAGATCGAGACCCACCACCAGGAAGAGCACGCCGCCGTGGCAGCGCTGCAGCGCCTGGCGGGTGGCCTGCCGGCCTTCGGCATCGTGGCCGCCGTGCTGGGCGTGGTGAACACCATGGGCTCGGTCGGCCAGCCGCCGGCGGTGCTGGGCGGCATGATCGGCTCGGCACTCGTCGGTACCTTCCTCGGCATCTTGCTGGCCTACGGCTTCGCCGAGCCGCTGGCTGGCCTGCTGGAACAGAAGGTGGAAGACGGCGGCAAGGAATTCCAGTGCATTAAGACCACGCTGCTGGCCAGCATGCAGGGCTACGCCCCGCAGGTGGCCATCGAGTTCGGCCGCAAGGTGCTGTTCTCGGGCGACCGGCCGTCGTTCAGCGAGCTGGAAAGCCACGTGAAGAAGAAGTGATGGCGGTCCTTGCCCACGCAGTCTGGCCACAAAGGCACAGAGACACAGAGGCGCACGTTTTCCTCGGTGTCTCTGTGCCTCTGTGGCTGTGTTCGTTAGCCTTGGAGGAACGCCGTGGCTGGTGACGCGAAAAAGCTGCAGCCCATCATCATCAAGAAGGTGAAGAAGGGCGGCCACGCGGCGCATGGTGGCGCGTGGAAGATCGCCTACGCCGACTTCGTCACGGCCATGATGGCCTTCTTCCTGCTGATGTGGCTGCTGGGTTCCACCACCGAGGGCGACAAGAAGGGCATTGCCGAGTTCTTCCAGTCACCGCTTCGCGTGGCGATGCTCGGCGGCTCGGGTTCGGGCGACTCCTCCAGCGTCGTGCGCGGCGGCGGCAAGGACCTCACCCGCGAAACCGGCCAGGTCAAGGAAGGCGAGAGCAACGCCAAGAAGTCGAGCTACACCTTGCGCGCCCTGAAGGAAGAGCAGCGCAAGGCCGAGCGTGCGCGGCTGGAGCAGCTCAAGACCAAGGTCGAGGAAGTGCTGGCCGAGAACCCCAAGCTCGCCGCGCTCGGCGGGCAGATCCGCCTGGACATGACCAAGGAAGGCTTGCGCATCCAGATCGTGGATGAGGGCAACCGGCCGATGTTCGACAGCGGCAGCGCCGTCGTGAAACCCTATATGCGCGAGCTGCTGCAGGAGCTCGGCAGCGTGCTTACCGAGGTACCCAACCGGCTGACGGTGGAAGGCCATACCGATGCCCAGCCGTTTTCCGCGGGCGACAAGGGCTACAGCAACTGGGAGCTTTCCGCGGACCGGGCCAATGCCTCACGCCGTGAGCTGGTGGCCGGCGGGCTGTCGGAGGCGCGCATGCTGCGCGTGCAGGGCCTGGCGGCCAGCAAGCTGCTGGACGCGAAGGACCCCAACAGCCCGCTGAACCGCCGCATCAGCATCATCGTGATGAACCGCGATGCCGAAGACGCGGTGCTGAAGAACCTGCCGGACGAGCCCGATGGCGACGCCGCGGGCGGCGATCCTGCACAGGCGGCGCCAGCCGGTGCAACGGAAGTGCCCCGCAGCGGCAAAATGCCGCAAAACGCGGCGCCCGCGCCGGCTCGCTAGAACTAGACTGCGGCCTGACCCCTGAAATCCCGCCAGTTCCCGAGAGAGGACCGCCATGAGCGCTGACATGAAATTCCTGGTTGTCGACGACTTCTCCACCATGCGTCGCATCGTGCGCGGCCTGCTGAAAGAGATCGGCTACAACAACTGCGAAGAGGCCGAAGACGGCGTCGAAGCGCTGAACATGCTCAAGGGCTCGAAGTTCGACTTCGTCGTCAGCGACATCAACATGCCCAACATGACGGGCTTCGAGCTGCTGAAGGCCATCAAGGAAGACCCCAACCTCAAGCACCTGCCGGTGCTGATGGTGACGGCCGAGGCCCGCAAGGAAGACATCGTGCTGGCCGCCCAGTCCGGTGCCGCCGGCTACATCGTCAAGCCCTTCACCAAGGCCACGCTGGAAGAAAAAGTCCAGAAGATCATGCAGAAGCTGGCTGCTGCCGCCTGATAACAAAGAACAAGGGGACTGCCATGTCGATGGAACAGTTGGACAAGCTGGCCGGAAGTTCAGAGCCGCTGCTCGTCTCTCCCGAGGTCTTCCAGCAACTTGGCACCATCACCCGCACGCTGCACGACACCATGCAGCGCCTGGGCGTCATGCCCAAGCTGCAGGTCGCGACCGACGGTCTGCCGGATGCCCGCAGCCGCCTGAACTACATCGCCACCAAGACGGCTGCCGCAGCCGACAAGGTGCTGAACTCGGTCGACCAGGCCAAGGTTGAGCACGCCGGCATCAGTGCCGCGACCAAGCAACTCGCCGAAGCGCTGGTGGCCGACCCGGTGCGCGCCGTGGCCAGTGGCGCCGTCATGAACTTCGTCAAGGACGTCGAAGCCCGCACCGCGAGCATCGACAACCACCTGACCGACATCATGCTGGCCCAGGACTTCCATGACCTCACGGGTCAGGTGGTCGCCAAGGTCGTGACCCTGGCCAATGACCTGGAAGACAGCCTCGTGAAGCTGCTGGTGCAGGTCGTGCCGCCGGAGCAGCGCGAGAAGGTCGATCCCAACATCCTGCAAGGCCCGGTCGTCAACCCGGAGGGCCGCACCGACGTGGTGGCCAACCAGGGCGAAGTGGACGACCTGCTCGCCAGCCTGGGTTTCTGAACCCCTGCGCTCAGGCGCAGCCACAGAAGCCGGCCTCGCGCCGGCTTTTGCGCTTTCTGCGGGCGCGCTCAGTCGGAGCTGGATTCCGGCAACTCGCGGATGGCCTGGTTGAGGCGCTCCATCACCTGAGGCGGCACTTGCTGCGAACAGGCCAGGTAGCGCAGTTCGCCGCGCGGCATGTCGGCGAGGTCCACGCGTTCCACCGGCAGATCGGCCAGGTCGGGGTCGCGACGCAGCCAGCCCAGGTCTTCCTGGTCGATCAGCATGTAGTCCACCCGGTGAGCGGCCACCATGCGCACCAGTTGCATTGGGCTGAGCTGGGCCCGCAGCGGCGGCTTGGGTGTGGCGGCCAGCCACTGGTCGAGCTGGGCGCCGTAGGACACCCCTTCGAGCTGGCCCGGCTGGAAGCGGCCATCGGTGAAGAGCCGAGACGCCCGCGGCAGGCGCCGGATCTCGGCGGCCACGCTCGCATGAGCCAGCACTGCATGCGGCCGATCGCGGTGAATGGGCAGGCTGAAGCGCGCAAAGGCTGCCCGCTCGGGCGTCTTGTAGAGGCCCGGCGAGCAGACGGCCACCGCATTGGCCTGCAGGTGCATCAAGGTGCGGCGGATGGGCACTTCGGCGTATTGCGGCTCGATGCCCGCTCGCTTGAGCAGTTGGGCGGTGCGCACCATCAGGAAGCCGGCGGGCTTGCCATCCACGGTGTAGGTGTAGGGCGGCTTGTCGCGGTACTCGATGAGAAGTGTCGTGCGCGCGCCCGCCATGCCGCTCAATCCGGCGGTCAGCAAAGCGATCCATGGGCGCAGTCCACGCATCCCGCGAGCGTAGCTGCGGTGGGTGCCTTGCTCCGGGTGGCGGGGCGGTAATCCTGCACGCTTTGGCAGGCTCTGCCGGGGGTGCTCGGCGCAGAACAGCGGGGCGTCCACCCCGCTTTTCTCGCTCAAGTTCGGCGGGGCGGCTCGAACAATTCGGTCCAGCGCTGAAGAACCGCCATGGCCGACCAAGACGCACAGGACCGCAACCTACCCGCCTCGCCCAAGAAGATCCAGAAGTCTCGGGCCGAGGGGCAGCTGCCGCGTTCCCGGGACCTGCCGCATTTCGCGATGATGGTCGCCGGCGGCGCGGCGCTGAGCGTCGGCGGCCCGCAGATCGTGGAGCGGCTGCGCCAGATGTTGAGCACCGGGCTGCACTTTGATGCCAGCCTGCTGGCGCGCCCGGGTTTCATGGGCGAGCGGCTGGTGGACATGACGCTGGCGTTTGCCGCCGTCATGGGCCCGATTGCCGCGCTGATGGTGATCGTCGGCATTGCCAGCAACCTGGCCAGCGGCGGCTGGAACTGGACGATGAAGCCGCTGGCGCCCAAGTTCGGGCACATGAACCCGCTGTCGGGCCTCGGCCGCCTGTTCTCGGGGCAGGGCCTGGGCACGGCACTGAAGGCGGTGCTGCTGGCCTTGGTGCTGGGCATCGTCGGCGCCCTGGTGCTGAAAGACCGGCTGGCGGCCTATGTGAGCATCATGTCCGTGCCGCTGCCCTCGGCGCTGGCCTATGCCGGGCAGCAATTGATGGGCGGCCTCATGCTGCTGGCCATCGCGCTGGCCGTATTCGCCGCCATCGACGTACCGCTGCAGCGCCAGCTCTGGATGCGCCGCATGCGCATGACGCGTGAGGAAGCCAAGCAGGAACTCAAGGAGGTGGAAGGCAACCTCGAGGTCAAGGCCAAGATGCGCGCCAAGATGCGCGAGATGGCCAAGCGCCGCATGCTGGCCGCCGTGCCCCAGGCCGACCTGGTGGTCATGAACCCGACCCACTACGCCGTCGCCCTCAAGTACGAGGAGGGCAAGATGAGCGCGCCCAAGGTGGTGGCCAAGGGGGCCGACCTGCTGGCGATGAAGATCCGCGACCTCGCCCGCGAGAACAAGGTGCCAGTGCTGCAGCAGCCAGTGCTGGCGCGTGCGCTCTACGCCCACGCCAAGCTCGACCATGAGATCCCGGCGGCCCTGTTCGGCGCCGTGGCGCAGGTGCTCGCCTACGTCTACCAGCTGCGCGCGGCGATGAAGTCGCGCAACCTCAACACCCCGGACATGCCCAAGCCGCATGTGCCGCCCGAGCTCGACCCGCACAACAAGCCGGGCTGGGCGCCGGAACCCGATGAGGACTTCGCGGAATGACGCGCTGCCTGCCTCAGCCGAGCAACACAGCCACAAAGGCGCAGAGACGCGGAGAAGTCGGTGTCCTGCCCATGAGCTTCTCTGTGCCGCTTTGTCTCTGCGGCTGTGTTCGAGAGTCTTGACATGAACCCGCTGATCCAAAAACTGCAATCGCTCCTCGGCCCGCGCGCCGGCATCATCGCGGCGCTCGGCGCTCCGATCGCCGTGCTGATGGTGCTGTCGATGATGGTGCTGCCGCTGCCGCCGTTTGCGCTGGACCTGCTGTTCACCTTCAACATCGCGATGGCCGTGATGGTGATGATGGTGGCGGCTCACATGGTCAAGCCGCTGGATTTCGCTGCCTTCCCGACGGTGCTGCTGCTGACCACGCTGATGCGCCTGTCGCTGAACGTGGCCTCCACGCGCGTGGTGCTGCTCGAAGGGCACACCGGCACTGGCGCGGCGGGCAAGGTGATCGAGGCCTTCGGGCATTTCCTGATCGGCGGCAATTTCGCGGTCGGCCTGATCGTGTTCGCCATCCTGGTGGTCATCAACTTCATCGTGGTGACCAAGGGCGCGGAGCGCATCGCCGAGGTCGGCGCGCGCTTCACCCTGGACGCCATGCCCGGCAAGCAGATGGCGGTGGATGCCGACCTGAACGCGGGCCTCATCAACGAAGCCGAGGCCAAGCGCCGCCGGGCAGAGTTGTCCGACGAAGCCGACTTCTTCGGCTCGATGGACGGTGCCAGCAAGTTCGTGCGCGGTGACGCGGTGGCCGGCATGCTGATCCTGGCGATCAACATCGTGGGTGGCTTCATCATCGGTGTGGCCCAGCACAACTTGAGCGCCGGCCAGGCGGCCAACAGCTACATCCTGCTGGCCGTGGGCGATGCGCTCGTGGCCCAGATCCCGGCCCTGCTGATCTCGGTGGCGGCCGCCATGGTGGTGTCGCGCGTGGGCACGGACAAGGACATCGGCAGCCAGATCGGCCGTCAGGTGTTCGGCTCGGCCAAGAGCATCGCCATCACCGCCGGCGTCATCGCCGCGCTGGGCCTGATCCCGGGCATGCCGCATGTCGTGTTCCTGCTGATCGCCTCGGGCCTGGGCTACCTGGCCTATTGGCTGCGCGCCAAGGAGCAGGCGATGGAAGCCGCCAAGGCGGTCAAGCCCATCATGCCCAGCAGCGAGGGCTCGGGCGAAGCCACCTGGGAGGACCTGGTGCCGGTGGACACCCTGGGCCTGGAGGTCGGCTACCGATTGATCACGCTGGTCGACAAGAACCGCGAAGGGGACCTGCTCTCGCGCATCAAGGGCGTGCGGCGCAAGTTCGCGCAGGAAGTGGGCTTCCTGCCGCCGCCAGTGCATATCCGCGACAACCTGGAGCTGCGGCCGAGCCAGTACCGCATCTCGCTGCGCGGCGCCGTCGTGGGCGAGGCCGAGGCCTTCCCGGGCATGTGGCTGGCCATCAACCCGGGTCACGCCACGCAGAAGCTCATCGGCACCCAGACCACCGACCCCGCCTTCGGCCTGCCGGCGGTGTGGATCGAGGAACGCCAGAAGGAGATGGCCCAAATGAGCGGGTTTACGGTCGTTGATTGCTCGACCGTGGTGGCCACCCACCTCTCACACTTGATGCAAGTGCACGCGGCCAAGCTGCTCGGCCGTGTGGAGACACAGGCCCTGGTGGAACACCTAACCAAGCAGGCGCCGCAATTGATTGAAGACGTGATTCCCAAGATGGTCAGCATCGCCACCCTGCAACGCGTGCTCCAGCTGCTGCTGGAGGAGGGCGTGCACGTGCGTGACATGCGCTCCATCGTCGAATGCCTGGCCGAGAACGCCGCCACCGTGACTGATCCCATGGAGCTGGCCCGCCGCATCCGCACCCACATCGCACCGGCCATCGTGCAGCAGATCTACGGCAGCGTGAAGGAGCTGGACGTGATCGCACTGGAGCCCGAGCTCGAGCGCCTGGTCACCCAGGCCCTGAACTCGCCGCATGGCGCGGCCCTCGACCCCGGCGTGGCCGACACCCTGGCCAAGAGCGCCGCGGAGACCGCCCAGAAGCAGGAAGACCGCGGTGTACCGGCGGCGCTGCTGGTGCCCGACCTGATCCGCGCGCCCATGGCCCGGCTGCTCAAGCGCGCCGCACCTCGCCTGAAGGTGCTCGGCCACAGCGAGATTCCTGAGACCCACACCATCCGCATCGGCTCCATCATCGGAGGCACAACATGAGCATGAATGTCCGAAAGTTCACGGCCCGCACGTCCCGCGAGGCCCTGGCGCTCGTCAAGCAGGCTTTCGGGCCGGATGCCGTGGTGCTGTCCAACAAGAACGTGCCCGAGGGCGTCGAGGTGCTGGCCATGGCGCCGGAGGGCATGGGGCAGATCGAGCAGATCGCCGCCACCGCCCCGCGCACCGTTGCCCGTGCGCAGGTGGCGCCGCCGCCGGTCATGCCGGCCCAGGGCGCCCCGCGGGCCAGCTTCGCCGAGCGCGCCCAGCGCCAGGAGCCCACCTTTGGCAGCCCGGAGGTGCGCGGTGATGTGGAGCAGCTGGCCATGAGCACGCTCTCGTTCCAGGACTACGTGCGCGAGCGCGTGCTGCGCCGCCGCGAAGCCGAGCTGGCTGGCCGCCCCGATCCGGTGATGCAGGCCGCGCCGCCGCCGGTGCAGCCGTCGGCCGTGTCGCTGGATGCTGCCCGCGCCCAGCGCGAGCGCCGTGCTGCCGAGGCGATGGCCGTGCTCGCGCCGCGCCGCAGCGCGCCACCGCCGGTCATGCCCGAGCTGCGCACCGCGCCGCCGCCGGTCATGCCCCAGGCCCGCCCCGCACCGCCGGTGCTGCGCGACGAGATCCGCATTCCCACCGCCGCCAGCGCCCGCATGGTGCCCACGCTGAGCGACATCGGCGCCGAGCCGCTGCCCCTGCCGGGCCAGCCCACGCCGAGCCAGCGCAGCCAGATGGACATGGCCGACGAGCTGCGCCAGATGCGCGGCCTGATCGAGGAACGCTTTTCCTCGCTGGCCTTCATGGAAAAGCTGCAGCGCCAGCCGGTGCAGGCGCGGTTGACGCAAAAGCTGCTGGAGCTGGGCTTCTCGCCTGCCCTGGTGCGCAAGCTGGCCGAGAGCTGCCCGTCCGACTTCAAGCCGGGTTCGCCCGCCGACCCGGCCGATGAGACCGCCTGGGCCGCGCATGTGCTGTCGCGCAACCTGCAGACCGACGAGGCCGCCCCGGCCATCGAGGACCGCGGCGGCGTCTATGCCCTGATCGGCTCGACCGGCGTGGGCAAGACCACGACCACCGCCAAGCTCGCCGCGCACTTCGCCACCAAGCACGGTGCCGGCCAGCTGGGCCTGATCACGCTGGACGCCTACCGGATCGGCGCCCACGAGCAGCTGCGCGCCTACGGCCGCATCCTCGGCGTGCCGGTGCACACCGCGCACGACCGCGCCTCGCTGGACGACCTGCTCGACCTGCTGTCGAACAAGAAGCTGGTGCTCATCGACACCGCCGGCATGGCCCAGCGCGACAGCCGCACCCAGGAGCTGCTGGAGATGCTGGCCCACCCGAGCATCAAGAAGCTGCTGGTCATCAACGCGGCGCAGCAGGGCGAGACCATCGAGGACGTGGTGAATGCCTGGAAGGGCGCGGCTTGCGAAGGCGTGGTGCTGAGCAAGATCGACGAAGCCGTGAAGCTCGCCCCGGCCCTGGACACCCTGATCCGTCACCGCCTGAAGGTGCTGGGCGTGGCCAACGGCCAGCGCGTGCCGGAGGACTGGCACCGCCTGCCCGGGGCCGCCCTGGTGCAACGCGCGCTGAAGAGCCCGGCCTCCGGCGCCTGGCGCATGGACAACACCGATGTGAACCTCATCTTTGCCGGCGCACCGCTGGGTGAGGGGCTGTCGCGGGCTGTCCATTGACACCTAGGTATTCGCGATGCCAGCGCCCAGGTACGCGGCCACAGAGACACAGAGGCTCAGAGAGGCTCGTGTGTACTCGAAGGGCTTCTCTGTGTCTCTGTGCCTCGGTGGCTGTGTTTGTCGGCCGTTGCACGCAGCCCGTCTGCTGCGCACGTCGGAGTTTTTGAAGTGAGCCTCCTACAAGACCAAGCCCACGGCCTGCGCCGCCTGTTCGCGGCCTCCAAGCAGCGCTTCGTGCCTGTCGTGGCCAACCCGCGCGTGATGGGTGCCGGGCTGCTGCTGGAAGGCCTGTGCGCCGCGTTCGCGGAGCTGAACCTGCAGACCCTGGTGGTGGATGCCGGCGTGCATTCGCCCCAGCCCTCGGAGCTGGCGCACGTGGACCTGTCCAACTGCATCGAGCGCCTGTCGCCGCGCGTGAGCTATCTGGCGGCCCGCGGCCTGCCGATGCGCTACATCAACCCGCAAGGGTCGGCGGCCTCCTTCCTGGAGGCGGTGGCCGAGGCGGCGCCCCAGGCTGACGTCATCCTGCTGCACGCGAGCGCGGCCGAACTCGCCCGCATCGTGGCCCTGCGGGAGGTGCGCCCGCTGCTGCTGGCCGACACCGACCCAGCCAGCGTCACCGAAGCCTACGCTGGCATGAAATGGCTCACGCAACGCGCCGGGCTGTTGGTCTACAGTCTGCTCATGGCCTGCCATCCTCAGCTGCGCGTGGCCACCCGCATCGCGCAACAGCTTCACTCCTGCGCCGACGGCTTCCTCGGCGCGGTGCTGCGCGACTGGGCCTGCCTCGACCCCCGGGCCTCGCACCACGCACCGCTGACGCCCGAACTGCGCCACCTGGCCCGCGAGCTGCTGCTCGCGGCGCCGCCCGGTGCTGCCGTGGACGCCTCTGCCGATGCCACCCCGCTGCGCCCGGCGCGCACGGTGGCATCCCCACACCTGACCGCTCACTGAACCGCCGGAGTTCACGCGATGTACACGCCCAAAGGCCGCCTCGACAACAGCACGCTGATCAAGCAGTACAGCCCGCTGGTGCGACGCCTGGCGCACCAGATGATCGCCAAACTCCCGGCCAACGTGGAGGTGGATGACCTGATCCAGGTCGGCCTGATCGGCCTGACGGATGCGCTCTCGCGCTTCGATGCCGAGCAGGGCGTGCAGTTCGAGACCTTCGCCACGCAGCGCATCCGCGGTGCGATGCTCGACGAGTTGCGCGGCGGCGACTGGATGAGCCGCGGCACGCGCCGCCAGCAGCGCGAGATCGAGGTGGCGGTGCACAAGGTCGAGCAGCGCCTGGGCCGAGCGCCCAGCGAAGCCGAGATTGCCGCCGAGATGGGCCTGCCGCTGGCCGAGTACCAGGACCTGCTGTCCAAGGTGCGCGGCACGCAGCTGGTGTATCTGGAGGACATGTCCGGCGATGACGGCGACGAGGACTTCCTCGATCGCCATGTCGCTGACGAGGCCAGCAACCCAATGGCCCAGCTGCAGGACCACCGCATGCGCGAGGCGCTGGTGGCGGCCATCAAGAACCTGCCCGAGCGCGAGCAGTTCGTGATGAGCATGTACTACGAGCACGACATGAACCTCAAGGAGATCGCGGCCGTGCTCAAGGTCACGGAGTCCCGGGTCTGCCAGCTGCACAGTCAGTCCATCGCCAGGTTGCGGGTTAAGCTGCGCGACTGGTGATTTAGCGGGGCGGCGCCCTTGAGGCCTCGTTCCCGGCCAACCGAGGGGACAAGTGCATGCTCAAGTGGCCCAAGGCGGGACGAACGAATCCTGCGGCAGTGCCTGACGACGCACCCCGGCGCGAGGACAGCGCCGCACTGAACGTCATCAAACGACTCTCACGGTCCATCTCCACCGTCGGCAAGGATGCTGCCGAGGTGCGGGGGGCGCTCGAGGACACCCAGCGCGTGGTCCAGCAGCAGAGCGAAGCCATGCAGGCCCTGGCCCGCCAGCTGCAGCAGATCAGCCAGGTGCAGGCGGCCATCACGGCGGCCACGGCTGAGAGTGCTGCCGCCGTGCAGCGCGCCCGCGGTGCGCTCGGGGGTGTGGGCAGCGAAGTCACCGGCATGGCCACGACCCTGGCCCAGGTGTCGGATGCCGCGGCCGAGATCACCAAGATCTCCCTGCAGACCCGGCTGGTGGCCTTCAACGCCGCCGTCGAGGCCAAGCACGCGGGGGATGCCGGTCGCGGTTTTGCCGTCGTCGCCGAGGCCGTGAAGGCGCTGGCGGGGCAGGTGGAAGCCTCGTCCAAGGCCATCGTCAGTGCCATCGCGAGCTTGCAGGACCGCATCGATCGCTTCAGTGCGGAGCTGACCGAGAACCCCGCCAAGCCCAGCCAGATCCATGCGGCGTTCAGCGCCGTGGAGCAGGACGTGCAGCGCATCGCCGCCTCGGCTGCCGACAGCGGTCAGCAGATGCAGTTGCTCAACGAACGCGCGCATGAGCTGGACCGCGAGGTCACGCAGGCCTCGCACGGGCTGAAGGTGGCCTTCGATGGCAGCGACCGCTTCCTGCGCATGGCGGAGGACCTGGTCGAGCAGATTGCCGAAAGCGGGGTCGAGGTGGACGACATGCCCCTCATCCGCACGGCGCAGCAGGCTGCTGGCGAGATCGCCGGGCTGCTGGAGGCCGCGCTGCGCGACGGCCAGATCTCCGTGGCCGACCTGTTCGACGAGAGCTACCGGCCGATTGACGGGACCTCGCCTCAGCAGCACACCACGCGCTTTTGCCAGCTGACGGACCGGCTCTTCCCCGCGGTGCAGGAGAAGATGCTCGGCGTGAGCGATCGCATCGTGTTCTGCATCGCGGCCGACCGCAACGGCTACATCGCCACGCACAACCGCAAGTACTGCCAGGCCCAGCGGCCGGGCGACACCGTCTGGAACACGGCCAACAGCCGCTACCGCCGCATCTTCAATGATCGCACCGGCCTGGCCTCGGCCCGCAACACCCGGCCCTTCCTGCTGCAGACCTACCGCCGAGACATGGGCGGAGGCCGCTTCGTCGTGCTGAAGGAAGCCGCCGCGCCCATCGTCGTGCAGGGGCGGCACTGGGGTGGCTTGAGGCTGGCGTTCAGCTTCTGAGCCGGGCAGGGCCGCGGGGCCTCGCCGCGCGGCGAGGTGTGGCTTATTCGGCCACGCAGGCCCGGTTCTTGCCGGTGTGCTTGGCTTCGTACAGCGCGACGTCGGCGCGGTCGAGGGCGGCTTCCAGCGTTTCGCCGGGCCGGTAGAGCGTGACGCCGGCCGAGAAGGTCACGAAGACGTCCTTGCCCTCGTGGTTGAAGAGGGCGGTGGACAGCGAGCGCTGCAGGCGCACCAGCACCTGCTGGGCTTCGTCCAGCGGCGTGTTGGGCAGCATCAGCACGAACTCCTCGCCGCCGTAGCGCGCCACCATGTCGCCGGGGCGCAGCGACGCCTGGGCGCGCTCGGCGAGCGACTTCAGCGCGATGTCGCCCGCATGGTGGCCGAGGCTGTCGTTGAGCTTCTTGAAGTTGTCGATGTCCAGCAGGGCCAGGGCCACGCGAGTCGACTCGCGTTCAGACTTGGCCTGCTCGATGCCGAAGGCCTGGATGAGGCCGCGGCGGTTGGCGACCTGGGTGAGCTGGTCGGTGTGGACCTCGTTGGACAGGCGGCGCAGTTCGGTCTCGAGTTCGTCCACCCGCTGGGTGAGGGCCGCGGCGCGGTCGTGCTCCAGGGTCAGCCGCTGCTGCGTCTGGGCCACGAGGCTCTGCACGCTGCGGCTTTCTTCGACCATCTCGCGCACCGTGCCGGCCAGGCTCTCCAGGGAGTCGGCATGCTCGATGGCTTCGGCGTAGCGGCCCACGCTGCTCTGGAAGCGGTCGGTGTGCTGGCCGAGTTCGCCCAGCTCAGACAGCATGCGCTGGATCAGGCCCTTGAGCGCATCGCGTGCGCGTGAGCGCTCTTCGCGCAGGCTGCGCTGGCGTTCGCGGGTACCCGCCAGCAGCTCCGACACCGTGCGCACACCGCGGCCCGACAGGCCCTGCGCCAGGGTGTTGGTCATGGCCTCCGCCTGGCCGCGGGCCCAGGAGTCGTCCTCGGCCAGGTCCACCAGGCTTTCGCTGAGCTCCCGGCATAGGCCACCCAGCTCGTCGAACAGGTGCCGGCGATGGTCGAGCAGGTGCCGCGCGCGCAGGCACAGGGCCGCCATCTGGGCCGCCCGCTCGGGTGTGGCGCCCTGGCCCTTCAGTTCGGCCTGCGCAGCGTCCAGCTCGCGGATGAGGGCATCGGCCGGTGTGGCCTCGGTGGCCGGCGAGCGCAGTGCATGGCGCACGGTGCCGTTGAGCTCGCCCGACAGGTTCAGCCAGTGCGGCGTGGCGTCAGGCGCTGCGGCAGGGACGGGGTCACGGGTGCCCGTGCGGCTGAGTTCACCGAAGCCGCTGCTGTCGCGAAAGCCCGTGTCGCCAAAGCTGCCGGAGTCCATGAAGCCGCTGTCGGCAAACAGCTGGCTCGGTGTGCCGCCGTCGTCGTCGGTCTCGACGTCGCTGCCTTCGCCATCCTTGTCCCAGCTGGCGATCAGCTGGGTCAGGCGCTTGATGAGCTTGCCGCTGTCGTTGCGGCTCAGTTCCAGCGCGCGGAAGATGCCGTCCTTCTTGCGGGCCACCGTCCAGTGCCGGCCGCCGCGCTCCAGGCCGCGCACCAAGCGCTCGATGGCCTGGGCGAGCGCCTCGGCCTGGGCGCCGGGGCCCGCCACGTCGAGCAGGCGGTCGACCTGGCGCTGGAGCTCGTCCAGGCGCTGCTCGCGCAAGGACGTCTGCAGCTCCTGCCGGGTGCTGCCGCTGGGCAGGGCCAGGCTGATCAGCTTGGACAGCAGCTGCTGCACGCGCTCGGGCACGGCGGTGCTCGCGGCAGCAGGTTCGCCACCGGCCTCGATGGCGTAGGCGCGGGCGTAGTTTTCGGGCGTGGGTTCGAGCCGGGCCTGGGCGAGGCGCTGCAGGGCCGCCTTGGCCAGTTGGGCGGGCGGGAGTTGCGAGCGCATCAGCTTTGTCCGCGGGTGAGCAGGTCGACGCTCGGGTCGGCCTGGGTGATCCAGGGGGCCTTGCGGGGCAGCACGGTCTGGGCGATCCAGCGCTCCAGCTCATCGGCGGGCAGCGGCTTGCTGAACAGGAAGCCCTGCATCAGCGAGCAGCCCAGGCGGTGCAGCACCTCCATCTGGCGCAGGGTCTCCACGCCTTCGGCAATCACGCGCAGGCCCAGGGCGCGGGCCAGGGCGATGATGGCCGTGACGACGGCCGAGCTCTGGGGCGTGATGCCCAGGTCGCGCACGAAGGTGCGGTCGACCTTGACCTCGGAGATGGGCAGCGTGGTGAGGTAGGCGAGGGACGAGTAGCCCGTGCCGAAGTCGTCGATGGAGATCTCCACGCCGACTTCGTTCAGACGATGCAGAGACGGGATGACGTTCTGCAGGTCCTTCATCAGGTTGTTCTCGGTGATCTCGAGCTGGATGGAGCGGTGCGGCACGCCGTAGGCGCTGACGCATTGGTGGATGTGCTCGACGAGATCGGTGCGCTCGAACAGGCGGCTGGGCAGATTGACGGCGATGGAGTCCGAAAAGCCGAACTGCAGCTGCCACAGCTTGGCCTGGCGCGCGGCTTCCTTCAGGGCCCATTCGGACAGCGGCACGATGAGGCCGGTTTCCTCAGCCAGCGGAATGAAATCGGCCGGTGGCACCAGCGTGTTGCCACGCTGCCAACGCATGAGGGCTTCGGCGCCCACCATGCGGGCGGCGCGCACGTCGATCTTGGGCTGGTAGTGCAGCACGATCTCGTTGCGCTCCAGCGCCTTGTGCAGGGCGCTCTCCAGCTCCAGCTTCTGCTTGCCGTGGCCGGCCAGCTGCGGCGAGTACACGGCCGAGGCATTGCGGCCCTGGCTCTTGACGGCGTACATGGCGACGTCGGAGTTGCGCAGGAGGTCGGCCATGGTCTGGCCGTCGCGCGGGTACAGCGCAATGCCCACGCTGGCCGTCACGAAGCATTCCTGGCCGCCCACGAAGATCGGCTCGCGCAGGGCATCCAGCACCCGCTGGGCCACGCGCTCGGCGTCACGTTCGTCGGCCACCTCGGGCAGCAGCGCCACGAACTCGTCGCCGCCCAGGCGGCCTACAGCCTCCAGGCCACGGTGGCTGCGGTTGCCCAGGCCGTCGAGCACGCCTTCCAGGATCTGGTCGGAATGGCGCACACAGCCGCGCAGCCGGCGGCCCACCTCCACCAGCAACTCGTCGCCAGCGGCATGGCCCAGGGTGTCGTTGATGACCTTGAAGCGATCCAGGTCGATCAGCAGCAGGCCCACCTCATGGCCGCCGCGGCGGGCGCTCTCGATGGCGCGCTCCACGCGGTAGATGAGCTGGCGGCGGTTGGGCAGGCCGGTCAGCGCGTCGAAATGCGCGAGCTGGCGGATGCGGTCCTCGGCCTGGCGGCGGTCGGTCACGTCCTGAAGGATGCCGGTGTAGCCGCTGACGCTGCCCTGTTCGTTGAACTCGGGCTCGGCCTCGATGTGCACCACGCGCTGGCGGCCATCGGGCAGGGTCAGCGGCAGATCGGTCACGAGGACCGAGGTATGGGCGATGACGTCGCGCAGCAGGCGCAGGAACACATGCCGGTCATCCGCCGGCACCATGCGCATGACGCCGATGAAGTCGAGTCGGTCTTGCGGCCCGCGGCCGAACACCCGCAGGCCTTCGGCCGAGATGGCGAAGCTGCCCGCATGGGCGCGCCACCACTCGAAGCTGCCCATGCGGGCGAGGTCTTGGGCACGCGCCAGCTTGGCCTTGCTGCGTTCAAGCTCCAGCCGCGTGCGGGAGCTGCGCAGCAGGTAGCGCAGGCGGCCGTCCAGCAGGCTCCATTGAGACGACTTGACGAAGAAATCGGTGGCGCCGGCCTGGTAGGCGCGGTTGATGGAGGCTTCGTCGTCGAGGCCGGTGAGCATCAGCACGGGCAGCGACTCGAAGCCCGGCGTGGCGCGCAGCAGCGAGCAGGTCTCGAAGCCATCCAGCTCGGGCATCAGCGCATCGAGCACGACGACATCCGGCGTGCGGCTGGAGAGCAGGCCGAGCGCCTGGCTGCCGCTGGCGGCTTCGGTGACCTCGAAGCCGCGTTCGCGCAGGGCGGCGGCCGTCAGCAGCAGGTTGACTTCGTCGTCGTCCACCAGCAGCACCCGGGGGCGCGGCGGCAGATCGTCGAGGGCTTGACCGATGGGCACCATGGGACTGGGGGTCACAGCAACGCGGCCAGGGCCGTGCGCACCTGTTGGATGTCTTGCAGCATAGCGTCCAGCTGTTCGGTCAGGCCTTGGGTGTGACCATCCCGGGCCATCGCCTCGATGTCGGCACAGCGGGCCGACAGCGCCAGGGCGCCCAGGCTGGCAGACGAAGACTTGAGTGTGTGGCTGACATGCCGGATGACGGTGAGGTCCAGGGCCTCGCCCGCGCGGGCACGGGCAAGGTCCGGCAGCAAACGCTCCAACGAGTTGGAAAAGGCATGGACCACCCGCTCCAGCAGCTTGTTGCCGCCGCTCGGGTCGAGTTCGCGCAACCGGCGGATCGCCTCGGGGTCGAGCAGGGCAGGGGATGAGGCGGTCATGAAGAGGTCAGCGGGTCTGGAGACTCGGCATTTCGAAATGTATCGCGGGTGGCAGGGGGTGGCGCCGCGAAGGAATGCACAGTTTCGGCCCGACCGGCAGTGGTTATTGACATGAGCCAACACCCGATAGTTTGCAGGGGTGGAGCCTGCGAGGCGCTGCCTACAATGCCGCGCATGAACAGCCTCAGTGAGGACAGCGCGGTCACGTCGCGCCGCCAGGAGCGACGCCTGCCGATGCGGCTGCTGGTGCTGGGTCTGGGCGCCTCGGCGCTGCTGATGCTGGTGCTGGGCGCGCTTGTCGTGCTGGCGCTGATGCGGGTCTGGGGCGGCGAAGTCGGTATCGTGCATGCGGCACTGGTCCTGACGGCTTTCTTCACCGGCGTGATGGTGCTGGTGGCAGCGGCCCTGGGTTGGCATGCCGGCGTGCGTCTGACGCGCCAACGCCTGGCCGAGCCGTTGCGCGAGGCGCGCCAGCAATTGCTGATGCAGGTGCAGCTCCAACCCGACTGGCAGTGGGCGACCGACGCCGAGCACCGGCTGGTGCGTTGGCAGGCGCCCCAGGGTGCACCTTCGTCGAGCTGGGTGGGGGCCAGCCTGTCGACCCAGCAGCTGTGGGATCGATTTGAAGCGGCCGAGCCCGCCGGCCAGTTGCGCGAGCGGCTCGACGCCCACCAGCCCTTTGCCGGCCTGGAGCTGACCGCCGTGGACGGCCAGGCCCGTTGGCGCTTGCGCGGCCTGCCTTGCATCGACGCCCAGGGCCACTTTGCCGGCTACCTCGGTACCGCCGAGCTCGTGAATGACAACGCCGTACCGGTGCCGGTGCCGGTCGTGGCAGCCCAGCCTGACCTGTCGGCCGAGCATGAATCCTTCAGCTACACCGTCTCCCACGACCTGCGCGCGCCCTTGCGCGTCGTGGAGGGGTTCGCACGCATCCTGAAGGAAGACTACGGCGGCCGGCTCGACCGGGTCGGCAATGACCATCTCGACCGGGTCATGAGTGCAGCAGCACGCATGAACTGCATGATCGATTCGCTGCTGTCGCTGAGCCAGCTGACCACGCGGCCACTGTCCAGCCAGCCGGTGAATCTGTCGCAGCAGGCGGGTTTCGTGATGGAGGAGATCCGCCGCACGGCGCCGCAGCGTGAGCTGGTGCTGACGATCGAGCCGGGTCTCGTGGTGCAGGGCGACCCGACGCTGCTGCGCATGGTGCTGGAGAACCTGCTGGGCAATGCCTGGAAGTACAGCGCCAAGGTCGAGCGGGCCGAGATCAGTTTTGGCTGCGTGCAGCAGGGCGGCAAGCGCGTCTTCGTCGTCAGCGACAACGGCGCGGGCTTCGACATGCGATTTGCCGAGCGGCTGTTCGGCGTGTTCCAGCGCCTGCACAGTGCCAGCGATTTCCAGGGTACCGGCGTGGGCCTGGCCCTGGTGCGGCGCATCGTGCGCCGGCATGGCGGCGAGGTCTGGGCCGAGTCGGCGGTGGGTGAGGGCGCGCGTTTTTACTTCACGCTGGCCGGCTGATCAGCCCACCTGCCCCGGGCGGGCCAGCAGTTCCACCGCGTCCACGATGCGCCGCGCCTGTTCTGGCAGGCTGTGGCCGTCCGCCGAGGCCAGGCTCATCAGCCGGCTCAGCGCCTCGTCGCGCGGCAGCGAGTAGCGATGCATCAGGATGCCCACGGCCAGCGCGGTCGCATCCAGCTGGACGGGCAACTCGGACGGCGCCGCGCTGGCGGGTGCCTGCAGTGCCGCGGCCGGCGTGGCGGCGGCGCCGGCTTGCGCGGTCGAGCGGGCGAAGGCGGCCTCCACCGCCGGCACGATCTGTGAGATGTCCAGGGGTTTGACGAGGTAGGCCACGGCGCCCAGCTCCATCACCTTGGCCACCGTCGCTTCATCGGCAAAGGCCGACAGGAACATGAACGGCGTCTGCAGGTACTCCCGCAGGTAGGCCGCCACGTCGAAGCCGGTGAGGCCTTCCATGCGGATGTCCAGCAGGGCCAGCGCCGGCCGGTGCTCGCGGGCCAGCAGGATGGCGTCGTCACCGTTGTCGGCGTCGATGACCTCGAAACCGGCCTGCGTGAGCCCATAGCTCAGCGTTGCCAGCACCAGTCGGTCGTCGTCGACGACCAGGATCTTGCCCTTGCTCACCGCGCCCCTCGTTCAGCCGTTCAGTCCACGTGTTTTGTGCCGGGATTGTGAACCACGCTTGGCGGGATCAATTCCAGACGGCAAATCACGTCCTCGCCCTGCTGTTCCAGGCTGAGGATGGCGCTGCGTCGCGGCAGCAGCGCGCGGACCAGGCCGAGGCCCGACACCCCGCTGCGTACGTTCTGCAGCGCGAAGCCCTCGGGCAGGCGGCCGGCGTTGACGATCTCCACCGTCACGCCGGCCAGGTCGCAGATGAGCTGGCAGCGCACCTGGGTACCCTGGCCATGCCGCAGCGCATTGCCCAGGAGCTCGTTCAGGCTGAGTGCAATCGGGATGGCCTCGGCCTCCGGCAGGCACCAATCGTTCAGCAGCGCGCCGCCTTCGGCCATGGTGGTGATGACGCGCCCCTGCATGCGTTGCACCGAGCCGACGATGGCGTCGAACACCCGCTTGAGCAGCAATGGCCCGGAGGCCCCGACCTGCAGGCCGTAGACCTGCGCGATCGCCTGCACCTGGCCCACGGCGTCCTTCAGGACGGGGGCGACTTCCGGCCGCCGCGCCGCGATCTGCTGCAGCAGGCCGGCGACGCCTTGCAGGTTGTTCTTGATGCGGTGGTGCACCTCGCGCACCAGCAGCTCGCGCTGGGAGATGGCGGCCTGCAGCCGAGCCTGCTCGGCGGCGCGTTGCTCGGTCACGTCGCTGGCCACGAGCAGCAGCAGCTCGGGCGTGTCATCGCCGCCGACGCCGGCCAGGTGCAGCAGCCGGGTGTCCCACAGCCGCGTGGTGCCGCCCGTCTGGATCTGGTACTCCCGCTGCACGGTGCTCCGGGATTCCAGCGCTTCGCGCATGTCGGCGGCCACTTGGGCGCCTGGCTCGGCACCGAAGAGCTGCGCCGGCGTGCCGCCCAGCAAGGCCTGCTCGGGTCGGCCCGCGAGTTGGGCGGCGGCATGGTTGAGCTTGACGATGCGCAGCCCTTGCGCCTCATGCAGCGTGATGGCCATCGGCGCGCCTTCGATGATGCGGGCCAGCGACGCCTGGGCCAGGCGGCTCTGGGCCTCGGCCTGTCGGCGGCGGTCGATGTCCAGCAGCGCGTAGGTCGTCTGGGTGCCTCCATCCTCGCGCTGGGTCTGCACGGCGTTGCCGATGACCCAGAACTCCCGCCCGTCGCGCCCGCGCAGCTTGCACTCGAAGACGTCGGCGCCGGGCTCGGCGTGGAAGGCATGTTCGTCGTCTTCCGGGGCGAGCACGCCCATGGGCTGGCCCTGTACGTCTTCGAGCTCGCAGCCGAACATGCGGCGGGCGGAGCGGTTCATCCACTCGATGCCGCCGGGGCCGACCGTCACGATGCCCACCAGCACCGAGTCCAGCACGGCGCGTTCGCTCTCGGCGCGCAGCAGCAGGGCGTTCTCGGCCTGGGCTTGGGCCGTGACGTCCAGCGTGACGACCGACGTGGAGCGCCGGCCGCCGGCCAGCAGGCCGGGTGCCACACGGGTCAGCAACCAGCGGCGGCCGAGCTCAGGGTGGCGCACCGCATAGCGCACCTCCACCGCATCGCCGCGCTTGAGGGCGCGCTGCAGCCGCTCGAACTCCGGCAGGGACGCCGGCTCGACGATCTCGCGATTGATGCCCTGCAGCGACCCCACGGGTTGCTTGCTGCCAGTCTTGAAGGGCGAGCCCTTGCGGTGGGCCTTGAGCCAGCCGGCCTCGGGCTGGAAGGTGGCCAGGCCCACGGCCGCGGTGTCCATCAGCGCATCCAGCTGTTGGTGGGCGAGGTCGCGCTCATGCAGGGTGCTCTGGTCTTCGAGCACGGCCAGCAGCTGCGCGCCGCCGTCGTGCCGCCACAGCCGCAGGCGTGCCTGCAGCCAGCGTTGGCGGCCCTGGGGGTCGGTGAACTCCGCCTCGGTCAGCAGGGCCGCGTCCTGCGGGCGCTGGGCCGTCAGCGCGGGCAGGGGCGTGCCACGCTGCCAGCCCAGCAGGGCCTGCAGCAGGTCTGGCAGGTCGTTCAGGTGCCGCGGGGCGCTGCTGCACAGCGCGGTGAAGGCGGCGTTGTGACGCAGCACCGTGCCGGTGAGCGCATCGGCCAGCACTGCGGGCAGTGGCTGCAACGCCAGCCATTCGGCCAGTGGCGGCTCGCCGCTGTCATGGGCGCCGCCGCTCAGTCGCGCGTGCAGCAGCCAGTTGGGGCGTTCTCGCAGCAGGTGCAGCGTGGCGCGCTGGCCGTCAGCCAGCTTCAGCGGTGGTGCGGTGGGCGGTGGGCGGCCGGTGTCGATGGCATGGGTGGCATCGCGCAGCCAGGTTTCGAGCCGTATGCCAGCGGCCTGGCGCAGCAGCCGCCAGCCGTCGCCTGCATCGCTGCCCAGCCATTCGCGGGCGGCCGGGTTGGCGCGCAGCACCGAGAGGTCGCCGCGCAGCGTCAGCACCGGGTCGCTGACGAGGTCGATCAGGGCGGCGGAAGGCGGCTGGCCGAACATGGCTCAGCTGTCCGCGGCGCTCATTCGAGCTGGGCGGCCTTGTGCAGCGCCCGCAGCACACAGGCATTGATCTCGCCGGCACCCAGCATCAGGGCTTCGGCGCGCTCGCGGTAGTCGAACACGCTCTCCGACTCGATGGCGCGCACCAGCTCCAGGTAAGGCAGGAAGGGGCCGTCGCCGTCCACCAGCGCCTGGCGCACCCGCTCGGGCACCGGGATACTTTGCAGCAGCTTCTCGAACGGCGACTTGAGCATGTGGTCCAGCAGTGAGAACAACCCGCAGATGAACATCTCGTCGCGTTGCTCGCGGTCTTCCATGCCGGCCGCGAGCTCTTCCATCAGCAAGCCGCGGCGCACCGCACCGAACATGATGGGGCGCATGCTGTGGTCCTTGCTGGCCGTGGTCAGCAGCAGGGCGAGCCAGCGCTTGAGTCGGTTGTAGCCCAGCAGCATGATGGCGTGGCGGAAGCTCGACACCTCGACGGGCAGGCCGAAGGCGGCGGAGTTCATGTAGCGCAGCAGCTTGAAGGCCAGGCTCGGGTCGCGCTTGAGGGTCTGCTCCAGGCGCTCGACGTCTTCGCCCTCGTCCACGCGCGACATCAGTTCGACGATGACCTGCAGGTCGGCCGCCACTTCGGTCTTGGGTGCGCCCGGCGCGGGTTCGAACGTCCCCTCCATCGGCCAGCCGATGACGAACTCGGCCCCGGCGTTGAAGGCGGCGTCCACCGCCTCGGCACCGCGCACGCCGGCATGCACCACGGCGACGCCAGCCGGTGCCGCCTGTCCAGGCTCCAGCACCACCTGCTTGAACAGACCCGCCACCGCGGCCGGCAGCGGCGCGTTGGGCAGCCCCTTGAGCAGGCCGCTGTGGCCGGCGGCCTTCAGCGCACCGATGGCGTCGGCATGGGCGGCGTCCGCCGCGAAGAAGGCCGGAATCTCGATCTGCGTCGGCTGCGCAGGTGGCTGGCCGAGCAGGCCGGTCAGCAGGGCCTCGCCCTGGGCGCTGATCACCTCACCACCCTGGGGCCAGGTGGCGTCCAGCGCCGCGAGTAGCTCCGCGTGATCGGTGCGGGCTTCAGCGCGCAGCGGCACCAGCGTCAGCCGCGTGGCGGCAATGGCGCGCTGGCGGTCGATGACCGGTGCGTAGCCCAGCGCGATGCCAGGCAGGATGGCGTGATCGAGAGCGGCAGGGGTGTTGTCGGACATGGCGCGGCGCGAAGGCGTTGAATGCGGCAGTCTGCCACGGTCGCCTGCCGGTCGTGGCGCCAAAGCGTGACAGCTTCACGCCCGCGGCGGGAAGCCTGCCACCCGCCGGTCGCAATCAGCCCTGGATGTACTGGAACAGCGACATGCGCTGCACCATGGCATAAGTTTTCAGGGCGGTGTCATAACCGGTCTGCTGGTTCTGGAAGTCCGAGATGCCCTGCACCATGTCGATGTCCTCGGCGGCGCTCTTTTCCTGGGTGTTGTATTGCTTGAGGGCGGCCAGGCGGGTTTCGGTGCCGTCCAGGTTGTTCAGACGTTCGCCGGTCTGGCTGCGCACGTTCTGCAGGCCGCCCATGACGGCGTCGAGGTCGCGCAGCCGGCCGGAATTGCTTTGCGCGATCTGCGCGTTGCTGCGCAGCGGGGTCTTGAGCTCGCTGATCGCCCGATCCAGCACGTCGAACACCTTGAGCGTGTTGGTAGCCGGTGCGATGGTGAAGGCATCGCCATCGGCGGGCGTGCCAGTCACGGCGACGCTGATGCCGTCGAACTTGATCGCCTGACCCGAGGTGTAGCTGCCGGTGCTCACGCCCGCGCCGGTGTCGGTGTTGGTCACCGCGTAGGTCTGGGTCGGGGCGGTGCCCGTGATGTCGATGCGGTAGTTCTGGCCGGTGACCAGGGTCGGGTCGATGACGCGGCCGGAGTCCACCCAGGCCTGCGGCGGGTTGCCGGTGACGCTGTTGGCCGCAGGTTCGGTCACGAAGGTGCCGTTGCCGCTGCGCGCCTGCTCCCAGGTGGCACGGCCGTCGATGCTGAGCTGGAAGTTGTCCAGGTTGCCCGTCTGGATGGTGCCGGCGACGCCGACGTAGGTCACGCCGCCGGCCTGGTCCAGGAAGGGCGGGCTGGACGAGCCCTGGCCGGAGAACAGGTAGCCGCCCGAGCCGTCGGGCCGGTTGGCGATGGACAGCAGTTGGTCGCGGATGCCTTGGAGCTTGTTCGCCTGGCTCATGCGCTCGGCGTCGGAGTAGCTGGCGTTGCCGGCCGCCACCATCGCCTCGCGGGCCTGCTGCAACAGCTCGTTCGCGTCGCCCAGGGCCGATTCGGCCAGCGTCATGCTGTTGCGGCTGGCTTCCAACGCGCGCTGGTTGGCGTCCACCCGGCCGATGGCGGCCAGGGCGCGCTCGGCACGGGCCGCGCCGGTCGGGTCGTCGCTGGCGGTGGCGATGCGCTTGCCCGAGGTCAGCTGCTGCTGCTGCTCCTGCAGGGCCTGCTGGCGGCGCTGCAGGTTGGCGATGGAGGCGTCGTAGAGGTTGGCGGTGGACAGTCTCATGGCTTAGATCTCGCGGGCCTAGCGTGAGGCGATGCGCATCAGCTCGTCGAAGAGCGACTGCGCCGTCTGCAGCACCTTGGCGGCGGCCTGGTAGCCCTGCTGGTACTGCATCAGCCGGGAGGCTTCCTCGTCGAGGTTGACGCCGGCCTGGCCCGAACGGGCGGTCTCGGCGTCGCTGGCGACGCTGGTGGACACGCTGGACAGGTAGTTGGCGCTCTGCACCCGGGCGCCGATCTCGCTCATCGCGGCGGCATAGGCGTCGTTGATGGTGGAGCCCGGCGTGATGGCGCCACTGGTGAGCAGCTGGCGGCCCACGAAGCCTTCCGACTGGATGTTCAGGAAGGCCTTGGCATTGCCGTTGTTGGTGCTGGTGTAGACGGTCGGGTCCAGCGTGATCTTGTCACCCGCGCGCGGCACGCCGTTGGTGCGCAGCTCAAAGCCCAGGTCGATGCCCGACGCCGGCTGGTTGCCGATCGGCTGGCCCGGCGCCCAACTGCCGTTGAGCACGGTGCCGTTGGCCAGGGTCAGCGTGTAGAGCACGTTCCCGGCGTTGGCCGGATCGGGCCCGGTGAAGTCCACGGTCATCGGCGCGTTGGCCGAGCTGAAGTTGGTGTTGACGGCGTAGATGCTGTCGATGGTCAGCGTGCCGGTGTTGTTGACTGAGGCCGAGGCCGTCAACGGCGACGCGGCGGCGATGCCGGCCGGGTCGTCCAGCGTGCGGCGCATCTCGACGGCCGCGGCGCCGACCGGCTCGATCAGGTAGCTCTCACCCGCCGCGGGAGCTGCTGGCGTGAAGCTGATCTTGAAGCCGTCGATGGTGTCCCCGTCTGCCACGGTGCGCACCAGGCCGTCGGACAGCCGCGTGAGCTCGTAGGTGCCCGACACGCTGGAGGTGAGCTTGTAGCTGCTGGCCTGCAGCTGCGTCGCGTCGACGATGCTGGCCGACACGCCGTTGACGTAGCCGCCGGAAGGGGTGCGCTGGTTCGTCGCCGCCGGCAGCACGCGTGGCGTGGCGACGTTGAAGATGTTGCCGCCCGCGCCCGGCGGGTTCGCGAGGTTCAGGCCCAGGGCGTTCTGGTTGTTGACCCGCGTGCCGAGCGACGCGGCGAGCTGGCCCAGCAGGTTCTTGGCATCCTGCAGGTCCTTGTTCTGGAAGGTCAGCAGGGCGGTCATCGAGCCGCCCGTCAGCACGCTTTCGTCCAGCTGCCGGGTGATGCTGCCTTCGGTCAGCGAGACGATGGCGCGCTGCGGGTCGTAGGGGTCGTTGCCGACCTGAAGCTTGGAGGCCTGGCCGCCCAGCACCAGTCGCTGGCCGCCGCCGATGAAGACGCCCACGGTGTCGTCGTCCGCCGGCAGCGTCGTCACGGCCACATACTCGCCCAGCTGCGAAATCATCTGCTCGCGCTTGTCCAGCAGGTCGTTCGGCGTGTGGCCCGTGCCTTTGGTCTTGGCGATCTGCTCATTGATGCTGGCGATCTGCTCTGCCAACTGGTTGACGACGGTGACGTTGGCCTTCAGGTCGCTCACCACGCCGGCCTGCAGGTCGGTGATCTGCTGGCCGGCATTGGAGAAGCGCACGGCCAGCTCGTTCGCACGGCCGAGCGCGACCTGGCGTGCCGAAGGGTCGTTGGGCCGGCTGGTCACGTCGACCATCGAATTCAGGAACTGGCTGGCGGCATAGCCCAGGCCGTCGTTGCCGGGCGGGAAGAGCTTCTCCAGCCGTGTCATCTGCTCGGCCCGGGTGGAGTCGGCCATGGCCGTGCTCTTGGTGCTGGCGGCTTCGGTGGTCAGAAAGTCGTTGTGGGCGCGCACGACGGTCTGCACGTCCACGCCCTTGCCGAAGAAGCCAGCGCCGGTGAACTGCCCGGCCGAGGTCGTCAGCACGACCGACTGGCGCGAGTAGCCCGGTGTATTGGCGTTGGCGATGTTCTGCCCGATGGTCTGCAATGCCGCCTGGTTGGCGAACATCGCGCGGGCGCCGAGGGTGAGCAAGCCGGCCATGGGTCAGGTCCTTCCTCGGTTCAGGCGAGCGTGCTTTGCACGCGTTGGGTGGTCTGGATGGTCTTCGCCAGCTTTTCGGCGTAGGCCGGATCGGTGGCGTAGCCGGCCTGCTGCAGGCCGCGTGCAAAACCTGTGGCGCTGCCGCTCTGAGCCTGGGCCACGACCTTGGCATAGCGCTCGTTGCTGGTGATCAGCCGTGCGTAGTCCTTGAAGGCTTCGTCATAGCTGCCATAGGCGCGGAACTTGGCCGTCACCTTGTGGGCCTGGCCGTTGATGACCTCGGTGGTCACCACGTCGACTGTCTTGCCCGTCCAGCCCGGTGTGGCCTTGATGCCGAAGACGTTGTAGCTCTTGCTGCCGTCGGCCGCGGTGATCTCGCGCTTGCCCCAGCCGCTTTCGTGGGCCGCCTGGGCCACCATGAAGCTGGCGGGGATGCCGGTGGCCGCCGAGGCGGAGCGGGCTGCGGCGTCGTGCTGCTGGATGAAGCTCTGCACGTGGTTGGGGATGCCCTTGGTGGCGAGCGCCGGCAGCGCCTGGGCGAGCGTGGTCTGGCTGGCCTTCTGGACTTTCTCCGGCGTCAGGTCCTGGATGCCCATCTGGCGCTGGAGTTGGCGCTGGATGGCGTCGGACAGGCCGCCCGGCAGGCCGCTCATCTTGCCGGCGAACTGGGTGTCGAGCATCTCGGTGCCGAGCTGGGTGGCGTTGTTTTCCAGCATGCCGCTGGACAGGGTGGAAGCGCGCATGCTCTTCATGACTTCCTGCATGAAGAGCGATTCGAACTGGCGCGCAGTCTCGCGGATGCTGGCCTTGGGGTCGCGCGAGGCCTGCGCCTTCAGGTTGTTGAGGCTGTCGACACTGCCCAGGCTCTGCCCGGAAATGGATTGAAAGCTGTTGCTCATGGCCGTGTCCTCTTAGCCGAGGTGGGGCCGAGCGCCGGGCCGCTCCCAAGCCGGCCCGTCAGGCGATGTGCTTGCCGTTCGAGCCGGCAAGCATCGTCGTCCCCGCGGGGGGCCGACTGGGCTTGCCCGCGTTCAGCGGGAGCAAGACCGGGCGAGGGGCTCACGTTCCTCATCAGATCACCTCGATCTCGGCGTTGAGGGCGCCCGCACTCTTCATGGCCTGCAGGATGGCGAGCAAGTCCTGGGGCGTGGCGCCGAGCGAGTTCAGCGCCTTGACGACGTCCGACAGCCGCGCACCGGCCGGCAACTGGATCAGGCTGCCCGGCTCCTGGCGGATGGCGATGTCGGCCTTCTCGGCCACCGTCGTCTGTCCGCCCGACAGGGCATTGGGCTGGCTGATGATGGGCGTGGAGCTGATCGTCACCGACAGGCTGCCGTGGGCCACCGCGCAGGAGGACAGCGTGACGGCCTGGTTCATGACGACCGAGCCCGTGCGTGCATTGATGACCACGCGAGCCGCCGGCGCGGCCAGGTCGACGGCGAGGTTCTCGACGTCCGCCAGGAAGGCGACGCGCTCGTCCGGCGAGGCGGGCGCACGCACGCGCACGACGCGGCCATCCAGCGCCTGGGCCACGCCGTTGCCCTTGGCCTTGTTGATGGCCTGGGCCACGGCGCGTGCGGTGGCGAAGTCGCTGCTGTTGAGGTCGAGCTGGATGCTGTCGCCCTGGGCCAGCGGCGTGGGCACGGCGCGCTCGACCAGCGCGCCCGCCGGAATCCGGCCGGCGCTCAGGTGATTGATCTGGACCTTGGAGCCGCCGGCCGACGCGCCCGCGCCGCCGACGATCAAGTTGCCTTGCGCGATCGCGTAGACCTGGCCGTCGGCACCGCGCAGCGGGGTGGCGATCAGCGTGCCCCCGCGCAGGCTCTTGGCATTGCCGATGGACGACACATTGATGTCGAGCTGCTGGCCGGGCTGTGCGAAGGGCGGCAGGGTGGCCGTCACCATCACCGCGGCCACATTGCGGGGCTGCATGGTCACGCCCTGGGGCAGCAACACGCCAAACTGCTGCAGCATGGCGGTGAGGCTCTGGCCGGTGAAGGGAGCCTGTGTGGTCTGGTCGCCCGTGCCGTCCAGGCCGACGATCAGGCCGTAGCCTGTCAGCGGGTTGGAGCGCACACCGGCAATCGTGGCGACTTCCTTGATGCGCGCAGCCTTGGCCGGTGCCATGGGCGCCAGCACGACGGCCAGGCTGAGGAGGAGGGCTTGCAGGATCTTCACTCGGCAGATTCTGCGGAGGCTTGAGCCCGCCGAGCCACAGAAAAAGGCGGTGACTGCCGCCCATTTCGGCGCTGCCTGCCGGCAAACCCGGTCATCGGGCAGCTGCCCATGCAAGCTTGTACTCAGCTTTGTGGCGGGGTCGCATGCCATCCTGTCAATCCCGTTGACGGGACGCCCTGGAGGCCCTTCACGCGGCGGGCGAAGCACGCAGAGCGTGGCACATGGTGAGCGCATCGGCGCCGATCCCCGGGTGAACCCCGACGATCCGCGGGAAATCACCGATCTTGACCACCTGCCCGCGGGGGATGAGGGACAGGTTTCTGAATGTGTCGGTCAGTAAAGTTTTGCGTATCGACCGCGCTGAACCTGATCTGCCATGCCTCCGCCCTTCGAACCGCTGACCCTGGTTCACGTCGTCTTCTCCTCCCGCATCGCCGGCGGTGAACGTCACTGCATCGACCTCGCCAATGCCCAGGCCGCACTCGGCCACCGGGTGCACGTCATTGGCTCTGCCGGCTCGGCGGTCGAGGCTGCCCTGTCGCCTGCGGTGCGCTTCCATGGCCTGGCGCTGCCGCTGATGCGGGGCTGGCGGGTGGCCGCGCTGGTGCGCCGGCTGCGCGCGGATGTCTGCCATGGCCATCTCGGCCCGGCGTGCAAGGCGGTTGCCCATGCCCGCAGTGCGGCCCGCGTGGGCACGCTGCATGTGGGCTACAAAGCCCACCATCACGCCAGCCTGGACGGCCTGGTGTGCGTGAACCGGGCGCAGCACGACAACCTGCCGGCCAGTGACGCGCTGGCCAGCGTCATCTACAACTGGGCTCCCGAGCGGGAGCCCGCGGCGGCCGCGCGGCGCACCGACCTGCGGGCGGAACTGGGCCTGGCCCCCCACCAGATGCTCGTCGGCAGCGTCGGCCGGTTGCACCCCAGCAAGGGCATGGACTTGCTGATCAATGCTTTCAAGTCGCACGCGCCGGCTGACGCGGTGCTCGTCATCCTGGGCGAAGGGCCGGACGAGGCCCGGCTTCGCGAGTTGGCTGCCGGCGATGGCCGCATCCGTCTGCTGGGCTACCGCAGCGACGTCGACCAGGCGTTGAAAGCCTTCGACCTGTTTGTATCGCCCTCGCGCGAGGAAGCCTTCCCGCTGGCCATCCTGGAAGCCATGCGCGCCGGCCGGCCGGTGCTGTCCACCGCCACGCAGGGGCCCTGCGAGATGCTCGCCGGCCAGCCCGCGCGGCTGACGCCGGTGGGCGACATTGCCGCACTGGGTGCCGCACTGGCCGAGGAAGTGGCCCGGCTGCGCCAACTGTCGCCAGCCGAGCGCCAGGTGAGCTACGCCACCGCCGCCTACGACCGTGGTCATGCCGTGGCGCGCACGCTGAGCTTCTACCGCGACGTGATGCTGCACCGGGCCGAGCGCGCCCAGGCCTTCGAGGAGCAGGACGAGGTCTACGCCGGCTGGCGCGCCTGATGCTGCGGCCCCCGCGCACCGACTTCTGGCAGGTCGGCATTGTCCCTTTGGCGCTGGCCGACGTCACCCCCGACACCCTGGCCGCGGCCCGCGACCGCATCACCTGGCTGCCCGACGCCGGCCGCTGGCGCTACCTGGCTGACCCCTTCGGCCTGGTGCGGGGCGAGACCCTGCATGTGTTCGTCGAGGCCTACGACTACCGCGTGAAGCGCGCCACGCTGGAGCGCCATGCCCTGCGCCTGGCCGACCTGCAGTGGCAGGGATGCACCACGGTGATGCGCCAGCCCTTTCACCTGTCCTACCCGCAGGTGTTCGAGTACGGGGGCCAGACCTGGATGGTGCCCGAGACCTACCAGGCCGGCGAGATCGCGCTCTACCGTGCGACGGACGACTCGCTGGACCACTGGCGGCGTGAAGGCGCGCTGATCGGCGGCGTGCCCGGCGCGGATGCGTCGCTGATCGAGCATCAGGGGCGTTGGTGGATGTTCTACACGCTGGTCGGCCCCGGCGCCCGTGACCAGCGTGAACTCCACATGGCCCACGCGCCCGCACTGACCGGCCCCTGGACGCCGCTGCCCAGCAACCCGGTGCGCGTCAACCGCAACGGTGCCCGGCCGGCGGGGCGCCCCTTCATCGGCCACGATGGCGTGCTGACCCTGCCGGTGCAGGACAGCGCCACCGGCTACGGCGGCGCCACGCGGCTGCTGCGCTTTCCGGTGCTGAGCCCGGCGCAGGTGTCCATCGAGGCCGGCACGGAGCGGCTGACGGGCGACCTCGTCAGCAGCACGCATACCGCTGGTCTGCACACACTCTCCGGCTGCGGGCCGTTCACGCTGATCGACGTCAAGCGCATCGACCGCTCGCGAGGGCGGCAGTGGCTGGATTTGAAGCGGCGCCTGAGGCGGTTGGTGGGTATCTGAACTAGGGAGGGGTGGCTCGGTGTATTGCAGTGGCAATACGCTGATACACATGCCGCCCTCGGACCCGACCGTCGCCTTCGACATTCAGCCGCACCAGGCGACCCCCATCTACCGCCAATTGGTGGAGCAGGTTCAGCGCCTCGTCGCCAGCGGGCGGTTGGCACCGGGAGCAGAACTTCCGAGCGTGCGCGCCGTGGCAGAGGCGCACGCCATCAACCCCATGACCGTGAGCAAGGCCTACAGCCTGCTCGAAGCGCAAGGACTGCTCGCGTGTCGCCGGGGTGTCGGCATGGTGGTGGCCGAGAGCGTGACGCCCACGTCGCGGGCCACCGAACGCCTGGCGTTGCTTCAGCCTGCGTTGGAGGCAGTGGCTCGCCAGGCGGTTCAACTGGGCATCCGACCCGCGCGCGCCCTCGCTGCTTTCGAGCAGGCCCTGGCATCCCTCGACCCCGACAAGGAGAACGCATGAGCGACGCTATCCAGGCACGCCAACTCACCGTCGAGCGCTCGGGTGGTGCCAGCCCGTCTGGCCGCCCCCGGGCGCTCGATCGCATCGATCTGGACGTGCCGCAGGGGGCCGTGGTCGGTCTGGTGGGGCGCAACGGCGCTGGCAAGACCACCTTGATCCGCGCCTTGCTCGGCCTCGTCACACCCGCGGGTGGCCACAGCATGCTGCTGGGTGCGCCCAGCCTGGACCTCCCCGATGCCGTGAAGGATCGCCTGGGCTACATGGCACAGACGCCGGACCTCTTCCGTGGCCTGACAGGACTGGCGCATCTGGAGCAGATGGCTGCGGTCTACCGGGGTGTGGATCTGCGCGTCGCCGGTTCGCTGGCGGAACGGCTTGACCTGAGCCTGGGCAAGCGCGCGGATTCGCTCTCCCTGGGTGATCAGCAAAAGCTCGCTTTGGTGTTGGCGTTGTGCCATGACCCTGATCTGCTCTTGCTGGACGAGCCCATGGCCAGCCTGGACCCCATCTCACGGCGTGACGTCTTGCGCGCGCTGTTCGCCTTGCGGCAGCGAGAGGTGCCGCGCACCGTCCTCATTTCCAGTCACCTGCTGAGCGACCTGGAGCGAATCGTCAGCCATGTGCTGTTCATGAGGGAAGGCCGGCGGCAGCTCTTCATGCGCTGGGACGATCTGCTGGAGCACGTGCGGCGTCTGCCCTGCGCCCACGCGCCGGTTGTCTGGGCGCCGGGCGAACTGCACTGGTCAGCGCGGGAGGGCGGGCAGTTGCTGGTGGACACCCGTCACCGAGCGGCGCCCCACGGGCTACCCGTGGACATGACCGACGTGATGGAGCTGCTCAATACATGAACACGACGTTCCTTGCTGACCCTCGGGTGGGGCTGGAAGACGGGTTGACCGATGTCGGCTTGTTGGGGCCGGGGCTGGTGAGTCTGCTCGCGCTGGTGATGGCCGTTGGCGCTTCAACCGTGCCGATGCCACTGCTGCACGGCCTGCTGGGCCTGCAGGCCGTGCTGCTGGCGTTGTCCGCCGCCATGACCACGTCCTCTGCCGCCGTCTGGACAGCGCGGTGGCGGTCCAGGGTCGCACCTTCCCGTGGCCAGGCGCTGGCGCGTCGGCGGATGCGACTGCAGTTGTGGGTGACGGGGGCGGTCGGCATATTGGGGCTGCTGGCCTTGGCCGTGCGCGCGGAGGTGGGCCTGTCCCTGTCGTTGGCCCGGGTGCCGCAAGCGGTACTGGCTGTGCTGGCCTTGTTGCTGGCGGCGCAGGCGCTGGGCGCGTGGTGCGGGCTGGCGTGGCGTGGCCTGGCGGACCGCTGGGTGCTGTGGGGCTGGTGCGTGCTGGGGTTGGCTTTGGCAGACCTGGGCTCGCTTCGGTTGGTGCTGGCGCAGTCACCGTGGCTTGCGGCGATGGCTCTGCTGGCTTTGGGCATGGTCTGGTGGGCGCTCCCGAGGCAGCTGGGCAGAGGCCGGCCGCAGTGGGTGGGCATCCCCGTCGCCTCGCTGCGACCCCCCGTGCGCACCGCATTGCGAGGTGGGACACTGCTGCCCTTCACGGATGGCACAGCGCCAGATGGCGGCCTCGGCGGGCCGGCGACAGGCGCTTTCTGGCAATGGCGTTCGGCTGCGTTGTACTTCCCATCCTTGGTATTGGTCCAGGCCGTGGTGAACCCCCACGCCTGGGCGGCACAGGCTTGGGGCCGGCCCATCCACGGACTGGGCGTGCTTGCTTATCCCGCCTGGATCGCCCTGTTGATCGTGTTGGCCGGGGGCCATCTGTGGCATCCCGGCCTGCACTGGCGGCAGCGTCTGGCGCCGGGCTCCTGGTCACTCCGGCGTTGGGCAGTGCGACTGGTGCTGTCCAACCTGGTGTTCGGTCTGCTCTGGTTGACGGCCGTGGTGGTGACGGCCGCTTTGGTTGCGGCGCCCAACGAACGGGCGCTCATGGAGGGAACTTGGCTGACGGTGCTGGGCGATGTGACGCTGGCCAGCACGACCGCTGCGCTGCTGCGCGCCTGGCGCAACCATCCGCGCGGGCTCTTGATCGGCTCCCTCGGCGTGGGATGCGGGTTGTTGGCGATGGTCTTGCTGGCGGCGTTGGAAGGTCACCCGCTGGTGCGCGGCCCAGCGTGGCTGGCGGTGCAGTTGTTGCTGTCCGTTGCGTTCGGCATCGCGGCCGTGCAACGTTGGTCGCGGCGTGATCTGAATCCACTGGCCGAACACGGATGAGCCGTGCTAGCGTCCCCGGGCATGCAAACCCTCGCTGCCGCCATCGACACCGCCGCTGCCCAGATCGAAGCCCAGGTCATCGCGTGGCGGCGTGACCTGCACCAGCATCCCGAACTGGGCAATCGCGAGTTCCGCACCGCGTCCATCGTCGCCGAGCATCTGCGTGCACTGGGCTTTGACGAGGTCAAGACCGGCGTGGCTCACACGGGTGTTGTGGGCTTGCTCAAGGGGGGGCGGCCGGGCGGCGTGGTGGCGCTGCGGGCCGACATGGACGGCCTGCCGGTGACCGAGGAGGTGGAGCTGCCCTTCGCGTCCAAAGCACGCGCCGTTTGGAATGGCGAGGAGGTGGGCGTCATGCATGCCTGCGGCCATGACTGCCATGTCGCCATCCTGATGGGCGTGGCCAGCATCCTGGCCGGCTTGCGTGAGCAGATCCCGGGCAGCGTGAAGTTCATCTTCCAGCCGGCCGAGGAGATGCCGCCCGAGGGCGAAGAGGGCGGCGCGGCGCTGATGATCAAGGAGGGCGTGCTGGAGAACCCGACGCCCAGCGCCATCTTCGGGCTGCATGTGACGTCGCGCCAATCGGCGGGCGTCATCGGCTACCGGCCCGGTCCGACGATGGCGAGCTCCGACAAGCTCAAGATCACGGTGCGCGGCAAGCAGACGCATGGCGCGGCTCCCTGGCTCGGTGTGGACCCCATCGTGACCTCGGCGCAGATCGTGCTGGGCCTGCAGACCATCGTCAGCCGCACCTTGGACTTGAACCGCGAGCCGGCGGTGGTGACCATCGGCGCCATCAAGGGCGGTGTGCGCGAGAACATCATCCCGGACACCGTCGAGATGCGGGGCACCATCCGCAGCTTTGACGAAGGCATGCGCGATGCCATCCACGAGCGCGTGACCCAGCTGGCCGAAGGCATCTCGGCCGCCTCGCGCGCGAGCTGCCAGGTCTGCATCACCAAGAACTACCCGGTCACCCGCAACGACCCGGTGCTGACCGAGCAAATGGTGCCCACGCTCACCCGCGTGGCCAGCACCGGCCCGCGACCCATGGGCATCGAGGTGGTGCCCAAGGCGACCGGCGCGGAAGACTTCTCGTTCTTCCAGCGCCTGATCCCGGGCCTGTTCTTCTTCGTCGGCGTCACGCCGCCCGAGATCGCCCCCAGCCAGGCCTACTCCAACCACTCGCCCCGCTTCGTCGTTGACGAGCGCGGCTTGGAGGTGGGCGTGCGCGCCCTGGCGCACCTGGCGGTGGATTACCTCGCTCAGCGCCAATCCTGACCCCGGAGCGCGCACCGCGCCGCTCCCTCTCCAGCGGCTTGCGCTGATCCGGCTTTGCCGGGCAGCCGCAAGCGCCCCCTTGAGGGGGCCGGCGAAGCCGGTAGGGGGTGGGCCCTCAACTCGGTGCGATGTTCAGGAAGAAGCGCGACAACCAACCCACGGCATGGGCATCGGCCGTGGGCCCGCGCCCGCGCTGCTCGATGCGCACATTGGCCACAGACGTGGACGCGACCGCATTGCCCTGGCCAATGGCGCGCGGGTCGACCTGGCCCGAGAAGCGCAGCACGTCGACATTGCGGTTCACGCCGATCTGCTTCTCCCCGCTGATCATCAGGTGGCCGTTGGGCAGCACCGCCGTCACCACGGCCGTGATGGCGCCGGTGAACTCGTTGGTGTTCTGGTTGCTGCCCTTGCCCTTGTTGTCATTGGCCGAGGTGGCGCCGGCGCTGGCCTTGCCGAAGGAGTTGCCGGCAATGCCGGGCAGGGCCGTCACGCCAGCGGACAGGCTGCCCGACTTGCTCAGCTCGCTGGTGCTGGTCTGCGTGGCTGACACCCGTTCGGTGATGTTGATGGTCAAGGTGTCGCCCACCAGCCGGGCGCGGTGGTCTTCGAACAGCGGCCGGTAGCTCGCGCCCTGGTAGATCGCGCCGTTGGTGGGCGCCAGCGGCTGCACCGGCGGCAGGTTGACGACCGGCGTGTGCGCCAGCTCCACCTGCGGCTCGGGGTAGGGCGTGGCGCAGCCGGCCAGAGCGAGCGTGACAGCGAGGAGGGTGAGCAGGTGTTTCATGAGGTGCTCCGGCGAGGTCGGCTTCTGCCACAGAGGCACAGAGATACGGAGGCGATGGGTCAATGCCAGCTTCTATGTGTCTCTTTGTCTCTGTGGCCTTGTTCAGGGATTTAGATCTGGGCCAGCTTTTGCAGCATCTGGTCCGAGGTCTGCACGGCCTTGGAGTTCAGCTCGTACGCGCGCTGGGTCTGGATCATCTGCACCAGCTCCTCCACCACGTTGACGTTGGACGTCTCGACAAAGCCCTGCTGCAGCGCGCCCATGCCGTTGTTGTTGGGGGCGCCGGTGTTGGGCGTGCCGCTGGACGCGGTCTCGGCAAAGAGGTTCTGGCCCTTGGGGTCCAGGCCGGCCGGGTTCACGAAGTTGGCGAGCTGCAGCTGGCCCACCGTCTGCGGGGCGGTCTGGCCGGGCAGGGTGACGCTGACGGTGCCGTCGTTGCCGATGGTCAGGCTCTGGGCGTTGTTCGGGATCGTGATGCCCGGCAGCACGGTGTAGCCGTTGCTCGTCACCATCTGGCCATTGGCATTGAGCTGGAAGCTGCCGTCACGGGTGTAGGCCGTGGTGCCGTCGGGCATCTGGATCTGGAAGAAGCCATCGCCCTTGATGGCCAGGTCCAGGTTGTTGCTGGTCTGTTGCAGGTTGCCTTGCGTGTAGATGCGGGCCGTGGCCACCGGGCGCACGCCCAGGCCGACCTGCAGGCCGGTGGGCAGCACCGTCTGCTCGGTGGTGTTGGCGCCGCTCTGGCGCAGGTTCTGGTAGATCAGGTCCTCGAAGACCGCATGCGAGCGCTTGTAGCCATTCGTGGCCACGTTGGCGAGGTTGTGCGAGATGTTGTCCAGCTGGGTCTGCTGGGCTTCCATGCCGGTCTTGGCAATCCAGAGCGAGCGCATCATGGTGGGGGCCTGGTCATGCGAGGGAAATCAATGCGAGAGGGTCTGCGCGGGTGCAGGGCTAGGCGGGCGACGCCGCCTGGGCTCGTGCCCAGGCAAGGCGCGCAACGACGCCATGTGCCCGCGCAGACCCTCTCCCGGAGGGTTGTCACTCAAAAGCCCGCGTGCGGCGTTGCAAGGCCTCGCTGGGGATGACCCCAGCGTCGACCTTGCGCCTTGCTCGCGGGCTTTTGAGTGGCAACGCATGGATTTCCCTCGCATGACCAGGCCCCGTTCCTTAAGTCGAGCCCAGCAGCTTGGCCGATTGCTGGCCCTGGGTCTGGGCAATCTGCAGCAGCTTCATCTGCTGCTCGAACTGGCGGCCCGCGGCAATCATGGCGACCATGGTCTCGACCGGGCTGACGTTGCTGCCCTCCAGCGCACCGTCCTGGAGCCGCGCAGCCGGGTCGGCCGGCAGGTCGCCATCGGCGGCGCGGAAGAGCCCGTCGTCGCCGCGGGTGAGCTGCTGTGTGGCCTCGGGCGTGACCAGCTTGAGCCGGCCCACGGTGGTCGGACGCTGGTTGGGCGCCTTGGCGCTGATGGTGCCGTCGCTGCCGATTTCGACGGTGCTGTTCGGGGGGATGTTGATCGGCCCGCCGTCGCCCAGCACCGGCATGCCGTTGCGCATCACGAGCAGGCCCTCGGCGTTGACGTCCAGCGAGCCGGCCCGGGTGTAAGCCTCGGTGCCGTCGTTGGCCTGCACGGCGAGCCAGGCCTTGCCTTGCATGGCCACGTCGAGGTTGCGGCCCGTGGGGGTCAGCGGCCCGGGGGCATCGTTGTAGCCAATGGTGGTTTCGAGTGCGAAGGCGCGCGTGGAGGCGCCGTCGCCCCGCACCGGCACCGCACGGAAGGCCTGCAGCTCCGCCCGGAAGCCGTTGGTCGTGACATTCGCCAGGTTGTGAGAGAGCACATCCTGGCGCTGCATGGCCGCCTTGGCGCCGGCCATCGACAGGTAGATCATGCGGTCCATCGTGCGCCCTCAGCCCGGGTTGCGATCAGCGCAGGTTGACGATGGTCTGCAGGACCTGGTCCTGCGTCTTGATCGTCTGGGCGCTGGCCTGGTAGGCACGCTGGGCGGTCACCATGTTGACCAGCTCGGCCGTGATGTCCACGTTGCTTTCTTCCAGCGCGCCCGACTGCAGCGAGCCCATGTTGCCGTCGCCCGGCACACCCACCACCGCGTCGCCCGAGGCCACCGTGCGGATCCAGACGTTGCCGCCCATGGTCTGCAGGCCCTGCGGGTTGCGGAAGTTGGCCAGCTCGATCTGCCCGGCCGGCTTGCTCTGGCCGTTGGAATAGCGCGCCTGGATGATGCCGTTGTTGGCCACCTGGATGCCGGTCAGCTGGCCCGGGGCATAGCCGTCCTGGGTCAGGTTGGTCACCGCGAAGCTGCTGCCGTTTTCGGTGGCACCGCTCAGGTCAAGCTGGATGTTCGGAATGGCCAGCGTCGTGTTGCCCCGGGTGCTGGTGCCGGCGGGCACCGGCATGGTGATCGCCCCCGGCGGCGTGGCGCTGCTGCCCAGGATGGCCGAGGGCGAGCCGCCCGTGGCCGGGAAGGTGATGGTGGTGTAGGGCGTGGTCGGGTTGCCGTTGGCGTCCAGCGCGATGGCGGCGCCCGTGGCATCGGTGTCGAACGGCGTGCCGTTGGCGGTGGCGTAGACGTTCCAGACGTCCTCGCCGGCGGCGTTGGTGGCGGACTTCTGGAAGTAGAAGGTCACCGCCACGTCCTGGCCCTTGGCGTCGTAGACGGTGAGCGAGGTGGCGTTGTTGTAGGTCGTGCTGTCCTTGAGGTCCATGCCGGTGGCGGTGCCGTTGCTCGGCGCGGTGACCTTCAGGCGGGAGTCCAGGTTGAACTCCATCTTCACCGTGGACGTGACGGCCGGCGGGATGCCGCCGGTGGGCAGCTGCAGCGGCTGGGCGGTGCCCGGCTGGATGACGCCGGCGCCGTTGGCCGGGTAGCCCATGAGCTTCAAGCCGTCGTTGTTGACGATGAAGCCGTCCTTGCTGACCTTGAACTGGCCGTTGCGGCTGTAGCGCGTCGGGTTGGTGCCGTCGCTGACCTGAAAGAAGCCGCCGCCGTTGATGGCCAGGTCCATCGGGTTCTCGGTCGTCGTGATGTTGCCCTGCGTGAATTGCTGGGCCACGGTGGACAGCGAGGTGCCGATACCGATCTGGTTCTGGCCCGCGCCGTTGAGCGCGGCGGCGTACACGTCGGAGAACTCCGCCCGCGAACCCTTGGCGCCGTAGGTGCCTGAGTTGGCGATGTTGTTGCCGATGACGTCGAGGTTCTTGGACGCGGCGTTGAGCCCGGAGAGGCCTTGCTGGAAGCTCATGGGGGAGTCCTTGCTGTCGAGCGGGGTTGGGTCAGTTGACGGACGACACGGCCGTGTAGTCCACCGGGCCGAGGCGTGCGAGATTGAGCTTGAGGGTGCCGCCCTCGCTGTAGACGGCGTCCACCTTGTCGTGGGCGTAGAGGGTGCTGGTCACGGCCTTGGTGCCGTTGGTGGCGGTGATGCGGTACTGCACCTCGCTGCCGTCGGCGGCCAGCTTGCCGGCGTTCCAGGTGAAGGCCTGGCGGCCGCTGCTCTGAGCGCCGAGCTGCTGGGTGTCGATGACGTTGCCTGCCGGGCCCAGGATCTCGAGCTTCACGCTCTGCGCGGCACCATCGAGCTCGTAGCTCGCCTCGGCCACACCGTCGGTCACCTGCAGCTTGTTGCCCGGCACGCTGACCTCGCGGCCGACCAGCGAGATCGACTGCAGCGCCTGCATCTGGCCGAGCTGGCTGCCGAGCTGCTTGATGCTGGTGTCCAGCGTCGACAGGCTCGTCACCTGCTGGATCTGCGCCATCTGGCTGGTCACCTGGGCGTTGTCCATCGGGTTGAGCGGGTCCTGGTTGTTCATCTGCGCGACGAGCAACTTGAGGAAGCGGTCCTGCGTCTCGGCGGCATTCTTGGCCGAGGTCGTCTGGGTCGGCGTGCTGGTGCCGTTGAGCGCGGTGACATCCATGGCTTAGCTTTCGTTCGGCGGTCAGGACTGACCCATTTGCAGGGTCTTGAGCAGCAGGCTCTTGGCCGTGCTCATCACCTCGACGTTGTTCTGGTAGGAGCGCGAGGCCGAGATCATGTTGACCATCTCTTCCACCGGGTTCACGTTGGAGTAGGTCACATAGCCGTCGGCATCGGCTTGCGGGTGCTTGGGGTCATGCACGCGCCGGCCGGGGGTCTGGTCTTCAGAGATGTTGGTCACGCGCACGCCGGCGTTGCCGCTGTCGTTGCCGGCGCCCATCAGCGCTGTCTGGAACACCACCTGGCGCGCCTTGTAGGCCTGGCCGTCCGGGCCGGCCACCGTGTCGGCATTGGCCAGGTTGCTGGCCACCACGTTCAGGCGCTGGCTCTGCGCGCTGATGGCGCTGCCGGAAACGTTGAAGATCTGGAACATCGACATGGCCGTCTACTCCTCGTTCAGGCCTGGTTGTGCGACTTCATCGCGTCCAGCGCAGTGCGCACCGAGCCGTTGATGAAGCGCAACGTCGCCTCGTACTTGACCGTGTTGTCGGCAAAGCTCGCGCGCTCGCGGTCCATGTCGACCCCGTTGCTGTCCAGGCTGGTCTGGGATTGCAGCGCGTATTCCTTGCCGCTCTCGCCGCGCGCGCCCGCCAGCGGGGCGATGTGGCCGCGCTGGGTGGTCTGCAAGGCGCCCGCCGTGGCGATTTCGCCCGTCGCCTCGCGCAGGGCCTTGGCGAAGTCGATCTCACGCGCCTGGTAGCCCGGCGTGTCGGCGTTCGCGATGTTGCTGGCGAGCAGGCGCTGGCGCTCCGCCCGCAGCGTGAGCGCCTGGGTCTGGAAGTTCAGCGAGTCGGTGAGTCGGTTCAACATCGAGGGCCTCTTTCGAGGGGCAGGGCCGGGATGGCTCTTCTCGCAAATTGTCTGAACCGGGCCCGAAAACATGAGCGGGATCAGCGGGGCAAAAGCCGCTCAATTCGGGCCTAGACGCTGCCGACCCGTCTCTAGAGTGGCGGCCATGATTCGCCTCAGCCTGCTCGTCGCTTGCCTGCTGGCCGCCCTGGCGGCGCCGGCGCAGACCGTGCTCGACCCCGCCCTGGTCGAGCGCGTGCGCACGCTGGCGGAGACCGCCGCACGGGCCGCGGCCCCGCCCAACACGCGTGTCGCGGTCGAGATTGGTGCGCTGGATGCCCGGCTTCGCCTGGCGCCTTGCCAACAGGTGCAGCCTTATCTGCCACCCGGCATGGCGGTGTGGGGGCGCAGCCGTATCGGCCTGCGCTGCACCGATGGCATGGCGCGCTGGAACGTGACGCTGCCGATCCGCGTGTCGGTGTTCGGCCGGGCCGTCGTGGCCAACGGCCCACTGCCGGCCGGCGTGAATTTGTCTCAAGAACATCTGGCCCTGGCCGATATCGACATTGCTGCGGAGCCGGGTGCCGTGTTCACCGACCCGGCCCTGCTCATCGGCCGCACCTTGGGTCGCCCCTTGCAGGCGGCCGAGGCCGTGCGCGCGCCGGCCCTCAAGTCGCGCCAGTGGTTTGCCGCGGGTGAGACCGTGCAGGTGCTGGCCGTCGGCCAGGGGTTCTCGGTGGCTTCCGAGGCCCAGGCGCTGACGCCGGGGTTCGAGGGCCAGGAGGTGCGGGTGCGTTTCGAGAGCGGCCGAGTGGCCAGCGGCCGGGCCGTGGCTGAGCGACGCGTGGAGCTGTCGCTGTGAGAAAAGCGCCACGAATCGTCACAACTGGCCGGAAAAACCGGCCAGTTCCCGCTCAAGTTGGCGCCTGCGGGGCCGATACAAGGGGAAACTCCGCTGTAATGCCCCCGGCGGGGTCCGCCCCGCACCCTGGAGAAGCCCATGAAGATCGGTAACAGCCCTGACGCAAGCGCCAGCTCGACCAAGGTCGAGCAACGGCCTGCGGCACGCAAACCCGAGGCCGCGGGCAGCTCTGACGCCGCCCGCACGACGTCCACGGCAGCACCCGCGCCGAGCACCCAGGTCGCCATCTCCAGCACCGCCAAGCTGGCGGCCAGCGGCACCAACGCCGACGACGGCAGCTTCGATGCCGCCAAGGTCGACCGCATCGCCAAGGCCATCAGTGAGGGCAAGTTCACGGTCAACGCCCGGGCGATTGCCGACAAACTGGTCGCGAATGCGCAAGAATTGCTCGACGCGCGCGCCAACAAGCACTGAACCATGACCGCTGTCACCGCCTCCTCGCTGAGCCCTGAACTCGAGCAGCCGTTGCTGGCCGTCGAGGCGGCACTCAATCAACTGGGTGATGCGCTGTCGCGTCGCGACGCGGCCGCCATCGAGCAGCACGCGGCCGAACTGCATCAGCATCTCGCCAGCGCGGTGCAACGCTTCAGCGAAGCCGCCCGCACCGGCGGCGTGCCGGCCGCCCTGCGCAACCGATTGGTGCGTGCCGGTGGCCTGCTCGCCGCCCAGCGCGAGACCCTGGCGCGCGGCAACGCCTCGCTCGACCGCGCGCTGGACGTGCTGATCCCCAGCGAGCCCACGGGCTTGTACGGCGCCAGCGGCAAGGCCGAGCGCCGCAGCTCCTCGGGCGGCAGCTTCCAGGCCTGATCGCCGGCCCGCCTGAAAGAACAAAGCCACCTGCGGGTGGCTTTGTCGCTTCTAGCGCGTGGCCGCCTGGCGCACCTTGTCGAGATAGGCGTGGCCGTCCGGCGGCAGGCCGCTGCGCTGCGACGCCCAGATCATCTCGCCCAGGGCCTCCATCGCCACATGGTGGGCTTCGTGGCGCGAATTGCGCTTGGCCGACAGCAGGTCGACCGCCTGCCGGATGCCCGAGGGCTGGTCGATGGCGTGCTGCTCGGTGATGGTCAGGTGCATGGACAGGTGCAGGAAGGGGTTGGTGCGGCCTTCCTCGACCGTGTAGACCTTCTCCAGCGCGGCGGCCTCGTCGGCCAGATCGTCGTGGTACTCCGGGTGCTCGGCGATCCAGTCGGCCGCGATCGCCTCCATCGGGATCAGCGGCGCGCCATCGCGCCACTTGCGGTAGGTGGCGCAGAAGAAGCGCCGGACTTCGAGCTGGGACGGGGCGAACATGCCGCGATTGTCGCTGCCACGGTTCACCGGTGCGGCCGGTGGGGCGATCAATCGTCGTGCTTGTCCCAGCCGCCGCGCTGCGCCCGGCGATGGGCTTCTTCGGCGTCGCGCTCGGCCGCCATCTGCTGCTCGAACTGCTGCCGGCCCAGCTTGGCGGCGGCGATCAGCGCGCCTTCGTCGCTTTGCAGCGGCAGCATGCGCTCCAGCACCTCGATGTTGTGGCGGCGGAAGTGCATGGCCTGGCGGCGGGCGGCGTGGGGCTCCATGCCGGTGAGTTCGAGCACGCTGCGGGCGCTCATCAAGGCCGAGTCGAAGGTCTCGCGCTCGATGTGGCGCACGCCGGCCTCGCGCAGTTGGTAGTAGTGCTGCACGTTGCGCGCCCGGGCGACCACCGTGAGCTGCGGGAAGTGTTCGCGCGCCAGTTCAGCGATCTCCAGGCTCTGGCCGATGTCGTCCACCGCGATGACGAGGATGCGGGCCGTGGCGGCGCCAGCGCTCTTGAGCAGGTCCAGCCGGGTGGCGTCGCCGTAGTGCACCGTCCAGCCGAACCTGCGCAGGCCCTCGATGGCTTCGGAATCCTGGTCGAGCAGGGTGGCCTCCAGGCCACTGGCGCGCAGCATGCGGCCCACCACCTGGCCATAGCGGCCACTGCCGGCAATCAGGATGGGCGCGGGCGGCGGCGGCGCTTCGTCGCGCTTGTGCTTCTGGCCCAGGCGGGCGAGCTTCTGCGACATGAGCCGGTCGCCACCGGTCAGCAGCAGCGGCGTGAGCGCCAGCGACAACGCCACGGCCGCCACCAGCGCCGAGTTCTGGCCCGCGGTGATCATGCCCTCGCTCTGCGCCAGCTGGAACACCACGAAGCCGAACTCGCCGCCCTGGGCCAGCAGGATGACGAAGGCGGGCCGCTCTACCAGCGGGATCTGCATCGCGCGGGCCATGGCGACCAGCACAACCGTCTTGCACACCAGCAGGGTCGCCAGCACGCCCAGCACGAAGACCGGCTGCGCGGCCACGGCCTTCAGGTCCAGCCCCATGCCGACCGCGATGAAGAACAGCCCCAGCAGCAGGCCCTTGAAAGGCTCCAGGTCGGTCTCCAGCTCGCGCCGGTACTCGCTCTCGGCCAGCAGCACGCCGGCCAGGAAGGCGCCCAGCGCCATCGACAGGCCGACCAGCTGCATGAGCGCTGCCGTACCTAGCACGAGCAGCAGGGCCGCGGCGGTAAAGATCTCGGGCGTCTTGCTGTGGGCGATCCAGCGCAGGGCCGGGCGCAGCAGCAGGCGGCCGCCAAACACGATGGTGATGATGGCGCCCACGGCCTTGGCGGCAGCCAGCCAGGTCTGGCCCTCGTCCTCGCCGTGCGCGCCGCTGAGTGCCAGTACCGGCACCAGCGCCAGGATGGGGATGGCCGCGATGTCCTGCAGCAGGGCCACCGACAGGATGCTCTCGCCCGCCGTCGTGCGCCCGAGGTTGCGCTCGGCCAGCACGGCCAGCGCCACCGCGGTGGACGACATCGCCAGCCCCAGACTCACCACCAGCGACAGCCGCCATGGATGCCCCGTGGCGACGCCCACCGCCGTCAACACCGCGGCGCAGCCCAGCAGCTGCACGCTGCCCCAGCCGAAGATCGGCCGGCGCATGGCCCACAGCCGCTTGGGTTCGAGCTCCAGCCCGACCAGGAAGAGCATCAGCACGACGCCCAGTTCGGCCACCTCGGGAATCGCGCTGGACTCCGGCACCAGCCCGAGCACCGCAGGCCCGATCAGCAGGCCCGCGACCAGGTAGCCCAGGATGGCTCCCAGCCTGAGATAACGCGCCAGCGGCACGGCCAGCACCGCCGCAGCCAGGAAGACCAAGGGCAGTTGCAGCCAGCTCCCGTGACTCATGCGGCACCCCCGTCCAAGGCCGTGAAGAGTGCGGGGCGTTCGTCCAGTGCCACGGCCTCCTCGTCGCCCACGCCGCGATCGGCGAGTCGGTCGCACCATTCGGGGAAGTGAATGAGCCGCTGCACGAAGAGGTCCGCGTGGGCCTGGATCTGGGCCTCGGTGGCGCGGTGGGCGCTGTAGAGCACCTGGGGCGGCAGCCAGGTCATGCCGCAGGTGCGCGCCGACTGGTGATAAGGCAGCAAGAACTCGTCCAGGGCGTGGTGGTTGTGTCCGCCCGGGGCATAGGCCTGCTCGCTGCCGCCGGTGGAGGCGACCAGCCAGAAGTCCTTGCCATGCAGGGCGGTGCCGCCAGGCCCGTAGGCCCAGCCCAGGCGAAGTACGTCGTCCAGCCAGAGCTTTTGCAGGGCCGGCATGCTGTACCAGTAGATCGGGTGCAGCATGACCACCAGCCGGGCCTGCTGCAGCGCACGCTGTTCGGCGTCGACGTGGATGTGGAAGTCCGGGTAGAGGCGGTACAGGTCGCGCAGCTCGACACGCTCCGCCGCCGGGGAGGCTCGCAGGGTGTCGAGCAGGGTGCGCGTCACCTGTGAGCGGGCGAGGTCGGGGTGGGCGGCGAGGACGAGGATGTCGCGGGCGGTACTGTCAGGCATGGCGAGCTAGGTTACCTTGGCCGCACGACAGCTCCCACCTCGCTCACCCGCATGCGCATCTTCGACACCCTCGCCGACCTCCAGGCCCTGGTCGGCCAGCCGCTGGGCCACAGTGACTGGATCACCGTTGACCAGGCCCGCGTGAACGCCTTCGCCGAAGCCACCGAAGACCGGCAGTGGATCCACGTCGACCCCGAGCGCGCCAAGGCCGGGCCGTTTGGCGGCCCGATCGCGCATGGCTTCCTGACGCTGTCGCTGATCCCGTACTTCTTCGAGACCGGCTTTGCGGTGCGCGAGACGCGTATGGTCGTCAACTACGGCCTCAACAAGGTGCGTTTCACGGCGCCCGTGCCGGTGGGCAGCCGGTTGCGCGCCGGCTTCAAGCTGCTGGCCATGGACGACGTGGCTGGCGGTGCGGTGCAGTTGACGGTGGAAGTCGCCGTGGAAGCCGAAGGGGCGGCCAAGCCGGTCTGCGTGGCGGAGAGCCTGGCGCGGCACTATCGCTAAGGTTTTGGTTGAGCATGCCGCTCGTCAGGGCGGCTAGCATCCCGGGTTTTTGCACCCACGCACGCCCCATGGCCTCCAGCCTTCTCGTTTTGCTCGATGACATCGCCACCGTCCTGGACGACGTGGCGACCATGACCAAGGTCGCGGCCAAGAAGACGGCGGGCGTGCTCGGCGACGACCTGGCGTTGAACGCCCAGCAGGTCACCGGCGTGAAGGCCGACCGGGAACTGCCGGTGGTCTGGGCCGTGGCCTGGGGCTCGCTCATCAACAAGGCCATCCTGGTGCCGGCGGCGCTGGCCATCTCGGCCTTTGCGCCGTGGGCGATCACGCCGCTGCTGATGCTGGGCGGCGCCTTCCTGTGCTTCGAGGGCTTCGAGAAGCTCGCGCACAAGTTCCTGCACAGCCCTGAAGAGGATGAAGCCCACCGGGCCGAGCATGTGAAGGCGGTCGCCGACGAGAAGGTCGACATGGCCGCCTACGAGCGCGACAAGGTCAAGGGCGCCATCCGGACCGACTTCATCCTGTCCGCCGAGATCATCGTCATCTCGCTCGGGACGGTGGCGAGTGTGCCGCTGCAGCAGCAACTGGCCGTGCTGATCGCCGTGTCGATTGCGATGACGGTCGGCGTCTACGGCTTCGTGGCCGGCATCGTGAAGATGGACGACGTGGGCCTGTGGCTGTCTCGCAAGGCCGGGGCGGTGTCGCAGGCCGTCGGCCGCTTCCTGCTGGCTGCAGCGCCTCGCCTGATGAAGCTGCTGACCGTGCTCGGCACGGCTGCCATGTTCCTGGTGGGCGGCGGCATCCTGGCCCATGGCATCGCGCCCTTGCACCATGCCATCGCCCACCTCGTTGAAGGTCAGGCCTGGCTCGTGGCAGCGCTCATCGAGAACGGCGCCAATGCCCTGGTGGGGGTGGTGGCCGGCGCGCTGGTGCTGGCTGGCGTGACGGCCGTGCAAAAGCTGCGCGGCAAGTAGGGCAAGGCGCGGTTCGGCCGGGCGCCGAACCGCTCAGACGGGCGTGTAGGCCAGCCGCACGTAGATGGGGGCGAAGGCCTCGGCCTGCGTGATCTCCAGCAGCCGCTCCTTGGCGAGCTCCAGCATCGCGATGAAGGTGACGACCAGCACGGCCTGGCCCTTCTCCACGTCGAACAGCTGCTCGAACTCCACGAATCGCTGGCCTTGCAGCCGCCGCAGCACGATGCTCATGTGCTCGCGCACCGAGAGCTGCTCGCGGCTGATCTTGTGATGCTGGTTGAGCTTGGCGCGCTTGAGGATGTCCAGCCACGCCTCGCGCAGGTCGGCAGTCGACACATCGGGGAAGCGCGGCGTGAGCGACTGCTCGATGTGGATCTGCGCGCGCAGGAAGTCGCGGCCCAGCACCGGCAGCCGGTCCAGCCGTGCGGCGGCGAGCTTCATCTGCTCGTACTCCAGCAGCCGGCGAACCAGCTCGGCCCGGGGGTCTTCCGCCTCCTTGCCGTCCTCGGTCTTCTTGGGCGGCAGGAGCATGCGCGACTTGATCTCGATCAGCATCGCGGCCATCAAGAGGTATTCGCTAGCCAGCTCCAGGTTGTGCTTGCGGATCTGCTCGACATAACTCAGGTACTGGCGCGTGACGTCGGCCAGCGGGATGTCGAGGATGTTGAAGTTCTGCTTGCGGATCAGATACAGCAGCAGGTCCAGCGGGCCCTGGAAGGCCTCCAGGAAGACCTCCAGCGCATCCGGCGGGATGTAGAGGTCCAGCGGCAGCTGGAACAGCGGCTCGCCGTACAGGCGGGCCACGGCCACCGCGTCGACGACCTCGGGGAGGTCGGGCGTGGCTGGGCTGGACTCGTCAGCCACGACCGTCATGACGGATTACTTGGAATCCGTCTGGTACACGTAGGGCTTCTGGGCCACGCGGGCCTGGTCGAAACCGGCCTGGGCGGAGCGGTCCTGTTCCTTGTCCCACAGCAGGGCGCGGCCGGCGCGCTGCTCGGCTTCGAGCGTCGGGCGCTGGGCTTTGAGCTGCTCGATGAATTGGGTGACGTCGGACTTGTAGGGCTTCCAGAACAGCGGCATGGCGGGTCTCTCAATCGAATCGCGGGATTTTATCGGGCGCGCAGCCGGTCGACGTCATCCCAGGCCGGCACGGCGCCCAGCAGGGCCAGCCAGGCGGCCAGCGGCAAGGTGGCGGCATAGCCGACGGCCTTGAACGCCCAGGCGCCGATCACCCCGCCCACCGCGAAGGCCAGCAGCAGGCCACCCAGCAGGCGCAGCTTGGTGCTGTTGACCGGCACCGGCTCGCCCCCCAGTCGGCCGTACAGGCCGCGACCGAGTTCGATGCCGAGGTCGGTGACGATGCCGGTCAGGTGGGTGGTGCGGATCTCGGACCGCGAGACCTTGGTGATCAGCGCGTTCTGCAGGCCCATCGTGAAGCACAGGATGGCCACCGCCGCCGGGATGAACAGGGCCTGCAGGCCCTGCAGCCAGGCGCCCATCAGCCCGAACAGCAGCAGGCAGGCGGCTTCCAGCAGCAGCGGCAGCGCAAAGATGCTGTGGGCGCGGTGCTGGCGCCCGAAGTTGACCAGCACCGCCGTACAGGCCGCACCCGCCAGAAAGGACAGCAGCGCGCCTGCGGCCGTGAGCAGTGCCTGGTGCTGGCCGAGCACCAGGCCGTCGGCTGCGGCCGAGACCATGCCGGTCATGTGCGAGGTGTACTGCTGCACCGCCAGGAAGCCGCCGGCATTCGTCGCGCCGGCAATGAAGGCCAGCATCCAGCCCAGGTGGGCGTTGCCCTCCGCGGTGCGCTCGATGGACAGCAGCCGGCGGGCGTAGTCCGTGGGCATGGCGGCGGGCAGGGCGGGCGGTCGCGGCTCAGCGCACCCGCATGCCGGGCTGGGCGCCAGCGTGGGGCTCCAGCACGAAGAGGCCCGGGTTGGCCTTCTCGTCGGCGTGGCTGGCTGCCAGCACCATGCCCTCGCTGATGCCGAACTTCATCTTGCGCGGCGCGAGGTTGGCCACCAGCACGGTGAGCTTGCCTTCGAGGTCTTCCGGCTTGTAGGCGCTGCGGATGCCGCTGAAGACATTGCGCGTGCGGCCTTCGCCCGCGTCCAGCGTCAGGCGCAGCAGCTTGTCGGAGCCTCCCACCAGCTCGGCCTTCACGATCCTGGCGATGCGCAGGTCGACCTTGGCGAAATCGTCGATCTTGATCTCGGCGGCGATGTCTTCGCCACCGGGCACGACCTTCGGCGCCGGCGGGGCTTCGAACAGCTGCTCGACCTTGGCCAGGTCCACACGCTGCATCAGGTGCTGGTAGGTGCCGATGGTGTGGGCGCCCAGCGCGCGGGCAGCATCGGCCCATTGCAGCGGCTCGACCTTCAGGAAGGCCTCGACCTGCGCGGCCAGGGCCGGCAGCACGGGCTTCAGGTAGATCGTGAGCAGGCGGAAGGCCTCGATGCAGACGCTGCAGACGTCATGCAGCGCCGCGTCCATGCCGTCCTGCTTGGCCAGCTCCCAGGGCTTGTGCTGGTCGACGAATTCGTTGACCTTGTCGGCCAGCGTCATGATCTCGCGCAGCGCCTTGCCGAACTCGCGCGTCTCGTACAGCTCGGCGATGGCGCCGCTGTGGGCACGCAGCGCGTCCAGCAGCATGCGGCCTTCCACGCCGAGGTCGGCGCTGAGCTTGCCACCAAACCGCTTCGTCAGGAAACCGGCCGCACGCGAGGCGATGTTGATGTACTTGCCCACCAGGTCGCTGTTGACGCGGGCGGCGAAGTCTTCGGGGTTGAAGTCGATGTCCTCGACGCGGGCGTTGAGCTTGGCAGCGATGTAGTAGCGCAGCCATTCGGCGTTCAGGCCCAGGCTGAGGTATTTCAGCGGGTCCAGGCCGGTGCCGCGGCTCTTGCTCATCTTCTCGCCGCCATTGACGGTCATGAAGCCGTGCACGAAGACGTGGTTGGGCGTCTTGCGGCCGCTGAAGTGCAGCATCGCGGGCCAGAACAGCGTGTGGAAGTAGGTGATGTCCTTGCCGATGAAGTGGATCTGCTCCACCGACTCGTCGGCCATGAAGGCATCAAAGTCTTTCCCGATCTTGCCGAAGTAGTTCTTCAGAGAGGCGAGGTAGCCGATGGGGGCGTCCAGCCAGACATAGAAGTACTTGCCCGGCGCGTCGGGGATCTCGATGCCGAAGTAGGGCGCGTCGCGGCTGATGTCCCAGTCGCTCAGGCGGTTGTTGCCGTCTTCATCGGGCTCGAACCATTCACGGATCTTGTTCAGCACCTCGGGCTGCAGGCGGCCGGTGTCTTGCGTCCACTGCGTCAGGAACTCCACGCAGCGCGGGTCACTGAGCTTGAAGAAGTAGTGTTCGCTGGTCTTGAGCACCGGCGTGGCACCCGACAGCACCGAGTAGGGGTTCTTCAGTTCGGTGGGCGCGTAGACCGCACCGCAGACCTCGCAGGAGTCGCCGTACTGGTCCTTCGCGCCACACTTGGGGCATTCGCCCTTGATGAAGCGGTCGGGCAGGAACATCGACTTCTCGGGGTCGAAGAACTGCTCGATGGTCTTGGTCGAGATCAGCTCGTTGTGTCGCAGCGCGAGGTAGATGGCCTTGGAGAGTTCGTGGTTCTCCGGGCCGTCGGTCGAGTGCCAGTTGTCGAAGCTGATGTGAAAGCCGTCGAGGTACTGCTTGCGGCCGGCGGCGATGCCGGCAACGAAGTCCTGCGGTGTCTTGCCCGCCTTCTCCGCCGCAATCATGATCGGCGCGCCATGGGCATCGTCCGCGCAGACAAAGTGCACCTGCGAGCCCGCCATGCGCTGGTAGCGAACCCAGATGTCGGCCTGGGTGTACTCCATGATGTGGCCGATGTGGAAACCGGCGTTGGCATAGGGCAGGGCAGTGGTGACGAAAAGCTGGCGGGGCATGGGCGCTGTAGCGGCTGAAGCGGGACGGGAAAGCCCTGGATTCTAGGTTTGCGGTTCGCTGGTGTCGGGCGCCGCGCCTTCGGCGGGCGTCTCGCCCTCGGCCTCGCCGGCCGGACTGTCATCGGCGGGCTTGCCGTTGAGCTTGCGCTGGCGCTTCTCTTCGGCCTTGCGCTTCTTGGCCAGCTCGCGCTGGCGTTTTTCGTAGCTGTAGTTCGGCGTGGCCACCTGCAATCTCCTGCGGCACCCGCGGGCTGCGGGCAGGGCCAATGTAACCCGCAGGCCCGTCGCAACGGCAGCCCAACTTGGCGCCGAATCTTCAACATCACCTCAACGACCGCCCCTAAGTCACTGATCCGTAACACTTCTGCAAGCTATCCACTGAGTCTGTGGAAAACTTTGTGGAAAAGGGGGTGCCATCGCAGCCAAGCCCTTGTGTGATGCGGCTCCTCTTAGGTTGCTGAATTTTTAGGCACTTCTCGGCTTTCTATATGAATCAAGGACTTAGCGCTCCAGCGTCGGGCCTTGAGGTCATGCTGGGGAGACGGGCGCAAAAGGCTTGACGGGTTCGGAATTTGGGGATAAGTCAAGCCCCGATGGCCGGATGTCACACGTCGGAAGGACGGAAAACCCCGGTTTTGTCCCCGCCAACTGTGGACAAGTCTGTGGGCCGCCTGACGACAGCGGCGCTAAGTGCTTGATCGGCCGCCGCTGGCGCTGCGCTGCCTGTTTTTGAGGCGCAGGCCGGGGACGGCGGCAGCACCTTGGGGGCAGTCCCCAACCGGTCGGCGCGGGGCGCGCGGCTAAACTCGCGGCCTTTTACCGAGGCGGCAACGGGGCGATGGCGGATCAGACGAGGGGCAATGACGGCGGCGCAGGCGCAGCGCGCAAGGGTGCGTCGCGGGCCGGCACTTTCGAATTGAAGTCCCGCCGCTTCAGCCTGCTCGGGCTGGTGCTGCACAGCAGCGACATGGCCGAGATCACCGCCGACTGGGCGGCCCGCGCCGGCAGCGGCGGCTTCGAGCACGAGCCCGTGGTCATCGACCTGAGCGCCGTGCCTCGCGCGCCGGCCGTGCCGGTGCCCGAGGGCCAGGCGCCGCTCGCGCTGGATGGCCCGGCGCCGGTGGACCTGCGCGGCATCGTCGCGCTGCTGCGGGCCAGTCAACTGCAACCCGTGGCCGTGGCAGGTGCCACCGCGGAAGAACTCGCACTGGCCCATGAACTCGGCCTGGCTGATGCCGCTGATGAAGCTGTGCCCGAGCGCGCCGCGCCGGCAGCCGCAGCCCCTGCAGAGACCGTGCGCGAGGTGGTGCGCGAGATCGTCGTCGAGAAGATCGTTGAGCGGCCCGCCGCACCGGTGCCGACCATGATCGTCGACAAGCCGCTGCGCTCCGGCCAGCGCGTCTACGCCAAGGGCAGCGATCTGGTCGTGCTGGCGCTCGTGAACCACGGCGCCGAGGTCATCGCCGATGGCAGCGTGCATGTGTATGCGCCACTGCGCGGCAAGGCGATTGCCGGCGCCCGGGGCGACACCTCGGCCCGCATCTACGCGCACAGCCTGGAAGCCGAGCTGTTGTCCATCGCCGGCATCTACCGCACGACCGAGAACCCGCTGCCGGCCGAGGTGGCCGGCAAGCCGGCGCAAGTGCTGCTCGACGGCGAGAAGCTGCTGATGCAGCCGCTGTCGCTGTGACGCCGCACCCAACCCCATTGAACTGAACCAACGAAGAAAGCCCCAGATGACCAAGATCGTCGTCGTCACTTCCGGCAAGGGCGGGGTCGGCAAGACCACCACCAGCGCAAGCTTTGCCACCGGCCTCGCGATGCGCGGCTTCAAGACCTGCGTCATCGACTTCGACGTCGGCCTGCGCAACCTCGACCTGATCATGGGCGTCGAGCGCCGCGTGGTGTATGACCTGATCAACGTCATCAACGACGAGATCAAGCTCACGCAGGCGCTCATCAAGGACAAGCAGCTCGACAAGCTCTACATCCTGGCGGCCTCGCAGACGCGCGACAAGGATGCGCTCAAGCAAGAAGGCGTGGAGCGCGTGCTGGACGAGCTCAAGGCCATGGAGTTCGACTTCATCGTCTGCGACTCGCCTGCCGGTATCGAGACGGGCGCGCTGATGGCCATGCACTACGCCGACGAGGCGCTGGTGGTGACCAACCCCGAAGTCTCCTCGGTGCGCGACAGCGACCGCATCCTGGGCATGCTGTCCAGCAAGACCAAGCGCGCGATCGAGGGCGCCGAGCCCGTGAAGGAGCACCTGCTCATCACGCGCTACAACCCCAACCGCGTGGAAGGCGGCCAGATGCTGAGCCTGGACGACATCCACGAAATCCTGCGCACCCCGCTGATCGGCGTCATTCCCGAGAGCGAGAGCGTGCTGCAGGCGTCCAACCAGGGCACGCCGGCCATCCACCTGGCGGGCAGCGATGTGTCCGAGGCCTACAAGGACGTCGTCGCCCGCTTCCTGGGCGAAGAGAAGCCCATGCGCTTCACCGAAGCCGTGAAGCAGAGCTGGTTCAAGCGCGTCTTCGGCGCCAAGTGATAGGAGCCTCGCGATGGGATTCCTGAACTTTTTCCTCGGCGAGAAGAAGAGCTCCGCCAGCGTCGCCAAGGAGCGCCTGCAGCTCATCCTCGCCCACGAGCGCAACGGCCGCAGCAGCAGCCCCGACTACCTGCCGCAGCTGCAGCGGGAGCTGGTGGCGGTGATCAGCAAATACGTGTCGATCAACCCCGACGACATCAAGGTCCACATGGAGCGCCAGGGCGACCTCGAGGTGCTCGAAGTGAAGATCGAATTGCCGGAAGCGAAGTAAGCGCGCCGGATTTCGGGCCGAGCGCCGGGCCGCCCCAAGCCGGCCCGCCTGGGCGATGTGCGAGCGGCTGAATGCCGCGCGCATCGCCGTCCCCTCGGGGGACCGGCTGGGTTTGCCCGCGTTCAGCGCGGCAAGACCGGACGAGGGGCTGGCTACTCGTGGGTGAATTGACTCGCGTTCTTGCCCTTGTACTGGGCGTAGTAGCGCTTGATCTCGGCCATGTCGGCGTCGACATCGCCGGTGGGCATGAACAGCGGCCCGAGGCCCACGAGCTTGCGCGGGTAGTCCATGTAGGCCATGACGATGGGCAGCTTCGCTGTGACGGCGATCCAGTAGAAGCCCGTCTTCCAGTAGATGGTCTTGCTGCGCGTGCCCTCGGGCGGCACGATGAGCTGTACCGGGCCGTCGGCGGCGTTCAGCGCGTCCGCCGAGGCGGCCACCAGGTTGTTGCTCTTGCTGCGATCCACCGGGATGCCGCCCAGAAAGCGCATCAGCCCGCCGAACGGGAACTTGAAGATCGAGGCCTTGCCCATCCAGTAGGGCGTGAGCCGCAGGGCGAAGGCGGCGAACAGGGTGTAGGGCAGGTCCCAGTTGCTGGTATGGGGCGCGGCGATGAACACGCTCTTGCGGGCCTGCTCGGGCAGGGCGCCCTGCACGGTCCAGCCCGCCAGGCGCAGCCAGGCCAGGGAGAAACCGCGCAGCAAACTGCTGACGACGGGTGTCGTGAAGATGGTGCGATGCATGCGGCGATTGTCCCGTGCTGGTGCACTGCCAAAAACTGAGGCAGCGCAAGAAAAATGCTGATCTGCCAAGGACTTGCGACTTCCGCCCGCAGGCTGTTCACGGGGTTGTCCACAGCAGCTGTGGATGGCGGGCACGCGGCTGGTGCACGGGATCCTGCCGTTCATCGCATCCGCGCTTGTGAACTCGATGCGGCATCGCGATGCTGTGAACCTTCAAGTTCTGGAGCCTGTTCATGCGTCTGACCCCCGCGGCCTGTGCCGCCGTCCTGATCGCCTTCGGCGCACCCGCCCACGCGGGTGAGCCGGCGACCCCCGCGGCGATGGCTCGTTATGCCGAGCAGCTGCTCGATGCCCAGAAGCTCGCCGTCGATGGCCCCGGCGTGACAGTGCTCGTGGCCCGCGGCGACCAGCTGCTCTACAAGGGCGCGCGCGGCCTGGCCAGCGTGGAGCTGGGCGTGGCGATGCAGCCCGACCAGTTGATGCGCATCGGCTCGGTCACCAAGCAGATCGCGGCTGCCGCACTGCTCAAGCAGATCGACCAGGGCAAGGCGGCGCTGGACGACCCGCTGTCGCGGTTCCTGCCCGACTACCCGAACGGCGCCCAGATCACGCTGGCCCAGTTGCTCAACCACACCTCGGGTGTGAAGAGCTACACCGGCATCGCCGGCTACATGGGCAATCCGGTGCGCAGCGACCTGAGCACGGCGGAGCTCGTGAAGGTCTTCAAGGACCTGCCGCCCGACTTCGCACCCGGGGCGAAGTGGGCCTACAACAACTCCGGTTACGTGCTCGTGGGGGCGGTGGTCGAGGCCATCTCCGGCAAGTCGTGGCACGAGAGCATCGATGGGTTGCTGCTGCAGCCGGCCCGCATCAGCAGCATTCACTATCCCGCCGGTGACCGCCTGCTCAAGGGCATGGCGCAGGGCTACACCGTGGCCGAGGGCGGGCGCGTGGTGCCGGCCGGCTTGATCAGCATGACCCAGCCCCACGCCGCCGGTGCGCTGGTGGCCAACACCGAAGGCCTGTGGCGCTGGAACCAGGCCCTGCATGGGGGCCGCCTGCTCAGCCCCGCGCTCTACGCCCGCATGACGACGCCTGAAGGTGCCGCCCAGGCGCAGCGTTATGGCTATGGCATCGGCGTGGGGTCGCTGCGTGGCCAGCCGCTGTTCTCGCATGGCGGCGGCATTCACGGCTTCGTCTCGATGCTGACCTACCTTCCGCAGACGCAGACCACGGTCGTCATCCTGCGCAACAGCGACGGTCCGGGCCTGCCGATGGATGCCGTGGCCCGCAAGCTCGCGGCTTTCGCCATCGGCGAGCCCTTCACCGACCCCCAGCCCGTGGCTGTGCCGCCGGAGCAGCTCAAGGCCGCCGAAGGCGTGTACGCCCGCGACGGCCAGCCGCCGCGCACCCTGCGCGTCAAGGACGGCCGCCTGCACAGCCAGCGCGGCGGCGGCAGCAGCATCGCCCTGGTGCCGCAGGGCGAGGGGCGTTACGCCTTTCCGGACGGCCTGAGCTGGTTGCAGGTCGAGCGCGGCAGCGACGGCCGCCCTGTGGCGCTGCAGGTCTACAGCAACGGCGAGGCCGAGCCCGAGCGCTGGGTGCGCCGCGGCGACCTGCCTGCCGAGCTGAGCTTCATCACGCTGAGCCCGGCCCAGATGCAAGCCCTGGTGGGGGACTACAGCGCACCGGAGTTCTCCATCCGCGTGTTCGTCGACGAGCAGGGGCGGCTGAAGGCGCAGGCGCCGGGTCAGCCGGCCTTCGAGCTCAAGGCCAGCACGCCGCGGCGCATGCATGTGCCGCAGGTGGATGCGCAGCTCGATTTCAGCGGCGACGACGGCCCCGCGGCCACGGCCACGCTGCTGCAGGGGCCGGCCAAGATCGTCATGGCCCGCAGGTGATCGTCAGGTCGCTGCGCGGCTCGGCCACGCAGGGCAGGATGAAGCCCTCGGCCTTCTCTTCGAGCGACAGGCCGGGCCAGGCGATCCGGTGCTCGATGCGGCCGGCGGCGAGGTGGGAGATGCAGGTCCGGCAGGTGCCATTGCGGCACGACCAAGGCAGGGCGATGCCGGCCGCCAGCGCGGACAGCAGCACCGTCTCGTCAGCCGGGGCTTCGAAGTGCTCGCCGCCGGGCAGCAGCGTGACACGGTAGGTCTCGGGCATGCAGCCATGATGCCGCAGGCCTGTGCATCGGCGGGGCAACGACAATCACGCCCCCTGCCCACGTTCCCTGCCACTGCTTCATGCTTGCCGCCCGCTACCTTGCCGGCTACCCCCTCGAACTCATCGCCCAGGCCGAACAGCTGCGCCTGGACGGACGCCTGGCCGACCACCTCGCGCGCCGGCTACCCGAGCGCCACGAGGTGCGCAGCGACGCGGCGCTGTTCGACTATGTGCAGGCGTTCAAGGCGCGCCACCTGCGCAATGCGGGCCCGCTGAACTACGTCGGCTTCGATGCCAAGCTGCGCGTGCTGCAGCAGGCCCTGGGCACCCACACCCGGCGCACCCAGGTCCAAGGTGCGCGGCTGAAGACGCGGCGCGAGATCCGCGTGGCCACGCTGTTCCGGGAGGCGCCCGCCGCGCTGCTGCGCATGATCGTCGTGCATGAACTGGCCCACCTGCGCGAGCTCGATCACAACAAGGCCTTCTACCAGCTCTGCCAGCACATGGAGCCTGAGTACTTCCAGCTGGAGTTCGATCTGCGGCTGTACCTGATGAACCTTGAACACCCGGCCAGCGATGCTGTTGAGCAGGGGGCCGCATGATCCTGCTGGCCCCGATGGAAGGATTGCTCGATCACATCCTGCGGGATGTGCTCACGCGTGTGGGCGGCGTGGACCGCTGCGTCAGCGAATTCATCCGCGTGACCGACCAACTGCTGCCCAAGCGGGTGTTCACCCGCATCGTGCCCGAGCTGCTGCACGGCGGTCGCACGGCGGCGGGCGTGCCCGTGCACCCGCAACTGCTGGGCTCGGATGTGAACTGCCTGGCCGAGAACGCCGCACGGCTGGCGGAGCTGCAGCCCGAAGGCATCGACCTCAACTTCGGCTGCCCCGCCAAGTGCGTCAACCGCCATCGCGGCGGCGCGGTGCTGCTGGACGAACCCGAGCTGATCCACGACATCGTCGCGGCCGTGCGGCGCGCGGTGCCTGCCGGCATCATGGTGTCGGCCAAGATGCGCCTGGGCTACATGGACGACAGCCGCACGCTGGACGTGGCCCGCGCCATTCATGCCGCGGGTGCCAGCGAGATCGTCGTGCATGCCCGCACCAAGGCCGATGGCTACAAGCCGCCGGCCTACTGGGAGCGCATTGCCGCGGTGCGTGAGGCGGTGCCTGTCACGCTGATCGCCAACGGCGAGATCTGGACGGTGGAACATGCCGCCCTGGCCCGCGAGCGCAGCGGCTGCGAGCACCTGATGCTGGGCCGTGGCATGGTGGCCGACCCGGGGCTGGCGTTGCGGGTGGCCGGGCTGCGCGCCGAGCCGCTGCCCTGGGCGCAGCTGCTGCCGCTGATGGCCGCCTTCTTTGGCCAGGTGCGTGCGACCGTGGCCCCGCGCCACCAGGGCGGGAGGCTCAAGCAGTGGCTGCACTATCTGCGGCGTGCCTACCCCGAAGCCGAGGCGGCCTATGCCGAGCTGCGTACCGTCAACGCGGCCGACGAGCTGGCACGGCGCCTCTTCGGCACGGCGGCCTGAGCCGCTGCGGCCGTCAGAACGATTCCCAGGCCATCTCGGGTTCCGTGCCCTTGGCGCTGCTGGCCGGCGCGGGCGCCTTGGCTGGCTTGGGCGCTGCTGCCGGAGCCTTGGCGCGAGTGGGCGCCGTGGCGGCCGCGCGCAGGGGGCGTGCCGCCGAGGTGTCCACCCGGAAGACCGCCACGGCCTTGGCCAGGGCCTCGGCCTGGTGGGCCAGGCTGCTGGCCGCCGCGGCGCTTTCTTCCACCAGCGCGGCGTTCTGCTGGGTGACCTGGTCCATCTGCGTGACGGCGATGTTGACCTGCTCGATGCCGCGGCTCTGCTCCGCCGAGGTGCTGGCGATCTCGCCGATCAGGTCGTTGACCTTGCGCACCTGCTCAACGATGGACTGCATCGCCTCGCCGGCGTCGGCGACCTGGCGGCTGCCGGTTTCCACGCGCTCGACGCTGGCGCCGATCAGGGTCTTGATCTCCTTGGCCGCCTCGGCACTGCGCTGTGCCAGGGTGCGCACCTCGCTGGCCACGACCGCAAAGCCGCGGCCCTGCTCGCCTGCCCGGGCGGCTTCGACTGCGGCATTCAGCGCCAGGATGTTGGTCTGGAAGGCGATGCCGTCGATGACGCCGATGATGTCGACGATCTTGCGGCTGCTGGTGCTGATCTCGTCCATGGTGCCCACCACCTCCCCGCCGCGGCCCGCCGCGTCGCTGGCCTCGGCCGCCAGGCTGCTGGCGGCGCGCGCGGTGTCGGCGCTCTGGCGCACGGTGGCGGTCAGCTCCTCCATGGAGCTGGCGGTTTCCTGCAGGCTGGAGGCCTGTTGTTCGGTGCGGCTGGAGAGGTCCTGGTTGCCGGCGGCAATCTGGCTGGAGGCCGTGGTCACCGAGTCGACGCCCGAGCGCACCTCGGTCACCACGCGGCGCAGTGCGGCCACGGTGTCGGCGAGCGCGCGTTGCAGTTCGCCCAGTTCGTCCCGGCGGTCGGTGGTCACGTTGACGGTCAGGTCGCCGCCGGCCACGGTATTCAGGTCGCTGACCACGACGGCCATCGGCCGCGTGATGGAGCGGGTCACGACGATGCCCGCCAGCACGGCCATCGCCAGGCCCAGCAGCGTGCCGCCGAGGGACATGGCGGTCACGCGGCTGATGGTGCCGAAGGCCTCCTCGCCGGACTGGTCCATCAGCTGCTCCTGGAAGTCCGTCAGGTGATTCAGTTCCTTCATGTAGGCCAGTTGCAGCGGGCGCAGCTTGTCCAGCAGCAAGGTCTTGGCGGCGTCCATGTCACCGCCCTTGACCAGCTTCAGGAACTCCGTCTGGCTGGCGACGAAGGCGGCGCGTTCCGTCTGCAGCTTGTCGAAGCGTTTGCGGCCTTCGGTCGTGTTGAGGCGCTTCTCCAGATCTTCGTAATGCTTGACGATGCGATTACGCGCTTCACTGATGTTCTGCACCTCGACCTGGCGCTTGTCCTCGCTGTCCAGCAGCAGCACGTTGCGCATAGCGCGTGCCTGCAGGTTCACGTCGTCGCCAATGTCGTTGACGAGCTTGACCTTGACGTAGCGGTCCTTCAGCACATCCTCCATGTTGTTGTGCACGGCCCGCAGGCCCAGCCAGCCATTCAGGGCCATGGCGATCATCAGCAGGGCAACCAAAGCAAAAGCGGCGCCGAGGCGGGTGCCGATGCGCAGGTTCTTCATCGCGTTCATGCGGTCTCCAAAGGTGGCAAGCGGTCGCAGCGTAGGCCGCTGGCTTCACATTCAGCAATACGCGGCAGGTGCGGTCACGAGGGCGGGCGTGACAACTTCCCCTAAATGAGGGAGTTGATGCGCATAAATGACACGCCGTGCAAGGCACGGTCGAGTTGAGGGGCGGCGTCCGCCGCTGGACTGCGACCTTAGAAGGACTCCCAAGCCAGCTCACCGGCAGCCGGCGCGTGTGCCGAGGTGCGGGGCGAGCGACGGGGTACGGCCAGCGTTGGATGCGCCACGGCCTCGCGTGCCGCCGTTGCCGCGGTGGACGCCGTATCGGAAGCAGCGAGGGGCCTCCCCGGGGCAGCAGGGCCTTCAAGCCGGAAGGCCGCGGCCACGGCAGCCAGGGCCTCGGCTTGCTGCGCCAGGCTGCTGGCCGCCGCCGCACTTTCCTCCACCAGCGCGGCGTTCTGCTGGGTCGCCTGGTCCATCTGCGTGACGGCGATGTTGACCTGTTCGATACCGCGGCTCTGTTCGCTCGCGGTGCTGGCCATTTCGCCGATGAGGCCATGCACCTTGCGCACCTGCTCGACGATGTCGCGCATGGCCTGGCCTGCCTCGGCCACCTGGCGGCTGCCGGCTTCCACCCGGTCGGCGCTGGTGCCGATCAAGGTCTTGATCTCCTTGGCGGCTTCGGCGCTGCGCCGCGCCAGCATGCGTACTTCGCTGGCGACCACCGCAAAACCGCGCCCCTGCTCACCGGCACGTGCGGCTTCGACGGCCGCATTGAGCGCCAGGATGTTGGTCTGGAACGCGATGCCGTCGATGACGCCGATGATGTCGCTGATCCGCCGGCTGCTGGCCGTGATCTCATCCATGGTGCCCACCACCTGGCTCACCACCGCGCCGCCGTGCTCGGCGGCAGCGCTGGCGTTCGCGGCGAGGTTGCTGGCGGCGCGGGCCGTGTCGGCGCTCTGGCGCACGGTGGCGGTCAGCTGTTCCATCGAGCTGGCGGTTTCTTGCAGGCTGGAGGCTTGCTGTTCGGTGCGGCTGGACAGGTCCTGGTTGCCGGCCGCAATCTGGCTGGAGGCGGTCGTCACCGAGTCCACGCCCGAACGCACCTCACCCACGACGCGACGCAGCGCGGCCACGGTGTCCGACAAGGCGCGCTGCAACTGGCCCACTTCGTCGCCTCGGTCGACCACGACCTGTACCGTCAGATCGCCGCGGGCCACGGTGTGCAGGTCGGTCACCATCGCCGCCACAGGCCGCGTGACGGAGCGGGTCACCAGCAGGCCGGCCGCCAGCGCGATGGCCAGGCCCAGCACCGTCGTGGTCGTGGAGAGCGTGTGGCCCCGGTCCACCGTCGCCAGGGTGGCTTCGCCGGCCTGCTCCATCAGCTGCTCCTGGAACTCGGTCATCTCGTCCAGCCGCTTCATGTAGGCCAGCTGGCGCGGACGCAGCGTCTCGAGCAGGACATGGCGGGCCGCGGCGATGTCGCCGGCCTCGACTTGCTTCAGGAAGTCGTTCTGCGCAGCGAGGTAGGTGTGACGCTCGTCCTGCAGGTGTTTGAACAGAGCCTGCCCTTGCGCGGTGTGCAGGCGGGCTTCCAGTTCCTGGTAGCTCTTGGCGAGCCGTTCGCGAGAAGCCATCAGCGCCTGCACTTCCTGCTCCCGCTGGGCGGGTGATTCCATGATCACGAGATTGCGCACGACCCGGGCTTGCAGGTTCACATCGTTGCCGATGCTGGCCACGAGCTTGACCTTGACGTAAAGGTCGTGCACCACGGAGTCCATGTCACCGCGCACGCCGGACAGGCTGCGCCCGGCCAGCAGGGCCAGGCCCACCATCAGGAGCGTGATCAGTCCGAACGCGGCCCCGAGCCGGGTGCCGATGCGCAGGTTCTTCAGTGCAGCCATGGAATTCTCCGAACGTGTTGTTGGTCCGTGCGCTCATCCGCACGACAGGCTTTGCCTGTGCCGCCTTTGTCCAGTTCAAATGATATCTTTGATAAAAACACCTGAGTGATTCGCTGGGGTGCGACCCCGCCGATTCGCGTGGAAAATGTCGCAGCGAACGCCGTTGATGGCGCTGCTGGCACGCGGCCTTTACGGCACCCTTCCGGGCACGTGGTGCTGTCAAATTGATAAATGCGATCAGCCCGCATCAGGCGCGCAAAGAAAAAGCCGCCCGGGCGGCAAGCGCCGGGGCGGCTCGGGCGAGGCGGGCTGGGCAGTCAGCCGGGCTGCTTGGTGATGCGCAGGTAGGGCTTGGGGGCCTTCCAGCCTTGCGGGAAGAGGGTTTTGGCGTCTTCATCGCTGACCGAGCCGGCAATGATCACGTCCTCACCTGGCTGCCAGTTGGCGGGCGTGGCGACCTTGTGCCGGGCGGTGAGTTGCAGGCTGTCGAGCACCCGCAGGATCTCGTCGAAGTTGCGGCCGGTGGTCATCGGGTAGGTCAGGATCAGCTTGATGCGCTTGTCCGGCCCGACGATGAAGACCGACCGCACGGTGGCATTCGTGGCGGCGGTGCGGCCTTCGGAGGTGCCGTCCACATCGGCCGGCAGCATGTTGTAGAGCTTGGCCACGTGCAGGTCGTGGTCGCCGATCATCGGATAGCGGGGCAGGTAGCCCTGGGTCTCCTCGATGTCCTTGGCCCAGCGGTGGTGGTTGTCGACCGGGTCCACCGACAGGCCGATGAGCTTGGCACCGCGGCGGGTGAACTCCGGCTCGATCTTGGCCATGTAGCCGAGCTCGGTCGTGCAGACCGGCGTGAAGTCCTTGGGGTGGGAGAAGAGGATGGCCCATTGGTCGCCGATCCAGTCGTGGAAGCGAATCTCGCCTTGGGTCGTCTGGGCGGTGAAGTCGGGGGCAATGTCGTTGATGCGCAGGGACATGGCAGCTCCATGAAGGTGTGGCCGGGGGGAGGGCCATGATAGGAAGAGCGCTTGTGCGGTGCCCGCATGAGCTTGCTCCCAAAGTGACTATCGCCCGCGCGGCTCAGCGTGCCTTGCCGAAGGACGCGCGGTAGTCGCGCGGTGACAGGCCCAGCCGGGCCTGGAAGTGATGTCGCAGCGCCTGCACGCTGCCGAATCCCGCTTCGGCCGCCACCCGCTCCACGGGCAGAGCGCTGGCTTCGAGCAGGCGTCGCGCCTCGGCGAGGCGTTCGGCAACCAGCCATTCGCCCGGCGGCTGCGCCGTGGCCTCGGTGAAGCGGCGCAGGAAGGTGCGCGGGCTCATCGCGGCAGCGGCGGCCATGCGCTCGACGGTCCAGTTCGCGCGCAGGTCCGCCCGCACACGCTCCAGCAGGTGGGCGAGCCGATGATCGCGGTCGGCGGGCACCGGGCGTTCGATGAACTGGGCCTGGCCGCCGCTGCGGTGCGCGGGCATCACCAGCCGGCGCGCCACGCTGTTGGCCGCCTCGACGCCGAAGTCGCCGCGCACGAGGTGCAGCATGAGATCGATGCCCGCGGCGCTGCCCGCGGAGGTCAGTACGCGGTCTTCCTCGACGTAGAGCACCTGGGCGTCCACGTCGATGGCCGGATGGCGCGCTTTCAGCCGCTCGGCATAGCGCCAATGCGTCGCGGCGCGGCGGCCGTCCAGCAGCCCGGTGGCGGCGAGCACGAAAGCGCCCGAGCAGATCGACGCAAGCCGTGCGCCGCGTGCCCAGGCCGCGCGCAGCCGCTCGGCCAGCGCCTCCGGCACCGGCACGTCGGCGCCTTTCCAGCCCGCCATGACGATGAGGTCGGCCTCCTCCAGCAGCTCGGGCCCGCCGTCGCTGGTGACCTGCAGCCCGCCGTGAGCCCGCAGCTCACCGGGCTCGATGGCGGCACTGCGAAAACGGTACCAGCCCGGCCCCATCTCGGGCCGCGCGAGGCCGAAGATCTCGGCGGCGATTGCGAACTCGAAGGTGCACAGGCCGTCGTAGACCGGGGCGACCACCAGCGGCCCGGTGAGGGCGCTCGGCGCGCCGGGCGCTCTTGCTGGCGGTGCGCTTGGCGTGATCTTGTTGATAAGAGTCATGCGCGCCAATTGTGCCGCCGGCGTGCGGGCGCGACGATGAGCGCACTTGTCACCGGAGCCCTTCATGCCCTCTCACGTCACCGCCATTCCCGCCGCGTCGCCCGCTGAGGCTCAGGCCCATTTCGCCGCCGAGTTCCGGTTCGAGACCGACTGCTGGGATGTGCATGACGCCCTCAGCCGCGGCGAGGCCGATTTCGTGCTGCTGGACGTGCGCTCGGCCGAACTGTTCGCGCGCGGCCATGTGCCCGGCGCGGTGCATTTGCCGCACGGCAAGCTCGTCGAGAGCAAGCTGGCGGCCTGGCCGGCCGAGACGCTCTTCGTCACGTATTGCGCCGGGCCGCATTGCAACGGCGCGGCGCGGGGCGCCTTGCGGCTGGCCGCCCTGGGCCGGCCGGTCAAGATCATGGCCGGCGGCATCACGGGATGGCTGGACGAAGGCTTCGCGCTGGCGCAGGGGTGAGCGGGCAGGCAGCTAGCATGCGGTGATGAAGATCACCTCCTTGCTGCTGGCTGCGGCCGCCTGCGTCACGAGCGCGGCGATGGCCCAGCCCCCTTCGCTCAGTCTCGAACGCATCGTCGCCGACCCGCCCTTGGCCGGTCGCTTGCCGCGCCAGGCCGAGATCTCGCCCGGTGGGCGCTGGGTCAGCTTCCTGCGCCCCTCACAGGCCGACAGCGAAGTGCTGGAGCTCTGGGCCCAGCCGAGCGCTGGCGGCGAGCCGCGCAAACTCGTCGCTGCGGCTGACCTGCTGGCCGGCGCCGAGCAGAAGCTCAGCGAGGCCGAGAAGATGGCCCTGGAGCGCCAGCGCATCAGCCAGCGCGGCATCACCGGCTACCAGTGGTGCGGGCAGGACGACAGCGCGCTGCTGTTTCCGCTGTCCGGCGATCTCTACCTTGTGCGCCTCACGGGCGACGGTCCGCGCGCCCAGCGCCTGACCCAGAGCCCCGATGCGCCCAAGCAAGACCCGCGCTGCACGCCCGACGGCCAGCGCCTGGCCTTCGTGCAGGGGGGCAACCTGATGCTGCTGCCGTTGTCCGGCGCGGCAACGCCCCAGCCGCTGACGAGCGACGGCAGCGACACGGTGACCTGGGGCCTCGCGGATTTCATCGCCGCCGAGGAACTGGCTCGCCAGCGCGGTTTCTGGTGGTCGCGCAACGGTCAGGCGCTGCTGGCCCTGCGGGTGGACGAATCCGGCGTGGCGCTCAAGACCCGCGCGCAGATCTTTGCCGACCGCACCGCCATGACCGAGCAGCGCTACCCCGCAGCAGGCGCGGCGAACGCCAAGGTCACGGCCTTTGTGATCGACGCCGCCACCGGGCAGCGCCGTGAGCTCGCCTTGCCCGCGGGCGCGGAGTACATCGCCCGCGCCGGCTGGTTTGCCGACGGCACGCCGTGGCTGCAGTGGTTCAACCGCCCGCAGACCCGCCTCACACTGACCGAGTTCAAGGCCGGTGCAGACGGCGCCTGGCAGCCGCATGACATCACGGTGGAAACCGACCCTGCCTGGGTCGAGGTGCACGACGACCTCATCGAGACGCCGCGCGGGCTGCTCTGGTCCAGCGAGGCCTCGGGCCGGCGTCAGTTGCTGCTGCTGGACCGCACGAGCGGTCGCCGCACGCCGCTGACCCAGCAGGCCGAGGCCGTGGCGCATGCCGTCTGCGTGGGCGAGCGCGGCGTGGTGTTTGCCGGCTTCGGCGACCTGGGCAAGCGCCAGGAGCTCTACTTGCAGCCGCTGGCCGGCGGCCCGGCGCAGCCGCTGCCCGGCGCGGCGGAGCGCCAGTGGCGAGATGCCAAGGCCGACAACGCCTGCGCCCGTTTGCTCGTGACCCGTTCGGCCTGGGGCCAGCCGCCCGCGCTGTCGCTGCAGACGCTCGGTCAAACCGGTGCCATCGCGCTGGCGGGCGACGCGCCATCGCCCGACCTCGCGGCCTATGCCAACCAACCCCAGCCGCTGGCGCTGATGGCAGCCGACGGCCGCACGCCGCTGAATGCCTTCTACTTTGCCGCGCGCGCCGCGGCCGGCGTGCGCCACCCGGTCATCGTGATGGCTTACGGCGGCCCGGGCGCGTCCACGGTGAACTGGGCCTGGGGCCGCGACATGGCACTCATCGCCTACTGGCAGCAGCGCGGCTTCGGTGTGCTGACGCTGGACACCCGCGGCATGGCCCACCGGGACCGCGACTTCACGCGCGCTCACCAGGCTGCGTTCGGCAAGACCGAGGTGGCTGACCTGTTCACCGCGGTGCGCCAGTTGCCGCGGCTGGTGCCGTCGGTGGACCCGGCGCGCATCGGCTTCTTTGGCTGGAGCTATGGTGGCTTCCTGGGCGCCCGCGCCATGCTCGACGCCGACACGCCTTTTGCCGCCGCCGTGGCCGTGGCGCCGGTGACCGACTGGACGCTCTACGACACCGCCTACACCGAGCGCTACCTCGGCCTGCCGGGTACCGACGGCAAAGCGCCCAATTACGCCAGCGCCCACCTGCCGTCACGCGCGGCCTTGCTGTCCAAGCCGCTGCTGCTGGTGCACGGCACGGCGGACGACAACGTGCTGTTTGAGCACACGCTGCGCCTGGTGGAGGCCCTGCAGAACGCTGGGAAGACCTTCGACCTGCAGATCTACCCCGGCAAGGCCCATGGCATCGCCGGCCGGGCCGCGCGCTTGCACCTCTACCGGACGATGGACGCCTTCTTCGAGCGCCATCTGAAAACCGGACATTGACTGCCCCCGAGAGTGCGGGGGGCGGGTGTCACCCTGGCCGGTGACGCCCGTGCGAGACGGGGCGCCGGCCCCTGGCTAGCATGCGGCGCATCACCAGGAGGTTGTCATGTCCCGATTTGCCCGCACCCTCGCCATGGCCGCTGCCGCCCTCGCCGGCGCGGCGTCAGCCGACACGCTGACCTTCAACGGTACGGCAGACGATTTCCTCAAGATCTTCGTCTCGACCGACCTGAGCAACCCGGGCGCGGTGGTCTTCGACAAGACCTCGGGCTGGGGCAGCGTCGGCACCGCCACGATCGACCTGCAGCCGGGCCAGAGCGTCTATCTGCTCATCGACGCCAACAATGCCAACGGCGGGCCGGCCATGCTGCTGGCCAACTTGAGCCTCAGCGGTGAGACGCTTCGCTTTGCCAACGGGCTGACCACACTGACCACGGACACGACCCATTGGCAGGTGTCGGAAACCAGTTTCGCCGGCACGCTGTCGGCGCCGGTGTCCATGGGCCAGAACCTGCCCGGCCTGCAGATCTGGGGTGCGTTCGCGCCCGTGTCGTCGGACGCCACAGCGATCTGGGCGTACAACGCCGATTGGTCCAACGGCCGTGTCGGGCATGCCTACTTCGTGACCCAGATCAGCGCCGTGCCCGAGCCCGCCACCGCGTTGCTGTGGCTGGGCGGTGCGGCCATGCTGACGGCGCTGCGTCGCCGCACGCGCTGACGGCGCGCTGCCGCATGGCCCGCTGGCCTACGGCCCGCCGGTAAAGTCCGGCGCATGACGCTGGTCTATTCCACTGATTTCGGCCGTGCCTGCACAGGCTGCGGCCAGCCGGTCGCGCAATGCGCCTGCAAGGCTGCGACTCGCGCCCAGGGTGACGGCATCGTGCGCGTGAGCCGCGAGACAGCCGGGCGCAAGGGCAAGGGCGTGACCGTGGTGCGCGGTCTGCCGCTGGACGACGCGGCCCTGACAGCACTGGGCAAGCAGCTCAAGGCCAGCTGCGGCAGCGGCGGTACGGTCAAGGACGGCGTCATCGAGATCCAGGGCGACCACCTGGACAAGGTGCTGGCCTGGCTGAAGGCGCGCCCCGAGGGCTGGACGATCAAGCGCGCGGGTGGCTGAGGCCATCGGCCACAGCCCCAGGTTCAGGGCGGCAGGCCCTGGCGAGCCCGCTCGCGGGCCAGGAAGTTCGCCTGCGCCTGGTCGCGCTCGCGCTGCACCCGCGCCTCGCGGGTCTCCCAGTCGCCGCAGCTGAAGTAGGAGCCCCCGAAGAGCCAGCCTGTCAGGCTGGAGCCGTCCACGGCCCGGGCCTCGCCCGCGGTGCAGACCATGGCTGCCTTGGAGCTGCTCTGCTCGGCCAGCGCCTCCTGCACGATCATCGAGCGCGACATCAACACGGTCAGCGGCATCGCAATCGCGAGCAGCACGCCGCCGATCACCACGCCCTTGGCCCAGCGCGGCAGGCCCTCGGGTGCGGCGGGCGCGGTCGGCCGGGCCCGCGGCGTGGGCGCCTGGGGGCGCTGCAAGGGCAGGGTGGCGGTGAAGCTCGTGGAACCGGTGGCCGTCTGGCCCGGGCGCCGGGTGCTGCCGCTTCCTCCGGCGCCGCTGAGCAGCCGGGGTTGGGCGGGGCGGGCGGTCGAGGAGGGGGGCGGGGGCGGGACGGTCGGCATGGGCGAAACAACAGCAGTCGGCATGCTAGGCAAGCGTCCGTCGCCAGATGTGAGCAATTGCAAGCCCGCTGGCCTCGCAGGGGGAATCTGCGCAGGAATTCACACCCTGGACAATGCGGCATGACCCAAGCTCCCGCCTCCGCCCCCGAACTCGCCTTCTCCCGCCTGCCGCTGAGCCCGGCGATGCTCGCCAACCTCGAGCAGCTCGGCTATCTCCAGATGACGCCCATCCAGGCCGCGAGCCTGCCGCTGGCGCTGGGCGGGCAGGACGTCATCGGCGAGGCCCGCACCGGCTCGGGCAAGACGGCGGCCTTCGCGCTGGCGCTGCTGCACCGGCTGGATGCCAACCAGGCTCGCGTGCAGGCGCTGGTGCTGTGCCCGACACGCGAGCTGGCCGATCAGGTGACCCAGGAGATCCGCCGCCTGGCCCGTGCGGCCGACAACATCAAGGTGCTCAGCCTGTGCGGCGGCAGCCCGATGCGGCCGCAGATGGAGAGCCTGTCGTTCGGCGCGCACATCGCCGTGGGCACGCCGGGGCGGCTGCTGGACCACCTGGAGCGTGGCAGCCTCGACTTGTCGGCGCTGAACACGCTGGTGCTGGACGAGGCCGACCGCATGCTCGACATGGGGTTCGTGGAAGACATCCGCCAGATCGCCCGACGTGCGCCGGCGGCACGCCAGACCCTGCTGTTCTCGGCCACTTTCCCTGAGGGCGTGACCGAGATCGCGGCGAAGTTCATGCGCGCACCGCAGACGGTGAAGGTGGCCGGCGCCACGAGTGCGGCAGCCTCCAGCATCCGCCAGATCGCGTTCGAGGTGACCGAGCTGGAGCGGCTCGACGCCGTGCCGCGGCTGCTGCGCGCCTTCCGCCCCGAATCCACCATCGCCTTCTGCAACACCAAGCAGCAATGCCGTGACCTGCAGGCGGTGCTGGCCGCGCAGGGCATCGTGGCCCTGGCCCTGCATGGCGACCTGGAGCAGCGCGACCGCGACCAGGTGCTGATCCAGTTTGCCAACCGCAGCGCCTCGGTGCTGGTGGCGACCGACGTGGCCGCGCGGGGCCTGGACATCGCCAACCTGGCCTGCGTGATCAACGTGGACATCAGTGCCGACGTCGAGCAACACGTGCACCGCATCGGCCGCACCGGCCGGGCCGGCGCCGAGGGCCTGGCCTTGAGCCTGGCGAGCCTGGACGAAATGGGGCGCGTGGGCCGCATCGAGCAACTGCAGGGCGCCCCGTTCACCTGGCAGCCCCTCGCCGGCCTGCAGGACGCGCCTGGCGGGCCGTTGCTGCCGGCCATGGACACCCTGCAGATCCTCGGCGGGCGCAAGGAGAAGATCCGCCCGGGCGACATCCTCGGCGCCTTGACCGGCGAGGCCGGGTTCACCGCGGCCCAGGTGGGCAAGATCAACGTGACCGACTTCCACAGCTACGTGGCCGTGCAGCGCAGCATTGCCCAGGAGGCGGTGCGCCGCCTGTCGCTGGGCAAGCTCAAGGGGCGCAAGGTGAAGGTGCGCCGGCTGGCCGATCTGGTGGAGGCCGGCGATAACACGGGCCGTTAGACCACCGCGCCCGTTTCCGGTGAAGTCTTACCCTGGCGGCGCCCGGGTCGGCGCACTACATTGAGCTGCGCCTTCGCGCCTGCTACGTGCTTGCCTGATGCTCCATCGCCGCCACCTCGTCCAGGCCGGGGCCGCCCTGCTCGCAGGTGCGGCCTCGCCGGTCCATGCGCAGGAGCTCATCATCACGCTGCGCGCGCCGGACAGCGAGACGGACCTTCGCAACGCCTACATCCGCGATGCCGTGCAGCTGGCGCTGGACAAGACCCGCGCGACCGACGGCGGCTACCGCCTGCGGGTTTCGCCGCCGATGAACAAGCGGCGCGCCCTGCTGGAGGCCGCGCAGCAGTCGGTGCCCAATTTCCTCGTTGCGACCGGCCCGGACGCCGGCCGTGCCGCAGGCCTGGTGCCGGTGCTCTTTCCCATCCACCTCGGTGTGAACCGCTTCCGGGTGTGCTTCGTGAACGCCGAGCGCCGCGCCCTGGTGCGCGAGGCCACGACGCTGAGTGCAGTGGCCCGCTTGCGGCATGTGCAGGGACGCGGCTGGGCCGATGCGGACATCTTGCGGGCTAACGGCTTCACGGTGTCGGAGATCGCCACCTACGAAGCCCTGTTCCAGATGATCGCCCTGGGCCGCGCCGACATGTTCTGCCGCAGCGTGCTGGAGGTGGGCGAGGAGGTCCGTGCCCACGCCGGGCTGAAAGGCCTGGCGCTGGACGACAGCCTGCTGCTGGCCTACGACCTGCCGCAGTACCTCTACACGCATCCCGGCAACGAGGCGGTCATCGACCGCGTGGGCCGCGGCTTGCGCATGGCGTTCGCGGATGGATCGCTGCAGGCGCTGCTGCGCCAGCATCTGCAGACCTCGCTCGCGCTGCTGAACCTGCCCCAGCGCCGGCTGATGACACTGAGCGTGCCCACGCCCGCGGTGGTCGAGATGAACGACAGGCCCTTTCACATCGACCTGCTGCGCCGGCCGTGACATCTTGGCGGCCACCCCGCCCAAGCCCGGGGGACGCTGCCTGCGGCGCGAACTTTTCCCGGGTGATGGCCGCTGGCGGCGCCTACTGTGGTGGCACGAAGAGGTGCCCCATGAACTCACGCTCCGCCACCCCGGCCTGCGACGACTACGAACTGCGGTTCGAATCCCTGTTCCATGCCGGGCGCGCGCTGGCCTTTCCGTGTGATGCGCACGGCGGCGTGCGGCTGGACGCGCTCAGCGAGCGAGCGCGGCAGAACTACCTCTTCGCGCGCGCCGTGGTGGGCCGGGACTATGCCAGCCCGGTCGTGCTGCGCAGTACTTCCGCCCGCGTCTGAGGCCGGCGTTGCGCGCTTGTCACATGTCAAGCACGGGGCGTTCGGGCCGTGCTCGAATCCTTGCATGCAAAGAACGACCGGAGACTGCGGTGAGGCTGCGTCATCGGCCCCATTGGCCTCATTGGCCTCATCGTCCCCGCGCCCGCCTTCACCGTGGCGGCGCCGGCTGTGCGGCGCCGGGTTCTTCGCCTGCCTGCCCCTGAAGGCCCTTGCTGCCGAAACACCACTGCGCATCGAGACCATCCAGTCCGAGCCTTTCGGTCGCCTGGGGCCGCAGGGGCCGAGCGGGCTGATGTATGACATCGGCATGCTCATCGTCCAGCGCGCGGGCCTGGCGGCCGAGAACCATGTGGTGCCCTATGCCCGCACGGTGCTGAGCTTGCAGAACGGCACCGCCGACATGGTGCTGCGCTTCACCAATGACGAGCTCCGGCAGGTTGCCCACCAGGTGGCGCCGGTACTGCAGTTGCCCACGGTCGTGGTGAGCCGGCGCGAGGCGCCTGTGCAGCGGCTGGAGGAGCTGTCTCACCGCACGCTGTCGGTCGCGCGCAGCTTCCCGGTGCCCGAGCGCCTGTCGCAATTGCCTGGGCTGCAATTGCAGGCGGTGAACAACAACGAGCACGCCATCCAGATGCTCATGGGGCGGCGGGTGGACGCCGCCTACGGCAGCAATCTCGGCCTGTTCGGCGCGGCGCGCGGGCTGGGCCTGCGCATGCAGGCCTTGGCGCCGCCGGTGGTGGTCGAGCGGCAGACCTTCTGGCTGCATCTGTCACGTAGCCGGGCGACGCCCGCGCTGATCGAGCGGCTGAGCCAGGCCGTCGAGGCCCTGCAGCGCGAAGGCGCCATCCATCGCCTCTACGAGCGTGCGCTGGAGGCCTTCGGCGACGACCGCATGCCGGCCTGAGGCGGCATGGGTCGCGAGGCGCCGCCTACTTGGCGAAGCTGTCCTTCAGGCCCGTGATCTTGTTGAACACCGGCTTGTCGGCGCGGTGGTCGATGCGGTCCGTCACGAAGTAGCCATGACGCTCGAACTGCCAGCGCGCGTCGGCCGGCGCATGGGCGAGCGACGGCTCCACAAAGGCCTGCACCACGCGCAGCGAGTTCGGGTTCAGGAACTCGATGAAGTCCCGCCCACCCGCATCCGGCTGCGGTTCGGCAAACAGGCGTTCGTACAGCCGCACCTCGGCCGCCACGGCCTCGTGCACGCCCACCCAGCCGATGACGCCCTTGACCTTGACGCTGTCGGCGCCTGGCGTGCCGCTCTTGGTGTCGGGCACCACGGTGGCGAGCACCGCCGTCACCTCGCCGTTGGCGTCCTTCTCGGCGCCGGTGCATTCGATGACATAACCCGCCTTCAAGCGCACCTTGTTGCCGGGGAAGAGGCGGAAGTAGCCCTTCACCGGCACTTCCATGAAGTCCTCCGCTTCGATCCACAGCTCGGGGCCGAGTGAGAACTGGCGCAGGCCCAGCTCCGGCTTGTGCGGATGAGCAGCCACCTCGCAGGGCTCGCGGTGGCTCAGGCTGCCGAAGACCTCGGCGAAGTTCGTCAGCTTGAGCTTGAGCGGCTGCAGCACCGCGAAGGCGCGGGGGGCCTGCGGTTCGAGGTCGGCACGCAGGGCCTGGTCGAGCACGGTGTCGTCGATCCAGGCGTTCTGCTTGCTCGCGCCGGTGGCCTCCACCATGGCGCGCAGGCTGGCCGGCGTGAAGCCACGACGACGCAGGCCCACGAGGGTGGGCATGCGGGGGTCGTCCCAGCCGCTGACATGCTTCTCTTCCACCAGCTGGCGCAGCTTGCGCTTGCTGGTGACGACATAGTTCAGGTTCAGGCGGCCAAACTCGATCTGCTGCGGCAGCGGCCGGGCCAGCAGGCCGAGGTCGGCGAGGTGGTTGAGCAGCCAGTCGTAGAACGGGCGCTGGTCTTCGAACTCCAGCGTGCAGATGCTGTGGGTGATGCGTTCCAGCGCGTCTTCGATCGGGTGCGCGAAGGTGTACATCGGGTAGATGCACCACTTGTTGCCCGTGGCGTGATGCTCGGCATGCTTGATGCGGTAGAGCGTCGGGTCGCGCAGGTTGATGTTGGGCGAGGCCATGTCGATCTTGGCCCGCAGCACCATGGCGCCGTCGGCGTGCTTGCCATCGCGCATCTCGCGCAGGCGTGCCAAGTTCTCGGCCGGGCTGCGGTCGCGGAAGGGGCTGTTCACGCCCGGCTTGCCGAAGTCGCCGCGGTTCACGCGCATCTCTTCGGCCGACTGCTCGTCCACATAGGCCAGGCCCGCGTTCACAAGCGCTTCGGCCGCGGCGTACATGAAGTCGAAGTAACTGCTGGCCTCGTAGAGGTTGTCACCCCAGCTCCAGCCCAGCCATTGCACCATCTCCTTGATGGCGTTGACGTATTCCAGCTCCTCCTTCTCGGGGTTGGTGTCGTCGAAGCGCAGGTGGCAGGCGCCGCCGTAGTCGCGGGCCAGGCCAAAGTTCAGGCAGATGCTCTTGGCGTGGCCAATGTGCAGATAACCGTTCGGCTCGGGCGGGAAGCGGGTGCGGATGCGGGCCTCGTCCAGCGGTGCGGCAGCATGGTGGGCCGCATCGCCCGGCGTGCCGGCGAAGTGGCGGCCGGCGAAGGCGCCGGTCTCGAGGTCGTGCTCGATGCGCTGACGCAGGAAATTGGTGGCCGGCGCCGCGGCAGGGGAGTTGTGGCTCATCGGGGGCTGTTGGAAGCGGAGGACCGGGCGGGGGAGACCCGGCCCGGCAGGAGTGGCGCGATTTTACGGAGCCGGCGGGTGCCCCCGCAGCGGCAGCCGCACATGGGCCAGGCCGATGCTGATCCAGACCGCCACGCTGAAGTACAGCGTCATCCACACCACCTCGCTGTGCCAGTGCGCCCAATCGTGCGACACCTGCCAGCGGCTGCCGGCATCCGCCAGGCCGGCGGCAAGCGTCGGGTACAGGCGCCCGGCCGCCTGGTCGGCCTGCCAGCGGGCCCAGTACATCGGCACATCCACCGCGAACATGTAGGCGGCATAGAGGCTCCCGGCGACGATGGCCAGCGCCAGCCAGCGCCGCGCGCGGGCCGACACGTCGCGCCACAGCAGCGCCATGCCCAGCACGCTGATCACGGCCACGGTCCCCCAGAGAGACTCCTCCACCACGTGGCCGATGTTGCGCGTGGTCAGCACCGCGTACCAGGAGTTGACCTCGGCGATCACGATGAGCGGCAGCACCGCATGCGCCAGCCACAGCACCGGCCGGCGGTGGTGGGTGAGGGCGCAGGCGCGCAGCAGGAGCGCCCACTGCGCGGCAAAACTGAGCTCGGCCAGCGTGGCCACGGTACGCCCCACCAACACGCTGGACGCAAAGGAGTCGACCATGACCACCCGCGGCACGTCGAACACCGGCAGGAACGACCGGTAGCCGCAGCCCAGCACGTACAGCGCCGACAACAGCAGTTGCAGCCGCTGGTGGGGCCAGGTCGTGCCGTCAGGCCGGTTGCGGTGCAGGCACGCGGTGGAGACCGTCCACGCGACCAGGTTGGCGCCGGCGATCGCGCACAGCGCGTGCCACCACAGGGTTGCGTCCTCCATGCGAACCTCCCGAAAACCGTTGCTGGAAAGCGCTTGTACGGCGCTTGCGCCGCGGTTGTCCGTCAGCGGTGTCTGATTTCGCGGACCCGGGCCGGCGCTCGTCAGTGCTCGCGGCCGAGCTTGAATACGCCCACGACTTCGTTCATGCGCTGGGCCTGGCCGCGCAGGCTGTCGGCGGCGGCTGCCGCTTCCTCGACCAGCGCCGCGTTCTGCTGGGTGACGCGGTCCAGCTGTGCCACCGCCTCGCTGACCTGGCCGATGCCGGTGGTCTGCTCCTGAGTGGCGGAACCCATCTCACCGATGAGGTCGGCCACGCGCTTCACCTGGCTGACGATTTCGGTCATGGTGCTGCCGGCCTCGCCCACGAGGCGCGAGCCGGCTTCGACGTCATCCACGCTCTGGCCGATCAGGCCCTTGATCTCGCGGGCCGCCTGTGCGCTGCGCTGGGCCAGGGCCCGCACCTCGCCCGCCACGACCGCGAAGCCCCGGCCTTGTTCACCGGCACGGGCGGCTTCCACCGCAGCGTTGAGCGCGAGGATGTTGGTCTGGAAGGCGATGCCGTCGATGGTGCCGATGATGTCGGCGATCTTGCGCGAGCTGGCCGAGATGTCGCCCATCGTGCTGATGACCTTCTGCACCACCTCGCCACCCCGCACGGCGACCGTGCTGGCCGATTGCGCCAGCTGCGTGGCCGTCTGCGCCGTGTCGGCGTTCTGGCGCACGGTGGCATTCATCTGTTCCATCGAGGCGGCCGTTTCTTCCAGGTTGGCGGCCTGCTCTTCGGTGCGCTGCGACAGGTCGGCATTGCCGCTGGCAATCTCGCCCGCGCCGGTCAGGATGGAGTCGGCGCCGTGGCGCACCTGCTGCACGATCCGGACCAGGCCTTCGTTCATCTCGCCCAGGGCCGAGAGCAGGGCGGCGATCTCGTCGCGGCCTTCGGCGTTGATGGTCACGGTCAAGTCGCCGCCGGCCACCGCCTGCGCGAAGCCGACGGCGCGGCGCACGGGCTCGGTGATCGAGCGCGTGATCAGCAAGGCGAGCCCGCCGCCGAGCAGCAGCGCAGCGACGGTGAGCGCCACGGTGGTGCCCACGGCCATGGACCGGGTGCCTTCCGCGCGCTTGAACTCGGCGGCGGCTTCGTCGATCTGCAGCTTGACCAACTGGTCTGCCAGGTCGCGCGCCTTGGTGCCCAGGGGCAGGGTCTTTTCCTCGTAGATCTGCAGCGCCGTGCTCATGCCGCCGGTGGACAACGCCGTGCTGACGGGCAGCAGGCCTTCCTCGATGTAGGCCTTGCGGGCCGCGACGAAGCGCTGTGCCAGGTCACGCTCGGTATCGGTCAGCTTGCTGCTCAGGTACTCGTCCAGCACGGTCTGGCCGCGCTTGATGTTGCCCGAGAGTTCCTCGCTGCGCCGCTTGATCTCATCAAAGCCGGGCGAGCGCAACATCTCCACGATGATGAGGCGATTGCGGGTGGACAGGTTGTTCAGCTCCCCCAGCTGCGCCAAGGGCACGGTGCGGTCGCGGTAGACCGTCTCCAGCCCGGCGGCGACGCGGAAGATGCCGACGACCCCCACCGCGGCGACGATCACCATCAGCGCCAGCACTGCGGTGAATGCGATCCCTAGACGGCTACCAATGCGCAATTGCTTCAGAGCATTCATGCCTTGTCCCCCGTGTGTTGCCCTGTCGAGCGGGCTCACGGAGTCTGCATGAACGGCGGGGGCGCGTCGACGGTTTAGCGGCGTCGGCTGTTGCTTCCACCCAGAATGCTGCCCAATACGCCACGAATGATTTCGCGGCCGACGGCCGAGCCGATGCTGCGCACGGCCGATTTGGCCGCTGTCTCGGCCAGGCCCGGGTGGCGGCCGCCCCGCGGTCCGGTGGTGCCGAAGAGCACGTCCTTCAGGCCGTCCATGAGCCCGCCGCCACTCTCCGCAGGGGCCGGCGCCGGCGCGCTGCCGCCTTTGAAGACCTGACCTGCCTCTGCAGCCATGCCGCCACCCGCCGGAGCCGGCGCCTTGGCGGTCCCGGCCGCCTGGCCGGTGAGTTTTTCGTAGGCGGATTCACGGTCGAGCTGCTTCTCATAGACGCCCGCGACCAGGGAATTGGCGATCAGCTGCTGGCGCTGTGCCGGGGTGATCGGGCCGATCTGGCTGCCCGGCGGCAGCACGAAAACCCGCTCGGTGACGCTCGGCCGGCCCTTTTCGTCGAGCAGGCTGACCAGCGCCTCGCCCACGGCCAGTTCGGTGATGGCCGTGGCGATGTCCAGCCCCGGTTTGGCGCGCATCGTCTCGGCAGCGCTCTTGACGGCCTTCTGGTCGCGTGGCGTGAAGGCGCGCAGCGCGTGCTGCACCCGGTTGCCCAGCTGGCCGAGCACGGCGTCGGGAATGTCCAGCGGGTTCTGGGTCACGAAATAGACGCCTACGCCCTTGGAGCGCACCAGGCGCACGACCAACTCGATCCGCTCGACCAATGCGTCAGGCGCGTCCTTGAAGAGCAGGTGGGCCTCGTCGAAGAAGAAAACCAGCTTGGGCTTGTCGAGGTCGCCCACCTCGGGCAGGGTCTCGAACAGCTCCGACAGCATCCACAGCAGGAAGGTGGCGTACAGGCGCGGCGCGTTCATCAGCTTGTCGGCCGCAAGCACGTTGATGACGCCCAGCCCAGCTTCCGTTTGCATGAAGTCGGCGATGTTGAGCATGGGCTCGCCGAAGAATTTGTCGCCGCCCTGGGCTTCAATCTGCAGCAGGCCGCGCTGGATGGCGCCCACGCTGGCCGCCGAGACGTTGCCGTACTGCGTGGTGAACTGACTCGCGTTGTCGCCCACATACTGGAGCATGGCGCGCAGGTCCTTCAAGTCCAGCACCAGCAGGCCGTTGTCGTCGGCGATCTTGAACACCATCTGCAGCACGCCGGCCTGGGTCTCGTTGAGCGCCAGCATGCGTGACAGCAGCAGCGGCCCCATGTCGGACACCGTGGCCCGCACCGGGTGGCCCTGCTCGCCGAAGACATCCCACAAGGTGGTCGGGCAGGCAACCTTCTCGGGCGCGTCCAGGCCGCGGTCTTTCAGCGTGGCGAGGAGCTTGTCGCTGGGGTTGCCGGATTGGCTGATGCCGGTCAGGTCGCCCTTCACGTCGGCCATGAAGACCGGCACGCCGATCTTCGAGAAGCTCTCGGCCAGCTTCTGCAGGCTGATGGTCTTGCCGGTGCCAGTGGCGCCGGTAATGAGACCATGGCGATTGGCCAGCGCGGGGAGCAGGAAGCACTCGGTCTGGGCATGTCGGGCAAGCAGGATGGGGTCGGTGGTCATGGCAGTGCGAGGGCGTCCTCTAAAATCAAAGGCTACTCAACGATAAACGGTCTGCCGCAAGCGCAGCCCCCCAGGAGCCAACCTATGGCCGGTCATTCCAAATGGGCCAACATCCAGCATCGCAAAGGTCGCCAGGACGAGAAGCGCGGCAAGATCTGGACTCGCATCATCCGTGAGATCACGGTCGCCGCGCGCCAGGGCGGCCCTGACATCAAGGACAACCCCCGCCTGCGCCTGGCGGTGGACAAGGCCAAGGCCGCCAACATGCCGGCGGACCGTATCAAGTACAACATCGACAAGGCCAGCGGCAACATCGATGGCCTGACCTACGAGGAAATCCGCTACGAAGGCTATGGCATCGGTGGCGCGGCCATCATGCTGGACACCATGACGGACAACCGCGTCCGCACGGTGGCCGAGGTGCGCCACGCCTTCAGCAAGTACGGCGGCAACATGGGCACCGACGGCTCGGTGGCATTCCAGTTCAAGCACTGCGGCCAGTTCCTGTTCGCGCCCGGCACCTCCGAAGACAAGGTCATGGAAGTGGCCCTGGACGCGGGCGCTGAGGACGTCATCACCGGTGACGACGGGGCCATCGAGGTGCTGACCGCCCCGGCCGACTATGAAGTCGTCAAGGCGGCCCTGGAGGCCGCGGGGCTCGTGCCCGAACTGGCGGAAGTGACCATGCGCGCCGAGAACACCATCGAGCTGACCGGCGAAGACGCCGAGCGCATGCAAAAGCTGCTGGACGTCATCGAAGACCTGGACGATGTCCAGGCGGTCTACCACAACGCCGAGCTGAACTGATGCGAGTCCTAGTCATGGGCAACGGCGGCCGTGAGCACGCCCTGGCCTGGAAGCTGGCCCAGGCCGAGCGCGTGAGCCAGGTGTTCGTCGCGCCCGGGAATGGCGGCACGGCGCGCGATGAGCGTCTGCAGACCGTGCCCATCGGCGTGACCGACGTGAAGGCCCTGGCCGAGTTCGCCATCGCCCAGAAGATCACGCTGACCGTGGTGGGCCCCGAGGCGGCCCTGGCGGCCGGTGTGGTGGACGAGTTCCGTGCACGCGGTCTGCGCATCTTCGGCCCGACCCAGGCTGCCGCGCAGCTTGAAAGCTCCAAGGCCTTTGCCAAGGACTTCATGAAGCGCCACGGAATCCCGACAGCGGCCTACGAAACCTTCTCCGACGCGGCCGCCGCGCACGCCTATGTCGACGGCCGCGGCGCGCCGATCGTCATCAAGGCCGACGGGCTGGCGGCCGGCAAGGGCGTGGTCGTGGCCATGACGCTGGAAGAAGCGCATGAAGCCATCCGCTGGATCCTGGAAGACAACAAGCTGGGCGTGACCCACAACGCCGGCGGTGCGCGCGTCGTCATCGAGGACTTCCTGGCCGGCGAGGAGGCGAGCTTCATCGTCGTGTGTGACGGCAAGCACGTCGTGTCCCTGGCCACCAGCCAGGACCACAAGCGCCTGCAGGACGGCGATGCCGGCCCCAACACGGGCGGCATGGGCGCCTACTCGCCCGCGCCGGTCGTGACGCCGAACGTGCATGCCAAGGTCATGCACGAGATCATCCAGCCCACCATCGCCGGCATGGCCAAGGATGGTCATCCCTTCACGGGCTTCCTCTACGCCGGCCTGATGATCGACGAGCACGGCCAGCCGCGCACCGTCGAGTTCAACACGCGCATGGGCGACCCCGAGACCCAGCCGATCATGATGCGGCTCAAGAGTGACCTGTTCGAGTTGCTGATGCACGCCACCGACGGCACGCTCGACCAGGTCGAGCTGCAGTGGGACAGGCGCGTCGCGCTGGGCGTGGTGCTGGCGGCGGAGGGCTATCCGCTGCAGCCGCGCAAGGGCGATGTGATCACGGGCCTGCCGGATGATGAAGACGAGGCCATGGTCTTCCACGCGGGCACGGCCATGGCGGATGGCCAGCTGGTGACCAGTGGCGGCCGCGTGCTGTGCGTGACGGCGCTCGGTGAGTCGGTGCGCACGGCGGCGCAGCGGGCCTACGACGTGGTGGCCGGCATCCAGTTTGCCGGGCGCCAGTACCGTTCCGACATCGGCCACCGGGCCATCAAGCGTTGAGCCACACGCCCACCGTTCTGCCCGGGCCGCTGCACCCCCACGGCCGTGAAAGCCGCCTGGCCCGTGCGGTGTTGCGCCTGTTTGGTTGGCGGGTGGACTCGCCCGGATTGCCGGCAGAGCAGGGCGTCATCCTGGTGTACCCGCACACGTCCAACTGGGATTTCGTCGTCGGGCTGCTGGCCAAGTGGGCGCTGGGCCTGCAGTTGCGCTTCTGGGCCAAGGACAGCCTGTTCAGCGTGCCGGTGCTGGGCCGCTGGGTGCGGTATCTGGGCGGCGTTGCGGTGGATCGCAGCAGCCGGCACGGCATGGTGGGCGACACCGTGCAGCAGATGCAGGCGGCCGCCGCACGCGGCGAGCGCTTCTGGCTGGCCGTGGCGCCCGAGGGCACGCGGTCGCTGACCACCGGCTGGCGCACCGGGGCCTACCAGGTGGCGGTGCAAGCGGGTGTGCCGGTGGGCCTGTGCTACTTTGATTTCCGTGAGCGGGTCGTGTCGCTGACCCGCTTCGTGCAGTTGACCGGTGACATCTCGGCTGATTTCGCCGCCTTTGCCACCTACCTCGGCCCTCGGGTTGGCAAGCGCCCCGCGCTGGCCAGTCCCATCCAGCCCCGTGCCACTTCACCAGGTCCGCGCCCATGAATTCACAAGCCGTTCGCGACTATCTGCTCGACTTGCAACAGCGCATCGTGACCGCGCTGGAAGCGGCCGATGGCAACCCGTTCCTGCGTGACGGCTGGAGCCGCGAGCCGGGTGGCCGGCTGGAGGGTGACGGCCTGTCTCGCCTCATCGAGGGCGGCGCGGTGTTCGAGCGCGGCGGTGTCAATTTCTCGCACGTGAAAGGTCGTGTGCTGCCGCCTTCGGCCACGCAGCACCGCCCGGAGCTGGCCGGCGCGCCTTTCGAGGCCATGGGCGTGTCGCTGGTCATCCACCCGCACAACCCCTTCGTGCCGACGGTGCACATGAACGTGCGCATGTTTGCCGCCCTGCCGGAGCATGCGCCGGCCGTGACGTGGTTCGGCGGAGGCATGGACCTGACGCCGTATTACGGCTACGAGCGCGACGCCCAGCACTTCCACCGTGTCTGCCGCGACGCGCTGGCGCCGCACGGGCCTGACCTGCACCCGAAGTTCAAGGCCTGGTGCGATGAGTACTTCTTCCTGAAGCATCGCAACGAGCCGCGTGGCGTCGGCGGCATCTTCTTCGACGACTATGCCGAGGGCGGCTTTGACCGAGGCTTCGGCCTGATCCGTTCGGTGGGCGATGCCTTCCTGTCGGCCTACCTGCCGATCGTTGAGCGTCGCCAGGGCTATGCCTATGGCGAGCGCGAGCGGGACTTCCAGGCCTACCGGCGCGGCCGTTACGTCGAGTTCAACCTGGTGTGGGACCGCGGCACCTTGTTTGGCTTGCAGTCAGGTGGGCGCACGGAGTCCATCCTGATGTCCATGCCGCCCCAGGTGAGCTGGCGCTACGACTGGGCGCCCGAACCTGGCACGCCTGAGGCGCGCCTCTACACCGACTTCCTGCGGCCACGTGACTGGGTGAACGAGACGCCGACGGGGTTGTGGCTTTGAGACTGGCGCTGTTTGGCGGCAGCTTCGATCCGCCGCACCTGGGTCACCTGGCCTTCGCGCGATTCGTGCAGCAGGCGTTGGGCCCGGATCAACTGGTCTGGCTGCCCGCAGGTCGCCAGTGGCAGAAGCCCGACCAGGTCATGGCGGCCGGTTCGCACCGGGCGGCCATGGTCGCGCGGCTGATTGCCTCGGAGCCGCAGTTCCGGCTCGATGAGCGCGAATTGCAGCGCCGTGGGCCCAGCTTCACCGCTGACACGCTGCGCGAGTTCAGCGGCGAGAATCCCGGGGCGGAACTGATGTTCCTCATCGGCCAGGATCAATATGCCCGGCTGCCGACCTGGTACCAGGTCGAGACCGTCGTCTCGCTCGCCACGCTGGTCGTCGTGCCACGCGGCGGTGAAGCCGTTGTCACCCCGCCGGGCCTGCCACCGCACCGCTTGCGTGTGCTGGCGCTGCCCGAACTCCCGATTTCGTCCACCGCCGTGCGCGACGCCGTTGCGCAGGGCCAGGACATCAGCCCCATGGTGGGCGCCGAGGTCGCGAGCTATATTGCTTCGCACCGCCTCTACGAGAAAAAGTAAAGCATGGACATCCGCAAGCTGCAACGCGCCATCGTCGATGGTCTTGAAGACGTGAAGGCCCAGAACATCGTCGTGTTCAACACGGAGCATCTGTCGCCGCTGTTCGAGCGCGTCATCGTGGCGTCGGGCACGAGCAACCGGCAGACCAAGGCCCTGGCCTCCAGCGTGCGCGAGACCGTCAAGGGTCGCGGCATGCAGGTCATGCGGACCGAGGGCGAGGACAACGGTGAATGGATCATCGTGGACTGCGGCGCTGCCGTCGTGCACGTGATGCAGCCCGCCATCCGCGACTACTACCGCCTCGAAGAAATCTGGGGCGGCAAGCCGGTCAAGCTGAAGGTCGGCAGCGGCGAGGTGAAGCTGGTCAAGGCCTCGGAAGACGAGGCGCCGGCGAAGAAGTCGACGAGCAAGGCCCCCGCCAAGCCGGTCGCCAAGACCGCTACCAAGCCTGCGGCCAAGGCACCCGCCAAGAAGGCGGCCCCCGCCGCCAAGAAGGCCACGCCCGCCAAGAAGGGCGTGAGCCGCGTGGTGGGCGCCAAGACGCCGGTGGCCAAGACGATCAAGGTGGGTGCTGCGAAGCCCGCTGCGAAGAAGACGACCGCCAAGCCTGCGGGCAAGCCGGCCGCAAAGAAGTCCGCGCCGGTGAAGACGGCGGCCAAGAAGGTCGCTGCCAAGGCTGCGCCGGCCAAGGCTGCTGCCAAGAAGACCGCGGCCAAGAAGGGCTGATGCGGCTGTTCCTCGTTGCCGTGGGCCAGCGCCAGCCGGCCTGGGCCGACACGGCTTACGACGACTTTGCCAAGCGCTTTCCGCCCGAGCTCCGGCTGGAGCTGAAAGCGGTCAAGGCGGAGACGCGCGGCAGCAAGACCGCCGAGCAGCTGATGGCGGCCGAGGCCGCGCGCATCGAGGCGGCCCTGCCGAAGGGGGTGCGCCGCATCATCCTGGACGAGCGCGGCGAACGTCGCACGACCGTACAGCTAGCCGAGCGGCTCAGGCTCTGGATGGGGGAAGGCCGCGACGCCGCCCTCATCATCGGCGGGCCTGACGGCCTGCATCCCGATCTCAAGGCCACGGCTGACGAGACCCTGCGCCTGTCTGACCTGACGCTGCCGCATGCCTTCGCCCGGGTGCTGCTGGCCGAGGGCCTGTACCGGGCGTGGACCGTCACCACCGGCCATCCCTACCACCGCGAATGACGCCCTTGCTCTACCTCGCCTCCCAGAGCCCGCGCCGCCTGCAGTTGCTCGGGCAGTTGGGTCTGCACCCTGAACTGCTGCTGCCTGGCGACGACGAGGACGCGGAGGCGCTGGAAGCCGTGCAGCCGGGTGAGGTGCCGGAGGTCTATTGCGCGCGCGTCACACGGGCCAAGCTCGATGCTGCCGTGGCCCGGCGCGCGGCGCGTGGCGTGGCGCCCGGCGTCATCCTGTGTGCCGACACGACCGTGGCCGTCGATCAACTCATCCTCGGTAAACCGGTCGACGATGCCGACGCAGCCCGCATGCTGACGTTGATGTCGGGCCGGCAGCATCGCGTGATCACGGCGATCGCGGTGTCCGATGGCGTGCGGTACGAGCAGGCGTTGCAGGTGTCCACGGTGGAGTTCGCGCCCCTGTCGCCCGCGCAGATCGCCCGCTACGTCGCCAGCCGTGAACCCTTCGGAAAGGCAGGGGCTTATGCCATCCAGAGCCAGGCGGCTGCCTGGATCGTGAACATTTCAGGCAGCTACTCGGGCATCATGGGGTTGCCCCTCTTTGAGACGGCGACGCTGTTGGCCAAATTTGGCGTCAACGTCTGAGTGGCGGGCGGGCCGCTCCCGCCGGTTCGAGTCCTGACGCCTGCGCGCATGCCCGTGCGCAACCGTCAGCATTCAAAGGTTCGCGATGGAAGACATCCTGATCAACTGGTCACCGCAGGAGACGCGAGTGGCCGTGGTCGAGAACGGCGCCGTGCAGGAATTGCACATCGAGCGCACGTTGGAGCGGGGCCTGGTGGGCAACGTCTATCTCGGCAAGGTGGTGCGCGTGCTGCCCGGCATGCAGAGTGCCTTCATCGACATCGGTCTGGAGCGCGCCGCCTTTCTGCACGTGGCCGACCTGCACACCGCTGCGCAGTTTGGCCACGGGCGCAACCACGGCCACGACACGCCGCCCACACCCATCGAGCGCCTGGTGTTCGAAGGCCAGCCGCTGACGGTGCAGGTCATCAAGGATCCGATCGGCACCAAGGGTGCGCGGCTGTCGAGCCAGATCAGCATCGCGGGCCGCATGCTGGTCTATTTGCCTCAGGATGAGCACATCGGCATCAGCCAGAAGATCGGCTCGCCCGAGACGCGCGAGTCTCTGCGGGCGCGGATGCAGGCGCTGGTCGGCACCAAGGAACAAGGCGGCGGCGGGGGCTTCATCCTGCGCACCAATGCCGAAGACGCGACCGACGACGAACTGGCCGCTGACATCGCCTACCTGCGCAAGACCTGGCACCAGATCCGCGAGAAGGCCCTCACCACCCCGCCCGCCAACCTGCTGCACCAGGACCTGAGCCTGGTGGAGCGCGTGCTGCGCGACCTGACCAGCGAGCGCACCGGCTCCATCCGCATCGACTCCAGGATGCAGTACGACGTGCTTCGGCAGTTCGGCGAGACCTTCATGCCGGCTGCCACCACCAAGCTGGAGCACTACCGGGGCGAGCGGCCCATTTTCGATCTTTGCAATGTCGATGCCGAGATCGCCCGCGCGCTGGCGCGCAAGGTGGAACTGAAGTCGGGCGGCTCGCTGGTGTTCGACCAGACCGAGGCGATGACGACCATCGACGTCAACACCGGCGGCTTCGTGGGCGCCAAGAACTTCGACGAGACCATCTTCAAGACCAACCTCGAAGCGGCCGGCGCGATTGCCCGTCAGCTGCGCCTGCGCAACCTGGGCGGCATCATCATCGTCGACTTCATCGACATGACGAAGGAAGAGCACAAGGCCGCCGTGCTGAGCGAGTTCAAGAAGCAGTTGAGCCGGGACCGCACCAAGGTGACCGTGGGCGGCTTCACGCAACTGGGCCTCGTGGAGATGACGCGCAAGCGCACGCGCGAATCGCTTTCGCGCATGCTCTGCGAGCCCTGCCCGACCTGCGAGGGCCGCGGGCAGGTCAAGACCGCGCGGTCGGTCTGCTACGACATCCTGCGCGAGATCCTGCGTGAGGCACGTCAGTTCTCGCCGCGAGAATTCCGCGTGGTCGCGGCGGCCAATGTGGTCGAGATGCTGCTCGACGAGGAAAGCGCGCATCTCGCAGGGCTGTCTGACTTCATCGGTAAGCCCATCTCACTGACGGCCGAGCCCACCAACCAGACCGAGCACTACGACATCGTGCTGCTCTGACGGGCCTGCGCCCCGGCCGACGCGGCCTTGTCTGACGTTACAAACCGGCTGCGTGCGGCAAAATGCCGCGCCATGCTCGAACCCACTGCGTTCCCCCTGGCGACGGTCTCACGTCGCCGCCTGGTTACCTTGTCTGCCCTGTCCGGCGTGATGGCCTGGGGCGCTGCGCCGGCCTGGGCCCAGGTGCGCATCGACATCTCCGGCGTGGGCGGCTCGCGCATCCCGGTCGGCATCGTCGACTTCCGCGACGACGCCAAGGCCTCGACGCAGCCCATCGCCGCCATCGTGCGAGCCGACCTGGAGCGCAGCGGCTTGTTCCGCAGCGTGGACACGCCGGCCGGGCTGAGCGAAACCAGCACCCCCGTCTGGGCCGACTGGCGTGCGCGGCAGGCCGACGCGCTGGCGGCGGGCTCTGTCACGCGACTGGCCGATGGCCGGCTGGATATCCGCTTCAAGCTCTGGGATGTCGTCAAGGGTAGCGAACTGGTGGGCCAGGCCCAGGCCGTGCACCCGGACGACGCCCGCCTGGCGGCTCACCGCATCGCCGACACCATCTACGAAAAGCTGACGGGCGAGAAGGGCGTCTTCGCCACCCGCATGGCCTACGTCACCAAGGCCGGCCCGCGCTACAGCCTGGTGGTCGCCGATGCCGACGGCGAAGGTGCCAAGGTGGCCCTGACCAGCCCCGAGCCCATCATCTCGCCGGCCTGGGCGCCCAACGGCCGCGAGCTGGCCTATGTGAGCTTTGAAAGCCGCAAGGCCACGGTACGCATCCAGGACGTGCAGACCGGCCAGCGCCGTGTGCTGGCCGATTTCAAAGGCACCAACAGCGCGCCCGCATGGTCGCCGGACGGCAGCCAGCTGGCGCTGAGCCTGTCGCGCGAGGGCGGCACGCAGCTGTTCGTCATCAACCGTGACGGCTCGGGCCTGCGCCGGCTGACGCAAAGCGGCGCCATCGATACCGAGGCCTGCTACGCGCCTGACGGCAGCAAGATCTACTTCGTCAGCGACCGGGGCGGCGGCCCCCAGATCTACCGCATGCCGGCTGGCGGCGGCGCGGCCGAGCGCGTGACCTTCAGCGGCAACTACAACATCAGCCCGGCCATCAGCCCGGACGGCCGCACGATGGCCTACATCACGCGCATGGGCGGTGCCTTCCGCCTGTCGGTCATGGACCTGGGCACCGGCCAGTCCCAGCAGATCAGCGAGACGAGCGACGACGAGAGCCCGGCCTTCTCGCCCAATGGCCGGCTGATCGTCTACGCGACGCGCGCCGGCGGCAAGGAGGTGCTGATGACCACCACGCTCGACGGCAAGTTCAAGACGCCGCTGCTGGTAACCCTGGTTGAGGTTCGCGAACCGACCTGGGGCCCTTTTACACGCTAGTAACTTGACAGCGCGGACGTTGTTGGACAATGCAACGCCCGCGCCGCCGATGGTGACGTGAGTCCAACCTCTTTCCTGCCCCGTCCGTTGTGGAGAACATTCGAATGAACCTGACCCGCTATGCGCTCACCCTGACTGCTGCCGCCGTGCTCGCCGGCTGCGCCTCCAACGTCAAGCTGGATGATCCCGCGCCGGTCAAGACCGCCGAGTCCAAGCCTGCCGTCACGGCCCCGGCCCAGCCCGCACAACCTGCCCAGACCGCCGTGCCCACGGTGGACCTGTTCGCGCAGTACACCCAGCAAGTGCAGGACAAGCGCGTCGTCTACTTCGATTTCGACAGCGACGTGGTCAAGGAGGAGTACCGCCCCCTGATCGACCTGCACGCCAAGCGCCTGAACGCCAACAAGAAGGCTGCCCTGAACCTGGAAGGCCACACCGACGAGCGCGGCGGCCGCGAGTACAACTTGGCCCTGGGCCAGCGTCGTGCCGAAGCCGTGGCCAAGTCGCTGACGCTGCTGGGCGTGGCCGCCAACCAGGTCGAGGCGGTGAGCTTCGGCAAGGAGCGCCCGGCCGTCCAGGGCACGGGTGAAGAAGTCTGGGCCAAGAACCGCCGCGTCGAGCTCAAGGACAAGTGATCGACATGCGCGTTCTGCGACTGACGCTCGCGGCCCTGGCCGTGGGTGCGGCCTTCATGCAGCCCGCGCGTGCGGGCCTCTTCGAAGACGATGAGGCCCGCAAGGCGATTCTTGAGCTGCGCAACAAGGTCCAGGCCAACGAGGACGCTGCCAAGCAGCGCAGTGATCAGCTCAACGCGGTCATCCAGGAACAACTGCAGCCCCTGCGCCGCAGCCTGCTTGATCTGAACGGCCAGATCGACGCCCTGCGCGCCGAGATTGCCAAGCTGCGTGGCCAGAACGAGCAACTGGCCCGTGACCTGGCCGACACGCAGCGCAAGCTGACGGATCAGTCGCAGTCTGTCGAAGCCCGCCTGAAGCCGCTGGAGCCGCAGAAGGTCAGCCTCGATGGGCGTGAGTTCCAGGTCAGCCCGGACGAGCGCAACCAGTACGAGGCCGCCATCGGGCTTGTGCGCCGTGGCGAGTTCGCGGACGCGGTGGCAGCCCTCAATGCCTTCCTGAAGCGCTACTCGGCCAGCGGCTATACCGACTCGGTGCGCTTCTGGCTGGGCAACGCCCAGTACGGCAAGCGCGACTACAAGGACGCGATCGCGACCTTCAAGGGCTTCATCGCCGGCAACCCCGATCACCCGCGAGCCGCTGAAGCCCTGCTGGCGCTGGCCAACTGCCAGATCGAGCTGAAGGACAACAAGTCGGCCCGGCGCAGCCTGGAAGACTTGATCAAGGCCTACCCCTCGACCGAGGCCGCGCAAGCCGCCAAGGAGCGCCTGCGCGCGATCAAGTGATGCTGGATCAGCAAGACGCTGATCTGGAGCGGCGCTTCGGAGGTCTGCGTCGCCTGCATGGCGACGCGGCCTACCGACAACTCCGCCGTGCGCATGTGGTGGTGGTGGGCCTGGGGGGTGTCGGCTCCTGGGCCGTCGAGGCGCTGGCCCGAAGCGGCGTGGCGGCCCTGACGCTGATCGACCTCGATCAGGTCTCCGAATCCAACATCAACCGCCAGATCCAGGCCCTGGGGTCGACCGTGGGCATGGCCAAGGCCGAAGCGCTCCGCCTGCGCATTGCCGACATCCACCCGGGATGCGCCGTGCGGGTCATCGAAGAATTCGTGGAGCCGGACAACTGGCCCGCGCTGCTTGGCGACGAGCGTGTCGATGGCCTGATCGACTGCTGCGACCAGGTGCGAGCCAAGGCCGTCCTGGCGGCTTGGTCGCGGGAGCAGGGTCTTCCTTTCGTGACCGTCGGTGCTGCGGGAGGCAAGCGCGAGCCGCATCGTGTGCAGATCGACGACCTGAGCGAAACCACGCACGATCCATTGCTGGCGGCCCTGCGCCAGCGGCTGCGCAAGCAGCATGCCGCTCCGCGGTCAGGCCGCATGGGCGTTGCCTGCGTGTACTCGCGTGAGCCGGTTCATTTGCCGCCGCAAGAGGAGGGCGAGGCCTGTGAGGTGGATGGCAGCCTGAACTGCCACGGCTATGGGTCGAGCGTGGCCGTGACGGCGACGTTTGGCTTCTGTGCCGCCGCCGAATGGCAGCGTCTTCACCTGGCCCGCTCGGTGGGGCGCTGAACAGGCCAACAAATTCTGAAGAAAGCTTGCGCGGCTCAAAAAAAACTGCCTATAATGGCAGGCTCTGCTTGACGCGGGATGTTAGCTCAGTCGGTAGAGCAGCGGACTTTTAATCCGTTGGTCGCAGGTTCGAATCCTGCACATCCCACCAGAATTTGGATCTTGTTTCTCGAAACTTGATCCAGCGTCTGAAAAGGCGCTATAATCGTTGGCTCAGCAAGGTTGCCTCGCTGAATCAAGGGCTCTTAGCTCAGTTGGTAGAGCAGCGGACTCTTAATCCGTTGGTCGTAGGTTCGAATCCTACAGGGCCCACCAAATTTCCTTGATGAATGAAGCACTTAGCGCCAAGCGGCCTAAGTGCTTTTTTCATGCCTGCGCGGCAGCATTGTTTGCTGGGAGCGTGCCGGGCGGTGTCGATGTTCCATCTGTTGAGTGAGATGAAACCCTGGTGGGTTGCTGCTACCACATCGAATGGCGATTCCCCAGCGAAAAACGGGTCACGCCTTTCGACGTGACCCGTTGATCTACTCAATAAATGGTCGGGACGGCGGGATTCGAACTCGCTACCCCTTGCACCCCATGCAGTCGAGGCGACGTTTTTGGACGTTCGCCAGTGTCCAGGTCAACAAGTAAAACCCATTGCGAGACAACGCTTTAGCTCCGTGCGTTGTTCGCTGACGGTTGCCAGGAACCGCCACTAGCCGCCAGAATTCTGTTGCCGGTTCTGTTGCCGAACTGAATGCAAAGGGGTAGCGATGGCGCGGACTGCGAAGCTGAGGACGCTCACCGAGAAGGCGGTGGCGGCCTACGTCAAGACCGGCGACGCGGGTAAGCCGCTGCACGATGGTGGCGGCCTATACCTGCGCAAGCGCGACCGTGAGGACGTGGCTTACTGGTACTTGCGCCTCACCGACCCGGCTACGGGCGCGCAGCAGTGGCATCGCATGTTCCCGGACGACCCCGCCGGACACTACCCGCGCAAGAGCTTGGCAGATGCCCGCCAGGAAGCCGAGAAGCTGTGGCGCCAGCGCTCCGAAGGCAATGACCCTCGCGCCCTGCGTCAACTCAAGATCCAGGCCGATGCGGCCCGCAAGCAGCAGGCCGAGGAAGAGGCCCGGCGGCGCCTCACGGTGCGGGGCCTGTTCGATCACTGGCAGCGGGTCGAGCTGGCTCCCCATGTGGGCGCGGATGGCAAGGCGCGAGGCCGCAAGGACGGCGGCACATACATTCGCGAGCAGTTCGAACGGCGGGTGTTTGGTCCGCTGGGTGACGTGGCTGTCGCTGACGTGCGCAAGGCCGACGTGCTGGCCGTGCTGGACGAGGTGACGGCGGCCGGCAAGCTGCGCACTGCCAACGTGCTGCTGGCGTCACTCAAGCAGATGTTTCAGTTCGCTCTCAAGCGCGATCTGGTGGAGCGCAACCCGCTGGACGTGTTGAGCAAACGCGATGTGGGCGGCCAGGAAACCGAGCGGGAGCGCACCTTGTCCGCTGAGGAAGTCCAGGCCCTTGCAGCCGCCCTGCCGCTGGCCCGCATGAGCCCGCGCAGCGTGGCGGCTGTATGGGTCATCCTCGCGACCGGCGTGCGCGTGGGCGAGCTGACGGCGGCCGAATGGAAGCACGTCGATCTAGACGCGGCCCGCTGGTATCTGCCCACCACCAAGAATGGCCGGGATCACACCATCCACCTATCCGCCTTCGCCTTGAAGCACTTTCAGGCCCTCGCTGCACTCCGTGAGAACGACAAGGACGGCAAGCCGCTGCCCTGGGTGTTTCCCAACACGGCCGGCGACGGCCCGGTGTGCGTCAAGAGCTTCGGCAAGCAGTTGTCCGACCGCCAGCGCCCGCCCGAGAAGCGCATGAGCGGCCGAAGCAAGCGCACCGATAGCCTCAGCTTGCCGGGTGGACGGTGGACCGCTCACGACCTGCGCCGGACCGCGGCCACGCTCATGGCGGGCATGGGCATCAGCGGCGATGTGATTGACGAGTGCCTGAACCACGTCATCGAGAACCGCGTGCGCCGTACCTATATCCGCGACCGCCGGCCGGTGGAACAGGCCCGCGCCTTTGAAGCACTGGGCGAGCGGTTGCAGGCGCTGGTAAGCGGTGAGGCGCCCGCGTCCAACGTCATCACGTTGGGAGCTTCACGCGCAGCGTAGAGTTAGCTTTCGTCGCGCCTAGGTTAGCTCCCGAAAACCCGTTTCCCTGACGGGCTGGCGTGGCGGTTCTTTCGGGGGTGCGCGAGGGGCGCATGGACGTGATGCCGTACTTGACCGTCTCCGGAGCGGAGGTTTCAGATGAAGCGTGGCCGTTTGTTTTTCATTTGAATGAAATGCACCGGCGATGGCGTTTCTACCGCCGGAATCTGCGACTTGTCCGCTGCATTGATCCTAAAACTGGAGAGCTTGCTCTGAGGTTTTCAGAGCTGGTGACAAATCCTGAATTGGCGGATTCTGAAGAAGGCAGCTTTGCTCGCGAAACTCTTGGTCGGTTCGAACACGACGAGTTCTTTCACTTCTCTGCCCACCTTTCCAATGCCTTGGCTGCTGTTTCGCATGGCGCTTACCTAACCCGAGTTGAAATGCTGAGAGAGGTGTTCGAAGAAGGCGGCGAGAAGTGGGATTACGAGGTTCTGCCTGAAGGCCGGCAAGCACTCAATGTGACTCGTTAACCACCATCACCTGGATGGCAGAGCTGGTGGCGAAGTTGCGCACCTGGCCCAGCTTGGCCGAGTCGTACAGGAAGAAGTCCACCGGCACGCCGGCGTACAAGGCCTTGAAGTGTTCCTCGGTGATCTGCAACGACTTGTAGACCCCTTCCTTGATGGCCACCGAAGGCACGACGATCACGAACTTGGTGAAGCCGTAGCGCTTGTTCAGCTCGAAGATCGTGCGCAGGTAGACATAGGTCTTCCCGGTCCCGGTCTCCATCTCTACCGTGAAGTCACCGGACGCCAGCGTGCCGGCCGGCGCGAGGCCGTTGCGCAGCTGAACGTCCTGCAGGTTCTTCAGCAGTTGATCGTCGAGAAGCGTGAGGCGGTTGCCCACGCCCAGGTCGGTTTCCGCCACGCCTAAGGTGAGCTGCTGATCGGGCAGGCGCATGGTGACGGTGAACTCCGTCCGGCATACCTCTTGGCCCCGGAACAGGTCGCAGACGGACTCGATGGCCTGCTGCTGGTAGTCCAGGTCTGGCTCGAAATGAAGCTTCATGGCTCGATCACTTGTAGGCTTGCATCAATGAGACAAATCCCATATAAATCAATGACTTGCGAATTAAAATTTGTATTTCGCCGGCTGCAGAGGTTTTGTGGAGCCTACGGATGCCTCTAAACAATTTGTGGAGTACGAAAAGTCTTTTGAACTCCACAAGCTCGCCAGAGGCGGATGGGGACTCCACTAGCTCACAGCACCTGGCGCCCCTCGGCCAAGTTGATGAGCCTGGGGAAGCACAGCGTTGCTGACCTGCGGCCGCTACCCGCCTGCAGTTCCTTCAGCACGCCCGCATCGCGGAGCTGGCGTAACAGTGCTGGAGCCGTCTTCTCGTGGATGCCATGGTCCTCGGACAGCTTCTGCGCCAAGTCTGAGGTCTTGAAGATGGGCTTGGAGAAGATGGCATCGAGCAGATGCACGGTGTACTGCGACCGGGTGGTCTCGTGGATGACGCCCTTCATCTCCTCGTAGAGCGCCTTGATGGCCACGACCCGCGTACCGTTCTGCCCGGCCTGTTCGGTGATCGCGCGCAGGAAGTACGCGATCCAGCCGTTCCAGTCGCCGGCGGCCGAGATGCCCTTGAGCCGCTCGTAATACTCGTCGCGGTGGTTCTCCAGGTACTCTGACAGGTAGAACATCGGCTGCGACAGCACCTTCTTCTGGTACAGGAACAGAGGGATCAGGATGCGCCCGATCCGGCCGTTGCCGTCCTTGAACGGGTGCAGCAGCTCGAACTGCGCATGTACGACGGCCGTCTGGATGAGGAAGTCCAGATCGTCCGAGTCCATGTACTGCTCCCATGCGCGGAGGTAGTCCGGCAACTGCAGCGGATTGGGGGGCACAAAGGTCGCCTGCTCGATGGTGCAGCCGATCTTGCCGATCCAGTTCTGGTCGAGGCGGAACTCGCCGGGCGTCTTGTCCTGCCCGCGCACGCTGTCCATCAACGTGCGGTGCAGCTCGCGGATAAAGCCCAGCCGGATGGGGTAGGCCTCAAGGTACTTGCGCGCCTGGAACAGCGCGAGGCGGTAGTTGGAAATCTCCTGGATGTCCTTGTACTTCTCGCCTTCCTTCAGCAGACCGGCTTCCTGCTCCAGCACCTCGTCCACCGTGGCCTGGGTGCCCTCGATCTTGGACGACAACACCGCTTCCTGCGTCGTCAGCGGCGAGAGCATGACCGCCGGGTTGGGGATACCGGCCAGCAGCCCGTCATACCGCGCCAGCGCCGCGTTCGCCCGCCCCACGAGCGGGAGCAGCAGGGCATGGTCGAGTGCCTGCAGCGGCAGGACGTCAGGGGTGTAAGGTTGCATCGTCAGCCCTCCTCACAGGCTCCGCACGTTCTTGATGCCGTGCTGCTGCAGGATGGCGGCCATATTGGTCTTGGCCACGTCATCGGCAAAGGCGCTGTCGCGAAACACGCAAGTCGTCTCGCCGGCTGGCGCGAGCTGATGGTGCCATTGCACGATGCCGTCGGCCAGTTGCTCCACCTCAGCCGTGGTGATGCTTTCGGCCAAGCAGGCCAGCAGCACACCGGCGCCGACCGCGTGGACGGACTTACCGGCGATCCCCTGCTGTTGCATGGGGACACAGAGGTCGAGGCCGAGCTTGAGCAGCAGTTCGGACAGGAGGTCTTGCTCAGTGCGACCTGGAAGCAGATGCTCTTGATGCTCGAGTAAGGACTGTCCCAACTCTGCCGCCTTCGGTATCCATGCACGAATGTTTGACTCATCGAGCTTAAAAACGCGAAAACCGACATCGACCTGCGCTTCCGGGTGGTCTGCCTTCACCTTCGATCCTGCACGCCGCAGGCGTTCTTTGGAAATGTCAGCGATGGTTCGGTAGCCGACGCGAGTCACAGGCTCCGGCAGCTGAACCAAGATGAATCGGAGAGCGGAGTCCTCGCCGGCCGCATTGCACTCCATCGCAGCGTGACCGAAGGATGCCGATCCGCAAAAGAAGTCGAGGATGAGGTCATCGCGCCCGCAGAACAACTCGATCAATCTGCGCATGAGGCGTACGGGCTTCGGGGTATCGAACGGCGCATCGCCGTTGAACAACTCCTTCAGCTCTAGGGTCTCCTCACCGAAGAGGTCGTCGCACACCTTGCGTAGGTTGGCTTGCTCCACATCGTCAATCGAAACGCATAGCACGCCATCGTCCTGCAATAGGTTCCGTGCCAACTTGAGGCGTGGGTAGAGCATGTTCAGCCAATCGGTATGGAATCGACCGCTGGCCTCCGTGTTGCTACTGGTCTTCTGGCCTTCCTCCTTTTGGCCAGTCAGCTCGAGGTAGGTCTGGATACTGTTTTGGAAGGAATCTGGGTAAACGAAGTCGTTGCCCGTGTTGTACGGCGGGTCGATGTAGATGAGCTTGACCTTGCCGGCATAGCTCTTCTGCAGCAGCTTAAGCACTTCGAGGTTGTCGCCCTCGATCATCAGGTTCTGGGTGCCGTCCCAGTCCACGCTCTCCTCGGGGCAGGGACGCAGCGTGCCGGTGCTCGGCGTCAGGGCCAGTTGCCGCGCCCGGCGCTTGCCATGCCAGTTCAGGCCGTACTTCTCATCCGCATCGGCGACCGTGGCGTCCCCCACCAGGGCTTTCAATACATCCAGGTTGACGGCGGCCCCGTTTGGTCCCTCGGTCAGGAGTTCCGGAAAGAGCGCCTTGAGCTGGGCGATGTTGTCGGCCACCAGGTCGGCGGACTGGGCCTCGGGCGTTGCCGCGTCAATCTTCTGCATGGTCTCGTTGGTCATGACTGTCTGTTCTTGTCGTTTCATTGGAGCCGCGCGCGCACCGCGGTCAGCTCAGCCTGCAGTCGTTGCAGAGCCAGGTTCTGTTCCACACGTCTGGCGATCTGGGTCTCCTTGCCTGCCAGGGCCCGCAAGCGGGCAGCCTCCCCCTCCAGGCGCTCATGTTCGAGCAGTGCCACCCGCCGCATGGCGGCCTGGTCGGGTGTGGAGTCGGTGCTGAAGTGCCCGGTCAACCGGGCCGACGCAAAGCGCATCAGACGAAGGCTTCGCGCACAGCGCGCGATTAGCTGCGGATGGATTATGTACGGGGCGTTATGCCGACTTATGGTATCCGTCCGGCAAAGTCATCTTGAACCGGCGGTCGCCTGCGACAAGGATGCTGTCCACGTAACGTAGGTGGACGCATGACAAGCGACAAGAAGACACGGCGGCGATACAGCGAGTTGAAGAAGGCGCAGGTGCTGGCCGAATGCAGCGAGCCCGGCGCGTCGGTGGCCAAGGTGGCGATGGCTCACGGCATCAATGCCAACGTCGTTCACCGCTGGAGGCAACTGTCTCTTGGCCAGGCTCCTACCGGACTCGCCAGGACAAGCGAGTTCATCGCGCTCCCGCTTCCTGCGCCGACGGAGCCCGCCGCGGTGGCGCCTGATGTCCGAGTCGAACTCCGGCGCGGGCCAGTCTCGATCACGGTTGCCTGGCCGGTCAGCGCGGCGGCAGAGCTTGCCGCCTGGACCCGCGAGTTGTTGCGGTGATCCGCGTCGACGCCGTGTGGTTGGCGGTCGAGCCGCTTGACATGCGCGCCGGCACCGAGGCCGCCCTGCGACGCGTGGTGGCCGTGTTCGGTGCCGCACGGCCTCACCACGCCTACCTCTTCGCCAACCGCCGCGCCAACCGGATGAAGGTGCTCGTGCATGACGGTATCGGCGTGTGGCTGGCGGCCCGCCGCTTGAACGCCGGCCGCTTCGTGTGGCCACGCGACGTGACCGGCACGTTGAACCTGAACCGCGCCCAGTTCGACGCCCTGGTGCTGGGCCTGCCCTGGCAGCATGTCGGCGAAGCTGGCGTCATCACGCTGCTGTAGCTCGGCGTCCATTGCGGCATCTGCCGATGGGCAGCTCGGTCTGCGCCGGGCAGCATCACGTCTCGTGATTGCCGATGACCTCGACACGCTTGATGCCCAGCAACTGCGCGACGCCCTTCGGGCCGCACGCGCCGACGCCGCGTTCAAGCAGGCCGTCATCGACAAGCTCACGCACGAGAACGCCATCCTCAAGCGGCTGAAGTTCGCCGCCCAGAGCGAGCGCTTCAGCGCTGAGCAGAAGAGCCTGCTGGACGAGACGCTGGACAGCGACCTGGCGGCGGTGGCCGCCGAGATTGAAGCACTGCAACCAGGCCGCGCCGCTGGCGAGCGGCACCAGCCCCGGCGCGAGAAGCTGCCGGCGCACCTGCCGCGCCGCGACGTGTGCCATGAACCCGAGAACACCACCTGCGGCTGCGGCCAAGCCATGCAGCGCATCGGCGAGGACGTGGCCGAGAAGCTGGACTACCAGCCTGGCGTCTTCACCGTCGAGCGCCACATCCGCGGCAAGTGGGTCTGCAAGTGCTGCGAACGCATCGTGCAGGCGCCGGTCGCGCCACACATCATCGACAAGGGTCTGCCGACGACGGGCCTACTGGCCCAGGTCCTGGTGGCCAAGTACCTGGACCACCTGCCGCTGTACCGACAAGAGGCCATCTTCGAGCGTACGGGTCACGCCATTTCGCGTTCCACGCTGGCGCAGTGGGTTGGAGAGTGCGGCGCACAACTGCAGCCGCTCGTGGACGCGCTGACGGCTGAGCTGCTGCGTCAGCCGGTGCTGCACGCTGACGAGACGCCGGTGGCCATGCTCAAGCCCACCGGGCAGCGTGATGGCAAGACCCACCGCGCCTACTTGTGGAGTTACTGCAGCACGCAGTTCAGCTCGCTGCGGGCCGTCGTCTTCGACTTCGCCGACAGCCGTGGCGGCCAGCACGCCCGTGACTTCCTCGGGTTGCCGGGAACGCCGGGCAAGCCAGCTTGGCAGGGCAAGCTCGTGTGCGACGACTTCGCCGGCTACAAGGCCTGCTTCGAACTGGGCGTGATCGAAGCAGGCTGCATGGCGCACGCGCGGCGCAAGTTCCATGAACTCTGGGCCAACCACGGCAGCCAAGTCGGCGAGCAGGCGCTGAAGTTCTTTGGCCAGCTCTACGAGGTGGAGCGAACCGCGGCCAATGCCGACAGCACGATCCGGCTGGAGGCGCGCAAGACAGCACGACCGCTGGCTGACGCGCTCCACCAGTGGCTGCGACAGCAACGCCAGCGCGTGCCGGACGGCTCAGCCACCGCTCGGGCCATCGACTACAGCCTCAAGCGCTGGGCGGCACTGACGCGCTACCTCGACGACGGCGACTTGCCGATTGATAACAACTGGGTGGAGAACCGCATCCGTCCCATCGCGCTGGGACGGCAGAACTGGCTGTTCGCCGGCAGCTTGCGCGCGGGCAAGCGGGCCGCGGCCGTGATGAGTCTCATCCATTCGGCCAAGCTCAACGGGCTTGATCCCTATGCCTACCTCCGGGACGCGCTGGAGCGGCTGCCGACCCTGCCGGCAAGTCGGGTCGCCGAGTTGTTACCCCGCTATGGCGCCTGAGATAGGCAGGGGCGGGCTGGTGCGCACGAGATGGCGAGTGAATTGCCACCATTGCCTCTAGCACCGCTGGCGGGCAGACTCCAGCGCTTCGTTGCCCAACCTGGGTCGCAAATCACAGGAATGCGATGCGCAATCTACCTCTTCTTCCTCTTGTACTGATGCTCTGCGTCGGCTGCTCCACGGCGCCGGTGAATGCTCCTGTGGCCGCCTCCCCTAAGGCTCCCGTGATTGCTGAGCCTACAGATCGGGTGCTCGACACGGCCGAATGCTCGGAACTCGGCAATATCGACCTGGATTCCTTTGCGAAGGGGAAGTTTGAAGGCAATCCTTATGGTTGGACGCACGCCCGGATTGACGTCGAACACGGCGCTGTCGTGAAAGTCGAAATCGTAAATTCAAGCCCGAAGAAGCTCTTCGACGAACAAGCCATCGCCATGATGAAGAGCTGGAGGTTTCCGTCGGGCGCATCCGCCAGCGGGTGCTTTGTGAGCCACCGATGGGACTGAAGCGCAGTACAAGACGTCCGCTTTACTGACCTGCCAGGTGTCGTTGTGACTGTCGACAGCAGCCACTCAAGATGACTTGGCCGGACGGATACGACTTATGAGGCGGCCAGCCGTTCGGATTTCCTGCGATTGCCCAGTTCCACTACCCGCGCGCCTGCCGATAGGCGGCGCCCGGGCCAAGACTGCCGCCCCGCGGACACAGACTGTCTATCAAGGTAGCGGCGGCTGTCCCCAAGGCGTTGACGGTGCGGGCGCAAAAAAGGCGGCGTCTCGAGTGAAAGACGCCGCCAAAGGGGCAACTACTACCAGTTGAAGTACCCCAGAGGAAAGTAGCACGCTCATGACAACGTCTACACCTTGTATAGCGCGGCCTAGGCGCCATGCGGGCCAGCGCAGAAATCGCAGAACCTTCCCTCAGCGGGGCTGATTTCTTGAGGTGTGCCCGCATGCGCAGCAAGCATTCCAGGCTGACGATGGCACCGTGCCCATCGTCAGCGCCGCAAACCGAGGTGGGTCCGCTCGCCTCCTGGCTCGCGCCATGAGCCAACCGTCGGTCACCATCGGGTGATGGACCAGCTCGCCAACCAAACCACTCCGACCAGCTTGCCTGACGACGGCATCTTGGCCCGCGTTCCAAGCCAGTTCGTTGGCCAGGCACAGGGCTCGCTGCCCGAGGCCGAACTCGTGCCACACGACGAGATTCGCATCGAAGTGGACGCCGGCTGGCTCGGTCGCGTGCGGCTTACCTTCAGGAAGTACCGCTACACCCGTCCGAAGGGCATGCGCTCGGCCGCGGCTTGGAGCTGCAGGCACGCGGAACCGGTCGTGCAAGTTGTAGAGGGCTGCCCGACTGAGCCGGTTGGGCGTGCGGACTGAGGCGGTAGACTCAAATGATGTACCAGGGGACCGGCATCTACACCTTGCCTGAGGCCGCACGCTTGATTCGCGTGCCGGCCCAGAAGATGCATCGCTGGCTCTATGGCTACTCGTTTTCAAAGAAGGCCAAGGGTGAAACGTCCCGTGGCTACTCAGAACCGCTGTGGACACCGCAGTTGTCGAAGGACGACTTCGACGCAGAGGTGATTGGTTTCCGCGACTTGCTTGAAGTCCGGTTTGTTGCGGCCTTCGTGGATCATGGTGTGCCGTTGCTCATCATCCGCAGGTGCCTAGAGACCGCCCGCGAGCTGCTCGACGTGGACTACCCGATGAGTTCAGGCGCGTTCAAAACCGATGGCAGGACGATCTTCGCCGAGGCTGTCGAGCGCAGCCGGAGCGACGGAACGCTTTTGGACCTGAAGAGCCGCCAGTTCGCGTTCCGAGACATCATAAGCCCGTCCCTTTACGCTGGCATCGAGTACGCCGGCAAGAAGGCTGTGAAGTGGTTCCCGCAGGGAGCCCGCAGCCCTGTCGTGCTGGACCCGGCCCGCCAGTTTGGAAGCCCCATCATCGACGCTTCCGGAGTGCCAACCAGCATCCTGTTCGCGTCGTACAAGGCTGAAGGCGCCAATGCCCAAGCGGCCAGCCGGACAGCCAGGGTATATGACGTGCCGGTGAGAGTTGTCGACGCAGCGGTCAGGTTCGAAGAGAGCCTGCAGCGCGCGCCCCATTGAACTTCTTTCTCGACGCCAACCTGCCGCCATGCTGGGCGGGTTGTCTGTCGGCTTGCAGCGGTTCTCAGTACCCCACAGAAGTCGGGCGGGTCGTCCACCTGCGCGAGAGGTTCGCCCCGTCGACGCCCGACACCGAGTGGCTTCACGCTCTCGCCCGGGAGCGCGACTGGTGCGTCATCTCATGCGATGGCTTCAGGAAGCGCAACGGCGCTGAGCGCAAGGCGATCCGGGACAACGGCCTGTCCGTCTTCGTGCTGCAGAACTCGTGGGCGAACTACCCCTATTGGGAGAAGACCTCGCAGCTGCTGCGCTGGTGGCCGCGCATCGTTGAGCAAGCGGTGGCTGTTGAGGGCATCGCGATGGAAGTGCCATGGAAGGTCAGCGGCAGATTCAGGCAGCTATAGCGGGGTGTCTCTACGACTTACGCCGCTTCGGAGTCGCGTTACATTTGCCGTACAAATCCACGCAGACGGTGCCCGCAAACGCCCGTTTAGGTAGCAACTGAGCTACCTCATACCAGGGGGCGGTCTGCTTCAAAGCTGAGGAGGCAGACCGATGCTAGCCAAGGGCTTTCCACGCATCCGCGAACGAGAAATCCTGCGCGTTGCCGGTGAGCTGGGGGGTTCTGATGCCGCCCTAGCCGCCACGGCTGCGCGTCATGAAGTGCTGAAGTGGGCTGCTACGCAGATCGGCACGGCGCTGACCGCTGATGCTTCGCAACTTGAGGCCTTCGAATTGTTTCGTGGCGGGCGCACCTGCATCGCCGCAGGCCTCGTTGACGAGCAGCGAACCCTGTGGGCGCTGCGCGTAGACCGCCCCGACGCCAACGTTGCGGCGCGTACTTGGACCACCGAAGTCACGCTGGGGTATGCGGCAGGAAACGGTCGTGCGCTCTTCAGCCTGCGTCTGCTCGTAGGTTCACCGGAAGACGAGTTGCTTATCGAGCCCGCTGTGCCTGCCGTAGTGCGACAGCTCGCTGCTGCATGTGGTTTGCTTCAAAGCGGCGCTCCGATGGCCAGTGCGCCTTGGACGGTAGTCTCGGAGCAGGACGCAGAGGCCCTAGTTGACCAATTGCTGGCTCCCAGTCGCAACATCACCTACCTGGTGTGTACGGTCCCCGAAGGTGAGACTGCCCCGCTCATCAACGCGCCATTGCTCGCCAAGGTCATGCTAGGGCTCGCAAGGGTCGTCATCGTTCCTGCCGCGTACACCTGGCTTTTGACTCGCGAGTTGGGCAAGTCACTTTCCGTCTATAACGGTGCCGTACGCGCCTACCTTCCTGGCTTCTCGCTAGACGCCAACCCGATGGCCCACCGGCTCTACCTCGTCAACTGGAAGCCGGGCGAGGATCGCGCTCGCGCCGCCTCAACGGCGTTGCGCTGGATGGCTGCGAACGAAAGCATCCGCCGCCTTGAATTGGGCTCGGACGTGCTCGCGTTCTCGGACGTGCGGCAGGCTAGCTTGGACCATGAACGTGAGCGCCTGCGCCAGACCGGCGGTGCTGACAAGGACCAACTTGCAGCTGCCCAGGCGCAAATCGCCGCACTCAAGGACGACCTACGCCGCGCCGCTGACACTCAGCAATGGCTTTCTGACGAGCACAAAGCCGCTGAGGAGCGCGCCCAGACCATTGAGCAGCAACTGCATGGTGCGCACTATCGCATTCAGCATCTGACCGACTTGATTAGAACGCGCGGTGACGAGCCTGATTTGGATGAGCAGCTTCCGACCACCTGGGCGGAGTTCGCCGATTGGTGTGACCAAGTGCTAAGCGGCCGCGTCGCGCTCGAAGCGTCCGCGCGGCGAGAAGTTCGATCCGCCCAGTTCGAAGACCCTCAAACGGCAGCGCGATGCCTTTTGTGGCTGGCCGGCGAGTACCGCGACTCGCGCATCAACGGCGGCAACGGCGACCTGCGCAAGGCCATAGACGACGGGGTTCACAATGACCGCTGTGGCGCTGACAGCTTCGACTATACGGGCAGCAATGGGCGTGTAACTGTGGAGTGGCACATCAAGAACGGTGGCAACACGCGAGACCCTCACCGCTGCTTGCGCATCTACTACTACTGGGACGAGGCCAGCCAGATGGTCATGGTGGTTTCCATGCCGGCCCATCGACGCAGCGGCGCGACTTGAACGGGGAACGTCCCGTAGGCCTCGCGTAGTCCTAGGGGCAGCTCTTGCGGGTGCAGCTCTAAGCGGTCATCCCTCACCTCTATCGGCGCACAGCAAGTTGCGGAGGGTCTGGTGGCAGGCGTGAGGAGGGCGCAGGCGTGGTCATGCTAACTTGAGCCCAACACGGCGGACAAAGAGGGCAACAGCTCGCTCGAGCACAGCCCGCTCGGCGCGCATGTCTCGTACGCAATCTGCCATGCGAGCATGCTCGATGCGAAGGTGCTCGAGGTCGACGCGGATGCTGTCGCGCAGCGCACTGAGGGCCTCGAGGTCTTGGCGGGTATGGGTCAGACGATCTTCGACGAGGTCCAGCTCCCGCGCAGCGACGCTGCGGCGTTGAAGCTGACTGGTTTCGTCGAAGGCTACGACCACGGCGTTGTTGTAGATGGAGCAGGTCATCAAGTAATCCCTAGCGGTGGAGGTGGGGCGGTGCGTGCCCCGAGCGCGGAGCCGTCATGCCTGGCCTCCGTGGGCAATCACCCAATTGCGGAGGGTCTGGTGGCTGACTCTCGTCTCCACGCTGACCGTTTGGATGGTCCCGCGACACTTGACCTGGCGCACGGCATCGCGCTTGAACTCATCGCTGTACCGGACGGACTTGGACCGGTGGCTGTGCTTCGGTTTCTGCACGCCCGCCATGCGCATCCAGCGATAGACCGCTGCCGCGGTGACGCCCAGCGATTCCGCGATGTCGGTGACGTTGCTGCCACCAGCGATCTGCGCGACGGCACGCGCACGCAGCTCATGGCTGACCTTGACGTTCGGCCGTGGGCGCCCCTTCAGAGACACGCCGGCATAGCGCAGCCAGCTGATGACGGACGTCGAGCGAACGTTCAGCTCCTCGCTCACCGAGGCGACAGAGCGCCCCTGCGTCACGACCAGGTCGATTGCCGTGCGCTTCAGCTCGTCGCTGTTCACGCGGCCTCCAGGTCTTGAGCTTCGGCCTTCGCTGCGGCGGCCTTGAGTTTGCGGCGCAGGTACTCGCGCACTGCGGCGCGGCCGGCCTGGTCGGCGAGGTTGTAGCCGTGCAGGCTGAAGTCACGGACATGCAGAACTTCCATCTGCTCCGCGCCGTCGCAGGAGACGAGCAGGTAGTCGCCATAGTGGTCGGTGAAGAGCTCGAACTGGCCAATGCGGCCGAAGGAGTAGTTATCGCTCGACGGCCAGATGGCGATGCAGCCGGTTTTGGTGGCCTGCGCCAGCGCGGCGAGCAGGTTGTGGGTGGCAGTCACGGGGTAATCCTTTCGTGGTGAGGCTGTCACTCCGTATAGGGTGATCGCACGAGATCGTGATCCGACTAAAACTGCCTTGAATTAGCTTGATTTTCCGTTTTGGCACTCGTAAAGTTTATTTGCGTTCAAAAAAGGAGCTTTGAGCATGGAAACGCAAATCTCTATCCCGATGCCCACGGAGCTGTTCTTGGGCCTCGCCGCTTTCCTCAAGTCACAGGGGGACTCGCGCGATCCAGTCGTCGCCGTAAGCGACGCTGTCGACTACTGGATGGACAACGCGAGCTGGAAGCCGGAGCTGCTGCGTCCTGCTCCAACTTCCAACTCGGGCTACCAGTGGAAGAGCCTCTTCCTGCCCGACGGCACCGAGGTGCGCATGCAATACAAGGGCGACTGGCACTACGCAAAGGTCGAGGGCGATAAGCTGATGTACGAGGGCGAACCCATCACGCCGGGGCGCCTGGCCAACACCATCACACAGACGAGCCGTAACGCCTGGCGCGACCTCTGGATCAAGCGGCCGGCCGACGCGGAGTGGCGCCTGGCAGATGACTGTCGCGAGGCGGAATAACGCTCGCGCTATTGAGGGAGGAACATGAGCTACGCGGAAAAGGAACTCGCTCCAGGGTTGGTGATGCACCTATGCCCCAGGACGATGCTCGGCAAAGGCGCCAAGGTGACCTGCGCGCCGCAATTCATGGTCCAGGGCTTCCACTTCTTCCTGGTCCTCGACGTAGGCGCCAAGCGCTGTCGCCTGGCGCCGTTGTACTCTGAACCGGGCCACGGGCGCGTCGCAATCTCGACGCAGGGCCGTACCGGTCATCCACTGTGGCTGAACGGCACCTTCCACTATCACGTCGAGCAGCTGTGGGACGTTAGCAAGCCCGTCGTCAGACAGGCCGCGAAGGCCGCTCACGATCAATCGCAGCCTGGTGTCCGAAACCTTCTCGACCCGGCCTTCATACCTGCAGTATGAAAAGGCCCGCGAGATGCAGGCCTGAGAGAGATCGGTGAGCTACCTCGATTGGTCGGCTTCGGCCTCCGAAGTGGCTACCGTCCAGAGAGTGCAGCTGGCAGTTGGCAAGCCGCGCGTGCCGGCGTCGTGCGCTTCTTGCAGCAGCTCCAGCAGCCCGGCGACGATGCCGGCGGCCGTGGTGCCGGTGCCGATGCCCTTCCTCGTCACTTTGCGGCCGTCCAAGAAGACGGCTTGGAGTTCCAGGGACCAGCCTCCCCGCAGGTCAGGGGCTGCGTTGAGTTGGATGACGGGGCGGCGGGAGTCGTGAACGTGCAACGGTTCAGCGGGCATCGTCGCCCCCCTCGCGTGCGGCGGCAGTCGCCGTGGGCGCCGCTGTCGGCTTGCCGAACGCCAACGGGAGCACGATGACGAGCGCAGTCGCCAAGAGCATGCCAATCGTGTCGCCGAGGTCGCCATTCAAGGCGCGTTCGAGCGTCAGCCCGACGCCTGCGGCCGTCACGACCGACAAGTAGGTTGTTGTCCGTGTCTGAGTCAATATGTCCTCCGAATAGCAGCAACGTCGCTGCACTCGGTATAGGACGCTCAGGGTCTGTAGTAGCCGTGCGCTCGGGCGTACTCTTCAACGTCAGCCCGATCAGCTGCGTCAGCGTTGCGCACGAGCGCGGTGAGCAGCCCGAGAAGCGCCAGTGGCAACGACAGCTCCAGCTCCTCTCGAGCCGCATCCATCAAATCAAGCCTCGCGTCATCGCGAACTGCGCCGACGTCGACCGGCAAGTCGACCACCCGCAGTGCCATGCCTTGCATCCCGTACAGCACCTGCCAAGCGCTCCGGCCGAAGGCACCACAAATGCCTGACGACAGCACCTTCTCGCCGGAGCGGATGCGGATGCACAGCAATCGCAACTGCATCTCCTGTTCGGGAGGCAACTTGAGCCGGCTCAACATCCTGGTCGGTGTTAACGAGCCAGGTGCAAAAAGCTGCTGCAGCGGGTAGTCGGTCGTTGGCCAGGATGCGGACATGCCCGCGGTATACCGCCAAACACCCGGTATCGCCGCCTCGCCTGCCACCAAGGCGGCGATACTCCGCGACAGGTCTGCGACAACGCTGCTTTTCCTCCCTGAGCATGCGGCGGATCACTTGGCCCCGCCATTGCGCGGGGCCTTTTCTCGTCACGCCAGAGCTGCCAGGACGCGCTTGGTCTAGAGCTGCCAGTCTGCCAGGCCGGTGAGCCCGCCGTTGATCCTCTGCGTGAGTTCCTTGACGTCACCAACATCGGCCAGCTTGCTGCATCCGTTAGCGTCCCAGAGCCAACCAGCGCTCTAACACTGTAGCCCCCTGGCGGTCTCCGACTTCATGGCCGCCACACCCCGCCCGCAGAGGTCGGAGCGCTTGCCCAGGCTGCATGACTCTCTTAACGTCGGAGAGCTCGACCAACTATTTTCACTCGCGGTGAAGTTTAGGAATTTCCTATCGGTGAAGATGTTCCACCGTCACAGTGGACGTTGTTCACTGGAGGTGAAGCTCTTTCACCGGCAGGGGCGCGCGGGCCTGGCCCCCTCGTGGATTCATGCCGACTGGTTGGGGTCGGTGCCACCCCCTGCGCATCGGCCTTTTCCGCCGGACCCCTCGGCGTTGAAGACACTAATCCCCGACGGCAGGCCCCGCTTCGTTGCGCTCTCGAAAGCACCCCACAGGCGCGGCAAAAGCACCCCAGTGGGCCGGCGGAGCACGGCTAATCCATATTCGGGCCTGGATGGTGGAAGCCGCTGAAGGCGGCGCCGGAGGCGAGGGTGCAGTGCTTGGGTGTGGTGTCCCGCCTCGGGCCCTGGTCGGACGTTGAGGTCCCGGCGTGAGCCGGGCAGGGAGCGTGGGACAGGTGGGACGAGCTGTTGTCCCAGGACTACGGCCGAGGGGGTAGCACTTCGACAAACCACCCCAGAAAGCACCCCCAAGGAGAGTTTTGGTGCCCGGAAAGGAAAAACGGGCTACGTCGTGTGACGTAACCCGTTGATCTACTTCAATAAAAATGGTCGGGACGGCGGGATTCGAACTCGCGACCCCTTGCACCCCATGCAAGTGCGCTACCAGGCTGCGCTACGCCCCGACTGAGCCAAGCAGTATAACCCAGAATTTGGCCGTTCCGGTCGTTCGCCGAATTTTTGCCAGGAAAACTCAGTTGATCAGGCTGGCGCGGATGGCCAGCAGCTCGGCACGCACCTGCTCGAGGGACGTCACCGGGTCCAGTGCGATCAGGGGCAGGGTCAGTGATGCTTCGGCGGCCTTGAGGGGCTGGGCATGCGACACGGGCACCCTGGCTGCAGCTTGCGTGGCGACGTGGGCGCCGGGGAGGAGGGCGATGTCTTCGCCGTCGTCGTCGAGTTCCTCCAATTCGGCCACTTCATCAGCCGCCTGGCCCGCTTCCTCTCGGAAGCTTTGGGCCAGGGACGCCGCCGACGACGGCGTCTCGTTGAGCTGGTTGCGCGCGCCGCTGATGGTGAACCCCTGGTCGTAGAGCAGGTCTCGGATGCGGCGGATCAGCAGCACTTCGTGATGCTGGTAATAGCGGCGGTTGCCGCGGCGCTTCATGGGCTTGAGCTGCGTGAACTCCTGTTCCCAGTAACGCAGCACATAGGGCTTCACGCCGCAAAGCTCGCTGACCTCACCGATGGTGAAGTAGCGTTTGGCGGGGATGGCGGGAAGCGCCTTATCCATGGCAAATTCTCATTGCGAATCAACAAGTTCGCGGGGGGAAAGCAGACTCTACTCGAAGTCTTCCCCGCTGGGCGCATCGCCTTGCACCTGCCCCTTGAGTTTGTGGCTCGCGTGAAAGGTAACGACGTTGCGCGCCTTGATGGGGATCGACTCGCCGGTGCGCGGATTGCGCCCCGGGCGCGGCGCCTTGCGGCGGATGTTGAAGTTGCCGAAGCCGGAGAGCTTCACGTCCTGACCTTTGACCAGGCTGTCGTGAAGGATGTCGAAGAAGGCTTCGACCATGTCCTTGGATTCGCGCTTGTTGAGCCCGAGCTTGTCGAACAGCAACTCGGCGAGTTCGGCCTTCGTGAGCGTGGGCGTCTCGAGGCTGCCGATGACGACGGCGGCGGCGTCCTTCTTGGTGTCGTTGGCGTCCATGAATCCTCCGTTCAGCCGCGCAGGCGGGCGCCCAGTTGTTGAGCGGTGGCCGCGACGATGGCGGTGACGACCGCATCGATGCGCTCATCCGTCAGCGTGGCCTCGTCATCGAGCAGTTCCAGTCGCACGGCCAGGCTGCGCTCATCCGCCTGCAGGTCGGTGGCGGTTCCCGCGGCCGGCTTGAAAACGTCGAACAGGCGGGCCGAACGCAGCAGTGGGCCGCCGGCCGCCGTGACGGCATTCATCAACGCGTCATGGCTGACGCCGTCCTTCACGACGAGCGCCAGGTCGCGCTGCACCGCTTGCTGGCGGGGCAGCGGCTGGCCATGGGGCAGGGTGCGGCCCAGCGAGGCTTCCAGGTCGAGTTCGAACACCACGGGCGCACCGCCACTGATCTCGTAGGCCTGGCGCCAGCGCGGATGCAGTTCACCGATGACGCCAATGGGTGCGCCATTCAACACGACGCGCGCGCTGCGGCCGGGATGAAGCGCCGGGTGCTCGGCGGCTTCGAAGCTCAGTGACTGCGGTGCGAACAGGGCTTCCAGATCGCCTTTGACGTCGAAGAAGTCGACAGCGCGATCCCGTTGGCTCCATTGCTGCTGGTCGGCCGGGCCCCAAGCGAGGCCGCCCAGGCGCAGCGGCTGCGCGATGCCTGCCACGGCCAGCGGGCCCTTCACCACGCCGGCATCGCGCTTGAACACGCGGCCCAGTTCGAACACACGCACGCGCGTCGCGCGGCGAGCCTGGTTGTGGCGCAGCACCTGCACGAGGCTGCCGATCAGGCTGGTGCGCATCACGGCCAGCGGCGCGGCGATGGGGTTGAGCAGCTTGATGGGATTGGTCTCGCCGGCCAGGTCGCGTTCCCAGCGCTCTTCGACGAAGCTGAAATTGATGGTCTCGAAGTAGTCGCGCGCGGCGACAGCGCGCCGCAGCGCATGCTGGCTCGATCGGCTCTCGGTGCGCGTGCGGCCCACGATGGGGGCCAGCGGCGGGGTCGACGGCAGGGTCGGGTAGCCCATCACGCGGATGACTTCCTCGATCAAGTCTTCCTCGATCTGCAGATCAAAGCGCCAGCTCGGCGGTGTGACCGTCAGCACGCCGTCGGTGGCGGCAAACGGCAGCCCCAGACGCGTGAACACACGTTCGCAGTCGGCCTGCGTGACCGGCATGCCGATGACTTTGGCAGCGCGCGCCACGCGCAGGGCCACCGGCTGGCGCACGGGCAGGTTGGGGGACTGGTCGTCCATCGGGCCGACCTGGGTGTCGGCGGTGCCGCAGATGTCGAGGATGAGCTGCGTGATGCGCTCGATGTGCTCGACGGTCTGGGCCGGGTCCACGCCACGTTCGAAGCGGTGGCCGGCATCCGTCGAGAAGTTGTAGCGCCGGCCACGACCCATGACAGCCTCGGGCCACCAGAAGGCGGCCTCGACATAGACGTTCTTCGTCTCGTCGGACACGGCGGTGTGGTCGCCACCCATGATGCCGGCCAGGGACTCGACTTCACGGGCATCGGCGATCACGCCAACCTTCTCGTCGACCGTGATCGTGTTGCCGTTCAGCAGCTTGAGTTGCTCACCGTTGCGGCCCCAGCGAACCACGAGTTCACCGCTGATCTTGTCCAGATCGAAGATGTGCGACGGGCGGCCGAACTCGAACATCACGTAGTTCGAGATGTCGACGAGGGCGGTGACGGAGCGTTGGCCACAGCGTTCCAGGCGCTGGACCATCCAAACCGGCGTCGCGGCCTTCGTGTCGATGCCTTTGATGACGCGGCCGGAGAAGCGACCGCAGAGATCCGTGGCCTCGATGCGGGCGTTCAGCTTGGCATCAGTCGTGGGCGTCGCGGCCGGGAACTCTGGCTTGAATAGCGGTGCGCCGGTCAGCGCGGCCACTTCACGGGCGATGCCGTAGACCGACAGGCAATGGCCGAGATTGGGCGTGAGCTTGAGCGTGAAGAGGGTGTCGTCCAGCGCGAGATGCTTGCGGATGTCTTCGCCCACGGCGGCGTCCGCGGTCAGCTCAAGCAAGCCGCCATGGTCTTCGGAGAGCTTGAGTTCGCGGGCCGAGCACAGCATGCCGAAGCTCTCGACGCCGCGCAGCTTGCCGACGCCGATCTTGAAGGGCTTGCCATCCTCACCCGGCGGCAACTCGGCGCCAACCGTGGCCAGCGGCACCTTGATGCCGGCGCGGGCGTTGGGCGCACCGCAGACGATCTGCAGCGGTTCGCCGTTGTTGAACGCGGCGCCGGCGTTGACCTTGCAGACGCGCAGCTTGTCGGCGTTGGGGTGCTGGGTGGCCTCGAGGATCTCGGCCACGACGATGCCGTGGAAGGGCGGCGCGACGGGGCGCAGCTCTTCCACCTCCATGCCGGACATGGTCAGCAGCTCGGCCAGTTGGGCGGTAGACAGCGGCGGATTGCAGAACTCGCGCAGCCAGGACTCGGGGAATTGCATGGTCTTGTTCTTCTGGAAAGACTTGAACTGGAGAACCTGGGAGGCTCAGCGGAACTGCGCCAGGAAACGCAGGTCGCCGTCGAAGAAGGCACGCAGGTCATTGACGCCGTAGCGCAGCATGGCCAGGCGGTCGATGCCGGAGCCGAAGGCGAAGCCGATGTAGCGCTCGGGGTCGAGGCCCATGTTGCGGATCACTTGCGGATGCACCTGACCCGAGCCCGAGACTTCCAGCCAGCGGCCCTTGAGCGGCCCGCTCTCGAACATGATGTCGATCTCGGCGCTGGGCTCGGTGAACGGGAAGTAGCTGGGGCGGAAGCGCAGCTGCAGTTGGTCAGTCTCGAAGAAGGCCGTGATGAAGTTCAGGTAGACCGCCTTCAGGTCCTTGAACGAGATGTTCTCGCCGACCCACAGGCCTTCGACCTGGTGGAACATGGGGGAGTGCGTGGCGTCACTGTCCACACGGTAGGTGCGACCTGGGGCGATGACGCGGATCTCCGGCATCGTGTCCTGACCGGCGTAGCGCTTGGCGTGGGCCTGCGCGTAGCGGATCTGCATCGGGCTGGTGTGCGGGCGCAGGTTGAGCCAGGCGCCGTTCTCGTCCTTCATGTCGACGTAGAACGTGTCCTGCATCGAGCGGGCCGGATGATTCTCGGGGTTGTTCAGGGCCGAGAAGCTGTACCAATCGGTCTCGATCTCCGGGCCGTCGGCGACGTCGAAGCCCATCGACGAGAAGATGGCCTCGATGCGCTCCATGGCGCGCGTGATGGGGTGCAGGGCACCGGTGCCGCGCTGGCGGCCGGGCAGGGTGACGTCGAGCGCCTCGGCCTTGAGCTGCTTCTCCAGCTCGGCAGCAGCCAGCGCCTCGCGGCGGGCATTGAGGGCAGCCTCGATGGCCACCTTGCATTGGTTGATCTCGGCGCCGCGGGTCTTCTTTTCCTCGATGCTCAAGGCGCCGAGGCCCTTCATCAGCTCGGTCACGCGGCCCGTCTTGCCGATGTACTTGGCCTTGGCGTTTTCGAGTTCGGCGGGCGTCGGGGCGGCGGCAAAGTCGGCTTGGGCCGCCTGCAGCAAAGCGTCGAGATCAGACATTCGGGAATTCGGAAATGAAGAAGGGCCGACCCAGTGGGCCGGCCCTCAAAAGTTTGCGTATCCCGACGAGTCGGGACGGTTCGCAATCAGGCGAGCGCGGCCTTCACCTTGGCGAAGATGCTGGCGAAACCAGCCGGATCGTTGACGGCCAGATCGGCGAGGACCTTGCGGTCGATCTCGATCTGGGCCTTCTTCAGACCCGCCACGAACTTGCTGTAGGACAGGCCCAGGCCACGCGAGGCGGCGTTGATACGGGCAATCCAGAGCTGACGGAAGACGCGCTTCTTGGTGCGGCGGTCACGGTAGGCGTATTGGCCCGCCTTCATCACCGCCTGCTTGGCGATGCGGAAGACGTTCTTACGACGACCGCGGAAGCCCTTGGCCAGAGCCAGGACCTTCTTGTGACGGGCGCGAGCGGTAACACCACGTTTGACGCGAGGCATGTGTTTCTCCTTTAGTCGTTGGTGGGATTACAGACCGGCGAAAGGCAACATTTGAGCCATGTGGCCCATGTTGGTTTCGTGCACGTTCACAGCGCCGCGAAGCTGACGCTTGTTCTTCGTGGTCTTCTTGGTCAGGATGTGGCGCTTGAACGCCTGACCGCGCTTGACGGTGCCACCCGGACGAACGCGAAAACGCTTTTTCGCGCTGCTCTTGGTCTTCATCTTGGGCATGTGAATGCTCCTTTTAAGTGTGTCCCTGGGGCGGTGACGAAAGAGCCCGTCACGCTTGTTGGCCTCAGGAGACTTGTGAACTGGCCGGCGACCAAACCGACCAGTTGAACCTGCAAAGGTCTCAGCGCTTCTTGGGCGCCAGGACCATGATCATCTGCCGACCTTCTAGCTTCGGCATGTTCTCGACCACCGCCACATCGGCCAGTTCATCGCGGATCCGCTCCAGGAGGCGCATGCCGATTTCCTGGTGGGTGATCTCACGGCCCCGGTAGCGCAGCGTCACCTTGCCCTTGTCGCCGTCTTCGGCGATGAAGCGGCGCAGATTGCGCATCTTGATCTGGTAGTCGCCTTCGTCCGTGCCCGGGCGGAACTTGACTTCCTTGATTTCGATGATCTTCTGCTTGGCCTTGGCTTCGGCAGCGCGCTTTTGCTCCTGGTACTTGAACTTGCCGTAGTCCATCAGCCGGCAGACCGGCGGATTGGCGGTGGCGGAGATCTCAACCAGGTCCACATCCAGATCGCCCGCCATGCGCAGGGCTTCCTGGATGCTGACGATCCCGATGGGTTCGTTCTCGGGGCCGTTCAGACGGACTTCGGGAGCCATGATTTCGCGGTTCAACCGGTGCTTGCGCTCCGGAATCGCACGACGGTCGGCAAACGTAGCGATGGTGTAGACCTTTCAACGGGCTCCAAGGCGAGGAGCCCAGACAAAACAAATCGCGCCCGGAGAGCTCGTCAGACCTTGTTGGTGATGTCTGCGGAGATCCTGTCGAGGAAGTCCTGCAGAGGCATCACGCCGAGATCCTGGTTGCCACGGGCGCGGACCGCAACGCTGCCATTCGCCTTTTCCTTGTCACCCACGACGAGGATGTACGGCAGCTTTTGCATGGAATGCTGACGGATTTTATAGGTGATCTTCTCGTTGCGCAAATCAGCCGAGGCCCTAAGCCCTTGTTTTTGCAGCGATTTCACAATTTCCGCCACGTAATCGGCCTGCGCGTCCGTGATATTGGCCACCACGACCTGCGTCGGCGCCAGCCAGGTGGGCAGGGCGCCGGCGTGCTGCTCGATCAGGATGCCGATGAAACGCTCCAGGCTGCCGACGATGGCGCGGTGCAGCATCAGCGGGCGCTTGTGCTCACCGTTCTCGTCGACGAAGTCGGCGTCCAGGCGCTCCGGCAGATTGGGGTCGACCTGGATGGTGCCGCACTGCCATTCACGGCCGAGGGCGTCCTTGAGCGTGTACTCGATCTTAGGGCCGTAGAAGGCACCTTCGCCGGGCAGGTAGGTGAAGTCGCAGCCCGAGGCCTTCAGGCCTTCGGCCAGCGCGGCTTCGGCCTTGTCCCAGCTCTCTTCGGTGCCGATGCGCTTTTCGGGGCGCGTGGAGAGCTTGTAGATGATGTCGGTGAAGCCGAAGTCCTTGTAGACCTTCTGCAGCAGCGTCGTGAACGCGGTGACTTCACCCTGGATCTGGTCTTCCGTGCAGAAGATGTGGCCATCGTCCTGCGTGAAGCCGCGCACGCGCATGATGCCGTGCAGGCCGCCCGAGGGCTCGTTGCGGTGGCACTGGCCGAACTCGCCGTAGCGCAGCGGCAGGTCGCGGTAGCTCTTCACGCCCTGCTTGAAGATCAGGATGTGGCCGGGGCAGTTCATCGGCTTGAGCGCGTAGTCGCGCTTCTCCGACTCGGTCACGAACATGTTCTCGCGGTACTTGTCCCAGTGGCCGGTCTTTTCCCACAGGCCCTTGTCCAGGATCTGCGGGCCCTTGACCTCCAGGTAGCCGTTGTCGCGGTACACGCGGCGCATGTACTGCTCCACTTCCTGCCACACCGTCCAGCCCTTGGGGTGCCAGAAGACCACGCCCGGGGCATGTTCGTCGATGTGGAAGAGGTCGAGTTCCTTGCCGAGCTTGCGGTGGTCGCGTTTCTCGGCTTCTTCCAGCAGCGTCAGGTACTTCTGCAGGTCGTCCTTGCTGGCCCAGGCCGTGCCGTAGACGCGCTGCAGCATCTCGTTGCGATGGTCGCCGCGCCAGTAGGCGCCGGCCACCTTCATCAGCTTGAAGTGCTTGAGCTTGCCGGTGGACGGCACGTGCGGGCCGCGGCAGAGGTCTTCGAACTTGCCTTCGGCATACAGCGAGACGTCTTCCCCCGCGGGGATGCTGCCGATGATCTCGGCCTTGTAATGCTCGCCCAGGGCCTTGAAGTGGGCCACGGCTTCGTCACGCGGCAGCACGCGGCGCACGACCTTCTCGTCCTTCTTGGCGAGCTCGGTCATCTTGGACTCGATGGCGGCCAGGTCTTCGGGCGTGAAGGGGCGCTTGTAGGAGAAGTCGTAATAGAAGCCGTTGTCGATGACCGGGCCGATCGTGACCTGGGCGTCGGGGTAGAGCTCCTTGACGGCATAGGCCAGCAAGTGAGCCGTCGAGTGGCGGATCATGTCCAGGCCGTCGGCGTCCTTGTCGGTGACGATGGCCAGGCTGGCGTCCTTGTCGATGACATGGCTCAGGTCGACGAGCTTGCCGTCCACCTTGCCGCCCAGCGCGGCCTTGGCCAGGCCGGCGCCGATGCTGGCGGCCACGTCGCCGACCGTCAGCGGGGCGGGGTACTCACGGCGCGAGCCGTCGGGGAGTTGAATCGAGATCATGGGTGCTCCGTTCGTGGGGCAGAAAACAAAAAGCGCGGCCACTTGCCGCGCTTTGTTCTTGCCCGAAGGCAGGCGTGACGAGCCGCGGCCGACTAGGTACCGGTGAAGGTGGTCGTAGTTCGCGGTGTCATAACCAGGGTGCCTTTCTCGCTCTTGTGAGGGGAGGGAGCCGAGATTCTAAAGGCTCAGCGCCTGCAGGCTGTCGCGCGCGGTCAACGTGGCGAAATCGTCGGCCAGGCGCTGGCTCTCGGCCACCGCGATGCGCCAGCGGCGGCGGCGTTCCTCGGCGTCGAGGTGGATGAAATCGTTGCGGTCGGGCAGTTTGGCTCCGGGCAGGGCCGCGATCCATTCGGGCGACGGGCACAGCAGCACGACGTTGTCGAGGAAGGCGGTCGCGCGGTGGCGGTGCTTGAGCGCCTTGTCGAGCCAGCCAGGGACGACCTGGCGCTGGAAATGCGGGTACAGCACCAGCGGTGCGCCGCTGGCCTGCAGCGCGCGGTAGTCCAGGTGCAGGTGGTAATCGGTGATGCCGCCGTCCCAGTAAGCGCCGCGCGGCGCACCGGGCAGGTCGTGCTGGGCCTGCAGCCAGAACGGGATGGAGCAGCTTGCCAGCAGGGCGCCGCGCAGGTTGGCACGCGAGAGGTGCACCTCGCGGCTGGTGAAATCGTTCAGCGTCAGCGGCAGGCGGTCGCGCGGGTCCGAGAAGATCACCCGCTCCAGGAAGCGCCCGAGCAGCGGACGCGACACCGCATTCGCCGCGAACGCGCCCAGGTAGCCCAGCGGCGTGCGCAGCCGGCCCTCGCGCGCGAGCAGCCCCAGGCCCTTGTGCTGGCCCCGCGAGGTGACGATGTGCAGCCGCCAGCGTGGGTGCGCCAGCACCTCGGCCTCGCGGCCCTCGAAGATCTCCGCCAGGATCTCGCCGAAGCGCCGGCTCACGCCCTCGGGCCGCGGGCGCTTTTCGCCCGGCAGCACGTCGTATTCCTGGGTGACGTAGGCCTCGGCCATCACCTCGAAGGCATGCGCCACGCCGCGATGCGCGAGCGCGGCGGTCGCCATCCGCCAGGCGCCGATGCTGGCGCCCACCAGATGGATCTTGTGCGAACTGCGCGCCAGCCAGTCACCGAACAGATGGCGGTCCAGCCCATTGAGCGCCAGACCTTTCGGCCCGCCCGCCGCGGCCGGAATGAGCCCGATGTCCTCGGCGCGCAGGCCGCGCTCAGCCAGGCGCGCGCGGGCGGCCGGGCCGGCGTAGACCTGCAACGCCCCCGTCATCAGAACTTGTGCTCCCAATTGACCGACCACCAAGCCACCGGCTTGCGCTCGCTCAGGTTGTAGTCACCATTGATGATGGCGACGCGTGTGCCCTGCTTGGGCTGGAACAGGCCGTTCACCGAGAAGCGCACGCCGTCTTGCTTGCTGAGCTGCGCCGCGACGAAGGCGTCGAGCGAGCGCGCCGGCAGGGTTTCCTGGCTCTGCAGCGCGGTCTGCTGCACATTGAACTTGGGCGCAATCTGGGCGCTGAAGCCCATGTTCACCGGCAGGCTCTTCAGGCGGTAGTCGGCACCAAAGTTGAACTGCCAGGGCTGCTGGCCCTCCAGGCGGTTGTCGGGTCCGGGGATGTCGGCGACCCGGGAGCGATACAGGTTCAGCGAGGCGCGCATGCTCAGCGCCGTCGCTGGCTCGAACAGGCTCGGGAAGAGTTCCGACGCACGGCCCTTGATCTCGAACTCCAGGCCTTCGGTCGTGGCCTTGCTCAGGTTGATGGGCTTGGCCACCCAGCGCGGCACACTGGCCCAGCTGACGTTTTGCTCCAGCACCAGCGAGTTGCGCACCAGGCCGGTGATGCGGCGGTGGAACACGCCCACGGAGATCAAGCCGCCAGCGGGCAGGTAGTTCTCCCAGGCGATGTCCAGGCCGGTGGCCAGCTCTGGCTTGAGGTCGGGGTTGCCGATGCGGTCGGGCGCCGTCTGCGTGTTGGTGCGGGCGTTGGCGCCGGTGGCCGGGTAGTCGGTGTTGATCGTCGGGCGCGCGATCAGCTGTTGCACGTCAGCCGCCTTGTAGCTGCGCGTGAGGCTGGCGCGGATCAGGTCGCGGGCCTTCGGGTCGGGCTTGAAGTTCAGGTGCAGCAGCGGCGTGGTGACCTTGCTGGTGCTGTTGAACTCGCTGCCGATGCCGTTGCTGACCGTCTTGATCTGCTCATGCCGCACACCGAAGTAAGCCGACCACTGCTTGTTGATCTCCCATTCGTCCTGGGCATAGGCCGCGGTGCGCGTGATGGTGGCATCGAAGGGCTGGCCTTCGATGCCGGGCAGCAGGTCCACGCCGTTCTCGACCGTGCGGCGGGTTTCGTCGCGCGCGCGGCGCTCGATCTCGGCGCCGGTGGTCACCGTGTGCGCTTCGCCGGCGTACTGGCTGTATTTGCCCGACAGCGTGGCGTTGCGGTTGCTGTTGTCGCCCGTGGTGGTGCGGGTCACCGTCTGCACACCGTTCTTGTCGCGGCCCAGGAAGTCGAACTTGAAATCGGCGCCGCCACGGCCCGCGCCGGCGCGCAGCTCGACGCGGCGGTCTTCGCCGAAGCGGTTGTTGTATTGCAGGTTAACGCGCTGGGCCGAGAAGGTGCCGCGGTTGTGGGTCTCGTCGAGCACGCTTTGCGGCAGCACACTGCTGGCGTTGGAGGCTAGCACCTCGGTGGTGTTGTTGCCGTCGTTGAAGAAGCGGTTGGTGATGAAGAAGCCCTGCAGCGACAGGGTCTCGTCATCGCCCAGCTTCCAGTTCAGGCGCGGCGAGACGTTCACGCCGCGGCCGTGCGAGCGGTCGGCACCCGAACTGCTCAGTCGCGTGGCGCCGGTGTCGCGCAGGCGCTCGCCGTCGGTCTCGTTGCGATTGTCCCACTGGAAGACATTGATCGGCAGCACGAAGCCCAGGCCGCCGACCGTGCGGTTGCCGTAGGTGAAGCCGCCGTTCACGATGGGCTTTTCGTTGGCATAGGCCACGCCGATGCGCAGGTCCTTCTGCACGATGCGCGGCGCGTCCTTCAGGATGATGTTGAGCGTGCCGGCGATGGCCTGGGCCGTCTGGTCGGCCGTCGGGGCCTTGCTCACTTCCAGGCGTTCGACCTGGGCCGGGTTCAGGTTGTCCAGGCTGAATCCCGGGGGCGCCGGTTCGCCGTTGACCAGGATCTGCGTGTAGGCGCCACCCAGGCCTCGCATGCGCAGCTGGCCGCCAGAGACGTTGATGCCGGGCAGGCGCTTGAGCACGTCGCTGAGCTGGGTGTCACCGTACTTGTCGAGCTCCTCGCGGCCATAGAGTTGCTTGGCCACGGGTTCGCGACGGCGCAGGTCGGTGTCGGTCTGCTGGCGCGTGACCGACACGCGCTCCAGCTGGTTGGCGTTCGGGGTGGGCGTGGCGGTCGTCGTGGCGCGGTCGACCTCCTGCTGGGCCAGCGCAAGTGCCGGGCAGAGCAAGAGGAGCGAAGCGAGGGCGGGCGTTTTCAAGCAGGTCTCCGAGGGTGTCGAGGCGGCGCGCACGGTAGCGGCAGCGTTGTCGGGCGGCAGCATCGCTGCGACCGCTGGCAAGAATCGGGGTGTCAATCGACGCCCCGCGGGCACGGGGTGCGATGTTGGCAAAGATTTGTTGCAATGACGAAGGTCAGCCCCGGAGACCCTCCGCCGCCTCAGCGCTTGAGCTTGGCGAAGGCGGCGGCCATCGCACTGCCGCCGGTGGGCTGGGCATCGCGTGGGCCACGTTCCTGGCGGCCGGCCGGGCGGAAGGCGTTGTCGGCCTTGGGGCCGCGCGGGGCCTGGGCGTCGAGCTTCATCGTCAGCGAAATGCGCTGGCGAGCCAGGTCAACCTCCAGCACCTTGACCTTCACGATGTCGCCGGTCTTGACCACCTCGCGGGCGTCGTTGACGAACTTGTTGGACAGCTGGCTCACGTGGATGAGGCCGTCCTGGTGCACGCCCAGGTCGACGAAGGCGCCGAACTGCGCCACGTTGCTGACTGTGCCTTCCAGCACCATGCCAGGCTGCAGGTCCTTGACGTCTTCCACGCCTTCGTTGAAACGGGCCACCTTGAAGTCCGGGCGCGGGTCGCGGCCGGGCTTCTCCAGCTCGGCAAGCACGTCCTTGACCGTGATGAGGCCGAACGTCTCGTCGGCGAGCAGCTCGGGCTTGAGCGTGCGCAGCACTTCGCTGCGGCCGATGACCTCTTCCGCCGGACGCTTGAGCAAGGCCAGCGCCTTCTCCACCAGCGGGTAGGTCTCGGGGTGCACGCCGGAGAAGTCCAGCGGGTTCTCGCCGCCGCGGATGCGCAGGAAGCCGGCTGCCTGCTCGAAGGTCTTGGGGCCCAGGCCGGTCACGTCCAGCAGCTGCTGGCGGTTCTTGAACGCGCCATGGGCATCGCGCCAGCGCACGATGCTGGCCGCGACCGAGGCCGACAGGCCCGAGACCCGGGCCAGCAGCGCGCTGGAGGCGGTGTTGAGGTCCACGCCCACCTTGTTCACGCAGTCCTCGACGACGGCGTCCAGCGCGCGCGCCATCTCGCTCTGGTTGACGTCGTGCTGGTACTGACCCACACCGATGCTCTTGGGGTCGATCTTGACGAGCTCGGCCAGCGGGTCCTGCAGGCGGCGGGCGATGGACACCGCGCCGCGCAGGCTCACATCCAGGTCCGGCAGCTCCTTGGACGCAAACTCCGAGGCCGAGTAGACCGACGCGCCGGCTTCGCTGACGACGACGCGCTCGATCTTCACGTTCGCATCGAGCTGCTGCAGCTTCTTGATGAGTTCACCGGCGAGCTTGTCGGTCTCGCGGCTGGCGGTGCCGTTGCCGATGGCGATCAGGTTCACGCCGTGCGTGGCGCAGAGTTTGGCGAGCGTGTGCAGCGCGCCGTCCCAGTCGCGCCGCGGTTCATGTGGGTAGACGGTGGCGGTGTCCAGCACGCGGCCGGTATCGGACACGACGGCCACCTTCACGCCGGTGCGGATGCCCGGGTCCAGCCCCATGACGACGCGCTTGCCTGCCGGCGCGGCCAGCAGCAGGTCGCGCAGATTTTCGGCGAACACCTTGATCGCGGTGGCCTCGGCGGACTCACGCAGCCGCGCAAAGAGATCGCGCTCCAGGCTGAGCGAGAGCTTGACCTTCCAGGTCCAGCCGATGGCCTTGCGGATGAGCTCGTCAGCGGGGCGATTGGCATGACGCCAGCCGAGGTGGGCGGCGATGCGGCCTTCGGCCAGGCCCGGCTTGCCGGCGACGGGCTCTTCGTCCAGCACCAGCTTGGCGTCCAGCAACTCCAGCGTGCGGCCGCGGAACACCGCCAGCGCGCGGTGCGAGGGCACGGTCTTGATCGGCTCGGCGTAGTCGAAGTAGTCGCGGAACTTGGCGTTGTCGGGTGTGTCGGGGCTCTTGCCGTCCATCAACTTGCTCTGGAACAGGCCGACGTCCCACAGCCACTCGCGCAGTTTGCCCACCAGCACGGCGTCTTCGGCCCAGCGCTCGGAGAGCAGGTCGCGCACGCCGTCGAGCACGGCGAAGGCATCGGCAAAGCCGCCTTCGGCATTGATGAACTTGGCCGCCTCGTCCATGGGCACGAGGCTCGGGTCCGCGAAGAGCTGGTCCGCGAGCGGCTCCAGCCCGGCCTCGCGGGCGATCATGCCCTTGGTGCGGCGCTTGGGCTTGTAGGGCAGGTAGAGGTCTTCCAGCTCCTGCTTGGTGGGCGCGGTGCGGATGGCAGCCTCCAGCTCGGGCGTGAGCTTGCCCTGCTCGGCAATGCTCTTGAGCACCGCCTCGCGGCGCTCGGCCAGCTCGCGCAGGTAGGCCAGGCGGGCGTCGAGTTCGCGCAGCTGGGTGTCGTCCAGGCCGTCAGTGGCCTCTTTGCGGTAGCGGGCGATGAAGGGCACGGTGGCCCCGCCGTCCAGCAGGTCGACGGCGGCTTGCACCTGGGCGGGCCGAACCTTCAGTTCGGCGGCAATCTGGGAAACGATGGGGTCCACAAACACAAAGGGCGCCTCCTGACGGCGCCCTGGTTGTTACGCGAGGCCCGCATTCTGCCAAAGCAGACGTGGCCGGAAGGCCGCCTCAGGGCGCGGCGCGCTGGCGCCAGCGCTCATGGATGGCCCGGGCCGTGCCGTTGGCCTGGATGATTTTCATGCCTTCGTCGAAGGCTGCGAGCATCTCGGCGGACTGCGGGTGCCGCCGCGAGAAGGCGGTGTAGATGCCGAAAGCGCTGAGCTGGCCCACCACCTTGAACTTGCCGGCGAGGTCGGGCTGCCGCTTGAACAGCAGCCGGGCGTTGATGTCCGGGGCCAACGTATACGCCGCCCGGCCACGCAGCAGCAGGCGGAAGTTGTTCTCGTCGTGGCTGGTGACCACGCGCTGGATGCGCGTATTGCCGTCGAACTCGCTGCCGTACTCGTAGCCGCGGGTCACGGCGACCGGCTGGCCTTCGAGGTCGCGCACCTGCAAGCCACCGGCGCGCGGGGTCGGTGCGTCGGCCAGGGCCCAGATCAGGAATCGCTCCTCGAACATCGGCCGCGCCGGCCAGGCGTAGTCGTTCTCGATCTGAACGGTGCGTGTGGTGTTGAAGCAGGCGACCAGGCTGCCGGTGCGCGTCTGGGCCATGCAGCGCACATAAGGCACCGACTCCAGCCGCACCTCCACGCCGATCGCGCGGAAGGCCGCTGTCACCAGTTCGACGGTGATGCCTTCGGGCCGGCCGTTCACCTCGGCGGAGTAGGGGTACCAGTCGTCCTCGGCGCCGATGACCACGGTGCGGGTCTTTGCCATGCCTGCGGCTGCTGGCAGGGCCAGCATCGAGAGCAGCAGGTCACGCCGTCGCATCGGGGGTGGTTCGCCTTGCAGGAAGAGTGCGGTGGCGGAGTCTAGGGCCCTCGGTGGGTGTGGCGGGGCAGGGTCTGACTCGATTCCCCACCGTCCGCGCACATGGCGTGGCCCCGGGTCAGCGGCCCGGCGCGGCGACGCGAGTGACGATCAGCGCCGCGTGCGACGCGCCCAGCGCCATGCCGACAGGCCGGCCAGCCCCAGGGCGAACAACAGGTCCGAGGTGGGCTCAGGCACCGCGGACACGGCGTTGAAGGCCTGGGCAGGGCCGCCGTTGATGCTGTAGGTGGCCACATTCAAGGTGTGCGAGAAGTCAGCCGAAGCGCCGTTCTGGGCGCCGGTGAACAGAGCCACGTTCATGAAGTAGAAGTAGCGGCCGCAGATCGGCGTGAGCGGTGCCGGGACCGGCGTGGTGCAGTCGATGCGGGTGCCTTGGGCCGTGACGTCCAGCGTGCTGTTCACGTCCACCCAGGTGCGAGAGGTGTCCGCCTGCGCGCCGAATACGGCGAGATGGGTCTGGCTGCTGGGCTGCACCGTGGCGAGTTGCCGCAGCAGGGTCTCACCTTCGGCATTCACGTCGATGCCGGCGTTGGCGAACAGCGCCGCCTGGCTGGCGCTGGTGGGGTTGACCTCGGAGCCATAGGCCCAGGCGACGACGCCGGCGAGGCTGGCATCGGAGCCGGTGGCGAGGCTGCCGGTGGTGGTCAGGCGACCCTCGAGCGGCAGGCTGAAGTGCACGGTGGCATCCTGGTCCAGCACGGCCCAGTAGGACATCATCGAATAGCCGACAGACGCCATGCCGGTGGCCTTCGGGTCCAGCGGGGCGATGGCCGTGGCGGAGGCACCGAGCGTGGTGGCCGTCAGCTTGCCGAGTGCGGCCGCCGACTTGCCGTCTTGCGTCTGGCTGGACTCGACACGGGCCGCAAGCGCGCTGGGTGCCGGGAACATCGTGAAGCTGCCTGCCTGCGTCGGCAGGCCGTCGATCATGGTGCCGGCGCTGACCTGGGCCGCCGACGCATACCACTGGTTGAGCAATGCACCGTAGAAGGACGATGGATCGGGCGTGCCCAGCGTCAGCCCGGGCAGCGTGGTCTGCGCAGCGGCGGGCAGGGTCAGGGCAAGCAGGCTCAGGGCCAGGGCGGAAGCATGAGGCAGGCGCATCAACGGATCATGTGGGTCAAGACGCGTCAGTCTAGGAAGCACTCCGTGGCGCACTCGCCGCGTCGCGACGCTGGAGCAAGGGACGTCGCCACCCCGAGTTGCAACCGGATGTGACGCCTGTGGCCTCCGTCAGGCGCTTCACCAGGGCAACAGGCCCTGTGCCGCGGCGGGGCCGCTGGCTGCTCGGGCAGTGGGCGCCGGCAAGCTCATGCCATCGGTGCTGTTGAGCTCGATCCAATGCGCCTGCGCCTGCGCCTGCGCTGTGTCGCCATGCACGTTGCCGACTCGGTCGTTTGTCGAGCCGCGCGTCAAGCGCTCGCCGGCATTGCCCCTGACCCGATCGAACGCTTCAGCAGGGCGTCCATCAGTGCCAGCAGCTTGCGAGGCTGCACAGGCTTGTAGGCCACGGCTACGCCCAGCGTCGATGCCTGTGTGGCGACTTCGGCATCCAGGTCGCCAGTGACGAGGACAAACGCTGTTCGCTGCCAGTGCGCGCTTTGCTTCAGGCCGCCAATCAAATCCATGCCGTTTTGATCGCGTCCCAGATGCAGGTCTGAGATCAGCAGATCCGGCGACGGACTGCCCCGGCGTGCAAGCGATTCTTGTAGTTCGAGCGCATTTCGGGCGGACGCGACCTGGAAGCCCCGCCCTTCCAGCAACTGGGAAACCGCGGTCAGGATCATTTCGTCGTTCTCCACGATGCCGATCAACTGCCCTTGACCGGCTGTCGTCGGTGCGGCTTCTGGCGCCTGCGTTGGAACGATAGCGCTGGGCAAGATCAGAGTGAAGGTGGTGCCCTGGCCGACCTGCGAATGCAGCTGCAGCTCATGCCCGAGCAACGCGGCGGCGCGCTTCACGATGGGCAGGCCGATGCCCAGCCCATGGATGCCTTGCGCCGTGTCCAGCCGGACAAAGTCGGCAAACACGCTGTCCACCTTGTCGTCCGGGATGCCCGGCCCCGAATCGCTGACCTGTACTTTCAGTTGGTGACCCTCATCTTGCACAGACACGTGGACGAACCCGACGGAGGTGTACTTGATGCCGTTGGAGACGAGGTTCAGCAGAATTCGACGCAACAGATGCGGATCAGATTCAACGCCAGCCGTGGTTGTATCGACCGAGAACGCCAGCCCCTTGCGTTGAGCCTGCGGCGCGAACTGCAGATGCAATTCATTGAGCAGGTCCTCCAGCCGCACGGCTTGGCGGGACGGCTTGTAGCGGTCCGCTTCCAGCTGGGTCATGTCCAGCAGCATGTCCAGCATGTTGCTGAGCGAGGTGCTGCATTGACGGATGTCCTCGATCGGTTGCCGGGCCGTTTCCGGCACCTTCTGCAGAGCCACTTCGGCCAACATACCCAGCGCATGCGCGGGCTGGCGCAAGTCGTGGCACGCACTCGCCATCAAGCGCGTACGCGACGCGTTGAGCGTCGTCAGTTCCTGGTTGGCGGCATCAAGCCGCTTGATCGCCTCCCGCAGCTCATCCGTGCGCTGCGCGACCCGATGCTCCAGTGACTCATTGAGGGCGCGCAGTTCGCGCTCGGCGCTCTCGCTGCGGTGCTGCGCACGCAACAGGCCGGTCGTCAGGACGCTCATGCCGGTCAGTACCGCTGGCACGATGCCCGCGTACCGCAGCGATGGCAGCGGCATGACGCCCGACGCGGCCGCGGCCATGGCCAATGGATAGATGAGCATCGCGATCACCACGAGCCCGAATCCCTTGGCGTGCTCGTGCCGAAAGGCGAAGAGCGCCTGGATCGTCATCAGGATGGACACGGCGGCGATGGCGCCGAAGGCGGCAATCCGTGGGATGCGCTCCAGGATTGCAAGCCCGGTGATCACGACCGCCATCAGTCCGACCGCGATGGAGATCACACGGCCCACCCGCGGCGGGATCGAGCCGAATCGGTTCATTGCCAGCACCATGAACCACGCCGTGAATTGCGCCAGCCCTGTGGAGATGGGGTTGGGACGGTCCCCGCTGGGTTGGATGTACGTGTCGAAGGACACGCTGATCGTCATGAGCAGGAACGCTGCCGCATAGAACGCGGCCCATGACAGCCGCAGGTGGCGCCAGACGAGCAGGTAGAGCGCGCCGATCATCCCCGATGACAAGGCTGCGGCGAGCCGAACGACTTCGATGACTTCCATGGCGTTCGTCCTTGTCTCGCAGGTGGATTTCCGCGCAGTCCAACCGTTGCCGCGCCGGGGAAAGCCCGGCTCAACGCAGGGTTGAATGCTTGATCGGCGGGCCGGCCGTTGCCAGCCTCGCTTTTACATCGGAATGTTCTTGCCCGCGTCCATGGATGATGCTGCCAAGCCTGCCCGGGCCGGTGGAAGGGTTGACAGCCTTATCCGAGCTCAAGCCAACGGCAGACACCCAGAGCGGCTGCCTTGCCGCATGCCATGCTCGCCGTCAGCAGATACCCCCCGGTGGGCGCCTCCCAGTCGAGCATCTCGCCCGCGACGAACACGCCGGGCAGCGCGCGCAGCATCAGGGCGTCGGTCAGCGCCTCGAAGCGCACGCCGCCGGCGGTGCTGATGGCCTCGGCCACAGGGCGGGGCGCGTGGAGGGTCAGTGGGAGTTGCTTGAGGGCGGTAGCGAGCGCGGTGGCATCCAGCATCTGCTCGCGGGTCAGCTGTTCGTGCAGCAGGCCGAGCTTGAGCGGGCTCAGGTGCAGCCGGCTCTTCAGGTGTGAGGACAGCGAACGGCTGCCCCGGGGATGCTTCACCTCGGCGAGGACGCGCTCGGCGCTGAGCTGGGGCAGCAGGTCCAGATGCAGCGTGGCCTGGCCGTGGCGGTTGATCTGCTCGCGCAGCGCGCGGCTGGCGGCGTAGACGAGCGAGCCCTCGATGCCGCTGGCGGTGATGACGAACTCGCCCGCGCGGCGCTCGAAGCCCTCGGTTGCCAGGGCCACGGGCTTGACCGGCTGGCCGGCGAACTCGGTGGCGAATCGCTCGCTCCAACCCGGTGCACCTGGGTGCGCGGCGGTCGGGCCGACGTCGAAGCCGCAGTTGGCGGGCTGCAGCGGGGCTACATCCACACCACGTTGAGTGAGCCAGGGCTCCCAGGCGCCATCCGACCCGAGCTGGGGCCAGGAGGCGCCGCCCAGTGCCAGCAGCGTGGCGCGCGGCGCGGCGAGCCGTTCGCCCTCGGGCGTGTCGAAGCGGAGGTGGCCGTCGGCGCTCCAGCCCGTCCAGCGATGGCGCATCGAGAATCGAACGCCGGCGGCGCGCAGTCGGTGCAGCCAGGCGCGCAGCAGCGGCGCGGCCTTGAGGTCGGTAGGGAACACGCGGCCCGAGGTGCCGACGAAGGTGCTCACACCCAGGCCTTCGGCCCACGCGCGCAGTTGTTCGGCGTCGAAGCCGCGCAGCAGGGGCTCGATCTGGGCGGCTCGGTCACCGAAGCGGCCCACGAAGGGGGCGAAGTCTTCGGAATGCGTGAGGTTGAGGCCGCCTTTGCCGGCCAGCAGGAACTTGCGTCCGACGCTGGGTTTGGCGTCGAAGACGGTGACGGGATGGCCGGCGGCGGCGAGCACCTCCGCCGCCATCAGGCCGGCCGGGCCGCCGCCGATGATGGCGACGCCGGGCGTGAGAACTTCAGGGAGAGACATGCCCGATTCTAGGAAGGCCCCGGTGCCTGCCCGTCAACACCTTGCCGCGGCGCCGGCGAGGCGTCGGTTCTGCCGCGTCAGGCCCGGGCCGGGGCCTCCGAGCCGGCGGGGGCGAGGTGGTTGTTGCCCCAGCATTGCTCGTACTTCCAGCCGGTCAGCTCCTCAGCGACGGCGCGCGCCTCCGCGGGAGCATCGGCGATGCGGCCCCCGGCCTTGATGCGGGCGATTTCCTTCAGCAGGATGGCGTGGTTCTTGCGGTCCAGCTTCATCTGGTACGTGTAGTAGATGCCGCCCAGGCCCAGGCCGATGACGCCCAGCGTGAAGATGCCGATGATGGCGTTGAGCGCGCTCTCCGGCTGGGTCGCCTGGCCAGACACGAAGCCGTACTGGCCCAGCACCCAGCCCATGGCGAAGACGACCGCCGAGCGGGTGATCTTGCCGGCGAAGGTCATGGCGCCGGCATAAATGCCCTCGCGGCGTCGCCCGGTCAGCACCTCATCGACATCGGCCAGGAAGGTGTAGACCGTCCAGGGGATGTAGTACACGCCACCCGTGCCCAGGCCGAACACGGCCGTGATGGCGAACAGCGCAATGACGGTGGTCTGCTTGTCCCAGCCCAGGTAGTACAGCGCCGTATAGGCCAGCACGCTGCCGCAGACGATCAGCAGCGCGATGCGGTAGGGCCGGGCGAAGCCGAACTTGATGCACAGGCCGATGAAGGCCATGGTCGAGATCAGCTGCATCACGGAGCTGAAGCTGTTGAGGTAGCCCACGACTGCCTTGTCCTGGCCGAGGCAGAACACGATCAGGTAGGTGAAGATCGAGGCGAACAGCCATTCCGCCCCGAAGCCCAGCAGATACATGCCGAGGTGCTTGCGGAAGATCTTGAGATGGAAGGTCGAGATCATGTCGGCCGCGAGCTTCTTGAGCGCCTGCCAGAGACTGCCCGCACGCTCCTGCACCACTTCATGCGCGGGCCGCTCCCACGACGAGAAGTACAGCGCCGCCATCGCCGCGCACATGATCAGCGCATAGATGATGCCGGTCAGCAGGAAGGGCGTGGGCGACTCCTTGCTGTAGATCAGGAACAACTGCGCCGGGATGAACGCGGCCAGGAAATTCGCCACCTTGCCGAACATGGCTTTCGAGCCCGTGAGCTTGGAGCGCACCGCGAAGTCGTCGGTCATCTCGGTGGCCAGGGTCTCGTACGGCACCATGATCGACGTGTAGACGAGCTCGAACAGCGCGTACATGGTCAGGTAGTACCAGAAGCCGAAGCCCTCGATCCACATCAGCGGGTACAGCAGCACCAGCGGGATGCCGATCAGGATGAAGAAGCGTCGCCGCCCGAACTTCCTGCCCAGCCGGGTGTTGTAGAAGTTGTCGCTGATGTACCCCATGATGGGGTTGCTGATCGCGTCCAGGATGCTGGCCAGCGAGAAGATGGCGGCGGCCTCCACCACCGTCAGCCCGCAGAACGTCGTGTAGAAATACAGCAGCCACGCCGCCGCAATCGCCAGGGCGCCGCTGCCCAGCAGGTTGGCACTGCCGTAGCTCAGCGTGTGCCGCATCGAGATCGTTCTGCTCATGATGGACTGTCTCTTGTTATTGGAAGACAGTTTCATTTTTTGTGGCCTGTCGTTCCGTGAAGTGGGGCGAGTATCCCATTTCCGGACTTTTGGGCACCTGCCGTGAACCCTGGGCGGGCAAGGCAGTGCAGGGCTCAGGCGCCGCTGATCAGTCCCTCGATCAAGGTGATGTCCTCCCGCAGCCGGTAACCCTCGGCCGGACGGCCGCCGGAGCCGATCAACAGGTCAGCCGGCTCCAGGGCGTCGGCGGCCAGCATCTTGCGGCGGAAGTTGGCTTTGTTCTCGGTCGTGCCGCAGACCAGCTCGTAGGCCTGGCGCAGGTCCGACAGGCGGAACACCGGCGGCAGCAGGTGAGCCAGCAGCGTGGAATAGGTCGCCTTGGCCTTGAGGCGGCCCAGCGCGATGTCGATCAGGTGGCGGTGATCGAAGGCCAGCGGTGGCAGCCGCGGCGTCGGATGCACCGGATGCAGGCTGACCCGACCAGCCGCCACCAGCGTCTCGACCACCGCGTATTCATGCAATGCGAGGTGGATGACGCTGGCCGACCAGCCGCGTGGGTCGCGCGTGGGGCCGGATTCCGTGTACACCTGCTCCAGATGCCGCGGGGTGAAGGCGAGCTTGTGCTTGAGGATGCGCAGCGCCGCCTGCGTGGTGGACTTGTCGACCTTGCCGGTGGCCGGGTCGCCGTGCACGAAGCCGCCCGGCAGCATGGCGCGGCCCGCGAAGGGCGCCTCGGTGCGGGGCATGAGCGCCACCTGGAGTTGGCCTTCGGCCAGCGTCAGGATGACGACGTCCACGGTGAGGATGGGGTTCTGGAAGGTCATGCGGGCCTCCGTGCCGAGGGTCAGCCGCCGCTGCGCAGCCGGGCACGGATCTCGGCCAGCGTCTGGCGGCGCAGCAGTTCGCCGTCCTTGAACACCGTCTGCAGCAGGCCGCCTGCTTCTTGCTCGGGCGTCTGGCGGTCGTAGAGCACATAGCGGCCGTCCTCGCGTTCGACCCGCAGCAGACCCACGGCCGACTTCTTCGTGCCGCCATCGGTCTTGGGGTCCTTGGACAGCTCGCGCAGTTCACCGTTCACCACGCCGGCCGTGGCCTTCATCGCCATGCCGAAGCTGTCGCGGGTGATGAACTGGTAGCTGAAGCTCCCCACGCCCAGCACCACGTTGGTCGACGCAAAGCCCTTGGTCATCAGGCGCCGCAGGATGGCGTCAGCGCGCTGCAGGGTGATGGAGTCGCCGTAGATGAGGCCGACGCGCTCATGCAGCACCTTGAAGCCCTTGCTCGTGGTGGTGCCGCCGAACACGTCCCACAGGCATTGCACCGCGCCACGCCGCTCGGCGTCGGTGATGCGGCGGCCGCCCTCGCGCACTTCGTAGAGGCCCTGTGCGTCGCGCCGGGGCTGGCCTTGGGCGTCGCTCACCAGTTCGTCGTCGAGGTAGCCGGTGAGGATCAGCACTGGGTCGCCCGAGTCGGGGCGGAACACCACCTTGGCCTGGCCCAGGGCGTTGGGCTGGCGGGCCAGGATCTCGGCCTTGAGTTGCACCGCGTAGTTGCTGATGACCTGCCAGAAGTCCCAGGTGTCGCTGACGATGCTCACCAGGCCCGCCGGGTAGACCTCGGTGATCAGGCGGCGGAAGGTGCCGAGTTCATCGAGCTGGCCACCCATGCTCATCACGCTGTGCTCGGTGGCCGGGATGGAGCCGCCGATCATCTCGGTGTCGCTGTTGGCGCCGTAGAAGTCTTCGAGGTAGTCGATGGCGTTGACCGTGTCGGTGCCGGTGAAGCTCAGCAGGTGGCCGGCGCCGCTGCGGGCCGCGTCCTCGGGGCCGGCCATGCCGCGGGCGGAGAAGTCGTGCGCCTGCCAGTCGATGAACAGCGGGTCGCCGCCGGTCATCTCGCCATAGGCCTCGAGCAGGCGGCGGTACTGGTAGGCCAGCGTGGCCACCGTCATCGGCTTCCAGTTGGCGTTGCTCAGCACGGTCTCGATGTAGTTGGTCAGCCAGAAGAACTGCGGCAGGGTCTCGGTGACCGTGAACGGCGGCACCTTGATGTCCACCAGCGAACCCTCCGGCAGGGCCTTGATGTGCAGGGGGAGGTAGCCCAGGTCGTGCAGGGCCTCGATGTGGTCGACCGGCACCGCACCCGGGCCGAGGGCGTTGTCCATGCGGCGGCGGTAGCGCCCCACCGCCTGGGCCTTGGGAAGGCGGAAGAACTCGGTGTTGAAGGCGTCGATCAGGATGTCGAGGACGAAGCCCTGCAGGCCGAAGAACACCACCTTGCCGTCGAAGGTGGCCGGTCCGGTGCGCAGCACCGGCGCGAGGCGGTCCGAGCGGGGCGTGAAGTTGCTGTAGACCTTCTCGGTGCCGGCGGGGTACTGGAAGACGTGGCCCGACTTGTAGAAGTCGATCAGGTTGAGCGGGTTCAGCTTCATGGAGGCTCCTTGCTTGTCGGGTGTTCAGGCGCTGCGGCCGGTGAGGGCGGTGGCAGCGGCGAGGTCGGGGTTGGCGCAGTGGGCGGCGAAGACGCCGTCGAAGTGGGCCTGCAGCGGCGCCAGCCCCTTGGTGAACAGGCCGTGGGTGACGTAGAGGTACAGCGGCTGGCGGGTGCGTTCGCGCAGCACCTGGGCCAGGGCGACGAAGGTGCCGCCGCCATCGCAGATGTCGTCGACGATGAGCAGCGGCAGGTCGGGCAGTTCGCCCTGCACCTCGGCACCGGAGAGGCGGCCGGTGGCCGGGTCGCGCGTCTTGCCGGCATAGGCCACCGGCAGGCCGAGGGCCTTGCCCACCTGCTCGACCCGCTTGCGCGCGCCGGCATCAGGAGCGACCAGCGCCAGGCCGGGCAGATGCCCCAGGGCCTGCGCCCGCAGTTGACGCACGGCGTCGGCGGCGGGTTGCACGCGCACCCGTTCGAGCAGCGCGGGGACCACGTCGCTGTGCGGGTCGGCAATCGTCACCGACACGAAGTCGAGGCTGTTGACGAGGCGGCAGAACACGGCCGCCGAGAGCGGCTCGCCAGCCAGGGCGACGCGATCCTGGCGGGCATAGGGCACGTAGGGCATGACCAGGTGCAGCTCGGCGCCTGCGGGTGCGGCGCGGCGAAGGGCGTCGGTCAGCAACAGCAAGTCCATCACGCCCTCGGCCGAGTAGAGGTGGGCGGTGAGGGTCCAGCAGCGGTCGCTGCAGCCGAGTGCGCTGGCGGGCAGGCGCACATGGCGCTCACCGCCGGGAAAGCTGAGGAACTGCAGGTCGTCGTGGCGGCGCACGTCGCCGACGTCGGCGGCGGGCCGTGACTGGAGGCTGAAACGGGAAATCATGTGGCGTCCTTATTTGTCTCATTGTGAGACAAAGTGCGGGCGTGCACAAGTCCTGTTCATGCAACAAATGGAAAGCGCCTCCTGGGAGGCGCTTTGTCAGGGTGGAGGCGGCTCAGTCGGCCCGCAGCTTGGCGCGCAGGGCTGCGCCGATCTCGGGCTTGTCGGCGAACGCGTCGGTGGGGTTGCGCAGCAGCATCACGTCTTCCAGGCGGGTCTGCACGCCCGCCAGGGCTTGCGGGTGGCTGAAGATGTAGAACTTGTTGTGGTCGATGGCGTCGAACACCATCGCAGCCACGTCGGCCGCGGTGAGCTTGCCGGATGACACGGCCTTGTCGGTCTGCGCCTGCGAGATCAGCTGGCTCTTGGTGGGCTTGGCCGCGGCGAACTCGCTCGGGCGGTTGCGGTGGCTCTGGCTGATGCCGGTGGGCACGAAGAAGGGGCAGAGCACGGAGGCGTGGACCTGGTCGGTGACGAGCGACAGGTCCTGGTAGAGCGTCTCCGACAGCGACACCACCGCGTGCTTGGACACGTTGTACACGCCCATGTTGGGCGGGTTCAGCATGCCGGCCATGGACGCGGTGTTGACGATGTGGCCGTGGTAGGCCGGGTCCGCCTTGGCGGCCGCCAGCATCATGGGCGTGAACAGCCGCACACCGTGCACCACCCCCATCAGGTTGACGCCCAGCACCCATTCCCAGTCGCTGACGCTGTTCTCCCAGATGAGGCCGCCGGAGCCGACGCCTGCGTTGTTGAAGACGAAGTGCGGTGCGCCAAAGCGAGCCTGCACGTCGCGCGCCAGGGCCTCCATGGGCTCGGCCTTGGCCACGTCGACGACGCGGGCCAGCACCTGCACGTGGGTGAACTCGGCAGCGGCCTTCTCCAGCGCATCGGCCTGCACGTCGACGAGCACGAGGTTCATGCCGCGACGGGCGGCAATGCGGGCGGTTTCCAGGCCGAAGCCGGAGCCGGCGCCGGTGATGACGGCGGTCTTGGGGGTCATGTCTTGTCTCCTTGGGGGCGCCGCATCTCGATGTGCGGAATGTCGTCTTCGATGTAGGTCGGGCCGACCGGCTGGAAGCCGAAGCCGGCATAGAAGCGTTCCAGGTGGGCCTGTGCGTGCAGGGTGATGCCGTGCTGTGGCCAGAGCTGCAGGCAGTGGGCCAGTGCCTCGGTCATCAAGTCGCGGCCGGCACCGCTGCCGCGCGCGGCCGGCGCGGTGACCACGCGGCCGATCAGGGCATCGTCGCCTTTGAGGCCCGGCGGGATCAGCCGGGCATAGGCCTGCAGCTGGCCGTCGTCGGCCTCACCCAGCAGGTGCCAGGTGTGCCGGTCCAGGCCGTCGATGTCGAGGAAGACGCATTGCTGCTCGACCACGAATACCTCCGAGCGCAGGGCCAGCAGGTCATACAGACGCTGCACGCCCAGTTCGGCGAAGGGCAGGCAGTGCCAGTGCATCACTCAGACGAGCTTGACGAGTTGCTTGCCGAAGTTCTTGCCCTTGAGCAGGCCCATGAAGGCCTCGGGCGCGCTGGCCAGGCCTTGCGCCACGGTCTCGCGGTACTTGAGCTTGCCGGTGGCGACCAGCGTGCCGAGTTCCTTCAGCGCCTCAGGCCAGACCTCCATGTGCTCCGACACGATGAAGCCTTCCACCTTCATCCGGTTCACCAGGATGAGCTGGGGCGCCGCCATCGGGATGGGCTGACCGTCGTAGCCGGAGATCATGCCGCACATGGCCACGCGGCTGAACGCGTTGGCGCGCAGCAGCACCGCGTCCAGGATCATGCCGCCGACGTTTTCGAAGTAGCCGTCGATGCCGTTCGGGCAGGCGGCCTTGAGCGCCGCGGAGAGGGACTTCACGTCGGCATGCTGCTTGTAGTCGATGCAGGCGTCGAAGCCCAGTTCTTCGACCACATAACGGCACTTGTCAGCGCCGCCGGCAATGCCCACGGCGCGGGCGCCGCGTGCCTTGGCCAACTGGCCGACGGCCGAGCCCACCGCGCCACTGGCGGCACTGACGACCACCGTCTCGCCCGCCTTGGGGTTGATGATCTTGACCAGGCCGTACCAGGCGGTCACGCCCGGCATGCCGACCGCACCGAGGTAGGCCGACAGCGGGATGTGGGTGGTGTCGACCTTGCTGAGCACGCCGCGTTGGGTGGCGTCTACGGTGACGTATTCCTGCCAGCCGCCCATGCCGACGACCTTGTCGCCCACCGCGAAGTTGGTGTTCTTCGATTCGATGACCTCCCCGACCGTGCCGCCGATCATGACCTCGTCGAGCGCCTGCGAAGCCGCGTAGCTCTTGCTGTCGTTCATGCGGCCCCGCATGTACGGGTCCAGGCTCAGGTAGTGGTTGCGCACCCGGACCTGGCCTTCGGCGAGCGGCGCCAGGGCCACTTCGACGAGGCGGAAGTTGTCGGGCTTGACCTCGCCCGTGGGGCGCGAGGCGAGGACGATCTGGTGATTGGTGGTGCTCATGGCGGCTGCCTGTGAAAACGACAGCCGGCATTGAAGCATCCCGGCGACCCGGCCGGGCGTCCCAGGTGTGACAGCCCGGCGGCGCGCCTTAAGCCGCAGCGTCCAGCGGGAAGCGGGTGCAGCCGAGCTTGGCCGAGATGTCGCGGCTGGCGGCCTGCAGCTGACGCACCACTTCGGGCGCCTTGGCTTCGTCGAAGCGGAAGGTCGGGAAAGACACGCTCATGCCCGCGATCGGCTGGCCGAGTCGGTCGAAGATCGGCACGCCCAGGCAGCGGATATGGTCGTCGAACTCTTCGCGGTCTTCGCCGAAGCCTTGCTGCTTGACCTGGGCGAGTTCGGCCAGGAAGGCCGCGCGGTCGGTGATGGTCTTGTCGCGGAAGCGCTTGAACTCGGCGCCATCGAGGATGCGGTCGCGGCGCTCGGGGTGCTCCCAGGCCATGAGCACCTTGCCGATGGCGGTGCAGTGCAGCGGCGCGCGGCGGCCCACGCGCGAGTACATGCCCAGCATATGGCGCGAGTCGACCTTGTGGATGTAGATGATCTCGCTGTCGATGAGGCTGCCCAGGTGGACGGTCTCGCCGGTGGCATCGGCCAGCATCTGCATCGGGTGGCGGGCCAGGTCGACGAGGTCGGGCGAGGGCAGGGCCTTGGCACCGATCTCGAACATGCGCATGGCCAGGCCGTAGCGTTCGCTGTCGGCTTCCTGGCGCACGTAGCCCAGGGTCTTCATGGTCTGCAGGAAGCGGTAGACCGTCGCCTTGGGCATGGCCAGGCGCACGGAGAGGTCGGTGATGCCGATGTCGCTTCGCTCGCCCAGGGCGTTCAGGATGGCGAACACCTTGAGTACCGCGGCTACCGACTCCGGCTGTTTCGAATCGCCAATGTCTTCATCCATCGTTCTGATTCTTTCGGACGCTTGTTCCAGGATGGGGTTGGCTGGATTCTCCCTCAGCCGTGACAGGGACCTGCAGGGGCGCCGATTCGATCAGCAAGACGATCGGCGACGGCGACGCCAGGAGGCCTTCATGGCTGCCGGTTGTTGAACTCGCCCAGGCGGTTGACGGCCGCGTCGAAGGGGCGGCGTGAGGTGCTTGCCTGCCAGGGGCCGATGTGGGCGCCGATCTCGCTGTCGCGCACGACCGCAACGCCGTTGGGGCTGACGCCGGCCACCCAGGTGCCGGCCTTCACGCCCGCGTCCCAGGCGCGCCCGATGGCGGTGCTGCCGGGGGCGAGGCCGGCTTCGCCGACCAGGCGGCTGCGCGTGACCAGGAAGCCCTGGGCGACGTCAGCGGCCGTGCTGGGCGCCAGCACGATGCCGCCGTGGCCGGGGGTGCGACGGTTCGCGCGGGTCAGCACCGTGCAGTCCTCGATGACGAGCACGGCATTGCCGAAGATGAAGTCCACGTCGCCCGCGATCAGGCTGTGACGGATGAGCTGGCGGGCCGGCGCCTCAGGGGCGGGGCGCTTGGCATACAGGGTGTCCTGGTGACCGAGCAGGCGCACGTTCTCCAGCTGGATGCGGTCGCCGGCCAGCGTGAGGGCCACGGCCTGGGCGCCGCCGCTCTCGCCCACGCCGGGTGGGTAGGTCTCGCCGCGGCGGATGCCGTCCATGGCGTCATTGGCGACGGTGAGGTGCAGCAACTGCACATCGTTGCTTTGCACCAGCGCGGTGGTGCTGCCGCTGGTGCCGATGGTGGTCTTGCCCAGTTCGGGCCAGCAGGGGTGGGCCGCCTCCTGCTCGCCCTTGGGCTTGCCGGCATAGCGGCCGTCCACCAGCACCACGGCGGCCGCATCCAGGGGCGAGCCGACCAAGGCCAGCGGCGCCTTGTCCTTGATGCAGACCGGGCCGCGGTAGGTGCCGGGCAGCAGCTGGATGACCCAGCGCCGGCTGTCCCGGGCGGGCACGCGGTCGATGGCGGCCTGCAGCGACTCACCCGGCTTCACGATGAAGTCGGGGGTTGTCGCGGCCAGGTCGGCCAGCGGGCCGGGTTGCCAGTCGCCGAGGTAGGCGGCCGCGGTGTGGCGCGCGGCCTGCTCGGCGCTCAGCTGCGGGCGCGGCTGACCGTGGGCGGTGGTCAGCACACACGCCAGGCCAGCGAGCAGGGCGAGCGCGCGCTTCACAGATCGGCCAGGTACAGGGCTGGCTCGACGCCGTTCGCGCGCTCCTTGTCGCAGCTGAACAGCACCTGCTTCTCGTCCGGCGTGAAGCTGGGGTGGGGGTGGGTGACTTGGCGGTTGTCCTTGTAGACGTCCCAGCCGCTGTCGTGGCGTGCGATCTTGCGGGTGGCGGCCTGGCCGCCGCGCAGGTCGAACAGGTGCAGATAGGGGTCGCCCACCAGCATGGCATTGCTGGCCGTGCTGTCGTGGCTGACCGTGCCGCAGCCGTCGCCGACGATGAGGGTGCCGTCGAAGTTGCTCATCAGGTGCGAGCACTGCGGCATCGCGGTGAGGAGCTTGTTCTCCAGCGTGACCGGGTCGAGGCTGTAGATCCAGCGCTCCGGTGACTTGGCGTTGTAGCTCACGTAGATCATGGCGCTGCCGTCGGGCACCCAGAACTCGTGCGTGCAGCTCTCGCCGTCGGTATGTTCCTTGCCGCAGCGGCGGTTCGTGCCGTCCTCGTTGATGAACCACATGCGCGCGTCGATCAGGTCGTGCGGGCCCTCGTGGCAATAAGCGACGGTGTTGTCGTCAAACGGCCGGTACTGCGGGTGTCCGAGCCAGCCGCGCTGCTCCAGGATGACGCTGCGTTTGCCCGTCTGCAGGTCCACGCTGAAGAGCCGGCACAGCGGCTTCTTGTGGAACATCTCGTTGAACTTCTGCCAGGTGGTCAGCGGGAACCAGTCGGCGGCGGCGATCTCGATGCCGACCATCTTGGTGCAGGCGCTGTTGGCCACCCAGGTGCCGTAGCCCACCCAGCCCTCGGGCACGATGTAGACGATCTCCTCGCGCAGCGTGGCGAGTTCGAGCCGGATCAGGTTGCGGTCGCCGCGCACGAAGAACACGAAGCGGTCATCCGGGCTCATGAAGGCGCCGAAGGTGTTCTCGCCCGGGCCTTCGGTGAGCTGCAGGGCGGTCTGCGAGGTCAGGTCCAGCAGGTGCAGGTTCCAGTTCGGGCTCGGCTCAGGGCCGAACTCGCCGCCGAACATCAGCTTTGTGCCGTCGTTGGTGAAGCACTTCTGATAGAAGTAGTTGCGGTGGCAGGTGACGTCGGGCGGCGTGAGCCGCGTGACGCGGGCGCCGGTGTCGGGGTCCTCGCGGGTGAGGAACTGGAACTTGCGTTCGGTGGCTTTCATGGCTCGATTGTCTGCAGCGGCTGGGCGCGAGGTTCAGCGGGCGAGCCAGCCACCGTCCACGGCGATGGTGTAGCCGTTGACGTAGTCCGACGCCGGCGAGGCCAGGAACACCACCGGGCCGGCCAGGTCCTCGGGCTTGCCCCAGCGGCCGGCCGGGATGCGCTCCAGGATGGCGCTGTTGCGCTGCTCGTCGGCGCGCAGCTGCGCCGTGTTGTTGGTGGCCATGTAGCCCGGGGCGATGGCGTTCACGTTGATGCCGTGGGAAGCCCATTCGTTGGCCATCAGGCGCGTGATGCCCATGACGCCGCTCTTGCTGGCGGTGTAGGAAGGCACGCGGATGCCGCCCTGGAAGCTCAGCATGGAGGCGATGTTGATGATCTTGCCGCCGCTGCCCTGGGCCATGAACACCTTGGCCACGGCCTGCGACAGGAAGAACACCGACTTCAGGTTCAGGTCCATCACGTCGTCCCAGTCGGCCTCGGTGAACTTGATGGCGTCTTCGCGGCGGATGATGCCCGCGTTGTTCACGAGGATGTGCACCGAGCCGTTCAGCGCCTTGGCCTGGGCGACGAGGTCGGGGATGCAGCTGACGTCGCCGAGGTTGGCGCGCAGATCCAGGAAGCGCCGGCCCAGGGCCTCGACAGCGGCCTTGGTTTCGTCCGGCTCGGACACATTGACGCCCACGATGTCGGCGCCGGCTTGCGCCAGGGCGAGGGCCATGCCCTGGCCAAGGCCTGTGTTGCAGCCGGTCACGATGGCCGTCTTGCCGGCCAGGTTGAAGTTCTGAAGAACCATGTCAGTCATCCAAGGTGCCGCAGGCACCGGTTGCACGGCGCTCGGTGTGCCGCGAGGGGGTTGGGAAATGTTGAAACGCAGTTCCACTTTTCCGACGGCGCGACTTTAGTCACGTGGCAAGGCCCGCGGAATCATGGTTTCTAATTAGTGAACCGATGTTCCGAATTTTGTCGCTTCCCCCTATCATCGTCTACAAGCCGGGCCAAGCAAGCAGCTTTGTGAGCAGTCGCCACTGACGCTTCCCACCTCACGGGGCGTGATGCGAGCCCAGCGCGATGAGCTTCAGTTCGTCAGCGCGTTGACCCTCTGTCAGCGCGACGACACCCGCCAGCGCACGCACTGCCGCGTCGCCGGCTCGCATTGACGGGTGCCCTGCGTGCGCCCGGGTTCGACGCCTTACATAACCCCGAGAGCCACCAGCGCGGCCCGCGCCCAGGTGGCCTTGCACCAGGAGACCTCCATGTCCGCATTCCGTCCGTCCCACCGTCTGGCCCTCAGCCCGGTGGCCCTGGCCGCCACTCTCGCGACGTTGTCTGCCGCACCCGCGTGGGCCCAGACGACGCCGGCAACCTCGGCACAACTGGAGACGGTGACCGTCACCGGCATCCGCGCCTCGCTGGAGAGTGCCCTGAACGCCAAGCGCCAGGACAAGGGCATCGTCGATGTCATCAAGGCCGAGGACATGGGCAAGTTCCCCGACACCAACCTGGCCGAGTCGCTGCAGCGCGTGCCCGGTGTGGTGATCGACCGTGACGCCGGCGAAGGCCGGAATATCTCGGTGCGCGGCCTGGGCGGTGACTTCACCCGCACGCGCATCAATGGTGTCGAGGCCCTGGCCACCACGGGCGGTACCGACAGCTCGGGCGGCGCCAACCGCACCCGCGCCTTCGACTTCAACGTCTTCGCGGCTGACCTCTTCAGCTCGCTGACGGTGCGCAAGAGCAGCTCGGCCGATGTCGACGAAGGCTCGCTGGGCGCCACGGTCGATCTGCAGACCGCGCGCCCCTTCGACATGAAGAACTTCGTGGCGGCCGTGTCGGTGAAGGGCACGTACAACGACATCCGCGGCAAGACCACGCCCAAGGCGTCGTTCCTGATCTCCAACACCTTCGCCGACAAGAAGATCGGCGTGCTGCTGTCGGGCGCCTACTCCAAGCGCCAGGTCTACGAAGAGGGCTTCAGCACCGTGCGTTGGGACAACGGCGCTTCCAGCGGCGGCTGGTGCTCGCCGGCCGGCACCACCCCGCTGAACCCGACCACGCCCGCCACCACCTGCGGCACTTCCGGTACCACGGTGCCGGCCACCGCCGTCCCGACCCGGCCTGCCAACACCGCTGACAGCGTGGCCGCCTACAACCTGGCGAGCAGCGCCACCAACTTCCACCCGCGCCTGCCGCGCTATGGCCGCCTCACGCACGACCAGGATCGCCTGGGCCTGACCGGCTCCATCCAGGTCCGCCCGGCGGACAGCATGTTGCTCACCTTCGACATGCTGTACTCCAAGCTCGAAGCCACGCGCCAGGAAGACTTCCTCGAAGCCATTTCGTTCAGCCGCACGCTCGCCCAGGGCGGCAAGCCGCAGACCAGCGTCGTCGAAGCCCAGTACGCGGCCAGCGGTCAGATGATCTATGGCAAGTTCAATGGGGTGGACATCCGCTCCGAGTCGCGCTTTGACAAGCTCAGCACCGAGTTCACCCAGCCCACGCTGACGGTTGAGCAGGAGATCGGTGAGTCGCTGAAGCTCACGGCCAAGCTCGGCCGTGCCACGTCGCGCTTCCGCAACCCCATCCAGACCACCACGACGCTGGATGCGCCGAACGTCAACGGCTACGTCTACGACGCGCGGGGCGATGACCGCGCACCGCTGCTGGGCTACGGCAACCTCAACCCCAGCGACCCCAACGGCGGCCTGAAGATCTACGGCGTGCCGGTGGGCGCCACGGGCATCACCAACTTCACGCCCAGCGAGATCCGCATCCGTCCCAACGGCGCCACCAACCGCCAGGACGTGGCCACCGCCGAAGTCGCCTGGGATTTCATCCCCGACGCACTGACGCTGCGGGCCGGCGTCAGCTACAAGCAGTTCAAGTTCATCAGCTACGAATCGCGCCGCACCGTCGAGACGATGAACACGCTGCCGGCCGGTGTGGACGCGTCCATGCTGGTGACGACGCTGTCGGGCTTCGGCAAGGGGCAGAACCTGCCCGCCGGCTCCACGACGTCCTGGCTCATCCCGAACCTGAACGCCATCGCCAATGCGTACGACATCTACTGCAACTGCCTGAAGACCGGTCAGGCGGGCGGCTCCGGCGACTTCACGCTCACCTCCATCACCAACGGCAATGCCCGCGGCAACAACCGCGCGATCACCGAAACCGACACCGGCAGCTGGCTGCAGGCCGACTTCGAGACCCGCCTGGGCGGCATGCCCGTGCGCGGCAACCTCGGCACCCGTTACGTGAAGACGGCCCTGTCGGCCACCGGCTACCTGGCCACGGGCGGCGGCAGCCCCGTGACGGCCACGCGCCAGTACACCGACTGGCTGCCTTCGTTCAACGTCGGCGTCAACCTGACCAAGGACCTCATCGTGCGCGCCGCGGCGGCCAAGGTCATGTCGCGTCCGCCGCTGCCCAACCTCAACCCGGGCGGCACCTTGAGCACGGTGGGCACGCTCAGCTACACCGGTGGCAACCCGGCGCTGGACCCGTATCGCGCGAACACCTTCGACCTCAGCGGTGAGTGGTACCACTCCAAGAATGGCTTCATCGGCCTGGGCCTGTTCCAGAAGAACATCAAGAGCTTCGTCGTGACCAACGGCCGCAACGTGGCCTACAAGGACACCGGCCTGCCGTTGTCGCTGCTGCCGGCCAACTTCACGGGCGACGAAATCTTCACCGTCAGCGCACCGGTGAACACCGAGGGCGGCAAGCTGCAGGGCTTCGAGATCAACGTGCAGCAGCCCTTCACCTTCCTGCCGGGTTGGGGCAAGAACTTCGGCGTGCTGGCGAACTACACGCAGGTCAAGTCCAAGATGAAGTACCCGTCGTCGGCTACGGCCACGACGACGACCTACATCACCGAGGACCTGATCAACCTGTCGCCGCGCTCCTGGAACCTGTCGTTCTACTACGATGACGGCACCCTGAGCGGCCGCATCTCGACCTCGGCGCGTGCAGCCTTCCTGACCACCGTGCTGCTGACCAACAACCAGCTGGAGCAAGGCAAGAACAAGACGCTCAACGTCGACCTGTCGATGGGCTATCAGCTCAACAAGCAGTTGCAGCTGACCTTCGAGGCCACCAACCTCACCAACCAGCCCAACGACCAGTTCATCTCCCGCGCGATGAACAACGTCGTGGTCAACAACTACACCGGCCGTGAGTTCATCATCGGCGGCCGCTACAAGTTCTAAGCCCTGACAGGTTGAGAACACCAGAGGGTGCGGCCTGCGTCTGCACCCTCTTGCGCTTGAGGCGCACACAAGACCCTGCAGGTCTTCCGCCGTAACACCAAGAAGCGCCGGCCGCCCACGGGCAGGACCGGCCTCGATGGAGACAACACGTGAAGACTTGCAAGACCCTGGCGGTCCTGGCTGCTGCATGCCTGACCGCGTCGGCGCACGCCGACGACACCTTGCCCGCGGGCATCCTCATTACGGGCCAAGTCAGCGGCGCCAGTACGCAGCTGTATGGTCTGGATTTCCTGTCCGGTGACGACACCGCCAGCAACATCACGCGCCTGTCGGCGACCGAGATCGAGTTCATCTCGGCCGATGGCGCGCTGCAGGTGGACTTCTTCACCGATGGCCGCATCCAGGTCTGGAACAACACCGGCGACCTCGCACTGCCTGGCCGCTACACGCTGAGCTTCAGCTTCGCCGGCCTGACCCAGCCGCTGGCGGCCTTGGCGCCGGTGGACGTCACTGCCTTGAGCAGCGGCAGCTACAGCTTCGTGCTCACCGGGCCGGACACCGTCAGCCTCACGCTCGACAACCTCAGCTTCACGAGTCAGTGGGGCATCCTCACGGCCCAGGTGACGGCCGCGGCCGTGCCGGAGCCCGCCAGCCTGGCGCTCTTCGGGGCCGGCCTCGGCCTGCTGGCGCTGCGTCGCACGCGGAGGTCCGCATGAAGCCGCTGCACCATCTGATCGCCTTCGCGCTGGCGGCCTGCGGCCTCGCGGCCCAGGCGCAAGACGTGGCCCGCCAGACCGCGCCCGCTGACGGCTGGGGCGCCGGCACGGTGGGCGGTAGCGCCGCCACCGCCGAGCGCATCTACACCGTGCGCAACCGCGCCGAGCTGCTGAACGCCATCACCAACGGCGGCGACCTGCCCAAGATCATCAAGGTCGTCGGCACCATCGACATGACCGAAGGCGTGCGCTTCTCCAGCACCGCCGACCAGAAGGTGCGCGCGCGCGTGAAGCTGCCCAGCAACACCACTCTGATCGGTGACGGCCCCGGAGCCGGCTTCATCAATGCCTGGATCGACATCACCAGCGTCAGCCAGGTCATCGTGCGCAACCTGACGATCGTGGCCCCCTGCGACGTCGGCCCGGTATGGGACCCGACCGACGGCGCCACCGGCAACTGGAACTCCCAGTACGACGCCATCGGCATCGTGACCGCCACCCAGGTCTGGATCGACCGCAACACCATCACCGACGCGCCGGTCACCGATGACACCCTGCCCATCGAGAACGGCAAGACCAAGCAGTGCCACGACGGGGCGATCGACATCACCAAGGGTGCCGACCTCATCACCATCTCCAACAACCTGATCACCAAGCACGACAAGACGATGCTGGTCGGCGGGTCCGACAGCCTCACCAGTGACGCCGGCAAGCTGCGCATCACCCTCACCAACAACGTCTTCAACGGCGTGACGCAGCGCGTGCCGCGGGTGCGGTTCGGCCAGGTGCACCTGTTCAACAACTATTTTGTCGGCAGCAAGACGGCCAACCCCTATCCGCATTCCTACAGCATTGGCGTGGGCAAGCAGGCCAACATCCTGTCGCACAACAACGTGTTCGCCATTGACGGCGCGGTGGGCTGCGACAGCGTCGTGACCTACCCGAGCAGCGACCGCACCGGTGTCTTCCTGGACAGCGGTTCCACCGTCAACGGCCTGGCGCTGGGCAACTGCACGGTGGCGCCTGGCACGCCGTTCACGCCGCCGTATGCCTACAAGCCCCGGCCGACCGCCCTGGTCAAGGCCAATGCGCTGCTGCTGGCCGGCGCCGGCAAGGTGACCACGCAAATCACCGGCAGCGGCAACGTGGCCGAAGTCGCCGGCACCCGCTTCCCGGCTGCAAATGAAACGCGTGTGCCCAACGACACGCGACTGGCCATCGCCTTCGATGCACCGCCCACCATTGGCAGCAGCGGCAAGATCAACATCTACCGCACGAGCGACGACGTGCTGGTCGACAGCCTCGACCTGAGCAATGCGCCGTCGGCCACCGACACGCAGACGGTGCTGCCGCGGACCAACCTGGAGATCGATGCCCTCGGCCTGGGTGCCATGCCTGACGGCGCCACTTTTGCGCGCTACGTCTGGTATCGCCCCGTCAGCGTCAAGGGCAGCACCGCCTGGATCAAGCCGCACAACAACAAGCTCGACTTCAACACCAGCTACTACGTCACCGTGGATGCCGGCGTGCTCGTCGGCACGATCAAGGGCACGGCGTTCGCGGGCATCGGCAAGGCCGACGGCTGGAAGTTCACCACCCGACCGGCGCCGGCCAGCTTCACCAGCGTCAGCGTCGACGACAACGGCAGCACCGCAGACTTCCGCACGCTGCAGGGCGCGTTGAACTGGATCATGAAGAACTGCTCCACCAACAGCCCGGCCGCCAACGGCTGCAACACGGTGGCCACCCCGAAGCTCATCACGCTGGCCAACGGCAGCTACCCGGAGCTGAACATCCTGCGCAAGGTGTCCAACCTGAGCATCGTGGGCGAAAGCCGCGACGGCGTGGTGGTGGGGGACGTGAACTTCGAGTCGCTGAACTCGGGCAGCGGCGCCAGCAGTGCCGCCGCGGGCACAGCCCTCAGCACGTCTGGCCGCACGCTCGGCCACCGCGTGCTGGGCGGCGGGCGCGCGTCCTTCCTCGTCGAGACGGCCGATCTGCTCACGCTGCAGAACTTCACCCTGCAGAACCCGCATGTGCGCAGCACCAGCTGGGACAACCAGGCCGAGGCGCTGTACTTCAACACCAGCACCACCGCCGCGGCGGCGCGGTTGGTGGCCAAGCAGATGAACTTCCTGAGCCAGCAGGACACGCTGCAGCTCAAGGGCTACAACTGGATCTACCAGTCGCTGGTCGCCGGCAACGTCGACTTCATCTGGGGCAGCGTGATGGCCAGCCTGTTCGAGGAGTGCGAGATCCGCTCGGTGGTGGACACCGGCAGCAGCTCGCCCGGCTACATCCTGCAGGCGCGCGCCACGCCGGGTGACAAGGGCTTCATCTTCCTGAACAGCCGCCTCACCGCCGACCCGGGCGTGACCCAGGCCTACCTGGCCCGCAGCGGGGGCACGACCTCGACCACCTACATCGACCACATCGCCTTCGTGAACACGAAGATGGGCTCGCACATCCTGCCGGTGGGCTGGTGCGTGGGCACCGGCACCAGCAAGACCGGCGTGGGCACCGGCAGCTGCAGCAGCAATCCGCCGCCCTGGGCCGGCACGGCCGATGGTGCGGCCACCGACGCGGTGGGCTGGCGCGAGTACGGCAGCACCGACCTGAACGGCGCGCCGCTGAACATCAGTGCCCGGCTGTCGCAGGGCCTGGTCACGGTGAATGGCCAGTCGGTGAGCCTGTCGCTGGCACGCCAGCTGGGTAGCGCCGCAGGCCTGACCAGCCGCGCCGACATCTTCCAGAACTCGACCATCGCCACCGGCGCGCCGGGCGGCTGGGTGCCCGCGCCCTGAGCGCCTCGCCTGAAAAATCAAGAACAGGAGACGACATGACTTCCAGGATTCCGCAGGCCGCCCGGCGCCTGAACCTGTGCGCCGCGGCCGCGCTCAGCCTCATCGGCGCAGCACAAGCGCAAACCAGCGATGCACCGCAGGCGCTGGAGCGCATCCAGATCACGGGGTCATCCATCAAGCGGCTGGCCGGCGAGACCGCGCTGCCGGTGTCCGTCGTCAAGTCCGAAGACCTGGAAGCGCGCGGCCACACCGAGCTCAAGGATCTGGTGCTGGAGATGCCCCAGTCCTTGTCCCTGGGCACCAACAGCGGTGCTGCCGGCCCGATGCTGAACCTGCGCGGGCTCGGTGCGATGCGCACGCTGACGCTGCTCAATGGCCGCCGCATGGCCAACGAGCCGCTGCAGGATCAGTACGTGTCGGTCAACGTCATCCCGCGCATGGCGCTGGACCGGGCCGAGACGCTGCGCGACGGCGCCTCGTCCATCTACGGCTCCGACGCGATCGGCGGCGTGCAGAACTTCTGGACCTACAACACCTACAAGGGCCGGCGGCTCAAGGTCGAGTGGAACCAGCCCGAGCACTCGGGCGGTGGCGAGACCAAGGCCATCGGCGCCATCCTGGGCGTGGGCGACATCGGCACCGACGGCTGGAACGCCTATGTGTCGCTGGACCACCAGCGCAAGTCGGCCCTGTTCAAGATCGACCGCCCCGAGCTGTACGACTACTCGGTGCTGTCGGCCATGGGCCTGGGCCTGCTGCCGGACAACAAGAACCCCAGCCCCACGGCCAACTTCGGTTTCAGCACCAGCGCGAACTCCAACTACAACCCAGCCTTCGCCGCGGGCTGCGCAGCGCCGTATTCGCTGCCCACGCTGGGCGCAGGCAGCGTCGCGGCCACGCCCACCTACACGAACGCCGGCTGCTACCGCAACCCGAACTACTACGACGCGGTGACCGACGGCAGCAAGATCACCAACGTCTTCGCCAAGCTGAGCTGGCGCATCAACAACGCGCACAGCCTGAGCCTGGAAGGCCTGCACTCGACCTTCAACGTGCAGAAGTTCCGCGGCATGCAGACGCCCGGCAGCACCGCGCCGGCCACCACCTACAGCATGCCGGCCACCAGCAAGTACTACCCCGGCAAGGGCATCACGCCGGCGGTCAAGGTGGTGGGCAGCAACACCGGCAGCAATTCGCCGGCCATGTACATCGACGCCACCAAGACGCCCGGCACGGTCAGCGACCTCAACATGAACAACCGGACGATCTATTTCGTCTGGGGCCCGGCCGAGCTGGGCTCGGCCTATCGCAATGACGAGCAGACCAACGACCGCCTGGTGCTCAGCGCCGAAGGCACGGTGGCGGGCTTCGACTACCGCGTGGGCCTGAACTACGGCAAGTCGTTGCGCGACACCCGTGCCGGTGGCGGCTACATCCTGTACTCCAAGGCACAGGAGGGCTTCACCAAGGGCATCCTCAACCCCTTCGGCCTGCAGGACGCCGAAGGCCTGGCCTACCTGAAGAGCATCGAGGCGAGCGACTACACCTACCGCGTCAACCATGCTTACAACCGCAGCGTCGACGCCACGCTGACGCGCACGCTCATGGAGCTCTCGGGCGGCCCGCTGGTGCTGGCGGTCAGCGGCGAGCTGCGCCGCGATTCGGCCAAGGTCGATGCCGCGCCGCTGGATTACGTGGCCAAGGACGCCAACGGCAAATACTTGATCGATGCCTTCGGCAACGTCACCAAGCACGACCTCGTGGGCGAGACGCCGACCGGCGTGGCGCGCGACCTCAGCCGTGATATCAAGTCCGCCGTCATCGAGGTGGACGCGCCGGTGACCCGCCGGTGGAGCCTCAATGCCGCGGTGCGCTCTGACACTTACAACGACCTCAAGACCACCACCGTCAACCCCAAGCTGTCGGTGCGCTACCAGGCGCTGGACCAGCTGGTGCTGCGTGGCTCGGCCAACACGGGCTTCCGGGCGCCGTCCATCATGGACATCCAGAACCCCACGCCCGAGGTGCGCAGCCAGCTGATGGACGACCCGGTGCTGTGCCCCAGTGCCACGCCTACCGTGGCCAACACCGGCAACCCGGTCAATGGCTACACGCGCGACCAGGTCTGCAACGTGCAGACCAACTACTGGACCAAGTCACCCGACAACAGCTTCCTGAAGCCCGAGAAGTCCAAGGGCTGGACCGTAGGCCTGGCGCTGGAGCCCACCAAGGGCCTGCTGATGACGGCCGACTACTGGGGCATCAGGCTGACCGACATGCTGGGCGCGGTCGCCATCGCCGAGGTGCAGCAGCAGCCCGCCAAGTACGTGCAGAACATCGTGCGCAAGGCGGACGGCACCATCGACTACATCGTGGCCAGCCAGGCCAACCGGGGCGACACCAGCATCCGCGGGCTGGACCTGTCGCGCTCTACCGCGTGGCCACGCCCATCGGCCAGGCCACCTTCCAGCTCGAAGGCACCTATTACGAGAGCTACCGCTTCAGTGCCGAGAAGGGGGGCGAGATGCTGAGCAACGTCGGCGTCATCACCAACGATGCGCGCTACGGCGGCGCAGGTGTCAACTCCGGCCTGGCCGGCATGCCGCAGATCAACCCGCGCTGGAAGCACACTGCGTCGATCGGCCTGCGCAACGGGCCGTGGTCGGGGCTGGTTTCGGTGCGCTACAACACCGGGCTGACCGACCTGACGCCGCGCGCGGGCTCGTCGATCACGCAGGTGAGCCCCTACAGCCAGTACGGTGCCAGTGTGGCCTACAGCGGCTTCAAGGGCCTGAAGCTCAGCCTGGCGGTCAACAACTTCACCAACGCCAACCCGCCGATCACGTCCAACACGATCTACACCGGCTACATCACGAGCCTGGCGGATGTGCTGGGCCGGGCCTACAAGCTGACCGCCGACTACACCTTCTGAGCATGACGATCTCGGCACACTTGCGCCGCCGTGGCCTGCTGGCCGCGGGTGGCAGCCTGGGCCTGGCAGCCTGGGCACCGGCCTTGGCGCAGGCGGGTGACCGCCCGGCCGAGCGGCCCCTGGGCATCGTTACCCGCGGCTGGACCAGCACCCAGGGCGGCCGCGGCGGGCGCCTGCTGAAGGTGACGACGCTGGCCGCCAGCGGCCCCGGCAGCCTGCAGGCGGCGCTGGCGGCCAGCGGGCCGCGCGTCATCGTGTTCGAGGTGGGAGGCGTCATCGACATGGGCGGCCAGCCGCTGAAGATCACCGAGCCCTTCGTCACCGTGGCCGGCCAGACCGCGCCGGACCCCGGCATCACCGTCATCAAGGCCGAGACGACCATCGCCACGCACGATGTGATCCTGCAGCACCTGAGCTTTCGCCCGGGTGAGTTCGGCCGGCCCAAGAAGAGTGGCGGCGACCAGGACGGCATCTCGACCGTCGGTGGCGCGCACGACGTCATCGTGGACCACTGCAGCTTCTCCTGGGCCACCGACGAGAACCTCTCGGCCAGTGGCCCGCGCTTCCAGGGCAAGACGGTGGAGCAGTGGCGCGAGGCCACCTCGCATCGCATCACCTACAGCCACAACCTCATCTACGAGGGCCTGAGCAACTCGGTGCATGCCAAGGGCGAGCACAGCAAGGGCAGCCTCATCCACGACAACACCACCGGCGTGCTGCTCTACGCCAACCTGTACATCTCCAACCGGCAGCGCAACGCGCTGTTCAAGGGTGGGGCACAGGGGGCGATGGTCAACAACCACATCTTCAACCCCGGCGACCGCGCGGTGCACTACAACCTGCTGGCCAACGAATGGGAGGCGCAGCCCTACCAGGTGGGCCGGCTGGCGCTGGTGGGCAATTCGCTGCGCCACGGCCCCAGCACGGTGGCGGGCACGCCGTTCTTCATGTTGCTCGGGCAGGGCGACCTGGAGCTCTATCTGGCCGACAACCTCGCCCAGGATGCGCACGGTGCGCCGGTGCCGCTGCTCGGCCGCCATGCCACCACCACCGCGAAGCTGATCGTGGCCGCCCAGCCAGAGCTGCCGCCCCAGCTGCCGCCGCTGCGGCCGGCGGCCGTGCTGTCGCGCGAGCTGCCGGTCTTCGTCGGCGCCCGGCCCTGGGCACGTGACCCGCTGGACGCGCGCGTGCTGGCCGAGATGGCCCGCGGCGCGGGCCGCATCATCGACAGCGAGGTCGAGAATCCCCTCGGCTACCCGCGCCACGCGCCCCGCCAGCGGGCTTTCCAGCCCGACGACTGGCATCTGGACGACATGAGCCCCAAGGCCGGCTGGCCGGCCCTGCCTGCGACCTGACCATGAAACGACGGCTTGCACTGATCCTTCTGACCGCCGCTTGCGCGAGCGTTGCGCACGCACAGTCGCCGGCGGCCTCCGCCCCGCGCGGCGAGACCACCGCCAACGTGGCCACTGGCCCGCGCGTCATCCTCGTGGGCGACTCCACCATGGCGCCGCGCAGCGGCTACGGCAATGCCTTGTGTGCGCGCCTGCAGCAGGTGGCCTGCTTGAACCTGGCCCGCGGCGGGCGCTCCAGCATGAGTTTTCGCGCCGAGGGCCTGTGGTCCACGGTGATGGCCTTGCTCAACGAAGGCACCAGCCGGCAGAAGACCCTGGTGCTGATCCAGTTCGGCCACAACGACCAGCCCGGCAAGCCGGGCCGCTCGACGGACCTCGCCACCGAGTTCGGCCCCAACATGGCCGGCTATGTGAAGGAAGTGCGCGCCGCGGGTGCCGAAGTCGTGCTGATCACCCCGCTGACCCGCCGGACCTTCAAGGACGGGGAGCTGCCCAACGACCTGCGCCCCTGGGCCGAGGCCATCCTGAAGGTCGGCGCCGAGCAGGGCGTGCCGGTGCTGGACCTGAATGCCATCAGCCATGCGGCGGTGGCTGCGATGGGCCAGGCCGGGGCCGACACCCTGGCCGAAGCGCCACCGCGGTTTGACCGCACCCACCTCGGCCCCAAGGGCGCAGCCCTGTTCTCAGGCCAGGTGCTGGACGGGTTGGTTCGCCTCAAGCCCGAGCTGGCCGCAGCCCAGACGCTGCAGCCCTGAGGCCTTGGCTCAGGCGCCGGTCGCGTTGGCCGGCTTCTTGGGTGGGCGCCGGATGAGTGTGGCCTGGTACCAGGCCTCGTTCATGCGCGCCAGGAAATGGCCGTTGATCGGGAATCCGCAGCCGTCGCCGAGCACCGCCTCGCTGCCGCAGTAGGGGCACATCGCGGTCTGCGCGGCAATGGCCTGGGGGTCGTCGATGTTCTCCACGGTCAGGCCCGTCCAGCCAACGATTTCCTCGGGCTTGAACAGCCGCACGCAGTGGCAGCAACCGCACAGTTTGCTGCCCTCGATCTGGGCATGGTTGTTGGTGGTGTAGCGGTAGGCGGCGAGGAGTTCGTTCATGGCAGGCGTCAGTCCGGCGATGGCGCAAGTGTGGCGCGGGTTGGGGCGCCACGCCATCGTGCATCTGGGGATGTCAGGCGGTCGCCTGCATGGCCAGCCAGGCCGTGGCGGCCTGCTGGGCGTCCAGGCCAAAGCGGTGTCCCCCCGGCAGACTGAGTGTGCGCAAGCCCCCGCCGGGTTCCCACGCCGGCGCCAGCCGCGCCCAGGCCTGCTGGACGGCGTCCCAGGGGAACAGGCGGTCCTCGGGGGAGCCCATCAGCAACAGCGGGCGCGGCGCGATGAGCGCCGCCACGTCCGGGTGGTCGAGTTCGGCCGCCAGGCCCGGATGGGCCATGCTGAAGGCCGACTGGCCCACCAGGGTGTGCTCGCCCGGGCGCAGCAGACCCGCGCGGGTGCACATCCAGTGGGCGGCCACGCAGGCCGACACCTCGCTGCAGACGGCGGCCAGCTGCCAGGCGCGGAAGGCCCCCATCGAGAACCCCAGCACCGCCACGCGCCGCGGGGCGATGCCCGGCTGCTCGCGCAGCCAGCGGTGGGCGCGCAGGTCGTCGCTCGCGATCACGCCAGCCCAGCTGTGGCCGAGCTGCATCAGGTGGTTGGCCAGCGCCTGCTGGTCGTCGCGGGCCAGGCCCGGACGGCTGCGTTCGCCCCAGCCCAGGGCGTCGATGGCCAGCACGGCGAAGCCGGCCTGCACCAGCGCCTCGCCCACGAAGCGGCCGTCGAAGTAGCGCTGCGCCCAGGCCTCGGCGGCGGGGCTGGCGGCCAGTGGCCGCACCAGCTTCTCCTTGCCAATGTCAAAGCGCGCGCCATGGTCGTGCAGGGCCAGCACGGCAGGGTGGGGCCCGGGGCCCTTGGGCTGCAGGAAGAGGGCGGGCACGCGGTCGCCGAGCGCGCCGCGCAGCTGCAGGTGTTGTATGCGGTGGTCGCCCCGGTCCTGCTCGGCCAGCACCTCCGTCGCGAAGGCGCTGCCGTCATCCCCGGGCCGCAGCATCAGCCGCTGCGCGGTGGCCAGGGCCTGGGGGCGCCAGGCCCCGTCGGCGCGCCAGGCCTGGCGCGGCTGGTAGCGGCGCAGCAGGGCGGCGAGGGTCTCGTCCAGCGGCTCGGTGCGGCCCAGGCCCACCCAGGCTGAAGCGCCCAGGGCAGTGATCAGTTGGCGGCGGCCGAGGCGTGTCATGGTCAGTCTGGAGTGGCTGCGCAAAGGCGCTGTGAGACAGTGCGCGGGTGATTGTTGATCGTCGCCATGCCTGCCTGTTTGCCTTGCTTTGCCCGGCTGTGCTGGCGCGGGCGCAGGGGCTGCCGGCTCTGCGCATAGCCTGGAGCGACTACCCGCCCTTCCAGGTGCGGGGCGAGAACGGGCAGCCGCAGGGGCTGGATGTCGAGTTGATCGAACTGATTGCCCAGGAGGCGGGCGAGAAGCTGTCGTGGTCGCGCCGCCCATGGGCGCGTCAGGTGCCCGACATCAGCCAGGGCGAACTCGACCTGATGGGCTCGGCCACGCCGTCTCCGGAGCGCCTGGCGCTGGGTGAGTTCACGCTGCCCTACCGGCAGGAGCGGGTGGCACTCATCGCGCTCGGCCCCGAGTCGGCGCCGGTGCGGCGCCTGGCGGACCTCAAAGGCCGCAACCTGCGCATCGGCTTCATCCGCGGCGTCACCTTTCCGGCGTCGGTGCGCCAGGCCCTGGAAGACCCGGAGCTGGCCAGCCTGATGGTGCCGCTGTACGCCAACGACCTGACGCTGTCGGCCCTGCGCGGTCACCGGGTGGACTACGTCATCGACGACCCCACCACGCTGATGCAGCGTGCCGAGCGTCAGGCCGGTGAGCCGCTGAAGGTGGTGCTGGAGCTGGCCGTGAGCCCGGTGCACCTTTTCGTCAGCCGGCATGTGCTGCAGCTGCGGCCCGACCTGGTGAAGCGACTCAACCAGGCCATCCAGCGTGCGCGCCAGCGGCCGGAATGGCAGCGGGTGCTGGCCCGCTACCCGGGCGCCAGCACCTGAGCCGGACGTCAGCCGCCGATCCAACGCGGCAGCGCCAACGACAGCGCCGGGATGTAGGTCACCGCCAGCAGCGTGGCGAGCAGCGCGCCATAGAACGGCGCGATGGAGCGCATCACCTGGCCCACGCTGACCCCGCCGATCGCGCAGCCCACGAACTGCGTGCTGCCCACCGGCGGCGTGTTCAGGCCGAGGGCGCAGTTCAGCAGCATCACGATGCCGAACTGCGTGGGGTCCATGCCGGCCTTCATGCAGATGGGCAGGAAGATCGGCGTGCAGATCAGGATGGTGGCGGCCATGTCCAGGAAGGTGCCGAGCAGGAAGAGCAGCACGTTCACCCACAGGAAGATCAGCCAGGCCTGGTTGCCGCTCATCTGCTCCAGCCATTCGCCCGTCTTCTGCGGCACCTCGTACAGCGCCATGAAGTAGCCGAAGGCCGACGAGATGCCGATCAGCAGCAGCACCACGCCGGTCGTCTTGCAGGCCTTGGCACAGGCGGCCAGGAAGCCCCGCCAGGACAGCGACTTGTAGGCCACGCCCGTGACGATCAGCGCCCAGCACACGGCCGTGGCGGCCGACTCGGTGGCCGTGAACACGCCGCTCAGGATGCCGCCCAGGATGATGACGATGACCAGCAGGCCTGGCAGCGCAGCGACGAAAGCCGAGAACACCGCGCCCCAGCCCGGGAAGGCGCCATTCGTCGGGTAGCCGCGCTTGACCGCCACGCCATACGCCGCCACCAGGTTGGCCACGGTCAACAGCACCGCCGGCAGCAGCGCAGCCAGGATGAGGTTGAACACGCTCACCGCCGCGATGCCGGCGGTGGCCAGCACGTAGATGATGAGGTTGTGCGAGGTGGGCATCAGCGCGCCGACCAGCGCGGCGTGGGTGGTGACGTTGACCGCGTAGTCGGCGTCATAGCCCTGGCGCTTCATCAGCGGGATCATCACCGAGCCCATGGCCGACACGTCGGCCAGCGGCGAACCCGCCACGCCACCGAACAGCGTGCAGCCGACCACGTTGCTCATGCCCAGCCCGCCGCGCACGTGGCCCACCAGCCGGTTGGCGAACACCACGATGCGCTCCGCGATGCCGCCGTGCAGCATCAACTCGCCCGCAAAGATGAAGAACGGGATGGCCAGGAAGCTGAACACCTGCATGCCGCCCACCATCTTCTGAAAGACGATGGCCATCGGCAGGTCGGCCGCGAACGCCGTGGCCACCGACGACAGCCCGATGGCAAAGGCGACCGGCACGCCCAGCAACAGCAGCAGCACGAAGCTGCCGCACATGACCCAAAGTTCCATGCCTTCCATTGCTCAGGCGCTCCTCAAATTCAAAAACGCCACAGAGGCACAGAGACACAGAGAACATCGGTTTCCTCCGCGTCTCTGGGCCTCCGGGGCTGTGTTGTTCAGTGGGTGGGCATCAAGCCAGCGCATGTCAAACCCCGGCTTCTTGCACCGGCGTGTCCCGCCACAGTGCAATGAGGTGCTCGATGCAGACCAGCACGATGAGCACGCCGGCAATCACCAACGGCAGGTAGTCCAGCCCTTCGGGCACGCCGAGCATGGGCTTGGGCTCGTCCCACTTCAGCGAGAGCCATTCCCAGCCCGCCATGCCCAGCAGAACTGCAAAGGCCATCACGCACAGGTGGATGAGCGCCTCGGCCACGCGCTGGGCTGCGCGCGGCAGCAGCGCGACGATGGACTCCATGCCCAGGTGCCCGGCATCGCGCACGCCCACGGCCACGGCCAGCGCGGTGATGTAGAGCACCAGCAGCAGGGCCACGGGCTCGGTCCAGGTGGGAGAGTCGTTCAGCAGATAGCGGCCGAGCACCTGCCATTGCACGCAGATCACGAGCGTGACCAGGCCCAGCACGGCGGCGCGCAGCGACCAGCGCGACAGCGCCGCGCAGAAACGGGTGTAGGCGTTCATTTCGTGTCCTGGATGGACTTGACCAGTGCCTGCAGTTCCGGCGTGTTGACGAACTTGGCCAGCACCGGCTGCACCGCCTGGCGGAAGGCCTCGCGGTTGGGCTGGACGATCTCGGCGCCAGCCGCCTTGACCGTCGCCAGGGACTTGGCTTCCTGCGCGTCCCAGCGCTCGCGCTGCACCACCACCGAGGCCTTGGCGGCCTCGCGCAGCTGCGCCTGCTGCTCGGGCTTGAGCTTGTCCCAGACCTTCTTGCTGATGAACAGCGCGTCAGGCGTCATCGCATGCTCGGTGCGGCTGTAGAACTTGGCCGCCTCGAAATGGCGGAAGCCCTCGTAGCTGGGCACGTTGTTCTCGGCGGCGTCGATCAGGCTCGTCTTCAGGCCGGTGTAGACCTCGCCGATGGGCATGGGCGACGGATTGGCGCCCAGCGCGTTCATCGCGGCCACCCAGAGGTCGGTCTGCTGCACGCGGATCTTCAGGCCCTTCATGTCGGCCAGCGTCTTGACCGGCTTGCGGGCATAGATGGAGCGGGCGCCGGAGTCGTACAGCGCCAGGCCCACCATGCCCTGGTGCTCGCAGGCCTTCAGGATCTCGGCGCCGGGGGCGCCGTCGAAGGCGCGGCGCATGTGGGCGGTGTCGCGGAACAGGAAGGGCAGGGCAGGCACCAGCGTCTTGGGGCACATGGCCGTGAGCTGCCCGAGGTTGACGCGCGTCATGGCCAGTGCGCCGAGCTTGACCTGGTCGACCGTCTCCTTCTCGCTGCCCAGTGCACCCTTGTTGAACACCTTGACCTTGAGCGTGCCGCCGCTGCTCTTGGCAAGCACCTGGCCGAGATGCTTCACGGCGACCACGGTGGGGTAGTCGTCGCTGTTGTGCACGTCAGCGGACTTCAGCTCCAGGGCTTGCGCCGTGGGCAGGGCCAGCAAGGCCGCGAGGGCGAGCAGAGGTTTCATGCATGTCTCCTAGTCGAGGGCGCGATAGCGCAGGTTCGAGAAGCGGGCTTCGCCGCGGCCCGCCGCATAGACGGCCGGGCGCAGGCTGGCGAAGCCGCCTGCCGTGTTGTGGTGGTAGCCGGACACGTCCATCTGCACCGGGAACTTGGCCCAGGGCTGGCTCGCGTCTGCCCGGCTGAACAGGGTGAGCACGTGCCGCACGCAGCGCAGCCTCAGCTGCATCCGGGTGCCGATGCCGGCGGGCTTGGGCACGGTGCGGATGTCCTGGCCGTAGCGGTGCAGCTGCAAGCTGCTGGCGTTCACGCCCATGCCGGCGTACAGCCGCGGGCTGTAGAACATCACGAGGCCGGCCTGCACGCCATCGTCGATGGCCAGGTCCAGCGTGAGCTCGAAGGCCGGGTCGCCCTGGATGAACCCCAGCGGCGGGCTGTCGCCAGGCCCCTTGGCGCCCGTGGCGAGCAGATGCAGTTGCCCGTCGGCCACACGCACCCGGCCGCGCTGCCCGCTGCCGCTCAGGAACTGCCAGTGGGGCTTGAGCGTCGCGCCGTCGAAGGCGTCGGACAGCGGCTGCCCGTGCGGCAGCGCCTGGCCGCCGCGGGGCTTGGGGAGCGGCGCGCCGTCGTCGGCGTCGACATGGAACCAGCCGTCGCTGCCGAAGCGCGCCGGCACGAGCAGCATCTGCCGCCCAAGCGTGTGAAAGCTGTTCTCGTAGCCGTGATACAGCATCCACCAGTCACCGGCCGGCCCCTGCACCAGGCTGCCGTGGCCGCGGGACCACCAGCGCTCGCGGGTGGAGCGGGTGCGCATCAGCGGGTTGTGCGGCGCCTGCTCCCAGGGGCCGGCAAGGCTGCGGCTGCGCGCGGCGATCACCATATGCCCGGTCGGCGGGCCGGCGGTGCCGCCCACCGCCAGCAGCATGTGCCACCAGCCGCCGTGGCGCAGCATCTTCGGGCCCTCGGGCGAGAAGCTCTCGACGTCCCAGTCGTCCGGGTAGCGCCAGGGGTCGTAGACATGCTCGATCGGGCCGGCCACGCGCAGGCCGTCAGCGCTCAGCCGCACCCGGTCGCCGCCCGACAGGAAGAGCCAGCGCTCGCCGTTGTCGTCGACCACATGGGTCGGGTCGATATGGCGCGGCAGGCCCAGCGGCTGCGGTGTGGACCACGGGCCCTCGATGCGCTCGGCCCAGCTCACCAGGATGTCGTTGGGCGACGCCTTCACCGGCAGGTAGAGGAAGTAGCGGCCTTGGTGCTTGCACAGGTCGGGTGCCCAGACGCTGCCCACGGCCTCATGCAGGGCGGGGCCGATGGGTTGCCAGTTGACGAGGTCGCGCGAACGCCAGATGAGCAGGCCGGGCACCGCTTCGAAGCTGGAGTGGGTGAGGTAGTAGTCGTCACCGTCCTTCAGCACCGTCGGGTCCGGCCGGTCGCCCGACAACACGGGGTTGAGGTAGCGGCCGTCGCCCATGTCGGCCTTGCGCTGCCCTTCGATGCCCTGCGGCCAGGGGGTGCAGGGCGGCAAATAGGGCAGGCCGGGCGCCGCAGCACAGTCGGCGGCTGCCCGTGCCGAGGCCGGCAGGCTCAGTGCGCCCGCGAAGGCGAGCAGGTGCCGGCGGGCCAGGCTCATTTCGAGACTTGCGTGAAGAGCGACATCCAGCCGGCCTTGGGGCTCATGTCGGCCAGGTTCCAGTCGGCCTCGACGAAGGCGCGCTGCGTGGCCTTGCGGCGCGGCAGGCCTTCGGGGTTGTTCTCGGTCTCGTCGTTGATGAGCTGGCCGCGGTCTTCGGCGATGTCGGAGAGCTGCTTGAAGTCCAGCGGGTCGCGCGCCCAGGGCCGTGCGCCGGCATACAGCGGCAGCAGCCGCTCCACGTCGCGCGGCGCCAGCCAGCTCAGGCCGGGCGGCAGGTAGGGGTCACGCGCCGGGATGATCTGCGCCGGGCTGCTGGTGTAGCGGCCCGTGAGCGGCAGCGGGTTGCCCTGGCGGTCCAGCGCGAGGTTGTCCTGCTCGAAAAGCTGCACATCGCCCACGCCGCCCAGCGTGAACAGCGGCAGGTTGCGCTCGGTGCCGGGCCCGGCGCGGTAGACGTTGCCGGCCAGCGTGATCTTGCCGGTCTGGTAGGGGCGGCCCAGCCATTCGTGGGCGATCAGGTTGTAGTGCACCGCCCGCCAGCCGGGGTTGTAGATCAGGTTGTTGACCATGGCACCCCACACGCCGCCCTTGAAGAGCGCGTTGCGCTCGCGGTTGGAGGCGTAGACGTTGCCCAGCAGCAGCACTTGCGTGACGTTGTCGTGGATCAGCGAGCCCTTGCTGTGCTCGCCCTTCAGGTGCACCGCCTCGCCGAGGCCCTCGTAGACGAGGTTGTGGCTGAAGGTGATGGCATGCGAGGTCGCGGCGCGCCAGTCGTCGGGTGTGGCGCCCTCGAAGCGCTTGCCGCTGGCCGAGAGGTTTTCGTCCGTCGCCCAGGAGAAGGTGCAGTGGTCGACGATGACGCGCTCGGCCCCGGTGCCGGTGGAGAAGGCGTCGTGGTCGTTGCCGCTGCGCTTGGGCCGGCCATAGGCGCCGGGGCGGATGGTGAGGTGCTGCAGGATCACGTCCTTGGCGAACACCTCCAGCTCGCCTTTCACCAGCGTGATGCCGGGGTCCGGCGCGGTCTGGCCGGCGATGGTGACGCGGCCTTCGCGCAGGGGCCAGCTCTTGCCGCCGAGGTCGATGACGCCGCCCACCTCGAACACGATGATGCGCGGGCCCGGCGTGTCCAGCGCCGCCTTGAGGCTGCCGGGGCCATCGGACGCGAGCGTCGTCACGCGCAGGATCTTGCCGCCCTGGCCGCCGGTGGTCTGTGCCCAGCCGGCATGCACGTAGGTCGCGGGATGCAGCGGTGCGGTGTTGACCTGCGCGTGGCAGGCGCCGGCCAGCAGGGCCAGGGTCCAGAGAAGGCGCATGGGGAGGGTCCGGTTCAGGCGAGCAGGTCTTGCATGGCGTCGCGTGGGATGAGGGCGCCCGGATGCTGGATGACGCGCGCAGCCAGCCGGTTGCCGAAGGCGGCTGCCTCGGCCGCGGCCGCGCCCCGCAGGCGCTGGCTCAGGTAGCCGGCGGCGAAGGAGTCACCCGCCGCGGTGGTGTCCACCACGCGGGCCACGGGCTCGGTGGCCACCTCCTGCCAGACGGCGTCACCGCCGATCAGCGTGGGCAGGGCGCCGCGCTTGATGGCAACTTCCTCCACCGACAGCGCCTGGGCCGCGCTGACGGCGGCTTCCAGCGACGGCAGGCCGTGCAGGGCCTGGTGGTCGTCAGCCGTGATCAGGGCCACGCTGGCCGTGGCGAAGGCGCGCCCGTACCAGTACCGAGCGTCGGCCACCGACTCCCACAGCCGCGGGCGGTAGTTGTTGTCGAAGGCCACGAGCTTGCCGGCCGCGCGCATGCGCGCCATCAGCGCCAACACGCGTTCACGGCCCGAGGGCGGCAGGATGGCCAGGCTGATGCCTGACAGGTAGAGCGCGTCCAGCGCATCGGCCTGCTCCTCCAGCGCGGTGCTGGCGGTCTCGAAATACGACCTCGCCGCGGCCTGGCCGCGCCAGTAGTGGAAGCGCCGTTCGCCACCCGCGTCCAGCTCAATGAGGTAGAGCCCGGGCAGGCGGCCCGGCAGGCGCTGCACCAGGCCGGTCTGCAGGCCTTCGGCAGCCCAGCGCTCCAGCATGCCGCCGCTCAGGCTGTCGTCACCCAGCGCGGTGGCGTAGTGCACGCGCAGCGCCGGGCCGCCGCAGCGGGCGAGGTAGACGGCCGTGTTCAGGGTGTCGCCGCCGAAGGTCTGGCGCAGCTGGCCAAAGGCCTGGCCCTGCAGTTCGAGCATGCATTCGCCCAGGGCGGCGATGGACACGGGGCGGTGGGCGGCGCCAGGGGAGAGAGTCACGAGATCAGAAAATGAAACAGCGGTTCAAATAAGATAACTCGGCTGGTTCATTCCGATCACATGGTTTACCCCGCGTCGGGTGCGGGCGCCGGCCAACGCTCAAGGCGTTGCGCGCCGGGCGCCGGGGCGCGGGTCAGAAGCTGCTGCCGATGGACACCCAGCCCTGCCGGCCGCGCGCCTGGGGGTCGGCGCCGCGGTGGCCGTCCCGCCAGGCCAGGGTCGCCTCGCAGAACACGCCGCCCTGGCTGTAGCGCGTGCCGATGCCGCCGCCCGCCCGGCGTTCCTGCCGCAGCCCGCCCAGCCAGGGTCGGGCATTGACCGTCACCGCACCGGCGTCCACGAAGGCAAACGGTGCCCAGGCGCCGTGGGCGTGCCGCAGTTCCCATTGGGTGAGCCAGCCACGGTCGCCACTGGCGTCGCCGCTGGGCGCGGCACGCACGCCGCTGGCGCCCCCGAGCGACAGCTTCTCGGACGCGTCCAGGTTCTGCCGGGCCCACTGCACGGTGGCCCGCGCATGCAGGCTCCAGGCCGGCGCAAGGGCTTGCAGCCGCGCCAGGGCGAGCGTGGTCTTGCTGTAATGGCCGGCGGTGCCGGCCGTGGCGGCGTCCATCGCGGCGGCGGTGGCGTCCAGCCGCAGGCGGCCGGGCGTGTGGGTGAGGCTGCCGTAGGTGAGGCCGCCACCGCCCCAGCCGTCACGGGCATCGAAGCTCAAGGTCAGCGGCAGGCTGCGGCTGGTCTTGTCGGTCGGCTGGCCGGCCTGGCTCGGGCGGTCCTGCAGCGCGCGGTGCTGCCAGCTGCCCGCCAGCGACAGGTTGGCTTGGGACGAGCGCAGCAGCGGATACGAGAGCCCGACGCTTGTGACAGCGGCCGTGCCGCTGGCGCCCAGCGTGGCGAACTCCTGGCCCAGGGTGTAGGCCATGCGCGCGGCGCTGAGCTCGGCGCGCAGGCCCGAGCCACCCAGCGGGCGGCTGTAGCCAAGATGGCCGAACCACAGCGAGCGCTCGGTGCGCTGCAGCCGCGCGCTGATCTGGTCGCCCAACGTGAGGGCGCTGTCGGCGTCCAGCGCGGCATTGACGCGGCCGCGGCCGGTGTAGCGGCTGCCGTGGTTGTCCAGGCTCAGGCTGGCGCGCCAGGGCGCGGTGCGCTCGACGGCCACGTCCAGATCGCCGGTGCCCACGGCCTGGCCCGGGCGCAGCACGGGCGTGACGCGCACGCCCGGCTGGTCGCCCAGCACGAGCACTGCGCGCTCCAGCCGGGCGCTGTCGATGACCTGACCCGGCGCGAGGGATGCGAAAAAGGCTTGCGCGGCCGTGGCCAGCGCGTCGTCACCCGTGGCGCGCACCGCCCCGAAGCGGCCTTCGATGATGTCGATGCGCAGCGTGCCGGCGGTCATCGTCTGCGCAGGGATGAGCGCCCGCGCGAAGGGATAGCCCCGGGCGCGGTAATGCGCCGTGATGCGATCCGCCAGCCCGCGCAGCCCGGCGAGGTCGAAAGCCTGGCCCCGTACTTCGCCCAGCGCCGCGAACAACTCAGCCTCGGTGAACACGCTGTGGCCGCTGAATTGCACGGCCGCCAGCGTGACCTGGGGCCCGCCACCGGCCGGGCCGGCAGCACGCGTGGGCAGCGGCGCGTCCAGCCGGAGTGCAGGCGCGGCACGCGACGGGCGCGGGGCGGGCGGTTGCTGGAGCTCCGGCGTGGCGGTGTCCGGCGGCGTGGCCGTCTGCGCCTGGGCGAGCGCCGCCGTGGCGCAGCCCAGCAGGCTGGCCAGGAGGGTGACGGCGCCCCTCATCGCGCGGCCTCGGCCGGTTCGTCGGCCTGTGCCGTTGCGAGGCCCAGGTTGATGCCGCCACGCAGCACCGTGACGCGCGAGAGCGCATCGCCCCGCGGGCTGCCCGGCAGGGCGGTGGAGGGCGGCGGGTCGCCTCGGCTTGTTCCAGCTGTGCTGGATGTGCCGGCGGGTGACGTCGCCGCCGACACCGCAGCTGCCGCGCTGCCCAGCGACGCCACGGCCGCGTTGTAGGCCGCGCTCTCGCGGATGGTCAGCAGGCCGTTCTGCGCGGTGATCAGGTAGTTGCCGTTGGCCAGGCCACTGGCGTCGATGGTGTAGCGACCGACGTTCTCGCCCGGGGCGCGCTTGAGGCTGCCGCTGAGTGCGTCGCCGCTCACCAGGCTGCCAGTGGTGACGGTGTAGGTGAGTGCGGGGTCGGCATTGCCATAGGTCTTGCCCTGGTCATCCGCGGTCACGGTGATCGGGCGCGGCGTGATGCTCAGGCTGCCGTTGCGTGACGTGACGGTGTAGTTGGGGTTGCTCAAGCCGCTGGCATCCAGGACGTAGAGCCCCACGTTCTCGCCAGCAGCGCGCGTCACGCGGCCGGTGAGCTGATCGGTGCCGACCAGGCTGCCGCCGGTCACGGCGTAGGTGAAGCCGGGGTCGGCGTTGCCGTACACCTTGGTCTGGTCGCTGGCCGTGACGGTGATGGGCCGGGGGTCGATGGCCAGGGTGCCGTTGCGCACCGTGACCAAGTAGTTGCCGTTGCCCAGGGCGCTGCCATCGATGGTGTAGCGGCCCGCGTTTTCGCCCGGGGTGCGCGTGAGGTTGCCGCTGAGCTGGTCGTTGCCCACGAGGCTGCCGCTGCTCACGGTGTAGCCCCAGGCGGGGTCGGCGTTGCCGTAGGTCTTGGCGGCGTCGTTGACGGTGACGGTCAGCGGGCGCGGGCTGATGGTCAGCGTGCCGTTTTGTGAGGTGACGAGGTAGTTCGGATTGGCCAGGCTGCTCGCGTCGATGAGGTAGTGGCCGACGTTCTCGCCGGCGGCGCGCGAGAGCGTGCCGCTGAGGCTGTCACCCGCGACGAGGCTGCCTTGGCTGATGCGGTAGCTCAGGGCCGGGTCGCTGGCGCCGTAGACCTTGTCGAGGCTGTCTGCCGTGACGGTGATCGGCCGCGGCGAGATGCTGAAGCTGCCGCTCTGCGCCGTGATCAGGTAGTTGCTGTTGGACAGTCCGCCGGCGTCGATGGTGTAGCGGCCCACCTGCTCGCCGGTGCTGCGCGTCAGGTTGCCGTAGAGCAGGTCGCCCGCCACCAGGCTGCCGGTGGTGATGCCGTAGGTCAGCGCCGGGTCGGCGTCGCCGTAGACCTTGCCCAGGTCATTGGCCGTGACGGTGATGGGCCGGGGCGTGACCGTCCAGGTGGCGGCGGCGCCAGCCCGCAGCGTGTAGCTGCTGTTGCCCAGCGTGACGCCGCTGCCGTAGCTCAGGCTGTAGCTGCCCGCGCCCGAGCTGGCCGAGGGCACTGCGCCCGACCAGATGACGCTGCCACCGGGCGAGGCATCGGTCACCAGGCTGCCCCCGCTGCTGCTGGTGTAGAGGCCGTAGGTCAGGGTGGGGGCGTTGCCGTAGACGCTGCTGCCCGAGATGAGCCGCAGGTAGATCGGGGTGGCGAAGCTCGCGTCCGGGTAGAAGGCCACCAGCACGGGGTAGCCGCTGTTGATGCCTGACGCCAAGCCCCAGCTGCTGCTCGACCAGCCGGCCCCGGTGAAGGTGCTGGCGGTCTTCATCTGGGTCGTCGTGCGGCCGGTGCCGCCGGCCGAGGTGCTGCGGCCGGTGGTGCTGGTGTCCCAGAAGCTGTTGCTGACGGTGCCGGCCGTGCGCTGGTAGACCAGCCCGCCGCCCCCCGACGTGCTGATCAGGCCGGTGGCATAGGTGTTGGTGACCGTGCCGCCGCTCATGGCGCCGATCAGGCCGCCCACGTAGTTGAGCGACCCGTTGCCGAAGCCGCCGCTGGTGAGCGCATTCGTGGCGTAGGCGTTGCTGACCGAGCCGCCGGTCATGCGGCCAACCAGGCCGCCGAGATAGACATAGCGGCCACTGGCCGTGAGCGCGCCGGTGGCATAGGCCCGGGTGATGGTGCCGCTGTTGGTGCCCGCAATGCCGCCGGCGTAGGTGCCCCAGTTGGCGGAGCTGATGGTCGCGGACGAGGTGCTGCTGTCGATGCTGCCGGTGTTGATGCCCACCAGGCCGCCCATGGCGTTGTAGTCGGGCCCGCCGTTGTTGAGTTGGCCGGTGCTGTACACGTTGCGCAGCGTGCCGGCGTTGCCACCCGCGACCGCGCCGATCGGGATCAAGTAGGTGTTGTCGTTGTAGCCCGCCTTGGCCACGTAGATGTTGGTCACGCCCAGGTTTCGCACCACGCCTGCGGCGCCGATCTGCCCGAACAGGCCGGTGTGGAAGAGCCCGTAGCCCTGGTAGAGCCCATCGACCCGGTGGCCCAGGCCTTCGAAGGTGCCGGTGAAGGGCGTGGCGGTGCTGCCGAGGGACGTGAAGCCGGTGTAGCCCGAGCCGCCCGGGCTGGTGGCGAAGTTCCAGTTGGCGCTGCTGCTGGCGTCGATGTCGGCCCCCAGCGCGTAGTTGCCAGCCAGGCCCCCATTGATGCCCTGCAGGTCGGTCGTGCTGGTGCTGCCTGCGCTGCCCAGGCTGGTGATGACGGTGTAGGTCGTGACCGCGCCGTCGCTGCCGAGCCGGGTGCTGAAGTTGGGCCCGGCGCGCAGGCTGACGGGCGCATTGACGGCATAGCTGGCCGTGTTGCCGGCCGCCACCGCGCCCTGGCCGTACTGCAGGGCCAGCCCGCCATTCGCGCCGGTGGCGGTGATGGCCTGGTTGATGGTGATGTTGCGGTGCGCGCTGAGCGTCAGGGTGGTGTTGGCGCTCCACTGGATGGCGGCATTGACGGTGATGTCGCCATCGCTGCCGCTCTCGCCCGCCGCGGTGCTGGGCGTGTTGTTGCCGCTGGTGGTCAGCGTCACATGGCCCGAGGCCAGCGCGCTTTGCACCGTGCCGGCCAGGCTGGCGTCGATGTTGAGGTTGACCGGGTCCACCAGCCATTGCGCCGCGGTCACCGTGGTACCGGCCGGCATGGCGAGCACCTGGCCCGAGGTCTCCACGAAGCCGCCGGGCGCGCGCAGGCTGCCGCCGGCCTGCAGGGTGCCGTCGTGGGCGAAGAGGATGATCTCGCCGCGCTCCCCTGTGGCGAGGGACTCCGCCTGCGTCACGCCGGTGTGGTTGATCACGCTGCGTGTGAGATCGCCCGCGGCGCGTGACGTCAGCAGCACCTGGCCGCCGTCCGCACGGATCACGCCGCCGTTGGCGATCCAGGTCTCGACCGCGCCGCGGTCCACGCTGAGCTTCACTGGCCCGCCCAGGTCCAGGGTCACCCGGCTGCCTGCGCCCATCAAGACCTGGCCCTTGGTCGCCGTGATGCTGCCGGTGTTGTCGATCCGCGCTGCGATCAGCGCCACCGCGCCGCCCTCGGCGGCCTGCAGGCTGCCCTGGTTGACGATGGCCGGGCTGGTGACGGTGGTGGCGGTGGGACCGGTGAAGGTGGTGCGGCCCGTGCCGTCGTCAGCGCTCAGCGCGAGCGTCGACGCCACCAGGGTGCCCACGTTCACCTGCGCCGTGGGGGTGAAGAGCACGCCGTTGGGATTGATCAGGAAGACCTGGCCATTGGCCTTCAGCGCACCCTGAATCGTTGAGACATCGGGCCCGATGACGCGGTTGAAGGCCACCGCGCTGCGCGACGGCTGCACGAACTGCACCGTGTAGCCGCGGCCGATGTCGAACTGCTGCCAGTCGGTGGCCAGCCGGGCGCTGGTCTGGGTGATGGTCATCGTCTGCCCGGCCTGCGTGATGCTGGCACTGCCGGCTGTCACCTGCCCTCCCGTGGGCAGCGCGCCGGCCGCCCATGTGGCCGTCGACAACATCGCCAGCACGGCGGCGGCCACGGCGCGCAAGCCCTGACCCTGGTGGGCGAACGCATGCTGCAGGGCAGGCTGGCCCAGGCGGGGAATCGTGCGGAGGAAGTCGGGAGCTTGGACGGGGCGGAGGGCGGTCATGGCCGAGGGCGCAGGCATGGGTTCGAAAGTGTTCCGAAATGTTGCCATCCGGCCTGCCCGCGCTCTCTGTACAAGGCGGCCCGGGCCGGTGGTTTTCGGCATCCGGTCGATGTGCGTGGTGCTGCGCCTTCGTCCAGAATCCCGGGCATCGTGCTTCGGGCCGCCCAACGCAGGCGGGCCATGCCGGGAGGAACCATGACATTCAGAACCATCGCCAGCGCCGCGCTGCTGGCCGTCTTCACCGCAGGCAGCGCCTGGGCGGATTGCCATCTGGGCCACGTCGAGATGCCGGTGCGCATCGTCAATCAGCGTCCGGTGGCCACGCGCAAGCTCAACGGCGTGGAGGTGCCCATGCTGGTGGACAGCGGGGCCTTCTTCAGCTTCCTGCAGCCGTCCACCGCGGCCCAGCTGGGCTTGAAGCTGACCCGGTTGCCCGACCACATCCAGGTCACCGGCTACACCGGCGCGATCGAATCCAAGCTCACGCGGGTGGAGAAGGTCGGCCTGCAGGGATCGACGCTACAGAACGTGGACTTCATCGTCGGTGGCAATGAGCTCGGCTCGGGCATCCAGGGCGTGCTGGGTCGCAACTTCCTGTCGATGGCCGACACGGAGTACGACCTGGGCCACGGCGTGTTGCGGCTGGTCTTCCCGAAGGGCGATTGCGAGAAGGTGAACCTGGCCCACTGGGCGGGCGACGCGCCCGTCATCGAAGCCGAGCTGCGCAACAACCACCGCGAGGGCAACACCGACATCCGCGTGCCGGTGCGGGTCAACAACCGGTCGCTGGTGGCGGTGATGGACACCGGTGCGCCCTTCACGGCTCTCAAGCTGCGCTCGGCCCGCCGGGCCGGCGTGACGGACGAGATGCTGACGCCGGTCGGGCGTGTCGGCGGCGCGGGCGAGGGGCGGGTGCAGTCCTGGCGTGCGTCGATTGCCGCGTTCGAGTTCGGTGGCGAGAAGATCTCCAACAACGAGTTCCAGGTGGACGACACCGACCATTTCGAGCAGGACATGCTCATCGGCCTCGACTACTTCCTGTCGCATCGCATCTATGTGTCGCGCCTGCAGCGCAAGGTGTATGCCACCTGGAACGGCGGGCCGGTGTTCGCGCGCGGCAATGCCGTCGGGGCCTATGACGAGCGGTATGCCGCCCGCCCCGCCGACCTCGCGGACGATGCCGAAGCCCTGGCCCGCCGTGGCGAGGCCCGTGCGGCCAAGGGCGACGCCGCGGGCGCCCTGGCGGACCTGAACCGCGCCATCGAGCTCGCGCCGAATGCCGCCATCAACCGGCTGGCCCGCGCCCGGGTGCTGCTGGAGCAGCGCGAGCGGGACAAGGCCGCGCCTGACCTGGACGAGGCATTGCGCCTGCAACCGTCGCTGCACGAGGCGCGCGCCTTGCGCGTAGGCCTGCGCCTGCGGGCCGACGACAAGGCCGGTGCCCAGGCCGACCTGCAAGTGCTGGACGAGGCGCTGCCGGCATCATCCCATCTGCGCGAGATCATGGCCGATCAGTACACCGTGCTGGGCATGGTGCCCCAGGCCCTGCGGCAGTGGGACCTGTGGGTGGCCTCGCACGGCAGCGATGCCCACCTGGCCCAGGTGCTCAACAGCCGCTGCTGGCTGCGGGCCCGGTTGAAGCTGGACCTCCCGCTGGCTCTGCAGGATTGCCGGATGGCCGTGCGGCTGGACGGCCAGGAAGCGTCCTACCGCGACAGCCTCGGCTGGGTGCAGCTGCAGGCCGGCGACCTGAGCGCCGCGGTGAAGGCCTTCGACGAGGCACTGGCCCTGCGGCCGGTGGCCTTCTCGCACTACGGCCGCGCGCTGGCCCGGCAGCGCCAGGGCGATGCCACCGCCGCCCGGCGCGACCTGGCCGCGGCGCGCGAACAGCAGCCGGAGATCGATGCCCGGGCCCGCCGTGAGGGCCTGCCTGTGGCCGACGACGCACCCCCGCCCTGAGCGCGGGCTGGTGGAAGCCCGGGGCCGCCACGCACGGCCCCGCTTGCAGAATCGCCCGGCACTGAAGCGGCAACGACGCGAAGGGAACCGGGACGATGCCTCTGCCCAAGCTGCTGGCCACCCGCAAGGGGCGCATCGCGGCGTTCTTCCTGATGTACCTCACCGAAGGCCTGCCGGTCGGCTTCGCGATGACGGCGGTGGCCACGCAGCTGCGGCGCACCGGGGCTGGCCCGGCCGAGATCGGCGGCTTTCTGGCGCTAGCCTTGCTGCCCTGGGCCTTCAAGTGGCTGTACGGCCCCTTCGTCGACCTCATCGCGTCACCGCGCCTCGGGCCGCGGCGGGGGTGGATTCTCGGCGCGCAAGCGCTGATGGTGCTGACCCTGCTGCCGCTGGCGGTGCTGACGCCCAGCGCCCAGTTCGGGCCGTTCCTGGTGCTGCTGTTCCTGCACAACCTGAGCGGTGCGGTGCAGGACGTCGCGGTGGATGCGCTCGCGGTCACCACCCTGCATGAAGACGAGCGTGCCTTTGCCAGCGGCATGATGTTCGGCGGCCAGTCGCTCGGCGTGCTGCTCGGTGGCGGGGGCACGCTGCTGCTGGTCGGGCAGATCGGTCTGGCTGGTGCGGTCGGCATCATGGCGCTGGTCATCCTGGCGGTCATGACCGGCGTGGTGCTGCCCATGCGGGAACTCGTGCCTGAGGCGACAGCGGTGGTCCGGGGTTGGCGCGCGGTGGCAGGCGAGGTGGCGGGCTTTCTGCGCCAGGCCCTGCAGGCGCTGTTCGGCAGCCGGCTCGCCTGGGCCGGCCTGCTGTTCGCGGTGCTGCCCATCTCGGCCATGGCGTTGGCACGCGGCCTGCAGTCCAACCTGGCGGTGGACCTGGGCCTGAGCAATGAGCAGATCGGCGGGCTTGCCTCGGCCTCGCAGGCCGCCACGGCCATCACCTGCATCCTGGGTGGCTGGCTGTCTGACCGTCTGCCGCTGCGGCGGGCCCTGGCCACCTACATGGTGCTGCTGAGCCTGCCGGGGCTGGCACTGATGCTGGCGCTGCAGCGGCAGGGCTGGGCCCCGGGGCAGGTGGCCCCGCCGGACCTGGTCACGGCCTTCATGGCAGCCGTGCTGGCCTACAACGCGCTGTTCGGCTTCATCTACGGTGCGCGGGTCGCGGTGTTCATCGGCATCACCCGGCCTGAGGTCGCGGCCACGCAGTTTGCGGCCTACATGGCCTTCACCAACCTCTCCATCACGTACAGCCTGCTGTGGCAGGGCCATGCCGTGCAGCAGTTCGGCTATGCCGCCACCCTTGGCTGGGACGCCCTGGTGGGTCTGGCCGGCCTGCTGGTGCTGCCCTTCCTGAAAGCTCGACGATGAAGCCTGTGATCAACGCCCTGGGCGTGCTTGACAACCCCAACCTCAGCCTGAGCTCCAACCCCGGTGACCGGGCGGCCATGGCCTACACCAGCACCGGCCAGGGCGTGGATGCCCGGGCCCTCGCCGACGCCCGTGCCGCCGGGCTGACCGCGGTCAACATCACGCTGGGCCATGTGGCCGGCAGCGCCGAGCCCTTCGAGGCCACCGTGGCCGACATCGCCAGTTGGGACCGTTTCATCCGCACGCAGCCCCCGGCACTGCGCAAGGTGCATGACGTGGCCGACCTCGATGCCGCGGCGGCGGGCGGCCAGGTCGGCGTGATCTACGGCTTCCAGAACACCGAGATGCTGGGCGCAACGGCGGACCGCGTGGCGCTCTTTGCCGGCCTGGGCGTGCGGGTCATGCAGCTGACCTACAACGGCCGCAATACCGTCGGCTGCGGCGCCACCGTGCCCGACGACACCGGCCTGACCGCCTTCGGCGCCGAGGTGGTGGCGCGCATCCAGGCCGAAGGCGTGCTGCTCGACCTGAGCCACAGCAGCGAGCGCACCTGCCTCGACGCCCTGCGCGAAGCCCGCCGGCCGCTGGCCATCACCCACACCGGCTGCCGTGCGGTGGCCGACCACCCGCGCAACAAGAGCGACGCCGAACTGCGCCTGCTGGCCGAGCGCGGCGGCGTGGTGGGCCTGTACTTCATGCCCTACCTGCGCCTGGCGGGCCAGCCCATGGCCGCCGACCTCATCGCCCATCTGGAACATGCGCTGCAGGTCTGCGGCGAAGACCACGTCGGCCTGGGCACCGACGGCGGCACCACCGCCATCGACGACATGGCCGCCTACCGCCGCATGCTGGCCGCCGAGACCGAGCTGCGGCGCAGCCTGGGCATCGGCGCGCCGGGCGAGACGCCGGATGTCAGCCTCTTCCTGCCCGACCTCTGCGGCCCGACGCAGTTCACCCGCCTGGCCGAGCTGCTCGCCGCACGCGGCCACCCGGGGTCGCGCATCGACAAGATCCTGGGCGGCAACTTCCGCCGGCTGATGCAGGAGGCCTGGGCGTGAGCGGCCGACAGCGGCGGGCGTCCTGGCTGACCGTGTGGCTCGGCGCCTGGCTCAGCGCCGGCCTGCTGGTGCTGGCCACCGGCGCCAGTGCGCGCGAAGACCGCGTCCAGATCCACGGCAACCCCGCCGGCACGCAGACCCTGACCCAGCCCGAGCCCGGCCTCACGGTGGTGGACTACCGCTACAACGACCGCGGTCGCGGTGACGTCGTCCAGGCGCGCTGGCGGCTGGATGCGCAGGGCCTGCCGGTCTGGTACGAGGCCGAGGGCAACGACTACTGGAAGGTCGCGTTCCGCGAGCGCTTCGAGCGGGTGCCTGCCGACCCCGGTGGCCTCGCCCGTTGGGCCAACCGCATCGAGACCGGCGAGACGCGCGCCGCCGGCTTCTACCTGCCGGCGAACCCGCCGCCCGAGTTCATGGGCGTACTGGCGCGCGCGCTGCTGAAAGCCCCGGGCCGGCGGCTGCCGCTGCTGCCCAGCGGCGCGGCCTGGATCGAGGGCGATGAGCGGCTCGGCACGCTGCGCCGGGTCAGCCTGCGCGGCATCGAGTTCACGCCGGTCCCCGTCTGGCTGCACGACAACGGCGACACGGCCGCGGTCGTGGACGACTGGTTCGAGGTGCTCGATGACGCCGCGGCGCCGCAACTGCCCCGGCTGCAGGCCGCGCAGCAGGCCGCCGCCCAGGCCTGGCATGCCGAGCTCGCCCGGCGCCACACCCGCCAGCCAGCCGGCGCGCTGCTGATCCGGGGCGCACGGCTGTTCGACCCCGTCAGCCTCACGGTGCAGGCCGGTCGCAGCGTGCTCATCCGCGGCGAGCGCATCGTGCGCGTCGGCGCCGACGCCGACGTGACGGCACCACCCGGGGCCGAGGTCATCGCGGCGGCGGGCCGCTTCCTGATGCCGGGGCTGTGGGATGTGCATCAGCACTTCAGCAACGTGGACGGTGTGTTCGACCTCATCGCCGGCGTCACCAGCGCCCGCGACATGGCCAACGACAACGAGCCTCTGCTGGCCCGTGTGAAACGCTTCGACGCTGGCACCGAACTCGGGCCGCGGGTCACGCTGGCCGGCATCATCGAAGGCGTGGGCCCGCTGGCCGGCCCGACCGACGTCAAGGTCAGCACCGCCGAGCAAGCCCGCGCCGCGGTGGACTGGTACGCCGACCGCGGCTACGCGCAGGTCAAGATCTACTCGTCCTTCAGCCCCGCACTCGTCGAAGCGGTGGCCGACCGCGCGCACGAGCGCGGCCTGCGGGTCAGCGGCCATGTGCCCGCCTTCACCTATGCGCGTGCCTTCATCGAAGCCGGTGCGGACGAAATCCAGCACCTGAACTTCATCCTGCTGAACTTCTTCCCCGAGGTGCAGGACACCCGCACCCGCGACCGCTACACCGTGCTGGCCGACCGGCTGTCGCGCTTCGACCTGCGTGAGCCGCGGTTTGCCGAGTTCGTGGCCTTTCTGCGCGAGCGCCATACCGTGCTCGACCCCACGATGGTGGTGCTGGAGGGCCTGTTCTCCGGCGAGCCGGCGCGCGCAGCGCCGGCCCTGCGGCCAGTGGTGCAGCGTTTTCCGGCCGTGGTGCGGCGCCGGCTGCTGTCCGGCGCCGTGGCCGTGCCGCCGGGCCAGGAGGCCGCGTATGCGCAGGCGCTGCCCGGCCTGCTGCGCATGCTCAAGGCGCTGCACGACGGCGGCGTGACGATCATGCCCGGCAGCGATGGCTTCGCCGGCTACAGCCTGCACCGCGAGCTGGAGCTCTACGCCCAGGCCGGCATCGCCAACGCCGAGGTGCTGCGCCTGGCCACGCTCACGCCGGCACGCGTGCTCGGTGTCGAGAAAGACCGCGGCAGCATCACCGCCGGCAAGCTCGCCGACCTCGTGCTCATCGATGGCGACCCGCTCGCCTCGATGAGCGACATCCGCCGTGTATGGCGCACCGTGAAGGGCGGCCGTGTCTACGACCCGGCCGCCCTTGAACAAGCCTTGGGACTCAGCTCACCATGACCAGCCTTCAACGCTTCAACAGCGGCCGCGTCGTGCCCACCAGCGTGCCCTTCCCCGAGGGCGTGCGCGTGGGTGGCATGCTCTACCTGTCGGGCCAGCTCGGCAACGTGCCCGGCGAGCTGCGCCTGGTGGAAGGCGGCCTGCGCGCCGAGGCCCGGCAGACGCTGGAGAACATCCGCACCATCCTGCGCGGTCAGGGCCTGGACCTGCAGCACCTGGTGCGCTGCACCGTCATGCTCGCCGACATGGCCGACTGGCCCGCCTTCAACGAGGTCTACCGCGAGTTCTTCGGCAACACACCCCTGCCGGCCCGCAGCGCCCTGGGCTGCAACGGCCTGGCGCTGGGCGCACGGGTGGAGATCGAGTGCATGGCGGCGGTGGGGTGAGGGCACCTGCTGGCGCGGCGGTGCCGAGTCACCTGGTCAGTCCGCCTCACCGACACCCCACACCCTTCGCCCACACCACCCACTGCGGCACCCAGGCGTCCACCGCCTCGGCCAGCCCGCGCACGGCGCCTGTCGCATCAGGGGAGGGGGCAGGGCGCGTGAGGCGCCAGGACTGTTGCGTGGCTGCGCTGCCGTCCGCAGGCCAGTGGGTGGCCTGCACGCGCAGCACCACCTCGCTCTGCGCGGGGCTGCTGAAGACCTGCTCGAAGGCGTCCAGGTGCACGGTGATCAGGCCCGGGGCGCGTGGCGTGCAGGGCGCCGCAGCGGCCGCCTGTTCGCGCAGGCGCTGGGTGAGGAGGGCAGCGGGTGGGGCGGCCCAGGTGCTGTCTCGGTAGACCTCCAGGCGCTGGGCCTGCTGGAAGGCCAGGCGGTAGGCGATGCCTTCACCGGCGATGGCGGGTGCGGCGGTCACGTCGGCCAGGCGCCAGGCGATGGGGCCGGCGGCGGTTGACGCCGCAGGCGGCGCGGGTGGCGGGCCGAGGTCATACACCGCGCGTGGCGGCACGCTGGGGGTCAAGGCACAGCCGGCAAGCAGCATGGCAGTCGCGAGCAGGGCGGTGAACGGAGGCAGGCGCTTCATCGTGCGCCTCCCGGCAAGCGTGCCGCGAAGCCGGGCTCGCCCGGGCCGGGGGGCCGGCCACTGCGGCCGAATAGCAGGCTCTGCGGCTGTTCACCCAGCTCGGTGGCGGCGCGCTCCACGCTGCGGCTGGCGGCGCCGATGTCGGCCAGCAGCGGGCGGGTGCGGGCGGGGGTGTCGCCGACGAGGGCGAGTTCGAGGTTGCGGCTGGTGGCCTGCACCTGGGCGGCGGCGCTGCCGAGCTGGTCGAGCACCGCGGTGCGGGCCCGCAGGTCCTGGGCGAGCTGCTGGCCGTCGGCGGCCAGGGCCTCCAGCCTTTGCAGCGCGGCGTCGGCGCGCTGGGTGGCGCGGTCAGCGTCTTGCAGCAGACCGGGCAGTTGCCGCGCGCCGGGTTGCAGGGCGGCCATCAGGCGGCTGGTGTCGGTGGCGGCCCGCTCCAGCTCGGCCAGGGTGCGGGTGAGCTGGGCGCGGTTGGCGTCGTTCAGCAGCGCATTGAGCCGCGTGGCGGTCTCGGCAAAGCCGGCCACCAGGCCCGGGCCGCTCTCGGCCAGGCGGTCCAGCAGCGTGGGGCGCAGAGCAATGCGGGCGCCGGGCGCGGCGCGCTGCAGCGGTGCGCTGGCGTCAGCTTCTTCCAGGCTGACGAAGGACAGGCCAGTCACGCCCTGCAGTCCGAGCTGGGCGTGGGTGCCGGCCGACACCGGCGCGCTGGCATCCACCGCGATGCCGACGAGGATCTGCCGCGGGTCCTGCGGGTCGAAGCCGATGCTCTCGACGAAGCCGACCTCCACGCCGCGCAGCTTGACCGGCGCCTTCAGGTTGAGGCCGGGCACGCCGCTGCGGGCGACCACGGTGTAGTGCACGCGCTCCGTGCGGTCGCCCTGGAACCAGGCGACGCAGGCGGCCAGGGCCAGGCCAAGCAGCAGCAGGAAGCATCCGGCAGCGAGGGCGTGGGCTTTGTTTTCCATGGTGTGGATTCAGTGGGTGGTTTCTTCGCCGCGCAGCACGGCGGGCACGCCGCCGTCGTCGGAGGTGTCGTCCAGGCTGAGGCGGAACCGCCGCAGGTCTTCTTCCGCGCAGCGCTCGATGTGGCCGAGAAAGAAGTTGCGCACGAAGGGGTGGGGCAGGCGGGCCACTTCGGCGAGTGGCCCGCAGGCGATGATGTGCTGGTCGGCCAGCACGGCCACGCGGTCGACGACCGCGAAGAGGGTGTCCACGTCGTGCGTGACCATCACCACCGTCAGCCCCAGCTCCTGGCGCAGGCGGCGCAGCAGCTTCACGAACTGCTTGCTGCTGTCGGGGTCCAGTCCGGCGGTGGGTTCGTCCAGGAAGAGCAGCTGGGGGTCGAGGATGAGGGCGCGCGCCAGCGCCACGCGCTTGACCATGCCGCCCGACAGCTCCGCCGGCCGCTTGAGCGCGTCTTCCGGCCTGAGGCCCACCTGGGCGAGCTTGAGCAGCACCAGCGGCTTGACGAGGTCGGGGGGCACGCTGCCGAGCTCGCGCAGCGGCAGCGCGATGTTGTCGAACACGCTGAGCGCCGAGAACAGCGCGCCGTTCTGGAACAGCACGCCCCAGCGGTAGCGCACCCGCTCCAGGTCGCGCGCGGCGCAGCGGCCCAGCGGGTGGCCGAAGATCTTCACGCTGCCGGCCTGCGGCACCTCCAGCCCGAGCAGCAGCCGCAGCAGCGTGGTCTTGCCCGAGCCGGAGCCGCCGATCAGCGCCATCACCTCGCCGCGGTGCACGGTGAGGTTCAGGTGGCGATGGATGACGTGCCCGGCATAGGCCGTCGTGACGTTGTCGACCTCGATGACGACTTCCGCCGTGGTCATGGCTTCGGTCTCCTGCCTTGCTGGCGCCCATGGCCACAGAGACACAGAGGCACAGAGAGACATCCAGCCTCTCTGTGCCTCTGTGTCTCTGTGGCCTTCGGTTGTCGCCAAGCGGTCGAGACGGGATGAGCCAGCCGCATGTCAAAGCCCCACGTTGGAGAACAGCACCGCGAAGATCGCATCCACCACGATGACCAGCGTGATCGCCGTCACCACGGATTGCGTCACGCTCTGCCCCAGGCTTTCGGTGTTGGGCTTGACCCGCAGGCCGAAGTGCGAGGCCAGCAGGGCAATCAGCCCGCCGAAGATCATGGACTTGCTCCAGCCCAGCCACAGGTTGGCCGGCTCTACCACGGTGGGCAGGGTGTGCAGGAACTGGGCCGGGTCCAGGCCGAGCTGGGCGCGGGCCGCGGTCATGCCGCCCAGCAGCATCAGCGCGCTCGTCCAGAGTGCCACCAGCGGCAGCGAGATCGCCAGCGCCAGCACCTTGGGTGCCACCAGCCGCACGGTGTGCGAGATGCCCATGACCGACAGCGCATCCAGCTCCTGCGTCACCCGCATCACGCCGATCTGGGCCGTCATGGCCGAGCCCGAGCGCCCGGCCACGATGATGGCCGCCAGCAGCGGGCCCAGCTCGCGCAGCACCGCCAGGCCCAGGATGTTGATGACGAAGATGTCGGCGCCGTAGGTCTTGAGCTGCTTGGAGATCAGGTAGGACAGCGTCAGCCCGACGAGAAAGCCCACCAGGGCCGTGATCGGCAAGGCCTGGGCGCCGGTGCGGAACACATTGGCCGAGATCTCGCGCCAGCCGATCAGCGCCGGGTGGCGCACCATCTGTACGGCGTCGAGCAGCAGCCGGCCGGTCAGGGCGATGAGGTCGACGCCGTGGCGCGCAAAGCCCACCAGCCGCTGGGCCGCCAGTGCCAGGCCCGGCCCGAGCTGCGGCCGCGCGCGGGGCAGCGCGGTGGGCTGCATGAACTGCGAGAACAGCGTCACCTGCTCGGGCAGCCACAGCAGCCGGCCCGGCGGCTTGCCGCCCCAGCCCTGCCAGAGCGTCAGGGCGCCGGCGGTGTCGAGCCGGCCGAGGGTGCGCAGGTCCCACAGGGCGTCGGGCGTGTCGGCCTGGATGGCGGCCACCTGCTGGCGGAGTTCGTCATACCGGCCACGCAGGCCCAGCACGGTCCAGTCGCCGGCCACCCGCCAGGCGCGCGGCTCGAGAGCCTCCAGCCGGGGCGGCGCGTCCGGGCCGGCCGGGGCGTCGCCCGTCAGGGGCGGCGAGGGCAGGGGCAGGGCGCCAGCGTCGGTCATGGCGCAACGATAGCGCCCTTAGCATGTCGTTGAACCTTTTCGCGCCTGCCGGGAACACACGCGAAACCCAGGACCCCCGATGTTGAAGTGGCTCACCCTCAAGAAACCGCGCAGCGACGCGCCCGACCCCGCCCGCGGGCCGGCCGCCGACGCGTTGGAGCTCGAGCTGCTCGCAGGGGTGCGTCGGGGGCGGCGCGGGGATTTCGATGCGCTCTACCGCATCTACCACCCCCGGCTGACCCGCTTCCTGGCCCACATGCTGCGCCAGACCGACCTGCTGGAGGAGGTGCTGAACGACACCCTGCTGGTGCTCTGGCAGCGGCCGGACAGCTTCGACGGGCGCAGCAAGCTGTCGACCTGGATCTTCGGCATTGCCTACCGCAAGGGCCTGAAGGCCCTGAGCCGGCTGGACCTGCCGGTGGACGGCGACGACGCCGAGGAGCCGGCCGACAGCGCGCCCGGCCCGGAGCAGCGCCTGGGCCAGGCGCAGGTGCGCGAGCGGCTGCGCTCGGCCATGGCCGAGCTGTCGCCTGAGCACCGCGCCGTGGTGGAGCTGTGCTACTTCCACGACATGGCCTACGGCGAGATCGCCGACATCGTGGGCTGCCCGCCCGAGACCGTGAAGACGCGGATGTTCTACGCACGCAAGCGCCTCCGCCTGCTGCTCGATGACCTGGCCGGTCATCATGGAGACCTGTGATGAGTGTGGTGATCCCGATGGACAACGACGAGCATGCCGCCGTGCAGGCCCTGCTGCCCTGGTATGCCCGCGGCCAGCTGGACGAGGGCGAGCGCCTCCAGGTGCAGCAGCACCTGCTGCACTGCGCCACCTGCCGCCAGGAGCTGGCCGCCGAGCAGCCGATGCAGACCCTGCTGAACGTGGCGGGCGCTGCCGCCCCGGTGGGTGATGTCGAGGCCGGGCTGGCCCGCATGCACGCGCTCATGTCCCCCCGGCCTCCCCGCGCCGCGGCGCCTGCCCCGCGCTGGGTGCCCTGGGCGCTGGGCTTGCAAGGGGCCGCCGTGGCGGTGCTGCTGGGTGTGCTGTTGACCACGCGGCAGGACCCGCCGGCCTACCAGGGCCTGTCGGCCGCCGGCACGGCGCCGGTGGCGGCCGATGCGCTGGTGATGTTCAAGCCCGGCACCAGCGAGCAGGCGGTGCGCGAGCTGCTGCAGGCCCAGAAGGCCGGCGTGGTGTCCGGCCCCACGGAGACCGGGGCCTGGCTGCTGCGCGTGGATGCCCCGGGCCTGGCTGCCTTGCGCCAGGCGCCGATCGTCGCGATGGCCGAGCCCTTGCAGCCGGGGCCGGGGCGATGAAGGTGCTGCTCAAGCTGCTGGCCGCGCTGCTGATGGTGGCCGCCGGCCTGGCCCGCGCCCAGGTGTCCGGGGCCGAGGAGGCGGAGCGCCAGGTGCTGGTGATGCTGCAGCTGCCCAAGGCCCACTACCGGCCTGACGGCAGCTACGCGGGCACGTATGGCGAAGGCGTCGGCCGGCAGTCGCGCCAGCAGGTGGCCCAGGCGCTGGCCAAGGCCTACCGGCTGGAGGTGCGCAGCCAGTGGGCCATGCCGCTGGCGGGGCTGGACTGCTTCGTGATGCGCCTGCCCGAGGGCGACACCCGCAGCTCGGCCGAGGCGGCGCGCGCCGTGTCGGACGACCACCGCGTGGCCTGGGCCCAGCCGGTGGCCGTCTACCGGGCCCAGGGCACGCAGCAGGAGCCGCTGTATGCCGCGCAGCCGGCAGCCCAGCAATGGCATCTGGCCGAGCTGCACAAGCTGGCCACCGGCCGCGGCGTGCGGGTGGCCGTGGTGGACAGCGGCGTCGAGGCCCGCCACCCCGACCTGGCCGGCCAGGTGGTGGTCAACGAGAACTTCGTCGACGAGGGCCCGGTGCCCGCCGAGGCGCACGGCACGGCGGTGGCCGGCATCATCGCGGCGCGGGCCGACAACGGGCTGGGCATTGCCGGCGTGGCCCCGCAGGCGCGGCTGATCGCCTTGCGCGCCTGCTGGCAGGCGCCGCAGGCCCAGACCCTGTGCACCAGCCTGGGCCTGGCCAAGGCCTTGCACGCCGCCATCCAGCAGGGGGCCCAGATCATCAACCTGAGCCTCGGCGGGCCGGACGACCGGCTGCTGTCGGTGCTGCTCGACCAGGCCCTGGCCCGGGGCACCACCGTGGTGGCGGCACTGCCCAGCAGCGGCGGACCCTTCCCCGCCAACCACCGGGGCGTGCTGGTGGTGGGCACCGCCCCCCCGCTGCCGGCGGGCGCCGTCACCGCGCCCGGGCGGGACGTGCCGAGCACGGCGGTGGGCGGCGGCTATGCGCTGGTCACCGGCTCGTCGTTTGCGGCGGCGCATGCGGCGGGGTTGCTGGCCCTGGTGCGTGAGCTCGACGGGCCCCGCGGCTCGCAGGTGCTGCAGGCGGCCCTTGTGACGGCCAGCCAGGGCCGCATCGACAGCTGCGCCACGCTCGCGCGGCATGTGGCGGGCCGCGCACCCGCCTGCGCCTCACGGGAGCCGACGGCCGACTGATGGCTCCCCCCGCCCGCCTGGCTTCCCATTGCCTGCTGTTCGCCACACTGCTGGCCGGTGTGGCGTTGTCGCATGCGGACGTCGGCGGCACGCTCAGCCTGCAGACCGATGCGCGCGAACGCGGCATGTCGTACAGCGACAACCGGCCCAGCGCCCAGCTGGGCCTGGCCTGGGACGGCGCCGGCGGCTGGTATGGCGGTACCCAGCTGGGCCACGCGCGGTTCACGCAGCGGCGGGGCGCCACGTTGCAGTTGTACGGTGGGCGCGTGCTGCCGATGGCGCCGGGGCTGGATGCCGAAGCGGGCGTCGTCGCGCACCTGCACGAGAACGTCTCGCACTACGACTACCAGGAGGCCTACATCGGCCTGATCGGCGGCCAGTGGTCGCTGCGCGCCTACGCCTCGCCCGACTACTACGGCGTCGGCCAGCGCAGCGTGTACGTCGAGCTCAACGGCCGCTGGCCGCTCGGCGACGGTCTGGCGGCGGTGGGCCATGCTGGCCTGCTGCGCGGCTGGCGCCAGGGCGATCCGGCCTATGCGCAGGGGCGCAGCCCGTCGCGGGCTGATGTGCGACTGGGGCTGTCTCGTCAGCTCGGTGAGATGGGCGAGCTGCAACTGGCCTGGGTGGCCGCCAGCCGAGGCGGGCCCTATGTGTGGACCGACGCCACGCGCCGCCGCACCGTGGTGCTCAACCTCACGGCCGCCTTCTGAACTGCTGCCGAAGCTTTTCTCGACCGCTTGAACCTTGGCCGCGCCGACCGGCACTCACGGCGCAATGAGGTCCGCGAACGGGAAAGGTCGGCAATGACAAGGACAACACGAGGATGGGCGGCGCTGGCTGCCGTGGTGACGGCGACGATGGTGGTCGTCGGGTGTGGCGGCGGCAGCGGCGAGGGGCTGGACAGCAATGGCCGCCCGCTGGGTGAGGGCAATGACCCGAGCGGGCCGATGACGGCCTCGTTCAGCTCCATCCAGTCGCATGTGTTCACGCCCGTGTGCACCGGCTGCCATGCCGGCGCCGCCGCGCCGCAGGGCCTGCGGCTCGATGCGACCAACAGCTACGCGCTGCTGGTGGGTGTTGCAAGCAGCGAGGTGCCGGGCCTCAAGCGCGTGGCGCCGGGCGATGCGGACAACAGCTACCTCATCCACAAGCTGGAGGGTCATCAGGCCGTCGGTGCGCGCATGCCCTTCGGCGGCCCGTACCTCGACGCGGCCAGCATCAACCTCATCCGCCAGTGGATCAACAACGGAGCCCAGAAATGAAGGCCCTTCGATGGCTGCTGGGCCTGGCCCTGACCCTGACGCTGCCGGCCGTGCAGGCCGAGCCCTACCTGGCCATTCGCGCGGGGCTCAAGTGCGTGGCCTGCCACGTGAACCCGACCGGCGGCGGCCTGCGCAACGCGGTGGGCAACGCCTTCGCGCAGAACGTCATCCCGAGCAATGCGCTGCCGGATGCCCTGCAGGGCTGGAACGGCTCGCTGCTGGACGACCGCCTGCGCCTGGGCGGCGACCTGCGCACGGCGACCACGCGCACGTCGGTGTCCGGCCAGCCCACCCGCAGCGTGGGCGGCACGGAGCAGACGCGCCTGTACGCCGACGTGCAGCTCATCAAGGACTACCTCGGCGCCTACCTCGACCAGCAGCTGGCGCCCGGCAAGTCGGAGCGGCAGGAGGCCTATGTGCGCCTGTCCACGCCGGGGCTGGGCTGGTATGCCAAGGCCGGTCAGTTCTACCTGCCTTTCGGCTGGCGGCTGCAGGACAGCCTGGCCTTCGTGCGCCAGCTCAGCGGCGTCAGCATGACGGTGCCCGACAAGGGCCTGGAGCTGGGGCATGAGAGCGACGAATGGTCCATCCAGCTCGTGCGCAGCAATGGGCCCGGCAACAAGGGCAGCGTGACCGGGCACCAGACCACGGCGCAGGCGATCTGGATGCAGCCCTGGGGCCGCATCGGCGCCGCTGCCGCGCAGGTGAAGTCGTCGGCCGGTGACCGCCAGGCCTGGGGCCTGTTCGCCGGCACCGTGACCGGGCCGGTGGCCTGGCTGGCCGAGATCGACCTCGTCAGCGATGCCGGCTACCCCGAGGGCAAACGACGGCAGGTGGCGACGCTGCTGGAGGCCAACTGGCTGGTGCAGCAGGGGCACAACCTCAAGCTCACCAGCGAATACCTGGACCCCGACCGGCGCGTCGCCCACGACAACAAGGTGCGCTACAGCCTCGTCTACGAGTACACGCCGATCGGCTTCGTGCAGCTGCGCTTTGGCACGCGCAAGTTCGGCGGCATTCCGCAGAACGCGGTCGACAACCGGCGGCAGACCTTCGCCGAACTGCATGCCATGTTCTAGCGTCCTGATCGACCGGCCGGGAGCCCCGATGGCACCCGAGCTGGTGCAGCTGCGCCTGGTCACGCTGTACCTCACCGAGCGCTGCAACTCGCGCTGCGTGAGCTGCGACTACTGGCGACACGGCCGGCAGGACATGGCGCTGGCCACGGTGCAGCAGCTGCTGCCCGGGCTGAAGGCGCTGGGCGTCGAACAGGTGCTGCTGTCTGGCGGCGAGCCGCTGCTGCATCCGCACTGGGTCGAGATGGCCACCCTGCTGCGGGCGCAAGGCCTGAAGCTTTGGCTGTTGACCGCGGGGCTGGCGCTCGCCAAGCAGCTGGACGACGTGGCCCGGCATGTCGAGCAGGTCACGGTGTCGCTGGACGGGGCCACCGCCGCGAGCTACGCGCGCATCCGCGGGCTGGACGCCTTCGAGGTGGTGTGCGCAGGCGTGCGGGCCGCCGTGCGCGCGGGCTTGCCGGTGACGCTGCGTGTGACCGTGCAGCGTGGCAATGTGGCCGAGCTGCCGGCGCTGGTCAGGCTGGCGCATGGTCTGGGGGTGAATGGCATCTCCTTTCTGGCGGCCGACGTGGCGCATGACGAGGCCTTCGGCCGCCAGGCACCGGCGCCTGATGGCGTGGCGCTGCGCCCGGAAGACCTGCCGCTGCTGGCGGCCAGCCTTGATGCGATCGAGCAGACCCACGCCGACGATCTGGCCGGTGGCTTCATCGCCGAGAGCCCGGCCAAGTTGAGGCGCATCGAGGCGCATGCCCGGGCCCGCCTGGGGCTGGGCCCGCTGACCGCACCGCGCTGCAACGCGCCGGCGCATTCGGCGGTCATCGAGGCGGATGGCCGCCTGCGCCCGTGCTTCTTCATCGGCGGCACGCAGCGCCTGGGGGCAGGCGGCCTCGAAGCCGCCCTGAACGCGCCAGCGGAGCGCCGCCTGCGGGCTGCGATCGCGGCAGGTGCACAGGCGGCCTGCGAGCGCTGCGTCTGCGCCAAGTGGTTTGCACCGGCATGAACCTGACAGAGCCGCTGCAGCTGACGAACGCCACCGATGCCTGGGGGCACCCACAAGCGTGGGGTGTGCAAGACGGCCGGCTGACGCGCAGCGCTCGCGGTCGTCGCCTCGACCTGGGCGGTGCCCGGCTGCTGCCGGGCTTCATCAATGCCCACGACCATCTGCACTTGAACGGCGCGCTGCCGCGCCTGGCCTACCGCAGCGCTTACCGCAATGCGAGCGAATGGATCGCCGACATCACACCACGCCTGCAGCACGATCCCCAGCTGCTCGCGCACCGGGCCCGCCCCCGGGCCGAGCGACTCTGGGCCGGCGGGCTGAAGAACCTGCTCAGCGGCGTGACGACGGTGCTGCACCACGACCCACGCGAGCCGGTGCTGGCATCGCCCGGCTTTCCCGTCCGTGCGCCGGCGCCCGGCGGCTGGTCGCACTCGCTGGCGCTGGAGGGGGAGGCCGCGGTGCAGGCGTCGCGCCGCGCAACGCCCGATGGCGCGCTGTGGGTCATCCACGCCGCTGAGGGCTGCGATGCCGCCGCGGCCGCCGAGGGCGACCGGCTGCAGGCGCTGGGCTGCATCGGCCCCGGCACGCTGCTGGTCCACGGCCTGGGCCTGAGCGCCGCGCAGCAAGAGCAGGTGATCAGCGCCGGGGCGGCCGTGGCGTGGTGCCCGGGCTCCAACTTGCATCTGTTCGGCAACACGCTGGACCCGACGCTGCTGGCTGCGGCAGGTCGCCTCGTGCTCGGCAGTGACTCCCGCATCAGCGGTGGCCGCGACCTGCTGGCGGAGCTGCAGCTGGTGCAGGCGCTGACGGGCTGGCCTGACGAGCGGCTGTGGCGCTGGGTCACGGAGGAGGCGGCGCAAGTGCTGGGCTTGCACGACCGCGGCCGCCTCGCGCCCGGGCTCTGCGCTGATCTGGTGGCCCTGCCGCGCGGGCTGCCGCTGGCGCAGGCCACGCGGGCCGACCTGCGGCTGGTGATGGTGGGCGGCCGGGTGCTGGTGGCGGATGCCGACCTGGGCGAGCCGCTGGGCCTGGTGCCGGTGCTGCTGGACGGGCGCCGCAAGACCCTTGCCCCGGACTTGCTCGGCCATGCCGAGGAGCCGGGGCTGACCCTCGCCGCGGCCGACTCGCGCTGCATGGCCTGAAGGGGCGCCCGATGCATGTGGTCCAGATCGACCCGGTGACCGACCCCCTCGGGCGCCCGCCGCAAGACCTGCTGGCGGCCTGGTGGACGGTGGAGCAGTGCGCCCGCTCGGTGGCGCAGGCCGGCGCGCGGGTGTCGGTGCTGCAGAGCAGCCTGCGCAGCGATCATCTGCAGCGCCACGGCGTGGACTATCACTTCCTGCCGATCGCGGGCGCCGGCGGCGGCGTGGATCCGGGCTTCGCCGCGCTGCTGGCCCAGCTCAGGCCCGACGTCATCCACCTGCATGGCCTGGGCTTCACCCGCGAGGTGCAATGGCTCGCGCAGCTCGCACCTGGTGTGCCCCTGCTGCTGCAGGACCACGCCGCCCGCCACCCGCGCCGGCCATGGCTGTGGTGGCGCTGGCGCCGCGCGTTGTCGCGGGCGCGCGGGGTGATCTTCTGCGCCCGGGCGCAGGCGCTGCCGTTCAGGCGCTGGGGGCTGCTGCCGCGGCGCACGCGGGTCTATGAAGTGCCCGAGGCCAGCAGTCACCTGCGGCCCATCGATGGCGCCGTGGCGCGCGAGCTGACCGGCCTGGCCGGCGATCCGGCACTGTTGTGGGTCGGGCACCTGGATGCCAACAAGGACCCGCTGGCGGTGCTGGGCGGCGTGGCCCTGGCGGCGCGTGAGCTGCCCGGCTTGCAGCTCTGGATGTGCTTCGGCCGGGCGCCCCTGCGGGCCGAAGTGATCGCGCGTGCCCGGGCGCCCGATCTGGCCGGCCGGGTGCACCTGCTCGGCGCCGTGCCGCATGCGCAGGTGGCCCACTGGATGCCGGCAGCCGACTTCCTCGTGCAGGGCAGTCACCGCGAGGGTTCGGGCTACAGCGTCATCGAGGCGTTGGCCTGCGGGCTCAGCCCGGTGGTGACGGACATTCCGTCCTTCCGCAGCCTGCTGGGCGATCTGCCTGGGCATCAGGCCGCTGCGCTGTGGCCCGTCGGCCAGCCGGCGGCGCTGGCGGATGCCCTGGTGCGACTGGCCGGCGGTGACGGGCTGCGCCGACGGCAGCAGGTGCGGGCGCGTTTCGAGGCGCATTGCTCGCTGGACGCGCTGGGCCAGGGCTTGCTGGCTGCCTACCAGGACGCGTTGCAGCCATGAGCGTGCTGCCCCTGCAGATCACGCCGTTGGCGCTGCGCCGCGCGGTCGTGGGTCAGCTGGTGTCGTCGGTGGGCGAGAGTGGCGCGCGCTTGCTGCTGAGCCTCGTGCTGGCGCGGTGGCTCGCGCCGGCCGAGATGGGGCAGTTCGCGCTGGCGATGGCGGTGTTCGGCGTGGCCCAGCTGTTGCGTGACCTGGGCGTGTCGACCTGGCTGCAGCGCGAGTCGGCGCTGACGCAGGCGCACTTCTCGGCGGCCCTCGGCCTGCTGACCCTCAGCACCGCGGTGCTGACGCTGGCCCTGCTCGTGTTGGCCGAGCCGCTGGCGCGGCACTGGGGTCAGCCCGGGCTGGCCCGTCTGCTGTGGGTGCTGGCGCCGGTGCTGCCGCTGTCGGCCTTCAGCAGCGTCATGGCGGCCCTGCAGTTGCGAGCTCTGGCGGCGGGTGCGCTGGCGCGCACGAGCTGGCTGGGTCTGTGGGTGCAGGCGTTGGTGTCGCTGGCATGCAGCGCCCAGGGCGGCGGTGCGATGGGACTGGCCTGGGCCCAGGTGGCCACCACGCTGGTCTGTGGCCTGGCCCATCTGGGCATGCGGCCGGCGGGGCTTGCGTGGCGCCCCCGGTGGCGAGGCATGGGCGAGGTGCTGCGGCGCGCGGTGGGTGGGCTGCCCCCGGCAGCCTTGTTCACGCTGCATGGCTTGCTGCCCGATCTGTTGCTGGGTCGGCTCGGCGGCGCACACGCCCTGGGCCTGCTGGGCCGGGCCCAGGGCGTGGTCGGCTTGACGCAGCTGCTTGCCGGCCGGGTGCTGGCCTTTGGCAGCCTGCCGGTGCTGGCCCAGCGGCAGGCGCAGGCGCTGCCCCTGGAGCCGGCGTTGCGGCGGGCCATGGCCGTCATCACCGGCGTGGGCTGGCCCTTGCTGGCCCTCACGGTGGCCTACGGGGCGCCGCTGGTGCGGCTGCTGTATGGCCCGGCGTGGCTGGAGGCGGTGCCGGCCTTGCTGCCGCTGGCGATCGTGGCGGCGTTGTCCTTGATGTTCTCTCAGCTGGGCACCGCGCTGGCCGCGGCGGGCGGTGCGCACCGGGCTGTGTTGCCATTGGCGGTGTCCATGCTGCTGCGCCTTGCGGCTGTGGCGTGGATGTTCGAGGGCAGCGTGGCCTCGTTTGCCTGGGCGCTGGCGGCGGCTGCGCTGGCCACGCTCCCGGTGCAGCTCGTGGTCAGTGCCCGACATCTGGGCCAGCCGCCTGCGGCGGTGTGGGCCGCGGTGCGCGGCAGTGCGCTGGCGGCGGCGGTGGTGGTGGTGGTGCCGGTGACGGTGGCGCCGCTGGCCTGGCTGGCCGTGTTGCGCGCCAGCCGGCACCCCTTGCTGGACGAATGGGCTCAGCTGTCGCGACGCCGCATGACGAGCAGGAAATGATCACCCAGCCTGTTGATCCCCGGCCAGCCGGCCACGCGCCGGTCCAGCGCCCACAGCCGCTGATGCCAGCGCGGGTGACGCTCAGCCAGGCCCGTGAGATAGGGCGGCGGCACGAAGACGCACAGTCCGCGCTGTACTTCCAGTGCGAAGTGCGGCTGGAACGCGGCGTAGAACTCGGCCGGCGTGTAGTAGCGGGTCCAGATGGTGCGGCCGTTCATGCCCACGGCGACGGTTTCGCGCGCAAAGCGCACGGCCAGTCGCTGCCAGCGGCGCTGCCGGGCGTAGTGGGCGATCTCCCAGGGGCACCAGCGGCCAATGACCGTGAATACCAGCCGGCCACCCGGCCGGATCAGGCGTGCGCACTCGGCGGCAACCGCCGTCAGGTCGGGCACGCAGTTGAGGGGGCCGAGGTTGGAGTAGGCACCGTCGAACCGACCCTCGCCCGGCAGGTGCTGCAGTTCATGCGCCCCCAGCACATGGGTGTCGACCGACAGCCCGGCTTGCTCGGCCCGCTCGCGGGTGCGCGCCACCATGCCAGGCGACCAGTCGGTAGCCGTGACCTGGTGACCCTGCCCGGCCAGGTGCACGGCGTCCAGGCCGGTGCCGCAGCCCAGGTCGATGAGCCGGCTCCCCGGTGCGAAGCTGGCCTCGAGCCAGCGCCACATCTCGGCGCGCATGTCCTGGATGGCGATGTTGTTGCCACGGGGTCCGTCGTAGTCGGCGGCCACGCTGTCGAAGGCCTGCTGGGTGTCTGCCAGGCGTTCGTCCAGCAGCGTCGGGGTGGTGGTATGGGTCGTGTTCATGCGGAGGTGGCGTCGTGAAGTTGGCGGTGGTGGTGCCGGGTGGTGTGGACCGCTCCGGCGAGGTGAGGGTGGTGCCGGCGCTGCTGGCCTTGCTCAAGCGCCTGGCGAGCCGGCATGAGGTGCATGTGTTCGCCCTGCGCCAGGAGCCGCAGGACGACCAGTGGTGGCTGTGCGGTGCCCGTGTGCACAACGTGGCCGGGGTGCGGATGGCGGTGGCGCAGTGGCGGGCAGTGGCCGCCATCGCACGCGAGCACCGGCGTGGTCGTTTCGCGCTGGTGCAGTCGGTGTGGTCGGGGGCGGCGGGGGCCACGGCTGTGGCGGCCGCGCGTTGGCTGAAGCTTCCGAGCGCGGTCCATGTCGCCGGCGGTGAACTGCAGGCGCTGCCCGACATCGGCTACGGCGGCCGCTTGAGTTGGCGGGGGCGCCTGCATGAGGCCTGCGTGCTTCGGGCTGCTGACGCGCTGACCGCCGCAAGCCGCCCCATCCTCGACCAACTGGCTGCCCTCGGCCGCGAGGGCCGCCGCCTGCCGCTGGGCGTTGACCTGAACATCTGGCCTCCGCAGCCACCACGTCGCCGGCAGGCCGGCGAGCCGCTGCGGCTGCTGCAGGTGGCCAGCCTGAACCGCGTGAAGGACCCCGGCTGCCTGTTGCGCGCCGTGGCGCGAGTACCCGGCGCCGAGCTTGACCTCGTCGGCGAGGACACCCTCGGCGGGCAGATGCAGGCGCTGGCCGAGGCGCTCGGGCTCGGTGCGCGGGTGCGTTTTCACGGGTTCAAGACGCAGGCCGCCTTGCAGCCTTTCCTGGCGCGTGCTCATCTGCACGTCATCACGTCGCGGCATGAGGCCGGCCCGCTGGCCGTGCTGGAGGCCGCAGTGCAGGGCGTGCCCAGCATCGGTACGGCCGTGGGGCATCTGGCTGAATGGAGCCCGCAGGCCGCGCTGACCGTGGCGCCCGGGGACGTGCCAGGGCTGGCGGCATTGCTGCAGCGGCTGCAGGCCGACGAGGCACTGCGGCTCACGCTGGCGCAAGAGGCCCAGCGCCGCGCGGTGATGGAGGATGCGGATCATTGTCATCAGGCGTTCGAGCAGCTCTATGCCGAGCTGCTGGGCTGGTAGGCGAGGGCGTGGTGCAGGTGGTAGACGGTCTGTGCGCGGGGCGGCGCACCCAGCACAAAGCTCAGCGCCTTGCGCCAGCGGGGCAGGTGCATCCAGGCGGAGGCAACCAAGGGCGCCTCTCGTTGCACGACGGCTCGCTGGGTCATCCGCTGGTCGCGCGGCGGGCGCAGGCGGCGCCACGCGAACGCGAGCGCCTCGGGGGCGGACTGCGACCACTCGATGCCGGGCAGCATCGGCGTGTCCAGGTGCGACAGCGAGTCGGCGCTCAGGCTGCGATTCGGGAGGCTGCGACGCAGCGCGGCGGGGCAAGCGGCCTGTGCGGTCTGAAGCGGGCGCTGAATCTTCTGAGCGTCGAGCTGCCTCGGGAACAGGCGCACTGCCAGGGTGAGCGGCGGAGCGGCCCACCAGGCCGGCCGGCCGTCGGTGGTTGGCGCGAGGGCGACCTGCCAGTCCGCGTCATCCAGCTCGGCGCCGAGCACCGCGATGTCATGCAGTTGGATCAGGCGTACGCAGCGATTGCACACATTGCCCGCCGTGTGCAGCAGCAGGTGCCGCATCAACGCGCCTGCGCTGGCATAACCCTGCAGACCGGCGGCAGACCTCAGCGGCATGAGCTCGCCCGTGATGTCCACCTGGCGCACCGGGAGCCGTTCCTGGATTTCGACATGCAGCTCGATCTTGGTGGGGTTGCTTTCGTGCTCGCCAAAGGCGCGCGCCAGCCCGAGGCCGGGTGGCTCGTAGGCGCGGTGGCGCGAGCTGTCGATGCCGGGCAGGTAGCCGGTCGACCGGATGACGGCGTCGGCGCGGTCCTGGTGCTCGGGATGGACGAGCAGGTCCACGTCGCTCATCGGGCGCTCGCCGGGCGCATAGAGCCCCAGGGCCAGCAAGGCCGAGCCCTTGAGGCCGAGCAGCGGCACGCCGGCAAGCCTGGCTTCGGTGTCGAGCGCGCGAAGCAGCCCGCGGGCCCGGGCTTCACGGCGGCGGCTCTGTTCGAGCTGCTCTTCCAGAAAGGCCTGCCAGGCGGCTGGCCCCTGCCAGCGCAGGCGGCCAGCGAGCAGCCCGCTGACGCCGTGCATCACAGAGACAGCCATGGCGATCCGCCACTCGAACTCGTTCCATGCGGGCGCCTGTGCGGCCGGCGCCGCCACTTCCTGCGCCAGCCGGTGCGTCGTCCGGGCCAGCGCTCGCCTCACGACGGGCCATGCCGGCAACTCATCCCTCTTGTGCATCACGTCAATACTCCATGAAATCCATGACCTGGCCCCAAGATCCCCGCCGCGTGGCCGACCCCTTCGGCGAGCGGGCGCCACTGGCCCTGCGCCGCAGCGTCGACGTGCTCGGCGCGCGCGTGGAGTTCCTCAGCGACAGCGCCGCGCTGATGGCCCTTGCCGAGGCTGCCTACCGCGACCTGCCCGCCGAGGGCTCGCCGCAGGTCCAGCTGCAGGTCGAGTTGCGCATGGCCGCGGGGGATGCGGCTTTTGACGGGGAGCCGCCGCGACCGCAGATGCTGGGCGGTGCCGGCGTGGTGGGCGCCGCGGTGGATGCGCACAACCATGTGCTGGTGATGCCGGCGCTGCGGCGCGCGCTGGTGCAGCTGTCGCCGGCCCTGCTGGCGCATGGCTATCACGCCCGCTACGAGCTGATCGAGTTCGCCGTCTTTCAGCTGGCCGCGCGCAGCCAGGGGTTGGTGGCACTGCACGCGGGGGCGGTCAGCGCGGGCGGCTCGGGCGCGCTGTTGATGGGGGTGAGCGGCGCCGGCAAGTCGACCCTGGCCCTGCACGCCGCGTTGCAGGGGCTGGAGGTCGTCACCGAGGACGGCAGCTTCGTTGACCCCACCGGCCTGGCGCTGTCGGGCGTGGCCAATTTCCTGCACCTGCGCTTTGATGCGCTGGGCTGGATCGGGGACCCGGCCCTGCGTGCCCGTGTGCTGGCCTCGCCGGTCATTCGGCGCCGCAGTGGCGTGCAGAAGTACGAGCTGGACCTGCGCGGGGGCTGGGCACGGCTGGCCTCGCGGCCGGTGCGGCTGGCGCATCTCGTGTTCACGTCGGCCGAGCTGCGGGCCGACGGCGCCCTGCTCGAACCCCTGCCGCGTGACACCCTGCTGGCGCGCCTGCATGAAGACCAGGCCTACGCCATGGGTCAGCCGGGTTGGGCCCGCTTCGTGCACGCCTGTGGCGATCTGCCGGGGTGGGTGCTGCATCGCGGCTCCCATCCTCAAGCGGGTGCTGCGGCGCTGCGCCGGCTGCTCATGGGCTGACGGCCGCGGCCGGCGTGAGGCTGTCGATCAGCGCGGCCCAGCGCTGCTGCAGCGACTGCAGCGCGCGGCGGTGCGCGTCGCCAGCCAGGCGGTGCATGTCCACCTGCGCATGCAGCAGGTCGCGCACCGTGCGGTAGGTGTCGGTGCTGAAGGTGCCCCGGAACATCATGGCCAGGTCGGCGCTGTCGGTCCAATGCGTCTTGGCACCGAGCTGGGCCTTGACCTGCTCGTGAAAGCGCGTGCCGGGCAGCGGGTAGGACACGCTGACGCCGATGTCGTCCGGCTGGGCCTGCTCGATGAGCTCGCGGGTCTGCAGCAGTTCGGTCAGGCCTTCGCCGAGGTAGCCGAGCTGGATGAAGAAGCCCACGCGCACCCCGGCGGCGCGCAATCGCCGTCGGGCGCCGTGGATCTCGGGCACCGTGGTGCCCTTGTTCATGGCGTCCAGCACCTGCTGGCTGCCGCTCTCCGCGCCGATCCAGGCCTCGTGGCAGCCGGCGTCAGCCAGCGCCTGCGCCATGGCGTCGCTGATGAGGTCGGCACGGGTCTGGATGGAGAACGGGATGCCGCCGCCCAGCCGGTCGAGTTCATCGGCGAAGCGCTGCACCCAGTCGGCCCGGAAGCCGAAGATGTCGTCGGCGAACCAGATGTGGTCGGGCGCGAAGCGGGCCTTGAGTTCGGCCATCTCCGCCGCCACCGCCTGCGGGCTGCGTTGCTGGTAGCGCTGGCCCCAGATCGGCTTGGCGCACCAGTTGCAGCGGAACGAGCACCCCTTGGAAGCGGCCATGTTGAGGCTGAAGCGGCCGTGTGCCGCCTGCCAGGTGGCGCGGTAGCGCTCGATGTCGACCAGGTCCCAGGCGACCGGCGCTTCCAGCTCGGCAGCCTCGGGGCGGGGCAGGGCGACCGGCTGCGCCAGCCCGGCCATCAGCGCGGCGCCGCTCAAGGCCGGCTCTTCCTGCAGGCGGCGCAGCAGGGCAGGCAGGGCGTCCAGGCCTTCGCCGCGCAGCGCGACATCGGCACCGGCGGCGAGGTAGACGTCCGGCGCGTCGCTGGCGTCGGAGCCGGCCACCAGCACCCGGGCACCCGCTGCCCGGGCCCGCCCGATCATGGTGCAGGCCGCCTCGCGCATCTTGGCCAGGCACATCTTGCTGAGGTAGTTGTAGTTGTCCTCGTACAGCAGCACCACATCGGGCCGGCTGGCGTCCAGGCGGGCATCGAAATCCTGCGTGCCATGGGCCAGCATGGCGTCGAAGAACTCGACGTGATGGCCCAGGCGGCGCAGCAGGGCCGCGACCTGCAGGGTCGCGAGTGGCGGGTAGGGTTTGGCGCGTTCGAACTGCTTGGCGTCGAAGCGCAGGAAGAAACTGTGGCCGACCAGGATGGAGAGCACGCCATCTCCTTGGCATGAAGTCATGCCCGTGGGTGCCCCGCCAGGGCGGGAAGGTTCAACGCTTGCGGCCCGGGCGGCGGCCCGGCTGCCGGCGGCGTCGGCTATCCTGACGCCCATGACCCCTGAACCGACCGAGGACGACGAGCCCAGCGTCGCCGTCCGCCCCCGCCGCAAAGGCATCTATGCGCTGCCCAACGCCATCACGCTGGGCGCGCTCTTCAGTGCGTTCTACGCCATCGTCATGGCCATGAACGGCCGCTTCGAGGTGGCCTGCGTGGCCATCTTCGCCGCCGCCGTGCTCGACAGCCTGGACGGCCGCGTCGCGCGCATGACCAACACCCAGTCCGCCTTCGGCGAGCAGATGGACAGCCTGTCCGACATGGTCGCCTTCGGCGCTGCGCCCGCCCTCATCGTCTACATGTGGGCGCTGAAGGACATGGGCAAGCCGGGCTGGATTCCGGCCTTCGTCTACATCGCCGGGGCTGCGCTGCGCCTGGCGCGCTTCAACGTCAACATCGGCGTGGTCGACAAGCGCTACTTCCAGGGGCTGCCCAGCCCCGCCGCAGCGGCCCTGGTCATCGGCCTGATCTGGGCCGTGGTCGACCAGAAGGACTACGCCGGCGTGCGCCAGGGCAGCTGGGAGGCCTGGGCGGCCTACGGCATCACGCTGTTCGCCGGGCTTTCGATGGTGACGAATGCTCCGTTCTACAGCTTCAAAGTCTTTGACAGAAGGCGCTCCGTGCCCTTCGTCGTGCTGGTCGTGATCATGCTCGGCATCGGCCTGGCGGCGCTCGATCCATCGCGCGTTCTCTTCGGTGCCTTCTGTGTTTACGGCCTGTCGGGCTATGTGATCTATGCCTGGCGCAAGGCCAAGGGCAAGCCGGTCAGCGTGATCTCCACGAGCACCGATGAGCCCGATGAACGCGGCTTGCACCAATAGGCTTTCGTGCTAGATTCCCGACCCATGAACCGCGCCGCGCTCATTGCCCTGCTACTAGCCCTGGAGGAACCTCGGGTTCGCTAGTCAGTCGCGCGCGCACGCTCTCACCTGACCTCAACGGCCCGATTGCAACCGCAGCGGGCCGTTCGTGTTTTCTGATGCTGCTGGTTGCCCCACCCACCATCCTGGATGGACACCATGTTGAAGCAACCGCAGCTCAAGTACCGCCCCTTCTCGCCCGTCACCCTGCCGGACCGCACCTGGCCCGATGCCGTGCTGACCCGTGCGCCGATCTGGCTGAGTACCGACCTGCGCGACGGCAACCAGGCCCTGATCGAGCCGATGGACATTGCCCGCAAGCTGCGCATGTTCCAGCAGCTCGTGAAGATCGGCTTCAAGGAGATCGAGGTGGGCTTCCCGTCCGCGTCCCAGACCGAGTTCGATTTCGTGCGCCTGCTGATCGACGGGGGGCACATCCCTGACGACGTGACCATCCAGGTGCTGACGCAGGCGCGGGCCCACCTCATCGAGCGCACCTTCGAGGCGCTGGACGGCGCCCGCCGCGTGATCGTGCACGTCTACAACGCGGTCGCGCCCATCATGCGCCGCGTGGTGCTGGGGCAGGATGAAGACGGCATCGTCGAGCTGGCCGCGACGCATGCGCGCCAGATCAAGCAACTGGCCGACGCGCGCCCGGGCACCGACTGGCGCTTCGAGTACTCGCCCGAGATGTTCTCGGGCACCGAGCTGGCCTTCAGCAAGCGGGTGGTGGACGCCGTCACCGAGGTCTGGGCCCCCACGCCCGAGCGCAAGTGCATCATCAACCTGCCGTCCACGGTCGAGCACAGCACGCCCAACATCTTTGCCGACATGATCGAGTGGATGCACCGCCACCTCGCGCGGCGCGAGGCCATCGTGCTGTCGGTGCACCCGCACAACGACCGCGGCACGGGCACCGCCGCTGGCGAGCTGGCCCTGATGGCCGGGGCGGACCGCATCGAGGGTTGCCTGTTCGGCAATGGCGAGCGCACCGGCAACGTCGACCTCGTCAACATCGCACTGAATCTCTACACCCAGGGTGTGGACCCGCAGCTGGACTTCTCGGACATCGACGAGGTGCGCCGCTGCGTTGAGCACTGCACGCAGATCCCGGTCCATCCACGCCATCCGTACGTGGGCGATCTCGTGTACACCTCCTTCTCCGGCTCCCACCAGGACGCCATCAAGAAGGCCTTCGCCGCGCGCCGCGACGGCGACATCTGGGACATGCCCTATCTGCCCATCGACCCCAAGGACCTGGGCCGCAGCTATGACGCCGTCATCCGCGTGAACAGCCAGTCCGGCAAGGGCGGCATCGCCTACCTGCTGGAGGCCGAGTACGGCCTGGAGCTGCCGCGTCGTCTGCAGATCGAGTTCAGCCAGGTGGTGCAGCGCGTGATGGACGATGCCGGCAAGGAGCTGACCGCGGCCGACATCTACGCCATCTTCGAGCGCGAGTACGGCATCGGCCATGCGGGCGCATCGGTCGTGCAGCCGCAGATGACCGAGGTGGCGGGTGGCGCGATGCGGCTGTCGGCCGAGGTGGTGCTGGGAGGCTGGATGGGCCATGTGCAGGGCGAGGGCAATGGGCCGATCGATGCCTTCGTCAACGCGCTGTCCGCCCGCCTGGGCCAGGAGGTGCGCGTGCTGGACTACCACGAACATGCCATCGGCAGCGGCGCAGATGCCCGCGCCGTGGCCTACCTTGAGATCCGCGTGGGCGACGTGACGCGCCACGGGGTCGGGATTGATGGCAGCATCGTGCGCGCATCGATGCAGGCGGTGCTGTCCGGCCTGTCCCGCGCGCCGGTTGCGGTGCCGCAAACACATCAGGAGAACGTGCAATGAGCGACAAGCTGATCATCTTCGACACCACGCTGCGCGACGGCGAGCAGTCGCCCGGGGCGTCGATGACGCGCGAGGAGAAGCTGCGCATCGCCCGCCAGCTCGAGCGGATGAAGGTCGACGTCATCGAGGCGGGCTTTGCCGCGTCGAGCAATGGCGACTTCGAGGCCGTGAAGGCCATCGCTGCCGCCGTCAAGGACAGCACCATCTGCTCCTTGGCCCGCGCCAACGACCGTGACATCTCGCGGGCGGCCGAAGCGCTCGCCCCGGCGCAGCGCTCGCGCATCCACACCTTCATCGCCACCAGCGAACTCCACATGGAGAAGAAGCTGCGCATGACGCGCGAGCAGGTGCTGGAGCAGGCCACGCTGGCGGTGCGCTTCGCCCGCAACCTGTGCGGCGACATCGAGTTCTCGCCGGAAGACGGCTACCGCTCGGACATCGACTTCCTGGCCCGCGTCTGCGAGGCCGTCATCCGCGAGGGCGCGGGCACCATCAACATCCCCGACACCGTGGGCTACGGCATCCCGGAGCTGTACGGCGACTTCCTGCGCCGCCTGCGCGAGAAGGTGCCCAACTCCGACCAGGCCATCTGGAGCGTGCACTGCCACAACGACCTGGGCATGGCGGTGGCCAACTCGCTGGCCGGCGTGAAGATCGGCGGCGCGCGGCAGGTGGAATGCACCATCAACGGCCTGGGTGAGCGCGCGGGCAATTGCTCGCTGGAAGAGGTGGTCATGGCCGTCAAGACGCGGCGCGACTACTTCGGGCTGGAGGTCGGCATCGACACCTCGCAGATCGTGCCCGCCTCCAAGCTGGTCTCGCAGACAACCGGCTTCGTGGTCCAACCCAACAAGGCGGTGGTGGGCGCCAATGCCTTCGCGCACGCCAGCGGCATCCACCAGGACGGCGTGCTCAAGGCGCGCGACACATACGAGATCATGCGCGCCGAGGACGTGGGCTGGGCCGCCAACAAGATCGTGCTGGGCAAGCTGTCGGGCCGCAATGCCTTCAAGCAGCGGCTGCAGGAGCTGGGCATCCAGCTGGAGAGTGAGGCCGAGGTGAACGCGGCCTTCCAGCGCTTCAAGGACCTGGCCGACCGCAAGAACGAGATCTTCGACGAGGACATCATCGCCCTCGTGATGGACGAGTCGGTGACCGCAGAGCAGGAGCACTTCCGGCTGCTGTCGCTGTCGCAGCGCTCGGAGACGGGCGAGCGTCCGCATGCCGCCATCGTGTTCGCCATGGGGGCGCAGGAGCACCGCGCCGAGAGCGACGGCAACGGCCCGGTGGATGCCACGCTACAGGCCATCGAGTCGGTCGTGCAGTCGGGCGCCGAGATGCTGCTGTACTCGGTGAACGCCATCACGGGCGGCAGCACCGAGTCGCAGGGCGAGGTAACGGTGCGCCTGCAGCATGCCGGGCGCGTCGTCAACGGCGTGGGCGCCGATCCCGACATCGTCGTGGCTTCGGCCAAGGCCTATCTGTCGGCCCTCAACAAGCTGCAGAGCAAGACCGAGCGCGTCGCCGCGCAAGGTTGAGGGCGCGGGCCCGTCGCCGGACGGCCCCTGTAACCGGCGTGACGCCCGTCACGCCGGCATCCGTTGGTTGGACTTCAAGTCGCAACAGGCGTGTAAAGCCGGTCCTCCTTCCGGGGTGCCGGGCGCGTTGCACCCCCAGAATCCCGCCGCAAGCACTCCCGCCGTTTTGGGGCTGATCCCAATACCGCGGTCGTGGTTGACCGGGCCTACTTGCAACTGTTTACAAGTTCGCAACCCCGGACGCCGTGGCGCTTGCCTGGCTCCAGAGTTCACTTGAGGAATGTTGCATAAGTTCTTATCTTGTCGGTGTTTTTGGCGGCGCTACACTGCCGTCCAGACCTGGGGACCCCGTTGAAGACTTTTGCCGCCGCCCTATTGAGCCTCAGCCTGCTGGCCACGCTGCCGAGCGTCGCCGCCGCTGCTGACACGCCCTCCAAAGCCAAATCCAGCGCCAAGTCCGGCAGCAAGACGACCACCCCGACCCGCAAGGTGCGCTCCGTCGTCGTGCGCAAGGCGGCACCGGTCGTGGCCGCCGTGCCCACGTTCGGCCAGGTCGCCGGCCTGCACGCCGTGGAAGACCCGCTGGCCCTGAAGTCCAGCGTCGCTTACGTGCTCGACCAGGACACCAACGAAGTCCTGTTCTCCAAGAACCCTCAGGCCGTGCTGCCCATCGCGTCCATCACCAAGCTGATGACGGCGCTGGTGGTGGTCGAGGCCGGCCTGTCGCTCGACGAAAAGCTGACGGTCACGCAGGACGACGTCGACACCGAGAAGTTCACCCGCTCCCGCCTGGCGGTCGGCACCACGCTGACCCGCGGCGACATGCTCCACCTCGCCCTGATGGCCAGCGAGAACCGCGCCGCGCACGCGCTGGGCCGGCATTACCCGGGTGGCCTGGAGGCCTTTGTCGCGGCGATGAACGCCAAGGCCCAGAGCCTGGGCATGACCGATACCCACTACGTGGAGCCGACCGGGCTGTCCAGCCGCAACCAGAGCAGTGCGGCCGACCTGGCCAAGCTGGTGGCCGTGACCAGCCAGGTGCCGCTGCTGCGTGACCTGTCGACTTCCCGCGAAGCGCGCGTGGCCCTGGGCAAGCGCCTGGTGCAGTTCCGCTCCACCAATGGCCTGCTGTCCAACCCGCTGTGGGACATCGGCCTGCAGAAGACCGGTTTCATCAATGAGGCGGGCAAGTGCCTGGTCATGCAGGCCCGCATGGCCGGCCGTCAGCTGATCATGGTGTTCCTGGATTCCAGCGGCAAGGCGTCGCGGATTGCGGATGCCGAGCGCATGCGCAAGTGGCTGTCCACGCAGGTGGAAGCGGAGTCGGCCGCCCCTGCACCCAAGCTCTGAGCCTGCGGGCACAGAGGCACTCGACGCGGCGCCCCGGCGCCGCGTTTTGCTTTGCGGGCTAGCCCCGGTAGCCGAGCGCCGACGAGATCTGCGCCGCGGTTTCCTTCAGTCGCACCACCCAGCTTTCCTCCAGCCGGTCGGCGGGCGCCGAGATGGACAGCCCGGCGACGAGCTTGGCCTGGTCGTCGTAGATGCCGGCGGCCATGCAACGCACGCCGAGCTCCAGTTCTTCGTCGTCCCGGGCGATGCCGCGCTGACGCACCATGGCCAGTTCGCGCTCCAGCGCGCCAATGTCGGTCAGGCTGTTGCGGGTGTGGCCCGAGAGGCCGGTGCGGGTGGCATAGGCGCGCACCCGGGGGCTGTCGTCACTGGCCAGGAAGAGCTTGCCGACCGACGTGAGGTGCAGCGGCGCCCGGCCGCCCACCGCCCGCACGACCTGCATGCCCGAACGCTCGGAGTAGGTGCGTTCGATGTAGACGATCTCGTCGCCCTGGCGCACCGACAGGTTGACTGGCTGGTGGGTGAACTTGTGCAGCTCGCGCATGGCCGGCAGCGCGGCGTCACGCACATCCAGCCGGGCCTTCACGAGGTTGCCCAGCTCCAGCATGCGCATGCCGAGTCGATAACTGCCGGCTTCGGGCCGGTCAACGAACCGGCCCAGGGTGAGGTCATTGAGAATCCGGTGCGCCGTGGAGGGATGCAGGCCGGTGGCCTCGGACAGGGCCTTCAGGGACACCGGGTCCTGATGGCTGGCCAGCACATCCAGCAGCGCAAACATGCGCTCCAGCACCTGGATGGCCGGGGTCTGCTGGGCGTCTTTGGGTTTCATGCCTTCATTGTGGGGGAGATTGCGAGTGTTTTGTATGGCGAAAGCGCGCTTCAGCAGGTGGCACGCGGGAGTGCTGGCGCTGATGTTGGGCCTCGGCGCGGCGCTTGCCGGCCCGCGCGCTGCCCAGGCGGCTGAGCCGGCGGCTTCGGCGGCGCCGGGTGAGCCGCGCTGGCTGCGCGTGCCCAAGTTCTACGGGCGGATCACGGCTCGCGAACTTGGGCTCGTCATCAACACCTCGGACCCCTACTCGGTGGCCGTGGGCGAGCACTACGCCCGCCGCCGGGGCATTCCGCCCGAACACATCCTGCGCGTGCAGCTGCCGGTGCGAGCCAGCCTCACCACCGAGGAGTTCAGGGCCTTGGACGAGGCCATCCGCAGCCAGATGCCCGAACAGGTGCACGGCCTGGCCCTGGCCTGGACGCTGCCTTACGCGGTGGATTGCAACGCCCTGACCAGTGCGTTGGCCATCGGCCTGCAGCCGCAGGTGTGCGCCAACAGTTGTGCCGCGACCAAGGTCAGCCCCTACACCCAGTACTTCGGCGCCCGGCCCTGGCTGGTGCTGGGTGTTCGGCCCACGATGCAGATCGCGGCCCGTTCAGTACCTGCGGCGCTGGCCTTGATCGAGCGTGGCATCGCCTCCGACCACACGCTGGCCACGCCCCTGCCCACGCCGGCCCGGGCCTACTTCGCCGCTACGCCCGACACCACCCGCAACGTACGGGAACGACTCTTCCCGCCCGCTGGCCCCGTGCCGGGCGTGCCGGCTCTGGAGGTGGCGCGGGTGCACAGCGACAGCCTGCCGCCGATGCGACGCATCCTGGTCTACGAAACCGGTCTGGCGCGGGTGCCTTCACCGCTGGGCGGTGAATGGCTGCCCGGGGCACTGGCCGACCACCTGACCTCCTTCGGCGGCCAACTCGACAAGCCGGTCGGCGACGGCCAGATGAACATCCTCGACTGGATCGACGCCGGCGCCACTGCCAGCTACGGCAGCGTGAGCGAGCCTTGCAACCATCTGCAGAAGTTCCCGCATCCGCAGATGTTGCTGCTGGCCTATGCCCAGGGCCTCAGCGCGCTGGAGGCCTACTGGCACAGCGTGGCCTGGCCGGCTCAGGGCGTGTTCGTCGGCGAGCCGCTGGCGGCCCCTTTCGCGGCACCGCCCGCCGCCGCAGCCTCCGCCTCGACGCCCTGAGCGGCGGCCCGGCCCGAGCGCACGGCGCCTTCCAGCGTGGCGGGGTAGGGCCCGTCCACATAGTCGCCGGCGGCCCACAGGCGCGGTGCGATCCGGCCCGGCGGCCGCGCCAGGCCTGGCGTGCAGGCGAAGGTGGCGCGCTTTTCAATCAGCACCTTGTCGATGACGGGCGGCGTCGCCCAAGCCAGCACGGCTTGGGCCTGGGCCAGTACCGCTTCGCCGCAGCCACCTCGTGCCACCCAGCCGGCCGCGCCGCTCACGACAAAGGCAAACCGACCCGGTGCGCCGCCGAGCTGACCCAGGTCGAACACGAACTGCGCCGGGGCCTGCGGGCCTTCCCTCAGCGCGAGCATCGGTGCCGCGAGCCGGCTGCCGGGGCTGTGCAGATAGACGGTGATGATGGGCTGGAAGCTGAACGCCCCCGCCAGTGCCGACCAGGCCGGCGCGACCTCGGCCGTCAGCCGTGCCGCCTCGACGCTGGTGCAGGCCAGCACCACAGCGTCGAAGGCCTCGCCGTCGACCTGACCCTGCGCCGTCAGCTGTTGAACCCGATGCCCCAGGCGCAGGCGCGGTCCGAGCCAGGCCGCTGCCGGTTCGGCCAGCAAGGTGGATAGCGGGCGCCGAGGCAGCAGCAGGTCGGCGCTGCCGGGGCCGCTGAAGAGCGCGTCCTTCAGAACCCGCAGGAAGACGCGCGCGCTCGCCTCGGCCGCCGGTGTGTTCAGGGCCGCCACGCAGAGCGGATCGACCAGGTCGCGCCGCACGACGGCGGGGAGGCCGGCGCACAGCGCAGCGACGGTCAGATCCGGCGCGCAGCGGAACCCCCGCGCCAGCCAGCCACCCGCCGCCATGAGCAAGCCCAGCCGAGCGCCGAGCGGCCAGCCGCGGTGGGCCAGCACGCCGCGGGTGAAGCTCACGAGCGCCGAGCCCGGGGGGAGTTGCAAGCCGGCCTCGCCGGGGTAGGGCAGGGCCAGGGGCAGGCGCTGCAGCACGTGTTGCGGACCGACGCCCAGGCGCTGCATCAGCGCCAGGCTGTCGCGGTAGGCGCCGATCAAGATGTGCTGGCCGTTGTCGTAAGGCCATGTCGGGTCGGGCCCGGCCACGCTGCGCGCGCGGCCGCCGGGCTGAGGCGCCATCTCGAAGACGGTCACGTCCTGCCCCGCATCCGCCAGCTCGACGGCTGCGGCGAGACCGGCCCAGCCGGCGCCGACCACCGCTGCCTTCATGCCGCACTCCGGCATGCTGCCGAGGTCGTGCGGCTCATCGCTTCCAGTTGGTCTTCATCGCGATCCACAGCTTGCGCAGCGGCGTCAGTGAGATGCGCTGGTGCAGCACCTGGAAGTCCTCCCGCTCGATCTCCACCAGCAGGGCGCGGTAGATGTTGGCCATCATCAGCCCGGGCTTCTGCGCGGTGCGGTCTGCGGCCGGAAGCAGCGCGAAGGCCTCGTCGTAGAGCTGATGGGCCCGCTCGGCCTGGAACTTCATCAGCGCCGTGAAGCGCTCGCTGTAGCCCCAGGGCTTGCTGCGCAACAGGATCTCGTTGGCCTTCACGCCGAACTGCTGGAGCTCGTTCACCGGCAGGTAGATGCGGCCGCGGCGCGCGTCGTCGCCGACGTCCCGGATGATGTTGGTCAGCTGCATCGCCAGGCCCAGCTTGTGCGCATAGGCCACGGTCTCGGGCGTGGTACGCCCGAAGATGCCGCTGGCCACCTCGCCCACCACGCCAGCGACCAGGTGGCAATAGCGCGCCAGGCCGGGGAAGTCGAGGTAGCGGGTCTGCTGCAGGTCCATCTCGCAGCCTTCGATGACCGCGTTCAGGTGTTCGGCGCGGATGTCATAGGCCGCAACGTGCGGCATGAGCGCCTTCATGACCGGGTGGCTGGGATTGCCCGCAAAGGCCGCCGCCACCTCCTTGCGCCACCAGGCCAGCTTGGTGGCAGCCACGCCCACGTCCTGGGTCTCGTCCACGACGTCGTCCACCTCGCGGCAGAAGGCGTAGAAGGCGGTGATGGCGGCGCGCCGGGGCGGAGGCAGGAAAAGGAAGGCGTAGTAGAAGCTTGAGCCGCTCGCAGCGGCTTTTTCCTGGACGTATTGCTCTGGGCTCATGGTGCGGCCCGCATTGTGAGGGCGCGCCACAGCAGCCGGGGGGCATCTGAACCCTGGATGGCGGGGCGGTGCAGCAGGCTGTCGTGGCCGCGAGACTCGATCTTGTCCAGGATGCGCAGCCCGCCCTGCACCACGAGGCGCAGCTCCCAGCCGATGCGCCCGCGCAAGGTCAGCGCCAGCGGGGCGCCGTGCTGCATCAGCTCGCGGGCCCAGACGCACAGGTCGGCGATGAGTGCGCGGGCTGCGGGGCTGTCCCGGCAGGCGAGCACGTCCTCGGCGCTGACGCCATGGCGGTCCAGGTCGTCCTGTGGCACGTAGAGGCGGCCGTTGGGGCCATCGCGGGTGAAGTCCTGCCAGAAATTGATCAGCTGCAGGGCCGAGCAGATCGCGTCTGATCGTTGCAGCGAAACTGGATCGCCCACGCCGTAGAGACCAAGCAGCAGCCGCCCCACGGGGTTGGCGGAGCGCCGGCAGTAGTCCAGCAGGTGGGCCCGGTCGCGGTAGCGCGGCGGCGACAGGTCCTGCTCGAAGGCATCCAGCAGATCGTGCAGCAACCGCGGCTTCAGGCGCGGCAACTCATGGGACAAGGGCACGAACACCCGGGTCCAGCGGGGTGACACCGGGCGGCCGTCGACGCAGGCCTGCAGGTCGGCGCGGTAGGCCTGCAGGGCCTGCCGGCGCTCGGCCGGGGCGGCATCGCCCTCGTCGGCCAGGTCGTCCGCGGTGCGGGCGAAGTGGTAGATCGCCGCCACGGCCGGCCGCAGCGCGGGCGGGCACAGCACGGAAGCAACGGGAAAGTTCTCGTAATGGTCGACGCTCAAGCTTTTTCTCAAGTTCTGCTTGCAAAGCCGCGGTGTAAAAGCGAAATTGGACGCCGTTTGACAGTCGTCACGGGGTCTGAATACATTACTGACCCGCCGGTCATTAAATTTTCTGCCGGCCGTTCCTTCCTGCCGAGGTCTGCATGCCCCATCTTCTGCGTCTCGTGTCGCCCCTGTTGCTGGCGACTCTGCTCCCGGCCTTGCTGTCGGGTTGCGGCAAGCAGCCCGCCGCGCCCGAGCCGGAGCGGGCCGTGCGCACCCAGGTGGTTGGAGCCAGCAATGCCAGCGCGACCCACGAGTATGCGGCCGAGGTGAGGGCGCGCATCGAATCGCGCCTGTCCTTCCGTGTCAGCGGCAAGCTGCTGAGCCGCGATGTCAACCTCGGCGATACCGTCAAGCCGGGTCAGGTGCTCGCCCGGCTGGACGCGCAAGACCTGAAGCTCGCCGAGGCCGCTGCCAGCGCGGCCGTGGCTGCCGCCCGCACCAACCGCGACCAGGCCGGCCAGGACTACAAGCGCTTTGTCGACCTGCAGCGCCAGGGCTTCATCAGCACGGCCGAGCTGGAGCGCCGCGATTCGGCCTTCAAGGCGGCCCAGGCGCAGCTCGAACAGGCCAAGGCGCAGGCCGATGTCCAGTCCAACCAGGCTGCCTATGCCCAACTGCGCGCTGATGGCACCGGCGTTGTCACGAACATCTATGCCGACCCCGGCCAGGTGCTGGCCGCCGGGACGCCCGTTGTCAGTGTGGCGCTCGATGGCCCGCGGGACGTGGTGTTCTCGGTGCCTGAAGATCAGGTCGCCCGTGTGAAGGCTGCCGCCGCCCAGGCGGGCGCGCTGAAGTTGCGCCTGTGGGGCAGCGACAAGACGGCGCCCTTGACCCTTCGCGAAGTGGCCGGCGCCGCCGATCCTGTCACGCGCACCTTCCTCGTCAAGGCCGATGCCGGCAAGCTGCCGCTCAGCCCGGGTCAGTCGGCCACTGTGGTGCTTGAGCTGCCGCAGGTCGCCGGCGTGATCAAGTTGCCGCTGTCTGCCGTGCTGGAGCAGGGCGGCAAGACGTCGGTGTGGGTGCTGGACAGCGGCTCGATGACGGTCAAGCCGGTGGCGGTGACCGTGGCCGGCGCTGAGGGCAACGAGGTGGTGATCGCCGGCGGCCTGACACCCGGTCAGGAGGTGGTGGTGGCCGGCGTGCACGTGCTCAACCCGGGCCAGAAGGTCAAGCGCTATGTGCCGCCGCGGACCGCCAACACGCCGGTGGCGCCTGCCGCTCCTGCAGCCTCACGCTGAGCGGGGCCGGTCATGAATTCCCCGATCACGAAACAGCCCCACGTCGGCGGCTTCAACGTCTCGCGCTGGGCGCTGGAGCACCCGGCGCTGACGCGCTACCTGATGGTGGTGCTGATGGTGATGGGCTTCGCGGCCTATTTCCAGCTCGGCCAGGACGAAGACCCGCCGTTCACTTTCCGGGCCATGGTCATCCAGGCGTTCTGGCCGGGCGCCACCGCCCAGCAGATGGCCGATCAGGTCACCGACAAGATCGAGAAGACCCTGCAGGAGGTGAACCATGCGGACAAGATCCGTTCGTACACCAAGCCGGGTGAGTCCCTGACCATCTTCCAGGTCAAGGACAACACGCCCCCGAAGGACGTGGCCGACCTCTGGTACCAGACGCGCAAAAAGATCAATGACATGCGCGCCACGCTGCCCCAGGGCGTGCTCGGGCCGGTGTTCAACGACGAGTTCGGCGATGTCTACGGCTCCATCTACGCGCTGTCGGCCGATGGCTTCAGCCGCGAAGAGCTGCGCGAGCATGCCGACCGTGTGCGCCAGGCGCTGCTGCAGGTGAAGGACGTGGCCAAGGTCGAGATCTTCGGCGTGCAGGCCGAGAAGATCTTCATCGAGGTCTCACAGAAGCGCCTGGCTCAGCTGGGCCTGGATTTCAACCAGGTCATCAGCCAGATCGGCGCGCAGAACGCGGTCGAAGGCGCGGGCGTGCTGAACGCCGGCTCGGCCAATTTCCAGGTGCGGGTGCAGGGGCAGTTCACCACCCCTCAGGCGCTGGCCGATGTGCCCATCCGGGGCGTGAACCCGGCCACCGGCGCCGCCAGTCAGCTGCGCCTGGGCGACATCGCGGACATCAAGCGCGAGTACGTGGACCCGCCGGCCACCAAGGTGTTGCACCAGGGCAAGGAAGTGCTGGCGCTGGGGGTCTCCATGGCCAAGGGCGGCGACATCATCGCCATGGGCAAGGCACTCGGCGTGACCATGAAGGGCATCGAGCGCGAGTTGCCGGCAGGCATCCACCTGGAGCAGATCCAGGACCAGCCCAAGGCCGTGACGACCTCGGTCAGCGAGTTTGTTCATGTGCTGATCGAGGCCGTCGTCATCGTGCTGGCGGTGAGCTTCGTGTCGCTGGGCCTGCACACCAGGCCGCTGCGCATCGACGTGTGGCCGGGGCTGGTGGTGGCGATCACCATCCCGCTGGTGCTGGCGATCACCTTCACCACGATGTTCTATTGGGGCGTGGGCCTGCACAAGATCTCGCTGGGCTCGCTGATCATCGCGCTCGGGCTGCTGGTGGACGACGCCATCATTGCGGTCGAGATGATGGTGCGCAAGCTCGAAGAGGGCTACGACAAGATGCACGCGGCCACCTTCGCCTACGACGTGACCGCCATGCCCATGCTGACGGGCACGCTCATCACGGCAGTCGGTTTCCTGCCCATCGGCCTGGCGAAGTCGACCGTGGGTGAGTACACGTTCGCGATCTTTGCCGTGACCGCGGCCTCCCTTGTGATCTCCTGGGTGGTGTCGGTCTACTTCGTGCCTTACCTCGGCGCGCTGCTGCTCAAGGCCAAGCCGGCGCCCGAGGGCGAGGTGCACGAGCTGTTCGACACCCCGTTCTACAACCGCTTCCGCACCGTGGTGCGCTGGTGCGTGGAGAACCGCTGGAAGACCATCGGCCTCACCTTGCTGGTGTTCGCGCTGGGCATCGTCGGCATGAGCCGCGTGCAGCAGCAGTTCTTCCCGGACTCCAGCCGCCCCGAGGTGCTGGTGGACCTGTGGCTGCCGGAGGGCGCCACCATCCAGGAGAGCGAGGCCCTGGCCAAGCGCTTCGAGGCACGCATGCTCAAGGAGCCGAGCATCGCCACCGTCACGACCTGGGTGGGTTCGGGCGTGCCGCGCTTCTACCTGCCGCTGGACCAGATCTTCCCGCAGGCCAATGTGTCGCAGGTCATCCTGGTGCCCAAGAGCCTGCCCGAGCGGGAGGAGCTGCGCAAGCGCCTGCCGGTGGTGCTGGCCGAAGAGTTCCCGGAGGCGCGCGGCCGTGTGAAGCTGCTGCCCAACGGGCCGCCGGTGCCGTACCCTGTGCAGTTCCGCGTCAGCGGCGCCGACCCCAAGGTCGTGCGCGAATGGGCCGACAAGGCCAAGGACATCCTGCGCGCCAGCCCCAACATGCGTGGCGTGAATGACAACTGGAACGAGAACGTCAAGACACTGCGCCTGAACGTCGACCAGGACAAGGCGCGGGCCCTGGGCGTGACCAGCCAGGCCCTGGCGCAGGCCTCGCGCACGCTCTTGTCGGGCACGGTCATCGGCCAGTACCGCGAAGCCGACAAGCTGATCGATATCGTGCTGCGCCAGCCGATCGACGAGCGTGCCGTCATCACGGACTTCGGCAATGCCTACCTGCCCACCACCACGGGCCGTGCCGTGCCGCTCACGCAGGTGGCCAAGCTGGAGTTCGGCTGGGAGCCGGGCGTGATGTGGCGTGAAGGTCGCGCCTATGCGGTCACGGTGCAGGGCGACGTGGCCGAAGGCCTGCAGGGCGCCACCGTCACCAAGGAAGTCTGGCCCAAGCTCGACGAACTGCAAAAGCAGATGCCGGTCGGCTACCGCATCGACATCGCCGGCGCGGTGGAGGAAAGCAGCAAGGGCCAGGGCTCGATCGCGGCGGGTGTGCCGGTGATGCTGTTCATCACCTTCACGCTGCTGATGCTGCAGCTGCAGAGCTTCAGCCGCGCCATGCTCGTGTTCCTGACCGGGCCGCTGGGGATTGCGGGCGTCGCGTTCGCGCTGCTGGTGCTGAACCGGCCCTTTGGTTTCGTGGCCTTGCTGGGCGTCATCGCGCTGATGGGCATGATCATGCGCAACTCGGTCATCCTGATCGACCAGATCGAGCAGGACCGAGCCCGCGGCGTGCCCGACTGGTCGGCCATCGTCGAGTCGGCGGTGCGGCGCTTCCGCCCGATCGTGCTGACCGCGGCGGCGGCGGTGCTGGCCATGATCCCGTTGTCGCGCAGCGTGTTCTGGGGGCCGATGGCCGTGGCCATCATGGGCGGCCTCATCGTCGCGACCGTGCTGACGCTGCTGGCGCTGCCCGCGATGTATGCCGCGTGGTTCCGCGTCATGCGCCCGCATGAAGAGGAGCAGAGCCGCCTGCACAGCCAGCTCCCGGACGCCGACGCAGACGCGCCTGGCGCCCCCGCCTGAAGCCTGTCCGCTGAGGGTTTTGCCGCCCCGCAGCTCGGGGCGGCGGGCGATGTGCGCGACGTCGCTACAATCGCCGGTTTGCCGAATCGCCTACGGGGTTGCTGCGGCACCAAACGCAGCAACTCAAAGCTAGACCCGCGCGGGTGGCGAAATTGGTAGACGCACCAGGTTTAGGTCCTGACGCCTTCACGGGCGTGCCGGTTCGAGTCCGGCCCCGCGCACCACCTCTGTCCCTTCAACTGTTCCCGAGTCCATCATGGCCGTCACCGTCGAAACCCTCGAAAAGCTGGAACGCCGCATCACCCTGCACGTGGCGGCCGCTGACATCAACAGCGAAGTCGAAGCCCGTCTGAAGAAGCTGGCCCGCACCGTCAAGGCCGACGGCTTCCGTCCCGGCAAGGTGCCGATGAACGTCGTCGCCCAGCGCTACGGCTACTCGGTGCAATACGAAGTCGTGAACGACAAGCTCGGTCAGGCCTTCAACAGCGCCGCCAACGAAGCCAATCTGCGCGTGGCCGGCATGCCCCGCATCGAGCAGAAGAACGAAGCGCCCGAGGGTCAGATGGCCTTCGACGCCACCTTCGAGGTCTACCCCGAAGTCAAGATCGGCGACCTGGCCACGGCCGAGGTCGAGCGCGTGAGCAGCGAAGTCACGGAAGAAGCCATCGACAAGACCGTCGAGATCCTGCGCAAGCAGCGCCGCAGCTTCGCCCAGCGCGCTGCCGCTGATGTCGCCCAGGCTGGCGACCGCATCACCATCGACTTCGAAGGCAAGATCGACGGCGAGCCCTTCGCCGGCGGCAAGGCCGAAGGCTTCCAGTTCCTGATCGGCGAAGGTCAGATGCTGGAGCAGTTCGACGCCGCCGTGCGTGGCATGAAGGCGGGCGAAAGCAAGACCTTCCCGCTGCAGTTCCCTGAGGACTATCACGGCAAGGACGTCGCCGGCAAGGAAGCCGACTTCCTGGTCACGGTCAAGAAGATCGAAGCCCAGCACCTGCCCGAAGTGAACGAGGCATTCGCCAAGTCGCTCGGCATCAAGGAAGCCACGGTCGAAGGCCTGCGCGCCGACATCAAGAAGAACCTCGAGCGCGAAGTGAAGTTCCGCGTGCTGGCTCGCAACAAGGGTGCCGTCATGGACGCCCTGGTCGCCGTCTCTGAACTCGACGTGCCCAACGTCCTGGTGCAGGGTGAAGCCGAGCGCATGGTCGGCCAGGCCCGCGAAGACCTGAAGAAGCGTGGTGTGAAGGACGCCGACAAGGCCGAGATCCCCGCCGACATCTTCAAGCCCCAGGCCGAGCGCCGCGTGCGCCTGGGCCTGGTGGTGGCCGAGCTGGTGCGCGCCAACAACCTGCAGGCCAAGCCGGCCCAGCTGCAGGCGCACATCGAAGAGCTGTCGCAGAGCTACGAGAAGCCCGCCGAAGTGATGCGCTGGTACCTGACCGACCGCGAGCGCATGGCGGAAGTGGAAGCCGTCGTCGTCGAGAACAACGTCACGGAATTCGTGCTGGCCAATGCCAAGGTCACCGACAAGGCCCTGCCGTTCGACGAGCTGATGGCCCAGGGCAACTGAAAGCCCTTCGCATGACGAAGGCGCCGCGCCGCAAGGCCCGGCGCCTTTTTACTTGCATGGCCATAATCTGCCCCCATAACGGTTGCAGTTGAATTTGTTTTCAAGGATCTGAATGAGCGCTCTCGACACCAGCAATCTCGGCCTCGTGCCCATGGTCATCGAACAATCGGGCCGTGGCGAACGCGCGTATGACATCTACTCGCGCCTGCTGCGTGAGCGCATCGTGTTCCTGGTGGGGCCGGTCAACGACGCCGTGGCCAACCTGGTCGTGGCCCAGTTGCTGTTCCTGGAGAGCGAGAACCCCGACAAGGAAATCTCGCTGTACATCAACAGCCCGGGCGGCAGCGTGTCGGCCGGCATGTCGATCTTCGACACCATGCAGTTCATCAAGCCCGAAGTCTCGACGCTGTGCATGGGCATGGCAGCCAGCATGGGCGCTTTCCTCCTGTCGGCCGGCGCCAAGGGCAAGCGCTTCTCGCTGCCCAACGCCAAGATCATGATCCACCAGCCGCTGGGCGGGGCGCAGGGCCAGGCGACCGACATCGAGATCCATGCGCGTGAAATCCTGAAGACGCGCGAGACCCTGAACCGCATCCTCGCCGAGCGCACGGGCCAGACGCTGGAGAAAATCCAGTCCGACACCGAGCGCGATTACTTCATGTCCGCCGTCGAAGCCCAGACCTACGGTCTGATCGATCAGGTGCTGGAACACCGGCCCTGAACCCTCAGGTCGTGAGGGGCTGTAACCGGCCCCTGGATTCATCGCGAAAACGGGGCCCTTATCCCTACAAGGGCCCCGCGATCGTTTGGACTATCATCATTCGAAGCGTTCCGCCTCGATTCATCCCGTTTTCATAGAGCAGTTCTCATGGCCGACAAAAAAGGCACCTCCAGCGAGAAAGTTCTGTACTGCTCCTTCTGCGGCAAGAGCCAGCACGAGGTCAAGAAGCTCATCGCCGGTCCGTCCGTCTTCATCTGCGATGAGTGCATCGAGCTGTGCAACGACATCGTGCGCGACGAGATCCCCGCGCCCGCGCCGGCTGCCCGCGCTGGCAAGTCCGACCTGCCCGTGCCCAGCGAGATCAAGGCGAGCCTGGATCAGTACGTCATCGGCCAGGACGTGGCCAAGCGCACACTGGCCGTGGCCGTCTACAACCACTACAAGCGGCTGCGCCACATGAGCACGGCCAAGGACTCGGTCGAGCTCTCCAAGAGCAACATCCTGCTCATCGGCCCCACCGGCTCCGGCAAGACGCTGCTGGCGCAGACGCTGGCGCGTCTGCTGAACGTGCCGTTCGTGATTGCTGACGCGACGACGCTCACCGAGGCGGGCTACGTCGGTGAAGACGTCGAGAACATCATCCAGAAGCTGCTGCAGAACTGCAACTACGACGTCGAGCGTGCGCAGCGCGGCATCGTCTACATCGACGAGATCGACAAGATCTCCCGCAAGGCCGACAACCCGTCCATCACCCGCGACGTGTCGGGCGAGGGCGTGCAGCAGGCGCTGCTCAAGCTGGTCGAAGGCACGATGGCCTCGGTGCCCCCGCAGGGCGGCCGCAAGCATCCCAACCAGGACTTCCTGCAGATCGACACGACCAACATCCTGTTCATCTGCGGCGGTGCCTTCGACGGCCTGGAGAAAGTCATCCAGAACCGCAGCGAAAAGTCGGGCATCGGTTTCGGTGCCACGGTGCGCAGCAAGAGCGAGAAGAAGGTCGGCGAGGTCTTCCGCGAGGTTGAGCCCGAAGACATCATCAAGTTCGGCCTGATTCCCGAACTGGTGGGCCGTCTGCCGGTGGTTGCCACCCTGGGCGAGCTGACCGAGGACGCGCTGATCCAGATCCTGACCGAGCCCAAGAACGCGCTGGTCAAGCAGTACCAGCAGCTGTTCGAAATGGACGGCGTCGAGCTGGAAATCCGCAAGCCGGCCCTGGCTGCCATCGCCCGCAAGGCCCTGGCCCGCAAGACCGGCGCCCGCGGCCTGCGCTCGATCATGGAGCAGTCCCTGATCGACACCATGTTCGACCTGCCCACGCTGGACGGTGTCGAGAAAGTCGTGCTGGACGAGCACAACATCGAGGACGCGACCTCGCGCCCGCTTCTGGTCTACCGCGAGCAAGCCAAGGCCAGCGCCTGAACCCGCTGACGACGCCCCCGCTTGCATTCGCCCCCTCAGGCCTGATATCGGCTTGAGAAAGAGAGGTCTTCATGTCCGGACATCCCATCCTCCCCGCCGACCCCATCACGCTGCCGCTGCTGCCGCTGCGTGACGTCGTCGTGTTCCCGCACATGGTCATCCCGCTGTTCGTCGGGCGCCCCAAGTCCATCAAGGCTCTGGAAGCCGCGATGGAAGCCGGCCGCCAGATCATGCTGGTCGCGCAAAAGGCGGCCGGCAAGGACGAGCCCAAGCCCGAGGACATGTTCGAGGTCGGTTGCGTCTCCAGCATCCTGCAGATGCTCAAGCTGCCCGATGGCACCGTGAAGGTGCTGGTGGAAGGCCTGCAGCGCGCCACGACCCAGTCCATCACCGAGCCGGGTGAGCACTTCGTCGCCGAAGTGACCCCCATCCCGCCCGAGACCGAGCATGCGCCCGAGGTGGAGGCGCTGCGCCGCGCCGTGACGCAGCAGTTCGACCAGTACGTCAAGCTCAACAAGAAGATCCCGCCCGAGATCCTCACGTCCATCGGCGGCATCGACGACCCGGGCCGTCTGGCTGACACCATCGCCGCGCATCTGCCGCTCAAGCTCGATGCCAAGCAGGCCGTGCTCGACCTGGCCGACGTCGCCAAGCGCCTGGAAAAGCTGCTCGATCTGCTCGAGCATGAAGTCGACATCCTGCAGGTCGAAAAGCGCATCCGTGGCCGCGTGAAGCGCCAGATGGAGAAGAGCCAGCGCGAGTACTACCTGAACGAGCAGGTCAAGGCCATCCAGAAGGAGCTCGGCGACGGTGAAGACGGCGCCGACATGGAGGAGCTCGAAAAGAAGATCCTCGCCGCCAAGATGCCCAAGGAGGCCCGCAAGAAGGCCGACGCCGAGCTCAAGAAGCTCAAGCTGATGTCGCCCATGTCCGCCGAGGCGACCGTGGTGCGCAACTACATCGACACGCTGGTCAACCTGCCCTGGAGCAAGAAGACCAAGATCAAGCATGACCTCAAGAATGCCGAGGACGTGCTCAACGAAGACCACTATGGCCTCGAGAAGGTCAAGGACCGCATCCTTGAATACCTCGCGGTGCAGCAGCGCGTGGACAAGGTCAAGGCGCCCATCCTGTGCCTGGTCGGCCCTCCGGGCGTCGGCAAGACCTCGCTCGGCCAGAGCGTGGCGCGCGCCACCGGCCGCAAGTTCGTCCGCATGGCGCTGGGCGGCGTGCGCGACGAAGCCGAGATCCGCGGTCACCGCCGCACCTACATCGGCTCCATGCCGGGCAAGGTGCTGCAGTCGTTGACCAAGGTCGGCACGCGCAACCCGCTGTTCCTGCTCGACGAGATCGACAAGCTCGGCATGGACTTCCGTGGCGACCCGTCGTCGGCGCTGTTGGAGGTGCTCGACCCGGAGCAGAACCACACCTTCGGTGACCACTACATCGAGGTGGACTTCGACCTGTCGGACGTGATGTTCGTCGCCACCTCGAACTCGATGAACATTCCGCCGGCCCTGCTGGATCGGATGGAAGTCATCCGCCTGTCGGGCTACACCGAGGACGAGAAGGTCAACATCGCGCAGACCTACCTGCTGCCCAAGCAACGCAAGAACAACGGCGTGCTGGACGAAGAGCTGGAAGTCACCGAGTCGGCCATCCGTGGCGTGATCCGTTACTACACGCGGGAAGCCGGCGTGCGGTCGCTCGAGCGCGAAATGTCCAAGATCTGCCGCAAGGTGGTGAAGGGCATCCAGCTCAAGACCTACGAAGGCAAGGTCGTCGTCACGGAAGAAAACCTTCACGACTTCCTCGGCGTGCGCAAGTACGACTTCGGTCGTGCCGAGAAGAAGAACCAGGTCGGCCAGGTGGTGGGCCTCGCGTGGACCGAAGTGGGCGGCGACCTGCTGACCATCGAAGCCACGGCCATGCCGGGCAAGGGCAACATCATCCGCACGGGTTCGCTGGGCGACGTGATGAAGGAATCGGTCGAGGCGGCACGCACGGTCGTGCGGTCGCGCGCCCGGCGCCTGGGCATCAAGGATGAGGTCTTCGAGAAGCGCGACGTGCACGTGCACGTGCCTGACGGCGCCACGCCCAAGGACGGCCCGAGCGCGGGTGCTGCCATGACCACGGCCTTCGTGTCGGCCCTGACGGGCATTCCGGTGCGCGCCGACGTGGCGATGACCGGCGAGATCACGCTGCGCGGCGAGGTCACGGCGATCGGCGGCTTGAAGGAGAAGCTGCTCGCGGCCCACCGCGGCGGCATCAAGACGGTCATGATTCCGGAAGAGAACGTCAAAGACCTGCAGGACATCCCGGAGAACGTGAAGAACCAGCTCGAGATCGTGCCGGTGCGCTGGATCGAGCGGGTGCTGGAAGTGGCGCTGGAATCCGTGCCGACGCCGCTGCCGGACGAGGAAGTGCCGGTGGCCGCTGCAAAGCCGGAAGAGGGCGCCGCCGCGAGCACGACGGTTCCTCATTGAGAAAGTCGAACTGGCTTGCAATCCGCCAAAAAATTGGATTACAATGCCAGCTTCGCTAGATCGCAGAGAGTGATCAAAACGATCCAGCGAACAATTGCGAAAGCAATGCGGGTGTAGCTCAGTTGGTAGAGCGCAACCTTGCCAAGGTTGAGGTCACGAGTTCGAGCCTCGTTACCCGCTCCAGGTTCTAGAGAAGGGAAGCCCCGGCTTCCCTTTTTCGTCAAAGTCGCACCAACGGTTTTGATCAGGGTTTACGGCGGCGCGATAGCAAAGCGGTTATGCCCCGGATTGCAAATCCGGTTAGTCCGGTTCGACTCCGGATCGCGCCTCCAAAACGCATATTGCGGGTGTAGCTCAGTTGGTAGAGCGCAACCTTGCCAAGGTTGAGGTCACGAGTTCGAGCCTCGTTACCCGCTCCAGTAAAAGTCGGTCGCACCGACGTCCAGCCCCGGCAGGCTGAACGAAATGCGCGGGTGTAGCTCAGTTGGTAGAGCGCAACCTTGCCAAGGTTGAGGTCACGAGTTCGAGCCTCGTTACCCGCTCCAAATCACGGGAGATTCGAGAGATCGAGTCTCCCGTTTTCTTTTGTGCCGCCGCAGATAATGCCGGCGCCGCCCGGGTGGCGAAATCGGTAAACGCAGCGGACTTAAAATCCGCCGCCCTCAACAGGCGTACGGGTTCAAGTCCCGTCCCGGGCACCAAATCGACTCAAACGGTCTGCCCTTGCAGGCCGTTTGCGCTTTCAGGCCGCCAGGCCTGCACCTCGACGTCCGTCCACCCCAGGACCTCCGCCATCCACGCCTTCAGCGCGTGCGCGTCGCCGCTGGTTTCCACCGCAAGTCGGGCGGCGTCAGTGGGCAACGGCGGCCAAAGGTCGGCGGCGCGACGAGCGACCGCCGTCTCGATCCGCAGCAAGGTCACCGCGGGGCCGAGCGCCTCGCGCCACAGCGGCTCGATCAGCGGGAAGTGCGTGCAACCGAGCAGGGCGGTGTCGACGCCTGCTTCCAGCAGCGGGGCGCAGTGCCGCGCCACCAGGGCCTGCAGTTCGGGGCTGCCCAGATCGCCCGCCTCGATGTGATCGACCACGCCTGCGCAGCCCTGCACAGTCACCTCATGGCCCGCCGCATGCCGTTCGATCAAGGCATGCAGCCGCGCGCTGCGGGCGGTCGCCGGGGTTGCAAGCAGTCCGATGCGGCCGTTGGCGGACGCGGCCACCGCCGGCTTGATGCCCGGCTCGGTGCCCACGAAGGGCACCGCAGGCCATTGCTGCCGCAGGGCATCGATCGCATGCGCCGTGGCGGTATTGCAGGCAATGACGATGAGCCGCGCGCCCTGCGCGATGAGGTGCTCGGTGATCGCGAAGCTGCGCGCCCGGATCTCTTCCGGGGTGCGGCTGCCGTACGGTGCGTAGGCCGTGTCGGCAAGGTAGCGCAGGCGTGCGTGCGGCAGCAGGGTGCGCAGTTCGCGCAGCACCGTGAACCCGCCGACGCCCGAGTCGAAGACGCCGATCTCGCGGCGTGTGGTGAGGTCGATCTGCATGGGGCCAAGCAGTCTAGCTTCGCGATTCGAGAGGCCTCTCCAAAAACTCTTTGTAGAGGGCTGTCGCGGGTCTGGCTAGAATCGAACGATCGTGCTTTTTTATGCACCGTTGTCCTGGGATGCGCCCGTAGAATCCCCGGTTAACGTTTACGTCAATTCGAGCTGGAGTTTTCGATGAAGGTCTTGGTTCCTGTCAAACGCGTCGTCGACTACAACGTCAAGGTGCGCGTCAAGAGCGACGGCACGGGCGTCGACATCGCCAACGTGAAGATGTCCATGAACCCCTTCGACGAGATCGCCGTCGAAGAGGCGGTGCGCCTGAAGGAAAAGGGCGCCGTCACCGAGGTGATCGCCGTGTCCTGTGGTGTCACGCAATGCCAGGAGACCCTGCGCACCGCCATGGCGATCGGCGCCGATCGCGCCATCCTGGTGGAGACCGCCGCTGATGTCGAATTGCAGCCGCTGGCCGTGGCCAAGCTGCTCAAGGCGCTGGTCGACAAGGAAGGCCCGAGCCTGGTCATCCTGGGCAAGCAGGCCATCGACGACGATTGCAACCAGACCGGCCAGATGCTGGCGGCCCTCACCGGCATGCCTCAGGGCACTTTCGCTTCCAAGGTGGAAGTGGCCGGCGACAAGGTCAACGTGACGCGTGAAGTGGACGGCGGCCTCGAGACTGTGGCGCTCAGCCTGCCGGCCGTCGTGACGACTGACCTGCGCCTGAACGAGCCGCGCTACGTCACGCTGCCCAACATCATGAAGGCCAAGAAGAAGCCGCTGGACGTCGTCAAGCCGGCCGACCTGGGCGTGGACGTGACGCCGCGCATCAAGACGCTGAAGGTCAGCGAGCCGCCCAAGCGCGGCGCAGGTGTGAAGGTGCCGGATGTGGCCACCCTCGTCACCAAGCTGAAGACCGAAGCCAAGGTCATCTAAGGCCGTATCGAATCTGGAGACTCTGACATGACCGCACTCGTCATTGCCGAACACGACAACGCCTCGATCAAGGGCGCCACGCTGAACACCGTCACCGCCGCGGCCGCCCTGGGTGGCGAAGTGCACGTGCTGGTGGCCGGCCACAACGCCGGTGCCGCCGCTGCCGCCGCCGCGCAGATCGCCGGTGTGGCCAAGGTGCTGCACGCCGATGCCGCCGCCCTGGCCGAAGGCCTGGCCGAGAACGTCGCGGCGCAAGTGATCGCGCTGGCTTCCGGCTACAGCCACATCCTCTTTCCCGCCACCGCCGCCGGCAAGAACGTCGCCCCGCGTGTGGCCGCGCTGCTGGACGTGGGCCAGATCAGCGACATCACCAAGGTGGTCAGCGCCGACACCTTCGAGCGCCCGATCTACGCCGGCAACGCCATTGCCACCGTGCAGAGCGCCGACGCCACCAAGGTCATCACCGTGCGCACGACCGGCTTCGACCCGGCCGCAGCCTCGGGCGGTTCGGCTGCCGTGGAATCGGCCGCTGCGGCCGCTGACAGCGGCAAGAGCAGCTTCGTCGGCCGTGAGGTCACCAAGAGCGACCGCCCCGAGCTGACCGCTGCCAAGATCATCGTGTCGGGTGGCCGCGCGCTGGGCTCCAACGAGAAGTTCATGGAAGTGCTGACGCCGCTGGCCGACAAGCTCGGCGCCGCGCTGGGCGCCTCGCGCGCCGCGGTGGATGCGGGCTACGCGCCCAACGACTGGCAGGTCGGCCAGACCGGCAAGATCGTGGCGCCGCAGCTGTACGTGGCCGCCGGCATCTCCGGTGCCATCCAGCACCTGGCTGGCATGAAGGACTCCAAGGTCATCGTGGCCATCAACAAGGACCCCGAGGCGCCGATCTTCTCGGTGGCCGACTACGGCCTCGAAGCTGACCTGTTCACGGCCGTGCCGGAACTCGTGAACGCGCTGTAAGCCACGCAAAGACTGCACCGGGCGCCCCCGACTCCGGTCGTTGCGGCGCCCTTTTTGTATCCGCCTGGAGGAACAAATGAGTTACCAAGCTCCCGTCAAGGACATGCTCTTCAACATCCAGCACCTCGCTGGCCTGGAGACGCTGACGCAGCAGATTCCCGCCTTCGCCGACTTTGGCCTCGACACCGCGGGTGCCGTGCTCGAGGAATGCGCCAAGCTGACGCAGGACGTCATCGCGCCGCTGAACTGGGAAGGCGACAAGAACCCCTCGTTCTGGAAGGACGGCCAGGTCACGACGACGCCCGGCTTCAAGGAGGCCTTCCGGGCCTATGCCGAGGGCGGCTGGCAGGGTCTGCAGCACCCGACCGACTTCGGTGGCCAGGGGGCGCCCAAGACGATCGCCGCGGCCTGCAACGAGATGCTGCAGGCGGCCAACATGAGCTTCGCGCTCTGCCCGCTGCTGACCGACGGCGCGGTGGAAGCGCTGCTGACCGCGGGCAGCCCCGAGCAGCAGGCCACCTTCATCCCGCCGCTGCTGGAAGGCCGCTGGACGGGCACCATGAACCTCACCGAGCCGCAGGCCGGCTCGGACCTGGCCTTGGTGCGCACCCGCGCCGAGCCGCAGCCTGACGGCACCTACAAGATCTTCGGCACCAAGATCTTCATCACCTACGGTGAGCACGACATGGCTGAGAACATCGTGCACCTCGTGCTGGCCCGCGTGGTGGGCGCCCCCGAGGGGGTGAAGGGCATCAGCCTGTTCATCGTGCCGAAGTTCCTCGTCAACGCGGATGGCTCCCTGGGGGCGCGCAACGACGCGCACTGCGTGTCCATCGAGCACAAGATGGGCATCAAGGCCAGCCCGACCGCCGTGCTGCAGTTCGGCGACCACGGCGGCGCCATCGGCCAGCTGATCGGTGAAGAGAACCGCGGCCTGGAGTACATGTTCATCATGATGAACGCCGCCCGCTACGGCGTGGGCGTGCAGGGCATCGGCATTGCTGACCGCGCCTACCAGAAGGCCGTGGCTTATGCGAAAGACCGCGTGCAGTCCCGCCCCGTGGACGGCTCCAAGCCTGGTAGTGCCACCATCATTCACCACCCCGACGTGCGCCGCATGCTGATGACGATGCGTGCGCTCACCGAAGGCTGCCGCGCGATGGCCAGCACCGCCGCTGCCGCCTTCGACGCCGCCCACCATCACCCCGACGCCGACGCGCGCAAGCAGAACCAGGCCTTCTACGACTTCATGGTGCCGCTGGTGAAGGGCTACAGCACCGAAATGAGCCTGGAGGTCACCTCGCTGGGCGTGCAGGTGCATGGCGGCATGGGCTTCATCGAGGAAACGGGCGCGGCGCAGTACTACCGCGACGCCAAGATCCTGACGATCTACGAAGGCACGACCGCCATCCAGGCGAACGACCTCGTTGGCCGCAAGACGGCGCGTGACGGCGGCCAGCTGGCGCGCGGCATCGCGGGGCAGATCGAAGTCACCGAAGGCCAGCTCGCCCAGCGCGACAGCGCCGCTGCCCGCGCCGTGCTCAAGGCCCTGCGCGCCGCGCGCGAGGACTTCCTGGCCGCGGTGGACTACATCGCCGGCTCGGCCAAGGCCAACCCGAACGCCGCCTATGCCGGCTCGGTGCCCTACCTGATGCTGGCGGGCAACCTGGTGGCCGGCTGGCAACTCGCCCGCGCGCTGATCGTGGCTGAAGACGCCTTGGCGACTGACAAGCCCTTCATGCAAGCCAAGATCGCCACGGCGCGTTTCTACGCCGAGCACATCCTGCCGCGCACCGGCGCACTGCGCAGTGCCATCGTCGATGGCGCCGACAGCGTGACCGAACTGAGCCTCGAAGCTTTCTGACGGAGACATCCCCTTGGCATTGCCCGACATCCTGAAGAACCTGCCGCTGCCGGTCATCGGCTCGCCGCTGTTCATCATCAGCAACCCCAAGCTCGTCATCGAGCAGTGCAAGGCCGGCGTCGTCGGCTCAATGCCGGCGCTCAACGCGCGTCCGGCCGAACTGCTCGACGAGTGGCTGGCCGAGATCACCGAGACCCTGGCCGCCTACAACAAGGCCAACCCGGACAAGCCCGCCGCGCCGTTTGCCATCAACCAGATCGTGCACAAGAGCAATGAGCGGCTCGAACACGACATGGCGGTGTGCGCCAAGTACAAGGTGCCCATCGTCATCACCAGCCTCGGTGCGCGTGAGGACGTGAACCAGGCCGTGCATGCCTGGGGCGGCATCGTGCTGCACGACATCATCAACAACAAGTTCGCCAGGAAGGCCATCGAGAAGGGCGCCGACGGCCTCATCGCGGTGGCGGCCGGCGCGGGCGGTCATGCGGGTGTGAAGAGCCCCTTCGCGCTGGTCCAGGAAATCCGCGAATGGTTCGACGGCCCGCTGGCGCTGTCGGGCTCCATGGCCACGGGCGATGCGGTGCTGGCGGCCCAGGCGATGGGGGCCGATCTGGCCTATATCGGCTCCGCCTTCATCGCCACCGAAGAGGCCCGTGCGAGTGCCGACTACAAGCAGATGATCGTCGACAGCAACAGCGACGACATCGTCTACAGCAACCTCTTCACCGGCGTGCATGGCAACTACCTGCGCGGCTCCGTGGTGGCGGCCGGCCTGGACCCGGACAACCTGCCCGAAAGTGACCCGAGCAAGATGAACTTCGGTGGCGGTGCGGCCAAGGCCTGGAAAGACATCTGGGGCAGTGGCCAGGGCATCGGGGCGGTCAAGCAGGTGGTGCCTGCCGGCGAGCTGGTGGCGCGCCTGAAGCGCGAGTACGCCGCCGCGCGCCAGCGCCTGGCGCTGGCCTGACGCTGCGCCTGCGCTGACACGGCCGCCCTCGGGCGGCCGTGGTCGTTTCAAAGGCGCAGCAGCCGCAGGCCGTTGAAGACCACCAGCAGGCTCGCGCCCATGTCGGCGAACACCGCCATCCACATGGTCGCGTTGCCGAACACCGCCAGCACGAAGAACACGGCCTTGATGCCCAGCGCCAGCGCGATGTTCTGCCACAGCAGCGCATGGGTGCGGCGCGACAGGCGGATGGTGTCGGCCACCTTGCGCAGGTCGTCGTTCATGATGAGGACATCCGCGGCTTCCTTCGCGGTGTCGGTGCCGGCGGCGCCCATCGAGAAGCCGACCGTGGCCGTGGCCAGGCTCGGCGAATCGTTCACGCCGTCGCCCACCATGCCCACCGGCCCGCGCTGAGCCAACTCGCTGACGGCCGCCAGCTTGTCCTGCGGTAGCAGTTGCGCCCGCACGTCGTCGATGCCCAGCTGCTGCGCGATGGCGTGGGCGGTGGCGGCGTTGTCGCCCGTCAGCATCACCGGCTGCACGCCCAGGGCGCGCAGGTCCGACACCGCTTCGGCGCTGCTGGGCTTGACGCGGTCCGCCACGGCAAAGAGTGCGAGCACGCGCTCGCCGTCGGCCAGCAGTGACACCGTGCGACCCTGCGCTTCGTGCGCCTGCATCAGCGCTTCGAGCGCGGGCGTGTACAGGCCGTGCTCATGCATCCAGCGGTGGTTGCCCAGCCGCAGTAACGCGTTGCCAATGCGGCCTTGCACACCGCGGCCCGGCTCGGCATTGAAGTCGTCCACAGCCAGGGCTTCGCCCGACAGACCCTGGGCGATGGCCTGAGAGACCGGATGGTCGGAGCGGGACGCGAGGCTCCGTGCCTGACCCAGCACCGTATCTGGCGCGAGATCGCTGGCCAGCACTTCGTGGTGGGCCAGCGTGGGGCGCCCCTCGGTCAGCGTGCCGGTCTTGTCCAGCGCCAGCACCCGCAGGCGCCGGGCCTGCTCCAGGTGGACGCCGCCCTTGATCAGGATGCCGCGCCGCGCGGCGGCGGCCAGGCCGCTGACGATGGTCACCGGCGTGGAGATGACCAGGGCGCAAGGACAGGCAATGACCAGCAGCACCAGCGCCTTGTAAAGCCCCGTGAGCCAAGGCCAGCCCAGCAGCAGTGGCGTGCCGACGGCGACCGCCAGTGCCAGCAGAAACACGACGGGCGTGTAGACGGCAGCAAAGCGGTCGACGAAGCGCTGTGTCGGCGCACGCTGGCCCTGCGCGGCCTCCACCGCATGGATGATGCCGGCCAGCACGGTGTCGCCCGCTGGCCGCGTGACCTCGAAGCTCAGCGCGCCGCTCTGATTGATGGTGCCGGCGTAGACCTCGTCGCCCGGCGTCTTGTCGACGGGCAGGCTCTCGCCAGTGACCGGCGATTGGTCGACGGCACCGCGGCCTTCGGTCACGCGGCCGTCCAGCGCGAAGCGCTCACCCGGCTTCACCCGCACGAGCGCTCCCACGGGCACCGTCTTCGCGGGCTGTCGTTCCCAGCGGCCGTCCGACTGCCGCACCTCGGCAGTCTCGGGCGCGAGGGCCAGCAGGCCGGTGATGGCCCGGCGGGCGCGCTCGACGGAGCGCGCCTCGATCAACTCGGCCAGCGAATACAGCGCCATCACCATGGCCGCCTCGGGCCATTGCCCGATCAGGAAGGCGCCGGTCACGGCCACCGACATCAGCGCGTTGATGTTGAGCTGGCCGCGCAGCAGAGAAGCCACGCCCTTGCGGAACACCGACAGTCCCGACAGCGCGATGGCGAGCGCCGCGATGGCCATGCCGATGGCCTGCCAAGGCAGGCTGTCGGGCGCAAGGTAGTGCGTCAGCTCCGCCGCCACGGCCACGCCGAGGGCCGCCAGGAGCCGCGCGAGTTCAAGGCGCTGCTGGCGCCTGACGTCTTCGGTCGCGGGGGGCGCGCTGAGGGCTTGGGCCTGGAAGCCGGCGCGGGTGATGGCTTGCGTCACCGTGGGCCAGACGGCCGGTGGCGCATCCACATGCAGGGCACGGGCGGGCAGGTCGAAGCGCAGGCCGTTGACGCCGCTGATGCCCTCCAGCGCCCGGCGAATCTGGCCTTCCTCGGTCGGGCAGTCCATGGCGGGGATGCGCAGCAGCAAGGCGTTGCCGTCAGCTTCGGCGGACAGGGTGGGCAAGGGCGCTGCGGCACTGGTGCACGAACTGCCGTGGCAGCAGGCTGGGGCAACGGGCTCATGTTCATGCCCATGCGTGTGGCCGTGGTGGTGACCGTGGTCGTGGGTCTCGGCGTGGTCGTGCATTCCGGTCAAGTTGCTCATGGCGAATGTCCTGGTTGCAGGCATTGGAATCCCTGGAGCAACTCCAGAGTCAAGTCCCTACACTGGTTGCAGCCTTGCCTTCGGAGCCGCCATGAAGATCGGACATCTCGCCGCCGCGTCGTCGACCGCCGTCGACACCATCCGCTACTACGAGCGGGAGGGTCTGCTGCCTGCCCCCGGGCGCACCCAGGGCGGTTTCCGTGTGTATGAGCAGCCGCATCTGGAGCGCCTGCAGTTCATCCGCTATTGCCGCGGCCTGGACATGTCGCTGGACGAGGTGCGCGTGTTGCTGCGGGTGAAGGATGAGCCCGGCAGCGACTGCGGTGACGTGAACGCATTGCTGGACACGCACATCGGCCACGTGTCGCGCCGCATCCGGGAGTTGCGGGCGTTGGAGAAGCAACTGCGCGGCCTGCGCGAGCGTTGCGGCGAAGCCCGGCAGGCGGACCAGTGCGGCATCCTCCATGGCCTGGCGGCCGCAGCGCAGGAGACGCCGGCCGCTGCGGCGCCGACCCATCTGAGGTCAGTTCACGGCCACTGAGCAGCTGGCCGGGGCGGCTTCAGGGATCGACCGTCCCTGATGCGGGCGACGCTCTGGCGGGCTCCGCGCGGGTTTTCCATGAAACCGCTTTCTTGCGGCTCCCAGGAGGATGCGGACCAATTCTGAAAGCGCTTTCATTTGGTCTTCAACCGGTATGAAGCGCTTTCAGGTGGCGACCTGACCCCGACAGTGGCTGCTTGCCGGGTGGTGCAGTAGGTCATCCGCAGCCGCCAGACGGTGCCCCCGCAGCGATGTGCGCGGGCCCACGGACGCCGGTCGATCCCGCGGGACGCGCCGGCCGAGGAGACAAGCGTGAATCTCATCCTGCGTTGCATGCGCCTGCTCGGCGTGTGCCTGTGGCTGGCCCTCGGGCTGGCGGGGCCCGCGGCAGCGGCCGACTACGACCAGGGCGTGGAGGTCAGCGGCAGCACCGCCACGATCTGGTTCAAGTCCAATGTGTCGACCACCTGGGTCGACGTGCACTACACGGTCAACAACGGCGCGCAGCAGAACCTGCGCATGACCGCCGCCAACGGGCGCTACGAGCAGAAGCTCAGCGTCGCCACCGGCAACGTCGTCGGCTACTGGTTCACCTACAACAACGGCACGCCGGCCTACGACACCCCCAAGTTCAGCTACACCGTGAGCGGCAACACGGCCACCGGCCCAGTGTGCTTCTATGCCGATGCCAACTACACCGGCGATAGCCTCTGCGTCAGTGCCGACAGCGCCTGGATCGGCAGCGCCTGGAATGACCGTGTCTCGTCGGTCAAGGTGCAGGCGGGCTACCAGGTCACGCTGTTCAATGACATCAACTACGGCGGCGGCTCCTTGGTGCTGACGGGCAATGAGCCCAACCTCGTGAGCCGCGGCTTCAATGACCTGACCTCGTCCTTCAAGATCGGCGCCGCGACGACCACCTGGAACGGCCGCACCACCTTCAACATCGTCAACCAGACGGCAGGCCGCTGGACCGATGACCAGGTCTACTGGGCCATCATCGGCCGCGACTGGTCGACGGGGAAGTTCGTGCGCGTGGACGCCGCCGGCAACCTCATCCCGATGTCCACCGCCGACAACGGCGCGCTCACCAAGAACGGCGTCACCTACACCAACTACTTCCACAAGCTCAGTGCCACACGGTCCCTCACCATCCCGCCGCTGGACTCGGCGCGCGTGCTGATGTCGGTGGGCTCGCCGATGTACATCCGTGTGGTGCTCGATGGCAATGGCAACGTGGGCTATGCCGGCGCCAATATCGAGAACCCGACCGACCCGAACATCGACGTCTACTTCGACTTTGGCGAAATGGCCATCATCCCGCCGGGCCGCGCAGACCCAGGAATCTTCATCAACACCACGCGGGTGGATCATTTCGGCTTTCCGCTGAAGCTGCGTGTGCAGGGGCTGGGCGGTTATGACCAGACGGTCGGCGAGGCCCTCGCCGAGACGCGCGACCAGCTCTTCAGCAAGTTCATCGCCGAGGTGCCGACGGCCTTCAAGCCGCTCGCACAGGCGCCGTATGCGCCTTACCGCATCATGGCGCCGGCCCATGCCAGCTTCAAGCCGGGGCAGGCCAACGCCAACTACCTGCAGCCGTACATCGACGCCGTCTGGGCCCGCTACCGCACCGAAGACCTGGTGTTCACGCTGCAGAACCTCGGCACCTTCCGTGGCCGCGTGAGTGGTGACCGCTTCATCTTCACCGGCGGCTCGCCGGCCGGCACCTTCTACATCAACGGCAAGCCCGACACCGCCATGGTGCTGCTGGGCGCCGGCCTGCTGGCAGACGGCAGCGGCAACCCGACCAACGTCGGCACGCAACTGCAGATCCAGGCCCAGGTGTGCGCGGCGCTGAACCGCCATGTGATGGAAACGCCGGCCAACTGGTACGTTCAGTCGGCACACTACCCGGCGGGCCAGGTGGGCAATTGGTACGCCAAGTTCTGGCACGACCACAGCATCAACCGCAAGGCCTATGGGTTCGCGTATGACGACGTGGGTGACTTCAGCCCGTCGCTGCACACCCAGGCGCCGACGGTGGTGACCTACACCATCGGCTGGTAGCCCAAGCCGTTGCCTAGCGTGGCGTGCCGATGCGCCACGCGGGCAGCGTCCAGCCCGTCCACAGGGCCAGGCCGCGAAGCGCCACAGCGGTGGCCGCGCCGGCACTGATGGCGACCCATTGCGGCGCCTCCACGGCCACGGCGGCCACCAGCACCCAGCCGCCCATGAAGCTGCACAGGGCATAGGGGCGGTGGTCGTGGAAGGCGGCGGGGATCTCGTTGCAGACGATGTCCCGCAGCACGCCGCCGAATACCGCCGTGATCACGCCCATCAACACGGCCACGATGGCGGGCATGCCCGCATCCAGCGCCACCAGCGTGCCGTTGGCGGTGAACAGGCCCAGGCCGAGCGCGTCGGGCCACTGGATGGCGCGCTCCGTCAGCGCGAGGTGGCGCCGCCGCATGCCGAGCATGGCGGCCAGGCACAGGCCCATCAGCACCCACAACCAGTCGGCATGCTCGACCCAGAAGAAGGGCCGGCGGTCCAGCAGCACGTCGCGCAGCGTGCCGCCGCCGAAGGCCGACAGCCCGGCCACCACGCACAGCCCCACCACGTCCAGCCGCTTGCGGGCCCCGGCCAGCAGGCCGGACAGCGCGAAGGCCAGCGTGGCCGTGATCTCCACGGCCGACTGCAGTGTCGAAAAGTTGATGACGGGGGGCTTCATGCGGGCAGGTTCATTCCAAAAAACCCGCATCCCTCAGGAAGCGGGACGGGCGCTCGGGGTCGAAGGTCAGCGTCAGCCGCTGGCGGGCGCGGGTCAGAGCCACGTAGAGCAGGTTGCGGTTCTCAAGGCTGCCGCCGCCGAACTCGCCGGCCGTGAGGTGGGGCAGGATGACGTGGTCGAACTCCAAGCCCTTGGCGACCTCGATGCTGGACAGCACCACGCGGGGACGGGCTCGCGAGCGCCCGACCTCACCGCCGCGCAGGCTCAGCGTGGCCAGCAGCTGCATCGCGGCTGCAATCGATCCGCCCTCGGCCAGCACCAGCTGCACGAGCTGCGTGATGTTGTCGGCCACGCGCGTCGCGTCGGCCTCGCGGACGAACACACGGCGGGCCAGCGACAGCGGCGCGAGCACCTTCAGGAAGGACGCCTCAAAGGCGTCGTCGTCACCCGTGCCCAGCAACGCGAGTGCAGCCTCCAGCGTGCGCCGTGCGTCGGGTACGGCACTGCGCAAGGCGTGGGCGTCAATGAAGCGACGGGTGGCGTCCAGGTCCTGCGCAGCTTCGGCGACCGCGACGCGCTGCGCTTGCTGGCGGTCCAGGTGGCGCAGCTCCACGCTGTCGATGCCCGCGCCGGAGAACAGCAGCCAGGCGTCCAGCAGTGCGGCGCGGCGTTCAGGCGTGTCGAAGCCAGCGTAGTTGCCCAGCGCATGCGCGTGCAGGCCCCGTACCAGCAGCGTCTCGGGCCGGGCGAGGAAGGGCGTGAAGCCAGCGGTGCCGTAGGCCACGCCGAGGCGCAGCAACTCATGCTCGATGCGCACTGAGTGGGCCGGATGTCGCAGCAGCACCCTGAACGTGGCGGGGCCACGCTGCGCGAGGTGGGCCTGCGCTTGCCGGGCGATGTACTCGGCCGCCAGGCGCGGTGAAGGGCAGGGCTCCAGATGCACGACCGTTCGGGTCTCACTGCTGGCCGCGTAGGGCTTGCGGGCGAGGGCGCCGGCATGGCGGGCGAGTGTCGGGCCGAAGCGGTGGCTCGCCGTCAGCGGCAGTACCTCGGGCTCGCCGATCTCGCGCCGGAAGTGCTCGCCCATGAAGCCCGCCTCCGCGCCACTCTGGGCGTGGATGACCTGGTCCCGGTCGCCCACGCCAACGAAGGCCGCCCGTGGGTTGGCTGCCAGCAGGGCCTTCAGCACGGTGAAGGCGGCGCGGTTCATGTCGTGCATCTCGTCCACGCCGACCAGGCTGAGGCCCTGCTGCAGAAAACCGTCCTCCGGGCGGATCTCGCCGGCCAGCAGCAGTCGTGCCAGGTCATGCACGCCGTCGCCCGGTGTGCGGAAGTCCGGGCGGTCCGGGTGGCCACCGCGGCGGATGGCCTCGAAGCATTGCCAGCTTCGCAGCGTCAGGTAGTCGAAGCCGAGCGACTCCGCAGCTGCGGGCGTGAGGCGCTCGTCGGGGTCGAGTTGTTGCAGCACCAGCCGCCCCCTGAGCACTTCAAAGGCCTGCAGCAGGCCTTCGACCAGGTCTGCGGGACGGGCATCGCCGTGCAACTCGTCGGGGTAGCGTTCCTCGGGCAGCGACTGGGCCCGCTCCACCGCGCGGATGACGAAGGGCCGCACCTGCTCGGGCGTGACCAGGGCGCGCGAGGCCTCGCCCTCGGCGGCAGCCAGCACGTCGAGGCAGAAGGTCTCGAAGGTCAGGACACGCAAACCCTCGGCCACGCTGCGGTCCACGCCAATGGCCGTCAGGCGCTCCCGCAGCGCCGTCACGGCCGGCGCGGTGGCTGTCAGGGCCAGCAGACTCTCGGGCGGCGCGCCGCGCGCCAGCGCCTGGGCGATGCGCAGGGCCAGCGTGGTGGTCTTGGCGGCGCCGGCGTTCGCCTCCACGAGCATCAGCCGCGTGCGGCGCAGCTGGATGGCGCGCTGCTCGTCGCTCGGCGTGATGTGGAGGGGCTGGAAGACGGGCTCGCTCATCACGCGGATTGTCCCGCGCGCGCGAGGCCTCGGCTGAACTCAGCCGCTCACTTCATCGTGGCCCACTTGGCCTGCGGCGCGTCGTTGGCCGAATGCGGGATGGTCACGCCGGCCCGCATCGCCCAGGGGCGCACCTGGTGGTGGATGGGGATGAACAGGAACTCGTCGCGCGTGCGCTTGAGGGCTTCCTGCATCAGGGCCAGGCGCTTGGGCGCGTCGGTCTCGACCTTCATCTGCTGCACCAGCGCGTCGACCTTGGCATCGCTGACCCGCGAGTAGTTGCCCTTGCCATCGGCACCGCTGGTCTTGGTGTGCACGATGTCCTGCAGCGTGTACTGGGCGTCGAACGTGGTCACGCCCCACCCGTACATGTACAGCGGCAGCTCGAAGCGCTGCAGCGCGGCCGAGTGCTGCGACATGGGCTGCGTGGTCAGCTTGGCCTTGATGCCGATGCGGGCCCACATCGACACGACGGCCTGGCAGATTTCCTCGTCGTTCACGTAGCGGTCGTTGGGGCAGGCGAGCGGGGTCTCGAAGCCCTCGGCATAGCCCGCGTCGGTCATCAGTTGCTTGGCGCGGGCCAGGTCGGGCTTGGCCACCGTGTCCAGCTCCTGCGACCAGCCATAGGCCACCGGCGCCACCATGATGGCCGCCGGGATGGAAAGGTTGCGCATCAGGCTGCGCTTGATGGCTTCGCGGTCGATGGCCAGCGACATGGCCTCGCGCACGCGACGGTCCTTGAAGGGGTTCTTGCCCTTCACGTTGCTGCCCTTGATCTCGTCGCTGCCCAGGTCCAGCGCGAAGAAGATGGTGCGGTTCTCGGGGCCTTCGATGACCTTCAGGCGCGGGTCGGCCTTGAGCTTGGCCACGTCCTGCGGGGGCAGGTCGGTCAGCAGGTCGAGCGCACCGGACAACAGCGCCGCCACTCGGGTCGCGTCCTGCTTGATGGGCAGGTAGGTCACCTCGCTGATGTTGCCCTTGGGCTTGTCCCACCAGTCCTTGTTGGCGGTCATGGTGAGTTTCTGGTCAGGCGTCCAGCTGGTGATCTTGAAGGGGCCGGTGCCGTTGGCGTTGCGCGAGGCGAAGGTGTCTTCCTTGGCCTTGTAGTCCTGGGGGTTCTCGGAGCGGTTCTTGATGGCCCAGGCCTTGCTGACGATGCGCACGAAGGTCAGGTTGCGGGTCAGCACCGGGTTGGGACCGTCCAGGATCAGGTCGACGGTGAAGTCGTCGATCTTCTTCACCTCCTTGATGCCGGAGGAGTAGATGACCATGTTGCTGGCCGGATGCTTGATGCGCTGCAGGCTGAAGACCACGTCGTCGGCCGTGAACGGTGTGCCATCGTGGAACTTCACGCCGCGGCGCAGGTCGAAGCGCACCTGGGTGGGCGAGACGAAGGTCCATTTGGTGGCCAGCGCCGGCTCCACGTCGAACTTCTCGGTGTAGCGGGTCAGGCCTTCGTAGGCGTAGCCGCTGATCGTCGTGGTGGCGGAGTGGTTCTGGGAGTGCGGGTCCAGCGTCTGGATGTCGTTCTGGGCGGCCCAGCGCAGGGTGTTGGCACTGGCGATGCCGCAGCTGAGCAGCAGGGCGGCGGCAAGGGTCGAGAGCTTCTTCATTTGACGGTGGTGTAGCGGGCTTCGAAGTAATCGTTGGAGCGATGGATCGTGTCCACGCCCGGCTTCATCGCCCAGGGGCGGATCTGGTGATGGATGGGAATGAACAGCGCTTCGTCGCGGATGCGCAGCAGCGCGTCGCGGATGAGGGCGTTGCGCTTGGGCACATCGGGTTCGAACTTGATCTTCTGGATGAGTCCGTCCAGCGTGGCATCGCTGACCTTGCCGAAATTGAAGTTGCCATCCGCACCGTTGGTGCGGGTATGGCCCCAGGCCTGCATCGCGTAGAGCGCATCGTAGGTCGACACGCCCCAGCCCAGCATGTAGAAGGCCGATTCGCCGCGCTGGAAGGTCTGGCTGTGGGTGGAGAAGGGCGCGGCGATGAGCCGCACCTTCACGCCAATCTTGGCCCACATCGACACGGCGGCCTGGCAGACCTGCTCGTCGTTCACGTAGCGGTTGTTGGGGCAGTGCAGCGGCACGTCGAAGCCCTGCGGGTAGCCGGCGTCGGCCAGCAGCTTGCGGGCCTTGTCGAGGTCAGGCTTGATCGGCGCATCCAGGGCGGAGTCGTAGCCATTCACGCCCGGCGGCACCATCAGCGCCGCGGGTACCGACAGCCCGCGCATGATGCTTCGCTTGATGGCCTCGCGGTCCAGCGCCAGGTTCATGGCCTCGCGCACTCTTCTGTCCTTGAAGGGGTTCTTGCCCTTGACGCTGGACTCGCGCAGTTCGTCGCTGCCCTCGTCCATCACGAAGAAGATGGTGCGGATCTCGGGGCCTTCCAGCAGCTTGACCTTGCTCTCCTCCTTGAGCTTGAAGAAGTCCTGCGGCGGCAGGTCGGTCACCATGTCGACGTCGCCCGAGAGCAGGGCGGCGACCCGCGTCGGGGCGGACTTGATCGGCAGGTAGCTCAACTCGGTCACGTTGCCGGGGTTCTTGTCCCACCAGTCCTTGTTGGCGACCATCTTCACCGCCTGGTCAGGCTGCCAGCTGATCAGCTTGTAGGGGCCGGTGCCGTTCGCGTTGCGCGACGCGTAGTTCTCGTCCTTGGCCTTGTAGTCCTGGGTGCTGGTGGTGTTGTTCTTGACCGACCAGGCCTTGCTCATGATCGAGAAGCTGATGATGTTCTGCAGCAGCATCGGCGTCGGCGCCTCCAGCAGCAGATCGACGGTGTAGTCGTCGATCTTCTTCACCTCCTTGATGCCCGACACATAGGTCTGCTTGGTGCCCTGGGGCTGGGTGATGCGGCCGAAGCTGAACACCACGTCGTCGGCGGTGAAGGGCGAGCCGTCATGGAACTTCACGCCGCGGCGCAGTTCGAACCGCACCTGTGTCTGCGACAGGTAGGTCCACTTCGTGGCCAGGGCGGGTTCCGGCCGGTATTCGCGGCTCAGCCGCGTGAGGCCCTCGTAGATGTGGGCGCCGATGGCGTTGGAGGTGTTGTGGTCCTGCGAATGCGGGTCCAGCGTCAGGATGTCGTTGGTGGCGGCCCAGCGCAGCGGAGCGGCCGTGCCGGTCCCCGGCATGACCAGGGCCAGCGCCGCCAGCAAGGGGAGTGCGCGGAGAACGGATTTCATGCGGCTTCCTCACGTGAGCAGAAGCCGAAAAATGTAGCTGGGGGGCCCTGAAGACCGGCTAGGGCTTGCCCGCAGGTTCGAGTGAGCAATCGCAACCGTCACCCGCGGCGATCCAGCGCTGCACCAGCCAGCCGCGCAGGCCGCGGGGTTGGGCCGTCAGCACACCGCACACATAGCGTGCGCCGTTCCACTGGAGGGCGGCGCACGCACCTGTTAGGCGCCGGCTGATCAGGACGCCCAGCGGGCAGGGTTCCGCCAGGCAGCACACGCCGCAGCCGTTGCAGGCGGCCCCGAGCGCCGGCTTGGTCGGTGCGTCCGCGTGAATCTCGATGACGCGGTGTGGCGTCACATCGGCCAGGCCAGCGCGGGGTGGGTCAAGTTTTGACGCCGAGTTCGCGCAGGCGTTCGTTCAGGTAGGCGTCCGCGGTGTAGCGGTCGCTCAGCACGACGTTGTCGCGCGGATGCAGGAACAGCGGCAGTGACACGCGGCTCTTGGTGGCGCCGTCGCCGGTCGGGTTGACCACCCGGTGCTGGGTCGACGGGTAGTAGCCCGCCGAGGCTTCCTGCAGCATGTCGCCGATGTTGATCGTCAGCGTGCCGAAGTCGCAGGGCACGTCGTGCCAGGCGCCGTCCTTGCCCAGCACCTGCAGGCCCGGCTCATTGGCGGCGGGCAGGATGGTCAGCAGGTTGATGTCGCCATGGGCTGCTGCACGCAGCGAGCCGGCCGGCTCGGTGCCCGTCAGCGGCGGGTAGCGCAGCACGCGCAGCAGCGTCTTGGTGCTGCCCTGGATCATGTTCGACAGCGGCTCGCGGTACTTCGCGGCAATCTCGGGCGGCGTGTAGCGCTCGACCCAGCTCAGCAGCTCTTCCGCCAGCGCATTGGCTTCGCGGTAGTAGGCGAGGGCGTCGGCCTTCAGCGACTCGGGGATGCGACCCCAGGGGTACACATGGAAGTACTCCTTGATGTCCTTGTGGGTCGCGCCCTTGGCTGTCTCCGAGATCTGGGTCGAGAAGTAGCCGTCCTGCGTCTCCTTGGAGAACGCGAAGTCGTGCTTGGCCTCGCTGTTGAAGAAGGCCAGCCAGTCGGCGTAGATCTTCTCGACGAGGGCCTGGCGGATCGGGTGGTTGGTGAGCACACCGAAGCCGGTCTCGTGCAGGGAGCGGGTGAACTTTTCTGCTGCGTCGGCAGCGCGGTAGTCAACGACCTGGACTTGCATGGGGAATCCTCTTGTCCCGTGGCGCAGCCATTCAATCGCGGGGCTGTCGCGGCGGCAAGTTTACGAGGTGGTCAACTTTCCATGACCTGAATCAGTGCACTTTGTCGCGCCCCGTGCACCGGCTCGGGCAAACCCGAAGTGCTAGAGTTCGGCCCCTGAGACGTAAACCAGTCCTTCCCGTCCCTTTTGATGTGGCCAATGGCAGCAACGAAGGTGGGTCGCAATCCGCCAATCGGTCGAGCCGTGTCGCGGAAGGTTCTTCAACCAGCCAAAGCCTTGGAAACCGGGGCAAGAGGTGAGCGAAAGATGATGCAGCAATACAGGTCCAACTCCTACCTGTTCGGCGGAAACGCGCCGTATGTGGAGGAGATGTACGAGGCGTACCTCGACAACCCCGGGTCCGTCCCCGACAACTGGCGTGCGTATTTCGATGCGCTCCAGCACGTGCCGGCCGTCGATGGCAGCGAGGCCCGCGACGTGGCCCACGCCCCGGTCATCGAATCTTTCGCCCAGCGCGCCAAGGCCAACGCCTTCGCCAACAAGGCCAGCAGCGCCGACCTCGCCGTCGCCCGCAAGCAGGTCCATGTCCAGTCCCTCATCGCCGCCTACCGGTTCCTGGGCAACCGCTGGGCCGAGCTGGACCCCCTCAAGCGCGCAGAGCGCCCCAAGATCCCCGAACTCGACCCCGCGTTCTACGACCTGACCGAGTCCGACATGGACATCTCGTTCAGCGCCGTGAACAGCTACTTCGGTGGCGAGACCATGACGCTGCGCCAGATCGTGCAGGCCCTGCGCGAGACCTACTGCGGCTCCATCGGTTCGGAATTCATGCACGGCTCCGACCCCGGTGAAAAGCGCTGGTGGCAGGAGCGCCTGGAGAAGGCGCGCGGCAAGCCCAGCTTCACCGCCGAAGAGAAGAAGCACATCCTCGACCGCCTGACGGCCGCTGAAGGCCTGGAGCGCTACCTGCACACCAAGTACGTCGGCCAGAAGCGCTTCTCGCTGGAAGGTGGCGAGAGCTTCATCGCCGCCATGGACGAGCTGATCCAGCGCGCCGGTGAGCGCGGTGTGCAGGAAATCGTCATCGGCATGGCCCACCGCGGCCGCCTGAATGTGCTGGTCAACACCCTGGGCAAGATGCCCAAGGACCTGTTCGCCGAGTTCGAGCACAAGGCTGCCGAAGACCTGCCCGCCGGCGACGTGAAGTACCACCAGGGCTTCAGCTCCGATGTGTCCACGCCCGGCGGCCCGGTCCACCTGTCGCTGGCCTTCAACCCGTCCCACCTGGAAATCGTCAACCCGGTCGTGGAAGGCAGCGTGCGCGCTCGCCAGGACCGCCGCGGCGACAAGGCCGGCGCCCAGGTGCTGCCGGTGCTGGTGCACGGTGACGCGGCCTTCGGCGGCCAGGGTGTGGTGCAGGAAACGCTGGCCTTCAGCCAGACCCGCGGCTACCGCACGGGTGGCACGGTGCACATCGTCATCAACAACCAGATCGGCTTCACCACCAGCGACCCGCGCGACCTGCGCTCGACCTGGTATTGCTCCGACGTCGTCAAGATGATCGAAGCCCCAGTGCTGCACGTGAATGGCGACGACCCCGAAGCCGTCGTGTGGGCCATGCAGCTGTGCATGGACTACCGCGCCGAGTTCAAGAAGGATGTGGTGCTGGACATCGTCTGCTACCGCAAGCTCGGCCACAACGAGCAGGACACCCCGGCGCTCACGCAGCCGCTGATGTACAAGAAGATCGGCGCCCACCCCGGCACCCGCAAGGTGTACGCCGACAAGCTGGTTGCGCAAGGCGTGCTGACGGCGGAAGGCCCGGACGAGATGGTCAAGACCTACCGGTCCGCCATGGACGAAGGCCGCCACACCGTCGACCCGGTGCTGACCAACTTCAAGAGCAAGTTCGCCACCGACTGGTCGCCCTTCCTGGGCAAGAAGTGGACGGACAGCTGCGACACGGCCATCCCCGTCACCGAGTGGAAGCGCCTGTCGGAGAAGCTGACCACGCTGCCCAAGGACTTCACGCCGCACAACCTCGTGGCCAAGCTCTACGCCGACCGCGCCGCCATGGGCCGTGGCGAGATCAACGTCGACTGGGGCATGGGCGAGAGCATGGCGTTCGCGTCGCTGGTGGCTTCGGGCTACCCGGTGCGCCTGTCGGGTGAAGACAGCGGCCGCGGTACCTTCACGCACCGCCACGCCGTGCTGCACGACCAGAACCGCGCCAGCTGGGATGAAGGCACCTACATCCCGCTGCAGAACGTGGCCGACGGCCAGGCACCGTTCACCGTCATCGACTCCATCCTGTCGGAAGAGGCCGTGCTGGGCTTCGAGTACGGCTACGCCGCCGCCGAACCCAACACGCTGACCATCTGGGAAGCGCAGTTCGGCGACTTCGTCAACGGCGCGCAGGTCGTCATCGACCAGTTCATCGCCTCGGGCGAAGTGAAGTGGGGCCGCGCCAACGGCCTGACCATGATGCTGCCGCACGGCTACGAAGGCCAGGGCCCCGAGCACAGCTCGGCCCGCCTGGAGCGCTTCATGCAGCTGGCCGCGGACAACAACATGCAGATCGTGCAGCCCACCACGGCCTCGCAGATCTTCCACGTGCTGCGCCGCCAGATGCTGCGCATGTTCCGCAAGCCGCTGGTCATCATGACCCCGAAGAGCCTGCTGCGCGCCAAGGACGCCACCTCGCCGCTGTCCGAGTTCACCAAGGGCGAGTTCAAGACCGTCATCGGCGAGCGCGACGAGAGCATCGTGGCCGACAAGGTCAAGCGCGTGATCGTGTGCTCGGGCAAGGTCTACTACGACCTCGTCAAGACGCGCACCGAGAAGAAGTCGAGCGACGTCGCGATCATCCGCGTCGAGCAGCTCTACCCCTTCCCGCACAAGGCGTTCGCGGCCGAGCTCAAGAAGTACCCGCACGCCACCGAGATCGTGTGGTGCCAGGACGAGCCGCAGAACCAGGGCGCCTGGTTCTTCGTGCAGCACTATGTGCACGAGAACATGACGGAAGGCCAGAAGCTTGGCTACGCCGGCCGCCCGGCCAGCGCCAGCCCGGCCTGCGGCTACGCCCACCTGCACCAGGAGCAGCAAAAGGCGCTGCTGGATCAGGCCTACGCCAAGCTCAAGGGCTTCATCCTCACCAAGTAATGCGTGTTTCGCGGCGCCCCTGATGGGGCGCTGCGCTCGCCTGCGCCTGCGCACCCCACATCCAAATACAAGACACGGAGCCTCACATCATGGCCATCGTTGACGTCCAAGTTCCCCAGTTCTCTGAATCCGTTTCCGAGGGCACGCTGCTGACCTGGAAGAAGAAGCCCGGCGAAGCCGTCACGGTTGACGAGACCCTCGTCGAAATCGAGACCGACAAGGTCGTGCTCGAAGTGCCCGCACCCGCCACCGGCGTGCTGGCTGAAATCATCAAGGGCGACGGCAGCACCGTCGTCAGCCAGGAGCTGCTGGCCAAGATCGACACTGAAGGCAAGGCCGGTGTTGCAGCACCCGCCACCACCGCCTCGGTCGCCGCGGCTGCCGCACCGGCCGCTGCTGCGCCTGCCCCCGCTGCCACGGGCGGCAACAAGGGCGACGTGGCCATGCCCGCCGCCGCCAAGATCCTGGCCGAGAAGGGCCTGGCCGCCACCGACGTGGCTGGCTCCGGCAAGGACGGCCGTGTGACCAAGGGCGACGCCCTGGCCGCCTCCGCCAAGCCCGCCGCCGCTGCCGCGCCGCTGGTCGTGCCCGCCACGCCGGCCGTCGCCAAGCCGCTGCCCGCCGTGGCCGCACCGGTCGCGCAAAACCTGGGCGACCGCCCCGAGCAGCGCGTGCCCATGACCCGCCTGCGCGCCCGCATTGCCGAGCGCCTGCTGCAGTCCCAGGCCACCAACGCCATCCTGACCACCTTCAACGAAGTCAACATGGCCCCGGTCATGGAGATGCGCAAGAAGTTCCAGGAGAAGTTCGAGAAGGAACACGGCGTGAAGCTCGGCTTCATGAGCTTCTTCGTGAAGGCCGCGGTGGCCGCGCTCAAGAAGTACCCGGTGCTCAACGCGTCGGTCGACGGCAACGACATCGTCTACCACGGCTACTTCGACATCGGCATCGCGGTCGGTTCGCCGCGCGGCCTGGTGGTGCCGGTGCTGCGCAACGTCGACCAGATGAGCTTCGCCGACATCGAGAAGAAGATCGCCGAGTTCGGCCAGAAGGCCAAGGACGGCAAGCTGTCCATCGAAGAGCTGTCCGGCGGCACGTTCTCCATCTCCAACGGCGGCGTGTTCGGCTCGATGCTGTCCACCCCCATCATCAACCCGCCGCAGTCGGCCATCCTGGGCGTGCACGCCACCAAGGACCGCGCGGTGGTGGAAAACGGCCAGATCGTGATCCGCCCGATCAACTACCTGGCCATGTCGTATGACCACCGCATCATCGACGGCCGCGAAGCCGTGCTGGGCCTGGTCACGATGAAGGAAGCGCTCGAAGACCCCGCCCGCCTGCTGTTCGACATTTGAGGGCTACTGCGCGGCTCCATGGCGGCGTTGCGGGTCCCGTCCTCAGCATCCTCACGTAGCGCTGCTACGTTCCGGTGCCTCGGCACCCGCGCCTTGCCCTGAAGCCGCTCGCTACGCCCCGCTCCAGCGGGGTTCTGCGCAGAAAAGGAATACACATGAGCACCAAGCAATTCGACGTCGTCGTTATCGGTGGCGGCCCCGGCGGCTACATCGCGGCCATTCGTGCCGCGCAACTGGGCCAGAACACGGCCTGCATCGATGAGTGGAAGAACGACAAGGGCGGCCCCGCCCTGGGCGGCACCTGCACCAACGTCGGCTGCATCCCGTCCAAGGCCCTGCTGCAGTCCAGCGAGCACTACGAGCAGCTGAACCACCACTTCGCCGACCACGGCATCACGGCTGACAACGTCAAGATCGACGTCGCCAAGATGCTGGCCCGCAAGGACCAGGTCGTGAAGCAGAACAACGACGGCATCGTCTACCTGTTCAAGAAGAACAAGGTCACCTTCTTCCACGGCCGCGGCAGCTTCGTCGCGGCCAAGGACGGCGGCTACGAGATCAAGGCGGGCGAAGAGGTCATCTTCGCCAAGCAGGTGATCGTGGCCACGGGTTCCAACGCGCGTGCGCTGCCCGGCGTGCCGTTTGATGAAGAGACCATCCTCTCCAACGACGGCGCGCTGCGCGTAGGCAGCACGCCCAAGAAGCTCGGCCTGATCGGCGCCGGCGTCATCGGCCTGGAGATGGGTTCGGTCTGGCGCCGCCTCGGCGCTGAAGTGACCGTGCTCGAAGGCCTGCCGACCTTCCTCGGCGCGGTCGACGAGAGCGTGGCCAAGGAAGCCGCCAAGATCTTCAAGAAGCAGGGCCTGGACATCCAGCTCGGCGTGAAGGTCGGCGAGATCAAGTCGGGCAAGGCCGGCGTGAGCGTGGCCTACACCGATGCCAAGGGCGAAGCCAAGACGCTGGAGGTCGACAAGCTGATCGTGTCGATCGGCCGGGTGCCCAACACCGTCGGCCTGGGCGTGGAAGCCGTCGGCCTGCAGCTGGATGACCGCGGCGCCATCGTCGTCGACCACGACTGCAAGACCAATCTGCCTGGCGTCTGGGCGATTGGCGACGTCGTGCGCGGCCCGATGCTGGCGCACAAGGCGGAGGAAGAAGGCGTGGCAGTGGCCGAGCGCATCGCCGGCCAGCACGGTCACGTCAACTTCAACACCATCCCCTGGGTCATCTACACCTCGCCCGAGATCGCCTGGGTCGGCAAGACCGAGCAGCAGCTCAAGGCCGAAGGCGTGGCCTACAAGGCGGGCCAGTTCCCCTTCCTGGCCAATGGCCGCGCCCGCGCGCTGGGTGATACCACGGGCTTCGTGAAGTTCCTGGCCGACGCCACGACCGACGAGATCCTGGGTGTGCACATCATTGGCCCGTTCGCCTCCGAGCTGATCTCGGAAGCCGTGGTGGCCATGGAGTTCAAGGCCTCGGCCGAGGACATCGCCCGCATCTGCCACGCCCACCCGTCGCTGTCTGAAGCGACCAAGGAAGCGGCGCTGGCCGTCGACAAGCGCACGCTGAACTTCTGATCGGACGATCCCAGACACAGCCACAGAGACGCAGAGGCACAGAGACATCCCGATCTCTCTGTGGCTCTGTGACTCTGTGGCTTTGTTTTTGGGCTGAAGCAAGCCAATGACCTCCGTCACCGAGCTTTACGAGCAAACCCTCAGGGAGCGCGGCTTCAAGGCCGACGAGGCCCAGTTGCGCGCCATCCAGGCCCTGCAGCGCTGCCAGGACGAATGGGCGGCCTACAAGTCGCGCCGCAGCAATGCGGTCACCAAGCTGCTGGTGCGCCCGCCCATCCCGCGCGGCGTCTACATGTACGGCGGCGTGGGCCGGGGCAAGAGCTTCCTGATGGACTGCTTCTTCCAGGCCGTGCCGCTGACGCGCAAGACGCGGCTGCACTTCCATGAGTTCATGCGCGAGGTGCACCGTGAGCTGCAGGAGCTCAAGGGCATCGCCGACCCGCTGGAGGAGCTTGGCAAGCGCATCGCGCGGCGCTTCCGCCTCATCTGCTTCGACGAGTTCCATGTCGCCGACGTCACCGACGCGATGATCCTGCACCGGTTGCTGGATGCGCTCTTCCGCAACCGCGTCAGCATCGTCACGACCTCCAACTTCCACCCGGACGAGCTTTATCCCAACGGCTTGCACCGCGACCGCATCCTGCCGGCCATCGAGCTGCTCAAGACCCACCTGGAGGTCATCAACGTCGACGCCGGCACCGATTACCGTCGCCGCACGCTGGAGGACATGAAGCTCTACCTGACCCCGTTGAGCGACGAGAACGAGGCGGCTCTGACGCGCGCCTTCGAGCAGCTCGCGGAGGCCCAGGACGAAGACCGCAAGCTGATGATCGAGCACCGCGCGATCTACGCCCGGCGGCGTGCCGGCGGGGTGGTGTGGTTTGACTTCCAGACGCTGTGCGGCGGCCCGCGCTCGCAGAACGACTACCTGGAGCTGGCCAGCCAGTTCCATACCCTCATCCTGTCGAACGTGCCCGAGATGCCGGTGCGCCTGGCCAGCGAAGCCCGGCGCTTTACCTGGCTGGTGGACGTGCTCTACGACCGCCGCGTCAAGCTGATCATCTCGGCGGCCGTGCCGGCGGAGCAGCTCTACACCGAGGGCCCCCTGTCGCACGAGTTTCCGCGCACAGTCTCCCGGCTTCAGGAAATGCGTTCGGCCGAGTACCTGGCCCTGGCCCGCCGCGAGGTCGATACTTCGCTGACATGAAACCGCTGGCTGCCCCCATCGCCCTGCCTTTGTCCGTTGCGCTGTCGGTGCTGCTTGCTGCCGGCGCCACGGCCCAGCCCGCCACGCGCGCCGAGGTCGCGGCCCAGCGCGCGGCCATCGAGCAGCAGTTCGCGCGCGAGAAGGCCGAGTGCGAGCAACGTTTTGCGGTCTCGGCCTGCCTGGAAGACCTGCAGCAGCGCCAGCGGGAAGCCCTGGCCCCGGTGGTGGCCCGTGAACATGAACTCGCCGCGCAGGAGCGACGCGACCGCGCGGCGGCCCAGGCCCAGCGTGTGAAGGAACGCGAGCAGGCGGCGTCGGCCGAGGCCGGCCAACGGCCCGAACGTCTGGTGCCCTCGGCGCCGATGCCCGCAGCCTCCCACCCCGCCCGCACCCGCGCGCGCAGCCCGGAGCAGGCCGTCAAAGCCCAGCGCGAAGCCGAGCGCCAGGCCGAGGCTGAAGCCGCCCATCGCCGCGCCCAGGCGCAGGAGAGGCTGGCGCGCCAGCAGCAGCGTGTGGCCGAGCACGAGGCCAAACAGAAGAACCGCCTGCGTCCACCCGCAGCGCCCTTGCCGGTTCCGGGCGTCCCGGCGGCGTCGGCCGCGTCGCGTTGACGGCGGCTGGCCCTCGGCTTACTCCAGGTTCTCGACCTTCACGATGGCCAGCGACAGGTTGTCGCCGCCGCCGCGGGCGCGCTGGCGGGCCTTGCTGACCAGCAGCTCGGCGGCCTCGCGCGGGGGCAGGCTGTAGAGCACGCTGCCGAGTTCCTGCGGGGTGAAGTAGTGCCACAGGCCGTCGCTGCAGCACATCAGGGTGTCGCCGACTTCCAGCCCCTCCAGGCGCTCGGTGGTGGCGGTGGGCTCCTGCACGGTGCCCAGGCAGGCAGTCAGCAGGTTGCTTTGCGGGTGGGAGCTGGCCTCGGCTTCGGTGAGTTGACCCTCGTCCACCAGGCGCTGCACGTAGGAATGGTCCATGGTGCGCTTGACCAGACGAGCGCCGCGGAACCAATAGATGCGGGAGTCGCCGGAGTGGATCCAGTGCGCGCAGCGGTCCGCGGTGACGACGAACGCCGCGATCGTGCTGTGCGGCTCCTCTTCGGCGGAAATCGCGGTCAGCTTGATCATCAGGTGCGATTCCGAGGTGATCTGGCTCAGCAGCTCCTCGGGCAGCTCGTCCTCCGGTGAGTAGCGCTCGAAGAGCTGCCGCGCCGTCAGGATGACCTGGTCGGCCGCCTTGCGACCGCCGCTCTTGCCCCCCATGCCATCGGCCACGACGCCCATCACGCAGCCCGCGATGCGCGGATGCGGGATGACCGCCACCTGGTCTTGTTGGTAGGCGCGGTCACCGCGGTGGGTGCCCGTGGCGGCGCTGAGTCGGAAGCCGACGGCGGAAGGAGAAACCATGCCGAAAACTATACTGGCCCGCTACCCCTGTCCCGCGCATTGACGCCTGTGCTCCCCCCCGGATGGATGAAGAACTTCACTCGTTGACGCGGCGGCTCATCGAGCTGCGCATCGAGCACGCCGATCTGGACGCCATGATCGACCGCCTGGTCGAGCAGACGCCGCTGGACGAGCTGGCCCTGCAGCGTCTCAAGAAGCGCCGGCTGGCGCTGCGCGACATGATCACCCGCCTGGAAGCGAGCACCGCGCCCGATGACCTCGCCTGACCTGGACGACTGGCTCGACGCGCTCGACCAGGCCACGCCGGCCGCGCCGCCGGCGGCTGACGAACTGGAGCAGTCGGTGCTCGCGGCCTTTGACGAATCAGGGCCACTGGCCAGGCTGGACCCCGGCTACAAGCCCCGCGCGCCGCAGCTGCACATGAGCCGCGCCGTGGCGCGCGCCCTGAGCCGGCGACAGGCGCTGGTGGTGGAGGCGGGCACCGGCGTCGGCAAGACCTTCGCCTACCTGGTGCCTGCGCTGCTGGCCGGCAGCCGGGCCTTGATCAGCACTGCCACCAAGAGCCTGCAGGACCAGCTCTTCCTGCGCGACCTGCCACGCCTGGCCAAGGCGCTCAACACCCCCGTGCGTCTGGCCTTGCTGAAGGGCCGCGGCAGCTATCTGTGCCTGCATCGCATGAAAGAAGCCCGGGTGTCGGGTGAGTTTCCCGACCGCCGTACCGCACTGTCACTGGCGCGCATCGAGCGCTGGGCGCTTGGCACCACGACCGGCGACTTCGCCGAGATCGACGGCCTGGATGAGCGCTCGCCCATCATTCCCATCGTCAGCTCCAGCCGGGAGAACTGCCTGGGCCAGGAGTGCCCTGACTGGAAGGCCTGCTTCGTGGTGAAGGCGCGGCGCGAGGCGATGGAGGCCGATGTGGTGGTGGTCAACCACCATCTCTTCTTCGCCGACATGACGCTGCGCGACACCGGCGTGGCGGAGCTGCTGCCCAGTGTGGAGATCGCCATCTTCGACGAGGCCCACCAACTGGCGGAAGCGGGCGTGCAGTTCCTCGGCACGCTGCTCGGCACGGCGGCCTTGATCGACTTTGCCCGAGACCTGCTTGCCCAGGGCCTGGCCCATGCGCGGGGCGTGAACGATTGGCAGGCGCTACAGGCCGGCGTCGAGAAGGCGGCGCGCGAGTTGCGCCTGGCCGCTGCCGGCGCGCTCGCGACCGGCGGGCGAGAGCTGCGCGGCACGCTCAAGCTCGCATGGAAGGAGAGGGCGGCCCAACCGGCCTTCGGCGAGGCATTGGCGGGCGTCGAGAACGCCACGGCCGCGGCGCTGGAGGCCTTGACGGCGGTGCGTGAGGCCTCACCCGACTTTGCCCGGCTCTGCGAGCGCGCACAGATGTTGCGCGACCTGGCCCGTGTCTTTGCCGCCGAGCCCGACCCGGGTGATGTGCGCTGGATCGACATCAGTCCGCATGCCGCCCGCCTGGTCGAGTCGCCGCTGGACATCCGCGAGGCGATGCAGCAGCAACTGGAAGCCGCGCCCAAGGCCTGGGTGTTCACCTCCGCCACGCTGGGCGATGACGAAGGCCTGACCTGGTTCACCGAGCCTGCGGGCTTGGGCGACGCCGAGGTGCTGCGCGTGGGCAGCCCCTTCGACTACCCGGCGAATGCCCGCCTCTACGTGCCGCGCGGCTTTCCCAAACCGAGCGAGCCGCACCACCCGGCCAGCGTCGCGCTGCTGGCTTCGCGCCTGGCGCGGGCCCTGGGCGGCCGTACCTTTGTGCTGACCACCACGCTGCGCAATCTGCAGACGGTGGCTGACGCGCTGCGAGAGCGCTTCGAGGAAGCCGGCGATGCCATCACCGTGCTGCAGCAGGGGGCGCTGCCCAAGCGGTTGCTGCTGCAACGCTTCCTGGACGATCCGGCGTCGGTGCTGGTCGGGTCAGCCAGCTTCTGGGAAGGCATTGACGTGCCGGGGGATGCGCTGCAATGCGTCGTCATCGACAAGCTGCCCTTTCCGCCGCCCAACGACCCCCTGGTGGAGGCCCGTGTGCAGCGGCTGGAGGCGCAGGGTCGCAATGCCTTTGCCGAGTACTTCGTGGCCGAGGCCGCCATCGCCTTGAAGCAGGGCGCCGGCCGGCTCATCCGTACCGAGATCGACCGCGGCTTGCTGGTGGTGTGCGACCCGCGCATGGCCGGCATGAATTACGGCCGCCGACTTCGCGCCGCCCTGCCGCCGATGACGCCGGTGGCCAACGAGGCCGAGGCGCTCGCCTGGTTGCAGCAGCTGCATCAGGCGCGCGGCTGACGGACACCCGGGCCATCACGGCCGGCCCAAAAGCCAGCCCAAAAAGCGGAAACGGGCCCGAAGGCCCGTCCGATTCACATCACCAGAGCTGCCACCAGGGCTTGCGCTTGCCGGCGTTGCCGCTGGCGTACTGGCTGTCGGGGAAGTTCTTGTCCAACACACGGCGGGCGTCGTCGCGGAGTTGGTCCAGACCCAGCTTGTCGTAGCTCTCCGCCATGATGAACAGGCCTTCCTCGATGCCGGGCGCATGCTGGAACTCCGCCACTGCTGACTGCGCGCGGTTGGCCGCGGCCACGTAGGCCTTGCGGTTGAAGTAGTAGCGCGCCACGTGGATCTCGTAGGCGGCCAGCGTGTTCGTGATGAAGTTGATGCGCAGGGACGCGTCGGCGGAGTACTTGGAGTCGGGGAACTGCTCCACCAGCTGGCGGAAGGACAGCAGGGCCTCGCGCGAGGCCTGCTGGTCGCGCTCGGCGACGTCTTGATTGGCCAGGCGGCCGAACAGGCCCAGGTCTTCGTTGAAGTTGACGATGCCCTTCATGTAGAGGGCGTAGTCCATCGCCGGGCTGGACGGGTTGAGCTTGATGAAGCGGTCCAGCGTCGTGATGGCCTGGGCGCGTTCACCGGTGCGGTAGTAGGCCCAGGCGACGTCGAGCGTGGCTTGCTGGCCCATGGTCGTGCCCGCCGCACGGCCTTCGATCTTCTCGAGCGTCTTGATCGCGCGGTCGTAGCTGCCGGCGTTCAGGTCGTCCTTGGCGTCTGCATACAATTTGTCCAGCGCTGCCTGGGAGTTGGGGTCCTCCTTGGGCGCGGAGCCGCAGCCGCTCAAGCCGAGCGCAAGCGCCATCACCACAGCACCGGCGACAACGCGGCCGGCCTTGAATTTCTCAACAAACATGTCTGAAGTCGACGGCGATGCTGCCGGCCGGTCACAGGGAACAATGGACGCGGAGTATAGGGTGGGGGTTCCAGAAGACTTCGAGACGGAGGCCGATGAGGCGCAGGAAGTCGAACGCCGCGTTGCCGAGGTCGATGCCGCTGGCCATGGCGAGCGGCTGGATCGCTGGCTGACGGGCCTGGCGCCCGAGTTCTCGCGCAACCATTTGCAGGCCCTCATCGAGCGAGGCTGCGTGCAGGTGGACGGGCGGGCGTTGACCAAGTCGGCCCACAAGCTGCGTGCCGGCCAGCGCATCGAGGTCGAGCTGCAGCCGACCGACGAAAGCCGTGCCTTCCGGGCCGAGCCGATGGCGCTCGACTTCGTCTACGAGGACGAGCACGTGGCCGTCGTCAACAAGCCGGCGGGTCTCGTGGTGCACCCGGCGGCCGGCAACTGGTCAGGCACGCTCATGAACGGGCTGCTGGCCCACCATCCAGCGGCGGCCGGGCTGCCCCGTGCGGGCATCGTGCATCGGCTGGACAAGGACACCAGCGGCTTGATGGTCGTGGGCAAGACACTGGAAGCCGTGACCGCGCTGACCCGCCAGATCGCCGCCCGCGAGGTGCACCGCGAGTACCTTGCGCTCACCTGGGGTCGCGTCGAGGAGCCCTTGACCGTCGAGCAGGCCTTGCGACGCGACCCGGTATCGCGCGTCAAGATGGCCGTGGCCCCCGCCAACCTCGGCAAGCCGGCCCGCACCGATGTCTATCCGCTGGGCGTGGGCGAGGTGCAGGGGCGGGCGGTGAGCGCGGTGCACTGCGTGTTGCACACCGGTCGCACCCACCAGATCCGCGTGCACCTGACCCACCGCGGCCATCCCCTGCTGGCCGATGCCTTGTACGGCGGCGCGCCGGCCCTGGGTCTGGTGCGGCAGGCGCTGCACGCGGCGCGGTTGGGCTTCACCCATCCCGTCACGGGGGAGGTGCTCAGCCTGCGCGCGCCGCTGCCTGCCGACATGGCCTCGGCCTGGGCCGGGATCGGCGCTTCGGACCTGCCTGATTGAGCGGGCTACAATGCGCCCCGGTTGTCGTGGCAGCCAGCGCGCCGTTTGAGGCGCGACCCGCGCGGTCTGCAGTTCTTCCGCCCGCCGGTCAACCACCCCGTAAGCGTCCCGCTGGCCGGCTGATGAGCCCCTCGACGACGCGCGGACCGACCCCGTCTGCATGGCTTGACGAGCGCTGGGAGCGCCGAAGCCCAGGCGGATTGCCAGACTTGGCCTGATTGAGGGCGCAATTGCGTTCATGAATACCCAGGATGCCAAGCGCGTCCTCGAGACCGCGCTGATCTGTGCCTCGCAGCCGTTGACGCTTCGCGAGCTGCGCAGCCTGTTCGCCGACGAACTCGGCGCCGATACCCTGCGCAGCCTGCTCGACGAGCTCAGCCGCGACTGGGAGGGCCGCGGCGTGGAGCTGGTGGCCATCGCGTCCGGCTGGCGCTTCCAGAGCCGGCCGGAGATGCGCGAGTACCTCGATCGCCTGCACCCCGAGAAGCCGCCGCGCTACTCGCGTGCGGTCATGGAGACGCTGGCCATCATTGCCTACCGGCAGCCGGTGACGCGAGGCGACATCGAAGACATTCGCGGCGTCGTCGTCGCCAGTCAGATCATCAAGCAGCTCGAGGACCGCGGCTGGGTCGAGGCCATCGGTCACCGCGAAACCCCGGGCCGGCCCGCGCTGTACGCGACGACCAAGGCCTTCCTTGACGACCTGGGCCTGGCCAGCCTTGAACAGCTCCCCGCACTGGAGGTGGGCAGCGAGCCGCCGGCCTTCGAGGCGCTGCAGGGCCAACTGCTCGACGCCGAGGAGCCTGAGGCCGTGGCCGACGACGCTGCGCCAGCCCAGCAGGCGGCCACGGGCGCCACCGAGGCGCCGTCGACCGAGCCGCCCGTGGACGAGCAAGCTGCCCCGGTGCCCGTCACCGTGGCGGCCGTGGCCTCTGACGCTGCCGCTCCTGAAGCGGTGCTGGAAGACGCAGCGACCGCGCAGACATCCGAAGCGGCAGTGCCTGCCGCCCTGTGCGAACCCCTTGTTGAACCTACGCCGGCCAGCGCGCCTGAGCCGGCGCCGCAGACCGCATCTCACGCGGCCCCGCCCGTGCCCTCCAGCAGCCTGTTCGGTGCTGACGGCACGCCTGCGCTCCCCCCGACCGATCTGAATGATCCGCCCCCTGCAACCCAGCCTGAATCCGCATGAACGACGCAGCTGATCAAGACAAGCCCCTGCCCAACGCTGCCGACGCCGAGGCGCCTGCGGCGCCCAAGCGCCGTCGCACGACGAAGGCCGCGGTCGCCGAGGCCGCCGCCGAAGCCCCTGCCGAAGCGTCGGCTGCGGTCGAGGCACCGGTGCCCGCCAAGCGCACCCGCCGCAAGGCCGACCCCGCCGCTGAGGCGGTCGCCGAAGTTGCCGCGCAAGCCGCGCCGGCAGTCGAAGCCGCCGAGGCCGCAGCACCGGCCCCGGCGCGCAAGCGCGCACCGCGCAAGACCGCCGCCGCTGCCGAAGCGCAAGGCCCGACGCCGGCGGAGGCACCGGCGCCCTTGCCGCTGTTCACGCTGGCGCCGGAGGTGCCCGCTTCGCCTGCACCCGCGCCGATCGCGGCGGCCGAGGGCGGCGCCCGGGTCGACAGCAATGACGATGGCGACGCCGACGCTGACGGCGACGGCGGCAGCGATGCCGGCGGCGAAGACGGCGAACGGGGTGGTCGCGGCCGCAACCGCCGCCGCAACCGCAAGGAACGCGCCGAGCGCCAGGCGGCCGCGCAGGGCACTGCCGGCGGCGAACTGGCCGGCCCCGTGCTGGCACCCGAGCTGGTCGAGGCTGCCGTCGCCCGCTTTGCCGACGTGCTGTCGGGCACGCTGGATGCCGAGTCCGAAGGTCCGGCTGCCGAGCCGCCCGTGCTGGCGCCAGAACCGGCTGAAGCCTCGGCCGAGGGCGAGGAAGGTGAAGGCAAGCGCGTGCTGGCCCCGGACGCCGATGCCCCCAAGCTGCAGAAGGTGCTGGCCCAGTCCGGCATCGGCTCCCGCCGCGACATCGAGGAATGGATCGCCGAGGGCAAGATCGAAGTGAATGGCGAGGTGGCTCACGTCGGCCAGCGCATTTCCTTCGGCGACAAGGTGCGTGTGAACGGCAAGGAAGTCCGTGTGCGCATCTCTCCGCCCAACCCGCGCATCCTGGCGTACCACAAGCCCACCGGCGAAGTCTCGACCTTCAACGACCCCGAAGGCCGGCCGACCGTCTTCCGCACGCTACCGCGCGTGCAGGGCCAGAAGTGGCAATCCGTCGGCCGCCTGGACATCAACACCGAGGGCCTGCTGCTCTTCACCAATTCGGGCGAACTGGCCAACCAGCTGATGCATCCGCGCTTCGGCGTCGAGCGTGAATACGCGGCGCGGGTGCTGGGCTCGCTGTCCGACGAGCAGCGCAGCAAGCTGCTCGAAGGTGTGAACGTGGACGGCCAGACGGCGTCGTTCAAGAGCATCGAGGACGGCGGCGGCGAAGGCGCCAACCGCTGGTACCGCGTCGTCATCACCGAAGGCCGCAACCGCGAGGTGCGCAAGCTGTTCGAGGCGGTCGGCATGGTGGTGAGTCGCCTGATCCGCATCCGCTACGGCACCGTGGTGCTGCCGCGCGGCCTCAAGCGCGGTGTGTGGGTCGAACTGGGCGACGACGACGTTCGCGTCATCCGCCGCCTGGCGGGGCATGGTTCCCACAATGGCCAGGCCGGCCAGGGCCAGCCGCAGGGCAAGGGCCAGCAGCAAGGGCAGGGGGGCAAGGGCGACCGCAACAAGCGTCGCTCCGATGACCGCCACAGCGGCGTGGGCCCGCGTCCGAGCCGCCCGCCCGAGCCGCAGCAGCCGCGCATGCAGCGCGAAGAACGCGCCCCGCGCCGGGATGACGACGAGGAGGATGACGACTTCATCCCCCACCACATCAATCCGCTGGAGCAGACCTTCGACCGCCGCCACGCCACGGGCGGCAAGCGTGGTCTTCCTCAGGGCTTCGGTGCCGGCGGCAGCAGCCCCTATGGCGGCAGCAAGCCGGGCAAGGGCGGCAACAAGGGCGGCGGCCCGCGCGAGCCGGACCCGATGCAGACCTCGGTCGGTTACATCGGCGGTGATGCGTTCCTGCGCCGCGGCGGTGGCGGCGGCGGGCGGGGCGGCAAGGGCGGCGGTGGCCGCTCGGGCGGCGGCTTTGGCGGCCGCAACCGTTGATCCTCGCGGGATGACCGATTAGGGTCATCCCTGCCCGCTACAATCGCAGGCTTTGTCCAATACGCCCCTCCAGGAGAACACCATGGCGATCGAAACCACCCTGTCCATCATCAAGCCCGATGCCGTGGCGAAGAACGTCATCGGCCAGATCTATGCCCGCTTCGAAGCCGCCGGTCTGAAGATCGTGGCCGCCAAGATGGTGCACCTGTCGCGTGGCGAGGCTGAAGCCTTCTACGCCGTCCACAAGGCCCGCCCCTTCTTCAACGACCTGGTCAACTTCATGATCAGCGGCCCGGTGATGATCCAGGCGCTGCAAGGCGAAGGCGCCATCCTGAAGAACCGCGACCTGATGGGCGCGACCGACCCCAAGAAGGCCGAGAAGGGCACCATCCGCGCCGACTTCGCTGACAGCATCGACGCCAACGCCGTGCACGGCTCCGACGCCGCCGAGACGGCCGCTGCTGAAGTGGCCTTCTTCTTCCCCGGCATGAACGTCTACGCTGGTCGTTGATCCCCTAACGGGGTCGGTGACCCCGGCCCAGGAAGTTCGTATGCAAGCGGTCAACCTGCTCGGTTTCGATCTGCCAGGCCTGGCCGCCTACTGCGAGCAACTGGGCGAAAAGAAATTCCGTGCGACCCAGCTCTTCCGCTGGATCCACCAAAAGGGCGCGTCGGACTTCGATCAGATGTCCGACCTTGCTAAGTCCCTGCGCGAGAAGCTCGCCGGCCGCGCGGTCATCCGGGGGCTGGACGTCATCTCCGAGCATGTCTCCGCGGACGGCACCATCAAGTGGCTGTTCGATGTCGGCGCGGGCAATGCCGTCGAGGCCGTGTTCATCCCCGAAGACGACCGGGGCACGCTGTGCGTCTCCAGCCAGGCCGGCTGTGCCGTGGGCTGCCGCTTCTGCTCGACCGGCCATCAAGGCTTCAGCCGCAACCTGACCACGGCTGAGATCGTGGCCCAGCTCTGGTTTGCCGAGCACAACCTGCGCCGGCGCCAGAACACCACCGAGCGCGTCATCTCCAACGTGGTGATGATGGGCATGGGCGAGCCGCTGCAGAACTACGACCAGCTTGTCCCGGCGCTCAAGACCATGCTGGACGACCACGGCTACGGCCTGAGCCGCCGCCGGGTGACGGTGTCCACCTCGGGCGTCGTACCCATGATCGACCGGCTGCGCGAGGACTGCCCGGTGGCGCTGGCGGTGAGCCTGCACGCGCCGACCGACCCCCTGCGCGACCAGCTCGTGCCGTTGAACAAGAAGTACCCGATCGACGAACTGCTGGCGGCCTGCAACCGCTATCTCGAGAAGGCGCCGCGCGACTTCATCACCTTCGAGTACTGCATGCTGCAAGAGGTGAACGATTCGCCCGAGCAGGCGATGGAGCTGGTGCGGCTGCTCAGGAACAAGGTGAGCTGCAAGCTCAATCTCATCCCGTTCAACCCCTTCCCGGCGTCGGGCCTCACGCGCAGCACCAACGCGCGGGTGCAGGCCTTTGCCGAAGTGCTGATCCAGGCCGGCATCGTCACCACCGTGCGCAAGACACGCGGTGACGACATCGATGCCGCTTGCGGCCAGTTGGCGGGTGAGGTGCAGGACCGCACCCGCGCGCATATCCGCATGGTCAGGGCCCCCGTGACGGTGGCCAAATCCGGGTGACGCCACCCCTCGAGGATTTGATGAAGCGCCTGCTGCCTACCCTGACGATCGCACTCACTGCTCTCCTGCTGGCGGCCTGCGCCGGCACCGGCCCCAGTGCCAACCGGGAGATCAAGACCGATTCCGACCAGACCGATGGCGACCGCCGGGCGGCCATTCGCCTGGAGCTGGCCCAGGGCTACTTTTCCCGCGGGCAGCTCAACACGGCGCTGGACGAGCTCAAGCTCGCGCTGCAGGCCAAGCCCGACATGCGGGAAGCCGTCAACCTGCGCGGCCTGATCTACGCCGCCATGGGCGACAGCCAGCTGGCCGAAGAGGCGTTTCGTCGTGCCCTGGCCGTTTACCCCGGCGACCCCGACACCTTGCACAACTACGGCTGGTTCTTGTGCCAGCAGCAGCGCTGGCAGACGGCCGATGCCTTGTTCGACCAGGCCCTCTCCCAGCCCAGCTATCGCGCGCCCGCCCGCACGCTGCTCGCCAAGGGGGTTTGCGAGGCACGTTCCGGTCGCTTGCTGGTGGCCGAGAAGACGCTGCTGCGTGCCTTCGAACTCGACCCGGCCAGCCCCGTCATCGCGGTCAACCTGTCCGAAGTGCTCTACCGCAACGCCGAGTACGAGCGCGCCCGCTTCTACGTGAAGCGGGTGAACAGCCAGCCGGATCAGGCCAATGCCCAGAGCTTGTGGTTGCAGCTGCGCATCGAGCGCAAGACCGGCAATACCAGCGCGGTGGACGATCTGTCCCTGCAACTGCGCCGCAAGCATCCGCAGTCGCCCGAGACCCAGCAGCTGGACACCGGCCGCTTCGAAGACTGAGCCGCATGGCGCCCCATAACAAGAACGACCAGACGATGGAATCCATGTCCGAGGGACGCAACCCGCCAGCGGCCACCAGCGCCGGCGCGTGGCTGCGCAACGTCCGCCAGCAGCGCGGCCTGCACATCGCAGCGCTGGCCGTCATGCTCAAGGTGCCCCAGGCCAAGCTGGAGGCCCTGGAGGCCGACCGCTTCGACCAGTTGCCCGACGCGACCTTCGCCCGCGCCTTGGCCACGGCCATGTGCCGCGCGCTCAAGGTCGACCCCGCGCCCGTGCTGGCCCTGCTGCCTCGCACCAGTGAGCTGGGTCTGGATGTGCGCCAGGGCCTGAACCAGCCCTTCCGCGAACGCAACGCCGGCAGCGCCATGGACGGCTCCGGTCTTGCCGTGCTCGCTCGCCCGGTGGTGTGGGGGCCGGCCCTGCTGCTGCTTGCTGCGGCAGCGGTGTACTGGATGCCCGCCGGCTGGATTGCCGAGCGGGAAGCCTCGCTGGCAGCGCCTGGGGCTGCGGCATCCAGCATCGTGGTGACCACCGCCGCCAGCGTGCCGTCGGAGTTTGTCCCGGCGCCCGCCACCTCCCTGCCGGCCGCCAGCGCCGCGTCGACAGTGCCCGTGCCGGTGGCGACGCCTTCCGCGCCCGGCCCGCTGCCCGTGGCTTCCGCGCCTTTGCAGGTGCGCGACGTGCCGCCGCCGCCCGCCGTGGCCGCGGCGTCCTCGCCCAAGCCGACGATCACCGCCACCGGCGGCAGCACGCTGCGCCTGACGGCCACGGCCGAGACCTGGATCGAGGTGGCTGACGCCCAGGGCCAGGTGCTGCTGTCCCGCGTGTTGCGTGAAGGCGAACAGCAGGAATTCAGCGGCGCGGCGCCGTACAAGGTGCGCGTCGGCAATGTCCGCGGCACGCGCGTGGAGTGGCGCGGCGCTGCCGTCGACTTGGCCGCGCGCGGCAACAACAACGTCGCTCGACTGGAGTTGAATTGATGAGCGAATGGATCATCCCCGAGGCGGCGCCCGCGCCGCGCAAGAGCCGCCAGGCACGCGTCGTCTGGGGGAATCGCGTCGTGACCATCGGCGGCGACGCCCCGGTGCGCGTGCAGTCGATGACCAACACCGACACGGTGGATGCCATCGGCACTGCCATCCAGGTCAAGGAGCTGGCGATTGCCGGCTCGGAGATGGTGCGCATCACGGTCAACACGCCCGAGGCCGCCGAGCAGGTGCCCTACATCCGCGAGCAGCTCGACCGCATGGGCATCGATGTGCCGCTGGTGGGCGACTTCCACTACAACGGCCACCGCCTGCTGACCGAGTACCCGGCCATGGCCCAGGCGCTGTCCAAGTACCGCATCAACCCCGGCAACGTCGGCAAGGGCGAGAAGAAGGACAAGCAGTTCGCCCAGATGATCGAAGCGGCCATGAAGTACGACAAGGTCGTGCGCATCGGCGTCAACTGGGGCAGCCTCGACCAGGAGCTGCTCGCGCAGTTCATGGACGAGAACGCCCGCCGCGCCCAGCCCTGGGGCGCCAAGCCGGTCATGTACCAGGCGCTTGTTGAATCGGCGCTGACCTCGGCGGCCTATGCGCGCGAGCTCGGCTACAACCCCGACAACATCATCATCAGCTGCAAGGTCAGCGGCGTGCAGGACCTGATCTCGGTCTACCGCGAGCTGGCCCGCCGCTGCGACTACGCGCTGCATCTGGGCCTGACTGAGGCTGGCATGGGGACGAAGGGCACGGTGGCTTCGTCCGTCGCGCTGGGCATCCTGGCTCAGGAGGGCATTGGCGACACCATCCGCGTCAGCCTCACGCCGCAGCCGGGCGAGGCGCGCACACAAGAGGTGGTGGTGGCGCTGGAGATCCTGCAGGCCCTGGGCTTGCGGCACTTCAACCCGAGCGTCACGGCCTGCCCGGGCTGTGGCCGCACGACCAGCACCACCTTCCAGGAGCTGGCCAAGCAGATCGACGACTTCCTGCGCCTGCAGATGCCGGTGTGGCGCAACAAGTATCCCGGCGTGGAAGAGATGAAGGTGGCCGTCATGGGCTGCATCGTCAACGGCCCCGGCGAGAGCAAGCATGCCGACATCGGCATCAGCCTGCCCGGTACCGGCGAGGCGCCGGCGGCACCCGTCTTCATCGACGGCGAGAAGGCCGTGACCCTGCGCGGCGACAACATCGCGCAGGAGTTCCACGCCCTGGTCGAGAACTACATCGAGAAGCGCTTCGGCGCCAAGGCCACCGCGGCCTGAGACAGCACCCCATGACTGAAAGCAAGAAAGTCCAGCCGCTGCAGGCGGTGAAGGGCATGAACGACATCCTGCCGCCGGAGTCGGCGCGTTGGGAATGGCTGGAGGCCAAGATGCGCAGCGTGCTGCAGCGCTACGGTTACCAAAACGTTCGCGTGCCCATCGTCGAGCCCACGGCGCTCTTCGTGCGCGGTATCGGCGAGGTGACCGACATCGTCGAGAAGGAGATGTACGCCTTCGAAGACCGCGCCGACAAGCATGGCCAGGCCGAACATCTGGCGCTGCGCCCCGAGGGCACGGCCGGTGTGGTGCGCGCCATGATCGAGCACAGCTACCTGCGTGACAGTGCCCGGCGCCTGTATTACATCGGCCCGATGTTCCGCCGCGAGAAGCCGCAAAAGGGCCGCTACCGGCAGTTCCACCAGATGGGCATCGAGGCGCTGGGCTTTGCCGGCCCTGACGTCGACGCGGAAGTCATCCTGCTGGCGCGCACGCTGTGGCGCGAACTCGGCCTGAAGGAGGGCGAGGACGTCACGCTCGAGATCAACTGCCTGGGCCAGCCGGACGAGCGCCGCGCCCACCGCGAGGCCCTCATTGCCTACCTGGAGCAGCACAAGGGCGTGCTCGACGAAGAAGCCCAGCGCCGCATGTACAGCAACCCGCTGCGCGTGCTGGACACCAAGAACCCGGCGATGCAGTCCATGGCCGAAGGGGCCCCGAAGCTGCTGGACTTTCTCGGCGCCGAGTCCCTCGCGCACTTCAACGGTGTGCGCGCGCTGCTGGATTCGGTCGGCCTGGCCTATCGCATCAACCCGCGCCTGGTGCGGGGCCTGGACTACTACAACCTCACCGTCTTCGAATGGGTCACCGACAAGCTCGGTGCCCAGGGCACGGTCTGCGCGGGCGGCCGGTACGACGGCCTGATCGAGCAACTCGGCGGCAAGCCGGCGCCGGCCGTCGGCTTCGGCATGGGCCTGGAGCGCCTGCTGTTGCTGCTCGAAACCCTGAACCTGCAGGCGCCCGCAGCGGCACCCGATGTCTACGCCGTCGTGCCCGAGCCGGCCGACCTGCCGCGCATCCTGCCCACGCTGGAGGCCCTGCGTGCCGCGGGCGTGGCGGTGCAGATGCACGGCGGCGGTGGCTCGTTCAAGTCGCAGTTCAAGAAGGCCGATGCCTCCGGCGCTCGCTTCGCACTGGTGTTCGGCGGCGATGAGCTCGCGCGCGGCGAGGTGGCGGTCAAGTCGCTGCGCGATGGCGCTGAACAGGTGAGCCGACCGCTCGCCGACGTGGCGACCTGGGCGACCGACCTGCTCCCCGCATAATCCCGGGCCTTCTGAGCCCCTTTCTCGACAAGTTCCTCCCATGGCAGCCCATCTCGACCTCGAAGAACAAGAACAACTTGAACAAGTCAAAGCGTTCTGGAAGCGCTGGGGCAACCTCATCACGTGGCTGATCACGATCGCGCTTGCCGCCTTCGCCGCCTGGCAGGGCTGGAATTGGTACCAGCGCGACCAGGCCGCCAAGGCCGCCGCGATGTACGAAGAATTCGATCGCGCCCTGAATGCCCAGGACCTGGACAAGGCCGCCGTGGCTGCCGCTGACCTGAAGTCCCGCTTTGCCGGCACCGCCTATGCGGCTCAGGCTGGCCTGCAGGTCGCCAAGCTCCAGCTGGACAAGGACAAGCTCGACGACGCCCGCCAGAGCCTGGCCTGGGTGGCCGAGCACGGCGCCGAGGGCGCCCCCTACCGCGACCTGGCCCGCCTGCGTTTGGCCGGCCTGCAGATCGATGCCAAGGCCTATGACGACGCCGCCAAGTCGCTGGACGCCGTGAAGGCGCCGGAGTTTGCCGGCCTGGTGGCCGACCGCCGCGGCGACCTGCTGCTGCTGCAGGACAAGCGTGACGCCGCCAAGGCCGAGTATCAGAAGGCCCTGGCTGCCATCGACAAGACGCAGGACTATCGCCGCATCGTCGAAGCCAAGCTGGCGACGCTTGGCGTGCCCACGGCGATCGAAGCCGCCGGAGCTGCGCAATGAAGCGCCGCGTCCTGACCTCGGCCTTGGTCGTCGCCCTGTCGGCTTCGCTGGCGGGTTGCTCGACGATCAGCTCGACCTGGAACTCCTGGTTCGGCGACGACAAGAACAAGCCGGCGGCGCTGGAGACCCTCTCTGGCCCGGCCACCGGCCGCATCGTCTGGAGCAGCAAGGGCGACAACATCAACTTCCCGCTGAGCATCGCGACGCCGGTCGACCGCTTCGTGGTGGCCAGCAGTGATGGCGCCGTGCGCGCGCTGGCTGCGGCCGACGGGCGCGAGCTGTGGCGCGGTGATGCCGGCAGCAAGCTTGCCGCCGGCGTGGGCAGCGATGGCCGATTTGCCGCCGTCGTCAATCGCGACAACGAGCTTGTCGTGCTGGACGCGGGCAAGGTGGTCTGGAAGAAGGCTTTGCCGACGCCGGTCGTGGCGGCGCCGCTGGTGGCGGGCGAGCGCGTGTTTGCGCTGACGCTGGACCGCCAGGTGCTGGCCTTCGATGCGCTGGATGGCCGCAAGATCTGGGAACTCAAGCGCCCGGGTGAGCCCCTCACGTTGGCCAAGGCCGGCGTGCTGATGGCCTACAAGGACACGCTGATCGTCGGGCAAGGCCCGCGCCTGGCGGGTGTGGACCCGCTCAAGGGCCAGCTGCGCTGGGAAGCCAGCGTGGCCACGCCGCGCGGCACGAACGAAGTCGAGCGCCTGGCGGATTTGGTGGGGCCTGCGGTGCGCCAGGGCGAGTTGCTGTGCGCGCGCGCCTTCCAATCGTCGGTCGGCTGCGTGAACGCTGAGCGCGGCAGCGCACTGTGGAACCGCGTGGTCGGTGGCGCCAACGGCATCGGGGCGGACGACCAGGTGGTTGTGGCCGGTGATGCCTCTGACCGTCTGTCGGCCTGGAAGCTGGCCAATGGTGACCTGGCCTGGTCGGCCGACCAGTTCCAGCGTCGCAAGCTGTCTGCACCGCTGCTGCTCAACAAGCAGGTGCTCATCGGTGACTTCGAGGGCCAGGTCCATCTGCTGGACCGTGAGACGGGCAAGACGCGTTCGCGCCTGGCCACCGACGGCTCCGCCATCGTGACGCTGGCCTTGCAGGGTGACACCGCGCTGGTGGCCACCAAGAACGGCGGCCTGTTCGCCATCAAGGCCGAATGAAACCCGTCATCGCACTCGTCGGACGCCCCAACGTGGGCAAGTCGACCCTGTTCAACCGCCTGACGAAGTCGCGCGATGCCATCGTGGCCGACTTCGCCGGCCTGACGCGCGACCGCCACTACGGCGACGGCCGCCTGGGCGACCGCGAGTTCATCGTCATCGACACCGGCGGCTTCGAGCCCGACAGCACGACCGGCATCGTCAAGGAGATGGCCAAGCAGACCAAGCAGGCCGTCGCTGAAGCCGACGCAGTCATCTTCGTCGTCGACATCCGCCTGGGCCTGTCGGCGCACGACAGCGAGATCGCGCGCTACCTGCGCAGCGTCAACAAGCGCGTGCACCTGGCGGTCAACAAGGCCGAAGGCATGGTCGACTCGCCTTTGCTGGCCGAGTTCCATGAGCTCGGCATGGGCGAGCCTCATCCGATCTCGTCGGCCCACGGCCAGGGCATCCGCAGCCTGCTGGACGCGGTGCTGGAGCCTTTCGACGCCACCGAGCGTGACGAGGATGCGAAGGACGAGGGCGTCATCCGCCTGGCGGTCGCGGGTCGGCCCAATGTCGGCAAGAGCACCTTGATCAACACGTGGCTGGGCGAGGAGCGCCTGGTCGCCTTCGACATGCCGGGCACGACCCGTGATGCGATCGCGGTGGACTTCGAGCGCAATGGCCAGAAGTTCAAGCTCATCGACACCGCAGGCCTGCGTCGCAAGGGCAAGGTCTTCGAAGCCATCGAGAAGTTCTCGGTCGTCAAGACGCTGCAGGCGATTGCGGATGCCCACGTCGTGCTGCTGCTGCTGGACGCCACACAAGGCGTGACCGATCAGGATGCCCACATTGCCGGCTACATCCTCGACAGCGGCCGCGCGGTGGTGCTGGCCGTCAACAAGTGGGATGCCGTCGACAGCTACCAGCGCGAGACGCTCAAGCGCCAGATCGAGCAGCGCCTGGCCTTCCTGAAGTTCGCGCCGATGCATCAGATCTCGGCGCTCAAGCGCCAGGGCTTGTCGGCGCTGTGGAACGCGATGGCCGATGCCTACGCGTCGGCCTACCGCAAGATGACCACGCCGGTGCTGACCCGCCTCATCCAGGAGGCCGTGGAGCACCAGCAGCCCAAGCGCGCGGGTGTTTCCCGCCCCAAGTTGCGCTACGCCCACCAGGGTGGCCAGAACCCGCCCATCGTCGTCATCCACGGCAATGCGCTGGAGGGGGTCACCGAGGTCTACAAGCGCTATCTCGAAGGCCGCATCCGCGCCCACTACAAGCTCGTGGGCACGCCGCTGAAGATCGAGCTGCGGTCCTCGAAAAACCCATTCACCGAAAAGCCCTAGGGTGACCTCCGGTCTCTTCGGGACCGTGTGTTAAGGTCTAACCCGTAGTCCCCACCTCCCCCGATAACTCGGAGCATACCGATGAGCAACAAAGGCCAACTTTTGCAGGACCCCTTTTTGAACCTGCTGCGCAAGGAGCATGTGCCCGTCTCGATCTACCTGGTCAACGGCATCAAGCTCCAGGGCCACATCGAATCGTTTGACCAATACGTCGTGCTGCTTCGCAACACCGTGACCCAGATGGTCTACAAGCACGCCATCTCCACCGTGGTGCCGGGCCGTGCGGTCAACTTCCACGCTGGCGACGCTCCCGCGGACGCCTGATCACCGCCCCCTTGTCCTCGACCCCAGCCACTTCCGCGACGCCGCCCTCCGAGGCGGCGCGCGCCATTCTTGTGGGCGTCGATTTCGGTCGGCGCAATGCCGCCCAGGGCTTCGACGAGACTCTCGATGAACTGGCCCTGCTTGCCGAATCGGCGGGCGATACACCGGTCGCCAAGGTCATCGCCCGCCGGCCCGCGCCGGACGCGGCCTTGTTCGTCGGCTCCGGCAAGGCCGACGAGATCAAGCTGCTCGTGCAGGCCCATCAGGCCCACACGGTGCTGTTCGACCAGGCCATTTCCCCTGCCCAGCAGCGCAACCTGGAGCGTGTGCTCGGCGTGCCGGTGGCCGACCGCACCGCGTTGATCCTGGAGATCTTCGCGGCACGGGCACAAAGCCACGAAGGCAAGCTGCAGGTCGAGCTGGCCCGGCTGCAGTACCTGGCCACGCGCCTGGTGCGACGCTGGAGCCACCTGGAGCGCCAGAGCGGCGGCATCGGTATGCGCGGCGGCCCGGGTGAGGCGCAGATCGAGCTGGACCGTCGAATGATCGACGACCGCATCAAGAAGACCAAGGAGCGGCTCAAGCAGGTGCAGCGCCAGCGCGGCACCCAGCGCAAGGCACGCTCGCGCAACGGCGTGTTCAAGGTGTCACTGGTCGGCTACACCAATGCCGGCAAGAGCACGCTCTTCAACGCCCTGGTCAAGGCGCGCACCTACGCGGCCAACCAGCTCTTCGCCACCCTCGACACCACCACGCGCTCGCTCTACCTGGAGCAGGCCGGCGCGAGCGTGTCACTGTCCGACACGGTGGGCTTCATCCGCGACCTGCCGCACAAGCTCGTCGAGGCCTTCCGCGCGACGTTGCAGGAGGCCGCTGATGCCGACTTGCTGCTGCATGTCGTCGATGCCTCCAGCCCGGTGCTGGAAGAGCAGATGGCCGAGGTCGAGAAGGTGCTGGCCGAGATCGGCGCTGCCGACGTGCCCCAGATCCTGGTGTACAACAAACAGGACCTGCTGGCTGACGACCAACGCCCGCGCGAGATCGTGGACGCGATGCTGCGCAGCGCCGGCAGCACCGAGCCCACGCCGCGCGTCTTCGTCAGTGCGCTGAGCGGCACCGGCCTGCCCGAGCTGCGCCAGCTGATCGCAACGGCCATGCAGGCCCAGCCCTTGATTCCCGACGAGCGGGACCCACGTTTCGACGTCGATCCGTCCGACCCCGAGTCCTCTTCACAAGAACCATCACAGGCATGAGCAGCACTCCTCACCCCCAGCCCCGCAGCCCGTGGGCCCAGCGTCTGCTGACGCCTGTGGCACGCGCTGCCGGCCGGCTGCTGAACAACGGTCGCAACGACGGCCCGCCCGACCTTGACGAGCTCTGGCGGGACTTCAACCGCAAGCTCTCCGGCATGTTCGGCGGCAAGCCCAGCGGCCCGTCCAACCCCGGCAGCGGTGGCGGTGGTTCGCCCGACATGAAGGGCGCCGGCATCGGCATCGGCCTGATCGCCGGTGTGGTGGTGCTGGGCTGGTTGGCCAGCGGCTTCTTCATCGTGCAGGAAGGCCAGCAGGGCGTCATTACGTCCTTCGGCAAGTACAGCAAGACGGTGGAGGCGGGCTTCCAGTGGCGCTTGCCCTATCCCTTCCAGGCGCACGAGGTGCAGCCGGTGTCGCAACTGCGCCAGGTCGAAGTGGGGCGCAGCTCCATCGTGTCGGCCACGGGGCTGCGCGATTCGTCCATGCTGACGCAGGACGAGAACATCGTGGACATCCGCTTCACGGTGCAGTTCACCATCCGTGACCTGCGGGACTTTCTGTTCGAGAACCGCGACCCCGAGCAGGCCGTGCTGCTGGCCGCCGAGTCGGCCGTTCGCGAGATCGTCGGCAAGAACACGATGGACTCGGTGCTCTACGAGCAGCGCGATGCCATCGCGGCTGACCTGATTAAGTCGATCCAGGCTCAGCTGGACCGCCTGAAGGCCGGCATCCAGATCAAGAACGTCAACGTGCAGAGCGTGCAGCCGCCCGAGCAGGTGCAGGCGGCTTTCGAAGACGCCTTCAAGGCCAACGCCAACCGCGAGCAGTTGAAGAACGAGGCCCAGGCGTATGCCAACGACGTGATCCCGCGCGCCCGCGGTGATTCCGCGCGTCTGCGCGAGCAGGCTGAGGGCTACAAGGCCCGCGTGATCGCGACCGCCGAGGGTGACGCGCAGCGCTTCAAGGCCGTGCTGGCCGAGTACCAGAAGGCACCGCAGGTCACGCGCGACCGGCTCTACACCGATGCCATGCAGCAAGTGTTCAGCAATGTGAGCAAGGTGATGGTGGACACCAAGAGCGGCTCCAACATGCTCTACCTGCCGCTGGACAAGCTGCTGCAGCAAAACAGCAGCGTGACCGTGTCACCGCCCCAGGCGGCCACGACCACCGTGCCCGAGCCCCAGACCCTGCCGGCGGCTGCCGACCCGCGCAGCCGTGACAACCAGCGCAGCCGCGACGGCCGCTGATCGAGGATTCACCGCATGAACCGCATTGCCGCCTTCGTCGCCGGCGCTATCGTCGTCCTGATGCTGCTGTCCTCGATGCTCTTCATCGTCGACCAGCGCCAGTTCGCCGTCATTTACGCGCTGGGCGAGATCAAGGAAGTTATCACCGAGCCGGGCCTGAAGTTCAAGGCGCCGCCGCCCGTCCAGAACGTCGTCATGCTGGATCGCCGCGTGCAGACCCTGGACAGCCCGGAGTCCCGTCCCATCTTCACGGCCGAGAAGAAGAGCCTGGTCATCGACTGGCTCATCAAGTGGCGCGTGGCTGAGCCGCGTCAGTTCATCCGCAACAGCGGTGCCGACATGCGCAACGTCGACAACCGCCTGGCGCCCATCGTGCAGGCGGCATTCAACGAAGAGGTGACCAAGCGCACCGTCATCGCCGTGCTGTCGACCGAGCGCGAGAAGGTCATGAACGACGTTCGCAAGCGCCTGGCCGACGAGGCCAAGCAGTTCGGTATCGAGGTGGTGGACGTTCGCATCAAGCGCGTCGACTTTGCGTCGACCATCACCGACTCGGTCTACCGTCGCATGGAGTCCGAGCGCAAGCGCGTCGCCAACGAAACCCGCTCCACGGGCGCTGCCGAGGGCGAGAAGATCCGCGCCGATGCCGACCGCCAGCGTGAAGTCATCGTGGCCGAGGCTTATCGCGATGCCCAGAAGATCATGGGTGAGGGCGATGCCAAGGCCTCCGAGCTGTACGCGGAAGCCTTTGGTCGCGACCCCAACTTCGCCCAGTTCTACCGCCAGCTGACCGCCTACAAGGCCAGCTTCAAGAGCAAGAACGACGTGATGGTCGTCGACCCGAGCAGCGACTTCTTCAAGACCCTGCGTGGCCCGGGTGCCGCACCGGCCGCCCCCGCCCGCAAGTGACGGAACTGCTCACGGCGCTGGCGCTGGTGATGATCATCGAGGGGCTGATGCCCCTTGCCAGCCCGGCGCGGTGGCGCGAGGTGTTCAGTCGCATCCTCGCACTGAGCGATGGCCAGATCCGCTTCATCGGGCTGGCCAGCGTGTTGATGGGGCTGCTCGGACTGGCCTGGTTGCACTGATCCGAACGCTCGACGGGCGTGGCAAGCGGGGAGGGCATAGGTACAATGCCGTTTTTAACCGCCTAGCCTGCGCCCATGTCCTCTGCTTGGCTGCTGCCCGAGCACATCGCCGATGTCCTGCCTTCGCAGGCGCGCCGCATCGAAGAGCTGCGTAGAGAACTGCTCGACATGGCCCGTGGCTATGGCTGCGAGCTGATCATCCCACCGCTGCTCGAGCACCTTGACTCCTTGCTGTCCGGCACGGGCAGCGGCTCCGAGATCAAGCTCTTCAAGCTAGTTGACCAACTGTCCGGCCGTTCGCTCGGCCTGCGTGCCGACACCACGCCCCAAGTCGCCCGCATCGACGCCCATCTGCTGAACCGCCGCGGCGTGACGCGCCTGTGCTACTGCGGCCCCGTGGCCCACACCCGCCCTGATGGCCTGAACACCAGCCGCGAGCCTTTGCAGTTCGGCGTGGAGGTCTACGGTCATGCCGGCCTGGAAGCTGACCTGGAAGTCCATGAACTCGCACTCGACGCGCTGCGCCGTGCCGGCCTGAGCGACGTCATGCTGGACCTGGGTGATGCACGCCTGCTGCAGGGCGTGCTCGACGGCGTGAAGCTGCCGCCTGATGTGCTGACGGCACTGACCGCAGCTCTGGCCGCGAAGGACATGGGTGTGCTGGCCGAATTGACCACGGCCATGCCGGCTGCGACCCGCGAGGCGCTGCTGGCGCTGCCCAGTCTCTTCGGGGGCCGCGAGGTGCTGGTCGAGGCTGCGCGCCGGTTGCCGGCGCATCCGCTGGTGAAGGCCGCCTTGGCTGACCTCGACTGGCTGGCTGGCCATTTGTCCACGGTGCATCCCGAGGTGAAGCTGGGCTTCGACCTCGCGGATCTGCAGGGCTATGCCTACTACACCGGCATCCGCTTCGCCGCCTATGCCGCGGGCTGCTCCGATGCCGTGCTGCGGGGCGGTCGTTATGACGAGGTCGGCGCCGCCTTCGGCCGCCGCCGCCCGGCGGTCGGTTTCAGCCTGGATCTCAAGACGCTGGTGACGCTGGCGCCGTCCACCCCGCTTCGGGCTGCGGTGCGTGCGCCTTGGGGCGACGATGCGGCCCTGCGCGCCGCCATTCGGGCGCTGCGTGAACAAGGCGAGACCGTGGTGTGCGTTCTGCCCGGTCATGAGCACGAAGCCGATGAATTCGACTGTGACCGCGAACTGGTTCGCGAGCACACTCAGTGGGTTGTCCGTGCGCTGTAAGGCGCGGCGCCCACTCTTCCATTTCAAGCAAGACAGGCAATCAACATGAGCCAAACCGCGCGTGGACGCAATGTGGTCGTCGTCGGCACCCAGTGGGGTGACGAGGGCAAGGGCAAGGTCGTGGACTGGATGACGGACCATGCCCAAGGGGTGGTGCGCTTCCAGGGCGGCCACAACGCCGGCCACACGCTCGTCATCAAGGGGGTGAAGACCGCGCTGCAGCTCATCCCGAGCGGCATCATGCGTGACGGCGTGGCCTGCTACATCGGCAACGGCGTGGTGCTGGACCCGACCCATCTGCTGACCGAGATCGAGCGCCTGGAAGCCGCCGGTGTGGAGGTGCGCTCGCGCCTGTACATCAGCGAATCCTGTCCGCTGATCCTGCCCTTCCACGTGGCCGTGGACAAGGCTCGCGAAGCCCTGCGCGAGACGAGCGGCAGCGGCAAGATCGGCACCACCGGCAAGGGCATCGGCCCGGCCTACGAAGACAAGGTCGCCCGCCGTGCGCTGCGCGCGCAGGACTTGAAGCACCCCGAGCGCTTTGCCAAGAAGCTGCGCGAGCTGCTGGACCTGCACAACTTCGCCCTCAAGGGCTACCTGAAGTCCGAAGAGCTGGCGTTCGAGCCGATCTTCGAGCAGGCCATGAAGATGGCCGAGGCCATCAAGCCGATGCTGGCTGACGTGGGCTACATGATCCACAAGGCGCACCAGGCGGGCCAGAACATCCTGTTCGAAGGCGCCCAGGGCACGCTGCTGGACATCGACCACGGCACCTACCCTTACGTGACGTCCAGCAACTGCGTCGCCGGCAATGCGGCCGCTGGTGCCGGCGTGGGCCCCCAGCTGCTGCACTACATGCTGGGCATCACCAAGGCCTACACCACGCGCGTGGGCTCCGGTCCCTTCCCGACCGAGCTCGACTGGGAGCAGCCCGGCACCGTGGGCTATCACCTGTCCACCGTCGGCCAGGAGCGTGGCACGGTGACCGGTCGCGCCCGCCGTTGCGGCTGGCTCGATGCCGCTGCGCTCAAGCGCTCCATCATCATCAACGGCATCACCGGCCTGTGCCTGACCAAGCTCGACGTGCTGGACGGCCTGAGCGAGATCAAGATGTGCGTCGGCTACCAGCTCAACGGCCAGCTGCTGGACATCCTGCCGCTGGATGCCGATGAGATCGAGGCCTGCACGCCGGTCTTCGAAACCTTCCCCGGCTGGACGGAAACCACCTTCGGCGTGACGTCCTGGGACGCACTGCCTGCCAATGCTCGCGCCTACCTCAAGCGCGTGGAAGAGGTCATCGGCGCGCCGATCGACATGGTGTCGACCGGCCCCGACCGCGAGCACACCATCGTGCTGCGCCATCCCTACTCGGCCTGATCACGGCCTCTCAAGCGTCCAACCTTCATCTCATCACGGAGACAACACCACCATGTTGACCGACGACGGCAAGCACCTCTACGTTTCCTGGGACGAGTACCACCTGCTCACCGAGCGCCTGGCGCTGAAGGTGCACGCGTCGGGCTGGGAGTTCGACCAGATCCTCTGCCTGGCCCGTGGCGGCATGCGCCCGGGTGACGTGCTGTCGCGCGTCTTCGACAAGCCGCTGGGCATCATGTCCACGAGCTCGTACCGCGCTGAAGCCGGCACCATCCAGGGTCGCCTGGACATGGCCAAGTACATCACGATGCCCAAGGGCGAGCTGGCTGGTCGCGTGCTGCTGGTGGATGACCTCGCCGACTCGGGCGTGACGCTGAAGGCCGTGGTGGAACGCCTGCGCGGCATGCCGGCGATCACCGAGCTGCGCTCGGCGGTCATCTGGACCAAGAAGGTGTCGGCCTACACGCCGGACTACTACTGCGAGATGCTGGAAACCTCGCCGTGGATCCACCAGCCGTTCGAGGAGTACGACGGCATGGGGCCGGAGCAGTTGGCGAAGAAGTTTGTTGTCTGAGGTGTCACTCGTGGCGCGGATCGAGAGCTCGGTTTGTGCCACCACTCGACGAAGCGCCCATCGAGGGCGCATCGTCGGGGACTCGCCCGCGTCCCGCGGGCCGGGCGGCCGGTCTGGCGCTTGCAGGCGCCAGACCTTCGCTGCGGCGTCGGGCAGGCCGCAGGGCCTGCCCTCGGTCCGCAACGACGCGCCCTTCGAGTCCTCTCCTGGGCACCAAAAGCAAAAAGGCCAGCACTTGCGTGCTGGCCTTTTTGCTTTTGTTTTGGTGCCCAGGAGAGGACTCGAACCTCCACGGAGTTACCCGCTAGTACCTGAAACTAGTGCGTCTACCAATTCCGCCACCTGGGCAAGGTGCTCAAGACTTCTGTTGAAGACCTGAGCCGTTTCAGGAAAACCGAGACTATATCATCAAAAACTTGAAGAACACAAATTCCTCGCCCGCGGGCGACGGCGCCGGTCTGCTCGGCGAAGTCGAGGGCACGCTGCAGGGCCATCGTGACGGCCATGGATTCCTGATTCCGGATGACGGCTCGGCCGACATCTATCTCTCGGCGCAAGAGACCCATGCCGTCATGCACGGCGACCGTTTGCGGGTGCGGGTCGTGCGCTTTGACAAGCGCGGTCGGCCCGAGGGGCGCGTGCTGGAGATCCTGGAGCGCAAGAAGCGACCCCTCATCGGCCGGCTGCTGCTGGAGTCGGGCGTCTGGCTCGTCGCACCCGAAGACCGGCGCATGGGTCAGGACATCCTCATCCCCAAGAACGGCATCGCCAACGCCACCGCGGGGCAGGTGGTGGCGGTGGAATTGACCGAGCCGCCTTCGCTGTATTCCAAGCCCGTCGGCCGCGTGGTCGAGGTGCTCGGTGAGATCGATGACCCGGGCATGGAGATCGAGATTGCGGTGCGCAAGTACGACGTGCCGCACCGGTTCAGCGCCGAGACCCTGGCCCAGAGCGCCAAGCTGCCGGAGAAGCTGCGAGCGGCCGATCTGAAGCAGCGCATCGACCTGCGCGATGTGCCGCTGGTCACCATCGACGGAGAAGACGCGCGTGACTTCGACGACGCCGTCTACTGCGAGCCCTTCAAGCAGGGGCGCGGCAAGAAGGCGTTCGAGGGCTGGCGGCTGCTGGTGGCCATCGCCGACGTGTCTCACTACGTGAAGCCTGGCGAGCCGCTGGACGCCGACGCCTACGAGCGGGCTACCTCGGTCTACTTCCCGCGCCGGGTCATCCCGATGCTGCCGGAGAAGCTGTCCAACGGCCTTTGCTCGCTGAACCCCTACGAAGACCGCCTGAGCATGGTGTGCGACATGCTGGTCTCCGGCGACGGTGCGGTCACGGCCTACCAGTTCTACCCTGCCGTGATCTGCTCGCACGCGCGCTTCACGTACAACGAGGTCGCGGCCATCCTCGGCAACACGCATGGGCCTGAGGCCGCCAAGCGCCGCGAGTTGGTGCCGCACCTGCTGCATCTGCACGAGGTCTACCGCGCGCTGCTGGGCGAGCGCCAGCGCCGCGGCGCGATCGATTTCGAGACCACCGAGACGCAGATCGTCTGCGACGACAACGGCCGCATCGAGAAGATCGTGCCGCGCACCCGCAACGATGCGCACCGCCTGATCGAAGAGGCCATGCTCGCCGCCAACACATGCTCGGCAGACTTCATCGCCGGCGCCAAGCATCCATCGCTCTATCGGGTGCACGAGGGGCCCACGCCCGAGAAGCGGCAGACCTTGCAGGCCTACTTGCGCTCGCTCGGCATCGGCATGGGCATCTCGGATGACCCGTCTCCGCGGGAGTTCCAGCAGCTCGCGCAGGCGACGAAGGACCGGCCTGACGCGCAGCAGATCCACACCATGTTGCTGCGCTCCATGCAGCAGGCCATCTACACCGGCACCAACTCCGGCCACTTCGGCCTGGCCTACCCGGCTTACACCCACTTCACGAGCCCCATCCGACGCTACCCGGACCTGCTGGTGCATCGGGTGATCAAGGCATTGCTGGCGGGCAAGAAGTACACACTGGATGCGGCCAAGATGAAGGTGCCGCAGGCGCCCAAGCGCCCCGGCCGCGCGGCGCCGCCCAACCCGGCGGAGGCGCGCAACGAGGCCGAGCGCTGGGAGGTCGTTGGCGCGCATTGCAGCGCCAACGAGCGCCGTGCCGATGAAGCCAGCCGCGATGTCGAGGCTTGGCTGAAGTGCCGTTACATGCGTGACCGCCTGGGCGAGGAGTTCGCGGGCACGGTCAGCGCGGTCACGTCGTTCGGACTCTTCGTCCAGCTGGATGCCCTCTACGTCGAAGGCCTGGTGCACATCACCGAGCTGGGCGGCGAGTACTTCAAGTTCGACGACGTCCGCCAGGAGCTGCGCGGCGAGCGCACGGGCATCCGCTACGCCACCGGTGCGCGCGTGCAGGTGCAGGTCAGCCGCGTCGACCTGGATGGACGGCGCATCGACTTCCGTCTCGTGCGGGATGCGGACGATGTGCGTGTGGGTGGTCGGGGTGCGCCGGCCAAGGCTTCGGGCAGGTCGTCCGGCAAAGCTTCAGGCAAAGCACCAGGCAAGGCGCCCGGGCAGGAGGCGGCCAAGAAGCGTGCGCCCAAGACCGCCGTCGAATCGCTGGACGAAGTGCGGCAGGCGGACCGTGACGTCAAGAAGAGCCGCAAGGAGGTGATCGCTTCCTTGCATCCCGTCAAGGCAGCCCAGCAGGCCGCCAAACGTGCGGCTGGCAAGGCAGCCCGCAAGACGGTGGCCAAGGCGGCCCCGCGCAAGCGCCGCTGAGCGGGCGGCGACGGGGTGTCAGGGCCAGTGCGCCAGGCGGTCGATCAGATCGCCGGCGCACAGTACGCCCGGCACCTCGCCGGCGCGACCGTGGGCCTCCACGCCCTGGCAGGCGATGGCATGCGCCGGCGCATCGGGCTGCTGTGCCCAGAGGCCCCCCAACCAGCCAGCCAGCACGTCACCGCTGCCCGCGGTCGCCAGCGCCGGGCCGCCGCTGCCTGACAGCGCCGGGCATTCGCCGGGTGAGGCGACGACGCTGCCCGAGCCCTTCAACACCACAGTGCATCGCAGCTGGCGCGCCAGCTCCGTGGCGGCAGCCAGCCGGTCGCACTGGATGCTGGCCACATCACAGGCCAGCAGCCGTGCCGCCTCCAGCGGATGGGGCGTCAGCACGGTACTGGCTGGCGGGCGACGACGCACGGCATCCTGCAGATCGGCATCCGCAGCGATTGCATTCAACGCATCCGCATCGATCACCAGGCGGGGCAGGGTGTGCAGCAGGCCGGGCATGTCATGGGCGATGCCGTGCCCGGCGCCGCAGCCGACCACGCCGACCGCCTGTGGCAGGCGGCTCAGGCGCCCGCGCATCAGCTCGGGTCGCACGGGGTCAGCGACCTCGTCCGCGGCCAGGTCGAGCAGGTCAACGTACACCCGACCGGCGCCGCAGGCGAGGGCGGCCCGCGCAGCCAGTCGGGCCGCGCCCTGCATGCCCGGTGCGCCGCCGACCACCAGCACCTCGCCGTGGCTGCCTTTGTGGCTGGTCGGGCGGCGATCGGGCCGCGTCGGCGGGCCCAGGAGCAGGGCGGTGGGCGGCTCGTCAGGGGTGACGCCGAGGTCGTCAAACCAGAGTTGCCCGGTGTGGGCTCGGCCCTCGCCCGTCAACAAGCCCGGCTTGAGCGTGAGCAATGCCAGCGTGTGGTCGGCACGCACGGCGCAGTTGCCGGCCGCCTGCCCGGTGTCGGCCAGCAGGCCGCTGGGTAGATCGACGGCCAGGATGGGGGCGCCGCAGGCTTGCATGGCGGTGATGGTGGCCGCCATATCGGCCGATGGGGCGCGGTTCAAACCCAGGCCCAGCAGCGCATCGATCACCAAGGCCGGCTGCTCAGGCGGTGTGGCAGCGATGTGCGTCCCTACGCCATGTCGAGTGAGCAGTTGCTCGGCCACGCGCCCGTCGCCACCGTTGTTGCCGGGGCCGCAGACGATCCAGATCGGACCCGGCCCGCGCCTGAGGGCCAGTGCGAGTTTGGCCACCGCCAAACCGGCGCGTGCCATCAGGTCGGGCGTGTGGAGGAGGGCCCGGGCTTCGATGCGCCGGCTTGCAGCGACATTGAAGAGCGGCAGCGATTGTTGGGTGGGCAGCAGCGGGTGCATGCCCCGAGCTTAGGCCAGTCGCTGCGGGCTGAGGGCGCTCAGGTCCAGCAAGGCGGACTCGCCCATGACTTGGCGGGCCAGCGCCTGCGCCGCGCCGCAGGCCTGCCCCCAGCCGCTGCCGCCGGGGGACAGGTTCAGCCACAGGCCGGGCTGGGTGCCGGCTCCCAGCAGCGGGAGCCCGTCCGGCGCCACTGCGCGCCGGCTAATGCCTTGCTGCACCTGTTGGTGCAGGACAGAGCCGGGGAACCAGTGCTGCAGCCCGCGATGCAGGGTTTCGTAGTCGGCCGTGGCCGGTGGCTGGCGGTGCTGGACCCCGGTCACGGCGAGCCCGCCGGTCACGCGCACGCGCTGCCCGATGCGCGTGATGGTGAGGCCGCGCGCAGGGTCCACCCAGGCCGCCTTGGGGCCCAGGTCGGGGTGGGCTTCGAGCAGGCGCAACGGCGCCGTGACGGTGACCTCCTGCAGCGCCGCCAGGGGCAAACGTTGACCCGCCAGCGCGACCGCACCCAGGCCATTGCACAGCACGATGGCGTCGAAGCGCTCGTCCTGCATGCCTGGTGCCTGCGGCAAGGTGTCCCCCGGCTCTCGCTCGGTGCCACGGGTCGGCGCCTCGGCGGGCGGGGTGTAGTCGTGGCGCAGCGTCACGCCCGTGCCATCGCTGCTCAGGCCGCGAACCGTCGTGTGAAAGCGGAACGTCACCCCGAGGCGGCGCGCCTGCTGGCGCAATTGCTGCGCAAACAGCCGCGCATTGCCGGCGCCGCCGCCAGCCACCGCCAGTGCGGCGGCGAGTGGCGCGTCTGGATTGAGGCCGGGCTCGCGCAGCCTTGCTTCGCCCGCCTCAATCAGGTCGACGTTCAAGCCCATGGCCTTCCACGCCTCAAGCCGGACTTCAACCGCGGCGACGCGCTTGGCGTCGGGCAGTGCGAGCAGCAGACCTTGGCTGGCTTCGTCTTCCAGCCCGAGCTCCTGGCGCAGCGCGGCCGTGCGCGCGAGGCTCAGCTGACTCAGCGCAGCGAGCTGGGCGCTGGCATCGCCTGCCTTGCCGCGGGCGCGCCAGCGGCGCAGGCGAAAGCGCAGCGGTGCGCTCGGCAGGTCCGTCGACAGCGCCGGCACGGCCGGTGAGAGCAGGGCGCTGCAGGCAAAGCTCGCCTGCTCGGCCACGCTGCCGCCACGCTCGAACACCTGCACCTGCGCACCCAGAGCTGCGAGTTCATAGGCCGTCGTGACGCCGGCGAGCCCGGCGCCGACCACCGCGATCCGGCGGCTCAATGCTGCACCTGGCGGACGGGCTTGATTCGGGCGCTGGCGTGAGCGGGCAGTCGGCGTCGGCGGGCGAAGCTCATGGGTTGTGTATACTCTGCGGGTTTTGCCGGAGGTGGTTCCCGTTTGGGGCCGACTCAGCTGTCAATCCACACCGGGTGGCGGGCGGCAAAAACGGTTGTGAAGGGCGTGTCGTCAAGGTTTGACGCTCACCGTCGCAACGAATCGCAAACCGGCCACCAAAGGTGTTGTGGTTTGCGGCGAACTCGAAACGGTTGTTTCAAGGCGCTGCAACGCAATTCGGGCCGGATTTTAGACCCAACCTTCGGAGAAGACCCATGTCTGTCACGATGCGCGAGATGCTGGAAGCCGGCGTCCATTTCGGCCACCAAACCCGCTTCTGGAATCCCAAGATGGCCCCGTATATCTACGGCCATCGCAACAAGATCCACATCATCAACCTCGAGAAGACGCTGCCCGCGTTCAACGAGGCCATGAAGTTCATCCGCCAGCTGGCGGCCAAGCGCGGCACGATCCTGATGATCGGCACCAAGCGTCAGGCCCGCGAATTCATCGCCACTGAAGCCCAGCGCGCCGGCATGCCCTACGTCGACTCGCGTTGGCTGGGCGGCATGATGACCAACTTCAAGACGGTCAAGACCTCCCTCAAGAACCTGAAGGACATGCAGGCCCAGGTCGAGGCTGGCACCCAGCCCGCCATCAAGAAGGAAGCCCTGCTGTTCCAGCGCGACATCGCCAAGCTGGAAAAGAACATCGGCGGCATCCAGGACATGACCGCGCTGCCCGACGCCATCTTCGTCATCGACGTCGGCTACCACAAGATCGCCGTGGCTGAAGCCAAGAAGCTGGGCATTCCCGTCATCGGCGTGGTCGACACGAACCACTCGCCCGAAGGCATCGACTACGTCATCCCTGGCAACGACGACTCCGCCAAGGCCGTGGCCCTGTACGCCCGCGCCGTGGCTGACGCCGTGCTCGAAGGCAAGGCCAACGCCACTGCCGACGTGCTGGCTGCGGTTGCCCCCGCTGGCGACGAGTTCGTCGAGGTTTCCGAAGAGGCGTAAGCCCTTTCGACCCTGCATCTGAAAGGGGCCGCGAGGCCCCTTTTGCCAACTGAAAATTGGAGAAGAGAAATGGCTGCAATCACTGCAAGCATGGTGGGCGAACTGCGTGCCCGCACCGATGCCCCGATGATGGAGTGCAAGAAGGCCCTGACCGAGGCTGACGGCGATCTGGCCCGCGCGGAAGAGATCCTGCGCGTCAAGCTGGGCAACAAGGCTGGCAAGGCCGCCTCGCGCATCACCGCCGAAGGCGTGGTGTCGTCGGCCGTCGTGAACGGCAATGGCGCCCTGATCGAAGTGAACTGCGAGACCGACTTCGTCTCGAAGAACGACGCCTTCCTGGCCTTCGTGAACGCCCTGGCTGGCCTGGTGGCCGAGCACAACCCGGCCGACGTGGCCGCCCTGTCGGCCCTGCCGCTGTCGCAGGAAGGCTTCGGGCCGACCGTGGAAGACGTGCGCAAGGGCCTGGTCGGCAAGATCGGCGAGAACATGACGATCCGCCGCTTCCAGCGCTACACCGGCACCAAGCTGGCCACCTACCTGCACGGCACCCGCATCGGCGTGGTCGTCCAGTTCGACGGTGACGAAGTCGCTGCCAAGGACGTGGCCATGCACATCGCCGCCATGAAGCCGGCCGCCCTGTCGGGTGCGGACGTTTCGGCCGAGTTGGTCGAGAAGGAGCGCAAGATCGCCACCGAGAAGGCTGCCGAATCCGGCAAGCCGGCTGACATCGTCGCCAAGATGGTGGAAGGCTCGGTGCAGAAGTTCCTGAAGGAAGTCTCGCTGCTGGATCAGGTCTTCGTGAAGGCCGCCGACGGCAAGCAGACCGTGGGCGCTTTCCTGAAGTCGGTCAACACCACCGTCAAGGGCTTCACCCTGTACGTGGTGGGCGAGGGCATCGAAAAGAAGGTCGATGACTTCGCGGCCGAAGTGGCAGCCCAGGTGGCAGCTGCTAAGGGTCAGTAAAGACTCTTGCTGAATGAAAGGGCGCCAAGTTGGCGCCCTTTAAACTTCCGGCCCCGACAGGCCTTAAAACCCCGAGGACACCATGCCCGCGTACAAGCGCATCCTGCTCAAACTTTCCGGTGAAGCCCTGATGGGCGACGACGCCTACGGCATCAACCGCGCGACCATCGTGCGCATGGTGCAGGAGGTCCGCGAAGTGACGCAGATGGGCGTGGAGGTCGCGGTCGTCATTGGCGGTGGCAACATCTTCCGCGGTGTGGCTGGCGGCTCGGTCGGCATGGACCGTGCCACCGCCGACTACATGGGCATGCTGGCCACCGTCATGAACTCCCTGGCCCTGGCCGACACCATGCGCCAGGAAGGCATGACGGCCCGCGTGATGTCCGCCATCGCCATTGAGCAGGTCGTTGAGCCCTACGTGCGCCCGAAGGCTTTGCAATACCTCGAAGAGGGCAAGGTGGTGGTTTTCGCTGCGGGCACGGGCAACCCCTTCTTCACGACCGACACCGCCGCCGCGCTGCGTGGCGCAGAGATTGGCGCTGAGATCGTCCTGAAGGCCACCAAGGTCGACGGCGTCTACACCGCCGATCCCAAGAAGGACCCCGAGGCCAAGCGCTACGCGCGCATCAGCTTCGACGAGGCCATCACCCGCAACCTGCAGGTCATGGACGGCGCCGCCTTCGCGCTGTGCCGCGACCAGAAGCTGCCGATCAAGGTGTTCAGCATCTTCAAGGCGGGCGCGCTCAAGCGCGTCGTCCAGGGTGAAGACGAGGGCACGTTGGTCCACGTTTGATCGAAAGACTGATCGAAAGACGAGAGACAGATCATGAGCACCGCAGACATCAAGAAGAACGCTGAAGCCAAGATGGCCAAGTCCGTCGAGGCACTCAAGGGCGAACTGCAGAAGATCCGCACGGGTCGCGCCCACCCGGGCATCCTTGACCAGGTCAGCGTCGACTACTACGGCTCCATGGTGCCCATCAGCCAGGTGGCCAACGTCACGCTTCTGGATGCCCGCACCATCTCCGTCCAGCCTTGGGAAAAGGGCATGGGTGCCAAGATCGAGAAGGCCATCCGCGAAAGCGACCTCGGCCTGAACCCCTCGGCCCAGGGCGACCTGATCCGCGTCCCGATGCCTCCGCTGACCGAAGAGCGCCGCCGCGACCTGACCAAGGTCGTGCGCAACGCCGGTGAAGATGCCAAGGTCGCCGTGCGCAACCTGCGCCGCGATGCCAACGAGCAGGCCAAGAAGCTGCTCAAGGACAAGGAAATCGGTGAGGACGACGAGCGCCGCAGCCTCGACGATGTGCAGAAGCTCACCGATCGCGTCATCGCCGAGATCGACAAGCTGATCTCGGCCAAGGAAGCCGAGATCATGGCGGTTTGAACGCGCGCCACGACGTGATGCAAGACCGTCCGGCGCCTCCGCGCCACGTGGCCATCGTCATGGATGGCAATGGCCGCTGGGCCAAGAAGCGCTTCCTGCCGCGCTTCTTCGGCCACAAGGCCGGCGTGGACAGCCTCGTCAAGATCGTCCAGGCCTGCATCGACCGCGACATCGAGCATCTCACCGTCTTCGCCTTCTCCAGCGAGAACTGGAAGCGCCCGAGCGACGAGGTGTCAGGCCTCATGGGCCTGGTGCTCGCGGCGGTCAGTCGCTACCTCGCGAAGATGGGATCGATGGGCGTGCGCATCCGCATCGTCGGTGACCGCGACGCGGTATCCGACAAGCTTCGCAATGCCTGGAACGAGGCGGAGTCCAGCACCGCGCACAACAGCAAGCTCACGCTCAACGTGGCCTTCAACTACGGGGGGCGATGGGACATCGTGCAGGCCTGCCGCAAGGCGATTGCCGCGGGCGTGCCGGCCGAGGAACTCACTGAGGCCCGGCTCTCGGAGTTCATGGCCATGAGCTATGCACCCGATCCTGACCTGTTCATCCGCACCGGCGGCGAAGTGCGCATCAGCAACTTCCTGCTGTGGCAGGCGGCGTACACCGAGTTTGTCTTCTCCGACTGCCTGTGGCCCGAGTTCGGCGAGCGTGAGCTCGACGCGGCCATCGCCGCCTTCCATGAGCGCGACCGCCGGTTTGGCGGCGTCAAGGAAACGCCCATCGCGGCCTGAGCCGCGCCAAACTCCCGCGCCATGCTCAAGACCCGAATCATCACTGCGATCGTCCTGCTGGCCATCCTGTTGCCGGTGCTGTTCCAGGCCTCGCCCTGGCCCTTTGCCTGGGTGACGGTCGTGCTGATGGGGGCGGCAGGCTGGGAGTGGGCGCGCCTGAACGGCCTGCCAGGCACTGGCGCGCTGGCGGCCGGCGTGGCACTGGCGCTGGCCTGCGTCTGGACGCTGCTCATTGGCGGCTTGCATGCGCCACCGCCGTGGGTGTGGTCCATCGCCAGCCTGGCCTGGGTGCTGGGTGGCGCCTACGCCTTGAAGGCCGGCCCGACCGGCTGGCCGCGCATCGCCCGCGGCGCCCGCCTGGCCCTCGGGGCCTTGCTGCTCTGGGGCGCATGGCTGGCCATCGTTCAGGCCAAGGTGCACGGCATCAACTTCCTGCTGTCGATCTTCTGCCTCGTCTGGATGGCTGACATCGCCGCATATTTCTGCGGGCGGGCCTTTGGCAAGCGCAAGCTGGCCCCAGGCATCAGCCCCGGCAAGAGCTGGGAAGGCGTCTGGGGAGGCCTGGCAGGCGTCATCCTGTTGGGCTTCACCTGGGTGCATGTCATCGACGTCAACGTGGCGGTCGATTCCCCCAGCCTGTTCACGCTGCTGGTGCAGCGCCATGGCTGGATTTCCCTGCTGGCCATCGTGTTCCTGACCGCGATGAGCGTGGTGGGTGACCTCTTCGAATCCCTCGTCAAGCGTGCCGTCGGCGCCAAGGACAGCAGCCATCTGCTGCCGGGCCATGGTGGCGTGCTGGACCGCATCGATGCGCTGCTGCCGGTGTTTCCGCTGGCCCTGGCCTTGATCAGCCTATGAACCGCCAACGTGTCTGCGTCCTCGGCTCGACCGGGTCCATCGGCGTCAATACGCTGGATGTCGTCGCCCGCCATCCTGACCGCTACGAGATCGTCGCGCTGAGCGCGATGAGCCGTGTCGACGAGTTGCTCGCGCAATGCCTGACCTGTAAGCCCCGCTTCGCCGTGATGCCTGATCAGGCCGCGGCGGCACGGCTGCGTGAGCGTCTGCGCGACGCCGGCAGCGCCACCCAGGTGCTGGACGGCGCCGACAAGCTGGCCGAAATCGCTGCGCATCCGGAGGTCGACACCGTGATGGCGGCCATCGTGGGTGCGGCAGGCCTGGCGCCGGCTATCGCCGCGGCCCGCGCGGGCAAGCGCCTGCTGCTTGCCAACAAGGAGGCCATCGTCGTCGGCGGCGCCTTGTTCATGCAGGCCGTCGAAGCCGGTGGTGCGACGCTGCTGCCGATCGACAGCGAGCATTCCGCCATCTTCCAGTGTCTGCCCGAGGACCGCAGCACCTGGGCGCAGCGCGTGGATCACATCGTGCTGACGGCTTCCGGCGGCCCCTTCCGCACCCGGGATCCGAAGACGCTGGCCGACGTGACGCCCGACCAGGCCTGTGCCCATCCGAACTGGGTCATGGGCCGCAAGATCTCCGTGGATTCGGCCACGATGATGAACAAGGCGCTCGAGGTCATCGAGGCGCGCTGGCTGTTCAATCTCACGCCTGAGCAGATCCGCGTGCTCATCCACCCGCAGAGCATCATCCATTCGATGGTGGTCTGCCGCGACCAGTCCGTCCTCGCGCAGCTCGGCACGCCCGACATGCGCGTGCCCATCGCCTACGGTCTGTCCTTCCCCGAACGCATCACCTCGGGTGCCAGCCGGCTCGATCTGCTCGCCACGCCGGGCCTGAGCTTCGAGGAGGCCGACGCCGTTCGCTTCCCGGGCCTGCACCTGTCCTGGCAGGCGCTGCGCGCGCCGGAGGGCAGCACCACGGTGCTGAATGCCGCCAACGAAGTGGCGGTGGACGCCTTCTTGAATGGGCGGCTTCGCTTCGACCGCATTCATGCGCTGAACGAGCACTGCCTGGGTACGGTGGCGCTGTCGGCCAGTGATGTCGGCAGCATTGACGGCCTGCTGGCGCTCGACGCGCGGGTCCGTGACGTGGCGTTGCGCCAGGTGGCTTCATGGATGTGATCCAGAAGGCGTTCTGGTTCCTCGTGGCCATCGGCATCCTGGTACCGCTGCATGAGTGGGGGCACTACCGGGTGGCCCGGGCCTGCGGTGTGAAGGTGCTGCGCTTTTCCATTGGTTTCGGCCGCGTGCTGTGGCGTCGCGTCGGCCGCGATGGCACCGAGTTCACACTCAGCGCGTTGCCGCTGGGAGGCTATGTGCGCATGCTGGACGAGCGTGATGGCGTCGTTGCTCCGCACGAGCGCGAGCAGGCGTTCAACCAGCGGCCGCTGCGCCAGCGCGCGGCCATCGTCGCGGCCGGGCCGCTGGCCAACTGGGTGCTGGCCATTGTGCTGTTCGCGGCCGTGGCCTGGTTGGGTAGCGAGGTGCCGAAAGCGGTGCTCGGTACGCCGCCGGCGGGTTCGCTGGCCGAACGGGCCGGCCTGCTATCCGGCGACGCTGTGAAGGCGGTCTCGGCTGACGGGCAGGACTGGCAGGACGTGACTTCGCTGGCCGACCTGCAGTCCGCGGTGGCCCGCGCCCAGGCGCTGGGTGAGCCGATCTATCTCTCGGCGGTGGCGCCGGGCGGCCACAGCGCCCGCAGCCTGCGTCTGGACACCGACCAACTCGCGGGTCGCGCCCCGGACGCGCGACTGTTCAGCGACATCGGTCTGGCGCCGCTGGGCGAGCCGCTGATCCGTCAAGTCGTGCCGGGTGGCGCGGGCGAGAAGGCCGGCCTCGTGGCGGGCGATCGCGTGCTGACCATCGACGGCCAGCGGGTGCCGGACGTGGCCTTCCTGCGGGACGCCATTCGCCACGCGCGGGACGGTGATCAGCCCCGACCCATGGCCTGGCGCGTTGAGCGCGGGGGGCAGGTGGTGGAGCTCACCGCGACGCCTCGCCTGGTGGAGGAGGGCGGCCAGCGTGTGGCACGCCTGGAGGTCAGTGTGGGCTCGCCGCCCGAGCGCGTGTTCGTCAGCTACGGCCTGTTCGATGGCCTGTGGCGCGGCGTCGAGCAAAGCTGGGACATGGCGGCCACCACCGTCCGGCTGCTCGGGCGCATGCTCGTGGGTGAAGCTTCGGTAAAGAATCTCAGCGGCCCGCTCACCATTGCCGACTATGCCGGACAGTCCGCACAGGCCGGGCTCTCTCCGTTCCTCGACTTCCTGGCCAAGATTTCGCTCAGCCTGGCCGTGCTCAACCTGCTGCCGCTGCCCATGCTTGATGGCGGGCACCTCATGTATCATCTTTTCGAGGGTCTGAGTGGCCGCCCCGTCTCCGAATGGTGGCAACGGCAACTGCAGCGCGCAGGCGCGCTGATCCTGATGCTGATGATGGCCTTGGCCCTTTCCAACGACGTCGCCCGGTTCGCGGGTTGGCACTGACACTCCCCGGTCCCCATGTCCTTTTCTTTCTGTTCGGGAGCGAAGCGTCGCCCCTTCCGCCTCGGCTTGCTGGCTACGGCCATCGCGGGGTTGTTTCAGTCGGGGCTGGCCTGGGCGGTCGATCCCTTCGTGCTCAAGGACATCCGCGTCGAGGGCCTGCAGCGCACCGACCCCGGTACCGTCTTTGCGTCGCTACCTTTCCGCATCGGTGACATCTACAACGATGAAAAGGGTGCGGCCGCACTCCGTGCGCTGTTCGCCACCGGCCTGTTCAAGGACGTGCGCATCAACATCGAAGGCGATGCGGTCGTCGTCATCATCGATGAGCGGCCCATCATCGCCAACGTCAACTTCGTGGGTCTGAAGGAGTTCGACACCGAGGCGCTGACCAAGTCGCTGAAGGACGTCGGCATCGGTGAAGGCAAGCCCTTCGACAAGGCGCTGGCCGACCGCGCCGAGCAGGAGCTCAAGCGCCAGTACCTCACGCGCAGCCTCTACGGCGCCGAGGTCACGACCACCATCACCCCGATCGAGCGCAACCGCGTCAACGTCAGCTTCAACGTGACCGAGGGCGAGCCGGCCAAGATCGCAGAGATCCGCATCCTCGGCAGCAAGGTGTTCTCCGAGAGCACGCTGCTGGGCCTGCTGGAGCAGACGAGCAGCGGCTGGCTGACCTGGTACACCAAGACCGACCGCTACTCGCGAGCCAAGCTCAACGCTGACCTCGAAACCATCCGCAGCTATTACCTGAACCGCGGCTACCTCGAGTTCAACGTGACCTCCACACAGGTCACCATCTCGCCGGACAAGCAGAGCATCAGCATCGCCATCACGGTCAGCGAGGGCCAGCCCTACACCGTGACCGGCATCAAGCTCGAAGGCGACTTCCTTGGCCGCGAGGAAGACTTCAAGCACCTCGTCTACCTGAAGCCGGGCCAGGCCTATCAGGGCGAGGCCGTGGCCACGACCACGCGCGCCTTCAGCGACCTCTTCGGCACCTACGGCTACGCGTTTGCCCGCGTCGACAGCCGCCCCGAGATCAACCGCGAAACCGGACAGGTGGTCGTCACGTTCGTGGCTGAGCCGCAGCGCCGGGTCTATGTGCGCAAGGTCATCATCTCCGGCAACTCGCGCACCCGCGACGAAGTCATCCGCCGCGAGTTCCGCCAGTTCGAGGCGGCCTGGTACGACGGCCAGAAGATCAAGGCCTCGCGCGACCGCGTGGAGCGCCTGGGTTACTTCAAGGACAAGGAAGTCAACATCGACACCCAGGAGGTGCCGGGCGCGCAGGACCAGGTGGACGTCATCCTGACCGTGGCGGAGCGTCCCACGGGCGCGATCACGGTGGGTGCGGGCTACTCCAGCCAGACCAAGCTGTCCTTCACCGGCTCCATCCGTCAGGACAACGTGTTCGGTTCGGGCAACTACCTCGGCATCGACATCGCGACCGCCCGTACCGGCCGGCAGCTGCAGGTCAGCACGGTCGATCCGTACTTCACGGTCGACGGCGTCTCTCGCGCCATCGACGTGTTCTACCGCACCACCCGCCCGATCAACACCCTGGGCGAGGAGTACCAATACGTCACCAAGGGCGGTGCAGTGCGCTTCGGTGTGCCGTTCTCCGAGGTCGACACCGTCTTCTTCGGTATCGGCTACGAGCAGACCACCATCACCACGTCCAAGGGCCTGCCCAACAGCTACTTCCTGTTCGCCAACCAGTTCGGCCAGCGCAGCAACTCCGTGCCGCTGACCATCGGTTGGCAGCGCGACAGCCGCGACAGCGTGCTCTCGCCGATGAAGGGCAAGTACCAGCGCGTCAACGTCGAGGCGAGCGCCATCGGCGATGCGCAGTACGCCCGCATCAACCTGCAATACCAGCAGTATTTCGAGATCACCAACAAGATCACTCTGGGCGTCAACAGCGAGCTCGGCTGGGGCGTGGGCCTGGGCGGCAAGCCCTACCCGATCTTCAAGAACTTCTACGGCGGCGGCCTGGGCTCGGTGCGCGTCTTCGAGGCGGGCACGCTCGGCCCCGTGGACGTGACCGGCTCCTACAGCGGCGGCAATCGGCGCTTCAACACCAATGCCGAGCTCTACCTGCCGGTGCCCGGCAGCGGCAACGACAAGAGCTTCCGCATCTTCGGCTTCATGGACGCCGGCAACGTGTGGGGCAGCGACGCCAAGGAGAAGGTCAGCTTCGACACCATCCGCGTCTCGGCCGGTATCGGCTTGTCGTGGATCTCGCCGATGGGCCCTCTGCGCCTGAGCTACGGCAAACCTATCCGCAAACAACGCACGGATAGAATCGAGAAATTCCAATTCCAGATCGGGACTGCATTCTGATGATGAGCAAGCTCTTGCAATCGGTGGCTCTGGCCGCTTCGATGGTTGTGGCCACTTCTGCGGTGCAAGCCCAGGAACTGAAGATCGGCTACGTCAACAGCGAGGCAGTGCTGCGTGAGTCCAACCTCGCCAAGCTCGCCCAGGCCAAGCTGGAAGCCGAGTTCGGCAAGCGCGAGAAGGATCTGAAGGACCAGGAAAGCAAGCTGCGCGCGGCTGCCGAGAAGCTCGAAAAGGACGCCCCGACGCTGTCCGAGGCCGAACGTGGCCGCCGCAGCCGTGACATCGGCGAGAAGGACCGTGACCTGCAGCGCAAGAAGCGTGAATGGCAGGAAGACCTGACCCAGCGCCGCAACGAAGAACTCGCCGCGGTCGTCGAGAAGGCCAACAAGGTCATCAAGCAGATCTTCGACACCGAGAAGTACGACCTGATCCTGCAAGACGCCATCCATTTCAGCCCGCGCGTGGACATCACCAAGAAGGTGATCGACGCGCTCAACGCGCAGAAGTAAAGCGCCCGCCGCCATGAGCACGACGACCGTCGCGCTCGCTGAGCTGATCGCCGCCTTGGGCGGCGATTTGCTTGGTGGGTCCGAAACGCGCATCAGCCGCATCGCGCCGCTGGACGAGGCGGACGGCGACAGCATCAGTTTCCTCGCCAACCCGCGCTACCAGTCGCAGCTCGCCACCACGCGGGCCGCCTGCGTCATCGTGTCGCCGGCCCAGGCCGAGGCTGCTGCGGCGCGGGGTGCCGCCATCGTCACGCCCGACCCTTATCTGTACTTCGCCCGCCTCACGCAGTGGTGGGCCGCCCGCACCCGCCCGGCGGCCGACGTGGGCGTGCATCCCAGCGCCATCGTGTCGCCGCAGGCGACGCTCGGGCGGGATGTGGCCATCGGCCCGCTGGCCGTCATCGAGGCCGGCGCCGTCATCGGTGACCGGGCCCGCATCGGCGCGCACTGCGTCGTCGAGCGCGGCGCCCAGGTGGGCGCCGACACGCGCCTGGCGCCCCGGGTCGTGCTGGGCTATGGCTGCCGCATCGGGGCTCGCGGGCTGGTGCACAGCGGCGTGGTCATCGGTGCGGATGGCTTTGGCCTGGCACCCAGCAAGGACGGCTACGTCAAGATCGAGCAACTCGGCAACGTCACCATCGGCGACGACGTCGAGATCGGCGCCAACACCTGCATCGACCGCGGCGCCCTGGCCGACACGGTCATCGAGGACGGCGTCAAGCTCGACAACCTCATCCAGATCGCCCACAACGTGCACATCGGCCGCAACACGGCCATGGCGGGCTGTGCGGCAGTGGCGGGCTCCACCCGCATCGGCGCCAACTGCACCATCGGCGGCGCGGCCAACATCATTGGCCACCTGACCTTGGTTGACGGCGTGCACATCTCCGCCGCCACGACCGTCACGCGCAGCATCTCGGAGCCAGGCGTCTACAGCGGCCCCCATCCCTTCGAAGAGAATTCCAGCTGGCAGAAGAATGCAGCCACGCTGCGCCAGCTCCACACCCTCCGCGAGCGTGTCCGCGCGCTTGAAAAAAAATGACGACAGACACGACCACGATGGACATCCACGACATCCTCAAGCGCCTGCCGCACCGCTACCCCATTCTGCTGGTGGACCGGGTGGTGGAGCTCGTCAAGGGCGAGCGCATCCGGGCGATCAAGAACGTCTCCATCAACGAGCCCTTCTTCCTCGGCCACTTCCCGCACCGCCCGGTCATGCCCGGCGTGCTGGTGCTCGAAGCCCTGGCCCAGGCGGCCACGCTGCTGGCCATCGAAACCATGGACATCGTGCTCGACGAGAAGTCGGTCGTGTACTTCGCCGGCATCGATGGTGCGCGTTTCAAGCGCCCGGTCGAGCCGGGCGACCAGCTGGTGCTGGAAGTGACCCTGGGCCGCGCCAAGGCCGGCATCTACAAGTTCGCGGCACGCGCGCTGGTGGGTGAGCAGGTGGCGGCTGAAGCCGAGCTGATGTGCACCATGCGCCGTATTGAAGCTTGAGGACCGGCGCGATGGCCATCCACCCCACTGCCATCGTCGACCCGGCTGCCGAGCTCGACAGCTCCGTCGAGGTCGGTGCCTACTCGTTGATCGGCCCGCACGTGAAGATCGGCGCCGGCACCAAGGTCGGCCCGCACGTGGTCATCGAAGGCCACACCACCATCGGGCGCGACAACACCTTCTTTCAGTTCAGCTCCATCGGTGCTGCCAATCAGGACAAGAAGTACGCTGGCGAGCCCACCACACTCGTCATCGGCGATCGCAACACCATCCGCGAGTTCTGCACGTTGAACGTCGGCACGGTGCAGGACCGCGGCGAGACGACCCTGGGCCACGACAACTGGATCATGGCCTATTGCCACCTGGCGCATGACGTCGTCATCGGCAACGAATGCGTGCTGGCCAACGGCGCCACCCTGGCGGGCCATGTGCAGGTGGGCGACCACGTCACCATCGGCGGCCTCACCGGCATCCTGCAGCGCATGCGCATCGGCGACCACGCGATGATCGGCTTCCAGGCGCATGTGGCCCAGGACGTGCCGCCTTTCATGACGGTGGACGGCAATCCGCTGTCAGCCCGGGCGGTGAATGTCGTGGGCCTGAAGCGCCGCGACTTCAGCGCCGAGCGCATCGGTGTCATCCGCCAGATGTACAAGCTCATCTACCGCAGCGGTCATACGCTCGACGAGGCCAAGGCCGCCATTGAGGCGCTGCGCGGCAGCGAGGGCGGCGCCGCAGACGGCGACATCGACACCATGCTGACCTTCCTTGCCGCTTCCACTCGCGGCATCGTCCGCTGATCGTGAAGCCCCTCGTCCAAGGCGTACCTTGGCCGGTCCCCCGAGGGGACGGCGATACCTGCCGGTTCGACCGGCAGGTACATCGCCTGCGCGGGCCGGCTCGGGAGCGGCCCGGCGCTCGGCCCGCAGGGCTTGTGCTGGGCGAGGATGTCTGACATGCAAAAGGCGCCCCGACTCGGCATGGTGGCCGGCGAGGCCAGCGGCGACCTGCTGGCCAGCCTGCTGCTGCAAGGCCTGCGCGCGCGCTGGCCGGGGCTCGCGTCCCAGGGTATCGGCGGGCCGAAGATGCAGGCCCAGGGCTTCGAGAGCTGGTGGCCTCACAGCAAGTTGTCGATCTTCGGTTACGTGGATGCGCTGCTGAACATCCGCGAGCTGCTGTCCATCCGCAAGCAGCTCGGCAAGCGACTCATCTCGAACCGGCCGGATGTCTTCATCGGCGTGGACGCGCCCGACTTCAATTTCGGCCTGGAGGCCCGCCTGCGCGAGGCCGGCATCAAGACGGTGCACTTCGTCTGCCCGTCCATCTGGGCCTGGCGGCCGGAGCGCGTCGAGACCATCCGCCGCGCAGCCGACCATGTGCTGTGCCTGTTCCCGTTCGAGCCCGAGATCCTGCACAAGGCCGGCATCGGCGCGACCTATGTCGGCCATCCGCTGGCCGATGCCATCCCGATGGAGCCGCCACGCGCGGCGTCCCGCGAGGCCCTGGGCCTGCCGGCCGACGACACCGTCATTGCACTGCTGCCGGGCAGTCGCAAGAGCGAGATCAAGTACATCGCCCCCGCCCTCATCGGTGCGGCTCGCCTGCTGGCGCGACCCGGCCGGCGCTTCATCCTGCCGGTCGTGCCAGGGCTGCGGCACCTCGTCGAGCCACTGCTCGGCGGAGTTGACATCCAGCTCATCGACGGCCAGTCCCACGCCGCGCTGGCCGCCTGCGACCTGACGCTGGTCGCCAGCGGTACCGCCACGCTGGAGGCGGCGCTGTTCAAGCGACCCATGGTGATCGCCTACCGCATGAACTGGTTGAACTGGTGGCGCATGAAGGACAAGGGCCTGCTGCCCTGGGTGGGCCTGCCCAACATCCTTGCGCGTGAGTTCCTGGTGCCTGAGCTCATCCAGCACGCCTGCACGCCCGAGGCCCTGGCGCGCGAGGCCGAGGCACTGCTCGCCGATGCGGCGCGCCGCGACGCCCTGCACACCCGTTTCGTCGACCTCCACACGCTGTTGCGGCAAGACACCGCGCGGCGCGCCAGCGATGCGATCGCGAGCCTCCTCGGTGCCTGAGCAGGCCTCGCTCGACTGGACGCCGCCCGGCCTGGTGGCCGGCGTGGACGAGGCCGGCCGCGGCCCGCTGGCTGGCCCGGTGTTCGCGGCCGCGGTCATCCTCGACGACCTGCAGCCCATCCCCGGTCTGGCCGACTCCAAGGCGCTGACGGCAGCCAAGCGGGCGCGGCTGTACGACGAGATCCGCGCCAAGGCGCTGTGCTGCTGCATCGCCCAGGCCTCGGTCGAGGAGATCGACCGCCTCAACATCCTGCAGGCCACGATGCTCGCCATGCAGCGCGCCGTGCACGGCCTGCGCCTGAAGCCGGCCCTGGTGCGCATCGACGGCAACCGGCTGCCGGTGCTGCCCATGGCCGCGGAAGCCATCGTGAAGGGCGACGCGACGGTGCAGGCCATCTCGGCGGCCAGCATCCTGGCCAAGGTGGCGCGCGACCTCTTCTGCGAGCAGATGCACGAGAGCCATCCGCACTATGGCTTTGCCACCCACAAGGGCTATGGCACGGCCGAGCACCTGGCCGCCTTGCGCGAACATGGCGCGAGCCCCTGGCATCGCCGCAGCTTCGCGCCCGTGCGCGAGGTCGGTGTCCGCACGCCCTCGGACCGCTGCGCATGAAGCTGGACGCCATCACCTCCCGCGACAACCCGGCGCTGGTGCGCTTGCGCAAGCTTGCCGCCGATGCCTCGGGCTATCGCAAGACCGGCAGCCTGTGGATCGAGGGCGACCACCTGCTGCGGGCCGCGCTGCAGCGAGGCTGGCGGCCGGCACTGGTCGTGTTGACAGAAGCCGCGCTGCAAGACCCGCAGCTCGCTGCGCTGGCCGAGTCGGCGCCGCGCGCGCTGGTGGTGCCGGTTGCGCTGTTCAAGGCGCTCAGCGGGCTGGAGTCGCCGGCGCAGATCGGCGCCGAGCTGAGCCTGCCGAGCCAGCCGGCCATCGACCCGGCAGCGGCGAGCGTGGTGCTCGACCGCCTGCAGGATGCGGGCAATGTCGGCGCCATCTTGCGCAGCGCGGCGGCGCTCGGCTTTCGGCAGGTGCTGGCCTTGAAGGGCACCGCGGCGCTGTGGTCGCCCAAGGTCGTGCGTGCCGGCATGGGGGCGCATTTCGGGCTGCGGCTGGTCGAGGGTCTGGCGGCAGACGATCTGGCGGTGCTGTCGGTGCCGCTCGTCGCGACCAGCTCGCACGACAGCCAGCCGCTGCACCGGGTCAAATTGCCCGCGCCGTGCGCCTGGGTCCTGGGCCACGAAGGGCAGGGCGTGTCGCCCGCGTTGATGGCCCGGTGCGCGCTGCGGGTGGGCATCCCGCAGCCGGGCGGCGAAGAGTCGCTGAACGTTGCCGCCGCCGCCGCCATCTGCTTGTACGAGAGCGCCCGCCAGCAAGGCTGAGCGTGCCGGCCGCGATGCGCGTCGACAGGCTTGCAATTAAGAATGATTCTCATTACAGTGACGTCATGTTCACTGTTCCTCCTCCCAAGCCCGTCCCAGCGCCTACGGCCGACGTGCGCGGGCACCACACCCAGGTGCCTTGCATCGACAGCCAGGCCTTGCTCGGCCCGCGCGGCGAGGTGCACATCGTTCATCAAGGGCAGCTTTACCGCCTGCGCATCACGTCGCTGGGCAAGCTCCTGCTGACCAAGTAGCCCGCCGCCCTTTCACCTCACTCGACCCCGCGCCAGCCAGCTCCAGCCAGCCCGCGCTCCTCGTCGGCTTCGCCGTGGAGATATCGAATGGCTGACGCCTGCTGCGCCGCCCATGCGGCCTTGCCTCCCACCACTGGTTCGCGCCGTCGGCGTCTCTGGGAACTGGGCAGTCATGCCCATTGCCCCGTCATCGGCGTGTGCCTGCCCCTGGAGCGCGTGCGGCTGCTGGCCAAGCGCCACTTGGTGCTGCAGGGAAACGAGGACGACTACACCCTGCACTGCAGCCTGGTCACCGCGGCCGGGCGCCGCAATCTGATGGCCGAGGCGCTGCAGAAGGACCTGGAGCAGCGCTTTGCGCTGGACGTGCGCAGCGCCGCCCAGGCCAAGTGCCGCGACAGCCTCATGAGCTGGTGGCGGGGCCGTGCGGCGCAGGGGGAGGTGGCCGGCGCGCTGTGGGCCACGCTCACCCATGCGCGTTGCGATGAATGGCTGGAGATGCGCGTGCTCGGCCAGGTGCACATGCTGCAGCACCAGGTGGGCGCCGCGCAGCGGGTGGACATGGCGCGCCACCGCGAGCTGGCAGCCGAACATCAGGCCCTGGCGCGCGAGTACGGCGAGGTGCAACAGCGCATGACCGCGTGGAGCCACGCACGCGCCCGCGAGCAGCAGGCCTGGGAGCAGGAGCGCATGCAGCATCGGGCGGCCGTCATCGCGCTGCAGACCCAGCTCGACCAGGCCCAGCAGCAGCTTCAGCAATGGCTCCAGACCCACCCCGACCTGCCCGAGCGCGAAGCCCTGCGAGAGCGCCTGGCCGAGCAGCTCGCGCGCAACCAGGCCCTGCAGCGGGAGGTGAACCGGCTGTCGGCCCGACCGCAGCCGGTGGCTGTCGAGGTCCGACCACTGGCCACGGCCGCGCCTGTCGCCGAGGTGCCGGCGGCGCCGGCCAGCCTGGAGCAGCGCGTGGTGCTGTGCGTGGGCGGACGGGGCGGCAGCGTGCCCCAGTACCGCCAGGCCGTGGAAGGCTGTGGCGCGCAGTTCCTGCACCACGACGGGGGCGAGGAGCACAAGCCCGCCCAGCTGGAGCCCCAGCTGGCTGCGGCCGATCTCGTCATCTGCCAGACCGGCTGCATCAGCCACGACGCCTACTGGCGCGTCAAGGACCACTGCAAGCGCCACCACAAGCGTTGTGTGTTCGTGGAGACGCCCAGCCGCAGCGCCTTCGAACGTGCGCTGGCCGAAGCAGCGGCCGGCGAAGGGACAAACATGGGTGCCTGAGGGGAAGCCCGCAGCGGGCGTGCAAACTGGCTGTCGCACACTGCACCGACAAGCAGCCGGAGACTCGCATGCCCCCCGTCGCCTCGCCCCATCAGCTGGCCCGCCGCGCCATCGCCCTCGTCCTTGCCGGCGGGCGCGGTTCTCGCCTCAAGCAGCTCACCGATGCACGTGCCAAGCCCGCCGTGTACTTTGGCGGCAAGTTCCGCATCATCGACTTCGCACTGTCCAACTGCGTGAACAGCGGCATCCGGCGCATTGGCGTGGTCACGCAGTACAAGAGCCATTCGCTGCTGCGCCACATCCAGCGCGGCTGGAGCTTTCTGCGCGCGGAGTTGAACGAGACGGTGGACCTGATGCCCGCACAGCAGCGGGTCGATGAAGAAAGCTGGTACCGCGGCACGGCCGACGCCGTATTCCAAAACCTGGACATCATCCAGAGCACCGGGGCGGACTACATCGTCGTGCTCGCGGGCGACCACATCTACAAGATGGACTACTCCAGCATGCTGGCCGACCATGCCGCCACCGGCGCGGGTTGTACGGTGGGATGCATCGAGGTGCCCAAGGCCGAGGCGACCGCCTTCGGCGTCATGGCGGTAGACGGCGATCGCCGCATCACGGCCTTCCAGGAAAAGCCGGCCGACCCGCCCTGCATTCCCGGCCGTGAGGGCACCTGCCTGGCCAGCATGGGCATCTACATCTTCAACGCCGACTACCTCTACCGCCTGCTGGCCGAGGATCTGGCCGACACCAACTCCAGCCACGACTTCGGCAAAGACGTCATCCCCAAGACCGTGGCCGAGCAGCGCGCGGTGGCACACCCGTTCAGCATGAGCGTCATCCACAACCCCAACGGCGCGCCGCCCTACTGGCGCGACGTGGGCACGCTGGATGCCTTCTGGGCTGCCAACCTCGACCTCGCCTCCATCAGCCCCGAGCTCGACATCTACGACACCGACTGGCCCATCTGGACCTACCAGCGCCAGCTGCCCCCGGCCAAGTTCATCCCCGACCACAACGGCATGCACGGCATGACGGTCAACACCATCGTGAGCGCCGGCTGCATCGTGTCGGGCTCGCATGTCGTGCAGTCGGTGCTGTTCAACAACGTGCGCATCCGCTCCTTCTGCAACATCCACCAATGCGTGCTGTTGCCGGGCGTGGAGGTGGGGCGCCACTGCCGGCTGACCAAGGTCATCGTCGACCGGGCCTGTGTCATCCCTGATGGTCTGGTCGTGGGCGAAGACGCCAAGCTCGATGCCTCACGCTTCGAGCGCACCGACAATGGCGTGGTGTTGATCACCAAGCAAATGCTGGCCAAGTTGTAATGCGCATCCTGCAAGTCAGCGCGGAGCTGTTCCCGCTGCTGAAGACCGGTGGCCTGGCCGATGTGGCCGGTGCGCTGCCGGCGGCCCTGGCGGCTGCGGGCGTCGAGCCGCGGCTGCTGGTGCCGGGCTTTCCGGCCATCCGCGAGTCCCTCACCCACGAATGCGCGGTCGCGCCCGTGGCGCTGCCCTGGAGCGAGGGCCGCGCGGCCCTGCTGCGTGGCCGCTTGCCGGGCTTCGATGTGCCCGTCTACGTGCTCGACGCCCCGGGCCTGTTCGACCGGCCTGGCAACCCCTACGGCGATGCGCTGGGCATCGCCTACCCCGACAACCACCGGCGCTTCGCGCTGCTGGGCCTGGCGGCAGCTCGCCTGGCCGAAGGTGTGGACGGCAGCTGGCGCCCGGAGATCGTGCACGCGCACGACTGGCATGCGGGCCTGGCCTGTGCCCACATCGCGGCCAGCCGGACGCGGCGCCGCAACCAGGCACGCACGGTCTTCACCATCCACAACCTGGCCTACCAGGGGCTCTTCCCGGCCGAGCAGTTCTGTGACCTGGGCCTGCCGCCACCCCACTACGCGGTGGAAGGCGTGGAGTTCTACGGCCAGGTGAGCTTCATGAAGGCCGGTCTGCATTTCGCCGACGCCATCACCACGGTCAGCCCGAGTTACGCCCGCGAGATTCAGACACCGGAGCAAGGCTGTGGCCTGGACGGCCTGCTGCGCCACCGCGCGGGCGAGCTGCACGGCATCCTCAACGGGGTCGACTATGCGGTGTGGTCACCCGTGCGCGACCGCAGCCTCGCGCAGCCCTACAGCGTCGAGCGCCCGGAAGGCAAGGCCGACTGCAAGGCGGCCCTGCAGCGCGAATGCGGGCTGGACGTGCGCCCCGACGCGCCCCTGTTCGGCGTGGTGAGCCGCCTGACGGAGCAGAAGGGCCTGCCGCTGGTGCTGGAGGCCCTGAACGACCTGATCGATGCCGGCGGCCAGCTCGTCGTACTCGGCAGCGGTGATGCGCGCCTGGAGGCCGCCTTTGCCGATGCCGCCGCACGCCACCCTGGCCAGGTCGCCCGCCGCACCGGCATGGACGAAGGCCTGGCCCACCGCATCTACGCGGGCAGCGACGTCGTGCTGGTGCCCAGCCGCTTCGAACCCTGCGGCCTCACCCAGCTCTACGGCCTGAGCTACGGTGCGCTGCCGCTGGTGCATCGCGTCGGCGGCCTGGCCGACACGGTGGTCGACACCACGCTGGAAGACCTGGCCGCCGGCACCGCCACGGGCTTCGTCTTCAATGCCTTCACGGGCGACGCCTACCGCCGCGCGCTTCGGCGGGCGTTTGCGCTGTGGAGCCGGCCCGAGTATTGGGCCCGCGTGCGCGACGCCGCCATGCGCCAGCGCTTTGGTTGGGACACCGCCGCCCAGCGCTATGTGCAGGTCTACGAGGGCCTGCTACAGCGCTAGCCCAAAGACTCCGGCCCCGATCAACGCGGCGCCGGCCAAGCGCCAGCCGCGTTCCCCTTCGCCCAGCAACTGCCCACCCAGCAGCGCGGCGAACAGCATCGACACCTCGCGGGCCGGCGCCACGCGCGACAGCGGCGCCTCCTGCATGGCCATCAGCACGAGGATGTAGGCCAGCGGCCCCAGTCCCGCCACGGCGAGTACGCCGCGCCACGAGCGCCGCAGCTCAGGCCAGAAGCTGTGGGCCTGGCGCAGGGCGACGGGCAGCTGCAGCGGCACGCGCAGCACGTTGCCGAAGTAGTCGAGCATCAGCGGCGAGACCAGCAGCACCTTGACGGCATAGCCGTCCAGCACCGTGTAGCCGGCGATCAGCGTGCCGGTCGCGGCTCCCCACCACAGGCCAGCGCGGCGGCGTCGCGCGGCTTCAGCAGCCTGCGGTACCCCGCGCCCGAGCAGCCGCGGCCCCATGGTGATCAGCAGGATGCCGCCCACCACGCCCGCCAGCCCCAGGGCGCCGTGCAGGCCCAGGTGCTCGCCCAGCAGCAGCACGGCGGCCAGGGCCGACAGCAGCGGGCCGCTGCCGCGCGCCACGGGGTAGACCACCGTCAGGTCCGCCGCCCGGTAGCCGGCGATCAGGCAATTGAAGTAGGCCAGGTGCACGAGCGCGCTGGCCGCCACGAAGGCCCAGGCGGTCAATGACCAGTGAGGGATCTCGGAGAGCCCGACCCACAGCACCGCCGGCAGCCACAGCACGGTCACGCCCAGCGCGCAGCTGAAGACGAAATGCGGCCCACCACCCCAGCGCTTGGCAGCGAGGTTCCAGAGGGCGTGGAGGAGGGCGGCGGTGAGGACGAGGGCGAGGGCCGAAGCCGGCATCTCAGTAGATGAGCCGGTCAGGCCGGATGTCGCGCAGGATGGTGGTGGCGATCTCTTCGATGCTCTTGTGCGTAGACGACAGCCAGGAGATGCCGTCGCGCTTCATCATGGCTTCGGCTTCGTTGACCTCGTAGCGGCAGTTCAGCACGTCGGCGTACTTGCTGCCCGGGCGTCGCTCGTTGCGGATGGAGGCTAGGCGCTCGGGGTCGATGGTCAGGCCGAAGCACTTGCGCTTGTGCGGCAGCAGCGGCGCGGGCAGCTTGCGGCGCTCGAAGTCCTCGGGGATGAGCGGGTAGTTGGCCGCCTTGATGCCGTGCTGCATGGCGAGGTAGAGCGACGTCGGCGTCTTGCCGCAGCGGCTCACGCCCACCAGGATGACGTCGGCCCGGTCCAGGTTCTTGGCCGACTGGCCGTCGTCGTGCGCCAGCGAGAAATTGATCGCCTCGATCCGGTCGTGGTACTCCTGGCTCTGGGCGACGTTGGAGAAGCGGCCGACGCGGTGGTTGCTCTTGATGCCGAATTCGTCTTCCAGCGGTTCGATGAAGGTGCCGAACATGTCCATGACCCGGCCCTGGCAGTGCTCGCGGACGACCTTGAGCACGTCGCGGTTCACGAGGGTGGCGAACACGATCGGCGTCTTGCCCTCGCGCTGGGCCAGTTCGTTGATCTCCTGCACCACGGCATGAGCCTTCTCGGCGCTATCGATGAAAGGGCGGCGCACATGCCGCGGCTTGATCTCGAACTGGGCCAGGATGGAGTTACCGAAGGTTTCGGCAGTGATGCCGGTGCCGTCTGAGACGAAATACACGGTTCTGTCGGACATGGCGGGCTCGCGGCGAGATCAAGGGGGGCGACGAAGTTCCCATCATAGGAGCGGCCCCGCCTAGAATCGGCGCTAATTGCTTTGCCCCACCATGCGCACCCCCACCTCATTCCAAGAACACCTCACCGGTGTGAACACGCGCCGTAACCGGCCGTGCCTGGGTGCAGCGGACACAGCCCCGAGTTTTCAACCTCCCGGAGTTTTCCCATGTCTGCTGCACGCTTTGAGGCGACCGCCCTGGTCGTTCCGTTTGAGAACCTGAGGATGACCGACGTCGAGGCCGTTGGCGGTAAGAACGCCAGCCTCGGCGAAATGATCTCCCAGCTCTCGGATGCCGGCGTCCGCGTGCCTGGTGGCTTTGCCACCACGGCGCACGCGTTCCGACAGTTTCTGAAGCACGAAGGCCTGGACGCCCGCATCGCGGCGCGCCTGTCCACGCTCAACACCGACGACGTCCGCGCGCTGGCCGAGGCCGGTGCCGAGATCCGAGGCTGGATCGAGGCCCAGCCGTTTCCGGCCGACCTGGAGGCCCAGGTGCGCGCAGCCTACGAGCGCCTGACCGCCGACAACCCTGACGCCACCTTCGCCGTGCGCTCGTCGGCCACCGCCGAAGACCTGCCCGACGCCTCCTTCGCCGGCCAGCAGGAGACCTTCCTGAACGTGCACGGCATCGACGAGGTGCTGCACAAGATGCGCGAGGTGTTCGCCTCGCTCTACAACGACCGCGCCATCAGCTACCGCGTGCACAAGGGCTTCGCCCACGGTGACGTGGCGCTGTCGGCCGGCGTGCAGCGCATGGTGCGCAGCGACCTGGGCTCGGCCGGCGTGATGTTCACCATCGACACCGAAAGCGGCTTCCAGGAGGTCGTCTTCATCACCTCCAGCTATGGCCTGGGCGAGACGGTGGTGCAGGGCGCCGTGAACCCGGACGAGTTCTACGTCCACAAGCCGGCGCTGAAGAGCGGCAAGCTGGCCATCATCCGCCGCAACCTGGGCTCCAAACTGATCCGCATGGAGTTCGCGACGCCCGAAGAGAAGGCCGCCTCCGGCAAGCTCGTCAAGACCGTGGACACCGCGCCCGAGGCCCGCAACCGCTACTCGCTCAACGACGCGGAAGTGACCGAGCTGGCCAAGTACGCCCTCATCATCGAGCAGCACTACGGCCGCGCGATGGACATCGAGTGGGGCCGCGACGGCGTTGACGGCAAGCTGTACATCCTGCAGGCCCGCCCCGAGACGGTGAAGAGCCAGGCCGCCGGCCAGGTCGAGCACCACTACAAGCTCAAGGCCCACAGCGCCGTGCTGGCCGAGGGCCGCGCCATCGGCCAGAAGATCGGCACCGGCCCCGTGCGCCTCGTGGAGAGCGTCGCCGAGATGGAGCGCGTGCAGCCGGGCGACGTGCTCGTCACCGACATGACCGACCCGAACTGGGAGCCGGTCATGAAGCGCGCCAGCGCCATCGTCACCAACCGCGGCGGGCGCACCTGCCACGCGGCCATCATCGCGCGTGAACTGGGCATCCCGGCCGTGGTCGGCTGCGGCGATGCCACCGAGACGCTGAAGGACGGTCAGCTCGTCACCGTCGCCTGCTCGGAAGGTGACACCGGCTACATCTACGACGGCCTGCTGGAGACCGAGGTCAGCGAGGTGCACCGCGGCGAGCTGCCGTACTGCCCCATCAAGATCATGATGAACGTGGGCAACCCGCAGCTGGCGTTCAACTTCGCGCAGATGCCCTCGGGTGGCGTGGGCCTGGCGCGGCTCGAGTTCATCATCAACAACAACATCGGCGTCCACCCCAAGGCCATCCTGGACTATCCGAACATCGATGCTGACCTCAAGAAGGCCGTCGAGTCGGTGGCCCGCGGCCATGCCTCGCCGCGTGCGTTCTACGTCGACAAGCTGGCCGAAGGCATCGCCACCATCGCGGCGGCGTTCTTCCCGCGCCCGGTCATCGTGCGCCTGTCGGACTTCAAGTCCAACGAGTACCGCAAGCTCATCGGCGGCACCCGCTACGAGCCGGACGAAGAAAACCCGATGCTGGGCTTCCGCGGCGCGTCGCGCTACATCAGCGGTGAGTTCCAGGACGCCTTCGCGATGGAGTGCGAGGCGCTGAAGCGCGTGCGCAAGGACATGGGCCTGACCAACGTCGAGATCATGGTGCCTTTCGTGCGCACCGTGCGCCAGGCGGAGCAGGTGGTCGGCATGCTGGCCGAGAAGGGCCTGAAGCGCGGCGTGGACGGGCTGCGCGTCATCATGATGTGCGAGGTGCCGAGCAACGCCATCCTGGCCGAGCAGTTCCTGGAGCACTTCGACGGCATGTCCATCGGCTCCAACGACCTGACCCAGCTCACCCTGGGCCTGGATCGTGACTCCGGCCTGGAGCAGCTGGCCGGCGACTTCGACGAGCGTGATCCGGCCGTCAAGGCCATGATCTCGCGCGCCATCCGCGCCTGCCGCGCCACCGGCAAGTACATCGGCATCTGCGGCCAGGGCCCCAGCGACCACCCCGACTTCGCCGACTGGCTGGCCGAGGAGGGCATCGTGTCCATCTCGCTGAACCCTGACACCGTGATCGACACCTGGCAGCGCCTGGCCGCCAAGTAAGCCTTCGCGCCTTGCTCGCATCGGCCCGGGTTCTCCGCAGGGGAATCCGGGCTTTTTGTTGCCGATGATTCGCACGTGCCTGATTCCTCGACCTCACACCTGCACCGCCTGCATCGCCGGTATGCGCTCTTCACGCTGAGCTTCATTGCGCTCGTGGTGGTGTTGGGCGTGGCCGAGCAGCGCGGCATGCCCAAGGCCTGGATCGGCTACACCTTCCTCGTGGCCACGGTGCTGGTGTATGCGGTCATCGGCATCCTGTGCCGCACGACTGACCCGGCGGAGTACTTCGTGGCGGGGCGCCGCGTGCCCGCGCTCTACAACGGCATGGCAGCAGGCGCCGACTGGATGAGTGCCGCGACCTTCATCGGGCTGGCCGGCACCCTCTACGCGAGCGGCTATGCCGGGCTGGCCTATGTGCTGGGCTGGACGGGCGGTTTCGTGCTGCTCGCGCTGTGCATCGCACCCTACCTGCGGCGCTTCGGCCAGTTCACCGTGGCTGACTTCCTGGCGGAACGGTTCGAGAGCCGGACGCTCAGGCTGGTGGGCGCGTGCGCCGCCATCCTGGTGTCTTTCGTCTATCTGGTGGCCCAGATCTACGGCGTCGGCCTGATCACCACGCGGCTCACCGGCCTGGGCTTCGAAGTCGGTGTGTTCGTGGGGCTGGGTGGGGTGCTGGTGTGCTCCTTCCTCGGCGGCATGCGCGCGGTGACCTGGACCCAGGTCGCCCAGTACCTGATCATGATCCTGGCCTATCTGGTGCCGGTGATCTGGCTCAGCGTCAAGCAGACCGGCTGGCCGCTGCCACAGCTGGTCTATGGCCAGCAACTGCACCAGTTGGCGCAGCGCGAGCAACAGCTCATCCACGACCCCGGCGAGTTGCAGGTGCGCGCCATCCACCAGGAGCGCGCCCAGGCCGCCGCCGCCCGGCTGGGTGACGTGCCTCGGGCGTTGGCCCAGGCCCAGGCCGAGGCCGCCGCCAGCGTCGCCGCGTTGAAGCAGGCCAACGCACCGCTGGCGCAGATCCAGGCGGCCGAGAAGCAGCGTGCGGCCTTGCCGCGCACCGCAGCGGAGGCCGAGGAACGCTGGCGACGCGAACTCGCCGCCGAGGCCAGCATGGCCCAGCCGCTGTCGGGTTTGGCGCTGCACACCCAGCCCTTTGCCGGGCCGAGTGCAGCGTCGGCCGACGGCGACCTGGCCGAGGGCGCCCAGGCCAGTGAGGCGCGGCGCAACTTCATCGCGCTGGTGCTGTGCCTGATGGTCGGCACCGCCGGTTTGCCGCATCTGCTGACGCGCTACTACACCACCACCTCGGTGGCCACGGCGCGATCCTCGGTGGCGTGGTCGCTCGTCTTCATCAGCCTGCTCTACCTCACGGCACCGGCGCTGGCAGTGATGGTCAAGACCGAGGTCTTCAATGACCTGGTCGGCAGCAGCTTCGACCAGCTGCCGGCATGGATCCGCCAATGGCAGCGGGTGGACCCGGCCCTGCTGTCGGCGGTCGACCTCAATGGCGATGGCCGGCTGCAGCTGGGTGAGCTGCGCCTGCATCCCGATCTTGTCATGCTCGTGATGCCGGAGCTCGGTGGGCTGCCCTATGTCATCTCGGGCATGGTGGCCGCGGGCGGTCTGGCCGCGGCGCTCTCGACCGCGGACGGGCTGCTGCTGGCCATCTCCAGCGCGCTGTCTCATGACCTCTACTACAAGGCCATCAACCCCGAGGCCTCGCGCACCCGGCGGGTGACGCTGTCCAAGGCGCTGCTGCTGGCAGCGGCGCTGGCGGCGGCGGCAGTGGCCTCCAACCGGCCGGCCGACATCCTGGCGGTCGTGACGGCGGCGTTCTCGATTGCCGGCTCGACCTTCTTCCCGGCGCTGGTGGCCGGCGTGTTCTGGCGCCGGGCGAACCGGGCCGGCGCGCTGGCCGGCATGCTGACGGGCTTGGGTGTGTGCCTGACCTATCTCGCGGCAACCCACCCCAGCATGCGCGGCCTGTTGGGTCTGTCAGGGCCTGCGCCCCTGATCTGGGGCATCCAACCGGCGGCTGCCGGCGTGTTCGGCGTGCCAGCGGGTGCGCTGGCGTTGGCGGTGGTCAGCCTGCTCACCGCCGCGCCGGGCGAGCGCCAGCGTGACTTCGTCAACGCACTGCGCAGCCCCGGGAAGCCTTGACGACAGCCGCTCGATTTGGCGCCTGCCGCCAATCGGGCTAGAATCGCGGGTTCCCCCTTGCCGGGTCACGAGTCGACGCTGTGACCCGGCTTCCGCAGCCGGGCGTCATCCCGACACCCAACGGCTGGAATCCACAAGGAGCATTTATGCGTCACTACGAAATCGTTCTGCTGATCCATCCGGATCAAAGCGAACAGGTTCCGGCCATGCTGGAGCGCTACAAGGGCCTGATCACCGCCGGTGGCGGTGTCGTGCACCGGGTCGAGGACTGGGGCCGTCGCCAGATGGCTTACCTGATCCAGAAGCTCGCCAAGGCTCACTACCTGTGCCTGAACATCGAGTGCAGCAAGGAAGTCCTGGCTGAGCTCGAGACCGGCTTCCGCTTCAACGACGCCGTGCTGCGCCACCTCACCGTGGTTCAGGACAAGGCCATCACGACCCCCTCGGTCATGATGAAGGCCGTCGAGCGCGAAGAAGCCCGCAAGGCTCCCCAGCAAGAAGCGGCCTGAGCTGACGCTCATCGCTGAAGAACCAGTTTTCGTGTGCAGCGTGCCGACTGAGTGAACCAGCTTCACCTCCAGGCACAGATCCAGCAACTCGGCCAGATCCGTTACACCCCCGCTGGGCTGATGGCCTTGGACGCCGCCCTCAAGGCAGAGTCCGAAGTCATCGAAGCCGGCAAGCCGCGCAAGGTCTCCCTGGAGATCAAGGCGGTCGCGGTGGGCGAGGTGGCCAAGCAGTTGCAGGCGCTGGGAATCGGTGGCGTCGCGGTCTTCCGCGGCTTCCTGACCCACCAGCGCAACGGTCGGGGCTTCATCGCCCACGTCACCGTGATCGAACCCGCTGCGCCCTAGAACTGGCACGTTTTTGAATCCGGATAGATCTAACAGAGGTCCAACATGCCCCCTCTTCGTGGTAAGGGTCGCTTCTCCAAGGACAAGAAGCCCAAGCGCAACCAACAGTCGCTGCTGTTCCGCCGCAAGCGTTTCTGCCGCTTCACCGTCGCTGGTGTCGAGCAGATCGACTACAAGGACATCGACACGCTGCGCGATTTCATCGCCGAAAACGGCAAGATCACGCCCGCTCGCCTGACCGGCACGCGCGCTTTCTTCCAGCGTCAGCTGACGGTCGCCATCAAGCGTGCGCGCTTCCTGGCCCTGCTGCCGTACAGCGACCAGCACAAGGTCTAAGGAGCTGACGACATGCAAGTGATCCTGCTCGAAAAAATCGCCAACCTCGGCAACCTCGGCGACGTCGTCAAGGTCAAGGACGGCTACGCCCGCAACTTCCTGATCCCGACCAAGGCCGCTCGCCGCGCCACCGAAGCCGCGATCAAGGAATTCGAAGCCAAGCGCGCTGAGCTCGAAAAGGCTGCTGCCGAGAAGCTGGCCGCCGCCCAGAAGCTGGGTGAAGCCATCGCCGGCAAGACCGTTCGCATCGCCCAGAAGGCCGGTGTGGATGGCCGCCTGTTCGGTTCCGTCACCAACGCCGACATCGCTGAAGCGCTGACCAAGCTGGGTTCGCCCATCGCCAAGTCGCAAGTGCGTCTGCCGAACGGCCCGCTGAAGACCGTTGGCGAGTTCCCGGTGAGCGTTGCTGCCCACACGGACGTCGTCGTCGACATCAGCGTCCAGGTGGTCGCCGAAGCCGAGTAAACCGGCTTGCGCTGCGGCCGTCTTGGCCGCAACATCCAGAGAAGGCCGAGGCCCCCCGGGGTTTCGGCCTTCTGTCTTTCAGGCCGGCGTTATCCAATGCTGACCACCGCTTGATCCCAGTCCGTCCACAGCTTTATCCACAGGCATGTCCGCGATCCTTCCTGCTTCCTCCTCCGCTGCGCCGCAAGACGACGAGGTCGCCCGGCTGCGCGTCCCGCCGCATTCGGTCGAGGCCGAGCAGAGCGTGTTGGGTGGCCTGCTGATCGACAACTCCGCCTGGGACGGCGCCGCCGACCTGCTCAACGAAAGCGACTTCTACCGCTTCGAGCACAAGCACATCTACACGGCGGTCGGCAAGCTCATCAATGCCGGCAAGCCGGCCGACGTGGTCACGGTCTTCGATGAGCTGACGTCCCTGGGCCGCGCCGAGGAATGCGGCGGCCTGTCCTACCTGAACGCCCTCGCGCAGAGCGTGCCCAGTGCCGCCAACCTGCGGCGTTATGCCGAGATCGTTCGCGAGCGCGCCATCCTGCGCAAGTTGGTCTCCACGTCCGACGAGATCGCCACGGCTGCGATGAACCCGCAGGGCCGCGCGGTCACGCAGATCCTGGACGAGGCCGAGGGCAAGATCTTCCGCATCGGTGAAGAAGGCTCGCGCAGCAAGCAGGGCTTCCAGGCGATCGACCAGCTCATGATCGGCCTGATGGACCGCGTGAACGAGCTGGCGGAGAGCGGCGCGCAGGACGTGACCGGCGTGCGCACCGGCTTCTACGACCTCGACAAGCAGACCGCCGGCCTGCAGCCCGGCGACCTCATCGTGCTGGCCGCCCGCCCCTCCATGGGCAAGACCGCCTTCGCGGTGAACATCGCCGAGAACGTGGCCATCAACGAAGGCCTGCCGGTCGTCATCTACTCGATGGAAATGGGCGCCGCGCAGCTGGCCCTGCGGATGGTGGGCTCCATCGGCCGCATCGACCAGAGCCATCTGCGCACCGGTCAGCTCAAGGACGATGAATGGGGGCGCCTGGCCGAGGCTGTGGACAAGCTCGGCAAGTCCAGCATCTTCATCGACGAGAGCCCGGGCCTCAGCCCGTCCGAAGTGCGTGCCCGTGCGCGCCGCCAGGCCCGCATCTGCGGCCAGCTTGGCCTGATCGTCATCGACTACCTGCAGCTGATGAGTGGCAACGGCGGCGGCAGCGAGGAAAACCGCGCCACGGTGCTGGGCGAAATCTCCCGGGGCCTGAAGGCGCTGGCCAAGGAGCTGAAGTGCCCGGTCATCGCGCTGTCGCAGCTCAACCGTTCGGTGGAGCAGCGCCCCGACAAGCGCCCCATGATGTCCGACCTGCGCGAATCCGGCGCTATCGAGCAGGACGCGGACATCATCATGTTCATCTACCGCGACGAGTACTACACCAAGGACGAGTGCAAGGAACCGGGCGTGGCGGAGATCATCATCGCGAAGCAGCGTAACGGCCCGGTGGGTACGGTGAAGCTGGCCTTCCAGCGCATGCACACCAAGTTCGAGAACCTCGCGCCGGGCTACGTGGGCGTCGAGCGGGAAGAGTACTGACGACGCGCCCTCAAAGGGGCTCGAACCTCGGTGCGGGGCTCGGCTGCCAGTGACCGTCTGCCGCCTGCACGAAGGCGCCCCGCGCCTGGGCATGCGGGTGCAGCGGCGCTTCGGCCAGTGTCAGCACGGGGGCGAAGCAGACATTCGTGCCTTCCAGCAGCGCCGTCCATTCATCGCGCGTCTTCTCGCGCAGGCGAGCGGCCACGCGGGCGCGCAAGGCCGGCCATTCGCGGCGGTCGTGCTGGGTGCCTGCCGGGATGTCGTTGAGGCCGAGCCGCTGCAACAGCTCCGCGTAGAACTGCGGCTCCAGTGCGCCGAGCGACACGAAGCGGCCGTCCGCGCATTCGAAGCAGTCGTAGAAGGGTGAGCTGTGCAGGAAGAAGTTGTCGGACGGTGTGTCCGGCCACTGGCCGGCGGCGCGCATGGAATGCAGCAGGCTCGACATCAGCGCCACGCCGTCGACCATCGCCGCGTCCACCACACGGCCTCGGCCGGTGCGCTGCGCGTCCCACAGGGCGGCCATCAGGCCGAAGGTCAGCAGCAGCGCGCCGCCGCCCATGTCGCCGATCAGCGTGGCCGGGATGCTCGGCGCCACGCCTTCACGACTTGCCACTGACATCACCCCGGTCAGGGCCACATAGTTGATGTCATGCCCCGCCGCCTGCGCCAGGGGCCCCGTCTGCCCCCAGCCGGTCACGCGGCCGTAGACCAGGCGCCGATGGCTCGCCGCAAACACGCCCGGGCCCAGGCCCAGCCGTTCCATGACCCCGGGGCGGAAGCCCTCGATGACGGCATCAGCGCCCTCGATCAGCCGGCGCGCCTCGGCGGCCCCTTCCGGCGTCTTGAGGTCCAGGCAGGCGCGCTGCTTGCCCCGATCCAGACCCGTGCCGGTGTTCAACACCGGGCTGCCTGGGCGGTCGATGACGAGCACCTCGGCGCCGTGGTCAGCCAGCATCATGCCGGCCATGGGGCAGGGGCCGAGGCCGGCCATCTCGATGACGCGCAGGCCGTGCAGAGGCCGCGCAGAGGAGGGGACTTGCATCGGACAATGCTCGCATGAACAAGGCCTTCACCAAGGAATCCGACGCGGCCGACGATGACGACGACGGCCCCGCGCTGCCGAGCCTGCCGGCCGGCACACGCAACTACATGACGCCGGCCGGCTATGCGCGCCTGCGGGCGGAGTTCATGCAGCTCATCGACGTCGAGCGCCCGAAGATGGTGGAGACGGTGTCCTGGGCCGCCAAGAATGGCGACCGCTCCGAGAACGGTGACTACCTCTACGGCAAGAAGCGCCTGCGCGAGATCGACCGGCGGCTGCGTTTCCTGACCAAGCGGCTGGATGTGGCCGAGGTGGTCGACCCGAGCGCCCATCACGGCTCCGAGCAGATCTTCTTCGGCGCAACCGTCACCTACGCCAACGCACGCGGCGAAGAGAAGACCATCACCATCAAAGGCATCGACGAGTCCGACAGCCTGGCCGGTGAAGTGAGCTGGATCTCGCCCATCGCACGCACGCTGCTGAAGGCGCGCGTGGGCGATGAGTTGCAGCTGGTCACGCCGGTGGGCGTGGAGCGCATCGAGGTGGTGGAGGTCAGCTACCCGGCGCCGTCACCGGCTGCCTGAGCGCGCCTGAGATCAGGGCTTCACGCGCCACACGCGCTGCACGGGCGCCGTGCGGCGCAGCACGCGCAGCACGTCGGCCAGGTGCAGGCGGTCGCGCACGGCCAGCAGCAAGGTCATCTCGGCGGTTTCGCGCAGCTGCGCGTCCTCGGTCATCGAGATGTGCGTGATGTCGGCCTCGGCCTGGGCGACGGCCTGGGCCACTTGGGCCAGCACGCCTTTGCCGTTGGTCATCAGCAGGGCAATGCCCGCTTCGAAGCTGCGGGTCAGCTCCTCGGCCCATTCCACCTGGATCCAGTGCTCGCTGTCGCGCTGGAAGAGCCGGCGCCCCACGGCGCACTCGCAGGTGTGCACCACGAGGCCTTCGCCGCGGCCGAGGTAGCCGCGCACTTCGTCGCCCGGGATGGGGCGGCAGCAGCTGGCCAGTTGCACCGAGGCGCCTTCACTGCCATCGAGCGTGACGCTGCCCTGCAGCGCCGGGGCTTCAGTGAAGCGTCCCAGGGTGAGGGCCAGCGCATCGGGCTTCTGGCCCTGCTCGGCCATCAGCCGGGCGAGCTTCTTGGCAATGATGGTGGCGATCTTGCGGCCAGCGCCGATGTCCACGAGCAGCTGTTCGGTGCTGGCGCTGCCGGCCCAGCCGGCCAGGTCATGCCAGATCGGCGCCGCGGGGTCGTCCACCTCCAGGCTGGGCAGCGCGAGGCCTTCGATGCGCATGGCCTGGGCCAGCATCTTCTGGCCGAGCTCGCGTGATTCTTCCTGCTCCAGGTCCTTCAGGTAGTGGCGGATCTTGGAGCGCGCACGGCCGGTACGCACGAAGCTGAGCCACGCCGGGTTGGGGCTGGCGCCAGGCGCGGTGATGATCTCGACGATGTCGCCGCTCTTGAGCTCGGCCCGCAGCGGCACCGCCTCGCCGTTGACCTGGGCGGCGACGCAATGGTCGCCCACGTCGGAGTGGATGGCGTAGGCGAAGTCCACCGGCGTCGCGCCCTTGGGCAGGGCCATGATCTTGGACTTGGGCGTGAAGACGTAGATCGCATCCGGGAAGAGATCGATCTTGACGTGCTCCAGGAACTCGTTGGCGTCGCGGGTCTCGTCCTGGATGTCGATCAGGCTTTGCAGCCAGCGGGCATTGGCCTGCTGGGCGATCAGGGCCGACGAGCCCTGCTTGCCGCGGCTCTTGTAGATCCAGTGCGCGGCCACGCCCTGCTCGGCGATCTGGTGCATGCCCTCGGTGCGCAGCTGGAACTCCAGCGGCGTGGCCAGCGGTCCCATCAGCGTGGTGTGCAGCGACTGGTAGCCGTTGTCCTTGGGCGTGGCGATGTAGTCCTTGAAGCGGCCGGCCTGCGGCTTGTAGAGCTGGTGCAGCACGCCAAGCGCCGTGTAGCAATGCAGCGGCTCCTCGGTCAGGATGCGAAAGCCGAAGATGTCGCTGACCTGCGCGAACGACAGGCCGCCCTTCTCGCGCATCTTCTTGTAGATGGAGTAGACGGTCTTCTCGCGGCCCTGCACCTCCACGCGCAGGCTCGCCTTGGCGAAGGCCGCGCGAATTTCCCCTTCAATGCGCGAGACCAGGTCGCGCCGGTTGCCGCGGGCTTTGGCGACCGCCTTGGTCAGCGCGGCGTAGCGCCAAGGGTGGAAGTACTGGAAGGACAGGTCCTGCAACTCGCGGAAGGTCTGGTTCAGGCCCAGGCGGTGCGCGATCGGGGCGTAGATGTCGAAGGTCTCGCGGGCGATGCGTCGTGCCTTGTGCGGTGCCATCGCGCCCATGGTGCGCATGTTGTGCAACCGGTCGGCCAGCTTGATCAGGATGACACGCAGGTCGCGCGCCATCGCCAGCAGCATCTTGCGGAAGGACTCGGCCTGCGACTCCTCCTTGGTGGAGAACTGCAGCTTGTCGAGCTTGGTGAGCCCGTCGACCAGGTCGGCCGTGGTGGCGTCGAACTTCTCGATCAGCTCGGCCTTGGAGACGCCACAGTCCTCGACCACGTCATGCATCAGTGCGGCCATCAGGGCCTGCGCGTCGAGGCGCCACTCCGCACAGATGCCGGCCACGGCGATCGGGTGGGTGATGTAGGGCTCGCCGGTCGCGCGTTTCTGGCCCAGGTGGGCCTCGTCGGCGAACTTGTAGGCCTCGCGCACCCGCTTGACCTCGGCCTTGCTCAGGTAGCCGAGCTTGGGGGCGAGGGCGTCGAAGGAGGCCGCCTCGGCCTGTGTGGGCTGCGCCGGCTGGCGCAGGCCGGGCAGGAACCAGGCAGTGAGGGAGCGTTGGGCCATAGGCCCCCGAATTTATCGCATGCAGAAAAGGCGACGGGCGTCCTGGGAAGCCCAGGACGCCCGTCGAAGAGGGGACGCGGGATTTAGACCGGCACCTTGCGCAGCATCTCGATGCCGACTTCGCCGGCAGCGATCTCGCGCAGGGCGGTCACGCCGGGCTTGTTCTTGCTGTCGATGCGGGCGCTGTGGCCCTGGCTCAGCATGCGGGCGCGGTAGGTGGCTGCCAGCACGAGCTGGAAGCGGTTGGGGATCTTGGTCAGGCAGTCTTCGACGGTGATGCGGGCCATGGTGTTCCTTGTGAAGTTCGGTGCGAGACGCGATCAGGGCAGATCGAGCGCCTGGAAGACAGCCGAGCGGTTTCGGCGCTGAGCCGCGTATTTTAGCCGCTGTGCGTGGACGATGGTCTTGAGATCGAAGACGGCCGTGTCGAACACGGCGTTCACGACGACGAAATCGAAGTGCTGCGCCTGGGCGACCTCGATGCGCGCGTTGTTCATGCGCTTGGCGATCACCTCGGGCTCGGTGTCGCCGCGGCGGTTCAGGCGCAGGCGCAGTTCGTCCCAGCTCGGCGGCAGGATGAAGATCAGCACGGCGTAGGGGAAGAGCTGCTTGATCTGCAGCGCGCCCTGGTAGTCGATCTCCAGCACCACGTCTTCACCGTGCTGAAGGCGGTCCTCGATGCCGGCGCGCGAGGTGCCGTAGAGGTTGCCATGCACCTCGGCCCATTCAAAGAACTCGCCGCGGGCCGCCTTGGCGCGGAACTCTTCCGGCGAGATGAACCAGTACTCGCGCCCGTGCTGCTCCTGGCCACGCGGTGCGCGCGAGGTGTGGGAGATGGAGACCGCCAGGCGGGCATCCAGCTCCAGCAGGGCCTTCACGAGGCTGGATTTGCCGGCCCCGCTGGGGGCTGCGACGACGAAAAGATTACCCGGGTATTCCATGGGGCCTTGGTTATTCGATGTTCTGGACTTGTTCGCGCATCTGCTCGATGGCGACCTTCATTTCGACCGAGATATTGGTCAGTTCGAGCGCGGCGGACTTGGACCCCAGGGTATTCGCCTCGCGGTGCAGTTCCTGGATCAGGAAATCGAGCCGTTTGCCCAGTTCGCCGCCTTTCTTCAGCAAACGGGTGAGTTCGTCGAGGTGGGCGCGCAGGCGGCCCAGCTCTTCTGCCACGTCGATGCGGATGGCGAAGGCGGCCGCTTCGTTGAGGGCGCGCTCCTGCAGGGCCTCCTGCGGCACGCTGCTGGCTGCACCCGTGGCAGCCAGGGCTTCCTGCCAGCGCTCCAGGAAGCGCTGTTGCTGGCGCTGCACCACGGCCGGCAGCAGCGGTTCGGCTTCATCCGCCAGTTGGCGCAGTCGGCTGATGCGCTCCTGCAGGATGGCGACCAGCTTTTCGCCTTCACGCTCGCGCGCCTCGGCCAGGCCCTGCACGCAGGCCTGGGCGGCTTCCAGCGTGGCGGCATCCAACTGGGCCGGCACGGCGCCGCCGCTCTTGCACCAGTTGAGCGCTTCGTGGACGGACAGGGGCGCGGCCTGCGGCATCCACGCGCGCACCTTGGCCTCCAGGTTGGCCAGGCGGTTGAGCTGGTCGGGCTGGGGCTGGGGCCAGGCGCCGTCGGTCTCGCGCTGGGTATTGATACGCAATTCGATCTTGCCGCGCTTGAAGCGCGCGGCGATCAATTCGCGCAGCTGCGGTTCCAGGCCGCGCAGCTCTTCGGGCATGCGCATCGACAGGTCCAGAAAGCGGCCGTTGACCGACCGCAATTCCACACTGACCGACGCTTGTGTGACAGGGTTGCCGTCCTCGGCTTTAGGGGGCTGCGCCACGGAATTGGCATACCCGGTCATGCTGTAGACTGGCATTTCGCACTCGCAAGAACTGACGTTTAACAAGAGATTCAAGCGCGATTATGTCCAAGCCGAAGCCGGCGCCCTTGCCAGCAGGCACGGTGGTTGGGGGCTACCAGATCATCAAGAGGCTGGCGGCTGGGGGTTTTGGCGTGGTCTACCTCGCCGAAGATCCTGACCACCACCTGGTGGCGCTGAAGGAATATCTGCCCTCGTCCCTGGCCGAACGCTCGCCCGGGGAGCTGACGCCGCGCGTCAAGCCTGAGAAGCAGCCGCTGTATCGCCTGGGTCTCAAGAGCTTCTTCGAAGAAGGTCGCTCGCTCGCGCAGATCTCGCACCCGAGCGTGGTCTCGGTGCTGAACTTCCTGCGCGAGAACGAAACCGTCTACATGGTGATGAACTATCTGCAGGGCGACACCCTGCAGGACTTCATCGTCACCGCGCGCGACATGAAGCGCGACAAGGTCTTCCGCGAGTCCACCATCCGCAGCCTCTTCGACGAGATCCTGCGCGGCCTGCGCATCGTGCACCAGCACAAGATGCTGCACCTGGACATTAAGCCGGCCAACATCTTCATCACGAACGACAACAAGGCCGTGCTGCTGGACTTCGGCGCCGCGCGAGAAGTGCTGAGCAAGGAAGGCAACTTCATCCGCCCGATGTACACGCCGGGCTTTGCCGCGCCCGAGATGTACCGCCGCGATGGCTCACTCGGCCCCTGGACGGACATCTACGCCATCGGCGCCTGCATCTATGCCTGCATGCAGGGCTACCCGCCCAACGATGCGCCGCAGCGCCTGGAGAAGGACCGTCTCTCGCTGAGCCTGTCCCGCCTGCGCAACGTCTATTCCGACAACCTGCTCGAAGTGACCGAGTGGTGCATGTCGCTCGACCCGCTGGCGCGCCCGCAGAGCGTGTTCGCACTGCAAAAGGAACTCGCCCGCGAGACCGAGCGGCGCTACACCAAGCTCAGTTTCAGCGAACGTCTCAAGCTTCAGCTGGAGAACCTCAAGTCCGGAGCCAAGGCCTGATGCGATTCAACGTCTTCCAGGTCAGCCGTCGAGGCGGCCGCGAGACCAACGAGGATCGCATGGGCTACTGCTTCACGCGGGAGGCGGGCTTGTTCGCGCTTGCCGACGGCATGGGCGGCCACCCCGAAGGCGAGGTCGCGGCGCAGATCGCGTTGCAGACGCTGGCAGCCCTGTTCCAGCAGGATGCGCGGCCGGTCATCGCAGACCCGCAGCAATTCCTCCAGGAAGCCATCTTCATCGCCCACCAGCAGCTGCTGCGCTACGCCGAAAGCAAGGGCCTGTCGGACACCCCGCGCACCACGGTGGTCGCGGCCATCCTGCAGGGCAACCAGGCCTGGTGGGCGCACTGTGGTGATTCGCGCCTGTACCTGGTGCGTTCGGCCAAGCTGATCGCCCGCACGCGCGACCATTCCTATTCGGAACTGCAGGAAGCCCTGGGTCGCGTCGCGCCCGGTGGCGAGTCCTTCAACCGCAATGTCCTGTTCACCTGCCTGGGCAGCCCCGGCAAGCCGATGATCGACTGCCAGGGGCCGCTCGTCATGGACGCCGGCGACCGCCTGCTGCTGTGCTCCGACGGCCTGTGGGGCAGCGTCGAGGACGACGAGATCGTGCACCAGCTGGCCAGCCTGGCCATTTCCGAAGCGGTGCCTGAACTCGTCGAGCAGGCGTTGCGGCGTGGCGGGGAGCGAAGTGACAACGTCACCGTGCTGGCCGTCGAGTGGGAAGGCGAGGGTGACCCAGCCGGCGACACCACGCAGAACCTCGGCAACTCCGGCTTCGCATCCACCATCCAGGGCGGGCTCGACCCCGAGCTCCTCGCGAGCATGGAAGCCCTGGATGACGAGGAGATCGAGCGCGCCGTGCGCGAGATCAACGAAGTCATCAAGCAGTCCGGCCGTGGCGGCACCCGCCGCTGAGCGCCACCAACCTCCGTTTCTTCATGACCAAGACCTTCACGCGCAGCGCCGGCCGCGCTGCCAATCAATTGCGCCCGGTGCGTATCACCCGCGGCTTCACGGTGCATGCCGAAGGCTCGGTGCTGATCGAGTTCGGCGGCACCCGCGTGCTCTGCACGGCCTCGGTCGAGGACCGTGTGCCGCCGCACAAGCGTGGCTCGGGCGAGGGCTGGGTCACGGCCGAATACGGCATGCTGCCCCGCGCCACCCACACCCGCGGCGACCGTGAGGCGGCCAAGGGCAAACAGAGCGGCCGCACGCAGGAGATCCAGCGCCTCATCGGCCGCTCGCTGCGAGCGGTGTTCGATCTGGCGGCCCTGGGCGAACGCACCCTCACGCTGGACTGCGATGTGCTGCAGGCCGACGGTGGCACGCGCACCGCGGCCATCACCGGCGCCTTCGTGGCGGCGCAGGATGCCGTCAACAAGCTGATCGCCGACAGCAAGCTCGAGCGCTCGCCCATCAAGGAGGCCGTGGCCGCCATTTCGGTGGGCATCGTCGACGGGGTGCCGCTGCTTGACCTGGAGTACGTGGAAGACGTCGCCTGCGACACCGACATGAACGTGGTCATGACCGCCTCCGGCGGCTTCGTGGAGCTGCAGGGCACGGCTGAAGGCGTGGTCTTCACGCGCACCGAGATGAACGCGCTGCTGGACCTGGCCGAGAAGGGCATCGGCGAGCTGCTCGTGGCCCAGCAAGCCGCGCTGAAGGGCTGAGATGAAGCTCGTCCTCGCCTCCAACAATGCCAAGAAGCTGCTGGAGCTGCAGGCGCTGTTCTCGCCGCTGGGGATCGAGCTGGTCACGCAAGGCAGCCTGGGCATCCCCGAGGCGGAAGAACCCTTCCTGACTTTCGCGGAGAACGCACTCGCCAAGGCGAGGCACGCCGCTGCGCACAGTGGCCTGCCAGCGCTGGCTGACGACTCCGGGCTCAGCGTCGAGGCGCTGGGCGGTGCACCCGGCGTGCGCTCGGCCCGCTATGCGCTGGATGCCGGGGGCGAGAAGAGCGATGCGGCCAACAACGACCGCCTGCTGCGCGAGCTGTCCGGCGTCGAGGATCGCCGGGCGCGCTTTGTCTGCGCGCTTGTCGCGGTGCGCAGCGCGGATGACCCCGAGCCCCTGGTCGCCATGGGCCGCTGGGCCGGCGAGATCCTGACGGCGCCGGCCGGGGAGGGCGGCTTTGGTTACGACCCCCTGATGCACGTCCCCGCGCTGGGCCAGACCGTCGCCAGCCTGCCGGCTGACGTGAAGAACCGCCACAGCCACCGGGCGCTGGCCGCCGCGCAACTGATCGCCCAGTTCCGCGAGGTCTGGCACCTCGGTTGAGCCCATGGCCGATCTCGCCCATCTGATGCGCCCGGGCACGCTGCAGTTGCCCGCGCTGCCGCCGCTGGCGCTGTACGTGCACCTGCCGTGGTGCCTGCGCAAGTGCCCTTACTGCGACTTCAACTCGCACGAGGTGCGTGACGGCGGGCTGACGTCCGACACCGCCCAGGCCTACCTCGCTGCGCTGCGCGATGACCTGGAGGCGGCGCTGCCGTTGATCTGGGGGCGCCCCGTCGTGAGCATCTTCATCGGCGGCGGCACGCCCAGCCTGTTCGACCCCGCGCAGATCGCCCAGCTGCTGTCCGACATCCGCGCCCGGCTGCCACTGGAGCCCGGCTGCGAGATCACGCTGGAGGCCAACCCGGGCACCTTCGAGCGCGAGCGCTTCAAGGGCTTTCGCGAGGCGGGCGTCACGCGGTTGTCGGTCGGCGTGCAGAGCTTCGACGATGCGCAACTCAAGGCGCTGGGCCGCGTGCACAGCGCGACGCAGGCCCGCGAGGCCCTGGCCGAGGCCGCTGCGGCCTTCGAGACCTTCAACCTCGACCTGATGTACGCGCTGCCGGGGCAGACGCTGGAAGACCTTTCACGCGAGCTCGACACGGCGCTGAGCTTTCGGCCGCCGCACCTGTCGATCTACCACCTGACCATCGAGCCCAACACGGTGTTCGCCACGCGCACGCCGGCCGGGCTGCCCGATCCCGACCTTGCCAGCGACATGCTCGATCTCATCACGGCGCGCACCGGGTCAGCCGGGCTGTCGCGTTATGAGGTGTCGGCTTATGCGCGCGAGGGGCATCGCTGCGCGCACAACCTGAATTACTGGCAGTTCGGCGACTACCTGGGCATCGGTGCGGGGGCGCACAGCAAACTGAGCTTCCCGCACCGCGTCTTGCGCCAGGTGCGCTGGCGAGAGCCGGCGGCCTACATGGGCCAGGCCGTGAAGGTGAGCAACGAGCACGAGGTCGCGCGCAAGGACCTGCCCTTCGAGTTCATGCTCAATGCGCTGCGCCTGAAGGAGGGCGTGACGCTCACCCAGTTCCTGGAGCGCACGGGCCTGCCGCCGTCCAGCATCGCGGCTGGTTTGGCGACCGCGCGTGGGCGCGGCCTGCTGACCCCGGACCCGGCGCGCATCCAGCCCACCGAGCGCGGCTTCGACTTCCTCAGCGATCTGCAGCAGTTGTTTCTCTGAGCCGCTGCTGCAGGGCCGCCACTTCGGCGTGCAGCCAGTCGCAAAAGGCCCGCACGGCCGGGTCGCCACGCAGGCCTTCTGGGTAGACGACGTGATAGTCGCGCCCCGCGTCCAGGTCCAGTGCCTGGGCAGCGACGCGCACCAGGCGACCGTCCAGCAGCGCATCCCCGGCGATCAGTTCGCGCGCCAATGCCACGCCCATGCCCTGCTCGGCGGCCTGCAGCAGCACGCCGGCGTCGTTGAAGTTGGCCACCACCACGGGCGCCACGGGTAGGCCGGCCTGGGCAAACCATTGGCGCCACACGTCCACGTCGTCCAGCAGCGGTTGGGCAGCGAGGGCCTGCAGCGGCTGACCGATCAGGCGATGGGCCAAGGCGGGCGCGGCCACGGCGATCAGCGGTGAATGGAAGAGCCGTTCGCTGACGAGACCCGGCCAGGGCCCGCGGCCCACGCGCAGGCCGACGTGGTAGCCCTCGCGCGTCAGGTCGATCACCTGTTGGCCGGTGTGCAAGTCCAGCGTTATGCAGGGCTGCAGGGCCTGCCAGCGCGGCAGGCGGGGCATCAGCCAGCGCTGGGCAAATGAGGGCAGGGCCGTCACGCGCAGCGTCTGGGCCCGGCTGCCGTGCGCCTGGCCTGCGGCCACCAGCCCAGCCTGCAGTTCGGCGAACACCCGCTCCACGGCACGCTGCAGGGCCTGGCCCGCCGGGTTGAGCGCAAGGCGCCGGCCCTGCCGCTGGAACACCTCGAAGCCCAGCGCCGCCTCCAGGCCCCGGATCTGCTGGCTCACGGCGCTGTGGGTGAGGTGCAGGCTCTCCGCCGCGGCGCGCAGGTTCTCCGTCTGGGCCGCGGCCCGGAAGGCCGCCAGGTAATGCAGTGGAAAGCGGTCGAGGGAGGTCATCTGGTAAGTCTGGCGAACCAATCAGTGCAGAAAACAGCGCTTCTTTTGCATGCCGTGGATGCCTAGCATAACCAGCACTTGAAGGAGATGTCTCATGAAGACCTTGCCCCGCTGGTTGGCGTTGGCCTCGATCCCTGCCCTCCTGACCCTGCGCATGGCGGCCACCCAGGCGTTCACCGACAGCGATGCGGAGCTGAAGGAGGCGGCGGCCGAGCGCACGCGTGTCGCTGCGGCCGGCGCGCTGGCGCCAATGCCCCGCGTGGCGCCGCCGCGCATGGCCTGGGTGCCGTTGTCGCCGAAGTCGCTGGAGGGCTTTCGCCCGGTGTTCGCCGACGAGCGCGTCGCCGAAGCACGGCGCCGCTCGACACTGCTGGCCCAGGCGTCACCGGCGGCAAGTGCCGCTCGCTAGGCCTCTGCGCAGCTCAGACGCGGTTCAGCGAAATGCCCGAGGTGGCGCGCAGCCGCTCCAGCACCTTGGCGGCGATCTGGTTCAGGGGCAGCACCTCATCCGCCGCGCCAGCGGCAATCGCCTCGCGGGGCATGCCGAAGACGACGCAGCTGGCCTCGTCCTGGCAGTAGTTGTAGGCGCCGGCGTCCTTCATGACCTTCATGGCCCGGGCGCCGTCAGCGCCCATGCCGGTCAGCATGATGCCGATGGCGTTGGGCCCCACCACCTTGGCGGCGGACAGGAAGAGCGCCTCGACGGAGGGCTTGTGGCGGTTGATCGGGTCGCCGTCCTGCACGCGGGCGATGTAGTTCGCGCCGCTGCGCTCCACGGTCAGGTGCAGCCCGCCGGGGGCGATGTAGCCGTGGCCGGGCAGGATGCGCTCGCCGTCTTGCGCTTCCTTCACGCGGATCTTGCACAGGCCGTCCAGCCGGGCGGCGTAGCTGCGGGTGAAGCCCGGTGGCATGTGCTGGGTGATGACCACGGCCGGGCTGTCGGCCGGCAGGTTGATGAGCACGTCCTTGGTGGCTTCCGTGCCGCCGGTGGAGGCGCCGATGAAGATGATCTTCTCGGTCGAGGCACGGCCGAGGCTCGCCATCGTGACCGGCTTGGGCGCCGCTGCGGCGGTCGCGCCCGCGGGGGCTGGCGGCGGCGCGCGGCGGATGTGCGCCTTGGATGCGATGCGGATCTTGTCGGTGATGTCCTGCGCCAGCAGCCGGATGCCGTCGGCCACGCCGATCTTGGGCTTGGCGACGAAATCAATGGCGCCCAGCTCCAGCGCCTTGAGCGTGACCTCGGCGCCGCGCTCGGTCAGCGTCGAGACCATCACCACCGGCATCGGGCGCAGGCGCATGAGGCGCGACAGGAAGTCGAGCCCGTCCATGCGCGGCATCTCGACGTCCAGCGTGATGACGTCGGGGTTGAGGTTGCGGATCATCTCGCGCGCCACCAGCGGGTCGGAGGCCGCGCCGATGCATTCCATGTCGGTCTGGCGGTTGATGATCTCGGTGAGGATGGAGCGCACCAGCGCCGAATCGTCCACCACCACGACCTTGGTCTTGGCCATGGATGTCTCTCCTTAGAACAGATCGATGGAGCCGCCGCTGCTGGCGACCGGCTGCACCTTCTGGATCGCGGCCCGGTCCTGTTGGACCAGCGCGTCGGTATTCGTGGGCGCCAGGCGCTTGACCATGGCCTTGCCGCTGGCCGGCAGGAAGCAGACCTTGCGCGGGTAGACGTCCATCACGTCCTTGGACACGATGGGAATGCGCTCCAGCTTCAGAAAGTCGATGACGAAGTTGGTGTTGCGCTCGCCGACGTTGAGCGAGTTCATGCCGGAGATCACGGCGCCGCCGCCGAAGATCTTGGCTTCCATGCGGGCCTTGCTGGCGCCGCGCTTCATCATCTCGTTGATCAGCAGTTCCATGGCGAACGTGCCATAGCGGCCCGAGTCGCCGTTGCCCTCGGGCAGCATGAAGTGGTTCATGCCGCCGACCTTGGCCACGCGGTCCCACAGGCAGGCTGCGATGCAGGAGCCCAGCGTCGTCATGACGAGGATGTCCTCGCTGTCGACGAAGTACTCACCCGGCAGGATCTTGACCGCCGCGTTCTTGAAGTGCGCGTCGTAGAAGAAGAACGAGGCCTCGCCCTGCTTGCGGGGCTGCGCCTTGAGCTGGTTGACCTTGGCCAGCGCCGCGGGGTTGCCGAGGGTGGAGGCCGAGGCGAGAGGCGTACTCATGATCAAACCCGTTCGTAGATGGTTTTACCGCGGAGCTTGAACAGGTCGCGCGAATCGGTGAAGTTCTCGGAGTGCCCCACAAAGAGCAGGCCGCCGGGACGCATCACGCGGTGGATGCGCTCCAGCACCTTGCGCTGGGTGGGCGCATCGAAATAGATCATGACGTTGCGGCAGAACACCATGTGGAAGGGGTCGCCGAGCTGCCACTGCGCATCCATCAGGTTCAGCGGGCGGAAGTCCACCCAGCGCTGCAGTTCGGGCTTCACGCGGATCTTGCCGGCATTGGCGCCGGTGCCGCGCATGAAGAAATTCTTCAACCGGTTGGCGTCCAGGCCGCGGGAGTCGGCGTTGTAGACGCCCCGCTTCGCGGTGGCGAGCACGTTGGTGTCGATATCGCTGGCGACGAGCTGCACCGAGGCGTTGGCGCCCAGCGCCTCGCTGCAGGTCATCAGGATGGAATACGGCTCCTCGCCGGTGGAGGCGGCGCAGCACCAGATCCGCACGGGCTTGCCAACGAAGGGCTTGAGATCGTCCTTCAGGGCATGAAAGTGATGGTCCTCGCGGAAGAAGGAGGTCAGGTTGGTGGTCAGGCAGTTGACGAACTCCTGCCATTCCTGGGCGCCGGACGGGCCGGTGGAAGATTCCAGCCACTGCAGATAGCTCGCGAAGCTCTTGTGGCCGGTTTCGCGCAGGCGGCGCGACAGCCGGCTGTACACCATCGCGTGCTTGCCGTCGTGCAGGCTGATGCCGGCGTGCTTGTAGATCAGCTCGCGCACCCGGTCGAAGTCGGCCTTGCTGAAGCTGAATTCGTGGTCGAGGGCGTCACTGCCGGTGGCGAGGTCGGGTGCGGGCATGTGATGTATCAGATTTGTGGGCGCTCGCAGCAGTTCTGGCGGGGGCGGTCTGATTCTGCATCCCCACCCCCGTTGTACGGCGGGGGTGCGATTCAGCATAGTGCAATCAGGCCTCAGGAACGTGCCTGTTTCACGACCTGGGCGCGCCAGGGCCGCTGATAGACTGCCCCGAAACCACAATCCCGGCTGACCGCCCGCCCCTTGGAACACCGCTTGCCCGCCTCACAACTGATCGACGCCGCTGCGCTGGATCTGGATCAGGCCCTGCAATTGCTGCAGCAGGCCGGGGCGTTGCTGCCGGATGCAGCGCCCTACAGCGCTGCCTGGCTCCAGGGCGTGCTGGACGCGCTGTGCGACCTCTCCAGCAAGGACGCACTGACCGGACTGGTGAACCGACGCAGTTTCGAGATGTCCCTGGCCCGCGAAGTCGACCGGGTCGCCCGGGCTGGCGAGCCAGCGCTGCTGCTGATGCTGGATATCGATCACTTCAAGGCGGTGAACGACACCCATGGTCATCTCGCCGGTGACCAGGTCATCCGCGCCGTGGCGCGTGCCATCGAGCAGACCGTGCGCCCGATGGACCTCGTGGCCCGCGTGGGTGGCGAGGAATTCGCCATCATCCTGCCCAACTGCGCGACCCATGTCGGGTTGGCTGTCGCGGAGCGGGTGCGTGAGCGGGTGTCTGAGCTCGCCATCGAGGTCGCCCCCGGCCAGATGCACCACGTGACCGTCAGCCTGGGCGGCGCCTTTGCGCCGCAGTGGGTGCGGTCCTCGCCGCTGCTGTGGACGGAGCGGGCCGACCGCCAGCTCTACCGTGCCAAGGCCGAAGGCCGCAACCGCGCCTGCCTGGAGCCCCAGGTGGACTCCCTGGTCAGCGCCGAAGAAAAGGGCATGCTGTACGCCACGCTGAATTTCGAATCGCAACAGGACCTGCCATGAGCACGACTCCCGATCCTGCTGCCTCCCGCCCTTCACGCTCCGGCGCCCGCACGCTTGCCGTGACCAGCGGCAAGGGCGGCGTGGGCAAGACCTTCGTCACCGCCAACCTGGCCGCAGCCTTGGCCGCACGCGGCCAAAAGGTGCTCGTGCTGGACGCCGACCTGGGCCTGGCCAACCTGGACGTGGTGCTGAACCTGCATCCCAAGCTGACGCTGCATGACGTCTTCACCGAGAAGGCCACGCTGGAGCAGGCCATCCTGCCGGCGCCGGGCGGCTTCTCGGTGCTGCTGGCCGGCTCGGGCATGGTGGAGTACTCGCGCCTCACGCCCGAGGTGCGGGACAAGCTGCTCCACATCATCGACCTGGTCAAGCCGCGCTTCGACTGGGTGCTGCTGGACACCGGCGCGGGCATCTCCGATGTGGTGCTGTTTGCCATCTCGCTGGCGCAGGACGTGCTCGTCGTGGCGACGCCGGAGCCGACCTCGCTGACCGACGCCTACGCCACCATCAAGGTGCTGGCCACGCAGCAGGAGCGCCGCCACGTGGGCCTGCTCGTCAACCAGGCCAACCGCGTGGGTGAAGGCAAGCTCATCTGTGGCCAGCTGCAGCAGGTGCTGCAGCGTTTTGTCGGCGCGGTGCCGGGCGCGGGCTTCCGGCTTGAACTGCTCGGTGAGGTCAAGGCCGACCCGGCGGTGCGCCAGGCCGTGCTCAAGCGCCAGCTCATGCTGGAGCACTACCCCGGCTGCGACGCTGCCCAGGCCATCAAGGCCCTGGCGGCCAAGCTGCTCGGCTGACGCGGTGACGGCGCCAGCGCCCGAGGCGTCGCCCGCGACGGCCTTCGATTGGATCGGTGGTGAGCCGCGGGTGCGCGAGCTCGTCGATCGCTTCTATGACCTGATGGACCTGGAGCCCCGCTATGCGCGCCTGCGCGCGGCCCACGGCACGACGCTGGACAGTGCACGCGACAAGCTGTTCTGGTTCCTGTGTGGCTGGCTTGGCGGTCCGGATCACTACATCAGCCGCTTCGGCCATCCGCGTTTGCGGGCACGCCATTTGCCCTTTCGCATCGGCATCGCCGAGCGCGATGAATGGCTGGCCTGCATGAGCCAGGCCATGCAAGAGACCCATGTCGATCCAGCGCTGCAGGCGCGCTTGGCCGAGTCCTTCGCGGGCACCGCCGACTGGATGCGCAACGTCGGCGGTTGACGCGCGCACAGCGGCGGTGCGAGGTCGGCTTCGCGCGACGTTTTTGTAACGGTTGCTGGCGCCGCGCTGGTGTGCAATTAGCATGCCGCCCAATGAACGCAACTGCCGAGTTTCCGCACGTGCTCGTGGTCGACGACAACCTGGATGCCGCCGAGGTGCTGGCCCTGCTGATCGAGACCGAAGGCTTCACCGCGAGCGTCGCGCGCAACCTCGCCACGGCGCGTGAGGCGCTTCAAACGCATCGGCCGAGCATCGTGCTGCTCGACCTCAACCTGCCGGATGGCAACGGCATGGCCCTGCTGAGCGAAGTCAAGGCCGACGCTCGTACCGCCGGCGTCCAGGTCGTCGTGCTCAGCGGCATGCTTGACGACAAGGTCATGACGCAGGCCCGTGAACTCGGCGCGTGCGCCTTCCTCGTGAAGCCGTTCGAACACGAGCAACTCAGCCAGGTGCTGAGCCTCGCGCAGGCGGCCTCGTGACCCCGCCTGTCGACGGCAATTTCGCCGAGCCGCTGACGCTCGACAACTGCGACCGCGAGCCCATTCACATCCCCGGCGCCATCCAGCCGCATGGCGCGCTGCTGGCCTTCGATCGCGCGGGCTGCCTGGTGGCCATGAGCGCCAATGCGAACACCATGCTCGGGCTGGCCCTGGTGTTGGGCGAGGTGCCTGCGGCCGGCGCGCTGGGGGCGGACCCGGAGATTCCCGAGGCCATCCGGCAGGCGCTCGTGCTGCTGGATCGGGGCGAGACCATGCCCGAGACGCGGGAGGTCTCGATCGGCGGTCAGGCCTTCGATCTCGTCGTGCACAGCTATGCGGACCGCGTGCTGTGCGAATTCGAGCGGCACGCGGGCAGCGCCCATCGGCTGAGCCGGTTCGCGCAGATGGCCTACGTCTCCATGGACAAGCTGCGCCGCCAGCCGAACATCGAACGGTTGCTTGAGGTGGCCGTGAACGAGGTGCGGGCGATGACGGGCTTTGACCGTGTCATGGCCTATCGCTTCCGGCATGACGACAGCGGCGACATCGTGGCCGAGTCGCGCCGCGAGGACCTTGAAGCGTTCATTGGCAGGCGTTACCCGGCCAGCGACATTCCGGCGCAGGCGCGGCGCCTGTATGTGCTCAACACCGTGCGGCTGATCGCCGATGTGGGCTACACGCCGGTGTCGCTGCTGGCGGCGCCGGGCCATGCCACGCCACTGGACCTGAGTCACAGCGTGTTGCGCAGCGTGTCGCCGGTGCATGTCGAGTACCTGGGCAACATGGGCGTGTTCGCGTCCATGAGTGTGTCGATCGTGGTGGCGGGGCGCTTGTGGGGCATGGTGGCTTGCCATCACATGGCGCCGTGGCATGTGCCGCACGCGGTGCGCATGGCTTGCGATGTCGTGGCGCAGTTGATCGCGGCCTCGGTGCAGTCCTTCGATGCCCGTGAGCGCGAATCGACGGTGGCTCGCGCGGCGGCGCTGCGGGCCGATGTCGCCGCGCAGGTCGCCCAGGGCCACGAGGCAGTCGATGTGCTGGCGCGCGAGGCCGCCGCCATTGGCGACAGCCTCGCGGCCGATGCGATCTTCGTCAGCCAGGAGGGGCGGCTGCGCGCCCATGGCAGCGTGGATGAAGCCTGGGCCGCCCAGTTGCTTGACCGTCTGCAGGTGCAGGATCAGCCCTTCGTGCACATCCATCGGGCCGACGCCTTGCCGCCAGCGGCTGAACCTGCGTACAGCGGTGTGTTGGCGCTTCGATTCGATGCAGCGCGCCAGGGGTGGCTGGTGGCGCTTCGCCGCGAGCAGATCGAGACCATCCGCTGGGGTGGCAAGCCCGAGAAGGTCTATCAGCACGGGCCGTTCGGCCCGCGGCTGACGCCGCGCGGCTCCTTCGACGAGTGGCGCGAGACCGTGCGGGGCACGTCGGTGCCCTGGTCTGACACCCTGCTTGAAATCGCCCGGCAATTGCAGGACAGCGTCAGCCGCGTGAACGCAGACCGCGTGCTGGAACTGGACCGTTTGCGCTCCCAGCTCTGGGCGGTGCTGGGCCACGACCTGCGCGACCCCCTGCATGCGCTGAGCATGGCCTCCGTGGCCTTGGACCGCCAGCCGGCAGCGGGACGGATCACGACCGTGATCCGCAACTCGACCAACCGCATGCAGCGCCTGCTGCGCGATCTGCAGGACATCACCCGCATCCAGAACGGCCTGGGCCTGGCCATCGACCGGGAGGATGTGGACCTGGTGGCCTTGCTCGGCCAGTTGCTGGATGACCAGCGCGCGACCTACCCGGACATGACCGTGCACGCGGCCTTGCCGGCGAGCCTGCCGGGCCGCATCGACCCCATGCGCTTCCTGCAGATGGTGGCCAACCTGCTGAGCAACGCCCGCCACCATGGCGACGGGCTGGTACGGCTGTCACTGCGTGAGGTGCAAGGGCAGGTGGAGCTCGACATCCGCAATGCGTCGGCGCCGATTGACGAGGAGCTGGTGGAAGGCCTGTTCGACCCCTTCAAGCGCAGCGCCATCCGCAATGCGCGCAACCCCGGCAGCATGGGGCTGGGGCTGTACATCGTCGACCAGGTGGCCCGGGCCCATGGCGGGCAGATCCGCTATGAGCCGGGCGAGGGCGAGGTGATCTTCGTGCTCAGCCTGCCGCTGCAGCCGGCTGAACAGGCCGGCTGAACTGGCCAACTGAGGGGCGACGGCGTCGTCAGTCGATGCGGAACGCGAAGTCCTGCTGGAACATCGCGTCGCCCTGGCACTGATAGCCCGCCAGGGCAGTGTCGACCGAGCGTTGCAGTGCACGGCGCGTCTTGCCGTCGAGCGCACCCTGAGTGACGCGGAAATCGGTCTGCACCACGCGACCGCCGCGCACCGTGGCGACGACCTGCAGCACCGCGTCGCCCGTCCAGTTGACGGCCGGCACTTCAGGGCGCGGCATCACCGAACAGACCGCGCCCGGCGCCGAGATGCCGGTGGTGGCGGCCACGGCAGGGATGACCGTGGCCGCCGTGCCGCTGCCGCCGGTGGCCAGGCCAGCGCCGCCCGGCACGGCAGGCACCGTGTCAACGCCCGGCGAGGCGGTGGGTGCCGCGGGCGCCACGTCCCAGGTGTCCATGATGATGGGTGGATGAATGACCGGCGGCGTCAGCGTGGGCTGCTGCGCCTTGATCGGGTCTTGCGGCTTGGGCGGGGTCGAGTCGACGTCCTTGACCGGCACCAGGGTGGTCACGTCGTTCGGCCTGGCCGTCGGCTTGATCAGCCCTGCACTGAGCGCGTAGATGCCCGCAAGATGCAGGGCGACGACCAGGCCGATGCCCGCGTAGCGGGTCGGGGCGGGCGATTGGCGGGACAGGTTCATGGGCTCTCCTCGGGGTGGCAGTGGAAACCTCGTGTCCCGAGACGCTTGCGGCGCCGCGGCATGTTGCGGGCCAGACTACCCCCGCGGGCAGCGCACGGTCAATGGCGTTAGGCCGCGTCGCGGCGGCGCGACGCGGGCAAGTTTCCCCACTGCACGTCAGTGAGTCGTCAGCCCGGCTTCAGGTCGTGCCGTTCAGCAGCACCATCAAGGCGCCCGCGCCGCCGTCGCTGGCCCGGGCCTGCACGAAGGCGAGCACCTCGTTCTTCTGCACCAGCCAGCGGCGCACCCGGCCCTTGAGCACCGGCTCGCGCCCCGGCGAGCCGTGACCCTTGCCGTGGATGACGCGCACGCAGCGCAGCCCGCGCCGCGCACTGTCGTGGATGAACTGGCCGAGGGCCTCGCGCGCCGCGTCCCGGCGCAGGCCATGAAGGTCGAGCTGGCCCTGCAGTGCCCAGTGGCCGCGCCGCAGCTTGCGCACCACCTCCAGGCTGATGCCGTCACGCCGGAACGACAGGGTCTCGTCGGTGTCGAGCAGGGTGTCGATGTCGATCTCGTCGGACAACGCCTGCAGCAGCACGGCCCGCTCGTCCGCCTCACGCTGGCGCGGCTCGGGAGCGGGCTGTTCGCGTTCATGCAGCACGCGGTCGACCTGGCGCAAGGGCGTCACCGGGCCGACCGTCAGTTCAAACACCCGGCGCTCCTGCTCTGCCAGGCGCAGGGCGGCTGCCACGCGCTCCCGCTCGACCTCGGCGGCCAGCCGCGCGGCCGCGAGCTCCCGGGCCAACGGCTTGAGGTCCGCCAGGCTGCGCACCACCTTGCTCACAGCAGCCCCCGCTCGGCGAAGGACACGACCTCGTTGCCACCCACGACGAGGTGGTCGACAACGCGCACATCCACCAGCGCGAGGGCATCGGTCAGGCGCCGCGTCAGCAGTTCGTCGGCCTGCGATGGCTCGGCATGGCCGCTGGGATGGTTGTGCGCGAGGATGACGGCGCCGGCGCCCAGGGCCAGCGCGCGCTTGACGACCTCGCGCGGGTGCACGGTGGTGGAGGTGAGCGAGCCCTGGAACAGCGTCTCCAGCGCGATCAGCCGCAGCTGGGCGTCCAGAAACAGGGCGGCGAACACCTCATGGCCCAGGCCGCCCAGGTGCAGGCGCACGTAGGTCTTGACGGTGCCGACGTCGGTCAGGGTGGCCTTCTCGGCCAAGCGCTGCCCGAGCGAGCGGCGGGTGATCTCGAGCACCGCCGCAATCTCCGCCCGCTTGGCCGGGCCCAGGCCCTTGACCTGGCCGAGTTGCTGGGTGTCGGTCGCCAGCAGGCCCGCCCAGCCGCCAAATCGGTCCAGCAGGCTCTGGGCGAGCTGCAGCACGGGCATGCCCTGAACGCCGGTGCGCAGCAGCAGGGCGAGCAATTCAGCGTCCGCCAGCGCCTGCGGACCCCGGGCGAGGAGCTTCTCGCGCGGGCGTGCATCCGGGGGCAGGTGGGTCAGCGGCATAAAATCGGCAGTCTAGCCAAGCGCTTCCAACCCTTGCCAATGAACCCCATCCAGGCCGGCTCCTTCCTCACGCTGCATTACCGGCTCTCGGGCCCGGACGGCGCCGACATCGTCAATACCTTCAACGACAAGCCCGCCACGCTGTCTCTGGGCGCCGGCCAGCTGTCGCCTGCCATCGAGGCGCGCCTCATCGGCCTGCCCGAGGGCGCGCACGAGCGCTTCGAGCTCGCGCCCGGTGAGGCTTTCGGTGATCGCAACCCCGAGCTGCTGCAGCGGGTCAAGCTGTCGCTGCTGCGTCAGCTCGGCGACCCGGACGAGACCTATCACGTCGGCGATGTGGTGCAGTTCCCGGGCCCGGACGGGCAGGGCGGCTATGCCGGCGTCGTGCGTGAGCTCGGCGACGAAGCGCTGCTGTTCGACTTCAACCACCCGCTTGCTGGCCAGCCGGTCAGCTTCGAGGTGCAAGTGATCGGGGTGCTGTGATGACCGGCGTCGTCCATCCCCAGGAAGTGGTGCTGGCTGAGCCGCGGGGCTTTTGCGCCGGCGTGGACCGCGCCATCGAGATCGTCGAGCGGGCGCTGGTCAAGTTCGGGGCGCCGATCTATGTGCGTCACGAGATCGTCCACAACACCTACGTCGTCAATGACCTGAAGTCGCGCGGCGCCATCTTCATCGAAGACCTGGCGGAAGTGCCGGCCGGCGCGACGCTGGTGTTCAGCGCGCACGGGGTCAGCCAGGAGGTGCGCCGCGAGGCGGCAGCCCGGGGTTTCCAGGTGTTCGACGCCACCTGCCCGCTGGTGACCAAGGTCCACGTCGAGGTGGCCAAGCTGCACCGCGAGGGCTACGAATTCATCATGATCGGCCACAAGGGCCATCCGGAGGTCGAGGGCACGATGGGCCAGCTGTCCGACGGCATCTTCCTGGTGGAGGAGGTCGAGGACGTGGCCCGCGTGAAGGTCAAGGACCCGTCCAAGCTCGCCGTGGTCACGCAGACGACCCTCAGCGTGGATGACGCGGCTGACATCCTGGCCGAGGTCAAGCGCGTCTTCCCCCAGGTGCGTGAACCCAAGCAGCAGGACATCTGCTACGCCACGCAGAACCGCCAGGACGCGGTCAAGGTGCTGGCACCGCAGGTCGACGTGGTCATCGTGGTCGGCAGCCCGACCAGCTCCAACAGCAATCGGCTGCGTGAACTCGCAGAGCGCCTGGGCACGCCGGGCTACATGGTCGACGCGGCGGAGGACCTGAAGGCCGAATGGCTGGAAGACCGGCCGCGCGTGGGACTGACGGCCGGCGCTTCGGCGCCTGATGTGCTCGTGCAGGCCGTCATCGACCGCCTGCGCACGCTGGGCGCGACGACCGTTCGCAGTCTGCCGGGCGTGGAGGAGCATGTGCGCTTCCCGCTGCCGATGGGCCTGGGTGACAAGTCCATGGCCGAGGTGAGTGCGTCCCGATCTTGACGCCGGCGCTTCCTGCTCCCGGCGGCGCCTGACTTCGGCGCCGCTGTCGTCTCTGAATACCCCAAGGACACCCATGCTTGACATCACCCAACTGCGCAAGGACCTCGATGCCGTTATCGAGCGCCTCACCGCGCGCAAGAACCCGCAGCCCTTCCTGGACGTGGAGCGCTTCAAGGCGCTGGAAGCCGAACGCAAGGGCGTGCAGACCCGCACCGAAGAGCTGCAGGCTCGCCGCAACAGCCTGTCCAAACAGATCGGCATGGCCAAGGGCAAGGGCGAGGATGCCTCGGCCCTGATGGCCGAGGTCGGCGGCATCGCCGATGAACTCAAGGCCGGCGCCGAGCGGCTGGACGCCATCCAGCACGAGCTCAATCAGCTGCTGATGGGCGTGCCCAACCTGCCCGACGCCAGCGTGCCGATCGGCTCCGACGAACAGGGCAACCTTGAAGTGCGCCGCTGGGGCACGCCGCGCCGCTTCGAGTTCGACGTCAAGGACCACGTCGACCTTGGCGCACCGCTCGGCCTGGACTTTGAAACCGGCGCCAAGCTCTCGGGTTCGCGCTTCACCTTCCTGAAGGGGGCGGTGGCGCGCCTGCACCGGGCGCTGGCGCAGTTCATGCTCGACGTGCAGACCACCGAGCACGGCTACACCGAGTGCTACACGCCCTACATCGTCAACCGCGAGATTCTCGAAGGCACGGGCCAGCTGCCCAAGTTCAAGGAAGACATGTTCTGGGTGCTGCGCGGTGGCGACGACGAGCAGACCGAGCAGTACCTGATCTCGACGTCGGAGATCTCGCTGACCAACACCGTGCGCGAGAGCGTGCTCAAGGCCGAAGAGCTGCCCGTCAAGCTGACCGCGCACAGCCCCTGCTTCCGCTCCGAAGCTGGCTCGGCCGGCCGCGACACCCGCGGCATGATCCGCCAGCACCAGTTCGACAAGGTCGAGATGGTGCGCATCGAGCACCCCGATCACAGCATGGATGCGCTGGAAGAGATGACCCGGCATGCCGAGGCCATCCTGCAAAAGCTTGGCCTGCCGTACCGCACCATGCTGCTGTGCTCGGGCGACATGGGCTTCGGCGCCACCAAGACCTACGACCTGGAGGTGTGGCTGCCGGCGCAGAACACGTACCGCGAAATCAGCTCCTGCTCGAACATGGGCGCCTTCCAGGCTCGCCGCATGCAGGCGCGCTTCAAGAATGCCCAGGGCAAGAACGAGCTGGTCCACACGCTCAACGGCTCCGGCCTGGCGGTGGGCCGCACGCTGGTGGCGGTGCTGGAGAACTACCAGAACGCCGACGGCAGCATCACCGTGCCTGAAGCGCTGCGCCCCTACATGGGCGGTGTCGACACACTTCGCCCCTGAGCCTGAAAAAGCTGGCTATAATGGCTGGCTTCGCACCACAGCGATCAACACCAGGAGAGGTGGCAGAGTGGTCGAATGTACCTGACTCGAAATCAGGCGTACGGTATCCCCGTACCGAGGGTTCGAATCCCTCCCTCTCCGCCAAGACAAGCCCGCCGGCAGCCCCGGCGGGCTTTTTCTTGGGCGCGGCTCAATGCCCGTGATGCCCCTGCGGCTTGCGCACCTGCACGTCGGCTGACGCCGGCTCGGCGGGGGTGCCCGGTGCTTGGGGCGCCGGCGGTGCATCGCCCACCTCGCGGGCCAGCGTGCCGGCGGGATGCTGGAACCAGCCGGGGTCGCTGTAGTCGCCGCGCTTGAGGCCGCGGCGCACCTTCAGGACACTGAACATGCCGCCCATGCCGATCGGGCCGAAGGGGCCGTCGCCGGTCATCATCGGTGCGGTGTTGTCAGGCCCGGGCATGTGCATGTGGGCCATTTCGTGCATGCCGCTCGAGCCCATGGCCATGTAGTCCGGCAAGAGTTGCTGGATCTTTTCGGTGAGGTCGCTCTGGTCCACGCCGATCATGGTCGGCACACCGTGCCCCATCGCATTCATCGTGTGGTGCGACTTGTGGCAATGGAAGGCCCAATCGCCTTCCTCGTCGGCGATGAACTCGATCTGCCGCATCTGGCCTACGGCCACATCGGTCGTCACTTCGGGCCAGCGCGCGGTGCGCGGCACGGGGCCGCCGTCGGTGCCCGTCACGGTGAACTCATGGCCGTGGATGTGGATGGGATGGTTGGTCATCGTCAGGTTGCCGATGCGGATGCGCACGCGGTCGCCCTGGCGTGCCACCAGCGGCGCGATTCCCGGGAAGACGCGGCTATTCCAGCTCCACAGGTTGAAGTCGAGCATGGTCATGATCTTGGGCGTCGCGCTGCCGGGCTCGATGTCGTAGGCATTCAGCAGGAAGGCGTAGTCGCGGTCGACCTCGTCGATCTGCGGATGCCGTGCCTTGGGGTGGGTGATCCACAGCCCCATCATGCCCATGGCCATCTGCACCATCTCGTCGGCATGCGGGTGGTACATGAAGGTGCCCGGGCGGCGGGCGACGAACTCGTACACCCAGGTCTTGCCTGGCGGAATGGCCGGTTGGGTCAGGCCGGAGACGCCGTCCATGCCATTGGGCAGGCGCTGGCCGTGCCAGTGCATGCTGGTGGGCTCAGGCAAGCGGTTGGTGACGAAGATGCGCACGCGGTCGCCTTCCACCACTTCGATGGTGGGCCCGGGGCTTTGGCCGTTGTAGCCCCACAGCCGAGCCTTGAAGCCGGGCGCCATTTCGCGCACCACCGGCTCCGCAACCAGGTGGAACTCCTTCACGCCCTGGTTCATGCGCCAGGGGGTCGTCCAGCCATTGAGGGTGACGACCGGGTTGTAGGGGCGCCCGTTGGGCGGCAGGTGCGGCGCCTGCGTGTCAGGGGAGGTCTGGATGACGGGTTCGGGCACGGCCGCCAGGGCCGCCTTGGACACGGCTGCGAGCGAGGCCGCGCCGAGCAGGGAGCGTCGATTGAACATGGCAATCCTCGGAATTCAGTGGGCAGCGGCTGCAGCCGCCGCGGGCGTGCTGCCGGCCTGGGGGAGCGACGGCGCGACGGGGCCGAGCAGGGCTTGATCGAGATCGGCCTCGGCTAGCCAGAAGTCACGCAAGGCCTCCTGAGCGGCGCTTACGGCCGCTACTTGGGCGCGCGCATCGGCCAGCAGCTCGAAGACGCCGATCAGCATCGCGTTGTAGCGCCGCAGTTGTTCGTCGGAGATGCGGCGTGCCAGCGGCAGGGCTTCGTCACGATGCTGGCGCGCGATCTCCCAGGCGCTGCGGTACAGGCCATAAGCCTCGCGCACTTCGGAGCGAGCGCGCAGTGCGGTGGCTGCGGCCTCGTGCGCGGCAACGGCGGCAAGCGCCTGCGCGCGCGGCAGGGGGCCGGGGCCAAAGAGTGGCAGCTCCAGCGTGACCTCCCAGCCGCGTTGCACGGGCGCGTCATTGGCCGTGTTGCGCACCGTGCCCAGCTCCAGCATCGACACCCAACGTGTGGTCTGGGCGAGCTGGGTCTGGCGGGCCGCTTGTTCCAGTGCCAGGCGCGCCGCCTGCACATCCAGGCGCTGGGTGAGGGCCAGGGTGTCGACGTCCGGCTGCCCGCGTGCCGCGGTGGGCAATTCGGGCAGCCGCTCCGGCAGGCGCAGCCGGGCAGTTTGCACGTCGTCCAGGGCGAGCAGGCGAGCCAGCCGCTCGCGCGCCGCCAGGCGCTGGGCCTCGGCGCGCGCGAGGTTCAGCCGCGCTTCGGTCGCAAAGCTCTGTTCGCGCGCACGGGCGAGGGCGTTGAAGTTGCCGGCGGCCTGCATGCGGCGGGCGAGCTCTTCGCCGGCCGCCGCAGCGTCCATCACCTGGCGCCGATAGACCAGCGTCTCTTCGGCCGACACGGCGCGCACCCAGGCGCGTCGCGTGTCAGCGGCCAGGGCCAGCACCTCGGCCGCAGCCTGGCGCTGCTCGCCGTCCAGGCGGCGGGCCTCGACCTGCCGTACCAGTGGCAGCGTCAGCAGCCGGGCAAGGTCGATGTGCCAGCCGCGCTCCAGTTCCACCTCGCTGCCACGGGTCAGGCGGCTGAAGGTGAAGCCCGGGTTGGGCAGGCGGCCTGCCTCGGCGACTTCGGCGGCGGTGACGCCCAGGCGTGACAGGCGTGCCTGCAGGGCGCGGCTGTTGCGCAGCGCCAGGCGCACGGCTTCGTCCATGGACAAGGGCGCGCGCAGCGCAGCTTCAACCTCGCTCGCGTCCATGGCTTGGGCGGCGACGGGCTGGCCGGTGTGGGCCTGGGTCAAGCGGTTGACGTCCTGCAACGGAGCGTCGGGGGGAAGGCTGGCGCAGCCGGCCAGCAACAAGGCGGCGCCCAAGGGCGCTCGCGAAACAAGCAGGGAGAACATGCAGGCCTCTCGGGCTGGATGAGCACGGAGCCGCCTGCCCCGAGGTGCGGGACGAAGCGGCGCGACAGCGGCGAGAGAGTCAGCCCCTTGGCGGCGGATCGGGCAGGGGCGGCACGATGCCCACCCAGGCCTCGGCCGGCGCGCCGGCCACGCGGGCCGCGGGCATCGTGAGATGGGTGTCCAGCAGCATCACCGGCGGGGGCGCGGCGGCCAGGCAGCACGGGGCACAGAGCTTGCACGGCTTGCCAGCGGCATGGTGGTCGTTGCCGGCAGCGGCGCGCGGGTCGTGGCCTTCGTGCTGCTGGTGCGCTTCATGACCTTCATGGCCCGGGTGCTGTTCGTGTTGAGCGGCAGGCTGCGGCAGCGCCTCGCAGCCCATGGCGCTGGCCGCCAGCACGCCGCGCAGAGGCAGCAGCACGAGCAGCAGGCAAAGCACGAGGAAGCGGCCGGGGCGCGACATGACCGTCACTTTACCCCGCCTGCTGCTGCAGCCAGGCGCGCGGGGACAGCCCGCCATGCTTGTGCACGAACAGGCGGCTCAGTGCCGAGGCGTTGGCATAGCCCAGTTCCGCGGCCAGCACCTTCAGCGGTTTGCCGGCGCGCAGTTCGCGGCGGGCGATGCTCAGGCGCCAGTCGGCCAGGTAGTCGGCGGGTGTCTGGCCCAGCGCGTCGCGGAAGACCGCCGCGAAGCGGCTGCGCGACAGCCCGGCCTCGCTGGCCATGGCCGGCAGCGACCAGGCGCGCCCCGGGTCGGCATGCAGCGCGGTCAAGGCACGTGCCAAGGCGGGATCGCTCAGCCCGCGCATCAGGCCCAGGGGCAGGGGCGCATCGGCTTGCTCCAGCATCCAGCGAAGCAGCTGAAGCAACAGCACCTCGAACAGTCGGTCGGCCAGCAACCGCTGGCCGCACCGCACCTGCTCGGCCTCGCCGAACAGCAGCCCCAGCGTGGCCGACAGCCCCGCCACCCGGTGCAGCGGCAGCACCACCAGCGGCGGCAGGGCCTGCACCAGCGGATGGCCGGGTTCGAAGTCCAGCGAGGCGCAAACGAAATCGGCGCCGTCCGCCGGTGCATTGTGGAAGTCATGCGCCAGGGGGCGCGGATAGAACACCAGGCTGGGCTCGCTCACCTGGAGCCGCTGCACCAGGCCCGTCTCCGCCGCATGTTGGACGGTCATCTCGCCGCGGCGCATCACATGCAGGAAACCTCGCCCCGGCTGGGCGTCGAAGTGGGTCACGCCGCACAGCGGCCCGGCATGGAAGAGGCTCGCCCGCACGCGAAAGCGTTCGAACAGCGGGCTCAGGCGGTCCAGGGGGAGTGCGGTGGTCATGGATGATTGGGTTGATTTGCGAGACTGGAAGATACCTTTCGTCTTGATTGGGGCGCCACAGTGGAGGCCTTCTCCACTGCCACTGAAAGGCTTCTCCATGACCACCACTTCTGCTGCTGCCCGCGTTCCTCTCGTGCTGGGTGCCGAGGCGCCCGAGGCCAGCCGTGCGCTGCTGGCCGCCGTGCACGGCGCCTTCGGGGCGACGCCTCACATGTTCCGCGCTGTGGCCAACTCGCCGGCCGCCCTGCAGGCGATGTGGGGCTTCTTCGGCGCCCTCGGAGGCGGCCGCATTCCGGCGCGGCTGGGCGAGCAGATTGCGGTGGCCGTGGCGGACCGCAACCGATGCGACTACTGTCTCGCAGCCCATACCGCCCTCGGTCGCAAGGCCGGTGCCACCGCCGAGGCCATGAGTGCCGCCCAGGCCGGGCAATCAGCCGACCCCGCCACGGCGGCGGCCCTGCGGTTTGCGCTGCAGTTGGTTGAGCAGCGTGGGCAGGTCGGCGCAGACGATGTGGCCGCGCTGCGTGCAGCGGGGTTCGATGACGGCCAGGTGGTCGAGATCGTGGCCCACGTCGCACTCAACCTGTTCACCAATTACGTGAACGTGGCCCTGGACGTGCCGGTCGACTTCCCCGGCGTGAAGCTGCGCCCGCGCTGAGCCCAAGAAGCGACAAAGCCCTGGCGGACCAGGGCTTTGTCAGCGGGGCGACGGTTCAGACCAGACCCTGCTTGGACGCCAGCACCGCGGCCTCGGCCCGGCTGCTGACGTTGAGCTTCTTGTAGATGCTCTTGATGTGGTCGTTGACCGTGAACCACTTGATGCCCATCAGGTTCGCGATCTCCTTGATCGTGAAGCCCTTGCTGAGGTAGGTCAGCACTTCGCTCTCACGCGGCGTCAGGCGCTCCCATTCGGGCGGCGGGTCCAGTGCCACGCTGCGGCTGTTGGCAAACGCGGCCTGCGAGGTCGAGAGCGCGCCGAAGCCCGAGTTCAGCGGCATGGTGCCGCTGTCGCTGGAACTCGGGCGGAAGTGCGACAGCAGCCGGCGCGCGATGGCCGGCGACAGCGGCGGCTGTCCACGCACGATGCGCTGGAGCTCTTCCACCAGCACTTCGAAGCGGTCTTCCTTCAGCAGATAGCCATCGGCGCCGCATTGCAGCGCCGGAAAGAGGTGGTCGTCGTCGGAGTAGAGCGTCGTGACGATCTTGATGGCCGTGGAGCCGTTGATCTCGGTCAGGAACTCCATGCCATTGCCGTCGGGCAGTTCGAGGTCGACCAGGATGAGCTTGAAGCCCACGTCCCCATTCGCGCCGCCGAACTTGGCCACCTGCCGCCGCGCGTTCTCGAGATCGCCGACCTCGGTGATCTCCATCGCATCGCTGAAGCTCTCACGCACCACCCGGCACAGGAAGCTTCGGGCCACGGGGTTGTCTTCAATGATGAGAACTTTGACGGTCATGGCGCTGGGGCGCGGAAGGCGGCTGTCGAATCAAGGGGGAATGTAGCGCACGCCCTCTGGTAAACCCGCCGCGAAGCGGCCACAACGCGCCCCCGTTTCAGGCTTCAAGGATTGGTAAGAACCAACTTGCCGACCACCTCGCGAGCCGCCATGCGCGCGAAGGCGGCGGGCAGCTGCTCCATGGGCAGCACGCGGTCCAGCACCGGCTTGACCTTGCCAGCGCCGTACCAGGCGGCCAGTTCACCCAGCATGCGCGCATTGCGGCCGGGCTCGCGCTTGGCGAACTCGCCCCAGAAGACGCCCACCAGCGACGCGCCCTTGAGCAAGGCCAGGTTCAGCGGCAACGAAGGAATGGCACCCTGCGCGAACCCGATGACCAGGTAGCGTCCACGCCAGGCGATGGAGCGAAAGGCCGCCTCGGCCAGATCGCCGCCGACCGGGTCATAGATGACGTCCGGTCCCTTGCCTTCGGTCAGGGCCTTGAGTTCGTCGCGCAGGTTCTGCGTGGCGTAGTTGATGGTGGCATCTGCGCCCAGGGCCTGGCAGGCCTTGCATTTGTCGTCGCTGCCGGCGGCCGCGATGACGCGCGCGCCGGCGGCCTTGGCGATCTGCAGCGCGGCCGTGCCGACGCCGCCGGCCGCGCCGAGGATGAGCACGGTTTCACCCGGTTGCAGGGCGGCACGGTCCATCAGCGCATGGTGGCTCGTGGCATAGGTGCAGATGAAGGCGGCCGCGTCTTCGAACACAAACCCCTCCGGTAGCGGCATAGCCAGCGCTGCGGGGATGCAGACCTCGGTTGCGAAGCCGCCGAGCCCGCCGAAGGCAGCCACGCGCTGGCCGACGGCAAAGCCCTTGACGCCTTCGCCGACTTCACTGACGACGCCCGAGAACTCCGTCCCGGGCACGAAGGGCAGGGGCGGCTTCATCTGGTACTTGTTCTGCACGATGAGGAGGTCCGGGAAATTGAGGCTGGCCGCCTTGATCTGTACCCGGATCTGGCCGGCCGCCAGGGCGGGGGCGGGCAGTTCGCGCCACTGCAGCGCTTCCACGCCCACCGGGTTTTCGCACAGCCATGCCTTCATCGAGGTCTCCTTCATCGTCGGGTCGTCCATGATAGGAATCCAGGGTGTTACACCCGGTCTCGCAGGTGACGCTCTCCCTACAATCTCGGTCATGCGCATTCTCATTTCCAACGACGACGGCTACCTTGCCCCCGGCCTCGCGGCCCTCGTTCAGGCCTGCCAGGGGCTCGGCGAGATCGACGTCATCGCGCCCGAGCAGAACGCCAGCGGCACGTCCAATTCCCTGACGCTGAACCGGCCGCTGAACGTCTACCGCGCCGCCAACGGCTTTCGCTACGTCAGTGGCACACCCTCCGACGGCGTCCACCTCGCCTTGAGCGGCCTGCTCGGCTACCGGCCTGACCTGGTGCTCTCCGGCATCAACAACGGTGCCAACATGGGCGACGACACGCTCTATTCAGGCACGGTCGCGGCCGCCACCGAGGGCTATCTCTTCGGCATCCCGTCCATCGCCTTCTCGCAGGCCGAGAAGGGCTGGGGCGAACTGGAGGCCGCGGCCCGCACGGCGCGCAGCGTCGTCGAGCAGGTCATCGCTGGCGGGCTGGGCCAGCCCTTCCTGCTGAATGTGAACATCCCGAACCGCGCGGATGCGGACCGCCTGCCCCGCCAGATCACACGGCTGGGGCGGCGTCACTCGGCCGAGGCCATCATCGAGCAGGTCAACCCGCGGGGCGAGACCATCTACTGGATCGGTCCTGCCGGCGATGCGCGAGATGCGGGCGAGGGCACCGACTTCCACGCCACGGCCCACGGACGAGTCTCCATCACGCCGCTGCAGGTGGATCTCACCGAGCACGCCTCGCTCGGCAGCTGGAAGCAGCGCCTGGGTCTTTGAATGAGCGCACCCAAGCGCTTTCCTGCCAGCCTCAAGTCGGCTGCCGCGCCGCAGCGTGAGTTGCTGATGCCGCAGCGCCATCTGCGCCAGGCCACGGCCGACGCGGCCAAGCTGGCGCGGCCCAGCGGCACCGGCCTGGATGGTGGCGCCGTGCGCGAGCGCATGGTCGCGCGGCTGCGCGCCGAGGGAAAGTTCAACGAGCAGGTGCTCGCCGCCATGGCGGCCGTGCCGCGTCACGAGTTCGTGGACAGCGCGCTGGCTGCCCAGGCCTATGAAGACACCGCCTTGCCCATCGGGCATGGGCAGACCATCTCCAAACCCTCGGTGGTGGCCCACATGCTCGGCCTGCTGCTGGCGGGCCGCGGCGCGCAGCAGCGTGGCTCGCTGGGGCGGGTGCTGGAGATCGGCACCGGCTGTGGCTACCAGGCGGCCGTCATCGCGCTGCTGGCGCGGCAGGTCACGTCCATCGAGCGGCTGCAGGGGCTGCATGACAAGGCGCGGCAGAACCTGCAGCGTCTGGCCCTGCCGCGAGCGCCGCGCCTCATCTGGGGCGATGGTCGTCTGGGTCATGCGCCCAGCGGCCCTTTCGACAGCATCATCGCGGCGGCCGGGGGGGAGGACATCCCTCCAGCCTGGCTGGAACAACTGGCGCCGGGCGGCCGGCTCATTGCCCCGACCGCCAGCGGCCGCGGCCAAGTGTTGGTGGTGCTGGACCATCTGCTGGAGGGCGGCCGCAGCCACTGGGTTCGGAGCGAACACGAGGCCGTTTTGTTCGTCCCCCTAAAATCGGGCGTCGTCTGACGGGGCCGCCGGCGCACCGCGCCACACAATCGGGTCGGCCTTCCAACGTGCTTTAGCCACACGATGCCCTCAAGCTTGCGTTTTCTCTCCGTTGTTCTCACCTCGTTGCTGCTGACTGCCTGCGGTACCTCCCTGCACCGTGCGCCGGTCGAGGATCGCAACCCGCAGGCTGCTCGAGTCACACCACCCGCCGCACCGGCGTCGGCAGCCTCGGCGGCTGCGGCCGAAGTGAAGCCACCGCCGGGTGCCGAGAACGCCGGCAAGCCGGGCTACTACACCGTCAAGCCGGGCGACGCGCTGATCCGCATCGCGTTGGACAACGGGCAGAGCTGGCGCGACGTCGCGAAGTGGAACAACCTCGAGAACCCGAACCGCATCGAGGTCGGACAGGTGCTGCGCGTGGTCCCGCCGGGCCTGGACCCGAGCGCCGTGACCGCCAAGCCCATCGCAACTGCGCCCAAGATCGAGACCCGACCTCTGGATGCCAAGGCGCCGGTGAACTCCGCCAGCGCCGCCTCGGCGGCCAGCACGCCAGCGGCCGCGGTCAAGGAAGCGCCCAAGGAGGCGCCCAAGGAATCTCCGAAGGAATCAGCCGCTGACGACGACACGCTGTCGTGGGCCTGGCCGACCTCGCAACCGGTGAGCGCCGGTTTCGACGAGCAGCGCAACAAGGGCCTGGACTTCGCCGGCAAGCCGGGCGACCCGGTCTACGCCGTGGCCGATGGCCGCGTGGTCTACGCCGGCTCGGGGTTGCGCGGCTACGGCAACTTGGTCATCATCAAGCACAACAACACCTACCTGACCGCCTATGCCCACAACCGGGCCATGTTGGTCGAGCAGGATCAAGTCGTGCGCAAGGGCCAGAGGATTGCCGAAATGGGTTCCACCGAGAGCGACAACGTCAAGCTGCACTTCGAAGTGCGCCGTCTCGGCAAGCCCGTCGACCCGGCCAAGCTGCTGCCGCCGCGCTGAACGGACGCTTCCACGAGTGTTCACCCCGGGCCAGCGAACATGCCATGAAACGCGCTGCGCCCAAGCCCAACGGTCACCACGACGCTGCTGAGGCGGGCGCGCTGTTGAGCGCCTTGAAGGCGCATGGCCACGATGAGCCGGTCGACGGCGCCGATGCGCCGACAGAGGCGCCGGATGAAGACGTTCGTGCGCTGCGGGTGACCGCCGACGACGTCGAAGTCGGCAATGCGCTGCAGGCCTATCTGCGCGACATCCGCCGCACGCCGCTGCTGACGCCACAGCAGGAGTTCGAGACCGCGCAGGCCGCGCGGGCCGGCGACTTTCAAGCGCGTCAGGCCATGATCGAGCACAACCTGCGGCTCGTCGTCAGCATCGCCAAGAACTACCTGGGCCGCGGCCTGCCGATGAGCGACCTCATCGAGGAAGGCAACCTTGGCCTGATGCATGCGATCGGCAAGTTCGAACCCGAGCGCGGCTTTCGCTTCTCGACTTATGCGAGTTGGTGGATCCGCCAGGGCATCGAGCGCGCCTTGATGCACCAGGCCCGCCTGGTGCGCCTGCCGGTGCACATCGTGCGCGAGCTCAACCAGGTGCTCAAGGCCCGGCGCGCGCTCGAGGCCCTGCAAAGCGCGCAGGGGGGCGAAGGCCGCGTGCGGGCAGAAGATGTCGCCCAGGCCCTGGGCCGCCCGGTCGATGAAGTGGCCGAGCTGCTGGCCTATGCCGAGCTGCCGAGTTCCCTCGATGCGCCGGTGGACCGCAACGGCGAGGGCGGCGAGTCGATGGTGGACCTCGTCGCCGATGACCAGGCCATCGACCCCATGGGCCTGCGCCTGTCCCACGAGGTCGAGGAGTTGCTGCAGCATGGTCTGGCCAGCCTGAACGAGCGCGAGCGCGAGGTGCTGGCCGGGCGCTACGGCCTGTCGGACCGCGAGCCCGAGACGTTGGACGTGCTGGCCATCCGCCTCAAGCTCACGCGCGAGCGCATCCGCCAGATTCAGATCGAGGCGCTGGCCAAGCTCAAGCGCAACATGATGCGCCACGGCGTCGACCGCGACAGCATCTTCTGACGGCGGCGCGCCGAGGCCAGGCCAAGGGGCTCGGCGACAATCCGGCCCATGACTCAGACAACGGATTGGCTCAAGGTCGAGAGCCTCGAACTGGAAGCGCAGGGCGTGGCGCACAACGCCGAGGGCAAGGTGGTCTTCATCGACGGCGCTCTGCCGGGTGAGGTCGTCAAGGCGCAGATTGCTCGCCGCAAGAACAACTGGGAGCAGGGCCAGCTCACCGAGATCAAGAAGGAAAGCCCGCTGCGCGTGACGCCGGGCTGCCCGCACTTCGGCCTGCACGCCGGGGCCTGCGGCGGCTGCAAGATGCAGCATCTGCAGGCGGGCGCCCAGGTGGCCGTGAAGCAGCGCGTGGTGGAGGACAACCTCTGGCACCTGGGCAAGGTGAAGCCCGATGTGCTGCTGCGTCCGATCGAAGGTCCCACCTGGGGCTACCGCTACCGGGCGCGCTTTTCGGTGCGCTACGTGGCCAAGAAAGGCGAGGTGCTGATCGGCTTTCACGAGCGCAAGAGCCGCTACGTGGCCGACATGCAGGTCTGCAAGGTGGTGCCGCGGGTGGTGAGCGACCTGCTGATGCCACTGCGCGCATTGATCGCCAGCATGGCCGAGCGCGATCGCCTGCCGCAGATCGAGCTGGCCATGGGCGACGACGTCATTGCCCTCGTGCTGCGCCACCTCAACCCGCTGCCGGCTGGCGACGTCGCCTTGCTGCGGGCCTTTGCCGCCGAGCACGGCGTGCAGTGGTGGTTGCAGCCTAAGGGCCCGGACACCGTCAAGCTGCTGGACGAAGGCGGCCCCCAGCTCGCCTACCGACTGCCGGAATTCGGCGTGGTGATGCCCTTCAAGCCGACCGATTTCACCCAGGTCAATCCGCACATCAATGCGGCTCTCGTGGGCCGCGCGCTGCGCCTGCTGGCGGTGCAGCCCGGGGACCGGGTGATCGACTGGTTCTGCGGCCTGGGCAACTTCACGCTGCCACTGGCCACGCAGGCCCGCGAGGTGCTGGGCATCGAGGGCAGCGAGGCCCTGGTGCAGCGCTCGCGCGAGAACGCGATCGTCAACGGCCTGGCGCACAAGACGAGCTTCGTGGCACGCAACCTGTTCGAAATGACGCCGGAGCTGCTGGCCGCTGATGGCTCGGCCGATCGCTGGCTGATCGACCCGCCGCGCGAGGGCGCCTTCGCCCTGGCCAAGGCAGTGGCCGACATCGCGCAAGACCCGTCGCTCGCCCCGGGCTGGGTGGCACCGCGGCGAATCGTCTATGTCAGCTGCAACCCGGCCACGCTGGCCCGCGACGCCGGGCTGCTGGTCAACCTGGCGGGCTACCGTTGCACGGCAGCCAGCGCGGTGAACATGTTCCCGCACACCGCCCACGTCGAGAGCATTGCCGTCTTCGAGCGCTGATGTTTTAGTAAACATGGCTGCGCCCGGAGTCATTTCTCCGGGAGAACCCGGGTTTGTTGATCGGTTCTGTTGGGGAAGAATAGATAAACAAAGTTCTTTGTTTAGTTCTGCCCCGGCCGGACGCCAGCGCCATGCATGCGCGGTGCCGGCGCCATCACCCCTCCGGAGACAAGAGGCTGGCCATGTTGCGACACCCCTTTCCGCGCCTGTTCGGCGCTGCCTGTCTGGCCCTCGGCCTGATGCTCGGCGCGCTGCAGCCGGCTCGCGCCCAGGGCGCTGAGCTGCCCCCGCTGGCACTCAAGCGTGGCGTCAATGTGCTGGGCTACGACCCGATCTGGAAAGACCCGGCCCAGGCGCGTTTCCAGATGCGCCATCTGCGGCTCATCCGTGAAGGTGGTTTCGATCACGTGCGTCTGAACCTGCACGCCTTCGAGCACATGGATGCACAAGGCCAATTGCCGGCGAGCTGGTTCAAGACGCTGGACGAGGTGCTTGCCGCCTCGCTGAACGCCGGGCTGCAGGTCATCATCGACCAGCACAACTTCATGGACTGCGCCAAGGCCATCGACACCTGCCGCAGCAAGCTCAAGGCCTTCTGGCGCCAAGTGGCCCCGCGCTACAAGGATGCGCCCGATGCGGTGCTGTTCGAGATCCTGAACGAGCCCAACGGCGCCGCCGACCCGCTCTGGAACGACATCCTGGCGGAGAACCTGCAGATCATCCGCGCCAGCAATCCCAAGCGTCGCGTGGTCGTGGGTCCGAAGTTCTGGAACTCCATGGATCACCTGGACAGTCTCCAGCTGCCCGAGGGTGACCGCAACCTGGTCGTGACCTTCCACTACTACTCGCCATTCCCCTTCACGCACCAAGGGGCGCACTGGGTGGAGGAGCTCAAGAACACCTCCGGCGTCACCTGGGGTACGGCGGCTGAGCAGGAGCAAATCAAGAAGGACTTCGACAAGGTCCGGGCCTGGGCGCAGAAGACGGGCCGGCCCATCCTGCTGGGTGAGTTTGGTGCGCTCGAGACCGGGCCGCTGGCCCAGCGTGTGGCCTGGACATCCGCCGTGGCGCGGGCCGCCGAGGCGCGGGGTTTTGGTTGGACCTACTGGCAGTTCGACTCCGACTTCATCGTCTGGGACATGAAGGCTGATGGCTGGGTCAAGCCCATCCTGAATGCGCTGGTTCCGTCACCCGGCGCCCCTGCGGCGGCCATGGCCGCGCGCAGCGATCCGGCGCTGGAGCACCTCATCAACGTGAACAAGGTCAGTGCCTGGTCGGTGTATGGCGAGGGGCAGTCCACGCAGCAGGTGGCCTGCGACGCAGCAGGCAAGACCTGCCTGCGCGTCGCGCTGACGGGCAAACGTGCCAATCCGTGGGACATCGGCGCCATCGCTCCGATCACGGGCGACATCCGCAAGGGCGACAAGCTCCAGGTGCTGCTGTGGGCGCGGCTGGAGACGGATGATCCCAAGGCGCAGGTCCAGGTGCCGCTGTCGCTGCAGCTCGGGGCGCCACCCTACACCGCGGTGCTGTCCGGCTCGGCCATGCTGACCAGCAAGCTGGAGCCGGTGGTGTTGAACGGCACGGCGCAGGTCGACCAGCCAGCCGGCACGGTCAACCTGTCGGTGCAGATCGGGCAGGTGGGTCAGCCGCTGTGGCTGAGCGCGCCCTTTGTGCTGCGCAACTACACGCCCGCCAAGTGACAGCGGGCGGCATGGGGCCATGACGCCTGCAGCGCCGCCTCACGCCAAGGACCTCTCATGAACCTGTTCTCGCGAAGCGCCACGGGGGCGGCGCTGGCGACGGCCTTGGCCGTGACCGGCGTGCCCGCCATGGCCGCCCCGGCGGCCGAGGCGCCGGTGGTCCTGACCTTGTCCACACAGGCGGCCGGACCGACGATCAGCCGGCATCTGTTCGGCCAGTTTGCGGAGCATCTGGGCACCGGCATCTATGGCGGCGTGTGGGTCGGGCCCGATTCACCCATCCCCAACGTCCGCGGCATCCGCAAGGATGTGGTGGCGGCGCTCAAGGCGCTGCGCGTGCCCAATGTGCGCTGGCCGGGCGGCTGCTTTGCCGACAAATACCACTGGCGCGACGGCATCGGCCCGCGCGGCCGGCGGCCCGTCACGCTCAACCCGGACTGGGGCGGCGTGGAGGAGTCGAATGCCTTCGGTAGCCACGAGTTCCTCGACTTCGCGCAGCAGATCGGCGCCGACGCCTATCTGTCCATCAACGTCGGCTCCGGCACCGTGGCCGAGGCCAGCGGCTGGTTGGAGTACCTGACGTCGCCCAACGGCTCCACGCTGGCCCGGGAGCGGGTGCGCAACGGGGCGCGGGCGCCGTTCAAGGTGGCGATGCTGGGCATCGGCAACGAGACCTGGGGTTGCGGCGGCTCCATGAAGCCCGAGGAGTACGCGGCGGAGCTCAAGAAGTACGCCACCTTCGTGCTCAACCACCATCCGGCCCAGCAGCAGGCGCCGAACAAGATGTTGCGCATTGCCTCTGGGCCGAATCAGGGCGATGAGCGGTTCACCGACGTGGTCATGAGCCACTGGAAGGACCACATCTACAGCTGGGGCATGGAGGGCCTGTCCCTGCACAGCTACACCGGCATCGAGAAGTGGCCGCCATCGCACCCGTCGCAGGCCTTCGGTGTCGACGAGTACGCCGCCGTCCTCAGAAACACGCTCGACATGGACGGCTATGTGCGCCGCCATGCTGCCGTGATGGACCGTTACGACCCCGAGCGCAAGGTGGGGCTGTACGTGGATGAATGGGGGGCGTGGTATGCGCCGCTACCAGGCAGCAACCCGGCATTCCTGCAGCAGCAGAATTCGCAGCGGGACGCGCTGATCGCGGCGCTCAACCTCAATATCTTCATGCGGCACGCCGAGCGGGTGCGGGGCGCCAACGTGGCGCAGATGGTCAATGTGCTGCAGGCCATGATCCTCACGTCCGACCGCGGCATCGTGCTGACGCCGACCTACCACGCCTTCCGTCTCTACATCCCCTTCCAGGATGCCGAGCGGCTGCCGCTGGCCTTCGAGGCCGGCGACGTCGTGCTGGGCGACGTGCGCCTGCCACGGCTTGACGCGGTTGCGGCGCGAGGGCGTGATGGGCAGGTGTGGGTGGCGCTCGTCAACCTCGACCCCGCGCAGTCGCTGGCGGTCGAGCTGGCCGCGGAAGGGGGTGCCGTGGGCGCGCAGGGTGAAGTGCTGGCCGCGCCGCGCTTTGACAGCGTCAATAGCTTCGAGCGGCCACAGCAGGTGGTGCCTCGCCCGGTGGCCGTGCGGGCAGAGGCGGGCCGCGTGCGGCTGACACTGCCGCCGGCCTCGCTGAGCGTGGTGGCTTTGCGGCGCTGACGTCGCTCCGTGGTGGCAGTGGTCGCCTGCAATGAAAAAGGCGGCCCGCAGGCCGCCTTTCATGTGGGGCGAGGCGTCAGTCGCGGTCGCCGCCGAAGATGCCCAGCAGGGACAGCAGGCTCTGGAACACGTTGTACAGGTCCAGGTAGATCGCCAGCGTCGCGCTGATGTAGTTGGTCTCGCCGCCATCGATCACGCGCTTGATGTCGTACAGCATGAAGGCCGAGAACACGCCGAGCATCAGCACCAGGATGGTCAGCATCAGGGCCGAGGACTGCAGGAAGAAGTTCGCGATGCAGGCCACGAACAGCACGATGGCGCCGACGGTCAGGAACTTGCCCATCGCCGACAGGTCACGCTTGATGACGGTCGCGAGGCTGGCCATTGCGAAGAACACCGCGGCCGTGCCGCCGAAGGCGGTCATGACGAGCGACGTGCCGTTCTTGAACCCGAGCACGTAGCCGATCAGGCGCGACAGCATCAGGCCCATGAAGAACGTGAAGGCGAGCAGGGCGACGACGCCGGTGGCGCTCTCCTTGGTCTTCTCGATGACGAACATCAGGCCGAAGGCGCCGATGAAGAACACCGCCATGCTGACGCCCGGGCTCATCAACTGGAACAGGCCGGTGGCCACACCCACCCAGGCGCCGAGCACGGTCGGCACGAGCGACAGGGCGAGCAGCCAATAGGTGTTGCGCAGCACGCGCTGACGGTCGGCGGCCAGGCCAGTGCCGGCGTAGCCGTACTGAGTCTGCAAGCTTTCGTTCATGGAGATCCTCCGTAGATCCAATGGGAAACCGCACCGATTCTAGGTCGGCGCCGGGTGGGTACATTGGGGCTACTCGACCAGAAAGCAAGGCCATGAAACAGCAAGCCCAACTCGAACTCGCCGACGTCAAGCGCATCGCAGCCGCCGCGGAATCCCACGCCACCAGCCACGGCTGGGCGGTGACCATCGCCATTGTGGATGGGGGTGGTCATCTGTTGTGGCTGCAACGCCTGGACGGCGCACCGCCGATCTCGGCGCAGATCGCCCCCGCCAAGGCCCATACCGCCGCGCTGGGGCGCCGCGAGTCCAAGGTCTACGAGGACATCATCAACCAGGGGCGCACGTCCTTCCTGAGCGCCCCGGGCGTGCAGGGGCTGCTCGAAGGCGGCGTGCCCATCCTGGTGGACGGCCAGTGCATCGGCGCCGTCGGCGTGAGCGGCGTGAAGTCCATCGAAGACGCAGAGATCGCCAAGGCCGGCATCGCGGCCCTTTGAGGCGTCACGAACGGGTCACGAAGCCTCCGTACTTACCCGGGTCGGCTATACTCGATGGGTTTACCTGAACCCACCTGCTGCCCGGCGCAAACCCCTTCGGTTTCTTCAAGTTGACCCGTCTTCGGACGGGTTGATGCTGGGCACGCGCCCCACTTGCGGAGACCCCCTGTGCTGACCGAACTGCTCCATCCCCCTCAAGCGATCCTGGCTCTGGCGGATGGGACGGTGTTCCGAGGTCAGTCCATCGGCGCGACGGGCCAGACGGTCGGTGAAGTGGTGTTCAACACCGCGCTCACCGGCTACCAGGAAATCCTGACCGACCCGAGCTACTGCCGCCAGATCGTCACGCTGACGTATCCGCACATCGGCAGCTACGGCGTCAGCGAAGAAGACGTCGAGTCGGGCAAGGTCTACGCCGCCGGTCTGGTCATCAAGGACCTGCCGATCCGTGCCTCCAACTTCCGCTCCGGCAAGACGCTCGACGCCTATCTGCGCGAGCAAGGCACGGTGGCCATCGCCGGCCTGGACACCCGCCGCCTGACCCGCGTGCTGCGCACGACCGGCGCGCAGAACGGCTGCATCCTGGCCTTGGCCGCGGGTGAGGCCGTCACGCAAGCCCACATCGACACCGCCGTTGCCGCCGCCAAGGCCGCGCCTTCAATGGCGGGCCTGGACCTGGCCAAGGTCGTCAGCCGCACCGGGCGCGAGGTCTGGACCGAGACCGAATGGCAACTGGGCCGCGGCTATGGCACCCAGTCGGCCCCGAAGTTCCACGTCGTCGCCTACGACTTCGGCGTGAAGCACAACATCTTGCGCATGCTGGCCGACCGAGGCTGCAAGGTCACCGTGGTGCCCGCGCAAACCCCGGCCAGCGAAGTCTTCGGCCTGGAGCCGGACGGCGTCTTCCTGTCCAATGGCCCTGGCGACCCGGAGCCCTGCGACTACGCCATCAAGGCCACGGCCCAGCTCATCGAGTCGGGCATTCCGGTGTTCGGCATCTGCCTGGGCCACCAGATCCTGGCCCTGGCCAGCGGGGCCAAGACCTTCAAGATGAAGTTCGGCCACCACGGCGCCAACCATCCGGTCAAGGACCTGGACAGCGGCCGCGTCGGCATCACCAGCCAGAACCACGGTTTCGCGGTGGACGCCGACACGCTGCCGGCGAACCTGCGCGCCACGCACATCAGCCTCTTCGACGGCACGCTGCAAGGCATCGCCCGCACTGACAAGCCGGCCTTCAGCTTCCAGGGTCATCCGGAAGCCAGCCCGGGTCCGCATGACATCGCCTATCTCTTCGATCGCTTTATCGGCCTGATGAGCAAGGCCTGAGGAGGGCCTCATGTTCGGCATCACCGACCTCGGCACCTTCTTCGCGGCAGCGGTGTTCATCATCCTGCTGCCCGGGCCCAACTCGCTGTACGTCCTGTCGGTCGCGGCGCAGCGCGGTGTTCGCGCGGGCTACACGGCTGCTTGCGGTGTGTTCGTGGGTGACACCGTGCTGATGACCGCCGCCGCAGCGGGCGGCGCCTCGCTGCTGATGGCCAGCCCCCAGGTGTTCTTCGTCGTGAAGATGGTGGGCGCGGTCTACCTTGGCTGGATCGGCCTGCAGTTGCTGCGCGGGGCGTTTGCCACCTGGCGCGGCGACGCGCCCGCCGAAGAGGCGCCGCGCCAGGTCGACGCGCGCCAGCCCTTCCGCAAGGCGCTGGTGGTGAGCCTGCTCAACCCCAAGGCGATTGCCTTCCTGCTGAGCTTCTTCATCCAGTTCGTCGATCCGGCCTATCCGCATCCCGCGCTGACCTTCCTGATCCTGGGCACCATCATCCAGGTGCTCAGCTTCATCTACCTCTCGACGCTGATCTTCGCCGGCGCCCGCCTGGCCGCCGCTTTCCGTGCGCGGCGCAAGCTGGCCAGCACCGCGAACGCCGGCGTCGGCGCACTATTCGTTGGATTCGGGGCCAAGCTGGCCACGGCCACTCTCTAAGTTCCAAGAGCGCAGACCGCCATGCCGAAACGTACAGACCTGAAAAGCATCCTCATCATCGGCGCCGGCCCGATCATCATCGGCCAGGCCTGCGAGTTCGATTACTCCGGGGCCCAGGCCTGCAAGGCGCTGCGCGAGGAGGGCTACAAGGTCATCCTGGTGAACAGCAACCCGGCGACCATCATGACGGACCCGGACACGGCCGACGTCACCTACATCGAGCCCATCACCTGGCAGGTGGTCGAGAAGATCATCGCCAAGGAGCGGCCCGACGCCATCCTGCCCACCATGGGCGGCCAGACCGCGCTGAACTGCGCGCTGGACCTGCACAAGCACGGCGTGCTGGCCAAGTACGGTGTCGAGATGATCGGCGCCAACGAGACCGCCATCGAGAAGGCCGAAGACCGCCTGAAGTTCAAGGACGCGATGACCAAGATCGGCCTGGACTCGGCCAAGTCGGGCATCGCGCACTCGCTGGAAGAAGCCTGGGCGGTGCAAAAGCGCATCCAGGCCGACATCGGCGGCAGCGGCTTCCCGATGGTCATCCGCCCGAGCTTCACGCTGGGCGGCAGCGGTGGCGGCATTGCCTACAACCCCGAAGAGTTCGAGACCATCTGCAAGCGCGGCCTGGACCTGTCGCCCACGAACGAGTTGCTCATCGAAGAGAGCCTGATCGGCTGGAAGGAGTACGAGATGGAGGTCGTCCGCGACAAGGCGGACAACTGCATCATCGTCTGCTCTATCGAGAACCTCGACCCCATGGGCATCCACACCGGTGACTCCATCACCGTGGCACCCAGCCAGACGCTGTCTGACAAGGAGTACCAGCTGCTGCGCAATGCATCGCTGGCCGTGCTGCGCGAGATCGGCGTGGACACCGGCGGCTCCAACGTGCAGTTCTCGATCAACCCGGCCAACGGCCGCATGATCGTCATCGAGATGAACCCGCGCGTCTCGCGTTCGTCGGCGCTGGCCTCCAAGGCCACCGGCTTCCCGATCGCCAAGGTCGCGGCCAAGCTCGCGGTGGGCTACACGCTCGATGAGCTGAAGAACGACATCACCGGCGGCGCCACGCCGGCCTCGTTCGAGCCGAGCATTGACTACGTCGTCACCAAGATCCCGCGCTTCGCCTTCGAGAAGTTCCCGATGGCCGACTCGCGCCTGACCACCCAGATGAAGTCGGTGGGCGAGGTGATGGCCATGGGCCGCACCTTCCAGGAGTCCTTCCAGAAGGCCCTGCGTGGCCTGGAGACCGGCATCGACGGCCTGACCGAGCGCAGCACCGACCGCGAGGAGATCGTGCAGGAGATCGGCGAGGCCGGCCCCGAGCGCATCCTGTTCGTGGCCGATGCCTTCCGCATCGGCATGACGCTGGATGAGATCCACGAAGAAACCGCGATCGACCCCTGGTTCCTGGCCCAGATCGAGCAACTGGTGCTGATCGAAGCCGACCTGAAGGGCCGCACGATCGAGTCGCTCGGCGAGGCGGAGCTGCGCCTGCTCAAGACCAAGGGCTTCTCCGACAAGCGCCTGGCCAAGCTGCTCGGCACGCACCAGCATGCGGTGCGCGAACGCCGCCACGCCCTGAACGTGCGTCCGGTCTACAAGCGCGTGGACACCTGCGCGGCCGAGTTCGCCACGCAGACGGCCTACATGTATTCGACCTATGAAGGTGAGGGCGCCGAGTGCGAGGCGCAGCCCACCGACAAGAAGAAAATCATGGTGCTGGGCGGTGGCCCGAACCGCATCGGCCAGGGCATCGAGTTCGACTATTGCTGCGTGCACGCGGCCCTCGCCATGCGCGAGGACGGCTACGAGACGCTGATGGTCAACTGCAACCCCGAGACCGTCTCGACCGACTACGACACCTCCGACCGCCTCTATTTCGAGCCCGTCACGCTGGAGGACGTGCTGGAGATCGTCGACAAGGAAAAGCCCGCCGGTGTCATCGTGCAGTACGGCGGTCAGACGCCGCTCAAGCTCGCCCTGGACCTGGAACGTGCGGGTGTGCCCATCATCGGCACCACGCCTGACAGCATCGACATCGCCGAAGACCGTGAGCGCTTCCAGAAGCTGCTGCACGAGCTGGGTCTGAAGCAGCCGCCCAACCGCACCGCGCGCACCGAGGAGCAGGCGGTCACGCTCGCCAACGAGATCGGCTACCCGCTGGTGGTGCGCCCGAGCTATGTGCTGGGTGGTCGCGCGATGGAGATCGTGCACGGCGACAAGGACCTGGAGCGCTACATGCGCGAGGCCGTGCGCGTCAGCGAGAAGTCGCCGGTGCTTCTCGACCATTTCCTGCAGGATGCGGTCGAGGTCGACGTGGACTGCATCAGTGACGGCACCGACGTGATGATCGGCGGCATCATGGAGCACATCGAGGCCGCCGGCATCCACTCCGGCGACTCGGCCTGTTCGCTGCCGCCCTACACGCTCGCCGCCGATGTGCAAGATGAGCTGCGTCGCCAGACGGCCGCGATGGCCCGCGCGCTGAAGGTCGTGGGCCTGATGAACGTGCAGTTCGCCATCCAGGGCGACGTGGCGCAAGGTCTTGCGCATTGCACGATCTACGTGCTCGAAGTGAATCCGCGCGCCTCGCGCACCGTGCCTTATGTGTCCAAGGCCACCGGCCAGCAGCTGGCCAAGGTGGCCGCGCGCTGCATGGCCGGTGTCAAGCTGAAGGACCAGAAGGACCGCAACGGCAAGGTGCCGCGTGAGGTCGTGCCGCCGTACTACAGCGTCAAGGAAGCCGTCTTCCCCTTCAACAAGTTCCCGGGCGTGGACCCCATCCTCAGCCCCGAGATGCGCTCTACCGGCGAGGTCATGGGCGCCGCCCGCACCTTCGGCGAGGCGATGCTCAAGAGCCAGATCGGCGCCGGCTCGCGCCTGCCGCGCCAGGGCAACGTGCTGATCACCGTGAAGAACAGCGACAAGGCCCGCGCGGTTGCCATCGCCAAGGACCTGCATGCCCTCGGTTTTGGCATCGTGGCCACCAAGGGCACGGCCGCGGCCATCTCGGAAGCCGGTGTGCCGGTCAAGCTGATCAACAAGATCAAGGATGGCCGGCCGCACATCGTCGATGCGCTCAAGGGCGGTGACATCCAGCTCGTCTTCACCACGGTGGACGAAACCCGCACCGCCATTGCCGACAGCCGCTACATCCGCCAGGCGGCGCTCGCCAACCGCGTGACCTACTACACCACCATGGCCGGCTGCGAGGCCGCGGTGGAAGGCATGAAGCACCAGAACGGGTTGCTCGTGCAATCCCTGCAAGAGCTCCACGCCGAACTGGCCTAAACTTTCACTTCATTGATGCCGCCGCCGCCGCCCGGGAGCGCCCGGGCCGCAGCGGCGGCCTCTTTTTGCCCCAGCGAAGAATCGACATGAGCACCATCCCCCTGACCAAGCGCGGCGCCGAGGCGCTGAAGGAAGAGCTGCACCGGCTCAAGACCGTGGAGCGCCCGGCCGTCATCCAGGCCATCGCCGAGGCGCGCGCGCAGGGCGACCTGAGCGAAAACGCCGAGTACGACGCCGCCAAGGACAAGCAGGGCTTCATCGAAGGCCGCATCCTCGAGATCGAGGGCAAGCTCTCGGTTGCGCAGATCATCGACCCCGCGACGCTGGACGCCGGCGGCCGCGTGGTCTTCGGTGCCACCGTTGACCTGGAAGACGAAGACAGCGGCAATGCCGTCACCTACCAGATCACCGGCGACGACGAAGCCGACATCAAGCTCGGCCGCATCTCCATCGGCTCGCCCATCGCCCGCGCCCTGATCGGCAAGGAAGCCGGCGACACCGCCGAGGTGCAGGCGCCGGGCGGCGTGCGCCGCTACGAGATCATCGCCGTCCGCTACGAGTGATGTTCGCGCGGCTCCAGGCCCTGCTGGCCGCCCTGTGGGGCGGCTTTTTGCTGTGCATTGCCTTCGTGGCCACGCCCAGCGCCTTTGCCGTGCTGGAGCGTGGGCAGGCCGGGGCCTACGTCGCGCGCGTGTTTGCAATGGAGGCGCAGGTCAGCCTGGCGCTCGGCCTCGTGTTGATGCTGCTGGAGCGGCGCCTGGCCCGCGATGCCGCTGAAGCAGGTCTCGGTGGCAGCCAGTTCTCGATGCGCCTGGTGCTGCCCATGGTGGCGCTGTTCTGCACCATCGCCGGCTATTACGGCCTGCAGCCGCTGATGGCAGACGCCCGGATGGGCACCGGGGTAGCGTCATTTGCCGCCTTGCACGGCGTGTCGCTCGCGTTCTTCGGCGTGAAGGGCCTGGCGGTGCTGGCCCTGGCCTGGATCAGTCTGCGAAAGACTTCTTGACGCTGGTCGGCTTGCGGCGCTTGGCGCGCTTGATTTCGCCGCCTTGGGTCACGCGCTCGTTGCCGAGCACCTTGACCTTGCTGACCTGCGGCCGCGCATTGCCGCTCTTGGAGAACTTCACGATTTTCACGACGCGCGGGCCCGGACGGGCGTCTTCGCGCTCGGCCTTGACCTTCTCGGGGATGGGGCGCCACAGCACCAGCAGCTTGCCGATGTGCTGGATAGGCGCTGCATTCAGTTCATCGCACAACTGGGCCAGCATGGCTTCCCGCGCGTCACGGTCGTCACCCAGCACGCGGACCTTGATCAGGCCGTGGGATTTGAGCGCCGCGTCGGTTTCCTTCACGACGGCCGGCGTCAGCCCCTCGCCGCCGATCATCACGACCGGGTCGAGGTGATGGGCATCGGCGCGCTTTTCCTTGCGCTGGGCGGGGGTGAGATTGATTTGAGGCATCCTCGAATTATGGCTCCGGCACGGCGCGGAGCGCCTTCACGTCGCTGCGCGACATGAGCCTTTGCCGCAACCGGCGATGCCGGTTGTCCCTTCTAATACGCATGTGAAAACTCAAACAAAGAGCAAGAAACTCAACAAGGCTTGGTTGAACAACCATGTCTCGGATCCTTACGTCCAGCAGGCTCAGAAGGACGGTTACCGCTCGCGGGCGGCCTACAAGCTCAAGGAAATCGACGAGGAGCTCAAGCTGATCCGCCCGGGCCAGGTGGTCGTCGACCTCGGCGCGACCCCTGGGGCCTGGAGCCAGTACCTGCGGCGCAAGTTCGCACCTAAGGAGGCCGGGCAGGGCGGTGCAGCGGTGGGCCAGCTCAACGGCACCATCATTGCGCTAGACCTGCTCGAGTTCGAGCCCATCGAGGGCGTGCAGTTCATCCAGGGAGATTTCCAGGAGGACGCCGTGCTGGCCCAACTGGAAGCGGCCCTGGCCGGGCGGCCCGTGGATGTGGTGGTGTCTGACATGGCGCCCAATCTGTCTGGCATCTCCGTGACCGACTCGGCGCGCGTGGCCAACCTGATCGAGTTGGCGGTGGATTTCGCCAGCCACCACCTCAAGCCCGATGGGGCGCTGGTGGCCAAGGTCTTCCATGGCAGCGGCTACAACGAGCTGGTGGCCCTTTTCAAGGCCCACTTCAAGACCGTCAAGCCCTTCAAGCCCAAGGCCTCCCGGGAACGGTCTTCCGAGACATTCTTGGTCGGCCTCGGATTGAAAAACCGGTGATTACAGGGGTTGACCCCTTGCCGACCCTAAAATCGCCCCCACAGTCCTGAAACCCGCGCTGGGCCATCAGGGCCAAGGAGTCGCAGTGAACAATCAATGGTTTTCAAAGTTCGCCGTCTGGATCGTGATCGCACTGGTGCTGTTCACGGTCGTCAAACAGTTCGGTGGCACCACGGCACCGGGCAAGCAAGTCACTTATTCGGAGTTCCTGGACCTCGTCCAGACGCGCCGCATCAAGTCCGCGACGCTGCCTGACGGCCCGACCGGCGAGATCTACGCCGAAGACACCGAAGGCAACAAGATCCGCACGCTGGCGACCTATCAGGATCGTGGCCTCGTCGGTGACATGCGCAACAACGGCGTGAAGTTCGACGTCAAGCCGCGCGAGGAGCAAAGCTTCCTGGTCAGCATGCTGATCAACTGGACGCCGATGCTGCTGCTGATCGGCGTCTGGGTCTACTTCATGCGCCAGATGCAGGGCGGTGGCAAGGGCGGGGCCTTCAGCTTCGGCAAGTCCAAGGCCCGCATGCTCGACGAGAACAACAACACCATCACCTTCGCTGACGTCGCCGGCTGCGACGAGGCCAAGGAAGAGGTGAAGGAACTCGTCGACTTCCTGAAAGACCCGCAGAAGTTCCAGAAGCTCGGCGGCCGCATCCCGCGCGGCGTGCTGATGGTCGGCCCTCCGGGCACCGGCAAGACGCTGCTGGCCAAGTCCATCGCCGGCGAGGCAAAGGTCCCGTTCTTCACGATCTCGGGCTCCGACTTCGTTGAAATGTTCGTCGGCGTGGGCGCGGCCCGCGTGCGCGACATGTTCGAGCAGGCCAAGAAGAGTGCGCCCTGCATCATCTTCATCGACGAAATCGACGCCGTCGGCCGCCATCGCGGAGCCGGCCTGGGTGGTGGCAACGACGAACGCGAGCAGACGCTCAACCAGATGCTGGTGGAGATGGACGGCTTTGACACCAACCTCGGCGTCATCGTGATCGCGGCCACCAACCGCCCGGACATCCTCGACCCCGCGCTGCTGCGCCCGGGCCGCTTCGACCGCCAGGTCTACGTCACGCTGCCCGACATCCGTGGCCGCGAGCAGATCCTGAACGTGCACATGCGCAAGGTGCCTATCGGGCAGGACGTGAATGCGTCCATCCTGGCGCGCGGCACGCCCGGCATGAGCGGTGCCGACCTGGCCAACCTCGTCAACGAGGCGGCGCTGTTCGCGGCTCGCCGCAATGCGCGCCTCGTGGAAATGATCGACTTCGAGCGCGCCAAGGACAAGCTCTACATGGGCCCCGAGCGCAAGAGCATGGTCATGACCGAGGACGAAAAGCGCGCCACGGCCTATCACGAGTCCGGCCACGCGGTCGTCGCCGAACTGCTGCCCGGCACCGACCCCGTCCACAAGGTCACCATCATGCCGCGCGGCCGTGCCCTCGGCGTGACCTGGCAACTGCCTGAGCGTGACCAGCACAGCCTGTACTTCAAGCAGATGCTCAACAGCATCAGCATCATGTTCGGTGGCCGCATTGCCGAGGATCTCTTCGTCCATGACATCTCCACCGGTGCGTCCAATGACTACGAGCGCGCCACCCGCATGGCCCGCGACATGGTCACGCGCTACGGCATGAGCGAGCTGCTGGGCCCGATGGTCTATGCCGAGAACGAGGGCGAGGTCTTCCTCGGCCGCAGCATGACCAAGACGGCCAACATCAGCGAAAGCACGCAGCAGAAGGTCGACGCCGAGATCCGCCGCATCCTCGACGAGCAATACGCCGTCGCGCAGAAGATCCTGGAAGACAACCGCGACAAAGTCGAGGCCATGACGGCCGCGCTGATGAAGTGGGAAACCATCGACCGCGACCAGATCCTGGACATCATGGCGGGCCGCCCGCCGCGTGAGCCCGGCGGCACGCCGCCCACGCCCAGCAGCGGCCCGAGCGGCTCCCCGCCGGTCAGCGCCGACGGCGCACCCGCCGCGGCCTGATCCTTCCCCCACCCCTGACGGGCCCGGCAACCACCGGGCCCGTTGTCCATTCCACAAGACCTCCATGCATTGGCAGACCCGGCGTTTCTCCATCGACCTCAGCCGTCCGCGCGTGATGGGTATCGTGAACGTGACGCCTGACTCGTTCTCCGACGGCGGCCATCACGATGACCGGCGCGCGGCGATCGCCCACTGCGAACGCCTGGTGAGCGAAGGCGCCGACATCCTGGACATCGGCGGCGAGTCCACCCGCCCCGGGGCGCCACATGTCGATGCCGAGGCCGAGTGGGGGCGCATCGCGGAGGTCATCGCCGCGGCCGTCACCCTCGGTGTGCCTGTCTCGGTGGACACGTACAAGCCCGAGATCATGCGGCGCGCGCTGGCGGCGGGCGTGGACATCATCAACGACGTGCAAGCCCTGCAGCGCCCGGGGGCGTTGGAGGCGGTGGCAGGCACGGGCGCGGGGGTCTGCCTGATGCACATGCGTGGCGAACCTGCCTCGATGATGGATTTGGCCCAGTACGACGATGTCGTGGCCAACGTGCGCGGCTTCCTCGTTGCACGCGCCCAGGCGGCGCAAGCGGCCGGCATTCCGGCGCAGGCCATCGCGCTCGATCCGGGCTACGGCTTTGCCAAGCAGGCCGAGCACAACCTGCGGTTGCTCGCTGGCCAACAGCAGTTGGCTGAACTGGGTTATCCGTTGCTGGTGGGCTGGTCTCGCAAGCGCGCGCTGGGCGACATCACTGGCCGACCGGTGCATCAGCGGCTCGCGGCCAGCCTGGCGGCAGGCCTGCGCGCCGTGGCTGCGGGGGCGCGCATCCTGCGGGTGCACGATGTCCCCGCCACGGTGGACGCCTTGAAGGTCTGGGCCGCCGTGGATGCGGCGACAATTCCGGCGATTGAATAAGAGGAAGAGCTCGATGAGCCGCAAGTACTTTGGCACCGACGGCATCCGCGGCACGGTCGGCCAGGCCCCCATCACCCCCGACTTCATGCTGCGCCTGGGCCACGCGGTAGGCCGCGTGCTCCGCCAGTCGGCCAAGCGCCCGACGGTCCTGATCGGCAAGGACACCCGGATTTCTGGCTACATGATCGAGTCGGCCCTGGAGGCGGGCTTCGCGTCGGCCGGCGTCAACGTGCTGCTGACGGGCCCGCTGCCCACGCCGGGCGTGGCCTACCTGACGCGCGCACTTCGCCAGGACCTGGGTGTCGTCATCAGCGCCTCGCACAACGCCTTCGCCGACAACGGCATCAAGTTCTTCTCCGCCAAGGGCGAGAAGTTGCCGGATGCGTGGGAACTGGCCGTCGAAGCCGCGCTGGAGGAAGCGCCGCAGTGGGTCGACTCCGCCAGCCTCGGCCGCGCCAAGCGCCTGGAAGATGCGCGAGGCCGCTACATCGAGTTCTGCAAGAACAGCTTCGGCTCGGACCTGACCCTCAAGGGCCTGAAGATCGTCGTCGATGCGGCCCACGGCGCGGCCTATCACGTGGCGCCGGATGTGTTCCATGAGCTGGGCGCCGAAGTGATCGCCATTGGCTGCAAGCCTGACGGCTTCAACATCAATGCCGGCTTCGGTGCGACCTCGCCGGGCGCGCTGGTGGAGGCCGTCAAGGCCCATGGGGCCGACTACGGCGTGGCGCTGGACGGCGATGCCGACCGGCTGCAGCTCGTGGACGCCAGCGGGCGCCTCTACAACGGCGATGAACTGCTCTACGTCATGGTGGCCGACCGCTTGAGCCAGGGCGCGCGCGTCCCGGGTGCGGTGGGCACGCTGATGACCAACATGGCGGTGGAGCTGGCGCTGCGGGCGCGGGATGTCGAGTTCGTGCGCGCCAAGGTGGGTGACCGTTACGTGCTTGAAGAGTTGGCGGCCCGGGGCTGGCAGCTCGGCGGCGAAGGTTCCGGGCACCTGCTGGCCCTGGACAAGCACACCACGGGCGACGGCATCGTCAGCGCCTTGCTGGTGCTCCAGTCGGTCTGCCGCAGCGGGCGCAGCCTCGCCGAGCAGCTGCAGGGGGTGGATCTCTTTCCGCAGACCCTGATCAACGTGCGCCTGCAGCCGGGCCAGGACTGGAAGAACAGCACCGGCCTGGCAGAAGCCCAGGCGGCGGTGACGGCTGAACTGGGCGACCGGGGCCGGGTGCTCATTCGAGCATCGGGTACGGAGCCCCTGCTGCGCGTGATGGTGGAAGCATCCGACGCGGACCTCGCGCAGCGTTGCGCACGCCGCCTCGCCGACGCGGTCGCGGCCTGATCGAGGCCCGCCGATGACAAAGGCCGCCCTCGGGCGGCCTTTTGCTGGGTGATGTCGGGCGAGGACGCCGTGCTTACTTCTTCGGCGGCATCAGCACGCGGTCGATCACATGAGCCACGCCATTGGTGGCGACCACGTCGGCCTGCTGGACGACGGCATCGTCCACCGTCACGAAGCTGCCCGCCTTGGCCAGGGCCAGCGAAGCGCCCTGGCGCGTCTTGGCGGCGCCCGGCTTGACGTCAGCGGCGGTCACGCGGCCGTCGATGATGTGATACGCCAGGACCGCCTTCAGCTGCGCCGGGTCGGCCGCCAGGGCTTCCATCGTTTTGGCGGGCACGGCCTTGAAGGCCTCGTCGCTCGGTGCGAACACCGTCAGCGCGCCGGCCGTGCGCAGTTCGTCAGCCAGCCCCGCTTGCGCCACCAGGCGGTTGAACGTGCTGAGCTGCGGGTCGCGGGCCAGGGTGTCTGTCAGGGGCGCCGGGGCGGGCGTGGTGGCGCAGGCGGCCAGCAGCGCCGCGGCAGCCAGGGCCATCAGCGACGTACGACGAATCATGGGGTGCACTCCGAGTGGGGTTGAAAGTTCGTGCGGCGCACTCTAGAAACCCAAGATGACAATCGCATGAAGGGAAAAATGACAATGTCATAAACGGCGGCGAGACCCATCGGTCGAGCCATTCCCTTCGGGCGCCGGGGTTAGGAAGAACCGTTTTGTGACGGCCAAGTCACCGAATCGTCACAAAGCCTCCCTAGGATGGCGGACGTCGTCAAAACCGCTCAGCGGAAGGTGTTTCAGATGAACTTTGTCCAGGTCAGCAAGTCCCTCGCGCTCGCCGCTTCCGTGGCGGGTCTGTTCGGCGTCTCCGCCGCCCAGGCACAGGATGTGACCGGTGCCGGCGCCACCTTCCCGGCGCCGATCTACGCCAAGTGGGCCGACGCCTACAACAAGGCCACGGGCGCCCGCATCAACTACCAGTCGGTCGGCTCGGGTGCCGGCATCCGCCAGATCAAGGCCAAGACGGTGGACTTCGGCGCCTCGGACATGCCGCTGAAGGACGAAGAACTGGCCAAGGACGGCCTGGTGCAGTTCCCGACGGTGATTGGCGGCGTGGTGCCCGTCATCAACATCAAGGGCATCAACCCGGGTCAGGTCAAGCTGACGGGCCAGGCCCTCGCCGACATCTACCTCGGCAAGATCACCAAGTGGAACGACCCGGCCCTGACCGCGCTGAACCCCGGCGTGCCGCTGCCCGATGCCGCCATCGCTCCGGTGGCCCGCGCTGACGGCTCTGGCACCACCTTCATCTTCACGAACTACCTGTCCAAGGTCAGCCCCGAGTGGAAGGAAAAGGTCGGTGAAGGCACCACGGTGAAGTGGCTGGCCGGTACGGCCGGCAAGGGCAACGAGGGCGTGGCCGCCTTCGTGCAGCGTCTGCCGAACTCGATCGGCTACGTTGAGTACGCCTACGTCAAGCAGAACAAGATGACGTTCGTTCAGCTGAAGAACAAGGACGGCCAGTGGGTGAACCCGAGCGATGACGCCTTCAAGGCCGCCGCCGCTGGTGCCGACTGGAACAAGACCTTCTACCAGATCACGACCGACCAACCCGGCAAGACCGCCTGGCCCCTGACCAACCCGACCTACATCCTGATGTACAAGTCGCAGGACAAGGCCGCCAACGCCAGCGCCGCGCTCAAGTTCTTCGAGTGGGCCTACGTCAACGGTGACAAGATGGCCGACGACCTCGACTACGTGCCGCTGCCCGCGAGCGTGAAGGACCTGGTGCGCAAGCAGTGGGCCGACCAGATCAAGGACACCGCCGGCAAGGCCATCGCCTACAAGTGATCCCCGGGCGCTGATCCGGCCATGGCCCGGCACTCGCCGGGCCTTGGCACAGGTGGCGCCGCATTTCCTGACCTGACCTTTTCGGAGGTTCCTTGGCCGCCATACTCCCCGCCGACAGCCGCGATGCCGATCGCAGCGAACCTCAGCCGCATTCGATGAAACCGCAACCTCCGCGCCGCCGCGTGGCCCCCTGGGCCGATGCGCTGTTTGCCGCGCTGTCGCAAGGTGCCGCCTGGCTCACGCTGGCCTTGATGGTGGGCATCATCGCCTCCCTCATCATCGGTGCCGCACCCGCACTGCAGGCCTTCGGCCTGGGTTTCCTCACCAGCGCGGAATGGGACCCGGTGCAAGAGAAGTTCGGCGGCCTCGTGATGATCTACGGGACGCTGGCCAGCTCCTTCATCGCGCTGATCATTGCCGTGCCGGTGAGCTTTGGCATTGCGATCTTCCTGACCGAACTCTCGCCCAGCTGGCTCAAGCGCCCGCTGGGCATCGCCATCGAGCTGCTGGCGGCCGTGCCGTCCATCGTGTACGGCATGTGGGGCCTGCTGGTGTTCGGGCCCATCCTCGCCACCTTCGTGCAGCAGCCGCTGCAGGCGATGTTTGGTGGGGTGCCGTATCTCGGCGCGCTGTTCTCGGGCCCGCCCGTGGGCATCGGCATCCTGTCGGCCGGCATCATCCTGGCGATCATGATCATCCCCTTCATCGCGTCGGTGATGCGCGACGTCTTCGAGGTCACGCCGCCCATGCTGAAGGAATCGGCCTACGGGTTGGGCGCGACGACCTGGGAGGTCGTTTCGCGCGTGGTGCTGCCCTATACCAAGACGGGCGTGGTCGGCGGCATCATGCTGGGCCTCGGGCGCGCGTTGGGCGAGACGATGGCGGTCACCTTCGTGATCGGCAACATGAACCAGCTGAGCTCGCTGTCGGTCTTCGAAGCCGCCAACAGCATCACCTCCGCGCTGGCCAATGAGTTCGCCGAAGCCGGCGAGGGCCTGCACCAGGCCTCGCTGATGTACCTCGGCCTGGTCCTTTTCCTCATCACCTTCATCGTGCTGTCCATCTCCAAGCTGCTGCTCGCACGCCTGAAGAAGGGCGAAGGAGCCCGTTCATGAGCCAACTTGACGCGGGCCGCCTGGCCATGCATGCCAAGCGCAAGCGCGTGAACGCGGTGGCGCTGACCTTGTCGCTGGGGGCCATGGCCTTCGGTGTGTTCTGGCTGATCTGGATCTTGTTCGAGACCATCTATCTCGGCATCGGCGGCCTGAGCCTGGCCACCTTCACCCAGATGACGCCGCCGCCGCAGGGCGAGGGCGGTGGCCTGGCCAACGCGATCTTCGGCAGCTTCGTGATGGTGGGCCTGGCCACGCTGGTCGGCACGCCGGTGGGCATCCTGGCCGGCGTGTACCTTGCCGAGTACGGCCAGAAGACCTGGCTCGGCAGCGCGGTGCGTTTCATCAACGACATCCTGCTGTCGGCACCCTCCATCGTGGTCGGCCTGTTCGTCTACGCGGTGGTGGTGGCCAAGTTCAAGACCTTCTCGGGCTTTGCGGGCTCGCTGGCCCTGGCGCTGCTGGTCATCCCCGTGGTCATCCGCACGACCGAGAACATGCTGAGCCTGGTGCCCAACGCACTGCGCGAGGCGGCCTACGCGCTGGGCACGCCGAAGTGGAAGGTCATTCTGTCCATCACGCTCAAGGCGGCTCGCGCCGGCGTCATCACCGGCATCCTGCTGGCCCTGGCGCGGGTGTCGGGCGAGACGGCGCCTTTGCTGTTCACGGCCCTGTCCAACCAGTTCTGGACGAGCGACCTCAGCTCGCCCATGGCCAGCCTGCCGGTCACGATCTTCAAGTTCGCGATGAGCCCCTACGAGAACTGGCAGAAGCTGGCGTGGGCCGGCGTCTTCCTGATCACCGTGGGCGTGCTGATGCTGAACATCCTGGCCCGCGTGCTCTTCAAGAACAAACACTAAGGAACCGCTTTCATGGACGCCAAAGTCGAAACGCCCGTGGGCGAGCGCGCCAAGCTCTCGGTGCGCAACCTGAACTTCTATTACGGCAACTTCCACGCCCTGAAGAACATCAACCTCGACATCCCCGAGAAGAAGGTCACCGCCTTCATCGGCCCGTCGGGTTGTGGCAAGAGCACGCTGCTGCGCACGCTCAACCGCATGTTCGAGCTCTACCCCGAACAGCGTGCCGAAGGCGAGATCCTGCTGGACGGCGAGAACATCCTCGCCAGCAAGGATGACGTCTCGCTGATCCGCGCCAAGGTCGGCATGGTCTTCCAGAAGCCCACGCCCTTCCCGATGTCCATCTACGACAACATCGCCTTCGGCGTGCGCCTGTTCGAGACGCTGCCGCGCGTGGAGATGGATGAGCGCGTCGAATGGGCCCTCAAGAAGGCCGCGCTGTGGACCGAAGTGAAGGACAAGCTCAACCAGAGCGGTGCCGGCCTCTCCGGCGGTCAGCAGCAGCGGCTGTGCATCGCCCGTGGCATTGCGATCAAGCCCGAAGTGCTGCTGCTGGACGAGCCCTGCTCGGCACTGGACCCGATCTCCACCGGCAAGATCGAAGAGCTCATCCACGAGCTCAAGAGTGACTACACCGTGGCCATCGTGACCCACAACATGCAGCAGGCTGCGCGCTGCTCCGACTACACGGCCTACATGTACCTGGGCGACCTGATCGAGTTCGGCCCCACAGCCGACCTCTTCATGAAGCCCAAGCGCAAGGACACCGAGGACTACATCACCGGTCGCTTCGGCTGACCCAGGAGCCAAGAATGGTCGACAAACATCTCTCCACCCAGTTCGACGCCGAGCTCAGCGGCATCTCCACACGCGTGCTCGAAATGGGCGGCCTCGTCGAGGCCCAGGTGGCCCAGGCGGTACAGGCCCTCGGTGACTTCTCGGCCGAGTCGGCCGACGAAGTGCTGGCCCGCGAAGGCCGTGTCAATGCGATGGAAGTCGAGATCGACAAGGATCTCTCCACCATCATCGCCCGCCGTCAGCCCACCGCGCGCGATCTGCGCCTGTTGATTGCCATCTCCAAGAGCATCGCCAACCTGGAGCGGGTCGGTGACGAAGCAGCCCGCATCGCCCGCACGGCGCAGCGCCTGGTGTCGGGGGGCGTGTCCAGCCGGCTGCGCGTGCCGATGTCTGACCTGGCTTACGAGGCCGAGCTGGCCACGACACAGCTGCGCAAGGCCCTCGACGCCTTTGCTCGCCTGGACGTGGAGCGCGCGCTGGACGTGCTCAAGCATGACGACGAGATCGACAAGGAGTTCGACGGCCTGCTGCGCAAGCTCATCACCTACATGATGGAAGACCCGCGCACCATCTCGTCGTCGATCGACCTGGTGTTCGTGGCCAAGGCCATCGAGCGCGTCGGCGACCACGCCAAGAACCTGGCCGAGGTCGTCATCTACATCGTCAAGGGTCAGGACGTGCGCCACAACACGCCCGAGGCCGTCGAAACCATGGTCCGTTGAGCATGAGCCGCATCCTTGTTGTTGAAGACGAATCGGCGATTGCCGAGCTCATTTCCATCAACCTGCGTCACGCCGGCTTCGAGGTGACGCTGGCCGCCAGCGCCACCCAGGCGCAGTACGAGGTCGACCGCGTGCTGCCCGACCTGGTGGTCCTGGACTGGATGCTGCCCGGCCAGAGCGGCGTGGCACTCGCGCGCCAGTGGCGTGGTGCGGCCCGCACCAAGGAGCTGCCCATCATCATGCTGACGGCCCGGGCCGAAGAAGGCGACAAGATCGCCGGGCTGGATGCTGGCGCCGACGACTACGTCACCAAACCGTTCTCCACCAACGAGCTGCTCGCCCGCATCCGCGCCGTGCTGCGCCGCAAGGCGCCCGAGGCGCTGGACAGTGCGGTGGAGGTGGGCCCGCTGCTGCTGGACCCAGGCACACGCCGCGTGAGCCGCGACGGCACCGAGGTCAAGCTCGGCCCGACCGAGTTCCGGCTGCTGCACTTCTTGATGACCCATCCGGAGCGCGTGCACAGCCGCTCGCAGCTGCTGGACCGCGTCTGGGGCGACCACGTCTTCATCGAGGAACGCACCATCGACGTCCACGTCAAGCGCCTGCGCGAGGCCCTGGAGCGCGTGCAATGCGCCCGCATGATCGAGACTGTGCGCGGTGCCGGCTACCGCCTGACCCAACACAGCAGCGCGCTGTCGGCCTGAGGCGTTTCGTTCCTGCATGACCTGGCTGCTGTCGCGACTCCTGATGGCCCTCGGGGCCACCTTGCTCGGTTTCGGTGTGGGAGCGGTCGTGCGAGCGGCCACGGGCGTGGACAGCCTGGCGCTCGGTGTCGGGGTGTTCTGCGGTGTGGTGCTGATGCTGTTCGTCGATGCGGTCCGCGGCCATCGGCTGCTGACCTGGCTGCGCGGCAATCAGCTCGACAGCGCGCCGCGTGACACCGGGCTCTGGGGCGAGCTCGGCTATCGCATCGAGCGTGCGGTGCGGGATCGTGACCGTTCGGTCGCCCGTGGCCGGCTGGAGCTGGAGCAGTTCCTGTCGGCGATCGAGGCCTCGCCCAATGGCGTGTTGATGCTGGATGCGCAGGAGCAGATCGTCTGGTGCAACCGGGTCGCCGCCGACCATTTCTCTCTCGACCCCGAGCGTGACCTGCGCCAGCGCATCACCAACCTCGTTCGGGCGCCGGCCTTCGTCGCCTATCTGCAGGCGGGCAGCTATGCCGAGCCGCTGGTGCTGGGCAACAGCCGGGGCCCGGGCACGCTGTCCATCATCGTGCGGGACTACGGCGAGGGCATGCGGCTGGTCTTGTCGCTGGACATCACCGAGCGGGTGCGCAACGAGGCCATGCGGCGGGATTTCGTCGCCAACGTGTCGCACGAGATCCGCACGCCGCTGACCGTGCTCGCGGGCTTCATCGAGACCCTGCACACCCTGCCGCTCACCGCAGTCGAGCGAGACCGCGTGCTGACGCTGATGAACCAGCAGACCCAGCGCATGCAGACCCTGGTGGCCGACTTGCTCACGCTCGCGCAGCTGGAAGGCAGCCCGCGGCCGGCGCCAGACCGCTGGGTGGCGCTGGACGGGCTCCTCACGCGCATTGCGGCAGACGCCGAGGTGCTGTCCGCCGGCAGCCATCGCTTGAACCTGCGCCCGGCGACGCACGCGGAGTTGGCTGGCATCGAGAGCGAATTGCTCAGCGCCATTGCCAACCTCGTGACCAATGCCGTGCGCTACACGCCCGAAGGCGGCCAGATCGACCTGGCCTGGCGCGTGCTGGAAGGGGGCAACGCGGAGATCTGTGTCGTGGACACCGGCCCAGGCATTGCGCGCGAACACATCCCGCGCCTGACGGAACGCTTCTACCGCGTGGACGGCAGCCGGTCCCGCGAGACGGGCGGCACCGGGCTGGGCTTGTCCATCGTCAAGCACATCATGCAAAGGCATGGCGGCGAGCTGATGGTGGAAAGCGAAGTGGGCAAAGGCTCGCGCTTCCGGTTGATGTTCCCGGCAGCGCGGGTGCGCCACGCCAGCGACTCGGCGCTCGGAGACGAAGCGGCCTTCAACGCCGCCGCGCTGTCAGACCACTGAAGGCGTCACTGCCGTTTCAGCAACACCAGGCCGGCGCTGCCGCTGCGGTCGGTCGGGCGCTTGACCTGCGCCACCACCTGCCAGCCCGGCGGCGTGGCCTGGCCGGCGCCCACCACCGCATAGCTGCAGCCGGACGTGGCAATGGCGCCTCGTCCCAGCACCGTCCAGCCGCCGTGCCATTCAAGCGCTGCCAGCGTGGGCAGGTTCTGCTCGGGGGCGGCGAGGCAGGACACCTCGGGCGGCATGCGGGCCTTCAGGCGCGACACCAGCGGGGCGAGGCTGCGGGCGTAGTCCAGCGGCGGCAGCAGCAGGCTCATGACCAGCAACCAGCCCAGGGCTACGCCACCGGCGGGCAGGGCGAGGCTCTTCCAGAGCGCATGGCGGTGCCGCGCGGTGCGCCAGCGCACCAGGGCCAGCCAGGCGACCGAGGCCAGCACCGCCATCACCAGGGCGACCAGGCTGAACTGGGGTTCGAAGCCCTCGGCCAGGCGCTTCAGATTGGCGAGCGGCCGCTCCGGCCAGCCTGTGTGCATCGACAGGTAGTACAGCCAGAAGAACAGGGCAGCCGCGCTGAAGAAGAAGACCGAGAACCAGTCCACCGCCGCCGAGAAGCCGCGGCTGAGCGTGGGCAGCGCGAAGGCTGACAGGATGGCCAGCGACGGCAGCGCCAACAGCAGCGCGCGCTCCGAGCCGTCCATGCCGATGCAGGCGGTCAGCGGCACCAGCAGCGCGATGGCCGGCACCGTGATGTGTCGCCGCAGGCCGTGTCGGCGCCAGCGCCACAGCGTCCATAGCGCCAGGGGGCCGGCCGGCCAACAGAACCAGGCGAGCAAGGTGAGCAGCGAGCCGACATGCACCTCCGGTTGCAGTCGCCAGGCCCAGCCATCGAAAGCCCAGGCGGCCACGACCGCCAGTGTCAGCGCGCCCAGCAGCCAGGCGCGTTGCGACTTGGCGGCGTCGTAGCTGGAGCGGTGGTTCAACAGCACGCCGAGCACGCCCAAGGCGCAGGCGACGGTCGGGGCACCGCTGGCGGCCAGGGTCGGCAACGCGGCCAGCACCGCGAGGCGGGAGCGCCAGGCGCGGAACGGCGCAGCAGCGAGGCCGTACAGGTAGACGGCCACCGCCAGCAACTGCACGAGCTCAGGTGTCGTCTCGTGCCCCAGTTGCAGCAGGCCCAACGAGGCCATCAGCGCCAACAGGCTGCCATCGGCCAGCGCGCGGGCGTAGTCCACCGCCTGCGCCTCCCCCCCGAAGGCGAAGGCCACGGGTTGGGCCGCCTCGGTGCGGGCCAGATGGAAGCAGGCATACCAGACGGCCACCAGCACGCCCACGAGGACGACGGCATACGGCAGGCGGGCGGCAACCGGGGCGTCGAGGAAGGGCAGGGCCTTGATGGCCAGCGCGCCCAGCCAATAGGGCAGGGGGCCGCCGTCGGCCGGGATGCCGGCGATGGCCGGTTGCCACCAGGAGGCGCGGCCTTCGGCGATGCTGGCCATGAAGCCGAAGGCCGTCAGGTCGGCATTGCGCCAGGGGTCGCGGCCGAAGATGCCGGGCAGCACGTAGGCGGCGCACAGCAGGATCAGCGCCAGTCGTGGCAGGCGCTCGACGCCGCGCTCGGCGACGATGGCGGGGGTGGGCAGGTTCACGCGGGAATGTGGGATGAGACGGGCGGCATCATGCCGTCAAACCGGCAGGGGTAGGCAAAAGCGTGTCAGCAGTGCAGCAAGAATGCAAAAGGGCAGCCTGAGCTGCCCTTTCGGTGGTGGTGCAGTCGCAAGGACTGCGGCCCGATCACTTCTTGAGGTGAGCGAACTTGTTGCGGAACTTCTCGACGCGGCCGCCCAGGTTGTCGACGCTCTTTTGCGTGCCCGTGTAGAAGGGGTGCGACTCGCTGGTGGTTTCCAGCTTCACCAGCGGCAGGGTCTTGCCGTCGAGTTCGATGGTTTCCTTGGTCTGGACGGTCGAGCGCGTCACGAACTGGAAGCCATTGGACAGGTCGACGAACACGACGTCGCGGTAGTTGGGGTGAATGCCTTCTTTCATGGGAACCTCTTGGCTAGGTCGGGAGCCACGCTCAATACGCTGGGCGCACTTTCCGGAGTTGTCTGGGCGGAAAACCCGCGATTGTAGCGGGCTTCCCAGCGGTTTGGCTAGTTGGGGCTGAGAAGGGTCAGCCGCCGCGCCGCATCATGTCGAAGAAGTCCAGGTTGTTCTTCGACGCCTTCATCTTGTCGAGGATGAACTCCATCGCCTCGATCTCGTCCATGTTGTAGAGCAGCTTGCGCAGGATCCAGCTCTTTTGCAGGATCTCGGGCTTGAGCAGCAGCTCTTCGCGGCGCGTGCCGGACTTGTTGATCAGGATGGACGGATAGACGCGCTTCTCGGCCATGCGGCGATCCAGGTGGATTTCGCAGTTGCCGGTGCCCTTGAACTCTTCGTAGATGACTTCGTCCATCTTCGAGCCGGTGTCGATGAGCGCCGTGCCGATGATGGTCAGCGAGCCGCCTTCCTCGATGTTGCGGGCTGCGCCGAAGAAGCGCTTGGGGCGCTGCAGGGCATTGGCGTCGACACCGCCGGTCAGCACCTTGCCGGAGCTGGGCAGCACGTTGTTGTAGGCGCGGGCCAGGCGGGTGATCGAGTCCAGCAGGATGATCACGTCCTTCTTGAGCTCGACCAGGCGCTTGGCGCGCTCGATGACCATCTCGGCCACCTGCACGTGGCGGGCGGCGGGCTCGTCGAAGGTGGAGCTGATGACCTCACCGCGCACGGTGCGGATCATCTCGGTCACTTCCTCGGGGCGCTCGTCGACGAGCAGCACGATGAGGTGGCAGTCGGGATGATTGGCCACGAGCGCGTGCGCCAGGCTCTTCATCATCTCGGTCTTGCCGGTCTTGGGCTGCGACACGATCAGCGCGCGCTGGCCTTTGCCGATGGGGGCGATCAGGTCGACGATGCGGCCGGTGATGTTCTCTTCGCCCTTGAAGCCTTCACGCTCGAGCTTGAACTGCTCCTTGGGGAACAAGGGCGTCAGGTTCTCGAACATGATCTTGTTCTTGCTCTCCTCCGGCGTCTGGTTGTTGACGCGGTCGACCTTCACGAGGGCGAAGTAGCGCTCGCCGTCCTTGGGCACGCGCACTTCACCTTCGACGAGGTCGCCGGTGTGGAGGTTGAAGCGTCGGATCTGGCTTGGCGACAGGTAGATGTCGTCGGTAGACGCCATGTAGCTGGCCTCGATGGAGCGCAGGAAGCCGAAGCCGTCCGGCAGCACCTCGAGCACGCCATCACCGAAGACCTGCTCGCCGGCCTTGGCGCGCTTCTTCATGATGGCAAACATCAGCTCCTGCTTGCGCAGGCGGGTGACGTTGTCGATCTCCAGCTCCTCGCCCATCTTGATGAGGGCGGAGACGTGAAGTGCTTTGAGTTCGGAAAGATGCATGGGTGAACACCCGTCAGGGGCCGCAGCGCCAGCCCAGGCGAAACGGCGGTTCCACGGCTTCCCCGGGACAGGACCGAAAGGGCCAACGCTCAAACAGCGAGCAAGGCAGATTCAGAGAAGTTGGGGGAGGGGAGCCGAGGCCACGCTGGCTGGGTTCCGTGGAACCCGGGGCGTGTTGGCTTTGGCTGCTGCAGTGCCGGCGCCGGTAGGCGTCAGACGTGCACTGCAGCAGTTGGGCGCGATTATAGGTTCGCGTCGATGAAGGCGGTCAACTGGGCCTTGGACAGGGCGCCGACCTTGGTGGCGGCGAGCTGGCCGTCCTTGAACAGCATCAGCGTCGGGATGCCGCGGATGCCGAACTTGGCCGGCACTTCACGGTTCTCGTCGACGTTCATCTTGGCGACCTGCAGCTTGTCGCCGTAACCGCTGGCGACTTCGTCCAGGATGGGGGCGATCATCTTGCAGGGACCGCACCACTCGGCCCAGTAGTCCACCAGCACCGGCTTGCCGGACTGGATGACGTCGGCGTCGAACGACGCGTCGGAAACGTGCTTGATCAATTCGCTGCTCATGGGAGGTTCCTTGGCCTCAGAAGGGTGGCGGTACCGCCTCGGGTACCGTCCGTATAGGCAAAATCATTGTGACATAGCCACTTTGCCCGGACGGTCACCGGGGTGACCGAAGTGAGCCGGTAGCTCGGGGCGGGAGGCCCCAATTGCAAGTGCACGACACCCTCAGCCTGGGCCTGGTGCCTGGAGAAGACATTCCCGGCTTCTGGCGCCGCCTGGCCGCCGTGAGCAGCGACTGGCTGGCGAGCCGGGGCGCTGCCGCGCGCGACGCGGTGCTGCTGCTGCCGTTCGCGCAACAGATCGCTCCCGCCCGCCGCGCCTTTGCTGCGCAGGGTGGCTGGGCGCCGTTGATCACCACCAGCCACAGCCTGGCCTCGTCGCTCGGCCCCAGCCGGCTGGCCGCACCGGGCCAGATCAGCGGGGATGCAGCCATCGACGCCTTCACGGCCGATGGCCTGCTCGCGGGCCAATCCTGGGCCCAGGCCCTGCGGACCCGTGACGAGAAGGCCTATGTGGCCGCGCGCGCCCGACTCGTCGAGACGGCACATGCCCTGAGCCGTGCCGCGGGCCAGCGCGCCCCATCGCAGCGGGCGGCCTTCTTCGAATCGGCCGCCGAGCGCCTGGCGTCGCAGGCAGGCGGCCCTGGCGATCTGGAGCGTGCCCTGGGTCTCGTGGCCCTGGCCTGGGCACAGTCCGACGACCGCGCGCTGGCCACCGATGCCCTCTTCACACAGCGGCCCAGCGCCTGGCTCGTGCTTGAAGTGGGCGGCCCTGACGCACTCGCCCAGGCGCTCACCGCCGGCGCGGTGCCGTCGCTGTGCCTACAGGCGGACGTCGACCTCGACAGCGTCCCGGCGACCGGCGCCGAGCTGCAGCTGGCGCGCTGCACCGATTTCGAGTCCCTGGCCGAGCAAGCCGCCACCGCCGTGCTGCAGCACCTGAACGCCGGGCGCACGCCTGTGGCCTTGCTGGCCCAGGACCGCGTGGCCGTGCGGCGCGTGCGCACCCTGCTGATGCGCCAGGGCGTGCCCATCCATGACGAAACCGGCTGGACGCTGGCCACCACGCCGGCTGCGGCGGCCCTGATGGCGCTGCTGCGCGCGCAACTGGCGCAGGGGGGCGTGGACGACTGGCTGGCCTGGATGAAGTCGTCGCTCGGGGCCGGCTTTGACGCCGAGGCCCTGCGGGACCTGGAGGCCTTGTGCCGCCGCAAGGGCTGGCGCGAGACCGGCCCGCTGGACGCGCTCGGTCTGCCACTCTGGCGCGAGGCACGTGATGCGGCCGAACCGCTGGCCGGTGGGCCGCGCAAGCTCGGCGGCTGGCTGGCCGACCTGGGCCGCGTGCTCCGTCGCCTGGGCTCGCTGGCCGAGGTCGAGGGCGGCGAGCCGCTGCTCAGCGCCTTGTGGATCAGCCGCAATCCCTGGGCAGGCAGCGCGCATGAGCAGGTCATCGGCGCCACCCGCCTGCGGCCGGATGAGTTCCTGGCCTGGGTGGACGCCACGCTCGAAAGCGCGCAGTTCAGCCCGGCGGAAGACGCCCAGCCCGCGGTGGTCATCACGCCACTGGCCCGGGTGCTGCTGCGGCCTTTTGGGGCTGCCGTGCTTCCCGGCGCCGACGCGGCGACGCTGGCGCCCGCCGCGCCGCGCAATGGCGTGCTGTCGGACGCCGATGCCCAAGCCCTCGGTCTGCCGCACCTGGCCGCGCAGCGCGCGGCGCAGGCCTGGGCCTTCGCACAATTGCTGCGCCTGCCCGCGGTGACGTTGCTTCGCTGCAGCCATGCCGGCGCCGAGCCGCTGCCGCCCAGCCCGTTGATCGAGCGCCTGGAAGCCGCCTGGGGTGGGCCAGTGCCCGCCTGGGTGGACGAACGTGAGGCAGCGCCGCTCGCGTCTCTGCCGGCGCATCGCCGCGCCGCGGTGCCGCGCCGCTTGCCGGTGCAACTCAGCGCCAGCAGCATCGAGGCGCTGCGCAACTGCCCCTATCAGTTCTTCAGCCGCAGCGTGCTCGGCCTGCGCGAGCCCGACGAACTGGACGTTGAACTCGACAAGCGCGATTACGGCACCTGGCTGCATGACGTGCTGCGGCGCTTTCATGAGTCGCGCAGTGGCGACGACCTGGCCGACCTGCGTGCGGCGGCCGATGCGGAAGCTGCGAGCCTGGACGCGGCGGACTTCCTGCCGTTTCGCGCGGCGTTCGAGCGGGTGCTGCCGCGCTACATCAGCTGGCTGACCGAGACCGAAGCCGCCGGCCAGCGCTTCGAGGCGGGCGAGGTCGAGCGTCGCTGCCAGCCTTTCGAGGGCTCACTGGCCGGCGTCACGCTGCAAGGCCGCATCGACCGCATTGACATCACACCGGCCGGCCGCTTGTTGCTGGACTACAAGACCGGCCGCGCCAAAGACCTCAAGGACAAGCTCAAGACTCCGCTGGAGGACACCCAGCTCGCGGTCTACGCCCTGCTGATGGAGGCCAACCCGGCCCTGCAGGCCGCTTATCTCGCGATGGACGAGCCCGATGCGCTGGTGACCGTGCCTCACCCGGAGGTCAGCGCCACCGCGCGGGTGCTGCGAGAGGGCTTGCAAGCCGACCTCTCGGCCGTGCTCGCGGGCCAGGCGCTGCCAGCGCTGGGCGAAGGCCGCGTCTGCGACTACTGCGAAGCCCGCGGCCTGTGCCGGAAAGACGACCTGACATGAGCGGCACCCAGTTCGCCTATTACGCCGACGGCCAGCGCATTCCGCGGGAGCTTTTCTACGCCATCGCTTGCGACCCGGCGCGCAGCAGCATCGTCGAAGCCTGCGCCGGTGCGGGCAAGACCTGGATGCTGGTGTCGCGCATCCTGCGTGCGCTGCTGGCGGGCGCCGAGCCCCAGCAGATCGTGGCCATCACGTTCACCCGCAAGGCCGCCGGCGAGATGCGCGAGCGGCTGGCCCAGTGGCTCGCGGAGTTCGCCCGCGCGAACGAGGCCGACCAGCGCCAGGCCCTCGTCGATCGGGGCCTCTCGGCCGAGGATGCCGACCGCCTGCGCCCGCGGCTCGCGCAGCTGCAGGCGGAGCTGCTTCGGGGCGGCCGCGGTGTGGAGGTGCGCACCTTCCACGGCTGGTTCTCCCAGCTGCTGCATGCGGCGCCGCTGTCGCTGCTGACGGAGCTTGGCATCTCGCCCGAGTTGCAGCTGATCGAGGACGAAGCCGAGCTGATGCCCACGCTCTGGCGGCGCTTCCATGCCGCCGTGCTGGCCGACGCCGCGCTGCTGGCCGACTTCCAGGCTTTGACCCTGGCGCGGGGGCGACACAACCTGCGGGAGTGGCTGCTGGCCGCCTTCGCCAAGCGGGTGGAGCTGGGCCTGGCGGATGCCCATCGCGTGCTCGCCGGCAGCCTGCCACCCCCGGCGCAGGACCCCGCCGAACGCTTCGAGGCGCTGGCGCCGGACATTGCCGCGCTGGCTCGCGCGCTCGGAGCCATCACCGGCGCCAAGGCGCAGAGCGCTGCGGCCGATCTGATCGACGCCGGCAGCCTCGGCGAGGTGCTGGCGGCCCTGTTCACCGAGAAGGGCATGGGCTCCCCGCGCAAGCTCGGCAAGGCCTGCGACGACCTGCCGCTGTGGCGCCAGGTCACCGCTGACCTGGAGGCCCTGCGCGCCGATGCCGAGCAGCAGGCCGCCGCGGAACAGCATGCGGCCATGTGCCGCCTGGGCCTGCGGCTGGTGGCCGAGTTCGAGGCGCTGAAGCGCCAGCGCGGCCTGGTCGACATGAACGACCTGGAACGCGGTGCGCTGGCGCTGCTGGCCCAGCCGGAGTTGGCCGGTTGGGTGCAGCAACGGCTGGATGCGCAGGTGCGTCACCTGCTGATCGATGAGTTCCAGGACACCAGTCCGCTGCAATGGCAGGCGTTGCATGGCTGGCTGTCGGCCTATGCCGGCGCGGGCGGCGGCGCGGGCTTGAGCGTTTTCATCGTGGGCGATCCCAAGCAGAGCATCTACCGCTTCCGTCGGGCCGAGCCGCGGGTGTTCTTGGCCGCGCGGGAGTTCATCGTCGGTGGCCTGGGTGGAGCTAGCCTGGCCTGCGACCACACCCGGCGCAATGCGCCTGAAGTGCTCGCGGCCGTCAACGGGGCGCTGGACGGCGTGCTGGAGGGCTTTCGGCCTCACACCACCGAGGGCGCGCCGGGCAGTGATGCGCTGGCGGGCCTGTGGCTGCTGGACGGACCGCCGGGCGAGAAGGCCGAGCGCGAGATCGACCCGCTGGCCTGGCGACCCAGCTTGACCGAGCCTCGCCACGAGCCCGAGTTCGAGCGCCGCGAGGCCGAGGCGCGGCGCGTGGCCGCGTGCATCGCAGGCCTGCTGGCGGCCCGGCCGGAGCTGCGGCCCGGGCAGGTCTTCGTGCTGGCCCGCAAGCGCGAGCCGCTGCGCCAGCTCAGCACGGCCCTGACGGCGGCTGGCATCCCGCACGCGGCGCCCGAGGAGACGTCGCTGGCCGAGGCCCCGGCGGTGCGTGATCTGCTGTCGCTGCTGGATGCGCTCGCCTCGCCAGGTCACGACTTGTCGCTGGCCCAGGCGCTCGCGAGCCCGCTGTTCGGCGTCGGAGAAGACGAGTTGCTGCGTCTGGCCGCCGCCGCCGGCCGCATCGCTTACCTGGACGCGCCGGCCACCGAGACGCCCCGGCCCTGGTGGGCGGCGGTGCAGAGCCTGCCATCACCCAGCCCGGCGCTGGCCCGGGCGCAGCGGCTGCTGGCCGATTGGCAGGCCGCAGCCACGCGCAGCACGCCGCATGAGCTGCTGGATCGCATCGTGCACGAAGGTGAGTTGCTGCCCCGCCTGCTGGCCAGCAGCCCGCCCACCGAAGCCGGCGCCCGCGTGCAGAGCGTGCAGGCGCTGCTGCGCGCGGCGCTGGACCTGGACGGCGGCCGCTATGCCCAGCTCTACGGCTTTGTGCGCGCGCTGCGCAGCCGGCCGCTCACCTGGGCGGCTGCGCCTGGGGGGGATGGTGTGCAGCTGTTGACCATCCACGGCGCCAAGGGCCTGGAGGCCGACGTGGTGGTGCTGCTGGATGCCGAGGCCGCGCCTCCCAAGGCCGAGACCTACGGCCTGCTGCTGGACTGGCCGGTCGGCCAGCCGGCGCCGCAGCGCGCGGCCTTCTTCGGCTCCGAAGCCAAGCCGCCGCCGTCCCTGGGCGGGCTGGTGGCTGAGGAGCAGGCAGCCCGCCAGCGAGAGGAGTTCAATGCGCTCTACGTCGCACTCACGCGGGCCCGGCGCACCCTCATCGTGAGCCGCACGCCGGCCAAGCGGCCACAGGACAGCTGGTGGTCGCGCCTGGCGCCATTGGGCCAGCCCTGGCCGGTGCCGCTGCAAGAGGGCGCGGCCGGCGAAGCGCCCCCGCGCTGCTGGCGGCCGTTGCCGGCCTGGCAGGGCGAGCGTCAGCCGCTGCCGGTGCGCGCGGCCGACAACGCCCGCGCCGCCCAGGTGGGCGAGGCCCTGCATCGCGTGCTGGAGTGGGCCAGCCAACCGGGGCAGGCCCAGCCCCTGGAGGTGCTGCTGGCCGGCAGCTCGCAGGCCTTCGGCCTGGACGCGGCAGGCCGCGACCAACTGGCGCGCAGCGTCGAAGCCATCCTGGGCAGCGACGCGGCACGGCCCTTCTTCGACCCCTCGGCGCTGCTCTGGGCCGGCAACGAGGTGCCGGTGACCGTGGCCGGCGGGGAAGGGCGCATCGACCGCCTCGTGCACCGCCGCGCCACTGCCACCGAGCCGGCCACCTGGTGGGTGCTCGACTACAAGCTCGGCCTCACGCCGGAGGCCGTGCAGGCTTATCACGAGCAGCTGCGCGGCTACGTGACGGCGGTGCAGGCGTTGCAGCCAGGAGAGGTCGTTCGGGCCGCGCTTATCACCGGCACGGGAAGGGTCGTCACCTTGGACTAGAATGCGCGGCTTGATCGGGGCGTAGCGCAGCCTGGTAGCGCATCTGCTTTGGGAGCAGAGGGTCGCGAGTTCGAATCCCGCCGCCCCGACCAAACCTTTTCGACAAACCCGCCGCTGGCTGTTGCCGGCGGCGGGTTTTGTTTTTTTTGAAGCCCCCGCATCCGGGGGCTCTCGCTCCTGGGGCATCCCCGAAGGTCGACCGAGCGGTCGGCCGGGACAATCCGCAGCTTTGCTTCAACCGGGGCCGCGCCACAAGCGCAGCCTGAGATTCCATGGCACTTCAACACCTGACCGACGAGCAGATCGCCACCTGGTCCCGCGCCCAAAAGGACGAGTGGTGGTTCAAGAACGTCTTCCGCGGCGACATGGCCCAGCTCACGCTGCGTTCGGGCCTGACCGGTTTCCTGCTGGGCGGTGTGCTCTCGTCGACCGGCCTGTACATCGGCGCCAAGACCGGCATTTCGCTCGGGGTCGGCCTGACCTCGGTGATCCTCGCGTTCGCGCTCTTCCGGGCCCTGCATGCCAGCGGCTTCGCGCAGGACTACACCATCCTGGAGAACAACTGCACCCAGTCGATCGCCACCGCTGCCGGCTACGTGACGACCGCGCTGATCTCCAGCCTGCCGGCCTACATGCTCGTCTCGGGGCATGTGCCGGCCTGGTGGCAGATCGGCATCTGGATGTTCCTGGTGTCGCTCATCGGCGTGCTGCTGGCCTTCCCGCTGAAGCGCCGCTTCATCAATGAAGACCAGGCCCCCTTCCCCGAGGGCCGGGCCTGTGGCGTGGTGCTGGATTCGCTGTATCACGGGCAGGGCAATGAGGGCGTGTTCAAGGCCAAGCTGCTTGGGTGGGTGGCGGGCGGCGCCGCGCTGCTGCAGGGCATCTGCGGCGAAGGCTGGATGAAGCTCGTCCAGTTCAAGATCCTGATGCTGGACAAGTGGGCAGGCCTGACCGAGCCCTGGCACCTGCACGACCGCATCGACGACTACTACTACGCCTGGGCGGTCAAGGCCCATGGCTTCATCCCGAACATCCTCGGCACCGACTTCCGCACCCTGGGCCTGCGCCTGGTGGTGGACGCGGCGCTGATCGGCACCGGCGGCCTGATGGGCATCGCGATTGCGGCGAGCTGCTTCCTCGGCGCCTTCGTCAACTTCGTGGTGCTGGCGCCGGTGATGATCCAGGTCGGTGACATCGCGCCCCGCATCGGCCCCAACGGTGTGCTCGTGCCGCTGAGCCGGGTGGAGATCGTCAACCAGTGGTCGCTGTGGTGGGGCGTCACGATGATGGTGGTCGGCGCGCTGGTCAGCCTGCTGGCCAAGCCGGAGATCTTCGTGGCGGCCTTCAAGCGCAAGCCGGCCAAGCCGGCCGAGCCGCAGAGCGATCTGCTGAAGGACATCGAAGTGCCGCTGTGGATCTCCTGGATCGGCGTGCCCGTCGTCAGCCTGATGGGCTGCTACGCCACGCACGCCTTCTTCGGCGTGCCGCTGTGGCTGACCCTGGTGTCGCTGCCGCTGATCTTCGTGCTCACCGTCATCTGCACCAACTCGATGGCGCTGACCTCCTGGACGCCCACGGGTGCGCTGTCCAAGATCACGCAGTTCTCGATGGGTGCGCTGGACCGCAGCAACCCCGGCTCCAACCTGCTGCCGGCCGGCATGACGGCCGAGGTGGCCTCCAACGCGGCCAACCTGCTGTCGGACATCAAGCCCGGCTACATGCTGGGCGGCAAGCCGCGTCACCAGGCCATCGGCCACGTGATCGGCAACCTGGCCGGCGTGCTGGTGTGCGTGCCGCTGTTCTTCCTGCTCTTCATCAAGCCTGATGCCAACGGCGTCAACACCGCGGCGAGCATGGTCTCCGACCAGTTCGGCTTCCCCGCGGCGCTGCAGTGGAAGGGCGTGGCCGACATCATTGCCAAGGGCCTGACCAGCCTGCCCACCTCCGCGCTCATCTCCATGGCGGTCGCTGCGATTGCGGCCGTCGTCATCGAAGTGGCCCGCATCGTCACGCGCGGCCGTTCGGGCCTGTCGGCGGTGGCCATTGGCCTGGGCGTCACCCTGCCGCCGCAAGCCACGTTCATGATGTTCGTCGGTGCGCTGCTGTTCTGGTACATGGCCCGCAAGCACAAGGCCAACCCGGGCAGCCGCGGTCATCGCATCTGGGTGGAAGGCATGGAGCCCATCTGCGCCGGCCTGATCTCCGGCGCCGCGCTGATGGGCATCGGCGACGCCATCATCAACGTGCTGATCTGATAATCACGCGTTCAGCCTGTCCGTAGCTCAACTGGATAGAGCAGCTGCCTTCTAAGCAGCAGGTCGGGGGTTCGAGTCCCTCCGGACAGGCCATCTCCGGGGTGCAACGCGCACCCCCCGCTCCTTGGTTGCGCTGGTCTATGCCGATACAGGCCGGCAGGCGCGTGCGCGCCGTGGGTGACGGTACGGCTCGGTGAGTCGCCGTCCCAGCCCGAGCGCGAGCTGCTCCAGGGCTCTGGCGCTGTCTAAGGGGCGCTGACTCGCTTGGCGGGTTGGGTGTTGGCTCCATTTGCGTTCCTGATATCGCAACCAGGCGGCGAGCGAGCAGCGCTCCGTCCCACGGGCGCTCGCCAGCGAGAGGCCGGATCTTCTTGGGGTGCGGCACACGTCGGCCTCGCGTGGTGGACGCGATGGCGCCGTGGAGCACGACGCCAAAACGCCGTCGAAGCGACTGCGAATCCCCTGTTTATGGGCTTCTCGGGCGGTTGTCCGCCGTCGGTGCGCAACAGTGCCTCTGCTGGATTGATCAATCTTTCCTGTCCAGCGATACCGATTCAGATATGCCTGCCAGCCGTCGCTCCAGGAGCGCGCCCGTACGCCTCCGGCCTTGCTGAATGTGTGAGGGCAAACCTGAGTCCAACAAGAATTGGTAGCGCTACATAATTTGCTGGCAGATGGCATGACACCCGTGGGTGACCCAAACCATCAGAAAGGGCCGTCAGTGCCCTGGCCACGCAATCGGCCCTCGATGGCCCCACTCAGGAGACAAGCATGAAGACATCCCAGCCCGGCTGCGGCCGCCCACGCGCGGTGCCCGCGCCCCGCGGCGCGCTGACGGTCACGGTGCTCGCCGCACTGGTCAACCAGGCCTATGCCCAACAGGCCGAACAGCCCAAGCAGCTCGAGACCGTCGTGGTCAGCGGGTTCCGCAGTTCGCTGGCGGCATCGGCGCGCGAGAAGCGCGACAACATCGGCCTGACGGACTCCATCCACGCGGAGGACATTGGCAAGTTCCCGGACAACAACCTCGCCGAATCCATCTCGCGCGTGCCGGGCGTCCAGGTGAATCGCGACGTCACCGGCGAAGGCTTGAACATCCAGGTGCGCGGCCTCGGGGCCAACTTCACGCGCATCCTGCTCAACGGCGCGCCGGTGGCGTCCGCGTCCACCAGCTTCGGCAGCGCCTCCAACGCCAACCGCGAGGTCGACCTCGACTTCCTGCCCGGCGACCTGTTCTCGCGGATCACGGTGTCCAAGAGCCCGACGGCCGACATGCTCGAAGGCGCCATCGCCGGCGTGGTGAACATGCGCACGGCGCGCCCCTTCGACAAGCCAGGCACCCGCGGCGTGCTGAAGCTGCAACTGGCCAAGAACGACCCGTCGCCGCATGCAAGCACGCGGGGAACGGCGCTTTACAGCACCACGCTGAGTGACAGCTTTGGCGTGCTGGCCGGCGTGTCGTTCGCCGACAACCGCGTCGCCACCAAAGGCTTCGAGGTGGGCTATGTGCAGGACTGGATCACCCCGCGCCTGGCCAACCCCTCGCAGTCGGGCATCACCTCCAGCACCGCCGGGACGACGGCCGGCGCCTGGAACATCCCGACCACCGTGCCCGCGGCGGCCGCCGGCACCTACACGGTCGGCGGCGTCACGCAGACCCTGGTCGCCGGCCAGGTCATTGATGCGGCGCTGCTCAAGGCGCTGAACCCCGGCGCCACCGTGCAGCAGCTGGACAACGGCTACGTGCCCCGCCTGCCGCGGCCGGTCTATTTCGAGGGCCAGCGCAAGCGGCTGAACGGGCTGCTGAGCTTCGAGTTCCGCCCCACCGACGATTTCGACAGCTACTTCGATCTCTTGCTCGGCAAGAAGACCAACCGCCAGGAGCGCTCCGACTTCAACATCAGCGTGCGCAACAGCGGCGTCATCCCGATGGGCATGACCTACGACCGCACCGACTGCGGCAACTACTGCTTTGCCACGGGCGGCACCTTCCTCAACTCGGTCGGCTTCCTGGAGTGGCGGCGCATGGACGAGAACACCTCGTTCACGTCGATCACGCCCGGCTTCGAGTGGCGCGTGGCCGACAAGTGGAAGCTGACCGCCCAGGGCAACATGGCGCGCAGCACCTTCGACCGCCTGGCCCCGACGTTGCTGATTCCCACCAACGTCGCCAAACCGTTTACCACCTCCATCAGCCACAACGGCGACTACCCCGTCTACACGCCCAGCATCGACCCCAACGACCCCAAGAACTACGGCTGGTACACCGGCGGCCCGACAGGCGTCACGGCCACGATCAATGGTGAGGGTCGCGACATCAAGACCCGCGGCGCGCGCTGGGACCTGGCTTGGGGCGACGATCGCCTCACGGTCAAGGGCGGCATGGCCTACGACACCTATCTGCGTCGCATCACCGGCATGGGCGACGACGGGCGTTGGGCCAACATCACCTGCGGCGGGTATCTCAACTTTGCGATGGCTGCCCCCAACAGCACCAACCCCAATGCCTGCAACGGCAGCATCACCGCGGCCAATGCCGCGTCGGTCAACGTGGCCTCGCAGTACCCCGGCTTCGGCACGGGCTGGACGAAGGGTGCCCCGGCGCTGGCCTATCTCGGCTCCGCCGTGCCCGACGTGTCGAAGTACCTGATGCCCGGCCGCTCCGGCTTCGTGAACCTGGACTGGTCCCGCTTTGCGGCTGATACGCGCTACTACGACCTGGCCTCCAACCTGACGGCCGGAACGGGCAACGGCTTCAGCGGTGTGTCGGCCCAGCGCTTTGGTGAAGACATCTTCGGCACCTACCTGGAAGTCAACGGCAAGACCCGCGTATTCGACCGGCTGCTGCGCTACGACCTGGGCCTGCGCCGCACCCACGCGATGCAGACCATCGGGGTGTTCACCGCCGTGGCCGACCCGCGCACCACGGCGCTGCCCGACGGCGGCACCACCAATGCCAGCCAAGGCGCGCGCTACCCGCAACTGATCGTGGAGACGTCCTCGCGCGCCTCCTACAACAGCAGCCTGCCCAGCGCCACCCTGGCCTACAACATTGCCGACGACATGATCATCCGCGCGGCCGGCTCCAAGTCGATCACGCGCGCCAACCCGAGCGACCTGCGGCCGCTGCAGCTGACGGTCAATGACGTCGCCTTCCAGCAGGTGACGGCCACCAACCCCAACCTGAAGCCCTTCGAGGCCAAGAACCTGGACCTGGGCTGGGAGTGGTACACCGACAAGAAGGGCGGCTACCTGGCCGCGGCGTTCTTCGCCAAGCACATCAAGAACTTCCCGCGCACGGTCACGCAGCAACTCACGCTGTCGCAGATCCGCCAGCTCTACGGCGCCGATTCCCTGACCTACGCGGCCGGCAGCACCGCCGAGGCCGCCGTGAACGCCAGCGGCGGCCCCGACCGGCACCTGATGACGCTCAGCCAGCCGGTCAACACGGAAGACGTCATGAAGCTCAAGGGCTGGGAGCTGACCTGGTCGCAGTCGCTGGACCGCTGGCTGCCGATCAACGGCTTCGGCTTTGTCACCAACTACACGCGCACCCTGCAGGACCCTGGCACCAGCGGCCAGGTGCCCATCGGTGTCTCGCCCTACACCGCCAACCTGACGGTGTACTTTGAGAACAGCCGAGGCTCGATCCGGCTGAGCAGCAACTACCAGGCCCAGAGCTCCTTCGACACCATGTCGGCCGACGGCAACGTCGCCTACAAGCTGATCAAGGCCAACCGCGCCTACTTCCAGATGGACCTTTCCACGCGACTGGAGATCGGTGACTGGGTGGGCTGGAAGCCCGGCGTGTCGATCAACTTCGACGTGGCCAACCTCGGGGCGGCCAAGCAGAAGTCGTTCGTGCAGGAGGAGTATGCGACCCGTACCTACTGGGACCCGGGCCGCACCTACCAGCTGACCGCGCAGATGAAGTTCTGAGGTCGCGGCGTCAGTCCACGGGCCTTGCCGCGCCGGTGCCCCGGCGTGCCGGGCCTACGTCTTCTGGCTCGGGCCCGCGGCCCGGGCCCTTGTGTTGTGTCGGAGAGGTCCCATGGCATCCTGGCGGCATTGGTGGGCCGTGTTCTGTCTCGGCGCGATGGGCCTCGGTTGCTCGGCGCCACCGGCCACGCCGGCCTCCTCGGCGGTGCTCGCGGTGCCGGCGCCGGTGCCAACAGCGCCACGTCCGGCGACGTTCACCAACCCCGTGCTCAGCGGCTTCGCCTCGGACCCAAGCGTGTGCCGCTCCGGCGACGACTACTACCTCGTCACCAGCACCTTCGAGTACCTGCCGGGGCTGCCGATCTATCACAGCCGGGATCTGGTGCACTGGCGGCTGATCGGCAATGCCCTGTCGCGGGCTTCGCAGATCAGCTTCGTCGGCCGCAAGAGCTCCAAGGCCATCTTTGCGCCGACGCTGCGCTGTGGTGGCGGGCGCTTCTACATCGTCACGACCGATGTCGAGGGCATCGGCAACTTCTTCCTCACGGCCCGGCACCCGGCGGGGCCGTGGTCAGACCCGGTGCGTCTGCAGGAATCCGTGTTCGGCATGGACCCCTCGTTCTTCTTCGACGATGACGGCACCGTCTACTACACGCGCCACGGCGGAGGCCGGAATGGCGGCGTCTACCAGGCCCGCGTGGACCTGGAAGCCGGCCGCCTGCTGGAGACGCCCAGGCTCGTCTGGTCGGGCATGGGCGGCATCTGGCCCGAGGGCCCGCACCTGTACAAACGGGACGGGTGGTACTACCTGCTCATCGCCGAGGGGGGCACGTCCTATGACCACCGCATCACCATGGCGCGCTCCCGTTCCCCCTGGGGGCCGTTCGAGCCCCATCCCGACAACCCCGTGCTGACACACCGGCACCTGCCGGACCACCCGCTGCAAGCCCTGGGTCATGCCGACCTCGTCACGACCCCCGAGGGGGCGTGGTGGGCCACCCTGCTGGCGATCCGTCCCCAGGCGGCCGCGGGTGGGCGGCACCACCACATCGGGCGGGAGACCGTGCTGGCCCCCGTGCAGTGGCGCGAAGACGGCTGGCCGGTGTTCGGGCAAGGCGGCATGCTGGCTGAAGCCCAGCCGACCGAGCGGCTGCCCGCCTGGGCGCCGTGGTCGCCCGCGCCGGTTCGCGAGACCTTCAAGCCCGACGAAGCGCTCCCGCCGCACTGGACCTTCCTGCGTACCCTGGCGCCGGGCCTGTGGTCCCTGACGGCCCGCCCTGGGCAGCTGCGCCTGATCGGCGCCCGTACCGGGCTGGACACCGTGGGCACCCCGGCCTTCGTCGGACGTCGCCAGGAGCGGCTCAGCCAGCGGTTCGCCACCGAGTTGGCGTTCACGCCGGCGGCGCCGGACGACGCGGCCGGCATTGCCCTGCGCATGAACGAGACACACCATGTGCTGCTGCAGCTCAGGTCGGCGCCCGCGCCTCGCCTGGAGTGCCGCCAGCGGGCCGGCAGCGGTGACGCGAACCTGCTCGCCGAGACGGTCGTCCCGCAGACCCGGTTGCAGTTGCAGGTCATCGCCACGCCTCAGGCGTATGCGCTGGCCTGGCGTCCGGCCACCGGCGAGTCCACCTGGCAGCCGCTGTGCACCGTGCCGACCTACCAACTGTCGACCGAGTCCGCCGGCGGGTTCACGGGGGTCTACCTGGGCCTGTACGCCTTCAGCGCGACGGACAAGCCCGCCACCGCTGATTTCGCCTGGGTGGACTTCGAGCCGGGCCCCTGACCCGGCGTCAATGTCGGGCGTGCCCCCCTTTGGAGGGATAGGGTGGGGGTGCATCCCCCCAACGTCCCCCGCCGACACCCCCTAGGTGCGATACCTTGATCACGGACGGCGGCCGAGACTGCGTTCATCGACATCGGAGATGCCATGAACGTCCAACTCGCCACCCTCGCGCAAGCCTCCGTGCTGCAGCTGCGCGAAGCCATCCGCCGCGTCACCAGCGCGCATGCCCACACGGCCGAAGAGCAGCTGCAGGATGAATTCCTGGCGGGCGTGGAAGCCACCGACGCCAGCTGGGACGACTGGCAGGAAACCAGCTTCGACGTGAGGAAGTTCGATGTCTGACGCCAGCCGCCGCAACCGCGACGTGTCGCCTCACGTCCACCACTGGGTCTATGACGCCGTGCCGGGCCAGATCAAGGGTTACGACGGGGAAGGGCGGGAGTTGCTCGCCATCCAGGCCGACCCGCATTTCGCCCAGCGGCTGGTCGCCGCGTTCAGCAAGGTGTTCGTGCCGCGCAAGCCGGTCGATACCACCAGCGCGGTGCCCACGCAGTTCTGAGCGCAGGTGCGGCCGGGGTCAGGGCAGCCGGGCCAGCATCGTGGCCTCGGTCGCTTCATCCCAGGCCAGGGGGTAGAGGCTGCGGGCACAGGCCAGTTGGTCCGGCTGGCCGCCCCACAGCGCAATCTGCTCGCGAATGCTCGCGAAATCCACGCTCATCAGCACCGCCGGCGCGTTCACCCGCGGGTTGTGCCGTGCGGCTGTCAGCGGCACCAGGCCCAGGCAGCGGCGGTAAAAGCCGGTGTGCCGCGGGTTGACCTCGATGACGAGCCGGTCGCAGCGGGCTCGGCGGTGCGCGTGCAGATAGCCCAGGTGAAAGATCTGGGCCAGCACGCGCTTGGGATCATGCGAATGGCGGTCCACCGCAAGGCCGCCGAACTCGCACAGGCGCAGGCCGTCGGCCCGCCAGTCGTCCAGCTCGGCCTTGAACAGCAAGTCGGCATGCAGGCCCTCGGGGCCATCGAAACGCACCGACAGGGTGCCGACGATGCGCTCACCGGTGCGTTCGCGGGCGGTGCAGACGATGTCGCCGTCCTGGTTGCGGCTGCTGAAGTGTTCGCGTGACACGGCCAGGCCGCGGTCACCGTAGCGACGCTCCACCAGGTCCAGCGCGTCGCCGTCCAGCCCGCCGAAGCCGCTGTCCAAGGCGAGGTCGGGGTGGCCGGTGTCATGGCGGGGGGCGCTGAACAGCGCTTCAAGAGAGGGAATCATGGGCGACAACCAGACCTGGGACTTTGCAAAACGGGGCGCAGTCTAGGGATGTACAACCCCGATCGGGCCGGGTCTCACAGACCGATACACCCGACACATGCCGACCATGCGGTTTTGCACGCCACGGGGCTCGGGCAGGCCCATTTCTGTAAGCCGATGTAGACCGTCAGCGACCTGTCAACGGCGGATTCGGCGTCTCGTCCTACACACGCCTGGCCGGCACCCGTTCTACATTGGTGGCGGGTTGAGAGCCCCCTGCTTTTCCTCCCTGAGCAGGCGTCTTGCCGTGACAGCGGTAGACGGTTTGACCCCCAGCGCGGTGCGCTGGGGGTCTTTTTATTGCTGAGTCCCTTATGCGGCCCTGATGCCCGCCTGGACACAGTGGGGGCCTCTTCACCACCGCTGTTCCGCATGGACACCCTGACCTTCCCGATCGACCATCCGTGGTGGTCGTTGCTTGCGCTGTTGCTTGTCATCGCGCTGGTCTTCTACAAGCGCACGCTGCGCCTCTTCGGTTTTGTGATCGTGCCGGATGATTCCATCGGCACGGTCACCAAGAAGTTCGTCCTCTTCGGCCGCCACCGCGAACTGCCGCCCGGCCGCATCGTGGCCCTGTTCGGCGAGGCCGGCCTGCAGGCCGACACCCTCGCGCCGGGGCTGCACCTGGGGCTGTGGCCCTGGCAGTACCAGGTGGATCTGGTCAAGTTCACCGTCGTGCCGGACGACGCCATCGGCATCGTCGAGGCCTGCGATGGCCTGCCCTTGCCGGACGGGCGCGTGCTGGCAAGGCATGTCGACTGCGACAACTTCCAGGATGCGCGCGCCTTCCTGGCTGGCGGCGAGCGTGGCCTGCAAATGAGCGTGGTGCCGCCCGGGGCCTGGCGCATCAATACCCTGTTGTTCAGCGTGCGCCTGGAGCGCATGACCGTGATCGAGCCGGGCAAGATCGGCATTGTCGAAGCGCGTGATGGCCGGCCCCTGGCCGGTGGCCGGGTGATCGGCCGCGCCGTGGCTTGCGACAGCTTCCAGGACGCCCGCGCCTTCATGGCCGGCGGCGGCGAGCGTGGCCCGCAGATGAACGTCATTCCCCAGGGCAAATACCGCATCAACCCGGGCCTGTTCCGCGTGACGCAGGTGCCGGTGACCGATGTGCCCGACAACAAGGTGGGCATCGTGACCACCCGCGAAGGCGCGTCCCTGCACACCGGCGAGATCGCCGGCCCCGAAGTGCCGGGCCACAACGTCTACCAGGACCCGCAGGCTTTCGTGAACGCAGGCGGCACCAAAGGCCTGCAGGAGCAGGTGCTGCTGGCCGGCCGCTACTTCATCAACCCGATGTTTGCCACCGTCGAGATCATCGACATGACCGAAGTGCCCATCGCCTCGGTCGGTGTGGTGGTGGCCTTCGTCGGCAAGGCTGGGGAGGACGTCACCGGCGAGGGCTTCCGCCATGCCAACATGGTCCGCCGCGGCGAGAAGGGCGTGTGGGTGGACGTGCTGGACCCAGGCAAATACGCCATCAACACCTACACCCACAAGGTGCGCGTGGTGCCCACCGCCAACGTGGTGCTGAACTGGGCCACGGGCAAGACCGAGGCTCACAAGCTCGATGCCAATCTCTCCACCATCACCGTGCGCTCGGCCGATGGCTTCACCTTCAACCTGGACGTGAGCCAGATCATCCACATCCCGCGCAACGACGCGCCCAAGGTCATCGCCCGCTTCGGCAGCATGGAGGCGCTGGTCACGCAGGTGCTGGAGCCCACCATCGGCAACTACTTCCGCAACGCGGCGCAGAACTCCGATGTCATCGACTTCTTGAAGAAGCGCAGCGAACGCCAGGCCGAGGCCAAGGCGGCCATTGCGCTGGCGCTCAAGGCCTACGACGTGGGGGCGGTCGAGACCCTCATCGGCGACATCGTGCCGCCGGCCGAGCTGATGAAGACGCTCACCGACCGCAAGCTCGCCGAGCAGGAGAAGGTCACCTTCACGACCCAGATGGAGGCCCAGGGCGTGCGCCAGCAGTTGGAGCAGGCCACGGCGTTGGCCCGCACGCAGGCCCAGGTGGTGGATGCCGAGCGCAAGGTGGCGATCGCCGAGTTCAGCGCGCAGGCCGCCGTCAAGACCGCGGATGGCGCGGCCCGCTCCAAGAAGATCACCGCCGAGGCCGATGCCGAGGTGACCCGCGTCACCGGCCAGGCCGAAGCCGGCCGCACGTTGGCCATCGGCGAGGCCGAGGCCGAGGTCATCCGGCAGAAGATCGGCTCGATGGAATCGGGCAACTACGCCATCGTGCAGGTGGCCCAGGCGCTGGCCGGCGCTGGCGTCAAGCTGGTGCCGGAGGTGCTAGTGGGCGGCGCCGCGGCGGGCCAGGGCGGCACGCTGGTGGATGTGTTGCTGGCGGGTCTCGTCAAGGACCGCCTGGGCGCGTCGGCCGTGCCCACCCTGACCGAAGCGGTGCCCGCCTAAACTGCGCCGCCCATGACGCCCACCCGTCCCTTCGTCCACCTGCTGCCCTGGGTTGCCCTGGGCTCGCTGATGGCGCTGGCCTGGGTGGGCTGGAAGCTGCGCCAGGCCTGGCGCAGCCTGAGGGCGGCCCAGCGCGCCGCGCAGTTGGAGCGCGAACTGCGCGAGTTTGGCGACCTGATGCGCGATGCCGACCGGCCCGAAACGCATGCCGCCGACCTGACGCGCGCCCTGGCCGCCCGCGCCACCGCCCCCGTGGCGGCGTTGTTGCAGCCCCAGCCGCAGGCGCCTGACCTGGTGCTGGGCGAGCCGGATGCGAATGCGCTCGCCGGCCTGCAGTTGTGCGCCGCCAGCGGCCGCGCGCTGGGGCCCGGCACCGATCACCATGCGGGTGAGCCCGACCTCTACCTGCCCCTGCGCGGCCGTGAGGCCGCCTTCGGGGCGGTGGTGCTCTTCGGCCTGGGCGCCCGGGCCCTGCCCGGCGACCTGATGGCCCATGCCCAGGCCTTGTGCGACCAGATGGGCCTGGCCCTGCAGCGGCAGCGGGTGCATGACGAGGCGCGCCGCGCCAGCGAGCTGGCCGAGGTCCAGACCACGCGCAATGCGATGCTTGCCGCCATCTCGCACGACTACCGCACGCCGCTGGCCACCATCATGGGCTCGGCCTCGGCGCTGCAGACCCAGGGCGAGCGGCTCAGTGCCGCCCAGCGCGGCGAGCTCGCCAGCCGCATCGTGGACGAGACCGCCCGACTGGTGCGCCTGACCGACAACACCCTCCAGCTGGCCCGCCTCGGTGCGCCCGGCGTGGCCCTGCGCAGCGACTGGGAGTCGGCCGAGGAGATCGTCGGCGCGGCGCTGCGCCGGGTGCGCCGCCGGCCGGACGGCGAGCGGGTGCGGTCGCGCATCGAGCCCGGCCTGCCCCTGTTGTGGTGTGATGCGGCCCTGATGTCGCAGCTGCTGGACAACCTCATCGACAACGCCCTGAAGTACAGCCCGCCGGCGGCGCCGGTGGAGCTGGTGGTGCGCCGCATCGGCGGCGATGTGGTGCTGGCGGTGCGCGACCGCGGCCCAGGCATCGAGCCGGCGTGGCGGGAGCGGGTGTTTGACGCCTTCCAGCGTGGTGACCTGGCCGACTTTGCCCAGCGCCCGCCCGGCGCAGGCGTGGGCCTGGCGGTCTGCCGCGCGATTGCGCAGGCGCACCACGGGCGCCTCACGCTGCGCCCGCGCGGCCATGGCGGCTGCAGCTTTCAATGCTGGCTGCCGCTTCGCGAGGCACCGGCCTTGCCGGAGGCGATGTGAAGCTGCTGCTCGTCGAGGACGACCGCGAACTGCGCGCGACGCTGCGCGAGGCCTTGGCCGTGGAGGGCTACGAAGTGCTGGCCGCTGCGAGCCTGGCCGATGCGATGGCGCAGCTGTCCCACACCGGCACGCTCGACGCCGTGCTGCTGGACCTTGGCCTGCCCGATGGCGACGGCGAGACCCTGCTGCAGGCGCTGCGTCGCGACCGGTCCACGCCGCTCATCGTCATCTCGGCGCGGCAGGTGGAGGGGCACAAGATCCGGTTGCTGGATGCCGGCGCGGACGATTACCTCGTCAAGCCCTTCGGCATCGGTGAACTGCTGGCCCGCCTGCGCGTGGCACTGCGCCATCGCGGCACGGTGGCGCAGCCGGCCATCACGCTGTACCGGCGTGCCGGGCTGGAGGTGGACCTGACCGCGCATCGCGTGCGCCGCGACGGCGTGGACGTGCGGCTCACCCCCACGGAGTTCAAGCTGTTGGCGCGCCTGGTGCGCCAGGCCGGCCAGGTGGTCACCCACCGGCGGCTGCTGGCTGATGTCTGGGGCGCCGATGCCACCGAGCAGACGCACTACCTTCGGCTCTACATGGGCCAGCTGCGCGCCAAGCTCGAAGCCGATCCGGGAGAACCCTGTGTGCTGCTGACCGAGCCCGGCGTGGGCTACCGCATTGCCGAGGCCGCCGGGGGGTGATGCCGCCCCGCATGACATGGCGCGTCGGTTGCTGCTAGTCTCCCGCGCGCTCGCCACCGTGACGGCGATGCGAAAGGGCAGGCATGGCGGAATTGACGGTCAACGGCAAGCGGGTGCAGTTCGAGGCGGAGCCTGACACTCCATTGCTGTGGGTGCTGCGGGAGCAGCTCAGCCTCACGGGCACCAAGTACGGCTGCGGCGTGGCGCAATGCGGTGCCTGCACCGTGCACATCGACGGCGCTCCGGTGCGCAGTTGCGTGATGCCCGCCTCGGCGCTCACGCCGGCGCAGAAGATCACCACCATCGAAGGCCTGGCTCCCAACGCCTCGCATCCGCTGCAGAAGGCCTGGGACGCGCTGGACGTGCCGCAGTGCGGCTTCTGTCAAAGCGGCATGCTGATGGCGGCGGCGGCGCTGCTCAAGGCCAAACCCAGGCCGACGGACGCCGACATCGACGCCGCCATGAGCAACATCTGCCGCTGCGGCACCTACAACCGGGTGCGCGCCGCCATCCACCTGGCGGCCGGCCAGGTGCAGCGCAAGCAGATCCCGATCGTCATCGAAGGAGGCCAGGCATGAACGCGGTCATGAACCGGCGCGGCTTCCTGCATGCGACCAGCGCCGCAGCCGGCGGCCTGATGGTGGGCTTTCATGTGCCGGGCCTGGCGCAGGCCGGCGAGACGCCCGAGCTGAATGCCTGGGTCCAGGTGCTGCCCGACGAGACCGTCGTCATCCGCATCGCGCGCAGCGAGATGGGGCAGGGCACCTTGACCGGCCTGGCCCAGCTCGTGGCCGAAGAGCTGGAGTGCGACTGGGCGCGTGTGAAGACCGAGTACCCGACGCCCGGCCAGAACCTCGCCCGCAACCGCGTGTGGGGCAGCATGAGCACCGGCGGCAGCCGCGGCGTGCGTGACTCGCATGAGTACGTGCGCAAGGGCGGCGCACTGGCCCGGGCGCTGCTCATCCAGGCGGCGGCGAACCAGTGGAATGTGTCCGTGGTCGAGTGCACGACGGCGGCGGGCTTTGTGCAGCATGGCAGCAAACGGCTCAGTTATGGCCAGCTGGCCGCCGAGGCCGCCAAGCTCGCGCCGCCGGCCGACATCACGCTCAAGCCGGCCTCGGCCTGGAAGATCGCCGGCCGGCCGATCAAGCGGCTGGACACCCGCGCCAAGCTCGACGGCTCGCAGGTCTACGGCATGGACCTGCAAATGCCAGGCCTGCTGAACGCCGCCATCAAGGACTGCCCGGTCTTCGGCGGCAAGGTCAAGAGCTTCGATGCTGCCGCGGTGATGAGCCGCCCCGGTGTGAAGAAGGTGGTGCAGGTGGGCGACTCCGCCGTGGCCGTGGTGGCCGACACCTGGTGGCGGGCCAAGACCGCGCTGGAGGCCCTGCCCATCGTCTGGGACGAGGGCCCGAACGCCGGCCAGAACAGTGCGGACACCGCGGCGGTGCTCAAGGCCGGGCTGGATGCGCCCGATGCCGCCGTGGGCAGCAGCCAGGGCGACGTGAAAGGTGCGCTGGCCACCGCGGCGCGCAAGGTCGAGGCGGTCTACAGCTACCCGCACCAGAACCACGCGACCATGGAGGTGATGAACGCCACGGCCAAGTGGACTCCGGAGCGTTGCGAGGTCTGGACGCCGACGCAGAACGGCGAGGCTGCGCTCGCCGCGGCTGCCGAGGCCTCGGGCCTGCCGCCGTCGCAGTGCGAGGTCTACAAGCTGCACCTGGGCGGCGGCTTCGGCCGGCGTGGGGCGGTGCACGACTGGGTGCGCCAGGCCGTCATCATCGCGAAGGCCCTGCCGGGCACGCCGGTCAAGCTGATCTGGAGCCGTGAAGAAGACATGATGCACGGCCGCTACCACCCGGTGACGCAGTGCAAGCTCACCGCCGGCCTGGACGCCGCCGGCAAGCTCACCGCGCTGCACATGCGCATCTCGGGCCAGAGCATCATCGCGGGCATCTTTCCGCAGAACATCAAGGACGGCAAAGACCCCGTCGTGTTCCAGGGCCTGAATGCCGGCGGTGCCGAAGGCGCGCTCGGCTACGTGGTGCCCAACCTGCTGATCGACCACGCGATGCGCAACCCGGCCGTGCCGCCCGGCTTCTGGCGCGGCGTGAACCTGAACCAGAACGCGGTCTACCTGGAGTGCTTCATCGACGAAGTTGCGCATGCCGCCAAGCGTGACCCGCTGGAGCTGCGCCGCGAGTTGCTGGCCAATTCGCCCAAGCACCTGGCGGTGCTGAACGCGGTGGCCGCCAAGGCGGGCTGGGGCAAGCCGCGGCCCAAGGGGCGCTACCTGGGCCTGGCGCAGATCATGGGTTTCGGCAGCTATGTGGCGGCCTGCGCCGAGGTGTCGGTGTCCAAGAAGGGCGAGCTCAAGATCCATCGCATCGTGGCCTCCACCGACCCCGGCCATGCGGTCAACCCGCAGCAGATCGCCGCGCAGGTGGAAGGCAGCTTCGCCTACGGCCTGTCGGCCGCGCTGTATGGTGAGATCACGCTGAAGGACGGCCGCGTCGAGCAGCAGAACTTCGACACCTACCCGGTCATGAAGCTGGCCGACATGCCGGCCGTCGAGACGATCTGCATGCCCTCGGGCGGCTTCTGGGGCGGCGTGGGCGAGCCCACCATTGCGGTGGCCGCGCCGGCCGTGCTGAACGCCATCTTCGCAGCCACGGGCAAGCGCATCCGCGACCTGCCGCTGCGCAAGCAGGCGCTGGTGTGATGCGTGCGGCGCTGGCGCTCGCGTTGATCGCCGGCGCGCAGGCCAGTGCGCAGACCGCTGCCCCTGCGCCCGCACCGGCGGGCGGCATCGAGCGCGGTCGGGCCCTGGTGGCCGACCGCACCCAGAGCCTGTGCCTGCTCTGCCACGCGCTGACCGCGCAGGGCGACCCCAACCAGGGCAACCTGGCGCCGCCGCTGGCGCTGTCAGCGGCTCGCCTCACGCGTGACGGGCTGCTGGAGCGCATTGCCGACATGCGCCGCTTCAACCCGGCCACCGTGATGCCACCGTTCCGCTCGACCGACGGGCTGCGCGACGTGGCACCGGCCTGGGCGGGCCGCCCGGCGCTGACCGAGCAGCAGCTGGACGACATCGTGGCCTACCTCGGCAGCCTGGCCACGCCATGAGGCGGCGGGTCTTCATCGGTGCGGCCGGGGCGCTCGCCTTGTTGCCGGCGGCGCGCGCCTCCGAGGACGCGATGCGCGCCGCCATCCGCGCCTGGGCTGGGCGAGACCCGACGGCCGGGCCGCTCAAGATCGAGATGGCCGAGTTGGTGGAGAACGGCAACGCCGTCCCGGTGCGCCTCGTGGCCAGCGAGCCGGTGGTGGGGCTGGCCCTGTTCACGCCGTTGAACCCCGAGCCCGAGGTGGTGCATGTGAGCTTCGGCCCGGCGGTGGCGCGGCCCGAGTTCAGCACCCGCATGCGCCTGGCCCGCAGCCAGCGCATCGTGGCCGTGGCCAAGGCCGCCGATGGCCGTTGCTGGCAAAGCAGCCTGGAGGTCATCGTGACCCTGGCCGCCTGTGTGGAGCCCTGATGGCTGCGCGTGCCGTCATCCACCTGCCGGCGCGTGTCACGGCCGGCCAGCCCTTCGAGGTGAGGGCCACGGTTGCGCACGCGATGGAAACCGGCTATCGCAACGACGACGGCGGCAACCGGCTGCCACGCGACCTGGTGCGGCGCTTCGAATGCCGGCTGGAAGGCGAGCTGGTGTTCTCGGCCGAGCTGTTCGCCGCGGTGTCGGCCAACCCGTATCTGTCCTTCTGGATGCAGACGTCCAAGAGCGGCGAGCTGAGCTTCGTGTGGCAGGGTGACCAGGGCTTCGAGCACCGTGAGGTGCGTGTGCTGGCCGTGGGATGAAGGCGGGGCTGGGTCTGCTGCTCGTGGGCGTGGCGCTGGTGAGCGTGGCTGATGAGCGCCGCTCTGGCCGGGACACCATGACCCCCGCCCTGCGCGCCCTGCAGGCCGACGACACCCAGCATCCCGCACAACTGGCCCTGGCCTTCGGCCGGGAGCTGTGGGCGGGCGGGCCCAAGTCCTGTGCGAGCTGCCACGGCGAGCCGCAGACCCTGCGCGGCGCTGCCACGCGCTACCCCGCCTGGGACCGTGGCCTGCTGGACCTCCCCGGCCGTATCCAACGCTGCCGCGTTCAGCACCAGCAGCAGCCCGCCTGGGCGCCGGAGGCCGAACCGCTGCTCGCGCTGACCGCGCTGGTCGCCCAGCAGTCGCGCGGCCTGCCGCTGCAACCGCCCCGCGGGCCGGCCCTGGATGCCGCGGCGGCCCAGGGGCAGCGTCTCTTCAAGACGCGCCTGGGTGCCCTGAACCTCTCCTGCGCCCAGTGCCACGACGAACGTGCCGGCCTGCGCCTGGGCGGCAGCCTCATCCCGCAGGGCCACGTGGACGACTACCCCGTCTACCGCCTGGAGTGGCAATCCTTGGGCAGCCTGCAGCGGCGGCTGCGCGGCTGCCTGAACGGCGTGCGCGCCACCGTCTGGGACTGGGACAGCGCGGAGCTGCTGGCGCTGGAGGTCTACCTCGCGCGTCGTTCCGCAGGACTGCCGATGCAGCCGCCGGGCGTCAGGCCCTAAGCTCGGGCCTCCAACCGGAGGCCGCATGAGAGCTTGGTGCTGGATGCTGTTGTGGACGCTGTGCACCCTGGCCAGCACGGCGCAGGCGCAGGAGGCGGAGCTGGTGGTCAACCAGCGCAAGGTCGTGAGCCTGCGCGCCACGCTCAAGGGCGAGACGCCGCAGGAGCGTGTGCAGGCCGCCGAGGCGGCACTCGCCGCCGCCCTGGCAGTGCCCGTGCCGGTGGATCGCGTCGAGCGGCAGGCCCTGGCCGGGGAGACGCCCGCGGTGCGACTGCGGGTGAACGATGTGGTGGTGCTGCATCTCGTGCCTGAGGATCTGGCCGGCCCGCAGGCCGGCAATCTGCTGGACGCCGCGGGCACAGATGCCGAGCGACGGTTGCGCGTCGCGGTGGCCGAGCTGCGCGAGGCGCGTGACCCGCGCCACTGGGCCCGCGGGCTCGCTGTCAGCGTGTTGGCCACGGTTGTCGCTGTCGTGCTGCTCAAGGCCCTGGCGGCCTTGCGGCGCCGCTTGTTGAGGCGGGCCGCTCGGCGCCTGGGCGACGTCAGCAGCCCCGGCACCGGCCTGCCCTGGTGGCGCGTGCCAGGCGAGCATGCCTTGGCGCTGTTGCGCGGTGTGGCGGGTCTTGCGAGTTGGGTCGTGGCCCTGGTGGTGCTGGACCTGTGGGCGAGTACCGTGCTGCGCCAGTTCGCGCCCACGCGGGCCTGGGGCGAGCGGGCCAGCGACTGGCTGCTGACGCAAGCGCTGGAGCTGGCGAGGTCGGCGCTCAGCGCCGTGCCAGGCCTGTTGACGGCCGGGCTCATCTTCCTGGTGGCACAAGGCGTGCTGCGCGTCGCGCGGGGTGTGCTGGAGCGGGTGGAGCAGGGCGAATTCACGCTGGCCGGGCTCGACGCCGACACCGCCGGGCCTACGCGTCGGCTCGTGGGGCTGGTGGTCTGGCTGTTTGCGCTCGCCATGGCCTACCCCTACCTGCCGGGCGCCAGCACGGAGGCCTTCAAGGGCGTGACGGTGCTCGCGGGCCTGATGGTCTCGCTCGGCGCGTCGGGCGTGGTGGGGCAGGTGATGGCGGGTCTGTCGTTGATGTACTCGCGGGCGCTGCGGGCCGGCGAGTACGTGCGCATCGGCGAGGTGGAGGGCACGGTCACACACCTCGGCGTGTTCTCTACCCGGCTGCACACGGGGCTGGGTGAAGAGGTGAGCCTGCCGAATGCCGTGGTGTTCGGCCAGCCCATCCGCAATTTCTCGCGGCTGGTGGAGGACGGCCAGTTCGTGCTGCACACGGCCGTCACCATCGGCTATGCCACGCCCTGGCGCCAGGTCCATGCCATGCTGCTGGAGGCGGCGCGGCGCACGCCGGGTGTGCTGCAAGCGCCGGCGCCGTACGTGGTGCAAACCGCGCTGAGCGACTTCTATGTGGAGTACCGCCTCTGCGCGCAGGGCAGCCGCGCCGCGCCACGGCTGCGGGCCCAGGCCCTGAGCCAGTTGCATGCGCACATCCAGGATGTGTTCAACGAGAACGGCGTGCAGATCATGTCGCCGCACTACCGGAGTGACCCGGCTTCGCCGCAGGTGGTGCCGGCCGGCCCCTGGTTCGCACCCGAAGCCGGGCCGCTGCCGCCGCCGCCCTGAGCTGGCCGCCGCGACTCAAATGCCTGACAGGAGAGATGCATGCCTGAGTACCTTGCGCCCGGTGTCTATGTGGAAGAGGTGTCGTTCCGTGCGCGGACGATCGAAGGCGTGGACACCACCACGGCCGGCTTCATCGGCCCCTGCCGGTATGGCCCCGTGGCCGGGGCGCCCGTGTTGCTGGAGAGCCTGTCGGCTTTCGTCGATCGATATGGCGATGCGCAGCCGCTGCGTTTCGGGGCCGACGGCAATGCGGTTGCCGTGACGGATCTCTATCACGCGGTGGCGAGCTTCTTTGCGCAGGGCGGGCGGCGGTTGTTCGTGAGCCGCGTCTACCGTCCGGTAGATGGAGGTCCGCCGCCGGACCTGGCGGCGGCCCTCCCGCCGGCGGGCGCGGTCGATGGCCACGCGCGTCTGCGGGTCGGCACCACGCCCGGCTTTCGTGTCGTGGCGCGCCACCCGGGGCGCCTGGGCAACCTGCAACTGCAGTTTGGTGTGAGGCTGGGGGCGAACCGGCTCCAGGCCGGGTCGCCGGTGTTGTCGGATGGCGATGTGGTGTGGATCTCCAGCGCCGCCGCGCGATTGCCGGCACCTGCCACCGGCAATACGCCGCCCACTGCGGCACGCGGCCTGCGGGAGTTGCCGTTGTACGTGGCGCGCCGCGATGCAGCGGGTGCCTGGACGTTCACCGGCTCGCTCGCCCCGGCAGGGGCACCGCCCGGTGCGACACGTTTCGCACTCGCTGATTTCGGCCTGAATGCCGCGCCGGGCAGCGGCGATCTGCTGAGCCCGGTCAGCCTGAGCCTGGACGTGCAGACCGCCGAGGGCAGGGCGCTCGCCACATGGCAAGACCTGTCACCCGACCCCGCACGCCCCGCGGATGTGGCGCAGCCAGGGCTGCTGGCCAGTTTTGCATTGACGCTGCCCGAGAGCCTGCCTGCGGCCGAAGGAGCGATGCGCCTGGTTGCCCTGCTCAATGGCAGCGCACCCGGGCAGGACCTGCTGCAGGATGGCATCGACCTGCTCGCGGCCCTGCAGTCGCTGGGCATGAGCCTGCAGATCACGCCTGCCGAATGGGCCGCCAGCGGCCAGCAGGAGCTGGTAACGCTGCGCCGCAAGTTCGAGCAGGGCCTGCTGGCCGTCGGCCTTCTGACCGGAGGGCACGACGGCCTGCTGCCGGATGAGGCGGCTTACGCGGGCCGACCGGCTGCCGAAGGCGTGGCGCCGCGAGGCCTGGGGCAGTTGGGCGCGGTGGACGGCATCGCCACCGTCGCGGCCCCGGGCCTGGGCCGCACAGGGCGATACACGCCGAGCGAGCTCTTGGCCATCAACCGCCAGCTCGTGGCGCACGCCGAAGGCCGGCGCGGTTGCATGGCCCTGATCGATCCCCCCGAGGGCGTGCTGCCGGGCGAGGTGGTGAGCTGGCGCGGTGCGTTCGACACCTCGCATGCCGCGCTCTACTACCCTTGGCTGCAAATCGCCGACCCCGCTGGTGGCCCGCCCTTGACCCTCCCGCCCTCCGGCCCGCTCGCTGGCATCTATGCCCGCAACGACCAGGCCGTCGGCGTGCACAAGTCGCCAGCCAACCAGGTGCTGCGGGGCATCCTCGGCTTCGAGCGGGTGCTGACCCTCAGGGACCAGGAGTTGCTCAACCCGGCAGGCATCAACGGCCTTCGCTTCTTCGAGGGGCGCGGCAACCTCGTCTGGGGCGCGCGCACGCTCAGCGCCGACCCGGAGTGGAAGTACGTGCAGGTGCGGCGCTATGTCGACTTTCTGTTCCGCAGCATCGACCTTGGCACGCAATGGGCGGTTTTCGAACCGAATGGCGAGGCGCTCTGGTCAAACGTTCGCCGGTGCGTGCAGGATTTCCTGTTGACCCAGTGGCAGTCCGGCGCGTTGCTGGGCACCAAGCCGGAGCAGGCCTACTTCGTGCAGTGCGACCGCACGACCATGAGCCCCGACGACCTGGCCCACGGCCGCCTCCGGCTGTTGATCGGCGTGGCGTTGCTCAAGCCCGCCGAGTTCGTCGTGGTGCGGGTGGGGCAGCAGACGGCAGTTGCCTAGCCGTGTGCGCCGGCGTCAGCGCTGTTGCCGCTGACGCTCGCCAAACAGCGCCTCGCGTGCCTGCGGGTCGGTCAGTGGGCGCCTCGCATCGGCCAGCACGGCCACGCCGCGCTGCACGGCGGGGCGGTGGGCGATCTCGTCGAACCAGCCTTTGAGGTGCGGGTAATCGGCCAGTTCCACCCCCTGGCTCTTCCAGGAGCGCAGCCAGGGGAAGACGGCGATGTCGGCAATGCTGTAGTCCGCGCCGCCGAGGTAAGTGGCGTGGGCCAGCCGCTTGTTGAGCACGCCGTACAAGCGCTGGGCCTCCTGGGTGTAGCGGTCGATGGCGTAGGGCAGCTGCTCGGGCGCGTAGGTGCGGAAGTGATGCGCCTGGCCGAGCATCGGGCCGATGCTGCCGACCTGGAACATCAGCCATTGCAGGACCTCGTACTTGCCGGCCACGTCGGCGGGCAGCAAGCGTCCGGTCTTGCCGGCGAGGTAGAGGAGGATGGCGCCGCTCTCGAACAGCGAGATCGGCTGGCCGTCCGGGCCGGCCGGGTCGACCAGGGCCGGGATCTTGTTGTTGGGGCTGATGGTCAGGAAGTCCGGCGCGAACTGCTCGCCCTTGCCGATGTCCACGGGATGCACCCGGTACGCAAGACCGCACTCCTCCAGCATGATGTGGACCTTGTGCCCGTTGGGCGTGGGCCATGAGTAGACTTCAAGCATTCGTCGCCTCCATCGGTGTGCCCGCGGGGACGTCTGTCTCAGTCCCGGCCAATCTCAGCAATCAGCCCGATTCTCACGACTCATGGTGGTAAAGCAAGTCAAGCACTGGCTCGTGACGCGCGCCAACGCCGCACGGTGGCGTCCGATCCACGACTGGGCCGAATCCCGCGGGGCGGAGTTCACGCTGGCGGAAGACGCGCAGGGCTTCCAGATCGACCAGCGCCAGGCGTCTCCCGGCCCGCTGCGCATCGAGTGGGGCGCCTCGCAGCGCGGCTATATCCCGGGCTTCGAGTTGCGCATGCGCTGCGAGATGGGGCTGCACGCGGAGTTGCAGCTGATGATCATGTGCCACAGCCTGATGGATCAGCTGGAGCACACGATCTTCGAGGCCTACACCGACACGCTCAAGACCCGGGCGGACGCCGACTTGCCCGAGGAAATGCGCTGGTTGGTGATGTTCCCGAAGTTCACGCCCACGCACTCGCAGATCCTGCGCGAGCGCTACGGCATCGTCGGGGTCACGAGCGATCTGGCCGGCTCCTGGGTCGAGTCCGATCTGGGCGAGGTGCTGGTTCAGGCCAGCCAGGACCTGCTGCCCCAAGGCCATCGCTTCGTGCTGATGTGCCTGCGCGGCAACCTCTACCTGCGCACCGAGATGGCCGAGGCCGAACTGCCCCAGGTGCAAGCCCTCGTGCGCCTGCTCGAAACCGCGGCGCGTGAGGCGCAGCGGGTGAACGGCCGCCTCTCCGAAGGCGGCGTCTGGCCCACCACCACCTCCATCGCCTGGACGCACAGCACCCGCCAGGGCGAGGCCTGAGCGGGCCTGTGCGGCTTGAGCCGCGGGGCGTCGCCTACGCCTTCTGCGCGAAGCTCCAGGCCATCTCGGCCAGCGGTCGCGCCGTGGCGGCGGTCTCCCGGGCTTGTGCGCTGGAGGCCGTGCCATCCACCACACGCTTGGCAATGCCCTGCACGATGGCCGCAATGCGGAACATGTTGTAGGCCATGTAGAAGTTCCAGTCGGCCATGACGGCGTTCACGTCGGCGCGGCCGGTGCGCTCGCAGTAGCGCTGAACATACTCGCGCTCGCTCGGGATGCCGAGTTCGGCCAGGTTCTTGCCGCCCAGGCCGCGGGCCGCCCCCGAGGTCTTGATGTGCCAGCTCATGCAGTGGTAGCTGAAATCGGCCAAGGGGTGGCCGAGCGTGGACAGCTCCCAGTCGAGCACCGCGATGATGCGCGGCTCGGTGGGGTGGAACACCACGTTGTCCATGCGGTAGTCGCCGTGCACGATGCTGACTTCAGCCTCGTCCCGCGCCGAGGCGGGGATGTGGGCCGGCAGCCAGGCCAGCAGCGCGTCCATGGCCGGATTGGCCTCTGTGACTGAGGCGAGGTATTGCTTGCTCCAGCGCCCGATCTGGCGCTCGAAGTAGTTGCCCGGCTTGCCGTACGCCGCCAGCCCCACCGCCTCGACATCGACCTGATGCAGCGCCGCGATGACGCGGTTCATCTCGTCGTAGTGGGCGGCACGCTCGGTCGGGCTCAGTCCCGGCAGGCTCTGGTCCCAGAGCACCCGGCCGGGCACGAAGCTCATCACGTAGAAGGCGCGGCCGATCACGCTCTCGTCTTCGCACAAGGCCAGCATGTCGGGCACCGGCACCGCGCTGCCTGCCAGCGCGCCCATCACCTGGAACTCGCGCTCGATGGCATGGGCCGACGGCAGCAGCTTGGCCACCGGGCCGGGCTTGCTGCGCATCACGTATTGCGCGCCCGGCGTCTTCAGCAAGTAGGTCGGGTTGGACTGCCCGCCCTTGAACTGCTCGATGGCCAGCGGGCCGGCAAAGCACTTCACGTGAGCGGACAGCCAGGCCTGCAGGGCGGCGGTGTCCAGCGGTTGGGCGAGGGGGCGGGTGCCGGTGAATGCTTCCATGGCAGGCAGGTGGTCAGGTGCAGCCGCGCATTCTGCGAGCCGGCGGGGGGCCGGCGTGTCGCGGCAGTGTCAGCGGGCGGCGGCGGCCAGCAGCTTCTCGCGGCTGAGCACCACCAGGCGCGTCGGCTCCACGCGGACGGCGCCTTCACGCTCGAAGGCTTTCAGCTCCTGGTTCACCCGCTGGCGCGAGGCGCCGAGCAATTGGGCGAGGTCTTCCTGGGCCAGCTGCAGGCCGATGCGGATCTCGTCACCCTCCTGCACGCCGTAGGAGCGCGCCAGCAGCAGCACCTGCTTGGCCAGGCGTGCCGCCAGCGGCCGGGTGTTGAGGTCTTCGATCATGTCGAACATCAGGCGCAGGCGCCGGCAGTTCAGGCGCAGCAGCGCGTCGTACAGCTCGGAGTGCGCCTTGAGCAGCGCATGAAAGTCGGCCTTGCGCACGCACAGCAACGTGGTGTCGCCATGCGCATAGGCATCGTGCGTGCGGGGCAGGCCGTCGAACAGGGCGATGTCGCCGAACCAGGTGCCGGGCTCCACGTAGGTGAGGGAGATCTGCTTGCCCGCGAGCGACACCGAGCTCACGCGCACCGCGCCCTTGGCCACGGCCGACCATTCCTCGGCAGGCTCGCCGCGGTGGGACAGCATGGTCTCGTCGGGCAGGCGGCGGACGTAGGCGCGCTGCAGGATGTCATTGCGCAGGGGTTCGGACAGCTTGGAGAACCAGGCGCCCTGGTCGATCTGCTGCCGTTCGGCGGGGGTCAGGCTGAGTGCGTTCATGCTGGGGTGGAATTGTGCCGGTCTGCCAAGGGGCTGAGCCGTCTTTCCCCATGCTAGAGTGCCTCGCGCCGATACCCTTCGTTACTCAACCCATCCGTAGCCGCACGCAGTCGATGCCCATCACGGCCCTGCGCCCGACGTTGCTCGGCGCCATCACTCCCGCTTTGGCACTGCTGTTGGGCCTGGCCACCCCAGGCGTACACGCGCTGGGCCTGGGCCGGCCCCAGGTGCAATCCACCCTCGGCCGCCCGCTGGATGTGACCTTCCCGCTGCTGCTGGCTGAGGGCGAGCAATTGGCCGACGGCTGCGCGCGCGCCGAGGTGATTGCCGGTGATGCGCGCGTGCCGGCCGGCCTGCTGCAGCTGCGGCTGGAAGGGGAGCCGGGTCAGCGGCGGGTGCGGCTGACCAGCCAGGTCGGCATCGACGAGCCGGCCCTGCGCATCACGTTGGCGCTCGGCTGCCCGCTGGTGTTGACCCGCGAGTTCAACGCCTTCATCGACCCGCCGGGTGGTGCATCGCAGGCTTCGGCCGCGGCGCCGCCGCCCGCGCCCGTCTACGCACCGCCCCCGCTGGTGGAAACCGCCCGGCTGGAGGTGCAGCCGCCCGCTCCGAAGCCCCGGCCGCGCCCGAAGCCTCGTGTGACCGGCCCGCGTCTCACGCTGGAGCAGCCGGAGATCCTGGCCTCCGCGGCGGCTCGCCCCGCGCGACCGGCGGCCTCGGCGGTCACGGAGCTGACGCCCGAGCTGGAAGCGCAGATCACCCAGCTGGAGCAGACCGTGGCGCAGTTGCGCGCCGAGATCCTGGCTCGCCAGCAGGCGGAGGGTGGCGCCGCGTCCGCGCCCGAGGCGGCCGTGCCGGCTTCGGCCGCCGCTTCCCCGCCTGAGGCGGCACCGGCGTCGGCCGCGCCGGCACCAGAGGCCTTCCGCGTGGCGCCGACGCTGGCGCCAGCGCCGCGGCCGTCGCCCTACCGGGACCCCATGACCTGGCTCTTGACCCTCGCCATGAGCCTGATTGCCGGCGCCGGGGCGTTCTACTTCAGCCGCTGGCGTGACCAGCGGGCCCGGCAGGAGCTGGCCTACTGGCGCGCCCTGCATGCGGCCGAAGGCGCCGGATTGCCGCGTGCCGTGCCGGCGGCGCCGGCAGCCGCGTCGGGCGTCGCGGCGCCTGTGCTGGCCGGGGCGATGGTTGGCGCCGAGGACAGTCCACACCAGATCACGCGCCCGCAGCCACGGCCCATGCCCTGGCCGCCGACACCCGCGGCGCCCACGGCTCCCCAGGCCGCCGTCATCCCGACGTCCATGCAAGCGACGCAGCCCCTGCCGGTGCGCGCTTCTGCAGAGCCGGTGGTGACCTCCGCACCCACGGGGCTGGACACCCTGGCTGATGAACTGCTGGACCTGCAGCAGCAGGTGGAGTTCCTGCTGCTGCTCGGCCAGCAGGACGCCGCCGCCGACTTGCTGGCAAGCCGCCTCACCCGCGGCCCGACGGGCGTGCAGACCGGCGCCATGCCTCACCTGATGCTGATGGAGCTGTGCCAGCAACGCGGCGACCCCGAGGCCTTCGCGGAACTGGTCACGCAGTTCCAGCAACGCTTCGGCAGCCTGGGGCCGGATTGGTCGCAGAGCCTGTCGCGTGGCCGCACGCTGGATGCCTCGCCGAGCGTGATGGCGCACCTGCAGGTGGTGTGGTCGGATTCGGCAGCCGCGATGCGGATGCTGCAGGAGCTGCTGGCCCACGGCCGCGGCCCGGGTGTGACGCAGTTCGACCTGCCGGCCTATCGCGACCTGCTGCTGCTGTACAGCGTCGCCCGCGACCTCTACGAGGCCGGCCTGCGCGGCGATGAGGTGGACCTCATGCTGCCGCTGGATTCCCGCTTCGACGGCTAGGCGCCTGCAGTCGGCTCAAAGGCCGAAGTCGCTCGCGTCCCCGTTCATGGCCTTCTCGATGAGCTTGCGGCTCAGCCGGTCGGACAGCAGCTCGGCAAACACGTACACGTAGTTGCGCAGGTAGGCGCCACGCTTGAACGCGATGCGGGTGACGTTGCTGCCCAGCAGGCTGCCCAGCGGGCGGGCGACCAGGTCGCTACCGGCGGGTTCCTCGCGCATCGCCATCTCGGCCACGATGCCCACGCCCATGCCCAGCCGCACATAGGTCTTGATGACATCGGAGTCGATGGCCTCCAGCACCACGTTGGGCGTGAGGTGGCGCGCCGCAAAGGCCTTGTCGATGCGCGTGCGTCCGGTGAAGCTGGGGTGGTAGGAGACCAGCGGTTCGGCGGCGAGCTGCTCCAGGCTGATGCGCTCGGCGCTGGCCAGCGGATGGTCGCGCGGCACCACCATCACGTGCTGCCATTCGTAGCAGGGCAGGGTGACGAGCTCCGCGTACTGGGCGAGCGATTCGGTGGCCAGGCCCAGGTCGGCGCTCTCGTCGAGCAGCATCTTCACGACCTGATCGGGGCTGCCCTGGTGCAGGCTGATGCGCAGTTGCGGCAGGTTCTTGCGCAGCTGGGCCACCGGCGCAGGCAGCACGTAGCGCGCCTGGGTGTGGGTGGTGGCGATGGAGAAGGTGCCACTGTCCTGACGCGAATACTCCTCGCCGATGCGCTTGAGGTTGCCCACCTCGCGCAGGATGATCTCGATGCAGGCCAGCACCTGCTGGCCCGGCTCGGTGATGCGGCGCAGGCGCTTGCCGTGGCGCGAGAAAATGTCGACGCCGAGCTCCTCTTCCAGCTCCAGGATGGCCTTGGACACGCCCGGCTGCGACGTGAACAGCGCCTTGGCGGTCTCGGTCAGGTTGAGATTGCGGCGTGCCGCTTCCTGCACGAAGCGGAATTGATGCAGGTTCATCGCAGCGGCTCCAGGCAGGCGTTGCACATCGCCTGCAGCACGGCCTCGTGCTCGCCCAGCGGCGGGTGCAGTTCCCACTGCACCGCACTGCCGTGGCGTTCGCGCAGGCTGTCCAGCAGCGGGGGGATATCGCGCCGCACATGGCCGCCCGTGCCCAGGAACAGCGGCATCACGTGCACCCGCGTGCAGCCGGCCGCGACGAGCTGCTCGGCAGCCTCCGGCAGGCCGGGCGTCATGAATTCGAGGAAGGCCAGCACCAGCGGTGTTTGAGGCCGCGACTCGCGCAGGCGCTGCGCAACGGCTTCGAAGGGGCGAGCCCAGGCCGGGTCACGCGCCCCGTGTGCGAACAACAGAAGACCATCCATCAGCGGTATCTCACGAGCCAGGTGAACGCAGCCATCGACAGGCCGAGGTAGAGCAGGCTGGGGGTGGCGGCCACGACCCAGGGCGTCCAGTTCTTCAGGAGGCCGAGGTGGCCGGCGACGTTGTTCAGCAGCACGAAGCTGATGCCCAGCATGATGCCGCCGAACACCTTGATGCTGATGCCGCCGGAGCGGCCGTGCAGGTAGGCGAAGGGCAGGGCCAGGGCCACCATCACGAAGCACGCGAAGGGGTAGAGGGCCTTGCGCCAGAACTGGATGTTGTGCGCCTGCGCGGACTGCTCCTGGGCCGACAGGTGGCGGGTGTAGCGGTACAGCTCCACGGTCGACATCGACATCGCGGGCAGCACCGCCGCCGCGATGACGCCGGCATGCAGCGAGCTTTGCCAGTCGAGTTTGTCGAGGCTTTGCTCGCTGACGACCACATTGCCCACCGGGCTGGCCCCGGCGGGCAGGCCGGGGTTCCAGACCGCGCGCTTGACCTGCTGCAGATGCCAGACCCCCTGGCCATCCACATCGACCTTGCGGGCCTCGGTGCGCGAGAGCAGCCGGCCTTCGGCATCGAACTCGAAGATGAAGACGTTCTCCAGGTCGCCGCCGCCGCCCACGCGACCGACCTTGACCGAGTAGCTGCGCTCCTGGCCGTCGACGGTTTGATGGTCTTTGAGCCAGGCGCCGCGCGTGCTTTGCGAGGCGTCGTGCGCGAAGCCGGCACGCAGGTCGTTGCCGCGGCGCTCGAACTCGGGGGCGACGTAGTCGCCGACGACAAAGGTCAGGATGGCGAACACCGCGGCGAGCCGGGCCAGCAGGCCGAGCGCCCGCGCGGGCCCCAGGCCGCCGGTGCGCAGGATGGTGAACTCGCTGCTCTGCGCCAGGCGGGCCAGCGCGAAGATGGCGCCGATCAGCACGGCGATCGGGAAGAGGGTGTAGAAGTTGCCCGGGATCTCCATTGCAGCCAGCAGCGCGGCCTTGCCCGCGCCCGCGCCGATGCGGGACATGCGATCGATCTCGTCGACGAAATCGTTGAAGAAGAACAGCGACAGGAAGGCCAGGGCCACGAGCAGCACCGAGCCGATGATGTCCTTGTAGAGCAGGCGGCGGACCGTCCTCATGCCGTGGCCTCCTTGGCGCGGCGGCGCAGGCAGAAGCGGTTGCCGTTGTCACGCAGCCAGATGAGGGTCAGCGCGAGCACGAAGGCGCCACCATGCAGGCCGAGCAGCGTCGGCGCCAGCGCGGCGGTGCCATTGCCCACGCGCGACACCGACACATTGATCGAGTTGAAGTACACGACGAAGGCGAGCAGCGCGAACAGCAGGTTCCAGTTGTTGGCCCGGCGCGGGTTGGAGGCCGCCACACCGATGCCCAGCAGCGCCATGTTGAAGCCCGCGAAGATCCAGCCCAGGCGCCACGCGATCTCGCCCTGGTTCTTGACCGTCAGGTTGCGCAGCAGATCGAGGGTGGGCGTGGCTTTGGGGGGCAGTTGGTTGGCGTTGGCGAGCACCTGCGTGTCGGTCATCACCTTGTACTGCTCGAAACGGGCGAGGCTTTTCTCGCCGGTCTTGAGCTGGGTCTCGTTGCGCTGACCGTGGTCCAGCACCAGCATGCGGTCGTCACCTTCCATCTCGAGCCGGCCGCGGGCGGAGGTGGTGACCGACTCCCGGTCGTTCTGGTTGGACAGGATGAAGACATTGCGCCCCGTGCCGGCATCGTCGCCGTCGCGTTCGATGAAGAACACGCGGCTGCCGTCGCGCGAGGTCTGGAACTGGCCCGGCGCCACGCGGGAGAGGTCGCTGCGCTTCTGGTAGCGGTCGCGGAGTTCGGCGCTGTTCTGGTTGCCCCAGGGCCACACCACCAACTCCAGCACCACGATCGCCAGCAGGATCGGCCAGGCCATGCGCAGCACCGGCCGGATGAAGCGGGACAGCGGCACGCCACTGGCGAACCAGATCGTCATCTCCGACTCGCGGTAGCGCCGCCCGAGCGTGGCCACCACGGCGATGAACAGCGACAGGTTCAGCATCGTGGCCAGGTGCGCCAGCGTGGCGTAACCCATCAGCAGCACCACATCCTGCGGCGCCACATTGCCGCCTGCGGCCTGCCCGAGTGTCTTGATCAGGGTCACCGTCAGCATGATGGTCAGGATGACCACAAGGGTGACCCCGAAGCTCCGCGCCAACTCGGACCGCGTGGATGAATCGAATAACATCAAACGCACTTCTTTCTACTTCCAGTCATTATGGACTTCAAGATTCAAACCGCTGAGCTCGATGGGCTCGCGGGCGTGGGTGCGGATGCGCTTGTCGTGGTGATCGCCGGTGAGGCGTTGCCCAAGGGTCTGGATGCAGCCGTGGCCAAGCAGGTGCAGGCCGCGATCAAGCTCGGCGACTTCGCGTTGAAGGCCGGCCAGGTGCTGACCCTGGCCCCGGCGGAAGGCGTCAAGGCGACCCGCCTGGTGTTGGCCGCCAGCGGCAAGGCGAGCCTGGCTGCCGCCCGCGCGGCATTGGGCGCCGCGCTGGGCCAGATCAAGTCGCGCGGCGTAGCGAGCGCCGCCGTCGCCTTTGCGGGTTTCGATGCTGCGCTGGCGGAGTCCCTGGCTGAGCAGACGGCCGTGGCCGCGACCGACGCCGTCTACGTCTACCGCCACACCAAGCCGAGCGCACCGGCGGCACCCAAGCTGGCCCGCGTGGCCCTGCTGGTGGGCAAGGCCGACTTGAAGGCTGCCAAGCTGGGCCTGGCCCGTGGCGAGGCAATCGCCGCCGGCGTCGAACTGGCCCGCGAATGCGCCAACCGTCCGGCCAACTACGCCACCCCGACCTACCTCGGCCAGGTGGTGCAGGCCCTGGGCAAGAGCCACGGCCTGAAGGTCGAGGTCCTGGACAAGAAGGCGGTGGAGAAGCTCGGCATGGGCAGCTTCCTGGCCGTGGCCCAGGGTTCGGACGAGCCGCTGCGCTTCATCGTGGCGCGCTACGACGGCGCGGCCAAGACCGTGCCGCCGGTCGTGCTGGTCGGCAAGGGCATCACCTTCGACACCGGCGGCATCTCGCTGAAGCCGGGCGCCGAGATGGACGAGATGAAGTTCGACATGGGCGGTGCGGCCAGCGTCATCGGCACGCTGCGCGCCGTGGCCGAACTCAAGCCCAAGCTGAATCTGGTGATGATCGTGGCCGCCTGCGAGAACATGCCCAGCGGTCGTGCGGTGAAGCCGGGCGATGTGGTGACGTCCATGTCGGGCCAGACCATCGAGATCCTGAACACCGACGCCGAAGGCCGCCTCATCCTGTGCGACGCGCTGACCTACGCGGAGCGCTTCAAGCCTGCCGTGGTGGTGGACGTGGCCACGCTGACCGGTGCCTGCGTCATCGCCCTGGGTGGCGTGCGCAGTGGCATGTATGCCAGCGATGACGAACTCGCCGCCGCGCTGACGGCTGCGGGCGATGCGGCGCTCGACCCGTGCTGGCGCATGCCGCTGGACGACGAGTACAACGAGGGCCTCAAGAGCAACTTCGCCGACGTGCCCAACATCGCCGGTCGTGCCGGTGGCTCGATCACGGCCGCCAAGTTCCTGCAGCGTTTTGCCACCAAGTACCGCTGGGGCCACCTCGACATCGCCGGTACGGCCTGGAAGGGCGGCGCCGCCAAGGGTGCCACCGGCCGGCCGGTGGGCCTGCTGACGCACTTCGTGCTGAGCCACGCCAAGTAAGACGTGGCGCTGCAGGTCAGCTTCTACAGCGACGCGGCCGACCCGCTGCACTTCGCCTGCCGGCTCATCCGGCGGGCGCTGGCGACGGGCAAGCCGGTGGGGGTGTGCGTGCCGGCCGCCGAGGCGGCTCGGCTGGACCAGTTGCTCTGGACCTTCGAAGCCACTGAGTTCATCCCTCACCGCCGCTGGGACGGCTCGTCACCGGCAGCGCCTGGCGAGGTGCTGCTGGTGGACGACGCCGCGCGGCTGCCGCACCGCGGCCTGCTGCTCAACCTCGCCGACGACATGCCCGGCGACGTGATGGCTTTTGAGCGCGTGCTCGAAGTCATCGGGCACGACCCCGCGCGCGTTCAAGCGGGGCGTGCGCGCTACCGTCGCTACAGCCAATCCGGCGCCAAGCTGGACCATTTTTCGGCGGCGGGTTGACCGCGGGCAAAGCCGTCTCGTTGCGGCGTGCCCACGGCCGATGCGTCCACGCTTTCCCGAATGAGAGGGCCTCGGATTTGGGGTATGTTCATTCGGTTGAAAACTCAACGTTCTCTGTCGTTCCTCTCTCATCCAAACTGGAGTTGATCCATGCAAATCAAGCTGAATATCGTGGTGGGTGCAGTGGCAGCACTGCTCAGCGGCGCCGCCATGTCGCAGGACCTGGTCGTCAAGATCGGCCACGTCGGCCCGACCAGCGGCGCGATCGCCCACCTCGGCAAGGACAATGAGCTGGGCGCTCGTCTGGCCATCGAGGAACTGAACGCCAAGGGCGTGACCATCGGCGGCAAGAAGGCCAAGTTCGAACTGCTGGCCGAAGACGACGCTGGCGATCCGAAGCAAGGCACCGCGGCTGCGCAGAAGCTGGTCGACTCCAAGGTCAACGGCGTCATCGGCCACCTGAACTCCGGCACCTCCATCCCCGCCTCCAAGGTCTACAGCGACGCCGGCATCCCGCAGATCTCGCCGTCCGCCACCAACCCCAAGTTCACCCGCAACGGCTACAAGACCACCTTCCGCGTCGTGGCTGACGACGTGCACCTGGGCGGCACGCTGGGCAAGTACTCGGTGACCACGCTGAAGGGCAAGTCCATCGCCGTCATCGACGACCGCACCGCTTACGGCCAGGGCGTGGCCGACGAGTTCGAAAAGGGCGTCAAGGCGGCTGGCGGCAAGGTCGTCGGCCGTGAGTTCACCAACGACAAGGCCACGGACTTCACCGCCATCCTGACCTCCCTGAAGGGCAAGAAGCCCGACGTCGTCTTCTTCGGCGGCATGGACGCCGTGGCCGGCCCGATGCTGCGCCAGATGAAGCAGCTCGGCATCGAAGCCAAGTTCATGGGCGGCGACGGCATCTGCTCGGGCGAACTGCCCAAGCTGGCCGCCGGCACCATGGCTGACGGCCAGGTCGTCTGCGCCGAGGCCGGTGGCGTCGAGGGCGAAGCCAAGAAGTCCATGGACGACTTCAAGGCCAAGTTCAAGAGCAAGTTCAACGTCGACGTGCAGATCTACGCGCCCTACGTGTACGACGCCGTCAACGTGATGGTCGCTGCCATGGTCAAGGCCAACTCCGCCGAGCCGGCGAAGTACCTGCCCGTGCTGGCCAAGACCGCTGGCTACAAGGGCGTGACCGGCACCATCGCCTTCGACGACAAGGGCGACATCAAGAACGGCGCCCTGACGCTCTACACCTACAAGGGCGGCAACCGCGAGCAGATCGCCGTCGTGCGCTGATCCCGAACGCCTCCGCTCCTGCAAGCCCGCCGCCCGGCGGGCTTTTTTTCGTCTTGTCGCGGGTCGGCGTGTCTGCGGCCAGCGCGTTCGGGCGTGTGTGGCGGGTGAATGTCGCAAGGCGTGAATACTCCCCGAAAGCAGCGTCTCGGTAAATATTGACGACGCGGGGAACTACGGCTGCGCGGCTGTTACGCACGCTGCACATAAGTGATTGCTTTGGGGTTTTGGCAGGTTTGCGCGTGCGTTCCGCACGCTTTGGCTGCGTCCGTCGTGCGCCCGAAGTTGGCTTTGCGTTCTACTCCCGCCCGTCATCACGCGCGGCGCTGGGGAGTCGCCGAACAGGGCACGCCGGCGTCACATCTTCAGGGTCCGCGCACCCTCCAAACGGGGGGCTTTCAAGGCGGGGTGCCAGAGGCATGATGCCGGCGCGATCAGAGGCTGGTCGGCTACGGTCATTGCAAAGCCGGTTGTCGACCCCGCGCGAACCCGCCGGACTGTCTCCGAAGCGCCCTCAGGCTCGGAACAGCCACTTGGTGGGTTAGAGATGCCAGGTGTCTGCGCTGGGGTGGTGAATGAAATATCGATTGTTTTCGAATTTCGTTGATCAATATGCGATTGAGGGTGCCAAGCAGTAGGTGATCGGGGATGCAAATGATTCGAATATTCAACCACTATCTGCATAAACAAACTCTGCTACAGGTTTGTTTTGACCTGGGCCTGATTGTTTTTGCCGTGATTGCAGTGGTGCTGAGCCAAGGCGAGTCGGCGCAGACGGTGCTGCCGTTTGCCGCGTCGCATGGCCTGTCCCTCGCGGGCTGCATGTTCGTCATCAATTCAGCGACGGGTTTCTACCAGCACGTCCACAACCGCTCGGTCACCGAGTCCTGCGCACGTGCGCTGTTCGGATTGCTCTTCGGCCTGCCGCTGGCGTACATGATCTTCAGCCTGGTGCCGTCCAACACGACGCATCGGGACTCGCTCACGCTGGTGGCCATGGTGGCGGTGGCGGCCGTGATGGTGCACCGGGTCTATGCGGCGCACTCCGGCGCGCAGGCGCGCATGCGCAGTCGCATCCTGATCTTCGGCACCGGCAAGGCAGCGCTGACGGTGGGCAACACCCTGCGGGCCTCGGACCCGCACGCCCAGATCGTCGGCTTCTATGCCGGCCCGAATGAAGACCAGCCGGATGTGCCGGCCAGCGAGATCATCAACGACGGCGCCAACCTCACCGAGGCCGCGCTGAAGCACAACGTCGACGAGATCGTGGTGGCCCTGACCGAGCGCCGCGGCGGCAGCATGCCGCTGCGCCAGTTGCTGGACTGCAAGCTGTCGGGCGTGCGCGTGGTCGACATCGCCACCCATTTCGAGAAGACCCTGGCTCAGATCAACATCAAGCACGTCAATGCCGGTTGGCTGGTGTTTGGTGATGGCTTCAGCCAGGGCATGCTGCGCGCTGCCATCAAGCGGGTGAGCGATGTGATCTTCGCCACGCTGATCCTGCTGCTGACGCTGCCGATCATGCTGGTCACGGCAATCGCCATCCGACTGGAGTCCCGCGGCCCGGTGCTGTATCGCCAGGAGCGGGTCGGCTTGAACGGCGTGCCGTTCAAGGTGATCAAGTTCCGCAGCATGCGCACCGACGCCGAGAAGGACGGCAAGCCGCGCTGGGCCACCAAGAACGATGACCGCGTGACGCGCGTCGGCCGGTTCATCCGCAAGGTCCGCATCGACGAACTGCCGCAGCTCTTCAACGTGCTGTGGGGCGAGATGAGCATGGTGGGCCCGCGTCCGGAGCGGCAGTTCTTCGTGGATGAGCTGATCAGCAAGATCCCGTACTACGCGGTGCGCCACAGCGTGAAGCCGGGCGTCACCGGCTGGGCGCAGGTGCGCTACGAATATGGCTCCACCATCGAGGATTCGGTCGAGAAGCTGCAGTACGACCTGTACTACGTGAAGAACCATTCGCTGTTCCTCGATCTGCTGATCATGCTGGAGACCGTGGCGGTGGTGCTGACCGGCAAGGGCGCGCGCTGACCGCGCCGGGCCGCCCCGGATGTGGCGGCGTTAGACGGGATGGGCAGGCGCCATGTGGCGTGCTTGAATCCTGGATGTCTGCGACTTTGCTGAATTGGGCGCTGCGCCGAATGTCATGACCGAGGTGCTGGCCCCCTTTCTTGTCCTGAGCAGCCTCAGTGCGCTGGTGGCCCTGCTGGCTTATGGCGGCCTGGGGTTGTACTTCGCCCAGCGGCTGGTGGTTGGCGGGCAGCCCGTCACGCGCGTGGCCGTCACCTTCCTGCTGGCGCTGGCGTTCAGCACAGCCTGGGCCGGCGCCGTGCTGCTGGAGGGCGTGAGCCATTGGTCGGCACGGCCGCCGGGCTGGATCGCGCCGACGCTGGACCTCCTTCGGGTGTGCTGCTGGTACGCCTTCATGTTGATGCTGCTGCCCCCGCCGCGGCGTGGCGGTGCCTTCGGCCTGCTGAGGCCGCTTGCAGCGGGCGTGCTGCTGTTGTCGTTTGGCCTGGTCTTCTGGTCAGACGGGCTGCCTGCGGGTGCGCTTGCGCGGCCTCAGGGCTTCGCGGCCCTGGCCACGGCCGTGCTGGGCCTGGTGCTGGTCGAGCAGATGTTGCGCAACGCCACGGGCGATGCGCGCTGGAATGCCAAGCCGGTCTGCCTCGGGCTCGGGGCGATCTTCGTGTTCGACCTTTTCGTCGGTTCCCAGGCCGCCTTGTTCGAGCGGTTCGACGGTGACGCGATCAGCGTGCGTGCCCTGGTGCATGCGGCAGCCGTGCCGCTGCTCTACGTGGCGTCGCGCCGCCATGGCGACTGGCTGGGCAAGCTGCACGTGTCGCGAGCGGCGGTGTTCCATTCGGCCACGCTGTTGCTGGTGGGCGCCTATCTGCTGATCGTGGCCGGCGTCGGTTACTACGTGCGCTACACCAGCGGCGACTGGGGGCGCGCGCTGTCGGTGGCCCTGGTCTTCGTGGCGCTGGTGGCGCTGGCACTGCTGGTGGCCTCGGGCTCGATGCGATCGCGATTGCGGGTCTACATCAGCAAGAACTTCTTCAGCTACCGCTACGACTACCGGGAAGAGTGGCTGCGCTTCACGCAGTTGCTGTCGGGCAGCACGGCGCCCGAGCACACCTCCGAAACCGTCGTCAAGGCGCTGGCCAACCTGGTGGAGAGCCCGAGCGGCATGCTCTGGATGCAGCGCTCGTCGGGCGGCGATTTCCTGCAGGCGGCACGCTGGAACCTGTCCCATGAGGTCGCAAGCGAACCGCGGGACGGTGCTCTGGCGCGGTTCTGGCAGCAGCGCGCCTGGATCATCGACATCGACGAATGGCGCGCTCGCCGCGAGGCCTATCCGGAGCTCGACCTGCCGGCGTGGCTGGTGGCCGATGACCGGTGCTGGTTGCTGGTGCCCCTGCTGGTGCGGGAGGCGTTGATCGGCTTCGTCGTCCTGGGGCGGCCGCGGGCGACCGTGGAATTGAACTGGGAGGTGCGCGACCTGCTGCGCACTGCGGCAAGCCAGGCGTCGGGCTATCTGGACCAAGCCCTGGTCACCGAGGCCCTGCTGGAGGCGCGCAAGTTCGACGCCTTCAATCGCATGTCGGCCTTTGTCGTGCACGACCTGAAGAACATCGTCACGCAGCTGTCGCTGATGATGAAGAACGCCAAGCGCCTGCGTGACAACCCTGAGTTCCAGCAGGACATGCTCGACACCGTCGAGAACTCGCTCGAGAAGATGCGCCAGCTGATGCTGCAACTGCGGGAAGGTGACAAGCCGCATGGTGTGACCAGTGGCGTTGACCTGGAGCAGATCGCCCGCCGTCTGGCCTCGGCCGCGGCCAGCAAGGGGCGAACGCTGGAACTGGTGCTGCAGCCGGGTGTCAGCACGCGGGGGCATGTGGAGCGCGTGGAGCGGGTGTTGGGCCACGTGGTGCAGAACGCCTTCGATGCCACGCCCGCCAACGGTCGCGTCAGCCTCACCCTGGACGCTCAAGGCAGCCAAGCCCGCGTTCGCGTGGAAGACACGGGCTGCGGAATGACCGAGGATTTCATCCAGAATCGTCTCTTCAAGCCGTTCCAGACCACCAAGGCCAGCGGCATGGGCATTGGCGCCCACGAGAGCTACCAATACGTGCATGAACTGGGGGGAAAGATCAGCGTGCAAAGTGAAGTGAACCAGGGGACGACCGTCACCCTGCTGCTGCCCTTGTTCCATGCCCAGACCGAGGCGCCGCTGACGGCGCTCGACGTCCAATGAGCACGCCCCGACACGCCCCCCTGCTGATCGTCGAGGACGACCTCGCGCTGCAGAAGCAGCTCAAGTGGTCTCTCGATCGTTTTGAGTCCGTCACCGCCGACGACGTGGCCAGCGCCGTGCTGCAGTTCCGCCGCAACAACCCGGCCGTGGTCACCATGGACCTGGGCCTGCCGCCGGACCGGGACTCGGTCTCGGAGGGGTTCAAGTGCCTGGAGAAGCTGCTGGAGCTCGACCCCGCGGTCAAGGTCATCGTGCTCACCGGTCAGAACGACCAGGAGAACGCACTGCGCGCCATCCGCATGGGGGCCTACGACTTCCTGGCCAAGCCGGTCGACCCCGATGTGCTGAGCCTGACGGTGGAACGCGCCTACCGCCTCTACGAACTGCAGCAGGAGAACCGTCGCTTGCAGATGCAGCAGAGCAGCGATGTCTTCTCGGGCCTCATCACGCGCGATGCCGGCATGCAGCGCGTGTGCCGCATGATCGAGAAGGTGGCGCCCAGCGATGCGACCGTGCTGCTGCTGGGCGAGAGCGGCACCGGCAAGGAAGTGCTGGCCCAAGCTCTGCACGATGCCTCCCGGCGCAAGGGCAAGTTCGTGGCCATCAACTGCGCGGCCATCCCCGAGACCTTGCTGGAGAGCGAGCTCTTCGGTTACGAGAAGGGCGCCTTCACCGGGGCGACCAAGTCCACCCTGGGTAAGATTGAGGTGGCCAACGGCGGCACGCTGATGCTGGACGAAATCGGTGATCTGCCGATGCCGTTGCAGGCCAAGCTGCTGCGCTTCCTGCAGGAGCGCACCATCGAGCGGGTGGGCGGACGCCAGGAGATCCCGATCGACGTGCGGGTGGTGGGCGCCACGCACCAGGATCTGAAGTCCCGCATCGCCGATGGGCGTTTCCGTGAGGACCTGTTCTACCGCCTGGCCGAGATCGTCGTGGAGATTCCGCCACTGCGTGATCGCATGGGCGATGCCGTGCTGGTGGCGCATGCCTTCCTGAGGCGCTTTGCCGCCGAGCAGCGCCGCCCCGCCTTTGCCTTGTCGGAAGATGCCATCCGGGCCTTGGAGGCCCATCGCTGGCCTGGCAATGTGCGCGAACTGCAGAACCTCATCAAGCGCGCCGCCATCATGGCGGATGGTGACCGCATCACGGCGGCAGACCTTGGCCTCAAGCCGCCCCAGGCCGACGAGAGCGAGTCGCCCGAGCCGACGCTGGACTTGCGCACCGTGCGGGAGCGCGCGGAGCGACAGGCCGTGGTGGCGGCGCTGTCGCGTTCCGATGGGAACATCGTGCGAGCTGCCGAGATGCTCGGCGTCAGCCGCCCGACGCTGTACGACCTCATGAGCAAGCTGCAAATCAAATGACACCAAAGTCAGGGAAGAACCACGTGATATTCAGCCAAAGCGCATGGGTGCTGGCGGCTCTGGGCCTGTCGCTGGGCCTGGCGGGCTGTTCCGGCGAGTCGCAGGGCAACCTGCTGGAGTCGGCTCGCAAGCACATCGAGAAGAAGGACACCAAGGGCGCGGTGATCGAGCTCAAGAACCTTCTCCAGAAGAACCCGGATGACGCCGAAGGGCGTTACCTGCTGGGCAAGCTGATGCTCGACGCGGGCGAAGACGCGGCCGCGAGCGTGGAGTTGCAGAAGGCGCAGGATCTCGGCTTCGACCCCGACCGCGTAGCCCCGCTGCTGGCGCGGATCGCGCTGAGCAAAGGCGACGCCCAGAAGGTGGTCAGCACATACGCCGGCAAGACTCTCAAGCTGCCTGAGGCGCAGGCGGATCTGCAGGTCACCCTGGCCAAGGCCTACATCACCCTGAAGAAGCCGGTCGAGGCTGATGCAGCCGTCAAGGCGGCGCTGTCCGTCTCGCCCAACCACCTCGGCGCGCGTCTGTTGGAAGTCCGTCGACTTGCCGGGCAGAAGGATGTGTCGGGCGCGCTGGCGTTGCTGGACAAGGTCATCGAGTCGGCGCCGGCCGACTCCGAAGCACGGCAGCTGCGTGGAGAACTCCTGCTGGTGACCGGTCAGGAAGACGCGGCCATGGCGGCGTTCCGCGAGGCCATCGATCGCAATCCGAACAACGGGGCGGCTCACACCTCGCTGATCTGGCTTTTGATGGGGCGCAAAGACCTGGCGGCCGTCGAGGCGCAGTTGCAGGTCCTGCGCAAGGTGGCGCCGCAATCGCTGGAGACGATTTTCTTCACGGCTTCTCTGGCCTTCGAGAAGGGGGACGTGAAAACAGCCTACGAAACGGTTCAGCCGCTGGTGCGAAACCTGCCTGATGACCCGATGGTGCTGCAACTCGCCGGTGCCATCGAGTTGAGCAAGGGGCAGTTGATGCAGGCGCAGACGCATCTGGCTCGCGCGCTCCAGGTGGCGCCCGACCGGCCCCGGACGCGGCTGTTGCTGGGTCAGGTCTACGTGAAGTCTGGCGAGCCGACCAAGGCGATCAAGGCGTTGCAACCCTTGGTGGAGGCGGCGGCCCCACCGCGAGAAGCCTTGGTGCTGATGGCTCAGGCGTATCGGGTGGGTGGAGAGTCGGCCAAGTCGGAGCAACTCTTCAAGCAGGCGGCAGCCCTTGACGAGAAGGATGCACGCAGCCGCACGGCGTTGGCTCTGGCCCAGATGGCCAAAGGCCAGACGGAGCAGGGCTTTGAAGCGCTGCGCACCATCTCCTCGTCGGACCCCGGCGTGGCTGCGGATCTGGCGCTGATCAATGGCCATCTGCGCCGTCAGGAATACGACGGCGCCTTCAAGGCCATCGAGCAGTTGGAGCGCAAGCAACCGAAGTCGCCTCTTGGACCCTACCTGCGCGGCCGTGCCGAGTTGCAGCGCAGCAAGGCCAAGGAGGCGAGGGCGGCTTTTGAGAATGCCCTGCGCCTTGACCCAACGCATTTTCCGTCTATTGCAACGCTGGCGTCGCTGGACGTTGGCGATGACAAGTTCGATCAGGCGCGGCAGCGGCTGGAGGCGTTCGTCAAGGCGCGGCCAGGTGATCCTCAGGGCGCGCTTCTGCTTTCGAGCCTGCGTGCCAAGTCGGGTGCTGGCCCGGCGGAAGTGCAGGATGCCCTGGTTCAAGCGATCAAGGCGAACCCGTCAGAGGTGGTGCCCCGGGTGGCGCTGATCAATGCGATGCTGGAGCGCAAGGATTTCAAGGGCGGGATCGCCGCCGCGCAAGAGGGACTGAACTTGCTGCCTGACAACCCCGAGTTGTTGGACGCGCTGGGTCGCGCGCAGTTCCTGTCGGGAGACCAGAATCAGGCCATCACGACGTTCACCCGTCTCGCGTCTCTGCAGCCGGCATCGGCGCAGCCCTACCTGCGCCTCGCCGATGTACATCGCGTTCGCAAGGATCTGCCCGCCGCACGCGCCGCGCTACGAAAGGCGCTGGATATCAAGCCCGATTCCGTCGAGGCGAGGCAGGGGTTGATGGCGCTCGAGTTGGGTGTCGGCAACCGCAAGGAGGCGTTGGCCGCTGCTCGTGCCTTGCAGCGCCAGCCCGCCAACATGGCAGCAGGCTTCGCCCTGGAAGGTGATCTTGAATGGAGCGGCAAGAACTGGGCTGCCGCTGCCGGTGCGTACCGCCAATCGTTGGCCAAGCAGCCATCGGTTGACGTGGCCATCAAGCTGCACAGTGCCTTGCTTCGCGCTGGGCAGGCGGATGCGGCTGCCAAGCTCGAGTCTCAGTGGACGAGTGCCCCGTTTGTGTTCTACCTTGGTGACCTGGCGCTCAAGAAGGGGCAGTACGAACTGGCCCGCCAGCGCTTCACGACCGTGGTTCAAGCCAAGCCTGACAACGCTGCGGCGCTGAACAACCTGGCCTGGCTGCTGAACCGGGAGAACAAGCCTGGTGCTCTGGAAATGGCCCAGAAGGCGGTCAAGTTGGCTCCCCAGGAGCCGGCGTTTCTCGACACCCTGGCCGAGATCCATGCCAGCAAGCGGGATTTCGCAAAGGCTTTGCAAATACAGCTCTCCGCGGTTGACGCAGCACCCGACGTTCCGCTCTACCGCCTGCATCTGGCGAGCTACTATCTGAGCAGCAACGACAAGGCCAAGGCGCGCGTTGAACTCGATCGTCTGGCGGCTCTGGGAGACAAGTTCTCCGGCCAGGCGGAAGTGAAGGCGCTGCAGGCGCGGCTTTGACCCGTAACGGCATGGTGCCGAACGGCACATTCACGCGGTAACTCACGATGGCTCAGGTCCGCCGTTCCAGCTTGCAAAAGCGCATGCGAGGCGTGCTGCGCACCGCATTCGGCATGCTGCCGCCCGCCGTGCGCTTCCCGGTGCTGCGCTACATGATCGATTGCGATCCGGCGCCTGATGCCCGGCTCGAACTCAAGATCGCCGAGACCAAGGAAGAGCTCGAAGCGTGCTTTCGGCTGCTGCACGACGCCTATGTCGGCAGCGGCTTCATGAAGCCCCACCCCTCGGGCATGCGCATCACGCAGTACCACGCGCTGCCCACCACCACGACGCTGTGCGCCAAGTACGAGGGGCGCGTCGTTGGCACGATGTCGATGATCCGCGAAGGTGTCTTTGGCTTCCCGCTGCAGGCCATCTTCGACCTGGACCCGTTGCGCAGCGAGGGCGGCAAGATCGCCGAGATTTCGGCACTGGCCGTGCATCCGGACTTCCGCAAGACGGGCGGCTGGATCCTGTTCCCGCTCATGAAGTTCATGTATCAGTACTGCACCAAGTACTTCGATACGCGCCACCTCGTCATCGCCGTCAACCCGGACAAGATCCAGCTCTACGAGGCCCTGCTCTTCTTCCGCCGCATGCAGCAGAAGACCATCGAGGGCTATGACTTTGCCAACGGCGCGCCGGCCGTGGTGGCCTCGCTCGACCTGCGCAAGGCGCCGCACATCTTCCGTGAGGCGTACAAGGGCCGCTCGCTGCGCAAGAACCTCTACAAGTATTTCGTCGAGCTGAAGCTGCCCAACATCCGCCTGCCGCAGCGGCGCTATCACACGACGAACGACCCGGTCATGACGCCGGAGCTGCTCGACTACTTCTTCAACCAGCAAAGCGACCTGTTTGCCAGCCTGGAAGATCGCAAGAAGTCCCTGCTGTGGTCGATCTACACGATGGCGGAGTACCGGCCGGTGCTACCCCTGTTGGAGCTTGATCCAGTGGGGCCGGTGCATGTGCGTCAGCACCAGCGCTTCTCGCTGCGCTGCCCGGGTGTGGTGACCTTCCCCACGCCCAGTGGGCCTCGTCCATTCATCCTCAATGTGATCGAGGTGTCGCTGTCGGGCTTCCAGGCCGAATGCAAGCTCGACGTGGAGGTCGGCCAGGAAGGCGAGGCCCTGATTGAGCTGGGCGAGAACGAGAAGACCACGCTCAAGGTCTCGGCCGTGCGCAAGATGGAAAGCGAAGGCGGTGTCTTCGTCGGCTTCAAGCTCGCCGAGCCGGACCGTGTCTGGCGGGAGTGTGTGGCGGCGCTGGAAGTCGGCCACACGTCCTACGACCTCATGATTTGAGGCCAGGGCGCGCTGGTGGGCGTCGGCGCTTGTCGGAATTGTTTACAGCTTGTGGCGCTGATCCGGCTTGAATTTCCTAAGTCCTTGTTTTTAAAGCAGTTGAGCGAGTTGGCATGGTCTCTGCTTATGTGGTGTGCGGCGAATCACTAGCGCCTTGTTCACCAACAGGAGATTCCAAATGATGTTTTCCAAGCAACTGAAGCTGGCTGTTGTGGCCCTGGCGTTCGGTGCTGCTGGCGCTCACGCAGCGACGGTTGGCCTGCCGGTCACGATCCAGGAAAGCGCCGGCGGCGGCTTCCCCAACCAATTCGTGGCTGACCAGCTCAGCGGCCAGTACGACGAAGTCGTGACGTTCCAGGATGCGAGCCACTTCTCCACCGCCGCGATCTTCAACGCCGGTCAGTGGTTCCGCAACGGCAATGCCCTGTCGACGCAGCTGAACGCCGTCTACCCCCCGCTGTTCCCGGCCTACGGCTACGGCATCTACGCCAAGTTCATCGGTTCCGGCACTTACACGACGGACGGCACGACGACGACGTTCAAGGCCACCTACAACGCCATTGAGCTCTACCTGGACCAAAACCAGGACACCGACTGGAACGTCGGCGGTTCGGCTAGCGCTGTGCCGTCGTTTGGTGACCTCGTGCTGGCAAGCGGCGCAGCCTCGCTGACCGACGACCTGCTGCTGGGTACGGCTTCGCTGACGCTCGCTGCGGACGGCAATTCGAGCGGCTCCGGCCTGGCGAACGGTAACTTCGAGATCCTGTTCGGTGACTTCCAGCTGAAGAGCCCGGACGGTGAGGCTTACTTCATCGCCCCGCGTCCCTTCCACATCAAGCTGGACCTGAACGGTAACTTCCAGTCGTTCATTCCGGTGTCGGGCCAGAGCATCCAACTGCTCAACAACTCCGCCAACGCCTTCTTCGTGCCGGTGCCGGAACCGGGCGCCCTGGCCCTGGTTGGCGCTGCCTTCCTGGCCGTCGGTGTGGCCAGCAAGCGTCGCAAGTCGGCCTGAGATTCGGCAATAAGCCGCGCTGCTCTGGCAGCATGAAAGCGCCCCGCTTGCGGGGCGCTTTTTTATTGGTGCTTGCCGAGGGCGTGGTAGTACCATCCCCGGCAGTTTCTCAACACGATTCAAGAGGCGTCGATGGCAACCATGGGTGAGGGGAAGCGCAAGTCCGCCGACGAAATCGCCGAGGCCTACAAGTCAGAGCCGTGGTGGTATGACGTCCGCGGTTTTTTCATCCTCACTTTTGCCTATAACAGCACCTTGACCGAACAGGTTCGGCTGTTCGGCTCGAATATGGGCGCCAGGCATCTCGATGTGGCCTGCGGAACAGCTACCCTGCTGGACCTGGTGCTGAAATGGCGCCGCTGGAAGAAGCTCCCCAAGGTGGACATCGTCGGGGTGGACTACGCCGAATCCATGCTGGCTGGCGCGATTCGCCGGTTCAGGGGGCAGCCCGGTTTTCGATTCGTCCATGCCGATGCGGCCGAGATGCCGTTCGAGGCGAACGAATTCGACACCGTCAACATCGCCAACGCCATCCACTGCCTGCCGCAGGTCGATGCGGCGCTCAAGGAAATGGTGCGGGTGCTCAAGCCGGGCGGTACCTGGGCGGGCAATGTGCTGCTGTACCCAACCCGGCGCGGCATCCTGGCCGCGATTGCCAACCGCATCAACGCCTGGGGTATCCGCAAGGGCATCCTCGTGACGCCTTATGAGCGAGAGGATATTCGTGCCCGTATCGTCGGGGCGGGTCTGCAGATCGTCAGCGAAGAGGTTTCGGGTAATTGCTACAACGTCATCGCCCGCAAGCCCTGATACCGAGGTGACTGTTTGAATTCCGCTTTTGATTACGCCAGTGCCTTCTCGCGCAATATCGGTTGGGTGACCGAGGCTGAGCAGCAGCGACTGCGCGGGGCGCGAATTGCGATCGCCGGGCTCGGAGGTGTCGGTGGGGCGCATCTGTTGACGCTGGCTCGCCTGGGATTGGCTCGGTTCAATATTGCTGACTTCGACCGCTTTGAAGTTCATAACTTCAACCGCCAGGTGGGCGCCATGATGTCCACCCTCGATCAGCCCAAGGCCTCGGTGCTTGCCGACATGGCGCGCGACATCAATCCCGAGGCGGACGTGCGGGTGTTCGGCGATGGCGTCAACGAGGGCAACGTCGACGAGTTCCTGCGTGACGTCGACGTCTATGTCGACGGCATCGATTTCTTCGCCATCAAGGCGCGGCGCCTGCTGTTCAATGCCTGCCATGCGCGTGGCATTCCGGCGCTCACGGCGGCGCCGCTGGGCATGGGCGTGTCGCTGCTGTATTTCAAGCCGGGTGGCATGAGCTTCGAGCAGTACTTCCGGGTCGACGGCAAGAGTGAGGTGGAGCAATACGCGCGTTTCATCGCGGGCTTGTCGCCGGCGATGCTGCAGCGCAGCTATCTCGTAGCGCCCGAGGCGGTCAATTTCCAGGAGCGGCGCGGGCCATCGACCATGATGTCCTGCGACCTGTGCGCCGGCATGATGGGCACCTCCGTCCTCAAGGTGCTGCTCAACCGCGGGCATTTGCGCGCGGCACCGTGGGCCATGCAGTTCGATGCCTATCACCAGAAATTGCGCTACACGTGGCGGCCGTTCGGCAATGCCAATCCGTTGCAGCAACTGTTGATGGCCTTCATCCGGCCTGCCTTGAAGTTGTAAGCCGGCCCCGCACTGGCGGGGTGTTTGGGCGGGGGTCGTTCAGGGTCGGAAGGAAATCGCCCGAGCCGGGTCTTTTTCACGCGGCAGCTGCCGCGTCATCCCCCTGCCTTGGGGCGCTCCGGCTGTTTTCCGCCAAGGGGGCTGTGGCATGATCACCCGCTTTCAGCTAGGGCTTGGCGGCCCGGGCTGTCGCCATCATTAGAGCAGGGGATTCCATTGAAGCAGCTTCACCGCACTCAAGGTTTTACTGAGACATTGAAGTCCGCCGCGAACGGCTTGTTTCGTCGCACGGCGCGAACCCTGACCCTGACGATGGCAGCCGGTTCGGTGATGCTGTCGGGCTGCAGTGTGCTAGGTGGGGCTTCCTATCCGCCTGCCCCTGTGAACGCCGCAACAGACGAGTACAGCTACATCATCGGTGCTGGCGACAACCTGAGCATCCAGGTCTGGCGCAACCCCGAGCTGTCGATGTCGGTGCCGGTGCGCCCGGACGGCAAGATCGCCGCGCCGCTCGTCGACGAGATGATCGTGCAGGGCAAGACCTCGGTGCAGGTTGCCCGCGACGTCGAGAAGCAGCTCAGCAAGTATGTCCGCGACCCCGTCGTCACCGTCATCGTGACCAATTTCGTGGGCCCCTACAGTGAGCAGATCCGTGTGGTGGGCGAGGCGGCGCGGCCGCAGTTCCTGGCCTACAAGCAAAAGATGACGCTGCTCGACGTGATGATCGCCGTGGGTGGCCTGACCGACTTCGCTTCCGGCAACAGCGCCACCATCCTCCGCACGGCCGAGGGCAACAAGCAGTACTCGGTGCGCCTGAAAGACCTCATCAAGCGCGGCGACGTGTCGGCGAATGTCGACATGCGCCCCGGCGACATCCTCATCATTCCGCAGAGCCTGTTCTGATCTTGCGGGCACGCGAGTTCATGCGTGCCGTGGCTGCTTTGCATTAACAGGGACTGTTCTCGATGGATTTGCTGATTGGTCAGCTTCTGAACATCGTTCGGCGGATGTGGAAGTACCGCTGGGTGGGCCTGGCTGTCGCTTGGGTGGCCGGCGTGGTGGGAGCTGTCGTGGTGTTCGTGCTGCCTGACCGTTACGAGGCCAGCGCGCGCATCTACGTCGACACGCAATCGATCCTGAAGCCGCTGATGTCCGGCCTGGCCGTGCAGCCGAACGTCGAGCAGCAGGTCACGATGCTCAGCCGCACGCTGATCAGCCGGCCCAACGTCGAGAAGCTGGTGCGCATGGCCGACCTGGATCTGAAGAATCAGTCCAAGGCCCAGCAGGAAGCGACCATCGAGACCGTCACGGCCAACCTCTCCATCCAGAGTGTCGGTCGCGACAATCTCTACATCCTCGGCTACCGGGACAGCAACCCCGAGACGGCCAAGCGAGTGGTGCAGGCCCTGGTTTCCATCTTCGTGGAGTCCAGCCTGGGGCAGACGCGCGTCGGCAGTGCGACGGCCACGACCTTCATCAACGAGCAGATCAAGACCTACGAGGCCAAGCTCGAGGAAGCGGAAGGCCGGCTGAAGGAGTTCCGTCTCAAGAACTTGGCCAATATGTCCGGCGACGGCAAGGATGCCGCCGCACGCATCTCGGAATTGAGTGGCCAGCTTGAGCGAGCCCGCCTGGAGTACCGCGAGGCCGTCAACGCCCGCGATGCGGCCAAGGTTCAGTTGGAAGCCGAGAAGGCCCGTGGCGGTGCGCAGACCACGACGCAAAGTCTGTTGCAGGAGTCCACGGCGAGCATCGCCACGCCTGAGCTCGACGCCCGTCTGGCTGACCTGCGACGCAATCTCGATGGGCTGCTGCAGCGCTACACCGAGCAGCACCCCGACATCATCAGCACCCGCAAGCTCATCAAGGACCTGGAAGAGCAGCGCAAGAAGGAGCTGGTCGAGCTGCGCAAGCAGGCGATGAACACGCCCAGTGTCACCATTGGTCAGCAAAGCGGTTCGCCCGCCGTGCAGGAGCTGGTGCGCATTCTGGCCACCACTGAAGTGCAGGTGGCCTCGTTGAAGGCCCGGGTCGACGAATACACGGCTCGCTACGCCCAGGCGCTGTCAGCGCTGAAGACGGCGCCGCAGCTCGAAGCCGAAGCCGCCCAGCTCAACCGCGACTACAACATCCACAAGCGCAACTACGAAGAGCTGGTGCAGCGCCGTGAACAGGCCTCCATCTCGGGCGATCTCGACGTGGCTTCCGGCGTGGCCGACTTCCGCGTGATCGACCCGCCGCGCGCCAACCCGAAGCCCGTGGCGCCGAACCGCCTGCTGCTGCTGGCCGGTGCGATGGCCGCGGCCCTGGGTATCGGTGTGTTCACGACCTTCGCTGCCAGCCAGCTGCGCCCGGTGTTCCACGACGCCAACGACCTGCGCTCTCGCGTCGAGCTGCCCATCCTGGGCGTGGTGACGCGGCTGGTCACGGATGCCGACCGCGCGCGCCAGCGTGTGGACCTGATTCGTTTCTCTGCCGGAGCCGGGGGCTTGCTGGTGATGTTTGCCGTCGCATTGACGGTGTTGGCTGTGCAACTGAGCCGGCAGGTGGTGTGACATGACGAGCCTGATTGAACAAGCCGCCCAGCGCCTGGAGCAACTGCGCCAGGCGGGCGTGGTGCTGCCGGGCGATGAGCAAGGCCAGCCGGCGCCTGACAACGCCATGCCTCCCGTGGCCCCGGCGCCGGCTGTGCAGGCGGCTGCTGCTGCGCCTGTTGCAGCGCCCGCGGTGGGGCTGTCGCTGCAGGAAGACGGCCATCACCCGTCGTCCAAGCGTGTCGAGCTCGACGTGGTGGCCCTGGCCGCCCAGGGTTTCCTGATGCCCCACACGCCGCGTTCGCAGACCGGCGACCAGTACCGCGTCATCAAGCGTCCGCTCATCAAGAACGCCATGGGCAAGGGCGCGGCCACCATCAACCACGCCAACCTGATGATGGTCACGAGTGCGCTGGCCGGCGAGGGCAAGAGCTTCACGTCCATCAACCTGGCACTCAGCATCGCCGCCGAGCTGGACAACACCGTCATGCTGGTCGATGCCGACGTCGCCCGGCCGTCGGTGCTGCGCATGCTCGGTCTGCCGCAGGGCCCGGGGCTTCTGGACGTGCTGGAAGAGCGCGTCGAGATGTCCGAAGTGCTGCTGCGCACCAACGTCGAGAAACTGACCATCCTGCCCAGCGGCACGCCGCATCCGCGCGCGACCGAACTGCTGGCCAGCGACGCCATGCGCCAGCTGCTGGACGACATGGCCAAGCGCTACCCTGACCGCATCATCATCTTCGACTCCCCGCCGCTGCTGCTGACGACGGAGTCCCGTGTGCTGGCGTCGCACATGGGTCAGATCATCATCGTCGTGCATGCCGAGAAGACCGCCCAGAGCGCGGTTCAGCAGGCCCTGGCCGCCATCGAGACCTGCCCGGTCAAGATGATGCTGCTCAACCAGGCCAGCCCGAACGCAGCGGGCGGCTACGGTTACGGGTACGGCTACGGGTATGGCTACGGCTACGGATACGGCTATGGCAGCAATGACGCGCCTCAGGCCTGAGACGCGTCTGCTGCCGCTGGCTGTTGCGCTGCTTTCCCTGGCTGCCCAGGCCCAGGAAGGGCAGGGCGGGCGTGGTGCGATCACCCCGCGGTTCTCGCTCACCCAGACCTGGACGGACAACCTGCGGCTGTCCGATCAGAACAAGGATGCGGCCCTCATCACGACCGTATCGCCTGGCATCAGTGTCTCGCGCAACTCAGGCACGTTTCGCGGCAGCCTCGACTACTCGCTCAACGGGATCAGTTACCTGAAGACGGATGTGCCGTCGCAGATCCAGAATGCCCTGTCCGCAAACCTGCAAGCCGAACTGCTGCCCCAGACCTTGACGGTGGAGGCGCAGGCGAATATCGCTCGGCAAAACGTGTCGGCCTTCGGTCAGCAGGCCAATTCGGTCCTGGGCACGGGTGGCGTGTCCCCTTTGAGCAATCTGAACAGCCGTGAGGTCGGCAGTCTGACCGTCTCGCCCCAGTGGCGCTCGCAGCTGGGCGGCCTTGCTGCGGTCAGCTTGCGGGGCAACCTTGCCATGACGGAGGTGCGTGGCAGCGCGCTCGGCGACAGCCGGAGCACGGGCGCGACGCTCCAATTGACCCAGCTCAGCCCTGGCATCCTGGGTTGGTACGCGCAGGCCTCTACGCAGCAAATGCGGCCCAAGCTGGCCCAGGCCAACCGCAACAGCACGCTCACGCTCGGCGCCAACTACCGTCCCGACCCGGACCTGGCCCTCAGTGCCAACGTGGGTGAAGAGCGCAGCAACTACCTCAGTGCGTCTGGAGAGGCCAATGACAGCCGGACCTGGGGCGTCACGGGCGACTGGACGCCGACCTCGCGCACCCGGCTGTCGGCCAACTACCAGAGCCACCGCTATGGCGATACGCGGGGGCTGGTGTTCGAGCATCGCATGCGCAACTCGGTCTGGCGCTACTCCGACACGCGCAGCGTCATCGTCGGCAACTCCGGGTCTTCTGGCAGCGTCCGCACCAACTACGACCTTTACTCGCTGCTCTTGACCTCCGTCGAGCCCGACCCGGTCAAGCGTGACGCGCTGGTGCGCGCCGCGCTGCAGTCCCTGGGGCTGTCGCCGGATGCGCCTGTCTCCCAGGGCTTTCTGTCGTCCGGCCCCAGCCAGACGCGCAGCCAGCAGCTGAGCTTCACCCTGCAGGGTGTGCGCACCAACGTGACCGCTGCAGCCACGCGGACCTTGTCTTCCCGGTTGGGCAGCGGCTTGAACCAGGGCGACCTGGCGACCAACGCCTTTGTGGAGCAGCGTTCCTACTCGCTGTCGGGCAGCTACCAGCTGTCGCCGGTCTCGGGGCTGTCATTGACGGCCTCGCGCCAGGAGAGCCAGGGCGACGGGACCGGCCGCGCCACCCAGTTGACGAGCTGGTTTGCCAACTGGAATACCCGACTGGGTTCCGGTCTCAGCGTGCAATTGGGCGCGCGTCACAGTCGTTTCGAGAGTACTGCGCCATATTCCGAGAACTCGGTCTACGGCACGGTCTCCCAACAGTTCTGACATGGAATGCTCCGGCTGCTCGCACTCGGCTCGGCGCCAGAAGGCGCTGAAGGCTGGGTTGCGAGTGTCATGGGGCCAGCGATATGTATGAAGCCTTCTACGGCCTGAGCAGCAAGCCCTTCCAGCTCAGCCCGGACCCCAACTTCTACTTCGGCAGCAAGCAGCACCGCCGCGCCAAGGCCTACCTGGACTACGGCGTGTTGCGCAACGACGGCTTCATCGTCATCACCGGCGAGATCGGCGCCGGCAAGACGACGCTGCTGCGCGGCCTGCTGGACAGCCTGAACCGCAGCAACGTCGTCATCGGCAATGTCGTCACGACTCAGCTTGATGCCGAGGACACCCTGCGCATGGTGGGCGCCGCCTTTGGCGTGCGCGTGAAGGATGCGCCCAAGTCCGAGCTGTTGATGACGCTCGAGGCCTTCTTCGTGAACCAGGTGACGCAGGGCAAGCGCTGCCTGCTGATCGTGGACGAGGCGCAGAACCTGACGCCCCGCGCGGTGGAAGAGCTGCGCATGCTGTCCAACTTCCAGTTCAGCAACCAGTCGCTGTTGCAGACCTTCCTGGTGGGACAGCCCGAGTTCCGTGGCATCCTGCAAAAGCCCGAGATGGAGCAGTTCCGCCAGCGTGTCGCGGCCACCTGCCACATCGGCCCGCTGGACGAGGACGAGACCCAGCGCTACATGGAGCACCGCCTGAAGTGCGCGGGCTCCGTGGGCAAGCCCACCTTCGACCACGACGCCTTCCCGGCCATCCACAAGGCCAGCAACGGCATCCCGCGCCGCATCAACCGCTTGTGTGATCGGCTGCTGCTGCTCGGCTTCATGCAAGGGCGCACCCACCTGACGCTGGCTGACGTGAAGGAAGTCCTGCGCGACATCGCCCAGGAAAGCGAAACGCCGCGCCACAGCGACGCCAGCCCGCTGGACAGCGCACCGGCCAAACTGCCCGACAGCCGCCCCGCCGGGTTGGACAGCGCACCCGGCAACCTGGATGTCGCCAAGCTCAAGATGAGCGTGGCCGAGGTCGAGGGCTTGTCCTCCGAGATCGCAGCCCTGAGCGCCGATCACCACACCGACCGCCTGCAGCGCCTGGAGCGCAGCATGATGCGCCTGGAGCGCATCAACCTGCAGACCCTGGCGCTGCTGCAGAAGCTCGTTGACGCCGTCAAGCAGCACTGACAGCGAGGTTGCCATGCTGATGCCCACCCCGACCCGCCCCTTGCGCAATGCGATGAGCATTGACGTGGAGGACTACTTCCAGGTCTCCGCCTTCGCGCCCTACATCCGGCGCGACGACTGGAACGGCCTGGAATGCCGGGTCGAGCGCAACATTGACCGGATCCTCGCGCTGCTGGCCGACAGGCAGGTCAAGGCCACGTTCTTCACCCTCGGCTGGATCGCGGAGCGCTACCCGCAGGTGGTCAAGGCCATCGTGGCCGGTGGCCATGAACTCGCCAGCCACGGCTATGGCCATGAGCGCGCCAGCGACCTCAATCCGGCCGCCTTCCTGGACGACATCCGCCGCGCCAAGCACCTGCTCGAAGACCTCGGCGGCGTGCCGGTCGTCGGCTACCGGGCGCCGAGCTTCTCCATCGGCAAGGCCAATCTGTGGGCCTTCGATGTGCTCCGCGACGCGGGCTACCACTACTCCAGCAGCGTCTACCCCATCGCCCACGACCACTACGGCATGCCCGACTCTCCGCGCTTCGCCTACCCGGTGCGAGAGGGCCTGCTGGAGATCCCCGTGACCACGGTGCGCATGGGTTCGCGCAATCTCCCCAGCAGCGGTGGCGGCTACTTCCGCCTGCTGCCCTATGCGCTGTCGCGCTGGATGATCCGCCGCGTCAACGAGGTCGATGGCCAGTCCGCCGTCTTCTACTTCCACCCCTGGGAGATCGACGCCGAGCAGCCGCGCGTGGCGGGCATCGATGCGAAGACGCGCTTTCGTCATTACGTGAACATCTCGCGCACCCACGACCGCATCGCGAAGTTGCTGGAAGACTTCCGCTGGGGCCGCATGGACGAGATCTTCCTCGGCCGCGATGTGCGGCCGCCGGCTGCCACGGCAGCTGCCGCCCTGAGCCCCGCCTGAATGAGCGCGCCCCTCCGCATTGCGCGTCTGGACGCGCAGGACCCCGCCTTGTCCGCGCGCTGGGATGCCTTCGTGCTGGCCCACCCGCAAGCCACGTTCTTCCATCGCAGCGGCTGGATGCGCGTCATCCAGCGCGTGTTCGGCCATCCCTGCTATTTCCTGTTTGCCGAGCGTGACGGCCAGATCGAAGGCGTGCTGCCGCTGGCCGAAGTGAAGAGCCGCCTGTTTGGTCATGCGGTCACGAGTCTGCCCTTCGCCGTCTATGGCGGCGTGGCGGCGCTCAACGACGAGGCCGCCGCCGCGTTGGAGGCCGAAGCCGAGCAGATCGCGCGAGGGCAGGGCGCGGCTCACCTGGAGTACCGCTACCTCGGTGCCACGCGCCACGCCGACTGGCCGCGCCAGGACCTCTACGTCACCTTCCGCAAGGCCATCCTGCCGGACGAAGAGGCCAACATGCTGGCCATTCCGCGCAAGCAGCGCGCCATGGTGCGCAAGGGCATCAAGAACGAACTGCGGGCCGACATCGACCCGGGCGTCGAGCGCTTCTTCGCGCTGTATGCCGACAACGTGCGCCGACACGGCACGCCCGCCATGCCCAAGAAGTACTTCCAGGCGCTGCTCGACGAGTTCGGGCCCGATGCCGAGGTGCTGACCGTGACCGCGCCGGACGGCAAGCCGCTGTCCAGCGTGCTGACCTTCTACTTCCGCGACGAGGTGCTGCCCTACTACGCGGGCGATGACGAAGCCGCCCGTGACCTGGCGGCCAATGACTTCAAGTACTGGGAGCTGATGCGCCGCGCCTGCGCCCGCGGGCTGAAGGTGTTCGACTACGGTCGCAGCAAGCAGGGCACGGGCCCGTATGCCTTCAAGAAGAACTGGGGCTTCGAGCCGCAGCCCTTGTCCTACGAGTACCGGCTCTTCAAGCGCGACAGCATTCCCCAGAACAACCCGAACAACCCCAAGTACCAACTGATGATCAAGGCCTGGCGCAAGCTGCCGCTGGGCGTGGCGAACTGGCTCGGGCCATTCATCGTGAAGAACCTCGGCTGAGACCGATGCATGGCGCCCGCACGCTCATTTCGATCGCGCACCCCGAAGGGATCTCACGGCCTGCGCACGACCAGGCGGCGCTGACATGAAGATCCTCTACCTCGTGCACCGGCTGCCCTACCCACCCAACAAGGGTGACAAGGTGCGCTCCTACCACCTGCTTCGGCACCTGGCGGCGCGGCACGAGGTGCATCTCGGCACCTTCATCGACGACCCCGACGACGAACAGCACCTGTCGCGTGTGCAGGCGCTGTGCAAGAGCCTGCATGTGGCCCGGCTCAACCCCCGCGCGGCCAAGCTGATGAGCCTGCGCGGCCTGTTGAGCGGCGAAGCGCTGAGCCTGCCCTACTACCGTGACGCGGGCCTGCAAGCCTGGGTCAACCGAACGGCGCAGCAGGTACGGTTCGACGCCGTGGTCGTGTTCAGCGGGGTGATGGCGCAGTACACGGGCCAGCTGGCGGGCGTGAAGACGCTGGTGGATTTCGTGGATGTCGACTCCGCCAAGTGGCGGGATTACGCGCCTGAGCATCGCTGGCCGATGTCGTGGCTCTACCGCCGGGAGTTCGGCAAGCTGCTGGGCTTCGAGCGCGCCGTGGCGGCTCGGGCGGCCTGCAGCTTCTTCGTGACCGACAACGAGGTCGCGCTGTTCCGCAGCCTGGGTGCCGACCATGACGTCAAACTGGCCGCGCTCGGCAATGGCGTCGATGCCGACTTCTTCACGCCCGACGCTTCTCGCGCGAGCCCGTTCACGGCCGGGGAGCTGCCCTTGGTGTTCACTGGCGCGATGGACTACTGGCCCAACGTCGACGCCGTCAGCTGGTTCGTGCGGGACATCCTGCCGGCACTGCGCGAGCGCTTTCCGGCGCTGCGCTTTCACATCGTCGGCCGCAGCCCCACGCCGGCCGTCCAGTCGCTGGCCGGTGACGCGGTGAACGTGACCGGCACCGTGCCCGATGTGCGGCCTTATCTCCAGCATGCGGCCGCCGTGGTGGCGCCGCTGCGACTGGCGCGCGGCATCCAGAACAAGATTCTCGAAGCCATGGCCATGGCCCGGCCCGTGGTGGCCGCGGGCAGCTGCGTGCGCGCGATCAGCCCATCACCGCTCGCCGGGCTGGTGGCGGCGGAAAGTGAACACGACTACGTCGAGCGCCTGAGCCCGTGGCTGCACGATGCCGCCGAGGCGGCGCGCGCCGGCGAAGCGGCCCGTGCCCACGTGCTGAAGGCTTGCAGCTGGGAGGCGCATCTGGCCGGTCTCGATCATTACCTGGAGGCTGCGTGATGCACCTGCCCAAGCCGTGGCGCCTGCCGCTCTTCGCCTTGCTGGCCGCCTGGGCGCTGCTGGCCCTGCTGTACGCCCAGACCGGTGCCGCGATGGTGGTGATCTGGAACCGTTCGGAAACCTTTGCGCACGCCTGGACGGTGCCCCCGATCTCGGCCTGGCTGGTCTGGCGCATGCGTGGCCTGCTGGCGCCCATGCAGCCGCGGCCTGCGCCGGCATGGTTGCTGCTGATGCTGCCACTGGGCTTCTTCTGGCTGCTCGGCGATCTGGCAGCCGCCAACTCCGTGACCCAGTTCGCCATGCTCGGCATGGCGGTTGCGCTCGTGCCCGCACTGCTCGGCCCGGCGGTGGCGGCGCGCCTGTCCTTTCCGCTGGGCTTCTTGTTCTTCGCGGTGCCCTTCGGTGACTTCCTGACGCCCTGGCTGATCGATCGCACCGCAGACTTCACCGTGATGGCGGTGCGAGCCACGGGCATCCCTGTGTTCCGCGAAGGCAACCAGTTCGTGATCCCGACGGGCTCCTGGTCGGTCGTGGACGCCTGCAGTGGCATCCGCTACCTGATGGCCTCGCTGATGGTGGGCACGCTGTTCGCGTACCTGAACTACCGCAGCAATCGCAAGCGTTGGGCCTTTGTCGGCGTGGCCATCGTGACGCCGCTGGTGGCGAACTGGCTGCGCGCCTACATGATCGTCATGCTCGGGCACTTCTCGGGCAACCGGCTGGCCGTGGGGGTCGACCACATCATCTACGGCTGGGTGTTCTTCGGCCTCATCATGCTGGCCATGTTCATGATCGGCGCCCGCTGGGCCGACCCTGACGCCGAACCCGCCTCGGCACAGGCCGACCACCCGATGGCCGCGCCGCATGCCCTGCCCACCGGGCGAGTGCTGGCCAGCTTGGTCGCGGCGCTGCTGCTGGTGGCGCTGCCGGTCGGGATGCGCGCGAACGCGTCGCACAGCGTGACCGCCGCCAAGCCCACGGTCAGCATGCCTCAGCTGGCAGGCTTGACCTGGGTGGGCGAGCCGCTCACCGATTGGCAGCCGCACTTCCTGAACCCGGCCGCTACGGCCTATGGTCGCTACGAGTCCCAGGATGGCGGCGCAGCGGTGGGCGTGTATATCGGCTACTACCGCGACCAGCGCCAGGGCCGTCAGCTGGTCACGTCGGTGAACGTGCTTGTGGCGGCGGAATCGGACACCTGGGCCCGCACGGCCTCGGGCAAGGCGGAGCTGGACGGGCAAGTCTGGCGAACGGCGAGTCTGCGGGGCCACTCGCTCGCCCAACTCAACAGCGTCACGCAGGCGCCGCGCCTGCGGGTGTGGCAGATCTACTGGATCAACGGCCGGGCGTTCTCCAGCGACTGGCAGGCCAAGGCCTACGGCGCCGTGCAGGCGCTGCTCGGGCACGGCGACGATGCCGCGGTGATCCTGGTGCATGCCGATCCGGCCGCTGCCGGCGCTGACGACGCGCTGCTGCGCGACTTTTTGCGCAAGCATTGGGGGAGTCTGGACACCGCTTTGCGGGGCGTCCGGGACCTGCCGGCGGCGGCGCGGCAGTGACAATCCCGGCCATTTCCAAGAATCACAGCAACGAGGAACGTTCCATGAATACGCTCGCAGTCATCGGCCTGGGTTACGTGGGCCTGCCCCTGGTGGTGGAGTTCGGCAAGCAGATCCGCACGATCGGCTTCGACATCGCCACCCACAAGGTCGAGGCCTGCCAGCGCGGCACCGACCCGAGCCGCGAGCTCACCGACGAGGAAGTCCAGGCCGCCAAGCACGCCGTCTACACCGACGACCCCAAGATGCTGGCCGAGGCCGACGTCATCATCGTGGCCGTGCCCACGCCGGTGGACGATGCGCACATCCCGGACTTCCGCCCGCTGATCGGCTCGTCCACGAGCGTGGGCCGCCACATGAAGAAGGGCGCGATCGTCGTGTACGAGAGCACCGTCTACCCTGGCGCGACCGAGGAGGTGTGCATCCCCGTGCTGGAGCGCGAATCCGGCATGAAGTGGAAGCAGGACTTCTTCGTGGGCTACAGCCCCGAGCGCATCAACCCCGGTGACCGCGAGCACACGCTGACCAAGATCCTCAAGATCGTATCCGGCGACACGCCCGAGACGCTGGAGAAGGTGGCCAAGGTCTACGAGCGCATCATCGTGCCCGGCGTGCATCGTGCGTCCAGCATCAAGGCGGCTGAAGCGGCCAAGGTGATCGAGAACACCCAGCGCGACCTGAACATTGCGCTGATGAACGAACTGGCCATCATCTTCGACAAGCTCGGCATCGACACCTCGGAGGTGCTGGAGGCCGCCGGCACGAAGTGGAACTTCCTGAAGTTCAAGCCGGGCCTCGTGGGCGGGCACTGCATCGGCGTCGACCCCTACTACCTGACGCACAAGGCCGACATGCTGGGCTACCACCCGCAGGTCATCCTGGCCGGCCGCCGCATCAATGACGGCATGGGCAAGTTCATTGCCGAGCAGACCATCAAGCAGATGATTGCCAGCGGCAGCTACATCAAGGGCGCCCGCGTCAACGTGCTTGGCTTGACCTTCAAGGAGAACTGCGGCGATCTGCGCAACTCCAAGGTCATCGACATCATCAACGAGCTCAAGACCTACGGCGTCGAGGTGTTCGTGACGGACGCGCAAGCCGAGGCCGAGGAAGCGATGCACGAATACGGCGTGCGCCTCATGCCCTTCGACGATCTGCCGCGCGCCGATGCCATCGTCGCGGCCGTCTCGCACCGCGAGTACGCCAGCCTGAGCATGGAAGACATCGGCAAGAAGCTGGTGAAGGGCGGCGCCTTCATTGACGTGAAGGCCGCGTTTGATGCCAAGGCCATCGAAGGCGCCGGCTACCGGCTCTGGCGTCTGTGACGAGGCCGGCGGGCGCCAGCGCCCCGCCTGCAGTGTCGGTCTGCGTGCCGACCTACAACGGCGGTGAACCCTTGCGGGCCGCCTTGGCCTCCGTGCTGGGCCAGACCTGGCATGACTTCGAGCTGGTCGTCATTGACGATGGCTCGACGGATGCAACGCCCGACATCGTCGCGTCCTTTGCGGACCCGCGCCTTCGCTACCTGCGCAATGAGCACAACCTGGGGCCTCAGGGCAACTGGAACCGGTGCCTGCGGGAAGCCCGCGGGCGCTACGTCAAGCTGCTGCCCCACGACGACCTGCTGCACCCGGACTGCCTCGCCCGCCAGGTGGGCGTGCTGGAGCAGGACCGCGGCCAGCGACTGGCGCTGGTGTTCAGCAGCCGTCGGGTCATCGGCCCGACTGGGCGGCTGCTGACGCGGCGCGGCTACCCCGGCGCCCGGGAAGGCGTTCTCCCGGCCCGGCGTGTGGTGGCAGACTGCGTTCGCCGTGGCACCAACCTGCTGGGCGAGCCTGGCGCGGTGCTGATGCGCAAGACCCTGGTGGACCGTGTGGGGCCGTTCGATGCCTCAAACCCGTACGTCATCGATCTGGACTACTGGTTTCGCCTGCTCGACCATGGCGATGCCTATTACTGCGATGCCGACCTGGCGAGCTTTCGCGTCTGGCCGCAGTCCTGGAGCCTCGCCATCGGCCGAGACCAGGGGCGGGAATTCCGCGCGTTCATCCGGCGCGTCGATGCGCGGGTGCAGGCCTGCACCACCTGGCCGGACCGCCTGCTCGGCCGCCTGACCCCGGCCCTGAACAACTTGGCGCGCCTGGCGTTCTATCGCCTGCACGTCCATTGACATGAAGCGTCTTGCGGCACGCGTGTGGTTGAGCGGGGCCTTCCTGCGATTCCTGATCGTCGGGGCCCTGAACACGGCCCTGGCCTATGCCGTCTACGCCCTGCTGCTGTGGCTGGGGTTGGCCTACGGCTGGGCCAACCTGGGCTCCCTGGTGGTGGGCATTCTGGTCAGCTTCTTCTTGCAAGGGCGACTGGTGTTCGGCAGCCATGACAATCGCCTGCTGCCGCGCTTCGTGTTGTGCTGGCTCATCCTGTACGCCCTCAACGTCGCCTTGATCGCCAGCCTGATGCGGCTGGGGCTGAATGCCTACACCGCCGGCGCACTGGCCTTGCTGCCGATGGCGTTAGGCTCCTTCCTCGTCCAGCGCACCCTCGTCTTCGGCGGTTCGCGCCGGCCGGTCCAGACTGAAAGCCATCATCGGAACTGATCATGACCACTCGACTGGCGATCGTCGTCCCCTGCTACAACGAGGAGGAAGTGCTGCCCGAGACCAACCGGCGACTGCTGGAACTGCTCGGCCGCCTGCGCGAAGCCGGCGCGGTCAGCCCGGAGAGCGCCATCCACTACGTGGACGATGGCAGTCGCGACGGCACCTGGTCCTTGATCGAATCCCTGGCGGCTGCCGATGCGCGCGTGCATGGCATCAAGCTGTCGCGCAACCGTGGGCACCAGGCGGCATTGCTGGCGGGGCTGCTGACGGTGGAGGGCGACGCCCTGGTCAGCATCGACGCCGACCTGCAGGACGACGTCAGCGTGATCGAGCAGATGGTGGCGGAGTTTCGCCAGGGGGCGGAGGTGGTCTATGGCGTGCGCGATTCCCGCCAGACGGACACCGCGTTCAAGCGTACGACAGCAGCCGCCTACTACGGCCTGATGCGCCGCATGGGGGTGGACTTGGTCCACAACCATGCCGACTTCCGGCTGATGGGGCGCCGGGCCATCGAGGCCTTGCGCGAGTACGGCGAGGTGAACCTGTTCCTGCGCGGCATCGTGCCGCTCATCGGCTACCGCGCCGCCACCGTCAAGTACGACCGGGCCGCGCGTTTCGCGGGCGTGTCCAAGTACCCCTTGCGCAAGATGCTGACCTTCGCGATCGAAGGCGTGACCTCCTTCAGCATCGTGCCCCTGCGGCTCATTACGTTGCTGGGTTTTCTGGTGTCGGTGTTCTCGTTCTTCATGATCTGCTTCGTCATCTACGGCACGCTGGTCATGAAGGCCGTCGTCCCTGGCTGGGCGTCTTCGGTGGTCCCGATCTATTTTCTTGGCGGCATCCAGTTGCTGGCGATGGGCGTGATTGGCGAGTACGTTGCCAAGATCTACCTGGAGACCAAGCAGCGCCCCCGTTTTTTCATCGAGAAGACGCTGTGATGGGGCGCCAAACCTGCATGCCGTGTGTGACCCCGCCGGGAGCCTGCCTTGGCTGCTGATGACCCCCGCCCGCTGGTCGTTCACCTGCTCCACCGCTTCGACACCGGCGGGCTGGAGAACGGTGTCGTCAACCTGATCAACCACCTGCCCGCCTTCCGCCATGCGGTGGTGGCGGTGACCGAGATCACTGACTTCAGGCAACGGGTCACGGCGCCGGGCACGCAGTTCATCGCCTTGCACAAGCCGCCTGGCCAGGGCTTGTGGCTCTACCCGCGGGTCTATCGACTGCTGCGCGAACTTCGGCCCGACGTGGTGCACACGCGCAACCTCGGCGCGATGGAGTTCCAGCTGCCTGCCTGGGCGGCCCGCGTGCCGCTGCGGGTGCACAGCGAGCATGGTTGGGACGTCAACGACCTGGGCGGCGTGAACCGGGCCAATCAGCGGTTGCGGCGTGTCTACGGTGCGGGCGTGCATCGCTTCGTGGCCTTGTCGCGTGCCATCGAGAGCTATCTCACCGGGCCCGTGGGCTTGGCGCCGGCGCGGGTCCAGCGCATCTGCAATGGCGTGGACACGCAGCGCTTCGGGCCGGCGGCCCAGCCGCCCGAGGCCTGGCCGTATCGGCGTGGCGAGCATGTGGTCATCGGCGCGGTCGGCCGCATGCAGGCCGTCAAGGACCCGCTGAACCTCGTGGAGGCCTTCCTGCGCCTGCGTGAGCTCTGCCCCGACGCCTGGCCGCGGTTGCGGCTGGCCATGCTCGGCGGTGGCCCGCTGCATGCCGCGGCGCAGGAGCGCCTGACCCAGGCCGGCGCCATCGCGCAGGCCTGGCTCCCCGGTGACCGCAAGGATGTGGCCAGCTTGCTGCCGCATGTCGACGTCTTCGCGCTGCCCTCGCAGGCCGAGGGCATCAGCAACACGCTGCTGGAGGCCATGGCCTGCGGTTGCGCACCGGTGGCCACGGCGGTGGGCGGCAATCCGGAGCTGGTGGACGATGGCGTCAATGGCCTGTTGGTGCCGTCGCAGGACAGCGCCGCCCTGGCCACCGCGCTCGCCCGGCTGGTGAGCGATGCCGCGCTGCGCGAGCGGCTTGCCGCCGCCTCGCTGGCGCGCGCCCGCGCCGAGTTCAGCCTGCAAACCATGGTCGACGCCTACGGCGCGCTGTACGCCGCCGGCTCTGCTCGGCCGTCGCGCTAGGGGCCGTCAGGTCGACCCGGGGGGCGATCGGCGATAGACCCAGAGCCGGCTGACGCTGAAGTTACCTGCCAGCACACCGACCGTGGCCATCATCTGTGCCGCGACCGGGTGCAGGCCCAGCACCAGGCCGAGCTTCAGGTAGGCGGCGTTCAGCCCGCAGCCCAGGGCCACCATGGCCGCAAAGCGAAGCTGTTGGCGCCGGTCGCGTACCGGGCTGCTCTGGTCGGCAAAGGTGCGGCGGGCGTTGACCCAATAGCTCAACACCGCGCCCGCGAGGCTGCCCACGGTGGAGGCTGCCAGCAGCGGCAGCAGTTGGGCCAGCACGAGGCCTGCGGTCACCGCGTACTGCAACACGGTGGCCAGAAGGCCGACGCCGAGGAAGGACAACAGCTGCGCGATCACGGGGAGGGGGCGAGGGGGTAGGGCGGGGTGGCGCTGCGGGCGTCAAAGTATCGGCGCCCTGTGGGGCAGCAAAGCAGTCCTGCTGCTTGCAGTGATCCATCCCCTGGACAGGGGGATAACCCGTGCTTCACGTCACACCTGGGGGGCTCATCGCCGGGCGTCGAGGTCAAGCTCGGTAAGAATCCGCCTTTCTCCGCGCCTTGCCGCTCCGGCAGCCGCGCCCCTCACCCATGATTGGCTGAATCAGGTCCAACCCATGTGCGGCATCACCGGTCTGTTCGACACCCGCGGCCAGCGTCTTCCCGAGCGGGAGCGCCTGCACCGGATGAACGAGTCCCAACACCACCGGGGTCCGGATGAAGGCGACCTCCACATCGAGCCCGGCGTGGGGTTCGGCCATCGACGCCTGTCGGTCATCGACATCGCCACCGGCCAGCAGCCCATCTTCAACGACGACAAGTCGGTCGCGCTGGTCTTCAACGGCGAGGTCTACAACTACCTGGAGCTGATGGACGAACTGCGCGGCCACGGCTATGTGTTCCGCACCAAGAGCGACTCCGAAGCCATCGTGCGTGCCTGGGAGCACTGGGGCGAGGACTGCGTGCACCACTTGCGCGGCATGTTCGCCTTCATGGTCCACGACCGCCGGCGCGACTGCCTCTTCATGGCGCGGGACCGCCTCGGCGTGAAGCCGCTGCATTACGCCCTCACGGAAGACGGCTGGCTGCTGTTCGGCTCCGAGCTCAAGAGCCTGATGGCTCATGGTGGCCTGCGCCAGGAGATCGACCCGCGTGCGGTCGAGGCCTATTTCGCGCTGGGCTATGTGCCGGACCCCGGCACCATCTACAAGCACGCCAAGAAGCTTGCGCCGGGCCACCGCCTGCTCGTCAAGCGTGGCCAGCCGCTGGGCACGCCGCAGCGCTACTGGGACGTCAAGTTCACGCTGGACGCCAAGATCGGTGAGGAAGAAGCGGCCGAGGAGCTGCGCCGTCGGTTGACCGAGTCCGTCAAGCTGCGCCTGAAGGCCGAGGTGCCGCTGGGTGCCTTCCTGTCCGGCGGCGTGGACTCCAGCGCCGTGGTCGCCGCGATGGCCCAGCTCGACGACCAACCGGTCAACACCTGCTCCATCGGCTTCGACGATCCCAAGTTCAACGAGACCGAATTCGCGCAGATGGTGGCGGACCGCTACCGCACCAACCACCGCGTCGAGACGGTCAGCAGCGATGACTTCGGTCTCGTGGACCTGTTGGCCCACCTGTACGACGAGCCCTATGCCGACTCGTCGGCCATCCCGACCTACCGCGTCTGCGAGCTGGCACGCAAGCACGTGACCGTGGCCCTGTCGGGCGACGGTGGGGACGAGAGCCTGGGGGGCTACCGTCGCTACAAGATGCACATGATGGAAGAGCGCATGCGCAGCGTCTTCCCGCTGGCGCTGCGCCGCAGCGTATTCGGGCCGCTGGCCAAGATCTACCCGAAGGCCGACTGGGCACCCCGCGTGTTCCGCGCCAAGACCACCTTCCAGGCCATCGCCCGCACCTCGGTCGATGCCTACTTCAACACCATGGGCCTGGTGCGCGATCCGCTGCGCCAGCAGCTCTTCAGCGATGGCTTCAAGCGCGAGCTGCAGGGCTGGCATGCCAGCGAGGTCTTCCACGACCACGCCCGCCGCGCCAACACCGACGACCCGCTCGCGCTGGTGCAGTACCTGGACATCCACACCTATCTGCCCGGCGACATCAACACCAAGGTCGACCGCGCCAGCATGGCGCACAGCCTGGAAGTGCGCGAGCCGCTGATGGACCATCCGCTGGTGGAGTGGATCGCCACGCTGCCCTCCGCGGTCAAGTTGCGCGGCCAGGAAGGCAAGTACATCTTCAAGAAAGCGCTGGAGCCCATGCTGCCGCATGACGTGCTCTACCGGCCCAAGATGGGTTTCGCAGTGCCGCTGGCCCGCTGGCTGCGTGGCCCGCTGCGCGAGCACACCCGCCAGGCCCTGCAGCACGGCGCGCTGGCCCAGACCGGCTGGTTCAACCCCGCCACCATCGCCCGCCTGCTCGACCAGCATGAGCGTGGCGCGCTGGACCATGCCCAGCCGCTGTGGGCGCTGCTGATGTTCGACGCCTTCCTGCGCAATGCGGGCCTGGGCACCGCCACGGCGCGCGCCGCGGCCTGATCTCGACAAGGACAAACAGGATGAAGGTTTCGGTTTTCGGTCTCGGCTATGTCGGCGCGGTGTCCTGCGCCTGCCTGCCCGAACTCGGCCACGAGGTGGTGGGCGTGGACATCAACCCGCTCAAGGTCGAGCTGATCGCCTCGGGGCAGTCGCCCGTGGTGGAGGAGGGCATCGAGGAGCTGATCGCCTCGGCGGTCAAGGCCGGCAAGCTGACCGCCACGCAGGACGTCGCGCGGGCGGTCCGAGACACCGAGATCTCGCTGATCTCGGTCGCCACGCCGGCGCTGCCCAACTTCATGCCCGACCTGACCGCGCTGGACGCGGTGGTGGGCCAGATCGGTGCCGAGATCGCCAAGAAGGACGGGCAGCACACCTTGGTCATCCGCAGCACGGTCGCTCCGGGCACCACGCGGGCCCGCATTGCACCTTTGCTGGAGCAGGCGGCGGGCCGCAAGATCGGTGACCGGTTGTCCCTGGTCTTCAACCCCGAGTTCCTGCGCGAAGGCTCGTCGGTGTCCGACTTCCACAACCCGCCGCAGACCATCGTCGGCAGCCTGGACGAAGCCGGCGTCGAGGTCATGAAACGGCTCTACACCGGCGTGCCGGGCAGCTTCGTGGCGGCCGACGTGGGCGTGGCGGAGTCGGTCAAGTACCTCTGCAATGTCTTCCATGCGCTGAAGATCGTGTTCGCCAACGAGGCCGGCGCGGTGCTGAAGGAGGCGGGCCTCGACTCCCGCGACGTGCTGGCGCTGTTCTGCGAGGACAAGCAGCTCAACATCTCCAAGGCCTATCTGCGCCCCGGCTTCGCCTTTGGTGGCTCCTGCCTGCCCAAGGAGGTCAAGGGCTTCCTCACCATCGCGCGTGAGCGCGGCGTGGACATCCCGGTGCTGGGCTCGCTGCTGAACAGCAATGAAGCCCACATCAGTCGCGCCTACGACCTGATCGCCGCGGCCGGCCGCAAGCCCGTCGCCCTGTTCGGCCTGGCCTTCAAGCCGGGCACCGACGACCTGCGCGACTCGCCCCTGGTGGTGCTCGCCGAGCGGCTGCTGGGCAAGGGCTTCGATCTCGCCATCTACGACAAGTTCGTCAAGATCGCGCGGCTGCTGGGCAAGAACAAGGAGTACATCGACCGCGAGATCCCGCACCTGGACAAGCTGCTGCAGGAGACGCCCGACGCGGCCCTGGCGCGCGCCGAGATCGTCGTCGTGGGGCATGCCGACGCCGAGACCCGCCAGCGCATCATCAGCCTCGCCAAGGGCGCGCGTGTCGTGGACCTGAACGGGTATGCCGATTTGCGCGCCGCTGGCTTTGCGCAGTACGAGGGCATTTGCTGGTGAGCCAGCCCTCGCCGTTGAAGATCGCGTTCATCTCGCCGGTCTTCCTGTTCCCGGCCGACGCCGGCGGCAAGATCCGCACCGGCAACATCCTGCGCGGGCTGAAGGAAAGCGGCCGCTTCGACATCACGCTGCTGTCGCCGGCCGCTCCCGAACAGCAGCGCCAATGGCAGGGCGAGCTCGAGCGCCTTTGCCACCGCTTCATCGGCTGGGCCCCGGCCGCCCCACGCCCACGCTGGCAGCGCGCCCCTGACCTGCTGTCGGCGCTGCCGATCAACGTGGTCAACGACCGCACGCCCGCGGCGGTGGCGGCCGTGGAGCAGGCGCTGGCGGCGCAGGCGTTCGATGTGGTCGTGTTCGACTTCGTGCATGCCGCCGTGCTGCGTCCGCGCCAGATGCGGGGCGCCACGGTCTGCTTCACGCACAACGTCGAGGCCGAGATCTTCGAGCGCCATGCCAAGACCGCGTCCAGCGCCGCACTGCGCTGGCTGTGGGGCTCTCAGGCCGCCAAGATGCGCCGTTTCGAGCGCGAGGTGCTGGCCGGCTTCACGCGCGTCGTGACCGTGTCGGAACGCGACGCGAAGATGTTCGAGAAGAACGACGGCCTCAAGACCGCGCGTGCCATCCCGACGGGCGTCGACCTGGACTTCTTCTCCTGGCAGGCCCCGGCCGGCGGTGTGCCCGTGGTGGTGTTCACCGGCTCGATGGACTGGGAGGCGAACGTCGACGGCATCCGCTTCTACATCGAGGACGTGTGGCCGCGCGTGCGCGCCCAGGTGCCCAACGCACAGTTGCGCGTCGTGGGCAAGAACCCGCCGCCTTCGCTGGTGCAGCGTCAGGTGCCAGGGGTGAGCTTCACGGGCTTTGTCGATGACGTGCGCGACCATGCCCGCGATGCGCAGGCGTTTGTGATCCCGCTGCGGGTGGGCGGCGGCACGCGCATCAAGGCCTTCGAGGCCATGGCCATGGGCTTGCCGGTGGTGTCCACCAGCATCGGCATCGAGGGCCTGGACGTGGACCACGGCACGCACTTCCTGCGCGCTGACGGTGCCGAGGCGCTGGCCGACGCGACCCTGCGGCTGTTGGCCGACGAGGCTCTGCGCCTGAAGCTGTCACGCGCGGCGCGCTCGCTGGTGGAAGACCGCTTCGGCCACCGCGTGGCGGCCGATGTGTTCGGTGCCGTCCTCGTCGAGGCGTGGCAGGCGCACGAGGCTCAGGAAGGCGGCGCGTGAGCCCACTGAAGGTGCTGACCTTCTCCACGCTGTTCCCAAGCAGCGTGCGGCCGGGCCATGGCATCTTCGTGGAGACGCGCCTGCGTGAACTGCTCAAGAGCGGCGAGGTCGAGTCACGCGTCGTGGCGCCGGTGCCGTGGTTCCCGTCTGCCGCTCCACGCTGGGGCGACTACGCCCGCTTCGCCGCGACGCCGCTGCGCGAGCAGCGCAACGGCCTGGACGTGCTGCATCCGCGCTACCTGCTGCTGCCCAAAGTGGGAATGACGACGGCGCCGCTGATGCTCGCGCTCGGTGCCCGCGGGGCGGTGCGGCAACTGCTGGATGAAGGCTTCGACTTCGACGTCATCGACGCCCACTACTACTACCCCGACGGCGTGGCTGCGGCGCTGTTGTCACGCTGGTTTGGCAAGCCGCTGACCGTCACCGCCCGGGGCAGCGACATCAACCTCATCGGCCGCCACGCGCTGCCCAGGCGCTTCATGCAATGGGCCTCGCGCGTGGCCGGAGCCTCCATCGGCGTCAGCCAGGCGCTGGTGGACCGCATGCAGGAACTGGGTCTGGCCAGCGCCCGCCAGGTTGCGTTGCGCAACGGTGTGGACCTGACCCGCTTTCACGTGGAAGCGGATGTGCCCGCGCTGCGCCAGCGGCTGGGCGTCGACGGCAGCCCGCTGCTGGTGTCGGTGGGCAACCTCGTGCCGCTCAAGGGCCACGACCTCGTGATCGAGGCGGTGGCGCGCCTGCGCAGCCAAGGTCTGGACGCCCGCCTGTGCATCATCGGTGCCGGCCCGCTGCGCGATGAGCTCCAGGCTCACATTGAGCGCCTGGGCTTGGCGCGTGAGGTGAAGCTCCTCGGCGCCTTGCCCCAGGATCAGCTCGCCGCCTGGTACGGTGCGGCCGACATGCTGGTGCTGGCCTCCGAGCGCGAGGGGTGGCCCAACGTGCTGCTGGAAAGCATGGCCTGCGGAACGCCCGTGGTGGCTACGGCGGTGGGCGGCATTCCCGAGATCGTCGAAGTCCCGTCCACGGGCCGCCTCGTGCACGACCGCTCGCCGCAAGGCCTGGCGGCTGCCGCTTTGGATCTATGGCGGTCACGACCTGCCCGCGAGGCGGTGCAGGCCTATGCCTGCCGCTTCGGCTGGCAGGAGACCACCCAGGGTCAACTGAACCTGTTCCATTCCGTCACGGGAAGTCGTTTGCATGCGTGACCTTGTCCTGCTCGTCATCATCGGCTGGTGCTTCCTGCAAGCCTTCCGCCGGCCCTGGATCGGCATCCTGTGCTGGACGTGGATCAGCATCATGAACCCGCACCAGCTCACCTGGCAGGTCAAGAGCCTGCCGGTGGCCGCGGCGATCGGCGGTGCCACCCTCGTGGGTCTGTTCACCACCAAGGACAGGCGCGACTTTTCGTTGAACCGCGAGAGCATCACGCTCATCCTGCTGATGGTGTGGTTCACCATCACCCTGCCATTCGCCATGCTCTGGGACGGCAGCTTCGAGCTCTACAAGCGCGTGATGAAGATCGACCTCATGGTGCTGGTGACCATGGTGCTGCTCTACACCCGTCGTCACGTGATGCTCTTCGTATGGGTCAACGTCATCTCGGTCGGCTTCTATGGCGTGAAGGGCGGCATGTTCACGGTGGCGACCGGGGGCAGCTACCGCGTCTGGGGGCCTGACAACACCTACATCGAAGGCAACAACGAGATGGCGCTGGCCGCGGTGATGGTGATTCCGCTGATGCGCTTCGTGCAGATGCAGCTTCACGCCAAATGGGCCAAGGGCGTGATGACCTTCTGCATGCTGATGATGGCCGCCTCCGCGCTGGGCAGCCATTCGCGCGGGGCCTTGCTCGCGATTGCGGCCATGGGTTTCGTGATGTGGCTGCGAAGCAAGAACAAGGTCGTCACCGGCATCGGCATGATGGTGGCGGCCCTCGTGATGCTGTCGTTCATGCCTGCAGAGTGGTGGGAGCGCATGGGCACCATCAAGACCTATCAGGAAGACGGTTCCGCCATGGGGCGGATCAATGCCTGGTGGATGGCCTGGAACCTGGCCAAGGCCAACTTCTTCGGCGGCGGCTTCTTCATCTGGACGGCCTCGATCTTCGCGCTGTATGCGCCTGACCCGTCGGACGTCCACGCGGCGCACAGCATCTACTTCCAGATGCTGGGCGAGCAGGGCTTCATCGGCCTGATCCTGTTCCTCACGCTGTTCGGCTTTGCCTGGGGCTCGGCCAAGTACCTGCGCGTGCAGGGTAAGCGTCAGGCCGAGACGCAATGGCTGTCCGATTTGGGCGCCATGGTGCAGGTGTCGCTGGTGGGCTATGCGGTGGGCGGCGCCTTCCTCAGCCTGTCCTACTGGGACCTGCCGTACAACATGGTGGTCATGGTGGTGCTGGGCCGGCGTTGGCTGGCGCGCAAGGCCTGGCTGACGGAGAAGCCTGAGCCCGTGATCATCCTGCCGCCCTGGTTGGCGAAACGTTTCAAGAAGAAGGCCGTGCCCCAGCCATGAAGCCGCTGCTCAGTCTGTTGTCGCCCGCAGGCGCTGGGGCGCGTCTGAACGTGCTGATCTTTCATCGCGTGCTGGCCCAGCCCGACCCGCTTTTCCCGGACGAGGTCGATGCCGCCCGCTTCGACGAAATCCTCGGCTGGGTGAAGTCATGGTTCAACGTGCTGCCGCTGGACGAGGCCGCCCGGCGCCTGGCCGACGGCAGTCTGCCCGCACGCGCTGCGGTGCTCACCTTCGACGACGGCTACGCCGACAACCACGACATCGCCTTGCCCTTGCTGCGCCGCCATGGCCTGCCGTGCAGCTTCTTCGTGGCCACCGGCTTCCTGGACGGCGGCCGGATGTGGAACGACACCCTGATCGAGTCGATCCGGCGCAGTGCGCTGCCCACGCTGGACCTGCGCGGGCTGCAGGACGGCCGGGGCGACGACCTCGGCCAGCATGTGCTGGGTGACACCGCGCATCGCCGCGCGGCCATCGCTGCGCTGATCGGCCGCGTCAAGTACCTGCCGCCCGAGCCGCGGCTGGCCTGCGTCAACGCGATAGCGACCCGCGCCGAGGTGGCACCGCCGGACGACCTGATGATGAGCGGCGCGCAGGTCCGTGCGCTTCGAGCCGCCGGCATGCAGATCGGGGCGCACACGGTCAGCCACCCCATCCTCGCCACGCTTCAGCCGCAGCAGGCTGCCGACGAGATCGCCCGCAGCCGCGACGTGCTGCAGGCCCTGCTCGGCGAGAAGGTGGGCCTGTTCGCTTACCCGAACGGCAAGCCGGGGAGTGACTACCTGCCCGACGTCCATCCCGGCATCGTGCGGGAGCTGGGCTTTGATGCGGCCGTCTCCACCCGCTGGGCGGCCGCGCGCCGCGGGGACGACATCTTCCAGATCCCGCGCTTCACGCCCTGGGACCGCAGCCGGCTGAAGTTCGGCCTGCGGCTGCTGCGCAACCTGGCGCACTGAGGCCGGCGTCACGGGGGGCCGAGCCCGGGGACAATGCGGGCTGCACATTCGTTCTCCTGGTGATCTGCATGCAACCGTCCCGTCCTCCCGTCACCGACCGCCTGGTGCGCTTTGCGCTGATCGGCTGCGGCCGTATCGCGCAGAACCACATGGAGGCCATCAAGAAGCACGGCGAGCGGGCCGTGCTGGTGGCCGTGTGCGATACCGACCCGGTGGCCCTGCAGGCGGCCGTGGCCAAGACCGGCGCCCGCGCTTTCTCGTCCCTCACCGATCTGCTGGGCGCCCAGGGCGAGCTGGGCGTCGATTGCGTCGTGCTGGCCACGCCCAGCGGCCTGCATCCCCGCCAGGCCATCGAGGCCGCGGCAGCCGGCGTGCATGTGATGACCGAAAAGCCCATGGCCACCCGCTGGCAGGACGGCCTGGCCATGGTCAAGGCCTGCGACGACGCGGGTGTGCGCCTCTTCGTCGTGAAGCAGAACCGCCGCAACCCGACGCTGCAGCTGCTCAAGCGCGCCGTGTCGGAAGGGCGCTTCGGCCGGCTCTACAACGTGGCCGTCAACGTGTTCTGGACCCGGCCCCAGGCCTACTACGACAGCGCCGCCTGGCGTGGCACCTGGGAGTTCGACGGCGGCGCGTTCATGAACCAGGCCAGCCACTATGTCGACCTGCTCGACTGGATTTGCGGCCCCGTGGAGAGCGTCATGGCCTACACCGGCACGCTGGCGCGCAACATCGAAGTGGAAGACAGCGGCGTGGCCGCCCTCAAGTGGCGCAACGGCGCCATGGGCACGGTCAACGTCAGCATGCTGACCTACCCCAAGAACCTCGAAGGCTCCATCACGCTGCTGGGCGAGAAGGGCTCGGTGCGGGTGGGCGGCCTGGCCGTCAACGAGATCCAGCACTGGGACTTCCAGACGCCCCATGAGATGGACGCCCTCATCCAGGACGCCAGCTACCAGACCACCTCGGTCTACGGCTTCGGCCACCCGCTCTACTACGACAACGTCATCCGCGCGCTGCGTGGCGAGGCCCCCCCCGAGACCGACGGCCGCGAGGGTTTGAAGTCGCTGGAGCTCTTGATCGCCCTCTACATGAGTGCGCGCGATGGCAAGCGCGTCAACCTGCCGCTGGCCTACTGACGCGATGAGCGCCTCCACCACCATCCACCCCAGTGCCATCGTCGACGAAGGCGCCCAGCTCGGCGACGGTTGCCGCGTCTGGCACTTCGTGCACATCAGCGCCGGTGCCCGCATCGGCGAGCGCTGCTCCTTCGGGCAGAACGTGTTCGTCGGCAACGACGTGCTGATCGGCCACAACGTCAAGATCCAGAACAACGTGTCGGTGTATGACGCGGTGACGCTGGAGGACGACGTCTTCTGCGGCCCCAGCCTGGTGTTCACCAACGTCTACAACCCGCGCTCCGCCATCGCACGCAAGGACGAATACCGCCGCACACGGGTGAAGCAGGGCGCCACGCTTGGCGCCAACGCCACCATCGTGTGCGGCACGACGATTGGGCGCTATGCATTCATCGGCGCCGGCGCGGTCGTCAACCGCGACGTGCCCGACTTTGCGCTGATGGTGGGCGTGCCAGCCCGCCAGATCGGCTGGATGAGTCGCTTCGGCGAGCGGCTTGAGCTGCCTTTGCACAGCGACCAGCCCCTGGACGCCCAGTGCCCCCACACCGGCGATCGCTACCGCCTGCAGGGCGGCGAACTGCAACTTCTCGACGTGCGCTGAATGGACTTCATCGATCTCAAGAGCCAGTACGCGGCTCTGCGTGACAACATCAACGCCCGCATCCAGCGCGTGCTGGACCACGGGCAGTACATCATGGGCCCCGAGGTCGCCGAGATGGAGGCCGCGTTGGCCGCCTACACGGGTGCGGCGCATTGCATCAGCGTGGCCAGCGGTACCGAGGCGCTGCTCATCTGCCTGATGGCGCTGGGCCTGGAGCCGGGCGACGAGGTCATCACCAGCCCCTTCACCTTCGCGGCCACCGCCGAGATGATCGTGCTGGCCGGCGGGGTGCCGGTGTTCGTCGACATCGAGCCTGACACCGCCAACCTCGATGCCCGCCTGATCGAGGCCGCCATCACGCCACGCACCCGCGCCATCATGCCGGTGAGCCTGTACGGCCAGGTGGCCGACATGGACGCCATCAACGCCATCGCCGCGCGCCACGGGCTGCCGGTGATCGAGGATGCGGCGCAGAGCTTTGGCGCCACCTACCAGGGACGGCGCAGCTGCAACCTCTCCACCTTCGGCTGCACCAGTTTCTTCCCAAGCAAGCCCCTGGGCTGCTACGGCGACGGCGGCGCCATCTTCACGAGCGACACCACCCTGGCCCAAGCCTGCCGTGAGATCCGGGTGCACGGCCAAAGCCAGCGCTACCTGCACACCCGCCTGGGCGTCGGCGGCCGCATGGACACCCTCCAATGCGCGGTGGTGCTGGGCAAGCTCGACCGCTTCGGCTGGGAGATCGAGCGCCGCCTGGCCCTCGGCGACGCCTACCGCACCAAACTGCAGGCCGCCGTGCCGAACCTGCAGCTGCTGGCCGTGCGCCCCGACCGCGACTGCGTCTGGGCACAGTACACCGTGTTCGTGGACGACCGCGAGGCCGTGCAGGCGCAGCTCAAGGCCGCCGGCATCCCCACCGCCGTGCACTACCCGCGCCCGCTGCATCACCAGCCGGCCTACGCGCGCTTCGCGCCGTCAGACGCCTGCCCACAGGCCGTCAGCGCCGCCGCGCGCGTGATGAGCCTGCCGATGAGCGCCGACCTGACCGAGGCCCAGCAGGACGAGGTGGTGGCTGCGCTGGCGCGGGCGCTAGGTTGAGCCAGCGGGCGCTGCTGGCCGTGTGGGGTCGGGTGGCAGGCTGCATTTCAGCGGGTGCCGTCCTTCGAGTCGACCGCGGCTGGCGTCCGCCGTCGGCCAGGAGCCGACCCCGCCGAACGGCAGCTCCCAGGAGAAGCGCTGAGTGACCGTGATCGGCCAGCCATCAAGGTCAGCACTCGAACAGCCCTACATAGGATTCAGGCGATGCGCGCTCACGCCACTTGTACAGAGCTCTGGATCGATATCAGATATCGACTTGACGGAGTCGCGACGCATGCATGCGGCCTGGTGCTGAGTGTTGACGGTCAGACGACCCTCTGGAGCCACCGGCGGTGGCGATTTCCGGTTGGCACCTTGCCGATTGGTACTGAGCACCATCGCTGGTCCAGTCGATATCACGAAGGCGACGTGATCCTAGATACAGAAGAGTTCTCTGTGTCGAACCATGCAAAGGGTGCGCTTGGCTACGTAAGGTGCAAGGACTTGATCGTTGCAGACCTAAACGCGGCTCGCACTCTCGCCACCGCGCTTGTCGAACGGCACGGATTTGAAGTAGACCTGTACAGCACCAACCAGCTCTAGCTTGCGATTCAGACGGGAGGTGCCGGCGCCATGCGACCGGCTTGGGGTGGCTGGTTCGCGAGAATGGATGGCAGCTCCGGTTCGACAGGGTCCGATCGCCGCCTTGAGAAGCGGACATCGGCCGCCGGCCGACCCGGACGGCTGCTTCCGACGATGCCCGCGAGCGAGTACTCTCGGCCAGGAGCAGCCACTGACGACCGGACGCTTTGGAGGCTGCCTCGCATAGCATCAGGCGCTGGTTGATGCACTACTTATCTACACCGACATGACGAAGTACCTTTGGCAGGCCGCGGTACGGCGTGTTTCGCTGATGTGTTTGCTCGTTTGTCCGGCATTGCCCTGCCAGGCGGCTGATGACACGGCGAGGTTCGGGGACTCTGTCGAGTACCAGGGGCAGTCGATCAAGCTGCGCAAGGCCTATCGAGACTACGACGAGTTCAGGAACGACACGAAGAATCTAGCGCCGGGTGAAGCTGACCGAGCAGCGCAGCTGGTTGAATCAACGTCGTTGCCAAAGGAGTTTCCTGACCGACGACAGATGGTCGCTGCAGTGCTCAAGCTGAAGTTTCCCGGCTACGGCCTTCATGCCTTCGGTGAACGAGCAAAGCCGGATGGCTCTGTGCTGGCGTTGTTCGGTGTAGAAGTGCCGCAGGCCGGGCGTACGCGCTTCCTGCTATTGAGGAATGACGGCGACTCATTCAGCTTGATTGATGATTTTGTCTCCTCGGATGGTGCTGGCATTGCAGACGTTACGGTGCGAGATGGCAAGCTCGTTTATCTGTCCCGGCAGCGCCTCGTAGTCGTCGAGCGGCCCTTAGCTGCGAAGTGATGCGTTGCATGGCAACGACTGCTATCAGTCCAGAAAATCGTTATGTGGATGACTGGAACGGGTCGACACGGTCCGATCGCTGCCTTGAGAAGCGGACTTCGGTCGTCGGCCCGGACGGCGGCTTCCGGCGATGCCCGCGAGCGAGTACTCTCGCCCAGGAGCCGACGGTCGTGCACAGCAGCTCCCGGAAACGCAAGATCAACAGACCATGCTCCTCAAGACTCCGCTAGGGACCGTTCACGTCATCGATGAACCGGGGCACTCGATCGGTTCTGCTGACAACGCACGGAGCTACGCGCTTGAAGTCGACTTGGCAGTTGGATCGCGAGCGAGTTCAATTCATGGTGTCCTGTTGGACGATGCGCCGGTCGCAGTGTTCTCGAACGGCGGAGGCGCGAGCGCAGTCCATGAGCATTCGGCCGTCTACCGAAATGGCTTTCTGTATCTGGCAGTGGGTGACAACGTCGTCTGCCTGAGCCTTCGGCCGCCTAAGGTGATCTGGTCGACCAAGGTGGACTCAGCCACGTGCTTCGGAATCTACTTTCACGAACCCAGGGACGCATTCGTTTCGCACGGGGAACTGGAGATCGCGCGACTGTCCGAGGACGGTGCAGTTCTTTGGAGTGAGTCCGGGGCGGACATCTTCTCCGAGGGATTCGCGCTCCTGCCCGATTGCGTTGAGGCAGTTGACTTCGAGAAGCGAATCTACCGATTCCGTTATGAGGACGGCTTGGAATTGACGGGCTAACTTGTTGCCCGATCAACCGTTTTGTGGCGACGAAGCCGAGCCTGTGGAATTCCGCTCAGGGTCGATTGCCGGCAGTCAGGCCGGCATCAGCGGAAGACCGCAACCAGCCTTTCGCGGCCATACCTCCCAGCGTCGCTGCCTCTTCAACTAGCGCTCGCCACCCCAACTGCTGGGCGGACCAGACCCCAGCCTGGAGTCCGTCCGAAGCGCCGCCTCAACCCAGCCGGTAGTTCGGCGCATGCCGGCGCAGCCACTGCTCCAGCATCATCAAGATCCACACCATCTCGCCGTAGTAGCCGGCGTGCTCCTTCAGGCGCTGGGTGAGCAGGCTGTCGACGAAGTCGGCCCGCACGATGCCGCGTGCCACTATGCCGCGCAGGGACTCGGTGGCCAGGGCATTCAGCGCCGCATCCTTGACGGCCCAGGGGCCGAAGGGCAGGCCGAAGCCGTGCTTCTTCTTGGTCAGGATTTCGTCGGGCAGGAAGCCGCGCAGGGCTTCCTTGAAGAACCACCGCAGCTTCAGGCCCTTGAGCTTGTAGCGGGTCGGCAGCTTGAGCGAGAAATCGAGCAGCCGCGTGTCCAGCAGCGGGAAGCTCACGTCCACGCCGGCCAGCGCGGTGGTGCCGACCACCTTGGGCAGGTCGTTCTCGGCCAGGGTGTAGCGCCAGTCGAAGGCGAGCATCTGGTTGACGAGACTGGCCTCATGCGGGCCGGCGGCCCAGGTGGCGCGCTGGTGCTCGCGCGGGCCCTGGGTGTCGACCGCCGCCAGGAAGGCGGGGGTGAGCACCTCGGCCATGCCCAGCCGGTCGAGCAGGTTGTAGCTCTGCATGCGGTCGGGCATGGGGACGCGCGCCTGGCGGATGTAGCTGGTGCCCTTCTTGAGCAGCGGGATGTTGCCCGTCACCGGGTTCATGAAGAGCGGGTGCAGCACGCCCGCGCGCAGCGGCGAGGGGATCTGGGTGTAGACGTGGAACACCCGCTCCTTGGCATAGCGCGTGTTGCCGCCAAAGAGCTCGTCGCCGCCGTCGCCCGCCAGCATGCGGGTGTAGCCGTCGGCGCGTGCCTTGCTCGCGCAGTAGAACGCCGGCACGGCCGACGAGTTGCCGAACGGTTGGTCGTAGTGGGCCGCCACGTCCGGAATGGCTTTCACGAGGTCGGCCGGCGTCACGTAGTACTCGTGATGATCGGCGCCGTAGGCCTTGGCGGCGATGCGCGCATAGGCCATTTCGTCATAGCCCTCGGCCTCGAAACCGATGGAATAGCTGGCGGCCGGCTTGCCCGTGGCCTCGCCCAGCAGGCCGCAGACGGTGGAGCTGTCGGTGCCGCCGCTGAGGAAGCAGGCGGTTTGGCCATCGGCCGCGAGCCTGTCCTTCACGGCGGTGCGCAGGATGCCGCGGAACTCGTCGCGCAGCTCATCGAAGCTCGGGTTGCGGAGCTCATCGAAACGTGCCGTCCAGTAGGGCGCGACGGTGAGCTGGCCGTTCTCGAACAGCGCGTAGTGCGCCGGCGGCAGGCGGTAGATGCCCGCGTAGATGGTGCGCGGCGACGGGATGCAGTGGTGGAAGAGGTAGTTGAAGATCGCCTGCGGGTCGATCTCCTGGATGCCCAGCAGGCGGGCGAGTTCATCGGCCCGTGTGGCGAAATGCAGCCGGCCGTCGTGCACCGCGTAGCACAGGCTGTGAACCGCAAAGCGGTCCACCGCGAGGTAGGTGCCGCCGCCGGGCAGCGCCAGGGCCACGGCAAACTCGCCCACGGCGTCGGCCGCGCAGCGGGCGCCACGGGCGGCAAAGGCCTGTTGCCAGGCGTTCATCGCGTCGTCGGCGGCCGTGCCGAAGCGTGCGTTGCCGGCGGCAAAGGGCGTGTCAGGCGCTAGGGTGTGGTTGTGCATCTTTTGTTGTGGTTCGAGCTTCACGCAGCGGCCGCATTGTCGTTGTGCAGCGCGGGTTTCGGGTGCCATCGACGCCACGCCGCGCCGATCTGTTGGCGTGCCAGGCCGAGCAGCCCGCCCACCGTCAGCGGGTCGTAGGCCACGAGCCCGAAGCGCTCGCGCCGGTGGCTCATCCAGGCGGCCTTGTACGGGTCGTCCCCGATCAGGTAGTCAATCTCCCGGACCTGGTCGACATCCATCGCCTGCTCCATGAGGTGAGCGGTCAGCAGGGTGCCGGGCGCGAGCGCCTTGTAGGTCTCGTCGTAGGCGAGCTTGTAGATGTCGGCGCGGCCGTTGGCCACGATCCAGATCTGGGCGGCAATCGGCTGCTCGCCCAGCCAGGCCACACCCAGCCGCAGCCAGCCGCGGCGGGCGCAGAGTTGGATCAGGCCTGGCATGAAGGCAGGGTAGGGCTCGGGCAGCTTCCAACTGCGGGCATAGACCGACTCGTAGGCCGCCAGCGCGGGCATCAGTGCCGGGCCGCCGTGCACGATCTCCAGGCGGCCGCCTTCCGCGGCGAACTTCTTGCCCTGGCGCTTGAGGGCGCTGCGGATCTGGCCGCTGCGCGCCTGCAGGTAGGCCGGCCAGCTCTGGTGAACCGGCAGGTACCAGTTGCCAAAGGCGAAGTAGGCATGGGTGCTCAGGCCGGCCAGGCGCATGGCCTCGCGCAGCACCTGGAACGGGCGTGACTGCGGGTCCATCGGCGCGAAGCGATAGGCCGCCACACGCTCGCGCCGCAGGCTCCTCAACAGCGGCAGCAGCGCCGGCGCGTCCACGCCGTCGGCCAGCGCGGGGGCATACAGCGCGGAGTAGAAGTTCGACAGCGACGCGACTTCCGGCCCCAGCCGCCGCGCATGCCGCACGGTCGGCAGCACGGCCTTGACCTGGCCGTCCTGCCGCAGCACATGCAGGCGCACCTCCGCCGAGCGAGGGGCTTGCGCTTGCACCGTGTCGATCAGGTTCGCGTACCAGTCAGCGCCGAACTCGACATGCTGTGACTCCGCCTCGGCGAGCAACGCCAGGGCGTCGGCAGGCAGGTCGCGGACATGGGCGTACGCCTGAACCGTGGCGGTGTCGCTTTGCGTCGGCGCGGGATGGCCTCGTTCTGCGGGTCCGCGCGGCAGCCCCGGGCGCCGAGCAGCGCCACTCAGCGGGCCGTCCGGCGCCTGCCTCATGGCGATGGTGAATCCAGGAAGTGCGGGCCCGGGGTGGCGCACAGGCGAGCGTGGCGCTGGATTCTCGGCAGCTCCGTCAGCACGCGCGCGGTTGCCCACAGATGGGCCACCAACGCTTGCACGTCATGGGAGCTCAGCAGATTGGCAAATGGGCGGATGACGCCGTCAGCCACCAGGCGCGCCAGGCGGCCGGGCAACCGGGCGCGAGGTTGCTTCAAGTCGACCAGCAGGCCTGAGCGATACCGTTCGCTGCGCGCGCGGGTGGTTTGCCACCACGTCTGCGCGGGCCGCGGCGCCTTGGCCCGCAGATGCACGATGCGCGCCTGCGGCAGCAGGGCGGTGCGGATGCCATGGTGCGCGAATCGTTCGATCAGGTCGTCGTCCTCGCCATACATGAAATAGAGCGGGTCGAAGCCGCCGACCCGGCGGAACACGTCGGCGCGCATCATCCAGGCGGCCGCGTTGATGCCGCGGATGGTGTAGTGCGGTTTGACCTGGCCGAGGCAGGCATCGGAGAGATACGCGGCAGCGTAGCGCTGCAGATAACCCTGCTGGGTTTGCGGATCGACGCGGGTCAGGTCGGGGCTGCAGTGCAGGGGGGACACGATCTCGTGGCCAGCCCCGCATTCCAGAAAATCCACCATCAAGCCGATGGCCTGCGGGGTGACGTAGGCGTCCTGGTTGAGCAGGAAGATCGCGTCAGCGCCGTGCTGCAAGGCGTGGGCGATGCCCAGGTTGTTGCCGCGGCCGAAACCCAGATTACCGCCCGCCTCGCGCAGCACGGTTTCAGGGAACTCGCGCCGGATGATCTCGACCGTGTCATCGCTGGAGGCGTTGTCGATCACCACGGCCGTGCACGGGTGCACGCTGTCCCGCAGCGACTGCAGGGCGCCGCGGATCCACGCGGCGCCGTTGAAGGTGACGATGACGACGAAGACGTTCATGCGGGCGTGCTCGGCGCGCGACGCCGACGAAGAAAGCCGATCAGCTCCGGATAGAGCGGGTGATTCAAGAGGCGCAGCCCCACCAGCCACATCACGCAGGTCAAGGCTGCGCAGCCCAGCATGCCGGGCAGCGGCAGCGCTTGCCCCGGCTCACGCAGGGCCTGCACGACGAGGGCGCTGGGCGCCAGGCTGAGCAAGGCCAGCAGGGCGCTGCGGCCCAACTCCCGGGCCAGCGTGCGGTAGTCGGTGGGCAGGCAGCGCTGCTTGAAGCCATAGAAGTAGGGAACGGCAATGATGGCCATCGCGAGGAAAGCGAACGCAAGCGGCTGCAGCTCACGCCACCACCACAACACAGCGACCAGGGCGACCGCCTTCACCGGCTGGATGATCAGGTCTGCCATCGCCACGAGCTTGGCATGCCCCGCGGCCAGCATGACGGTGGGCACCAGGCTGTTGATGACGCTGACGGCGCCGGCCGCGCAATAGATGGGCACGAGGGACGCGGAGGCATCCCACTGCGTGCCGAACATCAGCCGCAGCACTTCCAGCGCGAACAGGCCGACGAAGCCATAGAAAGGCCACGCCACCGCACTCACGGCTGCCAGGCTCTGCAGGTGACGCTGCTCCAGCGCGTCGCCCTCGCGATGGGCCCGCGAGAAGGCCGGGTAGGCCACCGCGCGGATGGTCCCCATCACGTCGCGCGCGAAGAGGTTCATCAGGCCTTGTGCGCGGCTGGCAATTGCCACCTGGCTGAAGTCCAGGATCTTGCCGACCGCGAGGTCATTCATGTCCATGGAGATGGACGTCACCACATTGGCCGCCGTCACCGGCCCACCGAAGCCGACGATCTGCCGCCACCGCTGCAGCTGCGGCCTCGGCAAGCGGCCCCACGCGCCCGCCAGGCTCACGCCCACGGCCATGGTCAGGCTGCTCGTGATCTCGCCCATCGCGAGGCTGACCGAGCCGGCGCCGGCCCACGCCGCCCCCAGCGTTGTAAAGCAACTGGCGACGGCCGCGCACACGTTGATGCGCATCAGCGCATCGAAGCGCATGTCACGGCGCAGCAGGGCGATGGAGATCGAGTTGAACGGCAGGATCAGGAAGTTGATCGAGATGATGCGGATGATGTTGACGAGGCTGGGCTCGCGGTAGAACTCCGCGATCCACGGTGCCGCCAGATTGATCAGCAGGAACAGGCCCGCACCTAGCAGGATGGACAGGCCCAAGGCGCTGCCTACGTCCTCGCGGCCCAGGTCTTTCTTCTGGATGAGGTAGTTGGCCAGGCCGAAGTCGCGCACCACCTGGGCCATGCTGATCAGCGCCATGGAGACCGAATACAGGCCGATCTCGTGCGGCGTGAGCAGGCGTGCCAGCAGCGTAAACGACACCAACTGCAGGCCGATCAGCAGGTAGCGCTCCAGGAAGGCAAAGCCGAGAGACCGGCGCACTGTGCTCATGCCGCGTCCTCAGTACACGTTCTTGCGTTTCTGCGATCGCGCCTCGACCCAGGCCGGGTAGGCGCCCGGGCGCAGTCGCGAGATCCAGCGGCTCGCCACGGTGCCCCAGGCGCGCCACAGGCGCAGCTCGCGATAGAAGCGGTCGGCTGCAGCTTCACGCCGCAGCGGCGCGAGCAACCAGGCCAGCGCATCCTGAACCATCTGGCGGTACAGCCACAGGGGCACCCAGGCGAGATGACGCACGTCGGGCGCCATGTCCTGCCAGGGCGAGATGCCGGCCTTCAGCGACCAGCGCCGGAAGTACCGACGGGTCAGCATGGCCGGCTCGATCGGGGCCGTGACCACCAGCGAGGGCTCGTAGGCCACCGCTTCGCCACGCTGAAGGCAGCGTTGGCCGAACTCGTAGTCCATGTGCCGGAAGTGGGCCTCCGAGAACGGGCCGACGCGGTCAAACAGGTCGATGCGGGCCACGAGATTGGCGCCCGCCGGCGAGTAGTTGGCCGGTGGCGGCAGCAGGCGCTGCGGTCCGAGGTCCACGCCGCCGACGATGGCGGCCATGCCGTCGTGAAACCACGCCGGGCGGCCTGCGGCCGGCCATTGCAGTTCGGTGCGCCCGCCCGCGAGGGCAACCGTGGGGTTGGAGAAGACGGCCTCGATCCGCTGCAGCCAGTCGGCCGGGAAGAGGATGTCGTCGTCGGTGAAGGCCAGCACCGTGCAGCCCAATTCGCGCGCTCGCGCAATGCCGGTGTTCAGTGCGAACTGCTTGCCCTGGCGAGGCTCGAACAACGCATGCAGCCGCCCCAGCGGCCAACCCGCAGCCAAGTCGCGCACGCGCGCCGAGGTGCCATCAGACGAGTTGTTGTCCACCACCAGCACGTCCACCGGCGCTGCCGGCGGCGTCACCTGCGCCAGGCTGGCCAGCGTGTCCACCAGCACGTCGATGCGGTTCCAGGTGCAGATGATGACGGCGAGGTGAGCGGACATGGACGGAGTCGGGGGCCGGCGCCGTTGAAGCCGGAAGACGGCCCCGGGCGTGACCAGGAGGCGGGATGGCGCTTGCGCGGCGCAGTGTAGAACGCGGCCTACCTGCCGCCGTGCCCCGCACACCCCGCACTTGGGCTGTCTGCACAGGCGTGGTGTGACATGGGTGTCCCTTATCATGGCCTCAACACGCGGCTGCGTCGTTGTTCGCGGTTCCCGCGGTGCGTGGCAGCGTCTCGCCAGGCGGGTCAGCCGGCTGTCTTCTCCCCCTTCACCGTCCAGTCTCGACGTTTCCGTATGAGTCCTATCGAGCCACGCCCGGGTCGCTGCCTGATCACCGGGGCCACGGGTTACATCGGCGGCCGCTTGCGCGAGCGACTCGCCGAGCAGGGGCTCGCCGAACCGCATGTCGCACTGGTTCGCAGCCCGGCTGCGGCGGATGCCGTGAAGGCCGGCGGCGGTGCGGCCGTGGTCGGTGACCTGCTGGACCCGCGCTCGCTCGACGCGGCTGTGCAAGGGTGTGAGCAGGTCATCCACCTGGCGCACGGTGATCGTGGGCCGCAGGCGACGCGGCATCTGGTGGAGGCGGCCGCCCGCCACGGGGTGAAGCGCTTTGTGCACGTCAGCACGATGTCCGTCCACGGGCCGGCACCCGGGCCGGAGGCTGCACACGAGGCCACGGCGCGGATCGGCCGCTATGGCGAGCCTTACTCCGACTCCAAGGCCGAGCAGGAAGAAATCGTGCAGTCGGCCCATGCGCGGGGCGACCTGCCGGTGGTCATCCTTCGCCCCACGGTCGTGTACGGCCTGGGCGGGCATTTCGAGCGTCAGGTGCTGGCGCAGGCCCGCAGCGGCGAGGTGACGCTGTTCGACGGTGGCCGCGGGGTCTGCAATGCGGTTTTCGTCGATGACGTCTGCGATGCCATCCAGGCGGCGCAGCGCAGCGCCGACGCGCTCGGCGAAGCGATGTTCATCACCGCCGATCAGGCCATCACCTGGGGCGAGTTCATCCGCACCTTTGCGGCCCTGGCGTCGCCGCCGCCGCGGTTCGTGGAACGGTCGGCCGATGAGGCCAAGCGGTATTGGGCCGAGCATCCGCCGGAGCCCATGGGCGGCGTGCCGACGCGGGTCTGGCGCAAGCTCAAGCGCCTGGCAGGCTGGCAACCCCCTGTCGCGCCCTGGCCACCGCTCGGGCGGGTGATGCGCGAGACCTTCCCGATCGCCTTCTCCAACCAGAAGGCGCGGCGGTTGCTGGACTGGGCGCCCCGCGTTGATTTCGAAGAAGGCGTCGCCCGCAGCCGCGTGTGGCTGGGCCAGCCCGCGCAACACGGCCCCCGATGAAACCGCGCGCGGTCGTCGTCGGCGCCGGGCTCGGCGGCTGCGTGCTGGCGCACGCGCTGCTCGCCACGCATGAGGTCGTCCTCATCGAGCGGGGCGCGGCGGTGGAAGACCCGCGCTTCCCCGTGGAGGACGTGGGGCTGCCCGCCGTCACGCAACCCCACTTCGGCGCGGGGCTGGGTGGGTCGACCCAGCTGTGGCACAACGGCCTCATCGAGATTGATGAGGAGATCTTCTCCGCCCACTGGCCCTGGCCCAAGGCCGAGCTGGACCCCTACTACGCGCAGGCGTTTTCGCTGCTGTCCGGCGTCGAGTTGGCGCGGGTGCGCGAGGCCATCGAGCAGCTGAAGCAACGCTACCGCGAGCTGGGCCTGCCGCCCGGCCTGATGCAGGGCCTGTATTACCCGCGCTGGCCGCGCAACCTCTGGACGACCTTGGGCTTGCAAGGGCGCGTGACGGTGGTGCCGGGCAACGTGGTGGACTTCGACGTCGGGCCCGACGGGCGCATCGCCGGTCTGCTGGTGGAGGAGGGCGGATCACGCGAGCGCGTCGAGGGAGATGTGTTCGTGCTGTGCGCGGGCGGGCTGGCGTCGCCGGTGCTGCTGCAGAAGCTGCGCGCTCGCCTGCCCCTGCCCGGGCTGGATCACGCCGGCGCCCACTACGAAGACCACCCGATGGGCTTCGTCGGCGAGGTCGAGGTCACGGTGCCGCTGTACCGGCTGTGGAACTACCGGGTGCCCGGGACCGATGGCAACCTGCGCCTGCCGCTCGTCGTGAAGCGCGACGGCCTGCACATGTCGTTCCAGCTGCGCCCGGCCGCCAACTACTACCGCGCCAGCCGGCGTGAGCAGGTCGGCAGCGTGTTGAACGAGCTTCGCCGCAACCCCTGGAACCCGGCGCACTATGCGCGGTTGCTGCGCCATTGGGACGACATCCTCGACATCCTGTCCTTCAAGTTCGGCATTCACCTGCCCACGCGGCACTACACGCTGTTGCTGTGCGCGCAGATGCCCACCGCGGCTGAACCCTCGGTGTGGAGCCGTCCGCGCGACGACGGGGCGGGTGAGGTCGGGGTGCGTCGCTGGCACCTGACGCCTGCCTTCCGTGAGCAGATGGAGGCGGCGGTACGTGACGTGCTGGCGTGGCTGGCGCCCGTCACCCGCGCCTCACGCGTGTTCTCGGGCTGGCAGGCCGACCTGCGCTCTGCCGCGCACCACTCGGGCACGGCCCGCCTGTCAGGCAGCCCGGACGCCGGTGTCTGCGACCCGCAGGCGCGCGTGCACGGGGTGGCCAACCTGTATGTCTGCGACGGCTCGCTGATCCCGGCCAGCGGCATTGCCAATACCGGCCTCACCATCGCCGCGCTGGCGCTGCGCCTGGCTGCCCACCTGGGCGGCCAGCGCGTGCCCAGCCCTTGATCCACGTCCAGTCATGAATCTGCATGTCGCCATGGTCGCCCGCACGTTGAACGTGCGGCATTTGCGGGGCACGGGACGCTATGTGCAGGAGATCCTGCGCAACGTGACCCCAGCCGACGAGGTCCGCTGGACGGCTTACGCGCATGACCCCGCCTTGCCCTTCCGGGTGCCCGAGCCGCTGCTCGGCCGGGCCGAGCTGTTCGAGTTCCGGGGGGATCGCTTCCATCTGTGGGAGCAGATCGGCCTGCCGCTGAAGCTGCGCCAGTCCGGCGCGCAAATCCTGCATTGCGGCGAGAACACCGCACCGGTCTGGCAGCCCATCCCCACGATCGTCACCATCCATGACACGGTGCCGTGGTCCGACGAAACCCACGGCGTGCAGCACGTCTACATGCACGATGTCCAGCGACTTGCCTTGCGGCGCTGTGCCCACGTCATCACCATCAGCGAATCGTCCCGCCGCGACATCGTGGCCCGATGGCCGTTCCTGGCCGATCGCCTGACGGTCATCTCGCATGGCATCGCCGACGACTTCTTCAGCGACGAGCGTGGGCCCTTGCCCGACAGCCTGCTGCAGGCGCTGGGCGGCGCCCCTTACCTGCTTTATCTGGGCGGCGCCCAGGCGCGCAAGCGATTCGACTGGGCGGTGGAACTGCTGGCGCGCAGCGGACGCGAAGACCTGCACCTCGTCGGCTGTGGCTTTGGCGCCGGCACGGCGCCGCTGGACCGCATCCCGCCTGAACTGCGTGCGCGCGTGCACATCGCGCCCTTCCTGGAGGATGGTGAGCTGGTGAGCCTGTATCGGGGTGCCCAGGCCGCGATCTATCCGACGCTGTATGAGGGTTTCGGCTTTCCGGCCGTGGAGGCCCAGGCCGCCGGCACGCCGGTGCTCTTCAGCCCGGTCAGCAGCCTCGTGGACCTGGTCGGCCCACTGGCCTGGACGAACGAGCCGCAGGATTTCGACGGCTGGCTGTCTTCGCTGCAGGCCATCCTGGCGATGCCCGCCGCGGTGCGGGCGGAACGCGCCGCCGCGGGCATGCGCTGGGCGCGGGGCTTCTCCTGGCGCCGCAGTGTCGAGAAGCACCTGGAGGTCTACCGCGAGGTGCTGGCGCGCTCACGGCGCCGTTGACGCCCTCACCGGTTGGGGGGCTCAGTCGCGCGGCACGACGCGCCGGAACAGCGACTTGCCGAGCTTGGTCAGCGTCTGCCCGCGGTAGGGGCTGGTCGCCAGCAGCCGGGCGAAGGCCTTCAGCCCCACCCCCAGGTCGCCCTTGGCCACGTGCGAATCGGCGAAGTTGCACCAGCCCCGGTGCTGGAACATCTGCAAGGCCCGCGCGTCGACATCGTGCCCCGGCGGCATGCTCATGCCGAAGCGCTGCAGCAGCCGGCTGCGCATCAGCTCGTGGCTGTTGACGGGGGGGATGCGCCTCGACAGCGAGACCGCATGCTGGCGGTACAGCACGAAGGATTCGGCAAGCCGCACGAACCGGTGCTGAGTGCTGGCGCGCACCAGGTACTCCCAGTCGTCGGTCTTCTGGTCGTCGGTCAGAAAGCCGCCCAGGCGCTCCCAGGCGCTGCGCCGCCACACGACGGAGGAGGGCAGGGCGTAGTTGTCCAGGATGAGGTGCGGGTAGATCCAGCCCGACAGCGATTCGTCCACCTGGCCCGCGCGGGGCTCGGCGAAGTAGGCCGGACGGGGTTCGCCATGCCAGACGTCGAAGGCGGTGTAGCAGAAGTCGTGGTCGGGCCGCTGGCGCAGCGCCTCCAGCTGCAGGCGCAGCTTCTCCGGGTGCCAGAGGTCGTCGGCATCCAGCAGGGCGACGAACTCCGAGTCGACCTCGCCCATGCCGCGGTTGCGGGACTTCGACATGCCGCGGTTCTCTTGCGAGATGACCTTCAGCCGCGGGTCGTCGCAGGCCGCGCGCTCGGCCGTGGCGTCGCTCGAACCGTCGTTGATGACGGTGACCTGCAGGTCGCCCATCGTCTGCGCCAGCGCGGACCTGACCGTCTCGGCAATGAAGTCCTGGGCGTTGAAAGCGGGGATGACGATGTTGACGCGAGGCATGGACGGGGCGTTATCGGGGAGGTTGGACGTCCGAGGCCGGCGCTGACGCGGCAGCTGCCGGCGCGGAGGCGGCAGAAGCCGCTGAAGCCGGGGCCTCCGGCTCCGGGTCCTTCCAGCGCCCGACGGCCGTCAGCTGATTGCGCAACTCCACCCGCGTCATGCCCATGGCCATCGCGCGATGGGCTTGGACGAGCGCCTTGTCGTAGTCCTTCATGTCGAAGTACAGCATGCCCGCATTGAACTGCGTGAGCGGGTTGTCGGTGGCTCGCTCGACCACGTAGGCCAGGAAGCGTTGTGCTTCGTCCAGCCGCTGCTTGCGGATCAGGAAGCTCACGTACAGCATGCGGAAGACATGGTCGTCGGGCGCGAAGTTCATGCCCCGGGCGTAGTAGCACTCGAGGGTCATGTCGGCGCCTTCGGGCGGATCCTTCTTCATGCGCTCGACCAAGCGCTCCAGCGTCAAGATGGCCCGGGCATGGTTGGGAAAAACCGCCAGCGTGTAGCCGATGTCGCCGCCGAAAGGACCGGTGGCGCCCTTGGTCAGGGTCTCGACCCCCTTGGTGAAGTGTGCAAACTCCACGATGTAGCGCGTCGATGCGGCAGCCGTCCGGTAGTCGAAGGGCCCGTAGAGGTTGTGCGTATCTCCGCAGCCCTCGGGTGACGGCGCCCGGTTGTTCATCTGGGCGGTGGCCGCCAGCGGCAGCAGGGCGCAGGCCCAGGCGATCGCGGCGCGACGCATCGGGAAGAAGAGGTGCAGGCTCATGGGGTGTCTGCCTTCAGCATCGGGATTGCAGCCAGCGCAGGCACCGCGCGTTGAGTGCCTGCAGGTCGGAAGAATTCGAGAACGTGTGGTCAGCGCCGGGCATCTCGTGCAGTTCCAGCGACGGTGTCTGAAGCAGGCCCTGCCACGCCGGCGAGGACCGGCTGTACTCCGCAAACTCGCGGGCAGTGTAGTCATCGCCACTGAGCACCAGCAGCGTCGGGCCCTCGAAGCTGCGCAGCCCGGCGGCCATGCGCTCCTGGAAGCTGCGCGCATCAGCGGCCTGGGCGCCCGGGCGCGCGAGCTGGAGGTTGCGGGCCAGGCCGCCCAGTGCCCGCAGGCCCACACCGCCCCGCAGCAGCTTGAGCCAGAAGGACTTCTCTCTCAGCCGGCGCCAGTAGTAGTGCTTGACGTGGGCCTTGGCCAGGCTTTCGGCCGAGCGCACCCACGGGTTGGCCAGCGCCACGCCGGCCACGCGAGGGTCGTGCGTGGCATCGAGGTAGAGCAGGGCAGCCGATGCGGCGTCGCACAGCCCCCACAGCACGACGCGCTTGACCTCGGGGCGGGCCGATTGCAGCGCCTGGATGGCGGCCGCGATGTCGGCGTCGACGCCGAGAAAATCGCGCGTCTCGCCGTCGCTGTCGCCCATGCCGCGGTAGTCGAAGCGCAGCGTGGGGTAGCCATGCGCGGCCAGATGCCGCGCCAGCAGGGTGAACTGCCGGTGGCTGCCGGCGCGGTACTGGGGGCCGCCGACGATGACGAGCACACCCAGGTCGGCCATGCTGGCGGCCACAGCCGGGGGCTCGGCGAGGATGCCCACCAGCGCGGCGCCTTCGCAGTCGAAGCCGAGCACCCGTTCCATCACAGGGCCTCCACGGTGGCGGAAATCAGGGCCGGGGCCAACTCGATCTCGGTCGTGGCCCAGAAGCTCGGCCCTTCAACGACCTGGCTGCTCACGGTCCAGCCGGCTTCCTGCCAGGCCTGCAGGGCTTGCAGGCTCGCTGGCTTGAGGGTGTCGCCCGCTTGGGCCGAGACTTCGATCCAGGCCACGCGGCCCGCAGGGCCGGCTGGTGTGAGGCGTGCGGCCTCCAGCCCCGAGGCCAGCGCCGGGTGAACCCGGTAGCCCGCCACCTCGACGGCTTCGCCGGCGGCCAACTGGGCCTTCATCTGCTCCATCAGCCCCTTGCCGCCGCCGCCTGCCATCTCCGCGGCGAGCTTCAGCCGCAGGAACTGCTGCAGTGCGAGCTTGCCGCTGGGCATGGGCTGCCACAGCAGAAAATTGACCGGCCGCCCCCAGTCGCCCGCGGCCAGCAGCGCGCCGGCGCGCAACCCCCAGAGCCACAACGGCATGCCCGGGTGGCGGCTGTCCAGCCAGCGCAGCGCGAGCTGCACATCGGCCTGCCAGTCCGGCCACGTGGCATCGCCGAAGTCCGCCGACGAATCGCCGCAGCCGCGCAGGTCGATCTGCAGCACCGCGTGACCCGCGTCGGCCAGCGCCCGGCAGGCGAGTGCGGCCATGCGGCGCGACTTGTTCATCTCCTCGGCGAAGGGGTGCAGGTAGAGCACGCAACTGCGCGGCGTGCCGGCCGGTGCGTGGAACAGGCACAGGCGCTGCTCACTGCCCGCCGGCAGGAAGAAGACCTCGGGCGCGCGCTTCATGCCGTGGCGGGGGCGCGTCTTGCGCGCCAGTCCTGCAGGGCCTTGAGCCAGCCCCAGCGGAATGCGGTCAGGTGCACCAGGGGGCGCGAGGCCTCGGTCCAGCGGGTATGCCACTCCATGACGCGCCCATAGAACTCGATGCGCTTGAAGCGCCCTTCAGCGAACAGCGCGCGGAACTCGTCGACCCGCATCAGCGTGGAGGGCGACACCGCATGGTGGGCCTGCTGGTAGGCCGTCTTCAGGATGACCAGACAGTCGCCCTGGTGCACGCACAAGTCCATGGCGACGACCTCCTCGCCGAACCAGTAGCGGTAGATGCGCATCTGCCCGGCACGGGCCGCGCCCTCCAGGGCCCGCTGATAGAAGCGGCCCTGCGCGCCCTCCATCGAGATGGCGGTGCCCAGCTCCGCCTTCCAGCCGCTGGTTTCGAGCTCGCCATACTGGGCGAGCGCAGTCGCGACCTCGTCTGCCGCCTCGATCACGTCCAGGCGCGGCGTGACGCCGGTGCCCTCGACCTTCTTCAGTTGCTTGCGGCTGTTCTGGCGCAGGTTCTTGCCGCGGGCTTCCCAGTAGGTGTCGAAGTCCGTCTCGATGTCGACCCACGCGGTGTCGATGTAGTGCTGGCGGCGCAAGGTGGGCGTGTCGGCGGTGACCTTGCAGAAGAGCGTGTCCTGCTGGGTCAGGCCCAGCGACAACGCCAGCCCCGGCAGGCGGCGCAGCAGCGATTGCAACAAGGCCTCGGTGTTGCCGTCGGGCAGGAGCGCGGGGCCCAGGGGCAGTTGCGATGGCTGGAAGGTGTTCCAGCGGCCTTGCCCGATGGGCTGCACCAGCAAGGCCACGGTCCAGCCGTCGGCGCCCTCGCTGTAGACCAGCAACTCCTGGCCGGTGCCGAACTGTTCAAGCAACGGCAGCAGGAAATGCGTGCGCAAGAAGGCATGCGGCAGCAGCCGGGCCTGCAGGGCATCCCACGACGCGGCCAGCGATGCGAGCTCACGCGCCGGGACGATCTTCCATTCGATGTTCATGGCTAGCTTCCAGGTCAACGCTCACACAGGGCCAGCACGCTGCCGATCACCCAGTCTCGGTCTTCGTCCGTCATGTCCTGGTGGCAGTGCACCTGCAGGACGTGGTGGGACCAGGTCTTGCCCTGGTCGCCGGCCATGTCGGGCACGCCCGGCCAGAGCCAGTCCCAGCGCGACACGGGCACGCCGCGCTCGCGCAGGCTGCGGTAGGCCGGGTCGGGCTGGTCAACCCACAGGGGCATCACGTAAGGCGCGGCCTGCGCGGGCAGTTCAGGGAACAGCGGATGCACCCCGCGGCGGCCGTTCACGGCGGCCACCATGGCCTGGTAGTGGCGGCGCCGCTGGGCGGTCACACGGCCCCGTGCCGAGCGCGTGGCGGTGTCGAGGGTGATGCGGCACGGCGCCCGGTGGCTCAGGGCCATGTCGATGCGGGCGTAGTTGCCGCTCGGGTCGAAGGCTTCGGGCGCTGCTGCAGCCACGGCTGCCGGCGCGGGCGCGCGGCGCACGGCGCGCTTGGCGGCCAGCAGCGGACGGGCCCAGAGGCCCCAGCCGCCCAGGCGACCGTGGCTGGCGCTGATCTCCAGCGTGTCGAACCAGGCCTTGAGCTCCGCCACCGCGCCGGCCGGGCGAAGGGGGGGCGCGCTGTGCTGGGGCGCGCGCAGTCGCAGCAGCCCGCCCTCCTGCACAGCAAAGAACTTCGGCAGGCTCGCGATGACCACGTCACCCAGCGCGCCGACCGGGCCGCCCGGGCCCTGGCCGAACATCGCATGCGCACAGTCTTCGAGCATCAGCACCCCGCGCGCCTCGCACCAGGCCTTGACGGGGCGAAGGTCCAGCGGCAATCCGAAGTAGTGCGCCGCGCACAGCACGCGGGTGTCGGCCGGTGCGTGCTGCTCCAGCCATTCGAGCGACGGGCGGCCGCTGGCGTCGATCGGGTAGAAGCCCACCGGCAGGCCCAGGGCGAGCGCGGGCGACACCATCGTCGGGCAGTGATAGCTCGGCACGAGCACCCGGTCGGTCGGCGCTAGGCCCAGCGCCTCCAGCCCGAGCAGGATGGCCGCGCGGCCGCTGGTCGTGAACTGCATGTCCGGTTCATCGAGCAGGCAGTGCAGGCGTGCCGGTTCGGCGTCGGCCTGGACGTTGTGCGGGCCGGGCACCGGGTTGCGCGGCACGGCGCGCAGCGGAGGTTGAACGGGAGCCACTCGATACCCGGGGGCTTGGGGTGGAGAGGGCGGGGTCAGAGCCGCGCGGCGACGAAGTCGGCCAGCGAGCCCACCGTGGCGAAGGTGTCGCCATCGATGTCGTCGTCGTCCACCACCAGGCCGAGCTGCTCTTCGAGCGCAGTGATCAAGCTCACCACGGCCATGGAGTCCAGCTCGGGCAGGGCGCCAAGCAGGGCCGTGTCGCGGGTGAAGGTCTGGGCGCGGCCGTTCAGGCTCAGCACGTCGTCGAGAAGCCTCAGCACGTGGCTGAGAACCTGGGCTTGGTCCATGGGGTCAGGCGTCCGAAAAAGCAGCCGCTCAGTTTAGCGGCGCGCCCCCTCGGCCCCGGGGGGCGGGCACCCCTCGGCCCGGGGGCGCGTGAGATACTTTTTTCACTGTTTGCTCCCTGTCTCACGCCAGAGCTTCATGCCCGAATCGACCTTGCTGAACGAGTTGGTGGCCGTTGCCGCCGAGCGCACGCCCGACGCACCGGCCCTGACCTACGGCACGGCAACGCTGAGTTACGGTGAGCTTGACGCTGCCGTTCGCGGCTTTGCCAGCGGCCTGATGGCGCTGGGCCTGGCGCGTGGCCAGCGGGTGGCCATCTATCTTGAAAAGCGCTTCGAGACGGTGGTGGCGAGCTTCGGTGCGCCGGCTGCCGGTGGCGTCTTCGTGCCGCTGAACCCGCTGCTCAAGCCGGAGCAGGTGGGCTTCATCCTGCGTGACTGCGAGGTGCGGGTGCTCGTCACGTCGCCCGAGCGGCTGGCCCAGCTGGGCGAGGTGCTGGCGCAATGCCCGTCGGTCAAGCACGTCGTGCTGACCAGCGGCACCGGCGCTGCGCCCGTGCCAGTGCACGACTGGGCCGCGCTGCTGGCTGCGCCCAAGCGCGCGGGGCACCGCGTCATCGACACCGACATGACCGCCATCCTGTACACGTCGGGCTCCACCGGCCGGCCCAAGGGTGTGGTGCTGTCCCACCGCAACATGGTGGCCGGCGGCAAGAGCGTGGCCAGCTACCTTGAAAACCGTGCCAGCGACACCCTGCTGGCGGCACTGCCGCTGTCCTTCGACGCCGGCTTCAGTCAGCTGACCACGGCCTTCCACAGCGGTGCGCGCGTGGTACTGCTGAACTACCTGCTGCCCAAGGACGTGCTCAAGGCGATGGAGCGCGAGAAGGTCACGGGCCTGACCGCCGTGCCGCCGCTGTACATCCAGCTCACCCAGCTCGAATGGCCCGCCGCCATCGACCAGCACCTGCGCTACTTCGCCAACACCGGCGGCCGCATGCCCCGCGCCACGCTCGACCTGCTGCGCGCCAAGGCGCCCTCGGCCAAGCCCTTCCTGATGTACGGCCTGACCGAAGCCTTCCGCTCGACCTACCTGCCGCCCGAGGAGGTGGACCGCCGGCCCGACTCCATCGGCCGCGCCATCCCGAACGCCGAGATCCTCGTGCTGCGCGAGGACGGCAGCGAATGCGCCCCCGACGAGCCGGGCGAGCTGGTGCACCGCGGCGCGCTGGTGGGCCTGGGCTACTGGAACGACGCCGAGAAGACCGCCGAGCGCTACAAGCCGCTGCCGGCCGGCGTCGGCGGCCGCGAGGGCGGCCTGCAGCTGCCGGAGTTCGCGGTGTTTTCGGGTGACACCGTGCGCCGCGATGCCGAGGGCTTCCTGTACTTCGTCGGCCGCCGTGACGAGATGATGAAGACCTCGGGCTACCGCGTCAGCCCCACCGAGGTCGAGGAAGTGCTCTACGCCACCGGCCTGGTGGGTGAATGCGTGGCCTTCGGGGTCGATCACGACACGCTGGGCCAGGCCATCCAGGTCATCGCCACGCCGCCTGAGGGCGTGGCCGAGCTGGACATCGCCGCACTGGCCACCGCCTGCAAGGCCCGCATGCCCGCCTACATGGTGCCGCACGGCGTGGAGGCCCAGCGCGGCCCGTTGCCGCGCAACCCCAACGGCAAGATTGACCGCAAGACCCTGTCCACGGACTGGGTCGCTCGCCACAGCTCATGACCGAAGCCAAACGTCCGCCGGCCCATGTGGCCATGTCGCAGTTCCCTGTCGCCGACAACGGCGAGTTGCTGGTGGGCGGGCAGCGCCTGTCGGTGCTGGCCGAGCGCGTGGGGCAGACGCCGTTTTACGCCTACGACCGCGGCCTGCTGAAAGCCCGCGTCGCCGAGTTGCGCGCCGCGCTGCCGCAGGGCATCGAGCTGCATTACGCGATGAAGGCCAACCCCATGCCGGCCGTGGTGGGGCTGATGGCCGGGCTGGTGGATGGCATCGACGTGGCCTCGGCGGGCGAGCTGCAGGTGGCACTGAATGCCGGCGCCGACCCGCACGAAATCAGCTTCGCCGGCCCCGGCAAGCGCGATATCGAGCTGGGCCAGGCGGTGGCGGCGGGCGTGCTGGTCAACGTGGAATCGGCCCGCGAGCTGAAGGTGCTCGCGGCCGCCTCGCAGCGCCTGGGTCTGCCGGCCCGCGTCGCCCTGCGCGTGAATCCCGACTTCGAGCTCAAGGGCTCGGGCATGCGCATGAGCGGTGGCCCCAAGCAGTTCGGCATCGACGCCGAGACCGTGCCCGACGTGCTGGCCCAGGTCGGCCAGCTGGCGGGCGACGGTGTCGCCTTCGAAGGCTTTCACCTCTTCGCCGGCTCGCAGAACCTCAAGGCCGAGGCCATCTGCGAGGCGCAGCAGAAGAGCTTTGAACTGGCCCTGCGCCTGGCCGAGGCCGCGCCGTCACCGGTCAAGTTCCTGAACCTGGGCGGTGGCTTCGGCATTCCGTATTTCCCGGGTGAGGCGCGCCTGGATCTCCCCCCCATCGGCGACAACCTCGCCGCGCTGCAGGCCCGCGCGCGGGCCGAACTGCCGCAGGCCAAGCTCGTCATCGAGCTGGGGCGTTACTTCGTCGGTGAGGCGGGTGTCTACGTGACGCGCATCGTCGACCGCAAGGTCTCGCGCGGCCAGGTCTTCCTGGTGGCCGATGGCGGCCTGCACCACCACCTGTCGGCCTCGGGCAACTTCGGCCAGGTGCTGCGCAAGAACTACCCGGCGACCATCCAACCCCAGGGCCGCACCGAGACCGCTGTCGAAGCCGCCAGCGTCGTCGGCCCGCTATGCACGCCGCTGGACCTGCTGGCCGACCGCATGGACATGCCGCGCGGCGAGGTGGGCGACCTGGCGGTCATCTTCCAGAGCGGGGCCTATGGTCGCAGCGCCAGCCCGGAGGGGTTCCTGGGCCACCCGGCCTGCGTGGAAGTGTTGGTCTGACTGCGCTTCGCCCTTCGCGGCCGTATCACGCCGGGGACTTGAAGAGGCTGGAGAACACCTGAGTCTCCTGCTCCGCCGTCACGACACACCATGACGTCAGGTGGGCCATCAGGTTGATCTGGGTGGCGGTGAGTTGCGTGTCGAACGTGCTGTAGTTGGGGAAGCGGCTGTTGGCCAGTTCGCTGGTGACGAGTTGTTGCACGGCGGCGTTGCCATCGAATTGGGCCGCCCAGTCGGTGGCGTAGTTGAGGTAGACCCACACGATGGTCATGGGCGCGCGCCGCGCCGGGACGCCAAACCAGCTGTTGGCCTTCACCTGCAGCGATTGCGACAGGACGGCCGGCCCGCTTGCGGGGTTCTTGCTGCCCGCTGCGGCCCAGAGCGCCCTCAGAAAGGGGGCAAAGTCGCTGGCCGCAAAGATCTGGTTGCGTGCGAAGGCGCGGTTCTGCTGGGGTACCGTGTTCGGCTGGGTGTCGGGGTAGGGCTGGTAGCCCACCTTGTCGTCATAGGGCTGGTAGCCGAAGAGGGGCGGAATGGTGTCGTCCACCAAGACCTGGCTGCCCACGACCCAGCCCATCGGGCTGCCCGCCGGGCTCGGGATGCCGCAGCTCGCCGCGGAAAGGGGCACCATGGAATTGATGCAGACGATGGCGCTGTCGATATCGCTGTAGGACAGCAGGCTGCACAGGCCACTGTTGTCGAGGCTGCCGCCGTCGGCGTAGTGGTTGGGGTTGCTGCCTGACTTGGTTTCGGTGCCTCCCACGGGCCAGGATGGGTACTGCGGGATGAGGTCCACCGGGAAGGAGGAGGCCTCTGCGACGGCAGGATGCGCCTGCGCCGATGCTGACAGGGGGCTCGCCGCATGATCGAGGATGTCCCGAGCCAAGCGCTGCGCATCGGCGGAGAGCATGTGGTCGATCCACTTCAGCAGAGCCAGGCTTTCCTTCTCCAGCCACGCCTTGAAGGCGGGTGGGTTCTTCTGCCAATAGCCGATCGTGGTCCAGATCTCGTCGGCAAATGCGGCGCTGCTGGTGCCCATGATGTCGGTGAGCGCCCAGGGGCGGACTTGCTGCACGGTGGCGGTGTCGCCACTCAGACTGACGAAGCTGGAAGGCAGTGCGAAAGAGTCCACCAGGCCGCCGCCCACGGGCAGGCCGTTGGCATCCAGTGCCTGCGCAGGTCCGAAGCTGGGTGACCCGACCACACCGCTTCCGTAGCCGGTCGCCTGGACCGGCGCCAGGGGCGGCAGGTCCAGCCCCTTGACGCTCACCATCATGCCCATGTTGCAGATATGGAAGGGACGCTGCGCGAAGCCGCTGCCGGCGGCGAAGGTGTGGGCAGTCGTCGTCTTGAGTGCGGGATTGGCGGTGAGGATGGCGTTCAGGCTCTCGGACGTGGCAGAGAACAGGTCGTTGGGCTCGAAGTTCTCTCGCGGTGCATACAGGCCGTAGGGGGAGAGAATGTTCAGCCCCATGACCGTCTGCCACAGCATGTTGGCAGGCAAAGGATCGGCTGGGTTGACCTTGTTGGTCGCGATGTAGAGCAGCCAGGCAGTGCCAGCGATCGCCACGAGGGAGAAGGTGTCCGACGTGAAGGGGTTGCCGGCGTTGCCGGGCGGCAGCGAACCCAGTTCGCCCACGGTGAGTGCGCCCTGATTGGCGTTGTAGGTGCCGAGATAGGTGGTGTCATCGGAGCCACTGGCCGGCATGTACATATAGGGCACGCCCAGCCACGACCCGCCTGACACCGTCGACAAGGCCTTGACCTGCGACAGCAGGCTGGCCCCGTTGGCCTGCAGGTAGCTCAGCCCGCGCAATTGCCCCATGGCCGCGCAGGCCGCTCGCGTGCCGCCACCCGACAGGCACAGGCCCACATTGCCGGGCGTGGCACCGGCAGGCGTGTAGAACTGCGAGACCGTGAGCGGCGGCGTTGTGGTGACGGTGGTGGTGAGCGAGATGGCCATGTTGCCTCCCCGGAGTGAGGTAACCAGTCTGGGCTAACAGCACAGCCGGGCGCAATCTTGATCGCGCCGCCAGCGGCACGAGCCATCCGCAAACTTGATGAGGTGCGGCCGAGGCGGTGCCCGACGGGTCAGTCAGGCCTTGGTGCCGTCGCGAATCGGTTGCGCGGGCCGATGAGCAACCCGGCCCGACACCGAGGGGTCACGCCACGTCGGTCCAGGTCCCGTCCCGCAGCACCTGGTGCGGCCTGAAGCCGCTCTTGTAGGCCATCTTGGGGCTTTCCTCGATCCAGTAGCCGAGGTAGACGTGAGGCAGCTTCAGCTCCTTGGCCTGCTCCACCTGCCACAGCACGCCGTAGGTGCCGTAGCTGGCCTCGATGTCGGGGTCGTAGAAGGTGTAGACCGCCGACAGGCCGTCGCTGAGGATGTCGAGGATGGACACCATGCGCAGCGGCGTGCTGCCATCGGGCATGCGCTCGCGGAACTCCACCAGGCGCGAATTGATGCGCGACTGCAGCAGGAACTGGGTGTATTGGTCGACGCTGTCGTGGTCCATGCCGCCGCCGCTGTGGCGGCCGGCCTGGTAGCGCAGGTAGAGCGCGTAATGCTCGGGCGAGTAGCTCAGGCGCATGACCTGGGCTTGCAGGTGGCGGTGGGCCTTCCAGGCGCGGCGCTGCGAACGGCTGGGCTCGAAGCGGTCGACCGGCAGTCGCAGTGCGACGCAGGCGCGGCACTGGTCGCAGTAGGGGCGGTAGGTGAACAGGCCGCTGCGCCGGAAGCCGGCCGCCACGAGGTTGGAGTAGGCGTCGGCGTGGATCAGGTGGCTGGGTGTGGCGACCTGGGAGCGCGCCAACCGACCCGGCACGTAACTGCACGGGTAAGCGGCCGTGGCGTAGAACTGGATCTGCGCGAGGGGCAGTTCTTTGGGGTGGGTCACGTGGGCTCGAAAAGGCGCTGCCAGTGGGCGGGATGATAGGTCCAAGGCCCCGGGGTCGCTTCATCCACATGCGTGGCCACGTGCGCTTCGAAGGCATTTCGCGGCACTTCTGCCGCCCCGAGCGAGGCCAGGTGGCGGGTGTTCTGCTGGCAGTCGATCCACGGGATGTCGAAGTGCCGGCACAGGCAGACCAGGGCGCACAGGGCGATCTTGGAGGCGTCGGTGCGCCGCATGAACATCGACTCGCCATAGAACATGCGCCCGAGATTGACGCCGTACAGCCCGCCCACGAGCTCGCCGTCCATCCAGGTCTCGATGCTGTGCATGGCGGGCCAGGCGAGGTAGGCCGCCTGCAACTCGGGCACGATCCAGGTGCCGTTCTGTCCCTCGCGCGGCACGCCGGCGCAGGCCTTCAGCACGGCGGCGCGGTCGTGGTCGACCCGGATCTCACAGCCGGGCGTGGCGATGAAGCGCTGCACCGTCTTGCGCAGCGAGCGGGCGAGCTTGAAGTCGGCCGTCTTGAGCACCATGCGCGGGTCCGGCGCCCACCACAGCGCCGGCTGACCCGGGCTGTACCACGGGAAGATGCCGCGCCGGTAGGCGGCCTCCAGTCGCCGCGGCTCCAGTTCGCCGCCGGCCGCCAGCAGGCCGGGCGCGTCGGTGTCGGGCCCCAGCGCGCGGTGGCTGGGCGGGAAGTCGAGGGAGTCGTCGTCCAGCCAGTCGATCATGGGGCCATGGTACGGTGCCGGCCATGATCACCGTCTATGGCATTCCCAACTGCGACACCGTCAAGAAGGCCCGCACCTGGCTGGCTGACCGCGGGCTGGACGTCGCCTTCCACGACTTCAAGAAGCAGGGCGTTCCAGCCGACCAGCTGCCGGCCTGGCTGGCCGCTTTCGGACGTGAGCGCCTGATCAACCGGGCCGGTACGACCTGGCGCAAGCTCGACGATGGAGTCAAGGCCGCGGTGGTGGACGACGCCTCCGCCATCGCCCTGATGCTGGCCGAGCCCAGCGTCATCAAGCGGCCGGTGGTGCAGTGGCCGGATGGGCAGCTGACGCTCGGCTTCGGTGCGGAAATGTTCGAGAAGAGTGCGTTGTCTGCACCAAAGTAGGTTGTTGGGCCCGTTTGTGGTGCTGGTGACGTCATCGCGACCGCCTTAAAACCGGGCATCGAAATTGCAATTTCGGTGCGCGCTGACTCGGCCTGGTGCATGGTGCCCAGGTGTGGAGCCGGCGGCCGGAGACAACGTTGGAGACCTCGATCAAGCAGGGCGCTGATGCGCTCTTCATCCTGCTGGGCGCCATCATGGTGCTGGCCATGCATGCAGGCTTTGCCTTCCTGGAGCTGGGCACGGTCCGCAAGAAGAACCAGGTCAATGCCCTGGTCAAGATCCTGGTGGACTTCGCGGTCTCAACGCTCGCCTACTTTCTCGTGGGCTACGGCGTGGCCTACGGTTTGCACTTCTTCGTCGGCGCGGAGCAGCTCGCGCAGAAAAACGGCTACGAGCTGGTCAAGTTCTTCTTCCTGCTGACTTTTGCGGCGGCCATTCCCGCCATCGTGTCGGGCGGCATCGCCGAGCGGGCGCGTTTCGGCCCGCAGCTGGCGGCGACCTGCGTCATCGTCGGCTTCGTCTACCCGCTCTTCGAAGGGATCGCCTGGAACCAGGCCTTCGGCATCCAGGCCTGGCTCAAGGCGGCGACCGGGGCTGAGTTTCATGACTTCGCCGGCAGCGTGGTGGTGCACGCGGTCGGGGGCTGGATTGGCCTGGCCGCCGTTCTGCTGCTGGGGCCCCGGCTCAACCGCTACCGCAAGGATGGCGCGATGAGCGCCCACCCGCCGTCGAGCATCCCTTTTCTGGCCCTGGGCGCCTGGGTGCTGACGGTCGGCTGGTTCGGGTTCAACGTGATGAGCGCACAGACGCTGGACAAGCTCTCCGGCCTGGTGGCGGTCAATTCGCTGATGGCCATGGCGGGCGGCACGCTGGTGGCGGTGCTGCTGGGGCGCAATGACCCGGGCTTTGCCTACAACGGGCCGTTGGCCGGGCTGGTGGCGGTCTGTGCCGGGTCGGACGTCATGCATCCCCTCGGCGCGCTGGTCACCGGCGGCGTGGCCGGCTGGCTGTTCGTGCAGTTCTTCACCCTCACGCAGAACCGCTGGAAGATCGACGACGTGCTCGGCGTGTGGCCGCTGCACGGCCTGTGCGGTGCCTGGGGCGGCATTGCCTGTGGGCTCTTCGGCCAGCGGGCGCTCGGTGGCCTGGGCGGCGTGAGCCTGGGCGCGCAGGTGATCGGCACGCTGGGCGGCGTGGCCTGGGCGCTTGCGGGCGGCCTGGTCGTGTATGGCGTGATCCGCCAGGTGGTGGGCCTGCGGCTGGATGCCGAGCAGGAGTACGAGGGCGCCGACCTGTCCATCCACAAGATCGGCGCCACACCCGACCGCGAAGTCAGCTGGTAAGCTGCCTGCAACTCGACAAATCGGCCCCACCCGGGGCCTTTTTTCATCATGTTCACCGGCATCGTCCAGGGCGTCGCCCGCGTTCAGTCCATCGAGGCCCGCGAGGGCCTGCACACCCTGCATCTGGCCTTCCCGGAAGGCTTTGACCAGGATCTCGCCATTGGCGCGAGCGTCTCTTGCGATGGCGTCTGCCTCACCGTCACCGAACGTCCGGCGCCCGGCGTGGCCAGCTTCGACGTGATGGCCCAGACCCTCAGGCTCACCACACTTGGGAGCCTGCGCGAGGGCTCGGGCCTGAACGTGGAGCGCGCCGCGAAGGAGGGCGTCGAGATCGGCGGTCATCCGCTGTCGGGCCATGTGGACGTGTCAGCGCGCATCGCCGAGATCCGCCGGCCCGACAACAACCATGTCATCCGCTTTGCGCTGCCCGCGCCCTGGATGCGCTATGTGTTCGCCAAGGGCTACATCGGTGTCAACGGCTGCAGCCTGACCGTGGCCGAGGCCCAGCGTGAGCGGGACGGCTCGGGCTGGTTCGAGGTCTGGCTCATTCCCGAAACCCTGCGCATGACCACCTTCGGCGACAAGACCGTGGGCGACGCGGTGCACATCGAGATCGAGCGCAGCACGCAGGTCGTCGTCGATACCGTGCGGGATGCGCTGGACGAAAAGCTCGGGGCCCTGCTGCCGGTGCTGGAAGCCTTCGCCAAGGAGCGCGGCATCGAGCTGACGCAGATCGCGCTGCCGAAGTCTTGATACTTTCTTGATGCCGCCCGCCGCGATCTTGTCGGCGGATTGACGGCCCGATTTCCAGAATGACCTCCATCGCAATGGAGGTGTCATGGACATCGTTTTTCTGGGTCTGGGCGCGGCACTCGCGCTGTTGACCGGGCTGGCGGCCTGGGGCTGCCAAGTCAGCGGGCGCCGGGCCGCCCCAAGGCCGCTGAACCCCCTCGGGGGGCAGGCTGGCTCACAGCCAGCCGTGGGGGCTGACAGCTCCGCGGGGAGGAAGTCATGACCGGCTTCGAACTCGCCGCCACGGGGCTCGTCATCGTGCTCGTGGTCTATCTGTTCTGGGCGCTGCTGTTCCCGGAGGACTTGTCATGAGTGCCTCTGCCTGGATGCAGCTGGGTGGCTTCCTTGTCGTGCTGCTGGCCCTGGCGTGGCCGCTGGCGCGCTGGATCCATGCCGTCATGGAAGGCCGCATCGCCAGCCTGGCGCGTGTCGAGGGCGGGCTGCTGCGCCTGGCCGGCGTGCGCGCCGACGCTGAACAGGGCTGGCTGCGCTACACCCTCGGCCTGCTGCTGTTCAACGCGCTGGGCGTGTTGGCGGTCTATGCCCTGCAGCGCCTGCAGCACCTGCTGCCGCTGAACCCGCAGGGCCTGGGCGCAGTGTCGCCCGACTCGGCCTTCAACACCGCGGTGAGTTTCGTCACCAACACCAACTGGCAGGGCTACGGCGGTGAGACGACGATGAGTTATCTCACGCAGATGCTGGCGCTCACCGTGCAGAACTTCCTGTCCGCGGCCACCGGCATTGCGGTGGTGGTGGCCTTCGTGCGGGGCTTTGCGCGCCACACCACCCAGGCCATCGGCAATGTCTGGGCGGACCTGACGCGCGCCACGCTGTGGGTGCTGCTGCCGCTGTCGCTGGTGTTTGCCGTGGTGCTGGCGGGGATGGGCGTGGTGCAGACCTTCAAGCCCTATCAGGACGTGACGACCGTCGAGGTCCAGCATTGGCAGGAGCCGCGCCTGGGCGCCGACGGCCAGCCGCTCAAGGGCGCGGATGGGCAGCCCGTGATGGACGACAAATCAGGCCAGACCCAGTCGATCGCGGTCGGTCCCGTGGCGTCGCAGCTTGCCATCAAGATGCTGGGCACCAATGGCGGCGGCTTCTTCAATGCCAACTCGGCGCATCCGTTTGAGAACCCGACCCCGGCCACCAACGCGCTGCAGATGCTGTCGATCTTCCTGATCCCGGCAGCGCTGTGCTTCGTGCTGGGCCGGCAGGTGGGTGACATGCGCCAGGGCTGGGCGCTGCTCGGCGCGATGACCGTGCTCTTCGTGGTGGCCGTCGTCATCGCCACCGGCGCCGAGCAGGCGGGCAACCCGCGCCTGGCGCCGCTCGGCGTCGACGCCACCGCCAGCGCCACCCAGCCGGGCGGCAACATGGAGGGCAAGGAGGCACGTTTCGGCATCAATGCCTCGTCGCTCTTCGCGGTCATCACCACGGCCGCCAGTTGTGGCGCGGTGAACGCGATGCACGACAGCTTCACGCCGCTGGGCGGCGCCGTCCCGATGGTGCTGATGCAGCTCGGCGAAGTCGTCTTCGGCGGCGTGGGCGCAGGCCTGTACGGCATGCTGGTGTTTGCCATCCTGGCGGTGTTCGTCGCGGGGCTGATGATCGGCCGCACGCCCGAGTACTTCGGCAAGAAGATCGAGGCGTTCGAGATGAAGATGGTGTCACTCGCCATCCTGCTCACGCCCCTGGCCGTGCTGGTGGGCACGGCGGTCGCCGTGGTGCTGGAACCCGGCAAGGCGGGCATTGCCGCGCCGGGCGCCCATGGCTTCAGCGAGGTGTTGTATGCGCTGTCTTCGGCCGGCAACAACAACGGCAGCGCCTTCGCGGGCCTCTCGGCCAACACGCCGTTCTACAACCTGCTGCTGGCACTGGTGATGTGGATCGGCCGCTTCGGCGTCATCGTGCCGGTGCTGGCCATGGCCGGGTCGCTCGCGGCCAAGAAGCGCCTGGCCCCGGGCGAGGGCACGCTGCCGACGCACGGGCCTCTCTTCGTCGTGCTGCTGATCGGCAGCGTGCTGCTGGTCGGTCTTCTGAACTACGTGCCGGCGCTGGCCCTGGGGCCGGTCGTCGAGCATCTCATCCTGTGGAGCGTGCAATGAGTGCCGGCTTCTCCTTGTTCGACCCGGCGCTGACCCGTCGCGCCCTGGTCGAGGCCTTCATCAAGCTGGACCCGCGGGTGCAGTGGCGCAACCCGGTCATGGCGGTCGTCTACCTGGGCAGCCTGCTGACCACGGCACTCGCTGTCGCGCAGCCCACCGGCTTTGTCATCGCCGTCACCGTGTGGCTGTGGTTCACGGTGCTGTTCGCCAACTTCGCCGAGGCCCTGGCCGAGGGCCGCAGCAAGGCGCAAGCCGCCTCGTTGCGCGGCTTGAAGAAGGAAACCTGGGCCAAGGTCGCCGAGGGCTGGCAGCCAGGCACGCCGCGTGATCAGCTCGCCTGGCATCCGCGCGAAGCCAGCACCCTGCGCAAGGGTGAGGTGGTGCTGATCGAGGCGGGTGACGTGGTGCCGGCCGACGCCGAGGTCATCGACGGCGTCGCGTCGGTCGACGAAAGCGCCATCACCGGTGAGTCGGCACCCGTCATCCGCGAGAGCGGGGGCGACTTCTCGGCGCTGACCGGCGGCACCCGCGTGCTGTCGGACTGGGTCATCGCCCGCGTGGCGGTCAACCCCGGCGAGACCTTTGTCGACCGCATGATCGCGATGGTCGAGAACGCCAAGCGCAAGAAGACGCCCAACGAGATCGCGCTGACCATCCTGTTGGTGGCCTTGACCCTCGTGTTCTTGGGCGTGTGCGCCACGCTGCTGCCGTTCTCGCAGTTCAGCGTGGCCGTGGCCGGCGCGGGTGAGCCCGTGAGCCTGGTGGTGCTGGTGGCCCTGCTGGTGTGCCTCATCCCGACGACGATCGCCGGCCTGCTGTCGGCGGTGGGTGTGGCGGGCATGAGCCGCATGCTGCAGGCCAATGTCATCGCCACCTCGGGCCGCGCGGTGGAGGCGGCGGGCGACGTCGATGTGCTGCTGCTCGACAAGACCGGCACCATCACGCTGGGCAACCGCCAGGCCGATGCCTTCTGGCCGCTGGACGGTGTCAGCGAAGTGCAGCTGGCCGAGGCGGCGCGCCTGGCCTCGCTGGCTGACGAGACCCCCGAGGGCCGCAGCATCGTGGCGCTGGCCGACCGCAAGTTCGGCGCCGCCAAACCCGCCGAACGCGGCGACTTCGTGCCATTCACCGCGCAGACCCGCATGAGCGGTGTGGACCTGCCCGGCCGGTCCATTCGCAAGGGAGCCGGTAGCGCCGTGCGGTCGCATGTGGAGGCGCTCAACGGCCGCTGGCCGGCTGGCGTGCAGACCGTCGTCGACGAGGCGTCGCGCCGCGGCAGCACGCCGCTGGTGGTGGCCGACGGGGTGCAGGTGCTCGGCGTCGTGGAACTCAAGGACATCGTCAAGCCGGGCATCAAGGAACGTTTCGCACAGATGCGGCGCATGGGCATCAAGACGGTCATGGTGACGGGCGACAACCGCCTCACTGCCGCCGCCATCGCCGCTGAGGCCGGTGTGGACGACTTTCTCGCAGAGGCCACGCCTGAGGCCAAGCTGGCCCTCATCCGCGAGCACCAGGCCCAGGGCCGGCTCGTGGCCATGACCGGCGACGGCACCAACGACGCCCCCGCGCTCGCGCAGGCCGACGTGGCCGTGGCCATGAACACCGGCACCCAGGCCGCCAAGGAGGCCGGCAACATGGTCGACCTCGACAGCAACCCGACCAAACTGATCGAGGTGGTCGAGACCGGCAAGCAGATGCTGATGACGCGCGGCTCGCTGACGACCTTCAGCATCGCCAACGATCTGGCCAAGTACTTCGCGGTGTTGCCGGCGGCCTTTGTGTCGACCTACCCGCAACTCGGTGCGCTGAACGTCATGCGCCTGGCCAGCCCCAGCTCGGCCATCCTGAGCGCTGTCATCTTCAACGCGCTCATCATCGTCGTGCTCATTCCGCTGGCGCTCAAGGGCGTCAAGTACCGCGCCATCGGCGCAGCGGCCCTGCTGCGCCGCAATCTCCTGGTGTACGGCCTGGGGGGCGTGATCGTGCCCTTCATCGGCATCAAGGCCATCGACCTGATCCTGGTCGCCCTGGGCCTGGCTTGAATCTTCTGAAAGCTTCCATGAAATCCCTTCTCTCCGTTCTCGCGCTGACCCTGGCCCTGCCGGCTTTCGCCGACGAGGTGGCGTCGCCGCTGTCGTTCAACCTCGGTGCCGTCAGTGACTACCGCTACCGGGGCATCTCGCAGACCCGCCTGAAGCCGGCCCTGCAAGGCGGCATCGACTATGCCGACCCGAGTGGCTTCTACGTCGGCACCTGGGCTTCCACCATCAAGTGGATCAAGGACATTCCCGGCGGTGATGCCCAGGTCGAGATCGACCTGTACGGGGGCTACAAGACCGAGATCTCCAAGGGTCTGACCCTGGACGTCGGTGGCCTGTACTACCTGTACCCCAGCAACAACCTGAAGAACGTGCCGGGCTTTGCCAACGCCAACACCTTCGAGGTCTATGGGGCCTTGACCTTCGGGCCCGTCACGGCGAAGTACTCGCACAGCACGACCAACCTGTTCGGCAATGTCGACAGCAAGAACTCCGGCTACCTCGACGTGACGGCGAGCTTTGACCTCGGCGACGGCCTGATGCTGGCGCCGCATGTGGGTCACCAGACCGTCAAGCACCTGGCCGTTGCGTCCTACACCGATTACGCGCTGACCCTGTCCAAGGACTTCTCCGGTCTTGTGCTGAGCGGTTCGGTGATCGGCACCGATGCCGACAAGACCTTCTACGCCAGCCCGGCCAACGGCAAGTTCCTGGGCAAGACGACCTTTGTCGTCGGCCTGAAGAAGACCTTCTAAGGAGCCCCCCATGAAGAACGATGCCTTGTTCCGCCCGGCGCTCACGCTGTTCCTGCTCTTCAGCCTGCTCACCGGGCTGGCCTACCCGCTGGTGGTGACCGGCGTGGCGCAAGCGGCCTTTCCGGACGCGGCCAACGGCAGCCTGATCCTGCAGAACGGCAAGGCGGTCGGGTCGGCGCTGATCGGCCAGGGCTTCAGTGACCCGGGGCACTTCTGGTCGCGGCCGTCTGCGACCTCGCCGATGGCCTACAACGCCGGCAACTCGTCGGGCTCCAACCTCGCCCCGACGGCCCCGGCCCTGGTGGACGCTGTCAAGGCGCGCGTCGAGGCGCTGCGTGCGGCGGACCCGGGCAACACGGCCCCGGTGCCGGTGGACCTGGTCACCACCTCCGCCAGCGGCCTGGACCCGCACATCAGCCGTGCCGCAGCTGACTACCAGCTGGCCCGCGTGGCCCGGGTTCGGCAGTTGCCGGTCGCCCAGGTGCAGGCGCTGGTGGAGGCGCAGACCGAGGGGCGCTGGCTGGGCTTCCTCGGCGAGCCGCGCGTCAACGTGCTGAAACTCAACCTCGCGCTGGACCGTGCGACGATGGCCGCCCGATGACTCCCTGCGCGACTCCATGCTGATCAACAGCGCCTTGTATGACGACGGCCGCATCGTGGCCGAGCCGGGGCTAGACGGCCTGTCCGAAGCTCTGCAGAGCCAGAGCGGCTTCGTCTGGATTGCGCTGAAGGACCCGACCGATGACGAACTCGGCCGCCTCGAACGCGAGCTCAATCTGCCCGCGCTGGCGGTGGAAGACGCCCGCAAGGGGCATCAGCGGCCCAAGTTGGAGGAGTACGGCGACATGCTGTTCGCCGCCATGCACCTCATCGAAGCCGGCCCTGAAGGGGAGGGCGAGCTGGAGGTGGGCGAGGTGCACGTCTTCGTCGGGCCGCGTTTCGTCGTGTCGGTGCGGCACCGCAGCGCCCAGGGCTTTCTCGGGGTGCGCGGGCGGGCGGAGCGCGAGCCCGAGCTGCTGCGCCAGGGGCCGGGTTTCGTGTTCTATGCGCTGATGGATGCCGTGGTGGACCGCTACTTCCCCCATATGGATGCCATCGAGGCCGAGCTGGAGAAGCTGGAATCCACGATGTTCCAGCCGCGCCAGGACCGGCAGGCGGTGGTGCAGCAGCTGTTCGGGCTGAAGCAGCGCCTGGCCACGCTGCGCCATGCGGTGACGCCCCTGCTGGAGGTGTCGGCCAAGCTGCATGGTGGCCGCGTGCCGGTGGTCTGCAAGGCCATGCAAGACTACTTTCGCGATGTGTACGACCACCTGCTGCGCATCCAGGCCAGCCTCGACGCAGCGCGCGAAACCATCATCGCTGCCACCCAGGTCAACCTGACCCTCGTGACCATCGACGAGTCCCTCGTCACCAAGCGCCTGGCCGCGTGGGCCGCCATCTTCGCGGCGTCGACGGCGCTGGCCGGCATCTGGGGCATGAACTTTGAAGGCATGCCCGAGCTGAAGTGGGCCTGGGGCTATCCGATGGCCCTGGCCGTGATCGCGCTCGTCAGTGGCGCGCTGTACTGGCGCTTCAGGCGCCTGAAGTGGCTTTGAGCGACCAACGCCCCGACCCCGATGCGCTGCTCGCCCAGGTGCAGCGCGAGGACGAAGCTGCCCGCCGCGGGCGGCTCAAGATCTTCTTCGGCGCCAATGCCGGCGTCGGCAAGACCTTTGCCATGCTGGTGGCCGCCCAGGCTGCACGCCGGGAGGGGCGGGCGGTGCGCATCGGCGTGGTCGAGACCCATGGGCGCACCGACACCGAGGGCGTCGCACGCGACCTGCCGCGGCTGCCGCTGAAGGAGCTGCCTTACCGCGGCCAGGTGCTGCGCGAGTTCGATCTCGATGCCGCACTGGCCTGGGGCCGCGAGAACCCACGCGGCGTGCTGCTGCTGGACGAGCTGGCCCACAGCAACGCGCCGGGCTGCCGCCATGCCAAGCGCTGGCAGGACGCCGAAGAGCTGCGCGAGGCGGGCCTGGAGGTGTGGACGACGCTGAACGTCCAGCATCTGGAAAGCCTCAACGACGTGGTGGGTGGCATCACGGGCGTGCGCGTCTGGGAGACCGTGCCCGACCGGGTGTTCGATGCCGCCGACGAGGTCGTCGTGGTGGACCTGCCGCCCGACGAGTTGCTGCAGCGGCTGCGCGAGGGCAAGGTCTACCTGCCCGGCCAGGCCGAGCGGGCGGCGCAGCACTTCTTCCGCAAGGGCAATCTGCTGGCGCTGCGCGAGCTGGCGTTGCGCCGCACGGCCGACCGGGTGGACGACCAGATGCAGGCCTGGCGCCGCGAGCACAGCGCGGGCTCGGTGTGGCCCAACCGTGAGTCCCTGCTCGCCTGCGTCGGGCCGGGCAGCAATGGCGACAAGGTCGTGCGCAGCGCTGCACGGCTGGCCCAGCAGCTGGGGCTGGACTGGCATGCAGTGCATGTGGAGACGGCACGCTCCCCCGGCGACGGTGCACGGCAGCGCGTGCAGCGCACGCTGGAGCTGGCGCAGTCACTCGGTGCGCGCACGGCGGTGCTGTCGGCGCCGGAGGTGGGCCCGGCGCTGGTGGGCTACGCGCGCGAGCACAACCTGGTGCGGCTGGTGGTGGGGCGGCGCGAGCGGGCCTGGCGCTGGCCCGGCCGCCCGTCGCTGGCCGAGGCCCTGAACCGCCTGGCCGAAGACATGGATGTGCTGCAGGTGGCGCTGCCGACCAACCTGCGCGAGGCGGCACCGCCGCTGGCCGGTGGCGAGCCGCCGGTGAGCCGGCTGTTGGCCCCGCAGGCCGTGCGCGGCTACGGCGCCGCGCTGGCCGGCGTGACGTTGACCACCGCCGTGTCGCTCGGCTTGCTGCGCTTCATTGCGCCCACCAACATCGCGATGCTCTACCTCCTGAACGTGGTGGGCGTGGCGCTGTGGTTCGGCCGGGCGCCGGCGGCGCTGGCGGCGCTGCTGGGCGTGGCGGCCTTCGATTTCGCCTTCGTCGAGCCGCGCTGGTCTTTTGCAGTGGGCGATGCGCAGTACCTGGTGACGTTCGCGGTGCTGCTGCTCGTGGGCCTGGTGATCGGCCAGCTGGCCGCGGGCCTGAAGGCCCAGGCCCGGGCGGCGCAGGAGCGCGAGCGGCGGGTGCGCGGCCTGTATGCCATGTCTCGCGACCTGGGGGCGGCGCTGGTGGCCGAGCAGGTGGCCGAGATCGCCACGCGCTTCCTGCGCGCCGAGTTCGGCGTGGCCGCGGCGGTGCTGGTGCCGCCGCTCACACCGGCGGCGAGCGCTTCACCCGGCCGCGAGGTGCTGGCGGTGCTGCCGGGCGCCAGCGTGATGCCCGACCTGGGTGTGGCCCAGTGGGCCTTTGACCACGGTCAGGCTGCCGGGCAGGGCACGGACACCCTGCCGGCCAGCGCCTGCCTGATGCTGCCGCTGGCCGCGCCCATGCGCCTGCGCGGGGTGCTGGCGGTGCAGGGGCGCGGTGCGCGCTGGTCGCCCGAGCAGCGCGAGCTGCTGGACACCTGCGCGGCGCTGCTGGCCATCTCGCTGGAGCGCATCCACTACATCGAGGTCGCGCAGCAGAGCACGCTGCAGATCGAGGGCGAGCGCCTGCGCAACTCGCTGCTGACGGCCATCTCCCACGATCTGCGCACGCCGCTGGCGGCCTTGGTCGGGTTGGCCGACGCCTTGCGCCTCACACCGCTGCAGCCCCAGCAGGCTGAGGTGGCCGAGGCCATGCGGCGGTCGTCGCTGCGCATGAGTGCGCTGGTGGCCAACCTGCTCGACATGGCGCGCCTGCAGTCCGGCGCGGTGCAGCTCAACCGCCAGTGGCTCCCGCTGCAGGAGGTGGTGGGCAGCGCGCTGGCGCATTTGGACGAAACCCTGGCCGGGCGCGACCTGGCGGTGACCCTGCCGGCTGACCTGCCGCTGGTGGAACTCGACGCCGTGCTGATGGAGCGGGTGCTCGTGAACCTGCTGGAGAACGCGGCCAAGTACGCCCCCGGCCCCGTGGCCATCGAGGCACGCACCGCCGGCCGGCAGATCGAGATCGACGTGACCGACCAGGGGCCGGGCTTTCCGCCGGGCCGGGAGGCGCAGTTGTTCGACAAGTTCGAGCGGGGCGACCGCGAGAGCGCCACGCCGGGCGTCGGCCTGGGCTTGGCCATCTGCAAGGCCATCGTGGAGGCGCACGGCGGCCAGATCAGCGCCCACAATCGACCCCAGGGCGGCGCCTGCGTACGGGTCGCCCTGCCACTGGGGCAGCCGCCCGCTTGACCCGACGTTCCCGCTGCATCGACTGATGAACAAGGCTCCACAAAAGAAGACGATCACCGCCGCGCAGGCTTGCAGGAGCCTGCCTTGAGTACCGCGCCGCGCGTGCTGATGATCGAGGACGAGCCGGAGATCCGCCGCTTCGTGCGCATGGCGCTGCAAAGCGAAGGGCTGGAGGTGTTCGAGGCCGTGAGCCTGCAGCGCGGGCTGATCGACGCGGCCACACGGCGGCCTGAGCTGGTGGTGCTGGACTTGGGGCTGCCGGACGGCGACGGGCTGGACTTCATCCGCGAGTTTCGCGGCTGGTCGCAGGCGTCCATCCTGGTGCTCTCGGCCCGCGAGGGCGAGGAGCGCAAGGTGCAGGCCCTGGACGCTGGGGCCGATGACTACCTCGTCAAGCCCTTCGGCGTGGCCGAGCTGCTGGCCCGCGTGCGCGTGCAGTTGCGGCGCCGCCCTGGCGTGGCCGACGCCGACCCGGTGCTGCGCTTCGGCGACGTGGCCGTCGACCGGGCGCTGCGCACCGTCACCCGGGCCGGCGAGGAGCTGCACCTCACGCCCATCGAGTACCGGCTGCTCCAGGAGCTCGCCAACGCGCCGGGCCGGGTGCTCACGCACCAGCATCTGCTGAAGGCTGTCTGGGGCCCAGGCCATGCCGAAGATGTGCACTATGTCCGCGTGCACATGGCCAATTTACGCAAGAAGATCGAAGCCGATCCCAACCGCCCCCAGTGGCTGGTGACCGAGGCAGGCGTCGGCTACCGGCTCAAGATCTGAGGTCGCGGTTGTAGGTCGTTTCCCTACAGCAAGACCGGGAATCCCTGCGCAGCGACCTCAGGCGTCCACGGCTGCCCGCCTTGCGCCAGTGATTCGAAGATCACGTCACCCATCGTTGACCCTGTATTGCGGGAGTGGTGACATGTCGTTCTGGAAGAACCTTTCGGTGAAGGCCAAGCTCACTGGCGCCTTCGGTCTGTTGATCGCGCTCATCCTGTTGCTGTCGGCGGCGGCATTGCGCACCATCCATGACGATGGCGAGCGCTTCCGCAGCCATGTCGAAGGCGCGCAGGCGCGGGCCGCAGCGGCCAATCAGGTGCGGCTGGCTGTGGACCGCCGGGCAATCGCTGCTCGCAATCTCGTGCTGGTCATGCGGCCTGACGACATTGCCGCGGAGAAGACCGCCGTGATGGCCGCGGTGGAGGATGTGCGCAACTCGCTGGCGCAGCTGCAGTCGCTGTCAGCCCAGGCGGGGGTGCCGGCGCGTGCCCGCGAGCTGGTCGAGGCCATCGCCCGGGTTGAGCAGCAATACGGTCCGGTGGCCGAGAACATCGTCAGCATCGCGCTGACCGGCGACAGGGATGCAGCCATCAACCGCATGAACGAGCGCTGCCGCCCGTTGCTGGCGGCTCTGGTGCAGGCCACGGACAGCTACATCCAGTACTCGGCCGACACGTCAGCCCAGGGCGTGGCCGACATGAACGCCGAGCAGACGCAGCAACTGCTGCTGCTGGGGTCGTGCTGCCTGCTGGCGGTGCTGTTGGCACTGTCGGCGGCCGTGGTCATCACGCGGGGTGTCGTGCGGCCGCTGGGGCAGGCGGTCGGTCTCATCAGTGCGGTGGCCGAGGGGCAGCTGGATCAGTCGATTCCGACGGGCGGCCGCGATGAATTCGGCCAGCTGCTGAATGCCATCGACCATATGCAGGGCAGCCTGCGCGGACTGGTGGCCAGCGTGCGTCAAGGAGCGGACAGCCTGTCGCTTGCCAGCGCCGAGATCGCACAGGGCAATCACCACCTGTCGTCGCGCACCGAGCACCAGGCCAGCGCCCTGCAGCAGACGGCGTCGTCGATGGAGCAGCTCGGCGTGACCGTGCGCCAGAACGCGGACAACGCCAGCCAGGCCAATCGCCTGGCCGAATCGGCCACCCGCGTGGCGCGTGAGGGCGGTGAGATCGTGGGCCAGGCGGTGGACACGATGCGTGGTATCCGCGAGGCCAGCGACCGCATTGCCGACATCACCGGCGTGATCGACGGCATCGCGTTCCAGACCAACATCCTTGCGCTGAACGCGGCCGTCGAGGCGGCTCGCGCCGGTGAGGAGGGGCGAGGGTTTGCCGTGGTGGCTGGCGAGGTGCGGGCTCTCGCCCTGCGCAGCGCCGAGGCAGCGCGCGAGATCAAGGCGCTCATCGCCGACAGCACCGCGCGGGTCGAGGCCGGCGTCGCCCAGGTTGGGCAGGCGGGGGAGACCATGCGCCAGGTCGTCGACAGCATTGCCTGCGTGACGAGCATCATGGGCGAGATCAGCACGGCGAGCGCAGAGCAGAGCGAGGGCGTCGGCCAGGTCGGCGGCGCGGTGTCCAGCATGGACCAGGCCACACAGCAGAACGCCGCGCTGGTGGAGGAGATGGCCGCGGCCGCTTCCAGCCTCAAGCAGCAGGCGGTGGAGCTGGTGCGGGCCGTGGGGGTCTTCAAGCTGTCGCACTGAAGCGCAAGGCCCTGTCTGACGGTCGGGCTTGGCCGCGTCTGGCGCCTTGGCTTGAACCTCGGGCGCAACATCGGCGCATGATGAAGCGCCTGACTCGTCACTTCACAGCTGCTGGGCTGTTCGCCGTCGGCCTGCTGGCCGGCGCCGTTTGCGCGGCGCAGGATCTGCCGGCGTCGAACAACTGCCACGTCGCCTTGCAGGCCTTGGGGGCCGCGGAGGACGCGCTCATGGCCTCGGCCGCCGCGGCCAGCCAGCCAGGCCACGATGACGCGCGGCGCCGCGCGGTGGAGGCCCGGCTGCTGCCCTTGCGTCAGCGCGTGGCGGATGCCTGCCTCGGCGGCTTGACTCGCTCGCCGCCTCCCAGCCAGCACACCCTCCAAGGCTTGACGCCGCCGTCGACCGCCTCGCGCCCGGTGCAGCGCCCCCCGCAAAACCCGGTGCCCGTGGTGACGGTGCCGTCACCGCGCTTCGACCCGCCGCTCACGGTGAACCACTGCATTGGCGCGAGCTGCCTGGCCAGCGACGGCTCGACCTTGACGCGTGTGGGCCCGAACCAGCTCGTGGGCCCGCGAGGCTTGTGCACGACGGTTGGCGCGGTGGTGCGCTGTCCGTGACACCGACGCAGGCCAAGCCTCTTGTGTCTCAGGCCAGCTGTCCGTCGATCCAGCTGCGGGCTTCGGGCATCGTCGGGAAGACGCGATAGGGCGCCTTGATGAAGCCCAGGCGCTGGAAGTCGGCAATGGCCGCGAGGATGTCGGGCCGCTGGGCCACGGCCACGATCATCAGCTGCGGGTTGGTGAACATCGGCCCGATGTGCAGGGCGGCGATCTCGGCCGTCGTCGCCGGGGTTGTTTCGTAGGCCTGCACGTCGAGGTAGTTGGTGAGGGCGTAGCGCAGGTCGTCGAAGCGGTGGTCGGCGCTGATCGCCACGAGCGAAGCGCGCCGCTCGGCCACGCTCACGTCGCCGTAGTAGTGCCGGTAGACGCCGGCGCGTTCCCAATCGATCTTGTATGGCATCGGTGCCGCCCTCGTGGTGTGGGGCGCGGCGGATGATAGGAAAGCCTGGCTGCATCGCCTGTTGCGAGTTCGCATCCGGGTCGCGGTGCTGCGGGAGGGCTGTGAATTCCTTGGCGCTTACGATGGGCCACCCGTTGCTCATCCGACTCGCCATGGTCCTCAAGTCCCGCCTTGCCGCTCTCGTCTTCGTCACGGTGGCCGCCACCGTGCAGGCCCAGCCGCCGGCGCAAGCCGACCCAGTGGCCAAGCTGGTCGACCAGCTGAGCCTGGAGCGCTACAAGGCCACCATCCAGGGCCTGACGCGCTTCGGTGACCGGCGCCAGGGCACCGCGCGCAACCGGGCGGCGCTGGACTGGATAGAGGCGCAGCTGCAGCAGTACGGCTGCACCAACATCGAACGCCTGCGCTACGAGTTCACCGAGCCCGCGCGCCGCAACCCGGTGCAGTTGCAGCCCCGGCGTGCGGGCGGCCCGGCAGCCCAGGGCGGCGGCACGCTGTTCGGCAACCGTGCCGCCATCGGCGTGAACACCGACCCCCTGGCCCAGCCCGACGAAAAGCTGCGCGCGCTCAATGCCGAGCCCACGCCGCTGGGCACCGGCCCGCGTGAGAGCGTCTACTGCACCAAGGTCGGCAGCAACCGGCCGGATGAAATGATCATCGTGTCGGCCCACATGGACGGCATCGGCTTTGGCGAGGCGGCCAATGACGATGGCTCGGGCACGGCGCTGGTCATGGAGCTGGCGCGCCTCTTCAGCCAGCCGGGGGTGAGCACCGAGCGATCCGTCCGCTTCATCCTCTGGAACAACGAGGAGACCGGGCTCAATGGCGCCTACGCCTACGTCGCCCAGCGCAAGGACCTGCAGGGCATCGAATCACCGCCCGGCTCGGGTCGCTACCCCGAGCCGCGCTGGCTGGGCATCATCCAGCACGACATGCTGCTGTTCGACCACGGCATGCCGCAACCCAAGCTCGATGCCAACGGCAAGCCGGTGCTCGATGCGCGCGGCCAGCCGGTGTATGTCGCGCCCAAGGAGCAGCGCGCCGAGGCCGACGTCAACATCGAGTTCCAGGTCAATTCCAAGTTCGCCGACGCCTCGGCCCGCCTGGCCTGGGCCCTGCGTGCGGCCAACGAGAAGTACGCGACCGACTACCCCGCTGCCGTCGGCAACCGCATGACCAACACCGATTCCACGCCGTTCATGGACTTGGCGCCGGCGGTCTCGGTACGCGAGAACGAGCGCGGCATGCAGATCGGCGCGGGCTGGAACCCGCACTGGCACCAGCCCACCGATCTGTTCTCCAGCTACTCCGACAAGGATTTCCTGCTCGGCCTGAACGCTGCGCAGACCACGCTGGCGGCGGTGAGCCAGCTGGTGGGGCTGTCGATCAAGCCCTGAAGGCTGTTGCCGCCATCAGGCGGCGCCGGGCGCGATGTGCGTCGCGGCGGGGCGGCGCCCCAGACGGTCGCGCAGCATCAGCCCAGGGCGCTCGACGAGGTAGTGCAGCGCAGCGCCGACCGCCAGGATGACCGCGGCATACACCGGAAAGAGGGCCATGCCCTGCAGCGGCAGAGCCGGCGCCAGCCAGGTGTTCACCGCATGCATGGCGAGCTTGTGGCTCAGGTAGAGCGAATAGGAGATGGCCGCCAGCCAGCTTGCGCCTGGCAGCGCCCAGCGCCCCAGAAGCCCCTCGCGCGACGAGGCCGCCAGTACCAGCAGCGCAAAACCCGCGGACAGCACCGGCCAGCCCACCGCATTGGCAGCCAGGCCGGTGCGGTTGCGAAACAGCAGCAGCGCCAGGCCCGCCAGCGCCAACCCTGCCGCCGCGAGCACGTTGGGCCGCGCCTGCAACTGCGCCCATCGGCCCGGCCGGTAGACCCGCACGACGGCCAGCACCACGCCCATCAGCAGGCCGTCCAGCCGCATCCAGGTGGGGTAGTAGATGTCTTCGATGAACCAGGGACGCTGGGGCTGGAGGGCGTCGTTGTGCAGCCAGACGCCGGTGCGCAGCGCGATGCCGCCGAGCACGAGCAGCGCGCACAGGCCGATGAAGCGCGGCGCGCTCGGGCGGCGGGCCATCCAGACCGCCAGCAGCGGGAACACGAGGTAGAAGTGCTCTTCGACACACAGCGACCAGGCATGCGAGAAGGCCTGGTTCTGCCCGTAGTCGATCAGCAGGTTGAGCGTGAAGCTGGCGAACTGCCACCAGGCCTCGATGTTGGGCTCTTCGCGGAGCAGCGGGAAGGCGAGGTACACCGCCAGCGTCACCCCGAAGGCCGGCAGGATGCGCCAGGCCCGGCGCCAGTAGAAGTCACGCAGCGACAGCGACTCGCCGCGCTGCAGGCCCTGCAGCAGTTGCGAGCCGATCAGGAAGCCACTGAGCACGAAGAAGATGTCCACGCCCGCCCAGCCGAAGCGCGTGAGCCATGCCCAATCAGGCCCGAGGCCCCCGATCAGGAAGGTGTGAAAACACATCACCCAGACGATGGCGATGCTGCGCAGGAGGTCGAGGCCGGGAAGGCGTGTCATGGGGGAAGGTCAGGAGCCGGGCGCGCAGGGTAGCGCCTGCGGGGCCCTGTGACCTTCGTCAGCGCTTCAGCAGCACCTCGCCGCAGGCTTGCTCCTGCCCCTGGTGCGCCGAGCGGGGGCGGGGCGCGTTGCCAGCGGTGATGACGTCATGCCAGCGCCAGGCGGCCTTGAGGGTCAAGGCGCCTTGGGGCGGCAGGGCGTAGGCGTCGTCAAGCGTCAAGGCAGCCTGGCGTTCCTCGCCGGCCCGCAGCCGCAGGTAATCCTGCGCCGACGGGTCGCCGCGCTTGCGCAGTGCCCCCTGGAAAGGCAGCGCGCCCCCGGCGCCGTGGACGGTAACGAAGGGGGCGAACCAGGCGCCTTCGAAGGGGCTGCCCCAGCGCAGCAACTGCACCTCTGTCGTGCCGGTGTTGCGCAGCGTGAACGTGAGCTGCACCTGGCCGCCCGACGCGGCGGCCTCGAAGCGGCAGGACAGCGGCGCGGGAGCGGCCATGGCGGAGGTGCAGGCAGCCAGCAGGGCCGCGGCGAGGCAGCGGCGGCTGATGCCAGTAGCGAAGGACATGACGCAAGCCTAGCCCAGCCTGGGCGTCTGCGATCGGCGCCTCGTGGCCGCGTCAGTTCTTGACCGGGTTGTTCTCCGCGAAGTACTCGTGGTTGTCGGAGTTGTCCAGCGCCTTGGTCGGGTTGGACTTGGCCAGGCTCAATGCGGCGCTTTGGCCGTAGGCCCAGTCATCGGTGCTCGCGATGACGTTGAAGTGCATCATCTCGTGCACCAGCGTGCCGCCCTTGCTGTCGGTGCCGGTCATCGGCGCGTTCCAGAAGGCGCCGCACACGTAGATCTTGTAGGGCTGCGTCGGGTAGACGTAGGCATAGGTGCCGCTGTCGGTGCAGCTGCAGTCCAGCGTCAGGGCGGCGCTCTGGAAGGCGTTGCGGGCCTTCACGAAGTGGTCCTTGGCCGTGTTCCAGCGCGCCAGCGTATAGGCGCCGAACCAGCTGGTGTAGCGCGGCGTGGCCGACGGCGTGCCGCTGAGATAGGACGCCGAGTTCACCGCGTAGTTGGTGGCGGCCGTCACCGCCGAGGCGAGGGTGGACTTCTGGCTGCTGGTGCAGGCGCCGGTGTAGGAGATGCTGGCTGCGGCAGCCGTCACGTTGGGGCTTGCGGCAGCGGTGGCCATGGCGTTCAAGGCCTGGGTCTCGGCGACGGCGTCCGCCGCGCCGAGCTTCTCGTTGCGGCCCTGGGCCCACAGGTACATGGCGGTCGGGCTGCGCATCGACTGCGCGCCCGAACCGTGCGTGCCCCGGTCGCTCTGGAACTCGATGGCGTAGCGGCCGTTCTTGCTGAAGTCGTAGGCGCCCGTCAGCTCGACGCGGTAGTTCAGCGTCGCGCCCGCGGCGATCTCGACATAGTCCTTGGCCGTGGGAGCGGCCCGCTTGATGACCGGGCCGGTGTAGCGCACCGGCGCATCGTCACGCGTCACGCGGAAGAGGGCGCCGCTCATCTTGTCGCTGGGCAGCTGCCAGCGCAGCACCTGCACAGCGGTGCGGCAGAGGTTGGTCACGGCCACGTCCACATGCACGTCCACGTCGCCGGTGACGATGGGGCCGGCGCTGGTCAGGCGCACATCCAGGCATTCGCCACTGGCGGCATGGCTGGCGCCGGAGGCGGCAACGGCGAAGGCGGCGGCGGTCAACTTGAACCAGGTTGTCATGCGGGCTCCTTGTCGGCCCCGATCGGGGCGCGGGTTGAAGAAGCGCCGCATTCTGGTGACGGCCGGGCCCCGGCCGTCCGAGGACTGTCCTGTCCCCGGAAACAGCTTAGTGAGGCCCTGGGTGGTCAGGCCGCCAGCAATTGCCGCAGCACGAAGGGCAGGATGCCGCCGTGGCGGTAGTAGTCGACCTCGATGGCGGTGTCGATGCGCAGCGTGAGCACCACGGTCTGCGTGCTGCCGTCGGCGCGCGTGATGGTCATGGCGGCGTCGCCCTGGGGCTTGATGTCGTCGGCCAACGTGATGTCGATGGTCTCGCTGCCCGTCAGGCCCAGGCTCTCCCAGCTGGTGCCGGGCTTGAACTGCAGGGGCAGCACGCCCATGCCGATGAGGTTGCTGCGGTGGATGCGCTCGAAGCTCTTGGCCACCACCGCCTTGATGCCGAGCAGCTGCGTGCCCTTGGCCGCCCAGTCGCGGCTGGACCCGGTGCCGTATTCCTCACCGGCGAACACCACGGTCGGCGTGCCCTCGGCGATGTAGGCCTGGGCGGCGTCGTAGATGGTGGTCTTGGCGCCGTCCTTCAGCGTGTAGCCGCCCTCCTCACGCGAGCCGTCGGGCAGGGCGGGCAGCATCAGGTTCTTCACGCGCACGTTGGCGAAGGTGCCGCGCACCATCACGTCGTGGTTGCCGCGCCGCGCGCCATAGGAGTTGAAGTCGACCTTGGCGACGCCGTGCTCTACCAGGAACTTGCCGGCCGGCGTGCTCTCCTTGAAGGAGCCGGCGGGGCTGATGTGGTCGGTGGTGATGGAGTCGCCGAACAGCGCCATGATCTTGGCGCCCTTGACGCCGGCCACGAGGGCCGGCGGCGCCATCGTGAAGCCCTCGAAGAAGGGCGGCTGGGCGATGTAGGTGCTCTTGGGCCAGGTGTAGACCTGGCCCTTCACGCCCTTGATGGCATCCCAGAGCTTGCCGGGCTTGCGGCTGACCTGGTCGTAGTTGGCCTTGAGGGCCTTGGCGTCCATGGCGTGCTTCATCAGCGCATGGATCTCGTCGCTGCTCGGCCAGATGTCGCCCAGGTAGACCGCGCGGCCCTTCTTGCCGATGCCCACGGGTTCGGTCATCAAGTCCTTGGTGACGGTGCCAGCGATGGCGTAGGCCACCACCAGTGGCGGGCTGGCCAGGAAGTTGGCCTTCAGGTTGGGGTGGATGCGTGCCTCGAAGTTGCGGTTGCCTGACAGCACGGCCGCGCAGACCAGGTCGTTGTCCTGGATGACCTTGTTCAGCTCGGGCGTGAGGTCGCCGGCGTTGCCGATGCAGGTCGTGCAGCCATAGGCCGCGACGTTGAAGCCGAGCTTCTCCAGGTAGGGCAGCAGGCCGGCCTTCTGCAGATACTCCGTGACGATGCGCGAGCCCGGCGCCAGCGAGGTCTTGATGTGCGGCTGCACCGTGAGGCCCGCCTCCACCGCCTTCTTGGCCAGCAGGCCGGCCGCCAGCAGGACGCCGGGGTTGGAGGTGTTGGTGCAGGACGTGATGGCCGCGATCAGCACGTCGCCGTTGCGCACCGGCAGACCGGCGTCGGTTTTGAACGTCTGCGCCAGCTTCTCGGCCGGCTGGTTGAAGCCGTTGGCGGCCGTGGGCTGGCTGAAGAGCTCGGCAAAGCTGGACGAGAGCTTGCCGATCTCGATGCGGTCCTGCGGGCGCTTGGGGCCGGCCAGGCTCGGGGCCACGGTGCCCAGGTCGAGTGTCACGACCGAGGTGTAGTCGATGTCGCCGCGCTTCGGGATGCCGAACAGGCCCTGGGCGCGCCAGTAGGCCTCGAAGGCCTCGATTTCGGCCTTGCTGCGGCCGGTGCCGCGGAAGTAGTCGACCGTCTTCTCGTCGACCGGGAAGAAGCCCATCGTGGCGCCGTACTCCGGCGCCATGTTGGCAATCGTGGCGCGGTCGGGCAGGGCCAGGCTGGCGGTGCCTTCGCCGAAGAACTCCACGAACTTGCCCACCACCTTGTGCTTGCGCAGCATCTCGGTGACGGTGAGCACCAGGTCGGTGGCGGTCACGCCTTCGCGCAGTTGCCCGGTGAGCTCGAAGCCCACCACGTCAGGCGTCAGGAAATACACCGGCTGACCCAGCATGCCGGCCTCGGCCTCAATGCCGCCCACGCCCCAGCCGACCACGCCGATGCCGTTGATCATGGTGGTGTGGCTGTCGGTGCCCACCAGGCTGTCGGGGTAGTAGACCTTGCCCGGGCCCTTGTGCACGCCGCGGGCGAGGTATTCGAGGTTGACCTGGTGCACGATGCCGAAGCCCGGCGGCACGACGCCGAAGGTGTCGAAGGCCTGCATGCCCCACTTCATGAACTCGTAGCGCTCGCGGTTGCGCTCGAACTCCAGCTTCATGTTGAGGTCCAGCGACTTCTTGGTGCCGTAGTGGTCGATCATCACGCTGTGGTCCACCACCAGGTCCACCGGCACCAGCGGCTCGATGGACTTGGGGTTCTTGCCCAGGCTGGCCGCCACATTGCGCATGGCGGCCAGGTCGGCCAGCAGCGGCACGCCGGTGAAGTCCTGCAGCACCACGCGCGCCACGACGAAGGGGATCTCATCCACCCGGGGCGCCGTGGGCTGCCAGCCGGCGAGCTGGGCCACGTGCTCCGGCGTCACCTTCTTGCCGTCGCAGTTGCGCAGCACGCTCTCCAGCACGATGCGCAGCGACACCGGCAGCCGGGCCACGTTGGGGTGGCTCTGGGCAAGCCGTGGCAACGAGAAGAAGCGGCCGGATTTCCCGGAAGCGGTCTGGAACTCGTCCTGGGTGTGGGCAAAGGCGTGGTCGGCAACGGGTTTCGGCATGGTTACTCCTTTACGATCTCGGGCCATTGTGGCGAGCTTGCCGTGAAATTTGTGAATCCCGTCCACAGGACTCGGCCATGAGCGCCGCGCCTGCTCGCCCCCGCCTCTTTCCTCTCACCTGGCCGCTGCTCCTGGAGCTGTTGCTGGGTATCGGCATCGGCGTCATCGGGACGGGCCTGGCAGCCCGGCTGTCAGACAACAGCGGCGCGGCCTTCGGCATCGCCAACCAGGTGTTCGCCGCGCTCTTCGTGCTGTTCCGGGTCATCGGCGCCGGGGTCAGCGTCGCGGTCACGCAAGCGCTCGGCGCCGGCCGGCGCGACCAGGCCGACGCCGTCGCCCGCGCCGTGGTGGGGGCCAGCACCTGGCTGGGCTTGGGCGGTGCCGCCGCCGCTTTGCTGGCTGCCGGGCCCATGCTCGCGCTGGTGAACACCCCGGCGGAGGTCGCCCCGCTGGCCCGCACCCTGCTGCAGACCCTGGCGCCGGCCCTGCTGCTGGACGCCTGGAACGCCAACATGTCCAGCGTCATGCGCGCCCACCTGCGCAGCCGCGAGGCGTTGTTCGTGGTGGTGGTCATCCAGGTCGTCACGCTGACCGTGGCCCTGCTGGCCATGCCGCACCTGGGCCTGGTCGGCTACGCGCTGGCGTGCATTGCCGGCCGCAGCATGGGCCTGGCCATGCACATCACGCTGTGGCGGGCCCGGCTGGACCTGCGGCTGCGTGCGGCCGACTGGTGGCGGCTGGTGCGTGCGCCGCTGGCGACCGTGCTGCACATCGGCATCCCTGGCGCGGCCGAGAACATCGCCTGGCGCGCCGCCTTCATGACGAGCCTCGCAGCCGTGGCGCAGCTCGGCGCGCATGCCCTGGCGACCCATGCCTACACGATGCAGTTCCTGCACGTCATCCTGATGTTCAGCCTGGCCATCGGGTTTGCGGTGGAGATCCTGGTGGGCCACATGATCGGCGCGGGAGAGTTGCATGCAGCCCACAAGCTGGTGCGCAAGTCGCTGGCGCTGGGCTTCGTGGTGGCCTTCCTGGTGGCGGGCAGCTTCGCCCTCTCCGGGCCCTGGCTGCTGGCCCAGTTCACGTCCGACCCCGAGATCATCGCCCTGGGTTGCACGCTGCTGTGGTGGACGGTTGTTCTGGAGCCGGGGCGAACCTTCAACCTGGTGGTGATCAACGCGCTGCGCGCCACCGGCGACGCCCGCTACCCGGTGCTGGCCGGCGCCGCGTCCATGGCCGTGGTGCTGGCGGGCGGCAGCTGGTTCCTGGGGGTGCACCTGGGCTGGGGCCTGGTGGGGGTCTGGATCGCCTACGCCGCCGATGAATGGATCCGCGGCCTGCTGATGTGGCGCCGATGGGCGACACTGGGGTGGTTGCCCCATGCCCGGGCCGCCCACCGCAAGCTGCGGCTGACCCGGCCGGGGTGAATCGGTATTTTCCTATCCAGTAAGACTTGAGGGATGTTTTCTACAATGCGCCCCTTTCGCCCGACCACTTCCACCCGCCCCATGACCTCCACCCTGACTCGACTCTCCCTGGCCCTGGCCCTCGTCAGCGGCGCAGCGCAAGCCCAGCAGCCCGCGGTCATCTTCGACATGGGCGGCAAGTTCGACAAATCCTTCAATCAGGCCGGCTACCAGGGGGCCGAGCAGTGGAAGAAGGAATCCGGCAAGACCTATCTCGAGTTCGAGATCAGCAACGACACCCAGCGCGTGCAGGCCATCCGCCGCATGGCCGAGCGGGGTGCCAGCCCCATCATCAGCATCGGTTTTGCCCAGGCGTCCGCGCTGCAGCAGGTGGCCAAGGACTTCCCCAAGACCCAGTTCGCGATCATCGACGCCAAGGTCGATCTGCCGAACGTGCAGTCGGTGCTCTTCAAGGAGCAGGAAGGCAGCTACCTCGTGGGCGCCATGGCGGCCCTGGCCAGCAAGACCGGCAAGGTCGGCTTCGTGGGCGGGATGGACATTCCGCTGATCCGCAAGTTCCAGTGCGGCTACGAGCAGGGCGCCAAGGCGACCAACCCGAAGATCGAGATCTTCTCCAACATGACCGGCACCACGTCCACCGCGTGGAACGACCCCACCCGTGGCGGTGAGCTGGCCAAGGCGCAGTTTGCCAAGGGCTCGGACGTCGTCTTCGCCGCGGCCGGTGGCACCGGCGTGGGCGTCTACCAGGCGGCCAAGGACGCCGGCAAGCTGGCCATCGGCGTCGACAGCAACCAGAACCACCTGCAGCCCGGCACCATGCTGACCTCCATGGTCAAGCGCGTGGACGTGGCCGTCTACAACGTGCTCAAGGGTTGGAAGCCCGGCGTGCAGGTACTGGGCCTGAAGGAAGGCGGCGTCGACTACGCGGCCGACGAGCACAACGCCAAGCTGCTCACCCCCGCCCTCAAGACCAAGGTTGACGCCGTCAAGGCGGACATCATCGCCGGCAAGGTGAAGGTGGCCGACTACATGGCCGACAACGCCTGCAAGTACTGAGAAGCTGTGAACGAACTCCACACGCCCGCTCATCCCGCCGCAACGCCGCCACTCTGCGTTGCAAATGCTCGCCGCAGCACGCGCTGCGGCTGCGCTTTGCGCCTTGATTGGCGACGCTGCGACGGTCTGCTCGGCCGCGCGGAGTCCCTTCACAGCTTCTGAGCCTCAACGTGAGCGCGTCAGTTGCTGTCCGCCTGCAGGCGATCTCCAAGCGCTTCGGCGCCGTGCAGGCCAACCGCGAGGTGTCCTTCGACATCGCGGCTGGCAGCGTGCACGGCCTGGTCGGCGAGAACGGCGCCGGCAAGAGCACCCTGATGGCCATCCTGTACGGCTACTACCATGCCGACAGCGGGTCCATCGAGGTGCACGGCCAGCCGGTGCAAATCGCCAACTCCCAGCAGGCCATCCAGCTGGGCATCGGCATGGTCCACCAGCATTTCATGCTGGTCGACACGCTGACCTGCCTTGAGAACATCATGCTCGGTGCCGAGGGCGGCTTCTTCCTGACGCCGTCCAAGGCCAAGGTGCGCGCCAAGCTCGAAGCCCTGATGGCCGAAACCGGCCTGCATGTGCAGCTCGACGCCGTCGTGGCTGACTTGCCGGTGGGCGAGTTGCAGCGGCTGGAGATCCTGAAGGCCCTGTACCGCGGCGCCAAGATCCTCATCCTGGACGAACCCACGGCGGTGCTGACGCCGCAGGAGACCGACCAGCTCTTCGTGACGCTGCGCCGCCTGCAGGAACTCGGCACGACGCTGATCCTGATCACGCACAAGCTGCGCGAGGTGATGAGCCTGTGCGGCGCCGTCACCGTGATGCGCGCCGGCCAGGTGGTCGAGACGCGCCACATCTCGCAATGGAGCGAGGCCGCATTGGCCGAATCCATGGTGGGCCGCAAGGTGACGCTGGGCCGGCCGGAGGGCCTGGAAATCAACGCCGGTGCGGTGCGCCTGCAGGCCAGCGGCCTGGCCTTGAAGCATGCCAACGGCGTGCCGGCGCTGCGCGATGTGAGCCTGACGCTGAAGGCCGGTGAGATCGTCGGCGTGGCTGGTGTGTCGGGCAACGGCCAGAGCGAGCTGCTCGAAGTGCTCAGCGGCTTGCGCGCCCCCGAGGCTGGCCGCCTCGAAGTCGGCGGCCAGACCTTCACGCCGGCCGCTTGGCTGGACACGGCACAGGCCCGCCCGCTGCGGCTGGCCCATGTCCCGGAAGACCGCCACGCCGTCGGCCTGGTGATGAGCTTCCCGGCCTGGGAGTCGGCCGTGCTGGGCTACCACGGCCTGCCGAAATACCTCAAGGGCGCGGCCATGAACCACGCCGCCATGAAGGCCGCCACGCGCGAGATGCAGGAACGCTTCGACGTACGCCCGCGCGACGAGAACCTCGGCTCCAGCAAGTTTTCCGGCGGCAACCAGCAAAAGCTCATCCTGGCGCGTGAGATCGGCGAGCAGCCGACCGTGCTGCTGGTGGGCCAGCCCACGCGCGGTGTCGATATCGGTGCCATCGAATTCATCCACAACCAGTTGCGTGCGCTGCGCGACGCGGGCTGCGCGGTGCTGCTGGTCAGCAGTGAACTCGACGAGATCCTGGCCCTGGCCGACCGGGTCGTCGTCATGAACGCCGGGCGCATCACGGGCGAGCTGTCCATCGACCAATGCGATGAGCGGCGCCTGGGCCTGCTGATGGCCGCACAAGAAGAACGAGTCGCGGCATGAGCCAACCTCTGCAACTTCCCCGCTGGATCGACATTGGCCTGCTGCCGCTGTGGAACCTCGCCATCGCGCTGCTGGTGGCGGGTCTCGTGGTCATGGTCATCGGCCACAGCCCCTGGCAGGCGCTGACCGTGCTGCTCAACGGCGCACTCGGCAGCGTGCGCGGCCTGGGCTATTCGCTGTACTACGCCACCACCTTCATCTTCACCGGGCTGGCCGTGGCGGTGGCCATCCACGCAGGCCTGTTCAACATCGGCGGCGAGGGCCAGGCGACGTTGGGCGGCATTGGCGTCGCGCTGACGGCGCTGTGGTTGGGCGCCAAGCTGCCGGCGGTCGTGCTGCTGCCGCTGCTGGTGGTGGCTGCGGCGCTGTTCGGCATGCTGTGGGCCGCGGTGCCGGCCTACCTGCAGGCCTGGCGCGGCAGCCACATCGTCATCACGACGATCATGTTCAACTTCCTGGCGGCGGGCCTCAATGGCTACCTGCTGGTGAACTGGCTGCGCCCGGCTGACAGCATGTCGGTCGAATCCGCCGAGTTTGCCCAGGCGGCGCGCATGCCGGCCCTGCACCAGATCGCGGCCTACTTCGGTGTCGAACTGCCGTCCTCACCGCTGAACCTCAGCCTGCTCATCGCGCTGGTGGCCTGCGTCTTCGTGGGTTGGTTCCTGTGGAAGAGTGCGGCCGGCTATGCGGTGCGTGCGGTGGGCAGCGCGCCGCGTGCCGCCCACTACGCCGGCATCCGCCCGCGCGCCCAGGTGCTGCTGGCCATGGCCATCTCCGGGGCGCTGGCGGGCATGGTCGGCATCAACGAAATCTCTGGCGTGCAGGGCAAGCTCACGCTGGACTTCGTCGCCGGCGCGGGCTTCACCGGCATCGCGGTGTCCCTGATGGGTCGCAACCATCCCATCGGCATCGTGCTGGCCTCGCTGCTCTTCGGCGTGCTCTACCAGGGCGGTGTCGAGGTGTCGTTCGAGCTGCAGGGCTTCAGCCGCGAAATGGTGGTGACCGCGCAGGGCCTGATCGTGTTGTTCTCCGGCGCCATGGCCACCGTCAGTGCGCCGCTGTTCGCCCGCGTTTACGCCGCACTGAAAGGAGGCCGCTGATGGATGAGGTGCTGATCGCCTCGGTGCTGGCATCCACGCTGCGCGTCAGCGCGCCGCTGCTGCTGTGCGCCATGGCCGGCGTGCTGTCCGAGCGGGCCGGCGTGGTCGACCTGGGGCTGGAAGGCAAGATGCTCTTCGCCGCCTTCGCCGCCGCGGCGACCGCGTCCGTCACGCACTCCACGGGCCTCGGTCTGCTCGCGGCCATGGCCGTGGCCTGCTGTGCTTCGCTGGTGCATGGCTATGCCTGCGTGACGAACCGTGGCGACCAGGTCGTGTCGGGCGTCGCGCTCAACATGATTGCGGCTGGCTTGACCGTGGTGCTGGGCATTGCGTGGTTCCAGCAGGGCGGGCAGACGCCGCCCATCGCGCCCGAAGTGCGCCTGACCGCCATGGCGCCGGCCTTTGCCGAGCCGCAGGCCGGCCAATGGTTCGCCTCGGTGTTCGGCCATGGCCTGCTGAGCCACAACGTGCTCGTCTACGTGGCCTTCCTGATGGTCGCGGCGGTGTGGTTCTTCCTGGAGCGCACCCGCCCGGGCCTGCGCCTGCGCGCGGTGGGTGAGAACCCGGCCATGGTGGAGGCGGCCGGCATGTCGGTGCAGGGCCTGCGCTACCAGGCGCTGTTGATGAATGGCGTGCTCTGCGGCTTGGCGGGCTCCTACCTGACCCTGGCGCAGAACGCTTCCTTCTCGCCCAACATGACCGCCGGTCGCGGCTTCATCGCGCTGGCCGCCATGATTTTTGGCAAGTGGAAGCCACTGCCCACGATGGCGGCCTGCCTGCTGTTCGGTTTCCTGGATGCCGTGGCCATCCGGCTGCAAGGCGTGCAGCTGCCAGGCGTCGGAGAGGTGCCGGTGCAGCTCATCCAGGCGCTGCCCTACATCCTGACGGTTGTGCTGCTGGCCGGCTTCATCGGCTCGGCCATCGCCCCGAAGGCGCTCGGCCGCCCCTACGTCAAGGAGCGCTGAAGTGGAGCTGAGTCAGGAGCTGCTCGACCGCCTGCTGGCCGAATCGCTGCGTGCGCGCGACCTGGCCCATGCGCCGTATTCCAAGTACCGCGTCGGTGTCGCCATCCTCGACGAGCAGGGCCGCATCCATGTTGGCGCCAACATGGAGAACGCCTCCTTCCCGCAGGGCTGGTGCGCCGAGCCTTCCGCCCTGACGGCCATGATCATGGCCGGCGGCAAGCGCGCCGTGGCGGCCCTGGTCACGGGGCCGGGCCCCGACATCATCACCCCCTGCGGCGGCTGCCGCCAGAAGCTGCGCGAGTTCTCGGTTCCCGAGGAACTCGTCATCATTGCCGGTGATCCAGGTGGCATCCGCCAGCGCTGGACCCTGGCCGAACTCCTGCCCCTCAGCTTCGGGCCGGACCATCTCAAGTTCTGAGGTACCTCATGATCGACAACAAGAAGCTCGACGTCGCGATCCCCGCGAGCGTCGACAAGCTGCAATCCCTGTTCGGCAATGCGCCTGAAGTGGCCGTGGTGCTCGGTTCCGGCTGGGCCGGCGCCGTGAGCCATGTGCAGGAGCCGCAAAGCCTGCCCTACACCGAGCTGCCGGCGTTTCCGCAGCCCAAGGTCGAGGGGCACGTCAACGAGGTCGTCGTTGGCCACATCGGCGGCCAGCGTGTCATCTTCCTGCGCGGCCGTGCGCACACCTACGAAACCGGCGACTGCACCGGCATGGCCGGCGCGCTGCGCACGCTCAAGACCTGGGGCGTGAAGCTGCTGCTGCAAACCAACGCTTCCGGCTCCCTGCGCGGCCACATGCCGCCCGGCAGCCTGATGCTGATCGCCGACCACATCAATGCGCCACAGCGCAGCCCGCTGGTAGGCGAGCAGGGCAGCCATCGCTTCGTCGACATGGTCAACGCCTACGACGCCGACCTGCGCAAGCACGCGCTGGCGCTGGCCAAGCGCGAGAACCTGATGCTGGGCGAAGGCGTGTACTGCTGGGCCCTGGGCCCGCAGTTCGAGACTGCCGCAGAGATCCGCATGTTCGCTGCCTGGGGCGCCGACGCCGTCGGCATGAGCACCGTGCCCGAGACCATCCTGGCCCGCCACGCCGGCCTGAAGGTCATGGGCATCGCACTCATGACCAACATGGCCGCCGGCCTCTCGGCCGAGGCGTTGACGCACGACCTGACCCTCAAGCAGGCGCAGATGTCGGGCGAGCGCGCCGCTGGCTTCCTGGCCGCGCTGGTGGCCAGCCTCAAGGACGTGGCGCTGTGACCACCGACCTCAAGGCTGCCGCGCGGACCGCGCTGGCCTGCCTGGACCTGACCAGCCTGAACGACGGCGACACCGCCGCCGACATCGACGCGCTGTGCCGCCGTGCTCAAACCGCCCACGGCCCGGTGGCTGCCGTGTGCGTCTGGCCGCGTTTCGTCGCCCAGGCGCGAGCTGCCCTGCCTGCCGGCATCAAGGTTGCCGCGGTCGCGAACTTCCCCGACGGGGCGCTGGACCAGGCTCGCGCGCTGGCCGATGTGGCCACCATCGCGCAGGCTGGGGGTGACGAGGTCGACGTGGTGCTGCCCTACCGCGCACTCATGGCCGGGCAGTCGACCGAGGTCGCCGAGTTCCTGTCCGAAGTGCGCTTTGCCAGCCGCCCGCTGACGCTCAAGGTCATCATCGAGTCGGGTGAGTTGCAAACGCCTGAACTCATCGCCCAGGCCACGCGCCTGGCGCTGGCGGCCGGTGCAGATTTCGTGAAGACCAGCACCGGCAAGACCCCGACCGGCGCCACCCCCGCGGCCGCCGCCGTGATGCTCAAGGAGATCCAGGCCAGCGGTCTGCCGTCCGCCGGCTTCAAGGCCTCGGGTGGCGTGCGCTCGGTGGCCGACGCCGCGGGCTATATCGCCCAAGCCGACGCGGCGCTGGGTGCCCAGGCGCTGAACCCGCAGCGCCTGCGCTTCGGCGCCAGTGGCCTGCTGACCGACATCGAAGCCGTGCTCGGTGGCGCTGCCTCCACCGCCTCGAACGCCGCCTACTGATCCTTCACGACCATGCTCGCCCAAGAAATCATCCGCGCCAAGCGCGACGGCCAGGCGCTCAACGAAGCGCAGATCAACCACTTCGTCCGCGGCCTCGTGGACAACTCCTGGAGCGAAGGCCAGGTGGCTGCGCTCGGCATGGCCGTGTTCCTGCGGGGCATGGGCCGTGACGAGGCCGTGCTGCTGACCCGCGCCATGATGAACTCCGGCCGCGTGATGCGCTGGCCCGACATGCCGGGTCCCATCCTCGACAAGCACAGCAGCGGCGGCGTGGGCGACAAGGTCAGCCTCATGCTCGCGCCCATGGTGGCGGCCTGTGGCGGCTACGTGCCGATGATCGCGGGCCGCGGCCTCGGCCACACCGGCGGCACGGTCGACAAGCTCGAAGCCATCCCGGGCTATTCGACGACGCCCGACCCGGCCAAGTTCGACCAGCTCGTGCGTTCCTTGGGTTGCGCCATCATTGGCCAGACGGCCGACCTGGCCCCGGCCGACAAGCGCTTCTACGCCACGCGCGACGTGACGGCCACGGTCGAGAGCGTGCCGCTCATTACCGCCAGCATCCTGTCCAAGAAGCTCGCCGCCGGCCTGGAAGGCCTGGCCATGGACATCAAGTGCGGCAACGGCGCCTTTGCCGCCACGCCCGAGTTCGCGCGCGAACTGGCCGAGAGCATCGTGGCCGTCGCCGGTGGTGCCGGCCTGCGTACCAGGGCGCTCATCACCGACATGAACCAGATCCTGGGCACCGACGTCGGCAACGCGCTGGAGATCTGGGAGACGGTGCGCTACCTCAAGGGTGACGGCCCGCGTGAGGCCCGCCTGCACGAGGTGACGCTGGCGCTGTGCGCCGAGATGCTGGTGCTGGGCAACCTGGCATCCGACACCGCCGCCGCGCGTGTGAAGCTGCAAGCCGCGCTGGACAGCGGCGCCGCGGCCGAGAAGTTCGCGCAGATGGTTTCCGCCCTCGGCGGCCCGGCCGACCTGCTCGACAAGCCGGCCCAGTACCTCGCTGCTGCGCCGGTCGTGAAGCCCGTGCCCGCACCGCGTGCCGGGGTGCTGCAAGCCATGGCCACGCGCGATCTCGGCGTGCTGATCGTCGAGCTGGGCGGTGGCCGGCGCAAGGCGGGTGACGCCATCGACATGCGCGTCGGCTTCTCGTCCGTGCAGCCGGTCGGCACCCGCTTCGCCGCCGGTGAGCCGCTGGCCCTGGTGCACGCCGCCGACGAGGCTGCGGCCGATCGTGCGGTGGTCTCGTACCTGGCCGCCTGCACGCTGGGCGACGCCGACTTGGCCGCGGCGCCGATGGTCATGGCCGAGGTGGGCTGATGAGCGACGACCAAGACGGCCAGCAGCCCGGCCAGCCACCGCGCCGGGCCATCAAGAGCTTCGTCACCCGCGCCGGCCGCATGGGCACCGGCCAGATAAAGGCTCTGGCGGAGCTGGGCCCGAAGTTCGTGTTGCCCTACAAGGCCGAGAAGCTCGACCTCGCCGCTACCTTCGGCCGCACGGCGCCTGTGGTGCTGGAGATCGGCTTCGGCATGGGCGGCGCGACCGCCGAGATCGCGGCCACGCTGCCCGACCATGACTTCATCGGCTGCGAGGTGCACGAGCCCGGCGTGGGCGCGCTGCTCAAGCTCATCGACGAGAAGCAACTGGGCAACATTCGCATCGTCCAGCACGACGCGGTCGAGGTGCTGCGCGACATGGTGGGCGAGGGCGTGCTCGCAGGCGTTCACATCTTCTTCCCCGACCCCTGGCACAAGAAGCGCCACAACAAGCGCCGGCTCATCCAGCCCGCGTTCGTGGCGCAGCTTGTGAAGCACATCGCCCCGGGCGGCTACCTGCACTGCGCGACCGACTGGCAGCCTTATGCCGAGCAGATGCTCGAGGTGCTGAGCGCCGAGCCGGCCCTCCTGAATACCGCGGCCGCGGCAACCGGTTATGCTGACAAGCCCGCCTACCGGCCCCTGACCAAGTTCGAGGCTCGTGGGCTGCGTCTCGGCCACGGGGTCTGGGACCTGGTGTTCAGGAAGCGTTAGTCCTAACAAGCCCATGACAAGTCCACTGCACGGCAAGCACCTCCTGCTCGCAATGACCGGCGGCATCGCCGGCTACAAGATCGCCGAATTGACGCGGCTGCTGGTGAAGGCAGGCGCGAGCGTGCAGGTCATGATGACCGAGGCGGCCGAGCAGTTCATCACTGCGGTCACGATGCAGGCGTTGTCGGGCCGGCCGGTCTACACCTCGCAGTGGGACACGCGCCCGGGCAACAACATGGCCCACATCAATCTCAGCCGGGAGGCGGATGCGATGGTGGTGGCGCCGGCGAGTGCCGACGCCATCGCGGCCCTGGCGCAGGGCAGGGCGGACGACCTCATCAGCCTGACCGCGCTGGCCCGCCGCATCGGCGAATGCCCGCTTTTCATCGTGCCGGCGATGAACCGCGAGATGTGGGCGCATCCGGCCACGCAGCGCAACGTGGTGCAGGCCAAGGCCGACGGCGCGCATCTCATCGGCCCCGCCAGCGGTGACCAGGCCTGCGGCGAGACGGGCGACGGCCGCATGCTGGAAGCCCAGGAGATCTTCGACGAGATCGAAGGCCGCCTCGCGCCCAAGCCCCTGCGCGGCCGCAATGTGCTGGTGACTGCGGGCCCCACCTTTGAGCCTATCGACCCGGTGCGCGGCATCACCAACCACAGCAGCGGCAAGATGGGCTTCGCCATCGCGCGTGCAGCGGCCGAGGCGGGCGCCATCGTCACGCTGGTGGCCGGCCCGGTGCACCTGTCCACGCCGCGCCATGTGCGCCGCATCGACGTGCAGACCGCGCGTGAGATGCACGACGCCGTGCTGCGCCAGGCACCCGGGCAGCATGCCTTCATCGCCACGGCCGCCGTGGCGGACTGGCGGCCCGTCGAGGTGCATGAGCACAAGCTCAAGAAGGCCGAAGGCGGCGCGACCGCGCCCACCATCGCGATGACCGAGAACCCCGACATCCTGGCCGAGGTCGCGCGCCTGCCGTCGCCTCCCTACTGCGTGGGCTTCGCGGCCGAGAGCGAGAAGCTCGCCGAGCATGCCGACGCCAAGCGCCGCCGCAAGGGCATCCCGCTCATCGTCGCCAACCTGGGCCCGGCCACCTTCGGCCGAGACGACAACGCACTGCTGCTCATCGACGAGCAGGGCCAGCGCGAACTGCCCGAAGGCGGCGGCACGGCCGACAAGCTCAGCCTCGCCCGCGCGCTGATCGCAGAACTTTCCAGAAGACTCGGATGACCCCCATCGACCTGCAAGTGCTCGACCCCCGCATGGCCGAGCAGATCCCTGCCTACGCCACGCCCGGCAGCGCCGGCCTGGACCTGCGCGCCTGCCTGGACGCCGCCATCACGCTCGAGCCGAGCCAGACGACGCTGATCCCCACCGGCCTGGCCATCCATATCGGTGACCCGGGACTTGCCGCCATCATCCTGCCCCGCTCCGGCCTGGGCCACAAGCACGGCATCGTGCTGGGCAACCTGGTCGGCCTGATCGACAGCGACTACCAGGGCCAGCTCATGGTGAGCTGCTGGAACCGCGGCCAGACGGCCTTCACCATCCAGCCCTTCGAGCGCATCGCGCAGCTCGTCGTCGTGCCGGTGGTGCAGGCCACGTTCCGCCGTGTCGACAGCTTCGAAGCGTCAGACCGCGGCGCGGGCGGCTTCGGGTCGACCGGCAAGGCTTGAAAAAAGGGCGCCATCGGCGCCCTGGGGTGTCAGTGAATCGGTTCGTCCGGTGGTGCGCCGGTCTGGACCATGAAGATGGGCTCACCGACCGACCCCGCCTGCACTTCCTCTTCGGTCGCCGCGCGCACATCCAACAGCGTGAGGTGCATGCGCAGGCCGATGCCGGCCAGCGGGTGGTTGCCATCGAGCACCACATGCTCGGGGTAGACCTCGGTCACGGTGTACACCGCCTCCGCGGGCATGCCTTCGGTGGCGGCGCCTTCGGGCAGGCCCTCGAACTGCATGCCCGGCTCCACGTCCTTCGGGAACAGGGCGCGGGCCTCGAAGCAGACGAGGTTGGAGTCGTAGTCGCCGAAGGCCTCTTCAGGCTGCAGGGCGATGTCCGTCTCGAAGCCGGCTTCCTGGCCTTCCAGGGCGGTCTCGACCTTGGCGAACAGGTCGTCACCCCCCACCAGGAACTCCATCGATTCGGCCAGCTCATCGATGAGCTGGCCTTGGGCATCTTCCAGTCTCCAACGCAGGGAGACGACACAGGGGCGGGTCACTTGCATGGCGGCATTTTCGCATCGGCACAATGCCCGCATGCAGATCGACCTCCCGACCCCCATGCTCGCCGGCCTGAGCCCGGCGCAATTCATGCGCAAGCACTGGCAGAAGAAGCCGCTGCTGGTGCGCCAGGCCTTCCGTGGCGCCACGCCGCCGGCCTCGCTCAAGGAGCTGGCGGCGCTGGCGTCGCGAGACGACGTCGAGTCCCGATTGGTGACGGCCTTCGGCGGCGACTGGAAGCTCAAGCACGGCCCCATCGCCCGCCTGCCTGCGATGAGCAAGCCCGGTTGGACCCTGCTGGTGCAGGGGCTGGACCAGCATCTGCCTCAGGCACGGGCGTTGCTGGACCTGTTTCGCTTCGCGCCAGATGCGCGGCTGGACGACTTGATGCTGTCGATCGCCAGCGATGGCGGTGGCGTGGGGCCGCACTTCGATTCCTACGACGTTTTCCTGATCCAGCTCGGCGGCCGTCGGCGCTGGCGCATCGGCGCGCAGAAGGATGCGGTGCTGCGCGATGACGTGCCGCTGAAGATCATCGCGAACTTCAAGCCCGAGCAAGACTTCGTGCTGGAGGCGGGCGACATGCTCTACCTGCCGCCCGGCTGGGCGCACGACGGCATCGCCGTCGGCCCGGGTTGCTTCACGGCCTCGGTGGGCTTTCGCGCTTCCAGCGCCGAGGGCCTCGCCGCTGAGTTGCTGCCCCGTCTGCTGGACGACGTCGACAGTGCCGGCAAGCTCTACGCTGACCCGCGCCAGCCCGCGACCACGGAGCCTGCGCGTGTGCCGGCCGATCTGCTGGCGTTTGCGCGGCGTGCGGTTGAGGCCGCGGTGCAGCGGCCCAAGGCGCTGGAGCGTGCGCTCGGCGAGGCCCTGACAGAGCCGAAGCCGACGGTGTGGTTCGAGGTCAGCGACCCACTGCCCTCGGGACTGGGTGCCATGCTCGACCGCCGCAGCCGCATGCTCTATGACGACGCGCATGTGTTCCTGAACGGCGAGAGCTTTCGTGCGGCGGGCCGGGATGCCACGCTGATGCGTCGCCTCGCGGATGCGCGTCAGCTGACGCCGCGTGAGGTCGAACGGCTGTCCCCAGGCGCACGCGAACTGCTCGACCAGTGGACCGAGGACGGCTGGGTGCAGCCGTGGCAGCCATGAAGGCCCAGACCTTTTCGGGCCGGGCCGAGTTCCAGCGGCTGATGGTCGAGATGCTGGGCTGGATCTCGGCACAGGGCTGCCGCGAGGTGCATGCCTGGGATGACAGCTTTGTCGACTGGCCCTTGTCGGACGCGCAGGCGCTGGCGTCGCTCACCAGTTGGGCGCGTGCCGGGCGCCAATTGCATCTGCTGGCCGTGCAGTACGAGGACATCGCCCGCCGCCATCCGCGGTTCGTGCGCTGGCGGCGTGACTTCGCCCACTGCATAACGGCCCGGGCGGTGGAGCCGGAGTTGCGGCTTGAAGGCGCGCCGGAAAGCTTGCTGATGGCTGTCTGTGCCGAGTCCACGGTGACGCTGCGCCTGTTCGACCGGCATCTTTGGCGGGGCGAGATCAGCCTGGAAGCCGCCCAGCGGCTGCGCGGGCTTGAATGGTTTGATGCCGTTGCACAACGTTCGAGCGAATCATTTGCGCCCACGACTTTGGGGTTGTGACCGAAGCTGTCGCGCAAACCCCTATAATTGTTGGCTAGGCGAGGGAAGCGCTCGAGGTTTTCCGCGTCTTGTTCTGTCGGGGTCGGCAGTCGGTGTGAAAAACGCACTGGCGCACGACCCCAAAATTATGGTGTGCACCGTCGTATCAACGTTTGAGGACAAGTATGAATAAGTCGATCCTGTTGGCTTCCCTGCTGGCTGCTGCTGCTCTGACCGCTTGCAGCAAGAAGGAAGAACCCAAGGTTGAGGCCCCGGCCCCCGTCGCCGCTCCCGCCCCGGCCGCTTCGGAAGCTGCTTCGGCTGCTGCCAGCGCTGTGGACGCCGGCGCTTCGGCTGTCGACGCTGGCGCTTCGGCTGCCTCGAAGTAATCACTTCGTCCCCACGAGAAAAGCCGTCGCTGCGAAAGCAGCGGCGGCTTTTTTCTTTTTTGCGACGTTTCCCCAACGTCGCCCGCCTGGATTACAAATCTTTGCGCGCCGTGTCCGCCGACGGAATCAGCCCACGGCGAACCAGTCCAGCCCGAGTTTGGGATCGGCCACCCGGACCTCCGGCCCGCCGCCCTGCAGGACGGGCGCCAGCGCTGCGAGCGCCAGTGCCGGCGTGTTGTTGGTCTCGCTGAGGTGGGCGGCGGCCACGAGCGACAGCCGGCCGTGCAGGCAGCGCGCCAGCAGCTCCGCAGCCGCGGTGTTCGACAGATGCCCGTGGCTGCCCAGGATGCGCTTCTTGAGTGCCGGGTGATACGGCCCGCTGCGCAACAGCATCTCGTCGTGATTGCATTCCAGCAGCAGCGCCTGGCAGCCCGCCAATGCGCGTGACACGCTCTCCGGCGCGCTGCCCAGGTCGGTGACCAGGCCCAGGCGTGCGGCGCCGTCATTCAGGGTCAGCTGCAACGGTTCGTTGGCATCGTGCGGCACCCCGAACGGGTTCACTTCGAGATCGCCCAGCGCCAGGGTCTCCCCGTCGCGCACGAGGCGCAACAGCCCGGGATCGAAGTCGTCCTTGCCAACGGCACGCCAGGTGCCGCGGCTGGTGACCAGCGGTACGCGGTAGCGGCTGGCGAAGGCGAGTGCGCAGCCGATGTGATCGCCGTGCTCGTGCGTGATGAACACCGCGTCGACCGATTCGGGCTCGCAGCCTGCACGAGCGAGGCGCTTGACGAGCTCGCGCACGCTGAAGCCGGCGTCTACCAGCAGCCGCGTGCGCGTGATGCCCTGGCTGGCCTCGATGAGGGTCGAGTTGCCGCCGCTGCCGCTGCCGAGGCTGCAGAACCGCATCACGGCAGCGCGGGTCGGTTTACTTCAGGTCATCCATCAGCAGGCTGAGGATGCGCTTGGCGTTGTCATCCGTCACCGGCTGGCCGCCGTCGTTCAGGATGCGCACCGTGCTCTTCACGCCGTCGGCCTTGACCGCGACGCGGTAGCGCACCGGCGCGGACGCCTTGGCACCGAACAGGCGCTGGAAGAAGTTGGGTTCGTCCTGGCCCGCCTTCTCGGGGTCGGCATAGCGCAGGAAGAACAGGCCGGCGGCACGGTCGCGGTCTTCGATGGTGAAGCCATGGCGATCCAGCGACAGGCCGACGCGGCGCCAGGCTCGGTCGAAGCCGTCATTGACGGTCAGGCTGTCAGGCACTTCGGACAGCGCACGGCGCTCCGGCCGCGGCATGTCGCCACCCACCTTCATGGTGTTGGCCGCCGCCGTTGTTGCCGCAGGCTTGCCGGACTCGGTCGCGACGGCCTTGGCCAGGTCTTCCTTGCCGCCGAGCTTGAGCATCAGGCGCGACAGCATCTCGCCTTCGAGGAAGGGGTCAGCCGGCCGGGCCTGCCAGGCGGTTGAATCGCGACTCTGGGAGGTGTAGACCTCCTGCATGCCGCGGTGGCTGATGAAGATGTCGGTGCCGTTGGCGCCGCGCTCGATGCGGGTGCGGTACATGTCGCGCTCGCCGGTGGAGTACAGGCCGTCGAACACCTTGCCGATGGTGGAGCGGATGAAGTCCTGCGGCAACTTGGCGCGGTTTTCGGCCCAGTTGGTCTCCATGACGCCGATCTCGGGCTGCTCCTTGATGACCTCCAGGCCGCGCTCCTGCCAGAAGGTGCGGATCTGCGGCCAGAGCTGCTCGGGCGTGAGCGACGTGTGCAGCCAGCGCTCGCTGCCGCTGCGCTCCAGGCGCACATCACCGGCCACGTTGGTGGCCACGCTGCCAGCCACGAGGCCGGCGGCGTTGGTGGAATTCGCCGGCTTCACGGCCGACAGGGCGGAGGCGGTGATCGAGCCGCCCTGCACCTGGGCGCGATTGTCCTTGGCGAGCTGGGTCAGGTCCGGCGGGACTTCCAGGCCCTGGGTCTGGCGGGCGGCGGTCTTGTAGTCGACCTTGTCCGACGAGAACACGCTGTCGAAAGTGCTGCAGCCGGCGAGCGACAGGACGAAGGCCGTGCAGGCCAGACGGGTCGCCGTGGGGCGAAGCGAGGAAACAGACATCACGCTGGAAATCTCCGGGGAACAAAGGCGCCAGACCGCGCTGGCGCAGCCGCGCATTAGAGCAGACCTGCTTCGACCATCGCCTGACCGACGCTGGCCTGGCCGGCGGAGGTCAGCGGCGTGATGGGCAGGCGCAGCGCGGCGCCGCAGCGGCCCAGGCGCGACAGCGCCCACTTGGCCGGCGCTGGGCTGGGTTCGCAGAACAGTTGCTTGTGCAGGCCGAGCAGCTGCAGGTGGATCTTGCGGGCCTCGACGACGTTGCCGGCGATGGCCAGGCGGCACATCTCGGCCATCTGGCGCGGGGCGACGTTGGCGGTGACGCTCACATTGCCATGGCCGCCCAGCAGCATGAGCGCCACGGCGGTGCCGTCATCGCCCGAGTAGATGTGAAAGCCCGCCGGCGCGTGCTTGATCAGGTAGGCCGCGCGCTCGATGTTGCCGGTGGCCTCCTTCACGCCGAACACGCCGGGCAGGCTGGCGCAGCGCAGGGTGGTCTCGGGCGCCATGTCTGCCACGGTCCGGCCAGGCACGTTGTAGAGCATCATGGGGATGTCCACGGCCTCGGCGATCGCCTTGAAGTGCTGGTAGATGCCCTCCTGCGAGGGCTTGTTGTAGTAGGGCACCACCGACAGCGTGCAATCGGCACCCACTTCCTTGGCGTAGCGGCTGAGCTCGATCGCCTCGGCGGTGGAATTGGCGCCGGTGCCAGCCAGGATGGGAATCCGGCCCTTGGCATGCTCGACGGCCACGCGAATGATTTCGCGGTTCTCTTCCATGCTGACCGTGGGCGATTCGCCCGTGGTGCCGACGACGCCGACACAGGCCGTGCCTTCCTCGACATGCCAGTCGATCAGGCGACGCAGCGCCGGGTAGTCGATGCTGCCGTCCTCGTTCATGGGGGTGACGAGGGCGACGATGCTGCCGAGGATGGGCTTCATGGTGTGATGCGGAGGTGAATCAGGTGATTTTAGGCCGGCACGCCGGGCCGGACGGCCGCAACGCGCTGCACGAAGCGCGGGTTGACGCCGGGTTCGAACAGGTCTTCGTAAGCCACGATGCGCCAGTCGCCGCAGACCCGCAGCAGTTCGCCACGTTGCAGCAGGAAGTCGGGGCGTGACGGCCGGCCGATGGTCTGCTGCCCGTTGGCGAAGGTTTCCCAGATCAGCCAGCCGCCGGGCTTGACCGCGCTGCGGATGCACTCGAACAGCGGGCGCCACAGGTAATTGCAGACGACCACGAGGTCGAAGCCCGCGTCCTGGAACGGCCAGGGGCCGTTCTCGATGTCGGCGTTGACGATCTTTGCCAGGTTCTGCAGCGGTGCGGTGGCGGCGGTGTCCCGGTCCACACCGGTGACTTGCCAGCCGGTGTTCACCAGCCAGGTCAGGTTGCGCCCGGAGCCGCAGGCCACGTCCAGTGCCGTGCCTGCGGGCTGAGGCGCGAAGCGTTGCAGCCAGGCGGACGGCGCAGTTGCTGTGGGCGCGGGTGTCATCCGAAGCAGGCCCACAGCTGCTCGCTGAGTTGGATCATCACGGCCGGGTGTCGGTAGGCGAGGGCGGTGAGTGTCAGTGCCGCCACGACGACCAGCGGGATCAGCCAGCGCCGGGGCTTCATGCCGGGCGGGCGCTGGGAGCGCGTTGGATGGGGCCTTCGCGCACCGGGAGGTTGGCCAGCATGGCCATCACGCCGAGTGCGATCGCCAGCCACCAGACCACGTCATAACTGCCGGTGGCGTCGTAGAGCTTGCCGCCCAGCCACACGCCCAGGAAGCTGCCGACCTGGTGGCTCAGGAAGACGAAGCCACCCAGCATCGACAGATGCTGGGCGCCGAAGATCTGCGCGACCACCGCGTTGGTGGGCGGCACGGTGGACAACCACAGGAAGCCCATCACCGCGGCGAAGACGTACACGCTCACCGGCGTCAGCGGCACCGAGATGAAGGTGAGGATGGCCACCGCGCGAGCGCCATAGATGACCGAGAGCAGGTAGCGCTTCGGGAAGCGCTGGCCCAGCATGCCGGCGGCATAGGTGCCGAAGATGTTGAACAGGCCGATCAGCATCAGCGCGCCGGTGGACACGCCCAGGCCCAGGCCGTGGTCCTTCAGGTAGCTCGGCAGGTGCACGCCGATGAAGACGACCTGGAAGCCACAGACGAAGTAGCCCAGCATCAGCAACTGGAAGCTGCGGTAGCCGAAGGCCTCGCGCAGCGCCTGGCCGATGCTCTGGTGCCCGGCGTTCGTGGCCGGGCCATGCCGCTCTCGCACGCCGAGTGCCAGCGGCACGATCAGCAGCGCGGCACCCGCCAGCAGGAAGAGGGCGCCCTGCCAGCCCAGGTGGCTGATGAGCCAGGTCTCTACCGGGATCATCACGAACTGGCCGAACGAGCCGGCGGCCGCCGCGACGCCGAAGGCCCAGGAGCGCTTCTCGGCCGACACCGTGCGGCCCAGCACGCCGTAGATGACCGCATAAGTCGACCCCGACTGCGCCACGCCGATGAGCACGCCGGCGCCCAGCGTGAAGCTCAACGGATGGCTGGTCACCGCCATCAGCGCCAGGCCCGTGGCGTAGGCCAGCCCACCGCCGATGAGCACCCGCCAGGCCCCGAAGCGGTCGGCCAGCATGCCGGCCAGCGGCCCGGCGACGCCCCAGGCGAGGTTCTGCACCGCCATGGCGAAGGAGAAGGTTTCCCGTGTCCAGCCCCGCTCGGTGATGATGGGTTGCAGCCAGAAGCCGAAGCCGTGGCGGATGCCCATCGACATCGTGACGATCAGGGCGCCACACAGCAGCGCCTGCTGGACGGACAGCCCGGTGGGCGTGGAACGGTGCACGGTCATCGCGAGACTGTACTCAGCGGGCCTTGGCCTTGGCTGTCGCCTTGGTTTTGCTGCTGGCAGCGGCGGACTTGCCGGTGGACTTGGCCTTCGTCTTGCCCTTGGCCTTGGGCGCAGGTTTCTTGGGCGCGTCAGCCGTCGAGGCGGTGGCCTGGGAGCTGGAGGCGGCCACGTCGGCCAGCCGGGTCAGCAGCCGGCCCTGCTTGACTCGCAGCAGCGGCATGTCGACCTGGCTCAGGTCAGCCAGCGGGTCGCCGCCCAGCAGCAGGAAGCTGGCCTCGCAGCCGGGGTCGAAGCAGCCCAGGCGCCGGCCGGGGAACAGCGCGCGCGGCGTGTCTTGCGTGGCCAGGCGCAGCACGGTGGCGCGGTCCAGGCCGAGATCGTCCAGCGCATGCAGCTCGTTGCGGGCTGTGCCGATGAAGACATCCGAGCCCATCAGCAGCGGCACGCCGGCCGCTTGCAGGCGCGCCAGGTTGGCGCGTTGAACCTCGCGCAGCGCGGCGAGCGCGGCGTCGTCGAGCTTGAAGAGGGCCGTGGCGGCCGTGGTGGTGATGACGGCCGTCTTCTGTCGCGCCGCCTGGGCCGCTGCCGTCTCGCTGATTGCAAACTGCTCGGCTGGCTCGTTCAAGGTGTTGGCATAGCCCGGCAGGTGGGCGATCGCATCGACACCCGCGGCCAGGGCGGCGTCGAAGTCGGCCGCCGTCTCGACGTGGGCGACGACCCGCTTGCCATCGGCATGCGCCAGCCGGGTCAGTTCGGCGGCGGTGTCGGGCCGCAGGCCCAGCCGGCCGAACATCTCGGGCTGCTGGCGCAGCTCAGGCCGCTCGCTGTGGGCCAGCACCAGCCGCAGCCAGCGCCCGCCGCGCGCCTGGATGGCGGGCCACTGTTCGCGTGCCTGCTCGGGGCTGTCGACCAGCACGATCAGCGACTGCGCTGCGGCAGCCGCCGGTGTGGGTTCAGGCAGCACGGCGGCCAGCGGGTAACCGTCTGGCGAGGTGATGCAGGCGGTGACGAAGCTGACGTCCGGCGCCGCCGGCGTGGCCGCCAGCGGCCCCACCTCGGCCACGCCGGCCGGGTCGCCGCAGAGCATGGCCGCGTAGAAGACCCCCTCGTCGATGTACTTGTCCGCGTATTGGCCCCAGCCCCAGGCGGTCTGGAGGTTGTGGTTGTGGGCTTCGGCAAGCGGATTGATCAGCACCTGCTGCCCGCGCAGGTCCATCTTGCGGTTGACCTTGGCCGGCTTCTTCGCCACGAAGACGCCGTCTTCGACGTACAGGTTGCCGCGCTGAATCTGCCGGCCGTCGAACCAGCGGGCATTCTTCAGCTCCCACGACAGCGGCGCGCTGGCCTGGTAGGGCTGGGCGGCGTGGGCGAGGGCGGTGCAGCAGGCGGCCAGGGCGACAACGAGACGGAACAGGGGCATGGGCAGTCGGCAATGCGGCCGCCGGGTGGGTCCGTGGCCGGGCGGCATCGTAGCCAATGCCGGGCCGGGCGCGAGTCACCTGATGTGTCCGCCCGTGGCTCTGCCCAGGCAAGGCGTTACTGCACCTGGAATCGCCACTTCATGGTGAGAGTGCCGCTGGCCTCGTCCTTGCCGCCGAGTGGCACGGTCTGAATCCCACTCTGACTGCGCCAGCCGCCCTTGAGGGGCGCCGTGAACGAAGGCGAGACGAGCGTGCCATTGCTGGGTGATTTCAGGAATACGCCCTGCCGGGGCTGTGCGCCGCGTGGGGTCGGGACGGAATGCGTGCCCTCGGGTTCGTCCGTCACGACCGTTTCCGTGTAGGCAAGTGCTTCTGGCGACATTGGCGGGTGGATGGTCAGCAGGCCCTTGGCGAGATCCAGCTCCACCGCGCCCGTGCTGGCATCGGTCAGCTTGATTCGCCCTTCGCCGCCGCGGGTCTCGATGCGGGTGCAGCGCGCGGTCGGCAGGCTCATGCAGATGGGGTCGGCATGCACGATGCGCACCTTCTCCTCGATGCGATAGCTGCCGGTCTGGCTCTGGCCTGTCCAGGCCTGGTAGCGGTTGGCCTGGGCCGCCTGGTTGTCGGCGAAGCGCTCCATGGCCTTCGCAGTGGCGGCGACCTGGGGCTGGCCTGCCATGGCCTGGCCGAGCTTCATGGCTTCCCGCTCCAGGCATTTGTCGTCGTCGCCGCACTTGGCCATGATGGCTTCGGCCCCGGCCATCATGGGAGCAGCCTGCTGCGTGATGCGGTTGGCCTCGGCCGCCTGCTGCTTGAGCTTTGCGGTTTGCTCGGCTTCGGGTGCGCTGAGCATGGCCAGCAGGGCAGGCTGTCGGGCCGTGACCGTGGCGTCCATGTGCAGAGTTCGCAGCACCTTCCACTCCCGGCTGTCGTATTTGTCGGCGCGCCGGCCAGTCGCCTGGTAGGTGAAGTCCACCGTCAGGGTGGCGCGAGTCCCTTGGGGGGCGAAGTCGCCGGCCGGGGCAGCCGCGAGCAGGGGCGGCAGGCTGGCCAGAGCGGCGGCGAGCAGGCGAAGGGCGTGAGGCATGGGCTGGATCAGACTGGGTAGGGCGGTTGAATGACGGCATTGCAGTCGCCCGGCCCCTCCGCGTCCATCCTCCAGGAGGAGGGTGGCTGCATGTCCGGTTTCGCGAAAAGGGGTGTTGCAGGGGCGGCCAGACCCCCTGCATAGAATCCCGCGCCTATGTCGAGCCGTCCCTCTTCCACTTCCACACAACCCGCCGCCTACGGCGAAGCGTCCATCCGTGTCCTGAAAGGTCTGGAGCCCGTCAAGCAACGGCCGGGCATGTACACCCGGACCGAGAACCCGCTGCATTGCATCCAGGAAGTCATCGACAACGCCGCCGACGAAGCCCTCGCCGGGCACGGCAAGCGAATCGACCTGACGCTGCACGTCGACGGCTCGGTGTCCGTGGCCGACGACGGCCGGGGCATTCCCTTCGGGCTGCACCCTGAGGAAGGTGTGCCGGTGGTGGAGATCGTGTTCACGCGGCTGCATGCCGGTGGCAAGTTCGACAAGGGCTCGGGCGGCGCTTACAGCTTCTCGGGCGGCCTGCACGGCGTGGGCGTGTCGGTGACCAACGCACTGGCCAAGCGTCTGGAAGTCGCCGTCTGGCGTGACAAGCAGGTTGCCGGCATTGCCTTCGAGCATGGCGACGTCGTTCAGCAGGTGGTGACCCGGCCTGCTGCCAGCGGTGACCGCAAGCAGGGCACGACGGTGCGCGTCTGGCCTGACCCCAAGTATTTCGAGAGTGCAGAGCTGCCGCGGCACGAGCTGGTGCACCTGCTGCGCTCCAAGGCGGTGCTGATGCCGGGCGTGACGGTCACCCTGAAGGTCGAGAAGACCGGCGAAGTCACGACCTGGCTTTACAAGGGCGGCCTGCGCGACTACCTCGCCCAGACGCTGAACGCCGACCCGCTCATCCCGCTGTTCGAAGGCGAGGGCTATGCCGGCGCTGGCGAGAGCGAGAACTTTGCCGAAGGCGAGGGTGCGGCCTGGTGCGTGGCCTTCACCGAGGACGGCGCGCCGATGCGCGAGAGCTACGTCAACCTGATTCCGACCGTGGCCGGCGGCACCCATGATTCGGGCCTGAAGGACGGGCTGTTCGGTGCGGTCAAGGGCTTCATCGAGCTGCATTCGCTGCTGCCCAAGGGCGTCAAGCTCATGCCGGACGACGTGTTCTCGCGCGCCAGCTTCGTGCTGAGCGCCAAGGTGCTGGACCCGCAGTTCCAGGGCCAGACCAAGGAGCGGCTCAATTCGCGCGACGCGCTGCGCTTGGTGTCCGCGTATGTGAAGCCAGCGCTGGAGCTGTGGCTCAACCAGCATGTGGAGCACGGCAAGAAGCTGGCTGAGCTCGTCATCAAGCAGGCCCAGACCCGCCAGCGCGCCAGCCAGAAGGTCGAGAAGCGCAAGGGCTCAGGTGTGGCGGTGTTGCCCGGCAAGCTGACCGATTGCGAAAGCCGCGACCTGCTGAACAACGAGGTCTTCCTGGTGGAGGGCGACTCGGCCGGCGGCAGCGCCAAGATGGGCCGCGACAAGGAGACCCAGGCCATCCTGCCATTGCGCGGCAAGGTGCTCAATGCCTGGGAGGTCGAGCGCGACCTGCTGTTCAAGAACAACGAGATCCATGACATCTCGGTGGCGCTTGGCGTGGACCCCCATGGCCCGAACGACACGCCCGATCTTTCGGGTCTGCGCTACGGCAAGGTCTGCATCCTGAGCGACGCCGACGTCGACGGCTCGCACATCCAGGTGCTGCTGTTGACGCTGTTCTTCCGGCACTTCCCCAAGCTGGTAGAGGCCGGTCACGTCTACGTGGCCCGGCCGCCGCTGTACCGGGTGGACGCGCCAGCCCGCGGCAAGAAGCCGGCGGCCAAGCTCTACGCGCTGGACGAGGGCGAGCTCACTGCGACGCTGGACAAGCTGCGCAAGGAAGGCGCCCGCGAGGGCTCGTGGAGCATCAGCCGCTTCAAGGGCCTGGGCGAGATGAGCGCCGAGCAGCTGTGGGACACCACGCTCAACCCCGAGACCCGCCGCCTGTCACGCGTGGCCTACGGCCAGCTGGACTTCACCGCCACGGTGGACGCCTTCAACAAGCTCATGGGCAAGGGCGAGGCTGCGTCGCGGCGCGAGCTGATGGAGCTGCATGGCGATGCGGTAGAGATCGACGTCTAAGGGCCTGGATATACAATTCAATTAACGTATATCAAGGGGTCGGCATGAAAGTCGCAAAGTGGGGCAACAGCCTGGCCGTGCGCCTGCCGGCGGCGGTGGTGGAAGCCATGGGCCTGCGGGAAGGCGATGAGGTGCAGATCAAGGCCGCCGACGGTGAGTTGACGCTGCAGCGCGCGCCTGGCCCGGACGAGCTGTGGGCGCGGCTGCACGCGCTGCGCGAGAAGCTGCCGGCAGACTTCCGCTTCGATCGTGACGAGGCCAATGCGCGTGGCCGCGATGAGGCGGGTGCGCCTTGAGGCCTGCGCTGTCACCGGCGGTGTTCTTCGACACCCACGTGCTGGTCTACATTGCCTCCGCCGACCCGCAGCGCTCGACGCGCGCGGGTGCGTTGCTGCGCGAGGGCGGGATTGTCAGCGTGCAGGTGCTCAATGAGCTGGTGTCGGTGCTGCGCAAGAAGTTCCGCTTCGACTGGGAATCGGTAGAGACCGTGCTGGCCGTGGTGCATTCGCACTGCGAGGTCGTACCTTTGGACCTGCAGATGCACCAGGAGGCGCTGCTGCTGGCGCGGTTGCACCAGTTGTCCTGGTATGACGCGCTGATCGTCGCCGCAGCGCAGCGGGCTGGCGCGAGCACGCTCTACACCGAGGACATGCAACATGGCCGCGCGTTCGACAGTCTGCGTCTCGTCAACCCGTTCGAGGCTGCATGAGCACCGCGCCGGGCCGCCCCAAGCAAGCTCGCTCCCCCGTCGGGGCGCAGGCCGAAGGCCAAAGGGAGCGTCAATGACGTTACGCCTGCGCCCCACGATGCTGTCGGACCTCGACTGGGTCGTCTCGGTCGAGCGAGATGGTGCCAACCTGCCCTTCATTACGCCGTGGGAGCGCACGCAGCATGAAGGGGCGATCCGCTTCCCCGACTCGCGCCATTTCATCCTGGAGTCGGGCGACGCGCTGGAGCGCGTGGGCTTCGTGATCCTGCAGGGTTGCCGCAACCCGAACGGCTCGGTCGAGCTGAAGCGCCTGGTGCTGCAGGCCAAGGGCCGGGGGCTCGGGCGAGCCGCCGTGCGGCAGCTCAAAGCGCTGGCCTTCACGCAGCTCAAGGCGCACCGGTTCTGGCTGGACGTGAAGGCCCTCAACACCCGGGCCCAGCGCCTGTACCAGAGCGAAGGCTTCGTCGAGGAAGGCCGCCTGCGCGAGAGCGTGCGGGTGACTGTCGACGGCGCCGACGGCTACGACTCGCTCATCGTGATGTCGTTGCTCGATCGCGAGTACCAGGCCCGTGTGGCGCTGGGGCAGGAGGCGCCATGAAACGCGCGCTGGGGCTTTTGCTCGTGTTCACCGGCAACGCCGCTCAGGCGGAACTGTGGGGCTATGTGGACGCCGCCGGGGTGGCGCATTTCGCCCCGCGCCAGCTCAACGCCCGCTATGCACCGGTGCTTGGCGGCAGCGCGGCACTGCGCGTGCCGGGCAAGACGGACGGCGGCGGTCAGCTGCTCACCTGGCTGGAGATTGCCCCGGAGGTCAAGGCGGTCCAGCCCTTCGTGCGCGAGGCGGCGGCGGCGCATGGCGTGGACGCCGAGTTGCTCAAGGCCGTCATTGCGGTGGAGTCCGGCTACCAGGCCGGCGCGGTCTCGCCGCGCGGTGCTCGCGGCCTGATGCAGATCACGCCCGAGACCGCCAGCCGCTACGCCAGCCCTGCCGACGCGGCCCGCCTGACGGAGCCGCGCATCAACATCCACACCGGCGCGCGTATGCTGGCCGATCTGATCCGCCGCTTCGGCCGGATTGACGCCGCCCTGGCGGCATGGAACGCCGGCGAAGGCGCTGTGCGCCGCGCTGGCAACCGTGTGCCCGACATTGACGAAACCCAGGCCCATGTGCAGCTCGTGCTCGAGCTGTACTGGGCCCTGCTGCAGCAGAGCCAACCGGCCCGTGCGCAGCGTTTGACCTTGCATCCATGAGCTCCCAGACCACCATCGATTTCAACGCCCCGACCGAGGGCGACGACAGCAATGCGCTGACCCTGGCCGCCTACGCGCAGCAGGCCTACCTCGAGTACGCGCTCAGCGTCGTGAAGGGCCGTGCGCTGCCGGCCTATTCGGACGGCCAGAAGCCCGTGCAGCGCCGCATCCTGTATGCCATGCAGCGCCAGGGCCTGGGCTGGAACGGCAACACTGGCGCCAAGCCGGTCAAGGGCGCCAAGGTGGTGGGCGATGTGCTCGGCAACTACCACCCGCATGGCGACCAGTCGGTGTATGACGCGCTGGTGCGGATGGCCCAGGACTTTTCGCTGCGCTATCCCCTCATCGACGGCCACGGCAACTTTGGCAGCCGTGACGGCGACGGGGCCGCGGCCATGCGGTACACCGAAGCGCGCCTCGCGCCAATTGCCCGGCTGCTGTTGGACGAAATCGACGAAGGCACCGTCGACTACCGCCCCAACTACGACGGCACGACCGACGAGCCCGTGGAGCTGCCGGCCCGGTTGCCGATGGTGCTGCTCAACGGCGCCAGCGGTATCGCCGTGGGCCTGGCCACCGAGATCCCGAGCCACAACCTGCGCGAGGTCGCCGCGGCGGCTGTCGCGCTGCTGAAGGATGACCAGCTGTCCGACGATGCGCTGTTCGAGCTGCTGCCCGGCCCCGACTTCCCCGGCGGCGGCCAGCTCATCAGCGCGCCGGAGGAGATCCGTGCGGCCTACCTGAGCGGCCGTGGCAGCCTCAAGCTGCGCGCCCGCTGGAAGATCGAGGACCTGGCCCGCGGACAGTGGCAACTCGTCGTCACCGAGCTGCCGCACGGCACCAGCGCGCAGAGGGTGCTGGAGGAGATCGAGGAGCTGTCCAACCCCAAGGTCAAGGCCGGCAAGAAGACGCTCACGCCCGAGCAACTGCAGCTCAAGGCCAGCGTGCTGGCGGTGCTGGACGGCGTGCGTGACGAGTCCAGCAAGGACGCGGCCGTGCGCATCGTCTTCGAGCCCAAGAGCCGCACCGTCGAGCAGCAGGACCTCATCAACACGCTGCTGGCCCACACGAGCCTGGAGAGCAGTGCGCCGGTCAACCTGACCATGATCGGGGCGGACGGTCGCCCCACGCAGAAGAGCCTGCGCGAGGTGCTGACCGAATGGGTGGGCTTCCGCCAGACGACGGTGCGCCGGCGCACCGAGCACCGGCTGAGCAAGGTCAATGAGCGCATCCATGTGCTGGAAGGCCGGCAGCTCGTGCTGCTGAACATCGACGAAGTCATCCGCATCATCCGCGAGTCGGACGAGCCCAAGGCCGCGCTGATTGCCCGCTTCAACCTGAGCGACCGCCAGGCCGAGGACATTCTGGAAATCCGGCTGCGCCAATTGGCCCGGCTGGAGGCCATCAAGATCGAGCAGGAGCTGGCCAAGCTGCGCGACGAGCGCGCCAAGCTCGAAGACATCCTCGGCTCCGCTGCCGCCCTGCGCCGCACGGTCGTGAAGGAGATCGAGGCCGACGCCAAGCAGTACGGTGATGACCGCCGCACCCTGATCCAGGCCGAGAAGCGCGTGGTGGCCGAGGTGAAGATCGTCGACGAACCCGTCACCGTCATCGTCAGCCAGAAGGGCTGGGTGCGCGCGCTCAAGGGCCACGAGGTGGATGTCGCGGCCCAGACCTTCAAGGCCGGGGATGCGCTGTGGGGGCATTTCCGCTGCCGCAGCGTCGACCCGCTGATCGTCGTGGGCAGCACGGGGCGGGTGTATTCGGTGCCGGTGTCGGCCCTGCCGGGCGGGCGCGGTGACGGGCAGCCGATCACGACCCTCATCGAGCTGGAAAGCGGCAGCCAGATCGCCCACTACGTGGCGGGAGCGCCATCGCAGCGCCTGGTGTTCGCGGGCTCGACCGGTTATGGCCTGATCGCGCAGATTGGCGACCTGGTCGGCCGCCAGAAGGCAGGCAAGACCTTCCTGGCGCTGGACGATGGCGAGGCCCCGCTGCTGGCAGTCGTGCCGGCCGGCGATGTGGCCTTGCAGCTTGGCGTGCTGAGTGCCGAAGGCCGGTTGCTCACCTTCCCGCTGGAGGAGCTCAAGCACCAGCCCAAGGGCGGCAAGGGCCTGATGCTGATGGACCTGGAAGGCAAGGACCAGGTGCTGTCACTGGCTTGCTTCACGACCCAGTTGCGGGTGCACGGCAGCGGCCGTGGCGGCAAGCCGCGGGAAGAGCTGCTGCGCAACCAGTCGCTGGCGGCGCATGCCGGCAAGCGCGCGCGCAAGGGCAAGGCGGTCGAGGGGCTGCAGAAGGTGGCGCGGTTGACGGCTGAGTGAGTGCCCAAACTCACTTCTCAGCGGTGCATGCCATAGATCTGACACAAATGACACGCCGTTTACATCGGGCTACAAGATAAGGGGGAACCCTCCCTAATGCGAAGGGTAGGGCGGCCCTCAGAACGACTTCGCTGCACTGCACAATGATTTCGGCGGTTGTGCTTGACCGTCAAAGTCAGGAGCTACGCATGAAGTTGAAATCCATTGCAGCCGCCTCCATGGTGGCCTTTACCGCGCTCGGTAGCCATGCTGCCGACACCAGCTGGGGCTCCCACGCCCTGCTGGAGAGCGCTCTCGGCCTCACGGCCGGCGGCGTCATCTTCGACACCTTCTCGTTCTCGCTGGGCGCCCAGTCCAGCGTGGCGAGCAGCGTGACGTCGCTGGGCCCCATCGGCGCTGGCACCTACAGCCTGTTCTCGGTCGGCAACGACGGTCTCGTCGGCACGCCGGATGACCAGGGCTTCGGGGCCTGGACCTATGGCGGCGCGCCGGTGGTGCACACGGTGTCGCTGGCGGCCGGCAACTACTACTACTCGGTGTTCGGCATCGCCAGCGGCGCTGCTGCCTACTCGATCAACTCGGCCGCCACGGCCGCGCCGGTGCCCGAACCCGAGACCTACGCCTTGCTGGCGGCTGGCCTCGGCATGGTGGGCTTCATCGCCTCGCGCCGCCGCCGCGATTGATCAGCGCGGGGTAGCGCCACCAATGTGGCGCTCCAGGAAGCGTTCGACGCGCCCCCAGAAATCCCGGTTCGTCTCCAGCGCGCGCCATCCGTGGCCTTCGTTGGGGTAAACGATCCACTCCAGGCCCTGGTAGCTTGCCGCTGCCAGGGCCTCTTTCATGGCAAAGCCCTGTTTGATCGCGACGCGCGTGTCCTCCGCGCCGTAGGCCATCAGCAACGGGCGCTTCAGGCGGGCGGCTTGCTTGACGGGTGAGTGGTCCGCGAGCTTCTGGGCATCCTTCACGGGGGCACCCACCAGCAAGGGCAGGTCGTAGCTCTGGTAGAGGTCGCCCATGTCGGTGGCACTGCGGCTGAACAGGAAGTCCAGCCCCGTGACGCCCGCCCACTGGAAGCCGCAGGCGAAGACGTCGGGGTCGCGGATCAGGCCCATCAGGGTTGCGTAGCCACCGTAGCTCGCCCCTGCGATGCAGATGCGCTTCGGATCCGCCAGGCCTTTGGCCACGGCCCACCGGGCGGCATCGACCAGGTCATCCTGCATGGCCTGACCCCATTGCCGGCGGCCCTTGTTCTCGTGGCGGGCGCCGTAGCCCGTGCTGCCGCGGAACTCCGGCTCGATGACCAGGTAGCCCCGGTTGGCCAGGAACTGCGCCTGGCCTTCCCAGACCCAATGATTGCCCCGCACCCACGGCCCACCGTGCACCAGCACCACCGCCGGACGCGGCCCCGCCGCCCCCAAGGGCTTGGTCAATTGCAAAGGCATGTCCAGCCCGTCGCGGGCCGGGATGCGCAGCACCTCGCGCGGCGCCATCTCGGCGGGCTTGACGGCTGGTTGCGAGCGGAAGAGAAGTTTGAGGCTGGAGTCGCTGCGGTCGTAGAGGTAGAAGATCTCGGGCTGCCGGTCGGAGGTGGCGCTCACGAGCAGGCGTCGGTCGTTGCGGCAGTCACGGCACAGCAGCCGGTTGACGGTGCTGGGCAACTGCTTGTCGATGCTGGCCTGCAAGACCTTCAAGTCACGATCGAACCAGGCGGTGTCGGCGCCATCGGCTTCGTAGGTGAGGCCCAGCAGCCGGCCGGTGCCGGGGTCGAGGATGGCCTCGCCTTTCCAGTCGTAGCCGGGGATGCTGATCAGGGTTTCGGCGCCGCCACTGTCGGTGGTCTTGAGCCGCCGGACGACACGGATGTCGTCGTGCTTGCTGTCTCCGTCGTAGGCACTGACGAGCAGGTCGCCGCCCGCCAGTCGAGCAATCGGCACGGGCCATTCATCGATGTTGCGGCGTCCGCTGCGCCAGAGCTTCCAGCTGTTGCTGGCCTCGTCGAACAGATGCACGCCGAAGTTGGGGCCGTCGTAGCTGATGCAGGCGTAGGCCTTGCCCTTGCGGTCGACATACCAGGAGCGCACGCCGGCGGGCACGTTCTCGGTCTCGAGCTTGAGCTTGCCGGTGCGGGTGTTCAGGCGTGCCAGCACCAGGTGGCTGACCTCGCCGGTGGCCAGCCATTGCAGCTTTTGCACCATGATGTCTTCGCTGCCGTCGTCCAGCACGCGCACGACGCTCCATTCCCAGGGCAGGATGCGGTCGATCTCGGCCTTGATGCGGCTGCCCAGCCGCTCGGGGTTCTGGTTGAACTGGTCGTCGATCAGGGGCTTGACGTCACCGCTGGGCACATCCAGCAGCCACAGGCCGTTGCTGATGGGCTCGTCACGCAGCTGGTTGCTCTGGCCGACATGGAAGACCAGCCGTGTCGGCGTCAGCCAGTGCACGTCAAGCACATCGCGCTTGCTGACGGCAGCCACCATGCGGGTGCTGCCAGCTTCGTCCAGATCGGTCAGGGCCAGCTGGGTGCGCTCCCCGGGGCGGTTGACGAGCACGGCGACCTTGGACAGGTCGGGTGAGAGCTGCGCGCCGGAGAACATCGGCGGCTGCATGAAGGTGTCGATCGGCAGTTTCGGCGCCGGGGTCTGCGCGTGGGCCAGGGTCGTGGTCAACACGGCCAGCGCGGCGCCAGCCCGGATCGTGAATCGCATGGGTCCTCCCTCTCGTCGCTCCCACTGATGGGGCGTGATGCGGGCAGCAGCCTAATGGAACTTTCGGGTGGCGGCATCGCCCCCCGAGGCTTCAGTCGTCCATGCCCGGGAAGAGCCGGCTGGGGAAAACCATGCTTTGTGTGGTGCGCACCACCACGCCGTCCTTGAAGTGCACATTGAACCGCAGGCCGTAGCCCGTCTGGTCGGGTTCGATGGTCCAGTCCCAGACGTCCTCGCCGCTGTTGCGGAAGAACACGCGGCTGCGCTCGCGGCCGAGCAGCCGGCTGACCTGCTCGGGTGTCATTCCCGGTTGCACCCGCGCCCGACCGGCGGGCGAGAGCGCATCGATGACGCCCACCAGGCGGCCGGCCGCATCCAGCGTCACCATCCAGGTGTGGCGCCCCATGGGCTGGCCGGAATACTCCAGCGTGCGCCCGCCGTCCGCCTCCGGCCAGACGCGGCCGGGCTGGCCATACAGCGCCACGACCTCGGCCTCGTTGCTGCGGCCGGGCTGCAGCCGTGGGTCGCGGTCGGGCGTGGCGCAGCCGGCCAGCAGCGCGGCGCACAAGAGCAGCGAGGGCAGGGCACGGCGGGCGGAGGGCATGGCGGTCAGCGTCGTGCCAGGGCCTTCGCGCATTCGCTCACCAGGCCTGGCCCCTGGTAGATCAGGCCGGTGTAGATCTGCACCAGGTCCGCGCCGGCGGCGATCTTGGCGCGCGCGTCCTCGCCGCTCATGACACCACCCACGCCGATGATGGGGTAGCCCGCCGGCAGGGCGGCGCGCAGCAGCCGAATCACCCGGTTGCTCGCTTCGAACACCGGGGCGCCCGACAGGCCGCCAGTCTCGCCGGCGTGGGCAAGACCCTGCACCTTGTCACGGGCGATGGTGGTGTTGGTGGCGATCACGCCGTCAATGCCATTGGCCTGCAGCGTGCGGGCGATGACCGTGACCTGGTCTTCTTCCAGGTCCGGCGCAATCTTGACGAACATCGGCACGCGCCGGCCGCTGTGGCTGTCGAGCTGCTGCTTGCGGGCCTGCAGGGCACCGAGCAGGGCGTCAAGCGCTTCGTCGCTTTGCAGCGCGCGCAGGTTCTTGGTGTTGGGGCTGGAGATGTTGACGGTGATGTAGTCGGCATGCGGATGCACGCCCTCCAGCCCGAGCAGGTAGTCGTCGGCCGCGTTCTCGATGGGCGTGGCGGCGTTCTTGCCGATGTTCAAGCCCAGGATGCCGCCGGCCCGGCGGAAGCTGTGCGCCTGCTTGACGTTGGTGATGAAGCTCTGCAGGCCTTCGTTGTTGAAGCCCAGCCGGTTGATGAGGGCGCGGGCCTCGGGCAGGCGGAACATGCGCGGTTTGTCGTTGCCCGGCTGCCCCTTGGGCGTGACCGTGCCCACCTCGATGAAGCCGAAGCCCATGGCGCCCAGGCCGTCGATGCAGCGGCCGTTCTTGTCGAGCCCTGCCGCCAGGCCGACGCGGTTGGGGAAGCGCAGGCCGGCCACCGTCACCGGGTCGCTCACCCGTTCACCGCACCACAGCAGCTGGGCTGGCGTGTTCTGCAGCCGGGCGATGCTGCCGAGCGTCAGTTCATGGGCCTGCTCGGGGTCCAGGCCGAAAAGGAAGGGGCGGGTGAGGGCGTAGGGGATCAGCGGCATAGCCCGCGATTGTCTCAGGCAGGACCGTCGCGGTCCCAGGGCGGCACGTCGCCCAGCTGCTCCAGCATGAAGTCGATCAGGGCCCGCACCTTGGGTGCGAGGTGGCGATTGGGCAGGTACACCGCGTAGAGCGTGTCGGCGTCTGCCAGGCCGCCCACGGGCTGCCAGTCGGGCAGCACGGCCTGCAGCCGGCCGGCGCGCAGGTCAGCCCCCACGGCGTAAGTGGGCAGCACGGCCAGGCCCATGCCGGCCAGGGCGGCGACCCGCAGGGATTCGCTGCTGTTGGCAGTCAGGCCGCTCTCGAAGTGCAGGCGGCCCCGAGTCTGCACCTCGGCCTCGCCCAGCGCCGCATGCCGAAAGCGCCACCGGTCCGGCGATTGCAGGTAGCCAAATCGCAGGCAGCGATGCTCGGCAAGGTCAGCTACGCTCTGCGGCATGCCGTGCGCCTGCAGGTAAGCCGGCGACGCGCACAGCACGAAGCGGATGCGTGCCAATCGCCGGGCCACCAGGCCTTCGGCCGGCTGGGCGGTCAGGCGCAGCACGACATCGAAGCCTTCCTCGGCCAGGTCCACATAGCGGTCGTTCAGGCCGAGCACCACGTCGAGTTGCGGATGCCGGGCACAGAACTCGGCCAGCAGCGCCGTGAACACGAGATTGCCGAACGCGGTGGACACCGACATGCGCAGCACGCCGCGGGGTTCCTCGCGTCGCCCGGCGAGTTCGGTCTCCAGGGCCAGGGATTCGTCCAGCAGGCGCAATGCGTGGTCGTACACCGCGCGGCCCTCGGCCGTCGGGCTGACGCTGCGTGTGGTGCGATGCAACAGCCGCGTGCCGAGTTGGTCCTCCAGGCGCACCACCTGTTTGCTGACCGCCGATTTGGTCGTGCCCAGCAGCCGCGCCGCACCCGAGAAGCCGCGGGCGTCCACCACGCGAGCAAACGCCTGCAGGTCTTCAAGACGTCCCATGGTTGTGCTCCATTTGGAAACGATGAATCAACATGGAGACGGATTGTGTCTCCGAAATGGGATTTCTAGAGTGGCGGCCTGTCTAGTCGTGCCAGGAGCCGCCATGTCCACCACCAGCCTGTCAGCCTGCAGCGCCCAGTCCTTTCGACCGGGTCTGCTCTCCCGCGCGGCGGCGGCCCTGGCAGCCGCCAGCCTGCCGTTGCTGTTCATCCTGCTGTGGAGCAGCGGCTATGTCGCGGGCAAGCTGGCGCTGGCGCACACCGGGCCGTTGACGCTGCTGACGCTGCGCTTCGGGCTAGCCGCGGTGGTGCTGATCAGCCTGGCCCTGGCCACCGGCGCCCCCTGGCCGCATCGGGCGAGCGCCTGGGGGCATCTCGCGGTGGTCGGGCTGCTGATGCAGGTGCTGCACTTCTCCTGCATCTACTTTGCGCTGCAGTGGGGCCTGAGCGCCGGCGTGGCGGGGCTGGTGATCGGCCTGATGCCGCTGGCCACTGCCGTGGGCGCGCATTTGTGGCTGGGCGAATCCCTCGGCACGCGCCAGGCCCTGGGTTTGCTGGGGGGCCTGGCCGGCGTGGCGCTGGTGGTGGCCGAGAAGCCGCTGGCGGGTGCCTGGCCGGCGTACGTGGCGGCAGCGCTCGGGCTGCTGGGCCTGGTGGCCGGCACGCTCTACCAGAAGCGCTTCTGCGCCCACATGGACTTGCGCAGCGGCGCGGGCGTGCAGATGGCCGTGTCGGCGCTGGCGGTCGCTGCGCTGGCCGGCCTCCGCGAGGGCTTTGCCGTCGACTGGCAGATCGACCTCGTCGGCGCCTGGCTGTGGCTCGCCCTGGTCAATTCGATCGGCGCCTTCAGCCTGATGTTCATCATGATCCGGCGCGGCCAGGCGGGGCAGGTGGCCCGGCTGTTCTTCCTGATTCCTGGCGTGTCGGCGCTGATGGGCTGGGTGTTGCTGGCGGAGCGGTTGCAGCCGCTGGCGGTGCTCGGATTCGGCCTCTCGGCGCTGGCCGTGTGCCTCGCGGGCGGGAAGCGGTGAAAATCGAGGGCTTGACCCCGGGAGCCCTGATTCATGAAACCCCTCGACGACCCCCGCCACGACCGTGAAGTCGGTTCCCGCGATGCCACGCGCGACACCACGCGCACCGACGACACCCGCATCGGCGCCGTGCGCGCGCTGATCAGCCCCGCGCTGCTGCTCGAAGAGCTGCCCATCCCTGACGCCACGCTGGAGCTGGTGGAGCAGGCCCGGCAAGAGATCAGCGACGTGCTGCACGGCCGCGACGACCGCCTGCTCGTCATCGTCGGCCCGTGCTCCATCCACGACCACGACCAGGCCATGGACTACGCCCGGCTGCTCAAGGTCGCCCGCGACGAACTGCGCCGTGACCTGCTGGTGGTGATGCGCGTGTACTTCGAGAAGCCTCGCACCACCGTCGGCTGGAAAGGCTACATCAACGACCCCCGCCTGGACGGCAGCTTCCACATGAACGAAGGCCTGCGCCTGGCGCGCCAGCTGCTGCTGGACGTCAACGGCCTGGGCCTGCCTGCGGGCACCGAGTTCCTGGACCTGCTGTCGCCGCAATACATCTCCGACCTGATCGCCTGGGGCGCCATCGGCGCACGCACGACCGAAAGCCAGAGCCACCGTCAGCTCGCATCGGGCCTGTCGTGCCCGGTGGGCTTCAAGAACGGGACGGACGGCGGCATCAAGGTCGCCAGCGACGCGGTGCTCGCCGCCAGCAGCCCACATGCCTTCATGGGCATGACCAAGATGGGCACGGCGGCCATCTTCGAGACCCGCGGCAACCAGGACTGCCACGTCATCCTGCGGGGCGGCAAGGCGCCCAACTACGACGCCGCGTCGGTGAACGCGGCCTGTGATGCGCTGAAGTCGTCTGGCCTGCGTGAGCAGGTCATGATCGACTTCTCCCACGCCAACTCCAGCAAGAAGTACGAGCGCCAGGTGGACGTCGGCCGTGACGTGGCCGCGCAGATCGCCGGTGGCGACCGCCGCATCACCGGCGTGATGATCGAGAGCCATCTGCAGCCGGGCCGCCAGGACCTCGCCGAGGGCCAGACCAAGGCAGACCTCAAGCCCGGTGTGTCCATCACCGACGCCTGCCTGGGCTGGGCCCAGACGGAGCCGCTGCTGCGCGAACTGGCCGCGGCCGTGGCCGCCCGCCGCGGCTGACGGCCCCGCCACCTCCGCCTCCGCCGGCGCCGCCGGCTTGCCATTCACGCCCCCCAGTCGCCATCCGTCGCAGGCGACTGGGCCTGGGGCGCGGCGCTTCCGATCATTCAGCCATCACTCGCTGACTTTGAAAGGAACCGCCATGAAGCTTCTCTCCGCTGCCCTGACCGCCGCCCTGGTCTGGCCCTCTTTCGCGCAGGCCGCTGACCTTCAGCTCGAGGTGCAGGGCCTGGACACGAGCCGCCTGCAGGGGGGCTCGTTGATGGTCGCCGTCTTCACCGAGCCGTCTGGCTGGCTGCGCCAGCCCAAGATCGGCCAGCGCTTCAGCCTCGAAGGCGCGGTGGACGGCAAGCTCACCGTCACGCTGCGCAACCTGCCGGACGGCCCCGTGGCCGTGACCGTCTTCCAGGATGCCAACGGCAACGGGCGCCTGGACATGAATGCCATGGGCATGCCGGTCGAGCCCTACGGCTTCTCCAACGATGCGGCAGGCCAGTTCGGCCCGCCCAAGTTCGAGCAGGCCGTCTTCACGCCGGTGGCCGGCCAAGCAGTGCGCTTGCGCCTGAACTGAGCGGAGGCCGCCATGAGCATCACACGCCGCCAACTGCTGACCGCGCTGCTCGCCGGTGGCCTGAGCCCCGAGCTGCTGGCGCTCGGCCTGCCGGCCGACGGCTTCGCCGCCCACGCGCCCGAGCTGGCCCCCTTGCGCGGCCTGGCGGGGCAAGACCTGGCTGCTGACCGGACCGTCATCGAAGGCCGGCTGCCACCCGGTTTGCGCGGCACATTGTTCCGCAATGGTCCGGGCCTGATGTCGCGCGGTGAAGAGCGCTACCGGCATTGGTTCGATGGCGATGGCTTCGTGCAGGCCTGGAGCCTCGCCGACGGCCAGGCCCGCCACCAGGGCCGTTTCGTGCAGACCGAGAAGTTCCGCGCGGAGCAGGCAGCGGGGCGCTTCCTGCTGCCGGCCTTCGGCACGGCCATCCCGGCCCAGCGGCCGGTGCGCGGCCCCGACAGCCTCAACGTGGCCAACACCAGCGTGCTGCTGCAGGGCGATGCGCTGTACGCGCTCTGGGAGGGCGGCAGTGCCTACGCGCTGGACCCGAAGACGCTGCAGACCCGGGGCGTGAAGACCTGGGCGCCGGAGCTGCGCGGCATGCCGTTCTCCGCCCACCCGAAGGTGGCGCCGGACGGCACGGTCTGGAACTTCGGCAGCTACAACGGCCGGCTGGTGGTCTACGAGATCGATGCGGCCGGTGCCATCAAGCGGCATGCGCTGCTCGACGTGAGGTCGCCGGCCATGCTGCATGACTTCGCGGTGTCGCAGCACCACCTCGTCTTCCTGCTGGCGCCCATCGGCATGGACGCCGCGGCCCTGCGCGCCGGCAGTTCGATGATCGACGCGATGCGGTGGGCGGGTGAGCAGCCCACGCGCGTGCTGGTGGTCGACAAGGCCGACTTCACCCGCTGTCGCATCTTCGAGATGCCGGCGGCGCAGGTCTTTCATTTCGGCAATGCCTGGGATGACGGTGGGGTGCTGCGGGTGGACTACGTGCAAAGCGCCGCCTTGCCCGAGTTCAATCAGGCGGCGCAGCAGATCATGCGCGGCGAGCGCACCTCGCGGGATGTCTCGACACCGCGGGTGCTGGAGATCGACCTGGCCCGCGGGCGGCTGAGCGTGGCGCAGCGCAGCGAGGCGGTGGAGTTCCCGGTGGTGGACCCGCGGGTGGTGACGCAGCGCCATCGCTTCGTCTGGTACCCGACCGCCATCGACACCGGGCCGCGCTGGGGCTTCAACGGCCTGATGCGGCTCGACATCGAGAGCGGCGCGCGGGAGCGCTTCAGCTTCGGGGCGGACACCGTCGTCGAGGAGCATGTGATGGTGCCCCGCCCCGGCAGCATGCGGGAGGGGGAGGGCTGGCTGGTGGGCACCGGCTACGACGTTCGGCGCCAGCGCAGTTTTCTGAGCGTGTTCGATGCGCTGCGGCTTTCTGATGGGCCCATCGGCCGGGCTTGGCTGCCTTACTGGGTGCCCTACGGCTTTCACGGGCGCTTCTACGTGGCCTGAGGGTCGATAGGTCTTCGTTCTAGGGGGCGGGCTAACCCCGAGGGTTCGGGGCGCCCGCATTGACAGGTCTGCAACCTCTCCCTATGGTCCGCCGAACTGAAAGCGATTTCAGAAAGCGCTTTCAGTTCGGCGGACCTCGTTGTTCCAGGGGCGCCGTGATCACCGGGCCGCCAGAGCCCGTCCTTCCACCGGAAACCCCAGGAGACAAGATGCATCACCTCAGGATCGCGGCCGCGCTGGCCGCTGCCTTGCTCGCCGGCAGCGTCGGCGCCACCACCACCAACGGCTTCGCCAACGGCGGCTTCGAACAGGCGGGCCTCAGCGGCCAGATCGCCGCGGGCTGGCTCACCGCGGCCACGTCCAGCCCCGCCAGTCGCTCCACCGACGCGCACTCCGGCAACTACTCGCTGCTGTTGAGCGCGCCAAACGGTTTTGATGCGTCCATCGCCTTGCAGGACTCGGTCGGCCACGGCGGCCTGGCGCCGCTGGGCGCTGCCATCGTCGGCGACCGCCCGTGGCTGAGCTTCTGGGCCAAAGGGGATGCGAGCACGACAGGCAATGCCTTCGTGAAGCTGCAGTACTTCGGCAGCAACGGCAATCTGCTGGCGCTGGAGCAGCAATTCCAGAGCCTGATCAACCCGACGAGCTGGAGCCTGGTGAGCTTCCAGGCCGCGGCCATCCCCGCTGGCACCACCGCGCTGTTCCTGGAGATCGGCACGGCGGTCGGCCCGCTGCTGGACGGCCGCCCGAACGCGGTGCTGGTGGACGACCTGCAGCTCACCCTGACCACCGCCCCGGTGCCCGAGCCCACGTCCACCGCGCTGCTGCTGGCGGGCCTCGCCGGTGTGGCCGCCATCGCTCGCCGCCGCGCCTGACCCCTGAGGAGACACGACATGAATCTTTCCCGCATCCCTTCCTTCCGCCTCGCCCCCACGGCGGTGGCCCTCCTGCTCGCTGGCCTCAGCGCCCAAGCCGCGGCCACCGGTGTCGTCGTGCACGACAGCTACGGCCCCGACATCGACCAGCTCACCGGCTGGCCCACGCCCTTGTTCGACGGCCAGAACGTCGCCATCGCCTTCAGCCTGGCTCAGGGCGCGACGCTCGAATCCATCCTCACCTCGGTGGACGGCCAAGGCAGCGTCACGCTGGGCATCCTGGCACGCAGCGGGGCGGTGCCGACCGCCGGCAGCTGGCTCTACAGCGCCCAGCTGAACGACCCGCTGGCCAACACCCTGCTCACGCCCAGCGGCTGGACGCTGGCCGCCGGCCACTACTGGCTGGTGGCCGTGGCCGGCGCCGGCTTCAGCGGCCAATGGCAAAGCGGCACGGACACCCCCAACGGCAGCTGGGCCTATTCCAGCGGCAGCACCTGGACCACGGTGGACTCGCCCTTCACCGGCATGCCCGCCGCGCGCATCACCGTGGCAGCTGCGGTGCCTGAACCGTCTACCTACGGGCTGCTGCTGGCCGGCGGTCTCTTTGTCGCTGCAGCCGCGCGCAGCTCGGCATCTCGCAACACGCAGGGGTGATCGACATGAAGCTCCACACTCTGTTCGGCAGCCTGCTGCTGGCGGCCGGCGCCACCGCCTCGGCCAGTGTCACCAGCCCCTTGATCGGCAAGCTGCTGTGGTCTGAAGAATTCAATGGCACCAGCCTGAACACCAGCGTCTGGACCGCCTCCAACGGCAACGGCTGCCAGATCAACCTCTGCGGCTATGGCAACCAGGAGCTGCAGTTCTACAGCCCTGGCAACCTGAGCATCGCCGACGTGCCCTTCGAGCCCGGCACCCGGGCGTTGGCCATCACCGCGCGGCGCGAGGTCAACGGCAGCAACCAGTTCACGTCGGGCAAGATCGATTCGGCGGGCAAGGTGCAGGTCAAGTACGGCCTCATCGAGGTGCGCATGGCCACACCCAAGGTCGGCGTGGGCCTGTGGCCGGCGGCCTGGATGCTGGGCGTGAGCCCGCAGACCTGGCCACGCAATGGCGAGATCGACATCATGGAGATGGGCGGCCGCCAGCCGGCCGGCCTGCCGCCCATTTCGCCGGATCAGTTCGTCGGCTCCAACGTCATCACCTACCAGCCGGCGGCCTGCGTGCCGGGCAACGAAAGCTGTGCCGGCTCCACCGCCTGGCAGACCAAGAACTGGGTCACGCCCAGCCGTTCGCTCGCCAACCGCTTCGTCACCTACCGCCTCTACTGGACGGACACGCAGATCCGCTTCACCCTGCTGGACAACGGTCGTGAGTACGATATGTACAAGGCGCCGATCACTGTCAACTCCACCGCGCTGAACCAGCCCTTCTACCTGCTGCTGAACATGGCGGTAGGCGGCAATTTCACGCCGGCCGCCACGCCGGCGCAGGTGACCGCGCCGCTGCCGGCGACGACCTATGTCGACTACGTCCGCGTCTACGAGCTCGATGGCCTGGGCGAGGTCAAGCTCGGCGTGGGCACGCAGCCCGAGGTCGGCAAGTTCGGTGTGTTCACCGACAACACGCCGGTGGACAACAAGCAGGTGCCGGGCGTCTCGGCCGATGTGTTCATCTGGAACCAGGGCTCGATGACAGCGGGCGACCTGCCGCCCTACGAGGGCAGCGGCGTGCTGGCCTTCCGGTACTTCGCGCCCGGGCAGTGGTTCGGCGGCAGCATCCAGTCGCGGCAGGTGCACGACATGAGCGGCTTCCGCAACGGGACCATCAAGCTGAAGATCAAAGCGCCCGCCAACCTGGCGTTCCGCATCGGCATCTACGACACCTATACCAACCAGAGTTCGGTGACCTTCCCGGCCAACACCACCGCCTACGGCCTGGTGCGGGATGGCGAATGGGGCACGGCCACCATCCCGGTGGCGGAGATCGCCGGCCCGAAGATCGCGCTGCAGTCCATGCTGGACCTGTTCCAGTTCTTCAGCGTGGATGGCGCGCTGCCCGGTCAGCAGTTCCAGATCGCGTTTGACGACATCGTCTGGGACTCCGGCGTGCCGGGCGTTGGTGTGCAGAAGGTCGCAGCGCCGTCGCTGGTCAAGGTCGCCACGCTCACGGGCAGCGCCACGCAGACCGGCACCTCGACGCTCGCCTTCGCGGCGCCAGCCAGTGGCTGGGTGGACGTGCACTACAGCGTCAACGGCGGCGACGCGCAGACCGTGCGCCTGCGCAGCGAGGGCGGCAGCGCGAGCTACACCGCCGGCGGGCTCAAGAAGGGCGATGTGGTCGAGTACCGCTTCACCGCCTGGGATGCGGTCCGGCAGGTGGCGGTCGACTCGGCGCCGCGCACGGCGGTCATGCGCTGAGCGGGTGTGCCCGCGGGGGCGCCGGTGCAACCGGCGCCTTCCCGCAAAATGCGGGCATGAACCAAGACCAGCTCAAACAACTCGTCGGCCAGGCCGCCGTGGCCTATGTGCCCGCCGGCCAGGTGCTCGGCGTCGGCACCGGCTCCACGGTGGACTGCTTCATCGATGCCCTGGCCGCCGACATCGCGGCCGGCCGCCTGGCCATCCCCGGGGCCGTGTCCAGCTCCGAGCGCTCCACCCAGCGCCTGCAGAAGGCCGGCATCCCGGTGCTGGACGCCAGCGCGGTCGAGCGCCTCGCGGTCTACATCGACGGGGCCGACGAGATCGATCACCAGGGCTTCATGGTCAAGGGCGGCGGCGCGGCGCTCACCCGCGAGAAGATCGTGGCCGACCTGGCTGACCGCTTCGTCTGCATCGCCGATGCCTCCAAGCTGGTGCAGACGCTCGGCAAGTTCCCCCTGCCGGTCGAGATCATCCCGATGGCAGCGGCCCAGCTCACGCGGCGCTTTGCAGCGCTTGGCGGCTCCGCCACCTTGCGTGCTGGCGTCGTGACCGACAACGGCGGCCACATCCTCGACGTGACGGGCCTGTCCATCACGGACCCGCTGGCCTTCGAGGCCGAGGTCAGCCAGTGGCCCGGTGTGGTGACGGTGGGCGTTTTCGCGCGCCACAAGGCCCAGGTCTGCCTGCTCGGCGCGGCCGACGGCGTCAAGACGCTGACCTTCTGAGCCGAGGCGCACCGTCCCGCGCGTGCCGCTCGGATTCGAGGCGCGCTCGCAGATGAGAAAAGGGGCGCCCGCAGGCGCCCCGACTCAAGACTGAGCGCTGGCCTTAGTTGCGACCGACTGCGCTCCAGGCGGCAGCCACCTTGGCGGAGTAGTCGGCGCCCAGCGTCGCGGCCAGTTCCTGGGCCGCGGCGATCGTGCCGGCGCGGGCCTGCGCGTAGGTCGTGCTGCTGGTGAACTTGGTCGTCAGTGCGCGGTACCAGATCTTGGCCGCGGCGGTGCGGCCGATGCCCGTCAGGCTGCCGCTGCCGGTGGCCACGCGGGTGTTGCCCGCCACGCAGGTGGGGCTGGTGCCGTAGCTGCTGTTGGTGCCCTCGGCCAGCAGGAAGAAGAAGTGGTTGGCCACGCCCGAGCTGTAGTGCACGTCGAGGTTGCCCACGCCCGAGTACCAGCAGTCGGCGGAGGCGCCATCGCTGCTGGGCTTGATCATGTTGCGCAGCGAGCCGCCGCCCACGCGGATCTTCTCGCCGATCAGGTAGTCGCCCGCGTCGTTGGCGTTGTTGGCATAGAACTCCACCATGGTGCCGAAGATGTCGGACGTGGCTTCGTTCAGGCCGCCGGACTCGCCGGAATAGATCAGGCGCGCGGTGCGGCTGGTCACGCCGTGCGTCATTTCGTGGCCTGCCACATCGAGGGACACCAGCGGCCGGAAGGTCGTGCCATCGCCATCGCCGTAGGTCATGCAAAAGCACGAGTCTGACCAGTAGGCATTGTTGTAGCGGCTGCTGTAGTGCACGCGGTTGTAGGCGCCGGTGCCGTTGTTGGCGATGCCGGTGCGGCCGTGCACGTTCTTGTAGTAGTCCCAGGTCACGGCGGTGCCGTACTGGGCATCGGCCGCGGCGGAGACGGCATCGCTGGTGGCGTTGTTGCCCCAGGTGTTGTCGGCGTCGGTCACCACGCTGCCGCCGCTGGTGCGGTTGGCCATATTGATGGTGTAGTTGTTGCCGCGGCTGGGGTCACGCAGCTCGTAGCCGCTGGTCAGGCTGTTGGTGGTCAGCGTGACGTTGCCGCTGTAGAGCGTGCGGCCGGTGCCATTGGCCGCTGCGGTGTGGATGTCGTCCCAGGCGTCGATCTGGCGGCCGGTGGTGGCGTCGATGATCACGTGCTTCTCGTAGGGCGTGCCGTCTGCGCCGTCGCCGGAGACGCGCACCTCCCACGCCAGGCGCGGCTGGTCTTCGCGGGCCCAGATGACCTGCTCGGGGTTCTTCTCGACCGTGCCGCCGGGGAAGGCGTCACTGACGATGCGCATGGCGCGCGTTTGGTTGAAGGTTGCCTTGGTGGGGATGGCGGCGGTCGACAGCATCGAGGCGCTGCGGTGCATGGCGGTCAGGTTGCCAAAGCGATCGCTCTGCACCACGAGGTCGGCACCGATGGCGCGCAGCCCGCCGATGCGGCGGTCCAGGCGCACGTGAGATGACCCGTCCTCATCGAGCACGATGTCGCGCACCTCGTAGCTGTGGTCGGCGTTGTCGAGGCTGAGGCCCGGGAACTGTCGGACATAGCTCTGTGCGCTGGCGCGGGCCTGCGTGGCGCGTGCGGCTTCGCTGGCGCCTGGGGCGGACTGGGCCTGCGCGGCACACGACAGGGCGGCCAGGACGAGGAGGGACAGCTTGTGGCTGGTTCTGAACATGATGGGACTCCGGTGGGTGGTGAGGCTGCTGGAGCACTGCGGCAGCGGCTGGCCCGGCCGGGTCGGCGGGCGATGCCGACGGCGACTATGCGAGGCCCGCTGCCTGCGCATGCAGAGGAGCGTCCTGTCACCTGGGTGGGTGACGGGCAGGCCCGGATTCACTTCGGCCAGGCACAAAAAAGCCGGGCGTTGCCCGGCGTGTTCATGGGGCGAGCCCGTGGGCCCGCGGGTTCAGAACGTTTCCCAGTCGCCGTCGTCGGCCGGCGCCGGAGCCGGGCGAGGTGTTGGCGCGGCTGCCTTGGGTGCAGGTTGAGGCGCTGGCGGTGTTGCAGTGGTGGCTTGGGGCGTGACTTTCGTGACCGGCTTGGGGCTGGTCTTCAGGCCTGGCTTGGCCGGTGTCTTCGGCGCGGGAGCGACTGAGGCTGTGGCGACCGGTGCGGGAGCCTTGGCGGCCACGGCAGGCTTGGCAGGCGCTGCGCCGGGCGTTGCGGCGCGACTGCGGTGGGCGGCGGTGCCGCTCAGCTTGAACACGCTGATGGCCTCGGTCATGCGTGCCGATTGCTCCCGCAGACTCTCTGCCGCGGCGGCCGATTCCTCCACCAGCGCGGCGTTCTGTTGCGTCATCTGGTCGAGCTGCACCACCGAGCCGTTCACCACCGCGATGCCTTCGCTCTGCTCGCGGGCCGCAGCGCTGATCTCGCCAATGATGTCGGTCACGCGCTGCACGCTGGCCACGATCTCGGTCATGGTGCTGCCCGCGGCCTGCACCTGCTGGGTGCCGGAGTCCACGCGCTCGACGCTGGCGCTGATGAGCGTCTTGATCTCCTTGGCCGCGCCGGCCGAGCGTTGCGCCAGCGAGCGCACCTCAGCGGCCACCACGGCAAACCCGCGGCCTTGCTCGCCAGCGCGCGCCGCTTCCACGGCGGCATTGAGCGCCAGGATGTTGGTCTGGAAGGCGATGCCGTCGATGACGCCGATGATGTCGTTGATCTTGCGCGAGCTCTGGCTGATCTCGTCCATCGTGGCCACCACCTGCGACACCGCCTCGCCGCCACGCTGTGCGACCGAAGCGGCCGAGCTGGCCAGCTGGTTGGCGGTCATCGCGGCATCGGCCGTCTGCTTGACGGTGCTGGTGAGTTCGCTCATCGACGACGCCGCGTTCTGCAGGTTGCTTGCGGTCTGCTCGGTGCGCTGGCTCAGGTCGAGGTTGCCGGTGGCGATCTCGGCACTCGCGGTGCCGATGCTGTCGGCCGCGCCCCGCACTTCGGCAATCAGCTTCTGCAACGACGACTGCATGCCGCTGAGGGCATTCAGCAGCCGCCCCACCTCGTCCTTGCCGCCGGCCGGGATGTCACGCGTCAGGTCGAAATGGGCGATGGCCTCGGCCACCTCGGCGGCCCGGCTCAGCGGGCGGCTGATGGACGCGCCCAGCGCCACCGCCAGCCACCCGGCCAGGGCCAGGGCGATCAGGCCGAAGACCACGAGGCTGGTGCGGGCGCGGCTGTTGGCGGTGACGAGCGCCTTGGCCGACGCATCCAGTTGTTCGCGCTGCGACTTCACGACCCCCAACGTGACCTCGCTGAGCTTGCTGACCGCCGGCTGGAATTCGGCCGTGTAGGCCCGCTTGGCAGCCTCCTCGTCACCGGACTTCTTGGCCTTCATCAGGGACTCACGGGTCACGCGATAGCCCTCGCGGGCCTCGTCCAGCGCCTTCATCAGCGCCAGCTCCTCCGGCGTGTCCATGCGCGTCTTGATCTGCTTGAGCGTGTCGTTGGCGCGCTCGGTGGCCGCCTTGGCCGTGGGGGCCAACTGGTCGCCCAGCGTCAGGTCGCCCGACAGCGCGATCGCCTGGGCCCGGGCCTCGCCGGCGCTCACGAGCCGGTAGTACTCGGAGGCGTCACGTTCCGCGGCCAGGAAGTCTTCGTACATCTCGGCCGACTGTGCCGCGACGCGGCTCAGCCCGACGTAGCCGATGGCCGAGCCGATCAGGGAGATCAGCAGCACCAGGCCCAGCACCAGGGTCAGGCGTTGCGCAATGCTCCGGGATCCGAGCAGGCTTTCGAACATGGGGTGTCTCCTCTGCGAGCGAATGTCTCAACAGGAAGTTTCGGCGGCCCGAGCGACTCCCACCGGCGGACGAGCGCGACAAAGTCGGCCTATTCCGCCCCTTTTCCACGCCGCGCGCGGCGCAGGTGAAAGCGCATCGGGTCCACGGCGTCCAGCAGGTCGGCTTCCAGCGGCCGTGGCGAGCCCAGTGCGAGGGCCGCGACCAACTGCCCGGCCAGGGCCGCCCAGCTGATGCCGCGCGAGCCCAGCGCCGTGCACATCACGAGACCGGGTCGCCGAGGCGACAGCCGCAGCTGCGCCGCCAGCCCGTCCGCAGCCGTGATGCCGCCGATCATCGGCAGGCGGTCAGGCGTCATCAGCCGCCAGCCCACACGGCCGGCCAGCGGCGCTTGCGGCACCTGCGGCAAACCGGCGAGCCGGGCGTAGCGGGTGAAGTTCTCCTGCTGGTCGCTGTCGCGAAGCGTCGGGTCGGGGTCGTCGTCCTGGGTCGTGGCGCCGCACCACACGCCGCCACGGCCGTCGGCAATCGCATAGCCGTCGCCTGCAAGCGGCACGCGCGGACACCAGGGCGCGGATGCCAGGTGGCTGAGTTGGCCGCGCTGGACGGCGAGGTCGGCCGCGAGGTCACCGGCCAGGCCGCGGATCAACGGCAGCTGTGCATGGCCGCCGGCCAGCACGACCAGGGGTGCGTGGTGCAGCACGTGGCCCGCTGCGTCGGTCAGCTGCCAGCCTTCGCCGGTTGGCGCCAGGTGGGCGACCTGGCAGCCGAGCTGCAGCCGTGCGCCACTGGCCGCCAGCAGCGCGCGTACATAGTCGCCCGGTGAAACGGCCCCGCCGCCCGGGTAGAACCAGGCCGGGCCGTGCAAGGCCGTGCCCGCGAGGGCTGACGCCTGGGCGGCATCCAGGGGCTCGACGTAGCCTGGCGCGTGCTGCATGTCGGCCACTTGCAGCCGCGTCTCCAGGCGCAGCAGGCCGCCCTGGCATGCAACGCCCAGATCGCCGAGTGCCGCCCGTGTGGCCAGGGCTGCGGCGCGGTTGAAGCGCGCATGGGGGCCGTCATCCGGGTTGACCGTGCCATGGAACAACCCGGCCGGGTTGCCGGAGCTGGCTTGGGCCGGGCCGGGCAGGGCGTCGAGCACCGTGCACGACACCCCCTCGCGCGCCAGGGCCCAGGCGCAGGCGGCACCGGCGAGGCCGGCGCCCAGGATGACGGCCTCGCGGGCCTGCGGCGCGAGTGGCTCGCGGCCGGCCGGGCGCTGGGGCTGGTGGCGCGGTGCAAAGCGCGCGACCGTCATCTCGGGCTTGTTCGCAAATCCCGGCGCGAGGCTGACCTCGAAGCCGGCCGTGTTCATCGCGCGGCGCATGGGGCGCGAGATGCTCCAGGTGGCGGCGGTGGCCTCTGGTGCGGCGAGCCGGGCGAGGTTCTTGATCAGGTAGTCGTCCCACAGCTCCGGGTTGCGGGAGGGCGCAAAGCCATCGAGGTGGAAGGCATCGGCCTGCAGCACCAGCTCGCGCAGCAGGTCGCGCGCATCGCCCAGGCCCAGCAGCAGCTCGACCCGGCCGCCGTCGAAGCCCAGAGAGTGCAATCCGCCGGTCAGCGGGGGCCAGGCTGCCAGCAACTGGGCGGCCAGATCGGCCAGCGGCTGGCCGGCATGGGCGCGCGCAAGGTCCTCTCGCCGCAGCGGGTGCTTCTCGATGCTGACGAACACCAGCCGCCGGCTGCGAGCCGGGTCCTGGCGCCAGGCATCCCAGGTCGCCAGGAAGTTGTTGCCCAGGCCAAAGCCGGTCTCCAGCACCACGAAGCGGTCGCGTCCGCGCCAGCGCTCCGGCAAGCCGTTGCCGCCGAGAAAGACGTGGCGCGACTGCGCCAGGGCGCCGGCACGGGCGTGGTAGACGTCGCCGTAGGCGGGCGAGGCGGGTGCCGACGGGTCGCTGAAGTCCACCTCGGCCGGGGTGACGATCAAGCTCATGCCAGGCCCCCGTGCAGCAAGGCGGTGAGGCCGGCGCCGATCACCAAGGGCAGCGCCAGCGCCACGATGATGGCGCGCGCAAACCGCCAGCCGCCTGCCGCCACCGCGGTGATGCTGCGCGTGACGCCATTGCACAGGAAGGCCAGCAACAGGCCCTGCAGCACCTGCAGCGGTGTGACGCTGCCCGCTGCCTGCAGCCCGGCCAGCGAGACGATGGGCGCATGCACATCGGCAAACGCAGCGACCGCCACCGCGCCGAACAGCCCCAGGCTGCCGAAGTGCGAGCGCGCCCAGCTGACCGCCACGGCCACGGCGCTCAGGATGAACGCCATCAGCAAAGCCTCGCGCAGGCGCAGCGGGCCCCGCCGTTCGGCATCTGACGCGGGCCGGGGTGAGCCGCCCAGGGTCGAACGCGAGCGGCGAGCCAAGGTCCAGCCCATGGCGCCACACAGCAGCGCACCCGTCAGGCAGACCGGCAGCGCCACGAGGGCCGCCTCGGGCGCCATCGCGAACAGCATGGCCTGGGCCTGCAGCCAGGTCGCGCAGGTCGACAGCACGGCACCGGCCAGGCAGGCAGGGGCGAGCGCCGGCTCATGACGCGCCCGCGCGCCCATGGCGGCGATGGTCGCCGTGCTCGACACCAGGCCCGACAGCAGGCCTGACAGCGCCAGCCCCGTCTGTGGCCCCGCCAGCCGCAGCGCCACATGGCCCGCCGCCTGCAGGCCCAGCAGCAGGAGCATCAGGCCCAGCAGCCAGTTCATCTTCATGCCGGCCAGCCAAGGCAGCGGCTGCTCGGGCATCAAGGGCAGCACGACCAGCGCCAGCGCACCGAGCAGCAGGCCGTCATGCAGCTCTTCTTCGCGCAACACCTGCGTGGCGAAACGGTGCAGCTTGGTGCGTGCAGCCAGCAGCCCGGTCAGCACCACAGCCGCGGGCGAGCCCAGCAGCGGCGCGGTCACGCACAGTGCGCCGATCAGGTAGGTGACGAGCAGCGCCATCTCGGTCGTGAGGCCGGGGTCGCGCCCGCGATGGCGCAGCAAGGCCACCGCCGCCAGCGCGGTGATGGCCAGCGCGCCCACGGCCACCAGCCCCGGCAACTGCAGCGCCTGCGCCAGCGCGCCGCCCATGGCCGCGAGCGTGAAGGTGCGCAGGCCGGCCGGCTCGCGCTGCGGGCCGCGGTGCTTGTGGCGCTCGCGCTCCAGGCCGATCAGCAGGCCGCTGCCCAGCGCGGCAGCCAGCCCGACGATGAGGTCGTCGGAGACCCCGAAAGCCTGCCCCAGCCCGGCCATCACCAGTCGACGGTCTCGCCGTGCTGCGGCACGCGCACCGACCAGCCGAGTTCATCCTGGATGCGGCCGCGCAGGGCGTCTGCTGCGGCCGGCTCGCCGTGCACCACGTACACCTGCTCCGGCGGCCGGGGCAGGGCGCGCAGCCATTGCAGCAGGCCGTCGGCATCGGCATGGCCGGAGAGACCTTCGAGCTGGCTGATCTCGGCATTCACCGGCACCCAGCGGCCGCGCACCTTGACCTCGCGCTCGCCCCCCACCATGCGCGCGCCCCGCGTGCCGCCGGCCTGGAAGCCGGGGAAGGCGATGTGGTGGCGCGCCTGCGGGGCCATGGTCTCGATGTAGTTCAGCACCCGCCCGCCCGTGGCCATGCCGCTGGCCGAGATGATGATGCTGGGCTTGCTGCGCGGCTGAGCCAGGCTGGCCGCCAGCTTCAGGCTCTGGGCTTGCTTGGTCACGTAGTGGACGCGGTCGGTCAGGCTGCGCGCTTCGCTCGTCGAGATGCGCAGCAGCCGCGCATGCTTGACCGTCAGCTCCGTGGCCAGCTCGGCCATCGGGCTGTCCAGCCAGATCGGCACATCCAGCGGCAGCTCGCCGGCATTGCGCAGGCGCTGCAGCAGCAACAGCAACGCTTGCGCGCGGCCCACCGCAAAGCTCGGCAGCAGCACCGAGCCGCCGCGCTTGAAGGTGTTGCGCAGGATCTGTCCGAGATGCGCCTGGGCGTCCTGCGCGGGGTGCAGGCGGTTGCCGTAGGTGGATTCGATCAGCACCACGTCGGCGGCGGCGGGCACCTGCGGCACCGGCATCAGGAGGTCGCCCACGCGACCGACGTCACCCGAGAACAGCAGGGAGCGTCCGCCGTGGCTCACATGGATGCTGCTGGCGCCCAGCAGGTGGCCGGCGGGCGTGAAGCGCACGTCGGTCGCGCCCAGGCGCAACTTGCCGTCGCGCGGCAGCGCCGCGAACTGCTTGATCGTGGCTTCGGCCTCACGCACGCTGTACAGCGGCAAGGCCTTGTCGTGCCGGCTGCTGCCCTCCTTGTTGGCGCGGCGGGCGTCTTCCTCCTGCAGGTGGGCGCTGTCGCGCAGCAGCACATCGCACAGGTCGCGCGTGGCCGACGTCGCGTAGATCGGGCCCTTGAAGCCCTGGCGGCGCAGTGCGGGCAGGTAGCCGCAGTGGTCCAGGTGCGCGTGCGAGAGCAGTACGGCGTCGAGCTGGGTGGCAGGCGCGCCGAGCGCGGCCCAGTTGCGTTCGCGCAGGGTCTTGTAGCCCTGGAACAGGCCGGCGTCGAGCAGCAGGCGCTGCTCGCCCAGCGTCAGCAGATGGCGCGAGCCCGTGACGGTGTCGGCAGCGCCGAGGAAGGTGAGTTTCATGGGGCACCGAGGGTTTGCATGGCGCCCGATTCGAGCACCTGCACGGCTGGGCCGGGCTGATCCAGCGCAAGCCGCAGCGCTCGGGCCACCCGGTCCGCACCAATCGGGCGCCAGGCCTTGGGGATGAGCGGTGCCAGCGGCCGGGCCAGGCGCAGGCTCCAGGCCTCGCCGGCGCGGTGGGGTTGGCCCAGCGACTCACGCGCGCCGTCCAGCAAGGAAGGGCGCGCGATGACCAGGCGCTCAAAGCCCAGCGTCTGCAGGGCGGCCTCGGCTTCGCCCTTCACGCGGTTGTAGAAGACGCCGGACCGGGCATCGGCGCCCAGTGCGGACACGACCCCGCAGCGCGTGGCGCCCCGGTCCCGCGCGGCGCGTGCCACGGCCAACACGGCATCGAAGTCGACCGCGCGGAAGGCGGCCTGCGACCCGGCCTGGGCCATGGTCGTGCCCAGCGCGATGAACACCTGTTGGGGCTCCGGGAGCGAAGCGGGCAAGGCGAGCAGGTCGACGATGGCTTCCTGGCGAAGGGCCGAGCCCGGCAGGCCGGCCAGAGGCCGTCGCACCAGGGCCAGCACGGGCCGGTCGTCCAGTTGTCGCAGCAGCTCGCGGCCGACCAGGCCGCTGCCGCCGGCGACCCAGGTGAGGGCAGGAGGCGTCATCCCGCCATCTTAGGCAGGGCTGTGGCTCAGCCCAGGCTGATCTGGGTCGCCAGCAGGGCCGCGCTTCCCGGCTTCCAGCGCGCGCGTACCGCGACCTGGCGTCCCACCCGCAGGCCGGCGCTGTTGCCGTTGCTGAAGCGCGTGGTCGCATCCCAGCGCAGTTGCCAGCCGTGCAGCAGGAAGGTCTGGCTACCGGCATCGAGCGCGCTGATGCTGCCGGCAAGCTCCAGTGGCTCGGCGGCCTGGGCCGAGACCTCCGTGGCCACCAGCACACCTTGCCGCATGCTGCCGTGCACTTCGACGGCAGCCCCCAGTTGCAGTTGCGCCAGACCTTCGATCTGTGCGCGGCTCGCATCCACGGGGACGCCGTCCAGCGAGAACTGACGTGCGTTGCTGAACTGCGTCACATGGCCTTCCAACTCGGCCTGGACGCCGTCCGGCGGCCGCAGGGCGTCGTCACGGGCCTCGATCAGTTCCCAGCTGCCGTCTGGCAGCGGCGCGCCCAGGGTCAGCCGGGCGACGGCGCCTTCAGCCAGGCCCGCGGGGATGGCGCTGGGGTTGGTGGCGCGCGCCACCAGCGGGCCGATCTGCAGCCATCCGGCGCTGCGGTCCACCGCGGTCAGCAGGCCGCGCAGCATGGGGGCGGTGTTTGCTGCACGTGCCGACAGCCGGGTGGCCAGGATGCGTCCCGCGACGGGGTCGAGCTGACCCCAGACCTGCACATCGGGTGGGGCACCGGCGGCACCCGGGCCGCGCACTGTGCTGCTGCCCACGCTCACCCGTTGCCCGAAGACGAGCAGCGTGCGGCTGTCCAGCCAGCTTGCGGGGCCGGTGACCTGGGTGTCCACGGTGATGGCGACCGCCGGCGCCGTGCCTCCCACGATGCTGCCGGCCAGCACGCGGGCCGTCATGCCGGGTGCGAGCTGCTGTTCACGAAGCGGCGCATCGTCGCCGTCGGTCAACACGGCATTGCGGGTGTCCAGGGTGATGCCACCGACCACGAGCGGCGTCGTGGCCGTCACCGCCGCGCTCAGGAAGCTGCGCACCCGCCCTGTGCCGCCGGTGGCGACGCCGAGCGGATGGCTGGTGGGCGCAGCACCCTCGTCCGTCGTGCCGCCGCCACCGCAGGCCGACAGGCTGGCACCGGCGGCCAGGGCGAGCCAGTGGCGGCGAAGGAGGGCGGCTTCAAGTGGGCTGCTCGGGCGGTTGGGATGAGGCATTGCGGGTCTCCAGGTCGGGTGCGTGATACGTGAAGAGGCCCAGGCGGGCCCGATGGGTGCCGGGCCGGCCGGCGGCCTGATCGGCCTCGATGAGGCGTTCGATTTCGGGAATGAGTTCGGCGCGCAGCCGGGCCCAGTGAGCGCGGGCAAGGTTGGCAATGGCAGCGGCCGACGCCTCGCTCAGTTCGTCGGCATAGATGGCCTGCTCGAAATGGCGGCGGTCGCGATGCACGACGTTGGCGGTGGCTGCCGCCAGGTGATCACCCACGTTGGCCCCCAGGAATCCGAACATCTGGGCATCGTCCTGTGTCGGCGAAACGCGATCTGGCTCGAAGTGAACGGTCAGGCCGTCTTCCGACAGCCGTGCCAGGCCCAGGCGCAGCATTTCGTCGAGCAGGCTGCGTGGATGCACATGCCGGGTGATGGACTGGGCCAAGCTGTCAAAGCTGGGCGCGGCGCCTGTGCGCGGCAGGTCGACGGGGCGGCCATCGGGGCCGGCGTAGTCGGGGTGGGTCATCCAGTGGGCATACGCCCGGCCGGCAGGGCTGGGGCGCTGGGTGTCCAGCGGGGGCAGCTCGCCGCTGAGCCGGGCGACTTCCCGGCGACTCAACCCCGTGGCGATGGCGACCTGGCTCACGTCACGGCCCCCGCTGCTGCCTTGGCCCAGGGGCTGGCGGGCCTCACGAGCTGCCCGCACGAAGGCGCGCTTGAGCAGTTCTTCCACGGGTGCATGCGGCAGGCCGTGCGCGATGCACAGGCGAGCCAAAGGCACGAGCAGAGCCTCGATGGCGGGCAGTAACAAATCATCACGTTTGTCCATTTGACGAGTCAATTCTGATCGCTCACCATGAAATGCGCAATTTGTGCATGTGTTAGAAACCGTAAAACCGATAAGGAGAGCCGGATGCCGAGCTACACGTTGAATGTGAACGGCCGCGACCAGCAGGTCACGGTGAGTTCCTCGGGGATGCCACTGCTGTGGGTGCTGCGTGACGTGCTGGGCCTGACCGGCACCAAGTACGGGTGCGGTATCGAGATCTGCGGCGCTTGTACCGTATGGGTGAACGGGGAGCCGAAAAAGAGCTGTGACATCGACGTGTCTTCAGCGGTCGGCAAGCGCATCACCACCATCGAAGGGCTGTCTGCAGAGCGCAGCCATCCGGCTCAGAAAGCCTGGGTGCTGCACCAGGTGCCGCAGTGCGGCTACTGCCAGAGCGGCATGTTGATGAGCGTGGCCGGGGCGATGAATGCGGGTCACCACGGCGCCAGCATCGCCAGCGAGGTCAACAACCTGTGCGTGTGCGGCACCTACCAGCGCATCAAGACGGCCGTGGCCGGCTTGTGAAGGAGACTGTCATGAATGCACGCATTCCTGAAGCTGCCGCCAGCCTGGACCGCCGCCAGTTCGTCACCGCCATGGGCGGCCTGACACTCGGCCTCACCCTCGGCGGCAAGGCCGAGGCTGCCGCTGCCACTGCGGTCAATGCCTGGCTGACGATCGGCAGCGACGGCAGCATCACGCTGGCCAGTGGCGCCTCCGACATGGGTCAGGGCTCGTTCTCAGGCCTCGCGCAGATCCTGTGCGAAGACCTGATGGTGGACCCCGGGCAGGTCAAGGTCGTGCCGGCGGCGCCGTCACTGGCGTCGCCGGCACCCGTGGGCGTGGCCATCAACACCGTGGGCTCCAGCGTCACGCGCAACAATTTCTGGCGGCTGCGGGATGCCGGCGCCATCGCGCGGGAGATGCTGGTCAGTGCCGCGATGGTGGAGATGGGTGACACGACCCGCGCCAACTTCGCCGTCAGCAATGCCGTGGTCACCCATCTGCCGACCGGGCGAAGGCTGGGCTACGGCGACCTCGCAGCCCGCGCTGCCACGCTGCCGGTGCCGACGTCGGCGCCGCTGGTGCCGGATGCGCAGCTGCGTTGCATCGGCAAGTCACTGCCGCGCGCGGACATCCCGGCCAAGGTAGACGGCAGCACGGTGTACGGCATCGATGTGCGCCGGCCGGGCATGGTCTATGCCGCCATCCGGCACTGCCCGACCCTGGGTGGCGTTCTGGCCGGTGTTCCCGCGGTGCCCAGTGGGGCGCTGGCTGTCGTGCCGGTGAAGATCGCCGCCGGTACGGGCCGAGGCCTGGAGGCGGTGGGCAATGTCAACGCCGTCGCTGTGGTGGGGTCGACCACGTGGGATGCCTGGCAGGCAGCCCGTCGGCTGTCGCTGAAGTGGACGCTGCCGGCCAACGCAGTAGCGTTGAATACCGATCAGTTCATGGCCGACGCGCAAGCTTTGATGAACAGCGCCACGCCCTATGTCGCCGGTGCAGCCAACCCCGCGGGTACCGCCTATACCGTGGAGCGCAGCGGGACACCGGAGGCAGCGATTGCGGCGGCGGACGTGAAGCTCGAAGCCAGCTACAGCCTGCCTTATGTGGCCCATGCCTGCATGGAGGTCCTGAACTGCACGGTGGACTACCAGCCGGGCGTCAGTTGCGAGGTCTGGGCGCCGACGCAATCGGCCAAGTCGGCGCTGACGCTGGTCATGGCGCTCACGGGCATGACGGCCGCGCAGGTCACGGTCCACGTCACGGCGCTCGGCGGCGGCCTGGGCCGCAAGGCGGAGCTGGACTTCATCTCGCAGGCCGTGCAGGTGGCGATGGTGATCCGCAAGCCGGTCAAGCTGATGTGGCCACGCGAAGAGGACTTCACCCACGACCAGTACCGTCCGATGGCGCTGGTGCGCGTGCAGGCAGGGCTGAACAAGTCGGGGCAGGTGCTGGGATGGCGTTATCGCAATGTGTCACCGTCCATCCTGGGCCAGCGGGGCGTGGTGCTGCCGGCGACGGGAGACAGCCAGGGCTACGAGGGCTCCCATGGGCTGCCGTATGACTTCGGTGCGCGATTGACCGAATGGGTCAGCCATACCGCGGGTGTTCCGGTGGGCTTCTGGCGTTCGGTGGGGGCGTCGATCAACACCTTCGCGGTGGAATCGATGATCGACGAACTGGCCTTGGCGGCAGGCGCCGATCCGTACCAGTACCGCCGTTCACGATTGACCAACGCGCGCTGGCTCGCCGTGCTGGATGCCGCTGCGCAGGCCGCGGGGTGGGGCACGCCCGCCCCCAGCGGCCGCAGCCGGGGCATTGCCATCGGAGCGGCCTTCAACAGCATCGTGGCGCAGGTGGTGGAGGTCAGTGCAACCACCACAGGCCCGAAGGTCACCCGGGTCTGGCTGGCCATCGACTGCGGCTGGGTGGTCAACCCGAACTCGGTGGAGGCGCAATTGGTCGGCGGTGTGGTGCACGGCCTGAATGCTGCCCTGTACGGCAAGCAGACCTTCGTGAACGGTGCCGCTCAGGCGAAGAACTTCAACGCCAGCCGCATGCTACGACTGAGCGAGATGCCGCAGGTCGTGGTCAAGCTGATGCCGCAGCCCACGCTGCTGGACCGCGGCCAGGTGATGGGAGGCGTGGGCGAGTTGGGAGTGCCCACGCTGGCACCGGCCCTGGCCAATGCCTGGGCGCGGCTCAGTGGCCAGCGGGTGAGGGCGCTGCCCTTCTACCCGAAGGCCACCATGGGGGATTGACGCTCAGCGCTTGGGCTGGGTCAGGCGGGGGCCGTTGTTGTGGCGCGGGGCGCCGCCATCTCGCCCCGGCTGCCCGCCAGCGCGCGGCGCCTGCTGGCCTTGCGGGCGCGGCGCCGGTTTGGCACCGCCGTGGCCGGCATGCGCCTGAGGCTTGCCACCCGGGCGACCGCCGTCGCGCGAGCCGCCGCGGTTGTCGCCGCCGCGGCCACCGCCCGGCCGGCCACCGCGGCCCGCGTGTTGCGGCGGGTTGGGGTTGCGGCCCCGGCTGCCGTTGGGGTTGAGCACGGTGCGGCCGAGCACGATGGGCTCGGGCTTCTCGTTCGGGTTGGGCTCGAAGCCCGGCACCATCTCGCGCGGGATCTCGCGCTTGATGAGCTTCTCGATGTCGCGCAGGAAGCCGTTTTCGTCCACGCAGACCAGGCTCACCGCCTCGCCCTGGGCGCCGGCACGGCCGGTGCGGCCGATGCGGTGCACGTAGTCTTCGGGCACGTTGGGCAGCTCGAAGTTGACGACGTGGGGCAATTGGTCGATGTCGATGCCGCGCGCGGCGATGTCGGTGGCCACGAGACAGGTCAGGTCGCCGCTCTTGAAGTCGGCCAGCGCCTTGGTGCGCGCGCCCTGGCTCTTGTTGCCATGGATGGCCATGGCGCTGATGCCTTGTTCGTTCAAGTAGTCCGTCAGGCGGTTGGCGCCGTGCTTCATGCGCGTGAACACCAGCACCTGGTGCCAGTCACCGCTCTTGATGAGGTGCACCAGCAACTCCTTCTTGCGCTCGCGGCCCACGGGGTGGACCTTCTGCGCGATCTGGTCGTTGGTCTGGTTGCGGCGGGCCACTTCGATCAGGGCCGGCTGGTTCAGCAGGCGGTCGGCCAGGGCCTTGATCTCGTCGCTGAAGGTGGCGCTGAAGAGCAGGCTCTGCTTTTGCGCGGGCAGCAGGGCAAGCACCTTCTTGATGTCGTGGATGAAGCCCATGTCGAGCATGCGGTCGGCTTCGTCGAGCACCAGGATCTCGACCTTGGACAGGTCCAGGTTGCCCAGGCCCGCGTGATCGAGCAGGCGGCCAGGCGTGGCCACGAGGATGTCCACGCCGTCACGCAGCTTGTTGATCTGGGGCTGCATGCCGACGCCGCCGAACATGACCATGCTCTTGAGCTGCGGCAGGTACTTGCCGTAGGTCTGAACGCTTTCCTCGACCTGGGCGGCGAGTTCGCGGGTGGGGGTCAGCACCAAGGCGCGGATGGCGGGGCGGCCGCGCTTGTCGAGCGTGCGCTGACCGGCCTGGAGCCGATGCAGCATGGGCAGCGTGAAGCCGGCGGTCTTGCCGGTGCCGGTCTGGGCACCGGCCATCAGGTCGCCGCCCTTGAGCACGGCGGGAATGGCTTGCGCCTGGATGGGGGTGGGCGAGGTGTAGCCGGCGTCGGCGATGGCTTGGAGCAGGGGCTGCGCCAGGCCGAGGGTGTCGAAACTCATCGAATCCTAGGAAGGGGAGGGCACGCCAACATCACCGGGGCTTGCCGTGCCGCCGGGGAGGCGACACCAGTCTTCGGGCAAGCCAGGCCGCGTGCGGGGGCTCTGAAAAGAAGAACGCCGCGCAAGACTGAGAGCGCGGCGTTGCGTGCATTCTAGCGGCTGCTCGCCGCGCGAACTATTTCGAAATTGTGACCCAGTCCATGCTGGCGAAGTTATTCGGCGAATGCGGGATGCTCACCTCGCGCCGCATCGCCCACGGGATCACCTGCCGGTGCAGCGGAATGATGTTGACCTGCTCGCGGAAGGATTGCAGCGCCGCCTTGACCAGGCCTTCGCGCTTCTTGGGGTCGGTTTCAATGGTCGAGGCCGCCGCCAGCGCGTCGCCCTCGTTGTTGACGGACCCGCCGTAGTTGGACACCCCCACGCCTTGCTCGCCACGATTGCGCAGCACGGGCGTGAGCATCACCTCCGCATCGGTCGAGCCGCCGCCCCAGCCCGCCAGATAGAGGCTGGTGTCGAACTTCTCTGCCTTGGGGAAGAACAAGGTGCGAGGCAGCGCGTTGACCTTGACCTTCACCTTGATCTGCGCCCACATGCTGGCCAGCGCGATGCAGATGCGCTCGTCGTTGATGTAGCGGTTGTTGGGGCAGTCCATCGTGACCTCGAAGCCGTCGGGGTAGCCGGCCTCGGCCAGCAGCTTGCGGGCCTGTGTGAGGTCGTAGGGCAGCCGGGTCTCGACCTTGGGGTCGTTGTAGCCACCGCGGGGTGAGGATGTCAGCCCGCCGGTGGGCACCGAGTAGCCGCTCATCAGCTTGCTCTTGATGGCCTCGATGTCGATGGCGTGATAGAGCGCGCGGCGCACCCGCACGTCCTTGAACGGGTTCTTGTCGCCGGGCACGTTGGCGTAGAGCAGCTTGTCGCGCGACTGGTCCATGCCGACGTAGACGAGGCGGTTCTCTTCGCCGTCCAGCACCTTGAGCTGCGGCAGGGTGCGCAGCCGGGCCAGGTCGCGCGGCGGCGGGTCGATGACGAAGTCGATTTCGCCGGAGATGAGCGCGGCGGTGCGGGTGGCGTCATTGGAGATCGGCATGAAGACGAACTCCTGCAGATTGCCCTCGAACTTGCCCCACCAGTTGGGGTTGCGCTTGAAGACCGTCTTCACGCCCGGCTGGCGCGAGACCAGCATGAAGGGGCCGGTGCCGTTGGCGTTCTGGCTGGCGTAGGACTCCTCGCGGTTCTTGAAGTCCAGCGGCCGTGTGACGCGGTTCTGCTCGCTCCAGCGCCGGCTCATGATGTAGAGGTTGCCCAGCATCTCAGGCAGGATGGGGTTGGGCTTGTCCAGCGTGAAGATGACGGTCAGCGGGTCGACCGCCTTCGGGATGCCCACGGCGTTCGCGTACACGCGGTGCGGCGAGTTGGGGTCGCGCAGGCGTTGCATCGAGAACACCACGTCATCGGCCGTGAACGGCGTGCCGTCATGGAACTTCACGCCCGGCCGCAGCTTGAAACGCCAGATCAGGGGCGTCGCCTGCGTCCACTCCGTGGCCAGGCTTGGCCCCATGCTCAGGTCCTTCATGCGCCGGGTCAGCGCCTCGTAGACCTGGTTGTTGAGGCTGTTCGTCATGACCTCGTTCTGCGAATGCGGATCAGTGGTCTGCATGTCGCCCTGGCTGGACCAGCGCAGGGTCTGGGCCTGGGCCAGGCCGGCAATCAGGCTGACGAGCAGCAGCGCCAGACGGCGGCTGATGCGTGAATGGCTCATCCTCTTCCCCCTTGTATGAACTGCCGGCGCAGTCTGGGGTGGCCCCGCGGCGGCTGCCTCGGGATGAACCCCAAGAACGGTGGGCGGGCATCGGCGACAATGCAGGGCAACGCAGGCCCTCTCCGGGGCCTGCCGCTGTTTCAAGGACTGCCATGGCCCAATACGTTTTCTCGATGAACCGTGTCAACAAGACGGTTCCCCCCAAGCGCCACATCCTCAAGGACATTTCGCTGTCGTTCTTCCCGGGCGCCAAGATCGGCGTGCTGGGGCTGAACGGTTCGGGCAAGTCCACGCTGCTGAAGATCATGGCCGGCGTCGACAAGGAGATCGAGGGCGAGGCCATCCCGATGCCGGGCATCAAGATCGGCTACCTGGAGCAGGAGCCCAAGCTCAACCCCGAGCAGACCGTGCGCGAGGCGGTGGAAGAAGGCATCGGCGGCGTGCTGGCCGCCAAGAAGCGGCTGGACGAGGTCTATGCCGCTTACGCCGAGCCGGATGCCGACTTCGACAAGCTGGCCGCCGAGCAGGGCGAACTGGAGGCCATCATCGCCGCCGCCGGTTCCGAGAACACCGACCTGCAGCTGGAGCTGGCCGCCGACGCCCTGAACCTGCCGCCCTGGGACGCCCAGATCGGTGTGCTGTCGGGCGGTGAAAAGCGCCGTGTGGCCCTGTGCCGCCTGCTGCTGTCCAAGCCCGACATGCTGCTGCTGGACGAACCCACCAACCACTTGGACGCCGAAAGCGTGGAGTGGCTGGAGCAGTTCCTGCAGCGCTTCCCGGGCACCGTGGTGGCCATCACCCACGATCGCTACTTCCTGGACAACGCCGCCGAGTGGATTCTTGAACTCGACCGCGGCCACGGCATTCCCTGGAAGGGCAACTACTCCGACTGGCTCGACCAGAAGGAACGCCGCCTGGAGCAGGAGCAGAAGTCGGAAGACGCCCGCGCCAAGGCCATGAAGGAAGAACTCAAGTGGGTGCGCTCCAACGCCAAGGGCCGCCAGGCCAAGAGCAAGGCGCGTCTGGCCCGCTTCGAGGAACTGAGCGACGTCGAATACCAGAAGCGCAACGAGACCAACGAGATCTTCATCCCCGTGGCCGAGCGCCTGGGCAATGAAGTCATCGAGTTCGAGAACGTGTCCAAGAGCTTTGGCGACCGGGTGCTGATCGACAACCTCAGCTTCAAGGTGCCGGCAGGCGCCATCGTCGGCATCATCGGCCCGAACGGCGCCGGCAAGTCGACGCTGTTCCGCATGATCCAGGGCGTGGAGCAGCCGGACTCGGGCACGGTCAAGATCGGCAAGACGGCCAAGCTGGCCTTCGTCGACCAGAGCCGCGCGAGCCTGGACGGCAGCAAGACGGTCTGGGAAGACGTCTCCGGCGGCCTGGACAACATCGTGGTCGGCAAGTTCGTCATGCCCAGCCGCGCCTACCTCGGCCGCTTCAACTTCAAGGGCAATGACCAGCAGAAGCTGGTGGGCTCGCTCTCCGGCGGTGAGCGTGGCCGCCTGCACCTGGCCAAGACCCTGGCTCAGGGCGGCAACGTGCTGATGCTGGACGAACCGTCGAACGACCTCGACGTGGAAACCCTGCGCGCCCTTGAAGAAGCGCTGCTGGAGTTTGCCGGCTCGGCCATGGTCATCAGCCACGACCGCTGGTTCCTGGACCGCATCTGCACCCACATCCTCGCCTGCGAGGGCGACTCGCAGTGGTTCTTCTTCGACGGCAACTTCCACGAGTACGAGGCCGACAAGAAGAAGCGCCTGGGTGAAGAAGGCGCGCGCCCGAAGCGCGTGCGCTTCAAGCCGATCAAGTAAAGCCCGTCGGCCCGGGGCGCGGTTCACCGAAATTGAAACGCACCCCGACCCCCGACACAGTTCTTTACCGGGTGCCCAAAGATCCCACACAGGCCCCCCTGAAGATGACTGCACCCCAGTTCTTCAGGAGGCCAGTGATGACAACGCCCCGCACCCCGCATTTCTTCCGTATCGCGCTGCTGACGGCCGCCCTGGCCGTGGGCGGTGTCGCCGCCCAGGCGCAACCGGGCCCTCGCGGTGGCCCTGGCGGACCCGGCATGATGGCGCCCGGCGGCCTGTTCGGCGGTCACATGGACCACATGCTCGACCTGGTCAACGCGACGGACTCGCAGCGCAGCCAGATCGACGCCATCTTCAAGGCGGCTCGCCAGGACCTCGCCGGCCAGCGCGACACCGGCCGCAAGCTGCACGAGCAGATGGCCACGCTCTACACGGCCACCAACGTCGACGCCGCCGCCATCGAGAGCGTGCGCGCGCAGCTGAGCGCCCAGCACGAAGTTGCCTCCAAGCGCATGAGCCAGGCCAGCATCGATGCGGCCCGGGTGCTGACGCCGGAGCAGCGCGCCAAGATCGCCGAGGTCATGAAGAAGCGCCAGGCGCGCATGGCCAGCCGTCAGGCGGGCTGAACCGGTTGATCTACCCATTGGCCCCAGGCAAGGAGTTCTGCGATGCTTGAGCCCCGTTCCACCGGCGCCGAGGCGCGCCGGCTTCCCATTTCTTCCCTCGCCCCGGTGATGAGTAGCGCCCGACTCCTGTTGATTGACGATGATGCCCGCCTGACCGGCATGGTGGGCGACTATCTGCGTGCCGCCGGCTTCGAGGTCAGCACCGCCGGCACGCTGGCGGCGGCCCGCGAGGCGCTGGCGCACAGCCGCTTCGAGCTGCTGGTGCTGGACCTGATGCTGCCCGACGGCGACGGCCTGGACTTCTGCCGCTGGTTGCGCGGCGATGCGCGCTGGCGCCACCAGCCGGTGCTGATGCTGTCGGCCCGCGGCGAACCCATGGACCGCATCCTGGGCCTGGAGCTGGGCGCTGACGACTACCTCGCCAAGCCCTTCGAGCCGCGCGAACTGCAGGCCCGCATCAAGGCCCTGCTGCGCCGGCTGGAGCCCAAGCTGGATGGCGACGAGGTGTTGCGCTTCGGTCGCCTCGAGATCGACCTGGCAGCCCGCGTGGCGCGCCTGGACGGCAAGATCTGCGACCTCACTAGCCACCAGTTCGACCTGCTGGTCGTGCTGGCGCAGAGCCCGGGTCGGGTGCTCAGCCGTGACCAGATCATGGATGCCCTCAAAGGCCACCCGCTGGAAGCCTTTGACCGCTCGATCGACGTGCATATCTCGCGCATCCGCGCCGTCATTGAGGACGATCCCAAGAACCCCCGCCGCGTGCTGACGGTGCGGGGTGCGGGCTACGTGTTCGCGCGCAAGCAGGACGCCGACGCGGACGCCGCCTGACTTGAAAGCCCTCTACGTTCGCATCTACCTGACGCTGGTGGCGCTGCTGCTGGCGTTTGCGTTCGGCTCTGCGTGGTTGTTCCAGCGCCATATCGAGCAGGAGCGGGGCAACGTCGAGACCGCCGCGGGTGAGCGGCTGAATGCCATGGCGGGCCTGCTCAAGCTGGCGCTGCCACCGGCGACCGCGCCGCGCGAGGAGCAGGCCGCGGCCTTCGCTGACTGGGGCCAGCGCCTGCGCATGCCCCTGGCGCTGGAAGACGCGGACGGCAAGCGCATCGGCACCACGCAGATGTTCTTGAGGCGCGCGGACGACCCGGGCGCGATCATCGTCAGCGCCAACCTTGGCGATGGGCGCAGCCTGGAGATGGTGCGCACCGTGCGGCCGCCCACGCCGCCTGGCATGGCGTCCGGCCCGACGGGCGGCAATGCCGCCGCCCGGTCCCCTGGCCGGCCGGATGAAGGCCCGTGGGCAGGGCCGTGGCTGCATCGGCCGGTATCGCCCGGAGCGCCGGCCGTGTCGACCCTGGCCGTGGTGCTGGTGCTGCTGTTCGTGGGCGTGGCGGCGGGGGCCTACCCCGTGGTGCGCCGCCTCACGCGCCGGCTTGAAACCCTGAAGCGCGGCGTCGAGAAATTCGGCGCTGGCCAGTTGACGCACCGGGTGGATGACAGTGGCCGCGACGAGGTGGCTGCGCTGGCCAGCAGCTTCAACCAGGCCGCCGATCGGATCGAGACCCTGCTGCGCTCCCACCAGAGCCTGTTGGCCAACGCCAGCCATGAGCTGCGGTCGCCGCTGGCCCGGCTGAAGATGGCGTTTGCGATGCTGGAGGATGCGGCGCCCGTGCAGCGCGAGCGCCTGGCCCACGAAATCGACGTCAACATCGCGGAGCTCGATGCCCTGGTCGAAGAGGTGCTGCTGGCCAGTCGCCTGGAGGCCGGCAGTGCCGTAGGCGAGACGCATGCGGTCGAGTTGCTGGCCCTGGGGGCGGAGGAGGCCGCTCGCGCCGAGGTGGCCTTCGAGCCGGAAACTGATTCCGCCCGCGTGGAGGGCCAGGAGCGGTTGCTGCGCCGTGCCCTGCGCAACCTGCTCGACAACGCCCGGCGCTACGGCGGACCCGAGGTGGAGCTCAGCCTGCGTCCGGTGGCCGGCGGTTTCGAGTTCATCGTGGCCGACCGCGGGCCCGGTGTGCCCGTTGACCTTCGCGAACGCATCTTCGAGCCGTTCTACCGCCTGCCGGGCCATGCCGAGATGGCAGGTGGCGTGGGTCTCGGGCTCAGTCTGGTCAAGCAGATTGCGGAGCGGCATGGCGGCCGCGTGAGTTGCCAGTCGCGTGAAGGCGGCGGCAGCCGCTTCGTGATCTTCCTGCCGGCTGTCTTGCCAGCCCAGGCGCCTAGCGGTTCTCGTTGAACACCCGCCGCAGCAGCAGGCTCAGCAGCACCCCGGCGGTCAGCAGCCCTGCGGTGGCCGCCTGCCAGAAACCAACGGCACCCACACCGCGTGGGCCGAAGGCCAGCAGGTAGCCGCCGCCGATGCCCAGGCCCCACAGGGCCACCACATAGATCACCATGGGCAGCGTGGCCACCTGGTAGGCACGCAGCACATAGGCCGCAACTGTCTGCAAGGCATCGCCCAGGTGGAAGAACCAGACCCACACCAGCAGCGGCAGCGCGGCTGCGGCTGTCGCGGCATTGGCGGTGTACAGGCCAACGATCGGCGCTCGCGCCAGCGCCACCACGGCCCCCACGGCTGCGGCCACCAGCGTGGCCAGCACCATCGCATGACGCCCGACGATGCGCGCTTCCCGCTTCTCACCCGCGCCCAGGTGCTGGGCGACCAACGTGCCAGCGGCCGTCGCCTGGGCCAGCGCGATCATGAACATCATGGCCACCAGGTTCACCGCGATCTGGTGGCCCGCCACCGGCGTCGCGCCCAGGCGAGCGATGAAGAAGGCCATGAAGGTGAAGCCCGTGACCTCCACCAGGATGGAGCCACCCATCGGCAGCCCCAGCTTGACGAGGGCGCGCAGCTCCTGCCAGTCCGGGCGGGTCGCCCACAGATGCGGGATCTGGAAGGGACGGTAGAAGGCGTCCCGGCGCAGCAGCAGTGCGGCCACGCTGGCCTGGCCGACCATGGCAATGGCCGTCGCCCAACCGCAGCCGGCCACGCCCATGGCAGGGATCGGCCCCCAGCCGAACACCAGCACGGCGTTCAGCGGCACCTTGGCGGCCAGGCCCGTCAGCTGCATGGCCATGACTGCCTTGGGCCGGCTGACGGCGGTTGAGAAGCCGCGAAAGGCGGTGAAGAGCAGGGCCGCCGGCAGCGCGAACGCCTCGGGACGCGTATAGGCGCGCACCTTGTCCGCTTGCGCGGCATCGAGTTGCGCGAGCGCGGTGAAGGGGTCAGGGAACCACAGCGCCAGGCAGCCGGGGATGCACAGCAGCACCGACAGCCACTGCGCCTGCACAAAGCTCTGCCCGGCGCCCGGCAGGTCCTGGGCGCCGAAATTGTGCCCGGCAATGGGCCCGACGGCCAGCACCACGCCCATCAGGCCGACGAAGATGGTCACGTAGGCCGCCGAGCCCACCGCCAGTGCGGCCAGGTCCGACGGGCCGACGCGGCCCATCATCAGCGTGTCCACCGTGCTGAACATCATCACGGCGATCTGGCCGACGAGGACCGGCCAGGCCTGCGGCACGATGCGCCGCACGCTGTCGATGAAACGGATGCGATTCAGGACCTTGCTCCGCGCTCGGCGTAGCGGTTGAAGCGCCAGGCCGTGCCTTCCTGCGTGATGCGTTGCCACACGACGCGCTTCTCGAACGGGTCGAGTGCGGGCCAGTGCTGCACTTCGTCAAAGCTGCGCCCACAGCCCTTGCAGATCGGGTCGCCCTGGGCCGTGGAGCAGATGGCGATGCAGGGCGAGTCCGGCGTGGTGGCATACCAGGCCAGCCAGGCGTCCAGCGCGCGAGGCGTCAGGGCGTCGACCTCGATGTCGGCGCTGCGCTGCCAGGCCAGCAGGGCATAGGCCTCGGCCAAGGCGCGCACCTCGGGCGCCGCGCTGATGCCGTCAGGTGAGGGCGAACGATCGCGCCACCAGTTGATGGCGGCTTCGAGGTCGGTGACGTGCAGGCGGGCGGTCACGCCACCAGTCCCATCACGGCGCGAACTTCGCGCAGCGTCTTGCGCGCGACCGCGCGGGCCCGCTCGGTGCCCACTTCCAGCGTCCATTTCACCTGTTGCGGGTCCAGGGCTGCCGCGCGCTCGCGCCAAGGCGCCTGCTCGCGCTGGATGGCCTCAATCAGCGGCTGCTTGCAGTCCAGGCAGCCGATGCTGGCGCTGCGGCACCCGGTCTCGCAGGCGGCGCGCGTGGCTTCGTCGGAATAGATCTGGTGCAGCGGCCAGACGGGGCAGCGCGCCGGGTCACCGGCATCGGTGCGGCGCACGCGCTGCGGGTCGGTGGGCATGGTGCGAATCTTGGCAGCCGTCACCTCGGGCTCGTCGCGCATGGCGATGGCGTTGTCGAGGCTCTTGCTCATCTTCTGGCCGTCCAGCCCGGGCACGCGGGCCGTCTCGGTCAGCAGGGCCTGCGGCTCGACGAAAACCGGCGCGGTCTCGGCATAGAGGCGGTTGAAGCGCCGTGCCACTTCGCGGGTGACTTCCACATGCGCGGTCTGGTCTTCACCCACGGGCACGCCGGCGGGCTTGTAGAGCAGGATGTCGGCGGCCTGCAGCAGCGGGTAGCCCAGGAAGCCGTAGGTGGCGAGCTCGCCGTCGGCGGCGACCTGGTCCTTGTAGCTCGGCATGCGGGCCAGCCAGCTGGACGGCGTGCACATGGCCAACAGCGTGAACAGCTCGGCATGCTCCGGCATGCGGCTTTGCAGGAAGAGGGTGCAGCGTTCGGGGTCCAGGCCGGCCGCGAGCCAGTCGGTGACCATCTCGTAGACATGGCGCGTCAGCGTCTCGCCGCTCGGGCGCTGCGTGGTGAGCGCATGCCAGTCGGCCACGAAGAAGAAGCCTTCATGGCTGTCCTGCAGGCGCACCCAGTTCTTGATGGCCCCGTGGTAGTGGCCGAGGTGCAGGGCGCCGGTCGGGCGCATGCCCGAAAGGACGCGCGGGCGGGGGGGGGCGGGTGTCGACATGGGGCGCGGATTGTCGCTCGCCTACACTCCCGCCCCCATGAAGCGACTGGTCATTCTGATTTCCGGGCGGGGCTCCAACATGGAAGCCATCGTGAAGGCCTGCGCCGCCGAGGGCTGGCCGGCGAGCATTGCGGCCGTCATCAGCAACCGGCCCGACGCCGGCGGCCTGCAATTTGCGGCGGACCGTGGCATCGCCACCGCTGTGGTCGACCACAAGGCCTACGCCAGCCGGGACGACTTCGATGCCGAGCTGGCCCGGGTCATCGATGGCTTCTCGCCGGACCTGGTCGTCCTGGCGGGCTTCATGCGCATCCTGACGCCGGCCTTCACGGCGCGTTACGAACGCCGCCTGCTGAACATCCACCCCTCGCTTCTGCCGGCGTTCACGGGCCTGCACACGCATGAGCGCGCGCTGGCCATGGGCTGCAAGGTGGCCGGGGCGACGGTGCATTTCGTGACGGCTGAACTCGACCACGGCGCCATCGTCATGCAAGGGGTCGTGCCGGTGAAGCCGGGCGACGATGCCAAGGCCTTGGCGGCCCGCGTGCTGACTGCCGAGCACCGCATCTATCCGCAGTCGGTGCGGTGGTTCGTGGAAGACGCGCTGGTCTGGTCGGGCGATACCGTGCAGCACCGCGACGGCGCGCCCCAGCAACTGCTGCTCAGCTGATCAGGCCCGCCAGGATATTGATCGACAGGGCCAGCACGCCGGTGTTGAACACGAAGGCGATCAAGGCCTGAAGCAGCACGAGGCGGCGCATCGGCTTGGCGCTCACCACCACGTCCGAGGTTTGCGATGTGGCGGCGACCGTGATCGAGAAGTAGAGGAAGTCCGCGTAGTCGGGCAGCTCGTCATCGCCGGGGAACTCCAGCCCGTGCCGGCCTTTGCCCTGGCGGTGGTAGAGGCTGGCATAGGCCAGGCCGAACTCCACCGGCAGCAGCAGCCACGAGCCGGCGACCGTCGCGAGGGCCAGGAGCACGTAGCGGGTGTCGTGGTTCTGGCGCGCGGCCTGCAGCTCCAGCGTGATGGCCGCGAGGCTCGCCAGGGCGCCGAGCACCGCCAGGAGCAGGACCACGGGCACGCCTTCGTTCAGGCGCCGGGCGCGAGCCTGCACATCCGCCGTGGTGCTGGGGCTGAACATCATCCACAGCACCAGCGGCAGGTAGATCCAGATGACGAGGTTCCAGCCGATCAGCAGGCGGGTCTGCAGGCTGGTGACGTCGGGCCACGCCGCTGCCAGCGCGCTGCCCACAATCACGGCCGTCAACAGGCGAGGGCGCAAGCGCAGCTGGTTCCAGAGAGTCATGCAGGGCGGCTTGGGATAATGGGGCGATGCATCCTAATGCCCTGCTGGAGCTCGCCGCCGAACTCATCGGCGCCGTCAACAAGCTCGACGCCCCGGCCGACTCGACCGTTTCGGCCTTCTTCCGTCAACACAAGAACCTCGGACAGCGCGAACGCGCGAGTCTGGCCGAGACCGTCTATGCGCTGCTGCGCGAGCGGTTGAAGTTCCAGAACCTGGCCCAGAGCGGCAGCGGCCCGATGTTTCGGCGCCTGGCCATCCTCGCCTGGCGAGGCAGCGACACCTTTCTGCGCGCTGCGCTGAGCCCAGCCGAGAAGGACTGGCTGGTGCAGGTTCAGTCCATCGCACCTCACAGCCTGGCGCCCAAGCTGCGCCACAACATGCCGGACTGGCTGGCCGAGCCCTTGCTGGCCCGGCTGGGCGAGGAGGAGTTCTGGAAGCTGGCGACGGCGCTGAACGAACCCGCGCCCTTGGACCTGCGAGTCAACAGCCTGAAGCTCAAGCGCGAAGAAGCCCAGGCGGCCTTGCAGGCTGCCGGCATCGACGCGACGCCCACGGCGTACTCACCGCTGGGCCTGCGGGTGCAAGGCAAGCCGGCGTTGAACAAGCTTGAACTCTTCACCAACGGGTCCATCGAGGTGCAGGATGAGGGCAGCCAGTTGCTGGCCTTGCTGCTCGCTCCCAAGCGCGGCGAGATGGTGGTGGACTTCTGCGCTGGCGCGGGCGGCAAGACGCTGGCACTCGGTGCCGCCATGCGCAACACCGGCCGCTTGTACGCCTTCGACGTCTCTGGCCATCGCCTGGATGCGCTCAAGCCGCGCCTGGCACGCAGTGGCTTGTCCAACGTGTACCCGGCCCAGATCGCCCATGAGCGCGATGACCGCATCAAGCGCCTGGCCGGCAAGATCGACCGGGTGCTGGTGGACGCGCCTTGTTCGGGGCTGGGCACGCTGCGGCGCAACCCCGACCTGAAGTGGCGCCAGTCGCCCCAGGCCGTGTCGGAACTGCAAGACAAGCAGCGCGCCATCCTCGCGAGTGCCGCGCGACTGGTGAAGCCGGGCGGGCGTCTGGTCTATGCCACCTGCAGCCTGCTGGATGCCGAGAACGAGGTGATCGCGAACGAGTTTGCAGCCGCTCACCCTGATTTCGAACCGCTGGACGCCTGTGAGGCGCTGGACAAGGCCCAGGTCGAGCGGGCGGCGGAGCTGACCGAGAACGGCGTGCTGCGGCTATGGCCGCACCGGCATGCGACCGACGGTTTCTTCGCGGTGGCCTGGGTGCGCAAGGGCTGACGCCGGCTTGATCGGGGTCAAGGAACGCGCCGATTCGCACGTGCCCGCCCGATTGCGGTGCGTGCGCCCCCTTGACTTTGGAGGTGCGCCCCTACAATTGCCCCCACTTTGATGGGCCGCTTCCGGCCGAGGTCTTGGACGCATGAACGAATTTCTCGACGCGCTGCTGAACTGGGTGGCCAATGGCCTGGCCGACTTCAGTGCCTGGCAACTGGTCGTCTACACACTGGTTGTGACCCACATCACGATCGCAGCGGTCACCATCTTCCTGCATCGTTCGCAAGCGCACCGCGCGCTGGACCTCGGGCCCATCCCGTCGCACCTCTTCCGCTTCTGGCTTTGGCTGACGACCGGCATGGTCACCCGCGAGTGGGTCGCCATCCACCGCAAGCACCACGCCAAGTGCGAGACCGAAGAAGACCCGCACAGCCCGCAGACCCGCGGCCTGCGCAAGGTGATGGCCGAGGGCGCCGAGCTCTACCGCGCCGAGGCCAAGAACGCCGAGACGATCGCCAAGTACAGCCGCGGCACGCCGGACGACTGGATCGAGAACAACCTCTACAGCAAGTACAGCTGGCAGGGCGTGGCGCTGATGTTGATCATCAACGTGACCCTGTTCGGCGCCATCGGCGCCACCATCTGGGCGATCCAGATGGCCTGGATTCCGTTCTGGGCGGCGGGCGTCATCAACGGCATCGGTCACTACTGGGGTTATCGCAACTTCGAGGCGCCTGATGCCTCGACCAATCTGACGCCCTGGACCCTGATCGTCGGCGGCGAAGAGCTGCACAACAACCATCACACCTACCCGACCTCGGCCAAGTTCTCGGTCAAGCCTTACGAGTTCGACATCGGCTGGATGTACATCCGCGGCCTGGAGATGCTGGGCTGGGCCAAGGTGCGCAAGACGGCGCCCAAGCTGAGCCTGGGTGAAATCAAGCCGGCCGATGCCCGCACGCTGGAGGCCCTGATCGCCAATCGCTACGAAGTCATGGCGACCTACGCCCGTGGCCTGAAGGGTGCCTGCGCGGCCGAACTGGCCCGCATCAAGGCTGAAGGCGGCAAGCACAGCGAGCGCTTCACGCAGTTCAAGCTGGCCAAGCGCTGGCTGCACCGTGACGAAGACCGCATCCCCGCCAATGTGCAGGGCGAACTGGCGCATGCCCGTGCCGCCAGCCCCGTCATCGACAAGCTCGTGACCATGCGCGAGGAACTGCGCCAGCTCTGGACCCGCACCAACGTGTCGGCCGAGCAGCTCGTGGCCGATCTGCAGGCCTGGTGCCGGCGCGCCGAGGAAAGCGGCATTGCCGAGCTGCAGGCCTTCTCCATGCGCCTGCGCGCGGCCCACGCCTGACGCGTCTCGCCGCGGTTGCGCGGTGTTTTCATCGTGTAAAGGGCGCCCTTGCCGGGCGCCCTTTTTCATGGTTTGTCCTAGACTTGGTGCACGCAGTCACTCGGTAAGGAGCGTCACCATGAAATCCCGTTGGATCGCTTTGGCGGTGCTGGCCGCCGCATCGGCTGCCGCGCAGGCGGATGTGCAGGTGAACTTCATCAAGTCCGACCAGTTCTCCGACATCAAGGACAAGAATGGCTTTCGGCAGCCCGAGGTCCTGGACGACATCAAGGCCTACCTCGTGGCGCAATTCGACAAGCGCCTGCCGGGGCGCGACGTCCGCATCGACGTGACCGATGTCGACCTGGCCGGCGAAATCGAGCCGGTGGGTTGGGGTGGTCAGTGGCTGCGGGTCATGCGCTCGGTCACCTCGCCTTCCATCGAACTGAGCTACGAGGTGCGCGAGGGGGACAAGGTGGTGCAGCAGGGCAAGACGCGGCTGCGCGACATGAACTACCAGGACGGCTTCAACAACTTCAGCAGCGGCGACCCGTTGCGCTACGAGAAGCAGATGCTTGACCGCTGGATGCGGCAGGAGTTCAGCACTGCTGTCGCCGCGGCGCCGGCATCGCGCTGACCCGGCCCGGATGGCTTGGCCCTTTCGCGAAAGGACAACAAAAAACCCGCCAGCGTTGCCGCTTGGCGGGTTTTTCTTGGCCGGGAGGGCAGGGCGGTCGGGCCGCCCTCGCCATCACTTCAGCTTGATTTCCTTGTACAGGACGTGCTTGCGCGCCTTGGGGTCGAACTTCATGAATTCGAGCTTTTCGGGCGTGGTCTTCTTGTTCTTGTTCGTCGTGTAGAAGTGGCCGGTGCCCGCGGTGGACTCCAGCTTGATCTTTTCGCGGCCGCCTTTGGATGCCATGGTCGTGTTCCTTCAGTGGGTCAGAGGAGAGGTCGCTTTACAGCTCGCCCTTGGCGCGCAGGTCGGCGACGACTTGGTCGATGCCGACCTTGTCGATCAAACGCAGAGCGGCGTTCGTGATGCGCAGGCGGACCCAGCGGTTTTCAGATTCCACCCAGAAACGGCGGTATTGCAGGTTCGGCAGGAACCGACGCTTGGTTTTGTTGTTGGCGTGGGAAACATTGTTCCCGACCATGGGCTTCTTGCCCGTGACTTGACAGACGCGTGCCATGACGCTTCTCCGGTTTGACTTCTCGACCAGTCGCCCAAAACTCTTTTCGAGATTCCCGGGCAACCCTTTGACCGCATATGCCTGCTAAACCCGGCCTTCGCTGCAAGAGCTAGGGGCCAAAGCGCGGTCCATCCGGCAGGCAAGCCCGCGAGTATAGCGGCAAACCCGCAGGCCGCCTAGCGCGAGCCTGCAACCTTGCGCTCAACCGTTCTCCTGCTCCAGGAAGCGCTGGGCGTCCAGGGCTGCCATGCAGCCCGTGCCGGCGCTCGTGATGGCCTGGCGGTAGACGTGGTCCTGTACGTCGCCGGCCGCGAAGATGCCCGGCACGCTCGTCATCGTGGCGAAGCCGTTCAGGCCGCTGCGGGTGACGATGTAGCCGTCCTTCATCTCAAGCTGGCCCTTGAAGATGTCGGTGTTGGGCTGGTGGCCGATGGCGATGAAGCAGCCGTGCACGGGGATGTCGGTCTTGCTGCCGTCCTTCACGTTGACCGTGCGAACGCCGGTCACGCCCGAGGCGTCGCCCAGCACTTCGTCGAGTTGCTGGAAGAGGTGCAGCTTCATCTTGCCGGCGGCCACCTTCTCCATGAGCTTGTCCACGAGGATGGGCTCCGCGCGGAACTTGTCGCGGCGGTGGATCAAGTGCACGGTGCTGGCGATGTTGGACAGATACAGCGCTTCTTCGACGGCGGTGTTGCCGCCGCCCACCACGCAGACTTCCTGGCCGCGGTAGAAGAAGCCATCGCAGGTCGCGCAGCCGCTCACGCCGCGGCCCATGAAGGCCTGCTCGGAGTCCAGGCCGAGATACTTGGCCGAGGCGCCGGTGGCGATGATCAGGGCGTCGCAGGTGTAGACGCCGCTGTCACCGGTCAAGGTGAAGGGGCGCTTGGAAAAGTCGACCGCATTGATGTGGTCGTAAACGATCTGCGTCTGGAAACGCTCGGCGTGCTGCTGGAAGCGCTGCATCAGCTCGGGGCCCTGCACGCCCATGACGTCGGCCGGCCAGTTGTCGACCTCGGTCGTGGTCATGAGTTGACCCCCCTGGGCCATGCCGGTGATCAGCGTGGGCTTCAAGTTGGCCCGGGCGGCATAGATGGCGGCGGTGTAACCGGCGGGGCCGGAACCAAGAATGAGCAGGCCGTGGTGTTGGGTATTTGCGGTCATGGCGGGGATTTGAGGGCGGTCGAATGGGGCGCAAGAGCAACGGGCCCAGCATTTAGGGGTGAAAACCCCGGCCTAACCCGATGCGGCAACCCCTGCCGCGTGTGCACAATGCACGCCATTTTAGGCAGGCGAATATCTTCGCGCCGGCCTGGGGCCCAAACCTGGAGAGTGCATATGGCGATGATTTCCAACCTCGACCTGATCCGTCGGGTGCCGCTGTTCTCGATGCTGACGACCGATCAGGCGCAGTCCATCGCTGACAGCGTCGTCAAGCGGCGCTTCAAGCGGGGTGAACTGATCGTCGAGCAGGGCACCAAGTCCAACGCGCTGTTCATCCTGCTCAATGGCCGCGCTCGCGTCCTGACGGCCGACCACCGCGGTCGCGAGGTCATCCTGGCTGTGCTGCAGTCGGGTGACTACGTCGGCGAGATGAGCCTGATCGACAACGAACCGCACTCCGCCACCGTGCGCGCCGAGGTGCAGACCGACATGCTGGTGCTCGGCCGCATGGAGTTCGCCCGCTGCCTGCCGGAGAGCAGCAGCCTGTCCTACGGCATCCTGCGCGGCCTGGTCGCGCGTCTGCGCAACGCCGACCGCCAGATCGAGTCGCTGGCGCTGCTGGACGTCTACGGCCGGGTGGCGCGCACGCTGCTGGACATGGCCGAAGACGAGAAGGGCATCAAGCTGATCCGCGGCAAGGTGTCGCGCCAGGACATGGCCAAGGTCGTGGGAGCTTCCCGCGAGATGGTCAGCCGCGTGATGAAGGACCTGGAAGAGCGCGGCGTCATTGAAACGCTTGAGAACGGTTCGGTCGTCATCAAGGAACGCCTGACCCACGATTGACGGTGACAATGCGGGGATGAGTTTTCCCCTCGGTTCCCTGCTGGGCGGTGACGCCGCCGCTGGCGAAGCCGCCACGCCGCCCAAGCCTGCTCGCCGCTCTGCCACGCTCAAGCGCGAGGCGCCGCCGCCCTCCGCGGCCTCGCGCTTGCTGCGCACGCCGCTCTGGCTGGCCCTCACGGCCTTCGCGCTCGCCCTGCTGGTACTGGCCATGGCCACGCATGACCTGCGGGACGCGGCCTTCAGCACGAGTGGCCAGCGCGAGCTGGTCGGCAACCGCGTTGGTGCGCTCGGGGCCTGGCTGTCGGACGGCCTGCTTTTCCTCTTCGGCTTTTCGGCCTGGTGGCTGCCGCTGTTGGCGCTCCGCGCCTGGTTGCGCAGCCTCGCGGGCTTGCTGCGTCACGACGTGGCCCCGGCGCCGCGCTGGAGCCAGCGGGCGCGCTGGTGGGCCGGCGTCGCGTTGTTGATCGGCGCGAGTTGCGCGCTCGAGTGGAGCCGCCTCTATGCCGTCGAAGCCCGGCTGCCGGGTCATGCGGGCGGCATCCTCGGTTACGCCCTCGGCCCACTGGGCATGAAGACACTCGGCTTTGCCGGCTCCGGCGTCGTGTGGATCGTGCTGCTGCTGACCGGCCTGGCCTGGGCTTTCCGCTTCTCCTGGGGCCATGTGGCCGAATCGATCGGCGAGCGCCTGGAGCAACTGCGCGAGCAGCGCATCGAGCGCCGCGAGATCAAGGCCGACCAGAAGGCCGGCGAGCAGGCCGTGAAGGAGCGCGAGCAGGAGGTCGAGGTCGAGCGCCAGATCGAGCGCCAGGTCGAGGCTGAACACGCGCCGCTCGTCATCGAGGCGCCGGTCGTCGAGGTGCCACAGTCCACCCGCGTGGCCAAGGAGCGTCAGCAGACGCTGTTCGCCGACGTGGGCGATGCCAAGCTCCCGCAGGTCGACCTGCTGGACGCCGCGCCGGGGCGCCAGGAAACGGTCACGCCCGAGTCGCTGGAGATGACCAGCCGCCTCATCGAGAAGAAGCTGCGCGACTTCGGCGTCGAGGTGCACGTGGTGGCTGCTTCGCCGGGCCCGGTCATCACCCGCTACGAGATCGAGCCGGCCACGGGCGTGAAGGGCTCGCAGGTGGTGAACCTGGCCAAGGACCTGGCGCGCAGCTTGAGCCTCGTGTCCATCCGCGTGGTCGAGACCATCCCGGGCAAGAACTACATGGCGCTGGAGCTGCCCAACGCCCGCCGCCAGACCATCCGCCTGTCCGAGATCCTCGGCTCGCAGGTCTATGCGGACGCCGCCTCGCAGCTCACGATGGGCCTGGGCAAGGACATCGTTGGCGCACCCGTGGTGGCCGATCTGGCCAAGATGCCGCACTGCCTGGTGGCCGGCACTACCGGCTCGGGCAAGTCGGTGGGCATCAACGCGATGATCCTCAGCCTGCTCTACAAGGCCGAGGCGCGCGATGTGCGGCTCATCCTGATCGACCCCAAGATGCTGGAAATGTCGGTCTACGAAGGCATCCCGCATCTGCTGGCGCCGGTGGTGACCGACATGAAGCAGGCCGGCAATGCGCTGAACTGGTGTGTCGGCGAGATGGAGCGGCGCTACAAGCTCATGTCCAAGATGGGCGTGCGCAATCTGGCCGGCTACAACAAGAAGATCGACGAGGCCAAGGCCAATGGCCAGAGCATTCCCAATCCCTTCAGCCTGACGCCTGAGGAGCCCGAGCCGCTGGAGCGGCTGCCCTTCATCGTGGTGGTCATCGACGAACTGGCCGACCTGATGATGGTCGTCGGCAAGAAGATCGAAGAGCTGATCGCGCGCCTGGCGCAAAAGGCGCGGGCGGCTGGCATCCACCTCATCCTCGCCACGCAGCGGCCATCGGTGGACGTCATCACGGGCCTGATCAAGGCCAACATCCCGACGCGCCTGTCCTTCCAGGTCAGCTCCAAGATCGACAGCCGCACCATCCTCGACCAGATGGGCGCCGAGGCGCTGCTCGGCATGGGCGACATGCTGTACATGCCTTCGGGCACCGGCCTGCCGATCCGCGTGCATGGTGCCTTTGTCAGCGATGACGAGGTGCACCGCGTTGTGGAGTACATCAAGTCTCAGGGAGAGCCGAATTACATCGAAGGCATCCTGGAAGGTGGCGTGCTCGACGACTTGGGCGGTGGCGAGGCGCCGGCGCCGGGCGAATCGAACGGTGAATCCGACCCCATGTATGACCAGGCTGTCGCCATCGTCCTACAGCACCGCAAGGCGTCCATCTCGCTGGTGCAGCGCCACCTGCGCATAGGCTACAACCGTGCGGCCCGCCTGCTGGAGCAGATGGAAAAGTCGGGTCTTGTCGGCGCCCTGGCCGCCAACGGCAGCCGCGAGCTGATCGTGCCCAAGCGAGACGAATGACGCGACCCACTCCGCGACGAATGAAAACCCTGCTGATCTCCCTGACCCTGAGCCTGGCTGCGGCCGGCGTGGCGCACGCCGATGCCGTCGACGCGCTGCGCGACTTCGCCCGCGACGTGAAGAGCGGCAAGGCCAACTTCACCCAGACCGTCACCGCGCCGGATGGCAAGCGCAAGAAGGTGTCCTCCGGCAGCTTCGAGTTCGAGCGGCCCAACCGCTTCCGCTTCGTCTACGCCAAGCCGTTCGAGCAGACCATCGTGGCCGATGGCAGCAAGGTCTGGATCTACGACGCCGACCTCAACCAGGCCAGCTCCCGCAAGCTGGCCGACGCCCTCGGTGCGACGCCCGCGGCCGTGCTGGCCGGGCAGAACCTGGAGCGCGACTTCACGCTGAAGGCCCTGGCCTCGGACGGTGGCCTGGACTGGGTGCAGGCCAGCCCCAAGGCGGCGGAGTCCACCATCCAGTCGCTCAAGCTCGGCTTCAAGGGGCGCGACCTCGCCGCGATGGAGATCGTCGACGGTTTCGGCCAGCGCTCGCGGCTGGACTTCAGCGCCATCCAGGCCAATGTGGCCGTGCCGGCCGACCGCTTCCAGTTCAAGCTGCCGGCCGGCGCCGACCTGATCGAGCAGTGAGCGGGTCGCTCTTCGACGACGACGGCACCTTGCCTGCAGCTGCGGCAGCGCCGGCCGCTCCCTTGGCTGGCATTCCGCTGGCGGAGCGCCTGCGCCCGAAATCGCTGGACGAGGTCATCGGCCAGCGCCATCTGCTCGGGCCCGGCATGCCGCTGCGCGTGGCCTTCGATGCGGGGCGCCTGCACAGCATGATCCTCTGGGGGCCGCCGGGTGTGGGCAAGACCACGCTGGCGCGGCTGATGGCCGGCGCCTTCGAGGCGCAGTTCATCGCCATCTCGGCGGTGCTCGGCGGCGTGAAGGAGATCCGCGAGGCGGTGGAACGTGCGCAGGTCGCCGCGGCTCAGGGGCGCCGCACGGTCGTGTTCGTCGACGAGGTCCATCGCTTCAACAAGTCGCAGCAGGATGCCTTCCTGCCGCACGTGGAAGCGGGGCTCTTCACCTTCATCGGCGCCACCACCGAGAACCCGAGCTTCGAGGTCAACTCCGCACTGCTGTCACGCGCCACCGTGCAGGTGCTCAAGAGCCTGGACGCCGAGGAACTCGGCCAGCTCATCGCGCGTGGCGCGGCCGAGTTGGGCGTGGCGGCGCCCACCCCCGAGGCCGCACAGCGCCTGATCGGCTATGCCGATGGCGATGCCCGCCGGCTGCTCAATGCCTTCGACACGGCTGCCTCGTTGGCGCAGGGCGTGCAGATCGATGAAGCGCTGCTGGAGCGCGCACTGGGCGAGCAGCTGCGCCGCTACGACAAGGGCGGCGACCAGTTCTATGACGTCATCAGCGCGCTGCACAAGTCGGTGCGCGGCAGCCATCCGGATGGCGCGCTCTACTGGTTCGCGCGCATGATCGATGGCGGTGTCGACGCCCGCTACATTGCGCGCCGCCTGATCCGCATGGCCAGCGAAGACATCGGCCTGGCCGACCCGCGCGCGCTGCGCATCACGCTGGATGCCGCCGAGGCCTACGAGCGGCTCGGTTCACCTGAGGGCGAACTGGCGCTGGCCGAGGCGGTGGTCTACCTCGCCATCGCGCCCAAGTCGAATGCCGTCTACAAGGCGTTCAACGAGGTGAAGGCCTTCATCAAGCAGGACGTCTCGCGCCCGGTGCCCGTGCACCTGCGCAATGCCCCCACCAAGCTCATGAAGGAACTGGGCTACGGCCACGCCTACCGTTACGCGCACGATGAGCCGCATGCCTACGCTGCCGGCGAGCAGTACCTGCCCGACGGGCTGGAAGGGCAGGGCTGGTACGCCCCGGTGCCGCGGGGCATGGAGGCCAAGATCGCCGAGAAGCTGGCCTGGCTGCGGCAGCTGGACGATGAAGCGGCTGCTGGCGGCTAGCGCAGCGCTGGCGGCGCTGTGGTGCAGCGGTGCACAGGCCGGCGACGGCCCCACGCTCGCGCGCATCCGTGACACCGGCGTCATCGTGCTGGGCTACCGGCCGGCCTCGCTGCCGTTCTCCTACCTGGACGCCCAGTTGCGTCCCACCGGCTACACGGTGGAGCTGTGCGACCGCATCGTGGCCGCCGTGCGCGACCGGCTGCAGTTGCCCGACCTGGAAGTGCGCCGCGTGGAAGTGGCCTCGGCCACGCGCATGCCGCTGGTCATCAATGGCACGCTCGACCTGGAGTGCGGCATCACCACGCATACCGCCGAACGGGCGCGCAGCCAGGCGTTCTCGTTGACCATCTTCGTCGCCGAGACACGGCTGATGACGCGCGGTGGCGAGCGGGTTAGGAGCCTGTTCGACCTGCGCGGCCTGCCGGTGGCCTCGACCATCGGCACCACCAGCATCCAGCACCTGGCCAAGGTCAATGAGCAGCAGGGCCTGGGCATCCGCATCCTCGGCGGGCTGGATGATCCCGAGGGCTTCCAGATGCTCAAGAGCGGCCGCGCCTCGGCTTTCCTGATGGACGACGTGTTGCTGCGTGCGCTGGTGGCGCAGCAAGGCGCCGGGGCCGACGACTACCGCATCTCCGACCAGGCCCTGACCGTGGAACCCTATGCCATCGGCCTGCGCAAGGGCGACCCGCAGTTCAAGGCGCTGGTCGACGAGGTGTTGGCCGGGCTGTATCGCAGCGGCGAGATCCACGCCATCTACCGCCGCTGGTTCGAGTCCCCGCTGCCGCCGTCGGGGCTCAACCTCAAGCTGCCGATGAGCGCGGCCTTCCGCCGGGTGATCGCCAGTCCGACGGATTCACCGGACCCTGAGCGCTACCGTTAAGTTGTCGCCCAGACCTTCGAACACGCCACAGAGACACAGAGGCACAGAGAGGCTCGGCTTCAGGCGCCAACCCTGAGCGTCTGTGTCTCTGTGCCTCTGTGGCTGTGTTTCTCGGACCTTGCCTGAGGCGACTCAACGGAAGGTGTCGAGCTGAATCCCGTGCCGGTGCAGCTTGTCGTAGAGCGTCTTGCGCGGCGTCCCGAGCAGCTCCATCGCAGCCGGCACCTTGCCGCCGCAGCGGCGCAGGGCCTGCTCGATCAGCGTCTTCTCGATCAGGTCCATCTGCTTGGCCAGCGGCAGGGTGGGCACGGCCTGCAGTGCGGCCTGCGGGTCGAGGTCGTCCAGCGCGAGCACGAAGCGGTCGGCCGCATTGCGGATCTCGCGCACATTGCCCGGCCAGTCGTGGGCGATGAGCTCTCGCAGCTTTTCGGGCGTGAGCTCGGGCGCGGAGCGCTCGTAGCGGGCGCAGGCCTGCGCCACGAAGTGTTCGAACAGCAGCGGGATGTCTTCGCGCCGCTCGCGCAGTGGCGGCAGCGTGAGCGTGGCGATGTTGAGCCGGTAGTAGAGGTCGCTGCGGAACTCGCCCTTGGCCGATTGGTCCTTCAGGTCTGACTTGCTCGCCGCGATGAAGCGTACATTGACAGGCACCTCCTCGTTGGAGCCCAGCCGCTCCACGCGCCGCTCCTGCAGCACGCGCAGCAGCTTGATCTGCAGCGCGATCGGCATGGTCTCGATCTCGTCCAGCAGCAGGGTGCCGCCATTGGCATGCTCGATCTTGCCGATGCGCCGCTTGGCCGCGCTGGTGAAGGAGCCGGGCTCATGGCCGAACAGCTCGCTCTCGAACAGGGCTTCCGGCAAGCCACCGCAGTTGATGGCCACGAAATGCCGGTCGCGCCGCGGGCTCTGGTCATGCAGGCAGCGGGCCACCAGCTCCTTGCCGGTGCCGGTCTCGCCGACGATGAGCACGTCGGCGGAGGTACCCGCCAGGTTGAGCACCTGGCGGCGCAACTGCTGCATGGCGGGGGACTGGCCCAGCAGCGCCGCCTCGATGCCGCTGGCCCGCTGCAGCTGCGCGCGCATCTCGTCGGCCGAATGGCGCAGGGTGCGCAGGTCCAGGGCACGGCGCACCACGTCCACCAGGCGCTCCGGGGCAAACGGCTTCTCGATGAAGTCGTAGGCGCCGGCCCGCATCGCCTGCACCGCCATGGCGACGTCGCCGTGGGCCGTGATCAGGATGGTCGGGATGCCGGCGTCCGTGGCCTGCACATGGGCCAGCAGCGCGCGCCCGTCCATGCCGGGCAGGCGCACATCGGTGACGATGGCGATGGGCGCGCCCGGCTGCACATGGGGCAGGGCCTCTTCGGCACTGCGACAGGGCACGACCGTGAAGCCCTCCAGCTCCAGCGTCTGCGTGAGGCTGACGCGCACCGGCAGGTCGTCCTCGACGAACACCACCTTGTAGCCTTCAAACATCGGCAGCCTCCGCGGGGGCGACCGCGAGGTCGAACTCAAAACTCATGCCTTCTCCGTCGGGCAGGCGTTCGGCGCGCAGCGTGCCGCCGAACTCGTGGATGATCTTCGCCGAGATGACCAGGCCCAGCCCCAGGCCCTCGCCGGCGGGCTTGGTCGTGAAGAAGGGCTCGAAGAGATGAGGCAGGTCGGCCTCGGGCACGCCGGGGCCGCTGTCTTGCACACGCACCAGCACGCGACCGGCGTCGTCGGCGCTGGCCTTCACGCGCAGCCGCCGGATGGACTCCGGCTCCATCGCGTCCATCGCGTTGCCGAACAGGTTCACGAGCACCTGCTCCAGCCGGTTGGATTCCGCACGCACCTGCAGGCCCTCGGGGATGTCGATGTCGGTCTGCAGGCCCATCGGGCGGCTGCGGTGATCCAGCAGCACGAGCGCATTGCGTACGCTGTCCAGCAGTGGCACCGCGCCGGTGACGGCTTCATCGGCCTTGCGGGCGAAGCTCTTGAGCTGGCGGGTGATGCGGCTCATGCGCTCGACCATGTCGTCCATGATCTGCAGGTTGGCGGCCACCGCATCGGCGCGGCCGGTCTCCAGCAGCCGGATGGAGTTGCGGGCCAGCGCCCGCAGGGCCGTGAGCGGCTGGTTGACCTCATGCGACAGCCCGGCCGACATCTGGCCCAGCACGGCCAGCTTGCTGGCCTGCAGCAGTTCGCTCTCGGTCTTCAGGCGCTGGGCGATCTGGGTCTTCAGGGCCTCGTTGGTCTGGCGCAGTTCAGCCGTGCGGCTGTCCACCAGCTGCTCCAGCTGCCCGTGCGCTTGGCGCAGGGCGGCCTGGGCCTGCGTGAGCTGGCGCAGCGCCCGGCGGCGTGACGACAGATAGAGCACCAGCAGCCCGATGCTGGCCCCGAAGGCTGCGCCACCCCAGGCGGCGTACTGCGCGCGCTGGCGCACTTCGCTGAGGTCTGACAGGGCCACGAGTCGCAGGCCCAGCGGCAGGATCTGGCGCTGCTGCGCAAGCATCGGGCGCGGGCGGCTGGCACCCGGCAGCGTGAGCGACACCTGCTGGCCCTGGTGCACCTCCAGCGTGACGGGCAGCTCCAGGTCGCGCCCGACGGCCTGCGGGTAGCGCGCGCTGGCCTCCAGGGCCTTGCGGCGCGACGGGTCCGCATGGTCGAGCACCGCGTACTTCCAGGCCTGCACCGAGCTCATGATGACCACGTCCTGTTCGTCTGCCACCAGGATGCGCTCGCCTTGCGAACGCAGGCCCAGGTCGACCCAGGTGGCCTCCAGGGGCGCCAGGTTGAAGCGCACGACGATGACGCCCCCGGTGACACCGCCCTGGCGCAGCGGGTGCAGCAGGTAGAAGTCCGTGCTGCCGGTGCTCGGGTCGGCGGCGAAGAAGTGCACACGCCCCTGCGCCACCGCTTCGGCCAGGCGCGGGGGTGGGGTCAGCGTTTCGCTGGCGGCCAGCACTTCGCCTTGCGGCGTGGCGACAAAGATCTGGTGGGTGCCGGCCCGCACGTTCACCCGCGCCATCATCTGGCTGGCGGCGCGCCGCGCAGCCTCGTCGCCTGGCGCCTGCATCAGGGTCTGCAGCGTCGGGGCGATGGCCAGCAGGCTGGGCAGCGAAGCGTGCCGGCCCAGTTCGGCAGCGAGGTTGGAGGCATACAACTCCAGCCGCTCGGTGCTGAGCGCCGAGAGCTGGTCGCGGCCGCTGCGCTCACTCAGGCGGTGCGCGAGCATGAAGCCGAGCACCATCAGCAGGCCGGTCAGGAAGACATGAAAGCCCGGGCGGCCAAGCCACCGGGGCAGGCGCGGCGCGCGGGGGCGGGAGAGATCGTGCACAACCATGGCGAAGGGCCGTGTAGTGTGCCCATGCGGCGCGGGGCAGGACAGGTCTGGCCAGGGTTTTTTCGGTGTTGGCGGAGAACCGCCCGGCGCGCGTGCGGTTTGTGCGGATTTCCGCCCAGTTTGGGCTGCCCGACACTCGTGAAATCTGACCAGCCCGGCCCCCGTGGGACGGATCAAACGGTCGGCCCCGTGAACCCGTCGGTGAATACCCTTGAAACGCCGTCATTGGCACGAGGGTTGCGATCTGCACCGAGTCGCGTGGCGCATGCTGCGCCCAACGAAATCTTCTGGAGCCCTCATGGAGACTCTGATTCAACAGATCATCAACGGCCTGGTGCTGGGGAGCATGTATGCCCTCGTCGCCCTGGGCTACACGATGGTCTACGGCATCATCAACCTCATCAACTTCGCGCACGGCGAGATCCTGATGGTCGGCGCCATGGTCAGCTGGACCGTCGTCACTTTCCTCGCCGATGCCGGCCTGCCCGGGTGGGCCCTGATGCTGATCGGGCTGGCGGTGGCCATCGTCGTTTGCGCGGTCTTGAACTACTCCGTCGAGAAGGTCGCCTACCGGCCGCTGCGCAACGCGCCGCGCCTGGCGCCGCTGATCACGGCCATGGGCATGTCGCTGCTGCTGCAGGTGCTGGCCATGATCATCTGGAAGCCCAACCCCAAGCCCTTCCCGCTGCTGCTGCCCACCACGCCCTTCGACCTGGGCGGCCCGGTGATCACGGTCACGCAGTGCCTGATCCTCGGCCTCACGGTGGTCATCCTGGCGGCGCTGATGTACCTGGTGAACCACACCAAGCTCGGCCGTGCGATGCGGGCCACCGCCGAGAACCCGCGCGTGGCCGGCCTCATGGGCGTCAAGCCCGACTTCATCATCTCCACCACCTTCGTCATCGGCGCCGCGCTGGCCGCCGTGGCGGGCCTGATGTGGGCGGCCAACTACGGCACGGTGCAGCACACCATGGGCTTCATGCCAGGCCTCAAGGCCTTCACGGCAGCCGTGCTGGGCGGCATCGGCAACCTCGCCGGCGCGGTGGTGGGCGGTGTGCTGCTGGGCCTGATCGAGGCCATCGGCGCCGGCTACCTCGGTGACTTGACCGGCGGCGTGCTGGGCAGCCATTACGCCGACATCTTCGCCTTCGTGGCCCTCATCCTGGTGCTGACGCTGCGGCCCTCCGGCCTGCTGGGTGAGCGCGTGGCCGACCGTGCCTGAACGGAGACCCGACATGGACAGCAAGAAACTCATCACCTTCCTCGCCGCGGCCATCGGCCTGCTGGTCGTGCCCCTGTTCGCGCAGCAGCTCGGCAACGGCCCGGTGCGCATCATCGACCTGGCGCTGCTCTACGTGCTGCTGGCACTGGGCCTGAACATCGTCGTCGGCTACGCCGGCCTGCTGGACCTGGGCTACGTCGCGTTCTACGCGGTCGGCGCCTACATGTTCGCCCTGCTGGCCAGCCCCCACCTGAGCGAGAACTTCGAGGCCTTCCAGGCCATGTTCCCGAACGGGCTGCACTCGCCGCTGTGGATCGTCATTCCGGCCGGCGCGGCGCTCGCGGCCTTGTTCGGCGTGCTGCTCGGTGCGCCGACGCTGAAGCTGCGCGGCGACTACCTCGCCATCGTGACGCTGGGCTTCGGCGAAATCATCCGGGTGTTCATGAACAACCTGGAGTACCCGCTCAACATCACCAACGGCCCGCGCGGCATCGGCCAGATCGATTCCTTCCATGTCTTCGGTGTGGACCTGGGCAAGTCGCTGGACGTCTTCGGCTTCACGCTGCCGTCGGTCACGCTGTACTACTACCTCTTCCTCGCACTCGTCGTGGCCGGCGTGGTGATCTGCTACCGCCTGGAGAACTCCCGCATCGGCCGCGCCTGGATGGCCATCCGCGAAGACGAGATCGCCGCCAAGGCCATGGGCATCAACACCCGCAACCTGAAGCTGCTGGCCTTCGGCATGGGCGCCACCTTCGGCGGCGTGTCGGGCGCGATGTTCGCGAGCTTCCAGGGCTTCGTGTCGCCCGAGTCCTTCAGCCTGCAGGAGTCGGTCATGATCGTGGCGATGGTCGTGCTCGGCGGCATCGGGCACATCCCGGGCGTCATCCTCGGCGCGCTGATGCTGTCGGCTCTGCCCGAGGTGCTGCGCTACGTGGCCGGGCCGCTGCAGCAGATGACCGATGGCCGCCTGGACGCATCCATCCTGCGCCAGCTGCTCGTGGCGCTCGCCATGATCGGCATCATGCTGGCCCGCCCGCGCGGCCTGTGGCCCGCGCCGGAGCACGGCAAGGCCGCGCCCAAGCCCGTGAAGTGAGGAGGGGAGCACCATGAGCAACAACGACAACATCGTTCTGAACGTCAGCGGCGCCTCCAAGCGCTTCGGCGGTGTGCAGGCCCTCTCCGACGTCGGCATCCAGATCCAGCGCGGCCAGGTCTATGGCCTGATCGGCCCCAACGGCGCCGGCAAGACGACCTTCTTCAACGTCATCACCGGGCTCTACACGCCCGACGGCGGCAGCTTCTCGCTCGGCGGCACGCCCTACACCCCGCAGGCGGTGCACCAGGTGGCCAAGGCCGGCATCGCGCGCACTTTCCAGAACATCCGCCTGTTCGCCGAGATGACGGCGCTGGAGAATGTGATGGTCGGCCGGCACATCCGCACGAAGTCGGGCCTGGTTGGTGCGGTCTTCCGCACGCCGTCCTTCAAAGCCGAGGAAGCCGCCATCAAGGCACGCGCCCAGGAGTTGCTGGACTACGTCGGCATCGGCCAGTTCGCCGAGTTCAAGGCCCGCACGCTGAGCTACGGCGACCAGCGCCGCCTGGAGATCGCCCGCGCCCTGGCCACCGACCCCCAGCTGATCGCGCTGGACGAGCCCGCCGCCGGCATGAACGCGACCGAGAAGGTCGTGCTGCGCGAGCTGATCGACCGCATCCGCAACGACGGCCGCACCATCCTGCTCATCGAGCACGACGTGAAGCTGGTCATGGGCCTGTGCGACCGCGTCACCGTGCTCGACTACGGCAAGCAGATCGCCGAAGGCACGCCGGCCGAGGTGCAGAGCAACGAGAAGGTGATCGAGGCCTACCTCGGCGCCGGTCACAAAACACACTGAGCACGCACATGGCAGAAGCAAAGCAAACCCTGCTCAAGGTCAGCGGCCTGAAGGTGGCCTACGGCGGCATCCAGGCTGTCAAGGGCGTGAATTTCGAGGTGCGCGAGGGCGAACTCGTCTCGCTGATCGGCGCCAACGGCGCGGGCAAGACCACCACGATGAAGGCCATCACCGGCCTGCAACCCATTGCCGCCGGTGAGGTCAGCTACCTCGGCGAGTCCATCAAGGGCAAGGGTGCCTGGGACCTGGCCAAGAAGGGTCTGGTGATGGTGCCGGAAGGCCGCGGCACCTTCACGCGCATGACCATCATCGAAAACCTCCAGATGGGCGCCTACAACCGCAACGATGGCGAGATCCAGGCGGACATGGACAAGGTTTTCGGCCTCTTCCCGCGCCTGAAGGAACGCGCCAAGCAGCTGGCCGGCACCATGTCCGGCGGCGAGCAGCAGATGCTGGCCATGGGCCGTGCGCTGATGGCCCGGCCCAAGGTGCTGCTGCTGGACGAGCCGTCCATGGGCCTGTCGCCCATCATGGTCGACAAGATCTTCGAGGTGGTGAACGACATCCATCAGCAGGGCGTCACCATCCTGCTCGTGGAGCAGAACGCCAGCCGCGCGCTGCAACTCGCCAATCGCGGCTACGTGATGGAGTCGGGCGAGGTCACGATGGACGGCGAAGGCCAGGCGCTGCTGAACGACCCCAAGGTTCGCGCCGCCTACCTCGGCGAGTAGAGCGACCACCCCCTACCGGCTTCGCCGGCCCCCTCAAAGGGGGCTGAGCCCGGACACAAACAGTCCTGAGGACTGTTTGTGCCTGGCGAAGGACAAGGCCTCTGGCCTTGGCAGCGCCGTCGGCCTGGCAGAGCCAGATCCTCGGCAGCCGCTGGAGGAACAAACGCCTGGGCAAGCCAGGCGTTTGTAATTTGGCTTCAAGCCAGCCGAACGAGCTTGCTGCGTGCCCAATCGTCGGCGACGCGGGCGGGCGTCGAGTCGGCGGTTTGCACGCGCTGCAGCAGCTCTTCCACGCGCTCGGCGATCTTGCTGACCTCGGCCATGACGGCGGTCTCTTCGCCTTCGCCGCGGTATTCGCGGGCCACGCTGATGATGCCGCCGGCATTCACGAGGTAGTCGGGCAGGTAGCAGATGCCTCGGCGCTGCAGGGCGTCGCCATCGGCCGACGTGGCGAGCTGGTTGTTGGCGGCACCGGCAATCAGCTTGGCCTGGATGCCCGGCACCGTCTGTTGGTTGAGCGAGGCGCCCAGCGCGCAGGGGGCCAGCACGTCGACCTCCGCGGCCAGGATCTCCGCCACGTGCACCGCACGCGCGCCGAACTGGGCGACGGCGCGCTCGACCTTGGTGGCGTCCACATCGGCCACCACGAGCTTGGCGCCGGCCTGGTGCAGGAACTCCGCCAGATGCCAGCCCACTGCACCCAGGCCTTGGAGGGCCACGCGCACGCCTTCCAGCGACGAGCGACCCAGCACCAGGCGGGCACCGGCCTGGATGGACACGAACACGCCCCAGGCCGTCTTGGGGCTGGGGTCGCCGCCGAAGGCGCCTTCGCGCGGGATGCCACTGACGAAGGGCGTCACGGCCTGCATGCCGCGCATGTCGGCCGTGGTGGTGCCCACGTCCTCGGCGGTGATGTAGGCGCCTTGGAGCGACTGCACGGCGCGCCCGAAGGCGGCGAACAGGGCGGGGCGGTCAAACGTACCCTCGGGCTTCAGGATGACGGCCTTGCCGCCGCCGAAGGGCAGGTCGGCCAGGGCGTTCTTCAGGCTCATGCCCTGGGACAGTCGCAGCGCGTCGTTCAGCGCGGCGAGCTCGGAGTCGTAATGCCAGAAGCGGCAGCCGCCGAAGGCGGGGCCACGGGCGGTGCTGTGCACGGCGAGGATGGCCTTGAGGCCGGTGGCCGGGTCGGTGGCGAGCAGCACGCGCTCATGGGCAGCTTGCTCGGGCAGGCCGAAGAGGGAGGTCGGAGTCATGACGGTGGGCGCTTTGTGGGCGCGGCAGTGAAAGAAGAACGGCCACGCTTGTGGCGTGGCCGCTCAGGATTCTACGGAGGCGCTTTCCGCGCAGGTCACGGGCCTTGGAAACCGCCGCTTCGCAGCGTGATCACCAGCGTGTCTCGCCAGCCCCGCTCGCCCGCCTCCAGCGGCTGGATGGGCGTGGTTTCGTGGATCACCCGTTCGTCATCCAGCAGCAGCGTGGTCCAAGGCTGGGTCATGGTGAAGCGCTGGCCCGCCGGCCCGTGGGCCTCGAACACGCGCGACTCGCCGCCCTTGATCTGGTGGCGGCCCACCATGAGCACGGCCACCAGGTCGACGCCGTCGCGGTGAGCACCTTCGGGTGTGGGGCGGCCGATGCCGTCGCTGGTGTCGATGCGAAACGGATGCGCCTCGATGAACCAGGGCTGCTCGCCCTTGAAGGCCGAGGTGACGCGCGCCAGACCCAGCAGCAAGGCCGTCCATGCGGGTGAGGCGACCATCTCCTGGGCCAGCGGCACATACCAGCGCTGGATGCCGCCATGCAGCGCGTTGTAGTCCACGGGCTGCCAGTGGGCACGGTGCGGGCTGGCGGTCAGCGTGTTGCCGTCGGCCACGAAGCAGCCGTGCCGGCGGAACCGGTAGCGGCCGCCGTCACGCAGGTAGCCGTCAGGCGGCAGGTCGTCCCAGCAGGGGCGCAGGGTGTCGAGCTCGGCCGCGCTCACGCCGAGCACGCCCAGGGATGCGGGGGCGAGCACCGCCTCCCCGCTGCGCTGCAGGGCGCCGACGACGTCGGCGGGATCGGTCCAGGGCGGCTCAAACATCGCGCTCAGCCGGCCGCGTGCTTGTCGGCTTCGGAGGTGAAGGCGTCGGCGTAGAACTCATCCTCGGGCAGGCCGCACTGGGCGACGAAGTCCTTCTGTGCCGACTCGACCATGATGGGCGCGCCGCAGGCATAGACCTGGTGGCCGGACAGGTCGGGCAGGTCTTCCATCACCGCACGGTGCACGAAGCCCGTGCGGCCGGTCCAGCCCGCATCGGGTTCGGACAGCACGGGCACGTAACGCAGTTGCGGCCATTCGGCGGCCACCTGCGCGGCCCAGTCGCTCAGGTACAGGTCGGCCTGCTTGCGGGCCCCCCAGTACAGCACGAAGGGACGGGTCGACTCGATGTGGCGGGCGCGTTCGATGATGGCCTTGATGGGTGCGAAGCCGGTGCCACTGGCCAGCAGCACGGCCGGCTTGTCGGAGTCCTCGCGCAGGAAGAAGCTGCCGAAGGGGCCTTCCATGCGCAGGATGTCTTTCTCCTTGAGCGCACCGAATACATGGTCGGTGAACTTGCCGCCGGGCATGTGGCGGATGTGCAGTTCGATCTGGCCCGGCAGCGTGTGCGGCGCGTTGGCCATGGAGTAGCTGCGGCGCGAGCCGTCGCGCAGGATGAACTCGACGTACTGGCCGGCGCGGAACTGGAAGTTCTGGTTGGCCGCGAGCTGCATCGTCAGCACCGCCACATCGGGCACGGGCTTGAGGATGGCGCTGACGCGGGTGGGCAGCTTGAGCACGGGGAACTCGCCGGCGCCGGGCACGGTGCGGGCTTCGAGCGTGCAGTCGGTCTGCGGGCGGGCGCAGCAGGTCAGCACGAAGCCAGCGGCTTCTTCTTCCGCGGACAGTGCCTTGGGCTGGTGGTTGCCATGCATGACCGCGCCTTCGAGCAGCTTGCTCTTGCAGGAGCCGCAGGCGCCGTCCTTGCAGCCGTAGGGCAGGCCCACGCCGTTGCGGATGGCGGCAGCCAGGAGGGTGTCGTCAGCCTCGGTCGTGTAGACGCGGCCGGCGGGTTGGATGGTGATCTGGAAGGACATGGGTTCCCGAAATGGCAGCGGCCCCGCAGGAGTGCGCCGGGGCCGTAGACTGCGCCGCATTTTGCCGTACCCCGAGATGACCCCGAGACTGCTGATCATTGGCTGCGGCGACGTCGGCCTGCGCGTGTTGAAGCTGCTGCAGGGGCGCTGGCGCGTCTATGCGCTCACGTCCAGCCCCGCGCGGGCGCCCGAGCTGCGGGCGGCGGGGGCGATCCCGCTGGTCGGCAATCTCGACGAGCCCGCCACGCTCGGCCGCCTGGCAGGCTTGGCGGACCGCGTGCTGCACCTGGCTCCGCCCGCGACCGAGGGCGCCCGCGACCGTCGGACCCAGCACCTGCTTGCCGCGCTCGCACAGCGGCCGCCCGAGGCCTTGGTGTACGCCAGCACCACCGGGGTCTATGGCGACTGTGGCGGCGCCTTCGTTGACGAGACGCGTGCGCCCAACCCCGGCACCGACCGTGCTCGCCGCCGCGTGGATGCCGAGGCGCAACTGCGAGCCTTCGGGCGGCGCCACGGCACGCGAGTCAGCCTGCTGCGCATCCCGGGCATCTACGCCCGCGACCGTGCCGGCGGGCATCCGCGCGAGCGCCTGGCCCGCGGCACGCCGGTGCTGCGCCGGGAAGACGACGTGTACACCAACCACATCCACGCCGACGACCTCGCGCTTGCCTGCGTGCTGGCCTTGCTGCGGGGGCGGGCGCAGCGGGCCGTCAATGTCTGCGACGACAGCCAACTGCTGATGGGCGACTACTTCGACCTGGCGGCCGAGCTGGCCGGCCTGCCGCCGCCGCAGCGCATCACGCGGGAAGAAGCCGCCGAGCGCATGAGCCCGATGCAGCTGAGCTTCTGGAGCGAGTCACGCCGGCTCGCCAACCGGCGCCTGAAGGCCGAGCTGCGGTTGCGCCTGCGCTACCCGACGCCCCGCGAGGGCTTGTAGCGCCTTCAGCCGCGCCGCCGCGGCGAGCGCCAGTGGCGGATGAGCAACCACGCGCCCAGCATGCCGCCCAGGTGGGCGAAGTGGGCAATGCCGCTGGTGCGGCTGAACCCGAGGATGAGCTCCAGGCCACCGAACACCGCGACAAAGACCTTGGCCTTCATCGGGATCGGCGGAATCAGCGGCACGATGATGCGGTTCGGAAACAGCATGCCGAAGGACAGCAGCAGCCCGAAGATCGCGCCCGAGGCGCCCACCGTCGGGGAACCCGAGCCGATGGCCCAGGTGAAGAGCAGTTGCACCACGGCCGCGCTGAGCGTGCTGGCCACCAGGATCTGCGTGTAGCGCTTCGGGCCCCACACCCGCTCCAGCTCGCCGCCGAGCATCCACAGGCCGAGCATGTTGAACAGCAGGTGGGTGAAGTCGCCGTGCAGGAAGGCGTAGGTGACGACCTGCCAGGGCATGAAGGCCCCCGAGGTCAGCGGCCACAGCTCGAACCAGAAGGCGAGGGCGGGGAAGAGCTCGAAGAGGCAGAAGAAGCCGACGCAGGCCAGCAGGAAGGCTTTGGTGACCGAGGGCAGCGGGGGCATGGGAGTCGGCGTGTTGCCCGGCATCGGGCGGTGCGCCGGAGGGGCCGGCGCTTGCTCGATCGAGTGTATGCCAGCGCGCGGCAGGGGCTGTTTCGTGTGGTGCCTCGGGCCGGACTCGAACCGGCACACCTTGCGGCGGGGGATTTTGAGTCCCCTGCGTCTACCGATTTCGCCACCGAGGCCCGTCGGAAACAGCTGCTCGCCATCACGGCGAGGGGCGGATTATGCACCGAGCAAGCCTGGGTGTTCGCACCGGCGGGCACAATCGTCGCCATGAACTACCCGACCCTCGAAGACGTCATTGGCGCCACGCCCCTGGTGCGGCTGCAGCGCCTGCTCGGCAACGACACCCGCGGCAATGTGGTGCTCGCCAAGCTGGAGGGCAACAACCCGGCCGGGTCGGTGAAGGACAGGCCGGCCATCAGCATGATCAAGCGCGCCGAGGAGCGCGGCGAGATCAAGCCCGGCGACACCCTCATCGAGGCCACGTCCGGCAACACCGGCATCGCGCTGGCGATGGCCGCCGCCATCCGCGGCTACCGCATGGTGTTGATCATGCCGGAGGACCTGTCCATCGAGCGGGCCCAGACCATGAAGGCCTTCGGCGCCGAGCTGATCCTCACGCCCCGCACCGGTGGCATGGAGTACGCCCGCGACCTGGCCGAGCAGATGGCCCGCGAGGGCAAGGGCCGGGTGCTCGACCAGTTCGCCAATGCCGACAACCCGCGCGTGCACTACGAAACCACGGGCCCAGAGCTCTGGAAGGACACCAACGGCCAGATCACGCACTTCGTGAGCGCCATGGGCACCACCGGCACCATCACCGGCACTTCCCGATTCCTGAAGGAGAAGAACCCGGCCGTGCGCATCATCGGCGCCCAGCCGGCCGAAGGCTCGCGCATCCCCGGCATCCGCAAGTGGCCCGAGGCCTACCTGCCCAAGATCTACGACCCGAGCGGCGTGGACGAACTGGTGCTGGTGAGCCAGAGCGATGCCGAGGACATGGCCCGGCGCCTGGCCCGTGAAGAAGGTCTGTTCGCCGGCATCTCGGCCGCGGGCGCCTGCTGGGTGGCGCTGCAGATCGCCCGGCGCGTGGAGAACGCGACGATTGCCTTCATCGTGTGCGACCGGGGCGATCGCTACCTGTCCACGGGCGTCTTCCCCGCATGACGGTGGACTACAAGTTCTGCCCGGTCTGCGCCACGCCGCTGGCCTGGATCACCGCGGCCGAGGATGGCGGGGACAAGGCCCGCCTGCGCTGCCCGGCCTGCGACTTCACGCATTGGAACAACCCGACGCCGGTGTTGGCTGCAGTCATCGAATGCGTGGACCAGGGCGGGCGGGTGCTGCTGGCCCGCAATGCCGCCTGGCCAGGGCGCTTCTTCGGACTCATCACCGGTTTCATGGAGGCGGGTGAAACGCCGGAGGAGGGCATCTGCCGCGAGATCGCCGAGGAGACCTCGCTGGCGGTGGATGCGGTGCAACTGCTGGGCGTCTGGGACTTCCAGCGCATGAACCAGATCATCATTGCCTACCACGCCCAGGCGCGCGGCGAGATCCGGCTGTCGCCTGAGCTGGCGGAATACAAGCTGCTGGCCCCCGAAGACGTGCGCTGCTGGCCGCAGGGCACGGGCCAGGCGCTGGCCACCTGGTTGCGCAGCCGCGGCATCGAGCCCAAATGGCTCGAACAGAAAGAGTGAGAATCCGGCGATGGACGTCCAACGCGAGATCGACACCCGGGGGCTGAACTGCCCGCTGCCCATCCTCAAGGCGAAGAAGGCGCTCGCCGAGCTGCAAAGTGGTGACCTGCTGCGCGTGGTCGCGACCGACCCCAGCTCCACCCGCGACTTCCAGGCCTTCGCCCGCCAGACGGGCAATGAACTCGTGGCCCAGGAAACCCGGGGCGACGAGTTCATTCACGTGCTGCGCCGGCGTTGAGCATGGCGGCCTGCCGGCCGCCGCACGCCTCAGAGCGAGAGACCCTGCAGGAACTCCCGGAAGCCCGGGCCCAGTTGCGGGTGAGCCAGCGCCAGCTCGACGTTGGCCTGCAGGAAGCCTTCCTTGCTGCCGCAGTCGTAGCGCTTGCCGTCGTAGCGGTAGGCGAACACCTTCTCGCGGCGCAGCAGGCCGGCGATGCCATCGGTGAGCTGGATTTCACCGCCCACGCCACGCGGCTGGTTGGCGATCTCGTGGAAGACACCCGGCGTCAGGATGTAGCGGCCCGCCACGCCCAGGCGTGACGGCGCGACTTCAGGCGCGGGCTTCTCGACGATGCGGTTCACGTCCATCAACTGGTCATTGACCTGGGTGCCGGCGACGATGCCGTAACGGCGGGTGTGCTCGGCCGGCACTTCCTGCACCGCGAGGATGGAGGCGCGCCAGTCGGCGAACTGCTCGACCATCTGCTTCAGGATGGGCGTTTCACCCACCATCAGGTCGTCGGCCAGCAGCACGGCGAAGGGCTCGTTGCCCACCAGGCGCTGACCGCACAGCACCGCATGGCCCAGGCCCAGGGCCTGCGCCTGGCGGACGTAGATGCACTCCATGTCGTCAGGCTTGACGCTGCGCACCACATCCAGCAGTTCCTGCTTGCCGGCCTGCTCCAGCGCGACCTCGAGCTCGAAGGTCATGTCGAAGTGATCTTCGATCGGCCGCTTGTGGCGGCCGGTCACGAAGATCATCTCGCGCACGCCGGCGGCGTAGGCCTCCTCGACGGCGTACTGGATCAACGGCTTGTCGACCACCGGCAGCATCTCCTTGGGCTGGGCCTTGGTGGCCGGCAGGAAGCGTGTGCCGAGCCCCGCGACCGGGAAGATGGCCTTGGTGATGGGCGACTTGGGCGAGGGGGTCATGAACGTAAACTCGTTTGGCGAAATGCGCGGTCATTCTGTCATGTGGGTATGACGTGTCTGCGTAGGACGCCCCCCTACATTCAACCCATGACCGTCCTGATCCTCGAACCCCTGGAAGCCGATGTCGTGCAGTGGCTGGCTGAGCGACACGATGCGCGCTTCGCGCCCGAGTTGGTGGGAGATACCGAGGCCCTGGCGGCCTCGCTGCGGGGCGTGCGGGCATTGATTGCGCCGCCGGAGGTGACGGTGGATGCCGAGCTGCTGCGCCGTGCGCGCGGGCTGCGCGCCATCGGCCGGGCCAGCGGCGGGGCTGACAACATCGATGCCGAGGCCTGCCGCAAGGCGGGGGTGGAAGTGGTGCGCTCGCAGGCCTCGACGGCCGGTGCGGAAGCGGAGTTCGCCATCGGCGCGCTGCTGAGCCTGTTGCGCCGCGTGCCCATCGAGGGCAGCGACGGCCTGAAGGTGGGGCGCGAACTGGGATGCTCGACCATCGGTCTGCTCGGCCTGGCGCCCGCCGCGCGGGTCACCACCCAGCTGCTCCAGGCCTTTGGCACGCGGGTCATCGGCTACGACCCCTCGCTGCACCCGAACGACGGCATCTGGGCGCGCTGGGGCATCGAGGTGGTGAGCCTGTCCGAGCTGATGGAACAGGCCGACGGCGTCGTGCTGATGCTGCCCTACTACGAACGCTATCGCGGCCTGCTGGGCGAGCGCCAGCTGGAGGCGGCACGGCCTGGCCAGGTGCTGGTGAGCCTGAGCCAGTCGGGCCTGGTGGACGAGCTGGCGCTGGCCCGCGCGCTGCGCACGGGCAAGCTGCGCGCGGCCTGGTTCGACTGCCTGGAGCCGGGCTGGCTGGAGTCGGGCCGCCCCCTGCATGGCATTGGATCGTTGCAGGTCACGCCGCGGCTGGCGGGGACGACCCGTGAGTCCCGGGTGCGTGCGGCCTGGGCCGTGGCGCGGGCCATCGACGAACTGCTCGGTGCGCCCACCCAGGCCAAGGGCCTGGGCAGCGAGCCGGTGATCGACTTCTACTGAAGCCGGCCAGGCCTTACTGAGGCGGCAGCCGCTTGAGCTGCTCCTGCAGCCGGGCCACCGTCTCCTTGAAGCCGGTCACGCGGGCGCGTTCCTGCTCCACCACGGCCGCGGGGGCGCGGGCCACGAAGCTCTCATTGCCGAGCTTGGCCTCGGCCTTGGTGATCTCGCCTTCCAGGCGCGTGATCTCCTTGGTCAGGCGGGCGCGTTCGGCCGCGACATCGATCTCCACCTTCAGGGCCAACTTGGCCGCGCCGTGCACCAGCACGGGTGAGGTGGCGCTTTGCTTCGCAAACTCGGCCTCGTCGGCGATCAGCTCGACGGCGCTGAGCTTGGCCAGCACCTTCAGCACAGCGGCGGCTTCGGTCAGGAAGGACAGGTCGCCGCCCACCAGCAGCGGCACGCGCTCGGCCGGGCTCAGGCCCATCTCGCTGCGCAGGCTGCGCGTGGTGCCGACGACGTCCTTGAGCTGCGCCACCCAGGCGTCAGCCGCGGCGTCGATGCGCTCGGGCTGGGCCACGGGGTAGGGCGCCTGGCCGATGAAGTCCACCGTCTTGCGGCCGGCAATGGGGGCCACGGCCTGCCACAGCTCTTCGGTGATGAACGGCGCGATCGGGTGCAGCAGGCGCAGCGTGGTTTCGAGCGTGCGGATCAGCGTGCGGCGCGTGGCGCGCTGCTGGCTTTCGTCGCCGGTCTGGATCTGCACCTTGGCGATTTCCAGGTACCAGTCGCAGTACTCGTCCCAGACGAAGCTGTAGATGGCATTGGCGACGTTGTCCAGGCGGTACTCGGCAAAGCCCTGGGCGACGGCGGCTTCCACCCGCTGCAGCTCGCTGGTGATCCAGCGGTCGGCCTGGCTGAAGGTGTTGTAGCCGGGCGGGCAGACGCCCTGTTCGTGCGCCAGGCCGCAGTCGTGGCCTTCGGTGTTCATCAGCACGAAGCGGGTCGCGTTCCAGAGCTTGTTGCAGAAGTTGCGGTAGCCCTCGCAGCGCTTGGTGTCGAAGTTGATGTTGCGGCCCAGCGTGGCGTAGCTGGCCATCGTGAAGCGCAAGGCGTCGGCGCCATAGGCCGGCATGCCCTCCGGGAACTCCTTCTTCACGCGCGCGGCCACCTTGGGTGCCGTCTCGGGCTTGCGCAGGCCCACCGTCGACTTGGCGGTCAGCGTGTCGAGGTCGCAGCCCTGGATGAGGTCGACCGGGTCGAGCACGTTGCCCTCGGACTTGCTCATCTTCTGGCCTTGCGAGTCGCGCACCAGGCCGTGGATGTAGACGTCCTTGAACGGCACCTTGCCGGTGAAGTGGGTCGTCATCATGATCATCCGGGCGACCCAGAAGAAGATGATGTCGTAGCCCGTGACCAGCACGGAGGAGGGCAGGAAGAGCTCCTGCTCCAGCGTCTGCTCGGGCCAGCCAAGCGTGGAGAAGGGCACCAGGGCGGAGGAGTACCAGGTGTCGAGCACGTCCGGATCGCGGGTGAGCTCGCCAAGGTAGCCGGCCGCCTTGGCCTTGGCGCGGGCTTCGTCCTCGCTGCGCGCCACGAACAGCTCGCCGCCCGTGCCGTACCAGGCCGGGATCTGGTGGCCCCACCACAGCTGGCGCGAGATGCACCAGTCCTGCAGGTTGTTCATCCAGTGGTTGTAGGTGTTGACCCACTGCTCCGGATGGAACTTCACCGCGCCGGTGTCGACCGCGGCGATGGCCTTGTCAGCGATGCTCTTGCCGTCCGCGCCGGGCTTGGTCACGGCGACGAACCATTGGTCGGTCAGCATCGGCTCGATGACCTGGCCGGTGCGCTCGCAGCGCGGCACCTGCAGCTTGTGCTTCTTGACCTCCACCAGCAGGCCTTGGGCCTCCAGGTCGGCGACGATCTTCTTGCGGGCGACGAAACGGTCCAGCCCGCGGTAGACCTCGGGGGCGTTCTCGTTGATCTTGGCCTGCAGGTCCAGCACCGAGATCATCGGCAGGTTGTGGCGCTGGCCCACCGCGTAGTCGTTGGTGTCATGCGCGGGCGTGACCTTGACGACGCCGGTGCCGAACTCGCGGTCGACGTAGTCGTCGGCGATGACCGGGATGTCACGGCCCGTCAGTGGCAGCTTCACGCGCTTGCCGATGAGCGCCGTGTAGCGCTCGTCCTCGGGGTGCACCATGACGGCCACGTCGCCCAGCAGCGTCTCGGGGCGGGTGGTGGCCACCACGACTTCGCCCGAGCCGTCCACCAGCGGGTAGCGGATGTGCCAGAGGAAGCCGTCTTCCTCCTCGCTCGCCACCTCCAGGTCGGACACGGCGGACTGCAGCACCGGGTCCCAGCTCACCAGGCGCTTGCCGCGGTAGATGAGGCCTTCTTCGAACAGGCGCACGAAGGTCTCGACCACCACCTTGGACAGCTTGTCGTCCATGGTGAAGTACTCGTGGCTCCAGCTTACCGAGTCGCCCAGGCGGCGCATCTGGCTGGTGATGGTGTTGCCGGACTCCTGCTTCCAGTCCCACACCCGGGCAACGAAGTTCTTGCGGCCCAGGTCGTGGCGGCTTTGGCCCGCGGCCTGCAGCTGACGCTCCACGACGATCTGGGTGGCGATGCCGGCGTGGTCGGTGCCAGGCACCCACAGCGTGTTGTGGCCGCGCATGCGGTGGTAGCGCGTCAGCGAGTCCATCACCGTCTGGTTGAAGGCGTGGCCCATGTGCAGCGTGCCGGTCACGTTGGGCGGCGGCAGCTGGATGCTGAAGGAGGGCTTGGCCGGGTCCAGCGTCGGCGCGTACAGGCCGGCGGATTCCCACGTGGGGCCCCAGTGGGCTTCCAGGGCGGCGGGTTCGAAGGACTTGGCGAGTTCGGTCACAGGCGGGATCTCGGCTGGCTCCGCGCGCGCGGAGCAGGGTCGTCGGGAGGTGGGCCGCGATTTTAGGGGCGCCGGGGTGACCGCCGGCACGCGGTGGCCGCGGCCGCTACATTGCGTGCCGCGTCCACCCCTTGCTTTCGCTGCCATGCCCTTCCTGCCTACACGCGCCCTGGCGGCGCTGCTCGCGGCCTTCGGCCTCCTCGTCACGCCAGCCTCGCGGGCTGAGTTCGCCATCCCTGGCTTCGAGCTGGTGCATACCGTGCCGGTGGAGACGCCCCTGGCCACGCCGGACCTGCGCGAGCCGGTCAAGGTCTGGCGGCAGATGTTCGACGCGGCCAAGGACGAGATCGTCATCGGCCAGTTCTACGTGGCTGGCCAGCCGGGCGAGCCGCTGGACACGGTGATCGAAGCTCTGGAGGCGGCTGCTGCGCGCGGGGTTCGCATCCGGTTCCTGATGGAGGCGCGGGGTGAGCGGATCTCCGACGCCGCGACCTTGGCGCGGCTGCGTGCCATCCGGGGGCTGGAGTTCCGCATCTTGGAGTTCGGCCGGCTGCAACCGGGCGGCATCATCCATGCGAAGTACTTCGTCGTGGATCGCCGAGAGGCCTTCGTCGGCAGCCAGAACTTCGACTGGCGTGCCCTCAAGCACATCCACGAGACGGGCCTGCGCATCACGGACGCGACCGTGGTGGCGCAAGTGCAGGCCATCTTCGAGCAGGACTGGCGCGCGCAGGCGCTGCTGGCTGCGGGCCAGCCGGTGCCGCCACAGGCGGCTGCCTCCGCGCCGGTCGACCTGAATCGCCCCGCCTTCCTACTGGCCAGCCCGCGCGCCTTCAACCCGCCGGGCGTGGGCGACTCGGAAGAGGCGCTGCCGCGCCTGCTGGCCCAGGCGCAGCGTGAAGTGCGGGTGCAGCTGCTCGACTACGCGCCGTTGAGTTACGCGAGTGGCCGGCGGCCCTTCTACGCCGTCATCGACAACGCGGTGCGGGCGGCAGCGGCGCGGGGCGTGCAGGTGAAGCTGATGGTGTCGAACTGGAACACCGAGGAACCCGCCATCCATCACCTGCAGAGCCTGGCTCTGCTGCCGGAGGTCGAGATCCGCATCGTCACGCTGCCCCGCGCGTCCAGCGGCTTCATCCCGTTCGCGCGCGTCATCCACACCAAGGCCATGACCATCGACGGCGAACTCGCCTGGGTGGGCACCAGCAACTGGATGGGCGGCTACCTGAACAACTCGCGCAACCTGGAGGTGGTGCTGCGCGACAAGGCCATGGCGGCCCGCGTGGCCGCGCTGCATGAGCAGCTCTGGAACTCGCCGTTCGCCGAGCGCATCGACATCAACCGGCGGTACCCGAAGCCGGCCAAGGGCGAGCCCACCGGCGGGTGATCCGGCGGCCGGGCTGAGCCGCTCAGGCCAGCTCGGGCGGCACCCGGTTGAACCAGGGCTGGGCTTCTTCCAGCTCGGCCGCGAGTTGCAGCAGCAGGCCTTCGCCGCCGGCTGGGGCATGGAACTGCACGCCCAGTGGCAAGCCGTCTGCCGTCCAGTGCAGGGGCAAGGAGATGGCAGGTGTGCCCGTCAGGTTGGCCAACTGCGTGAAGGGCACGTGGCGCAGGCTGTCGTTCGCCATCTTGCGGATCACGCCCTCCAGCAGGCCGGCCCGCTTGAGCAGCGTGATGAGACCGGTGGCGCGCAGCAGGTCCAGCATTGCGAGCTGCAGCGCGGGTGGGTCGCCTGTGCCGTGCAGCACGGGCGGTGAGGCCAGGGTGGGCGTCAGGTAGAGGTCGTAGCGGGCATGCAGCGCGCCCAGGGCGCGGTTGTCTTCGTTGCCGCGCAGCAGCGCCAGCGTCATGGCCTCGGCGCTGGTCGCACGGCCCAGTGTGCCGATCAGCCGGGTGAGCGGCTCGAAGTCACGCAGGCGGGCGCCTTGCGCCGTGGCCTGGCGGATCGTGGCTGCCACCTGGCCGAAGTAGATGTGCAGGTAGCTGTGCGCGAGTGCGCGTCCGTCCAGGTCAGGCTTGGCGGGCTCCACCTGATGGCCCAGCCGCCGCAGCAACTCGACGCTGCGTTCCACCGCCAGTCGGGCTTCGTCATGGACGGGCTCGCCGATGGGCGAGTCGGCGCTCCACGCGATGCGCAACCGCTTCAACGGCGCGCGCATGCGGGCCAGGAAGGGTGTGGCGGGCTGGGGCAGGGCGAACGGGTCGCCCGGTTCGGGGCCACTCAGCACGTCCAGCGCCAGGGCGGTGTCGCGCACACTGCGTGAGATCACGCCGTCGGTGCAGGCGCCGAACCAGACCTCCCCTTGAGCCGGCCCGGCCGAGACCCGGCCACGCGAGGGCTTGAGGCCCACCAGTCCGCAACAGGCCGCGGGGATGCGGATGGAGCCGCCCCCGTCGCTGCTGGCTGCCATAGGGACGACACCAGCCGCCACGGCCGCGGCCGAACCGCCGCTGCTGCCGCCGGGCGTTCGGCTCGGGTCCCAGGGGTTGCTCGTGCGGCCGAACGCTGCCGGGTCGGTCACGCCCTTGAGGCCCAGCTCCGGCGTGTTGGTCTTGCCGAAGACGACCCAACCCGCCGCCAGCAGCCGGCGCACGGTGTGCGCGTGCTGGCGCGGTGGCGGCAGGCTGGCGAGGGCGCGGCTGCCGTAGCTGGTGGGCACGCCGGCGTAGTCCTGGGTCACGTCCTTGATCAGGCCGGGCACACCGGCCAGTGGGCCGGGCTTGACGCCCGCCGCCACCTGGGCGCGGGCCTGGCCCTCCAGCAGCCGGCAGACCGGGTTGAGCCGCGGCTGCACCACCTGCAGCCGCGCCAGCGCCAGATCCAGCAGCCGGTCGGGGGTGACGCGGCCGGCCGCGACCGCCTCGGCCAGCGCAGTCGCGTCGCAGCGCCGGTAGGCGTCAAAGTCCATGACGCTGGGGCTCGTCACATGAAGAGGTGTTCGCCGGCGTTCTCACCGCCGAGGATCACGTAGTTCACCTTCTTCAGGTCGGCCAGCTGCGTGCCGCCGGCGTAGGAGATCGAGCTCTGAAGGTCTTCCTGCATCTCGCGCAGCGTGTCGGCCAGGCGTCCCTTCACGGGCTCCAGGATGCGCTTGCCTTCCACGTGGCGGTACTCGCCCTTGTTGAAGTCGCTGGCGGAGCCGTAGTACTCCTTGTAGCGCTTGCCGTCGACCTCGACGGTCTGGCCCGGTGAATCTTCATGGCCCGCGAACAGCGAGCCGATCATCACCATGCTGGCGCCGAAGCGCACGCTCTTGGCGATGTCGCCGTGGTGGCGGATGCCGCCGTCGGCCACGATGGGCTTGGTCGCCACGCGCGAGCACCACTTCAGCGCCGACAGCTGCCAGCCGCCGGTGCCAAAGCCCGTCTTGAGCCGCGTGATGCAGACCTTGCCCGGGCCCACGCCCACCTTGGTCGCGTCAGCGCCCCAGTTTTCGAGGTCGATGACGCCCTCGGGCGTGCCCACATTGCCGGCGATCACGAAGGCGTCGGGCAGGCGCTGCTTGATGTGGGCGATCATGCGCTGCACGCTTTCGGCATGGCCGTGCGCGATGTCGATGGTGAGGTAGTCGGCGCCGATGCCCTCGGCGGCGAGTTGGTCGACGAGCGCATAGTCGGCCGGCTTCACGCCCACGCTCAAGCTGACGAGCAGGCCCTTGGCGCGCATGGACCGGGCGTAGGCCAGGCTGTCCAGGTCGAAGCGGTGCATGACGTAGAAGTAGCCCTCCCGCGCCAGCATCTCGGTGATGGGTTCGTCCACCACCGTCTTCATGTTGGCAGGCACCACCGGCAGCTTGAAGCGGCGGGGGCCGAACTGCACCGAGGTGTCGCAGTCGGAGCGGCTTTCCACGCGGCACTTGCGGGGCAGCAGCAGGATGTTGTCGTAGTCGAAGATTTCCATGGTCCAGGTCGCATTGATCGGCGCGCGTTGGAGCAGTGCGCGCCTGGTCTGCGAGCGCTTGACTTGGCTCCGGCCGGTCCTCGGGGCGACGAGAGACCAAAAAAAACCGGACACCAAAATTTGGGCCCGGTGCCCGATTCTACGCGGGCAAGCCGGTCAGTGCCCGAAGAACTTCCGGTGGATGCGCCGGGTCGTCCACCACACGCCGCCCAGCACGAGCGGGATCGCCGCGCCCGCCGCCAGCTCGGGCTGCACCGGCAGCCAGCCCTCGGTCTTCAGGGCCTTGAAGGCATACAGCAGCAGGCTGACCACGTAGTAGGTGATGGCCGCGATCGACAGGCCCTCCACGGTCGCCTGCATGCGCAGCTGGGTGCGTTGGCCGTCGCTGAGTTGGGCGAGCAGCTGCTGGTTCTGCGTCTCCGTGGCGATGTCCACCCGGGTGCGCAGCAAGGCGCTGGCGCGTGAGATGCGTTGGGACAGCCCGGCCAACCGTTGCGCGGTGGCCTGCACGGTGGCGATGGCGGGCGACAGCCGCCGCTGCATGAACTCGCCCAGGGTCTGCGTGCCGGCCACCTTGCCCTCGTGCAGCTCGTCCAGCCGGGCCTGCACGATGGCGTGGTAGGCCTGGGTGGCGGTGAAGCGGTATTGATGCTCGGCCGTGGCGTGTTCGATGCGGGCCGCGGTGGAGATCAGGTCGTCCAGCAGCTCCGCCTCCGACGCGCCGCGTTGCTCCAGCCGGGCTGTGATGGTGGCGAGACGGGACTCGACCTCCGCGAGCGTCGGCGCCAGCATCTTGGCCACGGGCAGGCCGCGCAGGGCCATCAACCGGTAGGTTTCGAGCTCCAGCAGCCGCTGGCAGATGCGGCCGGCGCGTGTCTGCGGCGTGCCGGGCTCGGCCAGCACCACCAGGTGCTCGAAGCCCGAGGCACGCAGGCAGAAGTCGGTCACCACCAGCGAATGCCCACCCATGGTGGAGGCCACCACGGCATGCTCGCCGAACCAGGCCCGGGCCTCGGCCAGCGCGCTGGGCGCAAACGTCAGCGGCCGCTCGATCATCACCAGCTTGATCGCCGCAAAGGTGCGCCCCGGGATGCGCGCGAGCCAGTCGGGCGCCACGCGCAGGGCCAGGCTATCCAGCGTCTGGGCGCCGGGCTCGGCATCGGCGGGCAGCGACTGCACCACCGCGTAGCGCGTGAACTCGGCATGCCGCTCCCACTTCAGCGAGAACTCGCCGCAGCGCAGGCGCAGGAAATTGGCCTGCAGGGCCTCCGCGCCCAGGTCGTGCTGCCCTGGGAGGCGGCGCAGGTGGGCATGCTCGTCGGCCCGGCTCACGCCGTCGTTGAGGACGGCCACATGCACGATCAGCGCCGGCAGGCGGATACGGGCCGGCGGCCGGGCGTGCACTTCGTTGTGCAGCGCCAAGCGCAGCGGGTCGTCCGGCGGCAGGAGATGGTCTTCGTGCATGGCGTGGGGCCTGGCGGTGGCTGGGGCCCCAGGCTAGTGCCTGGCGCCTGCACCAGCGTGGGTCGATAAACTGGCAGCCTTCGTACATCAGCAGCGGCGGCTTGTCGCCGACACCATGCAAACATCATTCCCAGCCGTCGTCATCAGCGGCACCGGCCTGTACCAGCCGCCGCACGTCATCACCAACGCGGAGCTGGTGGCGGCCTTCAACGCCTACGCCGACCAGCAGAACGCCGCCCATGCCGACGCCATCGCCCGCGGCGAGCGCCAGCCGATGACGCACTCCAGCGTCGAGTTCATCGAGAAGGCGTCCGGCATCAAGCAGCGCTACGTCATCGAGAAGGACGGCGTGCTGGACCCGGCGCGCATGTACCCGCGCTTCAAGCCGCGTGGCGATGACGAGCTGTCGCTAATGGCCGAGATCGCGGTCGATGCCGCGCAGAAGGCGCTGGCCCAGGCGGGCAAGACCGGCGCCGACATCGACGCCGTGCTTTGTTCGAGTGCCAACATGCAGCGCGCCTACCCCGCCATGGCGGTCGAGATCCAGCAGGCGCTGGGCGCCGGCGGCTACGGGTTCGACATGAACGTGGCCTGTTCATCGGCCACCTTTGCGCTGGAGCAGGCCTTCAACGCCGTGCGCACCGGGGCGTCGAAGTGCGTGCTGGTGGTCAACCCCGAGATCACCTCAGCCCACCTGGAGTGGCGTGACCGCGATTGCCACTTCATCTTCGGCGACGTGTGCACGGCGCTCATCGTCGAGCGCGCCGACACCGCCACGGGTCCGGACCAGTGGGAGATCCTGGGCACGCAGCTGGCGACGCAGTTCAGCAGCAACATCCGCAACAACTTCGGCTTCATGAACCGCGCCGAAGACCGCGACCCCGAAGCCCGTGACTTGACCTTCTACCAGGAGGGCCGCAAGGTCTTCAAGGAGGTAGTGCCCATGGCCGCCGCGCACATCGAGACCCACCTCGGCAAGCTGGGCCTGGAGCCGACGCAGATGCGCCGCTTCTGGCTGCACCAGGCCAACCAGGGCATGAACCAGCTCGTCATCAAGAAGCTCGTGGGCGCCGATGCCGGCGACGACGTGGCGCCGCTCATCCTCAACGAGTACGCCAACACCGCGTCCGCCGGCTCCATCATCGCCTTCCACCATCACCGTGCCGACCTGCAGCCGGGCGATGCGGGCGTGATCTGCTCCTTCGGCGCCGGCTATTCGATCGGCAGCGTCGTCGTCAAGAAGCGCTGAGCCGCGCGCTCGCGGCTCAGTAACGCAGCGAGAGCCCGACGGTCCACGACCAGTCGGGCGCGTTGCGGTTCAGGCCGCGCGACACGGCGGCATCGATCTGCACATCGTTGGACAGCAGGTAGGCGATGCCCATGTCCAGCGTGGTCACGCTGCCGCCATGACGGGCAGCGGCCAGCTGCTCGCCGGACAATTCCACGAACACCCGCGTGCGGTCGCCCAGCGACTTGCCCACCACGGCCGCCAGGATGCCGCCGGTGAAGTGCCGGCCGGCCTCGTCGCGGTCTCGGTACAGGCCGGGCATCACGCCCAGCGACCACCCCCCGGCGAACTCCCATTCCGCCACCATGCGCAGGGAAGGCCGCACGCCCTGGCCACGAAACGGCCCCGAGCCGGTGTCGGCATCCAGGTGAAAGAGCCAGCCCAGGCCCGGCGTGCCCGTGGCCTCGTCGCCATCGCGCTGGTGCCACTTCAGGCCGAAGGACAGATCCGACCAGCCCCGCTCGCGCGTGCGCGCGCTGCCGTCGTCGGTGGTCAACCGCATGCGGCCGTCGGTCTCCAGGCGCAGCTCCCAGGCATCGGCGATGCCCAGGCGCAGCAGGGTGGGCGTGCTGGTCTCGCGCGTCTTCAGGCTGCCCTGGCGGTCGCGCGCCCAGGCCAGGCTGGTTTCCAGCTGCACGCGGCCCTTGCCGACCACGTCGCTCGACTCCACGAAGTCCGGCCGGTCGGTGGCGATCGGCTCATCTTCGGCGCTGGCCAGCCGAGGCAGGGCCAGCAGCAGGCAGAGGAGGGCAGTCCAGGCTTTCATGGTCGTCTCCCGTTGCGCGCGGCGCGTTGGCGTTGTGCTGCGACTCTAGCCAAGGCGCCGCCTCACGGGGGCGGTCGGGCAGGTCGGGATCGTGACGCCTGCATCAGGCCTTGCGCTATCGTGCCGCCCCATGAGTGAACTGAGCTTCTTCTGGCACGACTACGAAACCTTCGGCCGCGTGCCCCGCCGCGACCGCCCCGCCCAGTTCGCCGGCCTGCGCACCGATGCCGAACTGAACGAGGTCGGCGAGCCGTTGATGCTGTATTGCCAACCCTCGCCGGACTACCTGCCTGACCCCGAGTCCTGCCTGCTCACCGGCATCCTGCCCCAGCACTGCCAGGAGCGCGGCGTGCCCGAGCATGAGTTCGCCGCCGCCATCGAGACCGTGCTGGCGCTGCCGGGCACCGTGGGTGTGGGCTACAACTCCATCCGCTTCGACGACGAGGTCACGCGTCATCTCTTCTGGCGCAACCTCATCGACCCCTACGGCCGCGAGTGGCAGAACGGCTGCGGGCGCTGGGACCTGCTGGACGTGGTGCGCTGCGCCTATGCGCTGCGTCCTGACGGCCTCGAATGGCCCAAGCACGACGACGGCCGCCCCAGCTTCAAGCTCGAACACCTGACCGCCGCCAACGGCCTGGCGCACGAGGCGGCGCACGATGCCCTGTCGGACGTGCGCGCCACCGTCGCCCTGGCGCGCAAGCTGCGCAACGCCCAGCCCAAACTCTGGGACTTCTGCCTCAAGCTGCGCAGCAAGCAGGCCGTGTGGGACGAGATCGGCGTGGGCAAGCCCTTCCTGCACATATCCGGCATGTACGGCCCGGAGCGCGGCTGCATCGCGCTCGTGTGGCCGCTGGCGCCGCACCCGACAAACAAGAACGAGCTCATCGTCTGGGACTGCGCCAGCGCGCCCGACGAGCTGCTCACGTTGAACGCCGCCGCCATCCGCGAGCGCATGTTCACCAAGCAGGACGCCCTCCCGGAAGGCGTGACACGGCTGCCCATCAAGACCATCCACGTCAACAAGAGCCCGATCGTGATCGGCAACCTCAAGACGCTCAGCCCGGCGATGGCCGAGCGCTGGGGCTTTGACCTGGAGGCCCAGCTGGCCCATGCCCGTGCGCTGGCCGACAAGGGGCGCCTGCTGGACGGTCTGTGGCCTGAAGTGTTCCAGCGCGAGCCCTTCGAGGCCTCGGACGTCGACGAAGACCTGTACGGCGGATTCATCGGCACCGAAGACCGCCGCTCGCTGAACCGCGTGCGCGGCATGACGCCCGAGCAGCTCACCGAGCGCGCGAGCCAGGGCAAGCTGGCCTTCCAGGACGCCCGGCTGGATGAACTGGTCTTCCGCTGGCGCGCGCGCAACTTCCCGGCCAGCCTGTCGGCCGAGGAGGCCGAGCGCTGGCAGGCCCACTGCGCCGCCCGCCTGCACGAAGGCGAGGGCGGTGCGCAGACGCTGGCCGTCTTCATGGAGCGCATCGACCAGCTCGGCGAGACCGCCGAGGACGAGCGCAGCCAGGAGATCCTTGGGGCGCTGTACGACTATGCGGAGCAGATTGCGCCCTGAGCGACGGGGCGCTCAACAGGTCGGCACGGCAATCGCATTCAGCAGGTTGGCCGAAATGCGAGCCTCGTTGAAGGCGATGTCGGCAAACAGCCCCGTCACGGCGGCCAGGTAGGCGGCGTAGCCCCAGCCGACGTAGGTGCCGAACACCAGCGTGTGCAGCCAGTCCTGCTTGAACAGGTAGAACCCGCCAACGACCACGGCAGCGCTGAGTACCGTGGCAGCAACGAGCATGAGCTGGGGTGTCGTCGGGCGGCGCCAGAGGCACAGGCTGCCCAGCAGAAGCAAGCAGAGCGCGTTCACGGCCGAGAAGATGCGCAGCTCTTGCAGCAGTTGCGCCCGCGTCGTGGCGTAGCCATGCTCGATCCAGTCGGTCAGCCGTGCTTCGGCGTCCCGGAGCGTGTCGAGGTGAGCTTCAGCCGCTTCCTGAAGCCTGCGTGCGAGTCGCTTTCGGCACTCGCAGTCGGCCTTGAGCATGTCGGCCACCAGGTTGGCGACGCGTCGGGGCACCTGTTGTCGCAACGCGGCTTCGGCAGCGGCTGCCTCGGCGGAGGTCTTTTCGAGCGCCTTGCGTGCGAGGCCTGCAAGTCGGGTGTCCGACAGGGCGTCGATGCGTGCGCCGACACGGCGCTCGACCTCGAGCTGGATCGCATCGCGTGCCAGGCGTTCAATGGTCAGCGGCGCGGCATAGGAGACGAAGAGCAGGCCGCCGAACAGGGCCAGCCCGGCCGCACAGAGCGCCAGCAGGGCCCTGTGCCAACCGTCGAGCCCAGCAAGCCTCATTGCCGCTTCAGGTACTTGTCCCTCAGCGCCGTCTGGCGGTCTGTCAGTTCGACCTCGCGGCCCTGCATGAAGACGCGCTCGATCCGGGTGCTGGGTTCCAGCGGGTCGCCATCGGCGACGAAAAGCGTGGCGAGCTTGCCGACTTCCAGCGAGCCGAGCTTGTCGGCCACGCCGAGGATCTGCGCGGGGTAGAGCGTGACCGACTTCAGGGCCTCATCGTCCGACAGGCCGAAGGCCCGAGCATGCGCGGCCTCGAAGGGCAGGTTGCGGGCGTTGGACGAGTCGCGCCCACCTTCGGCGATGCAGTAGCGCACGCCGGCGGCTGCCAGCTTGGCCGGGAGGCTGAACAGCGCGTCGGGCGGGTCATCGCGCCGCATGGGCAGGCGCAGCAGGCCGTCGATGATGACCGGCACGTTGCGTTCGCGCAGCGTGTCGGCCACGCGCCAGGCGTCGGCGCCGCCGTTGATGATGAGCTTCAGGCCGTGGCGGGCGGCGAAGTCCAGCGCGAAGCGGATCTGCGCCAGGTCGTCGGCGTGCATGACGACGGGCCGTGCGGGCGTGGCGCCGGCGCTGGCCGGCAAGACGGGGCGCATGGCTTCCCAGCGGGTGTCGACCTGGGTGGCTGGATCGGCCGCGCGGGCCAGCGCATAGGCCTTGGCCGACTCGAAGGCGTCGTCCAGCAGCTTCAGGCGCAGCTCGGTCGAGCGGCGGATCTCGGCCAGGCGGGCTTCGGGCTGGGTGGGAAAGAGGGCGCTGTTCAGGCGCATCCGCGGCACGACGATGTGCAGGCCGAACTCGGGCACCAGGGCCATGTCCTGCCAGTTCCAGCCTTCCAGCTGCAGCAGGGCGGAGGTGCCGGCGATCAGCCCGGTGCGGCCGGCCTCGGGCACGGACAGCGCGGTCAGCACGCCGCCGCCGCGCGTGACCGGCAGCAGTTCGCTGTCGGCGTTGAAGGCCACGAGCGCGCGCGCATTGGGGCTGAGCGGCCCGGTCTCCGCGGTGTCGGTAGAAGCGTTGACCGCGCGGATCTCGGCCAGCCCGAGGCTGGTGCTGGCCGCCACCATGCCGGGGTACACGTGTCGGCCGCCGAGGTCGATGACGCGGGCGCCGGCCGGCGCGGCCAGGTCACTGCCGCCGAGGGCGCGAATCTTGCCGCCCTCGATGAGCAGGCTGCCCCCGGCGACGACCGGGCCCGTGACGGGGTGCAGCGTGGCATTGCGCAGCAGCAGCGGCTCGCGCTGGGGCGGCGGTGGCGTGTTGGGGGTGGCCAGCGCCCAGGGCGCCGCCAGGGTGAGCGACAGCAGGCAGGTGAGCAGAGCAGGCTTCATGTCAGTACGCATCCAGAGTGCATTCATGCCAGGCGTCGCCACCAAAGTAGCTCTGGCGGTCGCGGTTCATGGCGTGCAGCCAGCGCTGCATGTCCAGCTGGTCCAGTGCGGCGGTCACGGGGGAGGCGGGGCGCCCCTCGGCGGGCGTGCCGGCTTTGGCCCGTTCGGGCAGGGCCGCTGCCACCAGTCGCGCCCGCTCGACCCGGTCGCGCTCGCGCAACTGGGCGTCTTCGGTGAGGTCAAAGTAGCGCCGGCCGTCGATCCAGGTCTGCTCCGCCTTGGCGGCACTGGACAGCGGGTTGGCGCTCCAGATGACGAAGTCGGCGTCCTTGCCCACCTCCAGTGAGCCGACGCGGGCCTCGATGCGCAACTGCTTCGCCGGGTTGAGGGTGACGAACTTCAGCGCGTCGGCCTCGGTCATGCCCCAGGCCTTGCCGCCGTAGCGCAGGGCCTTGGCCGCTTCGGTGTTCAGGCGTCGTGCGAGTTCGTCGCTGTCGGAGTTGAAGCTGGTGACCACGCCGGCCTTGTGGGTCATCGCGCCGTTGTACGGAATCGCATCCTGCACCTCGACCTTGTAGGCCCACCAGTCCGAGAAGCCCGACGCCCCGGCGCCGAGCGAGGCGATCTCGGGCGCCACCTTGTAGGCCTCCAGCACGTGCTGGAAGGTGGCGACCTCCAGGCCGAACTCCTTGGCCAGAGCGACGAACATCAGGATTTCATCCGCGCGGTAGCTGTGGATGTGGATGACGCGCTTCTTCTCCAGCAGCTCCACCAGCGTGTCCATCTGCAGGTCGCGGCGCGTGGTCGGGTCGGCCTTGCGCTGCTCGCGGTAGCGCTGCGCCGCCAGGAAGGCGTCGCGCATGACCTGCTCCACGCCCATGCGGGTGGTGGGGTAGCGGGGGTCGGACTCGGTCGCGGGAAAGTTGGCGCGCTTGACGTTCTCGCCCAGCGCGAACTTGATGCCGGGCTTGGCGCCCTCGAACTTGATCGCCTCGGCGTCCATGCCCCAGCGCAGCTTGATGACCTGGTTCTGCCCACCAATGGCATTGGCCGAGCCGTGCAGCAGATTGGCACTCGTCACGCCGCCTGCCAGTTGGCGGTACAGGCTGATGTCGGTCGGGTCGACCACGTCGCCTACGCGCACTTCTGCCGTGACCGAGTGCGCGAACTCGTTGATGCCACGCTGGATGGCGGTGTGCGAGTGCGCATCGATCAGGCCGGGCGTGACGTGCTTGCCGGTGGCGTCGATGACGGCCGCGCCGGCAGGAGCGGCGAGGTTCTTGCCGACGGCTGCGATGCGACCGTCGCGCACCAGCAGGTCGGTGCCGGTCAGGTTGCCGGCGGCGGCGCTGGTCCAGACCGTGGCATTGCGCACGAGGACCGTGGCCGGCCGCTCCGGCGGCGCGGTACGACCGTAGACGCCGGCTGGGAAGGTGGCGGCTGGCGGGGGCGGCGGATTGACCTTCGCCGCTACCGGCGGCTGATGCGGCGCCACGCGCTGGGCCGTCCAGGCCTGGGTGCGGCCGTCGGCCAGCGTCAGCGCGCCGGTCATGTTCGCGCCCTGGCCCTGCAGGCGCAGGCTCTCGCGCTCGGAGCCCTCGCAGGGCCAGCGCAGCAGCAGCTCATGGCCGCGTTGCTGCAGCTCGCAGGCCTTGCCGTCGACCTGCAGCGTCGGGCGGGTCCGGGTGCCGGCGATCTGCCAGGTCTGCTCCGGCCCGCCGGCCGGTCGTACCGTCCAGCGGCCGCGGGCGTCGAAGCGGTCCCAGGCCTCGGTGGGCAGCGGCTGGCCGTCGACGAAGGCGAGTTCCACCTCGGCCTGGTCGTTGGTGAACAGGTCGCCGTTGGCCACCACCACATGCGCCAGATGACCCGGCGCCAGGCGGCCCAGGCGTGGCTGGTTCAGCAGCCGTGCAGGCGTGGTGGTCAAGGCCGCCAGCGCCGCCTCTGGCGCCAGGCCGCGCTGCACGGCTTGGCGCAGCCGGGGCCAGAAGTCGCGGCGCAGGTCCTTGAGGCCCTGGGTGGACAGGGCGAACGTCACGCCCGCGGCCTGCAGTGCGGCGGCATTGCCGGGCGCGCGCTCCCAGTGCTGGAGCTGGTGCAGCGGCACGTCGAGGGCGCTCTCGGGCTGCTCCACCTCGGGCGCGGGCGGGTAGGCCAGCGGCACGATGACGGGCAGGTCCAGCGCCTTGAGCCGGGCGGCGATGCGGTATTCGTGGCCGGTGCCCAGGGCCAGCACCTTGAGGCCGAACTCGTCGCGGGTGCGGGCGATGCGGGGCAGGTCCTGCTCGTCCAGCGCCTCGTGGATGACGACCTGGCGGCCCGCGGCGGCGGGTGCCAGTGCGGCCAGCGAAGCGTTGAACTCGCGTCGCTCGCCGGCCGGGGGCTGGCCGGCCGCCCAGCGGGCGTTGAGCCAGGTCTGGCGCATCAGGGCCACGCTGCCCATCAACGAAGTCGGGTAGGTCACGACGCCGGTGCGGCCGCCCGACTCGAAGTCGAAGGCCTGGTAGTCGTGCGCCACATGCTGGGCGACGTCGGGCGCCAGCACGAGGCTGCGGGCATCGGCGCCGTCGCGCAGGCTGATGAGGGCGCTCTGGCCGCGGAACACGCCGCTGGCCGGCGGCAGCGACAGCGCGGCGGTGAAGCCTTGCTCGCGCGCGGCCTTGAGGTCGTCGGCCTTCAACTCCAGCGCGGCGGCCTGGTGGAAGTCGGCCTTCACCCAGCGTTGCCCGGGCGTCAGTGACTTGGCCTTGGAGATGTCGACCCGGCCCTGGCCCAGCGGGCTGGCGGCATCGATGAAGCCGGCGTAGACGGTGCGGCCGGGCAGGGCCCAGATGCGCGCGCCGGCCGGTGGCTTGACGTCGGCGCCGGCGGCCACGATGACGCCATCCTTCATCACCAGCGTGCCGTTCTCGATGACCTGGCCCGGCGCCAGCACCAGCCGAGCGCCGGTCAGGGCGTGCCATCGCGGGGTGGCATCCCGCAAGCCCTGAGGGATTTCACTGAGCTGCTGGGCATGGGTGATGCCCGCGAGCAGCGCCAGGAGGGAGATCGGGAACACGCGCATCGGACCGTCTCTTGTGACGCCAGGTCTGGCGAAGTCACGGACTCTAACGGCGTGACGTGCGTCATGGCCGAAAGTGATGACTCCTGCGATAGTCGGGTGTAGGAGACTGACCCTGGAGACCCGAATGAACAGCGCCGCCCCTGCCTCCCCCAACGACACCACGGCTGCCCGCCTGCGCGCCCTGATGGTTCGGGCCCCGACTGCGGTGGCCTTCGTGGCCGGCCAGCGCTTCGAGGTGGTCAGCGAAGAGTTCAATCACCTGTTCGGTTTCGGCGATGACGCCGACCTGGCCGGCCAGTCCACCCGTGTCGTGCACACCACCGACCTGGCCTTTTCGGGCCTGAACGAGCGTGCCGCTGCCGCCTTTGCCGCGGGCCGGCCGCTGGACGAAGAGATCGAGTACGTGAAGCGCGACGGCCACCGCTTCTGGGGCCGCCTGCAGGCGACGCCCGTGCACTGGGAGGCGCCGCAGGGCGAGGCGCTCTGGATCGTGGAAGACGTGACGGCAGCCCGCGCCCAGCGTCTGCAGCCGACTTGGACGGCCAAGCATGATGCGGTCACCGAACTGGCCAACCGCCGAGAGTTCGAGCGCCGCCTGGCCGAGCATGTCGGCAGCCGTCGCAACGAGCCGGTGTCGATCCTGTGGCTGGATGTCGACAAGTTCGGCGAGGTCATCCAGGGCATGGGCCCCGAGGTGGGCGACCATTTCCTGTACGGCCTGGGCCAGATGCTGATCGGCAAGGTGCGGGCGTCGGACCTGGTGGCGCGCCTGGAAGACGACCACTTCGCCATCCTGCTGCCTGATTGCGACCAGCACTACGCCCACATCATTGCCGAGAAGGTGCGCTCCGCCGTGGCCAGCTACCGCCTGCGCTGGGGCCTGCACCGCACTCGGGTGAAGGCGTCGCTGGGCGTGGTGCAGATCCAGCCCTCGCTGACCAGCGTGGATGCGGTGCTCGGCGCCGCCGCCCTGGCCTGCACCGAGGCCAAGGCGGCCGGCGGCGACAGCGTGCGCGTCTTCGTCTCGGCCGGCGGTTACGAAGAGCTGGCGGGCTGATTTCACGAACCGCGGGGGTACCCATCCCCCGAAATGCGGGTTTTTTCGCCGGTTGTTCTAAAGTTCGGCCACCGCCTGCCGATGTACGGCTCAAGCGCTGCTGAACTGAACCCCGATGAACGTCGCCATCTCCACCGCCCTGTCCGGCATCTCGGCCGCGAACGAGCGTTTGCGCGCGTCGGCGTCCAACATCGCCAACATGGCCGCCAGCAGCCAGTCTCGCGAGAGCGTGGAGCCGACCAATGTCGACAAGGTGCCGGCGCGCGAGATCAACCCGGCCAATGAGATCGTGGAGCAGCAGTCGGCCGCCTATGCGTTCGTGGCCAACCTGAAGGTGCTCCAGACCCAGCTCAACACCACGGGCGCCTTGCTGGACATCAAGGCCTGAGCGGCCCGGCGTGCGATGAACGAGCGGCCCTGGGCCGCTTTTTCTTTGCCCGGCGCCGACGGCGCGCTGCCTTGATCACCCTGTTTTGACGGCGGCTGCGTACAAGCAGAGGACCCCACACCCTGCGAAGGATCGCCATGCGCTCACCGGTCTCTCTCCCTCGCCGCGCCGCCCTGTGTCAGCTGGCGGCCGTTTCCCTGCTCGCCAGCCTGCATGCCGGCTGCGCCACGGCGGCCATGCCGCCGCTGTTGGACCTCCAGTTGGTGGACCGTGACAGCGGCAGCGTGCTGGCGCAGTACGCCAGCGCCGGCCGGCGCTACAGCCCCGGCAGCCCAGGGGCGCGCTACGCCATCCGGTTGAGCAACCGCACCGGCGAGCGGGTGCTGGTGGTGCTGTCGGTCGACGGGGTGAACGCCATCACGGGCGACACCGCCAGCTTCGGCCAGACCGGCTACGTGCTCGGCCCGTGGGAGACGACGGACATTGCCGGCTGGCGCAAGAGTGACGATCGCATCGCGGCCTTCGAGTTCACATCGCTGGGCGACTCGTACGCAGCGCGCACGGGCCGGCCGGCGAACGTCGGCGTCGTGGGGGCGGCCGTGTTCCGCGAAGTGCCGCCCGCGCCACCGGTGGCTGTGCCCGAGGCGCCGCCGCCGCCCGTGTCGGCGATGCCTGCCATGCCGAGCCCGCTCGCGCCGCTGGCACCCCTGGGCCGCAGCGCGGCGGCTGACGCTGCGGCGCCCTTGGCCGAGAACGCGGCCCGGGCCAAACTGGGCACGGGCCATGGCGCGGCGGAATGGGCGCCCATCACCCGTGTCGATTTCCGACGCCGCACGACGCGGCCCGAGCAGCTGTTGGAGGTGCTCTATGACAGCCAGGCCAATCTCGTGGCCGCGGGCATCATGCCGCGTACGGTGGCCACGCTGCCGCGGGCCTTCCCGGACAGCCGGGGTGGCTATGTACCTGACCCGCCGGCGCGCTGGTGAGGCTGCGCCCGATGAAGCCACCGTGTCCGCCGGCGTAGCATCCGCGCCGCATGGCCGAGAGCGAACCCGCCGATGAAGCCCTCATCGCCAGCTATCTGCGCGGCGATGTGGGGGCGTTCGACCGCCTGTACCGCCGCCATGACCGCAAGACCTTCGCCTTCGTGCGCCAGATGCTGCACCCGACGGACCGCGCGACGGTGGAGGACCTCCACCAGGACGGCTGGCTCGCGGTGGCTGCCAAGGCCTCGAGCTTTGCGCCGGGCAAGGCGCGCTTCTCGACGTGGCTCTACACGGTGCTGCGCAACCAGGTGCTGGATCATCTCCGGGGGCGCCCGTCGCGCCCGGCGGGAGACGACGACGTCGACCCCGACGGGCTCGCCTCGGGGGTGCTCGCGCCCGAGCGGGCCCTGGCCGGCAAGCGCCTCGTGGAAGCCGTGGAGCGCGAGTTGATGGCGCTTTCGGTGGAGCAGCGCGAGGCCTTTGTGCTGTTCACCGTGGTGGAACTGAGCCTGGCCGAACTGGCGGAGGTGACGCAAGCGCCCTTGGAAACCGCCAAGACCCGCCTGCGCTATGCGCGGGACGCGCTGCGGCATCGCCTGAGGGCCTGGCGTGATGGTTGACCCGGTGCCGAGCCCGTTGGATGAACGCGCCGAGGCCGCCTACCGCGAGGCCTTGCTGGCCGACGACGCCGGCCGCGATGCCCGCCGGGCGCGGTTGATGGCGGCCCTGCCGCGGCCCGACGCTGCGGCACCGAGCGTCGTGGCGCCGAACGTGTTGGCCAACGCGGCCACGCCGTGGGCGTCGACGTGGGTCTGGGCGCTGGTGGCGACGGGGTTGATGCTGACCGTTCTTGTCGTGCTCAAGGGCCGGGGCACCGGCGCGTCATCGGGGCCCGACCCACGCCTCGTGGCGGGGGCTTCGGCGCCCGCGGCATCGGCGGCGCCGAGCGCGGTCGTCGTGGCGCAGGCCGAACGCACGGAGGCGCCGCCCGTTGCAGCTCGCCGGGACAGACCCGTTGCAGCGGCCAAGGCCGCGCCGCGGCGAGATCAGCCGGCGCGGACCGCGCCCGCCGCGCCGGTGGTCATTGCAGACGCAGCGCCGCCGCCCGCTGGCGGGCTGGTGGCAAGTGCCGAGACGCCCACCGCTGCGGCGCCCGCTGCACCCGTCACTTCAGCTCCTGCGGCCCCGGCTGCGGTCCTGCCGGCGCCACTGGCGGAGCGGTCGAATGCATGGCATGCGCGGGCCAAGGCGTCGAGCTTCGCCAACAGCCTGGCCGCGTCCCCCGCCATCCCCGAGGCGGCTGGATCAGACGTGCAGCCCGGTCCCGCGGCCCTGCTGGAGGCGATCACCCGCGGCGACATCACCGGCGTGCGTGCCGCCGTGCAGGCGGGCGTGTCGGTGCACGCCCGCGACCCGCAGGGCCGCACGGCCTTGATGCTGGCGGCCCGTGGCGGCTCGCGGGCGCTGGTGGCGCTGCTGCTGGCTGAAGGTGCGCGCCCGGCGGACCGCGATGCCAAGGGCTGGCGCGCCGTCGACCACGCCCTCGACCAGGGCCATGCCGACCTGCTGGACCTCCTGCCGCCAGGCTGATGCTGCGCGGCGCAGGCGCCGATGAAAAGAGCCCGCCAGGCTTGCGCCTGGCGGGCTCGCGGGCAGCAGCGCTGCTCAGCTTCAGCAGGCCGGCGCGGTGGCCTTGGCGGCTTCCGCGTATTCCTCGATCTGGTCGAAGTTCATGTAGCGGTAGACGCTGGCCTTGTCGGCATCGATGACGCCCATCTCCTTCAGGTACTCCTCCTTGGTCGGCAGACGGCCCAGACGCGACGCGATGGCGGCGAGCTCGGCCGAGCCCAGGAACACATTGGTGTTCTTGCCCAGGCGGTTCGGGAAGTTGCGGGTGGAGGTGGAGATGACGGTGGCGCCTTCACGCACCTGCGCCTGATTGCCCATGCACAGGCTGCAGCCCGGCATCTCGGTGCGGGCACCGGCCGTGCCGAAGGCGGCGTAGTGGCCTTCCTTGATCAGCTCGCTCTGGTCCATCTTGGTCGGCGGCGCGACCCACAGCTTGACCGGGATGTCGCGCTGGCCGCCCAGCAGCTTGGCCGCAGCGCGGAAGTGGCCGATGTTGGTCATGCATGAGCCGATGAAGGCCTCGTCGATCTTGGTGCCGGCGACGTCGGACAGGAACTTGGCGTCGTCCGGGTCGTTCGGGCAGCAGACGATGGGTTCCTTGATGTCGGCCAGGTCGATCTCGATGACGGCGGCGTACTCGGCGTCCTTGTCGGCTTCCAGCAGCTCGGGCTTGGCCAGCCAGGCCTCGACCTTCTCGATGCGGCGCTGCAGGGTCTTCGCGTCCGCGTAGCCGTCGGCGATCATGTTCTTCATCAGCACGACGTTGCTGGTGAGGTATTCCTTGATCGGCTCGGGATTGAGCTTGATCGTGCAGCCGGCGGCGGAGCGCTCGGCGGAGGCGTCCGACAGCTCGAAGGCTTGCTCGACCTTCAGGTCCGGCAGGCCCTCGATCTCGAGGATGCGGCCCGAGAAGATGTTCTTCTTGCCGGCCTTGGCGACCGTCAGCAGGCCGGCCTTGATGGCGTACAGCGGGATGGCATGCACCAGGTCGCGCAGCGTGACGCCAGGCTGCATCTCACCCTTGAAGCGCACCAGCACCGACTCGGGCATGTCCAGCGGCATCACGCCCGTGGCGGCACCGAAGGCCACCAGGCCCGAGCCAGCGGGGAAGGAAATGCCGATGGGGAAGCGGGTGTGCGAGTCGCCACCGGTGCCGACCGTGTCGGGCAGCAGCAGGCGGTTCAGCCAGCTGTGGATCACGCCGTCACCCGGGCGCAGCGACACGCCGCCGCGGTTGCTGATGAAGGCGGGCAGCTCGCGGTGGGTCTTCACGTCCACGGGCTTGGGGTAGGCCGCGGTGTGGCAGAAGGACTGCATGACCAGGTCGGCCGAGAAGCCCAGGCAGGCCAGGTCCTTCAGCTCGTCGCGGGTCATCGGGCCGGTCGTGTCTTGCGAGCCGACCGTGGTCATCTTGGGCTCGCAGTAGGTGCCCGGGCGCACGCCCTGGCCCTCGGGCAGGCCGACGGCGCGGCCGACCATCTTCTGCGCGAGCGTGAAGCCGGCGTTGGACGCCGCCGGGGCCTGCGGCAGGCGGAACAGCGTCGAGGCGGGCAGGCCCAGGAACTCACGCGCCTTGGCGGTCAGCGAGCGGCCGATGATGAGGTTGATGCGGCCGCCGGCGCGCACTTCGTCGAACAGCACGTCGCTCTTGAGCTTGAACTCGGCCACCGTCTCGCCGTTCTTCACGAGCTTGCCGTCATAGGGCAGCACGTCGATGACGTCGCCCATCTCCAGCTTGGAGACGTCGACTTCGATCGGCAGCGAGCCGGAATCTTCCTGGGTGTTGAAGAAGATCGGCGCGATCTTGCCGCCGAGCGTCACGCCGCCGAAGCGCTTGTTCGGCACGAACGGGATGTCCTGGCCCGTGGCCCAGATCACGCTGTTGGTGGCGGACTTGCGGCTGGAGCCGGTGCCCACCACGTCGCCCACGTAGGCCACCAGGTGGCCTTTCTTTTTGAGGTCCTCGATGAACTGCATCGGGCCGCGCTTGCCGTCTTCCTCGGGCTTGAAGGCAGCATCAGGCCGCGTGTTCTTCAGCATGGCCAGGTAGTGCAGCGGGATGTCCGGGCGGCTCCAGGCATCGGGCGCGGGCGACAGGTCGTCGGTGTTCGTCTCGCCCGGCACCTTGAAGACGGTGACGGTGATCTTGTTGGGCACTTCGGGGCGGGTGGTGAACCACTCGGCGTTCGCCCAGCTCTGCATCACCTCTTGCGCCTTGGCGTTGCCAGCCTTGGCCTTGGTGGCGACGTCATTGAAGTAGTCGAACATCAGCAGGGTCTTCTTCAGGCCCTCGGCGGCGACACCGGCGACTTCGGCGTCGTCCAGCAGCTCGATCAGCGGATGCACGTTGTAGCCGCCCACCATGGTGCCCAGCAGCTCGGTGGCCTTGGCCTTGGAGATCAGGCCCACCTTCAGGTCGCCGTGCGCCACGGCCGCCAGGAAGCTGGCCTTGACCTTGGCGGCATCGTCCACGCCCGGGGGCACGCGGTGCGTGAGCAGGTCCAGCAGGAAGGCGTCTTCACCGGCCGGCGGGTTCTTGATCAGCTCGATCAGCTCGGCCACCTGCTTGGCGTCCAGGGGCAGGGGCGGGATGCCGAGGGCGGCGCGTTCGGCGGCGTGTTGGCGGTAGGCGGTGAGCATGGAGTTCTCCAGTGAAACAACTCAGGGGTGGGCCGGGACGATGATCCGCAGGCCCTTGAAATAGTCGCGGTAGAAGCCGGCGTCGCGGGTGATGAGTGCATCGCACTGCATCATGGCGTGTGCGCCGATGAGGAAGTCGGCCACGGTGCGGCTGCGGTTGCCGCCGCGCTGGCGGTAGCGCCGTTGCATCTCGCCCGCGCGCAGGGCCGACTTGGCTTCCATCGCGTCGAAGCGGATGCCGAGGTCTTCGAGAAAGCGCAGCACCTCGGAGCCGCCCTGGAAGGCCGTGCAGATCTCGGCCAGGGCGACTTCGCTGAGCACGACCGGGCCGACCCGCAGCGCCTGGCGCACGGCTTCGGCCGAGGCGGCGCTTGCGTCATCACTGCCGGCAATGACGTCGATCAGCACCGAGGAGTCGGCAGCGATCAAGGCGCGTCGCCTTCCGGCTCGGATTCAGGGGGGAGGTAGGGGTCGCCCGGCGCGTGGCCGCGGATGGCCCGCATGGCGTCGTCGGTGCTGGCGAAGCCATCGAGCTTGAAGCGACCGCGCAGCTTGGCGAGGGCGTCGTCGACGTTCTTGCGCAGGATGATGCGACCACCGTCAAGCTCGACCTTGAGCGTCGTGCCCTTGGTCAGGCCGAGGGCGTCTCGGACGGCTTTGGGCAGGGTGATCTGCCCGCGTTCGGCAACGGTGGCTTCCATGGCGCCTCCAGCGGCTGAGGCGCGCCAGAGGCGGTGCGGCTCAGGTATGCATCAGAAAGTATGCATTCATTCTACATACCCGATCCGCGGGTTTCAACCGAGATGACTCACTTGCTGCCGGTGGGCGTGATGCCCAGGCCATTGCGCGCCTGGGCGGCGGCATCGCCCTCGGGGTCGGCCAGCTTGGCGGCCTTGGCGGCGGCCATCAGCTTGGCCTGCTCGGGGTGGACGCAGTCGTCCAGCAGGCGCTGGCCGATCTTGGTGTCCAGCAGCATGGACTTGTTGGCAATCTGGATCATCAGCGTGCGGCCGGTGACGTCCTCCAGCCGCAGTGCGCCGGTGGACGACAGCACGGGCTTCATCGTGATGACCTGCTTCTTCCAGGCGACGTTGATGTAGCCGGCCACCTTCGGGTGCTTCTCGATGTTGACCGATTCCTTGAACTCGCAGGCGTACTCGCCCAGGTAGGCGCGTTCGGCCGCGGCGAGCTGGGTTTCGTCGGCATCGGTCAGCACCGGCTCGGGCGGCGGGGGCGGCGTCTTCTTGGCAGCAGCCAGCGGCTTGGCAGCGGCCTTCGCGGCCGACTTGGCGGCGGGCTTGGCCGGCGCAGTCTGGGCCAGGGCGGGCAGGGCGGCGCAGAGGACGATGGCGGCGGTGCAGCCGCGGAGCGTGAAGGTGGACATCGGGGTGGGCGCGAGAGTTGGAGGTAAGTGCAGGCAGCCGCGTGAAACGGAGTTACCGAGCCGCGGCCAGCACTGCATCATGGCGTTGCAGCCGGCGTTTGTCGGTGAGCAGGTGTGTCGATTGTCTGCGCGGCGTGGGTGGGTTTACCCCGTGCTTTACCCGGAGCTGCCCGTAAAGAAAGCCTGCTGGGCCGCCGCCGGCAGCGCCCGCCCGGTCCGCTGGGCACGCTCCAGGACCGTCCAGAAGTAGCGATAGCTGGCGCGGTCGTGCAGTCGGTCATGGAAGGAGATCGGCGCCCACTGCGCGGCCTGGGCCTGCAGCAGCAGCTCGGCAGCCTCTGCCACTTCGTCGGCCCCCGGGGCGAAGGCCTCCAGGATGGGGCGGATCTGGTCGGGGTGGATGCTCCACATGCGCGTGTAGCCGAACTCATGCGCGGCACGCCGTGCGGCCGCAGCCAGCCGGGTGGTGTCGCGGAACTCGGTCACCACGCAGTGGGACGGCACCTTGCCGTAGGCATGCGCAGCGGCCGCGATTTCCAGCTTCGCGCGCACGACGAGCGGATGCTCGAATTGCCCGGGCAGCTCCATCGCCATCTTCGGAATCGCGCCGCCATGCGCCGACACGAAGTCCATGAGGCCGAAAGACAGGGATTCGATGCGCGGGTGGGCGGCGATGCGGAACACGTCGCGCAGGGCGCCGTGGGTCTCGATCAGCACTTGCAGTGGCAGTGGCGGCCGGCCGTGATGGGCGCAGGCCGCATCGATGGCGGCGACGGCGCGTTCGACGTCGTCGGCGCTGTCGGGCTTGGGAATCATCAAGTAGGCCAGGCGGTGGCCGGCCTGGCCGATCAAGGTGTCGACATCGGCCTCGAAGGCGGCATGGCCCCAGGGGTGCACGCGTGCGCCGACGCGCCCGAAGCGGTTGGCTTCGCTGGTCGCCAGTTCGGCGATGAGTGCGGCGTGTTCGGCTTCGCCACCCACGGGGGCGCCGTCTTCCGCGTCCAGCGTGATGTCGAAGACCGGGCCCAGTTCGGCCTGCAGCGCCAGGCTCTTGCGCATGCGGGCCTCAACGCCACAGTAGTGGTCGACTGCGGGCAGCAGCGGGCGGAGGTCGGTGTGGCCGAACAGGGCCTGGCGAGGGTGCGGGGGCAGGGCGCTCATGGCGCCACTTTACTCAGCGCCGGGTGTGGTGGCGCCAAGCCAGCGCGGCCAGGCCCGCGGCCAGCAGCCAGCCCGTCGGCAACTCCGGCACGGGGAGGGCGGGCGACGGCAGCGTGGCCGTCGCGCCGCTCACCAGGAAGACCATGTCGTTGTAGCTCGCGTCGTTTCCTTCCTCGAATCCGAGCAGGTACTGGCCGCCGCCGAGATCGATCCAGCGGGCGGAGGCCAGGCTGGAAAAGCTCTCGGCCGAGGCGCGCTGATCGATTGGGCTGCCCAGGGGTTGGGGCTGTGCGGTCAAGGTGAAGTCCAGCGTGGTGCCGGTGGCCAGGTCGCCCAGCGTGCGCGCCGTGCCGATGCTGTCGATGAGGCAGAACTCGTCCACCAGCGCCGTGGCGAAGTTGCAGCCGCTGCGGGTGTCGAACAGCGCAGGCCCCTGGAAGGACAAGCTGGCTTCGCGGGTCGCCTGGGTGCCCAGGTAGCGCACCTCAACCGTGCTGCTCGTCGCGAACAGCGGGCTGGTGCCACCGGTGGCGAACAACGCGAGCGTGGCGTCACTCAACCAGTCGGTGTCAAAGCGGCTGTAGCTGCTGCTCCCCATCGGGGCCTGCGCGGCGGTGTCGCCCTCGGCTTCGGTGACGGTCACGGCCGCGGCAGGCGTCGCGGCCAGCAGCAGACCGAGGGCAAGGGCGGAGATCCCCGCTATTGGGTGGAGAGGTGTCATGGCCGGCTCATCTAGTAAAACTAGTTTTTGTGAAGGGCGACCAAAGTGTGGCATTCACGACTGAAACGGCCGTCGCACCACTAAAAGCGGGGTTGTTTATGGCTGGCGGGCAGTCTCTGGCTTATCAAAAAGTAGCGGAACTACATCTATGAATCGTCACGATCCCGGTTGGCAAAGGTGCTGGCGCCTCATGGGCTGGATGGGGTGTCTGCTGATTGCGAGCTTGGCGCTGGGTCGGCCTGCCCTGGCGCAAGCGCCCGGTGGTGCCGATCAACTCGGCGGCCAGCTGGCCGCGAACGGCACAACGGTGAGCTTTCGGGTGTTCTCCCAGAACGCGACGCGGCTGGAAGTGGCGCTGTACCGGCAGTCCTACGGGGCGCCGCCGGTGGCCCGCTACGCCATGAGCCGATTGCCTGGCACCTCGGTGTGGCAGGTGCTGGTGCCCGTGACCACGCTGCGCAACCTGGGGTTCGACATCGATCCGCTGAACCCCGCCAAGCTCTTCACCAACATCTTCTACGGCTACCGGGCCTGGGGGCCGAACTGGCCTTACGTCAGCGGCTGGGTCCCTGGTAGCGAGGCGGGCTTCCTGGCCGATGTCGACACCTCGGGCAACCGCTTCAATCCCAACAAGTTGCTGCTGGACCCATACGCGCTGGAGGTCACGCACGATTACGTCTCGGCCGCCGTCACGCCTCAGCAGACGGACGGCGCGGTCTATGCCTCCGGCGCCGGGGATCGCGCCCGGGACAGTGGCGCGGTGGCACCCAAGGGCGTGGTGGCCATGCCCTACGGCGCCGGCTTTGCGGCGCTGGACACCGGCACCAAGCCGCCCCGTGCCATCAGAGACGACGTGATCTACGAAGCCCATGTGCGCGGCTTGACGCAAGGTGACGCCAGCGTGGGTGCCTGCCGGGGCACGTTTGCGGGCGCGGTGGCCAAGATCCCGCAGCTGCGAGACCTGGGCATCACGGCGATCGAGTTCATGCCGATCCATGAAACCGACAACGACGCCAACGACATGACCGATGCAGCCTCGCAGCGCTCCGCCACCACCACGAAGGGCGACAACTACTGGGGCTACATGACCCTCAACTACTTTGCGCCTGACCGCCGCTACGCCTGCGACAAGACGATCGGCGGGCCCACGCGGGAGTTCGCGGCCATGGTCAAGGCGTTCCACGATGCGGGCATCAAGGTCGTGACTGATGTGGTCTACAACCACACTGCCGAAGGCGGCACCTGGAGCAACACCGATCCGTCCAAGGCCAACCTCTGGAGCCTGCGGGGCCTGGACAACGCGACCTACTACCTGCTGACGCGCGCGCCCGGCACGGCGACCGACCGCGTCTGGTACTACGACATTACCGGCACGGGCAACACGCTCAATGCCCGCCATCCGCGGGCTCGGGACCTGGTTCTGCATTCGCTGGCCTACCAGCGCCAGCGACTGGGCGTGGACGGCTTTCGCTTTGACCTGGGCATTGCCTTGGTGAATGCCTACGACAACGACAGCAGCCCGAACGATCCCCAGCGTTTCTACTTCGACCGCCAGAACGCCGACACGGCGCTGGCGCGAGCCGTGGCGGCCAACCCGGGCGTGTTCATGTCCAGCGAGCCGTGGGGCCTGGCGCCCGGCGGTCAGGGTTACCAGTTGGGGCAGATGCCCGCGGGGGTGAGCGAATGGAACGGAGGCTTTCGCGACGTCGTGCGTCGTGCGCAGAACAAGTACGGCGTGAAAGACGCCGATGCCACTCGCGGACGGCTGGCGGCGCGTATCGCGGGCTCACCCGATCTGTATGGCGATGCAGGCGACGGCCGTGGCAAGCCCGCGTTCTCGGTCAACTTCCTGAACGTGCATGACGGGTTCACGCTGAAAGACCTTTATGCCTGCAATGGTCAGAACATCAGCCAAGGCTGGCCGATGGGGCCGAGCGACGGCGGCACCGCCGATGAGGACTCCTGGGACAACGGCAACGACGCCAGCCTGCAGCGCCAGCAGGCGCGCACCGGTTTTGCGTTGCTGATGCTGTCGGCGGGCGTGCCCATCTTCAATGCGGGCGACGAGTTCCTGCGTGGGCTGAACTGCAACAACAACCCCTACAACGTGGACGCCTCCGGCAATTGGCTGAACTGGAACCTGACGACCGAACAAGCCAATTTCCGGGCGTTTGCGAAGGCCATGATCCAGTTCCGCAAGAACCAGCCGGCGCTGCGCCCCGAGAACTTCTACGCCACGGCGGACGGCAACGGCAACTTCATGGCGCCACTCGATTGGTTTGGGGCCGACAAGAGCTACCGCACCAACAGCAGTGACAGCAGCTGGTGGCAAGCGACCGTGAATCAGCCGGATGCCGCAGGACAGAACCGCACGCTGGCCTGGCGCTACGACGGCAGCGAGCTGGGCGGCGGCGACACCGTGCTCGTGCTCTACAACGCCGAGAGCGTGAATCGCAGCTTCACCTTGCCCTGGACGGGTGCCGGCAAGACGACCTGGTGCCGCGTGACAGACACCGCCAGCTGGGCCGAGGGACCGAATCAGGTGGACCTCGCTGCCACCAGCTGCGTGGGCGGCGAGAACGCCACCTACCGCGTCAATCCCCGCTCGCTGGCGGTGTTCATCGCCCGATGACCTGCAAGCCAGCGCGGCTGGCCTCGCGCGCTGGCACCACGACCCCAGAGGCTGACGAAACAAGAAACGAGGAGACAGACATGAACAAGACCCTGGGCCTGTGCGCCCTGCTGTTGGCGGCTGCGCTGCCGGCCGCAGCGGCCACCGGCGTGTTCGGCAGCTACCTGGCCATCGACCCCGATGGCGATGGAGCTGCCACCCCGATCTGGTTCGGCGGCCTGCAGCCCGGCAGCAGCCTGCTGACCAGCTTCAACGGCGCGAGCCTGGGCAGCTTTCAGCTGGGTGCCACGGCCACGCTGTCGGGTGCTGAGCTGCTCACCTGGAAGAACGGCGGCAGCGACGTCACGGGCGGCGTGCTGAACTGGCGTGTCGACGGAGGTGCCTACCAGAGCGTGGCCATCAACTTCACCTCCAACGCCACGTTTCAAGACCGCGCAGGCAACAGCTTCGGCAACGCGGGTGACCAGCGCTGGGCGAGCCTCACGAGTGCGCCGAACTTCCTGTCCGGCGTCGCGGCGGGTACGCACACGTTGGACGTCTACTTCACCGCCTTCACCAGCGCGGGGCAGCAGTTGTCGGGGTCGGCTGCCAATCCGTTCACCGCCACCTTCTCGGTCGTCAGCCCCGTGCCGGAGCCCAGCAGCCTGGGCTTGCTGCTGGCCGGCATGGGCGTGATCGCCTGGATGCGGCGTTCGCGCCGCACATGAAAAAAGGGCTGCCCGCTGGGGCAGCCCTTGCCGTTCGTCTCGGGCCGCATGGTAGCGGCGCCGCACGGAGGCAATGTCTTCAGAGCAGGTGCTTCACGCCGTCCTGCTCGTCCGTCAGTTCCTTCAGGGTCTTGTTGATGCACTCTTGCGAGAAGGCGTCGATCTCGATGCCCTGCACGATCTTGTACTCGCCGCCTTCGCAGGTGACGGGGTAACCGAACATGACTTCCTTCGGGATGCCGTAGGAGCCGTCGGACGGGATGCCCATCGTGACCCACTTGCCGTTGGTGCCCAGGGCCCAGTCGCGCATGTGGTCGATGGCGGCGTTGGCGGCCGAGGCGGCCGACGACAGGCCGCGGGCGGCGATGATCGCCGCGCCGCGCTTGCCCACCGTGGGCAGGAAGACCTCACGGTTCCACTGCTCGTCGTTGATCAGCGCCTTGACGGGCTGCCCGTCGATGGTGGCGTTGCGGTAGTCGGCGTACATCGTCGGCGAGTGGTTGCCCCACACGGCCAGCTTTTCGATCGAGCCGACGGCCTTGCCGGTCTTGGCTGCGATCTGCGAGGCGGCGCGGTTGTGGTCCAGGCGCAGCATGGCGGTGAAGTTCTTGGCTGGCAGGTCCGGCGCCGACTTCATCGCGATGTAGGCGTTGGTGTTGGCGGGGTTGCCCACCACCAGCACCTTGACGTTGCGCGAGGCCACCGCGTTCAGGGCCTTGCCCTGCACCGTGAAGATCTGGGCGTTGGCGGCCAGCAGGTCGGCGCGCTCCATGCCGGGGCCGCGCGGGCGGGCGCCGACGAGCAGGGCGTAGTCGGTGTCCTTGAAGGCGGTCATCGGGTCGCTGTGGGCTTCGATGCCGGCCAGCAGCGGGAAGGCGCAGTCTTCGAGTTCCATGATCACGCCCTTCAGCGCGTTCTGAGCCTTCTCGTCAGGAATCTCCAATAGCTGGAGGATGACGGGCTGGTCCTTGCCCAGCATTTCGCCGGAAGCAATGCGGAACAGCAGGGCGTAGCCGATCTGGCCAGCAGCGCCGGTGACGGCGACGCGAACGGGTTTCTTGCTCATGGAAGTCTCCGAAGGGGCAGTTGAGAAACTTGGGGAAATTCTGGGCGAATCCTGCTGAGTGTACGGGCATACCCTGTGCTGCAATGCGCGCATGCCCAAGTCCGCCGCGCCGTTGTACGAGCAAATCCGCCAACTGATCGTCGCCGCGCTGGCCGAGGGCGAGTGGCGCCCGGGCGATGCGCTGCCCAGCGAGGCGGCGTTGGCCGAGCGCTTCCACGCAAGCCCTGGCACCGTGCGCCGTGCGCTGGACGAGCTGACGGCGGCGCACGTGGTGGAGCGCCGTCAGGGTGCGGGCACCTTCGTTGCGACGCATACCGCGCCGCGCGATGCCTACCGCTTCCTGCGCCTTGTCGCGGACGACGGCACCGTGGGCTTTCGGCGCGAGTTGGTGCACTGCCGCCGGGCGCGGGCCAGTGCCGAGACGGCGCGGGCGCTGCATCTGCGCACGTCGGAGCCGGTCATCGAGGTGCGCCGGCTGCTGCTGCGTGGCGAGCGCGCGGTGGTGCTCGATGACCTCTGGCTGCCGGAGCGCCACTTCGCCGGGCTGAGCGCCGAGATCATCAACGAATACCCCGGTACGCTCTACGCGCTTTTCGAGGAGAGGTATCGTGTCCACATGGTGCGGGCCGAAGAGAAGCTTCGGGCCGTGGCCGCGAGTGCGGAGGCCGCATCGCTGCTGGGTTTGCAAGGGGGCGCCCCTCTGCTCAGCGTCGACCGCGTGGCCTTCACGTACGGGGACCGACCGGTCGAACTCCGCCGGGGCCTCTACCACACGGAAGCGGACCACTACCGCAACCAGTTGAACTGAATCTGACAATGCCGCAGTGCAGCAACCGCGAAGCTCGGCATTGATCTAGGCCCTAGAATCTTTCGGTTTCACACTGATTACGCAGGCTTCGACCATGACGGACAGAGCAAAGACCCGCCCGGTCTTCACCAATATCCACGTCACGCAAATCGTCAGCTACCGCCTCCCGCCTGCCGGCATTGTCTCCATCCTCCACCGCATCAGCGGCGTGGTGATGTTCCTGCTCCTGCCCTTCGTGGTCTGGATGCTGGACAACAGCCTCAGCTCTGAGATCTCGTACGACGCGTTCACCAACGTGTTCGTCGCGGGCGCGGCGGGTCTGCCCGGTTGGTTCGTGAAGCTGGTGACGCTGGGCCTGATCTGGGCCTATCTGCACCACTTCATCGCCGGCGTGCGCCACCTCTGGATGGACGCGACGCACAGCGTCAGCAAGGCCCAGGGCCACAGCTCGGCCGTCATCACGCTCGCCCTGAGCGTGCTGCTGACGCTGGCGCTCGGCGCCAAGCTGTTCGGTCTGTACTGATCTCTCCCGAAGGACAACTAGAAATGAGCACTTTCGGTTCCAAGCGCCTCGTCGTGGGCGCGCACTACGGCCTGCGCGACTGGCTCGCCCAACGCGTGACGGCCGTGCTGATGGCCCTCTTCACGGTGGCTCTGCTGGTGCAGGTGCTGATGCCCGGCGCCCTGGGCTATGACCGCTGGGCGGCCATCTTCTCCCAGCAATGGATGAAGGTCCTGACCTTCGTCACCATCCTGTCGCTGACCTATCACGCCTGGGTGGGCGTGCGCGACATCTGGATGGACTACATCAAGCCGGTCGGCATCCGACTGGCCCTGCAAGTGTTTTCGATCGTGTGGTTGCTCGGCTGTGCCGGCTGGGCCATCCAGGTGCTGTGGAGACTGTGATGACGGCAAAGATTTCGACCCGCAAGTTCGACGTGGTCATCGTCGGGGCCGGTGGCTCCGGCATGCGCGCCTCGCTTCAGCTGGCCCGCGCCGGCCTGAACGTGGCGGTGCTGTCCAAGGTCTTCCCGACCCGCTCGCACACCGTGGCCGCGCAAGGTGGCATTGGTGCCTCGCTCGGCAACATGAGCGAGGACAACTGGCACTACCACTTCTACGACACCGTCAAGGGCTCCGACTGGCTCGGCGACCAGGACGCCATCGAGTTCATGTGCCGTGAAGCGCCCAAGGTCGTCTACGAGCTGGAGCACTTCGGCATGCCGTTCGACCGCAACGCCGACGGCACCATCTACCAGCGCCCCTTCGGCGGCCACACCGCCAACTACGGCGAGAAGCCCGTGCAGCGCGCCTGCGCCGCGGCCGACCGGACCGGCCACGCGATGCTGCACACGCTCTACCAGCAGAACGTGAAGGCCCGCACGCAGTTCTTCGTCGAGTGGATGGCGCTGGACCTGATCCGCGACGCCGAAGGCGACGTGGTGGGCGTGACCGCGCTGGAAATGGAAACCGGCGACGTGCACATCCTGCAGGGCAAGACCGTCCTGCTGGCGACCGGCGGCGCTGGCCGCATCTTCGCGGCCTCCACCAATGCCTTCATCAACACGGGCGACGGCCTGGGCATGGCGGCGCGCGCCGGCATCCCGCTGGAAGACATGGAGTTCTGGCAGTTCCACCCCACCGGCGTGCACAACGCTGGCGTGCTGCTGACCGAAGGCTGCCGCGGCGAAGGTGCCATCCTGCGCAATGCCAATGGCGAGCGCTTCATGGAGCGCTACGCCCCCACGCTGAAGGACCTGGCACCGCGTGACTTCGTCTCGCGTTGCATGGACCAGGAGATCAAGGAAGGTCGCGGCTGCGGTCCCAACAAGGACTACATCAACCTCGACATGACCCATCTGGGTGCCGACACCATCGCCAAGCGCCTGCCGTCGGTGCTGGAGATCGGCCACAACTTCGCCAACGTCGACATCACCAAGGAGCCGATCCCCGTGGTGCCGACCATCCACTACCAGATGGGGGGCATCCCGACCAACATCCATGGTCAGGTGGTCGCGCCGAAAAACGGCAACCCCAACGAAGTCATCAACGGCCTCTACGCGGTCGGCGAATGCGCCTGCGTGAGCGTGCACGGCGCCAACCGCCTGGGCACGAACTCGCTGCTCGACCTGCTCGTGTTCGGTCGTGCCGCCGGTAACCACCTGGTGGCTGCGGATCTCGGCAAGCGCTCGCACAAGGCGCTGCCAGCCGATGCCGCTGACCGCTCGCTCGCGCGCCTGGCCCGCCTGGATGCCAGCACCAGCGGTGAGTACGCGCAAGACGTCGCCAACGACCTGCGCGCCGCCATGCAGCAGCACGCCGGTGTGTTCCGCACGCAAGCCATGCTGGACGAAGGCGTGACCAAGATCGCCGAGATTGCCCAGCGCGTGAAGAACATCACGCTGAAGGACAAGTCCAAGGTCTTCAACACCGCGCGCATCGAGGCGCTTGAAGTCGAGAACCTGATCGAGGCGGCCCAGGCCACCATCGTGTCGGCTGCGGCCCGCAAGGAGAGCCGCGGCGCGCACACGGTCAACGACTACGGCGACACGCCCGCCCACCCGAATGGCCGCAATGACGAAGAGTGGATGAAGCACACGCTGTGGTACTCCGAAGGCAACCGCCTGGACTACAAGCCCGTGAACCTCAAGCCGCTCACCGTCGAATCGATCCCGCCGAAGGTCCGCACCTTCTGACGGCCGGCCGAGCAAGGACACCAAGATCATGAAGCGCACCTTCCAGATTTACCGCTACGACCCGGACAAGGACGCCAAGCCCTACATGCAGACCCTCGAGGTCGAGCTGGACGGCTCCGAGCGCATGCTGCTGGACGCCCTGAACAAGCTCAAGGCCGTCGACCCCAGCCTGTCCTTCCGTCGTTCCTGCCGTGAAGGCGTTTGTGGCTCCGACGCCATGAACATCAACGGCAAGAACGGCCTGGCCTGCCTGACGAACATGCGCACGCTGCCGGGCACCATCGTGCTTAAGCCGCTGCCGGGCCTGCCCGTCGTGCGCGACCTCATCGTCGACATGACGCAGTTCTTCAAGCAGTACCACTCGATCAAGCCCTACCTCGTCAACGACAACATCCCGCCGGATACCGAGCGGCTGCAGTCGCCCGAGGAGCGCGACGAGCTCAACGGCCTGTACGAGTGCATCCTGTGCGCGAGCTGCTCCACGAGCTGCCCGAGCTTCTGGTGGAACCCCGACAAGTTCGTCGGCCCGGCCGGTCTGCTGCAGGCCTATCGCTTCATCGCCGACAGCCGCGACGAAGCCACCAATGAGCGCCTGGACAACCTCGAGGACCCGTACCGCCTGTTCCGTTGCCACACCATCATGAACTGCGTGGACGTCTGCCCCAAGGGCCTGAACCCCACGAAGGCGATCGGCAAGATCAAGGAACTGATGGTGCGCCGCGCCGTCTGACGCTCATGACCGAAGTCGCCTCCCCGCTGATCGACGAGCGTGCGCTGTCCAAGCTGCGCTGGCGCTGCCGTCGCGGCCTGCTGGAGAACGACCTCCTGATTGAACGATTCTTTACGCGGCATGCCGAGTCCGGCATCAGCATCACGCAAGCTGAAGGGCTGACGATGCTGATGGACCTGGCGGACAACGATCTCCTCGATTTGTTGCTCCGTCGCAAGGAACCCAGTGGTGAAATCGACACCGCCGCGGTGCGCCAGGTCCTCGCCGACCTGCGCACCTGATGCTTTTCAAAACCCTAAGGACTGAACCATGACCCCGTCCGACGTGAAAGCCACCCTGTCGTTCTCCGACGGCAGCCCCTCGATGGACCTGCCCCTGTACAAGGGCACCATCGGCCCGGATGTGATCGACATCCGCAAGCTGTACGGCCAGACCGGCAAGTTCACCTACGACCCGGGCTTCCTGTCGACGGCGTCGTGCAATTCCACCATCACCTACATCGACGGTGACAAGGGTGAGCTCCTCTACCGCGGCTACCCCATCGAGCAACTCGCGGTGAACTGCGACTACCTCGAGACCTGCTACCTGCTGCTGTACGGAGAGCTGCCGAACGAAAGCCAGAAGGCTGACTTCGAATACAAGGTCATGCACCACACGATGGTGAATGAGCAGATGCAGTTCTTCCTGCGCGGCTTCCGCCGTGACGCCCACCCGATGGCCGTCATGACGGGCCTGGTGGGCGCGATGTCGGCCTTCTATCACGACAGCACCGACATCAATAACCCCGAGCACCGCGAGATCGCGGCGATCCGCCTGATCGCCAAGATGCCGACGCTCGTGTCCATGGCCTACAAGTACACCATCGGCCAGCCCTACATCTACCCGAAGAACGACCTGAGCTACGCCGGCAACTTCATGCGGATGATGTTCGCGACGCCGTGCGAGGACTACAAGCCCAACGAAGTGCTGGTGCGCGCCATGGACCGCATCTTCACGCTGCACGCCGACCACGAGCAAAACGCCTCCACGTCGACCGTGCGTCTGTGCGGCTCGTCGGGCACCAACCCGTTCGCGGCGATTGCAGCCGGCGTGGCCTGCCTGTGGGGTCCGGCTCACGGCGGCGCGAACGAGGCCTGCCTGAACATGCTGGGCGACATCCAGAAGCAGGGCGGCGTGGCTCGCATTGGCGACTTCATCAGCAAGGTCAAGGACAAGAACTCCGGCGTCAAGCTGATGGGCTTCGGCCACCGCGTCTACAAGAACTACGACCCGCGCGCCAAGCTGATGCGCGAGACCTGCCACGAAGTGCTGAACGAACTGGGCCTGCAGAACGACCCGCTGTTCGAACTCGCCATGAAGCTGGAAAAGATCGCGCTGGAAGACGAGTACTTCGTCGCCCGCAAGCTCTACCCGAACGTCGACTTCTACTCCGGCATCGTCCAGCGCGCCATCGGCATCCCGGTGCCGCTGTTCACCGCCATCTTCGCGCTGGCCCGCACGGTCGGCTGGATCGCCCAGCTCAATGAGATGATCGGCGACCCCGAGTACAAGATCGGCCGCCCGCGCCAGCTGTTCGTGGGCGCCGCCCCGCGCGACGTGAAGCCCATCGGCCAGCGTTGATCGACGGCCGATCGGCCCTCGCCTCAGCGAACCCCTCGGCAGCCCCGAGGGGTTCTTTCATTTCGGAGCCTTGATGTCCGCACCAGAGATCCTCGTCCTTGGCAGCGTCAACCGTGACCTGATCGTGCATGCGCCGCGCCTGCCGCTCCCGGGCGAGACCCTGCGCGGCCAGCGTTTCGGTTCATGCCTGGGGGGCAAGGGCGCCAACCAGGCCGTTGCGGCGGCGCGCCTGGGCGCGCGCGTGGCGTTGGCTGCGCGGGTGGGCCTGCTGGAGAACGGCGCGTCCATGGTGGCGCAGTTGCAGGCCGAGGGCGTGGACACCCGTGCGATTGCGCAGCCGGCGGACGAGGTGCCGGGCGTGGCCCTGATCGTTGTCGGCGCCGAGGACGCGGAGAACCAGATCGTGACCGTGGCGGGCTCCAACGGCACGCTGCCGCTGGCGCAGGTCGAGGCCTTGGAGGTGGCCGGCCTGCGCTGGCTGGTTGCCCAGCAGGAATTGCCGCTGGAGAGCGTCGCCCGTGCCTTCCAGCGCGCCCGCGCGGCCGGCGTCAAGACGCTGCTGAATGCCGCGCCCTACCGCGCCGGCTGCGAAGCCCTGCTGCGGCATGCCGACGTGCTCGTCGTGAACGCCCTGGAAGCGCAGGCCCTGGTCACCACGCTCGGTGGCCGTGCGGCCGAGCCGGAGGCCTTGGCCCAGGCACTGCGCGCGCACGGCCCGTCCGCGGTGCTGGTGTCGCTCGGTGCGGAGGGCCTGTGCTGGGTCGATGACCAGGCCACCCGCCGCGTGCCCGCGCTGCCCGTGAAGGCGGTCGACACGGTTGGTGCGGGCGACACCCTCGTCGGGGCTCTCGTCACCGCACTGGCCGAGGGCCAAGCCATCGACCAGGCCCTGGCTTTCGCCCAGGCTGCCGCGGCACTGGCCGTTTCCCGCGCCGGCGTGCAGGATGCGATGCCCCGCCGCGCCGAAGTCGAACAACGCCTCGCGCAGGCGAACTGAACCCACAAGGAGAACAAGCGATGTCCCAAACCCTGCTGCTGCCCCGCTGGATCTTGACCATGAAGCCCGGCGAAGACACGCTGGAGCACCATGCGCTGCTGATCGACGGTGAGCGCATCGCCGCCGTCGGGCCGCGCGAGGCGCTGCTGGCCCAGTACCCGCAGGCCGCCCGCGTCGAACTGCCCGAGCAGATCCTCATCCCTGGCCTGATCAACGGCCACGCGCACTCGGCCATGACGCTGCTGCGCGGCGTGGCTGACGACGTGCCGCTGATGGACTGGCTGCAAAACCACATCTGGCCGCTCGAGCGCAAGTGGGTCAGCGAAGCCTGGACCTACCTCGGCTCCAAGCTCGCCGCCGCCGAAGGCCTGCGCAGCGGCACGACCTACATCAACGACATGTATTTCTTCCCGACCGCGATGGCACGTGCCGCCATCGACTCGGGCGTGCGGGCCGCCGTGTCGATGAACGTGATCGACTTCCCCACGGGCTACGCCTCAGGCCCGGACGACTACATCGCCAAGGGCGTGGCCGCCTACGAGCAATACAAGGGTGAAGCCTTGCTGGACTGGACCAGCGCGCCGCATGCGCCCTACACGGTCTCGGACGAGACCTTCATCAAGCTGCGCGACCTGGCCGAGAAGCTCGACATCCAGATGCATTGCCACATCCACGAGACCGCGGGTGAGGTGAGCGATGGCCTGAAGGCGCACGGCGTTCGCCCGATCACGCGGCTGGACAAGCTCGGCCTCTTCAGCGAGCGCATGATCGCCGTGCACATGGTCCACCTCGATGAGGCGGAGATCGAGCTGATGGCCAGGAAGGGCGTGCACCTCGTGCACAACCCGAACTCCAACCTCAAGCTGGCCTCGGGCGTGATGCCGCTCAAGGCACTGGAAGCTGCGGGCGTCAACACCATCCTGGGCACCGACGGCGCCGCGTCCAACAACCGGCTGGACATGTTCGGTGAGATCCGCTCAGCCGCGCTGCTGGCCAAGGGCGTGACGGGTGACCCGACCGTGGCCTCGGCCCGCACGGCGCTGGAGATGGCCACCCTTCGTGCCGCCAAGGCCATGGGCCGGGCTGACGACCTGGGTTCTCTGGAAGTGGGCAAGCTGGCTGACGTGGTGTCGGTGTCGCTGGACAGCCCCGAGTGCCAGCCGGTCTACAACGCCGCGGCACAGCTCGTCTACGTGGCGGGCCGCGAGCATGTCAGCAACGTCTGGGTCGGCGGCCGCCAGGTGCTGCGCGACCGCCAGACCACCACCATCGACGTGCCAGCCCTGCTGGGCGAAGTGCGCGAGATGGTGGAGCGCATGAAGGCCGAGAAATGAGGTGCGCCGCCCAGTCTCGCCCCGCGGCACGCGGGCGAGGCTGAGCGGCTCGCCGCTAGAACGCCAGTCGGGCGCCGACGCGGTACTGGCGCCCGAGCACGTCATACAGGAACGGGTTGATCCCATAGCCGGTACCGGTCTGCGGTGCGGCCACGGGGTCGACATTGGTCAGGTTGTCGACCTTGAAGTAGACCGTCACCTGCTTGGAGACCCTGTACGAGCCGCCGATGTCCCAGTACAGCGCGCCCTTCATCTGGTTGTTCAGGATGGTCGGGTGCGTGAGCGTCGAGACAGGGCAGTTGGTCTGGCATTCGATGAACTCGTTGCTGTAGACCCCGTCACTGATCCAGCGCTGTGACAGCGTCAGGCTTGCGGTGTCGGTCTCCCAGGACTGCGAGAACTGGCCTTTCCATTTGGGCGTGTTGCCCAGGTTCACCCCGGCCGCCTCGGTCGGGATGGTGCCCACGACGCCGGAGTTGGTCTTGAAGCTGCGCGTGTTCGTCGCCAGCCCGCGCAAGGTCATGTTGCCGGGGAGGCCGAGGCCGGCGAGGCCGAAGCGGTAGACCGCCTCCAGGTCGAAGCCCTTGTTGCGCATCGAGGCGAGGTTGAAGGCCTGCACCGTCACGTACTTGGTGGGGCTGACCAGATCCATCGCGGCGCAGACCTCCTGGTTGCCGGCCACGCAGAGGTCGACCAGCTGCTGCGCGTTCAGCGACGAGATCACGTCGTTGACCTTGATGTCGAAGTAGTCGATGGAGGCGCTGAAGCCCGGTGCCCATTTCGGCTGGGCCAGCACCAGGCCGAAGGTGGTGTTGCGGCCGGTCTCGGGGCGCAACTGCGTGTTGCCGATGGTGCGCTGCTGCACGGTCAGGGTCGTGCCTTGGTAGTTGACCGTGTTGTTGATGACCACGGGCGCCGCGTAGAGCTCGCTGAGGTTGGGGGCGCGCACGTCCTTGGAGGTGACCGCGCGCAGGCGCAGGCCATCGAGCCCGGTTTTCCAGAGGCCGCCGAGCTTCCAGCTGTCGATGTTGCCGGAGGTGCTGTAGTTCGTGTGCCGCGCTGCGAGGTTGAGGCTGCCTTCACCGAACTGGCTTGACTTGAACATCGGCGCGTTCAGTTCGAGGTAGGCTTCCTTCACGTGGTAGGCGCCACGGGCGTTGTGGTAGTTGCCGGCGTACCAGTTGTTGCCGACGCTGGTGTTGAGCAGCGGGTCGGCCGGATAGGCGGCCGAGTTGGGGCTGTCCGCCGTCACGCCGTTGCCGTAAGGGTCGGCCAGCACGTAATACTGCTCGCGCCGGGCTTCGGCACCGACGGCCACGGCCACCGGGCCTGCCCACAGCGAGAAGGGCTCGCCATTGACGTTGATGCCGGCCACTGATTGCCGCTGGCGTGAATGCTGGAACGGGCCGTTGGCGGGTGCGATGTAGGCCCAGGCTGCAGGGTCGATGGGCACGTCGCCGATGATGTTCAACGGCACGCAGCCTGAGGCGGCTGCCGCGGCATTGCGGCAGACGATGGTGTTGTTCGGGCCTCGCACCGCATCGATGGCGGCGTTGTAGCGCGCGTTCAGCGTCATGTTGGCCACGCGCAGGTCGATGGTGTTCTGGCCGTGGGCGGCGTAGCCGTCGTAGGTCCAGTCCTTGCCCAGCGCGCTGAAGCGCCCATTGGCACCCACCACGGCGCGGAGCTGGGTGCGTACCGGATTGACCTCGATGTCCTTGGGGAAGATGGCGTTGGCCACGCCGTACGCGAAGCTGGTGATGTTGTTGGCAGCGCAGGCCGCCACGATGGAGGCCGGCAGGAACGGGTTGCTGCACTGGATGGTGAGGTTGCCGTTCTTGGCCGCGCCCGGGTTGGGCGTGAAGCGCGAGTCCACCTTGCCGTAGTTCAGGCTGAAGAAGACCTCGTGGTCGTCGTTGAGTTCGAAGCTGCCGCGGGTGTAGGCCACCTGGCGCGTCATGTTCATGCCCAGCGTGGTGCCACCGCCGACCGTGCCGCTCAGGTCGCCTCCCACGCAAAAGGGCGTCACGCAACCGGTGACGGCCCCGGTCCCGGTCGGTACGCCGTTGGAGCCGTACTGGAAGGTGTACGGCACGCCGTCCTTGCCGAAGGCAGTGCCCTGGAGCGGCCCGTTCGTGATGAGCCCGTACTTCGAGTACTGGAACTGCTGCGCGTTCTCGATGAAGGTGTATTGCGGCTTGCCGTCGCCCGTCTGGCTGATGGGGCGCACCTGGAAAGCCGGGTTCTTGAACCAGGTGCGGCCGTTGGCGCCGGCACCGCCAAAGCGGGGCGACGGCACGCCGCGCTCGCGGCTGTACTCGACGCTGGCCGTCAGGTGCGCACGGCCAGCCATGAAGCCACGCCCCCAGGCGGCCTGCAGGGTGGCGTTCTCGTCGTCGCCGTAGTTCGTCTGGCCGCCCTCGATGTTGGCCTTGAAGCCGGTGAAGCGCTTGTCGGTGATGAAGTTCACCACGCCGCCGACGGCGTCCGAGCCGTAGGAGGCCGACGCGCCGCCCGTCACCACATCCACCTGCTGCACGAGCAACTGCGGGAACTGGCTCACGTCCGTCACCCCGGTCACATTGGCGCCGACCACGCGCTGGCCGTCCAGCAGGGTCAAGGTGCGGATCGGCCCGAGGCCGCGCAGGCTGAGTGAACTCAGGCCCTGGATGCCGCTGCTCGTGCTGTTGGTGCTGGTGGTGCGGCCGGTGCTGCCTTGCAGGGCCGGCAGTTCGGCGATGGCATTGAAGAGGTTGGGCTTGGCGGTCTTGTCCAGATCGGCGGCCACCAGGCGGGTCGTGGGCGTGGGCTGCGTGAAGCCGCGGGACTGGATGCGCGAGCCCGACACCACAACGGGGCTCAGCACGTTGCCCGCGGGCGCGGAGGCGGCCTCTGCGGCAGGCGGGGCTGGCTCGGCCGGTTGGGACTGGCCTTGCGCCTGCGCGCCGAGGGCGAGGCTCGAGCAGGCGGTGAGGGCGGCGAGATGGATCAAGCGGCGGGGGGAGGGCTGGCGCATCGTTGTCTCCTGTGCGTCCGGGTTGTTGTTGGGTTGGATAGCGCTATCCTGCTTGGTGAAAAAAAGGGAGGCCGGGGGCTACGCCGGAGGTCATGGCGCAGCTGCGGCCCCCTTCGGAACCGGCAGCGGTACAGCCGGTTTCCTTTTGGGATTGCGCTATCCTAAGTGCCCGAGTCCCGAGCGGGTATGGGGGATACTCTCTAGCCATGCCGTCTTCCAAGTCCGACCCCGCCGTGCCGACGCGCCGCACCCGGGCCACCGGCCGCGTCACGCTGGCCGATGTGGCCGAGGCGGCCGGCGTGAGCCCCATCACCGTGTCCCGGGCCCTGCGCGGCGAACGGGCGGTGGCGCCGGAGCTGGTGGAGCGCGTGCAGGCCGCTGCGGCCGCCCTGGGCTACGTGCCCGACCCCGCGGCCCGGGCCCTGGCGTCCAGCCGCAGCTCGCATGTCGCGGTGCTCATTCCCAAGCTCAGCAACACCTTGTTCGTCGAGTTGCTGGATGCCGTGCAGACCAGCCTGGTTCCAGCGGGTTACCAGACGCTGATCGGTGTGACCCACTATGACGCGGCCGAAGAAGAGGCCGTCCTGCGCAGTTTCCTGGCCCATCGCCCGGCCGGACTCATCGTCACCGGCAGTGACCGCAGCCCCGCGGCGGAGGCCATGATCGAGGGCAGCGCCGTGCCCTGCGTGCGCCTGATGGAAGTGGGCGAGGGCGCCGGCGCCTACAGCGTGGGTTTCTCGCAGAAAGACGCGGGCCGGGCGATCACGCGGCACCTGCTCGACACGGGGCGGCGCCATATCGCCTATGTCGCCGCGCAGCTGGACCCCCGCACGATGCAGCGGGGCGAGGGTTATGTGGCGGAGTTGCAGGCGGCCGGGCTGGGGGATCGGGTGAACCAGGTGCTGAGCGCCGAGCCCTCGTCCATGGCCCTGGGCGGAGCCCTGTTGGAGCGCGTGCTGCGCGAGGCGCCACAGACGGACGCGATCTTCTTCTGCAACGACGACCTGGCCCAGGGCGCGTTGCTGGCCGCCTTGCGGCTGGGCGTGGCGGTGCCGGCTCGCGTGGCGGTGGCCGGCTTCAACGACCTGCCGGGCAGCGACCAGATGGTGCCGCCCTTGACGACGGTGGCCACGCCCCGGCGCGAGATCGGGCGCCAGGCCGCGCAGATGCTGATGCAGCTCATGCGCGGCCAGCCGGTGGAGACGCCGCATCTCGACCTGGGTTTCCAGGTCGTCAAGCGCGCCTCAAGCTAGCTCGACGTCCAGCCGGTAGTGCCGCCCCGGTTCGATGTCTCGTACGAGGCCATCGGGCAGGGGGCGGTCGTCCAGGGTCACGCGGGCCTGACCGGTGCGCTTTACGCGCATCACGAAGCGGGCGCCGCGGAACTCGCGCTCCGCGCTGAAATCCCGCCAGCCTGAGGGCAGTTGCGGCTGCACCCGCAGGCCTTCGGCGCAGCCCTTCAAGCCGCACAGGCCTTCGATGATGCTGCGGTAGGCCCAGGCGGCGGTGCCGGTGTTGAACAGCTGGCTGGATCGGCCCGCCGTGCGCGGGAACTGCTGGTGGGCACCGCGGTAGTAGTTCGGGATGAACACCGGCAACTGGCCGCGCTGCCTGAGGTCCGCGTCATCCGGCCCCGGGATCATGCGGCGCAAGGCGCTGAAGGCCCGGTCGGCATCGCCGATCTCGTAAAGCGCATGCACATAGAACGCAGCAGCGTGGTTGTAGACGGCGCCGTTCTCCGCTGACCCGGGGTGCTTCTGCGTGACCCGGCCGACGTCGTCGCGCATGCGCGAGTACGGCGGGTTGAACATGGCCACACCGTGGGGCGTTTCGAGTTGGGCATCGATGGCGGCGAGCAGGCGCTCGCGCTGCACGGCGCTCGCTGCGCCGGACAGCATCGCCCAGGTCTGCGGGTTCAGGTAGAGGCAGCCCTCGGTGTCGGCCTTGACGCCAAACACGACCCCGGCATCGGTGATGCCACGCGCGAACCAGTCGCCGTCCCACAAGTGCTGGTTGGCCGCCAGGTTGAGTTCGTCGCTTGCCCGCAGCCAGCGGGCCGCGGCATCGATCCGGCCGGCATCGGTGCACAGGCTCGCCCACAGCTTCATGGCGTAGGCGGCCGCCACCGTCAGCCAGCCGGACACACCCCGGCCCTGGTAGCCCACCATGTTCATCGGGTCGCACCAGTCGCCCTGCGCGATGTAGCTCAGGCCGCGGGCATCGCGGTCCTGGTGCAGCCAGGCCATGGCGGCGTCCAGGCGTTCCGCCACGGTGCGGCCGTTGACGGCCTCGTCCAGCAGCCCGAAGTCGCCGGTCTCGGCCAGGTAGGCCTGCAGGCACAGCGGCAGCCAGACGCAGTGGTCGGTGTGCGGCACCTGGTTGATGTACTTCAACTCGGCGCCTTCCACGAGCAGGATGCCGTCGGGCATGGCGCCGCTGTCCGCCTGCTGGCTGAGGGCATGCAGCAGCGCGCTGCGGGTCGCCGCGGGCCGGATGAACGCCATGCCCAGGTTGTCCTGCAGGTAGTTGCGCGTCTGCGGGTCGGTGCTCAGGCGGTTCACATCGCCGTGATAGAAGACCTGGCGCGGCAGCCAATGGTTCACGAAGCGGTCGAAGTCGGGGTCGGGCGAGCTGATGCGCAGGCAGCCCCGGCCGCTGTTCACGTAGGCGGTGTAGTCGGCACGCGCCTTCGCGAAGCCGGCCTCGCTGAGGTAGCGCTCGCGCCGCTGGGCGATCTCGGCATCGTCCAGCGCCGGGCCGAACAGGAAGCGGTAGGTCTGGCTCTCGCCGTCCGCCAGCGCGAGGCGGTACTGCACGCAGGCGGCCGGCGTCTCGTACCGTGCATCGCCACCGGCCAGTTGGTCGGACTGCAGTGCGCTCGGGGCATGCAGGCCACCTTCGCCTTCGAAGGCCGCCTGGCCGGCCTCCCAGGCATCGGGCGGGCGCTCGCACAGCAGGAAGGTCTTGTCCTTGAGATGCTGATTTTTGAAGTAGTCGGCCACCTTTTGGTAGGGCGTCACGCTGCTGGCGACGATGCCGCCGAGGTCAGCCCGCCATTCGGCGGACTGGTTCATCCACGACATGTAGCCGAACGGGAAATAGGGCACGACGCTGATGCGCCGCGGGCGGCCCGAGAGGTTGCTGACCTGCACCGTCCACAGTTCCACCACGTCGTCGGTGGGCAGGCTCAGGCGCATTTGCACGCGCAGGCCCAGGTGCTCGACCGTCCAGCCCAGCGCGTCGCGTTCGACCGTGAAGCGAAAGTGCTCCAGCGGCGCGCGGACCGGCTCGTAGGGGGCCGAGAAGAGGGCGCCCGTGTCCTCGTCCTTCACGTAGACGAAGCGACCGGGATGGTGGGCGTAGTAGGCCTGCTCCGGCTGCATGAAGGTCTTGGCCTCCAGGTTCGGCGCATGCGCGTACTTGGCGGGTTCGGGCTGCATGAACTGGGCGGTGGCATAGCCGCGGCAGGTCACCTGGATCATCATGCGGCGGTTCCACAGAAAGCCGCCGGCCAGGGGCAGGGCGGTGGGGCTGGTCAGCTCGCAGCGCGCGCCGTTGTCGTGGTGTTCGATCATGGGGAGGGTGGACGCTTGCGTGCTGCGAGGTCAGCCTGGATGCGCGCCATGGTGGGGTTGTCGAGGGTGTAGAACACCATGAGGCCTGCCGCCATCAAGGTGAACGCGGCCGGGATGACCGACATCAGCCAGACGATGCCGGCCTGTGAGTCGGCCGACTGGGCCGCGTTGGGCACATAGCCCAGCGCCGAGAAGATCGCGCCGATGACGGCCACGGCCAGCGCGGTGCCCAGCTTCTGGGCAAACGAGCTTGCCGCGAAGGTCATGCCCGTGGCGCGGCGGCCGTGGCGCCATTCGTTGTAGTCGGCGCTGTCGGCCAGCATGGCGAACGACAGCGGCGACTTCGGCCCGAGTGCCAGGCCCAGGCCGATCTGCAGCGCGTACATCATCGTGATGTTGTCGCTCGGCACCAGCAGAAAGGCGCCGGACAGCAGCGTGGAGGCGAGCATCAGGCCGATCATGAGCTTGCGCTTGTCGATGAAGCGGGTCAGCAGCGGTGTCAGCGCCGTGCCCGCGGCGGCCGCCAGCAGATACGCCGGCATGAAGCTGGCGAGCAGCTCGGGCCGGTTCACGACGTACTTGAAGTAGTAGGCCGTGCTGGTCATGCGCAGCGTGATGCTGCCCATGATGATGAGCGCCAGGAAGAAGAGCAGGATCCACGGCCGGTTGCTGCGCAGGTCGGCCAGGTCCTGCCAGATGCTGGCCGGCTGTGCCTGCGGTGGCTGCACGCGCTCGGTGGTGGTGCTGAAGCTGATCGCGAAGATCACGGCCGCGGCCAGCCCCCAGAACAGCATGGTGAGCGGCCAGCCGAGCGTCGGGTCGCCGCCGCCGAGCCATTGCACCAGCCGCGGCGAGGCCGCAGTGACCACGGTGCCGCCGGCAAAGCCCGCCACGAATCGCGACGCATTGATGGCATTGCGTTCGCGGGCATCGCCCGACAGCACGCCCGACAGGGCGCTGTAGGGCAGGTTGACGCTGGTGTAGGTCGTCATCAGCAGCAGGTAGGTGCCGCAGGCCCAGATCAGCTTGCCGCTCGGCCCGAGATCGGGCGTGCAGAAAGCCAGCACCCCCACGGCCGCCAGCGGAAGCGGGCCGAACAGGAGGAACGGCCGGAACTTGCCCCAGCGTGTGCGGGTGCGGTCGGCGGCGGCGCCGATCAGCGGGTCGGTGAAGGCATTGAAGATCTTCACCACGAAGAGCATGGACGCGGCGGCCGCGGCGCTGATGCCGAACACGTCGGTGTAGAAGATCAGCAGGAAGGTGGAGATGTTGGTCCAGTAGAAGTTGAACCCCATGTCCCCCAGGCCGTAGCCGACGACCTCGCGGCGGGTCAGCCGCCCGCTCACGCCGCCAGCCATTCGGCCACCTCGGCCTGCAGGGCGGAAAGCGGGCGCAGCGCGTCCAGGCGCAGCACGCCGGGCTCATCCCGTGGTGGTTCGAGGGTGTCGAACTGGCTGTCGATCAGGCTGGCTGAAAAGAAGTGGCCACCGCGGGTGCGCACCCGCCGGTCGGCCTCGGCCTTGTCGATGTCCAGGAAAGCGAAACGCAGGCCCGGCGCTGCAGCGCGCAGTTGCTCGCGGTAGCTGCGCTTGAGCGCCGAGCAGGTCAGGATGACGCCGGCTTCCAGGCGGAGGCGGTCGCAGAGGCTGGCGAGCCAGCTGGCCCGGTCGCCGTCGGTGAGCGGTTCACCCTGCGCCATCTTGCGGCGGCTGGCCTCGGTATGGAAGGCATCGCCTTCCAGCCAGGGGCGCTGCAGGTGCGTGGCCAGCAGGGCGGCGAGAGTCGATTTGCCGCTGCCGGCAACGCCCATGACGACGAGGGAAGGAGGCGAAGGGGGCATTGGACGGGGCTGGCGCGAGAAGATCGACGTTTTGGATAGCGCTATCCTACCTGCTCGCCTGAGCCGCCTGCTCCGTACTTCCCCGTGGATGCGCTGGGCGCTGCGGGTGTGCGCGCGTGGCTTGCCGAGGCGCGCACGGGGGCCTCAGTAGAATCCCGGGCGCCGCACGTCGTCCCGTCTTCTCAGGGCGGCGCCTTCCCGAGAACCGCGAGCTTCGACTCGCGCCCAGCTTCCCTTCGGACTCCATGGCCCAGACCCCGCACCTGACCGCTTTCGAGGGCGGCAACGCCCTTTCCGACTTTCGCGCCAAGGCCTTGCTGGCCGGGCTGCAGGGGGTCAGCGACCGCATCACCGGCATCACGGCCCGTGCGGTGCACTGGGTCTGGACCGATGCGCCTCTGGAGGCCGCCACTCGCGAGCGCTTCGCCGCGCTGCTGACCTACGGCGAGCCCGCCGCGGCCGAGGCCAAGGGCGATCTCGTCGTCGTCACGCCGCGCTTTGGCACCGTCAGCCCCTGGGCGTCCAAGGCGACCGACATCGCCCGCAACTGTGGCTTCACGCTCAAGCGCGTGGAGCGGGTGGTCGAGTACCGCATCGCCACCAAGTCGGGCCTGCTGGGCGGTGCCAAGCCGCTGACGACCGAGGAACTGCAGGCGTGTGCCGCCCTGCTGCATGACCGCATGACCGAGTCGGTGTGCTTCAGCCGCGACGACACCGCGCACCTTTTCGACGAGCGCACGGCCGAGCCGCTGGCCCATGTCGACGTGCTCGGCCAGGGCCGCGCGGCGTTGGAGAAGGCCAATGTCGAGTTCGGCCTGGCGCTCTCCGGCGACGAGATTGATTACCTCGACACCAACTTCAAGAAGCTGGGCCGCAACCCGAGCGACGTCGAGCTGATGATGTTCGCCCAGGCCAACAGCGAGCATTGCCGGCACAAGATCTTCAATGCGACCTTCACGGTCGACGGCGAAGCGCAGCCGCTGTCGCTGTTCGGCATGATCCGCAACACCGAAAAGCTCAACCCTCAGCACACCGTGGTGGCCTACTCGGACAACGCGGCCATCATGGAAGGCCACGCGATCGAGCGCTGGATGCCCGCACCGCGGCCGGGCTCGGCCTATGTGGCGCGCCCTGAGCAGGCCCAGGTGCTGATGAAGGTGGAGACGCACAACCATCCCACGGCCATCTCGCCCCACCCGGGCGCCTCGACCGGCGCGGGCGGCGAGATCCGCGACGAAGGCGCCACCGGCCGCGGCTCCAAGCCCAAGGCGGGCCTGACTGGCTTCTCGGTGTCCAACCTGCACCTGCCGGGCTTGAGCGAGCCCTGGGAGCAGCATCCCGTGGGCAAGCCGGCGCACATCGCGTCGGCGCTGCAGATCATGATCGACGGCCCGCTGGGCGGTGCCGCCTTCAACAACGAGTTCGGCCGGCCCAACCTGGCGGGCTACTTCCGGGTGTTCGAGCAGACCGTGGCCGGCGTGCGCCGCGGCTATCACAAGCCCATCATGATCGCCGGCGGCCTGGGCACCATCCGTGCCGACCAGACCCGCAAGATCGAGTTTCCCGCCGGCACGCTGCTGATCCAGCTCGGCGGCCCGGGCATGCGCATCGGCATGGGCGGCGGCGCCGCCTCGTCGATGGCGGCGGGCACCAACACGGCCGACCTGGACTTCGACTCGGTCCAGCGCGGCAACCCCGAGATCGAGCGCCGTGCGCAGGAAGTCATCAACCATTGCTGGGGCCTGGGCGCCGAGAACCCGGTGCTGGCCATCCACGACGTGGGCGCGGGCGGCATCTCCAATGCCTTCCCGGAGCTGGTGAACGACGCCGGCCGCGGTGCGCGCTTTGACCTGCGCAAGGTGCCGTTGGAAGAGAGCGGCCTGGCGCCCAAGGAAATCTGGTGCAACGAGAGCCAGGAGCGCTACGTGCTGGCCATCGCGCCGCAGAGCCTGGACCTGTTCAAGGCCTTGTGCGAGCGGGAGCGCTGCCCATTTGCCGTGATCGGCGTCGCGACCGAAGAGCGCCAGCTGCAGCTCGTCGACGAGCTGGCCGGCGACGACCATCCGATCGACATGCCGATGGACGTGCTGCTGGGCAAGCCGCCCAAGATGCAGCGTGACGTGACCCGCGTGGCACGCGATGGCGGCGCGCTGGACCTGACGGGCGTGAGCCTGGAGAAGGCGGCATTCGACGTGCTGCGTCACCCGACGGTGGCCAGCAAGCGTTTCCTCGTGACCATCGGCGACCGCACCGTGGGCGGCCTGAACCATCGCGACCAGATGGTCGGCCCCTGGCAGGTGCCGGTGGCGGACTGCGCGGTCACGCTGGCCGACTTCAGCGGCTTCGCGGGCGAGGCCATGAGCATGGGCGAGCGCACGCCGCTGGCAGCCGTCAACGCGCCCGCCTCGGGCCGCATGGCCGTGGCTGAGGCCATCACCAACCTGCTGGCGGCGCCGTTTGAACTGTCGCGCGTGAAGCTCAGCGCCAACTGGATGGCCGCCTGCGGTGAGCCCGGCGAAGACGCGGCGCTCTTCGACACCGTCAAGGCCGTGGGCATGGAACTCTGCCCGGCGCTGGGTGTGTCCATCCCGGTGGGCAAGGATTCCCTGTCGATGCGCACCAAATGGGATGACCAGCAGGTCACCGCGCCGGTGTCGCTGATCGTCAGCGCCTTTGCGAGCATTGCCGACGTGCGCGGCACGCTGACGCCGCAGTGGCAGCGAGAAGACTCCTGCCTGATCCTGGTCGACCTCGGCCAGGGCAAGCACCGCCTGGCCGGGTCCATCCTGGCGCAGACGCTCAACCAGTTCGGCAACGAGGTGCCCGACCTCGACGACCCGCAGCAACTCGTGGCCCTGGTCAACGCCATCAACGAGCTGCGTGCCGCCGGCAAGCTGCTGGCCTACCACGACCGATCCGACGGCGGCCTGTGGGCCGCGGCCTGCGAGATGGCCTTTGCCGGACAGACCGGCCTGAGCCTGAATGTGGACCTGCTCGTCACCGAGGGCGACGGCATCACCGACAGCCGAGCCGATACCGGCGACTCCAAGAACTGGGCCGCCCAGGTGAGCGGCCGGCGCGAGGAGCTGACGCTGCGCGCGCTGTTTGCCGAAGAACTGGGTGCGCTCATCCAGGTGCGCGCTGCCGACCGTGATGCGGTCATGCAGGTGCTGCGTGCCCATGGCCTGTCGCGCCATGCGCACGTGGTGGCCAAGCCCAACGGCAATCGCCAGATGGAAGTCTGGCGCGATGCCAAGAAGGTGTTCGGCGCCGACCTGACCGCCCTGCAGCAGGCTTGGGACGAGGTCAGCGGCCGCATCGCCATGCTGCGCGACAACCCGGCCTGCGCCGAGGCCGAGCATGCGGCCGCCGGCCAGGCGTCCGACCCAGGGCTGCATGTGCACCTGACCTTCACGCCGGAAGCCCCCGCCGTCATCACCGGCGCGCGTCCCCGGGTCGCCATCCTGCGCGAGCAGGGCGTGAACTCGCATGTCGAGATGGCCTACGCGATGGCCCTGGGCGGCTTCGAGAGCTTTGACGTGCACATGAGCGACCTGCAGTCGGGTGCGGTCAAGCTCGATGGCTTTGCCGCGTTCGTGGCCTGCGGCGGCTTCAGCTACGGCGACACGCTGGGTGCCGGTGAGGGCTGGGCGCGCTCCATCATGTTCAACCCGGTGCTGGCCGAGCAGTTCCGCGCCTTCTTCGCGCGGCCCGACACCCTGGCCCTGGGCGTTTGCAACGGCTGCCAGATGCTGGCGGCCCTCGCCCCGATCATCCCGGGTGCCGACGCCTGGCCGCGCTTCACGCGCAACCAGAGCGAGCAGTTCGAGGCCCGGCTGTCGCTGGTGGAGGTGCTGGAGTCGCCCAGCGTCTTCTTCCAGGGCATGGCCGGCAGCCGCCTGCCGATCGCAGTGGCGCACGGTGAGGGCTTTGCCAACTTCGCGCGCCAGGGCGATGCCGCCCGCGTGATTCCGGCGATGCGTTTCGTCGACCACCACGGCCAGCCCACAGAGGCCTACCCCTTCAACCCCAACGGCAGCCCGGGCGGCCTGACCTCGGTCACCACGGCAGACGGCCGCTTCACGGCGCTGATGCCGCACCCGGAGCGGGTGTTCCGCAATGTGCAGATGAGCTGGACGTCGGGCGACCGCAGCCAGCACAGCCCCTGGCTGCGCATGTTCCAGAACGCGCGCAAGGCGCTGGGTTAGTCGCTCAGGAAGCGGGCGTCCAGTCGCTCGCGCAGCGGGTAGTACTGAAACCACGGCCGGGCCTGCACGATGGCGGCCCAGACGGACGGCCGCGCCAGCAGCCGTTCGTAGTAGGCCGCCAGCCGCGGATGGGTGGCTGAAAAAGGCCGGATGACGCTCGCGTAGAACAACGCCGGGGCGGCGCTGCAGTCGGCCATCGTGAAGCTCTCGCCGGTGGCCCAGGTGGCGTCGCTGCGACGGCCCTCGATCAGGTCGTAGGCCTGGCCCAGCGCCTGCTCGTGGGCGGCCAGGGCCAGGGCGTCGCGGGTCTCGGCGGAGCGCAGCATTTGGCCGATGTAGCGCTGCATGGGGTCCATCACATACTGGTCGAACAAGCGGTCCCACAGGCGCACCTGCAGCTGGCGGTCGAAGTCGGCCGGCAGCAGCCGGGTGGTGCCGGGGTGGTGATGGTCGAGGTATTCCATCTGGATGGCCGTCTCCGGCACGACCCGGTCGCCGTCCACCAGCAGCGGAATCTTGGCGGTGGGCCACAGGCCCGCGAAAGCCGTGCGGGCGGCCGGGTCACCCAGGTTCACCATCTGCGCCTCATACGGCGTGCCCAGCTCGGCCAGCGCGATGAGCAGCTTCCAGCAATGGGAGGAGAGCGGGTGGTAGTGCAGGGTCAGGGCCATGTCGGTTCGGGCGTTGGGCGCAAGAAAAAGGGCAGGCCGTCGCCTGCCCTTGCGGTGTGACGGGCGGGGTTCAGTCCTGCACGACGGCTGCCGCGCGCAGCTTCTTGTTGATGCGCAGGGCCACGAGGGTGCACAGCACGCCCGACAGCAGGTAGACGCTCACCGAGCCCAGGCCGAAGCGCGAGCTCAGGTAGAGCACGACCACCGGCGCGAAGGCCGCGCCCAGCAGCCAGGCCATGTCGGCCGTCAAGGCGGCGCCGGTGTAGCGGAAGTGCGGCAGGAAGTTGGACGTGACCGACCCCGCCGCCTGGCCGTAGGACAGGCCCAGCAGCACGAAGCCCACCAGGATGAAGGCGCCCTGGCCCGGCTTGCCGCCGCCCAGCATGAAGGGCGCGAACAGCGCGAACACGCCGATGGCGACCGCCAGCGCGCCCAGGAAGCTGCGCCGGCCGATCTTGTCGGCGATGAGGCCCGACATGGGCATCGCCGCGGCGGCAAAGGCGGCGCCGAGCAGCTCCATCTTCATGAAGTCGGCCACGCCGCGGTCTTCGGCGAAGAGGTTCACCCACGACAGCGGGAAGACCGTGACCAGGTGGAAGAGGGCGTAGCTGGCCAGCGCGGCAAAGGCGCCGATGACGATGTGGTGGCCCTGGGCGGGCAGCAACTCGTGCAGGTGGGCCGGGTCGAGCTCATGCTCTTCCATGCGCTTTTCGTACTCGTGCGTCACCACCAGGCGCAGCCGGGCAAACAGGGCCACGACGTTGATCGCGAAGGCGGTGAAGAACGGGAAGCGCCAACCCCAGGACAGGAAATCCTTGGCGTTCAGGCTGCTGTAGACATACAGGAACACGCCCGACGCCACGAAGAAGCCCAGCGGCGCACCGAGTTGGCCCAGCATCGCGTACCAGCCGCGCTGATGCGGCGGCGCATTCAGCGCCAGCAGCGAGGGCAGGCCGTCCCAGGAGCCGCCGAGGGCCAGGCCCTGGCCCACGCGGCACAGGGCCAGCAGCACGATGGCGGTGTTGCCGGCGTCCGCGTAGCTCGGGAGCAGGCCCATGCCCACCGTGGAGCAGCCCAGCAGGAAGAGGGCGGCCGTGAGCTTGGCCGAGCGCCCGAAGCGGCGCTGGATCTCCATGCCGATGAGCGTGCCGATGGGCCGCACCAGGAAGGCCAGCGCAAAGACCAGGAAGGCGTAGAGGGTGCCCGTCAGCGTGTCGACGAAAGGGAAGAAGACGTGCGGAAATACCAGCACCGCCGCGATGCCGAAAACGAAGAAGTCGAAGTATTCGGACGCCCGACCGATGACCACACCGACGGCGATGTCGCCAGGGGCCAGTTCCTCGTCCGTGCGGGTGGTCAGGGGGCCGGATTGGGGCGTTTGGAAGGTACTGCTTGCACTGGCCATGGCGGCTGTCTCCGTCGGTCACTAGGACAAAATGTCCAATCGTTGATTTGGCTCAATCAACTTACATTCCATCGCTGCACGCAAGATCGTTAACCCTCGCGCGCCACTCAGGATGTACCCCAACAAGTCTCTCCTTACTCGCGGCCTGGTCTTGTCAGCCGGCGTCGCATTGAGCGGCTGCAACGCGGTCGTGATGAAGCCCCACGGCGACATCGCCCAGCAGCAGGCCAACCTGATCGTCACGTCGACGCTGCTGATGCTGCTGATCATCGTGCCGGTCATCTTCCTGACCCTGTACTTCGCCTACCGCTACCGGCAGTCCAACACCGAGGCGACCTACGCGCCGGATTGGGACCATTCCACCCGCCTGGAGCTGGTCATCTGGGGGGCGCCGCTGCTGATCATCATTGCGCTGGGCGCGATCACCTGGATCAGCACCCACAAGCTCGACCCCTTCCGCCCGCTGGACCGCATCGCCGAAGACAAGCCGCTGCCGGCCGACGTTAAGCCCCTGGAGGTGTACGCCGTCTCCATGGATTGGAAGTGGCTCTTCATCTACCCCGAACAGGGCATCGCGACCGTGAACGAGCTGGCGGCGCCGGTGGATCGCCCGATCCGCTTCAAGCTGACTTCGACGACGGTGATGAATACCTTCTACATCCCGGCGCTGGCCGGCATGATCTACACCATGCCGGGCATGCAGACGGAACTGAACGCCGTCATCAACAAGGCCGGCGTGTACGACGGGATGTCCGCCCACTACAGCGGCGCCGGCTTCTCCGACATGCGCTTCAAGTTCCATGGCCTGACGGACGCCGACTTCGCGCAGTGGGTGCAGAGCAACAAGGCCGCCGGCGCGTCTCTGGACCGCCAGGCCTACATGAAGCTGGAGATGCCCAGCACCAAGGAGCCGGTGCAGCGCTTCGCCACGGTGGAAGCCGGGCTGTGGAGCGCCATCGTCGACCGCTGCGTGGACGGCCGCAAGATGTGCGCGAGCCAGATGATGGCGATTGACGCCGCCGGCGGCGCCGGCAAGGGCGGCGTGGCGGCCACGATGCGCAGCCCTTGGCGCGACCTGAACGGCGAGCGTCGCGAACGCACCGTCGTGGCCGCGCTCTGCACGCCGACCAACCTGCAGGGCCTGCCCCTGGAGGCACTGCCGTACGAAGCGCAGCCCAACTGAGCCTGTCCGATGATTTCCTATCCTGACGAACTCCATCCCCTGCTGGGCAAGCTGACGCTCGGGGCGATCCCGCTGCACGAGCCCATCCTGCTCGGCACCTTCGCCGCGGTGGCGCTCGGCGGCACAGCCGTGCTGGCCCTGCTCACCAAATACCGCCTGTGGGGCATGCTGTGGCGCGACTGGCTGACCAGCATCGACCACAAGAAGATCGGCATCATGTACATCGTGCTCGGTGTGGTGATGCTGCTGCGCGGCTTTGCCGACGCCATCATGATGCGGGCCCACCAGGCCATGGCCTTCGGTGACAACCCCGGCTTCCTGCCGCCGCACCACTACGACCAGATCTTCACGGCCCACGGCGTGATCATGATCTTCTTCGTCGCGATGCCGTTCGTGACCGGGTTCATGAACTATGTCGTGCCGCTGCAGATCGGGGCGCGCGACGTGGCGTTCCCCTTCTTGAACAACTTCAGTTTCTGGATGACCGCAGGTGGCGCCATCCTGATCATGATCTCGCTGTTCGTCGGTGAGTTCGCCAAGACCGGCTGGCTGGCCTACCCGCCGCTGTCGGGCATCCTGGCGAGCCCGGACGTGGGGGTGGACTACTACCTCTGGGCGCTGCAGATCGCGGGGGTGGGCACCACGCTCTCAGGCATCAACCTGATCGCGACCATCATCAAGATGCGCGCGCCCGGCATGACCCTGATGAAGATGCCCGTCTTCACCTGGACGTCGCTGTGCACCAACGTGCTGATCGTCGCGACCTTCCCGGTGCTGGCCGCCACGCTGGCGCTGCTGACGGCGGACCGCTATCTGGGTACCAACTTCTTCACGAATGACCTTGGCGGCAACGCCATGCTCTACGTGAACCTGATCTGGATCTGGGGCCACCCCGAGGTCTACATCCTGGTGCTGCCGGTGTTCGGCATCTTCTCGGAGGTGGTGTCCACCTTCAGCCGCAAGAAGCTGTTTGGCTATGCGTCCATGGTCTACGCCACGGTCGTCATCACCATCCTGTCCTACCTCGTGTGGCTGCACCACTTCTTCACGATGGGCTCGGGCGCCAGCGTGAACAGCTTCTTCGGCATCACGACGATGATCATCTCGATCCCGACGGGTGCCAAGATCTTCAACTGGCTGTTCACCATGTACCGTGGCCGCATCAAGTTCGAAGTGCCGATGTTGTGGACCGTGGGCTTCATGGTCACCTTCGTCATTGGCGGCATGACCGGCGTGCTGCTGGCCGTGCCGGCGGCTGACTTCGTGCTGCACAACAGCCTCTTCCTGATCGCCCACTTCCACAACGTCATCATCGGCGGCGTGGTGTTCGGCGTGTTTGCCGGCATCAACTACTGGTTCCCGAAGGCCTTCGGCTTCCGCCTGGACGCCTTCTGGGGCAAGGTCTCGTTCTGGTGCTGGTTCATCGGCTTCTGGGTCGCCTTCGCGCCGCTGTACGTGCTGGGCCTGATGGGCGTGACCCGCCGCGTCAGCCACTTCGATGACCCGACCCTACAGCCCTATTTCATCGTGGCCGCCGTGGGTGCAGGCATCGTGGCCCTGGGCATCGGTGCCTTCCTGGTGCAGATCGCCGTCAGCATCTGGCGCCGCAAGGAACTGCGCGATACCACCGGTGACATCTGGGGAGGTCGCACGCTCGAGTGGTCGACCTCGTCGCCGCCGCCGGACTACAACTTCGCCTTCACGCCCATCGCCCACGAGATGGACGCCTGGTACGACATGAAGCAGCGCGGCGTGGAGCGCCCGACGAACGGCTTCGTTGCCATCCACATGCCCAAGAACACGGGCGCCGGCATCATCATCGCCATGCTCGCCACGGCCATGGGCTTCGCGCTGGTCTGGCACATGTACATCTTGGCCGCCGTCGGTCTGGTGGCGACGGTCGTCGCCTCCATCGTGCACACCTTCAACTACAGCCGCGACTATCACATCCAGGCCGATGTGGTGACCCGCACCGAGGACGAGCGCACCCGCGCACTCGCCGCCGCCGGTTCGGCCGCCTGACCTGGAGCACCGCTGACATGACTGCAACCGTTGCCACCCACCTGAACGGCGCGCCGGTCTACTACGACCGCGGCGGCGCCTACCACCCGCCCAACAGCACCATGCTGGGCTTCTGGCTGTACCTGATGAGCGACTGCCTCATCTTTGCGGTGCTGTTCGCCGTGTACGCCGTGCTCGGCCGCAACTATGCGGCCGGCCCGTCGGGGGCGGACCTCTTCGACCTCCAGCTGGTGGCCATCAACACCGCCCTGCTGCTGTTCTCGTCCATCACCTACGGCTTCGCGATGATCGGCATGCAGGCCCGCCGCAAGGCGCAGGTGCTGGGCTGGCTGGCCGTCACCGGCCTGCTGGGCTTGGGGTTCCTGTGCATCGAGATCTACGAGTTCCACCACCTCATCCATGAGGGTGCGGGCCCGGGCCGCAGCGCCTTCCTGTCGAGCTTCTTCACTCTCGTCGGCACCCACGGCCTGCACGTCACGTTCGGCTGCATCTGGCTGGTCACGCTGATGTTCCAGGTGAACAAGCACGGCCTGACCGCCCCGAACCGCCGGCGCCTGATGTGCCTGTCGATGTTCTGGCACTTCCTGGACGTCGTGTGGATCGGCGTCTTCACCTTCGTCTACCTGATGGGGTCCATGTGATGGCAGCCCAACACCACGACGGTCATCACGACGATGACCACTTCGACGGCGAGCAGGACTTTCACGTCAGCTACAAGGGCTACGCGACCGGCTTCATCCTGTCGGTCATCCTGACCGCCATCCCGTTCTGGCTGGTGATGGCCAAGGTGCTGCCGTCACCCAAGATCACGGGCTTCGTCATCCTGGGCTTCGCCGCCGTGCAGATGGTCGTGCACATGGTGTACTTCCTGCACATGAACGGCAAGGTCGAGGGCGGCTGGTCGATGCTGGCGCTGCTGTTCACCGGCGCGCTCATCATCATCATGATGGCCGGCTCGGTCTGGGTCATGTACCACATGAACACCAACATGATGCCCACGCCCGACCCCGCCGCCATGCGGAATATGCCCTGAACCTGATGAGGGGGTCGCGCCATGGCCGGCCCTCGCCATGAACCGCAGCGCGCGCATCGCTCTCATCGTCAGCACGGCCCTGGCCAGCGTCGGCTTCGTGGCGCTGGCGGTCTGGCAGGTGGAGCGGCTGGCCTGGAAGCGTGACCTGATCGCTCGCGTCGAGCGCCAGGTGCAGGCCGAGCCCGTGCCCCCGCCACCGCAGGCTGCCTCGGTGGGCAAGGACGACGAGTACCGGCGCCTGCGCCTGCGCGGTGAGTTCGCCCCCGGCGAGGTGCTGGTGCAGGCCACGACGGTGCTGGGCGGCGGTCACTGGGTGATGGCGCCGCTGCGCCTGGACGACGGCCGCACCGTGCTGGTCAACCGCGGCTTCGTGCCGCCCGAGCGGCGTGACCCCGAGCAGCATGCGGCACCAGCCGGCCCGATCGAGGTTGTCGGCCTGTTGCGCCTGACCGAACCCGGCGGTGGGCCACTGCGCCACAACGATCCGGCACAAGGCCGGTGGTACTCCCGAGATGTGGCCGGCATGGCGGCCCAACTCGGCGTGGCGGGCCCGCTGGCGCCGTTTTTCGTCGACGAGGTAGCCGACCCGGCTCAGCCGCAGCGCTGGCCTCGTCCGGGCCTGACGGTGCTCAACTTCGCCAACAATCACGCCGTCTATGCCATCACCTGGCTGGCGCTGGCGGCCATGGCGGCCGCTGCGGCGGTGTATCTCGTCCGCGAAGAGCGCCGGCGTCTGCCGACTTGAACGCCATCACTTCGCCCGCTCCCGTCACCGAAGCCGTCGCCGTAGCGCCGGAGCGCCGCGCTGGGCGGGCCAATTTGCGGCAGCTCATCGAGTTGCGCTGGCTCGCAGTGGGCGGGCAGCTCGCCACGGTGGTGGTCGTGCACCATGGCCTCGGCATCCAGCTGCCCTGGGCCGAGATGCTGAGTCTGCTGGGCATCCTGGCGGCCTTCAACCTGTTCAGCCACTGGCGGGCGCAGCTGTCGCAGCCGGTCTCGCAGATCGAGTTGTGCGTGGGGCTGCTGGTGGACGTGGGTGTGCTGACCGGCCAGCTCTACCTCGCGGGCGGCAGCGACAACCCCTTCATCTACCTCTACCTGCTGCAGGTGGCGGTGGCCTCGGTGCTGCTGCGGCCGGTGTACCTGCTGGCGGTGATCTGCTGCGCGGTCTCGGGCTTTGTCTTGCTGATGCAGTGGCACCGGCCGCTGCTGCTGGACCCCTCGTCGCCCACGACGTTGTCACCCAACTACCTGGGCGGTGTGCTGCTGTGCTTCTTGCTCAATGTCGGGCTGGTGAGCGTGTTCATCGTGCGCATCAACCGCAACCTGCGTCAGCGCGATGCCGAGCTCGCGGCACTGCGCCAGCGGGCTGCCGAAGAGGTGCACATCGTGCGCATGGGCCTGCTGGCCAGCGGTGCGGCGCATGAACTCGGCACGCCGCTGGCAACGCTGAGCGTCATCCTGGGCGACTGGGCCCACATGGCACCCTTCGCGGCGGAGCCCGAGCTGCGCGAGGAGATCGAGGAGATGCAGCGCCAGATCATGCGCTGCAAGGCCATCGTCACCGGCATCCTGATGTCGGCCGGCGAGATGCGTGGCGAGGCGCCAGGGCTCACGCACCTGGGCGCCTTCGTCGAGCGCCTGGCCGCCGACTGGCGCCGCAGCCATCCGCAGGTCGAGCTGGCCCTGCACGCCAACGGCCTGCCAGCCCTGGAGATCATTTCCGACACCGCGCTGCAGCAGGTCATCGGCAACCTGCTGGACAACGCCGCCGAAGCCGCGCCGGGGCTGCCGCTGGTGCTGCAGGCCCAATGCCCGGATGAAGACACGCTGGAACTGGCCGTGCTCGACCGCGGCCCCGGTTTCAGCGACGAGATGCTGGCCCACTTCGGCGAGCCCTACCAGAGCAGCAAGGGCCAGCCGGGGCGTGGCATGGGCCTCTTCCTGAGCGTCAACGTGGCCCGCACGCTGGGCGGCCGGCTGCAGGCAGCCAACCGGGCCGACGGCGGGGCAGCAGTGGCCCTGACGCTGCCGCTGGCATCGCTGCTGCCGCGACAATCCCGCCCAGATGCCCAACACCGCTGACGTTGACCGTTTCCTGCTGATCGTCGAGGACGACGACAGCTTTGCCCGCACCTTGAGCCGCTCCTTCGAGCGCCGGGGCTGGCGCGTCATGCGAGCCACGGGGCTGGACGACATGAAGGCCCTGCTCGATGGCCTGCCCGAGGACGAGGAACTCGGTCATGCCGTGGTGGACCTCAAGCTCGCCGGCGGCGCCTCGGGCCTGGCCTGCGTGCAGGCCCTGCATGCCTGGGACCCGGAGGTCCTCATCGTCGTGCTGACGGGCTATGCCAGCATCGCGACCGCGGTGGAGGCCATCAAGCTCGGCGCCTGCCACTACCTCGCCAAGCCGGCCAATACCGACGACATCGAGGCCGCTTTCGCGCGCCGGCAGGGTGATGCCGAGGTCGAGGTCACCGAGCGCCAGACAGCGTCCATCAAGACACTGGAGTGGGAGCGCATCCACGAGGTGCTGGCGGAGACGGGCTTCAACATCAGCGAGACCGCACGTCGGCTGGGCATGCACCGGCGCACGCTCGCACGCAAGCTCGAGAAGCAGCGCATCAAGTAGACCGGCTTGCGGGGCAGGGCGCCCGGCCTCGCTACACTGCGCGCCGGGTGCCGCCCGGCAGGGGTGGCAGGCATTGCGCGAAGGTCGGGCCGCCTCGCGGGTTCCTTGCTGGACATTTCATGCATCCCACTGCTGTTGAACTGCTTGCGGCCGGCCTCTTTGCGGCGGCGGTCCTCCACACCTTCTCGGCCAAGCTCTTCGAGCGGCTGGCGCATCGCGTGCCGCAGCACGCGGGCCTGTTGCACCTGCTCGGCGAGGTCGAGGTGGTGTTCGGCTTCTGGGCCATCATCCTTGTCTTCACGATGGCCTTCATGTCGGGCGGCGCCGAGGCCCTGGCCTACGCCGAGACCCGCAACTACACCGAGCCACTGTTCGTCTTCGTCGTGATGGTCATCGCGGGCTCGCGCCCGGTGCTGCAGGCCGTGCGCGGGGTCATTGACCTGTGCGTCAAGCTGATGCCCATGCCTGCCGCCCTGGCCACCGCCTGGCTCGGCCTGGCCGTGGTGCCCCTGATGGGCTCGCTGGTGACCGAGCCGGCCGCCATGACCATCGCAGCCTTGATGCTGGCGCCCGTGGTGTTCCGCCAGGCCCTGCCGGAGACGCCGAAGTACTTTGCGCTGGGCGTGCTGTTCGTCAACGTCTCCATTGGTGGCACGCTGACCTCCTACGCGGCGCCGCCGGTGCTGATGGTCGCCGGCACCTGGGGCTGGGACAGTGCCCACATGCTGGCGACCTTTGGCTGGAAGGCCGCGGCCGCTGTGGTCCTGAACGCCACGCTGGCAGCCTTCGTGCTGCGCCGGCACCTGGCTGCCGCGCCCCTCGCCACCGACACCCAAGCGCCGCCGCCCGTGCCCGTGGGCGTCATCCTTGTTCACCTGGCTTTGCTCGCCGGCGTCGTGATGCTGGCCCACCACCCGGTGGCTTTCTTGGGCTTGTTCCTGTTGTTTCTCGGCTTCGCCCAGGCCTACGAGCGGCATCAGTCGCCGCTGCTGCTGAAGGAGGCGTTGTTGGTGGCCTTCTTCCTCGCGGGCCTGGTGGTGTTGGGCGGGCTGCAGCGCTGGTGGCTGCAGCCGCTGGTGTCGGGGCTGGAGCCGCTGGCGCTGTTCTTCGGCGCCCTGGGCCTGACGGCGGTGACCGACAACGCGGCGCTGACCTACCTGGGCTCGCAGATCGAAGGCATCTCCGCTTCGGCCCAGTACATGCTGGTGGCCGGCGCGGTGGCGGGTGGCGGCCTGACGGTGATTGCGAACGCACCCAACCCCGCAGGCCTGGCCTTGCTCAAGCGCGGCTTCGCGGATGAATCGGTGGGCGCGGGCTCGCTGCTGCTGGGCGCACTGCTGCCCACGGCGGTGGCGGCAGCCGCCTTCCTGCTGCTTTGATCCTCAAGCGGCGAGTTCGTCCAGCAGCTCGTAGCTGCGTCGGCGCAGTGCGTGGTCGTGCACGGCGCAGGCCACGATGAACTCATCGGCCCCGGTGCGTTCGGCGGTGGCGCGCAGCCCGGCGCGCACGGTGACGGGCGAGCCCACCACCGATTCGCTCAGCATGCGCTCGACCTGCATCTGCTCCGACGGCGTCCACAGCGCATCCATGCTCTCGACCGGCCGCGGCAGCTTGCCGCGCCGGCCGCGCACCATGCCGAGAAAGCGCTGCTGGGCGGACGTGAACAGCCGGCGCGCCTCCTCGTCTGTCGGCGCCACGATGACGTTCAGGCCGACAGCCGCATGCGGCTTGGGGTGGCGGGGGCTCGGGCGGTAGTTGCTGCGGTAGATCTCGAGCGCCTGCATCAGCATCTCGGGCGCGAAGTGCGAGGCAAACGCGAACGGCAGGCCGAGATAGGCCGCGAGCTGCGCGCCATACAGGCTGGAGCCGAGCAGCCAGAGCGGCACCTCGGTGCCCTGGCCCGGCACGGCGCGCACGGGGGCATCGTCGCGCGGGGCGGCGAGGTAGGCCTGCAACTCCAGCACGTCATTCGGGAAAGCATCTTCACCTGAGCTCTCCAGGCTGCGCCGCAGCGCCCGCATCGTGGGGCGGTCGGTGCCGGGCGCCCGGCCCAGGCCCAGGTCGATACGGCCGGGGAAGAGTTCAGCCAGCGTGCCGAACTGCTCGGCAATGGTCAGCGGCGCATGGTTGGGCAGCATGATGCCGCCCGCCCCGACGCGGATGCGTGAGGTGGCTGCCGCCAGCTGACCCAGCAGCACCGCCGTGGCGGAACTGGCCACGCCTTCCATGTTGTGGTGCTCGGCCACCCAGTAGCGCCGGTAGCGCAGCCGGTCGGCCAGCCGGGCGAGGTCGATGCTGTTCAGCAGGGCCTGGCGGGTGGTGTCGCCGTCAACGACGGGCGCGAGATCGAGGATGGAGAGCGGGGGCAGGGTCGACATGGTGGCATCTTGCCAAGGGCTGCCCGGCCTTGTCTTGGGGAGGGCAACAGACCCGGTGCGGCCTCACGTACAGTCCCATCAGGCTGGGCGTTTGCATCTGGCCTACAGTGCGCGGCGCCTCTCGGGCGCTGTGTGCGACGACAACATCAATCTTGAATCAGGGAGTGAGGTCATGCAGACCATGCGGTGGATGGTTGCCTGCGCGTTAGCGGCAGGTTTGATGGGTTGTGGCGGTGGCGGCGGTGCCAGCCCCGCACCGGAGCCGATGGCGCAGGTGACCTTGAGCACCGCGGCTATCAAGCAGGACCTGGCAGCCGGCGATGTGCTGGGCTTGAAGCTCGAAGGGCAATGGACGTTTGCAGGCACCGGCCCGGTGTACCTGCAGTTGCGCGATGCCAGCGCCAGCTTCAGCCTGCCGGCAGTGCAGGCGGCAAGCCCTGACAACCGCATCGCACTGGACATCGCCACGCTGGCCACATTGGAGCCCGGCAAGCGCGCCGGCACACTGGAGCTGCGCGCCTGCAGGGATGCAGCCTGTGCCCAGCCGTTCAGCAGCGCGCCCGCGTCTGTCGCCTATGAGCTGAACGTGGCCGCAGTGCCTGACTGGGCCACCCACCAGGCCAATGCCCGCCACAGCGGCGAAGTGGCCATTCGGCTTGATCCGGCCAAGTTCTCCAAGGCTTGGGAGTGGCGGCGCCCGGTGGGCAGCGAGCCCATTGGCGGCATCAATCCGGTGGTCACCAAGGCGGGCAAGGTGCTTGTCACGACCGATGTGTATTTCGGCGAGGCGCGCCTGTACGCGCTGAGCGAGGCCAATGGCAGCGTCGTTTGGCAGCAGAGCATGGGCAATGTGCCGGCGTTCAATCCGCCTGCTGTGGGCGACACCAAGGTCTACGCCGCCGTCACCGGTCATGAGGCGACCTACCTGTGGGCGTTTGATCTTGAGACGGGCGTGTTCCAGTTCAAGTCACCGTTCGAAGGCCAATGGCCTCACTTCCTGGCCCCGACAGTCATGGGAGATGCCGTCTACCAGGGCAGTGGCTACTACGGCGGCCAGATCAAAGCCTATGCCAGCGGCGACGGTGCCCTCAGGTGGTCGGCCATGCCCAACGGTGTGTGGGACATGTTCACGCCGGCCGTGGATGACCAGGCGGTCTATCACCACAACGGCGCGAGCCTCTTTGTGTTTGACAAGGTCACGGGCGCCGAGAAGGCGCGCATCGCTGATCCTTTCGGCGGGCAGTCCGGTTACAGCTACCACGGTGCCCCCGTTTTGGGCAGCCGTGGCAATGTCATCGCTTTCGCGGGTGGCGCCTTCAGTGGACGCGCGAGCAGCAACACGGAGCAGTACGAGCAGCGCAAGCTGTCCAGCTTCTCGATCAGCGCGGCCAAGTACGAATGGTCGACGGCCAGTGCCTACTTGACCGCGCCGGCTGTCGGCGCCGGCTTTGTCTATGCAGCGCGCAACAACCCCGCGGCCCTCGACGCCATCGATGAATCCACGGGTCAGGTCGCGTGGTCTTGGTCGCCGCCAGCTGGCACTGACAGTGAGTTCCATCGCAATCTGGTGCTCACCAAGACACATCTGTTCGTCAGTACCGACCGGAATGTGTATGCGCTGGACCTGAAGACCCGCCAGGCCGTGTGGACCTACCCGGCGCCCGGCATGCTGGCGATATCCGCCGGGCGTACGCTCTACATTGCCACGGGTGCCCGCGAAAGCGATGGCCGGCTGGTGGCCATCCGGCTGAAGTAGGGCGCGGTCTTTCAGGGCCCGCTGCTGCGCCTCAACGCCTGATGCAACCAGGGCCCCAGGCGGGCTTCGTAGGCCGGGGCGTCGAAGGCGTGCAGGTCGACGTGGGCGGCACCTGCAACCGGCATCAAGGTTTTGGGGCCGGCCGCCCCAGCGAAGAGGGCTTCGGTCTCGCGCCATGGCGTATGGCGATCTTCAGCGCCCGCGGCCACGAACAGCGGTGCGCGCACGGCGCGGATGGCATCCAGCGGACGCAGCTGGTCGGCACCGAAACCCAGCCGCCAGGGCACCTGGGCCAGCATCATCGGCGTGAGGGCGCTAGCTGCAGGCATCCCCAGGCGCATGGCCAGCCGGTTGCGCACGGCATCGTCGAAGCTCGGGTAGACCGACTCGATCACCAGGGCATCCAGCTCAGGCTGCCGCGCGGCGAACAGCAACGACGCGCCCCCCAGCGACACCCCCAGGCCGCCAATGCGCTCGCCGGGGCAGCGGATGCGCAACCAGGCCAGGGCTGCGTCGACAGCCGGTGCTTCGAGGCGACCGAATCCGATGCGCTTACCGTCGCTCTCGCCATGGGCGGGCAGGTCCACCAGCAAGCTGGCAATGCCTTCTTGTTGCAGCCAGCGCGCGCGGGCGAGCATCTGCAGCCGGTTGCCGCGCACACCATGCAGCAGCAGCACGGCGCCCTCGCCAGGTCGGCCCGGCAGGAACCAGCCGGCGATGGCTTGTCCGGGTGTGACCGGCAGGTGAACCTCCTCGGCCAGCAGCCCCGCTGGCAGCGGCCCGATGACGCTTCGAACGGGGCGGGTCAGCCATTCACCGACGATGAGCGAGGCCGCCACCGTGAGTGCGAGGCTGACGACGAGCAGCGCCAGCAGCCATCGGGCAGTGCGCCTCATGCGAGGCTCATCACCTGCCGAAGCGTGGCGGCGTTGGCGCTGCACAACTCGCGGAAGGCGGGGCTGATGCGCTCGTCTGCTGACGCCGCCTGCCAGAAGGCCAGCGCGCGGGGCGCCACCTGGGCCCAGCGCTCGCGCTCGGCTGGCAGGGGCAGGCTGGGCGTGAGCGGTGGCGACAGCACTTCGCCGCCCGCGAGTGGGGCGTACCGCATCGGCAATTGGTCGTAGCTGGGGGCCAGCCGTAGGCCATCGGCATCGCAGAAGAAGCCGAGGTTGCCGCCGTGCATGTCGGTGTTGCCGATCAGCTGGCCAAACAGCTGCCGCTGCGCCACAGCCTCGGCGTCAGCGGGGCTCAGCAGGCCTTGGCGAGCGAGGGCCTGGGCGACGGTGGTCCAGTCGTCGCTGGCAGCGCCGATGAGTCCGGCATTGGCGCTCTCCAGGCTGACCACGCCGCATCGCCCGTGCAGGCCGATGCGGTCGAAGCGCTCGCTCTCCAGGAAGTGCCGGTTGTCGTGCGCCAGCAGCCGGGTGCGGGCGGCGTCCTGACCCAGGGCTTGGGCCGCCAGGTGCTCGCACACCAGCAGGTCACGCCAGCGCTGCACCGTGGCCGAGTCATCGGCGCCGCTGAACTTCACCACGCAATGTGGCGTGGCCGCGCCGGGGTGTTCGCGGGCGACCGTGAACTTCGGGAACTCGCCGCCGGCCGACGAACCGGGCAGGGCGCCGGCCATGGCCCGGTCAGCCATCTCGGCATAGCGGCGGGCCAGATCCTGCGCTGGCAGCGGCGCCTCGGGCTGCACAAGGGTGTCGAGATGGTGGCGCAGGGCCGCGTCGCCCAGGAGCAGGTGGCCGGGCAGGTCGTGGCCGAGGTGGGTCAGGCTCAGCAGCAGCGCGTCGTCGTCCCACTGTCGTGGGTCCGTTGGCAAGGCCAGTGCCGGACCGTACTGCCGTGCCCAGGCGCGCCCGAGGAAGCCTTGGGGACGCAAGTCAGCCAGCGGGTAGGGCAGACCGTCGTACCAGCCATCGCGGCTCTCGGCCGGCGTGGGCCAGGCGGGTGACGTGACCTCGACGTGGCACCCGCCCGGGGCCGTGGGCCTGAGCAGGCCGACCGTCTGGGCCCGGCCCTCGCTGTCGATGCGGTAGACGGGCACGGTCTGCACCTGGCCGCGGTAGTCCCTGCGCCAGGCGATGCGCCGGCGGCGCGTCTGCCCGGCCGCCACCACCGCATCGGCGGCGGCTACCACCAGCCGTTGCACGGTCTTGGTTGAGCAGCCCAAGGTGGCGGCAATCTCGACCAGGCCCAGCGGACCGCGCAGGCGCAGCAGGCGTTGGAGTGAGGGCAGGTCGGCGGTCATGTGGCAGGAGGGCTTGTCCTGAATTTAGACCTGAATTTTTGTGCAAAAACTCTATATATGTCAAAGAGTTGAGTGGAAGTATTCTGATTTCATGTCTTGAATGATGGAGTTAATCTGGCGCCGTCCAGATGCCGCGGATCAACCACCCGTCGGCCGGATGCGGTTGCAGGCGCATGCCCGCGTCACGCATCAGGGCGAGCATGCGTCGGTTCTCGGCCAGCACCTCGCCGAAGAGGGTGTGCACGCCCTGCGCGCGGGCATCCGCCTGCAGGTGGGCCAGCAGCCGGCGGCCCAGGCCGCGGCCCTGCCAGGCGTCGGCCACCGCCAGCGCAAACTCCGCCCGGCCCGGCTCGGCGGCGTCCGACACAAAACGGGCATCTGCGATGAAGGTGGGCGTGGGCGCGCCCAGCTGTTCGACGATCCACGCGCGATGTCGTTGTTGGTCCACCTCGGTCAGCAGCGTGAGCAGGGCTGGGCTCAGCTCCCGCAGGCCGACATGAAAGCGCTGGTGGCGCGAGTTCAGGGACAAGTCGTTGAAGAAGCGCCGCTCCGCTTCGACGTCCTCCGGTGCGAGCAGCCGCAGCCGGGTGCCGCGCGCGTCAGGCCAGACCGGCGTCAGCGGCGAGGCGCCGGGCCTCGACAGGGTCGCCCTCATGCCCGGCCCCGCGACGGACGCAAGTCCAGCACCGCCGGCCCGCTGAGGGCGCTGATCGTCACGCCCCGGTCACCCGGTGTGGCGAAGCACTGGCCGGGTTCAAGCACGATGTCGCGCAGATCGTGGTCCAGCGTGATCCACACCGTGCCGGCTGCGCTGCAGAGCTGGATGGCGCCGGCCTGGGGCAGGCGAGAGGTCTGGCCGCGTTGCAGCAGCAGGCGGGTGTGGGCGACGTCGATCAGCATGGCAGCCTCCTGGGCGTTGCGGTGTGGACCTGACGCATGCATGGAAGTCATGCTTGCAAGGTCGTGATCTGGCGCGGATAGTGGCGACTCTTCTCACAGCCGACAAACGATGGTTTGGAAGGCTTTGCATTCCTCCAGCTCATGCAAGACAAGCCGCTTGACCATCTGCCGCCCCTGCCGCTGCTGGCAGCGTTCGAGGCTGCTGCCCGGCACTTGAGCTTCACCCAGGCGGCGCAGGAGCGCTTCGTGACGCAGTCGGCCATCAGCCGGCAGATCCGTGCGCTGGAAGAGGCCCTCGGCGTGCCGCTGTTCGAGCGCCGGCACCGGGCCCTGGTGCTGACCGAGGACGGCCAGCGCCTGCATGCCGCCTGTGCTGCTGCCCTGAACACGCTGAGGGTGGCGGTGCGGACGGTGCGCGAGCCTCATCAACGCCAGGTGCTGGCCCTGACGACCACGCCGGGCTTCGCGTCGCTGTGGCTGATTCCCCGGCTTACCGCCTTCACCCGTGCCCATCCGGGCGTGGACGTGCGGCTGGATGCGGGCCTGGGCAACCGCAACCTGGCCAGCGAAGGTTTTGACCTGGCCATCCGCTACAGCCCGGTGGGCAGCGGTCAGGGGCAGCCGCTGTTTGCCGAAGCCATGCTGCCGGTGTGCAGCCCGCGCCTGGTGAGCGAGTTGGGCCTGCCGCTGCGCGAACCGGCCGACCTGGCGCGTCACACCTTGCTGCACCTGGCGATGGACGGCGACAGCCCTGGCATGCCAGCCGAGTGGGAGCCGTGGCTCAATGCCTGGGGCCTGGCGGACTTGCGGCCGGTCGCGCGGCTGAGCTTCTCAAGCTATGCGGAGGCCATTGCCGCTGCCGTGGCAGGGCAGGGCGTGGCCCTGGGGCGCCGGCCGCTGGTGGATGCCCTGCTGGCCAGCGGGCAACTCGTGACGCCGTTCGACGCCGGCATCGCCTCGGCGCGGGTCTACCGGCTCATCATCGACCCGGCTGCGCGCGCACGTCCGGCCGTCAAGGCGTTCGAGCGGTGGCTGCTCGAACAGTGCGGCACCGGCGGCTGATCAACCGCCCAAGCCGGCGTAGACGTGCTGGACGTCGTCGTTGTCGTCCATCGCGGCAAGAAAGCTCTCCACCTCTTCCAGCTGCTCCGCGGTGAGGCTGGCCGGGTCGACCGGGTTCTTGGGGCGGTAGCCGAGCTTGGCGCTCAGCACCGTGAAGCCCTGGGCCGGCAGCGCCCGGCTGACGAGGTCCAGATCGGCAGGGTCGGTCAGGAACAGCGTGATGCCGTCTTCGTCAGCCGGCACCAGGTCTTGCGCGCCGGCTTCGATGGCGGCCATGTCGGCATCGGCGCCGGGGGCGGCCGGCTCGGCCTCGATCAGGCCGAGGTGGTCGAAGTCCCAGCTCACCGAGCCCGGCGTGCCTTGCTGGCCCTTGCGGAACAGCACGCGCATGTCGGACGCCGCGCGGTTGGTGTTGTCGGTCAGCACCTCCACCATGACGGGCACGCGGTGCGGCGCAAAGCCTTCGTAGATGACCTGCTCGAAGTGCACGGTCTCACCGGTCAGGCCGGCGCCCTTCTTGATGGCGCGGTCCAGCGTGTCCTTGGGCATGGAGACCTTGCGCGCCGCCTCGACGGCCATGCGCAGCTTGGCGTTGTCCTTGGGGTCGGCGCCGTTGCGCGCCGCGATCATGATGTCCTTGGCCAGCTTGCCGAACAGCTTGCCCTTGGCATTGGCCGCGATGTCCTTGTGCTTGGCTTTCCATTGCGCGCCCATGGGCTCGATCCAGTCTTCAGAGTTGCAGGGGAGAGGAGGGCCCGGCGTGCGGGCAGCGCGTCGGCCGAGGGCTCAATCGCGCGGGAACGCGATCTTCCCACCTTCAGCCGCCAGGATCGTGGCCGGCGCATCGCTGCCACCGCCGCCGGGCTGCTGGGGTGCGAGGGTCGCCCAGGCGCCCAGCATGTCGTCGCCGGCCTGCATCTTCTCGAAGAGACTGCGGAAGAAGCGCCCGAAGCTGTCGCCTCGACGGTCGATCGTGAACACGAGGTTGGCCGAGCGTGGGCCGCGCAGGCCGACGGCGTTGCGAATGCTCTGGGGTGAGTTCGGGCTGGCCACCACCACGATGGCGGCATGCGTCGTCTGCACGATCTGCCGCACGCCGACCGCCTTCGGGCCTTGCAGCGTGCCGTCCTCGTTCAGGTGGGCATAGACGAACAGCACCTCGGCGCTCGGGATCTGGCGGTGCGCCGGCACGCGGGCACGCATGAAGAGGGGGCCGAGTCGTTCAGCGTCCTGCCGGACGAGGTCATCCATCTCCGGGCCGCACAGGTTGGCAAAGCCGATGGCCAGTGGGGTGCGCGGGGTTTTCTCATGCTGCTCGACCGCCTCGATGATGGCCTGCATCTCCTGCTGGCGCGCGTCGGCCAGCCGGCTCACGGCATGGACCTCGCGATAGGCCCACGCGGTCGCGACGCCCGTGGCGACACCGAGCACCAGCAGGGCCACCGTCAGGCCAGCCGCCGCGTTGACGAGGGTCAGCGCCACGAAGGCGAACAGCAGCGACGCGCTGGCCACGCCCAGCATCCGGCGCAGCTTGCCCCACCGGGCCGCTGCGCGGGCATCGCCAGCGGCAGCGCTGGTGAGGCTTTCCCAGCGTTTCAGCAGCTCCGGGTTCATGTGGGCGTGGGCAGGCTTGGTTCCGATCAGTCCGAGCTGCCCAGTGTCGCCGCCACCTTGCGCGTCTGGCCCGCACGCCAGACGGTGAGCGTGACCTTCTCGCCGATCTGACGGGTTTCAAGCACCGAGAGCATGTCGTCGAGGTCGGCCACCGCCTGGCCGTCGACGGCGGTGATCACGTCACCCTGCACGATGCGCCCGTTGCGGTCCCGCCCGAAAGGCTGCAGCCCGGCCGCCGCCGCCGGGCTGCCGCTGGCGACGTTCACCAGCAACACGCCTTTGGGCGCCCCCAGGGCCTTGGCGATGTTGTCAGGGCCGGCGGTCACGCCCAGCGCCGGGCGGATGAAGCGGCCATCGCGGATCAGCCGCGGCACGATGCGGTTGACCTCGTCCACGGGGATCGCAAAGCCGATGCCGGCACTGGCGCCACTCGGGCTGTAGATGGCGGTGTTCACGCCGATGAGCCGGCCGGCCGAATCCAGCAGCGGCCCGCCGGAGTTGCCCGGGTTGATGGCCGCATCCGTCTGGATGGCGCCCTTGATCGTGCGTCGGGTGACGGACTCAATCTCCCGGTTGAGCGCCGAGACGATGCCGGTGGTGAGCGTCTGGTCCAGTCCGAAGGGGTTGCCGATGGCGTAGACCTTCTGGCCGACCTGCAGGTCACGGCTGCTGCCCACCGCGATGGCCGGCAGCTTGTCGCGCGGTGCCTCGATGCGCAGCACGGCGATGTCGCGGTCCGGAAAGGCGCCCACCAGGCGAGCCGGGTAGCTGCTCTGGTCGTTCAGCGTCACGGTGGCGCGGTCGCCGCCCTGGATGACGTGGAAATTGGTGACGATGTGGCCGCTGTCGTCCCAGACGAAGCCGGTGCCGGTGCCGCTGGGCTGTTCGCTGGTGCGCAGCGAGAAAAAGTCGCGCTGCACCGCCAGGGTCGTGATGTGCACGACCGACGGTGACACCCGCTTGAACACGCTGATGTTGTTGTTCTCCTCGGCATCCAGCGCGCCGCGGGCGCTCACCGCCCGAGGCTGGGCGGGTGTCTTGGCCGGCGCGGGCGGCGCCAGGGGCGGCAGGAAGGCCACCAGCAGGGCGGCGGCGGCGAAGCGGGGCTGTGCAAGGGCCATGGCTGGCATCAAGGGTTACGACGCCCGGCATTTTGAGCCGGCTGCCGCAGCTTCAACCGTCGCGCCGGGGCCAGCCGCTGCGATGGCCGCTCAGCGGCCAGAATGCGGGCCTCCTCTCCACCGTTGAAACCCGTGCCGCCTGTCTCTGCCGAACGTCTGGATCGCCTCGATGCCCTGCGGGGGCTGGCCATCGTCTGGATGGCGATCTTTCACTTCAGCTTTGACCTCAACCACTTCGGCTGGATCCACCAGGACTTCTATCGCGACCCGGTCTGGACGTGGCAGCGCACCTGCATCGTCAGCCTCTTCCTGTTCTGCGCCGGGGGCGGCCAGGCCTTCGCGGTGCTGGCAGGGCAAAGCGCACGGCGCTTCTGGCGGCGCTGGGCACAGGTGGCGGGCTGTGCCGTGCTGGTGTCGCTCGGGTCGTGGTTCATGTTCCCCCAGAGCTGGATCAGCTTTGGCGTGCTGCACGGCATCGCGGTGATGTTGTTGTTGCTGCGGCTGGGGCTCGCGCGCTGGCCAGCCGCGGTGCTGCTGGCGCTGGCGGCGCTGGCGCTGGCGGCTCCGCGTCTGGTGCAGAGCCCCCTGTTCGACACCCGCTGGACCAACTGGCTGGGCCTGGTCACCCACAAGCCCATCACGGAAGACTACGTGCCCGTGCTGCCGTGGCTGGGCGTGATGCTGCTGGGTTTCGTGGTGACCCGGGCATGGCCGCAGCGCTGGGCCGGTGGGGCGCCCCGCCCGCTGGTGGTGCTGGGCCGCTGGTCGCTCAGCTTCTACATGCTCCACCAGCCGGTGCTGATTGGCGGCCTGCTGGCGGTGCAACTCCTGAAAGGCGCGTGATGCACAAGCTCCTGACGGCCGTGGTCGGCCTGCTGTTCGCCAGCGCCGCTGCGGCGGCGCCATTCGCCTGGCCCCAGGGCGCGCGCGCCGCCGTCAGCCTGGGCTATGACGATGGGCTGGCCAGCCAACTCGACCATGTGGTGCCAGCGCTCAACGCGCGTGGCCTGCGGGCGAGCTTCTATGTGCCGATCAACAGTCCGACGCTGCCGAGCCGCCAGCACGAGTGGAAGGCGGCTGCCGCTGCCGGCCACGAACTGGGCAACCACAGCCTCTTCCACGGTTGCTCCGCGCGCGGCCCGGGGCGCGACTGGGTGCTGCCGCACCGCGACCTCGACCGGCAGACGCCCGCCGAGGTGCAGGAGCACGTCGTGGCGGCCAACACCTGGCTGCAGTCGCTGGACGGGCGCACCCGTCGCACCTTCACGCCACCCTGTCTTGACCTCACCGCCGGCGGGCAGGATTTCGTCACCGCGCTGCAGCCGCATTTCGTGGCCTACCGCGCCGCAGGCCCCGGCCTGGTGAGCGACACGGCCCAGCTGAAGCCTTACGCCATGCCGGTCTACTTCGTTGAGGGCATGAGCGGCGAGCAGCTCATCGCGCTGGTGGAGCAGGCCGCGGCCCAGGGCGCCCTGGTGTCGCTGCTTTTCCATGGGGTGGGTGCCGAACACCTGAGCGTCACCCGCGAGGCGCACGACCAGTTGCTGGACCACCTGGCCCGCCACAAGGACCGCTTCTGGACCGACAGCTTCGTGAACATCATGGAGGCCGCGCGCCGCCAGGCCGGCCGCTGAGCCGACAATGGGGGCATGAGCTCTTCCAAGTCCGTCCTGTTTGGCTTTCACGCCGTCACCGTCCGCCTCAAGACCCACCCCGGCTCGGTGGCCGAAGTGCATTTCGACCCCGCCCGGCGTGACCAGCGCATGCGCGCCTTCATTGAGCGCGCCAAGGAGGCCGGGGCCAAGCTGGTGGAGAGCAGCGACGAGCGGCTGACCCAGCTCGCCGGCAGCCCGCGCCACCAGGGCGTGGTGGCCCGGGTGTCAGCCCTGGCGCAGCCGCATTCGCTGGACGACGTGCTTGACGCCGTGCAGGGCCCGCCCCTGGTGCTGGTGCTGGACGGTGTGACCGACCCGCACAACCTGGGCGCCTGCCTGCGCGTGGCCGATGGGGCCGGTGCGCACGCGGTGGTCGCGCCCAAGGACCGCGCAGTCGGCCTGAATGCCACCGTGGCCAAGGTCGCCAGCGGCGCCGCCGAGACCGTGCCCTACCTGATGGTCACCAACCTGGCGCGCACGCTCAATGAGTTGAAGGAGCGCGACATCTGGGTGGTCGGCACGTCCGACCAGGCCGAGCGATCCATCTACGACCTCGATTTCAATCGACCCATCGCCTTCGTGCTGGGCGCCGAAGGCGAGGGCATGCGCCAGCTGACCGCCAAGACCTGCGACGAACTCGTGCGCATCCCGATGGCCGGTGCGGTGGAGAGCCTGAACGTGTCCGTCGCCTCGGGCGTGTGCCTGTACGAGGCGCTGCGCCAGCGCACCGCGCCGGCCCGTCGATAATTCCGACTACTCAGTAGAAAAAGGGAAGCCCACCATGGCCGTCATCGAAGTCAAACACCCTCTCGTCAAGCACAAGATCGGGCTGATGCGGGAGGCCGACATCTCGACCAAGAAGTTCCGCGAGCTGACGGGCGAGGTGGCGCGGCTGCTGACCTACGAGGCGACCGAGGACTTCCCGCTTGAGAAGGTGACGATCAACTGCTGGAGCGGCCCGGCCGAGGTCGACCAGATCGCGGGCCGCAAGGTCACCGTGGTGCCCATCCTGCGTGCCGGCCTGGGCATGCTGGACGGCGTGCTGGACATCCTGCCCAACGCCAAGGTGTCGGTGGTGGGCCTCGCGCGCGACCACGAAACCCTCAAGCCGGTGAATTACTTCGACAAGTTCGTCGGCAACCTCGAGGCCCGCACGGCGCTCATCATCGACCCCATGCTGGCCACCGCCGGCAGCATGATCGCCACCATCGACCTGCTCAAGGCCCGCGGCTGCAAGGACATCCGCGCCCTGGTGCTGGTGGCGGCCCCCGAGGGCGTCAAAGCCCTGAACGCCGCTCACCCCGACGTTCGCTGCTGGACGGCTGCCATCGACAGCCACCTCAACGACGTGGGCTACATCATTCCCGGCCTGGGTGACGCGGGCGACAAGATCTTCGGCACCAAGGAAGGCTAAAGGGCTACAGCCCCGCTGCCCGCAACGCGCGGCGCAGCAGCGCCAACCCCTCATCCACCTCGGCCGCGCTGATGTTCAGCGCCGGCATGAAGCGGAGCAGGTGAGGGCGGGGCGCATTCAGCAGCAGCCCCACCGGCGCCAGCGCCTGGGCGGCGGTGACGACGGCCGGTGCGACCGGCGTGGGCAGTTCCAACGCGCGCAGCAGGCCCAGGCCGCGTTCGCCGACCAGGCCGTGCTCACGCACGATGGCCTGGAGGCCTTCGCTGAGCTGGGCCGCCCGCGCGTGCACGCCAGCCAGGAAGGCCGGTTGGCAGACGGTGTCCAGTACGGCGAGGCCCACGGCCGCCATCAGCGGGTTGCCGCAGAAGGTGCCGCCCTGGTCGCCGGGCTCGAAGCAGTTCAGGCGCTCGCGGCACAGCAGGGCGGCCAGCGGCACACCACCGCCCAGGCCCTTGGCCAGGGTCATCACATCGGGCTCGACGCCGTAATGCTCAAAGGCGAAGGCCGGCCCACAGCGGCCCACGCCGGTCTGCACCTCGTCGGCCATGAGCAGCACGCCGCGCTCGGCGGTCAGCGCCCGCAGCTCGCGCACGAATCCCGGGTCGGCCACGACGACGCCGGCCTCCCCTTGCACGAACTCGATCATGACGGCCACCGTCTGTGCCGACAGCGCGCGCTCGACCGAGCCGATGTCGTTGAGCCGCGCCTTGGTGAAGCCCGTGGGCATGGGCGCGTAGATGTCGCCCCAGCCCGGCTTGCCCGAGGCGCTCATCATGGCCAGCGTGCGGCCGTGGAAGCCCTGCTCGAATCCGACGATCTCGAACGCGCCCTCACGATGACGGCTGCCCCAACGCCGTGCCAGCTTCACGGCCCCCTCGTTGGCTTCGGCACCGGAGTTGGCCAGGAAGACGCGATCAAAGCCGCTGACCTCGCTCAGCCGCGCGGCAAGCGCCAGCAACGGGCGGCTGTAGTAGGCCGGGCTGGGGTTCAGCAGGCGCCGTGACTGCGCCAGCAGTGCTTCGGTGATGACCGCCGGGCTGTGGCCGAGGCAGTTCACCGCCCAGCCCTGCACCAGGTCGAGGTGGCGCTTGCCCGATTCGTCCTGCAGCCAGGCGCCGTGGCCCTCGACGAAGACGGTGGGTGGGCGCTGGGTGATGGTGATGAGGTGATGATCGAGCGCGTTCACGGGGTCTCCTGCCAGTCGTAGTCCATTTGCCGCGCGGTGGCGCGGGCGATTTCGAGGGTGTGCAGCCGTGCGACGAGATGCAGGCACATGTCGATGCCGGCCGATATGCCGGCGGAGGTCACCACCGCGCCTTCGTCCACCCATCGAACGCCTTCGCGCACCCGCACCCCCGGGCGCAGGCGGCGCAGCTCGTCCAGGTCTTCCCAGTGCGTGGTGGCGGCCAGGCCATCGAGCACACCGGCCTCGGCCAGCATCAGGGCGCCGGTGCAGACCGAGGCGAGGATGCGCGCGCAGCGCCGCTGCTGGCCGATCCAGTCCAGCGTTTGCCGGTCCTGCAGCTCGGCGGTCACCACGCCACCGGGCACGATGGCGCAGTCCAGCGGCGGATGCTCCTTGAGGGTCGCATCGGGCTGCACCTGCAGGCCAGCCCGGGCGCGCACGGGGCGGCGGTTGCGGCCGATGGTGGTCACGGTGAACAGCGGGTTGGCGCCGGCTGCCTGGCCGCGGGCGTGCACCCGAGCCGCTGTCGTGAAGACCTCGTAAGGCCCGGCCATGTCGAGCAGTTCCATGTCGTCGAACACCAGGATGCCGATGTGCATGTGGAGCGGCCTCCTGCCGCGTGCGTGGGTTGATGCCGGGCAGTGTGCGATGCCGCACGCGTGGCCGCCATGACGCACTTCCCACCTTTTCTGCCAAGATGCCGGCATGAGTTGCCGCATCGCCTTCGTGCTCTTTCCCGGGTTTCAGCAGCTGGACCTGGCCGGCCCGATGGCCGTGTTCGAAGTGGCGCGGCTGGAGCGCCCCGGCAGCTATGACTGGCGGCTGGTGGCCAGTGCGCCGCCTGCCGCACGCAGTTCCGCCGGTGTGGACTGGCCCGTGCAGGCGCTGCCGCGGCGCCTGGGCGAGCTGGATCTGGTCATGGTGATCGGTGGCGATGGCGTGGACGGGGCCTGCCGCGACGAGCGCCTGCTGGGGTGGTTGCGACGGGCGGCCCGTTCAGGGGCGCGTATCGCCAGCATCTGCAGCGGCAGCCTGGTGCTCGCGGCCGCGGGCCTGCTCGATGACCGCAGCGCGACCACCCATTGGTCGCGAGGGCGGCAGTTCGAGGTCGAGTTCCCGGCCGTTCAATTGCAGCCTGACCGCATCTATGTGCGCGAACCCGCGGTGCGCGAGCGCGGTTGGCCCGAACTGTGGACGAGCGCCGGCATGACGGCTGGCATCGACCTGTGCCTGGCCCTGGTGGCGCATGACCACGGGGAAGACGTGGCCCGTGAGGCGGCCCGGCAGTTGGTGGTGGAGCGGCGCCGGCCGGGCGGTCAGTCGCAGTTCTCGCCGCTGCTGGAGCTGCAGCGGCCGGACGGCCGCTTCAGCGCCTTGCTGGACGAGGTGCGGCGTGACCTGCGCGCCGAGCACCGCGTGGACGACCTGGCCGAGCGCGCCTGCATGAGCCCCCGCCACTTTGCGCGCTGCTTTCGTGCCGAGACCGGCGCCACGCCCGCCCAGGTGGTGGAGCGGCTGCGGGTGGAGGCAGCGCGGGCCGCGCTGGAGGGCGGTGCGGGGTCGGTGCAGCGGGTGTCGCAGGACTGCGGCTTCGGCAGCACCGAGCGCATGCGGCGGGCGTTTGTGCGCCTGCTGGGGCGGCCGCCTGCGGCGTTTCGGCCTTGAGCGGCTGAGCGGCTGAGCGGCTGGTCGACTGTCAGACCAGGCCGAGTGCGCCCACCACGCCGCCAGCCAGCACCATCCACACGAGGCCCAGCCGGGTGCGCAGCGTCAGCACCACCGTGGTGGCAATGAGCGCGAGCACGCCCCACCGGTGCGCCTCGGCGCGCAGGAAGGGCGCGGCCAGCAGCCAGCCGGTGGCGACGATGAGGCCCAGGGTCAGCGGCATCATGCCGGCGGAGAAGGCACGCACCGCGCGATGGTCACGATTCGCCCGGGCCCAGCGGGTGGCCGCCACCGTCAGCACGCTGGAGGGCAGCATGATGCCGGCCATGGCCGCTGCGGCACCCGCCAGGCCCGCCACGTTGAAGCCGAGTACCGCCACGAACAGGATGTTGGGGCCGGGCGCGGCCTGGGCCAGCGCGATGGACGAGGTGAACGATTCGTCGGTCAGCGAGCCAGTGCGATCCACCAGGAAGCGGTGCATCTCGGGCACCGTCGTGATGGCGCCGCCGATGGACAGCAGCGACAGGGTCAGGAAGTGCAAGAAGAGGCTGAAGAGGTCGACGTTCAACGCAGCCTCCACCACGCCACCAGCATGCCGGTGCCGCCCAGCAGGGCCAGCACCTGGAAGAGCGGCCAGCGCAGCAAGGCAATCAGCACGAAGGCCGCGGCCGCCAGACCGAGGGCCAGCGGCCGGCCCAGCGGGCTGGTCTTGAGGGCGGGCAGCAGCTTGATGCCGGTGGCCAGGATGAGGCCGGCCGACACCGCACCCATGCCTCGCAGCGCGTTCACCGCCATCGGGTGCTGGGCGAGCTGGCCATAGATCATCGCCAGCCCCAGCACGATGACGGCCGGCGCGGACAGCATGCCCGCCAGGGCCACCACGGCGCCACGCAGGCCGAAGAAACGGTCCCCGATCATCATGGAGAGGTTGACCACATTCGGCCCGGGCAGCACCTGGGCGATGGCGAGGGTCTCGACGAACTCTTCCTTGGTGAGCCAGCCCAGGCGCTCGACGAGTTCGCGCTGGGCCACCGCCAGCACGCCGCCAAAGCCTTGCAAGGCCAGGCGCGTGAAGGCCAGGAAGAGTTGCAGCAGGGAGGTGGGGCGGTTCAAGCGCGCCGCCTTCAGCGGATGACCTTCAAGGCGTCCGGATTGACGATGTTCGTCGGCTCGGAGCGGATGAAGTTCAGCACGTTGTCGAACGCAGCGTCGAAGTAAAGCTCGTAGCTGTCCTGCTCCACATAACCGATGTGCGGCGTGCAGACGGCGTTTTCCAGTCGCAGCAGCGGGTGGCCCTGCAGGATGGGCTCGCTCTCGAACACGTCGATGGCGGCCATGCCGGGACGACCGCGGTTCAGGGCCGAAACCAGCGCGCCCTCGGTGAGCAGTTCGGCCCGGGAAGTGTTCACGAACAGCGCCGTGGGCTTCATCTGGGCCAGGTCATCCGGCGTGACGATGCCGCGGGTGGCGTCGCACAGGCGCAGGTGCACGGTCAGCACGTCGGCCCCGGCGAAGAAGGCCTCGCGGCTGGGCGCGGCCTGGTAGCCGTCGGCCTCGGCCCTCAGGCGAGAGGCTTCGCTGCCCCAGACGATGACCTGCATGCCGAAGGCCCGGCCGTAGCCGGCCACCAACTGGCCGATCTTGCCGTAACCCCAGATGCCCAGCGTCTTGCCGCGCAGCACCATGCCGACGCCAAAATTGGCCGGCATCGATGCGGCCTTGAGCCCGGCCTGCTGCCAGGCACCGTGCTTCAGGTTGCCGATGTACTGGGGCAGGCGGCGCATCGAGGCCATGATCAGCGCCCAGGTCAGCTCGGCCGGCGCCACCGGGTTGCCCACGCCCTCGGCCACCGCGATGCCCAGCCGCGTGCAGGCGTCGACGTCGATGTGGCTGCCCACCCGGCCGGTCTGCGAGATGAGCTTGAGTTTGGGGAGTTTTTCAAGCAGTTGCCGCGGGAAGGCGGTGCGTTCGCGGATGAGTACGAGCACTTCGGCGTCGCGCAGCCGGACCGACAGCTGGCCGATGCCCTTGACGGTGTTGGTGAAGACCTTGGCGTTCAGCGGCTCCAGCTTGGCCGCGCAGCGAAGCTTGCGCACGGCATCCTGGTAGTCGTCGAGGATGATCACATTCATGGCGGGGGCCCGCGCAGCGAACGGCGAGTGCGTGGGGCAGCAGGTTTGGGGACATTGTGCCCTCGGTGGATGCGGGGTCCCGGCATGCTGGCTACGATAGTTTTCCCTCAATGGAGCCCGACCCGATGAACCCGATTTCCATGCACGACGCCAGCGCCCCCGTCTTCGCCAAGATGCTGGGCAACATGCTCAGCTGGCTGGAGGCCGCCAAGGCCCATGCCGAAGCCAAGAAGTTCTCCACCGACGTCTACCTGACGCTGCGCCTGGCCCCGGACATGCTGCCCTTCACCAAGCAGATCCAGATCGCGAGCGACGCGGCCAAGGGCTGCATCGCGCGCCTGTCTGGCCAGGAGCCGCCCAAGTTCGAAGACAACGAGGCCACGCTGGACGAACTCATCGAACGCATCCGCAAGACCCGTGACTACGTGCTGTCGGTGCCGGCCGCAGCGGTCAATGGCAGCGAAGGGCGCGAGATCACCATCCCGCGCCGGGTCGGTGAGCCGCTGAAGTTCGACGGATCGACCTACCTGCGTCATTTCGCGCTGCCCAACTTCTATTTCCACGCCACGACGACCTATGCGCTGCTGCGCCACGCGGGCGTGCCGCTGGGCAAGACGGACTACCTGGGCGGCTGAACGCCAGCGTCCTGCGGTGCCGGCGCGCCCGGCTGACGCTGCCCGGGGCGGGAAATGCTCCTCAAAAGCGCGGCTATTCCCCCGCCCGCGGGCCGGCTGGGGGCTTGAAAATCGGTTGAACTACCGATCAAGCCCCTCAATCCCGCCGCATGGACATGTCGACGCCCCCCGCTGCCCAGCCCTCCGGCTCGCAAGGCCTTGCCTTGGTCGAGCAGTGGCTGGCCCTGGCCCGTGCCGGCAATTGGCCCTTGCCGGAGGTGATGGAGGCGGCGTCCCGGCTGCAGGCCGCCGGTGCGCTGGACGCCGCCGCGCTGCTCTACCAGACCTGGGTCGGTGCCACGCCCGACCCGATGAAGCACGTGGCCTGCTTCAACTGGGGCGCGGTGCTGGGCGAACTGCGTCGCCATGCCGAGGCCGAGTCGGTCTACCGCATGGCGCTGACCCTGGCCCCGGGCTTCGTGCAGGCCCGGCTCAATCTCGGCCACCAGCTGGAGCACCTCGGTCGCGAGGAAGAGGCGTTGGCCGAATGGCGCACGGTCTATGAGATCGACAACCCCGAGAGCCTGGGCGCCGAGCCACTGAGTCTGCGGCTGCATGCCTTCAACAACGCGGCGCGGCTGCTGGAGCAGCTCAAGCGCTATGAGGAGTCCGAGGCGCTGATGCGCCGCTCCCTGATGCTGGACCCGCGCCAGACCGACGTGGCCCAGCATTACGTGCACATCCGCCAGAAGCAATGCGCCTGGCCGGTGTACGACACCTTCGGCGAGGTGACGCACAACCACCTGCTGATGAGCACCTCGCTGCTGGCCATGCTCGACGAGAGCGACGACCCGGTGCTGCAACTGCTGACCTCGCAGCGCTACGTCAATGACAAGCTGCCCAAGGTCACCACGCCGCCGCTGCACCGGGGCCGCAAGCGCGAGGGCAAGATCCGCATCGGCTATCTGTCGGGCGACCTGCACATGCATGCGGTCGGGTTGCTGACCGCCGAGCTGTATGAGCTGCATGACCGCAGCAAGTTCGAGATCCACGCCTTCAGCTGGAGCCGTGACGACGGCACGCCGCTGCGGGCACGCATCAAGGCCGCCATCGACCACTACCACCCGGTGCACGCCCTGACCGACCGGCAGGCGGCCGAGGCGATCGCCGACGCGGGCATCGATGTGCTGGTCGACCTGCAGGGGCTCACCAGTGGCGCCCGGGCCGGCATCCTGACCCACCGGGGCGCTCCGGTGCAGGTCGGCTATCTCGGCTTGCCGGCCACCTCGGCCATCCCGGGCGTGGACTGGATCCTGGCGGACCGCTTCGTCATGCCGCCGGAGTCGTTGCCGTACTACACCGAAAAGCCGATCTACCTGCCCAACTGCTACCAGGTCAGCGACCGCCAGCGCTTCGCCAACCCGGCCCCGACCCGCACCGAGGTTGGGCTGCCGGAGGACGCCTTCGTCTTCTGCGCGTTCAACAACAACCACAAGATGAGCGAGCAGGTGTGGCGCTGCTGGATGCGCGTGCTGCGCCAGGTGCCGCGCGGCGTGCTCTGGCTGCTGGCCGACAACCGCTTTGCGCAGGCCAACCTGACCCGCGTCGCGGCGGAGGAGGGCATCGCGCCCGAGCGGCTCATCTTTGCCGGCCGCGCCCATCCGGCGGACTACCTGGCCCGCTTCACGCTGGCCGACCTGTTCCTGGACACCTTCCCCTACAACGCCGGCACGACGGCCAGCGACTGCCTCTGGATGGGCACGCCCATCCTGACCCGTTCGGGCCGCACCTACATCTCGCGCATGGCGGGTAGCCTGCTCACCGCCGTGGGCCTGCCAGACCTGATCACGACCACGATCGACGAATACGAGCAGCGTGCGGTGCAGATTGGCAACCAGCCGGCGCGTGTGGCGTCGTACAAGCGCTACCTGGCCGAGCACGGGCGGAGCTCGCCGCTGTTTGACATCCCGACGATCGTGCGCGATATAGAGCGTGAGTTCGAGCGACTGGCGCTGGACGCCCGCGCCAAACCGTAAATGCCCCAGCGCCCCCACGATCCCTTCTTCGACGGCCAACCCCAGGCCGTGGGCTTGCGCCTGGCCGCCAACGGCGAGCCGCCGACGCCGCCAGATCCGCTGGACGACCTCAGCAGCCAGCCCATGGGCGACCCGCTGCTGCAGGCGCTGTCCTGGCTGACCAGCCATCACGGCAAACCGCGTTCGGCGGCCTCGCTGCGTGCCGGTGCACCCGTCGAAGGCGCACTGACGCCTGACTCCGCCATCCGCGTGATGCGCGAGGCGGGCTACAACGCAGGCCTGCTGCGCAAGGGCATCGACGAGATCAATGGCCTGCTGCTGCCCGCGGTGCTGCTGCTCAATGGCGGCGACGCCTGCGTGCTGGTGCGCCGCCTGGACGACCCGGCCACCGTCTCGCCCGGCGCCTGCCGGTACGAGGTGGTCTTTCCTGGGCCCGAGGCGGCCGCGGTGCCGGCCACGACGGCGGAGCTGGAGCCGGAGTACAGCGGCTTCCTGCTGGCCGTGTCGCCGATGGAGACTTCGGCGGCTGGCGGGTCGCAGGAATCCCTGCTCAAACTCGGCGATCGCGGCCTGTCATCGCACTGGCTGTGGGGCACGCTCAAGCGCTTCGCGCCGTATTACCGCGCGTCCATGCTGGCGGCGCTGCTGTCCAACGTGCTGATGCTGGTGTCGGGCCTGGTGACCTCGGTGATCTACGACAAGGTCATCCCGCACCAGGCCATGGTCACGCTGTGGACCCTGGCCATCGGTGCCGCCGTGGCGATGCTGTTCGACCTGTTCGCCCGGCAGTTGCGCTCCCACCTGATCGACCTGGCTGGCCGCAAGGCCGACCTGGTCATCGGCGCCAAGCTCTACCGCCAGACCCTGGGCGTTCGCATGGAGCACAAGCCCGCCTCGGCAGGCGCCTATGCCGCCTATCTCGCCCAGGTGGAGATGGTGCGCGAGTTCTTCACCGGCGCCACGCTGTCCGCGCTGTCGGACTTGCCGTTCCTGGTCATCTTCATCGGGATGATCTTCATCATCGGCGGGCCGCTGGGCTGGGTGCTGGTGCTGGCGGTGCCCATCATCCTCGGCCTGTCCTGGGCGATGCAGGGCGCGCTGCGCCGGGCAATGAGCACCAACATGCAGCAGACGGCCGACCTGCACGGCACGCTGGTGGAGTCCCTCGAAGGGCTGGAAGACCTGAAGACCTCAGGCGCCGAAGGCCGCTTCCTGCGCCGCTACGAAACCACCACGGCCATCGTGGCCGATACCGCGTTGACCTCCCGCGCGCTGTCGAGCTGGAGCATGAACCTGTCCAGCACGCTGCAGCAGGCCGTCAACCTGATCCTGTTGGTGTGGGGCGTGTACCTGATCCACGACGGCGTGATCAGCTCGGGCGCCCTGATCGGCTCGGTGATGTTCGCCAGCCGGGCCATCGCGCCGCTGGGCAGCCTGGTGAGCCTGGCCACGCGCTACCAGGGCGCGCGAGCGGCGATGCTGTCGCTCAACCAGATGATGAACGCGCCGGTGGAGCGCGACGGTGCACGCAACTATGTGCCGCTGTCCAACGTGACCGGCAAGGTGGGCCTGCACGACGTGGGCTTTGCCTACCCGGCGGCGGCCACGTCGCATGGCCAGTCCACCGCCGATGCGGCCTCGCCCAAGGTGCTGCGCAATGTGACCATGCGGCTGGAGGCGGGCGAACGTGTCGCCATCCTGGGCCGCATTGGCAGTGGCAAGTCGACCATCCTGCGCCTGCTCGGTGGCCTGTACCAGCCGACCGAGGGCATGGTGGAGGTCGATGGCATCGACCTGCGCCAGATCGACCCCGCGGAATACCGCTCACGGGTGGGCTTCGTCAGCCAGGACCCGCGCCTGTTCCTCGGCACGCTGCGCGACAACGTGTTGATGGGCCGCGCCCACCTGGACGCCGGCCGCCTCGTGGAAGTGGCCAAGCTCACCGGCCTGGACCGGGTGGTCGCTGCCCACCCGATGGGCTGGGACCTGCCCGTGGGCGAGATGGGCCAGCTGCTCTCGGGCGGCCAGCGCCAGCTCGTGGCCCTGGCTCGTGCCTTGGTCACCAAGCCGCAGGTGCTGCTGATGGACGAGCCCACCAGCTCGATGGACGCCCAGAGCGAGATGGCCTTCCTGCGCCAGCTGCGCGACGCGGCCGGCAGCGCCACGCTGGTGGTGGTGACGCACCGCCCCGCCGTGCTGGAGCTGGTGCAGCGCATCGTGGTGGTGGACGGCGGCCGCATCGTCATGGACGGCCCGCGTGATCAGGTGCTGGCCGCGCTGTCCGGCGTGCGCCCGGCGGCGCCAGGCGGCGGCGCCGAGGGCGGCGTCCACCTGCATCCCTCGGCTCAGCCCGTGCAGCGCAGCGCCTCCGTATGACGTCATCGCTGACCAAGGAGGAGGGCGCCTTCGTCAGCGCCATCCACGCAGCCCACATTGACGAACCGCTGCCGCGGGCCACCTGGGCGCTGTACCTGCTGTGCGGCGTGGTGACGGCCGCCATCACCTGGTCGGCCCTGGCCAAGGTGGACGAGATCACCCGCAGCGATGGCCGCATCGTGCCGGACGGCCGCGAACAGGTGATTGCCAGCCTGGACGCCGGCATCCTTCGCGAGCTCAAGGTGCGCGAAGGCCAGGAGGTGCAGGCCGGCCAGGAGCTCGCCACGCTGGACCCGACCCGTGTGGAGGCGCAGCAGGCCGAAAGCCAGGTGCGGCTGCTGTCACTCAAGGCCGCCGCCGCCCGGTTGGATGCCGAGGCCAATGGCCGGGCCACGGTGCGGTGGCCGACGGATGTTGACCCCAAGTCGCGCTATGTGCAGGCCGAGGCCGAGTCCTTCGAGGCGCGCAAGCGGCTGCTGGAGGAGGCGGTGTCGTCCATCAACCGCAGCATCGGCATGATCTCCAAGGAGCTCAAGCTCGCGCAGGACATGGCCGGTCGCGGGCTCATGAGCGATGTGGAAGTGATGCGGCTGAATCGCCAGGTCAATGAGATCCAGCAGCAACGTGCCGAGCGCCTGTCGCGCTACCGCCAGGAAGCCAGCCAGGAACTCGTGCGCGTACAGAGCGAGATGGCCCAGCTCGACGAGCAGATGGTGGTGCGCCAGGACGCGCTCACGCGAACGGTGTTGAAGTCGCCGGTGCATGGCGTCATCAAGAGCGTGAAGGCCGGCACCATCGGCGGCGTCATCGGCAGCGGCACGCCCATCCTGGAGATCTCCCCCATCGGCCCCAAGGTGCTGGTGGAGGCGCGCATCAAGCCGCGCGACATCGGTTTCATCCGCCTGAACCAGACAGCCGAGGTCAAGCTGGCCGGCTATGACTTCAACACCTTCGGTGGCCTGGAGGGCAAGGTCACCTACATCAGCCCCGATGCGGTCACGGAGGGTGACAAGACCGGCGAAGGTCACTACCGCGTCATCGTCACCGCCGAGCGCAACAACCTCAAATACAAGGGCGAGCCGCTGCCCGTCATTCCCGGGATGACCTCGGTCGTGGAGATCAAGACCGGCGAGCGCTCCGTGCTGAGCTACCTGCTGCGCCCGATGCTGAAGTCACAGGAAGCGCTCCGCGAGCGGTAAAGCGCTGCCGGGGCGCCTCTTTTCGGTGCTTTGGCCGGGGAGGGCGGATGGTCTAGTGAGAGGGCCATGCTGTACGTCCTCCGCCCCCTTCTCCTGACCTGCCTGAGTGGCCTGACCCTGTTCGGGCCCCTGGCCTTCGCGCAGACGCGCACGCCCCAGCCCCGCGCGGCCAAGCCGCCGGTGGCAGCGTCGGCGCCCGAGCCCGTGGCCAGCCAGGGCCGGTGCAACGAGGAAGACGCCGGGCTGTCGCGCTACGGCCGCGACGCCAGCCAGCTCGTGACCGACAGCGGCGATCCGCGGGCCTCGCTGCAAGTGTTGATCGACCGGACCCTGGAGCGCAGCAAGGCGCTGGGGGCCGTGCGGCTGCTGGCTGACGCTGCGCGCTCTGATCTCGAAGAGACCCGGGCGCTGCGTCTGCCATCGGCCGTGCTGACGCTGTCCGTCATGGGCGCGCGGGATGAGGTGGGCAGTCTGCGCGCCGAGAACGGCGGTCGCTACACCGGCGGCATCAGTGCCAGCATGCCCGTGTGGGACGCCGGGCGCATCACCAAGCTGACCGAATGGCGCAAGGAGCTCGCCGAGGTGGCGGTGCAGGGCCAGCGCAGTGCCGAGGAGCAACTGGCGCTGAACACCGTCACCCTGGCGCTGGACCGCAGCCGCTATGTGCTGCAGGCCCAGGTCTATGGCCAGTACGTGCGCAAGATGTCGTGCCTGGTGGAGGCGCTGGAGATCATCACCAAGGCCGACCGCGGCCGTGCCAGCGAGCTGGTGCAGGCGCAGAAGAGCCTGCAGCAGGCCGACCTGTCGCTGGAGCAGACCATGTCGGCCCTGCGCCAAACCGAGGTACGCATGAAGCGCCTGGTCGGCGAGCCGCTGCCGCCGAGCATTGGCATGACGCCGACCCTGTCGGTGTTGCCCGACCTGGATCAGATGCAGAGCGACATCCTGCTCGGCGCCGACGTGGCCCAGGCGGAAGCCCAGGCCCGGTCGCAGCGCAGCCTGGCTGAGTCGGTCATCGCCGGCCAGAAGCCGTCGGTGGCGCTTACCGGCAACGTGGTTCGTCAGGCCGGCATGGCCAAGGCCACGGACATCCAGGGCGGCGTGACCGTCACCATCCCGCTCCTGCAACCCGGCGCCGAAGCGCAGGCGAGTGCGGCGGTGCAGCGCTACCGCGCCACCGTGCTGCAGCGCGACGAGGCGATCGAGGCCAAGCGATACCGGCTGCTGGAAATGCACGAGGTGGGCACCTCCACGCTGGACCGCGCCCGGCGCATCGTCGAGATCCTGCGCAACAGCGACCGCGTGCGCGCCTCCACGCTGCAGCAGTGGCAGCAGCTGGGGCGTCGTTCGCTGTTCGATGTGATGGCCGCCGAGGGCGACTACTACTCCATGCGCGTGGCCCACGTGAACGCGATGTTCGACGCCCAGCAGATCGTCGCGCTCATCTGGAGCATGGGTCGTGGCGTGGCCACGCCGCTGCGGTAAAAGACGAACCACAAACCCGAGACGCCCGGAGGCCCCATGATTTCCCAGGAACAGCTTGCATCGGTGATCAATGACTGGTGGTACTACAGCGTGGAGCTGGCCCCCGGTGTGGTCACCAAGGGCGCCGACACGCCCCGCACGCCGATGCTGCCGCGCATGATGATGCGCAACTGCGACCTGGCGGGGATGGCCTGCCTGGACATCGGCAGCATGGAGGGGCTGATCCCGGCGTTGATGGCCCGCAAGGGCGCCAGCCGTGTGGTGGCGACCGATGCCATCCCACACTGCGCCAAGAAGATGGACGTGCTGAAGGCCGCCTATGGCGTGCAGTTCGACTTCCACCAGATTGGCCTGATCTACGACTTGAGCACCAAGCTCGCGCCCTATGGCGGGTTCGACTTCATCAACCTGTCGGGCGTGCTGTACCACGTGTTCTCGCCCATGCACGTGCTCGCGGGCGTGCGGCCGCTGCTGAAGAAGAACGGCCTGATGGTCGTCTCGACCAACGTCATCAAGCGCGGCGACCACACGCTAACCTTCAACCACCAGGGCTCGCTGCAGCGCGAACTCAACACCTTCTGGTATCACTCGGTGCCGATGCTGGACTACCTGCTGCGCACCTTCAAGCTGGTGCCCATCGATTTCCTGTTCTGCCCGCACACCGAAGTGAACCCGAACAACTTCGTGCCCGGGCTGCCGAGCGGCTACATGTCCGTGGTCTGCCGGGCCACCGACGACGTGGACGGCAACGAGCCCGACGCCTGGACGGCACACATGCGCCGTGCCTCCTGGGAGTACATCGGCCTGTGCAACAACGCGATGCTGGATGCCCAGCCGGTTTCCCAGATCCGCTACACCGGCGCCGGTGCACCCGAGGCCCGGGGCCTCAGCCTGATGGAGCACATCGACGAGCCGCACCGCATCGTCGCGACGGTGGACGACCCGCAGAACTCGCAGACGCTGCGCCTGGGCGACCTGTCCTGACCGGGGGGGTCATGCAGCGGCGATTCGAACGGCTGCGCAACTGGATCGGCAGCAGCCACCCGCTGCAGCTGGAGACCTGGACGCGCACCCTGCTCATCCACTACCACTTCCACTGTTCCGACCGGGCTCGCATCGAGCTGCACGGCACCGCCTCGCCGATGCTGCAGGTGCTGACGCCGACGTCCTTCAAGGGCCAGGGGCGCATCCGCATCCACGCCAGCAGCGTCTTCGGCGTGGTGCGCTCGCCGGGCAGTCATGCCAGCAGCTACATCGAGTCACGCACGCCTGAATCCCTGGTGGACATCGGCGCCGACTGCGCCTTCAACAACCAGCTCGTGCTGATCGCCGAGGGCGCCGCCATCCGCTTCGGGGCGCGCTGCCTGGTGGGGCCCGAGGTGTTCGTCAGCGACAGCAACTCGCACGACCTGCGCATCCCGCATCGCCGCCAGCCTGACCCGCGGCCGCAGGATGTGGAAATCGGCGATGACGTCTTCATCGGGGCACGAGCGGTGATACTGAAGGGCGTCCGCATCGGTGCGGGCAGCGTGGTGGCGGCCGGTGCGGTCGTGACGCCGCGGCTGCAGGCGCCGCCGCGGTCCATCATTGCCGGCAACCCGGCGCGCATCGTCGGCGAGGTCGGCGATGACCACGACCCTTCCTGATGAGGCTTGACGGATGACCGACCCCGAAACCCTGGCCCCCAGCTTCGTGCATTCCCATGCGCTCGTCGAGACGCCCCATGTGGGCGCCGGCAGCCGCATCTGGGCCTTCGCCCACGTGCTGCCGGGTGCACGCATCGGCAGGGAGGCCAACATCTGCGACCACGTCTTCATCGAGAACGACGTGGTGCTGGGCGACCGGGTCACGGTGAAGTGCGGCGTGCAGCTGTGGGACGGCGTGCACGTGGAGGACGACGTCTACATCGGCCCCAACGCCAGCTTCACCAATGACCCCGCGCCGCGCAGCCGCCAGCCGCAGGCCGAGCCGCTGCGCACCCGCATCCGGTCGGGCGCCAGCATCGGCGCCAACGTGACCATCCGGGCCGGCGTCACCGTGGGCCCTGGCGCCTTGGTGACCGACGGCGCCGTGGTGACCCGGGACGTGCCGCCCCGCGCCATCGTGGCAGGCAACCCCGCGCACATCACGGGCTATTTGGACACCCCGCCGGTGCCGCTGGGCGCCAGGGTCTCCGCCCAGGCCTTGGGCGCCGCGCTGCCCACGCTGACCGCGCGTGGGGCCGGTCTGGTGCGGCTGCCCAAGATCGTCGACCTGCGCGGGGCCTTGAGCTTTGGTGAGATCGGTGCACATCTGCCTTTCACGCCGCAGCGCTTCTTCGTGGTGTACGACGTGCCCAGCGAAGAAGTGCGGGGTGAACACGCGCACAGGGCCTGCCACCAGTTCCTGGTCTGCCTGAAGGGCGCGGTGACCATCGTGCTCGACGACGGCCAGGCCCGCGACGAGGTGCGGCTGGACACGCCGCAGGTGGGGCTGCACATCCCGCCGATGGTCTGGGGCATCCAGTACCGTTTCTCGGCCGATGCGGTCATGCTGGTGCTGGCGTCAGACACCTACGACGCGGCCGACTACATCCGCAACTACGACGATTTCCTGGCTGCCGTGAAGGCAGATGCCGCATGAGCCTCGCCGTTCCCTTCCTCGACCTGAAGCCGGCCTATGCCGCCAGCCAGGCTGGCATCGACGCCGCGCTGGCCCGCGTGGCGGCCAGCGGCTGGTATCTGCTCGGCCAGGAGCTGCAGGCCTTTGAAGCCGCCTATGCCGATTTCTGCGGCGTGCCGCATGCCGTGGGACTGGCCAACGGGCTTGACGCGCTGCACCTGGGCCTGCTGGCCCTGGGGGTGGGCCCGGGCGACGAGGTGATCGTGCCGTCCAACACCTACATCGCCACGTGGCTGGCCGTGAGCCAGTGCGGCGCCCGGCCCGTGCCGGTGGAGTGCGACCCGGCCACCTACAACCTCGACCCGGCGCGCATCGAGGCCGCCATCACATCGCGCACCAAGGTGCTGCTGCCGGTGCACTTGTACGGCCAGCCGGCCGACATGGACGCCATCCAAGCCATCGCCGCGCGCCGCGGGCTGGCCGTGCTGGATGACTGCGCCCAGGCGCATGCCGCCCGCTACAAGGGCAGGCCGGTAGGCAGCCTGGCGACGGTGTCGGCCTGGAGCTTCTATCCGGGCAAGAACCTCGGCGCCTTCGGGGACGGGGGGGGGGCGACCACGGCCGACGCCGGTGTGGCCGACCGCCTGCGGGTGCTGCGCAACTACGGCTCCCGGGTCAAGTATCACAACGAGGTCAAAGGCTTCAATTCGCGGCTGGACGACATCCAGGCCGCGGTGCTGCTGGCCAAGCTGGGCCAGCTGCAGGCCGCCACCGACGAGCGGCGAGCGATCGCGGCCCGCTACCTCGACGCCTTCGCGGGCCTGCCGCTGGTGCTGCCCGCCGTGGCGCCGGGCAATGAGCCGGCGTGGCATCTCTTCGTCGTGCGGCACGAGGCGCGCGACCGGCTGCAGAAGGCGCTCGCCGAGCGCGGCATCGGCACCATGATCCATTACCCGGTGCCGCCGCATCTGCAGCCGGCCTATGCCGAGCTCGGCCTGGGCCCGGGTGACCTGCCCATCGCCGAAGCCATCCATGCCGAGGTGCTGAGCCTGCCGCTGTGGCCGGGCATGCAGGAGGCCCAGGTCGACGCCGTCATCGACGCCGTGAGGGCCTGCGCTTGAAGGCGATGGACATCACGGTCCTGGTGCCGGCCTACAAGTCCCAGTACCTGCCGGAGCTGCTGCGGGCGCTGCAGAGCCAGACCCTGCCGCCCGCCCGCGTGGTGTTCTCCGACGACAGCCCCGACCAGGCCTTCCAGCGCGCACTGGCCACCCCCGAGGCGCGCGCGGCCTGGCCGGCCTTGCACCTCGAAGTCATCCCGGGCCCGCGCAACGGCGCCTGGGCCAACTTTCGCCACCTGCTGCAGCACTACCAGGGCGAGACCGCCTTTTTCCACCTGCAGCTGGACGACGACATTCCCTACCCGCAGTTCTACGAGCGTCACGCCCAGGCGCACGCGCTGGCGCAGGGCCAGGCGGCCGTGAGCCGGCGTTGGACGGCGCTCGAATCGGGTGAGCCCACCGGCAGCCTGCCGGTACCCGAAAGCATCCACGGCCAGTTGCAGCGCCTGTTCGCGCTGGGGCCTGATGTGCTCTTCCCCAGCACCGTGGCGGCGTCGAACAACTGGCTGGGTGAGTTCTCCAACGCCACCTTCCGCGCCGGCATGCGCGAGGAACTGCTCAGCACCCGGCTGGCGGGCGTCAGCTTCACCGGGCTGGAAGACATCGGCGCCTTCCTGGTGGCTTGCCGCCAGGCGCCGCTGATCTACATCAATGAACACCTCGGCTACTTCCGCACCAGCCCTGGCCAGAACACCTCGCTGACCACCGGCCGCATCTTCAAGCTCGGGCTGCTGGCCTGGGTGGCGCTGGCACTGGCGTCGCACCGGCTGGGATACCTGGACGCGGGCCAGATGGCCGCCGTGGCCCAGCGCATCGGCGGCACGGTGCTGCAGCACTACCGCGCCGTCGACCCGGCCATGTGCGACGTGGCCGAACTCGGGCTGCGGCTGGGGCAGGGCCCCGAGGCCGAAGTCGACTACCTCGCCGCCTGGCATGCCTACTGTGGCGCCCTGGAGATGCCTGCATGAAGCCCGCCTACATCCATCCCATGTCCGACGTGAAGGCCGAGGTGATCGGGGACGGCACGCGCGTCTGGCAGTTCTGCGTGGTACTGGCAGGCGCACGCATCGGCGCGGACTGCAACATCTGCGCCCAGGTGCTGATCGAGGGTGATGTCGTCATCGGCGACCGCGTCACCGTCAAGAGCGGCGTGCAGCTCTGGGATGGGCTGCGGGTCGAGGACGACGTCTTCATCGGTCCGAACGCCACCTTCGCCAACGACGCCTTCCCGCGCTCGCGCCAGCGCCCGCCGGCCTATGCCCGCACGCTGCTGTGTGCCGGCGCGAGCATCGGCGCCAATGCCACCATCCTGCCCGGCGTCACCGTCGGGGCCGGCGCCATGGTCGGCGCGGGCGCGGTCGTCACCCGCGACGTGCCGCCGGGCGCGGTGGTCGTGGGCAACCCGGCGCGCGTCATCCGCCAACTCTGAGGGCCTGTGGGCATGCTCGATCTCGTCTGTGCGACCCGCCATTCGCGCGAAGCCTTCTGGAGCCAGTCAGCACTGGGCCAGTCGCTGCGCCGCGTGGCCCATGACACCCGGCTGCAGCCGCGCGTCTATTTCGAGAACCAGCGTGGCCTGCCGGAGCTCTACAACGAGCGCATCGTGGCGCCCGACGCGTCGCCGCTGCTGGTGTTCATCCACGACGACGTCTGGCTGGACGACTTCTTCTTCCCCGAGCATGTGTCGGCGGCGCTGAATGCCTTCGACGTGGTCGGCGTGGCCGGCAACCGGCGCCGCGCGCCAGGGCAGCCGTCCTGGGCGTTCCCGTCGCTGGAGTTCAAGTGGGATGACCGGGCCAACCTGTCCGGCACCGTGGCCCACGGGCCGACGGCCTTCGGGGTGGTCTCGCCCTTCGGCCCGACGCCCGCTCCCTGCGAGCTGCTCGACGGCGTGATGCTGGCGGTGCGCCGCGACCTGCTGCTGGAGCGGCAGGTGCGCTTTGACGAGCGCTTCCGCTTCCATTTCTACGACATGGACTTCTGCCGCACCGCACGCGGCGCCGGCCTGCGACTGGGCACCTGGCCGATTGCGATTACCCACCAGAGCGAGGGCGGCTTCGCCTCCAACGGCTGGGCCGAGAGTTACGCGGCTTACCTGGCCAAGTGGGGAGACTGAGCCTGGGCCACTGAGTGCGCGGGCGAGCCGCGGGCGCGGCTCAGAACCAATCCGCCGGCAACGGCAGCCCGACGCTTTGCAGCAGGGCGGCACGCGCGGCCTTGAGTTCCGGCGTGGGGGCCGGCCAGCGCCGGTAGGCGTGCACGAAGTCCAGCAGCACCGTCGCGTTGTTGGACGTGGCCTGCTGCCCGCGGCGCTGCCCCGGGTTCACGTAGTCCTTGTGCATGACGGCGCCGCCCCCTGCCACATAGGTCGGCATCGCCCGGCTGCACACACCGAGCAGGAAGTCCCAGTCCTCCTGGGAGGCCATGTGGGTGTCGAAACTGAGGCCCTGCAGCAGGCTGCGGCGGTAGGCCAGGCAGTGCAGGGGGATGAAGTTGCGCACCCACAGCGTGGGCAGCTCCAGCGAGCCGAGGTCGGTGACCTGGCGGCCGAGTTCGGGGATGCCGGGCTGCTGGCGGTCTTCGGTGACGATGACCACGTCGGTGAACAGCACCTGGGCCTGGGGCTGCTGGCAATGAGGGCGCAGCGTCGCGAGGTGATGGGGCTGCAGGGTGTCGTCGTCGTCCAGGAAGATCACCCATTCCCCACGCGCCATGGCCAGGCCCTGGTTGCGGCTTTCCGCCGGGCCGTTCGGGCCGGTGCGCTTCAGGAAGCGATCCTGCGGGCCCAGGTCGCGCGCGGCGACAACGGCGGTCTCGGGGTCGAGCTGGTCGGCCACCAGCAGCAGCTCGAAATCGGCGTCCGTCTGCGCCCGCAGCGACGCGATGGCGCGGGCCAGCGTTTGCGGCCGCTGGTGCGTGGCCATGATGATCGAGAAGAAGGGTGCGGGAGACGAAGCGGTGGCAGCCATGCCGGGATGCTATGCCCAGCGGCCCGTGCGTGGCCGGGAACAGCACTGTGCATCCCGCCGAATTCGGCCCTTCGGTGCCAGGCAGGCGAGGCTTAGGATGACTGCATGCAGGCAGTGGATGACTTGAGGGCTTTCGACGGGTTGCGCAGCGGCCTGATCTTCTGTGCCTGGACGGGGTTGAACCCGATGTCGGCCCAGCGGGTGCAGGCGCTGCTGTCCATCCAGGTCCAGACCGGCTGCCCGGTGCAGCTGCTGACGGCGGCCAACATCCCCGACTGGCAGCATCCTGAGCATCCCTTCCACCCGGCGTTCCCGCTGCTCAGCCAGGTCCATCAGGCCGACTACCTGCGTGTCTACCTGATGCACCACTACGGCGGCGGCTACACCGACATCAAGCACACCTCGCGCGCCTGGGCGCCGTTCTTTGCGCGGCTGCGCGCATCGCCCGCGCATGACCTGCTGGGCTACACCGAGATCGGGCCGCACGGGGTGGCGCCGCTGCCGCCGCCGGTGGGCGACCTGCTGCGCGCGCACTACGACAAGCTGGTCGGCCTGTGCGCCTTCATCGGCCGGCGCTATTCGCCCTTCACCACGGCCTGGCTGGCGCAGACCCATGCGCTGCTGGACGCGAAGTTCGAGGCCCTGCGCCAGAACCCGGCCCGCCATCCGCAGGACCAGACCGGCGTCCAGCTGCCCGACGGCAGCCTGAGCGCCTATCCGCTGGCCTGGACCGAGCTGCTCGGCAATGTCTTCCACCCGCTGGTGCTGGCCCATCATGAGCGTGTTCTGCACGATCAGATCGCGCCCAGCTTCAGCAACTACCGTTGAGGCCCGCATGCTGTTGACCAACCTGAGCCGCCTGGATCTGCTGCGGCTGCTGCCGCAGGGCGGCGAGGCGGCCGAGATCGGCGTGGCGGAGGGCGTGTTCTCGCGCCACATCCTGCGCGATGCCCAACCTCGGCGACTGCACCTGATCGACCCCTGGGAACACCAGGCTCGCGACGACTACCAGACCGACCGCTACGGCAACGTGGCGGCGCAGGAGCAGGAGAGCCGCTTCCAGCAGGTCTCGGCCGCATTCGCCGCCGAGACGGCGAGCGGCCAGGTCGAGTTGATCCGCGCCTACTCCAGCGATGCCGCGCCGCGCTTCTCGCCGGGGCAGCTCGACTGGGTCTACCTCGACGGCCTGCACAGCGAGGCCGGTGTGGCGGCCGACCTGCGCGACTACGCGCCCAAGGTCAAGCCCGACGGCTTCCTGCTCGGGCACGACTACACCAACCACCAGCCGGCCCGGCAGTCGGGCTTCGGCGTGGTGGAGGCGGTCAATGCCTTCTGCGAGCGGGAAGGCTGGCACTTTCTGCTGCTGACGATGGAGAACTTCCCGACCTATGTGCTGGTGCGCGACCGCCAGACCGTGGCGGCGCAGACCCTGGTGGCCAATGTGCTCTTCCATGGCGCCTGGACCGTGGAGCTGGGTGACTACCCGCGCGGCTGGCAGTACCAGCACAACGCGGTCGTCGTGGCCGGCAAGACCGTGGTCTACCCGACCCTGACCCCCACCGCCGCGAGGACATGATGGCTGCGCTTCCTGACGTCGAACTGCTGCAAACGCCCGAAGGCCTGCGCTATCTGCTGATGCGCGGGCCCGACACGCATGGCGTGTCGCAGAGCCTGCGCGCCCGCGGCAGCTACGAACCCAACCTGCAGGTGCTGGCCTCGGCGCTGCTCAACGCCAACCCGCAGCCAGGCCTGGTGCTGGACATCGGGGCCAACCTGGGCAGCTTCACCGTGCCGATGGCCAAGCGCTATGCGGAGCACCGCTTCCATTGCTTCGAGGTGCAGCCGCCGGTGTTCTACCAGCTGTGCGCCAACGTGCTGCTCAACAGCCTGGGCAATGTGTCGGCCCACCCTTTCGGCCTGGCCCAGGCGGCCAGCGAGATCGAGGTGCCGCTGCCGGTCTACGCGGAGGAGATCAACATCGGCTCCTTCAGCCTCGACCCCGGCATGCGCCAGGGTGTGCGCGGGCAGGAGTTCCGCGGCGAGACGGTCACGGTGAAGGTGGTCAACCTGGACAGCCTGTTCCTGGAGAACGTGCGGCTGGTGAAGATCGACGTGGAAGGGCTGGAGCTGGAGGTGCTCAAGGGCGCTGCCGGCACCCTGTTGCGCTGCGGTTTCCCGCCCATCCTGTACGAGGCCTGGGCCTTCGAGTGGTATGCGCCCAAGAAGGCGGCGCTGGAAGCCTTCCTGCAGGGCCTGGGCTATGTGGCGCTCAATTTCGACGGCAGCGAGAACTTCGTCGCCCAGCACCCGGCCTTCGGCGCCATGATCGGTCTGCGGTAGGCGGGCCGTCCCCCTCTCGTGAACAGGGCGCCGTCGGCGCCCTTTCTTTTTGGCCTGCCCGCGGCCCCGCTTGAGCGGGCCCAAGAACACAGGCCCGCGGGATCGCTCCAGCGGGCCTGTGGGAGGGCACCGGCGGCTGGCGCCGGTGTCGTGGCGGCTCAGGCGGCGGAGGTCAGATCCACTGCCCGCCGTGGTTGTTGCGGCGCAGTTCTTCCTCCTCGGCCAGCTTGCGGTCCACCGCCGCGAGGTGGGCATCGGGCGGCGTGCCGGTCTTGGCGGCGTCGTGCACCGGTTCCGTGGCGCCCGCCAGCAGCGGGGTGGTCGCGGGTGCCAGCACGTCGTGCAGGGACACGGTCGGCTTGTCGTCGTGCGTCGTCTGCGGCTGAACGTCCTTGGCGAACCAGACGTCCGCCATCTGGTGCTGCTTGCCGTCGGTGGTCGTGTAGCTCGACACCAGCCCCACCAGGTTGCCGTTGTCGATCGCGCCGTTCTTGGTGGCGTTCAGGTCCAGCGAGGCGATGCCGATCTCGTCCAGCGTCTTCAGCTCTCCCGCGTCGGTCTTGCCGTCGTGGTTGCCGTCCACCCAGACCTTCAGCTCCTTCCAGTGGGCATCGTGCGAGTCGATCTTGCCGTCGTGGTTGGTGTCCTCGGCGGCGAGGGCCACGTAGCCGTCCGTCGCACGCTTGCCGTTGGCCAGGATGGTGCCCATGCCGAACAGCTCGCTGCCGTTGTTGATGACGCCGTCATGGTTGCGGTCCATCACCAGCAGGCCGTCGCTGCCGGCCACCCAGCCGACCTTGTGGGTCTGGCCGGTGCCCAGCAGGTCGAAGTTGACCCCGTTGGCTGCTGCCAGCGTGTTCACCCCGTGGCCGTCCAGGTCGAGGGCGATCGGCGTCACTGCGTAGTAGGCGTTGAGCTGCGCCGCGCTCAGCTCAGCGGCGGCCGTGGTGGACAGCGCCTCGAGCTGCGTCATCGACATCGACGAGATGCTCTGCGTGGTCAGGCTGTGGATCTGATCCGACGTGATCGCATGGATCTGGTCGGTGGTCATCGCAGCGGCCTGGGCCGTGGTCAGCGCGCCGATCTGGGCCTCGCGCAGCTGGCTGATTTCCGCCGTCGTCAGCGCCTGCCACTGGTCGGTGGTCAGGGCGCGGACGCCGGCCGTCGTCAGGGCCCGCAGGTCATCGCTTTCCAGCTTGCTGATCTGCAGCGTCGACAGGTTGGACAGCTGGGCCGTCGTCATCACCGAGAACTGGCTGGCCGTGAAGGCGTTGAGCTGGCCGGTCGACAGATCGTGCATTTGATCGGTCGTCAGCAGCTGGACCTTCGCACCCAGGCCGGTGAGCTGGCCCGCCGTGAGCACGCCGAGCTGGTCGCTGGTCAGCGATTGCAGCGAGGCGGCACCCATGGCGCGCAGGTCGTCGGACTCGATCGCCTTGATCTGGTCAGTCGACAGCGCATGCACCGAGACCGAGGACAGCGCGGCGACCTGGGACGAGGTCAGCGCCACCATGTCGGCGGTGGTGAAGCCCTTGATCTGGTCGCTGTTCAGCGTTGCGATCTGCGCCGTGGTCATGACCTGCACCGCATCGGTGGTGAAGGCCTTGACCTGGTCGGAGTTCAGCCCCTGCAGCGCGCCAGTGGTGATGGCGCGAACGTCGGCCGTCTCCAGGTTGCGCATCTGGGCGGTGGTCAGCGCCGCGATCTGGTCGGAGTTGATCGCCGCGTACTGGCCCGTCGTCAGGGCCACCAGGTTGGCGGTTGTCAGGTTCTGCAGTTGGTCCGACGTGAGCACGCGAACCTGGCCGGTGCTGAGCTGGCTCATCTCGGCCGTGGTCAGCGAGTTCAGGTTGCTGGTGGTCAGCGCCTGGACCTGGTCCGTCGTCAGGCCCACGACCTGGCTGCTGGACAGCGACTGCAGCTGATTGGTGGTCAGCGCATTGAGCTGGTCAGTGTTCAGCGAGCGGATGTTGGCCGTGGTGAGGGCCTTGATGTCACCCGTCTCGATCGCGCGCAGCTGGTCGGTGTTGAGCGACGAGACCTGGTCGCTGCGCAGGGCGGCGACCTGGCTCGAGGTCAGGGCGACGGCGCCGGCCGTCGTCAGGCCCTTGAGCTGGTCGGTGCTCAGCGTGGCCACCTGGCCGGTCGTCAGCACGCCGACGGCGTCGGTCGTCAGGGCCTTGACCTGGTCGGAGTTCAGGCCCTGCAGGGCAGCCGTGGCGATGGCGCGCACGTCAGCCGTCTCCAGGTTGCGAACCTGGGCGGTGGTCAGGGCCGCGGTCTGATCGGAGGTCAGCGCGGCGTACTGGGCCGTGCCCATCGCCACCAGGTTGGCCGTGGTGAGGTTCTGCAGCTGGTCGGTGGTCAGCACCCGCACCTGGGCCGTGCCGAACTGGCTCATTTCAGCCGTGGTCAGCGAGTTCAGGTTGCTGGTGGTCAGGGCCTTGACCTGGTCGGACGTCAGCGCCACGACCTGGCTGCTCGACAGCGACTGCAGCTGGTTGGTGGTCAGCGCGTTGAGCTGGTCGGTGTTCAGCGCACGGATGTCGGCCGTGGTCAGCGCCTTGATGTCGCCGGTCTCGATGGCACGCAGCTGGTCGGTGTTCAGCGAGGCCACTTGATCCGACTTGAGCGCGGCGACCTGGGCCGAGGTCAGGGCCACCATGTCACCGGTGGTCAGACCCTTGAGCTGGTCGGTGTTCAGCGCGGCGACCTGGGCTGTCGTCATGCCGGCAACGGCGTCCGTCGTCAGCGCCTTGATCTGGTCGGAGTTCAGGCCTTGCAGCGCGGCGGTCGTGATGGCCTTGACGTCGGCCGTCTCCAGGTTGCGCACTTGCGCCGTGGTCATGGCCGCGAGCTGGTCGGAGTTCATCGCCGCGTACTGGCCGGTGGTCAGTGCCACCAGGTTGGCCGTGGTCAGGTTCTTCACCTGGTCACTGGTCAGCGCCTGGATCTGGGCGGTGGTGAGCTTGGAGACCTGGTCGGACGTCAGCACATTCAGGTTGCTGGTCGTCAGGCCACTGACCTGCGGCACGGTCGTCAGCGCGGCTAGTTGGGCCGAGGTGAGCGACTGCAGCTGAGCGCTGGTCAGCACGTTGACCTGGTCGGAGTTCAGTGCGCGCAGGTCGGCCGTGGTCAGCGCCTTCACGTCCACCGTCTCGATGGCGCGCAGCTGGTCGCTGTTCAGCGAGGCGACCTGATCGGACTTGAGCGCCGCGACCTGGGCCGTGGTCAGGGCCACGACGCCACCGGTCGTCATGCCCTTGAGCTGGTCGGTGGTCAGCGCGGCGACCTGCGCGGTGGTCATGCCGGCGATGGCATCCGTGGTCAGCGCCTTGATCTGGTCGGAGTTCAGACCCTGCAGGGCGGCCGTGGAGATGGCGCGCACGTCGGCCGTCTCCAGGTTGCGCATCTGCGCGGTCGTCAGCGCGGCCGTCTGGTCAGAGTTGAGCGCCGCGTACTGGCCGGTCGTCATCGCGACGAGGTTGGCCGTGGTGAGGTTGTGCAGCTGGTCGCTGGTCAGCACGCGCACCTGGGCGGTGGCGAGCTGGCTCATTTCAGCCGTGGTCAGCGAGTTCAGGTTGCCGGTGGTCAGGCTCTGCACCTGGTCGGTGGTCAGCGCCACGATCTGGCTGCTGGACAGCGACTGCAGCTGGTTGGTGGTCAGCGCATTGAGCTGGTCGGTGTTCAGGGCCTTGATGTCCGCGGTGGTCAGGGCCTTGACGTCACCGGTCTCGATGGCGCGCAACTGGTCGGTGTTGAGGGACGCGACCTGGTCAGACTTCAACGAGGCGACCTGGGCCGAGGTCAGGGCCACCATGTCGCCGGTGGTCATGCCCTTGAGCTGGTCGGTCGTCAACGCGGCGACCTGGGCCGTCGTCATGGCGGCCACGCCGTCGGTGGTGAGGGCCTTGATCTGGTCGGAGTTCAGGCCTTGCAGCGCAGCCGTCGTGACCGCACGCACGTCGGCCGTCTCCAGCTTGCTCACCTGCGCGGTGGTCAGCGCCGCCAGCTGGTCCGAGCTCATCGCCGCGTACTGGCCGGTGGTCAGCGCCACGAGGTTGCCCGTGGTGAGGTTTTGCAGCTGGTCGCTGGTCAGCGACTTGATCTGGGCCGTGGTCAGGCGCGTGACCTGGTCGGTGGTCAGCACGTTGAGGTTGCTGGTCGTCAGGCCGCTGACCTGCGGCACGGTCGTCAGCGCGGCGAGTTGGGCCGAGGTGAGCGACTGCAGCTGGGCGCTGGTCAGGCTGTTGACCTGGTCAGAGCTCAGGGCGCGCAGGTCGGCCGTGGTCAGCGCCTTCACGTCGATGGTCTCGATCGCGCGCAGCTGGTCGGTGTTCAGCGACGAGGCCTGGTCCGACTTCAGCGCCGCGACCTGGGCGGTGGTCAGGGCCACCACGCCGGCCGTGGTCAGGCCCTTGAGCTGGTCGGTGGTCAGTGCGGCGACCTGGGCCGTCGTCATCGCGGCCACGGCATCCGTCGTCAGGGCCTTGATCTGGTCGGAGTTCAGGCCTTGCAGGGCGGTGGTCGAGATGGCCTTGACGTCCGCAGTCTCCAGGTTGCGCACCTGGGCGGTGGTGAGTGCCGCCGTCTGGTCGGAGTTCAGCGCCGCGTATTGCGCCGTGCCCATCGCCACGAGGTTGGCGGTCGTGAGGTTCTGGAGCTGGTCGCTGGTCAGCACGCGCACCTGGGCGGTGGCGAACTGGCTCATTTCGGCCGTGGTCAGCGCATTGAGGTTGCTGGTCGTCAGCGACTGGACCTGGTCGGTCGTCAGCGCCTGGACCTGGCTGCTGGACAGCGACTGCAGCTGGTTGGTCGTCAGCGCGTTGAGCTGGTCGGTGTTCAGCGCCTTGATGTCGGCAGTCGTCAGGGCCTTGACGTCGCCGGTCTCGATGGCGCGCAGCTGGTCCGTGTTCAGCGCGGCGACCTGGGAGGACTTGAGCGCGGCCACCTGGGCCGAGGTCAGGGCCACCATGTCGCCCGTGGTCAGGCCCTTGAGCTGATCGGTGTTCAGCGCGGCCACCTGGGCGGTGGTCATTGCGGCCACGCCATCGGTGGTCAGCGCCTTGACCTGATCGGAATTCAGGCCTTGCAGGGCAGCGGTCGTGATGGCCTTGACGTCAGCCGTTTCCAGGTTGCGCACCTGGGCCGTGGTCAGCGCGGCGAGCTGGTCGGAGTTCATCGCCGCGTATTGGCCGGTGGTCAGCGCCACCAGGTTGCCCGTCGTGAGGTTCTGCAGCTGGTCGCTGGTCAGGGCCTGGATCTGGGCGGTGGTGAGCTTGGAGACCTGGTCGGTCGTCAGCACGTTGAGGTTGCTGGTCGTCAGGCCGCTGACCTGCGGCACGGTCGTCAGCGCGGCGAGTTGGGCCGAGGTGAGCGACTGCAGCTGGGCGCTGGTCAGGCTGTTGACCTGGTCAGAGCTCAGGGCGCGCAGGTCGGCCGTGGTCAGCGCCCTCACGTCCACCGTCTCGATGGCGCGCAGTTGGTCGGTGTTCAGGGACGATGCCTGGTCCGACTTCAGCGCCGCGACCTGCGCGGTGGTCAGGGCCACCACGCCGGCCGTGGTCAGGCCCTTGAGCTGATCGGTGTTCAGCGAGCTGACCTGGCCGGTGGTCATCGCGGCCACGCCGTCGGTCGTCAGGGCCTTGACCTGGTCGGAGTTCAGGCCTTGCAGGGCGTTGGTCGTGACCGCGCGCACATCGGCCGTCTCCAGGTTGCGCACCTGGGCGGTGGTCAGCGCGGCGACCTGGTCGGAGTTCAGCGCGGCGAACTGGCCGGTGCTCAGGGCCACCAGGTTGCCGGTGGTCAGGTTGTGCACCTGGTCGGTCGTCAGCACGCGCACCTGGGCGGTGCTGAGCTGGCTCATCTCGGCCGTGGTCAGCGAGTTCAGGTTGCCGGTGGTGAGCGACTGCACCTGGTCGGTCGTCAGCGCCTGGACCTGGCTGCTGGACAGGGACTGCAGCTGGTTGGTGGTCAGTGCGTTGAGCTGGTCCGTGTTGAGCGCCTTGATGTCACCGGTGGTCAGGGCCTTGATGTCACCGGTCTCGATGGCGCGGAGCTGGTCGGTGTTCAAGGACGCGACCTGGTCGGACTTGAGCGCGGCGACCTGGCCCGAGGTCAGGGCCACCATGTCGGCGGTGGTCAGGCCCTTGAGCTGGTCGGTGTTCAGCGCGGCGACCTGGGCGGTCGTCATGGCGGCGATGGCGTCGGTCGTCAGCGCCTTGACCTGGTCGGAGTTCAGGCCTTGCAGCGCGGCGGTGGAAATGGCGCGCACGTCGGCCGTTTCCAGGTTGCGCATCTGGGCCGTGGTGAGGGCGGACGTCTGGTCGGACGTGAGCGCCGCGTACTGGGCCGTGCCCAGGGCCACGAGGTTGCCCGTGGTCAGGTTCTGCAGCTGGTCGCTGGTCAGCACGCGCACCTGGGCGGTAGCGAGCTGGCTCATTTCAGCCGTGGTCAGCGCGTTCAGGTTGCCGGTTGTGAGCGACTGCACCTGATCGGTCGTCAGCGCCTGGACCTGGCTGCTGGACAGCGATTGCAGCTGGTTGGTGGTCAGGGCGTTGAGCTGGTCGGTGTTCAGCGCCTTGATGTCACCGGTGGTCAACGACTTCACGTCGCCGGTTTCGATGGCGCGCAGCTGGTCGGTGTTCAGGGACGCGACCTGGCTGGACTTCATCGCCGCGACCTGGGCCGAGGTCAGGGCCACCATGTCGCCGGTGGTCATGCCCTTGAGCTGGTCGGTGTTCAGCGACGACACCTGGCCGGTGGTCAGCGCCACGATGCCGTCGGTGGTGATGGCCTTGACCTGGTCGGAGTTCAGCCCTTGCAGCGCGGTCGTGTTGATGGCGCGCACGTCCGCCGTCTCCAGGCTGCGCACCTGGGCGGTGGTCAGCGCGGCAAGCTGGTCGGAGTTCATGGCCGCGTACTGGCCGGTCGTCAGCGCCACCAGGTTGGCGGTGGTCAGGTTCTTCAGCTGATCGCTGGTCAGCGACTGGATCTGCGCCGTGGTCAGGCGGGCGATCTGGTCGGTCGTCAGCACGTTCAGGTTGCCGGTGGTCAGGTTGCTGACCTGAGGCACGGTCGTCAGCGCGGCGACCTGGGCCGAGGTCAGTGCCTGCAGCTGGGCGCTGGTCAGGCTGTTGACCTGGTCGGAGCTCAGCGCGCGCAGGTCGGCCGTGGTCAGAGCCTTCACGTCCACGGTCTCTATGGCGCGCAGCTGGTCGGTGTTCAGCGAGGCAGCCTGGTCGGACTTCAGCGCGGCGACCTGGGCGGTGGTCAGGGCCACCACGCCGGCCGTGGTCAGGCCCTTGAGCTGGTCGGTCGTCAGGTTGGCGACCTGGGCGGTCGTCATGGCGGCCACGCCGTCGGTGGTCAGCGCCTTGACCTGGTCGGAGTTCAGGCCTTGCAGGGCGCCGGTGGAGATGGCGCGCACGTCAGCCGTCTCCAGGTTGCGCACCTGGGCGGTGGTCAGCGCGGCAGTCTGGTCGGAGTTGAGCGCGGCGTACTGGCCGGTCGTCAGCGCCACCAGGTTGCCGGTGGTGAGGTTCTGCAGCTGATCGCTGGTCAGCACGCGCACTTGTGCCGTGCTGAGCTGGCTCATCTCGGCCGTGGTCAGCGCATTCAGGTTGCCGGTGGTCAGGGCCTGGACCTGGTCGGTCGTCAGCGCGCCCACCTGGGCGCTGGACAGCGACTGCAGCTGGTTGGTCGTCAGGGCGTTGATCTGGTCAGTGCTCAGCGCCCGGATGGTGGCGGTCGTCAGGGCCTTGATGTCGCCCGTCTCGATGGCGCGCAGCTGGTCGGTGTTGAGGGACGCGACCTGGTCGGACTTGAGCGCGGCGACCTGGGCCGAGGTCAGGGCCACCATGTCACCGGTGGTCATGCCCTTGAGCTGGTCGGTGTTCAGCGTGCCGACCTGGGCCGTGGTCATGGCCACGATGGCGTCGGTGGCCAGCGCCTTGACCTGGTCGGAGTTCAGGCCTTGCAGGGCGGCCGTGGAGATGGCGCGCACATCGGCGGTCTCCAGGTTGCGCATCTGCGCGGTGGTGAGGGCGGCGGTCTGGTCGGAGGTGAGGGCGGCGTACTGGCCGGTGCTCAGCGCCACCAGGTTGCCGGTGGTGAGGTTCTGGAGCTGATCGCTGGTGAGCACCCGGACTTGAGCCGTGCTGAGCTGGCTCATTTCGGCCGTGGTCAGCGAGTTCAGGTTGCCGGTGGTCAGGGCCTTGACCTGGTCGGACGTGAGCGCCGTCACCTGCGCGCTGGACAGCGATTGCAGCTGGTTGGTCGTCAGCGCGTTGACCTGGTCGGTGTTCAGCGCACGGATGTTGGCTGTCGTCAGGGCCTTGATGTCGCCGGTTTCGATGGCGCGCAGCTGGTCGGTATTCAGCGAGGCGAGCTGGTCCGACTTGATGGCCGCCACCTGGGCCGAGCTGAGGGCCACCATGTCGCCGGTGGTCATGCCCTTGAGCTGGTCGGTGGTCAGGGCGGCGACCTGGCCGGTGGTCAGGGCGGCCACGGTGTCCGTCGTCAGCGCCTTGACCTGGTCGGAGTTCAGGCCCTGGATGGCTGCGGTGGAGATGGCCTTGAGGTCGGCGGTCTCCAGATTGCGCATCTGGGCGGTGGTCAGCGCCGCGACCTGGTCGGAGGTCAGGGCGGCGTACTGGCCGGTGGTCATGGCCACGAGGTTGGCCGTGGTGAGGTTCTGCAGCTGGTCGCTGGTCAGCACCCGGACCTGGCCGCTCGTCAGCTGGCCCATTTCGGCGGTCGTCAGCGCGTTGAGGTTGCCGGTCTTCAGCGCCTGGACCTGGTCCGTCGTCAGCGCGGCGACCTGACTGCTGGCCAGGGCCTGGAGCTGGGCGGTGGTCAGGTTGTTGATCTGGTCGGTGTCCAGGGCCTTGATGTCGCCCGTGGTCAGCGCCTTGATGTCAGCGGTTTCGATGGCGCGCAGCTGGTCGCTGTTCAGCGAGGCCACCTGGCTGGACTTCATCGCGGCGATCTGCGCCGAGGTCAGCGCCACCATGCCGGCGGTGCTCAGGCCCTTGAGCTGGTCGGTCGACAGGTTGGCGACCTGGCCTGTGCTCAGCGCGCCGATACCGTCGGTGGTCAGGGCCTTGACCTGGTCGGAGTTCAGGCCCTGCAGGGCAGCGGTCGAAATGGCGCGGACGTCCGCCGTTTCCAGGTTGCGGACCTGGGCGGTGGTCAGCGCGGCGAGCTGGTCGGAGTTCAGCGCGGCGTACTGGCCGGTGCTCAGGGCCACCAGGTTGCCGGTGGTGAGGTTCTGCAGCTGGTCGCTGGTCAGCACGCGCACCTGGCCGGTGGTGAGCTGACTCATCTCACCCGTGGTGAGCGCGTTCAGGTTGCTGGTCTTCAGGGCCTGGACCTGGTCGGTCGTCAGCGACGCGACCTGGCTGCTGGCCAGGGCCTGCAGCTGGGCGGTGGTGAGGTTGTTGAGCTGGTCAGTGTCGAGCGCGCGGATGTTGGCGGTGGTGAGCGCCTTGATGTCGCCGGTCTCGATCGCGCGAAGTTGGTCGGTGTTCAGCGAGGCCACCTGGCCTGACTTGAGCGCCGCCACCTGAGCCGAGCTGAGCGCCACCATGTCCGCGGTGGTCATGCCCTTGAGTTGGTCGGTGTTCAGCACGCTGACCTGGCCGGTGCTCAACGCGACGACGGCATCGGTGGTGAGCGCCTTGACCTGGTCGGAGTTCAGGCCTTGCAGGGCGGCCGTCGTGATGGCACGGATGTCCGCCGTTTCAAGGCTGCGGATCTGGCTGGTCTTGAGAGCCCCGATCTGGTCGGAGTTCAGCACCGCGTACTGGCCCGTGCCCAGGGCCACGAGGTTGGCGGTGGTGAGGTTCTGCAACTGATCGCTGGTCAGCACGCGCACCTGGCCGGTGGCGAACTGGCTCATGCTGGCAGTCGTCAGCGAATTCAGGTTGCCGGTGCTCAGGGCCTGGACCTGGTCGGTCGTCAGGGCGGTGATCTGGCTGCTGATCAGGGACTGCAGCTGGTTGGTGGTCAGGGCATTGAGCTGGTCGGTGTCCAGCGCACGGACGCTGGCCGTGGTCAGCGCCTTGATGTCACCCGTCTCGATGGCGCGGAGCTGGTCGGTGTTCAGCGAGGCCAGCTGGTTGGACTTGAGTGCCGCCACCTGGGCCGAGGTCAGGGCGACCATGTCGGCGGTGGTCATGCCCTTGAGCTGGTCGGTCGACAGCACCGCCACCTGGTTGGTATTAAGCGCCCCGATCTGGTCCGTCGTCAGCGCCTTGACGTTGTCGGATGCCAGGCCCTGGATGGCCGTCGTGCTCAGCGAACGCAGATCCTGCGTCTCGAAGGCGCGGATCTGGGCTGTGCCGAGCGCGGCAATCCCGTCTGAACTGATGACGGCAGCCTGCGCCGTCGTCAGGGCTGCGATCTGGTCCGTCTTGAACGCGGCCCAATCCTCCGTCGTGAAGTCCCGGATCGTCGTGGTGCTCAGACCAGGGATCTTGGAAGCGGGAATCAGGGGGACGATGGTTGCCATGGCAATCTCACAGGCTGCAATTGGGGCGCCGCCGCGGGTGAGGCGGCGACTCGGGGGCCCGGGTCGTGGCCGGCGCGCGCACGAGACGCATGCGCAGCGGCCAGGTCACGACCATGACCTTCAGTCGGTTATCGGGCAGGGTCGGCTTGACTTTAGGAAACTGCAAAAAAATGTTTCCCGGCCACCGGCCATGCACCCCTGGGGTTGCCAAATCCGTCACGAACGACCGGTTGCAAGGTGAACGTGGCGGGCATGGAAAACCCAGGTCAGCCGATGCTAAGGACGCATCCCGCGTCCGGAACATGGATAACCGCGGGCTTTCGGGCGCAGTTCACGCCGCCTGCGGCTGGGTTCAGCTGACGGGGCGGGTGGCGGCGAGGCCGTTCCGGAAATGGGCGGCCATCAGGGCTCGGGCGCCATCGCCATCGCGGCGCAGCAAGGCGGCCAGCATCGCGCGGTGCTCGTCCAGCGATTCGCTCAGCCGCCCCTCGCGGAACAGGGAGTGGTGGCGGTTGAGCTTCATCAGCCGGCGCAGGTCGCCGACGATCTGCTGGCGCCAGCGGTTGCCGTCCATCTCCAGCAGCCGCAGATGAAACCGTTCGTTGGCCGCAAAGAAGCGGTCGCGGTCGGGCAGGGCGTCTTCCAGCGCCTGATGCAGCGCGCGCAACTCGGCCAGATCATCGTCTGACGCCTGGCTGGCCACGATGGCGGCCGCGTCGCTTTCAAGCAGGGACAGCAGCTGGTAGGCCTCTGCCACGTCGCGCTCGCTCATCTCGGTGACGTAGGCGCCGCGGCGCAGCTTCATCGTCACCAGGCCTTCGGCGGCCAGCACCTTCAGGGCTTCTCGCAACGGGGTGCGGCTGATGCCCAGCTCGCCGCACAGCTTCAGCTCGTCGATCCAGCTGCCAGGCTCCAACTCCCGCGCCAGGATGCGCTGGCGCAGGCGGTCGGCGACCTGTTCGTACAGGGCGGTCGAGGCAAGCGGGGCGTCGGCGGTGAGGGCGGGCATGGTCGCGTGGCGGGCGGCGGTGTCAGCTCAGTGTACAGATTTTGAATTCATAATTATGAATCACCGCTCGGCTAAGATGCCGCGCCGTTACAGGAGAGTTTCGATGTCGGACGCCCACCGGACCGGGGATGCCCCGGAGTTCAAGACCGCCACGCTGGAGCAATGGGCGAAGGCCGCCGCCAAATCCGCGCCTGGCGGTGACGTCTCGGCGCTGAACTGGGTGACGCCGGAAGGGCTGACGGTCAAGCCGCTCTATACCGCCGCCGACACGGCCGGGCTGCCCCATACCGACACGTTGCCAGGCTTCGAGCCGTTCTTGCGCGGCCCGCAAGCCACGATGTATGCCGCCCGGCCCTGGACGATTCGGCAGTACGCGGGCTTCTCGACCGCCGAGGAGAGCAATGCCTTCTACCGCAAGGCGCTCGCCGCCGGAGCACAGGGCGTGTCGGTCGCGTTCGACCTGGCCACTCACCGCGGCTACGACAGCGACCACCCCCGCGTGACCGGTGACGTCGGCAAGGCCGGCGTGGCCATCGACTCGGTGGAGGACATGAAGATCCTGTTCGACGGCATCCCGCTGGACAAGGTCTCGGTCTCCATGACGATGAACGGGGCCGTGCTGCCGGTGCTGGCCGGCTACGTGGTGGCGGCTGAAGAGCAGGGCGTCGGCCAGGATCAACTGGCCGGGACCATCCAGAACGACATCCTCAAGGAGTTCATGGTCCGCAACACCTACATCTACCCGCCGGAGCCGTCGATGCGCATCGTCGGCGACATCATCGAGTACACCGCGCGGGCGATGCCCAAGTTCAACTCGATCAGCATCTCCGGCTATCACATGCAGGAGGCGGGCGCCAACCAGGCGCTGGAGCTGGCCTTCACGCTGGCCGACGGTCAGGAGTATGTGCGTACCGCGATGACCAAGGGCCTGAGCGTCGACGACTTCGCGCCGCGCCTGAGCTTCTTCTGGGCGATCGGGATGAACTTCTATCTCGAGATCGCCAAAATGCGGGCCGCGCGTCTGCTGTGGTGCCGCATCATGAAGGAGTTCGGCGCCACCAACCCCAAGAGCCTGATGCTGCGCACCCACTGCCAGACCTCCGGCTGGAGCCTGACCGAGCAGGACCCCTACAACAACGTGGTGCGCACCACCATCGAGGCCATGGCGGCGGTGTTCGGCGGCACGCAGAGCCTGCACACCAATTCGCTGGACGAGGCCATCGCGCTGCCCACCGAGTTCAGCGCCCGCATCGCGCGCAACACCCAGCTCATCATCCAGGAAGAGACCCACATCACCAGCGTCGTCGACCCCTGGGCCGGCAGCTACATGATGGAAAAGCTGACGCAGGACATGGCCGACAAGGCCTGGTCCATCATCGAGGAGGTGAACGCCCAGGGCGGCATGATCAAGGCGGTCGACTCGGGCTGGGCCAAGCTCAAGATCGAGGCGAGCGCGGCCGAGAAGCAGGCCCGCATCGACTCCGGCGCCGACGTCATCGTGGGCGTCAACAAATACAAGCTGGCCAAGGAAGACCCGGTCGAGATCCTGGAGGTCGACAACGTCAAGGTGCGCGAGGCGCAGATCGAGCGCCTGAAGCACATCAAGGCCACCCGCAACACCGAAGCCGTGCAGACGGCCCTGGGCGCGCTCACCCGCGCTGCCGAGAACGGCGAGGGCAATCTGCTGGAACTCAGCATCGAAGCGATGCGCCTGCGCGCGACCGTGGGCGAGGTGTCCGACGCGCTCGAAGCCGTGTTCGGCCGCCACCGCGCTGACACGCACAAGGTCAGTGGTGTCTATGCCGCGGCGTACGACTCGGCTGAAGGCTGGGCCAAGCTGCAGGCCGAGATCGCCGCCTTCGCCGACGCCCAGGGCCGCCGCCCGCGGGTGATGATCGCCAAGCTCGGCCAGGACGGCCACGACCGCGGCGCCAAGGTGGTCGCCACCGCCTTCGCCGACCTCGGCTTTGACGTTGACATCGGGCCGCTCTTTCAGACGCCCGAGGAATGCGCCCGCCAGGCCATTGAGAACGACGTGCACGCCGTGGGCGTGTCTACGCTCGCGGCCGGCCACAAGACCCTGGTGCCAGCCATCATTGCCGAGCTCAAGAAGCAGGGCGCCGACGACATCATCGTGTTCGTCGGCGGCGTGATCCCGCAGCAGGACTATGGCTTCCTGTATGAGGCCGGCGTGAAAGGCATCTATGGCCCGGGCACGCCCATCCCGGCCAGCGCCAAGGACGTGCTGGAGCAGATTCGCGCCCAGGTCGCGGGCGCGGCCGGAGTGGCGGCTTGAACCTGACGCTCGCGCCCGTCGTCGACGGCGACTTCGAAGCCATGCTCGCGCTGCGCATCGAGGCGCTGCGCGAGAGCCTCACGCGGCTCGGCCGCTTCAACCCCGAGGTGGCCCGGGCGCGGCTGCGGGCGCAGTTCCACCCCGCGTGGATGCAGCACCTCGTTTTGGGCGGCGAACGCGTCGGCTACTTCACTGTCGAGCCGCGGGAGGGCGAGCTGCGGCTTCACCACCTCTACCTCGCGCCCGCCGCACAAGGACAGGGCATCGGCGCCTGGGTGATCGACAAGCTCAAGGCGCGCGGCCTGCCCATCTCGCTGGCGGCCCTGCGGGAAAGCCGGGCCAATGACTTCTACCGCCGTCACGGCTTCCGCGCCGTGGAGGAGCAGGACTTCGACATCGAATACCGCTGGGAGCCGATCGCATGAGCGATCTGGCCCAGCGCCTCCAGTCCGGCGAGCGCCGCGCGCTGGCCAAGGCCATCACGTTGATCGAGTCGACCCGCGCCGACCACCGCGAGCAGGCCGACGCGCTGCTGACAGGCCTGATGCCCGCCACCGGCCATGCGCTGCGCCTGGGCATCTCCGGCGTGCCCGGCGTGGGCAAGAGCACCTTCATCGAGGCGCTGGGCGTCTTCTTGCTGGCGCAGGGGCACCGCGTGGCGGTGCTGACCATCGACCCGTCCAGCAGTGTGTCCGGCGGCGCCATCCTCGGCGACAAGACGCGCATGGAGCGGCTCTCCATGGACACGCGGGCCTTCATCCGCCCGAGCCCCAGCAGCGGCACGCTGGGCGGCGTGGCCGAGAAGACGCGCGAGGCGATGCTGCTGTGCGAGGCGGCGGGCTACGACGTCGTCATCGTCGAGACCGTGGGCGTGGGCCAGAGCGAAACCGCGGTAGCCGGCATGACCGACCTGTACGTGCTGCTTCAACTGCCCAATGCGGGTGATGATCTTCAGGCGATCAAGAAGGGCGTCATGGAGCTCGCCGATCTGGTGGTCATCAACAAGGCTGATCTCGATGCCGCCGCCGCCACCCGCGCCCAGGCCCAGATCACCTCGGCCCTGCGCCTGCTGCCCACGCATGCGCAAACGGTGCAGCGCGTGCTGCAGGTCAGCGCATTGAAGGCGGACGGCATCGCGCCGCTGTGGGCCGCCGTCACGGCGCTGCGCGACGATCGCGAGGCCAGCGGTGCCTGGGCCGCCAAGCGCCGTGAGCAGGCGCTGGCCTGGATGTGGGAGCGTATCCAGGCCGGGCTGCGCCAGGCTTTCACCGCCCACCCGGCCGTGCAGACGGCCTTGGCAACCAGCACCACCGCGGTCCGCGAGGGGCGCATCCCTGCCTCGACGGCCGCCCGCCAGTTGCTGGCCCTGTTCAGGAGTACCCCATGATCACCGGCCTGCATCACATCAACCTGCGCGCGCCGGCCGAGTTGCTGGCCGTGCTGCGTGACTTCTACCGCGACGTGCTCGGCCTGGAGGTCGGGCCCCGGCCCGATTTCGGCACCGCCGGTTTCTGGCTCTACGCCGGCGGGCACCCGGTGCTGCACCTGTCCACCCAGCGGCCCGACGAAGTGCCCCGTGGCCCGGTCGATCCGGCCGCGCCGAGCACCTACGACCACACCGCCTTTGCCGGCACCGACCCCGAGGCCACGGCCGAGCGGCTGCGCTCACACGGCGTGCGCTTCCACGAATCGCGCTCGGCCGTCACCGGCCAGCACCAGTTCTTCCTCCAGGATCCCGCCGGCAACGGCGTGGAGATCAATTTCCCGTTCTGACGAAAGCGTCCACACCATGCAAGACATCCTGCAAGCCCTGGAAGCCAAGCGCGCCCTCGCACGCCTGGGCGGTGGCGAGAAGCGCATCGCCGCCCAGCACGCCAAGGGCAAGCTCACCGCCCGCGAGCGGCTGGAACTGCTGTTCGACGAAGGCAGCTTCGAGGAATGGGACATGTTCGTCGAGCACCGCTGCGTGGACTTCGGCATGGCCGACAACAAGATCCCGGGCGACGGCGTCGTGACCGGCTACGGCATGATCAACGGCCGCCTGGCCTTCGCCTTCAGCCAGGACTTCACCGTCTTCGGCGGCGCTTTGAGCGAAGCCCACGCCGAGAAGATCTGCAAGGTGATGGACCAGGCCATGAAGGTCGGCGCCCCGGTCATCGGCCTGAACGACTCGGGCGGTGCGCGCATCCAGGAGGGTGTCGCCTCGCTGGGCGGCTATGCCGATGTGTTCCAGAAGAACGTGCTGGCCTCGGGCGTGATTCCGCAGATCAGCATGATCATGGGCCCGTGTGCCGGCGGCGCGGTGTATTCGCCCGCCATGACCGACTTCATCTTCATGGTGAAGGACAGCAGCTACATGTTCGTCACCGGCCCCGAGGTCGTGAAGACCGTGACGCACGAGGAAGTGACCGCCGAAGAGCTCGGCGGTGCGCTGACCCACAACACCAAGAGCGGCGTGGCCGACCTGGCCTTCGAGAACGACGTGGAAGCGCTGCTGATGCTGCGCCGCTTCTTCAACTACCTGCCGCTGTCCAACCGCGAGAAGGCGCCGGTGCGCCCGAGCGGCGACCCGGCCAGCCGACTGGACCTGTCGTTGGACACGCTCGTGCCCGACAACCCCAACAAGCCCTATGACATCAAGGAGCTGATCCTGAAGGTCGTGGACGACGGCGACTTCTTCGAACTGCAGCCCGACTACGCCAAGAACATCGTCACCGGCTTCGCCCGCATGGAGGGGCAGACCGTGGGCATCGTCGCCAACCAGCCGCTGGTGCTGGCGGGCTGCCTGGACATCAAGAGCAGCATCAAGGCCGCACGCTTCGTGCGCTTCTGCGATGCCTTCCACATCCCGGTCATCACCTTCGTCGACGTGCCCGGCTTCATGCCCGGTACCTCGCAGGAGTACGGCGGCATCATCAAGCACGGCGCCAAGCTGCTCTACGCCTACGCCGAGGCAACCGTCCCGAAGATCACCGTCATCACCCGCAAGGCCTACGGCGGCGCGTATGACGTGATGGCCTCCAAGCACCTGCGCGGCGATGTGAACTTCGCCTGGCCGAACGCCGAGATCGCGGTGATGGGCGCCAAGGGCGCGGTGGAGATCATCTTCCGCGAGGACAAGAAGGACCCGGCCAAGCTGGCCGAGCGCGAGGCCGAGTACAAGGCCCGCTTCGCCAACCCCTTCGTGGCGGGCGCGCGTGGCTTCATCGACGACGTCATCCAGCCGCACGAGACGCGCAAGCGCATCTGCCGGTCGCTGGCGATGCTCAAGGACAAGAAGCTCGAGAACCCGTGGCGCAAGCACGGCAATATCCCGCTGTAACGCCATGGCCAAGGCGACCTGTGCCGCTGAAGCGAAGCGGCTTACCGACATCCCGAACATCGGCAAGGCGGCTGCGGCCGACCTGATCGCGCTGGGCTTTCCGACACCGGCTGACGTGAAGGGGATGGACCCGCTGCAGGCCTACGACCGACTGCGCGACGCGCAGGGCCGCCTGCACGACCCCTGCGTGCTCGACACCTTCATGGCCGCGCACGACTTCATGAACGGCGGGCCTGCCCAGCCGTGGTGGAACTTCACCGAGCAGCGCAAGCGGCTGCTGGGTTCAACGACTTAAGAGGCCTCCCATGTTCAAGAAGATCCTGATCGCCAACCGCGGTGAAATCGCCTGCCGCGTCATCGCCACCGCCCGCAAGATGGGCATCGCGACCGTTGCTGTCTACTCCGAGGCCGACAAGGACGCGCGCCACGTGGCCCTGGCCGACGAGGCCGTGCTGCTCGGCCCCGCGCCGTCGCGCGAGAGCTACCTTGTGGCCGACAAGATCATTGCCGCCTGCAAGCAGACCGGCGCCCAGGCCCTGCATCCGGGCTATGGCTTCCTGAGCGAGAACGAGGACTTCGCCCGCCGCTGCGAGGAAGAGGGCATCGCCTTCATCGGCCCCAAGCACTACAGCATCGCGGCCATGGGCGACAAGATCGCTTCCAAGAAGCTCGCCAACGAGGCCAAGGTCAGCACCATCCCAGGCCACAACGAGCCCATCCTGACGCCCGACGAGGCAGTCAGCATCGCCCAGCGCATTGGCTACCCGGTCATGATCAAGGCCAGTGCGGGCGGCGGCGGCAAGGGCTTGCGCGTCGCGTTCAACGACAAGGAATGTTTCGAGGGCTTCACGTCGTGCCGCAACGAGGCGCGCAACAGCTTCGGCGACGACCGCGTCTTCATGGAGAAGTTCGTCGAGCAGCCGCGCCACATCGAGATCCAGGTGCTGGGTGACTCGCAGGGCAACGTCGTCTACTTGCACGAGCGCGAGTGCTCCATCCAGCGCCGCCACCAGAAGGTGATCGAGGAGGCGCCGTCGCCCTTCATCAGCGAAGCCACGCGCAAAGCCATGGGCGAGCAGGCCGTGGCGCTGGCCAAGGCGGTGAGGTACCAGAGCGCAGGCACGGTGGAGTTTGTCGTCGGCAAGGACCAGGACTTCTACTTCCTGGAGATGAACACCCGCCTGCAGGTGGAGCACCCCGTGACGGAGTGCATCACGGGGCTGGACCTGGTGGAGCAGATGATCCGCGTGGCGGCAGGCGAGCCGCTCGGCTTCACCCAGGCCGACATCAAGCGCGACGGCTGGGCCATCGAGTGCCGCATCAATGCGGAAGACCCCTTCCGCAACTTCCTGCCGTCCACCGGCCGCCTGGTGCGCTACCAGCCGCCGGAGGCGACGATGGTGCAGGCCGAGCCCAGCCGCTTCGGCGTGCGCGTGGACACCGGCGTGTACGAAGGCGGCGAGATCCCGATGTTCTACGACTCGATGATCGCCAAGCTCATCGTGCACGGGAAGGACCGTGCGGAGGCCATCGCCAAGATGCGCGAGGCGCTCAACGGCTTTGTCATCCGCGGCGTGTCCAGCAACATCCCCTTCCAGGCGGCGCTGCTGGCACACCCGGACTTCGGCACCGGCAACTTCAACACCGGCTTTATTGCGCAGCACTACGCTGGCGGCTTCCGCGCGGAAGACGTGCCGCACGACGATCCCTTGTTCCTCGTGGCCCTGGCCGGCTTCATCCGCCGCAAGGCGCGCGAGCGCGAGGCCGGCATCAGCGGCCAGCTGCCGGGCCATGAGGTGCAGATCGAGCATGACTACGTGGCCGTCGTGAACCTGGGGGCGGGCCAGAGCGAACGCCATGCGCTGCACATCAGCGAGTTCGCCGGCGCGCTGGGTGAGGCCTTGGTGAAGGTCGGCGACCGGGCCTACCGCATCGTCTCGCGCTCGCGACTGAACGATGTGCGCATCACCGGCACGGTCAACGGCCAGCCTTTCACGGCCCAGGCCGAGCGCGGCACGGCCAAGAACCCGCTGGCCTACCGCATCCAGCACGGGGGGCGCTCCATGGAGCTGACCGTGCTGAGCCCGCGCGCGGCCGAGTTGCAGGCGCTGATGCCCTACAAGGCGCCGCCCGACACCTCCAAGCTGCTGCTGTCGCCCATGCCGGGCTTGCTGGTGCATCTGGCGGCGCAGGTCGGCCAGACCGTGCAGGCCGGTGAGCGTTTGGCCGTCATCGAGGCGATGAAGATGGAGAACATCCTGTCCGCCGTGCAGGACGTGACCGTCGCCGAGATCCTGGCCAAGCCGGGCGAGAGCCTGTCGGTGGACCAGCCCATCTTGCGGTTTGCCTGAGTCCGTCGCCATCGTTGGCGCCGGCGTGGCCGGCGCGGCGGCGGCCATCCGGCTCGCTGAGCGCGGGATGGCGGTCGACCTGTACGAGGCCGTGCCCCAGCCGCGCCCCATCGGCGCGGGCCTGCTGCTGCAGCCCACGGGCCAGCGCGTGCTGGCCGCCATGGGCCTGCTGGACGAAGCGCTGGCGCTGGGCACGCGCGTGGACCGGCTCTTCGGTGACACGCCGGCAGGTCGTGCGGTGCTTGACATGAGCTACCGCCGCTTCCAGGCGGATGCCTACGGTCTGGGCATCCAGCGCGGCGCCTTGATGGGGCTGTTGTGGTCGCGCCTGCAGACGCTGGGCGTGCGCTGGCGGTGCGGCATGGCGGTCGATGGTTTCACGCAGGATGCGGGTGGCGTGACGGTGCAGTTGGCCGGCGGCGCCACGGCCCGGCATGACGCCCTCATCCTCGCCAACGGCAGCTTCTCGCGCTTGCGCGAGGGCCTGCGGGTGCCGCAGCAGGTGCGGCCGTTCCCGTGGGGCGCGGTGTGGACGGTGCTGCCAGCGCCTGACGGGTTTCCTCAGATCGAGCTGCGCCAGCGCTTCCGGGCGGCGTCGCAGATGCTCGGACTCATGCCGGTGGGCCGGGCGTCTCACGACGATCCGGCGCGCGGTATCAACCTGTTCTGGAGCCTGCCGGTGGCGGCACTCGACGGCTGGGCCACGCGCATCGGGCTGGCACCGCTGAAGCGCCAGATGACGGACCTGTTCCCCGACGTGGCGCCGCTGCTGGCCGGCCTGACCGAGCCGTCTCAGCTTCGCGAAGCCCGCTACGCCGACGTGTGGATGCAGCGTTGGCACGACGGCCGCGTGCTGGCCATCGGTGACTGTGCCCACGGCATGAGCCCGCAGCTGGGGCAGGGTGCCAACATGGCCTTGATCGACGCGCACGAGCTGTCAGCGGAACTGGGCTCCGACGCTGGGCGCGACTGGCCCGCTGTCTTTGCGCGCTACACGCGCCGCCGCCGCGCCCACCTGCGTTTCTACGGCCAGGCCAGCAAGGGCCTCACGCCCATGTTCCAGTCCCACGCCGTCGTCGCGCCTTGGCTGCGTGACCGCTTTTTCGGCTGGGGCGGCCGCCTGCCCTACATCCATCAACAATCCATCGCCACCCTGGCTGGCTACAAGACCGGCTGGCTCTGGGGGCGGCTCAAACTCTGAGGATGATTCCCATGAGCATCCCCTCCCGCCCGTTCAAGATCCTTGGCCTGCAGCAGATCGCCATCGGCGGCCTCGACAAGGGCCGGCTGCGCCACCTGTGGGTCGACCTGCTCGGCGTGCCCGTGACCGGCACGTTCAAGAGCGAGCGCGAGAACGTCGACGAGGACATCTGCACGCTGGGGCAGGGCGCCTACGCGGTGGAGGTGGACCTGATGCAGCCGCTGGACCCCGACAAGAAGCCCGCCGTGCACGCCACGCCGCTCAACCACATCGGCCTGTGGGTGGACAACCTCCCGGCGGCGGTGCAGTGGCTCGAAGCCCAGGGGCTGCGCTTTGCGCCGGGCGGCATCCGGCCGGGCGCGGCGGGCCATGACATCTGCTTCGTGCACCCCAAGGGCAACGACCAGTTCCCGGTCGGTGGCGAGGGCGTGCTGATCGAGCTGGTGCAGGCGCCGCCCGAGGTGGTCAAGGCGCTGGGCTGAGGCCCGATCGTCGCGCGCCGGGCTGGCTTGTCGCCCGAGGGGCGCGCTCGTCGCGTCAGGCCCCGATGCGGGCGCTGCTGCCGCACAGTGGCAGCGTCATCCACTTCTTCGAGAGCATCCATGGATTGGAAAATCTTCGCGGCCGCACCGTTGGCCGCTGTCTTGCTGGTAGCGAGCGCGGCGCCGTTGGCGCCGCTGAATGGCTGGTCGTCCGGGTCGACGGGTACTACCTCTGGCGCTTACCGCATGGGCATCGATCCGGCGATGCAATTTCAGGGTCAGCGCAGCATTTCTGTTCAGGCGCAGTCAGGGCTGGTTCAGCACGACTCCCACGGTGCTGTGATCCAGTATGGCTATGGCTACGCCGGCAAGCGTGTCCGGTTCAGTGGATGGCTGCGAAGCAGCGATGTGACGGGCTGGGCGGGTGCCTTCATTCACGTGGCACCGTCAGGGGCGGAGCGCTTCTTTGGTTCGAGGCGGCCCGATTTGAAGGAAGACGACCTGCCTTTCGGTGCCGGTGGGGCTGTCAGCGTTGATCGTTGGACTGAAGTCAGCCTCGTGGTCGACGTGCCCAACACACCGACGGCCATGGTGTCCATGGGCGCCATGGTGGTCGGCGAAGGCAAGGTCTGGCTGAGTGCCATGCGCTTCGAAGAGGTCGGCCTCGACGTGCCGCTCACAACGGCCCGCATCGGCATGCCGCTACCCACGCCCGAGCAGCGCGCGGCCGAGGCCAAGCGGCTGGCCGAGAAGGCGTCGCGCCGTATTCCGCCCAACCTGAGCCTGGAATGACGAGGCTGGCGAGCGAGCTGTTGCAGGACTACCGCCCGCGCCACGCGAATTGGTGGCCGGTGCTGCTGTTCTGGCTGGCCTGGGGGCTGCTGCGCTGGCAGCTGCCCCCAGGCACGGGACAGCGCGCGCTGGGCGTGGCGGCGCAGTTCTGGCTGGCTTACTCGCTGGCCTGGTGGGCGCTGTCGGCGGTGGCCGCCCGGCTATCGGCCAGGCACGGCGGCCCGCTCTGGCTGATCGGTTTCGCGCTGGTGCCCGCGGCGCTGTTGGGCGCCTTGCTGGGGTTGCCCTTGACGGCCGACTTCGCCTGGCATCGCCTCGCCTTGAGCTCGGCACTGCTTGCGCAGCTGCTGCCGGCCGTGTCTCTTGCGGCGGTGCTGCATCTGCTGCCGCTGGCCGCGCGTTGGCGCGAGCAGCGCCGGCATGCGGCCGAAGCGAAGCGCCTGCGCGACGCCGCCGCCGTGGCCGACCTGTCGCGACAGGTCACGCTGGCCGAGCTGAAGACACTGCAGGCCCAAGTCGAGCCGCACTTTCTCTACAACACGCTGGCGGGCATCCAGTACCTGGTAAGGCACAACGCGCTGCTGGCTGACCGCATGCTGGGCCGGCTGCACGACTACCTGCGCCTGGCGCTGCCGGCGATGCGCGCGCCGATGTCCACGCTGGCACAGGAGTTCGCGCTGGCCGAGGCCTACCTCGCGCTGATGCAGATGCGTCTGGGCGAGCGGCTCACTGTCAGGCTGGACCTGCCGGCGGACTTGGCGCAGCGCCCGTTCCCACCCCTGATGCTGGGCACGCTGATCGAGAACGCGCTGCAGCACGGCATCGAGCCCAAGCCGGGTGGCGGCCATCTGACGGTACAGGCTCGCACGCAGCATGGTGCGCTGGAGCTCGTCGTGAGCGACACCGGCATAGGCCTGCAGCCTCAGGCGGCGACTGCCGGCAGCGGCCTGGGCCTGACCAGCCTGCAGCAGCGTCTGCAATTGATCTACGGGCCGGCGGCGAGCCTGGACGTCACCGGGCGGCCTCAGGGCGGTGTGGTGGCCACCATCCGCCTGCCTGACGCCCCACCGACCTGACCCATGCCGACCGCTGTCCTCATCGAAGACGAAGCCCTGCCGCGCGCTGACCTGCGCGAGCGCCTCGCCCAGCTCTGGCCCGAGTTGCGCATCGTGGGTGAAGCCGACGATGGCCTGCAGGGTTTGGCGCTCTTGCACGCCCAGCGGCCTGATGTGGCCTTCGTCGACATCCGCCTGCCGGGCCTGGGCGGCCTGGAGCTGGCGCAGGCAGTGCGCGGCTCGTTGCATCTGGTGTTCGTCACGGCCTACGACCAGCATGCCGTGAAGGCGTTCGAGCAGGGCGCGGTGGACTACCTGCTCAAGCCGCTGCAGCCGGTGCGATTGGCGCAGACGGTGCAACGGCTGCGCGAGCGCCTGCAGTCGGCGCCGCCGGATCTGAGCCGGCTGCTGCAGCAACTGCAGCGGCCATCGACCGATCCTGTGTCCGCGCGCGCCGAGCCGCTGCGCTGGCTGCAGGTGGGGCAGGGGGAGCATTTGCGGCTGGTGACGGTGGCCGACGTGCTGTTCTTCCGCGCCGAGACCAAATACACCCAGGTGGTCACGAAGGCCGGCGACTGGTGGATCCGGCTCAGCCTGAAGGAGCTTGCGGGTCAGCTCGACGCCCAGGCGTTCTGGCAGGTGCATCGCAATGCCATCGTCAATCTGGCGCACGTCGACTGGGTGGAGCGCAGCGCGCTGGGCCGCATGCGCATCCACCTGAAGCAGCATGACGCCATCCTGAGCGTGAGCCAGAGCTATCAGGCGCGGTTCCGGCAGATGTAGCGTGCCGGCGCGGCGCCCGGGCAGGCCAGAATGCGCAGCTTCCCGACCCGGCCGCCGCCCACTGTCCGTTCATGCTTCGTCGATTCGTCCTGCTCTTCTTGCTTGCCGGTTGCGCGTCTGGCCCGGCGCTGGCCTGGGGCAATCACACGCCCATGTGCTACCGGGCGTTCGAGCGCATGCCTGAGGTCGCGCAGGCGGCACCGGTGCGCGCTGAGCCGCTGGTGGACTTTCTGCGGGCACAGGAGGCGGCCATCGCTCGCACCTTGGAGGCGCAAGAGGCCTGGGCGCGGCAGCATCTGCCGCAACACGCGCCGCGGCCTGAGGCCTTGCGCTTCAGGGTTGACGCTGCGCGCTCGGACGAGCAGCGCCGGGCAGCGTTCTTGCGGGCGCTGAGGCTGTCTCCTCAAACACGCCTGGCGCTTTACCTGCAACCCGACCCGCGCGAGGCGGAACCGAGCGGGCCGCGGCTGGACGCGTCGGTGGTGAGTGCGGTCACGCCGTCCAAGGGGGCCACGCAGCGTTTCGTGGCCTTGGCGCCAGGCGATGGTGTGGCGCCGTTGGCCGTGCTTGCATCGGCCTGCGACGAGCCCGACTACGGGCACGACCTGAACCTCTTTGACGACAACCCGGGGCATCCGGACTACGGCTTTGGCAAGCAGCCCTTCGGCAATCCGGCGGTGGCCATCGGCTCGCAGGCGCCGTTCCACATGGGCTTCTTCCACCAGGGGGCGATCTTCAACACGCTGGCCCCCAGCTTTGCGCGCACCTTCACCGAGCTGCGCGTGCAGCAATACGGTGGCCTGGCGGTGCTCGCCTGGCAGACGGGCCATGCCTACTGGGGCTGGCGCTTCGCCGGCCTGGCGCTGCACCACGTGCAGGACCTGACCCAGCCGTACCATGCCAGCGCGGCGCCGGGCGCGACGCTCGGACACATGATGTGGGTCAACCTGAAGGCGCAGCTGGGCGCGCCGGCAGACCGGCAGGGGCTGGTGGTCCTGCAGGGCAACCGGCATTTCGTGCTGGAGCAGTTCCAGACGCGCTGGATTCTCGAAAACGCCCGCCAACGCCGCGATGGTCCGCTGGAGCTGGCCCTGCGAGATGCCGCGTTGGATGCGCGTTACCCGCCTTGGAGCCCGGCCTACGTGCGCGAGGTGGTGGCGGCCGAGGCCTTTGCGGCCGGGCCCGCCACCGATGCGGCGGTCGTGGTGGGGGCGCCGGCAAAATTCGTCTCTGACCCCAATTTCGACTTTGCAGCGAACGAGGCGCAGCTGGGGCCGGAGCTGGCGAGGGATCTGCAGGGGCAGCGGGACGCGTTGCATCGGGCGATTGCCAACCTGCTGGGGCACTTCGGCGCCCATAGCCGCAATGCGTTGCGGGGACTGCGCCAAGCGGCGGGGCAAGTGCCGTCGTAAATTCGCAAACGGCGAAGCCAAAGTCGCTTTCTGGCGCAGAATTGCCTTCTTCGCGAAGGCTATGCTGGAGTCCACCCCACCATGCGACACGACCTCACCACCCTCAATCTCGTGCTGGCCATCGAGCAGACCCGCTCGATCACCCGCGGCGCGGCCCAGGAGCACCTGGCGCTGGCGGCGGCGAGCAAGCGGCTGTCAGACCTGGAAAGCCGTCTCGGCGTGCAGCTCTTCGAGCGTCGCGCGCGCGGCGTCGAGCCGACCGAGGCGGGGCGTGCGTTGGTGCGTCACATCCGTTCGCTGCATGCATCGCTCTATGCCCTCGAGACGGAGGTGATGGAGTTCTCGCGCGGCATCAAGGGGCATCTGCGCATCGCCTCCAACACCAGTGCCATCGCCGAGTGCCTGCCGCCGTATCTGGTGGAGTTCTCCCAGGCGCATGCGCAGATCCGCATCAGCCTGGAAGACCTCACCAGTGCCGAGGTGCAGGCCGCGGTCGCTGAAGGCCGGGCCGACGTCGGCGTCTTCACCGCCCCGGTGCTGGACAACCGCGTGCAGACCTGGGTCTTCGCCCGTGGCCGTCTGGCCGCGCTGGTGCCGCTCAAGCATCCGCTGGCCAACCGCGAGGCGGTCAGCTTCGACGATCTCCTGGCGTATGACCTCATCGGCCTGCATGCCGGCGCCAGCGCCCAGGAGCTGATGCGTGAACAGGCTGCGGCCCGCGGCAAGACGCTCAACGCCCGCCTGCAGGTGCGCGGCTTCGACGGCATTGCCCAGCTCGTGGAGTCGGGCCTGGGCGTGGCCGTCCTTCCTGAACATCCCGCCGAGCGCTTCACCCGCGTGTTCGGCGTGCGCGCCCTGCGGCTTGAAGAGTCGTGGGCCGAGCGCGACTATTACCTGGGTGTGCTGCGCCAACAGCGCTTGCCTACCGTGGTGCAACGCTTCGTGGACACCCTCATCCCGCGAGAGAAGCAATGACTTCAAGAACCCTTTACGACAAGCTCTGGGACGAGCATGTCGTGCACACCGAGCCGGACGGCACGGCGCTGCTCTACATCGACCGGCACCTCGTGCACGAGGTGACCAGCCCGCAAGCCTTCGAAGGCCTGGACATTGCCGGCCGCAAGGTCTGGCGCCTGAGCGCGAACCTCGCGGTCAGCGATCACAACGTGCCCACCACCGACCGCAGCCAGGGCATCGCCGACCCGGTGTCCAAGCTCCAGGTCGATACGCTCGACGCGAACTGCGACCGCTTCGGCATCACGCAGTTCAAGATGAGCGACAAGCGGCAGGGCATCGTCCACGTCATCGGCCCGGAGCAGGGCGCCACGCTGCCCGGCATGACCGTCGTCTGCGGTGACAGCCACACCTCCACGCATGGCGCCTTCGGTGCGCTTGCGCACGGCATCGGCACCAGCGAGGTCGAGCATGTGCTCGCTACCCAGACGCTGTCGGCCAAGAAGGCCAAGAACCTGCTCGTCAAGGTCGAGGGGCAGTTGCCCCGCGGCTGCGGCGCCAAGGACATCGTGCTGGCCATCATCGGCCGCATCGGCACCGCCGGCGGTACGGGCTACACCATCGAGTTTGCCGGCTCGGCCATTCGCGCGCTCAGCATGGAAGGCCGCATGACGGTCTGCAACATGGCCATCGAAGCCGGTGCGCGCGCCGGCCTCATCGCGGTTGACGACACCACGATCAACTACGTCAAGGGCCGCCCCTTCTCGCCACAAGGCGTGGAGTGGGACCAGGCCGTCGCCTACTGGCGCACGCTGCATTCCGACCCCGGCGCACACTTCGACAAGGTCGTCGAGATCGATGCCGCGCAGATCCGCCCGCAGGTGACCTGGGGCACTTCGCCCGAGATGGTGCTGGCCATCGACGACCGCGTGCCCGACCCCGACAAGGAGAAGGATGCCGTCAAGCGTGGCGCCATCGAGCGCGCGCTGACCTACATGGCATTGGAGCCGAACAAGGCGATCAGCGACATCCATGTCGACAAGGTCTTCATCGGCTCCTGTACCAACAGCCGCATCGAGGACATGCGTGAGGCGGCGGCCGTCGTCAAGCGCGTCGGCGGCCGCGTGGCTCGCAATATCAAGTTGGCCCTGGTCGTGCCGGGGTCCGGCCTCGTGAAGGCGCAGGCGGAAGCCGAAGGCCTGGATCAGGTCTTCAAGGCGGCCGGCTTCGAATGGCGTGAGCCCGGCTGCTCGATGTGCCTGGCGATGAACGCCGACCGGCTGGAGCCGGGCGAGCGCTGCGCCTCCACCAGCAACCGCAATTTCGAAGGCCGCCAGGGCGCTGGTGGCCGCACCCACCTCGTCAGCCCCGCCATGGCCGCTGCTGCCGCGATGACCGGCCACTTCGTTGACGTCCGGACCCTGAGCTGAGCATGGATAAGTTCACCCTCCACACGGGTCTCGTGGCCCCCATAGACCGCGAGAACGTCGACACCGACGCGATCATTCCGAAGCAGTTCCTGAAGTCGATCAAGCGCACGGGGTTCGGCCCCAACCTGTTCGACGAATGGCGCTACCTCGACCACGGCGAGCCGGGTCAGGACCCGAGCAGCCGCAAGCCCAACCCCGACTTCGTGCTGAACCAGCCGCGCTTCGCTGGCGCCAGCGTGCTGATCGCGCGCCAGAATTTCGGCTGCGGCTCCAGCCGCGAGCACGCGCCGTGGGCGCTGCAGCAGTACGGCTTCCGCGCCATCCTGGCACCGAGCTTCGCCGACATCTTCTTCAACAACTGCTTCAAGAACGGCCTGCTGCCCATCGTCTTGCCGGAAGGGGCCATCGCGCGCCTGTTCGACGAAGTCGCCGCCTTCCCGGGCTACCAGCTCACCATCGACCTGCCGCGCCAGGTCGTTGTGAAGCCGGATGGCGCCGAGTTGCCTTTCGACATCGAGCCCTTCCGCAAGGAATGCCTGATCGGCGGTCTGGACGAGATCGGCCTGACCCTGCAGCACGCAGACAAGATTCGCGCCTACGAGGCGCAGCGCATCGCCGCCAAACCCTGGCTCAACCATCGCATCGTCTGACATGACCAAGAAGATTGCAGTTCTCCCCGGCGATGGCATCGGCCCGGAAATCATGGCCGAGGCCGTCAAGGTCCTGCAGGCGCTGGACCTGCCGCTGACGCTCGAATGGGCCGACGTGGGCGGCAAGGCTTACGAGAACAGTGGCCACCCGCTGCCGCCGGCCACCTTGAAGCTCGCCCAGGAAGCCGACGCGGTGCTGTTCGGTGCCGTCGGCGACTGGAAGTACGACAAGCTCGAACGCGCGCTGCGCCCCGAGCAAGCCATCCTGGGCCTGCGCAAGGCCCTGGGCCTGTTCGCGAATTTCCGCCCGGCCATCTGCTACGAGCAGCTGACGCATGCGTCGTCGCTCAAGCCCGAGCTGGTGGCGGGGCTCGACATCCTCATCATTCGCGAGTTGACCGGCGACATCTACTTCGGCCAGCCGCGCGGTCGCCGCACGGCAGTTGACGGCCACTTCCCGGGTGCCGAGGAAGCGTTCGACACGATGCGCTACTCGCGCCCCGAGATCGAGCGCATCGCCCACGTGGCCTTCCAGGCGGCGCGCAAGCGCAACAAGAAGGTGACCAGCGTCGACAAGGCGAACGTGCTGGAGACCTTCCAGTTCTGGAAGGACGTGGTCACCGAGGTCCACAAGGACTACCCGGACGTCGAACTCGACCACATGTACGTGGACAACGCCGCGATGCAGCTCGTCAAGGCGCCCAAGAAGTTCGACGTGGTCGTGACGGGCAATATGTTCGGCGACATCCTGTCCGACGAAGCCGCGATGCTCACGGGGTCGATCGGCATGCTGCCGTCCGCCTCGTTGGACGTAAACAACAAGGGCCTCTACGAACCCTCCCACGGCAGCGCGCCGGACATCGCCGGCAAGGGCATCGCCAACCCGCTGGCTACAATCCTGTCCGCTGCCATGATGCTCAAGTTCTCCCTCAACCTGCCCTACGCCGCTGCTCGTATCGAAGCTGCGGTGCAGTCGGTGCTGGCCCAGGGCTTGCGCACCGCCGACATCTGGAGTGAAGGCACCTCGAAGGTTTCGACCGTCGAGATGGGCGACGCCGTCGTCAAAGCCATCACCACCACCAAAACCATTAAGAGCTAACGCTCCGTCTCGTCTCGCCCCCACCAGACCCGGCGAACGAGCCGGGGCCCGAAGTGGAAGGGGTTTGGTGACCGAAAGACGAAAGGATTGATGATGACGACCTTGGTAGGCCTCGTAGGCTGGCGCGGCATGGTGGGTTCGGTGCTCATGGAGCGCATGACCGCCGAATCGGATTTCGACCTGATCGAGCCGCTGTTCTTCTCGACCTCCAACGCCGGCGGCGCTGCCCCAGCCCAGGCCAAGAACGAGAAGACGCTGCAAAACGCCTTCGACATCGACCAGCTCAAGCGCTGCGACATCATCATCACCGCCCAGGGCGGCGACTACACGACCGAGGTCTACCCCAAGCTGCGCGCTGCGGGCTGGAACGGCCACTGGATCGATGCCGCCTCCACGCTGCGCATGGCCGACGACGCGGTCATCATCCTGGATCCGGTCAACCGCCCCGTCATCGACAAGGCGCTGGCCAGCGGCGGCAAGAACTGGATTGGCGGCAATTGCACCGTGAGCTGCATGCTGATGGGTGTGGGCGCGCTGTACAAGGCCGGGCTGGTCGAGTGGATGTCTACCCAGACCTACCAGGCCGCTTCCGGCGGTGGCGCCCAGCACATGCGTGAATTGCTGACGCAGTACGGCACGCTGAACGCCTCGGTGAAGTCGCTGCTGGATGACCCCAAGAGCGCCATCCTCGAGATTGATCGCCAGGTCATCGCCAAGCAGCGCTCGCTGTCTGCGGAAGAAACCGCCAACTTCGGCGTGCCGCTGGGCGGTTCGCTGATCCCGTGGATCGACAAGGACCTGGGCAACGGCCAGTCCAAGGAAGAGTGGAAGGGCATGGCCGAGACGAACAAGATCCTCGGCTCCGGCGCGATCCCTGTCGATGGCTTCTGCGTGCGTGTGGGCGCCATGCGCTGCCACAGCCAGGCCCTGACCTTCAAGCTCAAGAAGGACGTGCCGCTGGCCGACATCGAGGCCATGATCGCCGCCGACAACGCCTGGGTGAAGGTGGTCCCGAACACCCGTGAAGCCACCATCCGCGACCTGACGCCCGTGGCCGTGACGGGCACGATGACCATCCCGGTCGGCCGTCTGCGCAAGCTCGCCATGGGTCCCGAGTACTTGGGCGCCTTCACCATCGGCGACCAGCTCCTGTGGGGCGCCGCCGAGCCGCTGCGCCGCATGCTGCGCATCCTGATCGAGCGCTGATCGGGTGCTGGCGGCCGTTCCCTCGCGTAACGGCCGTCTTCGTGATTTGCTTACGGTCTTTTACGTGCCGACCTAGGGTTCACCCGGGCGTTGATATTGAAACCAAGCGACACATCACATACCGCTTGAGCAATTCAGCGTATATGCTTGATGTCGTTGTGTTTTTGATTTGAAACTCGACGCAGGCCACATCGTGCAAACCCGTGTTACCAGCCGGTTCGTGCATTTGCTTGCTGAAGATCGAGACAGGCGGGGCCCTCAACAGCCCCGCCTTGTTGCTTTGGGGAATGCCTTGAAAGACCACATCCGCGACGCAATCGAGGGAGTTCGACCCATGGGCTTTGCTCGCCATCATCTCGCGTTGGCTGCTGCGCTGCTCGTGGCCGGCAGCGGCGCACAGGCTCTGGGCCTGGGCAAACTGAGCGTCCAGTCGGCGCTCGGCGAAACCATGCGGGCTGAGATCGACATCACCAGCCTGACGCCTGAAGAGGCTGCCAGCCTGAAGGTTCGAGTCGCGCCGCCTGATTCCTACCGCAGCAGCGGCATCGAATACAACCCGGTGCTCACCTCCACCCAGGTGCAGGTCGTTCGCAACGGCGGCCGTACCGTGCTGCGGGTCAGCAGCGACCGCTCGGTGCAGGAGCCGTTCGTCGACGTCATCCTGGAGCTGACGTGGACCGGTGGTCGTCTCGTGCGCGAATACACGCTGCTGTTCGATCCTCCGAGCCTGGCCAAGCCTGCGCCGGTGGTGACCGCGCAGCCCGCCATCTCCGCCGCGCCTGCGCCGGCCGGTGCAGCCTCCAGCGAGGCCGTGCCCGCGCCGGCACCGGCCGTCACGTCGGCCCTGCCGCGCAACGGCAACGTCCCGGCTCCCGTGGCGGCAGCCCGCGCACCGGCCGCCCCGGCGCCGGTGGTGCGTCCGCCCGTGACTGCCGCCTCCGAAGTGCCGGTTCGCCCCGGCGACACGCTTTCCAAGGTGGCTTCCCGCACGCAGGTCAGCGGCATCTCGCTTGACCAGATGCTGGTAGGCCTGTTCCGCAACAACCCCGACGCCTTCATCGACGGCAACATGAACCGTCTGAAGGCCGGTACGGTCCTGCAGGTGCCGGGCAGCGACGCGCTGGCCGCGGTGCCGCAGAGCGAGGCGCGTCAAATCATCCTGGCGCAGAGCGCCGACTTCTCGGCTTACCGCCAACGCCTGGCGTCGGCCGCGCCGACGCTGCAAAACACCGAGAGCGAGCGCCAGTCCAAGGGGCAGGTGCAAGCGGCCGTGGACGATCGCAAGCCGGCGGCAGCGCCGACGCCCGACAAGCTCACGCTCAGCAAGGCGGGGGGCTCGGCCAGCGCGGCTGAAGCCAAGCTGTCCAAAGACACCGAGAAGAAGGACGCGGCCGCCCGCGTGGCGGAGCTGACGCGCAACGTGGAAGAGCTCAAGAAGCTCTCCAGCGCCGCCAAGCCGGCAGCCTCCGCACCGGCGCCGGCGCCGGCCGTGGTGCCAACGCCAGCCCTGCCAGCTCCCGCCCCGGTCGTCGCGGCAGCCGAACCCGCTTCCGCAGCGGTGGCGGCCTCTGCGCCGGTGGCGGCTGCCAGCGCGGCATCGCGCCCGGCACCGCGCGCCAGCGCGCCGCTGCCGCCCCCGCCGGCTGCCGAGCCGCCTGGTTTGATTGAGCAGCTGCTCGACAGCCCCGTGGTGCTGCCTCTGGTGGGCGCCCTCGTGGCCGTGCTGGGGGGCTTCGGTCTGTACCGTCTGCGCTCGCGTCGCCCGGCCCACGCGGCCGAGACGGGCTTCCACGAAAGCCGCCTGCAGCCGGACTCCTTCTTCGGCGGCACTGGCGGTCAGCGCGTGGACACCCGCGATACGCAGAACAGCGGCCAGTCGTCCATGAGCTACTCGCTGAGCCAGCTCGATGCCATCGGCGATGTGGACCCGGTCGCCGAGGCCGACGTCTACCTGGCCTACGGCCGCGACCTGCAGGCCGAGGAAATCCTGAAGGAAGCCCTGCGCGCCAACCCGACGCGCCTGGCCATCCGCCTGAAGCTGCTGGAGGTCTACGCCAAGCGGCGTGACATCAAGGGCTTTGAGCAACTGGCCGTGCAGCTCTACGCCGAGACCAAGGGCTCGGGCGAAGACTGGAGCAAGGCGCAGGAGCTGGGCCGTGGCATCGATCCGGACAATCCGCTCTACCAGCCTGGTGGCGCACCGGCGCTCAGCGATGACGGCCCCGAACTGCGTCCGGAGCCGATGAATGCCAGCACGCTGCCCCAGACGGCGCTGCCGCCGGGGGCGGCGGCTGCGGCGGCTGCGGCGGCCCATCTGTCGACCGACGCGATGCGCAGCGGCCCCGACACAGGCCCGGTCAGCGGCTTCGACCTCGCGCTGGACCTGGACCTGGACGCCCCGGAGCCGGTGTCGCCCAACGCCATGGCAGCCACCCAGGCCATGCCGGCCTCGGTCGAGCATGCGCCGATGACGATGGACTTCGACATCTCCAGCCGCGGCACCCGTACCGCACCGCCCGCGCCTGACCTGAGCTTCGACCTCAGCGGCATGGGCGACCTGCCGGTGACCGCGACGCCGGCGCCAGCGGCATCGACCGACCTCGACTTCGATCTCGGCGTGGATGTGCCTGCCGCTGAAGCGCCGGACCAACTGGCCAAAGCCATCGAAGCCCTGGGCGACGATGACGGCGACCCGCTGATGCGCCAGCTCGAACTGGCAGACGAGTTCCGCCAGATCGGCGACACCGAAGGTGCGCGCGAAGTGCTGCAGGAGTTGATCCAGCGTGCCAGCGGTCCGCTCAAGGCGCGGGCTGAGGCGATGCTGAACCAACTGCGTTGACGCGATGCGCGCGGCGTGAGCCGCGATACTCCAACGCCCGGCCCCGCCGGGCGTTGTCACTTCCAGACCCCGATGAGAGTTGCACTTGGCGTGAGTTACCGCGGCGGCGGCTACAACGGTTGGCAGAGCCAGCCGGGCGGCCGCACCGTGCAGGATGCGCTGGAGAAGGGGCTGTCGACCTTCGCAGCGCAGCCCATTCGCACCCTCTGTGCCGGCCGTACCGACACCGGGGTGCACGGTATCAACCAGGTGGTGCACTTCGACACCGAGGTCGAACGCGAGCCGTTCTCCTGGGTGCGTGGCGTCAACCGCTACCTGCCGCCGGACATCGCCATCCAGTGGAGTCGCTTTCCGGGCGACACCTTCCATGCGCGCAACTCCGCACGCGGGCGCCGTTACGCCTATCTGCTGCTGGAGTCCGCGGTGCGGCCGGCCATCGAGTCCGGCCAGTGCGGCTGGATCTTCCGCCCGTTGGACCAGGCAGCGCTGGAGGCCGCGGCTGACCGCTTGATCGGCGAGCACGATTTTTCGTCTTTCCGTTCGTCGGAGTGCCAGGCGGCCTCGCCGGTCAAGACGCTGCGTGAGATCAAGGTCCAGCGGCGAGGCGTGTACTGGCGCTTCGAGTTCGAGGCGAACGCCTTCCTGCACCACATGGTGCGCAATCTGATGGGCTGCCTGTTGGCGGCCGGGACCGGTACGCGCTCGCCAGATTGGGTCAGCGAGGTGCTGGCAGCGCGCGACCGCAAGGTGGCGGCGCCCACGTTTTCCCCGGACGGCCTGTACTTTCTGGGCCCGACCTACGATGCGGCGTTCGACATCCCGCAGCATGTCGCTGCGCTGGACTGGCTGCCGTGATGGCGTCGACACCCGCCTGAACGCCGAGAGGCTCCGATGAAGACCCGAATCAAGATCTGCGGCCTCACCCGTGAGGTCGATGTGGAAGCCGCCGTGGAGGCGGGCGCCGATGCCATTGGCTTTGTGTTCTATGCCAAGAGTCCGCGCGCGGTGACGCCCGAGCGTGCGAAGGTGCTGGCCCGCTTGCTGCCGCCCTTCGTGACGCCAGTGGGCCTGTTCGTCAACGCGACCGACGCCGAGCTGCAGGCTGGTTTGGACGCATTGCCGAACATGCTCATCCAGTTCCATGGCGACGAGGCGCCGGCCGACTGTGACCGCGTCGGGCGTCCGTTCATTCGGGCGGCTGGCGTGGGGCCGGGCTTCGACTTGCTAAACTTCAGGCAGTCTTTCTCCAGCGCCCAGGCCATCCTGCTCGACGCCGTCGTCGAGGGGTATGGCGGCGGCGGCAAGGTTTTCGATTGGTCACTTCTTCCTCCAAGCGCTCCCTTTCCGGTCGTTTTGTCTGGTGGGTTGAGTGCGGCCAACGTCGCCGATGGCATGGCGCGCATCCGGCCCTGGGCCGTTGATGTGAGTTCCGGCGTCGAGTCCGCCAAGGGCATCAAGGACGCCGGCCTGATCCAAGCCTTCTGCCGCGCCGTGCGTGACGCCGACGCGGCTCTCGCCAGAGAGACCTCCTGATGTTCGATTACCAGCAGCCCGATGCCACCGGGCATTTCCGCTCACCCGCCGGCCCCGCCTTTGGCGGCAGCTTCGTGTCCGAGACCTTGGTCCATGCCCTGGACCAGCTCAAGGACGCCTACGCGCACTACCGAAACGATCCCGAATTCATCGCCGAGTTCAAGAAGGAACTCGCGCACTTCGTGGGCCGGCCGAGCCCGATCTATCACGCCGAGCGCCTGAGCCGCGAGCTGGGCGGCGCCCAGATCTACCTCAAGCGCGAGGACCTCAATCACACCGGCGCGCACAAGATCAACAACGTCATCGGCCAGGCCCTGCTCGCCAAGCGCATGGGCAAGCCGCGCGTCATTGCGGAGACGGGCGCCGGCCAGCACGGCGTGGCCACGGCCACCATCTGCGCCCGCTACGGGCTGGAATGCGTCGTTTACATGGGCAGCGAAGACGTCAAGCGCCAGTCGCCCAATGTCTACCGCATGAAGCTGCTCGGCGCGACCGTCGTGCCCGTCGACAGTGGCAGCAAGACCCTGAAAGACGCCCTCAACGAGGCGATGCGCGACTGGGTGACGAATGTGGAGAACACCTTCTACATCATCGGCACCGTGGCCGGCCCGCACCCCTACCCGATGATGGTGCGCGACTTCCAGCGCGTCATCGGTGACGAGTGCCTGGTACAGATGCCTGAGATGGTCGGGCGCCAGCCCGACGCCGTGCTCGCCTGCGTGGGCGGCGGCAGCAATGCCATCGGCATCTTCTACCCTTACATCCCGCATCAGGCGACGCGCCTGATTGGCGTCGAAGCAGCCGGCGAGGGCATCGACAGCGGCAAGCACGCAGCGACGCTGTCAGCCGGCACGCCGGGCGTGCTGCATGGCAACCGCACCTACCTGCTGCAGGACGCCAATGGCCAGATCATCGAGACGCACTCCATCTCGGCCGGCCTCGACTATCCCGGCGTCGGCCCCGAGCATGCCCACCTGAAGGACATCGGCCGGGCGGAGTACGTGGGTGTGACCGATGCCGAGGCGCTGGCGGCGTTTCATCACCTCTGCCGCACCGAGGGCATCATCCCGGCCCTGGAATCGAGCCACGCCGTGGCCCACGCGATGAAGATCGCCCCGACGATGGCGAAGGATCAGGTCCTGCTGGTCAACCTTTCCGGTCGCGGCGACAAGGACATCGGCACCGTGGCCGATCTGTCCAACGCCGATTTCTACTGTCGCCCGAGCTGCCGCGGTCAGTCCGTCAAGGGCGGTGACGCGGTCGTCAGCCTGCCGGGAGCCCGCGCATGAGCCGCATCGCCACCACCTTCGACAGCCTCAAGGCGCAGGGCCGCAAGGCCCTCATTCCCTTTGTGACGGCGGGCGACCCGCACCCAGCCGCCACGGTCGCGCTGATGCAGGCCATGGCCGAGGCGGGCGCGGATGTCATCGAGCTGGGTGTGCCGTTCTCCGACCCCATGGCGGATGGCCCGGTCATCCAGCGCGCCGGTGAGCGGGCGCTGGCCAAGGGCATCTCCCTGCGCGACGTGCTGGCCTACGTGCGCGAGTTCCGCGCAAGCAACGACCGCACGCCCATCGTGCTGATGGGCTACGCCAACCCCGTCGAGCGCTACGGCACCGCAGCCTTTGTGGCTGACGCGCAGGTCGCCGGTGTCGATGGCGTGCTCATCGTCGACTATCCGCCCGAGGAGTGCGCGGAGTTCGCGGGCCAATTGCGTGCCGCCGGCATGGACGCCATCTTCCTGCTGGCGCCGACCTCCACCGAGGCGCGCATGGCCCAGGTGGGGCAACTGGCCAGCGGCTACGTCTATTACGTGTCGCTCAAGGGCGTGACCGGCGCCGGGCACCTCAACACCGACGCGGTAGCCGAAGCCGTGCCGCGCATCCGTCGCCACGTCAGCGTGCCGGTGGGCGTGGGCTTCGGCATCCGCGACGCGGCCACCGCCAAGGCGGTGGGGGCGGTGTCTGACGCGGTGGTCATCGGTTCCAAGCTGGTCGAACTGCTGGAGCGCCAGCCGGTCGATAATGTCGCCTCGACTGGCGCCGCCTTCATCCGCGAGATCCGTGCGGCGCTGGACACCCTCTAAGTCCCACAAGGAAGAGAACGCATGAGCTGGCTCGACAAACTGCTCCCGCCCAAGATTCAGCAAGGGGACCCGGCCGACCGCCGCACCGTGCCCGAGGGCTTGTGGATCAAGTGCCCCAGCTGCGAGACGGTGCTCTACAAGACCGACCTGGAGCAGAACATCAACGTCTGCCCCAAGTGCTCGCATCACCACCGCATCGGCGCGCGGGCGCGCCTGGACGCCTTCCTCGACGGCGAAGGCCGCTACGAGATCGGCCAGGAAGTCCTGCCCGTCGACGCGCTGAAGTTCAAGGACAGCAAGAAGTACCCCGACCGCCTGAAGGAAGCGCTGGAGAACACCGGCGAGACCGACGCGCTGGTGGTCATGGGCGGCGCGGTCATGAGCGTGCCGGTGGTGGTGGCCTGCTTCGAGTTCGACTTCATGGGCGGCTCCATGGGGTCGGTGGTCGGTGAGCGCTTCGTGCGCGGTGTCGAGACCGCCATCGAACAGAAGACGCCCTTCATCTGCTTCACCGCCACGGGCGGCGCGCGCATGCAGGAAGGCCTGCTCAGCCTCATGCAGATGGCCAAGACCAACGCGTCGCTCACGCGCCTGGCCAAGGCGAAGCTGCCCTACATCAGCGTGCTGACCGACCCCACCATGGGCGGCGTGTCGGCCTCCTTCGCGTTCGTGGGGGACATCGTGCTGGCCGAGCCCAAGGCGCTGATCGGCTTCGCCGGCCCGCGCGTCATCGAGAACACCGTGCGCGAAAAGCTGCCCCCGGGCTTCCAGCGCGCCGAGTTCCTGATGGAGAAGGGCGCGGTCGACATGATCGTGGATCGCCGCCAGCTCCGCGAAACCATCGCCCGTCAGCTCGCCATGCTGCAGCGCCAGAGCGCTGATGCCGTGGCCTGACCGGCGCCGCCATGAACCCGAGCCAGGCCCTGCGCCTGGCTTTGTTTTTTTCGACCCGCCATGACGCTTGACGACTGGCTCGCCCATTGCGAGCGACTGCACCCCAAGACCATCGACATGACGCTGGACCGCGTGAAGGCGGTCAAGGAGCGGCTGGGCATCGCCTTCGACTGCCCGACCATCGTCGTGGCCGGCACCAACGGCAAGGGCTCGACCTGCGCGATGCTCGAAGCCATCGCCCTGCATGCCGGCTACCGGGTGGGGCTCTACATCAAGCCGCACCTGGTGCATTTCCAGGAGCGCTGCCGCGTGGGCGGCGCGCCGGTGTCGGCCGAGTCGCTGGAGCCGCATTTCGCAGCGGTCGAGGCTGCGCGGGGTGACATCACGCTGACCTACTTCGAGTTCACCACTCTGGCCATCATGCGGCGCCTGCAGCACGAGCCACTGGATGTCGTCATCCTGGAAGTGGGCCTGGGCGGACGGCTCGACGCCGTGAACGTGGTGGACGCCGACTGCGCCGTGATCACCAGCATCGACCTGGACCACACCGAGTTCCTCGGGCCTGACCGTGAAGCCATCGGGCGCGAGAAGGCCGGCATCATGCGCGCCGGCCGCCCGGTGGTCGTCAGCGACCCGATGCCGCCGCAGTCCCTCGCCGCGCGGGCTGCTGAGCTGGGGGCCGACCTGCGCCAGTTGGGTCGCGACTTCACCTTCAGCGGGGACCGCACCCAGTGGCAGTGGGCGGGCCGCGACAAGCGCTTCTCGGGCATGGCCTACCCAGCGCTGCGTGGTGTGAATCAGTTGCTCAATGCCTCGGGTGTGCTGGCGGCCTTCGAGGCGCTCGCAGATCGCCTGCCGGTGAGTGCCCAGGCGGTGCGCACCGGGCTCGCACTGGTCGAGCTGCCGGGCCGCTTCCAGGTGCTGGCGGGCCAGCCCGCGGTGGTGCTGGATGTGGCCCACAACCCGCATGCCGTTGCGGCGCTGGCGCAGAACCTCGACCAGATGGGCTATTTCCCGCGCACCCATGCGGTGTTCGGCGCGATGGCAGACAAAGATTTGGCCGGCATCCTGGCCCGCATTGCGCCGCTGGTGGACCATTGGCATTTCACCAACCTGCCGCTGCCCCGCGCGGCGACGGCGGAACAGCTGGAATCGGCCTTCCTGGCGGCGGGTCTCAAGACGCCGGCGGGTGTCACCACCACGACGCATGCGTCCCCGCTGGACGCCCTGCATGCCGCGGCGGCCGAGGCGACACCGGCCGATAGAATCCTGGTCTTCGGTTCCTTCTACACCGTGGGCGGGGTGCTCCAGGCCGGCCTGCCTCGCGTGACCGCCGGCCGCCCGGCCGAACAGCCTCCCACCCTTCACTGACGCCAGCGACACCGCCGATGGGCCTGTTTTCCTTCCTCAAGCGCGATGACGCTGCCGCCGCGGCGGCGCCCAAGAAGTCGGCCAAGTCCGGCGCCAAGGCCTCCGCGGCCGATGACGTTCAGGTGTTGCGGGTGCGTGCCCGGCGCCGCCTGATCGGTGCGGCCGTGCTGGTGGCAGCCGGCGTGGTGGGCTTCCCGTTGATCTTCGAAACCCAGCCTCGCCCGATTCCGGTCGACCTGCCGATTGACATCCCGCGCAAGGAAAGCGCACCGCCGCTGACCGTGCCGACGCGCGAGCCGCTGGCTCAGGCCGAGGCCACGCCTGCCGCCGTGCCCTCGCAGGTCGCGCAGGCGGCCAGTGCGGAACTCCCGCCCGAGCCCAAGCCGGCGGATGTCAAGCCAGCCGAGAAGCCGGTCGCCAGGCCCGCGGAGAAGCCTGCAGAGAAGGCCGCCAGCAAGCCCGCTGAGAAACCGGTTGAGAAGCCGGTTGAGAAGCCTGCCGTCAAACCCGTGGAGAAGCCGGCTGACAAGCCCAAGCCGGCGAACGACGGCGCGCGTGCGCAGGCACTGCTGGAAGGCAAGGAGCCTGCCGCCGCCGCTGGCGCGCGCTACATCGTCCAGGTGGGCGCCTACGGCGAGAACAAGGCGGCTCAGGACATGCGGGCCAAGGTCGAGAAGCTCGGCCTCAAGACCTACGCCCAGGCCGTCGATACGGCCGACGGCCGCCGGGTGCGGGTGCGCCTGGGCCCGTTTGCGACGCGCGACGAAGCCGAGCGCGCTGCGTCCAAGCTCAAGGGCGCCGGTCTGCCCGGTTCCATCCTCACGCTCTGACGCCCGAGGCCATGGACGTCTCGCTCAGCTGGGTCGATCTTGCGCTCGCAGGGCTGCTGCTGATTTCGATCGGCATCGGCCTGTGGCGCGGCCTGGTGTTCGAGGTGATGTCCCTGGCGGGCTGGGTGGTCGCCTATTTCGCGGCCGCGCCGCTGGCGCCGCTCGTGGCGGATCTGCTGCCCGAAGGCGTCACGAGCCAGTTCGGCCCGGCTGTTCTGCACCTCGTGACGCTGGTTATCGCCTTCTTCGCCGTGCTGATCGTCTGGAGCTTGGCGTCGCGCCTGATCAAGACGCTCATCCACGCCACGCCCTTGTCGGTGGTGGACCGCCTGGGTGGCGCCGGTTTCGGTGCGCTGCGCGGCGTGTTCATTGCCTTGCTGCTGGTGCTCGTCATCGGTGCGTCGCCCTTGGCGCAGTCGCCCACCTGGCAGGCCTCGCGCGCAGCACCGGTACTGACCGGCGTGCTGCATGACCTCGCGCCGCTGCTGCCCGAACCCGTTTCCCGCTTTGTTTCCCGCTCGATGACCCCATCTGACGCGGATTCGCCTGAATAAGGAACCCCACCATGTGTGGCATCGTCGGCACCCTTGCCGCTACCCCCGTCAACCAGCTCATCTACGACGCCTTGCTGCTGCTGCAGCACCGTGGTCAGGACGCCGCCGGCATCGTCACCATGCAGGGCCACAAGTGCTTCATGCACAAGGCACGCGGCATGGTGCGGGACGTCTTTCGCACCCGCAACATGCGGGCGCTGCCGGGCAGCATCGGCCTGGGCCAGGTGCGCTACCCGACGGCCGGGAACGCCTACAGCGAAGAGGAGGCGCAGCCCTTCTACGTGAATGCGCCCTTCGGCATCGTGCTGGTCCACAACGGCAACCTGACGAACGCGCATGCGTTGAAGGAAGAGCTGTTCGACATCGACCGCCGTCACATCAACACCGAGAGCGACACCGAGGTGCTGATCAACGTGCTGGCCCACGAGCTGGAGTTGGCCGCGCGCGACCTGCCACTGACACCGAAGGAAATCTTCGCAGCCGTGCGAGCCGTCCAAAAGCGCATCAAGGGCAGCTACGCCGTCATCGCGCTGATTGCCGGCCAGGGCCTGCTCGCCTTCCGCGATCCCTACGGCATCCGGCCGCTGTGCTTTGGCCGTGCATCCAATGGCGACTTCATGGTGGCCAGCGAAAGCGTGGCCCTGGAAGGCACCGGCCACGTGCTGGAGCGCGACGTGGCGCCGGGCGAGGCCCTGTTCGTCGACATGACCGGCAAGCTCCACACCGAGCAGTGCAGTGATGCGCCGTCGCTCAACCCCTGCATGTTCGAGTTCGTGTACCTGGCGCGGCCCGACTCGGTGCTGGACGGCATCTCGGTCTATCAGGCTCGCCTGAACATGGGCGAGACGCTGGCGCAGCGCGTCATCTCCACGATGCCGCCCAACGAGATTGACGTCGTCATCCCCATCCCGGAAAGCAGCCGCCCGTCAGCCATGCAACTGGCGCACCGCATCGGCAAGCCCTATCGCGAGGGCTTCGTCAAGAACCGCTACGTCGGCCGCACCTTCATCATGCCGGGGCAGGGCGCGCGCAAGAAGAGCGTGCGGCAGAAGCTCAACGCGATCGGCGTGGAGTTCAAGGGCCGCAACGTGCTGCTGGTGGACGACTCCATCGTGCGCGGCACGACCTCCAAGGAAATCGTCCAGATGGCTCGCGAGGCCGGTGCCCGCAAGGTGTACCTCGCCTCGGCGGCGCCGCCGGTGCGCTTCCCCAATGTGTATGGCATCGACATGCCGACCAAGGAGGAGCTCATCGCCCACGGCCGCAGCATCGAGGAGGTGCGCCAGTACATCGGCGCCGATGCGCTGATCTACCAGGACGTCGACGCGATGAAACGGGTGGTCTCGGCCCTGCGGCCGGGCCTGGCCGGTTTCGAGGCCAGCTGCTTCGACGGGCACTACGTGACCGGCGACGTCAGCCTGGCTGACTTCGAAGCCATCCGCGAGCAGCGTGCCAACCAGCCGGGCGACGAAGATGCCGACGCCCGCAGCCGCCTCGCGCTGCAGGGTGGCAGCGAGGGCTGATGCCATGAGCGACGCTCCCCGCCGCCCCTTGCCTGAAGGCCTGCGCCGCGAGACGCTGGCCGTGCGCACGGCCCTGGCGCCCAGCCAGCATGGCGAAAACTCCGAGGCGCTCTTCCTGACGACCGCCTACGTGCAGTCCGACGCGGAGACCTCGGCACGCAAGTTCTCCAACTCGGAAGACTTCACCTACTCGCGCACCAGCAACCCGACGGTGCGCAGCCTGGAGGCTCGACTGGCGGCGCTGGAGGGCACTGAAGCCGCCATCGCCACCTCGACCGGCATGAGCGCCATCCTGTTGCTCGCCATGGGCATGCTGAAGGCGGGGGACCATGTCGTCTGCTCGCGCTCGGTGTTCGGCTCGACGATCAATCTCTTTGCGAAGGAATTCGGCAAGTTCGGCGTCGAGACCTCCTTCGTCTCGCAGACCGATTTGGCCGAATGGCAGGCCGCGGTTCGCCCCAGCACCAAACTCTTTTTCGCCGAGACGCCGACCAATCCGCTGACCGAGGTCTGCGACATCCGCGCGCTGGCGGACATGGCGCATGCGGCGGGCGCCATCCTTGCCGTCGACAACACCTACTCGACGCCCGCGCTGCAGCGCCCCGCCGAGATGGGTGCAGACATCGTCATGCATTCGGCCACCAAGTACATGGACGGGCAGGGGCGTGTCATGGCTGGAGCGCTGTGTGGCCCGAACAAGCTCATCCGTGACGTGTTCGGCCCCATCCTTCGCACGGTCGGCATGACGCTGGCGCCGTTCAACGCCTGGGTGGTGCTGAAGGGGCTCGAGACGCTGGCGCTGCGCATGAAGGCCCAGAGCGAGCAGGCGCTGGCTGTGGCCCGCTGGCTGGAGGCCCAGCCCCAGGTGGCGCGCGTCTACTACCCATCGCTGCCGTCGCACCCTCAGCATGAGCTGGCGATGCGCCAGCAATCAGGGCAGGGTGGGGCGGTGCTGTCTTTCGACCTGAAGGCGGATACGCCCGACGCCGCGCGCGCGGCGGCTTTCCATGTCATTGACAGCACGCGCGTCATTTCCATCGCCACCAACCTGGGCGATACCAAGTCCATCATCACGCACCCCGCCACCACGTCGCATGGCCGCCTCACTGAAGCGCAGCGCCTGTCAGCCGGCATCGGCCAGGGCCTGATCCGGCTCGCCGTCGGTCTCGAGCATGTCGACGACATCTGCGATGACCTGGCGCGCGGCCTTTCCACCTTGAATCACGCATGAGCTCCTTCGACAAGATCCGCACGCGCATCGCGCCGTCGCCGACCGGCTTCCTTCACCTGGGCACGGCGCGCACAGCGTTGTTCTCCTGGGCTTACGCCCGCCATCATGGTGGCCAGTTCGTGCTGCGCATCGAAGACACCGACGTTGCCCGCTCGACCCAGGATTCCGTGGAGCAGATCATCCAGGCGATGAACTGGCTGGGCCTGAGTTACGACGAGGGCCCGATCTACCAGATGCAGCGCCTGGACCGCTACCAGGCTGTCATCGACCAGTTGATCGCCGAGGGCAAGGCCTACCGCTGCTATGCCACGCCAGAAGAGCTCAATGAAATGCGCGAGGCGCAGAAGGCCAGGGGCGAGAAGACGCTGTACGACCGCCGTTGGCGTCCCGAGCCGGGCAAGGTGCTCCCGACGCCGCCGGAAGGGGTGAAGCCGGTCATCCGTTTTGCGAACCCGATCGAGGGCGACGTGACCTGGAACGACCTCGTCAAGGGCCCGATCACCATCAACAACCGCGAAATCGATGACCTGATCATCGCCCGCACGGACGGTGTGCCGACCTACAACTTCGCCGTCGTGGTGGACGACTGGGACATGCGCATCAGCCACGTCTTCCGGGGCGACGAGCACGTCAACAACACGCCCTGGCAGATCAACATCTTCAATGCGCTTGGGGCGCCGCTACCGCAGTTCGGCCACTTGCCGATCATCCTGGGTGACGACGGGCTGAAGTTGTCCAAACGCCGCGGGGCCGTCAGCGTGATGGACTATGCCGCCAATGGCTACCTGCCCGAGGCGATGTTGAACTACCTGGCCCGCCTGGGCTGGAGCCATGGCGACGACGAATTGTTCTCGGCGGCGCAGATGGTGGCCTGGTTCGATGGGAGCCACCTGTCCCGCAGCCCCGCCCAATGGGACCCGGCCAAGCTGGACTGGGTCAATGGCCACTACGTGAAGACGGTCGACGAAGGGCGCCTCGCGGCCCTCGTCGTCGAGCAATTGGCCGGCAAGGGTTTGGCGGTCTCGGCGGCGCAGGTGCAGCCCAAGGTCGGCCTCTTCAAGGATCGCTGCGCCACCGTGGCGGCGTTGGCGGACTGGTTGTCGATGTACTTCGCGCCGGTGTCACCGTCGGCAGAAGATCTGGCGACGCATGTCACCGAAGCCGTCCGTCCGGCGATCGCTCATCTGGCTGGCAAGCTGTCAGCCGTGGGCGACTGGAACAAGGGCAACATCCAGCAGGCGCTGAAGGACACACTGGCGGCGACGGGCCTGAAGATGCCCCAATTGGCCGTGCCGGTGCGGGTTCTGGTGTGCGGTCGCGCACAGACGCCAAGCCTCGATGCCGTCCTTGAGCACTTCGACCAGAAAAAAGTGCTTGAACGCTTGCAAGCTGTTTAAATTTCGTCATATACTCTTGGTCTCGCTTGAACAGCGCTGCAAACGAAGCGATTGGCGACCAAGCTGGCAACAGCTGAATCGATAATCAAAACGGGGGTATAGCTCAGCTGGGAGAGCGCTTGCATGGCATGCAAGAGGTCAGCGGTTCGATCCCGCTTACCTCCACCAAAATCTCCAACGAGATTTGAGTGGCGCGCAGTTCAAGCCACGAAGGTTTAGTCCCCTTCGTCTAGAGGCCTAGGACACCACCCTTTCACGGTGATTACAGGGGTTCGAATCCCCTAGGGGACGCCAAGTTTGATGAACTTGGATAGTGCTGCAAAGCGTTATCGAAATCATCCCACGCGGAGTGGTAGTTCAGTTGGTTAGAATACCGGCCTGTCACGCCGGGGGTCGCGGGTTCGAGCCCCGTCCACTCCGCCAAAGGTTTTCGTCGGGCTTGCCCGAGCAACGAACGGCCAATTTATTGGCCGTTTGCTTTTTGAGACTGGTTCCCGGGGGTATAGCTCAGCTGGGAGAGCGCTTGCATGGCATGCAAGAGGTCAGCGGTTCGATCCCGCTTACCTCCACCAAATTCCCGAGGGAATTGGCCGGACTCAGAAAGTGTGAAAGTTGAAGTCCCCTTCGTCTAGAGGCCTAGGACACCACCCTTTCACGGTGATTACAGGGGTTCGAATCCCCTAGGGGACGCCAGTTATACTGGTTTCCTGTTGCAAGACAGGCGAGTTTGATGAGCTTGGATTGAGTCGAAAGACGATATCGAAATCATCCCACGCGGAGTGGTAGTTCAGTTGGTTAGAATACCGGCCTGTCACGCCGGGGGTCGCGGGTTCGAGCCCCGTCCACTCCGCCAAGTATTCAATGCGCCGATTCCTCGCGGAATCGGCGCATTTGTTTTTGGCCTGTCGATCTCGAATCAGGAGACGCCACGCGGCGGTGCGGGTGCCGTGCCCGCGTCATTGCTTCCAACGCTGCCGTGCACTTGGCTGCCAGTGGCCGGCGACCGAGCCTCCGCCGGCGCGGGCTTGCTGACATCAGCCGGGTTGCGTTTTCCGCTGACCACGAGCCGCGCCAACTTCACCACTTCGCTGGCCTGCGACGGCATGGCGCCAGCGATCATTCCTAGCGCCAAGCACAGACTCATCCAGCGTTTCGACATCTTCGGCATCCCGACCTCCCACCTTGCAGACGGCAAGGCACGCGTCGCAGTGTTTGCCATCCGGCCCATGCAAGCCAGCGTCGCGCGACGAACTGCGCTTTCCTGGGGATGAATTGCGAAGCACCTGCGTGAAAGGTGGAATGCCGGCTTGCAGTTGCCCTGCCGAGGCGTTGGCGGATGTGAATCGCGATGTCTGATGAGGTCGCTTGAGGGTGGTGACAACCAATAGTGCACCGAGCCGCACGCGCCTAGTTTCGCCTGACGAACTGCTTCGAACACCATGGCCTGATCCTGAGAGTTGGCGAATGAGCCTCAATCGTTTGCGTGACCGGTTGCAGTCGGCGACTGCCCCGAATGACGAGGGTGTCAGTGGCGAGCCGGCTGCGGCGCCGTGTGCTGAGGCTGCGTTGCCATGGCCCCAAGCGTGGTTTCGCAGTGCGTACGCGGCCTGTCCGCGTCTCTCTGGTTGTGCCAATGAATTCGGGGTTGTCTGGCGCTACGCCGTGCCTGAATCGAGGCGAGCAGAGAAGACGATCGGCGTCTGCCTGTGTCGACAATTCAACGAGGGCGGTGCATGACCTGCGGCGGGTCAATGCGGTGGCCGACCCCGATGCAATCGATGAGCCCGCCCAAGAAAAAACCCAAGTGGCTTGCGTCACTTGGGTCTCGATTTGGCGGAGAGGGCGGGATTCGAACCCGCGGTGGGCTATTAACCCACACACGCTTTCCAGGCGTGCGACTTAAACCGCTCATCCACCTCTCCTGCAAGCCCGACATCATAACCCAGGATGGGCGGCCGGCGCAGGAGTTCTCGCCTCAGGCCGCCTTGCGTGTGCACAGGGCGTCACGCCATTCGAGCTGGTGCACGACATTGTTGAGGTGCAGCATGCGGCGCGAGCGCGCCAGCGTGTGCCCATGGCCATCGACCAGCGCGACGTTGCAAAGGATGTTCATCGGATCGAACAGGGCCACGACGTTGGGTTGGATCTCCGTCCATTCCCATGCAATCTGGATCGGACCACCCTCGTCGATCGTCGCCCAGACCTCCTGGCCGCATCGCAGGCCGGACCGTGCATCGTGCACCCTAACGCTGCTTCCGACTTGACGCAGTTCATGGGTTGCCAATTGGAACTCGTTTACAGTCTTGATAACCGTCTCGCAGGCCATCAGTTGCCAAGCAGCTATCTGCATTCGGATCTCCCGTCATTTGGATGGCTGTCAGTTTGCGTTCATCGAGGGCGCGCTGCGCCTACCAACCCTAGTAGCGCATGAACCTGCAGCGGTACGAACAAGTCAGTCAAGCGGCAGATTTCGACTCCTTCCGACAGGGGTTGATCGACTTCGCGGGTGACCTGGACTTCGGGCTGATCTCCGGAGTCCTTGCCGTGGAGCGCAAGGGCCCCGGAGCCAAGACGGAGTACTTCTCAGTGGGCAACACACCTGCGGAGTTCCTGGCTGCTCAGGTCAACCCGGAGAACGCGAAGCGTGATCCAGTGCATCGGCATGTGATGACGAACGCTGCTCCGCTCATCTACGACCAGCGGCTTTACGTCGATGCCGGCTCCGGAGATCTTTGGGAGATGCAAGCCCCGTTCGGCTATAGAACCGGGCTGGCCGTCAGCGTTCACATGCCGGGCTATCGGCGATTTCTTCTCGGGGTTGATCGGCATGAGCCGCTCCCGTCGGACCCGATCAAGCTCAACCGAATGATCGCGGATTTGCAATTGCTGGCCGTCCACGCCCAAGATGCTGCCGCGAGGCTGCTTGTGCCTACCAAGGTGCCGCGGCTTCCGGCCAGGCAACTTGAGATCCTCCGTCTGACCATGGAGGGCAAAAGCGCCTGGGTAGTCGGTAGTTTGCTAGGCATCAGCGAAAACACGGTGAACTACCACCTCAAGCAGCTTTTCAAGCAGCTGGATGTTTCGAACAAGAATCATGCGGTCTTGAAGGCCATGGAACTCGGACTGCTGTAGAGCGGTTGTGGCTTGGCCGCCCTACCAGGGTTTGTAGTTCCTCAAAATTGCACGCTCCCGCACACTGAACTCCATCGAATCACGGCGTAAGGCCAGACGGAGTGAAACATGTGGAAGCTCATTGCTGAAGTTTTTGGTTTGCCCTACACCGGCGGTTGACCCGCTTGCGGAGGAATCTCAGTAAAGCGACACCTCCATCGCTTTCGTTCGGCGCCCCCCGAACGTCTTATGCCCGCGACCGCCCCACCGGGGCCCTCGCGGGCTTTTTTGTTTCCGCTTGCCCGGCCCTTCGACGTTGACGTGCCAGCGCTGCGTTCAACCATCGACACGGCCGGGACACGCTGCGGCCCTACACTTCGCGGCTTCGCTTTTTTGATGCCCGCCCGCTGGAGGCCGCTGATGATCCGTTTTCATTTCCCCATCGTCATCATTGACGAGGACTATCGCTCCGAGAACACCTCGGGCCTGGGTATCCGCGCGCTGGCCGAGGCCATCCAGAAAGAGGGCATGGAGGTGTTGGGGGTGACGAGCTACGGCGACCTGTCGCAGTTCGCCCAGCAGCAAAGCCGCGCCTCCGCCTTCATCCTGTCGATCGACGACGAGGAGTTCACCTCCGGCCCCGACCTCGATCCGGCCGTGCTGAACCTGCGCAAGTTCATTGAGGAAATCCGTTTCCGCAATCCGGACATCCCGATCTACGTCTACGGCGAGACGCGCACCAGCCAGCATTTGCCCAATGACGTGCTGCGCGAGTTGCACGGCTTCATTCACATGTTCGAGGACACGCCGGAGTTTGTGGCGCGCCACATCATCCGCGAGGCCAAGAGCTACCTCGACGGTCTGGCGCCGCCGTTCTTCAAGGCGTTGATGGACTACGCCCAGGACGGCTCGTACTCCTGGCATTGCCCCGGGCATTCTGGCGGCGTCGCCTTTCTGAAGAGCCCAGTGGGGCAGATGTTCCATCAGTTCTTCGGCGAGAACATGCTCCGCGCTGACGTCTGCAACGCCGTGGAAGAACTCGGCCAGTTGCTCGACCACACCGGCCCCGTCGCGGCATCCGAGAAGAACGCAGCGCGCATCTTCAATGCCGACCACTGCTTCTTCGTGACGAACGGGACCTCCACCTCCAACAAGATGGTGTGGCACCACACCGTGGCGCCGGGTGATGTGGTGGTTATCGACCGCAACTGCCACAAGAGCAATCTGCACGCGATCATCATGTGCGGGGCCATTCCGGTCTTCCTCCCGCCGACGCGCAACCACTACGGCATCATCGGCCCCATCCCGGAAAGCGAGTTCAGCCCGGAGGCGATTCGCGCCAAGATCGCGGCGAACCCGCTGCTGGCCGGTGTCGATCCCGACAAGATCAAGCCCGCCATCCTGACGCTGACGCAGAGCACCTACGACGGTGTGCTCTACAACACCGAGACCATCAAGAAGAAGCTCGACGGCTACATCCCGACCTTGCACTTCGACGAGGCCTGGCTGCCGCACGCGGCCTTCCACGACTTCTACGGTCAGTTCCATGCGATGGGCAAGAACCGCCCGCGCCCGAAGGAGGCCGTCGTCTACGCCACGCAGTCGACACACAAGCTGCTGGCTGGCATCTCCCAGGCTTCGCAGGTGTTGGTGCAAGACTCGCAGACGGTCAAGCTGGACAAGCACCTCTTCAACGAGGCCTACCTGATGCACACCAGCACCAGTCCCCAGTACTCCATCATCGCCAGCTGCGACGTCGCTGCCGCCATGATGGAGCCCCCGGGCGGCACGGCGCTGGTGGAAGAGAGCATCCGTGAGTCGCTCGACTTCCGTCGTGCAATGCGCAAGGTCGAGGGGGACTACGGCGACGACTGGTGGTTCAAGGTCTGGGGGCCGGACTTCCTGCGGGCGGAGGAGGGCAGCGAGCCGGTCTCGGCCGACTGGATGCTGCACGCGGACGAGGAATGGCATGGCTTCGGGGCACTGGCCGAAGGCTTCAACATGCTGGACCCGATCAAGTCCACCATCATCACGCCCGGGCTGGACATGGAAGGGCGCTTCGCGGCGTCTGGCATCCCTGCGTCAGTCGTCACCAAGTTCCTCGTCGAGCATGGCGTGGTCGTCGAGAAGACGGGGCTCTACTCGTTCTTCATCATGTTCACCATCGGCATCACCAAGGGCCGCTGGAACACGCTGCTCACCGCGCTGCAGCAGTTCAAGGACGACTACGACAAGAACGCCCCACTGTGGCGGATCCTGCCGGAGTTCTGCGCCCAGTTCCCGAAGTACGAGCGCATGGGCCTGCGTGATCTCTGCCAGAGCATCCATCAGGCTTACGCTGAAGGCGACATCGCGCGGCTGACCACGGACATGTACCTGTCCAACCTGCAGCCGGCCATGACGCCGACTGACGCCTACGCCCACATCGCCCAGCGCAAGACCGAGCGCGTCGGCATCGACGAACTGGAAGGCCGCATCACCACCTCGCTGCTGACGCCGTACCCGCCGGGCATCCCGCTGTTGATCCCGGGTGAGCGCTTCAACAAGAAGATCGTGGACTATCTGAAGTTCACGCGCGCCTTCAACGCGAAGTTCCCCGGCTTCGCGACCGACGTGCATGGCCTCGTGCACGAGGTGGACGAGGAGACCGGGCGCGGTCACTACTACGTGGACTGCGTGAAGCAGTAAGGTCGCCGTTGAATGACCATGAAAAAGGGCCCCGCGGGGCCCTTTTCTGCGTCAGTGCTGACCGTTCACTCGCCGCTGGCCAGTGCGACATGGCTGAAGCCGCCATCGACATACATGATCTCCGCGCTGACGCCTGCGGCCAGGTCGGACAGCAGGAAGGCGGCAGCGTTGCCGACGTCTTCGATGGTCACATTGCGGCGGATCGGCGCCGAGGCCGCGAACTGGTTGAGCAGCTTGCCGAAGTCCTTGATGCCCGACGCGGCCAGTGTCTTGATCGGGCCGGCCGAAATGCCGTTCACCCGCACGCCCTTGGCGCCCAGGTCGTAGGCAAGGTAGCGCACGCTGGCTTCCAGCGCCGCCTTGGCCAGGCCCATGGTGTTGTAGTTGGGCACGAAGCGCTCGGCACCCAGGTAGCTCAGCGTCAGCAGGGCCGCGCCCGGGCGCAGGCGCGGGGCCGCCAATTTGGCCATCGCCGGGAAGCTGTAGGCCGAGATGTCGTGGGCGATGCGGAAGTTCTCGCGGGTCATGCCATCAAGAAAGTTGCCGGCAATCGCCTCGCGCGGCGCGAAGCCGATGGAGTGCACGAAGCCGTCGAACTCCGGCCAGACCTCGCCCAATTGGTTGAACAGCGCCTCCATCTGTTCATCGCTGGTCACGTCGCAGTCGTACACCAGGCTGGAGCCGAACTCCGCGGCAAATTCTGTGATGCGCTCTTTGAAGCGCTCGCCCTGGTAGCTGAAGGCCAGCTCGGCGCCTTCGCGGTGGCAGGCGCGGGCGATGCCGTAGGCGATGGAGCGGTTGGACAGCACGCCCGTGATCAGCAGCCGCTTGCCGGCGAGAAAGCCCATTCGTGTCTCCTGTGAGGTCTCAAACAGCCTGCGATTCTGGCATGCGCCGATGCCCGTGGCTTGCCGGCACGGGACTTGCACAGTACAATCCGAGCTTCAGCAGAAATGAGAACCGGCGTTTTTCCGGTTGTCGCGAGCTCCGGACGATATCCCCCGGCGCAGGATTCTGGTGAACGAGTGGGCGGATTCATCCAGCCCATTTTTTTTGCTTTTTCGTTTTTTTGATTTCTTCGCTTTCCCCCCAGGAACCCACCAGACGCATGAGTTGGCAAGCCGCTGTTGAGACCACCGTGACCGGACTCGGTTACGAACTCGTGGACTGTGAACGCAGTGCCGGCGGTTTGCTGCGCGTGACGATCGACAAGCTGCAGGCCCAGGCCGAGGCTGGTGAGCTGATCACGGTGGACGACTGCGAGAAGGTCACTCGCCAGCTGCAGTACGTGCTGGAGGTCGAGGGTTTCGATTACGCCCGGCTCGAGGTGTCCTCGCCGGGGCTGGATCGGCCGCTCAAGAACGCAGCGCATTACGCGCGCTTCACGGGCCAGGAAATCGACATCACCCTGAAGCTGCCTTTCCAGGGGCGCAAGAAGTACCGCGGCGTCCTCGGCAGCCAGCCCGGCGTTGAGAGCGACCAGGCCTGGCGCCTGGTGTTTGACGACGGCGCTGCCGAGCAGGCCCTGGATTTCACGCTCGACGAGGTGCGCGAAGCCCGCCTCGTGCCGGCCTTCAGCTTCAAGGGGCGAGGCGGTGAGCCGGCACCCGACCGCAAGCCGGGCCAGCGTGGCGTCATCAAGCCGAAGAAAGCGGCATCCAAGAAACAAGAGGGTGGAGCCGAAGCGGCTGCACCCGGCCAAGACAAGGTTGACGGAGGTCTCAAGCAATGAACCGCGAAATGTTGATGCTGGTGGACGCGATCTCGCGCGAGAAGAGCGTGGAGCGCGATGTCGTGTTCGGTGCGGTGGAAGCCGCACTGGCCTCGGCCACCAAGAAGATTTATGGCGGTGAAGCCGACATCCGCGTGAGCGTCGACCGTGAATCCGGCGAATACGAGACCTTCCGCCGCTGGCACGTCGTGCCCAACGAGGCCGGCTTGCAGAACCCGGATGCCGAGATCCTGCTGTTTGAAGCCCAGGAACAGATTCCCGACATCGAGATCGACGACCACATCGAAGAGCCTGTCGAATCTGTGCCCATCGGCCGTATTGGCGCGCAGGCTGCGAAGCAGGTGATCCTGCAGAAGATCCGTGACGCCGAGCGTGAACAGCTGCTGAACGACTTCATGTCGCGCGGCGAGAAGATCTTCGTCGGTACCGTCAAGCGCCTGGACAAGGGCGACATCATTGTCGAGAGCGGTCGCGTCGAAGGGCGCCTGAAGCGCAACGAGATGATCCCGAAGGAAAACCTGCGCACGGGTGACCGCGTGCGCGCCGTCATCCTCGGCGTCGATCCGACCCAGCGGGGCCCGCAGATCATGCTGTCGCGCTCCTCGCCGGAGTTCATGAAGGAGCTCTTCGCCCAGGAAGTGCCGGAAATCGAGCAGGGTCTGCTGGAGATCAAGAGCTGCGCCCGTGACTCGGGCAGCCGCGCCAAGATCGCGGTCATCAGCCACGACCGCCGTGTCGACCCGATCGGCACCTGCGTCGGTGTGCGGGGCTCGCGCGTCAATGGCGTGACGACCGAACTCGCTGGCGAGCGCGTGGACATCGTGTTGTGGAGCGAGGATCCGGCCCAGTTCGTCATTGGCGCGCTGGCTCCGGCCAATGTGCAGTCCATCGTGGTGGATGAGGAGCGTCACGCCATGGATGTGGTGGTGGACGAAGAAAACCTCGCGATCGCCATCGGGCGCGGCGGCCAGAACGTGCGCCTCGCGTCCGAGCTGACCGGCTGGCGCATCAACATCATGTCGGCCGAAGAATCGGCCGCCAAGCACGAGCAGGAAGCTGAAAGCGTCCGCAAGCTCTTCGTCGAGAAGCTCGACGTGGACGCCGAAGTCGCCGACATCCTCATCGCCGAGGGCTTCACCAGCCTGGAAGAAGTCGCCTACGTGCCGATGCAGGAAATGCTCGAGATCGAAGCCTTCGACGAGGACACCGTCACCGAGCTGCGCACCCGTGCCAAGGATGCGCTGCTGACGATGGAAATCGCCAAGGAAGAGAAGGTCGAGGAAGTCTCCCAGGACCTGCGCGACCTGGAAGGCGTGACGCCCGAACTGCTGGCCAAGCTGGCCGAGGGCGGCATCAACACCCGCGACGACCTGGCCGACCTGGCCGTGGACGAATTGGTCGACCTGTCCGGCATGGACGAGGCGGCCGCGCGCGCATTGATCATGAAGGCACGCGAACACTGGTTCAACGCCTGATCAACCCCACACGCCGCGCCGCATCGAAAGTAATCTGAAGGATCCCCACATGGCCGTGACTACCGTCGCCCAATTTGCCGCCGAGCTGAGCAAGCCGGCGGGCACGCTGCTGGAGCAGCTGCAAGCCGCGGGCGTCAAGAAGTCTTCCGTCGACGACTCGCTCTCCGAGTCCGACAAGGAACGCCTGCTCGACCACCTGCGTACCGCCCATGGCACCGCTGGTACCGAGCGCAAGAAGATCACGCTGGTCAAGAAGTCGACCACCGAGATCAAGCAGGCCGATGCCTCTGGCAAGGCCCGCACCATCCAGGTCGAGGTGCGCAAGAAGCGCACCTTCGTCAAGCGTGACGATTCCGTCGACGAGACGACGGCCGGCCCGGATGAAGCCGATCTCGCCCGCCGCGAGGAAGAGGCCCAGGCCCAGGCTGCCGCCCTGCGTGCGCAGGAAGAAGAGCTGGCTGCGAAGGTCAAGGCCCGCGAAGAAGCCGAACGTGCGGCTCGCGAGGCTGCCGCTGCAGCCAAGGCCGCCGCCGAGGCTGCCGCGGCTGAAGCTGCCGCCAAGGCCGCGGCTGAAGCTGCCGCTGCCGAGGCTGCCGCCAAGGCCGAGACGAAAGTGGACGACGCGGCCCAGGCCCGTGCCCGCAATGCGGCTGCCGCCGCTGCGGAGGCTGCCGCCCTGAACAAGGCGGCTGCCAAGCGTGGTGCCAAGACGGTGGCTGCCGCGCCGGCGCCGGAAGTCGTTGCCCCGCCGCCGCCGGCCCCCGCGCCGGCGCCCGAGGTGGTCGCTCCGCCGCCGCCCGCACCGACGCCTGCGCCCGAGGTGGCCAAGCCCGCCCTCCGTGTGGTGAAGGCGGTCGATGCTGCGGCCGAAGAGAAGCAGAAGCAGGACGACCTGGCCCGCCGCCGCAAGGCCGCCGAGGAAGAAGCCGCCAAGATTCGCGCGATGATGAACGCGCCGAAGAAGGTGCTGGTCGCGCCCAAGAAGGAAGAGCCCAAGCCTGCGGAAGCCGCCGGCATCAAGGGCACCATCCACAAGAAGGCCGGCGCCCCGACGCCTGCTGCAGCAGCGCCGAGCGCTGGTGCTGGCAAGCCGGGCGACAAGAAGTCGGTCAAGTCCGAGAAGCTGTCTTCCAGCTGGGCTGATGACGCCGCCAAGAAGCGTGGCCTCAAGACCATCGGGGCTGGCCCGGCCGGTGCCGGTCGCCCGGGTGGTGGTGGCAACTGGCGCGCTCCGGCGCGTGGTGCCGCGGGTCGTCGCGGTGACCGCAATGGCAACGGTCAATCGACCTTCCAACCGCCGGTCGAGCAGCAGGTGCAAGAGGTGCATGTTCCCGAGACCATCTCGGTGGCCGACCTTGCCCACAAGATGTCCGTGAAGGCGGCCGAGGTCATCAAGCAACTGATGAAGCTGGGCCAGATGGTCACCATCAACCAGCAGCTGGACCAGGAAACGGCCATGATCGTGGTCGAGGAAATGGGCCACAAGGCCTTCGCCGCCAAGCTGGACGACCCGGACGCCTTCCTCGAAGAAGAGGGTACCGCCGAGCAGCAGCACGAGGCCCTGCCGCGTGCGCCGGTCGTCACCGTCATGGGTCACGTCGACCACGGCAAGACCTCGCTGCTGGACTACATCCGCCGCAGCCGGGTGGCCGCAGGCGAAGCCGGCGGCATCACGCAGCACATCGGCGCCTACCACGTGGAAACCCCGCGCGGCATGATCACCTTCCTGGACACCCCGGGTCACGCGGCCTTCACGGCCATGCGTGCGCGCGGTGCCAAGGCCACCGACATCGTCATCCTGGTCTGTGCGGCCGATGACGGCGTGATGCCTCAGACCAAGGAAGCCATCCACCACGCCAAGGCTGCCGGCGTGCCGATCGTGGTCGCCATGACCAAGATCGACAAGCCCGATGCCAACGTCGAGCGCGTCAAGAGCGAACTCGTCGGTGAAGAGGTCGTGCCGGAAGACTTCGGTGGTGACTCGCCGTTCGTGGGCGTGTCGTCCAAGACGGGGCAGGGCATCGACGATCTGCTGGAGCAAGTGCTGCTGCAGGCCGAAGTGCTGGAACTGAAGGCGCCGGTCGAATCCATGGCCAAGGGCCTGGTCATCGAAGCCAAGCTGGACAAGGGCCGCGGCCCGGTCGCCACGGTGCTCGTGCAGAGCGGCACGCTCAAGCGCGGCGACGTGGTGCTGGCCGGCTCCACCTATGGCCGCGTGCGCGCCATGCTGGACGAAGACGGCAAGGCCACCAACGAGGCCGGCCCGTCCATCCCGGTCGAGATCCAGGGCCTGACCGAAGTGCCGCAAGCCGGTGACGAGTTCATGGTGCTGGCCGACGAGCGCCGCGCCCGCGAAGTGGCCACCTTCCGTCAAGGCAAGTACCGCGACGTCAAGCTGGCCAAGCAGCAGGCCGCCAAGCTCGAGAACATGTTCAACGAGATGGGCCAGGGCGACGTGCAGACGCTGCCCCTCATCATCAAGGCCGACGTGCAGGGTTCGCAGGAAGCGCTGGCCGCTTCGCTGCTCAAGCTCAGCAACGCCGAGGTCAAGGTGCAGATCGTCCACGCGGCGGTCGGTGGCATCAGCGAGAGCGACATCAACCTCGCCATCGCCTCCAAGGCCGTCATCATTGGCTTCAACGTGCGTGCCGACGCCGGTGCGCGCAAGCTGGCCGAGGGCAACGCGGTCGACCTGCGCTACTACAGCATCATCTACGACGCCGTGGACGATGTGACCAAGGCCATGTCCGGCATGCTGGCGCCCGAGCAGCGCGAGGAAGCCCTCGGTACCGCCGAGATCCGCGTGGTGTTCGTGGCCTCCAAGATCGGTACGGTCGCAGGTTCCATGGTCACCAGCGGTCTGGTGCGCCGTGGTGCACGCTTCCGCCTGCTGCGCGACAACACCGTCATCTACACCGGTGAAGTGGAGTCGGTGCGGCGCGAGAAGGACGACGTGCGCGAAGTCAAGGAAGGCTTCGAGTGCGGTATCAAGCTCAAGAACTACAACGACATCGCCGAGGGCGACCAGCTCGAGTTCTTCGAGATCAAGGAAGTGGCCCGAACGCTCTGATCACCCGAACCCCGGGGCCAAACCCCGCCCCGTCGGGCGGGGTTTGTTCTTTGAAGGGAACCCAGCATGAGACACAAACGCGCCATCCCCAACCGCTCCTTCCGGGTCGCCGACCAGATCCAGCGCGATCTGGCGGAGCTCATCCGTGAGCTGAAGGACCCGCGCATCGGCATGGCCACGATCAGTGCGGTCGAGGTCACGCCGGATTACGCCCATGCCAAGGTGTTCTTCTCGGTCCTGATCGGTGATCCTGAGCAGACGCAGGCTGCGCTGAACGAAGCGGCCGGTTTCCTGCGTAACGGCCTTTTCAAGCGACTGCAGATCCACACCGTGCCGACGCTGCACTTCCAGTTCGACCGCACGACGGAGCGTGCAGCCGAGATGAGTGCGCTCATCACCAAGGCGAACGCCACCCGTGCCGCGGACGCCGACGAGGAACCGAATGACTGAGGTCGCCGCCGAGGCCCGCCCGCCGCGCGTGCGCATCCAGCGCAGGCCGCTGCATGGCGTGTTGTTGCTCGACAAGCCGCTGGGCCTGTCGAGCAACGACGCGCTGCAGAAGGCCAAATGGCTGTTGCGCGCCGAGAAGGCGGGCCACACCGGCACGCTTGATCCGCTGGCCACCGGCCTGCTGCCGCTGTGCTTCGGTGCCGCCACCAAGTTCAGCCAGCTGAGCCTGGATGCAGACAAGCGTTATCTCGCCACGCTGGCGCTGGGCATCCGCACGACCACGGGCGACGCGGAAGGCGAAGTGCTGGAGCGGCGCGACGTGGGCGGCGTCACGGCCGAGCAGATCGCCGCCGCCTGCGCGGCTTATGTCGGCGAGATCGACCAGATGCCGCCGATGTACTCCGCGCTCAAGCACGAGGGCAAGGCGCTGTACGAATACGCGCGGCAGGGGATCGAGATCGAGCGCAAGAGCCGTCGGGTCACGATTCACGCCATCGACATCGTCGCCATGCACGCTGATACCGTGACGCTCGATGTTCGCTGCACCAAAGGGACTTACATCCGCACGCTGGCCGAAGACATCGGCACGGCGCTCGGCTGCGGCGCGAGCCTGGCCGCGTTGCGCCGCACCGGCTCCGGTGGGCTGACCCTGCAGGGCGCCGTGACGCTGTCGCAGATCGAGGCCCTGCCCGACGAACAGCGCGCCGGCCTGCTGGCCTCGCCCGATTGCCTGCTGGCCGATGCTCCGGAGCTGCGTCTGAACATGGCCGACGCCGTGCGCTTCCTGAGCGGCCTGCGCCGCCGCGTGGAGGCGCCGGATGCCGAGCGCGTGCGCGTCTACGGCCCCGAGCCGCGCGCCTTTCTCGGCAGTGCCCACATCACCGCTGGCGACCTGATCGCCGACCGCCTGTTGACCCCGCCGGAGGTCCAGGCTCTCCTCACCGCCTGACGCCCGGCACAGGCCGCCCGCACACGTTTTACCCCGAGAAGTCCCATGACCACCCCGATCCGCAACATCGCCATCATTGCCCACGTTGACCACGGCAAGACCACCATGGTCGACCAGCTCCTGCGCCAGAGCGGCACCTTCGCCGACCACGAGAAGGTCGTCGACACCGTCATGGACAGCAATGCCATCGAACGCGAGCGCGGTATCACCATCCTGGCCAAGAACTGCGCGGTCAGCTGGGGCGGCACCCACATCAACATCGTCGACACGCCCGGACACGCGGACTTTGGCGGCGAGGTGGAGCGCGCCCTGTCGATGGTCGACGGCGTCGTGCTGCTGATCGACGCCCAGGAAGGCCCGATGCCCCAGACCCGCTTCGTCACGAAGAAGGCGCTGGCCCTGGGCTTGAAGCCCATCGTCGTGGTCAACAAGGTGGACAAGCCGGGTGCCAAGCCCGACGCCGTCATCAACGCCGCCTTCGACTTGTTCGCCAACCTGGGCGCCAACGATGAACAGCTGGATTTCCCGGTCGTCTACGCTTCCGGCATCAATGGCTGGACCTCGCTGACCGAAGGCGCGCCCGGCGAGAAGTGGGGCCCCGACATGTCGGCCCTGTTCGAGACCATCCTGAAGCACGTGCCTCCGCAGTCGGGTGACGCGAGCGCCCCGCTGCAGCTGCAGATTTCGGCGCTGGACTTCTCCACCTTCGTCGGCCGCATTGGCGTGGGTCGCATCAGCCAGGGCACCATCAAGCCGGGCATGCAGGTCGCCGTGATGGAAGGCCCGGATGGCAAGTCCGTCAATGGCCGGATCAACCAGGTGCTGACTTTCCAGGGGCTGGACCGCGTGCAGGTCACCGAAGCCGGCCCGGGCAACATCGTGCTGATCAACGGTATCGAGGAGATCGGCATCGGCGTGACCGTGACCGACCCCGCCAATCCGCAGCCGCTGCCGATGCTCAAGGTCGACGAGCCGACGCTCACGATGAACTTCTGCGTCAACACCAGCCCGCTGGCAGGCCGCGAAGGCAAGTTCGTCACCAGCCGCCAGATCTGGGACCGCCTGCAGAAGGAACTGCAGCACAACGTGGCCCTGCGTGTGTCCGAGACCGACGAAGACGGCGTCTTCGAGGTCTGCGGCCGCGGTGAACTGCACCTGACCATCCTGCTGGAGAACATGCGCCGCGAGGGCTACGAGCTGGCCGTCTCCAAGCCGCGCGTGATGTTCAAGGACATCGACGGCGTCAAGAGCGAGCCGATGGAGCTGGTGACGGCCGACGTTGAGGAAACCCACCAGGGCGGCGTCATGCAGGCGCTGGGCCTGCGCAAGGGCGAGATGCTCAACATGGAGCCGGACGGCAACGGCCGCGTGCGCCTGGAGTACCGCATTCCGGCGCGCGGCCTGATCGGCTTCGCCAACGAGTTCATGAACCTGACGCGCGGCTCTGGCCTGATCTCGTCCATCTTCGACGGCTACGAGCCGCACAAGGGCGACATCGGCGGCCGCAAGAACGGCGTGCTCATCTCGATGGACGACGGCGAGATCTTCACCTACGCGCTGGGCAAGCTCGACGACCGCGGCCGCATGTTCGTGAAGCCCAACGACCCGGTCTACGAAGGCATGATCGTTGGCATCCACAACCGTGACAACGATCTGGTGGTCAACGCGACGCGCACCAAGCAGCTGACCAACTTCCGCGTGTCGGGCAAGGAAGACGCCATCAAGATCACACCGCCGATCGACCTGACGCTGGAGTACGGCGTCGACTTCATCGATGACGACGAACTGGTCGAGATCACGCCCAAGTCGGTGCGGCTGCGCAAGCGCCACCTCTCGGAGAACGAACGCAAGCGTGCCGCCCGAGAGAACGCTTGATCGGTGATCGGCCTGACGGCCGATCTCTCAAGACAGCCACAGAGGCACAGAGACACAGAGGACGAGCGCCTCTGCGCGGCATCCAAGCCTCTCTGTGCCTCTGTGTCTCTGTCGCTTTGTTTCGTCTTCCATGCGCCATCGAACCGCGGTCTCTTTGATGCTGCTGGTCACGCTGATGTGGAGTTCGGCGGGCGTGGTCACGCGGCAGCTGGAGGCGGCGCGCGGGTTTGAAATCACGTTCTGGCGCAGCAGCTTCAATGCGCTGGCCCTGGTGGTCATCCTGGGCCTGATGCGGGGCAGGGCGCTGCTGCCGGCACTCAGGGGCGTCGCGGTGTGGGCGTCGGGCGTGTGCTGGGCGGTCATGTTCACGGCGTTCATGGTGGCGCTGTCGCTGACCACCGTGGCCAATGTGCTGGTGACGATGTCGCTCGGCCCGCTGCTGACCGCCTTGTTCGCGCGGCTATTCCTGCACCAGCACATCCCGGTGCGCACGTGGGCCGCGATCATCGTGGCCAGTGTGGGCATCGCCTGGATGTTCGGCCAGCAGGCCGGGGCAGGTGGAAGCCTCGCTGGCGTCCTGGTCGCCCTCGGCGTGCCGCTGGCCGCGGCCATCAACTGGTGTCTGCTGCAAAAAGTGGGGCAGCAGGGCGGCGGCACGGACATGCTGCCTGCCGTGCTGATCGGCGCCTGCGTGTCGGCGGTGGCGACGCTGCCTCTGGCCTGGCCGTTGCAGTCTGGTGCGCACGATCTGGGGCTGCTCGCCTTCCTCGGCGTGTTCCAGCTCGCCGTGCCTTGTCTCCTCGCCGTGCGCCTGGCGCGTGAACTGCCCGGTCATGAGATCGCGCTGCTGGGTCAAGCCGAGACCCTGCTCGGGGTGTTGTGGGCCTGGCTGTTTGCGGGAGAACATCCGGGCAGCGCCGCCTTGATCGGCGGTAGCCTCGTGCTCGGTGCGCTGATCGCCAACGAAGCACTGGCGCCGTCTTCCGTCCAATCCGTCTCCAAGAACGCATGAACGACCTGATTCCGCCCCTGGTGTCCGAGGGCCAGATCCTCGCCGAGGTGAATGGCTGCCTGGGCCTGATCACCCTGAACCGCCCGCAGGCGCTCAACGCGCTGTCGCTCGGCATGGTCCGCGACATGACCACGCTGCTGTTGCACTGGGCGAGTCGCCCGGAGATCCAGGCCGTGGCTGTGCTGGGCGCGGGCCGCGAGGGCAAGGCGCCGGCCTTCTGTGCTGGCGGTGACATCCGTTTCTTCCACCAGGCCGCTCACGCCGGTGACTCAGCACTCGGCGATTTCTTCACTGAGGAGTACCGGCTCAACCACCTCATTCACGCCTACCCCAAGCCCTACATCGCGCTGATGGATGGCATCGTCATGGGCGGCGGCATGGGCATCAGCCAGGGCGCCAAGCTGCGGGTTCTGTCGGAGCGCTCCAAGCTCGCGATGCCGGAAACGGCGATCGGCCTTTTTCCGGACGTCGGGGGCGGCTACTTCCTCGCGCAGTGCCCGGGCCATGTGGGGGAGTGGCTGGCGCTGACCGGCCAGACGATCGCCGCTGGCGATGCCATCGAGTGGGGGCTGGGCGACGTGTTCGTGCCCGGGGCGCAATGGGCGGATCTGGTGGCGGCATTGAAGTCCAGCCCGCAGCCGAGCGCCGAGCATGTGGTGGCTACCGTCATGGAGCGTGCCGACCTTGCGCCGGCGTCGGACCCCAAGGCCGCTGCCGAGCGGATCGATCGTCATTTCGGCGAGGCTTCGCTCGACCGCATCATGGCGTCCCTGGCCGCCGCGGGTGACGACTGGTCACACCAGACGCTCGAGCTGCTGCAGCACCGTTCCCCGACGATGATGGCCGTCACGCTCGAACTGGTGCGCCGCGGGCGGAGGCTGAGCCTGGCAGACGATCTCCGGCTGGAGCGCGACCTCGTGCACCATTGCTTCCACCTGAGGGGCGGCGCGGATCGCAGCGAAACCGTGGAAGGCATTCGCGCGCTGGCCGTCGACAAGGACCACGCGCCCCGCTGGCGCCCGGCCTCGGTGGCCGAGGTGGATGCGGCCGAGGTGGCCGCCTTCTTCATCAGCCCCTGGGCGCCGCAGGCGCATCCGCTGAGGGACTTGAAGTGACCGCAGCCGCCGTTCTCGGCGGGACCCTTGCGCCCGCCGAGCCGGCTGGCGCTTCGGCGCAGCACGCCTACAACCTCGGCCTGCAGGGCATGCGGGGCATCGCCATCCTGCTGGTGTTGCTCAATCATGCCGAGATCCCTGGCTTTCACGGCGGATTCGTCGGCGTGGACGTCTTCTTCGTGATCTCCGGCTACCTGATCGGCGGCCTGCTGCTGCGCGAGATGCAGGCCACCGGCCGCATCGACCTGTGGGCCTTCTTCGCGCGTCGGGTGCGGCGGCTGCTGCCCGCGTCGCTGCTCGTGATCGCGACGGTGCTGCTGGGCGTTCGGCTGTTGTACGCACCGCATGAGCAGGACGAGTTGCTCTCGTCAGTCCGTGCGTCGGCCCTCTACGCGGCCAACCTGTGGTTTGCCAGCCGGCCTACGGACTATTTCGGCGGCCACACGGAAGCCAACCCGCTGCTGCACCTGTGGTCGCTGGCCGTGGAGGAGCAGTTCTATCTCGTCTGGCCGCTGTTGATGCTCGCGGCCTGTCGCGTCGGCCGGCGTGCGGGGCCGCGCGGCAGCGTCATCGCACTCGTTGCGGTGACCGGGCTCTTGAGCCTGGTCGCCTGTGTAGCCATCTCACAGATCCAGTTCAAGTACGCCTTCTTCCTGACGCCGATGCGCATGTGGGAGTTCGGTGCCGGCATGCTGATTGCGTTCAACCCGGCTTGGTCGCGCGCGCTGGGGCCGCGTGCGCTGCAGGGGCTGGGCGCCGGTGCCTTGCTGCTGCTGACGGCGGTCACGCTGGCCTACGACGGCAGCCTGCGATTCCCCGGCTTCTGGGCCGCGCTGCCCGTGCTCGGCGCGATGGGCTTGCTGCTGGTGGCCGAGCGCGGCGCCGACAGCGTCGCCGGGCGCTGGTTGCAACTACCGCCGCTGCGCTGGGTGGGCGACTGCTCCTACTCGCTGTACCTGTGGCACTGGCCCGTGATCATTGCTGCTGCGGTGGTGGCGCCGGTCAAGGGGCCGTGGCTCACGGCGGGGCTGCTCGCGCTGTCGCTGCTGCTGGGCTGGTTGTCCTACCGCTTCGTGGAGCAGGTCTTCATGCGCCGGGTCGCCCTGCAGGCGCGGCCATCGCATGTCGTGGTGATCGGGCTCGTGGCCTGCATCGCCGTGGCGGCCGCCGCGCAGTTCATGCGCGGCCAGATCCCGCGTGCGACCGAAGGCGATCGCTACATGGCCGCTGCGACCTGGCCGCTGGTCGACCCCTCCGGCTGCCTCGTGCAGTTCGACGCGGTTGATCAGCCGCCGTGCGAGTTCGGCGTGACCTCGTCTGACAAGACCGTGGTGTTGTTCGGGGACTCGCACGCCGCCCAATGGCTGCCCGCCATCGACATGCTGGCGCGCCAACAGGGCTGGCGCGTGGTGGCGCTGACCAAGGCGGTCTGCCCTTCGGTGGACACGCCGGTGGACTTCTACGTCACGCGCCGACGCTTTGAACAATGCGAGACCTGGCGTGCGCGCATGCTGACGCGCATCGACCAACTCCGGCCCCAACTGGTGGTGCTGGCCAACTCCGCGGGCTACCACGACGTGCCGCTGCCGCGCTGGCAAGACGGCATGTCGCGCACCGTGAAGCATCTGCAGGGCCTGGGCAGTCAGGTCGCCTATCTGCGTGACACCCCGCACACTGGCCTGGATGTGCCCACCTGCTGGGCCCGCGTCGTCTGGTGGGGGTGGACGCCGGCGGACGCCTGCACTTATCCGGCCTTGGGCCCGCAGGATCGCCTGCCTCAGGTGGCCCAGGCTGAACAGGAGACCGCGCGCGGCCTCGGCATCCCGTATGTGGATCTGTCACCCCTGCTGTGCACCTCGGCCCGCTGCCCGACCCGGCAGGGCGACATGCCGATGTATCGCGACAGAACCCACCTGAGCGAACCCTTCGTGCGCGCGCTCGCCCCGACGCTGGGCCAGCATCTGCTGCCTCTGATGCCAGCCGCGTCGTCGACGGCGCAACCGCCTCGATGACCGGGTGGTGATGTCGTCCCGATCACAATCCGTCGCAATGCCTGCTCCCTTCTCACCTTGGCGCTTGTCCGTCGCTCCGATGATGGATTGGACGGACCGTCACTGCCGCTATCTGCACCGGCTGATCACGCGCCATGCGCTGCTCTACACCGAGATGGTCACGACCGGCGCCTTGCTGCATGGCGACCAGCCTCGCCACCTCGACTACAACGCCGAGGAGCATCCCGTCGCGCTGCAATTGGGGGGAAGTGAGCCGGCCGACCTGGCAGCCTGCGCCAAGCTCGCCGAACGCTGGGGCTATGACGAAGTCAACCTGAACTGTGGCTGCCCCAGCGAGCGGGTGCAGAAAGGCGCCTTCGGGGCCTGCCTGATGTCGGAGCCGCAGTTGGTGGCCGATTGCGTCAAGGCGATGCGCGACGCGACCCGCTTGCCGGTCACCGTCAAGCACCGCATCGGCGTCGACAAGATCGAGCGCTACGACTTCGTGCGCGACTTCGTCGGCACCGTGGCCGCCGCGGGTTGCGAGGTGTTCATCGTGCACGCCCGCAATGCCTGGCTGCAAGGCCTGAGCCCCAAGGAGAACCGCGAGATCCCGCCGCTGCGCTACGAGGTCGTTGCCCAGCTCAAGCGCGAGTTCCCGCAACTCACGATCGCGGTCAATGGCGGCATCAAGACGCCCGACGAGATCGAGGCGCACCTCGCCGCCGTGGACGGCGTGATGATCGGCCGCGAGGCCTATCACGAGCCCTGGAGCATGGCGCAATGGGATTCGCGCTTCTTTGGCGCGACGGACCCGGCCCACTCGCGTGAGCAGGTGGAAGCGGCCTGGCTCGACTACCTCGATCGCTTTCATACGGCCGGTCGTTCCTGGCCTCACGCCATGCGGCACGCCCTGGGCCTGTGGAATGGCACGCCGGGTGCACGACGTTGGCGCCAGGTCTGGAGCGACCATCGCTTGAAGGCGCTGCCGCCGCGCGAGGTCGCCGCCCAAGCCACGGCGGCGCGGCTCTCCGGCGCGGCGCTGGCCGCCTGAGGGGCAGGCCCATCGTGGAGGACCTGCCGCCGCGCCCGCCCGAGGAACCGTTGGCCTGCACGGTGTTCGACACGGCGCAGGGCCGTTGCGGGCTGGTCTGGAGCTCGCAGGGCGTGGTGGCTGCGCGCCTGCCCGAGGTCACCGTGGAGACCTTGCGCCGCCGCTTCCCATCAGCCCAGGAGTGCCTCGAATGGCCGCCCGCCATCGCCGAGGCCATTGCCGGCGTGCAGGCGCTGTTGCGGGGCGAGTTGTGTGACCTGCGCCATGTCGCGCTCGATGAGCGCGGCTTGCCGGCGTTTCGCCGCGCGGTGCATGCACTGACCCGGGCCATCGAGCCCGGCCAGACCCGTACCTACGGCGAGATCGCTGCCGCCCTGGGCGAGCCGGGCGCTGCCCGCGCCGTCGGGCGTGCCGAGGCCGAGAACCCATTTCCGCCCATCGTGCCTTGCCATCGCGTGATGGGCGCCGGTGGTGAACCGACCGGCTTCTCGGCGCCCGGCGGCATCGAGACCAAGCGCCGGCTGCTGCTGATCGAGGCCCGTGCGGCCGGGCAGCTCGCCGGCGACCAGCAAGCCTTGTTCTAATCGCGCATGTCCTTCGCTTCCTTGGGCCTCTCGCCCGCCTTGCTGCGCGCCGTGCGTGAGCAGGGCTATCACGCCCCCACGCCCGTCCAGGCGGCGGCCCTGCCACCCATCCTGGCGGGCGCCGATGTGCTGGCCCTGGCCCAGACCGGCTCCGGCAAGACTGCCGCCTTTGCGCTGCCCCTGCTGCAACGGCTGGTGGCTGCGCCGCCGCGCCCTGGCCCGCGAGCTTTGGTGCTCGCACCCACGCGGGAGCTCGCGGCACAGACCGCCGAGTTGCTGCGCGAACTCGCCAGCCGGCTGCTGCATCGTCCCAAGGTGGCGCTGGCGTTCGGCGGCGTGTCGATCAACCCGCAGCTGATGGCGTTGCGCGGCGGATGCGACGTGATGGTGGCCACGCCCGGCCGGCTGCTGGACCTCATCGATCACAACGGCCTCACGCTGGCCGGTGTGGACTGCCTGGTGCTGGACGAGGCCGACCGCCTGCTGGCTGCGGGCTTCTCCGAGGAGCTGCAGCGCGTACTGGCGCTGCTGCCTGCACGTCGCCAGTCGCTGCTGTTCTCCGCCACCTGCCCGCCAGCCGTGCAGGGCCTGGCCGGGCAGTTGCTGCACGAGCCGGTGCGGATCAGCATCGACGAGGCGCCGCCGCAGATCACGCAGCGTGCCGTGCAGCTGGATCGTGCCCAGCGCCTGCCCGCGCTGCGTCAGCTGCTGCGTGATGAAGGCTGGCAACGGGTGCTCGTGTTCGTGGCCAGCCGCTACACCGCCGAGCTGGTCTCGGACAAGCTCTTCGCGCATGGATTCAAGGCCGGCGCCTTGCACGGTGAGCTCAGCCAGGGCGCGCGGCGCGATGTGCTGGCCGCGTTGAAGTCGGGCGAGGTGCAGGTGCTGGTGGCGACCGACGTCGCGGCGCGTGGCCTGCACATCGACGCGCTGGAGGCCGTCGTCAACTACGAGCTGCCTCGTTCCGCGGCCGACTACACCCACCGCATCGGCCGCACCGGCCGGGCAGGGGCCCAGGGTGTGGCGGTCAGCTTCATTTGCGCTGACAGCCCCGAGAACGCGGAGAGCCACTTCCGCCTGATCGAGAAGCGCCAGGGCCAGCGTGTGCCGCGTGAACGCCTGCCCGGCTTCGAACCCGAGGCCGTGGCCACCGAAGCGCAGGCCACCGGTGGCATCAAGAGCACCACCCGCAAGAGCAAGAAGGACAAGCTGCGCGAGGCCGCAGCCAAGGCAGCGAGCCATGGGCATTGAGATCGAACGCAAATTCCTTGTCGCGAATGACACCTGGCGCGCGCAGGCGCAGCGCGCCACCCGCTTCAGCCAGGGCTACCTGAGCCGCGACCCGGCCCGTACGGTGCGCGTGCGCATCGCCGGTGAGCAGGCCTTCCTGACGATCAAGGGCGCCACCCGCGGCGCCACACGTGCCGAATTCGAGTACGCCGTTCCCCTGGAGGATGCCCAGGCGCTGCTGACGATGTGCGACGGCCCCGTGGTGGAGAAGATCCGCCACCTCTGCCTGTGCGATGGCATGACGTGGGAGGTGGACGAGTTCCTCGGGGCCAATGCCGGCCTGGTGCTCGCCGAGATCGAACTCGAAGATGAGGCGCAGCCCTTCACGCGGCCGGCCTGGCTGGGTGATGAGGTCACGGGCGATGGGCGCTACGTGAACGCCAACCTGGCTGTGCGACCTTACACCTGCTGGTAGCGCCCGCACCGCTGCCACGGGGCAGGCCGGCGCGGGTGCGGGGGGCTGGTCCCTGGTGTGGCGTCTGGTGTGGTGTCGGGGGGGCCACCAGGGGCCATCCCACGTTTGAAGTCGCTGCGGCTGCATCCAGCCGGCCTGCAGCTACGTAAAGAGGCTCAGGGCCGTTTGCCGTCTCGTCACACGAAGGCAATGCCGGATGTCGATGATCCGGCGTTGGCCGTCTGGCGGCCGTCCGCCCGTATTGACACTTTCTTGAAGCCTGTGCACCTCACCCTGTCATCGCTGCTGCGTCGCGCCCGTGCCGGCATCCTCGTGATGCTGGTGGTGGTGTTGCCGCTGCACAGCGTGGCGCAGCTGGCGGCCGGGCTGAAGGCCCACCGCCATGTGCATACCGGCGCTTCCCGCATCGCGGCCGGAGGGCATGACAGCCCGGTCTCGCTGGCCGCGCGGCTGGCGGCCCCGCTGCGCGCGGTGCTCGACCGCCTGCATGCGGCCCAGGACCTGCGCCTGGTTGGGCAGGGCAGCTGGCACGAACAGGGCCTGCACTCGCACGACGGCGTCTTCCACACGCACGATGCCGACACCCGGGACGTGCTCGATCTGCCCGACCCCGGCGATGAAGGCCGGCAGGTGGGGGCCACGCTGTTCCTGGCCTGGCTGCCCCAGCGGTGGAAGCTCGCCGAGGGCGAGGCGCTCCCGCCGGTCATGGGCACCACGAGCGCCTGGCGCGATCGCGTCGTGCCGCCCCCGCTGGCACCGCCGCGCGCCTGACGACCCCCGGCGCCGCAGGCGCCTTGCATGGCTTGTCAGCAATCCGCCTGCCTGGATGGCCGGCGGGAACGGGTGCGCACGCGCGCCGAGTTCACCGAGAACCTTATGCCCTCTTTTCATTTCTCTCGCGGCAGGCCGCGAGTGCTGGTGCTGGCCAGCGCACTTTGTGCAGCCGGAGCACATGGCCAGACGGCGCCGGCCGTCGTTGCGCTGGAGCGCGTGGCCGTTGAAGGTCGCCACTACGACAACGCCGTGGGCAGCAGCGATGCCGCCTCGGAAGGCGTGATCCGCGCCGAGCTGCTGAAGAGCCGCCCCGCATTGCGTCCGGGCGAAGTGCTGGAGTTCGTGCCCGGCCTCATCGTCACCCAGCACTCCGGCGACGGCAAAGCCAACCAGTACTTCCTGCGCGGCTTCAACCTGGACCACGGCACCGACTTCGCCACCACCGTCAACGGCCTGCCCGTCAACATGCCCACCCATGGTCATGGCCAGGGCTATGCGGACCTGAACTTCCTCATTCCTGAACTGGTCGAGCGCATCGAATACCGCAAAGGCCCGTACTTCGCGAAGAACGGCGACTTCGCGGCCGCCGGCTCGGCCGACATCGTCTATCGCCAGACCCTGGACGACAACTTTGCGGCGCTGACCCTGGGCCAGCGCCAGTTCCAGCGCTTTGTTGGCGCGGGAGCCACCACGCTGGGCGGTGGCCTGAACCTGCTCGCGGCCCTCGAAGTGCAGCACAACGACGGCCCCTGGCGCCTGCCGGAGCGCCTGCGCAAGTCCAACGGCGTGCTGACCTTGTCGGGGGGTACGCGGGCCGAGGGGTGGAGTGCCAGCCTGATGGGCTACGACGCTCGCTGGAACTCGACCGACCAGGTCCCTGAGCGCCTGATCGACGCGGGCCGCTACAACGGCCAGCCCTTCGGCCGCTTCGATGCGGTCGACACCAGCGACGGCGGCAACACCCGCCGCAGCAGTTTCTCCGGCGAATGGCATCGCGCAACCGACGCCAGCCGCAGCCGCGTTTCGGCCTACGCCATGGACTACCGGCTGCAGCTCTTCAGCAATTTCACCTACGCCCTGGATCGGCCGGATGACGGCGACCAGTTCTCGCAGCAGGACGAACGCCGGGTCTACGGCCTGGCGGCCAGCCACAGCATCGACCACGCTTGGGCCGGCCTGCCGGCGCGGTCCGAGATCGGGCTGCAGCTGCGCCAGGACCGCATCCGCGTGGGGTTGTTCGACACGGTGCAGCGCCGCATCACCGCCACGACCCGCGACGACCAGGTGCGCCAGACGCAGGCCGGGGTCTATGGCCAGACGTCGGTTGAGCTCACCGCCTGGTTGCGCGCCGTCGCCGGGCTGCGCGCCGACGAGGCCCGCTTTGATGTGAACAGCCTGACCCTGGCAGCCAACAGCGGCCGGACATCGGCCCATCTGCTGTCGCCCAAGCTGTCGCTGATCGCTGGGCCGTGGGCGCGGACCGAGTTCTTCTTCAACGCCGGTCGCGGTTTTCACAGCAATGACGCGCGCGGCACGACCACCCGCATCGACCCCAAGACCGGCGACGCGCTGGCGCCGGTGCCGGGCCTGGTGGCCGCCCGAGGCCTGGAACTGGGGGCGCGCACCGAATGGCTGCCCGGACTGCAGAGCTCCCTGGCGCTGTGGCAGCTCGACTTCGATTCCGAGCTGGTCTACGTCGGCGATGCGGGCGCCACTGAGGCCAACCGGCCCAGCAAGCGGCGCGGCGTGGAATGGAACAACCGCTACGTGCCCGAGCCCTGGCTGCTGATCGACGCCGACCTGGCCTGGACCCATGCGCGATTCGCCGACACCGACCCTGCGGGCAACCGCATCCCGAACGCGGTCGACAAGGTCGCCTCGCTGGCCGTCACGCTGCGCGATCTGGGGCCGTGGTCGGCCAGCCTGCAGTGGCGCTACCTGGGCTCCGGCGCGTTGATCGAGGACAACAGCGTGCGTTCCCGCGCGTCATTGACGACCAACCTGCGCGTGAGCCGGCGGCTGGGTCTGCGCAGCGAGCTCACGCTGGACGTGTTCAACCTCGCCGACCGCAAGGTGAACGACATCGAGTACTTCTACGAGTCGCGGCTGCCAGGCGAAGCGGCTGCCGTGGCCGACCGGCACGTGCACCCGGCCGAGCCGCGCACGGTGCGCCTGACGCTCAAGCTCGGGTTCTGACGCCTCACCAGGGCGCGGCGCCCTCGGGCAGGGGCTCGGTGGGCAGCGCGGCCGGCGCGGGTGCCGGGGTGGCGGCAGCTGCAGCAAAGTCGTGTTCGCCGCCCAGGCCCTCGATCAGCGCCGGAATGAGGCGGCCGAGTTCGCCCGTGGCCAGCGCAAGGTCGGCGTCGAAGGCCTCGTCGCCGCTGACGTCGGGCCGTCCCTCGAAAGCCAGATCCAGGAAGCTGATCTTCTTGATCGCGAACGCCTCCGTCAGCGTGAAGGCGACCCGTTCATTCCAGCTCAGCGCCAGCCGCGTCGGCATCTTGCCGCTGGTCAGGTGGGCGCGAACCTCGTCGATGTCCAGCGGATGGCGGGCGTAGCGCACCACGGGCTTTTGCTCGTCGCTGCCTTTGAGTTCGCACTCGCGCTCGATCTGGAAACCCTCGGGCGTCACGCCGTCCATCAGCCAGGCGGCCATGCAGGCCGCGGGGCTCTCGGCCGTCTGCACCAGCTGCAGGCTCAGGCCCGGGCTGGCCTGGATCAGCAGCGTGATGACCTCGTCGGCCCGGCTGCTGGAGCCGGCATCCACGAAGAGCAGGCGCTCGTTGGGCGCGATCCAGACCTGGGTCGCCGACGTCTTGGTGAAGGCGCGCGGCAGCAGTTCGTGGGCGGCTTGTTCCTTGAGTTCCTTCTTTGCCTTCTTGCCGGGCTTGCGGCCGGTCTGCTCTTCGATCTGCTCGCACAGTTCGTCCACGCGGTCATTGACGACGGAGGAGGGCAGCAGGCGCTGTTCGCGCTTGAGCTTGATCAGCCAGTGGCCGTCGACCACTTCGACGAGGGGCGCGTGCTCGACGCCACGGGGCGGAGCCCAGCCCACGGCCAGGGGCTGGGTCGGGCCGCAGGCGAGGAAAGGTTCCTTGGCGAGTTGCTCGGCGAGCTGGGTGGCGTCGGTCTGCCAGCCTTCGCCGATGCGGTAGGTGATCAGGTTCTTGAACATGGATCGCTTGGGAAACAAGAAGCCCGCCAGCGGCGGGCTTCGGATACGGAATGCCCGGATTGTCTCAGGCTGGCTGCGCCAGCACCTGCCGCAGCAGTTGCTCGAACACCTCGACCGACTGGCCGCCCTGGATCAGGTGGCGCTGATTGACCACGATGGCCGGCACCGCGTGGATGCCCTGGCGCTGGACTTCGGCTTCTGCGGCGGCAACCTCGGCGTCATAGCGGCGGCTGGCCAGCAGCTCGCGCGCGTCAGCCTCAGGCAGGCCGGTCGACGTCGCCACGTCCAGCAACACGGCCGCATCGGAGACATCACGGCCCTCGGTGAAGTAGGCCTTGAGCAGGGCGACCTTCAGCGATCGCTGCGCGTGGGCGCCGAAGGCTTCCCCGGCCCAGTGCAGCAGGCGGTGGCCGTCACGGGTGTTGTAGATGCGGCTGCGCGCCTCCATCCGGAACTCGAAACCCAGCGCTGCGCCGCGCTCACGGATGGCCTGGCGCGTGCCGGCAAGCTGTTCGGGGCTGGCGCCGTACTTCTCGGCCAGGTGCTCCTCGATGTCCTGGCCTTCGGGCCCCATGCCGGGGTTGAGCTCGAAGGGGTGGAAATGCAGATCCAGCGTCAGGCCCGGGATGCGGGCGGCGGCCGCTTCGAGCGAGTACAGGCCGATGGCGCACCACGGGCAGACGATGTCGGAGATGAAGTCGATACGCATGACGCCATTGTCACGGCAGGCCGCCATGACCCCTGCAAGCGGCCGTTTCAACCGTGAAGGGTTTGGGGTTCGCGCGCGGCAGGGGCTGGCCGACAGGGGCGCAGCCTCCAATAATCAGTCGCGTGAAGGGAGACACCTTGTTGGACGATTCGCCGCGTTCGTCGCGCCCTGGCCGCCGAGCGGCGTCGTGGGCCGTGGGCCTGTTGCTGGGCGCCCTGGCGGCAGCCTCGGTTTCTGCTGACGTGGGTCCAGCCGATGCGCCCCCGGAGCCGGTCGCGGGTCCGTCGTTGCGGCTCAGTGGTTTCGGCACGCTGGGCGTGGCGGGCCTGAGCGGCCCTGAGGGTTGGGGCTATCGACGCGAGCTCACGCAGCCCGGACATGCGTCCACCTGGCGCACCGACGTCGACTCTCGCCTCGGTGTGCAGCTAAACTACGCGGCCAGCCCGGCGCTGGAGCTGGTCGGTCAGGTCATCGCCAAGAAGCGGGGCGCCTATGCCGCAGACACCGATGCCTTGGAATGGGCCTACGCCAGCTACCGCCCGGACGCCGACTGGACGCTGCGCCTCGGGCGGGTGAACGTCGACGCCTTTTTGATGGCCGACTACCGCAACGTGGGCTTTGGCTTCCTGACGGCGCGTCCACCGGTCGAGCTGTATGCCCGCCAGCCGACCACGTTGGACGGCGGGGACGTGGCCCGCAGCTGGTGGGTGGGCGATGCGCAGTGGCGCGTCAAGGTCATGGCGGGCACCACACGGATCGGAGACACGAACTTCTCCAAGCCAGGCCGCCTGACCGGTGTGCGCGGGGTGATGGTGTCACGCGAGGAGGGGCCATGGTTCCTGCGCGCCAGTGCAGCCCGCGGGCGGGTGAATTTCGATCTTTCCGGGCTGCAGCCAGCCATCCAGACTTTTGGCCAGCTGGCGCAACTTCCGCTGCCGGACATTGCGGCCCAAGCCCAGGCGTTCAGGGATCGCCTCAGTACCAACAACATGCCGGCGACGTTCACCGAGCTCGGTGCCCGGTACGAATCCGCTGACTGGCAGGCCAATCTGGAGTTCGTGCGGGTGGATGCATCGCCGCTGACGATCGAGAACGCGGCTTACCTCACCCTCGGCCGCAGGTTCGGCGCCTGGACGCCCTACGTCAGCTTCAGCCGGGTCCGCAATGGGCTTGACGCCCTGAACCCGCCAGCCTGGCAGGCGAGCCTCACGCCGGTGCTCGGGCCGAGCACGGCGGCACAGGCGCAGCAACTCGCTGATGCAGCCACCGGGCTCCTGAACGGCGGGCGCATCGAGCAGTCCAGCAACGCCGTGGGCGTGCGCTGGGATGTGCACCCGCAGGCGGCGGTCAAGCTGCAGTGGGACCAGGTGCGCGTGCCCTTCGGCGGTGGATCGCTCTGGACCGGTGCCGACAGCCGCGCCGCCCGGGCGCGCCTGACCAGCCTCGTGCTGGACTTCATCTTCTGAGCGGTGTGAAGGCGACCCCGATGCGCTTGCGCCTGCCGCTCCTGCTGACCAGCCTGCTGCTGGCCGGCGCGGCGCGGGCTGATTTCTATGTGGTCGTGAACGCCGCCAATCCGGAGCGCAACCTGAGCGCCAAGGAGGCGATTGCGCTCTACATGGGCCGCAGCCGTGCGTTCACGAACGGCGAGATTGCGCTGATCCTGGATCTGCCGCGGGACGATCCGCGCCGCGCCGCGTTCTACCAGGCGCTCACCGGAATGACCGTGGCGCAGGTGAACAGCTACTGGTCGCGCCTGATGTTCTCCGGCCAGAGTGTGCCGCCCCAGGCCCTGCCTGATGAAACGGCGATGCTCGCTGCCCTGCGCCGCAACCCCGGCGCGCTGGGGTGGCTGAGCCGGGAGCCGGCTGACCCGGCCCTGCGCACGGTGCTGGTCATCAAGGAGGCCGCCGCCCGATGACCGCGCCGGCCGTCTCGCGGGTGCGCGGTACCCGCAGCCTGCAGCTGCGCTTCATGCTGCTGGCGTTCGCGAGCGCGGCCTTGCTGGCCGTCGTGGCAGCGACGATCGCCTACCACTTCGGGCAGGCGAGGGCGCTGGCCAGCAGCCGCAGCAATGTCGAAGCGGTGGTGGCAGCGGTCGAGAAGACGCTTGCCATTGGCGCCTTTGCGAACGACCCGGTGCTGCTGCAGGAGGTCGTCAGCGGCCTGGCACGCAACGAATGGGTGGACGTGGCTGAGGTCGTGGCACCCGACGGTCGTCGATTGGCCCGGGCCGCGCGTCCGGGCGTAGGCCCCGGCTTGCCGGGCAGCTGGCTGCAGCGGCCGGTGCTGTCGCCGTTTGACGGCAGCGAGCGCCTGGCGCAGTTGCGCATCCAGATCAACGAGGCCCGCGTGCGAGCAGACGCCGACCGGGAGGCCTACACCCTGGCCGCGGCCATGGCCGGGCAGGCGGCGGTGCTGGCCGTCGTGCTCTACCTGCTGGCCGCACGCCTGGTGTCGCGCCCCATCGTGCGGCTGGCCAGCGCCCTGCGCCGGATGCAGCCTGGTGCCGAAGAACGTCTGCAGACGCCAGCGGGGCATGCGCACGATGAGATCGGCGTGCTGATCGCGGGTGCGAACGCGCTGCTGGATTCCAACGAGCGCGCCCTGCAGACCGAGCGCCAGCTGCGGGCCGCCGTGGAAGCCATGGAGGCACAGTACCGCCAGATCTTCGATGCCAGCAGCGCCGGCATCTTCGTGGTGGATGCGCAGGGCCGCCTGATCAACGCCAACCCGACGGTCTCGCGTCTGCTCAGCTTGAGCATGGGCGAGTTGCGCGCGCTGGGGGAGCAGGACTTCATCGCCCGCGTCTTCCAGCGCCCGGAGCAGGTGCGCCAGATGATGGCGGAGGCCGCCCAGCGCTGTGAAGCCGTGTCTGCGGACCTGGAGTTGGCGCCGGTGGGCGAGGCGCGGCGCTGGGTCCACTGCCTGATCTCGGCGCCGCCTGACGGCGGCACGGTCGAGGGCGTGATCTACGACGTGACCGAGCGCAAGACGAACGAGAACGCGGTGCGCCACCGGGCCGAGCACGATGGGCTGACCCAGCTCAAGAACCGGGCCGCGGGTGAGCAGACCCTGGCCCGGCTGGTGCACGAGGCCCGCGAAGGCGCGGCGTCGCTCAGCGTGGTCTGCATTGACCTGGATGGCTTCAAGCGCATCAACGACACCCATGGGCATGCGGCAGGCGATGCGGTGTTGGTGGCCTGCGCCGAGCGCATGCGGGCGGCGGTGCGGCGTTCGTCGGACCTGGTGGCGCGCCTGGGCGGTGACGAGTTCCTGGTGGCGCTGCGTGATGTCGGGCCGGGCGACGCGGTGCTGACGCAGGTCATGACCCAGTTGATCGACGGGCTTTCTCAACCCATCGAGCTGGCTGGCGGCGAGGTGGTGCGCGTGGGCGTCAGCCTGGGTGTCGCCTGCCTGCCGCTGCACGGCGACCAGGCCGCCGCATTGCTGCGGTCTGCCGACGAAGCGCTTTATCACGTGAAGCGCAACGGGAAACTGGCTTTTGCGCTAGCGTTGCCGGGTTGAAACCCGGAACGCTTCATGCCTGACTACACGCCGCGCCAGGTCTGGACCTGGAACACCGCCAGTGGCGGTCAATTCGCCAACATCAACCGTCCGATTGCCGGCGCCACGCACGAGCGTGAGCTGCCCGTGGGGCGCCATCCGCTGCAGCTCTATTCGCTCGGCACGCCCAATGGCGTCAAGGTCACCATCCTGCTGGAAGAGCTGCTGGCCCTGGGCCACACCGGCGCGGAGTACGACGCCTGGCTGATCCGCATCAACGAGGGCCAGCAGTTCGGCAGCGGCTTCGTGGAGGTCAATCCCAACTCCAAGATTCCGGCCTTGATGGACCGCAGCGGCTCCGAGCCGGTGCGGGTGTTCGAGTCGGGGGCCATCCTGATGTACCTGTCGGAGAAGTTCGGCGGCGCCTTCATGCCGGCGTCGGGCGCGGCGCGTGCGGAGGCGCTGAGCTGGCTGTTCTGGCAGATGGGCAGCGCGCCTTTCCTGGGCGGTGGCTTCGGGCACTTCTATGCCTATGCGCCGGAGAAGCTGGAGTACCCCATCAACCGCTACGCGATGGAGGTCAAGCGACAGATGGACGTGCTCAACCGGCTGTTGGCCGAGCGCCGCTACCTGGCGGGCGACGAGTACACGCTGGCCGACATCGCCACCTGGCCCTGGTACGGCGCGCTGGCCAAGGGGCAGCTCTATGGCGCGGGTGAGTTCCTGTCGGTGCACGAATACAGCCACGTCATCCGTTGGGCCGACGAGATCGCCCAGCGGCCCGCGGTGCAACGCGGTCGCAAGGTCAACCGCGTCTACGGCGACCCCGCCACGCAGCTCCATGAGCGGCACGACGCCAGCGACTTCGACACCCGCACGCAAGACAAGCTCGCGCCATGATCACCCTGTACGACTGCGCCACCGCCCCGAGCCCGCGCCGGGCGCGCATCTTCCTGGCCGAGAAGAACGTGCCGCACGAGACCGTGCAGGTCGACCTGCGCAGCGGCGAGCAGCTCGGCGAGGCCTTCCGGCGCATCAACCCGCAGTGCACCGTGCCGGCGCTGGTGACCGACGAAGGTCCGGTGCTGACCGACAACGCCAGCATCGCGGCCTACCTGGAAGCCCGTTTTCCCGAGCCGCCCCTGTTGGGCCGCACACCGCTGGACAAGGCCGAGATCGCCGGCTGGCAGTGGCGTGTGGAGTTCGAGGGCCTGATGGCCATTGCTGAAGCGGTGCGCAACAGCAGCCCGGCCATGGCGGGGCGGGCCTTGCCGGGCCCGGTCGGCTACGCCCAGATTCCCGCACTGGCCGAACGCGGTCTGGCGCGGTTGCACCATTTCCTGGCCGTGCTGAACGACCACCTGGCCCACCGCGACTTCATCGCCGCAGGGCAGTTCAGCGTGGCCGACATCACGGCCGTCGTTGCGGTCGATTTCGCACGCATCGTGAAGGTCAAGCCGGGCGAGGCGCATCCTCACCTGCTGCGCTGGCGCGAGGCGATGCAGCGCCGTGGGACCATGGGTTGAGCGCCACGGCCTGTGGCATGCTTGAGCGCAGATTCTTGGAGGTGCCGCATGTCCATTCCGATCGAGGTGCTGGAGGCCGAATTGCTCAGCCTCCCTCAGGCTGATCGCTCCCGACTGGTGGACAAGCTGCTGGTCAGTCTCGGCCACGACCCGGCTTGGGAGGAGACCTGGGGCGTCGAGGCCGATCGTCGCGAGGCGCGCCTGGCGCAAGACCCGCAGCAGTGGGTGGATGGCCAGCAGGCCTTGGCCCAGGCCCGTGCGCGGCTGAAGTGACGTTTGTCCTCGCGCCAGAGGCTGCCGCAGAGCTGGCGGACGCGACCGAGTTCTGCCGGCATCAATTCGGCCTGGCGGCGGCGCAGAACTTTCTTGCCGGCTTTGAGGCCAAGATCCGGCTGATCGAAACCTTTCCAGGCGTGGGTACGCCCACATCGCGTGGCCGGCGGCTCTATCCAATCGGTCGCTATCCGTTCTCCATCCTGTATCGGGTCGATGGCAGCCTGGTCAGAGTGAGTGCCATTGCGCACCATGGACGCGGGCCTGGCTATTGGCGCCACCGGTGAATGCAGGAGGACCCCATGATCCATCGCGATCGCCTCACGGCGCGGCTGGACGGTGAGTTCGCCGTCTTCTTGATCGGCATGCGCATCAACCGGCCCTGGGCGGTGCACCGCTGGTGGCCGGTGGCGTCGGCCATGCCGAAGATGCTGCGGGAGCTCTACACCCAGCCCGAGCTTGGGCTGCTGAGCCACGAGATGTGGTTCTCGCGAACGATTCTGCTGGTGCAGTACTGGCGCAGCATGGACGCGCTGCTGGCCTATGCGCAGGACCGCCAGGCGGCGCATCTGCCGGCCTGGCAGGCCTTCAACCGGGCGATCGGCACGGACGGCAGCGTCGGCATCTGGCACGAGACCTATCTCGCCGGCCCGGGGCGCTACGAAAACGTCTACGTGAACATGCCGGCCTTTGGCCTGGGCAAAGCGGGCGAGTTGCAGCCGGCGCGAGGTGGCCTGCAGTCAGCCGCAGCCAGGCTGCGGGCTCAGGGCGTCAGCGCACCCGCCACGTCAGGCGAGGACGCCACACCGCCAGTACCACGTTGACCGCGCTCAGCGCGATCAGCAGCCACAAGGTGTTGCGCTCCGAACGAAGCAGCGCCTGCAGCGCCACAGGGTCAGCCGTGAAGGCGGCCAGCATCTCGGCGTGGCGACCGCCCGAGCCCACCACCATGAGCGTGGCCTCGAACACGGTGATGCCGAGCAGCGCCTTCAACCACGCCCAGCCGGCGTCCATGTAGCCGCGGGTTGCGGCAATCGCCAGCAGCCCGCTGACGACCACCACGGCCATCGACGGCACGAGCAGGTAGTTGGCAATCGCTGCAAAGGCCTCGCGTGCGGTGGCGAAAGTCTCAGGGGTGCCGCGGTCGGCCAGGCCATTGATGAAGAGGCAGGCGGCCAGCCCGCCGCCGAAGCCGATGGAGGCCAGCTCATGCAGCACCTTGGCCGCCATTCGCCACAGCCGGCGGGCGGGCAGGGCGGGTGGGGCGTCGGCGGCCATGATGGGGAAGTCTTCAGCCCAGCTGGCGGTCGCTCGGCCGCGCCAGGTAGAACCATTCGGTGCCCGGCTGTGACTTCACGTTCGGGAACACGATGCGGCCCTCGCTCGGCGCCAGCACGGCCTCGCCGCTGGCGCGGGTGCCGATGGTCTGGCCCTTCTCGACGGGGTCGAAGCTGGCCCACTCGCGGGCGAACTGGTCGCCCATGTCCTCGCGGTCGATGACGTCGTACAGCTGCAGCATCTCGGGGGGCTGGCTCGGGCGGTGGGGCTCCACGGCGCTTTCATCCAGCATGCCCAGGAACACGAGGGTGCGCAGGATGGCCAGGCGGGCCACCGATGGGCCGTTCGGGTCCAGGTGCTGGCCGCACTCCAGCGTGATGGCCCAGCCGCCGGTGGAGCGCATGTACTCCGTCGTGCCCACGCCATAGTGCGGGTCGCTGATGAGGCTGGCCCGACGGGAGCCGTCGTGCTCGCGCTGCTGCCGGCGCTTCAGGCCGAGGGCGTAGGTGGACAGCCAGCCCTCCACGATGCGGCCCACACCGAGCTGTGCGGCCAGGGCCGACTCGGTGGCTTCCTGCGAGAAGGGCTCCAGTTCGCCGGTGTTGTTGCGCGGGCCGATCATCGCGAACGCCGGACCGTTGCCCTGGAAGCTGTGCAGGTCGAGGATGCCGTCGTGCTGGGCGATGAGCGGGCACAGCACCCGGGCGATGCGGTCCTCGTAGTCTTGCGCGATGACGGGCGGGCGCAGGTTGCGGTTGAGGTTGCGGTCGCCCTCGCGGCGGCCCAGTTGGTGGGCCAGCGGGTTGACGATGGGCACGCAGGTGAGGGTGCCGCGCAGCAGGGTGAGCTCGCCAGCGTCCAACTGTCGAATGATCTCGGTCATGGCCTGGGTGCCATGCACCTCGTTGCCATGCACTGCGCCGGTCACGAGCAGGCGCGGGCCGGGCGTCAGGCCGGCGAACTGGTGGATGCGGAGGTGAGACGTGGCAGTCATGGCGTGAGCAGGGCGGAAGTCAGGGCCTGGTCGGCCGGGTAGACGCGTCGTGGCAGTTCGGCCGCGGGCTGGCCGGCGCGGTAGGCCACGAGGCGGTAGAGGGTGGCGAAGGCGAAATCAGGCGGCGCCTCGCCGGCGCCCAGCACCAGCTCGCCGCCGCGTCGCACGCTGTCGGCCAGGAACGCGGGCAGGCGCAGGTGATACGGGTTGCGCTCGATCTCGCCGGTGTGGCGCTCCAGCGCGGCAATCAGGCGGGCCGTGTCGGCGATGCTGGTTTGCACGAGTGTGTTCGGGGCTGACTGGGTGGCCCAGAACTCGGTATGGGCCAGCACGGTGTCCAGCCGCGCCCGTGCGAGGGCCTCCGCCACGAGCCGGTAGGTGCCTCGGTGGCTGGGGTTGTCGTCCAGCGCATGCGGTGCCAGCAGGAGGCAGGGCTGCTGCTCGGTCAGCAGCTCGGCCAGCGTCTGCACATGGGCGGCCCACAGGGCGGGATTGCGCTCGGCGGTGTCGTCGCGCACGTCCGACAGCCCCTCGGCGCCCAGGCGGATGCAGCCGAAACCCAGCACGCCGCAGGCATCGACCAGTTCAGCCCAGCGCGGCTCGCGGCGTTCGGGGTTGCTGCCCAGCGTGACGGCCACATTGGTCACGCGCCAGCCGGCCTCCTGCTGAAGTCGCAGGGGCAGGGCGCCGACGATGCATTCGTCATCAGGGTGCGGCGCGAGCACCAGGCAGTGGCCCGGCCGGGCCTCCGGTGTGGGGGGCGCCGCCCGATCTGGCGGATTGCCGAGCAGCGCGGCGAAGCGGTTGAGGTGGTCTCGCCAGCGGGCGAGGTCGGCTTCCAGGGACATCCCGGCATCCTACCGACGCGGCGCGGCTCCGGGCCATGTCGCCAGCAGCACGCCCGATAAGGCCAGGCCATAGGCCAGCGCCTGCAGGCCCGACAGGCGCTCGCCCAGCAGCAAGCCGATCAGCGCGGTGCTGACCGGCAGGAACACCATGAAGACGCCCGCCTGGGCCGCCGGCAGGCGCTTCAGGCCCGCCATCCACAGCCAGACCGTGACGACACTGGCCGTGGCGGCGTAGTAGGCGAGCAGCCCCCAGTCCTGCAGCCGCGGCGTCTGGAAGTCGAAGCTCAGCCCCTGCCAGATCGCCAGCGGCGAGACCAGCACGAGGCCCCAGAGGTTGATCAGCGCGCTGATGCGCTTGGGGCCCAGGCCTGCGGTCAGGGTCTTGCCGATGACCACGTAGCAGCCCTCGCAGAAGACCGCCGCGAGCAGCAGCAGCGCCCCCACCAGCGTGGTCTCGGCGCCGCCCTGCTTGGCCGTGGCCACCAGCGCGATGCCCCCCACCGCGCAGGCGATGCCGGCCAGCACCCGGCCGCTGGGCCGCTCGCGCAGGAAGGCCCAACTCAGCAGGGCCACCGCCGCCGGGATGCCGGCCATGATGACGCCCGCCACCACCGCTGAACTCTGCCGCAGGCCGAAGAGCATGCAGATGGAAAACAGAAAGTTGCCCAGGAAGGATTCCAGGAACAGCAGCAGCCGGGCACGGCCGTCCAGAGGCGCTTCATCGGCCGGCTTGCGCAGCCAGGGGAGCATGAGCACGGCCGCGATGCCGAAGCGCAGGCCCGCCAGCAGGAACACCGGGAAGGCGGCCACCAGCAGTTTGGACAGCCCGACGTAGCTGCCCACGAGGCTGGTGCTCGCGGCCAGCAGAGCGTAGGCGCGCCAGGGAACGGGGTGCATGAGGCGGGGCCACAGAGCGCGCCGACCCCGTGGCCGGCGAGCCTCATCAGGCCGGTTATTCGATCGTCAGGGCGACGAACTGGGTGAACTGCGCCGGGTTGAAGTTGTTGTCCGACACCAGGATCAAGGTGCGCTTGCCATTGACCACCGGGCCGAAGGTCAGGCCTTCGATGTTGTCCAGTGCGAGGATGCTGCCGTCATCGTTCTTCAGCGAGGACAGGTCCATCAGCAGCGTGCGCTTGACGGGCGTGACCTCGCGGCCCTTGATGCTGGTCCAGCCGGCGACGTCGGTCGCACCGCGCGTATCCACCAGGAAGAGCTTGATCGTGTTGCTGGTGGGCAGTTTGGTCAGCGCTGCGATGCCGGGCGTCTGGGCGCCCACGGCATAGGCGCGCTCGATGACGATGAACTCGTGGTCCGACAGGGCGAGCATGTCGGGCACGCCGTTGGTCGCGAAATCACCCGCCTTGGCCGGCGGGAAAGGCACCGGGCCGACTTCATAGACGTACTCCGCGCCGGCCTTGCCGCTGTCCAGGTCGAAAGACAGCATGCGCGCCCGGCTGCCACGGCCAACCGCGGTCGGCAGGCTGTCCTGCGCCAGGCCGTTCTCCGTCATCGTCCAGAGCGTCTTGCCGTCGGGCGTGAGCGCGATGCTCTCGAAGGCGAGGTTGTTGTAGACACCCACGTCGCCCGCGGCCAAGCCGCCTGCACTGCCGCTGGGGTGGTAGTACACCGGCACCGGGAATTCGCCGGCGGGCTTGCCGTCCGGCGTCATGCGACGCACGGTCGGGTTCTGGAAACCGGCGGAACTGCGCTGCCCCTCGTTGCTCCAGTAGATGAGGTTGCGCCGCGCGTCGAGCCGCAGGCTCTCGGGATCGACCATGTTGCGGCCGAAGGGCTGGCCGTCCAGGTCGAGGATGGTGGTCATGTTGACCCAGCTGACCCCGGCGTCGCCCGGTGTGGCGCTGCGGCGGAACTTGCTCAGGTCGAGTGCGAGTTCGTAGAAGCGGGCCGGGCCGCGGTCACTGCGGTCGTCGCTGATGGCCAGGTAGCGGCCGGTGGCCGGCACGTAGTCGATGCTGGACAGCCCGCCGACCGGCACGCCCCGAAAGACGGCGCTGGTGGGCACGATCTGCTGCCCGAGGTAGTTCAGGGTCTGGGCCAGCGCCGGCAGCGAAACCAGGGACAGGGCAGCGGAGAGAGAGGCCAGGGCGGCGCAGCGGGCGATCAACTTCATCAAATCCTCGGGGCGGCACGCGGCCGCACAGCGGCGCGCAGTCTAGTGCACGGCGTCAGGCGGAGGCTTCAGGCCGCACGTCGCAGCGCGCCACGCAGCGTGTCGATGATGCGTTCGATGTGGCTGCTTTCGATGATCAGCGGCGGCGACAGCGCAATGGTGTCGCCCGTGGTGCGGATCAGCAGGCCCTTGTCCCAGCAGTCCAGGAAGATGTTGAAGGCGCGCTTGGCCGGCTGGCCATCGAGCGGCTTGAGTTCGATGCCGCCGACCAGGCCGATGTTTCGCACGTCGATGACGTTGGGTTCATCACGCAGAGAGTGCAGGGCCTTCGCGAACTCGTCCTGCATGCGGGCGGCGCGGGTCAGCAGGTCGCCGTCAGCGTAGGTGTCGAGCGTAGCCAGGCCGGCGGCGCATGCCAGCGGGTGGGCCGAGTAGGTGTAGCCGTGGAAGAACTCGATGAGGTGCTCGGGCCCGGTCATGAAGGCATCGTGGATCTTCTGCTGCGCAAAGACCGCGCCCATGGGCACGCAGCCGTTGGTGATGCCCTTGGCGACCGTCATCAGGTCGGGCGTCACGCCAAAGGTCTGGGCGCCGAACGGGTTGCCGGTGCGACCGAAGCCAGTGATGACCTCGTCGAAGATCAGCAGGATGCCGTGCTTGTCGCAGATGTCGCGCAGCCGCTGCAGATAGCCCTGCGGCGGGATCAGCACGCCGGTGGAGCCAGCCACCGGCTCGACGATGACGGCGGCGATCGTCGAGGCGTCGTGCAGCTGCACGAGGCGTTCGAGGTCGTCGGCGAACTCGGCGCCATGCTGCGGGACGCCAACCGAGAACGCATTGCGCGCCGGGTCGTGCGTGTGGCGGATGTGGTCAACGCCGGAGAGCAGGCTGCCGAACATCTTGCGGTTGGCCACCATGCCACCCACCGAGATGCCACCGAAATTGACGCCGTGGTAGCCGCGCTCGCGGCCGATCAAGCGGGTGCGGGCGCCCTCGCCGCGCACGCGGTGGTAGGCGATGGCCATCTTCAGCGCGGTCTCGACCGATTCCGAGCCGGAGTTGGTGAAGAAGATGCGGTTCAGCCCCGCGGGCGTGATCTGCGCCAGACGCTCGGCCAGCTCGAAGGCCTTGGGGTGTGCCATCTGGAAGGGCGGCGCGAAGTCCAGTTCGGCGGCCTGCTGCTGGATGGCCTGCACGATCTTCGGGCGGTTGTGGCCGGCGTTCACGCACCACAGGCCAGCGATGCCGTCGAGCACTTCGCGGCCCTTGTCATCGCGGAAGAACATGCCGTCGGCCTGGGTCAGCAGGCGCGGCGCCTGCTTGAACTGCCGGTTGGCGGTGAAGGGCATCCAGTAGGCATCCAGCTTGGAAACGTCAGCGCTCATGCAGGGCTCCGCGAAAGGGATGGCAAAGTCTAAAAGCTAATTTGACGGGGTTGTCAGAATTCGACGACGCCTCAGGGTTCCCACCAGCGGGGTGAGCTGGACAAGCAGGATGCAGGCGAGCATGAGGCCGCAGCCCAGCAGGCCGTTGGCGTCCAGGCGTTCGCCTAGCAGCGCATAGCCAAAGGCGGCGGCGAACAAGGTCTCCGACGACAGGATGATGGCGGCGTCAGCCGCATGGGCGTAGCGCTGTGCCACCACCTGCGCGGTGAAGGCCACGCCCACCGACAGCACGCCGGTGTAGGCGATGGGGCCAGCCGCCGCGATCAGGCCGTCCCAGCGCACCGGTTCCATCACGGTGGCCGCGCCGAGCGACAGCAGCCCGCAGACCGCGAACTGGCCGCTGGCCACCAGGAAGGGCGCGCCCATGCGGTCGGCCCAGCGGCCCACCATCAGCACATGCACGGCCCAAGGTACTGCTGAGCCGAGCACCCACAGGTCACCCACGCTAATGCTCAGTTCATGCGCGCCTGACAGCAGGAAGGCCCCGACCAGACAGCCCGCCGCCGCGGGCCACACCGACCAATGTGCCACCTGGCGCAGCAGCAGCCAGGCCAGCACCGGCACCAGCGGCACATAGACCGCGGTCAGGAAACCGGCGTTGGTGACGCTGGTGAACTGGATGCCGATCTGCTGCATGACGGCGCCCAGCATCATGAGGGCGCCCAGACCCGCGATGTGACCGCCATCGCCCCACGACAACGGCCGGCCTTCGCGCCCGAGTCGCCGCCACTCGATGACGGCCAAGGGCAGCACCACCAGCGAGCCCACGAGAAACCGCACCCCGGTGAACAGCAGCGGCCCGACATCGGCCATCGCGCGGTTTTGTGCGACGAAGGCAGAGCCCCAGATCAGGGCCACAAAGGTGAGGAGGAGGTTGGCCTGGATGCGGCTCATGGGAGGGAAGCTGGGGCGGCCCGTTACGCTGCACGTTGCGCTCCAAGGCCGCCTGATGTCAAAGCCGCGAGCATGCCATGTGGGCCCGGGCGGCCCCGGCACGATGGATGCGCGGGACGTTTGGCCCACGCCGCATAGGCGCCCCTCAGGTCGGGGGGCGCGCGACTGTCGGCAAGCGGAAAGTGATTCGGTTTGTGAATTGCAGCCGTTTCGTACTGGGCCCATCCCGCAAAATGGGTGGAAAGCTGCCGCGGCCCTGCCGCAGGCGCGCCAGGGAGTGACATGAGTACGAATTGCTGCGCAGTTGTGGCTGCGCTGACGCTGGCCGTGACCAGCCCGTTGGCCGTTGCGGCGGTCTACAAATGCACCGATGCCTCGGGCAAGACGACCTACCAGGCCCAGCCCTGCCCGGAGGCGAGCGCTGGGGCCCCGTTGAAGGTGGATGCCCAGCCGGCGCCCAAGCCAGCCGGGCCCGCCCGTCCCGCCCCGCCGGCTCGGTTGACGCCGAATCCTGGCTGGGATGTGATGACCTTGGACGGCGAGGTCGCGCCTCCCGCGGCCCCGGCGCCAGCGCTGGAATCGCGAACCGCCACCGCGCCCGAGCGCGTCCAGGCACCGCTGCTGCGTTTGAGCTTTGACCTGCTCAGCACCGACGGGCGCAGGCTGCCCTGGACGAACGCAGGCCCCAAAGGCGGCAATCCACAGGCAGGCCAGGTGCGCGATGGGGCGATGAACGTCGAGGAAGGCGGGCCTGTCGCTCTCGATGCGACCGGGCGCGAGGCCTACACCTTCGGAGGCAACGGCAGCCATTTGGTCTGGATGCCGCGCGGCCTGGGCGGACCTCAGCAGGAGCTGACGCTCCCGGCCAGGCTGCCCCGGATGTCCTGGGCCTCGACCATCGCCTGGGACACACGCGCCGGCGTGCTGGCCTTCGCATCCGGCCGCGGCGACGGGTACTTCTACCGCTATGACACGCGCCGCCATGCCTGGTTGGGGGCCGTGCCGCTGCGCAATCGCAACCTGGTTGCACTGGCGTCCGACGCGGCGAACGGCAGCTTCTTTGGCATCACAGACCAACTGGAGCTTGTCAGCTACGACGCGCAAGGCCAGGAGCAGCGGATGGTGCCACTCGCCGGCGTGCTCCCACCCCATGCGCGAACGATGGCCGGCTCGCTGGATGCCACCCTGCACCTCACCGTCAGAGACGGTGTGGCGGCCATCGTCAAGATCAGCCGAGCCAAGGTGACGCACATCTGGACTTACGCCATGGCCAGCGGCATCGCCCAGCTGACCTACAAGGATTGATTTCATGCACCGACTTGTGACCCTGATGGCCAGTGTGGCCGCCACCCTGATGCTGGCAGGCTGTGACCTGCGCGAACGATTCGTCAACGCGGAAGACCGCATCAATGCAGCGGTGCCGATGGGCATCGATGTTCGCCAGGCGCACGAGCGCCTTGCCGATCAACTCGGTACGACCGGCGGCGATCGGGCGCAGTTGGACAACGCCTGGCAGGGCCGGTTGCGTGCGCGTGCGCTCTCGTGCAGCCCCGACTTCACGCCCACGTGGCGGCACTCCAGCGATGAAGTGCGCGCAGCCGTGGGCAACAAGGCCTGCTTCGCCGAGTTCGATCGCAAGTTGACCCGCTGGATCGGCGCCCAGCGCGTGCGCCTGCTGTTGAGCCAGGCGGCGCTGCCGGTGGGCGAGGTGTCACCATCGCTGACCTTGTCAGGGCAGCTGGCCGGGGCCAGCAGCCAGGCACCCGTGGGCGTGGTCAGCTCGGGGGATGGCTTTGAACTGGTCGCGCTGGACAGTGGCCGCAGTCTGTTCAAGGAGCGTGGATCAGGTGGCACGCTGAGCCTGTCTCCCAACGGGCGCCTGTTCGTGCAGACGCTGTCGGGTGGGGTGTCGCGCATTCGTGCCGTGGAAGGGGGCGAAACCTTGCTGGAGCTCGCCGATGCGCGTTCGGTGCACTGGCTGGCCTCCTGGTTCGTCGGCGTCCGCAGCGCCAGCAACAAGCCGTCCTACCTGCTGAGCCTGAACACCGCCGAGGAGGCGCCTGTGGTGGTCAACAGCTTCGGGTCGCATGGCAACGATGTGCTGCTGCCGGTTCCGGGCAACAGTGGACGATTCAACCTGCTGACCTTTCCCGGGCTCTACCAGCTGGAGGGGAAGGAGGCCGCAGGCAAGTTCTCAGTCACGGTGGTGGCGGAGAAGCCCGGCGTGCAGTCGTCCCTGATGTCGATCGGCATCGGCGCGGGTCGCTTGTCGTCCGACGGCCGCTTTTGGCTGCTGGACCGGTCAGGGTCGTTCCTGCGCCTGGATCTGACGTCTCTGGAAGTGCAGGAGACCAACTTCCAGCCATTGCAGGTGGATACTGCGGTGCCCACGAGCCGGCCGGATCAATTCGTGCTCGAGTTGCGTGCGCCGATGGAAGCCGCCAACCCTGGCGCGCAGACCAAATACCTGTACGACACGACCGCCGGCACGCTGGCACGCCTCGAAGGCGCCGATGCCCAGCGCCCGCTGACCTATCTCGGGGGCATCGGCCGGTTGGCGCGCGTCAGCTCGCCAACCGTCTGGTTGCTCGACAAGCTGGAGACCGCTGCGCCTCAGGCCGTCTCGGACGTCATCAATGCGCAACTGGAAGAGGTCAATCAGGCGCGCTTGAACAAGGTGCAGCTGGAGCAGCAGCGCGTGGCTGCGAGCCCGGCGCTGCAGCAGGGTTCACCGCTGCTGCCTTATGTCCGCGATGCGCAGGTGGAAGGCATTGGCATCTACGAGCCCGCCGAACGCGTGGCGCAACCCGGGCAGTCGCGCAGCACTGGCCGTGTGACGGTGACGGTGCGACGTTCTGCTCAACCTCTGGTGCTGGTGTTGACGTCCTACGAGCCCGTGCAGTGGCAATTGAGGCTTGAACCCGGGGCCCGTCTCGGTGCGGTCCTGGTGGGCGGCTACTACGACTCCACCGTCCAAGGTGCGGGTGAGGCCCGCGTGTTGAAGATCGGCCGTCACTACGCCTACCAGCAGGACAGTGCGGGCTTCGCGGCCCTGCAGCGCGAGGTGGCGCGGTGGGCCGGGCGCCCCATCTCTTTGTTCCAGGGTAACTACCGCGGCAGCAGCTTCAGCGTGGGCGGGCGCTGAGCCCGGTGTCCTGTGCGGGGCCGAGCAGCGCCTGCAGCTCGGCCTCGTCGAATCCCGCCGCCCGGCGTGCTTCGAGGTTGAACGGCGCGCGCAGCCGCGGGGCCTGGTGGCGCTCGGCCAGCTCGGCGTAGGTGGTGATCGGGTCCAGCCCGCGCTGCTCGCACAGGAAGCGGTACCAGCGGTTGCCCGCGGCCACGTGGCCGATCTCGTCGCGCAGGATGACGTCGAGGATGGCGCCCGCTGCGTGGTCGCCAGCGCCGACGAGCTTGGCGCGCACGGCAGGCGAGGCGTCCAGGCCTCGGGCTTCCAGCGTGCGCGGCACCAGCGCGATGCGGGCGAGCAGGTCGTACTGGGTGCGTTCGGCCATGTCCCACAGCGCGTTGTGCGCGTCGAAGTCGCCGTAGTCGAAGCCCAGCGTCAGCAGGTGGTTGCGCAGCAGCGTGAAGTGCGTGGCCTCCTCCTGGGCGATGCGCAGCCAGTCGCGGTAGAAGGCCTCGGGCATGCCGGGAAAGCGCCAGCAGATGTCGAGCGCCAGGTCGATGGCGTTGAGCTCGATGTGGGCAATGCTGTGCACCAGCGCCGCGATGCCGGCAGGGGTGCGCATGGACGGCGGCTTCAGCCGGATGTGGGGCACCAGTTGGGGGCGGGCCGGTCGGCCCGGGATGCCGGCAGGCGCGGGGATGATGGCCCCGGTGTCGACCGGTAGATCGACAGGCAGCGCGAGCGCGGCGGCGGCCTTGGCGGGCGCATCGGCGGTGAGCAGGGGGCCGATCGTGGCCAGGCGAAGGTCGGACATCGGCGCAATTTTAGAATCCGGGGTTTTTCAGGGAGGCCCGCGATGGCGATCTACCAGCTCGACGAGCACATCCCCGATGTGGCCGACTCGGCCTTCGTGGCTGACAGCGCCGAAGTCATCGGCCGCGTCACGCTCGGGGCGGACGTGAGCGTCTGGTTCAACGCCGTGCTGCGCGGCGACAGCGACACCCTCACCATCGGTGCAGGGAGCAACATCCAGGACGGCTCGGTCCTGCATGCCGACACGGGTTTCCCGCTGGTGATTGGCGAGAACGTGACGGTGGGCCACCAGGTCATGCTGCATGGCTGCACCGTTGGTGACGAAAGCCTCATCGGGATCGGGGCGGTGGTCTTGAATGGCGCCCGTATCGGCCGCAACTGCATCGTCGGCGCCGGCGCGCTGGTGACCGAGGGCAAGGAGTTCCCGGACGGTTCGTTGATCGTCGGCGCCCCCGCCAAGGTCGTGCGCGAGCTGACCGATGCGCAGAAGGCCGGCCTGAAGGCCAGCGCTGCCCACTACATCAACAACGGCCGCCGCTATGGCGCTGGCCTGAAAAGAATCCGATGAGCGAATTGCACAAGTTCCTGTTCGATGGCCTGCCCGTGCGCGGCATGCTGGTGCGGCTGACCGACGCCTGGCAGGAGGTGCTGGCGCGGCGCGAGCCCGGCCAGGAATACCCACCGGAGCTGCGTGATCTGCTCGGCCAGATGAGCGCCGCGGCCGTGCTGATGCAGGCCAATATCAAGTTCAACGGCGCGGTGGTGCTGCAGATCTTCGGTGACGGCCCGGTCAAGGTGGCCGTGGCGGAGGTGCAGCCGGACCTCGCCTTCCGCACGACCGCCAAGTGCGTTGGTGAGGTCGCACCGGGCGCCACGCTGGAAGCCATGGTCAACGTCCACGGCCAGGGTCGCTGCGCGATCACGCTCGACCCCAAGGACAAGTTGCCGGGCCAGCAGCCCTACCAAGGCGTGGTGCCCCTGCATGGCGACCAGCGCGAACCGCTGCAGAAGGTCAGCGAAGTGCTGGAGCACTACATGCTGCAGTCCGAGCAGCTCGACACCAAGCTGGTGCTGGCCGCCAATGGCGAGATCGCGGCCGGCCTGCTGATCCAGCGGCTGCCTGTCGAAGGCGAGGGCAATCTGGAGGGGCGCAAGAACGAGGATGACATCGGCCTGTCCGACGCCTTCAATCGCATCAGCATCCTGGCTGGCACCCTGACGGCCGACGAGCTGCTCACGCTGGACGCCGACACCGTGCTGCGCCGCCTGTTCTGGGAGGAGCAGGTCACGCGCTTCGAGCCGCAGTCGCCGCGCTTTGCCTGCACCTGCTCACGCGAGCGTGTGGGGCAGATGCTGCTGGGCCTGGGGCGCGAGGAGGTCGACAGCGTGCTGGCCGAGCGGGGCGATGTGGAGATCGGCTGCGACTTCTGTGGCCGGCATTACCGTTTCGACGCGGTCGACGTGGGCGCGCTCTTCACGCCGGCTGGTCAGCAGCCTGAGGGTGGCGCCGCCTCGACCCTGCAATGAGCGCCTGCCTCATGCGTTGTGAGGATGTTTTCGAGCTTGGTGATTGACGCTGAGCCCGCCGCCTGAGACCTTTGCCGCGGGGCCTTCCTGGCCCACAGGTGGGGGCTCGGCATGGCGGATTCGAAAGGTGGGCTCGGCAGCTTTCCGTGGGCGAGTGCCGCGGTGCTGCTGGCCTTCGTGGCCAGCACCCAGCTCGTGCCGCATGCCTTCGATGCGCTGAGGCCCGCCGAGAAGGCGCGGGCCCAGGCGCCGCTGGACCCGGATCTGGAGGTCAACGCCCGGCTGTGGGAAGACCCCTTCGCCGCGTTGCGCCGCTACGAGGTCGAGCGCTCCGAGCGCTGTGATCGGCTTCGCAAGCAGGCGTCCGCCAGGCTGGATGTCGACTGTGAGAGTCGCGTGGCTGCCGCGCGCAATCCGTTGCAGTTCGCCGCGCGCCTGGATGACGACCATGACAAGGCGCTCGACGACACCCTGATCCTGCTTGGCCTGATGCCGGGCGCTGATTTCGTGGGCGCCGAAGAGGCCCGGCGCCGCATTCGCTATGCCACCCTGGCCGGCCTGCTGGCCCAGGGCTACATGCCCGACAACGCCGAGCGGCTGAGCCTGCTGGAGTTCGACCTGCTGACGCCCGGCCTCGTATCGTCCACCGCCGTGACCCAGAACCCTGGCGCGGCACGGGGTAGTTATGTGGTGCCGTACGAGCTGCTGTCGCTGAGAGAGCAGCGTGGCATGTCAGCCAGCGGTGCCCGGCCGGAGCCAAACCCGGCGCGGTACAGCCGGGTTGCGGTGCTGTGGATCGACGAGAGCTCGCTCCCATTGCGCAAGCTCGATGCGCTGGCGCGCCTGGTCGACCGGCTGATGGGCCTCACCGCCCTGGATGCGGCGGGCCGGCGCAAGCTGGACAGCCCGAGCCTGCCGCAGCTGGCAGTCATCGGGCCCTCGTCCACTGACGCGCTGCGCACGGCGCTGCGGGATCTGCGCTGCGCCGCCGAGTTGAACAATGTGGAAGGCATCCGCCGCAGCAAGCGGGCCCTGGAAGACGCCACGCTGTGCGCAACCCGAGACACCCGCGTCGGCGCAGGCCTGCCGCCGGACGTGCTGGACGGCTACCGGCTGCTGTCGCGCGCGAAGTTCTACAACTCGGCGTCCACCGCACCCATCTCCATCCTGGCCGAGTTGGACGCGAAAGACCAACTGCTGGGCGACCTGGGGCGCCAGAGCCTGGACCGCTTCCTGAGCCACCAGTTCAGCCGCCTCACGGGCGACGATCCGGTCCAGCATCCGGTGCGCATGGAGCGCACGGTGGGGGACGACACCGATCTCATCGAGCGCCTGATGACCGAGCTGCAATTGCGCCTGTCCCGCACCGCCGGGCGCATCGTGCTGGTGGCCGAGCGGGACTCCATCTACGCCCAGGCCCTGGTCAGCAGGATCACCGAAGCGCTGCCGCCGGAGCGCGCCAGGCAACTGCAGGTGATTTACTTCTTCCGCGGCATCGACGGCGCCACCACCAAGGACGGCGCGGCCGTGGCGGCGCCCGCGTCGCCCAAGAGCCAGCCGACGCTGGAATGGCCGGAGAGCCGTGACCAGCTCGACTATCTGCGCCGGCTCGGTGCCCAGCTGAAGCAAAGCGAGGCTGACTCGCGCCTTGCGCCCATCGGGGCCATCGGCATTCTCGCCAACGACGTGCACGACAAACTGCTGGTGCTGCAGGCCCTGCATGAGGACTTCTCTGACCGGATGTTCTTCACGACGGACATGGATGCGCGCTACCTGCACCCGCGCACCCAGGCCTTCACGCGCAATCTGGTGGTGGCCAGCAGCCTGCCGCTGGCCTTCTACCCCGTGCCGCCCGGTCAGTTCGACCTGCAGGCCGGCACGCCACCGCTGCGCGACAACTACCAGACCAGCACCTATGCCGCTGCGCGCCGCGCGGGCTGCCGCAACGAGGCCTGTCGTGACGCAGAACGTGAGGCACTGCGCGTGCCGCTGAGCCAGCCATCGGTCTACGAGATCGGTCGCTCGGCCGCAGTGCCGCTGGCAGGCTACGCGCTGAACGCGGCTCCGCAGGGCGGCCTGGCGGGTCGCGTGTCGGTCGCGCTGGCGATGGCGGGCGTGGTGCTCGGCGGGTTGTTCGTATGGCCGGGCACGCCGGCCCTGCGCCAGGCGGTCGGGGCGTTGCGGCCGGGGCGAGGCCGGGGTGATCGCGCGCCGCTGGCGCCTACCGCGCTGCTGCTCGTCGTGCTGCATGCCGCGTTGCTGGCCTTTCTGCTGGTCAGCCTGGTGGAGTTCATCTGGCCCGGCCCGCAGGCGGCTGGACGCCGGCCTTGTGAAAGCTGCGAGCCGATGGTGTGGCTGGAAGGCGTCAGCGCCTGGCCCTCGCATCTCATCCACTTGCTGGGGCTCTTCCTCATCCTGTGGACCCTCGATTGGGCCTGGGCAGATGCCCAGCGCCGCTTGCGGCAGGATTCGCGCTGGCTGCAGCTGGATGCGCCGATCGTCCACACCCAGGTCGGCCAGTTGCTTCGCGACTGGTGGGACCGGGGCAGCGTGCTGTTCTGGCGCCCCGGCGTCGGCTTCAGCTGCGACTTCAAGGTCCTGTGGGCCGAGTACGGCGAACGTGGCGGGCCGTTGCCTCGGGTGTTGCGCTGCGCCTTCTGGTACGGGCTCACCGTGGCAGTGGTGCTGCTGATCTTCATCAGCGTCAACGGCCTGCAGGTGCCCGCCGTGCCGGTGCGTGGGCCGTCGCATCGGCATCTGGTGGCGGCTGGGTTGTACGCGCTGCTGTTCCTGTTGCCGCTGCTGATCGTGACGGTGGCCGACTCCATCACGCTGCTCTACCGCTTCGTGAAGCACCTCAATGCCGGGCGCAGCTACTACCCGGAAGCCACCCTCCAGAACGTCGCCCGTGCGCTGGGCCCTGAGCATGCTGCTTTGTGGGCCGAGCGCTTTGCCGCGCGGCCCCAGGACCGGGGTCGCACGGCGGCCGAGGGGGGCGACGACTTCACGGTGCACACCCTGCTGGATGATTGGATCGACGTACGCGTGGTGGCGCGGCGCAGCGCGCCGGTGGCCCGGCTGGTGATCTGGCCTTTTGTCGTGTTGGCCTTGCTGGTGGTGGCGCGCAGCCGGCTGTTCGACAACTGGGCATTGACGCCGGCCATTGCGGTCGGCGTGAGCTTTTACGTGGCGGTGCTGATCGGGCTCACGCTGCTGCTGAAACAGGCGGCCGAGAACACGCGCCGCCGGGCGTTGGCCTCCATGCAGGCTGACTTGCGCTGGTTGGCGGGCAGCGGCAAGCCGCGGGCGGATCTGGTGGAACCGTTCAAGCGACTCATCGTGCAGGTCGAGAACGAGACCGAAGGCGCGTTCGCCTCCTTCTTCGACCAACCCTTGCTCAAGGCCATGCTGGTGCCGCTGGGCGGCGCCGGTGGGACGCAGCTGTTCGACTACTTGCTGCTGGGCCGCTGAAGCACTGAGATGGCCTGCTGCAGGCGCATGTCGTCCTGGCCGGCGATGTCCACCCAGGGCAGGTCGTGCGCGGCCAGCGCTTGCCGCAGCCTGGCGTCGAAGGCGGCGCGTACCGCGGGCCCGTCGCGCTGGATGCCGTCAGGCTGCCAGGGCAGGTCGGGGGCGCAGAGCAGGGTCAGGTCGCAGCCGCGTTGGAAGTCAACGGCGCCAGCCAGCAGCGAGTCGTCGTGGAAATAGTGCTGGCTGCACAGGGCCGTGATCAGCGGCGTGGTGTCGCAGAACACGAGGCGGTGTGCCTGCGCCGCGGCGTCGATGCGGCGCGCCTGCTCCGCCGCGATGTGGGCCTGCTCGTGCTGCTGCGGCGTGCGGCCGTGGGTGTCGCACCACTCGCGCAGGTACTCGGTCACGAGGCCGGCCGAGAAGCGTGCGGCGAGGGCTTCGGCCAGCGTGGACTTGCCGGTGCATTCGGCGCCCAGCAACGCCACGATGCGGCTCAAGCGATGCTCCCGGCGCGGCGCCAGGCACGCCAGCCGACGATGCTCATCGGGATGAACCCTGCGTACAGGACGACCGTCAGCCAATAGCCCTTGAAGCCGAACAGCACGACGCTGACCGCGTTGACGACGATCCACGTGGGCCAGTTTTCCTCGTATTTGCGCGCCAGCAGCCACTGGCCGAGCAGGCTGGCCACGGTAGGAAACGCGTCCCAATAGGGCAGGGGGCTGTCGGTCGCGCGAGACAGGAACAGGCCGAGCAGTGGCCAGGCCGCCAGCGTGAGCAGCACCGGGCGCAGCAGGCCTCGCAGGCCCAGGCGCCGGACCCGCAGTGCGTCGCCCTGGCGGGTGCGCCCGAAGCGCCACTGCCACCAGCCCCAGACGGCCAGCGCGGCGAACACCAGCTGCAGCGCAGCCTCGCCATAGAGCTTGCCGTCCCAGAAGAGGGCGAAATACATCAGCGAGCTGATGAAGGCCAGCGGCCAGGCCAGCAGGTGCACCCGCATGTTGCAGATCACCATCCAGACGGCCAGCACGAAGGCCACCAGCTCCAGCCAGGAAATCGGGCTGCCGAAGGCGCTGAAGGCCGGCGCGAGCAGCGCCGCCCAGGCGGAGGCCCACATCAGCGGCGGGCGCCTGACGCGGCCACGACCGGCACGAATACCTCGTCGGTCTTGATCATGCCCAGCTCGAAGCGGGCCTTTTCCTCAACCATCTCCAGGCCTTCGCGCAGATCACGCAGTTCGGCCTGCAGTTGGGCATTGCGCGCCCGCGCCTTGTCGTTCTCGGCGTGGGCGGCAGCCACCTCCTCCCGGAGGTGGGCCACATAGGGAATGCTGCCCCGGCCCACCCAGAGCTGGGCTTGGATGGCGATCAGGAAGAGCGCCAGGACGAGGGCCAGAACCTTCAAGGCTCAGCGCAGGTTGTAGAACGCGGCGCGGCCGGGGTAGACGGCGATGTCGCCCAGGTCTTCCTCGATGCGCAGCAGCTGGTTGTACTTGGCCATGCGGTCGGAGCGCGACAGCGAGCCGGTCTTGATCTGGCCGGCGTTCAGGCCGACGGCGATGTCGGAGATGGTGCTGTCCTCGGTTTCGCCGGAGCGGTGCGAGACGACGGCGGTGTAGCCGGCGCGCTTGGCCATCTCGATGGCGGCGAAGGTCTCGGTCAGCGTGCCGATCTGGTTGATCTTGATCAGGATGGAGTTGGCGATGCCGCGCTCGATGCCCTGCTGCAGGATCTTGGTGTTGGTGACGAAGAGGTCATCGCCGACGATCTGCACGTTCTTGCCCAGGCGGTCAGTCAGCAGCTTCCAGCCGTCCCAGTCGCCTTCGGCCATGCCGTCTTCGATGGAGATGATGGGGTACTTGTCGACCCAGGTGGCCAGCATGTCGGTCCACTCGGCCGCGGTCAGCTGGATGCCGCCTTCGCCTTCGAGCACGTACTTGCCGTCCTTGTAGAACTCGCTGGCGGCGCAGTCCAGGCCGATGGCGATCTGCTCGCCGGCGGTGTAGCCGGCCTTGTCGATGGCCTGCAGGATCAGCTGGATGGCGGCCTCATGGCTTTCGACGCTGGGCGCGAAACCGCCCTCGTCACCCACGGCGGTGGAGATGCCCTTGTCGTGCAGGATCTTCTTGAGCGCGTGGAAGACCTCGGCGCCCCAGCGCAGGGCCTCGCGGAAGCTCGGCGCGCCCACGGGGATGATCATCAGCTCTTGCAGATCGAGGCTGTTGTTGGCGTGGGCGCCGCCGTTGATGACGTTCATCATCGGCACGGGCAGCTGGCAGCCGTTCATGCCGCCGAAGTAGCGGTACAGCGGCAGGCCCGACTCTTCAGCCGCGGCACGGGCCACGGCCATCGAGACGGCCAGCATCGCATTCGCGCCCAGGCGGCTCTTGTTCTCGGTGCCGTCCAGGTCGATCAGGGTCTTGTCGAGGAAGGCCTGTTCCGAGGCGTCCAGGCCGAGCACGGCCTCGCTGATCTCGGTGTTGATGTGCTCGACGGCCTTCAGCACGCCCTTGCCCAGGTAGCGGGCCTTGTCGCCGTCGCGCAGCTCGATGGCTTCACGCGAGCCGGTGGACGCGCCCGACGGCACGGCCGCACGGCCCATCACGCCGGACTCCAGCAGCACGTCGCATTCGACGGTGGGGTTGCCGCGGCTGTCGAGAATCTCTCGGCCGACGATGTCAACGATGGCGCTCATTCAATGTCTCCAGGGAAGTGAAAAATTCGGTCGGCCGTGAGTGTGCCAAGAGGGCGTTACCGCGTCACAACATTCGTGGGGTTCAGACGCCTTCGATCAGCACCATGCGCATCACCGCCGCGCCTTCGCGGGCCTGGCGAGCGCGGGTGTACTCGGCGGAATCGTAGAAGGCCTGTGCGGCTTCGCGCGACGGGAACTTCAGCAGCACCACGCGCTCCGGCGTCCAGTCGCCCTCCAGCACGGTCACGGCGCCGCCCCGCACGCAGACTTCGGCGCCGTGCACCTGCATGGCGATGCTCGAGAACTTGCGGTAGTCCTCGTACTGGGTCGGATTGGTGACGGTGACGTTGGCGAGGATGTAGGCGCTGGGCATGGGGGTCGATTGAGGACTTCAGCAGGAAAAGTCGTTCTCCAGCAGCGGCTGCTGCTTGACCACACGGTCCAGCGCCACCAGCTGCTCCAGCAGCGTCTTCATGTGCTTGAGCGGCACGGCGTTCGGGCCGTCGCTGAAGGCCTCGGCCGGGTTGGGGTGGGTCTCCATGAAGAGGCCCGCCACGCCCACGCCTACGCCGGCACGGGCCAGCACCGGCACCATCTCGCGGGCACCGCCACTGGTGGTGCCCTGGCCGCCGGGCTTCTGCACCGAGTGGGTCACGTCGAACACCACCGGCGCGCCCGAGTTGCGCATCTCGGCCAGGCTGGTCATGTCGGCCACCAGGTTGTTGTAGCCGAAGCTCACGCCGCGCTCGCAGGCCAGGAACCGGTCTTCCGACAGGCCGACTTCCGCCGCGGCCGCACGGGCCTTGTCGATGACGTTCTTCATGTCCCACGGGGCGAGGAACTGGCCCTTCTTGATGTTCACCGGCTTGCCGCTCTGGGCGACGGCGCGGATGAAATCGGTCTGGCGGCACAGGAAGGCGGGCGTCTGCAGCACGTCGACCACGGCGGCGACTTCGGCCACCTGCGTGGTGTCGTGCACGTCGGTCAGCACCGGCAGGCCGGTCTGGCGGCGCACTTCGTCCAGGATCTTCAGGCCGGCGTCCATGCCGACGCCACGCTTGGAGGTGCCGGAGGAACGGTTGGCCTTGTCGAAGGAGCCCTTGTAGATCAGCGGGATGCCGAGAGCGCCGCAGGCCTCCTTGAGCAGGCCGGCGACGTCCAGCGACATCTGCAGGCTCTCGATGGAGCAGGTGCCGGCGATCAGGAAGAAGGGGCGGTCGAGACCGACCTTGTAGCCGCAGAGTTCCATCACTTAGCCTCGTGCTTGTGGTCGAGCGCGGCCTTGATGAAGGCCGTGAACAGCGGGTGGCCGCCCCAGGGCGTCGACTTGAACTCGGGGTGGAACTGCACGCCGACGAACCAGGGGTGCACTTCGCGCGGCAGCTCCACCATCTCGGTCAGCTTCTCGCGCTGGGTGATGGCCGAGATGACGAGGCCGGCCTTCTGCAGGCGGTCGAGGTAGTGCTCGTTGGCCTCGTAGCGGTGGCGGTGGCGCTCGTTGACCACCGGGCCGTAGATGTCATGCGCCAGCGTGCCGGGCTTGACATCGGAGCTTTGCGCGCCCAGGCGCATCGTGCCGCCGAGGTCGGAGTTGGCGTCGCGCTTCTGGATGCTGCCGTCGGCGTCTTGCCATTCGTCGATCAGGGCGATGACGGGGTGGGGCGTGGCGGGGTCGAATTCGGTGGAATTGGCCCCCTCGAGACCAGCCATGTGGCGGGCGTACTCGATGGTGGCCACCTGCATGCCCAGGCAGATGCCGAGGTAGGGCAGCTTGTGTTCGCGGGCGTACTGGGCGGCGAGGATCTTGCCCTCCACGCCGCGCTTGCCGAAGCCGCCGGGCACGAGGATGGCGTCGTACTGCGACAGGCTGGACACCGTCTCGGGCGTCAGCGTCTCGCTGTCGACGTACTCGATCTTGACGCCGGCATGGTTGTGGATGCCGGCGTGGCGCAGCGCTTCGTTCAGCGACTTGTAGGAGTCCGACAAGTCGGTGTACTTGCCGCACATCGCGATGGTGACCTGCTCCTTGGGGTTCTCGACCTCGTAGACGAGGTTGTCCCAGCGCTTGAGGTCGGTGCTCTTGGTGTTGAGCTGGAGCTTGGTGCAGATGAGCTGGTCCAGGCCCTGCTCATGCAGCACGCGCGGCACCTTGTAGATGGTGTTGACGTCCCACATCGAGATCACGCCGTACTCGGGCACGTTCGTGAACAGGGAGATCTTCTCGCGCTCGTCGTCCGGGATGCGGCGGTCGGCCCGGCACAGCAGCGCGTCGGGCTGGATGCCGATCTCGCGCAGCTTCTGCACGGTGTGCTGGGTCGGCTTGGTCTTGAGCTCGCCGGCAGCGGCGATCCAGGGCACGTAGGTGAGGTGCACGAAAGCCGTGTTCGTGGGGCCGGCGCGCAGGCTCATCTGGCGTACGGCCTCCAGGAAGGGCAGGGACTCGATGTCGCCCACCGTGCCGCCGATTTCCACGATGGCGACGTCCACGCCTTCGGCGCCGCGCTTGATGTATTCCTGGATCTCGTTGGTGATGTGCGGAATGACCTGCACCGTCTTGCCGAGGTAGTCGCCGCGGCGTTCCTTCTCCAGCACCGTCTTGTAGATCTGGCCGGTGGTGAAGTTGTTGGCCTTCTTCATGCGCGTCGTGATGAAGCGCTCGTAGTGGCCCAGGTCCAGGTCAGTCTCGGCGCCGTCATCGGTGACGAAGACTTCGCCGTGCTGGAAGGGCGACATCGTGCCGGGGTCGACGTTGATGTACGGGTCCAGCTTGATGAGGGTGACTTTGAGGCCGCGCGATTCGAGGATGGCAGCCAGGGAGGCCGACGCGATGCCCTTGCCCAAGGAGGACACCACACCGCCGGTGACGAAGACGTATTTGGTCATGTCTTGCAGCAGGCCAGAACAGCCTGCTGTGGTGGGAAATTGCGATTGTACGAGACGCTCAAACCGCCTCAAGCAGCTCAAGCACCAAGGCCGCGGTGGCGTCCGGCTTCTCGAAGGGAAACAGGTGACTGCCCGCCATCCAGCGCCAGCGCTCGCCGGCCAGCTTCATGGAGGCGGATGCGCCCGCCTGGCGCAGTTCCACGGATTCGGTGCCCCCGATGAAGCCGACGGGGCAGCGCGGCGGCCGGCGGCGCAGCAGCTGCGGCAGGTGGTGGGGCAGGGTGCGGTAGATCTGGGCCTCCACCTCGCGGTGAAAGCGCAGGCGAACCTCACCGCCCGCATCCTCGAAGCCGGCCGCGACGTAGTCGTCCAGCACGCGTGGGTCCCAGCGGGCGAAGGCCTTCTTGGCCATGAAATGCGCGCGCACCGCCGCCCGGTCGGGCCAGAGGTGGCGCCGCTCGCGGGCGATACGTGACGGCGGGTAGCGGTTCATGAGACCCGTGTGTTTCGCCACGGCCACGCCGGCGGCGCGCAGCCCCGCGATGACGGGCGAGTCCAGCATCACCAGGCCGCTGACAAGATCGGGCCGACGGCAGGCGGCCATCAGGCTGAGCATGCCGCCCAGCGAGTGGCCCACCAGGGCCACGGGGCCGTCGGGCTTCACCTCGTGCGTGATGAAGTGCAGCAACTGGTCGCGCAGGCGCCGCCAGTCCGGGGTCACCGGGAATTCGGGGTCATGCCCGAAGCGGTCCAGCGCCTCGACCCGCCAGCCTGCCGCGCGCCAGGCGTCGAACAGCTGCCGGTAGCAGCCCGCAGGGAAGCTGTTGGCATGGCTGAAGACGAGGGTCTTCATGCCGTCAGCCCTTGGCCAGGGCCTTGAGCTTGTACAGCGCCTCCAGTGCTTCGCGCGGTGACAGCGCGTCGGGGTCGACCTTGTCCAGCGCCTGCAGCAGCTCGCTCGGCTCCGGCAGCGGTGGCGGGGCTGGCGGCGCGGCAAAGAGGTCGAACTGGTCGTCCGCCGCGTTCGAGCGAGCCTCCAGGGCCTCCAGCGTGGCGCGCGCCTGGCGCACGAGGCTCGCGGGCATGCCAGCGAGCTTGGCCACCTGCACGCCGTAGCTGCGGCTGGCCGGGCCGGGCTGCAACTCGTGCAGGAACACGATGTCCTCGCCGCTCTCCACCGCCGACACGTGCCAGTTCTGCGCCATCGAATGCTTGGCCGGGAACTCGGTCAGCTCAAAGTAGTGCGTGGCGAAGAGCGTGAAAGCGCGCGTCTTGTCGTGCAGGTGGCTCGCGATGGCCGAGGCCAGGGCCAGGCCGTCGAAAGTGGACGTGCCGCGCCCGATCTCGTCCATCAACACCAGGGACTGTTCGGTCGCCGAGTGCAGGATGGCCGCGCCCTCGGTCATCTCCAGCATGAACGTGGACTGTGCATTGGCCAGGTCGTCGGCCGCGCCGATGCGGGTGTGGATGGCGTCCATGGGGCCCAGGCGGCAGGCGGTGGCCGGCACATAGCTGCCGATGGCGGCCAGCAGCGCGATCAGCGCCACCTGCCGCATGAAGGTGCTCTTGCCGCCCATGTTCGGGCCGGTGATGACGAGCATGCGGGTGCGGGCGTCGAGCTTGCAGTCGTTCGGCATGAACTCTGCGCCCCCGGTTTCGGCCAGGCGGGCTTGCACTACGGGGTGCCGGCCGGCCTCGATCTCCAGGCAGGGATGGGGCACAAACTCGGGCCGGCACCAGTTCAGCGTGGCGGCGCGCTCGGCCAGGGCAGCCAGCGCATCCAGCCCGGCCAGCGTGCGACCCAGCGCGGTGAGCGGGTCCAGCCGGGTGATGAGGGCGTCGACGATCTGTTCGTACAGCAGCTTCTCGCGCGCCAGCGCCCGCTCCTGGGCGGACAGGGCCTTGTCTTCGAAGGCCTTGAGCTCGGGCGTGATGTAGCGCTCGGCGTTCTTCAGCGTCTGGCGGCGCTGGTAGTCCATCGGCACCTTGTCCACCTGGCCCTGCGTGACCTCGATGTAGAAGCCATGCACCCGGTTGAACTGCACCCGCAGGTTGGCAATGCCTGTGCGTGCGCGCTCGCGGGTTTCGAGGTCGAGCAGGAAACCGTCGCAGTTCTGCTGGATGCCGCGCAACTCGTCCAGCTCGGCGTCGAAGCCGTCGGCGATCACGCCGCCGTCGCGGGGCAGCAGTCCCGGCTCGGCCGCGATGGCACGGGACAGCAGCTCCAGGATGTCGTCGGGCGGGTTCAGTGCCGCGTCGCGCAGGGCTGCCGGCGTGGCGTCGCGCAGCGCGGGCAGCGCCTGCAGCGTGGCGCGCAGGCCGGTGAGCTCGCGGGGGCGCACCTGGCGCAGGGCGATGCGGGCGGCGATGCGCTCGACGTCACTGACTGACTTCAGCGCTTCGCGCAGCCGCTCGAAGCCCTCGGCCTGAAGTGCGCCAATCGCGTCATGCCGGCTTACAGCCTCGGCCCGGTCGCGCTTGGGGTGCAGCAGCCAGTGGCGCAGCATGCGGCTGCCCATGCCGGTCTTGCAGCTGTCCAGCAGCGAGAAGAGGGTGGGGCTGGTTTCGCCGCGTAGGGTCTGGGTCAGCTCCAGGTTGCGCTGGGTGGCCGGCGGCAGGTCCAGCAGGTCGCTGGCCCGCTGCACCCGCAGCGTCCGCACATGCGCCAGCGCACGGCCTTGGGTGTGCTCGGCGAACGCAAGCAGCGCACTGCCGGCGGCATGGGCCAGCACCAGCTCCTGGGCATTGAAGCCCTGCAGGTTGGCCACGCCCAGCTGCTCGCACAGCTTGCGCTGGCCCAGCGTGGCGTCGAATTGCCAGGCCGGCCGGTTGGTGACCGGGAAGCGCGCTCGCATCACCGCGGCCGGCTGTTGCTCGCGGTTGACCAGAATTTCAGCGGGCATCAGCCGCGCGAGCCAGCTGGGCAGTTCGGCCTCATTGCATTCCGCGAGACCGATTTCGCCCTGCGTCAGCGACAACCAGGCCAGCCCGTGGCGCTTGCCCTGCACGCTGACGCTCAGCAGCACCGCGTCCTGCTTGTCGGCCAGCAGCTCGGTGTCGGTGATCGTGCCGGGGGTGACGACGCGTACCACCTTGCGTTCCACCGGCCCCTTGCCCGCGCCGACCTCACCCACCTGCTCGGCAATCGCGACCGCCTCGCCCAGCTTGATGAGCTTGGCGAGATAGCTCTCCAGCGCATGCACCGGCACACCAGCCATCACCACCGGCTGGCCCGCGCTCTGGCCCCGGGTCGTGATGGTGATGTCGAGCAGGGCGTGGGCCTTGCGGGCGTCGTCGTAGAAGACTTCGTAGAAGTCGCCCATCCGGTACAGCAGCAGCGTGTCCGGGAAGTCGGCTTTCAGGCCCAGGTACTGGGCCATCATCGGCGTATGGGCGCTGAAGTCAGCGGGCTGGGTCATGGGGGCTTCGGGAATGCAAAAGCCCTCGGCGGAGGGCTTCAAAATGGGCGGCAGTTTAAGCGGCGGCGCCTGACTGGCGTGCCGAATGCAGGGAGTCGTCGATGAAGCGTTTCAGGGGTGCGTGCGCTTTGCTGGTTTCGATGGTCTGGGTTCCCCAGGTTCTGGCGGCGCCGTCGGTGTGTACCCGACTGGCAGAGGACATGCGCAAAGCGTCCGCCAGCGTGTGGGCGCAGGCGGACCCACAGTCGGGCTGGATTCGCCCAGTGGCCCCGCCGGCGACGTCGCCTGTCGCTGAAGCATTGAGCCGGGAGGCCCGCTGGCGCGATGCGGTCGGGGCGATGTCGGAGCAGCCGCTGGACGTGCAGCAGTTGCCAGGCGCGCCCCTGTATCTGTTGAGCGCCTACGGCGGTACGGCGAACTGTCAGACGCTGGTGCTCGTGGAAGCCTCGCCTGGCAAGGCGGCGCGGTCAGTGCCGCTGCCCGTCGCACTCAGGGATATGGAGCTGTGCGTCACGCAGTCGGCCAGGCTGGCCCAGGTGCTGGGCCAGCCGGCTTTCGTCGTCGGCGGTGCGCCCAGCATGGACAGCCCAGACCTCCGCTACCGCATCGCGACCTGGACCGGTCGGGGCTGGGGCGGGCGCTGCAGCCTGGAGATCAAACGTGAGACGGCGATGACGGCCGGGCAGCGCTTCTGCCGCCCTGGCAGCCCGGTCTGCGATCAGGCTGCCAGCAGCGCCCAGCGGCTGGCCAAGGCCTATGAGGCCTCGCGTGCGCGGCGGCAGCCGCTGGACGCCGTGGCCCTCAATGAAGGGCGTCGCCCGGATGCCGCGGCGACAGCTGCCCTGGGCCGACTGGCGACAGGCGCGTCGGGCGATTCGATGCTGAACCCGATCTTTGCGCTGTTCGGGGCCGACGAGCGCCGGCTCGACGCGATGCTCACCCAGTTCTCCAACGCGGACCCTCGCGCGGTGCCGTTGTGGGTGCAGGGGCGCTGGTGGCTGGCCTTCGTCGGCCGCTCCGGTGTCGGCTGGCGCGAAGGGGATGCGGTGCTCGTGTCCCTCTATGCGCCACCAGGTCGGGAAGGCGACGCGGTGGCGTCCTACCAGTTCATCGTGCGCCCGACCGGTCTGGCGAGCGTGGTAGCCACTGACGAGTGAGGCCCAAAACGAAAGGCCCGCTTTCGCGGGCCTTCGGTGCTTGATTCAGGAGCCGTGAGGCTGGGTCTCAGTCTTCCGACTTGAAGACCAGCTTGACTTCGTGCGTCTGCGGGGCGCCGGTGCCTTCGAACTTCCACTGGCTCAGGGCGTCGACGGCGGCGCGGTCGAAGACGCGCTTCGGCTCGGCTTCCACGACTTCCACGTTCGAGACCTTGCCGTCGCCGGCGATGGCGATCTTGGCGCGGACGCTGCCGGAGGCGATGTTCTTCTTGACGGCCTCGCTGGGGTACTCGGGGGCGACCTTCTTCAGGACCTTGGCATCGGCGTGAGCCAGGGAAGCAGCGGCGATGAGGGCGAGAGCGACAGCGGAGCGGACAAACATCTGGATCTTTCGGGCTTGTTGACGAGGTTGAAGCGGCGACTTGTGATCGCGTTGCAGCTCGGATTCTGGCCGGGCCTCCCCCCATGGGTAAGGGGGTGGGCCGTGCACACTTCACGAACAAAAGCGCGGGTTTGCCCGTAGGCGTGTCGTACGCGAAATCCGTCACGGCCCAGACGCAGAAAAGCCCTCGCGAGGAGGGCTTGTTCAGACGATCGGCCAGCCGCGGGCCGTGATGGGCTGCCGCGTCAGACCGGGGCTTCGCCCGCTTCGTCCTTCTTGATCCGAACCGGGGCGCGCTTCTTGGGGGCCGCGGGTGCCGGCGCTGCGGCTTGCGCGGCCGGAGTCGGTGCGGCGGCGACGTCTTCTTCCTTGATCACGCGGGTGTAGGGCGACAGCATGGCCACCAGCGGCGCGTAGATGCGGGGCGTGCCGGCCACCACTTCACGCTGGTGCAGGAAGTCGGCCTCGCCGGTGAAGTTGCCCACCAGGCCACCCGCCTCGGTCACGATCAGGGAGCCGGCGGCCACGTCCCAGGGTTGCAGGCCGGTCTCGAAGAAGGCGTCGTAGTAGCCGGCGGCGACGTAGCAGAGGTCCAGCGCGGCGGCGCCCGGGCGGCGCAGGCCGGCGCAGTGCTGCATGACTTCCTCGAACATCTTCACGTAGCGCTTGAAGTTGTCGCCGCGGCGGAAGGGGAAGCCGGTGCCGATCAGGGCGTCGCTCATGCGGGTGCGCTTGGACACACGCAGGCGGCGGTCGTTCAGGAAGGCGCCGCGGCCCTTGGTGGCGTAGAAGAGGTCGTTGCGCGTCGGGTCGAAGACGACGGCCTGCTGCACGACGCCGCGGTGGGCCAGCGCGATGGACACGCAGTACACCGGCAGGCCGTGGATGAAGTTGGTGGTGCCGTCCAGCGGATCGATGATCCAGACGTACTCGGAATGCTTGGCGCCGTGGGTGCGGCCCGACTCTTCGGCGAGGATGCCGTGGTCCGGGTAGGCGCCCAGCAGCGTCTCGATGATCACCCCTTCTGCGGCGTGGTCGACCTCGGTCACGAAGTCGTTCGGGCTCTTGGTGTTGATGCGAAGCGCTTCGAGGTCCAGCGAGGCGCGGTTGATGAGGGCGCCGGCTGCACGTGCCGCCTTGATGGCGACGTTGAGCATGGGATGAAGAGACGTTTGCTGCATGCAGGCACTCGCTGGGAAGAAGGGGCTGACAGGAGGAAAGAGCGTCGAGGCGCTCAGACACGCCCCGGATAATCGCGCGATTCTAGCCGCAGCCTCCGTACAAACCCGTGCAATCCACACGCTTCATCCTCATCAACACCAGCCACGCCGGCAACGTCGGCGCGACGGCCCGCGCGATGAAGGTGATGGGCTTCAGCGATCTCGTGCTGGTGGCGCCGCGCTTTGCCGATGTGCTCTGCCATGAGGAAGCCATCGCCATGGCCAGTGGCGCGGCCGACATCCTGGCCCGTGCCCAAGTGGTGCCGACGCTGACGGCCGCGCTGGAGGGCGTCGACTTCGCCTGCGCCACCGCCATGACGCCGCGCGATTTCGGCCCGCCCACCCACGAGCCGCGATCACTCTTTGCCGATCTCGCCGCGCGTGAGGCGGCGCCGCGGCTCGCGCTGGTGTTCGGCTCCGAGCGCTATGGCATGAGCAATGAGGACGTGTACCGATGCCATGCCGTGCTCAGCATCCCGACGCATCCCGACTACGGCTCGCTCAACCTCGCGCAGGCGGTGCAGCTGCTGGCCTACGACCTGCGTCAGGCCATCGGCGGCTTCACCGTGCAGCCGCGCGCTGCGGCGCCCGATGCGGCCGACGCGCGCGCGGTGCAAGGCTTGCTCGAGCATCTGCAGGCCGCGTTGATCGACATCGGCTACCTCGACCCGGCCGCCCCCAAGAAGCTGATGCCGCGCCTGAACCAGCTCTTCAATCGCGCGGGGCTGACCCACGAGGAGGTCCACATCCTGCGCGGCATCGCGCGGCAGATGCAAAAGGTCGCGCCTGCGGCCGGTTCGCGCTAGGCCAGGCCTTGGCGGGCGCGTCAGGCGCCCGCCGCGACGCCAGGGTTTCGCTGCGGCGAAGCAGTGCCGCCAGAGACGCTGACGGCCCGGTGCGCCGGACCCCTTCGGCTGCATCAGAATCGGAGGCCCGGGCCAAGCGCCCTCCCACCCGAGACTGCCCGCCTTGCTCCTGCGTGTCGCTGCCCTGTGGTTCTGCCTTTGCCGGCGCCGCTTGCCGGGGCTGGCGCTCGCCATGCTCGCCGCGACCGCCCAGGCGGTGCCCGCGGACCGGCGGTGGTCGGTGCTGGCGGACATCACCTTCCAGCATGTCGGGCAGGAACAGGGGCTGCCAAGCGCCATCGCCACGTCGGTCGCCGAGGACGGCCAAGGTTTTCTGTGGGTGGGCTCGCTCGGCGGCTTGGCACGCTGGGACGGCTACCGCTTCCGTGTCTACAAGGCTGACGCGACACGGCCCGGGGCGCTGCCGGACAACTATGTGCAGTCGCTCCACGGCGATGCTGCCGGCCGGCTGTGGATCGGGACGAGCGCCGCCGGCCTGCTGCGGCATGACCCGGCGACGGACCGGTTCGTGCCCATCCCCGTGGGTGGTCCCGACGGGTTGAGCCACGTCAGCGTGCGCCAGATCCTGGACGACGGCGCCGGCGGGCTCTGGGTCGTCACCGATGGCGGGCTCGATCATCTCGACCCGGCGACCGGTCGCGTGCAGCGCGCGAGCGCGGCGGGGGGCTGGGCCGAGGCTGCGGGCACGCGGGTCTGGGCCGTGCTGCGCGACCGCCGAGGCCAGCTCTGGCTGGGCAGCCAGGCGGGCCTGTTCCGGCGCCGCACGGCTGAGGGACCGCTGGAGCCGGTGCCTCTGGCGATCGGCCGTGTGCTGCAACCGCAGGCGTTGGCGCAGGACAGCGCCGGCAGGATCTGGGCCGGCACCTTGCACGAGGGCGTCTTCGTGCTGGGGCAGCAAGGCGACGGGCCGGTCGTGGCTGTGCGCGAGACCGGCGCCGCCGACAAGGACGATCTGCTTCAGAACACCCAGATCACGAGTCTGCTGGAGGTGCAGCCCGGCGAGATGTGGGTGGCCACGCTGGGCCAGGGGGCGGTTGCCGTGGACGCCACGCGTCTGGAGACGCGCCGTATCCGTCACGTGCCCGCCTGGCCCGTCAGCCTGGCGGACAACGCCTTGCGCACCCTGTACCGCGACCGCGCCGGGCTGGTCTGGGTGGCCTCCAACCGCGGCCTGAGCCGCTACGACCCGCGCCAGGCCGGGGTGCTCACACGGCTGGGCGCCACCACCGACGTGAGCGCGGCGCTTGATTCGCGCCTCATCAGCACTGAAATCAGCTGGATCCTGCCCATGCCCGACGGTCGGCTGTGGCTGGCCACGCACAAGAGCGGCATCGACATCCTGGACGCGACGGGCGCCCGTGTCGCCGGTCTCCGGCCTGACGGCAGCCGGCCGGAGACCGCGCTGCCGCCGGACATCGTGCTGGCCATGAGCCTTGCAAAGGACGGCAGCGTCTACATCGGCACCAAGCGCGGCTTGTACCGCGCGTCGGCAGACGGTCGCCAGGTGGCGCGTGTCCGGCTGGGCGCGCGCGATCCGGCCGCCTCCACCTGGGCCTTGCTGGCCGACGGCGACACGCTCTGGGTCGGCGGCCAGTTCGACGGCCTGTGGCGGCTGGACCTGGCCAGTGGACGCAGCACGCCGGTGAAGCTGGCCGAGCCCGGGCTGACCGACCAGCGCATCATGGTGCTGGCCCGCGGCGCGGCTGGCGAGCTGTGGGTGGGCACGCGCAATGGGCTCAACCGGGTCGATCCGGTGACGAGTGCGGTGCGGCAGATCCCCGCGGCGCCGTCAGACCCGGGCGGCCTGTCGGCCGGCTTCGTGACCGCGGTCATGCCAGACACGGCCGGGCGACTCTGGGTCGGCACCTTCGGCGGCGGCATCGACGTGCTGCCGGCCGCCGGCCACCCCGAACCAGTGCGGCGCCTCAGCCTGGCCCAGGGCCTGCCGGACGCCAGCGTCAACGCGCTGCTGCAGGACCTGCGCGGCCACATCTGGGCCAGCACGGACGATGGCCTGGCGCGCATTGACCCCGAGCGACTCACTGCCCGTGCATTGCGACGGGCCGAAGGCGTGGTGTTCCCGACCTACTGGACCGGTTCAGCTGCCCGCACGGACCGGGGCGAACTCCTCTTCGGCGGCGCCGGCGGCATGACCGTGGTGTTGCCCGAAAGGCTCCAGCCCTGGCAGTTCGCCCCGCAGGTGTTGCTCGCCGACGTGCAGGTGGGCGGCCGCCCGGTGCCCGTGGTGCCCGGGCGAGATGCGGTGGTGCAGGTGCCGGCGGACGGCAACAGCCTGGCCGTGGAATTCGCGTCCAGCGACTTCTCCGCGCCCGAGCGCAATCGCTATGCCTACCGGCTCGAAGGCTTTGACGCCGACTGGATGGCAGCGGATGTGAGCCGCCGGCTGGCCGCCTACACCAACCTCGCGCCGGGCCGCTACACCCTGCGGCTGCGCGCCTCCAACCGCGACGGCCAGTGGGGCGAGCGCGAACTGGCGCTGGCCGTGCAGGTGCTGCCGGCCTGGCACCAGACCTGGTGGTTCCGCGCGGGGCTGGTGCTCGCGCTGGCGCTGTTGCTGCTGGGGGCCGTCGCGCTGCGGACGCGCTGGCTTCGCCAGCGCCAGCTGGAACTGGAGCACAAGGTGCGCGAGCGCACGGCCGAGCTGCGAGCCCTGCACCAGGCGCTGGAAGAGAAGTCCGAACAGCTGGCGATGAGCAGCGTCACGGACCCGCTGACCGGCCTGCACAACCGACGCTTCCTGAGCGACCACATCGAGCAGGATCTGGCGGCCAGCGCCCGCCGCTCGCAGGAGACGCTGGCGGCTGGTGGCCAACCGCTGGACACCGACAACGTCTTCCTGCTGCTGGACATCGACGTGTTCAAGCGCATCAACGATCGCTACGGCCATGCGGCGGGCGACGCGGTGCTGGTGCAGTTCGGCGCCCGGCTGCGCTCGGTGCTGCGCGAATCGGACTACCTGGTGCGCTGGGGCGGCGAGGAGTTCCTCGCGGTAGCTCGCGACACCGACCGGCACCGGGCCGAGGAGCTGGCGGAGCGCATGCGGGCGATCGTGGCGTCGACCCCTTTTGAACTGCCGGACGGCAGCCAGATCGTCGTGACCTGCTCGGTCGGGTTCGCCTGCATGCCCTTCGAGCCGGAACGCCCCCAGGGCCGAGGCTGGCAACAAGTGGTCAACCTCGCGGACTTGGGGCTGTATGCCGCCAAGCATGCCGGCCGGGACGCCTGGGTCGGCGTGTATCCCGCCCAGGGGCGCGGCGCGCTGGGGCGCCGCGTGATCGGCGGCTTCGGCTTGGGCAGCAGCCGGTCGCTGGATGAAGTGGCCGCGGTGCTCAGCGCCACGGCACCGCCCAGCGAGATCGTCGGTCAGCCCTGAGCGGGTGACCTTGCCAGCCGCAGCGGTGCCGGGGCCTACTGAGGGCGCAGCGCGCTCTTGGGCCGGAAGGTTTTGCAGACCTCGTCCCGCGTTTCGAGGTAGGGCCCACCGATCAGGTCGATGCAGTAAGGCACGGCCGCGAAGATCCCGCTGGCTTTCTCATGCCCGGTCAGCGTCTCGGCGATGGCCTTGGGTTGGCCAGGCAGGTTGATGATCAGGGCCTGGCCGCGGATGACAGCCACCTGGCGCGACAGGATGGCGGTGGGTACGAAGTGCAGCGAGATCTGGCGCATCTGCTCGCCGAAGCCTGGCATCACGCGGTCTGCGACGGCGAGGGTGGCCTCGGGCGTCACGTCGCGCGGTGCCGGGCCCGTGCCGCCGGTGGTCAGCACGAGGTGACAGCGCTCGGTGTCGACGAGTTCAACCAGCGTGGCGGAGATGCCGGCCTGATCGTCCGGGATCAGGCGAGGCACGAACTCGATCGGATTGCGCAGCGCGGCGGTGAGCCAGTCCTTGAGCGCTGGCAAGCCCTTATCTTCGTAGACGCCGGTGGACGCGCGGTCGCTGATGGAGACGATGCCGATGCGAACCGGGTCACTCATCGGTGGCCACCTCAGCCGCCTTGATGAACTGGAACAGTTCGCGGAAGGCGCGGCCGCTGCGCTTCTCAGGCACATTGGCGGCGTCCTTGCGGGCCGCGCGCACGAGGCTGCGCAGCTGCTGGATGTCCACGTCGACGTGTGCCGCCAGGAAATCCTGCAGCGCGTCGTCGCTGGCCAGCAGCTGTTCGCGCCAGCGCTCGGACTGGTGCAGCCGCAGGCTGTCCTGGGCATGGCCCAGCTTGAAAGCCGCCACGGCCTCTCGCACCGGCTCGGGGTCGATCTTGCGCATGAGCTTGCCGATGTACTGCATCTGGCGGCGGCGGCCCTCGAAGTTGGTGATCTTCTTGGCCGCCTTCAGCGCGTCGGACAGGATCTCGGGCAGCGCCAGCGGCTCCCAGCGGCTCTCGGGTAGGGCGAGCAGTTCTTCGCCGAGCTTTTGCAGCGCGGTCATGTCGCGCTTCATCTGCGACTTGCTGGGGCGGTCGAAACCGTCGTCGTCTTCGAGTTCGGGGATGTCTTCTTGCATCGGGAATGGCTTTGGGCGCGGGCCTATCATTGTCGCCCACTCGATTTCGTCATGCGCCGGCCGTGCCCGGCGCTTCGTTCATGCCTCAAGCACAAGACGGTTTTGCCTACAGCCCCGAGCAGTTCCAGCAGTGGATCGAAGACGCCTTGACCGAGGCGAAGAAGCTGGGCGCCAGCGATGCCGGCGCCGAAGTGTCCGAAGGCTGCGGCCTGTCGGTCTCGGCGCGGCTCGGCAAGCTGGAGAACGTCGAGCGCAACCGTGACAAGTCGCTCGGCATCTCGGTCTACCTCGGCAAGCGCCGCGGCAACGCCAGCACCTCTGACTTCTCGCCGCAGGCCATCCGCGACACCGTGCGCGCGGCCTACGACATCGCCCGCTTCACCGCCGAGGACGATTTCGCCGGCCTGCCCGACGAGGCTGATCTGGCGCTGGACGCATCCCAGCGGCCCGACCTCGATCTCTTCCACCCGTGGGCGGTGGACGCCGCGCAAGCCGCCGACATCGCACTGCGCTGCGAGGCCGCGGCCCTGTCGGTCGACAAGCGCATCACCAACAGTGAAGGCGCGGCGGTGTCGGCCCAGCAGTCGCATTTCTGGATGGGCAACACGCGCGGCTTTCGCGGCGGCTATGCCAGCTCGCGTCATTCACTGTCGGTCGCGCCGATTGCCGGCCGTGGCGACGACATGCAGCGCGACGCCTGGTACAGCTCCATGCGTGATGCGGCCGAGCTGGCGTCGCCCGAGGCGGTGGGCCGCTACGCCGCCGAGCGCGCCCTGTCGCGCCTGAAGGCACGCAAGGCCGCCACCGCCGAGGTGCCCGTGCTGTTCGAGAGCACCGTGGCCATTGGCCTGCTGGGAGCGCTCGTGCAGGCGGTCAGCGGCGGCGCGCTGTATCGGCGCACGACGTTCCTGCTCGACAGCCTGGGCCAGCCCGTGATGGCGCCGCACATCGACATCACCGAAGACCCGCACGTGCCCAAGGGCAAGGGCAGCTCGCCCTTCGACGACGAGGGCGTGCTCACCCGCGCCCGAACGGTGGTGGACGGCGGCGTGCTGCAGGGCTATTTCCTGTCCAGCTATTCGGCACGCAAGCTCGGCATGAAGACCACGGGCCATGCCGGCGGCTCGCACAACCTGCGCATGACCAGCCGAGCCACGGCACCGGGCGACGACCTGGCCACCATGATCCGCCGACTCGGCCGCGGTCTGCTGGTGACCGAGCTGATGGGGCAGGGCGTCAACTACGTGACGGGCGACTACTCCCGCGGCGCCAGCGGCTACTGGGTCGAGAACGGCGAGATTGCCTACCCGGTTCATGAAGTGACCATTGCCGGCAACCTGAAGGACATGCTGCGCAACATCGTTGGCATCGGGGCCGACGCGTACACCATGGGCACCAAGACCGTGGGCTCGGTGCTGGTCAGCGGCATGAAGCTCGCCGGCAACTGAAGCCTGGCGCCCTATCATCGGCGGCGCCCCATGGCCGGCGCCGCGCCTTGGCGACCGAGACAACACCCACACCTGGAGACCTGCCGATGATCCCTCGCACCTTCAAGCCCTTGGTTACCGCGGTCCTGTTCGGCTGGGCCGCCCTGGCCCAGGCCGCTGACGTCAAGCTCGGCGTGGCCGAGGCGCTGTCGGGTGGTGCGGCCCAGTACGGCCAAAGCATCCGCGCCGGCTTCCAGCTGGCGGCCGACGAGATCAACGCGGCCGGCGGCATCAACGGCAGCAAGCTGGTATTGGTGGTGGAGGACGAGCAGGGCAAGAAGGAGGAGGCGATCAACGCCTTCAAGAAGCTCATCTTCCAGGACAAGGTGCTGATGATCTTCGGCCCCACGCTGTCCAATTCGGCCCAGGCGGCCGACCCGATCGCGCAGGCGGCCAAGGTCGTGGTCTTCGGCACCTCCAACACGGCGGACGGCATCACGTCCATCGGCGACCATATCTTCCGCAACTCGGTGACCGAAGCCGACGTGCTGCCGGTGACCCTGTCCACCGCGGCCAAGAAGCTCGGCATCAAGAAGGTGGCCGTGCTCTATGGCAACGACGACGTCTTCACCAAGAGCGGCTACGACAACTTCAAGAAGGCGCTTGACGCGCAGAAGATCGCCGTCACCACGACCGAGACCTTCGCCAAGGGTGACGTCGATTTCAAGGCGCAGCTCACCAAGATCAAGGCCAGCAACCCGGATGCGCTGGTGCTGTCGGCGTTGATTGCCGAAGGCGCGCCGATCATGGTGCAGGCCCGCCAGCTCGGCCTCAACGTGCCGGTCATCGGTGGCAACGGCATGAACTCGGTGAAGGTGTTCGAGCTGGCCAAGGGGGCGTCCGACGGCCTGTGGATCGGCAGCCCGTGGTCCATCGAGAACCAGACCAAGGAGAACGGCGCCTTCATCGTGGCCTACACGCAGAAGTACAAGTCCGCGCCAGACCAGTTCGCCGCCCAGGCGTACGACGCGATGTACATCACCGCGCAGGCGCTCAAGAAGATCAAGCTGACCGGCGACCTTGCCAAGGACCGTGCCGCGCTGCGCAATGCCCTGCCGGATGTGAAGTGGACCGGCGCCACCGGTGCGTTCGCCTTCCGCCGTGCCACCGACAAGGCCGGCAACCCGGCCGGCTACGACGCCGCGCAGACCGCCATCGTCAGCGTGACCAAGAACGGCCGCTACGCCATCGAGAAGTAACTGCCGGCCAGAACCGGCCGCTCGCCGTCCGTGGCTGGGCGGCCTTGAACGCTTCTTCCATCGTGCTTGAACAGCAGCTCTTCAACGCTCTCTCGCTCGGCAGCGTCTATGCGCTGTTCGCGCTCGGCTTTACGCTGGTCTTTGGCGTGCTGGGGGTGGTCAACCTGTCGCATGGCGCCGTCTTCATGGTGGGGGCGTATGCCGCGCTGCAAGCCGTGACCCGGCTGCACCTGCCGCTGGCGGGTGCACTCGCGGTGGCATTTGCGGTGTCGGGCCTGCTGGGCCTGGTCATCGACGTGCTGGTGCTGCGGCCGCTGCGGGCGCGCAACGCGCCGCACCTGATCCCGATGATCGCCACCATTGGGCTGGCCATCGCGCTCAACAGCCTGGCCCAGGGCATCTTCGGGGCAGAGAACCTGCGCTTTCCCGCCGAGGTGCTGCCCCAGGACACGCTGAACGTGGCCGGGCTGCATGTGACCCTGCTGGAGCTGGGCATCATCGCGCTGTCGTTCGGCCTGATGGCGGTGCTGCTGCTCGTCTTGCGTGGCACCCAGCTTGGCCGCGCGCTGCGGGCCATTGCCGAGAGCCCCAAGGCGGCGGCGCTGCTGGGCATCAACGTCGGTGGGCTTTTCATGCTGACGAGCTTTGTTGCCGCCGGGCTGGGTGGTGTGGCGGGCGTGCTGATCGGGCTGTACGCCAACGCGCTGTTCCCGTTGATGGGCCAGCCCATCCTGCACAAGGGCATCGCCGTGATCATCCTGGGCGGCATGGGCGACATCCGTGGCGCGATGCTCGCGGGGCTCTTCCTTGGGTTTGCCGAGGTGCTGTCGGTGGCCTACATCGGCTCCACGATGCGTGATGCCGTGGCCTTCGGGTTGCTGTTCGCGGTGCTGCTGCTGCGCCCGAAGGGGCTCTTCGGCACCGTCAACGAGCGCAAGGTCTGATCGCCATGCTGGAGAGCTTCGACAGCTTCTGGGCCGTCTACAGCAACCTCGTGCTGACGCTGGGCACGAACTCGCTGCTGGCCCTGTCCATCTACCTCACCTTGTCCTGCGGCATGCTGGCGATGGCCAATGCGGCCTTCATGGGGATTGGCGCCTATGCCGCCTCGCTGCTGACCATGAACGCGGGCGCACCGTTTCCGCTCGCGCTGGCGGGCGGCATGGCGGCGCCGGCCGTGGTCGCCCTGCTGATGGGTGGGCCTACCCTGCGGCTGTCGGGGGTCTATCTGGCGATGGCCACGCTGGCCTTCGGCGAGGTGGTGCGAATCGTCGTGCTGAACACCGAGAGCTGGACGGGCGGCGCGCTCGGCTTGAACGGCATCCCGCCGCTGACGCAATGGTGGCACGTGGCGCTCGCCCTGGCGGTCGCGGTTGCCGTGCTGGCGCTGATGCGCCGCTCCAAGGTCGGGCGGGCCTTCGAGGCGATCAAGCTCGACGAGACCGCAGCCGGCCTGATGGGCATCGACGTGAAGGCGCACAAGATGCTCGCCTTCGTGGCGGGCGCCATGCTGGCCGGGCTGGCCGGGGCGCTGAATGCCCACCTGACCTTCTTCATCGGCCCGAACGAATACGGCTTCGACCGCGGCGTGGAGATTCTGACCATGACCATCCTCGGCGGCATCCACGGCCTGATGGGGCCTATTTCAGGCGCGGTCATCCTGACCCTGCTGCCTGAGCTGCTGCGCGGCCTGGCGGACTTCCGCAACGTGGTGAACGGCCTGATCCTCGTGGTCATCGTGCTCTTCCTGCCGCGCGGCCTGTGGGATCCGGCACGGCTGCGCACACTGCTCGGCGGCAGGAGGGCGTGACGGTGCTGACGCTGCAATCGGTGTCCCGCCACTTTGGCGGCTTGCAGGTGTTGCAAGACGTGAGCTTCGAGGTGCCGACGGGCGGCATCTTCGGGCTGATCGGGCCCAACGGTGCGGGCAAGACGACGGTGGTCAATCTCGTGACCGGCCTGCTGCCGCCCAGCTCGGGTGACATCCTCTTCAACGGTGCCAGCCTCGTCGGCCGTCCGCCGCATCAGATCACGGCAGGTGGCATTGCGCGCACCTTCCAGAACATCCGGGTGTTCAAGGAGATGACGCTGCTGGAGAACGTCATCGTGGGCATGCATGGTCGGCTGCCCTATGGCCCGGCAGGCTGGCTGCTGCGCCTGCCATCGTACCGCGCGGCGGAGCGTGCGGCGCGCGACCGGGCGCGCGAGCTGCTGTCGTGGATGAAGCTCGACCACAAGGCCGACGACATCGCCGACAACCTCAGCTATGGCGAGCAGCGCAAGCTGGAGCTGGCTCGCGCCTTGGCAACCGAGCCGCGCCTGCTGCTGCTGGACGAACCGGTGGCGGGCATGAATGGCGCTGAGAAGACCGAACTGATGGCCGAGATCCGCAACATCCAGGCGCGTGGCTACACGATCTTCATGATCGAGCACGACATGCGTTTCGTGATGGGACTGTGCGACCAGATCGCGGTGCTGAACTTCGGGCGCATCATCGCCCAGGGCGGCCCGGACGCCGTGCGAACCGATCCGCAGGTCATCGAGGCCTACCTGGGGCGTGATGACGAGGAGATGCCCGCATGAGCCTGCTGAGCGTGCGCGGCCTGGTGGTGAACTACGGCCATGTGGAGGCCGTGCGGGGCATCGACTTCGAGCTGGTGGCCGGGCAGATCACCACCTTGGTGGGCGCGAACGGCGCGGGCAAATCGACGACGCTGATGGCCTTGTCGGGGCTGGTGAAGAAGGCCGCGGGCGAGGTGCGGTTCGACGGAGAAGAGATCTCGTCCACTGCGCCTCATCGCATCGTGGGGCGCGGGCTGGTGCAGGTGGCCGAGGGGCGGGCGACGCTGACGACGCTGACGGTTCGTGAGAACCTGGAACTGGGCGCCTTCACGCGCCGCGACGGGGCTGCCGCGCGGGCGCGCGACATCGACCATGTCTTCAGCCTCTTCCCGCGCCTGGCGGAGCGATCGGGGCAGCTGGCTGGCAGCCTGTCGGGCGGCGAGCAGCAGATGCTGGCCATCGGCCGTGCGCTGATGGCCAAACCCAGGCTGCTGCTGCTGGACGAACCGTCCATGGGCTTGGCGCCCCTCATCGTGCAGGACATTTTTCGCACGCTGCAGCGCATCAATGCCCAGGAGGGGCTGACCATCTTCCTGGTCGAGCAGAACGTGAAGCAGGCGCTGAAGCTTGCGCAGCGGGCCTACGTGCTGGAGAACGGGCGCATCGTGCTGCAGGGCAGTGGTGCCGAGCTGCTGGGCGACCCGCGCGTGCAGGCCGCCTACCTCGGTCATTGAAGGCGCCAGGCAGGCCCGCTGGCGCTGGCGGCTTCAGTCCAGCTGCTGGGCCAGCATGAACAGCCGCGTCGAGCGCGCGCCCGAGCGGCAGAACGCCAGCAACGGGCGGGGCAGGGCGGCGAGCAGCTCGGCGAACGCGGCGATCTCCTCGGGCGACTGGTAGCCCCCGGCCACCGGCAGGTGGCGGTATTCCAGGCCGGCGGCCTTGGCCGCAGCTTCGATTTCGGCGGAGGTCGGCTGGTCGGGACCGTGCTCGAAATCGGGCCGGTTGTTGACCACGCTCTTGAAGCCCATCGCGGCGGCTTCGGCCATGGCTTCAGGCGTCAACTGCGGCGCGACGCAGATGTCGGGCGCAACGGGTTGCAGCGGCAGGCTCATGGGGCCTCCTTACTTGGCCAGAGCGGCCTTGACGGCCGCGGACACGACGCTCATCTCGGCGCTGTTGCCGAGGGCGGCCTTGGCGGCGGCCATGACCTTGCCCATGTCGCCGGGGCCGCTGGCACCCAGCTCGGCCACGAGGGCTGCCACCTTCTCCGCCACGGCTTCGGCCGACAGGCGCTCGGGCAGGTAGGTTTGCAGCACGGCGAGCTCGGCGGTTTCCTTGGCGACCAGGTCGTCGCGGCCGGCGGCGGCGAATTGGCTGATGGAATCCTTGCGCTGCTTCACGAGCTTGTCGACGATGCCCACGAGAGCGGCGTCGTCCACAGTGATACGCTCGTCCACTTCCTTTTGCTTCACCGCGGCGAGCAGGCCACGGATGGTCAGCAGGCGGTCGGCTTCCTTGGCGCGCATCGCGGCCTTCATGTCTTCGGTGATGCGATCTTTCAGGCTCATGGGGCAGGTCCGGTTCAAAAAGGACAAAAACCCGCGACAGCGTCCTGTGGCGGGTTTTCTGGATTCAGCCGGAACGGCGCCGAGGCGGGTTCCGGGTCGCGTCAGAGACGATCAGTACAGCTTCTTGGGCAGCTGCATGCTGCGCACGCGCTTGTAGTGGCGCTTGACGGCGGCGGCCTTCTTGCGCTTGCGCTCGGCGGTCGGCTTTTCGTAGAACTCACGGGCGCGGAGTTCGGTCAGCAGGCCCAGCTTTTCGATGGTGCGCTTGAAGCGACGCAGAGCGACGTCGAACGGCTCGTTTTCCTTGACGCGGATGGTGGTCATGTAATTCCTTCAGATTGCGCTCGGTGTTCGCGGCTTTTGTTTCAGCAGCAGGTTCCGGATTACTGCATCACTTGGGATTAGCAGCGAATCGACGCGCGGGTTTGCCAGCAAAGCCGAGGATTGTAGCCGGGAAATCAAGCACTTGCCAATATTGTCTCCGGCGCGTTCCCGGGCCCCATCTCAGGCGGCCGTGCGGGCGGCTGCCATCGCCTCAGCGCAGGCAGCCGCGCTGGCCCAGGCCCATTGGAAGTTGTAGCCACCCAGCCAGCCTGTCACATCCACGACCTCGCCGATGAAGTGCAAGCCTGGAACATGCCGGCTTTCCAGGGTCTGGGAACTGAGATCACGCGTGCTGACGCCGCCCCGCATGACCTCCGCCTTGCGCCAGCCTTCGTCGCCCGTGGGCATGAGTTGCCAGTCGTGAACGCTGCGGCCGAGGCGCTGCAAGTCGGCGTCGCGGCATTCGGGCAGGGGGCGGGTGGGGTCCAGTGCGGCGCGCTCCAGCCAGGCGGCCGCCAGGCGCTGGGGCAGGCGCGCAGCGAGTTCGTTGCCCAGCTGGCGCCGGGACCCGCTTTTGGCCTCGACCAGGTCGCGGTCGAGCTGAATCTCGGGTGCGAGGTTGATCTGCAGGGGCTGGTCGTCTTCCGTCCGGTAGCTTGATATCTGCAGGATGGCCGGGCCGCTCAAGCCGCGATGCGTGAAGAGCAGGTCTTCCAGGAAGCGACCCCGCGCCTTGCCTTTGCCGCACGCCACTTCGACCGGCAGCGAGAGGCCCGCCAGGGCTGCAAACGGCGCCCAGGCTTCGGCGTCGAAGGTGAGTGGCACCAGTGCCGGGCGCGGCTCGACGATGGCGTGCCCCAGACGCGTGGCCAGGCGCAGCCCCCAGTCGCTGGCGCCGATCTTGGGTACGGGAAGGCCTCCGGTCGCCACCACCAGCCGCGGCGCCTGCACCGTGCCCTGAGATGTGTCGAGCTCGAAGCCGCCCTCGGCCCGCAGCCGCACGTCGGCCACGGTGCAGGGCTGCCAGCGCGTCACGCCGCCCGCCTCGCATTCGCGCAGCAGCATCTGGATGATCTGCTCGGCCGAGTCGTCGCAGAACAGCTGGCCCTTGTGCTTTTCGTGGAAGGCGATGCCGTGCTGTTGCACCAGCTTGATGAAGTCTTGCGGCGTGTAGCGCGCCAGGGCCGAGCGGCAGAAGGCCGGGTTCTCCGACAGGAAGTTTGCCGGGCCGGCCTCACGATTCGTGAAATTGCAACGGCCGCCGCCCGAGATACGGATCTTTTCAGCCACCCTGGCGGCATGGTCGATCAACAACACGCGCAAGCCGGCCTGGCCGGCGCGCCCCGCGCAGAACAGCCCGGCGGCACCCGCGCCCACCACGACCACATCGAATCCCTGCATACCCCTCCCTCGAATGCGGTCCATTGTCGTGGGTCAGCGCGAGGAAACTCGTTACGATTCCAGGCCATGAACGACCTTCTAGGGGGGAGGCCTGATTCATGGGGGCGGCTGGCCTTGCTGGCCCTTCGCGCCGCCCACTACATTCCCCTGACACCTTCGGCGCACTGTGGCGCTTCGCCGCGTGCGCTCGATCGCACCCAGACGATTTCATGGACATGACTGCCGACCAGACCGCGATGGAGCCGCAGCCCGGCAGCCTGGCGCATTGGCTGGCGAGTCATGCTGACCTGGGTGGCGAGGCCTTGGCCGGCTTGGTGGCATTGATCGAGCCCCTGGGCAACCAGGCGGCGATCAAGTCGGTGGCCACGGGCCGCTATGTGTTCGCCACCACCGGGCTGGTGGAGATGTTCGGGCGCGAGGCGGTGGTGGGCCATACCGATGCCGAGCTGCTCAAGCCGGACGAGACCACGGCCCTGCGCCGTGTCGAGCAGACCGTGATGGCTCAGCGTTTTCCGGTCGTCAGCGAGCACAAGCTCGAAATCGGTGGACGGCGTCGCGAGTTCAGCGTCACGCGCCTGGCGCTGGGGTCGGAGTTCCTGCTGGCGGTGTGGCATGAGCGCACCGAAGAGCGCCAGCGCGAGGCCCAGTTGCAACGCGCCCTGGCCCAGATCGAGCAGCAGCAGAGTGCGATCGAGCAGATCCGTCGGGAGCTGCAGCAGGGCTCGGGCCGCGACGACGTGTCGGGCCTGTACATGCGTGCCCAGTTCGACGACCAGTTGCTGCGCGAGATCGACTTGTCCTCCCGCGAGCACCGGGAGTTCGCGCTGGTCGTCATCGCACTGGACGCGTCGCCCAAGATTGCGAGCCTTGGCGAGGAAGCTCAGCAGCGGCTGCTCGAGGGCATCGGCCGCATGCTGCGCGCCAACACCCGCGCCATGGACTCGGCCTGCCGCATCGGCCCGCAGCGGTTTGCGGTGCTGCTGTCGGGCGTCGGTCTGGCCACGGCGCATGCCCGCATGGAGCAACTGCGCCGCCAGTGCGCCGCGCAGATCGTCGTGTTGAACGGGCAGGACCTGGGCCTGTCCATCTCCATGGGCGTGTCGAGCTTCCCGCACACCGCGTCGCGCCAGGACGAGTTGATGACGGCCAGTGAAGCCGCGGTGCATGAGGCGCAGCGTCGCGGTGGCAACCAGGTCGTGCTGGCCTCGATCGCCTTCGGCTGAAGCGGCGGGCTTCGGCGGCATTCCTACAATGCCGTGATGCCCGAGACCGACGCTTCGACTCCTCAAGAACTTCCCTTCGTCCACCTGCGCATGCACACCGAGTTCTCGGTGGTGGATGGCACGCTTCGCACGGATGACGCCGCTGCCGCCGCGGCCAAGGATGGCCAGGTCGCCGCGGCCATCACCGACCTGGCCAACCTGTTCGGTGGCATCAAGTTCTACTCCGCCATGCGCAAGAAGGGCGTGCAGCCCATCCTGGGCGCCGACTGCTGGCTGGAGGCCGAGGCGGGCGACAAGCCACCGAGCCGGCTGTTGCTGCTGGTGCAGGACAAGCAGGGCTACCTGAACCTGAGCGAGTTGCTGTCCCGCGCCTGGATCGACAACGTGCAGCGCAACCAGGCCTGCCTGAAGTGGGAATGGCTGCAGGAACTCGGCGGCGGGCTGATCTGCCTGTCCGGCGCGCAGCACGGCGGCCTGGGCCAGGCCCTGTTGCAGGGCGACAAGGTGCGGGCGCGTGAATGGGCGGAGCGGCTGTCGGCGACCTTTCCGGGGCGCTTCTATATCGAACTGCAGCGCGCCGGCCTGCCGGGCCAGGAGGCGCTGGTGCAGGCGAGCGTGCCGCTGGCAGCGGAGCTCGGCCTTCCGGTGGTGGCGACCCACCCCATCCAGTTCCTGACCGAGGACGACTTCGAAGCCCATGAGGCCCGGGTCTGTGTGGCCGAGGGCGAGACCCTGGCCAACCCCAAGCGCATCAAGCGCTTCCTGCCCAGTCAGTATTTCAAGACCCAGGCCGAGATGCGGGCGCTGTTCAAGGACATCCCGAGCGCCATCGAGAACACGGTCGAGATCGCGCGGCGCTGCTCGCTGACCTTGGTGCTGGGCAAGCCGCAGCTGCCCAACTTCCCGACCCCGCTGCTTGAAGACGGCACGCCCATGCCGATGGAGCAGTACTTCCGCGAGCTCAGCCATGCGGGCCTCAAGGACCGGCTCGTGCACTTGTTCCCCAACGAGGCCGAGCGCGAGAAGGAGCGGCCGCGTTACGTGGAGCGGCTGGAGTTCGAGCTCAACACCATCATCAAGATGGGCTTCCCGGGCTACTTCCTCATCGTGTCGGACTTCATCCGCTGGGCGAAGGAAAACGGCTGCCCGGTGGGCCCCGGCCGGGGTTCGGGTGCGGGCTCGCTGGTCGCCTATGCACTGCTCATCACGGACCTGGACCCGCTGCGCTACAACCTGCTGTTCGAGCGCTTCCTGAACCCGGAGCGGGTGTCGATGCCCGACTTCGACATCGACTTCTGCCAGGGCAATCGCGACCGGGTCATCGAGTACGTGAAGGACAAGTACGGCCGCCCGGCCGTCAGCCAGATTGCCACCTTCGGCACCATGGCCGCCAAGGGGGCGCTGCGCGACATCGGGCGGGTGCTGGGCATGGGTTTCGGCCATGTCGATTCGATCGCCAAGCTCGTGCCGGCGCCGCCCGGCAAGACGGTGACGCTGGCCAAGCTGCCGCCCAACTTCGACCCCGAGAAGGCCAAGATGGTCTACGCGCGGCATGAATCGCCGGAGATCGAGGAGCGCGAGAAATCTGACGAAGAAGTGGCCGGCCTGCTGGAGATGGCGGCGCGCGTGGAAGGCACGGTGCGGTCCATCGGCATGCACGCGGGCGGCGTGCTGATCGCGCCGGGCAAGATCACCGACTTCTGCCCGCAGTACCAGCAGCCGGGCTCCACCAGCGCGGTCAGCCAGTACGACAAGGACGACGTGGAGGCCATTGGCCTGGTGAAGTTCGACTTCCTGGGCCTGGCGACGCTGACCATCCTGGAGCTGGCCAAGAAGTTCATCGTGGCGCGGCATGCTGACCGCCACGACTTCGACTGGGCCAACGTGCCGCTGACCGACCGCAAGACCTTCGACCTGTTCGGCAAGGGGCTGTCGGAAAGCGTGTTCCAGTTTGAATCCCCCGGCATGCAGCGCTTGCTGAAAGATGCCAAGCCCTCCCGCTTCGAGGACTTGATCGCCCTGGTGTCGCTGTACCGGCCGGGTCCGATGGACCTGATCCCGTCTTTCGTGGCGCGCAAGCACGGCAAGGAGACCATCGAGTACCCGCATCCGCTGCTGGGCCAGGTGCTGGAAGAGACCTACGGCGTCTTCGTGTACCAGGAGCAGGTGATGCAGGCGGCCCAGGTGCTGGGCGGCTACAGCCTCGGCGGCGCCGACATGCTGCGCCGTGCCATGGGCAAGAAGAAGGCCGAAGAGATGGCCATGCACCGCGAGATCTTCCGCAAGGGCGCCGCGGAGAAAGGCATCGACCAGGCCAAGGCCGACGAGGTCTTCGACTTGATGGAGAAGTTCGCCGGCTACGGCTTCAACAAGTCGCACGCTGCGGCGTATGCGCTGCTGAGCTATCACACGGCCTGGCTGAAGACGCACTACACGGCCGAGTTCTACGCCGCGAACATGACCATCGAAATGGACGACACCGACAAGCTCAAGGTGTTGCTCAACGATGCCAAGCTGTTCGGCATCGAGTTCCAGCCGCCTTGCGTGAACAAGGGGCAGTACCGCTTCGAGCCGCTGTCCGACCGACTCGTCAACTACGGCCTGGGTGCCGTCAAGGGCACCGGGCGTGGCGCCATCGAGGCCATCATCGCGGCGCGCGAGGCGGGCGGCCCCTTCCTGAGCTTCTACGACTTCTGCCTGCGGGTGGACCGCAAGGCGGTAAACAAGCGCGTGGTGGAGGCCCTGATCAAGGCCGGTGCCTTCGACAGCATCAACCCCGAGCGCTCCAAGCTGCTGGCCAGCGTCGGCCGTGGCTACACCCACGCGGAGACGACCGAGGCGAACGCCGACCAGGGCGGGCTGTTCGACTTCGGCGACTCGCATGCCTCCAGCACCGCCGAGCCCGACCTGGTGGACGCAGCGCCCTGGAGCATCAAGGAGCGCCTGTCGCTGGAGAAGACGGCCATCGGCTTCTACCTCTCGGGCCACCTGTTCGACCAGAGCGGCACGGAGGTGCGCCGCATCGTCAAACGCCAGATCGCTGACCTGCAAGACAGCCGCGACCCGGTGCTGGTGGCCGGCATCGTCAGCGGCATGCGGGTCATCAACGGCCAGCGCGGCCGCGTTGCCATCTTCAAGCTCGACGACAAGAGCGATGCCATCGAGGCCGTGGCCAACGAGGAACTGCTCAACGCCAACAAGGAGCTGCTGGCCGAGGACGAACTCATCATCGCCCAGGGCAAGGTGCAGAACGACCGTTTCTCCGGTGGCCTGCGGATGAACGTGCAGGCGGTGTGGAGCCTGGCCGCCGCGCGGGCTCGCTTCGGCCGCCACCTGATGCTGAGTGATGCCGGCACGGCGGGCCTGATCCACGAGCTGGTGCAGCGCTTCCCGCCTCGCGTGGTGGAGACGGAGGAGGGCGGCACCCGCAAGCTGGGCTTGCCGGTGCGGGTGTCGGTGCAGGCCGAGCCCCAAGGCGGGCAGGTGGGTGCGCGCTGGCTCGTGGAGCTCGGCGAGACCAGCCGCTTCTGGCCGGCCGACGAGGCGCTGGCCAAGCTGGGCACTGCGGCTGAGGTCATTTACGAAGTGAGCTGACGGCCGGTATCGGCGATGATTTCGCCGATGCTGCACGTCGTCCCCAAGCCTGCCGCGCCGTCGACAGGCCTTGCTCGGCCAGCCGCGGTCACGGGGCTCATCCTGACCGGGGGCGGCGCGCGTGCGGCCTACCAGGTCGGCGTGCTCGCCGCGATCGCGCAGTTGCGGCGCGATGCCGGCGTGGCCGGCAACCCGTTTCCGATCATCAGCGGCACGTCGGCCGGCGCCATCAATGCTGCCACGCTGGCTTGCCATGCCGATGACTTCGACGCCGCGGTCGACGGGCTGCTGCATCTGTGGCAGGGCTTGCACGTCGAGCACATCTACCGCGCCGATGCCTTCGAGGCCGTGAAGAGCGGTGCCCGCTGGCTGTCGATGCTGAGCCTGGGCTGGGCGCTGGCCCGCTGGACGCGCAGCCGCCCGCGCAGCCTGCTCGATAACAAGCCACTGCGCGAGTTGCTCGGCCGCTACCTGAACATGGACCGCCTGGAGCCCATGCTGGAAGCCGGCCACCTGCGGGCGCTCGCCCTGACGGGCTCGAGCTACACCTCGGGCCAGCACGTCACCTTCTTCCAGACCCACCACCACGTCGTGCCCTGGCTGCGGGAGCAGCGCATGGCGGTGCAGGCACGGCTCACCTTGAACCACCTGATGGCCTCGTCGGCCATCCCGTTCATCTTTCCGGCCGAGCGCATCGACCTGGAAGGGCTGCCGGAGTGGTTTGGCGACGGCTCCATGCGCCAGAGCGCACCCATCTCGCCCGCGGTACACCTGGGCTCGGAGCGCATCCTCGTGATCGGCGCAGGCCGCATGAAGGAGCCCGAAGGCCGCCGCGTGGCGGCGACCGACCAGCACCCCAGCATGGCCCAGATTGCCGGCCATGCGCTGTCCAACATCTTCCTGGACGCGCTGTCGGTGGATGTGGAGCGGCTGCGTCGCATCAACCGCACGCTGGCCCTGCTGCCGCGGGACGCGCGGGCCGCCTCGGCGCTGCGGCCGATCGACCTGCTCGTCATCGCACCCAGCCGCCGGCTGGACGACCTGGCCAGCGATCACCAGGCGAGCCTGCCTCAATCGGTGCGCGCCATGCTGCGGGCCTTCGGTGTGACGGGCAAGGGCAAGGCGATGAGCGGGTCGGCGCTGGTGAGCTATCTGCTGTTCGAGCCGAGCTTCGTGGGCGAGCTGATCAACCTCGGCATGAGCGACACCCTGGCCAAGCGGGCGGAGGTGCAGCGCTTCTTCGGCTGGCCGGCGCGGGCGCCGCAGATCGACCCGGCGTCGCTGCGGCGAAGCCGCTCAGCCGGCTTTGCCGCCGGCTGCTGACTCGAACGCTTCGCCGGCCACCCGCAGCCCGGCAGCCGAGAGCCGTGTGGCGGTGGCGGCCTTGATGCCGGGCACGCGCTGCATCAGATCAGGCCAGCCGGTGAACGGGCGCGCTGCCAGCAGCCGCTGGACCAACGCCGGACCGAGGCCTGGCACCGACTCCAGCGTGGCGCGCTTGGCCGTGTTCACTTCGATCGCCGTCAGGGCGAACGCAGGCGCTGCCAGCCCCGAGAGCAGCAGCGCCCGGCGCCTCATGACTCGCCCGCCTGGGCGCGAACCATGGCGGCGTAGGCGCCGTCGCGAGCCATCAGCTCGGCATGCGTGCCGGTCTCGATGAGCTGGCCGGCGCCGAGCACATGGATGGCATCCGCATCCCGGATGGTGGACAGCCGGTGCGCGATGACGATCAAGGTCTTGCGGCCTGACCACGCCGCCAGGGCCTGCTGCACGGCGCGCTCGCTTTCGGTGTCCAGCGCCGAGGTGGCTTCATCGAAGATCCAGATCGGCGCTTCCTTGTAGAGCGCGCGGGCGATGGCCAACCGCTGGCGCTGACCGCCGGACAGCTTGCTGCCGTTGGCGCCGACCGAGGTCTCGACGCCTTCCGGCAGGCTCTGCACGAACTCCCACAGGTGGGCGGTCCGCAGCGCGGCCTCCAGTCGGCCCTCGTCGCGCGGCTGTGCGTAGGCGATGTTGTTGGCGACGGAGTCGTCGAACAGCACGATGTCCTGTGACACCACGGCGAACTGGCGGCGCAGGCTCAGGCGGGTGAGCGTCTCGATGTCGGTGCCGTCCAGCAGGATGCGGCCGCCGTCTGGCCGGCCAAAGCCCAGCAGCAGGTGGATGATGGAACTCTTGCCCGCGCCCGAGGCCCCCACGAGCGCCGTGGTCTTGCCGGCGGGGAAGTGCAGCGACAGGCCATCGAGTGCGGGCTGGCTGGCACCGGGGTAGGTGAGCTTGACGTCCTGCATCGCGAGGTCGCCGCGGGCCGGCCCGGGCAGCGTCGTCGTGCCGCCGTCGGCTTCCTTGGGCTCGTCCATCAGCTCGAAGCAGCCCTTGGCGATGACGGTGGCGCGGGTCAGGGGCGCCGCCAGGTCGGACAGGTGACGCAGGCGCGAGGTCAGCAGGATCAGCGCCGCCACGAACTCGGCAAAGGCCTGCACGCCGGTGCCCTCGGCGCGCGCCTGCCACAGCGCCACGCAGATGATGAAGGACAGGCCCACGCTGGCCACCAGCTGCGACAGTGGCTGCGACAGGGCACCCGCCGTCACGGTCTTCATCGTGTTGCGGCGGACCTGGTCGGACAGGTCGTGGAAGCGGTCGCGTTCGTGCGCCTCGGCGCCGAACTGTCGCACCACCCGCCAGGCGCGGGCGAGGTCGTCGATCTTGTTGACCAGCAGCAGCTGAGAGTCGTAGGACCGCGAGGCCATCAGCCGTACGCGCTGGTTGACCTTTTTCATCACGAAGGCCATCAACGGCGTGACCACGAGGGCCAGCAGCGTGAGCTTCCAGTTCAGGAAGAACAGATAGAGGAGGATGGCCAGAGCCGGCAGCCCGTCGCGCAGCACGCTCATGCCGACATCGCCCACGAGCTGAAGGATCTGCTGCGGGTCGTTGACGACCTTGCTGACAGCCGTGCCGGGCTGCACGCGGGTGTAGACCTGTGCGTCCAGCCGCATCAGGGCCTGCACGAGGGCAGCGCGGAAGTCCATGACGCTGCGTGTGACCGTCCAGTTGAAGAGGTACTGGCCGGCAAAGCTGAAGATGCCGCGCACGAGGTACAGGCCGATCAGCGTGACCGGCACCATCCACAGCGGGAAGGCATCCTTGGCGAAGCCCTCGCCGAAGGCGTAGCCGATGAGCTTGGGCAGCATCGGCTCGGTGGCCGCGGCGCCGATGTAGGCCAGCACCGTGAGCAGCGCACCCCATCGGTGCGGGAAGACAAACCGGCCCAGGCGGCGCAAGACGGACGGCGGTGCGGAGGCGTTGGTGTCAGGAGACATGGGGCGCGATTCTCCCTCCTACACTGCGCCGCCATGCCGAACCCTGTGTCCGCTGACCGCCCGACCGTCGTCCACTTCGTGACAGGCGGCTTTTCGGGTGCCACCCAGGTGGCGGTGGATCTGTGCCTGGCTGCGCTGCACGCCGGGCCCTATGCCCCGGTGCTGGTGCTGCGGCGCAAGGGCCACACGCCGATGGCGCGGGTGGATGCCCTGCGGGCCCAAGGACTGACGGTGCATCTCGTGCCGGGCGGCTGGTCGCACCTGCCGACGATTGCGGCCTTGGCGCGACTGCTGCGCGACCTGCAGCCGCTGGCGCTGCTGGCGCACGGATTTCCGGAGCACCTCATCGGCCGCCAGGCCGGCCTGCGTGCCGAGGTGCCGGTGCTGATTCAGGTCGAACACAACTCGCGCGAGCGCTACACGCCCTGGAGCCGCTGGCTCAGCCGGCGCCTGGCGGAGCGGACGGCCGCGTTTGTGGGCGTGAGCGAGGGGGTGCGGCAGACGCTGCTCGCTCAGGGCTTGCCCCGGGCCAAGACCTGGGCCATCCCCAATGGGATCGACCTGGCCCGGTTCGCCGAGCCCGCGCCGCCTGCGGGCGAGCGAGAGGCAGGCCTGGTGATGTCTGCGCGACTGGCGCGCCAGAAGGACCATGCCACCTTGATCGACGCGCTGCCGCTGCTCGCTGCGTCACACGGCTTGACGCCCCGCCTGCAAGTGGCCGGCACCGGGCCGCTACTCGCACGCTTGCAGGCCCGCGCAGCGCGGCGTGGCGTAGGGGGGCAGGTGGCGTTCCTCGGGCACCACCGGGACATGCCGGGCCTGCTGCGGTCGCAGCGGGTCTATGTGCTCTCCACGCACTTTGAGGGAATGCCCCTGGCGCTGGTCGAGGCGATGGCAGCGGGTTGTGCCTGCATCGCGTCCGACGTCATCGGCGTGCGCGGCGTGATCGAGCCTGGCGTGACGGGCCTGCTGGTGCCGGAGGGCGATGCCGCCGCGCTGGCCGCGGCCATGGCGCAGCTGCTGAGCGACCCGGCCCTGGCGACGCGGCTGGGCGAGGCGGCGCGCGACCGCGCCCAGGCGGCGCACGGCCTGGCGCTGATGCAGGCGCGCTACGAAGGGCTGATCACCCGCTGCGCCACCACTGCAGGCCACGCAGCCAGCGCCCCCGCCTGAAGTAGGCGGCGAGGAGTGCGCGACGCGACAGCGGCGAGCTGCGCGCGAAGCGCTCGGCATCGGTGACCAGCCCAGCCAGGGCCTCGCCGCCGAGCTGCAGCCGGCGCCGGCGGGCGCGCAGCTGGGTCCGGGCGCAGAAGTGCGCAATCTCGAAGCGCGTGTCGTCCTTGAGCGGCGGCAGCTCGGCGGCCAGGCCATCCATCGCCGCTGTCCAGTCGTCCAGGCGCCGCGCGTCCAGCTGGCTGAGCAGGCTGCCGCCGCGTTGCCGGTACGCGATCCAGACTTCAGCCACATGCAGGTGGCGGGGCGTGTGCAAGAGCAGTCGCGGGTAGACCGCCATGTCCTCGAACACCCGGCCCTCGGGAAAGCGCAGCGTCGACGGCCAGCAGGCGCGTCGCACGACTTTGCTCCAGGGGTGGAACTGCCCGTGCACGAAGTAGCCGCGCAGGCGCTGGTCGATGTCGTCCATCAGCACGCCGGCCGGGCCGTCGAAGCTGGGCAGATGCCGGTGGCGCGGCTTGACGGAAGCGGTGGACGGGCCGTCGTCGAAGACCCGGAAGTCGCAGCTGACCAGATCAGGCTGGTGGGCCTGGATGAGGCCGCGCAGGCGCTGCACCGCACCGGGTTCGACGAGATCGTCCGGGTCGATGAACCAGAGGTAGTCCCCCCGCGCCTCCTCCAGCAAGCGGTTGCGGGCGGCGCTGACGCCGCGGTTGTGCGGCTGGCGGATCACACGGGCCTGCGGCAAGGCTTGCTGCACCAGCGCGGCGGCGTTGTCGGGCGAGGCGTCGTCGACGAACACCAGCTCGACACCCGCCAGATCCTGGGCCTGCAGCGATGCCAGACAGGCGCCCAGCCAGGGCTCCACCCGGTACATCGGGAACAGCAGGCTGAGCCAGGGCGTGTTCACCGGGGCGGTGCGAGCAGATGACGCAGGGCGCTGAACGGCGAGACCCAGCCACGGCGCCAGTTGCGCTCGACGACGGTGCGGTCGCCGCCGCGCAGCTTCAGCACGGCGGGCAGCATGCGCGGGCAGGGGGCCAGCGCCAGCCGGGCGAACAGGTGGCGCTTGCGCCAACCCACGCCCGCATGCCAGGCAAACGGCCCGTCCTCGGCGCGCAGCAGCACGAGCCGTGCGAGTTGCGGGGAACGGTCCAACAGCTCGCTGGCAGCGACGTGCATGAGCAGGTAGCGCTGGAAATCCTCGGTCAGCGCCTGCACCACCTGCGCGTGCCGGCCTTCGCTGCGCAGGCGCTGCAGCAGGGCTTCGGCACCTTCGTCCAGGGCCAGGTCGAAGGCCGCAGCGAGCGCGCTCACGAAACGGCCGCCCGGAACCGAGGCCATCATCCAGTTCTCGATGATGGGTAGGGTCGGACGCGTGGAGTAGCGGTCGATGTAGAAGCCGACATAGTCGGCGCCTCGGCGGCGCTGGGTGTCGTGCAGCCAGCCGAGGTCGCGGCTGAGCAGCATGGAGGCATCCATCCAGATGCCGCCGTGGCGCGCGAGCAGTTGAACGCGGAGCCAGTCGGCCTGGCGGTAGGCGGGCAGGCTGTTGAAGTCGGCTCGCAGGCTGGGCAGCCAGGATTCGATGCTGCTGCGGTCCAGCAGGCGCACCTCGTGGTTGGGCGCGAACTGCCGCCAGTTGGCGATGCAGGCCTGGATGAACTCGGGCGCGGGCGCGGTCTGCCAGTAGGTCCAGATGATGCGGGGCAGTGTGGCGGTGCTGGCCGGTGCTTCGTCGCCCACCGTGACGGCGCGGGTCTGCGCGGGCACGCGGGCGCGCAGAACGGTCAGCGTCTCCCACACCAGCAGGCCGGTCAGCAGGACCAGCAGGGCCTGCACCGCGTGGATGACGAGGTTCATTCGCGCCAGTGGTCGGCGATCCAGCGCGCCGGGCGGGCATGGCGCCAGTTGCCATTGCTGCGGCCGGCCAGCGCGTCAGGCGGGTTCATGACGCCGTGGAAGATCAGGATGCGGGCACCGGCGGGCACGAAGGGGTCGCGCCAATAGCTGGTCGGCCAGGCCGGAATGCAGTGGTACTTGTAGCTGGCGCACCAAGCGGCGTTCCAGTACTGCAGCACGCCTTGCCGATGCAGCACCGCCGAGAGGAAGGCCTGCTCGTTGCGGTAGTCGGCCTTGGCCTTGGCCTGGTCAGCGACGAACTCGGTCAACACATCCTGGTGGGCGCCCAGCTCCCAGCGGTAGACTGACGAGTTGCCGGTGATCCGCCAGGGGCGCTTCCAATCGTGAATGATGAGGAACTGACCTGGCACCTCGAAGAAGGGCGTGATGTCGTCGACGATGACCACGTCCAGGTCCAGGAAGAGCGCCGTGCCCTGGAGCCCGTAGTCATGGACGAGCGTGGGGCTGAAGGTCGTGAGCTTCTTCCAGCCGCGTTCGGGCTCACCGTTGGGCAGCGTGAGCTCGGGGATGGGGAAGCATTTCACTTCGTCGCGGATGCCCTCGGTCCGGTCGGTGAGGCAAACGAAGCGGAAGTCGCCCTGCAGGTGGCGGCGCACCATCGCGTACAGGCGATTGACGTACTCGGGGCCGTACTTCGTGCCCCACTTCATGCAGATGATGTGACGGGCGCTCAAAGTTCTTCTACGTGGCGAGGGGGATAGGTGTCCCAGTTCAGGCAGCCGGGGCATTGCCAGAAATAGTGGGCCGCCTCGAAGCCGCAGGCCGCGCAGCGGTAGCGTTGCAGGGGCTTGGTGGCCTTTTCCAGGGTCTGGATCAGCGGCGCGGCCTCATCGGGGGGCAGGGCGCTGGCGTTGAGCTTGAGGAGGTCCGTGGCGGCGGAAAGCGCCGGCTGTTCGCGCAGATGCGCGGCAAGCCGCTCGCGCTGCGGCCCGGGCTGAAGGGTCGCCAGGGCCCGCAGCAAATGCATGCTGGGCGCGCGCTGGTACTGCTCAAGCAACAGCGTAATGGCGCGTTCCGGGCGGCCCAAGGCCTGCGCCGCCGCTGCGCAATCGGCCGCGACCAGATTGAAAGCGGGTGGATTCACGGCCAGCAAGTGGGTGAAGGCCGCGAGCGCGGCTTCAGGCTGGTTCGCCTTCAGCAGCATCTGGCCTTGCAGCACGTAGGCGCGGGCCGATTCGGGTGATCGACGCTGGGCCTGGTCGAGCAGCGCCGGGACGAGGTCGCCATGACCCTGTGCCTGTGCCACGAGGGCCTGCTCGCAGAGGTAGTGGGCAATGCGGCTGGAGAAGGAGCCGGTGCCGGCGGCTTCGAGCTCTGCCGCCACCTCGGCCGCCTTGGCCCAGTCGCGCGAGCGCTCGTACAGCGACAGCAGCGCCAGCCGCGCTTCGCGCTCGAAGGCCGTGCCGCGCAACTCGGCGTAGGCAGCCTCGGCGCGGTCGAAGAGGCCCGCCTTGAAGAAGTCCTGCGCGAGTTCATGCTGGGCGCGGTCGCGCTCGGCCTTGGGTAGATCGCCGCGGCGCAGCAGGTGCTCGTGCACGCGCACGGCCCGCTCCGTCTCGCCACGGCGTCGGAAGAGGCTGCCGAGGGCGAAGTGCAGTTCGGAGGTGTCGGGGTCGTTCTGAACGGCTTCAATGAAGGCGTCGATCGCCTTGTCCTGCTGTTCGTTCAGCAGCAGGTTCAGGCCTTTGAAGTAGGCCTTGGGCGATTCACGCTGTTCGAGCTTCCATTGCTTGGAGTCCAGCTTGGAGGCCAGCCACCCGAGCACGAAGACGACGGGCAGGACGAAAAGCAGCCAGCGCGGATCAAACTCCATCTTGGTGGGCAGCGTAAGGCGTTGCAGGCGTATCGGGCGCCGGGGTGGGGCTGGCTTGTGCGGGCTCGGCCCGCTGGGCGGCACGGCGGTGGCGCCACCAGGCTGGCACCATGGCCAGCACGCCGAAAGCCGCGCCGGCGGCGAACGCCACCAGCACGATGATCACTTGGGGCGCGCGCCATTCGTGGCCGAAGAACCAGCGCACGACAGCCTCATGGCCATTGTTCAGCGCGAACGCGAACAGCGTGAAGAAGACAAGGGCTCGCAGGAGCCAGACAAGCGTGCGCATGGCCCCGGATTCTGGCTCAGGCGTCGGTGACTGGGAGGTGCTTGTCGACCGCTTCGCGCAGCGCCTTGCCGGGCTTGAAGTGCGGCGCGAGCTTTTCCGGGATCATGACCTGCTCGCCGCTGCGCGGGTTGCGGCCAACGCGCGGCGGGCGCCGGCTGATGGAAAAGCTGCCGAAGCCGCGAATCTCGATGCGGTGGCCGCGGGCGAGGGCGTCGCTCATGGCGTCGAGGATGGTCTTGACGGCGAACTCGGTGTCGCGCTGGGTCAGCTGGCCGAAGCGTTCGGCAAGGACGGCGACGAGGTCGGAACGGGTCATGGGGCAGGGCTCGAGGTCAAAAGGCAACCACAGGGGCACGAAGGGCGACCCCGCGGCCAGGGCCGATGCTGTGCCCCTGTGGTTGCATTTGCTGTCTGTAATTGAAACAGGCCCGCTGGCAAGGCCGGCGAGCCTGTCGGGAGCATACCCGGCCTCAGTGCTGATGACTGCAGGCCGGGTGTTGCAACGAGGGCTTAGTTGCCCTGGTTGTCCAGCTTGGCGCGCAGCAGGGCGCCCAGGCTCGTCGTGCCGGCGTTTTCACGCTCGTTGGACTGGCTCAGGCGCTGCATGGCTTCCTGGTTGTCGGCGTTGTCCTTGGCCTTGATCGACAGCTGGATGTTGCGGGTCTTGCGATCCACGTTGACGATGATGGCGGTGACTTCGTCGCCTTCCTTCAGCACGTTGCGGGCGTCTTCCACGCGGTCGCGGGAGATTTCCGAAGCGCGCAGATAGGCCATCACGCCGTCAGCCAGCTCGACTTCAGCGCCGCGCGGGTCCACCGTCTTGACCTTGCCGGTCACCGAGGCGCCGCGGTCGTTGATGGTCGTGTAGGCGGTGAAGGGGTCGCTGTCCAGCTGCTTGATGCCCAGGGAGATGCGCTCGCGCTCGACGTCCACGGCCAGCACGACGGCTTCGACTTCCTGGCCCTTCTTGAAGTTGCGAACGGCGGTCTCACCCGACTCGTCCCACGACAGGTCGGACAGGTGCACCAGGCCGTCGATGCCCTGGGCCAGGCCCACGAACACGCCGAAGTCGGTGATCGACTTGACCGGGCCCTTGACCTTGTCGCCGCGCTTGACGTTCTCGGCGAACTCTTCCCACGGGTTGGCCTTGCACTGCTTCATGCCCAGGGAGATGCGACGCTTGTCTTCGTCGATTTCCAGGACCATGACTTCGACTTCGTCGCCCAGCGAAACCAGCTTGCTGGGGGCGATGTTCTTGTTGGTCCAGTCCATCTCGGAGACGTGCACCAGGCCTTCGATGCCCGGCTCGATCTCGACGAACGCGCCGTAGTCGGCGATGTTCGTGACCTTGCCGAACAGGCGCGTGCCGGTCGGGTAGCGGCGGGCCACGCCGAACCAGGGGTCGTCGCCCAGCTGCTTGATGCCCAGGGAGACGCGGTTCTTCTCGGCGTCGAACTTCAGGACCTTGGCCGTCAGTTCCTGGCCAACCGTCACCACTTCGCTCGGGTGACGGACACGGCGCCAGGCCATGTCGGTGATGTGCAGCAGGCCGTCGATGCCGCCCAGGTCGACGAACGCACCGTATTCGGTGATGTTCTTGACCACGCCCTGGACGATGGCGCCTTCGGACAGCGTCTCGAGCAGCTTGGCGCGCTCTTCACCCATGGAGGCTTCCACCACGGCGCGACGCGACAGCACAACGTTGTTGCGCTTGCGGTCGAGCTTGATGACCTTGAATTCCATGGTCTTGCCCTCGAACGGGCTCATGTCCTTCACCGGGCGGGTGTCCAGCAGCGAGCCGGGCAGGAAGGCGCGGATGCCGTTGACCAGAACGGTCAGGCCGCCCTTGACCTTGCCGGAGACGGTGCCGGTCACGAAGTCGCCGGACTCCAGGGCCGTTTCCAGGCTCAGCCACGAGGCCAGGCGCTTGGCCTTGTCGCGCGACAGGATGGTGTCGCCGTAGCCGTTTTCGATGGCGTCGATGGCGACGGAGACGAAGTCGCCGACCTGGACTTCCAGTTCGCCTTGGTCGTTCTTGAACTCTTCGATGGGCACGTAGGCTTCAGACTTGAGGCCAGCGTTGACGACGACGAAGTTGTGTTCGACACGAACGACTTCGGCCGAGATCACTTCGCCAGCGCGCATGTCGGAGCGCTGCAGCGACTCCTCGAACATTGCGGCAAAGGATTCCATGCCGGAAGCGGCGGTTTGGGTTTGGGACATGTTGAGTTGATCCTGATGCGCCGGAAGATTGGCGCGGCGGTGCAGGCAAGCCTGCGGGGTTAGGTTGTTGACATCGCCAACCACGGCAGATTTGCATCTGCCCTGACGATCGAACGGGCGTTCGGTCGCTGGCCGGCGGGCCGGTGGCTTCTCAGGCCTGGGCCCGGCTGAGTTGCCTCAGAAGGGCCGGCGCTTTTGCCACCAATTCAACACCTGATCCACCGAGGCTTCGATGGAAAGCGCCGAGTTGTCGAGCAGCTGCGCATCTTGTGCGGGAGTCAAAGGCGAGCTCGCGCGGTTCTTGTCCCGCTCGTCCCGCGCCTCCAAATCTTCGCGCAAGCTCTCCATATTAGCCGGAATTCCCTTGGAAATCAATTGCTTATATCGCCGCTCCGCCCGCGTGGCGGCACTGGCGGTCAGGAAGACCTTGAGAGGCGCGCCGGGGAAGAGGGCGGTGCCCATGTCGCGCCCGTCGGCGACCAGCCCGGGCAGGCGGCGGAAGTCGAGCTGCCATTGGTGCAAGGCCTGGCGAACGGCGGGGTGAACGGCCACCTGGGAGGCCAGCAGGCCGGTGGCTTCGGCCCGCAGGCGCGCGGTGACGTCTTCCTGGCCCAGGAAGACGTGGCCGTCGGCGAAACGGAGGTCCAGGGTGGGCACGATGGCCGCGACGGCGGTGCCGTCGTCCAGGTCCAGCCCCGCGCGGCGCGCTGCCAGGCCGGTCACGCGGTAGAGGGCGCCGGAGTCGAGCACGCCAAAGCCAAGCGCCTTCGCGACCTCGTCGGCCAGCGTGCCCTTGCCGGAGGCGGTCGGGCCGTCGATGGTGATGACCGGGATGTCGTCGGGGCGCGCGGTGACGACGCCGAACAGGGTCTCGAAATAGTCAGGGAAGGTCTTGGCCGTGCAGTGCGGCTCCAGGATGCGTACCGGCTGTGCCTTCTCGGTAACCAAGCCGTTGAAGGCCGCCAAGGAGAAGCACATCGCGACCCGATGGTCGTCGTAGGTGTGGATGGCAGCCGCCTTCCAGTCGTGGAGCGGCTGCACGCGGATCCAGTCGGGGCCTTCCTCGACCGCGGCGCCGAGCTTGCGCAGTTCGGTGGCCATGGCGGCGATGCGGTCGGTCTCCTTCACGCGCCAGCTGGCGATGTTGGTCAGCGTGGTCGGGCCGTCGGCGTAGAGCGCCATGACGGTAAGCGTCATCGCCGCGTCGGGGATGTGATTGCAATCGAGCGTGATGCCCTTGAGCGGCCAGGCGCCACGGCGGACTTCCAGCCAGTTCGGGCCGGCCTTCACGTCAGCGCCCATGGCCGCGGCTGCCTCGATGAAGCGCACATCGCCCTGCAGGGATTCGCTGCCCACGCCCTCGATGCGGATTGGCGCATCGGCGGCTGCGATGGCGCCCAGACCAACGAAATAGCTCGCCGACGAGGCGTCGCCCTCCACGAAGACCTCGCCGGGCGAGCGGTAACGGCTGCCGGCCGGGATCACGAAGGCAGACCAGCCCTCCCGCTTCACATCGATGCCAAACCTTGCCAGCAGCGCGAGCGTGATCTCGATGTAGGGCTTGGAGATCAACTCGCCGATGACCTCGATGCGGATGTCGCGCTCGGCCACCAGAGGCAAGGCCAGCAGCAGCGCTGTGAGGAATTGGCTGGAGACGTCACCCCGCACGCGCACCGGCGTGTCGAGCGCCAGCGATGCGGGCCCGCGCAAGCGCAGCGGCGGGTAGCCCGGGTTGCCGAGGTCGTCGATGGCGCAGCCCAGGCCACGCAGTGCATCGACCAGGTCGCCAATCGGGCGCTCGTGCATGCGCGGCACGCCCGACACCTCGAAGCTGCCGCCCTGCGTGGCCGCCATCACGGCCAGGGCGGCCGTGAGCGGTCGCATGGCAGTGCCGGCATTGCCAAGGAAGAGCTGGGCCTGCTTGGCCAGCAACTGGCCCCCCAGGCCCACGATGCTGACGGTGTCGCCGTCTTGCGCCACGCCACAGCCAAGGGCTCGCAGCGCGTCCAGCATGACCGCCGTATCGTCAGAGGCCAGCAGGTCGCGCACCACGGTACGGCCTTCGCTCAGTGCCGCCAGCAGCAGAACGCGGTTGGAAATGCTCTTGGAGCCGGGCAGGCGCACGGTGCCCGCGGCACTGCGCAGGGGCGGCAGGTCGAGAAAGGGGATCTTGAACATCACTTAGCCGTCGAGCGGCCGGGGGGAACAGCGGGAGAGGGCAGGCTCCAGGCCTCGCGGCCTTCGGCAATCGGGCGCAGGGCGGCTTCCAGGGCGGCGGCATCGCCTGCTTCGATGAGCGCTTCGAGCTGATCGAGCGTGGTGCGAAAGCGCTTGGACTGCGCCAGCACTTCATGCTTGTTGGCCAGCAGGATGTCGCGCCACACCGCCGGTTCGCCCCCCGCGATGCGGGTGAAGTCGCGGAACCCCGGGCCAGCGAGGCTCAGGTAATCACGCGCGGCCGGCTGTTCGGCGATGGCCTGGAAATACGCGAAGGCCAGCAGGTGCGGCAGGTGGCTGACAGCGGCGAAGGCGGCATCGTGGTTGTGCGGCCGCATCTTTAGCACCGTGGCGCCGAGCGCCGACCAGACGTCGGTTGCGCGCTGCACCAGGGCCGGGTTTGTGAAGGGCTGGGGCGTGAGAATGACCTGTCGGCCTTCGTACAGCGTGGCTTCGGCATGCTGCACGCCGCCAGACTCCTTGCCGGCGATCGGGTGGCAGGGCACGAAGCTCGCGGCCCGCTCGCCCAGCGCCCGGCGCGATGCCTCGATCACGTCGCACTTGGTGGAGCCGACGTCCATGAACAGCACGCCCGGGTTGACCAGGTGGCGGATGGCCTTGAGCGTGCTTTCGGTGGCGGATACCGGCACGGCGATCAGCACGATGTCGGAGCCTGACACCGCCAGCAGTGCCGATTCCGCCGCGACGTCGATGACGCCGAGCTTCTTGGCCTGCTCCGTGGTCGAGGGCGATTTGCTGTAGCCGATGACGCGCCGGACGAGGCCGGCCCGCTTCATGGCCAGCGCGAAGCTGCCGCCCATGAGGCCGCAGCCGATGACGCCAAGCTGGTTGAACATGGTGGGCCTAATTCTTCACCGGGTAGGCGCCCAGCATCTTGAAGAAGGCGCAGATCTCGCGCAACTCCGCCAGGGCTGCCGCCACATGCGGCTGGTTCGGGTGGCCATCGAGATCGATGTAGAAGTAGTAGTCCCACTGGCCGGTGCGAGCCGGGCGGGACTCCAGCCGTGTCATGGACACGCCGTGCGTCTTGAGCGGCACCAGCAGGTCGTGCATGGCGCCGGGCCGGTTGGGCACGGACACGACCAGGCTGGTGCAGTCGCGGCCTGTGGCCGGCGGCGTGGCCATGGTCTGCGGCAGGCAGATCACGGCGAAGCGGGTACGGTTGTAGGCCTCGTCCTGGATGGCGTGCGCGGTGATGTGCAGGCCGAACATCGTGGAGGCGCGCTCACTGCCCAGGGCCGCCCAGGCCGGGTTGGTGGCGGCCAGTCGTGAGCCCTCGGCGTTGCTCGACACGGCGCGGCGCTCGACGTCAGGCAGGTGCTTGTTCAGCCAGTTCTGGCACTGGGCCAGCGCTTGCGGATGGGCCAGCACCGCCTCGATGCCGTGCATCGACGGCTCCTTGCGCATGAGGTTGTGGCGGATCAGCAGGCTGACCTCGCCGACCACGTGGCAGGGCGTGTGCAGGAACAGGTCGAGTGAGCGGGTCACGACGCCTTCGGTCATGTTCTCGACGCCAACGACGCCAAACTGGGCGCTGCCGCTGGCGGTCGCGTGGAAGACCTCGTCGAAGTTGGCGCAGTAGATGATGTCGGCCGCGCCGCCGAAGTACTCGATGGCCGCTTGCTCGCAGAACGTGCCGACCGGGCCGAGTACCGCGACCCGTTGGGGCGATTCAAGCGCCAGGCAGGCCGACATGATCTCGCGCCAGATGGCTGACACATGCTCTGCCTTCAGTGGACCCGGGTTCGCGGTGCGAATCTTCTCGATGACCTGTGCGACGCGGTCCGGCCGGAAGAAGGGCGTGCCCTCTGCGCGCTTGATCTCGCCCACCTGCTCGGCGACGCGGGCGCGCTGATTGAGCAGCTCCAGCAACTGCCGGTCCAGGCCATCGATCTGGTCCCGCAAGGCGAGCAGGGCCTGGGAAGCAACGGGTTCAGCCATGGCGGGCCTCGAAATCCTTCAAGAAGGCCACGAGCGCCTGGACGCCCTCCAGCGGCATCGCGTTGTAGATGGAAGCGCGCATGCCGCCCACGGTCTTGTGGCCCTTGAGCTGCAGCAGGCCGGCTGCCTTGGCTTCAGTCAGGAAGGCGTCGTTGAGGCGCTCGTCCTTCAAGTAGAAGGGCACGTTCATGCGCGAGCGGCAATTGGCTTGCACGCGGTTCTCGTAGAGGCTGGCGCCGTCCAGCGCCTGGTAGAGCAGGGCGGCCTTGTCGATATTGCGCTGCTCGATGGCGGCCAAGCCCTGCTTGCCCGCGTACTCGAAGGCCTTGGCCCACTGGAACACGAGGCCGGCGACGTAGATCGCGAACGTGGGCGGCGTGTTGTACATGGACTGCGCTGCGGCGACCGTCTCGTAGTTGAACGCTGAAGGGCAGATGCTCATGGCGTGGCCAAGCAGGTCTTCGCGCACGAACACCAGGGTCAGGCCGGCCGGGCCGATGTTCTTTTGTGCCCCGCCGAAGGCGAGCCCGACGCGCGACCAATCGATCGGGCGCGAGAGCATGTGGGACGAGCAGTCGATGACGAGCGGCACGCCGTTGTCGACGAGAGGCAGGTCGTGGAACTCGACACCATCGATGGTCTCGTTGGTGCACACGTGCACATAAGCTGCATCGTCGCGCAGGCGCCAGTCGCGCGGGATTTCGCGGCCATTGCCTTCTGCGGCAACGTGCACATCCGCATAACGACGTGCCTCGGCGGCACTCTTTCGCGACCATGAACCCGTGACGACAACGTCCACCTTGCCGCCGCGGCTCAGGTTCATCGGGACGATGGCGTTCTCACCCAGGCCGCCGCCCTGCATGAACAGGACGCGGAAGTGAGGTGGCACCGACAGCAGTTCGCGCAGGTCACGCTCGGCCGCCTCGGCAATGGAGATGAACTCCTTGCCGCGGTGGCTCATCTCCATGACGCTCATGCCGCTGCCGCCCCAGTCCAGCATTTCGGCCGCCACCTGGCGCAGGACCGGTTCAGGCAGGGTGGCGGGGCCGGCGGAAAAGTTGAACGGGCGGTGAGCGGTCATCAGGTCTTTACTTCTTCGGTGCCGGGGCGGGCGTTGCCGCCTTCGGCGCCGAGGCTCCGGCCGGGGCATTCAGCCCGAGCTGCTTGGCGAGGTTGGCGTTGAGCGTCTTGAACCGGCCATCGAGCGTCGGGCCGGCCTCGGCCATGACCTTCTGGGCAACGGCCTTCTGGAGTTCCACGGTCATCATGCCGAACTTCTGGCTGACCGGAGATTCTGCCCAGGCCAGGATCTGCTTCAGTTCGTCCTCGTTGAAGCGTTCATCCAGCAGCGCCGAAGAGGTCGTCGGCAAGGCCTTGGAGATCTTGTCCTTCAGGTAGGGCACGTTCTCTTCGATGAACTTCTTCAATTCGACGTCCATGGCCTTGGCCGTGGCCTCGCGCTTGTCGGCCGGCAATTGCTGCAGGGCCGATCGGCCGGCTTGCGTGACCTGGGAGATCGGGCCCTGGACGATATTGGCCGCCAGGCTTTCCGCCATGCCTTGCTGCTGCAGCGCGACGATGCGGTCGATCAGGGCCTTCTTGGCCGGCGAGGGGTCGGCCAGCGCAGTGCCGGCGGCCAGGGCCAGAGCGAGGGCCAGGCCCAGCTTGCGAGAAGTCATGTCAGTCCTTGGGAGCTTCAGGGGTGTCGCCGGCGTCACCAGCATCGGGGGAATCGGCACCGTCAGCGGCGCCATCGGTTTCGTTGGCGTCGTTCTCGACGATGCGTTGCAGGCCCGACAGCTTGGCGCCGTCGTCCAGGGCGATCAGGGTCACGCCTTGCGTGGCACGGCCCAGCTCGCGGATCTCGGCGACCCGGGTGCGCACCAGCACGCCCTTGTCGGTGATCAGCATGATCTCGTCTTCGGGGCGCACCAAGGTGGCCGCCACGACGCGACCGTTTCGCTCGCTCTGCTGGATGGCGATCATGCCCTTGGTGCCGCGGCCGTGGCGGGTGTACTCGACGATGGAGGTGCGCTTGCCATAGCCGTTCTCGGTCGCGGTCAGCACGCTTTGTGATTCGTCCTCCGCCACCAGCATGGCGATCAGCCGCTGGTCGGGTTCAAGCATCATGCCGCGCACGCCGCGGGCAGTGCGGCCCATCGGGCGCACGTCGTCTTCGTCGAAGCGCACCGCCTTGCCGCCATCGCTGAAAAGCATCACGTCGTGGTGGCCATCGGTGAGGGCGGCGCCGATCAGGTGATCCCCTTCGTCGAGGTCGACCGCGATGATGCCGGCCTTGCGCGGGTTGCTGAAGTCCTTCAGGGAGGTCTTCTTGACCGTGCCCATGGCGGTTGCCATGAAGATGAAGTGATCTTCAGGGAAGGTGCGGAATTCGCCGGTCAGCGGCAGCACGACGGTGATCTTCTCGTCCTGCTGCAGCGGGAACATGTTGACGATGGGCTTGCCGCGCGAATTGCGCGAGCCCTGCGGCACCTCCCAGACCTTCAGCCAGTAGACGCGGCCGCGGTTGGAGAAGCACAGGATCCAGTCGTGCGTGTTGGCGATGAAGAGCTGGTCGATCCAGTCGTCGTCCTTGGTGGCCGCAGCCTGCTTGCCGCGGCCGCCGCGGCGCTGAGAGCGGTACTCGCTCAGGGCCTGGCTCTTGATGTAGCCGGTGTGCGAGAGCGTCACGACCATGTCGGTCGGCGTGATCAGGTCTTCGGTGCCGAGTTCCTGCGCGTTGTGCTCGATGACACTGCGGCGTGCGCCCAGCTTGGTCTGGCCGAATTCGGTCTTGAGCTGGGTGAGTTCGTCGGCAATGATGGTGGTCACGCGCGAGGGCGTCGCCAGGATGTCCAGCAGATCGGCGATCTCGGCCATGACGTCCTTGTACTCGCCGACGATCTTGTCCTGCTCCAGGCCCGTCAGGCGCTGCAGGCGCATCTGCAGGATTTCGCTGGCCTGCGCGTCGGAGAGGCGGTACAGGCCGTCGGGCTGCATGCCGTACTCGGCTTCCAGGCCCTCGGGGCGGTAGGCCTGGCTGCCGCCTTCAGCGCGCGACAGCATCTCGCGCACCAGCGAGGAATCCCAGCTCTTGGACATCAGTGCCGCCTTGGCCACCGGCGGCGTGGGCGAGCTCTTGATGGTCTCGATGAACTCATCGATGTTGGCCAGGGCCACCGCCAGGCCTTCCAGCACATGGCCGCGTTCGCGGGCCTTGCGCAGCTCGTAGATCGTGCGGCGGGTCACCACCTCGCGGCGGTGTTCCAGGAAGACGACGATCATGTCCCGCAGGTTGCACAGCTTGGGCTGGCCATCCACGAGGGCGACCATGTTCATGCCGAAGCTGTCCTGTAGTTGGGTCTGCTTGTAGAGGTTGTTCAGCACAACCTCGGGCACCTCGCCGCGCTTGAGCTCGATGACCACCCGCATGCCCGACTTGTCGGACTCGTCCTGGATGTGGCTGATGCCTTCGATCTTCTTCTCGTGCACCAACTCGGCGATGCGCTCCAGCAGGCTCTTCTTGTTGACCTGGTAGGGGATCTCGTCAACGATGATCGCCTGGCGCGCGCCCTTGTCGATGTCCTCGAAGTGCACCTTGGCGCGCATGACCACGCGGCCTCGGCCCGTGCGGTAGCCATCGCGCACGCCGGCCAGGCCGTAGATGATGCCGGCGGTGGGGAAGTCCGGCGCCGGAATGATCTCCATCAGCTCGTCTACCGTGCACTCGGGGTTCTTGAGCGCAAACAGGCAGGCGTCGACGACTTCGTTGAGGTTGTGCGGCGGAATGTTCGTCGCCATACCCACGGCGATACCCGCCGAGCCATTCACCAGCAGTTGCGGCAGGCGCGTGGGCAGGACGAGCGGCTCCTTGTGGCTGCCGTCGTAGTTGGGCCCGAAATCGACGGTTTCCTTGTCGATATCGGCCAGCATTTCGTGGGCGATCTTGTCGAGGCGGATTTCGGTGTACCGCATCGCCGCGGCGTTATCGCCGTCGATGGAACCGAAATTCCCCTGGCCGTCGATCAGCATGTGGCGCAGGCTGAACGGCTGCGCCATGCGGACGATGGTGTCGTAAATGGCCGAGTCACCGTGTGGGTGGTATTTACCCATGGTCTCACCCACGGCCTGCGCACTCTTTCGGTACTTGGCGTTGTAGGTGTTGCCCATCTCGTTCATCGCGTAGAGCACGCGACGGTGGACGGGCTTCAGGCCGTCCCGGGCATCAGGCAGCGCCCGGCCGACGATCACGCTCATCGCGTAATCGAGGTAGGAGCGTCGCATCTCCTCCTCAAGGCTGATCGGCAGGGTTTCCTTGGCGAACTGGGTCATGAGGGCTCGATCTCGCGTGCGCTACACGGGCGCGACGTCGTCAGGATGTAGGTGAAAGGCGCAAATTCTAAGCGTCGTGCACCATGTAGCAGCAGCGCAACATCGTCACCGAGGCCTCGAACGTAGGCAGCCACAATGCCATCGTCTCGGTGCCCTCATGGCACAATCGTCGAGTCCCTAGGAGAAACCCTAAAGTCTCTCCTGAGGTTAGAGGTACGAGTACTGACTCTCGCAGGGCAACTGCGGCATTCCTTGAGAGGAGAATCATGAAGAAACTGAATCGTGTGGCGTCGCTGTTTGCGATGGCCGCTGTTGCTGTTGCTGCCTCGAGCGCATCGGCCCAGGTCATCGACAACTGGCGCGCAACCGACGGTACCGTCTGGAAGAACGGCACCAACGAATACTGCTGGCGCGACAACTTCTGGACGCCGGCCACGGCTGCCAAGGGTTGCGACGGCGAAATCAAGCCGGCCCCCAAGGTCGAGCCGCCGAAGCCGGTCGCCCCCCCGCCGCCCGCTCCCGCTCCCCAGCCCGCGAAGCCCGTGACCCCGCCGCCGGCGCCGGTCAGCGAAAAGGTGACCTTCGCCGCTGATGCCTTCTTCGATTTCGACAAGGCCACGCTGAAGCCCGAAGCCACCGCCAAGCTGGACGACCTGGTCAGCAAGACCAAGGGCATCAATCTGGAAGTCATCATCGCCGTGGGCCACACCGACTCGGTGGGTAGCGACGAGTACAACCAGAAGCTGTCGATCCGCCGCTCGGAAGCCGTCAAGGCCTACCTGGTGAGCAAGGGCATCGAGCCGAACCGCGTCTACACCGAAGGCAAGGGCAAGAAGCAGCCCGTCGCTGACAACAAGACCGCCGAAGGCCGCGCCAAGAACCGCCGCACCGAGATCGAAGTCGTCGGTACGCGCAACAAGTAAGCTCAGGCGCCTTCGGGCGCTTGGTGCAGAGCCCCGCACGGCGCGCCGTCGGGGCTTTTCTTTTTTTCAGATTCCGTCATGACGATCAACGCCGACCCGCAGGAACTCGCCAAGTTCGGTGAACTCGCTCACCGCTGGTGGGACCCCGAGAGTGACTTCAAGCCGCTGCACCAGATCAATCCGCTGCGTCTGGCGTGGATCCAGCAACTCAGCCCATTGGCCGGCAAGCGAGTCGTCGATGTCGGCTGTGGCGGTGGCATCCTGAGTGACTCCATGGCCCGCGCTGGCGCTCAGGTGCTGGGCATCGACCTCTCCACCAAGCCGTTGCGGGTGGCTGAACTCCATGCCATGGAGGCGGGCACCGAGGGCGTTGAATACCGTGAGGTTGCGGTGGAGGCCCTTGCCGCGGAACAGCCCGGCAGCTTCGACGTGGTGACTTGCATGGAGATGCTGGAGCACGTGCCAGATCCGGCCTCCGTCGTGCGCGCCTGCGCAACCCTGGTCAAGCCGGGCGGCTGGGTCTTCCTGTCGACCTTGAACCGCAATGCCAAGGCCTTCCTGCTGGCGATCGTGGGCGCGGAGTATGTGATGAACATGCTGCCCAAGGGGACGCACGAGTACGCCCGCTTCCTCAAGCCTTCCGAGCTTGCTCAGTTCTGTCGCGATGCTGGCCTGGACCTGCAAGCCAGCCGTGGCTTGACTTACAACCCGGTGACACAGCGCTATAGCCTGGGCAGCGATACCGACGTCAACTACCTGATGGCCTGCCGCCGTCCGGGCTGACTGAGATGGCCGCCTTGCTGCGAGCCACCGCATGGCAGGCCGTGCTGTTCGACCTCGATGGCACGCTGATCGACAGCGCCGGCGACCTGGGCCGTGCCGCCAACTTGATGCTGGCCGCGCGTGGCAGGCCGACGCTGCCCTTGCACGAATACCGTCCCCACGGCGGATCCGGCGCCCGGGGCATGCTGGGGCGAGCCTTCGGGGCGAGCCCGGGTGAGCCAGCCTACGACGACCTGAAGCGCGAATTCCTCGATCGCTATGAGACCTTGATGTTCGACACAACGGCCGCGTTTGCCGGGGTGGAGGACCAACTCGCAGCGCTGGACGCCATCGAATTGCCCTGGGGTATCGTGACCAACAAGGCAGAGCGTTTCGCCACGCCCCTGGTCCGTCGGCTGGGCCTGCGCTGCGGCGTGCTCGTCGGTGGTGACACGACCCCGCATGCCAAGCCGCACCCGGCGCCTTTGCTGGAGGCGGCACGGCGTCTGGGCGTCGACCCGGCGCGCTGCCTTTATGTGGGTGATGACGAGCGCGACGTGATCGCTGGCCGAGCGGCCGGCATGTCCACGGCCGTGGCCGCCTGGGGCTATCTCGGTGTTGGCGCAGATCCCGGCGCCTGGGGCGCGGACTTTTGCCTCAATGCGCCAGGCGAGCTCTTGAACAGGCTGGGTGTGCCCTAAACTACTCGATTCTGGGGCCGACCTGGTTTCGACGTGGGTGCGGATCCGGAGTAGGGCATGCCGAGCACCAGTCCGCTCGTAAAACCACTGGAAACAAAGTAACTGCAAACGACTCTACGTTCGCACTCGCCGCTTAATTGCGGTTGAGCTTCTCAACGGCAGGCCGATGGGCCGGGCTGAGTTCCGCAAGGGGCAAGGCTGAGAAGTCACTCACATCGGCTGGCGTCGTGTCGGGTCACTCGGCATGGCGTGAGATCAAGTGACTGGCGGGAAAGCTAGCGTGCCACTGCGCGAGTTGACCGTGAGATTCAAATCAGCCGGCTAAGCATGTAGATCTGCCCGGTGATGGCTTGCGGACGGGGGTTCAATTCCCCCCGGCTCCACCATCAAACCAAAAGGGCCCGTGTCGGTGACACGGGCCCTTTTCCTTTCTTTTCAGAGGTAGGGCTTCAATTGAATCCCTGCCCGCGAATCAGGCCAACGGCGAGGCCCTCGATGCTGAAACTCTCGCTGTTTTCATCGATGACGATGGGCTGGAAATCGGGGTTCTCGGGCAGCAGCTGGATGCCGTCCGGGCTGCGTTTGAAGCGCTTGACCGTCACTTCTTCGCCGACGCGCGCCACGACGATCTGGCCATTGCGCGCTTCGCTGGCGGACTGCACGGCGAGCAGGTCGCCGTCGAGGATGCCGATATCGCGCATGCTCATGCCCTTGACCTTGAGCAGGTAGTCGGGCCGGCGGGAGAAGAGGCCGGGTTCAACCGTGTAGGTTTGCTCCACGTGCTCCTGCGCCAGGATGGGGGCGCCGGCAGCCACGCGGCCGATCAGGGGGAGGGTCAACTGGGCGAGGGCGGGCAGCGGCAGACTGAACTGGCGCGCGCGGTTCACGGCGTCGAGCTGGTCGGATTTGAGACGAATCCCGCGGGAGGTGCCGCCCACGAGTTCCAGCATGCCTTTGCGGGCCAGCGCCTGCAGATGTTCTTCAGCCGCGTTGGCGGATTTGAAACCGAGCTCGGCGGCGATTTCGGCGCGGGTTGGCGGGGCGCCGGTGCTTTCGATGGCGTTGCGGACCAGGTCGAAGATCTGTTGCTGGCGGGCGGTAAGCTTGGGACGGTCTTGCACAGGCGGCCTTCTGAATGTGGCTGGAAATCTGTCCAGCAACTGTATTTTCATCCAGGAATCCAAGAAATTGCAAACTCCCGCTGATCTGATCGTCATTCTGGGCACGGGCGGCACGATTGCCGGCACCGCGCAATCTGCCAGCGATGGCGTCGGCTATACCGCGGCGCAATTGCGCGTGGAGGATCTGCTGGCGGCCGTGCCGGCGCTGTCGTCACGGCGTTTGGAGGCGCACCAGGTGGCGCAACTGGACAGCAAGGACATGGATTTCGCCACCTGGCAGCGGCTGGCGCAGGCCGTCAGCACGCATCTGGCGCGGCCCGAGGTGGCAGGCATCGTCATCACGCATGGCACCGACACGCTGGAGGAGACGGCCTATTTCCTTCAACGCGTGCTGGCGCCGGCCAAGCCCGTGGTGATGACTGCCGCGATGCGGCCCGCCACGGCGCTCGCGCCCGACGGACCGCAGAACCTGTTCGACGCCGTCCAGGTCGCGGCGACGCCGGGAGCGGCCGGCGTGGTGCTGGCCTTTGCGGGGCGGGTGCATGACGCGCGCCAGGTGCGCAAGGCGCACAGCTACCGGGTCGATGCCTTTGAATCAACGGACGGCGCTCTGGTCGCCCGGGTGGAAGAGGGCGTCGTGCGCGTGCTCGGCGCCTGGCCGGCCGGGGGCGCGCTGGGGTTGTCTCGCATCAGTCGCGAGGTGGCGCGCTGGCCGCGGGTGGAGATCGTCATGAACCACGCTGGCGCCGATGGCGCTGTGGTTCGCGCCTTGCGCGCCATGGGCGTGGACGGGCTGATCGCGGCTGGCACCGGGAACGGCACGTTGAGTGCTGCCCTGGATGCGGCCCTCCGCGAGGCGCAGGCAGCGGGCATCCAGGTCTGGCGCAGCACCCGTTGTGATGCGGGCCCGGTGATGGATCTGCCGGGCCTGCTGCCGAGTGCCGGTGCGCTCAGCCCGGTCAAGGCCCGGATCGAGATGATCCTGGGCCTGCTGGCGGGCTGATCAGCGTCGCTCGCCGCGGCGTGCCGACCGACGCGCGACCGAGACCAGGCCCAGCCCGGCCAGCAACATCGCGTAGGTGTGCGGCTCCGGCACGGCCGACACATAACCGGCGATGTCTGCGGTATAGCTGTGCAGCACGCCGGGCAGCAATTGATAGTCCGAGGTCAGCGTCGCGCTGGCCGAGGTGGCCGTGGCGAAGCAGCCGGTCGTGAGGCCCACCGGGCACTGGATGGACGAGGCGTAAGGGTCGCCGTCGGTCATGCGGAAGTAGACGTCGAACTGTGTGTTCGAGCCGTTCTGGGTGACGCTGTAGTCGTTGTCGGTGCCGGCCAGGATGACGTACTTGCCATTGGCGAGCTGCGGGCCGATGGCCAGCCCTTCCCACTTCTCAGGTGACTTGTTGCCCAGTGCGGCCAAGGTGTTGGCGTCCAGATCCATGATCTGTGCGCTCTTGGCGGCCGCGTTGATGCCGGTCGGCAGGGCGCCGCTGGCCGGCAGGTTGAGGCCGCTCACGTCGCTGGCGCTGCTGAGGTCGACTTCGAAGACGTTCTTGTCAGCACCACTGAGGGTGGCACCGACGCCGATGCCCCGGTTGTTGCGCTCCAGGATCAGGAAGCGGTTCGCGTCGATGGCGACCAGCGCCGAAATGCCGCGCCCCTGGCCCGAGCTGGCGAGCTGATAGGCGTACTGGCCGACGGCTTGGCCGGTCTGGATGTCGTACTTGACGATGCGTGTGTACTGCCCGCGCGTGCCGCTGCTGGCGTTGTAGCCGTCGGTGACGGTGCCGTTTTGCAGCACGGCGAAGGCGTAACGGCCGTCCGGCGTGATGGCCAGCGCTTCGAGGCCGCGGTTGCCCTCGCGGCCGCCCACGAGTTGGGGCGAGCTTCCCGCGGGTGCCAGCGCGTTGTAGTCGGTGCCCGAGGCGGTGTGCGGCACGAGGTTGGCCGGCGTCGTGAACTTGCGCAGCAGCTCACCGCTGCGGTTGAACTCGTAGACCGAGGGGCCGTACTCGTCGCTGACCAGCAGATTGCCGGTCACCGGGTTGACGACGATGCCTTCGGGGTCGAAAGACTTGCCCAGCACATTCGCGATGGCCGGGGCCTGGCCGTTGAGCGCCACACCCGCTTCGGTGAACTTCACGGTCTGCACGATCTGGAAGTTGGAGATCGCGCCGGACACCGGGTTGATGTCGATCGTGAAGCGCTGCACGCGCGTCTCGTAAGGCAGCACGCCGCCGCCCGGGCCGCGGTCAGACAGGCCCCACCATTCATTGCGGGTGCGGTCGTAGTAGATGTCCGAGAAAAAGCCGATGCGGCGATCGAAGTCGCTGCCGGTGGACAGGTCGAGCAGGGCGCCCGAGATGGCGATGCCGTTGACGAAGCTGACGTTGCTGACCGAGGTGGCGGCCATGGCCGAGGCGCTGGCCAGTGCCGTCAGTGCAAAAAGGGCGGGTCGAAAAAACATGAAGCCTCCGGACGGGTTGATGCGCGGGCAAATCAACCTCGGAGGCTAGAAAGCGGGCGTGACACATCCGTGACGGCGCCCTTGCACCACCCCCGATTGAGGGTGGCGGATAACCCGGGTTGCCCCGGGCCTCGGGCTCAGACGATGGTCAGCGTGACGTCGACGTTGCCGCGGGTGGCGTTCGAGTAGGGGCAGACCTCGTGGGCCGTGGCCACCAGGGCTTCCAGCTGGGCGCGGTCCATGCCGGGCACCGAGATCTTCATGTCGACCTGGATGCCGAAGGCGCCGGGCTTGTTGGCATGCGGGCCGATGGCGACGTCGCTGGTGATGCTGACTTCGGCCGGCAGAGCGATCTTCTGGCGGGCCGACACGGCCTTCATGGCGCCGATGAAGCAGGCCGAGTAGCCCGCGGCGAACAGCTGCTCGGGGTTGGTGCCGGCGGCACCGTCGCCGCCCAGCTGCTTGGGCGTGGTCAGCACTACGTCCAGTGCGCCGTCGGACGACTTGGCGGTGCCGGCGCGGCCGCCGGTGGCAGTGGCGGTGGCGGTGTAGAGGGCTTTCTCGATGGCCATGGTGGGCTCCTTTGGGTGGGGTGAAGTGAAACGGGGGTGGGCGGCTGCCTCAAGAGGGTCAGGCAGCCTCGGATGCCGCGGCCAACTGGCCGCGCAATTCGTGCAGCCGCCGGGTCAGGGCGGCGAGTTCAGTCAGGTCACAAGCGCTGGCGCAGGCGAGCTGGCCGGGGATGTCCAGTGCCTGGCGGCGCAGCTTGCGGCCAGCAGGCGTCAGGAAGATGTCGACCCGGCGCTCGTCGTCCTGGGCGCGGCGGCGCTCGAGATGCCCGAGTGCCTCCAGGCGCTTGAGCAGCGGCGTGAGCGTGCCGGAGTCGAGGGACAGCCGTTGGCCGAGCTGGCCCACGGCCAGGCCATCGGCCTCCCACAGCACGAGCATGACGAGGTACTGCGGATACGTGAGGCCCAGCGGCGCCAGCAGCGGCTTGTAGAGCTTGGTCATCGCTAGCGAGCTGCTGTACAGCGCAAAGCACAACTGCTGGTCCAGGCGCAACCATTGCTCCCGGGCGTCGGGGGGGCTGGTGGCGGTGTCGGCAGTGGCCTTGTGGCGTGGCATGGGCGAGAATGTAGATCGCAATTCAATTGCACACAATCAAAATGGTCTTTTGGGTGACAGCCGCCGCCGCGCCCGTCTGCGACCATGCGAGTCAAATCACTTTGAAGAGGAGAGGGCCATGCAGACCCTGGCTTTGGTGCTCGCGACGCTGCTCGCGCTGCTGCACGTGTACATCCTGGTGCTGGAGATGTTTTTCTGGACCAAGCCGCTCGGGCGCCGCGCCTTCGGGCTGAAGGCCGACTTCGCCGAGCAGAGCAAGGCCCTGGCGGCCAACCAGGGGCTCTACAACGGCTTCCTGGCTGCGGGGCTGGCCTGGGGTGTCATCCAGGGCGCCGCCGCTGGCAGGCCCTGGCTGATCTTCTTCGCGGGCTGTGTGGTGGTGGCGGGCGTGTTTGGTGCAGCCACGGCCTCGCGCAAGATCCTGTTCGTGCAGGCGCTGCCTGGCGCCTTGACGCTGGCGGCGGCGCTGGCCGCCTGAGCGGCGACGCAGCCAGGCCCGCTGGGCGCGTCAGGCGCTCATCGCCTCGATCTGCTCGCCGAGTTCGAGCCAGCGCATTTCATCGGCTTCGAGCTGGTCGCCAATCGCCTTCAGGCGCCGTCCCATCTCGGCGATGGCTGAGGCGGCTGCGCCTTCGGCCAGCTGCGCTTCGATCTCCGCACGCTCCGCGGCGAGGGCCTGCAGGCGCTTGTCGATCGCCTCCATTTCCTTGCGCAGCGGCCGGGTGAGCTCGGCCAGCTTCGCGCGCGCCTGGCCCGAGGCCTTGCGGTCTTCACGCGAAGCCGGCGGTGGCGCGGGCGCCGCCACCGCCACCGGCGCGGCGGAAGGGGCCTTCTTGGCGGCGCGCGAGGCTTCCTTGCTCTGGTCGAGCAGCCAGCGCTGGTAGTCGTCCAGGTCACCGTCGAAGGGCTTGACGACGCCGTCGGCCACCAGCCAGAACTCGTCGCAGACTTCCCGGAGCAGCGCCCGGTCATGGCTCACGAGCATGACGGTGCCCTCGAACTCGTTGAGCGCCATGGACAGCGCCTCACGGGTGTTCAGGTCCAGGTGGTTGGTGGGTTCGTCCAGCAGCAGTAGGTTGGGGCGCTGCCACACCAGCATCGCCAGCACCAGGCGGGCCTTCTCGCCGCCTGAGAGGCTGCCGACCTGCTGGTTGACCATGTCACCGGTGAAGCGGAACTGCCCGAGGAAGTCGCGCAGCTCCTGCTCGCGCCCGGGCGGGCCGACATCGCGCGCCAGGCGCACCATGTGCTCGAGCGGGCCCTCGTCCAGGCGCAGCACGTCCAGTTCCTGCTGGGCAAAGTAGCCGATGGACAGGCCCTTGCCCTCGGTGAGCTTGCCGCTCATCGGCGCCTGCGTGCGGGCGATGGTCTTGACCAGCGTTGACTTGCCCTGGCCATTGGCGCCGAGGATGCCGATGCGCTGACCGGCCAGCACGGACCGGTCCACGCCGCGGACGATGATCTTGTCACCTTCCTCGGTCCGATAACCTGCCGACAGCTCGTCGAACATGAGCATCGGATTGGGCAGGCTCAGCGGCTCACGGAACTCGAAGTTGAAGTCCGCCGCCGTCAGCACCGGGGCGAGCTTTTCCATGCGCTCCAGCGCCTTCACGCGGCTCTGCGCCTGCTTGGCCTTGCTGGCCTTGGCCTTGAAGCGGTCGATGAACTTCTGCAGGTGCGCCACCTTCTCCTGCTGGCGCTCGAAGGCCGCCTGCTGCAGCACCATGCGTTCGGCGCGCTGGCTTTCGAAGCTGGTGTAGTTGCCGCCGTAGCGCACCAGCTTGCCTTCGTCCAGGTGCAGCGTGACCTTGGTGATGGCGTCCAGGAACTCGCGGTCGTGGCTGATGATGATCAGCGTGCCCTCGTAGCGCTGCAGCCAGGCTTCCAGCCAGACCAGGGCGTCCAGGTCCAGGTGGTTGGTGGGCTCGTCCAGCAGCATCAGCTCGGCCGGGCACATCAGCGCGCGGGCGAGTTGCAACCGCATGCGCCAGCCACCGGAGAAGCTGTTGACGGGCGCGTCGAGCTGCTCGGTGCGGAAGCCCAGGCCCATCAGCAGCGACTGCGCGCGGGCGCGGGCATCGAAGGCGCCAGCATCGGCCAGGGCGGCATGGGCATCGGCCATGGCGTGGCCATCGTTGGCCGCCTCGGCGGCGGCCAGGGCGGCGCGGGCGGCCATCAGCGAGGTGTCGCCTTCGAGCACGAAGTCGGTCGCGCCGTCTTCGGTCTCCGGCATGTTCTGGGCCACTTCGGAGCGGCGCCAGTGCCGCGGCACCTCCACGTCACCTCGGTCGTTGGACAGGCGCCCGGTCAGCAGCGCAAACAGGCTGGACTTGCCCGCCCCGTTGCGGCCCACCAGGCCGATCTTCTCGCCGGGCTGCAGCGTGGCGGACGCGCCGTCCAGCACCACCTTGACGCCGCGGCGCAGCGTGATGTCGCGCAGCGTAATCACAGCAGCTGGTCCTTGGTGATGAGCAGCACCTGGTCGGCGCCGGAAGAGGTTTCCATCCAGACGACTTCCAGCGCCGGGAAGGCGGCTTCGAAGTACGGCCGTTCGTTGCCGATCTCCAGCACCAGCACGCCGGTGTCGGTCAGCGCTGCCGGAGCGTCGCGCAGCAGCTGGCGGATGAAGTCCATGCCGTCGCTGCCGCCGGCCAGGGCCAGTTCCGGCTCGGCGCGGTACTCGGCGGGCAGGGCGGCCATGCTGGCGCTGTTGACGTACGGCGGGTTGCACAGGATGAGGTCGTAGGCACCGCCGCCCTGGGCCAGCGCACCGGCCAGGCCGTCACCCTGCAGCAGCCGGATGCGCTTGGCCAAGTCGTGACGTTCGACATTCAGGCGGGCCACAGCCAGTGCGTCGGCGCTCAGATCCAGCGCATCGACTTCGACTTCCGGCCACCCCATGGCGGCCAGTACGGCCAGGCTGCCGTTGCCGGTGCACAGGTCCAGCACGCGGCGGCTGTCGGGGTGCAGCCAGGGGTCGATGCTGGCGTCGGCGATCAGTTCAGCGATGAAGCTGCGCGGCACGATGGCGCGCTCGTCGATGGTGAAGGGCACGCCCTGCAGCCAGGCCTCGCCGGTCAGGTAGGCCGCCGGCTTGCGCGTGCTGATGCGCTGGTCCACCAGCGCTGCGATGGCGGCCTGCTCGGCGGGGTTCAGTTCGCGTTGTTCGTGCTCGTCCAGCGCGTCCAGGGGCAGACCCAGGCGCCACAGCGTCAGCCACATGGCCTCGTCGAACGCGTTCGTGGTGCCATGTCCAAAAAACAAGCCCGCCTGGGCGAGGCGGGCGGCTTGGGTTTCAATGCAGTCGATCAGCTTCAAGTGGCGCGGACGTCCAGGGTGATTTCGGTGAAGCTGGCTTCGTCGCCAGCCTTCTCTTCCTTGCGCGGCGCACTGGGCAGGCGCGCGCCAGCGGTCTCGTTCTGCAGCCGCCACAAGAGGTTGGTCGGCGAATCGGCGAAGGCCAGGCCTTCTTCGCGGGTGATGATGCCTTCGCCGATGAGCTTGGCGAAGTGCTCTTCGTAGGTTTGCGAGCCTTCGGCGATGGACTTCTCCATGGCCTCTTTCACACCGGCAAAGTCGCCTTGCTCGATGAGCTCGGCGGTCAGCTTGGTGTTCAGCAGGATCTCCACCACCGGCACGCGGCCGCCCGCGGTGGCGCGCACCAGGCGCTGCGAGACCACCGCCTTGAGGCCGGCCGCCAGGTCGTTCAGCAGGGCCGGGCGGGACTCCGGCGTGTAGAACGACAGGATGCGGTTCAGCGCGTGGTAGGTGTTGTTGCCGTGCAGCGTCGCCACCACCAGGTGGCCTGACAGCGCATAGCTGATGGCGGCGGTCATGGTCTCGCGGTCGCGGATCTCGCCGATCAGGATGCAGTCGGGCGCCTGGCGCAGCGCGTTCTTCAGCGCGATCTGCAGCGACGCGGTGTCACGGCCGATCTCGCGCTGGTTGACCACCGAGCGCTTGTTGCTGAAGAGGTATTCGATCGGGTCCTCGATGGTGAGGATGTGCCCGGTCATGGTCTGGTTGCGCAGCTCCAGCATGGACGCGAGCGTGGTGCTCTTGCCGGTGCCGGTGGCGCCCACCATCAGGATGAGGCCGCGCTTCTCCTTGATCAGGTTGCCCAGGATGGGCGGCAGGCGCAGGGACTCGATGGTCGGGATGTCGTGCGGGATGTGGCGGAACACCCCGGCAATGGAGCCGCGCTGGCGAAAGCCCGACAGGCGAAAGCTCCCCACGCCGTTGACCGACACCGCGAGGTTGAGCTCGCCGGAATTGTCGAGCTCGGCGAGCGACGCCGGGTCGATGACCTCCGCGATCAGCTGCCGCGGTTGAGGCGGCGTCAGGAGCTGGTCTGACAGCTGCACGGTCTGTCCGTTGATGCGGATCAGCACCGGCATGTTGGCCGACAGGTAGCAGTCCGATGCACCCTTGTCGGCCATCAGCCGCAGGATGCGCTCCATGTTGCCGCCGGTTGCCATGATCAGCTGCGCAGCAGTTCGTTGATGCTCGTCTTGGAGCGGGTCTGGGCGTCCACGCGCTTGACGATGATGGCCGCGTACAGGCTGTAGCGGCCGCCGTCCTTGGGCAGGCTGCCCGAGATGACGACCGAGCCCGCCGGGATGCGGCCGTAGCTGACGGTGTCGGTGGCGCGGTCGTAGATCGGCGTGCTCTGACCGATGTAGACGCCCATCGAGATGACCGAGTTCTCTTCAACGATGACGCCTTCCACCACCTCGGAGCGGGCGCCGATGAAGCAGTTGTCTTCGATGATGGTCGGGTTGGCCTGCAGCGGCTCCAGCACGCCGCCGATGCCCACGCCGCCCGAAAGGTGCACGTTCTTGCCGATCTGGGCGCAGGAGCCGACGGTGGCCCAGGTGTCCACCATGGCGCCTTCGTCCACATAGGCGCCGATGTTCACGTAGCTGGGCATCAGCACCACGTTCTTGGCCTGGTAGCTGCCGCGACGCGCCACCGCCGGAGGCACCACGCGCACGCCGGTGGCACGCAGCTGGGCTTCACTCATGCCTGCGAACTTGGTGGGCACCTTGTCGAAGAAGGTGAGGTCCTTATCGCCCATCAGGCGGTTGTCGTTCAGGCGGAAGGACAGCAGCACCGCCTTCTTGATCCACTGGTGCACCGTCCATTGGCCCACGCCTTCGCGCGTGGCCACCCGCAGGCGGCCGGCGTCGAGCTCGGCAATGACGTGCTCGACCGCTTCACGCAGCTCGGGCGCGTTGGTCGGGTCCAGCGAGGCGCGGTTGTCCCAGGCGAGGTCGATCAGGCTTTGCAGTTCAGCGGTGTTCATGCGAGAGATTTCGTGAAGGAGACGATGCGGTGCGCGGCTTCCAGGCACTCGGCCTCTTCGGCCACAAGGGCCAGGCGGATGCGACCGGCGCCAGGGTTGATGCCATGGGCCTCGCGAGCCAGCAGGCTGCCCGGCAGGACCGCGAGATTGTATTGAGCGAGCAGGCCCTGGGCGAAGGCGACGTCGTTACCGCCTGGAACAGCGGCCCAGAGGTAGAAGCCGGCGTCCGGCAGGGCGACGTCCAGGACCTCGGAGAGCAGGGGCGTCACCTCGGCGAACTTGGCGCGATAGCGGGCGCGGTTGTCCACCACATGGGCCTCGTCGCCCCAGGCGGCGATGCTGGCCGCCTGCACGATCGGGCTCATGGCGCTGCCGTGGTAGGTGCGGTAGAGCAGGAACTTCTTGAGCAGCGCCGCGTCTCCGGCCACGAAGCCCGAGCGCAGGCCGGGCACGTTGGAGCGCTTGGACAGCGAGGTGAAGGCGATCAGGTTGCGGAAGTCCGCGCGGCCCAGCCGGGCGGCGGCTTTCAGGCCGCCGAGCGGGGCCTCATCCCGGAAGTAGATCTCCGAATAGCACTCGTCCGAGGCGATCACGAAGCCGTGGCGGTCACTCAACTCGAACAGGCGCTGCCATTCGGCCAGCGGCATCACGGCGCCGCTCGGGTTGCCGGGGGAGCACACATAAAGCAGCTGGGTGCGCGCCCAGGTGGCGTCGTCGATCTGCGACCAGTCGACCGCGAAATTGCGGGCCGGGTCGGCATTGGCGTAGGCCACCTCGGCGCCGGCCAGCAGCGCGGCCCCCTCGTAGATTTGGTAGAACGGGTTGGGGCAGACGACCGTGGCCCCGGCGCGGGACGCGTCGACCACCGTCTGGGCGATGGCGAACAGGGCTTCGCGCGAGCCGTTCACCGGCAGGATCTGCGTGGCCGGGTCCACCGCCAGGGCATAGCGGCGCGAGATCCATGCTGCGATGGCCTCGCGCAAGGCCGGTGTGCCGGCGGTGGCGGGGTAGGCGGCCAGGCTTTTCATGGATGCCTGGATGGCGTCGGCAATCAAGGCGGGCGCGGCATGCCGGGGCTCGCCGATGCCGAGCGAGATCGGGGTGAACGCGGGGTTGGGCGTGATGCCGGCGGTCAGCTGGCGCAGGCGTTCGAACGGGTAGGGGTGCAGCCGCTCGAGCCGCGGGTTGGCGGGAAAGCTCATGCGGGAATGATAGGGGTGCCGTCCCGGTCGGCGGCGAGGCCCCAGTGGACCAGCCGTTCGCCAAATGCCGGCAGGGGCCGCAGCGAATCGAAGGCCGGATCCACCGCGGCACAGACCAGGTTGAAATCGTGCAGCGCCGCGGCGCGGTCCAGCCAGTGCAGCGCGCCAGGGGCATCCTGCAGCCGCGCACGCACCATCGCGAGCTGGTAGGGCGGTGCCGCGCCAGCCTCGAAGCGCTGCGTCAGCTCGCCGAAGGTCGCTTCTGCTGCTGCCGCGTCGCCCTGCAGCGCGAGCGCCTGAGCGAGGCCGCACAGCCCGATGCTCAGGCTCGGCAGGGACGCCTGCAATTGGCGGTAGGCCCGCTCGCCGGCCGCATGCCGGCCCTCGTACAGGTGCAGGGCTGCCGACAGCGACTGCGCCACCACATGGCCGGGCGCCACGCTGAGCACGTCCTCGAAGCCGGCGGCGGCCTGGGCGTAGTTGCGCTCGTACAGCGCGATCAGGGACTCATGCACGCGGTAGGTCAGCGACAGCGGGTCCCGCGCCCGGGCGGCGGCATAGGCGCGCCGTGCGGCGTCGAAGCGCCGGGCGTACATCAGCATCCAGCCTTCGCGGGCATGCAAGGGGGCGGAGGGGGCGAGCAGCTGGGCTCGGCGGACTTCCTGCAGCGCTTGAGGCCAGGTGCGGTCATGACTGAAGGCCACCAGGGCCAGCAAGCTGTGGGCTTCGGCCCGCTCGACGTCGGGCAGCCGCGGATCAGCCAGCGCGCGCCGGGCAGCCTCGCGGGCCGCGGGCATGGCGCCGGGTGCTGGCAGGGTCGTCAGGCCGACCGCAGAGACCAGGGCGGCCGATTTGAGCAACCAGGCGAGGCCGAGGTCGGGCGCTTCGCCCAGGGCCTGCTCGGCCAGCGACACGGCCCGCTGGCTCGCGGGCAGCGTGCCCAATGCGAGCGCGGCACGGCCCAGGTGGACGGCCTCTGGCACCGGACGCAGTCGAGGCCGTACTTCGATCTGGTAGCTGCCGATGGGCAAGGCGAATTCGATCGCGGCCTCGCGGCCTTCGCCCGCGTAATAGTCGGCGAGCTTCTGGCGCAGCCGTCGCGCCTCCACGCGCACGATGGAGTCGCTGCGGGGGTCGAACTGGTCGGCCCGGCGGTGGAACACCGCCACGCCCAAGGCCATCTCCCGCAGACCGGCGCTGTCGCCCGCCCGGGCGAGGGCGAGCAGATGCCGCAGGAAGCGAAGGTGCCGGTGCGCCCGACGGAAGGGCGCACTGGCGGCCAGCCGGCCCAGCTCGGCATCGACGAGTGCGGCATCCATGACCCGCAGCATGCCCGACTCGTCACCTGCTCGTCACCCCCGGAACGCCGGTCGCCGGCGCACAGTCACTGCATCACTTCGGGGGATGATCATGACCAGGATCCAATGCGCGCTTCGCCTGCTGGCGGCGTTGCTGCTCAGCGCCAGCCTCTGCGCCCGCGCGGAGCTGACCTTTGACTACCGCGTGTCGGTCTACTGGGTGAGCTTCGCGGACCTGAGCTTTTCCAACGCCAATGCCCGCTACGACGTGCATGTCGACGTCAGCGGCCAGGATGGCGACCAGTTCACCGGCTACAGGCCCTCGGTGCGCACCGGCCAGGTCGGGTTCAGCTGGACGCCGGGAACGTATAGCGGCACCAGCGATGCCTTCCTGACCCTGAGCCACCTCGTCGACCCGGGCAGCAGCGGCGCGGCCGTGGGCGACCTGGCGCTCAGTGGTGGCACGCGCGGCGCCTACGACTTCGGCTACGACACGCCGGCAGCTGACCTGGGTAGCAGCTTCCTGCAGACGGGCACCGCGTCGGGCCACCGGGTGCTGGACTTCCGCGGGGGTGGCAATGGCCTGCTGGACGCCGGCAACCTGTTCGTGCTGGTGGTGTTCGCCCAGGGCGACTGGACGGGTGCCAACGCCTCGCAGCTGCAGCTGCTGGGCATCAACCCCGCGTTCAATGTCACCGACAACTTCAGCACCTACAACGCGGCGCTCGACGCCACGATCTTCACGGCCAGTGCCCTGTCGGACGGCAGCGCGACATTCGGCCCCGACCTGCAGTTCCGCCTGCTGGGCGAGGCGTTGCCGGTGCCCGAGCCCCAGCCCGTGGCGCTGCTCGGGGCGGGGCTGCTGGCGATGCTCGTGATCAGCCGCCGACGGGTTCGCGCACGACGGTGACCGTGCAGTCCGACTCGGCCACCACCTGGCCCGACACGCTGCCCAGGTAGCGCCTCAGCGCTGACGAGCCGCGGGCGCCCATGACGATGTGGTCCACGCCATTGCGGTGGGCGAAGTCGATGATGGCGCCGGCTGGGTCCGGCGCCTCGAGCACGTGGAAGGTCAGCCGGCCGTCCTCCAGGTTCAGGGCCTTGCTGATCGGACGCGCCCAGTGCTTCAACGCGATGAGCTGCTTCACGTGCAGGCTCTGGCCGTGCTTGTCGGTCAGCTCGTCGATGCCGATGCGGTTCACGCGCATGATGCTCACGCAGGCCAGCCGCGCGCCGGCCTCGGTCTGCACGATGCGGCGCACCGTCTCGCAGAGCTGGCTCAGCAGCTCGGGCGTGGCGTTGTCGACATCGACGGCCGCCATGACGATGGGGCTGCGCGCCAGCTGCTGGCCGGCCGGCGCGGGCGGCGGTGGCTCGGCCCCGAGAGCGAAGAACCAGCGCTTGAGGCGGAGCATGCTGCTGCTCACGCGCAGCTTCTCCGCGCGGGCCGTCAGCGCCACGCCGGCCGGCTCGCGCAGGTCCAGCGCCAGTTGCGCGGCGCTCTGGTAGCGGCGTTCCGGGTTGACCTCCAGGCAGTGCAGGATGATTTCCTGCAGCCAGGCCGGCAGTTCGGGCCGGATGGCGCGCGGCGGCACGGGCTCGACGAACAGCCGGCGGCGCAGGCCGCGCACCGAGTTGGGCTGGCCAAACGGGCGCTCGCCCGTGGCGAGGTGGTAGAGCATCACGCCCAGGGCGAACAGGTCGCTGCGTGGGTCGTTGCGCACGAACTGCACCTGCTCCGGGCTCATGTACGGGCCGGTGCCCATCGGCAGCGTGAACTCTTCTTCAAGCAGGTCCGGCAGGTGCTCGTGGCGGCTCAGGCCGAAGTCGACCAGCACGGCGGTGCCGTCGGGCCGGAACATGATGTTGCTGGGCTTGATGTCCAGGTGCACCACATGCTGGCGGTGCAGGGCGGCCAGGGCCGTGGCCACCCGGGCGCCGATGTCGGCCACCTCTTCGGGCGGGAGCGGCGCGTCGTCCAGCCGCGGGCGCAGCGTGTCGCCAGGGATGCGCTCCATGACCACGAAGGCCTGGCGCGTCCAGTCGCCGCGGGCCACGAAGCGGGGGACGTGCGGGCCGCTGAGCTGCGGCATCAGCATCTGCTCCACCTCGAAGCCGACGATGGTGGCCGGGTCTTCGCCACCCTTGATGCGTGGCACCTTCATCAGGAGCTCAAAGCCAGGGTCCTCGCCCTCCACGCGTGTGACGCGCCAGAGGTTGGCCATGCCGCCCTGGTGCAGGCGCTCCTGCAAACGGAAGCCGTCCAGCACCTGGCCCGCTTCCAGCGGCGCGGGCGGCGTGGGCAGCGCCGTGCCGCCCATCATTCGCCCAGGGTCAGGCGGCGCGCCAGCCGCTCGGCGATGGCGCCGGGCAGCGTGCTGGCCCGCAGGGCGGCGCAGGCGGCGTCCACGTCGTAGGCCACGCGCTGGAAGGTGATGCGGGCATCGTCCAGCTCGGAGCGCGACGGGTCCAGCAGCGCATAGCAGGCCGCCGGATTGCCATCCCGCGGCTGGCCGCAGGAGCCGGGGATGACCAGCCATTGCCGGTGCGTCGGCAGCGGCATCGGCACGCCCGCCACCGGCCGGAAATCGCCGGCCTTGCCGGTGCCGGACAGGTGGAACAGCATCGGGTCGTGCATATGCCCGCACACCTGGATGCGTGCGGGATGCGCGTGCAGGCTCTTGACGGCTTCGGCGCGGCCCTGCACGTATTCCCAGCCCTTGGGGTCGAAGGCGTTGGCGTGCACGAAGAGGCAATGCCCCGGCTCGCCCAGTGACTGCAGCGGCAGCCGGCTCAGGAAACGAAGGTGGTCTTCATCGAGCTGCGCGCGTGTCCAGTCGATGACGGCGCGCGCGTCGGGGTGCATGCCGGGCGTGCTGCCATGGGCCACCGCCTCGTCATGGTTGCCCTGGATGGCGATGGCGCCTTCGGTGGCCAGCGCCATGACCTGGTCGAGCACCCAGGCCGGGTCAGCACCGTAGCCGACGAAATCGCCCAGCAGCGCGAAGTGGGTGGCGCCCTGAGTGCGGGCATCGGCGAGGACGGCCTCGAAGGCCTGCCGGTTGGCGTGAATGTCGGTGATGAAAGCCCAGCGCATCCCCGCAGCTTGCCATGAAGGCCTGACGCCGGCCCAACAGTCGATCAGCGGGCGTCCTTCGGGGGACGGACGGTCGCGAGCTCAGCCCGCAGCTGCTCGGCCGCTGCCGGGTCGACCGGGGCCAGGGCTTGCGCGAGTCGCCGCAGCGGCTCGGCAGCCGGCTCGAAGTCCGGGCTTTGCTGCAGCACGGCGAGCAGCCCGGGGCCGACGCGTGCGAGCATCACGGCCGGGTCGGCGCTCGGCACCGTGCGGCGGCCCAGGTCAAGGTAGTGCTGGCGCGCCCGGGCATAGGCCTGCACGCGGGAGACCAGGGCGGCATCGGCGGCATGGGCGGGCGCGAGCCAGTGCCCGTCGTCCAGGTTGAGCTGCCCGAGCAGCGCCATCAGCCGGTCGCGGGGGGACGTGTTAGGGACATACGTGATCCGTGGGGCGCGGTAGGCGACCCAAGGGCGGTCGTCGGTGTTGGGCGCCGTGGCCGCAGCGAAGCGCCTCAGCGACGTGTTGTCGCCCACCAGGCTGCCGAGCACGGCCATGGGCTCGCCCAGGCCGAAGCGGGCGCCCAGCGCGCTCCGCGGGGGCATGGCGAACTGCGTCGGGCCAGTGCGGCCGACCAGGCCGAGGGTGGGGGTGTCGAGGCTGTGGCTCGCGAGGATGGCCACGCCGTCGGGGTAGGCCGCGAGGAAGCTCGCCGTGATGCCGCGCAGGGTGTCGAGATCCAGCTGGTGCAGGGGCAGCCACTGGCAGAAGACGCCCTGCGGGTTCAGCCGCTGCCGCACGGCGCGGAAGTGCTCGACGGTGTAGAGCGCGGCCGACCCGCTGCGGGCCGGGTGAAAGTTGTCGGCCACGATCACGTCGTAGCGGGTGGGCGCGGTACGCACAAAGCGGCGGGCGTCGGCGTTGATGACGTGCGGGCCCGGGCCGGCGCCGAGGGCCGGCCGGAAGAGCGCGGTGGCTTCGATGACTTCAGGCAGCAGCTCCACCGCGTCGGCCTGCACGCCGGGCCAGCGGGCCGCCACGCCCGAGGTGATGCCGGCGCCGACGCCGAGGAACAAGGCCCGCCGTGGCTCGCCATGCAGCATCAGCGGCAGCAGGGCCTGGCGACCGTCGACATGCTGGGTGGCGCTGCTGCCTTCTTGCTGCCGGTTGTTGATGCGCAGCCGGGCGACGCCGTCGGCGTCCTGCACCACGCTGACGGCGGCCATGGCGCCATCGCGATAGCTCAGCAGCCGGCCACCGTCGGGGACCTCGACGAAGGCCATGGGCGGCGCCCATGCGGCAATGGCCAAGGTGGCGACGGTGGGCAGCCGCCAGCGCCAGTCCCGCCAGCATGGCTGCAGCAGCAGATAGCCGGCAGCGACCATCAGCAGCGCGCCCTTGGGCCCGAGGCTGGCGGCCAACGCCACACCAAAGAGCGGCGCGGCAGCCATGGCACCGAGGGTGTTGACGCCGAGTGCACGACTGAAAGGCTGGCGCGCGGCCTGGGCTTCGGCACTGAGCTGGCAGAAGAGGGCGCCCATCAAGGCGGTCGGCAGACCAAACACCGCCAGTGCCAGCAGGCTCTCCAGGGCCAGCGCGCCGCCGAGCGTGGCGGGCAGCAGCGGTTGCAGGCTGTGCTTCAGGAGGTCGGCGCCCCACAGCACGCCCATGCCCAGCAGCACGCTGGTGGCAAGCGCCTGCAGCAGCGCGGGTGTCTGGTGCAGTCGAGGCGAGCGCGCATGGGCCGCGGCGCCCGCGGCGGTGCCCGCGAGGTAGACGGCCAACAGCAGGGCGAAGGTGTAGACGGTGTCTTCCAGGACCTGGCTGAGCACGCGGACGCACAGCACCTCGTAGGCGATGCCCAGCAGGCCGGTGACAGCCAGCAGAACGAGGGGACGGCCTGAGGACGGCGTGGCCGCCGTGTCGGCAGGGCGCGCCGCCAGCAAAGCGGGCGCACCGAGCGCGCAGAGCAGGTTGAGCCCCACGCAAAGCGCCGTGCTGCGCGACAGCCCCCAGGCGGGCACCAGCAGCAGTGCCGTCACCAGCACGCCGGCGACCGCCCCGGCGGTGTTGGCGGCATACAGGGGTGACAGGCCGGCCGTGCTCAGCCGTGCCATGGCGGGCAGGGTGGCGCCCATGGCAGCGGTGGCCGGCAGCAGGAGCAACAGGCTCGCGCCGAAGGCCACGGTCCAGTGCCAGGCCGGGGAGGCCTCGGGCCCGATCAGCGCCAGCACGGCCTGGCTGGCAGCCGGAAGGCTCAGCATCAGCACGCCGCCCCACAGACCGATGACTGCCTCGCAGCCCGCATACCAGGCCAGCGGCCGGCCACTGGCCTCGATGCGCCGCCCCAGAGCCAGCGCACCCAGCGAGAGGCCGCCGAAGAAGGCCGCCACCACCGCCAGCACCGCGGCCGTTTCGTGCCCGAGGGCGAGGCCGAACTGCTGTGTCCAGACGATCTGATAGCCCAGCCCGGCAAACCCGGAGGCCGCCATCAGCAGCAGGGCCAGAGGCTGCTTCACTTCAGCCGTTGAAGCTCAGGGCGTAACCCCAGCTCTCCAGTCGGGTGGGGATGGCGTTCAAGGCCATGGTGATGCGACGGCCACCCGCATTGGGCGGTACGGCATGCATCAAATAGCTCGGGAAGAGCACCAGGTCGCCAGGGCTGGGCGACGGGCTGATCCACTTCTCGGCGTTGTAGGGGCCGGTCACGACACCGGCGTGGTCGTTCTTGAGGGAGAAATCGTGCCCGCCGGGCGACTTCATGAACACGGTGCGGGCCGAGTCGTCGGACTCGGTCAGGTAGACCACGCCCGACGCGAAGCTGTTGGCGTGGTTGTGCATGGCCTGGCGGCCGCCGGTGTCCAGCACGTTGACCCACATCTCCTTGATGGCCCAGCCCAGCGCTTCACCAAAGAGCAGCTGGCCGAACTCGGCGATCTTGGGCGTGATCAGCGCCGCGGCATCTACCAGCAGCGGGCTGTCCGCGGGCGTCAGCATGCGGGTGTGGGACAGGCCCTCAGAGCTGTTGTTGGGCTGCTGCGCCTGGCGGCTGAAGTGCTCGGCCAGGGCCTGCACCAGCGGCGGCGGCAGCACGCCCGGGCAGCGCATGACCGGCACGGGAAAGAGGCCGAAGACTTCGTCCTTCACCACCGCCTCCTCAAGCCAGCACGGCCGCGATGCGCAGCCACGACCAGTACGCAGCGATGCCGCCAATCCCGTACAGCAGTGCGGTGCGCAGCTGCTGCACCGCTGGCCAGCGGCTCGTCAGCCGCCACAGCGCCCAGCAGAGCCCGACGGTGCAGAGCTGGCCGACCTCCACGCCCACGTTGAAGGTCAGCAGCGCGACAAGCAGATGGTTCTCGGGCAGCCCGATCTCCTGCAGCGCACCCGCAAAGCCCAGGCCATGCACCAGGCCGAACAGGAAGGCCACGACCGCCGGCCAGCGTCGCGCGAGCGTCTGGCGGCGATGCAGCGCCTCGCCGGCGACCAGCACGATGGACAGCGCGATGGTGGCCTCCACCGGCGCTGAGCGCAGCGTGAGCCAGCCGAGCGCGCTGCTGGCCAGCGTGAGGCTGTGGGCGGCGGTGAAGGCGGTGATGGTCCAGATCAGCCGGCGCTGGAAGCCCACCAGGAAGAGCAGGCCGATGACGAACAGCAGGTGGTCGATGCCGCCCAGGATGTGCTCGACGCCCAGCAGGGTGTAGGCCGCAGCAATCTCGCCCATGCCGCGCGGGTCGCTGGCGGCACCGTAGAGCTGCACGGACGGCTGCGCCTTGGTGAGGGTGTAGACGCGCGTCTGGCCATCGCGCCAGTTGACCTTCACGAGCACGGCTGAGAAGAACTCGCCGACACCCTCAACGCTGACACGCCCGGCAAGGCCGTGTTCGCCGCAGCGCACGTGGGTGGCATCGGCCGTGCAGCCCTCGGGCCATTGCAGCCGCAGCACCTGGCCCGGCGGGTACTTCTCGCTGGGGCCCCACTGCCACAGGAAATCGCCCGGGGCGACTTCCCGCAGCTGCATCTCGGCCATGCTCATCTCATGCGCCAGGGCAGGCACGGTGAGCATGCCCAGCAGCAGGGCGAGCCAGCACCGCCGCAAGCCGCGCATCCAGCGGCTCATGGCTTGGCTTCCTCGACCTGGATGGTGTACTTGCGCGCCAGGGCGGCCACGGCGGCGCTGCGTTGTTCGGCCATCGTCGCGTCGGTCCAGTCCTGCTGTACCGCATTGCGCACGGCGGCGAACTGCGCCGGCTGGGCGGGCGTGACAGCCTCCATGCGCACGGCGCGCCAGCCGTCCTTGCTCTTCAGGGCCAGCCACTGGCCCGGCGGGGCAGCCTCCAGGGCCTTGGCGAAATCTTCGCCATAGCTTTGCACCAGATTGAGGTGAGGGCGGCCCTTGAACACGCGCAGGCCGGCCTTGGCATCGCCCGGCAGGCCGCCGTTCAGGGCGCTGACGAAGCTGCGCACGGCGGCTTCATCGGCCACGCCGTCGAGCACGGCTTCCTGGAAGTCGTAGCGGGCAGGGCTGTCGTACTTCACGCGGTTCTTCTCGAACCAGGCCTGCAGGCCGGCGTCGTCGATGGGGGGCAGCTTCACGCCGCTGTCAACCATGCTGAGCGCCTTGAAGATCAGCCGCTCGCGGATGGCGCTGTCGCCTTTGTCGAGTTGCAGGGCCAGGCCCTCGCGGTAGAGCACCTCGTTGTCCAGCCAGACCTGCTGCAGGGCCTTGAGCTCGTTGGCATCAGGCGCCCGGCCGCGGGCGGCCTGGAAGGTGGCGATGGCTTCCTGCGTGACATCGTTGCCCACGACGATCAGGCGGTTGTCGCCTTGGCGGCCGTTGATGAGGTGGTCTGCACCAAAGAGCACCGCACCGATCAGCAGGAAATGCAACAGCGGCTCGCGGGCCCAGCCAGGCAGGCGGCGGGAGGTCGGCGTGGTGAGGTCGTGGCGGATGGGCAGCGGGGTGGACATGGCGGCAGGGCGAAGCGCAAGCGCCGGATGCTAGTGAGGCTGCAAGACAGAACGACGACAAGCAAGGACGACGGGGTGCCGTGTCGCCACGGCACCCCGTCGGGTGAGGCTCCCGCGCAGCGCGTGGCGCCGCGCGAAGCTGGCCTTACTTGACGCCGGCGACCAGCGTGGAGCCGCTGACCTCGACGTAGATCGGGTTGCTGTAGAACCAGAGGTCAGACCAGGCCGCCACGTCGTAGGCCACCATCTTCTGGCCGTTCACCACCGGCAGGTGGCTGGGGCAGCCGTCGATCGGCCCGTTGCTCTGCGACCAGGTCACGCCGGTGGCCGGCACGTTGGTGCCCACGGTCGTGCAGGGAATGCGCAGGTTGGCCGTGACGGTGGCGTTGGTGTAGAGATCGGACAGCGGGTTACCGCTGGCATCGGTCTCGTAGGGCACGGCGGCGGGCAGGTTGCTGCCCCGCACGCGGACGTACTGCGACGCCTGCACGGCCGGGATGCGGTAGGTCATCTTCAGGAACCCGGTGCCGTCCACACCCGACTGCACCTGCACCCACGGCGCGCTGCCATTGGCGCTGAAGGTGCGGATGACGCTGGCCGTGGTGTTCTTGGCGGCAGCCGGCACGGCCGAGAGGCCGGCAGTCGTGCCGTCGGCCTTCAGCCAGTCGGTGTTGCGCGGCCATTCACCGGCGTAGTCAGGTGCGCCGGGCTGGCGGTAGCCCGACACCATGCCGCGGATCAGGTCGACGTGGTCCAGCACGGGCTGGTTGATCGGGCGGTTGATGCCGACCTGCAGCAGCGAGGGATTGGGGAAGCTGTAGGGCGCGTAGTTGGTGCCAGCCGGGTCGCGCAGCGCGATGCTGACCACGATCTCGGCGCCCGGGCGCACGACGAGCTTCTGGCCCATGGTGGCGCAGCCGGTGGCATCCACGTCGGTGGCGTTCGAGGCGGCGGCCACGGCCAGGGCTTCGACGGCGGCATTGCTGCGCCCAGCCGGGCCGGCATAGGAGGCGCAGGCCACCATGGCGAAGCGGTCGATCAGTTGGCCGCTGGCCGCCCAGGCGTTGCCGCTGCGCAGGCCGTCAACGATGGTCTGCGGGCGCAGCTTGTCGCCGCCGTTGCGAACGAGCACATGGGTGCGCTGGTATTCACCCGGGTAGAAGTCTTGCGTGGAGCGGCGGTCATCGGGGCCGAAGCTGCCGCGGTTGTGCCAGTCGGAGCTCGCGAAGAACCACCAGTTGCGGCCTTCACCCAGCAGCGCGTCCCACACGCCGCCGACGAGCGCGCCGTAGACGCCCGTGCCGCCGTAGGTCGTACCGCCCACCGAGTCCACATTGGTGGCCGAGCCGGTGAAGCCGTTGCGCAGTTGGCGGTACTCGCCGCGCTCGGCGGAGGCGCCGTGGCCCGGCTGGGTCTCGAAGCCGAACGCGATGTCCGGCGCGGTGTTGTTGAAGTTGCGCAGGTGCTCGACGTTGAAGCCGTTGTTGCCGTCGGGATTGAAGGGGCCGGCACGCTCCAGGTGGGCGGGGATGTAGTAGCTGCCATTGGGGTGGTACTGCTTCATCCACTTGAGCGCTTCCAGCGTCTTCAGGTGGCCCTTGGTGCCCACGCCCGAGCCCACGCCGCTGCCGCTGGGCATCAGCTTCTGGGCGGTGCTGTTCCAGCTCACGTCGGCGCTGTTGGCGCTGCCCGGCACGGCGCAGTTCCAGTTGTTGCCGGTGCTCGTGCCGGTGGTGTTGCCGCGGCTGGTGTCGGTGTCGCCACGATCGAAGCAGTAGGACCACTGCGCCAGCGCGTTGGCATTGCCCAGGGCCACGTAGCCGGCGCTGGTGGGCAGCGTGGCGTTGTCCAGGGCTTGCGGGATCTGGCCCGTGATGACGGACATGGAGGTGTGCTCATGGCCGGCCACCACCGACTCCAGGCCGATGAACAGCGGCAGGTTCTTCTGTGCGTTCAGGTACTCCATCACCGGGTACTGGTACTCCTGGATGGATTGCCAGCGCCACATGTTGCCGTTGCCACCCACGCCGCCGCCATTGCCCTTGAGGTTGGCCGCACCGATGCTGTTGGTCCAGGTCGTCGTCGGGCCCTGGCCGCTGACGAAGGGGTAGGCCGGCGTGGACAGCGAAGCGTCTTCCACCAGCGTGCAGTTGCGGTTGCCGGTGCCGCCGTGGCCAGCCTGCACGAACCAGTCCAGCCCCCAGGGCGTGTCGGCCTTGTCGGTGGACTTCTTGACCAGCTTCTGCATGGAGATCGAACCGTCCGAGCAGGTGGTGTGGTTGTGGAAGTCGCCAGAGACGTACTTGCCGGGCGTCTTGTTGCCGGCCGTCGCGATGGTCGGGGCGATGACGGCCACGCTGCTGATCGCAGCGAGGGCGGCCAGCGCGATCTGGCTCTTGGTGAACACGGTCTTCATGAAGGCAGCTCCAGAGGTGAGGGGGGCTTGAACGCGGCGGATGCTAGGGACGGGTCATGACCTTGCCGTGACGCGGAATCACGGCGCATGCGCCGCTTGCCGAAGGCTCATCGCGGGCCGGCGTAGTCGACGTTGAGCGCGGTCTCGACGGCACCGGCCGACTCGAAGATGAGGCGCAGCGCAAAGGAGCGCCCCACTTGCAGCGGGTGCTGGAGATCGAGCAGTTCGATGTGCAGGCCGTCTTCGGTGAGGGTGATCTCCTCGCCCTGTTTGATGAGCAGCGACAGGCCGGCGCGGTCCGGCGGGATGCCGGGCCCCGCCAGTCGACACCCCCCAGCCACGGGGGTCTCGACACCGATCAGCCGGTCGGTCTCGCGCACTTCATCAAAGCGCATGCAGACCTTGGCGCTGTCGGCATCGACTCGCGTCGCGCGTGTCCAGGGGTGCCAGATGCGCAGACGGCTGCTGAAGAAATCGCAGGCCTGTACGGGGCGGGAGAGACCCAGCGGCAGGCTGCAGGCGGCAAGGAGCAGATGGCGGCGGGAGGTCATGGGCGGCCCGGGCGGTGGTGCGTGAAGAAGGCGCCTGACGTTCGCAGCCTCCGATGACGGGCCGGTGACATGGGTCAGCCGGCGCGGCTGGCTAGCGATCAGCGTCACGCGGCTGTCGTCTTCCCCCACCACACTCGCGCCGACTTAGACGCAGCGGCCCTGCCGCCCCCACCCTCAAGCTCTGGAGTTCATTCGATGAAGCTCGCCACCCTCGCACTGGCACTCGGCCTGGCCTCGCCGGCTTTTGCAGCGTCCCCTTTCCTGGTGGACTTCGAGAAGACCTGGGACTACGGCCAGACGGTCGACAACTTCTACGCCGCCCAGGGCGTCAGCTTCGTCAATGTGGTGGGTCTGTCCAATGGCGACGGCCTGGGTGGCCTCGCGGGCGGCGACTACTACGCGGGCGCCCCGTCGCCGCTCGGCGTGGCCTACGCGCAGCTGGATGGCGTGACCAACACGGCGGCCTACATGAACGTGGCCGGCGGCGTGGACGGCCTGCTGAACTTCTACTTCTCCAACCCCACCGGCGCGTCGGTCGAGATCAAGGCCTACTCCGGCCTGAACGGCACGGGCAGCCTGTTGGGGTCGGTCACGCTGGCGGCCAATGGCACGGACTACACGACCTGGACCTCCACCAGCCTCAGCTTCAGCGGCACCGCGCTGTCCTTTGACCTGACTGGCACAGCCGCCGGCGTCGCACTGGACAACATCAGCGCCGTGCCGGAGCCGAGCAGTCTGGCGCTGATGGTTGGCGGCGCGGCGCTGCTGCTGGCTCGCCGCCGTCGCGTGGACTGAGCGGCCGCGAGCGCAGATAAAAAAGAGCCGGCTGCAGGCAGCCGGCTTTTTGCTTGGCGTCGGCGCGGCGTGCGGGGTCAGCCGATGCGGCCCAGCAGCAGGTATTCCATCAACGCCTTTTGCACGTGCATGCGGTTCTCGGCTTCGTCCCAGACGACCGATTGCGGGCCGTCGATCACGTCGGCGCTCACCTCTTCACCACGGTGGGCGGGCAGGCAGTGCATGAAGAGGGCGTCCGGCTTGGCGCGGGCCATCATGGCGGCGTCCACGCACCAGTCGGCAAAGGCGGCTTTGCGGGCCTCGTTCTCGGCCTCGAAGCCCATGCTCGTCCAGACGTCCGTGGTGACGAGGTCGGCACCTTCGCAGGCTTCGCGCGGGTCTTTGAAGACGCGGTAGCAGCTGGCGTCCTTGACGCCCGCGATGGCCGGGTCGACGCCATAGCCGCTGGGCGTGCTCACATGCACCTTGAAGCCGAGGATCTCGGCCGCCTGCAGCCAGGTGTTGGCCATGTTGTTGCCGTCACCCACCCAGGCCACGACGCGGCCCTTGAGGCAGTCCATGTCGATCGCACCGCGCCGGTCCATGCCGCGGTTCTCGATGAAGGTGAACAGGTCGGCCAGGATCTGGCAGGGGTGGTATTCGTTGGTCAGCCCGTTGATGACGGGCACGCGCGAGTGCGCGGCAAAGCGCTCGATCTTGCTTTGCTCAAAGGTGCGGATCATCACGATGTCCACCATGCGGCTGATCACACGGGCGGAGTCTTCGATGGGTTCGGCGCGGCCGAGCTGGCTGTCGCCGGTGGTCAGGTGAACGACCGAGCCGCCCATCTGATACATGCCAGCCTCGAAGCTCACGCGGGTGCGCGTGCTGGCCTTCTCGAAGATCATGGCCAGCGTGCGGTCCTGCAGCGGCTGGTACTTCTCGTAGTTCTTGAAGCGCCGCTTGATGATGGCGGCGCGGTCGAACAAATGGGCGTATTCCTCGGCCCGCAGGTCCTTGAACTGGAGGTAGTGGCGCATCAGCGAGTCCCCGGGCTTCATGGCTTGGGCTGGGCCAGCAAGGCCTTGATCAGAGGCACCAGCAGCGTGGCAATCTGCCGCGCTTCGTCATGCGTCAGGATGAGCGGCGGCAGCAGGCGCACCACACGGTCGGCGGTCACGCTGATCAGCAGGCCGGCTTCCAGGGCCTGGCCCAGCAGCGGGCCGGCGGGGCGGTCGAGCTCGATGCCGAGCATCAGGCCTTGCCCGCGGATCTCCACCACGCCGGCCACGCCCGCCAGGCCCTCGGCCAGCGCGCCACGCAGCGTGGCACCCACGGCTTCGGCATTGGCCAGCAGGCCGTCTTCTTCCATGATCTTCAGCGTTTCGACACCGGCCCGCATGGCCAGCGGGTTGCCGCCGAAGGTGGTGCCGTGGTTGCCTGCCGTCAGCACACCCGCAGCGCGCGGGCCGCACACGACCGCACCGATGGGCACGCCCGAGCCCAGGCCCTTGGCCAGGGGCATCACGTCCGGGCGGATGCCGGCCCATTGGTGGGCGAACCACTTGCCGGTGCGGCCGATGCCGCACTGCACCTCGTCCAACATCAGCAGCAGGTCGCGCTCGTCACACAGCCGGCGCAGGGCCTGCAGGAACTCGACACGCGCCGGGTTGATGCCACCTTCGCCCTGGATGGTCTCCAGGAAGATGGCCGTGACGTTGGGATGGGCGGCGAGGGCGGCCTCGACGGCCGGGATGTCGTTCAGCGGGCAGCGCACGAAGCCTGGCACCAGGGGCGCGAAGCCGGCCTGGATCTTGGGGTTGGCCGTGGCCGACAGCGTGGCCAGGGAGCGGCCGTGGAAAGCACCTTCGAAGACGATCACTTCGGGCGACGTGTTGCCGCGGTCATGGCCGAACTTGCGTGCGATCTTGAGGGCCGCTTCGTTGGCTTCCAGGCCGCTGTTGCAGAAGAAGACGTTGGCCAGCCCGGACAGTTCGCAGAGCTTGGCGGCCAGCTGCTCCTGCAGCGGGATGCGGTAGTAGTTGCTCGTGTGGATCAGCTTGGTGAGCTGGTCCTGCAGCGCGGGCACGAGGCGAGGGTGGTTGTGCCCGAGCGTGTTGACCGCGATCCCGCCTAGCGCGTCGAGCAGTCGTCGGCCTTCCGTGTCCCAGACCCAGCAGCCCTGGCCGTGCGAAAGCGCAACGGGCAGGCGGCCGTAGGTCGGCATGACATGGGGCTCGGACGCGGAAGGGACGTTCATCGGGACTCCGGATGAAGAGTGAGAAAAAGTGGGCTTTTGATTCTAGGGTCGATGACCTGCGCAATGCTGCGCCGCAGCAGATGGATCGCGCTCAAGGCACAATAGCGGTTTTGGCAGCGGAGCTCCGCTGTACCCGCGAAGCCCCCTGTCCATGACCGTTGCCCCCCCGCCGCGCGAAGTCTTCATCCAAGGTGTGACCCTGGATGGCAAAACCTTCCGCCCGAGCGACTGGGCCGAGCGTCTGGCGGGTGCGATGTCGTGCTTCCGGCCCGGCGGTGCGCGTGGCGGGATCGGTGCGTATATCGGCTACTCGCCGCTGTGCGTGCCCACGGTCATCAATGGCGTGAAGTGCGTCATCGTGAATGAAGAACTCCGCCGCCTGGAGCCCATGGCCTGGGACTTCGTCATGAACTTCGCGCGGGACAACAACCTGCAGGTGGCGGATGCCTGCTTGCTGCCCGACGAGCCCGGCGGCAAGTCGCCCAAGTGATGCGTGGCGCGGTGGCGCCGCCTAGAGAGACTCCTGAGTTTGAGGCGCTGCTGGCGCCGGTATGCTCCAGCGCGATGCCTGCTCCAGAAGCCCGATCAGCGACAAGTTCTCCGCCGCAGGGCGCCACCCTGGCGGCGTCGACGGCAGGGCCTGCCTGGGTCCTGCTGCGTGGGCTGTCCCGCGCCAGCGGCCACTGGGGCGTGTTCCCGCAGCACCTGCTGCGTGAGTTGCGCGCCTTGCATCCCGCAACGCGCATCGTGTTGCTCGACCTGCCCGGCACCGGCGTGCTGAGGCGGCAGGCCAGCCCGACGCAAGTCTCCGCCATCGTCGACGCCTGCCGAGCCGAGTTGCAGCGCTTGGGTATTGGTGCGCCTGTGTCGCTGGTCGGCATGTCGCTGGGCGCGGCCGTACTCACCGATTGGGCCAATCGATACCCGACCGAGGTCGAGGCGGGTGTGCTCATCAACCCCAGCCTGCGGCCCTTCAGCGAGTTGTTTCGGCGTTCGAAGCCGCTCAACTACTTGGGGCTGCTCCTGCTGTCATTGAGCCGCTTCAGCGCACGCATGCGCGAGGAGCGTGTTTTGCGGCTCACCACCCGCCTGACGCCGCCGCAGGCGGTCATTGATCGCTGGGTGGAGTTGCAGCGCCAATACCCGCTGGGCGTGCGCAATACGGCGCGGCAGTTGCTGGCGAGCGTGCGCTTCCGTGCGAGCCGCACGCGGCCTGCTGCACCGATGCTGCTGTTGTGCAGCAAAGCGGACGGGCTGGTGGATTGGCGATGCTCGCAGTCCATCAGCCGTGCCTGGGGGGCGCCGCTGCGGCTGCACACCAAGGCGGGGCACGACCTGCCGCTGGACGACCCGCAGTGGGTGGCGCGTGCCGTGGCCGAATGGCTGCGGGATCGCAGCATCCAGGGGGTCGAGCCTGGCGAGTGGCACTGACGCCTGTCGCGCAAGGCGCCGTGCACAAACAAAAAGGCCCGCTTTCGCGGGCCTCGTTGCTTGCACCAGAGCTGGATTGGTTATCAGGCGGCGAGCGCCTTGATCTTGGCGGACAGGCGGCTCTTGTGGCGAGCAGCCTTGTTCTTGTGGAAGATGCCCTTGTCGGCGACAGAGTCGATGACGGCCTGGGCGGTCTTGAACAGTTCGGCGGCCTTGGACTTGTCGCCGGCCGTCACGGCCTTTTGCACGTTCTTGATGACCGTGCGGAATTTGGAACGCAGCGCGGTATTCGCGGCGTTGAGCTTGACGTCCTGGCGGGCGCGCTTGCGACCCGACGCCAGGCGAACCGTCTTCTTCTTGGCTTTGGAGCTGGTTGCCATGCTGTATCTATACCCAGTTGGTGCGAAGACAGCGAGTATAGCATGTGAATTGAGTATCAGCCAAGCCGTGTCTTGCAGTTTCGCTCGGGCCGCCAGTATCGACACAGATAATCCCGCGCCATGAATCTGTTGCGCGCTGCGTCGACCATCTCCCTGCTGACCCTGGCCTCGCGCATCACCGGACTCATCCGCGAACAGATGACGGCGGGCCTGTTCGGCGCCAATGGCATGACCGACGCCTTTCTGGTCGCCTTTCGCATTCCCAACCTGTTGCGCCGCCTGTTTGCCGAGGGCGCTTTCAGCCAGGCCTTCGTGCCGCTGCTGGCGGCGAGTCGCACCACCGATGGCGATGAAGCCACGCATGGTCTGGTGGACGCCGTCGCCACCGTGCTCTTGTGGGCACTCGTCGCCACCTCGGTGACGGGCATCCTGGCGGCGCCCGTGCTGGTCTGGCTGCTGGGTTCAGGCCTGGCGCCGAAGTCTTTTGATGCGTCAGTGGTGATGACGCGATTCATGTTTCCGTATATCGGCTGCATGTCGCTCGTGGCACTGTCCGCCGGCATCCTGAACACCTGGCGCCGCTTCGTCGTGCCGGCGGCGTCGCCGGTGCTGCTCAACCTGAGCATGATCCTGTGTGGTTGGGCGCTGATCGGGCCGCTGGAGCGTGCCGGCCTGCCCGGCATCTACGGCATTGCCGTCGGCGTGATGCTGGGCGGCGTGCTGCAGTTGGCGGTGCAATGGCCGGCGCTGTCCCGCATCGGCATGCGGCCCCGCATGCGTTGGACTTGGCGCGGCTTCCGGTCGTCGAGCCAGCATCCGGGCGTCAAGCGCATGCTCGTGAACATGGGGCCGGCCCTGTTGGGCGTGGGCGTGTCGCAGTTGTCGCTGATGATCAACACGCAGATCTCCAGCCATCTGGGGGAGGGCGCCACCTCCTGGCTCAACTACGCCGACCGGCTGATGGAGTTCCCGATCGGTCTCCTGGGCGTGGCCCTGAGTGCGGTGCTGACGCCGCAGTTGTCCTCGGCCCAGGCCGCAGGCGATACCGAGCGCTACAGCCGTCTGCTGGACTGGGGGCTGCGCATGGTGGTGCTGCTGGCCCTGCCGTGCGCCGTGGCGCTGCTGGTGTTTGCCGAACCACTGACGGCCGTGCTCTACCACCGCAAGGCTTTCACCGCGCTGGACGTGATGCACACGGCGCAATCGGTGATGGGTTGGGGCGTCGGGCTGCTGGGCCTCATTGCGGTGAAGGTGCTGGCCCCCGGGTTCTATGCCCGGCAGGACACCGGCACACCCGCCAAGATCGCAGTCGCCGTGCTCATCCTGACCCAGGCCTTCAACCTCGTGTTCGTGCCCTGGGTGGGCGTGGCGGGTCTGGCGCTGTCCATCGGGCTGGGCGCGTTGGTCAATGCGACCTGGCTGCTGTTCGGGTTGAAGAAGCTCGGCAGTTACCGGCCCGAGGCGGGATGGTTCAGTTTTTCGCTGCGCGTGGGCGTGGGCTGCCTGGCCATGGGCTTGTTGCAGTGGCAGCTCGCCAGCCGTCTGGATTGGATCGCGCTGGGGCAGCATGAGGTTCAGCGGGCCCTCATCATGGCGGCCAGCCTGGCGGCCAGTGCCGCCGTGTACTTCGGCGCATTGGCGCTCGTGGGCATGCGCCCGCGGGCCATGGGGCGGCCACGCTGATGAAGTTCGCCCTGCCGACGCCACTGGAGCACTTTGCCACGTTGGTGGCGGAGGACGAGGGGTTGAACCTGCTCGAAGCGGCGGCCAGCCTCGCCCAGGATGAGGAGCCGCATCTGGACATCCAGGCGGTGCTGGCGCGGGTCGATGAACTCGGTCGCCGCCTGCGCGAGCGCCTGCCCGCAGAGACGGTTCCCGCCGAGCGGCTGCGTCAGCTAACCCGGTTCTTCCATGGCGAACTGGGCTTTGCGGGCAACCTGAACAACTACTACGCCGCCGAAAACAGCTACATCCATCGTGTGCTGGAGACGCGGCGCGGCATCCCGATCACGCTGGCCGTGCTGCTGCTGGAGTTGGCCGAGCATGCGGGCTTGCGGGCGTCCGGCGTTGCATTCCCGGGCCACTTCCTGGTCAAGTGCCGCATGGGCCTGGGCGAGATCGTCATCGACCCGTTCACCGGCTCGCCGATGTCATCCACGCGCCTGGACGAGCTGCTGGCTGTCTATCGGCAGGGCAGTGAGCTACCCTCCGATCTCGAGCTACCGCTGGAGTTCTTCCTGCGCGCGGCAAGCAAGCGGCAGATCCTGGCGCGCATGCTGCGCAATCTGAAGGAAGTTCATCGTGCCGCGCGCGACCTGCCGCGGCAGCTCGCCGTTCACCATCGGCTCGTGGTGCTGCTGCCCGACGACGCGGCGGAGCGGCGCGACCGCGGCCTGGTGCAGGAAGCCCTCGGCAACGCGGTGGCCGCGGCTGACGACTTCGGCTTCTACCTGTCCCGGCAACCGGACGCACCCGATGCGTCGGCCGTGCAGGCGCGACGGGCGCGGCTGCTCGCAGGTCGGTCCCCGCTTCAGTAACAATCCGCGCCCGCACATCGCCTGACAACCCATGATGAACCTCAGCAAACATCAACGCACGGCCCTGGCCTGGGCAGGGGTCGCCCTTGGCAGCGGCCTGTTGCTGTGGCTGCTGGCGCCGGTGCTGGCGCCGTTCATCGCCGCACTCGTGCTGGCCTACGCGCTGGCACCGGCCGTGCAGGGCCTGGTGAATCGGCGCGTGCCTCGCCCGCTGGCAGTCTTCATCGTCGAGTTGCTTTTCATCCTGGCGCTGCTGGCCTTGCTGCTGCTCGTGCTGCCCATCCTCAGTAAGGAGTTGCCGGCGCTGCGCGAGCAGATTCCCGGCCTGGCCAAGGTGGCCAACGAGAAGCTGGCGCCATGGTTGTCGCAGTACGGCATTCACATGCAACTCGACCCAGCCAGCATCAAGGCCTTCGTGCTCAAGTACCTGGATGCCAACCTCGAAGACTGGCTGTCGACCGTGCTCAGCTCGGCCCGCATCGGCGGCAGTTTCCTGCTGGCGTTCATTGGCAATGCGGTGCTGTTGCCCGTGGTGCTGTTCTATTTGCTGTCGGACTGGCCGTCTCTCGTGGCACGCGGCCGGGCTCTGGTGCCGCCATCGGCCCGTGAGACGGTTGGCAGCTTCCTGGATGAGTGCGACGCCACGCTGGGTCAGTACCTGCGCGGCCAGTTGCTGGTGATGGGGGCCTTGGCAGTTTTCTACAGCGCGGGCCTTGCGCTGGCAGGCTTTGACCTGGCGCTGCCGATCGGCGTCTTCACGGGCCTGGCGGTGTTCATTCCCTATGTGGGGTTCGGTCTGGGCCTGTTGCTGGCGCTGCTGGCCGGCGTGTTGCAGTTCGCCAGCCTCTACGGGCTGCTTGCAGTGGCGGTGGTGTTCGGCATCGGGCAACTGCTGGAGAGCTTCGTGCTGACGCCGCGCTTCGTCGGGGAGCGCATCGGCATGAGTCCCCTGATGGTCATCTTCGCGCTGCTGGCCTTCGGGCACCTGCTGGGTTTCGTGGGGGTGTTGATCGCCTTGCCGCTGTCGGCGGTGGCTGCGGTGGCGGCGCGGCGCTTGCATCAGGCCTATCTCGCGAGTTCGCTGTTCACTTGATGAGACAGATCCCTTTGGCCCTGCTGGCGCCGCCTGCGCACAGCTTCGACAACTTCCTGCCCGGCGCGAATGCCGAGGCCTTGGCCTACCTGATGGGACTGATGCCGGGCGATCCCCCCGTGCTGCTGTGGGGGCCCACGGGATCGGGCAAGACGCACCTGCTGCAGGGCTTGGCCGAGCGCTGGCAGTCTGCAGGCCAGCGCGTCGCCTGGTACGACGCCGACACGCCCTTGCCCTGGGAGCTGCCGGCGCACGAGAGCCTGCTGCTGCTCGACGACTGCCAGCGCTTCGACGCGGGGCAGCAGCATGCGGCGTTCGGGCTGTTCGTGGCATCGGCAGGGCAGGGCTACAACGTCGTGGCCACGGCCGACGCGCCGGCCGTTGACCTGCCGCTGCGTGAGGATCTGCGCACCCGCCTCGGCTGGGGCCCAAGCTTCGCCTTGTCACCCCTGAGCGAGCCCGAGATGCGTGCTGCCCTGCGTCGGGATGCGGACCGCCGCGGCCTGTTGCTGGGCGATGACGTGCTCGGCTACCTGCTCACGCGCTTCGAGCGCAATCTCAAGGGCCTGATGGCGCTGCTGGAGCGGCTGGACGAGTTCGCGCTCGCGACCAAGCGGGCCATCACGCTGCCGTTGCTCAAGGCCATGCTGGCCGATGAGACGGGCGAGGGCCGCGAAAAGAAAATGGACTCTGACCCCAATTTATGAATCTCACCCTGTTTGATCTGGACGGGACGTTGATCCCTGTCGATTCCGACCATGCCTTCGGCGGTTTCATGGTGGAGGTGGGCTGGGTGGATGCGTCGGTGTGGGGGCGGCGCAATGACGAGTTTTTTGCGCAGTACAACGCCGGCACGCTCGATCTGCCGGCCTACATCGATTTCGCCACATCGGCGTGGCGCGCGCGTCCCCTGGCAGAAGCCTTGGCGATGCGGGAACGCTTCATGGCCGAGGTGATGCGCCCGGCGCTGCGCCCCGAGGCGCTGGCCCTCGTGGAGAGGCATCGTGCTGCAGGAGACTTGATCGCCATCGTGACGGCGACGAACGTGTTCGTGACGACGCCGATCGCCCAGGCCTTCGGGGTCGAGCACTTGATTGCGGTCGACCTGCAGCGGGATGCCGACGGGCGTTACACCGGCGCGATCGAGGGCATTCCGAGCTTCCGCGAGGGCAAGATCGCGCGGGTGAATGCCTGGTTGCAGGGCCTCGGGGCACAATGGCGCGATTTCGAGCGCGTGACCTTCTACAGCGATTCGACCAACGATCTCCCGCTGCTCGAGCGTGTCAGCCACCCGGTGGCGACCAACCCAAGCCCGTCCCTTGCGGCCCTGGCGACCGAGCGCGGCTGGCCCCAGCTGCACCTTTTTGCATGATCAAGAAATTCATCGACAAGCTGCTCGGCAAGCCCGCTGCCGCGGGCGGCAAGAAGACCAGTCCGCTAGGCAAGCGGGTGGAGGTTCCTGCCGAGGTTCATGGCATCGACCCGGACCTGCTCGACGAGCGGGCCGTGAAGGTCGTCAAGACCCTGACTGACGCGGGATTCGAGGCCTACATCGTGGGCGGCGCGGTGCGCGACCTGTTGCTGGGCATGCGACCCAAGGATTTCGACGTCGCCACCAACGCCACGCCCGAACAGGTCAAGGGCCTGTTCCGCCGTGCGTTCATCATTGGCCGGCGCTTTCGCATCGTTCATGTGGTCTACGGCCGTGGGCGCGAGCACGAGGTCATCGAGGTGTCGACCTTCCGCGCGCTGCCGACCGAGTCCGAGGCGGTCAGCGGTAACGAGAAGACCTCCAAGGGCGAGCTCGAAGGCAAGTCGCATGCCGTGGACGCCAGCGGCCGCGTGCTGCGTGACAACGTCTGGGGCCCGCAGATCGAAGATGCGGCGCGGCGCGACTACACCGTCAACGCGATGTACTACGACCCGCAGCGCCGGCTGGTGGTCGACTATCACGGCGGCCTGGCAGATGCCAAGGCCAAGGTGCTGCGCATGATCGGCGACCCCGAGACGCGCTACCGCGAAGACCCGGTCCGCATCATCCGTGCGGTGCGCTTCGCCGCCAAGCTGGGCTTCCATCTCGAGAAGAAGACCCTCGCGCCGGTGGCTGACTGCATCCCGCTGCTGGCCAACGTGCCGGCCTCGCGGTTGTTCGACGAAATGATCAAGCTGCTCCAGACGGGCCATTCGCTGGCCAGCCTGGAGCAACTCAAGAAATTGGGGCTGGTTGGCCGCAGCGGCAAGGGTGTCTTTGCCGTGCTCGACGCCATGCTGACCGAGTCGGGTGAGCTGCCAGAGGGCGTGCGGGGCCGATTCGTGCGGCAGGCCTTCGAGGACACCGACCGCCGCGTGCAGGATGGCCGTGGCGTCAGCCCCAGCTTCATGCTGGCTTGCATGCTCTGGCACGAGGTGCTGGATCGCTGGAACAAGATCCGCGCTGGAGGCGAGGCCGCCGTGCCGGCGCTGGCGCAGGCCATTGATGCGGTCTTCGATGCCCGCATTGGCGACATCTCCGGTCGCGGCAAGCTGGCGGCCGACATGCGCGAGATCTGGATGATGCAGACGCGCTTTGAGCGCCGCACCGGCTCGGGCGTGTTCAGCCTGATCGAGCAGCCCCGCTATCGGGCCGGCTTCGATTTCCTGCGCTTGCGCGCTGACGTCGGCGAGATTGACCCGGCCTTGGCGGATTGGTGGGAAGACTTCGCGCTCGGAAGCGATGACGACCGTCAGGCTTTGCTGGCCGACGCGCGCGCCGCGCAGCAGAAGCAGCCGCGCGTGGTCCGCGCGCCCCGACCGGCGCCCACCGCCGCCGCTGCGGATGCCGCCGAGTCGTCTGGCGAGGCGGTCGAGCCCGGTGACGAGGGCAGTGCGCCCGCGCGCAAGCGCCGCCGGCGTCGTCGCAAGCCGTCTGGCGGCGGGGAGGGCGCTTCCTCGCCTGCCACGCCTGCTGCCGAGTGAGCTCGCGCGCCTACATCGGCCTTGGCGCCAACCTGGGCGCTGACCTCGGCGCCACGCTGACCCAGGCGGCACTGCATCTCGCTGCGCTGCCGCAGACGCAGGTCGTGGCCCTGTCCAGCCTCTGGCGCAGTGCCCCGGTGGATGCCGAAGGGCCCGATTTCGTCAACGCGGTCGCGGCGCTGGACACCGAACTGGCGCCGATGGCCTTGCTCGATGCCCTGCAGGCGATCGAGTTGGCCCACGGGCGCGAGCGGCCGTACCGCCACGCCCCGCGCACCCTCGACCTGGACCTGCTGCTGTACGGTGATGTCGTGCTGGATACCGCGCGCCTGACGCTGCCCCATCCTCGCCTGGGTGAGCGTGCGTTCGTGCTGCGGCCCCTGATGGAGATCGCGCCTGAGTTGGCCCACCTCGCACGCTGCCACGACTGGGCCAGCCAGCGCATCGAGCGCCTGGGCCCCTTGTCCCTTTGATGGGCTCGCTCGCGTGCTGATGCAAGCCTTGCTGCGGGTGTTTCGGGGGCTGGCCGGGGATCGCTTCTTCCTGATCCTGCTGGCGGCCCTGCTGGTCTTGGCTGGCGCGTCGCCGACGCCCATCGCCGCTTACCCCTCCCTGGTGGACGGCGGCACCCTCGCAGCACTGACCGGGCTGTTGCTGCTGACCAAGGGGCTGGAGCTCAGCGGTGTCTTGCAGCGCCTGGGCCTGCGGCTGGTGCGCGCGATGCCCAGCGAGCGTGCGATCGCGCTCAGCCTCGTGCTCGCCGCGGCGGTGTTGTCGATGGTCTTGACCAATGATGTCGCCCTGTTCGTCGTGGTGCCGCTGACCTTGGGCGTCTGTCGCCTGACCAGCCTGCCGTCGACCCGCCTGATCGTGTTCGAGGCGCTGGCGGTCAATGCGGGCTCCGCCCTCACGCCCATCGGCAATCCGCAGAACCTGTTCCTGTGGCAGCTTGCGAAGGTGTCCTTCGGTGAGTTCATGGGCCACCAGGCGCCCCTGGTGGCTGCGTTGTTGGTGGGCCTGGCGGCCCTGACCTGGGTGGCATTCGGACGCCGGGAGGTTCATCTGACGCCGGCGCCGGAGACGCCGCTGGACGGGCGGCTGCTGGGGCTGTCGGCTTGCCTGTATGCGCCCTTTCTGGTGGCGGCTGACTTCGGGCACGCTTCGTGGGCCGTCGCCGTACTGCTGGTGCTCTTCCTCGTCGGGCATCGCCGGGTGGTGCTGGACCTGGACTGGGGGCTGTTGCTGGTGTTCGCGTTGATGTTCATCGACCTGCGCCTGCTGGCCCAGCTGCCGGCGGTGAAGGACGCCATGGCGGGGCTGGATCTGCAGCAACCCCTGAACCTGTACCTCGTGAGCATCGGCGCGAGCCAGCTCATCAGCAACGTGCCGGCGGCGATCGCGCTGTCGGAGTACACCGCGGACTGGCGGGTGCTGGCTTACGGCGTCAATGTCGGGGGCTTCGGCTTCATGGTGGGCTCGCTGGCCAACCTGATCGCTCTGCGCATGTCGGGCGACGCGCGAGCCTGGCGGCTCTTCCACGCCTATGCGGTGCCGGCACTGTTGCTGAGCGCGGTGCTCGGTGCGGCGGGCCTGCATTTCATGGGGTGCCTGTAGCGCCGGAGCGCATGTGTGACGGAGCTGTGACGAAGATGTGACAGAGCCCGGTAAACTCCGCGCCTTCCAGAAATCCAAGGATGGCCATGTTGTTTGGCAAGCTGCTGCCCCGTGAGGGCAATTTTTTTGAGCTCTTCAATGAGCACGGTGGCTTCATCCTGGAAGGTGCGCGCGCCTTCCAGAAGATGATCGAAAACTACGCAGACCCGACGCTGCGCCAGCAGTACGCGGATGAGGTCGACAAGGCCGAGCACGCCGCCGACCGGGTGACGGCCGAGGTCAACCGCCTGCTGCACCGCACCTTCATCACGCCCATCGACCGCGAGCAGATCCACGGCCTGATCAACGCGATGGACGACATCCTGGACCTGCTGCAGGATTCCTCCGAGACCTTGTCGCTCTACGACGTGCGCGCCGTGCCCGAGCAGGTTCTGCAACTGGCCACGCTGTCGGTGCGTTGCTGCGAGCGTGTGCAACACGCCGTCACGCTGCTGCCCAACCTGAGCAAGCCTGCCACCACGGAAGCGGCGCTCAAGACCTGCGAAGAGATCGACCGGCTCGAATCCGATGCCGACCGCGTCATGCGCTCGGCGATGTCGCGCCTCTTCCGTGAAGAGGCGGATGTGCGCGAGCTCATCAAGCTCAAGGCGATCTACGAGCAACTGGAGTCCATCTCCGACCGCTGCGAGGACGTGGCCAACCTGATCGAGGGCATCGTCCTCGAGAACTCCTGACCGAGCCCCATGGCATCCGCTGAGATCGCCTTCTGGGTGGTGGCCCTGCTCGTCGTGCTGGCCTTGCTGTTCGACTTCATGAACGGCTTCCATGACGCCGCCAACTCCATCGCCACCGTCGTGTCCACTGGGGTGCTCAAGCCCCAGCAGGCCGTGCTGTTCGCCGCCTTCTTCAACGTGCTGGCCATCGCCTTCTTCCAGCTGAAGGTGGCCGCTACCATCGGCAAGGGCATCGTCGAGCCGGGCATCGTCGATCACCACGTGGTGTTCGGCGCGCTGATCGGTGCCATCGCCTGGAACGCCATTACCTGGTGGTGGGGCATTCCGTCCAGCTCATCTCACGCCCTGATCGGCGGCATCGCCGGTGCTGTGGTCGCCAAGGCCGGGCCTTCGGCGCTGGTGGCCGGGGGCATCTGGAAGACGGTGGCCTTCATCGTCATCTCGCCGCTGCTGGGCTACCTGCTCGGCTCGCTGATGATGGTGATCGTGGCCTGGGTGTGCCGGTACAAGTCGCCGCTTCGCATCGACCGCTGGTTCAGGCGGCTGCAGCTGGTCTCGGCCGGCCTGTACAGCCTGGGCCACGGTGGCAATGACGCGCAAAAGACCATCGGCCTCATCTGGATGCTGCTGATCGCGGCTGGCATGGTCAGCGCCGGCGACAAGGCGCCGCCGAACTGGGTCATCGTGGCCTGCTACATCGCCATCGGCCTGGGCACGATGTTCGGGGGCTGGCGCATCGTGCAGACCATGGGTCAGCGCATCACCAAGCTCAAGCCGGTGGGCGGGTTCTGCGCCGAGACGGGCGGGGCGATCACGCTGTTCCTCGCGACGGCGCTGGGCGTGCCGGTGTCGACCACGCACACCATCACCGGCGCCATCGTCGGCGTGGGCTCGGTGCAGCGGCCGTCGGCCGTGCGCTGGGGCGTAGCCGGCAGCATCGTGTGGGCATGGATCTTCACAATCCCGGCCGCCGCACTGATGGCCGGCGTCTGCTACTGGATCAGCTTCGCGCTCTACTGATCGATCTGGGACTCGAAGTACCGCTGGGCGCTGAAGGCGATGGTCGCCATCAGCGCCGTGCCGCCGATGAACAGGCAGATCACGACGCCGATGACGGCCGGCCAGCCGCCGATGCTCACCGCACGCCCCCCGTTGAAGCGCTCGTTCCAGCGTTCATCGGGCGTGAGCCCATAGACGATGCCGCCGAGCAGGGCCGCCACGAGGCTGATGCCCAGCAACGGGATCAGCACCCAGGCCACGCGGTCATCCTGACCGAGGTGCTCCATGCGCTGCAGGCCCGCGAGCCCCAGCAGCGTCGGCAGGGGGAAGGCCCAGCCCCAGCGGTCTTTCAAGCCGTGCAGGTAGAAGCGATGGACGCCGAAGACGCCCACCAGCAACGCCAGCCATGTCGCCAGCGCCTTGTGCTTGACCGCGCTCATTCGGCTGCCGCGCTATCGCCGAGACCGAGTGTGCGCTGCATCAGCACCACGTCCAGCCAGCGACCGAATTTCCAGCCGGTGCTCTTCAGAACGCCCGTGTGCTGAAAGCCCAGCGCCGTGTGCACGCCGATGGAGCCGGCATTGTTCGCATCACCGATGACGGCGAGCATCTGGCGCGAACCCGCCGCCTCGCAGCGCGCGATCAGTTCGGCCAGCAACAGCCGACCCACACCTTGCCCCTGGGCCGCAGGGGCCAGGTAAATGGAATCTTCGACGCAGAAACGATAGGCCAGGCGAGGCCGGAAGTAGTTGGCGTAGGCATAGCCCAGCACCTCGCTGTCGCGCTCGGCGACCAGCCAGGGCAGTTGGCGCCCCAGCACCTCGGCACGGCGGCGAGCCATTTCATCGACACTCGGGACTTCGGTTTCGAAGGTGCCAGTGCCATGCTCGACAGCGTGGGCGTAGATGGCCTGGATGGCGGGAAGGTCGGCGTCGGTGCTGGGCCGGATCACGAGGGGCGCTTGCGCTACGGCGGGGGCGGGTTGTGACATCTGTCGTTCGGGCACTTGTCAGAGAGCAGTTGAGTCGAGTTTATAATGCTGGGTTTTGGCGCTGGTCGCAGATGGCTGCGGCGTATCTACAGTGCCGACCCCGGCAGGGGTTCCTGCCTTTCGACTCGCTCGCCACTTGAGTGTCTCCTCGTGCGGTGGTCGCCCAATTTTTAGGAAACATCATGGTTGTGATTCGTCTGGCCCGCGGCGGCTCCAAGAAGCGCCCCTTCTACAACATCGTCGTGGCCAACAGCCGCCAGCGCCGTGACGGCCGCTTCATCGAGCGCGTCGGCTTCTACAACCCCGTTGCCTCCGGCGCCGCTGAAAAGCTGCGCGTCGAGCAAGACCGCGTGAGCTACTGGATCGGTGTCGGCGCTCAGCTGTCGCCGACCGTCGCCCGCCTGGTGGGTGAGGCCAAGGCTGCTGCCGTGGCGCCCGCTGCTGCCGCCTAATCTGGCGTGGCAGGCAACAAGCCTCAGAAAGACGGCGCTTCGGCGCCGTCTTTTGCTTCTGACGTCGCCTGGCCCGAGGACGCCGTCCAGGTCGGCCGCATCCTCGATGCCTGGGGCATCAAGGGTTGGTTCAAGGTCCAGGCCTACGCCACCCAGCCGGACGCGATCTTCAACGCCAAGCATTGGTTCCTGAAGAATGACGGCCCCAAGCCCGGTCGACTGACCTTGAAGATGCTGTCGGTGCGCGAGCACGGCGAAGGCATCGTCGCCAGCGCTGACGGCATCACCGACCGCAATGGTGCCGAGGCGCTGCGCGGCTGGGAGCTGTGGGTCTCGCGTGCCGACTTCCCCCGTGCTGGCGATGACGAGTACTACTGGATCGACCTCATCGGCCTGGACGTCATCAACCGCGAGGGTCAGGCGCTGGGTCGGGTCATCGGCCTGATCGAGACCGGCCCGCATGCCGTGCTGCGGCTGCTGCCGCCGGGCGTCGAAGAGCCAGCGAAGCCCGATCAGGAGCGCCTCATTCCCTTCGTGGAAGCCTTCGTCGACGAAGTGAGCCTTGAGTCGCGCCAGATCCGCGTGGACTGGGGTGCGGACTTCTGAGATGCGCTTCGACGTCCTGACGATCTTCCCGGAGCTGTTCGCGCCGCACCTGACGCACGGCGTCACTCGGCGCGCCTTCGAGAGTCGTCAAGTGGACGTGCGGCTTTGGCCTCTGCGTGATTTCGCAGACGACAACTACCGGCGCGTGGATGACCGCACCTACGGCGGCGGCCCGGGCATGGTGATGCTGGCCGAGCCGCTGGAGCGGGCCCTGGCCGCCGTGCAGGCCGACCGCGGCGAGCTGCCGGCGGTCATCCATTTCACGCCGACCGGCGCGCGCATGGATCAAGCGCGAATTGCCGCACTGGCCGCCGGGCCAGGTGCCGTGCTGCTGTGCGGCCGCTACGAGGGCATCGACCAGCGCGTGTTGGACCGGCACGTGACGATGGAGCTCAGCTTGGGCGACTTCGTGCTGTCGGGCGGGGAGCTTCCAGCGCTGGCGTTGCTCGATGCCGTGGCGCGCTTGCAGGAAGGCGTGCTGGGGGACGCCCAATCTCACCAGCAGGACAGCTTCTCCGACGGCCTGCTGGACTGCCCCCATTACAGCCGGCCCGAGGTCTTGCCGGACGGCCGCGCGGTGCCGCCGGTGCTGCTGTCGGGCCATCACGCCGACATCCGCCGCTGGCGGCGGGAGCAATCCCTGGCCATCACGGCGGCGCGTCGCCCGGACTTGATCGAAGCCGCGCGCGCGGCTGGCCGCTTGAGCAAGGCCGATGAAGCCTTCCTGACCAAGTCTAGGCAAAACCCGTAATCGCGGGCTATACTTGCAGGCTGTCCGATCCTCTGGCGGGTCGAGTGGACTGAGCATTCAACGGATGCTCGGCTGCAAACCCAACCGATAAATAGCGGTCCGCCAAGATCCATAGGAGTACAGATGGACCTGATCCAAACCCTTGAGCAAGAAGAAATTGCTCGCCTGAACAAGACCATCCCGGCCTTCGCCCCTGGCGACACCGTGATCGTCAGCGTCAACGTCGTTGAAGGCACCCGCAAGCGCGTGCAGGCCTACGAAGGCGTCGTGATCGCCAAGCGCAACCGCGGCCTGAACAGCAGCTTCATCGTCCGCAAGATCTCCAGCGGCGAAGGCGTGGAGCGCACGTTCCAGCTGTACAGCCCCCTGATCGCCTCGATCGAAGTGAAGCGCCGTGGTGACGTCCGCCGCGCCAAGCTGTACTACCTCCGCGAGCGTTCGGGCAAGTCGGCCCGCATCAAGGAAAAGCTGGCTTAATCAGCCGGCCCCTGCCACTCAAGCCGCCCAGAGCTACGCTCTCGGCGGCTTTTGTTTTGCTGCTGAATGACTCGTCCCGTCATCACCCAACCACAACTCGTTCCGGTCACGAGCATCGACACCGGCCTTCCTGCGGTGCCGGCCCCAGCCTTGACGCCCTCGGCGATCCGCGAACGGCTGGTGCAAGCTGCCGGCTGGACACCCGAGTTTGCGGGTGACGGTGGCCGCTTTGCGGATCGCGCGCCCGCTGGCGCGGCCGTGCTGGTCCCGCTCGTGCCGCGTGAAGGCGGGTTGCATCTCCTGCTCACCCGCCGCACCGACCACCTGCGAGACCACGCGGGGCAGATCAGCTTTCCCGGCGGACGCGTCGAGCCCGAGGACGACGGACCCGTGGCCACGGCACTGCGCGAGACGGAAGAAGAGATCGGGCTGCCCCGGCGCTACATCGAAGTCCTCGGCCAGCTGCCCGTCTACACCACGGTCACGGCCTTCCAGGTGACCCCGGTGGTGGGCCTCGTGCAGCCTGGCTTCACCCTCGCACCCGATCCCGCCGAAGTGGCCGAAGCGTTCGAGGTTCCGTTGGCCTTCCTGATGAACCCGGCCCACCACCGGCATCACCGTTTCGAGTTCGCGGGTGCCGAGCGACGCTTCCTTTCCATGCCGTGGCAGGGCCCGGAGCGCGAGTACTTCATCTGGGGCGCAACCGCCGCCATGTTGCGCAACCTCTACCGACTGCTCAGCGGCGCCTGAGGCGCCACTATCATCCCGGCCCATGAATTTCTTTGCGGTGCTGTTGGCCCTGTTGTGCGAGCAACTCAAGCCCTTGAGACATGGCAACCGGGTGCACCAGTCCGTCATCGCATGGGTGCGCTGGACGGGGCGCAACTTCGATGCCGGTGACGAGCATCATGCCGCTGTCGTCTGGTGCATCACGGTGCTGGTGCCGGGGCTGGTGATCGCGCTCGTCTATCTGGCGCTTCGGCACTTCAGCCTGCTGCTGGCGCTCGGCCTGGATGTGCTGGTGCTCTACCTGACGCTGGGCTTCCGGCAGTTCAGCCACTACTTCACCGACATCCGGGATGCCCTGGAGCGCGGCGACGACGCCACGGCGCGCCAGTTGCTTGCTGAGTGGCGCCATCTCGACGCCAGCGAGCTGCCCCGCACCGAGCTGATCCGTCATGTGATCGAGCACTCGCTGCTGGCGGCGCACCGGCATGTCTTCGGTGTGTTCTTCTGGTTCATCGTCTGCTCCACGATTGGACTGGGCCCTGCGGGGGCGGTGGTCTACCGCATGGCGGAGTTCGCCGGCCGCTATTGGGCCTTCAAGAGCCGAACGCTGGATGCACCGACCAACGAGCGGCTGCTCGCGCTGTCGCGCCAGGCTTTCAGCTGGATCGACCATCTGCCCGCGCGCCTGACGGCGACGGGCTTTGCCATCGTCGGCAATTTCGAGGAGGCGGTGAACGGTTGGCGTCGTGATGCTTCCCTCTGGCTGCATGCCAACGAGGGCATCATCCTCGCGTCAGCCGCCGGTGCCGTCGGCCTGCAATTGGGCGGGGCCGCGGCGCCGGGCATCACGCCTGATCGCAGCAAGACCTTCGACGCCGGCTCGGAGCCAGGTTCCACCGGTGCGGCCGGCTCCACAGCCGGCGCATTGCCGCAGTTGGGCCATCTGCAAAGCGTGGTGGGCCTGGTCTGGCGTTCGGTCGTGCTGTGGATGCTGCTGCTGGCCTTGCTGACCCTTGCCAATCTCGTCGGCTGAGCGGCTGACCTTCTCCATGAACTTTCCTGATCTGCCGGCCCTGGCCGCGCCTGACCTCGCGGCGCGCGTGCAGTACGCGCTGGACCACAAGACCAAGCCGCTCGGTGCCCTGGGCCGCCTTGAAGCGCTGGCCTTGCAGCTGGCCTTGATCCAGGGCCGTGAGCGCCCTTCGTTGCAGTCACCTCAGTTGGTGGTCTTTGCGGCCGACCATGGCCTGTCGCGTCGCGGGGTGTCGGCCTTCCCGCGCGAGGTCACGCCGCAAATGGTGGCCAACATGCTGGCCGGTGGGGCGGCAGTGTCGGTCCTGGCTCGACAGCATGGGCTGGCCTTGACGATTGCCGACTGCGGCGTGGACGCACCACTGGCGCCCGGCGCCGTGGACCTGCGGATTGCACCGGGTACGGCCGACGCCAGCGTTGGACCCGCCATGACCCCGGCCCAGGCCGAACGTGCTCTGCGCAATGGCATGGCCCTGGTTGAGCGGCTGCCGGGCAACGCGCTGCTGCTGGGCGAGATGGGCATCGGCAACACGTCATCGGCCAGCTTGCTGATGCAGCGGCTCACCGGGCTGCCGCTGGCGGACTGCGTTGGCCGCGGCACGGGCGTGGATGATGCCGGCCTGCACCGCAAGCGCGACGTGCTGGGCCTGGCCCTGGCGGCGAATGCCGGCGCGCAGTCTCCTTTGGACGTCGCGGCGGCGCTGGGCGGATTCGAGATCCTGACGATGGCGGGCAGCGTGATCGCCGCCGCAGCCACGCGCCGCGTCGTGCTCGTGGATGGCTTCATCACGACCGCCGCGGTGGCCGTGGCCGAGGCCTTGCGGCCGGGCGTGCTGGCTGCCTGCGTGTTTGCGCATCAGTCGGCTGAAGGGCCGCATGCGCTATGGCTGCGCCATCTGGGCGTGCGTGCCTTGCTCGACCTGGACCTGCGCCTGGGCGAGGGCAGCGGTGCGGCATTGGCCTGGCCCTTGCTGCCGGCCGCCTGTGCCGTGCTGGCCGACATGGCCAGCTTCGAGAGCGCCGGCGTCAGCAATCGGGCCTGAGTCGATGCGCCTGTTCCTGGTCGCGCTGCAGTTCCTGACCCGGCTGCCGGTGCGGCTGAGCCGTTTCGACCCGGCGTGGCTCAATGACTGCGTGCGCCATTTCCCCCTGGTGGGCATGGTGGTGGGCGGCGTCGGGGCGGCCGTGCTGGTCGCTGCGCTGCAGGTCTGGCCCGCCTGGGTGGCCGCGGTGCTGGCGCTCATCGCGACGGTCGCCCTGACCGGCGGCTTCCATGAAGATGGCCTCGCGGACACGTTCGACGCGCTGGGCGGTGTGGTGCCGCGCGACAAGGCGCTGGCCATCATGAAGGACTCGCGCATCGGCAGTTACGGCGCGCTCGCCTTGGTGCTGTCCCTGCTGCTGCGCGCGGCGCTGGTGGCGGTGCTGGCCACGCGGCCGCTGCTGGGCGCGGTGGCGGCTTTGCTCGTGAGCCACGCCTTCGCGCGGACGGCCGCTGTCGGCGTGATGGTGAGCCTGCCGTACGGAGGCGATGCCGATCACGCCAAGGCGAAACCGCTCGCATTGGCCGTGCCGATGCGCAACCTGTGGATCGGCCTGGGCTGGTGCGCGTTGCTGGTGCTTGGCCTGGCCACGCTGGGCGTCTGGTGGCCACGGCTCGCGCTGGCGGCCGTTGCCGCGCTGGCGGTGGCGCTTGTCATGCGGCAGTGGTTGCGCCGTCGGCTTGGCGGTTACACCGGGGACGGCCTGGGTGCCACCGAGCAGCTGACCGAGATGGCCGTTCTGCTGGCTTTCACGGCGTCGCTCTGATGCAGGCCTGCACGATCTGGCGACACCCGGCGCCGGTCGGTGCCCAGGGGCGCTGCCTTGGGGGCCTCACGGATCTCCCGGTGGACCCTCGCAAGGCCAAGCGGCTGGCGCATCGCATCAGGCTTCATGCGCGGCGGCATGGCCTGGCCCGCTGCGTCGTGACGTCGCCCTTGAGGCGTGCGGCGGACGTGGGTCGTTGGCTCCGACGCTGGGGCTTTGCGTGGCACATCGATCCTGCGCTGGCCGAAATGAACTTCGGTCGCTGGGACGGGAAGCCCTGGACGACGATCACACACCAGGAATTCGACCGCTGGATGAATGACTTCACCGGCTTTGATTTCGATGGCGGTGAGCCTCTGGCTGATCTGCTGGCGCGGGCCGCTGCCTGGCAGCCGCCATGTGCGCTGGCAGTGGGTCACGGCGGCTGGATCACGGCCCGGCTCTGGGTCGCCCAGCAAAAAGGCCAGGCCCCGCTGCCGGGCACCTGGCCTGCGCCGCCGGGCTATGGGCGGGCTACTTCAATACCGTCTGCTGCATGAACAGCACCGTGGCGTAGAACTGGTAGTCCTGGTTGTCCTTCTTCTGGAACCCATGGCCCTCGTTCTCGGCACGCAGGTACCACACGGGCGTGCCGCCCTGGCGCACGGTCGCCACGATCTGCTCCGCCTCGGTGTAGGGGACGCGCGGGTCGTTCTTGCCCTGGATGACGAACAGCGGCTTCTTGATCCGGGCCGCGTTGGTCAGCGGGGAGATCTTGTCGAGGAAGGCCTTCATCGCCGGGTCACGCTCGTCGCCGTACTCCACGCGGCGCAGGTCGCGGCGGTAGCTCTCGGTGTTGTTCAGGAAGGTCACGAAATGCGAGATGCCCACCACGTCAATGGAGCCGGCGATGCGGTCGGCGTAGTGCGTCGACACGGCCAGCGTCATGTAGCCGCCATAGCTGCCGCCCGTCACCAGCACGCGTGAGGCGTCGAGGTCAGGCTGGGTGGCGATCCAGTCCAGCAGGGCGCCGATGTCCTTGACCGAGTCCTCGCGCTTGAAGCCGTTGTCCATCGCCAGGAAGCTCTTGCCGTAGCCGCTGGAGCCGCGCACATTGGGCTGGATCAGCGCCATGCCCAGTTCCTGCACGAAGTAGGCGCTGCGGCCCAGGAAGCCAACCGTGGCCTGCGACTCGGGGCCGCCATGGATGCTGATCAGCACCGGGCGCTTGCCGGTGAACTTCTTCGGCGGGCGGGTCATCAGGCCGGAAATGCTCAGCCCGTCGAAGCTCTTCCAGCGGATGATCTGCTGCTCGCTGAAGCCCGAGGTGTCCATGCCAGGGGCCGCCGCGGCGCGCGTCCACTGCTGGACCTGTCCATCACTGCCAAGGGAGTAGATCTGGCTTGGCCCTTGGGCATTGCTGACCGAGAAGGCCAGGTCACCGCGACCGTGGTGGTAGGACGCCGTGCCCACGTTGCCGCTGGGCAGCTTGGCCGGCGCCGGCAGCTTCTGGGCGGTGGTGGCATCAAAGAAGCGGAGTTCGTCCCGGCCGTCGATGTTGAACTGAGCCGCGAGCTTGCGGCCATCCTCGGTGAAGCTCACGCCGTTGACGTCCCACGGGATATGCGCGCTGACGCGGTCGATGCGGCCGCTGGCCAGCTCCAGCCTCATCAGCTCGCGGAACTCGCCCGCGCGGTCGCTCGCGATCCACATCGAACGGCCGTCCGGCGCCCAGCCGGCCGGTGAGTAGGTCGCCTTGGCCTCCTGGCTGCCGGCGGCGGGTGCCACCTGGCGGACGGCGCCGTTGGCGATGTCCAGCGTCCAGATCTGGGATTCATTGGCGGACAGGTAGCGGGTGAGCGCGACCGTCTTCTCATCGGGTGACGCGCGGCCGGCGGCCCAGCCGCCGCCTTCCAGCTCGGCGAGCTTGCGTCGCGCTGAGGGCTGAAGCGGGTCCATCAGCCACAGCGTCGTCATGATCTTGCTGCGCGTGCCGCCCTGGGCGGTGCGGTCGATCGGCACCGACGAGTAAATCAGTTGGCCGCTCTTGCGCAGCCAGCTGTTGATCGCATTGCGCTCGTCCGGATTGCTGAGCAGCACCGGCTGGGCGCCCGGCTGGTTGAGCGCCAGCCGGTAGAGCTGGCCCACCTCGTTGCCGCCGGTGGCGCGCTCGAACACGATGTACTGGCCTGTGCGCGGCTCGTAGGTCGCGCGCGTCACCGGGTCGGCGCCGTCGGTCAGTTGCTCGCCCTCGGCCAGGGGCGAGGTCACGCGGAAGATTTGCGCCGTGTTGGCGCCGGCCTTGCGGTGGCTGACCAGCATCTCGCGTTGGGTCGGGTGCCAGTCGGCGAAGGTGTGGCCGCGGAAGTCGTTGTAGCGGCCAATGGCATCGGCCAGGCTCTGCGGCACCGGCGGGATGTTTTGCACCACGAGGTTGGCGTTGGGGGCGACCACGGCGGTGGGTGCCGCGGGCGGGGTCGACGAGCAGGCCGCGAGCAGCGCGACCGCGCAGGCGGCGAGCGAATGATGGAAAGGACGCATGATGAAAAAGCAAATGGGCGCTTGAGGCGCCCATTTTGATGTGGCACGGGCTCAGGTCGAACCCGCTGTGAGGGAGGTCATGCCGTGGTCTGAATGCCGGCGATCAGCCAGCCGTCGCCCGACTGGGTCAGGTGCCACACCTCATCGAAGTCGGCGGCAGCCTGGTCGCTCTGCTCGCGAATCAGGCCCCAGAAGCGCACCGACACGATCTGCTCGCCATGCTCGGTCGCCACGTCCACGACCTGTGCGTTCAGCTGCAGCACTTCGGTGCGTTGCGTCTGGCCGCCACGCTCCAACAGCTCCTGCTGGATGCTGGCGTACATCTGCGGTGTGGTGAAGCGGCGCAGGTCGGCCTGATCACCGGCATCGTTGGCCGCTTGCAGGCGGATGAACACCTGTTTGGCGATCTTCTCGAAGCCGGCGGTGTCGAAGTCGGCCGGCACTGTTGAAACCGCTGCGGCCGCGGCCGGCGTTGCTGCGCCACCCAAGCCGCCCGCGGGCGCCGCCGGCTGCCAGGCATTGGGTTGCTGGCCCTGGAAGTTCACACCGTTCGCGCCGGCGAGCTGCGGCTTGGGGCCGGCGAAGCGGCGCATCAGGAAGCGGATGGCGATGAAAGCCACGATGCCGAGCAGCAGCATCGTCATGAAGTTGGCCAGCTCCGCGCCGAAGCCCAGGTGGCTGGCGAGGGCGGCGAGGCCGAGACCTGCGGCCAGGCCGGCGACCGGGCCCAGCCAGGAGCGCTTGGGCGCGGCCGCGGCGGCCGTGCCGGCCGCCGCAGCGGCTTGCTGGCCCGGGGCCGCCTGCTGCGGTGCTGCAGGTTGGGCGGGTGGGGTTTGCGGCGCGGGCTGCGTGGGCGTGCTGCGCTTCATGCCGCCATTCGAGAGGCGCTTGGCCTCGGCATCCTGCACGGGCAGGCCGACGGCCAGCAAGGTGGCCAGGGTCACAGCAATGATGCGGTTCACGTGAGTCTCCAGTCAGGGATGAGGCAAGCCCGCAGGTGCGGACTTGGCTCAGGATTCTCAAGCGTCTCGAATGTCAGAAACGACGGTTTTTCCGAAGTGTGAGCCCAAGAGGTAGCGAACAATCCGCGCGGCGGTGTCGTCCGCAGTCTGGAGCTGGCCACCGTCTTTCAGCCCCTGGAAGCGGGCTTGTTCCGTGAACCGGCTGGGGTCGGCGCCACGCAGCTGCACTTGCATGTCGGTGTCGATGACGCCGGGTGCGAGCGATTCGATGGCCAGGTCAGGTTCCTCCAGGGCCAGCGCGCGGCTGAGGTGGTCCATACCAGCCTTCACGGCGCAATACGCCACGCTGCCGGCCATGGGGCGGCGGCCCAGGCCCGAGGAGATGTTCAGGATGCGCCGGGTCGCCACGCCTTGGGTGCCGGCCAGGAAGGCGCGGCAGAGCAGCGCGGGGGCTTCGAGGCCGACCCGCAGCGCGGCCGACAGCTCGCCAGGATCGGTGTCTGCCAGCGGCCCCGGCTGGCTCAGCAGCGCGGCGTTGTTGATGAGGGTGGCGCTTTGCCAGCTACCGTGCGCCTGCAGCCAGGCTTGCAGGCGTTGGGCGGCCGGCAGCGGGTCCGCGAGGTCCAGCGTCCATTGTTCCGCCGCCAGGCCAGGGTGGCGGCGGCGAGCGATGCCGATGACGGTATGGCCTGCGGTGGACAGCTGTTGGGCGAGGGCCGCGCCCAAGCCGCGTGAGCTGCCGGTGATGATGAAGAGGTGCATTCAGAACTCCGGAGGACTGATGAAGTGATGGCCAGACACCCGCAGCTCGCTGGCGTGCAGCAGCAGCCGGGTGCTGGCCCGGGCGAGGGCAGGGGGCGCGTAGAGCGCATCGCCGACGATCGGGTGACCCAAGGCGGCGAGGTGCACGCGGAGTTGATGGCTGCGGCCGGTGATGGGTTCCAGGGCGACACGGCTGTGGGCGCCTTCGCTGGCGAGATGCCGCCAGCGTGTCTGCGAGGGTTTGCCGTGGACGGTATCGACCTGCTGGCGCGGACGGTTGGGCCAGTCCGCCGCCAGCGGCAGGTCGATGAGGCCTTCGCCTTCGAGCCTGCCGCCGACGATGGCCGTATAGACCTTGTGGACGCGGCGTTCGGCGAAGTCGTCGCTCAGCGCGCGTTGGGCCTCGACACCCCGCGCGAACAGCAACAGGCCTGAGGTCGCCTGATCCAGCCGGTGCACGATGAGGGCATCGGGGTAGAGGGCCTGCACCCGGACGCTGGCGCAGTCGGGCTCGGTACGGCCCGGCACGCTGAGCAGGCCCGCAGGCTTGTCGATGACGATCAGGCCCGCGTCCACATGGACGATCCGGACTGGGCGTGGGGTCAGCGTCATCACCAGCGGCAGCGGTTGCGAAGGGCTGGCACGATAGCCCACCTTGCAACAGGAGACGCCGAATGAGTGACAAGGCCGTGGTGATCAAAGCCCAGGGTGGGCCGGAGCAATTGCAGCTGGTGGAGGTGGACGTCGGCCAGCCGGGGCCGGGCGAGATCCGCATCCGCCATGCCGCCTGCGGCCTGAACTTCATCGACGTTTACCAGCGCAACGGCACCTATGCCTTGCCGCTGCCCGCCACGCTGGGCATGGAAGGCGCTGGTGTGGTGGAGGCCGTGGGCGAAGGCGTGACGCACCTGAAGCCGGGCGATCGCGCGGCCTACGCCAGCCAGCCGCCGGGCGCCTATGCCACGGCGCGTGTGATGCCCGCAAAGTGTGTGTTGAAGCTGCCTGACGCGATCAGCTTCGAGACCGGCGCCGCGATGATGCTCAAGGGGCTGACCGTGCAGTACCTGCTGCGCAAGACGCTGCCCCAAGGCGGCTTGCAGTCGGGCGACTTCGTGCTCTTCCATGCCGCAGCCGGCGGTGTGGGCCTGATCGCCTGCCAATGGGCCCGTGCGCTCGGCCTGCAGCTGATCGCCACCGCGGGCAGCGACGAGAAGTGCCGGCTGGCGCTGGAGAACGGGGCCACCCATGCCATCAACTACCGCACCGAGGACTTTGCTGCCCGTGTGAAAGACATCACCAGCGGCCGTGGCGTGAAGGTGGTCTACGACTCGGTGGGCGTCGATACCTGGGAAGGCTCGCTGAACTGCCTCGCACCCTTCGGCCTGATGGCCAGCTTCGGCTCGGCCTCGGGCGCGGTGCCGCCGGTGGCGATCGGCACACTGGCCGCCAAGGGCTCCATCTACGTGACCCGGCCGACGCTCTTCACCCACATCGCCACGCACGAGTCCACACAGGCCATGGGCGAGGACCTCTTCGCGATGGTGGCCAGCGGCCAGGTCAAGATCCACATCGACCGCCGCTACGCACTGGCCGATGTGGCGCAGGCCCACCGTGATCTGGAGGCGCGCCAGATCACCGGCAGCGCGGTGCTGCTGCCTTGACGGTCAAAGGATGCGGCGCAGCGAGATCTCGAAGCTGAAGCAGGAGCCGACGCCCGGCTCGCTCTCCACCGAGATGCTGCCGCCCATCAATGTCACCAGGCGCTGCACGATGGTCAGGCCCAGGCCGGTGCCGCCATAGCGGCGCGTGATGCTGCCGTCGGCCTGGATGAAGGGATCGAAGATCTGGCCGATCTGGTCGCGCGTCATGCCGATGCCGGTGTCGGTCACCGCACCGCGCAGGCGCAGGCGCGCTGGCGGATCGCCTTCTTGCCCATCGGCCAGGCCGATCTCGATGCGGACTTCGCCGTGCTCGGTGAACTTCAGCGCATTGCCGACGAGGTTGATCAGCACCTGCCGCAGCCGCAGCGCGTCGCCCACCAGCCACGACGGCACGCCTGGCTGCACGCGGGTGTGCAGCTGAATGCCCTTGTCATGCGCCTGCAGCAGCAGCGGCTGCAGGGCCTCGCCCAGACAGTCGTGCAGGCTGAATGGCGCCTCCTCGATGACGATGCGGCCGGCCTCGATCTTGGCGACGTCGAGCAGGTCATTGATGATGGTCATCAGGCCCTTGGCGGACTGATGCGCCATGCTGATGAAGCGGCGCTGACGGTCATCGAGATCCGTCTGCAGCACGAGCTCGGTCAGGCCCAGCACGCCGTTCATGGGCGTGCGAATCTCATGGCTCATGTTGGCCAGGAAGGCGCTCTTGGCCTGGCTGGCGGCCTCGGCAGCCTCGCGTGCCGCCACGAGCGCGGCCTGGCTGGCCTTGAGGTCAGCGATGTCACGGGCGTTCAGCAGCATGACCGTGTGACCTGTGACCGGGTCTCGCATCGGCCGCGCGTCCAGTGCGTGCCACTTGATGCCGGCCAGTGTCTGCAGTTCCACATCCTGACGACAAGCCTCGCCGCGCAGCACGCGACCCAGGATGTTCTCGGCGTCGTGAAGGTGGGCGAAGAGCCGTGTGAATTCGGTGCCGCCCGCGGGCGGCGGCGTGTCGCCGAAGGTGAGGGCGGCGGCCGGGTTGCGCATCAGCAGCTCGCCTTGCTCCAGGCCGAACACGGCGATGCGGACGGACGTGTGCTGCAGGGCTTCCACGCCGCGCAGCATGGCGAGGTCTGAACCGCCGCCCAGCGAATCGGCGGCGAAGAGCATCACCTGTCGCCGGTCGGGCGTGCGCATGCCGCGGGAGACCAACATCACGGTCGTCGGCTCGCCCTTGGGGTAGAGCGTCCACTGCTCGCGCACGATCTTGCCCTGGGCATGGTCGGCGGCGGTGACGGCCAAGCGCTCGCGCACGGCGTCGCCGTGTTCGGAGAAGTCACGTGACAGGAACTCCTCGGCGCTGTCGGCATGCCAAAAGCGCAGCGCGGCGGCATTGGCCCACAGGTTGCGTTGTTGCTCGGGGTCGAAGACCCACAAGGGCACGTCGAGCCAGTCGTAATGGCTCAGGCTGGCGAAATCGAGAAGCATGTCAGGTGTCGAGCGGCGCGCGATTGTCACCGCTTGTCACACCTTGTTGCGTGAACTAATGGGCTACTCGGCCGGACCTTGACCCAGGGCATCCCTGTAAAGATGCCAGCTTGCATGGCCCAGCCAGGGGCCGATGACCAGCAGCCCGGCGAAATAGGGCAGCATCGCCAGCAGCACGAGCACCGTGACCGTGAAGCCCCAGAACGCCATCACCAGTGGCTGCGTGAGGCACAGCTTCAGGCTGGCGAGCCCCGCGGTCACGGCATCCGTCTCGCGGTCCAGCAGCAGGGGCATGGCGATGACGCTGATGCCGAAGATCAGGCCCGCGAACACCGCGCCCACGGCCAGATAGGCCGTCACGAAGCCGAGCGTGTCGGCACTCAGCAGCTTGTGGATGGAGCCCGCGAAGTCGGGCATGCCGTCAAAGCTGACCGCGAAGATGACAAGGGCCGCGCGGCCCCAAAGCATTTCGAGGATCAGCAGCACGAAGCCGAAGATCGCGATCTGCTTCAGGTTGGTCATCCAGGCGCCGATGGCGTCGTCCAGCGTTGGTGTCTCGCCGCGCTCCAGCCGCAGGCTCACCTGGTACAGGCCCAGGCATAACAGCGGGCCGAGCAGCACGAAGCCAGCGCACAGGGCCAGGGTGTAGATCGGCGCATGGCGAAACACCATCAACACCGCCAGCCCCATGAGTGCGAAGCACAGCCCGAAGAAGAGGCCGACGCCGGGCGCTCGGCGGAAGTCACCCCAACCCAGGCGCAGCCAGCGCAAGGGCGCGGTCAGTCGCAGGCGTTGCAGCCGCGGCCCAAGCTCCACCGGAGGCTCGGGCACGTAGGGAACATAGCCAGGCGGGTACTGCTCAGGTGCGTCGGACACGTCGGAGCTCATCCAGGATCAGCAGGATGGCTCCGATGGTGATCGCACTGTCGGCGACGTTGAAGGCGGGGAAATACCAGCCGCCGGCATGCACCTGGATGAAGTCGACCACATAGCCGTGGATGGCACGGTCGATCACATTGCCCAGCGCGCCGCCGAGGATGAGCGTCAGGGCCCAGGCAAACAGCCGCTGGTGGCCGTGCCGGCGCAGCATCCAGGTGATGAAGACCGCCGCCGCCACCCCCAGCCCCAGGAAGAACCAGCGCTGCCAGCCCGAGGCCCCGTGCAGGAAGCTGAACGCCGCGCCGTAGTTGTGGGCGCGCACGAGGTCGAAGAAGCCCGTGACCCGATGCACATCACCCAGGCGGAAGGACCCGATGATGAGGATCTTGGTGAACTGGTCGGCCAGGATGATGAGGGCCGCGATCAGCAGCCACTGCAGCAGGCCGGCGTTGGTGCCTTGTTTGCCCGCCATGCTCAGGCCACCTTGCGGGTTTCGCCCGCGCCATGCAAGTTGCTGTCGCAGCGTCCGCAGATCGTCGGGTGCGCCGCGATGCTGCCCACATCGGCACGGTAGTGCCAGCACCGCTCGCACTTGGCATGCGTGCTGGGCGTGACGACGACGCTGAACTCGGCCGCCGGCACCAGCGTCACGGCGGACGTGATGAAGACGAAGCGCAGGTCGTCACCCAGGCTGCGCAGCAGCGCTTCATCCTCAGTGTTCACATGCAGCGTGAGCTCGGCCTGCAGCGAGGCGCCGACCGCACCGGTCGTGCGCACGGCCTCAATGGCCTTGTTGACCTCGTCCCGGATGTCGTGGATGCGGGCCCACTTGGCCAAGAGCGCCGATTCGGTCGTCCCGAAGTTCCAGTAGGTCTCGGTGAAGATGGACGGCCCCTTGCCGAAGACGGCCCACGCTTCCTCGGCGGTGAAGCTCAGGAAGGGCGCCATCCAGCGCAGCATCGCATGCGTGATCTGCCACAGCGCGGTCTGCGCAGAGCGGCGGGCCAGGCTCTTGGGAGCGGTGGTGTAGAGGCGGTCCTTCAGCACATCCAGGTAGAAGGCGCCGAGGTCTTCGGAGCAATACACCTGCAGCTTGGCCACGACCGGGTGGAACTCGTAGCGCTCGAAGTGCCCGAGGATGTCCGCCTGCAGTTCCGCCGCGCGGGCGAGCGCGTAGCGGTCGACTTCAAGCAGTTGATCGGGGACGACCGTGTCGGTCGAGTGATCGAAGTCGCTGACATTGGCCAACAGGAAGCGCAGCGTGTTGCGCACGCGGCGATAGCTGTCCACCACGCGGGCGAGAATCTTGTCGTCCAGGCCAAGGTCACCGGAGTAGTCGGTCGCAGCCGTCCACAGCCGCAGGATCTCGGCGCCGTACTTGTCCGACACGGCTTGCGGCGCGACGACATTGCCCTGCGACTTGCTCATCTTGCGGCCTTGGCCGTCGACGACAAAGCCGTGGGTCAGCAGACCCTTGTAGGGCGCGCGGCCGTACAGCGCGCAGGCGATCAGCAGCGAGGAGTGGAACCAGCCGCGGTGCTGGTCGTGGCCCTCGAGGTAGAGGTCGGCCTCGGGGCCGGTGTCGTGCGCGGCACCCTTGTGGCTGCCCTTGAGCACATGCTCGAAGGTGGAGCCGGAGTCGAACCACACGTCCAGGATGTCATTGCCCTTGGTGTACTGGGCCGCCTCGGCGCCCAGCCACTCGGCGGGGTCGAGCTTGGACCAGGCCTCGATGCCCTGCTGCTCCACCAACTGCGCGGCGCGCTCGATGAAGTCGAGCGTGTTCGGATGCGCCTCGCCCGTGTCCTTGTGCAGGAAGATGGGCAGCGGCACACCCCAGCTGCGCTGGCGCGAGATGCACCAGTCGGGGCGCCCGGCGATCATGTCGTGCAGTCGGGCCCGGCCGTTCTCGGGGTAGAAGCTCGTCGCGTCGATGGCAGCCAGGGCTGTCTGGCGCAGGCTCTGTGGCGCCTTGTCGGTCGTGAAGAGACCATCACCTTCGTCCATGCGGACGAACCACTGCGCAGCGGCGCGGTAGATGACCGGCGTCTTGTGGCGCCAGCAGTGCGGGTAGCTGTGGGTGATCTTGCTCTCGGCCATCAGGCGGCCAGCGTCCTTCAGCGCCTGGGCGATGACCGGGTTGGCCTTCCAGATGTGCTGGCCGCCGAACAGGGGCAAATCAGCCGCGTAGGCTCCGTTGCCCTGCACCGGGTTCAGGATGTCGTCGAAGGCCAGGCCGTGGGCCACGCAGCTCTGGAAGTCGTCCAGGCCGTAGGCAGGCGCGGAGTGGACGACACCGGTGCCGTCATCGGCGGTGGCGTAGTCGGCCAGATAGACCGGGCTCTCGCGGTCATAGCCCGGGTGCACATGCGCCAGGGGATGCTTGAATTTCAGCAGCTCCAGCTGGCGGCCCGGCACGGTGGCGACCGCCTGCCCTTCGAGCTGCCAGCGGGCCAGGCACTTCTCGACCAGGGCTTCGGCCACGACAAAGTAGCCCTTGGGCGTGTCCACCAGCGCGTAGGGCAGCTCGGGGTTGAGGTTGAGCGCCTGGTTGGCCGGGATGGTCCAGGGGGTGGTGGTCCAGATGACGGTGAAGGCGTCCTTGGTGAGCGGCGCCACGCCGAAGGCGGCGGCGAGCTTCTCCGGCTCGGCGCTCAAGAAGGCCACATCCACCGCGGGCGACTGCTTGTCGGCATATTCGATCTCGAACTCAGCCAGCGACGAGCCGCAGTCGAAGCACCAGTACACGGGCTTGAGGCCACGGTAGACGAAGCCACGCTCGAACAGGCGCTTGAGCACCCGGATCTCGCCGGCCTCGTTGGCGAAGTTCATGGTCTTGTACGGGTTGTCCCATTCGCCCAGCACGCCCAGCCGCTTGAAGTCGGTCCGCTGGCCGTCGATCTGCTCGGTGGCGTAGGCGCGGCTCTTGGCCTGCACCTCGTCGCGCGGCAGGCCGCGACCGAAGGTCTTCTCGATCTGGTTCTCGATGGGCAGGCCATGGCAGTCCCAGCCCGGGATGTAGGCCGCATCAAAACCGGCGAGCTGCCGGGCCTTGACGATCATGTCCTTCAGGATCTTGTTGGCGGCGTGGCCGATGTGGATCTGGCCGTTGGCATAGGGCGGGCCGTCGTGCAGCACGAACTTCGGCGCGCCGCAGCGGGCGTCACGCAACCGCTTGTACAGGCCTTGCTCGTCCCAGGCCTTGACCCAGCCCGGCTCGCGCTTGGGCAGGTCGCCGCGCATGGGGAAGGGCGTGTCAGGCAGGTTGAGCGTGGAGCGGTAGTCCGGGGTGGTCATGGCATGCGGCCAGGCGGCGAGCCTGGCGGTCGGAAGGCGAAGGAGGGTGGAATGAGAGCGGCGGGGCGCCGCTTCAAATTCGGTCGCGCGTGGTCTGGCGACGCTGTGCGGCGTGGGTGGCCAGGAAGGCGCGTGCCGACTCGGTGTCCGCCCGGATGGCGGCCGTGAGCGCGTCCAGCCCGTCGTACTTGGCTTCGTCGCGGAGTTTGTGCAGCAGTTCCACGCGGGCCAGTTTACCGTAGCCCCCTTCGGGCCCGAGCTGTTCGGCAGGCCAGTCCAGGCAGTGAACCTCGAGCAGCACGCGACCGGCGTCTTCCACGGTGGGCCGGTTGCCCAGGCCCGCCACGCCGGGCAGCGGCTCGCGCGTGAGGCCATGCACCTGTACCGCGAAGATGCCGTGCGCGGCGGGCTTGTCGTGCGGGAAGCGGAGGTTCAGGGTGCGGAAACCGTCGGCCGCCCCGGGAACGCTTTCACCGAGTTGCCGGCCGAGCTTGCGGCCATGGGAGATGTGGCCCGAGATGGCATAGGGCCGGCCCAGCAGGGCCGCAGCGGCGGCCATGTCGCCTGCCGCCAGCGCATCACGCACGGCCGAACTGCTGACCCGCAGGCCATGGACCTCGTAGCTCATCATGCGGGCGACGTCGAAACCCTGGGCACGACCGGCCGCGTCGAGCGTCGCATAGTCCCCCAGCCGCTTGGCGCCGAATCGGAAGTCATCGCCGACCAGGACATAGCGCGCCCCCAGCCCGTCGATCAGCACCTGACGGATGAAATCCTGCGGCGCCAGGCTGGCCAGCCGCTCGTCGAAGCGCAGGATGACGACCTGATCGACGCCGCAGCGCTCCAGCTCGACCAGCTTGTCTCGCAGCGTGGCAATGCGCCGCGGTGCCATCTCGGGCTTGTTCAGGCGCGCGGCGAAGAAGTCACGCGGATGGGGCTCGAAGGTCATCACGCAGGTCGGCAGGCCCCGGTGCCGGGCCTCGGACTGCAGCAGCGCGAGCATCGCCTGGTGACCGCGGTGCACACCGTCGAAATTGCCAATGGTCAGCGCACAGGCGGGCGCGATGCCGGGGTGGTGAAAGCCTCTGAAAACTCGCATGCCCGTCATTGTCCCCAGACCTCGGCCGGGCTGCCGACCCAGCGCCATTGCCCCGGCGCCAGGTCGGCCGGCAAGCTCAGTGCACCGAACTGCGGCCGGTGCAAGGCTTCGACCCGGTTGCCCACCGCCGCCACCATGCGCTTGACCTGGTGGTACTTGCCCTCCACGAGCGTCAGGCGCAGCAAGGTCTCGTCGACGATCTCGGCACCTTCGGCCTGGGTGATTTCCGGCGGGCGCTGGAACTTGCCTTCGGGCTCCTTGAGCTCGACGCCGGCGAGCAACTGCTCGACCATGCCATCGGTGAGGGGATGCTTGCAGCGCGCCTCATACACCTTGGGCACGTGGTGCTTGGGCGAGGTGAGCTTGTGGATGAGGGCGCCGTCATCGGTCAGCAGCAGCAGGCCGGTGGTGTCTTCGTCCAGCCGCCCGATGGGCTGGACGCCGCGCTCGCGCAGTGGCGCCGGCAGCAGGCTCATCACGCTCGGGTGATGCTTGGGCTTTTGAGAGCACTCGTAGCCCGCCGGCTTGTTCAGCAGGATCAAGGCCTTGTCGAAGTAGGGCCAGGAGACGCCACCGATCTCGAAGGCGAAGCCGGTGGTGTCGAATTCGGCGTCGGGGTCGTCCACGACCTCGCCACCCACGCTCACTTCTCCGTTCAGGATCAGGCCGGCGCACAGGCGCCGGGTGCCGAAGCCTTGGGAGAAGAGGATCTGGTCGAGACGCTGCGGTTTTGGCATGGCCGCGATTGTCGGGCCATGCCGGGGTCGCATCAGGCGAAGACGCCCGCGGTGTCCTGCATCCGCGCGCTCACTTCGCCGAGGTGGTGCAGGGTGTCGCCCCACTGCATCTCCATGACGGTCAGGCGCTTGAAGTAGTGGCTGCCGATGTATTCGTCGGTGACGCCGATGCCGCCGTGCAGCTGGGTGCATTGCTGGCCGACGAAGCGCATGGCCTGGCCGAGTTGCACCTTGGCCTGCGACAGCGCGCGGCGGCGCACCGCGGGCGCGTCACCCAGGCGCAGCGTCGCGTAGTAGCTCATGGAGCGGGCCAGTTCGAGCTGCATCTTCACGTCGGCCGCGCGGTGGCGCAGTGCCTGGAAGCTGCTGATGGCCACGCCGAACTGCTTGCGGGTGTTCATGTACTCGGTCGTCAGCGCCAGGAACTTCTCCATCACGCCGACCGCTTCCGCAGCCTGCGCGGCAATGCCGATGTCCGCCGCGAGCTCCAGCAAGGCCAGTCCCGCGTCGGGCCCGGCAATGAGCTGGCCCGCTGCGTTCTCAAAGTGCACTTCCGCGGCACGCGAGCCGTCGTGCAGCGAGTAAGCCCGGGTGTGGACGCCGGCCGAGGCGCGCTCCACCAGGTAAAGCGCGACGCCCTCGGCGGCATCGTCGGCGCCCGACACGCGCGCCGGCACGATGAAGGCATCGGCCACGTCACCGGCGGGCACCAGGCTCTTGACGCCGGTCAGCCGGCCGTCCACCGCGCGGGTGGCGACGCGATTCAGGTGGTAGCGGGACTTGGCCTCCTGGTGTGCCAGCACGACCAGGGCTTCGCCGCCGGCGATGCGCGGCAGCCAGTCGCTTTGCAGCGCTTGCGGGGCTTGGGCCAGCAAGGCGGGCGCGATCAATGCGCCCTGGGCGATGGGCTCCATGACCAGGCCGCGGCCCAGTTCCTCCATGACCACCATCGCCTCGACGGCGCCAAAGCCCAGGCCGCCATGGCTCTCGGGCACGGCCAGCGCCGTGAGGCCCAGCCCGGCCAGGCCGTCCCACACGCCGCGGTCGAAGCCGCCGGCGCGCACGATGGCCTTGCGGCGTTCAAAGTCGTAGTCCTTGTCGACGAAGCGGCGCACCGCGTCGCGCAGGGCTTCCTGGTCTTCCGTGAAATCGAAATCCATGGTGTCTGTCTCCCTCGGTCAGCCGAGCACCGTCTGCGCGACGATGTTGCGTTGCACTTCGTTCGAGCCGCCGTAGATGGTGGTCTTGCGCACGTTCAGGTAGTTGCCCGTCAGCGGGATGGCGTGCGAGGCGCCGCCAATCCAGGCGCCGCCCAGCCATTGGTCGCCCTGCCAGCCGGCCTCCATGGCCTCCAGCACATGGGGCAGGGCAAGCGGACCGCCAGCCAGCATCATCAGCTCGGTGTAGCGCTGCTGCAGTTCACTGCCGCGGATCTTCAGCAGGCCGGCGACGTCAAGCGGCTGCTTGCCGGTGCGTTCACCCGACAGCACGCGCAGCACCATCATCTCCAGCGCCACCACGTCCACTTCGCACAGCGCGATCTGGTCGCGGAAGCGCGAGTCTTCCATCAGCCCCTCAGCGGTGGCGATGCGCTTGAGGCGCTCCAGCTCGCGCTTGGCGCGGTTCACGTCGGCGATGTTGGTGCGCTCGTGCGAGAGCAGGTGCTTGGCGTAGGTCCAGCCCTTGTTCTCTTCGCCGATGAGGTTCTCCACCGGCACTTCGACGTTGTCGAACCAGACCTCGTTCACCTCGTGCTCGCCGTCGAGCATGATGATGGGCTTGACCGTGACGCCGGGCGACTTCATGTCGATCAGCAGGAAGCTGATGCCGGTCTGGGGCTTGCCCTCGTTGGAGGTGCGCACCAGGCAGAAGATCCAGTCGCCGTACTGGCCGAGGGTCGTCCAGGTTTTCTGGCCGTTGACGATGTATTTGTTGCCCTGGCGCTCGGCGCGGCATTTCAGCGATGCCAGGTCAGAGCCTGAGCCGGGTTCGCTGTAGCCCTGGCTCCACCACACCTCACCGCTCATGATGCCGGGCAGGAAGCGCTGCTGCTGCTCCGGCGTGCCGAAGGCCATGATGACCGGCGCCACCATCACCGGGCCGAACGGCACGATGCGCGGCGCGCAGGCGAGGGCGCATTCCTCTTCGAACAGATGGCGCTGCACGGCGTTCCAGCCCGGGCCGCCGAACTGCTTGGGCCAGGCCCAGCCGTGCCAGCCCTTGGTGCCGAGGATGCGCGCCCAGCGCTGCATGTCGTCCTTGCTCAGGCGCAGCGCATGGCGCACCTTGTGGGCGATGTCTGCCGGCAGGTTGGCACGCACCCAGTCGCGCACCTCGGCGCGGAAGGCGAGCTCCGCATCGGTGAAGTTGAGGTCCATGTCTCGCTTCGTTGTCGTGGGGAATGCGCCGCGTTTTAGCACGGTCGTTCGCATCCTGGCTGTCCGGCCAGGGACAGCCCCCACGGCGCCGAGTGGCTGTCCGAAGGCATGAAAAAAAGGCGCTCCGAGGAGCGCCTTGTCTTGGGCTGAGCGGCGTTCGATCAGGCCGACTTCTTGGCCTTGCGGCGAGCGCTCGCGGCGCCGACCAGGGCCAGGCCCACCAGCGCCAGGCTGGCCGGCTCGGGCACGCGACCATTGTTGTTGTTGGTCACGTCCTTGGTGGAGACGCCCAGCAGCTTGACGTAGTCGGTCAGGTTGTCGAGCGTGCCGCCACCGAAGCCGGCGTTGTAGGCGCTGATCAGCCACCAGCTGGCGGTGACGTTGCTGCTGTTCACGTAGCGGATGTCAGTGCCGCTGGAGCTGTAGCCCGTAGCGCCGGCGGGGTCAGCATCGCCGTAGTTGGCGACCATGGTCCAACCCTGGGCGGCCGTGCCGCGCAGATTGCTGGCGGTCTTGCCCGTGATCACCGGCGCGCTCGAGCCGTCATAGGCCATGACGGTGATGTCGGCATCGCTCTGGGACCAGCCCAGCGTGATGGCGTTCAGGGCCACCTTGGTGTCGAACTTCAGGAGGATCAAATCCGGCACCGTGGAGCCCGGGTTGTTGTCCATCGAGTGGTCAGGCGCGGAGACGTTGATCTTTTCGTCTTTGCTGGCCACGCCGAAGCCGTAGCTCGTGCCGTTCTGCTTCAGGTAGGCCACGTCATACACGCCAGCGTTGGAGCCGAACGCCGAGACGGTCACGTTCGCCGACGTGCCACCCGTGGAGCCGCAGGTGTACACGTTGCCGTAGTTGACCCCGCCCGTGCTGGTCGAGCAGCCGTCCAGACCCCAGCTGGACGCGGCCATGCTGGACGCCGAGGCGAGGGCCATCGCGGCGCCGAGGAGACCCTGCATCACAAGCTTTTTGTTTTGGCTGAACATCATGTGTGCTTTCTTCGCGAGCGTTGTTTCGTTGTCAGCTTCCAAGCAGGGTTCGTGCCAAGCCGGGAATTTCCTCCTGGATCAACCCTTTAGCTCTGGTGGGGGTTGTCGGATGTGACGCAGTGTAAAAGCGCCCGACAGCCGGCGCGATGCCCGCGGCCCCCTTACTTGAGTGTGTCCAGCAGGGCCTTGGCCTCCGCCTTGCCCTCGAACGGCAGGTTTTCACGCAGCGCGGCCTGCAATTCGTCCCGGGCCTCGGCGCGCTTGCCTGCCTTGGCCAGGGTCGCGGCCAGGTGGTAGCGGACTTCCGGGTTGCTCGGCGAACGCAACCGGGCGTCACGCAGGCGCAGCAGTGCCGCGTCGATCTGCCCATCCTGGAAGAGGGCCCAGCCCAGGGTGTCCACGATGATGGGCTCGTTGTTGCCCTTGCTCAACGCCAGTTCCGCGGTGCTGATGGCCGCCTTGTAGTCCTTCAGCTTGATCAGCACATTGGCGAGGTTGTTCAGGGCCTGCGCGTCGTTGGGTGCGAGCTTGACGGCCGCTTCGTACTCGCTGCGAGCCCGCGTGAAGTCACGGTTGCGCGCCAGGTGGTCGCCCAAGGCCTTGTGCATGGCGGCATCGCCCGGGTTGCTCTTGAGCCATTGGCTGGCGGTGCTGGTCGCTTCGGCCGCTTCACCCTGCGCGCTGAGCATGCGCACGAGTTGCAGCGCCGTGGCCGAGCTGGCCTGGATCTTGAAGGCCTGGCGGTAGGCATCGATGGCCGGGCGCGACTGGCCGCGGGCCAGGGCCACGTCGCCCAGCAGTTGATGCCCGATGGCGAGCTTGGGTTGCAGCTGGATGATGCGCCGCGCCCGGGCTTCCGACTTGGCGAGGTCGTTGCGACGCAACTCCACCCCGGCCAGCAAGGCGATCGCCGGAACAAAGTCCGGGTTGTTGCTCAGCGCCTTGTCGAGGCTGTAGGCCGCCGAGGCGTCGTCACCGGCGGCCACCTGCAGGGCCGCTACGCTGGTTTGCAGCTCGGGGTCGAAGCCGGCACGGCGTGAGGCGGCGATCAGGGTCTGGCGCGCGCCGGCGTTGTCGCCGTTGACGAGTTGCACGCGCGCATAGGTGCACAGCGCCGTCACGTCTTCGGGGGCCTTGCCCAGCAGCACCTTGGCGCTTTCGAGGGCGACCGCGGGGCGGTTGGTCTTCAGGTGCAGGTCGACGAGGGCGTAGTCGGCGCGCAGGTCGGTTTTGCCGCTGAGCTCGGCCGCGCGCTCCAAGTAGCGCTGGGCTTCGTCCAGCTTGCCCGTGCGCTGCAGCACCACAGCCATGTCGTAGGTGGCTTCGGCGTTGCGCTCGTCGGCCTTGAGAATGGCCTTGAGGCGGCGAATGGCGCTGTCGTAGGCTCGCGTCGCGATGTCCAGGCGTGCCAGCCCGAGTTGCGGGGCCACCTGCTTGTTGTCGATCATGGCGGCGGCCTCGAAGTGGCGTCGCGCGCCTCCAAAGTCGCCCGCCTGGGCCTTGGCCACGCCGGCCAGGTTCAGCAGCGTCGCATTGCCAGGTTCCTGACGCAGCAGTTGGTCGGCCAGCTGGGCCGCCTTGGCGGCCTGGTTGTCGCGCAGCAGCAATGGGACGAGGGCCATGCCGGCCTGGATCTGGCGTGGGTCCTTCTTGATGGCGGCTTCGAGCTGGGCCTGGGCGGCGCTGCTGTCGCCGCTCTGGCTGAGGGCGATGCCGAGCGCCGTGTGGTACTCCGGCGCGTCGCGGGTCTTCAGCGCCGCTTCGAGCAACTCGGTAGCCTTGTTCGCGCGGCCCTTGGCCATGTAGGCGGCCGACAGCTGGATCAGCGCCTGGCCGTCGTTCGGGTAGGCACGTCGATAGCCCTCGAGCAGCTCAATCGCCCGATCGACGTTGTTCTCCTGCGCATAGATGCGCGCCAGCACCTTGCTGGCCGGCGTGCTGGGCTGGGCGCGGCAGAACAGGTCCAGGAAGGGCTTGGCCTTGCCGAACTCCTCAAGCCCGAAATGTGCGAGGCCCGCCAGCAGCAGCATCTGCGGGCGGTAGCGGATGAACTCGATCGGCACCGCATCCAGAAAGCCCACCACCTCGCCGAGTGCCGCCTTCGCCTTGACCCGGTCGCCTGCGCGCTCCAGCAGCACCGCCTTCATGTAGGCGGCGCGCGGTTCACGGGGCGAGCGCTTGCGGGCTTCTTCGATGTCGGCCGCAGCTTCGGCGTCCTGTCGCGTGTCGATGTACAGCCCGGCGCGGGCGATGCGCGACTCGATGTGGCTCGGATCCAGCTCGAGCGCCCTGGTGTACAGCTTGAGGGCGCCCGGAACGTCCGAGCGCAGGTGCGCGATGGTCCCGCGCTGGTAGACGGCCTCGGCGGACGAGGGGGCGAGCTTCAGCGCCGTGTCGGCCGCGGCCGTGGCCTCCTTGAACTGACCGGCACGAAGGCGTACCGGCACCTCGGCCAGCCAGGTGTCAGGCGCGTTGCGGTCGATGCTGCGCGCCTCTTCGATGGCCTGCAGCGCATTCGCGGAGTCACCCCGCTCGCCATAGGCCTTGGAGCGCAGCAGCAGCAGGTTCATGCGGGTGTCGGCGGGCAGGCCCGCGGGCGCCAGCACGGGGTTGTCGAGCACCTGCTGGTGCTTGCCCTGGGCCAGCAGGGCCTGCCCGAGGATCAGGGCCACCTCGGCGCGATCCACCCCGAGCCGCAGGGCTTCGGTGATGGCCACCTCGGCGGCCGCGGCCTGGCCGTCCATCAGCAGTGCGCGGCCCAGGAGCAGTTGCACCGGCAGCAGCGTCTTGTCCGCCTGAAGGGCGTTCTTCAGCTGGATGATGGTGCCTGGAATGTCCTTGCGGTCGAAGCGCGCCTGCGCATCCTCGTAGTAGCGCGCGGCCTTCTCCTTGGGTGTCTGCGCATGGGCGGCCCCCGTTGCGCCGGCGGACAAGGCCACGGCCAGGAGAGAAGCGAGAAGGGTGTGCTGACGAGACATGGGATGGGCCGGCTGAAAGGCCGGCGGATTCTTGCAGAAGCCCGCCCGAGACACGGGCCAGGGTCAGTACCGCAGCTCCAGGGTCATGACATCGTTCTCACGACGCATCTGGAAGCGGTTCAGGAAGCTGTTGCCCAGCAGCACATGCGGCATGGTGCCGGGCACGACGATGGCTTCGACGTCACGCACCTCGATGCTGCCGATGCGCACGCTGTTGAGCCGGAGCTGGTAGGCCGGCACAACGCCGTTGGCCGTCATCGTGACCAGCCGCTTGCCGTAGAGGTACTTGAGGCCCAGCTTTTCGGCCTCGACCTGGCTGATGGCGATGGTGGTGGCGCCGGTGTCCACCAGGAAGCTCGTGACCTGGCCGTTGATGGTGCCGATGCTCGTGAAGTGCCCACCCTGGCCCATGGGCAGCACGATCTGGCGCGGCTCGCTGGCCTGGGGCGCGATGCGGCCCGGCGCGGCGCCGAGCTCCAGCGTCTGGCGCCGGCCGCCGAATTCCACGACGGCGCGCCCGTCTTCCAGCGACAGCAGCTTCACGCCCTTGACGGCATCCCCGACCCGCACCGTGAGGGGTTCGCCGTCAATGATGAGCAGCGCCGCCCGCGAGCCCAGCGTGCCGTTGAGCGCGACCTGCGTCGGCGGCTGGTCCTGCGCCAACGCCAGGCTCGACGTCAGCAGCAGCAACGCAGGCAGCAAGCGGCGCATGATCAATCGCGGAAGTTGTTGTAGGTCAGCGGCGTGTCGCTGAAGCTCTTCTTCAGGTGCGCGATGGCGAGTTGCAGGTCATCGCGGTTCTTGCCGGTGACCCGCACAGCGTCGCCCTGGATGCTGGCCTGGACCTTGAGCTTGCTGTCCTTGAGCGAGGCCACGATCTTCTTGGCGAGCGCGGCCTCGATGCCTTCCTTGATCTTGTAGACCTGGCGCACCTTGTCGCCGCCGAGCTTCTCGATCTTGTCCTGCTTGTCCAGGAAGCTGATGACGACGTCCTGCTTGGTCAGCTTGCCGTAGAGCACGGCTTCGATCTGCTCCAGCTGGAACTCGCTGTCACCGGTGGCGTGGATTTCCTTCTCCTTGAGTTCCACCTTGGCGCCCGTGCCCTTGAAGTCAAAGCGGGTGCCGATTTCCTTGATGCTGTTGTCCACGCCATTGCGGATCTTGACGTGGTCGGGTTCGAGAACGGTGTCGAAGCTGGGCATGTGAATGTCGTCGGGTGTGCGTCTGCGAAAATTTGGCCGTTCATGCACGGCGCTGCGCGTCCCAAAGTTTCCCATGTCCCTGCCTCCCGCCAACTCGTTGACCCCCTCGAATGAAGCCCCCGGGCTGCTGATTGAGACGGACGTCAACCTCAAGCCCTACAACACCTTCGGCCTGCCGGCTGTGGCGCGCCGTCTGGTGCGCATCCGTGAGGCTGCCGACGTGCGTCGCGTCGTGGACCACCCGGACCTGGGCCTGGCGCCCAAGTTCGTGCTGGGCGGTGGCAGCAACCTGGTGCTGACCCGGGATGTCGACGCGGTCGTGCTGAAGGTGGAAATTCCCGGCATCCGCCTGTTGGAGGCGCGCGACGATGCCTGGATCGTCGAGGCCGGCGCGGGCGTGGCCTGGCACGACCTCGTGAGCTGGACGCTGGATCACGGTTACCCCGGCCTCGAGAACATGGCGCTCATCCCCGGCACCGTGGGCGCAGCGCCAGTGCAGAACATCGGCGCCTACGGCATCGAGGTGAAAGACCGCCTGGAGGCGGTGGAGGTGATGGACCTCATCACCGGGCGGCCTGCGCTGTTGCCCGCAGAGGTCTGCCGCTTCGGCTACCGCGACAGCGTGTTCAAGCACAGCGACTTTGGGGGGCTGGCGGGCAAGAGCGTCATCACCCGTGTGCGCTTTCGATTGCCGCGCCCCTGGCAGCCGGTGCTCGGTTACCTGGAGATTGAGCGCAAGATGGCCGAGACGGGCATCACTGCGCCGGATGCGCGGCAGGTCTACGGCTGGATCTGCGCGGTGCGCCGCGCCAAGCTGCCCGACCCCGCGGTGATCGGCAACGCAGGCAGCTTCTTCAAGAACCCGGTGGTGACGGCCGAGCAGTGCCGGGACATCATCGGCCGCGACCCGGGCATCGTTCACTACCCCATGGGGGATGGCAGTGTGAAATTGGCTGCCGGCTGGATGATCGACGCATGCGGCTGGAAAGGCAAAACGGTGGGTGGCGCGGCGGTCTACGACAAGCAGGCGCTGGTGCTGGTGAACAAGGGCGATGCCCGGGGGGCCGAGGTGGTGACCCTGGCGCGTGCCATCCAGGAGAGCGTCTACGGCCGCTTCGGGATCCGCCTGGAGCCGGAGCCGGTGGTGGTGTAGCGCTCAGCCGCCGGGTCTGGCTGGGGTGGCTCGCCACGGCCAGCCTGCCGGCGGGCGCGGTGGAGCCCCTGCTGGCCCGCACGGCGCCGTCAGGCATCGATCCGCAGGCTTACCTCGTCAGCGAAAAGCTCGATGGCGTGCGCGCGCTGTGGGACGGGCAGGCCCTGAGGTTTCGCAGTGGCCGCACCGTGGCAGCGCCCGCCTGGTTTCTCGCGCAGCTGCCGAAGCAGCCGCTGGACGGCGAGTTATGGATGGGGCGGCGGCGCTTTGACGAACTCTCCGCCGCTGTGCGCCGCACCGAACCGGTAGATGCCGAATGGCGCCAGGTGCGCTATCACGTGTTCGAACTGCCGGGCGCGGGCGGCCGGTTTGCCGAGCGCGCCGAGCAGATGCAGTCGCTCGCCAACCCGGTGATCGTGCCGGTGGCGCAATGGCGGCTGTCGTCCAATGCCGCGCTGCAAGCCCGGCTGAAGGAGGTTGTCGCAGCCGGCGGCGAGGGGCTGATGCTGCACCGGGCGGACGCGCCGGTCGCTTCGGGGCGCAGTGACCTGCTGCTCAAGCTCAAGCCGCTGGCGGATGCCGAGGCGGTGGTCATCGGCCACGAGCCGGGCAAGGGGCGCTACGCAGGGCAGATGGGAGCGCTTGAAGTGCAAACGCCTGACGGCATCCGGTTCAAGCTGGGCACGGGCTTCAGCGATGAGTTGCGCCGCAATCCGCCGCCCGTGGGCGCCACCGTGACCTACCGCTACCGGGACGTCACCCCCGCAGGCAAGCCTCGGTTTGCGAGCTTACTGCGGGTGGCGGACGAGTTTTGAACGCTCAGAGCCAGCGCAGCAGCAATTGAACCCAACGGGGCAGGGGGCGGCTCGGAACGTAGTTTTGGCGGTACTGGTGGTACATGGTCAAGCTCCACGAAATGTGCTGTAAGTTTATACAGCACTACTGGATGCCTGACCAGTGGTTTACTCCAGTTGCGGGAGGCCACCACCCGACAGCAGGCCGGCGCTGGTATAGACGCCCAGCTTGCCGCGGGTGTCGCTGATGTCCAGGTTGCGCATGGTGAGCTGACCGATGCGGTCGGCCGGGCTGAACGGTGCGTCTTCCACCTTCTCCATGCTCAGGCGCTCGGGCGCGTAGGTGAGGTTGGGGCTGCGAGTGTCGAGCAGCGAGTAGTCGTTGCCCCGGCGCAGCTCGATGGCCACCTCGCCCGTCACGGCACGGGCGACCCAGCGCTGGGCGGCTTCGCGCAGCATGATGGCTTGCGGGTCGAACCAGCGGCCCTGGTAGAGCAGGCGGCCGAGCTTCATGCCGTTGATGCGGTACTGCTCGATGGTGTCTTCGTTGTGGATGCCGGTCACGAGGCGCTCGTAGGCGATGTGCAGCAGCGCCAGGCCCGGGGCCTCATAGATGCCGCGGCTCTTGGCTTCGATGATGCGGTTCTCGATCTGGTCGCTCATGCCCAGACCGTGGCGGCCGCCGATCTTGTTGGCTTCGGCCAGCAGGGCGACCGGGTCGCGGTACTCGACGCCATTCAGCGCGACCGGCACGCCTTCCTCGAAGCGCACGGTGACTTCTTCGGCCTTGATCGCCACATCCTCACGCCAGAAGGCCACGCCCATGATCGGGTTGACGATGCGGATGCCGCTGTTCAGGTGCTCCAGGTCCTTGGCCTCGTGGGTGGCACCCAGCATGTTGGAGTCGGTGGAGTAGGCCTTCTCGGCGCTCATCTTGTAGGCGAAGCCGTGCGCGGTCATGAAGGCCGACATCTCGGCGCGGCCGCCCAGCTCGTCGATGAAGGTCTGGTCCAGCCAGGGCTTGTAGATCTTGAGTGCCGGGTTGGTCAGCAGGCCGTAGCGGTAGAAGCGCTCGATGTCGTTGCCCTTGAAGGTCGAGCCGTCGCCCCAGATGTTGACGCCGTCGGCCTGCATCGCGGCCACCAGCATGGTGCCGGTCACGGCGCGGCCGATGGGCGTGGTGTTGAAGTAGGTGACACCCGCGGTGCTGATGTGGAAGGCGCCCGCCTGCAATGCGGCGATGCCTTCAGCCACGAGCTGCGCGCGGCAGTCCACCAGCACGGCCTTCTCGGCACCGTAGAGCATGGCCTTGCGCGGGATCTCGTCGTAGTCCGGCTCGTCGGGCTGGCCGAGGTTGGCGGTGTAGGCGTAGGGCAGGGCGCCCTTGAGCTTCATCCAGTGCAGCGCGGCGGAGGTGTCGAGGCCGCCGGAGAAGGCGATGCCGACCTTCTGGCCGACGGGAACGGATTGCAGGATGGTGGACATGGTGAGGTCTTCGTCGAGAGGTCGGTTATTCGGCGGGCGTCTTCAGGGCGACAGGATGGATCTCGACCGACGCGTCGGCCGTGGAGACATAGACGCTGCCGTCCTGGATGCTGATCTGCAGCTGCATGCTGCGCGCGGCCAGCTTGGCCAGTGCCTGGGATTGCTCGGCTGGGATCTGCCACACGGCCAGCTTGGGCGTGCGGGTGAGCTTGTTCTCCAGGTTGCGCCACCAGACGTCGGTGCTGCTGGCGAAGCTGTAGACGCTGACGCGCTCGCTGCGGCCGTGGGCCTTCATCAGGCGCCGGTCGTCGGGCTGGCCGAGGTCGATCCAGTGGACCACGTCGCCCGTCAGGTCGAGCTGCCAGAGGTCGGGCTCATCCACGTCGGACAGGCCTTTGGTGAACTCGAGGCGCCCGCGCAGGTCGTCGGCCGGCACGTTCAGCGCAAAGGCCAGCACGCGGATCATCAGGCGCTCCTCGGTCTCGCTCGGGTGGCAGGCGAGGGTGAGGTTGTGGTCGCCATAGACATGGCGGTCCATGTCGGCGATCTGCAGCTGGGCTTTGTAGATGGTGGCTTTGAGCGCCATGAAACCGTTCGTGACTGAGTGTTGACTTAGGGCAGCCCGCCATTATCGGCGGGAAGCCTCGTGGCATCATTCCGGCTTCGCCTGCTGAACCTTCGCAACCCAGCGTTGCCTGATCGACATGAAACGCATCCTTCTCCCGCTGACCCTCGTCGTCGCCGTCGCCGCCCAGGCGCAAGTGACCAACAACCCCAAGGCCAAGGTCGACCCGAAGAACAACAAGGTCAGCAACCCGGTGGTTGAAAAGCCGAAGGTCAAGCTGATGAGCCGCGACGAGCTGCGCGCCTGCATCGACCAGCAGGAAGCCAACGCCAAGGAAGCCGACGCCATCAAGGCCGAGCAGGCGTCCTACAAGGCCAACGCCGAGAAGCTCAAGGCCGAGAAGGCCACCATCGAGGCCGGCGAGGCCGCGCTGGCCAAGCAGGTCGCCGACGTGAAGGCCGAGAAGGAAGCCATCCTGAAGGCCCACGAGACCCTGACCGCCGAGGCGCCCAAGCTCGACAAGGCCGAACTGAAGGCCCGCAACGACGCCTACACCGCTCGCACCACGGCCTTTGGCACCATGATCGACGCCGTCAAGGCCGCCGATGCCGAGCAGGCCACCAAGCGCAAGGCCTTCTCGGAGAAGGTCGACGCCCTGGACGCCCAGTTCAAGGGCATTGAAGACCGCACCGAGAAGCACTTCGACGCCAGCGACAAGTGGAAGGCCGAGTGCCAGAACAAGCCCTACGACGAGAACGACGAGAAGGCCATCCGCAAGGAGAAGGCCGCCGCCGCGGGCAAGTGATCCGCGCCGGCCACTGAGTCTGTCCACGGGCCGCCCCCACCGGGAGCGGCCCGTTTTGCTTTAGCGCCTCCCCAACGAGCCTTTCGATGAGCAACCCCCTGATGCAAGCCTGGCCGGGCGTTCACGGCCTGCCGCCGTTTGCCGACATCCAGCCCGCCCACTTCCCGCCCGCCTTCGAGGCGGCACTCGCCGAACACCGCGCCGAGATCGACGCGATCGCCAGCCAGGCCGAGGCGCCGAGTTTTGCCAATACGCTGGCGGCTTTCGATGCCAGCGGCCGGCAGCTGACCCGGCTGGAGTACTTGTTCTATACGCTGGCGGCCTCGGCGACCTCGCCGGAGTTGCAGTCGGTGCAGCGCGCCATGGCCGGCCCGCTGGCGGAACATGGCAGCGCGGTCTACATGCACCAGGGCTTGTTCGCCCGCGTCGATGCCTTGTTCAGGGAACGCGACGAGCTGGGCCTGAGCGCCGAGCAGCGGCGCCTGCTGGAGCGCGTGCACCTGGACTTTCTGCGTGCCGGCGCCCGGCTTGAGCCCGAGGCCCGAGCCCGCTATGCCGCGGTCATGACCCGGCTGGCCGAACTCAACACACGGTTCGCCCAGAACGTGCTGGCCTCCGAGAGCGACTACCAGCTGCGGCTGACAACCGAGGCTGAACTCGCCGGCCTGCCGGACTTCGTGCGAGCCGCGGCTCGGCAGGCTGCGCTGGACCGGGGCCTGGGCGATGGGCTGCATGTGATCACCCTGTCGCGTTCGCTGATCGTGCCTTTCCTGACCTTCAGTGCGCGACGTGACCTGCGCGAACAGGCCTGGCGCGCCTGGGTCGGGCGCGGTGATGACACCGGCTCGACGGACAACCGCGAGATCTGCCGCGAGATCCTGGCGCTGCGGGCGGAGCAGGCCCGCCTGCACGGCCATGTCTGCTATGCCGACTACGCGCTCGAAGACACGATGGCCCGCAACCAGGGTGCAGTGATGGGCCTGCTGGAGCGAGTCTGGCATCCGGCGCTTGCCGCCCAGGCCCGCGAGCGCGAGGCCGTGCTGGGCGCGATGGCGGCGGCGGGCGCCGACCATGCGCTCGAAGCCTGGGACTGGCGCTACTACGCCGAGCAGGCGCGCCGCGCGCGCTTCGATCTCGACGAGGCCGAGGTCAAGCCCTATTTCGCGCTGGACCGCATGGTGGCGGCCATGTTCGACTGCGCGAGCCGCCTGTTCGGCCTGCAGTTCAAGGCACGGCCCGACATCGCCGGCTACCACCCCGATGTGCGCGCCTACGAGGTGCTCAATGCCGACGGTTCGCTGCGCGGGCTCTTCCTGCAGGACAACTTCGCCCGACCCACCAAGCGCAGTGGCGCCTGGATGAACGCCCTGCGCAACCAGAGCCGCGCTCTGGGGGCAACCCCCGTCATCCTGAACAACAACAACTTCGCCCGTGGCGCGGCCGGCGAGCCGACGCTGCTGAGTTTCGACGACGTGCGCACGCTCTTCCACGAGTTCGGCCACGGCCTGCATGGGCTGCTGAGCGATGTGACCTACGAGCGCCTGTCGGGCACGCAGGTGCTGCGGGATTTTGTGGAACTGCCGTCGCAGCTGTACGAGCACTGGATGGCGGAGCCGGCGGTGTTGAAGAAGTTCGCCCGCCATTGGCAGACCGATGAGCCGCTGCCAGACGCGCTGCTGGCCAAGCTCCAGGCCGCGCGCCAGTTCGGCCAGGGCTACGAGACCTTGCGCTACACCGCCAGCGCCATCGTCGACATGGCCGCGCATGCGCTGGCGCAGGCCCCTGACGACATCGTGGCCTTCGAGCGCGATACGCTGGCGCAATGGCAGTTGCCCCGCGAGGTGGGGCTCAACCACCGGCTCACGCACTTCCAGCATCTGTTCAGCAGCGCGGGCTATGCGGCGGGCTACTACGTCTACCTGTGGGCGGAGGTGCTGGACTGCGATGCCTTCGATGCCTTTGTCGAGGCGGGCGATGTGTTCGACCCGACGGTGGCCGCCCGCCTGAGGGAGTGCATCCTGTCGGCTGGCAACAGCCGCGAACCGGGCGAAGCCTTCCGCGCCTTCCGCGGGCGTGACCCGGTCGTCGAGCCCATGCTCAAGGACCGCGGTCTGCTGCCGGCCTGAACGCGCCTCGATCAGGCTTCGGGCCGCGTCCACAACCACAGCGCCACGGCGGCCATGAACGCCGGCACTGCCAGCTTCACCGCCAGCGGTGCCGGTGACACGGCCAGGGCGGTGGCACTCAGGCCCATCATGCCGGTGGCGGCCCACTTGGCGCGGCGCGGCACCGCGCCGCGCTCACGCCAACGCCGGATGGCGGGGCCGTGGCGCGGATGGTTGAGCAGCCAGGCCTCCAGCGCCGGCCAACCCTTGCCGCCGGCCCAGGCGGCGAGGAGCAGAAACGGCACCGTGGGCAGCCCGGGCAGCACGATGCCGATCAGGCCCAGGGCCACGCTCAGCAGCGCCAGCGCCCGCCACAGCAGCGTCCGCATGACGCGCGGCGCCTACTTGAGGCCGCCGGACAGGAACTGCTGCAGCCGTTCGCACTGCGGGCGCAGCAGCATCTCCTTGGGGTTGCCTTCCTCTTCGACCTTGCCCTGATGCAGAAACAGGCAATGGTTGGAGACCTCACGGGCGAAACCCATCTCGTGAGTCACCACGATCATGGTGCGGCCCTCGGCCGCCAGGTCGCGCATCACCTTGAGCACTTCGCCGACGAGTTCCGGGTCCAGCGCCGACGTCGGCTCGTCGAACAACATCACCTCGGGGTCGACCGCCAGCGCGCGGGCAATCGCCACGCGTTGCTGCTCGCCGCCGGACAGCTGCGCCGGGTAGACACCGGCGCGGTGCGCGACGCCCACGCGCGCCAGCAAGGCCTGGGCGCGTTCGACCGCTTCGGCCTTGGGCTTGCCCAGCACATGGATCGGCGCCTCGATGACGTTCTCCAGCACCGTCATGTGCGACCAGAGGTTGAAGTTCTGGAACACCATGGCCAGGCGGGCGCGCCAGCGCTGCAGCTGCGGTGCGTCGGCGGCCTTGAGGCTGCTGTCGCGGTCACGCACCAGCTTCAGGGCCTCGCCGCCCAGGCTGAGCTCGCCCTCATTGGGTTGCTCCAGCAGGTTCAGGCAGCGCAGAAAAGTGCTCTTGCCCGAGCCGGAGGAGCCGATCAGCGTGACGACGTCGCCGCGGCTGGCTGACAGTGAGATGCCCTTGAGCACCTCGCGGTCGCCGAAGCGCTTGTGGATGTTCGTGGCTTGAAGCTGGATCGTCATCTCAAGCCCCGAGCAGCTTGCCGGTGCGCAGGGCCTCGCGACCCGCCACCTTGGCAATGCGCATGCCGGCGGTGGCGAAACGCACGAAATCCCGCGCGAAGAAGAGACCATCCACCGGGCTGGTGAGCTCGGTGACCTGGGCTGTGATGGGGTCGATGACATGGGCCAGCACCTCGCCGGCCTTGACCTCGGCGCCGACGTCCTTCAGGAAGGTCAGCACGCCGGCGGTGGGCGACTTGATCGGCATGCTGCCTGCCAGCGGGCGGGCATCGCCCACGGCGTCGGGAAGGGCGGGCTTGTCGCCCGCGATCAGGCCACGCCAGCGCAGGAAGTCGATGATGTGGCGGGCATCCGCCTCGGCGAGCTCGTGCGTGACATCCGCTGCACCGCGCAGTTCGACCGTCACGGACAAGCAGGCCTGCGGGATGGGGAAGCGCTGGCCAAAGCGGGCGGCCCACTTCCACCACACCTGCGAGCAGGCTTCGTCGAAAGGGCTGTCGCCGGAATCCTGGGCCAGCAGCGCCACGCGCGAGCGCAGGAAGCGGGCGAGTGGCTCGCACGCGGGCCAGCAGGGCGTCTCGGTGTAGAGATGCATCAGCGCTTGCGCGTCGCAGTGCAGGTCCAGCACGATGTCGGCATCGCAGGACAGGCCCATCAGCGTGCGTCGCAGTGACTGCAGTTCGGTGTCCACCGGCGAGGCCAGCACGGCGTCCTTCAGCGCGCGGCGCAGCAGGGCGACGTTGGCGGCCGCGTCTGCCGTCAGATGCGGCTCGACTGCCTGGGCGACGGCCTCGATCTGGTCGGGATAGTGGCGGTTGAAGTTCTCGCCGGTCGTCAGCTCAAAGCGGCCCTGGTGACCATGCAGCACGAACTGGCTCAGGCCGATCGGGTTGGCCATGGGCACGAGGATGATCTCGCCGGTGATCTGGCCGGCAGCGTCCAGTGCATCGAGCTGGCGGCGCAGGTGATGCGCGACCAGCATGCCGGGCAGCTCGTCGGCATGCAGCGAGGCCTGGATGTAGGCCTTCTGGCCGCCGGGCTGGCCGTAGTGCAGCGAGACGAGCTCACGCTGGGTGCCCGGCGCGGGCGACAGGAGAGGGTGGCGAACGAGTGGCATGGGCGGTGTGGCGCTTCAGCGGCGCATCATGGGCTTGAGCCAGCGGTTCTCGGCCCAGCGGAACAGCCCGACCAGGCTGAGCGTGAGCACGAAGTAGAAGGCGCCGGCCATGATGAAGGCTTCGAAGGGCAGGTAGTACTTGGAATACAGCTGACGGGCGGCGCCGGTCAGGTCGAGCAGGGTCACGACGCTGGCCAGCGACGTGCCGTGCAGCATGAAGATGGCTTCGTTGCCGTAGGCCGGCAGTGCCCGGCGCAGGGCGGCGGGCAGCACGATGCGCCGCAGCATCAGGCCGCGCGACATGCCCAGCGCCTTGGCCGCCTCGATCTCGCCGGCCGGCAGCGCGCGGATGCTGCCCGCGATGATCTCGGTGGTGTAGGCCGCGGTGTTCAACGTGAACGTGAGCCAGGCGCAGAACGTGGCCGACGACAGCCAGGGCCAGGCCCAGCTCTCGCGCACCGCATCGAACTGGGCCAGCCCGTAGTAGCACAGGAACAGCTGCACCAGCATCGGTGTGCCACGGAAAGCGTAGGTGTAGACCCAGACGGCACGCGACGCCCAGCCGCGCGACACCGTGCGCACCAGGGCCAGCGGCACCGCCAGCAGGAGACCGCAGGCCAGCGAAAGCGTCAGCAGCTTCAGCGTGACGCCCAGGCCGCTCACATACAGCGGCAGGTTTTCCAGGATCGTGTCGAAGTTCATCACGCGGCCCCAGTGTCTTGTCGATGGGGGCTCACAGCCGCCCCTCCTTCACGCCGATGGCCAGGCGCTTTTGTGCCCAGCTGAAGGCCAGCTCCGACACGCTGGTGAAGACCAGGTAGATGACGGCCACCGCCAGATAGAAGCTGAAGGGCTCGCGCGTGGTGCCGGCGGCCTGCTGGCCGCGCGTCATCAGGTCCGACAGGCCGATGATGGAGACGATGGCCGTGCTCTTGATCAGCACCAGCCAGTTGTTGGAGATGCCCGGCAGCGCATGGCGCAGCATCTGCGGCAGCGTGATGCGCCACAGCACGCGGGCCGGGCTCATGCCGAAGGCCAGGCCCGCCTCGCGCTGCCCGGCTGGCACCGCCAGAAAGGCGCCGCGGAAGGACTCGGTCAGGTAGGCGCCGAAGATGAAGCCGATGGTCAGCGAGCCGGCCACAAAGGGGTCGATGTCGATGTAGTCCTCATGGCCGAGCATTGGCGCCACCGTGTTGATGGCGATCTGCCCGCCGTAGAACACCAGCAGCATCAGCACGAGGTCGGGCACGCCGCGGATGAGCGTGGTGTACAGGCCCGCAATCGCCTGGGCGATGCGCGAGCGTGACAGCTTGGCCAGGGCACCCAGCAGTCCGAGCAGTGCGGCGATGAGCAGCGACGACAGGGCCACGCCGAGCGTCACGGCGGCGCCTTCGAGCAGGCTGGGGAGGAATCCGTGCAGCAACATGAAAAACGCGAGTGGGGCGCGGACTGCTCACGCAGCCCACGCCGGGGTGCCTCACTGCTTGGTGCGCGGGGCGATGTCGTAGTCGAAGTACTTGTCGGCCAGCTTCTTGAAGGTGCCGTTGGCCTGCACCGCGTCGATGGCCGCGTTGAACTTCTTGGCGAGCGTGGCCTCATCGGCCTTGCGCATGCCCACGCCGGTGCCGACGCCAAAGATCTTGTCGTCCAGGATGGCCGCGCCCGAGAAGGCAAAGCCCTTGCCCTCGGGCTTCTTCAGGAAGCCGAAGTCACCCGCGGGCGAGTCCATCAGCGTGGCGTCGATGCGGCCACTCTTCAGGTCGAGGAAGACCTGGTCCTGGCTGGCGTAGCGCACGATCTCGCTCTGGGTGAAGGTCTTGGTGGCGTAGGTCTCGTGCGTGGTGCCGCGCTGCACGCCGATCTTCTTGCCCTTCAAGCCGGCAGCCGTGGGCTCCAGCTTGACACCCGCCTTGGCGATCAGTCGGGCCGGCGTGTTGTAGTAGGGCTTGGAGAAGGCGATGACCTTCTGGCGCTCCTCGGTGATGGACACGCTCGCGAAGATGGCATCCACCTTGCGCGATTGCAGCGCCGGGATGAGGCCGTCGAAGTCCTGCTGCACCAACGTGCATTGCGCCTTCATCTCGGCACAGTAGGCCTGCAGCAGTTCGATCTCGAAGCCCTTGAGCTTGCCGTCCGGGCCGATTTCGGAGAAGGGCGGGTAGGCGCCCTCGACGCCGATGCGCAGCTTTTTCCATTCGGGGGCCTGGGCATGGGCCAGCGACGCGGCGGCCAGCAGGGCCAGGGCAAGGAGACGGGTCTTCATGGAGAGGTCCTTCGTGGGGATCAGGGCTGGACTCGAGGTAGCCAGTCGCGCAAGGCCGCAAGGGTAGCAGCCGGGTCTTCCTCCTGCGGCACGTGGCCGAGCTTGGGGAAAACCACCAATTGGCTGCCGGGTATGCCTTTCTCGAAGGCCTGGCCCCAGCGCGGCGGGATGAGGCGGTCCCGGCCGCCCCAGAGGATGAGCGTCGGGACCTTGATGTCGGCCAGTCGCTCGACCGGCCCGGGCGTCATCTGGTCCATGCGCTGCATGAGGGCCACCCGGTTGCCTTCGCGCAACGCCAGTTCGTAATACCGATCGACCAGCGCGGCGGTCACGCGGCTGGGGTCGCCATAGACGTCGATCACGCTGTTCTCGATCGCGCGGCGGGGCAGCACCCAACGCATGGCCTCGCGCACCACGGGCCAGCGGGCCACGCGAAAGCCCAGCGGCACGGACTCGGGCACGAAATCGAAGCCGGCCGCGTCGATCAACACCAGGCCGGCGACATGGGCCGGGTCCGCCAGTGCCAGCTGCCAGGCGATCTCGCCACCCAGGGAATTGCCCACGACGATGGCCCGGCCCACGCCCAGCCGTGCGAGCAATTGGCGCACGAAGGCGACGTAGCGCGTGGCGCGGTAGTCGCCCTCGGCGTTGGGGCCGGTCAAGCCGAAGCCCGGCAGGTCGAAGCTGATGACGCGGCGCGTGGCACTCAGTTCGGTGGCCCAGCCCTCCCAGGTGTGCAGGCTGGCGCTGGTGCCATGGATCAGCACGAGGGGAATCGGATCGCCGCTGGGGCCCTGGTCGCGGTAGTGCACCAGCTGACCGTCCAGTTCGACGAAGTCCGAAGGCGGCAGGGCCCAGCGCGGCACCAGGCTTTCCAGCGAACGGTCGGGCGCCTTCGCGACGGCGAAGGCCAGCGCCGCCAGCATCAGCAGGATGCCGGCCGCCTTCAGCAGCAGTTCGCCGAGACGCTCTCTCACGAGACCGGGCGGAGGTCGGGGGCGAGCGACTCGCGCTCGTCAAAGACGAAGCAGCCGCCGTGGTAGTGCTTGCCGCCGGTGTCCTCGAAGTACTTCAGGATGCCGCCATCCAGCTGCCAGGCGTGCAGCCCCTCAGCCTCCAGCACCATGGCGGCCTTTTCGCAGCGGATGCCGCCGGTGCAGTAGCTCACGACGGTCTTGCCGAGGAGTTCCTCGCGATGCGCGGCCAGCGCCTCGGGGAAATCACTGAACTTGTGCAGCCGCCAGTCGATCGCGCCATCGAAGGCGCCGTGGTCCACCTCGAAGCCGTTGCGGGTGTCGAGCATGACTACCTCGCGGCCTTCGTCGTCATGCCCCTGGTCGAGCCAGCGGGCCAGCGTGGCCGGCGGCAGCGCGGGGGCGCGGGGCGCCTGATCCGGCCGCACGGTGGGGCGGTTCATGCGGATGATCTCGTGCTTCACCTTGACCTTCAGGCGCTGGAACGGCTGGCTGTCGCTCCAGCTTTCCTTGGGAGTGAGGCTGGCGAAGCGCGCGTCGGCGCGGAGTTCGTCGACCCAGGTGCGCACGGCGGGCGCGGGCCCGGCCAGGAAGAGGTTGATGCCTTCCTCCGCCAGCAGCACCGTGCCTTTCAGCCCCAGGGCCTCGGCGCGGGTGTGAAGGCGCTCGCGCAGGGCATGGGTGTCGGCCAGCGAGACGAAGAGGTAGCAGGAGATGTTGAGGATGGCGCCGGACTGCATAGCGGCCGGGATTATCGGCGGGCTCAGTCGGCCCAACGTGCGGCGATGGCACGCACCTCGTCGAGGCAGGCCTCCAGGGCCTGCACGACATGCGGGTCGAAATGGCTGCCCGAGCCCTCGCGGATGAAGGCCAGCGCCTCCTCGTGCGTCATCGCCTTCTTGTAGGGCCGCGCGCTGATCAGGGCGTCGTAGACGTCGGCCACGGCCATCAGGCGTGCGGCCAGGGGGATGGCTTCGCCGGCGAGGCCATCCGGGTAGCCGCTGCCGTCCCATTTCTCGTGGTGATGGCGGGCAATTTGCCGGCCGTAGGTGAGCATCAGGCCGGCGTCGTCGCCCAGGCGGTCGACCGCGCGCTGCAGCAGGTCGGCGCCATGCTCGGCGTGGGTCTTCATGACCTGCCATTCGTCGGCGGAGAGCTTGCCCGGCTTGAGGAGGATGCCGTCGGGGATGGCGACCTTGCCGATGTCATGCAGCGGCGCTGCCTTGGCGAGCTCGTCGATGGCGTACTCGGTCAGGTCAGCCGGCCCGTCGGGCTGGGCCGCGATCCAGCGCGCCAGCGTGCGCACGTATTCCTGGGTGCGCTGGATGTGGTTGCCGGTGTCGGCATCCCGGAATTCGGCCAGGCCGACCATGACGAACAGCGTCGTGTCCCGCAGCCGTTCCACTTCGCGGCGGCGTGCGTCGAGTTCGGTGCTGAGCGCGGCGTTGTGGCGCAGCAGCTGGTCTTCCGCAAGCTTGAGCTGCAGATGCGTGCGCACCCGGGCGCGCACCGTCGCCGGGTGGAAGGGCTTGTGGATGAAGTCCGCGCCGCCGGCCTCGAAACCGGCACCTTCGTCTTCGGGGCGGGTCAGCGCGGTCAGGAAGATGACGGGCACGCGGCGCGTGGCCGGATCGGCTTTCAGGCGGCGGCAGACTTCGTAGCCATCCATCTCCGGCATCATCACGTCGAGCACGATCAGGTCCGGCGGCTGGCGGCGGCACAGCTCCAGCGCCTTGGCGCCGCTGACGGCGAGCTGCACCCGGAAGTCCGGCTTGAGCACCTGGGCAAGCAGGGTCAGGTTGGCCGGCGTGTCGTCCACCACCAGCACAGTGGCCAGATGGGCGCCGGGGATGGGGTTGAGGCTGGCTGGCAGGGTGTTCATGGCGGGGTTCCTCCCCGGAGCGCAGCCTGGGCTGCGTCGAACTCGAATCGTTGCATGGCCCCCGCCAGGGCCCTGGCCTGGGTCAACGGCAAGGCTTCGAGGAGGGCTGCCTCGTGCTGCTCCCACAGCGTCAAGGCGTGGCTGTCGGCCTCGCCAAGGAGGTGGTCGAGCTGGCGGATCAGCGTGGCGGTGTCGACGGCGCCGCTCGCGGCGGCGCGGGCGGTGGGCGGTGTGCCGGCGGTCAGGTCCGCAGGCAGCGGGCGGTCGAGGTCGAGCAGGCGGCGCAGGGCGTGGGGCAGCAGGGGCTTGGCACACAAGGTCTGCGCACCCTGGCGCAGGGCACGGTCTCGCAGCACCTGTGTGTCGAAGGCACTCAGCAGGACCACGCGCCGGGCCGGCGCCGGGCCCTGCGCTGCCAGCTGAGCGAGCAGCTCGCCGCCCTCCATGTCGGGCAGCACCCAGTCGACGATGAGCAGGTCGCAGGCCTGCGCCGGCGCGGCGGCCGTGAGCCGGTTGAAGGCCTGCCGGCCCTGGCTGACGATCTCGACCCGGGCCTCAGGGGCCATGGCCTTCAGCAGCGTGACCAGGCTCTGATGACCATCGGCGTGGGGTGCTTGCACCAGCATCAGCCGGGCCGGCGCCTGCGGGCTGGGCGCCTTGATGCCGGGGCAGGGCGCGGGCGGCAGGCTCAGGATGAATTCGCTGCCGGTGCCCGGTACGCTGCGCGCCGTGAGGCTGCCGCCCATGCGCTCGGCCAGCGCGCGGCAGATGGCCAGCCCGAGGCCGGTGCCGCCGAAGCGGCGGGTGGCGCCGGCATCGGCCTGCGCGAACGGCGTGAACAGGCGTGCCAGTTGCTCCCGGCTCAGGCCCATGCCGCTGTCTCGCACCGTCAGCACCCAGCCGCCCGCGGCATCGATGGATGCGTTCAGCACCACGCTGCCGGCCGGCGTGAACTTGACGGCGTTCGTCAGCAGCTCCGTCACGAGTTGCGTGAGCCGTACCGCATCGCCCCGGCGCGTGCCGGCCGGGCCGAGCAGCTCGGGCGAGCCGAGTTCGAAGTCCAGCGCCAGATGCTTGGCCTGGGCATCGGCGCGCACGGCGTCAAACACATGCGCCAGCAGTGGCTCCAGGGGGACGGGGTCCTGGCTGAGTTGCATCCGACCGGCGTCCAGGTCGGCGAAGTCGAGGAGGCCGTCGATCATCTTCACGAGCGACTCACCGGCCTTGGCCACCTCCTGCAGCCGGGCTCGCTGCTCGTTCTGCACCCGGCCCTGCAACAGCAGCCGCGTCACACCCAGGACCGTGTTCATCGGTGTGCGGATCTCATGGCCGATGTTGGCAAGGAAGTCGGACTTGGCGCGGGACGCAGCCTCGGCGGCCGCACGCGACCGTTCCAGCTCCGCCAGTCGTGCCGCGACGAGGCTGTCTGCCGTGGCGAGACCCTGCGGCGCCGCCGCCAGTGAGGTGAGCCGCGCGAGTTGACGCGACAAGCCCCACAGCGCCAGCGAGAACATGCCTTGGCACAGCGCGAGGTTGGCCAGCAGCGGCCAGCTGTCCAGCAGCCATTGGGGTGGCGTGCCGGAGAAGCGCAGCCCGGTGGGCGGCGCCAGGGTGATGAATTGCAGCCCGAGTGAGATCGACAGCGCGTCTCGCGCCCGCCACGTGGTGAACAGCAGCAGCGTGCCCCCCATCGACCACGGGCCGAAGCTGGCCAGCGTGTACGGGCCGGGCCCCGGGTCCGGTCTCATCGTGAACACCAGCATGCTCACCGCAAAGTACAGCCCCACCAGCGTTACGCCGATGCGTTGCCAGAGAAAGAGCTGCTGCGGCCGGCGCCACACCAGCAGCGCCAAGGTCGTGAAAGCCACCGCAATCAGCGGATAGGCCAGGCGGTCACTCGGCTCGATGACGCCGAGGGCCGTTTCGCTGGCCCAGGCAATCAGGGCAGACGCGACGATGACCTTGAACAGCCACCGCGTGCCGAAGGGGCCCAGCACGACGAGGGTGGGGCCCTTCATGGTTCAGGTTGCCGGTCGGGGCCCAGGGCTGCGGCGGCGGCGTCGAAGTCGAGGGCCTCCAGGGCGGCCGAGACCCGATGCTGCACCTCCTGCGCCAGGCCACTGCCCGCGCCGTGTGCCCGCCACCAGTCCAGCGCCCGGCTGTCGCTTTGCGCCAGCAGGTCGCGCAGCTCGGCCACGTCGCCGGCGCTGACAACGGGCGCGGCCGGCGCGGGGAGGTCCCGCGACAGCACGGCCTGCACTTCGGCCAGCAGCAGGTCGAGCGCCGCCTGGGTTCGCGCCAGCAGAGAGGTGGCATGCGGGAGATCAGCCACCGCCGTTGCCTGCTCGAGCGCCAGCGCCGCGGCGTGAAGCGGCCGCGCGCCGATCGTCGCGGCCAGCCCTTGCAGCGTATGGGCGGCACGGCGCAGCGCGGCCCAGTCATGCCCGGCCAGCCAGTCCGCCCAGTGGCCTGTTCCTGGGGCGTATTGGTCGGCAAAGCCCTGCAGCGTCCGGCGATACAAGGCCACCTGGCCGTCGAACTGGCGCAGGCCTCGCTCGACCTCCAGCACCGGGCCTTCGTCCACGGCAGCCGGGGAGGGGCGGTAACGCTGCAACTCGTGAACCAGCCGGCGCACGTTCAGCGGCTTGGCGATATGGCCCTGCATGCCGGCGGCCAGGCACTGCGCCTTTTCTTCGGGCAGCACGTGGGCGGTCATCGCCAGTACCGGCAGGTCGGCAAAGCCCGGCATCGAGCGCAGCTGGCGCGTGGCCGACAGCCCGTCCAGCACCGGCATCTCCAGGTCCATCAGCACCAGGTCGTAGGCGCCGGGGCCTCGCGCCTGCAGGCGGTCCAGCCCGGCCTGGCCGTTGCTCGCCACGTCCACCACCGCACCGCGCCCGCTGAGCATGCGGACGGCGATTTCCTGGTTCATCGGATGGTCTTCCACCAGCAGCACCCGCAAGCCCGTCAGCGATGCCGCATCACCCCCCGCGGCGCGGGCGAACGCCGTCTCACCGCTGACGGCGTCCAGCAAGCGCCGCAACTCGCCGGGTGTGACCGGCTGAGACAGCACGGCGCGTGCGCCGAAGGCCCGGGCATCGCCGGGGTCGCCCTCGGCGCCGGGGCTGCTGAGTACCGCGATGCGCAGGGCCGGGTGGTCCCGCCGCAACAGAGCCAGGAGATCGGCACCCGTCGGGCCGGGGCCCGGCAGGCGCCAGTCGAGCAGCAGCCAGTCGAAGGGCTGGGCCTGCCGCTGGGCGTCTGCGACAGCATCGAGCACGTCGTGCGCCTGCACGCAAGCGACAAGACCGTCGCCCTGGCCCAGATGGCGCAGCGTGGCCAGCGTGGCTTCCCGCGCCGGACCGGGCTGCTGGGCCAGCAGCAGGCGCTGGGCCGCCGATGGCGGCGGCGGGACGCCCGTGGGCTGGATGGCCAGCGTGACATGTGCCTCGAAGCTGCTGCCTTGCCCCGGCTGGCTCTGGGCATCGAGGCGGCCGCCCAGCAAGCCGGTGAGCTGGCGGGCCAGCGTCAGGCCGATGCCCGCCTCGCCGAGGTCCGGCGCTGGCATGGTGCGCGTGTCGCCCTCGCGCAGCCGTTGCAGCTGGCGCGTGCTGAGTCCGGGGCCGGTGTCCTGCACGGTGATGCGCAGCGGCACGCGCTCCTGGGCATCGGTCGGGTCGGCCGCCAGTCGAAGCAACACCTGGCCCGAAGCGGTGCAACGCAGCGCCTGCGCCAACAAGGTGGCCAGCAGTTGCAGGAGCCGAGGCGCGTCGCCAACCAATTGCCCGCGGCCTGCCAGCAGGCTGCCGTCGGCCCAGTCGCAGATGAGGGCAACGCCGGGCTTGGCATGCAGCGGGCGGACCTGGTCCAGCGCCTGGGCGACCACGTCCTCCAGCCGGAAGGGGTGCGGCTCCAGCCGGGCCTGGCCCGCCTCGATGCGCGCGACGTCCAGCGCATCGTCGACCAGTGCCAACAAGGCGCGCGCGCTGGCATCGGCCTGCGTCAGCAGTTGGCGCTGCTCGGGGGTGAGCGACGTTTGCAGGGCCAGCTGGGTCATGCCCAGCACGGCATTCATCGGGGTGCGGATCTCGTGGCTGACCTGGAACAGCAGGTGGTTTCGGGCGACAGGCGCCGGTCCGTCGCTGGCCGCCGTGTCTTCGGACCGGCGGGGGCGCGACCAGAGCGCCCAGGCGGTCAAGCCGCAGAGAAAGGCATTAATCACCATGCCAGCCACCCAGGCCGCGCCACCGGCGCCGGTCAGCACCTGCAGCACCAGCAGCGCCGCCAAACCCGCCATGGCGAGCCAGAGGAGACCAGGCGGGATCGGGCGTGACGGCATAGGGTGTGCAGGAGGTCATACCGATTATGGGATTGCGTCATCGACCGCGGCGCCCTTCGCCCCCTGGGGAAAGCCCAGGGCGCCCGCCCTACAAGGCCCGCGGCCCTGCGGTTATCCTGAGTAGCCATGCCACTCATCCTTGTCGTCGACGATCAGCCCACCAACATCCATGCGCTCTACCAGCTGCTGGTGGACGAATGCGAGGTCTCGATGGCGACGAGCGGCGCTGAGGCGTTGGCCTATTGCGCGCAGCAGCTGCCCGACCTGATCCTGCTGGACGTGCTGATGCCCGAGATGAGCGGCTACGAGGTGTGCGACCGGCTCAAGGCCGACCCGCGCACCCGTGGCATCCCGGTCATCTTCGTGACGGTGCAGGGCAGCGCCAGCGACGAGGCCGAGGGCTTCGCTCACGGTGCGGTCGACTACATCCCCAAGCCTTTCGTCGACGTGGTCGTGAAGGCCCGGGTGCGCACGCAACTGGCGCTGAAGCTCGCCTCGGAGAGCTTCGCCCGGTCACAGATCGAACTCTTCCAGCGCGACAAGCTGGCCTCGGTCGGTCGCACCATTTCCGGCATCGCCCAGGAACTCAGCTCGCCACTGGGCAACGCGCTCATTTCCGCCTGCACGCTGCAGGACGACCTGGCCCAACTGCGCGTCATTTCGCAGGGCGGAAACATCAAGCGCAGCGACCTCGAAAAGCACTTGCGCGTCAGCGAGGAAAGCGTCGGCCTGGTGTTGTCCAACCTGCAGCGCACACTGTCCATCGTCGATTCCTTCCTCCAGTCCACGGCCGACAACTTCGGCGATCAGCGCCGCAGCTTCTCGCTGCTGGAGCTGATCCACGAGGTGGTGGCCTCCCTGGCGCCGGCCCTGGAGGCGCACCAGGTCCGCTGCGAGCTGGATGCTGGCGACGACCTGCACCTGCTGAGCTTCCGCGGCGCGCTGGCCAAGGTGCTGACCACCCTGATCCAGAACGCCGTGAAGCATGCCTACCGCGAGGCCGGCGGCGAGGTGCACCTGCGCGTGCGGCCGCTCGGTACCGACCAGCTCGTCGTCACGGTGCAAGACCACGGCGTGGGCATTCCGCCCGGCATGCTGGGGCGGGTGTTCGACCCCTTCTTCTCCACCCGCTTCGGCATGAACCGCAGCGAGCCTGGGCTGTACATCGTGCGCAACCTGGTGACCTTCGCGCTTGGCGGGCAGATCCAGGTCGAATCCACACCAGGCGTCGGCACGACCGTGCGCTTGACGCTGCCCTTGATCTCGCCAGAGGCGCGGCGCGCCGCGGGCTAGCGTCATGCCATCAGCGCGGGCACGACTCTGGCGGCGGTTGGGCCTGCTGCTGTCGCTGCTGGCGCTTGCCGGAGCCGGCCTTCTGGCGTGGCAACGTCATCACGCAGCGGCCACACCCGGCCCGATCACCATTGGCCTGCTCCAGGCGCTGAGTGGCCCCGTGGCGGCCCACGAGGCGCCCCAGGTGGCGGCGGCCCGTCTGGCGGTGCAGGAGATCAACGAGGCCGGGGGGCTGCTTGGCCGACGTGTTGAACTCAAGATCGAGGACACCCGCGCTGACCCGCGTGTGGCGGCGGCGGCGGCTGACCGCCTGATCACCGCGGACCGAGCCGTCGCACTCTTTGGCTGTGGCGCCTGGGGCTGCCGGCAGGCTGTGTTGCCCGTCGTGGAGGCGCGCGGTCACCTGCTGTTCCATGCGGCGGTGTCCGAGGGCTTCGAGAGTTCGCCGCACATCGTCTACACCGGACCGACGCCCAACCAGCAAGCCTTGCCGGCGCTGCACTGGGCGATGCAGCAGTTCGGCAGGCGGGTTTACGTGCTGGGCACCGAGGGCATGTACTCGCGCCGACTGGCCGTGGTGCTGCGCGACTTCATCATACTGGGCGGCGGCCAGGTGCTCGGGGAGCGCGCCCTGGCCATGGGCGCGGCCGACGTGGGCGGCGTGCTGGCCGACCTGGCCCGGGTGCGGCCGGACCTGGTGGTCAGCAGCGTGTGCGGTGATGGCAATCGGGCCTTGTTCGATGGCTTGGTGACCGACGGCCTGGCCGACCTTCCGGTGCTGTCGCTGTGCGCATCGGAGCCTGAGATGGCGGCCCTGCAGGGCGGGCGGTTGTCGCGCCACTTCCTGGCTGTGGCCTATCTGCAGTCGTTGCCCGACCCCGCCAACCAGCGCTTCCTGGAGCGGCTGAGGCGCAGTCAGGGGGCCGCCGTGGGCGCAAGCGATGCGGGTGTGGCCACCTATGCCGCCGTGCACCTCTGGGCGGAAGCCGTGCGAGAGGTGGGCAGCGAGCGCACCGACGCGGTCAATGCCACCGTGGTGCACCAGACCTTCGCGGCGCCCTACGGCTTCGCGGCGGTCGACGCGCAGACCCGGCACCTGTGGCGTCCGCTGCGCATCGCGCGGGTCAAGGTGGATGGTGCGCTGGAGGAAGTGCTGGCGCTGCCCCGCGATGTGCGCCCGGAACCCTGGCCGACGTTTCGATCAACCCAGCACTGGGGCGCGGTCCTGCTGCGCACGGAGGCCCGGCCGTGAACGACACCCTGCCGACGGTCGAGTCCACCCGCCCTGCGTGGCGCGCCGGGCCGGCCTTGTTGCTGGGCCTCCTGCTGCTGTCCATGTTGCCTCTGGGCCTGATGGGCTGGTGGCAGCTCTCGAGCTTCGAGCAGCGGCTGCACGAGACGGTGCAGGAAGGGCTGATCCTGCTGGCGCGCAAGAAGGTGCAGGAGGTCAGCGAGTATCTGAACGAGGTGGAGGTGGATGGCCGCATGCTGGCCCAGGCGAGCGACACCAGCAGCCTGCTCTCGCAGCGGGCCGATCGGGCCGCCACGCGCGTGCCGGCCACGAGCCGGGCGTTCTTCGAGCGCCTGGACGACAGTGGCAAATACCTGAACGTGCTGCTGATTCAACCGGATGGCCGCGTGAGCTTCGCGTCCCGCACCCCGCCGGCCGCCCCTTTGCCGGGGCGCATCGATGCCGGGTGGTTCGCCGGCGCGGAGTTGATGGAAGCCCACCGGCGCGCGATCGGTCACCTGGATGCCCAGGTCACGACGGTGCAGAAGTCGCCAATGGATGGCAGCCTGACGCTGTTCCTGGTCCATCCCGTGGTGGCGGCCGACCAGGTGCTGGGCAGCGTCGTGCTGCAGCTCGACATCGACCGCTTGCTGCGCGTGGCCACCGAACGTTCGGGCCTGGCCCTGGCCGGCGAGACCGTGCTGGCGCGGCGGGAAGGCGGGCGGGCCATTTTTCTCAACGATCTACGGCGGGCGCCCACCCAGACCTTGTCAGGCGGGCTCGACCTGAATTCACCCGATCTGCCGCCGGCCCCGCGCGCGCTGCGAGGCGAGAGTGGCAGCGGCCTGACCCGTGACTACGCGGGGGTCGAGGTGATCTCGTCCTGGCGCCCGCTGCCCGCGCTGGACTGGGGCATGGCGGTCAATCTCGATGCGCGCGAGGCCTTCGCGCCGGCCCGCTCCCTGCGGGACCGGCTGCTGGGTGCCTTGGGGCTGGCCCTGGTCATGGCCCTGGGCCTGGGTTGGGTGCTGGCGCGGCGCATCGTGGAGCCCGTGACCATGCTCAGCGCCGCGGTGGCTCGCATCGCCGGCGGCAAGCTGGATGAGCGGGCGCCGGTCTGCGGCTTTGTGGAGTTCCGCGAACTCGCGCGCGGGTTCAACCAGATGACGGACCAACTCGTGGTCGAGCGGCAGTTGCTCGAGGCCCGGGTTGAGCAGCGCACCCGCGCCTTGAACGACAGCGAGCAGCGCTTCCGCGGCGTGTTCGAGCGGGCGCAGGTGGGCATCGCGCTGTGCGACCCGCAGGGCGTCATCATCGATGTGAACCAGGCCCTGACAGCCATGCTTTGCCGCGAGGGCGCCGAGCTGCGCGGCGCCAAGCTGGCCGACCTGCCCGACTTCCGTACCGGCCGCGTGCCCGGCACGGAGCTCGCGCGGCTGGCGGCACCGCGGGTCGACCATGTCCGCTTTGAGCGGGGTTTTGCGCTGCCCGGCGGCGGCGAACTGTTCGTCGACGGCAGCGCCAGCGCCATCCGCGACCGCCGTGGGCGGCTGGTCAACGTCGTGCAGATGCTGATCGACGTGACCGAACGCCACCGCGCCGAGGTAGAGCTGGTGCGGGCGCGCGTGGCGGCCGAAGCAGCCAGCCAGGCCAAGAGCGATTTCCTGGCCAACATGAGCCACGAGATCCGCACGCCCATGAACGGCGCCCTGGGCATGCTCAACCTGCTGCTGCGCACGCAGCTCACGTCGCGCCAGCTCGACTACGCCAGCAAGGCGCGCACGGCGGCGCAGGCGCTGCTGGGTGTCATCAATGACGTGCTGGACTTCTCCAAGGTCGAGGCCGGCAAGATGGAGCTCGATCCGCATCGCTTCGTGCTGAGCGACTTCATGCGGGAGCTGGCCGTGATCCTGTCGGCCAATGTCGGCAGCAAGGATGTCGAGGTGCTGTTCCGGCTCGACCCCCGACTGCCGCCGGCACTGGTGGGCGATGCCACGCGGCTGCGGCAGGTGCTGCTCAACCTGGCCGGTAACGCGCTCAAGTTCACCGACCGTGGCGAGGTCGTGCTGGCGCTTGCGCTGTTGGGCGAGGAGCGCGGCGGGCCGACGCCCAAGGTGCGCCTGCATTTCGAGGTCAGCGACACCGGCATCGGCATTCCGGCGGACAAGCTTGAGGACATCTTCGTGGGCTTCAGCCAGGCGGAGCAGAGCACCTCGCGCCGCTATGGCGGCACCGGGCTCGGACTGGCGATCAGTCGCCGCCTGGTGGCCCTGATGGGGGGGGAACTCCGCGTCGACAGCCGGGTGGGGGAGGGCAGCCGCTTCCATTTCGACCTCACGATGGAAGCCGCCGCCGTGGAGGTGGCTGAAGCCGACACGGGGCAGCGGGGGCTGCGCGTGCTGATCGTGGACGACAACCCGATGGCGCGCGAGGTGCTGCAGGGCATCGGTGCGAGCCTGGGCTGGCACTGCGGCACGGCGGCCAGCGGCGAGCAGGCGCTGGCCCTGCTGCACGAGGTGGCCTCACGGGGCGGGCCCCGCTTCGATCTCATCTTGATGGACTGGCGCATGCCGGGTCTGGACGGCTGGGAGACGTCACGCCGCATCCGCGAGAGCCACGACTCGGATGCGCCGGTCATCATCATGGTCACCGCGCATGGCCGCGAATTGCTGGCCGAACGCAGCGAGCTCGACATCCAGAGCCTGGGGGGCTATCTCGTGAAGCCCGTGACCGCCTCGATGCTGCATGACGCCGTGGCGGAGGCGACCCGGGGCGTGCCGCTGCCGATGCCGCGGGCCGGCGCGGGTGAACTGCGTCTGGCCGGCATGCGGCTGCTGGTGGTCGAGGACAACGGCTTCAACCAGCAGGTCGCCCAGGAGTTGCTCGAAGCGGAAGGCGCCCTCGTCACGCTCGCGGGCGGTGGCGTGGAAGGGGCCCACCTGGCGCTGGTGGCGGAGCCGCCCTTCGATGCCATCCTGATGGACCTGCAGATGCCTGACATCGATGGCTTCGAGGCCACGCAGCGCATCCTCGCGCGGCGCCCGCAGAGCCTCATCATCGCGATGACGGCCAATGCAATGGCCTCCGATCGTCAGGCCTGCATGGCCGCGGGCATGCGCGACCATGTCGCCAAGCCCATCGACCTGCAGCAACTGGTGGCTTCGCTGCGGCGGCATGTCCAGCCAGACGACAGCCGTTTTGGCCCCACCACACAGCCTCCGCCCCTGGAGATCCCGCAGTTGCTGGAGCCCGATTTGGCCTTGAAGCGCCTGGGAGGCCGCCAGAGCCTGTACGACCGACTGGTGCAGTCCTTCAGTCAGGATGCCCCAGCGGAGCTGGCGGCCCTGGCCCGGCATCTTCAGGACGGGCGGCGTCCCGATGTGGTTCGGGGCTTGCACACCTTGCGTGGCCTGGCCGGGGCGGTGGGCGGCAGCGCCTTGGCCGCTGCGGCGGGCGCCCAGGAGCAGGCACTGCAGGCCAGCCAGGCGTCACCCCTGGGGGCGGTCGACCTGAAGTCCCTCCAGGCCTTGCTCGACGAGACCCTGGCGGCCCTGCGAGCCCTGGCGCCGCCGCAGGCACCGCCAGCACAGACCCCGCCTCGCGTTGCCGACCCGCTGGACAGCCTGGGGCAGCTGCGGCAATTGCTGGCGGACCGCAACATGCGTTCGGTCGGTGCCTGCGAGCAGTTGGCCCGTTCGGCCCCGGCGTCCTGGCAGCCGGAGTTTGGGCGCCTGGCCGACGCCGTGGCGCGCCTGGATTTCAGCGTTGCCCTTGCCCACTGTGAGGCACTGCTGGCGCGGATGCCGGCGGCTTGACGCAGCGCAAGCGAAAAGTTGTGCGGCAATGGCCATACCCGGGTCGGCACATGACTCGCCGCGCATACAATGAGAATCATTCGCATCAAACGACTGCCGTCGCCACGCCATGTCCGAGCCGCTGCCTTCCAGTCTTGCCGTCGCGCCCGCGGGCTTGGCGTTGACCGTCGAGCAGGTGAGTGCCCCGCAGCATTCGCCGGAGTGGGCGGGTTGGCTGGCCGACCTGGGCTTTCTGCCGGGTGAGGCGGTGCGTGTGCTGCGCCGTGGCGCCCAGCGCACGGGCAATCTGGTCGTGCGCGTGGGGCAGTCCACGTTCGCGCTGCGCCACGCGGAGGCGGAATGCATTGCCGTGACGCCCCGTCATGTCTGAGAACCGGCATGCCAACGCCGCCGTCGTCCATGTCCACCGCGGCGGCAAGCTGGTGGCGCTGGTCGGCAACCCGAACTGCGGCAAGACGGCGCTGTTCAACGGGCTGACCGGCAGTCACCAGAAGGTCGCCAACTACGCTGGCGTCACCGTCGAGCGCAAGGAAGGCCGGCTCGTCACGGCCGCCGGCAAGGCCCTGCGCCTGCTGGACCTGCCCGGCACCTACAGCCTGCATCCGCGCTCGCCCGACGAGCGCGTCACCTGCGACGTGCTGGCCGGCCGGGCCAAGGGCGAGAAGCGCCCCGACCTCGTCGTCTGCGTGCTGGACGCGACCAACCTGCGCCGCAACCTGCGCCTGTTGCTGGCCGTGCGCCGCATGGGCTTGCCGGTGGTGGTGGCGCTGAACATGGCTGACCTCGCGGCCCGCCGGGGTTTGAAGATCGACGCCGCTGCCTTGAGCGCGCAGCTGGGTCTGCCGGTGGTGCGCACCGTGGCCATCCACAAGGAAGGCCTGGAGGAGCTGCGCGGCCTGCTCGACCAGCCCGAGGTCTGGGCCGGAGCGCCGCTGCCTGAGGCGGCTGAGCAGCAGGTGGACGACCATGTGACGGTCAAGACCATGCTGCGCGCGCTGCAGCTCGACCACGACCTCCCCACGCTGCCGAGCGACCGCGTGGACCGCGTGCTGCTGCATCCGGTGGCGGGCTCGGTCATCCTGGCGGTGCTGCTCTTCCTGCTCTTCCAGGCCGTGTTCTCCTGGGCCGAGCCGCCCAAGGACCTGATCGAATCCGGGATGGCCTGGCTGGGCGCGCAGGTGGGGCAATGGGTGCCCGAGGGCTGGTTGCACAGCCTCATCGTCGACGGCGTCATCGCGGGTGCGGGGGGTGTGCTGGCCTTCCTGCCGCAGATCCTGATCCTGTTCTTCTTCATCCTCGTGCTGGAGGAGTCGGGCTACCTGCCGCGTGCGGCGCTGCTGCTGGACCGGCTGATGGGCAGCGTCGGTCTGTCCGGGCGCAGCTTCATCCCGCTGCTGTCGAGCTTTGCCTGTGCCATCCCCGGCATCATGGCCACGCGCTCCATCTCCAACCCGCGGGACCGGCTCGTCACCATCCTGATCGCGCCGCTGATGACCTGCTCGGCGCGGCTGCCGGTGTACGCGCTGCTGATCGGCGCCTTCGTGCCGCAGCGCCAGGTGGCCGGGCTGGAGCTGCAGGGGCTGGTGCTGTTCGGCCTGTACCTGGCGGGCATCCTGGGCGCGCTGGCAGTGGCCTGGTTGCTCAAGCGCTTCACCAACTCCGGCCGCCTGGTGCGACCGCTGATGATGGAGCTGCCCAACTATCACTGGCCGCATCCGCGCTCCATCGCCATCGGGCTGTGGCAGCGCGCCGTGATCTTCGTGAAGCGCGTGGGCGGCATCATCATGGTGCTCACCATCGCGCTGTGGCTGCTGGCCAGCTTCCCGGCGCCGCCGGAAGGCGCAACCGGCGCGCCCATCCAGTACAGCGTGGCGGGCTGGCTGGGCGCGGGCCTGGCCAAGATCTTCGAGCCCATCGGCTTCAACTGGCAGATCAGCCTCGCGCTCGTGCCTGGCCTGGCTGCGCGTGAAGTCGCCATCAGTGCGCTGGGCACGGTGTATGCGCTATCGGCCACGGGTGATGATGCCGCGCAGGCCCTGGCGCCACTGATCTCGCAGAGCTGGAGCCTGGCCACGGCGCTGTCTCTGCTGGCCTGGTATGTGTTCGCGCCCCAGTGCATCGCCACGCTGGCGGCGGTCAAGCGCGAAACCGGCGGCTACAAGGTGCCGCTGATCATGACCGGCTACCTGTTCGGCCTGGCGTACCTGGCGTCCTTCATCACCTACCGGGTGGCGTTGCTGCTCGGCGGCGGCTGAGGTTCAGGGCGCCGGGCGCGTCGGCACGCTGGCGCTGCAGATCTCGATATGGCCCGGGCTGTGCACGAACCAGCCGCCGCGGTAGCGGCGCGCATCCAGCAGCTGGGTCCAGGTCGTCGAGTCGGTGCGCAGCACCTGCAGTGAGGGGCGCTCGGCGGCGGGCACTTCCGACATCAGCCGGATGCGCTGGATGCCGGTGCGCTGCTCGGGCTTGTCGTAGAAGCCCATGGCCGCCGTCCCGCGGGGCAGGGCCGACAGCAGTTCCATGCCCTTGATCACACGGCCCACGACCGTGATGTTGAGATCCAGGCCGCGCGGGGCCTGACCGATGACGACATAGAGCTCGCTGCCGTTGCTGGAGTCCACCGCATCGCCGCGGCCGGCACCCACCATGCCGTAGCAGTGCGCCAGCCAGGCTTTGCCGGAAGCGGGGTCGGCCGCCACCGGGAAGCCCTCGGCGAACCCGGTGCGTGGCGCCCAGCCGTCGACGTCCGGAAGGCGGGCAAAGCCGGCGCTCTTGCCGATGCTGTCGATGGGCACCGAGAACTCCGCCGGCAGTTTCGCGTTGGCGCCGGCGGGCAGGGGCCGCGCCTTGGCGGCATCCTCGCCGTCGGGGTCGCCCCATTGGGTCACGAAGTTGTCCTGCACGCGCAGGATGGCCAGGCCGTCCCAGTAGCCGCCGCGGGCCAGCGCGCGGATGTTGGCCACGTGGGCCGGCGCAAAGCGCGGCGCGAGCTCGATGATGACGGTGCCGGCCGCCAGCTCCATCAGCAGGGTGTTCTCGGGATTCAGGGCGCGCCAGTCGCTGGCAGGCGAACTGGCCAGGATCTCCTGGGCCGTCTTCTTGGGCGTGTTGACTGCCGTGGGCTTGGCGGGTCGGGCGGCCGGCTTCGGCGCGGCGACGGCCAGCCCCAGCAGGCCGGCCATGGACAGGGCAAGGGCGGTGCGTTTCATGGCTGTGCAGCTTAAGGCCGTTTATGGCGGCTACAGCTCGGCCAAGCCCTTCCAGAGCATGTAGCCGGCCAGCAAGAAGAGCAGGCTGGCGAAGGCCTTCTTCAACTGGGCCACGTTCATGGCGTGCGCAGCGCGCGCACCCAGAGGCGCCATCGTCACGCTGGCCAGCGCGATCACGCCCAAGGCCGGCAGATAGAGGTAGCCCATGGCGCCGGGCAGGGCCGGCGCCAGCCCCCATCCGCCGATGACGTAGCCCAAGGTGTTGGCCACCGCAATCGGAAAGCCCAGCGCAGCGCTCGTGGCGACCGCGAAATGCACCGGCACGTTGCACCACACCATGAAGGGCACGCTGACGAAGCCGCCGCCCGCACCCACGAGCCCGGACAGCAAACCGATGCCCGCGCCGGCACCGAGCTGGCCGGCGGTGCCTGGCATCTGGCGACTCGGCGCCGGACGCTTGTTGCGCAGCATCTGCCAGCCCGAGAAGCTCACGAAAGCCGCGAACACCAGCGCCAGCCAGGCCCCCTTGAGCAGTGCGAAGAGCCCCGCGCCGGCCAGCAGCCCACCGAGCAGGATGCCAGGCGCCAGACCTCGCACCAGCTCCCAGCGCACGGCGCCGCGCCGGTGGTGGGCCCGCACGCTGGAGAGCGACGTGAACATGATGGTGGCCATGGACGTGGCAATCGCCATCTTGACGGCCAGCCCCGGCGGTACGCCCCGCTGGCCCAGGATGAAGGTCAGGAAGGGCACCAGCAGCATGCCGCCGCCGATGCCGAGCAAGCCGGCGAGGAAGCCCGCCGCCAGGCCCAGGGCCAACAGCTCGACAACCAGTGACGCGGTCATGTCGCGCGCAATCGCTTCAGCACGGCCTGCCATTCAGCCGGCGTGACGGGCGTGATCGACAGCCGGCTGCCCTTTTGCAGCACGCCCATCGTGGCCAGCTCCGGTGCTTCACGCATGGCCTTCAGGCTCAGCAGCGGCGTGGTTTCGCGCCATCGCACGTCCACATGCACCCAGCGCGGCGACTCGCGGCTGGACTTGGGGTCGTAGTAGGGGCTGGCCGGGTCGAACTGCGTCGCATCCGGGTAGGCGGCACTGCAGACTTCGGCCAGGCCGGCGATGCCGGGCTCAGGGCAGGACGAGTGATAGAACAGCACACCGTCGCCGAGCTGCATCTCGTCGCGCATGAAGTTGCGGGCCTGGTAGTTGCGCACGCCCGTCCAGGGCAGGGTGCCGGCGCGCTGGAGGTCGTGGATGGAGGCCTCGTCGGGCTCGGACTTCATCAGCCAGTAGTTCATGGGCTGATGCTAAGGGAGGAGAAAGGTGTCCATCGCGGGTCCTGGGGGCCGAGATCCTGAACACCCTGGGGTATACAGGTGGGCGAGGTCAGCCGGACTTCGGGTTCATCTGACGCGAGACGATCACGCCCGTCCGGAATGTTCCAAGCCCTTGCTCAAAGAGCATCGGATGAAGGAAATAAAAGCCCCGGGGACTGCGATGGACGGTCGGAATTCTAAGACCGACGGCGTGTCCTTGCATCCGTGAGGTTTGACCGACGAAACCCTCGCTAGGATGCGCGCCCGAGACGTCAGAACCTAGGGGGGAGTTTGCATGGACCACGCCGATTTCGTGCACATGGTGCGAGTCAGCGAACAGGCCAGTGCGCAAGACAGCAAGGCGTACCGGCGCAGCGTGGCCGTGTTCGCGGCCCTGGGCTATGGCTGGGTGATCGGATGCCTGGCTCTCGCCATCGGCCTCATCGCGTGGCTGGTGCCGCAACTGCTGCATGGGCGATTGCGCTTCGGCCTGCTGTGGGGCCTGGCCGCAGCCTTGGCCTTGTTGTGGGCCAGCGTGAGGGCGCTGTGGGTTCGCTTCGAGCCGCCTGAGGGCCTGCGCATCACGGCGCAAGAGGCGCCCGCGCTTTTCGAGGCCCTGGAGCGCATCCGAAAGAAGATTCACGGGCCGCCGATCCATGCGGTCTATCTGGACGGTGAGTTCAACGCGAGCATTCGCCAGGCGCCGCGCTGGGGGCTGCTGGGCGGTGCGGTGAACACGCTCACGCTCGGCCTGCCGCTGCTGATGGCGCTCGACCGGCAGCGGCTGCTGGCGGTGCTGACGCACGAGTACGGCCATCTGCGCGGCGATCATGGCCGCTTTGCGGCATGGATCTACCGCACCCGCCTGTCCTGGCTGCGCCTGCACGACAACCTGCGCAATGACGAGAGCGTCGCGTCAGCCGCCACGCAGGCGTTTTTGCGTTGGTACTTTCCGCGCTTTGCGGCCAAGACCTTCGCCTTGGCTCGCCAGGACGAGTACGAAGCCGACCGGATCGCAGGCCGGTTGCTGGGCGCCGAGGTGGCGACGGCAGCGTTGATCGAGATCGAAGTCAAGGGCGCCTGGCTGGCGCAGAGGTTCTGGGCTGACCACTGGCGATTGGCCGCTGCAGCCGCCCTTCCGAGTGGCCCGTTCAAGGCGATGCGGGCGCAACTCGGTCAGCCTCCCGAGCCTGGTTTCGCGAGGGAAGCGCTGCGCGAGGCCCTCACGCGCGTTAGTGATCTGGCGGACACGCACCCCAGCTTGCGCGATCGCGTGGCGGCGCTGGGCGCCAAGGCGACACTGCCCGAATGGTCCAAGCGAAGCGCCCTGGCGCTGCTGGGCGAGCAAGCCGATCGCTGGCTGGCGCACTTTGACAAGCAGTGGTGCCAGGAGAACGCGAGTACCTGGAAGCTGCACCATGCGCGACTGGGCCGGGTTCGCGAGCGTGCGCAGGCTTTGGGGGCGCGACGGGCCACGGCCAATGCCGCCGAATTGGTGGAGGAGGCTTCGTTGCGCCGCCAACTCGATCCACGTGATGACTTGCGTCCGCTCTATGAACTGGCGCTGCAGCGCAGTCCTCAGCACCCGGCCGCGCTGCAGGGGTTGGCAAAGTGCCTGGCACCCGAGGACCGTGTCGCGCGGCTCGCGGTGCTGCAGCAGCTCTGGGACGCCAGTACCGATCACCGCTGGTGGGCGGCGCGGCAGGCCGTCGACGATCTGGAGACGCCTCGACCCGAGCTGATGCACGATGCCGCGGCACTCAAGCTCTGGCGCGAGCGCTGCAAGCAGGCGCAGGAGGGCGAGGAGCGGGCCTGGGAGGAGCTGCAGGAGCCCGCCTACTTCAGCCGGGTGGCCCGCCATGACCTGTCGACGTTCGAGCTTGCCGAGGTGCAGGCCGAACTCGCACGGTGCAAGCCCGTGGCACGGGCCTGGCTGGTGTGCAAGAGCCTGCGTGAGTTCCCTCGCCGCCGCGCCTACCTCGTGTTTGTGGAACTGCCCGGCATGGAGGACGAGTCCCGCTTCCAGCTCTGCCGCTGGCTGGAGGGCAGCCTCAGCCTGCCCGGCCCGGTCGTGGTGCTGTGGGCGGGAGAGTCGCCCACGCTGGAGGAGATTCGCCGCGGGGCCTTTGAGCCGGTGTATCCGGCGCTCAGCACCTAGACGTGGGCGCGGGCGTCATGCCCAGCCCGGTCAACGCCTAGAGCAATTGCCCGTCGTGCTCCAGCGCTTCATCCAGGCGCTTGACGAGGGCATCGATCTCGGGCGTTGACATCGGTTCGGCCGGGGCGGGTGCCGGCACCGCGACGCGCGGGGCCTCGGCCAGTTGATAGGCCAGGTTCAGGGCGGCGAGCACGGCAATGCGTTCGCGAGCCTTCACCTTGCCGGCATCGCGGATGGCGCTCATCTCGCGGTCCACCTGCGCCACGGCAGCGCTCAAGGCGGCCTCGCCGCCCTCCGGGCAGCCGAGCAGATAGCTCTGGCCCATGATGGTCACTTCCATCTGCTTCATGGCTGTTCTTCCTTGGGCGCTTCAGCGGGCAGGCGCTCCAGCAGCGCGTCGACGCGGGCGCGCGCGGCGTTCAGCCGGGAGCGCAGGCTGTCGCGCTCCTGGGTGATGGCATTCAGTTGCACCTGCAGCAGCAGGTTGGTGCGCAGGATTTCGTCGTGGCGAAGGAGCAGTCGCTCCACGCGGTCGGTCAGGTCGGTCAGGCTGGCCATGGATGGGTTCGGGTCAGGCGGTGCTGGATTTTAGGTGTCGGCCGAAGTCGCACTCGCGCACGACGGCGCAGGCCTCGCACAAGGGCTTGCGCGCCTGGCACACATAGCGGCCGTGCAGGATCAGCCAGTGATGCGCGTCGACAAGGTAGTCCGTCGGCACCCGCTTCATCAGGCCGAGCTCCACCGCCAGCGGGGTCTTGCCCGGCGCCAGGCCGGTGCGGTTGCTGACGCGGAAGATGTGGGTGTCGACCGCCATCGTCGGCTCGCCGAAGGCGACGTTGAGCACGACGTTGGCGGTTTTTCGACCCACGCCCGGCAGCGCCTCCAGCGCTTCGCGCGAGCGCGGCACCTCTCCGCCGTGCTGGTCGATCAGGATCTGGCAGGTTTGCAGCAAGTGCTTGGCCTTGCTGCGGTACAGGCCGATGGTCTTGATGTAACTCTCCAGCCCATCCACGCCCAGCGCGAGGATCTGCGCGGGCGTGTTGGCCACCGCGAACAGGCGCCGCGTGGCCTTGTTGACGCCGACGTCGGTGGCTTGCGCTGACAGCAGCACCGCCGTCAGCAACTCGAACACGCTGGCGTACTGCAGCTCGGTCTGCGGCGAGGGGTTGGCGGCCTTCAGGGTGGCAAAGAAGCGTTCGACTTGGGCACCGTTCATGGCGCGATTGTGTCGTGCGCTTCAGGCGCCGCGCTTGGCGCGGGCCCGGGCCAGGGCGGCCTCGATGACCGCACGCTTGCGGTCCAGCGTGGCCGGGTCGGTGATGACGGAGGCCGCAGCCACGTCGGCCAGCTTGGCCTCGGCCTTGGCCATCAGCCGCGCATCGTTCTCCTCGGCCTCGCGGTGGCGGCGGAACTGCTTGAAGGCATAGCGGTCCCGCGCCTCGTCGGCCTGGGCTTGGCTCCAGGCGGACCAGCCGGTGGACGTGGTGACCTCCGGCATGGAGATGCAGTCCACCGGGCAGGCCGGCACGCACAGCTCGCAGCCGGTGCACTGTGCCGCCACCACCACATGCATGGCCTTGGGAGCACCCACGATGCAGTCCGCTGGGCAGGCCTTGATGCACAGGGTGCAGCCGATGCACCAGGCCTCGTCGATGACGGCCACGCCGCGCGTGGCTTCGATGCCATGAATGGGGTTCAGTGGCAGCACCGGCCGGCCGGTGAGGGCGGCCAGGCGCGCGACGCCCTCGGCACCGCCGGGCGGGCACTGGTTGATCTCGGCCTCACCGGCCGCGAGGGCCTCGGCGTAGCGGCGGCAATCCGGGTAGCCGCAGCGGGTGCATTGGGTCTGCGGCAGCGCGGCGTCGATCTGGGCCGCGAGGTTCACGCCCGCGAGGCTCACGCTTTGCGCTTGCGGGCCGGCGCGGCCTTGGCTGCCGCGCGGGGCGCTGCCTTCACGGCGGCCTTGGCTGGGGTGGCCTTGGCGGTTTTCTTCAGCGGCGCAGCCTCGTACTTCGCAATGAACTCGCGCACCTCCGGGTACACCTTCTCGCGCCACCGACGGCCCGAGAAGATGCCGTAGTGGCCAGCGCCGATGGCGTCGTAGTGGTACTGGTGCTGCTTGGGCACGCCGGCGCACAGGTCGTGCGCCGCGCGGGTCTGGCCGGCGCCGGAGATGTCGTCGAGCTCGCCTTCCACGGTCAGCAGCGCGGTGGTGGTGATGTCTTGGGGGCGAACGAACGCACCGTCGACCTGCCAGGTGCCATTGACCAGCGCGAAGTCCTGGAAGACCGTCTTGATGGTGTCCAGGTAGTACTCGGCCGGCATGTCGAGCACGGCGTTGTATTCGTCGTAGAAGCGACGGTGGGCTTCCGCGCTGTCGTCGTCGCCGCGCACCAGGTCCAGGAAGTAGTCGTAATGCGAGGACAGGTGGCGATCAGGGTTCATCGCCACGAAACCGGTGTGCTGCAGGAAGCCGGGGTAGACCGCGCGGCCCGCGCCGGGGAAGTTGGTCGGCACGCGGTAGATGACGTTGTTCTCGAACCAGCTGTAGCTGCGGTTCATGGCCAGGTTGTTGACGGCCGTCGGACTCTTGCGGGCGTCGATGGGGCCGCCCATCATGGTCATGCTGCGGGGCGTGGGCTCACCGGCGCTGGCCATCAGCGAGATGGCGGCCAGCACCGGCACGGTGGGCTGGCAGACCGACATCACATGGCAGTCAGCGCCCCCAACCTGCCGGATGAACTCCTGCACGTAGCGGATGTAGTCGTCCAGGTGGAAGGGGCCGACCTCGACAGGCACCATGCGGGCGTCCGTCCAGTCGGTGATGTAGACCTTGTGGTCCTTGAGCAGTTGCTTGACCGTCTCCCGCAGCAGCGTGCTGTGGTGGCCCGACAGCGGTGCCACCACGAGCACCGTAGGCTGGTCCTTCATCTTGGCGAGCACTGCCGGGTCATCGGTGTAGCGCTTGAAGCGCAGCAGCCGGCAGAAGGGCTTTTCCTGGGCCACCAGCTCCTGCACGGCCACCTGCACGCCGTCGACCTCGACGGTCTTGATGTCGAACTCAGGCTTCTCGTAGTCCTTGGCCAGCCGGTGCATCAGGTCCAGCCCGGCGGACAGCCGCTGCGCCATCGGCGTGTGTGCGAACGGCGACAGCGGATGGCTGTAGAGCTTGGCCGAAGCGGCGGCGAACTCCGAGAAGGGGCTCAGCAGGGCGCGCTGGGTTTCGAAGAACTGATACAGCATGGCGAACCTTGGACGAGAGGCGCAGGAATGCGCTGATGGTGCCAGAAAACGTTTGCGGCCTTGTGCAGTGCAACATCGGACCGGCGGCCAAACCGCCAATCCTGCGCACTTCAACGGTGCATGCGGGGCTCAGCCCTTCAGCACGGCGGCCATCGCTGCTGCCACGGTCGGCAGGTTGCCTTCGTTCAGCGCCGCCACGCAGATGCGGCCGGAGTCGACCCCGTAGACGCCGAACTCGCTGCGCAGACGCTGCATCTGTGTGGCGCTCAGCCCAGAGTAGCTGAACATGCCGAGCTGCTCGGTCACGAAGGACAGGTCCTGCGTGACGCCGGCCGCCTTCAGCGCTGCCACGAGGGCGGAGCGCATCGCCTTGATGCGCACGCGCATGCCGGCCAGCTCTTCCTCCCACAGGGCGCGCAGCTTGTCGTCGGACAACACGGCCGCCACGACCTGGGCGCCGTGCGTCGGCGGGTTGGAGTAGTTCGTGCGAATCATGATCTTCAGCTGCGACAGCACGCGCGTGGCCTCGTCGTCGCTGGCGCAGAACACGCTCAAGGCGCCCACGCGCTCGCCGTACAGCGAGAAGCTCTTGGAGAAGCTGGTCGACACGAAGAAGCCCACGCCCGAGGCCTGGAACTGGCGCACCGCCTCGCCGTCTTCCTCGAGGCCAAAGCCGAAACCTTGGTAGGCCATGTCGAGGAAGGGCGTCAGGCCCTTGGCCTTGACCACGGCGACCACCTCGGCCCACTGCGCGGCGGTGATGTCATAGCCGGTCGGGTTGTGGCAGCAGGCGTGCAGCACGACGATGGTGCCAGCCGGCGCAGCGTCCAGCGCGGCCAGCATGCCGGCGAAGTTGATGCCCTTGTTGGCGGCGTCGTAGTACGGGTAGGTCTCCACCTTGAAGCCTGCCTGGGTGAACAGCGCGCGGTGGTTCTCCCAGCTGGGGTCGGAGATGAGTACCTTGGCGCCCGGGTTGAGCTGCTTCAGGAAGTCGGCGCCGATCTTGAGCGCACCCGTGCCGCCGAGGGCCTGCACGGTGGCCACGTTCTTCAGCTCGCTGCCGAAGACCAGCTTCTGCACCGCCTTGTCGTAGGCGGCGATGCCGTCGATGGGCAGATAGCCGCGCGGCTTGGGGGCGGCGGCCATGGCGGCCTCTGCCTCGCGCACGCACTTCAGCAGGGGCAGCTTGCCGGCTTCGTCGTAGTAGACGCCGACGCCGAGGTTGACCTTGCCCGGGCGGGTGTCGGCATTGAACTGCTCGTTCAGGCCGAGGATGGGATCACGGGGGGCAAGGGCGACGTCGGCAAACAAGGAGGACATGAGCGGATTCCTGAAAGGGCGTTGGCAGCAGGGGAGGGTTGAAAGATCGGGGTCTGCGCTAACCTGCCCGGTTTCTCCGTGCAGACCCAGCAGCGTGGCGATTTTGCCGCCGAACCCAGGGAATCCCCCATGCAAGAAGCCTTGAACGCCATGTCCGGCCCCGAAAGTGACTCGGAGGAGCGCAAGGGCGAATTCGTCAGCTTCGAAGGCTCCCCGTTCCAACTGTTCCAGCCTTTCCCGCCGGCGGGGGATCAACCGACGGCCATCGCTCAGCTTGTCGAGGGCGTGGGAGACGGCCTGAGCTTCCAGACGCTGCTCGGCGTGACCGGCTCGGGCAAAACCTACACGATGGCCAACGTCATCGCCCGACTGGGCCGGCCGGCCATCGTCTTTGCGCCCAACAAGACGCTGGCGGCCCAGCTCTACAGCGAGTTCAAGGACTTCTTCCCGAAGAACGCGGTGGAGTACTTCGTCAGCTACTACGACTACTACCAGCCCGAGGCGTACGTGCCGCAGCGCGACCTCTTCATTGAGAAGGACAGCGCCATCAATGAGCACATCGAGCAGATGCGCCTGAGCTGTACCAAGAGCCTGCTGGAGCGGCGCGACGTGGTCATCGTGGCCTCCGTCTCGGCCATCTACGGCATCGGCTCGCCGGCGGACTACCACCAGATGGTGATGACGCTGCGCGTGGGCGACAAGCTCGGCCAGCGCGACGTCATCGCGCATCTCATCCGCATGCAGTACACCCGCAATGAGATGGAATTCAGCCGCGGCCACTTTCGCGTGCGCGGCGACACCATCGACGTGTTCCCGGCCGAGCACTCGGAGCTGGCCATTCGCATCGAGCTGTTCGACGACGAGATCGACGGCCTGTCGCTGTTCGACCCGCTGACCGGCCAGGTACGGCAGAAGATCCCGCGCTTCACCGTCTACCCGAGCAGCCACTACGTGACGCCGCGGGAGCGCGTGCTGGCCGCCGCCGAGGCCATTAAGCAGGAGTTGCGCGAGCGCGTGGACTTCTTCGTCAAGGAAGGCAAGCTGGTGGAAGCCCAACGGCTGGAACAGCGCACCCGATTCGACCTGGAGATGCTGCAGGAGGTCGGCCACTGCAAGGGCATCGAGAACTACACGCGCCACCTGTCGGGCGCGGCGCCGGGCGACCCGCCGCCGACGCTGGTGGACTACTTGCCGCCGGATGCGGTGATGTTCCTGGACGAAAGCCATGTGCTGATCGGCCAGTTCGGCGGCATGTACAACGGCGACCGGGCGCGCAAGACGACGCTGGTCGAGTACGGTTTCCGCCTGCCCTCGGCGCTGGACAACCGGCCGCTGAAGTTTGCGGAGTTCGAACGCAAGATGCGCCAGGCCATCTTCGTGTCGGCCACGCCAGGCCAGTACGAGCAGGACAACGCCGGCCAGGTGGTCGAGCAGGTCGTGCGCCCGACCGGCCTGGTGGACCCGCAGGTCGAGGTGCGGCCGGCCACGCATCAGGTGGACGACGTGCTGCAGGAGATCCGCCTGCGGGTGGAGGCCAACGAGCGCGTGCTGATCACGACGCTGACCAAGCGCATGGCCGAGCAGTTGACCGACTACCTCAGCGACAACGGCGTGAAAGTGCGTTATCTGCACTCGGACGTCGACACCGTCGAGCGGGTGGAGATCTTGCGGGACCTGCGTCTGGGCGCTTTTGACGTGCTGGTGGGCATCAACCTGCTGCGCGAGGGCTTGGACATTCCCGAGGTGTCCCTGGTGGCCATCCTGGACGCCGACAAGGAAGGCTTCCTGCGGGCCGAGCGCAGCCTCATCCAGACCATCGGCCGCGCGGCGCGCAACCTCAACGGCAAGGCCATCCTGTATGCGGACCGCATCACCGATTCGATGCGCAAGGCCATCGACGAGACGGAGCGGCGCAGGGCCAAGCAGATTGCCTTCAACGAAGAGCACGGCATCACGCCGCGCAGCGTGCAAAAGCGGATCAAGGATCTGATCGACGGCGTCTATTCCGAGGAGGCCGGCCGGGACGAAGCCAAGCTGCTGGCGGCCGCCAAGGTGGAGGAGTTGTCGGAGAAAGACCTCGCCAAGCGCATCGCCCAGCTCGAGAAGCAGATGCTGGAGCACGCGCGCAACCTCGAATTCGAGAAGGCGGCCCGCCTGCGCGACCAGCTGGCGCAGCTGCGCGAGCAGGCTTTCGGCGCCGTGGTGCATGACAACATCGTGCCCCTGGACAGTGCCCGCAAAGGGGCCGGCACCCGCTGACGCTATTGCGGCGCAGCATTAACCCGTCTTTACGTGGGGCCACCTGGGGTGACCCCCCTTGGGTCGTTTAGTCGAGTAAAATCATCGGAAATGATTCGGTCGGCTATTGTCCAGCCCTCCCCGGGTTATCCCGACTCATTTGTCCAGGACAAATCCTGGTCTCGTCATCTCGCAAAGGAGTTTTTCATGCGTCTCACTACCAAAGGCCGGTTTGCAGTCACCGCGATGTTGGATCTGGCGCTGCGCGAGAACACGGGGCCGGTCGCCCTGGCCGCGATCAGCCAGCGTCAGCAGATCTCCCTGTCCTACCTGGAGCAGCTGTTCGGCAAGCTGCGCCGCCACGAGCTCGTCGAGAGCACGCGCGGCCCGGGCGGCGGCTATTCGCTGGGCCGCAAGGCTGAGGACATCACGGTCGCCGACATCATCGTGGCCGTCGATGAAGCCCTGGACGCCACCGGCTGCGGCGGCAAGGAGAACTGCATGGGCGAGGACAGCGGCCGCTGCATCACCCATGAGCTCTGGACCAACCTCAACGCCAAGATGATCGAGTACCTCGACTCCGTCTCGCTGCGCAAGCTGGCCGACGAGCAGCTTGCCAAGGGCTTCGAGGTCGAGGCGGCGCCGGTCAAGCGCGCCATCTCCAGCCAGCCGGTGCTCAAGCCCATCCGCGTGACCGCCCCGAACTCCGTTTTCGCCCTGGGCGGCGCCTTCAGCAAGTAAGTCTTTCGAGCAGTCTTCCCATGGACATGACCCCGCATTTCCCGATCTACCTCGACTACGGCGCGACCACGCCGTGCGACCCCCGCGTGGTGGACGCCATGATCCCCTGGCTGCGCGAGCATTTCGGCAATCCGGCCTCGCGCAGCCACGCCTGGGGCTGGGAGGCGGAAGAGGCCGTGGAAAAGGCGCGCACCCAGGTCGCCGAGCTGATCGGGGCCGACCCGCGCGAGATCGTCTGGACCTCGGGCGCCACCGAAGCCATCAATCTGGCGCTCAAGGGCGCCGCGCAGTTCTACAAGACCCGCGGCAAGCACCTGATCACGGTCAAGACCGAGCACAAGGCGACGCTGGACACCATGCGCGAGCTGGAGCGCCAGGGCTTCGAGGTCACCTATCTCGACGTGCTGCCGAACGGTCTGCTCGACCTGGACGCTTTCCAAGCCGCGCTGCGCCCCGACACCATCCTGGTGTCGGTCATGTTCGTGAACAACGAGATCGGCGTCATCCAGGACGTGGTGGCCATCGGCAAGCTGTGTCGTGAGCGCGGGATCATCTTCCACGTCGACGCGGCCCAGGCGACCGGCAAGGTCGCAATCAACATGGCTGAGCTGCCCATCGACCTGATGAGCATGTCGGCCCACAAGACCTACGGCCCCAAGGGCATGGGTGCGCTGTACGTGCGCCGCAAGCCGCGCGTGCGCCTGGAGGCCCAGATGCACGGCGGCGGCCACGAGCGCGGCATGCGCTCGGGCACGCTGCCCACGCACCAGATCGTCGGCATGGGTGAGGCCTTCCGCATCGCCCGTGAGGAAATGGGCGTCGAGCAGGAGCGCATCCGTGCGCTGCAGCAGCGCCTGATCAAGGGGCTGTCCGGCATTGAGCAGACCTTCATCAACGGCGACCTGGAGCGCCGGGTGCCGCACAACCTCAACATCTCGTTCAACTATGTCGAGGGCGAGTCGCTGATCATGGGCGTCAAGGGCATTGCCGTGTCGTCGGGCTCGGCCTGCACCTCGGCCAGCCTGGAGCCCAGCTATGTGCTGCGCGCGCTGGGTCGCAGTGACGAGCTCGCCCACAGCTCGCTGCGCATGACCATCGGCCGCTTCACGACCGAAGAAGAGATCGACTACGCCGTCAGCGTCCTGACGGATCGCGTGGCCAAACTGCGCGAGCTGTCGCCGCTCTGGGACATGTACAAGGACGGCATCGACCTCAGCACCATTCAGTGGGCCGCTCATTGAGCCCCTCAGGAGAACAACATGGCATACAGCGACAAGGTCGTCGACCACTACGAAAACCCCCGCAACGTCGGCAACTTCGACAAGGGCGATGAAGACGTCGGCACCGGCATGGTCGGCGCGCCGGCCTGCGGCGACGTGATGAAGTTGCAGATCAAGGTGAACCCGGCCACCGGCAAGATCGAGGACGCAAAGTTCAAGACCTATGGCTGCGGCTCGGCCATTGCCTCCAGCTCACTCGTGACCGAATGGGTCAAGGGTAAGACGCTGGATGAGGCGCTCACGATCAAGAACACCCAGATCGCTGAAGAGCTGGCCCTGCCGCCGGTCAAGATCCACTGCTCCATCCTGGCTGAAGACGCCATCAAGGCCGCCGTGGACGACTACCGCGCCAAGCACGCCAACGCCTGAGCCCATGTCCGTCACCCTGACTGAAGCCGCGGCCCGCCACGTCAAGCGCTACATCGCCAAGCGCGGCAAAGGCGTGGGCGTGCGCCTGGGCGTCAAGACGACCGGTTGTTCGGGCCTGGCCTACAAGCTGGAGTACGCCGATGAAGTGGCGCCGGAAGACGTCGTCTTCGAGGGTCACGAGGTCAAGATCCTGATCGACCCGAAGAGCCTGCCTTACCTGGACGGTACCGAGCTGGACTTCGTCCGCGAGGGCCTCAACGAAGGCTTCAAGTTCCGCAACCCGCGGGAGAAGGACCGCTGCGGCTGTGGCGAATCCTTCCGGGTGTGACCGACACTGACGTTCCCCGGAGCGCGGCACCGTCCGCGCTTTTTGTTTTCACCGCTCGCCCATGCGCCTGACCGACAACGACTTCCAGCTCTTTGGCCTGCCCGAGACGCAAGCCCAGGATCGCGCCGCCATCGATGCGCGCTGGAAAGCCTTGCAGGCTGAGGTGCACCCCGACCGTTTCGCCGCCGAAGGCGCGGCCGCCCAGCGCGTGGCCATGCAGTGGGCGATGCGCGTCAATGAGGCCTACCAGCGCCTGAAAGACCCGCTCAAGCGAGCTGCCTACCTGTGCGAATTGCGCGGGGCACCGGTGCAGGCCGAGAACAACACCCAGATGCCGGCCGCCTTTCTGATGCAGCAGATGGAATGGCGCGAGGCCCTGGACGAAGCGCGTCATGAAGCCGCGCTTGAAGCACTCGACGACGATGCAGCCGCTGCGGAGGCCGCCGCCCTGGCGCAGGCCGCGCAGTTGCTCGACGAGCGCCACGACGCGCCGGCCGCGGCTGCGCAGGTGAGGGCGCTGATGTTCATCCAGCGCTTTCGCGCCGACATTGACCAGCGCCTCGCAGCGCTCGATGCCTGATTGCCATGGCTCTTCTCCAGATTTCCGAACCCGGCGCCTCGCCAGACCCGCACCAGCGCCGCATTGCCGTTGGCATTGACCTCGGCACGACGCACTCCTTGGTGGCCGCCGTGCGCCACGGCGTAGCCGAATGCCTGCCCGATGAGCAGGGACGCGTGATCCTGCCCTCGGCCGTGCGCTACCTTCCTGAAGGCCGGCGCCAGATCGGCGCTGACGCGCTTGCCGCCCAGGCCGAGGACCCCGAGAACACCATCGTGTCCGTCAAGCGCTTCATGGGCCGCAGCGTGGCCGATGTGGCGAACCGCGAGCATCTGCCCTACCAGTTCGAAGACCGCCCCGGCATGCTGGGGCTGGCCACCCGCGATGGTGTGAAGAGCCCGGTGGAGGTGTCGGCCGAGATCCTGGCGACCCTGCGTTTCCGCGCGGAAGACAGCTTCCTCGACGACCTCTTCGGCGCCGTCATCACGGTGCCGGCCTACTTCGACGATGCCCAGCGCCAGGCCACCAAGGATGCCGCCGAGCTGGCCGGTCTGAAGGTGCTGCGCCTCATCAACGAGCCCACGGCAGCAGCCATCGCCTACGGCCTGGACAACGCCAGTGAAGGCCTCTACGCCGTCTACGACCTGGGTGGCGGCACGTTCGACATCTCGCTGCTGCGCCTGACCCGCGGCGTCTTCGAGGTCGTGGCCACCGGCGGTGATGCGGCCCTCGGTGGGGACGACTTCGACCGCGCGCTGGCGGAGTGGGCGCTGGACGGTCGCGTCATCCAATCTGCCCACGACAAACGGGCGGTGCTGGTGGCCGCGCGCGCGGCCAAGGAGGCCCTGTCGGACGCCGAATCGACCGAGCTCGTGGCGGCGCTGGACGCGGGCGAACTGCGGGTCAGTGTCACGCGGGTGCAGTTCGAAGAACTGACACGGCCCCTCGTCGCCCGAACCCTGTCAGCTGTCAAGCGTGTGCTTCGCGACGCCAAGGTCAAGCCGGGCGACGTGCAAGGCGCCGTCATGGTGGGCGGTTCCACCCGCATGCCGGTGGTGCGCCGCGCGGTCAGCGAGTTGTTCGGCCGCGAGGTGCTGACCAACCTGAATCCGGACGAAGTCGTTGCGCTGGGTGCGGCCATCCAAGCCAACCAGCTGGCCGGCAACGCGGCGGACGGGGAAATTCTGCTGCTCGATGTCATCCCGCTCTCGCTGGGCCTTGAGACCATGGGCGGGCTGGTCGAGCGCGTCATCGAGCGCAACTCCACGATCCCTGTGGCCAAGGCGCAGGACTTCACCACCTTCAAGGACGGCCAGACCGCGATGGCGCTGCATGTGGTGCAGGGCGAGCGCGAGCTGGTGAGCGAATGCCGCTCGCTCGCCCGCTTCGAGCTGCGTGGCATCCCGCCCATGGCGGCCGGCGCGGCGCGCATCCGTGTGAGCTTTCAGGTCGATGCCGACGGCCTGCTCAGTGTGTCGGCCCAGGAGCTGACCTCGGGTGTGCAGGCGGCTATCACAGTCAAGCCGAGCTACGGCCTGTCCGATGATCAGATCGCCGGCATGCTCAAGGACGGCTTTGCCAGCGCCGAGGTCGACATGGCCGCCCGCAAGCTGCGCGAAGCGCGCGTGGAGGCTGAGCGCATGGTGCTCGCCACCCGCAGCGCGCTGGCGGCCGATGGTGACCTCTTGCCCGTTGCAGAACGCGAGGCGCTGGAAGCGCGCATGACGGCACTGGCCGCCATGGCCACCGACGCCGACGCCATCGAGGCGGCAACCAAGGCGCTGGCCGAAGCGACCGAAGGCTTCGCCGCCGAACGCATGAACCGCTCCATCGCGCGCGCCCTGACGGGCCGCGATGTCAGCCAGCTCTGAGAATCCCTGTCATGCCCGTCATCAAGATCCTGCCCCACGCCGAGTATTGCCCTGAGGGTGCGACCATCACCGCCGCCCCCGGCACCTCGATCTGCGAAGCGCTGCTGGACCACGACATTCCCATCGAGCACGCTTGCGACCAGGTCTGTGCCTGCACCACCTGCCACGTCATCGTGCGTGAGGGGGGGCGCTCGCTGAGTGAGATGGAGGAGAATGAGGAAGACATGCTGGACCGCGCCTGGGGGCTCGAACCCGACTCGCGCCTGTCCTGCCAGGCGCTGCTGCGCCAGCAGGACATCACGGTCGAGATTCCCAAGTACTCGATCAATCACGCCAAAGAGGGCAAGTGAAGCCCGTCCAGCGCATCCTCGGCTTCGAGTCGTCCTGCGACGAGACGGGCGTGGCGCTCGTCGAGGTGTCGGGTGACGCGCCGCCCCGGTTGCTCGCCCAGGCGCTGCACAGCCAGATCGCGATGCACCAGGCCTATGGTGGCGTCGTGCCTGAACTGGCCTCACGCGACCACGTCCGCCGCGTGCTGCCGCTGACGCGTGAAGTGCTCGGCCAGGCCGGGCTGTCGCTGCAGGACGTGGACCTCATCGCCTACACCCAAGGGCCAGGCTTGGCCGGTGCGCTGCTGGTGGGCGCGGGTGTGGCCGTGTCGCTGTCTGCGGCGCTGGATGTGCCGGCTCTGCCCATCCACCATCTGGAGGGGCATTTGTTGTCGCCCTTCCTGTCGGCGGACCCGCCCGAGTTCCCTTTCGTGGCGCTGCTGGTGAGCGGCGGTCACACGCAGCTGATGCGAGTCGAAGGCGTCGGTCGGTACGACATCCTCGGCGAGACCATCGACGATGCCGCCGGCGAAGCCTTCGACAAGAGCGCCAAGCTGCTCGGCCTGCCTTACCCGGGCGGCCCGCACCTGGCCCGGCTGGCGGCCTTCGGCAACCCGCAGGCCTTCGAGCTGCCGCGCCCGCTGCTGCACAGCGGCAAGCCGGACTTCAGTTTCGCCGGCTTGAAGACCGCGGTGCTCACGCAGGTCAAGAAGATCGGCGACAGCCCCTGCGAGCAGACGCGCGCGGATCTCGCAGCGTCCACGCAGGCGGCCATCGTCGAGGTGCTGGTGAAGAAGTCGCTGTTGGCCTTGAAGACCACCGGCATGAAGCGCCTGGTGGTGGCGGGAGGCGTAGGCGCCAATGCGCTGCTGAGGGAGCAACTCAACGCGGCTTGTGCGCGCCGCGGCGTGCGGGTGCATTACCCGGAGCTGCAGCTATGCACCGACAACGGCGCCATGATCGCCATGGCCGCCGCGCTGCGGGTGCAGCGCGGCATGGCCCGGCCGCGAGACGATGGCGGTTTCGAGGTGCGGCCCCGCTGGGACCTGGCCTCGGCTTAATTGACGGTCAACTGGCTGCCGCTGGTGGCGCCGCGCTTGGCGAGCTTCAGCGTCAGCACGCCATGTTCGAGGCTGGCGCTGGAGTCGCTCTGGCTGATCTCCTGCGGCAGCGAGAAGGTGCGCGAGAAGCGGCTCACGGTGCGCTCGCGATAGATGACGCGTTCACCGTCCTTCTTCTCGTCGTCCTTGCGCTGCTCGGCGTCCACGCTGATGCGGCGGCCGTCGATGTTGACCTTGACGGCGTCCTTGGCGACGCCGGGCATGTCCAGCTTGACGGTGTACGCGGTCTCCGACTCGATCACGTCCAGCGCCGGGCTGCGCAACGCGGCGGTGCCGGCGTCACGGTTGTCAGCGAAGAAGTTGTCGTCGAAGAAGCGGTCCAGCGAGCGGGACAGTTCGGACAGATTGCGGTTCACGGGAACGAGGAACATGGAGGTCTCCTGAAGAGGCTGACGCTGCTCGGGTGATGTCGGGAGCAGCACCCGATGACCCCCAGCTAGGCGCGGCTGGTCTGGCTTCAAGAGGCGGTTCGCGCCGGCTTGATCGAAGTCACATGAATGGTGGGCAGGGGTCGTGCGACACCTTGAAATCGCGTCGACGGGCAGCAAGTCACGCCCTTCGTGCCGACTCAGGCAGGTACTTGAAGCAGGGCGCCTGCCGGCCTTCAGCTATACTCCGCCGGTTTTGCGTCGTCAGGCCTTGGCCCGAGGGCGCGAATCACCAGCACGGCTCGGGGCGGTTTCCCCCGTGTCCGCAAGTCAACCTCCGGAAACCGTCTGCGGCTGCGCCTTGATGGCGCTCGCCCGGCCGGACTTCCGAAACCCTTTGGAAAACACCATGTCCGTCGCCGATCTGAACAAGGCCGAAATCGTCAAGGCCAATGCCCGCAGCGCCAACGACACCGGTAGCCCGGAAGTCCAAGTTGCTCTGCTGACCGCCCGCATCAACGAGCTGACCCCCCACTTCAAGACCCACGCCAAGGACCACCACGGCCGCCGCGGTCTGCTGAAGATGGTCAACACCCGCAAGAGCCTGCTGGCCTACCTGAAGCGTGTCGACGCCGCCCGCTACACCGCGCTGATCGCCAAGCTGGGCCTTCGCAAGTAATCTGCCGCATCCGACAAGGAGCCTGTCTGGTCCATCAAGCCCAGTACAGGCTCTTTGTCCATCTGCCGGAACCAAGCTGACGTGGTCACGGATCATTCCAAGACGGCTCCCCGGCGAGTCGCCCTGGAATGGCATCTGGACCAAACCCAGCCTCGTTTCCGGTTCAACCCGGGTGCTGCGCCGCTGTGGCGGGCGCCCACCACAACCAGGAGATGAGCATGTCCATGTTCAACAAGGTCACCAAGTCCTTCCAATGGGGCCGTCACAACGTCGTGCTGGAAACGGGTGAAGTCGCCCGCCAGTCGACCGGCGCCGTCGTCGTCAACATCGAAGGCACGGTCGTGCTGGCCACCGTGGTCGCCAAGACCGAAGCCAAGGCCGGCCAGGACTTCTTCCCGCTGACCGTCGACTACCTCGAGAAGACGTACGCCGCCGGCAAGATCCCCGGCAGCTTCTTCAAGCGTGAGGGCCGCCCCTCCGAGCACGAGACCCTGACCAGCCGCCTGATCGACCGCCCGATCCGCCCGCTGTTCCCGGAAGGCTTCTTCAATGAAGTCCAGGTCGTCATCCACGTCGTCAGCCTGAACCCTGAAGTGCAGGCCGACATCGCCGCCATGATCGGCACCTCCGCCGCGCTGGCCATCTCGGGCATCCCGTTCAACGGCCCGATCGGCGCCGCCCGCGTCGGCTACGTCAACGGCGAGTACGTGCTCAACCCCAGCAAGACCGAGCTGGTCAACAGCCAGATGGACCTGGTCGTGGCCGGCACGCAAGCTGCGGTGCTGATGGTCGAGTCCGAAGCCTCGGGCCTGTCGGAAGAAGTCATGCTGGGCGCCGTGGTGTTCGGCCATGAGCAAGGCAACGTCGCCATCGCCGCCATCAACGAGCTCGTCAAGGAAGCCGGCAAGCCGGCCTGGAACTGGACTGCCCCGGCCAAGGACGAAGCCTTCATTGCCAAGGTCACGGCCCTGGCCGAAGGCCCGCTGCGCGAGGCCTACCAGATCCGCTCCAAGCAGGCCCGCACGCAAGCCTGCCGCACCGCCGCCGCGAATGTCTTCGCCGCGCTGACCGCTGAAGGCGTCGCCTTCGACAAGGTCGAGGTGGAAGGCCTGCTGTTCGAGATCGAAGCCCGCATCGTGCGCAGCCAGATCCTGGCCGGCGAGCCGCGCATCGATGGCCGCGACACCCGCACCGTGCGCCCCATCGAGATCCGCAACGGCATCCTGCCGCGCACCCACGGCTCGGCGCTGTTCACGCGCGGTGAGACCCAGGCCCTGGTGATCGCCACCCTCGGCACCGACCGTGATGCCCAGCGCATCGACGCACTCGACGGCGAGTTCGAAGACCGCTTCATGCTGCACTACAACATGCCCCCGTTCGCCACCGGCGAAACGGGTCGCGTGGGCAGCCCGAAGCGCCGCGAGATCGGCCACGGCCGCCTGGCCAAGCGCGCGCTGGTCGCCGTGCTGCCTAGCAAGGAAGAGTTCCCGTACTCGTTGCGCGTGGTGTCGGAAATCACCGAGTCCAACGGTTCCTCGTCGATGGCCTCCGTCTGCGGCGGCTGCCTGTCGCTGATGGATGCCGGCGTGCCGCTGAAGGCGCACGTCGCCGGCATCGCGATGGGCCTGATCAAGGACGGCAACCGCTTTGCCGTGCTGACCGACATCCTGGGTGACGAGGATCACCTCGGCGACATGGACTTCAAGGTTGCCGGCACCTCCACGGGCATCACCGCCCTGCAGATGGACATCAAGATCCAGGGCATCACCAAGGAAATCATGCAGGTCGCCCTGGCTCAGGCCAAGGAGGCTCGCCTGCACATCCTGGGCAAGATGGTTGAAGCCATGGGCACGGCCAACACCGAGGTGTCGCAGTTCGCGCCGCGCCTGTACTCGATGAAGATCAACCCGGAGAAGATCCGTGACGTGATCGGCAAGGGCGGCGCCACCATCCGCGCGCTGACTGAAGAAACCGGCACGACCATCGACATCGGCGAAGACGGCACCATCACCATTGCCTCGACCGACGCCGAGAAGGCGGCCCTCGCCAAGAAGCGCATCGAGGAGATCACGGCTGAAGTCGAAGTGGGCAAGGTCTACGAAGGCCCCATCACCAAGATCCTGGACTTCGGCGCCCTCGTGAACCTGCTGCCGGGCAAGGACGGCCTGCTGCACATCAGCCAGATCGCCCACCAGCGCGTCGAGAAGGTGACCGACTTCCTGCAAGAAGGCCAGGTCGTCAAGGTCAAGGTCCTGGAGACCGACGAGAAGGGCCGCATCAAGCTGTCCATGAAGGCGCTGATCGACCGCCCGGAGCGTGAAGCCACCCCGGCACCGGCTGCTGAGGCCGCGCCGCCGGCTGCCGAGTAAATCGCGTCTCATGCGTGCGATCGAGATCACCCGCCCCGGTGGGCCTGAAGTGCTGGAACTGGCCGAAAGGCCGGACCCGGTCGCGGGCCCGGGCGAGTGCTTGATCCGCGTGGCAGCGTCCGGCATCAATCGGCCGGACGTGCTGCAGCGCAAGGGCGCCTATCCGCCCCCGCCGGGCGCAAGCGATCTCCCGGGCCTCGAAGTGGCTGGCGAGATCGTGGCCGGTGATGCGGCTGCCTTGGCGGCGCATGGCCTTGCCGTCGGCGACCAGGTCTGCGCACTGGCCAATGGCGGTGGCTATGCCGAGTTGTGTGTGGTGCCAGTCGGCCAGTGCCTGCCAGTGCCTGCTGGTTGGACGCTGGCTCAGGCGGCAAGCCTGCCCGAAACCTGCTTCACCGTCTGGGCCAATGTGTTCGACCGCGCGCGCCTGCAGGCGGGCGAAACCTTGCTCGTGCATGGCGGCTCCAGCGGCATCGGCGTGACGGCCATCCAGATGGCGCGTGCCCTGGGTGCCCGAGTGCTGGTGACGGTGGGCTCTGGCGACAAGGCCGAGGCTTGCCGGGCGCTGGGTGCCGACGTGGCCATCAACTACCGTGAGCAGGATTTCGTCGTCGAAGCCAAGGCGGCCACCGGCGGCCGGGGGGTCGATGTCATCCTCGACATGGTCGCAGGCGACTACATCGGCCGCGGTGTGCAGGCGCTGGCCGAAGACGGGCGCCTGGCGCTGATCGCGGTGCAGGGCGGCGTGAAATCGGAGATCGATGCCGGTCTTCTGCTGCGCCGTCGGCTGACGATCACGGGCTCGACGCTGCGTCCTCGCTCGACCGCCTTCAAGGCGGAGCTGGCGCGGTCGCTGCGCGATCGGGTCTGGCCGCTGATCGAGGCCGGCCACATCAAGCCGGTCATCTACCGTGAGCTGCCCGCTGCCCAGGCGGCCGAGGCGCATGCACTGATGGAGTCCAACCAGCACATCGGCAAGATCGTGCTGACCTGGTGAAGGATTGGAGATGAGAAGAAAGCTCGTCGTCGGCAACTGGAAAATGCATGGCAGTCGTGCAGCCAATGCCCAGCTGCTGGCCGGCCTCAAGGAGGCGGGACCATGGAACGCCGACGTCGCCGTCTGCGTACCTTTTCCTTACATCGCCGAGACCGCGCTTGCCCTGACGGGTTCAGCCATTGCGTACGGCGCGCAAGACTGCTCGGCGCACGAGCAGGGCGCCTACACGGGCGAAGTGTCGAGCGCCATGCTGTCGGACATCGGCTGCCGTTACGTCATCGTCGGTCACTCGGAGCGCCGCTCCTATCACGCTGAAAGCGATCAGCTGGTGGCCGACAAGGCCAAGGCGGCCTTGGCGCATGGTGTGACACCCATCGTCTGCGTGGGCGAGACACGCGCTGAGCGTGAGGCCGGGCAGACGGAGTCCGTCGTCAAGCGGCAGCTGGCCGCAGTCATCCACACGCTGGGGCACTGCTGCGGCGAGATGGTGGTGGCGTACGAGCCGGTGTGGGCGATTGGCACGGGCCTCACGGCCACGCCCGCGCAGGCCCAGGCCGTGCATGCCGTTCTGCGTGCGCAGCTGCATGCCGCGACTGACCGGTCCGGTGTCATGCGCATCCTTTACGGCGGCAGTGTCAAGGCCGACAACGCGGCTGAGTTGTTCGCCCAGGCGGACATCGACGGTGGCCTGATCGGTGGTGCTTCCTTGAAGGCGGGGGGCTTCTCCGCCATCTGCCGCGCTGCGGCTCAGTGAGTTTGATGGGCGCCAGGCCGATGGGGCAGGGCGCCTGCTAGTTTTGATGGAGTGTTTGGAATGCAGTTCTTTGCGAATCTGGTGCTGATCGTTCAATTGCTGTCCGCGATCGCGATCATCGGTCTCGTGCTGGTGCAGCACGGCAAGGGCGCCGACATGGGTGCCTCCTTCGGCAGCGGCGCTTCCGGCAGCCTGTTCGGCGCCACGGGCAGTGCCAACTTCCTGTCGCGCAGCACGGCCTTCGCGGCCACGCTGTTCTTCGGCTGCACGCTGGGCCTGGCCTTCCTCGCCAATGGCCGCACGGGTGCCCCGGCTGCTGACACTGTGCTCGACCGCGCCCCTGTCGTTGCACCCGCAGCGTCTGGCGCCGCTGCCATCCCCGGCGCAGCTGTGGCTCCCGCCGTGACGGCGCCTGCAGCCTCTGCCGCAGCTTCGGCCGCCGCGAACTGAAGCCTGACTAAAACCCTCGCTTCTTCCCCGGAAGGGTGAAAATTTCGGTATAGAATGCGAGGCTGTCTGGTAAACAAAACCCTCTCCGGTTGCCAGGCAAAACAGTACCAGCCGTCGTGGTGAAATTGGTAGACACGCTATCTTGAGGGGGTAGTGGCGAAAGCTGTGCGAGTTCGAGTCTCGCCGACGGCACCAGAACATTGAAGCGGCCTGTCGCCGCAGGCGATCCACTCGGGTTGCATGCGGCAAGGTTCCAGGCGGGCGCGATCCGCGAGCGACATCCTTGGATTCGCTGGTGGCGCGCCTGTTTGCTTTTGTGGCCGGCCTGTTCGGCGGCTGCGTTGACGAAGACGTTTTAGTCGACACCCGAGAAGGCGCCCATGAATCTCGAACAGTACCTGCCCGTCATCCTCTTCATCCTGGTCGGCGCGGTGGTCGGGATTGCGCCCCAGGTGCTTGGTGCCCTGCTGGGCCCCAATCGGCCCGATGCGGCCAAGAATTCCCCTTACGAATGCGGCTTCGAGGCCTTTGAAGACGCGCGCATGAAATTCGATGTGCGCTACTACCTCGTCGCCATCCTCTTCATCCTCTTCGACCTGGAAATTGCCTTCCTGTTTCCCTGGGCTGTTGCCCTGAAGGAAATCGGCGCGACAGGCTTCTGGGCGATGATGATCTTCCTCGGCATTCTGGTCGTGGGCTTTGCCTACGAGTGGAAAAAGGGCGCCCTGGACTGGGAATAAGCGTTCGCCGACACAAGCTGGGAATTCCAAATGGGTATTGAAGGCGTCCTCAAAGAGGGCTTTGTCACGACCTCGGTCGACAAGCTCATCAACTGGTCCAAGACCGGCTCGCTGTGGCCGATGACCTTCGGCTTGGCCTGCTGCGCCGTCGAGATGATGCACGCGGGTGCCGCGCGCTACGACATCGACCGCTTCGGCATGCTGTTCCGCCCGAGCCCGCGGCAGTCCGACCTGATGATCGTGGCCGGCACGTTGTGCAACAAGATGGCGCCGGCCCTGCGCAAGGTGTATGACCAGATGGCCGAGCCGCGCTGGGTGCTCTCCATGGGTTCCTGCGCCAACGGCGGCGGCTACTACCACTACAGCTACTCGGTCGTTCGCGGCTGCGACCGTATCGTGCCGGTCGACGTGTACGTGCCGGGCTGCCCGCCGACGGCTGAGGCGCTGCTCTACGGCATCCTGCAGTTGCAGGCCAAGATCCGCCGCGAAAACACCATCGCCCGCTGAGCCCCGGAATGAGCCAACACCTCGACACCCTGGCGCAGCAACTGGGCGCCATCCTCGGCGAGCGCATCGTCGACCTGAAGCACGCGCTCGGCGAACTGACGCTGACCGTGCGCGCGTCAGACTACTTCGACGTCGCCACCACACTGCGGGATCACCCCGAGCTGAAGCTCGAGCAGCTGATCGACCTCTGCGGCGTTGACTACAGCACCTATGGCGACGGCACCTACGAAGGCGCGCGCTACGCGGTGGTGAGCCATCTGCTGTCGGTCAGCAAGAACTGGCGCCTGCGCCTGAAGGTCTTCGCGGCCGATGATGATTTCCCGGTGGTGGCCTCGGTCACGCCCGTCTGGAACTCGGCCAACTGGTTCGAGCGCGAGGCGTTCGACATGTACGGCGTCATCTTCGACGGCCACAACGACCTGCGCCGCATCCTGACGGACTACGGCTTCATCGGCCACCCGATGCGCAAGGACTTCCCGGTGTCGGGGCACGTCGAGATGCGCTACGACGCCGAGCAGAAGCGAGTGATCTACCAGCCCGTGACGATCGAGCCGCGCGAGATCACACCGCGCATCATTCGCGAAGACAAGTACGGCGGCCTGTAAGCCGAACAGTCATGGCAGAAATCAAGAACTACACCCTGAACTTCGGCCCCCAGCACCCCGCTGCGCACGGCGTGCTGCGCCTGGTGCTGGAGCTCGACGGCGAAGTCATCCAGCGCGCCGACCCGCACATCGGGCTGCTGCACCGCGCCACTGAAAAGCTGGCCGAGCAGAAGACATTCATCCAGTCGCTGCCCTACATGGACCGTCTCGACTACGTGTCGATGATGGCCAATGAGCACGCCTACTGCCTGGCCATCGAGAAGCTGATGGGCATCGAGGTGCCGGAGCGCGCGCAATACATCCGCGTGATGTTCGCCGAGCTGACCCGCATCCTGAACCACCTGCTCTGGCTGGGGTGCCACGGCCTGGACTGCGGTGCGATGAACATCCTCATCTACTGCTTCCGCGAGCGCGAAGACATCTTCGACATGTACGAGGCGGTCTCGGGCGCGCGGATGCACGCGGCCTACTTCCGTCCGGGCGGTGTCTACCGCGACCTGCCGGACAGCATGCCGCAGTACCAGGTCAGCAAGATCAAGAACGCCAAGACGATTGCCCAGCTCAACGAGAACCGCCAGGGCTCGCTGCTGGACTTCATCGAGGACTTCTGCCGCCGCTTCCCCAAGAACGTCGACGACTACGAAACCCTGTTGACCGACAACCGCATCTGGAAGCAGCGCACGGTCGGCATCGGCGTCGTGACGCCGGAGCGCGCGCTGAACATGGGCTTCACCGGCGCCATGCTGCGCGGCTCGGGCATCGCCTGGGACCTGCGCAAGACGCAGCCCTACGACGTCTACGCCAAGATGGACTTCGACGTGCCGGTCGGCACCAACGGCGATACCTACGACCGCTACGTCGTGCGCGTTGAAGAGATGCGCCAGTCCTGCCGCATCGTCGAGCAGTGCGTGAAGTGGCTCAAGGCCAACTCGGGCCCGGTCATCACCGACAACCACAAGGTGGCGCCGCCGGCCCGTGTGGACATGAAGTCCAACATGGAAGAGCTGATCCATCACTTCAAGCTCTTCACCGAAGGCTTCCACGTGCCCGAGGGCGAGGCCTACGCCGCCGTCGAACATCCCAAGGGCGAGTTCGGCATCTACCTCGTCAGCGACGGCGCCAACAAGCCCTATCGCCTCAAGATCCGCGCCCCGGGCTTCGCCCATCTCGCGGCCCTCGACGAAATGGGCAAGGGCCACATGATCGCGGACGCGGTGGCCATCATCGGCACGATGGACATCGTGTTCGGCGAAATCGATCGTTGACAGGCAAGCGATGACGAGCAGCACCGACTACACCCTGAGCGACGCGACCCGCGCTCGCTTCGACCGCGAGGTCGCCAAGTACCCCGCCGACCAGCGCCAGTCTGCGGTCATGGCCTGCCTGGCCATCGTCCAGCAGGAGGAAGGCTACGTCTCCCGCGCGGCGGAGGACGCCATCGCCGCCCACCTCGGCATGCCGCCCATCGCGGTCTACGAGGTGACGACCTTCTACAACATGTACAACCAGCGGCCGCTGGGCAAGTTCAAGCTCAATGTGTGCGCGAACCTGCCTTGCCAGCTGCGTGACGGCCAAAAGGCCATCGACCATCTGTGCAGCAAGCTCGGCATCGAGCAGGGCGGCACCACGGCCGACGGCCTGTTCACCGTGCAGAAGAGCGAGTGCCTGGGCGCCTGCGCCGACTCGCCGGTCATGCTGGTCAACGACCGCCAGATGTGCAGCTTCATGACCAACGAGCGCCTCGATGACCTCATCGACGTGCTGCGCGCCGAAGCGGCCAAGGCCTGAGGACAACCATGCTGGACCTCTCCAAGTTTCAAAGCACGGGCGCCGAGACCTGCTTCCACGGCCGCCACATCAGCCCCCAGATCTACGCAGACCTGAACGGTAAGAACTGGTCGATCAAGGACTACGAAGCCCGCGGCGGCTACGCCGCGCTGCGCAAGATCCTGGGCAAGGATGGTGGCGAAGGCCTGACGCCTGACCAGGTCATCGCCGAAGTCAAGACGTCCGCGCTGCGCGGCCGCGGCGGCGCCGGTTTCCCGACCGGCCTGAAGTGGAGCTTCATGCCCCGCCAGTTCCCGGGTCAGAAGTACCTCGTCTGCAACTCCGACGAAGGCGAGCCCGGCACCTGCAAGGACCGCGAGATCCTGATGCACAACCCGCACCAGGTGATCGAAGGCATGGCGATCGCCGCCTACGCCATGGGCATCACGGTCGGCTACAACTACATCCACGGCGAGATCTTCGAGGTGTACGAACGCTTCGAGGCCGCGCTCGAAGAAGCTCGGGCCGCTGGCTACCTCGGCAACAACATCATGGGCAGCGCCTTCAGCTTCCAGCTGCATGCGCACCATGGTTTCGGCGCCTACATCTGTGGTGAGGAAACGGCGCTGCTGGAGTCGCTCGAAGGCAAGAAGGGCCAACCGCGCTTCAAGCCGCCGTTCCCGGCCAGCTTCGGCCTGTACGGCAAGCCGACCACCATCAACAACACCGAGACCTTCGCGGCGGTGCCCTGGATCATCCGCAACGGCGGCCAGGCCTACCTGGAGATCGGCAAGCCCAACAACGGCGGCACCAAGCTGTTCTCGGTGTCAGGCGACGTCGAGAAGCCCGGCAACTTTGAGATTCCGCTGGGCACGCCGTTCTCGGTGCTGCTTGAACTCGCGGGTGGTGTGCGCAAGGGCCGAAAGCTCAAGGCCGTCATCCCGGGCGGCTCGTCCGCCCCGGTGCTGCCCGCCGAGGTGATGATGCAGTGCACGATGGACTATGACTCCATCGCCAAGGCCGGCTCGATGCTGGGCTCGGGTGCGGTCATCGTCATCGATGACTCGCGTTGCATGGTGCAGAGCCTGCTGCGCCTGTCGTACTTCTACAGCCACGAGTCCTGCGGCCAGTGCACGCCCTGCCGCGAGGGCACCGGCTGGATGCACCGCGTGCTGGAGCGCATCTACGCGGGTGAGGGCCGCCCCGAAGACATCGATCTGCTGAACTCGGTGGCCGACAACATCCAGGGTCGCACGATCTGTGCGCTGGGCGACGCTGCCGCGATGCCTGTGCGCGCCATGATCAAGCACTTCAAGCACGAGTTCGTGCACCTGATTGAACACAAGAAGCCCCTGGTGGCTCCGACTTGACCGCCCCCGGGAATAGCCATGGTTGAAATCGAACTCGACGGTCAGAAGGTCTCGGTCCAGGAAGGCAGCATGGTGATGCATGCTGCCGAGAAGGCCGGCACCTACATCCCGCACTTCTGCTACCACAAGAAGCTCTCCATCGCGGCCAACTGCCGCATGTGCCTCGTGGACGTGGAGAAAGCGCCCAAGCCCATGCCCGCCTGCGCGACCCCGGTCACGCAGGGCATGATCGTCCGCACCAAGAGTGACAAGGCGATCAAGGCCCAGCAGGGCGTCATGGAATTCCTGCTGATCAACCACCCGCTGGATTGCCCGATCTGCGACCAGGGTGGTGAGTGCCAGTTGCAGGACCTGGCCGTCGGCTACGGCGGCAGCAAGAGCCGCTACACCGAAGAGAAGCGCGTCGTCTTCCACAAGAACGTCGGCCCGCTGATCTCGATGGAAGAGATGAGCCGCTGCATCCACTGCACCCGCTGCGTGCGCTTTGGCCAGGAGATTGCCGGCGTGATGGAGCTGGGCATGGCCCACCGAGGCGAGCACAGCGAGATCCAGACCTTCGTCGGCCGCACGGTGGACTCCGAGCTGTCGGGCAACATGATCGACATCTGCCCGGTCGGCGCGCTCACGAGCAAGCCCTTCCGCTACAGCGCCCGTACGTGGGAACTGTCGCGCCGCAAGAGCGTCAGCCCGCACGATTCCACCGGTGCCAACCTGATCGTGCAGGTCAAGGGCCAGCAGGTGATGCGTGTCGTGCCGCTCGAGAACGAAGAGGTCAACGAGTGCTGGATTGCCGACCGTGACCGCTTCAGCTACGAGGCCCTCAACAGCGACGCTCGCCTGACCGCTCCCATGATCAAGCAGGGCGGCGCCTGGAAGCAGGTCGACTGGACGACGGCGCTCGAGTACGTCGCAAATGGCTTGAAGTCCATCAAGGGCGACCACGGCGCCGGTGCCATCGGTGCGCTGGCCTCGGCACACAGCACGGTGGAAGAACTGCACCTGCTGAGCGCCATCGTGCGTGGCCTGGGCAGTGACAACATCGACCACCGCCTGCGGCACAGCGATTTCGGCAACGCCGCGCCCGCCGGCCAGGCCCGCTGGCTGGGTTTGCCGATCGCCAAGCTGTCCGAGCTGGACCGCGCGCTGGTCATCGGCTCCAACCTGCGCAAGGATCACCCGCTGTTTGCGGCCCGCCTGCGCTACGCCGCACGTCGCGGCGCCGCCGTGCATCGCGTCGGTCTCGGTCAGGACGACTGGCTGATGCCGCTGGGCACCTCGGTGTCCGCCGCGCCGTCCGGCTGGGTGCAGGCCCTGGCGGACGTCGCCGCCGCGATTGGCTCCGGAGCACCTCTGGCGGGTACGGCCACCGACGAGGCCAAGGCCATCGCCGCCAGCCTCAGCTCCGGTAGTGCCAAGGCGGTGCTGCTCGGCAACGCGGCTGCGGAACACCCGCAGGCAGCCAGCCTGCTGGCGCTGGCCCAGTGGATTGGCCAGCAGACGGGTGCGTCGGTCGGCTACCTGACCGATGCGGCCAACACCGTCGGCGCCCAGCTGGTGAAGGCGCAACCGGTGTCCGGCGGCCTGAACGCCGCCCAGATGCTGAGTGGCTCCGCACTGAAGGCGGCCGTGCTGCTCAACACCGACCCGGTGCTCGACGCCGCCAACGCCGCCGCTGCGGCCAAGGCGCTGGAGGCCGCCGAGATGGTCGTCGTGCTGAGTCCCTTCAAAACCGGCATTGAGTACGCCGACGTGCTGCTGCCGATCGCCCCCTTCACGGAGACCTCAGGCAGCTTCGTCAACGCCGAAGGCCGCCTGCAGAGCTTCGTGGGCGTCGTGCGCCCGCTGGCCGAGACGCGCCCGGGCTGGAAGGTGCTGCGCGTGCTGGGCAACCTGCTCGGCCTTGAAGGCTTCAACCAGGACAGCTCGGAGCAGGTGCGTGAGCAGGCGCTTGGCGGCGATTTCTCCGCTCGCCTCAGCAACGCCACCAGCGCCACACCGCAAGCGGGTGCGCGAGGGGAGGGCGTCGAGCGCTTCGGCAACCTGCCCATCTACGCCGCCGATGCCCTGGTCCGCCACTCGACGTCGCTGCAATTGACCAGCGACGGCCGCGAGGCCGCCACCGTCGGCCTGCCGACCTCGCTGTGGCAGCAGCTCGGCCTGGCCGAGGGCGACCTGGTGCGCGTCGTGCAAGACGGCGGCGCCGCCCAACTGCCGGCGCGACTGGAAGCGGGCCTGCCCGACGGCGTCGCCCGCGTGCCAGCCGGCCTGCCGCAAACCGCCAGCCTCGGTGCCGTCTTCGGCACCGTGGGCATCAGCAAGGTCTGAGGGAGCTTCACAACATGATCGACACCCTCTACCAAAACGGCGCTTCCCTGCTGGGCGGCCTGTGGCCCCTGGTATGGAGCCTGATGAAGATCATCGCGGTGGTCGCACCGCTGATGATCTGCGTGGCTTACCTGACGCTCTGGGAACGCAAGGCGATTGGCTGGTCGCAGATCCGCCCGGGCCCGAACCGTGTCGGCCCCTACGGCTTGCTCACGCCCATCGCGGACGCGGTCAAGCTGATCTTCAAGGAGATCATCAAGCCGACGGCGGCCAACAAGGGCCTGTTCTTCCTCGGCCCCGTCATGACCATCATGCCGGCGCTGGCCGCCTGGGCCGTGGTGCCTTTCGGTCCGGATGCCGCGGTGGCCAACGTGAACGCCGGCCTGCTCTTCCTGATGGCCATCACCTCGCTGGAGGTGTACGGGGTCATCATCGCGGGCTGGGCGTCCAACTCGAAGTACGCCTTCCTGGGTGCGCTGCGCGCCTCGGCGCAGATGGTGTCCTACGAGATCGCGATGGGTTTCGCGCTGGTCATCGTGCTGATGGTCACCGGCAGCTTGAACATGACGACCATCGTGCAGGTGCAGGAGAAGGGCACCTTCGCCGCGATGGGGCTCAACATCCTGTCCTGGAATTGGCTGCCCCTGCTGCCGATCTTCATCGTCTACTTCATCTCCGGCCTCGCTGAAACCAATCGCCACCCGTTCGACGTGGTCGAAGGTGAGTCGGAGATCGTGGCCGGTCACATGATCGAGTACTCGGGCATGTCGTTCGCGATGTTCTTCCTCGCCGAGTACGCCAACATGATCCTGGTGTCGGCCCTGGCTGTCGTCATGTTCCTGGGCGGCTGGAGCGCACCGATCTCCTGGCACCTGTTCGGCATGGAGACGCCGCAGTTCATCCAGAACACCATGGCCTTCTGGAACTGGTTCTGGCTGTTCGCCAAGACCTTCTTCGTGGTCACGATGTTCCTGTGGGTGCGGGCGACGTTCCCGCGCTTCCGCTACGACCAGATCATGCGTCTGGGCTGGAAGATCTTCATCCCCGTGACCCTGGTCTGGCTGGTCGTCGTCGGCCTGTGGATGCAGACCCCGTTCAACATCTGGAAGTGACATGACGACCCCCACGTTCACTTCGTTCACTGCCCCCCAAGGGGGCGACTGCCTCCTTGAGGCGGCTCTGCGGAGTCAGTAATCAGATGTCCATCAAAGACTTTGCCAAGAGCTTCCTGCTCACTGAGCTCTTCAAGGGCATGGCCCTGACGGGTCGGCATTTCCTGTCGCGCAACATCACGGTGCAGTTCCCGGAAGAGAAGACGCCGCTGTCGCCTCGCTTCCGTGGCCTGCACGCGCTGCGCCGCTACGAGAACGGTGAAGAGCGTTGCATCGCCTGCAAGCTCTGTGAGGCCGTCTGCCCTGCGATGGCCATCACCATCGAGAGCGATGTGCGCGCCGACGGCAGCCGCCGCACCACGCGCTACGACATCGATCTGACCAAGTGCATCTTCTGCGGCTTCTGCGAGGAAAGCTGCCCGGTGGACTCGATCGTCGAGACCAACATCTTCGAGTACCACGGTGAGAAGCGTGGTGATCTGTACTTCACCAAGGACATGCTGCTGGCGGTCGGTGACAAGTACGAGCCGCAAATCGCTGCGCAAAAGGAGGCGGACGCCAAGTACCGCTGATCGCCCGGCGGGCGCCAAGCCTGCCGCCGGTGGTCCAGCTCAGCTGGCCTGGATACGTATGGACATCACGACCATCCTCTTCTACGTCTTCTCCGGCATCCTGCTGGTGTCGTCGTTCCGTGTCATCACGGCGCGAAGCACTGTGCATGCCGCGCTCTTCCTGATCCTCTCGTTCTTCACGGCCTCCTGCATCTGGATGCTGCTGAAGGCCGAGTTCCTGGCGATCGCCCTGGTGCTGGTCTACATCGGTGCCGTCATGGTGCTGTTCCTGTTCGTCGTGATGATGCTCGACCTGAATACCGACAGCATGCGTGAGGGCTTCTGGAAGCATCTGCCCGTGGCTGCCGTCATCGGCGCGCTGATCGCCTTCGAGATGGGCATCGTGCTGATGGGCGGCTTCCAGCTCTCCGACGCGCCGGTGGCGACCGCTGCCCAGCTGCAGCAGGGCAACACCAAGCTGCTCGGCATCGAGATCTACACGAGCTACCTCTACCCGCTTCAAATCGCCGCCGTGCTGCTGCTGGTGGCCATCGTGGCCGCCATTGCCCTGACCCTGCGTCGTCGCAAGGATTCGCGCGCGATGGATGCGTCCGAACAGGTCAAGGTCACCAAGGCTGACCGCCTGAAGATCATCAAGATGGCACCGACCGTCGCAGCTCCCGCGCCGGCCGCTGCCCCCAACGAAGGAGGCCAGGCATGATCGGCGCCGCTGGACTGACCCTGGGCCATTTCCTGACGCTCGGCGCGATGCTGTTCGCGCTGTCGGTGATCGGCATCTTCCTGAACCGCAAGAACCTGATCGTGCTGCTGATGGCCATTGAGCTGATGCTGCTGGCGGTCAACCTGAACTTCGTCGCCTTCTCGCACTACCTCGGCGACATGGGCGGCCAGGTCTTCGTGTTCTTCATCTTGACCGTTGCTGCGGCCGAATCGGCCATCGGCCTGGCCATCCTCGTCGTGCTGTTCCGCAATCGCGCCAGCATCAACGTGGAAGAGCTCGACGCGCTCAAGGGCTGATCGAACAAGGACACAGGCGAACAAGATGTCTGCACAACTCTCCCAGAACCTGCTGCTGACGGTGCCGCTGGCGCCGCTCGCGGGCGCGATCCTGGCCGGCTTCTTCGGCAAGACCATCGGCCGCCGTGCCTCGCACATGGTGACCATCCTCGGCGTGCTGGTGGCGTTCGTCCTCTCGGCCATGACGCTGTACAGCGTCGCGGTCGACGGCGCGCGCTTCAACGCCACCATCTATGAATGGATGGTGCTTGGGCCCCTGAAGATGGAAGTCGGCTTCCTGGTCGACGGCCTGACGGCCATGATGATGTGCGTGGTGACCTTCGTGTCGCTGATGGTGCACATCTACACCATCGGCTACATGGAAGAAGATGACGGCTACCAGCGCTTCTTCTCCTACATCTCGCTGTTCACGTTCAGCATGCTGATGCTCGTGATGAGCAACAACATGCTCCAGCTGTTCTTCGGCTGGGAGGCCGTGGGCCTGGTGTCCTACCTGCTGATCGGCTTCTGGTACAAGAAGCAGAGCGCGATCTTCGCCAACATGAAGGCCTTCCTGGTCAACCGTGTGGGTGACTTCGGCTTCATCCTGGGCATCGGCCTGCTGGTGGCCTACGGCGGCTCGCTCAACTACACCGAGACCTTCGCCAAGGCGGACGTGCTGTCCAAGATGGTCTTCCCGGGCACGGACTGGGCGCTGCTGAGCGTGGCCTGCATCTGCCTGTTCATCGGCGCCATGGGCAAGAGCGCGCAGTTCCCGCTGCACGTCTGGCTGCCTGACTCCATGGAAGGCCCGACGCCCATCTCCGCCCTGATCCACGCCGCCACCATGGTGACGGCCGGCATCTTCATGGTGGCGCGCATGTCGCCGCTGTTCGAGCTGAGCGACACCGCGCTGAACTTCGTCATGGTGATCGGTTCGATCACGGCGCTGTTCATGGGCTTCCTGGGCATCATCCAGAACGACATCAAGCGCGTGGTGGCGTATTCGACGCTGTCACAGCTCGGCTACATGACCGTGGCGCTCGGGGCTTCGGCCTACTCTGTCGCCGTCTTCCACCTGATGACGCACGCGTTCTTCAAGGCGTTGCTGTTCCTCGGTGCGGGCTCGGTGATCATGGGCATGCACCACGACCAGGACATCCGCAACATGGGCGGCCTGCGCAAGTACATGCCGATCACCTGGATCACGTCACTGCTGGGCTCGCTGGCGTTGATCGGCACGCCGCTGTTCTCGGGCTTCTATTCGAAGGACTCGATCATCGAGGCGGTGCATGCCAGCCATCTGCCAGCCTCAGGCTTCGCCTACTTCGCGGTGATTGCCGGCGTCTTCGTGACGGCCTTCTATTCGTTCCGGATGTACTTCCTGGTCTTCCACGGCAAGGAGCATTTCCACCACAAGCCTTTCCCCGGTGAGCACGATCACCATGACGACCACGGTCATGGCCATGACCACACTCCGCACGAGTCGCCTTGGGTGGTGACGGTGCCGCTGGTGCTGCTGGCCATTCCGTCGGTGGTCATCGGTTTCCTGGCGATCCAGCCGATGCTCTACGGCGAGTTCTTCAAGGACGCCATCTTCGTCAACCTCCACGCCCACCCGGCGATGGAAGAGCTGGCCAGCGAGTTCCACGGTGCCGTGGCCATGGCCGTGCATGGCCTGAAGACGCTGCCGTTCTGGCTGGCGTTCGCGGGTGTGGCCACGGCCTACGTGTTCTACATGGTTGCGCCCAGCATCCCGGCAACCCTGGCCAAGGTGCTGCGTCCGCTGATCGTCATCCTCGAGAACAAGTACTTCATGGACTGGTTCAACGAGAACGTGCTGGCCCGCCTGGCCCGTGCGATCGGCGTGGGTCTGTGGAAGGGCGGTGACGGGGCACTGATCGACGGCCTCGTCATCAACGGCTCGGCCAAGACGGTGGGCGGCATCGCGGGCCTGGTGCGCCGCGTGCAGACCGGCTTCCTGTATTGGTACGCGCTGGTCATGATCCTCGGCGTGACCGGTCTGATGACCTGGCAGCTCTGGCCCTACATCAAGCCCCAGTTCAGCGCCCTGTTCGGGTCCTGATCGAGCGGCGGAGAACAAGAATGTTGCTGAGTCTTGCGATTTTTCTGCCCATCGCCTGCGGCGCCTTGCTGCTGGCTCTGGGGCGCGATGAACAGGCGGGTGCTGTGCGCTGGATGGCGCTGGCGGCTGCCGTGGCGAGCTTCCTCGTCACGCTGCCGCTCATCACCGGCTTCGACACCTCGACGGCTGCCATGCAGTTCGTTGAGAACCTGGCCTGGATCGAGCGCTTCAACATCCGCTACCACCTTGGCGTGGATGGCATCTCGATGTGGTTCGTGCCGCTGACGGCCTTCATCACCGTCATCGTCGTCATCTCCGCCTGGGAAGTGATCGAGACGCGAGTGAACCAGTACATGGGCGCGTTCCTGATCCTGTCGGGTCTGATGGTGGGTGTGTTCAGCGCGCTGGATGGCATGCTGTTCTACGTGTTCTTCGAGGCCACGCTCATCCCGATGTACATCATCATCGGCGTGTGGGGCGGCCCGAACCGCGTGTACGCGGCCTTCAAGTTCTTCCTGTACACGCTCGCCGGCTCGCTGCTGATGCTGATCGCGCTGCTGTACCTGTACTACCAGTCGGCCGGCAGCTTCGATATCCAGACCTGGCACAAGCTGCCGCTGGCGGGTGGCGCCCAGACCTGGCTCTTCTTCGCCTTCCTGGCCGCCTTCTCGGTGAAGGTGCCGATGTGGCCGGTGCACACCTGGCTGCCCGACGCCCACGTCGAGGCGCCCACGGGTGGCTCGGTCGTGCTGGCTGCCATCATGCTGAAGCTCGGCTGCTATGGCTTCCTGCGCTTCTCGCTGCCCATCGCGCCGGACGCCGCCCGCCAATGGGCCTGGCTCATCATCGCGATGTCGCTGATTGCCGTCGTCTACATCGGCCTGGTGGCCCTGGTGCAGAAGGACATGAAGAAGCTGGTGGCCTACTCGTCCATCGCGCACATGGGTTTTGTGACCCTGGGCTTCTTCATCTTCAATGAACTGGGCGTGTCGGGCGGGCTCGTGCAAATGATCTCGCACGGCTTCGTGTCGGGCGCGATGTTCCTGTGCATCGGCGTGCTCTACGACCGCGTGCACTCGCGTGAGATTTCCTCCTACGGCGGCGTGGTCAACACCATGCCCAGGTTCGCGGCCTTCGCGGTGTTCTTCGGCATGGCCAACTGCGGCCTGCCGGCGACCGCCGGCTTCGTGGGCGAATGGATGGTCATCCTGGGCACGGTCGGCGCGAACTTCTGGCTGGGCCTGATTGCCGCCACCGCGCTGATCTTCGGTGCGGCCTACACGTTGTGGATGGTCAAGCGGGTCTACTTCGGCGACATCGCCAACGATGACGTCCGCGCGCTCACCGATATCAACGCCCGCGAATTCATCATGCTGGGCCTGCTGGCCGTGGCGACGCTGTACATGGGCCTCTACCCGAAGCCCTTCACCGACGTGATGCACCACTCGGTCACCGAGCTGCTCAAGCACGTGGCGACCAGCAAGCTCCCGGTCTGATCCGAGCAGAGGCAAGAACAATGAACGACATGAACTGGCTCGCGATCTACCCCGAGATCCTGCTGTTGGTGATGGGCTGCGTGGTGGCCCTGGTGGACCTGTGGGTCACCGATGAACAGCGCCGCCCCACCTACTGGCTGACGCAGCTGTCAATGGCCATCGTGGCCGGCATGCACTTCTACTACTTCGACGCGGGCTTCACGACCTACGCCATGCAGGGCATGGTCGTCGCCGACCCCATGGGTCACCTGCTGGCCGGCTTCGCCTGTGTGGCGACGATGATCGCGCTGGTCTATGCGCGGCCCTACGCCGGCGTGCGGGAGATGCTCAAAGGTGAGCTCTTCATCCTCAGCCTGTTCTCGCTGCTGGGCATCTGCGTGATGCTGTCGGCCAACAACTTCCTGGTCATCTACCTTGGCCTGGAGCTGATGAGCCTGTCGCTGTATGCGCTGGTGGCCCTGCGCCGTGACCATGCCGTGTCGACCGAAGCCGCGATGAAGTACTTCGTGCTCGGCGCACTGGCCAGCGGCTTCCTGCTCTACGGCCTGTCGATGATGTACGGCGCCACCGGCTCGCTGAGCATCCCTGAAGTCTTCGATGTCATCGCCAAGGGCGTGCCCAACCGCGGCGTGTTGGTGTTCGGCGTGGTGTTCGTCGTGGCCGGCCTCGCCTTCAAGCTGGGCGCCGCTCCCTTCCACATGTGGGTGCCCGACGTCTACCAAGGTGCTCCCACGGCCATCACGCTGCTGATCGGCGGTGCGCCCAAGCTGGCGGCCTTCGCCATCACCATCCGCCTGCTGGTGGAGGGCATGATCGGTTTGGCGGTGGACTGGCAGCAGATGCTGATCGTGCTGTCGGTGATGTCGCTGCTGGTGGGCAACCTCGCCGCCATCGCGCAGTCCAACATCAAGCGCATGTTGGCCTACTCGACCATCGCGAACATGGGCTTCATGCTGCTGGCCATGGCCAGCGGTGTGGTCAACAACAACACGCTGTCGGCCGCCAACGCCTACAGCTCGGCCATGTTCTACGCGGTGACCTACGTGCTGACGACGCTCGGCACCTTCGGCATGGTCATCCTGCTGGCCCGCGCCGGCCATGAGGCAGAAGAACTGAAGGACTTCGCCGGCCTGGCCAAGCGCAGCCCGTGGTTCGCGCTGGTCATGACGCTGTTCATGTTCTCGCTGGCCGGTGTGCCGCCGACGGTGGGCTTCTACGCCAAGCTCGCAGTGCTGCAGGCGCTGGTGTCGACGCACGTGGACGCCTATCTCTACCTGGCCATCTTCGCGGTGGTGCTGTCGCTGATCGGTGCCTTCTACTACCTGCGCGTCGTGAAGGTCATGTTCTTCGACGAGCCGGCCGACAAGACACCGCTGACCACGCCGGGCGACGTGCGCGTGGTGATGTCGCTCAACGGCCTTGCCGTGCTGGTGTTCGGCTTGCTGCCGGGTGGCCTCATGGCGCTGTGCGCCCAGGCCATCGTGAAGGCGCTCGCCACCTGATGGACCAGACCACGGCGGTCTGGGGCGTGCTGGTCTTCGCCGTCGTGGCGGCCAACCTGCCTTACTTCAGCGAACGACTGCTGCTGGTCGGCCCCCGCCGCGCGCCCAAAGGCGGCTGGTGGCGCCTGTTGGAACTGGTGTTCATGGCCGCGCTGACCTTCGGTGTCGGCACGGCCCTCGAAGCCCAGATTGGCCAGCGTCATGCACAGGGGTGGGAGTTCTACGCGGCAGCGGCCTGCCTGTTCGCCACGCTCGGTTTCCCGGGCTTCGTGTGGCGCTATCTGCGCCGCGGCGCCCATCGTGTCGAAGACTGACGACGCCCACCTCGTCGAGCGCCAGCTCGACAGCGCCGAGGTCTACCAAGGCCACTTCCTGCGCGTCGTCAAGGACCGCGTCGCGCTGCCCGATGGTGGCACCGCCAGCCGCGAGTTCATCCGCCACCCGGGCGCCGTGATGGTGGTGCCCTTGCTGGACGACGGGCGACTCCTGATGGAGCGCCAGTACCGGTACCCGATGGGGCGGGTCATGCTGGAGTTTCCGGCGGGCAAGCTCGATGCCGGCGAAGCACCGCTCGTGTGCGGCCAGCGCGAGCTGCTGGAGGAGACGGGCTACACCGCGGCCGAATGGGCCTACGCCGGCGTGCTGCACAACGCCATCGCCTATTCCGACGAAGGCATCCACATCTTCTTCGCGCGGGGCCTCTCGCAGGGCACGCAAAAGCTTGATGACGGCGAGTTTCTCGAACTCGTCACCCACACCTCGGCCGAGCTCGACCAGTTGGCAGCCCGTGGTGAGCTGACCGACGCCAAGTCGCTGATCGGTCTGCTGTGGCTGCAGCGCTGGCAGCAGGGCGCCTGGTCGCTGGACTGGCAACCGGCCTGACCCGCCCGTCGCGTGCCATCCGCGGCTGGGGGGCTGTTCGCATCGCGTCAACGGCGCGTTTCAAATCTTGCATGACCTCTGGCGAAGTGTTGCCAGGCCGTTAAGCTCGCGCGCCTGAAACGCCGTTTCCAGGCACCTAACCCAGTCCTCTGAAGAAGGTCTCTCCATGATGCGTGCAACGCCGCTCCTCACCACCCTGTCGCTGGCCCTGGTTCTCACCCTGGCCGCCTGCAGCAAGGGGGGCAAGCCCGACGATGCCAAGGCCGCCGCCAAGCCTGCCGCGCCGCTGCTGCTGGCCCCGGAGGATCTGCGCCAGGTGGGGCAGAGCGGCTTGATCGGCGCGCCGGTGATCACCGGCGCCATCCAGCCGGCCCGCCGGGCCGACCTGCGCGCTGAAGTGGCCGCCGTGGTCCTGCAGGTGGCCAAGGACAACGGCGAGCGGGTGCGTGCCGGCGATCTCATCATCCGCTTGGACCCGACCGCCATCCGCGACAGCCTCACCTCGGCCGAAGAAGCCGTGCGCGCCGCACAGCAAAGCTTCGAGCAGACCGAGCGCGTGCTGGCCCGCCAGCGCACGCTCAACCAGCAAGGCATGATCTCCATGCAGGGCTTGGAAGACGCCGAAGTCCGCCGCAACGCCGCCCAAAGCGAGCTGGCTGCAGCGAAGGCCCGGGCCGTCACGGCGCGTCAGCAGGTCACACGCACCGAGGTGCGGGCGCCGTTCGATGGCGTCGTCAGCGAGCGCAAGATTTCGGTCGGCGACACCGTGCAGATCGGTCGCGAGTTGGTCAAGGTCATCGACCCAGGTTCGATGCGCTTCGAGGGGCAGATCTCGGCCGATCGTCTGGGCGAGCTGAAGGTGGGCCAGCCGGTGGCCTTCCGCATCAATGGTTTCGGCGATGTCGAGTTCCGCGGCAAGCTGGCGCGAATCGACGCTTCCGCCAATGCCACCACCCGCCAGGTCGAAGTCATCGCCGAGTTCGACGACCGCGCCAAGGCGCCGCAAGTGGCCGGCCTGTATGCCGAAGGCCGGGTCGAGAGCGCCGAGCGCCGCGCGCTGGTGCTGGCGGAAGGCTCGGTGCAGCGGCAGGGCGACGCGGCCTTCGTCTGGAAGGTGGCCGGCAACCAGCTGAAGAAAGTCAGCGTCACCCTGGGTGACCGTGACGACCGTCGGGGTGAGGTGGTCATCGCCTCGGGCCTGGCTCTGGGCGATGTGGTGCTGCGCTCGCCCACCAGCTCGCTGGTGGACGGTGCGGCCGTGCAGCGCGTGGCCGCGGGCGCCGGTGCCGCGTCGGCGGTGGCTGCGGCAGCGGCTGCGAGCAAGTAAACGGGAGCGCTGCGATGTTCCTTTCCAACTTCAGCATCAGCCGTCCGGTCGCGACGGTCGTGATGGTGATCGGCCTGATGCTGGTCGGCCTGCTGGCCCTGTCCAAGCTCAAGGTCAACCAGTTCCCCGAGGTCGAGCCGCCCGTGCTCGTCATCAACATCACCTATCCCGGCGCGTCGCCCGAAACAGCCGAACGCGAGGTGGTCAACCGCATCGAGAAGGCGCTGCAGAGCATCTCGGGCGTCGACCGCTCCAACTCCACGTCCCGCGAAGGCGGCGCCACGATCGTGCTGATCTTCGACTTCTCGAAGAACATGATCGAGGCGGCGGACGAAGTACGCAATGCGATCGCTTCGGTGCGCTACAAGCTGCCGATCGAGATGCGCGAGCCCATCATCACCCGGGCCGACCCTGGCGCGCAGCCCATCCTGCAGCTGTCGCTGTCCAGCACCACGCTCACGCATGCCCAGCTCAGCCGCTTGGCCGAAGACAAGCTGGCCGAGCGTTTCCGCGGCATCGCCGGCGTGTCGACCGTCAACGTGAACGGTTCGCTCAAGCGGGAGCTGTCCATCCTGTTGCGGGCCGAGAAGCTGCGCGAATTCGGCGTCTCGGTCACCGAGGTGCTGAACGCGGTGCGGGCGCAGAACACCACCGCGCCGGTGGGCAAGGTGCGTGGCGCCCTGGAGGACCAGAGCATCCGTCTGCTGGGCCGGCTGGAGTCGCCGGCCGAGTTCGAGCAGATGATCATCAAGCGCACCACGGTCAATGGCGTGGGCACGGTGGTGCGCCTGGGCCAGGTGGCCGAAGTCAAGGACGGCTTTGCCGAGATGACCGGCTACTCCCTGCGCAACGGCCGCCCGAACGTTGGCATTTCCATCACCCGCTCGCGAGACGCGTCCACCGTCAGCGTGGCCAACGATGCGCGCAAGCTGGTGGCCGAGATCGCGAAGGAGCTGCCCAGCGGCACGACGCTGGAGGTCACGCAGGACGGCGGCAAGGACGCCGAGAACAGCCTGCACAACGTGACGCACGCGCTGGTCTTCGGTGCCGGCCTGACCATCTTCGTGGTCTACGCCTTCCTGAACAGCTGGCGCTCCACCCTCATCACCGCACTCTCGCTGCCCACCTCGGTGCTGGCCGCCTTCATTGCGGTGTGGCTGATGGGCTTCTCGCTGAACTTCATGAGCCTGCTGGGCCTGTCCCTGGCCATCGGCGTGCTGATCGACGACGCCATCGTCGTGCGGGAGAACATCGTGCGGCACATGGAGCGCGGCAGTGACCGCGTGACCGCCGCCCGCGAGGGCACGGCCGAGATCGGCCTGGCCGTGGCGGCGACCACCTTCGCCATCGTCGCGGTGTTCGTGCCGGTGGCCTTCATGGGCAACGGCCCGGGCCAGTGGTTCAAGCCGTTCGCGCTCACGGTCGTGGCCTCGGTCATCGTGTCGCTGCTGATCAGCTTCACGCTCGACCCGATGCTGTCGGCCTACTGGGGCGACCCCCCGGGCTACCACGAGCAGCCCAAGCGGGGCCTTGAGAAGTGGTTCCAGCGCTTCAACCACTGGTTCGATGGCGTGGCCGATCGCTACGGCCATGTCATTGCCTGGGCCTTGCACCACCGCCGCTGGATGACGGCCTTCGCCGTGCTCAGCTTCGTGGGCGCCATCTTCCTGCAGGCCAAGTTCGGCGGCTCCAGCTTCCTGCCGCAGGCGGATGCCGGCTTCCTGGCGATCGAGGTGCGCAGCCCGGCGTCCAGCAGCCTGGACTACTCCAAGCTCAAGCTCGATGCCGCCGCTGCGCTGGCCTCGACGATGAAGGAAACCAAGGCCACCACCGCCTATCCCAACGCCAGCGGTGGCCGCATCTACGTGGACATCGGCAAGAGCACCGAGCGCCAGCGCTCCGCGGCCGAGGTCGCCAAGGAACTGCGCGAGAAGGTGTCGCGCCTCGTCGGTGCCGAGTACGTGGTGCTTGACGACCTGAACAATGGCGCGCAGAAGCCGGTGCAGATCCGCTTCTTCGGCACCGATACCCGCAAGCTCCAGCAGATCACGCAGGACTTCCAGAAGACCATGGCCGGCATCAAGGGCGCCGTGGACATCGGCTACTCCGAGCAGGACCCGCAGAACGAACTGCAGATCGAACTCGACCGCGGCCTCGCCAACCAGATGGGCATCTCGGTGAATGACGCAGCCCAGGCCCTGCGCGTGGCCTTTGCTGGCGTGGAAGCCGGTGACTGGGTCGACCCCACCGGCGAGACCCGCGACGTGTCCATCCGCCTGCACCCGAGCGACCGCGTGGACGCCGCCAACATCGAGCGCCTGCCCATCGCCGTCTCAGGCACGAACCGCATGGTGCCGTTGGACCAGATCGCCACCGTCACCATGGGCAAGGGCCCGGGCCAGATCCAGCACGGCGACGGCAAGCGCACCATCACGGTCAGCGCCAACGCCCAGGGCCGCTCGCCGGGTGAGATCACGGCGGAGGCCAAGAAGCTCGCCGAAAAGATCGACTTCCCGCCGGGCTTCGGCATCGAGCTGGCCGGCGCGGCGCGTGACCAGCAGGAGGTGTTCACCGCCATGATCACCGCGCTGCTGTCGGGCATCGCGTTGATGTACTTCGTGCTCGTCATCCAGTTCAACAGCTTCACCGCACCGCTTGGCGTGATGATGTCGCTGCCCCTGAGCCTGATCGGCGTGGTGGTCGCGCTGCTGCTGACCCGGGGCACGCTCAACCTGATGAGCCTGATCGGCGTCATCATGCTGATGGGCTTGGTGGCCAAGAACGCCATCCTGCTGCTCGACGCCACGCGCCAGGAAGAGGCGGCCGGCATCGACCGCGAAGAGGCACTGATGCACGCCGGCCGCAAGCGCTTCCGGCCCATCCTGATGACCACGCTTGCGCTGATCGCCGGCATGCTGCCGGTGGCCATCGGCGTGGGGGAGGGCGGCGAGTTCTACCGGCCGATGGCCGTGGCCATCATCGGCGGCACCATCACCTCGACCCTGCTCACGCTGCTGATCGTGCCGACCTTCTACGACAGCATCGAGATCGCGCGTGACCATGCCCTGGCCAAGTTCCATCGGCGCTCGGAGCGGTTCACGGTGTTCGGCGGGTTTGTGCTGACGCTGCTCGAAGCGGTGTTGACGCTGCTGCTGGTTCGCTTCGTGTTCCGGATGGTGATGCGCCTGGTGCGGCTGGTCACCGGCCGCCCGGCGGTCAAACCAGCCGTCCAGGGTTGAGGAGGCCGAGCGGGTCCAGTGCCCGCTTGATCGACTGCATCAGCGCCAGGGCCGTGGGGTCCTTGCGCTGGGCGAGTTCCTCGCGCTTGAGCCGGCCGATGCCGTGCTCGGCCGAGATCGAACCCCCACGGCGCTGCACCGCGTCGTACACCATCGCATTGATCGGTGCCTCGTGCGCAGCCAGGAAGGCCGCAGGCGCCACACCTGCCGGGGCCTGCACGTTGTAGTGCAGGTTGCCATCGCCCAGGTGCCCGAAGTCGATGACCTCGATGCCGGGCAGGTAGCGCGCCAGCGCGGCATCCATCTCGGCAACGAAGCCCGGAATGGCCGAGACCGGCAGGGCGATGTCGTGCTTGATGTTCAGCCCCGCCTGGGCCTGGGCCAGCGGGATGGATTCGCGCAGATGCCAGAAGTCCCGGGCCTGCTGCAGGCTCTGGGCCATGGCCGCGTCCTGCACGATGCCGGCCTCGAAGGCCGCTTCGAGCAGCCCCTCGAACACCTGGCGCGCGTGCTCGGCACTTTCAGCGTCTGACAGCTCCAGCAGCACCGTCCAGGCGGCAGCATCCAGCGGCTGCGCCAGCTGCGGCAGCTCCCGCGCGACCAATGCGAGCGAGGCGCGGTTCATCACCTCAAAGCCAGTCAGCGCGTCGCCTGCACGGTCCCGCGCCAGCCGCAGCAGGTTCACGGCATCGTCTGGGGAGTTGCAGGCCGCCAGCGCGGTGAGTCGCTCCTTGGGCACCGGGTAGAGCTTCATCGTGGCGGCGGTGATGATGCCCAGCGTGCCTTCGCTGCCGATGAACAGGTCGCGCAGGTCGTAGCCGGTGTTGTCCTTGCGCAGGCCCGACAGCCCCTGCCAGACGTCGCCGGCAGCCGTCACCACCTCCAGGCCGAGGCACAGCTCCCGGGCATTGCCATAACGCAGCACCTGCGTGCCGCCTGCATTGGTGGCGAGGTTGCCGCCCAGGGTGCAGGAGCCCTCGGCGGCCAGGCTCAACGGGAACAGCATGCCGGCGCCTGCGGCTGCCGCCTGCACATCGGCCAGCACGCAGCCGGCTTCGGCGGTCAGGCTGGCATTGGCCACGTCGATCTCGCGCAGCCGCTTCATGCGGCTCAGGCTCAGCACGAGCTGCTGCCCGCTGTCGTCCGGCGTGGAGCCGCCCACGAGCCCGGTGTTGCCGCCCTGCGGCACGACCGCCACGCGATGTGCCTGGCAGAGCTGCAGCACCGCCGCCACCTCCTCGGTGGTGGCCGGCCGCGCCACCGCCAAGGCCCGGCCGGGGTAGCGCTTGCGCCAGTCGGTCTCGAAGGCGGACAGATCGCCGCCCACCAGCAGTCCCGGCTCGCCCAACCTCGCGCGCAGCGCGTCGAGAAATGCGCTCATGCCGCCTTCGCAGCCGCCAGTCGCTGCCGGATGTGCGCAGTGCAGGCCGTGAAGACGACCAGGCTCAGCACCACCTCCAGGCCTGCCAGCACCTGGCCGAGGCCGCCCTCGCTCGTGGCGCGCACCAGGCCTTCCAGTGCATACAGCCAGATGACGAGCGCCAGCCAGCGGTAGGTGTACATGCGGTAGCGCCACAGGCCGAAGGGCGCCGCCAGCAGGGGCAGGGCCTTCAGCGCGAGCGTGCCGCGGCCGGTGGGCGCGAGCCACAGCTCCCACGCCAGGCACAGCAGGATCAGCGCCAGCGTGCTGGCGACCGCCAGGTTGCGCGACAGGCGTTCATTCGGACGCGGTTCGGTTCTTTCAAGGGGGGCAGGCATAGCTGCGGCATCATAGAAGCCATGTCCCTGTCCCCGCATGCCGCGCCGCGCACCACCGCGGCGCCCTCCGACAATCCCGACGCGCCGCTGGAACGCAATCCGGTGGCGTTTGTGCGCAGCTTCATCGCCGAGCTCCTGGCCTGGCCCTGGCTGCAGACGCTGCAGACCTTCCGCCAGCGATTTCGGGAAGAAAAGCTCGGCCTGACCGCCGGCAGCCTCACGTTCACCACGCTGATCTCGCTGGTGCCGCTGTTGACGGTGATGCTGGCCATCTTCACGGCCTTCCCGATGTTCTCCAGCTTCCAGTCGGCACTGGAGCAGTACTTCCTGAAGAGCCTCATCCCACCCAACATCGCCAAGCCAGTGCTGGCCTCGCTGACCCAGTTCGCGGCCAAGGCCAACAAGCTGGGTGCGGTGGGTCTGGTCTTCCTCGGCATCACGGCCCTGGCCCTGATGCTCACCATCGACCGCACGCTCAACGCCATCTGGCGCGTGCGCCGGCCGCGGCCGATGGCGCAGCGGGTGCTGGTGTATTGGGCGGCGCTCACCCTCGGCCCGCTGCTGCTCGGCGGCAGCCTCACGCTGACGAGCTATGCGGTCAGCGTGGGCCAGGGGCTTTTCACCAAGATGCCCGGTGACCTGGCCGCGCTGCTGGGTGGGGCTGACATCCTGCTGCTCGGCCTGGCCGTGGCCGGGCTCTTCCACTACGTGCCCAACACCCATGTGCGCTGGCGCCATGCGCTGCTCGGCGGGGCCTTCGTGTCGCTGGGCTTTTCGTTGGCCAAGTCGCTGCTGGCCTGGTATGTGAAGCAGGTGCCGACCTATTCGACCTTGTACGGCGCGTTTGCGACCGTGCCGGTCTTCCTGATCTGGGTCTACCTCGGCTGGGTGATCGTGCTGCTGGGGGCGATCCTGGCCGCCAACACACCGGCCTTGACAGGTCGCCTGCACCTGCGCGCTGACGCCCCGGGCCAGCCGCTGGGCCTGGCGCTGGAGGTCATCCGCGCGCTGTGGCAGGCCCGCGAGGCTGGCCAGCGCGGGCTGTCACACCTGGGGTTGGCGGTGGCGCTGCGCGTGGACCCGCTGCAGCTCAGCCCCATCGTCGACAAGCTGCTTGCGCTGGACTGGATCGGCCGCCTGGAGGAAGAGGGCGCCCAGCGCTTCGTGCTGCTGTGCGCACCCGAGACGGCCTCGGCCGAGCCACTGCTGGCCGCCTTCCTGGCGGAGCGCCAGGGCTTGCTGGCCAATCTGTGGGCCCAGGGCGGCTGGTCGAGCCTGACGGTAGGCCAGCTCCTCACTGGGGCTGGAAGCCCCCGGCCTTGATGATCCGCGCCCAGGCCGCAGCATAGGCCCGCTCACGGCTGGCCAGCTGGGCCGAGGTCATCAGGCCGACGGAGAGGCCCAGCTCGGTCAGCCGGGCCTTCACGGCCGGTTGCGCGATGACGCCCGCCAGTGCCTGTGACAGGCGCTCCAGGGTCGCGGTTGGCGTGCCGGCCGGTGCGAACAGGCCGTAGTAGGGCAGGTCCTCGAAGCCCGCGATGCCGAGTTCGGCAAAGGTCGGCACTTCCGGCAGCACTGGCTGGCGCTGCTGACCCATCACCGCCACGATGCGCAGCTTCTTCTGCTGGTGGTTGACGATGAGATCGGGCACCGAGCCCACGCCGGCGCTGACCTGGTTGCCCAGCATGTCGCTGATCATGGGCGCGCTGCCGCGGTAGGGCACGGCCAGCAGGTTCAGCCCGTGCTTCTCGCCCAGCAGCTTGACGAGGAACTCCGGCACCGAGGCCGGCGCCGGCACGCCCACGTTGCCCTGGCCGCCTTGCTTCTTCACCCAGGCCAGGTACTCCGGCAGGCTGGCCGCAGGCGTGCCGCCCGACAGCGCCAGCGCATTGGCAAAGGTGGCGAAACCCGCCACCGGCACGAAATCCTTGGCGGGGTCGAAGCCCGGGTGCTTCAGCACCAGCGGCAGGATCGAGATGGTGTGGTCGTGGCTGACGAACAGCGTGTTGCCGTCTGGCGCCGCGGCCTTCAGGGCCTGCGCGGCGATCTGCCCGCCGGCCCCGGGCCGGTTGTCCACGAGGACCGTCGTGCCGAGGGCCGCCTGCAGGGCCTCGCCCAGCAGCCGCGCGATGGCATCCGTCCCGCCGCCGGCCGGGAAGCCCACCAGCAGCCGCAGGGTCTTGTCATCGGCGCGGCTGAGCCGGGGCGCAGCCAGGGGGAGGGTGGCCAGCGCGGCCAGGGCGGAACGGCGTTGGATCATGTCGGGGCTCCTGGTGGGACCCCGCCGAGTCTACGGGTGCAGTACCACCAGCAAGGCGGTCGCTGCCGACTTGCCGGTGTTGCGGATGGCGTGCGGCCCATCCACGGCATAGCGCGCGGTTTCACCGGGCTTGAGCTTGCTCGTGACACCTTGCGCGGTGACTTCCAGGCTGCCGGTGAGCACGCTCAGGTGCTCCCGCGAGCCGGGTTCGTGGGCCTGGCTGTCGAGCACGCCGCCCGGCTGCACGCCCAGCTCGTACCACTCGAACTGACCCGCCAGCTCGATGGGCCCGAGGATGCGCAGCTTGCACAGGCCGTCCGGGCTGGTGAGGCCCGGTGTGGCATGCGCCGGCACGGTCTCGATGGCCGGCGTGGCCGCACGCTCGGCACCGAGCAGTTCGCCCATCTCTACGCCCAGCGCATTGGCCAGGCGCCAGACCACGGCCACCGTCGGGTTGGCCTGGTTGCGCTCGATCTGCGACAGCATCGACTTGCTGACGCCTGCCCGCTTGGACAGATCGTCCAGCGACAGCCCGCGGCTGGTGCGCAGGGCCTGCAGGGCGGCCCCCACGCGGGGCGGTTCGAGATCGACGGCGGGCTTGTTCATGCTTGACGGGGATGGACGATTTCCGGATACTGCACAAACGTTCGATATATCGAACACGTTCAATTTACCGAATTGTGCACCAGGAGCGGCCCCATGAGCCAAGCCTTCTATCAACACCTGCAAGCTGAACTCGACGGCATCCGTGCGGCAGGCCTCTTCAAGGCCGAACGCATCATCACCACGCCGCAAGGTGCCGTCGTGCAGACGACGGATGGCCGCGAGGTCATCAACCTGTGCGCCAACAACTACCTGGGCCTGTCCTCGCATCCCCAGGTGATCGAAGCGGCACACGAGGCGCTGCGCACGCATGGCTTCGGCCTGTCGTCGGTGCGCTTCATCTGCGGCACGCAGGACCTGCACAAGACCCTGGAGCAGCGCATCGCCCGCTTCGTCGGCTGCGAGGACGCCATCCTGTACGCCGCGGCTTTCGACGCCAATGGCGGCCTGTTCGAGCCCCTGCTCGGCGAGCAGGACGCCATCATCAGCGACGCGCTCAACCACGCCTCCATCATCGACGGCATCCGCTTGTGCAAGGCCCAGCGCTGGCGCTACGAGCACAACGACCTGGCCGATCTCGAACGCTGCCTGAAGGAAGCCACCGACAAGGGCGCCCGCTTCAAGCTGGTGTTCACCGACGGCGTGTTCTCGATGGACGGCACCATCGCCCAGCTCGACAAGATCCGGGCGCTGTGCGACCGCTACGACGCGCTGCTCGGCATCGACGAATGCCACGCCAGCGGCTTCCTCGGCGCCACGGGCCGCGGCACACCCGAGTACCGCGGCGTGTTCGGCAAGATCGACATCATCACCGGCACCTTCGGCAAGGCCCTGGGCGGGGCCTCGGGTGGCTTCACGGCGGCCCGCAAGGAGGTCGTCGAACTGCTGCGCCAGCGTTCGCGCCCCTATCTGTTCAGCAACACCCTGGCCCCGAGCATCGCGGGCGCGTCGCTCGCCGTGCTGGACCTGCTGGAAGGCTCCACCGCGCTGCGCGACAAGCTCGAAGCCAACACCACCTACTTCCGCGAGGCCATCCAGGCCGCTGGTTTCGAGATCAAGCCGGGCACCCACCCGATCGTGCCCATCATGGTGTACGACGCGGTCATGGCGCAAAAGCTCAGCGCTCGCATCCTGGAGCTGGGCATCTACGCGGTCGGCTTCTTCTTTCCGGTCGTGCCCAAGGGCCAGGCGCGCATCCGCGTGCAGATCTCGGCGGTGCATGAGCGCGAGCACCTGGAGAAGGCCGTCGCGGCCTTCACGCAAGCAGGACGCGAGCTGGGGTTGGTGAAATGAGCCGGCCCACCCGCATCCTCATCATTGGCGCCAACGGCCAGATTGGCACCGAGCTGGCCGCAGAACTCGCGCTGCGGCACGGCAACGAGGCCGTCATCACCAGCGACCTGAGCCCGCAGGGCCGCGTGCGCACTCTGCAGCACGAGGCGCTTGACGTGACAGACGCTGGCGCCCTGGCCACGGTGGTCAAGCGCCACAAGATCACCCAGATCTACCACCTCGCCGCCGCGCTGTCGGCCAACGGTGAGAAGCACCCGATGTGGGCCTGGGACCTGAACATGAAGGGGCTGCTCAACGTGCTGGAACTGGCCCGCCACGAGAAGCTCGACAAGATCTTCTGGCCCAGTTCCATTGCCGCCTTCGGTCCGAACACGCCGGCCGTGGACACACCCCAGACCACGGTGATGGACCCGACCACCGTCTACGGCATCTCCAAGCTTGCTGGCGAGCGCTGGTGTGCCTGGTACCACGCCAAGCACGGCGTGGACGTGCGCAGCCTGCGCTACCCGGGCCTGATCAGCTGGAAGACGCCGCCGGGCGGTGGCACGACCGACTACGCCGTCGAGATCTTCCATGCCGCGCTGAAGGAAGGCCGCTACACCTGCTTCCTGGAAGCCGGCCAGGCCTTGCCGATGATGTACATGCCCGACGCGCTGCGTGCGACGCTGGAGCTGATGGACGCGCCGGCCGAGGCCATCCGCCAGCGCGGCAGCTACAACCTCGCCGGCGTGAGCTTCACGCCCGAGCAGATCGCAGCGTCCATCCGCCGCCGCCTGCCGTCGTTCACGATGGACTGCGTGCCCGACTTCCGCCAGGCGATCGCCGCGAGCTGGCCGCAGCGCATCGATGACCGCGACGCCCAGGCCGACTGGGGCTGGCAGCTGCGTTACGACCTGGACGCCATGGTCGATGACATGCTGGCTAACCTTCAACGCCAGCTGACGTCCTGAAGGCCAGGTGAGGCGGCGCCTCGCGCACGCGGCAGCGCAGGCGCCGGTCGCGCTCGGCGAGCGTCAGGCGCTCCTGCGGCGGCACCGGTTGGCGCACGCCCAGCACCGCCGCCAGGTTGGCATTCGTGTCATGCCGCGGACGCAGCAACTCGGCGGGCCCGGTGAGCAGCGGCGTCACGCCCGGGCCGTGGCCACTCACGGTGCTGTCGCCGTGCACGATGACGCCGATGGTCACCCGGCCCTCGCGCATGACGGGGCCGCGGCGGGTGTCGGCGTCGGTGATGGCCACGAAGTCGCCGAAGCGCAGGCTGCCCAGCCGGTAGCGCTCCCGGGCGGCGCGGTCGGCCAGCTGGATGTCGTAGTCGCCACGCCAGGCGGTGTTCTTGCCCAGGCCGGAGCCCATGAGCCGTGCGGGCACCTCATGGGTGACGGGCACATACAGGCGGCCATCGCGCGCGGTGATGCCCCAGCGGGCGATCAGGCCTGGCGCGCAGTTCATCAGCTCGATGCGCGGGTGCTGCGGCAGCCGCAGCCCCTGGCCGATGGAGGTGATGCCGATGCGGTCGCCGATCGCCAGCCGCTGCAGCACCGCGGTTGGGAAGTCCACCAGCACATGGTTCACGCCGCCGTGCTTGCCGGTCACCCAGCCCTGCTGGCCGCGCGCCAGGCCGCTGAGCACCGTGGCGCGGTTGCCCACGCAGGCATAGGTGATGAGCGCGTTGTTCGGGCCGTCGCGCGGGCCGATGACCTCGCGGCTGTTGTTGTGCAGGGCCACGCCCGGCTCGATGTGGTCGCCCGCCAGGCCCACGCAGAGGTCGCCGATGCGCCGGTTCAGCACGATACCCCCGGTGCCCGGCAGCACGCGGGGCACGCCGTCGTAGCCGATGCGGTAGGGCGTGGCGCGGCCGACCGGATGAGCGATCTGGCCCTGCACGGTGACGGCCACGAGTTCATCGCGGTTCACGCGGGGGCCGCCTGCGGCGGGGGGGGGCGAGCGAGTCTCAGCATCCATCGTCGGGCTCCGGCGTTCAGAGGCGGTACCACCAGGACTGGCTGTGATGCCAGGGGTCATGGCCGTCGTCGTTGGCCGCCTCGCTGGCAGCCGGCCAGGTCAGGGCGTGCACGATGCACAGGTGGCCGAGCGACTGCAGCTGAGCCGCGAGCCCGGCCGCCGCCACGGCCTGCCGCACGAACAGCCGTTCGGCGGCCATCAGGCTGCGGCTTTCGTCCGGTGACAACTCCAGTGGCTGGTGCCCCAGGCGAGCGAGGGCCAGCACTGGCCCCGGGGGCGTTTCACCGTCGGGGGCCTGGCACAGCAGCAAGGCCCCATCCAGGGCCGCCGACAGCGCCAGCGCATCGTGCGCGCTGCTGACCGCATCGAAGCTGCACTGCCAGCCCAGGCCAGCGTCAGTGGGCTCCGGCGCCTGCAGAGCCTCCGCGTGGCGCTCGAAGCGCTCCAGCAGCGAGTCGTCCACGCTGCTGCGCAGCTGCGACTCGTGCAGGTTGTCGCCGACCCAGCGCAGCGGCCAGGAGCCGGCGTCGGTGCCGTCGCGCAGCGCCGTCCAGTCGTTCAATGCGAGCGGATGCAGCCAGGGAGCCGCCTCGGTGTCGAGGCTGATCAAGTCGCTGGCGTCCAGCACCCGCCAGAAGGAGCGAGGCAGCCAGGCCTCGAACACCCGGGTGAGCCCAAGGGCCAGTGGGCGACCGCAGGCATGGCCCAGCACCAGGGCCGGGTCCAGCACGCAGCGCAGCTTCACGCCGTCGACGGTCACGCGCAGGTCGCTTGCACCCATGGTCAACCTCCGTCGAATTCATCGAAGACATCCGTCGGCCGCAGTCGCACCGGGGCGGTCTGCGTGCCGCGCCGGTCGAGCTGCGGGCGGGGGGCGCCTGGCGGGTAGACGAGCTTGCGCAGCAGCGCGCCGCTGGCGGGGTCCACCTGCAGAAAGACATTGCGCAGGGCCCGGTTGCGGGCATGGATATGACGGCGCATCTGGGCCGGCTGGGTGTCGACCTCGATGTGGGTCGGCGCGCCACCCCGGCGCGGGTTGTTGAAGTTGGCGTCGGGCCGCAAGCGCGCGCCGGGCTGGCCCGCGCCACGGGACTTGTCCACCCGGACCTGCGTGCCCGGGAACCACCGGCGCAGGTCGTTCACCAGGCTGCCGATGACATGCCAGTGCGCCAGGTTGGGCGACAACCCCCGCTGCGGGCGAGGCAGCTGGGTGAGCGCATCGATCCCGGCGTCGGTGCCGGCCAACGCATCGTCGATGACCGCAGCATCCCAGCTCGTGCCCATGGCCATCCCCCGTCAGGCGGCCTGGCGGATGCCCAGCACGCTCTGCAGCGCCGGGGTCACGCCGGGGAAGCCCCGGCCCTCGGGCGTCATGCGGTAGGCCGCCACCCAGGCTTCGGCATGCGCGCCCATCGGGCGCACGACGCTCTGGAACAGGATGGGGTCGGTGGCCGTCTTGAAGTCGTTGTCCGCCACGAACTGCAGGATGCGCCGCCCGCTCTCGGCCATCTTGGCGCGCTGGCTGGGCTCGGCCACACCGCCGAGGTAGCGGTTGGAGACGATCTCCACCACGTCCCACTTGGTGTTGGCGTCGAAGGCCTTCTTGATGTCCGGCGCATCCAGCAGTTGCAGCACGGTCTTGAGGTGATGACCCGTCTCCATGGCCAGCGAGAAGATGTTGCCGTAGGTGGAGCGGTCCAGCGCATAGCGCAGGTCCAGCCCGATGCGCTGCACCGTGGCCACGCTGCCGAAGGGCCGTTGCTCGATGACCTGGCCGCCGCGGATGACCTCGCCGATCAGCAGGTCGCGGAAGTACTGGCCCAGCGACACCATGAAGCCCACCATCTGCCGGTGGAAGTTGCGGTTGACCACCGCACCGGCCGGCGCCTGCGCCGTGCCGTAGTTGAAGGCGCGGCGGTAGGCCACCATGCGGTCGGCGCGCTTGTAGCGCAGGGGCTGCCACTTCTCGAGCAGATACAAGCCTCGGGCCCCCGGGCCGCGCTGGATACGCATCTTGCCCAGCCGGAACAGCCGCAGCAGCGTGTCCACCACCTCGAAGATCTTCATGCGTTCGTGTTGGTAGATGTAGTACAGCTCGGCAGCGGCATGCAGCTGGCTGGGCACGACGGCGTCGTCAAAGTCAGGCGTGATGTGCGGGTAGGCGATCTTGTCGAAGTCCGGCGGGCCGTTGTCGCCCAGGCCGACCAGGTCGAGAAAGCCGTCGCGGCTGTTCTCGCCGTTGGCGGCGCCCTTGAGCAGTTCGCTGAAGCGCTGCTCGAACGGCTGCTCGAACTTCTGCCGCTCGGCCGGCGGCATGGCCGCCAACTGGTCACGCAGGAAGGTCTCCCACAGACGCTGGATGGTTTCGGTGGTCTGGAAGCTCATGGTGTCGCTCCGGCGTGGCGTTGCATTCGGTGGAGGCGGTGGACTAGCTCAGCTGGGCTGCGATGTCCTCGATCAGCGCATGCACCTCGGCATAGCGCTGGTGGCGTTCTTCGGTCGACTTGCTGCTGAAGACGCGAAAGGCCGCCAGGAAGCGCTTGTGCAGCTCGCCGTCGAGCAGGGCTGCCTCGGCGGCGACGGATTCGGCCAGCTTCTTCAGCGTGACGTTCTCGCCCCACTCCGACTTGGCTTGCTTGTCGGGCTGGCCGGGGGCGGCATCCACGCCCAGCGTCAACACCTGCGTCAGCGGCCGGATCACGTCGGCCGATCGCACGTTCAACCGCAGCGCCTGGGGCACCGGCGCCGGCGTTGTGGTGTGGACGGCGGCCAGCACCTGCTGGATCCCTGCCTGGAGGTCCTGCTTCAGCGCGTCGCGTGCGGTGCCGATGTCGCCGGCGTGGCTGGCCTTCAGCTGCGTGACGGCCGCGGCGAGGTCCTGGGACCAGCTGGTGCGCAGCGCGGCAATGCTGTCGGCCGTGGGCTTGAGCACGTCGCCCAGGGCCTGCGGCAGCTCGGTCACGCGCTCGCGTGTCGTGGCCACGTCCTGCGCCGTGCTGCCCAGGTCGAGCTGGATGACTTTCCCGAAGCTCTCGTAGAACTTCGGCGTGTACCGGAGATCGAAATCGTCTGGCATGGTGGGCTCCTCTTGCGGTGGCGGTTCAGGTGCGGCGCTGCCAGGACAGCGTGCGATGCGGTCGACCCAGGCCCGTGCGCTCCACGCTGTCCACCAGCGAATCGAGCGAGGTTTCGAGGGTCGGCGGCAGGTTGATGGCGGCGCCCGAGCGGCAGTCATGGCCGGCCACGCTGCGCACCGCGGCCTGCACCACGGCCTGCAGCTGCGATAGCGAGACATCGATCTGTGCGCAGTTGGCCACCATGCTGTGCACCAGCTGGCTCCAGTTGCGCTCCATGTCGAGCTGCAGGCAGAGCTCCTGCTCGATGACGCCGAGGTAGGCGTCCAGCTGCAGGTCGCTGTCGGGCACCAGCCCGGGCGGTACGACGGCGCTGCCGCGGTAGATGGCGGTGTTCAGCTCGGCCAGGTCCTCGATGTCCCAGACCTGCGGCGGCGCTGCGGTGCCGCGCAGGCGCAGCTGGTCCGGGTCGGCGATGCCGCGCGCCTGCATGAGGGTGCCGAGCTGCGCGGCCAGGCGCTGGGCACGGGCCACGGCATCCGCAAAGACCGGGTCGTTGGCCAGCGTGAGGTCGGGGCGCAGCTCGTCGGCGATGGCGTTGAGCTGGGTCACCAGCTCGGCCGGCAACAGGCTGGGCTGGTTGGCGCCCGGCGCGCGGCAGGGCGCGGCCAGCAGCACCTGGTCGATCATGAAGGCGTAGGCCGACGCGCGCCGCTCGGTGCTGCCGAAGTTGGCAAAGCCCAGGCCGTATAGGTCGATGGCGCGGTCGATGTCATACAGCAGCTTGTCCAGCAGCACGAGGCAGGTCCGGTTGCCCTGGCAGCAGCTGCTGGCAAAGCAGTCGATGGCGTCCGCCACCAGGCCGCGCCGGGTGGCCAGGTCGACGATGCGGCGGTCGGCATCGTCCAGCCCCGTGCTGCCGTACAGGCCGTAGAACAGCAGTGGCGGCCGGGCGATCTTCATCAGCCGGAAGCCGCCAGCGGAGTCGAAGGCTGAAGCGAATAGCTGCAGCGCTTCCAGGTAGGCGTACAGCGCAGGCGACTCCGGGCTGATGCCGCGCCGGCTCACGGCCACCAGTCGGCGGAAGCGCTCCAGCGTCAGCAGCGAGGTGGAGCCGACCGAGCGCAGGCCGTCGGCGGTGTTGTCGCCGCCGCGGCGCACCAGCTCGTCCATGGTGCGGGCCAGCTCGGTCTCGATCAGCAGGGAACGCAGGTCGTTCTGACCCTGGGCCTCCAGCAGGTCGTTGAGCTGGCGGTAGGCGTCCAGCCCGCGCGGCCATTCGTCGGGGCCGTAGGCCTGCTGGGTGCTGCCGACCAGGTTGCGCAGCGCGTAGATGACGGCGTCGCGGCGGGTCTGCAGATCGGCATAGGCCACCTGCGGGATGTAGCGGCCGCCGCCAAAACCCACATTGGCGAGCGCCTCGCCCATGATCACCAGCAGCAGGTTGGCCGCCTCGTCCAGGCTCTGCGCGAGCTTGCGGAAGTCCGTCAGCATCGCCGGCGTGTGCGCGCCGACCAGCCGGGCCAGGCGCGCATAGTCGTTGAGCTGGCGTCGCATCGCGAAGCCCTTGTCGCGGTTGCGCGGGTCCAGGCCAAAGCGGGCGGCGTCATAGCCTTCGGACAGCGTCGTGCGGATGGCCTGGCCCCAGCCGCGGATCTCGGGCGCCACGTCCTTCACCAGGGCGCTGGTGCTCAGGTGCTGCAGGTCCTGGTTGATGTCGTCCAGGGCCTGCTGCCATTCGGCGCCGCCGGCAGCGGTCAACATCTGCACGACCGGCGGGGCCGAGCTGGCCGCCTGCAGGAAGGGCAGGCCACGCGACTCCTGGCCGATGGCCTGGGCGCGGGGGTCGGCGCTGTAGCGGGTCAGCAGCGCCTGGGCCACTTGCGCGGGGTCGCTGGGGTCGCCGACCTTGAGCTCCCGGCGGATCAGGTTGTCGAGCACCAGGCGGTCCTGGCCGCCTTGCGCGGTGCTGATGGGCAGGGTGTTGGAGTGGGCCATGGGGAGTCCTCGGTGTGGGGTTCGGTTTCAAGCCACCAGCCGCAGCGGCGCACGGGTGCGGCTGCCGCTGAGCTGGTCGGTCACGGCGTGGGCCAGGCGCTGCGGCGCAATGCGCCCGCTCTCCAGCGCATAGTGAGCCGCGCTGACGACATGGCGGGGCGGCAGGTCCACGGGCTTGCCAGCCTGCAGGCGGCGCGCGCCGGCGAGGATCGCGTCCTGGTCGCCGGCGTCGAAGCGAATGACGTCGGCCAACGCCTGCTGCGCCAGGTTGCGCCGGGTCTGGAAGGCGATCTCGTCCACCACCTCCGGAATGAGCCGCGGCGCGCTGCTCATCAGTCCGGCGGGGATGCGGTGCCCGGTATCGGCGCGGTACAGCGCTTGCCAGACGCGCAGGAGCCGGGTGGCATCGGCCTGGAAGCCCATGCGACGCAGCATCTCGGCCAACAGGTAGACCCGCAGATAGGCCGTGGGGTGCGCGCCGCCGGGGCGGAAGGTCATGGTGCGCGGTTGCGGGTGAGCCAGGAAGTCGGCCATGCCCCAAGCTGCGGCGGGGCCGCCGAGCAGGATGGCGGCCAGGTCGGCAAAGATCTCCTTGTGCCAGCGCCCGTAGACGGACGCCAGCATCGGGCTGCCGGCGCGGCCCATCACGCGGCGCAGCACGGCCTGGCGGTTCTCCTGCCAGATGCCGGCATCGGCCTGGATGTTGTGTGCCACCTCGTGCAGGAAGACGCTCTGCCAGGGTTGGTCGCGGTCCCAGGGAATGCGGATCAGCGGGAAGGGGTTGGCCTCGCCCAGCAGCCGCGACAGCGCCACGCCGCGCCGCATGGTGGCCGGCGAATAGCCATGCTCCATGTACGACACCGGCTTGAGCAGCGGCGCATCGAACAGGCGCGGCGCGGCCTGGCGGATGGCGGTGTAGCAGTCAGCCGCGATGCTGTCATGCGCCGCGAGCGACGGCCCAAACGCCGTGCCGCGCTGCGCGAACACTTCGTAGAACATGCCGAACAGGCGCCGGGCACGGTCCAACTCGCGCTCGACGAGCGCAATGTCCACCAGCACCCGCTGCGGGGCTCGGCGTCCGGCATCGGTGCGCAGCTGCTCGAAGCGGTCATGGATGCGTTGCTCCACCGCCGACAGCCGCGCATTGGCCGCCTGGAAGTGCTCAGGCGAAGGCGCGTACGGCATGTCCTGCGGTCGCAGGCCGACAAAGGCGTTGTCCACGCGCGCCAGCCGCGACAGGCGGGCAGACAGGCCCGTGATCTTGGCCTGCAGGAATCGGCGCACATCCATGACTCGGTGCTCCTCGTGGGCTGGTTGGTGCGGCGGGTTCAGCGGCAGCGCAGGTTGATGACCACGGGGCCGCGGGCGAGCAGCCGCCGGTTGCGCCGGCATTGCGTGCAGACATGACCGCCCGCGCGCCCCGCCGTGAGCGGACGACCAGTGGTGACAGCGACCTGGCGCGCAATCGGGGCCACCTGCCGCGCCACCACCTGTGCGGCCTGGCCGCGGGGTGTGGCCCGGCGTGCCGGCGCGACGAGCGGGCGCGACAGGCGCTGCACGGCCTGCGGGCGCGTGGCGACCTGGCGGGTCACGCGGCGCACCGCCTGCACGGCCTGCCGCGGCGGCAGGTTGCGGCGCTGCACGACGCGGCGCGTGGCGGTCACGGCGCGGGCCACCGCGCGGGCGGCCGGAGCGCCCTGACGACGCACGGCGGTGCGCACCGCCTGGCTGACAGCTCGCACGGCCGCGCGCCGCACCGGCGCGGCAGCGCGAGCCACGCCCGGCAGTGCGCGGCGGATGACCATGCCGGCCAGCACCGGCGCCGCGGCATCGATGCCGTCCTCATCCAGCCCGTCGACGAACTCGTCGAAGGCCTCGAACTCGTCGGCACCATCGGCCATCAGCCGGCCGGCCACATTGGCCAGGCGGCCGATGAGCTGGGCCTGGGGGATCGGGATCATGCTGGCGATGGGCCCCACGACGCGGGCCACGCTGCCAATGCCGCGGCCGACCGTGCGGGCGATGCGGCCCAGGCGGCGGAAGAACTCGTCGCCGTCGCCCGCATCCATCGCATCGGCCACGGCGGCTTCGAAGGCATCGTCGCCGCCGTCCTCGTCGGCCGCGTCGAAGCCATCGAACTCGTCGCCTTCATCGAAGCCGTCGAACTCGTCGCCCTCGTCAAACCCATCGCCACCGCCGCCGCCCAGGAGCCCCCCGGCCACGCGACCGATGCCGCCCAGCAGTCGGCCGAGGAATTCATCGTCGCCCTCGTCGGCGCCGTCGAATTCATCGCCCTCGTCGTACTCGTCGAACTCGTCATAGGCATTGCCGTGCCGTGCGGCAGGGCCCTCGGCGGCGTCGGACATCAGGTCGTCCATCACGTCGGCTTCGAATCGGTCCATGGTGATCTCCTTGCGGTTGATTCCGGGGTTAACGCGGCGTGACCGTCAGGGCGACGGGGCCATCGATGTAGAAGGTGCGGGCGCCGCGGATGCGGCGGCTCGGTTGGCCGCGGCCGACCTGGTTGTCGCGGGTGAGCGGGCCGGCGGCAGGCCCGGCGCCGGGCGGCTCAGCGGCGCGCGCGCCGGCTTGCGGCGCCACCGGCCGTGCCAGCCGGCGCAGGGTCTGCGGCTGCTGGGCCACACGTCGTGCAGTGGCGGGCAGGCCGCGGCGCACGGCTTGGGCGGCACGTTGCGGCGTGGGCGCCTGGCGGGTGGCCACGCGGGCGGCGGAGGCCGCCAGGCGGGGCAGGGCGCGGATGGCGCCACGGCCCTGGTGACGCACCAGCTCCCGCGCGGCCGAGGCCGTGCCGCGCACCAGCGCGCGGCGCCCGGCCTGCGCCAGATGTGCCATGTTGCGAAAGCCCAGGCCACGCGCCGCAGCCCGTGCCGCCAGGGCCACCACGGCGGGCAGCGCTTCGTCTTCACCTTCCTCGAAGGCGTCGGCGAGCGCGTCGAAGTCGTCCATCTCGTTGCCGCCGCTGCCGATGAGCTGGCTCAATTGGCTGAGCACGCCCTGGGCGCTGCCGGCGGTCTGCGCCACGCCGCCGGCCAGGCGCCCCGCGGTGCCGGCCCAGCCTTGCACGCGCTGGGCGCCACTGGCGAGGCTGCCCAGCCCGCCGGCCACGCCGGAGGCCCCGAGCATCTGCGCGAGGCGCGCTGCGGCTTGCGCGGCCGGTGAGACCTGGCCGGCCACGCGGCCGATGCCGCCGGCCACCCGCTGGGCCTGCCGTGCGACGCCTTGCACGCGGCCCGCGAGCCCGGCCGCACCACCAACGCCGCGGCGCAGCAGGCCGCCCGCACGCCCCAGGCCGCCGAGGATGCGGCCGAGGAATTCGTCTTCATCCGCGGCATCCAGGCCGTCGGCGACTTCGTCCTCGAAGGCATCCCACAGGGCCATCGCATCGCTGCCGTCGGCGGCCTCGTCGCCGTAGTCGGCAGCGTCGAAGCCGTCGTAGCCATCGCCCGCGCCGTCGGCGTCGGAGAGGTCGGCGTCATCCGCCATCAGGTCCATGCCGTCGCTGCCGTCGGCTTCATCGAAACCCTCGCCGGCGCTGTCGCCTGCATCGGCACCATCGAGGCTGTCGGCCTCGTCCATCAGGTCGTTGTCGAAGGGGTTGTGGTCCATGTCGTGGCCTCCAGGCCGGAGCAGGCTTGCACCGGTGAGGTCACTCTAGGCACCGCGATGGGCTTCGACAAAACGTGATTTGCGCCGAGCCCATCGGCACTCGCCGCAGGGCGCCAGCACAAAGCGGGGCCTGCATCCGTGCCCCCTCGTTTGTGGGCATCGCTAGGAGGGACGGACGATGCGCGAGCGCCGGCGCATGATCCCGGACACGCGTTGCCAGTGGTTTTTCACGTCTGCAGACCCCCAAGATCCCAGGTGCCGGCGCCGCGTGATTTCGAAACAATGCGCCGGCCTCTGATGCGGCCGCCGCCGAGCGATGAGGACAGGGAGACACGACATGGCCAGCAAGCGATGGCGCCCCCAACCGCGGACGGAGGCATGGCATGAATGCACCCCGTGATGAACCCGATGACGCCGAGATGCCGGCTGGCGCGCCGGTGACCACGCTGGAGCTCGGTGGTCATCTCTTGCGCGTCGTGTGTGTGGATGAACGACTGCCGGACCATCGCAGCCGCCCGGGCAGCGCGCGGCTGCGTCAGTGCTATCTGCCCGACGAGATCGGGCACTTCGAGTGGGCCGGTCACCGCTACGCGCTGGTGCCGGACCGCTCGGCCGAGGCCGCCTCTGCGGAGGGTGCCGAGCTGCACCGGCTGCTGACCAATCGCGAGCTGCAGATCGTGCAGCTCATCTGCAGCGGCCTGCAGACCAAGCAGGTGAGCGCGCGGCTGCACATCAGCGAGTTCACGGTGCGCTCCTACCTCAAGACCATCTACTGCAAGCTCGGTGTGCGTTCGCGCGGTGCGATGGTGTATGCCTATGCGCAGTCCTTGTCACGCAAGCCCCGGGAGGACGAAGTCGGCGCCCATTAGCCACGGCCTTTGCTGCTACGCTGGCTGCATGAGGATCACCGTCTTGCCCTTGGCGCTGCTGTGTCTGCCACTCCTGGCCGTGGCCCAGCAGCAGGAACAGGAACCCGAGAGCCAACCGGCCCGCTATCTGCTTGGCGCCTCGCTCGCCAGCCGGCCCGAGTACGACGGCGCGAGCACGCGCCAGACCAAGCTGCGACCGCTGTGGGCCTTCCAGTGGGGGCGCTGGCGCATCAGCACCTCGGGCGGCAGCGCCATCCTCGGCTTCGGCCGTGACTCCGCCGGGGCTGGCGCCAGCACGCTGCTGGTCAACAGCAACCGGCTGCGACTGGGCGTGGCCCTGCGCGTGGACAGCGGTCGCAACAGCGGCGATGCCAGCACCACGCAGGGGCTGCCCGACGTGAAGCGCACCCTGCGCGCCCGCCTGTTTGCCAACTACAGCCTGACGCCGGACGTGAACCTCGGAGCCAACCTGTCGCAAGACATCCTGGGCCGCAAGGGCGGGTTGACCGCTGGCGTGGACCTGGGCTGGCGCTTCTACAGAAGTCCCACCCTGGAGTGGGCCAGCGGCATCGGCATTTCGGCCGCCGATGCGACCAACATGCGCAGCTACTTCGGCGTGCCGGCGTCTGCGGTCACGGCCACCGGCAAGCCGGCTTACGAGCCGGGTGCGGGCCTGCGCGACCTGCATGCTGGCGTCAGCTTCACGCGGCCCTTGTCCAAGCATTGGTTCGTCTTCGGCGGCGCCGGCGCCAGCCGACTGCTCGGACCGCCCGCCGACAGCCCGCTGACCCAGCAGCGCAACGGCACCTATGCCAACGTGGGCGTGGCCTGGCGCAACTAGTGTGGTGTCCGGCAGATACGTGCACAAAATGAAATCGATGGCTTCGAGCCCAGGGCAAGGCCCAAACCACAGCGATACCCGGCGGTATCGCGAGGCTTTGCAAAGCCGCCGTGGGGTTGAAGCCGCGATTTCATGGGCACGTATTTGCGGGACACCACACCAGGTCAGAGCTTGATGCGGCCCAGCCAGATGTCCCGGTACATCGCCCAGTCGCCGATGAAGCTGTAGAGCGGATGCCTGAAAGTGGCCGGTCGGTTCTTCTCGAAGAAGAAGTGCCCGATCCAGGCAAAGCCGTAGCCGCACAGCAGGCCATAGAGCACCCAGACCAGTGCACCGGTCCATACCAGCTGCCAGGTGCAGGCCAGCACCAGCGTCGACCCCACGAAGTGCAGGCGGCGGCAGACCGGGTGGCGGTGTTCGTTCAGGTAGAACGGGTAGAACTCGGCGAAGCTGGTGAAGCGATCGGTCGTCGGCATGCCGCGATTCGAGCGCGGGTTGGCCCCGGGCGGCAAGCGGGCTTGCCCTGGCAACCATCGCCCGATGCAGGCGGCAGGCGCGATCCCTGCCGAGGTCGCTCTGGCCAGGCTTCACCCGGGAGCAGGTGCTGGCTGCCAGCCGGCCTGAGGAGGCGGCCTACGTGCTGGCCTGAAGCGCGGCGCGCAGGGCAGCGAGCACCGCATCCGGTGCCTCAGCCATCAGCGCGTGGCCCGCGGGCACAGTGTGGATGCGCGGCTTGAGCAGGCCGCCGAGCACGGCGTTCTGGCGTGGGCTGGTCATCTGGTCCAGCGCGCCGAGGATGAAATGCACCGGGCAAGTCACGCGGGCGGCTGCCGCCTCGCCGCCGGTGTAGCGGTCGCACACCTGGAAGTCGTTCTCGAACAGGTTCACGGCCGTCTGCCGCTGCTGCAGACGGCGCATCAACGCCATCGACCCGCCGCGCAGCCAGGCGCCCGGCCCGGGGTAGCCGGGCTTGGCGCTGGCCACGGAATGCGAAAACGCGGTCACCATGGCCATCGCGGCCTCGGGTTGGTCGCGTGCGGTGGTCAGCAGGGCATCTGACACCTTCATCGGGTAGGCCGTGCCCACCATAACCAGGTGGCTGGCGCGGCCCGCGGCCTCCAGCGCGATCAGCGAGCCCATGCTGTGGCCCACCAGCGCGGCGCGCTGCACGTCGGCCGCATCCAGCAGGCGATGCAGCCAGGCGGCGATGGCCTCGACGCTGGTCAGCGGCAGCCCGCCGCTGCGGCCGTGGCCGGGCAGGTCCACCGCGAGCACGCTGTAGCCATGGTGAGCGCACCAGCGGGCCAGCAGGGTCCAGACACTGTGGTCATTCAGTGCGCCGTGGATGAACACGACGCAGGGCAGGGCGGGGTCGAAGGGCTTGCCGCCGGTGTAGGCGTAGGCCTCGTGGCCGTCGACGACGAGCTTCATGCGGCACCTCCCGCCTTGGCCGCCACCTTGAGGGCACGCTTGAGGTCGTCGATCAGGTCGGCCGGGTCTTCCAGGCCGATGGACAGCCGGATGGTGCCCGGGCCGATGCCCGCCCGCGCCAGGGCGTCGTCGTCCATCCGGAAGTGGGTGGTGCTCGCCGGATGGATGACCAGGGATTTGGCGTCACCCACGTTGGCCAGGTGAGAGAAGAGCTTGAGCGACTCGATGAAGGCACGCCCTTGCTCGCGGCTGCCCTTGAGGTCGAAGGAGAACACCGCGCCTGCCCCGCGCGGCAGCAGGCGCTGGGCCAGGGCGTGATCGGGGTGCGAGGCCAGCCCCGGGTAGCTGACCTTGGCCACCAGCGGCTGCGCCGCCAGGAACTCCGCCACCGCCTGGGCGTTGGCCACGTGCCGGGCCATGCGCAGCGGCAGGGTCTCCAGCCCCTGCAGCATCAGCCAGGCGGTGTGCGGGCTCATGCAGGCGCCGAAGTCCCGCAGGCCCTCGCGGCGGGCGCGCAGGAGGAAGGCGCCCACGGTGCTCTCTTCGGCAAACACCATGCCGTGAAAGCCCTCGTAGGGCTCGCACAGCGTGGCAAAGCGGCCGTTGCGCTCGTGCGCTGCAGCCCAGTCGAAGCTGCCGGCATCCACCAGCACGCCGCCCACCACCGTGCCGTGGCCGCAGAGGAACTTGGTGGCGGAGTGGTAGACCAGGTCGGCACCCAGCTCGGCCGGGCGCTGCAGATAGGGTGTCGTGAACGTGGCATCCACCAGCAGTGGCAGGCCGGCTTCATGGGCCAGGGCGCTGACGGCGGGGATGTCCAGCACGTCCAGACCCGGATTGCCCAAGCTCTCGCCGAACAGCAGGCGGGTTTCGGGCCGGATGGCAGCCCGCCAGGCGTCGAGGTCGCGCGGGTTCACGAAGGTGGTCTCGATGCCGAAACGGCGCAGCGTGTAGTGCAACAGGTTGTGGCTGCCGCCGTACAACGCGGTGCTGGCGACGATGTGGCCGCCGGCCCCCATCAACGTGGAGATGGCCAGGTGCAACGCCGCCTGGCCGGAGGCGGTGGCGATCGCCCCGATGCCGCCATCCAGCGCGGCCATGCGTTCCTCGAAGACCGCAGTCGTCGGATTGGAGAGCCGGCTGTAGACGTGGCCGGAGCGCTCCATGTTGAACAGCGACGCGGCATGCTCGCTGTTCTCGAAGACGAAGGAGGTGCTGAGGTGCAGCGGCGTGGCCCGCGCGCCGGTGCCCGGGTCGGGCGTGGCGCCGGCATGCAGGGCGAGGGTGTCGAAGCCTGGCATGGTGTTTTCTATGGGGTGGAGTCGCGGGCATTGTGTGCTATGTTGCCCGGGCAACTCGTCCCGGAGACAACCATGAAAGTCGTCGATATCCTGCGTGTCAAAGGCGGCACCCTGTTCACCGTCTCGCCGGACCAGGCACTGAAGGAAGCCCTGGACGTCATGGCCGAGCGCGACATCGGCTCCCTGGTGGTCATGGAGCACGGCGATCTGGTCGGCATGCTGACCTTCCGCGAGGTCATCCAGGCCGTGGTCAAGAACGGCGGCGCGGTGGGCACCACCATCGTCCGCACCGTCATGGACGACGCGCCGCTGACCTGCACGCCCGAGACCGAGATCGACGAGGTGCGCCGCATGATGCTCGGCCGCCACGCGCGCTACATGCCCGTCATGAACGGCCGCACGCTGATGGGCGTCATCTCGTTCTACGACGTCGCCAAGGCGGTGGTCGACAGCCAGGACTTCGAGAACCGCATGCTCAAGGCCTACATCCGCGACTGGCCGGTCGAGGAGAACACGGCCGAGGCCGAACCCAAGCTCTGAGATTCGCAAGCTGATAAGGCGGCCTTGCGGGGCCGCTTTTGCATTGGCGGGCCGCCTAAACTTGAGGCCTATGTCAGGCAGCACCTTCGGCGAACTCTTCCGCGTCACCAACTTCGGCGAAAGCCACGGGCCGGCCATCGGCTGCGTCATCGACGGCTGCCCGCCCGGGCTGGCGTTGAGCGAGGCCGACATCCAGCCCGAACTGGACCGGCGCCGCCCCGGCACCAGCCGGCACGTCACGCAGCGCAACGAGCCGGATGCGGTGCGCATCCTGTCGGGCGTCTATGAAGGCGTCACCACGGGCACGCCGATCTGCCTGCTGATCGAAAACACCGACCAGCGCAGCAAGGACTACGGCAATATCCTCGACACCTTCCGCCCGGGTCACGCCGACTACACCTATTGGCGCAAGTACGGCGTGCGCGACCCGCGCGGCGGTGGCCGCTCCTCGGCCCGGTTGACCGCGCCCATGGTGGGTGCCGGTGCGGTGGCCCGCAAGTGGCTGCGCGAGGCCTATGGCACCGAGTTCCGCGGCTGCATGACGCAGTTGGGCGAGGTTGCGATTGGGTTCGAAGGCTGGCAGCACGTCGGCAACAACCCCTTCTTCGCCGCCAACGCCAGCCAGATCGCCGAGCTCGAGGCCTACATGGATGCACTGCGCAAGGCCGGCGACTCGGTCGGCGCCCGCATCCGCGTGGAGGCCACCGGCGTGCCGGTGGGCCTGGGCGAGCCCCTGTTCGACAAGCTCGACGCCGACATTGCCTACGCGCTGATGGGCATCAATGCCGTCAAGGGCGTGGAGATCGGCGCCGGCTTCGCGTCGGTCGCCCAGAAGGGCACGCAGCACGGCGACGAGCTGACCCCGGACGGCTTTGCCAGCAACAACGCCGGCGGCGTGCTCGGCGGCATCTCCACCGGCCAGGACATCGTGGCCGAGATCGCGATCAAGCCCACCAGTTCCATCCGCAGCCCCAAGGCCAGCATCGACCGCGCCGGCAACCCGTCCACGGTCGAGACCTTCGGCCGCCACGACCCCTGCGTGGGCATCCGCGCCACACCCATCGCCGAGGCCATGCTGGCCCTGGTGCTGATGGACCATGCCCTTCGTCATAGGGCGCAGTGCGGGGACGTGGCCCTGCCCATCGCCCCCATCCCAGGCGCCCGTCCCGCCTGAGCTGCAGTTCGTCGCACGCCCGGCCGGGCTGATCGCCGGCCGGTGCAGCTCAGCCCACCGTTTCCGCGTTTCGTCTCACGCGCGCTGCGCCGCCAAGCCCTGATTTCTAGACTGCAAAGGTCTGTATCAGAGAGCGTTTGGGGGAGCCATGCGGAAGTCTTTCAGGATGGGTGTCATCGCGGCCGTGGTCGTGGTGGTGGGCGGTGCCGGGGTGGCGGTGATGGCCAGCAAGGGCGACGCGCCGAAGAAGCCCGGTGAGGACAAGGCCAAGCCGGCGCTGGAGTTCGTGGCCAGCGAGGTCGTCAAGCCCACGCTCGTGGCCATGCCGGCCCAGATCGAGTTCAGCGGCCCACTGGTGGCGCCGGGCACGGTGGTCGTGCGGGCCAAGTCCAACGGCACCCTGCTCAACCTGGCGGTGGGCGAGGGCAGCCGCGTGAAGGCGGGCCAGGCCCTGGGCCAGGTCGACCTCGAAGAACTCCGTTACCGCATTGCCGAGCGCAACGCCAGCGTCGAGGCCATGCGTGCCCAGATGGAGCAGGCCGAACGCGCGCACAAGGCCAACGAGGGCCTGGCGAGCAAGAACTTCATCGCCCAGACGGCCCTCGACAACTCCCGTGCCGCCTATGAATCCGCCCGCGCAAATTGGCTGGCGGCCAAGGCCCAGCTCGACACCAGCCAGGTGACACTGCGTCAGGCGGCGCTGGTCTCACCCATCAACGGCGTGGTGGCCAAGCGCCATGCGGTGCCCGGCGAAAAGCTCGCCGCCGAGCAGCAGATCCTGACCATCGTCGATCTGGCCAAGCTGGAACTGGCCGGCCTGGTGGGCACGCACGAGGTCAGCCGCCTGAAGCCCGGCATGGCGGTGCAGGTAAAGGTTGAAGGCGTGGACGAGCCCGTCGAGGCGCGCATCGCCCGCATCGCGCCCGCGGCCGAGCCCGGCACGCGGTCCATCGGCGTGACGTTGGTGCTGGACAACCCCAAGGAGCTGTACCGCGCCGGCCAGTACGCCGCCGCCAAGGTGGTGCTGCCGGACGACACGCAGCGCCTGACCGTGCCGATGGCGGCCGTGAGCCGCAACTCGGGCCAGGAGCAGGTCTGGATGATCGAGAACGGCGCGCTCGCCCGCCGCATCGTCACCACCGGGCGCAGCGACGCCCGTGAAGGCCGCATCGAGATCCTCAGCGGGTTGAAGCCCGAGGCCCAGGTGCTGGCGGCGCGCTTCGACAACCTGCGCGAAGGGGACAAGGCGCAGGTCGTGTCGAGCAAGTCGTCCAAGGTCGCGAGCGCGGCCGCCGCCGGCTCGGCGCCGGTCCAGCAGTGAGGGCCGCATCATGTGGATGACCCGCGTTTCAATCCAGAACCCGGTCTTCGCGACCATGGTGATGGTGGCCCTGTGCGTGCTCGGCCTGTTCGCCTACAGCAAGCTGGGCGTCGAACAGATGCCCGACATCAACTTCCCCGGGGCCGGCATCGACATTCGCTACCCCGGCGCCTCGCCCGAGGCGGTGGAGCGTGAAGTGGCCAAGCCGCTGGAGGAGGCGCTGAACTCCGTGGCCGGTGTCGAGCGCATCCAGTCGCGCAGTTTCGAAGGGCGTGTGCAGGCGAGCGTGGAGTTCGGCCTGAACACCGACATGAGCCGCGCCATGCAGGACCTGCGTGACCGCGTGGCCGCCGCGCAGGCCGCGTTTCCGAAGGACGTGAAGCCGCCGGTGGTGTCGCGCTTCCAGAACGACAACGCGCAGCCGGTGGTCGTGATGGCACTGCTGAGCCAGACCCGCGGCGCGCGCGAGCTGTCGATGATGGCCGACCTGATCGTCTCCAAGCGCCTGGGCCGCGTCGAAGGCGTGGCCAAGGTCGACGTGGGCGGGCTGGTGAGCCGCGAGGTGCGCATCGACCTCGACCCGATGCGCTTGCGCGCCTATGGCGTCACGCCGGCCGAGATCGCCAAGGCCCTGGCCGATGCCAACAGCGACCAGCCGGTCGGCCTGCTGTCTGACCAGCAGTCCGACGCCATCCTGCGCGTGGAAGGCCGCGTGAAGGACCCCAAGCAGTTCGGGCAGATGGTCGTGGCGCGCCGCGGCAACCTGGCGCTGACGCTCAATGACCTGGGCACCTTGGTGGAGCGGGAGCGTGAGATCGACAGCATCGCCCGCATCAACGGCCAGCCGGCGGTGAGCTTCAACATCTTCAAGCAGCAGGATGCCAACATCGTCGCCACTGGCGACGCCATCAAGGAAGCGATGGAGGAGCTGCGCAAGGTGCTGCCCAAGGACGTGGAACTGCGCCTGATCTACGCCAACTCCGACTTCGTGAAGGGCTCGCTCGACGGCCTCAAGCACACCCTCATCGAAGGCGCGTTGCTGACGGTCGCCATCGTGTTCCTGTTCTTGCACAGCTGGCGCTCGACCATCATCACGGGCCTCACGCTGCCCATCGCCGTCATCTCCAGCTTCATCGCGGTGCATGCTTTCGGCTTCACGCTGAACTTCATGACGATGATGGCGCTGTCGCTGTGCATCGGCCTGCTGATTGACGATGCCATCGTCGTGCGCGAGAACATCGTGCGCCACGTGGCCATGGGCAAGGACCATCACACCGCGGCGGCCGACGGCACCAACGAGATCGGCCTGGCCGTCATGGCGACCACCTTTGCCATTTGCGCGGTGTTCGTGCCGGTGGCCTTCATGGGCGGCATCATCGGCAAGTTCTTCTACCCCTTCGGCATCACCGTCGCGGTGGCGGTGCTGGTGAGCCTGTTCGTGAGCTTCACGTTGGACCCGATGCTGTCCTCGGTGTGGCATGACCCGGTGAACCCGCGCATCCGCCACTGGCCGGTCATCGGGCACGCCATCCGCGCGACCGACTGGAGCATGGACCGCCTGCACAACGGCTACGAGCGCCTGATCCGCTGGGCGTTCTCGGGCCGCCGTTACCGCGTGTTGGTGCCGCCCGTGCCGGTCTATGGCCGCCCCTTTGACGCCGAGGGCCAGCGCATCAAGACGGCCAAGCGCCGCCTGCGCCTGGCCACGCTGACGCCGCGCGGCCTCGTGATGTGGGGGGCCTTCGCCAGCTTCGTCGTCGCGTTGATGCTGGCACCGCTGGTGGGCAGCGAGTTCGTGCCTGAGACCGACAACGGCTTCACCCAGGTCAACCTGCGCATGCCGGTGGCCAGCAGCGTGGAGCGGGGCAGTGCCAAGGTCGCGCAGGTCGAGGCCATCCTGAAGGACTACCCTGAGATCAAGACGGTGTCGTCCGTGGTGGGCAGCACTGGCGAGGGCATGGCCACCGGCCGCAACCAGGCTTCGCTGAACATCTCGCTGGTGGACCGCAGCGAGCGCAAGCGCACGCAGAAGCAGATCGAAGACGCCATCCGCGCCGACATCGCCAAGATCCCCGGCGTGGAGGTCAGCGTGGGCTTCAATCGCCCGATCTGGGTGACCATCCTGGGCACCGACCCGGAGGTGCTGACCCAGGTAACGCGCGACTTCGCCGAAAAGCTGAAGAAGATCCCAGGCGCCGTCGACGTGGACACCACCGTGCGCCCCGGCCTGCCGGCCTTTGCCGTGCGGCTGAAGGATTCGGCCATCCGCGAGCTTGGCCTCACCGCGCCCCAAATCGCGTCCTCGCTGCGGGCCTATGTGAACGGCGAGGTCGCCACCTACTGGACCACGCCCGACGGCAACCAGGTGGAAGTGCTGCTGCGCCTGCCGCGTGAACAGCGCGAGCGCATCGAGCAGATGAGCAAGCTGCCCGTGGCGTTCTCCAAGGAGGGCGCGCCGATCACGCTCGACCAGGTGGCCACCGTCGAGCCGGTGTTCAACCCCGAGGTGATCCGCCGCGAGAACCTGCAGCGCCGCGAAGCGGTGTTTGCCGGCGTGCAGGGCCGCCCGGCGGGCGACGTGAACGCGGAGGTGCAAAAGCTCATCAAGAGCACGCAGTTGCCCGCCGGCATCAGCTTCAAGGTCGACGGCGCCGGCAAGCAGCAGGCCGAGGCCTTCAATGGCCTGCTGGCGGCCATGGGCCTGGCCGTGATCTTCATCTACATCGTGCTGGCCAGCCAGTTCGGCAGCTTCATCCAGCCGATCGCCATCATGGCCAGCCTGCCGCTGGCGCTGATCGGCGTGATGCTCGCGCTGCTGCTGTGGCGCTCCACGCTGAATGTGTTCTCGATGATTGGCCTGGTGATGCTGATGGGCCTGGTGACCAAGAACGCCATCCTGCTGGTGGACTTTGCCAACCATGCGCGCAAGGCCGGCGCCACGATTGCCGATGCGCTGCTTCAGGCCGGCCTCATTCGGATGCGCCCCATCATCATGACGACCGCCGCGATGGTCTTCGGCATGCTGCCGATGGCGATTGCGCTGAACGATGGCGGCGAGATCCAGGCGCCGATGGGCCGGGCCATCATCGGCGGCGTCATCACCTCGACCTTGCTCACCCTGGTGGTCGTGCCGGTGCTGTACAGCTACCTGAGCCGCGACAAGAAGAAGGCAGCCCGGCCGGCAGAGCAGGGCGGTGGCGGCCTGGCGCCCAGCCACGGCATGCCGGGCCTGATGCCGGCCGACAAGGACTGATCTCCCCGATCCCCTCGAGCGCGTTCGCGCTTGGGCCGGCCGTGCAAACGGTCGGCCCTTTTTCATTCCCGTCGACGCAGAAGGGCTTGCTGCACAAATGAGAATCACTCTTGTTAGCATTTGGGCAATACAACTTTGCGAGACAGCCTCTTCATGCACCGTCGTCAACTTCTCTGCATCTCCCTCACGCTGGCTGGCCTCTCGGGCGCTGCCGCGGCCAATGAGGCCGTGCTGAACATCTACTCGGCCCGCCATTACCAGACCGATGAGGCGCTCTACGCCAACTTCACCAAGCAGACGGGCATCAAGATCAACCGGCTCGACGGCAAGGAAGACGAACTGGTGGAGCGCATCCGCAACGAAGGCAAGGCCAGCCCGGCGGACCTGCTGATCACCGTTGACGCCGCCCGGCTGGAGGTGGCGGACAGCCTGGGCCTGTTCCAGCCGGTGAAGTCGGCCGTGCTGGAGGCGCGGGTGCCTGCCGGCCTGCGCACGCCGACCTGGTTTGCCTTCTCCACCCGCGCCCGCGTCATCGTGCACAACAAGGCCGACGTGAAGGCCGAATGGGTGCAGACCTACGAGGACCTCGCCGACCCGCGCCTGAAGGGCCAGGTCTGCATGCGCTCCGGCGCGCACCCCTACAACCTGTCGCTGGGCGCGGCGCTCATCGCCCACAACGGCGAGGCCAAGACCGAGGCCTGGGCCAAGGGCCTGGTGGCCAACTTCGCGCGTGCGCCCAAGGGCGGCGACACCGACCAGCTCCGCGCCGTCGCCGCCGGTGAATGCGGCGTGACCATCTCCAACACCTACTACCTCGCGCGCCTGCTGCGCTCGACCAAACCGGAAGACCAGCAGGTGGTGAAGGCGCTCGGCGTCGTCTGGCCCAACCAGAAGACCTGGGGCACGCATGTCAACGTGTCGGGCGCCGGCGTGCTCAAGCATGCGCCCAACCGGCAGGCTGCCGTCAAGTTCCTGGAGTACCTGGCCAGCGACGAGGCCCAGGCCTATTTCGCCAACGGCAACAACGAGTGGCCGGTGATCAAGTCGGCCGTGGCGGCCAACCCGGCACTCGACGCCCTGGGCAGCTTCAAGCCCGATGCGCTGCCCATCGGCGACCTGGCCAAGACCACGGCCAATGCGCAGAAGGTGTTCGACCGCGCCGGCTGGAAGTGATCAGCGCGCCGACTTGAGGATCTGGCGGCTCAACACCAGCAACGGCAGCAAGCCCGCCACGACGATGGCCAGTGCCGGGGCCGAGGCCTCGGCCAGCCTCTCGTCGGAGGCCAGGGTGTAGGCTTGGGTCGCCAGCGTGTCGAAGTTGAAGGGCCGCATCACCAGCGTGGCGGGTAGCTCCTTCATGACGTCGATGAAGACCAGCAGCGCCGCCGTCAGGGCGCTACCGCGCAGCAGCGGCAGGTGCACGCGGCGCAGGGTCTGCGTGGGCGTGTGGCCCAGCATGCGAGCGGCCTGTTCCATGCGCGGGGTGATGCGGGCCAGGCCCGAATCCACCGCCTGCAGTGCTGCGGTCAGGTAGCGCACCACGCAGGCGTACACGAGGGCGGCGATGCTGCCCGTCAGCAGCAGCCCCACCTGCCAGCCGAAGCTGTCGCGCAACACGGCCGCGAGGCCGTGGTCCAGCAGCGTGACCGGGATCAGCACGCCCACCGCGATCACCGAGCCCGGCAGCGCATAGCCCAGGCCCGCTACACGGTGCGCCCAGCGCATGGCCCCACCGGGGTGAAGCCGTGCGGCGTAGGCGATCAGCAGCGCCAGGCCTGTGGCCAGCAGGGCCGTGGAGCCGGCCACGAGCATGCTGTTGCCGGCCAGCGTGAAGAAGCGCGGGCTCAAAGGCGACTCGGCGTCGGTCACGGCCATGTGCAGCATGACGCCCGCAGGCAGCAGGAAGCCCGCCACCAGCGGCATCAGGCAGGCCAGGGTGGCCAGCAGGCCGCGCACCGCAGGCAGGCGAACTCGCGTCGAGCTGCTGCGTCGCAGCGAGCTGTCGTGGAACCTTGAGCCGCCGCGCGACACCCGCTCCAGCACCAGCACCACCACCACGAAGGCCAGCAGCACCATGGCCAACTGTGCCGCCGCGGTGCGGTCACCCAGCGAGAACCAGGCGCGGTAGATGCCCGTCGTGAAGGTCTGTACCGCAAAGTACGACACCGTGCCGTAGTCCGCCAGGGTCTCCATCAAGGCCAGGGCCACGCCACCCGCGATGGCCGGCCGTGCCAGCGGCAGGGAGAGGCGCCAGAACGCCTGCAGCGGCGACAAGCCCAGCACGCGCCCAGCTTCGATCATGCCGGCACCGCGCTCCAGGAAGGCCGTGCGCGCCAGCATGTAGACGTAGGGGTAGAGCACCAGCGAGAACATCACGATGGCGCCGCCCAGGGAGCGCACATCGGGGAACCAGTAGTCCGCCCGGCGCCAGCCGAAGGCCTCGCGCAGCCAGCTTTGCACCGGGCCGACGTACTGCAGCAGGTCGGTGTAGGCATAGGCCATCACATAAGCGGGCATGGCCAGGGGCAGCAGCAGCGCCCATTCAAACGTGGACCGGCCTGGAAAGTCGTGCCGGGTGACCAGCCAGGCGGCACCCACGCCGAGCGCCGTGACACCCAGGCCCACGCCCAGGCACAGCCACAGCGTGGTGCGGATGTAGTCGGGCAGCACGGTGTCGAGCAGATGTGCCCAGGTGTCGCCGGTGCCCGGTGTCAGCACCTTGAGCGCCACGGCCAGCAAGGGCGCCGTCATCAGCCCGGCCGCCAGCAGGGCCCAGGTGCGCAGGGGCGCGCCCCGGCGGGTCTGAAAGTTGGAGAGAAAGGGAAGGGCCCGCTGCATCGCGCGGAATTATCGTGACAATGCCGGCCCCGACATGACCACCTCCGCATCCCCCTCCATCGCTGTGCCCACGACCTGGCTCACGCTCGACCGCATCGCCGTCGCCTATGGCGCTCGCACCGTGGTGCAAGACCTGTCCCTGGCCTTGCCGCGGGGCCGCATCGGCTGTCTGCTGGGTCCTTCGGGTTGTGGCAAGACGACGGTGCTGCGGGCCGTTGCCGGCTTCGAGCCATTGCGAGCCGGCGAGATCCGGTTGGATGGCGACATCGTCAGCCAGCCAGGGCAGGGCGTGCCTCCCGAGCGCCGCCGCATCGGCATGGTCTTCCAGGATCACGCGCTCTTCCCGCACCTGACGGTGGCCCAGAACGTCGGCTTCGGGATTCGTGGCGTGGCCGATGCCTCCACGCGCATCCACCGCATGCTGGAGACGGTGGGCTTGGCCCATGCAGCCGCGCGCTACCCGCACGAGTTGTCGGGCGGCCAACAGCAGCGCGTGGCGCTGGCCCGCGCCCTGGCCCCGCAGCCGCGCTTGCTGCTGCTGGACGAGCCCTTCGCCAACCTCGACGTCGAGTTGCGGGAGCGCCTGGGTGCCGAGTTGCGTGGTCTGCTCGCTGACGCTGACATGACCGCGCTGCTGGTGACACACGACCAGCACGAGGCGTTTGCGATCGCCGACGAGATCGGTGTCATGCACGAGGGTCGCATTCAGCAATGGGACAGCGCCTACCAGCTCTACCACCGGCCGGCGAACCGCTTCGTGGCGGACTTTGTCGGGCAGGGCGCTTTCATCACCGGACATGTCAGCGCGCCGCATGAATTGCAGCTGGAGCTGGGGCAGGTGCACAGCGCCGAGCCGCTGGCCACGGGGCCGGTCGATGTGCTGCTGCGGCCAGACGACGTCGTGCACGATGACGCAAGCCCGATCACGGCTGAGGTCATCACCAAGGCCTTCCGAGGCGCCGAGTTCCTCTACACGCTGCGTCTGGCCAGCGGGGCCACAGTGCTGTCGCTCGTGCCCTCGCATCACAACCACGCCATTGGCGAGCGCATCGGTATCCGGCTGGAGCTGGACCACGTGGTCACGTTCGTGCGATAGCCCTTGCGCCTTTGCGGGGCTTGCCACGGCCGCACGAACCTGCGCACAATCCGCCCCGCTCCGGGGTGCTCGGGTCTGGCGAAAGCCGGGCCCAGACGCTGAGACAGTCTGTTGACTGAACCCGTGAACTTGAACCGGCTAGTACCGGCGTAAGGAGAGCGCATGCCAGGCAGGCATGCTGGCGCGGGCCTACCCGCGTCCGGCATCCACCGGCGGCCACGGAGCACTGTTGTCACTGCTCCAGGAGCCTGCCCCGTGAATGCCCCCGAAACGCATCTTTCCGATCTCCCAGCCCAGCCGCTCGACGAGCGCCTCTCGCTGACGCGCGCCCCCTTTGCCGCCTCGCGCAAGGCCTACATCGCCGGCAGCCGACCCGACCTGCGGGTGCCGGTGCGCGAGATCGCACTGAGCAACGGCGAGACCGTCGTCGTGCACGACACCTCCGGCCCCTATACCGACCCGTCGGTGAGCCTCGACGTGCGCCAGGGCCTGCCCGACGTGCGCAGCCGCTGGGTGGCCGACCGTGCCGACACCGAAGCCTATGCCGGGCGCCTGCGCCAGGCGGAGGACGACGGCGGGCGAGACGACAACGAGCGCATCGCCCGCTTGAGGACCGAGGCAGCCGCCCTGCAGCGCCAGCCGCGCCGCGCGGTCTCAGGGGCCAACGTCAGCCAGATGCACTACGCCCGACGCGGCATCATCACGCCCGAGATGGAGTTCGTCGCGCTGCGCGAGAACGGCCGTCGCGAATGGATGCGCGACTACATCGGTGACGCCGAGCGTGAGCAGCGCCTGCGCGGCGATTCGCTCGGGGCGAGCATCCCCGAGGTCATCACGCCCGAATTCGTGCGCCAGGAAGTGGCCCGCGGGCGCGCCGTCATCCCGGCCAATATCAACCACCCCGAGCTTGAGCCGACCATCATCGGCCGCAACTTCCGCGTCAAGGTCAACGCCAACATTGGCAACTCGGCCGTCACCTCCAGCATCGAGGAGGAGGTGGAGAAGCTGGTGTGGAGCATCCGCTGGGGGGCCGACACGGTGATGGACCTCTCCACCGGGCGCAACATCCACACCACCCGCGACTGGATCCTGCGCAACTCACCCGTGCCCATCGGCACCGTGCCCATCTACCAGGCGCTGGAGAAGGTCGGCGGCGTGGCCGAAGACCTGACCTGGGCCCTCTTCCGCGACACCCTCATCGAGCAAGCCGAGCAGGGGGTGGACTACTTCACCATCCACGCCGGCCTGCGTCTGCCCTTCATCCCGATGACAACCCGGCGGCGCACCGGCATCGTGTCGCGCGGCGGCTCCATCCTGGCCAAGTGGTGCATCACGCATCACCGCGAGAACTTCCTGTACACGCACTTCGAAGAGATCTGCGACATCATGAAGGCCTACGACGTGACCTTCTCGCTGGGCGACGGGCTGCGGCCCGGCAGTGCGGCCGATGCGAATGACGAGGCCCAGTTCGCCGAGTTGCGCACCCTGGGCGAGCTGACCCAGATTGCCTGGCGGCATGACGTGCAGACGCTCATCGAAGGCCCGGGCCATGTGCCCATGCACCTCATCGCGGCCAACATGGCCGAGCAGCTCAAGCACTGCCACGAGGCGCCGTTCTACACGCTCGGCCCGCTCACCATCGACATCGCACCCGGCTACGACCACATCGCCAGCGCCATCGGCGCAGCCATGATCGGCTGGATGGGCACCTCGATGCTCTGCTACGTCACGCCCAAGGAGCACCTCGGCCTGCCCGATCGCGAGGACGTGAAGCAGGGGCTGATGGCCTACAAGATCGCAGCCCATGCCGCCGACGTCGCCAAAGGCCACCCCGGCGCCCGCGCGCGGGACGACGCCATGAGCAAGGCGCGCTTCGAGTTCCGCTGGAACGACCAGTTCGCCCTCGGCCTGGACCCCGACACCGCGCGCGACTATCACGATGAGACCCTGCCGAAGGACGCGGCCAAGTCGGCTCACTTCTGCTCGATGTGCGGCCCGAAGTTCTGCTCGATGAAGATCACCCAGGACGTGCGCGAGTACGCCGAGCGCGGCATGGCGCAGAAGTCAGCCGAGTTCAAGGCGGCCGGCGGCGCGTTCTATGTGCCGATCCAGCCGCAGCCATGAAGGACATCGTCATCGCGGGCGCGGGCGTCATGGGCCGACTGCTGGCCTGGCAGCTGGCGCGCGACGGGCACCGGGTGCGGGTGATCGATCCGGCGGCTGATGCTGCGGACCCACGCGCAGCGGCCTTCACGGCGGCCGGCATGCTCAGCCCGCTCGCCGAGCGCGAGCAGGCCGGCGACGAGGTGGCGGCGCTCGGCTGGCGGTCCCTGCAGCTCTGGCCGGCGATTGCCGAAGCCCTGGGTCGGCCCGACCTGGTGAGAACGGAAGGCAGCCTGCTGCTGGCCCATGCGGCGGATCGCGGCGCGGCCGAACGGGTGCTGGCGCGGCTCGGTGAGGGACCCGAGCGCCTGAACCGCGAATGCCTGCAGATGCTGGAGCCGATGCTGGCGCCCCAGTTGCGGGCCTGGTGGCTGCCGGGCGAGGGGCAGGTCTTGCCGCGCGAGCTGCTCGTGGCGCTGGTCGCCCAGGCGCGAGACGTCGACTGGTGTTGGGGGCGAGCGGCCCGGCATGTGCAGCCGCATGCGGTCATGCTCGACGATGGCGAACGTCTGGACGCCGATCTCGTCATCGACACCCGCGGCCTCGGCGCACGCCCGGAGGTGCCCGCGCTGCGCGGGGTGCGTGGCGAGATCTTGTGGCTGCATGCACCCGGTGTGCAACTGCGACGACCGGTGCGGCTGCTGCATCCGCGTCACCGGGTCTACCTCGTGCCACGGCCCGGCGACCAGATCGTGGTGGGGGCCTCGGAGATCGAGACCGAGGACCGCTCGCCCGTGAGCCTACGCACGGCGGTCGAGCTGATGGCTGCTGCCCAGAGCGTGCTGCCAGCGCTGGCCGAGGCACGCATCCTGCACCTCGAAACCAACCTGCGCCCCGCCTTGCCTGATCACTTGCCGCTGCGGGTGCATGAGCCGGGTCTGCTGCGCATCAACGGGCTGTTCCGGCACGGCTGGCTGCTGGCGCCTGCTCTGGCGGAGGAAGCGCTGCGCCATGCCTGAGTTCTTCCTCAACCAGCAGCCACAACCCTGGCGCGAGGGGCTGAGCGTGTCGGCCCTGGTGGCAGAGCAAGGGCATGACCCTGCTGCGGTGGCCACCGCGTTGAACGGCCGGTTCCTGCCGCGCAGCGAGCGCGAGACGACGCGGCTCCAACCCGGAGATGTGCTGACCTTGATCCAACCGATTGCCGGCGGTTGAGCCGCCTGATCTCACGGGAGTGTTGACCCATGACCTGGACCCTTGACGGCCGCACGCTGACGAGCCGCTTCCTGCTCGGCTCCGCTGGCTATCCCTCGCCGGCCGTGTTGCAAGCCGCAGTCCAAGCCAGCGGCGCCCAGGTGGTGACGGTGGGGCTGCGGCGCACCCATGCGGCCGCGGGCGACAACGGCTTCGTGGCGGCGTTGCGCGAGACGCTCGCCGCCACGGGTGGGCATCTGCTGCCCAATACCGCGGGCTGTCGCACGGCCATGGAGGCCATCATCCTGGCGCACATGGCCCGCGAGCTGTTCGACACGCGCTGGATCAAGCTCGAGGTGGTGGGTGACGACTACACCCTGCAGCCCGACCCCTGGGAACTGGTGGCGGCCGCGGAGCAGCTCGTGAAGGACGGCTTCGAGGTCTTCCCCTACTGCACCGACGACCTCGTGACCTGCCGCCGCCTGCTGGATGCCGGCTGCCAGGTGCTCATGCCCTGGGGCGCGCCCATCGGCTCTGGCCAGGGGTTGCTCAACCCCTTCGCCTTGCGCACGCTGCGCGAGCGCCTGCCGGGCGTGCCTTTGATCGTGGACGCCGGCATCGGGGCGCCGTCGCACGCGGCGCAGGCGATGGAGCTCGGCCTTGACGGCGTGCTGCTGAACTCGGCCGTGGCCCAGGCCGGCGACCCGGTGCGCATGGCGGCGGCCTTCGGGCAGGCGATCGCCGCCGGGCGGCTGGGCTTTGAGGCCGGCGTGATGGCGCGGCAGGACATGGCTGTGGCCAGCACGCCGGTCGACGGCCGGCCCTTTCTCATCCCATGAGCGCCGAACCCGTCGTGTGGAGCATCGCCGGGCTGGACAGTGGCGGCGGTGCCGGCCTGTCTGCCGACCAGCGGGCCGCCGATGCGGCAGGCGTGCACCTCTGCCCCGTCGCAGCCGCGTTGACGGCGCAGAACAGTCGCGCGGTCGAGGCGGTGTTCCCGGTGCCGGTCGAGCAGTTGCAAGCCCAGTTGGACGCGCTGGCGACCGACCTGCCGCCCGCCGTCATCAAGACCGGCCTGCTGGGCAGCGCGGCACAGTTGGCCGTCGTCACGCGGGTGGTGGACCGCCTGCGCGAGCATCGCCCGGTGGCCTTGGTGGTGGACCCGGTGCTGCGCGCTTCGACCGGGGCCTCGCTGGCCGATGAAGCCCTGTTGCGGGCCTATCGCGACGAGCTGCTGCCGCGTGCGACCGTGGCCACGCCGAACCGTCGGGAGGCGCAGCGGCTCGTCGGGCCCGGGCCAGTGCCGCAACAAGCGCGTGCGCTGCAGGCGCTGGGTGTCGGCAGTGTCTGCATCACGGGTGGCGATGAGGGCGGCCCCTTGTCGCTGGACTGGCTTGCGACGCCGCAAGCCTCGGGCTGGCTCGCCCTGCCGCGGAGGCCGACAGGCCACAACCACGGCACGGGCTGCTGCTTTGCCACCGGGCTGGCGGGCGCGCTGGCGCGGGGCTTTGTGGCGACCGACGCGGCCATCGTCGCCAAGATGCTGACCACCGGTGGCCTGGACGCCGAGCGCGACTTCGCCGGAGGTGGCGCCGGGCCGGTTCGGCCCACGCTGGGGTTCATGCGGGATCGCACGCTGCTGCCGGCGCTGTTCGACGACGAGGCGCCGCCCGACGCGTGGCCGCCTGCGCCCCAGGCCCCACCACCCGTGACGGGTGTCTACGCCATCACCGACGACGGCCGCCATGCGGCCCAGCTGTTTGCAGCGGGCATCGCGACGGTTCAGTTGCGCCTGAAGCGTGAGGCCACCGAGCCCGAGGCGCATTGGCAAGCACGGTTGCGAGAACAGGTGCTGGCGGCGCAGCGGCCAGCCGGCGCCACGCTGGTGCTCAATGATCACTGGCGCGAGGCCCTGGCCTTGGCGGTCGATGTCGTGCACCTCGGCCAGGAGGACCTGCTGGCCTTGTCGCCCCAGGATCGCGCCGATCTGGCCCGGGCACGCCGCCGGGGCCTGCGCCTGGGTCTGAGTACCCACAGCCTGTGGGAGCTGGCCCGCGCCGTCGCGTGGGCGCCCGACTACGTGGCCTGCGGCCCGGTCTGGCCCACCCTCACCAAGGTCATGCCCTGGCGGCCACAAGGTCTGGCCAACCTGGGCTGGTGGTCGGCGATGGCGCCCGCGCCGGTGGTGGGCATCGGCGGCGTGCTGGCGCCTGACCAACTGGCCGAGGTGGCCGCCACGGGAGCGCAGGCCGGTTGTGTGGTGCGCGGCCTGGCACCTGGCTCGCCACACGGGGCTGACACCTGGCTCCGCGCCTGGCGCCGTGGCCACGCGCGCTCAGAGCCGACCTGCGCACCGGCCTGGCCCCGCCCCAGTCTCTGAAACCGCCGGCGCACTCAGCCAAGGCCCGCAAGGGCTTCGCAGCGCGACTTGAGGCGCTCGGCCAGCCGGCGCAACGCCGGTGTCAGCTGGTGCCGGCCCACCACCATCCAGTGCAAGGGCGCGGGCTCGCCCAGCCAGCCGGGCAGCACGGCCACCAAGCGGCCGGCAGCCAGGTCATCGGCCACGTCGAGCCGGCTCTTGTACGCCAGGCCAAACCCGGCCAGCGCCCAGGCGCGCACCTGCCCGCCGTCATCGGCCACGCGGCTGCCCTGCACCTCCACCGCCTGCGTGCTGCCATCGGGCGCGGTGAAGCGCCAGCGCCCATGCACGCTCTCCCCGAGCACGAAGCGCAGGCACTCGTGCCGCGCCAGATCGTCAGGCGCCTCGGGGTGGCCGTGCCGGGCGAGGTAGGCGGGGCTGGCGCACAGCACCCGTCGGTTGTGCGGCGCCAGAGGCAGGGCGATCAGTGACGAGTCGGGCGGCTCGCCATAGCGCACCGCGTGGTCGACCGGCTCCTTCAGAAGATCGGCCAGCCGGTCGGTCATGCGCAGCTCCAGTTGCAGGCCACTGGCGGTTTCCTCGGCGCAGGCGTCCTCCAGCCAGCGCCACAGGTGCTGGCGGCCCAGGTCGCTGGGCAGGCTGACCCGCAGGCGGCCGGTCAGCGGCGTGTCCAGCCCGGCCGCGCTTCGCAGTGCCGCCTGACCGGCCAGCCAGGCGTCCACCAGCTGGCGGGCATGCGGCAGCCACTGCTCGCCGGCTTCGGTCAGGCGCAGGCGGCGCGTCGAGCGCTCGAACAGGCGCACGCCCAGCTCCTGCTCCAGCCGCGCGATGGTGGCGCTGGCCTGCACCGGCCCGATGTCCAGGCGGCGGGCGGCCGCCGAGAAACTGCCGGCATCGGCCGTTGCCAGAAAAAGTTGAAGCGGGGAGAGACGATCTATTTTCATGTTGATGATGAAAGTGATTCGCCAATCCTAGGCTTTATGTGGTGAATCAATCGGCGCAGCATGACGGCTTCGCTGATTTCACCTGCCAATACCGCCATGAAAGCCGTCGGCTACCACCAGTCCCTGCCCATCACCCACCCCGAGTCGCTGGTCGACCTGGAGCTGCCCGCGCCGGTGCCCGGCCCACGCGACCTGCTGGTGCGCGTGGCGGCGGTGTCCGTCAACCCGGTCGACACCAAGGTCCGCCGCAGCCGCACGCCTCAGCCCGGCCAGCCCGAGGTGCTGGGCTGGGACGCCGTGGGCCGCGTCGAGGCGCTGGGCGCCGAGGTGCAGGGCTTCGCCGTGGGTGACCGCGTCTACTACGCCGGCGCCATCAACCGTCCGGGCTCGAATGCGGAGCTGCATCTGGTGGACTACCGCATCGCCGCCCGCGCCCCGAAGAGCCTCGGTGACGCGGACGCCGCGGGCCTGCCGCTGACGGCCATCACGGCCTGGGAGCTGCTGTTCGACCGCCTGGGCGTGCTTGAAGGCGGCGGCGCGGGGCAGACGCTGCTGGTGGTCGGCGCCGCGGGCGGCGTCGGCTCGATGCTGGTGCAGCTGGCGCGCCAGCTGACGCAGTTGCGCGTGGTGGGCACGGCCAGCCGCCCCGAGACCCAGGCCTGGGTGCGGCAGCTCGGGGCGCATGCGGTCGTCGACCACACCCAGCCCCTGCGTGCCCAGCTCACCGCGGCGGGCATTGCCGAAGTCGAGCTGATCGCCAGCCTCACGCACACCGACCAGCACTGGGCCGCCCTTGTGGATGTGGCAGCACCGCAGGGCCGCATCGGCCTGATCGACGACCCCGCCACGCCGCTGGACGTGATGGCACTCAAGCGCAAGGCGTTGTCGCTGCACTGGGAGTTGATGTTCACGCGCTCGCTCTTCGGCACCGCCGACATGGCCGAGCAGGGCCGGCTGCTGGCCCGCGTGGCGGCGTTGGTGGACGAGGGGCGCCTGCGCAGCACCGTCAGCGAACACCTGAGCCCGATCAACGCCGCCCAATTGCGCCAGGCGCACGCCCTACTGGAGAGTGGCCGCATGCGCGGCAAGCTGGTGCTGAGCGGGTTCTGAGCGACGTCAGTCCGGCAGCCATTGCAAGGCAGTGGCCGGCAGACGCAGCGCCATCGGGCAGCCCGGCTCGGGCAGCCGTGCGTCGGGCGGGAGGTTCAGCGTCAGGGCCTGGCCGTCGGTCAGCGTCAGCTCGACCGCCACGCCGAGCCGCCCGGGATGCAGGCTGGCCACGGTGGCGCTGAGTTGCCAGTCCTCACGGGCGGCTTGCCCGTCATCCACCTGCAGCGCGGCCAGCGGAGCGATCCAACCACCCCGGTCACGCCGCCACGCTCCAGGCGCGCTGCGGGCTTCCAGACGGTTGAAGGCGCCCAGGAACTCCGCCACCCGCCAGCTGGCGGGCCGCTGCCACAGCTCGGCTGGCGGGCAACATTGTGCGATGCGACCGTCGAACATGACCGCCACCTGATCGGCCAGCTCAAAGGCTTCATCCCGGTCATGCGTGACCAGCACGCAGCTTTGGTCCAGGCCGCGCTGCAGCCGCCGGAAGGCGCGCCGCAGCGGGACGCGGAAGGATTCATCCAGCGCTGAAAAGGGCTCGTCCAGCAGCAGCAGCGCCGGCTCAGGCGCCAGTGCCCGAGCCAGGGCCACGCGCTGCCGCTGGCCACCTGACAGCTCGCCCGGGCGCCGGGCCGCCAATTCGCCCAGACCGACCAGGTCAAGCAGCTCCCGCACCCGGGCTTGCTGTGCGGGCGCCGCATCGCCCCGCGCCTGCAGGCCAAAGGCGATGTTCTCGCCCACGCTGAGGTTGGGAAAGAGCGCGTAGTGCTGGAACACGACGCCGATGCCGCGCTGCGCCGTGGGCAGCCGCGTGACGTCGCGGCCCGCCACGTCGATGCGACCGCTGTCCAGCGGCTGCAAGCCGGCAATCGCCCGCAACAGCGTCGTCTTGCCGCAGCCGGAGGCGCCGAGCAGTGCCAGCACCTGACCCGGCCCCAGCTCGACATCGATGCCCTGCAGGATGGGCCGCCCGCCCAGGTCGAGCCGGGCCTGGTGGACATTCAGCGCGTGGGAATTCGCCATGTGGAGATGAGGTGCACGAGCAGGCCCAGCCCGGTGGTGATCACCAGGCTCACGAGGACGAGGGCCGCCGCCAGATGGCCGTTGGCGCCCCGCAGGCCGTTGATGAAAGGCTGCAGCAGCTCCAGCGAGCCCGCGAGCAGCAGGTTGGCGATGACGAACTCCATCGCCGCCGTGGTCCAGGCCAGCAGGCCGGCCGCGACGAAGGCGGGCAGCAGCATGGGCAGCAGCACGCGCCGCAGCAGCAGGCTGTCAGGGGCGCCGAGGGTGCGGCTGGCATCGATCAGCGGGCGGGCGTCCAGCTGCCGCAGGGCGGCCGACAGCGTCTGGTGCACCAGTGGGAAGAGCAGGGCAGCCAGCAGGCCGATGTAGACGGTCGGCAGGTCCAGCACATCGCCCCAGCGGCCGACGAAGACGTCCAGCGCCCCGATGGCCACCACCACCGGCGGCAGCGCGTAGGGCAGCAGGGCCAGGGCATCGAGCAGCTTTTGCAGTCGGCGCGGGCCGAGATGGCCGGCCAGGCTGGCCGCGCCCCCCAGCAGCACCGCGAGCCCGGCGGCGGCGCCTGACACCCAGACCGAATTCCATGCCGCGCTGCGCACCCGCGCATCGCCCGCCACGTCGGCGAGCCAGGCGAGCGTCGGGCCCTCCGGCAGCAGGTGGCGGTCCCAGCGCTCGCTGAAGGCATAAGCCAGCACCGCCAGCGGCGGCAAGAGCACCAGCAGTGCTGCCGCCCAGAAGGCGAGGGCTGGCAGACGCCAAGGGCGGTTGGGGGACCTCATGCGCCGACTCGCCAGCGTGACGCCAGCCACCGTCCGCCGAGGATGACCGCCAGCAGCAGGGCCGTCATGACCAGCGACAGCGCGGTAGCCAGTTCGGGCTGCGAAAAGATGTCGCCACTGACTGAGGCGGCAATGCGCACCGCCAGCACCGGGCTGGCGGTGCCGGCCAGGGCAAAAGGCGTGGCGTAGGCGGCGGCTGCATTGGCAAACAGCAGGCTGCCGGCCTCGACCAGGCTGGGCGCCAGCATCGGCAGCCCGACACGGCGCCAGAAGCGGGCCGGCGAGGCACCCAGCGTGGCTGCGGCTTCGGCAAGTGCCGGATCCAGCAGGCGCACGGGCGTCATCAACAGCACCACGGCCAGCGGTACCTGAAAGGCGGTGAAGGCCAGCAGCAGGCCGGCATCGCTGGTGAGGTCCCAGTCCTGCAGGAAGCCGGCGCCGCGGGCCAGTTGCGTCAGCACACCCTGGCTGCCCAGCAACAGCGTCAAGGCCAGCGCGAGCGGGACGCCGGCAAAGTTGGCACCCATGCCCGCCAGCACGGCGGTCAGACGCGACCAGCGCGGATGCGCCACCAGGTGCAGGGCCACACCCAGGCCCAGGAGCAGCCCGATCAGTGTGGACGCCGCCGACAGCGCCACCGTGCGCAGCAGCGCGTCGAGGTAGAACCGATCAGCCCAGAGGTCCTGCAGGCCACAGCCCGCGCCACCCAGGCAATGGCGCAACAAGTCCAGGCTGCGCCAGCCAAACGGCAGCAGCAGGCCGGCCGCCAGCAGGGCCAGCATGGGCGTGGCCATCAGCCAGGCGCGGCGGGGTGTCAGGGACATGCGAGTCGCCGCGCCACGAATTGACGGATGCCCAGCTGCGTCTCGGGCCAGTGAGCAGGCACTGGGCATCCTGCCTCGCCGGCCTGATGCGGCAGCCAGATCAGCGGCACCTCGCGCTCCACGGCCAGCGGGCCGCCGTGCCAGTGGTCGGCATGCATGCCATGGTCGCTGGTCAGGAGCAGGTCGTAGCCCGCGGCATGCCAGCGTGGCAGCGCCTGCGCCAGGAGCTGGTCCAGCCGGCGGGCGGCGAAGGTGTAGCCGGTCGACTCGCCCCCGTGGCGATGACCCGCGAGGTCCATGCCCATGGGGTGCACCAGCAGGAAGTCCGGCGCGTGAGCCCGGCGCAGGGCTTCCGCGTCGGCGAGCAGATGAGAGTCGGGGTAGTCGTCTTCCCAATACCAGCGAGCGGCCTGCACGCCGAGCGAGGGCAGGGCGGCTTCGCGGTGACGCAAGGGGTCGAACACTTCGCCGGCCAGCAGTTCGTAGACCCAGTGGTAGGCCGCGATGGCGGAGCTGCGGCCGGCCGCGGCGAGGTCATCGAACAAGGTGTCGCCGCAGCGCTGCCCGGCCTGGCCGTTGCCCAGGATGCCGTGGTCGAGCGGTGGGCGGCCGTTGAGCACGGTGGCATACAACGGGCGGGACAGGCTCGGCAGTTCGCAGCGGAGCATGCGCCAGTGAGCGCGCCCCGCCTCGTCCAGCGCCTGCACATAGCCGAGGTAGTCGCGCGCCGTGTCGGCCCGCAGGCCATCCACGAGCAGCAGCACGAGCTTGCGTGTCATCCCAGCACCTCCCGCTGCCAGGCGCGCGGCAGCTTCTTGACTTCTTCGGTCCAGAGTTGCGGCTTGAGGGCCCGGGCCGCCTGGTACTGGGCGCTGGGCAGCAGCTTGCGCTTGACCTCCTCCGGCAGGTTCAGGCGCTCGACGCGGATGGGGCGGGCATTGCCGCGGGCGAGGTTGATCTGGCCGGCGTCGCTGAAGATGTATTCGCGCGCCAGGTTGCCGGCATTGGGCCGGCGCGAGTGCACATTGAGCAGCGTGGTGTAGCCGCTGGTGATGGAGCCGTCGCTGGGGATGAGCACCTCGTAGTCCGCGGCATTGGGCAGCTTGTCGCGGTAGCCCAGCGCATTGAAGTCCCACAGCAGGAAGACCTCGGCCTCGCCTCGCTCCATCAGCGCGGGCGAGGGGTCGGTCGTCAGCAGCTTGCGCGCCTTGGCCAGGCGCGAGAAGGCCTGCAGGGCGGGCTGGAGCTGCGTCTCGCCGCCGCCGAGGGCATGGGCTGCCGCGAGCACGGCGGCGTTGGCCTGAGCCGCGCGACCCACCGCGCCGATCATGGTGCGCGGCTGCGCGGCGAAGAGCGCCTTCCAGCTGCGGGGGACGTCTTTCAACAGCCGCTTGTTGACCGCAAAGGCGATGGTGCCGGTGTAGGCCAGCGCCCAGTGGCCGTCGGCGTCCTTGGCCCAGTCGGGCACCTCGGCCCAGGTGCTGGGCTTGTAGGCCCGGGTCAGGCCGCGGGCCTTGGCGATGGCGCCGAACTCGAAGCCCACGTCACCGATGTCGACGCTGGCATTCGCACGCTCAGCTTCCATCTTGGCGATCTGCTCGGCGCTGCTCATGTCGGTGTCGACATGGGCCAGGCCGTACAGGCGCTGCAGGTCGGCCCAGGTGGCGCGCCAGTTGGCCCAGTCGTCCGGCATGCCGACGCTGGCGATGCGGCCTTCGGCACGGGCTGCTTCGATGAGGCCCGCCGGCTGGGCCCGGGCGAGGGGCGACAGGGCACCCAGGGCCAGCAGCAGACGGCGACGTGGCAGGCAGAGGTTCATGCAGGTCTCAGGCTTTCGGGAAGCGGAGTTGGTCGAGGGTCAGTCGGTGCTGCAGCCGTGTGTCGCCCTTCAGGTCGCGGATGCTCAGCTGCACGCTGGGCACGGGCAGGGAGAAGTCCAGGTCGACGAGGCCGAAGTTGACATCGGCATAGACGGCGCCGATACGCCGCGCATTCGGGGTCGGGATGTCCCAGACCTCGGTCAGGCCGCTGGAGGTCAGATCCCACAGCGGGTAACCGCCGGGAACGTCCCAGCGTGACAGGTCGGCGTAGTGCATGTCGCCGCTGATGACGACCACCCCTTCGGCGCGCTTCTCGCGGATCAGGTCCAGCAGGCGCTGGCGCTCGCGCGGGAAGTTGTTCCAGCCTTCCCAGCCGGTGCCCTCCGCCGCGAGCTGCACGCTGGACACGAGCAGGCGCACATCGGCTGGCTCCGCCAGACGCTCGGCCAGCCACGCCCATTGGGCCTCGCCCAGCAGGGTGGCAGCCGGGTCGTTGTTGGGCACATACCAGCCCTTCATTGGCCCACCGCCCAGCTTGGCCTTGGCGACCATGGTGGCATAGCCCTGGCGCAGTTCGGGGTCGGCCACCAGCGCGCTGCGGTTGAAGCGCAGGTCGAGCATCAGCACCTGCACCGAGCGGCCCGCGCGCTCGATGCGCCAGGCCTCGTAGATGCCGGGGCGGCTGCGCCGGGGAGAGTCCGCTGGCTCGGCCCATTCATCGCAGAACAGCTGCTGCGACAGGCGCTTGAGCGGGTATTCGCCGCCGACGTCGTCATCGCCGAAGTCATGGTCGTCCCAGATCGCGAGATGCGGCACGTCGCGGCGGAAGGCCTGCAGCGCCTCGACCCGGCGGAATTCCTCGTAGCGGCGGCGCAGGGTGTCTGCATCGCGCGCATCGGCGTAGAGGTTGTCGCCGAGGAAGAGGAAGAGGTCAGGCCGCGCGGCCCGCACCGTGGCCCAGATGGGCTGGGGTTTGGACTGCTTGGCACACGAGCCGAACGCGATGCGCAGGTGCGGGCCCTGCGCGCGGTCGGCGGCGGGCGTCAGCAACAGCGGGCGCGAACCCGCCTGTGCATTCACACCCGCCGCGGCCAGCCCGGCGGCCAGCACGAGCTGGCGCCGGTCGAGCTGAACAGGCGCCGTGCTCATCAGAGCTTGCCCGTGAACGTGATGAAGTACTGGCGCGGGGCGCCGGTGAGCAGCGTCTGGTTGGTGCCGGTCGGGTCGCTGTTGATGAAGCCGTTGCTGCCGACCGTGGAGATGTACTTCTTGTTGGTCAGGTTGGTCACGCCGACCTGCACGCTGCCTTCGGACAGGAACCCCAGCCCCTTTGCGCGCAGGCCGCCGCTGAGGTTGAACAGCACCCGGCCATCCACCGACGCGTCGTTGAGGTAGCTGTAGTAGCGCTTGGACATGTAGTCGGCACCCAGGTTGCCGAACCAGCTGCCGTCGTCGTAGCTGAGGATGCTCTTGACCATCTGGTCCGGCGCGTCCACCACATGCTTGCCGGCGATGGCGACGGTGGTGGTCTGGTTGTTGGCGTCCTTGGTGACGACGTTGTCCTGGTAGGTCGAGCGGCTCAGGCTCAGGCTGTTGTACCAGCTGACCCCCGGCATCAGGCGCAGCGACAGCGCGGCCTCCAGACCCTTGGTGCGCACGCCGCCCACGTTGCTCAGCACGGTGGGGTTGCCCTGGATGCCGGAGCCTTGGGTGACACCCAGCAGTCGGTCCTTGAAGTTGACCAGGTAGGCGGTGACGGCAGCCTCGTACAGCTTGGACGTGGTGCGCCAGCCAGCCTCGAAGTTGGTGGACGTCTCGGGCCGCAGCGAGCCCTTGATGGCGTCAAAGCCCGCCTGCGTCGTCGCGAATGGCGTGGTGCCCGTGGCCGCACCTTGGTAGGCGCGCATGTTCTTGGAGACGCTGGTGAACAGCTCGTCGGTACGGCTGAGCTGGTAGTTCAGGCCGACCTGCGGCAGGAAGCCCTTGCTGGCCGTGATGCTGCCGGCAGGGCCGGTGCCGATCTGGCGGTTGGCGTCGATCTTGGCGCGCAGCGACTTGAAGCCGGCCCCCAGTGTCAGGTCAGGCGCAATCGCGACCGTGTCCGACAGCGAGAACTGGTCGGTCTTGGTCGTGAAGGCGTACTGCCACTGCGTGAAGAACGGGTTGCTCGGGAAGTCGTAGGGGCTGGGCACGGCGCTGGGCGACGTGGCGTAGAAGCGGCGGGCCTGGTCGAAGTCGTTGTTCTCATGCCAGACCGAGGCGCGCAGCTGGTGGCCGGCGATGTCGTAGTCGAGCGTGGCGCTCAGGCCGTTGCGCTTGATCGCGTACTCGGTGGTGCGCAAGGCGATCGGCGTGCCATCAGGCGAGGCGGTGTACGGCGTGAACCACAGGCCGCGGCCGTCGTTCTTGTGGTGGTAGACGGTGGTCTTCAGGCGCAGGTTGTCGGCCAGCTTGGCGTCGAGCGTCACGCCGGCCAGCGTGTCCTTGCGCAGGCCGGAGCCGGCGTAATAGGCGTCATCGCACTGCGCGACGTAGGTGCTGCCGTTGTTGCCGCACAGCGTGTTGGCGGCTTTCACGGCGGCGGCGAAATCCGGGTAAAAGTTGTCCCAGTTGTAGCCGAGGCGGTTGATCATCTCCAGCGACATGTCCTGGTAGTCGATCTCGCGGCGGTTGGAGGTGTTCAGGAAGGCCGACAGGCGGTTCTCGCCGAAGTCCTTCACGTACTTCAGGTTGACCTGCTCCTGGCGCTGCTGGCCTTCACCACGCCACTTGTCGGCCACCTGGCGGGTGTAGCTCAGGTAGACGGCGCCCAGCTCGGAGCTGCCGCTGTCCAGTCGCAGAAAGGTGCGGCTGTTGCTGTCGCTGCCCAGGGTCTGCGAAGCCTGCAGGCCGAAAGCCTTGGCGGGGTCGGCCGAGAAGAACTGCAGCGTGCCGCCCAGGTTGCTGGAGGACGGCGTATCGAGCGCGCCGGTGCCCTGCGACAGCTCGGCCCGGGCCACGTTCTCGCTGGAGATCGCGCGGCTGATGTGCAGGCCGTTGAGGTTGCCGTAGCTCATGTCGCCAAGCGGCACGCCGTCGAGCGTGAAGCCGAGCTGGTTCTGCGAGAAGGCACGCACCGTGAAGCGCGTGGACCACTCGTAGTTGCCGAGCGGATCGGCCGACTGGAAGTTCACGCCCGGCAGGCGCGAGACCGTGGCCAGCGGGCTCTGGCCGGCGGCAGCGGCGGCCTCGAAGTCGGCCTTGGTCAAACCCTGCACCGAGCGGATCTGGCCGCGCCCGAGGGTGACGGTGACGCGTTCGAGTTCCTGGGTGTCGGTGGTCTGTGCCAGCGCCGGCGCGGCAGCGAAGGCCAGGGCGAGCAGGGTGGCAACGGGGGTCAGGGCGTGAACGGCTGTACGCATGATGTGTGGAGGCTTGGAGTGACGGGGCAGCGCGTGCGATGCATCGGCTGCGGCGTGGTGAACGGGCCGCAATGTCACAAAAGTCCACGACAGTTCAACGACACAACGGTGTCTGTGACCTGATGTCCACAACTTTCCACAACGGTCCACGCATTCACACAAACGCCACAAGCGCCTGCTCCACTCGGCGCCGTTTGTTCACGCCGGACCGTCCTGCCCATGTGGGTTGCTGAACGCCATCGCCGCATCCTCGAACTGCTCAGCTCGCACCAGGGCCTGACCACAGAACGCTTCGCCGACATGCTCGGCGTGTCGCGGGAGACGGTGCGCCGTGACCTCATCGAACTGGAGCGAGGCGGGCAATTGGCGCGCGTGCATGGCGGCGCCGTCGCCGCGGTAGGCGGCGGGCCGGAGCCGGCGTATGCCGAGCGCACCGCACTGCGCCAGGCCGAAAAGCGCCAGATCGCCACGCTGGCCGCGGCCTTGATGCAGCCCGGGCAGGTTTGCTTCATGGACGCGGGCTCCACCACGCTGGCGCTTGCCAAGGAGCTGGCTGCGCGAGAGGGGCTGGTCATCATCACCAATTCGCTGGAGGCGGGCCGGGTACTGGCCAGCCAACGCCAGCACGAGGTGCGGCTGCTGGGCGGGCGGCTCGAAGACGATGTGCCCGCCACCTACGGCGAGCAGACGCTGACCGAGATCAACCGGCTGCAGGTGGACTGGGCCTTCGTGTCACCCGTCAGCTTTGATGCCGTCAACGGCGCGATGGACTACCAATGGCATGAGGCCACGGTCGCGCGCGCGATGCTTGGGCGTGCGCGGCAGCGGGTGGTGCTGGCTGATGCCAGCAAGCTGGGCCAGGCCAGCCGCATCCAGATCTGCCCGCCCGCCGAGGTGGACCTGCTGGTGACCGACACCGGCGCTGCAGCCGCGCTGCTGGCGACACTGCAGACGGCGGGCGTGGGGCGCTGCCTTCAGCCGGCCACGGCCGTGGCAGTCGCCGCGGCGTGAACGTCGCGTTGGCGCGCCGGGATCACCACTTGCAACCCTTGCCGCGCGCTGCATCCACGGCCAGCGGGATGGCCGCCAGGATGCCCGCATTGGCGTAGGCCTTGCGGCAGTCCTTGTTCGCGGCGTCTTCGAGAGACTGCTCCAGCTTGGACTTGCGCTCGGGGGGCTGGGGCAGCAACTCGACGAGGCCGGGGCCGCGGCGGGCGGCGATGTCGCCACTGCGGGGCAGGGACAGGTTCAGCGGCGCGCGCGGGGCGCTGGCTGAGGCGGACGGCGGCACCGCGACATCGGCGCCCAGGCGCGAGCCCGCATCCGGAGATCCAGCCGACGCCTTCGCGGCCGCCGACGGATCGGCCGTCGGGTCACCTCGCGCGGGCCCGGCGGGGGCGCTGACCTGTCCCGGCAGCGCGGTCGACAACTCGGGCAGCGTCGTGCTGGCCGGCGTTGCCAGGTTGGCGCGCGGGCTGGCCGCTGGCTGCAGCGGGGTCACGCTGCCGGCGTTGTCGGCTGACTCCAGGCGCCGCACCGGCGCGGGCAGGTCTTGGCTGCCGCCCAGGGCGCTGGCCGACGGGGTGGCCGATGAGGGGTTGGGCGCGGCGCGCAGTTCGCTGGCGCGGTTCAGTGGCGTCACGGCGCCCGGGGCCGCCGCGTTGTCCAGCCGCTGCACGGCCGACGGCAGCGGCGTGTTGCTCGGCAAGGCCTCGGCCGCCGGGCGGGGGGCGGCTCGCAGTTCGGCGGGGCGGGGCAGGGCCGCTGCGGCATTGGGCGTGGCGGGAGCCTCCAGGCGTTGCACGGTCGCCGGCAGGTCAGCGGTGGGCGCGGTGGCGGGTGCCGTGGCCGGCAAGGCGCGCAGATCGCTCGGGCGCGGCAGCGTGGCCGTGCGCTCGGGCGAAGGCGCGGCATCCAGGCGGCTGACCGGCGCCGGCAGCTCGGCCTGCAAGCTGGGCACCTGCAGCGGCGGCGCCGAGGGGCGCAGGCTGTCCGGGGTCGGCAACGCGGCGGCCGGGCTGTCCTGCCGCGACTCCAGGCGGCCGACCGCGGCGGGCAGATCAGCGCTGGGCGTCGAGAGTGGGGATGCGCGTGAGGCCGGCGTGGCGAGGTTCTCACGCTCGACGGGCTTGAAGCCGGGCGGCAGCGGGAGCGTGGCGGTGTTGGGGGGCGCGTCGGACAGGTCTTCGGTGCGGGCCGCCTCGGGCGCGACTTCCCGCGGGTTCCAGCGGCCCAGCGCGGCGGCACCGGTGTCCTGCGTGGCCGGCGACTCCGGTCGAACCTGCCCGCCCTGGCGCTGCGGGTCGCCGCTGCCGGGGGCGCCGTTGTCGCGCCATTCCCGGTTGGGCTCGCCCGGCGGCGCGCCGGGTTCGCCACCGCTGCGGCCCGTCAGCTTGACGGTCAGGCTGCCCCACACGCCTTCGCCCGGCGCCGCCGTGCCGGTGGCGTTGCCGAACACCAGCACCAGCCACACGTGCAGCAGCACGGCCAGCAGCAAGGCGCGCTGCATCTGACGCGGGTCGGGGGGCGGGCGACGTGGAAGGGCGAGGGCGGCAGGCACGGCGGCCTGATTGTGTCCCGGCGCCGCGGCGGGTCTGTTACTGGACTCCCCGGACGCGGCTGCGGGATGTCAGCCGCGCGTCGGTGAGCTCCAGAGATCGTCCAGCTGCGTGAAGCCCCAATCCTCGGGCGGTTCGCGGCCGATGATCACGTCCTTCTCGGCCGGGTGGGCGAGGTCCAGCAGCTGCACCGGGATGGGCAGGTTGGACTTGGTCGAATAGAAGACCTTCACCCTTGGCTTCACGAGCGAGACCTCGTTCTGCTCGATCACCACGGCCAGCCGCCCCGATTGCAGCCGCACCAGTGTGCCGGTCGGGTAGATGCCCACGCTGCGCAGAAAGGCCTGGAAGACGGCGGGGTCGAAGTGGCCCTTCCATTGGGCCATGCGCTGCAACGAGCCGGCCGGGTCCCAGGCGTTGCGGTAGGGGCGGCTGGAGGTGATGGCGTCATAGACATCGCAGATGGCGCCCATGCGGGCCATCAGGCTGATCTGATCGCCGGCCAGGCGATGGGGGTAGCCGGTGCCGTCGAACTTCTCGTGGTGGTGCAGCGTGACGTCCAGTGCCGAGGCAGGCACCTGCGCACCGCCCTTGAGCAACTCGTAGCCGTGCTCCGGGTGGGTCTTCATCACGCGGAACTCGTCGTCGGTGAGCGAGCCGGGCTTGTTCAGCACCTCCAGCGGCATTTGCATCTTGCCGATGTCGTGCAGCAGGCCGGCCAGGCCCGCCTCGCGCACCTCGTCCTCCGACAGACCGAGCTGCCGGGCCAGGCCGATCATCAGTGCGCACACCGCCACCGAGTGCATGTAGGTGTAGTCGTCGCGGCTCTTCAGCCGGGCCAGGCTCACGAAGGCCGAAGGATTGCGGGCCAGCGATGCGGCGACTTCTTCCACCACGGGGTGGCAGAGGTCGGTGTTCACCGTCTTGCCCAGCCGGGCTTCGGCGAACAGGGTCATGACGGCCTGTTTGGAGCGGTTCAGCGCCTGGGTGGCGCGCTCGATCTCCGATTCCAGGCTCTCGCGCGGTGGTGAAGCCGGCGCGATACGGGGCGGCGCAGGGGGCGTTGGTTCAGCAGGCGCGAGGGATGCAGGCGCCGACGGAGGTTCGGCTGCGGCCGCGGGCACGGCCACATCGCTGCCCTTGCTGACGTCGATCCAGACCGACGGCACGCTGCTGGCCTGCAGCGCCGCCAGGTCGGCCGGGTCGTTGAGCACGAACTTGGTCTTCCAGAACGGATGGGACAGCCACGGCCCGTCGAGCGACTGCAGATACATCCCGAGCGTCACCTCGGAGGTCGAGATCTTCTTCAGCATGGTGAGTCACGAAAGCCTGGCCCGAGTATCTGCCCGCAGGGGCCGCCCGGCTGTGACGCAATTGGCGCCGGGCCTGCGGCTTCAGCGCAGCGAGGGCTGGAAGCCGGGATGGGTCAGTGGCGCGAATGCGAAGCCTGCCGCTTGTAGCCGGGTGATGAGCGTGTCGAGCTGGGCCAGCGTGTGGGGATGGATCTCGTGCATCAGCACGATGCCGCCCTGGCGCGCCTGCACGGCCGAGACGACATGGTCGACGAAATGCTCACGGTTGGCCTTGTCCACGCCGCAGATCTTGGCTTCGTGCGCGTCGATGCTGCCGGTCTTGTCGAAGGCCCAGTCGCAGCTGTCCACATGCCAACCCACGATGCGATAGCCCAGCTGCTGCAGCTGCGCGTTGCTCTCGCAGCTGGCGTTGCCATAGGGGTAGCGGAAGAGCTTGGGCGCCTCCAGCGGCGCCAGCGTGGTGTCACTGCGGCTCAGCTCGCTGGCTTGCCGGGCCGCCGGGATGTCATGGAAGTTCGGGTGAGACCAGGAATGGTTGCCCACCAGGGCCAGCGGATGCGCCCGGATGCGGGCGGCCAGCTCGGGATGACGCTCGGCCTTGGCCCCGATCAGGAAGAAGGTCGCCGGGACCTGGTGCTTGTCCAGCAACGCGAGGATGGCCTCGGTCGCGCCCGGCTCGGGGCCGTCGTCAAAGCTCAGGCCCACCAGCCCGCGGGGCGGCGGCGTGGTGATGTCGCTCTCGAAGCGGCAGCTCTGCTTCAGCTCGTCCGGCGGTCGGTTCATTTGCTCGGCGAGGCCCCGGACCCGGGCGGCTCGGGTGTCGATGGCATGGCTGTGCGCATGTGGCGCGCTGGCGGCCGAGGCCGGAGTAGCGGGGGCTGCGGGGGCTGCGGGCAGCGACTGGGTCAGGGCCAAGCCGGGCATCAGGGCCAGTGCCGCGGTGCAGAGCAGGTGCATCTTCTTGTTCACGGGCGGCATTCTGGCGATGACCGCGGGGGCCAGGCGTCAGCGTTGCGGGGGCAAGCGGTGCACGACAGCTGGCAGCCAGCTGCCGTCGGCCGTGACGCTGCGCTCGGCCACGAACACGCGGCCGTCGGCGTGCCGCACCAGCACCGTGGAACAGCGGGTGCCATAGCGGGCCAGGCCGGGTGCGTCGGGGTCGGGGATGCGCACGAAGCGCGGGGACAGCAGCCGTTCGCGCAGCAGGCCGACGCCGGTGTCCGGCAGCTGCGCATCGGGGGCAGGTTCGGACCGGGCCAGCGCGGTGAACAGGCGGTCGGCCAGGTCTTCCTCGTTCGCTGAAGCCGCCAGCGCCTGGCCCAAGTCAGCCTTCAGCCCCTCGGTCTTGGGCCAGGGCGTGTCAAGCGCTGCGTTGGACAGGCCGTGCACACCCGGGCCAAGGGCCACCGGCGCCGGAGCGCGGTTGCTGATCCAGTGCCACGGACCATCGCCCGGCTCGGCGGTGATCAGGTTGAAACCGTTGTAGCCCTGGGCGAGGCTCGCGGCGTACGGGGCGGCCGACTCGGTGCGCGTGAGCCAGTCCAGCACCAGGGCGCCACGGGATGGCGCGTCGGGCCGCTGCCGCTCGGGCTCGCGCACATTCGTCAGCAGCGCCAGCCGGCCAGTGCGCGTCAGCCCGAACCAGGTGCCGCCGGCCTGCAGATCGCGGCCCGCCAGCACGTCCACCTCGCCCGCACGCCACCACGCCATCGGCGCGGCCGGGCGCGCAAAGAACTCGTCCCGGTTGGCCGCGATGACGACCGGGAAGCGCGGGTCAGCGTTCAGCGCGAACGCGGCGAGGCACATGGCACCGTCCCGGCCGTCAGCACTCGACGATGTTGACAGCCAGCCCGCCGCGGGCGGTTTCCTTGTACTTGGTCATCATGTCGGCGCCGGTGTCGCGCATGGTCTTGATGACCTTGTCGAGGCTGACGAAGTGCGTGCCGTCGCCGCGCAGCGCCATGCGCGCCGCGTTGATGGCCTTGACCGACGCGATGGCATTGCGCTCGATGCAGGGGATCTGCACCAGGCCGCCCACCGGGTCGCAGGTCAGGCCCAGGTGGTGTTCCATGCCGATCTCGGCGGCGTTCTCCACCTGCTCGGGCGTGCCACCCATGACGGCGCACAGGGCGCCGGCGGCCATGGAGCAGGCCACGCCCACCTCGCCCTGGCAGCCGACCTCGGCGCCGCTGATGGAGGCGTTTTCCTTGTAGAGGATGCCGATGGCGGCGGCCGTGAGCAGGAAGTCGATGACCCCGTCTTCCGTCGCGCCGTGCACGAAGCGGGCGTAGTAGTGCAGCACGGCCGGGACGATGCCGGCGGCGCCGTTGGTCGGTGCGGTGACGACGCGGCCACCGGCGGCGTTTTCTTCATTGACCGCCAGCGCGTAGAGGTTGACCCAGTCCATCACCTGCAGCGGGTCGCGCAGGGCCTGCTCGGGGTTGGAGGTCAGGCTGCCGTAGAGGCTGGGCGCGCGACGCTTGACCTTGAAGCCGCCCGGCAGGATGCCCTCCGTCTTGCAGCCTCGCTGCACGCAGGCCTGCATCACGCCCCAGATCTTCAGCAGCCCCGCGCGCGTCTCGGCGTCGGGCCGCCAGTGGCCTTCGTTGCGGCGCATGATCTCGGCAATGGACAGGCCGAACTTCTTCGTCAGCGCCAGCAATTCGTCCCCGGTCTTGAAGGGGTAGGGCAGCACCGTGGTGTCGGGGGCGATGACCTTCTGCTTGCTGCCATCCGCCGCCACCTCGTCGCTGACGATGAAGCCACCGCCGACCGAGTAGTACACCCGGTTGGCGATCTCGCTACCCTCGGCGTCGAACGCCAGGCAGCGCATGCCATTGGCATGGAAGGGCAGGGTCTCGCGGCGCTTGAAGACCAGGTCCTTGGCCTCGTCGAAGCCGATGGACTTCTGACCGACCAGGTTCAGGTCGCCCGCGCGGATGGCGTCCAGCAAGGCCGGGATGGCCTCGACGTCGACCGTGTCCGGCTCATGCCCGGCCAGCCCCAGCAGCACCGCCTTGTCGCTGCCGTGGCCCTTGCCGGTGGCGCCGAGCGAGCCGTAGAGCACCACCTGCACGCGGGCCGTTTTCTCCAGCAGCCCGTCATGCTGCAGCCGCAGCCCGAACAGGCGCGCGGCACGCATCGGGCCTACCGTGTGGGAACTGCTCGGGCCGATGCCGATCTTGAAGAGGTCGAAAACGGAAACGGCCATGGACGACCTCGATTCGTTAGAGGGCGGCTTGTAGCCGCCCGACACATCCAGCTGCCGCCGTGGAACTGGCTTTGCCAGGCCACTGGCAGCGCCCCCTTGAGGGGGCCGGCGAAGCCGGTAGGGGGTGGGCTTGTTTAAGCTTCCTCGTATTCGCTCAGGGGCACGCAGCTGCAGAACAGGTTGCGGTCACCCCAGACGTTGTCCACCCGGCCCACCGGCGCCCAGTACTTCTGCCGGCGCAGGCTGGGCAGCGGGAACACGGCTTCTTCACGCGAGTAGGCATGTGTCCATTCCGTGGCGCTGGCGACCAGGCTGGTGTGCGGCGCGTTGACGAGCGGGTTGTCTTCGCGCGGCAGCTTGCCGGCCTCGACGGCGGCGATCTCGTGGCGGATCTGGATCATCGCGTCGATGAATCGGTCCAGCTCGGCGCGGCTTTCGCTCTCCGTCGGCTCGACCATCAGCGTGCCGGCCACCGGGAAAGAGAGCGTCGGCGCGTGGAAGCCGTAGTCGATCAGGCGCTTGGCCACGTCTTCGGCGCTGATGCCGGAGCTGTCCTTCAGTGGGCGCAGGTCCAGGATGCATTCATGCGCGACGCCGCCGCCCTTCACGCCGGCGATGCCGCCGCTGAAGTGGATGTCGTAGTGCTCGGACAGCCGGGCCGACACGTAGTTGGCGTTGAGGATGGCGACCTCGGTGGCCTTCTTGAGACCGTCGGCGCCCATCATGCGGATGTACATCCAGGAGATGGGCAGCACGGCCGCGTTGCCCAGCGGCGCCGCGCTGACCGCGCCGATGTTGCTGGGCTGGCCGATGCCCGCCGTGCGGTGCGCCGGCAGGAAGGGCACGAGGTCTTCCACCACGCAGACCGGGCCGACGCCCGGGCCGCCGCCGCCGTGCGGGATGCAGAAGGTCTTGTGCAGGTTCAGGTGGCTCACGTCGCCGCCGAACTCGCCGGGTGCCGCCACGCCCACCAAGGCGTTCATGTTGGCACCGTCCACATAGACCCGGCCGCCGTGCTGGTGCACCAGGGCGCAGATCTCCTTCACCTGGGTGTCGAACACGCCGTAGGTGGAGGGGTAGGTGATCATGATGGCGGCCAGCTTGTCGCTGTGCTGCTCGCACTTGGCCTTGAGGTCGGCCAGGTCGATGTTGCCCTCCTTGTCGCACTTGGTCACGACGACCGTCATGCCGCACATCTGCGCGGAGGCCGGATTGGTGCCGTGGGCCGATTCAGGGATGAGGCAGATGTTGCGCTGATGCTGGCCGCGCGCCTCCTGCCAGGCCTTGATGACCAGCAGGCCGGCGTACTCGCCCTGCGAGCCGGCATTGGGCTGCAGGCTGATGCCGGCGTAGCCGGTGGCCTGGCAGAGCCACTGCTGCAGCAGCTGGTCCAGCTCCGCGTAGCCCGCCAGCTGGTCTTGCGGGGCGAACGGGTGCACGTGGGCGAACTCGGGCCAGGTGATGGGAATCATCTCGGCCGTGGCGTTGAGCTTCATGGTGCAGGAACCCAGCGGGATCATGCTGCGGTCCAGCGCCAGGTCCTTGTCCGACAGGCTGCGGATGTAGCGCAGCATCTCGGTTTCGCTGTGGTGGGTGTTGAACACTGGGTGCGTGAGGTAGGCGCTGGTGCGGCGCAGGTGCGCAGGAATCAGGCTCTCCACGCCGGCGGCGAACTCGGCCACGGTCGGCAGGCTGGCGCCGGCCGGTGCGAACCACGACCACAGGGCTTCGATGTCCGCACGCGAGGTGGTCTCGTCCAGCGAGACGCCCACATGCTTGTCGCTCAGCTTGCGCAGGTTGGCCTGCGCGGCCAGGGCCTTGGCCATGACGGCGGCGGCATCGCACTCCACCAGCAGGGTGTCGAACACCTGCGGCGTCACAACCTTGAGGCCCATGCGGGTCAGGCCGGCATGCAGGATGGCGGTGTAGCTGGCCACGCGCTCGGCAATGCGCTTCAAGCCCTGTGGACCGTGGTAGACGGCATACATGCTGGCCACGACGGCCGGCAGCACCTGGGCCGTGCAGATGTTGGAGGTGGCCTTCTCGCGGCGGATGTGCTGCTCGCGGGTCTGCAACGCGAGGCGGTAGGCCGGGTGGCCTTGCGCGTCCTTGCTGACGCCGACCAGGCGGCCGGGCATGGAGCGCTTGAACTCGTCCTTGCAGGCCAGGAAGGCGGCGTGCGGGCCGCCGGCGCCCATGGGCATGCCGAAGCGCTGGGTGTTGCCCACGACGATGTCGGCACCGAACTCGCCCGGAGGCGTGAGCAGCGTCAGCGCCAGCAGGTCGGCGCAGACGATGAAGGCGGCCTGCTTGGCATGCGCCTGCTCGGTAAAGGCCTTCAGGTCGTGGATCAGGCCCGTGGTGCTGGGGTATTGGCAGACGACGGCGAAGTAGTCGTGCTCGGCCATCAACGAAGGCGCCATGCCCACCAGCACTTCGAGGCCCAGCGGCTTGCAGCGCGTCTGGATGACCTCGATGGTCTGCGGGTGCACGTCGCCCGCCACGATGAGGGTGTTGCTCTTGCTCTTGACCGAGCGCTTGGCCAGCGTCACGGCTTCGGCGGCCGAGGTGGCCTCGTCCAGCATGGAGCCGTTGGCGATGTCCATGCCGGTGAGGTCGGTCACCATGGTCTGGAAGTTGACCAGCGCCTCCATCCGGCCCTGCGAGATCTCGGCCTGGTAGGGCGTGTAGGCGGTGTACCAGGCGGGGTTCTCGAGGATGTTGCGCAGGATGACGCCCGGGGTGTGGGTGCCGTGGTAGCCCTGGCCGATGAAGCTCTTGTAGAGCTTGTTCTTGCTGGCGATGGTCTTCAGCTCGGCCAGCGCGCCCGCCTCGGTGATGGGCTCGGGCAACTGCATGCCGGCCGCGCGGCGGATGGCCGGCGGCACGACCGCGTCGATCAGCGCGGTGCGGCTGGACACGCCGATCGCGGCGCACATCAGGGATTCATCGACGGCATCCGGCCCGATGTGGCGGGCGTGGAACTCGGTGGCGTCTTCGAGGATGGAGAGCGGCGTCGGCATGGCAGGGCTACAGCGTCAGGGGGTTCAGAGCGTCTTGAGCAGGGCGTCGTAGGCGGTGGCGTCCATCAGCGGGTCGAGCTGAGCGGGGTTGCTCAACTTGACCTTGAAGAACCAGCCGGCCTTCAGCGGGTCGGAGTTGGCCAGCGACGGGTCATCACGCAGGGACTCGTTCACCTCGGTGATCTCACCGTCGACCGGCATGTAGACGTCAGCGGCGGCCTTGACCGACTCGACGACACCGGCCACTTCTTTCTCGGCGTAGGTCTTGCCGACTTCCGGCAGGTCCACGAAGACGACGTCACCCAGGGCGTCCTGGGCGTGCACGGTGATGCCGACCGTGGCGGTGCCGTCGCCGTGGACTTCGATCCATTCGTGGTCGGGGGTGTACTTGATGGACATTGGAAACTCCTCAGGTGAAAGAGATAAAGATCGCGGCGGTGACCGTATCAAAACTAGCGGCACTCGTGGAGCCGGCTTTGCCGGGCCACTGAGTGCGCCCCCTTGAGGGGGCCGGCGAAGCCGGTACGGGGTGGGCTCAGCCTCTGTAGTAGCGGTTGGGGGTGAAGGGGGTGGAGGAGACCACCATGGGCGTGCGCTTGTCGCGCACGATGGCGAAGACTTCCGTGCCGACGGCGGAATGCGCCGTGGCGAGGTAGGCCAGGGCGACCGGCTGGTTGACCGTGGGGCCGAGCGTGCCGCTGGTGACGACGCCGATCTCGGTGCCATCGGCCGTCACGATCTTGGCGCCTTCGCGCACCGGCATGCGCTCCTTGCCCACCAGGCCGACGCGCTTGCGGGCCGGGCCGCTGGCGAGCTGCGCGTCAATGACAGCGGCGCCCGGGTAGCCGCCCGCACGGGCGCCACCGGCGCGGCGTACCTTCTGGATGGCCCAGGTGATGCTCGCCTCGACCGGCGTGGTGCTGGTGTCGATGTCGTGGCCGTACAGGCACAGGCCGGCTTCCAGGCGCAGCGAGTCGCGGGCGCCCAGGCCGATGGGCTTGACCTCGGCATGGCTCAGCAGCTTGCGGGCCAGCGCCACGGCGTCGTCTTCATGGACGGAGATCTCGTAGCCGTCTTCGCCGGTGTAGCCGGAGCGGGTCAGGAAGGTGTCGATGCCGTCGAGCTGGAAGAAGCCGCCGGTCATGAAGGTCAGCTTGGCGACCTCGGGGTTCAGGCGCGACAGCACGGTCACGGCTTCGGGGCCTTGCAGCGCGAGCAGCGCCCGCTCGGGCACGGGGATGACCTCGCAGCGGCCGGCGAGGTGCCGCTGCATGTGGGCGATGTCCTGCTCCTTGCAGCCGGCGTTGACGACGACGAAGAGGTCGTCCGGGCGCTTGCAGACCATCAGGTCGTCCAGCAGGCCGCCCTGGTCGTTCGTGAAGAGGGCGTAGCGTTGCTTGAAGACGCCCAGGTCGATGATGTCCACCGGCACCAGCGTCTCAAGCGCGGCAGCCGCGTCGGCGCCCACCAGCCGCACCTGGCCCATGTGCGACACGTCGAAGAGGCCGGCGGCCGCTCGGGTGTGCTTGTGCTCGGCCATCACGCCGGTCGGGTATTGCACCGGCATGTCGTAGCCGGCGAAGGGCACCATCTTGGCGCCGAGTTCGACGTGGAGGGCGTGCAGGGGCGTTTTCAGCAAAGAGGACATCAAGAGCTCCGACGGCATTCGGGTTTGGATGTCCTCGCTGTCCGGGGTACCTGAGAGATTGACAAGGCGGTTGGCAGTCCCGCGCAAGCTTGCCCCTTCGGTGGACGAGCTCCGGGGCCCGCCTCTCTCCAGTGAGGAACGCCTGGAGTGTGAGCCACAGCGGGCATCACCTCAAGACGTGTGTCAGTCCTTCTGCCTGAGCGTTCGGATCGTGAAACCCTGCGCCTTCGGCGGCCCCCAACTGCACCGGGACGCTCTCCTGACGGGCGGCATTCTAGCGGGGTGAAGCCTCTTCGAATCGGTCGACCTTGCGAATGCTTGCGAATTGCCAGCTCCACAAGCCCACGACGCCCAGCGTGCACAGCGCGCCGGTCAGCGCAGCAGGCACTGCGCCCAGCCAGTGAGCGGCCGTGCCGGCGCGGAATTCACCCAGCTCGTTGGAGGAGCCGATGAAGAGCATGTTCACCGCGTTGACGCGGCCACGCATGTCGTCGGGCGTGGAGAACTGCACCAGCGCACCCCGGATGTACATGCTCACCATGTCCGCCGCGCCGGCCACTGCCAGGGCGGCGATGGACAGCCAGAACCAGTGCGACAGCGAGAACACCAGGTTGGCCAGGCCGAACACCGCCACCGCCCAGAACATGCGGCGGCCCACATGCCGGTCGAAGGGCCGGGCCGCCAGATAGAAGCCGGTGATCACCTCGCCGGCCGCCATCGCGCTGCGCAATGCGCCCAGCCCCGCGGGGCCCACCTTCAGCACCTCGTGCGCGTACACCGGCAGCAGTGCCACCACGCCCCCCAGCAGCACCGCGAACAGGTCCAGCGAGATCGTGCCCAGGATGATGGGCCGTGAGCGGATGAAGTGGATGCCGGCACCAAAGCGCTGCCAGATGGTGCCCGTGGCCGCCAGCACGACAGCCCGTGCCACCGGCACCTGGGTCAGCAGCCCCGTGGCCAGCGTCAGACTGACCGCGCACACGCCGTAGGTCAGCGTGCCGCCGCCCGCCGCGTAAAGCAGCCCGCCCACGAAGGGGCCGCCGATGCTGGCGACGCGCAGCAGCATGCTGTTGGCCGCCAGCGCCTGCGCCAGCTGCTCGCGCGGCACGATCTGCGGCAGCAGGCTCTGCAGGGCGGGCGCCGAGAACGCGCGGGCACAGCCGAACACCACGAGCACGGCATAAATGCCCGCCACGCCGGCCGAGCCGTGGCCAGCCAGCCACCACAACGCGACCGCACAGGCGGCGCTCAGGCCCCAGGCCAGCGTGAGGATGGGCTTGCGGCTGTAGCGGTCGATCAGGTCGCCCGCCGGCAGCAGCAGCGCCAGCATCGGCAGGAACTGCGCGAGGCCCACGTAGGCCAGCGCAATGGGCTCGCGGGTCAGGTCATAGACCTGCCAGGCCACGACGACCGCCTGGATCTGGGTGGCCATGACGGCCAAGAGCCGCGCGACGAGGAACTGGGTGAAGCCGGCGTGGCGGTAGATGCTGCCGGCGGCTGCGGCGGAGGCGGGAGACGACAAGGGAGACGGAACAGCGGCGGGAAGGGCTGCCAGTGTAGGCAGCCCCGCCCGCCGCTGCCGGGGTGGGGTCGGGTTCAGCCGCGCGGTCAGTCCCCGTTGCCGTGGCCGTGCGCGGCTTCCAGGGCCTCGCTGTCGATGGGCATGGTCTTGCCGTCGGCGCCCTCGAAGAACAGCGGCTTGCGGGCCTTGGCCACCGGCGCGATCTGGTTCATGGTGGCAGCGTCGTACAGGCGGCCGTTTTGCATGACCTGGGCGATCCGGTCGCTCTGGCGGATGTCGGCCAGCGGGTTGCCGTTGATGACCACCAGGTCGGCCAGCTTGCCCGGCTCCAGCGAACCGAGGTCCTTGTCGAAGCCGAAGTTGCGGGCCGGGTTGATGGTGGCCGTGCGCAGGGCCTCCATCGGGGTCATGCCGCCGAGCACGAACATCCACATCTCCCAGTGCGCGCCCAGGCCTTCACGCTGGCCGTGCGCGCCGATCATGGTGTTGACGCCAGCACGCTGCAGCGCGGTGGCGGTGCGCGCCACGCGGATGATGTTGAAGTCTTCCTCCGGCGCCGTCTCGCGGCGCACCGAGCGCGGCTCCAGCACCGTGCGCGGCACGTAGCGGCTGAGCAGCGGATGCTTCCAGACGTCGGTGCGGGCATACCAGTAATGCTCGCCGTCCAAACCACCGTAGCCGACGTTCAGCGTCGGCGTGTAGCCCACGGCCTGCTGGCCCCAGAGCTGCTTGACGTCGTCCCACACCTCGGCGATGGGCAGGGCATGCTCCACCGTGGTGTGGCCGTCCACGACCATGGTCATGTTGTTCTGGAACAGCGCGCCGCCTTCGGGCACGACCATCATGCCGGTCTGGCGGGCGGCCTCCAGCACCTGCTGACGCTGGTCACGGCGCGGTTGCTGGTAGCTCTTGACGCTGATCGCGCCTTCGGCCTTCTGCCGATTCAGGTGGGTGAGGGCGTCGTCCAGGCTGTTGACCAAGCTGTAGAACGGCGTGCGCGCGCCGTACAGGATGGTGCCCGTGGAGTAGATGCGCGGGCCGGTCACGATGCCGGCGCGCTGCATCTCGGCCTGCGTGAAGATGGCCGAGCTCATGTTCGACGGGTCGTGCAGCGTGGTCACGCCGAAGGCCAGCGAGGCGAGGTTGATCCAGCTCTGCTGCGGGATCAGCCCGGCATCGTTCATCGCACCATGCCAGTGAGCATCGATGAAGCCCGGCACGATGGTCTTGCCGCTGGCGTCGATGCGCTTGGCGTCGGCCGGGATGGCGACGTCCTTGCCCACCGCCACGATGCGGTTGCCGTCCACCAGCACGGTGCCGCCCTCGATGACTTCGTCGCCCTTCATCGTGACCACCCGCGCGCCGGTCAGGGCGATCTTGCCGCTGGGCTTGTCGCTCGGTTGGTCGAAGCCGATCTTCTGGCTCGTGGCCTTGTCCTTGCCCTGAGCGCTGGCGGTGAAGAGGTTTTCGCCCAGCGTGAAGTGCAGCTTCTGGCTGTCGCCGCTCCAGTGCAGGCTGTTGGCGGCGTTCACGTCCAGCTGACGCACCGGCAGCGCATCCATCTTGGCGCCGACCGTGATCGTCTTGCCGGCCTGGCCCTGCACCGCCGGCAGCGGCATCACATAGGCGTGATAGCGCTCCACGAAGCCCAGCCACTGGCCGTCGGGCGAGACGCTGTACTCGGCTGCGGCATCGCTGCGAGCCACTTCAGTCTCGCTGCGGTCATGCAGGTTCAGGCGCATCAGCGAGAAGCGCTGCTCGACCTCGCTCGTGCTGCTGGTCTTGGTGAAGAAGAGCTCGTCGCTGCGGGCTGCAAACTGCGCGCCGCTGCCTTCCTTGCTGATGCGTTCGGTCTTGCCCGAGCCATCCGCTGCGGCCAGGTAGAGGCCGGTGTCCAGGCTGTGCCAGGGGCTGGTCAGCGCGCCGCCGCGCACCTTGCGGTAGACGAGCTGCTTGCCGTCAGGAGACAGGCGCGGCTCCAGGTACTTGCCGGGCTCCTTGATCAGCACGATCTCCTTGCCGCTGGCGATGTCCAGCCGGCGGATGCTGCCTTGGGTGTCGTCGCGCCAGGTGGCGTAGACGATGCTCTTGCCGTCACGCGACCAGCTCGGGGCGAATTCAAACGACTCGTCCTGCTTCGTGAGCCGGCGGGGCGCGCCTTCGGGAAGGTCCTTCAGGTACAGCGCACCCAGCGCAGAGTAGACGACCCGCTTGCCATCCGGCGAGACCTGCGCGCCGCGCAGCTGCCGCACGGCGAACTTCTCGGGTGCCACGGTCTGCGCGTAGCGCATCGGCTCTCGCAGTTCGCGCGTGTCCTTCACATGGAAGGGAATGGCGCTGGCCGTGCTCTTGAACGGATCGACGCGCCAGATCTTGCCCTCGGCCCAGACCACCAGCTCCTTGCTGCCGGGCATCCACGCGAAGCTGGGGTAGATGCCCCACATCGCCCAGATCTCCTGCAGGTCGCGCGACAGGCCATCCCAGGCCGGGAACTCGCGGCCGGTCTGCAGGTCTTTCAGGAAGAGGGTGCTCTGGTTGCGCACACGCCGCACGAAGGCGAGGTACTTGCCGTCGGGCGAGGGCGTCGGGCGCACCGCGCCGCCGGGGCCGGTCACGAAGGGCTCCACCGAGCCGTCACTCAGGTCCTGGCGGAAGATCTTGTAGATCTCGCCATTGCTGTCCTTGTTGTATTCAAAGGTGCGGCCGGGCGTGGTGTCTTGCGAGTAGTAGAGATACTTGCCGTCCGGCGAGATGGCCGGCTCGCCGAGGTCCTTCTGCCAGTTGGGCTTCTCGTTGAGCTGCACGCCCTTGTTCTTGCTGGCGTCGGCATCGACGGCGTAGAGCCAGATCTCGCCGGAGCCGGCGCTTCGGGTCCCGGTGTAGTGCTTGCGGGCGAGCAGGTATTTGCCGCTGGGGTGCCAGGCCGGGTTGTTCAGCAGCCGGAAGTCTTCCTTGGTCACGGCGCGCGCGCCACTGCCGTCGACGTTCATCACCCAGAGGTTGTCGCCGCCGCCGGCATCGCTCAGGAAAGCGATCTGCTTGCCGTCCGGCGAGAAGCGGGCCTGGTGCTCCCAGGCGATGGAATGCGTCAGCGGCTTGGCCTCGCCACCGCCGATGGGCAGGGTGTAAAGATCACCCAGCAGGTCGAACACCAGGGTCTTGCCGTCGGGGCTCACATCGACGCTCATCCAGGTGCCGGTCTGGGTGTCGATGTTGATTGTCTTGGCCACGCCGGGCGGCGTGTTGACGTTCCAGGAGGGCGCGGCAGGCTTGTTCGCTTCTTGGGCGTTCGCGGCCAGGGCTGCAGCCAGCAGCAGGGCGGGGGCGGCGGTCAGACGGGGCATGGGCGGTGTCGGGTAGACGAAACCGTCGATGCTAGTCACGCCCGCAAGGCGCTCCGTTCGTCACGCCCCGGCAAGGCTCAGGGCTTGTGCCAATTCGAGGGTTTGTCCTGAGGACCAGGCCAGCTGCGCCTGCGCCGGGCTGAGCTGAACCGCCGCGAGCCGGCGCACCCGGGCCAGTTGGCGGGACTCGCGCACCCCGAGGGCACCCAGATGCCGTTGCCAGTAGTGCTGGCTGAAGGCTGCCAACTGCAGTGCTGCCTCGGGCTGACGCAGTCGCGCAAGAAGCCGCGGGAACATCTGCAGGCTGAGCGCACGCGCATGCAGGTGATGCCGGGCGTGGGCGATGCCCAGCGCCTGGCGCGCCGCGGTGAGTGCCGCCGTCCAGTCGCGTCGGGCCGCGTGGGCCATGGCGAGGGTGTAGGCCGCATCGAGCTGGCCGACGCCGTCGCCGTCCGCCTGGGCCATGCGCTGGCAGGCCATGATCCACTCGACGGCGGTCGCCACGTCGCCCAGTTCGATGAGGCATTGCGCCCGGTTGCGCAGACGCGCTGCTGCCTGGCGAGCGTGGCCGACCGTCTCCCACAGCTCCTGCGATCGCGCGTAGAGCGCCTCGGCCTGCGCCGGCTGATCCCGTGAGATGGCGATGGCGGCGAGCTGCTGCCAGGCACGGGCTTCGGTGGCCGCATCGCCCACCCGGCGCGCCAGGGAGACCGCCTCTTCCAGCGGTCGCGTCTGGCCTTGTTCCCGGTTGTCGCCGGCCAGCAGCACCCAGGCTCGGCGCACCAGGGCCGGGGCGCGGGCCGCCGGGTCATTGCCGGCAAGTTGCAGCGCCAGCTCTGCCTCAGCCAGCGCCAGCGCCCGGTCGCCATGCGTAAAGGCCAGGTGCGCCCGCAGTTCATGGCCGGCAGACTGCGGTGGCGCCGCCTGCAGCAAATGGCCGAGCTGGTCCACCAGCCGCCGGTCCACGCCATCGCTCTCCCAGCAGGGGCGCATGGCCAGCGCCAGCTGCAGTCCCGTGGCGGCGTCACCGTCATCCACGGCGCAGCCGATCAACGCCCGGGCCAGGTCGCGACGGGGGTGCCAGTGGGTGATGGGCGCCTGCCAGCCCAGCGCCAGCGCCCAGTCACGCAGCGCGGCGCGCAGCTGACCTCGGGCCGCACGCTGCGCGGACGGCGTCACGCGAGCCAGCACGCCACGCCGCAGCAGCTCCAGCAGGCGGTAGCGCGGCTCGGCGTCGTCGCCAGTCTGCACGAGGCTGTGGCCGGTCAGCTCAGCCAGAGCCTCGGGGGTGCCGTCGAGGGCGGCGACATCGGCCCAGGCAAACGGGCCCGGCAGGGCGGCGAGGCGGTCCAGCAGCGCACGGGGGCCATCGCCCAGCAGGCGCAGGCTCCAGTCGAGCAGGCCCACCATCGAGGCATGCCGGGGCGCACGCGTCGGGTTGGCCAGCCAGGAGGGCATGGCGTTGCCATCGGCTGGCGCCTCGCGCCACTGCGCCAGCATCTGCGCGGGTGAGAAGCTGCGCACGCGCGCCGCGGCCAGTTCAAGCGCCAGCGGCAGGCCTTCCAAGGCGGCGATCAGCTCGGTCAACGCGGCCTGGTTCTCGCGGCTTGCATGAAAGTCCGCCCGCACGGCCCGGGCGCGGTCGATGAACAGCGCCTGGGCCGTGTCTCCCTCGTCGGACAAGGGCTGCACGTCCACGAGCGTCTCGCCATCCAGTTCCAGCGCATGCCGCGATGTGACGAGCAGGCACAGTGCAGGCGACAGCGCCAGCAACCGCTCAGCCGCAGCAGCCACGACGCCGATGGCCTGCTCGGCGTTGTCCAGCACCAGCAGGCGCACGGCGGCAGGGTCTTGCAGAGCGACCTCGAGGGCCGGCCAGCCGCCGCCGGGAGGCACGGTCAGGGCGCGCTCCAGCGCGCTCACCAGCGCCGCTTCATCGCGCACCTCGGCCAGCGCCGCCATGCCGCAACTCCAGTGCTGCTGCCGGTACTGCAGCCAGGCCAATTCCACCGCCAGACGGGTCTTGCCCACGCCGCCCGGGCCGATGAGCGTGGTCAGCCGGGTCTCGGGCCAGCGCGCGGCCAGGGCGTCGAGCCGGCCCGGCGGCGCGAAATAGCGGGTCAGGTAACGCGGCAGGCTGGTGGCCATGGTCGCCACCGCGGGCGATGGCGGGACGGCGGCCGGCACGACCGGCACATCCGGAACAACCGGCGGGCGCGGCGTCGGCAAGGCGTCGGCCAGGGCCCCGAGCCGATGTCGCTCGGCCACCACCCAGTCATCAAAAAAACCTGGCAGCAGCTCGCCGCGCTCCTGCGCAGGCAGCCGCCCGGCCTCCAACTCGGCCGCGTCGGTCACGAGAGCGCCGGGCAGCAATGAGATCTGCATGCGGTCGGCCTGGAAGACGGGGGCCTCCTCGGTCTCCAGCAGGGCGCGCAACGTGGACAGGGTCTGGCGCAACCGGTTGCGGCCCACGTCCAGCTCCACCCCGGGCCAGAGCAGTTCGACGAGTTCTTCCCGCGGATGCTGCCGGCGAGGCTGCAGGGCCAGCCGGGCCAGCAGCAGCACGGCGGCGCGGCTGGGCAGCCGGGTCAGTTCGACGCGGCCTGCGCGTTCGACTTCAAGCCCTCCGAGCAGCCGCAGGCGCAGCATGTGAGGACGTCAGCTCAGGGCCACAGCCACCACAGCAGCAGGCCGCCGAACACCACCCACTGGATGGCGTAGTAGGCAAAGCGGCTCCTGGCCTTGATGCGCTTGCCGAACAGGCGCACCTGCTGCACATAGCCGAAGGCCTTGTTGATGCCGCCGGTCTTGTCGCTGTCAGAGTTGGGCGCTGCTGCGGCCCGGATCAGCGTGTGACTGATGAAGTGGTTGAAAGCCCGCGCGATGGGGTTGTTCAGCGGCCGCTCGACGTCGCAGAACAGGATGATGCGCATCTGGTCGGACTGGTTCTCGGCGTAGTGCAGATAGGTCTCGTCGAAGATGACGCCCTGGCCGTCGCGCCAGGAGTAGCGCTCCCCGTCGACCGAGATGTAGCAGCGGTCATCGTTGGGCGTGACCAGGCCCAGGTGGTAGCGCACCGAGCCGGCGAACGGGTCACGGTGGGTGACCAGGCGCCCGCCCGGCGGCAACGCCGCAAACATCGCCGCCTTCACGGTCGGGATGCGCTGCAGCAGTTCGGTCGTGACGGGGCACAGCTCGCGGGCCGAAGGATGGGCGTCGCCGTACCACTTCAGGTGAAAGCGCGTCCAGCCGGTCTTGAAGAAGCTGTTGAAACCGGCGTCGTTGTACTTGTCGCTCTTCTTGATCTCGCCAGCTTCAGCCAGCTTGAAGGCCTCGGCGCGGATGTCCTGCCAGTGGTCCTCCAACAGCTTGAGTTCCGGAAAGCCCGACACCGGCAGGTAGGGCTTGGCCGGCAGCTTGGAGAACAGGTACATCAGGCAGTTGATCGGCGCCATGAAGGTGGAGTGGTCCATCAACTGGCGGAAGAAGCGCAGCCGCACCCGGCCGCGGAAGTGCACATAGACGGTGCTGGCGATGAAGATCGCCACGATGGCGATCTTGAAGTAGGGGATGTCGTGGTTCATCGTGCGTAGAAATCTGCTTCGCCCGGCGGGCGGGACTTGAAGCGCTTGTGCAGCCAGAAGTACTGGTGCAATTGTCGGCGCGCCTGGGCTTCGATGACCGCATTCATGCGGGTGGCGTCGGCGACCACGTCGTCGGTCGGGAAATTGTCAAGCGGCGGCTCGATGACGAGGGTGTAGCCATCGGCCTCGCGGCGCGGGTAGCAGGGCAGCACCGCCGCCTGCGTGACGGCGGCCATGCGTGACAGCCCGCCGATGGTGGCCGCCGGCACGCCGAAGAAGGGCACGAACACCGAGTCACGGTGGCCGAAGTCCTGGTCGGGCAGGTAGTAGAGCCGGTAGCCGTCGCGCAGCGCGCGCAGGGTGGGGCGCGTGCCCTGCTGGCGGGCGAAGATGATGCCGGTGCCGAAACGCAGGCGCTTGGCGCGGAAGAAGGCATCAAGCCACGGGTCCTTCTGCACCGAATAGATGCTCACGACCCGGGTTTCCAGCGAGACCCGCAGGCCGGCCAGGTCCAGCCCGGTGAAGTGGGGCATCATCAGGATCACATTGCGGCCCTCCAGGGCCTGCAGATGCGCCAGGCCCTCGATGCGCACCAGCCGCTTGAGCTGCTCCTGGGAGGCGAACCAGCCATAGCCGTACTCCAGCAGCATCTGCACCATGGCCACGAAGTGCCGCCGCAGCAGGCGGCGGCGGGCGGCCTCGTCGAGTTCAGGCAGGCACAGGCGCAGGTTGACCTCGCCGATATGGCGGCGGGACGTGGGCAACAGGTAGATGAGGCTGCCGACGAGCCAGCCCAGGGCCGAAATGGCGCGGAAGGGCAGCCAGCTCAGCAGCCACACCACGCCCACGAGCAACTTCACGCCCACGCGGCCCCCTCGATGATTTGCATGTCCGGCATTGACGTTTCCAACGACTTCCAGGGGCGGCATCGTAGTGGCTGCCCGCCGGGGTGGCGACTCACCCGGGCTTGACTGCGATCAAAGGCCGGCGGCGCGGCGGCCTCTATCGTGAGGGTCAGGTCCATTGCCTGATACCCGCCATGACACCGGTTTGCCCTGCCTCGCCTTCCGCCATCCGCAGCCTGCGGGCCTTTGTCGGGCACTGAGCCATGCGCAAGGCCTACGTCGCCGCCGGCTTGGCCGTCGCCCTGGTGGCGGGGCTGCTCGCGGCCTCACGCTTCATCGGCACCCCGGTCAGCAGCCTGCAACTGGCGCCGCGCGACCTCGTGCGCTCCGTGGTGGCGACCGGCCGTGTGGAAGCGCCACACCGGGTGGAGCTCGGGGCGCAGATGGTGGCGTCGGTCGTCGCCGTGCCGGTGGCGGAAGGGCAGTCGGTCAGGGCCGGCGAGATCCTCATCCAGCTGGAAGCCGACGAGCTCAGTGCAGCCGCGCGGGAGGCCGACCTCGCCGTCGCCCAGGCCCAGGCCCGGCTGCGGCAGCTGCAGGAGGTGCAGCGCCCGGTCAGCGGCCAGGCCCAGCGACAGGCGCAGGCGACGTTGGACAACGCCCGCGCACAGTTGCAGCGCCAGGAGGACCTGTTCCGCCGGGGCTACATCGGCCAGGCCGCGCTGGACGAGGCACGCAAGGCGGTGGCCCTGGCGGACGCCCAGCTCAGCGCCGCCCAGCGCCAGCACGACACGACACTCGCCGGCGGCAGCGACGAGGCCATGGCCACCACGGCACTGGCCCAGGCCCGGGCGGGCGCCGAGGCCGCCCGGGCACGGCTCCAGCATGCCACCGTGACCGCGCCGGTGGCGGGCACCATCATCAAGCGCGACGTCGAACCGGGCGACGTGGTCCAGCCGGGCAAGACGCTGCTGGTGCTGTCGCCCAGCGGGGAGACCCAGCTGATCGTGCAGTTCGACGAGAAGAACCTCGGCCTGCTCGTGGTGGGCCAGCCGGCCCTGGCCTCGGCCGACGCTTTTCCCGACCAGCGCTTTGCCGCGGAGGTCATCTCGATCAGCCCCGGCGTGGACGTGCAGCGCGGGTCGGTGGAGGTGAAGCTGCGCGTGCCGCAACCCCCGGCCTATCTGCGCCAGAACATGACAGTCTCAGTGGACGTCGAGGTCGCACGGCGCCCGCATGTGCTTGCCGTGCCGCTGGAGCTGGTGCATGAGGCCGAGGGCCGCTCGCCCTGGGTCTGGGTCATCGAGGGTGGGCGCACCCGCCAGCAGGCGATCCAGCTCGGTCTGCGCGGCGGTGGCCAGGTGGAGGTGACGCAGGGCCTGCGCGCGGGCGACGAGGTCACGGCCGGCCCGGCGAGAGAGGGCGCCCGTGTGAGGGCCTCCGGCGCATCCTCATGAAATCGTGGCAGCCCTTCGAGTGGATCGTGGCCTCGCGACTGTTGCGCGACGGCCGCTGGCAGACCGTCTTCATCATCAGCGGCGTGGCCATCGGGGTGGCGGTCATCGTGTTCATGTCGGCGCTGCTGAACGGCCTCCAGGCGAACTTCATCCGCCGGGTGCTGACGGCCCAGGCCCACATCCAGCTGCTGCCGCCCAAAGAGGCGGTGAGGGCCCTGCGCCATGGCGCGCCTGGGGAGCAGGCCGCCGCCACGCTGCAAGCGCCGCTGCAACGGCAGAAGTCCATCGACCAGTGGCAAGCCGCGGCGGCGCAGATCCGCACCCTGCCGGAAGTGGTCACCGTGTCGCCCACGGCCGCCGGCTCAGCCCTGGTGGTGCGCGGCGAGGCCAGCCGGGCGATCACGCTGGCAGGCATCGACCCCGCGCTGTACTTCCGCATCGTAGCCCTGCCGGAAAAGATCGTGACCGGCAGCACCCGCCTCAACGCGGCGGACATCCTCATCGGCACCGAGCTGGCCGATGACCTCGGCCTGGCCGTGGGGGACAAATTGCGCGTGACCGCAGGCAGCGGCGGCGACATGGTGTTCACCGTCAGCGGCATCTTCGACCTGGGCAACAAGGGCGCCAACCAGCGCAACACCTTCGTGGCCCTGCACACGGCCCAGAGCCTGTTGGGCCTGCAGGGCGGGGTGTCGAGCCTGGAGGTGACGGTGTCGGACATCTACGCCGCCGAGGACGTCGCCCAGCGCATCACCGCCCGCACCGGGGTGCAGGCGGACAGCTGGATCAAGACCAACGCCCAGTTCTTCAGCGCGGTGCAGGCCCAGGTCAGCGCGAACACCGCGATCCGTTTCTTTGTGGGCCTGTCGGTCGCCTTCGGCATCGCCAGCGTGCTGTTCGTGTCGGTGGTGCAGCGCTCCCGCGAGATCGGCATCCTGCGCGCCATGGGCGTGACCCGGCAGCGGGTGCTGCGGCTGTTCCTGCTGCAGGGCGGCCTGCTGGGCCTGGCGGGCTCGGCGGTTGGCTCGGTCGTCGGGGCAGTCGCGCTCATCCTGTGGCGCGAGTTGGCACGCGGCCCCGACGGCCAGCCGCTGGTGCCGGTGACCTTGCAGGCGCCGCTCTTCGTGGTGGCGCTGCTGCTGGCCACGGTGACGGGGGTGCTGGCCGCCATGGCGCCAGCGCTCAGGGCAGCGCGGCTCGACCCCGTGGTGGCCATCCGTGGTTGAACTGTCCGATACCGTCGTGCGCCTGCAGGGCGTGCGCAAGGCCTTCAACCTGGGGCAGCCTTCCGAGGTGGAGGTGCTGCACGGCATCGACCTGCACTTGCGCGCCGGCGAGTTCTGCGCCGTCATTGGGCCGTCCGGCTCGGGCAAAAGCACGCTGCTGAACATCATCGGCCTGCTGGATCGCCCCACGGCCGGGCAGCTCGCGGTGTGCGGCCAGGAAACCACCGCGCTGGACGATGCAGCCCTCACCCGCCTGCGGGGCCGCAGCATCGGCTTCGTCTTCCAGTACCACCACCTCATCGGCGCCTTCACGGCGGTCGAGAACGTGATGATGCCGATGCTGGGAGATGCCGGCTTTCCGACCTCGGCCATGCGTGAGCGGGCGCTGGCGCTGCTGAAGAGCGTTGGGCTGTCCCATCGCGCGGACAACCTGGCGACGCACCTGAGCGGCGGCGAGCAGCAACGGGTGGCCGTGGCCCGGTCGCTGGCGATGCAGCCGGCCGTGCTGCTGGCCGACGAGCCGACGGGCAACCTCGACACCCAATCCGCAGAAGTGGTGTTCGGCCTGCTGCGCGAGGTGAATCGCGAACACGGTACGGCGGTGCTGTTCGTGACCCACAACCCAGCCTTGGCCGCGCGCTGCGACCGGACGCTGGAGGTGGTGGACGGCCGAATCAGTCGAGCGGACTGAGCGTCGGCCTCACGGTCCGGGTCACACGCACGACATGCGCCGGGTCGTGCGCATCGGCCCGCACCTCGAAGCCCAAGGCCTTCACGAGACCCAGCATGCCGTGGTTCTCGCGCAGCACGTCTCCCACGATGCGTTGGGTGCCCCGGGCCGCGGCATAGTCCAGCAGCCGCTGCATCAGCAGCCGCCCCAGGCCGCGCCCCTGAAGGTCGCTGCGCACCAGCACGGCGAACTCAGCCTCCGTGTTGTCAGGGTCGCGCACGAGGCGGGCGACACCCAGGGTCTGCTGCGCGGCATCCACCGCGATGAAGGCCATCTCGCGCTCGTAGTCGATCTGCGTGAGGCGTGCGAGTTCGTCATGCGACAGCCGGTGCGGCGCCTGGAAGAAGCGCAAGCGCAGGTCGTCCGGGGTGACGGCATCCAGGAAGGCCTGGTGCGCCGCTTCGTCCTCGGGGCGGATCGGGCGCAGCAGCAGGGGTTGACCCTGCCAGGCCAGGCGGCTCTCCCATTCATCGGGATAGGGCCGGATGGCGAAATGCGCCACCCCGGCCGGCTTGGCGGGCGAGAGCCGGATGCGGCCGTCCAGCGCGAGGGCACCTTGCGCATCCGCCCACAGGGGGTTGATGTCGAGCTCGGCCAGCTCGGGAAGGTCGGCCAGCATGCGGGCGACCGCGATCAGCACATCAGCGATGGCGTCCAGATCGGCGGGCGGACGGCCACGAAAGCCGGCGAGCAGCCGTCGTACGCGGGTGCGATCGATCAAATCGCGCGCCAGCGCCCGGTTCAGGGGCGGCAGGGCCACCGCCCGGTCTGCGAGTACCTCCACCGCCACCCCGCCATGCCCGAACAGCAGCACCGGGCCAAAAATGGGGTCGACATGCGCGCCAACGATGAGCTCCTGGGCCAGCGGGCGCTGCACCAGCGCCTGCACGCTGAAGCCCTGCAGGCGCGCCTGCGGGTGGCTGTGCGCCAGGCTGTCGAGCATCTGCTGCGCGGCCTGCCTCACGGCCTCGGGCCCCACCAGCCCGAGTCGCACACCGCCGACATCGGATTTGTGCAACAGATCTGGCGACAGGATCTTGAGCACCAGCGCACCCCTCATGCCGCTGGCCGCCTGTGCCGCGGCGTCCGGGGTGGCAGGCACCTGGGCACCCGGCACGACCGCGATCCCGTAGGCGGACAGCAAGGCCTTGGCCTCGACCTCGTTCAGCCATTCACGCCCATCGGCCAGCGCGGCGTCGACCAGACGGCGTGCGGCGGCACGGTCGGGCGCCGCGATGGTGCTGGCCGCGGGCGTTTCCCGCAGGGCAACCTGGTTGCGCCGGTAGGTCTGCATCAGCGAGAAGGCGCGCACGGCTTCTTCCGGCGTGTCGTAGCCCGCAATGCCCGCCTGCTCGAAAGCCTGACGCGCCGGTGCTGCGGTCTCGCCACCCAGCCAGCAGCTCAGCACTCGCCCCGGGTGCGCGGCAATCAGCGGCGCGCAGGCCTGCGCGATGGCTGTGCTCGACGCGATGGCCGTTGGCGCCTGTGCGAACAGAATGGCGCCGGCTTCCGGCGCGTCGAACAGCGCCTGAAGGGTGTCCACATAGCGCTGCGGCGGGGCGTCGCCAATGATGTCGATCGGGTTGCCACGCGACCAGTTCGCCGGCAGCACCGCCTTCAGACGCTGCATCAACACCGGGCCGGGCTCGGCCAAGGGCACGCCGAGCGATGAGGCGGCGTCAGCCACCAGCACGCCCGCGCCGCCGCCGTTGGTCATGACGGTCAGCGCGGGGCTCGTGGGGTCGCGAAAGCGCGCCAGCGTCTGCGCTGCGATGAACAGCTCCTTCAGGGTGTCCACTCGCAGCATGCCCGCGCGGCGGATGGCGGCGTCGATGACGATGTCTTCACCCGCCAGGGCGCCGGTGTGCGATGCGGCCGCCCTCTGGCCCGCAGCCGCGCGGCCGGCCTTCACGACGATGACCGGCTTGACCCGCGCCGCCGCTCGGGCTGCCGACATGAACTTGCGCGGCGACGAAATCGATTCGATGTAGAGCAGGATGGCGCGGGTGTGAGGGTCCAGCGCCAGGTGGTCGAGCAGGTCGCCGAAGTCCACGTCCAGGTGTTCACCGAGCGACACGAGGTGCGAGAAGCCAATGCCCTGGCCGTTCGCCCAGTCCAGCAAGGCCGTCAGCAGCGCGCCGGATTGCGAGACCAGCGCCAGCGAACCGGGCCGCGCGTTGGCCTGGGTGAAGCTCGCATTCAGCCCGAGGTGGGGGCTGAGCAGGCCGATGCAGTTCGGGCCCAACAGCCGCAGGCCGTGGGGCCGGGCCGCGTCCAGGGCGGACTGCTTCTGGGCTGGCGTGAGACCGGCCGTGATCACGATGGCGGCCCGGGTGCCGGCCGCGCCCAGCTCCGCGACCAGCCCGGCCACAGTGGCTGGCGGCGTGCACAGCACGGCGAGATCCGGCGTGAAGGGCAGGGCCGACACGCGCGGGTAACAACGCTCACCGTCCAGCGTGTTCAGCCGTGGGTTGACGGGCGCCAACGGCCCGGCGAAGCCGCCTGCCTTCAGATTGCGCCACACGGTGGTCCCCACACGCTCCGGTTTGTCAGACGCGCCGAAGACGGCAACGGCGCTGGGGCGAAGCAGGCGGTCGAGATGGCGCTGTGTCATGGCTCGCGATGTTGGCGGCCGGCCCGGGCGCGGGGCTTGCGCAAGGTCAATCGGCGGTGAGCAGGACGGACTTGCCCCCGCGCAGCACGCTGATGCGCGTGCCGTTGAACTTGCGCCAGGCGAGCAGGGCGGTGACGAGGTCGGCACTGCCGTTGACGCGGTGGCCGTTCATCTCAACGATGACATCACCCACGCGAAGCTGCAGTTGTTCGGCGAGGCTGCCCTGGGGCACGGCGAGGATGAGCGCACCCGTGGCCTCATGCCGGCCAGCCGCCCAGGCGGCCAGCGGTGGCACGTCGTCAAACTGCGCGCCCAGGCGGGGCCGGGCTGCCGAGGCACCGGGCGTGCGGAACTCGCCGACGATTTGCAGCACGATGTCGATGGGCACCGCCAGACTGGCGCCCGGGCTGCCCGCAGGGCCGACGATGGTGCGGGCATTCATGCCGACGATGGCTCCGTTGGCGTCGAGCAAAGGTCCGCCGGAGTTCCCAGGGTTGAGGGCCACGTCGCTTTGGATGAACACGAGTTCGCCGTCGTCGCCGAAGTGCCGATCCTTGCCGCTGACGATGCCGGCTGAGGCGGAATGCTCCAGCCCGAAGGGCTCGCCAACCGCCATGACCCAGTCGCCCACACGCAACCGCGCTCCCGGCGCGAACACCGGTCGCACCTTGGGCGCACCCTCCACGCGCAGCAGGGCAATGTCGGTCGTGTCGTCACGCCCCAGCACCTCGGCCTGCACCAGGCGCTTGTCGGGCAGCGCGACGAGGATCTGCTCGACGTCGCCCAGCAAATGGGCTGCGGTGGCGATGCGCCCCTGGTCGTCGATGAAGAACCCCGCGCCGACGCGAGGCTCGTCCTCACCCGGCGCGAACATATAGACGCCCACGCTCCAGCCCACGCCGCGCTGGAAGGCATCGGCCAGGCTGGTGGGCACGGGCCGAGCGGAGGAGGGCGGTGTCGCGAAGGCCGGGCTCGTCAGGCACAGCAGCGCACCGAGGAGGGCAGCCAGGGCAGGGGGAGCGCAGCGAGCCAGGGCTCGACGGGTCAGGGAAGCAGGGCGCATGGGCATGCGCCCACCCTAACGGGTCAGGCTGCAATGGCCGTTGATGCGGGTCAAGCGGCGCGACATCCGCGCGGCAAAGACCCCGTCAATGGGACATCAACACCGGCACCGTCATCGACGTGAGCAGGGTGCGTGACACACCGCCGAACAGACGCTCAGCCCAGCGCGCATGGCCGTACGCGCCCATGACGACGAGGTCGGCGCCGTGGTCCGAGGCCGCATTCAGCAGCGCGTCGCCCACGGACAGCGTCGTCACGTCATGGCGCAACTCGGCAGGCACGCCGTGCCGCGCCAACCAGTCGCGCACCCGGGTGAGATGAGGCAGGGCACTGCTGTCCTGGGCGTCCGTACGCCAATGCACCAAGGTGACGTTCTCGGCGGCCTTGAGCACGGGCAGCGCATCGGTCGTCGCTCGCAGAGATTCGCGGCTGCCATCCCAGGCCACGAGCACGCGACGCAGGCGCACCGGATCCAGGTGCGTGTAAGGAATCAGCAGCACCGGGCGGGCGCAGCTCAGGAGCAGCCCCTCCAGCGCCGATAGCGCCTGCTTGTAGTGAGGCAGTGACGGATCGGGCTGTCCCATCAGCAGCAGGTCCGCGCCCTGGGCTTGCTGGGCGAGCGAGTCGGCCGTGGGTGCACGATCCGCCACGGCGTCGAATGACGGCAGGCCGGCCGCGTCACAGCGCAACACGAACTCCTGCGCCAGGTCTTCTGCGCGGCCCAGCAGCGCAGCCGTGGTGCCGGCGATGTGCCCGTCCAGGGCCGCTGCGCTCTGGAACTGCTGCAACTCCGCAGCAGTGACCGGCGCGAGCCCGGTGACGTGCGCCCCCCAGCTGCGTGCCAGCGCGATGGCGATCTGGGTGCGTGCCGCATTGGCGGGCGTGGCGTCGAGGTGAACGAGCAGGCTGCGATAGTTCATGGTGTCGGGTCTCAGTCAAAGGTCAGCACGGCGCGGCCGTCAATGCGACCGTTGCGAAGGCTGTCGAAGATGCGGTTGATGTCATCCAGGCGGTACGGCGTGGTGCACGCATGCACGGCGCCGTCGGCGGCGAACTGCAAAGCCTCGTTCAGGTCCTGGCGCGAACCGACGATGGAGCCGCGCACCGTCTTGGCGTTGAGCACCACGTCGAAGATCGGCAAAGCGAAGTCCCCGGGCGGCAGGCCGACCATCGACATCGTGCCCCGCTTGCGCAGCATCCCCAGCGACTGCGCAAAGGATTCGCGCGATACCGCGGTGACCAGCGCGCCCTGCACGCCGCCGAGGTCCCGGTGCAGCACCTCGACCGGGTTCTCTTCGGCGGAGTTGATGCACAACTCGGCGCCCAGGTCGCGGGCCATCTTCAGGCGGGCGCTGTCGATGTCCACGGCCACCACGCGCAGGCCCATGGCCCGGGCGTACTGCACAGCCAGGTGCCCCAGGCCGCCGACGCCGACGATGGCCACCCAATGGCCCGGTCGGGCATCCAGCACCTTCAGCCCTTTGTAGACCGTGACGCCCGCGCAAAGGATGGGCGCCAACGACTCAAATGACAGGGCAGGGGGCAGGTGACCGACATAGGCCGGGTCGGCCAGCACGTAGTCGGCGAAGCCGCCATTGACGGTGTAGCCCGTCATCTGCTGCTCATCGCACAGGGTTTCCCAGCCGGTCAGGCAGTGCTCGCAGTGGCCGCAGGCGGTGTGCAACCAGGGCACACCTACGCGATCGCCCTCGCGAATGCCCTTCACGCCAGCGCCCACCGCAGCCACGGTACCGACGCCCTCATGCCCGGGGATGAAGGGCAGCGGCGGCTTGACCGGCCAGTCGCCATCGGCGGCATGCAGGTCGGTGTGGCAGACGCCGCAGGCCGCCACCTTCACAAGGATCTGGCCGGGCACCACCTCGGGGACCGGCACCTCCTCAAGGCTCAGCGGCGCACCGTAGGCGCGGACGACGGCGGCTTTCATGCTTGGCATGGCGACTCCTGGGGACATGGCACAGATGCCATGCCGACAGCGTAGGAATTCGCGTCCCGGAGCGCTTTGAGGCCGATCAAACAGGGGAGAGGTGCCGACACACGGTGCTCATGGCATCCGTTTCATTCCTGGCAGAGGGTCGTTCGTCGCGAACTTCGGCTGGCGCTGGGGCTCGCACCTACTGTTGCGCCCAGCCCCGGGGCTTCTCCCTGGGGCTTAAGTCCCCGATCAACGAAAACGCAGACTCCGCATGAATGATCTGTTCAAGTTGCCTGGCTACGGCTATGACCCCTCGCTCGAACTCGTCGTCACCGCGCCGCTCTTCCTGAAGCTCAAACGGGCGGCATCCATGAACGGCCTGTCCGTCGAGAACTTCATGAGCCAGTCGGCCGAGCGCGAAGCCGACCGCCTGCTGATGCTGGACGAACTGGCCCGCCAGCGGCAGCAGCACGCCACCACCGTAGCCCCCAAGACGGGCGCTCAACGGCCCCTGAGCAAACGTGAAGCCGAGGTGCTGACCCTGCTGAGCCGCGGCTGCACATCCTCAGAAGTCGCCGGCATGCTGCGCATCCAGAGTGTGACGGTGAACGACCACATCAAATCGATCTACCGCAAGCTCGGCGTCAACAACCGCGCAGGCGCTGTCGTCTTGGCCAGCAAGATCGGCCTCGGACCCTGAGCGCATCACTCAGGCGCTGGTTCGATTCGCCTGGCACGGACGATGGCGCGCAGATCCTGCGCCGCCACGACCGTCTTCGTTTCGCCTGAGTCTCCTGGCGCCCAGCGGCGTTGGTCTCGTGCTTCTTCACGCTCGCCGACGCCAGCCACGCTGCGTGGGTGGGCGTAGGGCTAGCCGGCAGCTTCTTGGTCTGGTGGCTGGCCGTACGACGTGAACGCTGGGCAGGGCGTTTGCAAGTAAGTTCTTGATCTTGAACGACTTCCAGATTCGAACGCCCAGCGTTTACCTCTCGGAAAGTGGACGCCAACGTTGGGCGACCTAGCCACTGTAGGCGATCGTTGGGTAATGCAGCCAGTTGGTCACCATCGTTGGGTAATACAGCCAGAGGATGTTCGATCACTTGACCGTTGGTTTTCCGTCGACCGGCCGCGGCCGCAGACGCTGATTCAAGTCTCGGACGGTGCGCTCATCGGAGGTCAGTTCGGTAAACAAGCCGCGAGTCAAGACAGCGGACATTACGACGCTTCCGACCAAATAGCCGATCAACTGGGTCATGTTCAGCTTGCCATCGATGGCCATCCACACGAATACGAATGCCAGCCAGGCCACGAACATGGCGAAGAGTGAATAGCCGGCGATTCTTCGGCGCTTCGCTCTTGTCAGCGTCAGGCCTTCAGCGGTGCTCGAAATCTCGCCGTTTCGCACCAGGTGGGCGTATCGGGCTCGGACTTCAGGGATCTCGCAGACCTCGAGACCCAAAAGTTGCTTCGGAGTCGCGCTCGGCCCCAGCTCGTAATGGACCTGAGACCTGGAAAGCGCGATCAGTGCATCTAGGAGTGCCTCGTCGCTAGAACTATCGTCCGCAGCCAGTTCCAGCATGGCCCTCTGCTCCGCAATTAGCGCAAAGCACTTGGTCAACCGGCGGCTGAGCAGCGCCTGGTACCAGCGCAGGGCTATCCGAAGAGATCGGCATGAAAGGCGGTGCCAGTTGATTGCCTGGGCGATCTGCTGCCACTGAACGTCGGCACCGCCAACCGTCCTTTGCGAAAACACCATCGCCAGCTCCAGAGATCGCTGGGTGATGCTCTCGGCAGTCAGCCGCGGCCTGCTCATGCAGCCTTCCGTCCCGACAGCTGGCTCAACCGTTCTTCGACTTCTGCCTCGTTGCGCGGACCGTCCCTGAGCCATCGATAGAAGAGCGTGATGCGCTGGTATCGGGCGTATTCATTCAGCGGCTTGCCGTCGACGTCGTTGGGATTGGTGGCATCCCAAGCTTTTACCCGTTCCCAGAGGGCTGCATCGAGGGGTTCAAGTGCTTCGCGATCCTTCCCATAGACGACGAAATTGACGTCGATCTTCGCCTCGCGCATCGCATGAAGAACAGGCGTCTTAATGGAGTTGCGGCCCTGCTCCCATTTTTGGACAGCCGAGTGAGCAACGTCCAAGATGCCTGCCAGTTCCTCCTGCGTAAGTCCCAGGCGGCGACGTTCGGCAGCCAACCGCTCGCCCGCGGTTTCGGGTGGAGGGAGAGGGAACTCAGGGTTTTTTCTAGGTCTTCCGGCCATTTTCAGCGATTGACACACCCGGCGCGCCGCGCGCAGACTCGCGCTTCAAACAAAACAAGTACAAAAGTATTTATTTAGTTTGAAATGCTTCGCAGCAAGTGGAACACATGCAGCCTATTGCGCCCGCTGAGGAAAGTCAGCTTGACGGCCCCGCTTCTACCGGACGAGGCAGGGCCGTCAAGCTGAAGACGAAGGAAGAAGCCGCGCAGTGGTTCGCCGACCGCGGCATCACGATCACTGAGTGGGCACTTGAGCGGCGGTTCAGCCCAGCTTTGGTCTACCAGGTGCTCGCCGGGACCCGCAAGGCTGTCCGAGGAAGCAGTTTTCAGATTGCCGTCGCGCTGGGCATGAAATCAGTGCCGGTCGACGATTTCGAATCCGCCTAGGACCTAGGCAAAAAACAGGAGGTGGTGCCAGACGCAAGGACCAAGTCGTCCGAAATCTGGGACCCAAAAACGCCAAACGCGTCAGGGATGGGGATCCACTGACGCGTCGGGACTTTTTCCTAACACCTACATAGGAAGTGTCCGGCGGATTTGGGCAGGCGTCAAGCGCCTGCTGAGCTTTTCGGTCACCGCGCCCAGCGGCGAAAAGACGACGGGCCAGGACAGCCCGTCCCAGCGCAGCCATGGGCGGCCTTCGAGCCGCACTTGGACCCATCCCATCGAGCCTTGGCGGTCGGGCTGTGCCCCGACCGGATGGTGGCTCATGCCTGGACACTTCTCATGAAAGAACAAGACCACCACTCGGTCGTGACCCATTGGGGCGGCCGTCAGGAACGCTATCGCGAGTTCAAGCGGACCCAGAACCGGGCTCACGACCCTTTCGGCGTCCAACCCCTGCAATTCGGCTCCGACCTCCATTACGAGGCCTGGGTGCTGGAGCGCTTCTCGCCGACGACCAAGTCGTTGACGCGCAAACCAACGGACGTGAAGGCCGTCATCGCGGGCACTGATCGCAGCGCCAAAGCTACCTTTGTCGTGACGCGGCGAGATGACTCGGTTGACTATGTCTTCGTGGCCAAGACCGATGCGTCCACCCCAGCGATGCGGGCCCTTGGCAAGATCGCGGCCGCCAACGGCGCGCAAGTCATTGTCCGTACACGCGCCGAAATCCGCACTCGCGCTGACGAGTTCTGGTGGTGGGAAAAGCTCCGCCAAGTGGCCGTGCTGTGGGTACGAAAGGGCAGCGAATACGACGACGCGCTGGTGGCGTTGGTGGCCACGGGCAACAGGACGCTGGCCGAGCTCTGCTCGCAGATCGACGCGCCACGTGACCTGATCAGGGCACGCCTGGCCCGGCTTCATGTGGCCGGTCAACCCTTTTGGTCTTGGCTGCCATCGCACACGGGCGCGATGCGTCTCCTGGTTGCCCGTCAGGTGCAAGCATTGTTCGTTCGCAGCCTCATCCGGATGAGCAAGCTGCGGTACGGCGTTCAGGTGGCGTGGTCCGAGTTGCCCGATCAGGCGCTTTTCCTGCTGCCCTGGCGCTTGCGCCCGACAGCCGAGCCGGGCGGACTCGAGTTCGAAGTTCGGACCCATGTGGACTTGAACACGGTGGATCGCCTGGCTTCGCGCTACCGGAGGCACTGGCTGATCGAAGCACCAGAGGACGCCTCGACGCTGGGTCTGGTGACCTCGACGACCGCGGGAAAGCCATCCCTGTCTTTGCCTGGCGACCCGCCGCTCGGTGCGGTGTCACAGCCATAAGCAACCGTGGCCTGGGCCGGATTCCGGCCTGTAGATCCCAGCGCCGTGTCTAGAGGTTGCCCCTGCGTCGCCCATCTTCGTCCAGGGGTGGCATCTGGCGTTGACGGCCGCCGGCAGCCGACCACGCCAAAACCAAAGTAACTAATTATGACCATTGATATCTCTGCAATTGCGAGGGCCGTGAGCAAGCAAGCCGCTGCAGACGACATTTCAATCAAGCTCGGCCATGCTCTGGAACTGGTCGCGGCTTGCCTGGGCTACACCTCGCTGTCTGCTTTGCAGACAGCCCAAGCAGTGGGGTCTGAGCTCAGGAACTTCCATAAGGCGCGGCACGTGGTCATCGATCTGGATTTGGCGCGGTGCCGAGCGCTGGCACTTGGGCACAGCGCGCTGGCCGGCTCTCTGCAGGAACTGCTTTCGGTGGCTTTCTCTACTCGAAGCAAATGGGCTGAAGTGCACACCGACTTCAAGATCTTCGAAGAGGCGTTGAAGCGCATGGTCGGACAACAGATGCTTGCAGACCCTGACGTCCTTGCGTCGATCGGCGGGGCGTACATGGAGGACCGTTTCAACATCTGCATCGATGACTCACTGGTGGCCGAGGAGGTACCGGTGTGCGAGCGCGTCAACATGACCTGGACCGGCCGCGTCACTCCAAAGGAGGGAGCGCATATTCCTGGGAATACGCTGCTGGTTGTTGCTGCCGTAAGCGCGTGGCGGATAGGAGAACGGTGCTTCGAAGGTCCGTTTGTCGAAGTCGTCAGACTGGCAGTGGCATAGAGGTGCGACGGATGTGATCCGGGTCTATGGCTGGCGGCGATTTGAGGCGTGGCGGGCTTGGAGCGGCTGGAGGGATCCCGAGAACAGCTTCACCATTGAGTGTGAGCGTCCGAGTGATGTATAACGGGCACGCCCTGGATGTCTGTCGGCCGTATCTAGGCCTGTCGCCCACGCATATCGACGGGGTTGAGCCGATGGGCGAGGTCGACACATTGCTGACCGTCGAGAACCTATCCACCTTCCATGAGTTGGCACGCCTTCCTTTGGCGGACCGGGGTTGCGCGTTGATCTACACAGCGGGCATGCCCAGCCCCTCATGGCTGCGGATCTACCGTCTGATGCTGAAGGCGCTACCTGATGCAGCTGAAGTCAGGCACTGGTGTGACATCGACGCCGGCGGGTTCCGAATTGCGAACCGGCTCGCCGCCGCCTGCCAAGATGAGGGGCGGGCACTCAGGCTGTACGGCATGGGTGGGGAGCTGAATAGAGAGACCCAAGAAGCAAGCGAGGGCGCCCGCAAGGCCCTCGACGATGGCGAGCTCCGGACGATTCGCCGGATCTGCGCGTCGCGCGACTGGAACCGGGAATGGGCCTTTGTCGACGAGCGAAAGCTTGCGTATGAACAGGAAGGCATGCGGGTCATCGTGCCGACGCCACGATAGTCAGGCGCCGCAGCTGTGCCTGGCGCTCGAGTCAAAGCTGCAGCGGGACGTACTTGGTCGTCTAGACAGATAGATTGAAGCGCTTCTCGAAGCGCTCTCGGATGACGAATTTGGGGGCGTGCTCGTCAGTCCTTCACGTCGACGCTGGCAATTCTCTTGGCCGTGGATACACTGCACCGCGTGAGACGCCTTTTCGTCATCCTGTTGATGATCGTCCTGCCGGTGCAGTTCACCTGGGCAGCGGCATCCGGGTTTTGCGGCCACGAAAGCGGCATTGCCGCGAAGCACTTCGGCCATCACGAGCACAAGCATTCCGGCCAGGCGCAGACCAAGGAAACCAAGGCGGCCAGCCTGTCGCATGCTGATTGCGAGATGTGCCATTTCGGCTTCAGCGTTCCGAGCGTGGATGTGCTGATCACCGCCGACTCACCCCCCAACCAGGATGTCTTTGCGGAGCCGCTAGAGCACGCGTCCCATATCCCTGGGCTGCCAGAACGACCTGACAGATTGCGCATCGCCTGATCCGGCGAGACGCGCGCTATCCCCTCTCTGACCTCGACGACGTCTCGTCGGATTCCCCGTTGGTTCATGCCACTAGGAGAATTCGATGCGAAAACGTTCGCTGGTACTTGCCAGCGCTGTGCTCATGTCCGCCGCCATGTGTTGGGTGGAGGTTTCAGCACAGCCGGCGTCTGCGCCGGCCGGTAAAGAGCCGGACCTGACCCTGGCTTTGGCTCTGCAGATCGCGGAGTCCAACAACGCCACCTTGCGGGCCACGCAGGCTCAGCTTGACGCCGCTCACGGCGCGCGCCGGGAGGCTCGTTCGCCGCTCTACAACAACCCGCAGGTGTCGATCGACCGCACGCGGCGGGATGTGCCGCAGGCAGGCTTGCCCACTGACCGCCGGTGGGAGTGGGGTGCGGGCATCACGCAGGCTTTGGAAATCGCCGGACAGCAGGGCCTGCGCCGTGACATCGCCGGCGCGTCACTCACGGCCGTACAAGAAGACATCGAGGCCACCCGGCGGGATGTTCGCGCCGAGGTGGCGCAGAAGTTCTTCCGCGTGCTCGGGCTGCAGCAGCGAATCACCGTCGAAGAACAGGCGGTGCGCCTGTTTGAAGGGACTGCCAACGCCGTTCAAAAGCGCAGGGCTGCCGGCGAGGACACCAAGCTCGACGCCAACTTAGCCGCCGTCGAGTCGGAGCGAGCGCATAACCAACTTGCCATGCTGCAAGAGCAGCGCGATGACGCCGCGGCTGAGCTAGGTGTCGCGATGCAGGCTGCCAGCCGCATCCTGCCTAAGGTTACCGGGGACCTGGAGCGAGGTCTGGATGCAGGTCTGCCGAACGTGGACGACCTGCTCGCGACAGCGTCCTCGCAGCCGCGACTGCGGTCGCTGACGGCGCGCGTCGACAGCGCGCGTTCCAAGCTTGGACTCGAGCGGGCAGGGCGGTACCCGGACGTCACAGTTGGCGTCAACGTCGGTCGGGAAGGCAGCATGGACGCGCGTGAGCGCCTCACCACGCTGTCGGTGTCCCTGCCCCTGCCGGTCTTCCGTCGCAACGACGCGGCCATCGGCCAAGCGTCCACGGACCTGACGCAGGCACAGATCGAACGCGAGGCGGCCCGGCGGGATCTCGACAGCCAGGTCCGGGTGCTCTGGTATCGCCTACAGAGCCTCAAGCAGAGGGTGCAGCGCCTTAAAGGCTCCGTGCTGCCCACGCTGGCGGACAACGAGCAGTTGTCTTTGAAGTCGCAGCGCGCGGGAGAGATTGGTCTCCTGGAACTCATCGTCGTGAACCGGCAGACGCTGGACGCGCGACGTGACCTCATCGACGCACTGGTCGATTTCCAGACCACCCGCATTGCCTTGGAACACGCCGCAGGGCGGGTTCCCGCCGAGGATCAAGGAACCCAACCATGAAGAACCGCCCAGTCGCCATCTTGGCATCGGTCGCAGCGATGGCCGTTGTCTTGGCTTTCAGTGGATGCGGCAAGTCCGACAAGCCTGATCCCGCCAAGTCTGCCGAGGCTCCCTCGGGAAAGGCCAGTGGTCCTGAAGGACTCAAGTTAGCGCCCGACGAGGCACAGCGTGCCGGCATCCAGTACGAGACCGTGCAAAACAAGCCGGTACCGGACGTCATCAGCGTCACGGCCACCATCCGCGTGAACCAGGACCGTATCGCGCGCGTCGCGCCGCGGGTCGAAGGACGCATCGTCGGGGTGTCGGCCAATCTGGGAGACCAGGTGAAGGCGGGGCAACCATTGGCCACACTGGACAGCCTTGCCATCGGTGAAGCTTCGGTGGCCTTGCTTCAGGCGCAGTCCACCGATCGTGCGGCTGAGGCGGACTTCAAGCGCGCATCCGCGCTGAACGCTGAGGAGATCATTGCGCAGAAGGACTTCCTCAGGCTCAAGGCCGAGCGCGAGCGCGCCGCTGTCGCCCTGCGTGCCGCCGAGGACCGGCTGAAGTTGCTGGGCGTGGATCCCAAGCGGCTGAGCCGCGTCGAATCCACGTTCCCGTTGACGGCGCCGCTGACTGGCACCGTGGTGCAGAAGAAGGCCACCGTTGGCGAATTGGGAACGCCCAGTGACCCGCTTTTCACCGTTGCTGACTTGTCGACCGTCTGGGTGGAAGCCAATCTCACCGAAAACCAGCTGGGCAAGGTGAGGCCCGGCGTCGCGGCGGGTGTGGTGGTGGCGGCCTATCCAGACCAGACCTTTCAGGGGAAGGTCACCTACGTGGCGAGTTTGCTGGACAAGGAGACCCGCACCATTCCCGCACGAATCGAGGTGGCCAACAGGGACGGCAGACTCAAGCCTGAGATGTTCGCCAAAGCGATCATCGATACGGGCGGCGACGCACCGACGTCTACGGCCATCAGCGTGCCAGATGCTGCCATCGTCCTCATGCAGGGGCAGCCGACCGTCTTCTTGTTCGCCAAGGGCGGGTACGAGCAGCGCGCCGTTGAGCTCGGCGACAAGCTCTCCGGACGTACTGTTGTCAAGTCGGGGTTGGTGGTCGGCGAGCAGGTCGTGATCGCAGGCACCTATGCGCTCAAGGCGCGCGTGCTGAAGTCGCAAATCGGCGACGAACACTGAGCAGGAGTCAACCATGCTCAATGCCATCGTCGACGCCTCCCTGCGCTACAAGGTCCTTGTCATCGTCGCCTTCACCGTGCTGGTGGGGCTGGGGGTACAGGCTTTCCGGGAAGTCCCTGTAGACGCGTTTCCGGACGTGACGCCCATACAGGTGAACATCTATACCGAATCCCCTGGCCTCGCTGCGGAGGATGTGGAGAAGCTGCTGACCACACCCATCGAAGGCGCCATGGCTGGCCTGCCGGGCGTGGAGGAGGTGCGTTCGGTCTCCCTCTTTGGCCTGTCCTATGTTGGCGTCTACTTCAAGGACAACGTCGACATCTACTTCGCGCGCCGCCTGGTTGGCGAGAAGCTGCAGGAGGCCAAGGAGCGCCTGCCGCAAGGCTACGGGGAGCCAGTGCTCGGACCGAACAGCTCCGGCCTTGGGCAGGTGTTCTGGTACACGATCGAGTCGGCGGACAGCAAGCTGACCGCGATGGATCTGCGCACGCTGCATGACTGGACAGTTCGGCTCATCCTGCGCACGGCACCGGGTGTGGACGATGTCATCTCTTGGGGCGGTCACGAGAAACAGTTCCAGGTCCAGATCGATCCGCGCAAGCTCATTAAGTACGGCCTGAGCTTTAAACAGGTGATGGAGCGCCTGGCAGCCAACAACAAGCAGGTCGGCGGCCAGTACATCAACCTCGGCGCGGAGCAGTACCTCGTGCGAGGCCTTGGGCTCGTCACAGGCACAGCTGACATCGGAACCATCGTCGTCGAGGAGCGCAATGGAGCGCCCATCTACGTTCGCGACATAGCCGAGGTGAAAGAAGCGCCGGCGTTGCGCTTCGGTGCCGTGACCCGCAACGGCAAGGAGACCGTGCTGGGCATGGCCCTGGCGCGCGTCAACGAGAACGCCAAAAGCGTCGTCGACGCGGTGAAGGCCAAGATCTCGACCGCCCAGGCGGCGTTGCCTAAGGGTGTAGAACTCAAGGCGATCTACGACCGCACGGAGATCGTCGCCAAGGCGTTGAAGACGGCCGAGAGCGCCCTGGTCGAAGGCTCGGTGCTGGTCGCGATCGTCCTGTTCCTGTTCCTGGGCGAGGTGCGCTCGGCCGTGGTGGTCATCGTGACCCTCCCGCTGGCCATGCTCATCGCCTTCCTGCTGATGAACCAGTTTGGTCTTTCCGCCAACCTGATGTCACTGGCCGGGTTGGCGATCGGGACCGGAATGATGGTCGACGGGGCTGTCGTCATGGTTGAGAACGCCTTCCGGCTTCTGGCCCACGCGAAGGAGTCGGGCGGGCCGATCGACAAGACGCACTTGATCCTCGAGGCTGCGCGCGAGGTGGCCAACCCGATCGCGTTTGCCATCCTCATCATCATCGTGGTCTTCATGCCGCTGTTTTCGCTCAGCGGTTTGGAGGGGAAGCTGTTCAAGCCGATGGCCCTGACCATCACCTTCGCGATGGCCGGCTCACTGCTCCTATCGCTGACCTTGGTACCGGTGCTTGCCGCTTTGATTCTCAAGCCTAAAGAGGAGAAGGACACCTTCATCGTGGCGCGCGCCAAGCGCGTGTACCTGCCGCTGCTGGACTGGGCGCTGGACAGAAAGCGCCTGGTCGTAGGCATCGCGGTCGTGCTGCTGATCGGCTCTTTGGCCCTGTTCCCCTTCCTGGGCAAGGAGTTCATGCCCCAACTGCAGGAAGGTTCCATCATGTTCCGGATCACCGGGATCCCGTCCACATCGCTGGATGAATCGATTCGGGTTTCGAACGAGGTGGACGCCAACCTGCGAAAGAACTTTCCGCAGGTGAAGACCGTGCTGGCAACCATCGGGCGCGCCGAACGGGGCGAGACGGCGGACGTGAACTACATGGAGGTGCTGCTGGAGCTCAAGCCGCAGTCCGAGTGGCCGGACAAGATCTCCTACGGTGGCCTGGCGTCCCAGATGCAAGAGTCGCTGGAGAAGCAGGTGCCGACGGCCGTCTTCGGCGCGACGCAGCCGATTCAGATGCGGGTGGAGGAACTGATCTCTGGCGTGCGCGCCACGTTGGCTCTGAAGTTGTATGGCGAGGATCTGAACACGCTGGACCGACTCACTGGTGAGATCAAAAACGTGCTGAACAAGGTGCCGGGCGTGGCCGACCTATCTGCCGAAGCCAACAAGGGCAAGCCGCAATTGGTCATCAAGGTCGATCGGGAGTCCGCAGCACGGTATGGGATCAATGCCGACGAGATCCTGGAGGTGGTTCAGGCCGGTATCGGCGGGGCCACGGTCAGCACGCTGATCGACGGAACCAAACGTTTCGATATCGCGGTACGCCTCGCTGACGAGTTCCGCGCCGACCCAGCTTCGATCGCGGCCATTCCGATCCGCACAGGGGAGGGTGCGCTCGTGCCGTTCTCGCAGGTGGCCAAGATCGAGATGGCCGAGGGCTACTCGTTTGTGCGCCGGGAATCGTTGCAGCGCTACTCCGTCCTGCAGATGGACGTCAAAGGCCGGGACGTGGACAGTTTCGTCAAGGAGGCCGGCACTCGCCTGACAGCTAACGTGAAGTTGCCGCCCGGCTACTGGGTCGAGTGGGGCGGGGCGTTCGAGAACCAACAGCGCGCCATGGCGCGCCTGGCGGTGATCGTGCCGCTGACCATCGGCTTGATCTTCATCCTGCTGTACACGGCATTCAACTCGGTCCGGCACGCGACGCTCATCATCGCCAACGTGCCCTTCGCCATCATCGGCGGCATCGTCGGGCTCTTCATCAGTGGCCAGTACCTGTCCGTGCCGTCAGCCATCGGCTTCATCGCGGTATTCGGCGTGGCCATGCTGAACGGCATCGTGATGGTCTCGTTCCTGAACGACCTGAGGCGCCAAGGCTTGCCGATTCGCGAGGCGGTGCGCCACGGGGCAGCGCTGCGCCTGCGACCGGTGCTGATGACGGCTTCGGTGGCCATCCTGGGTCTCATCCCGATGCTGATCTCGACTGGAGTCGGAGCGGAAACGCAGAGGCCCCTTGCCACGGTGGTGGTCGGCGGCCTTTTCACGTCGACGGCGCTCACCCTGCTGCTGCTGCCGCTCATCTACGAATGGTCCGAGTCCCGCGCGGCAGCACGTCAGGCCGCTAGGGAGCCGGCCGCGTCGCACGCCGCCAACGAGATTGGCGTGCACCACCCAGAACCACCCGAGGAGTCGACATGAAGCAGATCAAGGCCTACATCCATAGCCATCGCGCAGCAGACGTCATCGAGGCCATCAAGTCCACGAAGGCCTGGGAGATCCTGGACGGCGACCCGCATCACTACCACCTGAGCGCCACGCCTTCGCAGGGAACCCTTCCGCCGATCGACGACGCCGAACAGCACTTCTCCGTCAACCTCGGCCTCGCGGTGGTCAACGAAGTGCGGCTCGAGCTGCATTGCGACGACGACTGCGTCGATGAGATCGTCAAGGCGATCCGACGATCGGCGCGCACGGGCCAGCGCACGGCTGACCTCGTCGAGGAAACAGCTTTACAAGGACGTTCTGTACCTGACCAGCGTGCTATGGACGCATGCCAAGGTTGGTCTGGAGTTCGATCCTAAGGATGACGAGCCGCGTGGGGCGGCCAATCCGATTTCTGCGTGGCTGGTTCAGCTCGGGAAGCCGGAAACGGACGAGGTTCGCGTCGTGCTGGCAGAAGGGATTGATCGACCCGAAGGACGTGCCGACAAGGAGGACGTGCCAAGTGACGAATGAATCAGCGCTGCCTTTGACGGCGCTTTGGCAGAACGAGTTCAACGCCGACAACCTGATCGACTACGCACGCGCGTCGAAGGATTTGTCGGAGTACATCCGCGTGCTGGTCAAGGAGGGCTACCGGCACTTGGTCGTGCCTAGCCGAGGCGCAGTACCGTTCATCAGCGCTGCCGCGGCTGCCTGGCGTCTCGATATCCGATCGCTGCCGACCTATGACGAGCGCTTGAAGGAAATGAGTGAGCTGACCTACTCCCCGTTCCATCAGAAGCTCATCCTGCCGTTCTCCGCCGACCCGCAGGACGCAACGCAGACTACGGCGGCGATCAGGCGCTACTGGAGCCGCGTTCTTGCTGGGATCGTGCGACGTGACGGGACTGATCCCTACCTCACGTTCTACAAGGTACTGGTCGAAAACCTGGCCAAGAGGAACTGGCTGGCAGCGCTGCCCAGCAAGCTCCCAACCGAGAACTTCATCTTCGTGGACACGGTCGTATCAGGGCGTGCTATCTGCGAAATCTTCAGGGCCTTCGAAGAGGTTGGACTCGACAAGTGCCACTTCATTCTGATCGTCGACGCCCGGGGCGCGGAGGTGGCGCAGCGGTACCAGCGGGAGATCAAGGCGATGGCGGATCAGGGGCGGTGCACGGTTCTCCCCGTCAACAGGCTTTTCACGGAAGACCGCGGGCCTGCCGTCAGTGGGGTCTGGAGCACGGTCTATCCACAGATACTGGATGCCGTCCGACAGCGGTTTGAATGGGCAAGGGATGCCTATGGCGCAGGTACGTTCTATCACCAGGTGTCGAGCTCACAAGTGAAGCCTCGTCAGGGCATTGGGACCCCTGACTACAACATGCCAGTCACGCAGATGTATGCATCCCTGTATGTAGGCATCTCGACGGCAGTGAGGGCGCTGCGAGACGCCGAAGCGGCGGAGAAGAAGCTGGCCGATCAGGTCGGTCGCGAGTCGAGCGCCTTCGCGGAGATGCTTGCTGAGCGCCAGGCCGACATCGATCTCGACCTTCGCCGCCAACTCGAATACCAGCTCATGAAATTCCGGGAGGCTGTGGAGGAAATGAAGCCGTACAGCCCTTTGGACAAGGAGACAACCCGGATCCTGGCCGAACCCCGCGTTCATGAGGCGCATCCGGACGCCGTTGTGACGGTCTCAAGTTCCCACCTTGTGCGTGTCACGCTGCCTGACTCAGAGATCTCCCGGGTGATGCTCGAGGCTGAGCGGGAAATTGCGTTGGGCAAGGACGTGCTGGATGACGACTGGTTCCGGTAGGCCTACCGAGAACTGGAACGCGGTGGCGAGACCCGGCTGGCGTGTTCGAGCCACCGCGGCCGCCGCATCAGTGTTGATCTGTGGTCTGTTTATCCACGTGCTCAGCGCCAGCCACTTGCGTTGGATTCCTCAAGTTGGAGCTGCCCCTGGCCCATCGATCAGCGTCAGACTTGTACCCCTGCGCCGCGCGGCACCTGAGGTCGTCGCGGCCGTCCCTGCTAGAAGGCCTCAAGCGGCAAGCTCACGGACGGGATGGAATAGGGGCGCCGCGAGCAACGCGCAGCCGTCGGGCACGGCTCCAATGGCTGGTCAGGATGTAAATGCCGACAAGCAGCCAGGTGAGCCAGAACAGCTTGAACCCGGCACCGTGCCACCGCCGATCCGTCTTGATCTTGGCGTGGCCATGGCCGGCGCGCGCCCGGAGTTCCGCAGGATGGCCGATAGCGCTGGCGTCGCACTCCAGCTCGGCGGGCTGTCGAAGGACGAACGCATCGCGCTTGCAATCACTCGGACCGAGAAGCGCGATTGCCTGGGGCCGCGCAAGGACCTGAAGGCAGACCTGGTCCAGCTCGCGATCTACCTGCACACGGTGGCCAGCGGCAAATGCAAAGGACAGTAGCCGCGGGTCACGCTGGCGCCAACATGACGGATTTGTAATGCGAAGGCCACGCTTCCCGTTGGGGACGGATTTCTAAAGTTCCTTCCATGGTGAACGCCTCAGGTGGCTCTCCCGAGTCACCCGTCCGCCGAAGTAGGAACTCTCATGAACCGCACCATTTCCGCCTCCGCCCTGATCGCCAGCCTTGTGTTCGCCGTGGGCGCTGCCCAGGCAGGTACTGCCGCTGGGAACGACCGCATGTTCAACGGCAAGTCGGTCCACGGCGAGGCCGTCACCGCCACCCAAGGCGCGCGTGTGGTCAAGGTCGATGCTGGCAAGGCCATCAACGTGAACTGCGGCGACGTGGTGACGTTCCAGAGCGCGGGCAAGAGCTTCACGTGGAAATTCAGTTCCGCCAGCCATCGCGCACTCGACGTCCGCGACATCGCGCCCCAAGGCTTCACCGACAAGAAGTTGATGGTCTACGTGTCCCGCGCCGATAGCGAAGGCGCATGACCCTCCGAGCCCTGCGATCCGCGGTCGGAAACGAACCGCGGGTCTGGGCGAACAGCTTCCAGTAAGGCGAAGCACCGCTGCTTTGCGAACGATTTCACTGGAACAGCCAAGGCCAATTCACCCTCGTTTAACCGTTTCAAGACACAATCCGGTCCATGCGTCGCTGGCTGACCATCCTTTTGCTGTTCATCCTGCCCGTCCAGTTCGCCTGGTCGGCAGCGGCAGCCTATTGCCAGCACGAGCAGATCCCTGCCAAGGCGCACATCGGTCACCATGCCCATGAGCATGGGGTACCCGGTGATGCCGGATCCAAGGTGTCCGGCAAGCATCTCGACGACAAGTCGCCTTCCAAGGGCGGCAAGCTGCTCGGGGACAACGACTGTGGCTATTGCCAATTGAGCTTCGCGAAGCCGCTGGTGCCCGTCGCGCTGCAATTCGACAACAACGTCGCATTCACTCTGGACCCTGCGTCCAACCAGGCCTTCCGTTCGCGCGGGCCTGACCTCCTCGAACGCCCCAACTGGCGCGTCGCCTGATTCGGCGAGCGCAGTTTCGTTCCAACCCCTCTCGTTTGATGCGGCCCTAGCCGCAGCACTGCACTCGCCGAAACCCTCGCGTTGTCCCTACAACCCTGGAGTTTTCGATGCGCAGAACCTTCGTGCCGCTTGCATGCGCGGCACTCATTTCCTCCCTTGCCCAGGCGCAGTCGTCTGGGATCCCTCCCGCTTCCGCTGACGTTCAGATCGCTCAGGCGACAGTACCAGCCACCCCGACGGTCGCCCCGCAAACCACGCCGTTGTCCTTGAGGACGGCGGTCGACACGGCGCTGGCACAGAACCCCCAGCTTCGTGCCGCCGCAGCCGAGCTCGATGCCAATGACGGCACTGTCCGCCAGGCCGGCCTCATCCCGAATCCGGTGCTTGGCGTGGACCAAGAGGACCTCAAGTCCGGCACCCGCGTCACGACGATGCAACTCAGCCAGACGCTGGAGACCGGCGGCAAGCGAGCGGCGCGGGTTGAGCTGGCACAGCGCGGCAAGGACATTGCAGCGCTGGATCTGATCGCTCGCCGCGCTGACATCCGTGCCACGGCCGTCCAGGCCTTCTTTGACGCACTGACGGCCCAAGAGCGCGTCAAGGTCGCTGAAGAATCGCTGCGGATCGCCGGCAGTGGCGTTGATGCCGCCGCACGTCGGGTGACCGCCGGGAAGGTGTCGCCCACGGAGGAGACGCGCGCTCGAGTCGCTGCTTCAACCGCTCGAATCGATCTGCGCCAAGCGCAAGCCGAGAGTTCGGCCGCGCTGCGTGCGCTGACCGCCGTTATGGGCGTGCCTGAGGGCACCATCCAGCGCCTGGACGGCAGCGTCGACGTGTTGCCGGTAGCCCCGTCAGCGCCCGACATCATGGCGCGGCTGCCCGATGCGCCGGCCGTGCGCCGCGCTTTGCTTGAGGTCCAGCGCGCCGATGCGGGCTACACCCTTGCTCGTGCCAAAGGCGTGCCGGACGTGACTGTGGGCGTTGGTGCCCGCCGCGCCCAGGAACTGGGTCGGACGCAGGCTGTGTTCAGCGTGTCGGTGCCGCTTCCGTTCTTTGACCGGAACCAAGGCGCCCAGTTGGAGGCTCTGCGTCGCCGGGACGCCGCGCAAGCCAACGCCCAGGCCGAGGAGCTGCGCCTGCGCTCTGAAGTGCTGCAGATGGCAGACCTCCTGCAGGCGCGCAAGGACGAGGTCGAAGCGCTGCGCCGCGAGGTGCTGCCTGGTGCGCAGAGTGCTTACGAGGCGGCCAAGACCGGCTTCGAGCTCGGCAAGTTCAGCTTCCTGGACGCCCTCGATGCCCAGCGCACCTGGCTTCAGGTCCGCAGCCAGTACTACACCGCGGTGGCCCAAGTTCACCGCACTGCTGCAGAGATCGACCGCCAGCTCGGCACCACGACTGATCGCCCCTGAGGCACACCCAACATGAAATTCACGATGAACGACAAGCAAAGCACGCTCGACCGCCTGCGTGGCAGCCTGGGCAAGAAGCAACTGATCGCCATTGCCGCCGTGCTGGCGCTGGGCGCCGTCGGTACGGTGTCCATCCTTCGCATGGGCGGCAGTGCACCTGCCGCCGAGGAAGAGCATGGTCACGGCCACGATGAAGCAAAGGGGCGCGCCGACGGTGAGCACCATGGCGAGGCCAAGGGCGAAAAGGGTCACAAGGACGCCGAAGGTCACGGTGACGGCGAGCACCACGAAGAAGCCAAGAAGGGCGCCAACGGTGGTGACGTCATCGGCACGCAGAAGGAAGTCAGCGTTGAGCTTCTCCTGGCCGACCAGGGCGGATCTCCTCGCATCAAGCTGTGGCTGACCAAGGGCGGCAAGCCGCTGCAGCTCAGCCAGCAGCAAGTGGCTGTGACGCTGGAGCGTCCCGGGCAGAACCCCGAAAAGATCGCGTTCGCACTCGAAGGCGGTGCCCTGGTCAGCGCCCAGATCATCAGCGAGCCGCACCTGTTCAAGGGCACCGTTGAGGTTCAGACCGGCGGTGGCGTCGCCCAGTTCCCCTTTGTCAAGGATGAGGGTGCCGTCACCATGACCGCAGACCAGATCAAGGCAGCGGGCATCTCGCTGGATACCTCCGCGCCTTCAACCATCCGTTCGGCGCTCCAATTGCCCGGCGAGATCGCCTTCAACGAAGACCGGACCGCTCACGTCGTGCCGCGTGTTGGTGGCGTTGTGGAATCGGTCGCCGTGTCCCTGGGTCAACAGGTCGTGAAGGGCCAGGTCCTGGCTGTCATCAGCAGCTCCAGCGTCTCCGACCAGCGAGCCGAGTTTCAGAACTCCCAGAAGCGCCTCCAACTGGCTCGCACGACCTACGAACGTGAGAAGCAGCTCTTCGAACAGCGAATCTCGCCCCAGCAGGACGTTCAGCAGGCTGAGCAGGCCATGCGCGAAGCCGAGATCGCCGTCGCCAACGCACGCCAGAAGTTGCAGGCAATTGGCGCGTCGGCGGACTCGTCGGCCCTGAACCGGTTCGAGCTGCGCGCGCCCTTCAACGGGATCATCGTTGAGAAGCACATCGCGCTGGGTGAACAGGTGCGTGAGGACACCAACGTCTTCACCATCTCTGATCTGAAGTCCGTCTGGGCTCAGATCAATGTGCCCGCGCGCGACCTGCCGCAGGTGCGCATCGGCGAGAACGTGGTCATCAAGTCCACCGCCTTCGAGCAGAAGGCCGTCGGCAAGGTGGCCTATGTCGGCGCCTTGATTGGCGAGCAAACCCGCACGGCCCAGGCGCGCGTCGTTGTCGACAACCCCAACACCGCATGGCGTCCCGGCCTGTTCGTGAACGTCGAGGTCTCGGCTGGCGAATCCAGCGTCCCGGTCTCGGTGACTGCTGACGCCATCCAGACCATGGAGGGCAAGTCCATCGTGTTCGTCCGTACGCCGAGCGGCTTTGCGCCGGTACCGGTCGAGCTGGGTCGAAGCGACGGCAAGCGCACCGAGGTGACGTCCGGCCTGAAGGCAGGCGCGCAGTACGCGACGTCGGGTAGCTTCGTCATCAAGTCTGAAGCCGGCAAGGCCTCGGCCAGCCACGAGCACTGAAAGAGGCGTCCACATGTTTGAACGCATCATTCGTTTTGCCATCGAGCATCGATGGCTCGTCATGTTGGCTGTGCTCGGCATGGCCGCGCTGGGCGTCTTCAGCTACCAGAAGCTGCCCATCGACGCGGTCCCCGACATCACCAACGTCCAGGTCCAGATCAATACCAAGGCGCCCGGCTACTCGCCGCTCGAAACCGAGCAGCGCGTGACCTACCCGATCGAAACGGTCATGGCGGGCTTGCCCGGCCTTGAACAGACCCGCTCGCTGTCGCGCTACGGCCTGTCCCAGGTCACGGTGATCTTCAAGGAAGGCACCGACATCTACTTCGCCCGCCAGCTGGTCAATGAGCGCATCCAAAGCGCTCGCGGTCAGATGCCGGCCGGTGTGGAGCCGAACATCGGTCCCATCTCCACCGGCCTCGGTGAGATCTACCTGTGGACGGTCGAGTCGCAGCCGGGGGCAAAGAAGCCCAACGGCGAGCCTTACACGGCCACCGACCTGCGCGAGATCCAGGACTGGGTCATCAAGCCCCAGTTGCGCAACGTGACCGGTGTCACCGAGATCAACACCATCGGTGGCTATGCCAAGGAGTACCACGTTGCTCCCGATCCGAGCCGTCTGGCTTCCTATGGCATCACGCTGGCGGACGTCGTCAACGCGCTGGAACGCAACAACGCCAACGTGGGCGCCGGCTACATCGAGCGCCGCGGCGAGCAGTACCTGATCCGCGCCCCGGGCCAGGTCCGCTCCATCGCCGACATCGGCAACGTGGTCCTGCGCAACGAGGGCAGCGTGCCGGTCCGCATCAAGGATGTGGCCAGCGTCGAGCTCGGCCGCGAACTGCGCACGGGTGCGGCGACCGACAACGGCAAAGAAGTGGTGCTGGGCACCGTCTTCATGCTGATCGGCGAGAACAGCCGCACCGTTTCCCAGGCCGTCGACAAGAAGATGGCTGAGATCAACAAGAACCTCCCGGCCGGCATCCACGCCGTCACGGTCTACGACCGCACGACCCTGGTCGACAAAGCCATCGGCACGGTCAAGAAGAACCTGATGGAGGGCGCGATCCTGGTGATCGTCATCCTCTTCCTGTTCCTCGGCAACATCCGTGCGGCGCTGCTGACCGCGATGGTGATCCCGCTGTCCATGCTCTTCACGTTCACGGGCATGGTGAACCAAAAGGTCAGTGCGAACCTGATGAGCCTCGGAGCCTTGGACTTCGGGATCATCATCGACGGCGCGGTCGTGATCGTCGAGAACTGCGTACGCCGCCTGGCGCATGCACAGGAGCACAAGGGGAGGTCGCTGACGCGCTCAGAACGCTTCCACGAGGTGTTCCTGGCGTCGCAGGAGGCCCGGCGTCCGCTGCTGTTCGGGCAGCTGATCATCATGATCGTCTACCTGCCGATCTTTGCGCTGGCTGGCGTCGAAGGGAAGATGTTCCACCCGATGGCGTTCACGGTCGTGATCGCGCTGGTGGGCGCCATGATCCTGTCGATGACCTTCGTGCCGGCAGCCGTCGCGCTGTTCATCGGCGAGAAGGTCGCCGAGAAGGAAAACTTCCTGATGGGCTGGGCGCGCCGCGCCTATGAGCCGGCGCTGAAGCGTGTCATGAACGCCAAGCCGCTGGTCATCACCTTCGCGCTGGTCACGGTGTTCCTGTCCGGCCTGCTTGCAACCCGCATGGGCAGCGAGTTCGTGCCGAGCTTGAATGAAGGCGACTTCTCCATTCAGACTTTGCGGATCCCGGGCACCAGCCTGTCGCAGTCGGTTGCGATGCAGCAGCAACTGGAATCGACGCTGAAGACCAAGTTCCCGGAAATCGAGCGTGTGTTCGCCCGTACCGGTACCGCGGAAATCGCGTCCGACCCCATGCCGCCCAACATCTCGGATGCCTACGTGATGCTGAAGCCCGTGTCCGAATGGCCGGAGCCGCGCAAGACGCGTGACGAACTGGCCGCTCTGGTCAAGGCCGAGGTAGAGAAGATGCCGGGCCAGAACTACGAGTTCTCGCAGCCCATCCAGCTGCGGTTCAACGAGCTGATCTCCGGCGTGCGCTCCGACGTGGCCGTCAAGGTGTTCGGTGACGACATGGACGTCATGAACAACGCCGCTGGCCGTATCGCTGCGGTGCTGAAGGGCATTTCCGGCGCGACCGAGGTCAACATCGAGCAGACCACTGGCCTGCCGATGCTGAGCGTGCAGATCGACCGGGAGAAGACGGCGCGCTATGGCCTGAACGTCCAGGACGTGCAGGACACGCTGGCCACCGCCGTCGGCGGCAAGGAAGGCGGCACGATGTTCGAGGGTGACCGTCGCTTCGACATCATCGTTCGCGTGCCCGAGAACGTGCGCTCGGACCTGGAGGCCATCAAGCGCCTGCCGGTGCCTCTGCCTGCGAGCGGCACCAGCAGCGCCCGGAAGTTCATCCCGCTGAGCGAGGTGGCCGATCTGTCGCTGTCACCTGGTCCCAACCAGGTGAGCCGCGAGAACGGCAAGCGCCGCGTGGTGGTCAGCGCCAACGTGCGCGGCCGCGACATCGGCACCTTCGTCGCTGAGGCCGAGCAGGCCATCCAGCAACAGGTCAAGCTGCCCACGGGCTACTGGATGACCTGGGGCGGCCAGTTCGAGAACCTGCAGTCGGCGACGAATCGCCTGAAGATCGTCGTGCCGGTGTCCCTGCTGCTGGTCTTCACGCTGCTGTTCGTGATGTTCGGCAATGCCAAGGACGGCTTGCTGGTGTTCACCGGCATCCCGTTCGCGCTGACGGGCGGCATCGTGGCTCTGTGGTTGCGGGACATTCCGATGTCCATCTCCGCGGCAGTCGGCTTCATCGCGCTATCCGGCGTGGCGGTGCTGAACGGCCTGGTGATGATCTCCTTCATCCGCAACCTGCGGGAGTCGGGTCGTAGCCTGGACGAGGCCATCTTCGAAGGCGCCATCACCCGGTTGCGACCGGTCTTGATGACCGCGCTGGTCGCATCGCTGGGCTTCGTGCCCATGGCGATCGCTACCGGCACGGGCGCCGAGGTGCAGCGTCCGTTGGCCACGGTCGTGATCGGCGGCATCTTGTCTTCGACGGCACTGACCTTGTTGGTGCTGCCGGTGCTGTATCGCATCGCCCACCGCAAGGATGACGAGGAAGACGCGCCTGCGCCGCGCGCCAAGCCGGATCAGGAGGTGCTTGCATGAACGCACTGCCGCATTGCGCGGCGCACCGGCCGCAAGGCCGGTGTTTCGCGGACCTGAGCCTCTGGCATGGAGGGCGGCCGCAAGGCCGCAGGGCCTCATGAAAATCCTGGTCGTCGAAGACGAAGTCAAGGCGGCCGCTTACCTGCGCAAAGGACTGACCGAGGAGGGCTACCAAGTCGAGGTAGCTCACACCGGCGTCGACGGACTCCACATGGCGTCCGTGAACGAGTACGACCTTGTCATCCTGGATTGGATGCTTCCGGGCATCGATGGGCTGGCGGTCCTCTCGGCTTTGCGTCATACGCGGTCGGTTCCGGTCCTCATGCTGACCGCGCGCGGCCAGATCGAGGATCGGGTGCGCGGCCTGCAGAGTGGGGCGGACGACTACCTGATCAAGCCATTTGCCTTCTCGGAGCTGGTCGCGCGCGTCCAGGTGCTCCTGCGTCGGGGAAGCGTGCACCGGAATGACACGGAAACGCTGGTCATGAAGGTGGCCGATCTCGAGGTCGACACGGTGCGCCGCAAGGCGACCCGGGCAGGTCAGCGCCTGGAGCTCACACCCAAGGAGTTCAGCCTGCTGATCTTGCTGCTGCGGCGCAAGACCCATGTGCTCTCGCGTACGGAAATTGCGGCCCAGGTCTGGGACATGAACTTCGACAGCGAGACCAACGTCGTCGAGGTGGCAATCCGTCGCTTGCGGGCGAAGTTGGACCAGCCCTTCGAGAAACCGCTGCTCCACACCGTGCGCGGCGTGGGGTACGTGCTGGAGGAACGGCCATGAATGTGTCGAGCATCCAAGCACCGAGCCTTCGAGCGCGGTTGTCGCGCCAGTTTGCCCTGCAAACCATGGTCGGCCTGAGCCTGGTCTGCGGCGCGGTCTACCTGGTGATCTCGCTCACGCTGTCCGCTCGCCAGGACGACACCCTGGTCAAGAAGCGGATCGCGGTCCAGCGACTTCTCAAGGAGGGGCAGGAAGTCCATGACATCCCGGGCATCAAGCACCTGATGAGTGATTTCCTGGCCGGTCATGACGATCTGTCACTGGTGGTTCGGCAGGAGAACCGTGCCGCTGTCTTCGAGAAGGACGATCCCAAGCGCCCTGATTCGATGAGCAAGCGGCTGAGCTTCCCGGTTCAGCTACCGACGGAGCTGGGCGGGGCAGGGCAGGCGGAACTCATCTACGACGTCAGTAAGGATGAATCACTGCTGAGCCGCCTGTGGTGGACGCTGCTGACCGCCTCCATCCTGGGGACTTTTGCGGTCTCGGCGACAGGCTTCGTACTGGTGAAGAGAGGGCTGGCGCCACTGAATGCGTTGGCGCGTCGGACCTCCGAGCTCGATGCGAGCCGCCTTGATCAGCGGCTGGATGCGGCGGGCCAGCCTGAGGAAGTCCAGTCGCTGCTCCTGCAGTTCAATGCGCTGTTGGACCGACTACAAGTCGCGTACCAGCAGATGGGGGCATTCAATGCCGACGTCGCGCACGAACTGAACAATCCGCTTTCAATCCTGATCGGCAGCTGCGAAGTGGCCCTCAGGCGGCCTCGATCTGCGGCTGAACTGCATGACACGCTCTCCTCCAACCTTGAGGAGCTGCGACGGATCGCGACCATCGTGGCGGACATGCTCTTTCTATCGAGCGCTGAACGCGGAACACCTGCGCGCCGATCCTTTCCAATGAGCATTGCCGACCTCGCAGCGGAAGTCGCGGACTTTCACGAGTTCGTCCTGGAAGAGGCCGAACTGCGCGTGGAGGTGCGTGGAGATGCACGCGCAGCGGTAGACGCCGGCCTGGTTCGGCGGGCGATGTCCAACCTGCTGAGCAATGCGTCGCGCTATGCCACCCGTGGCTCCCTGATCGAGGTGCGCATTGCGCGAGTCGATCCTCGGCACGTTTCGATCGGGGTGCACAACCAGGGGCCGGTCATCCCGGCCGAGCATCTGCCGCGTCTGTTCGACCGGTTCTACCGCGTCGATCCGTCACGAACAAATGCCGACCGAAACCACGGTTTGGGACTGTCCATCGTCGCAGCCATTGCACGCATGCACGGTGGGACCGCCATCGCGGAGTCAACGGATCAAGGTACGTACATCCGCTTCACGCTGGAGGACCCTGGTGCGTCTGACGCGAAGGCGGTGGCGGCCCCTGCCGCGTCGGGGAGGCCGTCATGACCTTAAACACACCTTGGAAAGGAGGCCGCCATGTTGAACTTGTTTGAGCACTTGCGTGAGCGGCATCCGGGGTTGGCGACCTACATCTTCGGCACCTCCGTTGCGGTCATCGTCATTTCCTTGCTGCTGCTGATCTACTTCCTTCGCCAGGACCGCGCCAAGAAGGAACAGCGGCGCGAGGAGCGTCGTGACAAGCGCCGTCGGGCACGCCAAAAGCGGTGACCTCCTACACAGGCCACTGCTAGGATCATTCGGTGCGCAAAGCTCTCCTGACCTTCTTGCTCGCAGTGCTGCCTTTCCAGTTCGTCTGGGGGGCGGCCGCTGGATACTGTCAGCACGAGCAGGGCACGGAGGTGAGCCATTTTGGACACCACGCGCACAAGCACGCAGGCAAGTTTGCCAAGACCTCCGACGCCTCGGCCGACAAGAGCCAGCAGGGCGGCGCCGATGACGCCGACTGCATTGCTTGCCACATGAGTGGCGGCACTGTGATGTCGGACGCTCAGACTCTTCCCAGGGTCGACCAGATCGCTCAGCCGGTCACGACCGTTCGGGGAGCGCACTCCAGGTTGCTGGTACCCACCATTGACCGGCCCAAATGGGCATCGCTGACTTGATCTGAGCCCGGCGCGCAAGCGACGGGTAGGCCGCCGGAAACGTTCAGCCGGCGATACCGATGGACTCCATGGCCGCTGGCCAAAGCGAGTCCGATCAGCAGGCAGCCAGCACAACCTCACCCCAACTGCTGGCCGCCGCCTTCCAAGAAAGCGACGCCGTTCATGAGCAAGAACCAGAAGCTGCGGCTGGATCTCCCGTTGGTGCTGCCGGACATCCACGGCACCGACGATCCCTGCGTGAAGCGCCTGCAGGACAAGCTGGCCGGTCGACCTGGCATCGATGCCGCCCACGTCACTGGCGTTGCCGAGGGCAAGCCCCAGTTATGCGTGCACTACGACCCCAACGTGATCTCGCTAGGCCGCGTTCGCGAGCTGGTCGAGTCTGAAGGGCTCGAACTCACGGATCGGTTCGCGCATATTCTGGGACGGGTCAACCTGCCCATGCACGCGCGATTTGCCCAGCGGCTCGCTGAACAGCTCCGGGCTTTGGAGGGTGTCATCGAGGCGGACGTTTCGCCCGGCGGCGTGGTGCGCATTGAGTTTGATCGGACGCGCATCGACGAGGCCAAACTGAACCAGCGTCTGACTTCGCTTGACATCACGATCGACGGCGACAAAGGCGCATCGAAAGCCCCGGTTCGCAAAACGACCAGCCAACCCGTCGCTGCCGCGCCAGAACCGGGCGAATCTGCGGACAAGGCTGCCAACGATGAGCACGCGGGACACGACCACAGCGACCATGACCACGACCCGAAGGCCAGCCATGACCATGCCGGCGAGGAAAAGGGCAAGGTTGCGCACAAGCACGATGAGAAAGGGCATGCCGGCCATTCCCACGACAAGGAGGGGGAGGGCGGCGAGCACAGCCATGAACACGGCGGGCTGTTCGGTGAAAAGACAGAGCTGATCTTTGCCAGTTTGTCGGGCATGGCCCTCTTGGCCGGCTGGCTGATCGGCCGCGCAGGCACGGGACCCGATTGGCTACCGACGGCGTGCTACGTACTCGCGTATTTCTTCGGCGGGTATTACACGGTCAAGGAAGCGATCGAGAACCTGCGCGCCAAGCGATTCGAGATCGACACCCTCATGCTTGTCGCCGCGGCCGGCGCCGCCGCCCTGGGTTCGTGGGCTGAAGGCGCTCTGCTGCTGTTCCTGTTCAGCATGGGTCACTCGTTGGAGCATTACGCCATGGGACGGGCGCGGCGCGCGATCGAGGCGTTGGCCAAGCTCGCGCCGGAAACGGCCACAGTCCGACGCGACTCCGGAACCGAAGTGGTAGCTCTGGACAAGCTGCAGGTGGGTGATGTCGTCGTCGTGAAGCCTAACGAGCGCCTCCCCGCGGACGGCGTGGTCGTGGTGGGAACTTCGAGCGTCAACCAGGCGCCGGTCACCGGTGAAAGCGTGCCGGTCGACAAGCGACCTGTGGAAGACGGCAAGACGGCCATCGGCAACTTCGAGCGAGTCGCCGCGGAGAACCGAGTCTTCGCCGGCACGATCAATGGCGCTGGCGCAATGGACGTGATGGTGGCGCGCAAGTCCGACCAATCGACGATGGCGCGCGTCATCAAGATGGTGACAGAGGCGGAGGCACAGCGGTCACCGACTCAGCAGTTCACCGAGAAGTTCGAGCGGATCTTTGTGCCATCAGTGCTGTTGCTGGTTGGCCTGTTGCTCTGCGCAGGCTTCGTCATCGACGAGCCGTTCTCGCAGACGTTCTATCGGGCAATGGCCGTGCTGGTGGCTGCAAGCCCCTGCGCTTTGGCGATCTCCGTGCCCAGCGCCGTTTTGAGCGGCGTGGCGCGCGCGGCACGCGGCGGTGTGCTGGTCAAGGGTGGCGGCCCGCTGGAGAACCTGGGCACGCTGACGTCCATCGCCTTCGACAAGACCGGCACCCTGACCGAGGGCAAGCCGAAGCTGACCGACGTCGTGCCTGCGCAGGGGGTGCCTGAGGAGGAATTGCTGGCAGTGGCGCTTGCGGTGGAAGAGCACAGCGACCACCCGCTCGCGGCCGCCATCGTGACGGGTGCCAAGGAGCGTCTGGGAGACAAGGCCAACTTGCTGCAGGCGTCTGAGGTCAAGAGCATCACGGGACGGGGTGTGCAGGCGCAGCTCAGCGGCGAGACCGTGCACATCGGTAAGCCGGTGTTGTTCACCGAGCTGCCCGACTCCAACGTACCCACGGATGTCGACGAGGCGAACAAGAAGCTCGTGGCCGACGGGCGGACCACCATGATCGTTCGCAAGGGCAGCCAGTTCCTGGGCGTGATCGGAGTGATGGACACGCCGCGGCCCGTGGCGGGAGAGGTCATGGCCGAGCTGCGCAAGCTGGGCATCGAGCGCATGATCATGATCTCTGGTGACAACCAGAAGGTGGCCGAAGCAGTAGCCCAGACGGTCGGTCTGACCGAGGCTCGGGGCGACCTGATGCCAGAGCAGAAGGTTGAGGAGATCAAGAAGCTCCGGACCGAGCACGGGAAGGTCGCGATGGTGGGAGACGGCGTCAACGATGCACCGGCCATGGCCAACGCGACCGTGGGCATCGCCATGGGTGCAGCCGGCTCCGACGTTGCGCTGGAAACGGCCGACGTTGCGCTGATGGCAGACGACCTGGCGCAGCTTCCATTCGCGGTAGGCCTGTCTCGCAGCACGAGTCGCGTGATCAAGCAGAACCTGTGGGTGAGCCTGGGCGTCGTTGCGGTGCTGATTCCTTCGACCATCCTCGGCCTGAGCATCGGAACCGCCGTGATCTTCCACGAGGGGTCGACGCTGCTCGTGGTGTTCAACGCATTGCGGTTGCTGGCCTACAAGCCCTTCGACAAGAGCGCGAAGGCGGCTGACGCTGGGAAGCCCGCCGAGGCGAAGGGCTGAGGCTGCCATGAGACCCGAGGATCAACAGAATCGTCCGACACCGACGGTTCAGGCCATGGACGATGACGACGGCGACCTGACAGACATGTTGGGAGAGCTGCGGGTACTGCTACCCACCGCCCAGCTGCTGTCCGCCTTCCTGATCGCCGTTCCGTTCGCACCGGGATTCAAGAGCATCGTCCAGGCTGAGAAGAACGTCTTCCTGGCCACGTTCATGCTCTCGGTGGCGGCCCTGGTGCTGTTCACGGCGCCGGCTGTCCAGCACCGGCTGATGCGGCCCTTGCGAAGGCGGGCGGATTTCAAGGCGAGGGCGAGCAGGCAGATGCTGGTCGGCGCAGCACTTTTAGCGATCGCGTTGGTCCTGGCGACGCAGTTCGTGCTGTCTGAGGTGCTGGGGCACACCGTTGGCAACGTCGCAGCGGCCGTCATCGGAACGCTCATCGGCCTGATGTGGTTGCTGGTGCCGCTGACCTGGAACCGAAAGCAGTCCGCATGAGCGCCCAGCCGATATCGCTTGCCGGCGTGATGATGTTTGCCGCAGTGCCTGCGGCGGCAGTGATCGTGGGCGGTGTCGTGGCGGCAGTGCGCACGCCAGGCCCGAAGGTGCAGAGCGCCGTTCAGCACGTTGCCGCCGGCGTGCTTTTCGCAGCGTTGGCAACTGAGCTTCTTCCCGACGTCGTTCACCGTCGGTTGCCGTGGGTGACTCTGGGTGGCTTCGCGCTGGGTGTGATTGCCATGCTCCTCCTCAAGGCGCTGGCGCGCCGGCTCGAGGAGCGCGAGGAGAAGACCGCGCCTTCCGCGCTACCCACGAGCCTGTTGCTGGCCTCAGCGCTCGATATCGCCCTGGATGGGCTGTTGATTGGCGTGAGCTTTGCTGCCGGGGAGCGGCAGGGCTTGCTGATCACGATCGCGATGACGCTCGAGGTGCTATTCCTCGGCGTGGCAACCGCAGCTGCAGTTCGAGGGCTAAACGCGCGTCGGTTGGTGTTGGCCACGACCATCACCTTTGCTGTGCTGCTCATGGCCGGCGCAGGCATTGGGGCTTACTTCCTGGCCAGCGCCAGTCCTATCGTGCTGGACGGCGTGCTGTCTTTTGGTGTGGCTGCGCTGCTCTATCTAGTCACGGAGGAGTTGTTGACGGAGGCTCATGAGGTCGACGAAACACCCGTTCTGACGTCCATGTTCTTCGTCGGGTTCCTGGCGCTCCTGATGATCGAGATGATGGTCTGATCTGACGACCGTAGCCTGCGCCGAATGAAGGAGCGTCGGGGCAGTTCGAGGTAGCCACTTCCGCATGCACGGCGGGCTGCCAGAAGCTAAGCGAGATCGTCGAGCGGCGCAGGAGGGGGCGGGGCTGCCGCGATCGTGGGCCGGGGAGGGTAGAACCCCTGGCGCCCTTGCGCGTAATCGTCGGTGAACTCGATGGCATTCAAGGCGGCGGCCATGGCGGCATCCACTTCCTCGTTTTCCAGGACGATCACTTGGCCAGGGCCCTCGAAACGCGACAACCAGCTATAGAAGCGGTCGTTCACCGTCGCAATCGCGACGTCGCGGTCAGTGTCCGTCGACTGCTTCTGTGCATAAGCCTTCAGCGGCGAATCCAGCACTACGGTGCCCAAGTGGGGGTGACCTTCCTTCAATGCGTGCTGCATCAGCGCGATGAACATCGCAGACAGGAAGATGCCCCGCTTGCCGGCGCCATAGCTCAGGCGACGGCGCCCATCGATCATCAGATCGCACGCCGCAGCGTCAACGTAGACCGACTTGATGCCGGTGAAGCCCCAATCGTTGAGCATCTGGCGAGCAACCTCACCGACCTCGGCGCCGTGTTGCCCGATGTTGCGCACGAGCGCGGTCCTCTTCTGCTTCGTTTCCTGCTCGAGGCGCGCGATGTCACCCTGCAATCGGCTAGCCTCGTCGAAGGCATCGATCAGGGACGAAAAGCGGGTATGGGACGCAGCCAGTTCGCGAGGGTCGGTATCGAACTCCTCGCCGGCGGTTCGCAGGAGGAGAGCTTCCTGCTCCTCAAGAGTCTTCAACGACACCGTCAGACGGCTCACATCCGCGGCAGCCGTCGCCAGGCGTGCCTGCTGGTGGGCAAGGGACGGCTGCAATCCACGGCGCAGGTCGCGAATCTTCTCCGCCTCGGCGGCAATGGCGCGGCGATATTTCGAAGGCGCACGGGGCTTCAGGCTGTCGGGATCGGCGTGCTGTTCCACCGGCGTGCCGCAGAGCGGGCAGGGCGTCTCGGGCAAGGCCTGGAAGAAGGCAATGCCCTCGTCCGTCGCTCCCAGCCGGGCAAGATCGCTGGAATATTTCAGGTCGAGCAACGCGAATCGCTCGCGCATCGATGTGGCGCCGGCGAGTTCAGTTGACGCCTCGGCAAGAGCCGCTCCTTCCGCAGCGATCTGCTGGCGGACATCTTTGAGCACGGAGGATCGCGCCTGAAGTTGCGAGGAGAACATGTCCAGTCGCTCGTCGACTCGGGCGAGAGCCTTGACGGCAGCTGCACGGTCCGTATCGGCCGGAATCAGCTTCTGCACGCGCGCCAGCTCAGCTTGGGCTACCGCCAGCTTGCCTTTGGCCTGGTCCTTCACCGCGCTACTTTTGTACAGCTCGACCGCGGAGTCGTCGAGGCCGCTCAGGAACAGCGCATAGGAAGAGACGCGCTTGTCCGACCCATGGCCCTTGCCTTTGGTCGGATCCTTGGCAATCATGCTGGGCTGCGCCAGCAACGCCCAATGCCGCAGGTCGTCGCCGGTGACGGCGCCCTTCTTGCTGCGTGCATGGAGCACTTTTTTCCCCTCAGCACCGGACAGCTTGACGAGCAGATCGCCGAGTTCCTGTGCAACCTCTTCGAGCGGGTTCGGCGCGCCGTCCTCGACCCACAGGTCATCCATTCGCACGAAGACGCGTGCGCCTCCGCCCGACACGGCTTTGCGCACCAGGTACTCGTGCTCGCCATGGAGAAAGGCGAGCTCGAGGGAGTCATAGCCCGCCGACTTTGGGAATTGCTCAGGTTGCGCCGTGCCGCCGAGCAGGAACCACATGCAGTCCCAGATGTGCGACTTGCCGGTGTCGCTGGGGCCGCGGATGAGGGTGCGACGGTCGTCGAACGCGACCACGGCCGGCAGCAAGCCAGGGCCGTGGACGGACAGGCGCTTCAGCGTTATTGCCATTGATGCCCCCGCGCGTTGGCGCCTTCGAACTCGGCGCCCCACAGCCGCCCTTCCTGAGCGAATCTATCGGTCAAGTCGCGCGAGCTGAGCGCTGCGAAGGTGGCGGCTGCCCACCGGCACCGGTTTTCCAGCTCACGCAGGTAGGGCGACGTCAGCGCGCCAACCATGCTCCGTGCGCTGTCGCCAGCGAAGTAGGTGATACCGCATTCGTCCATGGAAACGGCGACCAGGCCGCGGGTGCTCATGAGGTACAGGCCTTGGGCAATGAGATCGCGGCGGCTGAGGTATTCGCTGCCACGGTACGGCACCGGCGTGTGAAGGCTGGGAGGCCCCCCCAGATCGTCCGAGTAGACGACGGCGTAGTCGAGCAGGACGAGCTTCTGGAGGTCGGCACCGGCCGGCTGCAGGGAATTCAGCAGATACACCATCCGCACGCCCAGCTCGAACGGCGAATTGAAGGCGGCGATGGGCTTGGGTTTCGTCATTTGACCCACTTGAGCCTACCGCCATTGGCGAGGTGATGGCAGGTGCCGGGCAGGTCACCCGGCCGGAGCTGGGGTGACAGGCAGCTTTCCGAAACCTGCAGGGTGGATGCCTTCTCCACGGCCGCGTCGACGCGCGCCATGCCCGTTTTGTGCCGGATCTGGGCCACCGTCGGCCGGACGCCTGCATGAACCATGTCGAGCAGCCGCTCGAACTCATGCTCAGTGGGGTAGATGTCGCGGCTGAACCGCTGCAGGCCCTCAGCACAGTAGAAGAGCTGGCGATGCGAATCGAAGTGCTCTTCGTACTCGCTGCCGGCCAGATCGGCGAGGGTGACAGGAGACGTCTTGTCTTCGGAATACACGCGAAGCAGCTGGTCGACGTAGACGGTCTCGTGCTTGGCCGGTTGGGCGGGCATCGGCGCATCATCGCCGCGCTTCGGCACGATGCCGAACATCTCGTGGTGGGCCGTCCGGTCGAGCGCGTGCCAGGCCAGCAGGTCATGCACCGGACATTCGATGAAATCGTCGAAATCGAAGTCGTCGATCGCGGCCTGGACGTCTTGGGTCAGCTCGGCGGCCATGCCTTGCATGCCCGTGTTTTCGCCCTTCCAGGCGGCCAGGAAGTTGGCCTTGAAGGTAGCCGCACCGGCGGCCATCATGTTGTGCAGCAGGTTGCCGACCGCGTGCGGGCAGCAGAAGTAGTAGTGCTTCGGGCGGGGGTAGGTCTTCAAGGCCAGTTGCTTGAAGAACTTGGCCATCTCGGGGAAGGCCTCGCTGGGCTTCAGTCCGGAGGCGTAGTGCTTGCCCTGGTACAGATCCCAACCGTCGCGCACGAGGGCCTGGCCATACCGGGCTTCGATGTCGCGGCCCCCGTCGCCTGCGCCGCCGAGGCGCTTGACGTTCGCGTAGGGTGAACCACTGGGCAGCAGCCGCTGGCGCGTGGCGGCCAGGATGAACTCTTCCCACTGATCGGGATTCAGCAGGATGACTTGTGCCGACGGCTGGATAACGCCGCCCTTGGCGACCAGTTGGTTCGTTCGCGGTGTACGGGTTTTGCCTGAGTTCTGCGGCATGGATGGAGAGCATCGCTGGCAGACGATTCTCGTGGACGCCGGCGCGCTCGCGCCTGGGGGCTAGCCCGGACGCCGGGGTCAGCGGCGCGGATCGGAGACCGCCATCTTGAACTCCTTCAGCTCGTCATCCAGCGAGGCCACGGCGAGTTGGTGGAGGATGGAGTTCTGCAGGAAGGACGCTCGTTCCCTGTCCATGTCCACCGTGTTGCCGTCGAGGTTGGTCTGGGACGGCAGGGCGTGCTCCGCGAACTGCAGGGTGCTGCGGGGCGCCACCAGGTCGGGCGCGATGTGGCCGGGCGATGAGGTTGCCATCGGCGCCGCAGGTTTGGGTCGACTGGCTTCTTCAAGCGCCGCCGAGAAGCTGATGTCGCGTGCCTGGTAGTGCGGCGTATCCGCGTTGGCGATGTTGCTGGCGATCAGCGCCTGACGCTGACCCCTGAAGACCAGAGCCGTGGCCTTCCAGTCGTCATCCGGCGCCGCCGAAGGCGTGCCTGTGCTGGGCGTGGGACGGAGTGCGTTAGACATGGACACCTCCACCGGAGAAAAAGGGGAGCGCCGAAGCGCATCCCCTCGCAGTTGCCTTGGTGATCAGAAGCTGTGGCGCATGCCGACTTCCAAGCCGGACGAGCTCTCGCCACCGCGCATGCCGGTCGGCGTCGTGTACAGAACCGAGCTGCGCGCCGCACCCTTGTTGCTGATGTTGGCGTAGGTGCCGTAGAGCGCCGTCCGCTTGGACATCTCGTGCACGTAGCCCAGCGCCACGCGGGTGCTGTCGTCGGCGTCGGCATAGCCAGAGCCGACCGGGCCACCGGAGCGATTGACGGTGGTGTAGCCGACCCGGAACGAACCTGCTTGGGTCACCGGGACGGTGGCGCCAATCGACAGTTCCTGAGCCTTGCGCGGGCCCCACTTCTTCACGTCGACGAGGGTGTGCAACGTGCCCCAGGGCGACTTGTAGTTGAAGAGCAGGTTGTAGTTCTTGAACTTCGGCTGGGTGCTGCCAACGTCGGTCTGGCCAATGGCACCGCCGACCAGGAACGTGTTGTTCTCGAAGCCGAGACGGCCGCCTGTGTACTTGTTGCCCACGACGCCTTCGCCGGCGGCGACATGCACCTGACCAAACCAGCCGCCCAGGTTCTTGGGCAGGAAGTAGCTGACGCCGTTGTCGGTTCGTTGGGCGGTGGTCGCACCGCTGCCCAGCACTGCGCTGGAGCCGTAGACGAAAACACCGCGCGAACCCACGCCGACGATGCCGAACTCGTCGTTGAGCGCGTTGTTGTACGTCGGGGTGGTATCGCGGCCGAGGCGGATCTCACCAAACTCGCCCATCAGGCTGACGGTGGAGCGGCGGTTCCAGAACTTGCTGGCGTTGGCCGCGCCGGTGTCGAGCTCGACACCCGATTCCAGATGGAAGCCGGCAGACAGGCCGCCGCCAAGTTGTTCAACGCCACGAACGCCCAGGCGGCTGGTCGTGTTGGCGCCCGAAGTGACGCCCTTGACCGTGCCTGCGCTGCCGTTCTTCACCTGGCGGACGGCCGCATCGGCGACACCGAACAGCGTGACCGACGAGGTTTGCGCGAAAGCGGTGCTCGCCATCGCGCTGCATGCCAAGGCCAAGAGGACTGGCTTCTTCATGTACTTCTCCTATTCAGTAGGTACCGGGGGATCTGGATCGCCCCCAGCGCTACGCAGGCTAGGGAAGCTGCCTAGGGAAATCCATGATCTCGACCGTTTGGGTGGGCGCGTGCTGGTGCGCGGTGCCGCAAAGGCAGGGTTGCTGTGCCTTCGAATCGACAGGGGGCACTTGCGCGAAATGAGCGATTTCGATTCACACCCTTGTCATAGCTGGACAAACCCGTGAATCGGCGCGCCAACCTGACAAAACCGTAATCCGCCGGACGGGCAGCGGTCATGGCCGCCTTCTTACGCTTGCCCGTTGGCACTGGCGTCCACGACGCCGTTACGGACGCAGGCGGCTTGGCAAGGGCCACTGCAAAGAAGGCGCGGATGAGAAGACCCGATGCTCAACTGATATCGAGGGCGCGACGAGGAGACATCGCGGCCTGCCTGGAGGCCGGCCGCAAATACCTGCAAGGCACGAGCGGATTCCCGCGCCACGTGACGCTCGGGCTCGAGTACTTGCAGCAGGCTGAGCGCGCCCGAGCCGACGACACGCTGCAGCTCATCGTCGAGTCGCTGGACCTCTACGAGATCGCTGCGCATGGGCGAGTCGCCACGCTGCAGCGAGCAGCGCAGGCCGGCAGAGCGGCCGCGCAGATGAAGCTGGCAATCTGGCTTTCATTGACGGCCGTCGATCCCGAAGAGGCGATGCGCTGGTTCCGAAGCGCTGCGGCGGGTGGTGAGACAGCTGCCAGGAAGGTGCTGACCGCCTATACCCCGGACGATTTGTCCGAAGAACGCGTCGTGGCGCGGCTTCGCTCCCTCAAGGCTGTGCCGGGCATCGGCTGGGCCGCTTTGCTGACGTTTGCGATGGACAGGGCGTTGATGCGTCAAGAGCCGCAGATCCTGTTCCGGGCGCTGGCGGTGAGCTTGGAGTTGGATGGATCACCTGAGGCTGGCTTGGCGGACAAGGTGTTCGAAGCCCTCAGCTATGCCAGCAAGGTGCAGCCCGTGGATACCGCTGTTGATCGTCGGGCGATTGAGGCCCTTCTCGACGACTGCGTTGCACGAGGCAACACCGGCGCGGCGTTGATGTTGGGACTGGCCTTGAGCGGCCAGGATGTCGGTGCCCTGGCGTGGGAATCGCTGGTGACGAGCCAAAACTTCCGAAAGGCCTCAGCGCTCCTGATGCGCGCCGCTGACGGTGGCCACGGCGAGGCATGGAGCCGGCTGTACGAGATTCACTCGAACCACAACGGATCGGTTGCCAACCCGCCTATGGCGCGGTTCTGCCTGGAGAAGGCGGCGGCCAGCGGCGCAGTGATTGCCCAGCGGCGGCTGGGTGCAACCATCCTGCGGGCATCAGGCTCGCTGCGCGATGTCGAGCAAGGCATGCACTGGCTGTACCAAGCGGCACAAGCGGGCGATGAGGCCGCCCACCGGTTGCTGTGCACCTTCGTTCTTCCCGTGGACAGCCGTGACGTCGATGCAGCCCGCGCGCTGGAGGAGATTGAGCAGTCCAGTCCTGGGCTCGCACTTCGGCTTCAGGTGGCCAGGGATTTCGGGCTGACCAAGCTCGAGGCGATGACCGTGGACCTCGTGGGCAGCCAGCGCCCGTGGGGGCTCGTCGTGGGGCGCAATCCGTTCATCCGCCATGCCAAGCTTTCCGCGCCGCGCGCGGTGCCGGCCATCTCGGAGTCAGTCCAGCACAACCTGCGACGCGTCGTGGCGCAAGTCGCTGGCGGCGGCGTACGGGGTGCAGAGTTCCAGGACTTCGATCTTCGTCATCGCATGGTGAGGTTGAAGCAGGTCCTACAGGCTCATGGTCTGGCCGAATCGATGTTCTTTGCCAGGGCGTGCTCTAACGAACTGGATGTCCTTCGTGGAGGGGGACGCTGGGCGCGCATGGCGAAGGCCGAACTGGACGAGGCGATGGCGCTTCCGGGCGGGGCGGCGGAGGGTTCGCAGACAGCTTGTTGAGCGCAAGCTCGACACTGCCGGCGCGAAGCGGCGGCGCAGGTAAAACTCCTGCCTGCGAACATCCGTTCAAACTTCTGACGACGACATTCCCTCCATGAGAAAGCTCATCCAAGCGCTACACGACCAGTTGCCCGTCTGGGCAGCGGACTGGCTCGACATCCTCATTCCTGCGGTGGAGGTTGTGATGATCGTCTTGGGCGCCTGGCTGCTGATGCGGCTGGCCCACAAGCTGATCGACCGAGTCACGACCAAGTACGGCCTGCCGGTCAACATGGCATCGTTGTTTCTTCGCGTGGTCGGCGCCCTGGTCTACCTCGGCGCGCTGCTCTGGGCGTTGGAGCGCATGGGTGTCTCGGGCGCAGTGCTCTGGACGGCGTTCACGGGGTTTGCAACCGTCGGCGCGGTCGCGTTCTTCGCAGCATGGAGCGTGCTGTCGAACTTGTTCTGCACGCTGCTCATCTACATCACCAAGTCCTTTCGGATTGGCGACACGGTCGAACTGCTAGAAGCGGGTGACAAGCCGGGGATGAAGGGACGCGTGGTCGAAATCAATCCGGTCTACACCACGCTTCTCGAAAGCGGCGATCAGCAGAACGGCACAACGCTGCAACTGCCCAACAGCCTGTTCTTCCAGCGCGTCGTGCGGCGATGGCACGGTACGGCCGTGACCGCGGTAGCCCCGGATCAACAAGGAGGCCCGTAGCCAGAGGGCAGGGGAGGAACGAATGCTTTCGCCTTACGAGAACGTCATCATCGGGAACTTCATCTACGGGCTTGGGCTCGTGATGGGCAAGAACCCGAGGCAGATCGATTCATGCGTGAATCTGCTGCAGCAGACGCCACTGGACAAGGTCCTGGGTGACGTCATGCTGCAGTTCCCTGGAGCTTGGCGGCTGATCGAGTTCAAGCGCGTTGGCGCCAACCTGAAGAAGGAGCGCGTCAAGCTGGCGACGTACCGAGGCGCCACGCGCCGAGACGTTGATCTTCGCAAAGCGTCTTTGCGAGCTCACTGGTTTGTCGAGACCGGGCAGCACATCATTGACGAGTTTGACAACTCGACGTTTCAAATGAACGTGCGGCCCTACCTGGAGCTCGAGGAGCACGGAGGGATCTCACTTGAGGCCTTTGCCGAGCAGGTTGCCGAGGATGCGCACAAAGACCCACCGAATAAGGCAGAGCTGGACCTGTACCTCCGCTTGATCAAGCTTTTCGGCTGCCTCGACGGTTACGAAACTTCTGGGCTACTCGTGGGCGTCGGCAGCAATGGCGGTTTGTCATACCTGCCGCTTGAGAACATCACAGACCTGAAGGCGACTTCTCGTGTGCTTCGTGCCCGGCTGCGCGCCAGGGAGGAAGAGTTCACGCGAAGTCAGGCCGCGCGCGGCGCGTTTTCATCTGCTGTGCGACAGGAACTGCAGCGCCGAGAGGTGTCTGGCGAGCTGGCACACGGAGTCGAGCCGAAGCAGCAAACGCTTGATCATGGTCCATCCCTCTGACCTCATTTCAACCGCAGGGCGGAGATTTGCAAGCATCCGCAGGCCCTCATCACCTACCTCACATGTCATCCAATCCCGATAAGAAGCGACCAGAGACGCTCGAAGAGCTGGTCCCCATCGTTGCCGACGTCATCGAACACGCTCAGACGCTGCAAGGAGCAGCAGGCGACGCCGTGCAGCGCGTTAACACGGCCGCAGCGCTCGTCGCTGGCACCGTGAAGACGTTGGTCGCCAATCAACAGCAGATGGCTGCCGACATCGAAAAAGTCGTGGCAGGCAAGTTCAACACCACTGTTGATGATGCAGCTGATCGCATCGGGCAGCAGTTGACCAAGGCGGAAGGCAAGGCCAAGACGGCACTGACCAACTTGACGACTGAAACCAACTCAGCTGTGTCTGCTGTCAATCTCGAGGCGGACCGCCTCAAGCAAAACTGGTGGCTACCTGTGATCATCGGAGCCGTTGTGGGCGCGCTTCTGGGCGCCGCGATCAGCGGCACGACCGTCTACATGGTGCTCCGCGGCGGATGAAAGCCTGAGATCGGTGTACTCAAGGTCCTGAGCCTCGGGGCGATTCGGTCTCGCTCGACCGATCGCTCCCGTCGGCATGGGCGTCCTCAATGCTTTGCGCGACCCGATCGGGCTGAGCCTTGGCATTGGCGTGTCCAGGGCTGTCTTCCGGCTGCGGCGTGATGGGCGCGTCGACCGGCTTGTCCGGCTCGGTCGGCAACTGGACGGGGGATTTCTGATGGTCACCAGGCGCGGGCGCTGGGCCGGCAGAGGAGTTGGTCATCGCGGTCTCCATTGGGACGAGTGGATGTCCAAGGTAGCAGCGGAACTCGCCGCGCACTTGCCGCTGGGCCGCTTTCCCATGTAGGCGAGCTCCCTCAATGACGGATAAGGTAGATCGCGGCAACGATCAGTAGGCCGGTAGCGAGCATGAAGCATGCTCCTACCCGGTGCTGGTCAGCGCTCTCGAGCAACCCTCTGAATGCATTGATGATCTTGGTGAACTGAGCAAGCATGGGATCTCCTCTTTGACTTGAGTTGTGAATACGGTTCGCCGGATGTCGGCAAAGTCGAAGACGACGGCTTGCAGCGGGCTGAACTGCGTGCTGCAGTAGCTCCAGAGGTAGGCCCGATGGGTCTTGCCGTCGCGCTGACCGGCGGGCTTGAGCATCGCAACCGGCGTCTCGTCAGCGTGCAACACCGGCTGGCGCAGCAGCTCGGCGGTCAGCGCGTCAACGAGCGGCTGCAGTTGCACGCCGCACTCGCCGACCCACTGCGCCAGCGTGGAGCGCGAGATGGCGTGGCCGGCACGCTCGAAGATGGCTTCCTGCCGGTACAGCGGCAGATGGTCCAGGTACTTGGCCACGAGCACCTGGGCCAGCAGGCCCGTCGTAGGCAGACCCTTGTCGATGATGTGCGGGGCGACCGGCGCCTGCACGATCCGCTCGCAGCACTTACACACCCACTTGCCGCGGATGTGGCGCTCGACAGTGAAGACGCCGGGCTGGTAGTCCAGCTTCTCGGCCACGTCCTCGCCGATGCGTTGCATGGCCTGGCCGCAGCCGCAGGTCGTGCTCTCGGGTTCATGGCGCACATCGCGGCGCGGCAGGTGCGCCGGCAGCTTCTCTCGCCGAGGCTGTTGCCGCTCACCAGCGGCGCGGCCTGGCTGCAGCGCCTCAATCTCGGCGGCAACAGCCGCCAGGTCGCTGTCCAGCGTCTCATCCAGCAGGCTCTTCTGCTCGGCGCTGAACCGCTCGCTCTGCGCCGCGAACTTCAGTCGCTTGAGGATGGCGTTCTCGTGCGTGAGCTTGTCGATGATGGCCTGCTTGAACGCAGCCTCGGCGCGTGCAGCCCGAAGGGCATCGCGCAGTTGGTTGGCATCGAGCGTGTCGAGGTCGTCGGCAATCACGAGTGGTGATGCTGCCCGCCGTTAGCCGCGCCGCCCATCGGCAGATGCCGCAATGGACGCGCGGCTACAGCAGCGTGATGACGCCGGTCTCGCCGACGTGCTGCCACGGCAGGCCCAGCACCAGGGCGTCGAACTGGGTGCGGCTCACGCTCAGCGTGCCTGTCACATCGCGAGGCCAGACGAAGCGGCCCGCGTTGAGGCGTCGGGCCGCCAGCCACACGCCGATGCCGTCATGCACAAGCACCTTCATCCGGTTGGCTCGGCGGTTGGCGAACAGGTAGGCATGATGCGGCCTGGCAGCGCCGAAGACTGCGACCACGCGCCGTAGCGCGGCCTCGGTGCCGGCGCGCATGTCCAGTGGCTCGACTGCCAGCCACAGCGCGTCGACCCTAATCAACGCAGCATCTCGCGCAGCCAAGCGGCGCAGGCCGTCGCACCACTCATCGGCCAGCGCACGCGGACGTGGACCGCCCCGCGCTGCAGCTCCAGTTCGATGGACTGCGGCGGATCAGATGGCGGGACCTCCGCGACCACCGACACGGGGACGAAGGCGGGTGCGCTGCGAGCCTCTGCGTCGTCAGCAACCAGGCGGCGCCACTTGTGAACGAGATTGGCGTTGAGGCCGTAGCTCATCGCCACTTGGGCCACGGACGCGCCTGGCGCCGCGCATGCGGCGATGACTTGCCGCTTCAGCTCTGCATCGTGACGTCGGCGGCTAGCCGGCTTGGCGTCTGGCATGGTGTCCACCTAACTTGTTTGGTGGGCACCATCCTGGCTGCCGGCCACGGGCCGTTCAAGGTGAGTTGGCCGGACGGATACTCAGCTTCGACTGGATCGCGCGTCGCTTCGCGCCGCCAACTTCGCCGGCCGGCCAGCAGTAGCACGTGGCGCGGATCATTGGCGAGCCGTTGATCTCCAGAAACCGCTGTTCGCCGGCCCCAAGAGCAGCGTCCTGCGTCACTACGGCCCTGCCAGTCCAACGGCAGCCCGTGCGATCCGGGTCGCAACCAGATTCAGACAACCGAATCAGGAATTGCGTCCAAGCCGCGCCGACCGTCGACGCGAACCGCCACGCGGTTGCCACGACGTACGGAGTCTTAGCAGCGTGTCTTGACACTCATGGTCAGTCTCTCGGCCAGCGCTGGTGCTCGTCATCGATGACGTAGGCGTGGCTATGCCGCCCCTGGTCATCGACCGCCGGGGCGTGGAGATGGGCATGTTCTGCCGGCATGTCAGGGTGGGTGTGTGGCACTTCGGCCGGGTCGTCGCTGGGCCACAGCCACATGCCCATGATCGTCGTCAGCGCGGCCAGCGTGCCGAGGGCGAGGAAGCTGGCATTGAGCCCTACCCGCGCGCCCATCCAGCCGGCCATTGGGTAAGTGATGAGCCAGCAGGCATGCGACAAGGCGAACTGCGCGGCGAAGAGGGCAGGTCGGTCTTCTTCGTTGGCGGAGCGCCGCAGCAGCCGGCCCGACGGTGTCTGTGCCAGCGAATAGCCGATGCCGAGCAACAGCCACAGCGCCACCAGCATCTCGAATCGCCCGACCGCCAGTGGCCCGAGGAAGAGACCGGTTGCCAGCAACCCGGCACCGAACAGCATGACCCTTCGATCCGGCAGCCGCTCCAGCAGCTTGGGCAGCCCCAGGGCCACCAGCATGGACCCTGCGCCAAAAGCTGCCAGCGCGCCGGCCGTGAAGCGCTGGCTGAGCTGCAGCTGGCTTTGCACGAGCACGACGGTGTTGACGATGACCATGGCGCTCGCCGACGCGATGGCCAGGTTCAACGCCAGCAGCCCGCGCAGCCGCGGCGTGGCCAGATAGATGCGGCTGCCGCGCGTCGTACGCTCGTAGACGCTGCGGCGCGACGGCTTTTTGGCCTTGGGCAGCACGGCCGACACGACGAACAACGCCGACGCGATGAAACCCACGACGGTGCCGAGGAAGAGGCTGTGGAAGCTGACGACCGTCAGCAGCACTGCGGCAAGCGCCGGACTGCCCAGGCTCTCCAGGTCGTAGGCCAAGCGGGACAGCGACAATGCTTTGGTGTAGTCCGCCTCCTTGGGAAGCACGTCGGGGATGGTGGCCTGGAAGGTGGGCGTGAATGCGGCCGAGGCGGACTGCAGCACGAAGATCAGCACATAGACCTGCCAGATCTCAGTGACGAAAGGCAGCAGCAGGGCGACCGCTGCGCGCACCAAGTCCAGAGTGACGAGCAGAGTGCGGCGGGGCAGTTGTTCGGCGAAGGCGGAGGCCACCGGCGCAACGCCGATGTAGGCCAGCATCTTGATGGCCAGCGCCGTGCCAAGGACCGCCCCGGCGTCTGCCCCTGCCAGGTCGTAGGCCAGCAGGCCCAGGGCGACCGTGGCCAGGCCTGTGCCGACCAGAGCGATGACCTGAGCGAAGAAGAGATGCCGATAGGTGCGGTTGGCGAGGACGTCGAGCATGGTGCTTCTCCGCTGATATTGAATGACCTCGGCAGGCGATGTGCCCACCGAGGTGGGCGCATCAGTTACCGGTGAAGTTGGCAGCGATGAAATTGCCCTGCGGGGTGAAGAACATGTAGAGGGTCTCCTTGGATTTGTCCGTCGCAGCAGCGTCCTTGAAAGTGAACTTCCATTCCTTGCCCTTCTGGCCGTCGACTTGCTCGGGTGCGGCGGGTTTCACGGCCTGCCAAGACTTGTCGAGCTTGCCGCTGGCGATGAGCTGCTGCTGGCGTTTGACGGCGCAGCCAGACACGGTCTCGGCCTTGGCCGGGGTGGAACCGTGGAAATGGCAGTCGCCCTCGCCGCCGGCAAAGGCTGGCGCCGAGAGGGACAGGGCGGCCAGGGCCGCAAAGGTGCTGACGAATTGCTTCATGGTGAGTCCTTGGTGGGGGGAGGGGAATATTGTTTAGAGGCTGTCGCGCCCGGTCTTGGTGCTGTTCTCGACTTCCAGGTCCTCGTGGGCGTGCCGATGCGCCTTGACGGGGAAACGCAGGTTCTCTGCATCAATGTCGTGGTGGTAGCCGTGCAGCTGCATCAGCAGCAGCAGGCTACCCACCGCCATCAGCGCGTTGTTAGCCAGCACGCTGAAGCGTGCAAACGACTCGCGCCGACGCCAGACCGACAGCAGGCCGACCATGACGACGAGGGCCGCGATCTGGCCCAGCTCTACGCCGACGTTGAAGCTGAGGATGCGCATCAGCATGCCTACCTGGTCGTCTCCCAGCGGCAGTTGCTGCAGCCGCGTCGACAAGCCGAAGCCGTGCAGCAGGCCGAAGCCGAAGACGACGGCCAGCAGGTTGGGCGAGGCGCGGCCGAAGTGCTTCTGGAAACCGCCGTTGTTGTCGAAACCCTTGTAGATCACGCTGATGGCGATCAGCGCATCGACCAGCCAAAAGTTCCACGTGATCTTCAGGAAGGTCGCCAAGATCAGCGTGATGCAGTGGCCGAGCGTGAAGGCGGTGACGAACTTGGCGACATCCACAAACCGCGTGAGGAAGAACACCACGCCGAACAGGAAGAGCAGGTGGTCATAGCCGGTCAGCATGTGGCTGGCTCCCAGGCTGACGTACTGCAGGTATCCGCCATCCAGCATGCGCTGCTTGTCGGCTTCCGAGATGCCATGGGCCCAGGCGGCCAGCGAGGTGAGGAACAAGCCCACCGCAAGCAGCGGCCGGGCAAAGAGTCGGAGCATGAGTGACCTTCTTGATTACGTGGATCAGTCTTGGGCCAGGTCCCAGATCAGGTGGGCGTCAATCAGCAGACGCATCTCCCAGCGCACCGCCTCGCCCTGGGCCTGCACGGCAGCGCGTGCCGCATCGGTAGCTTGGCGGCGTGCCAGCAGCAAGGCCTGCAGGTCCGCCGCGCCCAGGCCGTAGGCGCGCTGCATCAAGCGTGCGCTCTCAGCGCTGAGACGGGCTGTCTCGCTTGCGATGCGCCAGCGCTCCAGGCTGCCGGTGGCCTCGGCGTAGGTCTGTGCCGCTTCGAGCTCGATCTCGCGGCGCGTTTGGTCCAGCGCCGCCTGCAGTGCGTCGGTCTCTTTGCCGGCCTGCAACGCCCGCGCGCTGCGGTAGCTGCCACCGAAAGGGATGCTGATCGACAGGCCCACGACCCGTTCGTTGCGCATCGCCTCGTTGGCCGCGAAGACGCCCACCGTGGGGTCAGCGATGCGGTCGGCCCGCGCCCGCGCGGCCGTCACGCCGGCGCGCCGCCACTCCGTCTCCGCAGTCTTGATGGGGTCGGCTTCCTCCAGCACGCGCTCGCGCCACTGGGCCTCGGGCCAGACCGGCGTCTGGGGAGGTGGCAGCACGATGCCGTCCGGCACCACGGCCGCAAAGCGCACGCGCAGCGTGGCTTCAGCCTTGACGACTTCGGTGGCGGCCTGGCTGACATCACGCGCAATGCTGCCGATGTCGCCCTGCGCGACATTGGAGTCCAGCGCCGACGCATCACCGGCCCGCTGGCGCTTGGTCACCACGTCGAGATTGCTCATGGCGATGGCAAGCTGGTCGCGCAGCAGTGCGTGCTGGCGTTTGGCAACGATGACGCCCGTCCAGGCATCGGCCAGCGTCCGGGCCGCCTCGTGGCGCGCCTCGCCGAGGCGGGCTCGGCCCAACTCCACCTCCAGGTCCCTTAGCTGGCGGTCCAATCCGGCTTTGCCGTTGACGCGGATGGCGCGCTCGAGCGCCGCCGTCCATTCGTTGGAGCGTGCGCCGCTGTCCTGGTAGCTGCGCCGCTGGCCCTGAACGCGGGCAGTCCACTCATGCGGGCCAGCCGCAATGGCCGCACCACCGTGGTTGGCGGCCTCCGCGGCGAGACGGGCGCGCGCTACGGCCGGATCGGCCTCGATCCAGGCACTCGCCTGTGCGGTGGAGGGCAGGAAGCCGGGGGTCGGCACGTCTTCAGCACGCGCGGACAGCGTCACGCAGAGCCAGGCGCATGCGATGAATCTCGCTGCCAGCCGCTTCATTTGAATTCTCCTTGTCGAACGACGGGCGTGGCCCAATAGCGCGCGCCGGTACGGACCAGCTCGGGTTGCAACCGGGTCAACAGGGCGTCCAGTTGGTCGTGCGCGACCAGCACCTGAACCACGGCTGCATCGCTGCGGCCACTGACCTGATCCTGGGTGCTCAGAGCGCCATGCCCGTAGCCGTGGCCCGAGGCTGGCGAGCTGGTGAAAACGCCTGCCTCGCCGACGGCCAGCAGAGCGTCGAGCACCCGCTCTTCGGTCAGCGCCGGGCACAGCAGGTGCAGACAGACCAGGTTTGATGGGAAATCAGCCATGGGCCACCTCCGGCGTTGCAAGTGCAGCCGCCCGCGGCTGGCCGAAGCGCAGGTAAAGCAGCGGCAGCAGCACCAAGGTCAGCGCCGTGGCGGTGATGAGCCCGCCGATGACGACGATGGCCAGAGGACGCTGGATCTCCGAGCCTGGCCCGGTCGCGAACAGCAGGGGGATCAGGCCGAAGGCCGTGATGGACGCGGTCATGAGCACCGGTCGCAATCGCCGTCTGGCCCCCAGCGTCACGCTGTCGAGCAGCGTCATGCCTTCGGCGTGCAGCTGGTTGAAGTAGCTGGGACGCTGCGGAAGCGGAGGTCACGACGATTCGTGAGGATGGCGGCCGGCAGCTCTTCAAGTTCGTTCGCAAGGACGGATTCCTAGAGTCCCTTGACGAGATTCCCGAGCCGCACGCGTTCAAAGCCCAAGTCAGTCTGGGCCTCGGTGGAGAGCACCACGACTATTCACTGACGTTTGAAGAACACCAGCACACCCATGACGAGCTTGAAGCAGGCGACTTGGAGTTTCAAGACGCACACGAGCGCGCTCATGCGAACGATATCAAGCGCCGCTTTGCCAACCGCAATGTCACCACAGGCCAGATCATCATCTTCGGCCTGACCGGTGGGCTGATCCCTTGTCCCGCATCCATCACCGTGTTGCTGCTGTGCCTGCAGCTGAAGAAGTTCACGCTGGGCGCAGCGTTGGTCTTGTGCTTCAGCATCGGCCTGGCGTTGACGATGGTGACGTCGGGCGCGCTCGCCGCGTTGAGCGTCAAGCACGTATCCAAGCGCTGGAGCGGCTTCGGAGCGTTCGCACGCAAGGCGCCGTACTTCTCAAGCGCCTTGATATTGCTCGTCGGGCTCTATGTCGGCTATGAAGGCTTGCACGCGCTCAAGTTGTTGGGGGCGTGAATCCAGGGTCAACAGCGCCAAGCTCGAGAAAAGCGTTGCGGCTGCAGCAGAAAAACAAAAGCCCCGGGCTGGCCGGGGCTCAACGCATCTTCGCTGTCATAACGTTAACGCGCCTGCTCAGGGAGGAAAAGCAGGGAAACTGGCCGCAGCCAAGCTTCGATCTCGAATCTACCACTCGACTCAAACGCCGAACTGGAAATGTCGAGCTGCCCACAGTGAAATCGCAACAGCAACGATCAACCATATCGAGATGATCACGGCCGCTCCGACCACGCTGCGCGGCTTGTCGCGCCGGCCGGTGATCCAGGTCTCGGCTTCAAGGCGTGCCGCGTCCAACACAGACGCGGGCAGCAGACGGATAGCCAGCCATATCAAGCCAGGCAGCAGCAGCACATCGTCGACGTAGCCGAGCACCGGGATGAAGTCCGGGATGAGGTCGATCGGACTCAGCGCGTAGGCCACGACGAACGCGGCGAGCAGTTTTGAGATCAATGGCGCATCGGGATGGCGACGTGCGAACCAGAGAGTCAACGCGTCGCGCTTGATGCTTCGTGCCCATGCGCGTACTTTGTGGATCAGATGCATGGCGTCAGTGTGGCGTGCTACGACGTGCCCCGCGCGCGGACCGCCGACCAGTCACACCCTCCATCAGGATTTGCGGCGCCTACCAACGGCAGCAGCGATACGCCAGGCCCAGGCCAGCCGAGTAGGAACTGCGGTTCAGGGTCAGCGGACTGGCGGCCGCATCACCGATCAATCTCGATGTCCCCGCGTTGCCGAAGAGGATCCAACGCGGCGTGAGAGCGGTGATGAATCCCACCCCAGCGTATGCGTTGCGCAGCCCGGCACTGGGCGTGTGTGCCGGGAGCGTGGTGGAAGCCGCCTGCTCCGGAGTGATGCCGGCGTCAAAATACGGTCTCAGGCGCAACGTCGCGTTGCTGGCGGGATGCTGCTTCTCGATGCCATTGCCCCCCAATCCGACCGCCGGATAACTGGTGATGCTACCGCGAGCCTTTAGCGCTCCGGCCGTGCCGTCGCTAGGCAGACTGCGATCCGGACTGCGCCAAGGCGAGGCGGTCCTCCAGGCGTCATGCGTGCTGCTCCGGCTTGGATTGCGCACGTCCATTCCACAGGAAGAACCCCGACACGAACGCCAGAACGACCGCTTGGGCGGCGAGCCCGATGGTGGAAGGGTATACGCCTAGCAGCTCAACGCGCGGCGATGGCAGGGCGCTAGGGGCAATCCAACCGGCTTCCTGCAGTGCGGCTACACCCTTGCCGGTCAGGACAACGGCGAGCACGGCGACGAGCCAGGAGCTGGCGGAGAAGAACTTGCCGATGGGTAGCTTTGCGCTGAAGCGCAGCAGCAAGACGGTGATTGCTGCCAGGCACAGGACGCCGGCCGCCAGGCCAACCAAGATCGCGCGGTCATTGCCCTGGCCCCAGAGCGCCGCGTAGAACAGGATGGTCTCGAAGACCTCGCGATACACCGCAACGAAGGCCAGACCGAACATGAAAAACGCTGACTTCCGGTTCAAGGCTGCAGACATGCGTTCGCGCAGATAGACCTGCCACTGACCAGCAACGCTCTTCTGGTGCATCCAGATGCCCACACTGACCAACACCGCGGCGGCGAACAGACTCGACAGCCCTTCTGTCACCTCACGGTTGGCGCCGCTGATGGTGACGAGGTACGTCGCGGCCCCCCACGTTGCCGCACCTGCGGCGAGGGCCGTCAGCCAGCCGGCGTGAACGTAGCCGAGCACGTCCGGGCGTTCCGCCTTTCGCAGGAACGCAATCATGCCCACCACGACCAGCAGAGCTTCAAGACCTTCTCGTAGCAGGATGGTGAGGCTCCCCAAGAAGGCAGCCGTCGAGTCTGCCTTCGAGTCAGAGAGCACCTGGTCCCCCTGGGTGAAGAGACGCTCCACATCAGAAGCAGATGCGGCTACTCGGTCAATCGGAGCCTTGTCTGAAAGCTGTGACCGGTAGCGGCTCATCGCCACTTCAATCTGGCTTTTCAGCGAGCCATCCTTTGCAGCCAATGCATGCTCATAGGGCTCAACACCGTCCAAGTAGGAAGATAGAGCAAGGTCTTGAGCCTTCTTGATGTCACCGGCCTTGTAGGCCGCCAAGCTGAGCTGCAGCTGCTTTCGCGCGAGCGTCAGGTCACCAGCAGGAGCCTGGTTGAGCGCATCCGGATTTGCATGCAGGTACGCCATGACCACGCTCGCTTCCTTTCCGCTCAGCGTCTCAGCCAAGTCGTTCTGCGTGAGGCCGACGAAGCGGTCGACATTGGGGACAGCGGCCTTCGCCCTTTCTCCTTCGCTCCACACCTTCTTGCCTTGCTCGATTTCGCTGCTGTCGTGCGCAAAGGTGCCCAGGTAAGTCGCCACAGCCCATCGGTCTTCTTCAGACAGCTGACCGAACGCGGGCATCGCCGTGCCGGCGAGACCTTGCGACACAGCTTGGTAGAGCGCAAAGAGGCTGCGTTGACTTGCACGCTCTTTGTCAGTGAACGCGATGGGCTTAGGGTTCAGTGACTTCCCCACGGGGCCGTCGCCGTTGCCAGTCGCGCCGTGGCAGCTGGCGCAGTTCTGGGCGTAGATCTTCGCCCCGAGCCCAACGTCCGGAATTCTCGAGGGCGCCAGCGGGACGGGATAGACGGCGACAAGGTACTTGGCCAACGCCTTGGACAGCGCGCCAACCTTGCTTGCGTCAGCTCGAGCGCCGATGGCTGCTTCAAGCTCCGTAGCCTGTGCAATCAACGCGGGCTGCTCGCTCTTGGTTTCGAGCGTCGCGATTTTGGTTCGCGCCGTCAGTGCGAACTCCTTCATCTCGTCGTACTCGGACTGAGAGACGACCTTGCCATCCTTGACGGCGCCGGCGTAGTCGACAGCCAAGTAGTCGAGGATTTGCCAAACGCGCTTCACGTCGGCTTCCGACGCCTGCGACACGCTTGAGAAGAGGAACGTGACCAGGATGGCCAGCCCCCTGGCGCTGCGATGGACTGTCTTAGTGAGACTCATTTCGGTTCTCGAGCAAAAAGATGGCCCGCACGATGCGAGCCGATGTGGCCGATGGATTTAGCGAGTGCTTTTCAACAGGCGCAGACCGTTGAAGACAACCAGCAGGCTCGCGCCCATGTCGGCGAAGACGGCCATCCACATGGTGGCGCTGCCGAAGACTGCGAGGACGAAGAACACGGCCTTGATGCCAAGCGCGAGGACGATGTTTTGCCAGAGGATGGCGTGCGTCCGTTTCGAAAGCCGGATGGTCTCGGGCACTTTGCGCAGGTCGTCGTTCATGATGAGCACGTCGGCCGCTTCCTTCGCGGTATCGGTGCCAGCACCGCCCATGGAGAAGCCCACCGACGCCGCAGCCAGGCTCGGCGAATCGTTGACGCCATCGCCGACCATGCCCGTCTGCTGGGTTTGACCCAGCTCGGAAATCACCTTGAGCTTGTCCTCGGGGAGCAGGTTGGCCTGAACGTCGTCGATGCCGACCTGGCCGGCGATTGCCTTGGCGGTCGACGGGTTGTCGCCGGTCAGCATGATGGAACGCACGCCGAGGGCCTTCAGGTCGGCGACCGCCTGCCTGCTGGTTTCTTTGACGGTGTCGGCGACCGCGAACAGACCCAGGACGCGTTCCTGGTCTGCCAGCAAAGACAGCGTGCGCCCTTGCGCTTCATGCTCTTCGAGCTTGGCCTCCAACTCAGGGAAGCACAGGCCACGCTCATGCACCCAGCGGTGATTGCCGAGGATGTACTTACGTCCGTGGATGGTGCCGTGAACGCCTCGGCCCATGTCGGCGCCGAAGTCTTCGACGGCCAGCTCTTCCCCGTCCAAGCCGTTGGACACAGCCTTGGACACCGGGTGGTCAGAGCGCGAGGCCAGGCTCTTGGCAATGCGCAACACCTCGGCTTCAGGAAGGCTCTGCGACAGCGCCGCCTGTGCGACGAGGCGCGGCTTTCCCTCGGTCAGCGTACCGGTCTTGTCGAGCGCGACTACCTTGAGCTTGCGAGCCTCTTCGAGGTAAACGCCACCCTTGATGAGGATGCCGCGTCGCGCCGCGGCAGCCAAGCCGCTGACGACGGTAACCGGCGTCGAGATGACGAGTGCGCAAGGGCAGGCGATGACGAGCAGCACCAGCGCCTTGTAGACCGCCGTCAGCCACGGCCAGCCCATGATGAAGGGCGTTCCGACGGCGACCGCCAGCGCCAGCACGAAGACGGCCGGGGTGTAGATGGCAGCGAACTTGTCGACGAAGCGCTGGGTAGGCGCCCGCTGCCCCTGGGCAGCTTCGACGGCATGGATGATGCGGGCCAGCACTGTGTCGCTGGCGGGCTTGGTCACTTCGAACTCGAGGGCACCGCTCTGGTTGATGGTCCCTGCGAAGACGTCATCGCCCGGTGCCTTGTCGATGGGAATGCTCTCGCCGGTAACGGGGGACTGATCCACAGCGCCCTGGCCCGCGGTCACGCGACCATCAAGGGCGAAGCGTTCGCCAGGCTTCACGCGCGCCGTCGCCCCAACTGCCACCGTCTTGACGTCCGCGCTGGTCCATGTGCCGTCGGCTTGGCGCACCTCCACCTGTGGCGGTGACAGCGCGAGAAGGCCAGTGATGGCGTTGCGCGCACGCTCAACCGAGCGTGCCTCGATGAGCTCCGCCAGGGAATACAGCGCCATCACCATCGCCGCTTCAGGCCATTGCCCAATGACGAACGCGCCTGCGACCGCCACCGACATCAGGGCGTTGATGTTGAGGTCACGCCGCACGATGGCAGAAAGGCCTTTGCGGAACACGGCAAGACCAGAAAGCCAAATTGCCCCGGCTGCAACAGCCATACCGACGACCTTCCAGGCCAGCATGTCCGGCGCGAAGAAGTCAACCAGCTCCGCAGCAATGGCAACCAGCAGCGCCGCAACCAGGCGCGTCAACTCGGTGCGCTGAGCCTTTGCAGTGTCCTCCGCAGGAGGCGGCGCCGACAGCGTCTCCGTCTTGAAGCCGATGCCATTGATGGCGGCAATGACGGGCTCCCAGGCTGCCGGCGGGGCGTCGATGTCCAGCGCGCGTGCCGGCAGATCGAACCGCAATCCTCGTACTTCGGGGAAACCCTCCAACGCGCGGCGTATCTGTCCTTCCTCGGTCGGGCAGTCCATGGAGGGAATGCGCAGCAGCAGGCCGCCAGACGCAGTGGATGTCTGGGCCTTCGCCGCTGCGACGGATGCAGTGCCACAGCACGACGGCTCACGCCCGTGCTCATGTGCATCGCCATGCCCGTGCCCGTGCCCGGACCCATGAGCATGGCCGTCCTCATGATGGTGCTCCGCGTGGTCACTGTGGTCGTGCTTGTGGGTGCTCATGCTTGATCGTTCTTCAGCTATTGAGGGTATTTGACAACCTGTAGCTGCTACAGAGTCAAGTCCCTACACTTCTGTCCTGTAAGCCCCGGGGGACCCATGAAGATTGGTGACTTGTCCGCTGCGTCAACAACGCCCATCGAGACCATCCGCTTCTACGAGCGGGAGGGGTTGCTGCCTGCGCCTGGCCGTACGCAGGGCAACTTTCGTGTGTACGAGGCGCCGCACCTGGAGCGGCTTCAGTTCATTCGCTACTGCCGAGGCCTCGACATGTCGCTGGACGAGGTTCGTGTTCTGCTGCGCTTCAGGGACGCACCTGGTGAGGACTGCGGGGACGTCAACTCGCTGCTCGACGAGCACATCGGACACGTGTCCAAGCGCATCAAGGAGCTGCGAGCGCTGGAACAGCAGCTCAAGGAACTTCGCCAGCGTTGTGGGGACGCCAGGCGCACGGACCAGTGCGGCATCCTTTCCGGTCTCGCCGAAGCTTCGCAAGAGAAAACGCCGGCGGATCAGAGTGCAAGCCATCTGCGCTCGGTGCACAAGCACTGAGAGTCGGTATACCCGCCGCGCAAACAAAGGGGCGTTGGCTGCTAAAGTTGCTCTCGAGACTGGCGGTGCTGGTCTCCCTGCTTTACCTCCCTGAGCAGGAGCGTCGGCGTGATGACAGCGTCGAAGCTTTATGGCCCCGGCTCTTGCCGGGGCCGCGTTTTTTCTGCCTCGCCTGGACGCCCGCCGCCGGGATTCCAACCGCAAATGGAAACTTGACGGATGCCATGGCAGCGAAAGTTTCATCGTCAAGCCTGCTGCGGCCAAGTCATACCGATAAGCGCAGCTCAAGTGACTTGGCCTGTCGGCTCGTGATGATGGGGATAGTTCTTGACGCGTCGCACGCGCATCAAGGCAAACGCGGCTGGGACCACGAAAAGCGACAGCAGCGGTGCCGTCACCATCCCGCCCAGCATCGGCGCAGCAATGCGGCTCATGACCTCGGAGCCCGTGCCAGATCCCCAGACGATGGGCAGCAGGCCGGCGAGGATCACGGCCACCGTCATCGCCTTCGGACGCACGCGCAGCACTGCACCCTCACGGATGGCGTCGAGCACGACCTCGCGTGTGATGGGCATACCGGCGCGCATCCGGTCTTCCAGGGCGTGCTTGAGATACAGCAGCATGACGACGCCGAACTCGGCCGATACGCCCGCCAGCGCGATGAAGCCAACGCCGGTGGCCACGGACAGGTTGTAGCCCAACAGGTAGAGGAACCAGATTCCTCCGGTCAGCGCCAGCGGCAACGTGGCCATGATGAGGGCAGCCTCCTCGGCGCGCCGGAACGTCAGGTACAGCAGCACGAAGATGATCAAGAGCGTGGCAGGCACCACCACCTTGAGCCGTTCGTTGGCCCGCTCCATGTATTCGAACTGGCCAGAGTAGGCCAGGCTCATGCCTGGCTCGAGCCGCACCTGTTGGGCGACCTCCCGCCGCAAATCGCCAACCACCGAGGCGATGTCCCGTCCTCGCACGTCGATGTAGACCCAGCCCGATGGGCGGGCGTTCTCGCTCTTGAGCATGGGTGGTCCGTCAACGAGGGTCACGGCTGCCAGAGTGCCGAGCGTCACCTGCTGGCCAGCGGGCGTGAGCACCGGCAGATTGCGCAGCTTCTCCGGCGTATCGCGCAGCTCGCGCGGATAGCGCAGGTTGATGGGGAAGCGCGCCAGGCCTTCTACCGTCTCGCCGACGTTCTCGCCGCCTATCGCCCCTGAGATCACGGACTGAATGTCGCTCACGTTCATGCCGTAGCGCGCGGCGGCCACGCGGTCGATCTGCACGTCGACATAGCGTCCGCCGGTCAGCCGCTCGGCCAGCGCCGAGCTGACGCCCGGCACGTTCTTGGCGGCCGCCTCGACCTGGGCGGCGATCCGGTCAATCGCGGAGAGATCGGTGCCGGACACCTTCACGCCGATGGGGCTCTTGATGCCGGTGGCCAGCATGTCGATGCGATTGCGGATCGGCGGGATCCAGATGTTGGTCAGGCCCGGCACTTTCACCGTGCGATCAAGCTCCTCGACGAGTTTTTCCGGGGTCATGCCAGGGCGCCACTGATCGCGTGGCTTGAGCTGCACGGTGGTTTCGAACATCTCCAGCGGCGCGGGGTCGGTAGCGGTCTCCGCCCGGCCGGCCTTGCCAAACACCCGTTGCACCTCTGGCACCGTCTTGATCATGCGATCGGTGATCTGCAGCAGCTCGGCGGCCTTCTGGGCGGACAAACCTGGCAGTGCGGAAGGCATGTACAGCAGGTCACCCTCATCCAGCGGCGGCAGGAACTCGCCACCCAGGCGCATCACGGGCCAGGCGGTGGTGGCGAAGACCGCGACGGCCACGACGAGCGTGGCCTTGGGCCAGCGCAGGACCGCGTCCAGCGCGGGGCGGTATAGCGCGATCAGTGCGCGCGTGATGGGGTTGCGCTGTTCGTCGGGAATGCGCCCGCGGATCCAGTAACCCATCAGCACGGGAATGAGGGTGATGGACAGGCCGGCGGCCGCTGCCATGGCATAGGTTTTGGTATAGGCCAGTGGCCCGAACAGCCGTCCTTCCTGCGCCTGCAACGTAAAGACCGGCACGAAGGACAGCGTGATGATCAGCAGCGAGAAGAACAGCGCCGGGCCGACCTCGACTGCGGCGTCGGTGATGACTGCCCAGCGCGCTTCGCCCTTCAGTTCCTCGCCGGGGTGGGCGTGCTGCCAAGCCTCCAGCTTCTTATGCGCGTTCTCGATCATGACGACTGCGGCATCGACCATGGCGCCGATGGCGATGGCGATACCCCCGAGCGACATGATGTTGGCGTTCAACCCCTGCTGCTGCATCACCAGGAAGGCCGCCATCACGCCCAGCGGCAGCGAGATGATTGCCACCAACGCCGAGCGCAGGTGCCACAGGAAAACCACGCAGACCAGGGCGACCACCGCAAACTCTTCGAGCAGCTTCATCGACAGGTTGTCGATGGCGCGCTGAATCAAGGAGCTGCGGTCATAGGTCGTGACGATCTCGACACCCTGAGGCAGGCTGGACTGCAGCTGCTTGAGCTTGTCCTTGATCGCGGCAATCGTCGCCTGGGCGTTCTTGCCGTTGCGCAGGATCACCACGCCGCCGACCGCCTCGCCTTCGCCGTCCAGTTCGGTGATGCCACGGCGCATCTCCGGTCCGACCTGCACGGTGGCGACCTGGCTCAGCAACACCGGCACGCCGTTGCGGCTGGCCAGCACGATGCTGCGGAATTCATCCAGCGACTTCAGGAAGCCGCTGGCGCGCACCATGTACTCGGCCTCGGCCAGCTCCAGCACGGCGCCGCCAGCCTCCTGGTTGCCGTTCATCAGCGCCTCGCGTACCTGGTTATGCGTGATCCCGTAGGCGATGAGCTTGGCCGGGTCGACCACCACCTGGTACTGCTTGACCATGCCGCCCAACGTGGCCACCTCGGCCACGTTGGCGACGGCCTTCAGCTCGAACTTGAGGAACCAATCCTGCAGCGCCCGCAGCTGTGACAGGTCATGGCGACCTGTGCGGTCCACGAGGGCGTACTGGAAGACCCAGCCCACGCCGGTCGCGTCGGGGCCGAGCGAGGGCTTGGCCGTCGCTGGCAGCCGGCCCTGCACCTGGCTGAGGTACTCCAGCACGCGGGAACGAGCCCAGTACAGGTCCGTGCCGTCATCGAACAGCACATAGACGAAGGAGTCGCCGAAGAAGGAGAACGCCCGCACGGCCTTGGCGCCGGGCACCGACAGCATGGTGGTCGCCAGTGGATAGGTGACCTGGTTCTCGACGATCTGTGGCGCCTGGCCGGGGTAGCTGGTGCGGATGATGACCTGTACGTCGGACAGGTCGGGCAGGGCGTCGATCGGTGTCGAGCGCAGCGACAGCACGCCGGCGACGGCGAGGAAGAGCGTGGACAGCAGCACCAGGAAGCGATTGCCGACCGACCAGCGGATCAGCGCGCCGATCATCGTGCGCCTCCCGGTGTCTCGCGCTGCATGGCGACGACTTCATAGCCGTCCTGGCTTTCCCGGAAGGTGAAGCGGACGGTGTCGCCCACCTTCACGCCCTTGGCCAGCTCCGGCCGCGCGAGCCGGAAGCCCATCTGCATGGCTGGCCATTTGAGGGCCGGCACGGCGCTGTGATCCAGCGTGACGCTCTGCCCCGAAAGCTCCACGATCCTGCCGACCGCCTGAAGTGCCGAAACGGCAGAAGCTGTCGATGAGGCCGCCGGCACGGCAGCCGCGCTGGCAGCAGGCGCTGCCGGAGTGGCCTGGCGCTGCAGCACACCCTGCATGCTCGCTTCCGAGTCGATCAGGAATTGGCCGGACGCCACAACCTGTTGGCCGGGCTGCAATCCCTCCAGCACCTCCAGCTTGTCACCCAGCTCGCGACCCAGACGCACCTGGACCGGCGTAAAGCGCCCAAGCTGCTCAGCCACATAGACGACAGCACGCTGGCCTGTGCGGATCACGGCCTCGGCAGGCACGACGAGCACCTCTTCGGCCGTCCCGCCCAGGCGCATCTGAGCAAACATCCCCGCCCGCAGCCGGCCTTGCGGATTTGGGAGCTCGGCCCGGACGCGCAGGGTGCGTGTCTCAGCATTCGCCTCAGGCAGGATCGCTGTGATCTTGCCGCGCAGTGTCTCGCCGGGAAACGCCGCCAACAACACCTCGACGGGCTGTCCGACGCGGGCGACGCTGGCCTGGGTTTCGGGGAGGGCGGCTTCTAGCCAGACGGTCGATAAACCGGTGATGCGGGCGAGGCTCATGCCTTGGGACACTGTCATGCCGGGTCGCACCATCAACTCCTGTACCAGCCCGCCGGTGGGGGCGTGCACGTTGGAGAGCGCCTGTACCTGTCCGCTGTGTTCCACCTGCTGGATCAGGGACGTCGGCATGCCGAGCAGCACCAAGCGCTGGCGGGCCGCGGCGGTCAGGGCCGCATCGCCCGTTTGGCGCACCGCCAGGAATTCCTGCTGGGCGCCTGCCCACTCGGGAACCAGCAGTTCGGCGATGAAGGCACCGTTAGCGACGACATCGCCCGGTGCCAGGCGGGCCACCCGTTGGACGAAGCCAGCGGTGCGCGCCTGCAGGATGGCCACGTCGCGTTCGTTGAGCTGCACGACGGCCGGCACCTGGAACGAGGCGCCGAGCCGCTGCTTCTCCACGGTTGCGGTGCGTACCCCCAGGGTCTGGGCGACGCGCGGGTCGACGGCAACGCCACCTGAGGGCGCCTCATCGGCGTACTTGGGCACCAGCTGCATGTCCATGAACGGCGACTTACCTGGCTTGTCGAACTTCTGCTGCGGCACCATGGGGTCGTACCAATACAGGGCCTTGCGCTCACCGGCCGGACTCTTGGTCGTCTCTTTGGTTCCGGACACCGTGGCGGATGGGTCCGACATCGAGGCCGTACGCCAATGGGCGACGCCGTAGCCCAGGCCTGCGCCCGCAGCGACGAGCAGCATGGCGACGGCGGACAGTTTCTTGTTGGAGGTCATGGGGTCACTCCGCAATGAGATAGGCCAGGCGGGCCTGCTGGGCCAGCACCTGGGCTTGAAGATCGAGACCGCGCAACTGCGCTTCGGCAGCGCTCTTGCGGGCGGTGAGCACGGCACCGAGGTCGGCGCGGCCGGACTGGTAGCTGGCCAGGGTCACCTGGGCGCGCTCCCGGGCAAGCGGTTGCGTGGCGGTTAGCTGGCGCTGCAGCACACGCTCCAGTCGCTGCAACTCCGCAACCTGGGTATCCACCTCGGCGCGGATGCGGCGCAGCGCATCCTCCCGCTCGGCCTCAAGCCGCTCGACGTCCTTACGGCGGGAAGCGACAACGGGTTCCTGGCGCGTGGCCCGTGAGACGGGCAGCTCGAAGGTGAGCTGGAACGAGACCATGTCACCGAAGGACCGTGCGCGGTTGCCGTAGGCGACCTCCCAGCCCCAATCACCCTGGCGCATCGCTTCTGCCTCGCTGAGGTCGGCGCGAGCCATTGCGAGCATCGGGTTGAAGGCCAGCAGTTCGGCATGCCGATCAAGCCCGCCCAGCAATCGCGCCAGGTCCGGCCGCAGCGGGGGCGGTTCAGCCTCAGCGGACAGTTCCGGCTGGTCGCCGGTCCAGCGCCGCAGTTGGACCCGTGCCTGCTCGACGCCGGCCTGCAGTTCGTCCCTTCGGTCGGCCAGCTCCAAGGCCTCCTGGCGCACCATCAGCGCATCGCCGGGCGTGGCGGCTCCGGATGCGACGCGGGCAGACAACGTGTCCTGCAAGAGGCGGTTCTCTTGCTCGAGCGTTGCGAAGACGTTCAGCTTTTGCTCGGCGAAGTGCAGGGCGAGCCAGGCCAGCGCCGCCTCGCGGCGTACCGCCAGGCGTTCGGCTTCCAGCATCGCGTGCTCGCGCTCGGCCTTGGCGTCGGCAGCGTCGCGCTGGGCGGCCCGCTTGGCAGCGTTGGGCACGTCCTGCATGACGCCGACACGTCGCATGGTCATGGACTCGCGGTTCCAGCTGAAACGCTCGCGACCTGAGATCGGGAAGTTCTCGATGCCGACAGCCAGCTTGGGGTCGGGCAGGCGCCCTGCGGCCGTGCGCGCCTGTTGCGCGCCTTCTGCCGCGGCCTGGCGCGCCGTCAGTGCGGCGGAGCGCTGTTCAGCGAGCAACAAGGCCTGTTCGAAGGTGACGGGGGCCGCATGCACGGCGGCGCCTGCAAGTAAGCCTGCCGCGATGACAGCCTTGCGGATGCGGCGGCAGGTAGCTCCTGTGCCGCCGGAGCGGGACCAAGATCCCGCCCAAAAGAAGATGGCCATGATGGCGCTCCACAAAAAGCCTGGAAGCAGTCGGCAAGCGACGCGAGACGTGGGCACGCCGCCGCGCGTGCGGCAGCGCGGACGTCAGGGCTTAATTGCGGAGGACCTGGAGGGTGAGATACACCGGCAGCGTGCCGTCTGGCGGGCCGGTGTGGGCGGTAATGACCGCAGGGAGTGCCTCTGCGGTCTCGGGCGGGAGCCAGAGGGCCAGGCGGGTGAAGAGCTGATCGAGGAGAACCGCGGGCGCAAGGTCAGGCGCCGGCGCGTTGTTGACCGTCTGCTTGTCGCGGTCGCAATGCGCCTTGCACAGCTGCGGCTGTTCGGTGTCCATCCCGGACATCTGGTCGCAGTCGGCCATGCCGGCCATGCTGACCATCGGCATCGACTCCGAGCCGGTCGGGACGGGGCAGGCGTAGGCTGCCGTAGAGAGCTGCAGACACACCAGCACCGCCGCGAGCAAGCTCGCGATCCAGCGCCGGTAGGTCTTGTTCAACATCATGGGCAAAGTCTATCCGCGTGTGGCCGGGGGCGTTAGATCCAGATCAAAGTCTGCGCGTTTCCGTCCAGAGCCAACGCGTAAGCGGTATGCGTCGGCGACGGGTTCCGTCGCCTTACACCACGGCAGGTTTGACACGGAGGGGCCCTTGATCGACCTGGTTATCGCCTCAGATCTGCATGTTCATGACTTCGCTGTAGGCCTGAACCAGCCGGTTGCGCACCTGCAAAGTCGCCTGAAAAGCGATGTTCGACTTTTGTCCGGCGATCATCGTTTCCTCGAGACTGACCGTGGGGTTGTCCAGCGAGAACTCCTTGCTCAACCTGCCCGACTCCTTTTGCAGGTCGCTGGTGGTTTGAAGCGCACTTGCCAAGGCATCCTGAAACCCTCGCCCTTGTACCGAAGCCGGCTTGGTCAGTGCCTCGGCCGAGCGAGCGATCGACTGGATCGAGTCCATCGGCGTCAATCTCATTTGCACAATGCACCTCCCACGGTTCGGTGATCGGAATCGACAGCTGTGATACCGCCAGCCTCGCGGCTGCAACAGGATGCGCTCGTCATAGATGGGAAAACGCCGGAACTGGGTCCGCTAAGGGGCACAGTTCGTGGCCAACGATTCCTTGCCTACCTGCGTAGGCAGCGCTTGAGGGGCTTGCTGCTTTGCCGAGCGACGTCTGCCCATCCAGACATGGAACGGGACCACGGCGCAACTGAGCAGGCCAACTGCAATATGCAGCCAACGGGTAATTTCCCGCCACTCCTCGTCACCGTAGTAGAGGAACCAACCGCTCAAGCCGAGCAGTCCCATGATGATGAGGGTGAACGCACCGGACCAAAGGTTGCGGCGGATGCGCCAGGCCAGCCGGATATGCAGCGGCAGCAAACCTCCGACAACGGTAAGTGCAAGGGCGGCGGCAACGCCGTGTGTCACGAGCAGCCTGTGCTCAGCGGCAAACCAGTTCAACCGCAGCCAGTCATGAACGACGAGCCAGGCAGTTCCGCTTGCTGCGACCACTGCCAACGTGCCATAGGTCGCCCACCGCTGAAAAGCTGGCAGGCGAATGCTGAACGGTTGAGGTCTTGTCGTCGTCATAGTCGGATGACCGTTGCTCGCGCTCGCCTCTGGATGCTGGCGGGAAGGGAGCCTCGCAACGCAACTATTTTCGTGAGCGCATCGGCCTGCAGGCAGCTTTTCGCGACCACAGAAACGCTCCCTGGCAGGCCAACACGCCTCTGGTGCCTCGGATTCACGATGGCACTTGCCGCCTTGCCGTCGTTGCCCAGGTTGGAGGCGAAATAGCTGGCGGACGTCGCGACGGCACCGTTTTGCAGCCGTCCGATCAACTTCATGTCAGTCGGCGACTTCGGGCATCGAACCCAGATTTCTTGTGGCGCCGAGCCGAAGGCGTAGAGGTCGCCCCCGGCGTTGACAAGCCCACTTTGCATGCCCCGACTGCGCAGGACACGCACCGCCTGGTCGACAGCAAATCCTTTTGCGATGCCTCCGAGATCAAGCGAAACCCGTTGGGCGACGTTGACGCGGCCACCCTCTGCCAACCTGATGGCACGGGACATGGACGTTTTGGATCGGCCGACAACGGCGGGGCGTGAGCGAGGTAGCAAGCCGCCTCGCACGAGAACCCGACCGACGTTGCAATCGAAAGCACCGGCGCTCGCCATGTGCAGCTGCAACGCCTCGCTGAGCACAGCGCTCGTCCAGCGATGCACGCGCAGGTGACAGCCAGGGCGAGCCCGGTTGAGCCGGCCCACGTCGCTGTCATGGCGATGAAAGCTCATCAGCCGCTGCACCCGGGCTATGGCCGAGAACGCAGCGCTGACCGCGCCCGTCACCTCGGATTCAGGCACGCCTTCCTGGCCTTGTGCCCGTATGGTGACAAACGTGCCCAGCAATGGCTGCATGCGTTCAACGCTTGCCACTGTGAAGCCCCTTCAACGCCAAGTCATAGACAGCCAGAACCCGCCGCACCCCGTCTGTGATGTGCTTGGAGGACAGCGTGGCGCCCGTGATGTTGGCGATGTCCTTGTTGAGCCTGACTGGCGACGCGGCAGTCTTGCCGACAAACTGCTGCCGCCACGCGGCCCCTCGCACCTCTGAGCCGTAGGTCTCGCGGTATTCGAGGATCTCAATCTGCTTCACGCTGCCATCGAGGTTGAGCCCCACGGCATAGGTGATCAGCTCGTGCTTGCCGACGACTTGATCGACGATGAAGAACCCTTGGCCTTCCACCGACCAGACGCCGTCTTCCCGAAACGGCTCGTGGACGCCCGATCGGGCGAACAGTCCATCACGCTGCTCTGGCGTCATGGCCAGCGCGACCTTGGTGAACTTCCCCGCGGGGAACATGACCTGCTGAGCCTGTTCGGTCGAGAAGAAGACGCTGGCCGAAGCGGCGGTCGAGGCGACAGCCAGGGGAACGGCGAAGAAGGGTTCCCAGCGCATCAGAACGGCACTCCCAGCTTCAGCACGAACTGGTTGCGTGTGTGCTCGTCGCCGTAGATACGGCCGCCGCTGATCACCTCCTTCTGATCATCCTGGAAGCCACTCGCCCAGGGCATCTGGCTGCGCCAGGCCGCCGTCAGCCACCAGCCCTTGGTGGCGTAGTGGACGTTCGGCCCAATGAACCACGCCGAGTGGTTGGCCACCCCGTACCCGTAGCCCGTGAACTCGCGATGGTTGCGGACTTCGATACCTGCAGACCAGTTGTTCATGAAGCGGTAGGAGACCCCTGTCAGCAGATCGAGCTCCGTCGCCTTTTCGACGTCGCTGCCCCGCTTGTTGTTCTCCAGGGCGGTGCTCAGATTGGTGGCCCAGATGACGCGGTCGTCCAAGAAGTTCTTCTGCAGGATGAGCTTGAATTCCAGCTCCTTGTTGCGACGCCCCCAGGAGGGCTCGACATAGACGGCCAGCCCGACAGGGTCCACCAATGGGTTGGATAGCTGATAGATGTTTTCCCATGACACCGACTCCACGCGACTCATCTTGTAGCGGGATGTGGGATCGAAGGTGTCGGGGATGTCGGTGTTGGGGCCAGCGGTCGTGCCGTCCATCTGGTTGCGATAGGCGCGGATGAAGCGGGAGTTCAGGTAGATGGCCGTTTGATATTTAGACGTGATGCCGAACTCCAGCTCGGAGCGCAAGCGGACGTTGGTGTAGTCGCCCCGTGTCTGCTTGGTCTGAACGTCGACCCATTGCTCGAATTCCCTAGTCCCTGGAGGCGCGACTTCAGCGGTGTAGATCCAGCCCATAGGGGATTCGCCAGCGACGGCGGAGCGAGAAAGAAGGGCCAGGCCAATGACCGTGGCGGTCGCCACGCGCTGAGAAGACAGGAGCATGCTTATCCAATGCAAATGAGAATCGTTATTATTCTCATTGTGTGCGCATGGTGTCAACGTGCAGCTGTCAGCCAGCTTTCTGCAGAAGGAGCGAGAGCGCGGAGCGTCAGTCGGCCAGCTCGTCCAGGATCGGGCAGTCCGGCCGATGGTCCCCGTGGCAGCACTCGGCCAGGCGCTCCAGGGTTCGCTTCATGGCGTCCATCTCCTTCATCCGGACTTCCAGGTCGGCGACGTGCGCCAGCGCGATGCGCTTGACGTTGGCGCTGGCCCGGCGCCGGTCCTGCCAAAGCTTCAGGAGTTCGGCGATCTCCGCCATGCTGAAGCCCAGGTCCCGAGCTCGCCGGATGAAACGCAGGGTGTGCACTTCCTTGTCGGTGTACTGGCGATAGCCGGAGGCGGTCCGCCCGATCTTGGGCAGCAGCCCCAGCGATTCGTAGTGCCGGACCATCTTGGCGGACACCCCCGACTGGCTGGCCGCCTCACCGATGTTGAAGGGGCCGGTCATGCTCATGCTGCTCATTGAATACTTCCTTTCCAGCGGCGCAGCATCAGCGCGTTGGTGACGACGCTCACGCTGCTGAAGGCCATGGCCGCTCCTGCGACCACCGGGCTGAGCAGCCCGAAGGTGGCCAGCGGTATGCCGACGACGTTGTAGGCAAAAGCCCAGAACAAGTTCTGGCGGATCTTGGCGTAGGTGCGCCGCGAGATGTCGATGGCGTCAGCGACCAGCGCCGGGTTGCCCCGCATCAGAGTGATCCCAGCGGCGTGCATGGCCACGTCAGTACCTGTCGACATCGCGATGCCCACGTCGGCAGCCGCCAGGGCAGGGGCGTCGTTGATGCCGTCGCCGACCATCGCCACGCGCCTGTTTCCGCTCTTGAGCTCGGCAACGATATCGGCCTTGTCCTGGGGGAGGAGCTCGGCCCGGAATTCGTCGATCCCGAGCTGGCGGCTGATGGCGGTGGCGCTGCCGCGGTTGTCGCCGGTGAGCATCACCGTGCTGACGTCCATCTCATGCAGGCGCCGAATGGCGTCCACCGCAGACGCCTTGGCCGCGTCACCGAACGCCAGCAGTCCAAGCAGGTGAGGGCGCTCACCAGCTTCGGCGAGCCAGGACACCGTGCGTCCCTGAGCTTCCAGCGCGGCGGCGATCTTGGCCATCGCCGACAGGTCGACGTTGAGTTCCTGCATGAACCGCGTGCTGCCCAGCCTGAGGTTTCGGCCGCGCACGACGGCCGCCATCCCACGTCCGGCAATTGCTCGGACCTCGCTGGCCGGCGGCACACCGACCCGCTCCCGCTTGGCAGCCTCGATGACAGCACGCGCCAGCGGATGCTCGCTGTTGTTCTGGATGGCTGCAGCCGCTCCGAGCATGCTGCTGGTGTTGCCATCGACCGCCTCAAACGCCACGAGTTCCGGCTTGCCCTCGGTCAGCGTCCCGGTCTTGTCGAAGGCGACGACCTTGACGCTGTGCGCGACCTCGAGTGCTTCGGCGTCCTTGATCAGAATCCCGTGACGTGCGGCAACGCCGGTGCCGGCCATGATGGCGGTGGGCGTGGCCAGGCCAAGGGCGCACGGGCAGGCAATGACCAGCACTGCAACGGCATTGAGGATCGCAGCCTCCCAGTTGCCCGTGCCCAGCCCCCAGCCCAGCAGTGTCAGGGCAGCGATGCCGATGACCACCGGGACGAACACGGCGCTCACCTGGTCGACAAGTCGCTGGATAGGCGCCTTTTTCGCCTGCGCCGACTCGACAAGCCGAACGATGCGTGCGAGGGTGGATTCGGCACCGACCGCCGTGGTCCGGATGAGCAGCAGACCCTCAGCGTTGACGGAGCCGCCGGTCACGCGGTCACCGACATGCTTGGCCACGGGCAGGCTTTCACCGGTGATCAGCGATTCGTCGATCTCGCTGGCACCCTCAACCACCTCGCCGTCGACAGGAATCCGCTCGCCTGGGCGCACGACAACCTGGTCGTCAACACGAACCTCGGCGATCGCCACATCCAGATCGGCACCGTTGCGGCGAACCCGGGCTCGTTCGGGGCGGAGGGCGTTGAGCGCGCGAATCGCCTCCGTGGTCTGCCGCTTGGCACGCGTCTCCAGCCACTTGCCGAGCAGGACCAGCGTGATGACGACCGCTGAGGCCTCGAAGTACAAATGCATGGCCTGGTCGCCATGGGCCAACAGCTGATAGACGCTCAAACCGTAGCCGGCACTCGTGCCCAGGGCGACGAGCAAGTCCATATTCCCGGCGCCGGCGCGCAACGCTTTCCATCCAGCCCGGTAGAAGCGCGCGCCAAGCCAGAACTGGACCGGCGTGGCCAACGCGAGTTGCAGCCAGCCCGGGAGCATCCAGTGGGCACCGAACAGCGTGGCGAACATCGGAAGCACGAGCGGGGCGGAGAGCGCCATGGCCACCGCGATGGGCCACCATTCGGGCAAAGCCGGTTTGGGGTGATCTCGGTTTTCGTGCACCAACTGGGGTTAAGAGCCTAGGGTATGCCCTCAAAGCAGCGGCTCTTCTTGAGGGGTGACGCCGACCACGTCAGCCCCAATCGCCGTCTTCGTAGTCGTCGGGTCCGTCGTGCACAAAGAGGTAGTCCTCACCGATTGAGAACGTGAGCTGCTGATGCTGGTACTCGATCGAGCGGGTAGCAAACAATTTGGCGCTGCCATCAACGTACTCGACGGGAAACCGTTGATCCCCATTCACCTCGTGCTGAGGCTCTGCGGGCCAGAGTGTTGAGACGGGCTCTGGTGCATCCAGCACGTCGATCACCAGCTCGTCGTCACTTCGCCCGAACAAGACGATGTTCGCCCCTCCCTCCTTCTGGACGGAGCCGAAGAAGATGCCGTCAAAAGGCGGCGAGTGGACGTGGGCCAGATATTCGGCCAACGTCTGTGTGACCAAATATTCGTCCTCGTGCCCCGGCACCACCGGTCGGCTTATCAGCCCGCGGAGACGACGAAGAAAGACTGCCCGCTCTCGTTGCTCCGCATATTTGGGATCGAAGTAGCTGAGCTCCCCCAACGTGGCTGCTTCCAGTCGACGGAAGTCCAAGATCTTCAGTGGTCGTGTCGTCCTAAATGCTCCCACCAGGACCCTGCCGCCTAAGGCCGGCCGCATCTCCGCCACGCAGGTCTCCTGGTCCATCGCACCGTAAAAGACTGCAATGCCGGCCGCGTTCATCCTGCCCGCCGAAGCCTTCGCTGCAGGCGGCGCGCCCAGTTCCTTCGGCGCGCTCTCGACGAACCACCTGAGTTCTGAGTCTGTTGGCGCCGATCTAAATTTGACCCACCCTGCCGATTGAACTTTGACCCAGGGCTTGGGGCCGGCATCGGCTGATGCCGGCTGTGGACAACTGTAGCGGCGAGCTTGTTCAGCCCGCCTCGTCGCCCTTGTTGCGTCGCTCCTGCTCCCTGGCCTTGATGCGCTTGCGCGTGGCCGCCGTGGCCTGCGTGACGCGGTAGCTCTCGTTGCCGGTCTCCACGATGTGGCAGTGGTGCGTGAGCCGGTCCAGCAGCGCCGTGGTCATCTTGGCGTCGCCGAAGACGGTGCTCCATTCGGCGAAGTCCAGGTTGGTCGTGATGACGACGCTGGTGTGCTCGTAGAGCTTGGACATCAGATGGAACAGCAAGGCGCCGCCGCTCTGGCTGAACGGCAGGTAGCCCAGCTCGTCGAGGATCACCAGGTCCAGGCGCAGCAGGCTGGCCGCGATGCGCCCGGCCTTGCCCTCGGCCTTCTCCCGCTCCAGCGCATTGACCAGGTCCACGGTGCTGTAGAAGCGGACCCGCTTGCCGTGCGTGCCGATGCCCGCCACGCCGAGGGCCGTGGCCAGGTGGGTCTTGCCCGTGCCCGGTCCGCCCACCAGCACCACGTTGTGCGCCGCGGCCGTGAACTCGCAGGTGGCCAGTTGCGTGACCAGCTTGCGGTCCACGGGCGAGACCTCGAAGTCGAAGCTGGCCAGGTCGCGGTGCACCGGGAACTTGGCACTGCTCATCTGGTGCTGCACCGAGCGCGTAGCGCGGTCGCTGACCTCGGCCTGCAGCATGTGCTCCAGCAGCCAGCGCGAGCGCTCGACTTCGGCATTGCGCTGCTCGCCGAGTTCGGCCCAGGTGGCCGCCATGCCGTGCAGGCGCAGGGCCTTCAATTCCGCAATGACATCAGCCATGGTCGGCCTCCTGCTCAGCCAGCCGGCGCAGGCGGTCGTAGCGGCCGGGGTCGGCCTGCACCGGTGTGGTCGTGCTCAGCGGTGTGGCGACGTTGGGCGGTCGCTCCGGTGCCGTGAGCCGGGCCAGCACGTTGGCCACATGTTCCGGGCTGATCCGACCGCTGGGGCCAGCATGCTCCAAGGCCAGCTCGGCCGCGACCAGCACCTCGTCCAGCCCGGCCGTGCTGCTCAGCGCCAGCACTTGCGCCATCAGCCGGTCGCCGCCCGCGTGGCGAAGCAAGGCCTGGCGCAGCCTGGCCAGCGGCTCGGGCAGGTCCACGAAGGGGGCGCCGTTGCGCAGCGCGCCGGGCTTGCGTTGGACCAGCGGCACATAGTGCTGCCAGTCGTAGGCCGTGCGGCCCTTGCCGCTGAGCCGCTCATGCTCAGCCACCACGCGCTCATCGGCCACGATCACCACGCGCTGCGGGTACAGCCGCGTGCTGACCGTCTGCCGGGCCAGTTCGCACGGCACCGAGTAGCGGTTGCGGGCCACGGTGACCAGGCAGGTGCTGCTCACACGCGCCACGTCCTGCACATAGCCGTCGAAGTCCACGGGCTTGGGCATCAGATGGCTGCGCTCCAGCTCCAGCATCTCCGCCACGCTGAAGGCCTTGTGCTCGGGGTGGCGCAACTCGGCCCACAGCGCCTTGCAGCGCTCGCCCAGCCAGGCGTTGAGTTCCTCCAGGCTGCCGAAGCGCTGCTCGCGCGCCGCCAGCCAGATGCGACGCCGGCTGTCCTGCACGTTCTTCTCGACGACACCCTTCTCCCAGCCGCTGGCGACGTTGCAGAAGTCCGGGTCGAACAGGTAGTGCGCGCACAGCGCGGCGAAGCGGCTGTTGACGTCGCGGTGCTTGCCGCGACCGACGCGGTCCACGGCGGTCTTCATGTTGTCGTAGATGCCCCGGCGCGCCACGCCGCCCAGGGCCGCGAAGCTGCGCGTGTGGGCGTCGAACAGCATCTCGTGGCCTTGGCTGCCACGGCCCCCATCGTCCGGTGTTCGCGTCGAACACATCGATGTGCTCCAGCGATACCCCGCCGACATGGAAGTTGTCGCGGTCCTCATCGGCGCTGCCCAATTTCCAGATCAGTTCGGCCCGACCATCCAGGTGGTCGTCCTCAGCGAACGTCCATCCCTCGAGGGAGCGATGAACAGTTCGGCGAGGGACCCGCATCAGGACCATCGGATGGTGTGGTGCCCGAGTGCGCCAGTCGTGCAGGCCATCCTTGAAGGTTCGCCAGAAAGACAGTCGGAAGATGGCCTGGTGAGGACCGCGCCGCTCGTCCGCGGCCAGCAGCGCCACGTGCGGATGCCGATCCACGGTGTCCCAGCGCCTGGGCCGCAGCAGCGCATCTCGCCGAATGGTGCGTACGCCCATCAACGAGTCGACCCTGTAGAAGAAGTCGTCCGGCTGTTCGCCATCGACGTCGTGGACGTGGCGCCAGAACTCGGCTTCGGCGTTGGTCTTCATGTGGCTTCCATGCTCTGTCGAGCAACCCGGGATGAGGTTTTTCGGCATAACGCCTCGACGACGATAGCGCCGCTTGCGGCGCGGGGCGCGTGAGCCCACCGGAATGACGACCTGTTCACCACTGCCCCCTGAAAAAAGCCCGCGTCGGTCTCGGTGCAAAAACTGGGGTTAAGCCAGAGCGGCTCCTATAAAAATCAACAACTTACGGAAATCGCCCAAAAACACCCGCGTCGGTTTGCGTGCAAAACATGGGGTTAAGGTCACCACCCATGGGGCGTCTTCAGCCGCCCGGGGTCGCCTTCCCCTTGGCTTTGCCCGGTGCCTGGCCAACGCGATCCAGCAAGCCTTTGACCATCTCCGCCTGTGTCTGCGCTGCGGCTTCGGCCGCCGCCAGGAGCCGCTCCAGCTCGCCGTTGCGCCTCTCCAGCTCTCCAGCACGCAGCTGAAGGGTTTCGTACTGCTGCGCAGCTTGTTGGCCCTGGGCGCGTAGGTCCTCGACGAGCTGGTTTTGGACGGCCAGGCTCTCCCCGGCCGTCTTCAGCTCGCGCAGTTGTTCGTCGACCTGGCGGCGCTCGGCACGTGCGGCCGTCAACAGCGCCAGCGCGTCGACCTTCTCCTGCAGCGCGGCGCGGAGCTCAGCCTGCTTGTTGGCCAGCGCTTCGGTGGCGGTGGCGACCTCGCGCTGCAGGTACTGCAGCTGCTGCTCATGCTGGCGGGCTTCACGGTCGCGTTGCTCCTTTGAGGCGGCCCTGAAGTGCTCCAAAGCTTCGCGGGCGTGGGTGTGCTTCTCCTCCAGCGACGCCACCTGCTCCTGCGCCGCACGCAGTTGCGCCTGGAGGCCCTCAACCTGCGCCTGCAGCTGTGCCTTCATCTGCCCGTGGTCGAGTCTGAGAGCCGACAGCTCGGCGTCTGCGCGCTGTCGGGGTCTCCTCGTTTTCAGTGCAATAAGTGACGGTACGCAAAGCTAGCACTGGCGCGGGGGTGGTCTGGGTAGACCGTTGATTTCATTGACTTTCCTGTTCGCTTTGTAAACGGGTATGGTGGCCTCCCACTTTTGAGGTTCACGATGCAGGGTTGGCACACAACGTTTTTGGGGATGCGTGGGCTCCCCCGCGATATCAGCGACTTCGAGATGAAGGCATTTTTCACCTTCGATGGTGCCGAGCGCGACGCAATCAATGCACGCCGAGGTGATTCCCACAAGCTTGGTCTGGCGCTCCATATTGGTTTCCTGCGCATGAGTGGGCGTTTGCTCGGTGCCTTTCGGGTAATTCCAGTAGCCTTGTGGCGCCACCTTGGCAACGAGCTTGGCATTGCAGCACCAGAAGTCGCCTCGCTGAGAGCCATGTATGAACGCGGGCGCACGCTATTCGATCACCAACAAGTAGCCTGCACGGTCCTTGGATTCCAGTGGATGAGCGAGCACCAGCGCCGCTCACTGGTACGTGAACTGCGCGACGAAGTGGCGCGCTGCGCCGACCGCGATCAGCTACTCGTGCGGGCGCGTCAATGGCTGTACAAGAACAAGCTGGTGATCGTGCACGAGCGGGCAATTCGGACACTGATTGCGGCGGCACTTGCCCAGCTTGAAGTTGAAACAGGCACCGCCATCGCCGCCAGCGTTGATCCAGCAACACTTGATCGCTGGCGAGCCTCAGTTTCAGAGCTGCGCCCAGATGGACAAACCCAGCAGAGTTGGCTATGGGCTGCACCGGCGAAACACTCAACCCGCCAAATCAGCGAGGTACTGGAGCGCATCGACCTGCTTTACACGCTGGACGTTCATAAGCACCTGGCAGACATCCCCGATCTCATCTTGCGCCGCTACGCGCGCCGACTTGTCTCCAGGCCGCCCTCAGCCGGAGCCAAGATCAAAGAGCCAGCGCGCACCGTGGAGGTCGCATGCTTTCTTCGGTATTGCCTGTTCACCACCACAGACCAGTTGATCCTTATGGTGCAGCGCCGGATCGCCGATCTGTGGCGTCAGGCTGCCGCCGATGTCCCCGCTACCGTCAATTGGGCCGCAATGTACAAAACGCTGCTCGGCGAACTTGTTGCCTTGAGCGCGCAAGGTGCGGTGCCAGATGCTGAGTTGCGTGCCCGTCTTGAAGCCTTGATCACCGAAACCCAGAAACGCAAACCACCGAGCAGGGCCTCCCTGGTCCGCGAGGGATTGATTGATGGAATTCGCCCCGTGCGGTCGTTGCTCGTCGCCATTGCAAAGCTGCCCTGGCAGGCCACCGGCGAGCATCCTGCCATCGAGTACCTTGCCAAGCTGCAAGCTTTATATCTCAAAGGATCCAGAAAGCTGCCAGTTGAAGTGGTGGCACCAAGTCTGGGAATGATCTGGCAGGTTTCGATCTCCAGCCCAGACCGGGAACGGGCGTTTCAGGCGTTGGAGGTGGCCACCCTGTTTGCCCTGCGCCGCGCGGTGCGCAATGGCTCGGTCTGGATTGAGCACAGCCTGAGCTTTCGGGGTCGTGCGCGCTTGTTCTTCACGGACGAGCGTTGGCAGGCAGAGTCCAAGAAACACTATGCCCGTCTATCGTTACCCAGCAAGGCTGCCACTTTCTTGAAGCCTTTGCTGGCCAGAGTAACTGCCGGTGTCGATGCGGTGGCCGCTGCAGCCCGCAGTGGCGTACTGCGCGTGGATGATGAACTCCATTTGTCGCCATTGCCCGCAGAGGACGAAGACCCAGAAGTGACCAAGCTGCGCGCGGCTTTGGATCACCGCATCGGTGAGGTTCAATTGCCGGAAGTGATTCTGGCCGTTGACGCCCAGGTGCGCTTTAGCTGGATCATGCTCGGACGTGAGCCGCGCTCTACCGACGAGCTGCTGATGGTCTATGCCGGCATCATGGCCCACGGCACCAGTCTGACTGCGGTCGAATGCGCGCGCATGATTCCGCAATTGTCTGCCACCAGCATTCGCCAGGCCATGCGCTGGGCGCGGGACGAACGGCGTCTGAGCCAGGCCTGCCAGGCTGTGCTGGAATTCATGCAGCGACACCCGATTGCCGCCACCTGGGGGCGGTCCGATTTGGCATCTTCTGACATGATGAGCATGGAGACCACCAAACGGGTGTGGCAAGCCCGGCTTGATCCTCGGCGCAACACACCTTCCATTGGAATCTACTCCCATGTAAAAGACCGGTGGGGCATCTTCCATGCGCAGCCCTTTGTGCTCAATGAGCGCCAGGCGGGCGTGGCCATTGAAGGTGTCATCCGCCAAGAAAAGCTGGAGACCAGCCAGCTTGCTGTGGATACCCATGGCTACACCGACTTTGCCATGTCACATGCCCGTTTGCTTGGTTTTGATCTTTGCCCGCGGTTGAAGGAACTCAAACAGCGCCACCTCTTTGTGCCACGCGGCACCAAAGTGCCCGCAGAAATCGCTGCGGTGTGCGAAGCCAATGTCGACGTCGCTTTGATCGAAAAGCATTGGGATAGTCTGGTGCACCTGGCAGCCTCGGTCATGAGCGGACATGCCAGTGCGGTGGCAGCTCTTGCGCGGTTCGGTTCTGCCGCCCAGGGCGATCCAATCTATGAGGCTGGCGTGCAATTGGGGCGGTTGCTGCGTACGGCGTTTTTGGCTGACTACTTTGTCAAGGACGCTTTCAGGAACGAGTTGCGCCGGGTGCTCAATCGGGGCGAGGCTGTTAACGCCCTCAAGCGCGCCATTTATACCGGCCGGATCAGCCCGGCGCAGGCCAAACGTGTCGATGAAATGCAGGCTGTGGCCGATGCGTTGAGCCTGATGGCCAACATCGTGATGGCGTGGAATACCTCACAGATGCAGGCGGTCCTGGATCGCTGGTCGAACCGCCGCCAGGTCATTCCACCGGAACTGATCGGGAAGATTGCGCCCACCAGGCTGGAGAGCATCAACTTGCGGGGTGTGTTTCGCTTCCCGGTTGACCGCTATGCTGACCAAATCCTGCCTTCGCGGCCAAATGCATCGATAACTGGCACCAATGGATGAAACCGACCACGGTTTGACGCCACGAATCGCAGATTTGAAAGTGAACAGGAAAGTCAATGAAATCAACGATCTACCAACACCACCTCCGCGCCAGTGCTAGCTTTTCGTACCGTCACTTATTGCACTGAAAACGAGGAGACCCCGGAACAGAGATCGTCCCAACCCAGCACACCAACATTGCCTAATTCGTCCAAGTCGCACTTGGAGCAAATGCTCATAACTAATAGTGTTATGACAGAAAATTGGCCTTATCCCGGCATGCCCCCAAACATGACACCAGCGCCGTCGCAGCCTCGGACTACTGCAAGATAGATTCCGTCAGAAACCAAGCCGTTATCGATGATGCTAACTGACGCGCCGAAAAGTCCATTTAAAGTGGCTGCCGCTGGCTTCAATATCGCCCACTCGTGAATTTTCTTGAGGTCCCCATCCGGGAGCAGAAAGTAGCCCAAGTTTAAAAGGCCGTACGTGACCAAAAAAACGACGGACATGCGGACCAGCCGCATGTCAAGTTTTTGCGTCTCATTCACGCCTAGCGCTGCCTGCCACGAACCGCAAGGACCGCAGCTGCAAAGAGGGCACCGCCAAAGATCAGCAGCTGCCACTCGGCCGCCGTGGGGACAGTGGCACCTGCTCCCACAGGTTGACTGCTACCTGGGTCAGGAGGCGGAGGGACATAGTCTGTAGAGACACTGTTGTTGGCCAAATTCGGATCAGGATTCTCAAGGGCTGAAATTGCGGCTGTCGCCCGGAAGCTTTCTGAACTCGTCGAGACTGGAATAACTGCGTAATAGTAACCGTCCGAGGCGGTGCCTGCCACCGGAACGGGCTGATTAGCTTTTTGGAAAGTTACAGTCATTCGGCACCGGCCTTGGGCACAGCTCAAAGCCGAAACGGTGGGATTCAACCCTGTTCCCTTATAAGTATCACTCCCGATGATGCCAGTACCTCCATTACCAAGATCGGTCGGTACGATTGAGAAGCCTCTATCGCTTTCCAGCGTGACCGTCAGAATGAAGTGACCCGAGGGCGTATTGCTAGTGTTGTTTCCAACCTGAGCGCGTACGTTGAAGCCAGTATGTTGCGAGGCTCGTGTCACTTCCGTAGCAGTCGCCAAATCCGCTTGCAAACCAGGAAGGAACCGGAATGTTGCTACGCCGTCGGTGATAATGCCGGGGGGCGAGTTCGATCCCCAGCAATTACGCTTGATAATTTCTTTTCCAGGCGTCACCCTAATGTATTGAACGTTGGTCGAGCCGTATGCAAACTTATCCAATGGCCCTTCAAGGGCATTTAGATTGGAGCCGTAATAAAGTATGCCGTCGGCGTGGAACACCTGTGGACGGACTTCAAGATACCCATCTTGACTTCCAATGTAGGAATACCAAGCGTTGTATCCGTAGGTCATCACAGGGTTGGGCGCTGATCGTGGGTACGAGCAACCCAGAACGTTTTCCACCTGTTGATTCGTGTTTAAGCTAGTGGTAATGGTGACGGGTCCATTACCTCCGCCCGAGAAAATTGGTGTTCGGGTGGCAAAAGTCGAATTGACCTGCGCAATTGCAGAGGTCGTCAAGACTAATGCTGCGACCGCAAATATATATCCGCGAACTTTCATTCTGCTCTCCCATAAGACAATCCCCTTAGATTAGGGCATTGCTGTGTCAGGAGAGTGCTCAATACTGAAGCCGAAATAATCCCAACGGCTCAGTTGTACTGAGGAAGCGGCTTCAAATTAGGGGTATGCAGGCCAATAAAATCGACAGCATGTCCTCAATTTAAGGGGCGAGCCAGGCAGCGTTGAAATCCTGGGTGGCATCGGTATTGAATCGATCAGTTCGCCACGTCAGAACCACGTTGTCACCCACCGCAGCCAGAGCCGGTTCCTTGTTCGTCGGGGACATGCCAGAGCCGTAGAACACGGCTCGGACAGGCACGGGTGTCCCAGCCATCACGCCAGAAGCGTTGGTGCGCACAAAACGTACGGCAGTTAGATACTGTGCATATGGATCGATGTCGACCCACGACACTGCGAATCCTGAAGACGTGGCGGTGACTGCGGTTCGCGCGATGGATCCCATGTTCGGTGTGGCCAACGTGGTCGCGGTAGCGCAGGAAGCCGTAGTGCACGCTGCCGCTGCGACGCGCTTGTTGGCGCCGATCTCGCCACTCCAGACAACCAGGATTTCCCCGGACGGTCGAATGGCGATCGCTGCCGTATCGAACTCATTGCTGGTCAGACTGCCCAGCGTCCGAACGTCTTTCCACGCCGAACCGCCCTCGCGAACCGTCAGGCAGGTTGAGAACGGGGTCGCAGCTGCGGCAATGACCGCCATCGGCTTTGCCATATTGGAGGACGAACTTTGACGGGTGGCGCCGGAACAGTCGCTGGCACGCCATGCAAGGGCAACCAATCCCGAGCTACGCGCGGCTTGGACTTCGGTCATCGATGCCGCAGTGGCCACGCTGGTTGGTTGAGCTTGAGGCAATGTGGAAGCCGTTGCCGTCAACAACTTCGTCGAGGTGCCGTTGCGCTCGATCCACGCGACACCAGCCTGCCCCTGGGCATCTCCGGACCATGCGGTGAGATCGTCGATGGTGCCGTCTGAAACCTGGCGGAGTTGCGCTGCTTGCCAGCTGTTGCCGACGCGCACCGCACGCCACAAGGCTGAACTGCCCACTTCCCCAGTACCTGGTCGCCACGTCTGCAACAGCCAGAACAGCTCCGGCGAGCCGTCGGTGTTGAAGCGCAAGATCAACTTGTCAATCTTGGCTGCGCTCGTATCGGGAATGGCAGCGATCTCGCTGGGTGTTGAAACGCCGCCAGCACCGAAGCCAGCGACGCGAATTCGCCACTCAGAACCGTTATTGCCCTGCGCGAACTCGACCCAGGCCGCCATGGCGCCTCCGGCATCGCTGGCGGCGATGGCCAGATTGCGGCCTTCGACGAAGCCGCCCGGCGAGGTCGCGGCGGAGCCAACGCTCAACCCAGTTTGGGCGATGCTCGCAAGCTTGAGGCGGCCGGTGGACGTCGCGCCGCCGGCTGTGCGCTTGTCGTATTCGACCCAGCCTGCGTAGGCACTGGAACCGGAGGACGCAAGACGCTGGACCGAGCGTTCAACGGTGAGGTTGCTTACCAACCAGCGAGAGGGTCCCACGGAAAAAAGACTGGCATTCGCCGGCACGGCGTCTGCGTAAACCAGGTCGGTCGGCATTGGGGCCGTGGGGACCTTGTCCGGATCGACGCTGGTGGGTTGGCCTGTGCCTGGGGAGACGTCGGCTGGGTTGGATCCAGTCCCAGAGGGGGTTGCAATTGGCACATCGCTCCCACCGCCACCGCCACCACATCCTGGAAGCATCGCAACAGCCGCGAATACAACGCTGAGCAGTCCCAAAGCACCGCTTCTCTTCATGGAACCACCTCGATCAACACACAACCCAAAAGAGGGATCGTCCCCGCACCCTGCGAAATCGCTGTGAATTCCGCAAGCGCACCATGGTCTGATCGGACTAGAGCATCGGGCTCTACCCACTGCTTTCCTGCCGTAGGGGGTTGCAACTTCCTACTCCGGCACCGACAGCGCCTGCAGTTCTTCAAGCGGCGTGCACCAGCCGCGCAGCATGGTCACCATCTCATTCAGTTCCATGAGGATGTCGGTAGCCAGTTCCGGCAACGTTGCGTCGCTAGATCCGGAGAGACCTGCACCGTTGATGACCGAATGGCTGACGCGGTGCAGTTCAAGCAGCTGATCGCGCAGCCCGTCCTGCTCTCGCGCGCCGGCGATGAAGCGGTCGAGCGCCTCGACCATCTGCAGTAGCACGCGGGTGTCGAAGCTTTGTTGAGCTTTCAGCAGTGCTGCGCGGTCAAGCACGCCGTAGGGTGTGGAGACGGTCGGTTCGCTCATGAGGCTGTGGGGTTGTCGCCGGACGAGGCATCGGTCGCGCCGTTGCGCGCCTGGCGGGACTGCTTCGCGGCGTCGCGGAACATCGCTTCCTTGACCCAAGGCTCCGGCGGCTTCTTCAGGTCCAGATGGTAGTTGCCGAAGCGCTTGATCGCGCTCGTCATGTAGGGGCTCAGGTAGGCCAGGTCGGCGACGTCCACCTGATCGCCCTTGTAGTACAGATCCTGCACGACCTTCATCATGTCGACCGTGTTCTGCAGGATCACCGCTGAGGCGACCAGGTCGATGTATCGCAGGCGTTTCTGCTGCTCGCTCGGATCGTTCTCGGCAATCACGTCGCCGCCAAAGTCCAGCCACTTCGTGAAGGCGTGGTACGACTCGATCTTGTTGGTCGTGCCGGTGATCTCCTGGCGCATCTGCTTGCTCGAAATCCACTTGAGCAGGTAGACCGTCCGCAGCACGCGGCCGAGTTCGCGCGCCGCGGCGAACAGGCGGTTGTGCCGGCCTTCGTTGCTGAGCTTGCGCAGCAGAGTGGGCGAGGCGATGCGGCCGGCCTTGATGGAGATCGCCACCTGCATCAGCTCCTGCCAGTTCTCTTTGATGACATCCCAGTCCACCGTGTCAGTGAACAGGCGGTCGATGTGCTTGAAGCGCGTGGCCTTGTCCGGCCGGTAGAACTTGAGGTCCTTCCAGTTCCGGATGCGCGGCATCAGCTGGATGCCCATCAGATGGGTGAACGCGAAGACCGTCTCCGATTGCCCATGCGTGTCGGAGTAGACGGTGTCGGCCTTCGTGCTGAGGCCGGCCTTGAGCAGGCCCTCGATGACGTAGACGGCCTCGTGGAAGCCTGGTGGTATGAAGTGACGGAACACCGCGATGTAATTGTCGGCGACGTGGCGGTAGGCCACCGCCCCCATGCGCCGGTAGCTTTTCAGTTCGCCGGCATCGAGCACGGCCGCGCTGTCGGCCATGTGGCGCAGTTTCGTTTCCGGCACGCCTTCGAGCAGCGCATCGCAGTCCGGCAGGGACTCGAGCCAGGCCAGTTGGCCGAGGAGGAGATCCAGGTGCTTGCGGGACGCCTTCTTGGCCGAACGCTTGATCCGGTTGTAGAGCGTCTGGCGCGCTTCAAGGTCGCTCTCGATGAGGCGATCCAACCACTCGCGCTGCGCCTGGCCGAGACGCTGTGCAATGCGCTCGTGCAGCGCCTGCTGGGTGGCCTCATGCACCTGTTCGGCAATCAGCACCAACGCGCTGAAGCTCGGCAGCTCGTATCCACGCTGGATGAGATCGTCGACCAGGATGTTGATGACATCGGTCCGCGTATCGACGATTTGGCTGGCTTCGAGCGCAATCTGGTTGGCCTCCCTTTTGGCGGCGGTGCCGGCAAACGGTCGGACGCCAAGAAGAGTCCGGATCGCCTCGTGATGCCGATAGAGCGACCTGTGCGCGTCGGGATAGGTGACGGCATCCTGCGCCGGCATCGAGAGGCAGCCGCTGACGTGGCGCACGATCTCAGCGGGGATGGCGCCGACGTCCACGAAATGATGCAGGTGCTGGAAGCATTTGAGCTGCACAAGCAGTGCGAGGCGGCGATCAGCGCTGCGGGCAAAGCCCTGAGCCCAATGGAGTTCTTCGGCGGTGGGTGTGAAAGACGCCTGCAGATCCTTCAGCGTGATCGTTCTCGGGAATCGTGGATACGCCGTCCTCTCAACCGATGCCATTCAGCCACCTCAGTTCTTGAACTGGCGGCGCATTCTGTAGAGGGTCTGTGACGGTGCGGGCGGCGCTTCGCCCCTTGAAGTAGGGAGGTGGTATGCGTTGGACGAATAACGCGGCGAGAGCTAATCACCCCAGGGCTTAAGTATCATTTTTGACCGTATCTCGGCACGCCCCCGTATCGCGCCACCAAGCTGAAGCCCAGACGTTACAGGCGCTGGTCGAGCGGCTGACGCCGCGACCAGCGGTTGCAGCCGACACCACAGCTGGGCGAACGAAGCGCCGGAAAACCATCCCCGCTGCGACGTGATGATCGCTACCTCCAGCCCCACAGATCCACGGCTGACAGTGGTCGCCAAGATCATCCATGACCTGTCCGATCTGGTCCAACTGATGCTGAAGGGGCTTGCCCGCACGAAGGCGTGGCAGCGCCAACTGGCCGGGCACCTCGAGGACGTCGACCGCCTGCTGCAGGTGCTGCGAATGACGATCGCCATGGAGAATGCGCACGATGAGATCGCCGGTGCAGCCGAAGCGGTCGCAGCAGCCTGTCGCCGAGCCGGTGCGTCGCTGGCCGGCAGCCGGGCGGACAGTTCGTCCCTCCAGGCGATGGCGCTGATCGGCAAGCTCGGCGACAAGCTGCGCGCCGCTTTCGCTTCACTGCCGTAGCAGCACGCCGGTCCACGGGTAGTGCCTTCGCAAAGCGGAAACCAATACGGTTCAGATGGCCTCAATGGGGCCTCGTTTCCCGGCGAATGCACCTTATATGGTGTAGTCCTTAAAGGTGCATGATGAGCCAATGCGGGCCGGAATCGACCCGCAATGAGTCTCAAGGCAGCACCCCCAAAATTCGGCCAGGCGCTGCGCGCCGTGCGGCTCGAGCGCGGACTGTCGCAGGAAGACTTTTATGAGGTCTCCGGCCGCACCCATCTCAGCCGGCTAGAGAACCAGGGGGCCAGCCCGTCGCTCAACAAGGTCGTCCAACTGGCGCAGACGATGGGCGTGCATCCCTTGACGCTCCTGACGCTGTCGTTCTGCAGCAAGGGCAGCGCGGCGGAGGTCGAGAAGTTGCTCGCTTCGGTGCGCGACGAGATCGCCTCGTTCGAGAACCTGCGTCTGGGCACACGAGATCGGCATCGCCGCACGGCATGAACAAGTGGCGGACAACGGCGGCCGAGACCGCCTTCGCCTCCGAGTTGGTGCAACTCCGCATCGAGGCCGGGCTGAACCAGCAGGCGCTGGCCGAAGCGGTTGGCAACGTCCAAGCGCGTCGGCGCTGCGGAGCAGCAACTGCTTGAATCGGTCGATCGTCAACTGGCTGGCGACCTCGCCGAGTTCCGAGCTCGGGGGCTGGTTCTTCTCGTACGCGCCGATCAGGTCCCGCAGATCCGTCTCGTTGAATTCCAAAAGTGCTTCGATGTCGATCGCGCGGTCGATGCCTTGTGTGTTGAACGCCTCTATGGACTCGTGGCTGCCGACCGTGACGTTGGCGAACACCCAAACATAGGACATCGACATCGCCTGTGGCAGACGACGCAAGAGGTGACCTGCCCCCAGTACCCGTGCCAGACGTTGTAAGGAATCCGCTGGGTTGAAGGAGATTACTCCAGGGTTTGCTGCGGCGCCGGCACGGCGCCGCCGGTTGACTGTCGATGTAGGGCTGCGAACTTCGCTGGTGTCCCTGCGAAGAAGGCTGGCATTCGTCCGCAACTGCTGTGCGGCCGCACCTCGTTGTAGTCGATCCGCCAGCGCGCAATCTCAACGCGGGCCTGCTTCAGGCTCTGGAACCAGTGCTCGTTCAGGCACTCGTCGCGGAACTTGCCGTTGAAGCTCTCGATGTAGGCGTTCTGCGTTGGCTTGCCCGGTTGGTTGAGGATGTGGCGCACGCCCTTGGCCTGCGCCCAGGCCATGAAGGCCCGGCTGGTGAACTCGGGCCCCTGGTCCGTTCGCACGGCCTGCGGATAGCCTCGGAACCGCGCAGCCTGATCCAGCAGCCGCACCACGTACTCGCCACCAATGCCGTGATCCACAGCGATGTCCACGCACTCGTGGCTGAAGTCGTCGGTGACGGTCAGGCACTTGATGCGCCGCCCGCTGGCCAGGCTGTCGGACACAAAGTCCATGCTCCACACTTCATTGAGGGTCTGCGGCTCGTGCAGTGGCACGCGCTCAAGCTTCAGGCGTTGCTTGCCGCGGCGCTTGCGCACCGACAGGTCGGCCAGCTTGTAGAGCCGGTATACGCGCTTGTCGTTGATCGCCGAGCCTTCGGCCCGCAGCAGGTCGCCGATGCGTCGATAGCCAAAGCGGCGCCGCTCGTGCGCCAGTTCGACGATGCGCTGGCTCGTGGCTTGGTCGTGCTGTGCGCGCTGGGGCGGGTGCCGCCAGCTGTCGCGCGATAAGCCCACCAAGACGCAGGCACGCCGTTCACTGATCGGGGTCGCTTCAAGCATCTTGCCCACCGCGCGTCGCTTCGCCGGTGGGCTCAGCGCTTTACGCCGAACGCCACCTTCAGCGCTTCGTTATCCAGCACCGCCTCGGCCAACAGCTTCTTGAGCCGGTTGTTCTCGACTTCAAGGTCGCGCAGCCGCTTGGCGTCGCTGGCCTCCATGCCGCCGAACTTGGCCCGCCACTTGTAGAACGTGGCAGAGCTGAAGCCCTCCCTGCGGCACAGGTCCGCCACGCTCATGCCGGCGTCGGCCTGCTTGATGAATCCAATGATCTGCTCGTCTGTGTACCTGCTCTTGCGCATCGCGCTTCCTCTCGGTTGCGCGGATTCTTCTCTATTGCCTTGGCACGGATGGCGGGTTGCAGGTCATTCCAACTGACCCTGCCCATGTGCGCTTCGTCCGGGCGCTCGGCGTCATCAAACGGCTGAAGGTGGAGCAAGAGTACCTGTCCAAGGTCGACGAACACCGATTGCTGCTCTTCGACGAGCGTTGCAAGCACTATGTCCGCGCCGTTCGTCCCCGTGAGGCTCACCGCAAGACCAAAGTCACTGTTCGGTTCGCCGACCACATCAACAAGTGCCTGAAGGCGATCGGCCGCGCGATGACGCCGGCGGGCGGTCGTAGAGTCGGCGGCCGTAAGAGGGCGCTTCGATGGTCGCTCGTCCCCGCGGTGCGTAATGCTACTGGTCAGTTGCATCGTGAGGTTGTAGCCCCTAGGAAGAATGTGCCGATCCAGCTTGACGACGTCGTACAACAAGCTCTTCTGATTTCTTACGGGGTGAAGCCGCCGCATCTCCTGCACCAACTCTGCATAGGTGAGTCCCTCAGGATGCCGCGGCAGTATCTCCGCGACTGCCAATCTGATGCTGACGCGCTGATTGAGGCGGTTTTTCTGGGCAGCCAAGGAAGTCAAGTGCCGCTCGATACAGACTATCGAGCCTGATCGGACCGCAGCTACCACGTAAGCCCTTCGTTAGCTGGCGAAGCGCCAATGGCAGTCTGATTTCGAATATTCTAAGTTCGCATGGAACCTCCGGCCACTGCAATACGTGGCCTATGTCCCAGAAGCCGTTCCCGCCGCCATACGACATCCTGAGAGAGCTTCTTGTAGCTGCCAGACAGTCGGCCGGGCTTACTCAAGATGAGCTTGCCGCGCGCCTACTGATTGGCCAAAGTGCAGTCAGCAAGGTCGAGCGCGGCGCCCAGCGACTGGACCTCGTGGAACTTCATCGTTGGTTGCTAGCGATTGGTGCGCCGAGCATCACGTCTTTTGTTCAAGCCTTCGAGAAGCGCGTCGGCGAACAGATCGTCGCCGAACGGCGTTGGGCGCGCAGCCGGACGCCCACGAGGCAGCCAACACGACAGGCTTCCGGTGCTCGCAAGCGATCGACGTAGACGAGGGATCAAGATGTTGCGACCTGAAGGCCACGGCGGCTCGTCAGGAATGTCGGCTAACCAAGCCTGTTCGGTGCTTCGGCATCTGCCTCTCTACGGCAACCAGTCGCCCATGCGACTTAACTTCCTGGTTCGACCAGTCGGATTGCGCGAGGTGAAGTGGTGTTCGGATCGACCATAGGCACAAGTTTGGCCGAGTTCGCATCCAGATTTGGCTGACGGATGCCGGACTTCGCTGGTGTCAGCCAGTTGTCCAGCCAGTGGCATAGGGTGTAGTACCGCGACATCAATCAACGTAACCTTGCCCTGGCGTCTCTATGGAGGAGACGATTCGTGCGACCAGACATTCACCTATGAAATGTGCGACGCAAAGGTCTTGACGGAACTAGCGGACGACACAAAGGATCTGACTTCCCGAATGACTCAATGGGGTCGCAGACGAATCAAATCTCGTAGTTCTGAGCGCCTGGTGTGGTGCTGCCGGTCCGCCGGTGCACACTGCGTGGTGCTGGCTGACACGGCCGACGAGAAGTTCGGCTGCGGCGGGTGCCGACCACCAGGCACCCATTGAGGAGGAGTTGATCCTGAAATGGCGCCGCTGGTAGCGGCCGCGAAGCGCACTGGTGGAGTCGGCCTGTTGCGACCGGGAGGCGGGGTGCCGATATCCGGGAAGCCTCTCGAAGAACTGGGAAAGTGCTGCCCATGAACTTCAAAGCCCTAGCCGGCGAACCGTCCAACTGGACAGCGCCGTGGGTAGCCGCGCGTGTAAATTAGATAGCTCAGGCACAACAATAAACGGCCTTGATCATTGATTGACCAACGCCTATGAATGCATTTCCGTCACTTCGTAAGGCGCACGCGCATGCCAGAAAACGGAAAGGCCCGCTTGTTCCCGCAAGCAGGCCTCTCCTGAACTCCGTAAGTTGCCTCCGCAGTCTCTCAATGCATTGGCCCTGACAGCCTAGGCGCCTAGCCTGCAGCTGTCAAGGACGGGGTGAACTCGCCCCTCGATTTTCCTTTCCTGCGTTCATCGCGACACGCGGCCGGCTCCAGACAGACCGGCTACCCTGGCACGGCGCGGCGCCTTCACAGCGTTGGAGGTCCCGCATGTACGACATCGCTATCCCCCTGACCCCGCCAAGGCGGCGGTCATGAGCGCGGCCCCGAAAAAGTCCGCAACCGGCAGGCTCGGCACGCAGATGCGTGGCAAGCTGCAGCAGGGCTACGCTGGTCGAGGCAAGAGCAAGTTCCGCCTCTGGTACGCCTACAGCCCCAAGGCACAAGCCGACGTCGTCCTGAACGGCGACCCGCAGTACTTCCACTTCCTGCTGGTGGAGTCGGATCCGGACGTGCGGTCGGCGAGCTATGACGTTCAGGCCCGGGCCATGCGCATCGTCGGCGAGGAATTGGGCCAGACGATCAACGCGGAGCTGCACCTGGCCGACGGCAGCGTTGTTTGGCGCTGCGTGCGCAGCGAGGACACGCCTGCGCTGGCCACCCGGATGGATCACCTGCAGTTGCTGATCACGCAGCGCGTGCACCAGGAACTGCCGGCCCGCGTGGAATTGCAAACCGCCGAGGATATGGTCCGCCAACCGGTGCGCCTGCAGAACTGGAACCGGCTGTTGCCCTATCTGGCCCAGGCCCGCGCCTGGCCGCTGCATGAATTTGGCAACGACGTTGCGGCGCTGCTGCACACGCGCGAGGAAGTGGCGCTTTGCGATGTGATCGCCCTGGCGGAACCGGGTAAGGAAGGCCTGTACGTCGCAGCGCTGCTGCAAGGCGTCCAGTTCGGGCGCTATCGCAGCGACCTCAACGAGAAGCACTGGGGGCTCGGCTCCCGATTCTGGGAGGCGCAGGCATGATGAGCTACACCTTCAAGACCGTGCCGCTGGCATGGCGGGACTGCGACCTGTGGCCCAAGGTCTCGGTGGAACACATGTCACCGCTTGAGCGGGACCGCTTCGACCGTCTGGCGCTGGCCCTGCGTACTTACTTGCGCACGGGCGCGTTGGCGGAAGCGGCAAAGGCTGGCCAATGCAGCAAGCAAACCGTCCTGGACAAGCTCAACCGCTGTCTCACCGTCGACGATGACGGCCAGATCGCTGGCTGGCGGGGGTTGCTGCCCTATGTGCGGTTGTCGCAGGTGCCGTACCGGCGCCGGGACCTGCCCAGCGGGGCCCGGGCGGCCGAACAAGGCGCCACCGGGGCTTTCGAGGCCTTCTTGAATGAGAGGCCCGAGATCCGCAAGCGGCTGCATGAGGCGATCCGATACGGCGGATCGACGCGGGCCAAGGTCAGGTCGCGCCATCCCACCCTTCGCAGCGTGTTTGCGGCGTTCAAGGCGGCTTGCCAGGCGGCGGGCCTCACTTCGAAGGACTACCCGCTCAATTCACGCAGCATGGGCCGCCGCTCGGTCGAGCGCTACGCCGTGGCCTTTATCACCACCGATCCGTCGTCGGTGGAGACCTGGTTCGGTGCGGACGCGCGCGACCAGATGAAGCTCGGCACGGGGAAGAAGCGGTTTCCGCTGGCGATGGCGCCGCTGGATTTGTGCGGCGCCGATGCCCACAAGCTGCACTGCCACGGCGTCGTCATCGTCACCGGCCCGGCCGGCCCGCAGCCGGTCGTGATCGAGCGGCTCTGGATCTTCCCGATCGTGGACTTCGGATCCCGCTGCGTGCTTCGCTATGCCGCCAGCATCCAAAAGGAGATCAGCGCCGAGACCATCGAGGAGGCGCTCGCCGCGTGCGAGGTGCCCTGGAAGCCCCGCGAACTGGTGGTCAAGGGCCACAGCTACAAGCCCGGCGCAGGCTTCCCGGTGGGCTGCATCGACGGCCTCGTGCATTGCCGTCCCTGCGCCCTGCAGATCGACAACGCGGCCCAGCACTACGCCAACAAGCTGATCCAGTCAGCGCGCCGCGCCCTGGGGTGCAGCGTCACCTTCGGTCCCATCGGGGGCTGGTGGAATAACGGTTTCACCGAGCGTCTCTTCAAGACGCTGGAGATGTACGGCTTCCAGTGCGAGCCGTCGTCGACGGGATCCAACCCCATGGACGTGCACAAGAGCGTGCCGGTGAAGAACGCTATCCGCCACGCGATCACCTGGGAGGGACTGCTGGATCTGATCGACGTGCTGCTGGCCAACTACAACGCAACGGGCCACGCTGCGCTGGGCGGCCAGACCCCGCTGGCCGTCCTGCGTCGCGGCCTCGACGCACACAGCGCAACGTTTGTGCCGCGTCCGCCGGTGCCTCCGACAGCCCAGACGCCAGCGCTGGGCGTCGCCGTGGAGCGGCGGCCCATTCGCGGCTGCGCGAAACCCGGCTCGCTGACGCCGCCTTACATCAGGATCGACGAGGTTCGCTACAGCTGCGACACCCTGTCATCGCGCTACGACCTCATCGGGGTAGAGGCCATTACTCATATCCGCGAGAGCGACATGACGGTGTGGGCCTACCTGCCGGACGGGCAGGCCTTCGGCCAGCTCAGCTGCATAACCACCGGCTGGTCCACCCACACGCACTCGCGGGCCATGCGCAAGACCATCAACGCGCTGATCCGCCACGGCCGGCTCGCTGGCGACGACCCGGTCGTTGAGTACTTGGCCTACCTGACCCGGCAGGCCCTCGAGGAGGTCAAGGCAGCGCCGGAGCGCGTCTCGCCAGCCGCCACAAAGCTCGCCGAGGCTTCGCGTGTCACCGGGCTCAAGGCGCCCGTGTTGAACGCAGAACCGGACGCCGCCCCCCTGCTCATCCGCCCCGTACCCGGACATATCAAGCGCCCTACCTGGCGCCAGACCTGAACGTGGGACAGGCCCGGCGCTCCCCTTTGCTCCGTCAGCCTGATCCCCTACCGCCCCCGCAAGGGGACACCAAGCGCCCAAAGGGGCGCCAACCTGACCGATGGAGGTCGCTATGCTGAACCCAGTTGTTACCGCTGCCACACCGCCCCTCAACCGTCAGAGGAGCCGCCGCACTTCACCGCTGTCTGCACCGCCTGCCCCAACGCCCCAGCCCGCCGTCGACGAAGCCGTGGCACAGGCCGCGGCGCTGCGCGAGGTCCGCCAGGCGGCCCTGGAGCCGGGCGAAGCCCGCGACCGGCTTTACGTCGACCACCCCGTCACCAGGAATGAGGTCGCGGTCGCCACGCCGCCTCTCAAGGAGGCATACGACATCATCGAGAGCGTGGTGGTGCACCGCGATCCCGGCACCTGCCTGCTGGGGGATTTTCGGTCGGGCAAGACCACGACGATCAATCGCACGGTCTGTGCGCTCAACGAGACTTTTCCCAACCTGCCCGTCGGCAAGGCCCTGGCCAAGGACCATGACAAGTTCACCCAGGGGACATTTTTCTCCGACCTGCTCGGGGATGCCGGTCACTCGGGTGAGCAGCGAGGCACCGTGCAGGAAAAGCGCATCCGGTGCCTGAACATGTGGATCTGCCACGCGCGCGAGCTCGATAGCGATCGCTATCTGCTGCTGGTGGACGAAGGCCAGAACTGGGGCGAAAGGCAGTGGACGTGGCTGCGCGACCTAGCCAACGACCTCCATGAAAAGAACGTCCGACTGATCACCGTGACCTTCGGGCAGACGTGGGAGCTCAGGAAGCTGCGGCAGCTCCTGCTTGCACGTGGGCGGACAGACCTCATTGGCCGCTTCCTGCTTACGCCCCGTGCGTTCCGCGGCCTGCGAGATCCCGAAGAACTCCGACAGACGCTGCAGGCCTACGACGATCCCGCGCAAAGCGCCTACCCGATTGCCACCGACATCAGCTATTCCGAGTTCTTCATGCCGCAGGCGTTCAAGGGCGGTTGGCGGCTCGCTCATGAAACCGATCGCATGTGGAACGAGTTCAAGGCCATCGCCATCAGCAAGACCAAGATCGTCGACAGCATCGGCATGAATTGGATCAACGGCGCGGTGCGCAACTTCCTGTTCGCCCAGATGCCGCTGGACGGGCCCGGTTTCGTAGGCAAGCCCGACATGTGGCATCTGGCGGTGCGGCTCAGCGGCTACGAGGACACGCTCTTCTGATGGGCAGCCAGCCACGCTTTCAGAGTCTCCAGGGGGGCCTGGTGGGCTGCCTGCGGTGGATGCATCCCCTGGAAGGGGCATACACGCGGACCGCCAAGATCGCACTTGTCAACGCGCTGGACTCGCGCGCCCTAGGCGAATTGCTCTACGGCAGCCGCCTGTTGCCTAACAGCTTCGGGCCCGTGCATGGCCGAAGCTTCCTCTATGGGGCCTGGGCAGCGTCCCGGGCCCAGGGGGGCACGGGCCAGTCGGCGTTGCCGGGATTTCTCAGCAGCCTGTGCGGCGGCTGGGCAACAGTGATCGCCAGCGACGCACGCCTGCGGTTCTGCCAATCTTGCGCAGACGTCGGCTATCAGTCGGCGCTCTTCCAGATCGATGCGCTGTCCAGGTGCCCCCTGCATGGCGAGCGGCTGCGAGATACCTGCCCGCATTGCGATGCCCCCACGCCGAGGTATGCGTTGACCGTCGAAGGCTTTCAGTCGCCCATGCAGTGCACCGCCTGCGGTGGCGGGTACGCCAGCGCCTGGGACGGCACCGCCTGTTTCGAGCGATGGGGCGGGCCGCTCGACGTGCGGCCCCTGCAACGGCTGGCTCGCCGGCTGCAAGCCTGGGAGTCGCTCGCTGTGCAATGGCCCACGGTGTCAAGCTGGATCGACACCCCATCACCGGACGCTGCCGGCCGCCAGCGCGTGCACGTGTTTCAGGCGCTGGGGATGCTGTCGGGGCTGGCAGTGCTGGATCATGGCCAGGACAGCCGGGTTTCGCAGGTGAAGTCATCGTGCGTGCCTTGCCAGCGGCCGCCGCCTCGGCAGAGGGAGCGCGTCGCTATCTACAAGTCGATTCGTCGCCACATCATGCGGCGGCTGGGCCTGGCCGGCCGGGGGAATCGCTTCACGTTCAGCGAGGTCTTCTACCGGCAACGCGTGAACGAAGCCGTGGTGCCCAGGCGGTCCTCGTGTCCAGCCCCTCTTCACGCGCTCGTGATCTGGATCTCGCGCTGCGAGGCAAGGCCGCCCGCACCGCTGTTGCAAGGGCTGTGGCCACTCGCGCCGGACGCAGATGAACCGCGCGTGCGACTGCGCACACCGCTGCTGCTTTGGCCGATCGACGTCCAGGTGAGTGACAACGTCTGGGGACATTTCGTGTGGCGGAGCTTTCTGGAGGACCTGTGGACGGCGCGACAGTGGCAGGCTGCGGTCCGTCCTTTGGGCGAGCCGTTCGATCAGGCGGACCGGGAGGCCCCTGAAGTCAAGGCGAACCGCGCGACGTTCCTGGAACTGCTGACGGCCTGGACGCCCAGGCTGAGTCCGCTCATGGAGACCTTCTCTAGCGGACTGAGCCATTTCACCTGGGAAGAGGGCAGGGGACAGCGACAGCTGTGCCTGGTCTGGACCCGACGTTTTGAAGGAGCATGGCATGACGAATCCGGAACTGCCGGACCCGAATGACGGCTGGGGTGAGCCGTGGCCAGGAATGGGCGAGCCCGCGCAGACACCTCCCTGCGATATCGCGCCACTGGAGCGCTTTGTCACGCCCCCCGGACTGGACGGCAGCGCCGGTGCCCATCGATGCGCGGAGCACTGTCTCATCGGCGTAGATAACGATCTCGCCGCGATCGACTGGTGGGTGACGCAGGCTTCAAGTCACGAGACCACCGCCCACAGCCGGCGCGCCGTCGCGGACAAGCTGCTTAACTGGGCCTGCTTCGTCAAAGGCAAGGCGGTCTCTTCCCTAGACGAGCAAGACTTCGCGGAGTTCGCGCGCTTCTTGGCGCATCCCCAGCCGCTGCAGCGCTGGGTCGGTGCGCGGGTGTCGAGGACTTCGATGAGATGGCGACCGTTTGCCAAGCCGCTGGTGGGCTCCTCCCGGGACAACGCCCTGCGTCAGGTCGCGGCACTCGTGCATTGGCTCTTTGAGCAACGCTATGCCGACCTTCGCTTCAGCTACGGCAAAACCGCTATGGACGATGGCACGGCGACCGTAGCCGTCAAAGGCGCTGCCCGCCGGTTCACGCCCTTGGGTACCGTGACCCCCGAGGAATGGCACTGGATCCGACGCACGCTGGATCTGCATTTCCCGGCCGAGCATTTGGCTCCGCGGCGGTTCATTGTCGAGTTGCTGTACTACGGCAACCTGCGCGCGGAGGAGATCGCCACCCTGTCGCCCGGAGATCTCGAGCCGCCCAATCGCCAAGTCGCGGATTGGTCCATCCGGTTGCACCAGCGCTTGTCCTCGCGTGTGGGCGAGGTTGTGGTGTGCCCACCGCCCTTGTCGGACACGGTCCGCCGGTGGATGCGTCAGCGGGAGACCCCGTCCCAGGGTCATGTGGTGTTCCGGATCCGCGAGGCGTCGGCAACCCTGATCGGGCTGTCGGGTGATCGCATCAGCGCCTTGGGCCGTCAGGTGCTGAAGATGGCGGCAGCGCTTGCTGCGGAGCGCGGTGATATCGAGACAGCGGAGCGCCTGCGAAGCCGGTCGCTGGTTCACCTGCGCGGCGCCTTTGACGTGCATCGGTGCGGGCGCGTCATCGACCGAGCTGCCATTGAACTTACTGGCCGTGGGGTGGAGTATGGCCTGGACATGGGGTTTCGGATGCCGGAGCCCTCCGACTGGCGCAATGCAGCGCATCTTTGGACGGAGGGACCGGATGACGATGCCCAGGCGCAGCCCGTGAGCAACCCCGTCGGCTCGCCGCTCGGAGGTGCCTGATGGCCCGGACCGATCTGACTGTCACTGAAGCCGGGCGCACCGCTTTTAGCGACGACGACGAGGTCGTCCGGGACGGCGACTACCTTGCCTATGTCGTCGCTGCTCAGTCCTACCGGGCGCTGCGCCGGTACATCACGCGCCATGTTGTGCCGCATGCCGACGCCCTCATCCGGCGACTGCTGTCATTGGCGCCTGACCAGTGTGCGCAGCAGATCTCTGACGACCCCCGCGCGCTGGCGGCCTGGGCCGTGGCCATCTGGAGTCAGGATCTCGAATGCGAGGTGTCCTCCCGGCTGTGGCTGCCACGGTCTGCGCCACCGGGCCGGTGTGGCATGCCGCGCGCCGTGCTTGACCGGGCGGCGATGAGCATGGAACTCGACGTAAAAGCGCCGGAAGGCCTATTGCGCCAGGCTCAGGCGGACTGGCTGCTGCGGCACGCGACCTTGGCGGTACTGAGGCACCGTTTCGCGCGCGCCCGCGCCGTGGCGCACGGCATGGCACAGGCAGGAGATGCGGACCTTGGCAAAAGCATGATCGGCCGGAATCGGCTTTCGTTGGCCGGTGAGGCCGATGTGCGGACTGTCCGCTTCACGGTCCAGGGTGAGCGTACCCAGGATGTCCTGCTGCCTCAACCTCACGGCACTAAGGCTGCCCGCCGGGCCCAACGTCTTGAGCATCTTCGACAGCTGACGCGGGTGTGCGTGGGCCTGTGCCTGCGCTACAGCCAGCGCGACGGGTGGGGTGTCGCCACGTCGTCGGCTCCCGACGCGGCCTCGGTTGCCGTGCTCAAGCGGCATCGGCTCCTTGTCGAGGGGCGGCCGCATTTCCTGCTGTTCCCGACAACAACAGGATGGTGCGCACGGATGGAGCGCGCACCCCTTGAAACCCTCGACTCTGAGCCCGGCGGCGCAATTGCCTGTCTGCGCGAGGCCTACCGGCGATATCGGACGCTGCAAGTAGAGCGCGCCGAGGAGGCTGCGGCGCCCGAACCCGCAGTTGCCGTCGGGACCTTGGTCCGGGCTGAGCCGGGTGCAGAAATCCCCGTGCTGGGAACGCCTGCCGCGCAGTCGGTCCAGCCAGTCCCGGGCAGGGTGCTTGTCCTAAGTTCCGTTGACGACGTGACAGTGGAGGGCGTACTGGCGCCAGTCCATGCGGTCTGTGGATTGCTGCCACGTGGCGGCAATCGGGGCTCCACGTCGGCGAGCGCCCGTCTCCAAACCGAAAAGCCGGTGGTTCGCCTATCTGCGCTTGCACCTCGGCGTGGAACGGTGAGCTGGTCGGGGCAGGGCGGCCTGAAAGCCTTGACGCTCCCGAAACGGCCCCGTCTCGGCTGGGGTTAGCCACTGGGCGGCCAACTGATCCGCTTGGACTTGATCCGCTTGGATTCTTCGAGCCACCCGCAGCGCTAGTCCCGGCTGGTCTCGGGGCCACTAGGCAGGCCCCATCTCCTTGATTCTACGGGCATATTCGGCTGGCGTCAGGTCATTGAGAGCACTGTGAGGCCGACTCTCGTTGTAGTCCTGCCGCCAAGCCTTTGGCTGAACATCCATGATGTCGTCGCTGTGGGAGGCCGGCTATCTGGCAGGCAACCGCTTCCCGCTTAGGCGCCAGGTGGAGTATTGCGGATGGCGCGCGTGGTCGATCCACGGTTCCTACAAGTTGGGGTGTTTGTGCCCGCAACTGGAGGGCTAGGGAGTTCCCTAGGG
>NZ_NISI01000022.1 GCF_002205845.1 Roseateles puraquae | reverse complement strand
GGGATGAGTGCGTCTGCGATGCGGCTGAAGGCCGCCGCGGGCCCGGAATTCACCGCCCGCGACGCTCTGATAGGACGCTATTTCTCCGCGCGAACAGCATGCAACCTCATCGTCCGTCGCGGACGGGGTTTTGCAGACCTTCCTTAGCCAAGGCCACCGCTGCCGTCGAGACGCCGGGCTGGCGCGCCAGCTCGATGACTCGTGCCTTGAACTCGGCCGAGTGCCGGCGCCAGCTGCGCCCCGCAGGTGTCGTCAGATCTCCCCCGCTCAAATCTGTTGTGCCCATGTGTCCACGCATCGTTGTCGTGGACACAAGCATCCAAGTCCGGCCACCGGACTTCAAGGTGACTTGGGCGGACGCCTACGCCGCAACGTTCTTGTTTCGACGCGTGGTGAGCTTGACCAGCCAGCTGTCCGGATCGGCCTTCTGGGTCGCCCTGTAGATGACGGAGCGAGCGCCGTGGATCAGCATGGTGCGCAGGTACGCATCTCCGCGTTTGCTCATGCCCAGCAGCGTTGGCTTGCCGCCGCTGGAGTGCTGTCGAGGGACCACGCCCAGCCAGGCCGCGAATTGCCGGCCGTTGTCGAAGTTCTTCGCATCGCCGATGCTGGCGACCAAGGCACTGGCAGTCAGCGGCCCGATGCCCGGCACCTTCTCAAGACGCTGGCTGGCCTCGCTGGCACGGTGCTATGCCTTGATCTGCACTTCGATCTCGTCGACCTGCGCCTGCAGCGCCTTGAGGTAGTCGAGCAGCCGCTGGATCAGGAGGCGGAAGGTGCCCGGCAACTCGTTCTCGGCATCTTCGATCAGCGATGGCACGCGCTGGGCGATGTAGGCGATGCCCTGCGGCACCACCAGGCCGTACTCGCCGAGAAGGCCCCGAATCTGGTTGGCTTGTGCGGTGCGTGCCTTCACGAAGCCCTGGCGGACGCGGTGCAGCGAGAGCACCGACTGCTGCTCGACGTTCTTGATCGGCACGAAGCGCATCGACGGCCTGCTGACGGCCTCGCAGACGTACCGCCGACACTGGGCACATCTTGAACAGGCGCCCCTATCTCCACGGTCAAGCGAGCAGAACCCACCGGCCCCACCAACTCAAACTCTCGCGAGGCAATCACATGAGTGAACTCGTTCGGAATGGGCGGAAGTGCCTCCATTGACGCTCCAAGCAACGGGGTAGAGGGAACCGAACGATTGAGCGGAGGGTCCGCTACATCGAAGGGTTATGTCTCAGCATTCTGGATGCCGAGCAGCTTGCGTGACAAGGCGATGTGCTCGCTGGTTGCATGTCCGTTGATGGCTGCCTTATGGGCTCTAGGGCCAGATCAGTTCACCGCCCGCAGCTCTTCAGCGATGTCTAAGAAGGCCGCCACCAACGGAGATGGTCTGCGCTCTCGGCGGCACACCAGGTGCACATGCGTGGCCATGTCGTTGTCAACGACCGGCACCTGAGCCAGCCGGCCGTCGGCGACATAAGCCGGCGACGCAACGACACCCAGACCCATGCCCTGCGCGACCGCCTCGCGGACCGCCTCACGACTTCCCATCTCGACGGCGATCTTGAAGCTCAAACCTCGGCGGCGCATCGTCTCCTCGAACACCTGTCGGGTGGTCGACCCCTCTTCCCGAATGACAAATCGCTGCTGGTGGAGGTCCGCCAGACGAACGTCGGTCCGCCCCGCCAAAGGATGGTCCGCTTTCGCGAAAACGACCAAGGGCTGACGCCGATGCTCAATGCATTCCAGCTCGGGCTGGTATACGGGGTTGAGCACCACGCCGACATCACCCTGATGGTCAAGAATCCTCGCAGCGATTGAACGAGAGTCTGCGACACGGACTACGAGACTCACTTGCGGGTGCTGTCTGGTGAACACGCGCAGGATGGGGACGAGGTTGTAGGGACCCACTGCGTGGATGACGAGCCGGCCGGCATAGCGGTTCTGCGCGGCCAGCAAAAGGGCCTGAGCGTCATCCTCCGCAGTGAAAGCGCGTCGTGTGTGCTCCAGCAACGATCGGCCGAAATCCGTCAGCTCCAAGCGACGACCACGGCGGCGGAACAGTTCGACAGCATGAACCTGTTCTAGCCGCTGAATGTGGGCCGACAGCGTGGGCTGTTGCAGACCCAGGGCGCGGGCCGCTGCCGTCATGCTGCCTAACCGGGCCGTAGCGTCGAATGCCTTCAGCGCGGCAAGAAGGCTGGTACTGGTCATGTGCGGTCCATAGATGACATCAATGAAACCATCGCATTGTTCGGACCAAAACGTCACCGTGATGACATGGAAGTTGCACAAAATGCCACGTCATGACGCAGCACTCCTCCTCTCCTACCGCCGCCTGGCTGATGCAACTGCACGACGTGCGCGTGGTCTATCCCGGCGGCATTGAGGCCCTTGCACGCACGCGCTTGAACGTGGAGCGCGGCGAGTTCCTCGTGCTGCTCGGCGCTTCAGGGGCAGGCAAGTCGACGTTGTTGCGTTGCCTCAACGGTCTGGTGCGTCCTTCCGAAGGCGCCATTGGCGCCAGTGAACTGCCACAGGGGAGACTGACGCCGCGTCACCTGCGCGCCCACCGCCGTCACTGCGGCATGGTCTTCCAGCAGCACCACCTTATCGGCCGCCAGACCGTGCTGGCCAACGTGCTGATGGGCGCTTTGGCCCAGCACCATCCCCTGCGCACACTGTGGCCCTGGAGCCGCGAAGATCAGCTGCGCGCCCTGCAAGTTCTGGACCGGGTCGGCCTGCTTGAAAAGGCGCTGGCCCGCGCGGACACGCTCTCAGGCGGTCAGCAACAACGCGTCGGCATCGCGCGGGCGCTGATGCAATCGCCCACCCTACTGCTCGCCGACGAGCCGGTGGCCAGCCTCGACCCCGCGACGGCCGAGAGCGTCATGGGCTTGCTCCACCACATCTGCAAGATCGATCGGCTGACCGCAGTCATCAGTCTCCACCAAGTGGAGCTGGCCCGCCGCTTTGCCGACCGCATCGTCGGCCTTCGTGGCGGGCAGGTTGTGTTCGACGGGCCGCCCGCGGCGTTGACCGCCGAGCGCGAGGCGGCCCTGTACGGCTTCGCTGCGGCCGGAGCGCCGGCCGAGCGAGTGCCCGATTCCGCCCTAGCCGCCCTGGCCTGAGCATCGCCGGCGCGCCGCGCCGACTTCATCTTTCGAACCCAGGAGCTTCCATGCCCAACCGCCGTCTTGCCGTCGTCTCACTCGCTCTTGCTGCGTTGGCGTGCGCCATATCTGCCCAGGCCCAAGGCCGCGATCCGTCTCGCCTGCGCGTGGCGCTGCTGCCCGACGAGAACGCCTCCACGCTGATCCAGAACGCCCAGCCGCTGAAGGTCTACCTGGAACAAGCGCTGAAGAAGGACGTCGAGCTGGTCGTCACGACCGACTACTCGTCCATGATCGAGGCCATGCGCTTCGGCCGCATCGAGGTGGCCTACTTCGGGCCCTTTTCCTATGTGCTCGCCAAGTCCAAGGCTCCGACCATCGAGCCTTTCGCAGTCGGCGTAGAGCGCGGCTCGCCCACCTATCAGTCGGTGCTGATCGCCACGGCTGGCGGCCCGGTCAAGACGCTGGAAGACATTCGCGGCAAGGCCTTCGGCTTTGGCGACCAGGCCTCCACCTCCAGCCACCTGGCGCCCCGCGCACACCTGCTCAAGAAGGCCAAGCTCGACGGCGAGAAGGACTACCGCGTCGTTCACCTCGGCACACACGATGCCGTCGCTCGTGCGGTGCAGGCGGGCCAGGTGCCGGCTGGCGCCCTTTCTAAGTCCATCCTCGACAACCTCGTCAAGCGCGGCACCATCGATGCGAGCCGCATCGTCGAGCTGGACCTGTCCGCGCCGATTCCGAACTACCCAGTCGTGCTGCAAGGCAACCTCGCGCCGGCCCTAAAGCAGGGCATCCGCGATGCATTCCTGAACATGAAGGACAAGGAGGTGCTCAAAGCCTTTCGCGTCGAGGCCTTCGCGTCCACCACTGACGCCGCCTACGACGTGCTTCGCGACACGGCCTCGGTGCTTAAGCTCGACCTCGGGAGTATGAAGTGACCACCCGCCTCGCTGCCATGGACGCCGTGCTAGCGGAGGACACCCGCAGGCGCCGCCGCGGCCTGGGCTGGGCCGGCCTGCTGCTCGCGGCCGCGGTCGTCGCGCTTGCCGTCACAGGGTTCTTCGACGCCGAGCGCTTCGCCGGCGGTCTGCCAGCCCTCGCGCAACTGGGGTCAGAAATGATTCCGCCCAACTTCGAACGCTGGCAGCTCTGGCTCACGCCGCTACGCGACACGTTGGCCATGTCAGTGGCCGGCACGGCGCTCACCATGGTGCTGTCACTGCCGCTCGCCCTGCTGGCCGCGCCCAATACCTCGCCGCACCCGGTCGTGTTGCGCGTCGCGCGCACGTTGCTCGCGAGCTGTCGCTCGGTGCCTGAGATCATTCTCGGCGTCCTCTTCGTCGCAGCCGTAGGCTTCGGCGCCCTGCCCGGTGTGCTGGCCCTTGCGCTGCACTCCACCGGCATGGTGGCCAAGTTCTATGCCGAGGCCATAGAACATGTCGACCCCAAGCCGCTCGAAGCCGCCATCGCGGCGGGCGCAAGCCGCCTGCAGGTGATCACGCATGCCGTGCTGCCCCAGGTGCTACCGCAGCTGGCCGACATCACCATCTACCGTTGGGAATATCACTTCCGGGCCTCGGCCGTGCTGGGCATCGTAGGCGCCGGCGGCATCGGCTTCGAGCTGATGGCGGCACTGCGACTGATCAAGTACGACGAGGTGTCGGCCATCCTGCTGGCCATCCTGGCTTGCGTGCTGGTGGTCGACGGACTGGGTGCCGCACTGCGTCGCCGCCTTAAGTGAGCAGGGTCATAACATGAACAGAATTGTCGTCAGCCAACCCGTGCACGCAGAAGTGCTCGCGCGCCTGCAGTCCGCCGGCCATGTCGTGATGAACGCCGGCCCCGAGCCCTGGCCTGCTGAGGAACTGGCCCGCCACCTGCGCGAGGCCGACGCGTGGATGGCCTTCATGACCGACCGCGTTGACGCCGGCATCCTTGAGCGGGCGCCGAGGCTGCGCACGGTGGCCTGCGCCCTAAAGGGCTATGACAACTTCGACCTCGCGGCCTGCACGCGCGCCGGCGTGCAAGTGAGCTTCGTACCCGACTTGCTGACGGAGCCGACCGCGGAGCTGGCCGTTGGCCTCGCCATCGCATTGGCCCGCCATGTGCTCGAAGGTGACCGACGCGTGCGCTCCAGCTATGCCGGCTGGCGGCCTTCGCTCTACGGGACGGGCTTGCACGGCTCGACGGTCGCGGTGGTGGGCCTGGGCGCCGTCGGGCGCGCCATCGTCGACCGCGTGCAAGGCTTTGGTTGCGCGGAGATCCTGGGCGTGGACCCTGAGCGCCGTGATCCGCGGGTACGCATCACGACGCTGGACGAGGCTCTGCGCCTTGCGCACTACGTGCTTCTGGCTGTGCCTCTAACCAAGTCGTCACGCCACCTAATCGACACAGCGGCACTTTCCGGCATCCGCCCGGGGCAGCTGCTCATCAACGTGGGCCGCGGCTCCGTGGTCCATGAGCAGGCGGTGCTGGCTGCGCTCGCGGACGGCCGTCTCGGTGGCTATGCCGCAGACGTTTTCGAGATGGAGGACTGGAATCTTCCGGACCGCCCCATCGACATTCCCGTGGCGCTGCTACAGCACCCTCGTACGGTCTTCACGCCGCACCTCGGTTCGGCGGTACGCGAAGTGCGCCTCGCAATCGAGATGCGCGCAGCGGACAATCTGATCGCAGTGCTCGCCGGGTCCGAGGTGGCCGATGTCGCATGGGTCATTGGCTGACGTTCGCGAATGTCGACTGGGCGCACCGTTACGGCAGCGGCGCGGGCCCGCGCAGAACGGGCGTCCGACAGCCCTGGCTGGACTCCGCGCAAGACCTGCAGAGCCGCTCGGCACCTGCGGACGGCCCGAAGCAGCGATTCGATTACCCGCATGCCGTGGCAGGCTGGCAATGTCGACGCTGGCGCTGATCTGGGCCGGCGGGCCACTGCGGGCAACTCGATCGGTCCCGCCAATAGCTGCCTTAGGCGCCACGCCAGGAACTCCGCCCAGGGGGAGTCGGCATCCACACGGCGCATGAAGACAAACTCGTCGCGGCCAGCCGAGCGGCAAGATCAACGTCACAGCGGACCTGCGTCAACTGTCCGCACCCGGCACCCGGCTCCTTCCAAGCAGCCTGTTCGCCGTGCAGAGCTTTACGCGAACCGCCTCGACCGAGATCGCCCATGACCTCCTGGAGACCAGTAGACCTCAAGACTTGATGACACGTAGGCGGTAGCGCAGGCTTCGGATTCTGAAGCGATGCTTGCAGCGCTCTGAGTTGCATGGCTCGCCCTGAGGAACAGGGCCGACTGCCGCGTCATCCACGGACGCTCAAACGGAAGGCGCCTCTTCGTGCCTCCGGTGTACCGGAGGCTGTTCATGCGGCGTTCAGGAGCGGCGAACTATCCTGAGAAGTTACCGCTGCGAAGACGGCCCAACGATGGGAGCATTTGTGACCGAGCTTTTCACCCCGAGCGAAGACTCCGAATCCACCGAACACACCACCGCAGAGCGCGCAGCCGCCGCTTCTCGCAGCACCTGGGTCAGCGTCGTGGTCAACCTCGCGCTCACATCCACGCAGATCGTTGCGGGTGTCCTGACCAAGTCCCAGGGCCTGATTGCCGACGGCGTGCATTCGCTGTCCGACCTCATTGCTGACTTCGTGGTGCTATTCGCTAACCATCACAGTCAGAAGGACGCGGACGAAGACCATCCGTATGGCCACCATCGCTATGAAACTGCCGCCTCGCTGGTGCTCGGGCTGCTGTTGCTTGCCGTTGGGCTGGGCATGCTGTGGTCGGCCGCGGTGAAGCTGGAGCAGCCGGAGGCCATTCCCCAGGTGCACATGGCCGCGCTTTGGGTAGCCCTCGGCGCGCTGACCGCCAAGGAACTGCTGTTCCGCTACATGCTGGCCGTGGCCAAGCGGGTGAAGTCCAGCATGCTTGTGGCCAACGCCTGGCATGCGCGCTCTGACGCGGCGTCGTCGCTGGTGGTGAGCCTGGGCATCATCGGCAACCTGGCGGGCTACCCCATCCTGGACCCCATCGCGGCCGCCATCGTCGGTTTCATGGTCACCAAGATGGGCTGGGAGTTCGGATGGGATGCCCTGCACGACCTGATGGACCGCGCCGTCGATGACGAGGAGGTGGCCGCCATCCGCCAAACGCTGGCCGAAACGCCGGGGATCATGGGCGTGCACGACATCCGCACACGCAAGATGGGCGACATGGTGGTGGTTGATGCCCACATCGAGGTGGACGCCACGCTCACTGTCGAAGCCGGTCACGACATCGCCGTCGAAGCCCGTCGTCGGGTCATGCAGCGCCACCGCGTGCTGAACCTGATGACCCATGTGGACCCGTGGCGCCGCCCCGATGGCGACCATGAGAAGGTCTCCGTCGCAGCCGGCTGAGCGGCGATGGACGCGCTCACTGGGCTCAGCTCGCCCGAGGCCGAAGTACGGCTGCAGCGCGACGGCCCGAACGAGCTGCCTGCCGCCTCGCGGTCCGGTACGGCTCAGCTCTTGTTGGAGGTCGTGCGCGAGCCGATGTTCCTGCTGCTCGTGGCCTGTGGCGTCATCTACCTGGCGCTGGGCGACCGTCAGGAAGCCTTGATGCTGCTCGGCTTCGTCGGGGTAGTCATCGCGATGACCTTCGTGCAGAAGCGCCGCAGCCAAGCCGCACTGGACGCGCTGCGCGACCTGTCCAGCCCGCGGGCGCTGGTGCTGCGGGACGGCGCGGCGGTGCGCATCCCCGGCAAGGACTTGGTGGTCGGCGACATCGTGCTGATGGCCGAGGGCGACCGCGTGCCGGCCGACATCGAACTGCTTGAGGCGAATTACCTGACGGTGGACGAGTCGCTGCTGACGGGTGAATCCCAGCCGGTGCTGAAGCAGGCCCTTGAAGCCGTTGATGCTGGGGCTGCGGGACCGCAACATCTCTGCTTCTCGGGTTCGCTCGTCACTCAGGGCACGGCTCAGGGGCGCGTGGTAGCCACCGGCCCCCGCAGTGCGCTGGGCCGCATTGGCGCCTCGCTGGGCGGCATTGCCTTGGACGAGACCCCCATTCAGCGCGAGACCGCGCAGATCGTCAGGCGCGTGGCGATGGCCGGCGCATCGATTGCGCTCCTGCTGTCCGTGGGCTGGGCGCTCAGCCGCGGTGACTGGCTCGGCGGGCTTTTGGCCGGGCTCACACTGGCCATGGCCATCCTGCCGGAGGAACTGCCGGTCGTGCTGACCATCTTCCTCGGTCTCGGCGCGTGGCGCCTGTCCAGGGAGAGGGTACTGACCCGGCGCATTCCCGCCGTTGAGCTCCTGGGCGCGACGACGGTGCTCTGCGTCGACAAGACCGGCACGCTGACCCGCAACCAGATGGAAGTGCGTCGGTTGTGGGTAGATGGTGCGGCGTTCGAACTGGGGGAGCAGCCCGTCACCGCCATGGGGCATGCCTTCCATCCCGTCTTGGAATACGCGGTGCTGTCCAGCCATCGCCGCGCCTTCGACCCGATGGAGTCGGCCATCGGCGTCGCTGGCCGCCATTGGCTGCAGGGCTCGGAGCACCTGCATGCGGATTGGACATTGGTCTCTGACTACCCGCTGTCGCGCGAACTGCTGGCGATGTCGCGGGTGTGGCGCTCGCCCGACCGGCGTGAGTTGCTGGTGGCGGCCAAGGGCGCGCCTGAAGCCATCGCCGACCTCTGCCATCTGCCCCCCGAACAACAGCAGCACATCGCAGCTCAGGTGGCCGCCCTGGCCGCCGGTGGCTTGCGTGTGCTGGGTGTGGCTCGCACCATGTTCGCAACCGAGTCCCTGCCCGCCATCCAGCACGACTTCGACTTCGAGTTCGTCGGGCTGGTCGCCTTGCAAGACCCCGTGCGTGCCGACGTGCCCGCGGCCATCAACGACTGCCATGCCGCCGGCATTCGTGTGGCCATGATCACCGGCGACCATCCAGCCACGGCGCTGGCCATTGCGCGGCACGCCGGGCTGAACGTCGATGGTGGACACCTCACCGGCTCTGAACTTGATGCGCTGGATGACACCGCCCTGGCCGAGCGGCTGCGCGACACCCAGGTGTTCTGCCGGGTGCGCCCCGAGCAGAAGCTGCGCCTGGTACAGGCGTTTCGGGCGCGGGGCGATGTGGTGGCAATGACGGGCGATGGTGTGAACGATGCCCCTGCCCTCAAGGCAGCACACATCGGCGTGGCCATGGGCGGGCGCGGCACGGACGTGGCCCGCGAAGCGGCCGACCTCGTGCTGCTGAAAGACGACTTCGGCTCGCTGGTGACGACCATCCGCTACGGCCGCCGTGTGTTCGCCAACCTGCGCAAGGCCATCACGTTCGTGTTCGCAGCCCACCTGCCCATCATCGGCCTGGCCCTGGCACCGCTGCTGATGGGCTGGCCGCTGATCCTGATGCCGGCGCATATCCTGTTCCTGCAACTCGTCATCGACCCGGCCTGCTCCATCGTCTTCGAAGCGGAAGCCCTGGAGCCTGGTGCGATGCGACAGCCACCCCGACGGCCCGAGGCTCGATTGTTCGACGCCGCACTGGTCCGGCTAGGCGTGCTGCAGGGCCTCGGGCTGCTCGTGGCGGTGCTGGCTGGGTACGTGCTCGGTGAGCGGTTGGGTGGCGGCGCCGATGCAGGGCGCACGGTCGCATTTGCGGTCCTGGTGCTGGGCAACCTGGGCCTGATCCAGGCCAATCGGTCATGGGCAGCGTCCGCCAGCGGACCGAGAGAGGTGAACACTGCTTTCCGCTGGATCGTGCTGGGAGCGGGCGCGCTGCTTGCTCTGGCCCTCGGCGTGCCGCAAGTCGCCGCGCTCTTCAAGTTCACGGCACCGCCGGCAACCCTGCTGGCGCTGTCCGCCGCGCTGGCCTTGACGACTTGGGGCTGGTGCACGGCCGCGGTGGCCCTTCTGCACCGACGGACCTGGCCTCAATCATCGTCGTCGTGGTGGCCGACGCGTCGCTCGCCTTGAGTCGCAAGCGTGCCGCCCAAGTCGCCCTGAACCGTCTGCCAGCCGACGAATCCGACGCAGGCTGCCAGCAGAAGAACGGCCAGCCAGGTGCGATTGGCCTTGACGAGGTCAGGACCTGATCCCGGCGTACGGCCGGTCAGCATGGGTGTGGCCAGGTTGCGCCGCCGCAGGATGGAAAGCAGCACGATGAGCGCCAGATGCGCCGCCACGAGTGCCATGGCCGAGTTCGCGAAGAACTCATGCACCTCTTCCCAGGCGTCCTCCATGCCCAGCCACTCGACGTAGCCCGCATAGCCAGACAACACCAGCGGCGCCGCGACCGCCATCAGCAACAGCATCGCCGCCCCCATGCCGAGGGTGGCTCCACGAGGCAGGTCGACACGTCCGGCCCCGGCATTGCGAAGCCAGTCGCCCACGCCTGACACACGGTGCCACAGCAGGGCGAGACGCGCCTGCCGCGGACCGACAAGGCCATAGACCAGTCGGAAAAGCAGCAGTCCCCCGAAAGCGTAGCCCAGCGTCACATGCAGGCCCCGCCACCGCTCTGACTCGGCCGTGAGCCACGCGCCCGCGAAGCTCAGCGCGAAGAGCCAATGGAAGGCCCGGACAGGCGCGTCAATCATCAGCCGCGCGGGCCGTGCGGCTGGCGCCGAGCCGGCGGCAGCCGGGGCCATGGAACGGGTCGTGGAAGTCATGGGGTGCTCCTTGAATCTGGCTCAGTCGTCCCAGGCTGCGCGTTGCCGGGCGCTGAGGCCCTCGGGCATGCGCAGCGCGTGTTCGCTGTACTGGCCGTTGTCGGCGCCGGTGTGGCAGGCCATGCAATTGGCGGCCGAGCGGACGCTGGGCAGCCGCCAGGTCGCCGGCTCGATCTGACGATGCTTGCGCCCGAACCGTGCCGTGCGGGTGATGCGGTCTTCCGGCGGGGCCGGGGTCGCCGGATGCCGGTCGGCGTTCTCCTGCAGCCACCGACCCAGTTGCTGAACGTCCTTTGCGTCCAGCGAAGCGTCGGTGCCGAAGTGCTTATCCAGGCCGCCCATCAGTCGCGCCCAGGACGCGGCGGGCAGCATCTGGGGCGGGTAGGCCACATGGCAGGCCGCGCACTCCTGCGCATAGGCCTTGGGCCACGGGGTACGCCCGGCGCCTTCGTGTTCACCGGCGTGGCTGGCCATGGCGAGCGACAGCGTCAACAGGACCAGCGCGGTCCGCGTTCGAATCAGCATGAGGGGCAAGAGCATCTCCATGCATCAGCGAAGGGTCTGCAGCCAGGCCAGCACATCGGCTTTCTCGCCGGGTGTGCATTCGCGCTGCGCCACGTCCTTGCAGTTGCGGCGGAACCACTTCTCCACGCGACGCTCGTCGGTGAAGGCCTTGGGGTTGAATGCCGGTGCCAGCGGGTCGATGGACTTCGTGGTCACCGCATGCTTTCCCACTCCGGTGGGAAGCTGCCCGTGGCAGGACGCACACGACCACTCGGCCCCGTGCCTGCTCGTGAAGAAGACCCGTCCGCGCTCGACCTGGGCGGGAGAACCCGCTGCCGCTTCATAGGCCTTTTGCAGTTGAGCCGGTGTCGTCGCCTGGGCTTGCGCGGCAGGCGCCTGTGTGACCAGGATGAGCATCGGCAAGAGGAATGGCTTGAAGGTCATGATCGTCCTTGGGGTTGACGGGGTCATCATCGAGACCAGCCCTTGAACCCTTCCTGAATCGGTCGTTCATCCGCGGTTCAGCTTCGACGCTCGACACTTGCACCATGAAGGCAACCTTTCGGACCGTCGTCTTGCCCTGCGTTTTCGCTCTGTGCCTGGGCGCTGGGCTGATGTCGGCCGCCCACGCCGACGACCGCAGCGACCACGACCGTGCCCGCGCTGCGTTGAAGGCCGGGGAGGTCCTGCCATTGCAGGATGTCCTGGAGAAAGTCCAGCGCAGCCACCCCGGCGAGTTGCTGGAGGTGGAGCTGGAGCGGGAGGACGGGCGCTGGGTCTACGAGCTCAAACTCCTGCAAAGCGGCGGCCGCCTGCTGCGCCTGGATGTCGACGCCAAGACGGCAGCGGTCCTCAGGAGCAGACAACGCCCTGCGCCTGAGGCCAAAACCCCCGCCGCCTCGGCCCCGGAGCGCCGGCCATGAGGGTGCTGCTCGTTGAAGATGAAGCCGTTTTGCGGTCGCAGCTCAAGCAGATGCTCAAGCAGGCCGGCTATGCCGTGGACGAGGCCGGCGACGGGCAAGCGGCGCTGCACCTCGGTGCCACCGAGCCCTACGACGCCGTCGTGCTGGACCTGGGGCTGCCGGTGCTCGATGGCCTGACGGTGCTGCAGCGGTGGCGCGGCCAAGGCCTGAGCGTGCCGGTGTTGATCCTCACAGCGCGCGACAGCTGGCATGAGAAGGTGGCCGGCATCGACGCGGGAGCCGACGACTATCTTGCAAAGCCGTTCCATACCGAGGAGCTGCTGGCACGCCTGCGCGCCCTGGTTCGCCGCTCTCATGGCCTGGCGTCGCCTCTGCTTGAGCAAGGAGACGTCACCCTGGACACGCGCAGCGGCACGGTCACCCTCAAGGGGATCACCGTCACGCTGACCGCGCACGAATACCGGCTGCTGGCCTACCTGATGCATCGTGCGGGACAGGTGGTGTCTCGCAGCGAACTCATCGAGCATCTGTATGCCCAGGACTTCGACCGTGATTCCAACACCGTGGAGGTGTTCGTCGGCCGGCTGCGCCGCAAGCTCGGCGCCGACCTCATCGAGACCGTTCGTGGCATGGGCTACCGTCTCGTGCCTGCTCACTGACCACTGGGCGTCACATTGAGCTTGCTGAACCTCCGTTCCCTACGCCAGCGCCTGCTGCTCGTGACCCTGCTGACTGCGGGCCTGACGGTGGTGACCTCGGGCTTCGTGTTGTCTGCCCTGTTCAGGGACCATGTTCGGCAGCAGTTCGTCGAGCGGCTGACGGCCGACCTGGACCAGGTCCTAGCCAGGCTGGAGGTAGACAACCAGGGGCAGCCGTCCCTCGATGCGGCACGGCTGTCGGACCCGCGCTGGACACGCCCGCATTCCGGCCTGTACTGGCAGGTCGACGGTGCTGGGGCCGACGGCAAGCCGGGCCTGCTGCGCTCGCGCTCCCTCTGGGATGAAGACCTGGTCGCGCCCCGAGACATGCCAGGTCAGGGAGAGTTGCATGTCCACCAAGTGTTGAACCATCGCAAGGAGCCGCTGTTGCTCATCGAGCGGGGCCTGCGTGCCGACGGTGCAGCGCTGCCGTGGCGGGTGATGGTCGCGGCCAGCACGCAGCCACTGGATCGGGCGGCACAGCGGTTCGACAACGTGCTGATCGGAGCGCTGTTGGTGCTGATGCTCCTGCTCTGCGCAGGCGCCTTCCTCCAGGTCACCCTCGGGCTGGCGCCGCTGGGTCGACTGCGGGAAGCCCTCGCTGCGCTGCGGGATGGACGCACACAGCGCCTCGAAGGCAGTTATCCCACCGAGGTCCAGCCCTTGGTCGATGACCTCAACAGCGTGCTGGATCGCCAGGCCTCGACCCTGGAGCGGGCAAGGACCCAGGCGGGCAACCTCGCCCACGCCTTGAAGACGCCGCTCACCATCCTGGGCCAGGCGGCCGCAAACGCGAGCAGTACCGTTGCGGTCCGGGACGAGTTGCCCGCCCTGGTGCTGGATCAGGTGCAGGTGGCGCGCCGACACATTGACTGGCACCTTGCCCGAGCCCGGGCGGCCGCCGCCCAGGGCGCCGGAGGTCTGAAAACACCGCTGCAACCAGTGGCGGATGGCTTGGTCCGGGTCATGCAGAAGGTTTACGCGAACCGAAAGCTGTCGATCCGCGCAGACATTGACGGTCGACTGGCGTTTGCAGGCGAGTCGCAGGACCTTCAGGAAATGCTGGGCAACCTGCTGGACAACGCCTGCAAGGCAGCGCGCAAGCAGGTGCTGGTTAGCGCCATGCAGACTGGATCGCTGTTGCGCGTGACGGTCGACGATGACGGCCCAGGCATTGCGCCAGACCAGGTCGCCAAGGCGCTGGAGCGCGGCCACCGGCTGGATGAGTCGACGCCTGGCAGTGGATTGGGCTTGGCCATCGTGCAGGAACTGGCCACGCTGTATGAGGGCACAGTCGAACTGGGGGTGAGCCCTCTTGGCGGACTGTTGGTGGTACTCAACGTACCGGCGGGTTGAAAGCAGGCATTTAGCAATGCGTGTGCAGACGATGGCCCTGTGGACCGGCTGAATGACGTCTGCAAAGCGCCCAGGCTAGGAGGTGGGGCCCAGCGCACCGAGGCGCTCGTCAGCGAGGTTGCGCTGACTGCGTCGTCGCGTCAGCCGCGCATAGAAGCCACTCCGCGAGACACCGCGCCGCTCCCACGTCGCGTTGCCCGCGCCACTCAGCCGCATGCGTGAAGCGTCAGGTCATGTGTCGAAGCGGCAGGTCCGTCCTCACCGGCTCACCGGGGTGGCGATTGAGGCTTAGCGGCATCGACACAAAGGTCATGAAGATCACCGGGATCAGCGTCAGGAGGACGGTACCGATGAAGCGGGCGAGGAAGCTGCGCAGTTCGGGGTGCATGGTGTGCTCCGGCGGGTTGATTGATGAACCCAGTGTCGAGCGCCGCGCATGAACGTCGTCTGAACGGGCTGCGATTCTCGCGTTGCGGTTGGCGCATAAGCCGAGCGAACCCGTCTCCAACCCGCAGCCCCCGGTCGGTTCAACCACGAGGCGGCTCACGCCTCAGTGACCGGAACGCGCTGAAGACCGGCCGAACGGCGCTCGGCATCGACCGACCGAGATAGGCTGATTGCAGCCGGCTGCCTCAGTACATCTCAATGACCGCTCATCTTGAGAACAGACCTTCGAGCGGCCGACCAGACCGCCTGAGCGCCGCGATGGACCGACATCGGGCCTTGCTTGAACCACACGCATCCTGGCCGACCCTCGCGATGCTTTCCTGCCTGGCACTCTCAGTGAAGGTCCTGCTCGCGCTGGTGACGGATAGCTAGCACGACCACTAGCGCGGGCCCCGCAACCTCGTACTCGATGACGTAGCCGGTCGACCCGAACGGAACGACGAGCTCGCGTCGTAACGGACCGCCGCCGCTGCGCCTTCGAAATAGCAACGGCGATACAGCCAACGCCAGGACCGCCGTCTGAATAGCGTCGATGGCGCGATTGGCGATTTCTAAATCTTCGACGTACTCGGCGCGCTCGAGGAGATGCTGGTGCAGTCGCAGTAGGTCTTCATCTGCCTGGGTCTCGAAGATGACCTGGTAGGTCATGCGTCGGACGGGCGGTGCTTGCTTTGAAGCTCCTTGCGCCTGGCCTCCAGGCGTGTCCGCATGTCGGCGATGACGTCTTCAGCCGGCCGGCCTGTGCCAGTGCGCTGGAAGCGCGCCCAAGCCTCGTCAGCACGCGCGGCGAACGCGCTCTGAACAAGACGGTGCTCCACCGCACCGCGTACCGTCGACTCGACGAATTCGGACAGAGTCTCGCCGTCGCGCAGGACGGCGTCGAGGTCGGCGCGGAGCTGGGGCTCGATGCGCACCTGCGGGATGATGGCTGTCTTCATGCCTTGATTGTGTTGCAAATGAGTTGCGACGTCAAAGCTTAGGGTGGTTTGGGAACTTCAGATTTCCCGAACGCCGACAACGAGCTAAGTCCGATTCGGCGGCAAATCACAGGAATCCCGGCCGACGCCCGATGGCTGCCCACGTAGCCTGTGACTATGCCGGGGCTCCCAGACCGGGTCGAAGGCCTCGTGTGCCGAGATCCGCACGGCACGCAGTTCTTCGTTCGCCAGTTCGCCAAAGGGCTCGTCCGCGCCGCTCTTGCATCCCACCCATGCGTCGCACGACCAGCACACCCAGAACTGTCGGTCCTGTAGATCCTTGCGGTCCGGATAGACCGCCAGCCCGTCATGCAGCTCAGCAGGCTTGCCGCAGTAGTTGCAGATCACCTCGCGATCAGCAGCCCTCGGCGGTGGCGGACCGACAGACCGCCCCTCGGCCTCCCGCATCCGTTTCAGGTATGCCAAAAGGCTCTTCATGCCGATGCCACTGGCAGGACCATCCGGGCCGCCGACCACCGTCTGCCAAGCCTGCGTGCCTGGCCAGAAGTCGACCCGGTCATCCATCCGCACGCGCTTGCCACCGTCAAGCGACACGACGTTCCCCGCACCGAGTCCATCAAGCCCAGCCTGGCCGGCGGCAGCTTGCTTGTACTTGCCCATCCCGCGCCTGCGCTGCATGCCTACGCGGCCTGCCGGTGCTCGTAGAACGCCGGCGTCCGGTCATCGAAGATGTCGTAAAGCGCCTTGAGGTTGCTCGGATTCGCGTTCAGCCAAACATCGACATGCTCAGGCCTGATGCGGACGATCATGCGATCGTGGCCAGCGGCTGCGACCTCTGGCGGCGGTTCATCCGTGATAGCAGCAAACGACAACAGGTCTGCCTCGCCGTCCTTCTTCCAGTGCGACCACAGGCAGGCGATGTACATCAGCTCCGGCGGGTTGGGGTTGAACTGCAGGACCACGTTCTCCGGCTTCTCGTCCGGCGCCAGCGGCCGGTGCTCCATGTCGTGGCGCTTGACGTTCTCGAAGAAGGTGTCGACCAGCAGGATGCCGTGGGTGTGGCCGAACTGCCCCCGCCAGAACCCCTCGAGGTTGTCCCTGCGGGCGTTGTAAGTGCCGGGGAACTTGACGTCGTAGTCGGCAGGCTTCCCGGCCGGCCGGCATTGATAGCGCATGGGCAGCACGACGCGTTGGCCGTCACGCACGACCATCACCGGCGCGTAGACGCCTGGGAAGATGCGCGAGTCGCGGTCCAGCAGTTCGGTCCGGCGCAGGTCGTCCAGGTCGAGTCGAGCCTTGGAGATCTTCGAAGGCGCAATGCGCATGCTGTCCAGAGCAGCCTTCGTCTGCTTGGTCTGTAGGGACCGCTCTGCGTCTGCGAGGCGCTTGCGCTGTGCAAACAGTTCCTGCTCCAGCGCCATGGCCCGGTCTGCCTTGTAGGCCTCGATCAGCCCCTTGATCTCCAACTCCTCAGGCGTCGTGGCATCGCGCTCGAACGCTGCTTCCAGCGCCTTGGGGATCTTGAGCTTGGCCACCTGGCGGCCGTAGAAGACCGACACGAATTCCTTGATGCTGAGATGGGCGCCGAACAGGCGCGTGTAGTCCCGGTAGTCGGCACGGATCTGGGCGGAGTAGCACATGGGCGAACGTCCCTGCGAGTCGATGGGCCAGTTATCGCACGCCGGCGCACACAGCTCCAGGGCCGCCAACTCCTCCCGCAAGTCAGCGTCTTGCCCGACTAGACGCCGAACACGGTTGCATATACTGTATACATATACAGTATTTTGCCAACTCCGATGTTGCCCATCTCCGCCGGGCTGGACGGGGCGTCGCCGCTTCACAGCCTGCCCTCTCCCACTCAAAACGCCGGCGTCAGTGCACCTGCGTCGCTCCCTCACGAGGTCGAGGCGGCGCTGTGGCGCGGCGATCAGCTGGGCGGGCCGGTGGCAGAGGTGCTGCCGACTGGATTTGCAACGCTGGACGTCGAGCTCCCCGGGGGCGGCTGGCCCTGCGGATCGTTGACCGAGGTACTGGTTCGCCAGTTCTCCATCGTTGAGCTGCGCCTGCTGTCGCATGCCATCGCGCAGCAAACCTCCGCCGGCCGGAGCGTCGCGCTGGTAGGCCCGCCGCTCGCGCCGCATGCCCCTGGACTGCGCCACGAGGGTATCGACGAGCGCCAGCTCGTCTGGATCGACGTGGAGACGCCGCGCGACCGACTGTGGGCCACCGAGCAGCTCGTCAAGGGTGGCAGCTTCGGCGCCGTCATTGCCTGGTTGCCCCTGGTGCGCGCCGAGCAGATCCGGCGCCTCCAGGTCTTGGCCAGTCGCTGCAAGGGGCCGGTCTTCCTGTGCCGCCCCGAAGTCGTCGCGCAGGACGCCTCTGCGGCACCACTTCGTGTTCTGGTGCGCGTGGACACGGACTGGCAGATCGCCGTCGACGTGCTCAAGCGCAAGGGCGTGCCGCTGGAGCAGACGCTGCACCTGACTTCCATGCCCGGTGGCCTCAGCAAGATCATGACCCCGAGGCTGCGCTACCCCAGCCGCCTCATGCCCATCGAGCCCAGCCATGTTGTGGTCAGCCCTGCTGTTGCCGCCGTGCGCCAACGACCCGAGTTCGCCGAGTCCTCCGAGCCCTGACGCCCTCCGGGCCGTGGCCACCTGGGCATTGCAGTTCACGCCCCGTGTCGCCATCGTCGAGGATGCCGTCTTGATGGAGGTCGAAAGCAGCACACGCCTGTTCGGTGGCAAGCGTGCGCTACGTGACCGTGTGGTCGCCGAAGCCGCCGAGCTCGCGGTACAGAAAGTTGCCTGGGCGCCCACTAGCCTGGCCGCCCTGGCGCTGGCGCGCAACAACCGGGAGGACGGCATCCGCCGGCCGCTTCAGGACATCCTGGACGCCCTGCCCATGGAAAGCCTGCGCGCGATCTGCCCGCACGCGACGACGCTGGCGCAGACCGGCTGTCGCACGCTGGGCCATGTGCGCGCCCTGCCGCGCGCCGGCCTGGCCCGGCGCTTCGGCAAGGAGCTGCGTCAGGCGCTGGACCGCGCCTACGGGCACGAGCCCGACGGCTACGTGTGGGAGATGCTGCCCGAGCAGTTCAAAGGGCGCCTGGAGCTGCCCTTCCGCGTCGAGCATGCGCCTGCGCTGTTGCAGGGGGCGCGGCGGCTGCTAGTCCAGATGTGCGGCTGGCTGGCGGCCCGGCATGCTGGAACCACGGCGTTCACGCTGCACTGGTGGCACGACACGATGCGATCCCGCGAAGCCGGCACAGGCGGCCAGCTCACGGTCGGAACCGCTGAACCGAGCCGCGATGTCGAACACCTCTGCCGGCTGCTCGCCGAGCACCTAGCCAAGGTCGAACTCCTCGCGCCGGTCGGCGACCTTGAGCTGACCGCGAACGAAGTCCACGAGCAGGCAGACAGCAATGGCTCCCTGCTGCTGGACGACACCGACGTTACCGAGTCACCGCAGCTGGTGCTGGAGCGCATGGCAGCGAGGCTGGGGCCCGAGGCGGTGCGCCGCTGTGTCGTGCATGCCGACCACCGCCAGGAATGGATGGCGCACTGGCAGCCCGCCGCCAAGCCGCTGCCCCGCCAGGCCGAGGTCAGCACCGAACTCCCTCAACCCACCTGGACGCTTCGCGAGCCGCTGAAGCTTGCTGTGCGCAACAACCGGCCGGTCTACCAGGGCGAGCTGCAGCTGCTCGCAGGACCGCAATGCGTCGAAGGCGGCTGGTGGGACCGCGACGAGGTGGCTGGCTCCGGGCGACTCGTGATGCGGGACTACTGGCTGGCCGAATCCCGGCATGCCGGTCTGCTGTGGATCTTCCAGGCCAAGCTCGACGACGGCACGGGCTGGTTCCTGCACGGCATCTTCGGTTGAGGCGCCACCGTGATCCCGCCCTATGCCGAGCTGCGCTGCGTATCGAACTTCACGTTCCTGCGCGGCGCCAGCAAACCTGAAGAGCTGGTGCAGCGCGCCAAGGCGCTGGGCTACAGCGCCATCGCGATCGCCGACGAATGCAGTATGGCCGGCATCGTGCGAGCGCACACGGCCGCCAAAGAGGTGGGTATCAAGCTGCTGGTCGGGTCGCAGTTCGAGGTTCGCTCGGACGCACCGTTCAGCTTCGTCGTGCTGGCCACCAACCGCAACGGCTACGGCAACCTCTGCGAGTTCATCACTCACCTGCGCCGGCGCTCCGAGAAGGGCAGCTACTTCCTGGACCTGGACGAGATCGACAGCCGGACGCTGGCCGACTGCGTCGTCATTGCGGTGCCGGACCGCCGCTGCGACCAAGCACAGGTGGAGGTCATCGCGCGATGGTTGCTGCGGCACTGGACCGGCTGTTGCTGGCTCGGTTGGGAGCAGCTGCGCCGCCTGGACGACGAGGTCCAGCTCCACAAGCTGCGCGAGTGCAGCGAACTGACAGCCGTGCCCATCGTTGCGGTCGGCGACGTCCACATGCACGTGCGCTCCCGCAAGCCGCTGCAGGACGTGCTGACGGCAACGCGGCTGCGCATGCCCATCACGGCATGCGGCCTGAAGCTGCGCCAGAACGCCGAGCAGCACCTGCGCACACGACGGCGCATTGCCGAGCGCTGCCCGCCCGAGCTGATGCTGGAGACGCAACGCGTCGCCAACCGCTGCAACTTCAGCCTCGACGAGCTGAAGTACCAGTACCCCGACGAAGTAGTGCCGGCGGGCGAGACCCCGCAGAGCTATCTGCGTCGCATCGTCTACGAGGGTGCAGGCCGGCGCTGGCCGACCGGCGTTCCCGCGGAGGCCCAGACCCAGATCGAGCATGAGCTGTCCCTGATCGCCGAGCTGCGCTACGAGCACTACTTCCTGACGGTCTACGACATCGTCGCGTTTGCGCGCAGCAAAGGCATCCTGTGCCAGGGCCGGGGTTCAGCCGCGAACTCCGTCGTCTGCTACTGCACCGGCGTCACCGAGGTGGACCCACTGCGCAGCTCCATGCTGTTCGAGCGCTTCATCAGCGCGGAGCGCGGCGAGCCGCCGGACATCGACGTGGATTTCGAGCACGAGCGGCGTGAGGAGGTTATCCAGTACCTGTACGGCAAGTACGGCCGGGACCGTGCCGCGCTGACGGCCACCGTCGCGAGCTACCGCCCTCGCAGCACGCTGCGCGACGTGGGCAAGGCGCTGGGTATCTCGGATGAAGCTATGGAGGTGCTGCGCAAGGGCACCAGCGCCTGGGAGCTGGCGCTGACGGACGAGCTGGTTGCGGAGGCTGTCGGTCATGACGGCCTGAATGGGCACACCGAGCTTGCGGTAGTACCGCAGCGCCGCGATCAGGAAGTCGCAGGCACTGTGGCTGGTCTCGTCGCGCAGCACCTGGCTGAAGCCGACGCGGGAGTGGTCGTCAATGGCCACATGCAACGCCTGCCACCCCGCACGGGGCGTGTTGCGCGTGCGGTCCCCCGTCACGCGATGCCCAGGCTGATCGAAGCAGCCGAGCTTCTTCATGTCCAAATGCAGCAGCTCGCCGGGTCGCTCCTTCTCGTAGCGACGCACCGGCACGCTGCCCTGCACCGAAGGCAGCTTGGCCAGGCCGGCCTGTACGCAGACGCGGCCCACCGTGCTCTTGGAGACACCCACGCGCTCGGCGATCTGCGCGTAGCCCAGGCGCTGATGGCGGCGCAGGCCTTGGATGCGCTCGACCTTGTCCGCGCCAATGCGCTTGGGGCTGCGATGCGGACGGGAACTACGGTCCCGTAGACCCGCCACACCTTCGAGCTGATGGCGCCGCTTCCAGCGCGACGCCGTGCGTGTACTGACGCCCGCAGCGTCAGCCGCCTTCTTGGTGCCCTGGCAGGCGATGTTTTTGACCAAGTGCTCGCGGCCTCGCGGCGTTAATGAGGCATTCTTATGGCTGTTCATCCGAGGTTGTTTGGGGTTGATGGTTTGGCGTGAGAACCTCCATGCGCAGTTCGATGAGCCGCAAGGGCAACTGCTGGGACAATGCGCCCACCGAGAGCCTGTGGGGATCGCTGAAGGTCGGGAGGCTGCACGGGCGGCGGTTCGCCACCCGGCGCGAGGCGATGGACGAGATCGTCGACTGGCTGACGTTCTACAACCACCGACGGCTTCACTCGTCGCTGGGCTACGTCAGTCCGATGCAGTTCGAGAGGGCATGGCTTGCCGCCCAGCAAAGGCAAGCCGCGTAACGGTCTCAGCTATGGGATCCGGGAAACGCGGGCAAGGTCAGTCCTTGGCTCAACCGTCACCGAGGACCCTGATGTCCCCTTCTTCCCTCTCCCGCTGATTCCTGGCTGCCGCCGGCGGTCCAGCGTCTTCGTGCCCCTCCTGCTGCGCCCAGGCGCGCCGATCGGGGCCCCTCGCCAACGTGCTCAACCCACCGGGGATCTCAGCGTCCCCATGGGGTCGGTGCGTTCTCCGTCTTTTCCGACCCACCACCCAAGGAGAACCCCATGACCCGCAACAATCCCCAGAACACCGCCGAGCAACAGGCTGTCATCGACAGCCGAGGCCGCCTCGTGGCTGTGGACGCCTTCGCCGGCACCGGCAAGACCTCCACGCTGGTCCAGTACGCGCTCGCTCGCCCGGGCAAGCGCATGCTCTACATCGCCTTCAACAAGTCCGTGGCCTCCGAGGCCAAGGAGCGCTTTCCTGGCAACGTCGAGTGCCGCACCACGCACTCACTCGCCTACGCCGCCATCGGCCGCAAGTTCACCGACAAGCTCGGCAACGTGCCAGCCTACATGGTGACGCAGTCCTTCAACGTCACGACCCGTCGAGCCAAGCTCGCCCTCGAGGCGGTCAGCGCGTTCCTGTGCTCGACCGACGACGAGATCTCGCTGGATCACCTCGACGAGGAACTGGTCGAGGGCAACTACCTCGAGGCCGTCGCCGTGGTCGACCTGGCCAAGCGTCTCTGGGAAGAGATGCAGAACACGCGCAGCCCGCTGAAGATGCCGCACGACGGCTACCTGAAGCTGTGGGCCCAACAGAAGCCGCGGCTGCGCTACGACATCATCCTGTTGGACGAAGCCCAGGACACCAACCCCATCACGCTCGACCTAGTCATGGCGCAAACCCATGCGACGGTCGTGCTGGTCGGGGATCTTCAGCCGTGCTTAAGGGGCGCCGCCCAGACTCGCCGTCAGCCCCTGCCGCTGTGCTCTGACGTCACGCGTCAGCCCTGCAGTCGACAGGCTCGAACCTTCTGGGAGCACACCTTGCTGTCTTCTTCTCGACGCCGGCTCTGGCCCGCGTTCGTGCTCAGTACCTGGGCAACCCTGGCCGTGGCGGCCGCGCCGGCCGCTGATTTCGTCGTCCCGCCGGCACAGCTCCAGGCGCTGGGCGTCGGCTTTCAGAAGCTGGCTACGCCAGCCAGTGCTGTGGGCGCAGCGGCCCCCGCCCGCGTGACCTTGCCGCCCGAGCTGGACGTCCTCGTCAGTGCGCCGGTGGACGGCGTCGTGACCCAGGTGCTTGTCAGCCCGCAGGACGCGGTCAAGCCCGGCCAGGCGCTGCTGCGGCTGGTCAGCCCGGCACTCGGAGAGATGCAGCTGCGGCTGATGGACGCCGGCACCCGCCTTCAGCTCGCACGGCAGACGCTGGAGCGTGAGCGCCGCTTGTTCGACGAGGGCATCCTGCCCGAGCGGCGCGTGCAGGAGGCGCAGGCCGCCCAACGGTCTGCCGAAGCCGCCACCCGCCAAGCCGAGGCAGCTTTGCGCCTGGCCGGCATGAGCGACGAGGCCCTTCAGCGCGTCGCGGCCGGTGGGCGCTTGCAGGACGGGCTGACCGTCTCGGCCCGCAGCGCCGGCTGGGTCACGGCGTTGGACGTACGGCCGGGTCAGCGGGTTCGTGAAGCGGATGCTTTGCTTCGACTGGCGAACCCGCGCGAAGTCTGGCTGGAGATCCAACTTCCCGTGGGTGCCAGCGTGGCGCCGGGGCAGGCCGTGACGGTGGCCGGTCGCGATGTCGCTGCCGTGGCGCAGTCGCTGGGCCCGCTCGTGAGTGAAGGCCAGACGCAAACGCTTCGCGCGCGCGTCACCCGCGGCGCTTCCAGTCTCAGGCCAGGCGAAGTCGTCCAGGTCAGCGTGCCCCGGGCCGCTGGCGCCGGATGGGTGCTGCCCCAGGCAGCCGTCGTGCATCACGAGGGCCGGCCGCATGTGTTCGTGCGCACGGCGCGCGGATTCACGGCCGTACCGGTTCAGGTGGACGGCGGCGCGGCAGGCGCCGTGCAAGTGTCGGGGCCCTTGCAGGCGGGGCAGGAGGTTGCCGTGCGTGCGGTGGTCGCGCTCAAGTCGGCGTGGCTCGGTCATGGCGGAGGCGAATGATGCTGAGCCGACTCGTGCAGTTCGCGCTGTCCCAGCGACTCTTCGTGCTGCTGGGCGCCGCCTTGCTGGCCGGATTTGGCTGGTGGTCCTTCCGTGAACTGCCCATCGATGCCTTTCCCGACGTCTCCAGCACGCAGGTCAAGATCATCCTGAAGGCCCCGGGCATGACGCCCGAGGAAGTCGAGACCCGCATCGCTGCGCCCATCGAGGTCGAGATGCTGGGCATCCCCCGCCAGAAGATGCTGCGCTCGGTGTCGAAGTACGGCATCGTGGACGTGACCGTCGATTTCGAGGATGGCGTCGACATCTACTGGGCGCGCCAGCAGGTGGCGGAGCGCCTGGCCGGCATCCAGGCTGAGCTGCCGCCAGGCCTGGCCGGCGGCATGGCGCCCATCACGACGCCGCTGGGCGAGATGTTCCAGTTCACGGTCGAGGCCCCCGACATGCCCCTGGAGGAGCGCCGCGCCTTGCTGGACTGGGTGATCCGGCCTGCCTTGCGGACCGTGCCCGGCGTGGCGGATGTGAACGCGCTCGGCGGCAAGGTGCGTGCGTTCGAGGTGGTGCCGGATCTGGCGCGGCTCGCGGCCCTGGGCCTGTCCACGTCAGCCCTGAAGACCGCCATCGAGCAGAACAACCGCAACGACGGCGCCGGCCGACTGGGTGATGGCGACGAAGTGCTGCTGGTGCGCGCCGAGGGCAACCTGCGAACGGCGGATGACGTGGCCGCCACCGTCGTGCTTCGCCGCGGCGGCGTGCCGGTCCGCATCAGCGATGTGGCCGAGGTGCGGCTGGGCAGCCTGACGCGCTATGGCGTCGTGACGAAGGACGGGCAGGGAGAGGCGGTCGAAGGGCTGGTGCTCGGTCTGGCCGGCGCCAACGCGCGCAAGGTGGTGGAGGGCGTGGAGCGCAAGCTGGTGGAGCTGCAGGCCACGCTGCCCCAGGGGGTCACGATCAAGCCCTTCTACAACCGGGCACATCTGGTCGATCAGGCCGTGGGCACCGTCTCGAAGGCTCTGCTTGAGGCGACGGTCCTGGTGCTCGTGCTGCTGGGGGCCTTTCTCGGCAACCTGCGTGCCGCCGTGACGGTGGCGCTGGTGCTGCCGCTGGCGGCGCTGTGGACCTTCATCGCCATGCGGCTGTGGGGCATGTCCGCCAACCTGATGAGCCTGGGCGGCCTCGCCATTGCGCTGGGCATGCTGGTGGACGCGGCCGTCGTGGTCGTGGAAAACGTCGTGCAGCACCTGGCCCATGATCGCGCCGCCGGCCGGCTGCCGCGCCTGCACGTCCTGCTGCGCGCGGTCCGTGAGGTGGCGTCGCCGGTCGCCGCGGGCGTGCTCATCATCGTGACGGTGTTCCTGCCGCTGCTGACGCTCCAAAACCTGGAGGGCAAGTTCTTCGTGCCCGTGGCGCTGACCATCGTCTTCGCCCTGGCCGGGTCGCTGCTGCTGTCGCTGACGGTCATCCCGGTGGTGGCCAGCTTCCTGATCCACAACCCCTCTCACGAGGAGCCGTGGCTGGTGCGCCAGCTCCAGCGGGCGTATGCGCCGGCGCTGCACGTCGCGCTCAAGCGCGAGAAGGCGGTGTACGCGTTCGCGATCGCGCTGCTGGTACTGGCGGCAGGTGTGTACCTGCGCGTGGGCAAGACCTTCATGCCGACGATGGACGAGGGCGACCTGATCGTCGGCATCGAGAAGCTGCCGTCCATCAGCCTGGAGGAGTCCGCCGCGCTGGACCTGCGCGTGCAGCAGGCCCTGCTGAGCCAGATTCCGGAGATCCAAGGCATGGTGGCGCGCGCTGGCGCCGACGAAATCGGCCTGGACCCGATGGGCTTGAACCAGACCGACACCTTCCTCGTGCTGAAGCCCCGCAAAGAATGGCAGCTGGCCGACAAGGAGGCGCTGATCGCGCGCATCCGCGAGGTGCTGGAAGGCATGCCGGGCATCCGCTACGCCTTCACGCAGCCGATCGACATGCGGGTGTCCGAGATGATCCTCGGGGTGCGGGGCGACCTGGCCGTCAAGGTGTTCGGCCCGGACCTCACGGTGCTCGGCGACCTCGCGGGTCGCATCGAGGCGGTGCTCAAGACCGTGCCGGGCAATCAGGACGTCTACACGGTGCGCAACGACGGCGTGCAGTACCTGCGCGTGGCCATCGACCGGCTGGCTGCAGGCCAGCACGGGCTGACCGTGGAGGAGGTTCAGGACGCGCTCCGGGCGCAGGTCGAGGGTCAACGCGCGGGGCAGCTCATCGAGGGCGTGCGGCGCACCCCCATCCTGCTGCGAGGGCCCGAGTCCGTACGGCTCTCACCGGCGGAGTTCGAGAGCCTGCAGATCGCGACACCGGATGGCCGAACGGTACCGCTGCGCAGTGTGGCGACCCTGTCCCGCACGGGCGGGCCGGTGCAGGTCAACCGCGAGCTGGGCAGCCGCTACAGCGTCGTCATCGCCAATGTGGAGGGGCGTGACCTCGTGGGCTTCGTGGAAGAAGCGCGCCGAAAGGTGGCCGAAGACGTCAAGCTGCCGACCGGCTACCGCCTCAGCTGGGGCGGGCAGTTCGAGAACCAGCAGCGGGCCGCGGCCCGATTGGCGCTGGTGGTGCCGCTGGCCCTGGGCATCATCTTCGTGATCCTGTTCTCCACTTTCGGCTCGGTGCGCCAGTCGCTGCTGGTGCTCAGCAACATCCCGTTCGCACTGGTCGGAGGCATCGTCGGCCTGTGGGTGACGGGCGAGTACCTGTCGGTGCCGGCGTCGGTGGGCTTCATCGCACTGCTGGGCATTGCGGTGCTCAACGGGGTGGTGCTGGTGAGCTACTTCAACCAGCTCCATGCCGAAGGGCTGAGCTTGATCCAGTGCGTGGTGCAGGGCTGTCAGCGACGCCTGCGGCCCGTGCTGATGACGGCATTCATCACCGCTTTCGGCCTCATCCCGCTGCTGATGGCCACGGGCCCGGGCTCGGAGATCCAGCGCCCGCTGGCCATCGTCGTGATCGGTGGGCTCATCACCGCCACGGCGCTCACCTTGATCCTGCTGCCGGTGCTTTACCTGCGCTACGGCCGACCTGCGCCTGCAGGCCTGGCCACTCCGGAGACGGCCCATGACTGATTGCTGCCTGCATCTGCTCTGCCCTGTGGCGGTGGAGGAGCGCGCAATCGACCTCCTGCTGGCCCGTAGCGAGGCGGGTGTGTTCACCAGTGCTCCCACGCGCGCTCACGGCTTCGCGCACGGTCGACTCAGCGCGGCCGAGCAGGTCAGTGGGCGAAGCGAGGCCACGCTCATCCACCTGGTGCTGCCGCAAGGCGACGTCGACGAGTTGCTCGAAGAACTGCGTCGGGAGCTTCGCGGCAGCGGCGTGCGCCATTGGGTGACTGCCGTCTTGAAACATGGAGAACTCACATGAATTGGGTTGTTCGGGCCATTGCCGCTCTGGCGATCCCCGTCGTCGCTCAGGCGCAGGGTGTTCCGCCGCCCGCCTGGCTGCCTTCGACAGAGCGCGCCAGCGCCTGGATCGAGCACGATGCGAGCGTGTCCCTCGCGCGGCATGGCACCGCTGCTGCTGCCCATTCGGCGCAGGCGCTGGCCACGGGCAGCCACGAGTGGGCGTTGCGACTTCAGGCTCAGCGCAGGCAAGTGCAGGACGCTGGTGCCCCTTCGCGGGAGTGGCAGGCCCACGTCGAACGGCCCATACGGGTGAACGGCAAGGCGGCACTGGACCGCCAACTCGGCGACGTCGAGCTCGACCTGGCGCGCGCCCAGTTGGGTGAAGCGCGTCATGAATCGGCGCGCGCCCTGGCCGACCTGTGGCTCGGTGTGCTGGCGGGCCGGCAACGCGAAGCCCTCGCCGCGCAGCAGGTGGCACTCGCCGAAGCGAACTTGGTGGCCGTGCAGAAGCGCCGGCGCGCCGGGGATGCAGCCCTGCTGGATGAGCAGCAGGCCCAGGCTGACGTTGGCGACTCGCAGCGCGAGCTCATCACGGCCCGCACCGCGTTGGCCAAGGCGCAGGCCGCCCTGCACACACGGTTCGGCGCTCAGGCGAGCGCTGACCAGCAGCTGGCTGACGTCAGCGAGCCGGGTTGGGCGGAGGCAGCATGGCTGAATCGTGTGCTGGAAGAAGCTGATGCGATCAAGACGCGACAGGCCGAGTGGCAGCGCGTTCGATTGACCGCCGCCCGCGCACGCGCTGATCGCATGCCTGACCCGGTGGTCGGCGTATTCACGGCGAGCGAAGCGCGCGGCCGTGAGCGGTTGGTGGGGCTCAGTGTCACCGTGCCGCTGGGTGGCGCGTATCGCGACCAGCGTTCGTTGCAGCTCGCGCGCGAAGCCGACATGGCGGAGTCGGCGCTGGAGCAGATGCGCCGCGACGTGGAGCAGCAGGCCCGGGAAACGTGGGCTGACGCGACAGGCAGTCTCGAGCGATGGCGACTGAGCCGTCAGACCGCTGCGCTCGCAGCCGACAACGCCCGGTTGATGCAACGTGCCTACGCGCTGGGCGAGGCAGACCTGCAGGCGCTGCTCATGGCACGGCGCCAATCCGGGCAGAGCGGCCTGGTGGCACTCGAAGCGCAAGTCGAGGCCGCGCGATGGGCCGCCCGGCTGCTGATCGACGCCCACCAGATCTGGGACCTTGAACATGACTGAACTCGGCATGACCCAACGCCACGGCCGTCTCCTGACAGTTCTGTCCCTGCTGCTGGGCCTGACGGCTTGTGGCTCGCTGCCTGACGAGGTGACGGACGTCAATGGTGTGCCTTGCATGACATTCCGCAAGACGCATGCCCCGAAGCGGATTTGCGCGGCGAACCCAGCCCCCTCGGCCGAGGTGGCTCGTGAGATCAAGACCTTCGCGCCGGACCCTGCCAGCGCTCAGGTGCTGGTCAAGCTGCTGGACCGCGCCGGCGCGACCCGGGCCTTGAGCCTGCGGGTGAATGGGCAGGCCGTCGCCGACCTGGTGCCGGGCGGTCTCGTGCGCCTGCGGCTGAGTCCGGGCGAACACGAGCTTGCCGTGGCTTGGGGAAACCAGCAGGCCACGCTTTCGGTCCAGGTCCGAGCGGGCGATGTGCAGTTCGCTGAAGTGGGAGGCCGGTTCAGGTTCTGGGACGTCGGGTTCGGCTGGAATGCGCCGGACACGGAGGGTGCCCGAAAGCGTGCAGCGAGCGCGCGCGTCCTGGCCGATGTCGACTTGCGGCCCCAGGCAGCAAACGTCAGTGGTAGCGTGACGCCCACGCGATGAGGACAAGATGAGGTTGCTGCTTCTGGAAGACGACGCGACGTTGGGCGAGGCGCTGGCCGGCTTCTTGCGCCTGGAGGGCCATGTCGTCGATTGGTTCCAGCGACTGGCCGATGCGCGCGCCGTGATGGGAGAGCCGTTCGACGTGCTGCTCATCGACTGGCAGCTGCCCGACGGCTCCGGTGTGGAGTGGGTGCGGCAACTCCGCGCCCAGGGGCGCACGATGCCGATCTTCGTCCTCACCGCGAGGGACCTCCTGCAGGACCGTATTCATGGGCTGGACAGTGGCGCGGATGATTACCTCGTCAAGCCGTTTCCGCCGGAGGAACTGGTGGCACGGTTGCGCGCCGTGCGCCGCCGGCAGTTGGCCCAGGGGGCGCCCCGACTGGTATTGCCGGGTGGCATCAACCTTGACCTGCCGGGGCGGGCCGTCTGGCGTGACGATCAGCCTGTGGAGTTGACAGCCCGTGAATGGGGTTTGCTCGAAGCCTTGGCCTCACGGGCCGGGCGCGTGGTGACGCGGACCGAACTTGAGTCCTTGTCGCAGGGCTTCGATGGTGATGCGAGCAGCAATGTGCTGGAGGTTCATGTGTCGAACCTGCGGCGCAAGCTGGGGCGGGATCTGATCGAGACGATCCGCGGTCTGGGTTATCGGGTACCCAAATGACGAATGAGCTTCGGCTGCCCTCGCTACGGCGTGAACTGGTGAGGCTGACCACGTGGGTGGCCTTGGGCTGGCTGGTCGTGCTCGCGCTCACGGTGACTTGGGCAGTCCGCCGCGAGGTCGACGATCTGCTGGATGAAGCGCTTCGCGAGGCTGCCGAGGTCATGTTTGGCGTGCTGACCACTTCACCCCAACTGGCGGACGGCACTGCATCCCTGCCCGAGGTCTTGCCAGCGCCCGCTCACGAAGAGAAGTTCGTCTGGCAGATCGTGGATGGCCAGGGGAGGGTGGTGCGACGCTCCCACAAAGCCCCTTCGGCGAGCTTGAGTGCCGTCCGGCAATCAGGCTGGTTCGACTTTGATCGGCAATGGCGGGTGTACGGCGTTCCGATGCCGGGCGCGGAGGTCAAGATGCTGTACGTGGCCCAAGTCGCTGTCGAGCGCAACGAGGCACGTTACGAGGCCATCGGCACGGTCCTGATCACTGCGCTGTCGGTCAGCCTGCTTTGGGCCTTGCTGCTCCGGCAACGGGTTGACCGGAGCCTGCATCCTCTGGCGCGGCTCTCGCGGCAGATCGAGACCTACGACCCGATGCGGCCAGAGACGGCCCCGGATCGCGGCGAACGCGAGGAGACCGCTGCCATTTCTGAGGCTGTCAGCTCCCTCGGGCGCAGGCTGGCGCAAAGGGTGAGGGCGGAGCAGGCGTTTTCCGCGTGTGCGGCCCACTCCTTGCGCACACCGCTGGCGGGCATGGATGCGCAACTCGCGCTCGCTCAGCGTGAACCTGCGGGCAGCCAGCCGCATCGGCTCGAACGAGTGCGCGCGGCACTCACGCGCCTGACGCGTGTTGTGCAGTCCTTGCTTGCGCTCTTCAGGGCGGGCGAGGATTGGGGGCTTGAACTGCGACCGTGCCGGCTTTCAGAGATGCTGGCCGACATACCCGTGGAAGGCTTGGCGATCACGATCGAGCAGGACTTGCAGTTCACAGCCGACCCCAATCTCGTAACGATCGCGCTGGTCAATCTTCTCGACAACGCCGTCCGGTTTGGTGCAACGCATGTGCGAGTGCACGGCAGCTGCGATTCCCAGTCCGTTTGCTTGAGGGTCCAGGATGACGGCACGGGCATCACGACAGAGCGCTGGGCCCAGGTAACGAGCGCGCTAGAGGCGTCAGATGCCGGGGCGGGGGTGGGCCTGGGTCTTCGCCTCGCGCTGATGGTGGCTCAGGCCCACGGCGGGCGCTTGGTGCTGCCTGAGCCGCTGCCGGATCAGATTGGATTTTTGGTGGAAGTGTGGCTGTCCGCTCAGTCTGGACAGACTCGCCACTGATGCCAGCCGTACCCAACCTCCTGCAAGACGCGTGGCCGCCACGATCGACAGGCAAGTTTCGGGTGACTCGGGCTTGATACTCGGATCGCGAGATCTATGCGTGGGATGCCGCTGTGCAGCGATCTGCGACAGGCGCGAGACGTGATAGCGGTTACTCGATCCATCCGAATGGGAATGCTGCGGCCAACGGCCCGTTGCGGGGGCAAAGCCACCGACTAGGGAAGGTCTGCAAAACCTCTCGTCAATCCGACTGGTGCGAGGCCTGAGCGTCGGGGACGATGGTGGGCATGGATCAGATCACGCTCGGCCT
>NZ_NISI01000021.1 GCF_002205845.1 Roseateles puraquae | reverse complement strand
CCGCCCGCGACGCTCTGATAGGACGCTATTTCTCCGCGCGAACGGCATGCAACCTCATCGTCCGTCGCGGACGGGGTTTTGCAGACCTTCCCTAGGCATCGAAGCCCAGACGGGCGCCATCTTCGAAGGACGCAACAACCCGGACCTGCATGTCCGGCCCCAGCCGCCGGTCAGCCAGTGTCATCTGGTGAGGTCAGAGGCGGACTGGCAGAACATCCCATCTGGACTGTCGGGCGACGCGGACCGCTGGGTCTTCCGCGAAGACACCTGCGACTCGGTCACGCGCATCAGGCGGGGCCGCGTCTACCAGTCATATGGGAACAGCCAGCCACAGATGGTCGTCATCGCCCGCGTCCGCCCTCAACCTCGCTGATAACGATCAACCACCATAGACCCACGCCGGCGACCCCCGGCGACAGCGACGCCACGCGCGACCGACGGGCGATAGCTCGTAAACGGGGTGTGGGCGAGAAGCGGGGCCTGCACAGGTACTGTGGACTTCGCAGGTTCGATGAGAAGGTCCGCTTCCGTCAGCTTGCGCGAGTAGCGGCGAGCGCTGTACCCGTCCAGGATCTTCACAGACCGGCTGAAGCCGAAGACTGTCAGCGACGCACTGAGCAGGATCGCTGGGGGGCACGCCAAGAAGGTTGAAACCTGCATTCCCAGGCCGTCCACCATCCAGGCATTGGAGTACCAGGCCAAAAAGAAGAACGTAGCCGTGAAGCCGATCGCGTAGATCCAGAACGCGACGATGAAGGTACACGCGGGGCGGTCTCGGAGCCAGCGGGCCCAGTTCTCCGCCCAGACGACCCTCGGTACACCGGCCTCGTCAGCCTTGATCTCAACGATGCCCTTGATCGTCTTGGTCAGGCGGGTCAGCTTTCGCCAATCCTTCAGATGCAGAACGCGCAGGCCGTCCTCGTGTGTCTTGGCCGACGGAACGAGCTCTTCAAGCAGCGAGCGGTTCAGCTGCTGTGCGTAGATAGAGTCGTCGCCTTTGCTCTTCTGTAGCTCAGCGAGGATGCGGTGATGCAATTCATGCTCACTGCGGCGCGGCTTGTCGCTTTGCAGCGCCCCGCTCAGCTTTTCCAGCACGAACCTTGCGACGATCGGCAACAAGCCTAAGAGCGCGGCGGGCCAGGTCAATTCAGACAGCATGCAAGTTCCCCAGGGGCCAGACAGTTGGCGCGCAAAACTTAACGGCGAGGTGGCTCATGGCGTGATCCACCCCATCACCCTGTGAACGTCGTTGCTCGAATGTTCTGTGCCGACCGGTCAAGACAAGCGGACCGGTGCCGTTAAAAATGGCTCTTTGCGCATTGATTGAGGATGGCTCATCTGGTGAGCCAACGAGCTGAGACATTGACCGGCGCGCCCCGAACCGTTGGGGCCTCAAGGAGCCGGTCATGCGCACCCGAGAACTTAGAAGACTGCTGGCTGAGGCAGCGAAGCTGCGTACCGCGCAGAAACATGTCTTGATGCAAGCGCTGCAGGCGGCGGGCGACGCGGCCCAGGTGGTGCAGGCGGTCGAATCGCGAGCGCTGGCATGCCCGCACTGCCACGGTGAGCGCATCGTTCGCAACGGCCACGCCAGCGGGCTGCAACGCTACAAATGCCGAGGCTGCGCCAGGACCTTCAACGCGCTGACGGACACGCCGCTGGCGCGGCTGCGTCACAAGGACAAATGGGAGCGCCAGGCAGAGGTGTTGCGCCAAGGCCTGAGCGTGCACCAGGCGGCCAACACCTTGGCTGTGGCACCGAGCACGGCGTTTCGCTGGCGGCATCGCTTCCTGCAACTCCCGCAGAACCTGCGGGCCGAGAAGCTGCAAGGCGTGGTCGAGGCCGACGAGACCTACTTCCTGCGCTCGTGCAAGGGCCAGCGGGTGAGTGGTCGCAAGGCGCGCCATCGCGGCGGCAGCGCGGCCAAGCGAGGCCTGTCCGATGAGCAGGAGCCTGTGCTGGTGGCACGGGACCGCTCAGGCGCCACGGCGGACTTCATCCTGCAACGCCCGGACAAGTTGCACACAGCACAGGCGCTGGCGCCGGTGCTGGCCCCGGACGCTGTGCTGTGCACCGACTGCGGCGGCGCGCTGGGTGCTGCGGCCCGGCAACTCGGGGTCGAGCACCATGCCTTGAACATCTCCAGAGGCCCGCGCGTGCAGGGTGCCTGGCACATCCAGAACGTCAATGCGTATCACGGCCGACTGAAGAACTGGATGCGCCGCTTCAACGGCGTGGCCAGCGACTACCTGGCCAGCTACCTCGGTTGGTTCCGTGCGCTGGACCGGTCAGCTCAAACTCCCGGCAAACCCGCACCATTCCTCACGATGGCCGTCGGCGCATGAGGCGTCACGAACCAATGCGCAAAGCGCCTTAAAAATTGCCTCGGTTTCCAACTTTCGGAAGGAACGGGTTTCCAACTTTCGGAAGGAACGGGTTTCCAACTTTTGGAAGGGTTCCCACAGTGGCGTCATGAGCGCCGGTGTCGCGTAGGCGTCAGCCATGTCATGGCCTGTTTTGCTGCACATATCACGCGGCGCGGCGGCGTTACCTCGCTCAGATCGTGGGGGCCCCGGTTATTTCTGCTGAAATTTCCTGCAGTTTCAGGCGCTGGCCTCGATGCATCGAGGGTGAGACACCAGCACCGCAGACCTCCGAGGACGTTTCATGACCTTTTTGTCCCGCATGCGCATCGGGCAGCGGCTGACGGCCGGCTTCTCCGTCGTGATTGCCTGCCTAGTGGCGATGGCCGCCTTGGGATACCTGGGCATTCAATCGCTCAACGGCGAGATCTCGCAGTTGCTGAGCAACGACTACAAGGCCGTGGCGCTCGCCAACAAGGCCAAGAGCGAGCTCGGCGACGCCTCGCGCAGCATGATGACCACGCTCATCATGACGGGTGACGAGCAGATCAAGAAGGAGCTCGACACGGTGGCTGGCCTGATGGCGGCCCACGAGAAGACCATGGCCGAGCTCAAGCCGCTGCTGACTGACGAAGCCAGCCTCGCGCAGCTCAAGGTGATCGAGGAGGTGCGGGCCAAGTTCATCCCCGCACAGGCGTCGTTCGTGAAGACCGTGGCCTCGGGCGACACCGAGGGCGCGCCGCTGAAGTACCAGTTCTCCGTGCGGGCGGCGCAGGTGCGCTACCTGGCCGCGCTGGACAAACTCGTCGAGGCCCGCAATGCCGCGATGGAGGAAGCGGGCAGCAAGTCCAACCAGGTCGCACGCAAGACCGCCCTGCTGCTGTTGGGCCTGGCGGTGGCGGCCATCGTCGCGAGCGTGCTGACCGGTCTGCTCATCACGCGCGGCATCGTGGTGCCGCTGCGCGGCGCGGTGTCGGTGGCGCGCAAGGTGGCGTCGGGCAACCTGACCAGCGTCATCGAGGTGCGCGGCCGCGACGAAACGGGCGAGCTGATGCAGGCGCTGAACGACATGAACGAAAGCCTGAAGGGCATCGTCGGCCGGGTGCGCGAAGGCACGGAGTCGATCGCCTCGGCCTCCAGCGAGATCGCCAGCGGCAACCTGGATCTGTCGGTGCGCACCGAGGCGCAGGCCGCCTCGCTGGAGCAGACGCTGTCCGCCATGAAGACCCTGACCGACGCGGTACAACACAACGCCCAGAACGCCCAGCAGGCCAATCAGCTGGCCCAGGCCGCGTCGCAAGTGGCCGGCGAAGGCGGCCAGGTGGTGGCCCAGGTGGTGCAGACCATGGGCAGCATCGATGCGTCGTCCAAGAAGATCGTCGACATCATCAGCGTCATCGACGGCATCGCTTTCCAGACCAACATCCTCGCGCTCAATGCCGCGGTGGAGGCGGCACGCGCCGGCGAGCAGGGCCGCGGCTTTGCGGTGGTCGCGGGCGAGGTGCGCTCGCTGGCCGGCCGCAGCGCCGAGGCCGCCAAGGAAATCAAGCGCCTGATCGGCGATTCGGTCGAGAAGGTGGCCCTCGGCAGCGAGCTGGTGGCCAAGGCCGGCAGCACCATGCAGGGCGTGGTGGCGAGCGTGCAACGGATGACCGACATCATGGGCGAGATCACCCATGCCAGCGCCGAGCAGGGCGCTGGCATCGAGCGCGTGACGCATACCATCCATGACATGGACAAGAGCACGCAGCAGAACGCCGCGCTGGTGGAGGAAGCCGCTGCCGCGGCCGATTCGCTGCGCACCCAGGCCCAGGGCCTGGAAGAGGTGGTCGCGCTGTTCAAGCTCGACACCGGCCGCTGATTTCCGACTCGACGAACAGGAGACCGCATGAAGATCCCCACCCCCGCCCGCTGGCTGACCGGCCTGGCCCTGTCCCTGAGCCTGGCAGGCCTCGCGCCCGCCGCCGAAGTTGCCGGCGTGAAGCTGGAAGATTCGGTCAAGGTGGCCGGCAAGGAGCTCAAGCTCAATGGCGCCGGCGTGCGCACCCGCATCGTCGTGAAGGTCTATGTGCTGGGCCTGTACCTGACCGAGAAGAAAGACTCGGCGGCTGGCGTGTTGGAGTCGACCGGCCCGCGCCGCTTCACGCTGACCATGATGCGGGAAGTGACCGGTGACGAGCTGGGCCAGGCCTTCATGGCCGGCATCACCGCCAACACCGACAAGGCGGAGCGCTCCAAGTTCGTGAACCAGCTGGCCCAGTTCGGCGATGCCTTCGTGAGCATCCCGCAGGCCAAGAAGGGCGACACGGTGACGGTCGACTGGGTGCCCGACACCGGCACCGTCATGTACTTCAACGGCAAGCAGCAAGGCGAGGCCATGAAGGACATCGGCTTCTACAACGCCATCCTGAAGATCTGGCTGGGCGACAAACCGGTCGACTCTTCCCTCAAACCGGCACTGCTGGGCAAGGGCTGACCCGCCATGCCGCGTCAAAAGCGCCACGCCGCCATCGCGACGGGGCGCTTTTTTCTTTTGGCGTGCCGATCTCGTGGCAGCATCGACGCATCTTGAGCCGCAAGCCCTCGTCCTCTCTCTTCGCCGCCCTGGCCCTGGGCGCCAGCATCGGCCTGCTGCTGCCGGCCCTCATCGTTGGCGGCCTGTTCATCGGCCTGCGGGAAGCGCAGGTGGCCGAGCAGTCACTGCAGCGTGACCTCGACGCCAAGCTCGACGTGCTCGCCAGCAGCCTGCCCGAGCTGCTCTGGAACCTGGATGCTGTGGCCGCGCGCGAGGTGGTGTCCGCGATCGTGAAGTCGCCCGAGGTGGTGCGGGTCAGCGTGAGCGATGCATCGCAGGGCCTGCCCTTCATCGAGAACCACATGCCCGAGCGGCGCCTGGGCAAGACACTCACGGGCGAGCGCGACATCCTGCGCGGCGCGACCCGCATCGGCCACATCCAGATCGAGATTGACGACCACCTCAGCACGACGGCCGTCATGCGCCAGCGCTGGGTCTACGGCGCGACCGTCGGCGGCCAGCTGCTGGCCTCGCTGGCGCTGGTGCTGTGGTTGCTCAATTCACGGCTGTTCCGGCCGCTGCGCGAGCTGGGCGACTTTGCGAACGATCTTGCCGAGGGTCGCTTCAGCGCCAAGCTGGCGCACACCCGCCAGGACGAGATCGGCCTGCTCGGCGGCCACCTGGAGCACATGCGCGATGCGCTGCAGCAGCAGTTCGAGGCGCAGCGCCACCTGATCGATCGCCTGCGCGGCATGGCCGAGACGGTGCCGGGCGTGGTCTACCAGCTGCGCCTGGCGGTCAACGGCGAGTTCAGCTTCGCCTATGTGAGCGAGGCGGTGCGCGAGTACTTCCTGCTCGGCAGCGCTGAGCTCAGCCGCAGCGCCGCTCCGTGGTTCGAGCGCATCCACCCGGACGACCGTGCGCTGGTGCGCGACAGCCTGCTCGCCTCGGCCCGCAACCTGAGCCCCTGGCAGCAGGAGTTCCGCACGCCGCTGGTCGACGGCGGCGAACGCTGGCTCTACGGCAATGCCATCGCCCAGCGCGAGGCCGACGGCAGCGTGCTGTGGCACGGTTTCCTGACCGACATCTCCCGCCAGCGCCGCGACGCGCTGGAGCTGGAGCGCTACCGCCACCACCTCGAAGAGCTCGTCGAGGCGCGCACCGCCGAGCTGGCGGAAGCCACCCAGGCCGCGCAAGCGGCAAGCCTGGCCAAGAGCGCCTTCCTGGCCAACATGAGCCATGAGATCCGCACCCCGATGAACGCCATCATCGGCCTGACCTACCTGGCGCAGAGCGACACCATCGAGCCCGAGCAGCAGCAGCGGCTGCAGAAGGTGGCCAACGCGGCGGAGCATCTGCTGAGCGTCATCAACAACGTGCTCGACTTCTCCAAGATCGAGGCGGGCAAGCTCAGCCTGGAGCGCCGTGAGTTCACGGTGGACCAGGTGCTGGACAACATCGCCAACATGACCACGCAAGCCGCCGCCGCCAAGCGCCTGCGCGTGGAAACCGACATTGCGCCCGAGCTGCGCGGCCGCCCCCTGATCGGCGACCCGCAGCGTATCTCGGAGGTGCTGCTCAATTTCGCCGGCAACGCGGTCAAGTTCACCGAACGCGGCTTCGTGCGACTGCGGGCCCAGTTGGCGCCGGCCCATCACGGCACGGGGCTGGGCCTGCGCTTCGAGGTCATCGACAGCGGCATCGGCATCGCGCCGGAGGCGCAGAGCCGGCTGTTCCGCGACTTCGAGCAGGCGGACAGCTCCACCACCCGCCGCTATGGCGGCACCGGCCTGGGCCTGGCCATCTGCCGCCGGTTGGCCGAGCTGATGGGCGGCCAGGTGGGCGTCGACAGCACGCTGGGCAGCGGCAGCTGCTTCTGGTTCTCGCTGGACGTCGAGGCGCCGGCACAGGCGCCGACCGTGCCCACGGCGGCGCCGCGGCCGCATTCGGCCCGTGAGCGGCTGGCCAGCCTGGTGCAGCGCCAGCCCTGCCGCATCCTGCTGGCCGAAGACAACCCGGTGAACCAGGAGGTCGCCGTGGCCCTCATCGGCAGCGCCGGCCTGGTGGTGGATGTGGCGGCCGATGGCCAGCAGGCGGTCGACATGGTCAAGACGGGCCACTACGCCCTGGTGCTGATGGATGTGCAGATGCCCGTGATGGATGGGCTGGATGCGACACGCGCCATCCGCGCCCTGCCCGAGGGCGCCCAGCTGCCCATCCTGGCCATGACGGCCAACGCCTTCGACGAGGAGCGCCAGCGCTGCCTGGATGCCGGCATGGACGACCATGTCGCCAAGCCCGTGGTGGCTGAACAGCTGTTCGCCACGCTGCACGACTGGCTGTCGGGCGCGCGCAAGACGCTCAAGGGGCGCCCAGCGACTCCTTGATCAGCCGCCCCGAGCCCGCCTGCAGCGGCCGGGCGTTCATCGGGTAGAGCTTGGCAAAGACACCCATCTGCTGGGCCGACAGGCCGACCGGCTGGCGCATCACCATCCACAACACGCCTTCGGTGCAGGGCGGCGTGGTGAGCGAGCCCATGTAGGTGTAGTAGCCCCGCTCCGCGGGCAGCAACTGGCCGACGTCCAGCGATACCTGGGCCGCCACCGGGTCGCCCTTTTCAAGAGGCAGGTTGGCCCAGACGGTCTGGATGAGCGGGTGGGGCTTGTCGTCGCGCGAGCGCTCGATCAGCACCGCCACCACCGCCAGCCGCCCTTGGGCATCACGGTGCACGAGGTGGGCGACCATCTCGAACTGCTTGCCGTTGATGCGCTCCTCGCTCGGCCGGTGGAAGTGGAACTGCACCAGCTCGTAGCGGCGGCCCATGACCGTCAGGCCACTGCCCGGCGCCACATTGACCTGGATGGTGTGGCCGTTGTCCAGCACCGAGAAGCTGCCGGCCCGGTAGTCGAAGCCGATGGGCTCGAGGTCCACGGCCAGGCCCTCGCGGATGTCGATGGGGCTCTGGCGCGTGCCGACAGCGCACAGCTTGTTCTCGGGCGACAGCTCGGCCCAGCGATCCGGGCCGACATCACCCGTGTAGCCCCAGTGAGGCGCATGCCGGGCCTCGGGCTTGGCCTCGCGCCGAGCCTCAGGCCGACCGGGGCGGGCAGGCGCCGTCTTGGCCGTGGCCGACTCACCCTTGGTCGACAGCCGCTCGGCCAGGCGCTGGCGCAGCACCTCGGCGGGCTCGGACGATTCCTGCGCTTGGGCGGCGAGCGCGAGCAGACAGGCGGCGGCAATCAGGCGCTTTCTCATACGTCTGCTTTTCGGCAGCTCCGGCGCCGGCTTGAGCGCCGGCGCTCAGCTCACCACCGAGCGCCGCACGCCATACCAGGCGAACAGGCCCACCAGCATCAGCGCGGCCGACGTGCAGGCCAGGGCGAGCGTGGAGTGCATCACCAGCGGCACCAGGACGCCGGCGACCAGCCCGTTGGCGGCCGAGCCGATGCAGGCCTGCAGCGACGACGCCATGCCGCGCCGCTCGGGCACCTGGTCAAGCACCAGCAGCGTCACCACCGGCACCATCATGGCCCAGCCGAAGGCGAACAGGCCCACCATGGGCAGGGCCCAGAAGGCACTGAGCGGCGCGAACAGGTTCAGGCTGATGTTGGCCACCGACACCGCGAACATGATGCGAAAGCCGCGCATGATCTGGCGCTGAGGGCTCATCTTGCCGGCCAGACGGCCGCTGACGGCCGCCCCGGCCATGATGCCGCCGATGCTGCACAGGAAGAACCAGAAGAACTGCTGCGGCGCGAAATGCAGGTGCTCGCCGAGGAAGACCGGCGTGGCGAGCACGTAGAGGAACATGCCGTTGAACGGAATGCCGCTGGCCAGCACCAGCATCATGAACTTGGGGCTGCTGCACAGCCGCCAGTACTCGCGCATCAGCGCCCCCACATGGAAGGGCTGGACGAGCGTCGGGTGCAGGGTCTCGGGCAGCAGCCGCCAGTTGGACACCAGCAGCGCCCCGCCCACCGCGGTCAGGAACCAGAAGATGGAATGCCAGTCGGCGTGCACGAACAGGAAACCGCCGACCATGGGCGCAATGGCGGGCGCCACGCCGAAGAACAGCGTCACCTGCGACATCACGCGCTGCGCGTCCGCCGGTGGGAACATGTCACGGATGATGGCGCGCGACACCACGATGCCCGCGCCCGCCGACATGCCCTGCACCGTGCGCCAGAACACCAGCTGGCCGATGGAGCTCGCAATCGCGCAGCCGACGCTGGCCAGCGTGAAGATGCCCAGACCGATCAGCACCACGGGCCGGCGGCCGAAGCAGTCGGACAGCGCGCCGTGGAAGAGGTTCATGAAGGCGAACCCGAGCAGGTAGGCCGACAGCGTCTGCTGCATCTGCACCGGGGTGGCGTTCAGTGCCGACGCAATGCCGGAGAAGGCCGGCAGATAGGTGTCGATGGAGAAGGGGCCCACCATGGCCAGACAGGCCAACAGCACGGACAGGGCCCAGCGCGGTGCACGCCACAGGCGGCTGGCGTCAGGATTCATCGGAGGGGGCGCGCGGCACTCGGTAAAGCGACCCAGTGTATCGACGCCGCCCCGGCCTTCCGAAAGTCAGCACCGGCGGTGGGCCGTCAACGGCCCGCGGTGCGGAACTGCGCCACCACCTCGCTGAGACCGGCGGCCTGCTGCTGCAGGCTCTCTGCCGCGGCGGCACTCTGCTCCACCAGCGCCGCGTTCTGCTGCGTGCCCTGGTCGATGGACGACACCGCCTGGTTCACCTGGGCGATGCCCGTGCTCTGCTCGTTGGCCGAGGCGTTGATCTCCGCCATGAGATCGGTCATGCGCCGGATCTGGCTGACGATCTGGGTCATGGTGGTGCCGGCTTCCGTCACCAGGCCGGCGCCCGAATCGACCCGCTCGACACTGGTCTGGATGAGCGTCTTGATCTCGCGCGCGGCCGTCGCGCTGCGCTGGGCCAGGGCTCGCACCTCACCGGCCACCACCGCAAACCCGCGCCCCTGCTCACCGGCCCGTGCGGCCTCGACTGCAGCGTTCAACGCGAGGATGTTGGTCTGGAAGGCGATGCCGTCGATGACCGTGATGATGTCGGCCACCTTGCGGCTGCTGTCGCTGATCTCGCCCATGGTCTGCACCACGCGCTGCACCACGTCGCCGCCCTGCTCGGCCACCTCCACTGCCGCCTGCGCCAGCTGACTCGCCTGGCGCGAACTCTCGGCCGTCTGCTGCACGGTGCTGGTCATCTGCTGCATCGAGGCCGCCGTCTCCTGCAGCGCACTGGCCTGATGCTCCGTGCGGCTGGACAGATCCTGGTTGCCAGACGCGATCTCCCGCGACGCGGTGGAGATGCTGTCGGCGGACTGGCGGATCTGCGCCACCATCTGCTGCAAGCCGGTGTTCATCTTCTGCAGGGCGGCCAGCAGCTGGCCGGTTTCATCGCCGCGGTCGACCACCACGTTGGAGCCGAGATCGCCAGCGGCCACGGCCTCGGCCACCGCGATGGCGCGCTGCAGCGGCCGTGACACCCCATTGCCCAGCCACCAGCCCATCCACAGTGCCGTCGCAACGGCGATCAGAGCCCCGGCGATCAGCAGGGCTCGCTCGGTATGGAAGTGCGCTTGTGACAGCGCGATGCGCTCGCTGGTGTTGGCCGATTCATGGTGAAGGTAGGCGTCCACGGCCTTGACCAGGGCTTCCAGGAGCGGCTTGCACTCGGTGTTGATCTTGCGCACGGCTTCGTCGCGCTGCCCTGATGACGCCAGCTGCACGATGGCCAACGCCACCGGACCGTATTGGCTTTCGATGCGGTCGATGTCGGCCACCAGCGCGCGATCCTTGTCGTCATCGTCCGAGCGGCGGGCCACCAGCTCCTTCAGCTCCTTGAGGGCCTTCTGCGTGGCGGCATGCTCGCGGCTGGCGGTCTCGCCCAGGGCCTGCAGCGCCTTGGCATCGTCACTGATGACCATGTCGCGTACCGCCAGCGCCCGCCGTGAAGCCGCTCCTTGCAGACCCGAAGCCAGCTCGATGTCTTTACCCACGCCACTGACATAAGCCACGAAGCGATCGTTGGCCCGCGACAGCGCCGCGATGGCCACGACCGACACGACCAGCACCACCACGGCCAGCAATCCAAACCCGGACTGCAGCTTGGTGCGCAACTTCAAGTCTTTCCAACCCACAGCACAACTCCTGTCTCAGCGGGCGCCGCCCACTTCTGGGCGCGCACGCAAGACCTCGCCTGTCGAGGTCTCATTTCTGACTGGACTGTCGTTGCTGCGGCGTACTCTGGGAAGGGGCTGGCGCGTGCCAGCCGTGACGCTTGCCGCGCTTGTGCCGTTTGCCGCTGCGTGAAAAGAGTGAAGCAAGCCGATAGGCCGGATTCTGTGCACCGGGGTTGCCCCCGGCGTGACCGCCATTCCTCTGGGCCGGACATCACTGCCCGGCTCGGTGCCACCTACCCGCCAGCTCTGCGAGCCGCATCAACGCTGGCCTACTTGGTGTTGCTGCGCGTAGAGATTGCCCGTTTCACCTTTGTCGGGCAGAGCCCGACAAAACTCGTCTCTGTTGCTCTGATCCTCGGCTTTCGCCGGGCAGCCGTTAGCTGCTACGCCGCTCTATGCAGTCCGGACCTTCCTCCAGGGCCATGTTTCCATGCTTGCCCCAGCGGCGGTCTGGCTTGCTTCACACTAGCGATTATCCCCGCACATTCGACAGGAGACCCTGCATGAAGGCACGCAACGTCCTCGACACCATCGGCAATACGCCCCACATCCGGCTGCAGCGCCTGTTCGGCGCGGCCGAGGTGTGGGTGAAGTCGGAGCGCAGCAACCCGGGCGGGTCGATCAAGGACCGCATCGCGTTGGCCATGATTGAAGACGCCGAGGCCCGCGGCCTGCTCAAGCCGGGTGGCACCATCATCGAACCGACTTCGGGCAACACCGGCGTGGGCCTGGCCATGGTGGCCGCGGTCAAGGGCTACAAGCTCATCCTGGTGATGCCCGACAGCATGAGCGTCGAGCGCCGCCGGCTGATGCTGGCCTATGGCGCGACCTTCGACCTGACGCCGCGCGAGAAGGGCATGAAGGGCGCCATTGCCCGGGCCCGCGAACTGGCCGAGCAGCACCCGGGCGCCTGGATTCCCCAGCAATTCGAGAACGGCGCCAACCCCGCCGTCCACGTCAAGACCACGGCCCAGGAGATCCTGCGCGACTTCCCCGAAGGCCTGGACGCCATCATCACGGGCGTGGGCACCGGCGGCCACATCACGGGCTGCGCGCAAGTGCTCAAGGCGGCCTGGCCGCAGCTCAAGGTGTTCGCGGTCGAACCCAGCGCCAGCCCGGTCATCAGCGGTGGCCAGCCCAGCCCGCACCCCATTCAGGGCATCGGCGCGGGCTTCATCCCCGCGGTGCTGGACACCGCACTGCTGGACGGCGTGATCCAGGTCGACGCCGAGGCGGCGCGCGAGTACGCCCGTCGCTGTGCCCGTGAAGAGGGGCTGCTGGTGGGCATCTCCAGCGGCGCGACACTGGCCGCGATCGCGCAGAAGCTGCCGGACCTGCCGGCAGGCAGCCGCGTGCTGGGCTTCAACTACGACACCGGCGAGCGTTATCTGTCGGTGGAAGGCTTCCTGCCTCAGGCCTGAGGCAGGGCCCCTCCACGCGGCGGCTTACTCGCCGCCGCCGTCATCGTCGCCGGCCCCCTCGTTGTCCTTGCGGGCCTGGCGGGCGAGTTCCGCTTTCAACGGCTGCAGCGATTCGATCAGCGTCTCCGGCGGCTTCGGTGTCGCCAGGCGCAGGGCCGGTGGCGGCAGCGTGGCGAGGTAGGGCGGCCCGAACACATACTGCTGCTCCTGGCGATTGCCCACCTGCAGGCCCAGCCACAGCAGCAGCAGTGCCGCAATGCCGCCGCCGAGGATGCGCCGTGCGCCCGGCCATACCAGCCGCGTATGCCAGATCACCAGCAACGCGCCCGCCACCGGGTTGCTGAGGGCCTCGACCACCATCAGCCGCGGCCAGGACAGCGCATAGGCGATGGTGGGCAACACCCACTCCAGCACCTGCAGTGCGACGACGACCACCAGCACCCGCCGCAGGTGCGCCGTGAACGGGAAGCGATGCTGGAACAACTGGCTTGCCAACGACCACAGCCCCGCCCAGCCAAGCACCAAGGCCAGCGGCCCGAGCAGCGGCGAGGCGTAGTCGACCCAGCGCGCATCGGGGTCGAGCGAACTCCAGCGGTCCGCCCACTGGATGAACAACATCACCAGCAGCAGCAGCGGCACCAGCGCCCAGTGCCGCACCTTGTCAACGACCAGCAGATGTTCTGCCGGCAGCGGGTCGGCGGCCGTGCGCAGCCGCAGCGCACAACCGGCCAGCTGGAAAGCACCACCCGCAGGCAGCGCGGCTTCATCACCGCCACTCAACCGCTGCTTGCCGACCTGGCCACCATTGCGGCTGGGCAGCAGCTTGAGCCTGACCGAGCCGTCGGGCTGCAGGTGCAGCTCGGCATGCTCGGCGGCGAGGTGGGCGTCGTCCAGCACGATGTCGCAGGCCGGCGAGCGGCCGATGCGCACCGGCCAGCGGGCCACCCGCTGCACGAGCGTGACGCGGCCATCGCGGCCCAGCAGCTCCACCACCGCGGCCGGCGGCATCAGGGGTTCGGCAGCCGGCATCACTTGGCTTTGCTGTTCGTCCACGCGAAGCCCTCCAGGTAATGCGCCGCCAGCTTGAGCGCGTTGTCAAAACTCACGCCCCGGGCATCGAACCGCCCCAGGGCGCCCTGCGTGGAGGCGTCCACCGTCGTGACCAGCACACTGAGGTCATGCAGGCCTTCGAGCTTGCGGTAGGCGCGCAGGCACACCACAGCCCGCAGCGGCAGGCCGTCGCGGTCGACGAACTGCTCCTTGCAGTAGGGCGCGGTGCGGGACTTGTCGGCAATGCCCAGGCGCTCATTGCGAAAGCTCCCGGAATACTGCCGCGCAAAGCGCAGCGCGCCCAGCTTGCTGCCGTCGTAGGCCTCGTGCGACATGTCCAGCCAGCCCGTCTGCAGGTTGCCGCTCACGAAGAGCGCGTGGTCCATGCGGCACTGCGAGCGCTCGAAGTCCAGGCCCTTGGTGTCAGCCGGGGTCCCGCGGCCCCAGCAACGCATGAAGTCCTGCTTGGGCACCGGCAGGCGGTAGCGGTCGTTGTTGGCGCTCTCCCAGGGCATGGCCAGGAAGCGCGTGACGAGCTCGTCCTGGTAGCGGGCCAGCTGGTCACGCAGCCGGCTCCAGGCGGCCGCGCGGATGGGCTTGGCACCGAGGCTGCGCTTGACGAGATCGGCCGCAAATTCGCCCGGCACCAGGAAGCTCACCTGCTGTGCGAACAACATGGTCGACACATTGACGCCCACCACGAAGCCGTCTTCGTCCAGCACCGGGCCGCCGCTCATGCCGGGGTTGATGCCGCCCGCGTAGTAGATGAGCGGATCGAAGCTGCGCTCCACCAACCCGTTGTAATTGCCCTCCACCACGGCGAAGGCAACGTCATGCGGATTGCCCATCGAGTAGATGCGCTCCCCCTTGGCCAGCGGCTGGCTCTGCGGCCGGAAGGCCAGCGCGCCACGGCCCTTGAGGCCGCCGCCCTTGCCGTCGTCCACCGCGCGCAGCAGCGCCAGGTCGCGGCGGGCATCGAAGTCGAGCAGCTCCAGCGCCCCGCTTTGCCCGTCGGTCGTGGCGTAGCGCAGGCGGAAGTTGTCAGGCTCGAGCGCGAACTGGCTGATGACGTGGTAGTTGGTCACCACATGGCCGTCGTCGCTGACGAGAAAGCCCGAGCCCACGGAGGCCTGGCTGTCCTGCGTCTTGAGCAGGGTGCGGATCTGCAGCAGCTGGGCTTTGCTGCGCTCGTACAGCCGCCGGGCGCTGGCCGACACGTTCGGCGGCTGCGCAGGCGTGGCCACAGGCGGGGCAGGCGGCGTGGCGGGCGGCGCCGTCTGTGCGGCAGCGAGGGCAGCCAGGCCCGCGAGAGCCAGGCCGAGCAGCGGCTTCAAACAGGACTTCATCAACAAGCGAAACCTCCCGTGGCGGGCGCCGATGCTAGCCGCTTTGGCCGGAAGACCCGGTCGTCTGCGTAGAAGCCCTCCTCCTCATTCGCGGGCCACCAACCCGGGATGCCCAGCACCGGCAGTGGCGGCAGCAAGCCCGGCGACAGGTCGGCCGGCAGTGCCGGGGCATCCAGGTCGTCCACGAACAGCACGCGGGCACACCAGGCCTTGCGGGGCTGCAGCAGTTTCTCCAGCAGCGCATGCCCCACGATGCGCATCTGCGCGCCCTGCCACGCCGTGCGGCCCCAGATGAACACAGCGGGCCAATCCTGCGCGCGCAATGCGGCCCGCAGGGGCGCCGGAGCCACCAGCAAGATGCCGCTCTCGTCCAGCAGCGTCAGCGCATCCCGCACAGGGCCACGGCGACCGGCAGGTGCGGGCGGCGCCGTCTGGTGGGCCTCGTTCAGGGCCCGCTTGAAAACCGGGTTGCGCAGCCAGACCAGGCCATTGAAGAGGTCGTGGGCGTTGTGCCGCGTGGGCACACGGCCGGTGCGGGCGACATAGGCCTCATAGCCTTCATCAGCGGGTTGCCGCGCGCCGTCCGGCTCGAAGCGCGGATGTGCCAGCGCCGCGTACACGGGCTGGCCGGCACGCAGCCGGGCCAGCACCGGCTCGCCCACACCCGCATAGGGCGCGAACCACGGCGCGGCCCAGTCGGGGTCGATCATCCGTGGCCGAAGCGCACCCGGTTGGGGTTCTTCTCGGGCGCCAGTTCGAAGGCCTGCGGATGCTTGCGGAACAGCTTGGTCGACGGCGCCGTCTTGGGAAGCAGGCCCGCCTCCTTCAACACCTTGGCAGCCGCGCCCAGCTCATGCCATTGACCATCGGCCAGCTTGGGCAACAAGGCCAGGATGGCATTGATTTCCTTGGCGGCGGCAACCTGCGGGCTCTCGGCGGCTGCAGGCGCTTTTTGAGCCGCGGGCGCCTTCGCGGTGGGCTTGGACGCCGGCTTGGATTCCGCCTTGGCCTCTGACTTGCCGGCCGGCTGGCGCGCGGGGGTCGCCACGGCGACCTGGGCGGTCTCCTCGGCAGCCACAGCCACAGGCGCCGCGGTCTTGCGCGCGGTCTTGCCAGCGGCCTTGCCGGCCGCCTTGCCAGCGGGCTTCGCCCCCTTGGCAGGCGCGGGCGTGGCGACCGCCTCGGCCACGGCCGGCGCATCCAACACCGGCATCGGCGCAACGGCCGCGTCCAGCACGTCCGCCTCCGGCGGCTGCGGCAGCGCCGCCACCGCCTCGGCGCGTGGCGGGCGCTGTGGCGCGGGGCTGCGCGGCGCCTCCGCCTGCGGGCGACCACCCGCACCGCGGCCACCGCCGCGCCGGCTGCCCCGCCCGCCCCCCGCCGGCTTGGCCGGTGCCGCTTCCCGGCCGCGGCCGGCACCGTGGGCGAGTTCATTGAACTGGTCGTAGATCTGGATCACGCCGTCGCCCGTCTTGCCGTACTGGCCGAAGCCGCGCAGCCAGGCGCCCTTCTCGCGCAGGCGCAGCACCAGCGGGGCAAAGTCGCTGTCCGACGACACCAGCACGATGACGTCGGGCTTCTCGCTGATGGCCAGCTCCATCGCATCGACGGCCAGCGCGATGTCGGTCGAGTTCTTGCCGATGGCCAGGTTCACGATGGCGCGCAGGCCCAGGCGCTTGAGGAAGTGCTGCTCGCGCAGCGCCTGCTCCGCGTTGCAGTAGGCGCGGCGGATATGGGCGGCGCCGTAGTCCTTGAACACCGCGTTGAGTGCCTGTTCGATCACGTCGGTCGCGACGTTGTCGAAGTCGACCAGGAAGGCGACTTTCTTGGAGCTCACGGGATTCATGCAATCAGTTTCCAGTTCAGGGTCTCGCCGCCACGCAGGGGCTTGAGCTGCGCCTCGCCGAAGGGCACGGCCGTGGGCAGGGTCCAGGGCTCGCGCTTGAGCGTGACGGTGCCGGTGTTGCGCGGCAGGCCGTAGAAGTCGGGGCCGTGATGGCCGGCGAAGGCATCGAGCTTGTCGAGCGCGCCGATGGCTTCAAACGCCTCGGCATACAGCTCCAGCGCCGAGATGGCCGTGAAGCAACCCGCGCCGCAGACCGAGTTTTCCTTGAGCTGGGCCGCGTGGGGGGCGCTGTCGGTGCCCAGGAAGAACTTGGGGCTTCCAGAGCCCGCGGCCTTCAGCAGCGCCAGGCGGTGCTCCTCGCGTTTGAGCACGGGCAGGCAGTAGTAATGCGGGCGCAGGCCGCCGGTGAAGATGGCGTTGCGGTTGTAGAGCAGGTGCTGCGGCGTGATGGTGGCGGCCGTGAAGCGGTCGGCTTCGGTCACGTACTGCGCGGCTTCCTTGGTGGTGATGTGCTCGAACACCACCTTCAGCTCGGGCATGGCCGCGCGCAGCGGCGTCATGACGCGGTCCACGAACACGGCTTCGCGGTCGAAGATGTCGATCTCGGGGTCGGTCACCTCGCCATGCACCAGGAAGAGCAGGCCCTCGCGCTGCATGGCCTCCAGCGTCTTGTAGGTCTTGCGGAGGTCGGTCACGCCGGCATCGCTGTTGGTCGTGGCGCCCGCCGGGTAGAGCTTGAGCGCGACGACACCCGCGTCCCGCGCGCGCTTGATCTCGTCGGGCGAGGTGTTGTCGGTGAGGTACATCGTCATCAGCGGCTGGAAGCTCAGGCCTTCCGGCAGGGCCGCCAGGATGCGCTCACGGTAGGCCACGGCCTGCGCGGCGGTGGTGACCGGCGGGCGCAGGTTGGGCATGACGATGGCACGGGCGAACTGGCGTGCGGTGTAGGGCAGCACGCTCTTGAGCGCGGCCTCGTCACGCAGGTGCAAGTGCCAGTCGTCAGGTCGGGTGAGGGTAAGGATGTCACTCATGGGGTGTGATTGTCGTCGCCGGAAGGATGCACACTCCGCACCTGAAACAAAAGGAGACTGCGCCCCCCATCATGAGCAATGCGAAACGCCTGGTCGGCACCCTGGTCCTGCTGGCGCTGTTCGGCGGCGCCCTCTTCTTCGCCCTGCGCAGCAACGAGGCCACCCGCCAGATTGCGCAGGAACAGGTGGCCATTGCCAGCGCCGAGCCGCTGAAGGGCCTGATCGCCGTCGACGTGGAGGCCTTCTTCAAGGACGACCGCGTGACGCAGGTGCTGGTGCAGTCCAAGCTGCCGGTGCACGTGGCCCGGGTGGGCAGCCGCGACATGGCGGCCAGGATCGGCACGGCTGACCAACCCGACTTCTTCATCGCCAGCGGCGTGGTGGCCGCCAACATGATTGCCGATGCCGCCCGCAAGGCCGGCAAGGCGGCCACGCAGACTTCCCCCTTCCATACCCCGCTGGTGGTGGCCTCGTGGGAGCCGATTGCCAAGATGCTGGCGGCCAACGGCATGGCCAAGCCGATGGCGCCCAAGGTCTACGGCCTGGACATGGAAAAGCTCACCCAGGCCATGCTCGCCAAGCAACGCTGGCGCGACCTGAAGGCCAGCGGCGACTACGCGGTCTCTCGAAGCGTCTTGGTCAGCACCACCGACATCCGCCGCAGCAACTCCGCGGCCATGTATCTTGCCCTGACCTCGGCTGCCGTGAACGGCGACGTCGTGGCCGACCGCGCCACGGCGCAGAAGCTCGCGGGTCAACTCGCGGAGTTGTTCAAGCGCCAGGGCTTCCAGGAGAACTACGTCAACGGCGCCTTCGACGACTACCTCGCCATCGGCATGGGCAAGACACCGCTGACCTTCATCTACGAGGCGCAAATGGTGGCCCAGGCCCTGAAGGGCGGCGTGCGGCCCGAGATGGTGCTGATGTACCCCCAGCCCACCATCGTCAACAAATGGGTGCTGGTGGCGCTGAACGAACGCGGCAAGCGCCTCGCGGAGCTATTGGCCGCCAACAAGACACTGCAGGCCGTGGCGCTGGAGCAGGGCTTCCGCACGGGTGACACCGACGCCTTTGCCGCCTCCGCGCAGAAGGCGGGCCTCGCGGTGGACGTGAACCTCCAGCAGGTCATCGACCCGCCGGGCTTCGACCTCATGTTTGAAATGATCGACATCGTCAGCCGGGAGATGAACCAGTGATGCGCCGTGCCTTGCTCGTGATCAGCCTCGCGCTGCTGGCCGCCTGCGGCAAGCGCACCGAACCTGCGACCGAGGCCCCACCGCCAGCGGCCGCGCCCGCTGGGCCGGCCCTGCAGGTGCTGGCTACGAGCGACCTGAAGGACATCGAGCCGCTGGCCGGCCAGATCAAGGCCGCGACCGGCGTGGACGTGCAGTTCCGCTTCGGCGGCACGATGGAGAGCACGCAGGAGGTGCTCAGCGGCGACAGCGCCGGCAAGCCTGCACCGGATGTCGCCTGGTTTGCCAACGCCAAGTACCTGCTGAGCGACGCGGCCGGCCAGCGCAAGGTCAAGCTGCAGGAAAAGATCATGCTGTCGCCCATGGCGGTGGGCGTGAGCCGTAGCGACGCCGAGAAGAACGGCTGGACCAAGCCCGATGCACGCCTCACCTGGGCCGACATCACCCGCGCCGCCAAGGCCGGCAAGCTGCAATACGCGCTGTCCAACCCGGCGACCAGCAACCAGGGCTTCATGGCCCTGCTGGGCGTGGTGGCGGCGGCCGGCGGCAAGGGGGAGGCGCTCACGGCCGCCGACGTGGACCGCGGCGCGATTGCCGATTTCCTGAAGGGCTACAAGATCGTCGGCGACAACTCTACGTACCTGGCCGAGCAGTTCATCAAGGGCCAGGGCACGCGGGCGAATGCCTTCATCAACTACGAGAGCTGGCTGCTGAGCCTGAACGCCAGCGGCAAGCTGCGCGAGCCGCTGCACCTGATCTACCCGTTCGAGGGCGTGTCCACCGCCGACTACCCCTTCATGCTGCTGAACGACGCCCGCCGCGCCGACTACCAGAAGGTGGTGGACTACCTGAAGAGCGACCCCGCCCAGCTATGGCTGGCCCGCCAGACGCTGCGCAGGCCCATCAAGCCCGAGGTGGCCGCGCAGGTGGCCGACATTTTGCCCGCGCGCGGCATGCAGGTGGAGCTGCCCTTCTCGCCCGACCGCCAGCTGGCCGATGGCCTCATCGACGCCTACCTGAACGAGTTCCGCCGCCCGATCGCGAGCACCTTCGTGCTCGACACCAGTGGCAGCATGCAGGGCAAGCGCCGTGAACAACTGGTGGAGGCCATCCACTACCTGGCCGGCGCCGATGCCAGCCTCACCGGCCGCGTGGCCAAGCTGACCAACCGCGAGCGGCTGTGGTTCCTGCCCTTCAGCGACCGGGTCGGCGAGCCGGTGCGATTCGAGATTCCGGCCGGCAGCCGCGTGGTCAAGGGTGTCGCGCCGCAGGTCGACACTGACGCCAAGCTCGCCGAGCTCAAGCGGGTGCGCGACACCGCCGATGAGCTGCGCATGAGCGGTGGCACGGCGATGTACGACGCGGTGCTGACCGGCCTGCAGAACATGCTGGAAGAGCGCAAGCGCAACCCCGACTATCAATACTCGGTGGTGGCCTTCACCGATGGCAAGAGCAACATGGGCCGGCGCCTGGACGACTTCAAGCGCGCCTATGAGCAGTTGCCGGAAGACGTGCGCGGCATCCCGGTCTTCATGGTGCTGTTCGGCGAGGCCGATGCGGCTGACCTGAAAGCGCTGGTGGAGATCACCGGCGGCAAGGTGTTCGATGCGCGCAAGACGCCGTTGTACGCGGTGTTCAAGGACATCCGGGCCTATCAATGAATGGACTCCTTCGTTGGTTGAACGCACCGGCGAACTGGTGCGGCCTGCTCGCCGCCACCGGTGTGCTGGTGCTCAAGGCCCTGGGGCTTCTGGGTACGCTGGGCCTGGGCGTGGCTGCACTCGGTTATGGCGCCGGCCTCGCGGCGGGGGCGCTCTGGTGGGGCTGGCCCAGCACGAAGGAAGATGCCTGGGAGGCCCTCAAGTTCGAGGACGAAGGCGACGCCCGCGAGGCCATGGGCCGAGCGCTGAGCGGCGTGCGGCGGCTGACCGAGCACAACCCCGGCAACCGCATCCCCGCGCCGCTGGCCCAGCGCATCCAGCGTTTGTGCGAGCGGCTCGAAGGCCTGCTCGACCAATGGGAGCGCAGCCGCGGCCAGCTCAGCCTGCAGGAGACCTTCCATGCCCGGCACATCGCCATCAGCTACCTGCCGCAGGCCCTCAACACCTACCTGAGCATCCCGCCGCAGTTCGCCACCACCAAGCTGCTGGCCAACGGCAAGACGGCCCAGACCACCTTCGAAGGCGTGCTGGCCGAGCTGGAGACCAAGGTCGAGCAGCTCGGCGACGATCTCGCCTCGCAGGACGCCCAGGCCTTCCTGCGCCACAGTGAATTCCTGACCCAGAAATTCGGCCCCAAGGACATCGCATGAACACGACGACCACGACGACCGCTGCCCCCACCTTCCAGCTGACCCCGCCCGAAGTCATCACGCCGGTGCAGCCTGTGCAGGCCGTTGAGGCCGTGCCGCTGAAGGCCGAGATCGCCGACAAGGTGGACGAGCAGGTCACGCGCTTCATCGAGGCGCTCGAAAAAGAAGACCTGCACAGCGAGCCCTTCAAGGCCAAGCTCGACAGCGCCTTCCAGCTCGGCCGCCAGGAGATCAGCGTGGCGGCCAGCCTCATGCAGGGCAGCCTGATGCAGCGCAACTTCGTGGGCGCAACCGACACGCCGGCCTACAAGGCCATTGCCGCGATCCGCGGCCAGCTTGACGAGCTCAATCCCGGCAAGGACGGCGACCTGCTGCAGCCGCGCAAGCTGCTGGGGCTCATCCCGTTCGGCAACAAGCTGGAGGCCTATTTCCGGCGCTTCCAGTCGGCCAGCTCGCAGCTGCAGACGGCCATGACGCAGCTCTACGCCGCCAAGGACGACATCCAGCGCGACGTGGTGGACATCGAAGCCACCCGCGCCAAGCTGTGGGACGCGATGCAGAAGCTCGCTGGCGCCGCCCGCTTCGCCCGCGTGCTCGACGAACGCCTGGCCACCCGCGTGCAGCAGTTGCAGGCGACCGACCCGATGAAGGCCAAAGCCCTGGAGCAGGAGGTGCTGTTCTACGCTCGCCAAAACCTGGCCGACATCCAGACCCAGCAGGCCGTCTGCGTGAACGGCTACCTGGCGCTGGACGTGCTCAAGAAGACCGGCCGCGAAATGATGGTGGGCTGCGACCGCGTGGCCACCACCGGCATGAGCGCCCTCGCCGTGGCCCAGACGGTGGCCCGCGCCACCGGCAACCAGATCGAGGTCATGCAGATGCTGCAGGGCGTCAACAAGACGATTGGCGACCTGATCAACCAGACCGGCACGGCGCTGAACCAGCACGTGGACGCGACCGCCGAGTTCTCGTCCAACCCCATGCTGGGCATCCAGCAGATCCAGTCGATGTTCGACCAGACCTTCCAGGCCATGGACGCGATGGACAACTTCCGCAGCAAGGCCATCGAGACCATGGGCGCGAACAACAAGCTCATCCAGGAACAGCTCGCGCGCTCCGAGAGCTACCTCGACCGGGTGCGCCAGCAGCAGGCCAAGGCGGCTGTGGCGGGCGCGATCGACGGGCCGGTCAAGCTCTGAGCGGCGCGCGCGGCCGCGCCGCCGTCAGGTCGGGTCCAAGCGGTCGCCCAGCCGACCGGCCAGCCAGTCCATGAACACCCGGACCCGCCGCGGCGTGTGGCGGCGCTGGCTCATCACCAGCCGCACCGGCAACGGGGCCGGCTCGTAGCCGGCGAGCACTGGCCGCAGACGCCCCTCGGCCAGGGCCTGGCGGACGCCCTGCACCGGAAATTGCGCGATGCCCGCGCCCGCCAGGGTGGCGGCTTGGTAGGCGTCGGTGTTGTTGACCGTGACACGCGACGGCAGGGTCAGCGCGTGCTCCTTGCCCGCCGCGTCCACCCACTCGAAACGTGCCCGGCGATCCGCCCACGTTTGGCTGTAGTGCACGAGTTCGTGCCCCTGGGCCAGCAGGTCGTCAGGTGTCAGCGGCGTGCCGCGGGCGGCCAGGTAGGCCGGGCTGGCGACGTTGACCATGCGCATCTGCCCCAGCGGCCGGGCCACCAACAACGGGTCGTGGACCGCGCCCACGCGAAGCACGCAATCAAAGCCCTCCTCCACGAGGTCCACGCGCCGGTCGGTGCAGCTCAGCTCCACGTTCAGCCCGGGATGCTGCGCGAGGAAGGCCGGCAGACCGGGCAACACCACGTCCAGCGCGAGCCGCACCGGCAGATCCACGCGCAGCCGGCCCTTGAGCTGCTGATCCTGCTGGAACAGGGCTTCGATGTCGCTGGCGTCCGCCAGCAGTGCCCGGGCCCGCTCGGCCAGCAATTCGCCATCGGCCGTGAGGCTCACCCGGCGCGTGGTGCGCAGGAAGAGCCGGGTACCGAGCCGGGATTCCAGATCCCGCACCACCTGGCTGACTCGCCCCTTGGGCAGGCCCAACTCATCTGCCGCTCGGCTGAAGTGCGCGAGTTCCGCCACCTGCAAGAAGACGCGCAGCGCACCCAGCTCAAGATTGGAATCCATTCAGATCACAGTCAGTTCAATTCGCCGCAATTTATCTCATTCAAGGCAAACAATAAATTTCGCTCCGTCCCTTCATCAGCCCTTGGAGCACACCATGTCCTCAACTCACCCCACCCCCATCACGCTGATCACCGGCGGCAGCCGCGGACTGGGCGCCGCGATGGCGCTGGCCCTGGCGCACGATGGCCATGACCTCGTCATCACCTACCGCGAGGCCGCGGAAGCTGCAGAGGCGGTGGTCCGCCAGATCCAGGCCCTGGGTCGACGCGCGCTGGCCCTGCCGCTGGACGTGGCCCAGGCCGACAGCTTCCCGCACTTCACCGAGCAGCTCACCCAAGGCCTCGCCGCCTGGGGAGCCTCGCAGCTGCATGGCCTCATCAACAATGCCGGCACCGGGGTGCATGCCGCGTTCGCTGATACCCGGCCGGAAGACTTCGACAGCCTGGTGGCCGTCCACCTCAAGGGCCCCTTCTTCCTGACCCAGGCCGTGCTGCCCCTGCTGGCCGACGGCGCGCGGGTGCTGAACATCTCCAGCGGCCTGGCCCGCTTCACCGTGGCGGGCTATGCCGCCTACGCGGCCATGAAGGGCGGCATCGAGGTACTGACGCGCTACCAGGCCAAGGAGCTGGCGGCGCGGGGCATCCGCGTCAATACGCTGGCGCCCGGCGCGATCGCGACGGACTTCGGCGGCGGCGCGGTGCGTGACAACGCCGAGCTCAACCGCTTCCTGGCCTCGGTGACGGCGCTGGGCCGCGTCGGTGAGGCGGACGACATCGGCGGTGCCGCTGCCGCCTTGATGCGCCCGGGTGCGGGCTGGATCACCGGCCAGCGCGTGGAAGCCTCGGGCGGCATGTTCCTGTGACTTCTGCCGCAGGGGTTTTGGCGCCAGGCAACGTAGAACCCCGGGTGCGCCTCAACCCGGAGTTTTCATGGCCTCTCGTTTCGCTCTTGCCGCCCCCGCGGCCTTGCTGACCGCCCTCGCCTTGGCCGGCTGCGCCACCACACCCAACGAAACCGTGGGCCCGCCGGCCAAGGAATTCATCGATGCGGTCAGCACCGGCAACCAGCTGGTACGTTTCAATGCCGGCCAGCCGCAGAAGCTGCTGTCGTCCCGGCCGCTGACCGGCCTGGCGGCGGGCGACACGCTGATCGGCGTGGACTACCGCGTCGCCAAGGGTCAGTTGTTCGGCCTGGGTACGAGCGGCCAGCTCTACCGTATCGACACCCGCACGGCCGCGGCCAGTCCGGTCGGTGCACCCAATGCATTGCCGCGCGAGGGCGCGACCGAGTGGGGCTTTGATTTCAACCCCACGGTGGACCGCATCCGCGTGGTCAACGATGCCGGATTCAACCTGCGCCTGCACCCGGACACCGGCGCCATCGTCGACGGCGACCCCAATCAACCCGGTGTCCAGTTCGACGGGCGCCTGGCCTACGACCCGGCTGATGCCAATGCCGGCAAGGCGCCCGGCATCGTCGCCGCGGGCTACACCTACAACAAGGACAACGACAAGATCACCACCAACTACGCGCTGGACGGGCGCCTGGGCCTGCTGGTGCACCAGGGCAGCAAGGAAGGCGCGCAACCGGTGGTGTCACCGAACACCGGCCGGCTGTACACCGTGGGATCGCTGGGCATCGGCAGCTTCCAGCGTGCGACGCTGGACATTTCGGATGTCTCCAACACCGCCTACTCGGCGGTGACGACAGGCCAGAAGTCGGTCTGGTACCGCATCGACCTCGCCACTGGCCGAGCCACGCGCATCGGCACCGTGGCTGGGGAAGCCCTGGTCGGCGCGGCCATCGAGCCCTGACGAGCGTTTGCGTGCAAAGGCATGCCATTCAATCGATGCATCGGCTCGTACGCTGGTGCGCACCTGACCCTGCAAATGAGCCGCCGTTGACTAGCGCAGGCATGACGGCGTGACACGCTAGGGATCCGCGCCGCGGCGGCCGCGCCGAGAATCGTCGAACCCGGGCCGTGATCCAGCGGCCCAAGGTTTGGCAATCCGGCGGGCCGGCGGCCAAGGCGCTTCACTCAGCAGACTCACACGTCACTTGCCACTCTCGACTGCCCGACATGTCACGTGCACGTTCCCCGTCCGCCGGTGACTCGCTGCTGGCGCAGCGCCCCATGCTGAGGTTTTTCCTCGTGTTCGGGCTGTTCACCGTCGTCGCTTTCGGCATCGAAGTCCTGCCCTGGGTGGATTCCCAGGTCATTAACCCGATGCTGCGAGGAATCACCGAAGCCGCCGCAATATCCATTCGGCTGTTCGGGGGCCAGGCAGAAAGCGTCCATAACATCCTGAGCCACCCCGGGAGCCTGTTTGCCATCCGTGTGAGCAATGGCTGCAGTGGTATCGAGGCGGTCATCCTGTTGTGGGCCGCCATGGCGGCATACCCGACCCACTGGCGTTACAAGATGATTGGCTTCGGCGTTGGGCTGGTCGCCATCATGGTCGTGAACCTGGCGCGCATCGTCAGCCTTTTTTATATCGGCCAACTGGCACCGCATTGGTTCGACTGGGCGCACCTTTATGCCTGGGAAGTGCTGATTCTTCTGGACGGCGTGCTGATCTATTTCGGCTGGCTGCGCTTCATGCCCCCGCCGCACCGGGCCGCGCCGTGAAGCTGGGTATCGGCTCACGGCCTTTCGGAAATTGGTTTCGAGGCACGCGCCGGCCCCGCCAATGGCTGTTCCGGCTCATGGCAACCTTGCTGCCGCTCTCGGCCCTCTGGCTGGCCGGTGCTGATCAATACGCGCTCGAGGCGCTACGACGGCTGGCCAATTTGTCACTACCGGACGTCGTGTTCTGGCCGCTGCGCGAAATCGCGTCCGTCCCCGATGGCATGTGGATCCTGAGAACCTGGTGGACCATCGTCGGAACGGACGAACACCCGCTGGTGCGCATGCACCCCACCATGTTGGGTTATGTGCTGCGAGGCTTGCCCATGACGGTGGCACTGGTGATCGCGACATCGGGGCTGCGGCCGAGGCGACTGCTGGCGGCAATCGCGCTGTACGCGCTACTGGCGCTGCTGGCCTGCATGGCGGTCATCGCCGCCCATTTCGCCGTGGTCCTGAATCACCAGGTCAGCCTCACCGACGGCGCGCTGCGCCCTCCGCCGTACCGGGTCAGCGCAACGCCGCTGTCGGACGCCGAATTCTTCCTGACCTGCTACGCGTACTACTTCAGCCGCCTCATCCTGCCGCTGTTCGGAACCTTGGCGATCTGGGTCGCCCTGAGCCGCAAGGAACTGGTCTGGCTTTTGGCGCCGCGCAATCGACGCCGGCAACAGCAACGGGCCTGAAACCAGGCCGCCCTCTGCCTGCCGATCAGCCCCTCATCCGGGGACGACAACGCCATGCGCCCCGGCGAGCCACAACGCCAGCCCAGGCATCCGCCTCTCCGACGTCGCTCAGTGCTGCAGGATCTTGGCCAGGAAGTCCTTGGCCCGCGGCGAGCGGTCTTCAGGCTTGCCGAAGAAGTCGGCGCTGGAGCAGTCTTCGACGATTTTGCCCGCGTCCATGAAGATGACGCGATTGCTGACGCGCTTGGCGAAGCCCATCTCGTGCGTCACGCACATCATGGTCATGCCTTCCTGGGCCAGTTGCACCATGACGTCGAGCACTTCGCCGACCATCTCCGGATCCAGCGCCGAGGTGGGTTCGTCGAACAGCATGACGATGGGGTCCATCGACAACGCGCGGGCAATGGCCACGCGCTGCTGCTGGCCGCCGGAGAGCTGGCCGGGGAACTTGTCCTTGTGGGCGGACAGGCCCACGCGGTCGAGCATCTTCAGGCCACGCGCCTTGGCGTCGTCCTGCGAGCGGCCCAGCACCTTGACCTGGGCGATGGTCAGGTTCTCGGTAACCGACAGATGCGGGAACAGCTCGAAGTGCTGGAACACCATGCCCACGCGCGAACGCAGCTTGGGCAGATTGGTCTTGGGGTCGGCAATGGAAATGCCGTCCACCACGATGTCACCCTTCTGGAAGGGCTCCAGCGCATTGACGGTCTTGATCAGCGTCGACTTGCCCGAGCCCGACGGGCCGCAGACGACAACCACCTCGCCCTTCTTGATGGACGTCGTGCAATCGGTCAGCACCTGGAAGCTGCCGTACCACTTGGAAACGTTCTTGATGTCGATCATGGGGAAATCCTCAGCGGATGATCTGGATCTTGGCTTGCAGGCGCCGCACCATCATGGACAGGCTGAAGCAGATGACGAAGTAGACGACGGCCGCGACCAGATAGGTCTCGACCGGGCGGTTGAAGTTCTTGCCGGCGACCTCGAAGCCCTTGAGCAGGTCGTAGGCGCCGATGGCATAGACCAGCGAGGTGTCCTGGAACAGGATGATGGTCTGCGTCAGCAGCACCGGCAGCATGTTGCGGAAGGCCTGCGGCAGCACGACCAGCTGCATGGTCTGGCTGTAGGTCATGCCGACCGCATAGCCCGCGTAGACCTGCCCGCGCGGCACGCTCTGGATGCCAGCCCGCATGATCTCGGAGTAGTAGGCAGCCTCGAACAGCGTGAACGTGATGATGGCGGACATCTCCGCGCCGAGTGGCTTGCCGATCAACAAGGGGATCAGCAGGAAGAACCACAGGATCACCACCACCAGCGGGATGGAGCGCAGCGTGTTCACATAGAACGCCGCCGGCCACACCAGCCAGGGCTTGGACGACAGTCGCATCAGCGCCAGCAGCGTCCCCAGCACGATGCCGCCGATCATCGCGATCAGCGTGAGCTGGATCGAGAAGAAGAAGCCCTTGGCGACGAAGCTGGAGACGACGCCCCAGTCCAGGAAACTGAAGTCGAGATTCATCGGCCACCTCCGATCATGCCGGGCACGCGCAGGCGGTTCTCGATGACCAGCGCGATGCGGTTGATGGCAAAGGCCGAGATGAAGTAGCAGCCCGTGATGGCAAGGATCATCTCGAGGTTGCGCGAGGTTTCTTCACCCGCCTGCAGATAGAACATCGTCAGCTCGGAGATGCTGACCGCGAACGCCACCGAGGAGTTCTTGATGATGTTCATGCTCTCGCTGGTGAGCGGCGGGATGACGATGCGAAACGCCATCGGCAGCAGCACGAAGCGGTAGGTTTGCGGCAACGTGAAGCCCATGGCGAGGCCCGCATAGCGCTGACCCTTGGGCAGGCTCTGGATGCCGGCCTTCACCTGCTCGGCAATCCGCGCCGACGTGAAGCAGCCGAGCGCAAACACGACGAGCACGAAGCTCGGCACCGCGCGCAGGCTCAAGAAGAGCGAAGGCAGCACGTGGTACCAGAGGAAGATCTGCACCAGCAGCGGGATGTTGCGAAACAACTCCGTCCAGGCATTGCCGATGAACACGAGCGTCTTGCTCGGCGTCGTGCGCAAGATGCCCATCAGCGACCCCACCGCCAGCGCCAGCACCAGCGCCAGCAGCGCCACGCTCAGCGTCCAGCCCCAGGCCGAAAACATCCACTGCAAATAGGTGATGTCGCCGTTGCTGCCGAAACAGCTGGCAATGACCTCACCATCCAGGGTGTTCTTGCAGAACACCTGCCAGTCCCAACTCATGGACCTCTCCTCAAGCCTCTTCCCTAAAGCAAAGCGGGTGCCATGCACCCGCTTTGCGGTCTTTCAGCAGACGTCAGACCATCACTTCTTGTTGTAGTCTTCCATCGGCTTGTCGTTGGGGTTGGCCCAGGCGTCCTTGGTGGCGGCAGACACCGGCAGGCCGATCTTGGTGTTGGTCGGCGGGATGGGCTGCATGAACCACTTGTCGTAGAGCTTGGCCAGCTCGCCCGACTTCATCATGCCCTTGATGCTGTCGTCCACGGCCTTCTTGAAGGCGGGATCGTCCTTGCGCATCATGATGGCAATGGGCTCGACGCTCAGCACCTCACCTACGATCTTGAAGTCGGCCGGGTTCTTGGACGTGGCGATGTTCTTGGCCAGGATAGAGCCGTCCATCACGAAGGCGTCGGCACGGCCGGAGTCCAGCAGCAGGAAGCTGTCGGCGTGGTCCTTGCCGAAGACTTCCTTGAAGTCCACGCCCGTGGCGCGCTCATGCTTGCGCAGCGTCTGCACCGAGGTCGTGCCGGTGGTGGTGGCCACCGTCTTGCCGTTGAGCTGGTTGATGGAGGTGATGCCGGAGTTGGCCTTCACGGCGATGCGCACTTCCTCGACGTAGGTCGTCACGGCGAACGCGACGTCCTTCTGGCGGGCGGCGTTGTTGGTGGTGGAGCCGCACTCCAGGTCGACCGTGCCATTGACCGTCAAGGGGATGCGGTTGGCCGAGGTGACCGGCTGGTACTTGACCTCGATCTTGCCGCCCAGCTGCTTGCGCAGGTCGGCAATGACGTGCTCGCAGACATCGATGTGATAGCCGACGTACTTGCCATCGCCGATGGTGTAGGACAGGCCGGACGACTCGCGCACACCCATGGTGATGGCGCCGCTGTCCTTGATCTTCTTCAGCGTGTCTTGCGCATGCACGGCGGTGGTGCCGGCAATCAGGGCGGCGACGAGCAGAACTTTCTTCATGAAGACTCCAACAACAAAAGGGATGGTTCTATAACAAATGCGAGCAGACCACGCGGCCGAGCGCCCCCAAATACGGGTTTACGCGATCCATGCGCATGCGCGATGACTTCATGCGTTTGACGTCAGGTAGTCCCACAAAGCCAAGGAGGCAGGCTTCTGGCGGCGCGAAAGCTCCGGGCGCTCGCGGTAGATGCGCAGCTCCATGCTGACGCTGAACTGCCCAGGCGCCGCGGCGGGCACCAGGCGCCCACTGGCCAGTTCCTTCTGTACTGAGCTGGCCGGCAGGAAGGCAAAACCGTGGCCTTCCAGGGCCATGGCTTTCAGGCCCTCGGCCATGTCGGTCTCGTAAATCGCGTCGAGGTTGAGTGCGCAGTCGGCCTCTTTCACGATCAACTCGACCAATCGCCCGAGGTAGGCGCCAGCGGCGTAGCTCAGGAAGGGAATCTTCTGGCCTTGACGGCCGGGCAGGCGGAACATCGGCTCCCCTTGCGGGTCGGCCTTGGCATAGGGCGCCAGCGTCTCGTGGCCGAGCGAAGCCATCTGGTAGCGCTCGGGGTCAAGCTGAAGCGGCTGGCTGGCATGGTGGTAGACCAGCAGCAGGTCGCAGTTGCCTTCGCTCAGCTGCAGCATCGCGTCATGCACGTTGGCGGCGTTGAGCCGGCACTTGATGGCGCCAAAACCTCGTCGCAACCCCATGAGCCAGTGTGGAAAGAACGAGAACGCGAGCGAATGCGGCACGGCGAACTCGATCATGTCCTGGTCCGAGGCCTGGTGGCTGCGCAGCATGTTGCGGGTGGCCTGCAGGTTGCCGAGCAACTCCACCGCCTGGGCCAGCAGCGTGGCGCCAGCCGCCGTCAACCGGGTGGGGTAGGAGGAGCGGTCGACGAGATCGACCCCGGCCCAGGCCTCCAGCGCCTGGATGCGGCGCGAGAACGCCGGCTGCGTCACATGGCGGAGCTGCGCCGAGCGGGAAAAGCTGCGCGTCTCGGCGAGGCTGACGAAGTCTTCAAGCCATTTGGTTTCCACCCGCGGCAGTGTAGCGAGGCCCCCCCGGCCGCTGCCGGGCTACCCAGGACCCGGGGTTTCCCGCCCTTGAGTTGCGGCATGACGGCCGCTCACCCCCCGCAACTGGAGGGGCCGCCTGCGCCCGCAATTTGAAAGGCTTGTTTACATTTCCCGCCAGAACGCCAACTCGAACACATAGATCGGAACAAGCCATGCGCATGCTCAGCAAACTTGTGGCAGTCGCCCTCGCCGCGTCCCTGCAGCCGGTCATGGCCGGCACCCTGGTGCTGGATTTTGAAGACCTCACCACGACCAAGCTCCTGTCCGGCACCTACAACGGGGTGGACATCAGCGGTTCGGCCTGGAGCGCCCGCTCGAACAACGGCAACTGCGGCGGCACCATCAGCTTCGAGCGCGGTGAAACCTGCACAGCGCTGCTGATTGCCAACGATCCGGGCAAGCCGGACGTGGCGGGTGAGAAGTCGGTGACGCTGGGCCTGACCGGTGGCTTCGTGGATGCGGTGTCCTTCGCCTACTCGGGCAAGACCAACGAGAAGCTGCTGTCGGTGACGATCTTCGACGCGCAAGGCGGCACGCTCGCCAGCCTGGTGGGCCTGGAAGGTTCGGAGTGCGCCTCCGGCTTCGTCTACTGCAACTGGTCCGATGCCGATGGCCCGGCCACCACGCTGTCCTTCAAGGGCGTCGCCAGCTACATCACCTTCACGGCCGCCAAGGACAACACCGTCCTGCTGGACAGCCTGAATTTCACGCTTGCCACCGGCACTCCGCCCCAAGCCCTGCCCGAGCCGGGCAGCGTGGCCCTGGCCTTCGGCGCGCTCGGCGCCCTGGGCTGGACCCGCCGTCGCACGGCACGCTGAGCGCCTTCAGCCCTGAACGAACGACCGCTGCGGCGGTCGTTTTTGTTTGTGCGGCCACGGGGTCAAAAACGTGGGGCGATTGTTGATCGTCAGCTATCGCTGAACCGGGCTTCCCAGGCAAACATCGCAATCCGTCAAGCAACGTTGAAGCGAGCCGTCGCCAAAGTTTGAACTTTTCGGGGTTGGCGCCACCAAACTTTGAACCACTGATCGACGCTTCGGAAGCCAGCGGGGAGAACGGGGACGGCACACCATGTAAGCCCTTGACTTGACTGCGGACTTCTGCTGGCTACAATGACTGCATAGGCACCGCTCAGGTGCTCCTAGCCCCATGTGCGCTTACCTCGTTCCTTTGGAAATGGGCGATGCGCTTTACGAGTAGCTGAAAGTGTTCCGCTGTTGCGACCTTCGGCTTGGTGTAACGACTAGACGGTGATGGGACAGGCTTTGCAAGGCCCCCCCCGTGGAACTTACGCCATTAGGCATGTGTGAGCAGAAATTTCTGCTTCGAGGCTCTAAGCAACACTTGATTGATCGCCCGTTTGATCGGGATGAAACGGCCCACTCTGTGGGCCGTTTTCATTTACGGTCGTGTGAAATCGTTGGGCGCGATATTGAAATTTTTCGGCGCTTGCCTGGCGACGCGATCATCGCTATGGCAATTGCACAGATTGGCATGCGTGGGCTTGGTATCGCCCCGGGCGCAATCGTAGTGAAAAGTCTTGATATACGGCGTCCCGAGCCGGCGCCGGGAGGCGATATAGCAAATCTTGTTATGGTCTGAATTTTCGGACTCGGTGTGGAATCCATGCAGAAGATGTCCTGGCGGCTTAAATTCAAGGCCGCTTTCGTCGACAAAGTATGACTTGTCCTTCGCGTAGCCGTCGGAGGTTTTCTGAGGTGGATGATTCTGACGGAAGCGGTTGCTGAGATCCTTTAGCGTGTCAGGCTTTTTCTTAGAAGTCGCCAGTTCTACTTGAAGGGTGGCCAGCGCACCTCTAAGGTGACCCGAGCGGAAGTTGCGGACCGGCAACAACCAAGGTGTGCGCTGTGCTTGCTCCTTGACCTCTCGAGCGAGGGCCGTGATGGCCGCGCGAACCTCGGTGGCCTGAGCGTTGAGTAATCTGACCAGCGCGTTTTTGGACTGACTGAGCTGGACTTTCCCGTAGCCAATCAACCCATCCCAGTCGACGGGGCAGGTATAGATGGAAGGAAATAGAGGGTTTGTCAGAGCATCATCGTTGGCACCCGGCACGTACAAAACAGCATATGCCGATGGGTCGTCGGAGGCATCCTCCTTCGCGGTGCGATCTCGGAAGATCTCGATTGCCCTAGATGCAATCTCCGGGCGGTAAGGCGCTCCCCACGGGCCGATCGTCGGAAGCAATTCGACTTCCGTGCTTGTTCCGCCGATATATTCTCGCTCTTTGCGGACTGCATCGAAGATCTCCGCCGGAATGCCCGCGCAGAGGAAGAAAAATCTCATTTGACGATTGAATCACGCAGTTTTGCAACAATATCAAGCGGCATTTGAACCCTCTTCTTTTCAGAATCGTTCAACTGGGAAAGCAGCAGGTCGAGCAACGAGCGTGAACCATGCTCCTCGGCTTTGGTCTGGGTCGACACGGCTTCGACGGCAAGCCCTTGGGTCTCCCGCCAGAAGGCGATGTTGGCCAAAGTCTTCCTCAACAGCTCCACGTCGTCGCCATCGCCCGACACGATCAACTCTGACGGCACCAGGGTTGCGCCCTGAGGCACCTCCACGCCAGCATCGATGTCACTGAACCTCGGCTTCGGGGTCAGGTATATGACTCGCTTCTTGCCAGGAGCGAGGTCCTTTGAGAAGGCCAGGCGTACCGCACCAGTAACGCCGGACGCAGCCGCCGCCTTGCGTGACGGCGCGGCCTTGGGGAAATACTTGATCCCATCTTGGGGTGGGACGCCGGCGGACCTGGGAAGCGCCAGCCGAACGATGTTGTCGTCACCGGAGGTGTACAGCTCGATTTCCTCACCCAACTCGTCGCGGATGAAGTGGGACAGCGATCGCCCCTTTAGCTCTAGATTGGCCAACTCCGGAGGCTGGCGGCGCACCTCATCGCCGAGACGAGCCAGCAACACGCCCTCATTGCGATGGTCCCAGGCTTCGTTTGTCATCCGGAGGATCAGGTCCTTGATCGATTCCGGAGCCGGTGCGTTTTCCATGTGCGCGAGCTTTCGATAGTTTCAATGGCGGATCTAGGCGCCAGGGGGCCACGAGCAGATTGAAGCTCGATACCGCGGCGCTTATGTCAAGTCCTTGGGGCACTCTACACGGCGTAGCAGGGGCAAGGGTGACCGAGGCGACCAAGAAGCTCACGTCAGCTAGCCCACGATGCATTTCGGCAGGTTTGAGGTCACCGACGTCAAACGTCTGAAGGTCTTGGGACGCGGCGACGCTCGGCGAGTGGTAATCGGCGCGATGCTGGCCGTGCGCTCCGAGGAGTAGTTGCTCATGCTGAGCTGCGTTGGACAAACCGTCCCTACGGTTTATCAGGCGCGTCCTCCGTACAGCGTAGTGACCGTCACGATGTCGCTATCGCTCAGCAACGCCACCGTTCTCACGGAACGTGACCTTGAGGACGTTGTTCTGGAACGCGCCGTTGGTCATCGGCAGCAGGCGCAGGGGTCCAAGCTGCGGTGCTAGCACGCCCGAACTGACGATGACGGAGCTGGCACCGTCTGGGGTGCAAGCTGCAGCGTCTGAGACTTGGCAGATGAGCAAGTAGGAGGGCACCGGGCTTCGATAGACCAAGCCCTCTGCCTTCTTGTCCTTCAAGGCCTGAGGCTCGCAATCCATGGATTGCGGTGAGCACTTGGATTGCACGGGAGCCGGCGTGGCTGGAGCCAGCACGCCAATAAGCGCCGTCGCCTCGTTGAGCTGGCTTGCGGTGAAGCCGGTTGGCCCTTGATCAGTGAAAGCCAAGAGTGCGCCAAGCTTTTTCTTGCTCTCCGAATTCGGGGCGGCGTTGAGGGCAGTGTCAGCGACGTTGCGAGGCCAGGTCAGCTCCTCACTGGCCGATACTCTGTCGGTCAGAGCATCCAGCGACTCCTGGGCAGCGGTCACAGCCTTGGAAAAGTCGCGGACCTTGCCATTCCACTCTTCGAGGCGCTTCTTGGCGTCCTTCGTCATTGCGTTCTGGCCGGCCAGCCGCTCCAGTCTTCCGACCTCATCGTTGGCTTCGGTCAGGCGCTTTGTTTTGGCCTTCAGGTCTGCGGTCGCTGACTTGATGTCGGCCAGCAACTGCACTGTGGCGTCGTAGCACTTGTAGGTGCGTGTGCCAGGCGCCGCCTGTGCCTGTTGGAGCGTGATCGGCACGCCGGTGCTCAGGCTCACCAAGCCGATGCCTGTCTTCACCACGTCGCCGATGATGCCGGCGCTCTGGTCTTGAGCTTCGGCATTGAGGCTCTTGATCGGTAAGCGCTCAGCGAAGTCATGTTGACGGCCGCGTTTAGGGGACGCGCAGATCGCTAACGAGGTGAGCGTGTCCCGGGAAGCGCAGGAAGACGG
>NZ_NISI01000020.1 GCF_002205845.1 Roseateles puraquae | reverse complement strand
CGGCCGCGACGACGAGCCGGTCGGCGTAGACGCGCAGGCTCACCGGCCTGTTGGCGTACGACGCCGGCACGCTGTACCGGGTGCGCTCGAAGGTGCTGGCGCAGCACGCCAGGGCCACGGCAGGCACCATCGGCTGATGGCCACTACGGCGCCGGCGGGGTGGGCAATGCGCGGTAGAGCTCGGCGATCTGCGGAATGAATCGCTCCGGGTTGCCACCCACGAGGTTCGTGAGCACGATGACGGCCAGCCTGTCGTCCGGGTACACGATGAAGGCTGCGCGGTTGCCGCCGATGCCGGCCACCTGACGGCGCGGCGTGCTGGCCAGCACGGGCCAGCCGGCGGACCAGGCGCCGTTGGCGCCGCTGTTGAGCTTTTCTGGGGTCCACATGCTTTGCCTGCTGGCCGCGTTGATGAGGCGGCCCTTGGACAGTGCAATCAGCCAGGCCGCGAGTTCATCGGCGGTCGTCTGGATGCCGCCGCCGGCCTGCAAGCTGTATGGGATGTCATAGACCCAGCGCGACAGGCGATTCGCATCGTTCGGCGCCAGCGTTCGGCGCGGAAAGTAGCTGTAGATGGTCGCCGCGTTCGGCACGGGGTCGTAGCTGTCGCCAAAGGTGGTGAGCGGCATGTTCGCGACGGAGAACTGGCGTTCGGCCAGATACCGCTCGTAGGGCATCAGCGCCTGCTTGGCGATGATCTGCGCCAGCAGGCCGTAGTTCGTCTGGTTGTAGGCGAACATTTCTCCGATCGGCGCCTCCATGGGCTGCTGCTTCACGCCCTTCCACATGGCGGCCTCTGTGCTGCCCGCCGTGGGGCCGGGCTGATCGACGATCTCCGGGAGGCCCGAGGTATGCGCCAGCAGTTGGCGCACGCGGATCGCCTGCCAGGGCGGCGGCAGGTCGTCCAGATAGCGGGAGATCGGCGCATCAAGGCTGACCCGCCCCGCCTCGGCCAACTGCATCATCGCCACGCCCGTGAAGGGCTTGGTGGCCGAGTTCAAAGGGAACAGGGTCTTGGCCGTGGCTGGCACCCGGTTTTCTACGTTGGCGAGGCCATAGGCTTCCGACAGCACCAGCTCGTCGTCCTTGACGACCGCGACCTGCAGGCCAGGGATAAGGCGCTCCTGCATCGCCTGCAGGACCACGCGGCGCGCCTGCTCGTTCGCCTGATCCAGGCTGCCCGCTGCGTGGCCGATGCCAGGCAACGACAGGGCAAGCGCTGCGACAAGCCAGAGGACGCCGTGTTTTCGAATGGACATGAAGGTTCCTGGCGCGCGGCGCCCGCGGCGCAATGGTTGAAATCGCAGACCCGCGCCAGCGGGCCTGCCGAGGCTCCTGGCCTGTCTGAGCCAAGGGGGCCGGAGAGCCGCTGTCGAGCCGCCTCAGGCCACCCTAAGGTCCCAACTCAATGTAGGCCTCGTCGCTCGCCATGGCGAAAGTTTCAGGGGGCGGCGCCAAGATGGCCCGCCCGGCCGGGCCCTTCGTCAGTGGCCAGCGGTGGCGACGCGGTTGCTGCGCACCGGCATGCCTTGGCGGCGGTCGAGCAGGCCGCTCCAGTGGGTGAGCGCCAGAGACACCAGCACCACGAGCGCGCCGATCCAGGGCGTGTGCATGAGGCCTGCGTGCGTCACGATCAGGCCGCCTGCCCAGGCCGCAGCGGCAATCCCGAGGTTGAAGGCCGCGATGTTCAGCCCTGACGCGACGTCCACGGCCTGGGGTGCAAAGTGTTCAGCCTGCTTCACGACATAGACCTGCAAGCCGGGCACGTTGCCAAAAGCGACCGCGCCCCACAGCAGCACGGTGGCGAGCGCCAGCCACGGGTGCGGCGCGGTGAAGGTGAACAGGAGCAGCACCGCTGCCAGCAGGGCAAAGATGATCCGCAGTGCCGGGATGGGCCCCAGGCGGTCAGCGAGCTTGCCGCCCCAGATATTGCCGACCGCCACCGACACGCCGTAGATGAGCATCACCCAGCCCACGGTGCCGGCACTGAAGCCCGAGACCTCGGTGAGGATCGGAGCCAGAAAGGTGAAGGGGATGAACGACCCCCCGTAGCCGATGGCCGTCTTGGCGTAGACGAGCAACAGCCGTGGTTCGGCCAGCACCCTGGCCTGCTGCGCTAGCGTTGCCGGTGCCGCATGCCGGATGTCCCGCGGCACGAAGATCCAGCTGCCGGCCAGCGCAACGACGCCCAGCGCAGACACTGCGAGGAAGGTCTCGCGCCAGCCGAAGTGCTGGCCGATGAAGGTGCCCAGAGGCACGCCGGTGACCAGGGCCACGGTGAGGCCCGTGAACATGATCGCGATGGCGCTTGCCGCCTTGTCCTTGGGCACGAGGCCGGTGGCGATGGTCGAGCCGATCGAGAAGAAGACACCGTGCGCCAGGCCAGTGAGCACGCGGGCCGCGACCAGCGACTCGTAGCTCGGCGCTTGCCACGCCAGCAGGTTGCCGAGGGTGAACAGCGCCATCAGGCCGAGCAGCAGCGCCTTGCGGGGCATCTTGCCGGTGAGGGCGGTCAGCACCGGCGCGCCGACGGCGACGCCCAGCGCGTACAGGCTGACCAGCAGGCCTGCGGACGGCAAGCCGATACCGAGGTCTGCCGCGACGGTGGGAATGAGGCCGACGATGACGAACTCGGTCGTCCCGATGGCGAAAGCGCTGAGGGTCAGCGCGAGCAAAGCAATGGGCATGTCAACACTCCTTGGGTGGACGCGGAGTGTGGGTGGCCTTCCTTTGCCGAAAAACTGGGTAACGAGCACAATTCTCTTGACTTGGAGTCAAGGATGTAGGGCGTTCATGAAGACCACTCTTGAAGAGCTGCAGGCATTTGCCCGCGTGGTGTCGGCCGGCTCCATCACGGCGGCCGCGGAGCAACTCGGGCAGACGGTCTCGGGCACCAGCCGTGCGCTGAGCCGGCTGGAGCAGAAGCTTGAAACAACCCTGCTGCGCCGCACGACGCGCCGCATCGAACTCACCGAGGAGGGGCAAGCCTTCCTGGCGCACACACGCGCCATCCTGGCTTCGATCGAGAACGCCGAGGAGCAGATGGCTGCGCGCCGGACGCAACCCGCCGGGCGCCTGCGCGTGAACGCGGCGACGCCTTTCATGCTGCATGCCATCGTGCCGCTGATGCCGGCGTTTCGCCGGGCCTACCCTCAGATCACGCTTGAACTGGATACCGATGAACTCAACATCGACCTGATTGAGCGGCGCACTGACATCGCGATCCGGATCGGCATGCTCACGGATTCCACGCTGCATGCGCGGCCACTCGGCAGCAGCCGGCTGCGCGTGCTCGCGAGCCCGGCCTATCTGGCCGCACGCGGCCGCCCGAAGACGGTCGCCAGTCTGGCGGAGCATGAGTTGATCGGCTTCACGCAGCCGGAGGCGCTGAACCAGTGGCCCTTGCGCGGGCCTCACGGTGACGCATGGCAGGTCACGCCGACGCTGACGGCGTCCAGTGGCGAGACGCTGCGCCAGTTGGCATTGCAGGGCCTGGGCCTGGTCTGCCTGGCCGATTTCATGGCGGATGCCGACCGCGCCAAGGGCGACCTCGTCCAGGTGCTGGCCCGCGACACGGCAGACGTGCGGCAACCGATCTATGCCGTCTACTACCGCAACACGCGGTTGTCAGCCCGGATTGCCTGTTTCCTGGATTTTTTGGCTGAGCGCCTGTCGCTGGCGCCATGAAGGGGTGATGCGCCGCGACCTGGCAGATGGGCACTGCCAGGACCGGCGCATCAGGCGGTGACCCGGGCGGCGGGTTACCGCATCACCACCAACTGCACCCGCCGATTCGTGCTGCGCCCGTCGCGCGAGTTGTTCTCCACCAGGGGCGCGGTCTCGCCGTAGCTGATGGTGCTCATGCGCGGCAGGGGTACGCCGGCGCGGGCGAGGTACAGGCGCACGGCTTCGGCCCGTTGCAGGCCGAGTTGCTGGTTGTAGGCGTGGCTGCCGGTGTTGTCGGTGTGGCCCTGGATCTCGATGTACACGGGCTGGTTGTCGGCCTTGAGCTTGGCCACGAGTTGGTCGAGTTCGCGGCCGGCGGCGTCGGTGAGTTCGGCGCGGCCGGAGGTGAACTTGATCTTGTCGTCGGTGAGCACGGTGCTCATCAAGAGGCCCGGGGGCGCCGGCAGGTTCTTGGCGGCCTGTGCGCGTTCGGCGGCTTCGCGCTCCAGGGCCTGGATGCGTGTCTCGCTGCCCTGCACGCGGCCGCCCAGCGCCTTCAGGCCGTCGTCGTTGGCCTGCACGCGGGTGCCCAGGCTGTCGACGCTGGACTGCACGGGGGCCACGGTCTCCTTGACGAAATCCTTGGTGGCGCAGGCGCTGAGCAACAGGGCGCTGGTGGCAGCGATCAGGACGGTAGTTCTGGACATCAATGGGCTCCTGGAGGATGCGAAAGCCGCGACTCTAGGCAGCCCGCCCAGGCAAACGTACCGAGATGTGAGCAGGGTGGCCCGCCATTAACCGGATGCGCCAGGCCCTTACGCTTGTGTGCGCCGGCGTGACAGGTGCTGATCCGCTGAAACCGCCGGCCTGTGTTCAATTGCCCCGGTAGGTCGAGAAGCCGAAGGGGCTCAGCAGCAGGGGCACGTGGTAGTGCTGCTGCGCGCTGTCCACGCGGATGACGACCGGGATCTCCGGGAAGAAGCTGGCCTGCTTCTGCTGCGCATAGAACTCGCCGGTGCGGAAGACGACGCGGTACTCCCCCGCGCTCCAGCTCGGCAGTGCGTCGGCCGGCACCAGGCCGGGGATGCGGCCCTGCGCATTGGTGACGCCGCTGCCGAGCGGCTGCCAGCGGTCGGTGCCCACGCGGCGCTCCAGGTCGACGCGAATGCCGGCGCTCGGCTCGCCGGTTTGCAGGTTGAGCACGTGCACGCTCAGCGGGTTGGCGCTGGTGGCATGGGCAGGCAGGCCGGCCAGGGCGAGCGAGGTGGCCAGGCTGGCGAGTGCAAGGGAACGAAGCGACATCAGGGACTCCAGGTTGGGGGTGAGATCAAGGGTGGCGCGGCAGGCTCTCGACCGCTGCGCGGGCGCAGGCGTCGTCGTTCTCAGGCCCACCGCCGCCGGCCACGCCCACCGCGCCGGCGATATCGCCGCTGGCATCGCGCCACGGCACGCCGCCGCCCAGCAGCAGCAATTCGGGCAGGTATTGCAGGGCCGCGGTGTCGGGCTGGCTGCGGGCCTGCCGGCCGAGCGTGAGCGTGGGCTGGCGGGTGGACAGGGCCGTGTAGGCCTTGCGCCGGGCGGCCTCCAGGTTGTGCGGGCCGACGCTGGCTGCGCGAGACATCAGCAGCGTCTGGCCGCTGGCGTCCACCACCGCCACGGCCACCTCGCGGCCCAGGGCGCGGCAGGCAGCGCGGGCTGCGTGGGCGAGGTGCTCGGCGGTGGTGACGGGCCCGTCGGCCGCGGGCTCGGCGTTGGCGGCGAGGGCCGCGGTGATCAAGAGAGCCGTGAACAGTGAACGCATGCCGGCACTCTAGAAACCAGCCGCTGCCCGCACGCTGACCGTTCGATGACATCTTTGCCATCGAATGCCTTGGGCCGCTGCGGCATGCTTGCGGCCTTGCCCTTGATGAGGAGACCGGTGTGCGCATCCTGGTGGTGGAGGACGAAGCCCGCGCGGGCGACTACCTGAAGCAGGGCCTGACCGAGGCCGGCTTCGTGGTGGACGTGGCGCGCGACGGCCACACCGGCCTGCACCTGGCCGCGGAGCAGGCCTACGACCTCGTCGTGCTGGACGTGATGCTGCCCGGCCTGGACGGCTGGACGGTGCTGCGCCGGCTGCGGCAGACCGGCGTGGGCCGGCAGGTGCCGGTGCTCTTCCTGAGTGCGCGCGACGCGCTGGCCGACCGGGTGCACGGGCTGGAACTCGGCGCGGACGACTACCTCGTGAAGCCCTTTGCCTTCGCGGAGCTGCTGGCGCGCGTGCGCACCCTGCTGCGCCGCGGCCCGCCGCGCGAGGACGATGTGCTCACGCTCGACGACCTGCGCCTGAACGTGCCCGCCCGCACCGCCACGCGGGCCGGCCAGCGCCTCACGCTCAGCGCCCGCGAGTTCAACCTGCTGCACCTGCTGATGCGCCGCCAGGGTGAGGTGCTGTCGCGCAGCGAGATCGCCTCCCATGTCTGGGACATGAACTTCGACAGCGACACCAACGTGGTGGACGTGGCCATCCGCCGCCTGCGCCTGCGCATCAACGACCCCGTGCCTGGCCGCCTCATCCACGCGGTGCGCGGCATGGGCTATGTGTGCGAGCTGCGGCCATGAGCCGGCCCGCCTCGCTGGGCTGGCGGCTCGGGGTGTCGGTCGCACTGGTGGCGGCGCTGGCCAGCGCGCTGCTGGGGGCGACGCTGTACCGCTCGTTCGAGCAGCAGCTGCTGCGCCGTGACGATGTGCAGCTGCTCGGCAAGCTGCGGCAGCTGCGCCAGCTGCTCGGCCACAGCGGCACGCCCGAGCTGCTGCGCTCGCAGGCCGACTACCTGCGCGACACCATGAGCGGCGAGAGCAATGCGCTGATCGAGATCCGCACCGATGCGGCGGGCGGCAGCCAGGTGCTGCTGGCCATCAACCCGCCCGGCCTGCCGCTGCTGCAGACGCCGCCGCTGCCGGTGCCGCAGGAGCCCCGCCTGGAAGACCTCAGCCACTGGACCACGCCGGCCGGCGTGCCTGCCGCGGGGCTGAACGCTTGGGGCCTGCTGGGGGCGCAGCATGTGGAGATCCGGCTGGCGCGGCTCTACCCCGAGCGCCGCGCGTTGCTGGCCGAGTACCGCTGGCGCATTGCCGGCAGCAGCCTGGCCGCGGGCGGCGTGGCGGCCGCGCTGGCGCTGGCCTTGGTGTGGCGGGGCCTCGCGCCGCTGCGCCGGCTGCGGGAGCAGGCGGCAGCCATCGGGCCGCAGAGCCTGTCGCAACGGCTCGCCGTGGCCGACGTGCCCGGCGAGGTGCGCCCGCTGGTGGACGGCGTCAACACCATGCTGGCGCGGCTGGAGCAGGGCTATGCCCAGCTCCACCAGTTCTCGGCCGACCTGGCCCACGAGCTGCGCACGCCGCTGGCCACGCTGACCGGCCAGACGCAGGTCGCCCTCAGCCGCGCGCGCGAGCCGGCCGCGTATGCGCAGCTTCTGGAGGTGCAGCTGCAGGAGCTGGATCGGCTCAACCGCATGGTCGACAGCCTGCTCTTCCTGGCACGCAGCGAGCACGAGGCCTTGAGCGGCCACCTGCAACGCCAGCCGCTGTCTGCCGCAGCCGAGCTGGCCCGGCAGGCCGACTACTTCGCCGACCTGGCCGAGGAGCGCGCATTGCGCCTGCGCTGCGAGGGCGACGCGCCGCTGTGGGCGGAGCCCGCCATGCTGCGCCGCGCGCTGGCCAACCTCGTGGCCAATGCGGTGCGGCACGCCCGTCCGGGCAGCGAGATCACGCTGTCGGCCGCCACCGAGCCGGGCGCCTCCGGTGCGCTGACGGTGCTGACCGTCGCCAACGAAGGTGAGCCGGTGCCGGCCGAGGTGCTGCCGCGCCTCTTCGACCGCTTCTACCGCGCCGACGCCTCGCGCGATGGCAGCGCCGGCGGCAGCGGCCTGGGCCTGGCGCTGGTGCGTGCCATCCTGAGCCTGCACGGTGGTCGTGCCGAGGTGCGAAGCGGCCCAGGCGGACGCATCGAGTTCGTGTTGAAGTGGCCGGTTGAAGCGGGCCCCGACCCCACCTAACCCGCCGGCAGCGTCAGCACCACCAGCAGCCCACCCAGCGGGCTGGTGCCGAGTGCGACCGAGCCGCCGTACAGGCCTGCCAGCTCCTGCACGATGGCCAGCCCGAGGCCGCTGCCCGGCGTGGATTCGTCCAGCCGGCTGCCGCGCTTGAGCGCCTCGGTCATCTGGGCGGGCGCGATGCCCGGGCCGTCGTCGTCGACGGTCACGCGCAGGTGCCGGTCGTTCTGCATGGCACTGATCACCACCTGCGCGCGTGCCGCCTTGCAGGCGTTGTCGAGCAGGTTGCCGAGCATCTCCTGCAGGTCTTGGGACTCGCCGGCAAAGGCCAGGCGCGGGTCGATGTCACCGCGCATGGCGAGGTGCTTGCCGGCGTGGATCTTCGTCATCACGCGCAGCAGTGCGTCAGCCACCGGTTGCAGGGGCGTCCTCAGGCCGACCGTGGCCTGGGCCGCCGCGGCGCGGGCGCGGGCGAGGTGCCAGTCGACGTGGCGCCGGGCGACCTGGACCTGGTCGTGCACGAGGTCGGGCAACTTGGCGTGCACAGCGCCGTCAGACCTGGCCTGGCTGGCGCCCTGGGCGAGGATGGTCAGGGGCGTCTTCAGCGCATGCGCCAGGTTGCCGGCTTGGGCGCGTGCACGTTCCAGGGTTGCGGCCTGGCGGTCGAGCACGCCGTTGAGGTCGTCGACCAGCGGCTGCACCTCGCTGGGGTAGCGTCCGGCCAGGCGCTGGGTGCGGCCATCCCGCAGGTCGGCCAGCGCCTCGCGCAGGTGGCCCAGGGGTTTCAGGCCGAGCGCGACCTGCAGCACCGCGCCGATGGCGAGCAGCAGCAACAGCAGCGCCAGCGAGCCCGCCAGCGCGCTGTCAAAGCGGGCGGCGCCCGCCTCCAGCGGGACCGTCGTGGCCGCCACCATCACACGCCAGGGTGCGGCGGCGCCATCGGCTTGCACGCCGCGCTCGATCAGCAGCAGCGGCTCGCGGCCGTGGTTCAGCACCTCGTGCACATGCAGTTCGCCGGGGCGCGGGGCATCGCGAGGCGCCGTCAGGGCGTCGTCCCACAGCGAGCGGGACCGCAGCAGGCCCGGCGTGCCGTTGGCGCCCGCGCCGTCGACCTGCCAATACAGGCCGGAATGCGGCCGTGTCCAGCGCGGGTCGGAAAGCCGCGCTGCGTCCAGTGTGGGCCGGCCCTGCGCGTCCACTTCGAGCCGGGCGATCACCTGGTCGAGGTCTGCGGTCAGGCGCTCGACGAACTGCTGGCGCGCATGGTCACGGAACAGCGCCGACAGCAGCAGGCCCAACGCCACCAGCGCCAGGCCCGCCGTGAGCAGCGTGGCGAGCAGCAGGCGATAGCGCAGCGACAGCTGGGGCAGCCCCCTGCAGATGCGGTCCACCAACATCACGGCGCCGGGACGAGCCGGTAGCCCATGCCGCGCTGGGTCTCGATGAGGTCGGCACCGAGCTTGCGCCGAAGCCGCCCGACGAACACCTCCACGGTGTTGCTGTCGCGGTCGAAGTCTTGCGCATAGAGGTGCTCCACCAGCTCGCTGCGCGACACCACCTCGCCGGCGCGGTGCATCAGATAGGCCAGCAGCCGGTACTCCTGCGCGGTGAGGCTCACGGTCACGCCTTGCTGGGTGACGGTGCCGGTGCGGGTGTCCAGCGTGATGTCGCCGCGCTGCAGCAGCGGGGAGGCCAGCCCATGCGAGCGGCGCACCAGCGCGCGCAGCCGGGCGAGCAGTTCCTCGGTGTGGAAGGGCTTGGCCAGGTAGTCGTCGGCGCCAGCGTCGATGCCGGCGACCTTCTCGTGCCAGCCGTCCCGTGCGGTCAGGATGAGCACCGGCACCGTCAGCCCCCGGCTGCGCCAGCGCTGCAGCACGGTGAGACCGTCCAGCCGGGGCAGGCCCAGGTCCAGCACGACGGCGTCATAGGGTTCGGTCGTGCCGAGGTGCAGGGCCGATTCGCCATCAGCGGCCTCGTCCACCGCGTAGCCGGCTTGCAGCAGCATCTGGTGCAACTGGCCTCGCAGCACCGGGTCGTCCTCCACCAGCAGCAGCCTCATGGGCGACGCTCCGCTGGCGGGGCCGAGGCCGGCAGGGCAGGGCGCGGGCGAGTGCGCAGCACGACGGCGGTACGGGCGTCCACGTCCAGCTTCAGCAGGCGGCCACCCGGCTGCAGCAGTTTGAGTTCGTACACCCAGCGGCCGTCCTCGCGCTCCAGTTCCACCTCCAGCACCTCGCCGGGGTAGTTGCGCTGCACCTTCTCGAGCACGTCCTGCAGCGGCAGTGCCTCGCCGGCCTTCATGGCCGCGCGGGCGCGGTCGTGGTCGCGGCGCTCATCCGCACCGGCAGGCAACAAGACACCCGCCGCCAGCCCGAGGGCGGCGAGGCACAGCAAGGCAGGCCGAAGAAGGCGCTTCATGGCTGCAGTGTCGATGCGCGGAGCTGAACGGTGGATGAACAACCGGTTCAGGCGCCGTTCAAGGGCGCTTGTCGATCATGGCACCACCACGAACAAGGACACCTCCCATGTGCATGCCGACCTCCTGGCGCCTGATGCTGCTGCTGGCTGTGGCGCCCGCCGTTCAGGCCCAGGCCACAACGCCCGCTCAGCTGCAACGCACCTACGACGCCGCCGCCGGCACGCCGGCCCAGCCGGAACGCGGGCGCCTGTTCTTCACGCAGCGTCACGGCGGGGAATGGTCATGCGCTTCCTGCCACGGCGCGATGCCGACTGTCGCTGGCCGGCATGTGGTGACCGGCAAACCGCTGGACCCGCTGGCTCCGGCCTTCAATCCCCAGGCCTTCACCGATGAGCGGCGCGTGGAGAAGTGGTTCCGCCGCAACTGCAAGGACGTGACCGGGCGCGAATGCTCCGCCGCCGAGAAGGCGGATGTATTGGCCTGGCTGCAGACGCTGCGCTGACCCCGGAGACGGCCATGCCCCTGTTCACCGCTTACACCCGGGCCGCGTTGGCGGCCTGCCTGCTGCCCTGGGCCCTGGTCGCCCGCGCTGACGATCAGGACGGCCCGCGCCGGCTGGCCTGGCCGGCGGCCTATGCGAAGGAATGCGCAGCCTGCCATGTGGCCTATTCGCCTGGCCTGCTGCCTGCGGCATCGTGGGCGCGATTGATGGGCGGCCTGGACCGGCATTTCGGCACCGATGCGTCTCTGGATGCCCGGGATGTCGAGCAGCTCAGCCGGTGGCTCCAGCAGAACGCCGATCGCCGGCCGGCGTTGGCACCCGTGCCCGAGGACCGCATCACCCGCACCGCCCGCTTTGTGCGCAAGCACCGGCACATCGAGCCCGAGACCTGGCGGCTCCCCAGCGTGCGCTCGCCGGCCCAGTGCATGGCCTGCCACACCGGCGCCGACCAAGGGCGCTACAGCGAACACGCGCTGCGCATGCCCGAGGGCCTCAGCGCGCGCCAGCGGGCGGCCTGGAACGACTGACTCACGACCTGAGAACCCCCATGAACACGACCTCCACCCCATCGGCCTCCCCCAACCCTCGCGCAGACGCCGGGCTGTCGCGACGCGGCCGCCTGGTGATCGATGCCCCGATGCGCGCCTTTCATTGGCTTTTTGCCCTCAGCTTCGCGGGGGCGTGGCTCACCGCCGAGTCGGAGCGCTGGCGAAGCGTGCACGTGACGCTGGGCTATGCCTTCGGCGGGTTGCTGGTGTTCCGCCTCGCCTACGGGCTGCTCGGGCCGCGGCCGGCACGGCTGAGCCTGCTGTGGCATCGCGCGGCAGGCCTGGGCGAGTGGCTGCGCCAGGCCCGCGCGGGGCATCTCGACGCTTCACGCACGGCGACGCTGGCCATGGGACTGGCCATGGGGTTGCTGCTGGCGATGGCCGCGCCGCTGGTGCTCTCGGGCTATGCCGGGTATGCGGAGGTGTTCGGTCTGGCAGAGGTTTTTGAAGAGGTTCACGAGGCGTTGGCCAATGCGGCGCTGGGGCTCGTGCTGGCTCACCTGGCCTTGATCCTGCTGGGCTCCCTGATGCGTGGCCGCAACTTGGCGGGCCCGATGCTGACCGGGCGCATGCCCGGCGCGGGCGCGGATGTCATCAAGGCGAACCGACGCTGGCTGGCTCTGCTGGTGGTGGTGGCCTGGCTGGGCTTTGTTGGCACACAGCTGGCGCAGCCCGCGATAGACGTGGCGGGCGCGTCGCGTGGCGGGCACCACGGCGGGCACCCTGCCGATGACGACTGACCTCACCCGGCTCGCTGCCAGCCCACCACGGCCCGACACCAGGCCCAGCTCAGCACAGCCAGCAGTGCGGCCAGGCCCAGGCCGGCCGGCGTCAGCGGCGTGAACTTGAAGAGCCCGGCCACGGCCGGCACGCCGACGGCCAGTGCCAGCAGGGCCGCCGCGCCGAGTGAGATCCAGCGGAAAGCCTGGTTCACCGTGCGCTTTGCTTCACCCCGGCGAGCCCATGACCGGTTGGCCTGGATCAGGCCCAGGTTCCCCAACACCAGCACGGCAAAGGCGAGCGTGCGACCGGCGTCAGCGCCCCCGGCCTGCAGGTAGCCCGCCAGCACCGCCGCGAGCAGCCCTGCGCCCTGCAGCAAGCCCAGGCGCAGCAAGGCGGTGTCGAACAGCCGCGCATCCGGCCGGCGGGGAGGCGCGCGCATGGCACCCGCCTCCAGCGGCTCGGCCTCGAAGACGATGGAGCAGGCGGGGTCGATGACCAGTTGCAGGAACAGGATATGAGCCGGCATCAGGATCAGCGGCCAGCCCAGCAGCAGCGGCGCCAGCGCAAGGCCGATGATGGGCAGGTGGGCCGCCAGCACGAAGGCCATGGCCTTGCGCAGGTTGGCGAACACCCGCCGGCCGTAGCGGATGGTGGTGACCAGCGCACTGAACTCGTCGTTCAGCAGTACCAGGTCGGCGGCCTCTCGGGCGACATCGGTGCCGCGGCCGCCCATGGCCACGCCGATGTGGGCGGCCTTGAGGGCCGGGGCGTCGTTCACGCCGTCGCCGGTCATCGCCACCACGTCGCCACGGGCGCGCAGGGCCTGCACCAGCCGCAGCTTCTGCTCGGGTCGTACCCGGCAGAACACCTGCGTTCGGCTCAACCGTGCGGCGAGGGCATCGTCGTCCAGCTCATCGAGCTCAGCGCCAGTCAGCGGGCCGCCCGCAACGTCCAGCCCCGCCTGGCGAGCAATCGCCAGTGCCGTGGCCGGATGGTCTCCCGTGATCATCGCCACGCGGATGCCCGCCGCGCGGCATTCCGCGATTGCGGCGGGGACGTCGTCGCGCACCGGGTCTTCGAGAGCCACCAGGCCGACGAACTCGAACTCGAAGTCGTGCTGGAGCGGCGGCAGCTCACCCGCTGCGAACGCGGCGCGTGCCACGCCCAGCACGCGCAGCCCCCTTGCGGCCAGCGCAGCCACCTCCTGGGCCACGCGCGCGCGCTCGGCGGGTGGCAGATGGCACAGGTCAACGACGGCCTCGGGGGCGCCTTTGGCTGCCACCACCCAGGCGCGCTGGTCGGGTGACTGCCAGACTCGCGACATGGCCAGCAGCTCCCGGGACAGCGGGTAGTCCGACACCAGCCGCCAGTCAGCGTGCAGATGCTCGGAGCCCTTCAGCCAGTGCTCGCCTGCGCTGGCAATCGCCGCCTCCATCGGGTCGAAGGCACGGCGGTGGCTGGACAGCACCGCGTACTCCAGCACCGGGTGGAACTCGTGCCCCATGGTCGCGACGTCCTGGCCGGTCAGCTCGAAGCGCTGGCCGTCGACCCAGAGCCAGCGCACGACCATCTGGTTGCGCGTGAGTGTGCCGGTCTTGTCCACGCACAGCACCGTGGTGGCGCCCAGCAGCTCGACGGCGGGGATGCGGCGCGTCAGCACCTGCTGCTGCGACAGCCGCCAGGCGCCCAGGCCCAGGAAGATCGTCAGCACGACTGGCAACTCTTCCGGCAGGATGGCCATGGCCAGCGTCAACCCGGCCAGCAAGCCGCTGAGCCAGTCACCTCGGCTCACGGCCCAGCCCACGGCCAGGATCAATGCGATCGACGCGCCCGCCAGTGCCACCCGGCGCACAACCCGGGCCGTCTCGCGTTGCAGAGGCGTGTCGTCGAGCGCGATGGCGCCCAGCGAGGCACCGATGCGCCCCAGCGCGCTGCGCGTCCCGGTGGCGACCACCCGGCCCTGGGCGGTGCCCTGGGTCACCAGCGAGCCCGAGAAGCACAGTTGTTGCGCCAAGGCCGGCGTGCGATCGGCCGGGTCGCGCGCCTGCTTCAGCACGGGGAGGGATTCGCCGGTCAGCAGCGACTCATCGACGGTCAGGTAGCTGGCTTGCAGCAGCTCGATGTCGGCTGGCACCCGGTCGCCCTCGGCCAGCAGCACCATGTCGCCCACCACCAACTGCGTGCCGGGCACGCGCCGTGGTGTGCCGTCGCGCAACACCAGGGCGCGCGGGCTGGAGAGGTCGCGCAAGGCCTCCAATGCCGCCTCGCTGCGCCGTTTCTGCACGAAGGTCATCGCGATGACGACCCCCACGAAGCCCAGCAGCATCAGGGCTTCCTGGCGGTCGCCCAGCGCCAGGTAGAGCGCGCCGCAGGCCACCAGCAGCAGGAACATGGGCTCGCGCACCACCTCCCACAGCAACTGCAGGGCCCCGGAGCGGCCGGCGGCCGGCAGCTCGTTGGGGCCGTCCCGGCGCAGCCGGTCGTCGGCTTCGCGCGCGGTGAGGCCTTGCACGGGCGGCGGGGTCTGCTGCGCGTCGTTCGGAGGACGTGGTGTCAAGGGGTGGGTTCGTCAGGCGCTGCCCATGCGGCTCGCAACCCAGGATAGCCGGCGCGGCTGAACCGTCGATGAACAGCCGTCGCGTGTCAGCCCAGCCAGACCGGCCGGAAGTTCTCGTTCACGTGGGCCCAGTCGTCCATGCTGATCTCGCTGACCTCCACGCCCGACAGGAAGCGCACCCGCTGCTGGTGAGACTGCGCGCCGCTCATCTGGCGGCTGCAGCGCAGGATGCTGTCGCGCACCTGGTTGGCATAGGTCGGGGCCACGTTGCGCTGGATGGGCTGCAGCTTGTCTGCCGGGCGGGCCGTGCGGCCGAACAGGCCGGGGAACTGCAGGGCGCGGTGGGCGGCAACGGTCGTGGTGGCTTGCATGGCGGGCTCCGGGGTGGGGGGCTGTCGATGGAGGTCAGTGTCGGGAGTCAGCGGCACGCGGGCCATCGCCCTGAACGGGGAACCTGGGGGAGGGCATCCCACTTTTGGGGGGTGGTGAGGGGGAGGTTGACTCGGCATCCCCTGCCGTCACCCCCCTCCGGGCGATGCCCGGCGGGGCCGGCGCGGCCGAGACTGAGGCCACTGTCGTCATTGCCCAGGAGCCGCCATGGACACGCCCACCTTTCCGCCGCCCGCCGAGGGCCCGCCCTACGCCAGCGCTGCGGTGCTGAGCCTGAGCCTGCGCCAGTTGCGCGAATGGGAGGCCCAGGCCACCCGGCAGTTGGTGGTCTGCCCCAAGCCCGAGGCCGAGTCCTGGGAGGACACCGAGATCGACATCCGCCGGACGGTGCTGTGAAGCCCCCCGCTTCCGGTTTCGACGCGCTGCTGCAGCGCATGCCGCGCTGGTTCGTCGAGCATGCGCTCAAGACCCAGGCGCGCAGCCGTCGCCGCCGGGCTGCCCAGGCGGTGCGCTTCGAGCTGGCCTTCGCGCCTGAAGCCCCCCGACCGGCGCCGCCCCCGGCTGCCGCGCCGGCAGGCGACGCCGCCTGGCCGGACACGGTCGCGATGTGGGAGCGGCGCTGACGGGGTCGGCGCTGCCATCGGTCAGCAAGTTGATCGGTCGCGCGGCCTGCCTCGGGATAAGGTGGCGGCTTGTCTCCTCCTCCCGTTGCTCGGGCGGAATTCACCCTTCGGGCGCTCGCCGGCCGAAGGGTTTTTCTTTTCCGGCACAGGGTTGGCGCCGTCACAGGTTTTTCATGCAGGCCGGGCAGCATGGTCGGTTGTCCTGACTCTCGCCCCCGGCATGAAGCTCACTCTCGCCCTGCTTGCCCTGCTCAGCGGCCTGGCCGCGCTGCCTGCGCAGGCGGATGAAGCGCCCCTGACGCTGTCGTTCGGCGACTTTTTCGCTCGCCCCATCGGGCCCCTGGGCCTGCAGCCCACGCCCCAACTGCTGGCGGCTCAGGGCAAGCCGGTGCGGCTGGTGGGCTACATGGTCCAGCGTGAGCAGCCACAGGCCGGTCAGTTCCTTTTCACGCCCCGCCCGGTGACCATGGCGGAGCACGCCGACGGCGAGGCCGACGACCTGCCCGCCACCACCGTCACCGTGCTGCTGCCGGAAGGCCAGCGGGAGCGCCTGGTCGCCTTCCGCCCCGGCGCGCTGGTGCTGCAGGGGCGGCTGGATTACGGGCCGGCCGAGGTCGAGCCCGGGCGTGTGTCCTGGCTGCGCCTGCAGCTCACGGCCAACGCGCTCGAATCTGCTGCTTCGCCGGCGGTCTCGCACTCTCACTGAAAGCTCGCATGAAGCTCCACCTCCACACGCTCCTGCTGGTCGCCACCCTGGCCGCCAGTGCCCACGCCGCGCCCACCGTCAGCCGCCTGACACCGCCCAGCGAGCTCTTCAGCAGCGGCCGCGCCGACCCCGTCGTCGCGCGCTTCCTGCCGGGCCAGCGCTTCGATCTGCAGGCTACCGTCAAGCCTGACGCCGGCCAGAAGATCACCGCCGCGCGCTTCTTCATCGACGGCAAGCCGGTGGCGGCCACGGTGGCGCTGCGCGACTGCGCCAGCGGCTGCGTGAAGGGCCTGGCGCCCGAGACCGCCATCGCCACGGTGCGCGCGGTGTCCAGCGAAGCCGCGGGCCGGCATGAGTTCCGCGTCGAGGCCACGCAGGCCGATGGGCAGCAAGTGGTGGCCAAGGGCAACTTCGAGATCGTGCCCTTCGCGGCCGCGCTCGGCCCCAAGGTCAAGAACGTGATCATCCTGCTGGGCGATGGCATGGGCGCCTCGCAGCGCACCGCGGCCCGCATCGTGCACGGCTACGCCCAGGGCAAGGCTGTCGAGCCGCTGGCCATGGACAGCTTCACCGCGACCGCGCTGGTCAAGACGGCGTCGCTCAACAGCATCGTCACCGACTCCGCGCCCGGCATGACCGCCTACGTGAGCGGCAACAAGAACAACAACAACGAGGAAGGCGTCTTCCCGGACGATACGGTGGATGCCTTCGACAACCCGCGCATCGAGTACCTCAGCGAATACTTGCACCGCACCCAGGGCAAGCAGCTGGGCATCGTCACCACGGCCGACGTGTTCGACGCCACGCCCGCCGGCAATGCGGTGCACACCAGCAACCGCGGCGCGGGCACCGGCATCGTCGACCAGTTCTTCGACGACCGCAGCCGCACGGGCCTGACCGTGCTGATGGGCGGCGGCCGCAAGTGGTTCCTGCCCGCTGGCACGCCCGGCTCGGCGCGCACCGACAGCAACGACTACGCCTTCTCGGCCACCGAGGCGCACACGGCCGAGATCGTCAAGCGCTGGGGGGCCGCACCCGGCGCGATGGACAAGGGCCGCGACTTGATCCGCGAGTTCCAGTCGGCCGGCTTCAGCTACGCCGCCACCAAGACCGACCTGGATCGCGCCGACACCGCCAAGCCGCTGCTCGGCCTGTTCGCCTTCTCCAACATGAACGTGGCCCTGGACAAGATCAACGGCCGCCGCGGCAGCGACCGCAATGGCCTGGGCGGCGCCAGCGTGGTGGACGACTTCGGCCTGCCCGACCAGCCCATGCTCGACGAGATGGCTGCCAAGGCGCTGGCCGTGCTCAAGCGCGCGCCCAAGGGCTTTGTGCTGATGGTGGAGGGCGCGTCCATCGACAAGCAGGCCCACGCGATGGACACCGAGCGCTGGATGCTCGACACGCTGGAGTTCGACCGCGCCGTGCGCGTGGCGCAGGACTTCGCGGCCGAGCAGGGCGACACCCTGGTCATCGTGACGGCCGACCATGAATGCTCCGGCGCCGCACTCATCGGCGGCTCCATGGTCACCGACAAGGCGCTGGTCGACCTGGCCGCCAAGAAGGGCGTGGCCAACCTGCGCAATGCGGTGGTGGGCGCCTACGAGAAGGCGGGCTTCCCGCGCTACCGCCTGGCCGCCGACGGCTACCCCGAGACGACCGACATCGACTACCGCCTGCTGGTGGGCTACGGCGCCAACGCCGACCGTCATGAAGACTGGCGCACCAAGAAGACGCCCCAGCGCGATGGCCAGCAGCCCTTCGCGACCGAGGCGCCGCTGAAGTGGTACCCCGCCAACGCGATGGAGCGCGACGATGCGCTGGGCGAGTACCTCGTCACCGGCCAGGTGCCTGGCGAGCAGGCGGTGCACACCGCCACCGATGTGCCGCTGTCGGCCTATGGCCCCGGCGCGCTGGCCTTCACCGGCGTGATCGACAACACGGATGTGTTCTTCAAGCTCGCCCAGGCGGCCGTCAAGGGCGTGGTGGCGCCCGCGGATACTTCGGGGGCCCGCAAGCCTCCCAAGCCCCGCCGTTGACATCGCCCGACCCCGAGCCTGAGCACCCTGCGCCGCACCGGCGCTGGCTGCGCCTGGGGCGCTGGCTGGCGGTGGTCGGTTTCGTGGGGCTGATGTGGGCGCTGCTGGAGATCAGCGGCCTGCGCGAGCAACTCAGCCTGGAGGCCGCGCGGCGGGCGTTCGCGGAGCACCGGCTCTGGGGCTTTGCGACCTTCACGGGGCTTTTCGTGCTGGCGAATCTGGTGCATGTGCCGGGGGGCTTCTTCCTGCTGGCGGCCGTGCTCACGCTGGGGCCGGTCTGGGGGGCGCTGAGCACCTATGTGGCCGCCTGCATTGCCTGCACCGTGACCTTCGTCGTGGTGCGCCTGCTCGGCGCAGATGCGCTGCGCGGCCTGGACAACCGCCTCGCGCGCCGCCTGTTGGCGCAGCTGGACCGGCATCCGCTGCGCAGCGTGGTGCTGCTGCGGCTGGTGTTCCATTCCGTGCCGGCGCTGAACTACGCGCTGGCGCTGTCAGGCGTGCGGCTGCGGCACTACGTGGCCGGCACGCTGCTCGGGCTGCCGCTGCCCATCGCCGTGGTCACGACCTTGCTGCACACCTTGGCCTCGGGCTTGGCCTGACCTTCGACAGGGTTTGCGGGCCGGCTGATACTCGCGGGCCCCACAAGGAGACACACCCATGAAGACTTGGCTCATCGCCACGCTGACCCTCGCCGCCACGCTTGGCGCCACCGCCCAGACGGCTGACCCGCTGAAGGCCGCCGTCGCCGCCGACAACCGCCTGGTGGGCAACGTCGCCCGCGACGCTGCGCGCCACCCCTACGAGACGCTGAGCTTCTTCGGCGTCAAGCCCACCGACACCGTGGTGGAGCTGGCACCGGGCGGCGGCTGGTACACCGAGATCCTGGCGCCCTACCTGCGCGAGTCGGGCCAGTTGTATGCGGCCGAAGGTGGCAGCGCGCGCTTCAAGGCCAAGATGGACTCCATGGGCGTGTACAGCAAGGTCAAGCTCACGACCTTCGACGCCAACAAGGGCCTGTTCGAGATCGCCCCGGCCGGCACGGCCGACGTGGTGCTGACCTTCCGCAACGTGCACAACTGGATGAGCATGGGCGAGGGCAAGGCGCAGGCCGTGTTCGATGCCGCGTTCAAGGCCCTGAAGCCGGGCGGTGTGCTGGGCGTGGAAGAGCACCGCCTGCCGGCCTCGCGCCCGCAGGACCCGAAGGCCGCCAGCGGCTATGTGCACGAGGCGGTGGTCATCCAGTTCGCCGAGAAGGCCGGCTTCAAGCTGGCGGGCCGCAGCGAGGTGAACGCCAACCCCAAGGACACCGCCGATCACCCCGAGGGCGTCTGGACGCTGCCGCCCACCTATGCGCTGAAGGACAAGGACCGCGCCAAGTACCAGGCCATCGGCGAGAGCGACCGCATGACGCTCAAGTTCGTCAAGCCTTGAGCGGCACGGCGGCGCGCGGGCTGTGCCGGGCATGACGCACGCGGTGATCGGCTTCGGCCGGCTGGCGCGTGCCCTGGTGCCGGCCCTGCAGGCGGCCGGCCACGCGGTGCGGGTGGGTCGCCGGCAGCCGGGGCCGGGCGAGCTCACCGCCGTCGAGGCCGCCACGGCGGCCGACTGGGTCTGGCTCACCGTGCCGGATGACCAGATTGCCGCGACCGCGGCCGGTTTGCCGTGGCGCGCCGGTCAGCTCGCGCTGCATTGCAGCGGTGCCACGCCGCTCACGGCACTCGCCGCTGCGCCGGCCGCGGCCGGTTTTCACCCGCTGAAGTTGCTCGCCGGTGAGGCGGGGCTGGCGGGCGCGCATGTCGGGATCGAGGCGCCGCCCGAGTGGCTGCCCGCGCTGCAGGCGCTGGCCGTCGACCTGGGCCTGCAGCCGCTGCAACTGCCCACGCCGATGGGCGCCAGCGCGCGGGCGGCGTACCACGCGGCGGCCAACCTGGCCGCCAGCGGCGTGCTGGCGGTGCTGTCCGAGGCGCAGGCGCTGTGGACGGCGGCTGGCCTGGCGCCCGCCGATGCCTTGCCGGCGCTCGCGCCGCTGACCCAGGGGGCTCTCGCCACGGCGTTGGCGCGCGGCCTGCCGGGGGCGGTGTCCGGGCCGGTGGCCCGGGGTGATGTGGGCGTGATTGCCCGCCACCGGGCCGCGGTGGACGCCGCCGGGCTGGCGGATGACCTGCTGCAGGCCCTGGCGCAGCGGCAGCTGGCCCTGGCCCAGGCGGCCGGTCGGCTGAGTGAGCAACAAGTCACGCTCGTGCAGCAGGCCCTGGGCAAGGCCTGAATTCGTTTGCAGCGCTTGGCGTGATAAAGGCCGCGTTCAGCCCCGTCTCAGGTGCTTGCTTGGCCGGGCAAGCCTCCTAAACTGCTTCGAGCCCGTCGATGGTGTCGGGTTGCACCGAGGGAGTTCTCCATGTCCGACGCATCCATCCAGGCCATGATCCGGGCCGACGCGGCTCAGATCCTGCACAACGTCGTGGACGAACTGCCCGACGCGCGCGAGCGTCTGGCCTATGTGCGCAGCATGACCGAGCAGGCCGCGACCAAGGTGCTCAACCTCGTCGAAGCCGCCCAGGAAGACGCCGAAGCCGTGCGCAAGAAGGGCCGCGAGCTGTCCGATGCGCTCAACCGCCTCGCGCTGTCGACCAACATCAGCCAGGACCGCGCCCGCGCCCTGATGAAGCTGTGCGCCGCCTATGCGGCCGATGCCGCGAGCTTTGCCGCCCGCGAGAAGTCGCTGCACACCGAGATCATGATGTCGCAGGACTTCCAGGATCTCTCCGGCCAGGTCATCAACAAGGTCAGCAAGATGATGGAGCGCGCGGAGCCGCCGCTGCGTGACCTGATGAACTCGCTGCCCGCCCCGGTCGAGCCGCTGGCGCCGCAGGAGCTGGGTGGCGTGCAGACCCCCGACAAGGCCCTCAAGCAGGACGACGTCGACGACCTGCTCGCGTCGCTCGGCTTCTGATCAGACCCAGCTTGCCGGGTCCAGGCGGTAGTAGCCGCTGAGCTCGGCATACAGCGCCGGATGCCCGGCGGCCAGCTCGATCGGCCGCTCGAAGAACAGCTCGCTGATCACCGCGAAGAACTCCGCGGGATCGGTGGCCGCGTAGGCATCGATCAGGCCAGGCTCGCCCCGCGCCAGCCGCCAGCGCAGCGCATCGAACTCGTTTTGCATGATGGTGGACCAGCGCCGGTAGGCCTCGGCCGTGGGCAGCGCAGGGGCGCCGTTGGCCGGGCCGCCGGCCTGGTCGAGCTGGTGGGCGAACTCGTGGATGACCACGTTGCGCCCGTCGCCCGGCGTGGCCGCGCCGCGCTTCACTTCATCCCAAGCCAGCAGCACCTGGCCCTGGCTCCAGCTCTCGCCCGCCAGCACGCGGCGCTGGTCTGACAGCACGCCGCCCGATTCCGTCACCGGCCGGTCCACGACAAAGGCGCTCGGGTAGACCAGCACCTGACGCAATTCAGGGTAGAGCCCCCGCGCGGCGCCCAGCAGCGGCAGGCAGGCCAGGGCCGCGATCGTCACGCGCACTTCGTCGGTCACGCGCAGGCCGCGGCAGCCGATGATGGGTTTCTCGGCCAGAAAGACCTGCATCAGCGCCTTGAGCCGGAGCTGCTGACGGGCCGGCAGGCGCGACACCAGCGGCACATGCCGCCGCAGCAGCCGCCGCCACGCCGCCGGGAAGGGCCGGGCCGCGATGCGCTCGCGCCGGCGCCTCACCCACAGCGGCCACAGGGCGATGCCGGCCGCTGCCAGCAGCACGAGAACGAAGCAGATCAAGAGCGCCATGCCCGCTCAACTGGGTGCGCCACGCCGGTTTGCAAGCCAGGGTCATCCCCGCAACTGGTACAACCGTGCCATGCCCCAGCGCACCGCTCCGCCGCTGCAGGCCTGGCAGGTGCTGCTGGGCGGCATCTGCGCGCTGGTGCTCACCATCGGCCTGGCCCGCTTCGCGTACACGCCGCTGCTGCCGCAGATGCATGCCCAGGCCGGCCTGGGCGTGGCCGATGGCGGGCTGCTGGCGGCCATCAACTACGCGGGCTACATGAGCGGCGCGCTGCTGGCGTCGTGGATCGAGAGCCCGGCCTGGCGGCATCGGCTCTACACGGTGGGCCTGCCGCTGGCGCTGCTGATCACGGCGTTGATGGGCTGGAGCACATCCTTCGGGGTGTGGGCGGTGTCGCGCTACCTGGGTGGCCTGTGCGGCGCGGCCGGCATGCTTCTGGGCTCGGGCCTGGTCCAGGGCTGGCTGATCCGCGCCGGGCGCCGGCCGGAGCTGGGGCTGTATTTCATCGGGCTGGGCTTTGGCATCGTCGTGTCGGCCGTGGGAGCCATGGGCATGACGCGGCTCGACCTGGGCTGGGCGGCGCAATGGGAGGGCTTCGCGCTGCTGGGGCTGGCCTTCCTGCTGCCGGCCTGGCGCTGGCGCCCGCCGGTGCCGCCCGCGGTGGCGCGGGCAGCGGGCGGCGAGGCGCCGAGCCGGCGCTGGATGGCGCTGATGGTGGCGGCCTATTTCTGCGCCGGCTGGGGTTTCGTCATCAACGCCACTTTCACGGTGGCCATCGTCGAGAAGCAGCCGCTGCTGGCCGGCCAGGGCCCGTGGGCCTGGCTGCTGGTGGGGCTGGCGGCCACGCCGGCGGTCTTCGTCTGGGACCGCATCGCGCGGCGCACGGGCGACGTGCAGGCCCTGCTGATCGCCTACGGCGTGCAGATCGTGGGTGTGCTGTTGCCGGTGCTGGCGCAGGGGCTGGTGCCGGCGCTGGCGGGCGCGCTGCTGTACGGCGCCACCTTCATCGGCATCGTCAGCCTGACGCTGGCCCTGGTGGGACGCCGCTCGCCGGCAAATCCGGGCAAGGCCATGGCAAGGCTCACGTTGAGCTACGGGGTGGCCCAGGTGAGCGCGCCCGCGCTGACCGGGCGCATGGTGGAGGCCAGCGGCAGCTTCGATGCCGCCCTGTGGCTGACCGCCGGGGTGCTGGCGGTCGGCATGCTGTGCCTCGTGGCGGTGATGCGGCGCGGCTGAGGCGCGCGCCGGGTCAGTTGCCGCCGTTGCCGCGGATGGCGCCCTGCGGTCGGATGGCTTCGCCGGCCTGGCGGGCTGCCTGCCGGGCGGCTTCACGGTCGGCGGCGGTGCTGCAGTGCGTCTTGGGGAGGATGGTGCCCGTGCGCACCTCGCGGTCACAGGTCAAGTCGGACGAGACCACCTCGCCAGCCTCGTTGGTGGGCTTCGGGGCGGCGCAGGCGGCAAGCACAAGGGGAAGCAGGCACAGGGCGAGGCGTTTCATGAGCGGCGGTGAAGTCAAAGGTGCCGCAGGATAGCGCGATCATGACGCCACAACCCAGCGGCATGCGGCCGGGCGGGCGGCGGTCTGCGGCCCCGCAGCAACAAAGCGCCACGAAGTAACTCTCTGTGACGCGGTCATCGGCGCGGCCACGCCAGCGGTTAGTGGGCCATGGCCGCGCCCTTGCGGCCAGGAGTCGCCCTCATGAAAAGACTGACGCTGGCCCTCACGCTCGTGACCACCGCCGCCTTGCTCTCCGGCTGCATCATCGTGCCGCCCCGCCATGGCTATTACCGCGATGGCTACGGCTACCGCTACGACGCCGGGCGCTATGACCGTGGCACCGTCTACGTCCAACCGGGGCCGCGGTGATGAAGCGCCTGGCCTTGACCCTGGCAGCCGCTGCGGCGGCCCTGCTTTCGGGCTGCGTCGTCGTGCCCGCGCATCGCGTGGGCTACGTGGCTGAACCGGGCATCGTGGTGGACGCCCCGCCGCCGGCGCCATATGCCGAGGTGGTGCCGGTGATGCCTTACCCGGGCGCGGTATGGATCAACGGCTACTGGGGCTGGAGCGGTGGCCGCCACTACTGGGTGCCGGGCTACTACGAACGCCCGCGACCGGGCTACCGCTATGAGCCGCACCGCTGGGAGAACCAGGGGGGCCGGTGGCATCTGCGTATCGGCGGCTGGATACGAATGTAGGGACGCGATCGGGCTGCGCAGCGCTTGCGGCTACATTTCGGCTCACCATTCGTCGGGGAGTTAGCCGTGAAGTCGTTTGCCGTGCTGGGTGCTGCCACCCTGTTGTCACTCTCGGGGTGCGCCGTGCCCGAGGCGGGGCCGCGACAAGTCGCCCAGGCCGACGAGCCTCAGACCGACGTCGTGTGTTTCTTCGAGGCCGTGACCGGCACCAACCGCAAGGTGCGCCGGTGCATGAGCCGCGAGGAGTACAACAAGGGCATGGAGTCGGCGCAGCGCCTGGGCAACGAGATCAAGATCCCGCCCCCGCCGCCTCAGCCCTGACCGCAGCTCATGCGCCGACGGCAGCCTCCAGCGTCGCGATCTCTTCTTCGATGTAGCTGGCCAGCCGGCCCAGATGCGGCAGCGCATCGGTCGCGATCAGGCCGAAGTACAGCGTGCCGGCGTAGCTGAACAGCGTGATGTTCAGCAGATGCGTGGCGGGCAGCGTCGATACCGGGTGCATCTCCATCAGCGGGGCGCCCTGCAGGTAGAGCCGCTCCGCCGGCCCGGGCACGTTGGACACCAGCGTGTTGCCCATGGGCGTGACCACATCCGCCAGATTCAGCATGCCGGCAATCTGCCCGAGCAGGCCGGTGAGGATGGTGTACGTTTCCACCGCTTCCGGGGCGACGGAGTCGATCATGGCGCGCAGGTTGCGCAAGGAGTAGCCCACGTTGCGCAGGCGCACGTAGGCGTCGTCGGTCGGCGGTGACAGGTCCACCAGGATGATGCCGATCTTGTTGCCTGCCCCCTTCTCGCCCTCGCGCCGCAGGTTGACCGGCATCTGGATGGTGATCGGCCGGTCCAGCACGACGCCTTCGTCGGCCAGGTAGCGGTGCATGGCGCCATCCAGGCAGGTGAGCGCGACATGGTTGAGCGTGGCGCGCGCCACCCGGCGGATGGCGTCAATGCGCGCCATCGGCACCGCCGCGGTGGCGAACTGCCGGCCGGGCGTGGCATTGCCGGTGAAGGGCGTGTCGCCGCTGGCCATGAAGGGCAGGGCGATGGCGTTCTTGGTGAGCTTGGCCGCCTCCAGCGCGAGCATGGCCGTGAGCCGGCCGACGCCGATGGCCCGCTTGCTGTTGGCCGTCAGCTGCTTCCAGACGGTGCCGGCCACGGCCTGGTCGAGCCGCTTCTTGCGGGCGGGGTCGCGCCGGCGGCTGTGGTCGAGCGTCCAGACCGGTGTGAGGAGATCGTCATCGGCACGCGTGCGCAGCGAGGCCACGCCCCAGCGGGTCATGGTGATGCCGTCGGCCACGGCGTGATGCATCTTGTAGTAGACGGCGAACTGGCGGTCCCACAGGCCGGCGATGACGTGCACCTCCCACAGCGGGCGGCTGCGGTCGAGCATGGATTCGTGCAGGCGCGCGGTGAGCGCGTACAGCGCCTCGCGGTCATTGGCACCAGGCTTGAGCTTGTGGAAGAACACGTGCTGCGACAGGTCCACCGCGTCGGCGGTCCGCCAGCTCGGCATCAGCGTGGGCGACACGAAGTTGATGACCTGGTCGAACGGCGGCTGCACCTCGGTGTGCGTGAGGAAGGCCTCGTACAGCCGCTTGGCGAAGGCCGTGCCGTTGCCCTGCACGCCGGCCGGCAGTTGGTGGATGTGCAGCCCGGCCACATGCTTGGGGCTGGCCTCGCTCTCGGCGATGAAGAAGGCGAGGTCGAGCAGAGACAGGCGTGACATGGGGGCGCGGCAAGTGGCGACCGGGCCAGCATAGGCGGCCGCCCGCGCCGGTCAAGGCCGGGGAAGCACGCCCCGCCGGGACGATGCCCCGGCCTCAGGCGTCGCCGCTGCTCTCGGCGCGGCGCCCGCTGCGGCGGGCCTTGTCGGCCGCCTTCTCGGCCTCGCGCTGCGCGGCCTTGCGGGCCTCAGCCTCGGCGGCGGCCTGGTGCCAGGCGGTCATCTCGGCGGGCGTCTCCAGCGTGATGCGACCCAGCAGCGATTGCCGGAAATCCATCAGCAGCGCCTCGGCGGCCTTGTGCATCTGCACCGCGCCGCCGCGCACCTTGGCGCCGCGCTTCACGCCGATGGCCTCCAGGATGGCGTCGTCCTCACCGAGATCGGTGAGGCCGTAGCGTTCCTTGAGGCGATCCGGGTAGCGGCGCTTGAGCACGGCGATCAACTCCAGCGCCACCTCCTCTTCATCAAAGGCATTGCGCCCGATGGCCCCGCTGGCGGCCAGGTGGTAGCCGCTTTGTTCGATGGCGATGCGGGGCCAGAGCATGCCGGGCGTGTCGAACAGGTAGAAGCCGTTCTCCAGCACGATCTTCTGCTCGGTCTTCGTGATGCCGGGCTCGTCGCCGGTCTTGGCGGCGCGTTTGCCCACCAGGGTGTTGATCAGGGTGCTCTTGCCCACGTTGGGGATGCCGCAGATCAGCACCCGCAGCGGCTTGTGCAGGTCGCCCCGGCCGGGGGCCAGTTCGCGGCAGGCGGCGATCAGCGCCCGCGCGGGCGAGCGCTCGCCTGCGTCCAGCGGAATGGCGCGGGTGTGGGGCTGGGCGTTGTAATGGGCCAACCATTCGCCCGTGATCAGGGGGTCGGCAAGATCCTGCTTGTTCAGTACCTTGAGGGACGGACGTCCTGTGGTCAGCGACGCGAGCAGCGGATTGCTGCTGGAGCCGGGCAGTCGCGCGTCCAGCAGTTCAATCACGACGTCCAGCCCGGCCTTCACGCGATCCTTGATCGCCTGGCGGGTGGCATTCATGTGACCAGGGAACCAATTGATGGGCATGCGCTGTCGGTATCAGAAATGCGGAGGCCGGATTGTCTTCGGCTTACATCCGGTTGCGACCGCGGCCCACCGGTGCCTCACCATGGCCGTGTTGTTGTCGAGGTCGAAATGAGATTCGAAGGAGTGCTGAGTGCCTGGAATCACGACACCGGCTACGGGGCGATCAGCCCGGCCGGTGGCGGTGAGGAGGTGTTCGTGGCGCTGGCGGCCTTCCCGACGGATGGGGAAGGCGCACGCCTGGACGAGCCGCTCAGCTTTGAAATTGTGACCGGCCGTGACGGCCGCAAGCAGGCCGTGAACCTGCGTCGCCTGCAGCGCACCAAGGCCAATGCCGCGCTGCGCCAGGCCGCTGGCGTTGGTGCTGCGCGTGTGCGCCAGAGCCAAAAGAAACGGCGCCTGGGCCTGATGGCCGGTGGCGCCGCGTTGGCCATGCTGCTCGTGGCAGGTGGCATGCATTGGTTCAAGCCGGCGGCTCGCGCCGCCGAAGTGCCCGCCCTCAGCCGGCGCTGATTCGCACCGCTGGAGCCGCTGGGCCGCTCAGTCTTCGTTCTTGAAGACGAGCTTCACTTCGTGCGTGCCCTTCTCGCCCGCTTCGAACTTCCACTCCATCAGCGCGGCCTTCACGGCGCGGTCGAACACGCGCTTGGGCTCGGCTTCCAGGATTTCGACGTCGCTGACCTTGCCGTCGGCGTCAATGACCAGCTTGGCCTTGACCACGCCGGTCGTGATGCCCTTCTTGGAGGCTTCGGCCGGGAACTCGGGCGGCACCTTCTTGACGATCTTGGGCGTGGCCTGGGCGGCCAGGGCCAGCATCAGGCTGGCGGCAAGGACGGTGGCAGAGCGAAGAAATGACATGACGACCCTCGGAGAGTGGGAATAGGAGGCTCAGGCGGCGCGGAAGAATCCGACCGCTTCGATCAGGCGGGTGGAGCTGTCGCGCAGCGCATCGGCCGAGCGGCTGAGTTCGCCGACCAGGCTGGTGTTCTGCTGCGTGGCCTTGTCGAGCTCGTTCATGGCGCCATTGACCACGCCCACGCCTGCGGCCTGCTCCTGCGCCGAGTGCGAGATCTCCTCGATCAGCTGGCCCATGTTGTTGACTTCGTCCACGACGCTGCGGATGGTGACGCCGGCGTTGTTGACCAGCGTGGTGCCGTTCTCGACCTTGACGGTCGATTCCTGGATGAGCACCTTGATCTCCTTGGCGGCACCGGCCGAGCGTTGGGCCAGCGCGCGCACCTCGGCGGCCACCACGGCGAAGCCGCGGCCGTGCTCGCCGGCGCGGGCGGCTTCCACCGCGGCGTTCAGGGCCAGGATGTTGGTCTGGAAGGCGATGCCGTCGATGACGCCGATGATGTCGCCGATCTTCTTGGAGCTGGCGCTGATCTCTTCCATGGTCTCGACGACCTTGGAGACCACGGCGCCGCCGTTGCTGGCCGACTGGCGGGCCGTCACGGCGATGTTGGCCGCGCGGCGGGTCAGGTCGCTGGCGCCCTTGAGCGTCGAGGCGATCTGCTCCACGGAGGCCGCGGTGTTCTGCAGGCTGGCGGCCGAGCGGGTGGTGCGGTCGGCGAGGTTGGCGTTGCTGTCGGCAATCGAGCCGGAGTTCTCGGCCACCTGACTTGCGGCGGTCGACACATCGCGCACCACGCCCGACAGCGCGATCTGCATGTCCTTCATGGCCTGCAGCATCTGGCTCAGTTCATCGCGGCCTTCGACGTGGATGTCCTGCGTCAGGTCGCCGGCGGCGATCGCCTCGGCGGCCGACTGGGCCTTGCGGGCCGGCATGACGATCGAGCGCGAGATCACGATGAAGGCGAAGATGCCCAGCGCGACGGCTGCGGCCATCGCGATCACGGTCAGCATGACCGACGACTTGGCGCGGTCATTGCCGGCGGTGGCCAGGGCCTTGCCGTTGTCGAACTGCATGTCCACCAGCTTCTTCAGCCCTTCCTGCAGCGCGGTCTGCGCGGGGCGCAGGTCGGTGATCAGGCTTTCGCGGGCTTCGTCGGGGCTGCCGTCGGTCTGGATCTTCTGGAACTTCTCGAGTGCGGTCAGGAACTTGGCCTTGCGCTCGCGCACCTCGGACACGGCGGCCTTCTCCTGGTCATCGGCCACGGCGGCTTCCAGGCCCGTCAGCTGCTTTTCGGCTTCTTCGAGCGCGCCGGTGATGGCGGCCTTCTGCTTCTTGATGGCGCCGGCGGTGTCCAGCAGCAGCAGGTCGCGCACGGCGCGCGAAATGATGTTGACCTGGCTCTCCAGAGCGTTCGCGGCCCCGATCTTCACGAGGCTGGAATTGGCCGTGCGGTCCAGATCCGTGGCGAGTTGCCGGGCGTTGGTGACGCCGTACACGCCGATCAGCACCAGCAGCACGAGCAGCAGGCCAAAGCTGACGGCAAGGCGAGGGCCAATGCGCAGTTGGGTCAGGAGGTTCATTCGGTTCAGGTCCTTGTCCGGTGATCTCGGGTATGGGCAGCGCGAAGCCGCCTTTGAATCCAACGGGAATGTATGCCTCGCGGCTATGTTTCTTGCGGCCGTACCCGGCGGCCTGCGCGCAGTGTGTCGCGACCTGTGACGATTTGATTCGGCGCTGCGAGCCCTTGCGTGAAAACGTTCACGTGGCCTTGGCGGCCGGCAGTCGCGTTCAGCGTTGCGTGGCCGCCGCACGCAGCCGCAGAACCTCGACGGCATCGACTTCGCCCGCGTGGTGGCCGAAGGATTCGCGCAGATGGCTGGCGAGTGCGGCAAGGTCTTCCGGCCCGAGCAGGCCGGCAAAAGGCGGCATGCCGTAGGGCCGCGGATGCCCCGGTGTGGCGGGACCGAAGCCGCCACGCTCGATGAGGCGCACCAGGTTGGCGGCGCTGGCCTGCGTCACCAGTCGGCTGCCGGCGAGTGCGGGGTAGGCGATCGCGCCGCTGTCGTCGCGGCGGCCTTCGCCTTGGGCGCCGTGGCATGCCGCGCAATGGTCGCGGTAGAGCGATGCACCACGTTCGCGCCGGCTCGCGTCGGCGCGCACGGGTTTGGCGCGCTCTGCCGCTTGTTGGGGCAGGCTGCGCAGGTAGCGGCTCATGGCGGCCAGGTCGGTGTCGTCGAGTGCCGTGGTGCTACCCAACACCACCTCGGCCATCGGGCCTTGCGCCGTGTGGCCTTCGGCGTGGCCATCGCGCAGCCAGCGCCGAAGCGTCTCGTCGGTCCAGTGCTGCACGCCGGCTTCGAGTGGGTCATGCAGCGACGGCGCCACCCAGCCCAGGCCCGCCAGCAGGCCGCCGCGGAAATCCGCCGGGCCCCGGTCGCCGCCCAGGGCGTCGCGGGCCGCATGGCAGGCGCTGCAGTGGGCCAGGCCCTGGGTCAGGTAGGCGCCGCGGTTCCAGGTGCTGTCCTGCGCCGCATCGGGCCGATACACCCCCGGCCTGAAATTGAGTGCCCGCCAGCCGGCCAGCGCGAGCTGGCTGCCGTAGGGCCAGCGCAGCTCGTGCGCGCGACGCGGCGCGTCCACCGGCGGCTGCGCCTGGAGCCAGGCGTGCAGGGCGTCGGCGTCCTCACGCGTGACCAGGGTCGTGTTGGTGACCGGATGGGCCGGCACCAGCAGTCGCCCGTCGCGGCTGCGCCCGAAGTGCAGGGCGCCCCAGAAGTCATCGGCCGTCCAGCCGGCCAGGCCCGACGCATGCGGCGTCAGGTTGGAGGAGAACACCGTGCCGAAGGGTGTCGGGATCGCGCGGCCACCGGCCAGCAGCTGGCCGCCCCGGGCGGTGTGGCAGCCGGCGCAATTGCCCACGGCCGCCAAGTAGGCGCCGCGCTTCAAGTCGGGCGTCGTGCGGGACGGTGGCGTGTCGTCAGACAGGTGGCGCTGCCAGCTCAGCAAGGCAAAAGCCGCGGCTACCGCGCCCGCGACCAGCAGCGCCAGGCCAACCAGCATGCGCTTCATGGCGCCACGCCTCCGCAGGCGAGCGGCGCGGGCGCCGGCAGGGCCGCCGCGGGGTGCGGGTCCGCAGGCATGGGCCGGCTGGCCAGGAACTGGGTGATGGTGTTGATCTCGGCGTCGGTCAGCAAGCGAGCGATCTGCGCCATGCAGTCGGGCGACTGGGCGCGGCGCTGGCCGCTGCGCCATGCACCCAGCTGGCCGTTGAGGTAGTCCCGCGACAGGCCGAGCAGCCCGGGCACGGCGGGCTGGGTGCCGGTCAGCCGATCGCCGTGGCAGGCCACGCAGGCCGGCAGCTTGCGGGTCGTGTCGCCCTGGCGCACGAGCTGCTCGGCCTGCGCCAGCGCTGCAGCTGGCAGCGTGGCGCGCTGGGGCGGCGGGTAGGGCAGGTCGAGCGCGGCGAAGTGGCCAGCCAGCTCCTTCAGGTAGGCATCGGACAGCGGCGAGATGAGTTCACTCATCAGGCCGTAGTCGCGCCGGCCATCGCGGAAATTGAGCAGCTGGTTGTACAGATAGCCGGCGGGCTTGCCGGCCAGGCGCGGGTAATAGCCATCGGGGGCGGCGCGACCCTGCTTGCCGTGGCAGCCGGTGCAGGCCATCGCGCGCTGGGCGAGGGTGTCGGGCACGGGCTGGGCCGTGGCGCTGCCGAGGGCGAGCGACAGGGCGAGGAGCCGGAGGCGGGCCTTCATGCGCGGGCGCCGAAGATGGCGCTGCCCACCCTCACCATCGTGGAGCCGGCGGCGATGGCGGCTTCCAGGTCGGCGCTCATGCCCAGGGACAGCGTGTCCAGCGGCAGGCCGCTCGCCTGGAGCTGCGCGAACAACGCGCCCATGGCCTGGTGCTGGGCCAGCGCGCCGGGGCCCGGCTCGGGAATGGCCATCAGCCCGCGCAGCCGCAGCCGGGGCAGGGCGGCGACCTGGGCCGCGAGTGCCGGCACCTCGGCCGGCAGCAGGCCGCTCTTGCTGGCCTCGCCGCTGATGTTGATTTGCAAGCAGATGTTCAACGGCGGCAGGTCCGCGGGCCGCTGCTCGGACAGGCGCTGGGCCACCTTGAGGCGGTCCACGGTGTGCACCCAGTCGAACTGCTCGGCCACCGGGCGGGTCTTGTTGCTTTGCAGCGGCCCGATCAGGTGCCACTCGAGCTGGGGGCGCAGATCGATCAGTTCGCCGATCTTGGCCAGGCCTTCCTGCACGTAGTTCTCGCCGAAGGCCCGGGCCCCGGCGGCATGGGCTTCCCGCACCGCCGCGGCGGGGAAGGTCTTGCTGACGGTCAGCAGCTGTACCGCATCGGCGGGACGGCCAGCTGAGACGCATGCCGCAGTGATGCGGTTTTTGGTGGCTTGCAGAGCTTCGTAGATCGCCATAATCAGCCGAGCTCTCTTATACGTACACCATGGACATCACTCAGCTGCTGGCATTCTCGGTCAAGAACAAGGCCTCCGACCTGCACCTCTCGGCCGGGCTGCCGCCGATGATCCGGGTGCACGGCGATGTGCGCCGCATCAATGTCGAGGCCCTGGACCACCGTGCGGTGCACGACATGGTCTACGACATCATGAACGACTCCCAGCGCAAGGTGTACGAGGAGACACTGGAAGTCGACTTCTCCTTCGAGATCCAGGGCCTGGCGCGCTTCCGGGTCAATGCCTTCAACCAGAACCGCGGCGCGGGCGCCGTGTTCCGGACGATTCCGAGCAAGATCCTCAGCCTGGAGCAGCTCAGCGCGCCCAAGGTCTTTGCCGACCTGGCGCTCAAGCCGCGCGGCATGGTGCTGGTGACGGGCCCGACGGGCTCGGGCAAGAGCACGACGCTGGCGGCCATGATCAACCACCTCAACGAGAACGAATACGGCCACATCCTCACCATCGAGGACCCGATCGAATTCGTTCACGAGAGCAAGAAGAGCCTGATCAACCAGCGGGAAGTCGGCCCGCATACCCATTCGTTCAGCAACGCGCTGCGCTCCGCGCTGCGGGAAGACCCGGACGCGGTGCTGGTCGGTGAAATGCGTGACCTGGAAACCATCCGCCTGGCGCTGACCGCCGCCGAGACGGGTCACCTGGTGTTCGGCACGCTGCACACCTCGTCGGCCGCCAAGACGGTGGACCGGATCGTCGACGTGTTCCCCGCGGCCGAAAAGGAAATGGTGCGGGCGATGGTGTCGGAGTCGCTCGTGGCCGTGATTTCGCAGAGCCTGTGCAAGCTCAAGGACGGCAGCGGTCGCGTGGCCGCGCACGAGATCATGCTGGGCACCTCGGCCATCCGCAACCTGATCCGCGAGAACAAGGTGGCGCAGATGTACTCGGCCATCCAGACCGGCAACAGCCAGGGCATGCAGACGCTGGACCAGAACCTCACCGACCTCGTGCGGCGCAACATCATCTCGCCGGCCGAGGCGCGCTCCAAGGCGAAGTTCCCCGAGAACTTCCCCGGCTAGCACGGTGCCCCCGGTCCGGCGCGTACGCCGGACCACCCCCCGTGGGGGTGCAAATCACTGCCGGCCGTGGCCTGCAGCGATTTGCAAGGCGGGCCGGCTTGGGAGCGGCCCGGCGCTCGGCCCGAACAGCCCGCCTGCGGGACGAAAGGATCCAGGGTATGGAAAGAGATCAAGCCTCGAAGTTCATCAACGACCTGCTGCGGCTGATGCTGTCGCGCAAGGGGTCGGACCTGTTCCTGACCGCGGAGTTTCCGCCCGCGATCAAGGTGGACGGCAAGATGACCAAGGTGTCGCCGCAGCCGCTCACCGGCCAGCACACGCTGCAGTTGGCGCGGGCCATCATGAACGACAAGCAGGCCGCGGAGTTCGAGCGCACCAAGGAGTGCAACTTCGCGATCTCGCCGCATGGCATCGGGCGCTTCCGGGTGAATGCCTTCATCCAGCAGGGCCAGGTCGGCATGGTGCTGCGGACCATCCCGTCCACACTGCCCACGATTGCCTCGCTGGACCTGCCGCCGGTGCTGCGCGAGGTGGTGCAGAACAAGCGCGGCCTCGTGATCGTGGTCGGCGCGACCGGCTCGGGCAAGAGCACGTCGCTTGCCGCGATGATCGACGAGCGCAACGAGACGACCTACGGCCACATCGTGACCATCGAGGACCCGATCGAGTTCGTGCACCCGCACAAGAACTGCATCGTCACCCAGCGTGAACTGGGCCTGGACACCGACAGCTGGGAAGCCGCGCTGAAGAACTCCCTGCGCCAGGCGCCCGACGTCATCCTGATGGGCGAACTGCGTGACCGCGAGACCATGGAGCACGCCGTGGCCTTCGCCGAGACCGGCCACCTGTGCATGGCCACGCTGCACGCCAACAGCGCCAACCAGGCGCTGGACCGCATCATCAACTTCTTCCCCGAAGACCGTCGCCAGCAGCTGCTGATGGACCTGTCGCTGAACCTGCGCGCCCTCATCAGCCAGCGCCTGCTGCCACGCCGCGAGGGCAAGGGTCGTGTGGCCGCGGTCGAGATCATGCTGAACACGCCGCTGGTGTCGGACCTGATCTTCAAGGGCGAGATCAGCGAGATCAAGGAGCTGATGAAGCGCTCCCGCGAGCAGGGCATGCAGACCTTCGACCAGGCCCTGTTCGATCTCTACGAGGCCGGCAAGGTGACCTACGAAGACGCACTGCGCAACGCCGACTCCGTGAACGACCTGCGCCTGCAGATCAAGCTCAACAGCGAGCGCGCCCGCAGCGGCGACCTCGCGACGGGCACCGAACACCTTACGATTCTTTGACCACCCCGTACCGGCTGCGCCGTGCCACAGCCGGTTCCGCGGCGGCTGCGGGGCAGCTGGCAACGCGGGCAACCACGACATAGCAGCACATGAGCCATCGCACGTACGAATCCGTTCCGCCTCGCCGCGTCGCCTTCCTGGGCCTGGGCGTCATGGGCCATCCCATGGCCGGGCACCTGGCCCGCGCCGGCCATCAGGTCACCGTCTACAACCGCACCACCGCCAAAGCCGAGGCCTGGGCGAAGGAATACGGCGGCGCCTTCGCGGCTACACCGGCCGAGGCGGTGAAGGGCGCGGACTTCGTGTTCTGCTGCGTGGGCAATGATGACGACCTGCGTTCGGTCGTGCTGGGTGAGCAGGGCGCCTTCGCCGGCATGGCGCGCGGCGCGGTGTTCGTCGATCACACCACGGCCTCTGCGGCGGTGGCCCGTGAGCTGCATGCGGTCGGCGCAGAGCGCGGCATCGCGTTTGTCGATGCGCCCGTCTCGGGCGGGCAAGCCGGTGCCGTCAATGGTGCGCTGACCGTGATGTGCGGCGGCGAGGCTGCGCCGTTTGACGCGATGAAGCCGCTGGCCCTGGCCTTCGCCAAGGCGGTGACGCTGCTGGGTGGGCCCGGCTCGGGTCAGCTGGCCAAGATGGTCAACCAGATCTGCATCGCGGGCGTCGTGCAGGGGCTGTCCGAGGCGGTGCGCTTCGGCCAGAACGCGGGTCTGGACATGCACCAGGTGCTGGACGTCATCGGCAAGGGCGCGGCCCAGAGCTGGCAGATGGACAACCGCGGCAAGACCATGGTCGACGATAAGTTCGACTTCGGCTTCGCGGTCGACTGGATGCGCAAGGACCTCGGCCTCGTGCTGGACGAGGCCCGGCGCAATGGCTCACGCCTGCCGCTGACGGCGCTCGTCGACCAGTTCTATGCCGATGTGCAGGCCTTGGGCGGCAACCGCTGGGACACCTCGTCGCTGATCAAGCGGCTTTGAGTTAGAAACCAGCCGGCCGCCGGGCCGCCCCAAGGCCGGATGGTGCCGATGTGCGAGCGGGCGATCGCCCGCGAGCATCGGCGTCCCCTCGGGGGACCGACCAGACCGCAGGGCTGGGCGAGGGGCTTATTGCTTCTTCGGCGTGATCCGGGCGAGTTCTTCTTCGGAAATGATCTCGAAGGCGCGCACCACCTTCTTCACGCCGCCCACCTGGCGCGCAATGTCGGTCGCGCGGTTGGCTTCGCGCTCGGTCACGCGGCCCATGATGAAGACCTCGCCGCGCTCCACCACCACGTAGAAGGCATTGCTCAGCAGGTCGCGCGCGTCGATCAGCTGGGCCTTGACCTTGCCCTGGATGACCACGTCGTTGGAGCGGCTGCTCAGCGAGCTCAGCATCGTCACGCCAACCTCGTTCATCACGTTGGTGACGTTCTCCACGCCGGCCACCAGGCGCTCGACGGTGGCCTTGTCTTCCTCGTTGCGGGCCTCGCCGGTGATCAGCACGACGCGGTTGTAGCTGTTCACGTTGATGTGCACGCGGTCGCCCAACTGCTCGCGGATGCGGGCGCCGGCCTTGATCTCGATCGTCTCGTCCTCGAGCTGTGTGCCGGAGGTGCGGCGGTCGGTGGCCACGGTCACGCCGCCCACCATGGCGCCGCCGATCAGCAGCGGCGCGCAGCCGGTGGCCAACGTGCTGGCGAGGACGGCCGCGGCCAGGGTCAGGGAGAACTTCTTCATCGTGAGGGTTCCAATCAGGTCATTCGTCGCTGCCGAGCAGCTGGACGTCGACGGCGTCGACAAGGGCGTGCAGCAGCACCCGCTGCGCTTCGATAACGCGCGGCTCGCGGGCGTGGCTGACGCGGATCTGGATGTCGGTGTCCTGCAGCAGGCCGCGCCATTCGTCGGTGCTGCCGCCGGTGAGCGCAATGACACTCATCTCTTGCGAATGCGCCACGGCCAGCGCACCGGACCAGGCATCGCGCTGCTCGCGCAGGGGTTCGATCATGATGAGCACGTCGCCCGGGTGGCCGTGGGCCTGCAGCAGCCGGGCCAGGTCCAGCCCGGCGGCATCGCGCGCCTGCGCGGCCAGGCTCCAGGCAGCCAGGCCCGGGCGCTCCTGCTCGAAGCGGCCGGCCAGGCGGGCGGCCAGGTAGTCGGCTTCCATGCTGGCCAGGCCCTGGCCGGCACACAGGATGCGGTTGCCGCCGGTGATGGCTTCCACCACCATCTGCCCGGCCATGGCCAGGGGGCGGGCCAGTTGCTCAGCCGCCTGGTAGAGCAGGTCGGCGCTTTCGAAGAACTGCTGCTGGATTCGTTGTTCGGTCATGCGGCACGAATCATAGTCAGCTCAGGTCGAAGGCTCCTTGCAGCCAGGTGAGCGCCCCGCCGTCGATGGCCACGACGTCGAAGCGGCAGGGCGGCGGGCTGGCGTGGCGCATCAGGTAATGCTGCGCCGCATACGCGAGGCGCTGCTGCTTGTGAGGTGTCACGCTGGCCGCTGCGCCGCCGTGAGAGCGGTCGGCCCGGGCGCGCACTTCCACGAACACCAGCGTGCCGTCGCGGTCGCGCAGGATCAGGTCGACCTCGCCGGCGCGCCGGCTCGGGCCGGCGGCGACTCGATAATTCCGCTCCAGCAGGCGCAGGCCGGCGCGCTGCAGGTGCGCCAGGGCGGCGTCCTCTGCCGTGTCGCCAAGTGTCTTGGTGTCCGGCCTTGACCGAGAGCCTCCGTTGAACATCGCCATCTCCGACCAATCCCTGCTGCGCCAGGCCGCGGCCGCTGCCGCAGGCGGCCAGCAGTATCCGGCGGCCACGCTGTATCTCGTGGCCACCCCCATCGGCAATCTGGCTGACCTGAGCCTGCGCGCCATCCACTGCCTGGGGCTGGTCGATGCCCTTGCCTGCGAAGACACCCGCCAGGGCGGCGCGCTGCTGCGCCACCTTGGCCTGCACAAACCGCTCTTGGCCCTGCACCAGCACAACGAGCGCGAGGCCAGCGCCGCCGTGCTGGCGCGCCTGGCGGCCGGGGAGCGGGTGGCGTATGCGTCCGATGCCGGCACGCCCGCGATCTCCGACCCCGGCGCGGTGCTGGTGCGCGAAGCCGTGGCCGCGGGCTACCGCGTGCTGCCGCTGCCCGGCCCCAGCAGCGCGGCGGCCGCACTCAGCGTGGCGGGCGATACCCAGGCGCAGGGTTTTGCCTTCGTCGGCTTCCTGCCGACCAAGGCGGGCGAGCGCCGCACGGCGCTGCAGGCGGTGCTGGCGGTGCAAGGGCAGAGCCAGCTGCTGTTCGAGGCGCCGCATCGCATCGTCGAGCTGTTCGGCCTGCTGGCCGAGCTGGCGCCCGAGCGGCGCGTCACCGTCTGCCGTGAGCTGACCAAGCAATTCGAGCAAGTGCACACCGCTGAGGCCGCTGCTCTGCCCGCGTGGCTGGCGGCCGATGCCCAGCGGCAACGCGGCGAGTTTGTGTTGGTGCTGCACGCCCAGGCGCTGCAGGCCACGGCCGAAGACGCCCTGCCGGCCGAGGCGCTGCGGGTGTTGCAGTTGCTGATGGCCGAGCTGCCGCTGAAGCAGGCCGTGGCTCTCGCGGCGCAGATCAGCGGAGCCCCGCGCAACCGGCTTTACGAGGCCGGCCTGGCGATCAAGAACGGTGCCAGCGCCGAAGACTGAGGGCGAGCAGTCCCATGCCGAGCAGCAGCGCCGGGGTGGGTTCGGGGACGGCGGCGGCCAGTTGGTAAACCCAGCCATTGCTGCTGTTGAAGCCCACGGCATACAGAGCGCCGTCTCCGCCCTCGCCGAAGCTGGTCAGCTGAAAGCCGCTGAAGGGGCTGGCCAACGCCGTCGCGGTGCCGCCTTGCAGCGCCCAGATGCGACCGGACACGAAGTCGCCGAACACGTAGCGGCCCTGCAGGCCGGCATCGGCGCCACCGCGATAGACATAGCCACCAATGATGGAGCCGCCCTGGCTGCGGTCGTAGTCGTACACCGGGTTGGTCAGGTTGGGCGGTGTGGGGTCGTTGATGCCCGGTGTGGCGATGCTGCCTTCGCGCACCCGCCATCCGTAGTTGGCGCCGCGCCCCAGGCCCGCAGCGGCCGATGCGAAGTTGACCTCTTCACGTGCACTCTGGCCCACGTCGCCGATCCACAGGTCGCCTGTCAGCCGGTCGAAGCTGTTGCGGTAGGGGTTGCGCAGGCCGTAGGCCCAGATCTCGTCGTTGCCGGGGGCGCCCACAAAGGGGTTGTTGGCCGGCACGGTGTAACCGCCACCCGCCTGCGGCGTGATGCGCAGCAGCTTGCCCAGGTTGCTGGTCAGGTTCTGCGCATTGTTCAGCGGGTCGTTGCCACTGCCCCCGTCGCCCGTGGCGATGTAGAGCTGGCCGGGGTCTGCCGCGCTGAAGCCGATCCAGCCTGCCTTGTGGTTGCTGAAGCCGGGCTGGGGCACGGTGATGATGGTGCGTGCGCTGGCGAGGTCGACCTGGCCGTCCGGCTTGACGGTGTAGCTGGCGACCACCGTGTTGAGCGTGGTCTTGTCGATGTAGTCGACGTAGAAGCGCCGGTTGCTCGCAAAGCCCGGATCGAAGGCCAGGCCAAGCAGCCCGCGCTCGCCGGCCGTGTCGACTTGGCCGGAGAGGTCCAGCCATTGGGTCTTGCTGCCGTTGGCGAGCACCTGGATGCGCCCACCCTTTTCGACGACAAAGAGTCGGGAGTCGCCCGCCGGGGCCGTCAGGAAGACGGGCTGGTTCAAGCCGTCGGCCACCAGGGTGGCGGCGACCGCAGGGCCTGCGGCCACAAGGGCCAGTGCAGCAGCGTAGAAACACTTCATGCGGTGCTCCGGTGGACTCGGATGCACCGCATCGTGGACGCGCCCTTCGGGGGGCGACATCCCTAGCAGGGGCCGGCACGCGCCCGTTTTGTAAGGGCGCGTTTCAGGCGGTCAGCGGCCCGTGCTTCAGCCCGGCGCGCTCGCGCTGCGGGCGTTGTGCTTCTTGCGGTGGATGTCGCGGCTGGCGCCATCCTGCATGGCGGTCAGGCGGCGGCGCTCCTTGGCGGTCACGGTGCCGTCGGACTTGGCCTTGGCCTCGGCCTTGTCGATGTGGGCCTGCTCCTTCTCCAGGCGCTGGGTCTCCTGCGGGGTCAGGCTGCCGCTGGCTGCGCCCTGGGCGATGCGGGCCTGCTGATTGGCCTCGCGCTTGTCGATGCGCGGCGTGTTGGTGCCGGGCGTGGGGGCAGGCGTCTGGGCGAAGGCGCTGGCGCCGGCCAGGGTCAGCAGGGCGATCAGGGTCTTGTGGCTTGTCTTCATGGGGTGCTCCTTGGTGAGTTGGGGTTGCAAGGCCCCTCCACAACGAAGCCCTGGCGGCGGGCGACGACAGGCGGGTGGTAAAGAAGCATGTCCATGTCTTGCAAGGGCTGACAGCCAGCTTCCTAGAATCGGGCCATGATCGCTGTCGAACCCACCCTGGCCCGGTTGGCCACCGCCCGCTCGCAACTGCTGGAGCCCTTCGGCCTGACTGAGGCGTCGCTCTCGCAGGCGCTGCGCGTCATCACCGAGCACCGCGTCGATGATGCCGACCTGTACTTCCAGACCACCCGCGCCGAGGGCTGGAGCCTGGAGGAGGGCATCGTGAAGAGCGGCTCCTTCAGCATCGACCAAGGGGTGGGCGTGCGCGCCGTGGCCGGCGAGAAGACGGCCTTCGCCTACTCTGACGACATCTCCCTGGCGTCGCTGCTGGATGCGGCCCGCACCGTGCGCACCATTGCCGCTGCCGGCCAGAGCCGCCGCGTGAAGGTGCCCGCCCAGGGGCGCGTGGCCGGCAGCCGCGAGCTCTATGGCGTGGCCGACCCGATCGCCAGCCTGGACAGCGCCGCCAAGGTGGCGTTGCTGGAGCGCGCCGAGAAGATGGCCCGCGCCAAGGACCCACGCATCGTGCAAGTGATGGCTGGCCTGGCTGCCGAGCACGAGGTGGTGCTGATTGCCCGCGCCGACGGCACGCTGGCGGCTGACGTTCGGCCGCTGGTGCGCCTGTCTATCACCGTGATCGCCGAGAGCAACGGCCGGCGTGAGATGGGCAACGGCGGCGGCGGCGGCCGCTTCGGCCTGGCCTATTTCACTGACGAGATGATCGCCAGCTACGTCGAGCAGGCCGTGCATGCGGCCCTCACCAACCTGGAGAGCCGCCCTGCGCCTGCCGGCGAGATGACGGTCGTCGTCGGCCCGGGCTGGCCCGGCGTGCTGCTGCACGAGGCGGTGGGCCATGGCCTGGAAGGCGACTTCAACCGCAAGGGGTCCAGCGCCTTCTCCGGCCGTATCGGCCAGCGCGTGGCTGCCAAGGGCGTGACCGTGCTCGACGACGGCACCCTGCCTGACCGCCGCGGCTCCCTCAACGTCGATGACGAGGGTGTGGCCAGCCAGCGCAATGTGCTGATCGAGGACGGCATCCTGAAGGGCTATATCCAGGACGCGATGAACGCCCGCCTGATGAAGGTCGCCCCCACCGGCAACGGCCGCCGCGAGAGCTACGCCCATGTGCCGATGCCGCGCATGACCAACACCTACATGCTCGGCGGCCAGGACGACCCGCAGGAGATCGTGGCCTCCATCAAGAAGGGCCTGTATGCCACCAACTTCGGCGGCGGCCAGGTCGACATCACCAGCGGCAAGTTCGTGTTCTCCGCGAGCGAGGCCTACTGGGTGGAAAACGGCAAGATCCAGTACCCGGTCAAGGGTGCCACCATCATCGGCAACGGCCCGGACGCGCTGACGCGCGTCAGCATGATCGGCAACGACATGGCGCTGGACACCGGCGTGGGCGTCTGCGGCAAGGAAGGCCAGAGCGTGCCCGTGGGCGTGGGCCAGCCGACGCTGCGCATCGATGGGCTGACCGTGGGTGGCACTGCCTGAGCAGGCGAGGCTGAGCGGGCGGGGTTGTCTCCTACGCCCGCATCGGCCGCGGATGACGGCGGGGCGCAGGCTCCATTTCTAGAGTGGGTTTATGGGCTGCGCGACTGGCGTGGCCCGCCCCCGCTGGAGCCTGTCATGCCCTATTTCTCCTTCTTCGCGTCGCGACTCGGCCCGGCCGCGCTGGCGCTTGCAGCGGCGGCCACGGTGCTGCCGGGCTGCCACCGCCCCGAGGCGCCGCCAACCCCCGGCCCTACCGACGTGCCCGAGCCCAAGTTGACGCCGAGCACCGACCTCAAGGGCGCGTCTGACCATCCCGACGCGCCGCCCGCCATCGGCGCCCTGACCGGCGGTGACCAGGCCTCCGGCGGCGCCAAGCCGGGCGCGATCCCGCCAACGGCCGGTGACGGCGTGGCGAGCAGCCCGGCATCCGGCGCATCGCGCTGAAACCGCGTCCTGTCTGTCCCCCGAAAAGGGGTTCGGGCTAACGCCAAGGCGCCGGCGGTGCCGGGCTCTGCACACTCGCGCTCGCTGATCCAGTGCAGTCGGCTGGGCCAGGGGACGTGAACCCCGGTCTTGCAGTGCCACCGCGGTGCGCGTCCTGTTTCCCCACAACATCAACGGAGACAGGCAATGATTTCGTTCCACAACTGGCGCGCGCTGGTGCGCCGCTGCATGGCCGTGCTGGCGCTCGGCTGCGCCAGCCTCGGCGCTTCGGCCGACACCTACACCCAGACCCGCTACCCCATCGTGCTGGTGCACGGCCTGCTGGGCTTCGACGCCCTCGGGCCGGTGCAGTACTTCTACGGCGTGCCGTCCGAGTTGCGCGCGGGCGGCGCGGTGGTCTACACCGCGAGCGTGTCGCAGAGCAACAGCACCGAGGTGCGCGGAGAGCAATTGCTCAAGGAGCTGCAAACGCTCAAGGCTCGCTATGGCCATGCCAAATTCAATCTCGTGGGCCACAGCCACGGCGGCAACACCATCCGCTACGTGGCAGCCGTGGCGCCTGAGCTGGTGGCCAGCGTGACGACCATGGGCACCCCTCACCAGGGCAGCAAGGTGGCCGATGCCGTGGCCAGCATCACCAGCACCACCGGCACGCAAGGGGCGGTGGCGGCCGTGGTCAACGGGCTGTCCAGCGTCATCGCCACGCTGTCGGGCAGCGCCGGCAATCCGCAGAACGCGCTGGCCTCCTTGAAGTCGCTGTCGACCGCGGGTGCGGCGGACTTCAACCGGCGCTTTCCGCAGGGCGCGCCCACGAGCAGTTGCGGCAGTGGCCCGGCGGTGGTGAACGGCGTGCGCTACTACTCGATGGGTGGCACGTCGGTCGCCACCAACCTGCTGGATGTGAGCGACGGCTTCCTGGTGGCCAGCAGCGTGTTCTTTGGCCTTGAGGCGAATGACGGGCTGGTGTCGCGCTGTTCCAACCATTGGGGCCAGGTGCTGCGCGACAACTATGCGTGGAACCACATCGACGAGATCAACCATGTGTTCGGCCTGCGCGGCCTGTTCTCGTCCGATCCGGTGTCGGTCTACCGCGCCCACGCCAATCGGCTCAAGGGCCAGGGGCTGTGAAGCGTGCCGCGGGGCTGGCCGTTGCGGTGGCCACGGCGCTGGGCATCGCCGCTGGCTGCGTGGGCTGGCAGCCCGCGGCGCGGTCGGGTGATGGGGCGGCTGCCGCGCCTGTTGGCCCGGCCATGGCGCCCGCCGCGTCAGGAGCTGACGTCGCTCAAGTCGACCCGACGCCTGCCGCGCGTGGAACGCCAGCGTCGGCGGCGCAGGCGCAGCCCGCGTCCCTGCGCGACACCGAGGCCGATGGCGCTTGGCGGGCCGATGCGCAGGGGCATCTCGTCGTCGACCGGGCGCTGCGGCGGCGCTTCGACTACGCGCTGAGCGCCATCGGCGAATGGTCGGCGGAGATGATCAGCACGCAGTTGCTGGACAGCGCCCGGCGCGAGTTGCCAGCTGGCGCGGCCCTGGAACTGCAGGCGCTGTGGCAGCGCTATGTCGAACTGCAGCGCTATGGCTGGCAGCGCGCGGTGCGACCCGCGGACCCGTCCAGCTGGCGGCCGGCGCTGGAGGAGCGGCAGTCGGTGCGCCGACAGCTGCTGGGCGTGGCGGCGGCCGACGCCTTCTTCGGCGACGAGGAGCAACTGCTGTGGCGGCAGGTGCTGGCGCTGGAGTCGGGCCAGACCGCCCCGCAAGAGGCGGCGCCCGCCGTGCCGGAGCACCCGCAGGCGGTGCAGCGGGTGGCCGAGGTCGAGGCGGCCTGGGCCGACTGGGAACAGCGGCTGGCGGCGGCGCGGCGCGAGCTGCAGCGCCTGCGGGCGGCACCTGAGCTGTCGGGCCCGCAGCGTGACGAGGCCATGTCGCGCTGGTTGGCGGGCCATTTCTCGCCCGGCGAGCAGCGGCGTGCCCAGGCCCTGCTCGGGCTGGCCGGGCAGCCGTGAGCCTGTGGTCGTCAAGCCGCGCTTGCCCCTTGCCGAAAGCTCGGCGCTGCGGGCGTGCTAGATTTCAGGCCATGTCCCGCGCTGTGTACTTTCGCTTTTGGTTCTTTCCCCGCCCCGGCGGTGGAGAGCTCTGAGCGCGCGCGCTGAACACAGAACTCCCCGAAAACCGCCGAGGCCGCCAAGCCCGGCGGTTTTTTCATTTCCAGAGGTGCCCCGATGAATGCCAAAGTCTCCACGGTCGAACCCGAAGCCCAGCGCTGGTACTCGCAGGACGACAAGACCAGCGCGACCGATGACGAGCGCATCCTCGACATCACGCCGCTGCCGCCGCCGGAGCACCTGATCCGCTTCTTCCCCATCCGCAACACGCCGATGGAGCAGCTGATCAGCCAGACGCGCCAGCGCATCCGCCGCATCATGAGCGGCGAGGACGACCGGCTGCTGGTGGTCATCGGCCCCTGCTCCATCCACGACCCGACCGCCGCCATCGAGTACGCCCGCCGCCTGAAGGCCGAGCGCGAGAAGTACGCCGGCACGCTGGAGATCGTCATGCGCGTGTACTTCGAGAAGCCGCGCACCACCGTCGGCTGGAAGGGCCTGATCAACGACCCTTACCTCGACGAGAGCTACCGCATCGACGAAGGCCTGCGCATCGCCCGCCAGTTGCTGCTGGAGATCAACCGCCTGGGCATGCCGGCGGGCAGCGAGTTCCTGGACGTGATCTCGCCGCAGTACATCGGCGACCTGATCGCCTGGGGCGCCATCGGCGCGCGCACGACCGAAAGCCAGGTGCACCGCGAACTGGCCTCGGGCCTGTCCGCCCCCATCGGCTTCAAGAACGGCACCGACGGCAACATCAAGATCGCGACCGACGCCATCCAGGCCGCCGCCCGCGGCCACCACTTCCTGTCGGTGCACAAGAACGGCCAGGTCGCCATCGTCGAGACCCGCGGCAACGCCGACTGCCACGTCATCCTGCGCGGCGGCAAGGCGCCGAACTACGACGCGGCCAGCGTGGCCGAGGCCTGCGCCGACCTCGCCAAGGCCAAGCTGCCGGAGCGCCTGATGGTGGACTGCTCGCATGCCAATAGCAGCAAGCAGCACCAGCGCCAGCTCGACGTGGCACGTGATATCGCAGGCCAGATGCGCGAGGGCTCCAAGCGCATCTTCGGCGTGATGGTGGAGAGCCATCTGAACGACGGCGCCCAGAAGTTCACCCCCGGCAAGGACGACCCGGCGGCGCTGCAATACGGCAAGAGCATCACCGACGCCTGCCTGGGCTGGGACGACTCGCTGGCCGTGCTGGAGGTGCTGAGCGAGGCGGTGAAGGCCCGTCGCTGACACAATCGCAGGCATGCAAGCCCGCGTCACCGTCATCTTCGAGACCGGCGCCCCCATCGAGCTGCAGCTCGATGGCGCCGAAGTGCTGAGCTTCGAAGCCGCCCGCCGCTGGCTGGACGAGCAGTTCGTGCGGCTGGAGTGCGAGCCCCTGCGCGGCAGTGGCAAGGTGCTGCTGGCCGACAAGCTCATCCAGGTGGCCGCCGGCGCCGGGTCTGCCGGTTTTGCGGACGCCGCCTGGGCGCTGGACTACGCCCGTGCCGCTGCAGGCGCGCTGTCCAAGGCCCTCATCAAGATCGACGTGCCGCGTCAGGCCGTGTCTTACTGAGCCTCGGCGCGCAGCGTATCCAGGCTCGGGAAGGTGCTGCTACCGGCGCCGACCAGCGGGAAATACATGACGTCGCTGCGCAGCATGTACTTGGTGCCCGAAGTCACCATCGAGCCACGATGCCGCAGCCGGTGCGGGAAGAACACCACGTCGCCCTGCTGGCCGCGTACGTCGATCAGCTGCCCTTCCACGTCGAAGGTGGTTTCGCCGCCGGTGTAGTCGCCGCCCAGGTAGATCAGCAGCGTGAGCAGGCTGCGCTCGCCGTTGCTGCGTTCGTAGGGGCCGTCCACATGCCAGTCGAACTTCTGCTGCTGGCTGTAGCGGTAGAAGCGAAAGCGCTCGTTCAGCCCCGCCAGGCCACGCGCCATCCAGACCGCTGGCAGTTGGAGCGCCACGCGCCGCCATACGGCCAGCGCCAGTTCGGCGCTGTCGAAGATGACGCGGTCGTTGTTGCGGACCTCGGATGCCAGGCGGACGCCTTTCACCGTGTTGATCGTGGCGGGCTCGAAGCCGAAGCTTTCGGCCTGGCGGATGAAGGCCTCGCAGTCGGCAGCGGAGAAGACCTGCGGCAGGCGATGGATGCCGTGGCCGAAGTTGTTCGGGTTTTCCATGGTTAGGGTGGGGCCGCATGGCCCTTGAAAAAGCACGGGCGGCCCCAAGCTGGCCGCCCGTCGGGCGCTAGCGCCCAAGAGATCACTCATTGTCCATTGCCATGACCAAGCAAACCCACGCCTTCCAGGCCGAAGTCAAGCAGATCCTGCACCTCGTCACCCACAGCCTGTACTCCAACAAGGAGATCTTCCTGCGCGAGCTGGTGTCCAACGCCAGCGACGCCTGCGACAAGCTGCGCTTCGAGGCGCTGGACAACGCGGCCCTGTGGGAAGACGCGCCCAACCTGGAAGTGCGGGTGAGCTTTGACGAAGCCGCCCGCACGCTGACCATCAGCGACAACGGCATCGGCATGAGCGCCGAGGAGGCCGCGGCCCACCTGGGCACCATCGCCAAGAGCGGCACGCGCGAATTCATGGCCAAGCTCGAAGGCGACCAGAAGAAGGACGCCCAGCTCATCGGCCAGTTCGGCGTGGGCTTCTACTCCGGCTTCATCGTGGCCGACAAGATCACCGTCGAGACCCGCCGCGCCGGCCTGGCCGCCGACCAGGGCGTGCGCTGGACCAGCGAAGGCACGGGCGAGTACGAGATCGAGACCATCACCAAGGCCGGCCGCGGCACCGACGTGATCCTGCACCTGCGCGAAGGCGAGGAAGAGTTCCTCAAGACCTGGCGCGTGAAGAGCACCATCAGCAAGTACAGCGACCACATCTCCCTGCCCATCCTGATGAAGAAGGAGACCTGGGACGCCGAGGCCGCCAAGCAGGTGGTGACCGACGAGTGGGAGCCGGTCAACAAGGCCTCGGCGCTGTGGAGCCGCAGCAAGAGCGAGATCACGCAGGAACAGTACGAAGAGTTCTACAAGCAGATCAGCCACGACACCGAGGCGCCGCTGGCCTACACGCACAACCGCGTGGAGGGCCGCAGCGAATACACGCAGCTGCTCTACATCCCCGCCAAGGCGCCCTTCGACCTGTGGAACCGCGACAAGCGCGGCGGCGTGAAGCTCTACGTGAAGCGCGTCTTCATCATGGATGACGCCGAGGCGCTGATGCCCGTGTACCTGCGCTTCGTGAAGGGTGTGATCGACTCGGCCGACCTGCCGCTGAACGTGTCGCGCGAGCTGCTGCAGGAAAGCCGCGACGTGCGCGCCATCCGCGAGGGCTCCACCAAGCGCGTGTTGGGCATGCTGGAGAGCCTGGCCAACAGCGAGGACGAGGCCGAGCGCGCCAAGTACGCGGCCTTCTGGAAGGACTTTGGCCAGGTGCTGAAGGAGGGCATCGGCGAGGACCACGCCAACCAGGAGCGCCTGGCCAAGCTGTTCCGCTTCGCGTCGACCCATGCCGACGAGGGCGTGAGCCTGGCCGACTATGTGAGCCGCATGAAGGAAGGCCAGGAGGCCGTCTACTACATCACCGCGGACTCACTCGCCGCCGCCAAGCACAGCCCGCAGCTCGAGATCTTCCGCAAGAAGGGCATCGAGGTGCTGCTGCTGGTGGACCGCGTGGACGAGTGGATGCTCAGCCACCTCTACGAGTTCGAGGGCAAGCCGCTGCAGTCGGTGGCCAAGGGCGCCATTGACCTGGGCAAGCTGCAGGACGAGGAAGAGAAGAAGAAGGCCGAGGAAGTGGCCGAGAGCCTCAAGCCCCTGCTCGACAAGCTCAAGGAATCGCTGAAGGACCGCGCCAAGGACGTGCGCGTGACGACCCGCCTGGTCGACTCGCCGGCCTGCATCGTGGTGGAAGAGGGCGATGTCTCCGGCCACCTCGCGCGCCTGCTCAAGCAGGCCGGCCAGCAGGCGCCCGAGAGCAAACCCACGCTGGAGATCAACGCCGAACACGCGCTGGTCAAGAAGCTCGACGGCAGCAGCCACTTCGACGACCTGGCGCAGGTGCTGTTCGACCAGGCCGTGCTGGCCGAAGGGGGCCACCTGGAAGACCCGGCGGCCTACGTGAAGCGCGTCAACGCGCTGCTGATCGGCTGAAGGGCGCCGCGCCCTGAGCCTCAGGGTGCGGGCAGCGTGTACTCGAAGCGGTAGCTGTGGGCGCCGCCGGGCGCGATTTCGATGGTCATGCGCCCGGTGAGGCCCGCCAGCGCGCCGGTGCCGGAGTCCGGTACCACGGTGATGGACTGGCTGGGCGCACCGCGCGTGAGGGTGGAGCTGTGCTGCAGCACGAAGCTGCCTGAGCGGCCGTCCAGGCTGCCGACCACGGTTTCCATGGCGACGTACCCGGCTGAGCCGGGCGTGGTGCTACGGAACGCGATCATCTCGCCGCGGCTGGTGGCCTGCAGCGGGCCGTGGAAGGTCTTGTCGAGCGACATGCGGCCGAGGCCGGCCACCTCGGCCGCAGCGCTCGCGGGTTCGGGCGCGAGGCGCACCTCGAAGGCACCGGTGACGGTCTGTGTGGGCATGGCGTTCTCCGAAGGCGTCGCCAGGCAGCTGCTGGCGGCGAGGAAGAGGGCAGCGCTGATGGCGCGCAGGGTGAGACTTGACAGCATGGCGAGTCCCCGTTGAGTGACTGTATTTAAACCCAGTTCTGTGGGCCTGCGCGGCGGGTTTTTGGGGGCAGCGAACAACCGTTCGTCGGCTGCCCTGTCGGACCCCCGTGGTTTTGTGACGGTTTTGAGACAACACCCGTGGCTCCGGGCTTTTCGGGCGGCGAGCGCGCGGCTAATCTCCTAGGGTTTCCACCGAGTTTCGTCGTTCATGGTCCCCATCGAGTTCAGCGAGCCCGTCGCCGCCATGCCGGCCGCCATGGTCACCCGCCGCCTGGTGCTGCGACCCCCGAAGGACAGCGATCTCGACACCCTGGTCAGCCTGCATGCCGACCCGGCCGTCAACCGCTTCTGCGCGGCGGCCACGCCCCACGGCCGCGGCGCCGTTCAAGCGCAGCTTCAAAGCTGGGTCGATCACTGGCAAATCCACGGCTTTGGCCACTGGGCGATTGCCGAGCGCGAGCAGCCCGATCACCTCATCGGTTTCGGCGGCCTGATGCACCGCAGCGTGGCCGGCCACGCAGGCCTGTACCTCTACTACCGCATCACCCCTCAGGCCTGGGGCCGCGGCCTGGCCTGCGAGATGTCGCAGTTCGCGATCAGCGAGGCTTTCGAGAAGCACCACCAGACGGCCGTCGTGGCAGCCGTGCTGCCCAACAACATCCCGACCCGCAAGACGCTCGAAGGCCTGGGACTGCGCCCGAAGGGCACGCTGGCTGATGGTCCCGGCAGCGCCGCGGCGCTGCTCTACGAGCTGAGCGCCGAGCGCTGGGCGGGCTTGCCACGCTGCGAGCCCGAGGCGGTCGCGTTCGCGGCTTGAGCCGGCGCGCCAGCGCGCCTCAATCCAGCGGCCAGACGGGCCGTGGCAGATGCCGGTAGGGCAGGCCACCCAGGTCGGCGGCCAAGCTGCCGGGCGTGTCGGCGTAGATCACGGCTGCGGCCATGGCGTCGAACCCTGAGCGGAAGTGCTGTGTCGACTTGACGACCACGAGGCGCTGCGCCGCCGGGTCGATGCCGAACTCGGTGAAGCACTCCGGCGAGAACACCTGCTGGCGCGTGCTGTTGAGCACCAGGCTGAGGCCTTGGGCCCGCACCGCCACCGCTGCGCCGAGCGGGTCAGTGCCGCCAGGGGTGAGGCTGCGCTGGCGGGCGTCGGTGCGGCAGGCGAGCACCTCCACGTCGAGGTCGACCGGGTCACCGGAGCGCGGCCCCACCTTGCCGCCGATGCGCAAGGGCAGCCGTGCGCCGGGGCCTGCCGCGCTGGCGATGGCCACCGCCTGCGGGTCCCAGAACATGCCCAGGGCCACGTCGCTCCAGCCGCGCGCCAGCAGTTCGCGCAGCACGAAAGTGCTGTCGCCGGCCGCACCGCCGCCGGGGTTGTCGGCCGTGTCGGCCAGCACCACCGGTCGGCCCGTTGCGGTTGACATGGCGGCTTCGGCTTCGTCCAGTGCGGCGGCCAGGGGCAGGCGGCGCGCGCTGGCGGTGTGGCGCAGGTCGTAGAAGCGCTTCGCGAGCTCCGCAGCCAGGCGCTCGGCCGCATCACCCGCGGCCGGTGACGCCTCGGCCAACACCAGCACGGCGGCACGCGTGAAGGGCGTGTCCGACCACGGGAAGCCATGCAGCACCGACACGGAGCGCACACCGGGCACGGCCCGCTCGGCCGTCTGCACCTCGCGCACGAAGTCGCGCATGGGCGGTTGCGTCGTACCGAAGATGCCGAGCAGGGGTACGGGTTGCCAGCGGGTCTGCAGGGCCAGCTCGCCACGCGCCATGGCCCCGAGCAGCGCGTGCAGTTCCTCGCCGCGGGCGGCGTAGTCGATGTGCGGATACTCCTTGCAGGCGATCAGCACCGCGCCGGAGTCGACCATGGCCGGGCTCAGGTTGCAGTGCAGGTCGAGCAAGGCGCCGACCGGCCGTTGCGGGCCGACAAGGGCGCGCACCCGCTGCAGCAGGTCGCCCTCGCAGTCGGGGTAGCCGTCGGCCAGCATCGCGCCGTGCAGCACCAGGGCCACCGCGTCCAGCGGGCCGGCATCGAGGGCAGCCTGGAGGTCGGCCAGGAGCTCGTCACGCAGCAGTTCGTAGTCGGCCCGTGATAGCGGGCCTGAGGGCTGGGCCTCGGCGTAGAGCCCGTGCAGCAGCGTGTCGCCTTGCCGGGCGGCCGCCGCGATCACACCCAACAGATTGGGCTGGGATGCAATCTGTTGCAGCGCGCTGGCATCGCGGCGGCGCACCAGCACCCCCTCGGCAAACGAGGCCACATGCGTGGGCAGCGGCGAGAAACTGCTGGTCTCGTGCACCAGCCCGGCGATGAAGAGGCGCATCGGTCGTGCCATGGTGCGCTCAGAAGTTCTGGTTGAAGCCGATCAGGTGGTGGTACACGCCCACCACAGTCAGCACCGCGAACGCCAGCAGCCAGGCCCCGGCCAGGGCCTTGGCGGCCCAGTCGGCCCGTGGCCCGCCTGCCTGCCGACCGGCTGTCGACAGGGCGCGGGCATGCAGCACCGCCAGCACCAGCCCCCCCAGGGCACCCAGGCCGAGCACGGCCTGCGCCACCGGCAGCAGCACGGTGGTGTCGCCCAAGGATTCGAGCAGCGCCACCACCCACCCCCACAAGCCCAGGCCCACGAGAGCCAGCAGGCTGGCCCCCCGCACCGCCGTCACCGTGCGGGGTGGAGGCGTGGTCACCTGGTGGCGCCGCCGCAGCACCGCGGCCACGGGCCACAGCAGCACGGTCAGCGCCAGTGTGGCGACCGCAGCCCCCAGCAGCAGCAGCACGGCGGGGCTGGCCATGAAGGGCACGGGCTCGAAGATGAAGGCGAACACGAACGGCTCCAGCCCCCAGTGCTTCACGCGGCCGTTCTCCACCACCGCCTGCAGGCGGCGCTTGCCGTGCTCTTCTTCCCAAAAGTAGGGCTTCACCTCGCGGTAGGTGCTGCGGGCGCCTGCCAGGTCGATGGAGAGCCGCCCGTCCGGCAGGGCCTGCACCTTCAGCGGGCTGAGCAAGGCCAGGACTGACAGCCAGGTCGAGTCCTCCCGGCGCGTGTTGCGGTAGGCGCCGGCCATCTGTTGCGCGTGCGCCTTGGCGGTGGCCTCGTCGACCTCGGGTCGGGTGGCGGGGCGGGTGTCGGGCAGGTAGCGGTCGGCGAAGCTCTCGAACAGGCGGTCGCGCAGCCATTTCCCCTGACCGTGTCCGGCGCCGTCGCCAGGCGCGTTCACCGACACGTACAGCCCGATGCCATCGTCGACGAACAGCAGCAGGTCGCTGTGGAACAGCACCGTGTCGCCGCCATGTGCGAGCACGCGGTGGCCGTTGATGTTTTGCTCGTAGAAGCCCAGGCCGATGCCGAGCAGGCCGGGCAGCGGGCGGGTGAGCTCGCCGTGCATGCGCTTGACCGTCTCCGGCTTGAGCAGCTGCGCCTCGCCCAACCGGCCCTGGTTCAGGAAGGCGAGCATGAAGCGGCCCATGTCGGCCCCGGAGGCCGACAGGCTGCCCGCCGGCGGCATGCTGATGATCTCGAAGCCCTTGGCCGGCTCGTCCCAGCTCAGGTAGCCCTGCGACATCTGCGGCTTGAGCGCCTCAGGCAGTGGCTGGCGGAAGGTGGCGTACTTCATGCCCAGCGGGGCGAACACCTGCTGCTCCATGTAGTCGTCGAAAGACTTGCCGCTGACCCGCTGCACGATGTAGCCCGCCAGTGCGGTGGCGTAGTTGGAATAGCCGGGCGTGGTGCCCGGGTCGTAGAGGTACGGGGGGATGTAGCGCTTGAGGACCTGGCCGAGGTCGGGCGTGGGCGTGCCGTATGTGAGGAGGTCGCGTGCGACCTCCTCGAAGCCGGTGGTGTGCGTCATCACGTGGCGAAGCGTCAGCGCCTTGCCGTTGCGCCCCGGGATGGTGAAGTCCAGGTACTGGTTGACGTCGACGTCCAGGTCGAGCTTGCCCTGCTCGACGAGCTGCATGACCGCCGTCCAGGTGAAGAGCTTGGAGACCGAGCCCGGGCGGAACAAGGTCTTGTGCGGGTCGACGGGGAGCTGCCGGTCCCAGTCTGCGAAGCCGTAGCCCTTCTGCACGAGGGGCTGGCCGTCCTTGACGATGACGACGACTGCGCCCGGCACACGCGCGTTGCGCAGCGCGGTGTGCATCAGGCCGTCGAGCCAGGCTTCGGCGTCGGTGGCGGTGAGGGGGGTGGCGGCGGGCTGCGCCAGCGCCGCCGGGGCCAGGCCCGAGCCGACGGCCAGGGCCAGCGCCACGGCGCGCAGGCGTGAGAGCAGGGGCTTCATGCGATCGTCTCAGGTCAGAAGTTGTAGGTCAGGTTCGCACCCACGGTGCGCGGCGCCACGGTCGTGACGTTGAGCGGCAGGCCGAAGGCGGTGAGCGCGGTGTCGGCACCGAGGATCGCGCGCTTGTCGGTCAGGTTGCGCACGAAGGTGGCGAGTTGCCAGGGCCCGAAGGCCTGGCCCCACTGCGCGTCGACGAGGGTGTAGGCCGGCTGGCTGAAGTTGGGGACCGAACTGCCCGTCGCATCGAAGCCAGCGTTGCGCTGGCCGACGTGGCGCAGGTTCAACCCCGCGTAGCCAGCGTGGCCAGCGATGCTGTAGGCGTAGCGGGCTCCCAGCGTGGTGGCGAGCTTGGCGGTGTTGGGCAGGCGCGAGCCGGCGGGACCGAGGGCGGGGGCGTCCTCCGTGAGCTTGGGATCGTTCCAGGCCAGGCCTGCCTCCAGCTGCCAGTGGTTGCCGACCTTGTAGCGCGCGGCCAGCTCCAGGCCGTGCACGCGGGCCTGGCCCGCATTCACGACGATGGTGCTGGCGCCGACCGCCTTGGGTTGCTGCAGGTCCTTCCAGTCGATGCGGTAGGCGGCGGCTTCGAGGTTGAGGCGCTTGTCCAGCAGGTCGGCCTTGTAGCCGAACTCGTAGCTCCACAGGGTGTCGTGCCCGAAGGTCTTGGGCGTGCCGCTGATGACCTGGCCGTTGGCGTCGATGGCCGGCGAATTCGGGCCGCCCGGGCGGTAACCGCTGGCGGCGCGAAAGTAGACGTTGCTCTGCTTGTCCAGCGCGTAGCGCAGCGTGGCGAGGTAGGTGCGGGCGGTGTCCTCGCTCGGCGCAGAAGAGTTCAGTGCCTCGTTCACATACACGGTGTAAACCTGCTCGTTCTTGGCCACGCGGGCGCCCAGCGTGAGCGACCAGATCGTGTCAAGGTTCCAGGTCAGGTCGCCGTAGAAGGCGCGCTCGCGGTACTCCGAGGGCTGGCCGGTCGTGGTCAACGTGAGAGGTGCGCCGCCGCCGGCGCCCTGGGCCCAGAGGCGCTGGCCGACGTGGCCGGTCTCGCTGGTGCGATAGAAGCCGGCGAGCCATTCCAGCGTGCCGCGGGCGGACGTCAGCCGCAGTTCCTGGGTCTGCTTGCGCAAGGAGATGGCATTGTTCAGCGAGACGAAGTCGAAGGACGGGCTGTTGCCAAGCAGGGCGGTAGCGTCCTGGCCGGTGGCGCTGTCCAGGCGCTGCGTCGAGGCGATGGCGTTGAGGCGTGCCCAGCCGAAGTCATACTCGGCGTCGGCCGACGTGAGCCGGGTGCGCAGCGTGTAGGCTTCGCCCACGTCCAGGTGGCGGGTCAGGTCCCCGTAGACCGGTTGGCCCTTGGCGGCGTCGAACTCGATGACGTTCAGCCCGTTGCGCTGGATGTCCTGCTGGGTGTGAGCCAGGCGCAGCTTCAGGCGTGCCATGGGTTCGATCAGCACCGAGATGCGGGCTCCGCGGGTGTTGCCATCGTTGATGTGCTCGCCCGCGGCCTTGCCGACGGCCCGGATGTAGCCGCCCTCGTGGTCGTTGAAGGCAGCGACGCGCATCGCCGCCACGTCGGTGCTCAGAGGCACGTTCAGCACCGCGTTCTCGGTGTGCCCCAGGGCCCCGCCGCGCACGCTGCGCAGGCCGACGCCGAGCTTGCCGGAGAACTGCGAGCTGTCGGGCTCGTGGGTGACGTACTTGAGCAGGCCGCCCATGGCGCCTGCGCCGTAGAGCGTGCCTTGCGGGCCGCGCAGCACCTCGATCTGGCGCAGATCCAGCAGCGAGAGGTCCAGCGCGGTGTTGGCGCCGCCCACGAAAGCGCTGCTCGACCCGAAGGCCACTTCGTCGACATACATGCCAACCGTGGCGATCTGCTGTTCGCCCACGCTCACGCCGCGCATCGTGACGGCGCCGAGCCCGGGGCCGCCCGAGGTCTTCACGTCCACGCCAGGCAGACCGCCCACGTAGTCGGCCAGCGAGGCCGCGCCACCGCGGTCGAGGTTCTCAGCGCTGAGCGTCTCCACGCGCAGCGGCACGTCGCGCACGGGTTCACGCCGACGGGTGGCGCTGACGGTCACCACGTCGAGCTTCTCCACGTCGCGAGCCACCTCAGGGGCAGCCGCGGCCGGCGCCGTCTGCGCCCACAGCGGCGAGGCGCACAGCGTGGCCAGCGCCGGGACGATGAGCGCCGCGAGCGGGCGCACCGGCTGGCTGCGGGGGGCGGGCAAGCGCTTGTGGCGCCGTGGAACGTCGAACCGGCTCATCGCATCTCCTGGATCGGAAGGATTGGGTTGCTTGATCCAGCAAGTTTCCAATTTGGAAAATTCTTTCCCATTGGTGTAAACCTTAGATGGAAAGCCCAAAGTTGACCAGGGCAAGCAAGGAGATCGCCCGGCGAGAGCTGTCGCCTAAGATCGCCGCCAACAACCCACCGAGACATGGCCAGCACGACACCCGCTCCCGGCGAACACATCCGCAGCCTGCGCAAGCGCCTGGGCCTGACCTTGGCCCAGGTGAGCGAGCGCACGGGGCTGGCCGTCTCCACCTTGTCCAAGCTCGAGAAGGGCAACGTGTCGCTGTCCTACGACAAGCTCATGCTGCTGAGCCGCGGGCTGGGCGTGGACATGGCCGAGTTGCTTCACGACGCGCAAACCAAGGGGCCGGCCCATACGGGCGGCGGCCGGCGCGTGGTGCACCGCGCCGGTGACGGCCAGATCGTGGACACGCAGAGCTACAAGCAGACCTACCTGGCCTCGGAGCTGCTCAACAAGCGCTTCACGCCGCTGATCGCCGAGGTGCGGGCACGCACGCTGGAGGAATTCAAGGCCGAGTTCGGCGACCTCATCCGCCACCCGGGCGAGGAGTTCGCCTTCGTCATCGAGGGCGAGGTGGCCTTCCACTCCGAGCTGTACGCGCCTGTCATCCTGAAGGCCGGTGACTCGATCTTCTTTGACAGCGAGATGGGCCATGCCTACCTGAAGGCCGCGGAAGGCCCGTGTCGCCTGGTGGCCACCTGCGCGCCGCGCAATGGCCAGAGCGACGCGATGTCACAGCATTTCGTCGAGGCCTCGCAGCGGCTGTCGGCGCCGGTGCCCGCGCGTGGCGCCAAGCCCGCCCGGCGCTAACGTTCCTAGCGCTCGGCGCGCTGCAGCAGCGGACGCAGGGCGTAGAGCGCCAGGGCGGCCGCTGCGGTGATGCCACCCAGCAATACAAAGAACCCCACCGGGCCCAGGCCCACCATCTGCCGCCCCACCACGCCGGACAGCAGGTTGCCGCCGAACGAGGCGAGGAACCACGCCGCGATCACGGTCGCGCCGAAACCCTTGGGCGCCATGCGCGCGAACAGTCCCAGCCCCACGGGCAGGATGTACAGCTCCGCCAGCGTGTAGACCACGAAGAATGCCAGCACCCAGGTCATGCTGACCCGGCCGCCGCCGTGCGATACGGCGACGGCGGCGAGCATCAGGTAGGAGAGCGCCACGCCGGCCGCCCCCATCGACATCTTGGCCAGCGCCGAAGGCTCGCGCCCCCGGGCCGCAGCCCGGCGCCAGCCGGCGACGACGAAGGGGGTGAACAGGAAGACAAACAGCGGGTTGAGCGACTGCATCCATGTCACCGGCACGGTGAGGTCACCGAGCGAGCGGTCCACCTGCGTTTCGGCCCACACGGCCAGCGTGTTGCCGCTTTGTTCGTAGCCGCTGCGAAACACCACCACGGCCAAGCCCACCAGCAGCAGAGGCAGGAAACTGCGCGCGGTGAAGCGCGTCGGCGGCTCGGCATCGGCCGGCGCCGTGGCGCGCGCCCGGTCGGGGGGCAGGTGCCTGGCACCGAGCCGGTAGATGGCCAGTCCCAGGCACATGCCGATGCCCGCGGCCCCGAACCCGACGTGCCAGCCATACACCTCGCCCAGGGTGCCGCACACCAGCGGGGCCAGCAGCGCGCCGAGGTTCACGCCCACGTAGTAGATGTTGTAGGAGCCGCCGCGCCGGGGGTCGTGCTCGTCGTAGAGGTCGCCCACCTGGCTGGGCAGGTTGGGCAGGAACAGGCCGTTGCCCAACGCGATGAGCAGCAGCGCTGGGAAGAACAGCGATTCGGACGCCAGCACGAAGTGGCCCAGGGCCATCAGCGAGCCGCCGGTCAGGATGGCGCGGCGTCGCCCGAGCCAGCGGTCGGCGATGTAGCCACCGAAGATGGGCGTGAGGTAGACGCCGCCCGTGTAGGCGCCGTAAATCAGCGAGGCATCGGCCTGGCTGAACTGCAGGTGCCGGATCATGTAATAGATCAGCAGCGCCTTCATGCCGTAGAAGGAGAACTTCTCCCACATCTCGGTCAGGAAGAGCACCACCAGGCCGCGCGGCTGGCCGAACCACTGTGCGGCGCGGGGTTGAAGGGAAGCGTTCAAAGGATCTCCTCAGAACGGCGCCGGATGCGCCGGTTTCAGTATTGCCCAAGGATTTTCTTGATGGTACATTGATTTTCCATTTTGGAAACTACCGGCCAGCTTCAGTGAGCCAAGCGACAACTTCGACAAGTCATGTGGACTGCCTCGTCATCGGTGCCGGCATCGCGGGGGCCTCGGTGGCGGCCTCGCTGGCCGGCCGCGCCAGTGTGGCGGTGCTGGAGGCCGAGGCGCATGCGGGTTACCACGCCACCGGGCGCTCGGCAGCGCTGTATTCGGCGCTCTATGGCAACGCCACCATCCGGGCGCTCACCCGGGCGAGCCTCGAGTACTTCCGCACGCCGCCCCAGGGCATGGTCAAGCAGGCGCTGCTGCGCGAGCGGTCTACGCTGTTCCTGATCGGGACAGGTCAGGAGGCACTGGTGCCGTGTTTCACGGCCGACGCCGACGTGCGCGAGCGCACCACGCGGTTGAGTGCCGAGGCGGTGAGCGCCCGCGTGCCGTTGCTGCAGCCGGACCGCGTGGCCGGGGCGTTGCTGGACGCCACCTCCGCTGACATTGACGTGGACCTGCTGCACCAGGGCTTCCTGCGCGCCGCACGCGCCGCGGGCGCGCAGCTGCGCCTGGGTGAGTCTCTGCGAGGCCTCGAGCCGGTGGGCGGGGGCTGGCGCGCGCAGACCTCGGCCGGCGTCATCGAGGCGGGCATGGTCATCAACGCGGCCGGCGCCTGGGCCGACGAGGTGGCCGCGATGGCGGGCGTGGCCCCGGTGCCGCTGCAGCCGCTTCGGCGCACGGCGGTGCTGATCGAGCTGCCCGAGGGGGTGGATGCGAGCGAATGGCCGGCGGTGGTCGCCATCGACGAAAGCCAGTACTTCAAGCCCGACGCCGGCCTGCTGCTGATCTCCGCCGCCGATGAGACCCCGAGCCCGCCCTGCGATGCCCAGCCCGAGGAGCTCGATGTGGCCATCGCCGTGGACCGCTTCGAGACGCTGACCGGCCGCCCCGTGCGCCGCGTGCGCCACCGCTGGGCAGGCCTGCGCGTGTTCAGCCCCGACCGCACGCCGGTGGTGGGCTTTGAACCGGGTGTGCCGGGCTTCTTCTGGTGCGCAGGTCAAGGGGGCTATGGCATCCAGACCTCGCCGGCGCTCGGGCGCGCCGCAGCGGCATTGGCGCTGGGCGATGCGCTGCCGCAGGAGCTGCTGGCGATGGGCATCGGGGCGAAGTCGTTGTCGCCCGCGCGTTTTCGGCCGGCCTGAGGCCGCCTCAGCTGGCGAACCGCCGCAGCGCCTGCAGGTCCAGCACGCGCAGCCCGCCGTACTCGATGCGGATGAGCTTCGCATCCGACAGCCGGTGCAGCGCCTGGTTCACACGTTGGCGCGACAGGCCCACGAGATAGCCCAGCTCCTGCTGCGTGATGCGCAGCCAGCTGCCCACGCCGGGGTAGAGCGTGGGATGGAAGAGGGCGGCCAGGTTGCGAGCCACGCGCACGTCGGGGTCGTGGATGCGGTCGGTCTCGCGGGCCGCGATGAACTGGCCTAACCGCTCGTTGAGCTGGTCCAGCACGAAGCGGTTGAAGGCGATGCTGCCGTCCAGCAGTGCATGAAAGCTGTCGATGGGCAGACCCGCCACGATGCTGGGCCGCAGGGCCTGGATGTTGTAGCGGTAGCTCTCGCGCTTGAGCAGCGTGCCCTCGCCGAACCAGCCGCCCGGCGGCACGCCGGTGAAGGTGACGGCCTGCCCCAGGGAGTCGTCGTTGTTCATCTTCAGCAGGCCGTCCACCACGCCGAACCAGAAGGTGGCTGGCCGGCCGATGCGGCACAACCGCTCGCCCGGCTGGGCGTCGCCCACCTCCAGCGTCGCCACGGCGCGCTCACGCAGCGGGCCGTCGAGCAGCTTGAGCCACGGGATGGCGTCCAGCTCGACGGGCGTGGGGCGTCGGGCGCGCTGGCGCAGGGGCAGGGCGAGATCGGCCATGGGCAAGGCAGGGATGCGGGAAAGTCTGGCCCGTGAAGACCCGTAGATTGTCGTCGTACCGACAGATGGGCGTCAAAGTCCTGCCCAGAATCGGCGCACAGATCGGGGCCCGAGCCCCGGCAACGGAGACAGCTTGGTGGACACCTTCCCTCGGCTCTTGCTCGACCACGCCCAACGCCGGCCGGATGCGCCGGCCCTGCGCGAGAAGGCCTATGGCGTCTGGCAGACGCTCACCTGGGCGCAGCTGGCGACCCTGGTGCGCGAACTGGCGCTGGGCCTCGCGGCCGCCGGGCTGCGGCGGGGTGAGCATGTGGTGGTCGTCGGCGAGAACCGGCCGCGCCTGTACGCCAGCATGCTGGCCGCTCAGGCGCTGGGCGCAGTGCCCGTGCCGCTCTACCAGGACGCGGTCGCGGCGGAGTTCGTGTTTCCGCTGAACAACGCGGAGATCGCCTTCGCGATCGTCGAGGACCAGGAGCAGGTCGACAAGCTGCTGGAACTGCGCGAGTCGTGCCCGCAGCTCAAGTGCATCTGGTTCGATGACCCGCGCGGGCTGCGCCATTACGACGAGCCGGGGCTGGCGTCGCTCGACGACCTGGTGTCCCAGGGGCGGGCGCATGCGGTCGAGCGCGGTGGCTTCTTTGATGCCGAGGTGGCCGCGGGTGCACCCGCAGACATGGCGGCGCTCTTCTTCACGTCGGGCACCACGGGCAACCCCAAGGGCGTCATCCACACGCATGCGACGCTGATCGACCGGGCCCGCGCCGGCCAGCGCTTCGACCAGCTCACCGACCGTGAGGAGGTGCTGGCCTACCTGCCGCCGGCCTGGATCGGGCAGAACATCTTCAGCTTCTCTCAGTGGCTGGTGTGCGGCTACGTCGTCAACTGCCCGGAGTCGGCCTCGACGGTCAGCATCGACCTCAAGGAGGTGGGCCCCACCTACTACTTCGCGCCGCCGCGCGTCTTCGAGGGGCTGCTGACGACGGTCATGATCCGCATGGAAGACGCCTCCGCGCCCAAGCGCTGGCTGTTCGACCGCTGCATGGCACTGGCGCGGCGCATCGGCCCGCGGCGCATGGACGGCGAGGCGCTCGGCCTGCTGGACCGCCTGGCCTACGCCCTGGGCGACCTGCTCATCTACGGCCCGCTGCGCAACACGCTGGGGTTCTCGCGGGTGCGGGTGGCGTACACCGCGGGCGAGGCCATCGGGCCTGACCTCTTCAGCTTCTACCGCGCCATCGGCATCAATCTCAAGCAGCTGTATGGCTCGACCGAGACGGCCGTGTTCGTCTGCCTGCAGCCCGATCACGAGGCGCGGGCCGACACGGTGGGGGTGCCTATCGACGGCGTGGAGATCAAGCTGAGCGCGTCAGGCGAGCTGCTGGTGCGCTCGCCCGGCCTGCTCAAGGGCTACTACAAGAACGACGCCGCCACGCGTGAGGCGCTCACCGACGACGGCTGGTACCACACAGGTGATGCCGGCTTCCTCACACCCGGCGGGCACCTCAAGATCATCGACCGCGCCAAGGATGTCGGCCGCCTGATGGGCGGGCCGTTTGACGGCGCCATGTTTGCGCCCAAGTACGTGGAGAACAAGCTCAAGTTCTTCCCGCACATCAAGGAGGCGGTCTGCTTTGGCGACAAGCGCGAGAAGGTCTGCGCCTTCATCAACATCGACTTCGAGGCCGTCGGCAACTGGGCCGAGCGGCGCAATCTCCCGTATGCCGGCTACACCGACCTGGCCCAGCGGCCGGAGGTGTATCAGCTCATGCTGGAATGCGTGGAGAAGGTCAACGCCGACCTCGCGCAGGACGAGTTGCTCGCCGGCAGCCAGATCAGCCGCTTTCTGGTGCTGCACAAGGAACTGGACGCGGACGACGGCGAGCTGACCCGCACCCGCAAGGTCCGCCGCGGGGCGATTGCCGAGAAGTACGGCGTGCTGGTCGAGGCGCTGTACGCCGGCAAGGTGTCGCAGTACATCGAGACCCAGGTCAAGTTCGAGGACGGCCGCACGTCGATGGTGGCCGCCGACCTGCGCATCGTCGAGGCTCGCACCTTCCCTGCCGTCAGGAGCGCTGCATGACTCGCCGGAGCTTGGCCACAGAGGCACAGAGACACAGAGAGGGCGCGCCCCGCGGAGCGTCGGCTCGTCTGCCCACGATGGCCATCCTGAATACGGTTCCGCAGGCGCAGTCTCTCTGTGTCTCTGTGCCTCTGTGGCTGTGTTCAACACCGGATGCACAACATGCCCAGTAAGCGCATCGGCGACGTCATCCTGGAGGTGAAGAACATTTCGCTGTCCTTCGGCGGCGTGAAGGCACTCACCGACATCAGCTTCGACGTGCGCGAGCACGAAGTGCGGGCCATCATCGGCCCGAACGGCGCGGGCAAGAGCTCGATGCTGAACTGCATCAACGGCGTCTACCAGCCGCAGCAAGGCGCCGTCACGCTGCGCGGCAAGACCTACCGCGGCATGAGCCCGCGGCAGGTGGCCGAGATGGGCGTGGCGCGCACCTTCCAGAACCTGGCCCTGTTCAAGGGCATGAGCGTGCTGGACAACATCATGACCGGCCGCAACCTGCGCATGAAGCGCGGCCTGTTCTGGCAGGCGCTGCACCTGGGCCCCGCGCGCCGCGAGGAGACCGAGCAGCGCGAGGTGGTCGAGCGGATCATCGATTTCCTGGAGATCCAGGCCTGGCGCAAGACGCCGGTCGGCCGGCTGCCCTACGGCCTGCAAAAGCGCGTGGACCTGGGCCGGGCGCTGGCGATGGAGCCGAGCCTGCTGTTGCTGGACGAGCCCATGGCCGGCATGAACGTGGAGGAGAAGCAGGACATGTGCCGCTTCATCCTCGACGTGAACGACGAGTTCGGCACCACCATCGTGCTGATCGAGCACGACATGGGCGTGGTCATGGACATCTCCGACCGGGTCGTCGTGCTGGACTACGGCAAGAAGATCGGCGACGGCGCACCGGACGAGGTGCGGCGCAATGAAGACGTGATCAGGGCCTACCTCGGGGCGGGGCACTGACATGCGAACACCCCAAACACAGCCACAGAGGCACAGAGACACAGAGGCCATGCACCGAACTCATCCCACTCTCTCTGAGCCTCTGTGGCTCTGTGGCTGTGTTCCTGGCCCTGGCGAGGCATGAGCATGGGACCTTTTCTGGAAACCCTCATCGGCGGCCTCATGTCGGGCATGCTGTATTCACTGATCGCGCTGGGCTTCGTGCTGATCTTCAAGGCCAGCGGCGTCTTCAACTTCGCACAGGGCGCGATGGTGCTGTTCGCGGCGCTGGCCATGGCGCGCTTCGCGGAGTGGATTCCGAAGTTCACGGGCCTGGATGGCAAGGTGCTGGTCAATGTGATGGCCTTCGTCGGCGCGCTCGCGGTCATGGTGGTGGTGGCCTGGCTGGTGGAGCGGCTGGCCTTGTCCAAGCTCGTCAACCAGGAGGGCATCACGCTCTTGATGGCCACGCTCGGCATTGCCTACCTGCTCGAAGGCGCGGGGCAGATGATCTTCGGCAACGACATCTACAAGATCGACATTGGCCTGCCCAAGGACCCGATGTTCCTGTTCGAGCAGACTTTCGAGGGCGGCATCCTGGTCAGCAAGGAAGACCTGTACGCCGCACTGATGGCCGCAGCCTTGGTGGCCGGCTTGAGCCTGTTCTTCCAGAAAACGGCCACCGGTCGCGCGCTGCGGGCCGTGGCGGACGACCACCAGGCCGCGCAGAGCATCGGCATCCCGCTGTCGCGCATCTGGGTCATCGTGTGGAGCGTGGCGGGCTTCGTCGCACTGGTCGCCGGGATGATCTGGGGCAGCAAGCTGGGCGTGCAGTTCTCGCTGTCGCTGGTGGCGCTGAAGGCGCTGCCCGTCGTGATCCTCGGCGGCCTGACGAGCGTGCCGGGCGCCATCGTCGGCGGGCTCTTGATCGGCGTGGGCGAGAAGCTCTCCGAGGCCTACCTGGGCAGCCTGATCGGTGGTGGCATCGAGTACTGGTTCGGCTATGTGCTGGTGCTGGTGGTGCTGCTGGTGCGACCCCAGGGCTTGTTCGGTGAAAAGATCATTGACCGCGTCTGAGGACGGCAGGACGACATGCTCTACAGAGAAAACGGCCAGTTCAAGACGACCTACGCGGCGGACAGTCAGATCCTGCCCATCCGGCAGGACCGCATCGGCATGGCGCTGTTGCTGGCGGTGGCCTTCGTGGTGGTGCCGCTGCTGTCCAGCGAGTACCTGCTGCGCGCGGTCTTCATTCCCTTCCTCATCCTGTCGCTCGCGGCGCTGGGCCTGAACGTGCTGGTGGGCTACTGCGGGCAGATCTCGCTGGGCTCCGGCGCCTTCATGGCGGTGGGCGCCTACGTGGCCTACAACTGCCAGGCGCGCATCGAGGGCGTACCGCTGATCGTCAGCCTGCTTTGCGGTGGGCTGGGCGCGACGGTGCTCGGCGTGGCTTTCGGGTTGCCGTCGCTGCGCATCAAGGGGCTGTACCTGGCGGTGGCGACGCTCGCGGCGCAGTTCTTCGTGGACTGGGCCTGCCTGCGGCTGAAGTGGGTCACCAACGATTCCTCGTCGGGTTCGGTCAGCGTGGCCGACCTGCGGGTGTTGGGTGCGAGCGTGGAGTCACCGGCGGCGCGCTACCTGCTGTGCCTGGGTTTCGTCGTGGTGTTCGCGCTGGTCACCAAGAACCTGGTGCGCGGCCACATCGGCCGCTCGTGGATGGCGATGCGCGACATGGACGTGGCGGCTGCCGTCATCGGCATCCGGCCGGTGCAAGCCAAGCTGAGCGCGTTTGCCGTCAGCAGCTTCATCATCGGCGTGGCCGGCGCGCTGTGGGGCTTCGTGCATCTGGGCTCGTGGGAGCCGGCGGCCTTCGGCATCAACCGCAGCTTCGACCTGCTCTTCATGATCATCATCGGCGGCCTGGGCTCCATCTCGGGCGCGTTCTTCGGCGCGGCCTTCATCGTGGTGCTGCCCATCCTGCTGGACAAGCTGCCCTACTGGACGGGCCTGCCGATGGACACCGCCACGGCCTCGCACCTGGCGCTGATGATCTTCGGCGCCCTGATCGTGTTCTTCCTCATCAAGGAACCGCACGGCCTGGCGCGGCTCTGGGCCACCGCCAAGGAAAAGCTCAGGCTCTGGCCTTTCCCTCACTGATCCGCTTTGAGACCCACAACGACAGGAGACAAAACGCCATGAAGACCTTCATCACCTGCGCGGCCCTGGCTGCCCTGCAACTCGTCGCGGCGCCCGCCGCGGTGGCCCAGGCCAAGGAGCAGTTCTTCCCGCTGCTCGTCTACCGCACCGGGCCCTACTCGCCCAACGGCACGCCGTGGGCCAATGGCAAGCAGGACTACATCAAGCTCATCAACGCGCGGGATGGCGGCGTCAATGGCGTGAAGCTCACGTTCGAGGAATGCGAGACCGGCTATGCCACCGACAAGGGCGTGGAGTGCTACGAGCGCCTCAAGGGCAAAGGCGCCAGCGTCTTCGACCCGCAGGCCACGGGCATCACCTTCGCGCTGACCGACAAGGTGCCCAATGACAAGATCCCGCTCATCACGCTGGGCTACGGCCTCTCCGCCTCGGCCGATGGCGGCGTGTTCGCGTGGAACTTCCCGCTGATGGGCAGCTACTGGACGGCGGCGGACGTGCTAATCCAGCACCTGGGCAAGAAGGAGGGCGGGCTGGACAAGCTCAAGGGCAAGAAGATCGCGCTGGTCTACCACGACAGCCCCTTCGGCAAGGAGCCCATCCCGGTGCTGGAGGAGCGCCAGAAGATGCACGGCTTCGAGTTCATCAAGATCCCCGTCACCGCGCCGGGCGTGGAGCAGAAGAGCGCCTGGCTGGAGGTGCGCAAGCAGCGTCCCGACTACGTGCTGCTGTGGGGCTGGGGTGTGATGAACTCCACCGCCCTGAAGGAGGCCCAGGCCACGGGCTATCCGCGCGAGAAGATGTATGGCGTGTGGTGGTCGGGCGCCGAGCCTGACGTGAAGGACGTGGGCGAGGGCGCCAAGGGCTACAACGCGTTGAACCTCAACACCTCGGGCACCTCGCCCAAGGTCATCCAGGACATCCTGAAGTTCGTACACGACAAGGGGCAGGGCACCGGCCCGAAGGAGGAGGTCGGCTCGGTGCTCTACACCCGCGGCCTCGTCATCCAGGCACTCGCCGTGGAGGCGGTGCGGCGTGCGCAGGAGCGCTTCGGCAAGGGCAAGGTCATGACGGGCGAGCAGGTGCGCTGGGGCCTGGAGAACCTCGCCCTGGACGACAAGAAGCTCGCCGCCCTCGGCCTCACCGGCGTCATCCGCCCGATCAGCACCAGCTGCTTCGACCACCAGGGCTCGACCTCGGTGCGGGTGCATACCTGGGACGGCAAGCAGTGGGCCTTCAGCTCTGACTGGTACCAGGCGGATGAGGCCTTGCTCAAGCCGATGGTGAAGGCGGCGGCGGACAAGTACGCCGGCGAGAAGAAGTTGACGCGGCGGACGTCGGCTGAGTGCCAAAGCTGAGGGTGGTTGTGAGCGGGGGTGTCTTGTTGGCAAGGCCCAGCCGGGAATTCGCCCCGGCGGGCGACCTACTTTTTGTGTCGACGAAAAGTAGGCAAAAAGCGACCCCTGCAAAACCGC
>NZ_NISI01000019.1 GCF_002205845.1 Roseateles puraquae | reverse complement strand
AGGCCGAGCGTGATCTGATCCATGCCCACCATCGTCCCCGACGCTCAGGCCTCGCACCAGTCGGATTGACGAGAGGTTTTGCAGACCTTCCCTAGACCCTTCGGCGCTTCTTTCGGCGACTTGCTGTCGCAGCCGCACGCGAATGGCGGCCTGGGGCTCGGTATCGTTGCACGAGCGCAATCTTTCTTGGTGTCATCTTCCTGTTGATCATGGTGATGACAAAAGGGCAGCTACCTGAGGTGCCCGACGCCACGGATGACGTGAGCAAACCGCAATGACGGGTGAGGCATTTGCTTGCAGCAGCTCGAGACGAACGGAGCACTCTGATGAGACATGCTGAGCGCCATCGAAGTGGTGTGATCGGTTGGCTACGCGCCGCCGTACTGGGTGCCAATGACGGCATCGTCTCGACGGCCAGCCTGTTGGTTGGCATTGCGGCATCTGGAACCGATCGTCAGACCTTGGTGGTCGCGGGTGTCGCAGCACTGGTCGCTGGCGCAGCTGCGATGGCGGCAGGCGAGTACGTCTCCGTTGCCTCGCAGGCTGACACGGAGAGGGCTGACCTCGAGCGCGAGAGCGAAGAATTGGCTTCGGATCCGGAGGCCGAACAGGGGGAATTGGCGGCAATCTACGTTGGGCGAGGCTTGGCCCCCGACCTAGCCGTGGAGGTCGCGCGTCAGCTAACGGCGCACGACGGACTAGCAGCCCATGCGCGCGATGAACTCGGGCTCTCCGACCAACTGGCTGCACGACCAATGCAGGCAGCACTGGCCTCAGCCGCAAGTTTTGCCGCAGGTGCGGGCTGGCCCTTGTTGGTGCTGTTGCTGGCTCCACGCGCGAGCCTGACGGGTTGGCTGGTTGCCGGGAGTCTTGTGGGACTGGCTGTTCTTGGTGTGCTGGCAGCCCACATGGGTCGGGCAGGACGCATCCGATCCGCCGTGCGGATTTTGGCCTGGGGCGCCGCAGCTATGGGCCTAACTGCAGCCGCCGGCGCCGTGCTTCCAGCATGAACCTCTCCCAACATTACAAAACTGTCACTCTACCGTCGGCTTTCTGTCAAAGAGGATCGTTCACGATGTTGTTCGGTGCACCTAGTGGCGAGCAAGCAAAGACGACACATGAACGCAATATCGATTGGTTTGACGCGCTTCATCTTGGGTCTAATGGCCGACCATGGCATTGGCAGCAGCGCGGTCGGCGAGTCCGGCAAGGTCGCACAAGACGCGGGCCGTTGAGGTCGGACATGACCGGCAGCATGCGCGCCATACTCGTCGAGACCTTGCGCGTCGTCGTTTACAACTCTGGCGCGGTAAAGCATGAACCGGTGCGGGCCATATCGACAGAGATGAAGGAGCTGCGCGCGATGATGGTGAACCTGTCTGGCATGGAACACGCCGATGCCGACATGGTTAGGGCGGCGCCCGGCAAGACCGGCGAAGTTGTGTGTTGCTTCGATAAAGTCGGCAAGCTGGATTTCTCCTGGCTGCCGCCGAGACACTACGACGCCGGAATGGTGGGCTCATTAAAGCGGTGCGGAAGGCCCGCACCCCGAAGACCGGTGGTTGTGGCAGTCGCAGGCAATAAGTGCTGATCGTCACGGCATGGCGACGGCACCCGGCACTTGTCGGTGCTCGGTGCCCGCTGCAAACTTTTTCCACACTTTATGGAGCTATCGAAATGAAGAACTTGAAGCCTCTCCTAGTCGCACTTGCATTCGCCGCCTCAGCGCCCTTCGCGATCGGCGCGCATGCCCAGGCGGTGGATCACAGCAAGATGGATGGCATGAAGATGGACGGCATGGCGGCGTCGCTGAGCGAAGGCGAGGTGCGCAAGATTGACAAGGAAGCCAAGAAGATCACCCTGAAGCACGGCGACATCAAGAACCTGGACATGCCCGGCATGACCATGGTCTTCCAGGTCAAGGACGCGGCGCTGCTGGATAAGGTCAAGGTGGGAGAAAAGGTGAGGTTCACGGCCGATAAGGCCGACGGCGTGATCGTCGTCACCTCGATCGAAGCCGCCAAGTAAACGGGCAGGAGGTACGACCCGATGGACACACCCAAGCGCCGAACCCTGCAAACCCTGGCCGGCCTTGGTGCGCTGGCTGTCCTGCCGCGCGCGTGGGCGCAAGTCAAGGCAGTCGACCTGCGCGACACCCCGGTGTCGCGCTCCTACGACCTGAGCGTGGCCGAGACCACGCTCAACGTCACCGGCAAGCCCGCGCAGGGCATCACCATCAACGGCACGATGCCGGGCCCGGTGCTGCGTTTTCGCGAAGGCGACGAGGTGGTGATCCGCGTCACCAACAAGCTGCGCGAGATCACCGGCATCCACTGGCACGGCCTGCTCGTGCCCAACGACCAGGACGGTGTGCCCGGCGTCACCTACCCCGGCATCCTCCCCGGCGAGACCTTCACCTACCGCTTCAAGCTGCGGCAGTCCGGAACCTATTGGTATCACAGCCACGCCGCGCTGCAGGAGGCGGCGGGGTACTTCGCGCCGCTCATCGTCGAGCCGGCCAAGCCCGACCCCTTCCAGTACGACCGCGACTACGTCGTCGTCATCTCCGACTGGATCGACACCCCGCCGCAGCAGGTGCTGGCCAACCTCAAGAAGGTGGACGGTTACTACAACTACCGCCGGGTGACCACGCCGCAGTTCTTCGCCCAGTTGCGCAGCGCACCCGACGCCAAGGCGCGCGATGCGCTGTGGGCCGAGCGCATGGAGTGGGCCAAGATGCGCATGGACCCCACCGACTACAGCGACGGCGGCGACGAATGGTCGTTCCTGCTGCAGGGCAAACGACCCGGCGAGAACTGGACCGGGCTGTTCAAGCCGGGCGAGCGCGTACGCCTGCGTTTCGTCAACGCCTCGCCGATGAACCTGTACGACGTGCGCATTCCGGGCTTGCCGATGACGGTGGTGCAGGCCGACGGTCAGAACGTCAACCCAGTGGAGGTCGACGAGTTCCGCATCGGCAACGGCGAGACCTACGACGTCATCGTGCAGCCGAAGGAAGCCAAGGCCTACACGATCTTCGTGCCCACCATCGCCCGCATCGGCTACGCACGTGGCACGCTGGCGCCCGAAGTCGGAATGAGCGCGCCGGTGCCCGAGCTGGGGCCCAAGCCCGTGCGCACGATGGCCGACATGGGCATGGCCGGCATGGACATGGGCGGCGGCGGCATGGCGGGCATGGACATGGGCAAGCCTGCGGCCACCGCACCGGGCGCCGCCGGACATGCCGGCATGGCGATGCCGGCGCCGGCCAGGCCCGCCGATGCGATGGCCGGCATGCCTGGCATGGCCGGCATGGCAGCCAAGCCGGCCGACCCGCATGCCGGCATGGCGGGCATGGGTGGTATGGCCGCCATGGGCGCCGCACCTCCGAAGCCGGAACCTGACGTCGATGGCCTGAGGCGGCTGAAGTACGCACACCTGCGTGCCCTCACGCGCAATGCCGATGACCGCGCGCCTGAGAAGGAAGTGCTGGTGCGGCTGACCGGGGACATGGCACGTTACTTCTGGGGCATCAACGACAAGAAGCTGTCGCAGGCCGAGCCGCTCGAGATGGGCCTGGGGCAGCGCGTGCGCATCAAGTTCGTCAACGAGACCATGATGGAACACCCGATGCACCTGCACGGCGTGTTCATGGAACTGGTCAACGGCAACGGTGTGTACGCGCCCCGCAAGCACACCATCATCGTGCCGCCGGCGCAGACCGTCGAGCTCGACGCCACCTTCGAGGACGAAGGCATGTGGGCCTTCCACTGCCACCTCTTCTACCACGCCGCCACCGGGATGATGCGCCTGGTCAAGGTCGCCTGAGGATCACGCCGATGCAGAAGAACATGAGTGCGGCGTTGCGCCGCGCGGGCGGCGCGCTGTTGGCCACCGTTGCCCTGGGAGCGCAGGCGATGGAGGACGATTCGATCTACTCCTACACGCTGATTGAGGCCGACGCCGGCAAGGTACGCGGACAATCCGGCTCGGCGCAGTCGCTGGCCATCGACGGCTGGGTCGGCGGCGACTTCAACCGCCTGTGGTACCAGCTCGATACCGAGCGGCGCGGCGGGCGAACCGAGGCGGCCGAACTGCAGTTGCTCTACGGGCGCTACATCGCCCCGTTCTGGGACGCGCAGATCGGCCTGCGCCGCGACGAGCGGCCCGACGGGCGCAACTACCTGGCGCTCGGCGTGCGCGGGCTCGCACCCTATGCCTTCGATGTCGACCTGAAGCTGTTCGTGCGCGACGACGGCAAGGTCTTCGCCCGCACGCGCTTCGAGAACGAGTTCCTGCTCACCAATCGCTTCATCGTCACGCCTTCAGTGGGTCTCGAGTGGTCGGCTTCCGACATCGACGCGACGGTTCGTCGCGGCGCCTACCAGGCCGATCTGGGCGTGCAGGCGCGTTACGAGTTCAACCGGCGCGTCGCGCCCTATGTGAGTCTGTCGCGCACGTTCTATCCGCGCGCGCAGTCCGGCGGGGAGACCGCAGCGACGCAGTGGCGCGCCGGGCTGCGACTTCTGTTTTGAGGTGACCGATGAGCGATCAGGCAAACGCGACCGAGTTCGAACGCTACAGCTCGCCGGCGGTGCTCATGCACTGGCTGGTGGCGCAGGCGCTGGCGGGCGCGGCTACCGCGGGGTTGATCCTGGGAGACATGCCTGATGCCGCCGTGGGGCGGCAGGGTTGGTTCGACTGGCATCGTTGGCTCGGCGTCAGCGCCTTCGGGCTGATCCTGGCGCGGTTGCTGGTTCGGGCGGCGCGGCGCGCCCCACCGCCTTTGCCTTCGTTGCCACGCGCTCAGCGTTGGCTGGCGCACGCCACCCACGCGGCGCTTTATCTGCTCATGGTGGCGGCGCCGGTCAGCGGGTACCTGCTGAGCAATCGGATGGGCGAGGTGATCGTGCTGTTCGGAGTCGCCGAGTTGCCGTCCTTGCTGGGCACTGATCACGCGCAGATGCAGTTGCTGGAACAAGTGCACAAGTGGACGAACTATGCCTTGATGGCGGTAGCCGCGTTGCATGTCGCGGCAAACTTTCGGATTGGCTCACCGTCGATGCTGACGTGGCGTTTGCCCGCGCCCGCTTCAACGATGGTGACCCGGATGGCATCGGTAGTCGCATCCCCGGCTCAGTCGAAGGGGTGGGATCGTTGGCACTCGCCGTGGACAACCTCGGGCCATGGTTCGGTGCCGTGCAGTACCGCTACTTTGGGCCGCGCCCATTGATTGAAGACAACTCTGTGCGCTCGTCCAGCACGGCAACTATCAACGCCCGCATCGGGTACAAGATCGGCCCCAAGATGCGCATCGAGCTGGAGGCGTTCAACCTCAGCAACCGCAAAGCGTCAGCGATCGACTACTACTACATGTCGCGCTTGCGCGGCGAGCCCGCCGCAGGCGTGGACGACGTCCACTTGCACCCCATCGAATCAAGATCGTTCAGGGTGTCGCTCGCTGCCAACTTCTAGCCGATGGGTTAACCGTGCCAGGCCCCAGAAGAGATTTGCAAGCGGCACTTGACCGCCCCATCGTGGGAATGCTGACAGCGGTCCCGCCCCCCGCTGGCGGCAAAGGCCGCTGCTGCGCGTGAAACACAAGGGGAGGCATGACTGGCAAGGGCGTTCGGCATCAGCTCAGCTTCCATCAACGAGGCGCCCGGTCGGGCCACTTCAGAGCCTCATTTGCGAGCGGGCCGTCGGGTTCGCTTGGCAGGTTGGTTCTTGGCGGCCGGGCTCTTCTTCTTGTGAGCCAAGCGCCACACGAAGACGCCAGCGACGGCCACGCCGAGTAGCCAGATCAGGAGCACTTGGCTGAGCAGGTCTTTCGAGAACCAATGGCCTTCAATCCACATATCGTCCTTGTGTGGCGGCTTTACTGGAACTGGGTCTTCTGCCGCCGCCCCTTGGCCTCGGCCGTGTTGAGCTGCATAGGCTCGGGGTCAGCCGCGCTGCCTGCAAGCGTGTCGAGGATGGGGCAATCCGGGCGGTCATCGCCGTGGCAGCAATGCACCAGATGCTCCAACGTCGCTTTCATGGCGAGCAATTCCTGGGCCTTGGCCTCCAGCGCCTGGATGTGCGCCTGGGCCAGCCCTTTGACGACGCGGCTGGAGCGCCGGCGGTTTTGCCAGAGGCCCAACAGCTCGCTGATCTCCGCGATGGAAAACCCAAGGTCGCGGGCCTGCCGGATGAAGCGCAGCGTGTGCACTTCATTGTCACCGTACTGCCGGTAGCCCGACTCCGTGCGGCGCGCCGCAGGCAGCAGGCCGACCTGCTCGTAGTGCCGGATCATCTTGGCCGAGACCCCGGATCCGTCGGCCGCCTGGCCGATGTTCATGCCTTGCATTGTTTGCTCCCTTCTATCCCAGGATATGCGTGTCAGCTGGCTTGCCAGCGGCGCAGCAGCAGCGCGTTGGCGACGACACTGACACTGCTGAGCGCCATTGCCGCACCGGCCACCATCGGATTTAGCAACCCGAAGGCTGCCAGCGGGATGCCGATGAGGTTGTAGATGAAGGCCCAGAAGAGTCCGCGCTTGATGGTCGCGTAGGTCTTGCGCGAGATGTCCAGCGAAGCCGGCACCAGCGACGGGTCGCCGCGCATCAGGGTGATGCCCGCAGTCTCCATCGCGACGTCGGTACCCGTGGCCATCGCAATGCCCACATCGGCCGCTGCCAATGCCGGCGCATCGTTGATGCCGTCGCCCACCATGGCGACCTTCTTGCCACTCGCCCGCAGCTGGGCCACGACGTCAGCCTTGTCGCTGGGCAGAACTTCGGCCCGGATCTGGCCGATTCCCAGCGCCCGCCCCACGACTTGAGCGCTGCCTTGGGTGTCGCCAGTCAGGAGCACAGTGTCGATGCCCAGCGCATGCAGCCGGTCCACAGCCGCCTTGGCGGATGCCTTGACGGTGTCACCGAAGGCCAACATTCCCACCAACTGCTTCCCATGTTCGATCTCCCGTACGAGCCAAGAGATGCTGCGGCCTTCGTCTTCAAGCCGGCGGGCGTCGGCAGCGAGGGCGCCCGGCTCCAGTCCAAGCTCAGACAGCAACCGGTTGCTACCCAGCGTGATGCGCTGGTTGCGAACAACGGCTTCCATGCCCCGGCCCGGCAGGGCACGGGTATCGCGAGCCTCCGGTACGGGCACGCGGTCCTCCCGCACGCGGTCCATGACAGCAACGGCAAGCGGGTGTTCGCTGCTTCGTTGCAGTGCGGCGGACAGCGCCAGGACTTCGGTCTGATCGGACCCCGGAGTCGCGTGAACCTCGACGAGCGTCGGCTTGCCCTCGGTGAGGGTGCCGGTCTTGTCGAAAACGACGGTGTCGACGGTGTGCGCGACCTCGAGTGCCTGCGCATCCTTGATCAGAACGCCATGTTGAGCCGCCACGCCGGTGCCGGCCATGATGGCTGTCGGTGTCGCCAGTCCCAGGGCGCAGGGGCAGGCAATGACCAGCACCGCGACGGCATTGATCAGTGCCTGCTCCCAGTTGCCGGTGGCCATGATCCAGCCGACAAGGGTCAACAAGGCAATGCCCAGGACCACCGGCACGAAGACAGCGCTGACGCGGTCCACGATCCGCTGGATCGGCGCCTTGGCGGCCTGGGCGTTCTCGACCATCCTGATGATTCGCGCGAGCGTGGTCTCAGCGCCGACGGCCAAGGTTTTGACCGTCAGGACGCCTTCGGCGTTGACCGAGCCTCCGGTGACTCGGTCACCCAGGGCCTTGGCGACCGGAAGGCTTTCACCGGTGATCAGCGACTCGTTGACATGGCTGCTGCCCTCAACGATCTCCCCATCCACTGGCAGCCGGTCGCCGGGGCGGACGAGCACCAGGTCACCGACGCGTACCAGGCCGATGGGCGTCTCGGACGCCACACCACCGCGCAGGACGCGCGCCACGGCGGGCCGCAGATCGTTGAGCGCCTGGAGGGCAGCCGTGGTGCGACGCTTGGCCCGTGCCTCCAGCCATTTGCCGAGCAGGACCAGCGTGATCACCGCCGCCGACGCTTCAAAGTAGAGGTGGGGCATGCCGTGCTGGTCGTGCCGCAAGAGCAAGTAAGTGGACAGCCCGAACGCTGCGGAAGTCCCGAGCGCAACCAACAAGTCCATGTTGCCACTGCCCGACCGCAGGGCTTTCCAGCCGGCGCGGTAGAAACGAGCGCCAAGCCAGAACTGGACGGGGGCGGCAAGCGCGAGTTGCAGCCAGCCACTCAGCATCCAGTCGATGCCCAAGAGTTGCAACAGCATCGGCGCCACCAATGGCAGCGTCAAAGCGGCAGACAAGGCCACCGGCAGCCAATCCGGCGCCTCAGGTGTCGAGCTGGCGGATGCGCTCTCATCCGACACAGGACTGGCGGTGTAGCCGGCCTTTCGCACCGCGACCTGCAAGTTCTCTTCGGTGACCGAGGCCAGCGCGGAGATCGTGGCGCGCTCCGTAGCGAGGTTGACTGTGGCCCCGAGCACGCCGGATACCTTGAGAAGCGCTTTCTCGACGCGGGAGACACAAGAAGCGCAGGTCATGCCTTTGATCTGCAGCTGGACTTCACGGGTGGCGACGTCATAGCCCGCCTTCTGCACAGCTGCAGCCAACTGGGACGCAGCAACCGAGGTCGCCGCCGACACGGAGACCTTCTCGGTGGCGAGGTTGACGGTGGCATCCCGGACGCCATCGACAGCCTTGAGGGCTTTCTCCACACGCAGGACGCAGGAGGCGCAGGTCATGCCGCGCACCTGAAAACTCAGTGGCGGTGTTGCAGGATTGGCGATGGAAGTCGACATGCTTTTCTCTTCAGCCGGCGGTGACGATGACGGGATGCTCAAGCTTCCCATCGTGGCAATGTCAAGCGAACGGCGGTCACCCCACTGAGATTGTGTCAATCCGCAAGCAGGCCTTGACCCTCCCACGGTGGAAAGCTTGAGAGTCATGGCTCCGATTCAATAGGAGCTTGACCATGATCACGTTTGTCGTCAGCGATATGACCTGCGGCCACTGCGCCAGCACCATCACGAAGGCCCTGAAGGGCACGGACCCGGATGCCCGGGTGGAGATCGATGTGGCAGCGCATCGCGTCCAGGTCGAACCGGTTGCCGCCGATACTGGCGAGTTGATGGACGCCATCAAGGCGGCTGGCTACTCGCCCATCTTGGCAGCACAACCGGCAGAAGTCCCGGCCACAGCCGGCCGCAAAGGCTGCTGTGGCGGCTGAAGCGCCTCAGGAGGCGTGATTGACAAGGGCTTTGGGCATCAGCTCAGCGCCTTTGTTCTGCTTTGGAAGCGAACATGCCGGCTGCGAAGCCGGCAAGGTTCATCACAGGGCAATCCGCCTGACGAAGGCAAGCGAGGCCAAGCGGCCTTCAACCGTTGTGACCTTCCTTCAGCAAGGCATCCAGCCGGGCCACTTCGTTGCCGATGGCGGCGATCTTGGTCCCGTCGCGCGCGACCAAGGTTTCGCCCTTCTTGAGATACACGGCGCGGCCGAACCGGTCTTCACGCGCCATCTTGCCGTCCTTGAAGACGTAGAGCGTGCCGCCATCATCGAGCTCGACACGGGTCTTGACGATGCTGGAGTTTTCCAGCGCGTCGCTGGCCAGCGCGGGGGGGGCCATGCCAGCAAAGGCGGCCGAGAGAACAAGTGCAATAGCGAACGACTTCATGATGTGTCCTTTCCTGGAGTGGCTGATCAGTGCTTTGAGCACTATCCAACTCTAGAAAGCGGCCCCCGACGGCTCGCCGTCTGTCACATGACAAATTCGTCAGGTTGAGCCAGGGCTCAGGCCCATGGGTCCATGGCTAAGTCGCCACGGGACGATCCGGCCCCGCCGATTCACCCTGGTATTCGCCTGTCGCCAACGTGAAGGTCTGCAGGAAGTGGAAATCCGGTCGTCGCAACGCAAACTCCGGATGCAGCGGATCGCAAAGCCGCGACAGCGCGGCGTAGTCGTCTTCCGCGAGATAGGGCTTCAGCCTCGCCCCCCACGTGTTCCGAAAGATGGCCTCGACGAGATAGCGCTCGTCTTCCGGCCGCAATGGCGCCAAACGCTCGATCATGAAGGTACGGGCGTTGACCCGGTTGAACCCGGCCGACCTAAGCAAGCCCACGATGGCCCGGACATCCGCCAGGTCGCGTTCATCAAGGCCATATCGATCCCGGTAGTACCGGCGAACAGCCTCATTGGTGACCCGTTCCAGGCGCGAATCCCAGGCGAAGACCATTTCGGGGAGCAATAAGCTTTGGCCGAGCGCGATGCACCCACCCGGTCGAAGCAGGCTGGCCATGGTCTTTCAAACCTGCCAGCCGATCATGCAGATGGTTGACGGTATTGACGGACCAAATGGCGTCGAAGCTCGCCAGCGGAAATGGCGGCCTGCACAGGTCCCCTTGAACAACCAGGCAGTCTTCTGGCGCCGTGGCACGCGCCGCGGTCACGTGAGCGATCGACAAATCGATCCCGACGACCATCCCTCCAGGCTGGACTGCTGCCGACAACCAGCCAAGTGCTTCGCCGGTACCACAACCCACGTCGAGAACGCGCATGCCAGGCTTGAGGCCCAGGCTTGCGACAGCACAGCGGATCTCCGGCGCGGCGAAGGCGTTGAAGAGCGCCAACTTGCGTGCGTAGTCTCGGCCCGGCGTGTCGCCCAGCAGCCCTGCGGCGGCGGTTTGTGCATTCATTTCATGGGGCTCGCCTCAGCGGGTATGCCGCGCTCGCGGCGCGCGACCATCGATGTGGGACAGGCCGAGGGCCCGCGGACGTACCTGACAATGCGGCGCCCGACATCGCCACCGTTGCCCAACCATGACGGAAAACCTCTCGATTCTGATCGATCACTGGAAGGCCGATCCGCACAGCAGCTTCAACAGCTGGTTCCTCTGGGACGAGCGGCTCAAGAACTTCCGCTCGATCAGGCGTGGCATCGGGCAGGTGGTTCGCGATATCGATGCCGGGACCTTCGGCAACCAATACCGCGGCTCGTCCCTGGAGACGGTGGTGGGTTCGGTCGCCGAGCAGCGCCAGATCTTCAAGGGGGCCGACCACGCTTTCCTGTGGAAACCCAAGCTGCGAATTCCCGACATCTACGAGAACGGCGACAACCAGCGCGCGTTCTCGCGGCTGTTGAATGCCTGCGACTGCTGTGACACGGCCGAGGCGGTGATCGCGGCCATCCAGCGTATTGACGCCCTCAAGATCAAAGGGTTGGGGCCGGCCGTGGCCAACCTGCTGTACTTCATCCACCCGACGCTGGTCATGCCATTCAACACGGCGATCGTGAAGGGCTACAACGCCATCACCGGTGGCAATGTGAAGCTGGGGCGCTGGGACCACTACCTGTCCATGCGCGAAGGAGCGATCCGGTTGAACGGCGAGCATCGGACGCGGCTGTCCAACGATCTCGGCGCGATCGCGGGCCTCATGTTCGACGTGGGCAGCGGGCGCTATCCGGCACCGCCGCGTCCGGGCGATGTGGGCGGGATGCGTTCCTGGGAGGAGGACCTGGACAAGGTGCGCCAGGAATCCGCAGCCGCGCAGAGGCAGTGGGCCGCTGAAAGGGAGAGCGACACCAGCCACACCGAGATCCAGAGTTGGCTGCGGGACATGGGGCGCTCGTTGGGCTACGCGGTCTGGATCGCGTCAAACGATCGCGGGAGGCTGCATCAGGGCGTGCCCCTGGGCGACGGATGCCTGACGCAGTTGCCGGTCGGCGCCCAAGCCGGCGCCGAAGCGGTGAAGCTGATCGATGTGGTCTGGGTCGATGCCGCAACGCAGTCGGTGGCGGCGGCGTTTGAGGTTGAGCACTCGACGTCCATCTATTCCGGCATCGTGCGGATGCTGGATCTGGCCCTGGGCACCGAGGTCGGCGCGAAGAGCACGCTTTTCCTGGTGGCACCGGACAACCGCCGTGACGAGGTGGCCCAGCAATTGCGCCGTCCGGCGTTCTCGCGGGTCTCTGAACTCGGCATCCGGTATCTGCCGTACAGCCAGCTGCAGCAGCACCGGGAGGCGATCGGGCGGTTTGGCTCGGGGCTGAAGCCGCTCCTGGAGATTTCCCAGGCGCTCTAGAGAGGGGCGAGGCGGTGCCTTGCGGCGCTACGTCGGGTCGGGAGTCGAATGCATCGTCAACCCGACGCGTGTCTCGTCATCATTGGACTGCACAAACGGCTCACCGCCGTGCATTCGAGCGATCGCCGCGACGATGGAAAGACCCAGACCATGGTTGACGCTGGCCTGGGTACGCGAGGGATCGGCGCGGTAAAAGCGATCGAACAGGCGAGGCAGGTGTTCTGGCGGGATGCTTGGGCCTTTGTTCGCGACGGACAACTCGAGCATGCCGGGAGTCGCGGCCTGGATGCGCACCTTGACGATGGATTGCGGTGTGGCGTAGCGGGTCGCGTTGCCCAGCAGGTTGGACAGGGCCCGCTTGAGCAGCGACGCGTCGAGATTGCCGGAGCCGTCCCCCTGGATGTCCACCGCCAGCCCGGCTTCTGCGAGGGCAGCCTCGTGATACTCCACGACGTCGGCGGCCAGGGCGGCCAGGCTTTGCACAGGCTGGCGGCGGGCGACAGTGCCACTGTTGGCGTGGGACAGGAAGAGCATGTCGTTGACGATTCCCGTCATGCGGCGCAGCTCTTCCAGGTTGGACCCGAGCAGGTCGGCGGTGGCGTGCGGCAAAGCCGGATCCCGCAGCGCGACTTCTGTGCTGGTGATCAAGGTGGCGAGCGGGGTGCGAAGTTCGTGAGCGACATCGGCATTGAAGCCCTCCAATTGAGCGTAGGCCCGGCTCAGCCTGGAGAGCAAGGCGTTGAACTGCTCCACCAAAGGTTGAAGCTCTCGGGGCTGCTGGGACCCATCCAATCGCTCGTGGAGCTTCTCGGCTGCGAGACCACGCGTCTGCGTGACCAGGTGGCGCACGGGCGCCAAACCTCGCCGCACCAGAAGGAAGCTGCCGACCGACACGATCATCGACCCGATGAGCGAGGCGGTCATCAACGTCAGCCCCAGTCGTTTCAGGAACTGCTGGTCCGCGGAGATGTCCAGCACCATCTCCGCCACCAGAGTGCCGCCACCAGGCTCCCAGTGCGGCAAGTCAAAGATGCTGCGCTTATTTGCCTTGAACGAATGGGCGGAGCCGGCGTTGTCGTAAAGCGTGGTTCTGTCCGGATGGCGCAGCGTCAAAGCCAAGTCGCGGTGACCAAGAAAGAAGTCGTCCAACTTGTGCTTGAGCGATTGGAGGTCACGGTCCCCCCGCGCTTCGTCCAGCACGTGTTCGATCAGCTCCCGCTTGTGCTGCAAAGACTCCGTCTGCCGCTGCTCCAGGTCGACGACCATCAGCAGGTAGACCGCCAGCGATACAAGCCCGAGGCCGACGAAGGTCTGGGCGGCTAGCCATAGCGAAAGCCGCTGACCGAGGGCCGAGGGGATCCTGCGGCTTGGCGGAACAGTCGTCACGGCCGGTCTTCCAGCACGTAGCCCATGCCTCTCACGGTATGCAGCAGCGGCCGTTCGAAAGGCACATCCATCTTTCCGCGCAGCCGCCGAATCGCGACTTCCACGACATTGGTCTCGCTGTCGAAATTCATATCCCAGACCTGCGACGCCAGTTCAGTCCGTGACAGCACCTCGCCCTGACGCCGCAATAGCAGCGTCAACAGGTTGAATTCCTTGGCAGTCAGGTCCAGCCGCTGGCCGGCTCTTGAGGCTTTGCGCCTGAGAAGATCCACCTCCAGGTCCGCCAGTTGCAAGGTGGTCGATTCGACTCCCGCACGCGGGCCTGCGCGCCGCAACAGCACCTGGATGCGCGCAAGCAGTTCAGAGAATGCGAACGGCTTGATGAGGTAGTCGTCCGCCCCGGTTTGCAGCCCGTGCACCCGATCCTCGATGCCTGAGCGGGCGGTGAGCATCAACACAGGAGTTTGCTTGGTCCGGCGCAGCGTGGCCAGAAGGCTCAGTCCGTCGATGCCCGGCAGCATGCTGTCCAGCAGCAGGAGGTCGTGATCTCCCTCCAAGGCCAGGTGCAGGCCCGTGATGCCGTCGTTGGCGACCTCTACGGCATAGCCCGCTTCGGTCAGACCTTTGCGGAGGTAGTCAGCCAGCTTGGCCTCATCTTCAATCACCAGCAGCTTCATACCCTGCATTTTGTGAGGAAGCGAAATCGGCGGAGATGACAAATTCGTAATCCGCGGGACGGGTGGCTGTCCAGACGACCTTCCTAGAGTGTCAGACATGGTGCTGCGAATCAGTGCCTAAGCCACCCGACACGCTACTCATTGCATCAGGAAACTCCATGTCTCTGCTCTCCGCCGCCCGCGCCACCGCTGCCACACTGATCATGGCCGCCATGGCCTTGCCCGTCTTGGCCGGTGGTCAAAACGGGGCTCCCGCCACCGTCGCAAGCCAGGCGAGGCTGCAGGTTGAGCAAAACGCCATTGCGCCGACGGCCCCGTCGCGCCCCGAGCTGTTGGCGCTGCAGTCGGATCGACATGGCAACCTGTCGCTGACCCAACCAGCCGCGGCAAGCGCACGAGACGGCACAGCGGGCACGGATCGCTCGCGTGAGCAGGTGATCCGCGACCTCCAGCGGGCCCGTGCTGACGGTTCGCTGCAGCGTATGGTCATGATCGGATACTGATTTAGAACCCGTCGCACGCCGAACAGGCCTTAGACTTTGGCAATGAGCAGATTCTTGCGCATGGTGTTGACGTGGGTTCTTGCAGTGGCGCTGCCGCTGCAGGGCTACGCCGTCCATGCCATGGCAGCCTGCGGGCCTGCTCATCACCAAGGCCAGGAAGCGGCGCTTCAGATGCCTCACAGCCACGAGGATGCGGCCGAAGCCCACGAGCACGGTGGCCACGATCATGCGCAGCTCTCTCAGAGTTCGCACGGCGAGATCGCCAAGTCCGTCAAGTCAGGCCACGCCCACAAGTGCAGCGCCTGTGCTTCCTGCTGCCACCTGACGGCCATGGTGTCGACCGTTATCCATTTCGATGTGATTCGGTCGCACCCGGTGGTCGTGGCGACCACGCCAGTTGCACACGACCGGATCCTGGTCGGTGGACTCGATCGCCCCCCTCGATCCCTGCACGCCTGAGCACGGCGACGTCGCCGCACTGCGGCGCTGTGTGCTCGCTTTGAACTCCCTTTTGCGCTGAAGTCTGCGCGCGCTTGACGCGACGCGGGACGTCCGGCGGTTCAACAGCAGGATCATCATGATTGAAGTTTTCACGCGCCATCGCGTAGCCGCCGCATGGGCAACGTTCGCCCTTGCACTGTCGGCCACCTCGCAGGCTCAAACCTCTGCGGAAGCACCCAAGCCCGCCACGCAGAGACAGCGCGCAGACGCCGCTGACCCGCGAGTCGAGGTGCCGCCACTCATCTATCGCTCCCCGATGCTGGGCTATCGCCCCTATGCCGACACGGAGCCAGCCCCCTGGGTCGACACGAACAACAACGTGGGCCGCATCGGCGGCTGGCGGGTTTATGCCAAGGAGGCTCGACAACCGGATGCACCCGATATGCCGGCGGCGCCGGCTTCTGTGCCGAAGAGCGAGGCCGCCAAGCCTCAGCCCGCAGGGCATCAAGGCCACAAGATGAATTGAGGACGACGAATGACCACGCCTTCCCCGACTTACCCCGTCCTGCGACGCCTGCGATTGGTGGCGCTCGCCGTCTCCCCGCTGCTGCTGGCAGGTTGCGCCACGCTGAGCGCCGATGGCGGCATGCAGCCTGTCCAGGCGGTCGCCAAGCAGCACCTCGGCCAAAGCGTCGAGGCCATCAAGACCGATGCCGATCAGGACCGCGTCTCCACCCGCGTCTCGGAACTGCTCGCACAGCCGCTCACCGCGGATAGCGCGGTGCAGATCGCCTTGCTGAACAACCGAGGCCTGCAGGCAAGCTTCCAGGAGCTGGGTATCGCCGAAGCCGAGTTGGTGCAGGCCAGCCGCTTGCCCAACCCGGGCTTCAGCTTCGCCAAGCTGCGCCAGGGCGATGCGCGCGAGATCGACCGCACGTTCTCATTTGACCTGGCACACCTGATCGCGTTGCCCCTGACCCGCCAGCTCGAGGCGCGGCGGTTTGCCGCCACGCAGCGTGCAGTCTCCATGGAGATGCTGTCGCTGGCCGCCGAGACCCGCAAGGCCTACTACGCCGCCGTGGCCGCCGAGCAGACATCGCGCTACATGCGCGACGTCCGTGAAACGGCCGACGCCGGTGCCGAACTGGCCAAGCGCCTGGCTCTCGCGGGCAATTGGACCAAGCTGCAGCAGGCTCGCGAGCACGGCTTCTTTGCCGAGACGACGCTCAATCTTGCGCGTGCGGAGCAAGCAAGGGTGGGGTCTCGCGAACGCCTGGTGCGCTTGCTGGGACTGTGGGGTGCGCAGATGCAGTTCACGCTGCCTGAGCGGCTGCCTGATCTGCCTGCGGAGCCGAAAGATCAACCCGACATCGAGAACATCGCGATGGCGCAGCGCCTGGATGTTCAGGCGGCCAAGCTTCAGGCCGAGGCGACTGCCAAGAACCTTGGGCTGACCAAGGTGACGCGCTTCATCAACGTGTTGGAGTTCGGCTACCAGCGCAACACCTTCAACGATGCACCTCGCCAGACGGGCTATGCGGTGAGCGTCGAAATCCCGCTATTCGACTGGGGCGCGGCGAGGGTCGCTCGCAGCGAGGCGCTGTACATGCAGAGCGTACACCGCGCCGCGCAGACGGCGATCGATGCGCGTTCCGAGGTGCGGCAGGCCTATTTGGGCTATCGCAGCGCCTATGACATCGCGCGCCATTACCGCGACGACATCGTCCCAACGGCAAAGCGAGTATCAGAGGAGAACGGTCTCCTCTACAACGGGATGTTCATCAGCGTGTTCGAGCTGTTGGCAGACGCACGCGCTTCGATTGCTGCCGTGAATGCCGCCATCGACGCACAACGCGATTTCTGGATGGCCAAGGCCGATCTCGACATGGCGATGGTGGGCTCGCCCAGCCTGGGCGGCGGGGGTGCCTCTGCCGAAATCGTTGGGGCTACTGCCCCCGCCAAATGATTTAGGAGCAAAAGAATGGTTTCTCGACGTGATTTGTTTCGCAGTGCCGGTGCCATCACTGCTGCGGCCTCCGCGGCTGCGGTCAGCCGTGTGGCCATGGCGGCACTGCCTGAACCGGTGCTGCAGACTAAGCCCGACACGATGGCGCCGCTGCTGCCGCAGACCGGTCGACCCTACAACCCGGTGGTGACGCTCAACGGTTGGACGCTGCCCTGGCGCATGAACCAGGGTGTCAAGGAGTTCCATCTGGTGGCTGAGCCCGTGGTGCGCGAACTCGCTCCCGGCATGAAGGCTCACCTGTGGGGCTACAACGGCCAGTCGCCGGGCCCCACCATCGAAGTGGTCGAGGGTGACCGGGTGCGCGTCTTCGTCACCAACAAGCTGCCCGAGCACACCAGCATCCACTGGCATGGCCAGCGCCTGCCCAATGGCATGGATGGCGTGGCCGGGCTGAACCAAAAGTCCATTCAGCCGGGCAAGACCTTTGTCTACGAGTTCGTGGCGCGCCGCCCCGGCACCTTCATGTATCACCCGCACGCCGACGAGATGACGCAGATGGCGATGGGGATGATGGGCTTCTGGGTCACGCATCCGAAGACCAACCATCCGCTGATCGAGGCGGTTGATCGCGATTTCTGCTTCCTGCTCAATGCCTTCGACATCGACCCGGGCGCTGCTACGCCCAAGATCATGACGATGACGAACTTCAACCTGTGGTGCTGGAACAGTCGCGTGTTCCCGGGCATCGACACGCTGAACGTGCGCAAGAACGACAAGGTGCGCATCCGGATCGGCAACCTGACGATGACGAACCACCCGATCCACCTTCACGGGCATGAGTTCCTGGTGACGGGCACGGACGGCGGACCGACACCTAAAGGCACGCGCTGGTATGAGGTCACCACCGACGTGGCCGTCGGCCAGATGCGCCAGATCGAGTTCCTGGCGGACGAGGAAGGTGACTGGGCCTTCCACTGCCACAAGAGCCACCACACCATGAACGCGATGGGGCACGACGTGCCAACCATGATTGGCGTGGACCACCGCAGCGTGGCCAAGAAGATCACCAAGCTGGTTCCCGACTACATGGTGATGGGCGAGCGCGGTATGGCCGATATGGGCGAGATGGAGATGCCGCTGCCCGACAACACCCTGCCCATGATGACTGGCCAGGGCCCCTTCGGGGGCGTCGAGATGGGCGGCATGTTCTCGATCGTCAAGGTACGCAAGAACCAGAAGGCTGGCGACTACAGCGATCCGGGCTGGTACCAACACCCCAAGGGCGAGGTGGCCTTCGAGTGGAGCGGAGCCCTGCCTGAACCGGCACGCTTCGCCGCTGAAGGTGGCCAGTCGATGCCGCGCAAGACTCCCGCCCCTCCATCTGAGGTCAATGTCCGCAAGCCCACTGGCCACTCCGGCCATTGATCCGATCTACCCGAACCCGTTGTTCAACCCCGCCAATCTGAAACGACATCCCAAGGAAGTAGTCATGAAATTCATCTCCCCCCGCGCACTCTCGGCACTGGCTTTCGCGCTGATTTCCGGCGCTGCTTTGGCTAGCGGCAATCACCCCGGCGGCCACGGCCACGACAGCGACGCCATCGGCAAGCCTGGTGTTGCAGGCAAGGCCACGCGCACCGTCCAGATCGACATGACCGACGCGATGCGCTTCACCCCTTCGAGCGTCGACGTCAAACAGGGTGAAACCGTGCGCTTCGTCGTGAAGAACTCCGGCCAGGTCAAGCACGAGATGGTGCTGGGCACCGAGAAGGAGCTCAAGGAACACTACGAGGTCATGAAGAAGAACCCGGAGATGGAGCACGCCGACCCCAACATGGTCACCGTCTCTCCGGGCAAGACCGGTGAGATCGTGTGGCAGTTCACCAAGGCCGGCAAGATCGACTTCGCATGCCTGCAACCCGGCCACTACGACGCTGGTATGAAGGGTGCGGTCAACGTCGCCGGCAAGGCCGGCGCTGCAAAGGTAGATGGCCATGCCGATCACAAGCACTGAACGTCAGCGCCGGCTGGTGCTGGGTCTAAGTCTGGGCTTGGCCGGGCTTGCGCTCCCTTGCCTCGCGTTGGCGCGGCCTGACGCAAAGCAGCCGCTGGTGACCGTCTGGAAGGACCCCAACTGTGGCTGCTGCAAGGTCTGGGTCGAACATCTTCGCTCGAGCGGTCTGGTCGTACAGGTGCGGGAAATCGGCAACATCGGCGCGCGCCGGCGGCTCGGCGTGCCCGAGAAGCTTGCGTCCTGCCACACCGCTGAGGTGGCTGGCTATGTGGTGGAAGGCCATGTCCCCGCCCGCGAGATCCTGCGTCTGCTCAAGGAAAAGCCGGAAGCGCTGGGTTTGGCCGTTCCATCCATGCCCATCGGCTCGCCGGGCATGGACAGCCCCGAATACGGTGGCCGCAAGGATCCGTATCAAGTGTTGCTCGTGGCCAGAGACGGCAGCACCCGCGTTTATCAAAACTACCCCTGAAGGAGATCCCCATGAAAGCTTCGAAGAACCTGCCTCTTGCCGCCTTCGTCGGCCTGGCCCTCACCGCCGGCGCCGCGCTGAGCCTGCCCGTGCGCGCTCAGACCATGGACCATAGCAAGATGCCGTCGACGGGCATTGCTGCTGAGTTGACCGATGGTGAGGTCAAGAAGGTCGACAAGGACACCAAGAAGATCACCATTAAGCATGGCGAGATTAAGAACCTCGAGATGCCGGGCATGACGATGGTGTTCCAGGTCAAGGATCCCGCCTGGCTGGATCAGGTGAAGGCTGGCGACAAGGTGCGCTTCAAGGCCGACAAGATCAATGGCGCTATCGTCGTGACAGAAATCCAGCCCGCCGGCAAGTAGTTCTGCCGCCCGGCTTACACAGACCGCCTTGTTCGGAGCGCGCCGCCGCTGGCGGCGGCGGCGCCGACAGCATAGATCGCAGCCACCTGGAGGGATTCATGTTGATTGCACGCATGTCGCTGATCGTGCTGGCAATGGTGCTGGCGCGTCCGTCGCTGGCTTCGCAGCACGTTGTCGAGATTGCCTGGGACGATTCCGGCGCGTTCGCGCGCGGGTTGTCCGTCCCGGCCGGGAAGTTTGTCGAGGTATGTGGTGGCCTGAAGGCTGGCGAGTCGGTTCGCTGGCGCTTCAGTGCCGCGGCGCCGCTGGACTTCAACGTCCACTTCCACGTCGGCAAGTCCGCTGAGTTTCCTGCCAAGCTGACCCAGGCCACCGCCAGTGACGGAGTGCTTCAGGTCGGTGTGCAGGAGACGTACTGCTGGATGTGGACGAACAAGTCCGCTGACGCGGTGCGTCTGGACATGCGCCTGCAGCGCTGAAGCTCAGGCGCATCGATGTTCGCCCGACCAGGCAAGCCCATCGCGCTGAGTCGATTCGAGGATGGGCAGGGCAGCGAGGTTCTGGTGATGCTTCACGGGCTGGGTGGCACGCATCGCTACTGGACCTGTGGCTCCGTACCGTTCACCGTTCCGGGTCACCGACGCGTCCTGGTGGATCTGCTGGGATTCGGCGCGTCGCCCCGCCCCTGGATGCGCTACACGCTGGAGCGGCATCTTGATGCACTGGATGCCTCGCTGGCAGGGGAGGGCCGCATCACGCTGGTCGGCCACTCCATGGGGGCGACGCTTGCCCTTGCATACGCGGCCCGGTGGCCTGAACGCGTTGTCCGACTGGTGCTCATCAGCCCCCCGTGCTTCAAAGGCATGGCCGGAGCCGCGACCTGGTTCGCGCGGCAGCCCGGTGGCTGGATTTACACCAACATTTGGGCGACCGCATTGGCCTGCCTCATCACCCGTCGCGTCGCCGGCAGGCTGCTGCCTCGCTTGTTGGCCGACATGCCGCGCGAAGTGGCGGAGGATCTCGTGGAACACAATATGGCATCGTCGACCACGTCGTTGTGGGAAGTCGTCTACCGCCACGATCTCATGCGCGAGGCGACGCACTTGAAGCCTGATATACCAGTCTTGGTAATTCACGGCTCTGAAGATTCCACTGCACCGCCCGAGGGCTCGCGGCGGTTGACGGCCGGGCGGAAGACGTGGCAGCTCGAGATGCTCCCAGGGCAGGGCCATCATCCTTGGCTGAAGGCGCCCCAGCAATGCCTGGACCGCATGTTGACTTGGCTGAATGCGCTTCCATCGGTGGCGTCATGAACGACCTCGACAGCGCCACGCTGACCGGTCTCGGGCTTGCCCTCGCTGCAGGCATGCTGATCGGCACGGAACGCGGTTGGCATCAGCGGGATCTGCCCGACGGGCACCGCGTGGCCGGGCTGCGGACGTTTGCGTTGATCGGGGTGCTGGGCGGCCTGGGCGGGCTTCTCGCGCAGCGTTGGGGAGCGGTCGTACTCATCGCGCTGCTCGTGCTGGTCGGCCTGTTGCTGACGGCCGGCTACCTGATCACGGCACGCATGCACGCCGTGATGGGCTTGACTACTTTCGTCGCCGCGCTCGCAACCTTCGTGATCGGGGCTTTGGCGACGAGCGGGGCATGGACGCTATCAACCGTGGTGGCCGTGGTCGTGCTGGCACTGCTTCAGTTCAAACGTCCCCTGCATACCGGCATAGGGAAGCTCTCTGAGGCTGAACTCAACAGTGGCACGCAGCTCCTGCTGATCAGCGTCGTCGTGTTGCCTGTGCTCCCCGATCGGGGCTTCGGGCCATACGAGGCGCTGAATCCTTATAGGCTCTGGTGGGCGGTCGTGCTGCTGGCCCTGCTTTCGTTTGCCGGGTTCGTTCTGATGCGCTGGCTCGGCGCAAGGCGGGGATTGACGGTGACGGCGTTGCTCGGCGGATTGGTGTCCAGCACGGCCACAACGGCAACGCTTGCACGCTGGGCCCGCGAGACGCCAGCTTGGCGCGCATTGGCTGCTGGTGGAGCAATCCTGGCCTGTTCTGCAATGTTCGCCCGGATGGCGGTGCTTGTTGCGGTGGTGGCACCTGCGTTGGGATCGGGGCCGATCCTCACCTTCGCGGCGATGGCCGTGACGGGGGGCATTCTCGGTGCGCTTCTAGCGAAGCGCTCGGTCGCCGAAGGCTTGCCTGATCTGAATGTCGGGAATCCGCTGAAGCTCAGTGCAGCGCTCCAGTTCGGGGCGTTCCTGGCAGGCGTCATACTCGCTGGTCGCTTTCTTGCGGATCGCCTGGGCGACGCCGGCGTCCTCATCACGGCAGCGGTGTCGGGGCTGGTGGATGTGGACGCGATCACGCTCTCCATCGGACGCATGGTGCTCGAGGGTTCGGTAGCTGCTTCGGTTGCGACGTTCGCCCTGTTCATCGCCGCGACGGTCAATCAGCTGACCAAGCTTGGCCTGATGACTTCGCTGGACGGAAGGGGCCTGGCTTTGAAGGTGCTTCCGGCCTACCTGGCGATGGCTGCCGCCGGCATGGTCGTCGCCTTCCTGGTGCCGTAGCACATGGCCTTCGAGCTCTGGCATGGACTGCTGCTTGCCAGCGCGGCGTTGCTGGGCGTGCTGTTTTTGCTTGTGCTGGCTGAGCCGGGACTTCGCTACACGGTGAACGAGATGCCACCACAGCCGGGAAGCCACGAACTGCTGGGGTTGATCGCTGCGCTCGCGGATGCGCCGGTGGGCAATGCGACGGGGATCGAAGTGATTCCCGACGGGGAGGGCTTCTACCAGGCCATGCTTGAGTCGATCATGCAGGCCCGGCGTACGGTGCATCTCGAGGCTTACATCTTCCGCCGCAGCCGGATCGCCGATCGGTTCCTGTCCACGCTCGCCGAGCGGGCGAAGGCAGGCGTCCGAGTGCGGATCGTGGTCGATGCGATTGGCTGCTGGAACACACCGGACCGGTACTTTGCCGCGCTGCGCGCAGCCGGTGGCGAGGTGGCGTGGTACCAGCCGGTGCGTTGGTACACGCTCAAGCGGTTCAACAACCGCACGCACCGGGAACTGCTGGTTGTGGACGGGCTGGAGGCATTTGTCGGGGGCGCCGGGATAGCGTCTTGGTGGGACCAGCCACAGGCGGGCCTTCCGCCTTGGCGAGACACGATGGTGCGGCTGCAAGGCCCGGTGGTGTCGTCGTTGCAGGCCGTCTTCGCGGAGAACTGGCTGGAAAGCGCCGGTGAACTGCTGGCAGACGCTGGATCCTTTCCTGACTGTCGGGCCCTGGCGCCCAGCGCCGCCTCGGGGCGTCAGGCCATCGTGGTCGCCGGCACACCGTCCGCGGGGAAGGCAACGCGCGCGCGGATGCTGTTCCAACTCGCGATCGCCAGCGCCCGGCGATCCGTGCTGATCCAGTCGCCCTACTTTTTGCCAGATCGCAGCATGCGGTCAGAGCTGCAACGTGCGACGAGTCGCGGTGTCAGCGTGCGAGTACTCGTTCCGGGGCGACACAACAACCACCCCATCGCGCGCCGGGCGAGTCGACGGCGTTACGGGATGCTGCTTGAGGCCGGCGTCGAAATTGCCGAGTACCAGCCGGGCATGAACCATACGAAGCTGCTGGTCATCGACGATGGCCTGGCGGTTGTCGGGACCAGCAATTTCGACAACCGCTCATTCGGCCTGAATGACGAGGTGAACGTCGTGCTCGTCGACGCCGAGGCCGTGCAGGCCCTGGTGCAGGGCTTTCATCAGCATTGGGCAGCCAGCTTGGCGATTCAGATGGCGGACTGGCGCGCTCGCCCCATGTTGGAGCGTGCACTGGCGCTGCTGGGAATCGTGCTGGAACGGCAGCAATGATCTGCCCGACATGGGCAACTGCGCTCTCGCGATTGCTGTCGGATCGAATGCACCAGGCTGGCGCTTGGCTTTGGACAGGAAGTTGCGGCTAACACGTACGCGCGCTGAAGAGACCGCCAGTCCGGACTCCGTAGCCGAGTACGGAATGCGGCTTGATCCACATCAATGGCGAGTGGGGGGCTGATGCCTATCCTGACCTCATGGAAGACAGGATTCGTAACTGACCATGTTTGGCAGCCGTCGCAGTCTCCGCCGCTGGGCCTCCCGAGTGCTATTGCTGTGGTGCTTCGGTATCGCCGTGGGTGTCGTGCATGCATGCGCGTTGCAGACGGCCGATCATCACCATGACGCCCCCCCCGAGACGATTTCGGCGCACGCTGCGACACACCATGGTCATGACGGGGCGCCCGAGGACGAAGAAGGCGCCCAAGCCAACTGTCTGGACTTTTGCGACAAGCTGTCGGTATCGACTCCCTCGTGCAAGTACACGCCCGATGTGAGCGGCAGCGTCCAGCCGATAGCCCTTCTCTCTGGCCAACCGGCTGCCCTGGTTGATGAGCCAGCACGCATTTCAGGCCGATCGAACGGCACGTTTGAGCGACGCGGCGTGGGGCCACCCTTGCGCATCTCGCTCCTGCGGTTGGCGCTTTAGCGCGCCCTGACGCTCGCCGTCCGCCCGAGTGCGCTGGCGGAGGGTGGAACGTCGTTCCTTGCTTCAGGCATCGGCACCCGGTCGATGCCAAGCGTATCCCCCTTGTTTTCCTACCACTCCATGAAGGAGCCTTTGCCATGCGTACCTCTACGTTCGCCACCGTTTCGATGGCGCTCGCCATCGCCCTCTCTGCCGGAGCTGTGTTCGCCCAAGACGGCAAGACCGCTGCGGCACCGGTCGCTGCCTCTGCGGCCTCCATGCCGTCGGAGTGTGGTTCCGGCATGAAGCGCCATGACCACGGAGCCGAGCGCAATGCTCCGTCGAGCAAGGCGATGCCCTGTGCGCCAGAGAACGCAGCCTCGGGGGCCAAGGCGAAAGCCAAGCCCCTGCACGACCACGGCAAGGTTCACAAGAACCAGTAACCCGCCTCGTCAAGGAGCAACGTCATGAATCTGTCAAATGAACCGGGACAGGGCCGTCAAAGCCGCCCGAACTGGTCCCGCATCAACCAGTGGCTGCTGTGGCTGGGTTTGGCCGCAGCCGTGGCCTGGATGTTCTACCGCCACAACGCCCATCTTCTGCAGTTGCTGCCCTTCCTCTTCATTCTGGCCTGCCCGTTGATGCACGTCTTCGGACACGGAGGTCATGGGGGGCACGGAGGCCATGCAGGACATGGCAATGCCCCGTCTTCCGATGCAGACGACCGGACAACCCGTCGCCCTGGTCAAGATTCGGCCCGCCCCCCAAGCGCCGGCGGTCATGGCGGCCACCATCACTGACCGAATCTTGGAGAACAGCATGGAAACCACCGAAATCAAAGTTGCAGGCATGACCTGCGGATCCTGTGTCGCGTCGGTCACCAAGGCACTCAAGCGGGTGCCGGGCGTGGCGGATGTACAGGTCGACCTGGCCAGCGGTACCGCTCGAGTGACGGGTGAGCAGGCGGGGCAGCATGTGCCGGCGCTCCTGGGCGCGCTGTCGGATGCGGGCTATGAGGCGTCGGCGTCATCGGCCCCCGCTTCCGCAGGCTCGCCGCGGCCGGGGGGCTGCCACGATTCCAAATCGGGCCATGGCACGAAGGGCCATGGCGGCTGCTGCTGCCACTAGGGCGATGACATGAGCGCGACCATCAAGGAGCCGGGGAATGCCGCGCCGGACGCTTCTTTTGGGGCGTACTGGCTCGACATGCTGTGGCGGTCTGTCGAAACCGCGGATACGCTGCGGCAGCGGGCAGCCAACATGGCCGAGCACGAAGCGGCAGGTATGCCGCCGCTGCTGCACTTCGAATCTGAGCAGATCGCAGATGGTCGCGATCTCCAGCCTCCTTGCAACTACCGGCTGCTCCGTGTGACGCGGTGCGGCACGGATGCGCTCGAGCGTCATGTCCGCAAGGGCGCGGCTCCGGTGATGGTCGTCGACCCTCGCGCGGGACATGGGCCCGGCATCGGCGGCTTCAAGCGCGATTCCGAAGTCGGGATGGCTCTGCTGGAGGGGCATCCTGTGTACTTCGTCGTCTTCGACCCTGAGCCGGTCGAGGGCCAGACCCTCGGAGCGGTGATCCGGTCGCTGGCTTCATTCATCGACATCGTGGCTTTGCGCCACCGCGGTAGGCGTCCGATTGTCTATGGCAACTGCCAAGGAGGTTGGGCCCTGGCGCTGGCGTTGTCCCATTGCCACCACCGCGCAGGTCTTGCGGTGCTCAACGGATCGCCTTTGTCGTACTGGGCGGGCGAGCGCGGTGTGAACCCAATGCGGCTGCTGGGCGGCTTCACCGGCGGAGTGTGGCCCGCGCACTGGGTGTCCGACCTGGGCGGCGGCACCTTCGACGGTGCATGGCTGGTCCAGAACTTCGAGGGCCTGCGGCCCGAGGGAATCTTTCACAAGTACGACACGCTGTTTGCGCAGCCCGACGTGGAGCGGGACCGATTCCTGGAATTCGAGCGCTGGTGGAACGGCTTCTACTTCCTTGGGCGTGAGGAGATCCTTGCCATCGCGCGCGATCTGTTCGTCGGCAATCTGCTGGAAGACGGAAAGGTGGTCGTGGACGAGCACTGTCGCGCGGATCTGAAGAGCATCCACACGCCGATGGTCATCTTCTGTTCCTTCGGCGACAACATCACGCCGCCAAATCAAGCGTTGGCATGGCTGCCGGCCGTCTACCCGTCGACCGAGTCGCTGGTCGATGCAGGGCAGCGCATCGTCTATCTCACCCACCGTGAGGTCGGGCATCTCGGCATCTTCGTGTCTGCAAACGTTGCTCGGCGAGAGCACCGCGCGATCCTGCATCATGCCCAGACGATCGAGCGCCTCGCCCCGGGGTTGTATGAAATGGTGTTGGAAGCGCCCCCGTCGCCCGAGGCTTCCCCTGCTGCGCGATTCGAGGCTCGACGCATCGAGGATCTCACCTTCGAACCGGCGCCGGCAGGATTCGACAGCGTCAGGGCCATGTCGGAGGCTCTTGAACGTCTCTACGCGCAATGGGTGTCGCCGGTGATTCAGGCTGCGGTGAGCCCGGGTGTCGCGCGCCTGCTTCGCCCGTTGCACCCCATGCGCGCCAGTCGGATGGCTTGGTCGGAGCGCGCAATACCCGTTCTGGCTTGGATGCCTTGGGCTGCCGCAGCCCTTGGCCGGTTTGGGGCGCCAGACGCCTCGCGAGAGCAAAACCCCTGGTACCGCCTTGAGCGCGCCGGCGCCGAAGGTGTCGGCGAAGCCTTGGCCGCCTGGCGAATCCAGCGGGATCTCTGGGCTGAGGCCTTGTTCACGCAAACCTACGCCACCTGGTCAAGCCCAAGTGTGAGTTCAAACAAGGAGCCGCGATGAGCGGCCGCTCGTATCGACTGCGGTGCAAGGCGGGCATGGTGGCCGCACTGCTGCCCCTGCTCATGTGGAGCACACCTTCAGCCGCTCAGCAACGCTTCGACCGATCCGGGGTGGTGCTGTACTGGGGTTTGGTGCCCGCTGCGGTCGTGGCTCACACGCATGACGTCGAGGAGTTGCATGGTGGGGTGCCGAAGGCTGGCGGGGAGGTTCACCAATTGGTGGTGGCGCTCTTTGACATGGCGACGGGGCGCCGGATCGACGACACCGTCGTTCGAACCCAGGTCAGCGAGATCGGCATCCCAGACGCCGCGCCCAAATACCTCGCGCCGATGAAGATCAACGAACAGGTGAGCTACGGGCAGGCGTTCGGAATGGACAAGGAAGACCCTTATCGATTCAAGGTCAGGGTGCGCCTGGCGCAGCGCCAGGAAGACATCGAGTTTGCGTTCTCTGCGTGGTCGCCCGACCGTGCAGAACGCTGAGATGAGGAAAAACCATGAAGAGTCAATCACTGAATCGAACTCAGGCCGGACGCGCGTGGGCTGCCCTGGTGTTCTGGGTCTTCGCTGTGGTCGCGCTGGCGCTCATGCTCGCCGAGCACCGTGCCCACGCTTGGGGCTGGGGGTGGCATGCGCTATTGCTCGGCGTTTGTGTCGCGCTGTTGTACCTGCTGATTCGCGTCGAAGGCGATCAGGGCGATGGTCCCTCCAGGTAGAGGCGAGTCCATGGAAATCATTGATCTCTCCGGTCGACGTGGTCTCGTGGTGGGTGTCGCCAACGCCGACAGTCTGGCGTGGTCGGCCGCGCAGCACTTCCGAAGCGCAGGGGCCGAATTGGCGATGACCTACTTCAGCGAAAAGGCTCGGCCTTTCGTTGCGCCGCTCGCCGAGCAGGTGCAGGCACTGCTGCTCCCCTGCAACGTCATGGAGGACGGCCAGCTTGAGGCCGTGTTCGAAGCCCTGCGCGACCATTGGGGACGGATCGACTTCGTCTTCCATTCCATCGCGTCGGCACGCAAAGAGGATCTGCAGGGGCGACTCATCGACTGCTCGGGCCCCGGATTCGCTGAGGCGATGCTGGTGTCATGCCATTCCCTGATCCGGATGGCTCGTTTGGCCCAGCCGCTGATGCGCGATGGAGGCAGCCTCACCACCATGAGCTACTACGGAGCGGAGAAGGTGGTCGAGCATTACAACGTGATGGGTCCCGTCAAGGCCGCGCTGGAGGCTTCGGTGCGGTATCTCGCGCATGAACTCGGTCCGGCCGGCATCCGTGTCAACGCCATATCGGCAGGTCCGGTGCGGACGCGGGCGGCCTCCGGCATTAAGCACTTCGATGAATTGCTCGACGAAGCTGCGCGCCGATCGCCGCAGCGACGAGTCGTGGAAGGCTGTGAAGTCGGTCGTGTTGCGCTGCTACTCGCCAGCCAATACGCGTCAGCGATCACGGGGGAGGTGATGCATGTAGATGCCGGCTTCCACATCGAGGGCATGGCGTTTCATTGATGGGCCGGGCGATGGCAACGCACATTCTCGCGTTCAACGCTGGTAGCGCGACGCTCAAGTTCGCCGCCTTCGACGTCGTGTCGACGGTGTCGGTAACAGATTCCGTGATTGAGCATCCCGCCGTGGATGCCGCAGCGTTCGACGAAGTCGGGCGCCGGCTGCGCGCTGCGGGCGTGACTGCAATCACAGCCGTAGGCCACCGCGTCGCGCACGGAGGGCCAAGACTGAGCGAGGCAGCTCTGATCGACGCGAGCGTCGAGCGAGCGATTGAGTTGGCTACGCCGCTGGCGCCTCAGCACAACCCCGCGGCGCTGGCCGGAATTCGCTTGGCGCGCCAGCGTTGGCCTGGGTTGCCGCAGGTGGCGGTGTTCGATACGGCCTTCCACGCAAGCATGCCTGAGCGCGCTGCGACCTACGCCGTTCCGCAAGCCTGGCGGCATGCCGGCGTGCGCCGCTACGGCTTTCACGGGCTGTCTCATCAGCATGTATTCGAGACTGTGAGCGCCACGCTGGAGCGTGATCCGGCAGACCTGCGCATTGTCAGTTGTCACCTTGGCAATGGCGGGAGCGTCTGCGCTATCGAAAGAGGCCGCTCCATCGACACGTCGATGGGAATGACGGCTTTGGAGGGGCTGGTCATGGGCAGTCGAAGTGGTGACCTGGATCCGGGCATCCCCGGCTTCGTCATGCGAACTTTCGGCATGGATCACGAACAGGTTGAAGCGGCGCTCTACCACGACAGTGGGCTGAAGGCCCTGTCGGCTGTCAGCGCGGATCTGCGCCAGATTGAGGCTCTTGCGTGCACTGGGAACCCTGGAGCACTGTTGGCGCTGCAAGTACATGCCTATCGCGTGCGCAAGTACATCGGAGCCTACGCAGCGGCGATGGGCGGCTGTGATGCCGTTGCCTTCACGGGCGGGGCCGGCGAGAACTCGCCTGCATTGCGCTGGCGCATTCTTCAAGGTCTGGAGTTCCTTGGCATATGCCTCGACGAGCGCCGCAACGAAGCCTTTGGTGTATCCGACGAAGCCGCCGAGTTGCAGGCGCCGCAGTCGCGGGTCGCAGTTCTGGCTGTACGGGCGCGTGAGCAGCGAGTCATCGCACGCGAAACGGTGTCGGTGCTGCGCCGCACGGGTCTGTGACGCAGGGCTGCGGATTGAAATCTCCATTCAGAAAGTGAGTCAAACCATGCAAAGCAATGAAGACCGCAAAGCCTATCTTGTTGGTGGCGGAATCGGATCGTTGTCCGCCGCTGTCCTGCTGATCCGCGATGGCGGTTTCAGGGGCAGCAACGTTCGCATCATCGAGGAGCTTCCACTTGCCGGCGGCGCGTTGGACGGATCAGGCGACCCTGTCAAGGGTTTCGTCTCTCGGGGCGGCCGGATGCTGACCGAGGAGACATACGTGTGCCTCTGGAACGTGCTCGACAGCATCCCATCCCTGGACGATGCCAGCAAGTCGGTCAAGCAGCAGACCTGGGTGTTCAACGATGAGTGGCGCTCGAATTCGAAGGCACGCCTGATCGACCGCGACCGCCGCATCCTTGACGCGAGCGACCTGGGCTTCAATCTCCAGGACCGCCTCGAGCTGATGAGGCTGCTGGCCACACCAGAACGCGTGCTGCACACGAAGCGCATCGAGGACTGCTTCTCGCCGCACTTCTTCGATACGAACTTCTGGGCGATGTGGCGCACGACATTTGCGTTCCAGAACTGGCACAGCGCGATCGAGCTCAAGAGATACATGCTGCGTTTTCTTCAGGAATTCCCGCGCATCCATACCTTGGCCGGTGTTCGCAGGACGTCGCTCAACCAGTACGACGCCATCGTTCGGCCTGTGGAAAGCTGGCTGCGTGGCCAAGGGGTCGAGTTCGATCTGGAGACCAAGGTTGTCGACGTCGATTTCGTCGAGCAAGGCGCGCAGCGTCGCGTTGATGCGTTGCATGCGCAGCGTCGCGGGGACTTGGTCACGTACCGCCTTAGCCCTTCGGATTTGGCGCTGATCACGATCGGGTCGATGACGGCCGATGCCACCTATGGCGATGATGACCATGCGCCGGAGCTCGTGCGCGACAAGCGCGACGGCGCATGGACGCTTTGGGAGTCGATGGCCCGCAAGACAGCCGGTCTTGGGCGGCCGAACGCCTTCTGTGGCAACGTCGACGAGAGCAAGTGGGCCTCGTTCACGATGACGATGCGCAGCCCCGCGCTCGTCCGTCGCATCGAGGAATTCACCGGCAACGCACCAGGTACAGGAGGCCTCATGACCTTCAAGGATTCAAGCTGGCTGATGTCGATAGTGGTGCCGCACCCGCCGCACTTTGCCGGCCAGCCCAGCGACGTCTTCACGTTGTGGGGCTACGGGCTGTTCGTCGACAACAAAGGCGACTACATCACCAAGACCATGGCCCAGGCCACGGGTCGCGAGATATTGGCCGAGTTGATGCATCACCTGCGATTTGACGACATCCGCGAGGAAGTGCAGAAGACCACGACGACGATTCCCGTGATGATGCCTTACATCACCAGCGAGTTCGAGCGACGGGAGAAGGCCGACCGACCGCCGGTGATTCCGGAGGGGGCCACGAACTTCGCGTTGCTCGGACAGTACGTCGAGATTCCCGAGGATGTGGTCTTCACCGTCGAGTACTCGGTACGCGGCGCCATGCATGCGGTCTACGGGTTGCTCGGCCTGGACAACGAGATTCCGCAGATCTACCACGGCATAGCCGACCCGGCGGCCGCACTGGCGAGTTTCAGGACGCTGATGGGCTGAGGTCGGAGTTCGGTCGGGAGGGGTGGGAAGGTGATGCGCCCGGACTATCGCGGCTGCTACCGGAGGGCCGCCAAAGGTTGTTGGCCGAAACGGTCTGGACGCGACAGCGTCGCTTCAAGGGAGATGGGTTGATGGACCAGAAACAGGTGTTCTCGCTGTGGTATGTGCTCGCCGCACTCGTGGGGATGATCCTGGTGCAGGAGTTCTTCGCGACGCAGCATACGCAGACGCTCAGCTACAGCGAGTTCAAGCAGGCATTGGGAGCCGGCAAACTCGAAGATGTGGTGATCGCCGACGGCATCGCTACGGGCAAGCTGAAGGTCGACGGGCTGGAGCAAATCCTGCCGAAGGAGAAGGTCGAGGCGCTGAAGCGCTCGGGTGCCGAACACGGTTTTGCCACCGTGCTGCTGAACGATCCGGGGCTGGTGGCGCAGCTCGATGCGGCAAAGGTTCGCTATGGCGGCGTGCGCGAGAGCAAGTGGCTCGGCGCTTTGATCTCGTGGGTGGCGCCAGCGTTGGTGTTCTTTGGTATCTGGTGGCTCCTGATGAAGCGCATGGGCGGCGGCATGGGGCACGGCATGCTGGAGATCGGCAAGAGCAAGGCCAAGGTCTACATGCAGACCGAGACCGGCGTCACGTTCAAGGACGTGGCCGGCATCGACGAGGCCCGCGAGGAGCTGATGGAGGTGGTCGAGTTCCTGAAGAATCCCGACCGCTACAAGCGACTGGGCGGAAAGATTCCCAAGGGCGTCCTCATCGTCGGCGCGCCGGGTACCGGGAAGACGCTGCTCGCCAAGGCTGTGGCCGGGGAGGCCGGCGTGCCCTTCCTGTCGCTCAGCGGCTCCGAGTTCGTCGAGATGTTCGTCGGCGTCGGCGCCGCGCGCGTGCGCGACCTGTTCGAACAGGCAGCCGCCAAGGCGCCGTGCATCGTCTTCATCGACGAGATCGACGCCTTGGGCAAGGCCCGCGGCGTCGGCTTGTCAGGTGGACACGAGGAGCATGAGCAGACGCTGAACCAGTTGCTCGCCGAGATGGATGGCTTCGACACCAATCGTGGCGTGATCATCCTGGCCGCGACCAACCGCCCCGAGGTGCTGGACCCGGCGCTGCTGCGTCCGGGGCGCTTCGACCGCCACATCGCGGTGGACCGGCCCGACCTCAACGGGCGACGCCAGATCCTCCAGGTGCACGTGAAGAACGTCCGGCTTGGGCCGACCGTCGATCTGACTGCGGTGGCCGCACGCACGCCTGGCTTTGCCGGTGCTGACCTCGCCAATCTCGTCAACGAGGCGACGCTGCGTGCCGCCAAGCGTGGCAAGGACGCGGTGGACATGCAGGACTTCGAAGAGGCGCTGGACCGGATCGTCGCTGGCCTCGAAAAGAAGAACCGCGTGATGAACGCGACCGAGCGCAAGTTCGTCGCGTACCACGAGGCGGGCCATGCGCTGGTTGCCGAACATCGCAAGAACGCCGACCGCGTGGCCAAGGTATCGATCATCCCGCGGGGCATCGCGGCGCTGGGCTACACCCAGCAGTTGCCGACCGAGGACCGCTATCTGATGCGCCGCAGCGAATTGCTCGACCGGCTGGACGTTCTGCTCGGCGGGCGGGTGGCCGAGCAACTGGTCTTCGACGATGTCTCGACCGGTGCGGAGAACGATCTGCAGCGCGCCACCGATCTGGCCCGCCACATGGTGACCCACTATGGGATGAGCGAAGCGCTCGGCCTGGCGACCTACGACGCCCGTCCGGCGCCGCTGTTCCTCAACGGGCCGACGTTGCCGGAGCCGCGCACCTTCAGCGAGCGCACCGCCGAGGCCATCGACGCCGAGGTGCGCAAACTGCTCGACGAGGCCCGCGAACGGGTGACGCAGACGCTTGGGGCACACCGCGAGACGCTCGAGTCGCTGGCCGCGCTGTTGCTCGAGAAGGAGGTCGTTGACCGCAAGATGCTGGACGGCCTCATCGGGTCGGTGGCCTCACCTCGTGGGGATGCGTCGTGAGCGGGCGCCGCGCCTGGCTTCGATCGGCGGGTGCCGCGCTGGCCTGCCTTGCCGTTGCGGGTGCCCGCGCCCAGCCTTCGGAGGGGCGGGAGATCCTTGACCGGGTCGAGAAGCTGCTCTGGGGGCGCACGGTGCAGGGCGAGTACGAGATGACGATCACCACACCGCGTTGGCAGCGCACGCTGGGCCTGCGTCTGTGGATGGACAGGCCCAAGCGCTCCTTCGTGCGAATCGTGTCTCCGGCCAAGGAGGCCGGCATCGGTTCGCTGCGCATCGGCGCGGAGATGTGGAACTACCTTCCCAACGTGGAGCGCATCGTCAAGATCCCACCGTCGATGATGCTGCAGCCCTGGATGGGATCCGACTTCACAAACGACGATCTCGTCAAGGAGAGCAGCATCCTTGACGACTACTCGCAAAGGGTCGTCGGGACCACGCAGGTCGACGGCGAGGCGGTCGTGCAGGTCGAGGCCGTGCCCAAACCGGAAGCGGCGGTGGTCTGGGGGCGCATCGTCTACTGGGTGCGGCGCGCCGACGCGGTGCCGCTGAAGCAGGAGTACTTCAGCGAACGCGGCGAGCGTGTGCGTGTGCTGGCCTTCTCCGATGTGCGCAAGGTCGGCGACAGGGTTCTGCCGACGCGCTGGGAGATGCGGCCGGATGCCAAGCCGGGCAATTCGACCGTCGTCGTGCTCAAGGACGCCACGTTCGACCGTCCTGTTGACGACGAGATTTTCAGCCAACGCAATCTTCAGAAGCGATGAGCGCGCATCGACCTCCCGGCCGGACCCCTGCGTCGCGGATCGCCGCAGGACTTCTGACCCTGTGCGGAGCCTGGCTCGTCGGCCTGGGCATCTACTTCATTCTCCTGCGCCCCCCGTTGCTGCCAGAAGATCCGCGCTTCATTGGCGTATCGCTCGATCGGCTGAGGGAGACGGCTCCCGGGCTGGAAGCCTGGCTGCGCATCGTCTTCACGGTCATGGGGGGATTCATGGCAGGTGCGGGCGTGCTGACATTCTTCGTGGCCCGCCGCGTGCTACCCGCTCGGCCCAGGGGTACGGCATGGGTGATCGCCCTGGCTGGGCTGTCGACGGTGGGGCTGATGGCAGTGATGAACTTCGTCCTCCACTCCGACTTCCGCTGGCTGCTGCTGGCGCCCGTGCTGCTTTGGCTGGCCGCCTTGGCTCTGTACGGGCGGGAGGCCTGAGGTGTCCGCCGCTCTGATGATCGATCCGCCACCTTCGGGCCTGTGTGCTGCCACGGCATTCCCGTCGGCCGGCCATCCCTTCAATTTCCGGATCCCTGGATGCTCACCATGAATCACAGTCTTCCCTGGGTCGCCGAGAGGGTGCGACGCTTTCGCGAGTCCGACGCTGAGTTCGAACGCTGGGCCCGTGGCTATGGGCCCATCGTCCACAATGAGCTCACGCAACTTCGTGTTCACGATCTCGCGCAAGTTCTCGTCGCCGAAGGAAAGGCGAGCAATGCCGCGGCGGTCTATCGGACGTTGTGGGCCGCAGACCGCCTGACCGTTGCCGGTATGTGGCTGACGGTGCACATGACCTATGCCGCCAGCGTCTATCCCGATGGGCGCGAGCTGGCGGCGGAGGACTTCAAGGAGACGCCCGAAGGCCACACCGGAGGCTCGTTGAACATCGTGCCAGCCTATGTCGGCTACCTCACGGCCAATGCACTCAGTGGCCTGACCCGGAGCTGGCTGATGGGCCAGGGGCATTGCGTGGCCGGCATTGATGCCTGCAACCTGCTGGTGGGCAACATGACGCCGCGCCATGCCGAGCGCTACAACCGCACGGAAAGCGGCCTGACCCGTTTCGCTCGCGACTTCTACAGCTATGCGATCGACGCGGCCGGCCGGCCGGCATCCCCGCTCGGCAGCCATGTCGGGACGAACACGGCCGGCGGCCTGTCCGAGGGCGGCTACCTCGGCTTCGCCGAACTGCAGTATGTGCACATGCCTCTGCCTGGTGAGCGCCTGGTGGTGTTCCTCAGCGACGGTGCGTTCGAGGAGCAGCGCGGGAGCGACTGGGCACCGCGGTGGTGGCGAGCTGAAGACTGCGGCTTCGTCGCCCCCTTCATGATCCTGAATGGCCGGCGCATCGAGCAGCGCAGCACGATGCAACAGCAAGGCGGGCAGGAGTGGTTCCATGAGCACTTGCGCCTGAACGGCTTCGACCCGATGGAGATCGACGGTACGGACCCGGCGGCGTTCGCGTGGGCCGTGCATGCCATGGAGGAAAGACTCGCAGCCTGCGCGGCAGCGGTCGCGACCGGGAGCATCCACTATCCCGTTCCGCTGCACTACACGATCGCCGAGGCACCCAAGGGATTCGGCTTTCCCGGCGCTGGGACTAATGCCGCGCACAACCTGCCGCTGGACGGCAATCCCCGCATCGACCCGTGCGCGCGGCAGCAGTTCAACGAGGGTGCCCGTGCCTTGTTCGTGCCCGCCGATGAACTCGACGAGGCCTTGGCCGTGCTCTGCCGGCATGAAGAACAGCACCGGGCTCTTGAGCGTGACCACCCGCTTGCCCACAGGTGCGTCGACGCGCCCACGTTTCCCGAGCCCCGTTGGCACGCTATCGGTGGAGGCGAGGTCGCGCCGATGGCGGCGTTGGACATGGCGTTTGTCGACATCGTCAAGGCCAATCCCCGGCTGCGCCCGCGCGTCGGCAACCCCGACGAATTGCGCAGCAACCGCATGGGACAGACCTTGGACCTGCTGAAGCATCGCGTCTTCATTCCCGAGCCCGGCCTGGCTGAGGCGGTGGACGGCGCCGTGATCACGGCTCTCAACGAAGAGGCTGTGGTCAGCGCGGCGCTTGGCAACAAGGGCGGCATCAATCTCGTGGTGTCCTACGAGGCCTTCGCGGTCAAGATGCTCGGTGCGCTGCGCCAGGAGATCCTGTTTGCCCGCCACCAGGCCGAGGCCGGTGTGCCCCCGGGCTGGCTGTCGGTCGTCACCGTGGCGACGTCGCATACCTGGGAGAACGGCAAGAACGAGCAATCGCACCAGGATCCGACGCTGGCCGAGGCGCTGCTCGGCGAGATGTCCGACACGGCGCGCGTGATGTTCCCGGTTGATGCCAACAGCGCCACAGCAGCGCTGCGCGCAGCTTACGCCACCCATGGCCAGCTTTGGACCTTCGTCGTCCCCAAGCGGCCGATGGCGAGCCTGCTGACTGGCGAGTCGGCGGAGCGTCTCGTGTCACAGGGCGCTTGCGTCGTGAAGGCTTGCGACGCGCCGGACGTGCTGTTGATTGCGATCGGTGCCTACCAGCTTCAGCAGGCGCTGCGGGCAGCCGAGCGTCTCGACGCCCGTGGGCATCGCACGGCGGTCACCTGCGTCATAGAACCCGGCCGCTTCCGGATGCCGCGCGATGCGCGCGAGCGGGAGTTCGTGGCAGACGACGCCACGCGGCAGCGGCTGTTCCCTGCTGAGGCCGGCGTGCGCATCATCGCGTCCCATATGCGGCCCGAGCCGACACTCGGCGTACTGCGCGCCATCGACACCGGGCCACGGAAGACCCGCGCGCTGGGCTACATCTCTCGCGGCGGCACGCTCGATGTGCCGGGCATGCTGTTCGCCAACCGCAGCACCTGGGCGCATATCGTGGCAGAGGCGGCAGATGCCCTCTGCATTGATCCGGCCAGCATTCTTGGTGTCGAGGAATTGGCCGCGGTGCGTGGTGACGGTGATCCGCGCAGTGTGATGGCGGCCTCATGATGCCCCAGCCGACGCGCCAAGCCATCGTTCGCACTGACCGGGCGACGAAGATCTACCAGCGCGACAGCATCCCGGTTCCGGCGCTGCACGAGACCAGCGTCCAGATCATGGAGGGCGACTTCGTCGCCCTGGTCGGACCGTCGGGCTCCGGCAAGACGACGCTGCTCAACCTGATCGGGGGGCTAGACCGCCCGACCAGCGGCCGCATCTGGATCGGAGACCAAGAGATCGGCGCGCTCGGCCGCAAGGCGCTGGCCGAGGTTCGGCTGCGCCGCATCGGCTTCGTCTTCCAGGAATACAACCTGGTGCCCGTGCTCTCCGCGCTGGAGAACGTGGAGTACGTGATGCTGCTGCAGGGCGTGGAGGAAAGCCGGCGGCGTTCCGAAGCGCTGCGGCTGCTGCATGCGCTTGGGCTTGAAGGCATGGAGCACCGCCGGCCGAACGAACTGTCGGGTGGTCAGCAGCAGCGTGTCGCGGTGGCCCGGGCCATCGCCGCCCGGCCCGCGATCGTGCTGCCGGACGAGCCGACGGCCAATCTCGACTCGGCCTCCGGTGCGGCCCTGATGGACCTGATGCGCAGGATCAACGAGGAGCAGGGCACGACCTTCGTGTTCTCGACGCACGATCCGATGGTGGTTGAGCGAGCGCGCCGCGTCATCCGGCTGCGCGATGGCCGAATCGAGGCCGATGAACGGAAGCCGGTCTCATGATCTGGACGTTGGCCTCGCGCAATGTGATGCGCAACAGGCGTCGCTCCGTCATCACGGTGCTGTCGATCGCTGTTGGGCTGGCCGCGCTGACCTTCCTGTGGGGCTTCGTCGACGGCATGAACCGGCAGATGGTGAACAACACCACCCGCTACTTTGCAGCCGACCTTCAGCTGCACCTGAAGGGTTACCACGACGACCCCAGTCTGGACCGGGCGATCGAGACAGGCGCACGTCTTCTGGATCAGGTCACGGCCGACCCCTCGGTGGTGGCCGCGACGCTGCGTCTTGAGACCACTGTGCTGGCGAGCCGCGCAGATCGATCTCGGGGCATCATGGCTTTCGGCGTTGATACGGCGGGGGAGGCCCGTGTCACGGATCTGTTCAAAGCCATCGTCGACGGCCGCGGCTTCAATGGCACTGGAGATAGCGGTGTACTGATCGGCGAGGGGATGGCCGAGGCGCTGGCGCTGCGGGCCGGAGACGAGCTGGTGCTTGTGGGACAGGCCTTCGATGGCTCTGTGGCCAGTGCACGCGTTCCGGTTCGCGGCGTTTTCCGCACCAAGATCGACGACCTGGACGGCTACGTGGCCGTGATGCCCATGGCAGCGATGCGGGAGTTTCTCTCCGCGCCGGATGCCGCTACCGCGGTGGCGGTACGCCTGCGCGATCGCGGCGCGATGGGCGCGGCCGAACAGTCGCTTTCCGCTCGAGCGGGCGGCGCGTACGAGGTGATCGGCTGGCCTGTATTGCTGCCCATGGTGGCGATCAGCATCCGCTTCCACGAGGTCATGGGCTTCGTCGTTCTGACGATCTTCTTCGTGATGGTCGCCGCCGGCGTGGCCAATCCGGTGCTGATGGCCGTTCTCGAGCGCACCCGCGAGTTCGGCATCATGCTGGCGCTCGGCACCACCCAGTCGATGCTGTTCCGCCTCGTTGTCGCCGAGGCGCTGTTGCTTGGAGCGGCAGGTCTGCTGCTCGGCAATATCGTCGGGGTCGGCACGACGGCGGCTTTTGGGCGCGCAGGCATCGATCTGGGCGCCTTCGAGGCCGGCCTACGAGCGATGCCTGGCCTGGCCGATGTCATATATCCCGTCGTTCGAGCCGATCGCAGCCTGGTCATTTCGCTGCTGGTCCTGCTGATCGCGTTGGTCATGGCGCTGTATCCAGCCTTTCGCGCCGCAACGCTTGAGCCTGTTGCCGCGATCCGCGGCGTTGGCGAGAGAGCCTTCGGCCGTCGGCGCGAGCGGCAGGGTGCTTCGCGCAAGTCGATCCTGCCAGTTTTCGCCCGGATTGCCGGCCGCAACCTGCTGCGCAATCGCAAGCGCAGCGCGATCACGGTCTTCGGGGCTTCCTTCGCCATCGTCGCCTACGTATTCCTCTACGGCTTCTTCGATGGCTTCGGCGAACAGCTGGTCGACAACTCGACGCGCTACGTCACCGGTCATCTGCAGATCGAGCGCGAAGGTCTTCGGCGCGACCTGGCGCCGGAACTCGCCTTCGATGGTTCCGCCGCACTGGCCGCCGTGCGCGATCAGCCCGGCATCCTGGCGGCGGCACCTCGGGTGCAGGCTCAAGCCCTCGCCACCAGTGCGACGAAGTCCTTGGGAGTCTTGCTGTACGGGGTCGATCCGGCGCTCGAACGTGGCATCACCATCCTGCACCGGACGTTTGTGGAAGGGCGCGCGCTGGAGCAGGGCGCGGACCGCGACATCGTCATCGGCCGACGCCTGGCCGAGAAGCTGGGTATCCGGCTGGGCGAGAAGTTGGTCCTGATGGCGCCGGGGTTGGCCGGCGAGCTGGGTACTGCAGCCTTCCGGGTGCGCGGCATCTTCGCCACCGAAAGCAGCGCGTTCGACGGTGCGATGGTCTTCGTCACGCTGGCAGCGTCGCAGCGCATGCTGGGCCTTGGCCAGCGCGTCTCGTCAATCAATCTGCGGCTGTCGGACCGTGCCGATGTGGATGCTGCGGCCGCGCGCCTGGCACCTGGGCTGGCGAAGGCGGGCCTGATCGCGTCAACGTGGCCACGCTTGCTTCCTCGTGTGGCCGACATGCTTGGACTGGTCCGCTCCATCCGTACGGTCATCGTCGCGGTCTTCTTCCTGGTGGTGGCGCTGGCGGTCATGAACACCGTCTTCATGGCGGTGGCGGAGCGCACGCGCGAGTTCGGCGTGATGATGGCCCTGGGCACGCCACCCGACGCCATCGTGCGCATGGTGGTCTACGAAACGGTGGCGTTGATGCTTGTGGCCTCTGCAATCGGCTATGCGGTCGGTGCGGCGGTTGTCGCGCTGTTTGGCACCATCGGGTTGGATCTGTCGGGCTTCTACCGTGACTACAGCGCCATTCCGGGGCTGACAGGCATCGTCTACCCGCGGTTGGTCGCCGGCAACCTGGTGGGCCCCGGGGTCGGCCTCTTCATGGCGAGCGTGGCCGTGTCGCTGTATCCGGCGGTGCGTGCAGCCAGGCTCGACCCAAGTGCGGCAATCAGGCACGGCTGAGCATGAGCCGACCGCGCAACACTCGCTGGCGCGTGGCCCTGCTGGCAGCCGGGCTGATCGGTGGCATGGCCGCTTCGCCTGCCCGGGCCCTGGAATGGTCGGGCAGCCTCAAATCCATCGGCCTGCGGTCCAGGGCCTCGACGGGGGAGCCGTACCTACTGAACCTGAATCGGCTGCGCATCGAAGCCAAGGGTGATCTGATGCCGGGCGTGGCAGTCGACCTGCAGTACGACAACGAAGTGCTGTTGGGCAGCTATCTTGACAGTACAGACTTCCACGCCCAGAAGGATGTGCCGCCGGCACAGTATTGGCGGGCCGATGCGAACTACGTTGAACGCGGCGACGTTTATGGGCGCCATTGGGTGCACCGGGGCGCACTCACGCTGAGCCGTTGGGACATCGATCTTCGGCTTGGACGCCAGCGCATCGCCTGGGGAACGGGCCGGTTCTGGAGTCCGCTGGACATCCTGAATCCGGTGAATCCCCTGGCGCTGGAGCGCGAGGAGCGAGTGGGCGTCGATGCTGCATTGCTCGAAGCGAAACTCGGGCCGCTGGCCCGTGCGTCCTTTGTCTACGCCCCGTCGCCCCTGCGCGGTTCCGCCAACCGGGCGTTGCAGTGGCACGGCAACATGGCGGGCGTGGACGGCTCCATCGTGGGGGGGCACCTGGCAGGGCTGAAGATTCTCGGCACGGACATCGCCAGCCAGATCGGCAATGCCGGCGTGCGGGCGGAGGCCGCCAGGCTCACCCCGCAGGCTGGGCCAGGATTCAGCCGGTGGATGGTGGGCGCTGACTATGCCTTCGCCAACGGGCTCACGCTGAGCGCGGAGCTGTACGGAAACGGGGCCGGTTCCCGGGATCTCGCGTCTTACGACTGGGTCGGGCTGCGCGCAGGACGGATCACCAGTCTGGCGACGCGCTACGCCGGTTTGTACGCGTCCTATGACATCACGCCATTGCTGAAATGGTCGACCTATGTCGCCGTCAACGTCGATGACCGCAGCCGTGGGCTCGACACCCGCCTGGTGTGGTCGTGGCGGGCAGACGTGGAACTGACCGTGGGCCTGCGGTCTTTCGGGGGCGGCCCCCGCAGCGAGCACGGCCGGATGCCAGGCGCCGCCCTCGCGCAGGCTCAGTGGTTCTTTTGACGCCCTGACAAAACCGTCATCTTGCCGACGGTTTGCCGTTCAGCGCTGCTTCCTAGAGTCCTGTTCATGAAGCGAACACCGAGTGATGCGATCCCCGCAGCGCCGGTGCTTCATGTCGGAGATCATCATGTCCAAGTTCAAGTCCTTTGGTACCGCTGCCATCCTGCTGAGCGCATCAGTCCTCGCCTCCGCGACTACTCAACCCGATACCTTTAACAACGGGCGTTCGTGGTATGGAGGTCCGAACAGCGCCGAGCAGGCCACGCGAGTCGTTGACGTGAACAGCGTCGAGGCCATCAACGCCAAGTGCGGTGACACCATCACCTTTCGAAATGGCGACAAGACCTTCACCTGGCGCTTCGACGTTGTCAGTCATCGTGCTGTCGATTTTCGAAAGGTCGCGCCTGCCGGCTTCGCGAGCAAGGAACTGGTGGTGTACGTCAGCCGCAACGACACAGAGCGAAACTGATTGATCGATTCGGCGCGTCGCTCCAGCTATGGTGAGTGAAGGCGCCGACGGGCTTCTTCGCGCCTTGCTCGCTCAGTATCAGAACATCAGCCATCCCATCAAGAACCAGTTGCCGTTGTCTTTGGCATTGCGGCCGAATCCGTCGTAGTCAACCGTTCCACCATTGAACTTGCGATAGGCCGTGTGTCTCAGGGCCAGCTTGACGTTCTCGACCGGAAAGTAGTCGAACTCGGCAATCCAGCCCGTGGTGTCTGGTCTGCCGTTGATGCTGCCCATGCCTGGACCCATCCCGTAGCGCATGGGGTCCATTGACCCACGGGTCGAGAAGATCTGCAGCCCCCCGCCCAGCATATGGCGATAAAGATAGTGTGCGGTGATTCGATAGGTCTTGAGGGTGTTGCCTTCGTTGGTCGCCATGCCTTGTGCGACGCTGGCCACCAGGCGTTGGCGCTCCTGCATGTATAGCACCTGACTAGAGAAAGCGTGTTCGCCATCGACGTACTGGTACTGGGCGTCGATGGCGATATCGCGAAATCTGTCGCTGGCCATCGCTGGGTCGTTGGGATCCATCAGCACCCGGGCATTCAGACCAAGGACGCCCGCTGAAACGCTATGGGCTCCGAAATCGCGCTGAAGTGCGAGGCGCCAGTAGGGTGCGTATCCATCGACGACGTGTGTCTTCTCCACGCCCAAGCCCAGCGGCCTCATCACCCCGGACTTCGCAGACCGGTAGATGCCAGCCTCGGCGTACACAAGGTTGTCGAACAGCGCATAGCCTGTGATTCCGCCGACCTGCGAGTTCAGTTGCATGTCGAGCATGGTGCTGGCAATTGGCATCACGCCCGCGGAATCGACGTGGGGAAAGCTCCACATCGGGGTGCTATTCCAAACGTCGGTGAGAGTCGGCGCGTTGTTGAGCGTCACCCCGAACAGCAGCTCGCGTCCGCCTGCCACCTCGGTGGAGTCCGCAAACCGCAAGTCGGCCATCTCGACGCCCCATCGGCGTTCGATCCCGTCGTAGCTGTACTGGACCATGGCACCGGTGCGTTCGTTGATCCGTCCCGCGTAGTAGACGCCGGCTGTCTGCGCGATGGCCTGTCGATCTCGCGGCAGCATCTCGGCGTCAACCCCTGAGGTGCTCTCGGTGGATGTGCGCGTGACCAGTAGGAGCGCAGACACCGGAAGGTTCGCCGGGAAGGGAGCCTCAGCATTCGCGTTGCCCAGCGTGTAGCCGCGCAGTTTGAACTGGTGCCCGAAGCTGTTCAGCTGCGGGAATGCGGTATGGCAGCCGGCACACTGCATGCCGGTCTGGCGCGCGAAGCTTGGGACTGCTTGGGCGGTCTGCGGTGCGAGCAGCAGGAGCCCAGAGAGCAGGAAACAAAGCTGCAGAGTGAACCGAGCTAGGGGTGGAATCCGATACGCAAAGGCCATGATTGTCTCCGTAATCATGTTGCTAGACGCATGGACTGCTGAAGTGGCAGCTTCGGTAATGTCATTGCTTCGGCACGACGGGTCCTTGCGCCACATCAAACCTAGCCAATGCGGATGGCGCCTCCGTCAGGTCGATAAAGGGCGGTCGACTGGACATTGGCGACGTGGGTCGGCTTGGTCCAGGCGGCAAGCCCTGCAGTCAGGCCATGCTTGGCTGAGTTCGTACGCGGAAATGCCAGGCCACGATCACGCTGAGCAGGGCGGCAAAGAAGCACCACACGGAAATGAACCAGGTCGCGTAGAACGCGTATGCCGCGACTGCAGAAGCGAACGCGGCGGCGCCGAAGACCTTGACGCGGCGATGGCTGGAAAACATCAGGCTGACGCTGGTCCCGATGAGGTAGAGCGCCATCGTCGCCAGAACGTAGAAGTGCGGCGAGTCATAGAGGATGTGATGACCGGTGACGCGCGCGACGATGGGCACGCGGACCATCGTCGCAAGCAGGTAGAGGCCGACCAGTGACCCGGCCACCGCGATGGCTATGAGGATGCGCCGCCGCAACGGGTGATCCTCCATCGCGAGCGCGGCCAACGGCACGTAGATAGGCCACAGCACATGAGAAAACAACGAGTAGCCCTGGGTGAGCCATGCGTTCAGCGCCGGTGCCCGGTCCGGGAAGGTCAGCCACAGGGCGCCCTCCAGCAATTGCTGCAGCGCGAACAGCAGAGGAATCAGCGCATAGGGCATTTCGCGGCGAGAGCGCGCCTGCCGCACCGTGACGGCGCCGATCACCAGCAGCACGGCGCCGGCGGTGAAGCTGGCTTCGGCGGAGAAACACATTAGCGGGATTCCTTGGTCGGTAGTGTGGGTTGGTGCCGGATACGGGACAGGAGCGCGCCCATATCCTGCAATTGACGTTGGCTGCGCTGCAGCAGGCGATCCGGAAAATACGACGTGGCCCAGGAGTACACGAGGTACTTGGCGAGCTTGCCCATCCATAGCGCGAGGATCACCTCGCCGACCGGCAGTCGCGAGATGGCGGCAAATATCAGCGCCGGCGTCAGTGGCAGCGGAAGGGCCGCGATGACCAGAAGGCTGCCGACCCCGTAGCGGGTGAGCCAGTCGGTTGCATCCCGCCAAGCCGTTGATTGCACGATATCGGGGTAGCTGGCGAAAAAGCGGTTCCAGCCCAGATGGTGGAACACCAGGTACAGGACCAGTGCTCCGGCCGCTGCACCCATGCTGGCGCCGCAGGCAATGGCGATCCAGCGTCGCGGCGCCAACAGCACCGCTGCAACCAGGAGGCCAGCAAACGGCACCGACATCGACAGCGTGGCTGCGGCTGCGGCCCCGGCCACCACAAGGGGAAAGGCCGGCCGGTCGGCGCGTGCCGACAGCGCGCGCAACAGGCGGTTTTCTATCGTCCTGCGCAGCATCGGTCGGCAATCAACGCTTGCGAACCGCAGGCCGCTGCCCGAGTTCGACAAGAACTGTGGTGGCCTCTCGCCCGCGCAGGACCTTGAACTGCGCTTGGCTGCCGGGCTTGATGGCCGCCGTTTCGTTGATCAGCGCCGCGGTGTCGGGAATCTCCTTGCCATTGATTGCCAGCACGGTATCGCCGGCCCTCAGTCCGGCTTGGTCCGTTGGCCCGTCCCGTTGCACAGCCACCAGCGCCGCACCGGCGGCCGCACCGGTGGTTTCATGGATCACGTCTCGAGCGCTTACACCCAGCCAGCCGCGGCTGACGCGGCCGGTCGCGATGATCTGCTCCATGACCTGGCGTGCCAGGCTCACCGGAATCGCGAAGCCGATGCCCTGAGAGCCTCCGCTGCGCGAGTAGATCGCCGTGTTGATGCCCACCAGGTGGCCCGAGGTGTCGACCAGTGCGCCGCCAGAGTTGCCTGGATTGATCGCTGCGTCGGTCTGGATGAAGTTCTCGAAGGTGTTGATGCCCAGGCGGTTGCGGCCGGTGGCGCTGACGATGCCTTGAGTCACCGTCTGGCCGACGCCGAAGGGGTCACCCACCGCGAGCACCACGTCCCCCACCTGCACAGAGGCGGGGTCGGCGAAGGTGATCGGCTGCAGCCCCGCGATCTCGACGCGAAGCACCGCGAGGTCGGACTCGGGATCGGTGCCGACGACGCGGGCCTCCGCCACCTTTTCGCCCGGCAGCATGACCGCGATCTCGTCGGCGCCCTCGACCACATGGTTGTTGGTCAAGATATAGCCCTGCGCGGCGACGATCACTCCCGACCCGAGGCTCGACGCCCCCTGTGTCGCCCCGTCCTCACCGCCGTCGGGACGTAGCCAGTTCGGCAGCCGGCGTGGCGGAGTCTTCCGGGTGTAGATGTTCACCACCGAGGCTGAGGCCTTGGCGGCGGCTGTGCGGAAGCCGCCCTCCAGGCTCGCAGTTGCAACCCTGTTTTGAATCGAGGCTACAGACGCAGGGTGTGGGGCCTCCTGTACCGAGACGACGTCAGGGGCGGGCGATGGGCCGGCCGGAGCGGGCCCCAGAGCACGCCAGGCGAGCAACACCCCAACCGCAATGGTGATTGCTTGAGCGAGAACCAGCCAGAGACTGCGCAGGACCGACGGGCCGCCGGGGCTGTAGTCGCGGTTCATGCGGCTCATCTCCCCAGCAGGTCCTCGATCGCGCGCGCTAGCGGCGCCACGACGCTGATGCCGTTCGAGGCATGCGGTACGGTGTCACAGGTGATGACAGCCTTCGGACCGGCTGCGCGCAGTTCGGCGTAGGCGCCCGGCGCGAACAACGCGTGAACGCCGATGCACAAGGGCGGCGCCAACCCGACGCGGCGCACGCTGCCGACGGCCTGGATCATCGTCCGCGCGCTGGAGACGATGTCATCCACCAAGACCGGCTGTCGGTCACTCCAGCCAGAGACGTCGGGCAAGCTGACCTCGACGTCGCGGTCGCCGCGGCGGGTCTTCTGCAGCACCGTGAACGGTGCGCCGCAGCCCTCGGCAACCTCCGAGACCCACTGCTCACTTTCGTCGTCGGGGCCGATCAGCAGCGGCCGTTCGACATTTGCACGGATCCAATCGGCGATGGGCGAGGCGGCGTGCACCACGCGCGTTGGCATGCGGTAGATCTCATCCAGCGAGTGATAGCGGTGCAGGTGCGGGTCGACGGTTGCCAGGCCGTCGAAAGCATTGGACAGCAATGCCGCGTAGGTGCGCGAGGTGATTGCTTCGCCCGCGTGGAAGCGCCGGTCCTGGCGCAGATAGGCAAGGTAGGGGGCGGCGAGCAGTACGCGAGAGGCGCCCAGGTCGCGCGCCGCATCTGCGGCGAACAGCAGGGGCAAGGTGATGTCGTCCGGGCGAGCCAGGCTGGCCACGAGAACGACTTCGCGACCCGCCACGTCCGCGTCGAGCCGCACCAGCGATTCCCCGTCGGGGAAGCGATGCAACGACAGCGCGCCAAGGTCGGCGCGAACTGCATCGACAAACGAATCGGCAAATACTTCGTCACCTGGCAGGTGGAAGACGAGGGGGCTCATTGACTTTCTCCGGTCGGCGAAATCTGGAAGATCGGCGGACGCGAGGCCACATAGCTCATTGCGTAGGCGAGTTCGCCGGGCGCCTGGGAATGGAGCGTGAAAAGCGCCTGTCCCTTTTCGACGTACTCACCCAGGCGGGCATGCACATCGATCCCGGCCGCCGGCGCGGTCGGCGCGCCCGCCAGCTTCGCGGCGCGCGCCAGCACGCGGTTGTCGACGCTCACGATCCGTCCTGACGCATGGGCATCGACTGCCTGGCGGTGAGGTGCAACCGGGATCTCGCGCATGCCGCCCTGGGCAGCGCAGATGTCCTGGAAGCGCGCCCAGGCTCGACCATCTGCCAGCACCTGGTTCGCAAGCGTCAGTCCGCTGCCCGCTGGCACCACGCCGCCCATCTCGAGGATGTCGCCAGCCAGGCACAGTGCGCGTTGGCGCAGGTCGTCGGGCGCGTTGGCCGCACCCTGCAGAACGGCCAGCACGTCGCGAGCTTCCAGGGCTGGGCCAATCCCGCGGCCCACCGGCTGCTCGCCGTCGGTCAACCGCAGGGACACGTGCAAGCCGATCGCTGCGCCGACTTCCTGCAACCGGCGTCCGAGCGACGTCGCCGCCGCCTCACTTCGGACCTTGGCGGTCCGGCCCACCGGCAGGTCGATGAGGACATGCGTCGATCCCGCCGCGGCCTTCTTGGACAGCACCGAGGCCACGAGCTGACCCTCGCTATCCAGGTCCAGCGGGCGCTCGACACGGATCAACACATCGTCGGCCGGACTCAGGCGCACGGAGCCGCCCCAGACGATGCAGGCGCCCGTGCGTTCTACGGCACGCCGCATGCTGGCGATGTCGAGATCCACCGGTGCCAGGACTTCCATCGTGTCTGCCGTACCTGCCGGCGAGGTGATGGCGCGGGAGGAGGTCTTGGGGATCGTGAGGCCGCAAGCCGCCACGATGGGCACTACCAGCAGGGTCGTGCGATTGCCGGGCAAGCCACCCACGCAATGCTTGTCCACGACGGGCTGGCGGCCCCAGTCGATGCGGTCGCCGGCAGCGATCATGGCCTTGGTAAGCGACACCGTCTCTGCCAGGTCCAGCCGGTCTCCAGCACAGGCAGTCACGAAGGTCGCGAGGTGAAGGTCCGAATAGCGCCCGGCTGCCACGTCGGAGATCACTTCTGCAAATTCTGTATCGCCGAGCTTGTGCCCGTAGACCTTTGCGCGGACATGACTGAGCGAATACAGCGGCGGCGCGTGGCTGACGGTGATCGGCTCGCCCGGCTGTGCACCCAGGGCAGCCCAGGCGGACTCGGACAGGCCAGCATCACCGCTCGACAACCATTCGGCTTCAACGACGCTGAGGGTCGCCACGATGCTTCTTTGCCCGGCCGCGCTCAGCAGCACCCGCGCCTGCGTAGTAAAGCCCTCGGAGCGGCAGGCAGGGCAGTCTCGTCGCATGTAGACGACGAACTCCTGATACGTGTCGATGCCCGTGCGCCAGGCGCGCAAGGTGTTGTCGCCTTGCATGACTGAATGTGATCCCAAGCTCATGCGAGCTCCACCGTTTGCAGGTATTCGGGCACAGCGACCGGCCAAGCCAGTTGGTGCTCGATCTTTGCGCGCAAAGCGTCGGCTGCCGATGGCTCGCCATGGGTCACAAAAGTCCGCTGCGGGGGCTGCTTGAAGCCACGCAGCCAGGCCAGGATTTCCTCGGCATCTGCATGGGCCGAGAGGTTGTCGATCGATGCCACCTCGGCCCGGATCGGGACATCCTGGCCATGGATGCGCACGCTCGGGGCACCGCCGACGATGGCGGCACCACGCGTGCCGCCGGCCTGGTAGCCTGCAAACAGGATGGTGTTGCGCCTGTCCGGTGCGAACGCCTTCAGGTGGTGTACGACGCGCCCGCCTGTCGCCATGCCGCTGGCGGAAATGATGACCATGGGGCCGCGTCGCGCGCTCAGGGCCATGGAGTCGGTGGCCTTGTTCACGATGGTCGCCGCGTGGCACATGCCTTCGCACTCCTCGGGTGACAGGCGGTGCTCCGCGCGATGGGCGTGGTAGAGGCGCGTGGCGTCCGTCGCCATGGGACTGTCAAGGTAGACCGGCAGGTTGTGGATGCGGCCCTCCTGCTTGAGCTGATAGATCGCATACAAGAGGCTTTGGGCCCTGCCCACCGCAAAGGCCGGGATGACCACGACGCCGGCCCGCGCGGCGGTCCGATTGATCACCGTGGCGAGCACCTCCAGCGCATCGGACGGCTCGTGCCGGCGGTCGCCGTAAGTTGACTCCACCAGCAGATAGTCGGCGCCATCGAGCTGCACCGGTGGGCGCAGCACCGGGTCGTTGGGGCGGCCGATGTCGCCCGAGAAGAGCACGGAGCGCTGGCCGTCGTCAAGGCGAACGAAGGCCGAACCCAGCATATGTCCGGAGGGTTCGAGGCGGGCGATGAGGCCGGGCAGCGCCTCGAAGTCCTCGGAGAAGGGGCGTGGTGCGAAGAGATGTAGGCAGCGTTCGGCATCCTCGCGTGTGTACAAGGGCAGCGCCGGCTGGTGCTTGGAAAAGCCATGGCGGTTGGCGTACTCCGCTTCCTCCTCCTGCAGATGGCCGCTGTCGGGCAAGAGGATCTTGCAGAGTTCGTGCGTGGCGGATGTGCAGTAGATCTTGCCGCGGAAGCCCTGGCGCGCCAGCATCGGCACGTAGCCGCTGTGGTCGATGTGGGCATGCGTCAGCACGATCGCATCGATGGCACTCGCCGCGACGGGCAGCGGCTCCCAGTTGCGCAGCCTGAGCTGCTTGAAGCCCTGGAACAGGCCGCAATCCACCAGCAGTGTCGAGTCGCCGTGGCGCAGAAGGTATTTCGAGCCGGTCACCGTACCGGTGGCGCCGAGGAACTGAAGTTGCATAAGAGTCTCCAATCAGAGCAGCAGGGGCGAATCGGGCAGCTCGTTGCGGCCGTCCGCGTTCGGGGGGAAGTGGCGCATCAACAAGTGGCTGACGGCCGCGATGCCATCCATGGTGCCGGCCTCGAAGCGCCCGGCCGCGAACTGGGACTCCATGCTTCGGCAGATCCGCTGCCAGACGCCGGAATCGCAGCAGGCATGAATGCCCCGGTCGACGACGATCTCGACGGCGTGGTCGGCCAGCAGCAGGTAAACCAGCACGCCGCTGTTGTGCTCGGTGTCCCAGATGCGCAGATGGGCGAACAGTTCCAGCGCGCGGTCGCGTGGCGATTGGTCTCGCCAGAGCGGGGCGCCGTCCAGCGCCCCTTCGACCACGAAGCGCAACTGGCCGCTGTGCTCGGCTTCGCTATGGCGGATCGCCTCTTGGATGGCGGCCAGCGTGTGCGCGGGAAAGGCCCGGCGCAACTGGCGGTCGGTGCTCGCCAAGTGGCGAACGATGCGTCGAAAGTTCATGTCACCACCTTCCCGAGGCGCCGCCGCCGCCAAAGCCGCCGCCACCTCCGCGGAAACCGCCACCACCAGCTCCGGGCCAGCCTCCGCCGCGATGATGGCCGTAGGTGCCGCCGTGGCCGCCCATACCGATGCCAAGCAGCGTGACGAGGAACCCGGCCAGGCCGGCAACACCTGCAATGGCGAGCGTGCCAACGACCAGCCAGGCTCCGACGCCCAGCAGGCCGCCGACAACAACCGCGCCGGGCAGGCGGCCGAACATCTGCCGCGCGACCCCGCCCAGAAACAACGCCATGACGAACAGGAAGGGCCAGGACTGGCCGATGTCATTCGCTGTGCCGCGCGCTCGCCTTTGGGCAGCGGGCAGGGGCTCGCCGTCGACCACCCGCATGACCTGATCGATGCCGCTGGCGATGCCTGCATAGAAGTCGCCCTGGCGAAAACGCGGCGTGATGGTCTCGTCAATGATCCGCCGTGCCACGACGTCGCTCAGCGTCCCCTCGATGCCATAGCCGACCTCGATACGCACGGCGCGATCGTCCTTGGCGACGAGGAGCAGCGCGCCGTCATCCACCTTGCGCCTGCCGAGCTTCCACTGCTCGACGACCCGAAGGGCGTACTGCTCGATCGCCTCCGGCCGCGTGGACCGCACCATCAGCACCGCGATCTGGACACCCTTGCGTTCCTCGAATGCGCGGAGTTGAGCGTCCAAAGCCGCGATCCGCTCGGCAGACAGTGTTCCGGTCAGGTCGGTGACGCGCGTTTGCAGCGGTGGGATGGCGACGAGTTCCTGGGCAGCTGCCAGCGTCACCAACAGACAAAGAAGCCAGACGAGCAAAATGCGGGGCGGCCGCAGCGTGCCGGGGCGCCGAAATGCTGCGGTAGCCATGATCAACGACTGGCGGCGGGCGCCGGGCCGCCGAAATCGACCTTGGGCGGGGTGGCGAGGGACTTCTCGTCGGCGACGGTGAAGTTCTGTTTGACGGGGTAGCTGAACAGCATCGCCGTCAGATTGGTGGGAAAGCTGCGCGTCAGCACGTTGTAGTCCTGCACGGCCTTCACGAAGCGCCCCCGTGCAACCGTGATGCGGTTCTCGGTGCCTTCGAGCTGCGCCCGCAGATCCTGGAAGGCCTGGTTGGCCTTCAGCTGCGGATAGTTCTCACTGACGACCAGCAGCCTGCTCAGGGCGCCCGACAGCTCGCCTTGAGCGGCCTGGAACTTCTGGAACGCTTCCGGGTTGTTGACCAGCTCTGGGGTTGCTTGGATGGAGGTGGCCTTGGCTCGCGCCTCGACCACCTTGGTGAGCGTCTCCTGTTCGAAGTTCGTCTCCCCCTTCACCGTCGCGACGACGTTCGGGATCAGGTCGGCGCGCCGCTGGTACTGGTTCAGCACCTCGGACCAGGCCGATTTGGTCTGCTCGTCGAGTCGCTGGAACTCGTTGTAGCCGCATCCGGTCAAAGCCAGCAACAACGCCGCCAGTAGGGCCTGCAGAACGATTCTCATGGTGTGAACTCCGTGGATGTAGAGGAGGGGGACTGGGGTGGGGGAGCAAGCCTGGCCGGCCACCAACCCGAACGGATCAGCACGGCGGCCAGAATCACCAGCAAGGGAAGGGCGAGCCACGCGAAGCTGTCCTGGGCAATGGCGCCGAAGAGCCAGCCCATGGCCGCGGAACCGAGCGTCTGTCCGAGGCCCGCGGCAGCGGCCAGGCCGCCCATGGCCACACCAAGTCGGTGGCGTGCCGAGGTGGCGGCGAGGTAGGAGACGGTCGGGAGCACGATGCCCGTGCCGGCGGCGGTGAAGCTCACGCCGAGATACATCCAGGCCTCGTTGGCGTGGCGGGCCAGCATGCCCAGCCCGGCGGCGGCCAGCACCATGCCCGCGCCCATGACCCTGCGGGGATCTGCACGTTCGAGCAGGCCGGTGAAGAAGAGCAGCGCGTTGATGGCGAGCATGACCAGACTGCATTCGGCGAACATCAGCGAGATGTCGCGTGAAGACAGTTCCGGATGCTGCTCACCCTGGAGCACGATGCCGAGCTCGAAACCGGCGAGCACGAACATCACCGCGCCGTTGATCAGCCAAAGAGTGGCCGACTGCCCCCCGACTTCTCGGTCGCGTTCTGGCTGTTCGCTCACCTTGCTGGAGGGCGCGCTTGGGAGCGTGAGGACCAGTCCGAGCATCATCAGCGCGCCAAGCGCGGCCGACAGGCCGATGACGAGGGGCGCCGGGGACCAAGCCGGTCCTCCGCCGAAGGCGGCAAGGCGAGCGAGCCGGTCCGCGGCGGCGTTCAGTCCGGGACCGAAGAGGAAGCCCAGCAGGGACATTGCTCCCAGCCAGGCGAATCGCCGGGCTCGCGCCGATGGCGGCGTGTGTTCGGCGACAAGCGCCGGCACCATGGGGACCACGGCGGCGACGAAGAAGCCGGTCGCGCCCCGTAGCGCATAGATCCCGATTACGCCAGCCCATGTTGGCTGCAGCAGCGAGACCAAGCTGGCCACATAGCCGAGCAGCCCAAGCAGCAGCACGCGTGCACGTCCAAAACGATCGGAGAGCAATCCCCACAGCGGTGCACCGACGAGGACACCCGCTGTGTAGATACCACTGAGATAGCCGACATGGCGTGAAACCGAAGTCGGGTCGTTGTCGGTCATCAGGGGACGCAGCCAGCCCGGCAGCAGCGGCATCAAGGCACCGTAGCCGGCCGACACGACGAACACGGCCGCGGCCAGCCATGCCAGCTGCATGCGCCTCAGGTCGCCAGGCGACGTGTTCGCTAACGGGATGGAGGTCAGCGTGGCCATGTCCGGTCGTGATGTCAGATGGCGAGCCTCAGATCGAAGCGCTCTGCAGGTCGGGGGAGCCCGCCGCACGAGGCCGCGCCGCGCGGATGCCAGCCAGCTTGGTGCGCTTGAGCATCAACGCGTTGATCGCGACGATGGCCGAGCTCCCGGACATGGACAACGCGGCGATCTCGGGCGACAGCGTGAACGGATACAGCACGCCGGCAGCCAACGGGAAGGCAATCAGGTTGTAGCCCACGGCCCACCAGAGGTTCTGGTGCATCTTGTGCAGCGTCGCACGCGACAGTTCGATCGCGCCGACAACGTCGAAGGGGTCGCTCTTCATCAGCACGACCTGCGCGCTTTCCATGGCGACGTCGGTGCCGGCGCCGATGGCGAAGCCGACGTCGGCTTGCGTGAGCGCCGGGGCATCATTGATGCCGTCGCCGACCATGCCGACCTTGTGGCCCTGGGCTTGCAGCTCCTTGATTTTGGAGGCCTTCTGGCCAGGCAAAACGTCGGCCAACACGATGTCGATGCCGAGTTCCTTGCCGATGCGTATGGCAGTAGCCTGGTTGTCGCCCGTGATCATGGCGACCTTGACGCCGCGCTCCTGAAGCTTGGCAATCGTGGCCTTCGACGTAGGGCGTACGGCGTCGGCAATCGCAATCAGTCCGATCAGGCGTCCGGCGCGTGCCACATGGACGACGGTGCGCCCGCCGCCTTGAAGGCGAGCCGCCTCGGCAGCCAGTTCGGAGAGATCGATCCGCTCGGCTTCCATCAGCTTGCGATTGCCCAAAAGCACGACTTCGTCGCCGATCTGGGCGCGCGCACCCTGGCCGTCAATATTGGTAAATGCGCTCGCGGTCTCGGCGATGTCCGGGCCGGCGCGCTTGAGCACGGCCAGTGCCAGCGGGTGCTCGGAGAATTTTTCCACCGCAGCAGCGGTCCCGAGCAGTTGTGTCTCGGTCACACCCGATGCGGGAACCATCTCGACGACGTCGGGCTGTCCGAGCGTCAGCGTGCCGGTCTTGTCGAAGACCACGACCGTCAGCTTGGTCGCGTTCTCCAGCGCGGCGGCGTTCTTGAATAGGATGCCGTTCATTGCCCCCAGGCCGGTACCGACCATGATGGCCATCGGCGTGGCCAGGCCGAGCGCGTCGGGGCAGGCGATGACGAAGACCGTGATCGTCAGCGTGAGCGCGAACAGCAGCGGCTGGCCAAGCACCCAGAACCAAACGGCGAAGGTGGTCAGGCCGATCGCGATCGCCGCCAGCACGAGCCACTGCGAGGCCTGGTCGGCAAGCAACTGGCCCGGTGCCTTGGAGTTCTGCGCCTCCTGAACCAGCTTCACGATCTGCGCCAACGCAGTGTCGGCGCCGACCTTGGTTGCCTGATAGCGGAAGCTGCCGCTCTTGTTGATCGTTGCGCCGATCACCGCGTCGCCGACCACCTTCTTCACCGGCATCGATTCGCCCGTGAGCATCGATTCATCGACCTGCGAAGCGCCGTCGGTGATCTTGCCGTCCACGGGGATCTTGTCACCGGGCTTGATGACCACCGTTTCGCCGACCAACACGTCGGAAGTGGGAACCTTGGTCTCGGCGCCGTTTCGCATCACCGTCGCCATCGGCGGAGCGAGGTCCATCAGCGCGCGGATTGCGTCGGAGGCGCCAGCTCGGGCCCGCATCTCAAGCCAGTGGCCCAGCAGGATGAACACCAGCAGCACCGCGGCCGCCTCGTAGAACACCTCGCCCCGGTAGAAAAAGGTGGCGCCGACACTGAAGACATAGCCGGTGCCAACCGACAGCACCACCAGCGTCGCCATGTTGGCGACCCGGTTGCGTGCCGCCCGCCAGGCAGCCACGAAGAACGGCCAACCGGGATAGGCGATCGCTCCGGTCGCGACGACGAAGAGGAACAGGTTCCGGTCCATCCCGAACGGCGTCGCGAAGTCGCCAAACATCTTGCCCATCGGCGAGTAGAGGAATACCGGGATCGCAAAGGCCAGCGCCACGAAGAAGCGCTTGCGCATGTCGTTCGCCATATCCTGCATCGACATGCCCGGCGCGTGGCCCATGTCGTGCATCATGTCGCTCATCGCATGCGCGTCGCCATGTCCCGAATGGTCGGCGTTCGCCCCGTGTCCAGGATGTTCTGCATGCACCGGTGTCGACGGGGGAGCGTGGCCCGCGTGCGCATGCCCCTGATGCTCAGAGTGGGCGGCGAGGTCGCCATGGTCGTGGCCGGCATGATCAACTGGTGGACAGACGTGAATAGGCCGCATCTCTCCGCGGCAGTGATAGCCACAGTCGACGATGTGTCGCTGTATTTCCTGCAGCGTGACGAGTGCTTCGTCGTAGTGGACTGTGGCGCTTCCGGCGACGTAGTTCACGTCGGCGTGATGAACGCCGGGCAATGCCGCGAGCTTGCGCTGCACGCCGGCAGCACTGAGGCTCGAGACCAGTTCGCCGACTTCTACGGTGCTTGTCTTCATGGGTGGTCCTTGAAAATTTCTTCAGCGGGCCAAACGACCCGCCTCCAGGCAATCGGGCGAAAACTCGAACACGATGTCGGTGTCCGGACGAACGAGCTTGTCCTTGCGGCCGGCGTAGTGCAGCCGCGAGAGAACGTCGCGAATCAAGTTGAGCCGGGCCAGTCGCTTGTTGTCTGCGCGAACGACGCGCCAGGGCGCGACCGCGGTGTGCGTCCGCGTGAGCATGGTGTCGCGCGCCTCCGAGTACGCCCGCCAGTGTTTGACCGCTACGGCATCGATCGGGCTCGACTTCCATTGTTTGAGCGGGTCGCGCTGCCGGTCCTCCAGTCGGCGGATCTGTTCCTTTTTGCCGATGTCGAGGTAGTACTTGAGCAGCTTGATGCCAGACCCGACGAGCATTTCTTCGAACTTGGGCACCGAGCCCATGAACTCCTCATGCTGGTCGGGCGTGCAGAAGCCCATCACGTGTTCGACGCCGGCCCGGTTGTACCAACTGCGGTTGAACAGCACGAGCTCTTCGGCCACGGGAAGGTGCGGTACGTAGCGCTGGAAGTACCACCCCCTGCGCTCACGGTCCGAGGGTTTGCCGAGCGCGACGACACGGGTCTCGCGCGGGCTGAGATGCTCGACGAAGCGCTTGATGCTGCCGTCCTTGCCAGCGCCGTCACGACCCTCGAGAAGGATCAGGATGCGGTCGCCGCATTTGATGAAGTGGCGCTGCAATTTCACGAGTTCGACCTGCAGCATGTGCAGCTGCGCTTCGTAGTCTTCCTGGCTGATCGATCGCGTGACGGCCTCGTCACGGTCGGGTTCCGGGGTGCCGTGGCGGGCCTTCTTCGTGTGCTCTTTCTTGGTCTTTGCCATGAAACCTCCCTCAGGCAGCGGCGTGCGCACCGACGCGCCGAGGCGCTGACACGGTGGGCAGATGGGTTTGCGGGCTCGGCCTTGCGAATGCGGGAACGTCCGCAGCGCGTACGGCCCCAAAACATCCGTAGGCTGCAGCAAGGTACGGCGTGTGGGTATTGCAGGAGCGTGATCCGATCTTCATCTCAGGAGTCTCGACGCAGGCTGGAAAGAGACGGGAAGAAGCGAGGCGTCCGGGCAGCGTAGGCATCGAACTCGGCACCGAATTGCCTGCGCATGTCCGTTTCCTCGTTGATCGCCAGCCGCGAATACATCACGACCAGGAACGGGAACATCAGCAAGGTCAGCAGCGTCGGCCACTGCAGCAGGAAGCCCAGCAGGATGGCGACGAACGCCACATACTGCGGATGCCGAATTCGAGCGTAAAGGCCGCTGACGGCGAGCACTCCGCGTCGCTGAGCCTGGTACAGCACGTTCCACGCGGCAGACAGCAGCCAAAAACCGCCGCCGATGAAGATGTAGCTCGCGATGTGCAGCGGGCCGAAGTGCGGGTCTCCTTTTTCGCCGAGCAAGGTGGACCAGAGGTGACCGCTGTTGTGAGACAGGAGATCCAGGTTCGGATAGCGCGTTTGCAACCATCCTGACAGCAGATACAAGGTCAGCGGGAAGCCGTACATCTCGACGAACAGCGCCACAATGAAGGCCGCGAACGTGCCGAAGGTCCGCCAGTCGCGCGAGGTCTGAGGTTTGAAGAAGCTGAAGGCGAACATGATGAAGATCGCCGAGTTCATGATGACAAGCAGCCAGAGGCCGTAGCCAGGGGCGTCGTGATTCATTTGTGTTCTCCGTGATGTGTCTCTGGACCGTGCCGATTCGGCTGCTGGCCGTCAACGGCTCGGCCGCGGCGCATCACTACATGAGCCACCGTGCATCCAAGAAGCAGGATGAGTGGGAGCGCGCTCAAGTAGTGGGCACGATGCTCTGTGACCAGCATGTAGAGGCTGGCCACAGCGAACATCAGAAACCCCACGAACCAGCGGGAACGCCAGAAGGACGGGATGTCCCCTGTGCTGCGATGAGGCGTCGTGCGTTGCGTGGTCATTTGGATGCCTCGGGCATCCGGTCCATCATCATTTGCATCATGGACTGCCTCATGTCCATGCGCATTTCCATCATTTGCTGGCGCGCTTCGGGGCTCGCGGGCGGGCGGTTGCTCCTCAGGCCTTGCATCATGCTCATGCTGCTTTGCATGAGCTTCATGTGCTCTGCCATCAGGGCTTGGCGTTCCTGGGGAGTCTTCGCAGCCAATAGCCTGTCGTGCATGGCGTGCATCGACTGCATCTGCTCAGCCATGCCCACGGTGCTAGGGATGCGCTGTGCGGGTTGTGCAGCGGAAGCAGCGCTGGCGGGGTGATGGGCCTGGTGATCCTCCTGCGCGGCAGCAGACACTGCGAACAGGATCAGGCCGCAAGCGAGTGCGGCGGGACGTGAAAGAACCATGGAGCGCTCCTCGAGTCAGGGAGGGAACGAAGTGATGCGTTGCGAAATGCGCGTCAATCGACTTGCAATCACAACTCCGTAGTTGGGTACGGAGTCAATGCATGGGCAGACGGAAGCCTTACGGCTCCGTTCCGACGCGGACTCAGAGGGGCTATAGCGCCAAGCGCGTGAACAACAACCGCGGTGGCGGGGTTGGGGGCGGCAGCGAGCGGATGCTGTAGACGTCGACTATCGGGTCCATCGCCGGTATTGCTGACCAAGGTTCGAACGACGATGCCGGAGCACCTACCAGATCGAATGTGAGGGTCAAAGGCTTCTGAACGGGCGACTGCTTGGCGCCGTCGCAAACCTTGAGGCAGGCCGCCTTTGACGAATCGGCGTCGTGATGATCGCTGTTTGCGCCATGCTCATCTTCGACATGACGATGAGCGGCGTTCTCCATGTGTTGGCGGTGCTCATGAACCCCTTCAGCTTCGAGCAGACAGGCATTTGCCATGCTCGCCGCGAAAGAGAACAGCCAAGCCCCGAGCACCACCCAGATGGTGGTGCGCATGAGTCTGGGGCGGATGAAGCTGCGCATTGGGTTGAGCACCTACGATTGCGGCCCATGCTATCGCTGGAAAACCGTGTGATGTTGATCCCGATCAAGCTTGTCAGTTGTCGCCTACCGAGTGCGGCCCTATTCTGCGAAGGACATGAAGAAAGCTGTACATGCAGTGGAGGCTGGTGATCGGATGACCGTTGGCCGTTTGGCCAAGGCGGCTGGCGTCGGTGTCGAGACGATCCGCTACTACCAGGGGCGCGGACTGCTTCCGATTCCCAAGTCAACCGATGGGTTCCGGCGATACCCGGCATCGATGATTGAACGGATCGGGTTCATCAAGCGGGCACAAGGTCTGGGTTTCTCGCTGGATGAGGTGGCGTCTCTCCTCGATCTCGAAGATGGGCGCAACCGCCGAGCGATACAAAGCGTGACCCGCAAGCGACTCCAGCAGATTGATGAGAAGCTGGGCGATCTCCAGCGCATGCAGTTGGCGCTGCGTGATCTGCTGGATCAATGCGAAGCCACCGGGCATGCGCATCCTTGCCCGATCATTGCTGCGCTGCTTAGGACCGCTGCGCAGTCGCCGGACGCTTCGCGCGCCTGAATCGTCAGGTGGGCGGTCGCTGCAGCACTCTGGCGCGCCTGCGCGGCAGAGTGCAACGGTCAACGACGGTGGAGAGCTGAATTCAGCTGATCGGCCACTTCAGCCCAATCGGCATCCTGCGCAATGAGGTCGCGGAGCAACTGGGCCTGTGCGGCGGTCCAAAAGCCGGCATCTTCAAGTCGCGTCCCGGCTGCGAGAGGGGAGTGGCGCTCGATAAAGCCGCTGATAGATGCCAAATCTGCGGGCAATCCAAGTTGGGAGAACAGTTCCGACAAGCGATGAAACGGCTTTTCCATGGAGTGATTCTGCCCTGGCAATGGTGCGAACGCGGCGCTTTCAGCTTGGTGTGTTCAGTTCGTTGCACGCAATCCCGGGTGGCTGCTCCTCGATGGCGAGTTGCACGAAATTTGACATGACGCAAGCCGCTCTGGATCGTCGGTGATTGATACTTGCGAGGCAACTGCTCCAGAACCATGTTTTTGTTCCGCCAACGCTACCGACTGCGCAGCTGGACCTTCGGGGTTCTGCTGGTATGGCTGTTCGGGCTTGGCCTCGGGGTGGCAAACGCCTGTTTGGCGGCGCAGCAGATTGCGGGGCGGAGCGAATCGCTGACCGCAGTCGCTGCTGGTACCGATGCCAGTCCTGCATCCATGGTTGCAGATTGCAACCACCATCACGCCGCGGCTGGTGCTGTGGGTGGTCAGGAGCATGCTGCCAAGTCGAGTTGCGAGAGCTTTTGCGAGCGGGCTGGTGCTTCCACTCTGCCGCAAAAGGCGTTCGGTGATTCACTGCAATGGATCGCCCTGCCTGCTGTCGCTCTGGTGCCGAGTCTTCCAGCGCAATCGGATGAGCCACTGTTGCTGGAATTGCCCCGTCGCGATGGCGCGAAGCCTCCGCCTATTCCCATCGTCTTTCTGCGGCTGGCCCTATAGCGCGTCAGCGCCCGAGTCGGCCCTCATGGCCGGTCTTGCGGCCCTGTCCATCTATGCGCGACGGTGCCCGTCAGTGTGACGGTGCAGCCCGCGGTTTATCCAACCGGCCCTTAGCCCGGCAGCCGCCTTGGCCAGCTGGCACTCCTCGGGGCAAGGAGATGATGAATGACGATCGGGATTTCAGGAAATACACGTGTCGGCCGGACATTGCGGTCTGCCGCAATGGGCGATGCCGCCCCAATCCGTCGCATCCTTTTCGCAGCGATGCTGGCCATGTCGGCCGTCAACCCCGTTCAAGCGCAGGATGTTTCCTTGGGCAGCGACGTCCAAGGCCTACTGACCTTTGCTCGCCAACAGAGCCCCGAGTTACGGGCCATGCGGGAGGAGGCCGAGGCGGCTGCCCAGCGGGTCACGCCCGCCGGGGCGCTGAACGATCCCGTGCTGCGCGTCGAGCTGATGAACGTCAACAACTACGGGCGTGACGCGGCTCCGAGTCTGCTGCCCTCCAAGGTAGGCGAGACGAAGTACACGCTGATGCAGCAATTGCCGCTGTGGGGCAAGCGTGAGCTCAAGCGTGATGCTGCTGCTGCGGACGCGCTCCAGGCCGAGGCCCGAGCCATTGCAGTCTGGGCAGAACTGGCGGCGCGCATCAAGGCCACGCACGCGGAGTCCTTCCGCGCGGCCGGCAACGAACGGCTCGCAAAGGAGCAACTCGGGTTGATGACGCGGATCGAGCAAGTCGCCCAGGTGCGCTATGCCAGCGGGCTCGCCCCTCAGGCGGATGCCATTCGAGCCCAGTTGGAACAGACGGCGATGCGGTCCGAATTGATCATGCTGGATAGCGAGAAGCGTCAGATCAACGCCCGCTTGAACGCATTGCTGGCCCGCGACAGCAGCGCGCCGTTGGCTGACGCCGTGACGCTGAGGGTCTTGCCAACGCTTAGCACAGCCGACGCTTCGGCACTGGCTGAGCGAGCTCGCAGTACAAATCCGCAGATCCAGGCCGAACTGGCGCGGGTTGCCGTGGCGCAGAAGACGCGTGATCTGGCGCAGCGCAATCGCTACCCCGATCTGACTGTCGGAATTTCACCGTCGCAGATGGGCTCCCGCATCACGACCTGGGGCGTCATGGTCGAAATGAACATCCCGCTGCAGAAGGAGGCCCGACGCGGCGAGCAGCGTGAGGCCGATGCCATGGCGGCCGCGGCGAGGTCGAAGGTGGAGGCCTTGCAGTTGCAACTGGTCGGGGACCTGGCCGCGAACATCGCCGGCCTTGAGGCCTCGCATCGCAACGAGCAGCTCTTGACGACGCAGTTGCTGCCTCAGTCCGAACTCGGATTTCGATCTGCGCTGGCGGCTTATGAGAGCGGCAGGACGGAGTTCTCGATGGTGATCGAGGCACAACGCCAGATCCGCAAAGCCAGACAGGAGATTCTGAAGTCGCAGGTCGAGGCGCAGATGCGCCTGGCCGAGATCGAACGCATTGTTGGAGAAGATCTGTGAAGACCACCTCGACCGCGCTTTTCATCGCTTTGGCCGCCGTTATTGGCGCAGGTGGCTACTGGCTGGGCGCCAAATCGGGCCGAGTGGCCTCATCCCAGGGCGCTGCCGAATTAGCCAGTACGACGACTGCGCCGAAGGCGCGCAAGCTGCTGTACTACCGCAATCCCATGGGACTGCCCGACACATCACCGGTTCCCAAGAAGGATCCGATGGGCATGGACTACGTGCCGGTCTATGACGGCGAGGAAGATGTGGCGGCCACCCCGGGTCAGGTGCGCTTGAGCACCGAGAAGGTCCAGAAGCTGGGCGTGCGGACCGAGCCGGCCGCCTTGCGTCCACTAGGGAAGACCATCCGAGCCGCTGGGCGCATCGAGCCGGACGAGCGCCGCACCTACGCTGTCACCGCGAAGTTTGAGGGTTACGTCGAGCGCCTGCATGTGAACGCCACGGGGCAGGCGGTGGCAAAGGGCCAGACACTGTTCGAGGCCTACAGCCCGGAACTCTCGTCGGCGCAGCGCGAATACGTGATCGCCATGCAAGGGCTGGAAGCCATGAAAGAGGCCGGCGCGGAGGCGCAGGCGGGCATGCGCCAATTGGCCGACTCCAGTCTGGCGCGCCTGCGCAACTGGGACCTGTCGCCGCAACAGATGGCGGCGCTTACGAAGTCCGGGCAGGCGAAGCGCAGCGTCTCGTTCATCTCGCCGGTGGCGGGTATCGTGTCCGAGAAGAAGGCCCTTCAGGGCATGCGGTTCATGCCCGGCGAGATGCTTTACCAGGTCACCGACCTTTCGGCGGTCTGGGTCATCGCCGATGTTGCCGAACAGGACATTGCGCTGGTGAAGACTGGCGCCAAGGCCCGCGTGACCGCGACAGCCTATCCAGGTGAGGTCTTCGAGGGGCGGATTGGCTATGTCTATCCGACGCTCAAGGCCGAGACCCGCAGCGTGCCGGTGCGGATCGAACTGTCCAATGCGGGCCAACGGCTCAAGCCGTCGATGTTCGCCCAGGTGGAGTTGGGCGCGAGCGCGAGCGCGCCGGTGCTCACGGTGCCGGACTCGGCAGTGATCGACTCTGGCACCAGGCGCATCGTGCTGGTCCAGGCGGGGGAAGGTCGGTTCGATCCGCGCGAGGTCGAGATCGGGGACCGAGCAGACAACTACGTCGAGATCCGCAAGGGCGTGCGTGAAGGCGAGGCGGTCGTTGTGGCCGCGAACTTCTTGATCGACGCTGAGAGCAACCTCAAGGCTGCGGTTGGGGGTCTCGGCGGACATGCTGGCCATGGCAGCCCGGCCGCGGGGGCGGCAGCGCCTGCGAAGGTTGCTCCGGCCGTTATCGGCCACAAGGCTGAAGGGACGGTCGACAGCGTCGACGCGCGCAGCGGCATGTTGACACTGAGCCACGGCGCCGTGGCGACGCTCAAATGGCCAGCGATGACGATGGAGTTCAAGACCGCCAATCCGTCGTTGCTGGCTGGCCTGAAGCCTGGGTTGCCCGTGCGCTTCGAGTTCGTCGAGCGACAGCCAGGGGAGTTCGTCGTGACGTCGATCACGCCCTCAGCAGCATCCGGCAGGGCCGTGACGCCGTCGCTAGACGCGAACAGCCCGTCCCATTCCGGCCACTGAACGGAGGCCCCATGCTTTCCAAAGTCATTCAGTGGTCCGGCCGGAACCCATTCCTGATTCTGCTGGCGACGCTGTTCGTGGTGCTCGGGGGTGTCCTGGCTGTGCTCAAGACGCCGCTCGACGCCTTGCCCGACCTGTCGGACGTGCAGGTCATCGTCTACACCGAAGTTCCCGGCCAGGCGCCCCAGGTCGTCGAGGACCAGGTCACCTATCCGCTGACCACCGCCATGCTGGCGGTGCCGAAATCCAAGGTCGTGCGCGGCTTCTCGTTCTTCGGCGCGTCCTTCGTCTACGTCATCTTCGAGGATGGCACCGACATCTACTGGGCGCGCAGCCGTGTGCTGGAGTACCTGAACTTTGCCGCCAGCCGGCTGCCCAAAGGTGTGTCGCCGGCTCTGGGGCCCGACGCCACGGGCGTCGGCTGGGTCTACCAGTACGCGCTGCTGGCCAAGGACCGCACGCTGGCCGAGTTGCGGACCATCCAGGACTGGTATGTGCGCTATCAGCTCACAAAGGCCCAGGGGGTCGCGGAGGTCGCGTCGCTCGGGGGGCATGTGCAGACCTACCAGGTCACCGTCGATCCGCTGAAGCTGAAGAGCTACGGCATTCCGCTGATGAAGCTGTCGCAGGTGATCCGGGACTCCAACCGCGACGTGGGTGGCCGCGTCGTTGAGATGGCCGAGACCGAATTCATGGTCCGGGGCAAAGGCTATCTGCGCGGACGCGATGACATCGAGCGGCTCGTGCTGAAGAGCGAAAGCGGCACCCCTGTACTTGTCCGCGACGTCGCCCGCGTGGAGATGGCGCCGGATGAGCGGCGCGGCCTGTCTGAACTTAACGGGGAGGGCGAGGTTGTCTCGGGCATCGCGATGTCTCGCTTCGGGCAGAACGCGCTGGAGGTGATCCACAACCTCAAGGCCAAGGTGGCCGAGATATCGGCCGGCCTTCCGGAAGGGGTGTCGATCCAGGCGGTCTACGACCGCTCGGACCTGATCCACAGGGCAATGGACACGCTCAAGCGGACGCTGGTCGAGGAAAGCCTGATCGTCGCAGCCGTCTGCGTCATTTTCCTGATGCACGTGCGCTCGGCACTGGTGGCGATCCTGATGCTGCCGGTGGGTGTGCTGATCTCCTTCAGCGCAATGAAGCTGCTCGGCATGAACTCGAACCTGATGAGCCTGGGCGGCATCGCGATTGCCATCGGGGCGATGGTGGACGCGGCCATCGTGATGATCGAGAACGCTCACAAGCACCTCGAGAGACTGCAGCCTGATCACACGCTGCGTCAGCGTGCCGACGCGATGCTCGAGGCTTGTCAGGAAGTCGGGCCGGCGTTGTTCTTCTCGCTGCTGATCATCACGGTGTCCTTCCTGCCCGTGTTCACGCTGGAGTCCCAGGAGGGGCGCCTTTTCTCGCCGCTGGCCTATACCAAGACCTTCTCCATGGCGGGCGCGGCGCTGCTGTCCGTGACCCTCGTGCCGGTGCTGATGATGCTGTTCATCCGCGGGCGGATCATGCCGGAGGCGAAGAACCCGCTGAACCGTTTCATGATCTGGGCCTATCGCCCCGTCATCGCCGGCGTGATGCGCTGGAAGATGTTGACGATCGCGCTCGCGCTGATCGCGCTGGGGCTGACCTGGTACCCCGCGTCCAGGCTGGGCAGCGAGTTCATGCCCACGCTCAACGAAGGCACGCTGCTGTACATGCCGGCCTCGCTGCCCGGCATGTCCATCACCAAGGCCGCCGAGGTTTTGCAGACCCAGGACAAGATCATCAAGAGCTTTCCCGAGGTTGAATCGGTCTACGGCAAGGCGGGGCGCGCGAACACGGCAACCGACCCTGCGCCGACGGAGATGTTCGAGACGGTCATCAACCTGAAGCCGCAGGAGCAGTGGCGGCCGGGCATGACAACCGACAAGCTGATCGCCGAGATGGACAAGGCGCTGCAGTTCCCCGGTGTGTCCAATGCATGGACGATGCCGATCAAGGCTCGCATCGACATGCTGTCCACCGGCATCCGTACGCCGATCGGCATCAAGGTGTTCGGAAAGGATCTCGGCGAGATGGAGCGCCTTGCCAAACAGATCGAGGCTGTCGTCAAGACGGTGCCGGGCACGACCTCGGCCTTCGCCGAGAGGCTGACGGGCGGCAGCTATCTCAATATCGAGCCTGACCGTGAAGCACTGGCCCGCTACGGACTGTCGGTTGGCGAATTGCAGGACGTGATCGGCAGCGCCCTAGGCGGCGAGATGGTGACGACAACAGTGGAGGGGCGTGAGCGCTTCGGTGTCACGGTGCGTTATCCGCGCGAATTGCGCACCCACCCCGAGCAGATCGAGCGCGAGGTGCTGGTGCCGACGATGGGCGGTGCGATGGTGCCCCTGGGGCAGGTCGCCAAAGTGACTGTGGCGCGAGGCACGCCGGGCATCCGTACCGAGAACGCGCTGCTTTCGGCCTACATCTTCGTCGACATCCGGGATCGCGACATCGGCTCTTATGTGGCCGACGCGCGCAAGGCCGTCGCCGACCAAGTGAAGTTCCCGGCGGGCTACTACATCACTTGGAGTGGTCAGTTCGAGTACATGGAGCGTGCGGTCGAGAAGATGAAGATCGTCATTCCGGTGACGCTGCTGACGATCTTCCTGCTGCTCTATCTGAACTTCAAGCGCCTGACCGAGACGCTGATCGTCATGCTGTCCGTGCCCTTTGCACTGGTGGGTGGTGTTTGGCTGATGTGGTGGCTCGGGTACAACCTGTCCGTGGCCGTTGCGGTGGGCTTCATCGCGCTGGCGGGCGTTGCTGCCGAGACAGGCGTGGTGATGCTGATCTACCTGGACCACGCTTGGGCGGAGGCCCAGGAACGTTGCCGGCATGAAGGACGCGCGCCCCAGGCCGTGGATCTCTATGCTGCCGTCATGGAGGGCGCAGTGGAGCGCGTACGGCCGAAGATGATGACTGTGGTGGCCATCATGGCGGGCTTACTGCCGATCATGTGGGGCACGGGTACCGGCTCGGAGGTGATGAGCCGCATCGCGGCGCCGATGGTGGGGGGGATGATCTCGTCCACCATCCTGACGCTGGGCGTCATTCCCGCCCTGTACGCCCTAGTCAAGCAGCGCCAGCTAAAACGCGATTCGAGGGTTGGCCATGATGATCCTGGAAACACGCTCCAACGAATGGCATAGCGATTCTCAGCAGGCGCGCCGCTACGGCTATCAGGAGCTGGCTTCCGAACTCGCTGGCCCAAGCATGGCACGCAGCCAGCCCGACGCCCGCGATTGGCGAGCGTAGAGCTCTACCCGCCAATCCTGTGCAGGGGCTGATCGCCACGTCCCGGTACGCACGGCCGCGCGCCGATGTCCATTGACCCAAGCAGCGCCACTTCATACCGTGTCGCCCACAGCCTACCCCATGCCTGCCATGCAATTCAGTCTCTCCTGGCGCAAAGCGCTGCTGCTCATCTACCTGACCTGTTCTTTGGCATGGATGGGCGCGATCGCTGCCTACCTCATCCTGGCACTCAAGGGGCTGTCGGGCACCACGGAACTCGGAACACGCGCAGCGTATCTAGGCATGCAGGACGTCGGCTGGACGGCCGTCGTGCCGCTGGGGTTTGCCTCCGTGTTGACGCTCGCGGTGAACTGACCCACGTAGCCGGGTGATGCTCGCGCAAAACTGACCCACGCAAAACACACTGACCTGCTCAAGGAACGAGCAGGGGAAGCAGGAGTGATCAGCGTGGGCATGTTGGCAAAGATCCGACGAATGCACCTGCGAGATGGACTGTCCATCCGCGAGGTGAGTCGTCGCGCCGGGTTGTCCCGGAACACCGTGCGGCAGTGGTTGCGCCAGGAAGGCGTGACCGAACCCAAGTACCCCAAGCGAGAGACCGCCAGCGCGGTGGACGCTTGGGCTGAGCATCTGGCGTCGGCGCTCAAGGCCGACCAGCACCGGCCGGTGCGCGACCGGCGCACGGTCAAGATGCTGTTCGAGCAGATATGCGCCCTAGGCTACGCCGGCAGCTATGCCCGCGTGACCCGCTGGGTGCGAGGCTGGCGTGCCGAGCAGGACGCAGCACCACGGCGTGCAGCCTTCGTGCCGATGAGCTTCGAGCTAGGTGATGCCTTCCAGTTCGACTGGAGCTGCGAGTACGTCTTCGTGGGCGGCCTGCGCCGACGGCTGGAGGTCGCGCACACCAAGCTCGCCAGCAGCCGGGCCTTCTGGCTCACGGCCTACCCGACGCAGGGCCACGAGATGCTGTTCGACGCTCACGCACGCGCCTTCCAGGCGCTGGGCGGTGTGCCGCGTCGAGGCGTGTACGACAACATGAAGACGGCCGTGGACAAGGTCGGCATCGGCAAGCAGCGCTCGGTCAATGCCCGCTTCCAGGCCATGTGCTCGCACTACCTGTTCGAGCCCGAGTTCTGCAACCCGGCCTCGGGCTGGGAGAAGGGCATCGTCGAGAAGAACGTGCAGGACCGCCGACGCCAGGTCTGGCGCGAAGCCAGCGAGCGGCGCTGGCCGGACCTGGCCACGCTCAATACCTGGCTCGCCGAGCGCTGCCGCGCCTGCTGGGCCGAGACCGCTCACCCCGAGTGGCCAGCATTGACCGTTGCCGACGTGCTGCAGGAAGAGCAGGCGCGGCTGATGCCTTGCCCCAAACCCTTCGACGGCTACGTCGAGCAACCCGTACGCGTCTCCGCGACAGCGTTGGTGCACTTCCAGCGCAACCGCTACAGCGTGCCGACGCGGCACGTGAACGCCGTGCTCAGCCTGCGAGCCTACCCCGACACCCTGGTGTTGGTGGCAGACGGCGTCGAGGTGGCGCGGCACACCCGCAGCTTCGAGCGCGACCTGACCTTCTACGACTGGCAGCACTACATCCCGCTGGTGCAGATCAAGCCTGGTGCGCTGCGCAACGGCGCACCCTTCAAGGCGATGCCCGAGGTGCTGCAAACGCTGCAGCGCCACCTGCTGCGCCACGCGGGTGGCGACCGCGTCATGGCACAGGTGCTGGCGGCCGTGCCGGTGCATGGCCTGGAAGCCGTGCTGGTGGCAGCAGAGATCGCACTGGAGGCGGGGCGCCCCAGCGCCGAGCACGTCCTCAACGTCCTGGCCCGGCTCAAGGACGGCGCGCCAAGCTTGGACGAGCTCAGGGCGCTGATGCAGCCCGCGCCGGCGCTCAAGGAAGAGCCCCGCGCCGACGTGCAGCGCTACCACACGCTGCGCACACCCCAGGAGACCAGATCATGAGCACCGAGATCGTGACGCGCCTGAAGGCGCTCAAGCTGCACGGCATGGCCTCCAACTGGCCGGAGCTGCTCGCCCATTGCCGCCACGCGGCGCTGGAACCCGAGCGGCTGATCGAACAACTGCTGGACGCCGAGGGCGCCGAGCGCAACGTGCGCTCCATCGCGTACCAAATGACGGCAGCGCGCTTCCCCGCGCACCGCGACCTGGCGAGCTTCGACTTCGCAGCCAGCGCGGTGGACGAGGTGCTGGTGCGCACGCAGCACACCACCCAGTTCACCGAGGCCGCACACAACGTGGTGCTGATCGGCGGGCCAGGCACAGGCAAGACGCACCTGGCCACGGCGCTCGGGATCGAGGCCATCCAGCGACACGGCAAGCGGGTGAGTCGTGTGCTGATCATTCATCTTCATGCTGATGCTGCTGCCGTTCCAGTTTGTCTGGGGCGCGGCGGCTGGCTACTGCGCGCACGAACAGGGTGCCGCTGTAAAGCACTTCGGTCACCACGTTCACAAGCACCCAGGGAAGTTGCTCAAGGCATCTGATCAATCTTCACCGGACAAGAAGGCGTTTGCCGGTGACGATGATTCGGATTGCGCCAGCTGTCATCTGGGTTGCGTAAATCCTGTGATGCAGAACTCCATTGAGTTCGCACTCCCCGCGGGCAAGCCGCTCCTTGCTGCGCCTCGCGGCCGACACTCGCTGCACATCCCGTACGCGATAGAACGCCCCAACTGGACTCTCGCCGCTTGATTCGGCGAGACCGTCCCTCACGCACCCCACTTATCGCGTAAAGCCGACCTCTCGCCGAATTCTTCCGGTTTGTTGTTTTCCACAACGAGGAGAGTTCGATGCGATCGAAGACGCTGGCTTATGCCATTGGGATGTCATGCGCCACCTGAATCGCCCCGGGTCCAGTAGACACCTTCGAGCCTCAAACTGAGGCCCAATCGGAGGCGCCATGCAAAGCAAGCAACCCTACCCAGAAGAATTCAAGATCGAGGCGGTCAAGCAGATCACGGAACGAGGTCACCGGGTGGCCGACGTGTCGGCGCGGATCGGTGTCAGCCAGCACAGCCTGTACAAGTGGATCAAGGCGTACTCGGCGCCGGCCGCCGAGAGGCTGGCTCAGGTCTCGCAGGCCGAGGAACTGCGGCGCTTGAAGGCCGAGTTGCGGCGCGTGACCGAGGAGCGCGACATCCTAAAAAACGGCCATCGTGGCGCGGCCCCGTCCCAGTGGACAGAAACACCGAGCTACCTACACTGACCCAGTCGGACCGTGGCCGTCAGCTTTTTGGAGGCTCTCGTCCCCGTCAAAAAACGTGGCCCCTGGGGATCATGCGGACCCAGCTGTGGTGGCGCCTTGTGCGACCCCGATTAGGAAAGTGATTGACCCGCTCCCCTGTCCGGCGCTTTGCCAACAGGAGGTTGCCATGTCCAAAGTTGGAAAGACGCTCGGACTGCCGATCGTCAACTCCAGAGCCGCCGGCATCGACATCGGTGCGCGTATCCAGGTCGCCGCCGTAGCACCCGAGCTGAGTGACGATCCGGTCCGAACGTTCGGGAGCTTCACTGCCGATATCGAGGCGATGGCCAACTGGCTTGTCTCAGTGGGCATCACGACCGTGGCGATGGAATCCACGGGCGTGTACTGGGTGCCGGTCTATGAGATCTTGGAAGAGCACGGCCTGACCGTTGTGCTTGCCAACGCCCGTGACTGCAAGGCAGTTCCGGGCCGCAAGAGCGATGTCAACGACGCCCAGTGGTTGCAACGGCTGCATGCGTGCGGACTGCTGCGCCCGAGCTTCCATCCGGCCCGGGACATCGCGGCGCTGCGAGCCTACATGCGGATCCGAGACCGCCATCTCGAGTACGCGGCAGCGCACATGCAGCACATGCAGAAGGCGCTGACGCTGATGAACCTTCAGCTGCACCATGTGCTCAGCGATATCAGCGGCGTCACCGGCCTGAAGATCATCCGGGCCATCGTGGCAGGCGAACGGGATCCCGACGTCCTTGCGTCCATGCGTGACGTTCGCTGCCGTGAGAGCCTGCTGACCATTCGGTCTGCATTGGTGGGCAACTACCAGCCTGAGCATGTGTTCGCGCTGTCTCAAGCGCTTGCGCTGTTTGATTCCTACCAGGATCGCATCGCTGACTGCGATCGGCAGATCGAGAGCTCGTTGCGCCAGCTGAACGTCGGTCGGCCTGAGCCAGAGACGAAGCTGGCGGCGCCGCGTACCAAGACCAAGCAGGCCAACGCCCCGAAGTTCGATGTGCGGGCCATGCTGTACCAGCTGACAGGCACCGACCTGACCGCTATCCACGGGCTCGGCCCCAGCATCTCGCTGTCATTGATTGCCGAGTGCGGTACCGACCTCAGCAAGTGGCCCACCGAGAAGCACTTCACCTCGTGGCTGTGTTTGTCGCCGGGATGCAAGATCAGCGGGGGCAAGGTGCTCTCCGCCCGCACCCGCAAGAGCTCCAGCCGCCTCGCATCGCAGTTGCGCCTCGTGGCCGTCAACGTCGGCCGCACCGAGACGGCCCTCGGCGCGTTCTACCGCCGCTTGGCTGCGCGGATCGGCAAGGCCAAGGCCGTGACCGCCACGGCGCGCAAGCTCGCCATCCTCTTCTACCGCGCGATGCGCTTCGGCATGCAGTACCAGGACCCTGGAGCCGACCAGTACGAGCAACGGTACCGAGAACGCGTCGTCAAGCAACTTGAGCGACGCGCTGCGCGCTTTGGCTTCGCACTGCAGCCAGTCGAGGAAGGTGTTTCTTAGGAAGGCCGCCGCGTACTTTGCCAAGCAGTCCGGGTGAGGTACGCGTTCATCAAGGCGCACGAGGCCCAGCACAGCGTTCGGCGCATGTGCAAGGTCATGCAGGTGCACCCCAGCGGCTACTACGCGTGGAAGGCCGAACCGCAGAGTGCGAGGGCCAAGGATGACCAGCGTTTGAGCGGTCTGCTCAAACAGGCTTGGCTGGAGAGCGGCGGCGTGTATGGCTATCGCAAGCTGACGCTGGACATGCGCGACCTTGGCGAGCGCTGCGGCAAGCACCGCGTGGCGCGGCTGCTCAAGCTCGAAGGGCTACGCTCGCAGACCGGCTACAGGCGCCGGCCGGGTGCGCGCGGCGGCCAGCCTGCTGTGGTCGCACCGAACCATCTGCAGCGCCAGTTCACGGTGGCCGAGCCCAACCAGTCGTGGGTGACCGACATCACCTACATCCGCACGCACGAGGGCTGGCTGTATCTGGCGGTCGTGGTGGACCTGTTCTCGCGCCAGGTCGTGGGCTGGTCGATGGGCAGCCGCATCGACACCGGCCTGGTGCTGGATGCACTGCTGATGGCGTTATGGCGGCGCCAGCCAAAGCAGACCGTCACGGTGCACTCGGACCAGGGCTGCCAATTCACCGGCCATGAGTGGCAGGCGTTCCTGCGCGACCACAACCTGGTCAGCAGCATGAGCCGGCGCGGCAACTGCCACGACAACGCCGTGGCCGAGAGCTTCTTCCAGTTGCTCAAGCGCGAGCGCATCCGCCGCCAGGTCTACGCCACGCGCAACGATGCCCGCGCCGACGTCTTCAACTACATCGAGATGTTCTACAACCCCAAGCGGCGCCACGGCACCGCCGGCGACACTTCGCCGGTCGAGTTCGAACGACGCCATTCCCAACGGCTCACTGGTGTCTAGGAGAACCGGGTGTTGATTTCCTCCGAAACCTGACCCACCTCTCACACTGATTTCCGTCCAAACCTGACCCACGTATCAACCTAGCCTGCCGCAATTTGCGGCAGGAGCACTGGAGTGATTGACGTGGCGACACTGAGTGTCATCAGGCGGTGGGCCCTGCGCGAGCAGCTGTCCATCCGCGAGATAGCCCGACGCACCGGCCTGTCTCGCAACACCATCAGGAAGTACCTGCGCAGCGGCGACCAAGAGCCGACCTACGCCAAGCGGG
>NZ_NISI01000018.1 GCF_002205845.1 Roseateles puraquae | reverse complement strand
GCGCGCTCACGCACCTCGGGCGAGAACTTGTTCGACTTGCTCATGGCTCAATCCTCTCAGAGTGTTGAGCCTCCTCGAAACCCGGGGCGATTCAGGTCCTGCTGCCGGCAGTGCTGGAGCTACAGCTCTGCACGCCGGAAGGCGGGAAGCTCATGGCGATCTCAAGAACCGAGCCGGACCGACACTTCGACACAGCTGAGCAGCGGGCACCGCCGCCAAGCGATCGGTGGCTTGAAGGACTTGCAGCACCCGAAAGGCGCTACGGGCCCACCTCGCGCAATGAAGGTGGCGAACCTCTCGTTCGACTGGCAATCTCCGATCGTGGGTCGAACGGTCTGCGAACCATCGCGACGATCAATCTGCGATTCCTGGAAGACGTTGTGTCCGGCTTGCGAGTAGGCCAGAGTGGGCAGACTTTCATCGTCGACGCCGCCAACCAACTGATCGCCCATCCCCGGCCAAGTGAAGTTCTTCGACAGCACGACCTGACGCAACTGGAACCCGTAACGATGGCGCGTGCGGCTCCCGCGAGTGCCGATGTTCCGGTTGAAGCCATCGAAACGTTCGACTTGAACGGTGAGCCCGTCATTACGACGGGTCTGGCATTGAAGGGCCCCGGATGGCTGCTGTTTGTGGAACAGCCGCGTCGTGAGGCGTTGCGCCCCGCCATGGCGACCTTGGAGCGGACGGTCGCATTGCTCGCGATGGGCGGCGTGCTCGCAGCCGCGGCAGGCCTCGTGTTCGCGCGGCGTCTGGCGGCACCCATCGTGGCCCTGCGCGACGCTACCGCGCGGATTGCCAGCGGCAATCTGGATGCCCCCCTCGCGCTGGAAAGGGCTGACGAAATTGGAGCGCTTGCGCAGGACTTCAACCAGATGTCCACCCGCCTGCGCGACCTCTACGCCAGCCTCGAAGCCAAAGTCACCGAACGCACCGCCCAGCTCTCCGAAGCCCGCGACGTGCTTTCAGCCCGTGCCGAGGAGCTGACACGACTCAAGGACGAGGCCGACCGGGCCAACGCGGCCAAGACTCGCTTCCTGGCGGCGGCCAGCCATGACCTGCGCCAGCCGATGCATTCGATCAGCCTGCTGCTGGGCGTGCTGCAGGCACGGCTGGACAGCCCGGAGCATCGGGCGCTGGCGGACAAGATCCAGTCGTCCGTCGCCACGATGGAGAACCTGTTCGGCAACCTGTTGGACATCTCCAAGCTGGATGCGGGCGCGGTGCAGGCGCATGTCGAGAACGTCGACCTGGGGTGGCTGTTGCGCCAGGTCGAGCAGGTCTGGGCGCCGCAGGCCGTGGAGAAGGGGCTGAGCTTGCGGGTGCGGCCCTGCCCGCTGCTGGTGAAAGGTGACGCAGCACTGCTCGCGCGCATCGTGGGCAATCTGGTGGCCAATGCCATCCGCTACACGCGCCAGGGCGGGGTGCTGGTGGGCTGCCGCCGCCGTGGCAACTCGGTCGAACTGCAGGTCTGGGACAGCGGCCCCGGCATCGAGCCGCGCTACCGCGAGGCGATCTTCGAGGAGTTCTTCCGCATCGATGCGCCGGGTTCCGGCCAGGAACAGGGTCTGGGCCTGGGCCTGTCCATCGTGCAGCGCAGCGCCCATATCCTCGGCTACGCGCTGCGGGTGGACAGCCGGGTGGGCAAGGGGTCGGTCTTCAGTGTGACGCTCCCGGTGGCGGGCGAGGCCATGGCGCCCCATGGGGGCCCTGCGACGGCCACGCGCCCACCGCTGCTCGCGGGTCGTTTCATCGTGGTGGTGGATGACGACGAGACCAACGCCCAAGCCCTGGTCGATGCGCTGCAGGCCCAGCAATGCCACGTGGTGGCCGCAGCGTCTTGCGAGGAGGTACTCGCAGCCCTGCAGCAGCATTTGCGGGAGCCTGACCTCATCGTGACCGACTACCAGCTCGGTGCGGGTCGCGATGGTTTCGAAGTCATCGAACGGCTGCGCCGGCATTACGACGACGACATCGCGGCCCTGATCGTCACGGCCAATACCGAGGCGGCGCTCGCCCCACGCGCCCAGGCCTGCGGCGCACGCCTGCTGCACAAGCCCATCGGGCTTCAGCGGCTGCTGGAGGCCATGCAGGAGTCGCTGCCGTCGCCTGATGGCGCCTGAGCCGGCTGCGGCTCGTCAAAGCGCAGGCCCAGACGGCTGGCCGCCAGCACGGCCTGGGTGCGGGTGGTGACGTTCAGCGCGCGGAGCACCGCGGAGGTGTGCGCCTTGACGGTGCTCAGCGAGAGGTTGAGCTGGCGGCCGATCAACTTGGCCGGCTTGCCCTGCAGCAGCAGGTGCAGCACATCAGCCTGGCGCGGCGTGAGGCCCAGGTCGGCGGGGCGCCTGTCCAGCCCTGCCGGCGGCGCGACGGCTGGTGCGGCCACCGCTGGCGAGATGGAGCGCCCCGACAGGAAGACTGACGGCGGCAGGTAGATGCCGCGGGCGAGGATGAGCCGCAACGCGCCCAGCATCAGCTGCGAGGTCGAACTCTTGGGGATGAATCCCATGGCCCCGGCATCCAGAACGGCCAGCACGGTGTCCTTGTCGTCAGCGGAGGACATGACGACCACGGGCATCTCCGGGTGATCCTGCCTCAGCCGAGCCAACCCCTCCAGCCCGGACAGCCCCGGCAACCCCAGGTCGATCATCACCAGGTCGGCGCTACCTCGCTCGGCCAGCAGCGCGAAGGCCTCTTCGCAACTGCCGGCCTCCCAGGTCTCCAGGCCCTCCATCAAGGGCTTCAACAGCAGCGCCACGCCCTCGCGGAACAAGGGGTGGTCGTCGATCAACAGAATCTTCATGGCAGTCTCCCCGCGGCATCGATGGTATCGACGCCGGCCTGTCGACGCGGCGGTCATGCCTCGGACCTTTGGCCTGGCCAAAGGTCTCATGCCAAGGTCTGCTGCCGCCAGGACCTTCCGGCAATGGCAAGCCGCGCGCCCGCTCACCAAACTTGTGGACACCGGACAACGCCATCACACCCATCCGGCTCAGGGAGATCCACATGCTGCACGCTGACACCGCCACGCCTTCAGTCCATCAGGCCTTCCAGGACTCTCAGCCCATGGATGTGCTCGACGCCCTGCCCCAGCCCCTGCTGGTGGTGCTGCCCGACCGCCGGGTGCTGTTCGCCAACCCGAGCGCTGAACGACTGCTGGCCGATGGCCTCTGGCAGACCCGCGCCGATCACCTGATGGCGGTAGGCCAGCTGGACGCCCGGCAGCTGGCCGAGACACTCGCGCTCGCAGCGACTGGCGCCAGCTCACGCACGGGCCTGTGGTTCACACCGCACCTGAGCACCGGCTGGCTGCAGGCGTCAGCTTTGGCGAACAGCATCGCCCGAGCTTCCGGCTGGCCACCGAACACGCTGCTGCTGGTGATCCATCTCGATCAGCCGGCGCTGACGCAGGCCGCACGCATCGAGGCCATCACCCGCCAGTGCCGGCTGAGCCCGGCGGAGCGACATGTGCTGCTGCTGCTCGCCGACGGGGAACCTGTGGAGGCGGCGTCGCGCCATCTGGGCCTGTGTGTCAGCACCGTGCGCAGCCACGTCCGCAGCCTGCTGGGCAAGACGCAAGCGCCTTCGCTGATGCAGCTGCTGCGCTGGACAGGCAGCGCACGCACGCTGCCGCATTGAGGTCAGGCGTGCGGGTCAGGCGCAGAGGCTTGCGCGCGCAAGGCGGCCACCTCGGCACGCAAGGCGCTCACTTCGACGTGCAACTGGCGCAGGATGTCATGCTCCATGCGGCGCTCCGAGGTCTCGACCCACATCGCGGCGATGGCCGCCGTCACCAGCGACAGCACCGCATAACCCAGCAACACAACGAACACCGCGAAGATCTTCGCGGCGGGTGTGCTGGGCACGATGTCGCCATAGCCCACCGTGGCTGCGGTGGTGAAGGCCAGCCACAGGCCGTCGCCCAGGGTGTGCACCCGCGGCTCCAGCGCCCAGAAACCCACGCCGCAGAAGCACAGCACGGCAAAGGCCAGCAGCAGCAGGTAGCCCAGCCCGCCTCGGGTGATCCAGGGCCGCAGCGTCCAGACCATGCGCACCAGGCTCAACAGCGCGACCGCCAGGCGCACGGCCAGGCTCAAGGGTGAATCCACACTGGCCGGGAGCAATGCCGCCGCCACGAAGCCGGCGATGAGCGCCAGGTCCAGCACATTGCGGCGCAGGTACTGACGCGGGTGGTCGAGCTGCACGGCCACGCGCCACAGCGCCATCGTCAGCAGGCCGGCGGCCGACAGGTAGATGGCGGTGGCCAGCGGCGTGGGCAGTTGTTCCAGCAGCTCGATGTAGAAGGCCGGGATCGTCGCCACCAGGCCCGCCAGCACCGGCCAGCGCCAGCGCGCCCGCTCGCGCACGGCCGCGCCGCTGGTACCGGGCGGATGGGCCAGGCCCCAGGTTCGCGAGGGCGGGTGAGCGGGCATGGCCCAGCCTAACGGCTGGCGCAGCGGCAGGGCTTGCGCCAGCGCAAGCCCGCGTCACAAAGCATCAGAGGATGAAGCGCGACAGGTCTTCGTTGGCCGCCAGCGCGCTGAGCTTGGCGTTGACCGCTGCCGCGTCCAGCGCGATGGTCTGGCCAGACTTGTGCGGCGCGTCGAAGCTGATTTCGTCCAGCAGCCTCTCCATCACGGTGGCCAGGCGCCGCGCGCCGATGTTCTCGGTGCGTTCATTCACTTCGAAGGCGATCTCGGCCAGGCGCCGGATGGCGTCAGGCTGCAGATCAAGCGTCACGCCTTCCGTGGCCAGCAGCGCCTGGTACTGCTTGACCAGGCTGGCATGGGTACTCGTCAGGATGGCCTCGAAATCGGCCACTGACAGCGAATCCAGCTCCACCCGGATGGGCAGCCGGCCCTGCAGCTCGGGGATGAGGTCGCTGGGCTTGCTGAGGTGAAAGGCGCCGCTGGCGATGAAGAGGATGTGATCGGTCTTGACCAGGCCGTATTTGGTCGACACGGTCGTGCCCTCGACCAGCGGCAGCAGGTCGCGCTGCACGCCCTGGCGCGAGACCTCGGCGCCGCCGTGCTCGTTGCGCGAGGCCACCTTGTCGATCTCGTCGATGAAGACGATACCCATCTCCTGCGCGTTGGAAAGGGCTGTGGCGCGGATCTCTTCCTCGTTGACGAGCTTGGCGGCTTCCTCGTCCGCCAGAAGCTTCAAGGCCTCGGCGATCTTGAGCTTGCGGGTTTTCTTCTGGCCGGCGCCGAACTGGCTGAACATGCCCTTGAGCTGCTCCGCCATGTCCTCCACACCGGGCTGGTTGCCGAAGGGGCCGAGCAACTCCATGGTCGGCTTGGGCGCCAGCAGGTCCAGCTCGACGTCCTTGTCGTTGAGCTGCCCTTCGCGCAGGCGCTTGCGCATGGTCTGGCGGGTCGGGTTGTCGGCCTCCACGCCGGGCAGCAGCACGTCGAGGATGCGGTCCTCGGCGGCGTCTTCCGCGCGGGCCTGGCAGCGGCGCATGGCCAGCTCCCGTTCCTGCTTCACGGCCACTTCGATGAGGTCACGGATGATGGAGTCGACATCCTTGCCCACATAGCCCACCTCGGTGAACTTGGTGGCCTCGACCTTGATGAAGGGGGCGCCCGCCAGCTTGGCCAGGCGCCGTGCAATCTCGGTCTTGCCCACGCCGGTCGGGCCGATCATCAGGATGTTCTTGGGCGTGATCTCCGTGCGCAGCTTCTCGTCAACCTGCTGGCGGCGCCAACGGTTGCGCATCGCGATGGCGACGGCACGTTTGGCGGCGTTCTGGCCGACGATGTGGCGATCCAGTTCGGAGACGATTTCCTGAGGCGTCATGGAACTCATTCCAGCACCTCCAACGTGTGGTTCTGGTTGGTGTAGATGCAGATCTCGCCGGCAATCTCCAGCGACTTCTTGACGATGTCAGCGGCACTCAGCTCGGTGTTGGCCAGCAAAGCCTTGGCGGCGGCCTGCGCAAAGGCACCGCCCGACCCGATGGCCACGATGCCCTGCTCGGGCTCCAGCACGTCGCCATTGCCGGTGATGATCAGCGAGGCCGTCTTGTCGGCCACGGCGAGCATGGCTTCGAGGCGGCGCAGCACACGGTCGGTGCGCCAGTCGCGGGTGAGCTCCACGGCAGCGCGCACGAGGTGACCCTGGTGCTTTTCGAGCTTGGCCTCGAAGCGCTCGAACAGCGTGAAGGCGTCGGCGGTGGCACCGGCAAAACCGGCGAGCACCTGGTCGCGGTAGAGCTTGCGCACCTTGCGGGCGCTGGCCTTGACGACCGTGTTGCCGAGCGTGACCTGGCCGTCACCCCCGATGGCGACCTGCCAGCCGGTGGGCGTCTGGCGCCGGACCGAGACGATGGTGGTGCCGTGGTACACGGCCGATGAAGAATCAGAAGACATAGGGCCTCCACATGGGGCCAGCAACGCAGGGAACAAGTCAGTTGATCCTGACCTTGACCTTCGCGTGCTCGTTGATGCCCATGGCGCCGAAGAACAGCGCCACCAGGCGGTGCGCGTCGCTGAACACGACGGTGCGGTTCTCGCTGCGGCGCTGCAGCACCCAGTTGAGCAGATCGCCTGCGGCCATGAAGTCCAGGCGGATCAGCTTGGTGCAGGAGACATTGATGACCGCGGCCTCGCCGGCCTCGGTCGACAGGGCGCGCAGGTTGTCGGAGATGTCGCCGTTGAGCTGGCCCATCAGCTCGACTTGCGCCACGCTCGGCTCGATGACACTGGTGTCCATGAAGCTGGACTGCGCCTCCACCGACTGCATGGTGCTGATCGCGGCACTGTGTGTGGACGTGCCATCGCCCCCCATGCGCACCCGGCACTTGGCGCGCTCCCACGACGGCGGGGACACCTCGTAGGTCACGCAGTAGTCGATGGCCGCCTCGTCGAACTGGTCGGGCCGGTTCGCCAGGCGCAGGGCTTCCAGGCGCAGCATCCACAGGGCTGGGTCGGTGTCGCGCTCGCCAACGGGGGCGAGTTCCTTGAGCTGGTTCAGGAAGCGGTCACCGCCCACCCAGCGCAGGTCGATGGTCTGGTTGGCCCAGTGGCGCAGCAGCGTGCGCAGCTCGATGGCTGCATCGATCTCGACCTCGTCGACCGCGCTCCAGTCGAACACCCAGGGCATGGGCAGGGTCTCGCTGCGCTTGCGCAGGATGGCCACATCTTCCGCGCTGAGGTTGGTCGGCGCCGTCCAGCTGACCTGGCCAGCCTTGCCCATCGAAGCTCGGTTGGACTGGCGCGTCGACTCTGCCACCAGCTTGGGCATGGAGAACCACTGCGGGGCCGACAGGCCGAACTGCTGCGCGTATTCGACCGCCAGCGCCTCGAACTTGCCTTGTGCCCCCGTGGCACGGTAGTGGTCGAAGAGCACCAACCAGGTCTCGCCGTGCAGGTTGCGGCTGCCACCGGGGTGCACGAGTTCGGTCAACGAACGCTCGCTGGTGTCGTAGTCGGCGTTGGCGAAGGCGATGACGGCTTCGTCCAGTTCGGGGTCGTGCACGACCTCCTGCACCTCGACGTCCGGCGTGGACTGCGCCAGGGAGAAGGACAGCGGCATGTCCAGCGGCGGCAGCTCCGGCAGCTTGCTGGGCGCGGACTCCGACAGCGGCGGGATGGCCGCGCCCATGGTCACGGCCGCGGGGGGCGTGGGGGCCTGCAGGCGCTCCACCTCGCGCGGCGTGGAGAACTCGCTGACCCGGCCGCCCGGCGGCTCGCCACCGGGCAGGTGAGCCACCGTGGACGCGAAGGCGGCGGGGCGGGTCGGGGTCTCGAAGAAGCCCGGCTGCTGCTTGGGCACGGCCTGCGTGGTGGCAAAGCTCTCGCCCACCATCTGCTGCTCGATCTCGTCGATCTTGGCCTTCACGCCGAGATCGATCTTCGAGTTTGGCTCGCTCAGGCGCTCATCGTCACCCAGGCGCGAGGGCGAGGACGCCAGCGCCGCCAGTTGCTCCGGCGTGAGGCCTTCGCGGCGAATGCGGCGCAGCATGTCGAGCTCGCGCTTGCGCACGAAGTCGTTGCGGCGCTTGCGCTCCACCATGGCGCGCAACTCGGCCTTGGCCAGGTCACCCTCGGGGTCGTCCTGGCGGGAGTTGATCTCAGACCAGTCCGTCGTGGGGTTGGCCACGAAGCGCGCAACCTTGCGGAAGAAGCTGTCGCCTTCTTTCGGGTCTGCGGGCTTGGAGTCGGACATGGTCAAAGCTTAATCGCCAAACATCTTTTGCTTGAGTTCGCGGCGTTGCTGGGCTTCGAGCGACAGAGTTGCCGTCGGGCGCGCAATCAGGCGGCCCAGGCCGATGGGCTCACCGGTCTCGTCGCAGTATCCATAGTCGCCCGTGTCCAGGCGTGCGATGGATTGCACGATTTTCTTCAGCAGCTTGCGTTCGCGGTCGCGCGTGCGCAGTTCCAGCGCGTGTTCTTCCTCGATGGTGGCGCGATCGGCCGGGTCGGGAACGATGGTGGTGTCTTCGCGCAGGTGCTCGGTGGTCTCGCCGGCGTTGGACAGCACGTCTTCCTTGAGTTGGTTCAGCTTGGCGCGGAAGAACTCGATCTGCTTGGCGTTCATGTACTCCGAGTCCGGCATGGCCAGGACTTCGGCGTCGGTCAGCTCGGCGCCCGGCTTGGTCTTCCAGGCGTTGGCCAGCTTGGGGTCGCCCTTGGCAGCCACGCGGGGGGTCTCGTCGACCTGGCTGGCGCCGCGCGCAGGCGGCTTCGGCGGAGCGAAACGGTCAGCAAACCGGTTGGCCGGCGCGGGCACGTCGATCGTCGCGACGTCGGCGCCGGCATCGGTCTTCTTCGCGCCCTTGGGCGCAGCGGCGGTTTTGGGGGCCGGGGTCTTGCTCACAGTCATCTCCTCGCTCATGGGGTGCATCGGCGCGGTGTCAGACCTAGATCCCACTGCAGTTCAACCGGCACCCCATTTTTGAGCGCGGCGGATTGTAGCCACGAGGAATCCAGGTTCCGCGAGCCCCCGAAAACCATGCTTCGGGGGCCGGCGGACATCACGCCAGACAGCCTTCCAGACCTTGCATCAACACGTCTTTGGGCAGGTCGATCCCAATGAACACCATCTTGCTCTGCTTTTTCTCTCCCGGCATCCATTTCGGCCCGAGATCGGAACCCATCATCTGGTGAACACCCTGGAAGATCACCTTCTTGTCGGTGCCTTTCATGTGTAGGACACCTTTGTATCGGAGCATCTTCGGGCCGTAGACCTGCACGATGGCGCCCAGGAAGTCCTCGAGCTTGGCCGGGTTGAAGGGCTTGTCGGCGCGGAAGACGAAGCTCTTCACGTCGTCATCGTGATGGTGGTGGTGCGGGTGGTCGCAGTGCTCATGATCGTGGTGATGATGATCATGATCGTGGTGGTGGTGGTCGTGGTCATCGGCCTTCAGGAAGTCAGGGTCGATCTCCAGCTTGGCGTTCAGATTGAAGCCGCGCAGGTCGAACACCTTGCTCAGCGCCACCTCGCCGAAATGTGCGGCCTGGATGGGCGCACGCGGGTTCATGTGCTTGATGCGGTGGATCAGCTTCTCCACGGCCGCCGGCTCCACCAGGTCGCTCTTGCTGATGAAGATCTGGTCGGCAAAACCCACCTGCATGCGGGCTTCCTGGCGCGTGTTGAGCTGCTCGTCGGCGTGCTTGGCGTCGACCAGGGTCAGCACCGAGTCCAGCAGATAGGCCTCGGCGATCTCGTCATCCATGAAGAAGGTCTGCGCGACCGGGCCGGGGTCGGCCAGGCCGGTGGTCTCGATGACGACGCGCTCGAAATCCAGCTCGCCCTTGCGGCGCTTGGCGGCCAGGTCGCTCAAGGTGGTGCGCAGGTCTTCACGGATGGTGCAGCAGACGCAGCCGTTGCTCATCTGGATGATCTGCTCGTTCGTGTCGGAGACGAGGATGTCGGTGTCGATGTTCTCTTCGCCGAATTCGTTCTCGATGACGGCGATCTTCTGGCCGTGGGCCTCGGTGAGCACGCGCTTGAGCAGCGTGGTCTTGCCGGCGCCGAGGAAGCCGGTGAGGATGGTGGCTGGGATGAGGCCTTGGGCTGTGGACATGGCAGGAACCGTTTCACTCGAAAGAAGGCAGCCAAGATGGGGCCTCGCTGCCGGGATACAAGAGTAGAGGCCTATGCACACCACGAGACCGATTGCCGTCGTGTTCACAGGCCCATCAAACCAATCGGCTATTCTGTCCCTTCCGCAATTCCTTGACAGCTCCCCTTGAGCGAACCGCATTCAGGCAGGCCCCCGAGTCGTGGGGCCGCCAAAACACCGCCCGAGGCCCGAGGCCTGCTGGAGCGCATGCTGGAGTTTCTACACCCCGGCCCTGACTCCAAGACCGAACTGATCGAGACCCTGGCCGAGGCCGAGCAGCGCGAGCTGATCGAGCCCGAGTCGCGCCAGATGCTGGAGGGCGTGCTGCGCATGGCCGAGCTCTCCGCGGGCGACGCCATGGTGGCCGCCCCGCGCATGGACCTGCTCGACATCGACGCCCCCTACGAGGAGCTGCTGGCCGTCGTCATCGAGACCGGCCATTCGCGCTTCCCGGTCTACGACGGCAGCCGCGACAACATCATCGGCATCCTGCTCGCCAAGGACCTGCTGAAGATGCAACGCGCGCCCGAGCTCAACCTGCGCGCCCTGCTGCGGCCCACGGTCTTCGTGCCCGAGAGCAAGGGCCTGAACGAGCTGCTGCGCGACTTCCGCTCCAACCGCAACCACCTGGCCATCGTCATCGACGAGTTCGGCAACACCGCCGGTCTCATCACCATCGAGGACGTGCTGGAGGAGATCGTCGGCGAGATCGAGGACGAGTTCGACGAACAGAACTCCGAGACCGGCATCTACACCCTGGCCGACGGCAGCCAGCGCGTGGCGGGTGACGCGACCATCGCGGCAGTCAACAGCGCCTTCGGCCTGGCCTTGCCGGACAACGATTTCGACACCATCGGCGGCCTCGTCGCCCACGAACACGGCCGCGTGCCACGCCGGGGCGAGACGGTGCGCGTGGCCGGGCTCAATTTCGCCGTGATGCTGACCCGTGGCGGCGCGGTGCGCTGGTTCAAGGTCACGCGCGCGCCCGACGAAGAGACCGAGGCGTGAAGGCGGCGCGAGCCGTGGGCCTGGCGCTGGTCGCCGGGCTGCTGCACACCGGCGCCTTTGCGCCCACGGGCGCGTGGTGGCTGCAAATCCTGGCGCTGGCTCTGCTGTTCTCCGTCGTCGAGACCGCGACGCCTCGCCTCGCGGCGCTGGCCGGCTCGGTCTTCGGCTTCGGCTGGCTGGCTTCGGGCCTGTGGTGGCTGCACATCAGCATGCACCAGTTCGGGGGCATCCCCTGGGTGCTCGCGGCCCTGGCGGTCGGCCTGTTGGCGGCCTGCCTCGGCCTCTACTACGCGCTGGCCCTGGGCCTGACGGCACGCTGGACGCCGCCCGGCCGCTGGCGCCTGCTGGCCCTGGTGCCGGCCTGGCTGCTGGCCGAGCTGGCCCGGGCCACGTGGTTCAGCGGCTTCCCCTGGATCGCCTCGGGCTACGCCCACACCGTCGGCCCGCTGGCCGGCTGGGCGCCCTGGATCGGCGTGTACGGCATCACGGCGCTGGCCGCTTTGGCCGCGGCGGGCTTCGTGCTGCTCAAGCGCCGCGCCACCGCCTGGGCCGCGCCGGCCATCCTGCTGCCGCTGGCCGGCCTGGTGCTGCCGCAGGACTTCACCACCTCGACGGGCCACGTCAACCTGTCGCTCGTGCAGCCCAGCATTCCGCAGGATCAGAAGTTCGACCCCGCCCGCTTCTCAGCCAATCTGGGCCTGCTCGCCGCCCTGATCGACGCCTCACGAGGCCAAGTGGTCGTCACGCCGGAATCCGTGATCCCGGTGCCGCTGTCGGAGCTGGACCCGGCCACGCTGACCCACCTGTCGCGGCCGGACCGCCCTGCGCTGTTGGGTGGCTTCCTGGGAAATGCCGAAGTCGGGTACGTGAACTCCGTGATCGCACTGGGTGCCGACTACCACTACGGCAAGCGCCACCTGCTGCCTTTCGGCGAGTTCATCCCGCCAGGTTTCGGCTGGCTCGTGCGCGCCATGAACATCCCGCTGGACGACCAGGCCCGGGGCGACCACCAGCGCCCCTGGGCGGTCGCCGGCCAGAAGCTGCGCCCGCTGATCTGCTACGAAGACCTGTTCGGCGAAGACATCGTGCACAGCGCCACCGGGCCGGACGCCGCGACGGTGTTCGTCAACGTCAGCAACCTGGCCTGGTTCGGCACGGTCATGGTGCAGGACCAGCACCTGCAGTTCTCGCAGATGCGGGCGCTGGAATTCCAGCGCCCCGTCGTGCGTTCCACCAACACCGGCGCCACGGCGGTCGTCGACCACCACGGCGCCGTCACCCAGCGTCTGCCGGCCCTGGTGCGCAGCGTGCTGGAGGCCCGCGTCGAAGGCCGCGAGGGCAGCACACCCTACGCCCGCTGGCTGGCCGCCTTCGGCCTGTGGCCGCTGTGGATGGCGGGGGCGCTCGCCCTGGCGGGGCTTGCCTTCGCCGGGCGCCGCAGGGCGGCCCAATAGAATCGGCCACCCCCTCAAGAACAAGACCCATGCTGACCTTCCAGCAAATCATCCTGACCCTGCAGGACTACTGGTCCAAACAAGGCTGCGCGCTGCTGCAGCCCTATGACATGGAAGTCGGCGCCGGCACCAGCCACACCGCCACCTTCCTGCGCGCCCTCGGCCCCGAGCCCTGGAAGGCCGCCTACGTGCAACCCAGCCGCCGCCCCAAGGACGGCCGCTACGGCGACAACCCCAACCGCCTGCAGCACTACTACCAATACCAGGTCGTGCTCAAGCCCGCGCCGGCCAACATCCTGGAGCTCTACCTCGGCTCGCTCGAAGCCCTGGGGTTCGACCTCAAGAAGAACGACGTGCGCTTCGTCGAGGACGACTGGGAGAACCCCACGCTCGGCTGTTGGGGCCTGGGCTGGGAGGTCTGGCTCAATGGCATGGAGGTCACGCAGTTCACCTACTTCCAGCAGGTTGGTGGCATCGACTGCAAGCCCATCACCGGCGAGATCACCTACGGCCTGGAACGCCTGGCCATGTACCTGCAGGGCAAGGAGTCGGTCTACGACCTCGTGTTCACCGACGGCCTAACTTATGGCGACGTCTTCCACCAGAACGAAGTCGAGCAGAGCACCTACAACTTCGAGCACAGCGATGTGGACTTCCTGCTCAGCGCCTTCGCCGCGCATGAGCGCCAGTCCAAGCACCTGATGGAGCAGCAGCTCGCCCTGCCCGCCTACGAGCAGTTGCTCAAGGCCGGCCACACCTTCAACCTCCTGGACGCGCGCGGCGCCATCTCGGTGACCGAGCGTGCGGCCTACATCGGCCGCATCCGCAACCTGGCCCGCGCCGTGGCGCAGAGCTATGTCGACAGCCGCGCGCGGCTGGGCTTCCCGATGGCGCCCAAGGCCTGGGCGGACGAAGTGGTCGCGCAGATCGAACTCAAGAACAAGAAGGCCGCCGCGTGATGTCTGCAAACCTGCTCGTTGAACTGTTTGTCGAAGAACTCCCGCCCAAGGCGCTGAAGAAGCTGGGCGAGGCCTTCGGCGAGGCGCTCTACGCCTCGCTCGCCGCGCAAGACCTGGTCGAGCCCGACAACGACGGCGTGCCCGGCACCGAACTGCCCTGGCTGCCGTTCGCCTCGCCGCGCCGCCTGGCGGTGTGGGTGGGCGATGTGCGCGCCGAAGCGCCCGCCAAGGCCCAACGCCACAAGCTGATGCCCGTCGCCGTCGCGCTGGACGCCGCCGGCGCCGCCACGCCAGCCCTGCTGAAGAAGCTGGCCGCGCTCGGCGAAGGCCCCGATGCCGTCTCCCGGCTGCAACGCGCGCCTGACGGCAAGGCCGAGGCCCTGTTCCTGGAGCGCGTGGCGCCCGGCGTGGCGCTGGCCGAGGGCTTGCAGATCGCCTTGGACCAGGCGCTGGCCAAGCTGCCCATCCCCAAGGTCATGACCTACCAGCTCGCCGACGGCTGGACCGATGTCAAGTTCGTGCGGCCGGCGCATGGCCTGATCGCGCTGCATGGTGCGCAGGTGGTGCCCGTCCAGGCCCTGGGCCTGAAGGCTGACCGCGTCACAACCGGCCACCGCTTCGAAGCCGCCGTGGCGCAGCTCAGCATCACCGATGCCGACAGCTATGCCACGCAACTGCGCGAGCAGGGTGCGGTGATCGCCAGCTTTGCCGAGCGCCGCGCCGAAATCTCGCGGCAGCTCAAGGGCGCGGCTGACGCGCTGAGCCTCACGCCCATCGAGGACGACGCGCTGCTGGACGAAGTCACGGCCCTGGTCGAGCGCCCGAACGTGCTGACCTGCGCCTTCGAGCCCGAGTTCCTGGCGGTGCCGCAGGAGTGCCTCATCCTGACGATGAAGGCCAACCAGAAGTACTTCCCGCTGCTCGACAAAGACGGCAAGCTGACCCGCCACTTCCTGGTGGTCAGCAACATCGCGCCGGCGGATGCCAGCGCCGTGACCGGCGGCAATGAGCGCGTCGTGCGCCCTCGCCTGGCCGACGCCAAGTTCTTCTACGACCAGGACCGCAAGAAGAAGCTCGCCGACCGCATCCCGGGCCTGGCCAAGGTCGTTTACCACGGCAAGCTCGGCAGCCAGGGTGAGCGCGCCGAGCGCGTGCGCGGCATCGGCCACGCCATCGTGCAGCAGCTCAGCATGGCGACGCTGCCCTACACGGTCGAGGCCGACGATGAGTTCAAGGTGCTCGACAGCAAGGTCAAGGAGGCCGCCCAGCTCGCCAAGTGCGACCTGCTGACCGACATGGTCGGCGAGTTCCCCGAGCTGCAGGGCATCATGGGCGGCTACTACGCCCGCCATGAAGGCCTGCGCGACGGCGTGGCCATCGCCATCGAAGACCACTACAAGCCGCGCTTTGCGGGGGATGCGCTCCCGCGCAACCACACCGGCACGGTGGTCGCGCTGGCCGACAAGCTCGAGACCCTGACCGGCCTGTTCGGCATCGGCCAGTTGCCCACGGGCGACAAGGACCCGTTCGCGCTGCGCCGCCACGCGCTGGGCATCATCCGCATCCTGGTCGAGAAGAACCTGCCGCTGTCGCTGCCCGACATGGTCGACGCGGCCTTCGGCACTTTCCCGGAAGGCATGCTGACGGACGTGCCCAAGGCCCGCGAGGCGCTGCTGCATTTCGTCTACGAGCGCCTGGTGGGCTATCTGCGCGACCTCGGCTACAGCGCCCAGGAAGTGGAGGCCGCCACGGCCGTGCGCACCGGCGGCTGGGGCTCCATGCCCAAGCGCCTGGCCGCGGTGCGCGCCTTCAACGGCCTGCCCGAGGCCGCCTCGCTGGCTGCGGCCAACAAGCGTGTGGGCAACATCCTGAAGAAGGTGGAGGGCGAGCTGCCCACCGAGGTCAAGGACGAGCTGCTCCAGGAGGCCGCCGAGCGCGCGCTGGCCACCGCCATCGCCCAGGTGCAGCCGACCGCTGACAGCCTGTTCGAACAGCACGACTACACCGGCTCGCTCAAGGCCCTGGCTGCGCTCAAGGGCCCGGTCGACGCCTTCTTCGACGACGTGATGGTGAATGCCGAAGATCCGGCCCTGCGCGCCAACCGGCTCGCGCTGCTGGGCCGCCTGCACGCCGCCATGAACCGCGTGGCCGACCTCTCCAAACTCGCCACCTGACATGCCGCGCAACGCCGACCACGCCCATGGCATGAAGCTCGTCATCCTCGGGCGCGACGGCACGCTCAACCGTTACCGCGACGACCACGTCAAGGCGCCGGAAGAACTGGACCCGCTGCCCGGTGCCATGGAAGCCGTGGCGCGTCTGAACCACGCCGGCTGGCACACCGTGCTGGCCACCAACCAGGCTGGCATCGGCCGCGGCCTGCTGGACATGGCCTCGCTCAACGCGGTGCACATCCGCCTGAACCAGTTGCTCGCCGAGAAGGGCGGGCGGCTGGACGCGGCCTTCTTCTGCCCGCACACCCCAGAGGAAGGTTGCGACTGCCGCAAGCCGCTGCCGGGCCTCATCAAGCAGATCGGCGAGCGCTTCGACGTCGAGCTTGGCGCAGTGCACATGGTCGGGGCCTCGCTGACCGACCTGCTGACGGCGCAAAACGCCGGCTGCGTCCCTCACCTCGTGCTGACCGGCCCCATTGGCAGCTTGGGCGCTGAGGAACTGGCCAACCTGCTCGTGCAAGTGCCGCAGGCGCGCGTGCACGACGACCTGGCGAGCTTTGCCGAGACCCTCATCCAGGAAGAACGCCGCCGCGTGGCCGAAGCCCGCGGCCAGGCCCTGGCCCCCGACACCCAGGCCGGAGACCTGAACTGATGTCCACCCTGCTGAGCGCCATTCGCTCGCTGATCTTCGTCCTCGTGCTCGTCGTCACGGTCATCCCGTGGGCGCTGGGCGTGTTGCTGCTGTCCATCTTCCGCCGGGGTGACCCGGTCTACTGGGCCTGCGCCGGCTGGCTCAAGGTCGCCATCTGGAGCGCCCGCTACATCTGCGGTGTGCGCTGGCGCATCCACGGCATGGACAACCTGCCCACCGCCTCGGACCGCAAGGCAGGCGTCGTGCTCCTGTCCAAGCACCAGAGCACCTGGGAGACCTTCGCCTACCCGGCGCTGCTGAGCCATCCGCTGGCCTATGTGTTCAAGCGCGAGCTGCTCTACGTGCCCTTCTTCGGCTGGGCCATGGCGCGCATGGACATGATCCACATCGACCGCGGCCGCCGCACCGAGGCCTGGAACAAGGTCCTCACGCAGGGCAAGCGCCTGGGCGGCATGGGCAATTGGGTCATCATGTTCCCCGAGGGCACGCGCATCGCCCGCGGCCAGGTGGGCGAGTACAAGACCGGCGGCACGCGGCTGGCCATCGAGGCCGGTCTGCCGGTGGTGCCCATCGCCGTGACGGCGGCCCGCTGCTGGCCGCGCAAGAGCTTCCTGCTGCGTCCCGGCGTCGTCGACATCTCGATTGGCCGCCAGATCCGGCCCGAAGGCCGTGAGCCGGGGGAGCTGATGACCGAGGTCAAGACCTGGATCGAGTCCGAGATGCGCCGCCTCGACCCGCAGGCCTACCAAGACCCTGCGCCCGCCGGCGTCGCCGGCCAACCCGCCTCCCATCGCCGCTGAGCCCCATGCCGCCCAAGCGCCCGGCCCCGCTTCTGCAGGACAGCCAGCTGTCACTGTTCGACGTGGCACCGGAAATCACGCCTGCCGAACCCGGTGCGCCACGCGCGCGGCGCGAGCTCGTGCTCGGCCAGCACCGCATCGGCTACGAGTTGAAGCGCGCCCGCCGGCGCAGCATAGGCTTCGTCGTCGGCCCGCAAGGGCTGCGCGTGAGTGCGCCGCGCTGGGTGCCGGTGACCGAGATCGAGCGGGCCCTGCATCACAAGGGCGAGTGGATCCTGCGCAAGCTGGTGGAGCAGCGCGAGCGCCAGCAGCGCATCCAGGCCTCACGCATCGAATGGATGGATGGCGGCACCCTGCCCTACCTGGGCGCCACGATCACGCTGATGCTGGCCCCGGCCGAGCGCGAAGTGGTGTGGGATGAAGCGAGCCGCCAGCTGCGCCTGCCGCTGCCCCAGGGCGCTTCGGCCGAGCAGATCCGCGACCTCACGCAGGCGTGGTTGCAGGCGCGGGCGCGCGAGGACTTCCTGCCCCGCTGCCGGCGCTTTGCCGAGTTGCTCGGGGTGTCGATGAAGTCGCTTCGCCTGTCGTCTGCCCAGACCCGCTGGGGCAGCGCGAGCGCGGACGGCAGCATCCGCCTCAACTGGCGGCTCATCCATTTCGCGCCGGCCATCATCGACTACGTCGTGGCGCATGAACTGGCCCATCTGCGCGAGATGAACCACAGCCCCGCCTTCTGGGACACCGTGCGCTCGGTGCTGCCGGACTTCGAGCGCTCGCGCGACGCGCTGCGCGAAGAATCCATCGTCGTGCAGTAACGGCGCCACCCAACGGCATTCGGGTCCGAAACCCGACTTGTGAATATTCCCACCCTGGCCGCTTCACGTTCAGCAACACTGCGCGCCGACGCTGTCATCACAGGTACCCAGGCCGGCACAGCCGGCGGGAGCGGAGGTACCGAGGCAAAAACGAGCCGCCGCCGTCCGATCCTACGTATCGGCGGCGTTTCTCTTGGTGGAGCCGAGCCGTGCGGCCGAACAGGCGACCGGACTCAGGCCGGCCGGAAGCGGTAGACCCCGTCCGCCCCGAGTTCGCGCACCAGGTCGCCCTGCAGCCACAGCGCATTCAGGTGGGCGATGGCCTCGCCCATGGCAAAGGTCGTCTGGTGCAGGTCGAGCTTGCGCTTGAACAGCACCGACAGCAGCCCCGCCGCATGCGTGGGCTCGGCGGTGCAGGCCACCATCACCTCCGACAGGCGCTCGTCATGGTGCTCGCGGAGTTGGTCGATGCGCTCGTGCAGGCCCGTGAACGGCTTGCCGTGCGAGGGCAGCACCCGCGTGTTTGCCGGCAGCGCAAGGTAGCGTGCGAGTGAGTTCAGATAGAGCGTCAGCGGGTCAGCCTCGGGCTCCACGTCCACGACCGACACGTTGGTGGAGATGCGCGGCAGCACCATGTCGCCACTGATCAGCAGCGGCGCGCCATCCGCATCGGGGCAGAAGAGGCTGATGTGCTCCGGCGCATGGCCGTAGCCGGCGACGCAGTACCAGGTGCGCCCGCCGATCTCGACCTCGGTGCCGTCCATCACGCGCCGAAAGCTCGCCGGCACCACCGGCACCATCTTGGGGTAGTAGTCGGCGCGCTCGCGGATCTTCTGCAGCGACTCCGGGTCGGTCAGGCCGTGACTGCCGAAGAAGGCGGCCGCGGCGGCGCCCCCCATGCCGACGGTGGAACTGCTGGCCAGGCGCGCCAGGTTGAAGTCGGTCGCGCTCATCCACAGCCGGCAGCCCCAACGCTCCGTGAGCCAGTGCGCCAGCCCGAGGTGGTCGGGGTGGAAGTGGGTGGCGATCACGCGCAGCACCGGCAGGCCGTCCAGCCGCTCGGCAAACACGCGCTCCCAGTTGGCGCGGGTGTCGTCGCTGGCAATGCCGCAGTCGACGATGGTCCAGCCGTCGCGGCCGTCGAGGTGGTCGCGCAGCAGCCAGAGGTTGATGTGGTCCAGCGCAAAGGGCAGGCCCATGCGCACCCAGCGCACGCTGGGGGCCAGATCCAGGGCCTCGCCGGGGCCGGGCAGCGTGTCGCCCAGCAGGTAGTGGAGTTCGGATTCGCGCGGGTTGGCCATGGCGGAGGGCTCGACTGGTTTTAGACTGACGTTTACGTCAATCGAGTGTAGCCATGCCCCCTCGCAAGTCTGTCCCGCCCGCGACCGAAGCCCCGCAGCCGACCTACACCATCACCGAGCTGGCCGCCGAGTTCGACATCACGCCGCGCGCCATCCGGTTCTACGAGGACATGGGCCTGCTGGAGCCGGGCCGCAAGGGCCGCAACCGCGTCTACACGCCGCGCGACCGCACGCGGCTCAAGCTCACCTTGCGCGGCAAGCGGCTGGGCCTGGCGCTGCAGGAGATCAAGCAGCTCGTGGACATGTACGACAGCCAGGCCAGCGCCGCGCCCCAACTGAGGGCGTTTCTCGCCATCCTGGCGCAGCACCGCCAGCAACTGGAGCAGCAGCGCCACGACATCGAGGTCACGCTGGCCGAAATCCAGCAGCACGAGAAGCGCTGCCGTGCGCTGCTGAGCAGCTGAGACCGGGGGCTAAACGCGAGATCAAAGGGACAGCCCTGTCCCGCGTTTTCGTGACAGTTTTCCGACAGCCCCACGATTTCTGTCTCACAGGGGACAAACCCCGCTGACGTCATCCACAAGGCTGACTAGAGTCCGCGGCTCGCTGACCGTGTCTTTTTGCCCTGTTCGATCCGTCTTTGTGGAGTCGTCATGACACTCGGACTGCGCCCGCCTTTGGCGCTTGCCCTGCCCGCCATCACGGGCGCCCTGCTGATGCTGGCTCAACCCGCCGGCGCCCAAGAATCCGCCAAGGAGCAGAACCTGGAGCGGGCCCAGAAGGCGGCTGACGCCGTGTTTCACTGGATTCGCGTGAACGGCGAGAAGGGCGCCAATCGACAGGGCAACACGCCTGCCCCGGCCCCAGCGCCCGCACCCGCCCCGGCCGTTGCGGCGAAGAAGCCGGCGCCCGCCCCCGCTCCGGTCGCTGCCGCCCCCAAGCCTGCGGCTGCGCCGACACCAGCCACCCCGCCGACGGCCACCGCAGCCGCGCCGACAACTACTCAAGCGCCCACGCCGGCGCCCGCAACCGTCACCGCCGCGGCCCAGCCCGAGCCTGAGCTGGAGCGCACGCCGGTCGTGCTGGCCTCCGCCTCGCCGACACCGCCGCCGGCCGCACCGCTGCCTGCCGCGGCACAAGCCGTGGAGCCACCGCCCGCTGCGCAAGAGGAGCCCGAAGAGCCGCTCAAGCTGCTGGCCCGCGTCAACCCGACACTGCCGCGCCAGATGCAGCAGGGCAACTTCCGCAGCGGCTTCGCGCAGGTGCAGTTCACGGTGGCGCCGGATGGCTCGGTGCAGTCGGCCACGGTCATCAAGGCCAGTCACAGCCGGCTGGGCACGGCCGCGGTGGATGCCGTCAAGCAATGGCGCTTTGCACCGATCAAGAAGGCGCGTGAAGCCGCGGTGGAAGTCGCCTTCAACAACGACACCGAGTAACGGGTCAGGTCGTGCCCGTCAGGCCTCCATGGCCGGGCAGCGCGCCAGCAGCGCCGACATCGCCTCCACGAATACCCGGGTGCGCAGCGGCATGAGCCGGCGCTCCGGGAACACCGCCCAGCATTGCGAGCCCGGCAGTTCCCAGCCAGGCAATACCCGCTGCAGCCGCCCCTGGCTGAGCGCATCCATCACCATCAGCCGGTCGATGCCGGCAATGCCCACGCCGGCAATGGCCATGTCGGCCAGCAGGCTGGGCGCATTGGCCACCGTGCGCTGTGCGGGCTTGATCTGCACCGGCTCGGCGCCCGGCCGGGCCAGGCGCCAGGGCAGCACATCGCCGGTGCGGGTCAACAGCATCAGGCCGTGCATGGCCTCCAGCGCTTCGGGCAACAGCGGCTCGCCCACACGCGCCAGGTAGTCAGGCGAGGCGTACAGCGCCCAGTGCGTGGTGGCCAGGCGCCGCGCGGCCAGCTGGCTGTCTTCCGACAACTCGCCCATGCGGATGGCCAGGTCGAAGCCCTCCCCGATCAGGTCCACCCGGCGCGGGGTCAGGTCCAGTTCCAGCTGCACCTCGGGGTAGGTCAGCACGAACTCCGACAGCATGCCGCTGGCCACGTTGTGCGCAAAGTCGGCCGGCATGCTGACCCGCAACCGGCCGCTGGGCTTGCTCTGGCGATGCAGCGCCAGCGCCAGCGCGCCATCCACCTCGGCCGCGACCGCCCGGGCATGCTCCAGCACGCCGGCGCCGAAATCCGTCAGGCTGAGCTTGCGGGTGCTGCGCAGCAGCAGCTTCTCGCCCAACCGAGCCTCCAGCGCCGCGATGCGCCTCGACACCGTGCTCTTGGGCCAGTGCACCCGCTCGGCAGCGCGGCTGAAGCTGCCGGCCTCCATCACCCGGGCGAACAGCAGCAGGTCATCGGCATCAGGCTCCATTTCGCCTCCATTGATCCATCAACGGAACAATCTTATGCAAATCGCCGCCTTCCGATGCTGCGGGTGCACTCCTAGAGTTCATCCCATCGCAACCTTCCGCCTCGGAGCCCCAGATGAACATCCTGCAAATCAATGCCAGCGCCCGCCGTGCCACCGACGACCAAGGCTCGGTGTCCACCCGGCTGGCCAATGAGCTGACCGCCCGCCTGCGCAGCGCCCATCCGGCCGCCACCGTCACGGTGCGCGACCTGGCCGTGACGCCCCAGCCGGTGCTCGACGAAGCTGCCCTCGGCGCCCTCTTCACCCCGGCCGACCAACGCAGCGCCGAGCAAGCCGCCCGGGTGGCCCTGGACGATGCGCTGATCGCCGAACTGCAGGCAGCCGACACCGTCGTGATCGGCGTGCCCATGTACAACTTCAACGTGACGGCCCAGTTCAAGAACTGGATCGACGCGGTCGCCCGCGCCGGCGTCACCTTCAAGTACACCGAGAAGGGCCCGGTCGGCCTGCTGCAGGGCAAGAAGGTCTATGTGGTCACCAGCCGCGGCGGCATCCACCGCGACCAGCCCAGCGACCAGATGACGCCCTACCTGCGCACCGTGCTGGCCTTCCTGGGCATGACGGACGTCAGCTTCGTTTACGCCGAGGGCATGGCCTTCGCGGCCGAGCAGGGCCTGAGCGCCGCCCGCGCCCAGATCGACGAACTGCTCGCCGCCTGACCCGAAAGTCCGCCGCCCAGGTCCGTGCTGCTCACCGCGCGCGGACCTGATCTGCCCCGAGGGGCACGGCGCCCTCCACTGCATTGAGATGTTCCAGCGGCCGCAAGCCGCCGAAAGGCCACGACCATGTCCACCGTCATCACCTCCCTGCTGAGCCAACCCCGCCAGGTCGAACGCCTGGTGGTGGGCCAGCCCACGAGCGACGGGGCCGGCGTCAAGCTGGAGCGTGTGCTGACGCAAAACCTGCAGCGGCGCCTGGATCCCTTCCTGATGCTGGACCACTTCTCCTCGGACAAGCCCGAGGACTATGGCGCCGGTTTCCCCGAGCATCCGCACCGCGGCTTCGAGACCGTGACCTACATGCGCCAGGGTCGCATCCGCCACCGCGATTCGGCCGGCAATGAAGGCCTGGTGTCGGACGGCGGCGTGCAATGGATGACGGCCGGCCGCGGCGTCATCCACAGCGAGATGCCCGAGCAGCGCGAAGGCCGCATGGCAGGCTTTCAGCTCTGGCTGAACCTGCCGGCGCGCGACAAGCTGCGCGCACCCTGGTACCTGGACGTGCAAGGCGCCGACGTGCCGCAGTTCGAGCGCGACGGCGTGACGGTGCGGGTGATTGCTGGCGAAAGCCATGGCGTGAAGGGCGCCGTGCAGCGCGAAGTGACCGAGCCGCTCTACCTCGACCTGGAACTGCCGCCCGGTGCGACCTTCGAGCAGCCGCTGCCGGCCACGCACAACGCCTTCGTTTACGTCTACGAAGGCGGCCTGCGCTTTGACACCGGTTGCCAGGTGCTGTCAGGCCGCATGGCCATCCTGGCCAACACGCCCGGCAGCGACGGCGTGCGCCTGCAAGCCGCCGAGGCCCCCACCCGCGCGCTGCTGATTGCCGGCCAGCCGCTGGGTGAGCCGATTGCGCAGTACGGCCCGTTCGTGATGAACACCGAGGCCGAACTGGTGCAGGCGGTGCGCGACTTCCAGGCCGGGCGTCTGGCCTGACGGCAGGCCAGGGCGGGCAAACGATGTGTCAACAGCGCGCAACTGGCCTGTCTCTCGCGTCGCACGCGCTCTGTGATCAGGGCGAACCGTCATCGCCCAGCAGTTGCGCCAGGCGGCGCTGGGGATGATTGAGGAAGTCTCGCGTGACGGCGTAGTGCTCGGTGTCCTCGTAGGCGACCTCGGCCAGACCCGAGCCATCGAACAGCACGATGCGGGCATGCGGGTAGGCCAGCAGGATGGGCGAGTGCGTGGCGATGATGAACTGAGAACCGTTTTCGACCAGCGCATGAATCGCGGACAGTGCGGCCAGCTGCCGGTTCGGCGACAGCGCGGCTTCGGGTTCGTCCAGCAGGTACAGGCCGCGGCCGCGCAGCTTGTTCAGCAGCACCGCCATGAACGCCTCACCGTGCGAGCGCCGATGCAGAGAGCCGCCATAGCCCTCGGTGTAGCCGACCTCATCCATGTAAGAGGCCACGTTGAACAAGGTCTCGGCCCGCAGAAAGTAGCCGTCGCGCGGCGCCGGCACGCCGCGCGCCAGGCGCAGCACTTCATGCAGGTTGGAGACTGATTCGACCGTCTGCAGGCGCACGTTGCGTGTGCCGCCTTCTGCGCTGTAGCCCAGCGCCAGTGCAAGACCTTCCAGCACGGTCGACTTGCCCGCGCCGTTTTCGCCTACGAAGAACGTGACGTTCGGGTGGAAGTCGATCTGGCCCATCTCCCGCACGGCCGGAATGTTGAACGGGTAACTGTCGAAGTCGACCTCGGCCCCCGGGCGCAAGCCTGCATGCAGCAGATACGGACGGTTCAGACGGGCCATGGCCAGCATTGTGGTCGGGTCGAGCCGTATGCTCGACGGAACTTCCAGTCTTTACTCGCGCAACCTCCGACATGGCTCTCGCCCTCCTGGTGCTGGCCGGCCTCTGGGCCGGTCTGCAGAACGCTCTCGCAGGTGGTGGCTCCTTCGTGACGCTGCCCGCCCTCATCCTCACGGGCATGTCGCCACTGGCGGCCAACATCACCTCGACCGTGGCCCTGTTCCCGGGGCAGATGACCTCGGGCTGGGCCGGCCGGCGGCTGGTCAGCGGCACGCCGACGCTGTCGGTGCGGGCGCTCATCGGGCTGAGCCTGGTCGGCGGCGCCGTGGGTGCCTGGCTGCTGCTGCACACGCCCTCGTCGGTCTTTGCGCGCCTCGTGCCCTGGCTGGTGCTGTTCGCCACCAGCGTGTTCGCCTGGGGCAGCTTCCTGCGCAAGCCTGCGGCCGAAGGCCGGCACCTCGGCGCGGCGCCGACGGCGGTCATGCAATTCCTGATCGCGATCTATGGCGGCTACTTCGGCGGCGGCATCGGCTTCCTGATGCTGGCGGCCCTCACCATCGCCGGCATGCCGACGCGCAATGCGGGGGCCACCAAGAACGTGCTCGCCGGCATCATGAATGCCTCGGCCGTGGCCCTCTTCATCACCTCACCCGAGGTGCACTGGCTGCAGGCCGTGGTGCTGGGCGTGAGCGCCCTGCTCGGTGGCCTGGCCGGCGCCTGGGCGCTGCACCACGTCAACGAGAAGGCGCTGCGCCTGGCCATCGTGGGCCTGGGCATCGCGCTGACGGTTGGGCTCTTCCTGCGGCCGATCTGAGCATGCACGACGCCCGCCGTCACAGCCCCGCCGCGGAACGCAACGCGCCGCACATCCTGGCCGAGCTGCAGCGCTGGCTGCCCGCCTCGGGCCTGATGCTGGAGATCGCCAGCGGCACGGGCCAGCATGCCGCCGCCTTCGCCGCCGCGCTGCCAGGCTGGCAATGGCAGCCCACCGATTTCGACGCCGACGCCCTGCCGGGCATCGCCGACTGGTGCGCCGAACTATCGAACGTGCGGACCCCGCTGCCGCTGGACGTCCTGGCGCCGACCTGGGCCGGCGTGTCGGCCGAGGTGGACGCGATCTACTGCGCCAACATGATCCACATCGCGCCCTGGGCCTGCACCGAGGCGCTGATGCGCGGGGCATCTCGCCACCTCGCGCCTCAGGGGATGTTGATCACCTACGGCCCCTACCTGGAAGACGGCGTGGACACCGCCCCCAGCAATCTCGCCTTCGACGCCGACCTGAAGCAGCGCCACCCGGCCTGGGGCTTGCGGCGCCTGGCCGATGTGGCGAGGGTGGCCCGCGCCCACGGCCTCATGCTGCGCGAGCGCGTGGCGATGCCCGCGAACAACCTGCTGCTGCTCTGGGTGCAGGCTCAGCCCGCGTGACCGGCGCCGAGGTAGGTCTCGATCACTCGCGGGTCGGCGGCCAGTTGATCGGCCGGGCCGCTCAGGCCGAACTCACCCGTCTCCAGCACATGGCCGTGGTCAGCCACGCGCAGCGCGGCACGCGCGTTCTGCTCCACCAACAGAATGCTCACGCCGGTGGCGCGCAGGTCCTCGACGATGGCGAAGATCTCACGCACGATCAGCGGCGCCAGCCCCAGGCTGGGTTCGTCGAGCATCAGCAGCTTGGGTTGCCCCATCAGCGCCCGCCCCAGCGCAAGCATCTGGCGCTCGCCGCCTGACAAGGTGCCCGCCGCCTGCGTGCGGCGCTCCTTCAGGCGGGGGAAGCGCGCATAGACGCTCTCCAGGCCGTCACGCCACTGCCGCTGGCCCAGGGTCTTGGGCCGCCAGCCGCCGAGCAGCAGGTTGTCTTCCACGCTCATGGTGCCGAAGAGCTCGCGCTTTTCCGGCACGAGGGCCAGGCCGGCCATGACGCGCTCTTCGAGCGTCAGGCGCGCGATGTCTTCGCCGGCGAACTTCAACACGGCACTGCGCGACGGGATCAAGCCCATCAAGGCGCCCAGCAGCGTGCTCTTGCCGGCGCCATTGGGCCCGATCACCGTGACGACGCTCCTGGCCTCGGCCGTCAGGCTCAGGCCGTGCAGCACTTCCGCGCGCCCGTAGCCGGCATGCAGGTCGCGCACTTCAAGCAACGCGCTCATTCTTCTGCCCCCAGGTAGGCCGCGCGCACGGCCGGGCTGGCCTGCACCTCGGCGGGCGTGCCCTCCATCAAGTGGCGGCCGAATTCCATGACGACGATGCGGTCGGTGAGCTTCATCACGAAGTCCATGTCGTGCTCCACCAGCAGCAGGGACAGTCCCTCGGCCTTCAGCTGGCGCAGCACATCGGCCAGCGCGGCCTTCTCCTTGTGGCGCAGGCCAGCGGCCGGTTCGTCCAACAGCAGCAGCGACGGGTCGCTGGCCAGCGCACGCGCAATTTCCACCAGACGTTGCGGGCCAAGGGCCAGGTTCCCAGCGAGCTCATGGGCCTGGCCATCCAGGCCGATGCGGCGCAGTTGGCGCATCGCCTCGGCGCGGGCCTGGGCCTCCTCGGCGCCATTCAGGCCGAGCATGGCGCGCAGCGTGCCCGTGCGGGTGCGCAGATAGGTGCCGAGGGCGACGTTGTCGAGCACCGTCATGTCGGGCACCAGCTTGACGTGCTGGAAGGTGCGCGAGAGCCCCGCCCGCGCGATGGCCCGGCTGCCACGGCCGTCCACGCGCTGGCCCAGCAGCTCGACCTCCCCGGCGGTGAGCGGCAGCACGCCGGACACCAGGTTGAAGGTGGTGCTCTTGCCTGCGCCGTTCGGGCCGATCAGGCCGACGATGTCGCCGGCACGGATGGTGAAGCTGATGTCGTTGACGGCCGTCAGCCCGCCGAACTGCTTCCGGATCTGGCGCACATCCAGCAGCGCGGCGCCGCGCGGCGGATGGCTGCGAGCGGACAGCCGCGGTGCCTGCTCGTCCACCGCCTTGTGGCCGCGGGCGGGCAGCCAGCGCGCCAACAGCGGCCACAGCCCCTCGGGCGCGAAGCGCAGCACCAGCACCAGCACCACGCCGAACACGATGATCTCGTAGTTGCCCGAGCCGCCGAACACCACCGGCAGCCAGACCTTGAGCTGGTCCTCCGCGAGCTTGACCAGTGCCGCGCCGGTGAACGCTCCGCCCACCGTGCCAATGCCGCCGAGCACCGCCATGAACAGGTACTCGATGCCGAACTTGATGCCAAAGGGTGAGGGGTTCACGCTGCGCTGCATGTGCGCATACAGCCAGCCCGACAGCGAGGCCAGCAGCGCGGCCACGACGAACATCACCAGCTTGTAGCGGAAGGTGCTCGCGCCCATGGCCTCGGGCATGGTGGCGCCGCCACCGCGGTTGGTGTTGAGCGCGCGCATGATGCGCCCGGGCCGCGAGTCCAGCAGCCGGGTCACGCCCACCGCTGCCAGCAGCGCCGCTGCCCAGATCAGCAGGTAGATGCGCCGCTCGCTCCGGAAGCTGAAGTCGCCCAGTTGCAGCGCCGGCAGGCCGAGCAGCCCGTCGTACTTGCCCAGGGCCTCCAGGTTGCCGACGAGGTAGTACAGCGCGAGGCACCAGCAGATGGTGGCCAGCGGCAGGTAGTGGCCCGACATGCGCAGCGTCAGCGCCCCGATGACCAGGGCCAGCACCAGCGTGATGGCCAGCCCCGCCACCAGTCCGAGCCAGGGCGACAGGCCCATGACCGTGCTCATGTAGGCCGTCGTATAAGCGCCGACACCGGCAAACGCCGCCTGCCCGAACGAGGTCAGGCCGCCGACACCGGTCAACAGCACGAGCCCAAGCACGACCAGCGAGAACAGGCCGATGTAGTTGAGCTGCGTGATCCAGAAATCGGGCACCGGCACGAAGGGCAGCACGAGCAGCACGAGCGCGGCAACTGCCGCGAAATGGGCACGTTTCAAAGACGTCATGATCGGCACAGGCCCCAGAACACAGCCACAGAGGCACAGAGGCACAGAGAGAGCGGGTTCACAGCGAAATCCTCTTCACACCTTGTCGAAGCTGGGCGTGATTGAAGTTGATCAGCAAGCCGGCGCGCAGTTTCAGCAGCCGCAGATAGGTCAGCACCTGGGCGGTGTGAACAGGGGCAAGGCGCTCGACGGCCTTGAGCTCCACCACCAGCTCGCGCTCCACCACCAGATCGACGCGGTAACTGGAGCCCAGCGGCTGCCCCTTGTACGTCATGGGCACCTCCAACTGGCGCTGCACTTCCACGCCGCGCGCCTTCAGTTCGATATCCATGGCGGCCTCATAGGCGCTTTCGAACAAGCCAGGACCCAGTTCCTTGTGGACTTCGATGGCAGCAGCGATGACCGTGTCACTGACCCGGTATCTCTGTGCCTCTGTGCCTCTGTGGCTGTGTTCGGCGTCGCCCATCAATGCTCCTCGTGGTGCGGGTCCACGAAGGACCGCCACAGCAGCACCGGCAGGATCACCGTGAACACGATGACCTCCTTGAAGGCACTGGCCCAGAAGGAGCCGAAGCTCTCGATCAGGCCCACGCCGATGGCACCCGACAGCGCCATCGGGAAGCTGCCCAGGCCACCGAACACCGCGGCGACGAAGCCTTTGAGACCGATCAGGAAACCGGTGTCGTAATAGATGGTGGTGGACGGCGCGATCAGCAGGCCCGACAGGGCGCCGATGAAGGCGGCCATGGTGAACGTCTGGCTGCCGGCGGCATCCCCCGAGATGCCCATCAACCGGGCGCCGGTGCGGTTGACCGACGTGGCCCGCAGCGCCTTGCCGGTGAGGGTGCGCTCGAAGAACAGATACATGGCCACGAGCAAGGCCACCGAGGCGCCGAAGATGATCAGCGTCTGGCCCGTAAAGCTCAGCGGCCCGACATCGAAGCGCGCCTCCCAGAACGCCGGTGTTCGGTAGCCCTCGGCCCCGAAGAACACGAGCCCCAGCCCGGTCAGCGCGAAGTGCACGCCGACCGACACGATGAGCAGCGTCAGCACGCTCGCGCCCGACAGCGCGCGGTAGGCCAGGCGGTACAGCAGCGGGCCCATGGCGGTGACGATGGCCAGGGTCAGCAGCACCTGGAGCCACAGGGGCGGCTGTTGCTGCAGCAGCCACGGGGTGGCGAGCGACAAGGCCACGGGCAGCGCCAGCGTCTTCAGCAGCACGGACTTGAATCGCCCGGCGGGCCAGCGCTCGCGCAGTCCCTGCGTGACGTCCAGCACCGCCGCGGCCACGGCCATCATCAACAGCAGCCACACCGTGCCCGGCACCTTGCCGAGTTGCAGCGACGCCAGCGTGAGCGCGCCGAAGGCGACGAACTCGCCCTGCGGAATGAAGATGATGCGGGTGACGGAGAACACCAGCACCAGGGCCAGGGCGACCAAGGCATAGATGGCCCCGTTGGTGAGGCCGTCGAGCCCGAGGATGGCGGCAATCGTGAGGTCCATGGCAACGCGGAAAGAAGGCGTGGCCGATCCTATGCGCGATTGATCGACCGAACGGTCGGGAATTCACCCAGGCCCGCCTGCCGCCGGGCCAGGCAGGCACCGGTGGCTCGCTCAGTCGCTTGACTTCTTCGCCGCTTCGCTGCCGGTGCGCGCCAGGGTCCAGCGACCGCCGTCGGTCAGCTTGAGCACATGGCGATGAAAGCCCGCCACGGCCGCCCGGTGGGCGATGCTGACCAGCGTCGTGCCGCGTTCGCGCAGCCGCTCGTACAGGCGCTTCTGGTTCGCGTCGTCGAGCGCGCTCGTCGCCTCGTCCAGGATGGCCAGGCGCGGCTCATGCACGAGCAGCCGCGCGAAGGCCAGGCGCTGCTGCTCGCCGCCGCTGAGCACCTTTTCCCAGTCGCGCACCCGGTCCAGTCCGCCCTCGTCTTCGGCCAGGTGGCGCAACTGCACCTCGTCGAGGATCTTGAGCAGCGCGGCATCGTCCAGCGTCGATTGCGAGCTGGGGTAGATCAGTTGGCTGCGCAGCGTGCCGGTCTGCAGATAGGGCCTCTGCGGCAGAAAGAACACGTCCTCCCGCGGCGGGTGCGAGACCTGCCCGCTGCCCTGGGTCCACAGCCCCGCGATGGCGCGCAGCAAGGAGCTCTTGCCACAGCCGCTCGCGCCCGTGATCAGCAGCGAGCCGCCTTCGGGAACGCGCAAGGACAGGTTCTCCACAAGCACACGGTCGCTGCCCGGCGCCTGCACGGTCAGGCCCTGCAGATGCAGCTCCTGCCCTTCCTGGCGTGCGATGCCCGCCTCGGGCGGTGGCGATTCCAGCACCCGCGCCATCACGTGCAGCCGGTCGATGCCGGCGACGAAGCGCGACAGGCTTTCGAAGTTGTCGATGATCAGCGACACCGCGCCCAGCACCGCCGCAAAGGCGCCCGCCGCCTGCACGGCCTGGCCCACTTCCAACCGCCCCGACAGCACCTCGGGTGCCAGCACCACGCTGGGCACCAGGAGGCTGAGCTGGCTGAAGCCGCGCTGGAACAGGTTCAGGCCGAACTGCGCACGGATCAGCCGGCGGGTGTTCAGCAAGGTGGCACGCAGGCGCTGCTGCAGCTGGTGGCGCTCCTGGTCTTCGCCGCCATAGAAGGCGATGGATTCAGCGTTCTCGCGCACCCGCATCAGGCGGAAGCGGAAGTCCGCCTCGCGCTTGAGCTGCCAGTGGTTGAGCTTGATCAGCGGCCGCCCGAACAGCCCGAGCGAGAGCACCGTGCCGGCCAACGCATACGCCACCAGGAAGCCGACGAGCGTGTGCGACAGCCGCCACAACACCGCACTGAAGGCCACCAGTTGCATCAGCGACCCCAGCAGGATGAGCAGGAAATGCAGCGAGCGGCCGGTGAAGGTGTTCACGTCGTCGGCCATGCGCTGGTCCGGGTTGTCGATGTCTTCGCCTGCCAGATGGAAGTAGCGCCGTTCGCGCAGATAACCCTCCAGGAAGCGCTGCGTCAGCCACCGGCGCCAGTCATTGGCATACGCATCACGGGCGTAGTAGTAGGTGGCAAACACCGGCACCGCGAAGGCCAGCACCCACAGCATCTGGCGCACGGCGGCCCAGAACCTGTCGGCGTCGCGCGCTGCCAGCGCCGACGTGATCTCGCCGGTCTGGTCGTTGAGCATGACGGCCAGCTGGGTATCGGCCAGCATCAGGACGATGATGCCGGCGAGAAAGCCCCAGGCCCAGGCCCGCCGGTCACCCACCCAATAGGGCCGGGCCACGGTCAGAAATCGTTGCAGCGCGGAAGCGTTCTCAGCCATGGCCAGCCGTTGTCAGTGATGCGGCAAGGCTAGTCGCCGGCCCGCGGGCTGGCTGTCGGACGGCAGGCCGACGCAGCGCCGGGCCCCGCCGTCGCCGTGTCCTACAGGCCGCATCGTGCGCGTCCCACGCTCGCGCGGGAGCGTGCCCACGAGCATCGGCTCATGAGATTTGCCATCAAAGCCGTCGGCGCGGCCGCACTGGCCCTGGTGGCCGGGGTCGCCGGCATGGAATGGGCGGGCTGGCCCGGTGTGGCGCCCTGGCTGGCCACGCGCGCCGACCGGGGGCTGCAGCTCGACGGTGACGCCCGGCTGCATCTGCTGCTGGACCCACGCCTGCAGGCGTCTCGCCTGGCCGTGACCGGGCCGGCCGGCGAGGCGCTGGCCGAAGCCGGTGCGGTGCTGCTGAAGTGGCGCTGGGCTGACCTGTGGGCCTGGCGCCACGGCGCACCGCTGCGGCTGCGCCTGGTGCAGGCCGACCGCCTGAAACTTTCCTGGCAGCGCGATGCCGACGGGCGAACGGCCTGGCCCGTGCAGCCGAGTGGGCAACGCCAGGAGCGCGCCGAGCTGCCGCAGATCGATCACCTGATCATTCGTGACGGCCAGGCCAGCCTCGACGACCAGCCACTGCGCCTGCGCGGCGACGCTCGCTTCTCCACCGCCGCCAATGGCCATTGGCAGGCCGACCTGCAAGGCCAGCTGCGAGGCCAGCAACTCGCGCTCAAGGCCGAAGCCGGGGCTGGTCTGGCCCTGCTGGCGCCCGCCGACGCGGGGCTGCCGCCGGTGCAGTTGCGGGCCGAACTGACCCAGCGCGAGGGCCGGCTGAGCTTTGAAGGCACGGCCTCGTCGCTGCTGGATGCCCGCGCGCTGGACGGCCGGCTGGAGGTGCGCGGCCGGTCGCTCGCCGACATCGGCCGGCCCTTCAACATCACGCTGCCACGCACACCACCCGTGACGCTGAGCGGGCGACTGCAACATGCGGCGGGCGTCTGGCAGCTGGGCGGCGCCCAGGCGCGCGTCGGCCAGAGCCAGCTCGCAGGTGACTTCTACTTCGACACCCGGCCCGCGCGGCCGCAACTGAGCGGGCTGTTGCGCGGCGGGCTGCGCCTGGCCGACCTTGGTCCGGCCGTGGGCGCCGACACCCGCCCGAGCCGCCCCGGTCGCGTGTTGCCCGACCGCCCTTGGGACCTGCCCTCGCTGCGCACCATGGACGCCCGCGTGGCCGCGGCCCTGAACCAGCTGGACCTGGGAACACCCAAGCTCGCGCCGCTCTCGCCGGTGAACGTGAGCCTGGTTCTGGAAGACGGCGTGCTCGACCTGCAACACCTGCATGCCGGCATTGCTGGCGGCGAGGCCACCGGCGCCGTGCGGCTGGACACCCGGGTCGCCCCGCCGCAATGGACGCTGGGCCTGGGCGTGCGCGGCATGGCCATCGAGCAATGGCTGCGCCTGCCGACCCGCGCCTTGGCGGACGACCCGGTCACCGGCCGGCTGCGGGCCGACCTCGACCTCTCCGGCCGCGGCCGCAGTCCCGCCGAGCTGCTGGGCAGCCTGGACGGGCCCGTGCGGCTACAACTCGACAAGGGCCAGATCTCCCACCTGCTGACCGAGGCCGTGGGGCTGGACCTGGCCCAGGGCCTGGCCGTGTGGCTGCGGGGCGACCGCAAGCTGATGCTGAACTGCGCCGAGCTCGCGGGCCGCTTCAAGGCCGGGGCGCTGCGGCCACGCACCGCGGTGGTCGACAACCGGGACAGCCGCATCGACATCGATGGCCGGATCAACTTCGCCGATGAATCGCTCGACCTGCGGCTGAAGGCCCAGCCCAAGGACTTTTCGCTGCTCACGCTGCGCACCCCGCTGCGTGTGCAAGGCACGCTCGCCGACCCACGCGTGGCGCTGGAAGGCAAGGCCCTGGGCGGCAAGGCGATCGCGGCGATCGCGCTGGGGGCGCTGGCGCCGCCGGCAGCCCTGCTGGCCTTCGTGGACCCCGGCGAGGACGTGCCGCCGGTGCGCTGCGACACCGCGGCGCCGCCTGCCGCTGCAGCGTCGGCGGCCTCCTACCCCGCCGCGCGGCAGCAGCCGGCATCTCGCGGCAAGGCCGCGCCCTAGATTGACGTTGCCAACACTTTCCTTCCCTTACAGGAGATCCTCATGCTGCGTTACGCCATCATCTTCTTCGTCATCGCCCTCGTGGCGGCCCTGTTCGGCTTTGGTGGCATTGCCGCCAGCGCGGCAGGCATCGCCCAGCTGCTGTTCTATGGCTTCGTCATCCTGGCCATCGTGAGCCTGGTGGTGGGCCTGATCCGCCGATAGTCACGCCGATGACAAGCGAAACGGCGGGCCCAGAGCCCGCCGCTTCGTTTCTGCCCCCACCGGCTCAACGCCCGCGATGCGGCTGCTCCCGGACAGCATCGAGAAACTCCCGCAGCGTGCCCTGGCAGGGCGCCTGCGGGCACAGGAACAGGCCCTCGGCCTCGGCCGGCACATCCACCGCGAAGCCCAGCACCCGCAGGCAGTTCATCGCATCGCCACACAGGGCCACCGTGCGACCACAGCGCCAGGCCATCTTCAGCAACGCCTGCAAGCGTGCGCAGCCGGTCGGCGCCGCCCAGGCGTCCGAGTTCAGCACGATGACGCCGTCTGCCCAGTCGGCCTCGGCCGGAGGTTGGCCCCATTCGTCGTCCAGCCGCCAGTCGATGCGCTTCACGCGGGCATCGGCTGCCAGAGGCGCGAGATCCTGCGCCCGGGCGCGCAGCACATCCGCGGTGCCGACCACGCATATCAGCAGCTGGGCTTGTTCGGCGGTCGGGGTGGCTCGGGGGTCGGACAGGCAATCGGTGGTGGGCATGGCGGTGCTCCGCAATCGGGGGTTCTGCAACTCTGGCGCTCGCCGCCCGCGCGCGCCAGGGCATACCGGCGCGAACCCGCGTAGGACGACATCCCTGCTGCCACGTTCAAGCGGCATCTGACGCACACTCCGCACCCATGGCCACCTCTGCACCCGCCTCCGCCGCCACCGCCGCCGGGGCCCCGCCCTCCCTCACGCGCTACCAGCGCTTCGTGACCGCCCTGCTGACACTGCTGCAGTTCGCGGTCATCCTGGACTTCATGATCATGTCGCCGCTGGGCGCCATGATCATGCCGGCCATGGGCATGACCGCCCAGCAGTTCGGCATGGTGGTGTCGGCCTATGCCTTCAGCGCGGGGCTGTCAGGCCTGCTGACCGCGGGCTTTGCCGACCGCTTCGACCGCAAGCGGCTGCTGCTGTTCTTCTACGGCGGCTTCCTGCTCGGCACACTGTGGTGCGGCCTGGCCACCAGCTTCGAGTCCCTGCTGCTGGCCCGCATCGTGACGGGCCTGTTCGGCGGCGTCATTGGCTCCATCGTGATGGCGATTGCGGCCGACCTCTTCGAGCCCGCACTGCGGGGCCGCGTGATGGGCCTGCTTCAGGGCGGCTTTGCGGCCAGCCAGGTGCTGGGCCTGCCCTTCGGCCTGTATCTCGCCACGCATGGCGACTGGCACACGCCCTTCCTGGCGCTGGTGGCCTTTGGCACCGCAGGCGGCCTGCTGATCGCCTGGCGCATGAAACCCGTGGATGCCCACTTGAAGCTCAAGCAGGAGCGCAGCGCCTTTGCCCACCTGTGGCACACGGTGGCCCAGCGGCGACATCTGCACGCCTTCCTCATCACCGCGCTGCTGACCACCGGCGGCTTCATGATCATGCCGTTCGCCAGCGCCTTCTCGGTGCACAACGTCGGCATCGACCTGGCCCACCTGCCCATCGTCTACCTGGTGACCGGCATCAGCACGATGTTTGTCGCCCCGCTGGTGGGCCGCCTGGCCGACCGCTTCGGGCCGCTGCCGGTGTTCTACACGGGCAGCGCCCTCACGATCGCCATGGTGGCCATCTACACCCGCCTCGGGCCTTCGCCGCTGATCGCGCTGGTCGCCATCAACGTGGTGCTGTTTGCGGGCATCTTCTCGCGCATGGTGCCCTGGCAGGTGGTGGTGACTGGCATCCCAGCGCCGGAGCAGCGCGGCGCCTTCACGGCCATCAACGCGGCGCTGCAGCAGCTGGCCGGCGGCCTGGCAGCGCTGATCTCGGGCCACATCGTGGTGATCGCGGCCGATGGCCGGCTGGAGCACTTCCCGTGGGTGGGCAATGTGCTCATCGGCACGACGCTGGCGGTGTGCGTGCTGATCGGACCGCTGGCGCGGCAGCACACTGCTGAGCGCCGGGTCAGCCCCTGAGTTCGCCCCGCCCTCAGGCCACCGCGCCGCGGGTGTTCACGTAGAGCGCGTAGACCGAGTGCGTGCTGGCCATGAAGAGCCGGTTGCCCTTGGCCCCGCCGAAGCACAGGTTGGCGCAGCGCTCCGGCAGATGGATGTGAGCCAGCGGCCGGCCTTCGGGGCTGTAGACCCGCACGCCGTCGAGTTGCGCCGGATCGGCCGCCTTGCTGCCGTCACCGCCGAAGCCGCACCACAGGTTCCCCTGCACATCCACCGCCATGCCGTCGAAGGCGCCAGGGCCACCGGCGTCGATCAGCAGCCGCTTGTTCGACAGCCGCGGGCCGTCGGCGTCATAGGCCCAGATGAGGCGGTGCGGCCGGGCGCGGCTCTCGATGACGTACAGCGTGCGGCCGTCCGGGCTGAAGGCCAGGCCGTTGGGCCCCTGCAGATCGTCGAGCTGCAGGCTCAGCTCGCCTGTCGCGCCGTCGATGCGGTACACGCCGTGCGGCAGTTCGGCCTCGGCGCGCTCGCCCTCGAAGTCGCTCGCGATGCCGAAGCTCGGGTCACTGAACCACAGGCTGCCGTCGGCCGCGCAGGTGATGTCGTTGGGCGAGTTCAGGCGCTTGCCCTGCCAGCGGTCGGCCAGCACGGTGATGCGGCCGTCGTACTCGGTGCGGGTGATGCGCCGGGTCAGGTGCTCGCAGCTGACCAGGCGCCCCTGGCGGTCGCGCACATGGCCGTTGGCGTTATTGCTCGGCCGGCGGAAGTCGCTGACTGCGCCGGTCGTTTCGTCCCAGCGCAGGATGCGGTTGTTCGGGATGTCCGACACCAGCAGATAGCGGCCGTCGCCGAACCACACCGGGCCCTCGGCCCAGGCCAGGCCGGTGGCGATCTGCTCGACCCCCGCGGCAAACAGCCGCAGCGGCAGGAAGGCGTCGTCCAGCACCTCGATGGCCGGGTCGGGCCGGCGCGCGTTGGGGGCGAAGGCGATGTTCATGGCGCCGGGTCTTTCTCGAAGGGGCCCAGCACCACGAAGCCGCCGCCCTGGCAGCGCACTTCGGGCCGGCTTGGGTCCACGTAAGGATGGGCCGCCTCCACCTGGGCGCGCCAGGGCTCGGAGCTGTCCTGGGGCCGGTAGCCGATGTGGCGCGCCGCGCTGTTGTCCCACCAGGTCGAGCGGTTGTCGCTCACGCCGTAGATGACACTGTGGCCGACCACAGGCGCGCTCAGCGCAGCCACCAACAACCGCTCCAGGTCGTCGTAGCTGAGCCAGCTGGCGAGCATGCGGCGGTCGGTCGGCTCGGGCCAGCAGGAGCCGATGCGCAGGCTGACGGTTTCCAGGCCGTAGCGGTCGAAGTAGAACTGCGCCAGGTTCTCACCGAAGGCCTTGGACAGGCCGTAGTAGCTGTCGGGCCGCGGCAGTGCCTGGGGCGTGATGGTCTCGCCCTGGCTGTAGAAGCCGATGACGTGGTTGGAGCTCGCGAACACGATGCGCTTGACGCCGCGCTGGCGCGCCGCTTCGTACACGTTGTAGGCGCCGACGATGTTGGCCGGCAGCACCACGTCGAAGGGCTTCTCGATGGACACGCCGCCAAAGTGCAGCACGGCGTCCACGTCCTTCAAGAGCGACTGCATCGCGGCGAGGTCTTCGAGCGGCGCCTGCACCACTTCCTCGCCCTCGCCGGCGGGGTCCATGGGGGCCAGGTCGGACAGGCGCAGCACGTCGCAGTAGTGCTTCATGCGCGGGCGCAGCACGCGACCGAGGTTGCCGGCGGCGCCGGTCAGCAGCAGGCGCTTGAAGCGCGGGGCAGAGAGTCGTTCCATGTCGTGGCTCATCGTGATCACGGGTTTCACCGTTGGCCGAGCGCCGGGCCGCCCCAAGCCGGCCGGCGGGCGATGTGCTTGCGGCGCCATGCCGCACGCATCGCCGTCCCCTCGGGGGGCCGACCAGGCGCACGCGCGTTCAGCGGCGCGCCTGGGCGAGGGGCTTGGGTCTCAGCCGCGGGGCCGCGTCGGACTGGCGTCGGACCAGTTCGAAATCCATGAGCTCATGCTCGCAGGGCAGAGGCTCGCCGGTGCGGCGCGCCTTGATGTGGCGCACCAGCAGATCCACCGCGGCGCCGGCCATCTCCATGATGGGCTGGCGCACGGTGGTGAGTTCGGGCCAGATGGTGGTGGCCAGGGGGGCGTCGTCGAAACCGACGACGGTCAGGTCGCTGGGCACGTCCAGCCCCATGCGGTGGGCGATGGCGACGGTCGCTGCTGCCATGTCGTCGTTGCTCGCGAAGATGGCCGTGGGGCGGCGCTCCTGCGACAGCAGGAACTCGGCCGCATCCAGGCCCGAGCGGTAGGTGAACATGCCCTGCGCGACGACCTCTTCCTCCTCGATGTTCAGGCCCGCATCGGCCATCGCCGCATGAAAGCCCGCCAGGCGCCGCGCGCTGCTGCTCTGGTAGGGGTCGCCGATGATGAAGCCCAGCCGGTGATGGCCGAGGTTCAGCAGGTGGCGCGTCATCTCGTAGGCGGCGTCAAAGTCGTTGATGCCGACAGCGCACACGGCCTCCGGCGGCTGGCCCGCGGACACGACCACGGCCGGCGTGTCGGTCTCGGCCACGAGCTTGAGCAGCGGCTGGGAGTCGCAGAAGGGGGGCGGCAGGATCAGGCCGTCGATGCCGTTGGCGATCATCTCGGCCACCGGCTTCTCCTCGCCCTCGCGCGCCGCCTCGCAGCGCTGCACCACCAACTGCACATGGCGCAGCGTGGCCTTGTTGAGCAGCCCGATCAGGAATTCGTTGAGATAGCCCGCCGTCGGGTCGATGTAGAGCATGCCGATGCGGATGGGCTCCGATCCGGCGAGGTGGCGGGCGGCTTGGTTGGGCAGGTAATTGAGCTCGGCCACGGCGGCGTGCACCTTCTCGCGGGTGCCGGGCCGGACGTTCTGCTCGCCATTGATGACCCGGGACACCGTCATCGGCGACACCCCGGCCAGTCGTGCGACATCGGCGATGGTGGCGACCTTGGTGCTGCGGCCAGCACGAACGGTAGGCTTCAAAGGTGTCCCTCAGGTGGTGGTGAGCTTGGTCGCACAATCATATTTGAGGGGGCGTCACCCGCCCTGACCCGGTGCGAATTTGAATCGGCGGGCCCGGTAGGCCTCCAGTGCTTCCGCGGGCGGCTGCGTGCCCGCGGGCCACGGCAGGCCTGACACCGCCTGGAAGTAAGCCAGGCAGGCGTCCCGCCACCAGCGCGCCTCGCGGGCCTGCACCGCCAGGTAGGCGGTGACCTCGGCATGCCGCCGCGCATCCACGACGCCTCGCAGGCCCGCCCATTGCTCGCGCATGGCCTCCACGCGGGCCACGCCGCGGTCGTAGTGGGCCACGAGTTCCTGCCACAGCGTGCGGCCCGAGGCCATGCGGTGGTCCCAGGGCAGGTGATGGAACCACAGCAGCAAGGCCTCGGGCGTGGTGGCGGGCTCAGACCAGCGCGCGGCCAGCGCCGGCGCGTACTGCGCCACCGAGCCGCTGCCGCGCGGCGACCGATCAAACCCGATGCCGTCGGGGCCCGCTCGGTGGAAGTAGGTCGGGTTCCAGTCAGCCCGCTCCAGGTCGCTGACCCAGGGCGCCGGCCCGTGGTGGTGACCGGTGCCCATCAGGTGATGCAGGCCCAGCGGGGTCATGTAGTCGACCACCGCCTCGCGTGAATCGAGCATCAGCGCGGTGACGGTGTCGACAGCCCGGCGGTCACGGGTGAAGGTCTGCTGCACCCACTCGCGCGCCACGCGGGCGGCCGCCAGGTCGGTGTCCCAGGCCAGTCGCCCGAAGGCATACCAGTTGGCGCAGTCGAAGTGGGAGCCGCACCAGTTGCGATCGGTGCCGATGTTGGCCACGCCGGCCATGGCCGTGATCTGCCGCGCGACGGTGGCCCCCGGCGCCGGGCGATGGGTGTCCGCGCGCAGCACTTCTTCGAACAGCGGCCCGAGGTAGACGAGGTGGGTCGAGAAGCCGAGGTATTCCTTCGTGATCTGCACCTCCAGCGCCGTGGCGGTGCGAGGCATGGCGCCGAACAACGGATGGAAGGGCTCGCGCGGCTGGAAGTCGATCGGCCCGTTCTTGACCTGCACGATGACGTTGGCTGCGAACTGCCCGTCCAGCGGCTGGAACTCGGCGAAGCCCTGGGCCGCGCGGTCGCGCGCGTCAGGGGCATAGACGAAGGCTCGCCACATCACGATGCCGCCATGCGGCGCCAGCACCTCGGCCAGCATGTTGGCGCCGTCGGCATGGCTGCGGCCATAGTCCTGCGGGCCGGGCTGGCCCTCGGAATTGGCCTTGACCAGGAAGCCGCCGAAATCCGGGATGGCACGGTAGATCTCGTCCGCCTTGGCTCGCCACCAGGCGCGCACCGCCGGATCGAGCGGGTCGGCCGTCTGGAGCCCGCCCAGTTCCACCGGCGCCGAGAAACGCGCGGACAGGTAGACCCGCAGGCCGTAGGGCCTGAACACCTGCGCCAGGGCCGCCGCCTTGGCGAGGTAAGGCGCCGTCAGCGACTCGGCCTTGGCATTCACGTTGTTGAGCACCGTCCCATTGATGCCCAGGGATGCGTTGGCGCGGGCGTAATCGACGTAGCGTGCATCGCGCAGGTCCGGCAGCTTCCACCAGTCCCAGATCGAAGAGCCGGCATAGCCGCGCTCCACGCTGCGGTCGAGGTTGTCCCAGTGATTGAGGAGGCGCAGCGGCAGCCGGGGCGCGCTGAACTCGTCCAGGCGCGCCAGGTCGGCGCCGGTCTGCGCGGCACGCAGCCAGGCGAAGCTCCCGTAGAGCAGACCGCGGTCGGCGTTGGCTGCGATCACCGTGACCTCCCGGCCCTGCAGCCGCACGCGCCGCAGCAGATAGCCCTCGCCGCCGAGCGCCTGCCAGGGCAGGGTGAGGCCGGCTGGCGCGGTGGCCGGCGTGACCAGCAGCAGGGCACCCGGCTGCGGCACCGTGGCCACCGCCGGCAGGCGTCCGGTCAGGCCCTGGATGCCGCGTTGCAGATCCCCCAGCGCCGCGCTCAGCACGGGCGAGGTGGCCGCTCCAGGCGCGATCACGAGGCTGCGCGCTTGCGCAGCCAGTGCCGCCGCCGCCTGAGGCGGCAGGGGCCGGTAGCGCAGCCACAGGTCGTAGCCATCTTCCACCGCGCTCCAGGCGGTTGGCAGCGCGACGGCCAGCAGCCATCCCACCAGGGTTCGGGCCCAGAACTTCATGCGGTCTCCTTCGGTGGCCCGACCCCGGAGGCGCGGGAATGTTAGAGAAAACGTGCTTGCGCGAAGCAAAATGGTAGCGCTACATTTGAGCTCACAGCAAGCCAATCCGGCGCCCAAAGCCCCTCGCCCGCCGAGTGGCCCTGGAGCGCTGCGTTCCCGGAGACACACGTTGACCCTCGCCCCTGCCACCCCCGCTGCCGCCGTGCGCCGCAGCGCTGACGGGCACCTCGCCCCTTGAAGGCAGGCATGCAGTTCACCGCCGACCAGCATCTGCTCAAGGACCTCAACCGCATGGCCATCGTGCGGCACCTGGGCGCACAGCCCGGGCAGTCGCGCGCCGCGGTGGCGGAAGCCTTGCAGCTCACCAAGTCGACCGTCAGCACGCTGGTGAAGGAGCTCATCGCCGAAGGCTGGCTGCTGGAACGCGAGGTGGTCGCCACCGGCGAACTCGGCCGCCGCCCCACGCCGCTCTTCATCGACCCAGGCCGCCTGGTGCTGCTCGGCGCCGAAATGGGCGTGGACGGTGTGAACGCGGTCGTCACGTCCTTGACCGGCGACGTGCTGGCGCGGCTGCGCTCGCCGCTGGACGCTGCCCGCGACCCGCAGCTGGCCCTGGTGCGCGCGGCCAAGCTGCTGGTGCAGTTGCACGCACGGCTGGACACGCCGCAGCAGCAGGTGATCGGCATCGGCATCGGCCTGCCCGGCGGCGTGGATGAAGCCACCGGGCACCTGCATTTCGCCCCCAACCTCGGCTGGCGCGACCTGCCAGTCGGCCAGTTGCTGACCGAGCATCTGCGCGGCACGCCGTTGCAGACCGTGCCGATGTTCGTTCAGAACGAGGCCGACGTGGCGGCCCTGGGCGAGCTGGAGTTCGGCAGCGAAGGCCGGGCCGACCCGCTCATCTACCTGAGCCTGGGCGTGGGCGTCGGTGCCGGCGTCATCGTCGAGGACCGGCTGCTGACCGGCGCGCGCGGCCTGGCCGGCGAGGTCGGCCACATGACACTGGCGCTGGACGGCCCCCGTTGCAGCTGCGGCCGGCGCGGCTGCGCCGAGACCCTGATCGGCCTGCGCGCCATGCTGCCCGCGGCCGATGACGCCGGTGGCCTCGCCGAGGTGCGGCGCCGGCTCGACGCCGAGCAGCCCGACTGCCGCGCCGCCGTGGCCAACGCCGGCCGCTACCTCGGCCTGCTGCTGGGCAACCTGTGCGCCGCCTATGACCCCGGCCGCATCGTGCTCGGCGGGCCGTCCGTCGAGCTGGGCCCGCCCTTCCTGCAGCACGCCTTCGCCACGCTGGAGGAGCTGGCGGGCGCGGCCGGCGAATCCTCTCCCACCGTCACCCTGTCCCGCTTCGGGGCCGACGCCGTGCCCGTTGGCGCGGCCGCCCTGGCCCGCTACCGGCTCACCCGTCCCCTGATCGCCGCCCGCCGCCTGGCCGTGGCGGCCTGACCTTTCCTGCGCTCCTCATGATCACCAATCCCATCCTGCCGGGCTTTCACGCCGACCCGTCCATCTGCCGTGTGCCTGGCGCTGATGGCGTGGACGACTACTACATCGCCACCTCCACCTTCGAATGGTGGCCGGGCGTGCGCATCCACCACTCGCGCGACCTCAAGCACTGGCGCCACCACAGCTATGCCGTCACCCGCAAAAGCCAGCTCGACCTGATCGGCCATCCTGACTCGTCCGGCGTCTGGGCGCCCTGCTTGAGCTACGCCGGCGGTCAGTTCTGGCTCATCTACTCCGATGTGCGCTCGCTCTACGGTGCCCACAAGGACGTCCACAACTACCTCATCACGGCGCCCAACATCGACGGCCCCTGGAGCGAGCCCATCTACATGAACAGCTCGGGCTTCGACCCCAGCCTCTTCCACGACGACGATGGCCGCCACTGGTTCGTGAACCAGCAGTGGATCCACCAGCCGGGCAAGCACAACTTCAACGGCATCCTGCTGCAGGAGTACGACCACGACGCCCGCCGCCTGGTGGGCCCGGTGAAGAACATCTATGCCGGCACCCCGCTGGGCGTGGTGGAGGGCCCGCACCTGTATCGCCGCAATGGCTGGTACTACCTGCTCACCGCCGAAGGCGGCACCTTCTACGAACATGCCGTCACGCTCGCCCGCTCCCGCAACATCGACGGGCCTTACGAGACCCTGCCCGGCAACCCGCTGCTGACCGCCTGGCAGCAGCCCACCGACGGCCTGCAACGCAGCGGCCATGCCAGCCTCGTGCAGACCGCGCGCGGCGACTGGTACCTGGCCCACCTGGCCGGCCGGCCGCTGGAGTGGAGCGGCCCCCACACCGATCGTCAGAATGGCGTCTACCAACATCTGCATTGCCCGCTCGGCCGCGAGACCAGCCTGCAGCGCATCGTCTGGCGCGCGGACGACTGGCCCGAGATTGACGGCGGCGGCAATGCACCGCGCCTGCACGTGGCCGACAGCGGCCTGCCCGAGCACCCGTTCCCGCCCGAGCCCGCACGCGACGACTTCGACAGCCCCACGCTCAACCCGCACCTCAACTCGCTGCGCGTGCCTTTCGACGAGCGCTGGATCTCCCTCACGGAACGGCCGGGCTGGCTGCGCCTGAAGGGCCGCGAGTCGCTGATGAGCACGTTCGACCAAAGCCTGGTCGCGCGGCGTCAGCAGCACTTCAACTGCCGCGTCGAGACGCGCGTGGATTTCGAGCCCGAGCACTTCCAGCAGATGGCGGGTCTCGTTGCCTACTACAACACCAACAACCACGCCTATTTGCACGTCAGCCGCGACGTCGATTCCGGCCTGCGCGTGCTGCGGCTGACGGTCAACCGCCGCGGCGCGCTGACCGAGCCGGCCACGCCGGTCGAGCTGGCCGACGGGCCGGTGGAGCTCGCGGTGCAGTTCCGCCACGACCACTACCAGTTCCAGTGGCGCCAGGGCGGCGCGGCCTGGCAGGACGTCGGCCCGCAACTCGACACCGCGATGCTCAGCGACGAGTACGTGACCCACTTCGAAGGCGAGTTCGCGCGCAGCTTCGGCTTCACCGGCAACTTCATCGGTCTGGCCTGCCAGGACCTGTCCGGCACACGCCGCGCCGCGGACTTCGACCACTTCAGCTACGAAGCGCAGGCCTGAGACCGCGCCAAGCTGAAGACGACAACGACAACGACACGAGACAACCCGATGGCAACCCACCCGCCCCTGTCCTTCCTGGAGAAAGCCGGCTACAGCGCAGGCGACGCCGCCGCCAACTTCGTCTTCATGTCGATGGTGCTGTTCCAGCTGAACTTCTACACGGACGTGTTCGGCCTGTCGGCCGGCACGGCGGCCGCCATCCTGCTGTGGCCGCGCCTGTGGGACGCGGTGTTCGATCCCGTCATGGGTGTGCTGGCCGACCGCACCAACACCCGCTGGGGCAAGTTCCGCCCCTGGGTGCTGTGGACGGCCGTACCCTGGGCCGTGGTGATGGTGCTGGCCTACACGACACCCGACCCGGCCTGGGGCTGGAGCACCGGCATGGTCATCGCGTACGCGGGCATCACCAACACGCTGCTGATGACGCTCTACTCGATGAACAACATGCCCTACTCCGCCCTGGGCGGCGTGATGACGGGCGACCTGAACGAGCGCACCAAGCTGAACTCCTACCGCTTCGTGTCGGTCAACGTGGCGCAGTTCATCGTGGGCGGCTTCACGCTGCCGCTGGTGGCCAAGTTCGCGCAGGGCCATGACCGGGCCCATGGCTGGCAGGTCACGATGACCATCTGGGCGGTGCTGTGCCTGGTGCTGTTCATGGTGACCTTCTTCACCACACGCGAGCGCATCCAGCCGCTGGTGGAGGTCAAGTCCTCGCCCCTGCAGGACTTTCGCGACCTGCTGAAGAACGGCCCGTGGATCGCGCTGGTGGCGTACACCGTCTTCAACTTCGGCATGCTGTCCATGCGCGGCGGCGCCCACTACAACTACTACCACCACTACGTGGACAAGGCCGCGATGTTCGACTTCGTCGCCGCCCTGGGCCTGACCACGCCCGACCCGGCCGGCACCGGCAGCCTGGCCGACGCGCTGGGCTACATCGTGCATGGCACCCGCGACCAGCTCGCCGGCTCCAACGTGGCCGACGTCTACAACAGCATCATCAACATGGCGGGCTTTGCGACCACCATCGTCGTGATCATGCTGTCCTCCGGCCTGTCGGCACGATTCGGCAAACGCAACGTGGCAATCGCCGGCTTCGCGTTGTCAGCACTGCAGGCCTGCGCGCTGTACGCGATGCCGCCGGACGCCGTGTGGGGCATGCTCGGCCTGCACATGCTCGGCTCGGTGTTCTATGCGCCCACCATCGCGGTCATGTGGGCCATGTATGCCGACGCGGCCGACTACTCCGAATGGCAGACCGGCCGGCGCTTCACGGGCATGGTGTTCGCCACCATCGGCTTCTCGCTGAAGTCCGGCCTGGCGCTGGGCTCGGCCTGCTTCCTGTGGGTGCTGGCCGGCTTCTTCGGCTACGACACCCAGCAGCCCGGGGCGCCCGAGGCGATCGCCGGCTACCGCTTCATGTCCAGCTTCGGCGTGGGCGCGCTGTTCGCGGCCTGCACGCTGTGCATGCTGGCCAACAAGCTCAACAAGCACACGACGCTGCAGATGGCTGACGACCTGACCGAGCGGCGCCTGAAGGCGGGCCTCGCTCCCGCCGCCACCTGACATCCGACACCTCCCTCCCCTTCCCTTCCCAGAACCCGTTTCCGCAGGACACCGCCATGAGCTCCGCCCACACTGCCTACTCCGATCTGCCCGTCGTCACCTACGAAGGCCCCCAATCCACCAACCCCCTCGCCTACCGCTGGTACGACGCCAACCGCGTGGTGTTGGGCAAGACCCTGGCCGAACATCTGCGCCCGGCGGTCTGCTACTGGCACAACTTCTGCTGGAAGGGCGAGGACGTGTTCGGCCTGGGCAACACCGTCTTCCAGCGCCCCTGGTTCGCCGAAGCCGACCCGGTCAAGGCGGCCTACCTCAAGCTCGACGCGGCCTTCGACTTCTTCGGCAAGCTGGGGCTGCCCTACTGGTGCTTCCATGACCGCGACGTGGCCCCCGAGGGCGCCACGCTCGCCGAGTCCAACCGCATCCTCGACGGTCTGCTGGAGGCCGCGGCCAAGAAGATGCAGGACGGCAAGGTCCAGCTGCTGTGGGGCACGGCCAACCTGTTCTCGCACGGCCGCTTCATGAGCGGCGCGGCGACCAATCCCGACCCCGAGGTCTATGCCTACGCCGCCGCGCAGGTCAAGCAAGTGCTGGAGTGGACGAACCGCCTGGGCGGCGCCAACTACGTGCTGTGGGGCGGCCGCGAAGGCTACGAAACCCTGCTGAACACCGACCTCAAGCGCGAGCTGGCCCAGTACGGCCGCTTCCTGAGCGCCGTGGTCGAGCACAAGCACAAGATCGGCTTCAAGGGCACCATCCTGATCGAGCCCAAGCCGCAGGAACCCACCAAGCACCAGTACGACTACGACAGCGCCACGGTCTACGGCTTCCTGAAGACCTACGGCCTGGAGAACGAGGTCAAGGTCAACATCGAGGTGAACCACGCCACGCTCGCCGGCCACAGCTTCGAGCATGAAGTGGCCACGGCCTGCGCCCTGGGCATCTTCGGCTCGCTCGACGCCAACCGCGGCGACGAGCAGCTCGGCTGGGACACCGACCAGTTCCCCAACAACCACGTGCAACTCGTGCCGGCCATGCTGGAGATCATCCGCGCGGGCGGCTACACGACGGGCGGCACCAACTTCGACGCCAAGGTGCGCCGCCAGAGCATCGACCCCATCGACCAGCTGGAGGGCCACATCGGCGGCATGGACACCATGGCCCGCGCCTTCCTGGCCGCCGCCGCGCTGTACGAGAGCGGCCAGCTGGAGAAGGTCGTGGCCGACCGCTATGCGGGCTGGAACGGTGAACTCGGCCAGAAGATCCACGCAGGCGCGAGCCTGGACGACCTGGCTCAGATCGTCCATGCGCAAGGCATCTCGCCGCAGCCGCGCTCCGGCCGCCAGGAACGTCTGGAAAACATCGTCAACCAGTTCGTCTGACGGCGCCGCCAGGCCGGGCCCAGGAAAAGCGCCACAGAGGCACAGAGACACCGAGGGGCTCGTGCCTCTGACCGGCGCTCTCTGTGAGTCTGTGTCTCTGTGGCTGTGTTCATTCAGCGGTGCCCTGAGCGCCCGCCTTTCCCTTGCGGTGATTCGCCATGTTCCTTGGAATTGACCTCGGCACCTCCGAGCTGAAGCTGCTGCTCCTGGACGAGCAGCACCACATCGTCGCCACCACCGGCGTGCCACTCACGGTGCAACGCCCGCAACCGCTGTGGAGCGAGCAGCAGCCCGCCGACTGGTGGGCCGCCCTCGACCAGGGCATGGCCCGGCTGAAGGCTGAGCACGATGCCGCGCTGGCGCAGGTGCGCGGCATCGGCCTGTCGGGCCAGATGCACGGAGCCGTGGCCCTCGATGGCGACGGCGCCGTGCTGCGCCCCGCCATCCTGTGGAACGACGGCCGCAGCGGCGCGCAGTGCGCCGCGATGATGGCCGCCTGCCCCGAGTTGCCGACCATCACCGGCAACCTCGCAATGCCCGGCTTCACGGCGCCCAAGCTCGCCTGGATGCGCGAGCATGAGCCCGCCCTCTTCGCCCGCGTGGCCCGGGTGCTCTTGCCCAAGGACTGGCTGCGCCTGCAGCTCAGCGGCGAGGCGGTCAGCGAGATGAGCGACGCCGCCGGCACGCTGTGGCTGGACGTGGCGCGCCGCCGCTGGTCGCCCGAGGCCCTGGCGCTGACGGGCCTGACCGAAGCCCACATGCCGCGGCTGGTGGAAGGCAGCGAAGCCAGCACCACGCTCAAGCCCGAACTGTGCGCACGCTGGGGCCTGCAAGCGGGCGTCGTCATCGCCGGCGGTGGGGGTGACAACGCCGCCAGCGCCGTCGGCATGGGCGTTGTGAAGCCGGGAGACGGCTTCTTGTCGCTGGGCACCTCCGGCGTCATCTTCCTGTGCAACGAGGCCTTCAGCCCCAACCCGGACCGCGCCGTGCACGCCTTCTGCCATGCGCTGCCGGGCACATGGCACCAGATGAGCGTCATGCTCAGTGCGGCCAGCGCGCTGCGTTGGGTCACGCAGACCCTGGGGCAGCCGAACGAAGCCGCGCTGATCGAGCAGGTGGCTGCCCTGACGCCCGCACAGCGCCAGCAGGCCCCGATCTTTCTGCCCTACCTCAGCGGCGAACGCACGCCGCACAACAACCCGCATGCACAGGGCGTGTTCTTCGGCCTGACGCAGGCGCACGGCCCGGCTGACCTCGGCTATGCGGTGCTAGAAGGCGTGGGCTTTGGCCTGCTGGATGGCTGGCAGGCCCTGCAGGCTGGCGGCGGCCACGCCGACCAACTCTGGCTCGTGGGTGGCGGCGCGCGCAGCGACTGGTGGGCTCGCCTGCTGGCCTCGCTGCTGGACGTGCGCCTCGTGACCGGCGTAGGTGCCGAAGCCGGTGGCGCGCTGGGTGCCGCCCGCCTGGCCTGGCTCGCCGTGGGCGGCACGGTGGCCGAGGTCTGCCGCACGCCGGCCGTGGCGCGGGTGGCCGAGCCGGACGCCACGCTGGCCGCTTCGCTGCGCGACCGGCATGCGCGCTTCCAGCGGCTGTACGCTGCGTTGCGCGCCGAGTTCGGCTGAACCCATCGCCCCGCTCCCTCATCTCCTGCTGCCACCGATGAAGAACCCCCTGATGTTCCTGGCCGCCGCCCTGGCCCTGGCCAGCTCTGCCGCCCATGCCGATGTGCGTCTGGCCGAAGTGTTCGGTGAACACATGGTGCTGCAGCGCGACCGACCGCTGCGCCTGTGGGGCCAGGCCACGCCAGGCAAGACCCTGGCGGTGGCGTTGGCCGGTCGCCGCGCCCAGGTGAAGGTCGGCGCCAGCGGCCGCTGGCAGGTGCAGTTCCCGCCGCTGCCCGCGGGCGGCCCTCACCGCCTGACGGTGGCCGGCGACGGCAGCGTCGAGTTGCAGGATGTGCTGATCGGCGATGTGTGGCTGCTCGGCGGCCAGTCCAACATGGAGTGGCCGCTCGCGCCGACCGACACCGGCCCGCAGGACATCGCCTCGCCGCAGAACCCCCAGTTGCGCCAGCTGCGCGTGCCGCTGCGCGCCAGCCTCCAGCCCGAAGCCGAGATCGCGCCTGCGCCGTGGGTCGTGGCCGAGCCGGGCCGGGTCGGCGAGTTCAGCGCCATCGGCTATCACTTCGCGCGCCGCCTTCAGTCGGTGCAGGGCATTCCCATCGGCCTGGTGAACGTGGCGTGGGGCGGCTCCATGCTTGAAACCTGGGTTCGGCGTGATGCCGCCCTGCAAGACCCCGACCTCGCCCCGGCCGTGCGAGCCCTGCCCGCCGACAACGCCAGCTACAGCACGGCCCTGCGCCAGCGCCTGTCCGCCCGCGTCACCGTCTGGCAGCCGGGACTGCCGCTGGACGGGGGGGATGCCACCGGCTGGTCTGCCGCCCAGGACCTCGACGCCGCCTGGCCCACGCTGCAGGCGCCTGGCGTCTGGGAGGGCCAGGGCCTGGCCGACCTGGACGGCGTCGTGTGGCTGCGCAAGCGCATCGAACTCAGCCCGGCCCAGGCCGCCGGCGCCGCCGAACTGCACCTGGCCAAGGTGGACGACTGCGACGAGGTCTGGGTGAACAGCCAGCGCGTGGGTGGCCAGTGCGGCTACGACCAGCCTCGCCGTTATGCCGTGCCGGCCGGCGTGCTGCGGCCAGGCGCGAACTGGATCGCGGTGCGGGTGACCGACACCGGTGGCGGCGGCGGCTTTCATGGCGATGCCGCGGCGATGCGGCTCGACACGGCCGCCGGCAGCGTGCCGCTGGCCGGCCTCTGGCGAGCCCGGGTCGAGAAGATCACCGTCGCTGACCAGCCGACCGCCAATGACGCGCCCACGCTGGCCCACAACGGCCTGATCGCACCGCTGCACGGCCTGTCGGTGCGCGGGGTGCTCTGGTACCAGGGCGAGAGCAACGTGTGGCGCGCCGAGGCCTACGCCGGCACCTTCCGGCGCCTGATCCAGGACTGGCGCGGCCAGTTCGGCGACGCCAAGCTGCCTTTCCTGTTCGTGCAACTGGCCAGCTTCCTGCCCTTGGCCGACAACCAGCCGGGCGCCGGCGGGTGGCCCGAACTGCGCGAGGCCCAGGCCGCCGCCCTCACCCTGCCCCACACCGGCATGGCCACGGCCATCGACGTCGGCGATGCCAACGACATCCATCCTCGCAACAAACGCACGCTCGGCGAGCGCCTTGCGGCCCTGGCCTTGCGTGAGCTGGGTCTGCGGGGCGCTCCGGCTGGCGGCCCGCGCGTGATCGGGCATGAGACGCGTGGCGACACGTTGGTGCTGCGCCTGGCCGACACCGCCGGCGGCCTGCGCCCGGCGCGCGCTGGCGAACCGCTGCGAGGCTTCCTGGTGGCGGGTGCCGACCGGCGCTGGGTGCCGGCCGAAGCACGGCTGGAAGGCGACCGCATCGTGCTGCGCAGCGCGGCGGTCGCGCAGCCGGTCGCCGCCCGTTATGCCTGGGTCAACAACACCAGCGAAGCCAACGTCGTCGGCGGTGACGGGCTGCCGTTGCCGCCCCTGCGCACGGACCGCTGGCCCCTCGAATCCGCCGGCCGCAAGTACGGCCCCTGAACCCCGCGCCCCCCGGCCCAGGGGAATTTTTCGCTGGTAAAGATACCGATCAGGCGGGCCGTCAGCCCGAGGCACACTCTCGCCCAAACACCAGGGAGGGAATGCCAATGACGACCACCGAAGACCAACGCTTCGCGCCACCGCTGGCGCATGTGGAGGATGTCGCGCCGGCCGAGCCTGCGCTGGCAGGTCGCGGCATCCGGCTCGGGGCCGCCATCATCGATGCGGTGATTGCCGGCGCTGCCGGCTGGGCGTTTGCGATGATCCCGTGGTTCGCGAGCATCTCGCAGGCCCATCTCAAGGCTGCGGAACAGGGCATGTGGACCTGGAATCCGATGGGTCTGCTGATCGGCATTCCCATCTTCCTGCTCATCCAGGGCTGGCCCCTCGTCACCCGCGGCCAAACCATCGGCAAGATGCTGTGCAAGCTGCGCATCGTGCGCACCGATGGCAGCAAGGTCGACGCCTTTCGCCTGCTCGGCCTGCGCTACGGCATCGGCTCGCTGACCGGCGTGGTGTCCGGCTTCGCCATGATCTACGGCCTGATCGATTCGCTGCTCATCTTCCGCGGCTCGCGCCAGTGTCTGCACGACACCATCGCTGACACCAAGGTGATCCAGCTCTGAGCCCGCCCGCCCCTGCCTCGCGCATCGACACGCTGGCCCAGGTCGAGACGCCGGAGGGCATCGTGCTGGCCCTGCGGCCGGCCGGCCTGGTGGCGCGGTCCATGGCCTTCCTGATCGACCTGCTGATCCGGCTGTCCCTGTACGTCGGCATGGCCATCGCCTTCGGCGCGATGGGCGGCTTCGGCCTGAGCATCCTGCTGATCTCGATGTTCTGCATCGAATGGCTCTACCCCATCGTCTTCGAGCTCAGCCGCTGGGGCGCGACGCCGGGCAAGCGCACCTATGGGCTGCGTGTCGTCATGGACACCGGCCTGCCGATCACGCCGGCGGCCTCGTTCACCCGCAACCTCGTGCGCGTCGCTGACTTCCTGCCCCTGGCCTACGGCATCGGCCTCGTGACGATGCTGCTCAACGGTGAGAGCAAGCGCCTGGGCGACCTCGCCGCGGGCACCCTGGTCGTGCACGCCGAGCCCGTCGTGCTGCATGACGCCCCGCCCGCTGCCGACCCGGTGGCGCCCTCGCGAGCCCTGGGCCCGGCGGAGCAGGCGGCCATCCTCTCCTGGGCGGGCCGCACCCGCCGGCTCACGCCGGCCCGCGTGGAGGAACTCGCGCAGCTCGCCAGCCCCCTGCTGCCCACCACCGCCGAGACGCCCAAGGCTGCCGCGGCCACCCGCCTGCTGGGCGTCGCCCAGTGGCTGATGGGGAAGCGCGCATGACGCCCATGCGTTTCGAAGCCCAGTACGGCAGCCTGTGGACGGCACTCGCCGAGCAGGTGGCCGAGGCGCAGCAAGGCAAGGCGGTCGACGCCGCGTTGCTGGCGGCGCGCTACCGGCGCGTCTGCGAGAACCTGGCACTGGCGCAGTCGCGCGCGTATCCGGTGCACCTCATCTCGCGGCTGGAGAGCCTGGCGCAGGACGCCCACCAGCTCATCTACCGCCGGCAGGACTACGGCCTGCGGGCGCTCGGCCAACTGCTGCGCGTCGACCTGCCGCGTGCCGTGCGGGCCGAATGGCGGCTGGTGCTGGTCGCACTGGCCTTGTTCGTGCTGCCGCTGGCCCTGGCCTTCGGGCTGTCGCTGGCCGGGCCGGACTTCCCGCTGCGTGTGCTCGATGCACGGCAGCTGCGCGAGTTCGAAACCATGTACGGCGACGGCAAGGCCCACGTAGGCCGCCTGCGCGAGGCTGCCACCGACTGGCAGATGTTCGGCTACTACATCTTCAACAACATCGGCATCGGCTTTCGCACCTTCGGCGCGGGCATCCTCGCCGGCATCGGCAGTGCCTTCGTGCTGGTGTTCAACGGGCTCTTCATGGGTGTCATCACCGGCCACCTGACCCGGGTGGACCTGGGTCACAACCTCTGGCCCTTCATCGCCACGCATTCCTCCTTCGAACTGACCGGCATCGTGCTGTCGGGTGCCGCGGGCCTGCGCCTGGGCCTGGGCTGGCTGGCGCCGGGCCGGCTGCGGCGGCTGGACGCGCTGCGCGCCTCGGCGCGGGCCGCGGTGCCGCTGGTGTATGCCGCCTTCTTCCTGCTGGTGGTGGCGGCAGCCTTCGAGGCGTTCTGGTCACCGGCCGCTTGGGTGGCGCCCTGGGTCAAGTACAGCGTGGCCGCGGTGTGCTGGACGTTGGTGCTGCTGTGGCTGCTGCTCATGGGTCGCGGAGGCGCTCGTGCGCGTTGAAGGCCTGGCCCTGGCGCTGCGGCCACGCAGCCCGTCCGAGGCCTGCGACCTCGGCGCCGCCCTGGTGCGCGCCCACGCTGCCTCCATCTGGCGCTGCTATGCGCCGCTGCTGGTCGCTGTGACGGTGCTGGCGCTGTGCACGATCGAGACCTACGGCTGGCTGCCCGCGCTCATCATCTTCTGGCTCAAGCCCTGGCTGGACCGCAGCCTGCTGTTCGTGCTGTCGCGCGCGGTGTTCGGCGAGGCCACACACTGGCGCGACCTGTGGCAGGCGCGCCGCCTGGTGCTGGGTGGCCAGTGGCTGCGCACGCTGCTGTGGCGGCGTTTCTCGCCCTGGCGGGCGTTCACGCAACCGGTGGAGCAGCTCGAGGCCCAGCGCGGCAGCGCGCGGCGCAAACGGGTGCGGCTGCTGATGAACGACCACCGCGGTGCAGCCGCCGGACTGCAGACGGCCTTCACCCACGCCGAGGCCGCGATCACCTACGGGCTGGTGGCGCTGGTGTGGTGGTTCGCGCCGGAGGGCCAACGCAGCTCGGTGTGGGACTGGTTCTTCCATCCGTCGGCCCACGCGACAGGCGAGCTGGGCATGAACCTCGCCATGACCGCGGCCTACACCGCCGTGGTGCTGTTCCTGGAACCCTTCTACGTGGCCGCCGGGTTTGCGATGTACCTGAACCGTCGCGTGGCGCTGGAAGCCTGGGACATCGAACAGGAGTTCCGCGGTGCGTTTGCCTGAGGCTCACCTGCGCGCCGCCCTGCTGGCCACCGCGCTGCTGGCCGGGCCCGCCGTGGCCGCCGAGGCGCCCGAGCCGCCGGCCCTGAGCGCCAGTGCGGTCATGCAGGCCGCCAGCGCGGTGGAGGCCGACCCGCTGCTGGGCGGCTTCGAGAAAGGCCGCACGCTGAAGTTCAAGACCAAGGACAGCAAGCCGAACGAAGACGACGTCAACTGGTGGCTCGCCCTGTTCAAGAACCTGTCGTTCGGCCTGCGCCTGGTGGTGTGGCTGGTGGTGGCAGGGCTGTTCATCCTGGCGCTGCTGCGCCTGCGCGACTGGCTCAAGCGCAGCGGCCCCGCCACCTTGCAGGCGCCCGATGCCCCCACCCATATCGGCAGCCTCGACATCCGGCCCGAGAGCCTGCCTGACGACATCGGGCTGGCTGCGCGCCACCTGCTGGAGCAAGGCGCGCTGCGGGCGGCGCTGTCGCTGCTCTACCGCGGCGCGCTGTCTCGGCTGGTGCATGCGCATGGCGTGCCCATCCGCGCCGCCAGCACCGAGCGCGACTGCCTGAAGCTCGCCGCCGCGCACCTGCCCCCGGCGCAACACGCCTTCCTCGCCGAGCTGGTGAGCGCCTGGCAGGCGGTCGCCTATGCGCACCGCGAACTGCCGCGCGACGATGCCACGCAGCTGTGCCTGCGCTTCGAGGCCGCCATGGCGGCGCCGGCCGGAGCTCGCGCATGAGCCGCCAAGCCCTGGCCTGGGTGGTGGCCGTGCTGCTGCTCGGGGTGAGCGGCTGGTGGCTGGCGGAGAACACCGAATGGGTGGAAGACCGCACGCCCCGAGGCGCCCGGGGTGAGGCGCTGACCAACCCGGTCTACGCCGCCGAGCAGTTGCTGCGCCAGCTCGGCATGCAGGTCGAGCACCGCGAATCGCTGGACAGCCTGCCCCCGCCCGGGGCTCGGCTCGTGCTGCTGTCGGCCGACTGGCAGCTGGTGCCCGGGCGGCTGGACAGCCTCAAGCGCTGGGTCGAGCAGGGCGGGCACCTCGTGCTGCCGCACGGCGTGGAAGATGACGATGATGACGCGCTCGCCGACTGGCTGCCCATCATCGACCTGCCCAGCGGCAAGCCCATGCCCAAGGAGGCGCCTGTGCTGCCCGGCATGGCCGCCTCCGCCCCCACGCCGCAATCGCACGCCCACACCGAGCTCATCTCCACACCGCCGCTGTGGGGCAGTACCCAGCGCCTGATCACCTGCGACAACGCGCAGATGGCGCGCGCGCTGCACCTGCGTCAGGGCGAGACGGCCCGTTGGACGGCCGCTCGCGGCCAGGACGTGCGCGCGATGCGTGTGGCAGTCGGCCAAGGCAGCGTGACGCGCCTGAGCCACCTGCCCAGCATCTTCTTCAACACACCCGCGCTGCGCTGCGACACCCCGCTGTTGCTGGCCGCGGCGGTGCAGGCCGAACCCGGCGCCACCGCCTGGGTCTACCTGCAGGAAAAGCGCGAGGCGCTGATGCCCTGGCTGTGGCAGCAGGCCTGGGTGGTCATCGTGCTCGGCCTGCTGACCCTGGCCCTCAGCCTCTGGCGTGCCGCGGTGCGCTTCGGCCCGCTGCAGGCAACGCCGCCGCGGCTGCGGCGCTCGGTGGCCGAGCAGGTCACCGGCCTGGGTGCCTGGCTGCAGCGGGGGGGCACCGAAGCCCTGCTCGCGGCCCAGCAGCGCGCCCTGGACGAAACCGCCGCCCGCCACCTGCCGCGCTACCGCGGCCAGCCGGTGCCCGAGCGAGCCCGGCTGATCGCCGACGCCACAGGCCTGCCGGTGCACGACCTGGCCGCGGCCATGACCGCCCGCTACAGCACCCGCGCCGAACTGGCCCACCGACTGCAACTGCTCGAGACGGCCCGGCGCCGTCTCTCCTGACTCCCGACGAAAGGCCCCGACATGATCAAACCCGAGGAACTCCAGCTGGCCCGGCAATGGCTGCATGCCCTGCGCACCGAGCTGGGCAAGGCCGTGGTGGGCCAGGCCGAAGCCATTGAGCAGATGCTGGTGGCCGTGGTGGCCTCGGGCCATGTGCTGGTCGAAGGCGTGCCGGGCCTGGGCAAGACGCTGCTGGCCCGAGCGCTGGCCCAGACGCTGAAGCTGCGCTATGCCCGCGTGCAGTTCACGCCCGACCTGATGCCGGCCGACGTCATCGGCCACAGCGTGCTCGACGACACCGGCACCGGCCTGGGCCGGCTGCGTGTGCGCCAGGGCCCGGTGTTCACGAACCTGCTGCTGGCCGACGAAATCAACCGCGCGCCGGCCAAGACGCAAAGCGCCCTGCTCGAAGCCATGCAGGAATACCAGGCCACGCTCGAGGGCGAGACGCTCCCGCTGCCCCGCCCCTTCATCGTGATGGCCACCCAGAACCCGGCCGATACCGAAGGCACCTACCCGTTGCCCGAGGCCCAGCTCGACCGCTTCCTGCTCAAGATCCGCATCGGCTACCCGACGCATGACGAAGAGGCCGCCGTGGTGCGGCTCGTCACCACCGAGCGCGCGGGCCATGAGCTGCCGCTGGACGCGCTGCAGCCGGTGCTCGACGACGTGCACGTGATGGCGCTGCAGCGCCTGTCGGGCCTCGTGAAGGCCGACGACCGCGTCATTGACTACGCGGTGCGCGTCGTGCGGACCACGCGGCAATGGCCGGGCATCGAGGTGGGCGCCGGCCCACGGGGCAGCCTGGCGCTGGTGCGCGCTGCGCGTGCCATGGCCCTCATCAACGGCCGTGACTTCATCACCCCCGACGACGTGGCCGCCCAGGCCCGCGCCGTGCTGCGCCACCGCGTGACCATGTCGCCCGACGCGCAGATTGAGGGCCGTGACATCGACGACCTGCTCCAAGCCGCCCTCGAAAGCGTGGAGGCGCCGCGGCTTTGAAGCCCATGCGCCGCCTCGTGCTGCCCAGCCGGGCCAGCATCGCCGCCCTGGCCCTGCTGGCGGGCGCGGCCCTGCTCGCGCGCCTGCTGGGGCTGCCGCTCGGCACCACCGCGGTGGCTGCCGGCGCGGTGCTGGCCGCCCTGCTGGTGCTGGCGGGCGTGGACCTGTGGCGCAGCCTGGTGCTGTGGCGTGCCGACGGGCTGCGCGTGGAGCGCCGGCTGCCGGCGGCTTTCGCCATCGGCGTGCCCACCGAGCTGACGCTAGCCGTGGTCAACCCCGGCCGCCATGCCTGGCAGCTGCAGGTCTTCGATGACCTGGACCCCGTGTTCGACTTCACCGGCCTGCCGCGCGCGCTGACGTGCGCTGCGCAGACAAGCCAGCCGTTGAGCTTCCAGGTCACGGCCCGGCAGCGCGGCGTGGTGCGCCTGGGCCGCACGCAGCTGCTGTGGCGCACCCGTGCCGGGGTGTTTGAAGTGCGCGAGTCGGTGGGCGAGGCGCAGTCGATGCGCGTCTACCCCAACTTCGCTGCGCTGGCGCGTTATGCCTGGCTCAGCGGCGACCGGCGCCTGGCGCAGATCGGCATCAAAAGCTTCGTGCAGCGCGGCCAGGGCACGGACTTCCGGCAGCTCGCCGAGTACCGCCGCGGCGATCCCCTGCGCCACCTCGACGCCAAGGCCTCGCTGCGCCAGCGCAAGCCGGTGGTGCGCGAGTACCAGGACGAGCGCGACCAGAGCGTCATGTTCCTGCTCGATTGCGGGCGCCGCATGCGGGCCGATGAGCAATCAGCCGGTGCCGGCGAGAACAGCCACTTCGACGACGCCCTCGACGCCCTGATGCTGCTGGCCTACGTGGCCCTGTCCGAAGGCGACGAAGTGGGGGCGATGACCTTCGGCAGCGCGCCGGGCGAGAGCCGCGACTTCGCGCCCCGCAAGGGCCTGGGCACGCTGCATGCACTGATGAACCGCATGCACGACGTGCAGCCCGGCGCCCACCATTCCGACTACCTCGCTGCCGCCGAAGGCCTGATGCGCCGGCTGCGCCGCCGCTCGCTGGTCATCATCCTCACCAACTTCCGTGACGAGGATGCACCCGAACTGCAGCCCGCGCTGCGCCTGCTGCGCCAGCGGCACCTGGTGCTGCTGGCCAGCCTGCGCGAGACCGCGCTGTCGCGCCTGGCCGCCGGGCCCCTGGACCGCCCCGAGGCCGCAGCCACCGTGGCCAGCGCCCATCTGCTGTCCCAGGCGCGCCAGGACGCTTTCGCCCGCGTCGTCGACCACGACAAGCTGTCCGTCGACGTCGAACCCCAGGCCCTGGCCGCCTCGCTGGTGAACCGCTATCACCAGGTGAAGCGGGCGGGGCTGCTTTGAACCCTGAACGGAGAGTCTGATGTCCACCCCGAATCCCTACGCCCCGCCCAAGGCCGATGTGCTTGACCTGCCGCAGCACGAGGCGGCGCCGCCGCTGTGGAATCCCAACGCCGCGGCCAGCTGGAGCCTGCTCTTCAGCCCCATCTTCGGCGCCTGGCTGCACATGAAGAACTGGCAAGCCATGGGCGAAACGGAAAAGGCCGCGACTTCCAAGACCTGGCTGGTGACGGTCACTGTCTTCCTGATCTTGCTGGTGCTGATCTCCGTCGCCTTGCCCGAGAGCAAGGGCGTGGATGCGCTCGCCCGATTCGGCGGCTTCGGCCTGCTCATCGCGTGGTACTACCAGATCGGCAAGTCACAGAACGCCTTCGTCCTGGCCCGCTATGGCAAAGACTACCCCCGCAAGGGATGGCTCAAGCCCTTGGGCCTCGCGCTGCTGGCCTGGGTGGCCTTCTTCCTCGTGGCGGTGGTGATCGGCGTGATCGCTGGCGTCGCCTCTGGCCAAGGCTGACCGGGCGCGGCCCTGGCCGCGCGGTCCTGCCTGTTAGTCTCCCCGGCACGCTGCCCCGCCGCCGCATTGACCACGACAGGAAGAACGCATTGAGACTGACGCCCCAACTCCCCCGATGGTCCATCCTCGCGCCGCTGGCCGCCTGCGTGCTGCTCGGTCTGTCGTTCACCGACATCCGGTCCTCGCTAGGACTGGGCTGGGATGCCATGCTCGCGGCCGGGTTGGCGGCCGGCATCCTGGCCGCGGTTTTCCACGCGGAGGTGGTGGCGCACAAGGTGGGCGAGCCCTACGGCACGCTGGTGCTGGCCATTGCGGTGACGGCCATCGAGGTGGCGCTGATCGTGTCACTCACGATGGCCGCAGGCGGCAGCGCCACGGGCCTGGCGCGAGACACCGTGTTCGCCGCCGTGATGATCATCCTCAACGGCATGGTGGGCCTGTGCCTGCTCGCCGGCGCGGGCCGCCACCGGGAGCAGTCCTTCGGCCTGCATGGCGTGTCGGCCGCCCTGGCCACGCTCGCGGCCATCTCGGTCCTGACCCTGGTGCTGCCCAACTACACCACCACCACACCGGGGCCCACCTACAGCAGCAGCCAGCTGATGTTCATCGCGGTGGTGTCGCTGGTGCTCTACGGCACCTTCGTGCTCGTGCAGACCGTGCGGCACCGCGACTACTTCCTGCCCGCGGTCGAGGCCGCGGATGAAGACGTGCATGCCGCCCCCCCGCCCACGCGCATGGCGGTGCTCAGCCTGCTGCTGCTGCTCGTGTGCCTGACCACGGTGGTGCTGCTGGCCAAGATGCTCTCGCCCCGGCTGGAAGCCGCCGTCGCCGCGCTGGGGGCGCCCAAGGCCCTGGTCGGCATCATCATCGCGGGCATCGTGCTGCTGCCCGAGAGCATTGCCGCCTACCAGGCCGCGCGCGCCAACCGTCTGCAGACCAGCCTCAACCTGGCGCTGGGCTCGGCCCTGGCCAGCATCGGCCTGACCATCCCGGCCGTGGCCCTGGTGTCACTCGCCACCGGCTGGACCCTGTCGCTGGGCATCGACGCCAAATCCACCGTGCTGCTGCTGCTGTCCCTTACCGTCGCCGCCCTGTCGCTGGGTACCGGGCGCACGACGGTGATGCAGGGGACGGTGCATCTGGTGATCTTTGCGGTGTATCTGTTCACGGCAATCGTGCCGTGAACCCGCACGCTCACTCCACCGTCACGCTCTTCGCAAGGTTCCGCGGCTTGTCCACGTCCGTGCCCCGCGCGCAGGCGGTGTGATAGGCCAGCAATTGCAACGGCACCACGTGCAGGATGGGTGACAGCGCGCCGTAGTGCTCGGGCATGCGGATGACGTGCAGGCCGGCTTCGCTTTCGATGGCGGTGTCACCGTCAGCAAACACATAGAGCTGGCCGCCGCGGGCGCGGACTTCCTGCATGTTGCTCTTGAGCTTTTCGAGCAGTGCGTCGTTGGGGGCCACGGTCACCACGGGCATCTCGGCGGTCACCAGCGCCAGCGGGCCGTGCTTGAGCTCGCCGGCCGGGTAGGCCTCGGCGTGGATGTAGCTGATTTCCTTGAGCTTGAGCGCCCCTTCCAAGGCGATCGGGTAGTGCAGGCCACGGCCGAGGAACAGGGCGTTTTCCTTGCGGGCGAACTCCTCGCTCCAGGCGATGACCTGGGGCTCCAGGGCCAGCACGGCCTGCACGGCCACGGGCAGGTGGCGCAGGTCTTTCAGGTGCTGGGCCTCGACCTCGTCGCTGAGGTGGCCGCGGGTCTGGGCCAGCGCCAGCGTCAGCAGGAAGAGGCCCACCAGCTGGGTCGTGAAGGCCTTGGTGGAGGCCACGCCGATCTCGGCACCGGCGCGGGTGATGTAGGCCAGCTCGCATTCGCGCACCATGGCGCTGGTGGCCACGTTGCAGATGGTCAGCGTGTGGGTCATGCCCAGGCTGCGGGCGTGCTTGAGTGCCGCGATGGTGTCGGCCGTCTCGCCGCTCTGGCTGATGGTGACGACCAGGGTCTTGGGGTCGGGCACGCTGTCGCGGTAGCGGTACTCGCTGGCGATCTCCACGCTGGTGGGGATCTTGGCGATGCTCTCCAGCCAGTACTTGGCGGTCGAGCCCGAGTAGTAGCTGGTACCGCAGGCCAGGATCAGGACCTTGTCGATGTCCTTGAAGACACGGTAGGCGCCGTCGCCGAAGAGCTCGGGGCTGATGCCGGTCACCGCGTCCAGCGTGTTGGCGATGGCCACGGGCTGCTCGAAGATTTCCTTCTGCATGTAGTGGCGGTAGGGGCCCAGCTCGGCCGCGCCGCTGTGGGCGTGCACAGTCTTGACCTCGCGCTGCACGGCCGTGAAGCGGCCGGTGGCGGCGTCCAGCCGGCTGAGCCAGTAGCGGCCGAGCTGCAGGTCCACCACATCGCCCTCTTCGAGGTAGACGATCTGGTCGGTGACGCCGGCCAGGGCCATGGCGTCGGAGGCGACGAAGTTCTCGCCCTGGCCCACGCCCAGCACCAGCGGCGAGCCCTCGCGCGCGGCCACCACGCGATGCGGCTCGTCGCGGCAGAACACGGCCACGGCATAGGCGCCCTTCAGGCGCGGCAGGGCGGCCTGCACGGCCTCCAGCAGGTCGCCGCTGTAGAGGTGGTCGATCAGGTGGGCGATGACCTCGGTGTCGGTCTGGCTGGCGAAGGCATAGCCGCGGGCCTTGAGCTCGGCGCGCAGTTCGTCGTGGTTTTCGATGATGCCGTTGTGCACCAGGGCGATGCGGCCGACGCTGGCCTCGTTGGCATTCGGGCCGGCCGAGAAGTGCGGGTGGGCGTTGTGCACCGCCGGCGCGCCGTGGGTGGCCCAGCGCGTGTGGGCGATGCCGGTGCCGGCGCTGATGCCGTCCTGCTCCGCCTGGGCTTGCAGCTCGGCCACGCGCGAGGTGCTGCGGGCGCGCTTGAGGCCGCCGTCCTGGTGCACGGCCACGCCGCAGGAGTCATAGCCCCGGTACTCCAGCCGCTTCAGGCCTTCGACAAGGATGGGGACGATATTGCGCTGACTGACCGCGCCGACGATGCCGCACATGGATGGATCTCCGTTGAGAAGTGGCGGCATCGTAGGCAAGGCGCAGTGAAGGATGCGTGCAAATTGATCGCACAGAAGAAATGAAATTTCACGCCTATGCTGAGATGAAATTTCCTTTCATAATGTCGCCATGGATGACGCGCTTGATGCCATCGATCTCCGCCTGCTTGAGGTGTTGCAGAACGACGCTGCCTTGAGCAACCAGGACCTGGCCGCCCGCGTGGCCGTGTCGCCGGCCACCTGCCTGCGCCGGGTCAAGCGGCTGGTGGACGCGGGCGTCATCGAGCGGCGCGTGGCCCTGCTGTCGCCGGACAAGCTCGGTGCCGGACTGCAGGCCCTGCTGGAGATCACGCTCGACCGCCAGGGCGCCGAGCACCTGGACGCCTTCGAGGCCCGCGCCGTGCAAGAGGCGGCGGTGCAGCAGTGCTGGCGGGTGTCGCCAGGCCCCGACTTCGTGCTGGTGGTGCAGGTGGCCGACATGCCGGCCTACCACGCCTTCACGCAGCGCCTGCTGACCCAGGACGCCAACGTGCGCAACATCAAGGCCTTCTTCAGCGTGAAGCGGGCCAAGTTCGACACCAGGGTGGGTTTACCCTCTCCCTAGGTTGACAGTCGTCCCCGGAGCGAGGGGCAAGCGGCGTACCTGCGGCCAGGACAATCCACGCAATACCGCCTCTGGAGTCCCCATGTCGTTCCGCCTCACGCTGCGCCCGGTCGCCCTCGCACTCTCCCTGGGCCTGGCTGGCCTTGCGCCCAGCGCCCACGCGCTGAACATCGTGCTGCGCGATATCAGCAGCACGCCGATGACGGCCGAGCAGCTCGGCGCCTTCCAGCAGGCGGCCAATTACTGGTCCAGCAAGCTGACCGACAACGTGACGGTCTATATCGACGTCGGCTTCAATTCGCTGGGCGCCAACATCCTTGGTCAGGCCAGTTCGTCGGCGTCGTCCGTCAGCTACAGCACCCTGCGCAGCGCCCTCGTGAACGACGCCAAGTCAGCCACCGACGCCACCGCGGTGAGCCACCTGCAAACGGGCAGTTCGCTGAGCTTCTACGCCACCCAGGGCGACCTCAGCACCCGGCTGGACAACGACAACACCGCGAACAACCGGTTCCTGTCGGTCAACACCGCCAACCTGAAGGCGCTGGGCCTCACGACCAACACCACCGCCAACAACCCCGACGCCACCATCATCTTCGCCACGGGCTTTGCCAGCAGCTTCGCCTACAGCCGCGTCAATGGCCAGGTGCCCGCCAACAAGACGGACTTCATCACGGTGGCCGAGCACGAGATCGGCCACGCGCTGGGTTTTGTGTCGGGTGTCGACAGCATCGACGAATGCCTGGCGGCGAACAACAGCTGCAAGAACAGCTTCGAGACGCAGGCCTGGTACTCGCCGCTGGACCTGTTCCGCTACTCGGCCGCCGGCAAGCTCGACGTGACGGTGGGCGGCACGCGCTACTTCTCGATCGACGGCGGCGCCACCGCCATCGAGTCCTTCTCGACCGGCGCCTACAACGGCAATGGCTGGCAGGCCAGCCACTTCGGCACCAGCGTCATCACGCTGATGCGCCCCTTCGTGGGCGATGGCCAGTCCTACGACGCCACCACGAGCGACCTGCTGGCGTTCGACGCCATCGGCTGGGACGTGGCCGCCGCCGTGCCCGAGCCGGCCTCCTATGCGTTGCTGCTGGGTGGCCTCGCGGCTCTCGGCCTGAAGCGTCGTCGCCAGGCGGCCTGAGCGTTCGAGCGGCCTGGGCCGCTCACGCGCCGGCCCTCAGCGTTTGAGGATGCCCAGCCCCTTGAGGTAGTCGCCCTCGGGGAAGCGCACCGTCTGCGGGTGGTCTGCCGCGGCGGACAGGCGCTCGACGATATAGCCATCGACGCCTGCGTCCAGCCCGGCACCCGCCACGATCTTGTGGAACAGGTCGGGCGAGATGCCACCTGAACACGAGAAGGTGTAGAGCAGGCCGCCGTCGTTCAGCAGCAGGAAGGCCAGGCGGTTGATGTCCTTGTAGGCACGCGCGGCCCGTTCGGCGTGCGCGGCCGTGGGCGCAAACTTGGGCGGGTCCAGCACGATGGCGTCGAAGCGCCGGCCTTCGGCCAGGCAGCGCCGCAGCGTGGCGTTCACGTCGGCATCCCAGGCCTGGTGGCGCGCCGGATCGAACCCGTTGAGTGCCACATGGGCCGTGGCCCTGGCGAGCGCCGGGCCGGAGGAGTCGACGCTGATGACCTCATGCGCACCGCCGGCCAGCGCCGCCACCGAGAAGCCCCCGGTGTAGCTGAAGCAATTCAGCACGCTCTGGCAGCCGTAGTGCCGCACGGCCTGGGCGAAGCGATGGCGGCTGTCGCGCTGGTCGAGGTAGTAGCCGGTCTTGTGGCCTTCGGCCACGTCCAGCGTCAGCTGCCAGTCGTGCTCGCGCAGGGTCAGGGCCGTCTCGCCCTCGCCGCGCAACCAGCCGGTCTGCACGGGCAGACCTTCCCACTCACGCGCCTGCGCATCGGAGCGCTCGTACAGCCGTGTGAGCCCGGTGGCGGCCAGCAGCGCATCGGCGATCACCGCCTTCCAGCGCTCCACGCCGGCACTGGTGAACTGCGCCACCAGCGTCTGACCATAGCGGTCGACGATGAGGCCGGGCACGCCATCGGCCTCGCCGTGGATGAGGCGCACCGAGTCGGACGCGATCGCCAGCCGCGCACGCATGGCCAGCGCCTGGTCGATGCGGCGGCGGAACAGCGCGGCGTCGATGCGCTCGCCTTCGTCGAAGCTCCAGGCCCGCAGGCGGATCTGCGACTGCGGGCTGTACGCGGCCCAGGCCAGGAACTGCCCCTCGGCCGACACGACCCGCACCGTCTCGCCCGCATCACCACCGCCGCGGGCAATGGAGCTTTCGAACACCCAGGGGTGGCGCTTGACGAGGGAGCGCTCCTTGCCGGGGCGCAGGGTCACGGTCTTCATCGTTGCAGCGTCCCGTAGGCGTAGCTCAGCGACAGATGCGCCAGCGGCGTCGACTGGCTGCTGCCGCGCAGCGTGTGAAAGCCCCCCAGGCCACCACGCAGGCGCAGTCGCTCACTCACCGGCCACTGGGCCCACAGCTCGGCCTGCGTGACGGCCCCGCCGCCCACCCTCACGCCACCACCCCCGGCAGCGCCCACCAGCCATTCACCGCCCACGCGCAGGCCGCCCCACAGGGGGTCGCTCTGCACGCCCAGGCCGAACAGGCCGAAGGAATAGGCGCCCGCACTGCCGGCCGCTGCACTGCCCGCCTGGGCCGCGCCATACCAACGCGGCGAAAACTCGCGCGACATGCTGACCGCCAGATGCGTGACAGCCTCGACACGGCCGTCCTTGAAACGCATGCGCGGCAAGTACATCGCGCTGGCGCCCAGCTGCTGCACGCGGACCGTCCCGCCCTGCTCTTCGCCCAGCGGCACCGGCGTCTGATCCAGCGGCATCGCCAGCACGGCGCGCACATAAGGCGCACGGTAGGCTCCGCTGTACGAATGCGTGTAGCCAGCATCCAGGCGGACGCTCGGCCCCCAGGGTGTGATCCAGCGCACGGTGGGACCCGCCCGCAGCAGCAATCCGCTGCCGGTATCCAGGTTGCCGCCGCCGCCCAGGCCCACACCGAGCTGGCCGCCGACGCGCAGGCGCGGCGTGCCGAAGACCGCCCAGTCCTGGCCGATCTGGCCCAGCACTTCCATGTAGCCGTCTGCGCCGCCCTTGGCCGCGCCTGCTGCCTCCACGCCCCACCAGCTGCCGTCGGCGATGTACTGGCGCAGCTCGGCACCGGCCTTGCCGATGCGCCGCGTCAGGGGCTTGCCGTTGCGGTCGCGGCTGGCGCTGGTGGGCTTGTCGAAGCCAGCGGTCAGCGTGATCTCGTCAAAGCCCAGCCCGGTGCGATCGGTCGCGCGGCCAAAGCGGCCGGCGTCCTCGGGCGAGAAGCTCGGAAAGCCCATCGCGCGGCCGAGCGTGAAACTCAGGCCCGTGCCGCTGCGCACGTTGCCGCCCGGGAAGCGGATCTGCGACAGGCCCACGCCGGTGTACCAGGCGCCCACTTCGGTGCGCAGCGACAGCTCCGGGCGCAGCATGAGGCCGCCGCCGAAGCGCAGTTGCTGCGTCGACAAACCGCCCCCCGCACCCACGTAGAGGCTGGCCGACACATGCGTGTTCGAGGTGAGCCGCCAGCGCCGCTGGCCGGTAAAGCCCACGGTGAAGATGCCGCCGTAGTTGCCCTTGGCCGCGCCATACACACCGGGCCCGAAGCCCCAGTCGTCGTCCAGCGCCATCAGGTAGTTGATGGACGCAAAGGCGGTGCGTCCGCCGTCGGGCATGCGCATCGTCGTCCAGTTGCCCTCGACCGCCGCGGGGCGCACGGTCTGCACACGCGCAAACGGTGCATCGTCAGGGGCGGCATGCGCGAACAACGGCGCGAGCGCGATCAGCGCTGCGCCCGATCGAGCCGACACCGCAGAGCCGGCTTTGCCGGGCTGACGGTGTCGCCCCTTTGAGGGGGCCGGCGAAGCCGGTACGGGGTGGGTCATTTTTTTGCGCGCGGATGAGCCGCGTCGTAGATGCGGGCGAGGTGCTGGTGGTCCAGCTGGGTATAGACCTGGGTCGTCGTGATGTGGGCGTGGCCGAGCAGTTCCTGCACGGCGCGCAGGTCGCCGCTGGACTGCAGCAAGTGCGAGGCGAAACTGTGGCGCAGCATGTGAGGGTGCACATGGGCCGGGCTCCCGGCCGCCACCGCACGGGCGCCCAGCATCGCGCGCAGCGTGGAGCCTGCGATGCGGTGCCCGCGCGCGCCCACGAAGAGCGCCGGCTCGCCCGCCGCCGCCAGCTGCGGGCGCACGGTCAACCAGTCGCGCAGCGCGTCGGCCGCCGCACGACCCAGCGGCGTGCTGCGGCGCTTGCCGCCCTTGCCCAGCACATGCACCTCGCCGGCCTGCAGGTCGACCCAGCCGGCCGCCTGGGCACTGGCCTGAGCGTCCAGGCTTGTCAGCTCAGCCGCGCGCAGGCCGCAGCCATAAAGCAGCTCCACCAGCGCACGGTCACGGGCTTCGAGTCGCGAGTCGGGCACGTCATCCGGCGTGAAGGCGGCCAGTTGCACGGCGTCGTCCACACCCAAGGCCTTGGGCAGAGGCTTGGGCGCCTTGGGGGCGCGCAGGCCATCGAAGGGGTTCAGCGCCACGCGACCCTGCAGGCCCAGCCAGCGGTACGCACTGCGCCAGACCGACAGCAACAGCGCGATGGACTTGGGCGCCAGGCCCTCGCGGTGCAGCAGCGCCGCCAGCCGCCGGGCCTGGGCCAGCGTGAGACTGCGCGCCGGCAGGGCCGCCTCGGCCAACATGGCCTGCAGGCGCAGCAGGCCGTCGGTGTAGAGACGCAGCGTGCGCGGACTCAGGCGTTGCTGCACGCGGGCGTGCTGCAGGTAATCCTGGAAGTCCGGCGCCAGCTCGGTCATGCCGTGGCCAGCAGGCCAGCGAGGCCCGCGCTGGCGATCTCGCCGACGCGGGTGAGGAAGTCGGTGCCCATTTCGGCCGTGTAGCGGGTGGGGTCGGGCGAGCCGAGCACCAGCAGACCAAAGGGCTTGTCGTCCAGCACGCCGGGCTGGTGCAGCGGGATGAGGGCCAGCGACGTGGCCGTGCCACCGCTTTCGCTCAAGCCCAGCCAGCGTGCCGCCTCGAAGCCCGAATTGACGCCGCAGTACGGCTGGCTGAGGCTGGAGGCGAAGCTCTTCACATCCGCACTCACGGCGGCGGCGTATTCGGCCTTTTCGAAAGCCGCCGCCACGCCCCACAGCCGCAGGCTGGCCTGCGGGATCATGAATTGATGGCGCAACTCGCGCAGCAGCACCTCCGGCAGTTCAGCCGGCGCGCCCGCAGCGCGCATGACGGCCAGGGTCCAGCGGTGCAGGCGGTCGGCGATGGCGACGTTGTCCTGGCCGTTGCGGATCATGTCGATGATGCGCAGCTCCAGGCCCTTGATCTTGTCGCGCAACATTTCCGCCTGGCGCTCCTGCAGCGACACGGCGCGGGCGCCATGCGGATGCTGCAATTGCACGGTCGCCAGCAGCGCGGCGTGGCGCTCGAAGAAACCGGGCGTGGCCGCCAGGTAGTTGGCGATGTCGGTTTCGGTGATGCCTTGCACCGCATCCGCGGCCGGGTTGGAACTCACAGCTCGATCTCTCCGTCAAAAACTTTCACTGCGGGGCCGGTCATCAGCACCGGGTTCTCGCCACCCGCCCATTCGATGCGCAACAGGCCGCCACGGGTCTGCACCTCCACGGCCGCATCCAGCCAGCCGAGGCGGATGCCTGCCACCACGGCCGCACAGGCACCGGTGCCGCAGGCCAGCGTCTCGCCGGCATCACGCTCGTACACGCGCAAGGCGATACGGTCGCGCGCCAGGATCTGCATGAAGCCGGCATTGACCCGCCGCGGGAAGCGCGCGTGCTGCTCAATGCGCGGGCCGAGCGTGAGCACCGGTGCAGTCTCGACATCGTCCACGCGCTGCACCGCATGCGGGTTGCCCATCGACAGCACGGCCAGCTCCACGCCTTCCACCGGCCACAGCTCGAAGCCGTTCAGGTGTCGCGGCTGCAGTTGGCCGGCATCAAAGGGCAAGGCGGCGTGGTCAAACACCGGGGCGCCCATGTTGACCGTCACTCGCCCGTCGTCCTGCAGCTTCAGCAGCAGGCGGCGGTTCATGGTGTCGACCTGGATCTCGCGCTTGTCGGACAGGCCGGCGTCGGCCACGTAGCGCACGAAGCAGCGCGCGCCATTGCCGCAGTGCTCCACCTCGTCGCCCGTGTTGTTGAAGATCCGGTAGCGGAAGTCGGCGCCGGCATCGGTGCCGGGCTCGATCACCAGGATCTGGTCGCAGCCCACGCCGAAGCGGCGGTCACCCAGCAGGCGCATCTGGGCTGGCGTCAGCGCAAACGGCTCGCGCGTGGCGTCGATGACAACGAAATCGTTGCCGGCGCCGTGCATCTTGGTGAAGCGCAGTTTCATCGTCAGTCTTGCCCGGCTGTCCGAACGAACTGACGCGCGCTCTCGGGGGGCATCGAGCGCATGGAGCGTGGGGGCATGTTCATCATGCGGGATTATCGGGCGCCGCACCGATGTCGAGCCCGCGCGGTTGCTTGTAGCGGTGATAACCCCAGAGATATTGCCCGGGTGCGCGGCGAATCAGGCTTTCCATGGCGGCATTGACCGCGGTGGCGGCCGCCTCGGCGGGCGCATCGGCCGGGATATCCGGCGCTGGCAGCACATGCACGATGAAACCCTCGCCACCGGGCCGGCGCTCACCCCAGATCAGCAGCAGCGCCGCGCCCGTCTGCTGCACCAGGCGCGCCGCCAGGGTCATGGTGTAGGCCGGTCGACCGAAGAACGGGGCCCACACGCCCAGGCCGTCAGGCGGGACCTGATCCGGCAGCAGGCCGATCACCTCGCCGCGGCGCAGGGCGCGGATCATCTGCCGCACGCCAGCCAGCGAGGCGGGCGCCGTGGCCAGGCCGGGGCGCTCGCGCGAGCCGGCCATCACCTCCCGCAGCGCGGCCTGGCGCGCGGGCCGGTAGAGCACCGTGATGGGCGCTTCAGGCGTGGTGAATCGCTCGGCGATGGCCTGGGCACAGATTTCGAAGCAACCCAGATGCGGCGTGAGCAGCACCAGCCCGCGCTTGTGGGCCAGGGCCTGCTCGATGAGCTCGCCGCCATCCCACTGCAAGGCCGGGCCCAGCGGCTTGCCGCGCTGCCCGACCCACAGCCACGGCAGCTCCGCCGTCATGCGACCCGCCGCGGCGATCGCGGGCCGGGCCTCGTGCCAGGGAATGCTGGCCTGCGCCACGTTGGCCTGAAAGCGCCGTCGGTAGGTTGGCGAGGCCGCATACACCACCCAGCCCAGAACGGCGCCCAATGCGTGCAAAAGCGCCAGCGGCAGCCGTGAAAACAAGCGAAAGAGCTGGGTCATGTTTCTTATACTGCGCGAATCGCCGAGTTACTGAACTACTTGCGGGGCGATTCACAAATCCCGCTAAAGCGTTCGCCGCACCTCCTGGAGCCACGGCGACGCCGTCCAACACATCAACCGGAGTTTAAAAGTGGCGAACGATTTCCTCTTCACGTCTGAATCCGTCTCGGAAGGACACCCCGACAAGGTGGCCGACCAGATTTCCGACGCCATCCTGGACGCGATCTTCGAGCAGGACCCGCGCTCCCGCGTGGCCGCCGAGACCCTGTGCAACACGGGCCTCGTGGTGCTGGCCGGCGAGATCACCACCAACGCCCACGTCGACTACATCCAGGTCGCGCGCGACACCATCAAGCGCATCGGCTACGACAACACCGAGTACGGCATCGACTACAAGGGCTGCGCGGTGCTGGTGGCCTACGACAAGCAGAGCAACGACATCGCCCAGGGCGTCGACCACGCCTCCGACGACCACCTCAACACCGGTGCCGGCGACCAGGGCCTGATGTTCGGCTACGCCTGCGACGAGACGCCCGAGCTGATGCCCGCGCCCATCTACTACGCGCACCGGCTGGTCGAGCGCCAGGCCCAGCTGCGCAAGGATGGCCGCCTGCCCTTCCTGCGCCCCGACGCCAAGAGCCAGGTCACGATGCGCTACGTGGATGGCAAGCCGCACAGCATCGACACCATCGTGCTCTCCACCCAGCACGCGCCGGAGTATTCGCTCGGCAACCGCATGACCGATGCCTTCTACGAGGCGGTGCGCGAGGAAATCATCAAGCCGGTGCTGCCCAAGGAATGGCTGACGGCCGACACCAAGTACCTGATCAACCCGACCGGCCGCTTCGTCATCGGCGGCCCGCAGGGTGACTGCGGCCTGACCGGCCGCAAGATCATCGTCGACACCTACGGCGGCGCCTGCCCGCACGGCGGTGGCGCCTTCAGCGGCAAGGACCCGTCCAAGGTCGACCGCAGCGCCGCCTACGCGGCCCGTTATGTGGCCAAGAACGTGGTGGCTGCAGGCCTGGCGCGCCAGTGCCAGGTGCAGGTGGCCTACGCCATCGGCGTGGCCAAGCCGATGAACGTGACCGTCTACACCGAAGGCACCGGCGTCATCCCCGACGATCAGATCGCCAAGCTGGTGAACGAGCACTTCGACCTGCGCCCCAAGGGCATCATCCAGATGCTCGACCTGCTGCGCCCGATCTACTCCAAGACCGCCGCCTACGGCCACTTCGGCCGCGAAGAGCCCGAGTTCACGTGGGAGCGCACCGACAAGGCGGCAGCCCTGCGCAAGGCACCCGGCCTGTAACGCAGCCCCGGCCCCACGCCCAGCCCCCGACGCCTCGCGGCCCTCGGGGGCTTTTTCATGGCCATGCCGAAGCCAGGACTCAGCGTCACCACTCGGCTGCCAAGTTGTTCTCAATTATCGTTTTTATCATTTATGCATGATTGCATCGTTTAGCAAGCCTCGCTAGAGTCAGTCACCGAGAACACCAGCCGGGTCTTCATGGAAGCACGCGGCGTTGGCATTCGATTAGGAGACACGCGATGAAGATGCAATCACTCAGGATCGGCACCCGGCTGGGCCTCGGCTTCGGGCTGGTGCTGCTGCTGCTGGCCCTGGCGCTGGGGCTGAGCTACCGCCAGATCGGCACGGTCGGCCCGCGCATCGACACCCTGGTGGAACTCCAACGCCGCCAGGACCTTGCCCAGGACTGGCGCACCCAGACCCAGCTGAACGTCACACGGACGGACGCCGTGGCGCGCGCGGGCGGGTCCGGCCCGGTGGCCGAGTTCTTCTCGCCACTCATCAAGGCCACCAGCGCCAAGATCAACGAGTTGCAGGAAAGCCTGACGAAGTCCGTCGACAGCGACAAGGGCAAGGCCCTGCTCGACGACATTGCCGCCTCCCGCAAGGCCTACATCGACATCCGCAACCAGGTGTTCGCGCAGCTCAAGGCGGGCGAGGCCGAGGCCGCACTGCAGACGCTGGAAGGCAAGATGCGGCCGGCCTCCGAAACCTATGTCGCCGCCATCAGCCGCATGGCCGATTTCCAGGGCGAGCGCGTGCGCAACGAGACCCAGCAGTTCATGGACGAGGCGCGTCGCACGCAGATGCAGATGCTGGTCATCGCCATCGCCTGCCTCAGCCTCGGCGTGGCCGCAGCCTGGCTGATCACGCGTTCGGTCGTGGCGCCGCTGCGCGAGGCCATCCATGCCGCTGAGGAAGTCGGCCAGGGTGACCTGTCGCGCGAGATCCGCTCCTCCGGCCAAGACGAAACGGCCCAACTGACCCACGCGCTGTCGCAGATGCAGCACTCGCTGCGCCACCTGGTGGGCTCGGTGCGCGACAACGCCAATGGCGTGGCCACCGCCAGTTCCGAGATCTCGATGGGCAGCAACGACCTGTCCTCACGCACCGAGCAGCAAGCCAGCGCCATCCAACAGACGGCGGCGTCGATGGAGGAGCTGTCTGCGACCGTCAAGCTCAATGCCGACAACGCCGGTGAAGCCGACCAGCTCGCCCACACCGCCAGCGAAGTCGCCCGACAGGGCGGCGCGGTGGTCAGCGAGGCGGTGCAGCGCATGAAGGGCATCGAGGAGAGCTCGCGCAAGATCGCCGACATCATCGGCACCATCGACGCCATCGCCTTCCAGACCAACATCCTGGCGCTGAATGCAGCCGTCGAGGCCGCCCGCGCTGGCGAGCAGGGCCGCGGCTTTGCCGTCGTGGCCAGCGAAGTGCGCATGCTCGCGCAGCGCAGCGCCGAAGCCGCCAAGGAGATCAAGGCCCTGATCGGCGACAGCGTCGAGCGGGTGGAGCAAGGCTCGGCCCTGGTCAACCAGGCCGGTCAGACCATGGACCAGGTGGTCGAGGCCATCGGCCGCGTGGCGCTGATCGTGCGCGAGATCAGCGCCGCGAGCCGCGAGCAGAGCACCGGCGTGAGCCAGGTCGGCCAGGCCATCACGCAGATGGACCAAGCCACCCAGCAGAACGCCGCCCTCGTCGAAGAAAGCGCCGCCGCCGCCGAGAGCCTGAAGAGCCAGGCCGAGGAACTGGTGCGGCTGGTGTCGGCGTTCAAGACCTGAGCGGCTCAGCCGCCGCTCACCCCACGCAAGGCGTCGTCCAGCACCTCCACCCAATGCCGCACCGGCTGCGCCGTGCCGCTTTGCAGGTGCTGGATGCAACCGATGTTGGCGGACACGATCTGCTCGGCCTGCAGTGGCGCCAGTGCCGCCAGCTTGCGGTCGCGCAATTGCTTGGACAGCTCGGGCTGCAGCACCGAGTAGGTGCCGGCCGAGCCGCAGCACAGGTGGCTGTCGTTCGGTGCGCAGCCGATGGTGAAGCCCAGCTCGCGCAACGACGCCTCCACGCCGCCGCGCAGCTGCTGGCCGTGCTGCAACGTGCACGGCGGGTGGTAGGCCAGGCTGCCGGGCTTGGCCTTCAGGCGTGACTTGAGTGCGGGGACAAGGCTGGGCAGCAGCTCGCTCAGGTCACGCGTGACCTCGCTGATGCGCGCGGCCTTGTCGGCATAGGCCGGGTCTGCGCTGAGCAGATGCGCATAGTCCTTGACGATGACGCCGCAGCCCGAGGCATTCATCACCAGCGCCTCGACACGCTCGCCGTGGCCCGACACCAGCGGCCACCAGGCGTCGATGTTGCGGCGCATGTCATTCAGTGCCGCCTCATGGTCACCCAGGTGCTCGCGGATGGCCCCACAGCAGCCGGCGCCATCGGCCACGACGGTCTGGATGCCGGCGGCGTCCAGCACGCGGGCCGTCGCGCTGTTGATGTTGGGCGCCATGGCCGGCTGCACGCAGCCGAGCAGCAGGGCCACCTTGCGGTTGAGCTGCCGGGTGGGCCAGTCGTGGGCGGTGGGTGGCGCCTTGGCGGGTACCTTGTCCTTGAGCGACGCGGGCACCAACGGGCGCAGCGCCTGGCCCAGCTTCATCGCGGGCTTGAAGAGCGGCGAGGTCAGGCCCTCCTTCAGCAGCCACCGCACGCGCCGCTCGCCTGACGGGCGCTCGACCTTGGCGTCCACCACACGGCGGCCGATGTCCACGAGCCGGCCGTACTCGACGCCTGACGGGCAGGTGGTCTCGCAATTGCGGCAGGTCAGGCAGCGGTCCAGGTGGACTTGCGTCTCGCGAGTGGGTGTGGCGCCTTCGAGCACCTGCTTGATGAGGTAGATGCGGCCACGCGGGCCGTCGAGTTCATCGCCCAGCAGCTGGTAAGTCGGGCAGGTGGCAGTGCAGAAGCCGCAGTGCACGCAGCGGCGCAGGATGGCCTCGGCCTCGGTGCCATCGCGGGTGCCGGTGAATTCAGGAGCGAGGGTCGTTTGCATGCGCAGGCGTCAGGCCTCGAAGACCAGGGTCCAGAAGTAGTCGAGTTCGCGGAACTCGAAGCGCCGCCCAGGCAGCAGGGCCTCGAATTCGGCAGCGGTCGGGAAGTTCTTCAGCACCTCGTGCGTGCTGCCGTCGGACAACTGCCGCTGCTGGAAGCCGTTGCCTTCGTCATCAACACGCACGATGGGCGTGCTGTCACCGGCGACATAGCGGTTGTCGATCAGCACGACGCGCGCGCCCGGCGCGAGGCAGGCCTGCAGCTGGGCCAGCCAGGCCGCACGGCGCGACACGGGCACATGCGAGAACCACAGCCCCGCAAACGCGGCATCGAAGCGGCATGCGGCGAGGCTGGCGGGCAAGGCATAGGCATCCGCGATCTGGAAGCTGACGCGGTCGAAGTCCAGCGCCTTCTCACGCGCGAGGGCAAGCACCTCGGGGTTGATGTCCGTGCCCAGCCAGGCCGTGGCCTCAGCCGTGGCCTCGGGCAGCCAGAAGCCCGTGCCCGTGGCCACTTCCAGCACGCGGCGGCCGGCGAACTGCGCTCGCAGCCAGGCCTTGAGGGCGGCGATGTCGGGCTGGCGGTGAGGCTTGTCGAACACGCGCTCGTACTCTGCGGCCCGCTGGGCGTAGTAGCGGGGCATGACGCGGGCGACGTTGTCAGAGGTCTGCATACAGGCGCCCCGGGTTGAAGACGCCGTGCGGGTCGAAGCTGGCCTTGAGCCGGCGATGAATGGCCGCCAGCGGAGCGGACAGCGGTGCAAAGGCGCCCGCGGACTTGTCCAGCGCGCGGAAGAGCGTGGCGTGGCCGCCCACGCTGGCCGCGGCCTCGCGCACGGCAAGCGGCTCCATGGGCGTGACCACCCAGCGCTGCGCGCCGCCCCATTCGATGAGCTGCTCGCCGTGCAGCTTGAGCTCAGGCGCCGTGCTGGGCAGCGACAGCCGCCACAGACGCGCGCCGCCGGCCACCGCGCGCTCGGCGCCGACGAAGAACTCGTCGGTCTGGTCGCGCAGGCCGGTCCAGAAGGGCTCGGCGAGCTCGGCCGGAATCACGTCGCCCCCGAGCTTGCGGCAGGCCGCGCCCACCGCCGCGTCGGCACCGGCCAGGCGCAGCAGCAGGGCGCCGTCCCACCAGGCGCTGGCTTCGATGGGCAGGGGCTGGCCGCCCCAGGTGTTGATGGCCTTGAGGGCCGCGGGCTGGTCGAACTCGAAGCGCAGCGTGGCCGATGCGGCCGGCCACGGCAACACCTTCAGCGTCACCTCGGTGATCAGGCCCAGCTGCCCCATCGAGCCGGCCAGCACACGGCTGACGTCAAAGCCCGCGACGTTCTTCATCACGGTGCCGCCGAAGCTCAGCAGCTCGCCCTGGCCATTGATCAGCACGGCGCCCAGCACATGGTCGCGCACCGAGCCCAGCGCCGCGCGCGTCGGGCCCGACAGCCCTGCGGCCACCATGCCGCCCACCGTGCCCCGGCCGTCGCCCGCGCCCACGAAACGGGGCGGCTGGAAGGCCAGGCGCTGGCGCTGCTGGGCCAGCAGGTTCTCCACCTGCATCAGCGGCGTGCCGGCCAGGACGCTGATGTAGAGCTCCGACGGTTCGTAGGCCGTCACGCCAGCGAGCGCCAGCGTGGACAGCGTCTCGCCCTGCAGCGGGCCACCGTAGAAGTCCTTGCTGCCGTGGCCGGTGATGCGCAGCGGCATGCCGGCACGACCGGCGTCCTGGATGCGGGATTGCAGGTCGGCCAGGTTCAAAACCGCTCCAGCTCGGGAAAGGCCAGCAGGCCGCGCTTCACATGCATGCGGCCGTACTCGGCACAGCGGTTGAGCGTCGGGATCTGCTTGCCGGGGTTGAGGGTGCCGGCGGGGTCGAAGGCGGCCTTCAGGGCGAGCATCTGCTCGCGCTCTGCCGGGCTGAACTGCACGCACATGGAGTTGAGCTTTTCAACGCCCACGCCATGCTCGCCCGTCACGGTACCGCCCAGGGCCACGCTGCGCTCCAGGATCTCGGCCCCGAACAGCTCGCAGCGGTGCAGCTCGTCGGGGTCATTGGCATCGAACAGGATCAGCGGATGCAGGTTGCCGTCGCCGGCATGGAACACGTTGGCGCAGCGCAGGCCGTACTTCTTTTCCATCTGCTGGATGTCGAGCAGGATGGTGGCGAGGTGCTTGCGCGGGATGGTGGAGTCCATGCACATGTAGTCGGGGCTGATGCGACCGCTCGCCGGGAACGCGTTCTTGCGGCCGCTCCAGAACTTCAGGCGCTGGGCTTCGTCGACGCTGACCTGGCAGCGGGTCGCGCCGCTGGCCTGCAGCACCGCCTCCATGCGGGCGATCTCCTCGGCGACCTCTTCCGGCGTGCCGTCGCTCTCGCACAGCAGGATGGCTTCGGCGTCGAGGTCGTAGCCGGCGTGCACGAAGTCCTCCACCGCGGCGGTCATCGGCTTGTCCATCATCTCCAGGCCCGCCGGGATGATGCCGGCCGCGATGATGGCTGCGACCGCGTCGCCGGCCTTGCGCACGTCGTCGAAGCTGGCCATCACGCAGCGCGCCAGCTGCGGCTTGGGCACGAGCTTGACGGTGACCTCGGTGACCACCGCCAGCATGCCCTCGCTGCCCACCACCAGGGCCAGCAGGTCCAGGCCCGCGGCATCCAGCGCCTCGCTGCCGAACTCCACCGGCTCGCCCTCGACCGTGTAGCCGCGCACCCGCAGCACGTTGTGCAGCGTGAGGCCGTACTTCAGGCAGTGCACGCCGCCGGAGTTCTCGGCGATGTTGCCGCCGATGCTGCAGGCGATCTGGCTGCTGGGGTCGGGCGCGTAGTACAGGCCATGCGCCGCTGCCGCCTCGCTGATCGCCAGGTTGCGCACGCCGCACTGCACGCGAGCCGTGCGGGCCAGCGGGTCGATGGCCACGATCTGGTTGAAGCGGGCCAGCGCCAGCGTGAGCCCGGCCTCATGCGGCATCGCGCCGCCCGACAGCCCGGTGCCCGCGCCGCGCGCCACCACCGGCACGCCCAGGCGGTGGCAGGCCTTGAGCACGCCGGCCACCTGGGCCTCGGTCTCGGGCAGGGCCACGGCCAGGGGGCGCTGCCGGTAGGCCGTCAGGCCGTCGCATTCGTAGGGCGTCGTCTGCTCGGGTTGGTAGAGCAGCGCATGGGCGGGCAGCACCGGCGCCAGCGCGGCCACCAGCTGCTGCAGTCGCGCCGCACGGTCGACGGCAGTCTCGATGGCGGGATCTCGGTGAGGGGTGTTCATCGCGGCCGGTTCAGGTCAGGGACACCACACCGGGCCCCGATGGCCGGCGACTTTAGCCCGGCCAGCCCACGCGCCGCTGACACGGGGGGATCAGAACACCAGCCAGTACGCCGGGCGCTGCAGCGGCGTGGCCGGCGGCAGCAGCGGGTTGCGCAAAGGGATCGTGGCCCGCTGGCTGAGGCGGTGCCGGGTGATCAGGTCGCCGAAGTAGCGCTGGAACAGGCGCTGCAGGCTGCCATCAGCCACGGCGGCCTCCATGCCGCGTTCGAGGTCCGCCGCGAGCTGCGGCCGGTCGGGGCGCACGAACAGGTAGGACGCTGCCGGGTAGCGGATCAACACATGGGGTTCAATGATCAAGTCCTGCGCCAGCCCGCCAGCGGCTTCGTCGTCGATCTCGAACACCGCGCGCGGGAAGTAGTCGACCCGGCCGCGGCGCAGCATGTCGAACAGCACCTCGTAGCGGCTGGCCGTCTGCACCGGCAACCCGTTGTCGCGCAGGATGTCGGTGTCGGGCCAGTCCGCGCCCTGCCCTGCGGTGAAGCGCTTGAGCTGCTCCGGCGTGCGCAGCTCGGCCCAGCGGCCCACATGCTCCCGGCGCACGAGCGCGATGCGGCAGCCGATCAGGCCGCGGTCCACCGGCACGCGAATGGGGATCATCTGCTGCTCGCGTTCGATGCTGGTCATGGTCCAGGCCAGGTCGAGCCGCCCGGTCCGCCCCGACAGCTCGCGGATCACCCGCGCCTGCGTCATCGGCTCCTGCGACTCCAGGAACTCGTGATCGGTGTCTGCCCGTTCGGCGGCGAGCTTCAGCACCGCCAGCAGGTAACGCCAATGCGACTCGCGTCCCGGCTCGTGCATCGGGAACACCAGCGGCGCGCCGGCCCGCGCCCACATGGGCGCGCTGACCAGCATCAGCATCAGGGGGCGGCGCTTCATCACGCCTGTCCAGTGCGGGTGGACGCTTTCAGGCCTTGCGGCGGGTTGTCGTGCTGCGCTTGGCGGCGGGCCGCGCAGCGGCTTTGGCTGCGGGCTTGGCCGGGGCCTTGGGCGCGCCGGCGGCCAGGCCCTTGGCCACGCTGCCCACCACGGCGCCCGGCACGGTGGCCGCCTTGCGCAGGGTGTCGCTGGCGGCATCGAAGGACTGCTTGACCAGATTGCCCGCCAGGTTGCGCGCGGCATCGGTGGCGCTGTCTTTCATGGCCGTGGTGGCCAGCTGGGTGAACTGCTGGGTCAGCGCAGTCCACCATTGCGTGGGGTCGACCGCGCCCATCGGCAGGCCCGCGGCCTTGGCGGCATCACCGGCCGTCTTGCCTGCCGCGCGGGCGGTCTTGGCGGCCGTCTTCACCGCGGTCTTGGCGGCGGCCTGGGCGGCAGGCGCAGCGGCGGCCACGATCTCCGGCGGGATGCTCGGCCAGGCGGGCGCGTCCATGCCGGTGGGCAGCTTCAGGCTGTCGCGCAGGTCGGTCAGCGGCACATTCATGGACTTGAGGGTCGACAGCGTCATGCGCTGCACCTCCAGCGCCTGGATGGTGGCGCCGAGCATGCGGGCGTTCTGCTCCAGCCAGAACTGCACCGTGCGCAGCTCCTCGATGCGTTTGGCCAGCTCCTCGGGGTTGAGCGTGGGGGCGACCCACTGGCCGATGCCCGGCAGCGCCGAGCCCGCGTTCTTGACGAGGCCCTGCAGGAACTCGAAGCCGGGCACGAACTTGGTGAAGCTGTTGTCGCTCATGGTCTCCCCTTCATGGTCAGGGCTTGCCCCGACCCCCGCATCCTACTGGCTGGGCAGCAGGGCTTCGACGGTAAAACCCTCGGCCGCCAGCAGGCGCGGCAAGGCCTGCGGGCCCGTCATGTGCAGGGCGCCCACCGCCACCAGCAGGCGTTGCCCCGCGCCGTGCAGCGCGCTGATGCGGGCGGCCAGCGGCCCGTTGCGGCCATCGTTGACCCGCGTCATCCAGGCCCGCTCGGCCGGCGTGTCGGCACAGCCGCACCAGCGCGGGTAATCGGCCAGCGTCTTCAGGTCGCCACGCGACCACACCTCGGCCAGCTTGCGCATCGGCGCCCGGACCTGCCCGCGGCGCAGCTGCTGCAGGCCGCTGGCCACCACGGTGGCCAACTCGCCAGGCGGCGGCGAGAGCGCGTCCAGCTGCTCCTGCACGGTCTCCAGCGACTGCACCGGCCGGCCCTCGGCGCGCGCCCAGGCCATCAGCATCAGGTCCTGGCCGAACGCGGCATCGAAGCCGTCGCGCCGGGCTTCGGTCAGCGAGAGCGTGCTCAGCTGCAGCACGGCCGGCAGCGACTGCAAGGCCGCCGCCGGCAGACAGGCTGCCGCCCACTGCGCCTGCAGTTGCCGGGCCAGCGGCGCCGGCAGCGGAGCCTCCTGAGGCAGGGCGGCCAACGCGGGGCCGACGTCGGCCGGGTCCAGCTCCACGGCCAGCACTTCGGTCGCGGCCCAGGCCGCCCGCAAGGCCGGGCCCGGGTAGGCCCAGTCGGCCCGGCCCATGTGCAGGCTGCCGAACAGGTAGCTGCTGTGACCACCCTTGCTGATGCGCCACAGCAGGCCGCGGTCCGGCGCCCGCGCCGTCCAGGTCGCCACCTGCTCGGGGCTGGGCTGGGCCACGGGCGGCGGGCAGGCGGCGTGGGCGCTGCCGAGGCAGGCGGCCCAGAGCAGCAGGCATCGGGTGAGGGGGCGCAGGTTCATGACGGGTCGATACGCAGCTCGCCGGGCTTCTGCGAGAAGTGCAGCCGGCCCAGCACGTCCATGCCCAGCAGCGGCGCGGCCAGGTCCGGCAGCACCGTGACGGCCAGCCGGTCGGCCCGCACGCCGCCGTCGAGCGCGATGTCGGCCCGCGCCACGAAGCCACGGGTGGCACCGGCGGCCGTCTGCGTGCTGACCGCGGCCAGCGGCGTGAGCCCGGCACGCTCAGCCAGCGCCTGCGGCAGCGCGGTGACCGTGGCACCGGTATCCACGAGGAAGTCGACCTCGATGTTCCCGACCCGCCCCGGCCAGTGGAAATGCCCGTCCGGCGAGCGGGCCAGCACGATGGTCTGCCCGGCCAGCTGAAAGCGCGACGCTTCGCGGTGCCGCTCCCAGGCCTTGATGCCCAGAAAGATCACCACCGTCACGACGAGCCAGATCGTCACCAGCTTGAAGGTGTGGGGAAGCTCCTTCTGGGGCACGGCGGGCGCGGACGAAGTCCAGGGAGTGATGGAGGCTGCAACGATAACCGGCCCAGGCCGGCCCCGGGCCGCGGCGGGCCTTGGGCGGCATCCGCGGCCATGGCGCCCCGCCCTACAAGCGGATGGAATGCCCTCGCACATGACAAGGCCGTGCCATGCCGCCACCATCCCGCCATGCAGCTGTTCAAGCGCCTCGCCACCCTGCTCGCCCTGGCCTTGGCCCTGGGCCTGGCGGGCTGCTCCAGCCTGACGCTGGCCTACAACCAGTTGCCTTTCCTGGGCGGCTGGTGGATCGACAGCTACCTTGACCTCGACAGTGCCCAACAGGCGCGCATGAAGGAGCAGCTGCGCGCCTGGCAGGCCTGGCACCGGCGCGAGGAGTTGCCCCAGTGGGTGGCGCTGTTGCGCCAGGCCGGCGCCATGCTGGACCACGGCACGGTCACCGCCGAGGACCTGCTGGCCCTGGAACGCGCCGGCCGCGCCAGCCTGGAGCGTTGCCTGCAGCATGCCGCGCCGCTGGCCGCCCCCGTGCTGGCCGACCTGCGGCCCCAGCAATGGGCGCATTTGCAGAAGAAGATGGAAGAAAAGCACGCCGAATGGCGCGAGCGCAACACCGGCCGCGATGGCCAGGACGAGCGCGCCAAGCGCTATGTGACGACGCTCGAACGCTGGCTGGGCGACCTGGACCGCAGCACCCGCCGCCAGGCGCGCGCCGAGGCCGAAGGCTGGCACTTCGACGTGGCTTCGCTGTCGCAAGCACGGTCCACCCGCGAAGCCCGCACGCTGGAGGCGCTGCGTGCCTGGTCGCGCCAGGATTTCAGCAGCGGCACTGCCGAGCTGATGAAGCTCGCCCAGCCGCTGCCCGCCGAGCAGGCGCTGCGCGACGAAGGGATGGCGAGCGTGCTCAAGCTGCTCAACGGGCTGAGCCCTCAGCAGCGCGACAAGGTCAAGCGCCACTGGGCCGACTGGACCCAGCAGCTGCGCAGCCTCAGCTCCTGAGCGCTGCGACCGGCGAGAGCCGGGCGGCGCGTCGGGCCGGCACCCAGACCGCGACCTGGCCCAGCAGCCACAACGCCAGCGCGCCGGCGGGCAGATACACCCACGGCAGACGGGGCAACTCGTAGTGCTGCATCAGCAGCTGGCTCAGGCCCCAGGCGCCCACGAGGCCGATGAGCACGCCGGTACTCGTCAGCAGCAGATTCTCGAGCTGGAAGTAGCGCAGGATCTGCTGTTCGGTGGCGCCCAGCGCGCGGCGCGTGCCGATCATGCGGGTGCGCTGCTGAACCCAGAAGCTGGCCAGCCCGACGATGCCCATGGCCGTGACCAGCAGCAGGCACACGCAGACGCCGCCCATCAGCCAGGCCATGGCGCGGTCCTGGGCGTAGAAGTCGCTGCGCATCTCGGTCAGGCGCCGGCCCTGGGTGACCACCCGCGCCTCGTCACCCGACTCGAGCACGGCCGTGGCCGCCTTGATGACCGCATCCAGTTGCGCCGGATCAGCCCGGAGCACATAGGCCCCGGGTCCGTGCAGCGGCAGGATGATGGCCGCGCCGCTGCCGTCGCCGCCGCGGGCGCGCATCAGCTGGGTATGGGTGAGCGTCTCCACCACGCCGATGATGGTCGAGGGCGAGCGGCCGAAGATGTAGACCCGCTGCCCGAGCGCCGAACGGCCGGGGAAGAACTTGTCGGCCATCACCTTGTTGATGATGACCTGGCCGATGACGGGGTCCGGCACGCTGAAGGCCTTGAAGCCGTCCAGCACTTCGTCGGGCGTGAAGTTGCGGCCTTCGATGAGCTTCAGGCCAAAGGCCGGGATCATCTGCTCGTCGGCGGCGTACTGCGCCGCGGTGACCCGCGTGCCCTTGTAATCGGGCTCGAGCGACACGCCGCTGTTGTTGCTGTTGTTGCCGTAGACGATCTGGCTCGTCACGGTGGCGGCCTTCACGCCGGGCAGTGCGCGCAGCCGCTGGGCATCCTCGGCGGCGATGGCGGCATTGCGCTCGGGCGGCACCGGCTTGGCACCGCGCAGGTTGAGCACGGCGATCTCGGCCTCGGCCAGGCCGCTGTCGGTCTTCAGCGCGTCGACGCGCGTCTGGATCAGATGCAGCGCGTTGGTGACGATGGCGCAGGTCAGCGCCACCTCCAGCACGATGAGGCCGGCCGCGATGCGATGGCGCCGCAGCGTGGACAGGATGGGCATGAAGTCTTTCATCACTGCACCTTCAGTTGGACGGCCGGCGTGACCAGGGCCGCGCGCCAGGCCGGCAGCAGGCCGGCGATCAGGCTGGCCAGCAGGGCCAGGCCCAGGGTCAGGGCCAGCATGGAGGCATCCAGCTCGGCCAGCTTGGCGTAGTCGTTGGGGCTCTGGCGCACCAGCCACAGGCCGCCCTGGGCCAGCACCAGGCCGAGCAAAGCACCGGCCATGCCCAGCAACCCGGCCTCGACCAGGAACTGCCGGAAGATGTCGCCGCGCGTGGCCCCCAGCGCCCGGCGCACGCCGATCTCGCCACTGCGGCGCAGCGTCTTGGCCAGCAGCAGCCCGACCATGTTGACCACGCAGACCGCCAGGAAGCCGAAGGCCAGCCAGGTCTGCAGGCGCACATCGGCCGGCAGCACTTTCTGGGCGCCCAGCCAGTCCATCACAGGGCGCAGGCGCACATTGGTCGGCCGCTCGAACCGCCCCGCCTTGCGTTGGGCTTCGGAGTAGGCGACGAGATAGTCGCGGTAGGCCGCGGCGTCCTCGGGCTTGTCGAGCTCGACCCAGTACTGGATCCAGGAGCAACTCGCGTTCAGGTCCAGCGAGCTGCCCCCGTTGGCGCCCTTGCCCCAGCAGTCCATGTTGCCCCAGTGGCCCATCTTCAGAGCCATCGCGGTGGAGAACGGCAGGTAGAAGTCCTCCGTCTCGGTATAGCTGCCGAGGGTCAGATCCCAGAAATGCGGCTGCACCTTCCAGGGCTTGAGCACCCCGATGATGCGCAGCGGCTGGCCGCGCACGATGACCTCACGGCCCAGGCTGTTGGCACCGCCAAACAACTTCTCATTGAGCGCGGAGGAAATGACGGCCACGCGGGCTTCGGCCTCGTCATCCGCGGCGTTCCAGCCGCCGCCGAACTGCCAGGGCGCATCGAACATCGCAAAGAAGTCGGCCGAGGTCATGCGCACGCTGGAAAACACCGGCTTGGTGCTGGCCTCGGGCAGACCGACCGCGGTGTTGAAGCCGCTGGACATGACCTGGCGTGGCGCCTTGCGGTCGCGCAGCAGCGCGGTGGCGTCGAATCGCGTGAGGTCGAAGGTGGGCTCCTGGCCCGCCTGCCAGCCGACCATGTCGCCCGCGTCCAGCTGCACGTTGAACAGCCGCGCGCTCTTGTGCGGGATCGGGTCGCCCGACAGCACGTGATAGACGGTCAGGGTCGTCATGCAGGCACCGATGCCCAGGCCCAGGGCCAGCACCATCAAGGCCGACAGGCCCTTGGCGGCGCGTGTGTTGCGCCAGGCCAGTTCGAGGTAGTGAAGGAACATCAGCGGGTCTCCAGCAAGGCGTTGACCGCAGCCAGCTCCGCATCCCCAAGGGAGCCTGCGGCCTGGTGCAGGGCCAGCAAGGCCAGCACGTGGCGATGGCGGGCCTGGGTCTGGGCGTTCTGCGCGCTCGCCAGGGTCTGGATGGCGAGGAGCAGGTCGGTGGTACTGCGGGTGCCGAGGGTCAGGCCGGTGCGCGTGGCCTCCAGGGCTCGCTCGGCCGCCTGCACGGCCACCTGCGTGGCGCGCAACTGCGCCTGGCCCTGCCCGACGGCCAGGACTTGCGCGCGCACCTCGCGCAGCACTGCCCGGCGGCCCGCTTCGAGCTGCTCACGGGCGGCCTCGCGCTGGAAGCTGGCGCGGTCGGTGGCAGCGGCCACGGCGCCACCAGCGAACAGCGGCACCGTCAGGCGCAGGCCAATCAAGGTGGGCGTGCGGCCGGCGTCGATCGCCGAGACGCCATCCCCGCGCCGCTGCGTGGTGTCCACACCCATGCTGAGCGTCGGAAGGTGGCCCGCGCGCGCCGCGGAGATGCGCTGTTCGCTGGCCTCCACGTCCAGCGCCAGGCCGCGCAGCACCGGGTTGCCTTGCAGGGCGCGCTCGGCCCAGGCGTCGGCGCTGTCGGGCAGGGGCTGGGCTTGCAGGTCGCGACGCAGTGGCTGCAGCTGGATCGGCGCGGTGCCGGTCAGCTGGGCGAGCGCCTCGCGCGCATCGGCCACGGCCAGCTCGGCTGCCAGCGTGTTGCCGCGCGCCAGCTCGCGGTAGGCGCGCGACTGGTCAGCCTCGACCTGTGCCGACAGGCCGGCCTTGAAGCGCGTGTCGGCCTCGCTGACCTGGCGGGCAAACGCCTCTTCGTTGTCGCGTGCCGTGGCGAGCTGCGCCTGGGCAGACAAGAGCCCGAAATACGCTTCGGCCACGCGCGCCCGCGCCGCCTGCTCGGCCGCCGCCAGGCGGGCCGACTCCGCAGAGGCCTGCGCGCGGCTGGCGTCCCAGGTGCGCAGCGCGGCCAGGTCGAACAGCGGCTGGCTCAGGCTGCTGGTGACGCTGCGGGTGCGCCCGCCATCACCGTTCTCGCGCTGCTCGCTGGCCTGCACGCTCCACTGCGGCAGCAAGGCGGCACGCGCCTCGCGGGCGGCAGCCTCCTGTGCACCACTGAAGGCGGCCGCCTGGCGCAGCACCGGGTCCGCCGCCCGGGCCTGGGCCCAGACCTGCAGCAGGTCCTCGGCCCGCGTCGCGCCTGCGGCAAGGGCCAACGCCAGGGCCGCCAGGGGCAGATGAACGGGGATTCTCACGCCGCCAGCTCCGCGGTCAGGTCCACCACCTGGCCGTCGATGACATGCACATTGCGCTGCGCGCGGGCGGCCAATTGCGGGTCGTGCGTGACCATCACGATGGTGGCGCCGTCGCGGTGCAGCTCCTCCAGCAGCTCCATCACGCTGCGGGCCATGGCGCTGTCCAGATTGCCGGTGGGCTCGTCGGCCAGCAGCAGGCGCGGCTCCCCCGCCAACGCCCGCGCAATGGCCACGCGCTGCTGCTGGCCACCCGACAGCTCAGCCGGGTAGTGCTTGGCCCGCGCCGACAGCCCCACCCGCGCCAGCGCGTCGGCCGCCCGCCGCCGGCGCTCCACCGCCCCCATGCCGCGGTAGCGCAGCGGGACTTCGATGTTGTCGAGCACGTTCAGGTCCGGGATGAGGTTGAAGGCCTGGAAGATGAAGCCGATCTTCTGGTTGCGGATGCGCGAGCGCTCGCCGTCGCCCATGCGGCTGACGTCGATGCCATCGAGCTTGTAGGTGCCCGCACTGAAGGCCTCGAGCAGGCCGGCGATGGTCAGGAACGTCGTCTTGCCGGAACCCGACGGGCCGGTGACGGCGACGAACTCGCCTTCGTTGACGGTGAGGTTGAAGTCGCGCAGGGCGTAGGTCTCGACCATTTCAGTGCGGTAGACCTTCTGCAGTTTTTCCATGTGGAGCATGGGGTTCTCCTAGACGTTGGTGTGGGGGGCTTTTGCTTTGAGCCTTTGTGTTCGGTGCACCGTGCCGGGAGTTCGCCCCGGCGGGCGACCTACTTTTTGAGCGACCAAAAAGTAGGCAAAAAGTCGCCCCCCGA
>NZ_NISI01000017.1 GCF_002205845.1 Roseateles puraquae | reverse complement strand
GAGGAAGTTACCCACAACCTGAGCCCGAAGGGCTCGAACAAGGGTGGGTCAAGATTGGATGGAAACGGTGGGTCAGGATGGCGTGGGAATCAACAGTCGACGGCGCCAGAGGCCTTCCAGAACTTGACCAGCTGCCTTGAGTCATCTCCTTTTGGTATCCGCCCAGCAGGTGATCGGTATACGTGGCGGTTCGCCACTCGACGCCTCTCAATTCGGCCCACTCTAGAAAGTTGGACAGCGACTCTGCATAGGTCTGCAGGCTCTGCTTCGTGGGCATCTTGTTCGTGCCCAGGTTGTTCTTCGTGCCGGGGGTCCAGTCGAGGAGGGCGCGTTCAATGAGGTAGGTCGAAGGTTCCCGCAGGTATTTCCACTCCCCATCGAACAAGCAGGGAACGTGCGCCACGCGTTCGAAGCCCCGCGACTGCAAGTCCTCTTCGTCAGGCCAGAAGATGTTGATCGACATTTGTCAAAAACGTGGGGCTGCCATAAGCTACATAGTGCCACAAGAAAAAAGCTCTGGCGAGCTTCATTTAGTGTTTTGCGGGGGGCTTCCCTAAGGCGTAGAACACGATGCCGCCGGCATCGGTGTCCTCCCAATACACCCGCACCGGAAACTCGAAGTGGCTCATGACAGCACCTGCCGGAGCCTCGCAACGGCTTCTTCGAGGTCCTCCATCGACGACGCGAAGGACAGGCGCATCCAGCGCTGCGGATCGGCCAGGCCGAAGTCGCGACCCGGCGTGAGCGCGATCTGGGTCTTGTCGAGCAGCTCATGGGCGAAGGCCCAGCTGTCGGCGTGGTGGCGGCTGACGTCCATCCAGGCGTAGAAGGCGCCATCGGGTGCCACGGGCACGGTCAGTCCGAGCGCATTCAACGCTGGGACGATGAAGTCGCGCCGGGACTTGAGCACCGCGCGGCGTCGTTCGAACTCGGCCATCGAGTCGGGCTCGAAGGCCGCGAGTGCTGCCATCTGCGACACCGTGGACGGGCAGATGTAGAAGTTCTGCGCCAGCCTTTCGATGGCCGGCACCAGGGCCGGCGGCAGCACCAGCCAGCCGAGCCGCCAGCCGGTCATGCCGAAGTACTTGGAGAAGCTGTTGACCGAGACGATCTGCTCGCCCAGGCCATGGGGCAGGCCCAGGGCCGTGTGGCCGAAGTGGGCCTCGTAGCTCAGCGGCAGGTAGATCTCGTCGACCACGGTCACGCCGTCCTGGGCTTGCACGTGGCCGGCGATGTCGGCCAAGACTTCGGGCGCGATGGAGGTGCCGGTCGGGTTGCTGGGCGAGGCCAGCAGCACGCCCCGCGTGGCGGGCGTCCAGGCCTCGCGCACCTGGGCGGCACCCAGCTGGAAGCGTTCGGCCGGGCCCGTGGGCAGCAGGCGCGGCGTGGCGTCGGCCGCACTGACGAAATGCCGGTTGCATGGATAGCAGGGGTCCGGCATCAGCACCTCGTCGCCGCGCTCAAACAGGGCGAGGCAGGCGAGTTGCAGACCCGCCGAGGCGCCGGCCGTGATGGCGATGCGTTCGGGCGCGATGGCCAGGCCATGGCGCTGCGCGTACCAGCGCGAGATCGCTTCGCGCAGCGCCGGCAGACCGAGGGAGTCGGTGTAGGGCGTCGGCCCCTGGGCGATGCGAGCCGCGGCTTCGCGCACCGCAGGCGCCGCTCCGAAGTCGGGCTCGCCGACATTCAGCCGGATCATGCGCCGGCCACCCTGGGCGGGGTCGCAGGCCGGGCTCGCCGCCATACGGGCGGCAGCCTTGGCCAGTTCCATCACGTAGAAGGGCTCGATGCGATCGAGCCGGCCAGCGAGTTTCATCCGCGTTTGGCTGTCACCTCGAGGGGGCGCAGGTCCACGGCGGCACGATCGAGCACGCCATTGACGTACTTGTGGCCGTCCGTACCGCCGAAGGCCTTGGCCAGCTCGACCGCCTCGTTGATGGCGACCTTGTACGGAATGTCGAGACAGTGCTTGAGCTCGTAGGCGCCGATCATCAGCACGGCGTGCTCGATGGGCGAGAGCTCGGTCGTCTGGCGGTCGACATGACGCGACAGGATGGCGTCCAGGTCCGCCGCCTCGGCCACGCAGCCGGTCAGCAGCGCGTCGTAGTGCTTGACGTCGAGCTTGGCATAGCCTTCCTGCTCGCGGCCCAGGGCCACGATGGCGCCGAGGTCTTCACCGGTCAGCAGCCACTGGTAGAGGCCTTGCACGGCGGCCTCGCGGGAGCGGCGGCGAGCCGACTTGACGGGGGCTTTCTTGCCCGCGGGGTGGCCGGCCGTCTTGGATGCGGTCTTGGGTGCGTTCACGCGATGTCTTTCAACAGGTTGGCCATCTCGACGGCCACACGGGCCGCATCACGGCCCTTGGGTTCGGCCCGGGCCCAGGCCTGGGTCTCGTTCTCGACGGTCAGGATGGCATTGGCGATCGGGATGCCGTGATCCAGCCCGATGCGGGTGACGGCCGAGCCGCTTTCGTTGGCGACCAGCTCGAAATGGTAGGTCTCGCCGCGGATGATGCAGCCTAGCGCGATCAGCGCGTCGTAGTCGTTGCTCTCGGCCAGCGCTTGCAGGGCCAGGGGCACTTCGAGGGCGCCAGGCACCGTGATGTGGCGGATGGCTTCGGCCGGCACGCCCAGCACCGACAGCTCGGCCAGGCAGGCGCTGGCCAGCGCGGAGGTGATGGCGTCGTTGAAACGGGCCTGCACGACGGCGATGCTCAGCTCGCTGCCGTCCAGAGCGCCCTCGAAGGCGGGCTGGCCTTGATCGGAATCTTGCATGCGTGTCTCGCAGGTCAGCAGGAGGGGGAAGCCACGAAGCCGGTGACTTCGAGCCCGTAGCCATTCATGCTGGGCATGCGGCGCGGGCTGCCGAGCAGCTTCATGCGGTGCACGCCGAGCGCCTTGAGGATCTGGGCGCCAACGCCGTAGGTGCGCAGGTCCATGGCACCGCGCGGCGCCGGTGTGGTTTCGCTGGCCTTGACCCGGCCCAGCAGCCCAGCGGCATCCTCGCCGCAGTTCAGCAGCACCGCCACACCCGCCGGGCTGGCCTTCAGCGCGGCGAGCGCTGCGGGCAGGCCCCAGGAGTGGCCGCAATTGCCGCTTTCCAGCAGGTCGAGCACCGAGAGGGGCTCGTGGACGCGCACCAGCACTTCGTCGTCGGCCTTCCAGGCGCCATGGCTCAGGGCCAGGTGCGTGCCGCCGGTGCGGTCAGTGAAGACCTGGCAGGCGAATTCACCCTGGGCCGTGTTCAGGCGGCGCTCGGCCACGCGCGTGATCAGGCTTTCGTGGCGGCTGCGGTATTCGATGAGGTCGGCGATGGTGCCGATCTTCAGGCCGTGCTCGGCGGCGAAGATCTCCAGGTCAGGCAACCGGGCCATGGTGCCGTCGTCCTTCATGATCTCGCAGATCACGGAGGTGGCCGACAGGCCGGCCATGCGGGCCAGGTCGCAGCCGGCTTCGGTATGACCCGCGCGCATCAGCACGCCGCCGTCCTGCGCTTGCAGCGGGAAGATGTGGCCGGGCTGCACGAGGTCGCTGGCCTTGGCGTCGGGCGCGACGGCAGCCTGCACGGTGCGGGCGCGGTCAGCGGCCGAGATGCCGGTGGTGACGCCGGTAGCGGCCTCGATGGAGACGGTGAAGGCGGTGCCGTGCTGGGTGCCGTTGCGGCGCGTCATGGGCGGCAGCTGCAGCCGCTCGCAGTGTTCGCGAGGCAGGGTCAGGCAGATCAGGCCGCGGCCATGCTTGGCCATGAAGTTGATGGCCTCGGGGGTGACGAGATCGGCCGCAAGCACGAGATCACCCTCGTTCTCGCGGTCTTCTTCGTCAACCAGGATGACCATGCGGCCAGCCGCCAGTTCGGCGACCAGCTCGGGGATGGGAGAGATGGGCATAGCGGTGGATTGTAGGTGGCGACCCTAGGTTGGACGCAGGCGCAGGCGCAGATCCGCCCCGACGGATGTGGCTTCCACCCACTGCCAGCGCCGGGCTGCCTCCAGGCCCGACAGCGGCATGAGCTCGGCCAGTGGCCTGCCTTGCCCGATCAGCATGGGTGCCTGGTAGACCAGCAGCTCGTCCACGAGCCCGGCATCCAGGAAGGCCCCCGACAGCGTCGGGCCGGCCTCCACGTGCAGTTCGTTGATGCCCTGGGCGCCCAGTTCAGCCATCAGCGCTGGCAAATCGGCGCGGCCCGGCCCGATGACCCGGGTGTCGCCCGGCGGCTGCAGGATGCGCGCACCCGGCGGCATGCGGCCTTGCGGGTCGAGCACGAGGCGCAGCGGCTGGCGCGCGGTTGGCACCAGCCGCACGTCCAGCCGTGGGTCGTCGGCCAGCACGGTGCCGATGCCGGTCAGGACGGCGCCGGCGCGGCGTCGCCACGCATGGCCGTCAGCGCGGGCCGCCTCGCCGGTGATCCACTGGCTGCGGCCGTCGGGCAGGGCGGTGCGGCCGTCCAGCGACGTGGCAGATTTCAAACGCACGAACGGCCGGCCGCGTTGCATGCGGGAGAAGAAGCCGATGTTGAGCTCGCGAGAGGCGGCTTCGCAGGCCGCGTCGGCCAGTTCCACCTGGAGGCCTGCGGCCCTCAGCCGTGCGAGGCCCTGGCCGGCCACCTGGGGGTTGGGGTCCTGCGCGGCGGCCACGACGCGTTGGATGCCGGCGGCGATGAGCGCATCGCAGCAGGGCGGCGTTCGGCCGTGATGAGAGCAGGGCTCCAGCGTCACGATGGCGGTGGCACCGCGCACATCATGGCCGCGGGCGGCCGCGTCGCGCAGCGCCATGACCTCGGCGTGCGCCTGCCCCGCTGCCTGGGTATGGCCGGCGCCGAGCTCCCGGCCGTCGGGCGCCAGGATGATGCAGCCGACGCGTGGGTTGGGGTCCGTGAGGCCGATGGCCTGTTCGGCCAGGGAGAGCGCGCGCCTCAGCGCGGCGGAGATGTCCGTCGGAGTCATGCCGCTAGTCTAGGAGGAGCGGCAGCGCAGGGCCCCGGAGGTCAGGGCTGGAGCTGGACGGTGGAGTAGTCGGCAAAGATGCCGTTGGCGAGGTCGACGGCCGGTGCGGTCGGGCAGGTGCGGTCGCCGCGAATCACCAGGAAGTTCTGGCCGATCAGCGGGCCGTTGACGCGGCCGTAGACCTCGGGGTGCTCGCTGTTGTCCAGCGACTTCTTGTCGGCGGTGTACATGTCGCCGCTGCCGTTGTAATCCGCGCTGTAGCGGCACACGCGGTAGTCGGTGCTTGACGTGCCGGTGGAGAACCCCGTCAGCACGACCTTGCCCGACCAGCTGAAAGCACCCGTGCTCTGGAAGATGACGCAGGCGTAATTGACGACGGTCTGGGTGCCGGGCGAGCTGGTCGGCGAGTCGTTGAAGCACTCGAAGTTGGGCTGCGTGCCGCCGACCGGGGTGGGGGGCGTGGCGGCATAGCTGTCGGTCAGGATCACACCGGCGGAGTTCCGCATCGGCAGGCCGGCCGCGTCGAGTCGCGGCATGAGGTAGTTGCCACCCTGGAAATCCAGGTCCAGGCGTAGCGCGGTGGCTTCGGGCAGCGTCGGGTTGGCCGGGTTGGTGTTGGAAAAGCGGACCGAACCACGGAGCAGGTGGCCCGAGGCGTTGCCGGTGCATTGGCTCACGTCGGACTGCGTGAGCGACGCGAGGGCCGTGCTGTTCGAGCACCGGCCGACGAGCGCGCCGGTGAGGTTGTTGAACACCCAGATCGTGCTGCCCAGGCTGCTCGGGCGGTACAGGCTCAGCTGCTTGTCGTACTTCAGTGCGTCGCCCGGGATGGCCGGATTGCGTCCCGAGGTGTCGGCGATCCGGCCGTTTTGCGGTGCGAAGGCGACCGCGGCGCGGAACACCGGGTCGACCTTGGCGATGACGGTGTCCAGCGTCACGAATTGCGGTGTGGCGCTGCCCGCGCGGTCGACCCAACTGACGTTGACGCGCACCGACACGCCGTTGCCCGCCGTTGGCAAGGCCTGGACGGTGCGGGTGACGGTGTACGCGGTGTTCGAGTCGGTCGGCGTGAAGGTGGCTGCGGCCTGCGAGGTGATTTCGTCGAACACGCGCGCGCCTGCCGGCGTGCTGGCGGTGCGGGTCAGCTCGGAATAGTCGCGCACCTCCGCCAGCGCCGCGCGAGCGATCCGCATGGCTTCACTGCGCTGCTTGGCGATGTCGGCGCCGAGCCGCAGGTTGCTCATCAGCCCCACGAGCGCCAGCATGCCGAACGACATCACCAGCAAGGCCACCAGGGCTTCGATGAGCGTCACCCCGCGTTGCAGGTGCCGACGGTGAGAGTGTGCAAGTCTTGCCATACGTGGGCGCCGTCAGTTGATGGCGACGTCGCGGGTGCCGCCGGAGACACGGACGTAGCTGCCGATGCGGTTGCGCAACTGGTTGGCAATCTCCTGCTGGTAGACGATGTCCATGCGGCCATTGGCCTGCATATTGCCTTGCACCGTCACCATGCCGTTGATGAGGGAGGTCAGGCCGCCGGTGTTCGTCCAGGTGAGGTCGCCGAGCGCGACGAGCATGCCGGTCAGTTGCATCGGCCCGGTCAGGGTCACGGCGCCCTCGGCGACGATGACGAGCGGATCGCTCAGCGTGCCGATCGCCACATTGCTGCTGATGGCCAGCGCACCCGGAACCCTCAGGATGCGCACGCCCGACGCGTAGGCCGCCTGCAAGGCCGGGCCGCAATCAGCACCCGCGCCACAGGTCACGTCGCGCAAGGCTGGGTGGTTCTGATAACGGCTGGGGGCCATGCCCATGAAGGTCTGAAAGAACTGCTTGTCGCTCATGCCCGACAGCGTGGCGTCATTGAACCGAACCGCCTGGGCGACCGGTGTGCCGGGCGTGGTGTCCATGCGGGTGTCGATCAGGGTGGCACTGGCGCCACCGCTGACCACGAGCCCGCCACCGGTCGTTGCGTCGGTGTTGTGCAAGCCCAGGCCGCCAGCGCCGGTGGTGGTCAGGGCACCCTTGACGGTCAAGGGCGTGGCGGGCGAAGAAGGCACGGCGGCAACGAACGCAATCGCCGCGTCAAGGTTGGAGGCACCCAGGAATGATGCGCTGCGCTGATCAGAGAACTGGTTGCAGCTGTCGGCACTCCCGTCGGTACAGCCGATGGACGTGATGCTGAAGCTGCCGTACTGGATCGTGCTGTTCGCGCCGAGCGCGACCATGAAGCTGGGGGCCAGGTTGTTCGCGACGGTCGTGGTGGGTTGTGCGGTGCGGGTATCCGGGTCTGCGCAACGGCACACCAGGTTCGTGCCATCGCGAACGCAATCGACAGCCGGTGTCACGGGTGTGCCCCCTGCGGGCAACGTGCTCCGATCGGCAGCGGAGACCTTGAGGTAGCGGTCAACGAATCGCGTGCCGCCCGTGGCCACGGCGCTGCAGCTGTTGTCGGCGGCCGGGCCGTTGAGCATGGCCACCGTCCAGTCGACGCCCCCCTCCGCCATTTCCTGCGCCATGCTGGCCCGGTAGTAGCTGCCGGAGATGCGCTGCTCGAACATCAGGCTGCGGTTGGCATAGGCTGCCAACAGGGCCATGACCAGGAACAGCACCATCACGACCACCAGGGTGGCGGCGCCCTGCTGCGAGCGGTGTCGATGAAGCGGCCGGTTCATGGGCAAGTCCCGCTGACGTCGTCCGCACGGATGCGCTCGGTCAGCTCCAGGGTGCGCTTCACGTTGGGGTCTGACTTGGAGACGGCATTGATCGTGATTGACACGCGCTTGACGGTCATCGTCGGCATGGCACAGGTCGCGCCAGCCGGACAGATGCAAAGGTCGTCCAGAGGGATCTGCTGGGTGACGACCGTTGGGGTGAATCCGGTGATTTCGATGGCGTCTGGGTCGGTGATGGGTTGCCAGTTGGGTTGCGAGCTGACGAGGCCCAGTTGCAGGTAGAGCGTCTTGTTCACCACCTTGATGCCGAACTGCTCGTTGTTGGCGAGGTTGTTGGTGGTGTTCATGCGCGTGGTGCCTGCGGCGGGTTTCGCGTAGCGATAGAACAGGTCGCCACCACCCGATGACTGCGTGATGGCGGCGTAGGGGCTGGCCTGTGCCGGCTTGGCAGCGACCGCACCGCCGTTGCGCTCGGGCTCCCAGACGCCGTTGGCCGGGAGCCCCCGGTAGCCGGCGCGGCGCAGGTCTTGCTGGATGAGGTCAGCCGCCACCCGGAGGTCCTGCTGCATCTGCACTTCCAACATCAGGCGCCGGTGCTCGACGATCTGCCGCGTGGCCACGACGGCGGCGCCAGCGGCCACGATCAGCCCGACCGTGATGCCCACCATCAGCTCGATGAGGCCGATACCGCGCTGGCTGCGGCGTGCCGGGTGCTTGAGGCTCAGGTGCATACCGCGTACCCGTTGATGCTGCCGCCGGGCGAGCAGATCTTGACCCGGCCGCCCGTGTTCACTTCGACGCGCAGCGTGTAGCCCTTGCGCATGCCGACGACATTGACCTGGAAGTTGCGCGCGCTGATGCTCATCTGGTCGCGCGAGAAACTGATGTAGTTCGCCGGGCCGCCCCAGGCGCTTGCCTGCGCGCTGAAGCGCACATGCTGCCTGGGCAGCTGATACAGCCGCAGTAGCTTGGCGCCGGTGTTGGGGCAGATGTCATCGGCGGGGTAGTAGCACCGACAGGTGTCCTGGCTGGAAAGCGTGACGACCGCAGTGCAGCTCAACGTGTTGTTGGGGTCCGGATCGAACCGCACCCACAGCGGTGTGCTGATGGCGACGGTCTCTGCCTTGGCGTAGGCCAGGACGCCGGCGATCTCGTCCGTGGCGGCGATGACGCGGCGGCGCTCCAGCAGGTCGCTCATCGACGGAATGGCCACCGCGATCAACACGGCCAGCACCACCAGTCCCACCAGGATTTCGACAAGGGTGAGGCCGCGGCGTGGCGGGCGACCGGTAGGGCGTCGACAGGATCTGCGCATGGTTACCTCGGCCAGCAGAGGCTGGACGTGTCGGTGTCCGAGCCGGTGCTGTTGGGGTCGCCGGTTGCCGTGTAGGTCGGCATGGCCCCGGTCATCGTGACCGAGAGGGTCTTGCAGACCTTGTCGCCAGCCTGCTTGCCGCTTGAGAGTGCCGTTGCGGTGACCTTGTAGCCGCTGGTGAAGGTCGGCGTGGTGCCTATGCCATCCAGCGTGACCTGGTAGTCGGGGGCGACACGGGTGATGTCCTGCAGTGACAGATCCGCCAAGGTGGAGGCATAGGCGCTGACATTGCTTCGATACCGTTCCTGGGCCTGCATGACGACGGTCAGGGCGGCCATGGCATCGGCGCGGCGTGACCGGGCCATGTGCTGGGTGTAGGCGGGATAGGCAATCGCGGCCAAGATCCCCGCGATGACGAGCACCACCATCAGCTCGATGAGGGTAAAGCCCTGGGGCCGCGGTTGGGAATCCGTGCGCATTGCTCGATTCTCAGCGTGACGTTTGGTAACAAGTGGCGCGTAATGACCGCTTGTCGACCGAGATTGACCGCTGGTCGGCGACCACCACGAACAAGGGACTCAAGCACACCGCGGCATGTTGACGACGGCCCGGCCGATGTAACAACTCCGCACGCGCCCGGTGATGGCGACGACTTGCCGGATGGCCTCACCGCTGCTCAGGCGAAGATCAACCGAGCCGGTCTGCGTTACCAGGCCCTGGCTGAACTGGAAGGTCAGCGTCTCGGCGTTGCTGGTGATGCGCACGGGCTGGCCCGGCGGCAACCATTCGGTCTTCAGGATGGCGCCGCCGGGCTGTGTACAGCGCGCCGCGCCCGCCGCGCAATCGCAGCCGTTGAGTGGCCCGCGGTGAAGCAGGTAACAGGCCTCGCTGCCTTTGCCGCTGATGCGGAAGTGCACCGGCTCGGCCAGCCGCACGGCTTCTGCGCGGGCCAGTCGCAGGTCGGAAGCGAGCTGTTCTGCCCGGGCGCGGAGCTGCATCTGCTGGCGCAGCTGACCCAGCGAGGGCAGGGCTAGGGCCAACAGCAGGCTGCTGACGCCCAAGGCGAGGCAGGCTTCGATGTAGGTGACGCCGCGGCGCGCATGCCGGGGCCCGTGTCTGCACTCCATCCGCCGCTCCCTGCCGCGTTGCCGTGGCAGCCGACTCTAGGAAGCCGTGTGCGCAGCGTCTCCCTCCCCGAAGGACAGGGGAGGGGGTCAGATCTCGCGGATCAGCTGGCGGAACTCGTCGACGTCTTCAAAGCTGCGGTAGACCGACGCAAACCGCACATACGCGACCTTGTCGATGCGCTTGAGTTCGCGCATAACCAGTTCTCCCAGGCGTGTGGAGGCGATTTCACGGGCGCCACTGGCGAGCAGCTTCTCCTCGATGCGGTTGATCGCCGCATCAATCTGCTCGACGCTCACCGGCCGCTTGCGCAGAGCGAGCTGCATGGAGGCACGCAGCTTGGCCGGGTCGAAATCGGCGCGCCGCCCGTCCTTCTTGACGACCGAGGGCAGGGCGATGTCGGCCCGCTCATAGGTCGTGAAGCGCTTGTCGCAGGACAGGCAGCGTCGCCGGCGCCGGACGACGTCGCCCTCGTCCGATTCCCGGGTCTCGGAGACCTGTGTTTCGGTGTGAGAGCAGAACGGACAGCGCACGGACAGACCGCCTGGCGTGCTTAGCCGCGGTAGACCGGGAAGGCCGCCGTCAGGGCAGCTACCTTGGCACGCACGGCGGCCAGGTTGGCTTCGTCGTGCGGGTTGTCCAGCACGTCGGCGATCAGGTGAGCGGTGGCGCGCACCTGTTCTTCCTTGAAGCCGCGGGTCGTCATGGCCGGCGTGCCCAGGCGGATACCGCTGGTGACCATGGGTTTTTGCGGATCGTTGGGGATGCCGTTCTTGTTGCAGGTCATGTGGGCAGCGCCCAGGATGGCCTCGGCTTCCTTGCCGGTCAGGTTCTTGGGGCGCAGATCCACCAGCATGACGTGGCTCTCCGTGCCGCCCGACACGATGCGCAGGCCGCGCTCGATGAGGGTGTCGGCCAGCACCTTGGCGTTCTTGACGACCTGCTGCTGGTAGGCCTTGAACTCGGGACTCAGTGCCTCCTTGAAGGCGACGGCCTTGCCGGCGATGACGTGCATCAGCGGGCCACCCTGGATGCCCGGGAAGATGGCCGAGTTGATCTTCTTGGCGATGTCTTCCTTGTTCGTCAGGATGATGCCGCCACGCGGGCCGCGCAGGCTCTTGTGCGTGGTGGAGGTGACGACGTCGGCGTGAGGCAGCGGGTTGGGGTAGACGCCTGCGGCGATCAGGCCGGCATAGTGCGCCATGTCGACCATGAAGTAGGCGCCGATCTCCTTGGCGATCTTGCCGAAGCGCTCGAAATCGATGCGCAGGGAGTAGGCCGATGCGCCAGCGATGATCAGCTTGGGCTTCTTCTCGCGCGCCAGGGCTTCCATGGCGTCGTAGTCGATGGCTTCGTTGGCGTCCAGGCCGTAGCTGATGACGTTGAACCACTTGCCGCTCATGTTCAGCGGCATGCCATGCGTCAGGTGGCCGCCTTCGGCCAGGCTCATGCCCATGATGGTGTCGCCGGGCTGCAGCAGCGCGAAGAACACGCCCTGGTTGGCCTGAGATCCGGAGTTGGGCTGCACGTTGGCGAACTCGGCGCCAAACAGCGTCTTGAGGCGGTCGATGGCGAGCTGCTCGACCACGTCCACGTATTCGCAGCCACCGTAGTAGCGCTTGCCCGGGTAGCCCTCGGCGTACTTGTTCGTGAGTTGGCTGCCCTGAGCCTGCATCACGGCCGGCGAGGTGTAGTTCTCGCTGGCAATCAGCTCGATGTGGTCTTCCTGGCGGCGGTTCTCGTTCTGGACGGCTGTCCAGAGCTCGGGGTCGACCAGGGCGAGGGTGGAGGTGTTGCGGTCAAACATGGCAGTGTTCCGAAGGTCAGGCGGTGAATCCCGGCCGCCCACGCGCTGGCGTGACAAACCGGGCTGCCCAGGCGAACGGCTGAAAGCGGTTGAACCCAACCGCCTCACGCTCCCCGGTGGTGGCCCACCTCAGGTCAGCTCGTGACCCTGATCGCCAGTCGCGTGAGTGCCCAGTGTAGTTCAGCGCAGCAGCGCCACCTGGGCAGATTCTCCAGCGGGAGACGAAGCCGCCTCTCGTATCGGGCGAACGGTGGTGGTGGCCGGCACGCTGCGGCCGGCGGCCACGGCCTTCAGCAGGTCATGCTCGGCCAGCACGCGGGCGGTGTAGCCGGTGTCTTCTGCCAGGTTGGCGGCGCCCACGTAGTAGCGCAGGCCCTCTTCCAGGCTGCCGGCGCGCTGGATGCATTCCTTGAGCACCTGCACGCCGACGCGCAGATTGGTCACGGGGTCAAAGGCGGCCAGGTTGCCGCCGAAGGCCTCGTATTTGTCGTCGTGCACCCGCGTCATGACCTGCATCAGGCCCTGGGCGCCCACGGCGCTCTGGGCGAAGGGGTTGAAGCGCGACTCGATGGCCATGATGGCCAGGATGAGCGTGGGCTCCACCTTGGCGCGCTGGCCCACGGACCAGGCTTCCTGCACGAGCCGGCTGATCGGCTCGGGCGCCACGCTGTAGCGGCGGGCCAGCCAATGGGCGATGGCCGCTTGCTGGCGGCTGAGTTCCTTGGGGTCGGTCGCCGTGGCGCGGGCGATGGCGTCGGGTTCGGCGGCGGCCAGCAGGGTGTTGCCTTCGGCTTCGGCGCGGGCCTCGTGGCGCGCGTTCAACCAGCCGAGGGTGGCGGATTCGACTTGCTCGCGCAGGCCGGTCTGGCTCGTGAACACCAGCAGCACCGACACCACCGCCAGGCCCACCAGGGCCAGGGTGTTGTGGCTGACCACGAGCAGGCCGTTGCCGATGTCCTTCACGAACAGCGACGCCGCTTCCCGCGTGTGGCGAGCCAGGCTGATCAGGTCTTGACGTGTCGTCATGCGACTCCTTGTGTCACAGCCCGCCTCGGGCTGCCCTTACGGGCGGTCCGGGTGGGGGCGACGGTGATAATTTCCCGGTCGATTGCGCTGGCCTGTGGCATCTGTGTGCCCGGTGGGCCCGACCGGTTGGGCTTCAGGGGAAACCCGGAGCGGCGAATTTTACGGGTCGAAGATAACCCGTCAAGGCTGTTTGCCTTCTTCAAAACTACTTTTGGTTATGAAATACAGCGACCTGAGGGACTTCATGACCGGCCTGGAAGGGCTCGGAGAACTGAAGCGTGTGCGTGAAAAAGTCTCGCCGGTGCTGGAGATGACGGCTTTGAGCGACCGCGTTTTGCGGGCGGGCGGACCGGCACTGTTGTTCGAGTCGCCAGCCGGGCACTCGACCCCTGCCTTGACCAATCTTTTCGGGACAACGCGGCGGGTCGCCCTGGGCATGGGGGCCGATTCCATCGCGGATCTGCGCGACGTCGGCCGTGTGCTGGCCAGTCTCAAGGAGCCCGAGCCGCCCAAGGGCCTCAAGGATGCCGGCAAGCTGCTGCAGATGGCCAAGGCGCTGTGGGACATGAAGCCCGCGGTGCAGCGTCGCGCGCCCTGCCAGGAAGAAGTGCTGGAAGGCGGCGACATCGATCTCGGGCGCCTGCCCATCCAGACTTGCTGGCCCGACGATGCCGCCCCCCTGATCACGTGGGGGCTGGTCATCACCCGGGGGCCGACCCGGACTCGTCAGAACCTCGGCATCTACCGTCAGCAAGTGATCGGACCCCGGCAGGTGATCATGCGTTGGCTGGCCCACCGGGGCGGGGCGCTCGATTTCCGAGACTTTGCGCTCGCGCATCCGGGCCAGCCGTTCCCGATCGCCGTCGCGCTGGGGGCGGACCCCGCCACCATCCTCGGCGCCGTGACGCCGGTGCCGGATTCCCTGTCCGAGTACCAGTTTGCCGGCCTGCTGCGTGGCTCGCGCACCGAGCTCGTCAACACCGCTGTCGGGCAGGGGCAGCCGCTGCAGGCGCCGGCCTCGGCCGAGATCGTGCTGGAGGGGCATATCCCGCCAGCGCCCGCCGGCTTCACAGGCGTCAGCGCGCATGGCGTGCCGCTCAAGGAGAAGGGCGGCTACCTGCACGCGCTGGAAGGCCCTTATGGTGACCATACCGGCTACTACAACGAGCAGGACTGGTTCCCGGTGTTCGAGATCAGCCGCCAGACCCAGCGGCACCAGCCGATCTACCACTCCACCTACACCGGCAAGCCGCCGGACGAGCCGGCCATCCTGGGCGTGGCGCTCAACGAAGTGTTCGTGCCCATCCTGCAGAAGCAGTTTCCGGAGATCGTCGACTTCTACCTGCCGCCGGAAGGGTGCAGCTACCGCATGGCGGTGGTGTCGATCAAGAAGTCGTACCCGGGCCATGCCAAGCGGCTGATGTTCGGCATCTGGAGCTTCCTGCGTCAGTTCATGTACACCAAGTTCATCGTGGTGGTGGACGACGACATCGATACGCGCAACTGGCAGGAAGTGATCTGGGCCATCACCACCCGCATGGACCCCGTACGCGACACGACGCTGGTGGACAGCACGCCGATCGACTATCTGGACTTCGCCTCGCCGGTCAGCGGCCTCGGGGGCAAGATGGGGCTGGACGCGACCAACAAATGGCCCGGTGAGACGGACCGGGAATGGGGCCGGGCGATCACGCTGCCAGCGGAGGTGTCACAGCGCGCCGAAGTGCTCTTTGAGCAGCTCTTCTTGAAGAAGTGAAGACCATCGCCTAGGGTTGGAGAGCCTTTTCAGGCAAACCCTCTGGCGCAATCTTTGCGCGCCAGGAGCCCCTCGGCAGATGGCCGTGGAGCCCCAAGGTGGCCTCGCCACCCGCCCCGCCCGGCCCGCAAGCCCGGCGGGGTTTCTATTGGTGGCGGTTCATCGGCCGGCCCACCAGGCCAGCGTCTCATAGATGATGTAGCGAACGCGGGCGAATCCGGGAACGGACGGGCACCAGTCGCTGAAGGCGGTCAGCGCGTCCTCGCGCAACCCGACCGGTGCCGGCAGCACGCGCATGCCGAATCGAGACGCTTCGGCTTCGAAGGCGCGCAGCGCCCGGCGCATGTGGGCTTCGTGGGTGACGAGCACCACCTGCTTCACCCCCGCCTGCGCCAGCAGCGGGATGGTGTTGATCGCGTTCTCGCGCGTGTCCCGAGAGCGGCCTTCCGCCCAGCGCAGGGGCATTTGATAGTCCTGCGCCGCGACCTGTGCCACCACGGCCGCCTCCGGTACCTTCAGCTCCTTGGCCGTCCAGCCGATACCGCCGCTGAAGCCCAGCGGCCAGCCGATGCGGCGCGCCAGCCAGACGCCGTAGCTCAAGCGTTCGCTGGTCAGGTCGGTCGGTCGCCCACCGCTGAAACCGGGGACGACCTGCCGCACGCCCGCGCCCAGCACCAGCACGGCGCCATCCGTTTGGCCTTGCAGGGATGCCATCACGGTTGGCGAGAGCGGCGCCGGCTGCCCTGCAGCCCGGCTGAGCAATTCGCCCGCGGCCTCCGTCGTGGACAGCCACAGGGCGATCAGCGCCAGCGCTGTCAGCCATCCGCCGCCCCAGCGGCCGCGCCGAAGCCGCCAGCCTCCCCAAGCCGCGAGGGCCAGAAACGGCACGGGCGGCATCAGCGCCGCGAGCAAGCCGGTCTTGAAGAAGGAGTAGTCGAAGTGCATCACCCGCAGGATCATCGCCGACATCAATAATGCGGCCGCTGTGACGATCGCTTTCCGAACTCTCGCTCGACGGACCCTGTGGGGGCTGGCCGCCCTGTCGGCCCTGGTGACCCTTGTGCTGCTGGTGGCCACCTTGGCGCTTCCCGGGTGGGTCCAGGGGCGGGGCGCGGCCATCGCCAGCGAGACCCTGGGGCGCACGGTCGAGATCGGCGACGCGCGTTTTCAGCCCTGGCGGTTGGCGCTGGTGCTGGAGCGCGTCCGAATCGCCGGGCCAGCCCCAGGCGTGGCGCCTTTGCTCACCCTGGACCAACTGGACGCAGCCTTGTCGTTGCGGTCGCTCTTGCGTGGCCGCGCCGTGGTCGAGTCACTGACCTTGACCGCGCCCACGCTGCGCCTGGCCCGCACGGCCGAAGGGCGATACGACGTCGATGACCTGCTGCAGCGCTTTGCCGCCAAGCCGGGCGAACCGGACAGCGCCGATCCGGAGTTTGCGGTCTACAACATCGAACTGACCCGGGGGCGTGTGCTGTTCGACGATCGCCCGGTGCAGCGTCAGCACGAACTCGCCGAGCTGCATCTCGCCCTGCCATTCCTGTCGACGCTGCCGGCCGACGTGGCGGTGAAGGTGCAGCCCGAGCTGCGTGGGCAGCTCGATGGCGTGGCGTTCGACAGCCGCGGCGAAGCCTTGCCCTTTGCGGATGACGCCAGTGCGCGCCTGGCCCTGCGGTTTGCCGGGCTGGACCTCGCGCCGCTGGCAGCCTATGTGCCGGTCAGCTTGCCCATGCGCCTGGCCGCCGGCCGGCTGGATGTCGACCTGGCCCTGGACTTCGCTGAGCGGCCGCGCCAGGCGCCGGGTGTCAAGCTCAGTGGCCTCGTTCAGGTGCATGACCTCGCCTTGCGGCAGCCCGACGGTGGGCCGCTGATCAATGCCCGATTGCTGCGTGTGCCCCTGGCCGACGTGCAGCCGCTGAAGCGTCAGCTGGCGCTGGGGGAGGTGGCGCTGGAGGCCCCGGAGGCCTGGTGGCGGACGCCCAAGTCGGCTCGCACGACACCCGCCGCCCCTGCAGCCGCAAGCCCGGCTGCACCCTGGCAGCTCAGCCTGGGCGGCTTGCAGCTCAAGGAAGGGCGCCTGACCTACGACGAGCTAGCGTTCAACGCCATGGCGCTCAAGCTCGGTGCGGCGGACTGGCCGCTGAAGAAGCCGGTGCCACTGACCGCCAGCCTTCAGTTGGACGCAGGCCGACTGCAGGCCGAGGCGACCCTCGCGCCGGAGTTGCTCCAAGCGGACGCCCAGGTCGAGGCGCTGGCCCTGGAGCGCCTGGCGGCGCGCCTGCCCTTGCCCGCGGGCGCACGCTTGATCGGCGACCTGACCGCGAAGCTGCGCTTGTCGGTCAAGTCGCCATGGGCTGCAGACGCGGCGGTGCGCGCGCAGCTGCAGCTCAGTGCCTTGCGCCTGAGTGAGGCGCGGCTGAGCCTGCCCGGCCAGCCCAAGATCATGTCGCTGGGCACGATGCAGCTGGACCAGGCGGACATCGATCCGGCTTCGCGCAGCGTGAACCTCGGTCAACTGGTGCTGGAGGCGCCGCGCCTGCAGCTGTCGCGCGCGGCGGACGGTCAGCTCAACCTCGCGCCGCTGCTTGGTTCGCACGACTCCGCTGCGGCCCCTGCGGGCCCCGCCTGGCAAACGCGGATCGCGGGCGTCACCGTCGACCGCGGCGCGCTGCATTGGCGCGACCTGGCCGTGTCTGCGGTGATGCCGTCGGTGGCCATTGCCGTTGAGCCGCTGCGGCTGAAGCTGGGGGCCTTCAGCTGGCCGTCGGCAGCGCCCGTCGCCATGCAGCTGAACACGCAGGTGTTGGCGCTGGGTGCCAACGACCAGCCAGTGCCCGCCAGCGGCGGCAGCCTGCAGTGGTCCGGTCGCGTCGCGCTGGGCCCGCTGGCCGCCACCGGCAGCCTCCAGGCGCAAGCCTTGCCGCTGCATCTGTTCAACGCCTATCTTGACCCGGCCTTGGGGCTTCAACTGCAGCGTGCGGAGCTCGGCCTCAAGACCGAGGTGAACCTGGCGCAGTCGGCAGCCGGCCACTGGCAGACCCAGCTGGAGGGGCAGGTGCGCGTTGGCCCGCTGGCGCTGCTGCAGGCTCGCACCGCCGATGGGCAGCGCGTCATCGGCGAAGACCTGCTCAGCTGGCAGGCCCTGCAGCTGGAAGGAGTCAAGTTCGCCTGGGCCACCGGCGCCGCGCCGCGGCTGGCGGTGAAGGACGCCCAGCTCGACGATGCCTACGCCCGCCTCATCGTGAACGAGCAGGGGCGCTTCAACCTGCGCGACCTTCGGCCGGCGGAGGCCGCTGCGGCGGCGTCGGCGGCATCCCTGCCCGAGGGGCCTGCCGTGGCGGCCAGTGCCGCGGCCTCGGCCCCGGCTCCCGTTTTTGCGGCCGAGCGCATCCGTGTCAACCGTGGGGTGGTCGATTTCAATGACCGCTTCGTCCGCCCCAACTACAGCGCGCGGCTGAGCGAGTTGCAGGGCTCGCTCGGCGCGTTCTCCTCTGACAACCCTGCCATGGCACCGTTGACGCTGCGCGGCAAGATCGCCGGGACCGGGCTGCTGGAAATCGATGGCCAGCTCAAGCCCGGGGCACCGCTGGCGATGGACATCGCCGCCAATGCCACCGACATCGAGCTGGCGCCGCTGTCGCCCTACGCCGCCAAGTACGCGGGCTACGCCATCGAGCGCGGCAAGCTGTCCACCAAACTGCGCTACCAGGTCGAGCCGGGCGGCCAGCTGGTGGCGAGCAATCAGATCATCCTGAACCAGCTCACCTTCGGCGAAAAGGTGGACAGCCCGACGGCCACGTCGCTGCCCGTGCGCTTCGCGGTGGCCTTGCTGAAGGACCGCGACGGTGTCATCGACGTCAACCTTCCCGTCAGTGGCTCCCTGAACGACCCCGAGTTCAGCGTGGCGGGCCTGGTCTGGAAGCTGTTTCTCAACCTCATTGGCAAGGCGCTCACCTCGCCGTTTGCGCTCTTCAGCGGCAGTGACCGGCCCGAGGAAGCTCAGGTGGCCTTCCAGCCCGGCCGTGTCGAGCTGGCCGCGGTCGATCAGCTCGACCGTATCGCGCGCCTGCTGGTCGATCGCCCCGGCGTGCAGCTCACGCTCACCGGATGGGCGGGCATTGCCGCAGAGAGCCAGGTGCTGCGCGAGCAGATGCTCGACCGTGCGCTTCGCGCCGAGAACGCGCCAACGCCAGAGGCCGCCCTGAAGCGCCTCTACCAGGCCGCCAAGCTGCCCAACAAGCCGAAGAATCTGCTTGGCCTGCCCAAGGACCTGCCGCCCGAGCAGATGCGCGGGCTGCTGATAGGCAGCTACACGGTGGATGCAGACGCCCTGCGCGAGCTGGCTGTCGCCCGTGCCACCGCGGTGCGCGACGCCTTGCTTGCGCGCGGTGCTCCCAACGCCCGCGTGTTCGTCGCAGCGCCCAAGGTCTGCGATCAGGCTTGCGATGAAACCTGGCGGCCCCATGTGGAGCTGTCCCTCGGAGTCCACTGAAAGCCCCTCATGACTGAACTGATGAGTCCCCATTCCCTCGAGCGCATCACTCTGGGCGGCGGCTGCTTCTGGTGCCTGGAAGCCGTCTATGAGCGTGTGCGCGGTGTGCACCATGTCGAGAACGGCTACAGCAACGGGCATGCCGCCCAGCCCAACTACGAGCAGGTGTGCAGCGGCAACACCGGCCATGCCGAGGTGGTGCGCATCGACTTCGACCCGGCGGTGGTATCGCTGCGCGAGCTGCTGGAGGTGTTCTTCACCATCCACGACCCGACCACGCTCAACCGCCAGGGCGCCGACGTTGGCACGCAGTACCGCTCGGGCATCTACTGGCACACCGAGGCCCAACGTGCGCTGGCCGCCGAGGTGCTCAAGGAAGCCAACGATCACCACGCCGGCCGTGTGGTGACCGAACTGCTGCCCGAAACCAACTATCACCCCGCCGAGGCTTATCACCAGCACTACTACGCCCGCAATCCTGACCAGGGCTACTGCGCCTTTGTGGTGGCCGGCAAGGTGGACAAGTTCCTGTCCAGCTTCAAGCGTCTGGTGAAGTGATGCTGTCCTGGAGCGGCTTGCGCCATCAATACCCCGACGGCGCCGAGATCGTCTATGCCGATTTCGCGCTGCGGGAGCGGCATCACCTGCTGCTGCGTGGTGCCTCCGGTTCCGGCAAGTCCACGTTGCTGGCGCTGCTGTCGGGCCTGCTGCGGGTGCAGCAGGGCGGGCTGGAGGTGGCCGGCACGGCGCTGGCGGGCCTGAGCCCGCGGGCCCTGGACGCCTGGCGCGGCGCGACGCTCGGCGTGGTGCCGCAGCGCCTGCACCTGAGCGAAGCCCTCACCGTGGCCGAGAACCTGGCGCTGCCAGCGCTTGCGGCCGGGCAGGCCAGCAACGCAGGCCGGGCCGAGGCCTTGATGGCCGCGCTCGACATTGCCGACCTGGCCAAGCGCCGCCCGCATCAGCTCAGCGTGGGCCAAGCCCAGCGCGTGGCGCTGGCGCGGGCGCTGATGCGCCAGCCGCGGCTGTTGCTCGCCGATGAGCCCAGCGCCAGCCTGGACGATGAGCACACGCTTCACATGCTGGCGCTGCTGCTGGACGCAGCCGAGCGGGAGCGCTGCACGCTGGTGATCGCCAGCCATGACGCGCGAGTCATCGAGGCGCTGACGGCACGTGACGACTTCACGGAGGTCGTGCTGCGCAGCCGCCCGCGCCCGGCTGGTGCCTTGAGCCAGTTGGGGGCCTTGTCCGGCACCGGCCCCATGACCCGGGTGACGGACTGGACCGACGGGAGCGCCTCATGATCCGTCTGGCCTGGCGCTACCTGTGGTCCAGCCCGCTGACGACCGCACTGAATCTCTTGCTGCTGACACTCGGCCTCGCCGCCGTGACCTTCGTGCTGCGCGCCAGTGCTCAGGTCGAGGCGGGCCTGAGGCGCGATCTCGCCGGCATCGACCTCGTCGTGGGCGCCAAGGGCAGCCCGATGCAGATCATGCTGGCGGGCGTCTTCCACCTCGATGCGCCCACCGGCAACATCCCGTTGGCGACGCTGGAGCTCTTGAAGCAGCAGCCGCTGGTCGCCCAGGCCGTGCCGCTGTCGCTTGGCGACAGCTTCCGGGGCTTTCGCATTGCCGGGACGACGCCGGACTACCTCGACCTCTACCAGGCCAAGATCGCCCAGGGGGCCTTGTGGCGCGGCGCGATGCAGGCGGTGCTCGGCGCCGAGGTGGCGCGTGCGAGTGGCCTGAAGGTGGGTGACCGATTTGCCGGCAGCCACGGGTTGGCCGAGGGCGGCGGAGCGCATGGCGATCATCAGTTTCAAGTCGTCGGCATCCTGGCCGATTCCGGCAGCGTGCTCGATCGCCTCGTGCTCACCGACCTGTCCTCCGTCTGGGAGGTTCATGAGGCGCACCATGCGGGCGAAGCCCATGAGCCTGACGATGACGCGCATCGGGAGATCACGCTCGCGCTGGTGCGCTACCGGAGCCCGCTGGCGGCGGTGATGTTGCCGCGCTGGGTGAATGCCCAGGAAGGGCTTCAGTCGGCCGCGCCCGCGCTTGAAACGGCACGGTTGATGCGGCTGGTGGGCGCCGGAACCGAGGTGCTCCGGGGCTTCGGCATCGTGTTGCTCGTGGCCGCCGGATTGTCGGTGTGGGTGGCGATGCTGCATGCGGTACGTGCCCGCCAGGGCGACCTCGCCATGCTGCGCATGCTGGGGGCGCCGGCTCGACGTGTGGCCGCACTCATCGCCCTGGAAGCCCTGCTGCTGGCCGCGCTGGCGGCCGTGCTGGGGCTGGCGGGCGGGCACGCGCTGGTGGCGTTGCTGGAGCGCTTGCTTGCGGAGCGGCAATCGCTGCGCCTGGGTTCGCTCGGCTGGAGTGAGGCTGAATGGCTCGTGCCCCTGCTGGCGGGTGGGCTCGCCCTGCTGGCTGCCGCCTGGCCTGCCTGGCGCGCGTATCGGCTGGATGTGACCACGCTGCTGCAGGCGCCGCGCTGAAGCCGCACAATCCGGCGCATGAAGTTCAAACCACTGCTTGCCCTGTGTCTGGCCGCCACGGTCGCCTCGTCAGTCGTTGCCCAGACGGCGCCGACCATCGGCCAGGGGCCGGGCTATCACGACCCTCGCAGCCCCTTCAAGCCGCTGGAAGAGCGCGCGGACATCGTGTCCTGGAAGCTCTTGTCCCAGGTCACCGCCAAGGCCGAGAAGAAAAAGATCGTGCCGACCTTCCCGGCGGCCGTGCAGGCGCTGGACCGCAAGACCGTGAAGGTGCAGGGTTTCATGATGCCGCTGGAGGCGGGCGACAAGCAGCAGCATTTCCTGCTCTCGTCGGTGCCCACCACCTGCTCGTTCTGCGTGCCGGCCGGGCCTGAAGGCCTGGTGGAAGTGCGTACCCGTAAACCGGTTCGCTACACCCTGGAGCCGGTGGTCGTCGAAGGCGTGCTGGCCGTGCTCAACGACGACCCCTACGGGCTGTACTACCGCGTCGAGGACGGCAGCGCCGTCAACTGACGACGCGGCCAGGGCAGGGCGCTGGCGTTACGGCGCCAGTCGCTCGCGCACCCAGTCGCTGCCTTCGAGCTTGAAGCGCAAGCGGTCATGCAGGCGCGAGCGGCGGCCTTGCCAGAACTCATAGCGGTCCGGCACGAGGCGATACCCGCCCCAGTGCGGCGGCCGGTCCGGATTCAATCCGTGCTGCACGGCGGCCTTGGCGGCATTGGCCACCAGCACCGCGCGTGACGAAATCACCTGGCTCTGCGGCGAAGCCCAGGCGCCCAGGCGCGAGTCGAGGGGCCGGCTCTTGAAGTAGTCGTCGGACTCCTGTGCCGACGTCTTCTCCACGCGGCCCTCGATGCGCACCACGCGCTCCATCTCGACCCAATGGAACTGCAGTGCCGCGAACGGGTTGCCCGCCAGTTCCTCGCCCTTGCGGCTGTCGTAGTTGGTGAACCAGACCATGCCGCGCTCGTCGCAGCCCTTCAGCAGCACCACCCGCGTGGAAGGTCGACCGTTGGCGCCGACCGTGGCCAGCGTCATGGCGGTGGGCTCGGACACGTCGTGGGCAATGGCCTGGTCCATCCATTGATTGAACAGGGCCAGGGGGCCGTTCTCGGCCTGCACCTCGTCCAGTTCGCCCAGTTCGTAACTCTTTCGGAAGTCGCTCAGTTTGCTCATGGGGCTCAAGTATGCAGACCTTCCCCTAAAGGCCTTCCCTTAAGTGAACGTCCCAGTTTCAAGCGAAGGGTCACTGGGCATGCTGAGGGCACTGCAACAAGCGGCGTAGGGCCTGTTAACACGACGGCAATGGGTCGCGTTGAGGCGATAAGGGGCGTGAGCAAGGCGCAAAGCGCAGCCGGGTTGGACACCCGGCGAGCATTTGCAACGCGGCGCTCGCCCCTTCTCGCCTCAACCCAAAGGGAAAGCCTGCTGGCAGCCGCCGCTCGGCGTTGCAGCGCTTGCCCGCACAGCAGTGCGGGCGGCGCGCTGCGCCTTGATCGGCAGCTGCCAGCAGGCTTTCGCGACCCATTGCCGTCGTGTTAACAGGCCCTGTACCGTCTCGCGGCAATCAGGTTTGGAAGGGACCAGCAGCCAATGACCCAACGACGCCCCGCTGTCGTCGTACTCGCCGCAGGGCGCGGATCGCGCTTTCGTGGCGCCGGGCACAAGCTCGAGCAACTGCTCGGCGATGCGCCCGGCGGCGACACCGTGCTCGTGCGCAGCCTGCGCCATGCCATCGCCACGCAATTGCGCGTGGTCGTGGTCACGACGGCGACGCTCGCACCTGCCGCGCATCGTTGGGTGGCCGCGCGTGACGTGGTCGTGCTGCCCGAGCGCGACGCCCAGGGCCGGCCGCTGCCCATTGGCATGGGCCATTCCATCGTGGCCGGCGTTGGCGCCACCGGTGACGCCGATGGTTGGCTCATCCTGCCGGCCGACATGCCCTTGGTGAGGCCGGCCACCATCCTGGCCGTGGCCGCCGGCCTGGAGCGCTTCCCGGTCTGCTATGCCCAGCACCGCGGCATGCAGGGCCACCCGGTGGGCTTCGGGACGGAGCTCTATTCCGAGTTGATGGCCTTGAAGGGCGACGAAGGCGCACGACGCATCGTGGCGCGGTATGCAGCCCAGCCCATCGATGTGGACGACCCTGGCGTGCACGTGGACGTTGACACGGCCGAAGACCTCGCGCGCGTCAGGGGCTAGCGTGCTCCAGTGGCGCGCACAGCCCGTGACGCGCGGCGAGGTGGGCCTGGCGTTCGAGCTCCAGGTCACGAATCCCGTGAGCACGCAGGCCCTGCACCGTGCGCAGCAGATAGTCCAGCGTCGTGCCGTAGCGGCCGCGTGCATGGCGAAAGATGTGCAGCAGCTCGCCCTCGGGCAGCGCGCCGGTCCAGTTCGGGCTCTGGCGTGACAGGGTGAAGGCCAGCGCGCTCAGGCGGCCGTCCGGGGTCATGCAATTGAGCCAGCGCGGTTCGTAGACGCCGTTGGGCATCTCGCGCGCCCAGAGCTGCGTGAGCACCGCTTCGCCTTGATCGCGCGGTACCCGGTAGACCAGGCCGCGGCAGCTGCCGCCCGAGACCAGCGCGAGCACGAGGCCCGGCTCCTGCGGCGAGCCGCGGTTGACCCGCGAGCGCATGCGCAGCACGCGGTGAAATCCCAGCACGCGAGCGGGCAGGGCCTGCACGAACTCAAAATCGGGCCGCCAGATGAGCGAGCCGTAGGCGAACAGCAGCAGGTCGTTGCCGCTGTCCCGCCATTCGGCGCGGGTGCGCTGCAGCAGGTGGGCACTGCGCGCCGGGCCGTGAGGAATGTGAATTGCCTGTGACGCCATCGCCGTGATCTTGGCATGGCGTGACCGCCCGGCGGTACCCATGCCGTAACCCGAGGTCTCCTCGGGCGAAGTAATATGGTTACCTAAATTCCCAAGAGCCGGTTACGTCATCGGGCTCCGGAGACACCGAATGAACGCCACACTCAACGCCGTCACCCAACGCATCCAGGAGCGCAGCGCCAAGCTGCGGGGCGACTACCTGGCCCGCATCGCCAAGCTGCAGGGCCGTCAGCGCGGTTTCGAGCGCATGGGCTGCGCCAACGTCGCCCATGCGGTGGCTGCGCTGCCCTCCAACGACAAGCTGCGCATCGTGGCCGAGAAGGCGCCGCATCTGGGCGTCGTCACGGCCTACAACGACATGCTGTCGGCCCATCAGCCTTACGAGGGCTACCCGGCGCTGATCCGTGCCGAGGCCCATCGGCTGGGCGCTACCGTCCAGGTGGCCGGCGGTGTGCCTGCCATGTGCGATGGCGTGACGCAGGGCTTGCCCGGCATGGAGCTGAGCCTGTTCTCGCGTGACACCATCGCGATGAGCACCGCGATTGCGCTGACCCACGATGTCTTCGATGCCGCGCTGCTGCTGGGCATCTGCGACAAGATCGTGCCGGGCCTGCTGATCGGTGCCTTGCACTTTGGCCATCTGCCCTGCGTGTTCGTGCCGGCAGGGCCGATGAGCTCCGGCATCTCCAACAGCGAGAAGGCGAAGGTGCGCGAGCTCTACGCGCAAGGCAAGGTGGGCCGCGACGAGCTGCTCAAGAGCGAATCGGCCGCTTACCACGGCGCCGGCACCTGCACCTTCTATGGCACCGCCAACAGCAACCAGATGCTGCTGGAGGCCATGGGCCTGCATGTGCCGGGCAGCGCCTTCGTGCATCCGCACGACGACCTCCGCACCGCGCTCACCCGCGAAGCCGTCGGCGCCGCGCTCCAGATCAGCGGCCGTGTGCCGGGCCAGGCGGCCAAGCCCATCGGCCATGTGGTGGACGAGCGCTGCATCGTCAATGCCATGGTGGCGCTGCTGGCGACCGGTGGCTCGACCAATCACCTCATCCACTGGGTGGCCGTGGCGCGCTCGGCCGGCATCCTGATCAACTGGACCGACTTCTCCGACCTGTCCGCCGTCGTGCCGCTGCTGGCCCGCGTCTACCCGAACGGCAGCGCCGACGTGAACCAGTTCCAGGCGGCTGGCGGCCCGGGCTTTGTCATACGTGAACTGCTGGATGCCGGCCTCATGCATGAAGACGTGCTGAGTGTGGCCGGCAACAGCCTCCGCCCCTACACCTTCGTGCCGCGTGCCGTGGGGCAGGGCGGCGAGGTGCAGCGCGAGCCGCTGCCGACGGCCAGCGGCGACGACGGCGTCGTGCGCGGCGCAGCCGCCCCGTTCAGCGCCACGGGCGGCCTCAAGCTGCTGGACGGCAACCTCGGCCGCGCGGTGATCAAGGTGTCAGCCGTGCCGGAAGACCGCCACACCGTGGAAGCCCCGTGCCGGGTCTTCACCACGCAAGAGGCGATGCTGGCGGCCTTCAAGGCCGGCGAACTGGAGCGCGACGTCGTCGTCGTGGTGCGCTTCCAGGGGCCGCACGCCAACGGCATGCCCGAGCTGCACAAGCTCACGCCGCCGCTGGCGGTGCTGCAGGGCAAGGGCTTCAAGGTCGCGCTCGTGACCGACGGTCGCATGAGCGGCGCTTCGGGCAAGGTGCCCGCGGCCATCCATGTCAGCCCTGAAGCGCTGGCCGGCGGCCCGCTGGCCCGGCTGCGGGATGGCGATGTCGTGCGCGTCTGCGCCAACACCGGCAGCCTCACGGCGCTGGTCGATGCGGCTGAATGGGCGGCACGACCCGTGGCCACGCTCGACCCTGACGAGGCTGACGTCAATGCGCATGGCCTGGGCCGCGAGTTGTTCGCAGGCCTGCGCCGCAATGTCCTGAGCGCCGAAGAAGGCGCCTGCACCTGGTTGTGAACTCCGAGAACATCATGCTCGACACCCTGAGCCTGGCCAGCCATGGCCCTGTCATTCCCGTCATCGTCATCCAGCGCCTGGAAGACGCCGTGCCCCTGGCCGAAGCCTTGGTGGCTGGCGGCATCAAGGTGCTGGAAGTGACGCTGCGCACGCCCGTGGCGCTGCAGGCGATGGAGGCCATGGCCAAGGTGCCGGGTGCCATCGTCGGCGCCGGCACGCTGCGCACCCCGCAGGATGTGGTGAACGCCAGGAACGCCGGCTGTGTCTTCGGCGTGAGCCCGGGCTACACCGATGCCCTGGCCTCCGCCTGCAAGGCCGAGGGGCTGCCGCTGCTGCCGGGCGTGTCCACCGCGTCGGAGGTGATGCAGGCGAATGCGGCCGGCTTCAGTTTCCTCAAGCTCTTCCCGGCCGTGGCCGTGGGCGGCGTCAACCTGCTGAAGTCGCTGGCCGGCCCGTTCCCGGACGTCGCCTTCTGCCCGACCGGCGGGATCTCGCTGGAGTCGGCACCGCAGTTCCTGAGCCTGCCCAACGTCAAGGTCTGTGGCGGCTCCTGGCTGACGCCGCAGGACGCGGTGGATGCCAAGGACTGGGCGCGCATCACGCGGCTCGCCGCCGAGGCGTCGGCCCTGCGCAGGTAAGTCGCGAGGGCCTGGCTGGCCGTATCAGGCTGGCAGGTCGAACAGCAGGCAAGTCGTGGACGCATGCGCGTACAGCTTGCCGTCGTGCCCGACGAGGTCGGCTTCCGCCGTCGTCACCTGGCGGCCGCGGTGCACCACCCGGCCGGTGGCTCGCACCAGCGGCACGCGGTCGTTCAACCCGCGGACCAGGTTCACCTTGAACTCCAGCGTCGTGTAGCCCCGGCCGACCGGCAGGGTCGTGTGCACCGCGCAGCCCAGGGCCGAATCCAGCAGCGTGGCAAACCAGCCGCCATGCACGCCACCCAGCGGGTTGTAGTGCTTGACCTGGGGCTGCCCCTGGAATACGGAGAGGCCGTCGTCCACGGCCACGAGCAGGAAGTCCATCGTCTCGCTGATCGGGGCCCGCGGCGCCTCGCCGGCGAGCAGCGCCTGCATTTGCTGTAGCCCTGTCTTGCCGGCGAGCTGGGCGGGTGATGCGACGCCAGGCTGCAGATGCTGGCGGGCGCGGACGGCGGCTTCATCGGCTCGCCATTGGGCGAGCACGTCATCGGGTGAGACGGATGTCATGGTGGCGCAGAAGAGGGGGGTGCCCTCATTCTGCGCACGAGGCACCGGCAGCGCTGTCGCCTGTGTTCAGGCGGCAATCCGCTGCTGCGGCAGCGCGGGGGTGCCGGCAGCGACGGGGTTGCGCAGCGTGTCGAGCACCGGGCCTTGCCAGGGCAGCAGATATACCAGCGTGGCGAGTGCCGCACGCCGGCGCGATGACAGCACCGGTCGGCCGCGTTCGTCGATCAGCAGCACATTGGAGCGCACGTTCAAGGGGTCGGCTTGCGCCACGGTGCCGGCACTGATCTCGACCCAGTCCCATTCCACCCAGGCGCTGGCATCGGCGTAGGGGCGCTCCCAGCGGGTTGTGCCGCCCACGCCACGCGAGCCGCCTCGCGGGCGACGGATTTGTGTGCGGGCGTGAACGACATCCAGCACGGCGGCCGACAGTGCATCGGCCGGCCAGCACACGCTGCCCTCGGGCAATTGGATCAAGCTCGACATGGCAAAACTCCCGACGGAATCGAATGCCATGCAGTCTCTGGTCAGGTGCATCCCGCAACAAGCTGGCAGACTTGTCAGGTATGGTGCCGGCCGAAATGAACTACCAGCAGTTGATCGACGTTGGCCTGAGCGAAGACTTCCTGAGCTTCGAGCGTCGGCTCGTCGCAACCGCTGATGTGATGGGCTTTCCCATCATCTCGGGCGTGCTGATGCGGGGGCAGTTCAACGACCCCAACGTGCAGATCACCTCGCTGGGCAACACGCCCGAGCCCTATGTGCAGGCCGCCAAAGACCTGGGCGACACGCGCCGCGACCCGGTCATGTCCAGTCTCATGACCCAGTCGGTGCCCGTGGTCTACGACCGCCAGACCTACATCGACGCCGGCGTAGGCGACCTCTGGGAGATGCAGGCGCCTTACGGTTTCAAGACCGGCATCGCGGTCAAGCTGCACCTGCCGGGCGACAAGCATTTCCTGCTCGGCGTCGACCGCGAGGAGCCCCTGCCGCCGCCCGGCATGGAGCTGATGCAGATGGTGGCGGGCCTGCAGTTGCTGGCCGCCCATGCGCTGACGGCAGCCGATCGGCTGTTGAGCCCCAAGCTCACCAAGGGCGACCTGCCCAAGCTGACGCGCCGCGAACTCGACGTGCTCAGCTGGACAGCCCAGGGCAAGACCGCCTGGGAGGTGAGCGTGATCCTGGGCATGAGCGAGAAGACGGTGAACTTCCATCTGGGCAATGCGATGCGCAAGTTGGGTGTCACCTCCAAGCACCAGGCGGTGCTGAAGTGCGTCGCAGCTGGGGTTTTCTAGGCCGGGGTTTGTCTCTAGAACCTGGAAGACTTGCTAGGTTTCTAGGGGGGTGAAAACAGAGACAGTTCAGTCCATCGATTTCTGTTCTCTCCTTCAGGAGCCCACCATGAGCCTCATCGACGCCATCCTCGTTACTCTCGGTCTGCCTCGCCTGGGCGGTTGATCCGGCGGTCGGCACACTTGCCCGGGAATTTCGCGACAAGCGGCGATCACGGTGACCAGCCCCAGAACACGGGCTCCGCATCGGTCGTCGTCCACTTGCCCGCGAGGCCCGTACGAAGGGTGACCGTGGCGATTTCCGCCCAGACCTATGCGCGACTGCTCGGTCTTGCCGATCAGGCGCCACTTGAATGTCTTGCGCTGTCGCCGCGCACGCTGGCGTCGGCCAAGACCTTGGGCTACAACCAGATCGGTCAGGTCCGAAGTACCTCTCGCCAGACCTTGCTGACGGATCTGGGTGAAGAGCGCGCCGAAGAGCTGGAGCGAGCGCTCCATGATTTCGGCATGCGTCCCCGCGAGGATCTCGCCGGTTGACCCGGTCCCGAGGTCTGCCTGCAAAACGCCCGAAGGCTTGCGCCTCGGGCGTTTTTGTTGGCGCGGTCGTGCGAGCATGCGGGCATGCAAGACCGAGACATTCCCCTGGCTGACTGGCCGCGGCGCGCGGCCCTCGCGCATTTCCGGCAGATGGCGCAGCCGGCATTCAGTGTGACGGCGCCCGTCGATGTCACCGGCCTGCGGGAGCGGGCAGCCCGGCACGGTGCCACCCCCTGGCTGGCCTATCACCATGCGGCCCTGGAAGCGGCCAACGCGGTGGATGGGATGCGCCAGACCTTGATCGACGACGGCGCAGGCGTGCGTGAGTTCGCCACCATCCACGCGAGCACCACCGTGCTGCGGGACGACGGCAGCTTCGGCTTCCTGACCCTGCCGCGCGACCCCTCACTGGCGGCCTTTGCCGCTCGCGCGAAGCACAACCTGCACCGCGTGCGCAGCGCCAGCGGAGACCTGTTCAAGGCCGATGACCCAGGCGACGTGCGCGTGGAGACGCTCGTGCACATGACCGCCTTGCCCTGGTTCGCATTCACGGCGTTCACCCATGCCCGCGGGCATGGCGATGACCGGCCCAAGATCGCCTTCGGCCGTTTCACGCCGCAGGGCGACCGACTGATGATGCCGGTGGCGGTGGATGTGCATCACGCCCTGTGCGACGGTGTGCACGTCGGGCGATTCTTCCAAGCCTTCCAGGCGCACCTGGACGGCATCTGATCGAGGACGGCGCGGCACGTCCGCGTTCGTGGGGATGCCGGCGCGCGACGGTGGTGCAAGACTGCGCCTTTCAGCGTGAGGCCTGCGGATGACATCGCCCCGTCAACTGGTGCTGCTGTGCGATGGCACCAACAACAACCTCAGCGGCCGCCATGCCGACACCCATGTCGTGCTGCTGGCCGAGCTGCTGCGCCTCTTCCCGGACCCGCAGCGCCTGGTCTATTACGACCCGGGCGTGGGCAATCCGGCGCAGTTGCCGGGCACCACCGTCATGGACAAGCTGCACCGCGCGCTGGACCGCATCGACGGCCTGGCTTTTGGTCGTGGCCTGTATGACAACGTGGCCGAGGGCTACCGCTTCCTGATGTCGCATTGGCAGCCCGGCGACCAGATCTTCCTGTTCGGCTTCTCGCGCGGCGCCTTCACGGCGCGCTCCATTGGTGGCCTGGTGAACGCCTTTGGCATCATCGACAAGCATCAGGACACCTTGGTCGCCAGCCTGGTGTCGACCTATTTCGCCAAGGCTTCACCCGAGCGCAGCGACATCACGTTGCAGGCGGCCCGGCTGTTCGGCCAGGGGCAGCAGCCCGAATCCTGGCCCGAGGTGCATTTCGTCGGCGTTTGGGACACCGTGGCCAGTGTGGGCCTGCCGCCTTTCGGCCTGAAGATCACGGCCCGGCCGAACCTGGAGGACAAGCACTTCCGCCATGTGCGTCAGGCCATGGCGCTGGACGAGCAGCGCGCACAGTTCCTGCCCCGCGCCTATGAGCAGGACGACGGCGCCTTTCGCATGAAGAACGGTGGCACCGGCGACATCCTGCAATGCTGGTTTCGCGGATCTCATTGCGATGTCGGCGGCGGCAACGAGTACCCCTACAGCGAGCTGTCGCGCGCGCCTTTCGCCTGGTTGGTGTCGCAGGCCATGCACTGCGGCCTGCGCGTGCCGATGCCGCTGTCGCATCCGGGGCGCGTGACGGAAGACGACGTTCGCGCCGTCATGCCGCAACTCGACCCGGCGACGCCACCGCGTCTGGCGGCGCGCATCAACAGCCAAACCCACGCCACGCCGCTCTGGGCGCTCACGGGCCTCACGGTGCGCGACACGGCCAGCGCCCTGGTGGATGAGCAGCCGAGCCGCCGCGTGAAGATGCAGGCCCATCCCAGCGTGGCGGCCTGGACGCATGCCTTTCCCAACCAGACTGCCTGGCGCGACCGCGGTGAACTGGGCCCGTGGCTCAAGCTCGCTTTCGGCGTCGTGATGGTGGTGGTGTTCGCGGTGCTGGCGGGTTGGGCGCAGCTGTCGCCCGCGGGCTGGCTCCCTCCGCTGGGCAGCCTGGACGAGATCATGGCGGCCAATGCCCGCTTCCAGCAGTGGCAGCTGAGCCTGGACGCCATGCCCGCTTGGGTCGAACGGGCGGCCACCTTCGCCCGCCCCAAAGCCGCGCTGCTGCTGGATCTGGGTCTCATCGCCGCCTGGGCCTGGGTGCTGTCTCTGCTGACCTGCCGGGCCTTTGCACGGCATGCGGGCTTGATCCAGGTGGGCCGCACGCCACCGGCCTGGTTGAACCGCCTGGGCTGGGCGCTGCCGGTTGCCGTGGGTGCCGATTTGCTGGAGGACCTGTTCTCGGGCCTGAGCATCATCGCCCTGCGGGCCGCACCGGAGGCCGGGTGGCTGTGGGTGCCTCGCGTCGCGATGACGGTGGCCAGTGCCGTCAAGTGGCTGGGTCTGGCCAGCGTCGCGGCGCTGGTGGTCAGCTCATTCCTGCGTCGCCATCGCTAGCCACCGGTTCAGGCGTCGAGGGTGACGATGACGGGCGCGTGGTCGCTCGGGCGCTCGTTCTTGCGCGGCAGTTTGTCGATCTCGCAAGCCGTCACACGCGACTTGAGCGCCTCGCTGACCAGGATGTGATCGATGCGCAGGCCCTGGTTCTTGCGGAAGGCGAGGTTGCGGTAGTCCCACCAGCTCCAGCTCTTGGGCGGCTGCTCGAAGAGCCGGAAGGCGTCGGTCAGCCCGAGGCCCAGCAACTGCCTGAAATGCTCGCGTTCCTCGGGCGTGCAATGAATCTGGCCGGCCCAGGCCACCGGGTCGTAGACATCACGGTCTTCAGGCGCGATGTTGAAGTCGCCCATCAGGACCAGCGCCGGGTGCTGCTTGAGTTCCTCGGTCAACCAGCGGCGCAGGCCGTCGAGCCAGCTCATCTTGTAGGCGAACTTGTCGCTGCCCGGCGCCTGGCCGTTGGGAAAGTAGCCGCCGATGACCCGCACGCCATCCACGGTGCCAGCGATGACGCGGGCCTGTTCGTCGGCAAAGCCGGTGATGTTCTTGACCACGTCCGTGGCCCGCTCACGGCTGATCAGCGCGACGCCGTTGTACGTCTTCTGGCCAAACCACTGCACCTGCCAGCCGGCGGCGCCGAAGTCGGCGGTGGGGAATTTGTCGTCGGTGAGCTTGGTCTCCTGCAGCACCAGGGCATCGACCGGATGGGTCGACAGCCACTCCAGCACTTGCGGCAGACGGATGGCGAGGGAATTGACGTTCCAGGTGGCGAACTTCTTCATCCAGCCATCCTAACTTTTCAGGCGCCGGCCTCGGCCGAGGTGTCGCAGTCCAGGCAACGCTCGGGCGGCGGGGGAGGCAGATGAAGGTCGCTGCTGAGTTGGCGCAGCGCCGTGCGCAGGCCCTCTTCGATGACCGGGTGGTAGAAGGGGCTGTCGAGCATCTGCTGCACGGTGTCGCCGCGCTGCACGCTCCAGGCCAGCAGATGCCCAACATGCTCGGCGGCCGGGCCGATCATCTCGGCCCCGAGCAGCCGGCCGCTCCCTTGCTCGGCATACACATGCAGCGCGCCGCGGTTGACGCCCATCACGCGGCTGCGGCCCTGGTCGGCGAAGCTGACGCGGCCGGTGTCGAAGGCCAGGCCCGCCGCCGTGAGCTCGGCGTGGCTCGCGCCCGCGAGGGCGATCTGCGGGTCGCTGAACACGATCGCCAACGGTGCCCGGCGCGGACGATGGTGCACCCGGGGCCAGCGCGCCGCGTTGTCGCCCGCGATGCGCCCCGCATCCGCCGCTTCATGCAGCAGCGGCCGGTCGTTGGTGACGTCTCCGGCCACGAACACCGGTGCGCTGCCCCACTGGCCCGTGTGGCGATCCACGAGCGGATGGCCCTGGGCGTCATGCGGCAGGCCCAGGTGCTCCAGGCCCAGGTCATCGAGGTTGGCGCGCCGACCGGCAGCACATAGCAGCAAGTCGAAGTGCTCGCCGCCGATGCTGACCTGATCACCCGCCAGCGCTGGCTCCAGGGGGCCGGCGTTGAGTGCCAGCGGCAGCTCTTCGGCAAACAGGCGCTGGGCCAAGGCCTGAAGGTCGGGGTCGGTCAGCGGCCCGACGCGGTCGCCACGGGCAAAGAGCCGCACGCGGACACCCAGTTTGTGCAGGGCCAAGGCCAGTTCCAGCCCGATCACGCCAGCGCCGACGACGGCGACCGAGCGCGGCAGGTCCTGCCAGTCGAACACATCATCGTTGACGATCAATCGCTGACCGAGTCGCTCCCGCCAGCCCGGCGGCACGACGGGTTGTGAGCCGGTGGCCACGACGACAGCACGCGCTGCCACCTGCTGGCCGTTCACGTCCAGCAGGCCCGGCGCCACGAAGCGAGCCCGGCCCCACAGACGCGTGGCCTGCGGCCAGCCCTCGATGGTGTCGAGCACGAAGCCGACGAAGCGGTCGCGCTCGCTGCGCACCCGCTGCATGACGGCCACACCGTCGATGCGAGGCGCTTCAGCCTGCACGCCGAAACGGTGGGCCTCGCGCACGGCCTGCGCGGCCTCGCCGGCGGCGATCAGCAGCTTGCTGGGCATGCAGCCGACACGGGCGCAGGTGGTGCCGTAATGCGCGGCTTCGATCAGCAGCACCCGGTCGGTGTGGGCGCGCGCGGCACGGTAGGCCGCCATGCCGGCAGAGCCGGCGCCAATGATGGCGACATCGCAGGACAGGGTCATGGGCAGCTCTCCGGGGCTCGGGCAAGTCAAGGATAGCCCGCCCAGACGCCGGTGCCGCCGCAGGTCAGCTGGACGGCGGTCGACCTGCGGCCTCGCGCAGGCAGGCGAGCATCAGCTCGGCGCCGGGCGACAGCTGGTGCCCCCGGCGGGTGACGATGCCATAGACGTCCATGCGCAGCCCCAGGTCGACGGGCAGTTCGATCAGCTGCCCGGCTTCGAGATAGGGGCGCACCAGTTCGCAGGGCAGGGCAGACACCATGTCGGACTGCGCCATCAGGCTGGTCATCACCGGCAGTGACAGGGTCTCGACCGTGTGCTGCGGCAGGTCGAGGCCGGCCGACAGGAATACCGCCGTCAGGCGGTCCCGCAGGATGCTGCCCGCCGGCGGCACGATCCAGCTCTGCCGCGCCAGCTCGGCCAGGCTCAGGTCTTGCCGGCCAGCCAGCGGATGGCCGGCGCGTGCGACCAGGGTGTGGGGTTCATCCGTCAGCGGCTCGAAACTCAACTGCGCTGCTGACTCGCTGTCCAGCACGCGGCCGATGACCACGTCCAGCTCGCCGTTTTGCAACTGCTCGATGAGGATCTTGCTGGTGTCGACCAGGATCGCGACATGCACCCGCGGCTGGCGGGCCTTCAACGCGGTGATGGCGGCCGGCAGCAGCGTGGTGGACGGCGTGAGCACCGCACCCACGGCCACACGCCCGGCCATGCCGGACAGCAGTTCCATGACCTCCTGGTGAGCCGCGTCCAGCTCCGCGAGGGCCGCGCCGGCACGCCGGATCATCACCTCGCCGTACCAGGTGGGCGCCACGCCGCGCGGCAGGCGCTCGAAGAGCTTCACGCCCAGGACATGCTCCAGGTCGGACAGCAGCTTGGAGGCCGCCGGCTGCGTGAGATTGGCTGCCTGGGCTGCATGCAGGATCGAGCCGTGACGGCCGAGCTCCACCAGCAGCACGAGCTGGCGGGTCTTGAGGTGGGAGCGGACGAAGCGATCCGATCGCGGGTCGGTCATTCGTGATAGAGCTGGGAGCGGCCGCCGTCGATGAGGATGTCGGTGGCATTGATGAAGCGCGCTTCATCACTGGCCAGGAACAGCGCAGTGTAGGCAACCTCGATCGGCTCCCCGATGCGCTTGGGCGGCAGCAGATCGATCTGGCGCTGCGCCGCGGCCGGGTCGCTCTGCAACCACTGCACCACACGCTCCGACAGGATCAGCCCGGGCGAGATGGAATTCACCCGCACGTTCTGCGCGGCGTACTGGATGCCCAGGGCCTTGGTGAGGCCGATCAGCGCATGCTTGGCGACCGGGTAGGGGAAGGCGTTCGGGATGATGCGATGCCCATGCACCGAGGCGATATTGACGATGCTGCCGCCGCCGCCCGCCAGCATGCCCGGCAGCACCGCGCGGCTGCAGTGCAGGGCGCCTTCGAGATCGACCGCGAGGCAGCGCTGCCACTGGGCGGCCGTCATCGCCAGCGGCTCGGCAAACACGTCCATGCCGGCGTTGTTGATCAGCACGTTGATGGCGCCGAACCGCTCGACGCCGCGCGCCACCATGGCCTTCACTGCGGCTTCATCGCCGATGTCCGCCGGTGCAAACAGCACGTGCTGTGCCCCCAGCTCTTCGACCAGCGCCTCACCCAGCGCGGCCTCGCTGGGCAGGCCATTGAGGATGACCTGCGCGCCTTCCTCCACGAACAGCCGGGCGATGGCCCGGCCAATGCCCTGGGTTGAACCGGTCACCAACGCGACCTTGCCTTGAAGACGGGGAACGAGACTCATGAGGTGTACTGGTGCCAGATGTCGAGCACGGGCAGGGCCCGGCCCTTGAAGTCAAAAAGGGTGGTGTTGGAGACCACGTTGGGGCCCGGCAGGTGGCTGCCTTCCTTCAGTGCCCAGCCGACCTTGGGGTTGGCGATCATGATCGGGTCCCAGTACAGCAGGCCAAGCACCCGTGGCGTGGCCTTCAGCGTACCGAGGAGATCGGCCATGAAATCGCGTTGGCCTTCAGGGCTGCTCATGCTGGCGGGGTAGGGGCCGTTGTGCTCCAACTGGCCCGGCCAGCCATCGGGCCGCAGGGGCGTCCAGTTGAAGCCGGTCTCCATGACGAGCAGGTCTCGGTCGTAGCGTTCGGTCACGCTGCGGCAGAAGGCTGCCATCTCGGCCACGGTCTTGCCGGTCCAGAACGGGTAGTAGCTGCTGCCGATCACATCCCAGTCGACGCCGTGGGCGCGGGCGTGGTCGAACCAGTCGCGGTACTTGGCGAGATCGCCCCCGCCGTCCAGGTGCAGCACGGTGCGCGCCGACGGCAGCACGGATTTCACCGCCGCGTGGCCCGCCTTCAGCAGCGCCGCCAGGCGCGGCCAGTTCTCGGGCGTCGCGCGGCCGTAGGGGTAGAGCATGCCGGCTTCGATCTCGTTGCCGAGCGACACGAAGGCCGGTGGCGTGCCCTGCTTGAGCAGGGCCTGCATCACGACGCGCGTACGGGCGGCCACCAGCTCCACCAGCCGGTCCATGCGGCTCGTCTCGTCGGGCAGCGTGGCCAGGTGCTCAGCCCAGCGGTGCGGGATGTCCTGGTCCTTGGCATTGGTCCAGAAGTCGCTGAAGTGCAGCGTGAGCTGGATCTGCAGGCCCAGCGCCGCCGCCCGGCGTGACAGGGCCAGCGCATCCGGCAAGTCCATGGAGCCGGCCGGCCAGTACCAGCCGTCGCGACCCGTGCCCGGTCCGGTGCGCTCGTAGAGCCGGATGCGCACGATGTTGTGGCCCGCCGCCTTCAGGATGGCGAGCACGTCGCCTGTCCTGCCCGTCCGGTCGCTGTAGCGCGCGCCGGCCGCCTCCATCCAGCTTAGCGCGGAGATGTCGCCACCCGCGAGGAAAGGCGGCGCCGGGTTCACCCCCGGATCAGCGCCGGTGTGCGCCGGCAGCGCGGCGGCCAGCGCCGACGCCAGCAAGCTGCGACGTTGCATCAGCGGCGCTCCCCGCGCGTCTTGAGCTGGTCGAGCAGCACCGCGGCCAGCAGGATGAGGCCGCGTACCAGGTACTGGTAGAAGGCATCCACATTGAGCAGGTTCATCACGTTCTCGACCGTGCCCATGATGAGCACGCCGATCACGACGCCGAAGATGCGCGCCTTGCCGCCCTGCAGCGACACGCCACCCAGCACGCAGGCGGAGATCACGTCCAGCTCGAAGCCTGTCGCCGCATTGGGCTGGCCGCTGGTGATGCGCGCCGACAGCACCAGGCCGGCCAGGGCCGTCACCACGCCCTGCAGCAGAAAGATCCACACCCGCAGACGCTCGACCCGCACGCCGGCCAGGCGGGCGGCTTCCGGGTTGCCGCCGATGGCCAGCGTGTTGCGGCCGAACACGGTGTGATTGAGCAGCACGCCGAACACGATGAAGCAGACGAAGGTCAGCCAGATCGGCAGCGGCAGGCCGAGCACGGCGGTGTCACCGAAGGAGATGAAGGTCTCGTCGGCGATGCCCACGGCCTGACCCTGCGAGGCGATGAAGGCCAGGCCGCGCACCATCAGCATGGTGGCCAGCGTGGCGATCAGTGCATTGACACGCAGATAGGCAATCAGCACACCGTTGCCCGCGCCGATCAGCGCGCCCGCGAGCAGGCCACTGCCAATCGCCAGGCCGACGCTGCCGGTGCGCTCCAGCACCATGGCCCCCAGCACGCCTGCGAAGGCGATGGTGGAGCCGACGGAGAGGTCGAAGTCCCGCGAGGCCAGGCACAGCATCATGGTGCAGGCCACCATGCCGATCTGGGCGACTGACAACAGCAGGCCGACGATGTTGGCCGTCGAGAAGAAGTTCTCGACCGTGAAGGACAAGGCGACGAAGAGCAGCAGGTAGCCCAGCGTCATGCTGTGCTCCTTGAGCAGGGCACGTGAAGTCGGGTTCATCGCGGGCGCGGGTGTCGCGGCGGTCGGGGTGGTGTTCATGGTCAGTGTGCGGGCGCGGCGGGCGCGCCGTCAGGGAGGGCGAGGGCGAGCGCGGCGGTCTCGCTGGCATGGGCGCGGTCCAGTTCACCGCTGATGCGACCGTCGCGCATCACGATGACCCGGTCGGCGATGCCCAGCACTTCGGGCAGTTCGCTGGAGATGACGATGACGCAGCAGCCGCTGGCCGCCACGTCGTGGATGATCCGGTAGATCTCGTTCTTGGCGCCCACGTCGATGCCGCGCGTGGGCTCGTCGAGGATGAGCACCTTCAGGCCCGGCTCGGCCAGCCAGCGGGCCAGGATGACCTTCTGTTGATTGCCGCCGGACAGCAGGCGGATCTCCTGCTCGCGGCTGGGGGTCTTGATGCGCAGCTTCTTGATGAAGTCGTCGGCTCGCTGGGCCTCCTGGCCGTGGCGCAGGAACACGCCGGCCGCCAGGCCGTGCCGCCGGCAGCTGACGTTGATGTTCTCGGCAACGGAGCTTTGCGCGAGGATGCCCTGCTCCTTGCGGTCCTCTGGGCAGAGCACGATACCGGCCGCAATCGCATCGGCGGGGCTGCGTGCCGCCACCGGCTGGCCGTCCAGCCAGACCTCACCTCCGCGTCGGGCATCGGCGCCGTAGAGCAGCCGCATCAGCTCGCTGCGCCCGGCACCCACGAGGCCGAAGAAACCCAGCACCTCACCCCCGCGCATGGCGAAGCTCAGGGGTTCGGGCAGGCGCTTGCTGTGCAGGCCGCGGACATCCAGCCGCACCGGGCCGTGGCCGCGGCTGCGGTAGTCGTAGATGTCCTGCAGCTCGCGGCCCACCATGTCCGCGATCAGGCGTTCACGGGGCACGTCGGCCATCACGTCGTGCGTGGTGATCTTGCGGCCGTCGCGGAAGATGGTGCAGGCATCGCACAGTGCGTAGAGCTCTTCCAGGCGGTGAGAGATGTAGATCAACGTGCGACCCTCCGCACGCAGGCGCTTGACGAGGCGAAACAGGATCTCGGTCTCACGGTGCGACAAGCTGCTGGTGGGCTCGTCAAACGCGATGACCTTGGCGTCCTGCATGACCGCCTTGCAGATTTCCACCATCTGGCGCTGCGCGATGGAAAGGTCAGACAGGCGCGCCGCCGGGTCGAGATCGACGCCGATGGCTGCGAGTTGTGCCGCGACCTGCCGGCGCGCGGCCTTGTGATCCACCAGCCCGAAGCGTGTGGGCAGCCGGCCGAGCAGCACGTTTTCGGCCACGGTGAGCTCCGACACGTACTGAAGCTCCTGGTGAATGATGGCCACGCCCGCGGCGATGGCGTCACCCGCCGATGCGAAGTGCCGGGCCTGGCCGTCGATGAGCAGCCGTCCGCCGTCCGGCTTGTACTGCCCGCCGAGGATCTTCAGCAAGGTGCTCTTGCCCGCGCCGTTCTCGCCGAGCAGGCCCATGACCTGCCCAGGGCGCGCCTCGAAGCTCACGCCGTTCAGCGCCTTCACACCCGGGAAGTGCTTGCTGATGTTGTCGAACTGCAGCAGCGCCATCACAAGCCCATCTGCTTGCGGATCTCGGCCTGGTTCTGCCGGGTCATCAGCACACCGCTGGTCAGCGTGACCGGCGGCGGTGCCTTGCCCTGGGTGGCCCATTCGAAGACGGCGACCGCGGTCTCGTAGCCATGCCGCTTGGGGCTGATCAGCACGGTGCCGTAGAAGGCGGTGGGCGTGGGTTTGGTGAACTCGTTGAGCGCCGTCTGGCTGCCGCCGATGCCGATCGCGAGCATCGCGTCCTGCTTGATGCCGCGACCCTCGGCGGCGCGCACCGCGCCGAGAGCGGCTTCGTCGTTCAGGCCGAACGCCACCCAGCGCTTGAACTTGGCATTCTTGGTGAAGGCGATGTTGGCGGCGTTGAAGGCGCTTTCGGTGTCGGTCTTGGCCTGCGGGGCGTCCACCACGTTGCTGGCTGGCAGGCCGCCTGCGCGCAGGGCGTCGACGGCGCCCATGGTGCGGTCGCGCGCCGTGGGGAGCTGGTCGAAGGCCACGCGCAGCACGCCCACTTCTTCCGGCTTCCAGCCGCGGGCCTTCATCTCGGCCAGCAGTCCCTGGCCGACCTGCTTGCCGATCTCGTAGCCGGAGATGCCCATGTGCGGGATATCGGCGATCGGCTTGCCGGCACCGTCGACCAATTGGTCGTCGACCGACATCACCTTCAGGTTGTGCCGCTTGGCCGCGCGGTTGACGGCCACGCCCAGCTTCACGTCGGGCGCGCAGATGACGAAGCCCACGGCCTTCTGCGCCGCGAGGTTGTCGATGGCGGCCATCATCTTCTCGCCGTTCGGGATGCCGATCTTGACCAGCGTGAAGCCCTTGTCCTTGGCGGCCTGCTCGGCGAAGCGCCATTCATCCTGGAACCACGGCTCCTCGGCCTGCTTGACGAGGAAGCCGACTTTCACCGGCTCGGCCGCCTGGGCCGCCAGCGGCAGCACGGCCAGCAGGGCCAGGGAGAGGGCGGCGCGTCGTTGCATCTTCATGGTTGTCTCCTTGTCTCGCGGTTCAATCTTCAAACAGGGGTTCGGGCACCGCCAGGGCCTGGGGCAGGCGCAGCCCGAACAGGCTGCCGGACAGCGGCTGCGCGGCCAGCGCGTCCCGTCCCAAGCCGGAGCGGGCGCTGGTGAGCAGCAGTTCATCCATGCCATCGCCGCCGAGGGCTGGGCAGGTGGTGTGGGCGGCCGGCGCGGTCAGCACGCCCATCAGCATGCCTGCAGGGTCGTAGCGTGCCACGCGGCCCGCGCCCCACTGCGCGTTCCACAGGCAGCCTTCGGCGTCAATGATCGAGCCGTCGGGCCAGGCGCCGGCGTCGTCCATTTGCGTGAACAGGCGCAGGTTGTCCACCTGGGCGGTCTCGGCGTCGTAGTCGCACTGCTGGATTCGCTGCGACAGCGTGTCGCAGAAGTACATCGTGCGGCCATCCAGGCTGAAGCAGATGCTGTTGGCGATGGCCACGGCCGGCAGCGCCAGCCGGCGCAGGCCGTGCTGCATCGAGAACTGGTAGAAGCTGGCGATGGCGCGCTTGTCTCGGGCCTCGTTCAGCGTCCCGAAGACGAAGTTGCCTCGCCGGTCGGTGCGTCCGTCGTTGATGCGCGTGCGCGGTTCGGCCGCGTCCACCGGGGCCAGGGTCTGCAGTTGCGTGAGCGCCATCGCGTCATCGAGGGCGGCGATGGCCAGCCGTTTGGTCAGGCCCAGCAGCAAGCGGCCCGAACGGCAATGGGCAAAGCTGCCCAGCCGATCGGGCAGACGGCAAGACTCGACCGTGCGCTGCCCCGGGCGCCAGGCATGCAGCACCGACGCCTCGATGTCGGTCCACCACCAGCGACCACGCTGCCAGAGCAGCCCTTCGCCGAGGGTGGCGCCGTGGGGCAGGACGAGTTCGAGTTCGCCGTCGAGCTTCATCAGAAGTTCAGGTGCAGGCTGACGGCGTAGCGGCGGTCATCGGCGTAGGTGCCGCGGGGCAGATCCCCGATGCCGTACTGGCTGTGGCGCACCGTGCGCGTCAGGTTGTTGGCCTCGACGGCGAGCTTCAGGCTCGGCGTCAGCGCCCAGCTGGCGTAGGCATCGAGCATGCCGTAGCCCTTCAAGATGATGGGCGTCTGGGCGATGACGGTGCCGTTGCTGGGGTAGTAGTTGCTCGTCCCGGCGATGTAGTTGCTACGGTAGTTGTAGGCCAGGCGCAGCGAGAAGGCATCGTCGTCATACATGCCGACGATGTTGAAGCTGTCGCGCGACAAGCCCTCCAGCTGCGTCTTCTGGCCATTGATCGGGCCGGGGGCGGAGCTGTCGACGTAGGTGTAGTTGGCCTGCAGGCCCAGGCCGCGCAGCCAGCCCGGCAGGCGGGTGAAGAAGGCCTGGTAGCCGATCTCCAGCCCCTTGATGCTGCCGTCCGCTCCGTTGCTGGGGGTGGACACCGTGTAGGTGCTGCCACCGTAGTTGAGGCTGCGCGTCGTCGTCTGCAGGAAACCGTCCACGCGCTTGTGGAAGGCGGCGCCATAGACGTGGTCGCTGTTGTTCAGGTAGTACTCCAGCGACAGGTCGAACTGGCGGGCATGCAACGCACCCAGGTTCGGGTTGCCGAGATAGCCGGTCTTGTCGTTGGCGTTCAGGCTGAGCGACGGCGTCAGTTGGTCGAAGTTGGGCTGGGTGACCACCTTGGACGCCGCCACGCGGGCGATCAACCGGTTCGTGAGGTCCAGGCGGAAGTTCGCGCTGGGCAGCCAGTCGTTGTCGCTGCTCTTCAGCGAGGCCGGCACACCGTCCGCGGTGGTGTAGTGGCGGGCGCCCTCGGTGCGCACGTAGCGCAGGCCCAGGTTGCCTGACCAGGGCAGGCCGGCGACGTCGCCCTCCAGGTCGGCCACCGCGTAGGCGGCCTGGGTCTTCTCGCGGTAGTCGAAGGTCTGCGCCGCATCGAAGGCCGGCACGCTCAAGCCCATGGCCGCACGCGCCGTGGCGGGATCATGCAGCCAGCCCAGGTCGGTGACCGACAGCCACTGGCGGGGCGTGTTGCCGGCGCCAGCGTTCTTCAGCAGGTCGTCATACGCAATGACGCCGATCTTGCTGGCCAGGCCGGGCGCCGCACCCGCGACGGGGCCGGTGGCAGCAGCGCTGAAGAGATCGTTGATGGTGTTGATCTCGGCACTCGTGGCCTTGCGGTCCGCCACGCGCAGGCCGGTACGCAGGCGCGAGACCAGGCCGTCGAGGCGACGTTCGCCGTCCAGGCGCCAGGTGGTCTCCTTGCCGTGGTTCTCCTGCTTGAAATAGAGCGCCTTGTCCGCCCAGTACTGCGACGGCGTCAGCAGATCGTTGGGACTGCCGAGCACGGGGTAGGCAGAGGGCAGCTCGGTCGTCAGGTCATAGGCGAAGCCGGGCGTGTTGGTCCAGAAGCCCAGCCGGGCCTCCTGGTAGAGGCGACTGAAGTCGCTCTGGGTGTGGCCGAGCTCGGACTTCACGCGCCAGTCGGCCACCTTCCACTGTCCGCTCAGGGCTGCTTGCGTGGTCTTGGTGTCGTTGTCGGCGACGAAGGCCGAGGTGCTCATGCTGGCACCCCAGAACTTGCCGCCGGCGAGGTTGCCATTGGCGTCCTTGGTGATGCTGCCGTTGGGCCACAGCGCGCCAAGGTTGGTGGTGGCGCTCCAGTTGGCCCAGAACGGCGAGCCGTAGAAGCCGTAGGTGTCCGTCTTGGTCTTCAGGCGGGTGTGGTGCAGGTCCAGCGCGTACTCGGTATCGGCATTGGGGCGGTACTGGACGGCGGCGGTCACGCCGGTGCGGTCGCGTGAGCCCAGCTCGTAGGCGTTCCAGACGCCGGTGGGCGCGTAGATGCCGGACCCGTCGGCCAACTGTGCGGGCGCGCCCAGCTCCTGGGTGTCGGCACGGTAGGCGCGCTTTTGCTTGGCTACGCTGACCAGCGCGCCCAGTTGCTGCCCACCGCCGAGTTGCCAGCGGTTGCTGGCCAGCACGGAACCCTCGGGCTTGCTCTTGCGCGCGAGGTCGGCGTAGGTGTCCTTCAGGGTGGCGGCGAACTTGGCGCCCGCGAAGTCAAACGGCTTGCGGGTGCGCAGGTCGATGAGGCCGGCGATGCCGCCCTCGACCTGGTCGGCGGTCGGGGTCTTGTAGACATCGGCGCCCGCCAGCAGCTCAGCGGGCACGTCCTGGAACGACAGCCCGCGTTCCTTGCCCGCGGTGAAGATGGAGCGGCCATTCAGCAGCGTCTGCGTCTGGGACAGGCCGCGCACCTGCACCCGGTCACCTTCGCCGCGGTCGCGCGAGATCTGGACGCCGGCGATGCGTTGCAGCGCTTCTGCTACGTTGGCATCCGGCAGCTTGCCGATGTCATCAGCCACGATGGCGTCGACGATCTGCTCGGCGTTGCGCTTGCGGTCCTGTGCCTTGCTGAGGCTGGCCTTCATGCCCGTCACCACAACGGTGTCCAGGGACTCGGGGGCCGCCGTGGGCGCTTGCTGAGACCAGGCGGGGGCGGCACACAGCAGGCTGGCCGCGAGGGCGAGGCGATGGCGGGACGGAACGGATGGGGTGCAGGACACGAGGCAGTCTCCGGGTGATGTTGTTGTCAGGCGCTGGGCCCGGTCGGCTCGTGGGAGCCGGCGATGCGTAAGTTACGACCCGGTTTCATTGCGCACTAATCGAATATCGCCCTGTCGCTATTCAGTTTCCCGATAGCTCAGGGTTGGATGCTGACGCGCCGCACCGCCAGCAGCCGGGCGTCGCGCAACGCCGCCACCTGGCGCTGCCCGGCGTCGAAGTTGGGTCGGTGGGCGGCGTCGATGTAGATGGGCGCATCGGCGCGCAGCGGCAGCACGCTGAGCTGGAGTTCGGCGCCCGGCTTCAGCGCGAGTGGCTTCAGGCCGATCTGCCACTTCTGGCCATTGAAGTACCAGTCGTCCAGCATCCGCGTGCCCGCAAAGAGCCGGCCGATGTCGCCGACGAAGTCCAGCTCCAGCAGCACATCGTCCGCGTCGGGTGGGAGCTGCGCGGGCAACTTCAGCGCCCAGGTTGCGGCGCCTGCGAAAGCCTCGGGCACCGGCTGTAGCGCTGCGCCGGCCAGGCCGCCGGTGAGCACCTTGGGGGCGTTGTCGGCCTGGCGTGTGGGGCTGACCTGGAGCAACGGCTGCGCCGGGACGGCCGCCACGTTCAGCCGCTGCAGCAGGCCATCCTGCACCACCTGCAGGCGCGGGGCGCGTGGATTCGGCAGCGCTGGGAACACGGCGGCCGACAGCGATGCCGACCCGACGCCGCGAAGCTGCAACTGGCCGCCCGCCACCCACGCTTGCTGCTCGCTGAAGACGAGGCGGCGCTGGCCCGCGATGTCCAGCACGCTCATCTGCCGGGCCTGCTCCGGCGACAGCAGCAGCACGCTCACGGCACGCCCGTCGCGTGCCGTGCCGAGGCGCTGCAGGCCTGTGCCGGCGGTGAGGGTCTTCAGCCCCCCGGCGAGATCGAACTCGCTGGGCACGCCGGGCGTGGCCATGAAGACGTGCACGATGCCCTGGGCCCCCGCATCGACGCGGGCGACCGGCTGGGCCGTCGCGTAGCGCACCGCCACGCCGTCCAGCGACAGGTTCAACGGCCAGATGAAGTAGGTGCCGTTGCGGATGTCGATGGGCTGGCTTGGCAGGGTCATGGCCCCGCTCGGCAGCTGGACCTCGAAGCGCACGCCGGCCTGGGTTGGCATGGCGTACTGCCGCACATGGTTGTTGAAGAACAGGAATCCGTGGTCGCCCCGGCTGCGTACGGACCAGCGCGGTGTCTGCAGATCGGCCGGGTCGGCTGGCACACGCTCGGGCTGGCGCACGGTCATGCTGGCGAGCTGGCTGCCGTAGTCGCGCAGGAAGTAGTGGAAGGGGCGCAGGTGGGTGAGGACCGGGCGTTGCTGGCCGTCAGGGCCAAGCGGCGCCTGGAAGTCGTAGCTGATGCGAGGCACGTCGTTGTAGCCACCGCTGAGCGTGCTCTCCTCCAGCCCGATGCCGCCAGGGCCGAGTGGGTTGCGACCCCCGTGGAACATGTAGTAGCCGAGCAGGTTCACGCCCGAGCCGAGCTGCACCGGCAGCATGGCGGCGATGTCGTCGGGCGACACCAGCGTGCGCCGGCGGTACATGGCGGGCAGGCCGGCGCCGTACTCTGCGCCGAGGAAGGGGACGAGGTCCTGGTCGGTCTCGGCGGTGCCAGGCTCATGGGCGCGTGTCTGGGCGCCGAGGTCGCCGCTCACGCGCGTGCCGAAGCGGAAGGCATGGGTCTCCTTGGGCGGGAGTTCCTTCGTGCTGGTGGCCCAGGGCTCGTCGGCATAACCGCCGAAGACCGGCATCACCTCGCCGGACGGATAGACCGTCTGGTCCCAGCCCGTCACCGTGTAGAGCGGCACGTCCAGCCCCGCCTTCAGGGCCAGTGCCTTGAGCGTGCGGATGTGGGCCTCGCCGCGGCCGGCGCCGCGCAGGTTGTATTCGTTCTCCAGCTGCACGCCGATGACGGGCCCGCCGTTCTTCCACAGCAGGCCCTTGAGCTGGGTGCCGATCTCGGCATAAAGGCGCTCGACGTGGCCGAGGTACTCGGGATCGTTGCGGCGCGTGGGCATCTTGTCGACCACCCAGTCCGGGATGCCGCCGTACCTCGCCTCGCCGTGCGCCCAGGGGCCCAGGCGCACGACCACCTTCAAGCCTGCGGCCTGGGCCAGCTGCACGAAGCGCCTGAGGTCTCGGTTGCCTTGCCAGTTGATGGCGCCCGGCTGGGCCTGGTGATGGTTCCAGAACACATAGCTGGCAACGATGTCGATGCCGGCCGCCTTCATCAGGCGCAGCTGTGTGTCCCACTGACTGGCCGGGGCGCGGCTGTAGTGGTACTCGCCCATGACAGGCAGCCAGGGCTGGCCGTCGAGCAACAGGGTTTGGTTGTTCGCGGTCAGCGTGTGCCCTTGCGGAGTGCGCACGCTGCCCAGCTGGAGATGCTCGCCTTGAGGGGCGGCCACGCCAGCCCTGCCGTCCAGCTTCAGCAGCGTTTCGGCCTGACCGGCGTGAGCGAGCGAGAGCAGCAGCGCGAAGCCGAGCGCGCGGATGCGGTTCATGGGGTGTCTCCGGGGCGTTGTCGTGGTGATGGGTCGGCGTTCAGCCGTGCTGCCAGGCCTCGGCAAAGGCGCGGGCGCGCCGCCCGACCTCATCGGCCGTCATGCCCGGCGCGTACAGCGCCGAGCCGAGCCCAAAGCCTGCGGCGCCGGCCTTGCGGTAGGGCGCCATGGTGTCGGGCGTGATGCCGCCCACCGGCAGCAACTTGAGCTCCCGCGGCAGCACGGCCCGCATGGCCTTGAGCACCGGCGGCGTGACGAGTTCGGCCGGAAAGAGCTTGAGCGCATCCGCACCCGCCTGCAGCGCCGCGAAGGCCTCGGTGGGCGTGGCCGCACCGGGCACGCAGGCCATGCCGCGCGCCTTGGCCACCCGAATGACGGCCACGTCGGCATGCGGCATCACGATGAGCCGGCCACCGGCCACCTGGACGTCGCGCACGGCGTCCGCGCTGAGCACCGTGCCCGCGCCGATCAGCGCATCGGCCGGCATGCGACGAGCCAGGCGAGCGATGGACTCCAGCGCCTGGGGCGAGTTGAGCGGGACCTCGATCACCCGAAAGCCCTCGTGGTAGAGGCTGTCGGCGACGGCCTCGACGTCGTCGGGCTGCACGCCACGCAGGATGGCGACGAGGGGCAGCTGCTGCAGTGCCTGATGGAGCATGTCAAAGACCCAGGGCTTGCGCCAGCTGCCAGAGGCCGGCCGGTGCGGTGTTGTCGAGCTGCAGCGGTGCCGTCACGCCGAAGCGGCTCAGCGCCAGCGCATAACGTTCGCAGAGCGTGGGCTCGCCGATGAGGGCGAGGCGTGCCGGCAGGCCACCCTGCAGTTCGTGGGCGATCTCATGGCCGATCAGCAGGCCGGAGAGGTAGTCCGGCAGCTGCTCAGGCGCCAGGCGCTTGAACAGGCCGAGGGTCCGCACCGAGAACAGCTGGTGACCGAGCGCCCCCGGCTGGCGCGCGGCGTCGACACCGGCGATGAAGCCTGCGGTGTCTGGCGCCGTGCCGCCGTCGGCTGGCATCAGCCGCGCCAGCACCGAGTGCTGCCGCAGCAGGGCATAGAGCTCGCCGGTCATGTGGGTGGCAAAGCCGGTGACGCGGCCCTCCTGCACGCGGGCCCACTTGGCATGCGTGCCGGGCAGCACGAGGCATGCGTCGGTCGCCAGCTCGGGGTGCCGTGCGAGGGCGCCGACGATCTGCGTTTCTTCACCTCGCATCACGTCGGGTTGCAGGCCGTCGTGCATCAGGCCGGGCACGATGCGCGCGCCTTCGTCGGCCAGGTGCAGGGTCTGGGCGGCCAAGGCGGCGGCATCGGCCGGGCAGGGCGCATAGGGCGCCTCGCGCCAGCCATGCTGGCTGCCCACCATGCCGCAGGCAAGCACTGGCACGCCGGGGTGATGCGTGCGCCAGTCACCCGCGACAGCGGCCAGGGCTTGGGCGAAGGCGGCGGGCCCGTGAAGGGTCGAGGCCCCGTCGTCGGACTGCTTTGAAGCCAGCACCTCGCCCTTCGCCCCCAGCAGGAAGGCACGCAGCCGGGTGCTGCCCCAGTCCAGCGCGATGAGCCGAGCGTCGGTCACCATTCGGCGACGCTCCCGTCCTCGTGGCGCCACAGCGGATTGCGCCAGTCGGGCGCGCGTTGGCTGGCCTCGATCACCTTCTCTTCGTCGACCACCACCCCGAGGCCCGGCTTGGGCAGCGGCGCGATGTAGCCGTTTTCGATGTGGAAGTCTTCCTTGTTGAGCACGTAGTCGAGCAGCTCGCCACCCTGGTTGTAGTGGATGCCCATGCTCTGCTCCTGCAGCACGGCGTTGTGCGAGACGAAGTCCACCTGCAGGCAGGCCGCCAGCGCGATGGGGCCGAGCGGGCAGTGGGGCGCCAGCGCCACGTCGTAGGCCTCGGCCATCGACGCGATCTTCAGGCACTCGGTGATGCCGCCGGCGTGCGACAGGTCAGGCTGCACGATGGACAGCCCGCCGGCCTGGAAGACGCGCTTGAACTCGAAGCGCGAATACATGCGCTCGCCCGCAGCCAGCGGAATGGCGGTGTGCTCGGCCAGGCGCGCATAGGTTTCGTCCTGTTCGGCCAGCACCGGCTCTTCCACGAACAGCGGGCGATAGGGCTCCAGCGCCTTGAGCATCACCTTGGCCATGGGCGCGCCGATGCGGCCGTGGAAGTCGATGCCGAACTCGATGTCGTGCCCGAAGGCCTCGCGGATCTCGGCGATGCGCGCCACGGCCTGGTCGACCTTGCGGGCGCTGTCGATGAGGCCCATCTCTTCGGAGCCGTTCATCTTGAAGGTGTCGAAGCCGCCTTCGCGCAGGCGCTTGATGTCGCGAATGACGTCAGCCGGGCGGTCGCCGCCGACCCAGGAGTAGACCTTCATCTTGTCGCGCACCAGGCCGCCGAGCAGTTCGTAGACCGGCGCGCCCAGCGCCTTGCCTTTGATGTCCCACAGCGCCTGGTCGATGCCGGCAATGGCGCTCATCAGGATGGCGCCACCCCGGTAGAAGCCGCCGCGGTACATGACCTGCCAGAGGTCGTTGATGCGGGAGGGGTCCTGGCCGATGAGGTAGGGCTCGAACTCATGCACCGCGGCCTCGACGCTGCGCGCCTTGCCCTCGATCACCGGCTCGCCCCAGCCGCTGATGCCCTCGTCGGTGTCGATCTTCAGGAACATCCACCGCGGCGCGAGGCGGTAGGTCGTCAGCTTGGTGATTCGCATGGGGCCGGGTCTGCTGGAGAAACGGCGGCAAGCTTAGGTGGCGTAGCTAGTCCTGAAATATCGTTTTTATGAGTGAATCTATATTGACTTTGCATGCCTCTTGCTCGCCCTGCTCGGCGCAAAAAAGCAAAAGGGGCTGCGATGCAGCCCCTGTCTGTGGTGCGGGCCTCGCCCGCCGTCGTGTGAATCAGCGACCGTTTTGGCCGAAGCGGCCGCCCGTGGCGTCCACCAGTTGACCCAGCGTGGCGACGGTGGCGATGGCGAGCGTGATGAACAGCAGTTCCATGTGTTTCCCTTTCTTCGTTGTTGATGCCGGCATCTTAGGGTTTCTACTGTGACAATTCAGGGAAAACCCTATGCAAAGCCGGTATGGAACGATGCGGTACTGGCCCGAACGTTCGAGAATTCACTTGAACTTTCCAACCTAATGCACTGTCGTGTAGGACATTTTCCGTCCAATAGCCGCGCTGATGGCAAGCCGACGGGGGCATTGGCTCCGCCGTCATGCATGCGCAGTTCGCGTCCATCGGCCTAGCCGGTTGCAGACTTAGGAGCCGGGCCAGCGGCGGCGTCTGCAGGCGACCGCGCCAATCAGACCGAAGGCCCGCCATGGCCGGACCCCCGGCGAGACGCTGTTGAGTCCTTCGCCATCGGCCACACACGGCACACGGTCACCGGCCCGCCACCGGCTGGCGTACGCCGCGAGCCATTGCTTGGATTCCGTGCCGAAGACTCAGTCGGGCGTCGGAAAACGGGCGTCCCAGGCCGTAGCAGCAGGATGGGTCATGGGTGTTCGATGGGCAGGTGCAAGCGGGCAGCCGCAACGAGCAGTCCGCCGGCGTTGTGGACATGCTGGTAGCCCAGCTGGCGCAGCAGGCGGCAAGCCCCTTCCGAGCGTGAGCCACTGGCGCAGAAGAGCTGGATGGGGCGGGCGCGGTCGGGGATGGCGGTGGCCACCCACCCGTCCAACTGGCTGAGTGGCACGTTGATGGCTCCGGCCAGCGTCCCGCCACGATGCTCCCTCACGGTCCGCACGTCGATCAACACGGGGCCGTCGCCGGGGATCACCTCGATGGTCGCTGCACTGTCGGTCGGTGAAGGCGGCGTGCCTCGGCGTTGCAGCCAGCGTTGCAAGGCGTCGAGCATGCTCAGCATCCGCCCTTCACGCCCAGCTTGCGCAGGATGATCTCCAGCGGGCACCAGCGGGTCAGGGCGCTCTGGAACAGGTTGGCTCCGACGAAGGCCGTGAACGCCAGCCACCAGGTGCTGGCGAACACCGGACTGCCGGGCACACCCAGCAGCAGGGACAGGAGGATGAAGCTGCCGGCGAACAGCCGGACGATCTGCCAGGAACTCATGAAGCACTCCTTGGGTTGTGGATCGGGACGTGGCGATAGGCCACGAAATAGAGCAGCGGGATGACCACCAGCGTCAGCAGCGTGCTGACCAGGATGCCGAAGATCAGCGAGATGGCCAGCCCATTGAAGATCGGGTCGTCGAGGATGAAAAAGGCCCCGAGCATGGCGGCCAGGCCCGTCAGCACGATGGGCTGCGCGCGGGTCGCCGCGGAGTGAACGACGGCCTCCTTGAGCGGGCGACCTTGCGACACTTCCAGGCGGATGAAGTCCACCAGCAGGATGGAGTTGCGCACGATGATGCCGGCGAGCGCGATCATCCCGATCATGCTGGTGGCCGTGAACTGCGCACCGAGCAGCGCATGCCCCGGCATCACACCGACCAGCGTGAGCGGGATGGGCGCCATGATGATCAGCGGCGTGAGGTAGGAGCCGAACTGGGCCACCACGAGCAGGTAGATCAGCACCAGGCCGACGGCATAGGCCGCGCCCATGTCGCGGAAGGTCTCGTAGGTGACCTGCCACTCGCCGTCCCACTTCAGCGTGTAGCCGCGCCAGGCATCGCTGGGCGCGTGGATGAACGTCTCGGCCAGCGTGCTGCCGTCCGGCGTCTTGAGCGCCGCCAGCTCGCCGCGCATCTTGAACATGCCGTACAGCGGGCTGTCCAGCGCACCGGCCATGTCGCCAACGACGAAATGCACCGGCAGGCCGTCCTTGTGGAAGATCGGCTGCTCGCGCAGGCTGTCGCTCACGGTGACCAACTCGCGCAGCGGCACGAGTTGCCCCGCCGGGCTGCGAACGCCCAGTTGCAGCAGCGTGTCCAGGTCGCCCTGGCGCTCCGCCGGCAATTGCAGCCAGGCGCTGGCCGGGTACTTGCTGCCGTCGTGCAGCCAGGTGGTGGCTTCGCCGCCAAGTCCCGCCGCCAGGGTGGACACCACGGCTGACTGCGGAATACCCAGCAGCGCAGCCTTTCGCCGGTCGACCAGCAGCAGCTTGCGGGGGGCATCCACGATGCCCGAGTCGTCGACATCGACCAGGCCCGGCGTGCGCTCGAACAGGCGACGCACGTCCTGCGCGACGCTGCGCCGGCCGGCGGCGTCAGGGCCGTAGATCTCGGCCACGATCGGCGACAGCACCGGCGGCCCTGGCGGCACCTCGACGACCTTCACGTTGGCGCCATGGCGGCGGCCGATGTCCTGAAGGGCGGGGCGCAGGCGCGTCGCGATGGCGTGGCTTTGCTGGCTGCGGTGGTGCTTGTCCACGAGGTTGACCTGCAGGTCACCCACCTCGCCGCCGGCGCGCAGGTAGTACTGGCGCACCAGTCCGTTGAAGTTGATCGGCGCGGCCGTGCCGGCGTAGGCCTGGTAGTCGGTCACCTCCGGCTGCTGCGCCACGTAGGCGCCGAGTTCGCGCAACGCGGCCGCCGTGCGCTCCAGTGTGGAGCCGGCCGGCATGTCGACGATGACCTGGAACTCTGACTTGTTGTCGAAGGGCAGCATCTTCAGCACGACCAGCCCGACCACTGGCAAGGCCAGGGACACCGCAATCAGGGCCGCCACACCGGCACCCAGCCAGCGGCGGTTGCGGCTGCCCTGGGCTTCGTCCAGCAGTGGCCGGAACACGCGCTCGAACAAGGGCCCGAGCTTCGCGGCCAGCCCATGCGACGCGTCGCTGCCATGCCCGCTGCGCTTGAGCCACAGCCGCGCCAGCCAGGGCGTGACGATGAAGGCGATGGCCAGCGACAGCAGCATGCCCATGCTGGCGTTGATCGGGATGGGGCTCATGTAGGGGCCCATCAAGCCGGACACGAAGGCCATCGGCAGCAGGGCGGCGATGACGGTGAGCGTGGCCAGGATGGTGGGCCCACCCACTTCGTCCACCGCGCCCGGAATGAGTTCGGCCAGCGTCTTGTTCGGGTGCAGGGCCATGTGGCGGTGGATGTTCTCCACCACGACGATGGCGTCGTCCACGAGGATGCCGATGGAGAAGATCAGCGCGAACAGGGACACCCGGTTGAGCGTGAAGCCCCAGGCCCAGGAGGCGAACAGCGTGACGGTCAGCGTCAGGATGACGGCGCTGCCCACGATGGCGGCCTCTCGCCGGCCCAAGGCGATGAAGACCAGCGCGACCACCGAGGCCGTGGCGAACATCAGCTTCTGGATGAGCTTCATCGCCTTGTCGTTGGCCGTGGCGCCGTAGTTGCGCGTTTCGGCAACTTCCACGCCGCTGGGGATGATGGTGTTGCGCAGCTCGGCCACACGCTGCGTCAACGCATTGGCCACCTCGATGGCGTTCTCACCAGGCTTCTTCGTGATGGCCAGCGTCACGGCGGGGAAGTCGCCCTCCCGCGTGCCGTGCCAGACGTAGCGCTGCGGGGGCAGGGGGCCGTCGACCACCTGCGCCACGTCGGCCAGGTACACCGGCCGGCCACCGCGAGCGCCGACCACCAGCTGACCCAGCTCACGGGCGTCACGCAGGAAGGGGCCGGCCTGCACATCCACGGCGCGGTCGCCCGCCAGCAGTTGGCCGGCAGAAGCGCCGGTGTTGGCAGACGTCAGCGCCTGGCGCAGCTCATTCACGCCGACGCCGGCGGCAGCCATGCGCGCCGGGTCCAGTTCGACGCGGATGGCGCGGCCCGGGCCGCCGAGGGTCATGACCTCGCGTGTGCCCGGCACGCGCTTGAGATCGGCCTCCAGGCTGTGGGCAATGCGTTCCAGGTCGAAGGTGCCGGTGCCGGCATCGCGCGCGTGCAGCGTCAAGGTCACGATGGGCACGTCGTCGATGCCCTTGGGCTTGACCAGCGGGGGCAGGGCCCCGAGATTGGCCGGCAGCCAGTCGGCATGGGACTGCACGGTGTCGTACAGCCGCACCAGCGCCTCGGTGCGCGAGACCCCCACCTTGAACTGCACCGTCATGACCGCGAGGCCAGGGCGAGACACGCTCATCACGTGTTCCACGCCGGCCATCTGCGACAGGACCTGCTCGGCCGGGGTCGCCACCATCTGCTCCACATCCTGCACGGCCGCGCCGGGGAAGGGGATGAGCACATTGGCCATCGTCACGTTGATCTGCGGTTCTTCCTCGCGCGGGGTCACGGCCACGGCAAAGACGCCCAGCAGGAGGGCCACCAGGGCCAGCAGCGGCGTGATCTGCGCTGACTGGAAGAAGCGGGCGATGCGCCCGGAGATCCCGAGTTCCATCACGGCCTCCTCGAAGCGGCTTGCGGGTCCAGCGCGATGCGCTCACCCGGCTTGATGCCGGACAGCACCTCGACCTGATCGCCGCTGGCGGGGCCGACGCGAACCTGGCGCAACAAGGCGCGCCCGTCAGCGCCGACGACGTAGACCGCCTTCAGTTCGGCCCGCTGCACCAGCGCGCGGGACGGGATGAAGGTGCGTGAGTCGCCTCCCGCACCGCCCGGCAGCCAGGTGCGAGCAAAGCTGCCCGGCGTGGCGACGGTGCCGGCCGGCAGGTCAATCCGGACGATGACGGTGTGTGTGACCGTGTCCGCCGCGGGGAGCACCTCCCACCGGGTGGCCGTGATTCGTTGGCCAGCGATCTCGACAGTCACCGGCGTGGTGAGGCGATTGCGCAGTTGGGTGGCGCTGGATTCAGGGACGGCGACGGCCACGCGCAGGGAGGCGGGGTCGAACAGCGTCAGCAGGGGCCGGCCGGGCATGGCCATGTCGCCGGGCATGACGTTGAGCTCCGTGACGATGCCGTCATACGGCGCCTTCACAGCGAAGTAACCGCTTTCCGTTCGCGCCGCCTGCGCGGCGGCCAGCTGCGCGTTGGCCTGGGCGGTGGCCGTCTTGAACTGTGCCTCGGCCTGATCGAGCGCTGCCTGACTGATGAAACGGCTGGCGAAGAGCTGGCGTTGGCGTTGCACCTCCAGCGTGGCCACCTGCTGGGCGGCTCGAGCCACTTCGACCTGGGCCGTGGCTGCGCCGGCCTGTTGTTCCGCAGCCCGCGCATCCAGCCGCGCCAGCAGCTGGCCGGCCTTGACCCGATCGCCCGCCTTGACGGGCAGGGCGACGACGGCACCCGCCACCTGCGCGGCCACGACCGTCTGTCGTACCGCTTCGACGGTGCCGTCATGGCTGCTCTGCCCCTGGAGGTTGGACGACGCGACGGTCCATGTGGCGAGGGTGTCTGCTGCGTGGGCGGGTGCCGTCGCGAGGGCGGTTGCCAGAGCGAAGGTGGCGGCAGCCAGTGCGTTGAAGCTGCGAGACATGTGAACTCCGGGCGTGACTTCTGTGAAGCGATGATCTAGTATTTAGCTATGTAGTTAAATAGTCAAGTGGCAACATGAGCAATCCGACGAATGCCGTGCAAATCGGGCATGATGGGCAGCCCGATCCACACCCTTGTGTTGCCATGCAGGATTTGCCCGACGAAGCGCTTCACCAGGTGGCCGCCTACTTCCAGGCGCTGTCCGAGCCGACCCGACTGCAGATCCTCAACCTGCTGCGCCAGGGCGAGCGCAACGTGGGCGAGATCGCGCAGGCCTGCGGCTTCACGTCGGCCAACATTTCTCGGCACCTGTCCGTGCTGATGCAGCAAGGCCTCGTGGCTCGAGAATCGCGCGGCTCGGCCGTCTACTACAGCATTGCGGACGACTCGGTCTACGCGCTGTGCGACCTGGTGTGCGGCAACATTGGGCGCCACATGGAACGTTCCGCGGCGCAGCGCAGCACCTTCCTCAAGTCGACCAAGGCGTCACGGCGCGCCGGCTGATCAGGCCGCTGCCAACTGCAGCGCCAGGCGCAGCTGCGGCGCGAAGCCTGGGGCCAGACGGTAGAAGATGTGCTTGCCCACCCGGCGCGTCACGACGAGCTCATGCTGGCGCAGCACGGTGAGCTGTTGTGAGAGCGTGGGCTGCTGAATGTCCAGGCGCTGCGCGAGTTGGCCCACGCAGAGCTCCTCGCGCTGCAAGGCGGCGAGCAGTTGGAGCCGGTCGACGTTGCCCATCACGCGAAGCAGGGCGGCAGCGCGATCCAGCGTGCCAGGCATGCATTCGGTTAAAGGGTTGAGAGCGTCCATCGATGGCGGTCCTGCGGTTCAGAGGCTATCGGGGCCACGGCAAGAGGTCTTGCGGCACATCAAGGCGTGGGCCGGTCGAACGGTCTGAAATCACCTGCACATCCACTGCACGAGGAGTGCGCCATGACAGTCTTCAAGGACATCTTCGCCAGCGACGCCGGGCTGCTGAGCCTGGCCGTCATTGCGTTCATGCTGGGCATGGGCGCGTTCTTTGTCCGCTACTTCGTTCGTCACATGCACGCGGACGAAGCCCGCAAGGGAGGCCAACGCTGAGGCTGGCGCGCTAAGGACCCAAGCCAATTGGCTTGATCCATGGTCAGGCCCTATCTCAGCCCAGGTGACTCAGCCTGACGAGCCATCCGACCCAGGCGGTCGGCTGCGGGTCTCCTGCGCAGACGGCGCTGCCGGAATGAACTGCCGACGCAGGAGGCTGGTCGCTCCGGCCGCGAGCGCGGAGACAGCGCCAAGCGCCAGCCCCATGCTCGCCGCATCATCGAGATCGGCCAGTTTGAACAGCGCGGACATCAGGAGTGCGCCGAACGTCTGACCGGACAAGCGGGCCAGACTCTGGAGCCCGCCTGCGGCCCCGCTGCGCTGCGGCGGGACCGACAGGAACATGTTGCGGTTGTTCGGCACGTTGAACATCCCGAATCCAACACCGCAGGCACCCAGGCAGGCCGCAACGGTCACCAGTCCAGCCGACGAATCCAGCGTCGCAGCCGCGCCCAGGCCCGCCGCCAGCAGCATGCCGCCAACCGCGCACAGCCCGGCGGTGCTCACTCGGTCGGCCAGCTTGCCGGCAAGCGGGCCTGTGAGGGCGACTGTGAGCGGCCAAACGGACAAGCACAGACCGGCCGCCAGTGGTGCCCAATGAAACGCGTGAAGAAGCAGGAAGGGCAGCGCGACCAGACCTGCGCTTTGCCCGGCAAAGCACAGCACCGAGGCGATGACGGACACCCGCATGGATGGCGCACGCAGCAGGTCCATCGGCACCAGCGGTGACTCGCGGTGCAGGTCGCGGCGAATCAGCAGGACTGCGAGTGCCGTCGCCATCAGACCCAGGGCGATCCCGAGCAGTGGGTTTTCCGTTCCTGACTCCGCTGCCAGCACGAGCAAGGCGAAGGTGCCGGCATTCAGCGCGAACCCGCGGCGATCGACGGGGCTGCCCGTGCCGACAGACGCTGGAAGCGCACGAGCACAGACCAGCACGACGGCACCGACGGGCAAGTTGATGGCGAAGAGCCAGGGCCAAGTCGTTGTGGACAGGACCAAGGCCCCGACGGCCGGGCCGGCGGCTGAAGCGAGTGCCACCGCCAGCGCGTTCCATCCGATGGCCGCGCCCAGGCGGTGGCCCGGGACGACGGTACGCAGCGTCGCGATACCCAGCGCCATGATCGCCGCGCCGCCCATGCCCTGCACTACCCGCGCCAGGACCAGCCACGTCAACGTTGTTGCGAGGGCGCACAGCAAGGACGCCGTGATGAACAACACCGTGCCTGCGACGAACACCCGGCGGAAGCCGACGCTGCCACCCAGCGCTGCCGAAGGAAGAAGCGCGACAAGCAAGCCGAGTTGGTAGCCGTTCACCACGCGCACCGCCTCGGCCGGCGTGACCCCCAACGACTGACTGATGGCCGGCAGGGCGACATTGGTCATCGCTGCGTCAAGCACCACGAGGGTCATCGCTGCCAGGACGCTGGCCACCGCGATGGCCATGCGCTCGGGCGTGCTCTTGCGGACGTCTGCCTCGGCTGGCTCGGCCGTCAAGGTGCACTCCACACGCCGTTGTGTTCCTTGAACCGCGTCACGCGGTGTTCGGTCAGATCCTCGTGCTTCAGGTCCCGCTCGGTGAAGCGAAAGAGCAGCGCGGGGCCGGCGACACACAAGGTGTCATGCACGTCCCCTGGCAGGTAGACGGACGCGCATCCCTGCCGCAACAGGGTGGCCTGACGGTGGGCGAGATGTTCCGTGCCGTCCGCGCCGGGGACACGGTCGTACGTGCCCATCTCGATTTCCCCTTGCTGCACCGCGTACACCACCCAGCTGCGCCCATGGTCGTGTGGCGGGCGGTACAGCGCAGGCGGCTCAAAGTGGGCCAGCAGCACGAATCCGTGCCGAGGATCGCGGTAGAGCTCGCGGTTCGCCGGGCGGTCGTGATGCAGCGACGCGAGCCACGGCTCTTCGGGGGATGCCTTGGCCAGGGCTTCAATCTGGCGATGCGCGAGTTGCGCGAGCGAGCTGTTCAAGGGCCCCCACGCGGCGCTGATCGTCGCCATGGAAGTTGCCAGTGTGTCGGTTGTCATGAAGATCTCCTTGCCGGTTCGGCGGGCGGGCTGCCCTGCGTCGAGGAAATCCTAGGCAGCGGTTGGGCATGGCGGAAGGCGCAGCGATTGCAATGTGTCCGTGCGTTTGACGCCATGTCACCTAGACTGGACGTCATGGGCCCGCCAGACCTCAACCTGCTGATCGCGCTCGATGTGCTGCTGGACACCGGCAACGTGGCCGAGGCGGCACGCCGCTTGAACCTGAGCCCGTCGGCGATGAGTCGCACGCTGTCGCGACTGCGTGAAGCGACGGGCGATCCCTTGCTGGTGCGCGCGGGACGAGGCCTTGTGCCGACGCCGCGCGCGCATGCGCTCAGGGAGCGCGTCGGCGCCCTGGTGCAAGAGAGTCGCGACTTGCTACGTCCGGCGGACACCCTCGATCTATCCCGCGTCACGCGAAGCATCACGCTGCGCACCAGCGATGGCTTTGTCGAGAGTTTCGGGCCGCGATTGCTGGCGCGGGTCGAAGCGCAGGCGCCCGGCATTCGCCTGAACTTTCTGCAGAAGCCCGACAAGGACAGCGCACCGCTGCGCGAGGGACGCATTGACCTGGAAACGGCGGTGATCGGGCCCACGATGGGGCCGGAGTTGCGCACGCAGGCGCTCTTCAGGGATCGGCTGATCGGAGTGACGGCCCGATCGCATCCTCTTGCCCGAGACGTGATCTCCATCGAGACCTACCTCGCCGCGTCCCACGTGATCGTCTCGCGCACCGGGCTGGACAAGGACGCGGTCGAGCGCCCATTTCTGCCTGAAGAGCTGTCGCGAAGGACCGTCGCCTCGGTCGGTGGCTTTGCCGCCGCATTGGCGCTGGCTCGTCAGTCCCATCTGGTGGCCACCGTGCCCGAACGTCATACCACGGGGCTGCGGGAGGGCATGTTCTCCTTCGATTTACCGGTGGACAGCCCCGGGTTCACCGTGTCGATGGTGTGGCATCCGCGCATGGAGGCGGATCCCGTCCATCGATGGTTCCGGGCGTGTTTGCGCGCCGTGTGTTCTCAGCAGAGCCCGGACGTGGCGAACCTGACCGACGACGCCCTGGAGTGAATCCGGCGGTTCGTGGCGATGGGCCGCCAGCAGCGGGTTGGCGGTTCAGCCCGCCTTCAGCCCGCCCTTAGGCCGACGCTCAACGCCGCCAGCGCGATTGCAGCGAGGCAAGCCCATCCAGAAAACAGCCCCCGCCAAGCCCGGTGCCGCGGGATGAAGCCCACCCCGCGCACGAACCCTGCGCTCATCGCCCAGAAGAGCAGCAGGGCCAGGCCATGGTCGGCATGTCCATCCGGACGGGCGAACACGAGGGGATAGGCCGTGCCGGCGAGCATCAGCACCAACCCCGCCGTGAGGCTGGGCCAATGCAGGCTTGTTGGGGCCGGGGCGCTCATGCCGCGTCATCCCGGCGATGCGAGGCGCGGCGGTCCTCGGCCATCTCGCCCCACATCGCATTCATCACGGCCAGCAGCACGGCAAAGCCGACACCGAGGATCCAGGCGAAGTACCACATGGCAGTTCCTTTCAGTAGGCGGTGTGTTCGTTGGCGCGGATGTGCTCGACCGTGACCTTGCCGCGCATCACGCGGTAGGCCCAGCTCGTGTAGAGCACGATCAGCGGCATGAAGATGACCGTGGCACCGAGCATCAGCGCGAGCGTCATCGGGCTGGAGACGCTGTCCCAGACGGTGAGGCTGGCGTTGGGCATGCTGGAGGAGGGCATGATGAACGGGAACATCGCAGCACCCGCCGTGCCGATGATGCCGAGCATCGCCAGAGACGAGGCCACGAAGGCCGACAGGGTGCGCCGAACGCTCACCAGTGCAGCCGCGGCGGCTGGGCCCAGCACGCCGAGCAGCGGCAGGGCCCACAGCGCGGGCTGGTGCTGGTAGTTGGTCCACCAGCCCTCAGCGCTGCGAACGACCACCTTGGCCAGCGGGTCCGGCAAGGCGTTCGGGTCGGGCGTCTGGGCCATCGCGAAGCCTTCGATGCCGCCGACTCGCAGCCAAAGACCGGCAGCCACGAAAGCCATGATCGTGACCAGCGCAGCACCGCGTGCAGCGGAGATTGCACGAGACTGGATCACACCCTCGGTGCGGTGCGCCAGGTAGGTGCCGCCGTGCATCGTGATCATCGCGCTGCTGACCACGCCAGCGAGCAGAGCGAAGGGATTGAGCAGCTGCCAGAAGCTGCCGGTGTAGGTGCTGACGAGGTAGTCGTCGAACTGGAAGGGCACGCCCTGCAACAGGTTGCCAAAGGCCACGCCGAAGATCAGCGGAGGCACGGCGCCGCCAACGAACAGGCCCCAATCCCAGGTGCTGCGCCAGCGGGCGTCATGGATCTTGCTGCGGTAGTCGAAACCGACGGGGCGGAAGAACAGCGCCCACAAGACCGCAAGCAGCGCCCAGTAGAAGCCGCTAAAGGCGGTGGCGTAGACCAGCGGCCAGGCCGCGAAGATGGCCCCGCCCGCCGTGATGAACCAGACCTGGTTGCCGTCCCAGTGCGGGCCGACCGTGTTGATGACAACGCGGCGTTCCTCGTCGATGCGGCCAGCGAAGGGCAGCAGGGTGCCCACGCCCATGTCATGGCCGTCCATGATGGCGAAGCCGACGAGCAGCACGCCGACGAGAACCCACCAGATGATCTTGAGAGTGGCGTAATCGAGCATCCTTCTCTCCTCAGGCGTGAGCCGGTTCGAACTGGTAGCGGCCGGTGCCCAGGCTGCCCGGGCCCTGACGGGCGAACTTCACCATCAGGTAGACCTCGACGATCAGCAGCACGGTGTAGAAGCCCACGAAGCCGGCCAGCGACCCGTAGAGGCTTTCGGCACTGAGCGTCGACACGCTCAGGTGCGTGGGCAGCACGCCGTAGATCGTCCACGGCTGGCGGCCGTACTCCGCCACCACCCAGCCCAGCTCACACGCAATCCAGGGCGTTGGCAGCATCCACAGCGCCCACTTCAGCAGCCAAGGCTTGTGGGCACAGGCGCCGCGCAGCGTCGTCCAGAACGAGAGGGCGAACAGGGCCAGCATCAGCATGCCCAGACCCACCATGAGGCGGAAACTCCAGAACATCGGCGCCACGCGCGGCACGGTGTCGTTCACAGCACGCTCAATGATGTCTGGCGTGGCCTGGCGCACATCGGTGACGTATTTCTTCAGCAGAAGACCGAAGCCGAGGTCGGCCTTGTGGCGCTCGAAGGCTTCCAGCGCTGCTGCGTCGCCCCGGTGCTTGCGCAGGGCTTCCAGGGCGATGACGGCCTGGACGCCGCGCTCGATGCGCTCGCGGTTCTTGGCCTTGATGTCGCGGATGCCGGGGATCTCTTTGCTCAAGCTGCGCGTGCCGATGATGCCCATGACGTAGGGGATCTCGACGGCCCAGTCGTTCTTCTGCTCGGCCTCGTTGATGCCCGCGATCATGTTGAAGCTGGCCGGTGCGGGCTCGGTCTCCCACATCGCTTCGATGGCAGCCATTTTGGTCTGTTGGGCCTCGCCGACCGTGTAGCCGGATTCGTCACCGAGCACGATCACGCTGAGCACACTGGCCAGGCCGAAGGCCGACGCCACGCGAAAGCTGCGCTTGGCGAACTCCACGTCCCGCCCCTTGAGCAGATACCAGCTGCTGATGGACAGCACGAACATCGCCCCCGTCACATAGCCGGCCGACACGGTGTGCACAAACTTGGCCTGCGCGTCGGGGTTGAACACGACGGCCCAGAAGTCGGTCATCTCCATGCGCATGGTCTGATAGCTGAATTCGGCACCCACCGGGTTCTGCATCCAGCCGTTGGCGATCAGGATCCACAGCGCCGACAGGTTGGTGCCGACGGCCATCAAGGTGGTCACGAGCAGATGCTGCGGGCGCGAGAGCCGGTCCCAGCCGAAGAAGAACAGGCCGATGAAGGTCGATTCCAGGAAGAAGGCCATCAGGCCCTCGATGGCCAGCGGCGCCCCGAAGATGTCGCCCACGTAGTGCGAGTAGTAAGCCCAGTTCGTGCCGAACTGGAACTCCAGCGTGATGCCCGTGGTGACCCCGAGTGCGAAGTTGATGCCGAAGAGCTTGCCCCAGAAGCGGGTCATGTCCTTCCATACCGTCTTGCCTGTCATCACATAGACGGTCTCCATGATGACCAGCAGCCACACCATGCCCAGCGTCAGCGGCACGAAGAGGAAGTGGTACATCGCCGTGGCTGCGAACTGCAGCCGCGACAGGTCGACGACATGTTCCGAGATCACCGGGGTTCTCCTTGGTCGGGGGCAGGCGCTGTGAGGTGCTGGGCGGCCGCGGCAGCGTCGGTGCGGACATGCTGGTCACGCACGAACACCCACCACAGCCCGCCGAGCGCCAGCAGCTTGATGACGACCACCCAGGCCAGGTGGCGGACGAGGCGGTGTTCATCGCGAGGCATGCCCACGTCATTCCAAGAACCGTGCCAGCCGAGGCGAGCTGGGCGGTTGCGCGCTAAGTCGCTGTCCCGGCTGACTTTCCCATCTGGCAGCACGGTTCTGCCAGGGGCTGGCCGGCTGGCAGTCACGACTGCCACATGAGAAATGGCAGTGGGCGATGGCAGATGGCATGCCGCCCTTGAAGCCCGTCGGCGCCGCCCGATATGCGCTCGGAATCCCTGTTGGAGCCCCACATGCTGCTCGTCTGCCCCCACTGCGGCACCCGCAACCGCGTCCCCGATGAACGCCTGGCCGACGACCCCACCTGCGGGCGTTGCGGCCAGCCGGTGGCGCCTCGCCAGCCCGTGGCCCTCGGCGATGCCGACCTCAGCGCCTACCTTCAGGGCACGGAGGCGCCCGTGCTGGTGGACTTCTGGGCGGCCTGGTGCGGCCCCTGCCGTTCGTACGCGCCGCACTTTGCGCAACTGGCGCAGGCACGGCCAGACCTGCGTTTCGTCAAGGTCGACAGCGACGCCGCGCCCCAGAGCAGCGCAGCGCTGCAGATTCGCAGCATCCCGACCACGCTGCTCTTCGTGGGCGGGCGGGAGGTGGCTCGCCAGAGTGGGGCCATGACTGCGGCGCAGCTGGGCGTCTGGGTGGATAGCACCCTACGGCGATAGGGGCGCTGGAAGCCCTGGTGCGGATTCCGGCCTCACTGAGCTCCACTGCTGGTGATGACCGGACTAGGCCGCTGATTGCAGTCGCACGGGGTTGCCCGCTTCGCCCACAGCAATCTGACGCACAGGAGTCATCCAGGCTTCTTGGAAGTCGACACTTGGACTAGCGGCGCCCCACCTTGCCTCAGGGCTTGCTCCCCTGGTTACCACTTCAGTGCGTCTTCTGCGGCTTCGACATCCGCGCGCTCGGCATACCGTGTCCAGTTCTCAGCAATCCGCCTGAGCATTGCCGCAGTACGCGGATAGCCCGGTACAGCGTCCGCCCACCGAAGGCACTGGGCTGCACGTTCACGTTCCTGAGCCCCACCTTCGCCGATGGACTTCGAATAGACCCCCCGTTGGTTCACGCGAGCCAGGGACAATCCACGCTCAAGTCGGTCGGAGGCGATCTTTTCAATTGCTACCCGCACCGCCCGGTGAGGCCATGCGCCGTCGTGGGGATCATGTGGGGCACAAGCCAGCACTTGCCCTATCCATTGTTCCGCCATTGCCAATCGGTCCGCCCTCGTAGCTAGCTCGCGCACTTCTTGGCACCACGCAAGCAGCTTCTCTTCATCAATCTGGCCGTCGGCTTGACCTGGCAGCGAGCGAAGCCCTTCAAGCAGCTCGTACGCGGAGGTCGCCATGACCTGCGCGCCTTCATCAATCGGTCCAGCTTCGCCGTGTTCGGGCTTGTAGACCGCAGTCACAACCTCGACAAACAAGCTGGGTCTCTCGGCCAGCAGGCGGTGAAGCACGAGCGGCTTTTCCCGCATGCGGAACATGGGCAAGTATGCGAACTCAAGCTGTGCAATGTCATCGAGCGGCGCATCGCTGCGCAGCCTCAGCTCATCGAAGCCGCGCTCGAGGATGTACTGCTTGTTCCCGCTGGCACGGTCCCGCGAATTGATTTCTGGTATCGCGCTCCTGAGCAAATCCATCAACAGGGCTGTAGGTAGGTCTTTGAGTCGCCTCGTCGCAGCGTCCAACGCAGCGATGAACCGGTCTCGGCTTGTGTAGTTAGCAATCGCCTCCAGTAGCTCCTCCGTGGTGCCATCGACGAAGTAGGAATGCTTGATTCGCCAGTAGGCATCCTCAACAGCTTCACCGAACGTGGCCACGTAGGTCCAGGCGCGTTTGCCCTCGCGCAAGCTCATAAGCAGCCGAGCTATGCGATCTGGCTCGAACCCGTGGGTCTGCAGCTCCGTGCGTACGCGAGCTTCTCCATCGTCGCCAAAGCGCTCAACGGCCTCGGCCAGAACGACATCGGCAAACCCAGCAAGCGCTGCCCCGACCTCCAGCGCTAAATGGAGCAGGCGAAGCAGCTCTTCTTTATCGAGCTGCAGCGTCCTGGCAGCAAATGCAACATGCTGAGGAAGCTGAACCTTTTCAGCCAGCTCCACAAGACCTCCTATCCCTCCCGCCGCGTACACCTCAGCAATGGCTTTTGCACGCGCTGCCTCGACGCTCGACATCGGATCGTCCGCGTCGGCACCCTTGCCTGGCACGTCTGGCATCCAGTCATCAAAGAGCCAGGAAACGAGCAGCACCGGGCTCTTAGGGGCGTGCAGGGTGACGAGCTCGTCGAGGAGGGACAGGGGGCGGTCCCGAAGCGCCCAATCTGTGCCCGCGAACGCCTTGTGCCGGTTCACCTCCTTTCGAAGGCGGTCCCAAATCTGGAAAGTCCCGTCGTGCGGGGTTGCCAGTTCGACGCGCAATGCCTCGACGGTTTCATGGAAGGCCGCCTCCGGGAACTGGTTGAGTGCGTCGATGAGCACAGCCCAGCGTGCCGGGTCGTGGCCAACCCGGGCGAGCGCGAGCTTGATGACGGCGGCTTGGCTTTCCCACACCAGCCCGTACGTCAAAACTTCCGGTTTCCCATCGCCGTACTCACGGAACTTCGGCTTCTGCGTGGGGCTGGAAGAGTCATGGGGTTTGGGTAGAAGCTTGGCCAGCAGTGGCCAGGCAATTTCGGACACGGTCTCCACGACGTGCGTGAGCACCCCCGTGCGTTGCGCGGCATTGGCGGAGGAGTTCGGCGACCACGACAGGAAGATGGCGCGCAAGCTGTTGATGGGGCGGTTGCTGTCCGATCCGCCGGGGTCGATGGCGGCCAGGCGAGCCAAGCACATTGACGCGCGCAGAAGAAGGTTTGGGTCCCATGCGATCACTTCCAGCGCCCACAGCACGCCGTAGTGGTAGGCGCGCGAGGTGAGCAAGCCGTCGAACTCTTCGAAGATGGGTTTAATGCCCGAGGCGTCGCCCTCGAGCAACTGCTCGAGGGCTTCAAGGAAAGGGACGGGGGCGGCCTCCGCGAGAAGAATCAGTTGGTCTTGGAGGGCCGCCAGAAGGCGGTGATCCTTAGAAAGGCCGGGCAGTGCTCGTACGATGCCGTTGACGTATTCGGTCGGCGTGCTGCCCGTGACAGTGAAGTAAGCCTGTTCGTGTAGCACTGCCATGTGCAGCAGCGTCGTCATGAGCCCATCCTTGAGCCAACTGCTATGTACCGCCTCGCGCTCGGCCTTTGGGCGGAAGACCTCGTCCGCTTTAGGGGGCTCGCTCACTTGAGAGAACACCGCGATGGCCGCTTCCTTGAAACGCTCTAGGTGTTTGGGTCCCAGCATGTAGCCCAAGTGAACGAATGCATCGACTGACGCGCGCATAGACCACACGTCACCAACGCGGTCCACGGGTGGGTCTTGCAGCCTGGCCAACCTACGGAGCGGGGCTTCGACGTTTTCGTAGTCTTGCGTCTGCGCCAACGCGCACAGAACGTCGGTGTCCGGCTTGGTGGGTGCGTGCCACGCGCCGGCGAGCATTGCCGGGATCAACGACTCGGCGACGTCAAGCCATTCGGGCTTCGCGGCATAGCCGTTGGGAAGAAGTCGAGCCAGGACCGCGAGACTGCGGCCGCACTTCCGCGCCAAATCGTAGCCTTCCTGCTGCGAGAAGCCCATTGCCACGAACGCCTCAGCCAGCTGGGAGCTATTCGGCCTGGCTAGCTTGATATGGTCAGGTCGCCGCTCGTCGGCGCCAGCGCTCACGACGGTAGGGCCGCTCCGCATCGTCAGGCCAGCCAGGCCGCGTGCCTGGCCCTTGAGGAGAAAAACGAGCCCCGTCCTATGTGAAAGCTGCCGCGCGGCGTCCTCCGAATCGACCACCAGCGTCTTCGCCTCGATAAACAGCCTAAGCGCCGGATCTGCGTTCCTGATGGCGGCAATGGCGAATGCGACGACCTCGTCCGGCGCGTCGGCCGCATAGAGCAGCTTTCCAGGGCCCGCGCTGAGTTGTTGGACGAACTGCCTTGCTTGATCCTCCCGGCCAGCCAGCAGAACCTTGTCGGCTAGCTCGGGAGCGAACCTGGTGGAGAACTCTTCCCAGAAGTCGGCAGAGCTCTGCGCACCGGCGAGAGGCATCTTCTTAAGGTGATGCTTGGCGTATCTGGCGGCGACGGCGGGGCGCTCCGTCAGCCAGACTTCGAGCATTGAGCCGTCGATGTACATGACGTCCTTCCACTCGTTGAGCCCGCGCTTCTCTTCGATCCAGTCCTCGCGCTTCTTGCCTGTGCTGCTGTCCCAAGTTCTCGGCGAAGCGAACACGAACGTCGTAGGCTTTCGCACCACTTCGTCGATCTGGTCCGTGCGCTTTTTGTAGTCACTGTTTGCCTTCGTCGCCCCCCCCCTTCGGTGACGCCGAACTCCCAGACCGACTCGCCGTCGGGAATGAAGGGGTAGTTGCTCTCCGCGTCGAGCACAGCGTCAAAGCCGCGAACCTGACCTTTGTCGCCGCTGGGAAACCGGAAATCCGAGATGTTCGCCACCGATGCTCGGATCAGGTCGCCAACCATCCCAGGAAAGTCGACTCGGGCAGCCAGGGTGTCTGCCCACTGGTCCAGGTCGAGTGCGGTAATCCACTTCATTCAACAATCCTCCAAACGGCGTCTTGATATTCGCATCTCATGCCGCGATGCCTAGCGGCGCGATCAGTCGGCCAGGACGGGGCCTGCCCGGGGGCTGCCGGACGCTTGGTGGCAAGATAGCAGAGCACGTTCTGGCGAATCTCAAAGGAGGAGCTGCCAACGCTTGTCTGGTCGACGACTGAGGTCATCAGCGGCGGCTTCTATGCAGAGCCAACAGTCAGAATGATCCGGCCAAGGGGCAGCTATCTCTGCAGAGCCGTCGTTCACGAAAGGGCCGCACAGGCGCCGTGGTCAATCGAAGCCAACACCGACCGGCAGTACAGGCCAGCGCCTGCACCCTAGAGGCCTATAGGCCCTAGAGGAAGCGCGCCAACGCTTCCACGTCTTCCGGGAAGATCTGGCCGGTCTCGGCAGCGGCCACACGGCCATCACGACCCCGCACCACGGTAACGGGCAGGCCCTGGGGCTTGGGCAGGATGGCTTCCACGGCGGGCGTCACACAGCCGCTCGGGAAGTCGTAGTTCCGGCGGGCGCGGTAGGCCTTGGCGGCGGCCAGGTCCTGGTCGATGGAGAGGCCCAGCACCTGCAGGCCGCGGTCTCGTTGGGCATGCCAGAGCTTCTGGATGTGCGGCGTGACCTGGGCACAGAACGGGCACCAACTGGCCCACCAGTACACGACGACCACCTGCCCCTGGGCCGCAGCGGCCTTGAACTCACCGCCTTCCAGCAAGGGCACATCCGGCAAGCGCAGGGCGGCCCCCAAGGCTGGCACGTTCTTCAAGGGCTCAGCGGCACGGGCCGCCGGTAGGGCTGCAGCGGCGAGGAATGCCGCCAGGCGGGTGTTCCATTGGCGCCGGTCCAGCAGAGGCATTAACCGTCTCAGCGCAGGCCGCCGACCAGCAGCCGTTCCTCGCTGGGTACCGGCTCATCGCCATCCAGCTCCACTGCGATCTGCGTGCACACGGCCCGGCACAGCATCGCCACCTTCTCGCTCTGCAGCCGGTAGTAGATCTGCGTGCCTTCCCGTCGCTTGCCCAGAATGCCGGCCCGGTAGAGCGTGGACAGGTGCTGCGACATGTTCGGCTGGGTGGTGGGGATCTGCGCCAGCAGCTCAGAGACGTTGCGCTCGCCGTTGCATACCGCGCTGATGATCTTCAGGCGGATCGGGGTGGCCAGCACACCGAAGAGTTCAGCAGCAGACTCGAAGACGCGGTCTTCTTCAGGGGCGTCAGTCATCGCGGAGGGCAGGGCGGACAGCTCGGGAAAATCACTGTATCAGCAAGCGCCGATGTGCGCCTCCCTTGAACCGAGAATGGCGAGGCATCCCAACTTGCAGAACGCTGACCGCCATGGACGAATCGAGCTTGCCCGCCCTCACACGCCAGGTGCTTGCGGCGGCTTTCGGCCTGGCCGTGATCTTCGGGGCGCTGTGCCAGCGCACGCGCTTCTGCACGATGGGCGCCATCTCTGACGTCTACACGATGGGGGACTGGCGGCGGGCGCGCCAGTGGATGGCGGCCAGTGGTGCGGCCATGCTGGGCTTCCAGGCGCTCGCGGCCAGCGGTGCCATCGACCCGGCCGCCAGCATCTACACCGGCACCCGACTGTTGTGGCTCTCGGCGCTGTTCGGCGGCGCCTTGTTCGGGTTTGGCATGGTGCTGGGTTCCGGCTGCATCAGCCGGAATTTGGTTCGGCTGGGGGGCGGCAACCTGAAGTCCCTGGTGGTGTTGCTCGTCGCTGCGATTGCCGCCGGGGCGACGCTGCGGGGCATTACCGCGGTGGCCCGCGTGGGCACCTTGGAGAAAGTCTTCGTCGAGCTGCCGGCCGGGCAGGCGCTGCCGACGCTGGCAGCCCACCTCGTGGGTGGGAGTGCTGTCACCTGGGCCTGGGGCATCGCCGCCGTGCTGGGCCTGGCGTTGCTGATGGCCGCGTCGCGCGGGCGGGATGAGCGTGCCTGGCCGGTGCTCGCCATCGGCGCGGGCGTGGCCGCGGTCATCACGGCGCTGTGGTGGGTGTCCGGCCACCTGGGATTTCTGCCGGAGGACCCGCGAACCCTCGAGCCTGTCTATCTCGCCACCAACTCCCGCCGCATGGAATCTCTCAGCACGATTGCGCCGGTGGCCTACGCGGTGGACTGGCTGCTGATGTTCAGTGACCAGAGCAAGACGCTGACGCTGGGCATCGCGACGGTCGGCGGCATCGTCGTCGGCGCGGGGCTGATGGCCTGGCGGGAGCGCAGCTTCCGGTGGGAGGGCTTTGCTGGCGTCGGTGACCTGGGTCTGCATCTGGTGGGCGCTGTCTGCATGGGCGTGGGCGGCATCGTCGCGATGGGCTGCACGGTCGGGCAGGGCATCACGGGGGTGTCCACCCTGTCCCTCGGCAGCTTCCTGGCTCTGGCCGCGATGGTGGCCGGCGCCTGGGTCGGGCTGCGATATCAGGAGTGGCGCCTGGACCGCGCCTGAGCCTTCAACAGGTCTCGCAGGTCGTCGTCACTCATCTCGCCCGGGATGCAGCGTGGCTGCGTGGGCGCGTCGCCGAGCCAGCAGGTCATCGGGATCACACGGCGCGGCGTCAGCTGCGGCCGCACCGCGCATGGCCCGCTGCCATCGGCAATGACGGGGAATGCATAGCCGCGGCGCTGCACGGTTCGTGTCACCGCCTCCGTCGGGCTGTCCACGGCAATGCCGATGACGGCAGCGCCGGGCACCTCGCGCAGCAGCGCGTCGAGCTTGGCGTTGTGGCGCTGGCAGAAGGCGCAGTCCGGCGACCAGATCACCGCCAGCACGGGCGTGTGGCGCCAGGCGACCCAATCCAGCGGCCGCCCTTGGACGTCGCTCTTTGGCAGGCCAGACGGGCATGCGGCCCACAGCGCCTCGGCGGCTGGATCAGCCTGGACCCAGCTGCTGAAGCCCAGCAAACCCGCCAGCAGCCAGCAGACCGGGACCTTCAGCATCTGGCGTTTGAGCGGGCGCACAAGTCGAGGGTCCTGGTGCGGCGGCAGGTGGCGATGGCGCGAGACACGGTGCTGACGTCAGCAGCAAGAGCCGCAGCACGACGAACGCCGGGGCGCAGCGCCGGCAAACGCGGGCGCTTCCATCTTGACCGGGTGGTAGCCGGCGTCCGTGATCGCGGCCGCGAGTGCATCGGCATCCACTCGCGCGCCGTCGATCCGCACGGCATGCTGGGCGAGGTCCACTTCGACGCGGGCATTGGCATCGACCGCTTGAACCGCCTTGGTGATGGCGCTGACGCAATGGCCACAGGTCATGTCGGCGACTTGGAACGTATGCATGGTGAACTCCTGGTTGAACAGCATGCTCAGTCTGAACCTTGCCCCCATGGGAAGGTCAAGCGCTGTGCCAACGAGCTTTGATGCAGGGCAAACCACGGCCACCGCGACCCCCGCCTGATCGGGCACGGCTCCCTCACGGCGCCGCGCGCTCCATCAGGAGGTAGGTGTTGTAGGCGTTCATGCGGTTCGCGGCCTTGAACAGCGGCAGCCTCTCGTAGGCGCTCCAGTCCGTGGCCGCGTAGGCTTCCTCGAAGGGTTGCATGTCGGCCGCGGCGCGGCCCATGGTGTCGCGGAGGTACTGCAGGTAGTCGCGTGTCAGCCGCAGGTCGGCCAGGGCTTCGGTGGACAGGGGGCCGTGCCCCGGCACGATGGCGGCCGGCGCGCTGTCGATGAGGCGGGTGAGGGCAGCGATCCAGCCCCGGCTGTCGGCCTGGCCCACGTAAGGGATGCGGCCGCGGAAGGCGAGGTCGCCCGCGAACAGCACGCGCGCGCCTTCGACGAACACGGTCAGGTCTTCCGGCGTGTGCGCCGGGCCGACGTGGCGCAGTTGCAAGCGCACGCCCCCCAGTTCCAGCACCTCGTCGGCGCGCAGCCAGCGGTCGGCGGGCACGAGGCGCGTCTTGGCGTCTATCCAGGGCGCGAGGCTTTCGCGGGTGGCTTGCAGCCGCAGCTGCGCGGTGTCGGACTGCAGGTACTCACGCCCCGCCTCGTGGGCCAGCACGGTGGCGCCCTGGTCCTTGAACACCTGCAGGCCGTAGATGTGGTCGGCGTGGTAGTGGGTGAGGATGACGTAGCGAACAGGGAGGGGCGTGATGCGCCGGATGGCCTTGAGCAAATCGGCTGCCACGGCGGGCGAACCCAAGGCGTCGATGACAACCACGCCCGCAGGCGTGACGACGACGCCGGCGTTGGAGATGAAGTTGCGGTTCTCCGGCGTGCCGAGGGCGGCGTCGCCCTGCGCGAACCAGATGTTGGGGGCGACCGGCTGCAACGTGAGTGGCGCTGCCCATGCACTGAGCCCGGACAGCAGCCAGAACGCAGAGATTAGGCTCCACTTCATCGCACAGCGCCCGCTTCGGTCACGGCGGGAGGGGCGTCGCCCTGGTCGACGAGGCGGTCGGTCAGCGCCGCCGCGATCCAGATGCCGGCCAGCGTCACCCACGATGTCGCGGTGAAGACCGCGGCACCGGAGAGCCCGGCGCCGACGGCACATCCTCCGGCCAGCATGCCGCCAAAGCCCATGCAGACCGCGCCGGCGATGTAGCGGCGCATGCTCGCGCCGCCCTGGAACCCTTCGAGCTTCAGGTCGCCCGACAGCGCCGCGGCCAGGAAGGCGCCGAGGAACACGCCCGGGATGAGGCCGACGTCGAAGCTCAAAGGCTTGTCGCTGACGAACAGCACGCGGCTGAGCACTTCGGCCGACGGGCCGGTGAAGCTGAGCGACTGGATGGGGTGCGGGTCGAAGGCGAGTTTGGAGACCGCATAAGTGAACCACCAGCCGGCCGCCACGGTCAGGCCCACGCCGATGGCCCCACCCCAGCCGCAGGCCCCCACACGCTGGCGCCGCGCCCAGAACACGGCGGCGACGAACCAGACGGCGGCGAAGAGCAGGGCGCCCGTGTGACCTATCCCGGTGCGCGCGAGCAGGTCGCGTGCGCCACCGCCGTCGATGGTCCACCACTCGGAGATGGCCAGGCGCAACGGGGACAGGGCGCCCGTCAGCGCGGATTGCGCCGTCACCGCAAAGATCAGGCCCGACAGCAGCGCGCGCAGATTGCCCTGTGCCGCCAGCACCAGCATGCGGCTGGAGCAGCCCCGCGCAAGGATCATGCCGATGCCGAACAGCGCCCCTCCGATGGCTGCGCCCGACAAGCTGCCACGTGCAGCGATCTGGCGGGCATTGCTGGCATCGAACGCGCCCAGCAGCGCCAGCAACTGCGTGGCGCCCACGGCGGTGGCGAAGGCAAAGAGCCACACGGTCAGGCGGCCGCCCGTGCGCTGGTTGCGTGCGAACTCGATGACCGCGGCCCGCAGGCAGAAGCGCGAGCGCTGGGTGAAGGCCCCGAAGGCCATGCCGATCACAGCCGCGCCGAGCGCCAGTGTGGCCGGTTCACCGAGCCGGTCGATCAGGGATTCGATGGACATGGGCATTGCGGCCATGGCCGCAGTCTGCGGCGAGGGGCGTCAGCGCGTGTTGAGCACGCTCAAGGCTTGATGTAGGCGTAGCCGGACTTCTGAAGTTTCACGAGGCGCACCACGCCGGAGGGCGTGTAGTCGGCATCCAGCACGAACTGGTCCTTGCTCAGGCCCCGGTTCTTCAGCGTGATCTCGCACACCTCGAAGCGCACGCCGCGTGCCTTCAGCGCTGACACCAGCGGCGCGAACTCGGTGCCGTTGGCCGCCTTCGCACCTTCCATCAGCAGGTCCACGCCCTCGGCGTGGGTCACCACGGTGATCTGCGCGGACGGGTCGGTGTCGAGGTGATTGCGGATGTTGCGCAGGCCCTTGAGGCCCTGCGCGGCTGCGTTGTCGAAGTGATAGACGACGAGGTCACCCGCCCAGGCGAGCGGAGCCGCCAGGAACATTGTGAACAGGACGAGCAGGAAGCGCTTGTGCATGGAAGTCTCCTCGCGGGTGGCGATCAGCCGTTCAGTTCGATCAACTCGGTCACGGCCTTGACGCCGGCCAGCGCGCAGGCGTCGTCCGCCTCGCCGCCGGGGGCGCCCGAGACGCCGATGGCGCCGACAACAGCGCCCGCTGCCTCGATGACCTGGCCGCCGCCGATCGCCATCACCTGGGCTGACTGGCGAATGCCGCTCATGGGCTTGCCGGCTTGCGTTTCGGTCGCCAGTGCCGCGGTGGGCATGCGAAAGCTCGCGGCCGTCCAGGCTTTGCGCGGAGCGATGTCGAGGGTGTGGGCACCGGCGAAGCGGTCACGCAGCAGCACCTGCACCTGGCCGCTGCGGTCCGTCACGGCGACGGCGACCTGGTGGCCAGCCGCGCGGCAGTGCGCCAGCGCGGCACGTGCGGCGACGAGGGCGGTTTCCGGCGTCAGCTGCTGCGTGCTGAAGAGCGGTGGTGCGTCTGCCGCGTGGGCTGCACCTACGCTGCTGAGCACCAGTGCCGCGAGTGGAGCAAGCAGTGTCCGCATCACGGTCTCCTCGTTCAGGAAGGCATCAGCCCGGGGTTGCCCTGCATGGCCACGAGCTTCGGCGTGTTGATCGTGCGCGGCTTCACGCGGCCGCCCTGGCTGCGCAGCCAGGTCTCCACGTGCTCCCACACGGGCTTCACGCCCGGCGCGTTCTTGGCGTCCTCCGCCACCGGCGCCCAGCCGGCCACCTTGTAGCGCTTGTCGGCCTCGATGGGCTTGCCGTGCAGGCGCATGTCGGCAATGCGCCGGCCCATGGCTTCCGTGGGCTGCATCGTGTAGGTCAGGCCCCCGACGCGCACCATGTCGCCGCCTTGCTGGTAGTAGGGGTCCGGGTTGAATAGGTTGTCGGCGACGTCCTCAAGGATGGTCTTGATCGTCGCGCCGGTCATTTCGGTGAGCGTGGCGTACGGGTAGGTGATGGCGAGCTGGTCCATCAGCAGCTCGCGCGTGATGGTGTCGCCCGGCAGCAGGCTGGTGCCCCAGCGGAAGCCGGGCGAGAAGGCGATGTCGGCGCCCTGGACGTCCATCAACGCATCGCAGATGAGCTGGTCCCAGCTGCCGTTGAAGTTGCCCCGGCGGTAGAGCAGGCCGTCGGTGACGGCCAGCTTCTCGTTCAGGCGCTTCTCGAACGGAGCGCGGATCTTGGTGATCAGCGCCTGCATGTCGGCGTCCGGGCGCAGCTGGTTCGCGAAGACGGGCAGCAGGCGGTAACGGAAGTCCACCAGCCGGCCGCCCTTGACGTCGAAGTCCATCACGCCGAGGAACTTGCCGTTGCTGCCGGCATTCGTGACCAGCGTGGTGCCTCCGGCGTTCTTGACCGGCACCGCCATCGGCACGCCGTCGTGCGTGTGGCCGCCGAAGATCGCGTCAATGCCGCGCACGCGCGAGGCCATCTTGAGGTCGACGTCCATCCCGTTGTGCGACACGATGCAGACGAGCTGGGCGCCCGCGGCCCGCGCTTCATCCACGACCTTCTGCATGTTGGCGTCCTGGATGCCGAACTCCCAGTCCGCCACCATGTAGCGCGGGTTGGCAATGGGCGTGTAGGGGAAGGCCTGGCCGATGATCGCCACGGGCACGCCATTGATCGTGCGTAGCGTGTAGGGCTTGAACACCGGGTCGCCGAAGTCGGCCGTCTTCACGTTCTGGGCGACGAACTCGACCTTGCCGGCGAAGTCCTTGTCGACGATCTCCTTCACCCGCTCCATGCCGTAGGTGAACTCCCAGTGCCCGGTCATCACGTCCACGCCGAGCAGCTTGCAGGCGTCGACCATGTCCTGCGCGTTCGTCCACAGCGACGTGGCGGAGCCTTGCCAGGTGTCGCCGCCGTCGAGCAGCAGCGCGCCGGGGCGGCTGGCCTTCAGGCGCTTCACCAGCGTGGCGAGGTGCGCGAAGCCGCCCACCTTGCCGTAGCGGCGCGCGGCCGCATCGAAGTTGAGTGCGGTGAACGCGTGTGCAGACGCCGTACCCGGCCGCATGCCTGCAGCCTTCAGCAAGCGCTCGCCCACGAGGTGGGGCAACTGCCCCTGCATGCTGCCGATGCCCAGATTCACGCTGGGCTCGCGGAAGTAGATGGGCTGGAGCTGCGCATGGCAGTCCGTCATGTGCAGCAGGGAGACGTTGCCGAAGGGTGGCAGGTCGTAGAACTGGGCTTCTGCCTTCTCGGGAGCCGCCTCGGCTACTCGGGCCAGCGGCAGACCGGCCGCCGCCGCGCAGCCGAGCACCTGCAGGAAATCGCGCTTGGACAGGGACATGGCGCGCCTACTGGTTGACCGGAGACTTCGGGTCCAGCAGCAAGGCCATCACGTCGCGGATCTGCTGCTCGTTGAGCAGTTCGGCATGGCCGAAGCGCGGCATGTTGGAGCAGGCCGAGTAGGCCTTGCTGTTGTAGAGCTTGCCCCAGGTGTACTTGACGATGGCGGCGGCCGCCGGGTCCGCGGGGTCGGTGACGCCGCGCAGCTTGCCGTAGTTCCAGAGGCTCGGGCCGATCGTGCCGAAGGAGATTTCCTTCTTGTCGATCTGATGGCAGTTGTAGCACATGGCCCCATTCTTGGCGGGGGCGGCGCTGGCGTCCGTCCAGGTCATGCCACGGCCGTTCTGGGCGAGCTTCTCGCCTTCCTTCCAGTCGCCGATGTACTGCCCGTCGGCCGGCCACTTGATGGTGGCCATCTGGGCGGCTTCGATCTTCTTCGTGACGGCGGCTGATGGCGGCTTGGCCTGCGAGCAGGCCCTTTGTGCGTCGTCCTGGTTCAGCCGGTCGAGCTTGGCAATGCCCTGCTCGCGGAACGAGGCGCGCATCATGGCGTCGGCCTGCTGGTCGAGTTGCTTGGCCGTCTGGGCATGGGCGCCGGTGGCCGCAATCAGCGTCATGGCCGTGAGGTATCGGATTTTCATGTCGGTCTCCTCAACGCTTGATGGCAGGGGCGATGGACTCGGCGCCCTTGGCGTTGACGCCCATGTAGACCCCGAGCGCGATGGTGACGTCGGAGGCGAAGCCGGGGTAGGGGAAGCGCTGCTGGCGGAAGCAGTCGTTGAGCCGCCGCTGCATGCTCCACATCTCGCCACTGGAGACGCGATAGGCAGGCCACGCCGCGAAGCCCACGCCGTCGCCCGGGTTCTTCGTCAGGTCGGGCAGATCCTGCAGGCGGATGCGCTTGCCGGCTTCGCCGTGACAGCTGGCGCAGGAGAAGTCCATCGGCCCGCCGCGGTAGAAGAAGGCCCGCTTGCCGAGCTCGTAGGCGCGCTTCTCTTCAGGATGCTTCTGCGGCAACGCCATCTTCATGCCGCGCGACATCGACGAGATCCACGCGGCCAGGGCCGTCACCGACTTCTGCTCATCCTTGTCGAAGGGCGTGGCGGCAATCTCGGCGGCATCGAAGCCCTGCAGCGTCTGCATGCAGGTCAACAGGCGCGACTCCAGGTCCTGCACCTTCTTCGTGTCCGGAAAGTAGCGAGGCAGCTGGGCCCAGGCACCCTTGACGACGCCGGGGCCGAGCCCTAGGTCGCAGGCCTCCAGCGTGGTGTTCTTCGGCCCGCGAGGCGTCTTCCAGAGGTCTTCACCCTTGGCTTCAAACAGCTCGGCGGGGTTGCCGTCTTCGAGCATCTTGCGGTATTCGGCGATGCCGTCGGCGGCCGTTTTGGGCTGGGGCGGGGTCTGGGCCACCAGGGGTAGGGTGGCAGTGGCACTGGCCGCGATGGCGGCGAACGCAATCAGTCGTGAGCGCATGGGCCCTCCTGCAGTGGCGAACGGGCGAATCAGCGGCCGGTCACGAGACCGTGGCTTCGTCGGTGCGGGTCTCGCCGCGGTTGTCGCGCCAGGTGACGGCGATCTTGTCGCCGGCCTTGGCACCCTTCACGATGAACTGCAGGAAGGGGTTCTTGGAAACGGACGGACCCCACTCGGCGGTGAGCACGGGCTTGCCGTTGAGTTGGGCGGTCACTTCCTGGATGAACCAGGCCGGAATCGTCTTGCCGGCGGGGTCCTTGCGGAGGCCGGTTTCCATCTCGTGGCTCATCAGCACACGAACGGTGGTCTTGTCGCCGGCCGCCTGGGCTCGGATGCGCATGGGATCGGGCATGTTTTGTCTCCTGATGTCGTTGTGCGAGAGATCGGGTGGGGCAGGGCGATCAGCCGCCGCAGCCACCGAGCGTGACCTTGACTTCCTTCTGGGCGTAAAGCACGCGGCCGTCGGCCATCAGCGCCACGGCGAGCACGTTGGAGGATTGGCCCATCTTGACCCGCGTGGTGAAGCTGGGCTCGACGAACTCGTTCACGTCGAAGGCTGCGGACAGCACGCTCGGGTTCTTCTCGACCAACAGCAGCAGGCGCTTGGCGCCGGGCAGCGAGGTAGAGGCGCCCACCGGCACGACGGCACCGTTCTCGGCGATGTCGGGCGCGGTGACGGTCACATCCTTGCTCTCGACCGGAGCGCCAGCGCCGAGGGCCTTCATCAGGTCGGCGATGGTCTTGGCCTCGAAGGCCGCGGTGGGGTAGGCGGCCAGCGCAGCACGGGGCAGCAAGCCCAGTCCGCCGAGCATCAAGGCCACCTGAGCGGAGCGGGCCAGCGCCATGCGGCGGTTGAGGGGGTTCGTCATGGGTGTCTCCTTCAGGCGGTCCACGTTAGAAGTGTTGGTGTGCGAATGCATGCGGGCAATCCAGGGGTCAGTGGCTGGCCGCACCGGTGGCGAGCCAGTTCGCCAAGGTCTTGAGATCAGCGTCGGATAGCGCCTGTGCGGGCATGGGAATCGGACCCCAGACGCCCTGGCCCCCCGCCTTGATCTTGCCGGCGAAGTAAGCCTCGGCGTCCGCGCGGCCGGCGTACTTGGTGGCGACCTGCTTGAAGCCCGGGCCGACGAGCTTTTGCTCCATGCCGTGGCAGGCCGTGCAGGAGTGCTTCTTGAGCAGAGCCAGTGCATTGGCCGTGCCGCTCGGCGCGGCTGGAGGCGGGGCGGCAGGCGTTGCAGCGACAGTGATCGGCCCGTCGCGCCGAGCGCCCGGCGGGCGAGTGGTGTCGACGCCGCGCTGGGGGCCGATCAGGCGCTGCTGTTCGGCCAGATTGCCGTTGTTGTTCCGCGCGAAGTCGGGCAGCAGCGAGGCCACCTTGGGCTCGGCCTCGCAGTCCTTCATGCAGGCGGTCGCCTTCACGTCGAAGGCGCCGGGCTTGCCCATGCCCTTGCCGGGCCACATGGCGTGCGCGGTCGTCACGCCATTGCGGTTGGGCATGCGCTTCTGCACGTCGGCGATGTTGGTGTCGCTCAGTGTGAAGCCGTCCGGCACGATGCCGCCCAGGTTGAGCAGGTAGGCCGTGACGGCGTAGACCTCATCCGTCTTCAGCGACTTGGGCGCGTTCCAAGGCATCGCGCGGTTGATGTAGTCCCACAGCGTCGATACGGTGGAAACCTTCATCAGCGTCGTGCGGCCCGGGAAGGTGGTGTCGTTCAAGCGTGCGACGCGGCCGGTCTTGATGTCTTCGGCCGTCGTGCCGCCCACCAGGGGAGAGAACACCTCGTTGCTCTCGCCGAACACGCCATGGCAGGAGGCGCACTTGGTTTCCCAGATGTCCTGACCCTGGCTCACGGTGCCGGCGCCTTTGGGCAGGCCTTTGAAGTCCGGGCGGACGTCGATGTCCCAGGCCTTGATCTCCGCGGGCGTGGCGGCGCGCCCGATGCCTGGGTAGGTCGACTGCGCCGAGGCGGTCAGGACTGCCAAGGTTCCGAGCAGCAGGGCGAGGAAGGGCTTACGAGAGCTGGACATTGCGCACCTCGCCGCTCTCTTCGACCAGCCAGGACTGGATCGCGTTGTTGTGATAGATCGACCGCGTGCCGCGAACCGCGCGCAGCTGGCGGGTGCTGGGTTGCACATAGCCGGTCTCGTCCATGGCTCGGCTCTGGATGAGGGCCGGCTTGCCGTCCCACTGCCAGTCGAGCGTGAAGCGGGTGAGGCACTTGCTCATAACGGGGTCCTGCAGGCGCGCCGTGCGCCAGTTGCGGCCCCCATCAGTCGTCACGTCCACGCGCTTGACCTTGCCGCGCCCTGACCAGGCCAGGCCGCTGATCTGGTAGTAGCCCTTGTCGAGCAGCACCTGGCCGCCGGACGGCGTTGTGACGACGCTCTTGCATTCCTGCGTGCTGGTGTACTGACGATGCAGGCCGCCGGGCATCAAGTCGATGTAGTGGACGGTTTCGTCCTTGGTGCCGTAGGGCTGATCGCCAACTTCGAGCCGGCGCAGGTACTTGACCCAGCTCACGCCCTGCACACCCGGCACGACCAGCCGAAGCGGATAGCCCTGCTCGGGCCGCAGCATCTCGCCGTTCTGGCCGTAGGCGACGAACACCTCGCCGCTCTCCACGAGTTCCATCGGCACCGTGCGCGTCATGCTGGAGCCATCGGCGCCCTCGGCGAGGACGTAGCGGGCGCGTTTGTAGTCGACGCCGCACAGGTCGAAGAGCACGCGCAGCGGCACGCCGGTGAACTCGCTGCAGCTGAGCATGCCGTGCGTGTACTGGCAGGTCGGCACGGCCACGTTGCCCCATTCCATGCCGGTGTTGGCACCGCACTCGATGAAGTGGAAGCGGCTCACGCTCGGCAGCCGCATCAGTTCGTCCATCGTGAACACGAGCGGCTTCTTCAGCAGGCTGTCGTCGCTGCCGTTGATCATCAAGCGGTGCTTGGACGGGTCGATGTCCCACCAGCCTTGGTGGTGGCGCTCGAAATGCAGGCCGCTGGGGGTGACGATGCCGAACAGCGATTGCAGGGGTGCGAAGGAGACCGAGGCCTGGGTCGTCTGCGTCAACCCGGGGCTGGGGCGACGTTGCACATTCGCTTCGTACTTGGACGGCTTGCCATACCCTTCCGCCGCCACCGGCTGGCCCAGGCCCTGGCTGTGCTCCGGCAAGTTCAGGATATTGGGATCGCCGGCCGATGCGGGCTGGGCTGTAGCCGCAGCGGCACCGCCCGCCAGCGCGGCGGCGAAGGCATGGCGCACGAAGTCACGACGGCCCTGCTTGGCCTCGTCGACGACAGCGCGGATGCCATCGCCATCGAGGAAGTTTTCAGGCGCCGGGCGCAAGCGGCCGGAGGGCAGGCTGGAGTGCGTCACGATGTCATCTCCCCCGAGGCGCGGCGAGTGCCGGCGGGTGCGATGCACGCGAGAGGCTGCGAGCACGGCATAGGAAGCCTTGTCTCCTGCGGCAGGCTCTGAACGCGCTGCCTTTGTTCATCTGAACGGCGCGATGCCGTCTGGCTGCGCGCCGGATGCTGCGCTGCCGCAACATCAGTCAATCGTTATATTAACGATTACAGAAGTAGAGAACCTTGGTGACAACCCTAGGCGATGCCCGGTGACGCTCAACTCAGCCCGAGTGCCTTCAGTCGCCGGTAGAAGGTACGCTCGCTGAGGCCCAGCGACTCCGCCATCTCACGGCGGCTGAGCTGGCCGTCCTGCACCATGCGGCGAATCTCGGCATCGACATCACGCGCGGGCGCCGGCGGCGGGCTGGCCGACGTGGCGGGTGCGGCCGGCGGCAGTGGGTGAGGGCGCCCGTGCAGCCACTCGGGCAGGTGTTCGGGTCGCACCACGCCGTCGTCAGCAAACAACCGGGCGCGCTCCAGCACGTTCCGCAACTCGCGGATGTTGCCGGGCCAGTTGTGGGCCTGCAGCCGGGCCATGGCGGCAGGCTGGATCACCACCGTCGATGCTGCCTTGCCGCCCCGCTGCAGGAATGAGTCCACGAGCAGGGGAATGTCGCCCGCACGCTCGCGCAGCGGTGGCAGGTAGATCGGAAAGGCGGCGATGCGGTAGTAGAGGTCTTGCCGGAAGCTGCCGTCGGCCACCATCTGCTGGAGCGGCTTGTGCGTGGCTGCCACGAGGCGGAAGTCCGCCTGCTGGGTTTCGGTTGCACCAACCCGCCGGAAAGTACCCGACTCGATCAGCCGCAGCAGCTTGACCTGCATGCCCAGCGGCACGTCGCCGATCTCGTCGAGGAACAGCGTCCCACCGGCCGCGGTTTCGACGAGCCCCGGCTTGCGGTGCATGGCGCCAGTGAACGCACCCTTCTCGTGGCCGAACAACTCGCTCTCGAAGAGCGTCTCGGGCAGCCCTGAGCAGTCGACGACGACGAACGGGCCGCCGTGCCGATCGCTCACCTCGTGGACAGCGCGCGCAAACAATTCCTTGCCCGTGCCGGACTCCCCCTGCAACAGCACCGGCAGCTGCGACCGAGCCACCCGCTGGACGGATTCCAGCGCGGTATTGAACGCCGGCGACCGCCCCACCAGACCTGCCTGGTTGGCACGGGCCGAGGCGTGCTTCACGGTGGTCAGCCGCTCGACGTAGGCCACCACCTGACGATCGCCGTCGAGGATGGGGCGCAGTTCCACGTCCACATGCTCCGGGCCGCGCGGCGTGTGATGGATGTGCAGCACGCGGTCAGGCCCCTTGAGCTCGAAGGCGCGGCGCATCGGGCAGTGCTCGCCAGCCTGGTCGCACGGCACGTCGTAGTGGTGCGAGACGCGGAAGCACTTGTGGCCGAGGTAGGGCCGGTCGGCTGTCCCGAACTGGCGCTGGTAGGCCGTGTTCGCCGCGAGGATGTTGTAGTCCGGGTCCAGCACGATCATGGGCTGCGACTCGTGTTCCAGGTAGGACACCAGGGCTTGAACTTGCGGAGTGGGCGAGGGTGGCGTGGGCATGGTGAGGCTGACGGAAGTGGTTGCCATCTTCTGCCATCTTCTGCCACAGCGTGCCAGGCAGCGGCAGATGGCAGTGGCGCAGCGGGCGGCAGGGTTCGGGCTTGATGCCTCTAGTTCTTTGCAAATCAGTTACTTAGCGGAGTCGTCTACTGATTGCCAGGGTTGGCACGGCTCTTGATCATGTTGGGGCACTTGACCACCCGCAACTGCCATGCCACCCCGGCTGAAGCAGTCAGCGACCAGGAGACCCCCTTGAGCACCACCCCAACGACAACCGCCCCGGCAACAGCCCCGCGCCTCCAGGTGGAGGGCTTCTTCGACCCTGCGACCTGGACCGTGAGCTACCTGGTGCTGGACGCACAGACGATGCAGTGCGCGTTGGTCGACAGCGTGCTGGACTTCGACCCCAAGTCCGGCCGCACGGACACCGCCAGTGCGGACCGGCTCATCGCCCGCGTGCGGGACCTCGGCGCCCAGGTTCAGTGGATTCTTGAAACGCACGTCCACGCGGACCACCTGTCGGCGGCGCCCTACCTCCAGAAGGCGCTCGGCGGTCGGCTGGGCATTGGCCAGCACATCACCACCGTGCAGAACGTTTTCGGCACGCTCTTCAATGCCGGGCCGGACTTTGCGCGTGACGGCAGCCAGTTCGACCACCTCTTCAAGGACGACGAGTCCTTCACCATCGGCGGCCTGCAAGCCCGCGCGCTGCACACGCCTGGCCACACACCGGCCTGCATGACCTACGTGGTGACGGCAGGCGAGGGCACCGATGCCGAGATCGCCGCCTTCGTGGGTGACACGCTCTTCATGCCCGACTACGGCACCGCCCGCTGCGATTTCCCTGGCGGCGATGCCCGGATGCTGTACCGGTCAATCAACAAGGTGTTGAGCCTGCCGCCGGCCACCAAGCTCTACATGTGCCATGACTACCAGCCCGGCGGTCGTGAGGTGCAGTTCGTCAGCACGGTGGCGGAAGAGCGAGCCAGCAACGTCCACGTTCGCGACGGCATCAGCGAAGACGCGTTCGTGGCCATGCGCAATGCACGCGACGCCACGCTCGGCATGCCCACGCTGATCCTTCCGTCGGTGCAGGTCAACATGCGTGCGGGTGCCTTGCCGCCGGCCGAAGACAACGGTGTGCGCTACCTGAAGATCCCGCTCAACGCGGTCTGAGTTCCCAACTAACAACCCGGAGACAACCATGGAACTCAAGACCCTGACGCCTGAATTGGCGGTCGCCGCCCAGATCCACGCGCCTGACCTGCAAGAGATTGCCAACGCAGGCTTTCGCACGGTGATCTGCAATCGCCCGGATGGGGAGGGCAACGACCAGCCCGTCTTCGCCGAACTGCAAGCCGCTGCGCGCGGAATGGGCCTTGCATTGCATTACTTGCCCGCTGAATCCGGCAAGGTGACCGATGAGCAGGGGCGCCAGTTCGGCGCGCTGATGGACGCGAGCCCCAAGCCCGTGCTGGCCTTCTGCCGCACCGGGATGCGCTCGACCACGATGTGGGCGCTGTCGCAGTCGGGCCAGCGGCCGCTACCCGAGATCATCGAGCGCGCCGCCCGTGCTGGCTACGACCTGAAAGGCGTGGTGCGCCGGCTGGTCAACGGCGGCAAGACGCCGGTCGAGGTGGCGGACGCCTCGCACGAGGTCGTCATCATCGGCGCGGGTGCCGCGGGCATCGCCGTGGCGTCGAGCCTGCTGGCACGCCAGCCCGGGCTGGACATCGCGATCATCGACCCAGCCGATGTGCACTACTACCAGCCGGGCTGGACCCTGGTGGGCGGCGGTGTGTTCGACGCCTCGACGACTGCGAGAACTCTGGCGTCCGTGTTGCCCAGGGGCGTGCACTGGCTGAAGTCGGCCGTGGCGGCCTTCGAGCCTGAGCGCGATGCGGTCATCCTCGATGGCTGCCGCGTGGTCAAGTACAAGCAGTTGGTGGTGTGCCCTGGGCTCAAGCTCGATTGGCATGGCATCGAGGGTCTGGTTGAGACGTTGGGGCGCAATGGCGTCACGTCGAACTACCGCTACGACCTCGCGCCCTACACCTGGGAACTGGTTCAGCGGCTGCGCGGTGGTCGTGCCGTGTTCACCCAGCCTCCCATGCCCATCAAGTGCGCTGGCGCGCCGCAGAAGGCGATGTATCTGTCGGCGGATCACTGGCTTCGCACTGGCGCGCTGCGGGACATCGACATCCAGTTCTGCAACGCCGGCGCGGTGCTGTTCGGTGTTGCCGACTACGTCCCCGCGCTGATGCGCTACGTGGAGACCTACGGCATTCATTTGAACTTCGGCCAGACGCTCACCGCGATCGACGGGGGCGCTCGCAAGGCGACCTTCAGCATGGCGAATCCCGATGGCAGCAAGACGTGCGTCGTCCGCGAATTCGACATGATCCATGTCGTGCCGCCCCAGAAGGCGCCGGACTTCATCCGCGTGAGCCCCCTTTCCGACGCGGCAGGCTGGGTCGACGTGGACCCGGCAACGCTGCGCCACAAGACCTTCGCCAACATCTTTGCACTCGGCGATGCGGCCAACACCAGCAACGCCAAGACCGCGGCAGCAGCTCGCAAGCAGGCGCCGGTCGTCGCACACAACGTGCTCGCTGCTCGCGGCGCCGCCAAGGGTGAGGCACGCTACGACGGCTACGGGTCATGCCCGCTGACCGTGGAGCGCGGAAAGATCGTGCTGGCGGAGTTCACCTACGGCGGCAAGGTCGCGCCGAGCTTCCCGAAGTGGCTGATCAACGGCACCGAGCCTTCACGCCTGGCCTGGCTGCTCAAGGAGCGCATCCTGCCGCCGCTGTACTGGGAAGGCATGCTCAAAGGGCGTGAGTGGCTGGCTGAACCGGAAATGGTGGGTTGAGCCCATGGTGATGGATGTCACCGCGCTCAGTCTGCTGATGGGCGCCGCTGTGGGGGTCGTGCTGGCGCTGACCGGCGCCGGGGGCGGCATCCTGGCGGTGCCACTTTTGGTGTTTGGTCTGCATCTGCAAATGTCGCAGGCGGCACCTGTCGGGCTCCTGGCGGTGGGCCTGGCGGCCTCCGTGGGCGCGCTGCTTGGGCTGAGGGAGGGCGTCGTGCGGTACCGGGCGGCTCTGCTCATCGGGTTGACGGGGATGCTGATCGCGCCGCTGGGCGTTTGGCTGTCCCACCTGCTTCCCAACGGGCCCGTGATGGCGGTCTTCGCGGCGATCCTGGGGTGGGTGGCTTGGCGCAACTTGCGCCAGGCGCGGCGCACATCCGCGTCGACACTACAGCGCAAGCGTCCCGTTTGTGCGATGAATCCTGCCACGGGGCGGCTGTCCTGGCGCGCGCCATGCACTGCAGTCTTGTCTGCAACCGGTGCACTTTCCGGGCTGCTCAGTGGGCTGCTCGGCGTCGGTGGAGGGTTTGTCATCGTGCCGATGCTGGGCGGCTTCAGCGATGTGCCAACGCGCGGTGTGGTGGCCACATCGATGGCCGTGATTGCACTGGTGTCCGTCGGCGGCGTGTTGGGAGCCGCGTCACAAGGAGGCATGAATTGGGCAATCGCTCTGCCATTCGCGGCCGGTGCCGCCGGTGCTTTGGTCGCCGGGCGGGAAGTGAGCCAGCGCTTGAGCGGCGCGCGGATACAGCAAGCCTTCGGGCTCTTGGCAGGCGGTGTGGCGCTGGCAATGCTGTATCGATCAATACTTGGGTAGTCCAAGCTGTCGGCTTCATCCGGCAGGTCGGAGACACCAGCAGATCAGATCAATAGCGACAATGTGCATTATGTAAAATATCAGATCAACCGACTGTCGCCTGGAATGTCGGTGACACCACTCCGGCGACAAGAATGTCTGTGACGATCGCCAGGGAAAGTGCGACGCAAATGCCCTACCGGCCTTAACTTGGGCAAGTCGCCCTTTTCTGTCGTACGACGCAAATGACTGGTCTCGGCAATCTGTGGCTGCCGGAAGTGAAGGTCTTCGGACGACATGAAACAACGGTGCTAGCCCACTCCACAAAGGCAGCAAGTGGCTCGCCGTGTGTGGCTAGCAGCGGCTCAAGTTTGCTGTCACAGGGCTGTGCCCCGCTCTTGCTGCAAGCGTACGGCAGCAAAAACCCTTTGTAAATCAATGCGTTGAATCACACGACGACACGCGTCGCCTGTATTGATTCATGAATTGGCGTCGTTGACCGGCGCCAGGCACGGCAATCGAAGAACCCTCTCATCAATGCTGCTCCTGCGATGCATAGCGTCGGCCCTGTTGACGAACACCATCGCCCACTTCAAATTCGCTTCATGAGCGGGATCAACTCGCCGGGGAGGAAGCGTGGCTACGAAGCCCAAGGTGTTGAGCCTGTCCATCTACCTGATCAAGAACAAGGATCTGCCGGATCCTGAACTGGTCAATCTGGACAAGGCCGATCCGCCGATCGACCTTGACATTGGTGAAGGCGCGGCGCAGCTCTACGTGAAGACCGAAGTTGTCCGTCAGCAGCCACCATGGACCCGGTTGTTTACCGCCCTCCCCGAGGTTCCAGATGGCACCTTCGGTCGGCCGAACAGCGTCGGCGCCGTGCTTATCTATCGCGCCGCCGACGCCACCTTTCTGCTGTCTGTTGAGGCTCGCAGCGAACTGACCCAGGGTGCTCGTTCAATACTGACCCACCCCTGAAGGCTACCCGAGGGAGCCCGAGTCTGTGGATATCTCTGAGGTCTTGGAGTCTCCCTTCTTGCGTTGAGTGGGTCGGGCACGCGCCGCCGCGACGGTCGTGCTGCTGTGCTTGAAGCGCCAGGACTCGTTGCCGGTCTCGACGATGTGGCAGTGGTGCGTGAGTCGGTCGAGCAAGGCCGTCGTCATCTTGGCGTCGCCGAAGACGCTGGCCCATTCGCCGAAGCTCAGGTTGGTGGTGATGACCACGCTGGTGTGCTCGTAGAGTTTGCTCAGCAGGTGGAACAGCAGCGCCCCGCCGGCCTGGCTGAACGGCAAGTAGCCGAGCTCGTCCAGGATGAGCAGGTCCACGTACATCAGTCGGGGGCATGCCGGGATAAGGCCAATTTTCTGTCATAACACTATTAGTTATGAGCATTTGCTCCAAGTGCGACTTGGACGAATTAGGCAATGTTGGTGTGCTGGGTTGGGACGATCTCTGTTCCGGGTCAGCCGTCCGCCTTCCCGGCCTTCTTGCGCGCTGGTCGGGCTGGCGCTGGGGCGCCAGCGGGCGTGAGCCGTGCGACCAAGCCCTGAAGCGTCTGGGCCTCGGCTTGGTGGCGTGCCGCGGCCTGCTGAGCATCGGCGAGCTGAGCGCGGAGCTCGCCCAGTTGCTGCTCCACACCTCGTTGAGCCTCCTGGGTGGCCTGCAGCGCGGCCTTTGCCGTGTTGGCCTCCATTTGCAACCGTGTGACGGCCTCAGCGTGCTCAAGCGACTGCTGGCGTTCACGCGCTTCAGCCAGAGCCAGCTTCTCGCGCGCTACCTCGGTGGCTTTCTCGGCCTTGGCTCGGGCCTGGCGCTCCTGCTCGATCTCCATGAGGGCACGGCGTTCCGCGGCGGCTGCGCGCTCCTGGGCGCCCTCGGTGGCTTCGCGGGCCTTGGCCAGCTCGGTGCTGAAGCTGTCTTGCAGCTCCTGCTGCTGGATGCGCGCCTGATCCAGCTGGGCCTGCATCTGTTGCACCCGGGCCTTGGAACCAGCATGGTCGCGCCGCTCCGCTTCGAGGTCGGCCAGGGCTTGCCGAGTGCGCTCCTCGCTGCTCGCCAGCTCGGTCCGCAGATGGTCCGCTACGACCTGGGCCTGGGCGGTTGCCTGCTCAGCTTCGGCCTGGGCCTGCTGAGCACGCTCCGCCGCGGCCTGGTGCTCCAGGCGGGAGGCGGCCAGCTCGCCCCTGGCTGCGGCCGTGGCGTGGCCCCACAGCCCGGCGATGGCCTCCGCTGCGAGCGCCTTGATCTCATCAGGCAGATCCGGGTGGTCGATCTCGACGCGGGCTCGCAGGCGCAGCTCTTCCCAGAAGGCAGCCAGTGCCTCCGCCGGCGTGGCCATGGTGCCCTTGCGTACGAACTGGTAGAGCTTGTTGGTCGTCGGCGTGATCCCATGCCTGAAGAACAGCAGGCCGCAGACTTCGCGGTACAACGCCTTCGTTTCGGGGATCTTGGCCTTCAGCGCCTCGATCTCGGCAAGGATCTCGGATTCGGTGCTCATGCGTTGATAGTACGGTGTATTACGTTGGATTTTCAACTCCTCTTTGTAGAGTTTTGACATTACTCCTATAATGTCAAAAATCTGTAAAAAGCGGTGTGCGCCAATGCGTGAGACCAAATCAGGCCGTGGGAACCCCGTCGAACTGGTGCTGGCGAGTCAGGCACCCTTGGGCGAAATGGTCGTGCTCGACGCCCTCACCGGCCGCGACGGCACGAACCGCTCGCGCGGCCACCGCCAGATCGACGCCGAAACCGACCAGGATGCGGTGCTGGCCTGGCTCGCCCGGTTCGTTGACAGCCCCAACACGTTGGCCAGCAGCCGACGCGAGGCCGAGCGGCTGCTTCTGTGGAGCGTGGTCGAACGGGGCAAGCCGCTGTCGTCGCTCACGCATGAGGACCTGCTGATCTACCGGCGCTTTCTGGCCAACCCGCAGCCGGCAGCGCGCTGGGTGATGCCGCCAGGGCGCAAGCTGGCCCGGCGCGACCCGGCATGGCGGCCTTTTGCGGGCCCGTTGGCCGATGCCAGCATCCGGCAGTCCATGGTGATCCTGAACTCGCTGATGGGCTGGCTGGTCGAGGCCGGCTACCTGTCAGGCAACCCCTTGGCGCTGGCCAAGCGGCGCCGCAAGGCGGCCGCACCCAGGGTGACCCGCTTCCTAGAGACCGACCTCTGGCAGGCTGTGCGCGAGACCATCGTGGCCATGCCCCAGGAGACGCTGCGCGAGCGCGCTGTCTACGCACGGTCCCGATGGCTCTTCAGCCTGCTGTTCCTGGCCGGCCTGCGCATCTCGGAGGTTGTCGGCAACGACATGGGCGACTTCTTCATGCGCACCGACGCGACGACGGGCGATCCGCGCTGGTGGGTGCAGGTCCTGGGCAAGGGCGACAAGGAAAGGCTGGTGCCGGCGACGACCGAGTTGATGATCGAGCTGATGAAGTACCGCCGCGCGCTGGAGTTGAGCGACCTGCCCTCCCCTGGTGAGCCCTCTCCCCTGCTCTTCCCGGTGGCTTGGCGGCGCTCCTCCCATCCTGCGCCGGCCTGGCCTGAGGCCATATCGCGCAGCGCCGTGCACACCATCGTCAAGGAAGTCTTCGCCGCCGCGGCAGACCGCTGGGAGGCTGACGGCCGTGGACAGGTTCAGGCCGACAAGCTGCGGGCCGCGTCTACGCACTGGCTTCGGCACACTGCGGCCTCGAACTTGGCCAACGGCGCCGACCTGCGCCATGCGCGCGACACGCTCGGGCATAGCAGCCTGACGACCACCAGCATTTACATCCACGGCGAAGACGACGCGCGGCACTCCGCGATCAGCGCGGTTCATCGGATCGGCTGGTAGCTGGCCGCAGCAACTTGATGCCCACGACCGCGCTGCGGTGGCACAGATCTAAATGGGCTTCAACGCCTTGACGGTTCCGGCGGGACCAGATCAAAGGCCGGCAACATTGATGGGGAGGCCGATATGGATGGAGAGAGCGCGAAGGCTGTTCAGGAGGTGTCTACACGGGCATGGGGATCAAGAAATTCCGCGCAGCGCCGTAGCGCGTGAACATCTACAGGGGGCGGCGATCCGAATGGGCCACCAAAGCTTTGCTAGGCTGCCTCAAGCACATCAATTGACAGGGAGAAGACATGGCAGCCAACGGCTCGAACAACATATCGCTGCTATGCGAGCCAGGCTGAAGCATGTGGGAGAACTTCTGCCAGTGGTGTTGACGCCGACCGAAATTTGACCCACCGGGGATGCGGACAAAAACTTGGACTGGTTATGCGGCGATGCCCAGGCGCCGACGATGCTGGGCGGGACTGCGAAAGCCCAGTGAGCTCTTGATCC
>NZ_NISI01000016.1 GCF_002205845.1 Roseateles puraquae | reverse complement strand
TCGGGGGGCGACTTTTTGCCTACTTTTTGGTCGCTCAAAAAGTAGGTCGCCCGCCGGGGCGAACTCCCGGCACGGTGCACCGAACACAAAGGCTCCAGGCAAAAGCCTCCATCACCAATCTGGAGCGCAGCTCCCCATGACTCCACCCCTCCTGAACGTCAACGGCATCGAAGTCATCTACAACCACGTCATCCTCGTGCTGAAGGGCGTGTCCCTGCAGGTCCCCGAGGGCGGCGTGGTGGCCCTGCTCGGCGGCAATGGCGCGGGCAAGACGACGACCCTGCGCGCCGTGTCCAACCTGCTCGAAGGCGAGCGCGGCGAGGTCACGAAGGGCAGCATCGAGCTGCGCGGCGAGCGCATCGAAAAGCTCTCCACCGCCGCCATGGTCGAGCGCGGCGTGGTGCAGGTGATGGAGGGGCGCCACTGCTTCGCCCACCTCACCATCGAAGAGAACCTGATGACCGGCGCCTACACCCGCAAGGACGGCAAGGCCGCCGTGCGCGACACGCTGGAGAAGGTCTACGCCTACTTCCCACGCCTCAAGACCCGGCGCACCAGCCAGGCGGCCTACACCTCGGGCGGCGAGCAGCAGATGTGCGCCATCGGCCGCGCGCTGATGGCCAACCCCAAGATGGTGCTGCTGGACGAGCCCTCGATGGGCCTGGCGCCCCAGATCGTCGAGGAGGTGTTCGAGATCGTGCGCGACCTCAACACCAAGGAGCGCACGACCTTCCTGCTCGCCGAACAGAACACCAGCATGGCGCTGCGCTACGCCGATTACGGCTACATCCTCGAGAACGGCCGTGTGGTGATGGACGGTGCGGCGGCGGACTTGCGCGAGAACGAGGATGTGAAGGAGTTCTACCTCGGCGTCGGCGGCGAAGGCCGGCGCAGCTTCAAGGATGTGAAGAGCTACAAGCGAAGGAAACGGTGGCTGGCATGAGCGACGACACCTGGGACATGGCACCGCCGCCGTTCAATGCGGACACGGCGCTGCAGACGATGAAGCGTTTCGTGCGCGATCAGCGCGTGCTCACCGAACGCGGCGAGGGCTGGATGCTGGGGGCCGACCTGGTGCTCAAGCTCGCCGCCGACGGCGCCGCCGTGCAGGTGCAGCTGGCCCGGCGGCCGGCGCGCACGCCGGAGTGGGATCGCTTCACGCTGGCCTCGGCCACCGACCTGCGCCGCGTGCAGGATGAGATCAAGCGCCGCCTCACGCGCTGGAAGGACGACGAGTGAGCGACTTCTTCGACGCGCAGGAGACGCGCGACCCAGCCGCGCGTGAGGCGGCCCTGATGGCGGCGCTGCCGGGCCAGGTCGCGCATGCGCAGTCGGCGTGCACCGCCTACACGGAGCTGCTGGCGGGCGTGGTGCCTGCAGACGTCAACAGCCGCGCGGCGCTGGCCCAACTGCCGCTGACGCGCAAGAGCAGCCTGGCCGCCGCGCAGGCCGCACGCCGGGCCTTGCGTCTGGGAGGCTTTGCGGCCGCGGCGCCGCGGCGCATCTTCCAGTCGCCCGGCCCGCTGTACGAGCCCGAGCCGGACACCGATGGCGCCGACCCCTGGCGCGTGGCGCGTGCATTGCATGCGGCGGGCATCCGCGCCGGGCAGCTCGCGCACGTGGGCTTCAGCTACCACCTCACGCCGGCCGGCGCCATGATGGAGGCCGGGCTGCGCGCCATCGGCGCGGCCAGCTTTCCGGGCGGCGTGGGCAACACCGAACTGCAGTTGCAGGCGCTGCTGGACCTCCAGCCTGAGGCCTATGCCGGCACGCCCAGCCTGCTGCGCATCCTGCTGGAGAAGGCCGCCGAAGGTGGCCATGCCGTGAGCCTGCGCCGGGCGCTGGTCAGCGGCGAGGCCTGCCCGCCGCCGCTGGTGGCGTGGTTTGCGGAACGTGGGGTCGACGTCCGGCAGTGCTACGCCACGGCCGATCTCGGCCTGATTGCCTACCAGACCCCGGCCCGCGAGGGGCTGGTGGTGGACGAGGGTGTCATCGTCGAGATCGTGCGGCCCGGCACGGGCGACCCGCTGCCCGATGGCGAGGTGGGGGAAGTGGTCGTGACCACGCTGTCGCCCGGCTATCCGCTGATCCGCTTCGCCACGGGCGATCTGTCGGCGGTGATGCCTGGCCCCAGCCCCTGCGGCCGCACCAACCAGCGCTTGCGCGGCTGGCTGGGGCGGGCTGACCAGTCGGCCAAGGTGCGCGGCATGTTCGTGCATGCCGGCCAGGTGGCCGAGCTGATCCGGCGCCATCCGGGGGTGACGCGCGCGCGCCTCGTCATCGAGGGTGAGATGGCCAACGACCGTCTGACGCTGCACGCCGAGGCTCCCGCCGGCAGCGAGGAGGCGCTCACCACGACGCTGCGCGACATCACCAAGCTGCGCGCTGAGGTCGTGCTTGCCGCCGCCGGCAGCCTGGCCAACGACGGCAAGTTGATCGACGATCGTCGTGCCATTTGAATCTGCGCCAGAGCCGGTGCCACAGCCGGTGCGGGCGGCTTGCCGCCGCGCGGGCTATTTCATGACGCGGCCGAGGGTCTTTGTGCGCAACGCCGCAAGGTCGGTAGATTCCGGAGCGCGCACGGCTTGCCCCACGTCGGAGGCGGCTGGCTATCCCTAGACCGAGGAGACTTCATGCAAAAGACCTGGCTTGCCCTGGCCGCCGCGGCCGTTTCGCTGCCTGCCCTGGCCCAGTATCCCGAGAAGCCCATCACCATCGTCGTGCCTTTCGCGGCCGGCGGCCCGACCGACAAGGTTGCGCGTGACCTGGCGGAAGCCCTGCGCAAGCCGCTGGGCGGCACGCTCATCATCGAGAACGTCGGTGGCGTCGGCGGCACGCTCGGAGCGAACAAGGTGGCCAAGGCGGCTCCCGATGGCTACACGCTCCTGCTGCATCACATCGGCATTGCCAGCGCCGCGGCGCTGTACCGGTCGCTGCCCTACAAGACGCTCGATGACTTCGAGTACCTCGGCATGATCAACGAGGTGCCCATGACGCTCATCGGTCGGCCCAACCTTCCGGCCACGAGCTATGCCGATCTGGCGAAATGGTTGGAGTCCAACAAGGGCAACATCAACCTCGCGCATGCCGGTGTGGGTTCGGCCTCGCACCTGTGCGGCCTCATGTACCAGGCAGCGCTCAAGATCGACATGACGACGGTGCCCTACAAGGGCACGGCACCCGCCATGAACGACCTGCTCGGCGGCCAGGTCGACATCATGTGCGACCAGACCACCAACACCACCGGCCAGATCGAGGCCGGCAAGGTCAAGGCGTATGCGGTCATGTCGTCCAAGCGGCTCACCAGCGGCGCGCTCGCCAAGCTGCCCACGGCCGACGAGTCGGGCGTCAAGGGCTTCAACCTGGCCGTGTGGCACGGCCTCTATGCGCCCAAGGGCACACCCAAGGCCGTGATCGACAAGGTCAACACCGCGCTGCGTACCGCATTGAAGGACGCTGACTTCCACAAGCGCCAGGAGGCCCTGGGCGCGGTGATCATCGCCGACGCACGCCTCGCACCGGCCGAACACAAGAAGTTCGTCGAGGCCGAGATCGCCAAGCTCACGCCGGTCATCAAGGCGGCCGGCCAGTACGCGGACTGACCTGACGCAGTCCTGAACACGGGGCGACCGCCGCGAGGGGGTCGCCCCGTCTTGTTTTGCCCGTCGCCTCGCATGCCCTGGCGGCCTCGCGGTGTCTACAAGACCCCACGCCGGGAAAACGCCCGGTTGACGCCGCCGCCTGGGCTGTGAAGAATGCATGTAAACGTTTACATGACACATCGGCGCAGCTGCCTGCCGCCGATCACACGGATGAGACAACCGTTCCCGCCCGGCTTCCTGTGGGGCTGCGCCACCTCTGCCTACCAGATCGAAGGCTCGCCCCTCGCCGATGGCGCCGGGGTCAGCAACTGGCACCGCTTCGTGCGCACGCCGGGCCGCGTGCTCGGCGGTGACACCGGCGACGTCGCCTGTGACCACTACCGCCGCATGAAGGCCGACGTGGCCTTGATGCGCGAGCTGGGCCTCACGGCCTACCGCTTCAGCATCGCCTGGAACCGCGTGCTGCCCCAGGGCCGCGGCCCGGTGAACGGGGCGGGCCTGGGCTTTTACGAGCGCCTGGTGGACGAATTGCTGGCCGCCGGCATCGAGCCCCTGGTGACGCTGCATCACTGGGACCTGCCCGCAGCCCTGGACGACCGCGGCGGTTGGCTCAACCCCGACATGCCCGACTGGTTCGCCGACTACGCCCAGGTCTGCTACCGCGCACTCGATGACCGGGTGCAGAAGTGGGTCACGCTCAACGAGCCCTGGGTGATCGCCGACGGCGGCTTCATGCATGGCGCGCTCGCGCCGGGCCACAAGAGCGCCTACGAGGCGGCCATCGTCGCCCACCGGCTGATGCAGGGTCATGCCCGTGCGGTGCAGGCCTATCGCGCGGCCGGCCGCCACGAGATCGGCCTGGTCGTCAATATCGAGCCCAAGCATGTGCCGGCTGACGCGACCGACGCCGACCGCCACGCCGCGCGCCTGGCCGACGCCTACATGAACCGCCAGTACCTCGACCCCGCGCTGCTGGGCAGCTACCCCGACGAGCTGCGCGAGGTCTTCGGCGAGGCCTGGCCCGACTGGCCGGCTGCCGAGGTTCAGGCGCTGAAGCAGCCGATCGACTTCCTGGGCCTGAACTACTACACCCGCGCCGTCGTCCGCCATGACGCCAAGGCCTGGCCGCTGCCCGTCGCGCCGCAGCGCCAGCCCGGCGGCATCTACACCGAGACCGGCTGGGAACTGCACCCCCAGAGCCTGGCCGACACCCTGGTCTGGATGCACGAACGCTACGGCGGGCTGCCGCTGTACGTGACCGAGAACGGCGCCGCGTTCTACGACCCGCCGGTGACGGTCGATGGCCGCATCGACGACCCGCTGCGGGTGCATTACCTGCGCACCCACATCGCCGCCGTGCAGGACGCCATCGCCCGCGGCGCCGACGTGCGGGGCTACTGCGCCTGGTCGTTGTTCGACAACCTGGAGTGGGCGCTCGGCTACGCCAAGCGCTTCGGCCTCGTGCATGTCGACTTCCAGACACAGCAGCGCACGCCCAAGGCCAGCGCGCGCTTCTATGCTGAGGTCATCGCCTCCCACGGCGCCAACCTCTGAACCCCCATGAGTGTCTCCCCCGCCACGATCAAGGATGTCGCCCGCGTCGCGGGCGTGTCGGTCGCCACCGTTTCGCGTGCCTTGAACGGCGCCGAGAACGTGCTGCCCGACACCCGCCAGCGCATCCTCGACATCGCGCGCGACCTCCGCTACGCCCCGTCCGGCGCAGCCCGCAGCCTTATCACCCGCAAGACCGACACCGTCGGTGCGCTGCTGCCGGACCTGCACGGCGAGTTCTTCTCCGAGCTCATCCGTGGCATCGACCAGGCCGCCCGTGCCCGCGGCCTGCATCTGCTGCTGTCCAGCTCCCATGACGACGCCGACGAAGCCGCCGCCGCGCTGCGCGCCATGAATGGCCGGGTCGATGGCCTCATCGTCATGTCGCCCCATGCGGATGACGACTTCCTGTCCCGCAACCTGCCGCCCAACCTGCCGGCGGTGCTGCTGAACTCCGGCGTGCGCCGGCCCACCCAGCGTGTATTCGCGGTGGACAACTTCGGCGGAGCCCGCGCGATGACCGAGCACCTGGTGGCGCAGGGGCGCCGCCGCATTGCCTTCCTGGGCGGTCCGGCCGGCAACTTCGAGGCCCGTGAGCGCGAGCGCGGCTACCGCGCCGGCCTGCCTCGCGACGCTGAACCCTGGGTGCTGGCAGGCGACTTCTCCGAAGAAGGCGGCCAGCGGGCTGCTGCGCTGCTGCTGGCGCTGCCGCCGGCCCAGCGGCCGGATGCGGTGTTTGCGGCCAACGACATCATGGCCATCGGCCTGCTGGGCGCGCTGCTTGCCGCTGGCGTGCAGGTGCCGAGGGACATGGCCCTGGCCGGCTTCGACGACATCCCCATCGCCCGCTACGTGAGCCCCGCGCTGACCACCATGCATGTGCCCATCGCGGCCCTGGGCAGTCAGGCGCTCGACGCGCTGGCCGACAGCCTCGAAGCCCCCGACACCGACAGCGCCGCCACCGTCATGCCGGTGACGCTGGTGGTGCGCCGCTCCTGCGGCGTGACCCCGACCTGATCCCGTGCGAACCGAAGTACCAACAACAGGAGACAAGACACCATGAGCACATCCTTCCCCCGTATGCCCTGGCGCCGCCATGCGCTGGCCACGGCCGTCTGCTTTGCGCTGGCGGGCGCGGCCTCGGCGCAGACCTCCAACGCCACGGTGCGCGGCACCATCACCGCCGCGGGCGCCACCGCGCCTGCCGGTACCGATGTCGTCGCGGTCAACAAGGCCAACGGCAGCACTTATCGCACCAAGACCTTGGCTGACGGCAGCTACGTGCTGCTCGGCCTGAACCCTGGCACCTACGAGATCCGCGTGGGCGGCGCCACGAGCGGCAGCCTGGTCACGCTGTCGGTCGGACAGAGCGCCACGCTCGACCTGAGCAGCAGCACCAACCAGCTCGGCACCGTCGTCATCCAGGGCACGGCCCAGCGCCAGGGTGTCATCGACTCGCAGGTCGGCACCACCGTGTCCAACCGCCTGATCGAGGCCCTCCCGCAAGCGTCGCGCAACTTCCTGTCGGCGGCCGACTTTGCCCCGGGCGTGCGCTTCGATACCGACGCCAGCGGCAACACCCGCCTGCGTGGCGGCTCGCAGAACATCGACTCGGTCAATGTCTTCATCGACGGCGTGGGCCAGAAGAACAACATCCTGCGCGGCGGCGTATCGGGCCAGGACACCAGCCGCGGCAACCCCTTCCCGCAGACCGCGATCGCGGAGTACCGCGTGCTGACGCAGAACTACAAGGCCGAATACGACCAGGTCTCCAGCGTGGCCATCTCGGCAGTCACCAAATCCGGCGGCAACGAAACGCATGGAAACGTTTACGTGAACCGCACGGGCAGCAACTGGACCTCGCTCAGCCCCATCCAGAAGCAGGATGAAGCCAACGGCATTCCAGCGCCCTCGTACAAGCAGATCGAAGGCGGCTTCAGCATTGGCGGCGCGATCAAGCCCGATGCGTTGCACTACTTCCTCGCCTATGACGGCAAGAGCCTGGACAAGCCGCGGCAATTGACGGCCCAGAACCTGGACAAGTACCCCGGCAGCCCCGGGCTCGTGCCCAGCATCGCCAGCCAGCAGGGCAACTTCAAGGGCCAGTTCAAGGAGCATCTGCTGTTTGGCAAGCTCTCGGCCGAGATTGACGACCGCAATCGCCTCGACATCTCCACCACCCTGCGCAAGGAAACCGGCTACTCGGTGGACGGCGACCGCTTCGCGCCGAGCACGGCGATCAACAACAACAACAACTCCTACCGCCTCGACGTCACGCACGAGTACACCGGCGACCGCTGGTTGAACGAGGCGCGCATCGGCTGGGAGAGCAGCAAGTGGAACCCACAGTCGGACTCCTCCGAGCCGCTCGTGCGCTACAAGTATTCGCCGACCAACGCGATCAACAACGTCCAGGACATCTTCTTCACCGGCGGCTCGCCCAACGCCCAGGACCGCCGTCAGAGTGGCGTCTACCTGAAGGACGACCTCAGCTTCACCGGCATCGCCGGCCACGTCATCAAGGGCGGCGTGCAGTTCAAGGCGATGAAGTACGAACTGAGCGGCACGGCCTTCCGCGTGGCGCAGATCGACACGGTGCTCAACACCACCACCGGCCAGCCCTACTACAACGGCCTGGTTTGCACCGGCACCAACGTGAGCAGCAGCGGGCTGTCCAGCGACCAGTGCAACATCCGCCTGGCCATCCCCAGCACTTCAGCCAACTTCCGCAACAACCAGTACGGCGTCTATTTGCAGGACGACTGGAAGTTCACCAAGCAGCTCGAGCTCAACCTCGGCATGCGGTGGGACTATGAAGACAACATGCTGAACAACAGCTACGTCACGCCGGCCGATCGCGTGGCTGCGCTGAACGCGCTGGACGGCCGCACCGTGGACGGCATCACCGCGCCGGCCGGCCAGACCTACGCGCAGTCGCTGGCCAAGGGCGGCATCAACATCAACGACTACATCTCCACCGGCAACTCGCGCAAGGCCTTCAAGGGCGCGTTCGCGCCGCGCCTGGGCGCGTCCTATGACGTGCTGGGCGACAAGGCCACGGTGGTCTACGGTGGCTGGGGCCGCAGCTACGACCGCAAGATGGCCAACAACGCGCTGGATGAGCTCCAGAAGAACGCCGCGCCCAACGGCGAGATCTGGATGATCAAGAACGACTTCAAGATGCCCTATGCCGACCAGTTCAGCCTGGGCCTGCGCCAGGCGCTGGGCAGCTGGAACATGGACGTCGCCGTGTCCAACATCCACGCGAAGAATCAGTTCATCTGGTTCAACGGCAACCGTGATCCCAACGGCGGCTTCGGCAACTCCAACTCGGTCGACCCGCTGTGGGGCGGTGCGCCGCGCAACTACGGCACGCTGGTGCTCGGCGACTTCGTCGGTCAGAACAAGGCCACCAGCCTGTTCCTGTCGCTGGACAAGCCCTACACCCAGGCCAGCGGCTGGAGCATGACCGTGGCCTACACCTACACCGATGCCAAGACGACCAACAACGAATGGTCGGACGACATCTTCGACTGGACCTACGGCAAGAGCACCTACGGCTTCCGCCCCGCCAAGGATGCCGAGAAGCACCGCCTGGTGGTCGGTGGCCTGACAGACCGTCTGCCGTGGGGCCTGCAGCTCTCCGGCAAGCTGACGCTGGGCGATGGCCAGCCGCGCCGTGTGGTGGACTGCCACACCGGCTTCACCGGCGCCAACGGCTGCCGCGCGGTCGCGCGTGGCTCCGACAGCTTCAAGCAGCTGGACCTCGCCCTGGCCAAGAACTTCAAGGTCCCGGGTGGTGAACTGCAGCTGCGTGCCGACGTGCTCAACCTGTTCAACACGGCCAACTGGGGCTACTACGACGACTGGGTCGGCGGCCCGTCCACGCCGCCCAAGAACGCGCTGGGTGGCGACAACGACCACTTCGACACACGCACCGGCGTGCGCGGCCCGATGCGCCAGTTCAAGTTGGGCGTGAGCTACACGTTCTGATCCGCGTCGACCCCGGGAGCTGGCGGTGCCAGCTCCCACAATTGCCTTCACCATGCCTCACCTCACCCGACGTGCCCTGCTCGCGCACGGCGCCGGCCTCGCGCTGGCGTCTGCCTGGCCGGGCCAAGCCGCGCTTGCAGCCGCAGCGCAGCCCGCCGATGCCTTCCTGGACGACCTCGAACGCCGCACCTTCGACTTCTTCTGGGAGACCACCGACGCTCGCACCGGCCTGGCGCCTGACCGCTGGCCCACGCCGTCCTTCGCGAGCATCGCCGCAGTCGGCTTTGCGTTGACGGCCTATCCCATCGGCGTGGCGCGCGGCTACATCACCCGCGCCCAGGCCCGTGAACGCACGCTCACGACGCTGCGCTTCTTCGCCGGCCTGCCCCAGGGGCCGGGCCGGCGTGGCGTGGCCGGCTACAAGGGCTTCTTCTATCACTTCCTCGACATGAAGGAAGGCCTGCGCTACGCCGAGTGCGAGCTGTCCACGGTCGACACCGCGCTGCTGCTGATGGGCGCCCTGCATGCGCAGAGTTTCTTCGACGGCACCCATGCCGACGAGGCCCGAATCCGGGCGCTGGTGGACCGGCTCTATGGCCGGGTCGACTGGGCCTGGGCGCAAGTCCGCCCGCCCTCCATCAGCCATGGCTGGACGCCGGAGCAGGGCTTCATCCCGTCCGACTGGAAGGGCTACAACGAAGCCATGATGGTCTACCTGCTGGCGCTGGGTTCGCCCACGCGGCCCGTCAAGGCCGAGGCCTGGGACGCCTGGACCAGCACCTACGACCGCGACAGCTGGGGCGAAAGCTACGGCCAGACCCTGCTGCGCTTTCCGCCGCTGTTCGGCCATCAATTCACCCACTGCTGGGTCGACTTTCGCGGCATCCGCGACGCGTACATGCGCGCCAAGGGCTTCGACTATTTCGAGAACTCGCGCCGAGCCACCTACGCCCAGCAGGCCTATGCCGCCGCCAACCCGCTGGGCTGGCAGGGCTACAGCGCCGAGGTCTGGGGCGTCAGCGCGAGCGACGGCCCCGCCGATGTGACGCTGGCCTATCGCACGACGGGCGGCCAGATCGAGCAGCGCCGTTTCATCAGCTACGCCGGCCGCGGCATGGGCCTGTACGACGACGGCACGCTCGCGCCCTATGCGGCTGGCAGCTCCATTGCCTTCACGCCCGAGATCGTCATCCCGGCGTTGCAGGCCATCAAGGCACGTTATCCGCACACCTGGGGGCGCTATGGCTTCTGGGATGCCTTCAACCCCAGCTTCAACTACCCCGACATCAAGCTGACGCATGGCCGCATCGAGCCGGGGCAGGGCTGGGTCGACACCGACATGCTCGGCATCGACCAGGGCCCGATGTTGGCCATGCTGGGCAACCACCGTGGCGAGCTGGTGTGGCAGGCCCTGCGCAAGAACGCCCATCTCGTGAAGGGCCTCAAGCGCGCCGGCTTCTCAGGCGGCTGGTTGGGTTGACATGACACGCAAGGCCAGCCCGCGAGTCGTCATGCCCGAGCCTGCCCGGGCCCACGGCCTCCCTGTGTCTGTGTGCCTCTTTGGCCTTGTTCAGCGCTGCGGAGACTGCCGGTGAGCCTGCAACGACGCGCCTTCCTCGGGGCCTCCGTGGCCCTGGCGGGCTGCACGCCCGCCGCGGGCCCCACGACCCTGCGCTTCTGGGCCATGGGCCGTGAGGCAGAGGTGGCGGCGCAGCTCATCGCGGGCTTCGAGCGCGAGCATCCGGGCATTCGCGTGAAGGTCGAGCAGCTGCCCTGGACGGCGGCGCACGAAAAGCTGCTGACCGCCTTTGCCGGTGACGCCACGCCCGACCTGGCCCAGGTCGGCAACACCTGGCTGCCGGAGATGCAGGCCCTGGGCGCGCTGGAGCCTCTGGAGCCCTGGCTGGCGGCGAGCCCAGAGGTGCAGCCGGCCGACTATTTCGATGGCATCTGGGCCACCAACGCACCGGCTGGCCGGCGCGTGGGCCTGCCCTGGTATGTCGACACCCGACTGCTGTTCGTCCGGCAGGATCTGCTCGCCGCGGCGGGTGTCCCGCGCATGCCCGTGACCTGGGCGGACTGGACAGCGGCCATGGTCCGGCTGCGTGAACATGGCATGGCCACGCCGCTGCTGCTGCCCACCAACGAGTTCGAGCCGTTGCTGGCCTTGGCCCTGCAGCAACCCGGCGAGGTGCTGCGCGACGGCGGCCGCTACGGCAACTTCGCGTCGGCCGATTTCCGTCGTGCGCTGGGCTTTTATGCCGAGCGCTTCCGCGTGGGCGACGCGCCGGGCCTGAGCAACAACCAGGTCGCCAACCTGTGGCTGGAATTCGGCCGTGGCAGCTTTGCCTTCTACATCTCTGGGCCTTGGAACATCGGTGAGTTCAAGCGCCGCCTGCCGCCCGAGTTGGGCCAGGCCTGGACCACGGCCGAGCTGCCAGGGCCGCGTGGCCCGGGCGTGTCCATCGCCGGCGGCGCGAGCCTGGCGATGTTCAGGCGATCTGCCCACAAGCGGGAGGCCTGGGCCTTGATCAGCTACCTCAGCCGGCCCGAGGTGCAGCTGGCGTTCTACCGCCTGACGGGCGACCTGCCGCCACGGCGCAGCGCCTGGGCCTTGCCGCTGGAAGGCGCCACCTTGGCTGAAGACCGGCATGCGGCCGCCTTTCGGCGCCAGCTGGAGCGGGTGCGACCCACGCCCGCCGTGCCCGAATGGGAGCGCATCATGCAGGAGATGCAGCTGGCGGCTGCGCGTGTGGTGGGCGGGCGCGAGACCGAAGACACGGCCGTGCGCCAACTCGATGCGCGCGTGGATGGCATCCTCGAGAAACGCCGCTGGATGCTCGACCGGCAGGAGGGCGCATGAGGCACGGCCGCCGCGAATCCCTGGCCGCGTGGGCGTTCGCCGCTCCGGCCCTGGTGGTCATCGCGCTGTTCTTCGCGGTGCCGGTGTTCGCAGGCCTGGCGCTGAGCCTCACCGACTTCGACATCTACGCGCTGGCCTCGCTCAGCAACCTGCGTTGGCAGGGGCTGGACAACTACCTGCATGTGCTCAGCCTGCCGCTCTTCTGGAAGGCGCTGGGCAACACGCTGTACTTCGTCGTGCTGGGGGTGCCGCTGTCCATTGGCGTCTCGCTGGCGGCGGCGGTGCTGCTCCAGAGCAAGCTGGTGCGCTTCAAGCCGCTGCTGCGCACGGCGCTCTTCGCGCCGGTGGTGACGACGCTGGTGGCCGTGGCCGTCATCTGGCGCTACCTGTTCCACGTCAAGTACGGCCTCGTGAACTACACGCTGCAGTCCCTCGGCATCGACCCCATCGATTGGCTGGGCGACCCGCACTGGTCCATGCCGACCATCATCCTGTTCGCGGCCTGGAAGAACTTTGGCGGCAACATGATCATCTTCATCGCGGCGCTGCAGGCCGTGCCGCACGACCTGTATGAAGCCGCCCGGCTGGACGGCGCACGGCCCTGGGCGCAGTTCCGCCACATCACGCTGGCCAACATCGCGCCGACGCTGCTGATGGTCAGCATCCTCACCACGGCCGGCTATTTCCAGCTCTTTGCCGAACCCTATGTCATGACGCAGGGTGGCCCGCTGCAAAGCACGGTGAGCGTGCTCTACCTGATGTACGAAGAAGGCTTCAAGTGGTGGAACCTGGGCCTGGCTTCGGCGGTGGCCTTCGTGCTGTTCGTGATCATCGTCGTGGTCAGCAAAGGCCTGATCGCGTTGCAGCGCCGGCTGACGGGAGGCGAGGCATGAAGCCAAAGGCCCTGCTCATCAACGGCCTGCTGTGGGCCTTCGCCGCGCTCGCCGTGTTCCCGCTCGTCTGGATGGTTTGCGTGTCGCTGATGCCGCTGGGCAGCGCCTCCAGCCTGCCACCGCCCGTGCTGCCGCATGAGCCAACGCTGGTCCACTACCGCGCGCTCCTGGGTGACGGTGGCCTCAAGCGCGCCTTCGTCAACAGCTTCGGCCTGGCCGTGGCCAGCACGCTGATCTCGGTGAGCTTCAACACGCTGGCCGGCTATGCCTTCGCCAAGCTGCGCTTTCGCCATCGTGAGCGCGTGTTCGGCTTGCTGATCGCCGCGTTGGTCATTCCTGGCCAGGTGGCCATGCTGCCGCTCTTTCTGATGCTCAAGAGCATGGGCCTGGTGAACACCTGGGCGGGCGTGCTCATTCCCAGCATGGCCGGCATCTTCGGCATCTTCCTGGTGCGCCAGTACGCCCGCGGCGTGCCGGACGAACTTCTGGAGGCCGCGCGGCTCGATGGGGCAGGGGAGTGGCGCATCTTCTGGAACATCGTGCTGCCCACCCTCAAGCCGGTGTTGGTGACGCTGGCGGTGTTTGCCTTCCTGGGCAGCTGGAACGACTTCATGTGGCCCCTCATCGTGCTGACCGACGGCGACATGCACACGCTGCCCGTGGCCCTGGCGGCCCTGTCGCGCGAGCACGTGCAGGACAGCGAGCTGATGATGGCCGGCGCGGTCATCACGGTGCTGCCGGTGCTCGCCTTGTTCGTGGCCTTGCAGCGGTACTACATGCAGGGGTTGTTGATGGGAAGCGTGAAATGAACGCGACAAGCAAGAGGGCCACAGAGGCACAGAGGCACAGAGGCATGCGGGTGCTGTCGTTCCTGTGTCTGCATGCCTGCGCGGCCTTGCTTCTTCTGCCTGGATCGGGCGCCGCCGCCGTTCTCGACGACATGAAGGACACGGCCCGCTGGCAAGCCAGCGCCTCCGACCAGGTCAAGGCCAGCCTGCGCCGCGATGCTCGTGATGACAGCCTGTGCCTGGACTACGACTTTGCCGGTGTCTCCGGCTATGCCGTCATGCGCCGGGAGCTGCCGACGGACTGGCCGGCCGACTTCGCGCTGGCGGTGCCACTCAAGGGGCAGGGCCGCGGCAACGATGTGCAGATCAAGTTCGTGGACGCCAGCGGCGACAACGTCTGGTGGGTCAACCGCCCCGCGCTGGCCTTGCCCGACACGTTGACCGAGATGCGCTTCAAGCGCCGGCATGTCGATTTCGCCTGGGGGCCCGCGGCGGATCGCCAGCTCAACCGCACGCAGTTCCTGGAGTTCGTCGTGGTGGCCGGCCAGCAGGGCGGGGGCGCCGGGTCGTTGTGCATTGGCGCACTCGACCTGAGCCCGCGCGAACCCGCCCCGGCCGCCTGGCCTGCGCCCCTGCGCAAGCTGGGTGCCGGCGAGTTGACGCTGGACTACCGCGGCCTGCGCGAGTTCAACGGCCTGTGGTTTGCCCGCGGTGCGGCCACGCGCGTGGAGGTGTCGGAGGACAACCGGCGCTGGCAGCTGCTGTCTGCCCAGCCGGGGCGTGCGCTCTTCCTGGGCGAGCAGGAGTGGCGCTGGCTGCGCCTGCGTTACGAAGGGCGCCAGCCGCCCGAGGTCGAGCTGCGCGACGCGCGCCAATGGCCCGACCGCAATGCCGCCGTGGCCGAGTTGGCGCGCTCCCTGCCGCGCGGCGACCTGCCGCGTGCCTTCCTGGGGGCCCAGAACTACTGGACGGTGGTCGGCGTGGACGGCGGTGCCCAGCGCTCCGGGCTGATGAGCGAGGACGGTGCGATCGAACTCACGCGCGGCGGCCCCAGCATCGAACCTGCCGTGCGTCTGGACGACGGCCGCCTCGTGACCTGGGCCCAGTCGCGGCAGGAGCACCGTTTGGTCGAGCAGGCGCTGCCCGTGGTGCAGTGGCGGCATGCCGAGGTCGAGCTGCGGGTGGAAGCCGGGGCCGATGGCCCGCCCGCTGCGCCCGGCCTGCTGGCCCGCTACACGCTGCACAACCCCACGTCGCGGCCGCAGCGCTATGCCTTGCTGCTGGCGCTGCGACCCTGGCAGGTCAACCCGCCGCAGCAGTTCCTGTCCACGCCGGGCGGTGTCAGTCCGGTGGCCTCGCTCGCGTGGGCGGACGGCCATCTGGCGATCGATGCCCTGCGCCTGCGCCCGCGCGAAACACCGGCCGAGGTGCGAGCCGCGCCCTGGCATGCAGGGCCGAGCCTGGCCGCGTTGCAGGCGGCGCCCCCCTTGACGCAGCTCGCCGATCCCGAGCAGCTGCCGTCGGCGCTGATGCGCTTTGACCTGATGCTCGCGCCCGGTGAATCACGCAGCGTGGGCTGGGTCACGGCCGGCGAGGCCGCCGCACTCGACACTCGCCTGGCCGTGGCCGCAGCACAATGGCGCGACCGGCTGGGCCACCTGACGATGCGTCTGCCCGCGGCGGCCCAGCCCGTGGCCGACAGCATGCGCAGCGCGCTCGCGCAGATCCTGATGTCGCGCGAGGGCCCGGCTTTGCGGCCCGGCACGCGCTCCTACGCGCGCTCCTGGGTGCGCGACGGCGCCATGATGGTGGCCGGCCTGGTGCGCATGGGCGAGCTGCAGGCGGCGCGCGAGTTCGTCGACTGGTTCAGCGGCTACATCTTTGCGTCAGGCAAGGTGCCCTGCTGCGTGGATCAACGCGGCGCCGACCCGGTGGTGGAGAACGACAGCCATGGCCAGTACCTGTTCGCCGTGGCCGAGCTGTGGCGCCACACCCAGGACCGCGCCCTGCTGCAGCGCCACTGGCCGCAGGTGCAGCGGGTGATGGCCTGGATGGAGGCGCTGCGCCAGAGCGAGCGCAAGCCTGGCGCCGACCCGCGCTTCAAAGGCCTGATGCCGCCGTCCATCAGCCATGAGGGCTACTCGGACAAGGCCGCCTATTCCTACTGGGACGACTTCTGGGCCCTGCGCGGCTACAAGGACGCGGTGCAGATGGCGCAGGCGCTGGGCGAGGCACCGCTGGCCGCGCGCTGGGCCGGCTGGCGCGACGAGTTCGAAGCCGATCTGTCCGCCTCCATCGCGGCTACGGCGCGTCACTACGGCCTGGACCACATTGCCGGAGCTGCGGATCGGGGCGATTTCGACGCCACCTCCACCACCATGGCGCTCAATCCCGCGCAGGCAGAGCATCTGCCACCTGCGCTGCTGCGTGGCACCTTCGACCGCTATGTGGCCGAGGCCTTCGCGCGCATCGACGGCCGCAAGCCCTGGCGCGACTACACGCCCTACGAGCTGCGCAATGTCAGCGCGCTGGTACGCCTGGGCCGGGTGGACGAGGCGCACCGCCTGCTCGACTGGTTCTTCACCCACCAGCGCCCGGCGGGCTGGCAGCAGTGGGCCGAGGTGGTGCTGCCGGATGCGCGCGAGCCGCGCTTTCTGGGTGACATGCCGCACGCCTGGGTGTCGTCCGACTACCTGCGCGCCGCGCTGGACCTGCTGGCCTACGAGCAGGAGTCCAGCGGCAGCCTGGTGATTGCGGCCGGCGTGCCGGCGCGCTGGCGTGACGCAGGTGAGGTCGGGGTGGCGGGTTTGTCCACCGCCTGGGGCCGGCTCGACTACCGGCTGCTGCGCCGTGACGGCGGCTGGACGCTGCACCTGGACCGTCGCCCCGACCGCCTGCCCGGGCTGGTGCGCTTGGCCTGGCCGGGCGCCGAACCCTTGCCGCGCGCCCGCGCCGCGGGCCAAGCCCTCGCTTGGCAGGGCCGCGAACTGCCGCTGCCTGCCGATGTCCTGACCGTCGAACTGGATGCCACCCCATGAGCCTGAACCGACGTGATCTGCTGAAAACCTCTCCCGCGCTGTTGACCGCCTGCGCCAGCCTGCCGCCCACCGTGCCCGCCGGGCTGGTTGCGGGTGAGCAGCGTGCCTGGGAGGTGGGCGGCGAACGCTGCTGGGTGTGGCTGCCGCCTGGCTACGCCCAGCGCAGTGCCCGCTGGCCGTTGGTGGTCTTCCTGCACGGCTCCGGCGAGCGTGGCACCGACCTGGAGAAGGTCAAGGTCCATGGCCCGCCCAAACTCGTCGCCCAGGGCGCGGCCTGGCCCTGCATCCTGGTCAGCCCGCAACTCGAAGACGGAGCCCGCTGGAACCCGGACCGGCTGCATGCCCTGCTGCTGGCGTTGCAGGCGCAACTGCATGTCGACCGACAGCGTTGCACCGCCACCGGCCTCTCACTCGGTGGCTACGGCGTGTGGCACTGGGCGACGGCCTATCCGCGCGACCTCGCCGCCATCGCGCCGGTGTGCGGCTACGGTGACCCGGCGCGCGTCGCCGCGCTGCGGCAGGTGCCGGTGCGCGCTTATCACGGCGACCAGGACACCGTCGTGCGCCTGGCGCCCCATGTGGCCTGCATTGAGGCGCTGCGCGCCGCCGGTGGCAGCGCCACGCTCACCATCTACCCTGGCGTCGGCCACGACTCATGGACGCCCGCCTACAACGACCCTGGCCTGCTGCCTTGGCTGCTGGCGCAACAGCAAACATGACCCCGCATCTCCTCCGCAACGCAGCCGGCCTCCAGGTCGAGCTGCTGTCCCATGGCGCGTTGCGTCGGCTGATGGCCGGCCCGGCGCTGATGATCAACCTCTTCCCCGGCAATGAGCTGGAGGGTGGCCCCGCCAATGTGTGGCTGCGTCGGCGCGAGCCGGGCGCCGACTGGCAGGTCGTGCCGCTGCTCGGGCCGCAGTCGCCGCTGAGCGTGCATGCTGGCGAATCGAGCTTCGAGATGCGCGGCAGCTGGGCGGGCCTGTTGCTGCGGCTGCAACTGCGCCTGGCGGCCGAGGCGCCCGTGCTGTTCTGGCACCTGGAAGCGGTCAACGAAAGCGGGGTGGCCTGCGAGCTGTCACCGGTGCTCGTGCAGGACGTGGGCCTGGCCGACTACGGCGCCGTGCGCACCAATGAGTTCTACGTCAGCCACTACCTCGACCTGCAGCCGCTGCAGCACGCCATGCACGGCGCGCTGCTCGCGGTGCGCCAGAACCAGCCACAGCGCGGCCAGCATCCGTGGCTGCTGGCGGGCTCACTGAGCCGGGCGGACGCCTATGCGACCGATGCCGCGCAGGTCTGGGGCCTGGCCGCGCGTGACGGCGCGCCCCCGCCCGCCCTGAGCGCGGGCCTGCCCAACCGGCGACTCCAGCAGGAGCACGCCGTGGTGGCGCTGCAGGATGAAGTGGTGCATCTCGCGCCGGGCGAGCGGCATGGGGCCGGCTTCTTCCTGGGCTTGCAGGCCCATCACGAAGCCGCCAGCAGCGACGCCGACCTCGCATGGCTGGCTGACTGGTTGTCTCTGCCCGAAGCCTTGCCCGCAGCGCGGGTCGAGGCGCCAGCGCGTGCGCCGGCCCGCAGCCTGTTCGCGTCGGCGCCGCCCCTGGCCAGCCGTGACCTCGCGCCGTCGGAGTGCCAGGGGCTCTTCCCTGGAGAACACCGTCACGCCGAGTGGCAGGACGGCCGGCTGCAGAGCTTCTTCAGCGGCGAGGCCAGCCATGTCGTGCTGCGGGCCAAGGAACTGCGGGTGCAGCGGCCGCATGGCCACATCTTGCGCAGCGGCCAGCACCTCGTGCCCGACGAGTCCGCGCTGACCTCCACCTGCTGGATGGGCGGCGCCTTTCACACCATGCTCACGCAGGGGCATGTCAGCATCAATCGCATCCTGTCCACCCAGCGCAGCCTGCTGGGCCTGTTCAACACCGCGGGGCTGCGCCTGTTCGTCGACCTGCCCGGCCAGGGCTGGCGGCGGCTGGGCCTGCCGTCGGCCTTCGAGATGCGGCCCCAGGCCTGCCGCTGGCTGTACGCGCATGAGGCCGGGCTGATCGAAGTGGTGGCCGAAGCCGACGCCGCGCCCGACCGCATGGCGCTGCACCTGCGCGTCATCGAAGGCGAGGCCCTGGCCCTGCGTGCCACCTTGAGCCTGGCCCTGGGCGGCGATGACGGCGCGGCGCCCCAGCGGCCGCTGTGGCAGCACAGCGGGGAGCGGGTGCGCATCACGCCGCCGGCGGGCAGCGAGCTGGCGCAGCGCTTTCCGGCCGGGGGCGTCGAGGTCGAGGCGCTTGGCGCGGCCATCGTCGGCGATGACGGGCGCCTCTACGACGACGGCCTGAGTCGCGGCGAGCCCCTGGTGTGCCTGGACTTCGCTGCGGCGCGGCAGTTCGCGCTTGCGTTGCGCGGCGACCTCGTGCGGGCGGCGCCGGCGGCGCCGCAGCCCCTGGCTCTGCCGCGCTGGCAGTCCCGTGTGCCGGCGCTGGCCCAGCTCGGCGAGATCCTGCCCTGGTACGCCCACAACGCACTGGTGCACTACCTGTCGCCGCGCGGCCTGGAGCAGTACTCCGGCGGCGGCTGGGGCACGCGGGATGTCTGCCAGGGCCCGCTGGAGATGCTGCTGGCCCTGGGCCAGACGGCGCCGGTGCGTGACCTGCTGCTGCGCGTGTTCAGCGCCCAGAACCCCGATGGCGACTGGCCGCAGTGGTTCATGTTCTTCCCGCGCGAGGCGAGCATCCGCGCGGGTGACTCGCACGGCGACATCGTGTTCTGGCCGCTGCTCGGCCTGGCGCAGTACCTGATCGCCTCGGGCGACGCGGGCGTGCTGGACGAGCCACTGCCGTTCCATGGCGGTGACGTCGCCCCGCTGGCCGCGCACGTGGCCCAGGCACTGGCCCTGATCCGCCGCCGCGTGGTGCCCGGCACGGGCCTGGCAGCCTACTGGCATGGCGACTGGAACGACTCCCTGCAGCCGGCCGATCCTGCGCTGCGCGAGCGCCTGTGCAGCGCCTGGACGGTGACCCTGCACCACCAGATGCTGCACACGCTGTCGGCAGCCTATGCGCAGCTTGGCCGGGCCGACGAGGCCGCGCAGCTCGGCGCCGAAGCCGTGGGCGTGAAGGCCGAGTTCCAGCGCCTGCTGGTGCAGGATGGTGTCGTGGCCGGTTATGCCCTCTTCCCGGAGGCCGGCGAGCGTGAGCTGTGGATCCACCCAGCCGACACCCGCACCGGCCTGCGCTACAGCCTGCTGCCGATGATGCATGCGGTGCTCGACAGTCTCTTCACGCCCGAGCAGGCGCGCACCCAGGCGGCGCTGATCGAGCAACACCTCAAGGGTCCGGACGGTGCGCGGCTGTTCGACGCGCCGCTGCCCTACCGCGGTGGGCCATCGACTCTCTTCCAGCGGGCCGAGACGAGCACCTTCTTCGGCCGCGAGATCGGCATCATGTATGTGCATGCCCATCTGCGGTACGCGCAAATGCTGGCCCACCTGGGGGAGGCCGAGGCCTTTCTGCAGGCGCTGGCGCAGGCGCACCCGGTGGGCCTGGTCGACCGGGTGCCCGTGGCCAGCCCACGCCAGGCCAACTGCTACTACTCCAGCTCCGACGCCGCCTTTGCCGACCGCTACGAGGCCCAGGCCCAGTACGGCCGCGTGCTGGCCGGCGAGGTGGCGCTGGATGGCGGCTGGCGCATCTACTCCAGCGGCCCGGGCATCGCGCTGGGCCTGGTCATCGGCTCGCTGCTCGGCCTGCGGCTGGAGCACCAGGCGTTGATCGTCGACCCGGTCATGCCGCCGCTGTTGGATGGCTTGCGCGTCGACCTGAGGCTGGGCGAGCTGCACTTCGAGCTCACCTACCGCGTCGGCGCGCAGGGCCATGGCGTGGCCCGCGTGTTGGACGAATCCGGCCAGCCGCTGCCCGCCACGCGGCGTCCTCACGCCTACCGCACCGGCGCGCTGGCGCTGGCGCGTCCTCCCGGGGGCGGCGTGTACCGCTGGACGATCGAGCTGGGCTGACCGCCCGCGCTGCGGGGCCGCCTCAGCCTCGTCTTCAGGCGCCGATGAAGCAGTTCCGGCCGCGGGCCTTGGCGGCGTAGAGCGCCTCGTCGGCCTCCCGCAGCAGGTCGTCGGCGCTGCGCTCGTCGCCGGGCTCGCACAGGGCGAAGCCGCCAGACAGGGTCACGTGAGGTGCCGTGGGTGAGTCCGGGTGCGGGAGGGCGGTGCTGGCAAACACCCGTGAGATCGCGTTGGCCAGCGTGCGTGCCCCTGAACGCGGCGTGTCAGGCAGCACCAGGGCGAACTCCTCGCCGCCATAGCGCGCCACGGCGTCCAGCGGGCGTCGTGCCAGCTGGCGCAACATATGGCCAATGGTTCTGAGGCAGTCGTCGCCGGCCTGATGGCCGAGCGCATCGTTGTACTGCTTGAAATGATCCACGTCACACAGCATGACCGTCAGCGGCTTGCCCGCCGACCGGCACAGGGCCATGGCCTCCTGCAGCTGATGGTTGAAGCCGCGGCGGTTGAGCAAGCCGGTGAGCGCGTCGTGTGATGCCTGCTGGCGCAATTCGGCATTGGCGCGCTGCAGTTCCAGCGTCAGCGCCTGCAGGCGCTGCTGCATCACGCCCAGGCGCTGCATGGAGTAGAGCTTGGCCTCCAGCACCAGCGGATGAACCGGCTTGGTCAGGTAGTCGTCGCCGCCGGCCGCGATGCCGTCCGCCACGTTCGTCGCCTCGGTCAGCGATGACAGGAAGATGATTGGTGTCCAGCCGCCCAGCCGCGCCTCCAGCGCCCGCAGCTGCCGGGCGAGCCAGTAGCCGTCCTGGTCGGGCATGACGATGTCGCTGAGCACCAGATGAGGCCGGTGGCGTTCAAACAGCTCCAGCGCCCAGGCGGCGCCCGAGGCTTCGATGACCTGGTGGCCCAGGCGGTCCAGGTGGTAGGCCAGGCTGCCGCGTACGCTCTCGTCGTCGTCCACCACCAGGATGCGCAGGGGTTGTGCCATCGGGTCGGTCATGTTGCGCTCGTCACATCCACCAGCACGAAGTGCTTGCGCACGGGCATCACCACTTCGAACTCGCCCTCGAAGCCCGGCGGGATGACGCCGCCCTGGCCGGGGCCGATGTCCAGCGTCCCGTCGGGCCCGTGCAGGCGCACATGGCCTTCGAGCACATGGAAGTACTCCTGCCGGCCGGGCGGGAAGACGATGCGCCAGCGGCCGACCTCGCAGGCCCAGATGCCGGCGCTCATGGGGCCGCACGCGTGCAGCGTCCAGGTCTGGCGGTGCGGGGCACCCTGCACGCGGCGGTCCTCGCGGGGCTGGTCGTGGACCGGCGCGAGGCCGTCGGTCGAGTCGATGAGCACGAGGCGGGACGTCATGCGGCCATCCGCATCGGGATCGTCACCGGGCCGTCGTTGACGAGGTGCACCTGCATGTCGGCGCCGAATTCGCCACTGGCCACCACCGGGTGGTCGCGGCGCGCGATGGCCAGGGTGTGCTCGTACAGCCGCCGACCGAGTTCAGCCGGGGCGGCGCCTGAGAAGCTCGGCCGGTTGCCGCCGGCCGTGTCGGCCGCCAGCGTGAACTGGCTGACGATCAGCAGCCCGCCGCCCACGTCCTGCAGGCTGCGGTTCATCTTGCCGGCCTCGTCGCTGAAGACGCGCAGCTTCAGCACCTTGGCGATGAGCTTCTCGGCAATCGCTTCGGTGTCGGTGGGCTCGGCGCAGACCAGCATCAGGAAGCCGGCGTCGATCTGGCCGATGACTTGGCCAGCCACTTCCACGCGGGCTTCCCGCACTCGTTGCAACAACGCGATCACATCAGGTCCTTGGGGTCGTCAAAGTGGGCTTCCACGTTCATCGGCAGCATCTGGATGCTGGCGCGCAGGCCGGGCAGGGCGCGCATGAGGGCTTGCTCCACCTCATTGCGCAGGGCGGCGGCGCGGGTCAGCGTCCAGTGGGCTGGCATGTGCATGTGCAGGTCGATGAAGCGACGCTGGCCCGCCACGCGGCTCACGATGTGGTCAAAGCGCACGTCTTCGGGGTGACGGTAGCTGTCGAGCACGGCCTTGACCTGGGCCTGGGACTCCGCGTCCAGCGCTTCGTCCATGAGCCCGCGGGTGGATTCGCGCATCAGGTGCACGCCTTCGCGCAGGATGTTCAGCGCCACGCCGATGGCCAGCAGCGGGTCCAGCCACTGCCAGCCGGTGGCCATCACGCCGAGCAGACCCGCCACGACGCCCGCCGACGTCCAGACGTCAGTGAAGAGGTGCCGCGCGTCGCCCTCCAGTGCGATGGAGCGCACCTCGCGTGCCTTGCGCAGCATGGCCCAGGCCAGCACGCCGTTCAGGGCGGAGCTGACCACCGCGAGCGCCACGCCGATGCCCACGTCATGCAGCGGCTCGGGCTGGCGCCAGCGGTCGACTGCGCCCCAGAGGATGCCGAGGGCGGCCGCGATGATGAGGATGCCCTCGAAGCCGCTGGAGAAGTACTCGGCCTTGTGGTGGCCGTAAGGGTGCTCGGCATCCGGCGGCTGGGCGGCCCAGGTGATCATCCCCAGCGCGAACATCGCGCCGGCCAGGTTGACGAGGGATTCCAGTGCATCCGCGGCCAGGCTCACCGAACCCGTCCACCACCAGGCGAGGGACTTCAGCACGATGGTGACCACCGCGGCGGCCACGGAGAGTTTCAAGTACGCGCGGGCTTGCATGCCGCCATTGTCGCCAGCCTTCCTAGAATGCCGGCCATTCTCCGGAGCCTGACGCATGACCGCCACCACCACGACCGACGTTTCCCACATCGCCCCGCGCGAGAAGGCCGAGATCCTGTCCCAGGCCTTGCCCTACATCCGCAAGTTCCACGGCAAGACCATCGTCATCAAGTACGGCGGCAACGCGATGACCGATCCGGTGCTGCAGCAGGACTTCGCCGAAGACGTGGTGCTGCTCAAGCTCGTGGGCCTGAATCCGGTGGTGGTGCACGGCGGCGGCCCGCAGATCGAGGACGCGCTGAACAAGCTCGGCAAGAAGGGCCACTTCATCCAGGGCATGCGCGTGACCGACGAAGAGACCATGAGCGTCGTCGAATGGGTGCTGGCGGGTGAGGTGCAGCAGGACATCGTCGGCCTCATCAACGCCGCCGGCGGCAAGGCCGTAGGCTTGACGGGGCGTGACGGCGGCATGATCCGCGCCAAGAAGCTGCGCATGCTCGACAAGGACGACCCGGCCAAGGAACACGACATCGGCCAGGTTGGCGACATCGTCTCCATCGACCCCTCGGTGGTGAAGGCGCTGCAGGACGACCAGTTCATCCCGGTCGTCAGCCCCATCGGCTTCGGCGAGAAGAACGAGAGCTACAACATCAACGCCGACGTGGTGGCGGCCAAGCTGGCCACCGTGCTGCAGGCCGAGAAGTTGCTGATGCTGACCAACATCCGCGGCGTGCTCGACAAGGCGGGCGAACTGCTGACCGAACTCACGCCCCGCCGCATCGACGAGCTGGTGGCCGACGGCACCATCAGCGGCGGCATGATCCCCAAGATCGCAGGCGCCATCGACGCAGCCAAGAGCGGCGTCAACGCCGTGCACATCATCGACGGCCGGGTGCCGCACGCGATGCTGCTCGAAGTGCTGACCGACCAGGCCTACGGCACCATGATCTCGTCACGGTGATCGCCCCCGTGAACCCCCGCGACCGGGTCTGGCTGTTCGACCTCGACGACACCCTGCACAACGCCTCGCATCGCGCCTTCCGCGAGCTGAATGCGTCGATGACGGCCTACATCGAGACCCACCTCGGCCTGCCGACCGAGGAGGCCGTGGCCTTGCGCAACCGCTATTGGCTGCGCTACGGCGCCACGCTCACCGGGCTGCAGCGGCACCACGGTGTGAAGTCTGCGCATTTCCTGGACGAAACCCACCGCCTGCCCGGGCTGGAAGCGCATCTGCACGGCCACGCCCACGACCTGGCGGCGCTGCGCCGCCTGCCGGGGCGCAAGTTCCTGATGACCAATGCGCCGGTGGCCTATGCCGAGCGCGTGCTGGCCGCCATCGGGCTGCAGGGTGTGTTCGAGCGGCTGATCTGCATCGAGGACATGCATTGCTTCGGCCAGTCCCGGCCCAAGCCGGATGCGCGCATGTTTCGCATGGTGTTGGCGCGCCTGAAGCTGAACCCGGCCCGCTGCGTGCTGGTCGAAGACACCCTGGAGCACCAGAAGACCGCGCACGGCCTCGGCATGGACACCGTCTGGATGCAGCGCTGGTTGCGCCAGGCGCGCCGCGCGCGTCTGAACCGGCGGCCGGTCTACGTGGGGCGCCGGGTGCGTTCGCTGGCGGCTTTGGTGAGGTCCCCCCACTTCTGAAGGAAGACCGGCGTGACCGAGGCGGTATCCTCAGCCGACAATCCGTGCCTGGCGCCGATCGGTGGCGCCGTCTTTTGAGCCCAGAGAGCCAATGACCCCGTTTTCGGTCCTCATCGTCGAAGACCAAGCCCGCTTCCGGGAGGCCTTCACGCACGCGCTTGGCAGCGTTCCCGACATCGAACTGCTCGGCATCGCGCCCGACCTGCCCCAGGGCCGCCGCATGTTCGACCAGCTCCAGCCGGATGTGCTGCTCGTTGACCTGGACCTGCCGGGGGGCAGCGGCATCGAGCTGATCCGGCATGCGGCGCAGACGCGGCCGCAGTGCGAGGTCATGGTGATCTCGGTCTTCGGTGACGAGCAGCATGTGGTGGCCAGCATCGAGGCCGGCGCCACTGGCTATCTGCTCAAGGACAGTCTGGCCCTGGACCTTCCCGGCCAGTTGCGCTCGTTGCGGGCGGGTGGCAGCCCGATCAGCCCGGTCATTGCGCGCCGGCTGCTGGTGCGCCTGGCCCCGGGTTCCCAGCCCAGTGGCCCCTCGCCCGAAGCCATGGCCGCGGCCATGGCCGACGAGGAGGTGGTGGCCCTGTCGGAGCAGGAGTCGCGCGTGCTGCACCTGGCTGCAAAGGGCTTCACCTTTGACGAGATCGCGCAGTTCATGCAGGTCTCGCCCCACACCGTGATGACCTACGTGAAACGGGTCTATCGCAAGCTGCATGTGCGCTCCAAGGTGGAAGCCATCTACGAGGCCCGCCGCCTGGGCTGGCTGAGGGACTAGGGCCTTCGCGGCCCCTTGCCTGGGTGCCAGCAGGCCCTGGTCATCGCGGTCGACTAGCATCGCAGGCATGGACGCCGACCTGCCCGCTGCCGATCCCGCTGCTCCCAACCCGGCGCCTGGCGCGCCGCGCAAGCGCCTGAAACCCGGCGAGCGGCGCACCCAGATCCTGCAGGTGCTGGCCGGCATGCTGGAGCAACCGGGCGCCGAGCGCATCACGACCGCAGCCCTGGCCGCCAGGCTCGACGTCAGCGAAGCCGCGCTTTACCGGCACTTCGCCAGCAAGGCGCAGATGTTCGAAGCGCTGATCGAGTTCATCGAGGCCAGCGTGTTCGGCTTGGTCAACCAGATCGTCGACAACCCGCATCCGCTGCCGCCACCGGGCAAGGCGGCGCGCATCGCCAGTGTGGTGCTGCAGTTCGGCGAGAAGAACCCCGGCCTCACGCGCGTGATGGTGGGCGATGCGCTGGTCTACGAGAACGAGCGGCTCACGGCCCGCATCAACCAGTTCTTCGACCGCATCGAGTCGTCGTTGCGTCAGGTGCTGCGCGCGGCGGCCGAGGCGCAAGGATCGGCCACGCCCACGGTGCAGGCCAATGCGCAGGCCTCGGTGTGGGTGAGCTTCATCATCGGCCGGCTGCAGCGCTATGCCCGCTCGGGCTTCAAGCGGCTGCCCACCGAGCAGCTGGAGCCCTCGTTGCGCAGCATCGGGTAACTACACTGGCGGCATGTCTGCCGCGCTTGAATCCCTGATCACCCGTGCCGAGGGCCTGCTGAGCCGGCTGGAGGCCGTGCTGCCCCATGCCGCGACGCCGCCCGACTGGGCCGCCTCGACCGCCTTCCGTGCCCGCCGCCGCCATGGCGCGCTGTGCCTGGAGCCGGTGCGCGCGGTCAGTCGCATCACGCTGGCTGACCTGCAAGAGGTCGATGCGCAGAAGGAAAGGCTGCTGCGCAACACCGCGCAGTTCGTCGCCGGTCGCCCGGCCAACAACGTGCTGCTGACCGGCGCCAAGGGCACCGGCAAGAGTTCGCTGATCAAGGCGGTGCTCAACGAGTTCTCGGGTCAGGGGCTGCGGCTGATCGAGGTCGACAAGGCCGACCTCGTGGACCTGCCGGACCTGGTGGAGCAGGTGCAGGCCCGCCCGGAGCGCTTCGTGGTTTTCTGCGACGACTTGAGCTTCGACGAAGGCGAGGCCAGTTACAAGGCGCTCAAGAGCGTGCTCGACGGGTCGGTCGCGGCAGCCACCGACAACGTGCTGATCTACGCCACCAGCAACCGCCGCCATCTGCTGCCCGAGAAGATGGTCGATAACCTCGGCGGCACCCACGGCGAGCATGGCGAGATCCACCCGGGCGAGGCGGTCGAGGAGAAGATTTCCCTGTCCGAGCGCTTCGGCCTGTGGATCAGCTTCTACCCCTTCAGCCAGAACGAATACCTGGCCATCGTGGCGCAGTGGCTGCGCCACTTCGGGCTGGATGAAGCGGCCATCGAGGCCGCACGCCAGCCGGCACTCATCTGGGCGCTGGAACGCGGCTCGCGCTCGGGCCGCGTGGCCTTCCAGTTCGCACGCGACCTGGCGGGGCGGGCATGAGTGACCGGCCCATCACGGAAGTTGCCGTCGGCGTGCTGGTGCGGCCGGATGGCCAGTTCCTGCTGACCTCCCGGCCCGAGGGCAAGGTCTACGCCGGCTACTGGGAGTTCCCGGGCGGCAAGGTCGAGCCGGGCGAGACCGTCGAGCAGGCCCTGGCCCGCGAACTGCGGGAAGAGCTCGGCATCCAGATCGGCGCGGCCCATCCCTGGAAGGTCGAGATGTTCGACTACCCCCACGCGCTGGTGCGGCTGAACTTCTGCAAGGTGTTCGACTGGACGGGCGAGTTCCAGATGCTCGAAGGCCAGCAGATGGCCTGGGCCGACCTGCCGGTGCAGGTCAAGCCCGTGCTGCCCGGCACCTTTCCCGTGCTGGACTGGTTTGCCCAGGAACGCGGCCATGCCGGCCCCACTCACCTAGACTGACGCCATGAGCAGTGCTTGGTTGGATGAAGTGAAATGGGACGAGCGCGGCCTGGTGCCCGTCATCGCCCAGGAAGAGGGCACGGGCGACGTGCTGATGTTCGCGTGGATGAACCGCGAGGCGCTGGCGCTCACCGCCGAGCGCGGCCAGGCGGTGTACTGGAGCCGTTCGCGCAACAAGCTCTGGCACAAGGGCGAGGAGAGCGGCCACTTCCAGCAGGTGCACGCCATCCGCATGGACTGCGACAACGATGTGCTGCTGCTGACCATCACCCAGCTCGGGCACGATCCCGGCATCGCCTGCCACACCGGCCGGCACAGCTGCTTCTTCCAGAAGCTCGAGAACGGTATCTGGCACACCACCACCCCGGTGCTGAAAGACCCGCACAAGATCTATGAGTGACGACATCCTCGCGCGCATCGGCGCGGTCATCGAGTCCCGCAAGGGCGCAGACCCCGGCACCAGCTATGTGGCCAAGCTCTTCGACAAGGGCCTGGACGCCATCCTGAAGAAGGTCGGCGAGGAAGCCACCGAGACGGTCATGGCGGCCAAGGACGGCGACCCGAAGAAGGTCGTCTACGAGGTGGCCGACCTGTGGTTCCACAGCATGGTGGCCCTCGCTCATTTCGGCCTGAAGCCCGAGGACGTGCTGGCTGAGCTGGCCCGGCGCGAGGGGCTGTCGGGCCTCACCGAGTTCGCCCAACGAGGACCGCAAGCATGAGCACCGACCCGAACTGCATCTTCTGCAAGATCGTCGCCGGCCAGATTCCGAGCAAGAAGGTCTACGAGGACGAGGAGGTCCTGGCCTTCCACGACATCCATCCGTGGGCGCCCGTCCACGTCCTCATCATCCCCAAGCGCCATATCGCCTCCATGGCGGACGTGACCGAGGCCGAGGCAGGCCTGCTGGGCAAGATGACCACCCTGGGGCCCCGGCTGATGAAGGAGCTCGGGGTGACGGGAGGCTTTCGCCACGTCATCAACACCGGGGCGGACGGCGGGCAGGAGGTCTACCACCTGCATCTGCATGTGATGGGCGGCCCGCGCCCCTGGTTGAAAGGCTGAGGGCCAGCCCCACCTGGGTGAATTCCTGATTAACCCTTCCGGCGCGCGGGTGTCCCCTTCGCGCCCTCCCCTAGAATTTGAGCCAGTCCTCAAGGAGCAAGCATCATGGGTGGTTTGAGCATTTGGCACTGGCTGATCGTGCTGGTCGTCGTCATCGCCGTTTTCGGCACCAAGAAGCTGCGCAATGTCGGCTCTGACCTGGGCGCGGCCGTCAAGGGCTTCAAGGACGGCATGAAGGACGGCTCCGCCGATCCGCAGGCCCCCGCGGCACCGGCCCAGCAAGTGGCCAACAGCAAGGTCAACGACCCCAACACGGTCGACGTCGACGCCAAGACCAAGTCCTAAGTGCTCGACTTCGGCTTCGACAAGCTCGCGCTGATCGGCGCGGTGGCGCTGGTCGTCATCGGGCCGGAGAAACTGCCGCGCGTGGCCCGCACGGTCGGCGCGCTGCTGGGCAAGGCCCAGCGCTATGTGGCCGACGTCAAGGCCGAGGTGAACCGCTCCATCGAACTGGAAGAACTCCAGAAGATGAAGTCGCAGTTCGAGACCGCCGCGCGGGACGTTGAACAGAGCGTGCGCCAGGAGGTCGATACCGCCAGCCAGGCGCTCAACCAGACCTGGAGCGACGTCACCAGCGACTCCGCCTACGAAGGCGGCGGCTACACGCCGCCGCCGCCCAGCTACCGGCACCCCAAGAAGAACTGGCGCCTGAAGCGGGGCGCCACGCCGCTGTGGTTCAAGCAAAAGGCCGGCGTGCGCCGTCACACCCAGTCCGGCGCGGCCCGCGTGGCGCGCTTTCGCCCGCCCCAACGTTGATGCCCCCCGCCCAAGGTACTCCTTGGCCGGCCCCCCGAGTGGGCGGCGAGGCTTGCCGGCTCGACCGGCAAGCCGATCGCCATGACGGGCCGGCTTGGGAGCGGCCCGGCGCTCGACCCGACAATACCCGCTCGTGCCGGTAGCCTGAAGAAACGACATGAGCTCCTTCCAGAACCCTGACCACGACGAGCTGGCCGGCACCGAGCAGCCCTTTGTCGCTCACCTCATCGAGCTGCGTGACCGCATCATCCGTGCGGCCTACGGCCTGATCGCGGCCACGGTGCTGCTGGCCATCTGGCCGGGGCCGAGCCGGCTGATCGACATCATCGCCGCGCCGATCCGGGCCCACATGCCGGCCGACGCCAAGCTGATCGCGGTCGGCGTGTTCTCGCCCTTCTTCATCCCGCTGAAGGTGCTGCTGATGGCGGCGGTGCTGCTCGCGCTGCCCTGGCTCATCTACCAGGCCTGGGCTTTCATCGCGCCGGGCCTGTACAGCCACGAGAAGCGTTTTGCACTGCCGCTCATCACCTTCGGCAGCCTGCTGGCCTATGGCGGTATCGCCTTCGTGCAGCTGTTCGTGCTGGACCGCATGTTCGGCTTCATCCAGGCCTTCACGCCCGCGTCGGTGGCGGCCACGCCCGACATCGCGTCCTATGTGGAAGCCATCCTGGGCCTGTACATCGCCTTTGGCATGGCCTTCCAGGTGCCCATCGTGGTGGTGCTGGCGGTGCGTGTGGGGCTGGTGACGGTGGAGCAGCTGGTGTCCTTCCGCGGCTATTTCATCGTGGTGGCCTTCATCATCGCGGCCGTGATCACGCCGCCGGACGCGATCTCGCAGCTGGCTCTGGCCGTGCCGATGTGCCTGCTCTACGAAGCTGGCATCTGGGTGGCCAAGATCTTCCTGAAGAAGCGCACCGACGACGAGGGCGCCAGCCCGCCCGGTCAGTCGTCCTGAGTGCGCGGCGGCGTGGGCCGCTGCCCGACGGCAATCTGGAAACTCAGCGTCTTGCCGGCGCGTTGAACGGCCACCTCCGCCTCGCTGCGGGGCTTGAGCGCCGCGACCGTGGCCAGCAGCTCGGCCGGTGAATGCACCGGATGCGCGCCAATGCGGGTCAGCAGGTCACCCGGCTTCAGGCCGGCCTTGGCGGCAGGCGCTTCCGCCACGACCGCCGCAATCAGCACGCCCTTGGCATCGCCGCCCAGCTTCAGGGCCTCGGCGAGCTCGGGCGTGAGCTCACGGGTCTCCACGCCGATCCAGCCGCGTGCCACCACGCCATCACGGAGCAGGGCGCTCGCTACCTGGCGGGCCATGTCCACCGGGATCGCAAAGCCGATGCCCAGGCTGCCTCCGCTGCGCGAGAAGATGGCCGTGTTGATGCCCACCAGCCGGCCATCGGCATCCACCAGGGCGCCGCCCGAATTGCCGGGGTTGATGGCCGCATCGGTCTGGATGAAGTTCACGAAGTTGTTGATGCCGAGCTGGCTGCGGTCCAGCGCCGACACGATGCCCGACGTCACCGTCTGCCCCACGTTGAATGGATTGCCGATGGCCAGCACCGCGTCGCCCACCTGCAGGCTGGCGGCATCGCCGAGGGCAATCACCGGGAGGTCGGGCAGATCAATGCGCAGCACCGCCATGTCGGTCTCGGGGTCGGTGCCGATGAGCTGGGCCTGGGCCTGACGGCCGTCAGCCAGCATGACTTCGATGTCCGACGCGCCCTCGACCACATGGTTGTTGGTCAGCAGCACCCCGTCGGCCGAGATGATCACGCCCGATCCCAGGCCGCGCTGGGGGCCGCTGCGGGGCTGGCGCGGGCCGAAGGGGAAGCCGAAGAAGCGCTCATGCGCCTGGTCGGCACGCGATGGCGCCTTGCTGGCGGTGATGCTGACCACGGCCGGTGCCGCCAGGCGGGCCGCCTGCGAGAAGCCGGCGCGCAGCACCGAGGCCGGTGGCGACGGGGGCAGGGCGATCTGCTGCGCGGTGCGGGCCGTGACGGCGGGCGAGGGCTGCCGCCAAGGCGTCTGCTGTAGCCACTGGGGCTTGAGCGTCTGGACGACGAAAAGCCCGGCGAGAGCGACCGTGACCGCCTGCGCGAAAATCAGCCAGAGCCTCTTCAACACCCGAACATCCTCTTCAAGCCATGACCGATCGCGCCGCGCTGGAACAGCACCTGAACCGGCTGCTCGAACCCTCACGCTTCAAGGATTATGGGCCGAACGGTCTGCAGGTCGAGGGGCGCGCCACGGTCAGCCATCTCGTCTGCGGGGTGACCGCCAGCCTGGCCTTGATCGATGCCGCCATCGCGGCGGGTGCCGATGCCATCCTGGTGCACCACGGCCTGTTCTGGCGGGGGCAGGACGGCCGCGTCACCGGCTGGATGAAGCAGCGCCTGGCCCGCCTGATCCAGCACGACATCAACCTCTTCGCCTACCACCTGCCGCTGGATGCCCATCCGGCGCTCGGCAACAACGCGCAGCTCGGCGCGCGCCTGGGCTGGGTGGCCGACGGCCGCTTTGGCGAGCAGGACCTGGGCTTCACCGGCGCCTTGCCGGCCACGGACCTCGCCACGCTGACCGAGCAGGTGCAGACCGCGCTCGGCCGTGCGGTCACGGCGGTGCCCGGTGACGGCCGACCGCTGCGGCGCGTGGCCTGGTGCAGCGGTGGCGCGCAGGGCTACTTCGAGGCCGCCATCGCCGCGGGAGCCGATGTCTTCCTGACGGGCGAGATCTCCGAACCCCAGGCCCACTACGCCCGCGAGACCGGGGTGGCCTTCATCGCCGCTGGCCACCATGCCACCGAGCGCTACGGCGTGCAGGGCGTGGGCGCTCAGGTCGCGCAGGACCTGGGCTTGCGCTGGCAGTTCATCGATATCGACAACCCGGCTTGACCGGCGATCGGCACGAGGCAGCGCTTCACGCCGCCTAACCTCGGCTTCACTTTCCAGCACACCCGGCGCCCTAGCATCGGGCGCATGCGCTGTACCCGCCGTTGTCCTCCCCGTTTGCGGGTCTGCCAGAGTCATTTCACTTCAGCCGGCACGCGGGTCGATCGGGCCGCAGCTTGACCCGGCCTGGCAGCCAGGGCCCCGGTTGGGCGGGCGGCGCGCCACGGCGGCGACAGGTGGCCTGCTGTGCCGTCATCGCCGGCCATGCGGCGCTGTTGTTGCTGGCATGGCAGTCTCGGCGGCTGCCAGCGGGGGCTGCGCCGCCCCGACCCTCACTCGTGGTGCAACTGCTGCCGTCGCTGCTGGAACGGCGCCGACTGCCGGAAGTCGCGCGGGTCCGCGCCCCGGCCGCGCTCCCACAACTGCCCAACGTGCCATTGCCGGCGCTGCCCACGCTGCCTTCGGAGCCGACCCTGCCGGTGGCAGGAGGCGATGCGGTCGCGACCGGCAGCCCCGCCTCCTTGGGCGCCGCCGCGGCCGGTTCAGCAGCCTCAGGCCCGCGGGCACTCGACCTGCGGCCGAGCATCGCGGTGCTGCGAGGCGCCCTCGTCAACCCGGCAACCGTCGACCCACGCAGCAACAGCCCCAAGCCCACCTTCGAGGAGCGTGTGGCGATGGGGCTGGACCCGACGCTGTGCGTGAAGCTTGAGCGCGACCCCGACGGCACGGTGCGCCGGCGCATGGGCAAGCTGGGCCGTGCGCAGTCGCTGCTGCAGTCCACGCATGGCGTGGGCGCCCAGGGCCTGCTGGTCTGTGAATGACGGGCGCCTGGCCCGAGGCTCAGGCTGCGGCCATCGCGTAATCGATGGCTGCCTTCACGGCCACGACCTGTGCCAGGTTGCATTCGGCCGGCGTGGTGCGCGGGCTGTCCGGGTAGACCTCGGTCGTCGTCGCGAACCGGGCGCCGGTGATGGCGGCGCACAGCGCCCAGCGGCTGACCGGGAACTCGATGACGCCCGGCGATTGCAGCGGCGATTCGTTGATCTGCCCTTGCGCATCCGGCTCGGCGATGTGTGTGACCTGCGCGACCGCGTCGATGACCGCGCGCTGGAAGGCGGGTTGCGGGTGATCGGCGTCGTCGACGAGATAGAAGCCGTCCTGGATCTCGCCGGGCTCGAAGGGCTTGCCGTCGCGGGCGGCCAGGGCGGGGCGGAACTCGGATTCGTCGGTGTCGGTGGTCTCGTGCAGGTCGATGTGCATCAGCACCCGGCCCTTGAGCGGCGCGAGCAGGGCGACCAGCGCCGCGGACTCGGCCGCCGGGCTGCCCTCGCGGAAGTTGCGGTTGGGGTCGAGCGCGCCATGGTTCCAGCGCTGGATGCGTTCGTAGGCCCAGGGGCTGACGCAGGGCACCACCAGCAGGTTGGCGCGGCCCGCGGTCTCCTCGCCGTGCTGCCTGAGGTACTGCAGCGCGCCATGCACGCCGCTGGTCTCGTAGCCGTGCACGCCGCCGGTGACCACCAGGTGGGGCAGGTCGTCCCGCCAGCCGCGGCTGCGCACCACCTGCAGCGGGAAGCGCTCGCCGTCGTAGTCGAGCTCGCCGTAGGTTTGGACGTCGAAGCGTTCGCGCAGCGGCGCCAGGGCGGCGAGCACATCGTCGGCATAGCGGCGTTGGCGCACAAGCCGGGCGCGCCAGGCGGCCACCTCGGCCTCGCCCCAGGGCACGCCGGGCGTGCCGACCGGATAGAACGGCGTGTTCATGCGCGGCCCTTCTCGCTGGCGATCCAGGCGTTGATGCGCTGCTCCAGCAGCGGCAGCGGCATGGCGCCCTGGTCGATCAAGGCATTGTGAAAGCGCCGCTGGTCGAACTTCGGCCCCAGCGCGGCTTCGGCGCGGGCGCGCAGCTCCTTGATCTTCAGCAGGCCCATCATGTAGCTGAGCGCTTGGCCGGGTTGCGAGGCATAGCGGTCCACTTCGGCCGCCATGAAGACCGGGTCATGGCCGGTCTGCTCGATCATGTAGGCGATGGCTTTGTCGCGCGACCAGCCCATCGCGTGGATGCCGGTGTCCACCACCAGGCGCGCGGCGCGGAACATCTGCGCCTGCAGGTGACCGAAGCGGGTGTAGGGGTCGCGGAACAAGCCGATCTGCGGCCCGAGGGTCTCGGCATACAGCGCCCATCCCTCGCTGAACACCGAGTACTGCGACTGCCGGCGGAAGTTGGGCAGCTCGCCGAGTTCGACCTGGCGAGAGATCTGCAGGTGATGGCCCGGCACCGTCTCGTGCGCCACCAAGGTTTCCATGGCCCATTTGGGGCGGCGCTTGAAGGCGATGGCATTGGCGTTGAACCAGCCCGGTGTGGTGCCGTCCAGCGATGGGCCGTTGTAGTTGTCGGCTGCGCCTTCGCCGGTGTAGGGCGGCATGCCACGGATGCCGTAGGGCGAGCGCGGCAGTTGCGCGAACAGCTTGGGCAGCTCGGGGTCGATGCGCTTGGCGATGGCGCGGTAGCCTTCCAGCAGCTCCTCGCCGCTCTGGTTGAAGAACTTGGGGTCGCTGTAGAGAAACTTCTTGAACGCGGCCAGGTCACCGTCGAAGCCGGCCTCGGTGCGCACCTTCTCCATGTCGGCGCGGATGCGCGCCACTTCGCGCAGCCCGGTGGCGTGGATATCGCCCGCGCCCAGCGGCAGCGTGACGTTGCGCAGGATGAGGGCCTCGTAGACCTTGTCGCCGCCCGGGTAGCCCGACAGGGAGCCACTTTCCGGCGCCTTGGGCGCCAGCTCGTCCTTCATCACCGCGAGCAGCTTGCGCTGGGCCGGGTAGAAGTGCTCCTTCAGCGCGGCCTGGCCCTGGGCCTGCAGCTGGGCCTTGACGGCCGGGTCCACTGTCATGCGGTTGAAGGGTTCGTAGACGGGGCTCTTGGTCAGGTCGTCGGTGAGCTGGCCTTCCACCTGCGCGATGGCGCGGGCCAGCACCGGCCGCGCCGTGACCCAGCCCAGGCTCAGGCCCTGGCGCAGGATGGCGATTTCCTGCTCGACCCGCGCCGGGTAGGCCGCCAGGCGTGCCAGCCATTGCCGCACCTGCGCCTCGTTGTTGGCCGGCACATTGCGCGCCAGGCCGGCGAGGGCGGACTGTGCGCCGTACAGCGTGCCCAGCGTCAGCGTGCGCCAGCCGGGGAAGGCCTGCATCGCCACTTCCTGCTGGTAGCGGTTGATGAACAGGGCGAGGGAGACCCGGTCGGTGTCGCTCAGCAGGCTGGCGTCCACGCGCTGCGCCCGTGCCAGCAGGTCGCGCGACAGGGCATCACGGGCGGCGAGGCCGGCCGGCGAGCGGTCGCTGAGCTTGTCGTTGAAGCGCAGGTCCCCGCGCATCGTGGCCCACTCGGGCGCGGCCTTGGCTTCGGCTTCCCAGGCGTCATCGAAGAGGGCGTGCAGGGACTGGCGCGCCTTGGCGGCGGCATCGGTGGCCGCGGGCGGGCGAGTGGTGTCGGCGGCATGGGCAAGGGGCCCGCTGAAAGACAGGCCGATGATCACGGCGGCAACGAGGGTCAGGCGCAAGGGGGTCTCCGGTGCGTGGGGATGAGGCGGGGTCAGCCGGCCGGCAGTCTGCCAGTGCGCCTGCGGGGTGATGAAAGAATGAGGCATGACCTCGGAAAACTCCCTAGGCGAACCGCGCGCCGTGCCCCTGGCCATCAGCATGGGTGATGCCTGTGGCATCGGCCCGGAGATCATCGCGCGGCTGTGGCAGCAGGGCGCCGTGCAAGACGCGGTGGTCGTTGGCGATGCCGCCGTCATGAGGCGGGCGCTTCGGGTGGTGGGCGGGGGCCTGGCGGTCGCCACGCTGACTGACCTGTCGGAGCGGCCTCGCGTGCCGCCCCATTGCCTGCCTGTGTGGGCGCCTGAGGGGCTGCCGGCGGATCTCGTCGAGGCGCCGGTCGGCCAGATCGATGCGCGCGCCGGGGCTGCCGCTGCGCGGTGCATCGAGGCTGCCGTTGCCCAGGTGCAGGCCGGCGCGGCGCGGGCCCTGGTCACGGCGCCCATTCACAAGGAGGCGCTGCATGCCGCCGGGTCGCCTTACCCCGGGCATACCGAGATGCTGCAGGCCCTGGCCGGCGGCGCGCCGGTGCGCATGATGCTGGCTAACGAGGAGCTGCGCACGGTGCTGGTCACCATCCACTGCTCGCTGCGCCAGGCCATCGAGCGTGTCACGCGCGAGGCCGTGCGGGAGACGCTGGTCATCACCCACGCCGCGCTGCGCCGCATGGGCTTTGCCACGCCGCGCATCGCGGTGGCCGGTCTGAACCCGCACGCGGGCGAGGGCGGCCTGTTCGGTGATGAGGAGATCGTGCACATCGCGCCTGCCATTGCGGACGCACGTGCCGCAGGCATCGAGGCCAGCGGCCCGTTTGCGCCCGACACCATCTTCATGCGCGCCCGCCGTGGCGAGTTCGACGTGGTGGTGGCGATGGTGCACGACCACGGCCTCATTCCGGTGAAGTACCTCGGCGTGGAGCAGGGCGTGAACGTGACGCTGGGGCTGCCCTTCGTGCGCACCAGCCCCGACCACGGCACGGCTTTCGACATCGCCGGCCGAGGCGTGGCCGACCCGGCCAGCCTGGCAGCGGCACTCGCGATGGCGCGACGGCTGACCGCCGACGCGGCGCGTTAGCGTGACGTGCCGCCCAGCGCCGCGAGCTGGGCGCGGGCGCGTGCGGTGGCGCGTTCGATCAGGTGGGCGCGTTCGTAGGCGCGCATGCGGCCCGTCTCGCACAGCTTGCGCAGCATGCGGGCGGTCATCGTCACGGTTTCCTGGTGGCGATTGCCGTGGGTGAAGATGAAGAAGCTGCGGCCCGCGCTCACATGGGCCAGGCGCACCTTCTGCCAGTGCTCGCCGGTGTGCATCTGGTAGGCGAAGCCCAGCTCCATGTTGTCCATCAGCACCGCGCCGCTGGCGGGCTCGGGGGCGCTTTCGGCAGGCGGCAGGCCGTCGATCGAGATGTCGACCGCCTGGATCGGCTCGGCGGCGGCGACGGCATCGTTGCCGGACAGGTCCAGGTCGAGCTCGCCGTTCCAATCGACGGTGGACTCCTCCACGAGGCCGAGGCTCTTGGCCTCGGCCGGGGTCAGGCGCTGGCTGGCATCGAGATCGCCAGGCGCCGTCTCGCCCGCGATGGGTTTGGCCAGGTCGGCTTCCACCGGCGGGGCAGCGCCGAAGATCTGGTCCAGCTGCTTGATCAGCAGATTGGTATCGAGCGCGCTCGGGGCCTGGCCTTTCAGCGACTCGGCATGCGCGGGCAGCAGGGCGCCGAAGAAGTCCTTGCGCGGCGCGTCCGGCCAGCGGATCAGGTCCAGCCCCTCGTTGAGGGTGCGCATCAGGTTGGGCAGCTCGCGCAGGAAGTCGGCCCGCGCCGCCGTGCCACCCTTGGGCTGCACGCTCATCACCAGCGCACGGCCGAGCTGGCGCAGGCGCAGCGCACGCTCCGGCGCGCCTTCACGGGAGGCCAGCACGATGGCCTGGCTCCAGACCTGCGCCAGGAAGTTGCGCAGGAAATCCTGCATCGGCACCTTGGCCAGCTGCTGCTGCAGTTGCAGGGCGTAGCGCTGTTGCAGGCGCAGGTCGGTCTCGCGCCGCTCCACCACCGCGGCGGCATCACCCGCGGCCTTCAGCGTGTTGCGGGTCTGCTCGGCGATGAAGGCTTCCAGGGCGTCCAGCTTGGCCGTGTAGACGTCCATGCGGTCGAAGTCGCCCTGGGCCACGTCCTGCACGAGGTCGCGCACATGCGACAGGAAGGAGCGGCCGGGGTCGTCGCTGAAGTCGTCGAAGGCGCAGGCGAGGGACGCCATGCGGTTGACGAACTGGCGCACCGGGTGGCGGCGCGACGAGAAGAAGGTTTCGTCCCCCAGCGCGACACGCAGCACCGGCAACTGCAGCCGGGCCAGCAGGCGCGCCATTTGCGGCGGTACCTTGGGGTCGGACAGGATCTGGTCGAACAGGCTGCTGACCACATCGATGACCATGTGGTCCAGCCGCCCGGTGGCCAGCTGGCGCAGTTCGTCTCGGTGCTGCTGGATGACGTTGGTCGGCAGCGGCAGCTGCCCCCAGGCGCTGGGCTCGCCACTCAGGGTGTCCAGGCCCATGCGGCCGGAATTGCCGGTGTCGTAGCCGCCGAGATCGGCCGGCATCGGCGCCTGCGCCAGGCGGCGCAGCAGATCCATCATCTGCGGGTCGACACGGCCCAGGCCGCCGCCACCACCGCCGCGCCCGCCGTAGCCGCCGGGGCCGCCAGAGCCTGCGCCATAGCCGCCGCGCTGGCCGAGCCCGCCATGGCTGGAGCCGCCCAGGCCGCCGGGGCCACTGCCGCCGTAGGGACCGCCGCGGGTCGACAGCGGCGCGTGGCTGGAATCGAAATCGCCGTGCTGCGTGTTGCCCAGGCCACCGTGGCGGGACAGGCCGGCATCGGGTGTTGCGCGCACCCGCAGGTCCTGCGGGCGCAGGCCCCGCGAGCGCAGCAGCTCGGCGATGTCGCCGTAGCAGGCCCGCATCTCCTGGGCCAGGGCGCGGGTCAGTTCATCGGTCAGGGTCTGCCGGGTCTGCGGGTCGTCGGTGATGCTTTGGATGGCATCCAGCAGCCCTTGCGCCACCAATTCGGGCCGCAGCGGGTTGCGCTCGCCGACCTGGATGCTGGCGACGTAGGACTCCACTTCCCGCAGCTCCCACTCGCAGTGGTGGCCGATGGCCAGGCCGATGCGGTCTGCGGCGACCAGGTTGTTGACCTGGTCGTCATCCATGAGGGAGAGCTCACCCCAGTCCTTCTTGCCGGTGGGGGCGGCGGTCGGCTTGGTCTCGGCCTGCTCGGCGGCCACCTGGCGGCGCAGGCTCTGCACAAAACGTTGCGAGAACACCGCCTGCTGCTGCCGGAAGACAAACTGCGCCGCCAGCAGCGCATCGCGCCGCTTGATCTGCCCGGCCGACAGCGCCGACAGCCCCAGACCTTCCGCGCAGCGCTCAGCCGCCTGCTCGCCCGCGAGTCGGATGCGGGTGAGCGAGGCTTCGAGGTGAGGATTCAGGCGTATCTCAGGCGCGTTCATCAAGAATGGGGCTCGAGCAGCGGCGAAAGTATCGCGCTTGCAACAGGTGCGGGTTTTCCGCGGGTCGCCAACTCCGTGACAAAAAAAAGCCCGGTAACCAATCCTTACCGGGCGGCGGGGTGGGGCGAGAGCTTAGCGCTTGAGCGAATCCCGGATTTCGCGCAGCAATTGGATGTCTTCCGGGGTCGGCGGCGGCTCGGCCGGCGCGGGCGCGGCCTCGGGGGCGCGCTTGAGGCGGTTGATCTGCTTGATCATGAGAAAGATCACGAACGCCAGGATGATGAAGTTCAGGGACACCGTGATGAAGCTGCCGTAGGCGAGCACCACGCCCTGTTTCTTGGCGTCGGCCAGCGTGGTGGCCGTCTGGCCCGCCAGCGGAATGAAGTAGTTGCTGAAGTCGAGCCCGCCGAAGATCTTGCTGACCACCGGCATGATGACGTCGCCCACCAGCGAGTCCACGATCTTGCCGAAGGCGCCGCCGATGATCACACCGACCGCCAGGTCGACGACATTGCCCTTGACGGCGAACTCCTTGAACTCGGAAAAGAAACTCATGCGCGCTCCTGTGGGCGTGGTTGTGGCGGTGGATGGAAAAGCCGCGGATTATGTTGGCGCCAAGCGTGCGGCCCCCGAAAGCGGGTAAACCTGTGGTCCGACTCGGTTGTCCCGGCCAAAGGGGGCGATGCGCGTCCGCTAGAATCCCGAGTTGCCCCTGATCAGAAGTCTCTTTAGAGGACCCTCATGAGTGACCAGCAAGTGGACCAAGGCAAACGCACCTGGTTGATTGCAACCGGCTGCGCCGGCGCCGTCGGTGGCGTCGCGACCGCCGTGCCCTTCGTCAGCACCTTCGCGCCCAGTGAGCGCGCCAAGGCCGCGGGCGCCCCCGTCGAGGTCGACATCTCCGGCATCAAGCCTGGCGAGAAGCTCACCGTCGAATGGCGTGGCAAGCCGGTCTGGATCGTGCGCCGCACGCCCGAGCAGGTCGAGGCCCTCAAGAAGAACGACAGCCAGCTGGCCGACCCGAACTCCGATCGCAAGGCCTACCCCATCCCCGAGTACGCCAAGAACGAAGCGCGCTCGATCAAGCCCGAATACCTCGTCGTCGTGGGCATCTGCTCGCACCTGGGCTGCTCGCCCAGTGACAAGTTCGCCGCCGGCCCGCAGCCTTCGCTGCCGGACGACTGGAACGGTGGCTTCCTGTGCCCCTGCCATGGCTCCACCTTCGACATGGCCGGCCGGGTCTTCAAGAACAAGCCGGCGCCCGACAACCTCGAAGTGCCCCCCCACATGTACCTGTCCGACAGCAAGCTGCTGATCGGCGAGGACAAGAAGGCTTAACGAGAAACCACGGGACGAGACATGGCTGAATTCAAGGAAGCGCCCGCAGGCGCCTCGGTCGGCGTGAAGACCATGACCTGGCTGGAGAACCGGTTCCCGACCGCGTTCGACGCCTACAAGGTCCACATGGCCGAGTACTACGCGCCCAAGAACTTCAACTGGTGGTACATCTTCGGCTCGCTGGCCCTGCTGGTGCTGGTGATCCAGATCGTCACCGGCATCTTCCTGGTGATGCACTACAAGCCCGACGCGGCCCTGGCCTTTGCGTCGGTCGAGTACATCATGCGCGACGTGCCCTGGGGCTGGCTGATCCGCTACATGCACAGCACCGGCGCCTCGGCGTTCTTTGTCGTGGTGTACCTGCACATGTTCCGCGGCCTGATCTACGGCAGCTACCGCAAACCCCGCGAACTCGTCTGGATCTTCGGCTGCGCGATCTTCCTGTGCCTGATGGCCGAAGCCTTCATGGGCTATCTGCTGCCCTGGGGCCAGATGTCCTACTGGGGCGCTCAGGTGATCGTGAACCTGTTCGCCGCCGTGCCCTTCGTCGGTAACGACCTGGCCCTGATGATCCGCGGCGACTACGTGGTGGGCGACGCCACGCTGAACCGCTTCTTCAGCTTCCACGTCATCGCCGTGCCGCTGGTGCTGCTCGGCCTGGTGGTGGCCCACCTGCTGGCCCTGCATGACGTCGGCTCCAACAACCCCGACGGCGTGGAAGTCAAGAAGGGCCCGAAGGATGCACAAGGTCGTCCGCTGGATGCCGTGCCCTTCCACCCCTTCTACACGGTGCACGACATCTACGGTGTCTGCCTGTTCCTGATCGCCTTCACGTCGATCATCTTCTTCGCGCCTGAGCTGGGTGGCTACTTCCTGGAGTACAACAACTTCATCCCGGCCGACCCGCTCAAGACGCCGGCCCACATCGCGCCGGTCTGGTACTTCACGCCGTTCTATTCGATGCTGCGCGCCACCACCGACGTGATGGTCAACGTGCTGTGTGGCGTCATCGGCGTGGCGGCCGTCGTGAGCTTCCTGAAGGGCAAGTTCGGCGGCGCGGCCAAGCTGGCGCTGCTGGTGGGTGCCGCGGTGCTGATCTTCCTGCTCAAGGTCTTCGATGCGAAGTTCTGGGGCGTGGTCGTGATGGGTGGCGCCGTCGTCATCCTGTTCTTCCTGCCCTGGCTGGACCACAGCCCGGTCAAGTCGATCCGCTACCGCCCGAGCTGGCACAAGTACGTGTACGCCGTCTTCGTGGTCTTCTTCCTGTGGCTGGGCTACCTCGGCATCCAGCCGCCGAGCGACATGGGCACCCTGGTGGCCCAGGCCGGCACGCTGTTCTACTTCGGCTTCTTCCTGCTGATGCCGTGGTGGAGCCGCCTGGGTACGCCCAAGGCCGTGCCCGACCGTGTGACCTTCCACGCCCACTGAGCCGCGGAGCAACAACACAAATGAAAAAGCTGATCGCCATCCTGCTGGCCTCGCTGAGCCTGGCTGGTGCCGCCCACGCCTCCGGCGGCGGCATGGAGTGGGACAAGTTCCCCAAGGAGAAGATGTCGGACATGGCCGCGCTGCAACATGGCGCCAAGCTGTTCGTCAACTATTGCCTGAACTGCCACTCCGCGGCCTACATGCGCTACAACCGCCTGCGCGACATCGGCCTGTCCGAGGCGGACATCAAGAACAACCTGCTGTTCGCCGGTGAAAAGGTCGGTGAGACCATGAAGGCCAGCATCGATCCCAAGGATGCCAAGGCCTGGTTCGGCGCCAACCCGCCTGACCTCACCGTCATCGCCCGCTCGCGTGCCGACGGCAGCAAGGGTTCGGGGGCTGACTACCTCTACACCTACATGCGGACGTTCTACCGCGACGAGAGCAAGGCCACGGGCTGGAACAACCTCGCCTTCCCGAACGTCGGCATGCCGCACGTGCTGTGGGAGCTGCAGGGCCAGCGCGCCGCCAAGTTCGACGAGGTGGCCGACCCGCACGACCACGAGAAGAAGACCCACGTCTTCGCCGGCTACGAGCAACTCACCCCCGGCAAGCTGACCGAGCGCCAGTACGACGACGCGGTGGCCGACCTGGTTGCCTACCTGCAGTGGATGGGCGAGCCCGCCCAGGCCCAGCGTTTCCAGCTCGGCGTGATCGTGTTGATCTTCCTGCTCTTCCTGACCGTCTTTGCGTGGCGCCTGAATGCCTCGTACTGGAAGGACGTGAAGTAAGCCCGCAAGTCCCGACGCCGCCACAAGCGGTGTCGAACCACGCAGTGGGGAGCGTCGAGCGACCCACTGCGTTTGCTTTTTCAGCGCGGCCTCGGCCAGCGCGCGTTTTTGATTGACTGACCCCTCGGGAGCCCAAGCCATGATGGTCCTCTACTCCGGTACCACCGACCCCTACTCGCACCGCTGCCGCTTCGTGCTGTTCGAGAAAGGCATGGACTTCGAAATCCGTGACGTCGACCTGTTCGCCAAGCCCGAAGACATCGCGCTGATGAACCCGTACAACGAGGTGCCCATCCTGGTGGAGCGCGACCTCATCCTGTACGAGTCGCACATCATCAACGAGTACATCGACGAGCGCTTTCCGCATCCGCAGTTGATGCCCGGCGACCCGGTGGCGCGCGCCCGCGTCCGCCTGTTCCTGCTGAACTTCGAGAAGGAGCTGTTCGCCCACGTGAACGTGCTCGAAGGCCGCGGCGCCACGACCAAGGCGACCGACAAGCAGCTCGAAAAGGCCCGCGCCCAGATCCGCGACCGCCTGACCCAGCTCGCCCCGATCTTCCTGAAGAACAAGTACATGCTGGGCGACGACTTCTCGATGCTCGACGTGGCCATCGCTCCGCTGCTGTGGCGTCTGGACTACTACGGTATCGACATGTCCAAGAACGCGCTGCCGCTGCTGAAGTACGCCGAGCGCATCTTCAGCCGCCCGGCGTACATCGAGGCGCTGACGCCCTCTGAAAAGGTCATGCGCAGATAAAGGGCCCACCCCGTACGCGCTTCGCGCGCCCCCTCAAGGGGGGCACTGCCGGCGGCCTGGCGGAGCCAGATCCGCGGCAGTCGCTGGGTTTTGAGTGGGTTGTTGGCCAGAGGGCTGTAGTACATGGACAAATCGCAAGGCCAAGAGGGTGCAGCGGGTGGCACGTCCACCCGCCCGTACCTGATCCGCGCGCTGCACGACTGGTGCACGGACAACGGCTTCACGCCCTACATCGCGGTGCATGTCGACCGCTCGGTGCAGGTGCCGATGGAGTACGTGTCCAACAACGAGATCGTGCTGAACATCGGTTTCGATGCCACCAGCGGCCTGGACCTGGGCAACGACTTCATCCAGTTCAAGGCACGCTTCGGCGGCGTTGCGCGCGAGATCATCGTGCCGGTGGACCATGTGGTCGCCATCTACGCCCGTGAGAACGGGCAGGGCATGGCCTTCCCGGCACCGGAGCCTCTGGCTGAAGGCGCGCCCCTGCCCAGCCCCGCGCCCCAGGAAGCCCCGCGGCGCAGCGGCCTGCGCCTGGCGACCGAGTCTCCCGAGGCGGGCGAAGGCGAGGGCGATGACACGCCGCCGCCAGAATCCCCGGGCGGTTCGCCGCGGCCTTCGCTCAAACGGGTGAAGTGAGCGTCTAGAATCGCGGTCTTCTTTCGCCGGCTTAGCTCAGTTGGTAGAGCAACCGCCTTGTAAGCGGTAGGTCATCAGTTCGAATCCGATAGCCGGCACCAGTTCAAGACCCCATCGCCTCGCGGCGCTGGGGTCTTGTCATTTCTGAAGCAGCTTGACGCGGATGCGGCCCGGCAGCCCCTGCTGGGCCAGCAACGCCTCCAGGCGCGGCAGCAACTGGCGCAGCTTGGCAGCGACCGCGGCATTGGCAGCCAAGAGACTCCAGCCGTCCTCGTCCAGCGGGCCGGCCTGAAGGCTGGCTGCAAGGTTCCCGGGCAGTGCTGGCGCGATGAGGCGAAGGCGCCGTCGCGAATCCTCGAGCCGCTCGCCCAGCCGCGCCAGGCTCGCGTGTTCCCTCAGGGCTTGCGCCACCGGCGTAGGCGCCGGGATGCTGGCACGCGGCACTTTGGGCGGCAGATAGCGGGGCGCGGACGACATGGCGGCAGTGTAGTCAGCTCGCCGCCCCACCCCTGGCCCGCAGAGGCGCGCTGCTAAACTGCGCCGCTTTGCGCGACCGGGCAAGTCCTTCTTGCAATGCCTTGCCGCGTCCCCAGATTCGCGCCTTCAGTTTCGCGTCCCAGGCGACCGGGCCCTTTTGGCCGGTGCCGGCGCAGCACCCATCCTTCGCAGCATGTTGCCCAAGCTTCTCACTTCGATTTTCGGTAGCCGCAACGAGCGTCTGCTCAAGCAGTACCGCCGCATCGTGCAGCAGATCAACGCGCTGGAGCCGAAGTACGAGGCGCTGACCGACGACGAACTGCGTGCGCAGACAGCCGAGTTCAAGCAGCGCATCGCCGGTGGCGCGACGGTGGACGACATCCTGCCCGAGGCCTTCGCCGTCTGCCGTGAAGGCAGCAAGCGCGCCCTGAAGATGCGCCACTTCGATGTGCAGCTGATCGGCGGCATGGTGCTCAATGCCGGCAAGGTCGCCGAGATGCGCACCGGTGAAGGCAAGACGCTGATGGCCACGCTGCCCGTCTACCTCAATGCCCTGACCGGCAAGGGCGTGCACGTCGTGACGGTCAACGACTACCTCGCGCGCCGCGACGCCGAGTGGATGGGCAAGCTCTACAACTTCCTGGGCCTCTCGGTCGGCATCAACCTGCCGCAGATGCCCCGCGAGGAGAAGCAGGCGGCCTACGCGGCTGATGTGACCTACGGCACCAACAACGAGTACGGCTTCGACTACCTGCGCGACAACATGGTCTACGAGACCGCCGATCGCGTGCAGCGGGGCCTGGCCTACGCCATCGTCGACGAGGTCGACTCCATCCTGATCGACGAGGCCCGCACCCCGCTGATCATCTCGGGTCAGGCTGACGATCACACCGACGTCTACCTGCGCATCAACGCCGTCGTGCCCCAGCTCAAGAAGCAGATCGGCGAGCTCGATCCGCGCACGGGTGAGGGCGTCATCGAGCCGGGTGACTTCACGGTCGACGAGAAGTCGCACCAGATCCACCTGACCGAAGACGGCCATGAGGTCGCCGAGCGGCTGCTGGCCCAGGCCGGCCTCATCCCGGAAGGGGCCAGCCTCTACGACGCGGCCAACATCACGCTGATGCATCACCTGAATGCAGCGCTGCGGGCCCACCACGTCTATCACCGCGACCAGCACTACGTGGTGCAGAACGGCGAAGTCATCATCGTCGACGAATTCACCGGCCGCCTGATGGCCGGTCGCCGCTGGAGCGATGGCCTGCACCAGGCCGTCGAGGCCAAGGAAGGCGTGCAGATCCAGGCCGAGAACCAGACGCTGGCCTCGATCACCTTCCAGAACTACTTCCGCATGTACGGCAAGCTGTCGGGCATGACCGGCACGGCCGACACCGAGGCCTACGAGTTCCAGGAGATCTACGGCCTGGAAACCGTCGTCATCCCGCCCAACCGGCCGACCATCCGCAAGGACGAGCTCGACCTCGTCTACAAGACCGACCAGGAAAAGTACGCGGCCGTCATCGAGGACATCCGCGCCTGCCACGAGCGCGGCCAGCCGGTGCTGGTGGGCACGACTTCCATCGAAAACTCCGAGCTCATCTCCAAGCTGCTCACGCAGGCCAAGCTGCCGCACAGCGTGCTCAACGCCAAGCAGCACGAGAAGGAGGCGCAGATCGTGGCCCAGGCCGGCCGCCCTGGCGTGATCACCATCGCGACCAACATGGCCGGTCGCGGCACCGACATCGTGCTGGGCGGCAACGTCGAGAAGCAGATCCAGTTCATCGAGGCCGACGAGTCCATCCCCGAGGCCGAAAAGGCCGCGCGCATCCAGCAGCTCAAGGACGAGTGGCAGGGCCTGCACGACAAGGTGCGCGCCGAAGGCGGCCTGCGCATCATCGCGACCGAGCGCCACGAGAGCCGCCGCATCGACAACCAGCTGCGCGGCCGGGCCGGCCGCCAGGGTGACCCGGGCTCCAGCCGCTTCTACCTGTCGCTGGACGACCAGCTGATGCGCATCTTCGCCGGTGAGCGGGTGCGCGCCATCATGGACCGGCTCAAGATGCCTGAGGGCGAGGCCATCGAAGCCGGCATCGTCACGCGCAGCATCGAAGGCGCCCAGCGCAAGGTCGAGGCTCGCAACTTCGACATCCGCAAGCAGCTGCTCGAGTACGACGACGTCTCCAACGACCAGCGCAAGGTCATCTACCAGCAGCGCAACGACATCCTCGAGGCCGAGAGCCTGGTCGCCCAGATCGGCTCGCTGCGTGAATCCACGCTGACCGATGTGGTGCGCACCTATGTGCCGGCTGAAAGCGTCGAAGAACAATGGGACCTGGCCGGCCTGGAGCAGGTGCTGCAGAGCGAATGGCAGATTTCGCTGTCCCTGACCGAGCTGGTCAAGAAGAGCGACTCCATCACCGACGAGGACATCCTCGCCGCCGTGATCAAGGCCGGTGACGAGCTCTTCCAGAGCAAGCTCGACCGCGTCGGCATCGAGCAGTTCAACCCCTTCATGCGCATGGTGCTGCTGCAAAGCATCGACCAGCGCTGGCGCGAGCACCTCGCGGCGCTGGACTACCTGCGCCAGGGCATCCATCTGCGTGGCTACGCCCAGAAGAACCCCAAGCAGGAATACAAGCGCGAGGCCTTCGAGCTGTTCTCGCAGCTGCTCGACCTGGTGAAGATGGAAGTCACCCGCACGCTGTTGAACGTGCGCATCCAGTCGCAGGAAGAGGCCAACGAGGCTGCCGAGGCCATGGAGCGCCGCGCCGAGGCGGTGTCCAACGTGACTTACCAGCATCCCAATGAAGACGGCTCGGTCAGCCAGGAGGTCGACCCCGCCACGCTGCTGCAGCAGTACGGGCACGTCGGCCGCAACGACCCCTGCCCCTGCGGCAGCGGCAAGAAGTTCAAGGCCTGCCACGGCAAGCTCGCCTGATCCGCGGCGGCGTTTCACCCGATGACGGGCCGGTCTTGCCGGCCCGTTTTCATTGCAGCCCCCCGGGCAGACCCCACCCATCTGGGGGGAAGAACGTGCGTTTGCACACATCCCGGGCCCGGGGCCACATGCATGGGGGGTGCTCGGGGGATGCCGTCCCCCCTAGAGTGCAGTCAGACCCCTCAGATTTCGGGTAAGCCCGATAGGAATCCCAGAATGTCTCGCATCAAAGCCCTGATCGCTGCCGCAGCGCTGAGCCTGACCTCAGCTGCCATTGCCGCCACCGTGAAGGTGTCCGATATCTCGTACATCGATTTCACCGGCGACGGCGAGAACTTCTCGGTCACCAAGTCCGCCTTCACGCTGGACACCGACACCTGGGTCACCGGCTCCCTGATCACCGTGGAAGGCGATGCGCCCTCCATCGACATCCAGACCGTGGCCCTGCGCAACCTGACCAGCGGCCAGAGCCTGAGCTGGACCGAAACGCTGGCTGTGGACTGGAACCTCATCCGCGTGGGCCTGGAGCAGTGGAGCTTCAGCACGCAGCAGCTGAGCGCCGGCCAATGGGTGCTGGATGTGACCGGCACCGCCTGGGGCGACAAGATCGAGCAGGGCTTCACCGCCACCGTTGAGCTGCCGGAGCCGGATGCCGGCGCACTGGCTGCCGTGGCCGTCCTGGGCGCCCTGGTGGCGTCGCGTCGCCGCAAGGCCTGAGCCCCGCCCCCGGAGAACCCGAATGAACACCCGCCTCCTTCCCGCTGCCGCCGCCCTGGCCCTGATGTCGATCGGCCCGTCCGCCCTGGCCGCGACCGACGTGAGCCTCGCCTGGAACGGCAATGCCGCCAAGACCGGCGTGCAGCTGAACGCCTTTGACGGCAACACCAAAGTCTTCGGTGGCCTGGCCACCGAGCTGAGCTACAGCGAAGTGCTCACCGGCGGTGCGCGCGACAGCTTCGCCGCGTTCTGCATCGAGCCGCTGCAGTCCAACACCAAGCTGACCGCCACCTACAGCAAGTCCGAGTTCACCGGCGAGACGGGCAGCCTGCTGGCCGCCCTGTACACCACCTCCTACAAGACCAGCGCCACCTGGGGCAACACCGAGCAGGCCGCCTTCCAGGTTGCCGTGTGGGAACTGACGCAGCAGACCGGCGGTCTCTACGACGCCGGCACGGGCAGCTTCCGCGTGGCGGGCGCCGACAGCGTGGTGACCCTGGCCAACAGCTTCCTGGCCAGCGCCACGGCCTTCACCGGCACCAGCACCTACGCCATCTACAAGCTGACCAACAGCACCTACCAGGACCTGATCACAGCGACCAAGCTCGACGTGCCCAACACCGTCGTGCAGGTGCCGGAGCCGCAGACCTACGCCATGCTGCTGGCCGGCCTGGGCATCGTGGCCTTCAACGCCCGCCGCCGCCTGCCGCGCTGAGGTCGGACGCGCGTCAAGACAGGGGCTCCTTCGGGAGCCCTTGTGCTTTTTGGGGCCGGGCCGGCCGTGGCTTCCTACAATCCGCGCGCTTTCCCTGACTCTGCTGAGCGCGCCATGCCCGTCAACCTCACCGCCCCTGATCCCGCCACCCTCTTGCCCGTGCCGGGCGTGCGCCTCGGCGTGACGATGGCGGGCGTGCGCAAGGCCAACCGCCGCGACCTCACGGTCATCGCGCTCGACGAGGGCGCCGCGGTGGCCGGCGTGTTCACCACCAACCGTTTTTGCGCCGCGCCGGTGCAGCTGTGCCGCGAGCATCTGGCCGCCGGGGCTGCCGTGCGCGCGCTGCTCATCAACACCGGCAATGCCAACGCCGGCACTGGCGCCGATGGCCTGGCCCGGGCCCGCGCCACCTGCGAGGCCCTGGCCGGGCTGATGGGCTGCGAGCCCACGCAGATCCTGCCCTTCTCGACCGGCGTCATCATGGAAACGCTGCCGGTGGACCGTATCACCGCCGGCCTGCCCGGCGCGCTGTCGGCCCTGCGGGACGATGGCTGGGCCGAGGCCGCGGCCGGCATCATGACCACCGACACCCTGCCCAAGGCCGCCTCGCGGCGCATCACGCTTGGCGGCGTGCCGGTCACGCTGACCGGCATCTCCAAGGGCGCGGGCATGATCCGCCCCAACATGGCCACGATGCTGGGCTTCATCGCCACGGACGCCAACATTGCGCCGGCCCTGCTGCAGCCACTGGTCAAGGCCGCGGCCGATGCGTCCTTCAACCGCATCACCATCGACGGCGACACCTCCACCAACGACTGCTTCATGCTGATCGCGAGCCGCCGCGCCGCGCACGCCGAGATCATGTCGCTGGACAGCGCCGATGCCCAGGCCCTGCTTGCGGCGCTCACGGCGCTGGCCCAGGAACTTGCCCAGGCCATCGTGCGCGATGGCGAGGGGGCCACCAAGTTCATCACCATCACCGTGGAAGGTGGTCGAGACGAGGCGGAGTGCAAGCTGGCGGCCTACGCCATCGCCCACTCGCCGCTGGTCAAGACGGCCTTCTTCGCGAGCGACCCCAACCTCGGCCGCATCCTGGCGGCGGTGGGTTACGCCGGCATTGGCGACCTCGACCAGGGCCTGATCGACCTCGACCTGGACGACGTGGCCGTCGTGCGCCAGGGTGGGCGGCTGCCGGCCTACCGCGAGGAAGATGGCCAGCGCGTGATGAAGCAGGCCGAGATCACCATCCGCATCGGCCTGAACCGCGGCAACGCCCGCGCCACCGTGTGGACCTGCGACCTGAGCCACGACTACGTCAGCATCAACGCCGACTATCGGAGTTAGCCCACCCCTACCGGCTTCGCCGGCCCCTCAAGGGGCGCACCACGCGGCCCGGCAAAGCCGGTTCCGCGGGCGCTGCTGGGTAAAACCCTGCGTGACCATCGGCGCGGCAGCAGCGCGCGATGACAATCCTTTGCATTGTCATTACCCCAGGACATCGCTCGATGAAGCTCTCCCTGTCTGCCCTGACCCTCGCTGCCGTCGTCGCCACAAGCGCCCAGGCCCAGGGTCTCAGCTACCCCGTGACGCGCAAGGTCGACCAGGTCGACACCTACCACGGCACCACGGTCGCCGACCCGTACCGCTGGCTGGAAGACGACAACAGCGCCGAGACCAAGGCCTGGGTCGTGCAGCAGAACGAAGTCACCGACAAGTTCCTGGCGGCCATGCCGCAGCGCCTGCCCACCCGGCGCATCTACACCGAGCTCTACAACTTCGAGCGCTTCAGCATCCCCTTCCGGGAAGGCGGCCGCTACTTCTGGAGCCGCAACGATGGTCTGCAGCAGCAAAGCGTGCTCTACACGGCCAAGACGCTGAAGGACGAGCCCCAGGTGGCCCTGGACCCCAACGCGATGAGCAAGGACGGCACCGTCGCGCTCAGCGGCGTGGTGCCCTCGCGCGACGGCAAGCTGCTGGCCTACGGCGTGGCCGGTGCCGGCTCTGACTGGCAGACCTGGAAGGTGCGCGACCTGGCCACCGGCCAGGACCTCGCCGACAAGATCGAATGGGTCAAGTTCAGCAGCGCCAGCTGGACGGCTGACGGCCGCGGCTTCTTCTACGCCCGCTACGACGCGCCCAAGGAAGGCGAGGCTCTCAAGGGCGCCAACTACTACCAGAAGCTCTACTACCACCGCCTGGGCACGCCACAGTCCGAGGACGTGCTGGTGGCCGAGAACCGCGAGGACAAGGAGTGGGGCTTCGGCACCGAGGTGTCCGACGATGGCCAGCTGCTGTTGATCAGCGTCTGGAAGAGCGCCGGCCGCAAGAACGGCCTGATGGTGCTGCCCCTGCCCAAGGGCAGCTTTGCCGGCGGCAAGCCCCAGCCGATCACGCTGGACTTCGACGCCCAGTACTCGCCCGTGGCCGTGGTGGGCGGCAAGCTCATCGTGAAGACCGACAAGGACGCGCCCCGTGGCAAGCTGATCAGCATCGACCTGAAGAAGCCCGCACCCGCCGGCTGGAAGACGCTCGTGGCTGAAGGCCCCGACGCCATGACCGGCGCCTCGGCCGTGGGTGGCCGCTTCCTGCTGACCTATCTGCAGGATGCCGCCACGCTCGTGCGCGTGCACGCCGCCGACGGCAAGCGGCTGACCGACGTGAAGCTGCCCGGCGTGGGCACGGCCGGTGGCTTTGGCGGCCGCTGGACCGATGCCGAAACCTTCTTCAGCTACACCAGCCTCACCACGCCCGCGTCCATCTACCGCTATGACGTGAAGACGGGCAAGGTTTCGCTCTTCAAGGAGCCCAAGACCATCTTCAACAGCGACGAGTACGAGACGCGCCGCGAATTCGTCACCAGCAAGGACGGCACGCGCTTCCCGATCTTCATCGCGGCCAAGAAGGGCCTCAAGCTCGATGGCAAGAACCCCACGCTGCTCTACGGCTACGGCGGCTTCGACATCTCCATCACGCCCGGCTACGGCGTCACCGCGGCCACCTGGCTGAAGATGGGCGGTGTCTACGTGATCGCTTCCATCCGCGGCGGTGGCGAGTACGGCGCGGCCTGGCATGAGGCCGGCACCAAGCTCAAGAAGCAGAACGTCTTTGACGACTTCATCGCGGCCGGCGAATGGTTGGTGGCCAACAAGGTGGCCAGCCCCGCCACGCTGGCCATCAACGGGGGCAGCAACGGCGGCCTGCTGGTCGGCGCGGTCACCAACCAGCGCCCCGACCTCTTCGCCGCGGCCGTGCCGCAGGTCGGCGTGATGGACATGCTGCGCTACCAGAACTTCACCATCGGCTGGGCCTGGGCCACCGACTACGGCACCAGCAAGGACAGCCCGGAGATGTTCAAGGCCCTGCAGGCCTACTCGCCGCTGCACAACATCAAGAGTGGCGTGAACTACCCGGCCGTGCTCGTCACCACGGGTGACCACGACGACCGCGTCGTGCCCGCGCACAGCTTCAAGTACGCCGCCACGCTGCAGGCCGCCGACACCGGCGCTGCGCCCAAGCTGATCCGCATCGAGACCAATGCCGGCCACGGCGCGGGCAAGCCCACCTCCAAGATCATCGAGGAGCGCAGCGACATCCTGGCCTTCATCGCCCACGTGATGAAGCTGGAAGTGAAGTGAGCACGGCGGCCACCTTGCGCGATCTCGGCGTCGGCGACGCCGAAGCCTTGGTGGCCCTGTACGAGCACCTGAACCCGGGCGACCCGCCCCCGTCGCCCGCGGCGGTGCGGGCGGTGTTCGCCCATCCGGGCCTGCGGCATTTCGGGCGGTTTGCCGAGGGCCGGCTGATTGCCAGCTGCAACCTCGCCGTCATCCCCAACCTCACGCGCGGCGGGCGCAGCTACGGCGTCATCGAGAACGTCGTCACCGAGGCTGCGCACCGCGGCCGGGGCCACGGCCAGGCGGTGATCCAGCATGCCCTCGGCCAGGCCTGGGCGAGCGGCTGCTACAAGGTCGTGCTGACCACCAGCCGCAAGGACCCAGCCGTCTGGGCCTTCTATGAGCGCTGCGGCTTTGCCAGCGGCGACAAGCGCGCTTTCGTCATCCGCGCGCCAGCCACCTGAGCGTTCAGAAGTTCACGGCCTTGGTCTTGAAGCCACGGGCCACCAGCGTCGCGTTGATGAGCTGCGCCTGCTCACGGCTCGGGAAGGGCCAAACCGCCGCGCGCCAGCCTTCCGGCGTCTGGATGACGTCGGCCTGCAAGGTATCGGGGTCGCCATGCACCCCGGCCAGGCTGGCCTGCATCTTCTTGAGCAGGGCTTCAGCATCCGCCTTGCTGCCCGGCGGGCCCACCAGAGCGACCACCACCTTGTCGGGTGACTGCGCCATGCGCGTCAGGCGCGGGTCCGCGGGTTCCGACTTGCCGGTCTTGGCTTCACCGCGCGCCGCGGGCTTCTCGCCCGCCTTGTCCGAAGAGGTGTCGGGCGACTTGTCGGTGACCTTCTCCGCAACCTTGCCTTCCGGCTCGCGCGGCTTGCTCGACAGCAGCGGCGGGCGCTTGATGCCGTCTGCGCGCTCCACGAGCCGCGGGCGGATATCGGGCGGCGGCGCGTCAGCGTCGGGCTCGCTGGCGGCCGTCGCGGGCGACGAGGCTGCGGTGCTGGCGGGCGCAGAGGCGGGTGCAGACGTGGCCTCGGCACCCTCCGATGCCGACGCAGCCGACGCAGCCGATGGGGCGGATGCGGTCGATTCAGCGGGTGCCGCTACGGAGGCTGCAGGCGCTGCCGGTGTCGAGGCGGCTTCTGCCGGGGGCGTCACGGGTTCGCTCACCGAGCGAGGCCACATGAGCCACGCGGCGCCCGCGGTCAGCACCAGCGCCAGCGCGGCTGCGATGCCCACGCGCCGCGGGTCCCACAAGCGCCGGCCGATGATCTCCGACGGGATGCCGCGCCCGGCCAGCACGCGCGTGCGCTGCTTGCCGTGGTCGATGCCCGCCGTCATCAGATAAAGCTCGAAGGGCCAACCGCTGTGCCGGCTGGCCAGCGCCTCGTCGATGACCACCACGCGCCAGGGCTGCGCTTCGGGGGTGGCGGGCGGGTCGGCAAAGCCGTGGGCCAAAGCGAAGGCTTCGATGCGCGCCGGCCGCAGGCCCGGCACGAACCGCTCGTTGAAGGCGCGCCACTGTGTGCGCGGCTTCAGGCCGGGCAGCTTCAACCGGTGCGTGAGGGCCTGCAGCCGATGCCACAGCGCGGCCACCGCCGAAGGCCGGGGCGCGGCGGCCAGTTCGTCGAAGGTGACGGCGTCGGTCAGGACGGGCTCGACCAGGCCGCCCGCCTCGGCCGAGGCGCGCACGAAGGGCAGGGCCACCACGCCCACGGTATGCACGTCGCCCGCGGCAATGCGCCGCGCCAGGGGGTGGCGGTTGTGCCAGGCGACGATCTGTTCAGCAAGACGCTCCATGACGACTACATCTTCCCCGCTCGGCCTGTGCGGCGGCCAGCCGAACAGGCAGGTGAACTCAGCCCAGTTGCTTCAGCAGCCAGGCGTTGAGGTTGCGGATCTCCTCCAGGCAGACCGAATGCGCCATCGGGTAGTCGTGCCACTCGACCGCATGCCCGAGGGCCTGCAGCGCATCCCGGCTGGCCGTGCCGCGGGCGGGCACCACCACGCCATCCTGGGTGCCGTGGGCCATGAAGATCGGCAGGTCGGCATTGGCTGGCGCCCGTTCGGCCGCCGTGCTGGCCGCCAGCGGCAGATAGCCCGACAGGCCCACCGCGCCCGCCAGGCGCTCGGGGTAGCGCAGGGCCGTCATCAGGGCCATGGCGCAGCCCTGCGAGAAGCCCATCAGCACGATGCGGTTGGCCGCTACGCCGCGGGCGCGCTCGGCGTCCACCAGCGCGGCAATCGCCGCCTGCGATTCGCGCAGGCCGGCTTCGTCCTCGCGGCGCACGAGGTCGGTGCCGAGGATGTCGTACCAGGCGCGCATCACATAGCCGCCGTTGATCGTCACCGGCCGCTCGGGCGCATGCGGAAAGATGAAGCGCACCGCGCCGAGCGAGGTCAGGTCCAGCTCCTCGCAGATGGGCACGAAGTCATGCCCGTCGGCGCCCAGGCCGTGCAGCACGATGAGGGTGGTGCCCGGATTGGGGCCGGTGTCGAAGACGAGGGTCTCAAGCATGGCGTTGCCAGTCGTTCAGATGAAGTTCAAAGGGCTGGTCGCCCCAGCGGTCCAGGCCTTCGCCCGTGGGCTGCCACCCGGCACGGCGGTAGAAGGCCTCGGCGCGGGAGTTCGGTTCGGTGGCCAGGTCCAGCCGCGTGTGGCCCTGCGCGAAGAGCCAGTCCACCATCACATCGTGCAGCTGGCGCCCGTAGCCCTGGCCGTGCAGGGCCGGGTCCACGAACATCGCCCAGATGTGGCCGTTGCGCGCATCGCCGATCGCAAAGCCCGCGATGCGCAGCGCCGGGTGCGGTGCCAGCTCCACCACCCAGCCGCGGCCGTAGTCCTCCAGATAGGCGTGCAGCTCGGCATCGCTGATGCGGCCAGGGGTGAGGGTGTTCTCCGTGACGGCGTAGCGAACGCGCCAGAGTTCGGCGGTGTCGGCGCGGGTGGCGATGCGAAGGGTCATGGCGTCATTGTCGCGACAGCCGGGGCCGCTCGCGGCCCGCATGATGCGCGGCATGGGAACCCTCTACCTCGTCCGTCACGGCCAGGCCAGCTTCGGTGCGGCCGACTACGACCAGCTCAGCCCCCGTGGCCATGAGCAATGCCGGCTGCTCGGCGCCTACTGGCGCGAGCGCGGCCAGCGCTTCGACGCCGTCTTCACCGGCACCCTCAAGCGCCACGCGCAGTCGCTGGCGGGCATCGTCGAAGGCCTGGGCGAGGCGCTGGCACCGGTGGCGCTGCCGGGTCTCAATGAATACGACAGCGAGGCCGTCGTGCGCGCCATCCACCCCGAACCGCTGGCGCCGCCGCGCGACCCCGAGGCGGTGAAGCAGCACTTTCGCCTGCTGCGCCAGGGCCTGCTGGCCTGGATGGCGGGCGAAACGGCGCCCGCGGGCATGCCCTCCCACGCCGAGTTCTCCGCGGGCGTGGCCCAGGCGCTGGACCGCGTGCGCGAAGTCGGCATGGGCCGCCAGGTCCTCATTGTCTCCAGTGGCGGCCCCATCGCCACCGCCGTGGCCCAGGTGCTCTGCGCACCCGCCGAGACCTTCGTGGAACTCAACTTGCGCATCCGCAACTCGGCCGTCACCGAGTTCGCCTTCAACCCCAAGCGCCACCACCTGGTGACCTTCAACACCTTGCCGCATCTGGACACGGCAGAGACGCGGGGCTACATCACCCACGCCTGACGCGGCGGCGCCACAGGGGCCCGCTCAGAATGCCGCCCGGGCGTCGCCGAAGATGCGCGCCTCGGGAGGAGATGGCGTGATCGATTTTCAGCAACTGGGCAAGCGCTACGGCAACTTCGAGGCTGTGAAGGGCCTGGACTTCAGCGTCGCGCGCGGCGAGCTGTTCGGCTGCCTCGGCCCGAACGGCGCGGGCAAGACCACCACCATCCGCATGATGATGGGCATCCTCGTGCCCAGCAGCGGCCGGGTGCAGATCGCGGGGCTGGACTGCCACAGCGAGCGGGCCGAGGTGCAGCGCCATGTGGGCTACCTGCCGGATACGCCGGTGTTCTACGACTTTCTGCGTGGTCGCGAGATTCTGCAGTTCGTGGCCGAGATGCACGGCTTCGGCCGCCGCGAGGCCGGCGTGCGGGCCGACCGCATGCTGGACGAGTTCGCGCTGCGCGACGAGGCCCAGGAGTACGCGGTCAACTACTCGCTGGGCATGAAGAAGAAGCTCGGCCTGGCCTGCGCCCTCATCCATGAGCCCGAGGTGCTCATCCTGGACGAACCCATCAACGGGCTGGACCCGCGCGCCTCGCGCGATGTGCAGGAGCGCCTGCGTGACCTGGCCGCGCGGGGCTGCACCGTCTTCGTCTCCACCCACCTGCTGGACATGGCTGAGCGCCTGTGCAGCCGCATCGGCATCTTCCACAAGGGCCAGCTGGCGGCGCTGGGCGCGCCGGCCGAGGTGAAGCAGCGCCTGACGGGCGCGGGTCAGGATGCGTCGCTGGAAGATGCCTTCCTGCAGATCACGAGCGCCGGCGCTGCCGAGGGCGACGCCCAGGAGCCGCGCCCGTGACGCCCCTGCGACCGGTGCCGAGTGCCTGGCAGATGCTGTGGCTGCTCACGCGGCTGCGCCTGCTGCGATTGGTCAACTTGTTCGGCGCCGTGAGCCGCCTGTCCTTCGGTGCCAAGAGCAAGCGCGATGCGCACAGACCCCAGCGCACAGGAACAGGCCGCAAGAAGGGCGTCGGCCTGCTGGCCGGGCTGTTCCTGGGCGGCATGATGCTGTTCGGGTTCGGCGTCATGGCGAAACAGAGCCTGCGCAATCTGCATCACACGCTCGTCGTGCAAGCGCAGATCGACGCGGTGGGCGGTGCGGATGGCGTGAGCGAGGCGGGCGAGAAGTTCCGCCAGACCTTCGAGCGCACGGCGGTGGAGCCGGTGCTGTTGCGTGCCACCACGGGCCTGATCGCGCTGCTGTGGGTTGTCGCCGTCTGCAATGACCTCGGCACCCGCGAGCTGGCACGGCCGGAGTGGGACATGGAATGGCTGGTCACGCTGCCCATCCGCATGCCTACCTTGCTCTGGGCACGGTTGGCGGAGCGCAGCGTGACCAGCCTGTTCGCGCTGTTGTCCCTGTTGCCCCTGCTGCTGGTGCTGGCCTGGCAGCAGGTGTCGCCGGGTTGGCTGGTGCCCCTGATGGCGTTGGCCGCTGCGTTGCCCCTGTTTGCGCTCGCGGCGCTGCTGAGGTCGGTGGTGGACATCGGCCTGCGCCTGCGCCTGGCGCCGGCACGCCTGCGCAATCTGCAGGCCCTGATGTCGGTGCTGGGGCTGTTGGGCTTGTACCTGGCCTTGTCGGTCGGGAGCTCGCAGGGGGCGAGCTTGGGGGTGTCGATGGTCAGCGAAAGCCCGGGCTGGCTGCTGTGGACGCCACCGGGCCTGGTCGTGCAGGCGCTGTATGCCGGTACGCCATGGCAGGCCCTGGTGCTGCTGTTTGCCGCCTGGGCGCAGGCTGGGCTCTTGCTGGCGGCGGGCGTGGCCTGGATGCACCGGCAGTTGCGCCACGGGCTGCTGTCGGGCGGCTCGCGCGAGGCCGGCACCCGCGGGCCGGGCGTCGCGCGCAGCGCCCGAGGCGGCTGGCAACTGCCTTTGCGCTCGCCCGTGCAGCGTCGCGAACTGCTGCTGCTCGCTCGCGACCGCAACTTCCTGGTGCAGACCCTGCTGCTGCCCGTGCTGATCATCGGCAGCCAGATCGTGCTCAATGGCGGCACCCAGGCACTCGGCCAGCTGTTCAGCGGCCCGCCAGCACTGATTGCATCCATCGCCTTCGGGCTGGCGAGCTACATGCTGATGCTGTCGGCCTTCCAGACGCTCAACACTGAAGGCGCGGCCTTGTGGCTGCTCTACACCTTCCCCCGCAGTGTGGGCAGCGTGCTGCGCGACAAGGCGGCCCTGTGGGCCGTGATTGCGCTGGCCTATCCGGTCGGTGTGCTGCTGCCCGGCGCCCTGCATATGGCACCCGGCGCGGGCTGGCGCTACCTGGGACTTGGCCTGTTGGCTTTGGCCGGGGTGCCGCTGTTCTCGGTGATCGCCGTCTCGCTCGCGGTGTTTGCCAGCGACCCGCTGGCGCAGGAGCGCAGCGCGCGCGTGCGGCCGGGCTTCGTCTACCTGTTCATGATGCTGAGCGGCTTCTATGGGTATGGCCTCTGGGCGGCGGCGTGGTGGCAGTCCCTCGTCATCCTGCTGCTGGTCGGCCTGCTCGCCCTGGCACTGTGGCAGAAGGCGAACGACGCCTTGCCCTTCCTGCTCGATCCCGTGGCCTCGCCCCCGGCCCAGCCGTCGGTGGCGGACGGCCTGATCGCCGCGACGGCTTTCCTCGTGCTGCAGCTGATGCTGTCAGCCCTGTGGCGAGTCTTTCAGCCTGACAGACCCGGCGCCGGCGTGCTGGTGTCCTTTGTGGCGGCCGGCGCACTGACTTATGGCCTGGCGCGCCTGGTGTACTGGCGTGCCGGCGTGAAGACGCTGCCCTCGCTGCTCGGCAGGGCCGGGCAACGCAGCGCCGCGGTGCGGGAGGGCCTGCTGTGGGGCGCGGCGGCGGCCGGGCTGGGGGCTGCCTACCTGCTGGCCCTCAGGCAGCTGTTGCTGATGCCCGAGGCCGGCGCTGCGGTGGCGCCGGCCTTGCGCATCGGGCTAGCCTGGCTGTGCGTGCTGGCGGCGCCGGTGTTCGAGGAGTTCATCTTCCGCGGCCTGATCTTTGCAGGCTTGCGTCGCTCTTTCGCTTGGTGGCCCTCGGCGGCTGCCAGCGCGGCGGTCTTTGCGGTCGTGCACCCACCGGTGTCCATGATCCCTGTGTTCTTTCTGGGGCTGTGCACCGCGGCGGCCTACGAGCGTGGCCGCAGCTTGATGGCTCCGATGCTGGTGCACGCGGTCTACAACGCGGTGGTCGTGGGCCTGCAGTTCGGTTGGCCGGGGCGCTGAGGCCGCGGAGGCTGGCCCCATCGGGCCATCCCTTGTTCACGGGCAGTGGCTCTCCTGGGCGAAGTGCCTGCGGCGCCAGGTCGGCAGCATGACGACTCTTTTCAACGGATGGAGTCCCGTCATGTCAACCTCTCGCTTCTTTGCGCTCACGGCGCTGTTGGCCCTGGCGGCTGCGGTCGTGGTCGAGCCGGCGCGGGCCGAGGCGCCCGTGCAGTCTTTCGTGTTCAGCCAGACCGGGTTTGCCGACGAGGCCCGCATCACCGGCACCTTTGCCGGGGCCGACCTGGACGGCGATGGCTGGCTGTACGGCTATGAGCTCACCGGCTTCGAGCTGCACTGGAGCGGCAACCGTGCGGTGGCCGCGTTCAGCCTCGGCTTGGATGACCGCGCGGGCCTGGAGTTCGAGCTGGCCACCGGGCGGGTCTGGCACATGACCGGCGTCAGCCAGGACGCCGAAGGCGGTCGCCACTTCAGCTACGACAGCATGGGCTGGCCGAGCTACCAGGTGCCGGGCACCGTCAGCGACGAGCCGCTCGGCCTGTCGTCCAGCTCCTGGGCCCCGCTGGAGGTGTCGGCCGCCGTGCCGGAGCCGCAGAGCCTGGCGCTGTGGCTGGCAGGCCTGGGGGTGGTCGCCTTGCGCAGGCGAGGCGGACGCCGTCACTGACAATGGCGCCATGGCCGCGCCGTTGTTCACTGCCCTCATCACCCCACCCCCCGCCGCCACGGCGCCTGCGCACGAGCGCTTCCTGCATCTGGTGCGCCTGGCCCTCGCCAGCGGTCAGTTCGGCAAGCTGCTGTTGTCGGGCCCGGTGGGCGATGACGAGGACGTGGAGCGGTTGACGGTTCGTGCGATTGAGCTGCGCGGTGAGCCGGCGCTCACGTTTCTGTGGCGCCACCGGACCAAGGACATCACCAAGAACCACGCGCCCGAGGCGGGCCTGGACGAGGTTGCCCGCCTGCTCGGCGCGCGCTTTCGCAATGCCCATCTGCATACCTCGGCGGAAGAGGTGCAGTTCGCCGTGAGCCGCAAGGGCCGGGAGACGCTGCGCGTGACGCGCATCGACGCCGTCGAGGCGCCCGCGCCCGCGGTGCACGACAAGGCCAAGCACCGGCCGCTGGAGATGGCCCATCCGGTGTGGTCGGCCCTCGGCCTGACCCACGTCGTCAAGGGTGAGCCGGCCCTGGTGCCGGCCATGGCGCGCAAGTGGAAGCAGATCAACCGCTTCGTCGAGATCCTGTCCTCTGCGGTCGAGGAGGCCGGCTTGCAAGGCCCGGTGCGAGTGGCCGACTTTGGCTCCGGCAAGGGCTACCTGACCATTGCCGTGCACGACTGGCTGCAGGCCCGGGGCCTGGCACCCCGGGTGACCGGCATCGAGCTGCGCGACGACATGGTCAAGCTGTGCAACGCCGTCATCGAAGGCGAGCAGTTGCAGGGCATCCGATTCGACCAGGGCGACGTGCGCACCCAGGCCGTGCAGCCGCTGGACGTGATGATCGCGCTGCATGCCTGCGACATCGCCACCGACCACGCCCTGCACGTGGGCCTGCAAAGCGGCGCGCGCATCATCATGAGCTCGCCCTGCTGCCACAAGGAGCTGCGCCCGCAGATGACGCTGCCCGAGGTGCTCAGGCCCATGCTGCAGCACGGCATCCACCTCGGCCAGGAGGCCGAAATGGTGACCGACTCGCTGCGCGCCCTGCTGCTGGAGAGCCAGGGCTACCGCACCCAGGTGTTCGAGTTCATCGCGCTGGAGCACACCAGCAAGAACAAGATGATCTTGGCGGTCAAGGCGCAAGGGCCTGCCGCCGCGGCTCTGGCTGCACGGCGGCCGGAGCTGCTGGCGCAGATCGCAGAGATCAAGCGCTTCTACGGGCTGAAAGAGCAGCGGCTGGAGCAGTTGCTGGCCGCGTGAGCCACAGCGGAGCGACCGTTCAAGTTCAGCAGCAGCACTGCAGCAGACCCCGGCGCGCCCGGGGGCACCATTCGGGGCAGCCGCAGTTGCTGCAGGCACGCCTGTGGCGATGCAATCCGGCTCAGCACGGAGCCCGGCACCGAAACGCTAAGGAGGAACGGGACGCTTGCCAACAACCATTCCGAGAGCTGAATGCCTCTGCACAACCTTGACCGTCGCCTACTGCCCTGGGTCCTGGGGGCCAGCCTGCTGAGTGCGCCCGCGGCACGCGCGGCGGAGGACTTTCCGGCAGCCGAGCAGGCCCAGCCGATCACGGTGGACCGGCTCGCCGCCGTGCATGCCGCAGGGGGCGCCTACCTGCGGGCTGCCGTCGGCGGCCAGCAGGCCCAGCAGTGGTTGGCCGCCGTGGCTGACATGCCGGGCGGGCTCCACGTCGTCGCCGCCTGCATCGGCTCGTTCGACCGGCCGGGGCAGTCGCAGGCCTTGCTGGGGCTCGTGACGGCCGATGCAAGCCGGCTGATGTATGCCGTTTTCTCGCCGGGTGCTGCGCCGCAGGTGGTGTGGGATGAGAAGCCGGCACCCGGGCGCGTGGCGGGGACGATGCCGCGCTTTCCGAGTGCCCGCTGCCTGTCATGGACCGCCGTCGAGCGGCTGAACGCCCGCCTTCGCTCGGCAGGCGTTCAAGACACGGTCAAGCGACGCTCCTCCATGGATGCCGCCTGCGTGGCACCGATGACGTCGGACTACGAGTACCTCTGCTACGGTTGGGACACCGGGCGTCGGCGCTGGGAGCGGCTGGGCGGCTGGCTGCAGCCCTGAGGGCCAGCGCCTGCCGGTCGCCCAAGCACAGCGCGGCTGGGCAGAATGCCGCCACGGGAGGGCCCATGAACCTGCACCACGACATCCTCGAAGCCGCCTATCCCGGGCAGAGCCATCGCTTCTTCCTGCCGATCAGCATCGGTGGCACGCCAGCGCTCGCTGACGAAGGCGCCGGCCTCATCCTGTCGGGCATCAAGACGGCGACCTCTTCGGCCTTCTGGGACTACCCGGACGGCCGCATCCCGTTCGCCGGCGCGCTGTCCGTGCTGCTGGACGGGCGGGACCAGCCCGTGGCCATCATCGAGACGACCGGGGTCATGCCGGTGCGCTACTGCGACGTGACGGAGCCCATGGCGCTGGCCTATGGCGAAGGCGAGCGCACGCTGGCCTCCTGGCGCCACCACACCGGCGGCTGGTTCCGCGCCAAGGCGGCACGCGAGGGGCAGGCGTTCAGTGACGAGACCCTCATCCTGTGGGAGACACTGGCCGTGGTGCGGCGCCTGTGCTCAAGCGCCACGGATGACTCAGCCTTGCACCACACCCTCCAGCAGCCCTCGGGACTGTGATGATGCGCATCTGCTCTCTTGTCGTTGGGCCTTTGCTGCTCGGGCTCGCCCTGCCGCTCGCTGCGGCTGAGCGCCTGGACCCTCAGCAGATGTTCCTGCAACTGCGGCCCGATTTGGGCCACCTGCAGTTCCTGTGGACCCAGGCGGAAGGTGACCTCAATGGCGATGGCATGGCGGATGTCGCGATGCTGTTGACCGGCAGCACGGGCACCGACGCGGGCAGGGACGAACGGCTCGTGATCCTGGCCGGTACGCCCGCAGGCGGCTACCGCGTGCTATCCGTGTCCGCCGATTTCTGCCACCCGAGCAAGTTCTACAACTTGGAGATCCGGCGCGGGGCGCTGTTGGTCGAGACGGTCGAGACGGCAGACGGCGGTCGATGGGGCAGCACGACCCGGCGCTTTCGCTACAACGCCGGGCGCCAAGACCTGGAGCTGATCGGCGAAGACACGCGTTCGGAAGACGAGTCATCGGGCGAAGCGGAGCGTGGCAGCACCAACTTCCTGACCGGCCAGCACGTGTCGACCACCCGCAGCAAAGGCAAGACCCAGACGACAACCCGACAACTCGGCATCACCGCACGGCCCTTCCTGAACGGCTGGGACTGCGGGCGATAGCGCCAAGGCGCCGCCACACGGCCCCGATGCGCGGCCAATCGGCTCTTCGCTTCTTGGGCTACGGGCTTGCCGGGGTGCTTCTGCTTTGTGCCGGATGGTGCCTGCTGTGGGTGCTTCCATCCAGCAACATGGCGTTCATGCCTTGCTGCGGGAAGGTGGCCGTCAGGACGAGCTTTCGTTTGAGTGGCGCTATCGGCCAGGAGCGGTCGTCAGAACTAGACCGCTTTCATGTAGCCTAGTCTGTCTCCCCGTCACATCGTGCTATGCCCTCGTCCACGCCCGGCTACTGGTTCACGTCTACGGTCTTTGAGGCAGAGCCTGGTGAAGACCATCAGACCAACCCGCGTATGTATGGGCGCCAACCGGCAAGGTGGCTCCGCGAGGGGCTTGTCAGGCTTGGGTACCACGCTGAGGAGGTGTTTGGGGAAGACTGGGGTTGGTGCGTTATGTGCCAGCGCGATCCGTACCTACTGTGGGTTGGCTGCGTGAATCTGCCGGATAGGGGCTTCGCGCAGGAAGGTGATCCGCCGCCGGCCAGAAGCCAACTCCTCTGGAACGTTGTGCCGTTTGCCGAAGTGCCGTTTTTCAAGCATGCGTTTCGTCGCAAGCCCGACATAACACCCGGGCTCGCTAAACTTGACGCTGACCTCCACGTGCTGCTGAAGGCTGAGCCCTCCATTCGGATTTTTGGCCAGGAAGTCGCGACGACCTGGTTTGAACGTGGAGACACTGGCAGTCTGGATGGGCCAGTTTGGCCTTGACTGGCGCCTGTCGGCCAGGAGCGGACTTCGGCGAGAGGCGGCTTTCCGGTAGGCTCCAAGCTCCCAACGTTCGAAACGTCGCCTTGGACGTTCATGCGCAACCCCAAACCGTTTGAAGATTGGCCATGTTTGTCATCGAAGCGCGGAACAGTCGAGGTTGGCGTTGGATTTCGGCGATATGCCGGGATCAGCAGCGCGCGATCGACTTCCTCGCATCCGTCCCGCCAGAGCTTCAACCGGTGCAACGCATGATTGAAGTCCCGGCTCGTGACTACCCCATGTTCATCGTGGAAGACCACGGCTTCGAGTATGGGAGCGCGGAGCTTGTTCGGAGACGGTTGTCCCAGTTGCGGCCGTGTGGCGATGAAGATGCTGTTCTGCTGAACGTCTACATCGTGCGGGAGGACTTCTTGCCGGACCATCCGGGCAGGGACTGCATGGGGCACCTTTACCACTGGCACATCACGGACGATGCACTCCGCCCGCCGCGGATCGACCGAATACATGAAGAGCTTGATCGTGCGACCCAGGAGCAGCCGAGCGACTGATGCGGCGTGGTGACCAAACCTTGGTCCGGCGGTGACCAAAGTCAGCCAGGATCGGCCGGTGGCATCGGGCGGCTTTCGCGCAAACCTGTTGCTCGCGCCGCATCCTCCACGACACTGCTCAACATATCAACCAATGAGCCATCGAAAGCATCACTACGTGCCTGCTTTCTTGCTAGAGCAGTGGCACGCAGAAGACACGCGAAAGCTGGTCTCGTTCAGATGGGCGCACGGGGCTCTGCGATCGCACCCGCATACGGCACAACACGTGGCCAAGGCCGACCACCTTTATTCAATGGTGCGTTCAGCCAGCCAGCCAAACGTTGCGGCGGAGCGCGACTTCCTTGGGCCGCATGTTGATGATCCGGCCGCAAAGGTTCACAAGCAGATCCTCGCAAGCGGTGTTCGTTCCCTCAGCATGCAGGACCGAGCGGTCTGGTCGCGGTTTCTGGTTGCCCAGTTGCTGCGCATACCGAGGATGGTTGAACACATGCGGGGGAAGGGGCGAGATATCTTGCGTCGCCAGCTTCAGGACGCTCCCGATGAATACGAGGCGGTGCGAGGCGATGCCGCCGAAGAGTCACTTTACGAATGGGCCTTGCAGAACTCCCGGACATCTTTGATGACTTGGCAATTCACACGCTGCCATCACTTGTCCAATCTGAAGTACTGAACAGAGCTTTTCTGGGGCCAGGCGTCAGTTGGGCTACTCGCCAGCTTCATAGCTCAGTCCATGAACTTCTGATTGGCGATGCACCGCTTATCGTCGTTGGGACGCTTGCCACTAGCTATCTGGCTTGTCTGCCCTTGGGGCCACGGAACGCCTTCTTCGCGTTCAACAATCCCCGTACTTGGGAGCAGACAATGGCACGTTCCCAGTCCGAGATGGCAAAGGAGATCAACTGGAATACGGTGCAGCAGGCCGACACCTACGTGTACGCCCGGACGGTGGCGCAATTCGGCTTCATTGAACGGCACCTAAAGAGGCCACCCGGCTAGCGACGAAGGAGATGACAAAGCCCTTTCAATGACTGGCTCACTGAAGAAGTGTTGCAGCGCGCGCATGAATCACCTACGAGCTTGGCCTTCTCGCTGTGGACAACTAATGCCCGCTTGCCGGCACCCAACCTGGCATGCCTGAGCGGCCGCACCGGGTCGTCAGCCGACCTTCCACCAACCCCGTCCCCCAGCGGTCAACGCCTCTCAACGGCAGGGCAAATTAGGCAACTGACCTCAAGCCAGGGCCCGTAGACCCAGCGCACGCAGCCCTGCAACTTGTCGATCCCGCGCGCCTCGATTCGTCGAGCGAGCAGCATGCCCTGCATCGAGCCATGCCTTGCCATTTGGAGCTGCCCATGCCGACACCCGAAAAAGCCAAAGGCCCCGCGTCCTACTTTCCGTCCATCGAGAAGACCTACGGCCAACGCGTCGAGCACTGGCTGGCTGTCCTGCGGGCGGCAGGCGACTTGAAGCACATGGAATTGGTCGCCTTGCTCAAGTCGGCTCATGGGCTGGGGCATGGGCATGCGAATGCGCTGGTGGCCCATCACCTGGCCGGGCGCTAGCTGAGCCGGGCGAAAAAGAACGGCTCCGTGGAGCCGTTTCTCGCGAGCCGCTGCGGGCCTCAGTAGCGACCGCCGCCGAAGCCGCCGTTGCCGTAGCCAACGTCCGGTCGATTGCTGGCGCGGTAGCCGGTGGCGCTGTAGGCGCCGGGGGCGGCGCGTTCTTCGCGAGGGCGGGCGAGGCTGACGACGATGCGGCGGCCTTCGACTGACACGCCGTTCAAGGCGCTGATCGCGGATTGCGCCGCTTCGGGTGAGGCCATCTCGACAAAGCCGAAGCCCTTGGACTCGCCCGTGTCGCGGTCCATCATCACCTTGGCCGAGGTCACGCCGCCGAACTCGGCGAAGTTGCTCTTCAGGCTGGTATCGGTGACGGAGTAGGGCAGGTTGCCCACGTAGATCTTGCTGCTCATGGCTGAGCCTTTCGGTGGTTCAGGGCGTCGTCGAGCAGCAGTGTGCCGCCCAGGCTGGCCCGGGGTCGTGCGGAGGAGGGGGCGGATGCGGGCGGGTGCAGTCGGCGCCGGCATGAGCGAAAGGGGCGGTTGGCTGCAGCTCGGCGGGCCTACCGGCGACGGGCGTCGCGTGTCTCGGTCGGCATGGAGGCCGCCGGTGAAACGGCGTCGGCCGGAACACGGCGCGGATTATACGTTCGTGTTATTTGAACGGCTGCCCATATTATTTTCTGTTTCAAAGGGCAGGCTTCAGCCCGGCCGCTTCAACAGCCACAGCCGTAGGCAAAGCGGTCGTGCCCCAGCACCTTCCACGCGCCACCGATATTGGCCAGCTGCAGCCGCCACCAGGGGTCGTCGGTGGTGGACATCATGTCCAGGTGGCCTGGCCCGCGGCCCACGCCTTCCAGCACGACAAGGTCGGGGCGGCCGTCGCCATCGAGGTCGAAGCTCATCTGCACCACGCGCACGAAGCCAGTCGCCTCGCGGTCCAGCTTGATCACCTGTTCGCTGCGTTCGGCCTTGGCCCGGGGCGGTGCCTGCAGCGCGTTGTAGCCAAACAGCCGGGGTGGGCCGGCGCGCCGCGGCGGCGGTGTCAGGCCCATGCCGGCGTCCTGGCCGTAGCGCCAGATGGCGCCGTCGACATCGCCGAAGCCGAAGCCGGGCGTCCAGTCGCCGCACTCGGGTTCGTCCACATCACGCCACAGCAGCTCGGTGTAGGCGGCTGTGTTGGGTTCGCTCGTCAATGAGCCGTCGCGGTGCAGCCGCACGAACTGCACCGGGCGGGTCAGCGACTCGGTGCGGCTGAGCATGTCATAGAGCCCGGCTGCCGCGTTGGGCTCATCGCTGCGACGCTGCGGCTTGCGCGGCGTGACCACCGTGCGGTAGATGCCGTCGAAGCGGCCGGCCAGGGCCTGGGCGTTTTCGCCCGGCGGGCCGATCTCGGCTTCGGTCTTGAACAGGGATGGCGCCGCCGTGGGCAGCTCCAGCGCGCGCATCAGGCGCAGCACCCGTTCACCCCCGCCCTCGGCAGAAATGGGATCGTGCAACGGGCCGGACAGGCCCAGGGCATTGGCGATGCGATGCGCGGCGCCGCTGGCGCGGTACTCGCGTTCCCACAGGGCCTTGTCCTGGCCGGACTGCGCTTGCGCGCGGCGGGCCGGGCTGAGCAGCGACGGCTCGTGCGCCGCCGCCAGCGCCTTCAAGGCGGCCCAGTCGGGCAGCGGTGGCGGCGGGCTGCCCTTGAGGCCCAGGGCCAGGTGAGCCTTCATGCGCTCCAGCGCTTCGTCGCGCGGCCAGGGGCCGGCCTTGGCCGACTCCGGCAGGGCCTTGGCGAGTTGCTGGGCATGCGCTTCGAGCTTCCACCAGCCGGGCGCCCGCCAAAAGGCGCGCACGGGGTCGGGGTCATCCCCGGCGGCCACTGCTGCTGAGAGTGGCTCCAGGCCGAGGTATTGACAAGCTGCATAACCGCTCGGGCCATCGGGCTTGCCGGCGCGGTCCTGCGGCTGCACTTCGCAATAGCCGGCGCTGGCATCAGGCTTGAGGAGCCGCACCGTGCGGTTCACGGCCAGCCGCGACAGTTGCGGCGCGTCGCGCGAGGGGCCACTGCGCAGGATCACGGCCGTGCCGGTCACCCAGCGCTGGTCGGCCGGCACACCCCCCTGGCCGGCGCGCGGCCGGGCCACCGGGTCGGCACTCAGGTACTGGCAGGCGACGTAGCCGTACAGGCCGTCACCTTCGATCAGGCAAAAGCCATCGAAGACGGTCGGGCTCTTCAGGATGACCTGCGCGCCCCGCTGCAGCAGGCCCCGTACCGGGTGGTCGAGGCCCGGGCCGTTGCGCACGCGCAGGTCGTCGGCCTTGATCCAGCGCGGCGGCTGTTCCAGCGCCTGGCCGAGGGGCGCAAGGGTGCTCAAGGCCAGCCCGAGCAGGGCGCCGAGCGCGGCCTTCACGGGCCGTCGGGGTCGATGCATGTGGTCTCCCTGGCCGGGCGCGGGCCCGGTGGCGAGGGAGTGTAGGAGGGCGCTCGTGCCCCGAGAGCTCGTCGCCCCTCAGCCGCGTCGGCGTGCCCGCAGGCCGAGCGCCAGCAGGCCCGGCAGCATCAGCGCCCAGCCGGCCGGCTCGGGCACGACCGCGGCGGTCTCGACGCCGCTCAGGTGCAGGCGCCAGAAGCCGCCCTTCTGGTCGTTGGCGTTGACGTCGTAGCTCGGCTGGTTCCAGGTGGCCAGGGGGATGGGCGTGTCGCCGTCGTAGGTGAAGCCGGCGGACAGCGTCGAACCCAGCCGGGTGTTGGAGCTCGCGTTGAGCACCAGGCGGTAGCTGCCGGCCGTGCTGGCAGTGAACGTCAGGCCAGCGTCGAAGAAGCCAGCGCCGGCGTTGACGAGGCTGCCGTTGTCATCGTCTTCCAGCACGATGGCATCGCCCTGGGCCAGGTAGAGCTGCGGGTCGAAGTTCAGGCCCGACTGCCAGCTGTCGGTCCACAGCGAGATGCTGCTGCCGGCGGCGACCTGGAAGTCGATGACGATCTTGTCGTTGTGGTTCACCGCCTGGCCGGAGAAGGTCAGGTCCGCCGCGCCGGCGTTCAGCGAGAGCAGGGCGGCGAGGAGCGTGAGGGCGTGCTTCATGTCGAGGGTCCGTGGGAGGTTCAGGGGGCCAGGGCCGGCGGGTTGGCGCGGTTGGGTGTCTGGGCGGAGGCGCGCAGGCGGTTCTCGCCGGCGCGCACCTCGAAGGCGGTCGCGAAGGTCTCGATGTTGCTGGGGCTGGCCACCGTGTCGACGTACCACCACTCGCCCACCACGCGGTCACGGTTGACGTCCATGACCATGTAGCCGCGGCGGGTCAACTGCACGTACTTGAAGTGCGGGTTGAAGGAGCGGATGGCGCCCGCCACCGCGCCGGTCGTGTCGGTGTCGATGCCGGGCGAGGTGACCGACGTGCCGACGAACTCCACCGCCAGCGAACCGGCGCCGGTGGCCTTGTCGTAGGCGGCCGGGTTGTAGGGGTTGGGGTGCAGGTCGGCGGCCCAGCTGCTGTGGATGTCGCCGGTCAGCACGACGACGTCGTTGACCTTGGCGTTCGCGGCATCGCCCTGGATGCCGGCAAAGATGCGGTTGCGCGCTGGCTCGTAGCCATCCCACTGGTCGCTGTTGATGAAGTACAGGCCCGGGTCGGTCGCCTGGTTGCTACCCGGCGCCTTGAGCTGGGCAAACATGACGCCCTGGCCGAGCAGCTTCCACTGGGCCGGCGTGGTGCGCAGGCGGTTGATGAGCCAGGCCTCCTGCGCATCGCCCAGGAGGGTGCGGCTCGCGTCGCCATAGCCCGGGTCGGTGGTCGCGAAGCCGGCGCCGAAGGCGGTGGGGTGCACGGCCGTCGTGAGCTGCTCGGAGCGGGCGTTCACGCGCTCTTCCAGCATCAGCAGTTCGGCCAGGTCACCGTAGGCGAAGCTGCGGTGGTTGTCGCGCAGGTTGGCCACGTCCACCGGGCGCACCGGCATCCATTCGTAGTAGGCCTGCATCGCGGCGGCCACGCGGGCGCTCCAGTCGCCTTCGGTGGCGGGCTGGTGGTTTTCGGCGCCGGTCTTGAAGGCGTTGTTGGCCGTCTCGTGGTCGTCCCAGATGGCGATCAGCGGATGCTGGCGGTGCATGGCCTGGGAGTCGGCATCACGCTTGTACTGGGCATGGCGCTGGCGGTAGTCGGCCAGCGTGACGATCTCTTGGGCCGGCTCGGGCGTGCGCACGCTGCCGTACTGGCGGGCGCCGTATTCGTAGATGTAGTCGCCCAGGTGCATGACCAGGTCGAGGTCGGCCCGTGCCGCGATGCGGGCGTAGGCGTTGAAGTAGCCGTAGGCGTGGTTGGAGCAGCTCACCACCGCGAAGCGCAGGCTGTTCACGCCGGTCGTCGGCAGCGTCTTGGTGCGGCCCACGGGGCTGTCCACGCCCTCGGCGCTGAAGCGGTAGTAGTAGGTCGTGCCGGGCTTCAGGCCCGCGGCATCGACCTTGACGGTGTAGTCGCGGCCCGGGTTGGTCTTGGCGCTGCCGCGCTGCACGACCTGGGTGAGCGCCGGGTCAGTCGCCACCACGTACTGCACCGCGATGGCCGGGCGGGCCGCCGACGGCGTCACGCGGGTCCACAGGATGACGCGGTCAGCCAACGGGTCGCCGCTGGCCACGCCGTGCTCGAAGCGCACCGGCCCGGTGGTCTGCGCGAGCAGCGGCGTGGCGGTCGCCACGGCCACGGCGCCAGCGCCTGAGCGTTTGAAGAAGTCGCGGCGGCTGCTGCCTTCGCGCGACGGCTGAACCTTGCTAGGACGACCCATGCGTTACCTCGTGTGCGCTGCCGCAGCGGCTGCTGCGGATGGGCGCGGAGGATGGGTCGCTTCTGTGAAGCGGTCGTGACGGCGCGGTTCAGCGCACCCGGCGGCGCTGCGCCAGCAGGCCGAGCCAGCCCAGGCCGGCGCCGATCAGGGCCCAACTGCCCGGTTCGGGCACCGCCGCCACGGCGCCCCACTGGATGGTGTGCCCGTCGGTGGCGAGGCCATTGGCGGCCGTGAAGCCGTAGTACACCGGCAGGCCCACCAGCCCCAGCGCGGCGAAGTCCACACCGGCCTGCACGCTGAAGCTGCCGACGTCGGGGTTCCAGATCGTGCCGGTCAGGGTGCCGGCGTGGTCTGCCAGGCCGGAAGGCGTGTAGTCGAACGTCGCGATCAACGCGTAGTTGCCATTGCGGATGGCGTCTCCCAGCCCGGTCTCGGTGTAGGCCACCGGCGTGGTCACGCCCTGCGTGAGGATCTGCAGGCTGGGCGAGACCGGCTCGCCGTCGAAGTGGAAGGTGTCGATCGCCAACGCCAGGCTGCGCGAAGACAGGCCCTCATAGCCGAGCCCGGAGCCGGTGCCGCCCACGCCGGTGGCATCGGCCAGCACGAAGGTCAGGCCGTCGCCGCGCACCTCGTCGGGGTTGTTGTGGATGTTGAAGGCGAAGCGGAAGCTGAACGCGGTGTTGAAGTCCAGCAGCAGCGTCTGCGGCGCCCAGCCGGCACCGGCCGAGCCGCCGACCGTGGCCTGGGTCAGGTTCAGCGTGCTGTAGGTGAAGCCGTTGCCGGGCGTCAGGTTCTGGGCGCTGGCGCTGCCGTAGAGCGTCCAGGCGGGGAAGTTGGGGCTCTGGCCAGGGTCGAGCAGGTCCACGCCCTGCTGGGCATGGGCCGCGCAGGCGCTGGCAGCGAAGACGAGGGGCAGCAGGAGGCGGGTGAGTGACATGGCGGTTCTCCCATCAAGGTGGCCGCAGTCTCTGAACCAACCGTTAGGCAAGCGTTCGTCCATCGTTTGCTCAAGGGGGGCAAAAGCCCCGCAAGCAGGGGGGTGCGTGCCTATCATTCGAGGCCATGGCACTCGCCCACACCAAAACCCGAGCCCCGCGGCCGCGGGCCGGCTTGCTGTTGCCGCGCCCGGCCTTGCTGGCCCGCTTTCATGAAGCCCTGCAGACCCACCGGGCGCTGCTGCTGTGTGCCCCGGCCGGTTACGGCAAGACGGCGCTGCTGACCCAGGCCCTGGCCGAACTGGGTGACGACACCGCCGTGGCCTGGGTGGCGCTCGACGAGGGCGACGACCTCGGGCGCCTGCTGGACTGCCTGTTCACGGCTTTCGAGCCCTACGACCCCCCCTGGCGCACGGCGCCCGAGGGCCTGCGCGATGCGGCGCTGCGCGGTGGCGCCGAGCTGATCACCGCGGCGGATGCGATGGCCAACGCGCTGGAGGCTTGCGAAGTCGCCCACGGCCTGATCGTGCTGGACGATGCCCACCATCTGGTGGACACCGCCTCACTGCAGTTCCTCGACCGCTGGCTCGCGCGCATGGGCGAGCGCTGGCGGCTGGTGCTGTCGGCCCGCCATGAGCCGGCGCTGCGCGTGGCCCGGCTGCGGGCCACCGGCGACCTGGCTGACCTCGGGCCCGAGCAGCTGGCCCTGGCGCCGGCCGAGGTCACGCAGCTCGCTCACGCCGCCGGCCTGGGCGACGAGGCCGCGGCCGAGCTGTATGCGCGCAGCCAGGGCTGGGCGGCCGGCCTGCGGCTGGCGTTGGGGCTGTCGCAGCGGGACGCGCTGCCCGCGGCCATCGACCGTGCCACCTTTGACTACCTGGCCGCCGAGGTGCTGGACCGGCTGGACGCCGAGCTGCGCGACTTCCTGCTGCGCACCAGCGTGCTGCACGAACTGGACGTGGCCCGCTGCCAGGCCCTGGGGGAGGGCGCGATGGTGGCGACCTTCCTGGCCGAGATCGAGCGGCTGTCGCTGTTCGTGACGGTGGTCGACCTGTCGCCCCACACGCTGCGCCTGCACCAGCTCTTCCGCGACATGCTGCAGCTGCGCTTGCGCCAGACCCAGCCCGAGCTGCACCGCGAGCTGCTGGAGCGCGCTGCGGTGTTGGAGAGCGACGCCCAGCGCCGCCATGGCCTGCTGATGGCCGCCGGCCGGCCCGACCGTGCGGCGGAGCTGCTGCTGGCCGATGCCGGCATGCTGATCAACCAGCTCGGCGCCCAGGGGTTGCTCGACCTGGCGGGGCGCTTCGATGCGGACTTTGCCGAGGTCAGCCCCGAGCTGCACCGCGTCAAGGCCGTGGCGCTGTGGACGCTGTGGGAAGCGGAGCGGGCCGAGTACCACCTGGGCCGCGCGGAGCTGCTGTTCCAGGCGCGGGGTGACACGGCTGCGCTGCGGGTGGCGCGCGCCCACCTGGCCGTGCTGCTGATCGCGCAGGGCCGGCTCACGCAGGCGGCGGCCATCCTGCAGGCGCTGGACCCCTTCGATGGTGAAAGCCGGCTCAGTGGCGAAGCCCGCCGCGTGGTGCTGCTGGCGCGCTGCTGGCATGCCTTGGAGAGCTGCCGCTTCGATGCGGTGGCGCCGCTCTTCGAGGCGCAGCTCGCCGAGTTGCTCAAGCATCCGACCGTGGAAGCCTGGTACACCGGCGTGCCGCCGCCGCGCCAGATCAGCTGCCGCGGCATGGCTGCGCCCATGGAGCGCTGGTTCCGCGGCGCGATGCAGGTGGTGGGCGACCGCCCGCTGCCGCTGGGGGTGATGGGCTACATGGCGCGGGCCTGGAGTCTCTTCTGGCAGGGCGAGCTGGCCGAGTGCGAGCAGCATCTCGCGCGTGCCGAGGCCGATGCCGCCTGGTTTGGCCGGCTGGTCATCGCCCGCAACCATGGCCAGGCGCTGCATGCGATGTTGGACCTGGTGCATGGCCGCCACGAGTCTGCGGTGGCCTTGATGCGGCTGCGCCTGGCCGAGCACGTGCCGGGCTATGGCCGCTGGGGCCTGTGGCACGGCATCTTCTTCTGCTCGCGCATGGCTGCGGCCTGTGGCGAGGTGGCGCTGCTGGATGAAGGCCTGGCGCGCCTGGTGCGCGAGGGCGCCGAACTGCCCGACCTGACCGCCCCGCACCGCCGCGACCCGCTGGCCGGCCTGCGGGCGCGCCAGGCCGAACTGGCGGGCCGCCGCGCTGAGGCGATTGCGCTGTGGCGGGCCTTGCTCGCCGAGGGTGAATCCGCCGACCTGCTCGGCCAGCGCGCCGAGGCGCAGCTGCGTCTGGCCGGCGCGCTGCTGGATGATGGCCAGCCCGCCCAGGCCGCCGAGGCGCTGGCACCCGCGCTGGCCGAGCACGACCCCGGCGGCCTGCTGTGGGACGTGCCGCTGATGCGGCGCATGGCCGCGCACGACTGGGGCGGCCTGCTCGACGCGGCGGCGCTGGCCCGGCTGCGCAGTTGGGTGGAGGCCCTGGCGCCGCTGGCCGCGGGCACCGGGGAGTCGGCCGCACTGGCGGCGGACGACCGGCTGTCGCAACGCGAGGCCGAGGTCATCGCCCAGATCGCGGCGGGTGCGAGCAACAAGCACATCGCCCGCGCGCTGGACCTGAGCCCGCACACCGTCAAGCGGCATGTGGCCAACATCCTCGACAAGCTGGGCTTGAACTCACGCGGCGAGGCCGCCGCGTGGTGGAACCGGCAGCGCTGAACGGGCCTTTGGCGCGCCTGGCAGGCCCGCCTGGCGCCGCTGCCGTCAGGCCTCCACGAGGCCCGGCACGCTGGCCTGGCCCATCGCCCGGCTGAGCTTGCCCCAGGCGGCATCGTTCAGCAGCGCGCGGGCCGAGGCCATCACCGGCGCCTGCACCTCGGGCGGCAGGCCGCCGATCACCTCGGCGCGCTCGGCCGGCGCCAGCGCCGGGATCATCCAGCGCAGGATCTCGCTCATCTCCTGCGGGCCGACGCTGGCCAGGATGCGGCCGTGCAGCGCGTGCAGCTCCTCGTCGGTGTAGGCCGCCCACAGCGCCTGGTTGTGGCGGCTCTCCTCCACGGCCATGTGCTCGAAGTTGTGGGCCACGAAGGTGGCAAAGCGGCGGTACAGGCGCTGGGCGGCGGCGGCCGACGGCATCACGCGCAGGGCGGCAGCTTCGGCGCGCAGCGTGCCGATGCTGTCCAGATGCTCCTCGTGCTCCGCCTCGATGGCTGCGCTGGCGCCGGCGCGCCGGGCTTCGATGGCCGGATGCACGAAGCGGTTCTCCTTCTCGACGTGATGCTGGGCGGCATCCAGCACGGCATCGAGCTGGCCGAGGGTGGCGGCGATGTCCAGCGGGTCGGCGGGGTCCAGGCTGCTGAGCTGGCGCAGCGTCTCGCACATCGCCAGGCGCAGGGCCTTGTGGATGTGGGCATACAGGTCGACGCGGTGGGTGGGGGTGGTCATGGGAATCTCCTTGAAGCCGGCGCGAGGGGTCGAAGTGAAGGGGGCCGGATGCCGGGCAGTGTTCCGTCCGGGCGGGTGCGCGCCATCGCTCTGACGGGCCAGGGCCGGTGGGCCACGGGGGTGACGAGGGTCATGGCTCTTCAGCCCCGGGGGCGCTGGCCCGTCCGGGCGATGTGGGCCAGCCGGCCGCTCGGCACAGTGCCGTCCCATGCCCCGCCTTGCCTGTGCCCTCTTGCTGCTCGCCGTCGCCCTGCCGGTGCGGGCTACGCTGCCTGAGCGGCTGGCCGACACCGGCTTCGGCGGCCCGGGCCTGCGGAGCTTCGAGCCGCGATTTCCGCTGTGGTCCGACGGCGCGGCCAAGCAGCGCTGGATCGCCCTGCCGCCTGGCACCACGGTCGACGCCAGCCGGGCTGACGCGTGGCGCTTCCCGGCCGGCACCCGGCTGTGGAAGACCTTCAGCGTGGACGGCCACCCGGTCGAGACCCGGCATCTGGTGGTCCAGGCCGATGGCCGCGTCGAGGCCGCCACCTATGTCTGGCACGACGGCCAGGCCCGCCGCGCGCCTGACCGCGGTGCCGTGCTGACGCTGCCCGGCGGGCGCCGCTACGAGCTGCCGTCGGTGGGCGACTGCATGGCCTGCCATGCCGGCGCGCGCAGCCCGGTGCTGGGCTTTGCCGCCCTGCAGCTCGGCCCCGCCGTGCCCGCCCTGGTGCGCGAGGGCGTCATCGCACCGGCCCCGGCCGCCTGGCGCGAGCAGGGGCCGGACTTCCTGGCCGCCACGCCCGCCGAGCAGGCCGCCCGCGGCTATCTGCACGGCAACTGTGGCCACTGCCATTTCGACGGTGGCGTGCCGGTGCCGCTGCGGCTCGCGCTGGACGCGGGCCAGCCGCCCGCGCCGGTGGACGGCGCCGCCGTGCTGCGCCGCGCGGGCACCCGCAACCCCTACCAGCAGATGCCGCCGCTCGGCACCCGCGAGATCGACGCCCAGGGCCTGGCTGTGTTGGCCCGCCACTTCAACCTCAACCCCCCGGAGAAAAGCCCATGAAGGCCATCCTGCCCCTGCTCATCCTGGTTGCCGCGACAGCCCAGGCCAGTGACCGCATCGAACGCGGCCGCTACCTCGTCAACACCAGCGGCTGCGCCGACTGCCACACGCCGCTCAAGATGGGCGCCAACGGCCCCGAGCCCGACATGGCCCGTCACCTGTCCGGCCATCCGCAGGGCTTCACCGTGACCGCGCCGGCCACGCCACCCGGTGAGCCCTGGATGGTGCTGATCGCGCAGACCGGCACGGCCTATTCGGGCCCCTGGGGCGTGAGCTTCTCCGCCAACCTCACGTCCGACCCCGACACGGGCCTGGGCCGCTGGAGCGAGAGCGACTTCGTGCAGACCATCCGCACCGGCCGCCATCTGGGCCGCGGCCGCCCGGTGCTGCCGCCCATGCCGATCCCGGTCTACAACCACATGACCGACGACGACCTCAAGGCCGTGTTCGCCTACCTGCAGACCCTGCCCCCGACGCGCAACAAGGTGCCCGACCCGCTGCCGCCGGCCGGCGTGCGCTGAACGGCTTCGCCCTTCTTGCCTCCATCCATCAGGACACTCCCATGTCACTCATCACCCCCGCCCGCCTGGGCCTCCTGTCCGCCCTGTGCCTCGTGGCCGCCGCCGTCATCACCTTCGGTGAGGAAGCCCATGCCGCCACCGCGCCCTGTGACGACACCGCCGCCCTGCAGCAACGACTCAACGATTTCGATGCCCACTGGAACGCCAGCGACGCCTGGGGCCTGACCGCGCAGTTCGCCCCCGAAGGCAGCCTGGGCGCCGACGCCCCCGCCGGCCGCCAGGCCGTCTACCGTGAACTCGTGGAGCGACTCGGCCGCTCCACCACCAAGCGCCAGACGCGCGTGGTGCGGGCCACGGCGGTGGGCGCCGCGTGCCTGGTGGACGTGCAGGTGAAGAGCGGCGAGCGCAGCGAGCCGGGGCTCTTCCTGCTGGCGGCCTCGCGAGACGGTGGCATCGTCGCCATGCGCTGAAGCGCACGCAGCCGCGCAAAGGAAAGCCCCGCCCGGCATGAGCCGGTCGGGGCGAAAGAGCGCCTCACGCCGCCCGGGACACCCCGAGACGGGGCGTGGGGCTGCGGCGTTCATCACAGCGCAGGCGGCCTGGCAGGCGACACCGGGAGGTGACGCAGTCGGGCCCGAACTTGGTGCTTCTCGTGGTCGCGGGCGGTTCGCGTTCCGCCTCGCCAGGGGCCGCAACGTTGCCGGGGGCCATGCACTGGTGACGGGCTGAATCATCGTCGTGCCCGAGCGTGAACGATGCCGCGATCAGGCGGGGTCAGCCGGGCCTTTTTTCGTCAGTGGTGCGCTGGCTGCGCGTCGGCGCAGACCTGATGTTCGAGCGACTCGAACAGGGCGGGCGCGGACGGGATTCGGAGTCGACAGAGAGCCCGGCGGTGGGCCGCTATCCACGATTGCCGGGCTGGCATTGCCGCTTGGCGGATGGAGAGCTTGTACGCGTGGTGGCTGTGGAGCGATGGCGGCGACTTCTTGCAATCGGTTGAGCGCCGGTTGAAAGCTCTTCAGCAGACTGGATGCAGAGTGAGCATGCCTTCTCTCGCGTGCATATTCCCGGTAGGTGGCGTTGCCTGGCGCACGGGCCACTTCTGCGCCTTGGGGGCTGGATGAAACTCCTGCCGTTTTGGCTTGTCGCGTCTCGGTCATGCAGGTTGTTCTTCAGGCTTTCCAACGACTGTTCGCAATGCCCAAGGCGGACGACACCTGGGCAAGGCGTGCCGCGCGTACCGTTCTGGAAGTGACCCTGGTCCTGCTGGGCTTCACCTCGCTGTCCTTCCTGGTGTCGCATTTGGACTTCGAGGATGTGACGGCCCGTACCGTGGTCGCCATCGTTGTGGGCAGCGCCTATGCCGCCCTGTACACGGCAGTTGTTCTGCGTCATTCCCGAATGCCGCAGGCCTGGTCGAGCGTGGCGCTCCTCGTGCTTGAGTTGGCGATGCTTGCCATCCTGCTTCCCTTCCTTGTCGGGCTGAGCCATCTTGTCGTGCCCAAGAGGTTCCTGGATCTGTTCGTGGGCACTACCAATGAGACCGCCTGGGGAATACTGGTCTTCCTCGCGGTCGTGCTTTTCGCCAGCAGGGGGTGGGGAAGATACGTCGGTCGCTCTGCGCGGATTGCAGCGGCAAACGAGACCAGTCGGGTTTATGAGCGCCTCGCGCACGAAGACGTCCTGACAGGCCTGCCCAACAGGCGCCGATTCGAGCAGGATGCGACCGCTTGGCTGAGCGAGAGCGCAGCAGGAGGCGGCGGTGTCTCGCTACTGATGATCGACGTCAACCGCTTCAAGTTCATCAACGACACGTATACGCACAACATCGGCGACGAGGTGCTGAAGGGTATCGCCGAGGTCTTGAGGTCGAACGTCCGCAAGACAGACTTGGCTGCACGGCTCGCCGGTGACGAGTTTGTCGTGGTACTGCGAGACGCAGATGAGGGCTTCGCGCGTCAGATGGCTCAGCGCCTGATGGATGCGGTCAGCCGCCGGGACTGGTCGACGATCGCAGCGGGCTTGCCCGTTTCCATCAGCGTGGGGTACGCGACCGCGGCCAAGGGAGAGGCGCTGGTCGACCTGATGCTCAGAAGCGACCAGCAGATGTATGCGATCAAGCAGGCGGGCCGGACTGCCAGCTGAGTTCCGAACAGCACTGTGCCGCGCAGCGGTCATTCGGGCGGGCTGTGCGTGAACTACCCACCGAGCGGCCGATGTCGGAGTCAAAGCCGACAGGCAAGCCGGCCCCGCAGCCGTCTGCTTGATGGGGCTGAACAATCGTCGCTGAGGCCCTGAGCCGCGAACGGCTCCCATCAGCCTTCCGCGGTCCTCTGTCCCCACCCGCAGCGCCCCGCTCCGCCCGCCCACATCGCGCCTGAAGGCAGTTACCGCCGCCCAGCCACTGGCCGCCGCGTGACCTTGTGCCTCAACCTTCGCCAGCCCAGCACCACCCCGGTCAGTGACAGCGCCAGGCCGGCGAGGCTGAAGCCCAGCATCCAGAGGTCCCACATGGGTCGGGCGTTGAGCAACACCGGCAGGTCGAAGCTGTGCAGGAAGGCGAAGAGCCAGCGCTCGGCACGCTGCGGGCGGTTGGTGAGCTGCACCAGGCTCCCGGTGGCAGGGTCGAGCACGGCTTCATGGGCGGCGGGGTCGTCGAAGCGAAGGCGCAGCGCGGGCAGCGGGCGTTCGCGGTGGCCGGTCATGGTGTGCGACTCGCGGGCGTAGTAGTGCGCGTCGTAGGCCTGCAGCCATTCGCGGCTGATGATGCGGGCCTGCGGCAGCAGGCGTGCGGCGGCCTGTTCGAGCGTGGCCTCGAATAGTGGGGGGAGGCGCCGGCCGGAGGCATCGACGAGGAAGCTGGCGCCCGCGGTCTGAACCAGCACGACCGGCTGGCCCGCCACACGGCGCCATTCCAGCAGGCGCGGGGCCTGGCCGTCGGCGCTCAGTTGCGCCAGCACGTGGGCCGCGGCAGGCGCATCGTCCGCGCGCAGCGGGCCGCCGGCGAAGGCGATGCGGTCGGGCTTGGCCCCGTTGGCCGTGAAGAGCTTCCACGGGTTCATGGAGAACAGGCCGCTGAGCACCCAGGTCAGTGCCAGCAGGCCGCCCGTCAGGCCCACGAGGTGGTGCCAGCGCATCAGGCCCGCGCGGTAGGGCGAGCGCGAGCCCGTCTTGTAAGGCGTGCCGAAGCGCCAGCGCCACACGCCGACCACGCTGCCGCTCAGGGCCAGCACGCCACCGGCGATGGCCAGCCAGATGACGATGTCGGTCCACCAGGCGTCGAGTGCACCGCCGCGGAAGACATAGAGCCAGTGCAGCCAGGCGCCCACCCAGCCCCAGGTGCGTTCGGTGCGGCTGGCATCGCGCACCACCTCGCCGGTGCGGCTGCTGACGTAGAGCCAGCGGCCGTCGGGCTCGTCCACCGCGACGACCTGCAGCGGCCGGTGGGCGTCGAGCGCGCGGGAGTGGGTCCAGGCGTCCTCCTGCACCTCGCCGAGCCAGTGCACGGGGGCACCGCCGGCGAACTCGGCGGCACTGGCCACCGCGGCGCTCGCGTCGGTTGGTGGCACACGCCGGCCGCTGCGTGCATCGACGGCAGCCGCAGCCTTGCGGCCGTCGCCGAACACATAACGCAGCTCGCCGCCGATGCGCATCAGCCGCCACTGAGTCGGCTCGCGCAGGCCGGAGGCCGCGAGCGCCTCGGCCAGCGGCACGCAGCAGTCGGGCCCGGCGGTCAGCACGGCCTGGCCCTGCAATTGCTCGGCGGGCGTGAGCTTGGGGTAGCCCACATAGAGCATGACCATGCCCGACAGGAACCACAGCGCCATCACCAGCGCCAGCGTGATGCCGGCCCAGCGGTGCAGCAGGTAGAGCAGCCGCTTCATGATCAGAAGCGCCAGTCGAGCGCGCCACTGAGGCTGCGCGGTGCGCCGAGGTAGGGCAGGCTGGTGCTGAGGCTGGCCACGTAGCGGGCATCCGTCGCGTTGTCCACGCGCAGCCGGGCGGTGAGCTGGGGCGTGATGCGCAGCGTGAGGTTGAACCCCAGCAGGTCATAGGCGCCGTCCCACACGGTGTTGGCGGTGTTGGCATAACGGCGGCCGACGTGGCGCCAGTCCGCCCCCATCGTGAGGGCGTCGTTCACCCGCCAGTCGGCGCTGGCGCCCAGCACGACGGCCGGCACATTGGCCGGGCGGTTGCCGGCGCGCGAGACGGTCGCCGTGCCCACGGTCTCGACGAAGGTGTCGTACTGCGCCTGGGTGTAGCTGGCCTGGGCGGCCAGCGTCCAGGCGGCCGTCGGGCGCCATCGCGTGTTGAGCTCCACGCCACGGCTGCTCTGCGCGCCGACCGGGATGACCTGGGTGCGGTCGTTGGGGTCGGTGATGGCGAGGTTCCTGCGCGTGATGTCGTAGGCCGCCAGCGTCGCCCAGCCTCGGCCGGCATCGAAGCCCCATTTGCTGCCCACCTCGACCTGGCGGCCGGTGGTGAGGTCGAAGTTGCGCAGTGCCGAGAAGCCGGCCGTGGCCAGCACGCCCGACGGCGGGTCGGCGGCGGTGCTGGCCTGGGCGTAGACCTGCCAGTCGGCGCCGAGGTCCTTCACCAGCCCAAGCCGGCCCGTGACGGGCGAGAAGCGCGTGGTGAACAGCGCCGGGTTGGTGGCCGTGACCGCGCGGTGGTTGCGCACGTCCAGCGCGATGCGATCGGCCCGCAGCGCGCTGACCACCGACCAGCCACCGCCCAGCACCGTGCGGTTCTCCAGGAAGAGCGCAAAGCTGCGCAGCAGGTTGGTGGCGCCCGGTGTGTAGGTGCGCGTGATGCCGGGCGTCTGCAGGAAGTAGCGGTCGGCCGGCGCGTAGGGTGAGGTGGTGTCGAAGGGGCCGGCGACCGACAGCGGGAAACGCGTCTGCTCATTGAAGCTCCAGTCCCAGCCGGCGGCGAAATCGGAGCGCAGGCCGGCTAGGGTGGTGCTGTGGCTGGCCTCCAGGCGGCTGCCGGTCACGTGCTGGTCGTGGCGCTGCAGCAGGGCGCTGCTGCGCTCGACCGCGGTGTTGCCGGCCTTGAAGGTGTAGACCTCGACGTTGTCGTAGTCGCGCAGGGCGTTGTAGTGATAGAGGGTGTGGGTCAGGCGCGTCGCGGGCGAGACGGTCCATTCGAGGATGGATCGCGCCCAGTCGACGTCCTGCTCGTAGCGGCCGTCCACCACGTTGTAGTTCACGCCAAAGGTGCCGGGGTCGAAGCGCAGCTGGCCGCTCGCGCTGCCGTCGGCGGCGCGCAGCATCGGCGTGCCCCAGTAAGGCTGCAGCACCTTCTCGTGCTGGCGCTCCAGCGCCAGGGTGTGCACCAGGCCGGCCGTCAGCGGTGCGCGCCAGGAGGCGCTGGCCTGCCAGGCGCTGCGGTCGCGGCCTTGCGTCCACAGGGCGCCCTCGCTGCGGTTGAGTTCCACGCGCAGCACCTGGTCGGCCACGGTGCGCTGCCAGCTGCCGGCCAACTGCGCGCGGTCGCCCAGGCCGGTGTAAAGCCGTGTGATGTCACCGCTGGTGTCGGCCACCTTGGTGATGACGTTGATCGTGCCGCCGACGGCGCCCGAGCCGTTCAGGAAGCTCGACGGTCCGCCGATGGCTTCCAGCCGCTCGACGATCCAGCTGTCCACCGGCCGGGCGGCGATGGCGTCGTACTGCACGCTGATGCCGTTGTAGAGCTGGGCCAGCGAGCCCGACCCGAAGCCGCGGTAGAACACGCTGCCGGCCGAGCCGGGCGGGTCGGAGAACACGACGCCGGGCACGCCCTTGAGCAGGTCTTGCGTGGTGGCGGCGCCGCGGGCCTCGATGGCCTCGCGGTCGATGACGGTGACGCTGGCCGGCGTCTGCTGCAGCGTCAGCCCCAGTCGCGAGTTGCTGCCGGCCGCCGTGGCCAGGCCGCTGGCGGTACCGGTGACGGAGACGCGCTCCAGGGTGGTGGTGTCCGTCTGGGCGGCGGCCGGCAGGGCCAGCAGGCAGGCGAGGGGGACCAGCGCCAGGGCCGGTTGGCGGGCGCGGGAGGGGGTCAGGTGTGTCATGGCAGAGGTGGCCACGGCTCCGCTGGCCGGTGCGCCGCAAGGCGCGGCCGGCGAGAGGGCTCGTGGCGATTCAGGTCAGTGGTGGGGTTGCGACGCGGCGGGTTGCACGACCAGCTTCACGGCCGGTGCGCGTGGCTTCGGGTTGGCGGCGCTGGGCTTCTCGGCCCAGTGCCACTCGCCCTCGGTGCAGGTCTGGCGCACGGCGAAGAACAGCTCGCCCGGCTCGGCCGGCAGGCTGGCGCGCACGACGAATTCGTCGTACCAGGCGTCGGGCAGGGCATCGGCCGGCGTGTTGGCCGTCCAGCGCACCTCGGCGAGTTCGTCGGCGACGGTCTTGCCGTGGCTCTCGTAGGGCGCCTTGAGCGGCCGGCGCGTGGTGGTCAGCGTCCAGCCGGGTTTGGGCATGGGCTTGGCGCCGCGCAGGCCGTCCGGCAGCGTGATGGTGATGGCCGTGGTGGCTGCGCCGTCACAGCCGTGGCCGACCTTGAAGGTGGCGCGGTAGCTGCTGCCGGCGGGCGCCGCGGGCTGGTCGAGCGTGATGTGGGCGTGGGCGATGCCGCTGAACAGTGCAGTCAGGAGCAGGGCGGTCTTGGTCATGGCGGCGGTCCTCACAGGTCGAACTTCAACTCAGCGGAATAGCTGCGCTGCGGATACGGGTGGAAGTTCCAGTACTTGTCGTTGTTCAGGTTGTCCACACCGAACGCTGCACTCCACTGGCGGTCGATCTGCCAGCGCAGGCGCGCATCCGCCGTGAGGAACTTGCTGACGCCCTGGTAGGCGAAGCCGTTCACGTCGGCATTGTTGAGCGTGCGGTACTGCGGGCCGCTGTAGCGCACCGCGAGGTTGGCGCTCCAGGCTGCGTTGAGTCGGTAGCCCGCCTGCGCGGTGGCGCGCCAGCGCGCGATGTTGGGCTGCCACTTGCCCACGGTGTCGCCTGCCACCGCGACAAAGCCGCGGTTGGCCTTGATCTTGGAGTCGGTGTAGGTGAGGCTCATGGACAGGTCCAGCCCGCGCGTCAGCCAGTCCTGGGTGCCGAAGCTGGCTTCCAGGCCGGTGGTGCCCACCTTGTCGACGTTCTGCACGCGGCTGATGTTGCGGTTGGCCGCGGCGTCGAACGCGGTCTGCGAATACAGCGAGTCGCGCGTGGTTTCAGCGAACAGCGTGACCCGCGACTGCAGCGGCCCCCACAGGCCTTCGGCGCTGAGCTCCGCGGTCCACGACTTCTCGGGCTTCAGGTTGGGGTCGTTGATGTAGAGCGAGTTGGTGGTGGAGGTTGCCCCATAGAGCTCGCTGACGGTGGGCATGCGCACGGCGCGGCCCACGGACGCCTTCAGCACCGTGTTCTCCAGCGCCTGCCAGGACAGCGCAAGCTTGGGCGACAGGAAATGCTCGCGCCGCGTGGGGTAGCTGAGCTTGCTGCTGCCGGAGAAATCCGTGCGGCCATCGCTCGCCTCCCAGCGCTCCGCGCGCAGGCCGGCCACGGCCTTCCAGTCGGGCGCGATCAGCCAGGCGTCCTGCACGTAGGCCGCCTGCAGCGTGGTGTTGCCGCTCACATTGCTGGTCAAGGTGCCCGGGCCGTCCTGCAGATAGTTGTTGGTCAGGCTGGTGGTGATGTAGCGGAGCTGGTAGCTGTCTTGCTGCAGGCCGACGTCCACGACATGGTCGGTGCCCGCCGGCCGCCAGATGCCCTTGGCGGCCAGCGTGTGCCAGCCCGTGCCGCTGCCATCGGCCAGCGTGCCCGCGCCGCCGTTCAAGGCGCTGGGCTGCGCGTTGGTGGCGGCGTTCTGGCGCTTCTCGTCGCGGCCGTAGTCGTAGAGGCTGGCGGCCAGTTCCCAGTCCCAGGTGCCGCCGCTGCGGCTCTTCAGCGACAGGCCATGCATGGTGTGGCTGAGCTTCTCGCGGGTGACGGCGAGGTCGCCCCCGGTGAGCGCGGCGTACTGCTTGCCGTCGATGACGATGGCGCCGCTGGTCACCGGCTGCCCGGCGGCATTGCGCAGATAGCTCTCGGAGTTGCCGTCAGCGTCATTGCGCCAGGCACCGAACACATAGCTGGCGCGCAGGGTCGGGCTCAGGTCATAGGCGAACTTGAGTTTGAGGTGGTCCTGCACCGTGCGGTACTGGGTGCCCGCGCCAATCAGCCACCAGGCCTGATTGGCGTTGTTCAGGCCGGCGACCGCGCCGGTGACCGGCGTGCCGGTGGTGACGGCCGTGCCGGAGGACACCAGCCGGGTGGCGAAGGTCAGCGGCTGGCCGTCGCTGTCGGTGCGGTTGACGTTGATCCACCAGCTCAGATCGCCGTCCCGGCTGCCCACCGAGGCGCTGGCCTGCCAGGCGCGGTAGGTGGTGTCGGTGTTGTAGAGCTTGAAGGGCTGGCTCACATAGCCGACCTTGGCGTGGGCCTCGAACTTCGTCGGCATGCGGGTCACGTAGTCGACCACGGCGCCCACCGAGTTGCCGGGGTAGGCGGCCGAGAAGGGGCCGTACATCACGTCCACCCGCTCGATCTCCTCCGGCGTGACCAGGCCCCAGCGCGGCGGGAAGCTCAGCCCGCCCACGCCGTTGCCCAGGAAGTTGGATAGGAGGATGCCGTCGGCATAGACCGCCGAGCGCGCACTGTTGCCGGTGCCCGAGGCGCGGCTGGACAGGATGGCGTGGTTGTAGTCGCCGATGTAGCGCTTGCGCACCAACAGGCTCGGCAGGTACTTGAGCGCATCCTCCGAGTCGGTCGCATTGATGTTGCGCTCGATGTCCTCGCGCGTGACGGTTTCGCGCGTGGTGGGGATGTTGGTGGGCAGGGAGCTGGGTGAGGCGCCTTGCACGCGCACCAGGCCGAGCTTGGCGCGTGGGGCGGGCGTGTCGCCCTCCTGCGCAGCGGTGCCGGCCGCGGCGCTGGCCATGGGCGCGGGCGTGTCGTCGCAATCGCAGTCGTCGCAGGCCAGGGCCAGGCCAGGCAGCAGGTAGAGCGCCGCGCAGGCCGCAGCCGCGCGCGCGAGAAGAGTCTTGTTCATGAGCAGCAGTGATCGAACCAGGCCCGCGCGCCGCGGCCAGGCCGGGCGGGCAGGCAAATGCCGGCCCCAAGGGGCGCGACAGCGTCAGGGAGCGATCAAGCGGCGGGAGGGGCGCGCGCGCTGGCGGGGCGCCAGGCGTGGGCGGTGACCGGGGCGGTCCAGAAGCGTTCAGGCGCTTGCAGCAGCAGGTCGTTGCGCAGCGTCAGCGGCAGGGGCGCGGGAGGCGGTGCCAGGTCGCCGGTGCCGATGTGGCAGGCGGGGCAGTGCCCTTTGGCCAGCAGGTCCAGGGCCGCTTCGAGCGGCTTGGGCTGCAGGCTGTTGCTGGCAGCCGGCGAGCGGCAGACATCCTGCAGCGCCGCGAAGTCGCCCCGGGCATGGGCCAGCGCGGCGCTGATGCCGGGGGCGAGCACGCCCAGCAGGAACACGACGATCAGCCAGCCGAGGTGGCGGCGTGAGCGGGCGTGGTTCAGGCGGAGCATGGTGGCGCATTCTAGGTGTCTGCGCGGGCGTCACGCGCTGTCGCGCAAACGCTTATGCGCCGTGAACCTCTGCGCTTTGCTGTGGCTCGCTGCTGGTGACCAGCCCGGCATCTTCCAGGACCTGCACCGCCGCATCGAAGGCCAGCGACTCGACATGCTGCACCAGCCGCGCAAAGGCGAGGTCGCCCAGTTGACGGCGCAGCGCGGGGCGCAGCGGCTGGAAGCTGTCCAGGGCCTGCAAGTCGTTGGCCTTGAGCTGCCGCTGCCATGCGTGCAGCGCCTGCGCGCTGAGTGGCGCGCTGGTGCCGGCATCGGCATCGGCAGCAGGGGCTGCCGGCAGGCGCGCGCGCTCGGCCTCGAAGCCGGGCCGCAGTGCGGCCATCTTGGCCAGCACGGGGCGGGCCTGGGTGGTGTCGCCGGCACGCAGCAGCCGCTCGGCTTGGGCGGCCAGCGTCTGCAGCGTCGTCGCAGCCAGGGTGCCTGCGGTGCCCTTGAGGTCGTGCAGCCGCGCGGTCAGCGTGGCGTGCGGCGCGACGGACAGCGCCTCGGGCGGCAGCTCCCGCAGCGTGGCCAGCACATGGTCGAGCAGCCGGCCCAGCAGCCGTGTGTCGCCCTTGAGCTGGCGGTAGGCCCGCTCGGCGTCCATGCCGGCCAGGCGCGGCCATTCGGGCGGGCAGGGCGAGGCCGCAGCCGTCGCGTCTTGCGGGCCGGAGGCTGCCGGCTGGCCCGCCCGCAGGCGGCGGATGGTGGCCACGAGGTGCTCGGGGTCGAAGGGTTTGCCGACGATGGCGTTCATGCCGGCCGAGAGCCCGAGCTGCTGCTCGTCAGCCCCCACGCCGGCGGTCAGGCCGATGACGGGCAGCGCCAGCAGGCCGGGCGTGGCCCGGATGCGCCGGGTGGCGCTCAGCCCGTCGAGCACGGGCATCTGCACGTCCATCAACACGGCGTCGAAGGTGGCGCCGGTGGCCAGCGTGGCGAGGGCTTCCTGGCCGTTGACGCTCAACACCACGTCCGCGCCTTCGCTGCGCAGCAGCCGCGAGGCGACCTCGCGGTTCATGTCGATGTCGTCCACCACCAGCAGCCGCAGGCCGGTCAGGCCCTGGCCTCGGGGCACTGGCACTGCGGTGACGTCGGCGGTCAGCGCCTCCTGGCTCACCGGCAGCTGCAGGTCCACGCGGAACTCGCTGCCTTTGCCCGGTGCGCTTTGCAGATTGATCTGGCCCGACATCAGCGCCACCAGCTGCCGCACGATGGACAAGCCCAGGCCCGTGCCGCCAAAGCGGCGGGTCGTGGAGGTGTCGGCCTGCACGAAGGGCTGGAAGAGCTGGCCCTGCACCTCGGCCGGGATGCCGATGCCGGTGTCGGTCACGCGCAGGCTCACGTCGGCAGCAGGGCCTGTCGCGGCGGCCACAGCGGTCAGTTGCACCTGCAGGCGCACGCCGCCGGTGCTGGTGAACTTGACGGCATTGCTCAGCAGGTTGAGCAGCACCTGGCGCAGCCGTGTGCTGTCACCCACCAGCGTCCGGGGGGCGTCACCCAACACCATGACCTCGAAGCCGATGCCCTTGTCTTCGGCCGCCACGCTGATGAGCGAGGCCACGTCACGCACGACGGCGTCGATGTCAAACGGCGCCGCCTCCAGTCGCATCTCGCCGGCCTCGATCTTGGAGAGATCCAGCACGTCATTGATGATCGACAGCAGGCCCTTGCTGGCCACTTGGATGCGCGCCAGCAAGCCGGTCTGGTCGTCGTCAAGCGCGGTCTTGCCCAGCACATGCGACAGGCCCATCACCGCGTTCATCGGCGTGCGGATCTCGTGGCTCATGTTGGCCAGGAACCGGCTCTTCGCCTCGTTGGCCTCGCGCGCCTGCTGCATGGCGGCTTCGAGCATGGCGGTGCGTTCGCGCACCTGGTCTTCCAGGCTGGCGTTGAGTTCGCGCATGCGCTGCTCGGCGGCGCGGGCCTCGCGCACGTCACGCAGGATCTTGGCGGCGCCCACCACCACGCCATTGGCATCATGGATGGGCGAGGCGGTGATGGAGACCGGGATGAGCGTGCCGTCGCTCGCGCGCCGCAGGGTCTCGAACACCTGCACCCGGTCACCTCCGGCCACGGTGCGACGGATGTCTTCATCCTCTCGCTCCAAGCCCTGGGGCAGCAGCAACTCGGTGGCGGTGCGGCCTTTGGCCTGCTCGATGGGATAACCGAACAGCCGGGCGGCGCCGCCGTTCCAGTCGGTGATGACGCCGTCCAGGTTCTGCACGATGACCGCATCGCTGCTGCCCTCGACGATGGCCGCACGGCGGGCCTGTTCCAGCCGCTGCCCCCGGGTGCGGTCCATCAGCTGCAGCAGCGCGGCGATGAGGCCCGAGCAGGCGAGGCCGAGGACGAGGGCTTCCAGCGCCTCGGTGGCGGGCGAAGGCTGCTTCAGGGCCGCGAGAAAGGCCGGTGAGGGGCGCAAACGCACATCCCAGGTGCGGCCGTACAAGGTCATCGGCAGGCGCACCTCCAGCGCGTCGTCGGCCATGACGCTGTCGGGGCGGGCACTGTGGAAGGCGGTGGTGGCGTCCGCCTCGCGGTCGTACAGGTCCAGCGAGAACTGGTCTTCGTCCACGTCCAGGCCCTGCATCACGTCATCCACCAGCAGTGGGGCATACGACCAGCCGATCAGGGCGTTCTCGCGCTCGTGGGGCGTGCCGGTGGGCGCGCCAGGTTGGTAGATGGGCAGCAACAGCAGCAGCCCGCGTGAGGTGCTGCCCGAGGCCTGCACCAGGGTGATGGGTGCGCTGAGCGTGGCCTTGCCGCTCACGGCGGCCAGGTCGGCGGCGTCGCGGCGGCGGAGTTCGGAGGCAATGTCCAGGCCGATGGCTTCGCGGTTGCGTGCCAGGGGTTCGACCAGGGTGATGACGTAGCGCTCACCGCCGTGAGGTTCGAACTGGCGCACCGAGAAGTTTTCCAGGCCGCCGGCCTGCATGCGGTGCACGAAACCCGGTTGGTCTGCCTCGGCCACGCGCCAGATGACACCGAAGCCCCGTGCGCCGGGGAACTCCCGTTCGATCTGGCGCGAGTCGGCATAGCGCTGGAAGGCTTCGCGGGTGGTGGTGCCGTTCCCGGCCAACACCACGCCGCGGGCGCCGCGCAGCCCGTACTCATAGCGGCGCAGCCGCTCGCCCACCTCGAAGGTCACCCGGTTGGCGAGAGCCTCGAAGCGGGTCGCCGCATCGGCGCGGTTGTTCTGGAGCTGCGCGATGTAGGCCAGGCTCGCGGTGAAGAGGCCGGTGGCCAGCATCACCGCCATCACGGCCAGGGCGCGGGGGCCCGGTGCCAGGGCCTTGCGGGAGCGCTGCCAGAAGCTCGTCATGGTCAGGCCGGGCAACGGGTCGCGTTGATGGGTGCGGGAACGTACGAGCCGGCGGCGGCGTCCGGTGTCGCCCGCGCGACCGGGCCGACACGGCTGCGGCCTGCGGCCTTGGCGTCGTACAGGGCCTCGCCGGCGCGCTTCATCAGCGCCTGCTCGGCGCCGTCGTGGGGCGACGGGCGGGGCACCCAGCCGGCCACGCCGAGGCTGACCGTGACGTGGTCGGCGGTCAGGGACGCCGCATGGGGCAGGGCGAGCTGGCCGATGGCCTGGCAGATCGCTTCGGCCACCTCGCGTGCGCCCTCGGGCGTGGTGTTGGGCAGCAGCACCGCGAATTCTTCGCCGCCCACCCGGGCCGCCAGATCGCCAGGTCGGCGGGCCAGGCCGCCGAGCGCCGCCGCGACCGCGCGCAGGCAGGCATCGCCTGCCGGGTGGCCGTAGTGGTCGTTGTAGCGCTTGAAGTGGTCCACATCGAGCAACACCAGCGACAGGGGCGTGCCGGTGCGCAGGCTGCGCTGCCATTCGCGGCTGAGGTGCTGGTCGAAGCTGCCCCGGTTGTGCAGGCCCGTGAGTCCGTCACGTTGAGCCGTGCGGCGGAGTTCGTCGGTCAGGTGCTTCAGGCGCAAATGGGTCGTGACACGGGCCACCAGCAGAGGTTCGCGCACGGGCTTGGCGATGAAATCCACCGCACCGGCAGCCAGGCCACGCAACTCCGCCTCCAGATCGTCATGGCTGGTGACGAAGATGACGGGGATGGCCTCCAGCGCGGCGTCTGCCCGCATGGCGGCGCAGACTTCGAAGCCGTCCATCTCGGGCATTTCGGCGTCCAGCAGGACCAGGTCGGGTGGGTCCAGCCGCATCTGGCGCAGGGCGGCAGCGCCGCTGGTGGCAAACCTCACCTGCCCGAGGCCCGCCAGCATGGGGGCCATGACCTGGATCAAGGGGGCGTTGTCGTCGACGATGAGGATGGTGGGCATGGTGCAGCTTCGTGGGCGGGCGGTGGGGCTCGCTGTTGACGAATCCCTGGCGTGATGGCTATCAATTTTGCCAATTGATGGGCGCGACTGCACGGGGTGCATGCACCTAAATTGATAACAATGACACGCTTGCCCGCCGTCCCAGCGGCGGTCGGTGCGGCTTGGGCAGCCGCTCGAGCGTTGCCCGTCCTCAGGCTGCGAGCAGCTCCGCCAGCGCCAGGGCCACGACGCGGGTTGCGCCTTGCAGGTCGGCCAGGTTCAGGTGCTCGTCGGCGCGCTTGGCGTTGCTCTCCAGTACGGTGCGCGGGCCGGCGCCGTAGATGGCCGCCGGGATGCCATGGGCGGTGTAGAGGCGCACGTCGGTGTACAGCGGCGTGCCCGAGGTGGGGATGGGCTCGCCGAACACCGCCTCGCCGTGCTTCTGCAGCGCGGCCACCAGCGGTGCGGCGCTGGGCAGCGGCTTCATGGCATGGGCGAGCAGCAGGCGCTTGATGTCGAGCCGGATGCCGGGGCAGGCAGCCACCGTCTGCTCGATGAGCGCGCGCACCTCGGCTTCCACGGCGGCCGGGTCTTCCTCGGGGATCATCCGCCGGTCGAGCTTGAGCACCACCTTGCCGGGGACGACATTGGTGTTGCTACCGCCCTCGATGCGACCCACGTTCAGGTAGGGGTGGGTGATGCCGGCCACTTGCGACTGCCGGGTGCGCAGCACGTCGTTGTGCGCATAGAGCGCCGTCAGCAGCCGGGTGGCGGCCTGCAGCGCGTCCACGCCGGTGTGCGGGTAGGCGGCATGCGAGGCCAGGCCGTGCAGCGTCACCTCCATCTGCAGGCAGCCGTTGTGAGCGGTGACGACCTGGTAGCTGAAGCCCGCCGCGATCAGGTAATCGGGCCGGGTGAGGCCTTGGGCCAGCAGCCAGCCGGGGCCGAGCTCGCCACCGAACTCCTCGTCGTAGGTGAAGTGCAGCTCGACCGCGCCCTTGAGCGGCAGGCCCGAGTTCTTGAGCGCCAGCAGCGCATAGGTGTAGGTGGCGAAGTCACTCTTGCTGACGGCTGCGGCGCGGCCATACAGCTTGCCGTCCATGAGGTGGGGCGCTGGGCCGCTCCCGAGGCCCACCGCGTCCCCTTGGGGGACCGCCGGCGTACCCGCTGGCGAGGGGTAAACAATCTCAGCGCCGTAGGGGTCGTGGGTCCAGCCCTCGCCCGGCGGCACGACGTCGCCATGCGCGTTCAGCGCAATCGTCGGTCCGCCCTCGCTGAAGCGGTGACGCACGATGAGGTTGGTGATGGACTGCATGCCCGCGGCCTGTACCTCGGCGGCAGGCACCGCGTGGCGCTCCACCTCGAAGCCCAGCGCCGTCAACAGCTCGGCCGTGCGCTCGGCATGTGGTGCGTTGTTGCCGGGCGGGGTGTCGGTAGGCACGCGCACCAGGGCTTGCAGAAAGCGGACCTGGTCGTCGAAGTGGGTGGCGATCCAGGTGGTGATGGGTTCAGACATGCAGGTTCTCGATCAGATGCTCAAAGGCGGCGACCGCCAGCTCGGCGTCGTCCACCGTCACGGACTCCAGCGGGTTGTGGCTGATGCCGCCATTGCCCCCGCGCACGAAGAGCATGGCTTGCGGCAGCAGTTCGTGCAGCTTCATCGCGTCGTGGCCGGCGCCCGAGGGCAGGCGGTGCAGCGGCAGGCCCAGGGCCGTGACGGCGGCTTCCCAGCGGGCCTGCCAGGCCGGGTGGCTGGGCGCGGCATTGGCCGCCAGCGTCGGCTGCAGCGTGAAGCTCAGGCCGCGGCGCTGGCAGATCTCGTCGAGCTTGGCGCGGACGTCGGCATCCAGCGCATCACGGGCCTCGTCCGTCGTGGCGCGCAGGTCCAGGCTGAAGCGGCAGTGGCCGGGGATGACGTTGATGGAGCCCGAGGGCACCTCCAGCATGCCCACGGTGCCCACCACGTCGGGCACCGCGGCGGCGCGCTGCTCGCAGAAGAGGATGAGCTCGGCGACGCCCGCGGCGGCATCACGGCGCTGGCCCATCGGCGTCGTGCCCGCGTGGCTGGCCAGGCCGATGACCTCGCCGGTGTAGCGCCGGCTGCCGTTGATGCTGGTGACGATGCCCAGCGGCAGGTCCAGGCTGTCCAGCACCGGCCCCTGCTCGATGTGCACCTCCACGAAGCCGAGGTAGCGCGCCGGGTCGCGGCGCAGGGCCTGGATGGCCTCGTCGCTGCCCGGCAGGCCGGCGGCGCGCATGGCGTCGGCCAGCGTGATGCCGGCGGCATCCGTGCGGGCCAGCCAGTCGGCGTCGAAGGCACCGATGACCGCGCTGGACGCGAGGAAGTCGGCCGGGAAACGCTGGCACTCTTCTTCCGAAAAGCCCACCACTTCCAGGCCAAAGGGCAGGCGGCGCCCGGCGCGGTGCAGGTCTCGCACCACCAGCATCGGCACGAAGATGCCCAGGCGGCCGTCGAAGCGCCCGGCGCGGCGCACGGTGTCGAAGTGGCTGCCGGTCAGCAGGCGTTGGCCGGCGGTTGCGCCTGCGGTGCCGTGGTAGACGCCCACCACATTGCCAACCGCATCGCGGTGCACGTCGTCGAAGCCGCAATCGCGCATCCACGCCATCAGCTGCTCGGCGACGGCGGTGTGGGCAGGCGTGGCGTAGGTGCAGGTCAGGAACTCGGCGTCATCGCTGTGGCGGGCCAGCTCGGCCGCCCAGTCCCAGAGCTGCTGGCCGCGGGCGGGCTGCACGCCGCACTTGTCGTTCAGGCGGATCTCGGCGATGCGGTGGATCTGCCGCAGGCATTCGGCCCGCTCCAGGTCGGGGTGGGCGCGCAGGCGGCGTTCGAAGGTCGCGATGATCTCCTGGCGGGTGAGGCCCAGGCCACGCGGGCCGCGCACCGCCAGGATGAACGGGAAGCCGAAACGCGCGTTGTAGGCCGCGTTGAGCTCTTGCAGCTTGGCGAACTCCTCGGGCGTGCAGGCGGTCAGGCCGGCCTTGCTCTGCTCGTTCGTCGACTCGGCCGTCAGCTCGCCCGCCACGGCGGCCTTGCCGGCGAGCTCCGGGTGGGCGCGGATCAGGCCGAGCTGCTCGTCCACGGTGGCCTCGCGCACCACGCGGGCCAGGGCCACCTTGAGCGCGGCGAGGGACGCGAACGGCCGCGCGGCGGCGGCGCGCTCGGCGATCCACGGCGAATGTTCGTAGGTGCCGTCCAGCAGGGCGACGAAATCGGCCACCGAGGCGGCGTTGAGTTGATCTAGAAAATGCACTCTGACCCCATTTTCATGGTCGTTCATTCCCACACGAAGGCGGTGCGGGCGTCGAAGGGATGGGTGGCCTTCCAGTGGCGGGCGATGTCCAGGCGGCGGCAGACCCAGACGCGGTCGTGGGCTTCGATGTGGTCGAGGAACTTCTGCAGGGCGCGCATCCGCCCGGGGCGGCCGAGCAGGCGGCAGTGCATCCCGATGCTCATCATCTTGGGGCTGTCGGCACCCTCGGCGTAGAGCACGTCGAAGCTGTCCTTCAGGTACTCGAAGAAGGGCTGGCCATGGCTGAAGCCCTGCGGAAGGGCGAAGCGCATGTCGTTGCAGTCCAGCGTGTAGGGCACGACGAGATGAGGCGCGAGGCTGCCGTCGGTTTTGCGCACCTGCAGCCAGAAGGGCAGGTCGTCGCCGTAGTAGTCGCTGTCGTACTCGAAGCCGCCGAAGTCCGCCACCAGGCGCCGCGTGTTGGGGCTGTCGCGGCCGGTGTACCAGCCCAGGCCGTGCGGGTCGCGGCCCAGGGTCAGGCGCTGCAGGCTGGCCATGGCCTGGGCCATGTGGGCGCGCTCGGTGGCTTCGTCCATGCCCTGGTAGTGGATCCAGCGCCAGCCATGCGAGGCGATCTCGTGGTCGAGTTCCACGAAGGCCTGGGTCAGGTCGGGGTGGCGCTCCAGCGCCATGCCCACACCGAAGACGGTCAGCGGCAGTGCGCGCTGCTCGAATTCCTTCAGCAAGCGCCACACGCCGACGCGCGAGCCGTACTCGTAGATGCCTTCCATGCTCAGGTGCCGCGCCGGGTAACTGGCTGGGTTGAACATCTCCGACAGGAACTGCTCGCTGCCCGCATCGCCGTGCAGCACCGAGTTCTCGCCGCCTTCCTCGTAGTTCAGCACGAACTGCACGGCCACCCGGGCCTGGCCCGGCCACTGCGCGTGCGGTGGGTTCTCGCCGTAGCCGATCAGGTCGCGGGGATAACGGGGTGTGCTCATCCCTACACTTTGCACCAAGGATTGGAGTTCTCATGGGCAAACTGACAACACATGTGCTCGACACCGCCAACGGCTGCCCTGCGGCCGGCATGGCCGTGCGGCTGTACCGCGTCGACGCTGAAGGCCCCAAGTGGCTGCGCAGCCTGACGCTGAACCACGACGGCCGGGCCGACGGCCCCGTGCTCGAAGGCGCAGCCTTCACGGCTGGCCGCTACCGCCTGGTGTTCGAGGTGGCGGCTTATTTCCGCGCCCGCGGCGACAACCTGCCCGAGCCGGCCTTCCTGGACGAGGTGCCGCTGGACTTTGGCATCGCCGACGCCGACAGCCACTACCACGTGCCCCTGCTGGCCTCGCCCTGGGCCTATTCCACCTACCGGGGCAGCTGAACGTGACCGACACGGTGCTGGTCACCGTCGCGCGCACCCAGGGCAGCGTGCCGCGCGAGGCCGGCGCCTGGATGGCGGTGACGGCCGAGGGACTCACTGGCACGGTCGGGGGCGGCCATCTGGAGTTCGACGCCATCGCCCGTGCGCGTGCCGCGCTGGCGGGCGGCGACCTGGCCGAGGAGGTGCGCTACCCGCTCGGCCCGAGCCTTGGCCAGTGCTGCGGCGGCGTGGTGTGGCTGCGCTTTGCCCGCGTCCCGGCGGGCGACGATCTCGCCGCTCACCTGCCCCAGCCGCCCTTGCGGCCGGTCGCACTGTTCGGCGCCGGTCATGTCGGCGAGGTGCTGGCGCGCTTTGCCCGGGAGCTACCGCTGGCGCTGCACTGGGTGGACAGCCGCGAGGGCCAGTTCCCGCCCGGCCCGCCGCCGCGCGGCTGGCAGCACGAGGTGGCCGACCCGCCCGCTGACGCGGTGCCGGACCTGGCACCTGGCTCGGCCGTGCTCGTGATGACGCACAACCATGCGGAAGACTTCGACATCATCGCGGCCTGCCTGCGCCGTGCCCGCGAGCAGGCGGACCTGCCCTTCATCGGCATGATCGGCAGCCGCACCAAATGGGCGAGCTTTCGTCAGCGGCTGCAGGCCCGGGGGTTTGGCGACGGCGACCTGGCTCGGGTGACCTGCCCCATCGGCGTGCCCGGCGTGGCGGGCAAGCAGCCCGGCGTCATTGCCGTGGCCGTGCTGGCGCAGATGCTGGCGTTGCCGCTGGCGGCGCAGCCGGCGCCGGATTGAGCACCAGGCTGCGCCCGGGTTGGGCGTGCAGCCGGGCATTCGGTGTCGCGATCTCGCGCTCGTAGTCCGTCCAGGCCTGCTGGATCTCGCCGCGGTCGCGCATGCCGCGCAGCACCTGCTCCAGCGCCGGCACCCAGGCCGTACGCGATTCGTGCACGCCGTGATAGAGCGTCGTGCGCGCCAGCGGCGTCGGGATGACGCAGATGGCGCCCTGGCGGGTCTCCACCGGCACTTCCACCATCCAGGGGGTGCTCAGCGTGAGGGCGTAGTCGGCGCTGCCGTTGGCCAGGCTCAGGAAGGCATCGGCCGGCGTGTTCGCGGGCAGGCGGGCTGCCTCCGGTACCAGCGCTTCGGCGGCCGCCATGCCGCGCTGCATGCTGACGCGGCTGCGGCCCAGCTCCTCGGCGGTGATGCTGCGAGCGCAGGGCGGGCGCGCATAGGCATAGAGCTGCAGTTGTAGCAGCGGCACGTCCACCTTGCGCAGTTGCGGCACCTGCTCGAAATAGGTGTCGGTGCGCATGGCCACCGCATCCAGCCGGCCGGCGCGCAATTCGATGGTGGCCCGGGGCAGCGGAAGCGGCAGGTATTCCACCTCCAGGTTCAGGCTGGCATAGGCGCGCTTGAGCAGCGCCTCGGCGGGCGGGAAATAGCTGCGCTCCACATTGGTGGCCATGCGCACTGGCGCCGCCGTCTGGGCGTTGGCCAGCCCGGCGGCCATCGCTGCGGCCAGCCCAACCGCCAGCTTCAGGGCAGGCATCAGCAACACGGGGCGGGCGGTCGGCAGCGGCATGGGGCGATTCTGAGCCGAGCCTGTCGCCGTTGCGTATGCGGCAAATCACGCTTGGTCGGTTTGATGTGGGCCTGCCTACACTCCGGCCTGTCGCCGCGGAGTCGGGCTGCGCAGCCCGTGGACGCGACCCCTGGGCCCCACAGCACCCGCCGTGGTGGTGGCCGTAAGTGACCGCTGCCTCATGGACATCTATCTGCTCGACTGGGCCAACCTGCTGCTGCGCTGGTTGCACGTCATCACCGTCATCGCCTGGATCGGCGCCTCCTTCTACTTCGTCTGGCTCGACAACCACCTCGTCAAGCCAACCGCCGACGACCTCAAGGCCAAGGGCGTGGACGGCGAGCTCTGGGCCGTGCACGGCGGCGGCTTCTACAACCCGCAGAAGTACCTGGTGGCGCCGGCCAACCTGCCCAAGGACCTGCATTGGTTCTATTGGGAGAGCTACTGGACCTGGATGAGCGGCTTCGCCCTCTTCGTGGTGCTCTACCTGTTCAACGCCAGCCAGATGCTGATCGACACGCGGGTGCATGCCTGGGGCGCGCCCTGGCAGGCGGTGCTTGCCGCGCTCGGTTTCCTGGTCGTGGGCACGGCGGTATATGACATCGCCTGCCGCACGCTGGGCCGCACGCGTGACGGCGCCATCGGCCATGACGGCCGGGTGATGGCCGTGGTGGCCGTCTTCGTGGTGGCGGCCACCTGGCTGGCCTGCCAGCTCTTCGCCGGCCGCGCGGCCTTCCTGCTGATCGGCGCCACGCTGGCCACCATGATGACCGCCAACGTGGCGCACTGGATCATCCCGGGCCAGAAGAAAGTCATCGCCCAGATGCGCGCGGGCCAGAAGCCCGACCCCATCCATGGCCAGCGCGGCAAGCAGCGCAGCGTGCACAACACCTATTTCGGCCTGCCGGTGCTGATCGCGATGCTCAGCAACCACTACGGCATGCTGCACCAACATCCGCACAACTGGGTGGTGCTGTGCGTGCTGATGGCCGCGGGCGTGGCCATCCGCGTGTTCTTCGTGAAGCGCCACAAGGGCGTCAACAGCTGGGGCGCCGTCGTGCTGGCCCTGGCGCTGCTGGCGGGCCTCATCGTGTGGATGTCGCCCCGCCCGCAGCCGGCCGCTGCCGCTGCCGCCGAGCCTGTGACCCTGGCCCAGGTGCAGGCCATCGCGGCCCAGCGCTGCCTGGCCTGCCATGCCGGTGAGGCCGCGCAAAAGGGAGTGCGGCTCGACAGCGCCGAAGGCCTGGCCGCACACAAGGCCCAGATCCACCAGCAGGTGGTCGTGCAGCGCGCCATGCCGCTGAACAACGCCACCGGCCTGACCGAAGACGAACGCGCCCTGATCGGCCGCTGGACCCTGCAACCATGACCCTCGACCCTCGCGCCCTGCTGCGCCAGCTCTACGACGTCGCCGTGGCCAGCGCCTTGCCGGGCCGTGTGCTGGCGGCCCACCTGCCCCCGCCGCCCGAGCCCGGGCGTGGTCGCACGCTGGTGCTGGGTGCGGGCAAGGCCGGTGGTGCGATGGCACAGGCCCTGGAGGCCGCGTGGCCGGCCGAGGCGCCGCTGTCGGGCCTCGTCATCACCCGCTACGGCCATGTGCCTCTGGGCGGGCGGCCGCGGCGGCTGGAGGTGGTGGAGGCTGCGCATCCGGTGCCGGACGCCGCCGGGCTGGCCGCCAGCGAGCGCCTGCTGGCCTTGACCCGCGGCCTCACGGCAGACGACCTCGTCATCTGTCTCATCTCGGGCGGCGGCTCGGCGTTGATGAGCCTGCCCGCGCCCGGCCTGACGCTCGCCGACAAGCAGGCCGTGAACCGCGCGCTGCTGGCCAGCGGCGCCACCATCGGCGAGATGAACTGTGTGCGCAAGCACCTGTCGGCCATCAAAGGTGGCCGGCTGGCCGCGGCCTGTGCGCCGGCGCGCGTGGTCACGCTGATGATCAGCGACGTGCCCGGCGACGATCCCGCCGTCATCGCCTCCGGCCCCACCGTGGCAGACGCCACCACCTGCGCCGATGCCTTGGCGATCTGCCACCGCTACCAGATCGACCTGCCTGCGGCGGCCCGCGCGGGGCTGGCCTCCGGTGCCTTCGAGACGCCCAAGCCGGGCGACCCGCGCCTGGCCGGGCACACGCTCGTCATGCTCTCCACGCCGCAGATGAGCCTGGAGGCGGCTGCCGATGCGGCCCGCGCGCAAGGCCTGGCGGCCCATGTCCTGAGCGACGAGATCGAAGGTGAATCGCGCGTGGTGGGCGGCGTTCATGCGGCGCTGGCCCGCGCGGTGGCGCGGCGCGGCGAGCCGTTCGCGCGGCCCTGTGTGATCCTGTCCGGCGGCGAGACCACCGTGACCGTCAACCCCAGCCGCGCACCGGGCCGCGGTGGGCGGGCGACCGAGTTCCTGCTGGGTTGCGCGCTGGCGCTGCAGGGCGAGCCGGGCGTGCATGCGCTGGCCGCCGACACCGACGGCATCGACGGCGTCGGCCCGCATGCGGGGGCGCTGCTCACACCCACCAGCCTGGCCCGCGCCCGGGCCCTGGGCCTGAACGCGCAGGCGCTGCTCGATGCGCATGACAGTGCGAGCTTCTTCGAGCCGCTGGGCGATCTGCTCGTGCCGGGCCCGACCTTCACGAATGTCAACGATTTCCGTGCATTGCTGATCACTTGAGGCCGCGCTGCAGCGTCCCGCGGAGGGCAGGCCGCGCCTAGACTGGCCCGGTCCTCATCGCCACGGAGACCGGAAGATGAATGCAGCAGCGGAGCGATTCTTCGTCAAGCACAACGCCCTGCCGACGATGCCCGAAGTGGCGTCGCGGCTGCTCAAGAGCTTCGATGACGACAACGTCGGCCTGCCGCAGATCGCGGCCCTGATCGAGAAGGACTCGACGCTGGCCGCCAAGGTGCTGCGCCTGGCCAACTCCGCGCACTACAGCCCGTCGCACCAGATCGCCACCGTCGTGGACGCGGCGCATGCGCTGGGGCTGGAGACGCTGCGCAACCTGACGCTCGCGGCCTGCCTGAGCGGCGCCTTCCCCAGCGTGCAGGGGCTGGACCGCGCCACGTTCTGGCGCCACAGCGTCGCCACCGCCACCTACGCCCGCATCCTGTCGCGCCTGCTGGGCGTGGACGCGGGCCTGGCTGACACCGCCTACCTCGCCGGCCTGATGCTGCGCACCGGCCAGCTGCTGATGGCCATGGACCAGCCTCAACTGGTGGCCGACGTGGAGGCCCACGCGGCCGAGCCCGGCAGCCGGTTCTCGCTGGAAGAGCACCGCTTCGACTGCACCCATGCCGACGTGACGGCCGCGCTGGCCCGGCACTGGCATTTCCCTCAGGCCCTGGTCGACGCCTTCGGCCATGCCAACCGGCCGCTGGACACGCGGCCCTTCTCGCTGATCGCCGCAGTGCTCCACCTCGCCGAGGTGCTGGCCGATGCGGCCGAGCATCATGACGAGCCGGTCCATGCCCTGCAGGCGGCGGTGCCCGAGCTGATCCAGCATCTGCATCTGGACCTCGACCTGGAACTGCTGGCCACCCGCGTGGCCGCCGCGGGCGACCCGGCTGCCGAGGTCGCGCAGATGTTGCACTGAGCCCGCGCCGCCCCTCCCGCCCACGGTCTGACGCAGGCTGCGTCGGCACCGCACAATCGGGCCAGCACACGGGAGGTCACAAGACATGACATGGTGGCGAATCGGGCCAGCGTTGATGCTGGCCGCCGGTCTGGCGATGGCCCAGGCACCGGCACCCAAACCCTCCGCCAAGCCGGCGGCACGGCCTGCAGCGGCCAAGGCCGGTTTGCCGGCCTACCCCGCGGTGCCTGCTGACGCGGGCTATCGCTTCGGCGTACCGGCCGCCTGGGTCAAGCCGGCCCCGGCTGCGGAGCCCCAGGGAGCGCCGACCCCGGCGCCGGCGGGTCGTGCGCGGCGTGATCCCTTGGTTGACGTGCAGGTCCAGCTCGGACCGAAGTCGGCCACCGCGACCTACGTCCACCTGCAGCGCATCGCGCTCGACAGCTCGGTGCTGCGCGAGGTCGGCGAGCCGCAGATCCGCTTCAATCCGGCCTACCAGAAGCTGGTCATCCACCAGGTCGGCCTGGTGCGTGAAGGCCGGCGCGAGGACCGGTTGCGCGATGCGCGCATCGAGATGATGCGCCGCGAGCAGCAGCTGGAGCGCCAGATGATCGACGGCGTGCGCACGGCGTTGGTCGTGATCAGCGACGTGCGGGTGGGCGATATCGTCGATCTGGCCTACACCGTCGAGGGCGAGAACCCGATCTTCGAGGGTCGCTACTCCGACTTGTTCCAGCTGGCGTCCGACGCACCGGTGGACCGCCTGCACATCCGTGTCGAGTCGCCTGTCGATCGCCCACTGCAGGTGCGAACGCTCGCCTCCGACCTGGTGCCTGAGCAGTTCGAGGAGGGCGGCAAGCGGGTGATCCGGGTGCTGCGCGAACGCCTGGCCGCCGTGCCTGATGAGGCGGCCACGCCGCCCTGGTTCAAGGTCTACCCGGCCTTGCAGGTGACCGAGTACGCGAGCTGGGCCGAGGTGGACCAATGGGCCCAGCGCCTGTTCGCGACCGACAACCTGGCGCCGGCCGTGGCCAACAAGGCGGCCGAGCTGAAGGCGGCGGCAGCCACGCCCGAGCAGCAGGTGGCCCTGGCACTGCGCTTCGTGCAGGACGAGGTCCGGTACTTCTCGGCGTCGCTGGGGGAGAGTTCGCACCGGCCCAAGCCGGCGGCACGCACGCTGGCCGAGCGGCTCGGCGACTGCAAGGACAAGACGCTGCTGCTCAACAGCCTGCTGCAGGCCATGGGCCTGGACGCGCGGCCGGCCCTGGTGTCCATCGTGCGCAACCGCGGCGTCATGAACTATCTGCCGTCGCATGACCAGTTCGACCACGTGATCAGCCGTGTGGTGCTGGACGGCCGCACTTTCTATCTGGACTCCACGCTCAATGGCCAGGGGCTGTCCCTGCGTGGGCGCGGCTACTACGCTTATGGCGCGGCTTTGCCGGTCGGCCTGGGTGACGCCGGGCCGCAGCCGGTCGTCGTGCCGGAGTTTGCGCGGGACGCGCTGGCTTTCCAGCAGGACTGGGACTTCAGTCGCCTGGACCGCCCCGTGCGGCTGGACACGCGCCTGAAGGCCACGGGCCTGGCGGCCGAGTGGTGGCGTGCCCAGCATGCGGCGCTCGGCCTGGAGCGCCTGGCGGAGGCCTTGGGTGGTGCCTACGTGCGCCAGCTGCCCGGGCTGACCGGCACGGCGGCCCCGGAGGTTGTCGACAGCCGCGAGACCAACGAGTGGGAGCTCAAGCTGCATTTCGAGCACCCGGGACCGGGCCGCTATCTGCGCGGTTCGCTGGACCTGGAGTTCCCATCGGCCGAGCTGGTCGACAGCCTGCCCTTGCCGCAGGAAGCGCGCCGCCGCTACCCGTATCACCTGCAGGCGCCGCGCAGTGCGGAGCTGCGCGTCAAGGTGACCGGGCCGCAGCCCTTGAAGACGGCCGCACCCCCGCCCCAGCAGATCGCCGACCGGCATCTGGCCTTCAACAGCCGCGTGGAAGTGGACGGGGCCGTGGTCCAGTTCATCACGTCGGTGGAGCGGCGTGCCGACGAGGTGTTGCCGGGTGACCTGGACGCCTACCGCGATCGCGTGGGCCGCGCCCGTGCGACGCTGGGCAGCTACCGCATGCGCATGCCGCTGCTGGACTTCAAGGCAGCCGACCCGGGCTATGCCGAGATCGACCGCCGCCTGCTGAAGTTCCGCAGCGGCGCCCGGCCGGACGCGCTGTGGCAGCTGATGCAGCTCAACGAGTTCGTGCGCCTGATGGACACCCGTGTGATCGCTGCCGCCGATGGCCAAGGCCGGCTGGCCGGGCGGGCGCTGGCGGAGCGGGCCCTGGCCAACAACCAGCTCGGGCAGTTCGAGGACGCCCTGGCAGACGCGGACCGTGCCCTGGCGTTGCTGCCCGAGGGCGATGACGCTGGCGCGGCACTGGAGGCGCGGGGCGTGGCGCTGGTGGGGCTGGGCCGGCTGGAGGACGCGGTGGCGGTCTTTCAGCGGCAGGCGGAGCAGGGCAGTACTCGGGGCAGCTGGCTGGGCCTGACGCACTACCTGCTGGGCAACTTCGAGCGCGCTGAAGTCGTGCTGCGGGACAGTGCGGCGAATGCCAGTGGCGAGGCGCGCCACTTCACGCTGCTGTGGCTGTACCTGGCGGCCGAGCGCCAGGGCGGCCGAGGCAAGGCCGCCATCGCGGGCGACCTGGATGCCGCAGATGCGAGCCAATGGGGCGGTGCGCTGCTGCGCTACCTGGGCGGCAGCCTGGACCGCGATGGCCTGCTGAAGCTCGCGCGCGAGAAGCCCGAGACCGAGCGGTTGCGTCTGGCCGAGGCCTACTACTTCATCGGCCAGCAACTGGTGGCGCAGGGGCGCCGAGCCGACGCGCTGCCATGGTTCGAACGCACCGTCGCCACGCAGGCCGTGCCCTACCGCGAGTTCACCTTGGCACAGCGGGAGCTCAAGCGGGGCGGGGCGCCCTGATCAGTCCGTCGGCCCGGTGGCACTTCGCCGGTGCGGCCAGCCCGGCGCCGAGGTGAGGTGTCGCATGACATCTCCCTGAGTGTGTCGTCACATGCGGCCTTGTGAGCACGACCGGCGAGCCCCCGACCCTCAGAGGCAACCTGGTGTGGGCGGCTGCCCCGGCGCGCCGTAGCTCAAGCGCGCCCAGCCGCCCGGTGGCTGCCACAGGAAGAGGTGCTGGAAGCTGGTTTCGCACAGCTCGGCCAGCTTCGGCCCGCCGAGCGCGGCCAGCAGGGGTGTCACGGTGTTGCTGTGGCCCACAACGACCACCGTGCCGGACTGCGCCCGCACGGTGTCCGCCACCTGCTGTACATGGCCGGGCATGTCGCCCTTGCGGGTCTCGATGACTTGCGGCTGAAGGCCGAGCGCCTGGGCCAGCGGGGCAGCGGTGTCGCGGGTGCGGCGGTACTGCGTCGTGATGATGGTGCTGACGCGCAGCCCCTTGAGCGCGTCAGCCAGCGCCTGCGCCCGCTGGGCACCCTCGGGCGACAGCGCCGGGTCGTTGCCCGGTTCGGCGGCCTTCTCGGCATGCCGCACCAGGATGACGAGGTCAGGAGCCGCCAGGGCGGCCGGGGCCAGGCTTGTCAGCCAACCGGCCATGGCGAGGACGGACAAGGTCTTCATCGCAACTCCAGAAGGGCAGGAGCCCCATTGTGGACGGGGGCGGGCAGTTACCATGCCGGCCCCATGCTGCTCGCCTTTTGCCACGTCCATGTCGTTGCCGTTTGAACTCCAGGTCGGCTGGCGCTACACGCGCGCCGGCCGCGGCGGGCGGCGCAACCGCTTCATCAGTTTCATCTCGGGGGTGTCCATCCTGGGCATCGCGCTCGGGGTGGCCGCGCTGATCATCGTGCTGTCGGTGATGAACGGCTTCCAGCGCGAGGTGCGCGACCGCATGCTGGAGGTCATCGCCCACATCGAGCTGCTCGACTACAGCGGCCAGGCCCTGCCGGACTGGCAGGCCACGGCCACCAAGGCCCGCCAGAACCCGGCCGTCGTCGGCGCCGCGCCTTTCATCGCGAGTCAGAGCCTGATCGCCCGCGGGGACGCCTACAAGGGCGCCGTCATCCGCGGCATCTCGCCGGCGGACGAGGCCACGGTCACCGGCCTGGGTGCGGCACTGAAGGATGGTGCCTTTGCCAGGCTGCAGCCGGGCAGCTGGGGCATCGTGCTCGGCTCCGAACTCGCGCGTCAGTTGGACGTGCGCGAAGGCGACAAGATCACCGTGGTGGCCCCGGGCGGCCAGGTCACGCCTGCCGGCGTGGCCCCGCGGCTCAAGAGCTTCACGGTGGTCGGCACCTTCACGGCCGGCCATTACGAGTACGACTCGGGCCTGGCCCTGGTCAACATCGAAGACGCCGCGCGCCTGTACCGCACCGGCGGCCCGACGGGCGTGCAGCTCAAGCTGCGCGACGTGCACGAGGCCCGGCGCATCGCCGCCGAGCTGGCGCCCGTGATGGGCCCGGACATCCTGGTGCGCGACTGGACCCGCTCCAACGCCACCTGGTTTGATGCGGTGCAGGTCGAGAAGCGTCTGATGAGCATCATCCTGACCCTGATCGTCGCGGTCGCCGCCTTCAACCTCGTGTCGACGCTGGTCATGACCGTGACCGACAAGCAGAGCGACATCGCCATCCTGCGCACCCTGGGTGCGAGCCCGCGCTCCATCATGGGCATCTTCATCGTGCAGGGGGCAGTGTCGGGCGTCATCGGCACGCTCTCCGGCGTGGGCCTGGGCCTGCTGGTAGCCTGCAATATCGACGTCATCGTGCCGGCCATCGAGCGGCTGCTGAACGTCAGCTTCCTGCCGGGCAGCATCTACGTCATCACCAAGATGCCGAGCGACCCGCAGCAGGCCGACATCATTCCGATCGCGCTGGTGTCGCTGGCGCTGTCCTTCCTCGCCACGCTCTACCCGAGCTGGCGCGCCAGCCGCGTGCAGCCGGCGGAGGCGCTGCGCTATGAATGACCTGATCCTGAACGCCACCGGCCTGACCCGTCGTTTCAACGAGGGCGGCCTGGACGTGACCGTGCTCAAGGGCGTGGACCTGCGGGTCGCCCGCGGCGAGACCCTGGCCATCGTCGGGGCCTCCGGCTCCGGCAAGAGCACGCTGCTGCATCTGCTCGGCGGGCTGGATGCGCCGAGCCAGGGTGCCGTGCAACTGATGGGCCGCAAGCTGGAGGACATGGACGAGGCCGAGCGCGGCCGCTGGCGCAACCAGCACCTGGGGTTCGTCTACCAGTTCCACCACCTGCTGCCCGAGTTCAGCGCGCTCGACAACGTCGCCATGCCGCTGCGCATCCGGCGCCAGACACCGGTGCAGGCGCGGGCGACCGCGGCCGAGATGCTGGCCCGCGTCGGGCTGAAAGAGCGGCTGAATCACCGCCCAGGCGAGTTATCGGGCGGCGAGCGCCAGCGCGTCGCGATCGCGCGCGCGCTGGTGACCCGGCCGGCCTGCGTGCTGGCCGACGAGCCCACCGGCAACCTCGACCGTGACACCGCGGACGGCGTGTTCGCGCTGATGCTCGAATGTGCGCGCGAATCGGGCACGGCCTTCGTGCTCGTCACCCATGACCGCGACCTGGCGGCCCGCTGCGACCGGCAGCTGCGCCTGGTGGCGGGGCAGTTCCAGACTTCCGCCTCACCCGTATGACCCGCCGCTTCATCCTCAAACTCTCCTGCCCCGACCGCGCCGGCATCGTGCATGCCGTGACCGGCGTGTTGCTGCAGCAGGGGGGCAACATCCTGACCTCGCATCAACATGGCGACGCGGACCATGCGCGTTTCTTCATGCGCATCGAGTTCGAGGCCACGGCCGAAGAGGCGGCGCTGCAGGCCGCCTTTGAGCCCTTGGCCAACGAGTTCCGCATGGATTGGGAACTCGTCTCGCGTGAGCGCAAGACGCGCGTGCTGCTGCTGGTGTCCAAGCTGGGCCACTGCCTGAACGACCTGCTGTTCCGCGTGCAGACCGGGCATCTGCCGATCGAGATCCCGGCCATCGTGTCCAACCACCGCGACTTCTACCAACTCGCGGCCTCGCACAACATTCCCTTCCACCACTTCCCGCTGCTGGGCGGCACCGAGGCGCAGAAGGCGGCCCAGGAGGCCAAGATCCGCGAGGTGATCGCCGACAACCAGATCGACCTGGTGGTGCTGGCCCGCTACATGCAGATCCTGTCGCCCGAGCTGTGTCGCGAGCTGGCGGGCCGCGCGATCAACATTCACCACAGCTTCCTGCCGAGCTTCAAGGGCGCCAAGCCCTACCACCAGGCCTACGAGCGCGGCGTGAAGCTCATCGGCGCCACGGCCCACTATGTGACCAGCGACCTCGATGAAGGCCCGATCATCGAGCAGGAGGTCGCCCGCATCGACCACAGCATGCCGCCGGAGCAACTCGTGGGCATCGGCCGCGACATGGAATGCGTGGCCCTGGCGCGCGCCATCCAGTGGCATGCCGAGCACCGCGTGCTGCTGAACGGCAACCGCACGGTGGTGTTCCGCTGAAGTCCTAAACTCGGCGCCTGCGCTTTCGAGGAGTCACCCATGAGCAGCCGCACCCTGAGCATCGAACTGCCTGAGGCCGTGTTCTCGCAGGTGGACGCCCTGGCGCGGGACACCGCCCGCAGCCCGGCGCGGGTGGTGTCTGAAGCCTTGGAGCAGTTGTTGGCACTCGAGGCCTGGCAGGTCGAGGACATCAAGGCCGGCTTGCGGGAAGCGGAGACCGGCGAGTTCGCCAGCGAGGCCGAGGTGGCTGAGGTCTTCGCTCGCCACGGCGCCTGATGGCGATTCGGTGGACGCGCGGCGCGCTGCGCAATCTGCAGGATCTGCTGGCCTACATCGCTGCCGACAACCCGGGTCGGGCTGTGACATTCGCGCGGGAGCTCAAGGACAAGATCGAGTGCTTGGATGAGTTCCCTGGTCTGGGCCATGCGGGGCGCATGCCCGGCACGCGAGAACTCGTGTTGCACGCCAACTACCGGGTCATCTACCGGACGCATGCGGGCACCGTGCAGGTGTTGCGCATCCAGCACAACGCGATGCGCCCACGCTGATGTGGACCGACACCCACTGCCACCTCGACGCGGCCGAGTTCGACGCCGACCGTGAAGCCGTCGTCGCCCGCGCGCTGGCGGCGGGCGTGTCGCAGATCGTCATCCCGGCCGTCGAGCCGGCCAACTTCGATACCGTGCGCGGGCTGGCCGCGGCGCATGGTTTCAGCTATGCGCTGGGCATCCATCCGCTCTATGTGATGCGTGCGCCGGCCGACGCGCTGGCACAACTCGGCAAAGCCCTGCAAGCCCATCGCGACGACCCGCGCCTGGTGGCGGTGGGCGAGATCGGGCTGGATTTCTTCGTACCCGGCCTGGATGCCGACACCCAGCAGCGCTTCTATGTCGAGCAGCTCAAGCTCGCCCAGCGCGCCGGGTTGCCGGTGCTGCTGCATGTGCGCAAGAGTGCCGATCAGCTGCTGGCCGGCCTGCGCCGCGTGGGCTTCTCGCAGGGCGGCATCGTGCATGCGTTCAACGGCAGCGAGCAGCAGGCCCAGGCGTTCATCGCGTTGGGATTCAGGCTCGGCTTTGGCGGCACGCTGACCTTCGACCGGTCCCTGCAGATCCGCCGCATCGCTGCGGCCGTGCCCGAGTCGGCCCTGGTGCTGGAGACGGATGCACCCGACATCCCGCCGCAGTGGCTCTACAAGACGGCCGAGCAGCGGGCGGCCGAGCCGGGCCAGAGGCGCAATGAATCGGCCGAGCTGCCGCGCATTGCCGAGAGCCTGGCGGCGCTGCGCGGCTGGTCGCTGGCACAGACCGCCGCTGCCACGACGGCCAATGCTCACGCGGCGCTGCCGCGGTTGGCGGCGCTCAGATGAAGGCCAGTGCCACGCTGACGCGGTCGCCGAGGCGCAACGGCCCGGCGCCTGACGCGCTGACGTAGACGCCAAACTGCACCGGCGCGCCAGGCGCCCGTTGCTGGCTCAGCCGCGTCAGCGCCTCGAGTGCCGTGGCTTGGGGCTCGCCGGTGGTCGGGTCGACGGTGGTCATCAGGCAGCGCTCGCACACGCCGATGCGCCGCAGGGTCAGCGCGCCGACCTGTGCTTCGGTGATGAGGTCCTCGATGAAGGGTGTGAGCGGCTCGCCGTCCTCGGCGGTCAGCACCAGATTCGGCCGGGCGCGCTCGGTGAGCCGGTCCAGCGCCGGCGTGAGGGCCTCGCGCCAGGCCTGCAGCGAGCCATCGCCGAGCAGGTGCAGGGCGTTCAGCATCGGGCGGCGGCGTGCGGGCAGGCTCAGTCGCACCAGGCGCAGCGGTGCGCCCGTGGCCGCGTGCAGCAGGTCGGCTGCGGCATCGCCGGCATCCCAGGCTTGCAGCAGGTCGAAGTCTTGGCGCTGTCCATTCCAGCCACGGGCGGTGATGGCGGTGCCGCCGTCCAGCGGCACGGCCAATCGGGCGTCGGGTGTGGTGAGCCACAGATGGTCTGCCTTCAAGGCCGCTTGCACTCGCGCGAGCCGCGGATGGGCGCCCATCCAGGTCAGTTCGCCAGCGGCGTCGACGACGCCCCACTCGCGGTTACCCACCGGCCAACCGCCGTCGTCGAGCACCAGTTCGTCGACAGCCTCCCCTGCGCAGGACTTGACTGGGTAGCGCCAGAGCGCCGCGATGCGGGCGGTGAGGTCGGCCATATCGTCTCAGCGGTTGCGGGGGGCGATGGGCGTTTCGGGCACCGGGTAGCCAGCGGCGCCGAAGGTGGTGACGATGGCCTTGTGCACGTCAAAGTAGACCTGCCAGTAGTGATCGGTATGGCAGTAGGGCCGCACGCAGAGCAGCGGGCCTTCGGGCGTGAACTGCAGGATCTCGATGTCGGGGGCCGGGGTCTTGAGCACGTTTTGAATGTCGGCGATGACCGGGCGCAGCTTCTCGATGGCCTCGTGCGGGTCCACACTGTTGGCGACCTTGGCGGTGCAGTCCACGCGGCGGTGGGGCAGGGCGGAGTAGTTCTGGATGGAGCCGCTGAAGATGGTGTTGTTGCCCACCAGGGTGTGCACGTTGTCCGGTGTGGTGATGGAGGTGCCGAAGAGCCCGATCTCGGTCACGGTGCCGGTCACGCCGCCGGCCTGCACGAAATCACCCACCTTGAAGGGCCGCAGCACCTGCATGAACACGCCCGCCGCGAAATGCGTCAGCAGGCCGCCCCATGCCGTGCCGATGGCCAGGCCCGCGCCGGCCAGCAACGCGGCGAAGGAGGTGGTCTTGACGCCGAAGATGTCGAGGATCGCCAGGATCAGCACCAGGTTGAGCAGCACGCTCAGGATGGAGCGCAAATAGGTGGCGAGCGTGGAATCGATGCGCCGGCCCCGGTCCAACGCCGCAGAGAACACGCGCAGGGCCAGGCTGATCAGCCAGCGCCCCACCACCCAGGCCGCAATCGCGGCGAGCACCTTGAGCCCGAAATCCACCCCCTGGGTGCTGAGAAACTGCCAGATCGCTTCGGTGTTCAGCATGATGTTCCTCCCGTGAAGACACGCGCATCCTCTCAGCCTGCCCGCCCGGCTGCCAATCCCCCTGAGCCCGAGGTGCAGCAGCAGCTCGTGGGCCTGGCGCCGGTGTTCGACGCCGGCGCTCGGCTGCTGGTGCTGGGCAGTTTCCCGGGCGCCGCCTCGCTGCAGGCGGCCCAGTACTACGCGCATCCGCGCAATGCCTTCTGGCCGGTGATGGCGGCGCTCACCGGCGAGCCTGGCTTGCCGGCGCTGGCGTATGCGGACCGGCTGGCCACGCTGAAGCATCACCACATCGCGCTGTGGGACGCCGTGGCCGCCTGTCACCGCGAAGGCAGCCTCGACACCGCCATCCAGGCCGCCGTGCCCAGCGACGTGGCGGCGCTCGTGGCGCAGCTGCCGGCCTTGCGGGCCATCGCCTGCAATGGGGCGCTGGCGTATCGCCAGACGGTGGCCGCGCTCGGTGAGGTCGGGCTGCCCGTGCTGCAGCTGCCTTCGACCAGTCCGGCGCATGCCGGCCTCAGCCAGGCCGACAAGATCGAGGCATGGCGCACCGCACTGGCGCCTTACCTGTCCGCCTGCCTCTAGGATGCACGCATGACCGCGAAGAAACAGACCTGGGGACCGGCGACGCTGAGCGAATTCGACGGCGTTCGCTTCCTGCACCTGGATTCCATCTGGGTGCAGGGCGCGATGCGCATCCGCAAGCCCGATCAGCTGGAGCTGGAGTACATCCAGCGCATGTGCGCCTGGATGCTGTGGCGGGACCCGAACGCGCTGGCCGAGGGCCATGCAGTGCAGCTCGGCCTGGGTGCGGCAGCGCTGACACGCTTTTGCCACGGGCAGCTCAAGATGCGCACGACGGCGGTGGAGATCAACCCGGAGGTGATCGCCGCCTGCCGCCAGTGGTTCCGCCTGCCTGCCAACGATACGCGCCTGACCGTGGTCAATGCCGATGCGGCTGCCTGGGTGACGGACGACGCGCACCTGCAGACCGTCGATGTGCTCAACGTCGACCTCTACGACCATGACGCGGCGGCGCCGGTGCTCGACGACGAAGACTTTTACCGCGCCTGCCGCGGTGTGCTGGCCGACGGCGGCCTGATGACGGTGAACCTGTTCGGGCGCAGCGCCAGCTTTGCTCGCAGCGCGCTGCGCATTGCGCGGGCCTTCGGGTCCGATCAGGTCTGGAGCTTGGCGCCCACCAAGGAAGGCAACACGGTGGTGGTGGCCGGCCGCGGTGTGCAGGTGCCGCACCGCGAGGTGCTGGAGCAGCGCGCGGCTACCATCGAATCGCGTGTCAAGTTACCGGCCCGCAAGTGGCTGCGTCTGGTGCGCCCACTGCCGATGAGCATACTCACCGCCATCTGACCCGAGCTGCGCGATGTCCACCTCCAAGTCCAAGCCCGCGGCCCCTGCCGCCAAGACCGATGGCCGTCTGGAATGGCGTGCCCTGCTGCACTGGCTGCTGGAAGACGGCCTGATCGACGAAGGCCAGGTGCAGCGCACCGAGCAGCGCTTCGCGGCGGGTGACAGTGCCCTGCATCCGCTGGTGCGACTGGGCCATGCGAGCCTCGTTCGCCTGTCCACCGGCAAGCCGCTGGACGTGGATGCACTCAGTGAATGGCTGGCCGTGCGCGCGCGACTGCCTTATCTGCGCATCGACCCGCTGAAGGTCGATGTGGGCCGCGTGGGTGACGTGATGTCCATCGGCTATGCCGAGGCGAAGCGCTGCCTGCCGGTGCAGTTCGGCGTGAACGACGTGACGATCGCGACCTCGGAGCCCTTCGACACCAGCTGGGTCGCGCAGATCGAATCGCATGTGCGCAAGCCGATCAAGATGGTGGTGGCCAACCCGCTGGACATCGCGCGCTACACGACCGAGTTCTTCACGCTCGCCCGCTCCGTGCGCGCTGCGGCGAAGGCAGGTGAGCAGAGCCAGGTGGCGAGCTTCGAGCAGTTGGTGGAGCTCGGCCGCAACAACAAGCAGCTCGACGCCAACGACCAGGGCGTGGTGCAGGTGGTCGACTGGCTGTGGCAATACGCCTTCGACCAGCGAGCCTCCGACATTCACCTGGAGCCGCGCCGCGAGATGGGCGTCATCCGCTTCCGGATCGACGGTGTGTTGCACACGGTCTACCAGCTGCCGCCGACGGTGATGGCGGCCATGACGTCGCGCATCAAGCTGCTGGGCCGCATGGATGTGGTCGAGAAGCGCCGGCCGCTGGATGGCCGCATCAAGACGCGCAACCCTGCGGGCGACGAAGTGGAAATGCGCTTGTCCACGCTGCCCACGGCCTTCGGCGAGAAGATGGTGATGCGCATCTTCGACCCCGACACCGCGGTCAAGGACCTGGCTTCGCTGGGCTTTGGCCAGCATGACTCCGACCGCTGGGAGTCCCTGGTCAAACAGCCGCACGGCATCATCCTCGTGACCGGCCCGACCGGCAGCGGCAAGACCACGACGCTTTATTCCACGCTGAAGCGGCTGGCGACGGATGAGGTCAATGTCTGCACGATTGAAGACCCGATCGAGATGATCGAGCCGGCCTTCAACCAGACCCAGGTGCAGAACGTGCTGGACTTCGGTTTCGCCGAGGGACTGCGCGCGCTGATGCGCCAGGACCCGGACATCATCATGGTCGGCGAAATCCGCGACCTGGAGACGGCCGAGATGGCCATCCAGGCGGCGCTGACGGGTCACCTGGTGTTCAGCACCCTGCACACCAATGACTCGGTGTCTGCCATCACGCGCTTGATGGACCTGGGCGTGCCCTCCTACTTGATCAGCGCGACCGTCATCGGCGTGCTGGCCCAGCGCCTGGTGCGCACGCTCTGCCCGCACTGCAAGCAGCCCGACCCGCTGGTGACGCGCGAGAGCCTGAACGACCTGGTGAAGCACTGGCGCATCGGCGGCGGGGTCAAGCCCTACAAGCCGGTGGGTTGCCTGGAGTGCCGCAACACCGGCTTCCGCGGTCGGGCTGGCTTGTATGAGCTGCTGACCGTGAGCGAGAACGTCAAGTCATCCTTGGGCGACCTTCCCCTGTTGCGACGTCATGCGGTGCAGGAAGGCCTGCGCCCCCTGCGCTTGGCTGGCGCGATGAAGATCGCCGAGGGGGCGACGACCGTGGAGGAAGTGCTGCGCAGTACGCCCGCCTGGGAAGGCTGAACGCAAGCTGACGACAGGCTTGCTGGGGCTTACGTGTAATCCACAGGCGGGGGGACTTGGGCCCACTGCCAGAATCGCCGCCAATCGAGCGGGCCATGGGGCCCGCCCTGGAGGCGACAAGCAATGAAGATCAAAAGCCAGCGGGACTTTGTGTCCGGGCTGCTGTTTCTCGTGGTGGGCGTGGCGTTCGCCTGGGGGGCCACCGAGTACTCCTTCGGCACCTCCGCGCGGCCCGGGCCCGGCTACTTCCCTTTCGGTCTTGGCATCCTGCTCGCCCTGCTGGGTGCGCTGGTGCTGTTCAAGGCGCTCACGCTGGAGTCCGAAGGTGGTGATCCGATTGGCGACATCGCATGGCGGCCCCTGCTGATCATCGTGGCCGCGGTCGCAGTGTTCGGGCTGGCGCTGCCGCGGCTGGGCTTGATCGTGACGCTGCCGCTGCTCATCACGCTGTCGGCCTTGGCCAGCAAGGAGTTCCATTGGCGTGACGTGCTGATCAGCTCCGTGGTGCTGACGGCTGGCAGCTGGGCGCTGTTCATCCTGGGGCTGAAGCTGACCATTCCGGTCTGGCCCGTGTTCATCAACGGCTGAGGCGCATCATGGATCTGTTGAACAACCTCGGCCTCGGTTTCCAGACGGCCCTGTCGCTGCAGAACCTGGCGTATGCCTTTTTCGGCGCGATCCTGGGCACGCTCATCGGCGTCCTGCCTGGCCTCGGCCCCGTGGCGACGATCGCCATGCTGCTGCCGTCCATCTATACGCTGGATGCCACACCGGCACTCATCATGCTGGCCGGCATCTATTACGGCGCGCAATACGGGGGCTCGACGACGGCCATCTTGATCAACGTGCCGGGTGAGTCCAGCTCGGTGGTCACCGCCATCGACGGCTACCAGATGGCACGGCGCGGGCGGGCGGGTGCGGCACTGGCCGCGGCAGGCCTTGGCAGCTTCTTCGCGGGCTGTGTGGGCACCATCATCATCGCGGCCTTTGCGCCACCGCTGACTGAGCTGGCCTTCAAGTTCGGCTCGGCCGAATACTTCTCGCTGATGGTGTTGGGTTTGGTGGGCGCCGTCGTGCTGGCGTCGGGCTCGCTGATCAAGGCGATCGCGATGATCGTGCTTGGGCTGCTGCTGGGCCAGATCAACACGGACGTGATCACCGGCACCGCGCGCTTCTCCTTTGACATTCCGGAGCTGACGGACGGTATCGGCTTCGTCGTGATCGCGATGGGCGTCTTCGGTTTCGGCGAGATCATCGCCAACCTGGGCCAGCCGGAAGAGCAGCGCGAGGTCTTCACCAAGGAAGTGAAGGGCCTGTGGCCAACACGCGAGGACTTCAAGGAAGCCTGGCCGTCCGTGCTGCGCGGCACGGCGCTAGGCTCCATCCTGGGTGTGCTGCCGGGCGGCGGTGCGCTGCTGGCGTCCTTTGCGTCCTACACGCTCGAGAAGAAGGTGGCGCGCAATCCGCGTGTGCCATTCGGCAAGGGCGCCATCCAGGGCGTGGCCGGGCCTGAAAGCGCCAACAACGCGGGCGCACAGACGTCCTTCATCCCGATGCTGACACTGGGCATCCCGCCCAATGCGGTGATGGCGCTGATGGTCGGCGCGATGACGATCAAGGGCATTCAGCCGGGCCCGCAGGTCATGACGAGCAACCCGGAGCTGTTCTGGGGCCTGATCGCATCCATGTGGATCGGCAACCTGATGTTGATCGTGCTGAACCTGCCGCTGATCGGCATCTGGATCAAGCTGCTCACGGTGCCCTACCGCTTCTTGTTCCCGGCCATCGTGGTGTTCTGCTGCATTGGCACCTACTCGCTCAACAACAACAGCTTCGACGTCTACCTCACGGCCGGCTTCGCGCTGCTGGGTTATGCGTTCTACAAACTCAGTTGCGAACCGGCGCCGCTGCTGCTCGGCTTCATCCTCGGCCCGATGATGGAAGAGAACCTGCGACGGGCACTGCTGTTGGCTCGGGGCGACTGGAGCACCTTCCTGACGCGGCCACTGTCCGCCGGCCTGCTCATCGCGGCGGCGTTGATGATCGTGGTGGTGATGCTGCCGTCCATCAAGAGCAAGCGGGAAGAGGCTTTCCAGGAGGAGGGCTGAGACAATCGCTCACGGTGGGCTGCCCCTGGGCCACTCTCTATCAGTAGTGAGGCGACGGCGAGCGCGCGATGCCTCTATAGAGAGTGGTGAGGGCGGTACGTGTGCTGCCTTCAAAGAGATTTCTGCAAATCTCTTGCCCTCTCGAAAAAAGCTGTGCTACAGTCGTGGGCTTCGCTGATCACAAAGCGCAGCGCAAACCGGAAACGGTAGCGCGGTGAGTTGAGGTTGGTGGCCAAGCCGAAAGGTTTGGGGCGGGCTGGAGAGTTCGTTGGGTGCTTGAAGATCTTGAAGACGCTGTCTGAAAGAAATTTTCAAAAAGTACTTGACGACACTGCGAAAGCAGATCAAAATCTCGCCT
>NZ_NISI01000015.1 GCF_002205845.1 Roseateles puraquae | reverse complement strand
GGGGATGCGGACAAAAACTTGGACTGGTTATGCGGCGATGCCCAGGCGCCGACGATGCTGGGCGGGACTGCGAAAGCCCAGTGAGCTCTTGATCCGAACCTCGTTGTACCAGCGGATGTAGGCATCCAGCGCCGCCACGAACTCCTCGATGCTCGTTGATAGCCAGTCGCGGGCAAAGAACATCTCGATCTTGAGCCGACCAAAGAAGCCCTCGCACGCCGCGTTGTCCGGCGAGCAGCCCTTGCGTGACATTGAGCGGACCAGCTTGGCATCGGCGATTCGAGCCAGCCAACCTGGCCACCGATAGTGGCCGCCACGATCTGAATGCACCACGGGCCGCTCGCCGCTGGCTGCTACCTTGTCGATGGCAGCGTCCAGCATCGTGTTGACCAGTTCGGCGTTGGGCCGGGTGCCGATCGACCAGCTCACGACCATGCCGTCGAAGCAATCGATCATGGGCGACAGGTACACCTTGCCAGCCGGGATCTGGAACTCCGAGATGTCAGTGAGCCACTTCTCGTTGGGTGCATCGGCGCTGAAATCTCGGTTCAGCACGTTGTCGGGGGCTGGACTGATCTCCCCCATGTAGGAGCCGTAACGACGGCGTTTGCTCGTCGCGGCGACCAAGCACTCCTGCTTCATCAGACGGCGCACCACCTTCTCGGAGACGTTGACGCACTGATCGCTCAGCGATGCGTGGAGCCGCCGGTAGCCGTAGCAGCGGTAGTTGCGCTCGAAGATGTTGGTCATGGCCTGGCGCACGTCGGCGTACTTGTCGGCCACCCCGAGCCGGGCGCGATGGTAGAAGTAGGAACTGCGCGGCAGGTTCAATTCGACCAGCAGTTCCGTCACCGTGTAGGTCGACCTCAGGGCATCAACCAGCAGCGTCTTCTCCCGGTTCGTCAGGGGCTGCTGATCGATGCCCAGCTCTTTCCTAAGAAACACCTTCCTGGACTGGTTGCAGCGCGAAGCCGAAGCGCGCAGCGCGTCGCTCGAGTTGCTTGACGACGCGCTCACGGTACCGTTGCTCGTATTGGTCA
>NZ_NISI01000014.1 GCF_002205845.1 Roseateles puraquae | reverse complement strand
GACCATGCCGTCGAAGCAATCGATCATGGGCGACAGGTACACCTTGCCAGCCGGGATCTGGAACTCCGAGATGTCAGTGAGCCACTTCTCGTTGGGCGCATCGGCGCTGAAATCTCGGTTCAACACGTTGTCGGGCGCTGGACTGATCTCGCCCATGTAGGAGCCGTACCGACGGCGTCTGCTGGTCGCGACGACCAAGCACTCCTGCTTCATCAGACGGCGCACGACCTTCTCCGAGACGTTGACGCACTGATCACTCAACGATGCGTGGAGGCGCCGGTAGCCGTAGCAGCGGTAGTTGCGCTCGAAGATGTTGGTCATGGCCTGGCGCACGTCAGCGTACTTGTCTGCCAACCCGAGCCGGGCGCGATGGTAGAAGTAGGAACTGCGCGGCAGGTTCAACTCGCAGAGCAGTTCCGTCACCGTATAGGTCGACCTCAGGGCATCAACCAGCAGCGTCTTCTCCCGGTTCGTCAGGGGCTGCTGATCGATGCCCAGCTCTTTCCTAAGAAACACCTTCCTGGACTGGTTGCAGCGCGAAGCCGAAGCGCGCAGCGCGTCGCTCGAGTTGCTTGACGACGCGCTCACGGTACCGTTGCTCGTATTGGTCAGCTCCAGGGTCCTGGTACTGCATGCCGAAGCGCATCGCGCGGTAGAAGAGGATGGCGAGCTTGCGCGCCGTGGCGGTCACGGCCTTGGCCTTGCCGATCCTGGCAGCCAGGCGACGGTAGAACGCGCCGAGGGCCGTCTCGGTGCGGCCGACGTTGACGGCCACCAAGCGCAACTGCGACGCGAGGCGGCTGGAGCTCTTGCGGGTACGGGCGGAGAGCACCTTGCCCCCGCTGATTTTGCATCCCGGCGACAGACACAGCCATGAGGTGAAGTGCTTCTCGGTGGGCCACTTGCTGAGGTCGGTACCGCACTCGGCAACCAGTGACAGCGAGATGCTGGGTCCGAGGCCATGGATAGCGGTCAGGTCGGTCCCGGTCAGTTGGTACAGCATGGCCCGCACATCGAATTTTGGGGCGTTGACCTGCTTGGTCTTGGTACGCGGTGCCGGCAGCTTCGCCTCTGGCTCAGGCCGACCGACGTTCAGCTGGCGCAACGCGTTCTCGATCTGCCGATCGCAGTCAGCGATGCGATCCTGGTAGGAATCAAACAGCGCAAGCGCTTGAGACAGCGCGAACACATGCTCGGGCTGGTAATTGCCCACCAGCGCAGACCGAATGGTCTGCAGGCTCTCACGGCAGCGAACATCTCGCATGGATGCTAGAACGTCGGGATCCCGTTCGCCCGCCACGATGGCCCGGATGATCTTCAGTCCGGTGACGCCGCTGATATCGCTGAGCACGTGGTGCAGTTGGAGGTTCATCAGCGTCAGTGCCTTCTGCATGTGCTGCATGTGCGCTGCTGCGTACTCGAGATGGCGGTCCCGGATCCGCATGTAGGCGCGCAACGCCGCGATTTCCGGGCTCGGATGGAAGCTTGGCCGCAGCAGTCCGCAGGCGTGCAGGCGTTGCAACCACTGCGCATCGTTGACATCGCTCTTGCGCCCCGGAACAGCCTTGCAGTCACGGGCGTTGGCGAGCACAACGTCCAAGCCATGCTCTTCAAGGATCTCGTAGACCGGAACCCAGTACACACCGGTGGACTCCATCGCCACAGTCGTGATGCCGGCTGAGACAAGCCAGTTGGCCATTGCCTCGATGTCGGCGGTGAAACTCCCGAACGTTCGCACCGGATCGTCGCTCAGTTCGGGCGGTACAGCCGCGACCTGAATGCGTGCACCGATGTCGATACCGGCGGCTCTGGCATTGACGATCGGCAGACCGAGCGCCTTTCCAACCTTGGACATGGCAACCTCCTGTAGGCAAAGCGCCGGACAGGGGAGCGGATCAATCACTTTCCTAAACGGGGTCGCACAAGGCGCCACCACAGCTGGGTCCGCAAGATCCCCAGGGGCCACGTTTTTTGACGGGGACGAAAGCCTCCAAAAAGCTGACGGCCACAGTCCGACTTGGTCAGTGTAGGTAGCCCGGTGTTTCTGTCCACTGGGACGGGGCCGCGCCACGATGGCCGTTTTTTAAGAGTTCATTCGCCTTCTTCAGCAGGTCCTTCTCGAGCTGCAGCCGGCGGATGTCTTGGCGCAGCGTCTCGAGCTGCTGTTCCAGGTCGGCTCGATCTGAGCTTGCAGGGGCGCCTTGCTTGCGCTTCATGGATGCGGGTGCGTCGTGGCCGAGCAGTTGATTCTTCCACTTGTACAGCGAGCCCCGAGACACGCCGACCTCATCGGCCACGGCCTGCGCGCTGGCCGGGCGTGTGCAGAAGGCGATCACGGCAGAGTGCTTGGCTTCAGGCGCCAGCTCCTGCGATCGACCGACCACGCGCGTGGGCCGCGGATGCAGCTCTTGGAGCCAGGCCGACAGCAGTGATCTGCACGGATAGCCCAGTGACTTGATCGTCGCAGCGATGCACCGGCCGTGCTCAAGGTAGTGCTCGACAGCCCGCACCTTCTGCTCCTGAGAAAACCGCGCCGGCCGCGTGTAGCCGGCGCGCAGCTCGTGGCTCTGCTCGTACTCGCGGTACCAGGTCTTGAGTGCATTCTTCGTCGGATATCCCAGCTGCCTGATGGTCAAGCCGATGCGCCTGCCCAGCTTGATGTACAGCTGCACGGCTCGAAGCCGGTCCTCGTATGAGTACATGAACTACCTCCAGGTAGTCCAAGAAATCGTCCGCATCCCCACGTAGCGGGGTGATGCTCGCGCAAAACTGACCCACGCAAACACACTGACCTGCTCAAGGAACGAGCAGGGGAAGCAGGAGTGATCAGCGTGGGCATGTTGGCCAAGATCAGACGAATGCACCTGCGAGATGGACTGTCCATCCGCGAGGTGAGTCGGCGAACCGGGTTGTCCCGGAACACTGTTCGTCAGTGGTTGCGCCAGGAGGGCGTGACCGAACCCAAGTACCCCAAGCGAGAGACCGCCAGCGCGGTGGATGCCTGGGCTGAGCATCTGGCGTCGGCGCTCAAGGCCGACCAGCACCGGCCGGTGCGCGACCGGCGCACGGTCAAGATGCTGTTTGAGCAGATACGCGCCCTGGGCTACGCCGGCAGCTATGCCCGCGTGACCCGCTGGGTGCGAGGCTGGCGTGCCGAGCAGGACGCAGCTCCGCGGCGTGCCGCCTTCGTGCCGATGAGCTTCGAGCTCGGCGACGCCTTCCAGTTCGACTGGAGCTGCGAGTACGTCTTCGTGGGCGGCCTGCGCCGACGGCTGGAGGTCGCGCACACCAAGCTCGCCAGCAGCCGCGCCTTCTGGCTCACGGCCTACCCGACGCAGAGCCACGAGATGCTGTTCGACGCCCACGCACGCGCCTTCCAGGCGCTAGGCGGTGTGCCGCGTCGAGGCGTGTACGACAACATGAAGACCGCCGTCGACAAGGTCGGCGTCGGCAAGCAGCGCTCGGTCAACGCGCGCTTCCAGGCCATGTGCTCGCACTACCTGCTCGAGCCCGAGTTCTGCAACCCGGCCTCGGGCTGGGAGAAGGGCATCGTTGAGAAGAACGTGCAGGACCGGCGACGCCAGGTCTGGCGCGAAGCCAGCGAGCGACGCTGGCCGGACCTGGCCACGCTCAACGCCTGGCTCGCTGAGCGCTGCCGTGCTTGCTGGGCCGAGAGCGCGCACCCCGAATGGCCAGCGCTGACTGTGGCCGACGTGCTGCAAGACGAACAGGCGCGGCTGATGCCGTGCCCGAAGCCCTTCGACGGCTACGTTGAGCAACCCGTGCGCGTGTCCGCCACGGCGCTGGTGCACTTCCAGCGCAACCGCTACAGCGTGCCGACGCGGCATGTGAACGCCGTGCTCAGCCTGCACGCCTACCCCGACACCTTGGTGCTGGTGGCGGACGGCGTCGAGGTGGCGCGGCACACCCGCAGCTTCGAGCGCGACCTGACCTTCTACGACTGGCAGCACTACATCCCGCTGGTGCAGACCAAGCCCGGGGCGCTGCGCAACGGCGCGCCCTTCAAGGTCATGCCTGAGGTGCTGCAGACGCTGCAGCGCCATCTGCTGCGCCACGCGGGCGGCGACCGCGTCATGGCGCAGGTGCTGGCGGCCGTGCCGGTGCATGGCCTGGAGGCGGTGCTGGTGGCCGCAGAGATTGCGCTGGAAGCAGGACGGCCCAGCGCCGAGCATGTGCTCAACGTGCTGGCGCGCTTGAAGGACGGCACCACGGCCATCCGTGAACTGGCCCAACCCACACCGGCGCTGAAGGAGGAACCCCGCGCCGACGTGCAGCGCTATGACGCGCTACGCAACCCACAGGAGGCACGCTCATGAGTACTGAGATCGTCACGCGGCTGAAGGCACTCAAGCTGCACGGCATGGCGTCCAACTGGCCCGAGCTGGTGGCGCATTGCCGCCACGCGGCGCTGGAACCTGAGCAGCTGATCGAACAACTGCTGGACGCCGAGGGCGCCGAGCGCAACGTGCGCTCCATCGCGTACCAGATGACGGCCGCGCGCTTCCCGGCGCACCGGGACCTGGTGAGCTTCGACTTCGAGGCCAGCGCGGTCGATGAGGCCCTGGTGCGCAAGCTGCACACGACGCAGTTCACCGAGGCCGCACACAACGTGGTGCTGATCGGCGGGCCGGGCACCGGCAAGACGCACCTGGCCACGGCGTTGGGCATCGAGGCCATCCAGCGGCATGGCAAACGGGTGCGCTTCCAGTCAACGGTGGAACTGGTCAACGCGCTGGAGGCGGAGAAGGCGGCCGGCAAGGCCGGGCAGATCGCGCACCGACTGGGGGCATGCCGGGATAAGGCCAGTTTTCTGTCATAAGCGCTGAGCGCATATAGAACGCGACAGATAGACGTCATCGTCATAACGGCTCAAGGTGTCCGCGTAAGGCGCTTGACACATACAGCTTCAAGAATCCGCGCTCCTTTCATATAGGAGACGCAATGTCGTCGATCGAACGGACCGCGTATCCGCGACTGCCCAGGGTCATCACGCTCAAAGATCTCCAGCAGTCCTTCACGCCCACTGCTGACGAGGTGGAATGGGTCAACGGCACCTCACGCGGCGCCGCGCTCAGGATCGGTCTGGCGACCTTGCTGAAGTGTTTTCAGCACCTGCATCACTTCCCGCCCCTCGCGGAGATCCCCCCGGAGATCGTCGAACACGTCAGCGCTTCCCTCGGTCTGAGTCCCACCCAGGCGCTTGACTACGGCGGCGAGCTGACCCACACCATGTACCGCCATCACCGGAAGATCCGGGAGATGCTGGGCGTGAAGGCCTACGACGAGAAAGCCGGCCGGGACCTGATCCTCAAGACCGCCCGGGACGCAGCCAACCTCGTCAATACCCGCATCGACCTCATCAACATCGTCGTCAACGAGATGGTCCGACTGGGCTGGGAGCTGCCCGCCTTCCGCACGCTTGACGACATTGCCGAAGCGATCCACGCCGCGGCGGAGGCCGACCTTCACGTGGCCATCGCCCAGAAGCTCAATGGCGAGCAGCGCGCCTGGCTGGATAACTTGCTGCATGGCGAGCTGCCGTCGCGCCAGACCCGCTACAACCAGCTCAAGCGTTCTGCCAAGCGGTCATCGCGCAAGCACCTTGACGACCTCATCGAACAGTTGCACTGGCTCGAGGGCCTGCCCGATTGCAAAGCACCGCTGGCCGGCATTGCCGCCACCAAGCTCAAGTACATGGGCGACGTCGCCGCAGCGATGGACGCCGGCGACATGAAGGACTTCAGGCCTGCCAAGCGGCACGCCTACATCCTGGCCCTGATCCACCAAATGCAAGTGCGGGCGCGCGACGACATCGCGGAGATGTTCTGCCGGCGCATCAGCACCATGCACAAGATGGCCCGGGAGAAGCTGCAGGACATCCAAAAGCGCCAGCGCAACTTGAGCGAGGAGCTGGTCGCCACGCTGGACGACGTTCTTGAGATCCTCGCCGAAAAGCTCGACGACGCCGAGACCGGCGCCGCGGTGCGCGAGCTGCTGGCCCCGAAGGGAGATCTCGACCCGCTGCGTGAGAGCTGTGCAGCGATCAGGGTGTGGAGCGGCAGCAATCACCTGCCCCTCGTCTGGAAGCCCTTCTCTAGCCACCGCTCGGTCATGTTCCGCATGGCCTTGGCGTTGAAGTTCGAGATCCCTGGCAAGGACAAGAGCCTCCTGAACGCGCTGGTCATCGTGCTGGCCAACGAGTCACGCAAGGCCGAATGGATCGAGGACGAGGTCGACCTCTCCTTCGCGTCGGAGCGGTGGCACAAGCTCATTCGCCGGTCCAGTGGTCAGGGCCACCCGACAAACCGCCGCAACCTCGAGGTCTGCGTCTTCAGCCATCTGGCCACCGAGCTCCGCTCTGGTGGCGTCTGCGTCGACGGCTCCGAGTCCTTCGCCGACTACCGCAAGCAGTTGCTGCCGTGGAAGGACTGCAAGGAACTGCTGCCGAAGTACTGCGAGCGGGTTGGCCTTCCCACCACCGCCAAGGCCTTCGTCGAGAACCTGAAGAACATGCTGCGGGAGACGGCATGCAAGCTCGACGCGGAGTTTCCCAAGCACGCCGGCGATGTCGTCATCGACAACCGCGGCGGCATCTCGGTCAAGCGCACGACGGCCAAGGAAGTGCCGGCCTCGGCGATCGCGCTTCAGGCCGCCCTCGAAAGCCGCGTCCCTTCGCGCAACATCCTGGACATCCTCGCGAACATCGAGCACTGGACCGGGTTCACCCGCCACTTCGGGCCGCTCAGCGGGGACGAACCAAAGATCCGCAACGCTCGCGAGCGCTATCTCCTCACGACCTTCGCGCTCGGCTGCAACCTGGGTCCGAACCAGGCGGCCCGGCATCTCTCCAACGGTGTGACGCCGCACCAGCTGTCCTACACCAGCCGCCGCCACATGAGCCTGGACCAGCTCGACGCGGCATGTCGCGATCTGGCCGAGCTCTACCTGCGGCTGGAGCTGCCCAAGGTCTGGGGCGACGGCAAAAAGGTGGCTGCCGACGGCACGCAGTACGACTTCTTCGATCAAAACCTGCTCGCGGGCATGCATTTCCGCTATCGCAAGATGGGCGCAGTCGCCTACCGGCACGTGGCCGACAACTACATCGCCTACTTTCGCCACTTCATCCCGCCAGGCATGTTGGAGGCGATCTACGTCATCGAGGCTCTGCTCAAAACAGGTCTCAGCGTCGAGCCCGACACCGTGTATTCGGACACCCATGGCCAGTCGGAGACCGTGTTCGCCTACACCTACCTCTCCGGCATCACGCTGATGCCGCGCATCCGTGGCTGGAAGGACTTGCACTTCTACCGTCCTGACAAGTCCACGACCTACGACCACATCGACGGCCTGTTCACCGACGTCATCGACTGGAAGCTCATCGAAGACGGCTTCCCCGACCTCATGCAGGTGGCCATCTCGATGGAACAAGGGGTCCTTTTGACTTCGGTGCGATTTAGGACGAAGTCGACCCCCAGTATCCATGCGGGTTTGCGCCCGACGGTGAGAAATTCTCCTTCTGTATCAATGGCTTGCTGACCCCCTCTTCCGAGGGTTTGCCCCGCTCATGAGTCGTCGCCCCAGGGAGCGACCGGCGCCTACGGCCAGATATGCTCCGCTCGACCCCATCTCGGGTGGAGGAACGAGCCCGTGGAACATTGGCGGATCCCATACCTCGGTCAGCGCCGGCTGCCTTCGAAGCTCGAAGACTTCGAGCTCACGACATTCTTCACCTTCAACCGCTCCGAGCTGGCCTGCATCGGCCAGCGCCAGAAGCCCCTTTTCAAGCTGGCCGTCGCCCTGCAGATCGGCTTCATCCGCATGAGCGGCATCACGCTCGACGCCGTCGACAACGTTCCGAAGCGGCTATGGCGGCATCTGGCCGATCAGATCGGCGTGCAAGACCCACCCGACATCGCCAGCCTCGCCTCGATCTACGCCGAACGCCCCCGCACGCTGGCCGACCATCAGCAGACCGCCTACGAAAAACTCGGCTTCAGCCGCCTCACCGAGCACCAGCGCCGCTATGTCGTGCGCTGGTTGCGCGAAACCTTGCAAGGCCGGGCCGGCGTGTCGTCCCTGCTCGGCGAACTCAAGCAGTGGTTCTATGAGCATCGCATCCTGCTCATTGCCGACCGTGAACTCAAACGCCTGATCAGCCAGGCTCATCGCGACCAGGAGCAGCAGCTCGGGGACGAACTGATCAAGACCTATTCGCTGCCCACCCTCGACCAGTGGGCCAAGGTGCTGACCGAGGCGCGCAGTGACGGCACCCCAGTCCAGTCCTGGCTCTGGTCGCCGCCGATCAAGCAGTCGACCGTCCAGATCAGTCACTTCTTCGAGAAGATCGAATACCTGACGGCCCTGGGCGTCGCCGGCCAGTGGCCCGCCCAGATCAACGAGTCGGCGACCCGCTTCTACGGCCAGCGGCGCGGCAATCGCCCGCCCTCGATCAGCGCGCGCATCACCGGTGTGCGGCGCACCATCGAGGTGGGCTGCTTCCTACGCTATGCCCTGTGCACGGCGTCAGACCAGATGCTGGAGATGCTGCGGCGCTGGATCCGCAAGATGGTGAACAAGGCCGGCAAGGAAACCGCGCCCCAGTACAACGAGGCTCAAGGCCGGCTGCGCAAGTTCGCCCAGGGCGTGCGCGACCGGGCCACGAACAAAGGGCTGACAGAGGCCGAGCTGCGCGAGCAACTCGTGACCCTGGCCGACGAAGCGCTCAAGCAGTCCAAGTTGACGCGTGCCGCCCTGGGGCGTGAATGGCTGGTCGACAACCCCAGGCAGGCCCGGGCCATGCTGAAGCAGTTGCTGGACATTTCGCTGGAGTCCGACGGCGAGCACCCGGTCATCATGGCGCTGGAGCGGCTGCGCGAGATCTACGCGAGCAAGGGCACCGAGTTGCCGCCGTCAGCCTCCATCGACCTGGGCAGCCGGTGGCGGGCGGCCATCAACGGCACCGACCGCAAGCGGGCCTTGGCGGCCTTCGAATGGGCGACCTTGCTGAAGCTGCGCCTGTCGCTGCGCAACGGCTCGGTGTTCCTGGCCCACAGCTTCAAATACCGCGGCTACGCCGCGCTGCTCATTCCCAAGGACGAATGGCAGGTTCAGCGCAACCACCACTACGGGCACCTGAAGGCGCACCAGGATCCCAAGGAGCAGTTGGCCCAGTACAAGGCCCTGTTGCGCGAACGCCTGGACGAGTTCGCCAAGGCAGTGCAGGACGGCCGTGTGCGCGTCGATACCGAGGGTATCCACCTGGAGCATCAGCCGGTCAGCGACGAGGACAAGCGCGTCGCCGAGCTGCGCCGCGCGCTGCACGCCCAGCATGCTGAGGGCCAGATCTCCGACATGATGCTGCACGTCGATAGCAAGGTGCGCTACAGCTGGCACCTCCTCGGCCGCGAGCCGAACAGCCGCGATGAATTGCTGCTGGCCTACGCATCGGCGATGAATCTCAGCACGGCCATGTCTGCGGCCGAGGTGGCTCGCATGATCCCCGGCATGACGGCGGAGGCGGTGCGCTCAATGACCAAGCGGCTGTGCAGCGAACGGCAGCTGCGCGCCTCCGCCGACGCCGTGTTCCAGTACATGCAGCAGTTCGAGATCGCCGGCCATTGGGGGCGCGCCGACCTGGCCTCGTCCGACATGATGAGCCTGGAGATCCCGCGCAACATCTGGCAGGCCCGTGCCGACCCGCGGCGCAGGACGGCGTCCATGGGCGTCTACACCCACGCGCACGACCGCTGGGGGTTTTTCTACGACCAGCCGGTGGTGCTGAACCGCCGCCAGGTGGGCGTGGCCATCGAAGGCGTTGTCCGCCAGCGGGCGACGAACGACATCGCCCAGCTCGCGGTGGACACCCACGGCTTCACCTACTTCGGCATGCTGATCGCCAAGCTGTTGCGCTTTGACCTGTGCCCACGCCTGGCGGACCTGAAGAGCCGGCGGCTGCATGTGCCCGTGGACTTCGACGTGCCCGAAATCCTGGACTGCGTGGTCGACCGCGACCTCGACGAGGCGGAGATGGAGGCCCACCACGACGAGCATGTGCGCATCGCCGCCTCGATCTACACCGGCCATTGCTCGGCTGTCCTCGCCCTGGAGCGCTACGGCAGCGATGCCCGCGGGCAACCAGCCTATGACGCCGGCGTGCAGATCGGCAAGCTGCTGACGACCATCTACCTGCTCGACTACTTCATCAACCCGGCCTTCCGGTCCGAAGTGCAGCACGCCCTGAACCGCGGCGAGTCCATGCACACCCTGCAGCGTGCGATCCACGACGGTCAGGTGCCCAGCGACCTGGCCAAGCGCGAAGAGACCCTGGCGGGCGTGTCCTCGGCCCTAAGCTTGATGAGCAACATCGTGATGGCCTGGAACACCGAGCAGATGCAGGCGGCACTGGACCGCATCCGGGAGGCCGGCGGGCAGCCCGCGACCGAGCACCTGCGGCGGATCGCGCCCACGGCGGTCGAGGGGATCAATTTCCGGGGCACCTTCGACTTCCCGGTGGAAAAGTACGCCGAGAGGATCATGCCGAGCACTGCGGCTGCGGCGCCGAGGCGGCGGGGTTGGGCGAACGGCTAGCTCGCTGTCGGCTCGGTGTCGGTGCCAACTTCTGCATTGATGCGAGCCTTGAAACACTGATAGCCCTCCAGCCCGCAGAAATGCTCGACATACTCCGCGCCTTCCGGCGTGGCGACAGGCCAAACAACGCAGCCAGCGCCACGGCCGCTATACCCCAGTTATCGCCGACGAAAGCCCCAACCGTCGTGCCGGTGCGTGTTCCGGCAGTGTTGATCACGCGTTCCGGCACGTTGAGCACGCAGCACGGTGCTCGCAATCGCTGTGCTCCTTGAACCATTTCTCTACAACGGTGGGCAACGCAAAGCGTTGTCCACGGCGAGCCGGGCGCTTGGCGCCCGGCCTCCCCCTTCCACCTTCAGCTCGGACGGCCGACGCTGCGGGATGTCATTTGGTTGCCCTTTCTCACGGCCGGCGCATCAGCAAGTAGGCCGCTGGGATAACGAACATCGACAGCAACGGCGCCGTGATCATGCCGCCGACCATGGGCCCGGCGATGCGCTGCATAACCTCCGAGCCCGTTCCCGTGCCCCACATGATGGGGAACAGGCCAGCCAGGATGACGGCCACGGTCATGGCCTTGGGCCGCACGCGCAGGACGGCGCCGTCGCGAATGGCGTCCAGCAGGTCCTCGGCAGAGGTCTTGCCGACATCCAGCCGTTCCTGCCAGGCCTTCTTCAGGTAGAGCAGCATGATCACGCCGAACTCGGCGGCAACCCCTGCCAGTGCGATGAAGCCCACGGCGCCGGCGATCGACAGGTTGTAGCCCAGCAACCAGAGCAGCCAGATGCCGCCGACCAGCGCAAAGGGCAATGTCGCCATGATGAGCAGCGCCTCGCCCAGGCTGCCGAAGGTCAGGTACAGGAGCACGAAGATGATCAACAGCGTGAAGGGCACGACGATCTTGAGCTTGGCTGTGGCACGCTCGAGGAACTCGAACTGGCCGGACCACGAGATCGAATACCCGGGCGGCAGCTTGACCTGCTGGGCAACGGCCTCCTGCATGTCCTGCACGGCGCTGCGCAGGTCGCGGTCGCGCAGGTCGACGTAGACCCAGCCCGACAGGCGCGCGTTTTCGCTGCGCAGCATCGGCGGGCCATCGGTGATGCGGACGTCGGCCACGTCCTGCAGCACCAGCCGCTGGCCGCTGTCGGTCACGATGGGCAGGCTGCGCAGCTTGTCCACCGAGTCGCGGATCTCGCGCGGATAGCGCACGCTGATCGGGAAGCGCTGCAGGCCTTCCACCGTCTCGCCGACGTTCTCGCCGCCGACCGCCGACGAGATCAGCGACTGCACGTCGGCGATGTTCATGCCGAAGCGAGCCGCATCGGCGCGCCGGATGCTCACGTCGACGTAGCGGCCGCCCGTCAGCCGCTCGGCCAGCGCACTGGTCACGCCCGGCACGCCCTTCAGCACCCTTTCGACTTCGCCGGTCAGCCGGTCGATGGTCGCCAGGTCGCTGCCGGCCACCTTCACGCCCACCGGGCTTTTGATGCCCGTGGCCAGCATGTCGATGCGGTTGCGGATGGGCGGCACCCAGATGTTGGCCAGACCCGGCACCTTGACGATGCGATCCAGCTCCTCAATGAGCTTGTCGGTTGTCAGGCCGGGTCGCCATTGCTCGCGAGGCTTGAACTGGATCGTCGTTTCGAACATCTCCAGCGGCGCGGGGTCGGTGGCCGACTCGGCGCGGCCGGCCTTGCCGTAGACGCTGGCCACCTCGGGAACGGTCTTGATCAGCCGGTCCGTCTGCTGCAGCAGCTCGGACGCCTTGCCGGCGGACAGGCCCGGCAGCGCCGACGGCATGTAGAGCAGATCCCCCTCGTCCAGGCGCGGCATGAACTCGCCGCCGATGTGCTGAAACGGCCAGAGGCTGGCCACCAACAGCACGGCCGCCACGCTGATCGTCAGCTTGGGCGCCTTCAGCACGGCATTGAGCAGCGGCCGGTACAGCGCGATCAGCAGGCGGTTCAGCGGGTTGGTCTTCTCATCAGGGATGCGCCCACGGATCAGGTAGCCCATCAGCACGGGGATCAGCGTCACGGACAGGCCCGCCGCCGCGGCCATCGAATAGGTCTTGGTGAAGGCCAGCGGTGAGAACAACCTGCCTTCCTGGGCTTCCAGCGTGAAGACCGGGATGAAGCTCAGCGTGATGATCAGCAGCGAGAAGAAAAGGGCAGGTCCCACTTCGGCGGCCGAATCCCCGATGACCTTCCATCGCTCGGCGCCCTGCAGGGTTTCGCCTGGGTGGTCGTGGGCCCAATGCTCCAGGTGCTTGTGCGCGTTCTCGATCATGACGACCGCCGCGTCCACCATCGCGCCAATGGCGATGGCGATGCCCCCCAGCGACATGATGTTGGCGTTTACGCCCTGGTATTGCATGACGATGAACGCCGACAGGATGCCCAGGGGCAGCGAGACGATGGCGACGAAGGCCGAGCGCAGGTGGAACAGGAAGATGAAGCACACCACCGCGACGACGGCGAACTCCTCGAGCAGCTTGTGGGTCAGGTTGCTCACAGCCCGCTCGATAAGGCTGGACCGGTCGTAGGTCGGCACGATCTCGACGCCGCGCGGCAGGCTGGCCTGCAGCACCTTCAGCTTGTCCTTGACGGCCGCGATGGTCTCCAGCGCGTTCTTGCCGGAGCGCATCACGATGACGCCGCCCACGGCTTCGCCCACACCGTCCATCTCGCCGATGCCGCGGCGCATCTCGGGGCCGAGCTGGATGCGAGCCACGTCGCCCAGCTTGACCGACACGCCGGCGGGCGTGGTCATCAGCGGGATCTGGCGGAAGTCGTCGAGCGACTGCAGGTAGCCTGAGGCCCGCACGACGTACTCGGCCTCGCCCAGTTCCAGCACCGAGCCTCCAGCCTCCTGGTTGGCCTTCTGGATGGCCTCGATGACCCGGGTGTGCGGGATCTTGTAGGCGGCGAGCTTGTCGGGATCGAGCTGCACCTGGTATTGGCGCACCATGCCGCCGATCGTGGCCACTTCTGCGACGTTGGGCACGGTCTTCAGCTCGTACTTCAGGAACCAGTCCTGCAACGCGCGCAGCTGCGATGAGTCCTGGGTGCCGTTGTGGTCCACCAGGGCGTACTGGAAGATCCAGCCCACGCCGGTCGCGTCCGGCCCCAGCGACGTCTTGGCCGTGGGCGGCAGCTTGGACTGCACCTGGTTCAGGTACTCCAGCACCCGGGAGCGGGCCCAGTAGAGGTCCGTGCCGTCCTCGAACAGCACGTAGACGAAGGAGTCGCCGAAGAAGGAATAGCCGCGGACCGTCTTCGCGCCCGGCACCGACAGCATGGTCGTCGTGAGTGGATAAGTGATCTGGTTCTCGACGATGCGCGGCGCCTGGCCGGGATAGGTCGTGCGGATGATGACCTGCACGTCGCTCAGGTCCGGCAGCGCGTCCAGCGGTGTCCGGTTGACCGAGTACACGCCCCACGCGGCGATCATGAACGTGGCCAGCAGCACCAGGAAACGGTTGGTGATCGACCAGCGGATCAGGCGCGCGATCATTTGCGACTCCCTGCGGTTGCCGCGGCGGAGGCGGTCGTCGCGGGTTCAGGTGTCTGCAGCGTGACCCAGATCAGCGCCGGCGGCCCCTCCTTGGGCATGGTGAAGGTGAAGTTGATGCGGTCGCCTTCCGTCATTCCTCGCGGCAGGCCCTTGGGCGGCAGCTTGAAGTCCATCGTCATGGGCTTCCACTTCAACGCAGGGACGGCTTCGTGGGCGATGGTGAGCGTGTCGCGGCCGACGGCGACGACCTTGCCCTGGCCGTCGAAGCGCGGCCTCTCGGCCTCGGCCTTCTTGTCGGGTGCGTTGTTGAGCCTGGCTTCTAGGCCACGCAGGCTGGCCTCGGAGTCGATCAGGAACTGCGACGACGAGACCACGCGCTGGCCGGCTTGCAGGCCCTGCTTGATCTCCGTTTGGCCGCCACTCTCGATGCCGGCGCGAACCTCGACCGGGCGGAAGTGCCCGTTGTCCTCGGCGAGCATGACGACGGTGCGCTTGCCGGTCTGGATGACGGCCTCCGACGGCACGAGCAGCGCCTTCTCCGGGCGGGTGTCCATGAAGTTCATGGACACGAACATTCCAGGCACCAGCCGCCCGCCCGGGTTGCCCAGCTCCATGCGGGCTTTCAGGGTGCGCGTGGCTGGGTTGACCTCGGGCAGGATGGCCTGGACGCGACCGCTGAAGGTCGAGCCGGGAACGGCGGGGGATTGCGCCTGGACCTTGGCGCCGGCGCGCAGCAGCGCGGCCTGGCTCTCTGGCACCTCTGCATTGGCCCACACGGTGCCCAGGCCGTTGATGCGGAACAGCGTCGCACCGGACGACACGGTCATGCCCTCACGCGCCATCAGCTCGACGACCACGCCGCCGATGGGCGCGGTCAGCGTGAACTTCGGCAGGGTCTTGCCGGTCTCTTCGACCTGGCGGATCAGCGCATCGCTCATGCCAACCTGGCGCATGCGCTGGCGCGCGCCGTCGACCAGGGCGCCAAGCTCGGTACCCTGCATGCGCTGTACCGACAGGAACTCTTCCTGGGCCGCGATCCAGTCGGGGACGTACAACTCGGCCAGCGGCTGGCCAGCGCGAACCGGGTCCAGCGTGGCACGCACCAGCAGCCGCTCGACGTAGCCCGTGGCCCGTGCCTGCACGATCACCTGGTCCCGCTCGTTGAAGGCGATGCTGCCCACGCTCGATACCTGCGGCGATAGCGTGCCCTCGACGACTTCGGCCGTTCGCACGCCCAGGTTCTGCTGAACCCGGGGGCTGACCGTCACCTTGCCTGCGTCGCCATCCCCGCCGGCGTAGACCGGCACCAGCATCATGTCCATGAATGGAGACTTGGCCGGCGCGTCGAACTTGTTCCCCGGCACCATGGGGTCGTGGTAGTACAGGATCTTCTGGCCCGTGACCGGGTCGACGTCGCCGGCCTTCAAGCCGGACTTGACGTGGCGACGGGTGGCGTCTTCACCTTCAGCGACGCTTTGCGGGAGGGTTCCGGTTGGCGCGCCGCTGACGGTAGGCGCAGCGGAATCAGACTCTGGCGCGGGCATGCTGGCCATGCTCTGTGATTTGCCGAACTGGTAGATGCCAAAGCCGCCCAGCGCCAGGGACAGGACGCCCATGGCGATCCAGAGGGGTTTCTTGTTCATTTCGCAAGCTCCATCGCGCCGCCAGGGCCGTCGGGGATCAGGTAGTTCAGTTGGGCCCAGAGCCGCGCAGCGCTCATCTGCAGGCGCAGCCGCTCCATGCGGGTGTCGATCTCGCCGCGGCGAGCATCCAGCACGGCGCTGAGCGAGGCTGTGCCGCCGCTGTAGGCAGCGAGCGCTGCACGGGTGCGATCGGCAGCCAGAGGCAGCAGTTCCTCGTCGTAGCGGACCAGGCGCTCACGATCACTGCGCCATTGCTGAAGCAGCGTCCGCACCTCGGCGACGTGCATGCGCGTCTGCTCTTCTCGCTGAGCGCGCAGCTGCTCGACCACCGCCAGCTTGGCGCCGAGCTCGCGGTCCTGGCGGTTCTTTTGGTCCCACTGCAGCGGGATGGAGACCCCGACCGAGACCATGTTGGAGTAGGCCGGGCCGCGCTGGCTGTACGAAACCTCCACGCTAACGTCCGGGCGCTTGTTGGCCCGCGCGGCATCGGCATCCGCCTGCGCGGCGGCTTCTTGTTTCACCAGCACCGCCAGTTCGGGGTGGTGGGCAATGTCCTGGTCCAGCGTCTCTTCGTTCAGCCGGACGGCATCGAGGGCTGGCAGTGCGTCCAGGATTTCGTCGGTCGCCACGCCGGTCCAGCGGGTCAGCATGGTCTTGGCGCTCGCTACCTCGCGGTCCGCAGCGGCGATCTTGTCGTCGATCTGCGCGGCGGCGGCGCGCGCGGCAAACACGTCGGCCTGGCTACCGCGCCCACCGCGGTAGGCCGCGTCCGCGGCCTGGACGGGCAGCGCCGCTTCGGTCCTTTGCTGCCGCAGCAAGGTGCGCATCTGCTGCTGGTAGTAGAGGTCCAGCCAGGCGCTGGCGGTGTCGCGCTGCAGGTTGGCCAGCGCGAGCTGCCGGCCGGCCTCGGCGGCTTCGGCCTCGCGCTCGAAGCGGGAGGCGCGCAGGCGCAGCTTGTCCGAGCGGGTCAGCTCCTGCGACACGCCCACCGTGCGCTGGGTCATAAAGTCGCGTGTCACGCTGAAGCGATCGGCGCCCGTGACGGGGAGGTTGTCGATGCCGGCCTTCAGGACGGGATCGGGGCGCTGCGCAGCGGACACGGCCATCTGGCGTGCGGCGTCGGCCGCGGCGTCCTGCGCCGGCAATTGGCGCGAGCGTTGCTCAGCCAGGCGCACCGCGTCCTGCAGCGAAAGGGGCTCGGCCTGCGACGGCCAGGCGAGCGCTGCCAGGCCGAGCGCGGCCGCAGCTTGTAGAAAACGGGAAAACATGAAGGCTCCTGATGGACCCAAGGGACCAGCGCCGGGTCGCGCAGCGGCGACGCAGAGGCGCGCTCAACGGGCGCCGGGAGCACGCTTGCGCGTGTGCCGAGCACCTCTAAGAGATCAGGAGATCAAGTGCGAAAGACGCAGTGGAGGATGGCGTGCGGCGGTGGTGGCACGGCCAGCAACGGGTCCGGCACCGCAGCAGACAGCGCTACAGCACCGACATCGTCACGTTGAGGAAGTGCGTACAGCAGGTCCAGCATGGGTAACGCGACGACAGGTGCCGGGGCCGTGTCACTGGACTGATGCCCAATCTTGCAGTGCTCCGCGCACAGATTGGGTGTTTGATAGTCCAGGTCGCTAGGACTGCTGCTTGTGACGGCGTCGGCCGCGTCCATCGCGCCTGCCCCCATAGCCATGCCGCTGGGGCAGGCATAGCTCGCCACCGCGAACTGCGCGAACAGAACGACACCGATCAGCACGCGGCAGATCAGCTTGTTCAGGGCTCGGGTCAGTCTCATTGCAAAGGCGGTATCGGGCGCTGGGAGCGGGAGTCAGACGGAGTCGTCTAGACGACCAGCCGATAGCTTACAGAGAATTCTCGAACTTGCGACCACCGGCAGCCTGCAATGCTGACGCTGACGCCCGCCTCCTGGGCCAGTTTCGACACCGTGTAGTCGCTCACGGCCATCCCTCCCGCCCTTTCTGCCGCTACCCGGCGCAGCAGGACAGTTGCTTCACGTCCTTGCTGAAGGTCTGCGCCGCGAGCTTCAAGCCTTCGACCATCGTCAGGTAGGGGAACAACTGGTCGGCCAGCTCTTGCGCCGTCATACGCGCCCGGATGGCGAGCGCCGCCGTCTGGATCAGTTCGCCCGCTTCCGGAGCGACCGCCTGCACGCCGATCAGCCGATGGCTGCCTTCCTCGACCACCAGCTTGATGAAGCCGCGCGTGTCGAAGTTGGTCAGCGCGCGCGGCACGTTGTCGAGCGTGAGGGTACGGCTGTCGGTCTCGATGCCGGCGTGGTGCGCTTCCTGTTCGCTCAAGCCCACGGTGGCGACCTGCGGATCGGTGAACACCACCGCCGGCATGGCGGTCAGATCCAGCGCCGCTTCGCCGCCGGTCATGTTGATCGCCGCGCGGGTGCCGGCCGCCGCCGCCACATAGACGAACTGCGGCTGGTCGGTGCAGTCGCCGGCCGCAAAGATGCCCGGGCTGCTCGTGCGCATGCCCTGGTCGATGACGATGGCCCCCTGCGGATTGACTTTGACGCCGGCCGCTTCCAGGTTGAGGGTGCGGGTGTTCGGCGCGCGGCCGGTGGCGACCAGCAACCGGTCAGCGCGCAGTACGCCCTGTGCGGTGCTCAGCACGAATTCGCCATCCTGATACGCGACCTGGCTGGCCCGGGTGTGTTCCAGCACCTCGATTCCCTCGGCGCGGAACGCGGCCGTCAGCGCCTCGCCGATGGCTGGGTCTTCGCGGAAGAACAGCGTGCTGCGCGCCAGGATCGTGACCTGGCTGCCGAGCCGGGCGAACGCCTGCGCCAGCTCGACCGCCACCACCGACGAGCCGACCACCGCCAAGCGCTCGGGAATGGTGTCGCTCGCCAGCGCCTCGGTGGAGGTCCAGTAGGGCGTGTCCTTGAGGCCCGGAATCGGCGGGATCGCGGGGCTTGCGCCGGTGGCGATCAGGCAGCGGTCGAACGACACCGTGCGCTCGCCGCCGTCCGCCAGCGGCACGGTCAGGCTGTGTTCGTTCTCGAAACGGGCTTCGCCGCGCAGCACGGTGATGGCCGGGGTGTTCTCCAGGATGCCTTCGTACTTGGCGTGGCGCAGCTCCTCGACGCGACCTTGCTGCTGGGCCAGCAGCCGTTCGCGCAAGACAGACGGCGGCGCGGGCGGCAGGCCGGCATCGAACGGGCTTTCTCGGCGCAGGTGCGCGATGTGCGCCGCGCGGATCATGATCTTGGACGGCACGCAGCCGACGTTGACGCAGGTGCCGCCGATGGTGCCGCGCTCGATCAGCGTCACGCGCGCGCCCAGCTCGACAGCCTTCAGCGCTGCCGCCATCGCCGCTCCGCCACTGCCGATGAAGGCGACATGCAGTGCGCTACCGTTATGGCTGGCCTTATCGCCGCTGCCGACCCATTCCCGCACCCGGTCGAGCAGTCCACCCTTGGCCGCCGTGCTCGGCGCATCGGCCAGGGCCGCGCGGTAGCCCAGTCCGGCGACGGCGGCAATCAGCGCGTCGGAGGGCGTGCCGGCATCGACGGCGAGCCGGACGCTGCCCTGGGCGTAGGACACCTCGGCCGATTGCACGCCGGGCACGTTCTCCAAGGCGGTTTTGACATGGGCGGCGCAGGAGTCGCAGGTCATGCCGGTAATCTTCAACTGTGTCATGTCGTCATTTCTCATCGTTCGTTGCGTCCCAAAGCCGTCAGCCGCGTTTCGCGGGCAGTTCGCAGCCGTCCGGCCCGCAGCGGCGGTTCGCCGGCGAGACCAGATCCCAGATCGAGACGCCGACCATCAGGGCTAGGCCCGTGAACACCAGGCGTGCCGTCCACCAGTTGCCGAGCAGCCAGACCGTGCCGGCGAACAGGATGGCCGGCCCGATCATGCCGAGCAGGCTGCGGTGCCATTGGCGGTGACGCAGCCAGCCCAGCGCGTTCGCCAGCAGGGCCAGCGCTGCGAACAGCGGCAGCAGCCGCGAGATGAACAACCCCTCGTATTCCTGTAGGAAGCCCAGGCCGATGGCCGCGCCCAGGCTGGCGAGCGCGGGAAAGCAGGCGGCACAGCCCATCGCGGAGACGACGGCACCGAGCGCCCCGGCCTTGTCGGCGATGCGCGCAAGCGGCTTCATGGCCTCACGCCAGGCTCAACGCTTGACGCTGGACGGATAGCCCGCGTCCTCGGTTGCCTTAGTCAGTTTCTGGACGTTGGTCTTGGCGTCGTCGAAGGTCACGACCGCTTCCCGTTTCTCGAAGGTCACGTCCACTTGGCTGACCCCCTCGACCTTGGAGAGCGCCTTTTTGACCGTGATCGGGCAGGCGGCGCAGGTCATGCCGGGCACGGACAGGGTGACGGTTTGCGTGGCGGCCCACACCGGGGCAACAACGGCGACAAGAGCAACGGCGGCAAGCAACTGTTTCATGGTGGACTCCTGATCAATAGAAGAAAGGCAACACGTAGGGGAAACCGAGCGCGACCACAACTAGCGCGGCGACGGTCCAGAAAATCAGCTTGTAGGCGGTGCGAACCTGCGGAATCGCGCAGACCTCGCCCGGCTGGCAGGCGTGCGCCGGCCGGAAGATGCGCCGCCAGGCGAAGAACAGCGCGACCAGCGCCGCGCCGATGAAGATCGGACGGTACGGCTCCAGCACGGTCAGGTTGCCGATCCAGGCTCCACTGAATCCCAGGGCGACCAGTACCAGCGGCCCCAGGCAGCAGGTCGATGCGAGGATGGCGGCCAGGCCACTGGCGGCAAGCGCGCCGCGCCCGGTTTGCGGTTCCGACATGCGGTTCTCCTTTCGAGGTTTCGCTTGATGCTGTAACGTTACTTCCGTAGTCAAGTACGGAGTCAAGCGAAATGGAAAATATTTTGGAGAGCCTGACCATCGGAGCCTTTGCCAAGGCCGCCGGAGTCAATGTCGAGACCATCCGCTTCTACCAGCGCAAGGGCTTGCTGCTGGAGCCGGACCGGCCTTACGGCAGCATCCGCCGCTATGGCGGGGCGGACGTGGCACGGGTGAAATTCGTGAAATCGGCCCAGCGCCTGGGTTTCAGCCTGGACGAGATCTTCGAGTTGCTGAAACTGGAGGACGGCACGCATTGCAGCGAGGCGGCCGAGCTTGCCGCCATGCGGCTGGCCGACGTGCGCGCCCGGCTGGCGGACCTCACGCGGATGGAGGCGGCGCTGTCAAAGTTGGTAACGGATTGCTGCGCGGATCGCGGCCAGGTGTCGTGTCCGCTGATAGACGCGCTGCGCTGCGGCTGAGCGGCAGATGGCGGCAGGTGATGCCACGGCCCGTGCGTCAACGTGCGTCGTGAGAGCTTCGTGCTGGTCGGCCTCCATCGTTTCTAACCCCGGGGCGCGGTAGCCCCGTCCCAGGCCTGCTCCACCAAATCCCGCAGCTGGCGCAGGTCCGTCTTGGCGTACTCCGCTGTCGTCTGCACCGACGCGTGGCCGAGCAGTTGCTGGGCCGCCGGCAGCGGCACCTGATGGTCGACCACCAGCGTGCGCGCATAGGCGTGGCGCAGCCAGTGCGGTGACACTTCGCGCAGCAGCGCGGCCTGGGCAGGGTCTTGAGATCCCAGCTCAGCGGCGACCGCCGCCAGCACCGCCTTGACTTCGTCGTACAGCCCTCGCGGGCCGAGGGCGCCGCCTTTTTCGCCATGGAAGAGCGGCAGGGTTTCCAGGGGGCCGGGGCCGTCGGGCAGGCCGCGTGCGACGCGGTAGCGGCGCAGTACCCCGACCCGGCCTCCTGGCAAGGGGATCGCTCGCGCCTTGTTTCCCTTACCGAGCACATGCAGGGTCCAATGCCCCTGGGCATCGACGTCCAGACGGGGCAGGCCGTGCTCAGCCCGCCAGGCCAGCTCGGCCAGCCGCACACCCGAGCACCGAAACAGCGCCCAGATCGCCGCACGCCGCCAGGCAGGCAAATCCTCAGCGTTGGGTTCCCCTGGCGTGTGCTGCTCAACCCAGCGGTCACAGAGCGCCAACAACTCCGCCGGCGCACAACGCTTGGCGGACAGGCTGCGGCCTTGCCGCCGGCCACTGGCCATGCCGGCCGCCGGGTTGGCGATCAGGTAGCCGGTCTCGTGCCAATGACGGAACAGGCTGCCCAACACGGCCAAGGCGCGCGCCTGCGAGCGCTCGCCGAGCGAGCGGGCAGCCAGCGGGGCCTCAGCGGCGCCGCCCTCAAGCAAGTCCGCCCGGGGCTGCGACAGCCACTGCCGGTAGGCCTGCAGATCCTGGCGAGTGAGGTCGGACAGCGGTCCCCGATCAACACTCCGGCACCAGGTGGCGAGCCGCTCCAGCTCGGCCACATAGGCGCGCCAGGTGTGGCGCGAACGGCAGGTCTTCTCGCGCAGGAAGGCCTCGACGGCGGCCAGATCACTCAACGCACCCAGGGTGTTGGTCGCCCGGTCGGCATTCGCAAACCGGCCCTGGCCATCGAGCATGTTCACGAGGCTGGCGGAAAGCCCCCTCGCGACCACCGAAATCCCCGAGAGCTCGCCAGCACGCCGACCGTCATCGAGCGTCGACACCTCCGCCTGGAATCGCTTGCGATGTGTCTTGAGCAGCCCGCTCACCACCGCCTCGATGGCCGGGGCTTCCGAAGCGGAGAACAATTGAAGGCGTCCGCGCTGCCAGGCCTCGACGGCCTCAGGGGCGTCGATGAGCAGCCGGCACAGCGCGGGCTTGGCCCGCCGGGCGTCCGGCAGGGCGCCATAGACGCGGATCATGCGCGTCCAGTTCCAGCGCTCGAAGACCGGGTGACCAAGTGCCAGCGCCAGGTAGTCGGCCACCGCCGCGGCCCCGGCCGGCAATCGCTGCGGCGGCACGACGCCCAGATCCACCCATGCACTGTCCGGTTCGCTGGGCATGCTTCACTCGCTCGAAGGACCCGGGCGGGCCTTGCGCGGCGCCTTCTTCTTGGCGACCTTGGGCACGCGGTTGCGGCCGCGCGCCAGGCCGGGTGCCGGCGGTGGGGGAGGCAGCGAGCGCACGAACTCGTCGATCTGGGCGCGCAACGAGGTGTTGACGTAGCGCAGCGCGCTCACCTCGCCGCTGGCCTCCTGCTGCAGCTTGCGGGCTTCGCGCAATTCCGTCTCCGAGCGCTCCAGCCTGGCCTCGAGCGCTTCCTGACGCTTCATGGCAAAGCGCAACTGCGAGTTGGCGCGCGCCACCTCGGCCTGGGCCGCCTGACGCTGCTGCCCGGTCTCCTCCAGCAAGCGCTTGGACAGGCCGTCGTAGCGTTCCCGTGCCGCCGCAACGGCCTGCGCCTGGTTCGCCCGGAGTTCGTCGGCCACGGTCCGCTGCTCGGTCTCGCGCGCGCCGGCGGCCTGCAGATCCTGCTGCAGGGCCTGCACCTGCTGCGCCATCGCGGCCAGGTCCGTGCTGGCCTGGGCGATTCGCGCATCGCGGTCGGCGACCGCTGCCCGCAACTCGGCGAGTTCCTGCTTCAAGACCTCGACGCGCAGTTCGGCCTCGGTCAGTTGCTGCCGGGCGCCATCGGCGATGGCCTGGGCCTCGCCGCGCATGCGGACCAGGTCATCGACCTGGGAGCTGACGGCCGCACGCCAGAGCTGCTGCATCAGATCGGCGATGTCGACAGGAATTTCAGGCGTCGCGAGCACCGGCGCGGCCTGCACCAGCTCGGACTCCAAGGCATTGATCTCTCGGCCGATGGTGGCCGGATTGCCGCCGCCCAAGCGCTCGCGCACCCGTCGCACCGAGACCGCGCGCCGAAACGACTGGCGCGACGGCCGTTCCGGCACCTCGGATTCCGCCAGGAGCGTCAGAACCGTCGAGCGGACTTCCTCGGGCGTGGCGATGGTGGGACGAGCCATATCGGGTCTTAGCAGGACATAGATAACAGCCAAAGCATACGTTAGGAAACGATCATCTTCAATATCCATAAGGATTGAAAGACGATAACAATAATTATCGGAGCCAAGCGGCCCCCTGGCGCAGGCCCGAGTCGGCAGGCGGGGAGAGAGGGCGAAATCGGAGCCTTCGAGGACGCCGCCGGTCAAGTGCAGCCAGCTTATGCACATCAAGGTCGATCCGCTGTCGGCCTTAGATCCGTCTGGCTTAAAGCACGAAACTTTCCGTTTCTTGCAGAGCCTCACCCTCGCGTGTGGTCACGAGCGCGACTTGGCCGCCATCGCTAGCCGCGTTGGCGCATCCCCGCTCAGCAGGCGCTGGCGCATGAAAAAACGCTCGCCGAGGGGGTCAGCAAGCCCTTGATACAGAAGGAGAATTTCGAGCCGTCGGCTGCAAACCCGCATGGATACTGGGGGTCGACTTCGTCCTAAATCGCACCGAAGTCAAAAGGACCCCTGTATAAGGTGATCGGCGATGACCTTCTTAGCAGCCTCGAAGCGACGGAGCGTCGACACGAGCACGCAGTCAAACAGGCCAGGAGACGCAGCGAGGAAGAGATTGATCGCCTCGTCGCCGAGACCCACAGGAAAAGAGGCGATCTGACGTTTGAGACCGTCACCGTGGGCAGTCTCAAGCCGATGCCGTGGCTCGTCTTCGACTTCAAAGGCACGCTGATCACAGAAACGCTGGAGCGCCTTCGCGACCTAGAGTTCCTCGACGTTGAAATGCTCGAGATGCCCGCTCTACGCCAGCGGGTCAGAGCGCTCAATGGCTGGGAGCTGCGGGTCCGCGAAGCGGAGGACGCGATCTCGGCAGCGCACGAGTTCCTCACACCGGAGAACCTCGAGTTGCTCTCGCTCTGGATTCCCGAGGCACGCAGGCGCTACAGGGCCGCGCTGAGCGATTGGGCTAAGTCGCATGATTTTGAAGCTCTAAGGACTGGCGGCGCCAAACAGTGACACCTCATCCGCGCTTCGGTTTCCGTCTGTGGATGCCGGCCATGGCCATGGCCGTGGTCAATTGTCGAGCGCGCTGTGCGCCGTCAAGCGTCGAAACAGCCTGTGATCTCCTAGTTGTGCCAGCGGCCTCGGCGACCGCCAGCAGCCGCTCCAGCTCCCTGTTGCGCTTCTCCAGCCCTCCTGTGCTACTGAAGGGCTTCGTACTGATGCCCGGCCTGTTGCGTCTGTGTACGTAGGTCGTCAGCCGTGGTCGCCCTGACAACGCCGAGGAAATAGTTCGCACGCTCAGCCTTCCTCAGTTGCGCTCAGGCGCTTGAGCACCCACGGCGGGCACATCCAATCGTTCATGCGCGCCAAACGTTGATCCGGTGCATCGCCATGGGTCAAGAGATACCCAGCGTTGATCGATCTCAGCGCTGTACTGGAACCGGCTGTTCCGGTCTGGGCGACCGGGTCGAAGTTTGCAAAAGTGTGTCGCAACATCGGCATCGATGCCGCCGTCCGCGGTGTTGATGTCCGCCGGCACGTTGACGGCGGTGATGGGCGCGCCCACCTTGGCCGCCTCGATGACCAGGAGCTGGCGGAACAGGTCGACGGCCTGGCCGGCGTCGATCTGCTTCAGGTCCTCGGTTCTGACGTCAAGAGGTCCAGCGATGTCAGTCGACAAGCTCATCCCGGCCTCACTGTTGAGCCGGCAAGTTTCCCATGCACGTAGTTGCATCGCAGGCGAGGCCCAAGGCCTTCGCAGCCCACTGCACGTCGTCCTCGTCGCCCGGTGCAGTTCTGAGGCCTTCAATTCGATGACGGATCAGGTCTGCCGCCTCCTCACCGTACAAACCCTTGGTTTGCATCGAAAATTCGTCAACGTTCCCACGGACGGAAGTCGGACTTCCCGCGAGTGAGGGTGGCGAGTGCACCGCCCGCTGCTAAAACTGGTGCCTGGACTTGCTGTCGAGAGGTCTCACACCATGAACGCCGAACGCGCCTTCGTCTCCATGTTGCTGGTTGCCGCCGTTGTCGGCTTGGCGTTCCTCGGCTTGGCCGTGGGCCAGGCGATCAAGCTTGGCGAGATCACCGCGGTGCTGCGACACCCGTTGCTGGGCTCCGGAACCGCGTCCCTGGTCACCGCGGCCCTCGGCGGCCTGCTGCTCCTGACGTTGCGGCCGCAACGTTGAGGCCTTCAAGGGCGAGGGCCTGTGGCCTGGCGGTGCTACTTTTCTGGGCAGACTGACCCTCGACTACGGGCGACAACGGCTTAGCGCCGGCCGCCAGCGGTTATCAACAGAGTTGCCCACCAATCGGTCGAACAACCTGTTGGCGTAGCGGCGCCGACTTCACGCCCACCATGGTCTGATGTGAGTTGGATCCGCTTGTCGATCAGCTTTCAGGACCCCAGGCGAAAAGCCAGGGCCTGCTTCAACACAGTCCCTTGCGGAGGATCGCCTGCCTTCCACTCGCCATCGGACAAGACGTAAACAACATCGACCTCGCCCGTCCCGCCGACCGCCACGATGATGTGGCGAACATCAGGCATCACGGAGGTCGCAACCTTGATCGCACCCGCCATATCGGTGCTGTTCACCGGCTTGATCAGCAGCACCACGTGACCCGGCTCCGGCACGAGCAAGCCGAACCAGTTGCACATCAGGTCGTCGTTCCAAATAGGTTCAGGCGTCTTCTCGTTGAGGGCCATCTGGCGTTCCTTAAGGCTTGCACTGGCGGGACCGGCGCAGCAGGTCCCGTCGCAAGCATATTCGCCAGGCGAACTGCACGGTCCGGCTCGGCCTAGCTGATGCCGCCAGAGCCCCTGAGCGGGGCCCTAAAGCTCTCGTGCCAATGGGGGCTCGTCTCCTTCACGAAGAAGTTCGTCACGCCCCCCATGTCCGTAATGCCGTCGTCCGTCGGGTATAGGCCGCTGCGGCTGCCAAAGACGACACCCACGACGTGGTCAGGCGCGTTCGTCAGGAAGTCGCTGACGCCTTTGCGCAGCGCCGTGGGTTGCTGGCTAGGGTCGCTGTCTTGCTCATGGACCGACATCAACTGCTCGGCGTCCAATCCTTGGAGCGCGACCCAGAACAGGGAGCCTCGCTGTCCCGTGAACTGCCGGGAAGCCGAGTCTTTGAGCGTCGCAAACACCTGATCCAGGACATCGTCCTCGACGGCACTCTGAATGACGAGGGCCAGCATGCCCCCGCTCGGCGTGCCATACAGGGCCGCCTCGCGGTTGGTCGTCCCTGTTGCTGCATCGATGGCATCGCGAAAGGTTTGGCGATCACCCGCCATGGCCGCTGAGAGGTGCTCTGGCTCGAAGTTCGCCAAGCGTAGTTCCATACCCCCGCCCAGGCTGGTGCTGGTGCCTGCCACAACCCCAGAAACTACCGCCCGGGTGAGCGCCGCCCGCTCTTCCGGGTCACTTGGCAGCCGATTGGGCACCGTCAACACGACGGCCAGGCCATTGCGCAAGTGCTGCGCTACAGCGGAGATGTCCTTCCATACCTCTCCCCAGAAGTTGAGCGCATCCAATCGATGAATGCGTCTGCCCTTGTCATCGGAGATCGACTTGCATTCGATTTCGAGCCCGGATGGGCCAAGGTCGTCGACCAGAAGATCGAAGGTGCCGGTGTTGTTCGCCCGGTGCCACGACACTTGATTTCCCCGACGCGTGAAGTGCGTTGCAGCCTGCAACTCAAGCCGCAGTCCGTGCATGTTCTCCGAGCTGCTGAAGGCCGTTTTGACGCGCTTGACAAAGGTACGAGCCTGCTTCGTCGTGCAGAGGCTCAAGACCCCCAGCACCTGCGCGGCGAACCCTAGAGCGGGAAAGATGGACCGGTCGTTGAAGGCCCATGGCGGCACGTCGCCACGTGCGGCCACCAGTACGCGCAGCTTCTCCAACTGGTAGGCAATGGCGTACTCGGATCGCAGGTAGTCCTGCAGAAAGGGATTTGAGCGGATGGCGGCCTCTTGCCTCGCCACGGCCCCTTGCCAGTGTTCCGGCCCAATCGCGGTCGCAAGCCGCCGATAGATCGCAGGCATCTGCGCTGTGGTCATCTCTGTCGCTAGCACGTCGCTCCGCCGTTTCGCTTGTTGAGTGTTGGCTGCTATTCGGGAACTGCTCGGCTGAGGCACTGCACCGGCGACCGGCGCTGGCCGCCGTTGCTACGGCAATCGCCGCGGTCAGCCTGCCGCGGCAGCTTTGCTCTTGGCTTTGCCAGCAGGCGCTGGCTGGCTGATCCGGGCCAGCAATTCCTTGACCATTTCGCTCTGCGACTGCGCCGTAGCGGTGGCACCCGCCAGCGAGCGCTCCAGCTCGGCATTGCGCTGCTCCAGGTCGCTGGCCCGGGCGCGCAGGGTTTCGTACTGCTGGGCCGCCTGCTGAGCGTGGCCGCGCATGTCCTCGACAAGCTGGTTCTGGACGGCCAGGCGCTCGGCTGCCGGCTTCAGCTCGCGCAGCTGCTCGTCGACCTGACGCCGCTCGGCTCGTGCGGCAGAGAGCTGCGCAAGGGCATCCGCTTTCTCCTGCAGCGCCGATCGCAGTTCGGTCTGCTTGGCCGTCAGGGCCTCGGCGGCGGTGGCCACTTCGCGCTGCAGGTACTGGAGTTGCTGCTCGTGCTGCCGGGCCTCCCGGTCGCGCTGCTCGCGGGACACATTGCGGAAGTGTTCCAAAGCCTCGCGCGCATGGGCGTGCTTCTCTTCCAGCGATGCCACCTGGGCCTGGGCCGCCTTGAGTTGCTCCTGGGCGCCTTCGAGCTGGGCGGTGAGCTGCGTGATCAGTTGGCCATGTTCCAGGCGCAGCGCGGCCAGCTCGACCTCCACCCGCTGGCGCGCGGCGCGCTCGGTCGATAGCTCGACCTGGCTGCGCTCCGCTTCGGTCCGGCCCGAGCGGGCTTCGCCACGGGCCTTCTCCAGCTGCTCCTTCAGGCCGCGCACCTCTTCGGCATGACCGGCCTTGAGCGCGTCGAAACGCTCTTGCGCCTCGAATTCCAGGCGACCGGCCAGGTTGGTGACGAAGGACAGCAGCTCCTCGCTGACCGATCCCTGCGGCACGCCGGCGCCACCTTCGTCGGCCTCGATGTCCTTCAGGTGGCGAAAGATCGTCGCCTTCGACCCGGTGTTGCCGAGTTCGATGCGGATGGCGTCGATCGACGGGTGCTTGCCCGCCTTGATCAGCGCCAGCCTAGCCCGTTGGACCTCGCCCTTCGTCACGCCTGCTCGTGCCATGTCTGCCACCAATTTCGTATGTATTACGTAATGCGAGTATTACGTACCACGATACAGGCGTCAAGGCGTAGAAATCGGCCGGTTTATCAGAAGGCTTAATAGCTTGTTATTCCTTCTGAGGCGGGGGCTGGAGGCCACGAGCCTGCGGCCGGCGCACGAAAACCAGGAAATCAGCCAAGTTGCCCCCAGCGTTCCCCGCGAGTTGGCCCCGATGCACGGCGGGTAGAGGGACGGCCGACCGCTGCTCGTGCGGTGGAGCGATAGCCCGAGCAGAGTCCACTGGCCGAACCCACCCTTCGAGATTCGATGGCAGTCAGTCGAAGCGGAGAGTTGCGGCTACACCTTGGTGGCAGCATCCAGCTTTCGATGGACGAAGGACACTAGCGCGAGCATGTCAAGCGCGTCCTGCTCTGGCATCACCCATACGACCTTTGGCGCATGCGCAGTCGGGTTGCGGATGGCGCCGAACAGGCCCACCAGGAGGTTGCCAATGCCCTTCTGTTCACTCACTTCGGTCTCGGTGCGCAGGCCGTTCAAGTTGATGAGCGGAACCTTCGTCGACAGCGCCTGGTTGACAAGTTCGGCACCGTCCAGCGTCAGCCCGGACATCAGGCGCAGACGCTCAGCGAGCCCTTTGACGGCTTCAAAGACGGCATGGAAGTAATTCTCAGCCAACAGCTCGGCCGTGCAGTACGCGAACACCTCGGGATGAGTGCCTCGCGACTCAAGCAAGGCCTTCAAGCGACGAGCCCGCGCGACGGCTCCAACGACCGTCGTCTCCTTCGTGGTTCGAATCACCTGGCCCTGATCGTTGACGGCATAGCCTGCCAGAGACAGCACGACGTTGAGCCCGTCCTGGAGACGGTGGAACTTCTCCGGCTCTTGAACAAACCGGGCCGGCTTCATGGCACGGTTGATGAACATGATGAGGTGGTTGCCCACCTGGTGCCTGTTCTGCTGCTGGGCGAGCGCGTTGTACAGCCGCTTCCATTTGGTAAAGCCGGGCGACGGATCCTCGACGCCCATGTCAGCGAGCAGGTGCCCGATCTCAGGGCCTGAGAGACCCTCATGCGTGTCGCCGAGGACGCGGCATGCGGCCTCAAGCACCGAGACATCGAAGCATGGCAGGTGGTTCACCATCAACCCTTACGTCAAGTAGTGTCCCGACAGCGCGCGCGCATCAGAACGAAGCCCGCCGGCACGACGAATAGCGACAGCAGTGGCGCGGTCACCATGCCGCCCAGCATCGGTGCAGCAATGCGACTCATCACCTCCGAGCCGGTGCCACTGCCCCAGACGATTGGAACGAGGCCGGCCAGGATCACCGCCACCGTCATGGCCTTGGGCCTCACCCGAAGTACCGCGCCCTCGCGCACCGCGTCGAGAACGATCTCCCGGGTGATGGGTTGCCCCGAGCGCATGCGGTCTTCGAGGGCGTGCTTTAGGTACAGCAGCATCACCACACCGAACTCGGCCGACACGCCAGCCAGTGCGATGAAGCCCACGCCGGTCGCCACCGACAGGTGGTAGCCCAGCACGTACAGGAACCAGATGCCGCCGGTGAGAGCCAGCGGCAGGGTGGCCATGATGAGCGCGGCCTCTTCGGCGCGTCGAAAGGTCAGGTAAAGCAGCACGAAGATGATGAGCAGGGTCGCAGGCACCACAACCTTCAGTCGTTCGTTGGCGCGCTCCATGTATTCGAACTGGCCGGAATAGGACAGGCTCATGCCGGGCTCCAGCCGGACCTGTTGCGCGACCTCCCGCCTCAGATCACCGACCACCGAGGCCAGGTCGCGGCCGCGCACGTCGATGTAGATCCAGCCGGATGGGCGGGCATTCTCGCTTTTGAGCATCGGTGGCCCATCGACCAGCGCGAGCGTTGCCAGCGTACCCAGCGTCACCTGCTGGCCGCCGGGCGTCAGCACCGGCAGGTTGCGCAGTTTCTCGGGCGTGTCGCGCAGTTCCCGCGGGTAGCGCAAGTTGATCGGGAAACGCGCCAGGCCTTCCACGGTCTCGCCGACGTTTTCGCCGCCGATCGCACCTGAGATGACCGACTGGACATCGCTCACGTTCATGCCGAAGCGCGCCGCCGCCGGTCGATCGATCTGGACGTCCACATAGCGTCCTCCTGTCAGCCGCTCGGCCAGTGCCGAGCTGACCCCCGGGACCTTCTTCGCCACAGCCTCGATCTGGGTCGCGACTCGGTCAATGACCGCCAAGTCCGTGCCGGTCACTTTCACGCCGATCGGACTCTTGATGCCCGTGGCCAGCATGTCGATGCGATTGCGGATGGGCGGGATCCAGATGTTGGAAAGACCGGGCACCTTCACCGTTCGGTCCAATTCCTCGATCAACCTCTCTGGCGTCATGCCGGCGCGCCATTCTTCGCGAGGCTTCAGCTGGATGGTGGTCTCGAACATCTCGACCGGCGCCGGGTCGGTCGCCGTCTCCGCACGTCCGGCCTTGCCGAACACCCGCTTCACCTCGGGCACCGTCTTGATCATGCGGTCGGTGATCTGCAGCAACTCGGCAGCCTTCTGGGCGGAGAGGCCTGGCAGCGCCGAGGGCATGTAGAGCAGGTCCCCTTCATCCAGCGGCGGCAGGAACTCGCCGCCCAGGCGCATGAGCGGCCACGCCGTGGTGGCGAACACGGCGATCGCCACCAGCAGCGTGGCCTTGGGCCAGCGCAAGACCGCCTCCAGCGCCGGCCGATACAAGGCGATGAGCCCGCGCGTGATGGGATTGCGGTGCTCGTCCGGGATGCGGCCGCGGATCCAGTAGCCCATCAGCACCGGGATCAGCGTCACGGATAGGCCGGCCGCTGCCGCCATGGCGTAGGTCTTGGTGTAGGCCAGCGGCCCGAACAGTCGCCCCTCCTGGGCCTGCAGTGTGAACACCGGCACAAAGGACAGCGTGATGATGAGCAGGGAGAAGAACAGCGCCGGGCCGACCTCGACGGCGGCATCGGTGATGACGGCCCAGCGCGCATCGCCCTTGAGTTCTTCGCCCGGATGGCCGTGCTGCCAGGCTTCCAGTTTCTTGTGGGCGTTCTCGATCATGACCACCGCCGCATCGACCATGGCGCCGATGGCGATGGCGATGCCGCCCAGCGACATGATGTTGGCGTTGAGCCCCTGCTGCTGCATGACCAGGAAGGCCGCCATGACGCCCAGCGGCAGCGAGATGATGGCCACCAGCGCCGAGCGCAGATGCCACAGGAACACCGCGCAGACTAGGGCCACGACGATGAACTCCTCGACCAGCTTGTGCGACAGGTTGTCGATGGCGCGCTGGATCAGCGAGCTGCGGTCGTAGGTCGTGACGATCTCGACCCCCTTGGGCAAGCTGGCCTGGAGTTGCCTGAGCTTGTCCTTCACCGCTGCGATGGTGGCCTGCGCGTTCTTGCCGGTGCGCAAGATGACAACGCCTCCCACCGCTTCGCCTTCGCCGTCCAGCTCGGTGATGCCACGACGCATTTCCGGGCCGATCTGCACGGTGGCCACCTGGCCGAGCAGCACCGGCACGCCATTGCGGTTTGCCAGCACGACGTCGCGGAAATCATCCAGCGACTTCAGGAAGCCGCCGGCGCGCACCATGTACTCGGCCTCGGCCAGTTCCAGCACCGCGCCACCGGTCTCCTGGTTGCCGTTCATCAGCGCTTCGCGTACCTGGTTGTGCGTGATGCCATAGGCGATCAGTTTGGCCGGATCGATCACGACCTGGTACTGCTTGACCATGCCGCCAACCGTGGCCACCTCCGCAACGTTGGCGACGGCCTTGAGCTCGAACTTGAGAAACCAGTCCTGGAGTGCTCGCAGCTGCGAGAGATCCTGCTGGCCGGAGCGGTCCACCAGGGCGTACTGGAAGACCCAGCCCACCCCGGTGGCATCCGGGCCGAGCGACGCCTTCGCTGTGGCGGGCAGGCGGTCCTGCACCTGGCTGAGGTACTCCAGCACGCGCGAGCGGGCCCAGTACAGGTCCGTGCCGTCCTCGAACAGCACGTAAACGAAGGAGTCGCCGAAGAAGGAGAAGGCTCGGACAGCCTTGGCGCCCGGCACGGACAGCATGGTGGTCGCCAGCGGGTAGGTGACCTGGTTCTCGACGATCTGCGGCGCCTGGCCGGGGTAGCTCGTGCGAATGATGACCTGGACGTCCGACAGATCGGGCAGCGCATCGATGGGCGTCGTGCGCAGCGACAGGACGCCCGCAACGGCCAGGAACAGCGTGGCCAGCAGCACCAGGAAACGGTTGCCGACCGACCAGCGGATCAGAGCGGCGATCATCGTGCGCCTCCCTTGGGCACTCGCTGCAGGGCGACGATCTCGAAACCGTCCTTGGCCTCACGGAAGGTGAAGCGCACCTTGTCGCCGGGCTGGATGCCCTTCGCGAGTTCAGCCTGGCCGAGAGGGAATGCCATCTCCATCGCCGGCCACTTGAGCGCTGGCACCGCCTCGTGATTCAGCGTGACTTCGTTGCCGCTGACTGCGACGACCGTTGCGTTGGCTTCGTGAACCGCAGCCGCCGGCGTCCAGGGAGCAGACGCCGCGCTGGCGGCAACGGCGACCGAGCTCGCCTGACGCTGCAGCACGCCCTGCATGCTGGCTTCCGAGTCGATCAGGAACTGCCCCGACACGACCACCTGCTGGCCGGGCTGCAAGCCTTGCAGCACCTCCAGCTTGTCGGCCAGCTCACGGCCCACGCGAACCTCGACGGGAGAGAACCGCCCAGGCCGGTCCACGACGTAGACGATGGCCCGTTGGCCGGTGCGGATCACGGCTTCCGTCGGCACCACCAGGGCCTCCTCCGAGGAGCCACCCAGCCTCATCTGCGCGAACATGCCGGCTCTGAGTCGACCTCCCGGGTTCGCCAGGTCGGCGCGCACGCGCAGCGTGCGGGTGGCGGCATTGGTCTCCGGTAGGACAGCACTGACTTTGCCGCGCAGGGATTTGCCGGGGTAGGCCGACAACGCGACCTCTACCTGCTCGCCGACGCGAGCCAAACCGGCCTGTGCCTCGGGAAGCGCAGCCTCCACCCAGACCGTGGAGAGGCTGGTGATCCGGGCCAGGCTCATACCCGCCGACACCGTCATGCCCTGGCGCACCATCACCTCCTGCACCAAGCCACCGGCCGGCGCGTGGACAGCCATCACAGTCTCGACCTGACCGGTACGCTCAACCCGTTGGACAAGCTCCATCGGCATGCCCATCAGCAGCAGACGTTGGCGTGATGCCGAGGTGAGGGCTTCGTCGCCGGTGCGGCGAACTGCGAGGAACTCCTGCTGGGCGCCTGCCCACTCCGGCACGAGGACCTCGGCGATGAGGGCGCCCGCCGAGATCACGTCGCCGGGGGCCAGCCGCGCAACCCGCTGGACGAAACCCGCGGTGCGCGCCTGCGGAATGGCAACGTCCCGCTCATTGAGCAAAACGGTCGCGGGCACCTGCAACGAGATGCCCAAGTGCTGCTTCGTCACAGTGGCCGTTCGAACGCCCAGTGTCTGCGCCACGCGCGGGTCGACGGCGACGCCCCCAACAGGTGCGTCGTCCGCGTACTTCGGGACCAGTTGCATGTCCATGAAGGGCGACTTGCCGGGCTTGTCGAACCGCTGCTGGGGCAACATGGGGTCGTACCAATAGAGCACCCTGCGCTCACCTGTCGATACGCTGGCGGCGGCGCTGGAGTGAGGCGCCTCCGGGCGGGCGGTTGCAAGGGATGCCGAGCGCCATTGGGCTGCGCCGTGGCCAATGCCGACGCCGAGCACCACCAGTGCGACGGCGGCCAGGGACAACTTCTTGTTGGAGGTCATGGGGTCACTCCACGATGAGATGGGACAGTCGCGCCTGCTGGGCGGACACCTGACTCTGAAGATCGAGCACGCGCAGCTCGGTCTCGATGGCGTTCTTGCGCGCGGCGAGCACGGCGCCGAGGTCGGCCCTGCCGGTCTGATAGCCGGCAAGGCTCAGCTGGGCGCGCTCCTTCGCCAGGGGCAGCGTCAGTTCCTGCTGACGCTGCAGCGTGCGCTCCAGGCGCTGAAGCTCGGCAATCTGCGCGTCCACTTCGGCGCGAACGCGGCGCAAGACGTCATCGCGTTCGGCCTGCAGCCGCTCCACTTCTTTCTGCCGCGCGGCGATCGCCGGCTCCTGGCGCGTCGACTTCGAGACGGGAAGCTCGAAGGTCAGCTGGAAGGACACCATGTCGCCAAAGGCCTTGGCACGATTGGCGTAGGCCACTTCCCATCCCCAGTCGCCCCGGCGCATGGCAACCGCTTCTTCAACGTCGGCCCGGGCCATGGCGAGCATGGGGCCGAAGGCACGAAGGTCGGCATGGCGCTCAAGGTCCGCCAGAAGTCGCGGCAGATCCGGGCGTTGCCGCGGCGCCTCGCCGGCGGCGGACAGGTCGGGCTGATCTCCGATCCAGCGTTGGAGAGCTGCACGAGCCTGATGAACACCCGCCTGCAGCTCGTCGCGGCGGTCAGCCAGATCGAGCGAATCCTGGCGGGCCATCAACGCATCGGTTGGGCTGGCAGCGCCGGAGGTCACGCGTGCCGCCAGCGTGTCCTGAAGCAACCGGTTCTGCGCTTCCAGCGCGGAGAAGGCAGCCAACTTCTTCTCCGCGAAATGCAGGCCCAGCCACGCCACGGCAGCTTCGCGACGGACCGCCAGGCGCTCGGTGTCCAGCAGCGCGCGCTCACGCTCGGCCCTCGCGCCGGCGGCGTCTCGCTGCGCCGCGCGCTTGGCGGCATTCGGCACGTCCTGCATGACGCCCACCCGGCGCATCGTCATGGACTCGCGGGTCCAGCTGAAGCGGTCCTGGCCGGTGACGGGGAAGTTCTCGACGCCTACAGCGAGCTTGGGGTCAGGCAGCTGGCCGGCCGCCGTGCGCGCCTGTTGCGCCCCCTCCAGCGTGGCTTGTCGCGCCGACAGAGCCGCCGATCGCTGTTCTGCCAGCTGAAGGGCCTGTTCGAATCCGACAGGCGCGGCTTGAGACGTCTGCCCAGCGGCGATGGATGTCGCCAGCGCAAGATGGCCGGCGAGACGGGGGCAGAACCGCAGTACTGCCCGGAAGAAATTGGCCATGTCGGCTCTCCACAAAGACCCATAAGGCGATCACCCGAGATCGCGAGACGCGGACGCGCAGCCGCAACACGCGGCCGCGCGGGCGTCATCAGTCAATTGCGGAGAACTTGGAGTGCCAGGTAGACCGGAGGGGCGCCGTCCGGCGGTCCGGTGTGCGCGGTCATGACCGCAGGGAGCGCCTCGGCCGCCTCGGCCGCCTTGGACGGCTGCCACAGGGCAAGCCGGGTCAGCAACCGGTCAAGCATGGCGACCGGCAACTGTGAGAGGTCGGATGCGGGCGCGTTGTTGACCGTCTGCTTGTTGCGGTCGCAGTGCGCCTTGCACAACTGCGGCTGCTCAACATCCATCCCGGACATCTGTTCGCAGTCGGTCATGCCTGCCATGTTGGCCGTCGACATGGGGCCTGATGTCGCCGGCACCGGGCAGGCGTAGGCGGCCGTCCACAGCTGCATGCAAACCAGCGCCAGCGCAAGCATGCTTGCGATCCAGCGTCGGTAGGCCTTTTTTAGCGACATGGACGACAGTCTATAGCTCTGGCTGACCATCCATCCAACGTCTGCACGCAGGTCGGCCTACCGGCCTACCGGCCTTGTATGCCTTGGCGAGCTCGGCGACAGACCGCCCAGGGCGCCTTACACGGCTGACAACTCGGGCCTATTTAGCCGCAGCTTGCCCGCCGATCATGAACCGGCGGGCACTGCCTTCCAAAAAGCGCGGCTTCTCAATCAACCCGGTATGCGGCGAACACCTCATCCACAGGCGTGGCGAACGCGTGATTGCTGTAGTTGCTGAGCGTCTTCACTGCAATCGCGAGGATGATGTACAGCACATCCGCCTCGCTGAAGCCGGCTGCGAGGAAGGCTTGAAGTCTTTCCAGCGTGGGGCGCCCCTGGGTGCTAACCATTTCGGCAGTGAGCGCATGAAGTGCTGCAAGCCGTTCGTCCGGTATCGGAGCGCCCGCGCGAATCGCTGCCAGCACCGGTGCTGAAACGCCCGACTTCTTGTCGGCCAGCATGCTGTGCGCCGCCGTGCAGTACGTGCAGCCATTCACCTGACTGACCGAGAGAAACACCACTTCCTGCTCCGCCGGTGTGAGACCAGACTCACTGCGAAACAGCGCATACCCATGCAGATATGTGCTGAGGACCGCAGGCGCGTTGGCCATGTTCGCGTACATGTTCGGAAGGAAGCCGACCTGTTTGATCGCCAGGTCAAGAATCTCCTTCTGCGGGCCTTGGGCCGCTGCGGGATCGATGGAGCGAAGGCTGTGTAGGAAGGGCTTGCCAGTCATGGGAACTCCTTGAAGATGAGTCATTCAGTCTGTCCATCCTCGTGATGTGCAGGACTGTGGCGAGATCCTATGAATGCAGGTCTTCAACGCGTTCACCGCACGTCCCGCCTTCATGGCCGAGAGTCTTGAATTGTTCAGACGGCGTCGTGGTTTGACACGGATTCGCCGCGCAGCCAGGCGCCGGGTGCCTGACCCACCTTACGAACAAAGGCCCTTGTCAGGGCACTTTGGCTGCCATACCCGACTTCTGTTGCCACGTGCTTCATGGCCCGCCCCTGCTTCAGCAGCGTCTGCGCGAGCGCAATTCGCCATCCAGCAAGGTACTCGGCGGGCGTGTCGCCGACCACGATCTTGAAGTGCGCCGCAAAACGGGCCCGCGACATGCCAGCCAAGTGAGCCATCTCGTTCAGATCCCAGGCATGCGTAGGGTTGTCATGGATGCGGGTGAGTGCTTTGGCCAGCCGTGGGTCGGCCAGCCCGGCAAGGGTGCCGCCTCTCGTGAGACCGCGATCCAGACAGTAGCGCAACAGTCGGATCAGCAGCAACTCGCACAACCTATCCAGCGCGGCCCGCTGACCGCACAGCTTCGAGAAGGCTTCTTCGTCGATGAGCGCCATCATGGCTTCGGCGCCTGGCAACTCCGCCAGCGGCACGAGCACCATGTGCGGCAAGGAGTCACTGATTGGATTTCTGCCACCGCCGCCAAACTGGATGGTGGCGCAGAGCACGTCCGCGCCGGCTCGCTCATCCGTCAGAAGACGGTGAAGGTCCGGTCGGGGCATGAAGACCAAGGTCGGATCTTCGATATCTAGCCGCTCGCCTTGCTCCCCAATCAGCCGGACCGGCCCGCGGCGGATGAGATGCACATGACCGCGTGCCGCATCGCTCGAAAACTCGTGGACCCCGCAAATCTGACCAGCGTAGAAGACACCGGCGCTTAGGGAGTAGCGGTTCAGCAGTAACGAGAGACGGTCCATGCTTTGAGACGTTGGGTGAACAGATCGGCACGTTTGATGTCCGAAGCTATCACGGTGATCTCTACATTGCCCTCTGTCAACCGCAAGCCCCCATGTCTTGCATGACGCGTCTCTCACAACCATGACTGAAATCGGAGTAACTGATGAATACGAGTCTGCGCATGCCGCGCCGAGGCCTTCTCGCCGCTCTGGCCATTGCTGCCAGCGTCGTTGTGACGATCCCCTCAACCGCCCTGGCCTATGACGAAACGTCAGCGAGCGCGATCAATGTGGATACGCGCGGCGTTGCCCTGAAGGGCTACGACCCCGTGACCTATTTCGGCAGTGGCGGGCCCCAACAAGGCAAGGAACAGTTCACAGCACAGCATGACGGTGCGACGTACCACTTCATCTCGGCTGCAAGCCGAGATGCTTTCCTCGCAAATCCCGGCAAGTACGCACCTGCCTTCGGTGGGTTTTGCGCCATGGGTGTCGCACTCGAGAAGAAGCTAGATGTGGACCCCCAAGCTTGGAAGGTCGTCGACGGCAAGCTGTACCTCAACGTCAACAAGGACGTTCAGAAGCGCTGGCTCGACAACGTGCCGGGCAACATCAGTCAAGCCAACAGCAACTGGCCCAAGCTGAAGGACAAGGTCCCCAAGACGCTCTGAGTGCGCGAAAGGGGTCTGGACGTGGCCGCGAAGGCGGCCCGTCCACTGGCGGTGGGGCCCGCGCTGGGCTGGTTCAGCACGCATCGCGTGCCGGCCGGTCACCAGCGCAACGCGTCACTTTGATTCACGGGCCTCGGTGTCATCGTCGCCACCGGAGAACAGGTCCCGAGACAACTGCTGCACCTCGGTCAACTGAAGAGCAACGTTCTTGCAGTTGCTGCACATGGCCAGGTGAATTCGAAGCCGGACGATTTGATGCCAGCGCAGGCATTCGTCTTGACTCAGCGTCAGCAGTTCAGCCACCTGACGACAGGAATACAGCAGATTCATTGGCATATCTCGGACCTAAGTCAGTGACGCTGAATACAGATCCTCAGCGCCATCCGGGCGCGGTGAAGGATGGTTCGACAGTGGTCTGAGCTGATGCCGAGGCGCTCGCAAATCTCGCCGTTCTCAAAGCCCAGCCACTCGCGCATCATGAATACACGGCCGGTCTGCGTCGGCAGCGCGCCAACGCAGCGTTCCAGCACATCCATCAGTTGTCGCCGCTCCACGCGATGCTCGGGCTGTTGCCAGTTGGGTACTGCATTGACGTAGCTGCCGTCTGGCGCGTACTGCTGGTCGAGCTCCGACTGGAGTGCGTCCTCGTCAGCGTTCCATTGCACCGTTCGGTGCCGCGCGGACGATCGATACCAATCGGACACCTTGTGCTTCAAGATGCTGATCGCCCATGTGCTGAGGGAAGACTCCCCGCGATGCTGTGACTGTTGCTCGACCAGGACGATCAGCGTGTCCTGAACCAGATCTTCAGCAGCACTTGGGTCATGAACGGCGAACCGTGCATGCCGGAGCAAGCGCTGACGAAGGGACGGAAGCGCAGCTGCGAGGGCATGCTTCCCCAGCTGCTGTACGTCGGCCGATTCGCGCGGCGATTCAGCCGCGTGGTGAATGCTGCGGGGCTGGGCAGGCGACATGAGAGGCGGCTCCTGGCGGTTTCGCAGCGGCGCGCAGGGCGCAAAAGATTGCCGGCCTGCGCTGCTGCTTGCCCCCTTGGACGGCTGAGCACTTCTTTCATTACGGAGCTTGCTACTTCTTCGAAGCGGCGCCGCTGTCGCTGCGGCCAGCAAGGCGCACGTCAGCCACGACGTCATTCGACGTCGCCGGGGCCGTCCTGCCCAGGTTGAGGTTTGCACCGTAGACGTCATTGGCTGCGGCCTGATTGCCGTCGTGACGCGCCTGCGAAAGCTCAGCCAACACTTGGTCTCGCGTGATCGAGGTGCGTGCGACGCCACCGGCCGACATCTCGAACGAGCGAGGCGAGTCGCCAAGCGTCCCGAGTTCACCTGCCCGTTGAGCCCGGACCAGTTCGGCCCGAACCTCGGCTCGGGTCAAGGGATGCGCGCCGGTTTGATCGGGGGCAGAGTTGGGGTTGCCGGCGTAGCTGGCGAAAGAGGCAATCGAGAGGGCCAGGCCGGCGATGAAATGACGGTTGTTCATGTGAGTTCCTTTCGGTCTTCGACCGCTGTTGAGGGCGACTGAACGCAGGACGGCAAGGTCTTTGGATCAGTCGATGCAGTAGTCGCTCGGCAGCCGTCAAACGTGACGGCCCATACCGGTGACCGTGTAGAAGGCGGCGCAGGTATGTGACCAAGTTCCGAAACGATCCGTTGGCTGGAAACTGCGCTGGATGCCGGCGTAAGGAATACCAGGGCTCGTTCGTCTAGCGGTCAGCGTGGCGCCCGCTTGGCGGGCCATCCTCACCTGCAGAAACCGACGCCATGAACCCAACAGCCGCCCGCCGCACATGGGGCTGGTTCGCGCGCGAGCGCAGGCCCGGCCGCCCCCTCAAGCTATGGCATCGCATTGCATACGGGTTCGCGTCGCTGCTGGTCCTGATGGCGGTATTGCTCGTCGTAGCCGTTCTTCAGTTCAGGACTCTGGCCCATCACAGCGACCGGATGCTCAAGGTCGATTTCCAGCGAATGCTGCGCGTGCAGTCTGTCTACCAGCACGCGCAGGGGCACGGCGCAGCCATGGCGCGACTGCTTACCTCACCGAGGGCTGATCGCGAGCCCGTCTATGTGCTCGCAGACGCCGAGTATCTTCAGATAGACCGGACACTGGCGCAGCTGCAGCAAGGCGTCGGGGACCTGGAGTCGTTGCCATTCCTTGCTGAGGTAGGCCTACGCCGCCAAGAGTACCGGACGATATTCATCGACGTGGTCTCCAGCATCGAAGCGGATGAAGTTCCTCAGGCGAGCCGGCTATTCAACGGACCGGGCCTGGCTGCGCTCAATCGCCTGTTGGCTGCCTCCGAAGCACTGCTGGCCCATGAGCGGCTTGCACTCGAGCGCCGCCAATCTGCGGTGTCCGAAAGAATCGCTCGCTCAGAGTGGGGCCTGGCGACGCTAGCCCTGGCTGCCTTGGTGGCCTCAGCGGTCATGGCCTGGCGAATCACTACAAGCATTGCGAAGCCGCTGGCCCGCATCGAATCTGCTGCAAGTCTCATTGAACAGGGCCAGTACACCTCCCGTGTCGAGGTGCGGGGCGGCGCTGAGATTACGCGTGTCGCCGACGCCATCAACAGGATGGCAAAAGCCGTTGCGGTACGAGAGCGAGCCATAGAACGCCTGGCCTATACAGATCGCTTGACCAACCTCCCCAATCGCAATGGGCTGATGCGCTTGGCTGACGCTGGCACATGGCCAAGGCCTTCTGTCATACACATCGACTTGGCTCGATTGCGCAGCATCAACGAGGTATTGGGCTTCGACGCGGGCGACGACGTGTTGATGCATTTGGCTGCCCGCCTGCGTTCGCAGGCACAGCTGGAAGGATTCACGCTGGCACGGCTTGAAGGGGGCGTCTTCGTCTGCATCAGCCCCAGCCGTTCTCGCCAGTCGGTCGAGGAGCTGCGCGCCCGGCTGGACGCTGTGCTTTCCGGCTCGATGGTCTGCGCTCTGCAGACCATCGATGTCCGTCTGGTTTACGGGCTGTCCGCTCGCGACACTGACGGCCCTGTGACGCTCGACCTCCTGTTGCGCGAAGCCGAACAAGCCGCTGCTGAGGCCAAGCGCCAGCAACAGGTGTGGCGCTGGCACGCGGCTGGTGATGTCTCGGCCCGCGCGCGTCAGCTCGGACTTCTCTCGGGGCTGGAGTCTGCAGCTGACAGTGCTCAGCTTGAGATGTGGCTGCAACCTAAGCTGGAGCTCGCCTCTGGGCAGATGCGCAGCGTGGAGGCGCTCGTCCGATGGCGTCATCCAGATTGGGGCTACGTGGCACCGTCGGAGTTCATCCCCTTCGCAGAACAGACGGGCCATATCGGCATCGTGACGCACGCCATGCTTGAACAGGCACTGTCCACTCTGGGCAGGTGGAAACTCACACACCCGCTACTGAGCATTGCCGTCAACGTGAGCACGCTCGACATCCGCGACACGGCGCTGCCGACGCGAATCGCAGGCATGGCCGCACGTCACGGCGCGCCGCTCGACATGTTGAAGCTGGAGATCACCGAAAGCGGGCTGATGTCGCACGCCGACGCCGTCATGCCAGTACTGCGTGCGCTGTGCGAGCTGGGCGTGAAGCTATCCATCGATGACTTCGGAACAGGCTATTCATCGCTTTCGTACCTACATCGTCTCCCGGTTTCCGAGCTGAAGATCGACCGCAGCTTTGTGACACAGGCTGACGGCGCGCCAGAGGCTGCAGCTTTGCTGGGCACCATCATCGAGCTTGGCCACAGCCTTCAGCTGAGGGTCGTGGCCGAGGGTGTCGAGCGCCCCGAGGAACACAGCCTGCTGCAGCGCCTGCGTTGCGACGAAATCCAGGGCTACCTCATCGCCAAACCAATGCCTTTGGTCGACTTTGAGCGGCGACTCGCAGCCATGTGAAGGTTCGCAGGGTCGGAGCGTGATGGCAATGGTGTCGGATCCGCCGGGGGGGCTGTGCTTCAACGGCGGGGCAAAGCATCCCAAGGGAGCATAGGCGTCAGAAGGATGTGGAGCAGGTTGTCCTGGAAGTTCGGATTGCTGGTCAGCCTGTCGTGGCGCTCGCAAAGGAAGAAGTAGTAGGCCAGGGGCAGGAAAGCCTCCTCGTGCTGCGGTGCACTTGGATCCAGCGTTTCCCGGGCGAGAAGCGACGGCTTCGTGACCCTGCCGTCACCAGGTTCAAAGAGGTCATGAGCTGAGGCGCGCCCCCGAAATCCGGTGTTCGGCCCTTGTGCGCGTGTCGCCCCGTCAACATCTCGAATCTGCAGTCTCGCCGGTGTCTGCTCGCAGTTGCCCCCAAACAGCACATAGCGGATCGGCGAACGGGGTTCCGGTGTCGAAAGCATCCAAGCCAGGCGACGTGCTCTTTCCAGATATGTCGCGAAGAGCCGCTCGTCGATGTTTTCCCGATCGACAGAAGGCTGCTGGCGTTGGGCAGTCCTTGAACGGGCGAAGATGCCCATGTTGAAGCTTCTCCACGTGGTCGTGTCATACAGATCCGCGTCGACGGTATGCCCCTGCGCGTCGAGCAACCATGGAGCCAGAGGGTGCGGCAGCAGCTGAAAGACCGACGGCATCGTGGCGATGACATCCGGCGGGATCCGGCCTAGACCGACGGGCTCTCCACCGATCATTCCCTCGAGTGCCGAGATGGATCCAAAGTTCGGCGTCCCCAGGAGAACCAGCTTGCGCACATGTTCGGCACCATAGAGGGTGATGTCGCCGGGGTCTCCTCCCAGCACATCCCTGGGCCCGAATCGGAGGTAGTAGCGGGCAACCACGCCGCCCATGCTGTGCGCCACGATGTCGACCTTGAGTCTGGGATCGTGGTGGTCGATGCGAATCTGTTGGATGAGTCGTTCCAGCGCCACCGCGTGGAGGGCGTTGTCCTGGCGCCAGTCATAGGGGAAGACATAGAGCGCTCGCCCCGTCGCCGGCGGTGCCTGGCCGGGGCGCGTCCTGACATAGCCGCCGTATCGCACAAGCGTTTCAAGCAGTGGTCTGTAGTAGTCGAAACCAAGGACCTGCTCTGCCAGGTCGAAGGCCTCAACCGGCGAATCCACGCTGCCGCGCAACGCAAGCTCGCGATAGTCGGAGAAGAGCACGCTCTGCCAACTGCCCGGCCAGATCTCCTCGCCCGTCGTCACGCGCCGGAGCTTGGAGCCGAAGAGGCCGGGAATCAGAATCAGCGGAGTCCGATCAGGCGACGTCGAGGCACCCTGGTAGCTGATTCCCAAGTCCGGCCTTGGCGGCAGCAAGCTGCAGGCGCTCAGGACAAGGGCCACAACGAACGCTGTGACGCGCGACCTGAGTGCGGGGCGTAAGCGGTCTTGATCGGTCAATTGAAGTGGCACCGAGGCGATCGATCAGCTGCAGCACGAGCGGCCCGACGCGTCTTGCTGGACGGGAGGGCATGGTGTGCTGCCGAAAGAGCAGACAACGCAGCAGTCGCCGGGCCTGGGTCGAAGCACGACCCGACACCCAGGGCATTCGTAGAAAAACTGACAAGCATCGAATGGCATTGTTGCCCGCTCGGCGTGGCCACAGTACGGGCATGTCAGCAGCGACATCAGTTCCATGCAGTCGCCTCACGCCGCGTCGAGCGTCTTCAGAAACTCGCGCGCAGTGTCGGCCACGAAGCGCTGGATCAGGGCCAGGTCGGGCGTGGGTTGGAGTGCGGCGGCACTCGCGCGCTGCTCAGTGGCAATCGCGTTCAGCGAACCATCGTGCACATCCGCCTCCAGGCGGTAGTCACTGCCGCAGTTGAAGCAGCAGACATGCTCTCCCGCCTGCTGCTCCCGCCGGAGCACCAAGGTGGGGCCGCAACGCAAGCAGGTCCTCAGAGGAATGCCATCGTCACTGTGACCGGCGATGTGGTCGAGAAGCCCCTCGCGGCCCAGCGCCATCATGTGGCGGCCCAGGGATTCATCGAATTGCCGACCCAGCGCTGCTTCAAGCTTGTCCAGCGCCATAGAGACGGGCATCCCGGGGCGGTAGGGGCGGCTGCTGGTCATCGCGTCGAAGGCGTCGCAAATGCCGACCACCCTGGCGGCCATCGGGATCGCGGTGGCGCTCAATCCCCGCGGATAGCCTCGTCCATCCGGTGTCTCGTGATGATGAAGAACCGCCTCGCGCGCGAGGTCGGCCAGCGGATGTCCAGCAAGCATCCGGGCGCCTTGCTCGGGGTGGGTCTTGATGACCTGGTACTCCTCGTCGGTCAGGCGGTCCGGCTTGCGCAGAATCGCATCCGGAATGCCCACCTTGCCCAGGTCGTGAAGAAAGCCGCCGATCGCGATTCGGGCGCATTCGTGTTCGGGCAGGCCGGCGCGTTCGCACAACAGACCGGCGTAGCGCGACACCCGCCAGAGGTGCCCACCGGTGTACGGATCGCGTGCTTCAACGACCCAGGCCACGACGAGCAGGCTGGCGAGGATTTGCTCGCGCTGGACCCACCGGTCCTGTCCAAGTCCGCGCGCGTCGGCCTGGCGGCTGATACCCAGAAAGCTGAACAGGCTCATGCGAGGTCCTTGTCGTTCAAGCGCGCCACGAAGCGGCGATCGATGTGGTCCTTCCACCGCCAGGTCCAGCGACCCCACGATGAAAAGCCACCCCAGCTGGCAATCGCCTGTCGGTTGCCCGTGCTGATCAGGTAGAGGGCGCGCCGCTGGGGTTCCCAGCCGCGCGGCGCACGGCCTTCGCAAAGTGCCCGAAGATTCTGCGCCAGCACGGGGCCGGCGCGCACGGCGAAGACACCCGACTTGGGACGCTCGCTTGAATAGCAAGCCACATCTCCCGCGGCGCAGACGTCGGGGTGGGACCGGCTTTGCAAGCTAGGCCCCACCCGGATGAAACCGCGTGCGTCGGTGCTCAAGCCTGCCCGCGCTGGCCATTCGGGTGCTGCGGCGCCCGTCACCATCATCGCGGCGTCGACCGGCAGGCTGCCGCCGCCGTCCAGCCGCACATGGTCCGGGCAGATTTCGATCACCCGACTCTCTCCAATCCACCGTATGCCGTGTTGGCGAAGTAGAGCTTCGGCTCGTCGTTGCGCCGAGGTGGGCAGACCGTCCAGGGGCAAAGATCCGCTCCCCAACAGACTGATGCGCAGATGTGACCAGCCGTCGCGCCAGGCTCGCTGACGGATGGCGAACGCCAATTCCACCCCTGCCGCACCTGCCCCGATGATGGCGAGCTCGAAGCGCGCGCAGCGGCTCAGGATGCGGTCTACCAGCGCTGGCCATGCCGCTACAAATCCTTCGATCGGCCGCACAGGAAGTGCGTGAGTTGCCGCACCGGCCACGGCGGCCAGTGCTGCGACGGGCCCCGTGTCGATCGACAGGCGGTCGAAGTGCAGCAGGCGTCCATCGGCACAGCGCGCGTGACGGGAGTCAGCGTCCAGTTCGATGACGGCCGTTTCATGGAAGGTCACGCCGGCGCGCGCTGCGAGATTGGCGAGTTGGATCGAGCAGGCTTCCAACCGGTAGTGGCCGGCAATCCAGCCCGGCAGCATTCCGGAGTAGATCTGCCGGCGGGATGGACTCACCAGGCTCACCTGCCAGCCATTGATCGGCCGCCGGGCCAATTCGGCCAGCACCTGCAAATGAGCATGACCGCCGCCGATCAGGATGAGTTGGCGTTGCGTCATGCGGGGTCAGCGACCCAGGCCCGCAGCCGAGTCAGGTCATCGGGTAGGTCCACGTCCCACAGCGGATCGAACTCTCGAACCGCGAGCCTCTGTGCCTGCGCTCTGGCGCGCGTGTCGTTCATGACGGCGGAGGTGCTCCAGGTCATGCGCTCGAACAGCGCCGGCTGCGGGCGCCTAAGTCCGACGAGCACATAGCCACCATCCTCTGCGGGATAGAACACCGCGTCGTGGCCGGCGAGCAACGCCTGGGCGGCCTCGCGCAGATGCCGGGGCTGCAAGGCCGGGCAGTCGGTGCCAATGAGGAGGGTCGGCCCTTCAACACACTGCAGACGGAAGGCCGTGTGCATGCGCTCGCCCAGATCCCCGCTGGGCTGCGTCAGGCAGCGCACGCCCTCGAAGCGCGCCAGCGCACGGAAAAAGCGATGGCGTATGTCCGGCGTGCACCAAAGCGTCACCGGCCCCAGACCAGCGGCCCGTGCGGTGCGGACGGCGTCGCGTGTGAACTGTCGCTGTAACCGTGCCGCTCCTGCGGCGCCGAGCGCTGGAATGAGCCGCGTCTTGGCCAGGCCGGCGATCGGCGCCTTGGCCAAGATCGCCACTTGAACGCGACTGAGCGCCGGGTTACTGGGGGTCGCGCGGACGGTAGCCATATTGAATTGCCAGTTGCGCCGGATCGGCGCCGAAAAAGTAGGCAGCGCGCAAGCGCCACATCAGCCAAATGGTGCGCCACGCGCCGTGCTTCTCCCAGCGGCGCGCCGATGTCCGGACCTGGGTGCGCAGGCAGACTGGAGCGCTCAGTTTGTTAAGCAGCGTTGACATCGCGATGTCCTCCATGAGCGGCAAATCGGGGAAGCCTCCCACCTGCTGGAACAACTCCTGGCGCATGAAGATCGCCTGGTCGCCCGTGGCGATGCCGGTGAGGCGGGAACGCAGATTCATCAGCCGGGCCACCCAATGCAGCAAGGGCCGGTCACTGTCGATGTGAACGTCGAAGCGTCCCCAGGCGATGGACCGCCGGCATGCATCCGCCACGAGCTGATCGGCCTGAGCCGGCAGCACGGTGTCGGCATGGAGGAAGAGCAGCACCGGCGCCGGACAGGCTGCAGCACCGGCATTCATCTGCGCAGCTCGGCCACGCGGCGCGAGCAAGGCGAGATCGGCGTGCTCGCGAGCGATGGCGAGGCTGTCGTCATGACTTCCACCGTCCACGACGACGACATGCGCACCGCGATTTCGAAAGATCTGAAGCGCGCTCAGACGTTCGGCCAGTTGAGGGCCTTCGTTCAATACCGGGACGATGATGCAAAGACGTGGCTTCATCGTGCTGCTTTCATCCCAGGCGCCAGCGGTGGAACCGCGCCAGCCCTCTGAGAACCCCTTGAGGCGCGTGCGCGCGCTTCCAGTTGCCGGCTACGTATTTGTTGGCCTCGGCGAGGGTCGGGTAGATGTGGATCGTGGCGAGCAACTGGTTCAATCCGATGCCATGCTTCATTGCCAGAACGAACTCCGCCAGGAGGTCTCCCGCGTGCTCACCCACGATGGTGGCGCCGAGGATGCGATCCTTGCCAGGCACCGTGAGCACCTTGATGAAGCCATGGTCCACGCCGTCCGCGATCGCGCGGTCCAGGTCATCCAGCCCATAGCGCGTCACTTCGTAGGGCGTACCGCGCGCTTTGGCCTCCAGTTCATTCAGCCCGACACGCGCCACCTCGGGCTCCACGAAGGTGGCTGCCGGAATGACAGAGTAGTCCGCCCGGAACTTCTTGAACGGAGAGAACAAGGCGTTGACTGCGGCGTACCAGGCCTGATGCGCCGCCGTGTGTGTGAATTGATAGGGGCCGGCCACGTCACCTGCCGCGTAGATGTTCGGGAAGTTGGTCTGCAGGTAGCCGTTCACGTCCACGGTACGACCGACTGAAACTCCCAAGGACTCCAGCCCGTAACCCGCAAGGTTGGCCTGGCGGCCTACGGCTACCAGCAGTTCATCAAATGGAATTCGCACATGCTCGTTGCGGTGTATCGCCACCAGGAACTTGTCATCGCCTTCGAGGTCGATGCGCTGGGCCTCGTGCCCGGTCAACACGGTCACGCCTTCTGACTCGAAGCGCTGCGTGACTGTTTCGGAGACCTCTGCATCCTCTCGCGACAGGATGCGGTCCGCCATTTCGACCTGGGTGACCTTCGACCCCAGGCGTGCGAAGGCCTGGGCCAACTCGCAGCCGATCGGGCCGCCACCCAGCACCAGCAGACGACGCGGCAACGCGCGCAACTGCCAGACGTTGTCAGAGGTCAGCACCTGCACACGCTCGATGCCCGGAATGGGGGGCACGAAGGGCCTGGCACCGGCAGCGATCACCAGGGCGCGGGTGGTGAGCCGTTCAACGCGACCATCACGGTGGTTGATTTCTACCTGCCAGGGCGAGATCACGCGCGCAACGCCTTGCGCTACCTCAACGCCCAGTGCGGTGTAGCGCTCCACCGAGTCGTGAGGTTCGATGGCTTTGATGACGCGCTGCACGCGCTCCATCACCTCGGCAAAGTCGTATTTAACCTCGGCAGCGTGGATGCCGAAGTCCTTCGCGCGGCGGATCTGATGAACGAACTTCGCGGAGCGGATCAGCGCCTTTGATGGCACGCAGCCGGTATTCAGGCAGTCGCCACCCAAGGCGTGCTTCTCTACCAAGGTCACACGTGCCTTGAGTGCTGCCGCGATGTAGGCCGTGACGAGCCCCGCCGATCCGCCGCCGATGACGATGAGATTGCGGTCGAAATGCCCGGGGCGCGGCCAGCGCGCGTAGACCTTGTGCGCGCGCAGCCGGCCCGCAAGCCCTATTGCAAGCCCTTTTGCAAGCCACGGGAGGAACCCCAGCAACACCAGCGAGCCCAGCATCGCCGGGGAAAGGACATCGCCCAACGACTTCAGGTTGGCAAGTTGAGTCCCGGCGTTCACGTACACGAGCGTCGCGGCCAGCATGCCGACCTGGCTGACCCAGTAGAAGGTCCACGGTCGCATCGCTGTCAGGCCCATGCCCAAGTTGATTGCGAAGAACGGCAGCACCGGCACCAGGCGCAGCGTGAACAGGTAGAAGCCGCCATCCCGGGCCACACCCTCGTTGAGCGCAGCCATCCGCGTCCCGAACCGAGCATTCACCCAGGCACCGAGCAGCCAGCGTGAACTCAGGAACGCCAGGGTTGCGCCCAGACTGGAGGCGAACGACACGATCAGCGTTCCCCAACCGAGCCCAAAGATGGCCCCGGCCGCCACGGTCATCAAGGCGGCGCCAGGCAAAGAGATGGCAGCCGCCGCCGCGTACCCCAGGAAGAACATCAGACCAGCCAACCAAGGGCTGGCGCGTCGCCATGCCTCCAGTTCGGCCTGACGTGCCTTGATGCTTGCAAGGGTCATCGTCTGGGCAAAGTCCGACTGGTAGACCAGCACTGCGCCGACCAGGAGCAGTCCGATCAGAAGCCAACGGGTGTTCAAGCGCATCAAGGACCTTTGCGGCGGAGCTACTCGGGGAGCTGGGGGAAGCCAGCGCCTTTGCTGCCATAGACGCGCATCGCGCCGCAGACCTTACAGACGGCAGGTAGCACAGCTGCGTGCTGCCGGGCCCCTGTAAGAACCCACGAGGCTCGCCGTCCAACACCCATCACCACTCGGAAACTTTCATGAATCGAGCTCGAATCGGCATCATCGGCGGCAGTGGCCTGTATCAAATGCCGGGCTTGACCGACGTTGAGGAGATCACGTTGGACACGCCCTTCGGTGCGCCGTCTGACAAGATCTGCGTGGGCCGACTGGCCGGTGTCGAGGTCGCATTCCTGGCTCGCCATGGGCGCAGTCATAGCTGGATTCCGAGCCAGATTCCTTACCGCGCCAACATCTACGCCTTGAAGTCCCTGGGCGTGCAGTACCTGCTTTCGGTGTCTGCCGTGGGGTCCATGCGGGAAGAGATCGCGCCGCTCGACATGGTGCTGCCAGATCAGTTCATCGACCTGACTCGCCGCCGCGAGGGCAGCTTCTTCGGTGACGGCGCCGTGGCACACGTGTCCCTCGCTGATCCCGTGTGCCCGGTGCTGTCGCAAGTCATGGCCGACGCCTTCGGTGAATGCGACTTGCAGGGCATCCGGCTGCATCGCGGGGGCACCTACGTCTGCATCGAGGGTCCCGCGTTTTCAACCCGTGCCGAGTCGATATGGTTTCGTGGCATGGGAGCCTCCGTGATTGGCATGACCAACATGCCCGAAGTCCGGCTCGCCCGCGAAGCCGAGATTGCCTACGCCACGCTGGCGCTGGCGACCGACTGGGACTGCTGGCATCCCCACCAGGCCTGCGTGACAGCCGAGATGGCGATCAGCAATCTGCGAGGAAACGCGGAGCGTGCGCAACGGCTACTTCGGCGCGCGGTCGAGCGACTGGCTGCCGAGTGGCCCACGTCGACTGCACACACTGCACTTGATGCTGCCCTGGTCACGCCAATTCCTGCGATGACCGCGGAGGTGCGCCAGCGGCTCGCTGCGCTGCTCGCACGCCGAGAGACAACCGCTGTGGGCTCTTGAGATTGCGCAGCGACGGCGGGTTTGCCCCAGGTTGAGGTCGCAAGATTTCCGCATCCTGGCTGTAAGAACGTCGCTGGCTGAGCGTCTATGGCACTGCGAGCCGAACCTGACCGTTCATGACAGCGGCGGGGACGGGATCAGCGCTAGCCCCTTCTTTCATTCGACCCATTGGAGCCTTTCTATGACGAGCCCTTCCTCCACGAAGATTTCCGCCGCGGCGCTCGCCGTCGCACTGGGCGCCGCGTTTGCAGCCATGCCTGCAGCCGCTCAGGCCCCTGAAAAGGAAAAGTGCTTCGGTGTCGCCTTGAAGGGCAAGAACGACTGCGCCGCCGGTGCCGGCACGACCTGCGCAGGAACCTCCAAGGTCGACTACCAAAGTGATGCCTGGGCCTTTGTGCCGAAGGGCACCTGCGAAAAGACCGTCTCGAAGACCTCGCCCACTGGGTTCGGCCAACTGCAAGCCTTCAAGGCCAAGAAGGCCTGACGGCCCGATTCGCTTCGGATCCGCGCAGGTAACCGTGAAGCTCCCTCCAAGGGCCGGCATCGGATTGAAGCCCCAGCACTTCCGCGAGGTGCTGGCGGTTCAGCCCGACATTGGGTTCTTCGAGGTCCATGCCGAGAACTACATGGTGGCGGGCGGGCCCTACCACCACTTCCTGGGCCGCATCCGTGAGCAGTACCCGCTCTCGATTCACGGTGTGGCCCTGAATCTCGGGGGTGCGGGCCCGCTTGATGAGGCCCATCTGGATCGTCTGGTCGAGCTCATGCGGCGGTATGAGCCAGCCTCGTTCTCCGAGCACCTCGCCTGGTCGAGCCATGGCGGCGTGTTCTACAACGATCTGCTGCCCGTGGCCTATGACCGGCCAACGCTTCAGCGTGTCTGCTCGCACATCGACCATGTCCAGGAGCGCCTGGGGCGTCGCATGCTGCTCGAGAACCCTTCCACGTACGTGCAATTCGAAACCTCGTCCATGAGCGAGTGCGGCTTCCTGGCGGAGGTGGTGACAAGAACCGGATGCGGCTTGCTTCTCGATGTGAACAACCTGCACGTGTCCTGTGTCAATCACGGCCGTGATGCTGTGGCCAGTTTGGCAGACTTCCCGCTCTCGGCAGTCGGTGAAGTTCATGTTGCCGGCTTCACCCGCGACGCAGACGCGGCGGGAGCACCCTTGCTGATCGACAGCCATGCGGCGCCTGTCGATGTCGCGGTCTGGGGTCTGTATGCCAGTGTGCTGGCCAGGCTGGGTCCTGTACCAACGCTGCTCGAACGAGATCAGGACATTCCAAGCCTGTCCGAGTTGCATGCCGAGGCCCAGCGGGCAGATCTCTTGCTATCGAGCGGGTCGGAACGGAATGCGGACCTTTGTCTAGAGGGCGCGCAATGACAGGCATGCTCGAAGCGGTACCCGCGCGCTTGGCGCCAGCGCTGCTAGATCCGGGTCATTCAACGCCGACGGGCTTGCGTACCTGGAATGAATCGGACCCGGCGCGACGACTGGCAGTTCACAGGAACAACGTCCTGAGTTCCCTGATCGATGCGCTTGCCGACACCTTTCCCGTGGCCCTGCAGTTGGTCGGAGAGGAGTTCTTCCGCGCGATGGGCGCGGCTTTCGTCCGCGCTGCTCCTCCGCGCATGCCTGTGCTTGCCCAATATGGTGGGGAGTTCCCCGGCTTCGTGGCTGCGTTCCCGCCTGCGATGCAAGTTCCCTATCTGGCTGATGTTGCGAGGTTGGAGTGGTTGCGTGTGCTGGCCTATCACTCGGCTGACGCCGATCCGGTCGGGCCAGAGGCACTGCAGGCGCTGAGCGGCAGTGGTGCATCTCTGGACGAGATCTACCTCTCGCTGCATCCATCGGTACAGGTGTTTTGCGCGCCTTTTGCCGCGGTGAGCATCTGGGCCGCTCACCAAGGGCAGCTCCGACTAGAGGACATCGACGTCAACGTCGGTGAGGACGCCGTGGTGCTTCGGCAGGCGCTGGATGTCCTTGTCCTGCCGACCGACTCGGCCTCGACCCAGTTTGTCCAAGCTGTTGCTGCGGCCTCGTCGATTGCAGTGGCGCTTGAAGCTGCAAAGACTGAGGCCACTGATTTCAATCTGGTGGCTTTCCTAGCCACATTGTTCAGCCGAGGCGCGGTCACCGCCTTAGAGCTGCGCTGACCCACCGCAGGAGCTCCCATGCACAACACCTCCATGGACACCAACGTCGAGAAGGCGCGCCCAGCCCGCGGACTGGTTGGACACATCAGTTCGCTGGTGAATCTGTTGGCCCGTATCCCGCTCAGCCCGGTGGCGTTCCTCGCACGCTTTTCCATCGCGGCCGTCTTCTGGAACTCCGGCCAGACCAAGGTCGAGGGCTTCGTCATCAACCTGGTCACGGGAGATTTAAAACTCGGAATCCCGCATCTGTCGGAGTCTGCGCTGGCGCTGTTCCAGGACGAGTACAAGCTGCCGTTCATCCCCCCAGAGATTGCGGCGCCCATGGCTGCCCTCGGAGAGCACGTGTTTCCCGTCTTGCTGCTGATGGGGCTGGCAACGCGCTTCTCGGCGCTGGCACTTCTGGGCATGACGCTGGTGATCCAGCTGTTCGTGTACCCCGGCGCCTACGCCACACACGGAACCTGGGCTGCTGTTCTGCTGTACCTGATCGCCCGCGGTCCCGGCGCTGTGTCGGTAGACCACTTGATTGCCAAGCGCTGCCGATCGGTCGAGTAGCCCCCCATGCACTCGACGCAAGCAGTCGCGTCGTGCTCCCCATCACGCGGGCGATCGAAATCGTCCGGTGATCCTTGCCACCAGCGGCATCGCTGCGTGGTTTTCCCTGAACCCCACCTGGAACTTTCATCATGAATCAACTGTCCACTCAACTCTCCAAGGCGTTGGCATCGGCCGTCATGACCGCAGCCGCGCTCAGCGGCAATGCGTTCGCTGCTGGCTGCGCGCCTGCGAAGTGCAGCCCCAAGGCCAGCGCTCCGAAATGCGGTGCAAAGCATGCCGCCAAGTGCGGCGCCAAGTGCGGCGCCAAGTGCGGTGCCAAGTGCGGTGCGAAGTGCGGTGCGAAGTGCGGTGCCAAGTGCGGTGCGAAGTGCGGTGCGAAGGCTGCGGCGTGCAAGGCAAAGTGCGGCGCTGTGAAGCCCAAGTGCGGCGCCGGTTGCGCCGCGAAGAAGTAAGCAATCCGACCTCATACAAGGAGACGTTCATGAACTCGATGTCCACCACCCTGGCGCGCACCCTGGCTTCAGCTGTCGTCACCGCAGCAGCGCTGAGCGGCTGCGCCATGATGTGCGGGGCCCGCAAATGCGGTGGCTGCACGGCAGTGCAGAAGTGCGGTGCGAGCAAGTGCGGTGCCTGCAAGGCCAAGAAGTGCGGTGCTTGCGGCGCCAAGAAGTAATCTCGCGCGAGGAGGCACGCCATGAGCGCTGACGCGGTTCTGGTCCGGCACTGGCGACAGGCCACCGATGATGCGGTGGCGGTCGCGGTGCAGGCGGCGCGTGCCAGCGTGGCTGCCTTCAGCGCGGCGACGCAGACTTCGGGGTCCCTGATCCAGAGCTGGGTTCAGGGACGCGAGGTCGTCGAGTACGACCACTATCCGCCCGATGATGTGGTCGATCGACGATTCGGCTCCCAGTTCTACTACCACGCTCACCGGGACGGCGATCTTGAACACGGGCACTTGCACTTGTTCTGGCACGCTACCGGAGGGGGACGACGGCGTTATCTGCGCGAAGGACGCGCCTCTTGGACCCGGACTGCGCCCTCTCATCTGTTGGCAATTTCGCTAGACGCTCGGGGTTTGCCCGTTGGCCTGTTCACGGTCAATCGTTGGGTGACCGATGGGCACTGGTTCGACGCGAAGACGACGATGTCCTTCGTTGAGCGGTTCGCCTTGAGTCCCGAAGGAGAGCATGCCTCGTCCATTCGATGGATCAACGGCTTCGTGCGCTTCTATCAAGCGCGCATCGAGCTGTTGCTTGAAGCGAGGGACAAGCGCCTAGAGCGCCGCAGAGCTTTAGCGACGGCACTGGATGATCGCCGCCTCGAAGTGCTGAGCTTGAGGCGGATCGACTGGGCCGCCGACCTCGACGCCATCGAAGCAGAGGCCGCTCGTCGCGGCCTGTGACTACCAGCGCAACAGACGTGGCCCGGCAAGCGCACCGATGAAGGCAGGAATGAGCATGCCCAGCGTGTACCAGGCCGACACGAAGGCTGGCGAGACTTCCGGGCAGAAGATCGCGTAGCCCAGGGCGCCGACACTGCCGGCAAACAAACCCGCAGCAAATCCGGCCAGATGCGGTCGGGTCGGCGCCATGCCGCTCAGCGCCCACATGGCCAGTGCCCAGGCTGGCACCGAGAGCACAGCCACGCGCCATGGACAGGACGTCCAGGACTGTCCCAGCAAAAGTGTGCTGCGGGCGTCGGCAGGCGCCTGCCAGACGCTGATCGCAGCCCAAAACGCCATGACGGCCGCGACGACCAGCGCAGCGCTCGCAGCGCGGCGCCAGTCGGCACCCGGTCTGCCTGCACGGCCGAGCCACCAGGCCGTTGTGGCGAGTACGCCGATCACGTAAGCCAGCTTGACGGCCAGCCCTGTTCCCATCGTCAACAGTGCCGGATTGGCGCCCAGGCAGGTGAGACAGGCGAGCGTGCTGGCCGAAACACCGCCCATCAACGCGATGGTGATGCGTGCTGGCCCGCGTCGAGTGGGAGCCGGCCCCGCGTTCGTCGCCAGTGCAGCGATCAGTTCGTCCGTTCTCAAGGCGTTCCCCGGATCAGCTTCGCCAGTCTTTGCAGTCCGCGATGAACATTGACCTTGACGGACGATTCCGACACGCCCTCCAGCCGCGCCGCCTCGGCCACCGACAGCCCTTCGATCTTCGTGTTCACGATCGACCGACGCATGGCCAGTGGCAGTCGTTCCAGCAGAACGCCAAGGTCGCGCGACGGCGCTGCAGAGGGCGCAACCGGATGGGCGGCTTCGTCAAGATCATCGAAAGAGTCGGTCACGGCGCCCTTGCGACCCGTACGTCGCCAGAGGTCGACCAGCTTGTGGCGGGCGATCGCATGCAGCCATGCAGTCACCGGCACGGCTGCATCGAACGTGCCACGCTGCAAATGAACGGCCAGCAAGGTTTCCTGCACGAGATCCTCCAGGTCATGCGGTGCGTCAGACATGCGACGCCGGAAGTACGCCCGCAGGCGCTGTGACATCAACTCGAGCGACTTCCGGTACGCGGCCTCGTCACCCGCCTGCGCCGCCAGCCACAGCGGCCGCAGCCGTTGCTCAACGGAGTCACGCGGGTCGCTCATCGGTGAGTTCGTCAGATCTGCCTGCGGGGTTACAGCGCAAAAAATATTTCGCTTCGCTGTAACCCCATGCGGCTGTCGAACGACTTCCCCTTTCGCAACGTCTGTCGTGTGCACCTGCACCGCACGTCGAAGGTTTTGTCACTCAACCGTCGCATGAAAGGTCCATCCATGAAGTTCGCTCGCATCATTGTCTCTTCGCTGTTGCTCGGCGCCGTGTCGTGGGTCCATGCCCTGGATATCAAGCCCTATTCGGCCGAAAGCCTGGCTGCGGCTGAGAAGGCGGGGCAACCCGTCGCGCTGCATTTCCACGCCGACTGGTGCCCGACCTGCCGCGCCCAGGACAAGGCACTGCAGTCGATGAAGGACGAGAAAGGCCTGGACCTCACCGTGCTTACCGTCAACTACGACACCGAGAAGGACCTGAAGAAGCGCTTCAACATCCGTGTTCAGTCGACGATGGTGGTGCTGAAGGGGGCGAAGGAAGTCGCCCGCCTGGCCGGTGACACCAGCGCGGACGGCATCCGCAACGCGCTCAAGGCCGCGCTCTGAGCGAGACGATCTGATGAGCCTCGCACTTTCCGTCCCGCAACTGGGCCTGAGCCTGGCAGCCGGCAGCCTGACAACACTATCTCCCTGTGTTCTGCCGCTGCTGCCGTTGGTGGTGGGCAGTGCCTTGCAGGGCAACCGGCTGGCGCCGCTGGCCATGGGCACCGGGATGACGTTGTCTTTCGCGTTGATCGGCATGGTGCTGGGCGCCCTCGGGCCGGCGCTCGGCATCGATGGGGACACCGTGCGGGTTGCCGGGGCCGCCATGCTGATCGCCTTCGCGGTCGTGATGCTGGTACCCGCGCTGGGGGACCGGTTCAGCCAGTGGATGCTGCCGATCGCCAGCCAGGCGCAGAACGCCTCGTCGCGACTGGATGGCCGCACGCTGACCAGTGCGCTGCTGCTGGGCGCCGTGCTCGGGCTCGTCTGGAGTCCCTGCTCAGGGCCGCTGCTGGGCTCGGCGCTGAGCCTGGTCGCGAGCGAGGGCGGCGTGGCGCGCGGTGGTGTGGTGCTCGGCGTCTTCGGGCTGGGTGCCGCCCTCCCGCTCGTGGCCGTGGCTTACGCCTCGCGCAAGGGCTTTGTCCGCGTGCGTGACTGGGTACTGGCCCGCATCGACCGCGTGCGGCGCGGCTTCGCGCTGCTGTTGGGGCTGGTGGGCGTGGCCATCCTGACGGGTGGCGACAAGTGGTTGGAGGCGCAGGTGCTGCGCGTGCTGCCCGATGCGTGGGTCAACCTGACCGTTGGCATCTGACGACTTTCACAGGAGCTAATTCCATGAGCTTTCGCTTGATTTCCACCTCCGCAGCCTCGGCGGCTGCGGCTGCGTTCATGGTGGGCTGCGCCACCGTGCCGCCCGTCGCCCCCAATCAGCTGATGACCGCACCGGCACCGGTCACGTTCGCAGGCAATGTCGCGGGCGAGGCTACAGACTTTGTCTTCATGCTCATTCCTGATGCCAATCCGGCGACCCCGGGCCTGGCACTGCGTGCCGGCGACAGCCTGCTGCTGTCGATGCCTTCTGCGTTCAAGCGCAACGCGGCGACGTCCGTGTCGGCCGATACCGATGCGAACCTGGTGCTCACGAAGGGCTGGGCCCAGGGTGCTGTCCGACTGGCGGGGCAGTACCGCGTGTCTTTTGACGAAGCAGCTCACGCGATGAGAGTGACAGCCCTGGTGGATGTTCCCGCCAGCGGCGCCAACGCGCCCGGCATCAAGGTCATCCACCTGCGCGGTAGAACCTTTCTCAACCCGATGCCGGGCGACTACCCGGTCTCGGTGTCTCAGGTGTCGGCGACTGGAGGCGCGACCGCTCGTTGGCAGGGCCAGCTCAAAGTCCTCGATGTAGCGCCTGCGGCGCGTCTGGCGCCGTCCAACTTTCAACTCCCACCCGGCGTGAACGGCGATTTTCAGAAGGTGGCAACCGGCGCCGTGGCGCCGCAGACCTTGGGCCTGCTCCTGTGGGGTGCGAACGGTGCAGCATTGAATGGCGTGGGCATCGCTGCGCGCGATCTCACGCGATACCCGAAGTACACGGGTGGCTTGCTCGTGCAGGACACCAACGGGGATCACCGGCTCGACCCAGCCGTCGACAAGGTCGTCGGCGGCATCATTGGCGCGGCACCCCAAGGCGCCACCGGGCAGGCAGCCACCAGTCCGATCGGGGCAGACGGCCGCCCGGTGCTGTCGGGCGAAGTGCAGCGCAACGCTGCCTATCCGGCTGCGGTCGGCGGCGGGAAGCCCAACCCCGGGCTGCTGACTGTTCAGTTCAAGAGCGGCTCGTTGCCCGGCTTGTACCGCCCCACGTTCGAGCTGATTGGCGGCAACGCCTACCAGTTCACCATCGAGGCGGTGATGCCCTGAGACTCGTGATCAAACGAGGCGCCATCGTCACCCCCCCGGGGATGGCCCGCGTCGGTCGCCGATTTGAACCCTGGCAAAACGAAGTCTGAACTTCGGAAATTCCAACGAACCCAACACGTCGTGTCGTCGGTCGCATGAGCATTGTTCAGTCACCGTGCAACGCTTCAATCAGCGGGCACGACACCTGGCCATGACGCGCGCAACACTCGTCCACCAGTTTCGACAGGGCAGCTTCCATCCGTGCAAGATCCGTCAGGCGGGCGCGCACGTCGACCAGACGCAGCGCCGCGATCTCTGATGCCTCGCTGCAATGCGCGCCATCTTCGAGCTTCAGCAACTCGCCGATCTCGTCGAGGCTGAAGCCCAAGCGCTGAGCTGACTTCACAAATTTCACCCTCGCCACGTCCGAGCCGCCGTAACGCCGGATGCTGCCGTAAGGCCGGTCCGGCTCGAGCAGCAGACCCTTGCGCTGGTAGAACCGGATCGTTTCGACATTGACCCCAGCGGCGTTGGCAAAAGCGCCGATCGTCAGGTTCTTCAGATGGATTTCCACTTCGCTTGACTCCGTACTTGACTACGGAAGCAAGATTAAGTCTTCAAGCGAAATCTCGAAAGGAAAACACGATGTCGCAACCGCAAGCAGGGCGTGGCGCTCTGGCCGCCGGAGGGCTGGCCGCCATCCTCGCCTCGACCTGTTGCTTGGGGCCTCTGGTCTTGGTCACGCTCGGCTTTTCCGGTGCTTGGATCGGCAACCTGACTGCGCTGGAGCCCTACCGGCCGATCTTCATCGGCGTGGCATTGGTAGCCATGTTTTTCGCCTGGCGACGCATCTACCGGCCGGTGAATGCCTGCAAGCCGGGCGAGGTGTGCGCGATTCCGCAGGTTCGTACCACCTACAAGCTGATTTTCTGGATCGTGGCCGTGCTCGTGCTGATCGCGCTTGGTTTTCCCTACGTGCTGCCTTTCTTCTATTGATCAGGAGTTCATCATGAAAACGCTAGTTTCGGCGCAAGCCAAAAATTTGGCTGCCTCCCTTGCGCTGGTCACAGTCACCGCGCCAGTGTGGGCCGCTACCCAGACCGTCACGCTGGCAGTACCCGGCATGACCTGCGCCGCCTGCCCGATCACCGTCAAGAAGGCGCTCTCCAAGGTCGAGGGCGTCAGCCAGGTCAATGTGACCTTTGAGAAGCGCGAGGCGGTCGTCACCTTCGACAACGCCAAGGCCGACGTCCAGAAGCTGGCCAAGGCCACCGAAGACGCGGGCTATCCATCCAGCGTCAAGCGCTGATCCAGGGAGGACGGCATGAAGCCAATCGCTCAGATCGCCGATAAAGCGGGTGCATTCGGTGCCGTCGTCTCGGCGGCGGGCTGCGCGGCCTGTTTTCCCGCGATCGCCAGCTTGGGCGCGGCTGTCGGACTGGGCTTCCTTCAGGAATACGAGGGCCTGTTCATCTCCAAGCTGTTGCCGCTGTTCGCCGGACTGGCGTTCCTGGCGAACGCCATCGGATGGATCAGCCACCGCCAGTGGCACCGCAGCCTGCTCGGCATGATTGGACCGGCCCTCGTGTTCGCTGGGACCTTCTGGCTGCTTGGCAACTGGTGGACGGCCCGTTTCGTTTACACCGGCCTGGCCTTGATGGTCGGCGTGTCCATCTGGGACCTGCTATCTCCGGCCAACCGTCGTTGCGGACCTGATGGCTGCGCACTGCCCGCGAAGCAAGGCTGATTGGCTTGAGCCCCATCGAATCGAGAGGAATGACGCCATGACGGAGTTGAAGATCAACGGCATGACCTGCGATGCCTGTGCGGTCCATGTCAAGCAAGCGCTGGAAAGCGTGCCTGGCGTGCAATCGGCCGAGGTGTCCTACGCCAAGGGCAGCGCCCGGCTCGCCATCGCGGGCGGTACTTCGCCCGAAGCCCTGATTGCGGCCGTCGCCGGACTGGGCTACCGGGCCGCGCTGGCCGATGCGTCGGATCCGCTCCCCAAGGGCGGGCGGCTCGACCGCGCGCGCGATTGGGTCGCCGGCGGCGATAAGGCCAGCCACGATGGAGGCCTGCATATCGCTGTGATCGGCAGCGGCGGGGCCGCGATGGCGGCGGCGCTCAAGGCCGTCGAGCGAGGCGCACGGGTGACGCTGATCGAGCGCGGCACCATTGGCGGCACCTGCGTCAATGTCGGCTGCGTGCCCTCGAAGATCATGATCCGCGCTGCCCACATCGCCCACCTCCGGCGTGAAAGCCCGTTCGATGGCGGACTTCAGGCGAACGCCCCCGTGGTCCTTCGTGAACGACTGCTGGTCCAGCAGCAAGCCCGCGTCGATGCGCTGCGCTACGCCAAGTACGAAAGCATCCTGGATGGCAATCCGGCCATCACGCGGCTTGCGGGCGAAGCCCGCTTCAAGGACGGCCACAGCCTCTTCGTGCGGCTGATTGAGGGCCGCGAGCACGTAGTTTCATTCGACCGGTGCCTTATCGCCACCGGCGCAGGCGCGGCGGTGCCACCGATTCCCGGCCTCAGGGACACACCTTACTGGACTTCAACCGAGGCGCTGGTGAGTGACACGATTCCCGCGAGGTTGGCGGTGATCGGTTCGTCGGTGGTGGCGGTGGAACTGGCGCAGGCCTTCGCCCGGCTTGGGGCCAAGGTCACGATCCTGGCGCGCAGCACTCTGTTCTCACGCGAAGACCCGGCCATCGGCGAAACCGTGACGGCGGCGTTCCGCGCCGAGGGCATCGAGGTGCTGGACCACGCGCAAGCAAGCCAAGTCGCGCACATGGACGGCGAGTTTGTATTGAACACCAACCAAGGCGAACTGCGCGCCGACAGGCTGCTGGTGGCCACTGGCCGAACGCCCAATACAAACAGCCTCAACCTCGAAGCGTCCGGGGTGACGGTGGACAAGCAAGGGGCCATCGAGATCGACCCCGGCATGCGCACAAGCGCCCCGGATATCTATGCCAGCGGCGACTGCACCGACCAGCCGCAATTCGTCTACGTGGCGGCGGCGGCCGGTACGCGCGCCGCGATCAACATGACCGGCGGCAACGCGGCACTGGACCTGACAGCCATGCCGGCGGTTGCGTTCACCGATCCGCAGGTCGCCACCGTGGGCCTGTCCGAGCAGGCGGCACACGATGCCGGCATCGAAACCGACAGTCGCACGCTCACCCTAGACAACGTGCCCCGAGCGCTCGCCAACTTCGATACACGCGGCTTCATCAAATTGGTCATCGAGGAAGGCAGCCATCGGCTGATCGGCGTGCAGGCAGTGGCCCCGGAGGCCGGTGAGCTGATCCAAACCGCGGCACTGGCGATCCGCGCGCGGATGACGGCGCAGGAACTGGCCGAGCAGTTGTTCCCGTATCTGACGATGGTCGAGGGCTTGAAACTCGCGGCGCAGACCTTCAGCAAGGACGTGAAGCAACTGTCCTGCTGCGCCGGGTGACCGCGAGGCCGGGAGGTTGTAGAGGGAGCGGCGAGTGTGGTTCCGTCCCGATGCCATTCGTCCCAGAAGGCGCTCTGGCCAGACGGGTTGATCCGACGGCGTGGTGGTGAACAGGCCCAAGTTTGTCAACGAATGAAATCATGGCCCCCGCTTCTTGGATCAAGGCTCCAGAAAAGGCGGACTGGGCGAGTGACGACTCGCACCATCAGGTCGCTGCTCGGTGCGGCTTGCGCGCAATGATCGTCGCGAATGACTTCTTCAATTCGCCCGGCGCGGGGAAGTCATCGAAGGTCGACGAAATGATGTCCCAAGTCGCGAAGCGATGGATGAGCGCATCGCGCTCGAACAGGCAGTAGCCCTGGGGATCGAACATATCCATGTAGGTCGTTCCCTTGACCAGCACGTTGACGACCAGCACGCCGCCTGGGCGCAAATGCGCCTCCATCTGATCGAGCGCACGCCAGGCGGTTTCGCAATCGAAGAACATGAGCAGCCCGATGGACACGATGGCGTCGAAGTCTTCTTCCAGGCGGTACGAACGCAGGTCAGCGAGCTGCACACGGACCGGCAGCCGCTCCCGCTCGGCGACGCAGCGAAGGTGATTCACGGCCACTGGGCTGGCGTCGAGCGCGACCACCTCGCAGCTGGCCCGTGCAGCGGCTACCGATAGTTGACCCAGGCCGCAGCCGAAGTCGAGCACCTTGCCGCCTAGGTGCGGCAGGGCGGCAAGCTCGAACGGATTCAGGCCGGCCTCGGGGCCAGGCGTCTGCCCCTGGGTCTGGCGCTGGAACTGGCGATTGAAGAAATCGACGCTATTGTTCATGGGCGGGACGACAGCGTCAGAGAACGCGGAGCGCCGGCGCGTCATCCGTTGCCGTAACTCGACCGACGACTGCGGCATGCTCGAACCCGTGGCGACGAAACACGGACAACACCTCGTCGAGTGCGGAGGGATGGCAGGAGACCAGCAGGCCGCCACTGGTTTGCGGGTCGGTAAGGAGTGCTCGATTGTCCGCACTGAAATCCGTCGGCAAGATCACGTCATGCCCATAGCCGGACCAGTTGCGAGCTGAAGCACCCGTCACAAACCCACGCCCTGCCAACTCACTCACGCCGGCGAGCAAAGGCACTGCCGGCCAATCCAATTCCACCGTGCAGCCAGCACCACGAGCCAATTCCAGGGCGTGGCCGGCAAGACCGAAGCCGGTGACGTCGGTCAGCGCGTGCACCCCGGGCAGGTGGGCCAGGTCCGGCCCCGGTGTGTTCAGCCGCGTCGTCGTTGCGATCATCAGCGCGTAGGCGTTTGGATCGAGCTGCCCCTTCTTCAGCGCCGCGCTCATGACGCCGACGCCCAGTGGCTTGCCCAACACCAGCAGGTCGCCAGGCTGGGCGTCGGCGTTGCGCTTGACCTGCTTCGGATGCACCAGCCCGAGGGCAACCAAGCCGTAAATTGCCTCGACCGAATCGATGGTGTGTCCCCCGGCGATGGGAATGCCCGCGCTTCGACAAACCGAGGCGCCGCCTTCCAGCACGCGCCCGATGGTTTGCGTGGACAGCACGTTGATTGGCATACCGACAAGCGCCAGCGCCAATATCGGTCGACCGCCCATCGCGTAGACGTCGCTGATGGCATTCGTGGCGGCGATTCGCCCGAAGTCATACGGGTCGTCGACGATGGGCATGAAGAAGTCGGTGGTGGCAATCAGCGCCTGACCCTCGTTGAGCTGGTAGACCGCGGCATCGTCGGCGGTCTCGATGCCCACCAGCAGCTCCTTGGGCACCGGGAGCGCGGCGGTGCCTTTGAGGATCTCGGAGAGCACGCCCGGCGCAATCTTGCAGCCGCATCCGCCGCCGTGCGACAGCGACGTGAGGCGTGGTTCATCGGCATTGGCAGGACAGGCAGGTGCGTTCATGGCATGAGTTCGTTACGTCGGCTGGCCAGCAACCCGCCAACAAGGTCGTGCAGTGCGGAACGTTCAGCCTCCGGCGCAAAACGACTTGCACGAGGGGCCAGACGTGCCATCAGATCGGGCAGCATATCCAGATCGTCACGGGCGCGCTCGAGCAGGGCTGCCAGCGCACTGTCATCGCCAGGCTCGAAGAGACCGGGATAGTCCTCCCCCAGCAGGCCCGTGTTCCCGTCGATGCGCGAAGCCAGAACCGGCGTGCCGCTGCGCATGGCTTCGATCAGCACGTGCGCACCGCCTTCCATGCGGCTGGCATGGACCAGCACATGCGCGGCCTGGATGCGTCGCCGAACCTCGCCGTGCGGCAGCCCGCCCAGCCAGCGAAACTGCGCCAGCCCTGCGGCCAGCCCAGCGGCCTCGGCGCCCAGTAGCGGATCAAGCGCCGCACCGACATGGTCCAGCAGGATGTCCGGGCGAGACGCGAGCCTTTGCGCAGCGCGCCAATAGGTTCGCGGGTCCTTCTCGTCGCGAAGGTGGCCGACCATCAAAGCGCGCAGGTGACGCTGGGTGCGGGCCTGCGGTGCTCGCGCGGCGCATGACTGCAAGATCACGTGCGCCTTTCCGCGCAGGCCTGGCGGCAGGCTGCGCGCACCCAGCGTATTGAGGACCACCAGGGCGTCTGCCTGCCGCAGAGCGCGCTGGGCATCGGTATCGAAGGCGATATCGCGGTACAGGTCGGTGCCGGTCAGTACCAGCAGCAGCGGGCGCTTGGGATGCGCGCTGCGCCAGGCATCGGTAGACGCGGCCGAGCGCCGGGCGTGCAGAGCAATCATCAGCGCTTCATCACCTGCGCTCCAGTGGTCCGCCAGGTCAACGCGGTAAGCTGAGCGCAGCATGGCCGCCCAGCGGCGTGCTGTCTGCCAGTTGCCGTTGTTGGCTGATGCCAGCGCAGGCGTCACGATCACCAGGGAATCACGATGCACGATGCGAGCCTAACGCGAGAGGCGGTGGCGGCCCGACAGGGCTCACCCGAATTTCTCGCTGATGCCTTGCGCGCGAGTCGTGCGGACACGATGGCCACCTTCGGCTGCTATGAACGGGCGCTGCCCGGTCTTCGGGTGCCGCTGCGTGCCGAACTGAATCCTCCGTTGTGGGAGTTGGGGCATATTGGCTGGTTCCAGGAGTACTGGATCGCCCGCAATCCGGAGCGAGGTCTCGGAGCTCGGGCCGACCCGGAAGCTTTGCGCGGACCGTCTTTAAGGCCGGGTGCCGACGAGCTCTACAACTCGAGTCGCGTGCCTCACGACAGCCGCTGGCGGCTGCCCTTGCCGGACGCCGCAGCGACACGCGATGACCTGACGCGGCAGCTCGACCGCTCCCTGGTCCTGCTGAACGACGCCGACAGCGACGACGACGCGTTGTACTTCTACCGCCTCGCGCTGTTTCATGAAGACATGCACCACGAGGCCGCGCTGTACATGGCACGCAACTTGGGCATCGTGATCGACGACAAGCGTTGGGAGACACGGCCGCTGCCCGCAGCGCCACTCCCCCTGGCGATCAGCGAGCAGGTCTGGCGGCTCGGCGGCGCGACGAACGCAGGTTTCGTCTTCGACAACGAAGCACCCGGTGTCGACCTCCGCCTCGCAAGTTATTCCATCGATCCGCAGGCGGTGCGCTGGGCCGAGTACCTGCCGTTCGTGGAAGACGGCGGCTACGGGCAAGCGCGCCTCTGGTCCGATGCGGGCGCAAGCTGGCTTAAGACCCAGCCCGAGCCGGCCCCCCGCTATCTGCGACGCGGCGACGGTGGCTGGCAGCAGTGGCGCGGCGGTCGCTGGCAGGCGCTTAACCCGGCCGAGGCGGCCTGCCACCTGACGCTGCATGAGGCCGAGGCGTGGTGCCGCTGGGCCGGGCGGCGGCTGCCGACCGAAGCGGAATGGGAGTGCGCCGCACTTGTCGAGGGATCTGCCTTCCGCTGGGGGGACGTGTGGGAATGGACGGCCAGCCCGTTCGCCCCCTTCCCAGGCTTCGCGCCGCATCCGTACCGTGACTACTCAGCGCCCTGGTTCGACGGCCGGCCGGTGCTGAAGGGAGCGTCGCACTGCACCCAGCCGCGCATGCGCCACGCTGGCTACCGCAATTTCTTCCCGGCCGGGCGAAACGACGTGCCCGCAGGGTTCCGCAGTTGCGCCGTTTGATCGCGGCTCGCGAGCAGCCGCCAGCGACGACCTGCGCGAACCTCCGATCGACGTGCAAGGGCGAGGTCTGCACATGACCTGGCGTTGGTGGGGCGGTTCTGTGCCAGGCGCCTGGGCAAGCGTGGCAGGCTCAGCGCCAAGGCTGACAAGCCGCTAGAGTGCACAGGACCGCCCGAAACGGACGGCCCGTGAAAGGATTCCGATGGCCCGTTTCTTGTCCTTGCGTTGGGTGCGATTCCCCTTGACCGGCACACTGCCGGCCTGTGGCGGCGCCACCTGCATGCAGCGCCGGGCTGCTTCGAGCCCCGGGTCGTGAAGCTTCTGCTGCAGGACCTTGGGGCGCGGCACGCCACCGCGCAGCGTGGCGCGGCTGACGCACTGGCGGGGCTCGGCTTTGGCGTCCAGGCCGGCGAAGCGGTCGCGGTGATCGGGCCCTCGGGCGCCGGCAAGACAACCCTGCTGGAGGTGCTGGCCTGTGCGCGCCCGCCGGCGGCCGGCAGCCTGCACATCGACGACGTCGACCCCTGGGCGCTGCCGCGACCCGCCCTGACCGCCTTGCGCGGCCGGCTCATCCTGGTGCCGCAGGTCCCGCCGTTGCCGCCGCGCCAGCGCGTCGTCACCGCCGTGCTGGCGGGCCGCCTGCCGGCATGGGGACTGATGAAGAGCCTGCGCTCGTTGTTCTACCCGGCAGACATCCCTGCCGCCGAAGAAGCGCTGGAGGTCTTCAACCTAGCAGACAAGCTGTTCGAACGGGTCGACCGCCTCTCCGGCGGGGAGCGCCAGCGGGTGGGCCTGGCGCGGGCGCTTGTGGCCCCGGCGCGGCTGTGGCTGGTCGACGAACCGCTCTCGGCGCTGGACCCTGCGCGTGCCGAGCAGGCTGCTGCGGCCCTGGTGCGCGAGGCCCGCTCGCGCGGCGCCACCCTGGTGGCCACGCTGCATCAGGTGGACGCCGCGCTGGCCCACTTCCCTCGCATCCTGGGGCTGCGCGACGGACGCAAGGTGTTCGACCTGCCAGCCGCAGCCGTAACGCGCGATCACCTCACGCGCTTGTACGCCCAGAGCGAAGACGAACGGCGCGGGCCGCCGCCAGCCGACGCCCCGCCGGCACCGGCGCCGAAGGTGGCCATGCAATGCCGCTGAGTCCGGCACCCCGGCGCGACCCAACCTGGCCCGGCCGCATGGGGCTGGCGCTCTTGGGCGTGGTGCTGCTGTGGCCGCTGCTACAGGCCACGGAGTTCAAGCCCTGGGTGCTGCTGGATGCGAAGGCGATGCGCGTGATAGGTCGCTTCCTGGCCGGCTTCGTGCCGCCGGCGCATTCGGCCGACTTCCTGCTGCTCGTGGCCCGCGAGACCTGGCGCACCGTGGCCATTGCAACCGCCGGCATCACACTGGGACTGCTGCTGGCCGTGCCACTGGCGCTCATCGCCTCGCGTTCACTTTCGGTCTCGGCGCTCTCCGGCCGCATCGCGCCGCTGCCGCGCGGCTTGCGACAGGCGACGCGGGCGGTGCTGATCGTGCTGCGCAGTGTGCCGGAGCTGGTCTGGGCGCTGGCTCTTGTGCGAGTGGTCGGCCTGGGCCCTGCGGCCGGCGTGCTGGCCATCGCGCTCACCTATGGTGGCATGCTGGGAAAGGTGTACGCCGAGATTCTGGAAAGCGGCGAGGCCGCGATCACGCAGACACTGCTGCGCAACGGCGCGTCCCGGTTGCAGGCCTTCGCCTATGGCCTGCTGCCGCAGAACGCCGCCGAGCTGACCAGCTACACGGTGTACCGCTGGGAGTGCGCCATCCGCAGCTCGGTGGTGCTGGGCTTCGTCGGTGCCGGCGGGCTGGGGCAGCAGATGGACGGCTCGCTGAAGATGTTTGCCGGCGGCGAGGTGCTGACCATCCTGGTGGTGTTTGTCGCGCTGGTCGCGCTGGCCGACCGCGTCAGCGCCGCGCTGCGCCGGGCGCTGGGGTAGTGCGATGCGTGGCCCCGCCGCCAACCACCGCTACCGCCTACCGCCGCCGCTGTTCGACGCTCGCTGCAGGGCCTGCTGGCTTTGCGCCGGCGTGCTGGTGCTGGTCGTGGCCAGCTTCGTGTCGCTGGACCTGCCGCTGGCCGCTTTGTTCAGCAGCGATGCCCTGGCCAGCATGGGCCGCTTTCTGGCCGAGTTCTCATCGCCGGACCTGTCACCGGCCTTCGTGGGCCAGGTGACCAGGGCGACGTGGGAGACCCTGGCCATGTCGTTGCTGGGGACCCTGCTGGCCACACTGGCGGGCGGGATCCTGGCGCTGCCCGCGAGCCGGCTGCACGACACCGATGCGGCGCCTGCCCGGGCCCCGGCGCGGCTGATGCTGAACGCCCTGCGCGCAGTCCCCGAACTGGTCTGGGCGGCGCTGCTATTGATCGCTGTCGGGCTGGGGCCCTTCGCCGGCACGCTAGCGCTGGCCGTGCACACCACGGGTGTGCTGGGGCGGCTGTTCGCCGAAGCGATCGAGAACGCGCCGCCGGGCCCGGCAGCGGCACTGCGCGTGCAGGGTGCGGGCAGTGTTCGCGTTTTTCTCTACGCCACGCTGCCACAGGTGCTGCCTCAGCTGATGAGCTACACGCTTTACCGCTGGGAGAACAACATCCGCGCCGCCGCCGTGCTGGGCGTCGTCGGCGCTGGCGGCCTCGGGCAGATGCTCGCATTTCACATGGGGCTGTTCCAGATGCATAAGACCGCCACGGTGCTGATGGCGATGGTGCTGCTGGTGGCGCTGGTGGATGGGGCCAGCTTCGGCTCGCGGCGGCTACTCACCCGTTAGCGCGGGCGGCACGAGGAAGGCATGCTGTTTCGTTGTCGAGCAAGGAGACCATGAGCCATGGACATTGAAACCTTCGACGCCATCATCGTCGGCGCCGGCCAGGCCGGCCCGGCCATTGCCGCGCGCTGCAGCCGCGAGGGGCTGAAGACGGCGGTGATCGAGCGCCATCACTTCGGCGGCACCTGCGTCAACGTTGGCTGTGTGCCGACCAAGACGCTGGTGGCCAGTGCGCGCGCGGTTCGCATGGCGCAGCGCGGCGGCGAGTTCGGTTTCGACGTGAGCGACCTACGCGTCGACATGGCCCGCGTGATGGCACGCAAGAACGCCATCGTCGCAAAGTCACGCGAGGGCGTCGAAAGCTGGATGCGCGGCCTGAAGCACACTGAGGTAATCGTCGGCCACGCGCGCTTCGCTGAGCCGGCGGTGCTCGAGGTGGCGGGGAGGCGCCTGACAGCGCCGCGCATCTTCCTGAACGTCGGCGGTCGCGCGACACGCCCCGCGCTGCCAGGCATCGACACGGTACCAACGCTGGACAGCACATCGGTCATGGAACTGCAGGCCGTGCCGGAGCACCTGGTCATCGTCGGCGGCAGCTACATCGGTCTGGAGTTCGCGCAGATGATGCGCCGCTTCGGTGCCCGAGTGACCGTGGTCGAGCGCTCTGCGCGTCTGCTACCGCGTGAGGACGAAGATGTGTCTGATGGCATCCGTGCAATCCTGGAGGCTGAGGGCGTTCGCTTCGAGCTGGGGGCCGACTGCCTCTCGCTGGCCCGTTCGGGCGATCGCATCGTGGTCGGTGCGGCTTGCGGTGGAGCCGGGGACGGCATCACCGGCAGTCACGTTTTGCTGGCTGTCGGCCGCCAGCCCAACACCGAAGATCTGGGCCTCGACCGCGCTGGCATCAGCATGGACGCACGCGGTTTCATCGTGGTCGACGAGCAGTGCCGCACCAGCGTTGAGGGCGTCTGGGCGGTGGGCGATTGCAACGGCCGCGGCGCCTTCACACACACGTCCTGGAACGACCACGAGATCGTGGTGGCCAACCTGTTCGACAACGACCCGCGCCGCGTCGGCGACCGCATTCCCTGCTACGCGCTATTCATCGACCCGGCGCTCGGCCGCGTCGGCCTGTCCGAAGCCGATGCGGTCGCCAGCGGCAAGCGCCTGCTGCGCGCAAAGATGCCGATGCAGCGTGTTGGGCGGGCGCGCGAGGCCGGCGAATCACAGGGCTTCATGAAGGTGCTCGTCGACGCCGACAGCCAACAAATCCTGGGGGCCGCGATCCTTGGCCTAAACGGCGACGAAGTCGTGCACTCCTTGCTCGATGTGATGGCAGCGCGGCAACCCTACACAGTAATCGCGCGTACGGTTCACATCCATCCGACGGTGACCGAACTCGTGCCGACCCTGCTGCAGCAGCTCAAGCCCCTTTGAGACCGCTCCACGTCACACGCAAAGAGACGCATTCGGGCATTAGGGTTTCAAGCTGATCGGCTTGGCCTCGGACGTCGACAGCATGTCGAGCAGCGGCGCATAGCCCACGGCGTGTAGCGCCTGCCCCCTGGCCTGGTACAGCTCGGCCGATCCCTTGACCCCATGACCTTCAAGCAAGCGGTTCATGAAGTTGAAGAGGCAGACCGTGAGGATGGCATCGTGCAAGTCGCGCTCGGTCCAGCCGGCGGCAAGGATCGCATCGGCGTGACTTTGCTGCGCCCGGGTCGGCGTCAAGGTGAGCACCCTGGCGTAGGAAAGCAGGGGCTTCAGGCGCTCATCGACGGGCGCGCTGTTGACATCGGCAAGCAAGGCCTCGATGACGCTCTCCGGAACGCCGAAGGCCTTGGCCGTCTCCTTGTGGACGCCGTAGCAGTACTGGCATGCATTCAGTCCGGACACAAAGGCGGCGATGAGCTCCTTGTCCTTGGCGTCAAGCTGCGAGTCGGAACGAAGCGCAGCGCTGTGGAACTCGATCAGCGCGCGACCGGCGGCCGGGTTCAGGGCGAGGATGTGTCGTACGCCGGCATCGTCAGGCAAGGTGGAAAGGAAGGCCACTCGTTGTCTCCTGAAAAATTGGTGTGCTCAGGTCCGACTTGACTCGGTGCTGAGCAACTTGACTTGCACGGGATGCCTGATGAGCTCTCATGCCGGATCTCACAGCCACTTTCCGCGCGATGACGATCGGAAAGGTCGGCATCGGGAAACCTTGTCGTCAATCACGGTCCGGGGAACGCTCCTGGCCCATTCAGAACTTGTCGCCTGAGTTCTTCGAAGCCGTCCACCACCAAGTCATACGGACGATTCGGGTGCGGATCCTGCGGTCCCTGTGGGCCCCATTCATCGGGGCGGCGAACAAAGGCAGTTTTGAATCCAGCTGCCTGGGCCGCGTTGAGATCGAAGTTGTGGCAGGCCACCATCAGGATGTCTTGCGGCGCCAAGCCAAGCCAGCGAGCGGCTGTGGCGTAGGCCTCGGCGTGCGGCTTGTATACGCCGATCATTTCGCAAGAGATGATGGCATCCCAAGCCAAAGCATTGCGCCGCGAGACGCCCATGACGAGTGCCGTCGGCAACATGGTGAAGGAGACGACCGGCAAGGCCCGGCCAAGCGCCTGCAAGGCTGCAGGGAAGTCAGGCCAGGCGTCAAGTTCGTACCAACCGCGCCAGAGGGCCTCCCGCTCCGATGCGCTCAGGTCGACGAGCCCAAACGCCTGCAGCGTTGCCCCCAGCGTTTCGCGGTGCACGTCGTCCATGTTGAACGCGGGCTGTAGTTGCCCCACGATGGCCTTCATCGCTCGCTTGCGCCAGTCATTGACGAGGACGTGCGGCTCCATGCCCGCGAGGCGATCTCCACAGACGGCGTTCAGCCTTCGGACGAGCCCGCCATGCCAATCGAGGACGGTGCCGCCAGTATCGAAAGTCAAAGCGCGAATCGGCATCCAGTGCTCCTGAGGCTCACACGTACAGGTCCCGCAGCAGGCGGGACAGCCCGGCTTCTTCCTTGCTGCCCCAAACCCGCCCGTAGATGTCGTCCCTGGCCCGGGCATCAAAGCTCCTGGCGGGCAGATTAACGACGGCTCCATCGGGCGCCATCCCCACGATCCGGTCGGCCCATTCGCGCGCAAATTCAAGCTGATGCAGGCTGCACACGACCGCAACACCCTCGGTGCGCGCGATGTCGCGCAGCAGATCGAGGATCGCCTCGCCGTTGACCGGATCCAGGCTGGCAATGGGCTCGTCAGCCAAGATCACCTTCGGCCGTTGCGCGAGAGCTCGCGCGATCGCGACTCGCTGCTGCTGCCCGCCGGACAAGGTATCCGCGCGCTGAGAGGCGTGCTCAAGCATGCCCACCCGCTCCAGGCACTGCAGAGCCAGCAACTGGTCATTGGAATCGAAGCGGCGCAGCATCGCCCGCCACGCGGACATGTGACCCAGGCGTCCAGCCAGAACGTTGTCCGTTGCGTCAAGCCGACCGACGAGGTTGAACTGCTGAAACACCACCGCGATGCGGCGACGGGTCGACCGGCGCATTGACAACACATCCTGGCCATCCAGCAGAACGTGACCGCTGTCGGGCGGCAACTGCCCTGACATGCATCGAATCAACGTGGTCTTGCCCGCACCACTTGGCCCGAGCAAGGCGATGCATTCGCCCGGATGAACGGAAAGGCTCAGGTCGTCGATCACCTGGCGACCACCCATCCGCTTGGTGAGGCCATGCACGGCCAGTGTCACGCCAGCCGCCCCGATCACACGAGCCTCCGACGCAGCCAAGCTGCCACTTGGTCAATCGCGGTCACAACCAGCAAGACGATGGCGATGATGGTGGCCAGTCGCGCGAAGTCCAGCAGATCCATGCTGTTCTTCAGTTCCTGGCCGATGCCGCCGGCGCCCACGACACCCAGCACGGTGGATGCGCGCACATTGAACTCGAACAAATACAGCGTGCTGGACAGGATCGCGGGCAGCACCTCAGGGACAAGGGCATATCGCGCTGCGATCAGGCGCCCGGCCCCGGTGGTTTCGACGGCCTGCATGGGTCCGAGAGGCGCGCTCTCGATGGTGTCTGCCATGAACTTGCCGGCGCTGCCCCAGGTATGCAGCGCGATGCCCAAGACACCTGCGAACGGCCCCAGCCCGACAGCGGCGACAAAGAGCAGTGCGAAGACGAAGGAGTCGATTCCTCGCAGTCCGTTGAGCAGCCAGCGAGCAGGCAGGTACAGCCTGGGCCAGGGCGTGAGGTTGCGGCTGGCCAGCAGCGCCATTGGGACTGCGAGCAGCGTGGCGATGGCGGTGCCTACGGCTGCCATCGCCACCGTTTCGGCCGTACGCCAAAGGAAGATCGGTACCTCGTCAAGCTTGGGCGGCCAGGCGGTAGCCAACCAGTGGCCCAACTTAGGCAGACCCTCGATGAGTCGCCCCAGGTCCACTTGGGCGAGACGGGCGCTCGCAGCCAGCAGGACCAGCAGTGCGACCAGGCAGGCAGCCCGAAGCACTCGTCGGCCGCTCCATCCAACGCTTTCCCGAGCGCGCGCCTCCAAGGCCCGCAAGACGGCGGAACTGGGCTCTTGCATCATTGAACCGTCAGGGTCACGCCCCCGCCGACTGCGTCGTGGCGGTCAAAATCCGGTCCGGCAACGATGCGCTTGAAATAGGCCTCATAGGCCGGTGAACCCTGCGGCCAGTTGGCAAGAAAGTGTCTGACCCAGCTCGCCGCGTCGTAGTGCACCGGCATCGCGTCGTAGCGAACACCGTTTAGGTTCAAACCGTACAAGCTTCCCCGTGGGATCGTCGGGTCGGCGGAGATCCGGGTCACGATGCCGAAGCCTTCGTTGGCAAAGTTGGGCAGGCCTGCGGCGCCGTTATTGAAAATCGCTCGGGTTCGCCCGTCGACTTGCAGGTCGCGCGCATGCGCAAGGCAGGTATGGGAGCTGGCGAAGACATCGACATCCGCGTCGCGGAACCAACGTTCCAGCTTCGATGGTGGCGTGAGTTCTGCAACCGCCTCATCGCCCGAGCAGCACTTGCCGATCGGGCTCAAGCGCTCAGCGGCGAACGACCAGCCCGCGAGCATCTCTGGGTCACCATGAACAATGCCCACCCGCGTCTCGCCTACAGCCAGGACGCGGAAAAATGGCAAATCCTGCAGACCTCGGCACAGCACCGGCAACTCGCGCGCCGTACCCTGCAACCGCGACATGATCGCGTTGGATCGGGCGACGTAGTCGGCATTGAAGTAGTCGGGATAGTTGCAGCCACAACCTGCGTCCGTCGGCCGTGAGAGTTCGGCCTCGACGTTGCCTCGTATCGACAGGCTCGCAAGCGCTACCTGATTGACTTCCTTGAAGCTCGCTGCGTCGACGTTGAACCAGTTGTGGTCGCCGTTGAAGACGAGACTCACGTGTTTGCCCTGGCGGGCCTCGGCCTGCTGCATGCGCAGGATGGCGTGCAAAGCGTCGAGGTTGCCGTACAGGCCACCGATCACGTAAGCGGTATCGACTCGGTCCACCGTCATGCCGCGAAAGTCTGCAGCGGCGTACTGGTACTCGATGGGGCAAGACTGGCCAGGGGAATTCATGCAAGCGTCTCCACTTCCGTGCGCACCGGCGCATGACGCCAGGTGGGCGGGGTGATCAATACATCCTTCTCCGGGCGTGTCTGCAGTCGCAGAGCCGTGCGATCACTGACAGCAATCGGCAGGTGCCTGGGCAATTCAACGCCGCCGCTCTCGATACGGTCGTTCGGTCCAACGTAGACCGCGCGGCGCCCAGTGAAGATCTCCGCCTCGCAGACAGATCCATACGGTCCGGTCTTGCGAGAGACCGTGTCGAGTGCGTCGAGCGCGAGGTCCGCGTCCAGTCCGAAAGCGACGCGCTCCAACGAGCGATAGGGCTTTCGTGACCGAACCTCGATGACACCGAATCCCGCCGCGGCGATTTCAGCCACATAGTCCTCGAATCGCAACGCGCCAGCCATGCACATGGCGCGCAAGCGGTCGTCAGCCCGCAAGTGCTTGGGCATGTCACGTTCGGCGATGGGATCGCTCATCATCAACCGCCCACCCGGACGCAGCACTCGGGCTGCCTCGGCCAGTGCACGGCGCAGGTCGGCGGGCTCAAAGATGTTGAACAGGCAGTTCTGCGCCACCAGGTCCACGCTCTCGTCGGGAACTGGCAGCGCGAAGGCGTCGCCCGCCATGACACGTACGAAGGCTGGGTCGAACCAAGGATTGAGGCTTGCCGCCTGAATGAGGTTTGCCTCCGCCGCCTGCCGCATGCGCGGCGCGGGCTCCACGGCAATCACGCTTGCAGGCCGGCGAGAGAACCACGCGAATTGAAGGGCTTCCAGCCCACCGCCGACGCCGATGTACAGCGCCGTCGGGGCATCGGCCAACTCGCCGGGATGGACGGTTGTCCCACAGCTGAAGGTCAAAGCCTCCATCGCTGACGGCACCACCAAGCCTGGCAGCTCCAGGTCATTGCGCTGCACGCAGCACGCGCCCAGTGCAGGTGTCTCGGCGGCCGCATCGTAGAAAGCCTGAGCGGCGGCGAGGTATCCGCCCATGATCGGCGCGGAATCAGCCACGAGCCTTGATCCGGCCAATGGCGAGGCCCGCGTCCTCGATCATCTTGTAGCTGGCGTGGGTGGCGGCAACGAAGCCGGTGTAGCGGGGGGGCATGAGGGCCTTGGCCGCGTCACCGCTCAAAGCCAGCAAGATGGACTGCAACTGCTGCGTGAACTCCCGGGGCGCCTGCTTCGGAACGGCGAAGGCATCGTTGGGCAGAGGGTCCGAGGTCCAGACGATCTTCGTGGCGTCGGGCTTGATCCGCCCGGCCGCAATCATGGCGTTTCTGTTGCGGTCGTAGTCCGTGGCGAGGTCGACCTGTCCAGAAGCGACAGCCACCTCGTTGGCCGGATGCGAGGCGCCTTCGCTGTACTTCCAGAACGCTTTGGGATCGATCTTCCACACCTTCGACGCATAGAAGGTGGGAATCAGCCAACCCGAGGTGGAACCCACGTCGGCGAACGAGATCGATCGGCCGCGCGTGTCGTCCGGAAAGCGGGCCACACTGATGTCGGGGCGACCGACGATGATGGCTTGGTAAGTGGGCTTGTCGTCGTACTTGACCGTCGCGATGGCCTGGCAGTCGGTCGCGTTGTTGGCGATGACGTAGCCCCACGGGCCCATCCAGGCCGCGTCGAGCTGGCCCGAGCCCATCGCAACCGCGAGCCCCGCCCAGTCGGTGCTCACAGCAAGATCGAAGTCCGGGGCGCCAAGGCTCTTCGCAATGTGCGCAAACAGAGGCAAAAACGCCTTGCGGGTGTCTTCTGCCGTGGGCATGAAGGGCCCCACGCCAAATCGAAGCTTGCGGGACTGGGCCATGATGGCGGGCGCTGGCAGCGCACCGGCCAAGAGCGCAGCCGATTGAAGCAAGAAATGCCTGCGGGACATCAGATTCTCCTCAAGGGTGTTTATTGATCGAGGGCGCCGCCGCAGCTGGAACCTTGCCCGGCTGTGCAGCCGAAGCAGTGGTCGGCGACGCGGACCGGCGAGGCTTCTAGTGCCGCTGCGGTGATTTCCGTGATGTGCGCACGACGGCCGCCCGAGCTCTGGAGCCCGAGCCCGAGCTGCTGATTGAAGTCGCAGTCGTAGAGGTAGCCCTGCCAATCCACGCTGAGCAGGCTGCGGCACATCACCTGTTCGAGATTGGCCGCACGATGGGCCTCCCGCAACAGGGTCATGTAGGTGTTGAACTGGCCCTTGGAAACCAGCATCGAGCCGAATCGCTGAATGGGCATGTTGGCCAGGGTGAACAGGCTGTTGAAGCGCGCCCCGAACTTTTCATCCAGGTGCCGCTTGTAGTCGCGCTCAAGTGGTCCCTGGGCGGGGGGGAGTACGGGGCCCTGCGGGTTGTAGACGAGGTTGAGCACGAGGCCGCTGCCCGGCGCGCCATACCCTAGGTCGTTCAGGCGCTTCAACGCTCGCATGCTGGCGTCGAAGACCCCCTTGCCCCGCTGCCGGTCCACGTTGTCCTCGAGGTAGCACGGCAAGGAAGCGACGACCTCCACATGATGTGCGGCCAGGAATTCCGTGAGATCCTCATGCCCCGGTTCTTCAAGAATCGTCAGGTTGCAGCGATCGATCACCTTCAGGCCTCGTGCACGAGCGGCAATGACCAATTGACGGAAGTGTGGGTTGAGCTCCGGCGCACCGCCAGTCAAGTCCAGGCTTTGGATGGATGCATTGGCATCCATGAAGTCGATTACCGCGTCGACGGTTTCACGCGACATCTCTTCCGTCCGGTTCGGGCCAGCACCCACGTGGCAGTGAACGCAGGACTGATTGCACCGATATCCCAGGTTGACCTGCAAGGTACTGATCACCTGGCGGGCCAGCGGAGGGAAATCGGTCTTGGCCAGCAGCGGCAGAGTGGCGTGCATGCGTGAGCTTTCGGTGGGCGATGACGCTTGGACGACGGCGGAGCCTGTTTCTTACAGAGCGTCTGTAAGGAAAAGGAGTTCGATCCGTCAACAGGCAGGTAGGACGCCGGTCGTGGCATTTCGCCATGAGACAAGCGCCCAGAACCGAACCGAATCGAAGCCGAGCCATGACACCCCTGCGACGCGTACTTCTCGCCCGCCCGCACGCATTCATCGTCAATGAAATGCGTCCCTTCCTGGTCACGGCCGGCTTCGCACCCGTGCGGATCGACGGCCTGCACCAGCTCGACCAAGAGATCCGAACGCCGGCTCAAGGTGCCATCATTTCGACTGCAGTCACGTCTTCTTTGGGGGCCGACGCCGCCACAGTCTTCCGCAAGATCCGCGAGTCGAACGCCAGCCTTCCCGTGGTTTTTGCAGGCATGGCGGACCTCGCCACCATGGAAGCGGTGGTGATGCGAGCCGTCAGGGATTTGCAGCCCGAAGCCAGGGCAGTTGGACCTGCAGGTTTTCGACTCGCCCGGCCTCAGGACCGAGCTTCGACGTTCCTGATCCTGCGCAAGGAGGACTTGCAGCAGGGTGCAATGCAAGAGGCTGCGATCTCGGCGATCCGCATGCTGTTCTCATGAAGTTGCGCCTTGCCCGAGCGCGGAAACGGCCACCATGAACCTGCGGGCGGTACTCAAGCTGATGGTCAGCGGACGCATCGCCCGGCCGGCGCTGAAGGTAGCGCTGGTGGTTGGGACGGTGCTGAACGTCATCAACAATGGTGGGCGGATCATGGCCGGACAGGCCGTCGATCCGTGGCATCTGGTGTTGAACTACCTGGTGCCGTTCTGCGTCTCTGCTTACAGCGCGGCGCGCAACGAGGCCGCAAGGGAACGAGGTGATTGATCAATGAGCCGTGCCACGGATCCTCTCCGCAATGACACGCCTGATGCCGCCGTCCAGGCGATCAGTGCAGAAGCGTTAATTGCGCTCAGAGCGGACATGCTGAAGTTCGCCAGGCTTCAGGTTCGTAACGCCGAGACGGCGGAGGACCTGGTGCAGGAATCCATTGAAGCCGCCCTCAAGCAGTCATCCACCTTTGCAGGACGTTCAACCCTCAAGACTTGGGTGTTTGCGATCCTGCGCAATCGCATCATTGACCATGTCCGCCAGGCGGGCCGCACTGTGCCAATCTCAAGCTTGCTTGAGGAAGATGACAGCTGGATCGAGCGGCAGGACGCGCTCTTCAGCGAGAAGGGGGCATGGCGCGAGTCAGCCAGGCCGAAGACCTGGCCGGCGCCGGAGGAGTCGATGGAGTCCAAGCAGTTCTGGCGGGTGTTCGAAGCCTGCCTTGATCACCTGCCGCCCAACACAGGACGCGTCTTCATGATGCGCGAGTTTCTCGGGTTTGACACCGAGGAGATCTGCGCGCAGTTGAGCATCACGTCAACCAATCTGCACGTCATCCTGCATCGAGCTAGGCACAAATTGCGAGGTTGTATGGAAATGGGCTGGGGCCGTCCCGGGGAGACCGCATGCTGAGCTGCAAGGAGGTGACCGAAATCTGCTCCCTGGAAATGGAAGAGCCGATTTCATTCGGGCAGCGACTTGGCCTGGGCGCTCATCTGATGATGTGCTCCGGTTGCACAAACTATCGTCGGCACTTGCGCGTCATTCGTCAGGCCATGCAAACCTACGCAGAGGGGCGCGCCGTGACGGACGATCCGTCAAAGGGCGAGCGCGGTCCGATATAGGACCCAAACTTTCCTCCAGGCGACGGAGCTCGAACCACGCACAGCCACCGCGTACGGATGGTGCTTCTCATGGGCGCAGGGTGGTCGGATTCATATTGGCCCGGCCTGCTAAAGTATCGCAGAGGCCAGCGCTGCTGGCCTCCCTGCTAAACCTCCCTGAGCAGGAGCTCCGGCGTGATGACACCGACGAAGCTTTACGGCCCCGGCTTCGCCCGGGGCCTCGTTTTTTCCATGCCGCATGTCCAGCAGGACTTTTCACGGCGAGTCGCCGGCACAAGTGGTGCTGACTCCTGATCGACCAGACGATCTATGTGTTGAGTCTCGCGCAGCCTGAATCAGTAGTGGCAGAGGGATGCTTTGCAGATTCGGCGTGGTCCATGTCGCCTGGAGTGGTACTCGGGATGGGCACCGAGGCAACGCACCTTATAAGGTGTAGTCCTTTAAGGTACGTGATGAGCCAATGCGGGCCGATTGACGCCCGCAATGAGTTCCAAGGCTTCCGTTCCCAACTTCGGCAAGGCGCTGCGCGCCGTGAGGCTTGAGCGCGACCTCTCACAGGAAGACTTCTACGAGGTCTCCGGGCGGACGTACGTCAGCCGGCTCGAAAACAACGGCGCTGAGCCTTCGCTCAACAAAATTGTTCAGTTGGCCCAGGTCATGGGCACTCACCCGCTGACGCTGCTCACGCTGGCCTTCTGCAGCAAGGGGACGCCCGCCGAGGTCGAGCGGCTGCTCGACGGTGTGAAGGAAGAGATCGCCTCGTTCAAAGACCTGAGCTTGGGACGGCGTGACCGGCGCAGGCCTGGGCCATGACCGCTCGTACTGGCCAGGGACTGGCCCACGCGGTGTTCCTTGACGAGCTGGTTCGACTTCGCATGCAGGCCGGTCTCACTCCGCAAGAGCTCGCTCGGCGCTTGGGCGTCAAGGCGTGTGTCGTGACGCGGGCCGAAGCGGGTATGCGGCGCGTCGGTGTCGTGGAACTGCAGCTCTGGGCTTTCACGTGCGGATCGACCCTGGAAGATTTCGGCCGGCGCCTGGACGCCCGAATTCCTCAATAGAAATGCCGCAGTATCACCAGCAAGGTGTATCGGCGGCCTTCTGAGCAGGCCGAACTCACGCGCATACGCTGGAACAGGTCCCTGGCAGCCGCCAGAACATTGGCGTACTGAATCTGCAGCGACTCCAGGTCGTGGTCGCCACAGTCCCTGATCATGGCAAGCGCGGGGTAGCGGATGAGCAGCTCGGCCGACGCCTCGCGCCAGTTTTTGGGCAGTGCTACGTCGACTGACTGCTCCTCAAGCGCCTCCCGCCCCCAGATCAGGTTGCGCCGTCTCTCGTCTGGCGTTGTCATCGCCGCACCTGTCGCTTGACGGGCTTCGCCTGCGCCGGCGTCGCCGTGGACTGGTCCATGGACAGGCCGGCCTGCACGAGTTGGCTCAACGGACTGCGCGCCAGCCGGTGGGGAGGCTTGGCCCGAAGTCGTATCGCCTCAAGAAGCCGCAGTTCGGCATCCAGCTCGTTGAGGAACTCCAGGAACTCGACACCCAGCGCGGCGAGCCACTGCCGCAGCTCGATGATGTGCAGGGTTGTTTGGCCGGATTCGACGTAGCTGACCCAGCCCTGGCTGCGGCCGAGCAATTTGCAAAGGTCGGCTTGCCGAAGCTGGCGGGACTCTCGCAGCTTGCGAAGCTTGTCCAGGAAGATTTTGTTGTGGCGACTGTGCAGGGCTTTGGACATGGACGCGATGGTTCTCAGCCTCGCACCGTAGCTGAGCCGGCGCCATATCAGGAATTTTGATATGGCCAGGTAGGTCGAACAATTTATGGGAGTTCAACAATCCGGCCGCTGAACCTGTAGCTGTTCACGGCCTCGCACCCAATGTTCGTGTCCCAGCCGCAATATGAATTTCCCTTTCCGCCGGCCCTGGAGCAGCCCGGCTCCCAGCACTGGCGCATGGTCGAACTGACCTTGCATGCTCCTTGGTTCCTGCTGTCGGTGGAAGTCGTCGACGCTGAGATCCACGACTGCAGCATGACGCGCACCATCTGCATCGCCTGGGACTACGACCTGGCCGAAGTGCTTCGCGGGCTCGATCCCGATCTTGTTCGGGGGATCGTCTGCATGATGCCGGCCTGGGCATCCCCCAACGGTCAATGGTCGTCGCGAGAGGTCCGCGAGGTTTGGATGTGCAGTTCCCCGGCGGGGCAGAGCGTGTTCCTGCTCGACGCGGCCGGTCAGGAGTTCGACTGTGGGTTGGTGCCGGAGCACGTGGAGCCGACGACGAAGGATCTTTTGCTGCGTGTCTCGCCCGCCAAGGCTGGGCGCCAGCCGCGCAGCCGGCGCAAGACACCGCCTGCGGGAAACCGCGGCACTCGTCGGGCCGGCGCGCGCAAGGACGCCGCATGAGCGAAAGTGAGCCGGGGGTTCCCGCCGTTGCCTTCGTCAATCTGAGGGATGGGCCGGCGGTCTACGCACAGCCGCGCATTGAGGTGCATTCCTGGCGGTTGATCCGGGCGCCAGCCGGAACCCTTCACCTGGTGACCCTCAGGGACCTTACCGAAGAGCGCGGTACCGTTCGCGTCACCTCGGCGATCACGGCCGTCGACCAGGAAGCCGGAATCGTGACCACCTCATCGGGTCGGCAGTACGCGCTGATGCGGCCGGCCGAGGAGCGAGAGTTCGAGCGCGAGCTGCTACAGGGCGGGGCTGTCAGGTTGGGCCTGGGCGACGCCGTCGACGTCAGCGTGCTCGCCTGGGATCAGGTCCAAATCTGCTGATGTCGAGTTGCGACTTCGACGTTCAGTTGCGACTTCAACAAGAAACACCAATGGCCCTTTCCGGCAGCGTCGCTGCCTTCAACCTTGGCAGCGAAATCCCCGCATTCACCCGCGTCATGACGCATCTGCTGCCGGTGCCGCTGCGCGAACTCGCCCTCAGCCGTGTCCATGTGCTGACGCTGTCGCCGGACCGCGACCGCGTCTGGGTCGAGCAGTTCGACACGTCCTGGTCGGCTGGCGAGACGCGTTGGCCCGGTCGGCTGTGGCCTGAGCCTGAGCCGGTGCTCCAGCTTGAGCGGTGCGAGCGCTTGAGGGGCGAAGAGCTGGCGGCCCTGGTGGCAGTGTCACGCCTTCCGGACGCGCGGCCGGAGTTCAAGCGATCGATCTGGACATGGGCCTGGGCTCGTTGAGCCTCCCGGCTAGGCCTCATGCAAGTGGCAGACCGCTGCCCCGAGCAACAGTTGCCACAACGCGGTGCAGGTTGCCAGTCTCAGGGTCGATCAGGCGCTGGCGCCAGCGGGCGCGAATGGCTGGGAGGACGTGCTCGAAGAGCGCGTAGCAGATGCCGGCGTAGCGCTGCGCCGACAGGTAGGCGATGCCGTCGTAGCCAGCTGAAGCGGCGCGGGCGGCCAGGCCCTGGGTCGGGCCGAAACGGGTCGACTGCAGCGCCGGGTAATCGGCCGCATGCGGCGTCATGTCGAGCAAGGTTATGCCGTCGGCCACTCCGGCACAGAGCAGCTCGCCGCGGCGCAGGCGGTCCAGCGAAAGAAGTGTCTGCTCGCGGCGCCCGAACGCCTCGTAGCCGGCTGTCTCTGGCGAGTCGGCGAAGTAGGCGACGCGCTGGTCCGGCAGACAGAAGCGGCCGCTCAGCGCGCCTGGCAGCGAGACGCGGAGGGGGCCGACGGCGCGGTTGCCGGGACGTGAGCGCACCGGCTGGATCCTGAAGAGATGTCGGTCTGGCGTCAGACGATACGGTGGGAGTTCATCAAAGTCTTGGAAGTTCATCTTGGAGGGTCAGAGACCCTCCGCGCTGGCCAACGCCAACACCCGATCTGCTTGGCCCTGTTCAAGAGCCTGGCGGGGGGGAACTCCACCAAGGCCGCCGTGCGGGGTCTCCAGAAATGCCAGCAGGGTCCAGCCATCGAGGGTGCCCAACGCCTTGGACAGCTTGGGGATCACGTCCCACAGCATCGGCTCGAACTGCCATGCCGGCAGCCGAAAGCCGCGCTGCATGCGTGGCACGCCGATGGCGCGTCCCTTGGCAATCCAGGCGTTGATCGTCACTCGAGTAGTCCCGGCCAGCTTGGCCGCTTGATCGGTGTTCACCATGTCGGAGGCCTCGAGGCGCGCGTTGCGCGCGGCCAGACTGCTGCGCAGCAGTGCTTGGGTTTCAGAGGCCGAGACATAGGGTGTTGCTTGCTCGCCGGGCGCCTCATCGGGGCGCCGCGCGGAGGTGGTTGAGGGATAAATCATCGTGAAGTCGCGCAATGCGCACCAATTGAGAGAACCCTCATGGGAGATTCCGCCCATCGACCTTCGCGGCGCTGAAAAAGCCGAGGGCCCGGCGGACCAGCGTGATGCCACGGACCCGCCTTGGCGGCCTCAACCTCACGGATCGGCAGAACGTGTCCAGCAGGCTGATGAGGTTGCGCAGGCGCAACCGTCGGCTCAGCAAGAAGCGCCGGCAGTTGTTCAACAACTCCAGCGTGGCGGTCCGGTAGGCAGCCAGCCAGCGCTGCTGTTCCAGGGCAGCGCTGATCTCGTTTAGGAAGTGGGGCGGCAGCGAGACTGCCGCCGCCTTGATGCGCTGCACCTCGCGCAGCACTTCCAGCATCGTGTCGTCGAGGCCCAGTCCGCGCATCTCGCGGGCATGGCGAACCACCTCGTTCCAGCCGGCAGCGCCAGCGAGCCGCTCGCGCTCGGACAGGCCGTACCGGCGCAGTTGGCGCATCTCCGCCATGACTGAGTCCAGTCCGGCGTCATGCGCTGCAAGCAGGTGAAGGGTGTCCCAGGTCAAAACGGATAACTCAGAAAAGTTCGTTAAGTTGGATTATAGAAAACAGCGCTAGGGATGCAAGGCCACCGACTCCACGCACCTAACCGGGGCGCACTCGGAGAACGGGCTCCAGTAGACACACGGTTTAAAATACATATGATTTACAACCGTCTGTTGTAGATGGCAACCATGCCAACCCCTATGCGCGAACTTAGAGCCCTTGCCACGTTGTTGAAGGCGGACGAACTCGGTAGCCTGACCAACGCCGCTGCCGACCAGGGCATCACGCCCCAGGCCGCGAGCAAGACGCTGGCACAGCTGGAGCGGCAGCTCGGAGTCAAGCTGCTGGAGCGCACGACGCGGCGGCTGGCGCTGACACCCGAAGGTCAGGTGCTGGTCGACGCATCCCGACCAGCACTGGAGGCGATGAACGCAGCGTTGGACGCCGTGCGCAAGGCGTCGTTCAAGCCGCTCACCGGCCACCTGTCCATCGCAGCGCCGCGGATGGTGGTGTCGACCGTGCTGGCGCCGGTGGTCGACGCCTTCAGCGCGCTGCATCCCAAGCTGAACCTGCACGTCAGGTCCGTCGACCAAGCCACGCCGGCGCTCCAGGGGGAAGACGAGGTGTGCTTCAGCTTCGGGCCGATGCTGGAGCAGGCCGTCAGCAGCACCTTCCTGATGGAAGCGCTACTCCTGTACTGCGCCTCGCCGGGCTACCTGGCCAAGCACGGGGTGCCGCGGTCGGTCGAGGCGCTGGACGCGCGCCAAGCCGGGATGCCGGTGCTTGAGGCCCGGACGGGCGGCAAGGATCGCGGGCCGATGCTTTCGACCAACGACGACCAACTCGAACTGCAGATCGCCCGGTCTGGCCGCTTGGCGATGCAGCTGATCTCACTGACTGCGATGCCGTACATCGAGGACGGCACGCTTGTGCCGCTACCGTCGTTGGGGGTCGATTCGGCCCACCTGTTCCTTTGCCACTACAGCGGTGAAGTGCTGCCGCAGGTCGGCGCCTTCGTCGAGTTCGCGCTGGACCGCTTGCAAGGCAGCCAGGCATTTGCACCATCGGAAACCCGCCTGGCGGCGCTGGAACGGGCGGCTATGCGGCGACGGCCTTCACCGAAGTCCTTCCGCCGATTGGAAGCGACGAGCTTGGCGCCATGAGCGCCACCGTTGAGCAGTACGTCCTAGCGGCCGACCGGGACAACACGGTCAAGAGCTATGCCGCAGCGCTGCGCAACTTCGAGCAAGTCTGGAGCGGGCTGCTGCCCGCAACGGCTGACACGGTGGCGCGCTACGTGGCCGAGCACGCTGAGGTCTACCGCATCAGCACGCTGCGTCTGCATCTGGCGGCACTGGCGCGATGGCATGCCGACAACGGCTTCGGCGATCCCACCCGGTCGCCGCTGGTGCAGAAGGTGCTGCGTGGCGTCCGGGCCAAGCACGCGGTGCCGCAGAAGCGGGCCCGGCCGCTGCAGCTCGACGTGCTCGAAGCGGTGTCCGACTGGCTGCTGAAGGCGCAGGCGTCGGCACGCGAGCACGGCCGCCAGACCGAGCAGCTGCGCCGCAGCCGCGACCGCGCGATGCTCCTGCTGGGCTTTTGGCGCGCATTCCGATCCGACGAGCTGGCCAGCATGCGCATCGAGGAGGTCCAAGCCCAGCGGGGCAAAGGGCTGACCTGCCGGCCTCGAAAGACCAAGACCACTGACGAGGGCGAGGACCGTGCATTCCATTGCCCGGCGCTGTCGCGGCTGTGCCCTGTGGACGCCTACCTCGACTGGATCGAGCTGAGCGGCCGCAAGACCGGGCCGGTGTTCCCTAGCATCGATCGTTGGGGCAACGTCTCGAACGAGCACATGCTGAGCAAGACTGTGCTGCCGCTGCTGCGGCGCATCCTGCACGCGGCTGGCGCCGAGGAGGCCGCCAGTTATTCCAGCCACTCGCTTCGCCGTGGTTTCGCCAACTGGGCCAGCAGCAACGGCTGGGACCTCAAGGAACTGATGGAGCACGTTGGCTGGCGCGACGTCAGCTCCGCGCTGCGCTACATCGACATCTCGCTGGACGGGATGAAGACCAAGTTTGAAAGCGGGCTCGCGCGCAGTGCGCCCTCGTCGTCATAGGGATCCGATCGAGCGACGCTGACGTCGCAACTACATCTTCTTTGGAGGTGCTTCTTGTCGTCCTACCGCCAGCGATTTGTCGGCCTGACCGAGCTTCCTAGAGGACTGAGTGAGTTCGATGCCGAACATGCCTTCGGCCTCTCGCAGACGGACGTCGAGAAGATACGGAAGTTCCCGACCAAGGCTCGCCTGGCGGCTGCGGCGCAACTGGTGTTGGCTCGGGCGACGGGTCGAAGCTTCACGCACAGCAAGGTGCTGCCAGCCACGCTGCTGCAGTACCTGTCACGCACACTCGGCGTCAGTGACACGTCGATCGCGTCGATCAAGGCACTGTATTCGCGGGAGAAGACGCTCTTCGACCACCGGAAATGGGCGTTCGAGGAGGCTGGCTTCAGGTCAGCCGAGGATGCCGATCTGCTTGAGCTGTTGGCCTCGCTGCAGTCGCACGCAGGCAATGCCATCTCCGTCGATGACCTGGTCAGGGCGGGTGAGCTATGGCTCTTCGATCGCAAGGTCCAGTTGCCGTCCGACCGGGCCATTCGCGACGTGGCCCGCGACGCGTTCAATTCGGCAGAAGTCTCGGCGCTTGAAGTGGTGCGAAAGCACGTGCCGCCCGACAAGCTCGATCGCGTAGTGGCCGAGGTATTCGCCAAGAGAAAGGGCCGCAAGAGCACGACCGTCGTCGAATGGTTGAAGGTGCCAACCGGAAAACACAGCCCGAGCAACCTGACCGACGTCATCGGCAAGGTCCAGTTTCTCAAGGGCCTGGGCGTGCATGAATGGACGCTGGAAGGCATCCCATTGCTGCGCATGCATGCCTTTGGCCAGGGCATCGTCAACCGCCCGCCGGCGCACAGCCAGCGTCTGGCTCGAGACACCCTTCACCTGGAGATCGTCTGCTTCCTGCGCAGTTCCCTACTTGAATTGACGGACGTCGCGCTCTTCATGTGCGGCCGGCGGATCTGCAACCTGGTCAGCCAGGCCGGCACGACCGTGAACCGCCGCAAGATACAGACGCTGGGCGAGTTCCGGACGCGCGAGACGCAGACGCGGTCGGTGCTGTATGACGACAGCAAGAGCGCTGAACAGAAGATCTCCGCGCTCCAGGAGATGTTCCCCGACGACAGCAAGCCCATCGACATGAGCAACGCCGCGATGGTGCGCCAGGCTTTGAGCGAGGACCACGTGCGCGTGAAGAACCTCATCAAGGACATGATGGCGCTGGACTTCCAAGGCCGCGATGGCCTCCCGGCCATGAAACAGATCGCCGCGCTTCGCGATCTGCATGAGAAGGACTTGGCCGAGCTGCCGGAGGGCTTCGACGCCAGCATGGTTGACCCGGTCTGGCACTCGATCGTCAACGGTGCAGACCGCAAGCAAGGCCTCACCGGTCTGCGTGCATGCGCGCTGATGGCGGTGCGCAAATGCCTCAAGGGTGGCCGGATGTGGATCGACCACAGCGAGGACTTCCGTAGCCGCGACGGCATGCTGATTTCCAAGGAGGAGTGGAAGAAGAAGCGCAGCATCCTCATGGGCACGCTGAACATGCCCGTCGATCCTGAGCGTTTCCTTGAGCCGCTGCTGGCCACGCTGAGAGTCAGTCTGCAGGCGTTGGCCGAGACCGTGGACGCGGAGAGGGTCACCATCGGTCCGAAGGGCGAGTTGCACATCCCGCCCATCGAGGCAATGGAGGTCGACGACAACGTCATCAACACTCGCAACGCCATTTTCCAGGCCATCGGTGAGACGCAGCTCAGCGACGTGATGGTCGCCGTCGACGTGGCGTGCAACTTCACCGAAGCGCTGCTAGGCCGTAAGGCCGACTCCGTCAACGAGTTGCTGGCCAACTATGGCGCCTTGCTGGCGCACGGCACTGAAGTCTCTGCCAAGGCGGTTGCGGCCATGATTCCCAACATCGAGGTGTCGCAGATCACGTCTGCGATGCGGTCGCTGGAAGTGCCAGGGCGGCTGAGGAAGGCCAACGAACGTGTGCTGGCCTACCAACACCAGTTCGCGATCACCAAGCTCTGGGACCGCGGCGACAAGGCCTCATCGGACATGATGTCCTTGGACGCGACCCAGCACTTGTACAACGCGCGCGTGGATCCGCGGCGGCGCACACATGCCGTGGGAATCTACACCCACGTGTTGGGCTCGTACGGCATCTTCCACGACGAGGCCATTGTGCTCAACGTCCGCCAACACAGCATGGCCGTGCACGGCGCTGAGACCTACAACGCATCGCGTCAAAGCGATGAGATCAAACTTTCGCTGCTGGCGGTAGACACCCACGGATACACCAACGCCGCGATGGCGACGGCCAAGGGTCTCGGCTTCGATCTTTGCCCTCGGCTGAAGAACCTCTCCGAACAGAAGCTGTTCGTCCCCAGGGGATTCGAAGTGCCGGAATCCCTGGAGCGGGCCGCGGTAGGGACCATCGCGTTGAAGACGATCAAAGACGGATACGACGATTACCTGCGCATGCTGGCGTCTGTCAAGACCGGTCGAGTCACGCCGAAGTTCCTCCTTGAAAAACTCGGCAGTGCGGCCCAGGGGGATCCACTGCACAAAACGCTGGACTCGCTGGGCCGCCTCCTGCGGACCATCTATCTCTGCGAGTACCACAGCAACCCCGAGTTCCGCCGCGAGATCCATACGCTACTGAACCGGGGCGAGTCGGTGCACCAACTGCAGCGCGCGGTCTACTCCGGCCGGCTGGAGCCCGAGCGCGGTCGCCGTGATTCGGAGATGCGCGCGATCTCCGGGTCGCACGCGCTGCTGTCCAACATCCTCATCGCATGGAACACGGCGCAGATGCAGTCCGTCGTCGATAAGTGGCGCAAAGAGAAGCACAAGCATCCCTTGGAGGATTCCTGGCTGCGCAGGATGGGCCCGGCTCACTTCGGGCACGTGAACTTCCGAGGCATGCTGACCTTCAGCATCGACAAGTACGTCGATGCGCTGTTGCGCAACCAGGGGTCCGCCAAGCGGAAGGCTAGGGGCTGAGCATCTCGAAGGCGCCATGGTTGGTCGTGCAAAAACTGGCGCCTTGGATAGAAGCGCACCTACAGATCAAGCACTTACAGGCGCGGTGATTTTGTAGGCGCCTGGCTTTCGGTGCAAAAACTGGCGGTTTGGGACAAACCGCTCGCAGGCGTTGCTGGCACCTAGACCGGGCTGCGGCTCGGCCGCGCTGCGGAAAACATCGGCACCGGAGCATCGGGTTTACGCTAACTTTAAACCGCCAGTTCCTGCATCGAAACCAACATCACCCCTTCCAGGGCCTTTTCCAGGGTGGTCCTCGGCAGGTCGTTGAACAGCCGGGCGCGCACGTTGTCATCGCTGATCGAGCTGTCCAGCACGACCTTGCACGCGGCGGCGAGCGTCGCGGCCGACCGATCCAGGTCTTTCAGGCTGCGCATGCGGGCTTTCTTGTCGGCCTTCTCCGCGTTGCTGAACAGGTCGCGCAGCAAGGCCTCCAGGACTTCCAGTGCGTCGTCGTGCGCAGTCGCCTCCAGGCAGAGTGCGAAGGCCACCAGTGTCGCCATCCGCCGCGACGCCGGCAGCCGATTAATCGCGGTGACCTTGGCCGTGTTGGCGAAGCGGGCCAGGGCGGCGATACGGCTGGGAGGGATGTGCGCCGCCGCCGGCAAGGTGATGCCGATGCCGCGCACGTCATCGAGCCGGCGCAGTGCCCGAATCAACGCGGGGCCACTGACCATGACCGGGCCGGAGCGCAATTGATCCAGCCGGGAGCTGCGGTTGCCTTCGGCCACCGTCAGCAAGTCTTGCAGTTGCAATCGCTGTTCCTCAGTCACGCTGCGGCCCAGCGTAAACCAGAGGCGTTCTTCGACCCGACTGCGCAACTGGGCGATAAAGCGCTCTAGTTGAGACACACCAGGCAGGAGGACTTTCTGTGTGAACAGCCACGAGGTGGCTCGCTCAAACAGCACTCCCGGCCGGTCGGTGCCCGTCCAGCAGAGGGCATACAGCCAGCGGCTCAAGCGAAAGCCGATGCCCGGATCGGTGAAATGACGATAGCCAAAGCGGTTCTGAATATCGGTGGCATGTATCCAGCGGCGATGATCGCTATAGCGCTGGAGGCAGTCGGGGTCTGGAATCGCCAGTTGTCGGCAAAGCACCTGCAGGACTTCCACCGGCACGGCGGCGGGCTTGTCCGGCAGAACGCCAACGAAGCGGACGGTGGTCAGCAGAACGGCATAACCCAGACGGTTATGGTTACCCCGCAGCACCTGGATGGCTTCACGGTCTTCATCGCTCAGGTGGAAGTAACGTTCCAGCTCTTCACGGCTGGGCGAATCAACATAGCGGCCAAAACCGTCGCGTTGCTCTTGAGTCAGAAAACCGACCGGCATTGATCACAGCACCTCGACGCAGAACACGGCGGGCGTGACGATCCGCGTGCGTTCGATGTGCCCGCGTTGCAGCAGGCCGGCGCGGCGATCACCGGTTACCAGGTAGTCCGCATCGCCCGCCAAGGCCATGGCCAGCAAAAACGAGTCATCCGGATCATCGGCTTCGACCTCGATGGTCAGGCGCTCCAGTACCACAGCCCGTTGCAGGTTATTGATCATGGCGCCCACCTTGGCGGGCTGTAGGATGGCCTGAAGCTTGGGATAGCGGCTGGCTCGACGAATTTCATCGAGTTGCATCCGCGAGGTCACCACCTCGAAACGCGCCGCCCGCCAGGCACGGTAGATCGCATCGGGCGCGCCATGTGGCGAGATCAGGGCGCTGAACAGGATGTTGGTATCCAACACGACCCGCATCAGCGCTTACGTGCCCAGTCGAGCGCTTCGTCAACCGCGTTGGTCAATTCTGCCTCACTCAGATGGGCGTTAGCGGCCTTGGCCTGCTCAGCGCTCAGCTCCAGGATGTGTGCCCGTACCGCTTCTTCGATGAAGCGCGACAGGTCGCCCTTACGGCCGCCGCCCTGGCTGGCCAGAAACATCCGAAGCGACTGGTCGGTGTCGGCCGAGACGGCGACATTCCAGCGAATGGTATTCATAGCGTTCTCCGCTAATAGGTGTTTGTGTGTTTATACGCCAATCACAAAGGGCGATGCAATGGTTCGACAAAACGAAGGTTTTGCCGAACTCTATCGAGGAATGGCTCGGTTCGTTAAGCTCCCCGCGCTACGGTTCAAATAACTGGTACGCTTAATCAAAGTTCAACTATTACTAACGTAGTCGAGTAAACAGTACTTTTGATGAAGATCGGTTATGCGCGAGTGAGCACTCGGGATCAGAAAGCCGACCTACAAGTCGATGCCCTGAAACAGGCCGGGTGCGAACGCATCTACCAAGACATCGCCAGCGGCGCGAAAAGCGCCCGGCCGGAGTTGGACAAACTGCTGGCCAACGTGCGGCCGGGTGATGCCGTGGTGATCTGGAAGCTGGATCGCCTTGGGCGTTCCCTCAAGCACCTGGTCGAGTTGGTCGGCGAGCTGGCAGAGCGCAAGGTCGGCTTACAGAGCCTGAATGACCCCATCGACACCACCCACGCCCAAGGCCGCCTGGTGTTCAACCTGTTCGCCTCGCTGGCGGAGTTCGAGCGCGAGCTGATCCGCGAGCGGACTCAGGCGGGTCTGTCGGCCGCACGGGCGCGTGGCCGGATCGGTGGCCGTCCCAAGGGCCTGCCAGCCAAGGCTGAGGCCACCGCCATGGCGGCCGAAACCCTCTACCGCGAAGGTCGCCTGAGCGTCAGCGCGATCGGCGAGAAGCTGCACATCTCCAAGAGCACGCTGTACAGCTACCTGCGCCACCGTGGTGTCGAGATCGGCGCGTACCAGAAGAGCGCCAGGTCACGCGACCAGCAGCCTTCGGCCGCGTCGCCGGCAGAGCCGCCCGCCGCCGAGCGGGTGGCCACCGTCACCCTGCGCCTCGCGGTGGTGAATAACAGCAAGTTCGTGCGCGGCCGGAAGCGGGCCACGGAGAACATTGAGCGCTACTGCCTGGAGCCCTATGGCATGAAGCGGCTGGATGCCGGCCACTATGAGTTGACCATTCCGTATCGGAGCGACGATGAGCTGGACAAGAGCGTGCATGACCTGCTGACCGAGATCAGCCAGGAGGCCGACATGCGCAACTGTTTTGTCGAGATGGGCGCCTGGGAAGAAGACACCGAAAAGCGTTGGTAGGGCTTACGTTGGTTTTTGGTTCCATTGCTCCCCAAACCCCATCTTGCGCACGCCGTGGCGGATGCCTTCCTGGATCTCCTCGACCGGCACGCCGTAGGTTTCCTTGATGTCGCCGCCGTGCTCGCGGATGACGGTCAGCCACTCCTGCGGCACCGACGACGAGCCGTGCATGACGAGATGGGTGTCGGGGATGCGCGCGTGGATCTGCTTGATGCGGTCGATCGCGAGGATGTCGCCCGTGGGCTTGCGGCTGAACTTGTAGGCGCCGTGCGAGGTGCCGATGGCGATGGCCAGGGCGTCCACGCCGGTCTGGGCGACGAAGTCGGCGGCCTGGTCGGGGTCGGTCAGCATCTGCTCGTGGGTCAGCACGCCTTCGGCGCCCACACCGTCCTCCTCGCCGGCGGTGCCGGATTCGAGCGAGCCCAGGCAGCCCAGTTCGCCTTCCACCGACACGTCCACCGCATGCGCCATCTCCACGACGCGCCGGGTCACGGCCACGTTGTACTCGTAGCTGGCTGGGGTCTTGGCGTCCTCCAGCAGCGAGCCGTCCATCATCACGCTGGTGAAGCCCGAACGGATGGACTGCATGCACACCGCGGGGCTGGCGCCGTGATCCTGGTGCATGACGATGGGCAGGCGCGGATACATCTCGACGGCGGCCTCCACCATCTTGCGCAGGAAGGGCTCGCCCGCGTATTTGCGCGCGCCGGCCGAGGCTTGCAGGATGACCGGGCTATCGGTCTTCTGGGCGGCCTGCAGGATGGCCTGGATCTGTTCCAGGTTGTTGACGTTGAAGGCGGGCACGCCGTAGCGGTGCTCGGCGGCGTGGTCGAGCAGGCGGCGCAGGGAAATCATGGGCATCGGGGACTCCGGTGGGTTTGAGTATTCAGTTGGCGCGGTCTTCGAGCGCGCGCACGGCGGGCAGGGTCTTGCCTTCCAGGAATTCGAGGAAGGCGCCGCCGGCCGTGGAGACGTAGTCGATGCGGTCGGCCACGTCGAACTGGTTGACGGCGGCCACCGTGTCGCCGCCGCCGGCGATGGAAAAGGCCTTGGAGTTGGCGATGGCCGTGGCCAGCATGCGCGTGCCGTGCGAGAACTTCTCGATCTCGAACACGCCGAGCGGCCCGTTCCAGACGATGGTCTTGCAGGTCTCCAACTCGTCGACGAGGCGGCGCATGGACTGCGGACCGAAGTCGAGGATGAGGTCGCTGCCGCCGACCTCGGCCACCGGCTTGATGGCGGGCAGGGCGGTCTCGGAGACGGCGTCGGCCACGACGACGTCGCTCGGCAGGAAGAGCCGCGCGCCGCGGGCCTTCAGCGTGGCCATCACCTCGCGGGCGGCGTCCACCATGCCGGGCTCGCACAGCGACTTGCCCACCGGCTGGCCGGCCGCCAGCAGGAAGGTGTTGGCCATGCCGCCGCCGACGATCAGCAGCTCCACGCGCTGCGCCAGCGCGTTCAGGATGGCCAGCTTGGTGGACACCTTGGAGCCGCCGACGATGGCCGCCATGGGCCGCTCGGGCGCCGCCAGCGCGCGACCCAGCGCCTGGAGCTCCGACGCCATCAGCGGCCCGGCGCAGGCCTCGCCGGCCAGCCGGGCCAGGGCCTCGGTGGTGGCTTCGGCGCGGTGGGCGGTGCCGAAGGCATCGTTCACATAGACGTCGCAGAGCGCGGCCATGCGGTGGGCCAGCTCGCGCGAATTCGCCTTCTCGCCGGGGTTGGCGCGGCAGTTCTCCAGCATCACCACCGCGCCGGGCGCCACGTCGAAGGGCTGGTCGAGCCAGTCGGTGACCAGTGGCACGGGTGTGCGCAGCAGATGCGCCAGCCGCTCGGCGACGGGGCGCAGCGAGTCACGCGCTTCGAGCCTGCCTTCCGCGGGCCGGCCCAGGTGGGAGGTCACCATCACGCGGGCGCCCTGCTGCAGCGCCTGCTGGATGCCGGGCAGGCTGGCGCGGATGCGGGTGTCATCGGCCACGCGGCCGGCGGCGTCCAGCGGCACGTTGAGGTCGCAGCGGATGAAGACGCGCTGGCCGCGCAGGTTGATCTCGTGGAGAGTCTTGAAGGCCATGCCGCGCCTCCTCAGGCGCGGGACATGGCAAGGGCCGTGTCGAGCATGCGGTTGGAGAAGCCCCACTCGTTGTCGTACCAGGCACAGACCTTGACGAGGCGGCCACTGGCCACCTTGGTGCAGCTGGCGTCGACGATGCTGGAGCGCGCATCGTGGTTGAAGTCCACCGACACCAGCGGTTCGTCGCTGTAGCCGAGGATGCCCTGCAGCGGGCCGGCGAAGGCCGCCTCGCGCAGCAGGCCGTTGACCTCCTCGACCGTCGTGTCGCGCCCGGCGGTGAACACGAGATCCACCATCGAGACATTGATCGTCGGCACCCGCACCGCGAAGCCGTCCAGCCGCCCGGCCAGTTCGGGCAACACTAGGCCCACTGCGGCGGCGGCGCCGGTCTTGGTCGGGATCATGGACTGCGTGGCCGAGCGGGCGCGGCGCAGGTCCTCGTGATAGACGTCGGTCAGCACCTGGTCATTCGTGTAGCTGTGGATGGTGGTCATCAGGCCGTGCGCGATGCCGACGCCCGCGTGCAGCACCCGGGCCACGGGTGCCAGGCAGTTGGTGGTGCAGGAGGCGTTGGAGACGACGCGGTGCTCGGCCTTCAGCACGCCGTGGTTGACGCCATAGACGATGGTGGCGTCCACGTCGGCACCGCCGGGCGCGCTGATCAGCACCTGCTTCGCGCCGGCCGCCAGGTGGGCGCCGGCCTTGGCCTTGCTGGTGAACAGGCCGGTGCATTCCATGACGAGGTCCACGCCCATGTCACGCCACGGCAGCTCGGCGGGGTTGCGAATGGAGGTGACGCGGATGCGCCGGCCGTCCACGACGAGGTGCTCGCCCTCGCAGGACACCGGCAGGCCGAAGCGGCCGTGGGCCGTGTCGTGGCGGGTCAGGTGGGCGTTGACGCGGGCGTCGCCCAGGTCGTTGATGGCGACGATGTCGATCTCGTGCGTGCGCTGGGTCTCGAACAGCGCGCGCAGCACGTTGCGGCCGATGCGGCCATAGCCGTTGATGGCGATGCGGAGGGTCAAGGGAATGTCTCTCGGGTTGTCGTTATGAAAGCAGGGCGCGGGCACGCGCGGCCACGGCCTCGGCGGTGAGGCCGAACAGCGGGAACAGCTCGCCGGCCGGGGCGGATTCGCCGAAGCGGTCGATGCCGACCACGTCGCCGTTCTCGCCGACGTACTTCCACCACAGGCCGGTGCTGCCGGCCTCGATGGCCAGGCGGGGCAGGTGGCGGGGGATGACGTCAGCACGCCAGGCGGCGTCCTGGCGGTCGAACACATCCAGGCAGGGCAGGGACACGACGCGGGCCGGGATGCCGGCCTCGGCGAGCAGCGGGGCCGCTGCCAGTGCGAGGCCGACCTCAGAGCCGCTGGCCAGCAGCGCGACGCGCTCGCCTTCGGGCCGGCGCAGCACGTAGCCGCCGCGGGCGATGTCGTCCAGGCGCGCGCGGCCGTCGCCGGCATGCGGCAGGGCCTGGCGCGACAGCAGCAGCGCGCTGGGCCCGTCCAGCCGGCGCATGGACTCGCGCCAGGCCACGGCCGTTTCGGTCGCGTCGGCGGGGCGCCAGACGTCCAGGCCGGGGATCAGCCGCAGGCTGCTGGCATGTTCCACCGGCTGGTGGGTGGGGCCGTCCTCGCCCAGGCCGATGGAATCGTGGGTGTAGACGTGCACGACCGGCAGCTTCATCAGTGCCGCCATGCGAACGCCGTTGCGGGCGTAGTCCGAGAAGGCCAGGAAGGTGCCACCGAAGGGCCGGTAGCCGCCGTGCAGGGCCAGGCCGTTCATAACGGCCGCCATGCCGAACTCGCGCACGCCGTAGTGCACGTGGTTGCCGGTACCGGTGCCCTTCAGCGCGCGGTGACCCTTCCAGTCCGTGAGGTTGGAGCCGGTCAGGTCGGCCGAGCCGCCCAGCAGCTCGGGGGTCGCGGGGCCGAGGTCCTGCAGCACGTCCTGCGAAGCCTTGCGGGTGGCGACGGCCACCGCCTTGGTTTCTGCCGTGGCGCAGGCGTGGGCCAGCGCTTCTTCCGTCTCGGGCGTCAGCGGTGCGTGGCGGTCGCAGCGGCGCAGCAGCTCGCGGGCGAGGTCGGGGTAGGCGAGGGCATAGGCGGACAGGCGTTGCCGCCAGGCGCCGTTCAGCGCCGCGCCGCGCTCGCGGGCCGACCAGGCCTGCTGCACGTCGGCCGGCACCACGAAGGGCGCGGCCGTCCAGCCCAGCGCCGCGCGGGTCAGCGCGATCTCGTCGGCGCCCAGGGCCTCGCCGTGGACCTTGGCCGTGCCGGCGCGGTTGGGCGAGCCCTTGCCGATGGTGGTGCGGCAGCAGATCAGCACCGGCTTGTCGGACTGGTGGGCTGCGGCGATGGCGCGGTCCAGCGCGTCGAAGTCGTGGCCGTCCACTTCGCGCAGCACCGTCCAGCCATAGGCCTCGAAGCGGCCCGGCGTGTCGTCGCCGAACCAGCCCTTCACGTCGCCGTCGATGGAGATGCCGTTGTCGTCGTAGAAGGCGATGAGCTTGTTCAGCCGCCAGGTGCCGGCCAGCGAGCAGACCTCGTGGCTGATGCCTTCCATCAGGCAGCCGTCGCCCAGGAAGGCATAGGTGCGGTGGTTGACGACCTCGTGGCCGGGGCGGTTGAACTCGTCGGCCAGCAGCTTCTCGGCCAGCGCCATGCCCACCGCGTTGGCGATGCCCTGGCCCAGCGGACCGGTGGTGGTCTCGACACCCGGCGTCATGCCGAACTCGGGGTGGCCGGGGGTCTTGCTGTGCAGCTGGCGGAAGCGCTTCAGCTCGTCCATGGGCAGCTCGTAGCCGCTCAGGTGCAGCAGCGCGTAGAGCAGCATGGAGCCGTGGCCGTTGGACAGCACGAAGCGGTCGCGGTCCAGCCAGGCCGGGTCGGCCGGGTCGTGGCGCAGGTGGTGGCGCCACAGGGCCTCGGCGATGTCAGCCATGCCCATCGGCATGCCGGGGTGGCCGGAGTGGGCGGCCTGCACGGCGTCGACGGCCAGCATGCGCAGCGCGTTGGCGCAGCTCTGGCGCAGGGTGCGGGTGGGGAGGTCGTTCTTCATCGCACGCTCCCTCACGCGGCCAGCAGGTTGCGACGGCGCTCCACCAGCCGCATGATCATCGGCGTGAAGATCAGCTGCATGGCCAGCTCCATCTTGCCGCCCGGCACCACCAGCGTGTTGGCGCGCGACATCCAGGAGTCGTGCAGCATGCTGAGCAGGTAGGGGAAGTCGAAGCCGCGCGGGTTGGCGAAGCGGATGACGACCAGGCTTTCGTCCGCCGTCGGGATGGTGCGGGCGATGAAGGGGTCCGACGTGTCCACCACCGGCACGCGCTGGAAGTTGATGTGGGTGCGCGTGAACTGCGGGCAGATGTAGTGCACGTACTCGTGCATGCGGCGCAGGATGACGTCGGTGACGGCCTCGGTGGAGTAGCCGCGCGTGCTGCGGTCGCGGTGGATCTTCTGGATCCATTCCAGGTTGATGACGGGCACGACGCCGATCAACAGGTCCACGAAGCGGGCCACGTCCACCTTGTCGGTGGTCACGCCGCCGTGCAGGCCCTCGTAGAACAGCAGGTCGCTCCTGGGCAGCGGCTCCCAGGCGGTGAAGGTGCCAGGGGGCTGCTGGTAGGGCGCGGCCTCCTCGTCGTTGTGCAGGTATTTGCGGCTCTGGCCGGTGCCGGTCTCGCCGTAGCTGCGGAACAGCTCCTGCAGTTCGCCGAAGAGGTTGGCGTCTTCGCCGAAATGGCTGAAGTGGGGCTGGTCGTTCTTCTCGGCCTCGGCCATGGCAGCCTTCATGGCCTGGCGATCATGGCGATGGAAGCTGTCGCCCTCGATGACGGCGGCGGCCACGCCCTCGCGGCGGAAGATGTTCTCGAAGGTGCGCGTCACCGAGGTGGTGCCGGCGCCGGACGAGCCGGTGATGGCGATGATGGGATGCTTGGCGGACATGGGGTTCCCCGTCGGGTTGCTGGATCAGGCGTTGGCGGCGAACAGGCCGCGCCGGCCGAAGAGGGGCGAGTCGTAGCTCTGGCCGGGTTCCTCGGCGTGGTATTTCTCGATGCGCGCCACTTCCTGCGCCGAGCCGAAGACGAAGCCGATGCGCTGGTGCAGCGCGTCGGGCTGCACGTCCATCAGCCGGCTGCGGCCGGTGCTGGCGCGGCCGCCGGCCTGCTCGATGAGGAAGGAGATCGGGCTGGCCTCGTAGAGCAGGCGCAGGCGGCCGGCCTTGGACGGGTCCTTGCTGTCGCGCGGGTAGAGGAAGACGCCGCCGCGCATCAGGATGCGGTGGGTCTCGGCCACCAGCGACGCGATCCAGCGCATGTTGAAGTCATGCCCGCGCGGGCCGGCCTTGCCGGCCATGCACTCGTCGACATAGCGCTTCACGGCCGGCTCCCAGAAGCGGCTGTTGGACGCATTGATGGCGAACTCGCTGGTCTTCTCGGGCAGCTTCAGGTCGGGGTGGCTGAGCACCCATTCGCCCAGCTGCGGGTCCAGCGTGAAGGCGTGCGTGCCGCGGCCCAGCGTCAGCACCAGCATGGTGGAGGGGCCGTAGATGGCGTAGCCGGCGCAGACCTGTTGGGTGCCGGGCTGCAGGAAGTCCGCCGGCTGCGGGTCCTCGCCCGGCGTGGCCGCGCGCAGCACCGAGAAGATGCTGCCGACCGACACGTTGACGTCGATGTTGGAGGAGCCGTCCAGCGGGTCGAACAGCAGCAGGTATTTGCCGCGCGGGTGCTGGGACGGCAGCGCATACGGCGCTTCCAGTTCCTCGGACAACATGCCAGCGCTGTGTCCACCCCATTCGGCGGCGCGCAGGAACATGTCGTTGGCAAGCACGTCCAGCGTCTTCTGGTCTTCGCCCTGCACATTGCCCGTGCCGGCGCTGCCCAGCACGTCGGCCAGCGCCCCGTAGGCCACCTTGCGAGCGATGGCCTTGCAGGCCAGCGACACGTCGGTGATCAGCGCGTTGAGGTCGCCGGTGGCGTCCGGGTGGCGGCGGCGCTCCTCGATGAGGAACTGGGTGAGGGTGGAACGTCCTCCGGTGGGCATGCTTGTCTCCTATTGAATGGATTCGGTGTCGGGCTGCAGGCGGGCGATGAGGTCGCGCGGCGTGTCCAGGCGCCAGATGTCGCCGACCAGCACGGCCGGCGGCTCGCCGTAGCCCCAGCTCACCCAGGCCGCGCGGCAGCCGGCAGCGCGGGCGGCGCGCAGGTCGGCGGAGCCGTCGCCCACCATCAGCAGCTCGGCCGTGGGCAGGCCCAGTCGCTGCGCCGCCTGCTCGATCAGCAGCGGCGAGGGCTTGCGCTGCGCCGGGGTGTCGGCGCCGTGGACGGCCGAGAAAAACGCCAGCAGTCCGGCGGCTTCCAGCACGGCGCGTGCCAGCGGCGTGGGCTTGTTGGTGACGACCACCAGCGGGTAGACGTCGCTCAGCGCCCGCAGCAGGTCGGCCATGCCGGGAAAGGGCGTGCCCTGCGCGGCCGGGTCCTGCAGCGTGACTTCGTCGAAGTCGCGGCGCAGCCGCCAGGCCAGCGTCGCGGGCGCCACGCCGTCCAGGTCGGAGGCGCGCAGTGCGCGCTGGATGAGGGCGTCCGGACCGTCGCCGATCCAGCCGCGCACGGTGGCGAGGTCGAAGCGCGCCAGGCCCGCGTTCATCAGCGCGGCATTCAGCGCGAGGGCGACGCCGGCGGCGCTGTCCACCAGCGTGCCGTCGAGGTCGAAGGCGATGGCCTGGAGGTTCATGCCTTGCCTCCAGCGGCTTCATCGCGCAGGGCAGCGATGCTGTGGCGGTAGTCGCCGCCGGTGAACACGGCCGAGCCGGCGACCACCGTGTCGGCACCGGCCGCCACGACGCGGCGGATGTTGCGGGCGTTGACGCCGCCATCCACCTCCAGCCAGATGTCGCGGCCGCTGGCGTCAATGCGTTTGCGCAGCAGCTCGATCTTGGGCAGGCTGCTCTCGATGAAGGCCTGGCCGCCGAAGCCCGGGTTGACCGACATCAGCAGCACCAGATCCAGCCGGTCCATCACATGGTCGATGAGGTGCAGAGGTGTGGCCGGGTTCAGCGCCAGGCCGGCCTTCATGCCGAGCGAGCGGATCAGCTGCAGCGTGCGGTCCACATGCAGGCTTGCCTCGGGGTGGAAGGTGATGAGGGACGCGCCAGCCTCGGCGAACATCGGGATCAGCGCGTCCACTGGCTGCACCATCAGGTGCACGTCGATGGGCACGGGCCGGCCGTCGGCCGTCTGGCAGTGCGGGCGGATGGCTTGGCACACCATGGGGCCCACCGTCAGGTTGGGCACGTAGTGGTTGTCCATCACGTCGAAATGGATGAGGTCCGCGCCGGCGGCGATGACGGCGCGCACCTCCTCGCCCAGGCGGGCGAAATCGGCGGACAGCAGGCTGGGAGCGATGCGCAGGGAGGTCATGTCGTCAGGCCTCGATAGAGTGCTTGAAGGGGTGTGAGGGCGGGCGGTGGGCTGGCGCGGGCGCAGAGTTCGTCGAAGCGCAGCCAGCCGGCGGTGTGGAGCTGGCAGCCGGGCTCGCCGGCAAGAGGGGCGTCGGGCTCGCCCAGGCCGGGCAACACCAGGGCGGCGGCGCCGAACTCGCCGCCCTCGGTCCAGAAGGTCGGTGTCACCAGCGTCCACAGGCCGGCGCCAGTGGCGGAGCGCAGGCCGTTGACGGAGTCCTCCAGCGCCACGGCCTGCTCGGGCTGCAGGCCCAGCGTGGCCAAGGCGAGCCGGTAGATGTCGGGCGCGGGCTTCTTGGCGCGCACCTGGTCGCCGCAGGCGATGACGCTGAACAGGTCCAGCCCGCGCGGGCCCAGCGTGCTGGCCAGCAGCGCGTGGATGTTCGCGGCGGTCGTCGTGCTGGCGATGGCGAGGCGGCAGCCGGCGTGCAGGGCCTCGTCGATGAGGCGGGCCACGCCCGCGCGCAGGCCCAAGCCGCCGTCCTGCACGGCGGCCGTGTAGAAGCGCGTCTTCTCGGCATGCAGAGCCGGCACCAGGCTGCGCAGCCGTGCGCGTTCGGCGGGTGACACAGCCAGCGTGTCGATGTAGCTGGCGATGCGCTCCTTGCCGCCGGTTACCTCCAGCAAATGGCGGTAGTCGGCGCGGTTCCAGGTCCAACCCAGGCGATGGCGCTCGAAGGCCAGGTTGAAGGCCACGCGGTGGGCCTCCTCGGTGTCGGCCAGCGTGCCGTCCACGTCGAAGATCAGGGCTTCAATCGCCATGGCGGTCTCCTGTCGGCGCGAACACGCGACTGGCCAGCACGTCCTCGGCCCGCAGCGTGCACAGCTGGTCGCGTGTGAGCGCCGAATCGGCGGTGAACAGCCGTGTGGCGTGGCGCAGGCGGATGCGGTCCAGCGCGTTGCGGATGGAGCGGGCGTTGGCGAAGTGGGGCTGCTGGCGGCGCAGGCCCACGTAGCGGGCGAAGGCGGGTTCGGCCGCGTCGTCGAAGCGGTAGTTCAGCTGCCCCAGCATCAGCTGCGCGATCTGCATCAGCTCGGCCTCGCTGTAGTCGGGGAAGTCGATGTGGTGGGCGATGCGCGAGGCCATCCCGGGGTTGCTGGAGAAGAAGGTGTCCATGCGGTCCCGATAGCCGGCCAGGATGACGACGAGGTCGTCACGATGGTTTTCCATCACCTGCAGCAGGATCTCGATGGACTCCTGCCCGTAGTCGCGCTCGTTCTCGGGCTTGTAGAGGTAGTAGGCCTCGTCGATGAAGAGCACGCCGCCCATGGCCTTCTTGATGACCTCGCGCGTCTTGGGCGCCGTGTGGCCGATGAACTGGCCGACGAGGTCGTCGCGGGTGACGGCAACGAGGTGGCCCTTGCGCACGTAGCCGAGCTGCTTGAGCACGGCGGCCATGCGCAGGGCCACCGTCGTCTTGCCGGTGCCGGGGTTGCCGGTGAAGCACATGTGCAACGAGGGCGGCGTGGACTGCAACCCCTGGGCCGCCCGCAGCTTGTCGATGAGCAGCAGGGCCGCGATGTCGCGGATGCGGCCCTTCACCGGCGCAAGGCCGATCAGCTCGCGGTCGAGCTGGTCCAGCACCTCGCGCACGCCCGAGGATTCGAGCAGGGCGGCCGGGGTCTGGTCGACAGGGGGTGTGGTCAGGGCAGTCATCGCGGTGGCCTCAGTAGCGGGCACCCTCGGCGGCGCGCTGCACCGAGTAGCTCTCGATGGCGTAGCGCACCGTCCGGCCCGGCTCCTCCGTGCGGATCAGCCGGAAGCCCGGCTCGGCCGCCGGCCGGTTGACGATGAAGGACAGCACGACCGACTCCGTGCCGTGCGTGGAGTCGAAGGCACTCAGCCGGATGTAGTGGCTGGGAAAACTCTTGCGGGCGCTCTTGAGTTCCAGCATCACGCCGGCCGCGTCGCCGATGTCGAACATCGGGTTGCCGAACATCTCCCAGTAGGTGTTGCGGGGGTGCGGGTCGTCGGTGTACTCGATGCCGATGGCCCAGCCGCGGGCCAGGCAGTGATCGATCTGCTTGACGATCTGCGCGTCGCTGAGGTCGGGGAGGAAGGAGAAAGTGCCTTGGGTGATTCGCATGGTGTGCGCTCCTGGTGTGTCGGGGCGAGCGCCGCCCGCGCTGGCCGCGAATCTGCGCGGCCACGCTGGCGACTTGGGGATGGAAAGGTCAGGCCACCGAGGCGGTGGGCACGTAGTCCGAGGTGTCGGTCGACGTGTAGTTGAAGGTGATGTCGCCCCAGGTATCGAGGGCTGCAGCCAGTGGGCTGCACCACTTGGCTGCGTCACGCAGGATCTGCGGGCCTTCGTTGGCGATGTCGCGGCCCTCGTTGCGGGCCAGCACCATGGCTTCGAGTGCCACGCGGTTGGCCGTGGCACCAGCCTGGATGCCCTGCGGGTGGCCGATGGTGCCGCCGCCGAACTGCAGCACGACGTCGTCGCCGAACAGATCGATGAGCTGATGCATCTGGCCGGCGTGGATGCCGCCGGAGGCCACGGGCATGACCTTCTTGATCGCGCCCCAGTCCTGGTCGAAGTACACGCCGCGCGGCAGGTCGATGGCCGTGTGCGTGTCACGGCAGATGTTGTAGTAGCCCTGCACGGTCAGCGGGTCGCCCTCGAGCTTGCCGACGGCGGTGCCCGCATGGATGTGGTCCACGCCGACCAGGCGCATCCACTTGGCGATGACGCGGAAGCTCACGCCGTGGTTCTTCTGGCGCGTGTAGGTGCCGTGGCCTGCGCGGTGCAGGTGCAGGATCATGTCGTTCTGGCGGCACCAGTGGCTCAAGCTCTGGATGCCCGTGTAGCCCACGACGAGGTCCACCATGATGATGACCGAGCCCAGCGACTTGGCGAACTCGGCGCGGCGGTACATCTCCTCCATCGTGCCGGCGGTCACGTTGAGGTAGCTGCCCTTGACCTCGCCGGTGGCGGCGCTGGCCTTGTTGACGGCGTCCATCACGAACAGGAAGCGGTCGCGCCAGTGCATGAAGGGCTGCGAGTTGATGTTCTCGTCGTCCTTCATGAAGTCCAGGCCGCCCTTCAGGCCTTCGTACACGACGCGGCCGTAGTTCCGGCCCGACAAGCCCAGCTTGGGTTTGGTCGTGGCGCCAAGCAGCGGGCGGCCGAACTTGTCCAGGCGTTCGCGCTCGACGACGATGCCGGTCGGCGGGCCGGCAAAGGTCTTGACGTAGGCGACCGGGAACTTCATGTCCTCCAGCCGTGCGGCCTTCAAGGGCTTGAAGCTGAACACGTTGCCGATGACGGAAGCCGCGACGTTCGTGATGGAGCCCTCCTCGAACAAGCTCAGGTCGTAGGCGACGTAGCAGAAGTACTGGCCCGGGTTGTTGGGCACCGGATCGACTCGGTAGGCCTTGGCGCGGTACATGTCGCAGGCGGTCAGGCGATCGGTCCAGACCACCGTCCAAGTCGCGGTGCTGGACTCGCCGGCCACGGCGGCGGCGGCCTCGATGGGGTCCACGCCATCCTGGGGCGTGATGCGGAACAGGGCCAGGATGTCGGTGTCCTTGGGCACGTAGTCGGCGTCCCAGTAGCCCATCTGGGCGTACTTGAGGACTCCGGCGGAATAACGCTTCTTCGCGTCGGTGATCTGCGTGGCTTCTGACATGTTGCCCATGGGCACTCTCCTTGCTGCGGTCGGTGGCGATGGACGCGAATGTAGGGACGCGAATACATTCGTAATAGTTAATTCTTTTACGTCAATCATTGGCTTTGACTGATGTTGAAAAACGCCACCTTCCGCCAGCTCGCGGCCTTCCATGCGGTGGCCCGGCTGGGCAGCGTCTCGCGTGCCGCGGGCGAGCTGCACCTGACCCAACCGGCCGTGTCCATCCAGCTCAAGCTGCTGGAGGAAAGTGCCGGCGCACCCCTGCTGGAGCGCCAGGGGCGTGGCATCCGCCTGAGTGCGGCCGGCGAGGTGATGGCCGACTACGCGGCGCGCATCCTCGACCTCTGGCGCGAGGCCGGCGACGAGATGGCGGCCCAGCGCGGGCAGTTCTCCGGCACGCTGCGCGTGGGCGCCGTGACCACGGCCGAGTACCTGCTGCCGCCGCTGCTGGTGGCCTTCGCGGCCGAGCACCCGGACGTGAAGGTCAAGCTGCGGGTGGGCAACCGCGACGAGATCGTCGCCATGCTCGGGGGCCAGGAGGTGGACATCGCCATCATGGGCCGCCCGCCCGGTGAGCTGAAGACGACGTCGGCGGCTTTCGCCAAGCATCCGATGGCCTTCCTTGCGTCGCCGAAGCACCCGTTGATGGCTCAGCGCGACCTGACGCTGGCGGACCTGCACAGCGCCAACCTGCTGGTGCGCGAGCGCGGCTCGGGCACGCGCACGACGCTGGAGCGCCTGTACAAGGACGCGGGGCTGCCGCTGCGCATCGGCTCCGAGATGTCCAGCAACGAGGCGATCAAGCAGATGTGCGCGGCGGGCTTCGGCGCGGCGTTCCTGTCGCTGCACACCTGCGGGCTGGAGCTGCAGGCCGGGCTGCTGGCACTGCTGCCCATGGCCGGCAACCCGCTGGACCGGGAGTGGCACGTCATGCACCTGGCCACGCGCCGGCTCCCGCAGGTGGCGTCGGCCTTCAAGCAGTTCCTGGCCGACGACGGGCAGCGTCTCATCCTTGAGCAACTGCGCACGGGCGCTGCCACCCCCGGCGTGACATCCCGCGCACCGCGTTCCAGAACGGCGCAGGCACGCAATGTGCGGCAGAAGGGGGCATGAACCTCCAGCCCTCCATGCAAACCCTGGCGCTGCCGCGCGAGCTGCCGCAGCGCCAGCGCCTGGCCGATGAACTGCACGCCCGCCCCTTCGAGACGCTGGCCAGTCCGGGGCGGGTGCTGTCCATCGCCACGCTGCGCACCGGCGCTGCGCAGGACGCGCAGTGGCTGGCCCACCTCACCGAGCTGGAGCCCTCACTCGCCGCCAGCGGAGCGACACACCTGCGCCTGCAGTGGCGTGGCCTGCGCATCAAGTGGGAGCGGCACACGGAGTTCTTCAGCCTGAGCCTCTTTTGCGAAGGCGGGGAGGGCGGCGCCTTCGACACGGCCTGGCTGGACGTGTTGCCCGATGGCTGGCTGGAACGGTTGCCCGGCGAGATGGTGTCGGCCACGCTGGTAGCCCTGGTGCCCTGCGCGGGCGAGCCGCCGCATGTGCGCGAGGTGGCGCCGTTGTTCGGCAGCGAGCCGGTGGTGGGCAACCGCATCGCCGACGGCGCCGCGACCGTGGTGACGGACCTGCGTGCCGTGGACGGCGTGACACGCTTCCTGGTGTTCGACCACGCGCTCAACCGCCGCCGCGCTGGCCGCACCGCGCAGCGGCTGGTGGAGATCGACACCTACCGCATGATGGCCTTGCTGAGCCTGCCGCTGGCCGCGCGCCGCATGGGCGAGCTGGGCGCCGAGGAGGCGCAGCTGGCCTCGCTGATGGAGCGCTTTCGCGGCGCGGCCGACGGTGACGAAGCCCTGCTGGGCGAGCTGGTGAGCCTGGCTGCCCGAGTGGAGCATGCGCTGGCCGACCACGGCGCGCGCTTCTCGGCGACAAGAGCCTACGGCGGCATCGTGGACCGCCGCATGGCCGAGCTGCGCGAGGCGGTGGTGCCGGGGCTGCAGCCGCTGTCGGAGTTCCTGGACCGGCGCTTCCGCCCGGCCGTCGAGAGCTGTGCGGCCACGGCGGCGCGTCAGGCGGAGCTGTCCAAGCGCATCGCCCGCGCCGCCCAGCTGCTGCAGACGCGCTCGGAGGTCGAGCGCGAGCGCCAGAACCAGTCGCTGCTCGCGTCGCTGGACCGCCGCCAGGGCATGCAGCTGCGGCTGCAGGAGATGGTGGAGGGCCTGTCCGTCATCGCGATGAGCTACTACGGCGTGGGCCTGGCGGCCTATGCCCTCAAGCCGTTGGCCAAGGCGGTGGGTGCCAACGAGGCCTGGGTCATCGGCGCCCTGGTGCCCGTCGTGGGCCTGGCGGTCATGTGGAACCTGCGGCGTCTGCGGCGCCATCTCGCACAGGCGCACTGACGCTGGAAGCCAGCCTTCCGGTGGCGCTGCCACTCCGGCACGGCGATGACCGGTGTTGTTGAACTTGTGGCCCGGCAGGGCGTGCGGATGTCACGCCAGGGGTGCAGGCGCAGAGCTTGCAGGGCGCCAGGCACAACAACAGCTCTGGAGACATCCTCTTGCCTCAACTCTTGCAGGCTGCGGCCGCCGGCGCGCCCATCGTCACCGTCACCGATGCGCAGGGCCGCATCACCTATGCCAACTCCGCCTTCCAGCGCGCCTCCGGGCTGGCGGTGGACCAGGCGGTGGGCGCGCCGCACAGCGTGGTGCGCCACCCCGAGATGCCGGCGCGCGTGTTCGCCGACCTCTGGGCCTCGCTGCGCCGCGGCCAGCCCTGGACGGGCCTGATCCGCAACCGCCACCGCGACGGGCGCGACTACTGGGTGCAGGCCAACGTCATCCCGGCGCGGCGCGGCGACGAGGCCATCGGCTACACCTCCATCCAGTTGCCGCCGTCGCGCGACGAGATCGAGCGTGCCGAAGCGGTCTACCGCGCCTGGCAGGCCGGCCATGGCAGCGGCCACCAGATCCGCCAGGGCCGCATCGTGGAGACCGGCTGGACGGCTTGGATGCGCGCCCTGCGCAACCCGCTGGACCTGCCGGTGCAGCGCCGCGTGCAGGGCTCGGCCGGGCTGCTGGCGATGTTGTTCGCGGCGGGTGTGGGCGGTGCGCTGGCGCCGCAGGTCGTCGCCGGCCTGCTCGCGGGCCTGGGTGGCTGGCAGGCCTGGGCCGTGGCGGGCGGGCTGCTCGGCATCGTGGCCTCGGGCGCGATTGCCGTGTACTTCCAGGGGCGCATCGTGACGCCGCTGCGTGCGTCGTGTGATGCCGCCACAGCGATTGCCGGCGGGGACATCCATCGCCCCTTCGACGACAGCCCGCAGGCCGGCGAGCTGCGCGACCTGAACCGCGCGCTGAATCAGCTCGTCGCCAAGATGGCCGCCGTGCTGCGCGACGCGCACGACCACTCGGTGCAGGTCGGCGAGCAGGTGGCCGGCCTGGCCGACGGCGCCGAGCGGCTGGCCGTGCGCTCGGCCGAGCAGTCGGGCGACGTGGGCGACGTGGCCCAGCACACCGCGGCCATCGACGGGCTGAGCACGGGCACGGCGGAGTCGGCCCGGCTGGCCCACGAGATGTCGCAGCTGGCCACGGCTCAGGCGGACGAGGCCTGTGCCATCGCCCGCACGCTGCAGGCGTCCATGCAGGACATCTCGGCCTTCGGCGAGCGCATCGGCGAGATCAGTGGCCGCATCGACGGCATCTCGGTGCAGACCGGCATCCTGGCGCTGAACGCCGCGGCCGCGGCCAGCCGGGACCGGGAGCTGGGGCGCACCTTCGCCGTCGTGGCCGCCGAGGTCCGCTCGCTGGCCCGCGGCAGCGGCGAGGCGGCCCAGCAGATCCGCGCGCTGAGTGGTGAGTCGCGCGACAAGACCGAGGCCGGCCTGCGCCTGGCGCAGGCCATGGCCGACAAGGTCGATGGCGCCGCGCAGCGTATCCGCGCCCTGGGCGAGCAGGTGGCACAGATCCGCCAGGCGGCCCAGGCCCAATCCGAGGGCGTGCAGCAGATCAACGACCGCCTGCGCGCGCTGGACGGCTCCACCCGACTCAATGCCACGCTGGCCCGCGACAGCGTGGACGCCAGCGCCCAGGCTCGCCAGGAAACGGCGCGGCTGCAGGCGGCCATAGGCGTCTGGCATCTCGATTGAGGTCGGCTGCAAGCGCGGCTTCCAGTGCGTCGAGCCGACTGGAAGCGTCGCTTGCACGGACCTCGCGACGCGTCGCCGAGGCCCTTTTTTTAGTTGAGGCAGATCAAGGACTTGCAGCGCCCGTTCGGTGTTTTCCCTGGACGCCCCGGAACTGGCGCGCGACTTGTAAGAAGAACGTCACCCGCCGAGGAGCGGCCCAACGACAAGGCCTGATGAGGCCAAGGAGACAAGCCCAGATGGAAACCTTCTACGAGGTCATGCGCCGGCAAGGCATCTCGCGCCGCAGCCTGCTGAAGTACTGCTCGCTCACCGCCACATCGCTGGGCCTGGGCCCGGCCTTCGTGCCGCAGATCGCCCACGCGATGGAAACCAAGCCGCGCACGCCGGTGCTGTGGCTGCACGGGCTGGAGTGCACCTGCTGCTCCGAGTCCTTCATCCGCTCCGCGCACCCGCTCGCCAAGGACGTGGTGCTTTCGATGATCTCGCTCGACTACGACGACACGCTGATGGCCGCCGCCGGCCACCAGGCCGAGGCCATCCTCGAAGAGATCATGACGAAGTACAAGGGCAACTACATCCTGGCCGTGGAGGGCAACCCGCCGCTGAACCAGGACGGCATGAGCTGCATCATCGGCGGCAAGCCCTTCATCGACCAGCTCAAGCACGTCGCCAAGGACGCCAAGGCCATCATCAGCTGGGGCAGCTGCGCCAGCTGGGGCTGCGTGCAGGCCGCCAAGCCCAACCCGACGCAGGCGACGCCGGTGCACAAGGTCATCTTCGACAAGCCCATCATCAAGGTGCCGGGCTGCCCGCCCATCGCCGAGGTCATGACGGGCGTCATCACCTACATGCTGACCTTCGACCGCATCCCCGAGCTGGACCGCCAGGGCCGGCCGAAGATGTTCTACAGCCAGCGCATCCACGACAAGTGCTACCGCCGGCCCCACTTCGACGCCGGCCAGTTCGTCGAGGCCTTCGACGACGAATCTGCGCGCAAGGGCTACTGCCTCTACAAGGTCGGCTGCAAGGGCCCGACGACCTACAACGCTTGCTCCACGGTGCAGTGGAACGAGGGCACGAGCTTCCCGATCAAGGCCGGTCATGGCTGCATCGGCTGCTCCGAGGACGGCTTCTGGGACAAGGGCTCGTTCTACAACCGCCTGACCGACATCCACCAGTTCGGCATCGAGGCCAACGCCGACAAGGTGGGTGGCACGGCGGCCGGTGTGGTTGGCGCCGCCGCGGTGGCCCACGCCGCGGCCTCGGCCATCAAGCGCGCCTCGCAGAAGCGCGAACAGAACAACGACACGACCTCCAAGGTCTGAGGCGGAGACGACACGACATGGGTGCTTACGAAACTCAAGGCTTCAAGATGGACAACTCGGGGCGGCGCATCGTCGTCGACCCGGTGACCCGCATCGAAGGCCACATGCGCTGCGAGGTCAACGTCGACAGCAACAACGTCATCCGCAACGCCGTCTCCACCGGCACGATGTGGCGCGGCCTGGAGGTCATCCTCAAGGGCCGCGACCCGCGCGATGCCTGGGCGTTCGTGGAGCGCATCTGCGGCGTGTGCACGGGCTGCCACGCGCTGACCTCGGTGCGCGCCGTGGAGGATGCGCTGGGCATCACCATCCCCAAGAACGCCTACCTGATCCGCGAGATCATGGCCAAGACGCTGCAGGTGCACGACCACGCCGTGCACTTCTATCACCTGCATGCGCTGGACTGGGTGGACGTGGTGTCGGCCCTGAAGGCCGACCCCAAGAAGACCAGCGAGCTGCAGCAGCTGGTGTCGCCCTCCCACCCGCTGTCGTCGCCGGGCTACTTCCGCGACATCCAGAACCGGCTGAAGAAGTTCGTCGAGAGCGGCCAACTGGGCCCCTTCATGAACGGCTACTGGGGCAACAAGGCCTACGTGCTGCCGCCCGAGGCCAACCTGATGGCCGTGACCCACTACCTGGAGGCGCTGGACCTGCAGAAGGAATGGGTCAAGGTGCACACCATCTTCGGCGGCAAGAACCCGCACCCGAACTACCTGGTGGGCGGTGTGCCCTGCGCGATCAACATCGACGGCAACGGCGCCGCCGGTGCGCCGATCAACATGGAGCGCCTGAACTTCGTCGAGGCCCGCATCCGGGAAATGATCGAGTTCAACAACAACGTCTACATCCCGGACGTGCTGGCCATCGGCACGATCTACAAGCAGGCCGGCTGGCTGCACGGCGGCGGCCTGTCGGCCACCAACGTGATGGACTACGGCACCTACGAGAAGGTGATGGGCCAGGCTGGCACCCAGCAGCTGCCGGGCGGCGCCATCATCGGCGGCAACTGGGACGAGATCCTGCCCGTGGACCCGCGCGACCCCGAGCAGGTGCAGGAGTTCGTGGCCCACAGTTGGTACAAGTACGCCGACGAGAGCAAGGGCCTGCACCCGTGGGACGGCGTCACGGAGCCCAACTACCAGCTCGGTGCCAACACCAAGGGCACGCGCACCGACATCAAGGAGCTGGACGAGAGCGCCAAGTACTCGTGGATCAAGTCGCCGCGCTGGCGCGGCCATGCGGTGGAGGTGGGGCCGCTGTCGCGCTACATCCTCGGCTACGCCCACGCGCTCAAGGGCCACAAGTACTCGCAGCGCGTGAAGGAGCAGGTCGAAAGCTCGGCGCGCGCGATCAACACCGACATCCCCAAGGCCCTGGGCCTGCCGACGACGAACTACACGGCCAAGCAGCTGCTGCCCACCACCATCGGCCGCACGCTGGCTCGGGCACTGGAGTCGCAGTACTGCGGCGAAATGATGCTGGAGGACTACAAGGAGCTGGTCGCCAACATCAAGGCCGGCGACCTCACCACCGCCAACGTCGAGAAGTGGGACCCGTCCACCTGGCCCAAGGAGGCCAAGGGCGTGGGCACGGTGGCCGCACCGCGCGGCGCGCTGGGCCACTGGATCAGGATCAAGGACGGCCGCATCGAGAACTACCAGTGCGTGGTGCCCACCACCTGGAACGGCTCGCCGCGCGACACCAAGGGCCAGATCGGCGCCTTCGAGGCCAGCCTCATGAACACGCCCATGGTCAACCCCGAGCAGCCGGTGGAGATCCTGCGCACCCTGCACTCCTTCGACCCCTGCCTGGCCTGCTCCACGCACGTGATGAGCCCCGACGGTCAGGAACTCACCACCGTCAAGGTGCGCTGAACCCCACAAGAACAGGAGACAACATGACACGCTTCAACTCGCTGGCCCGCCGCGGCGGCCTGGCCACGCTGGCCCTGCTCGCGGCAGGCGCCGCGCAGGCCCACCCCGGCCACGACACGACCAGCCTCGTCGACGGCCTGGTTCACCCCTTCACGGGCTTCGACCACCTGCTGGCCATGGTGGCCGTGGGCCTGTGGTCGGCGGCCGCGCTGCCGGCCGGCCGGCGCGTCGCCGGCCCCGCCGCCTTCCTGACGATGCTGCTGCTGGGCGCGGCGCTGCCGCAGTTCGGCCTGCAGCTGCCGGGGCTGGAAGCCGGTGTCGCGCTGAGCGTGACGGCGCTGGCCGGGCTGATGATCGCAGCCCGCTCGCCCGCGCTGCGCCTTCCGGTGCCGGCCGGCCTGGCCCTGGTCGGCGTCGCTGCGCTGCTGCACGGCCTGGCGCACGGCGCCGAGCTGGGCGCGGGCCAGTCCTTCGCGGGCTATGCCGTCGGCTTCATGACCGCCTCGGCCCTGCTGCACGGCGCGGGCCTGGCGGTGGGCGGCTGGCTGCTGCAGGCCGGCCAAACCTGGGCCTGGCGCGCCACGGCCGGGCTGGTGGGCTTCAGCGGCCTGGCCCTGCTGGCCGGGCGCCTCTGAGCCGGCCGCCACAGGAGGGCAACCCATGTCCAACACCACCACCCACCACGGCCTCAGCCGTGAGGACATCACCAACGCGAGCGAGGTCGCCGCGGCGCGCTCGATCAAGTCGGTCTATGTCTACGAGGCGCCGGTGCGCATCTGGCACTGGATCAATGCGCTGGCCATCACGGTGCTGGCCCTGACGGGCTACTTCATCGGCTCGCCCCTGCCCACCCAGCCGGGTGAGGCCAGCGCCAACTACCTGATGGGCTATATCCGCTTCGCCCACTTCGCTGCTGGCTATCTGCTGGCGGTGGGGCTCATCGGCCGCCTCTACTGGGCGCTGGTGGGCAACCACCACGCCCGGGAGCTCTTCTGGGTTCCGCTGTTCCAGCGCGCCTACTGGACCGAGGTGTGGGGGATGATGAAGTGGTATGCCTTCATCGCCGCCCGGCCGGGGCGCTACGTGGGCCACAACCCGCTGGCGCGCTTCGCGATGTTCTTCGGCTTCTTCCTGCTGACGCTCTTCATGATCGTCACCGGCTTCGCGCTCTACGCGGAGGGCGCGCAGATGGGGTCGTGGCAGGAGCGGCTGTTCGGCTGGGTCATCCCGCTGTTCGGCCAGTCGCAGGACGTGCACACCTGGCACCACGTCGGCATGTGGGCGCTGATCTGCTTCATCATCCTGCACATCTACGCCGCTATCCGCGAAGACATCATGGGCCGCTCCAGCGTCGTGAGCACCATGATCTCCGGCCACCGCACGTTCAAAGACTGAACCCGCGATGAGCTTCGTGCAGCGCACCGGTCAACACCTGCGGCACCCGCCCGCCGGCGTGCCGGTGCGCCTGCCGCCCCATCCAGGCCGTTTCCTGCAGCGCCACTACCTGGCGCCGCTGGCGATGAACCAGAGTGACGCCGCACGCCGCCTGGGCATGTCGCGCCGCCGCCTGCATGAACTGGTGCACGGCCAGCGCGCCGTGTCGCCCGACACCGCGCTGCGCTGCGCCCTGGTCTTCGGCAGCGACGCCGCCTTCCTGCTGGCCATGCAGTCCGCCTGGGACAGCTTCCACGCCTGGAAGCAGATGCGCGCGCAGTCGCGCCTCCTCCCCCAACCCTGAATCGTTTCGTGATGGACCCGCTACGCCCCATTTCGCCTGCGAGCACCTGTCACCCCGGCGGTGACAGCCTGGAGTCCATCTGCGTGCTCGGCATCGGCAACGTGCTGTGGGCCGACGAGGGCTTCGGCGTGCGCTGCATCGAGGCTCTGCAGCAGCGCTACGAGTTCGCGCCGCATGTGCAGCTCATCGACGGCGGCACGCAGGGCCTCTACCTCGTGCAGCATGTGCAGCAGGCCGACCGCCTGCTGATCTTCGATGCCATCGACTACGGCCTCGCACCCGGCGAGCTCAAGCTCGTGCTCAACGAGGACGTGCCCCGCTTCATGGGCGCCAAGAAGATGAGCCTGCACCAGACCGGCTTCCAGGAGGTGCTGATGCTGGCCCTGCTGACCGAGAAGTACCCCAAGGAGGTGCTGCTGATCGGCTGCCAGCCCCAGGAGATCGAGGACTACGGTGGCAGCCTGCGCCCGGTCGTCAAGCAGGCGCTGGAAGACGCGCTGGCCCTCGGGCTGGACGCATTGCGCGACTGGGGTGCCCAGCCCACGCCGCGCCAGCGGCCGCTCAGCGACGTCGAGACGGTGACCTTCGCCGAGCTGGCCCTGGGCCGCTATGAGGCGGAGCGCCCGCCCGAAGACCTCGCCTGCCGCAGCGGCGACGAGCGCTTCATGCCCGTGCGCGAGGCGGGCTGACCATGTGCATCGGCATTCCCATGCAGGTGTTCGAGCTGGAGCCGGGCCACGCGGTCTGCCTGGGCCGCGGCGAGCGCCGCCGCGTGCGCACGGCCCTCGTCGGTGAGCCGGCGCCGGGCGACTGGCTGCTGGTGTTCCTGGACAGCGCCCAGGAACGCATCACCGCCAAGCGCGCCGCCGAGGTCAACGCCACGCTGGACCTGCTGGCCGCCGTGCAGGCGGGCGAGGGCGGCGGGGCCGACGCCGCCTTCGCGCTGCCCTCGCAACTCAGCGCCCACGAACTGCTGGCCCTGACCGGCGCCAACAACCCCACGATGGAGACGACGACATGAGCACCGAATCCTTGCTGAGCCTGCCCGTGCAGGCGCCGCAATCCCGCCCCGACACCTCGCCCCTGGTCACCCGCCTGGCCGAGTCCTGCGGCGCCACCTGGGTGGACGGCGACAGCATCGACGCCTGGGCCGCCCAGGGCGGCGACCGCGTCGTGCTGTTCGCGGGCGATGCGGTGCGCTTCCCCGAAGGCCAGGACGTGGCCGTCGTGCTGCCCGAGCTGCAACGCTGCCTGCCCGGCCGCTTCCAGATCGGCGTCGTGCAGCGCCATCAGGAAGAGGCGCTGGCCCGCCGCTTCGGCTCGCAGCGCTGGCCCACGCTGCTCTTCCTGCGTGACGGCCAGTACGTCACCACGCTGTCGGGCATGCACGACTGGGAGGACTTCCTGCGCCTGACCGAGGAGGCTCTTGCCGCCCCCGTCTCGCGGGCGCCCACCATCGGCATCCCCCTCGTCAGCGCTGCCGCCAACGACAGCAGCTGCCACTGACCTTCACACCACACACCCCATGAAAGACTTCCCCATCCCCGTGCGCAGCATCGGCCCCGGCAGCCAGGTCGAGGACGAGGTGCTGGACTACATGCCCATGCCCCAGGGCATGGAAACCTTCCGCGCGCCGTTGCTGCCGGAACCCGAGCAGTTGGCCGGCCGGCACCGCGCCCACGCCGCCTTGCGTGATGCGCTGGCCCAGCTCGAGGTCGTCTGCCGCGGCGGTGGCAACCGCCATGTGGACCTGGCCGGGCTGGACGCCGACGATCTGGCCCTCGTGAACCAGGTGCTGGGCGAAGGCGAGGTCAGCGCCGTGGTGCACGCGGCTGGCGATGCCGCACTCGGCGTGCAGGTGCAGGAGGCCGTGTTCGCCGGCGTCTGGCGCGTCGTGACCACGGCCCAGGGCCGCGTGGTGTCCGACATTATCGAGCTGGGCCACATCCCCGAGGTGCTCAAGCTTGCGGCCCGCCAGGATGTCGACCCTGTCGTGCCGCGCTGGCAGGGCGGGCTGCCGCCCAATGTGCAGAACGCGCCGGCGCTGCTCGCCGAGATCGAGGACCAGTGGCGCCTGTGGCGCCCGGGCCAGCCGGCGCATGTCGTGAACCTCACGCTGCTGCCCATGTCGGTCGAGGACATTGGCTTCCTTGACCATCACTTGGGCACCGGTCGCGTCCTCATCCTGTCGCGCGGCTACGGCAACTGCCGCATCACGAACACGCACCGGCCCAACACCTGGCGGGTCGTCTACTACAACTCGCAGGACGTCGTGATCCTGAACTCGGTCGAGATCAGCGAGCTGCCCGAGGTGGCTCAAGCCGCCGCCGAGGACCTGGAGGATTCGCTGGAGCGCCTGAAGGAAGTGCTGGCGTGGGTGGAGCAGGCATGAGTGCCGAGCGCCGGGCCGCTCCCAAGCCGGCACGCGTCCCCTCGGGGGACCGACCGCCGTTCGCGGCGGGCGAGGGGCTGTCATGACGTTCGAGGGCAGCTACCTCGGCGACGCAGCGCGGCTGCCGGCTGCGGCGCGGCTGGAGTGCAAGATCTGCTGGTGGGTGTACGACCCGGCGCTGGGCGACGAGGTCTGGCAGGTGGCGCCCGGCACGGCCTTCACCGACCTGCCGCCGCACTGGCGCTGCCCGCAGTGCGACGGCGATGCCGAGCAGTTCATGGTGCTGGCGGCATGAATGAGCTGACGGCACGCGTGCAGGCGCTGGAGGCGCTGTTCCGCCACGTGCAGGCCACGCGCATGGCGGGCGTGCCGGTGCTGAACGCGGCGCTGGCGGTCGAGGCCGTGGGCTTCCAGCCGGTGCCCGTGGAGGCCGGCGAGCCGCCCGCCGCCGTGGGCGTGCTCGTCACGCCATGGTTCATGAACCTCGTCTGGCTGCCGCTGCAGCCCGAGGCCGGCGCGGATCGCGTCGGGCAGGCGAGGGCACGGGACGTGGGGGGCACGAGCTTCGAATTCATCGGCGCGCACGAGCCCGGCCTGGGGGCCTACGAGGCCTGCTCGCTGGCCTCGCCGATGTTCGAGTTCCCCGACCAGGCGCAGGCGCGCGCCACCGCCTGGGCGGTGCTGGCTGAGCTGCGGCCTGCCGCGCCGCAGGCGTCCAGCGCGCGGCGCGGCTTCCTGTTCGGTCGCTCGGCCGTGAAGGCCAGCGCATGACGAGTCTCGACACCCTGGCCGGCGTGGTGCGCCTGCGTCCGGGCCAGGCTCGGCCGGGCAGCGTGCTCAACAACAGGCCCGACTGGGCGGGCACGCTGGCGCGCGGCAAGCTGGCTGCGGAGGTGCCGGGCCTGCTGGCCAGCCTCTACAGCCTGTGCGGCCACGCCCACCGCCTGTGCTCGCAGATGGCACTGCGCGCCGCCGAGCAGGGCGCGGTGGACGCTGACGCTGGTGCGGCCCGTGCGCTGCAGTTGGAGACGCTGTGCGAGCACGCGCGGCGCATCGGGTTGGACTGGCCCGGCGCGCTGTCGCCCGCTGCGGCCAAGGACGCGGCCCTGTCGCTGCGCTGCTGCCCGGTCCTGCGGTCGCGCGAGGCCGATTCCCGGGACACCCGGCTCTGGCTGCAACGCCATCTGCTGGGCATGCCGGCGGCAGACTGGCTTCGCTGCTGGGAGGCCCGGCCCGACTGGTGGGCCGACTGGAGCGCCACCGGCCATGGCTGGCTGCCGGCCCTGGTGCGCAGCGCCCGCTCGGCAGCCGACTGGCCCGTAGCCGCCGCGGAGCCGCTGCATGTGCACGCCGGTACGGTGTCGCTTCGCCAGCTGGCCGCCTGTCTGCGCGAGAACCCTGGCTACACCCGCCAGCCCCGCTGGCATGACGACTGCGCCGAGACCGGCAGCTGGACCCGCCTGCACGACGCCGCCCGCCCCATGCCCACCACGCCCTGGCAGCGCCTGGGCGCCCGCGTGGCCGAGCTGGTGCGGCTGAGCCAGCCCGACGAGCCCGGCCGCAGCGGCAGTGGCTGGCTGGCCTTCGGTGCGCTGCAGATCGCGCCGTGCGAAGGCCTGGCCTGGGTGGAGATGGCGCGCGGCCTGCTCGTGCACCATGCCTGCCTGGACGGTGACGGTCGCGTGGCCGCCTACCGCGTGCTCGCGCCAACGGAGTGGAACTTCCACGCCGAGGGCGCCGTGGCCGCTGCGCTGGAGGGCCTGCGCCCCGCGCATGGCGCGTTCGCGCAGCGCCGCATTGCCGCGCTGATGGCCGCTTACGATCCCTGCGTGCGCTTCGAGGTGGAGACGCAGGCCTTGCAGGAGGAGGGCGCCCATGCATGAAGCCAGCCTGGCCGGCGGCATCCTGAAACTGGTGGAAGACGCCGCGCGACGCGAGGGCTTCCGCCGCGTGTCGGCGCTGCACCTGGAGGCCGGCCGCCTGGCTGGCGTGGAGGTGCGCGCGCTGCGTTTTGCGCTGGAGGCCATCGCCCCGGGTACGGTGCTGCAGGGCGCCAGCATCGCCATCGACGAGCCCGAGGGCCAGGCCTGGTGCCTGCCCTGCGCTGCCACCGTGCCGCTGGCGCGTCGCGGCGACCCCTGCCCCCAATGTTCAAGCCACCAGCTGCAGCCCACCGGCGGGACCGAGCTGCGCGTGGTGGACCTGCTTGTAGATGACTGAGGAGACGACGATGTGTGTGGTGTGCGGATGCGCCGACAGTGGCGAGGCGACGACCAAGACTCATGAACATGCCCACGGGCATGCGCACGACCACGGCCATGTTCACGTGGACCCGACCCATGGCGACCTTCACTTCGGCGCCGGTGCGGCCCGCGTGTCGGTGCCCGGCATGAGCCAGGCACGCACGGTCAAGCTGGAGGCCGACATCCTCGGCGAGAACCGTCGCATCGCGCGGCAGAACCGCCATCACTTCGAGGCCCATGGCGTGACGGCGCTCAACCTGCTGTCCAGCCCCGGCTCGGGCAAGACGACGCTGTTGTGCGCCACCATCGAGGCGCTGAAAGCCCGCGCGCCGGGCGTGGACGTGGCCGTCATCGAGGGCGACCAGCAGACCAGCTTCGACGCCGACCGCATCCGTGCCACCGGCGCGCCGGCCATCCAGGTCAACACCGGCAAGGGCTGCCACCTGGACGCGCCGATGGTGGCCGAGGCCTTCGGCCAGCTGCACAGCCACGATCACCACCATCACCACGACGAGCGGGCCAGCCTGCTCTTCATCGAGAACGTCGGCAACCTCGTCTGCCCGGCGCTGTGGGACCTGGGCGAGGCGGCCAAGGTCGTCGTGCTGTCGGTGACCGAGGGCGAGGACAAGCCGCTGAAGTACCCCGACATGTTCGCCGCCGCCGAGCTGATGGTGCTCAACAAGGTGGACCTGCTGCCGCATCTGCGCTTCGACGTGCAGCGCTGCATCGAGATGGCGCGGCGCGTGAACCCGACGCTGCAGGTGCTGCAGCTGTCGGCGACGACCGGGGAGGGCATGGACGCCTGGCTGGACTGGCTGCTGGAATGGACGGCGCCCGAGGACGACAGCCAGGCCGCGCTGCGCGCCCGCGTGGCGGCGCTCGAAGCCGAGCTGGCCCAGGCCCGCGCCGCACTGGAGCGCTGAATGCCAGCCGTGCTCGCCTTCGGCGCCTGGCTGAAGAACGCCGCCTGCCTGCGGGCCGACGGCCGGGCGCAGTGGTCGGCCGTGCACGGCGACCTGGGCGACCCGGAGGCCTGCCGCGCGCTGGAGGCGTCGGTGCGCCAGCTCTTCGCGCAATCGCCAGAGCTGGTCGCGGCCGTGGCGCACGACCTGCACCCGGACTTCTTCAGCACCCGTCTCGCGCTGGAACTGGCTGCCGAGTGGGGTGTGCCGGCCGTGGCCGTGCAGCACCACCACGCCCACATCGGCGTGGTGATGGCCGACCACGGCGTGGACGAGCCCGTCGTCGGCCTGGCGCTGGATGGCGTGGGCCTGGGCACCGATGGCACGGCCTGGGGTGGCGAGCTGCTGTGGGTGGCGCCCGGCGAATGGCGCCGCCTCGGCGGGCTGTGGCCGCTGCAGCTGCCCGGCGGCGACGTGGCGGCCCGCGAGCCTTGGCGCATGGCCGCGGCGGTGCTGCATGCGCTGGGCCGTGGCGGCGAGATCGAGGGCCGCTTCGGCCCGGTGGTGGGGGTGCCTGCCGCCAAGGGTGTGCAGCGCATGCTGGCGGCGAACCTGAACTGCCCCGTCACCAGCAGCACCGGCCGCTGGTTCGACGCCGCCGCCGGCGCGCTGGGCCTGAGCGTGCGCCAGGCTCACGAGGCCGAGGCGGCCATCGCGCTGGAAAAGCTCGCCGCCCGGCACCTGGCCCAGGCCACCGTGCAGCCACGTACCGATCTGATCGACTCGCAGGCTTTGCAGCGCCTCGACCTGCGCCCGCTGCTGGCCCGCCTGCTCGACAGCCCCGAGCCCGCCGAAGCCGCAGCGCACGCTGCATGGTTCCACGTGTCGCTCGCCCAGGCCCTGGCCGACTGGGCTGCCGCTGCCGCCCGCGAAACCGGCACGCGCACCGTCTGCCTTGGCGGCGGCTGCTTTTTCAACGCGGTGCTGACCGAGCATGTCGTGCGCCGCCTGGTGTCGCACGGCCTGCGCGTGCTCGGCACTCGCTCCACCAACTGCGGCGATGCCGGCCTGGCGCTGGGCCAGGCCTGGGTCGCCGCCCACCAACTCGTCATCTCACCCGAGGCCGCCGCATGTGCCTAGCCATTCCCACCCGATTGATCGAGATCCGCCCCGGCGCGCAGGCCCTGGTGGACCTGGGCGGCATCCGCAAGGAAATTTCCATTGCCCTCGTGCCCGAGGCCGCCGTTGGTGACTACGTCATCGTCCATGTCGGCCACGCCATCGGCCTGATCGACCCCGAGGAAGCCGAGCGCACCTTGCGCATGTTCGGCGAGCTGACGGCGCAGGAAGCGAGCTGACATGAAGTACATCGACGAGTTCCGCGACGGCGACATCGCCCGCAAGATTGCCGAGCGCCTGCGCGCCGAAGCGCTGCCGGGCCGGCAGTACAGCTTCATGGAGTTCTGCGGCGGCCACACGCACGCCATCTCGCGCTACGGCGTGGCCGAGCTGCTGCCGCCCAATGTGCGCATGGTGCACGGCCCGGGCTGCCCGGTCTGCGTGCTGCCCATCGGCCGCATCGACCTCGCTATCCAGCTGGCGCTGGAACGCGACGCCATCGTCTGCACCTATGGCGACACCATGCGCGTGCCGGCGTCCGACGGCCTGTCGCTGGTCAAGGCCAAGGCGCGCGGCGGCGACATCCGCATGGTCTATTCGGCGGCGGACGCGCTGCAGATCGCACGCCAGAACCCGCAGCGCGAGGTCGTGTTCTTCGCCATCGGCTTCGAGACGACGACGCCGCCGACGGCGCTGGCCATCCGCACGGCCGAACGCGAGGGCCTGGCCAACTTCAGCGTGCTGTGCTGCCATGTGCTGACGCCCTCGGCCATCACCCACATCCTCGAAAGCCCCGAGGTGCGCCAGTACGGCACCGTGCCCCTCGACGGCTTCGTCGGCCCCGCCCACGTCAGCATCGTCATCGGCTCGGCGCCCTACGACCACTTCGCCGAGGAATACCGCAAGCCGGTCGTCATCGCCGGCTTCGAGCCGCTGGACGTGATGCAGGCCGTGCTGATGCTGGTGCGCCAGGTCAACGAAGGGCGGGCCGAGGTGGAGAACGAGTTCACCCGCGCCGTCACGCCGGAGGGCAACCTCACCGCGCAGACGTTGGTGTCCGAGATGTTCGAGCTGCGCACCAGCTTCGAGTGGCGGGGCCTGGGCGAGGTGCCCTACAGCGCGCTGAAGATCCGGCCCGCCTACGCGGCCTTCGACGCCGAACGTCGCTTCGAACTGGGCTACCGCTCGGTGGCCGACAACAAGGCCTGCGAGTGCGGCGCCATCCTGCGCGGCGTGAAGAAGCCGACCGACTGCAAGATCTTCGGCACCGTCTGCACACCCGAGAACCCGGTCGGCTCCTGCATGGTGTCGTCGGAAGGCGCCTGCGCGGCGCACTACTCCTACGGGCGCTTCCGCGACATTCCGGTCCGCGTCGAGAGGGCTGCGGCATGACGACGCGCAAGGACTACACACGGCCGCTGGACATCAAGCATGGCCGTGTCGACATGGGCCACGGCGCCGGTGGCCGTGCGGCGGCGCAGCTGATCGAGGAAGTCTTCGTCAAGGCCTTTGACAACCCCTACCTGCGCCAGGGCAACGACGGCGCCGCGCTGGCCATCCCGGCCGGCCACCGCCTCGTGATGGCGACGGACGCCCACGTCGTGTCGCCGTTGTTCTTCCCTGGCGGCGACGTCGGCTGCCTGAGCGTGCACGGCACGATCAACGACGTGGCCATGTGCGGCGCCCGCCCGCTCTATCTGACGGCCAGCTTCATCCTGGAAGAGGGCTTCCCGCTGGCCGAGCTGAAGCGCATCGTCGACTCGATGGCGGCCGCCGCGCGCGAGGCCGGCGTACCGGTCGTCACCGGCGACACCAAGGTCGTCGAGAAGGGCAAGGGCGACGGCGTCTTCATCAGCACCACCGGCCTGGGCGTCGTGCCGCAGGGCGTCGACGTGGGTGGTGCCAACGCCCGCCCGGGCGACGTGATCCTGCTGTCCGGCACCATCGGCGACCACGGCGTGGCGGTGCTGTCCAAGCGCGAGTCGCTGGAGTTCGAGACCACCATCGCCTCCGACACTGCGGCCCTGCACACCCTGGTGGCGGCCATGCTGGAAGCCGCGCCGGGCGGCGTGCGCGTGCTGCGCGACCCGACGCGCGGCGGCCTGGCGACGACGCTGAACGAGATCGCCCGCCAGTCCGGTGTCGGCATGCTGCTCGACGAGGCGGCCATCCCGGTGCTGCCCCAGGTCGACGCGGCCTGCGAGCTGCTGGGCCTGGACCCGCTCTACGTCGCCAACGAGGGCAAGCTGGTGGCCGTCTGCGCGCCCGAGGCGACCGAGGTTGTGCTGGCGGCCATGCGCGCCCACCCGCGTGGCGCGGCGGCGGTGCGCATCGGCAGCGTGACCGAAGACCCGCACCACTTCGTGCAGATGGCCACGCGCTTCGGCGGCCGCCGTGTCGTCGACTGGCTCAGCGGCGAGCAGCTGCCGCGCATCTGCTGACCGGCCCGCGAACGGCATGAACCGGGCCGACGACAGCGTCTACCGCAAGACCGCACGGGGCGTGGCGGCACTCGCCACGCGCTCCGGCGCGCTCGCACCGCGCGCCCGGATGGCGTTGATCCTCGTCAACGGCCACGACTCGCTTGCGCTGCTGGCGGGCAAGCTGGGGGCGGATGCGGTGGCGCTGGTGGAGATGCTGTTCGACGGAAGGCTGATCGAGGAGGTGGTGGCCGCGCCCGTCCCGGCGCCACCTGCGCCGCCACCCGCCCCGGTGGTCCCTGCCGACGAGCGTCTGGCATCACTGAAGCGCAAGGCCATCGTCCGGCTCACGCCGCATTTCGGCCCCGATGTCGATGTCGTCTGCCGCCCGCTGCTGGCGGCAGCCACGAACGAGGCCTACGGTACGGCGCTGGCCGCGATCGAGTCCAAGCTGGCCATCTATCTCGGCCGCAAGGGCGCCGGCAGCCTGCTCGCCGACCTGCGCCCCGGGGGCGATCTGCCATGACCGCGCCCCTGCGCATCCTGCTGCTCTGCCACAGCTTCAACAGCCTGACGCAGCGGCTGTTCGTCGAGCTGGGCGCCCTCGGATATGCGCTGGCCGTCGAGTTCGACATCGCCGACCGTGTCACCGAGGAGGCGGTGGAGCTCTTCCAGCCGCAACTGGTCGTCGCGCCCTTCCTGAAGCGGCGCATCCCCGAGTCGGTGTGGACGCGGCTGCCCTGCCTCGTCGTCCACCCCGGCCCGCCGGGTGATCGTGGGCCTTCGGCGCTGGACTGGGCGGTGCTCGAAGGGCGGGCGGAGTGGGGCGTCACGGTGCTGCAGGCCAATGCCGAGTTCGATGCCGGCCCGGTCTGCGACCATGGCCATGTGGCCATGCGCGCTGCGTCCAAGGGCAGCCTCTACCGCCGCGAGGTGGCTGAGGCCGCCGTGCAGGCCGTGCTGCGCGCGCTGGCGCGCTTCGCCGAGGGTGGCGCGAGCGCGCCGGTTGCGGCGGCGGCAGCGGCCGGCACGTGGCGGCCCGCGATGCCGCAGTCGGAGCGGCGCATCGACTGGCAGCAGGACGGCAGCGCCCGCGTGCTCGCCAAGCTGCGCAGCGCCGATGGCCAGCCCGGCGTCGCCGACGAGCTGTTCGGCCATGCCTGCCACCTGAGCGACGGCCATGCCGCCAGCGTGGCCCTTCTGGCCTCGTTGCCGCCTGGCCTGCCGGGCGAGCTGCTGGCCCGCCGCGATGGCGCGCTGCTGCGCCGCACCGTTGACGGTGCGGTCTGGATCGGCCAGGCGCGCGCCGCGTCGGCCTGCGGCGACGGCCAGCCCTTCAAGCTGCCCGCCGCGCTGGCCTTCGCCGCCCAGGCGGAGCGCCTGCCCCAGCTGCCCGTGCCTCTGGAGCGCCCCGACGACGAATGGGGCGAGCTGCGCTACCGCGAGTCCGGCCCGCCGGGCGGGCGGCTCGGCTGCCTGTCCTTCGACTTCCACAACGGCGCGATGTCCACCGCCCAGTGCGAGCGGCTGCTGGCGGCGCTGCGCGAGGTGAAGCGCCGCGACACGCGGGTGCTGCTGCTGCTGGGCGGTGGCGACTTCTTCAGCAACGGCATCCACCTGAACTGCATCGAGGCCGCCGCCCACCGCCCGGGCGACAGTGCCGCCGACGAGTCCTGGCGCAACATCAACGCGATGGACGATGTGGCGTTGGAGCTGATCACGACGACGGACCGGTTGACCGTGGCCGTGCTGCGCGGCAATGCCGGTGCCGGCGGTGCCTTCCTGGCGCTGGCCGCCGACGAGGTCTGGGCCCACCGCGGCGTGGTGCTGAACCCGCACTACAAGAACATGGGCAATCTCTATGGCTCGGAGTACTGGACCTATCTGCTGCCGCGCCGGCTGGGTGCCGACGGCGCCCGGGCGCTGATGCGGCGGCGCCTGCCGCTGGGCGCGGCCGAGGCGGCGCGCCTGGGCCTGATCGACCGCTGTGTCGACGCCGACGCGACCGCCTTCGAGGCGGGCGCCATCCTCGACGGCGAGGCCCTGGCCCTGTCGCACAATCTGGCGCAGCGCATCGCTGCCAAGCAGCAAGCGCGCCACGCCGACGAGGCGCGCCGCCCGCTCGCCGCCTACCGCCAGGACGAACTCTCCCGCATGCACCGCAACTTCTACGGTTTCGATCCCAGCTATCACGTGGCGCGCTACCACTTCGTCCACAAGCTGCCGCAGGCCTGGACGCCGCGCCACCTTGCCGTGCACCGCGAGCGCGGCGCCGCTGCCTGACATGAGCCTGGCGCTGTCCCTGCCGGTGGTGCTGGTCGTCGACGACGAGGTGCGCTCGCAGGATGCGATGCGCCGCACGCTGGACGAGGATTTCGTCGTGCTCACCGCCAGCGGCGCCGACGAGGCCCGCGTGCACCTGGAGCGCCAGGACGTCAGCGTCATCCTGTGCGACCAGCGCATGCCCGGCCTGACCGGCGTGGCCTTCCTGAAGGAGGTACGCGAGCGCTGGCCCGACACGGTGCGCATCGTCATCTCGGGCTACACCGACTCCGAGGACATCATTGCCGGCATCAACGACGCCGGCATCTACCAGTACATCCTCAAGCCCTGGATTCCCGAGCACCTGCTGGGCACGGTGCGCAACGCCGCCGAGGCGCGCACGCTGCAGCGCGACATGCACCGGCTGGACCTGGAGCTGCGCACCAGCACGCCGGTGCTGCGCCAGCGCGCCGAGCGCAAGCTGGAGCGCGCCCGCGCCACCTTCGACTTCGACCGCATCGAGCGCCTGGCCGGCAGCCCGATGGATGCCGTCTGTGCGCTCGCCGAGCGCATGGCGAGGGTGGATCTGAGCGTGCTGGTGCAGGGCGAGTCTGGCACGGGCAAGGAGCTGCTGGCCCGCGCCATGCACTACGCCAGCCCGCGGGCCGCGGGCGCCTTCGTCGTCGAGAACTGCGCGGCGCTGACCGACACGCTGCTGGAGTCCGAACTCTTCGGCCACAAGCGCGGCGCCTTCACCGGCGCCTTCGACGACCACATCGGCCTGTTCCAGCGCGCCGACGGCGGCACCATCTTCCTCGACGAGATCGGCGAGACCTCGCCCGCCTTCCAGCTGCGCCTGCTGCGAGTGCTGCAGGAGGGCGAGGTGAGGCCGGTGGGCGCGACGCGGGTGGTGCCGGTGGACGTGCGCGTCATCGCCGCCACCCACCGCGACCTGGAGCAGCGTGTGCGTGAAGGACTGTTCCGCGAAGACCTGTACTACCGCATCGCCTGCGTCACGCTGACCGTGCCGCCGCTGCGCGAGCGCAGTGGCGACATCGGCCCCATCACGCGCCGCCTGCTGGCCGACGTGGCGCCCGCGCTTGGCCGGCCGCAGGCCCGGCTGGGCGATGACGCGCTGGCGGCGCTGCTGGCCTATCCCTGGCCGGGCAACATCCGCGAGCTGCGCAATGAGATCTCGCGCGCGGTGGCGTTGAGCGACGGCGATGCGATCAATGCGTCGGCATTCTCTTCGCGCGTGCTGCAGGGCCAGGCGGGGATCAGCGTGCAGGCGCAGTCGCAGGCGCTGCCGTCCAGCGGCACGCTGGTCGAGCGGCTGGATGCCGTGGAGGCCATGCTGCTGCGCGAGACCCTGCTGCGCCACCGCTGGAACAAGACGCGGGCGGCGCTGGAGCTGGGGCTGTCGCGCGTGGGGCTGCGCGGCAAGATGAAGCGCTTCGGGCTGGAGGACTGAGAGTGGAACGTCAGCCGTTCAACGTGCTCTGGCTGCAGTCGGGTGGCTGCGGTGGCTGCAGCATGTCGCTGCTGTGCGCCGACACGACCGATTTCCACGGCCAGCTGCGCGACGCGGGCATCCACCTGCTCTGGCACCCGTCGCTGTCGCTGGAGACCGGCGGCAGCGTCGTCGCCTTGCTGAACGATGTGCTCGAAGGCCGGATGCGGCTGGACGCGCTGTGCGTGGAAGGCGCGCTGCTGCGCGGCCCCAACGGCACGGGGCGCTTCCACGTGCTGGCCGGCACGGGGCTGCCGATGATCCACTGGGTGCAGCGGCTGGCGGAGGTGGCGGGTGTCGTCGCGGCCATCGGCAGCTGTGCGGCCTGGGGCGGCATCACCGCCGGCGGTGCCAACCCGACCGACGCCTGCGGCCTGCAGTACGAGGATGACCGCATCGGCGGCCTGCTGGGCGCGGGCTTCCGGTCTAAGCAGGGCCTGCCGGTCGTCAACGTGGCGGGCTGCCCGACGCACCCGGGCTGGGTCATGGACACGCTGATGGCGCTGGCGGCGGGCGAGCTTCAGGCCGAGTCGCTCGACGCGCTGGGCCGGCCGCGCCTGTATGCCGACCAGCTCGTGCACCACGGCTGCACGCGCAACGAGTTCTACGAGTTCAAGGCCAGCGCCGAAAAGCCGTCGGACCTGGGCTGCATGATGGAACACATGGGCTGCAAGGGCACCCAGGTGCATGCCGACTGCAACACGCGGCTGTGGAATGGCGAGGGCTCCTGCACGCGCGGCGGCTACGCCTGCATCGCCTGCACCGAGCCGGGCTTCCAGGAGCCCGGCCATCCTTTCCACGAGACGCCCAAGATCGCCGGCATCCCCATCGGCCTGCCCACCGACATGCCCAAGGCCTGGTTCGTGGCGCTGGCCTCGCTGTCCAAGTCGGCCACGCCCAAGCGCGTGAAACTCAACGCCACGGCCGACCACCGCGTCGTCACGCCGGCCATCCGCAAGACCCGCCTGAAATGAAGCGCCTGCTCGTCGGTCCTTTCAACCGCGTGGAAGGTGACCTGGAGGTCACGCTCGACATCGCCGACGGCCGCGTGCGCGCGGCGCATGTCAACGCGCCGATGTACCGTGGCTTCGAGCAGATCCTGCAGGGCAAGGCCCCGCACGACGCGCTGGTCTATGTGCCGCGCATCTGCGGCATCTGCTCGGTGTCGCAGTCCGTCGCGGCGGCGCATGCGCTGGCCGACCTGGCCGGCGTGGCGATGCCGGCGAACGGTCGCCACGTCACCAACACCATCCTGGCCATCGAGAACCTGGCCGACCACCTGAGCCACTTCTACCTGTTCTTCATGCCCGACTTCGCCCGCGCCGTCTACGCCGGCCGGCCCTGGCATGCGGAGGCGGTGGAGCGCTTCCTGCCGGATCGGGGCGAGCAAACGCGCAAGGCGATTGCCGCGCGCCAGCGCTGGTTCGAGCTGCTGGGCACCCTGGCGGGCAAATGGCCGCACACCCAGGGGCTGGAGCCGGGCGGCTCGTCCCGCGCCGTCGAGCCTGCCGAGCGCACGCGGCTGCTCGCGCGGGTGCGTGAGTTCCGCGGTTTCCTGGAGCGCGAGCTGTTCGGCGGCACGCCGCTGGAAGCGTTCGATGTGCTGCCCGACGAGGACGCGCTGTGGGCCTGGCATGCGCAGCAGCCCGAGCGCGGCGACTTCCGCCTCTTCCTCAGTGCCATGCTGGACCCGGCGCTGGCAGCGCTCGGCCCGGGGCCGGGGCGCTACCTGAGCTACGGCGCCTACCCGCAGCCCGAAGGCGGCCACGCCTTGGCGGCGGGCGTCTGGGATGCGGCGCTGGGTGCCCTGCAGCCGCTGGACACCGCCGTCATCACCGAGGACGCCACGCACGCCTGGTTGCTGGACGCCGGTGGCCCGCGCCACCCACGCGAGGGCGTGACCGAACCCGACGCCGACAAGCCTGGCGCCTACACCTGGAACAAGGCGCCGCGGCTGGCCGGGCAGGTGGTGGAGACCGGTGCCATCGCCCGCCAGCTCGCTGCGGGCCATCCGCTGGTGCTGGACGCAGTTCGTCGCCACGGCGGCACCGTGTTCACGCGCGTGCTGGCCCGCGTGCTGGAGCTGGCGCGCGTGGTGCCGCTGATCGAAGCCTGGCTGCGCGCCCTGGAGCCCGGCCAGCCGTATTGCGAGCCCACGCGCCTGCCGCAGGACGGCGAAGGCATGGGCCTGAACGAGGCGGCGCGTGGCGCGCTGGGGCACTGGGTGCAGGTGCGCGGCGGGCGCATCGCCAACTACCAGATCGTGGCGCCCACGAGCTGGAACTTCTCGCCACGCGACGCGGCCGGCACGCCCGGCGCGCTGGAGCAGGCGCTCGTCGACACGCCGGTGCAGGACGGCGAGGACACGCCGGTGGCGGTGCAGCACGTCGTGCGCTCCTTCGACCCGTGCATGGTCTGCACCGTTCATTGACCGCCATGCCCCCGCGCCGCCGCATCGACACCCAGCCCCCCGCGCCTCCGCAAGGCATGGATGACGCCGCCTGGGTGGACGTGATCCAGAAGATGGACGAGGTCTACTCCCAGCTCGTCACCGACGAGATCGAGCTGGAGAAGAAGAACGCCGAGCTGGAGCAGTCGCAGCAGTTCATCTTCAGCGTGCTGTCGGCGATGTCGGATGTGCTGGTGGTCTGCGACGCGCAGGGCTTGATCGAGGAAACCAATGCGGCGCTGTGCGAGCTCGTGGGCCGCACGGACCAGCAGCTGCGGGGCACCTCGCTCTACGACCTGCTGGCCGACGAGGCCAGCGTGGCCGCCGCCCGCGCCGTGATGGGCAACCGCAGCCCGACGCGGCGCGGCGACTCGATCGAGCTGAACCTGCGCGGCACCGGGGGCGACAGCGTGCCGGTCGACGCCAACTGCACGCCGCGTTTCGCGGCCTCGCAGCGCCGCGTGGGCACGGTACTGGTGGCGCGCCCCACCGCCGAGATCCGCCGCGCCTACCAGGAGCTGCGCACGGCGCACGAAGCCCTCAAGCGCACCCAGCAGCAGCTGCTGCACTCCGAGAAGATGGCGTCGCTTGGCCGCCTGGTGGCCGGCGTGGCCCATGAGCTGAACAACCCCATCAGCTTCGTCCTCGGCAATGTGCATGCGCTCTCGCGCTACAGCGAGCGTCTGCGCGACTACCTGCACGCCGTGCACGAGGGCCTGACGCCGGCCGAGCTGCAGGCCCTGCGCACCAAGCTTCGCGTGCCTCACATCCTGGACGATCTGCCCTCGCTGCTGGAGGGCACCATCGAAGGCGCGCAGCGCACGGCCGACATCGTCAACGGGCTCAAGCGCTTTTCGGCGGTAGACACCGAAACCCGCCAGGAAGTGGACCTGAACAAGGTGGTGGACCGCTCGGTGCTGTGGGTCAGCAAAGGCGCGCCGCGCGACCTGCAGCTGAACTGGCAGCCGGGCGAGCCGCACCTGGTGCGCGGCAACGCCGGCCAGTTGCAGCAGGTCGTCATGAACCTCCTGGAGAACGCACTGGACGCCATCGCCGAGCGCCCTGGCCAGACGCCGCAGCTGAGCATCGCCATCGACGCCATGCCCTCGCACTACCTGCTGCGCGTGGACGACAACGGGCCGGGCATCCCGGAGGTCAACCTATCCCGCATCTTCGACCCCTTCTTCACCACCAAGCCGGTGGGCAAGGGCACCGGGCTAGGGCTATCGATCAGCTACGGCATCGTTGAGCAGCATGGGGGTGTGTTGCTTGCGTCGAATCGTCTGGAGGGCGGGGCTAGATTCGAAGTGCGTCTCCCCGCCTCTGAACTCAGCAGGGTCGGTACCCCTCCGAATGGGGAGATATTTCGGTAAGCAATGGAATAGACGCACCAATTCGCAAACGGCATTGAGTTGCCACCTTGGAAGTCTCCGCAGGCTACCACGCCAGCCGGCAGCGGTGCCAACCTGCAGGAAGTCTCGTGCGATCCGCCCACCACGGATCTCCGCGAAGTTGAAGACCGCCGCTCTGTCGCTCGGCACAATGGTGGATTGAATCGCCCCACGATATCGAGCGGGCTCAACACTCTGAGAGGATTGAGCTAAGAGCAAGTCGAACAAGTTCTCGCCCGAGATGCGTGAGCGCGCGGTGAGGAAGGTGCAGAAATGCCCAGGAGAACACCCGTCGGGGTACACGGCCATCGTGACCATCGAACTCGAGACCAGCCGCTGCCGCAGACGCTGAACGAATAGGTTAACCGCGCTGACGTCGATGCCTGTGTGCGTGAGGGCGTTACGACCAGCGAGGCCTAGCATGTGAAGAAACTCGAACGCGAGATGCATAAGGCCCTGAGCCAATCGCGCGCAAACCTGCAATCCACAATGGGCCCGAAGAAGCGCTCACCCCCCCTTGGCGACGTACTTGTTGCCGTTGGCTTGGAAGCGCGAGATGGACTCCTTTAGATCCGCGAGTTGCTCGCAGCCCATCCTGCACTCTGCTGCTAGCAGAGCCAAGCGTTCCTGGGCCTTAGTCAGGTCGCCCTTCATGAGGTAGAGCTCACCCGAATACTCGAGTGCGTTCCTATGATGGGGATCGATGCGAAGCGCAGTGTCGTAGTAGCGCTCCGAGGCAGTCAGATCGGGGTTCGCTGACTTACGCAGCGTATAGCCCATCAGGTTGTTCCAGTCGGCGCTACCACGGTCATCGACGCGTTTCAACTCGGCCAGCGCCGCGGCCCACTGACGGGACTCGATAAGACTGCGAGCTGTAGCGAGGCGATTGAGGGCAGTAGCGGGACCAGTGGCAGCGATAGGCGGCGACATGTCGGCCGCACGAGCCGTTTGGCAGATCAACGGAAGGACAAGGGCAGTGGCCGCGAGGCTCTTCGTCATCATTGATTTCATATTCAGCTCCTAGGTTGTCAAACGCGCTTGAACGGCAAGACGACCTGTGAAGGCCGACTTGCCTGCTCAGTCGATCAAGCCTTCTTGCGGCGCCGGATGGCGGCAACGCCTGTAAGGCCGGCGCCAATCAGGGCGAGTGAGGAGGGCTCGGGCACCGTAGCGACAAAGTTGTCCGCGGTGAAACGGGGGAGCTCGTCGATGGCCGCTTGTCCGGTCGGTGAGGCAATACGCGCCAGGATGCTCAGATCCGCGGAAGCACTATTCAGGTTCGTCGAAAACACGAGGCGGTTCACGTCGAGGGCGCTGTTCTTGTAGATGAAGAAACCAGCCCCATCAGTGTCGATGCGGTTCGCAATGACGTTGGCTGCGGTGCCCGCGGCGAACGGTGTGGCCGGGTTGTTGTCATTGTCGAAGTCCTGCAACACGATGACGTTGAAACCCGAGCTCGGAATGCCACTGGACGGGGCATTGAGGAAGCTCAGGCTGGTCACGCCATAGGCGCTGAAGGCCTTCAGGTCGAAAACGAAGCTGTCGTTCTGCGTGGAGAAGCCGGGCAGGGTCCGTTCCTGACCAGCAAAGATCTGACGGCCTGGCGTGGTGAGCGCGGTGCTACCAGCAAACGGGTCAGTATTCAAGAGCACCGGATCAGCGCTGGCGTTCTTGTGGGCCGCGACTGCCATCACGAGCAGCGAGGCAAACGCGACCGTGCGCGTGGCCGAGGTACGACTGAGAGAAACAGATTTCATTCGGATTCCTTGAGGTTGCACGTAAGAGAGGTGGGCACAGGGCCCACCCGTGAGACCTACGCGCCTTGGGCTGCGACGGACTACCCCTAGAACAGGTGGTTCGGCCGCCGCGAGGTGGCGTGGGCGACTACTGCAGAGAGAGCTGACCGCGAATTTCGCCGGCGGGCAGCGTTGCCGAATGTGCGTTGACGTACATGCCGCCCGTCATCAGTTGCTGCGCTTGGGAGGCAGTGAACACGGCACCAGCCGCCGGGCCAAAGATGCCGCTCTGCGGCTGAAGCTCACTGAAGGCAAGGACGATTGGCCCGTTGGTTCCGACAGGCGCCGCATGGATATGTGCCGCCGTCGCCGCGATGCCAGTGAGTCTGAAGGTGCCCTTGATCTCCCGCGTGAAGGGGGTCATGGAGAACAGCGCACGGCCTGACGCGGTCGAGGTGTTTGCAGGAACTTCCTGGCTCCCCGCGGCGGCGGCTGCCAGGACCCACAGGCCAGCCTGGCCGCGGATCTCGCCAGTCGGATGCGCAGCGCTGTGAGCGTTAAAGTACATCCCACCCGATCGCAGACTATCCAGCTGCGCCGCGGTGATGCTGCCGTTGGCCAGCATGAAATGGTCTCCTGTGCCGGCGTCTGTCAACGGGAACGTCACGGGACCATCCGTGCCGAGCGCAGCCGTATGGATGTGAGCCAGCGTGGCCTTGAGGCCGGTGATGGTCAGGTCCGCGGTGAGACTCAACGTCTCCGGATCGACAATCGCGAAGGCTTTCCCGGTGGCGTTGGTCGCGATGACTGCCGTCTCTTGTGCGCCGGTGAGGCTCGCGTTATAGACCTCACGACCGACCTGCCCACGGATCTCGCCGCCGGTGAATGTGGCCGAGTGCGCGTTGGCATACATGCCGCCGGTGAGGAAAGCTTGGGCTTTGGTCGCGTCGAGGACGGTGTTCGCAGGGACAGCCCAGATGCCGCTGCCGGCGGTGGATTCAGTGAGCGGCACGCTGACGGCGCCATTGACGCCCACAGCGCCCGTGTGCAGATGCGCCGCCGTTGCGGTGACATCGGACACCGTGAAATTGCCAGTGAGGCCGCGTGTCACGGGGTCGTAGACGAAGACGCCTTTGCCTGTCGCTGAAGAGGTGGTGCTGGGCACCTCTTGCATGCCCGATGCAAAGGCGTAGAGCACCCGTCGGCCGATCTGACCTCGCACCTCGCCGTTGGGGTTGGCTGCGCTGTGCGCGTTGAAATAGAGGCCACCACTGCGCAGCGCATCAACGTCGGACGGGCTCAATACCGTGTTGTCAGGGATCACGAAGTGGTCGTGGCCACCATGGTCCGTCAACGGCACCAGGACTGCGCCGTTGTTGCCGACGGCACCAGTGTGGATGTGAGCAGCCGTCGCGGTGATGCCGGCAAGTTCTACTTCGCCGCTGATCGCGCGTGTTGCTGGGTTTAGCACCACGTAACCCTGGCCGGTCGCGGCGGAGGTCACCGCAGGGTTCTCCTGGCTTCCATTCAGGCGTGCCACGTAGACCTCGCGGCCCAGTTGCCCGCGAATCTCACCATTCGGGTTGGCCGAGCTGTGGATATTGACGTAGAGCTGACCTGCATCGAGGCTGGCCAGTTGTTCCGGAGTGAGTACCGTCGCCGCCAAAGTCACGTCGTAGTTCGCAGCGATGGAGAGCGGGATGGCAACGGCGCCTGCCGTTCCGGCCGCGCCGAGATGGATGTGCGCAGCGGTTGGGATCACGCCATCGACCTTGATGGTGCCACTGAGCGTGCGGGTGGATCGCGTGAGCGAGAAGGTCGCTACACCAGTCGCGCCACTGTTCACACGAACCGGTACTTCCTGGTCGCCGGTCATCGTGGCCGTGATGGTTTCCGGCGGCTGGGACATCGGGGCGCTTTGGTAGCTGCTGCCACCGCCTCCGCAGCCGGTCAGGGCAAATGCAACAAGGCCAGCGGCGCACAGCGCGCGTCGCGACAAGCTTTCAACTTTCATGAGGTGCTTCCATGGTTGGGACAGGCGAGCCGATGTGGCTACCGAGGTACATACGGAGCACCGTTCAAGACGGACTGAATCGCCCCGGGTTTCGAGGAGGCTCAACACTCTGAGAGGATTGAGCCATGAGCAAGTCGAACAAGTTCTCGCCCGAGGTGCGTGAGCGCG
>NZ_NISI01000013.1 GCF_002205845.1 Roseateles puraquae | reverse complement strand
CCGAGTTCGAGGCCAACTACCATCGACAACGCGCTGGTCAGGCCGCGACCGTCTGACTTAAACCAACGGGCCTCCGCGATACCCGGGGCGATTCAACCAGCAGTCGATGCCATTCCTGGCGGCGTGCATCCATGTCCCACCCCGGGCTGCCCCAGGGGAACTTCGTGGTGTCGGCCAAACTGTCCTCGATGAACCGTAGGTACTGCTCAATCTCCCTCACCATTCCTTGTGCTTGAAGTCGTTGGGTTTGGGTGATGTGCTGCTTTGCTTCGCGGTAGCCGAAGAACATCTCCAAGGCGGCAGAGGCCACCAGCAGGGTCAAGGCGACTAGGCTTAGAGGACCAAGGTATCGCCGTGCGAGTGAACCCCGTCTGTAGGAACGTAAGAAGGTGGTGAGCATCCAGGACCGCTCTAGCTCAGAAGATGACGTTGGCCCGTTGAAGCAGCCTTGCGTTGATAGGTTGCGTATGCCACCGGGCATCGGACCTGGCAATGAGAAGGAAGCGGCGGGGGCGCTCGATGGGGATTCGCCCTGGCGATTCGCCATCAACGATGCGTTTCACGAGTTCTGCCAGGGTCGGGTAAACGAAGCTGGCATCAGCCGCATAGGCAAGCTCACCGCCCCGCTCGACTTCACCAAGTGTCGAATACATCGCCGGTACACCCAGCCTGCGTAGGTTCGACTTGATGCGCGACTCTCCAACGTAAGCGAGGTCGGTCGGCATGACGTACCACGCTTGGTGACGGGCGGCCCGTGCGGAGCCCATCAGCGGACCGATGTCGTCAGCGGTTTCTCCGATATGCAGTTGCACTTGGAGTCCGAGCGCGCTGGCCTCGGCAAGCACGCGGCTCTCGCCGTCATAGTGCTGCTGCCAGGATCGGTCTGTCAGGATGCCTACCCGTCGTATCTCGGGAAATGCTTGTTGCAGCAGTTGCAGGCGCTTGCCGTCCAGCCGGTCGGCGAGGGAAACGCCAGTTGCCATAGCACCTGGGACGCGGTTGGACAGTACAAAGCCCGCGCGCACCGGGTCCAGGAAACTCGCGAATACCACCGGTGTTCTGGGGGCAACTTCTACTGCCATTGCTGCCGAGTTGCCTGAGGGCGCTACCAGCACGGTTGCACTCTGCTGCGCCTCGCTTCGAATGAGTTGGCGTTTGCGCGCGTGATCCAGCTTGGGGCATTGCAGGTAATGAAGGTCCGCCTTGTCCAGTAAGGATGCCTGCTGCGACATCACCGCGTCGCGGAACTGCCTCCAGGGCAAGAACTCTTTCGATGGGCCATCCCCAATGAAGATGACGCGTGGGCGTGATCCGAGGGCGCACCCCGAAATCGCCGCTGCCCCCGGTATGGAGAGCAGTCGCCTGCGGGTCCATCCAAAAGCACTAGCTGAATTGCCCATGGTGCGGAATGTTGCCAGTTGTTAGCCTGCTAGCGGCATTGCTGAATGCCCGAGCCATCTAACTGCAAGGAGCAATCACCATGGAAGAGAGCAGAGAGTCTTATGCGTGGATCAAGACGGTCATGGACGACAAGCCAGGGCCGATCAGCTCACCTTGTAGCGAGCCGCGTTGCAGTTCAGTGGCCGGCCAGCTCAATTTCATGTCTGGGGATCGACCGCCGTTTCAGGCGGCGACGCTGCAGGCGACGTTGACGAGGGAGGCGACCGTCGTGGAGTGCTGTGACGCTGGATTCAAGCGAATCATTGCTTCCAGCGCGGTCTACGGCGCTTGGAGTGTGGACTCTATTTACTCCGGTTATGGAGGTGTGTCGTTTGAAGTCATCCAGTTCGTGGGTACTCGCCAGGAGGCCATCGAGTGGCTGCACACGTCGGCCGGCAAGGCATGGCGCAGCGATGCCGTTCATTGCGCTCTGCTGCGCTACGAGCAGCCTGGGGCATCTGAGGCGCCTGTTGGCGTGCAAATGAAGAAGTTCACTTTGCCGGGAGGTTTCGGCGGGTTCCGGGAGGATCAGTGGAGATCAGACTATCTTGAGATTGCTCGTAAGGGCACCAGGGATCCGGGCCTCTGGCTGAGTCAGGACAACCTGCGCGCGCTTTGGGAAGGACTGCAGTCGCAGATTACAGACGAGCTCGGCAAGGCTGCCGGGGAGCGGAGCTTGTTTCCAACGGTGCCGCTCACCGAGGCTGAGAAGAGTCGCATCCGTCAGGAGTCCAGCGATATCGCGGCACTCCGGACGGTGATCGCTGGCACGCCTACGGATGACCTGATGGGCAAGCCGAACTCTATGGAGTTGCTAGAACGGGTACGGCGGGAGGTCAGGCCCTATGTGTTCCAGTTGAAGCTCATGCTGGGGCGTAGCCGCCCTTGGCAGGACCGCAATCCACCTGAGCTTGCGATTCAGCCGGGGGAGCCACTTTTTCCGGCGCATGCCTCGCTGCCAGCTGGTCATGCCGTGTTGGCCTATACGCTTGCGGAACTGCTTGAGCAGGAGCGTCCCGTTGCGCTGGTTGACTATCGGGGTCGTGCCAAGGCGGTTGCCGAGAATCGGGTTAAAGCCGGCCTGCATTGGCCGAGTGACCTGCCCATATCAGCCTACATGGCCCGTCACCTTGCCGATGCTCTGGCCGCGGATCCGCGCATGCAGAGGCTTCTCGCAAAGGTCAATACTGAATGGGCTGTACCGGCGGGGTGAGGTTTTGGGTCTGTTGGATCGCCAACAGCCCATCAAAGATCAATCCCTCCACCAGCTCATGCGGTGAATCCAGCGCCGGCGCGACCTTCCACCCTGCGCCGCCCGTCATCAAGAGCAGGGGCTCGCGCCCCTCGCGCTTGGTGAGCAGGCGGTGCATGCGCTCGATGGCGCCGGTGATGGCGAAGGTGCCGCCGGTGGTCAGGGCGTCGCTGGTGTTGGTGGGGAAGTCGCGCACTTCGCCGGTCGGCACGCGCAGGCCGGCGGTGCCGCCTTCCAGGGCGCGCAGCATGATGCCGTGGCCGGGCAGGATGAGGCCGCCGAGAAACAGGCCGTCGCTGGCCAGGGCGTCCACGGTCACGGCGGTGCCGACCATGACGGTGAGCACCGGGCCGGTGAAGCCGCGCATCACGGCATGGGCGTGCGCGCCGATGACCGCCACCCAGCGGTCGGCGCCCAGGCGTGACGGGTGGTCATAGCCGTTGCGAACACCGGCGCATTCGGCGCCCGGGACCACCCAGCGGGGCGTCAGGTCCCACTGCTCCATCTGTTCTTCCACCCGACGGCGTACTGAGTCCCCGGCCACGTTGCTGCCCAGGATGCGGCTCGGCGCGGGCAGGCCTTGCCAGTCTTCGTCGGCCAGGCGGTCGATGTTCTCCAGGAACACCGCGCCGTGCTGCAGCGGTGCGCTGCCCGGCTGCGCGTCCTGCGCATAGACGGCCCACTTGAGGCGGGTGTTGCCGATGTCGATGGCCAGAAAGCTCATGGTGGGCGCCGTGGCGGGTCGAAGGTGTGAACGATGGCGCGAGCCTACCAGCGCATTTGTATCGGGTTGTTCCGGGTTTCTGTTTCAATCGATCGGCCCCATTTCTTGCGAGGAGCCCCCGATGCTGCGCCGTCTTTCGATCCGCACCCGTCTGCGCCTGGCCTTTGGCGTCATCCTGCTGATGACGGCCCTGCTCGTGGGCATCGGCGGCTTTGGGCTGCATGTGTCCGACAAGGCGCTGCGTGGCATCACCCAGAAGCTGATCCCGGCGTCCAACATCTCGATGGCGGCGCGCACGCATCTGTTGCAGAGCAAGACCGCCACGTCCACGCTGGTGGCGGCCATCTTCAACAAGGAGGGGCTCGCACGGGCCCGCAAGGACTGGGACGCCGCGCAGGCGGGCCTGGACAAGGCCATGGACGACTTCGGCGCCATGGCCACCGAGCCCCAGAGCAAGGACAACCTCGCCAAGTTCCGCGGTCTCGTCAACGACTACCGCAAGGCCGTGAAGCCGGTCGCCGACAAGCTGGTGGCCGACAGCTTCCCTGATTCCCAGAGCGCACAGGAGGAGATGAAGGCCGCTGACACCAGCTACGACCCGGCGCTGGCCATGCTGGCCGGCATCGAGGCCGATCTGAAGAAGCGGGGCGACGATCTCTTCGCGCAGGTTACCGGCCTGGTCTCGGGCCTGTTCGCCGGCCTCATCGTGACCTTCGGGGTGTGCGTGGTGGTGGGCGGCCTGCTGGCGTTCAAGATCTCGCGCTCCATCATCGAGCCGCTGCTGCGCGCCAAGGGCTTTGCCGAGAACATGGCCAGCGGTGACCTGTCGCGCACGCTGGAGGTGCAGGGCAGCGACGAGTCGGCCGAGATGATGCAGGCGTTGTCGACCATGCAACGCTCGCTGGCCGGCATCGTCGGGCAGGTCCGAGAGTCGGCGGAGAGCATCCAGGTCGCGTCGGCCGAGGTGGCCACTGGCAACATGGACCTGTCCCAGCGCACCGAGCAGACGGCCTCCAGCCTTCAGCACGCCGCCAGCTCCATGACCGAGCTCACCGGCACGGTCACCCAGAGCGCCGATGCCGCCATGACGGCCAAGCAACTGGCCGGTGCCGCCGCCGAGACCGCCGGCCGTGGCGGCGAGGTGGTGTCTCGCGTGGTCAGCACCATGGGTGAGATCAACAACGCCAGCCGCAAGATCGCCGACATCATCGGCACCATCGACGGCATCGCCTTCCAGACCAACATCCTGGCGCTGAACGCAGCCGTCGAAGCGGCGCGCGCCGGCGAACAGGGGCGCGGATTCGCCGTGGTGGCTGGCGAGGTGCGCTCGCTGGCCCAGCGCTCGGCCGAGGCGGCACGCGAGATCAAGGCGCTGATCGGCGCGAGCGTGGAGCGGGTCGAGGCCGGCACGCATCTCGTCAATGACGCCGGCGCCACCATGACCGACATCGTCGGCTCCGTGCAGCGCGTGACCGACATCATTGGTGAGATCAGCGCCGCCGCCATGGAGCAGAGCCAGGGCATTGCCCAGGTCAACGGCACCGTGTCGGAGCTGGATCAGATGACGCAGCAGAACGCGGCGCTGGTGGAGGAGTCTGCCGCGGCCGCGCAGTCGCTCAAGGAGCAGGCGGTGCGGCTGGCGGGCATCGTCAGCAGCTTCAGGCTTTGAGGCGGCCGCGCCCGCGCAGTCGCAGGCCCATGGCCGCCAGGCCCAGGGCGAGCAGGGCGGGCGTCGGGGCGTCGGGGACGCTGGAAATGAGGCTCACGTCCACGGCCACGCCGCCGGCGTTGTCCGGCAGGTAGTAGTCGCGGATCATGAAGTTCAGCGTGGTGGCCTGGGTCAGCACGAAGGTGTCCTGAAAGGACTGGACATCGGGCTGCGCAGCGATCGAGGCCTGGGTGCCCTGCACGCCGCCGCGGTCAGCGTAGTACACCACCTGGTTCGTCGCCGCGTCGGACACCACCACGCTCCACACCCAGCCGCTGCTGTAGTTCCAGCCGATGAAGTTCGGGTCGGCGCCCGACATGCCGGTGGCGTTGCGGATCACGTAGGTGCCCGGCTCCAGCGTCAGCTGCAACAGCGGCCCGCCTGGCGGGTTGGTGATCGGGGTGATGAGCTGGCCGACTTCCGGCGCCGGGTCGGTGGGGAAGGCGAAGCCGAATTCCCTGGCATCGATGTTGATCACGGTGGCCTGGGCCGTGGCCGTCAGCAGGGCCAGGGGCAGGGCGAGGAACAGTGCTTTCATGGGACCTCCGGGTCGGCGATGGCGGCAGTGTGCGCAAGCCTGCGCCGGCATGCCATCCACGGAGGTAGGACGTGTCGATGTCCGGTTTGGCGGGCCTGTCACGCACAAGGGACAGGCCACGGCCGGCTCGGGGTCAGTTGAGGCTCATCGCGCAGTTCCTCCAAGCGGGGCAGCTCGCCATGCCGGAACGCCGGCAGGCCGGAAACGAGAGGTGGGCGATGCAGGGAACAGGAACGCCAGATCACGCCGCAGGATCGCGGCCCGGGGGCTTGCCGGTGTGGTGATCTGGGCCTGGGCAGCGCCGGGTGCGGCGGCTGCGGCAGGCGAAGGGAACTTCATGTGGGCCTCCATGTGACAGGGGCCGGCAGTGTGTGGCGATCCGCGCGGGCAAACCATCCTCGAGTGAAGGATGAGCGCATGTCCGGTTTTGCGACCTGTCCCCTGAGGGGGACGGCCGCGCGGAACCGGTCATTCCAAGGTGTCAGCCAGCCATAACCTGCGCTTCAGGCGGTGCGGCCAACGCGCCGAGCCGGGCCGCATCGGCCTGGGCCGCCACCTCGCCCACCACGATGAGGGCCGGGCTGGTCAAGCGCTGCTCGGCAATGCAGTCGGGCAGGCGGGCCAGCGTCGTCACCGCATGCCGCTGTCGCTCGGTATGCGCGGCGCTGACCACCGCCGCCGGCAGGTCGGCCCGCAGCCCGGCGGCCAGCAGCCGGGCGGTGATGTCTGCGGCGCGAGCCACGCCCATGTAGATCACAAGGGTCAGGCCGGTGCGGGCGAGGGCCGCCCAGTCGGGTTCGCTGCGACCCTCGCCGGGGTGCCCGGTGACGAGGATGACGCCCGGCGTCGCGCGCCGGTCGGTGACCGGGATGCCGACCGCAGCCGGGCCGGCGATGCCGCTGGTCAGGCCGGACACGACCTCCACGTCGAGTCCGGCGTCGCGCAGGGCATCCACCTCCTCACCGCCGCGGCCGAAGACGAAAGGGTCGCCGCCCTTGAGGCGTACCACCCGATGGCCTGCACGGGCCTCGCGGATCATCAGCGCGTGGATGAAGTGCTGGTCCGTCGAGACGCAGCCGCCGCGCTTGCCCACGCGCAGCAGGCGCCCCTTCACCAGCGCGAGGACGCGCGGATCGATGAGGTCGTCGGCCAGCACGACATCGGCCGCCTCGATGCGTCGCAGGGCGCGCACGGTCAACAACTCCGGGTCGCCGGGGCCGGCGCCGACCAGGCTGACAGGGTGCAGGTTCATGCGGGGACCTCTTCGGGCGTGGTGGCGACCAGCCGGCGCAGCGTGGGCAGGCAGGAGCCGCACTGCGTGCCGCAGCGCTTCTCGGCCTGCAGCTGGGCCAGTCGTTCGCTGGGGCTGCCGCTGCAGTGCGACAAGGTCAGGCGGATGGCGTCCTCACGGACATCGAAGCAGTTGCACACCTGCGGGCTGGCCGTCGGCATGTGGGTGGGCGGCGCGCTGGGCGACAGCAGCCAGCGTCCCGCCGATGCGGCAGGCTGGCGACTGCGCCACAGGTCCAGCAACCAAGCGCCCTCGTCGTGCGGGCCAACCCGGAGCAGGGCTTGCAACGGGGCCGCCTGCCCACCCTCGGCAGCCCGCCGCAGCAGGCGCAGCCGGCCGCGCTGGGCGTCGGTGTAGCGCAGCACCTCAGGCTGGTCCAGGCCGAGGGCAGCGACGAGGGCAGCCACCCGCTCAGGCGCCGGTGCCTGGGCCGAAGCCGCCTCGAAGCACCAGCCCACCAGGCCGTCAGGGCCCGGCTCTGGCAGGCAGTGGGCATAGGCGAAATGAGGCATCAACGCACGCAGATGGCTGCGCAGGGACGCACCCTGATCGGCCGCCACCCAGGCACAGGCGGTGAGCCGCCAGGGCAGGTCGGCCGGCTCGATGGCCACGGCACTGAACTTCAGTTCGGGCTGCTTGGAGTCCGGGCAGAAAGCGCCCTGGGTCACGGCGTTGACCCCGCGCTGGGCGCCGATGAACTCCTCGCCCCAGTGCATCGGGATGTCGGCGCAGGCGGTGGCGACGTTCTGATCGAGCTGCAGCGGCAGCACGAGTTCACCGCGGGCCGAGCGCACCTGCACGAGGGCGCCTTCGGCGAGTTCACGGCGTGCCGCGTCATCGGGGTGCAGGCGCACCTGCGGGCGGCCCTGGTGGGCGAAGAGCCGGGGCACGCTGCCGCTGCGGCTCATGCCGTGCCACTGGTCGCGCAGCCGCGAGGTGGTCAGTGAGAAGGGGTGCTGGGCGGTCGTGTCTTCGGCAGGCGGTTGGTAGGGGCGGGCGATGAATCGCGCCCGGCCGGTGTCGGTGGCGAAGCGACCCGAGGTGTAGAGCCGAGAGGTGGCGCCGTCGACATAGGGCCACTGTTGCGGACCGTCGCGGTCGAGCGTGGCCCAGCTCAGGCCGGTGATGTCGAGGTCGCGGCCCCGCGTGGCTTCGCGATGCTCGAGCCAGAGCGCCTCGGCCGTCTGCGCCGCCAGGCGCGGCGCGCGGCCCAGCCCGGCGTCGATGCGCAGGGCAATGTCCCGCACGATGCGCCAGTCGGCCCGCGACTGACCCGCCGGTGGCACGGCGGCGCGCACCCGGCTGATGCGCCGTTCACTGTTGGTGACGGTGCCTTCCTTCTCGCCCCAGGTGGCGGCGGGCAGCAGGTAGTCGGCATAGCGTGCGGTGGCGGTGTGGGCGAACGCTTCCTGGAGGATGACCAGCTCGCAGCGTTCGAGGGCCGCGCGCACCAGGGCCTGGTCCGGCATGGACTGGGCGGGGTTGGTGCAGGCGATCCACAGCGCCTTGATCTCGCCGCGTGCGGCTGCCTCGAACATCTCGACCGCGGTGTGGCCGCGGTGGCCGGGCAGGTCGGCGGCGTCGACACCCCAGAGCCGCGCGATCTCCGCCCAGTCGCCCGCCCGTGCCGGGTCCCGGTGGCCGGGCAGCAGCGTGGCCATGCCGCCGCTCTCGCGACCGCCCATCGCGTTGGGCTGGCCGGTCAGGGAGAAGGGCCCGGCCCCCGCGCGCCCGATCTGCCCCGTGGCCAGATGCAGGTTGATCAGCGCCGTGTTCTTGGCGGTGCCGCTGCTGCTCTGGTTCAGGCCCTGGCAGTACAGGCTCAGCGAGGCGGGCGACGTGGCGAACCATTCGGCGGCGCGCCAGATGTCGGATTCCGGCACGCCGCAGACTTGTGCGGCTCGCGCAGGAATCCAGTCATGCACCAGGGTCTTGAGTGCGTCGAAGCCCTCGGTGTGGGCCTCGATGAAGCTGGGCGCCGTCCAGCTGCGCCGGATCATGGCGTGCAGCAGGCCGTGGCACAGGGCCACGTCGGTGCCAGGGCGGATCTGCAGGTGCAGGTCCGCCAGCTCGGCGGTCTCGGTGCGGCGCGGGTCGATGACGATCAGCTTGTGCCCCGGCCGCTGGGCGCGTGCCGCCTCCAGCCGGCGGAACAGGATGGGATGGGCCCAGGCGGGGTTGGCACCGCTGACGAGCACGCAGTCGGCCTGCTCGATGTCTTCGTAGCTGCAGGGCGGCGCATCGGCGCCCAGTGATTGCTTGTAGCCCACCACCGCCGAACTCATGCACAGCCGCGAGTTGGAGTCGATGTGCGGCGTGCCGATCACTGCGCGCGCCAGCTTGTTGAAGGCGTGGTAGTCCTCGGTCAGCAGCTGGCCGGAGATGTAGAGGCCGATCGCCTCCGGGCCATGGGTGGCGCGGATGGCGAGCAGCCGGTCGGCGATCTCGCGGTTGGCGTCATCCCACGTCAGTGCTTGCGGCGCGGCGCCGCGAGTGGCGCGCTTGAACGGCTCGCGCAGGCGCTGGTGCTGCAGCACCACCGGCGATGCCGTGAGGTGCAGGTTGGTGCCTTTGGTGCACAGCCGTCCGAAGTTGGCCGGGTGCTCGGGGTCGCCGCGCACGCCGGTGATCTGCTGGCCGTCATGTTCGATGACCACACCGCAGCCGACGCCGCAATACGGGCAGGTGGACCGGGTCTCGCTCATGATCTTGTCCAGGGGGCGGCTGCAGGAGGCCGGGGCAGCGCGTCAAGGCGGGTCAAGTCCATGCGGGGTCAGGTGATGCGTGAACAGTGCTCGGTGACGGTTTCCATCACGGCGAGCAGGCGCTCACTGGCGTTGAAGACAGGGGCCGGCTGGCCGGCCCCGGCGGCGTCGCGCAGGGGCGTCCAGGCCGCGTCGGCGGTGGCGAGGAAGGGGCGCAGGGCCGAGCCGCCCGCCTCGCGCAGGGTTTGCTGGCCGGCTTCAAATTCGTAGATGGCGCTCTGGCGCTCGCGCCGGGTGGCTGCGGCGTCTGCGTTGGCCAGGCCCAGCAGGGCGATGCGCTGGGACAGCAGGCGCTGGCGCGCGGCCAACCGGGCTTGCCAGGGCAGGCCGGCGCGGCTGCCGCTGGCCAGCTGGGCCAAGGTCAGCATCTCGTTGGCTGTGGCCAGCAGGGCGCGGTGGCTGTCGGCATCAGGCCGGCCGGCGAGCAGGGTCTGGTAGTCCTCGTAGCGGCGGGCGAGGGCCCGCAGGCCGCCGGCCTGCTCGGGGTTTTCCACCGCGCGGCCGAGTTGCACCAACTGCTGCTGGAAGGCGAGTTGGCTGTCCTGCAGCACCTGGCGCGCCGTCGGGGCCAGCCGGTTGTCGGCGGTGCACAGCCAGGCCTTGCCCATGCGCTGGCTCAGCGCACCAAGACTGGGCGTGGCGCACGGGGCCGGCGCCTGGCAGTGGCCGGCGAGGGGCAGGGCGGCAAGGGTGGCGGACAACAGCAGATGGCGACGCGAGGACTGCATTCGGGCGCTCCAGGAGGACGGTTCAGAGGTTGAACGGGCCGAGCCCGCGCAGATCACCCTCCACGCCGGCTCGAAATCGGCTCCCGACCCCCTCTCGGCGCCGTGGCAGGACGCCCGTGATGCCCGCTGCACCTGGCGTCCGGCCCCGTCATCGGGCAGCTTGCGCTGCCAAGGATCGAGTCCGACTCGACGCTTGGTATGCACGGTTCGTTCCAGGTCTCGTCCCCGGCGTCCGTCGCCGTGAAAAAACGTGCGGCTCATGGCTGCGCCAGGCCGGCGGCGGCCTCGCCGAACATCAGTTGGTCGCGGATGCCCGCGATCGTGCGGCCCTCGCGCAGCAGCTGGAAATACCAGCTGCCGTCCGCCGTGTCGCCGTACAGGCAGGCGCCCACCAGCCGGTCGCCCCGGATGACGAGTTTCTTGTAGACGCCCGTGTGCGGGTCGCTGAGCGTGATCTCTTCGGTGCCCGGGCCGCCACTGAAGTCGCCCGCGCTGAAGAGGTCGATCCCGGTCACCTTCAGCTTGGTGCTGACCGACGAGCCCAGGTAGCGGCCGATGCCCATCTGCGCCAGGTGGGTGGCGCAGACCTTGCCCTGCTCGAACAGCGGCGCCACCAGCCCGTAGGCGATGCCGCGGTGGGCGGCACACTCGCCGACGGCATAGATGCGTGGGTCGGTGACCGACTGCAGCGTGTCCGTCACGACGATGCCGCGCTGGCACAGCAAGCCCGCCGCGTCGGCCAGGGCCGTGTTGGGCCGCACGCCCGCTGCCACGACGACGAGGTCGGCCGGCAGCTCGACCCGGCGGCCTGCGCTGTCCATCAGCTGGACCGCGCGCACCCGGCCGGCCGACGGGCCGGCGTCGTGGGCGAGCAAGGCCTGGGTCTGGGCGCCCAGCATGAACTGCAGGCCCCGCTCGGCGAGCGACCGGCGCAGCAGCGCGCCCGCTTCGCGGTCCAGCTGGCGCTCCAGCAGGGTGTCGGACAGATGCACCACGGTCACCTGCATGCCGCGCTGCATCAGGCCGTTGGCCGCCTCCAGGCCGAGCAGGCCGCCACCGATCACCACCGCCTGCCGGTAGCGCGTGGCGGCATCGATCATGGCCTGGGTGTCGGCGATGTCGCGGTAGGCGAGCACGCCGGCCAGCTCCTTGCCGGGTACCGGCGGGACGAAGGGCGTTGAGCCGGTGGCGATCAGCAGGCGGTCGTACGGCGCTGTGGTGCCGTCAGCCGCCACCACCTCGCGGCGCACGCGGTCGATGTGGGTCACGGGGCAGCCCAGGTGCAGCGTGATGCCGTGCGCGTCGTACCACGACAGCGGATTCAGGATGATCTCGTCCAGCGTCTGCTCGCCCGCCAGCACGGGCGACAGCAGGATGCGGTTGTAGTTCGGATGCGGCTCGGCGCCGAAGACGGTGATGTCGTACAGCCCGGGGGCGAGGCGCAGCAGCTCTTCCAGCGTGCGCACGCCGGCCATGCCGTTGCCCACCATCACGAGCTTCAACTTCTTCATGCATCACTCCTGGTCCGGTGCTTGCATCGCAAGCGATGTGCCAGCGATGAGGCTGGCCTCCAGACCGGTTGCGACGCAAAAAAGCGTCTGCAACGCCCCACGCCGAAGCGTTTTCAGGCCCGGTGCGGGTGCGTTCGCCCCAAAAAGGCGCGCTGCGTGACGTCCGAAGTCATGCGGCGCCGGGCCAGGCGGTGTTGACCGGATACTTGGGCGCATGCCTGACTCCGCCTCGACTCGCGCTGCTCCCGACCCCTGGCTGTTGCTGTGCTGCCCGACGCTGCCGCCGCAGGCGCAGGCGCTGTCTGCCGCGGGCTGGACATTGAGGCCGGCAGAGGCGCTGACCGGCGCTGCCGCGGCGGCGGCGTCAGCGTTGCTGTACTGCCCGACCGTGCAGGATCTGGCGGCCTGGTGTGAGGCCTCCACGCCCTTCGCCAGCCCGGTGCTGCTGCTGTCGCCGGCGCCCACGGCCAGCCAACGTGCGGCCCTGACCGCGCGCGGCGTGATGCAGTGGCTGCCCGCCGACGTGCCGGCGGCTTTGCTGGCCGAGGCCTTGCCCTGGTTGAGCGGCGTGGCCAGCCGCCTGGCCACGCGCGAGCAGGCCGTGCAGGCGCAACTGGAGGAGCGCAAATGGACCGAGCGGGCCAAGGGCCTGTTGATGCAGGCGCGCGGCATCGACGAGGCCGCGGCCTTCGCGTTGCTGCGCAGCACGGCCATGCAGACCCAGTCCAAGCTGCCCGAGGTGGCCCGGGGCGTGGTGCATACCGCCGAGCTCGCCGAGGCGCTGGAGCGCGCCGGCGCCCAACGCATGCTGGCCCAACGCCTGGTCAAGCTGCAGGCCTTGCGCCTGTGGCCGCGCCTGACGCCGCCTGAGCGTCGCGAGGCCCAGGCGCTGCTGGATGCCTCGGTTGACCGCGTGCGGGGCAACCTCGCCCGCCTCGGGGAACTGCTGCGCCAGGACCTCGCCGCCGAGCTGGCGGCGGTGTCGGCCGCCTGGGCCCAACTGGAAAGCGGGCTCGCCAGCCGCAGTCCCGACCTGGCGCGCAGCGACGCGGCCGCGCAGGCCTTGCTGGACAGCAGTGAGGCCTTGGTGGCGCGGCTGTCCGAGCGCGCCGGCACCCGGCCGGTCGGCCTGCTGGCCCAGGTCACGCGGCTGCGGCTGCTGAGCCAGCGGCTGGCCAAGGAGGGCCTGCTGGCCCAGGTCGTGCCGGGCCATGACACCGCCGGCCTCGCCGCGGGCCTGGATGAGTTCATCAAGGCCTACGACGCGGTGCGCAGCACGCCGCTGGCGAGCCCGGCGCTGCAGCCGGCCTTTGCGGCCGTGGACGAGGCCTGGCTGGTGCTGCTGCGCGGCCTGCGGGCCGAGCCGGGCGAGGCGGTCCAGCGCATGCACCAGGGCAGCGAGCGGCTGCTGCAGGCGCTGGACGACCTGATCCGGGCGCTGCAGGGGTCGCTGCAGCTCATCCTGGGCTGATTTTTTCGGCGTTGACACAAACCGCCGATGCCCTTGATACATCGCGGCGATGCAATGGCGCTCACACCCCTCTAGGAGCGCACCATGCAACCCCATGATCACGACCTCGGCCTCGCCCACGACCTCGAACGCCTGATGCGCCAAGCCGGCAATCGGCGCGGTGCCTTGCGCTGGCTGCTCGGCGGTGCTGGTGGCCTCGCTGGCCTCACGCTGGCGGGCTGCGGTGGCGGCGGCGATGCCAGCACCGGCAGCAGCTCGTCGTCGAGCTCCAGCGGTTCGAGCAGTTCCGGCAGTTCGGGCAGCAGCAGTGGCGGCAGCACCAGCAGCAGCTGTGTCGTCATCCCTGAGGAAACGGCCGGCCCGTATCCAGGCGACGGGTCCAACACGGCCAACGGTAGCATTGCGAATGCCTTGGCGCTGAGCGGCATCGTGCGCAGCGACATCCGGTCGAGCATCGCGGGTGCCAGCGGCGTCGCCACTGGGGTGCCCCTGCAGGTTGTCATCGAACTCGTGAACACCAATTCGTCCTGTGCCGACCTCAGCGGTTATGCCATCTACCTGTGGCACTGCGATGCGCTGGGCCGGTACTCCATGTACTCCAGCGGCGTGACCGGCGAGAACTACCTGCGTGGTGTGCAGCCCACCGGGAGCGACGGTACGGCCACCTTCACCACCATCTACCCGGGCTGCTATTCGGGTCGCATGCCGCACATGCACTTCGAGGTCTACCGCAGCACCACCACGGCCAGCAGCTGGAGCAACAAGCTCAAGACCTCGCAGATCGCCTTCCCGACGGATGTCAGCAGCGCGGTCTATGCCACCAGTGGCTACAGCGGCAGCGCCGCCAACGCCGCTGCGATCAGCTTTGCGACCGACAACATCTTCAGTGATGGCTACACCTCGCAGCTGGCGACGCTGACCGGCTCGGCCAGCGCAGGCTACGTGGCCACGATCCGGGTCGGCATCTCGGTATGAGCCTGCGCGCCCTGGTTGTCGACGATGACGCGGAGATCCGCACCAGCCTGGCGGCCTACCTCGCCGGGTTTGGCTGGCAGGTGAGCGCCGCCGCCGATGGCCAGGCCATGCGTCAGATGCTGCCGCTGGCGAAGTTCGACGCCATCGTGCTGGACCTGATGTTGCCGGGTGAGGACGGGCTCAGCCTGCTGCGCTGGCTGCAGGGTCTGCCGGATGCGCCGCCGGTGCTGATGCTCACCGCGCGCGGCGACACCATGAGCCGCGTGATCGGCCTGGAGCTGGGCGCGGACGACTACCTCGCCAAGCCCTTCGAGCCGCGCGAGCTGGTGGCACGCCTGCAGGCGCTCGTGCGCCGCGCCAACAAGGGCCTGGCGGGCAGCGTGGACGACGACACCCGGCTGCTGCGCTTCGGCCGCTGGCGCTTTGACCGCATGACCCGCCAGCTCATCAACGCCGACGAGGTGGGCATTGCGCTGTCCGCGGCCGAGTTCCGGCTGCTGGCCGCCTTTGTTCAGCGCCCGGGCCGCGTGCTGACGCGCGACCAGCTCATCGACCTGACCCGGGCGCCGGGCGTGGAAGTGAACGACCGCAGCATCGACCTCGCCGTGTCCCGCCTGCGCGCCAAGCTCGGCGACACCGCGCGAGAGCCCAGCCTCATCCGCACGGTGCGCGGCGAAGGCTATCTGTTCGATGCCGAGGTGGCCCCGTGCTGAACCGCCTGCGCCGCTGGGACAGCCTGGGTTTGCGGCTGTTCCTGCTGATGTGGGCGGCGCTGGTGGTGAGCCACTTCGCCGCCTGGAGCGTCTTGTCCAGCAGCCTGCGTAGCGGGCTGATGACCTGGCAGGCCGAGCATGGTCCGCGCGGGGCGCCGCCTGACGGGTTCGATCGCCCGCCGCGCCCGCAGGGACTGGACAGTGGTCCGCCTCCGCGGCCCATGCCGCCGGGCGGCATGCCGGATCGACCGCCCCAGCGGGTGCCGACGTTTCCGTCGCTGCCGCCGAACCTGCCCTGGGGCGCCAGCGTCGTGGACTACGGGGTGCGCCTGCTCTTCATCGCGCTGGCGGCCTGGTGGGGCTCGCGCTGGCTGGCGCAGCCGGTGCGACGCCTCGTCAGTGCCGCGCAGCAGCTCACGCCCGCCCTGTCGCAGGGGCGGCCCGCGCCGGTGCTGGACGAAGCCGATGGCACCCGTGAAGTGCGGGACGCCGCCGCCGTGTTCAACCGCATGGCGGCCGAGCTCAGCGGCCAATTCGAGGAACGCGGCCTGATGATGGCCGCCATCTCGCATGACCTGCGCACCCCGCTCACGCGCATGCGCCTGCGGCTGGAGACCGGCGAGGTGGAGGCCAAGGTGCGCGAGCGCTGCATCGACGACCTGCGCGAGATGAACGGCCTGGTGGAAAGCGTCATCGAGGTCTTCCGCCCGGCCGAAGCCGTGCGGCTGCAGCGGGTCGACCTGTCAGCCCTGGCGCAGTCGGCCGTGGACGACCTCGCCGAGACCGGTGCCGCGGTGAGCTTCGAAGGGCCGCCTGCCGTGGTCCATGCCGACCCGGTCGCGCTGCGGCGTGTGCTGGACAACCTCGTGGGCAACGCGCTGCGCTACGCCGGCAATGCACGCGTGCGGGTGGACCTCGCGGCGGGCGTGACGCGGCTCATCGTCGACGACGATGGCCCCGGCATTCCGGACGCCGAACTGGAGCGGGTGCGACAACCCTTCCGGCGCCTCGAAAGCTCCCGCAACCGCGACACCGGCGGCACGGGCCTGGGGCTCTACATCGCTCAGCAGCTGGTGCGGCGGCAGGGGGCGGTGTTGGTGCTGGGGAATCGGCCGGAGGGGGGGCTGAGAGCCGAGGTGGTGTTCTGAGGGGGCGCTTGCTGGGGGCGCTGGTCGAAAGTCGCTCAGCAAAGGCCCACGGCATCCATCGCCCGCGGCACGATCAAGCCGCCTGCTCCACATGCGCATGCCGCGTGTACAAGAAGTCGATGACTTCCTTGCGCGCCGCCACATAGCGCGCATCCTCGGCGAGCTCCACGCGCACTCGCGGCCGCGGGATGCCGACCTCCAGGATTTCGCCGATCGTGGCCGCCGGGCCGTTGGTCATCATGACGATGCGGTCCGACAGCAGCACGGCTTCGTCCACATCGTGCGTGACCATGATGACCGTGCTCTGCGTGCGCGCCACGATTTTCAGCAACTCGTCCTGCAGCTTGGCGCGGGTGAGGGCATCGAGCGCGCCGAAGGGCTCGTCCATCAGCAGCACCTTGGGCTCCATGGCCAGGGCGCGGGCGATGCCCACGCGCTGCTTCATGCCGCCGGAGATCTCATGCGGGCGCTTGTGCAGCGCATGGCTCATGCCCACCAGCTCCAGCGCCGCCCGGGCGCGCACCTTGAGCTTGGCGCTGGCTTCCTTGCCGCCGAACACCGACTCCACCGCCAGCAGCACGTTGTCCAGGCAGGACAGCCACGGCAGCAGCGAATGGTTCTGGAACACGACCGCGCGCTCAGGGCCGGGGGCGGCGATTTCGCGGCCGTCGCAGATCAGCGCGCCCGAGGTGGGCTGCAGCAGGCCGGCGATCAGGTTGAGCAGCGTGGACTTGCCGCAGCCGGAGTGGCCGATCAGCGTGATGAACTCGCCGCGCTGAACGTCCAGGCTGACGTTCTGCAGCGCATGGAAGCGACCCTTGCGGGTGGTGAACACCATCTCGGCGTCCTGGACCTGGATGAAGGGTTTCATGGGCTCAATCTCCGTCGAAGGTGAACTGCTTGGCCAGCGACATCAGCATCCATTCGAGCAGCAGGCCGACGGTGCCGATGACGAAGATGGCGATCAGGATGTGGGCCACGTTCAGGTTGTTCCACTCGTCCCAGACCCAGAAGCCGATGCCCACGCCGCCGGTCAGCATCTCGGCCGCGACGATGACGAGCCAGGCGGTGCCCACGCTCAGCCGCACGCCCGTCAGCACATAGGGCAGCACCGCCGGCAACAGGATGCGGGTGATGACCTTCCATTCGCTCAGCTTGAGCACGCGGGCCACGTTCAGGTAGTCCTGCGGCACGCGCTGCACGCCCACGGCGGTGTTCACCACCATCGGCCAGATCGAGCAGATGAAGATGGTCCAGATGGCGGCCGGGTTGGCGCTCTTGAAGGCCAGCAGGCCGATCGGCAGCCAGGCCAGCGGCGACACCGGCTTGAGCAACGCGATCAGCGGCGACACCATGCGGTTGGCGAACTGGAATCGCCCGATGATGAAGCCCAGCGGAATGCCCACCAGCGCCGCCAGGCCGAAGCCCATGCCGACGCGGCCGAGCGAGTTCAGGATGTTCCAGCCGATGCCTTGGTCGTTCGGCCCGTTGCGGTAGAACGGGTCGGAGAAGAGCTTGACGGCGGCGTCGAAGGTGGCCGCCGGGGTTGGAAACGAGCCGCCCTTCTGCGTCGCCAGCCCCCACAGGCCGATCAGCAGTGCGATGCTGATGACCGGCGGCAGCACGCGCAGGGCCAGGCCCTTCCAGTCGATCGGGTCGCGTTGCGGCTGGGGCTTGGCTGCGGTTCTTGGGGCGGCGGCGTCGACAGGGGTCATGGCGGGGCGGCTGGGTGCGGCCGGCGTGGCTGCAGGAGCCTCGACCGCCGTGGCGGCCTCGCGAGGCGAATGGAAGACGGCAGACACCATGGCGATTACCCCTTGACCTTGAAGCTGTCGGCGTACTTCGCCGGGTCCTTGCCGTCCCAGACGACGCCGTCGAGCAACTTGGAGCTGCGCATCGGGTCCTTGGGAACGCTGATCTTGAGCGCGCCGGCGGCTTCGGCGTAGAGCTTGGTCTGGTTGATGGCCTTGGCGGTGCCGAGGTAGTCGGGGTGGTCCTTGAGCAGGCCCCAGCGCTTGTGCTGGGTCAGGAACCACATGCCGTCGGAGAGGTAGGGGAAGTTCACCGCGCCGTCGTCGAAGAACTTCATGTGGCGCGGGTCGTCCCAGGTCTTGCCCAGGCCGTTCTGGTAGCGGCCGAGGATGCGCTGGTTGATGGCATCGACGCCGGTGTTGACGTAGGCCTTGTCGGCGATCGTCTCGGCCATCTTGTTCTTGTTGATGAGGCCGGCGTCGATCCAGCGGCTGGCCTCCAGCACGGCCATGATCACGGCGCGCGCGGTGTTGGGGTACTTCTTGACGAAGTCGCCGGTGGTGCCGAGCACCTTCTCGGGGTGCTCGGGCCAGATGTCCTGCGTGGTGGTGGCGGTGATGCCGATGCCGTCGATGATGGCGCGGTGGCCCCAGGGCTCGCCGACGCAGAAGCCGTCCATGTTGCCCACGCGCATGTTGGCCACCATCTGCGGCGGCGGCACGGTGATGACCTTGGCGTCCTTCATCGGGTTCACGCCGTGCGCGGCCAGCCAGTAGTACAGCCACATCGCGTGGGTGCCGGTCGGGAAGGTCTGCGCGAAGCTGTAGTCACGCTTGTCCTTGGCCATGACCTTGGCGAGCGAGGCGCCGTCCACCGCCCCGGCATCCGCCAGCTTCTTGGACAGGGTGATGGCCTGGCCGTTGCGGTTCAGGGTCATCAGCACGGCCATGTCCTTCTTGGGGCCGGCCACACCGAGGTGCACACCGTAGATCAGGCCGTAGAGCACGTGGGCCATGTCCAGCTCGCCGTTGACGAGCTTGTCGCGCACGCCGGCCCAGGAGGCTTCCTTGGTGGGGATGATCTTGACGCCGTACTTCTTGTCGAAGCCCAGGACCGAGGCCATGACGACGCTGGCGCAGTCGGTCAGCGGAATGAAGCCGATGCGCACCTCTTCCTTCTCGGGCTTGTCCGAGCCCTGGGCCCAGGCGCCGCCGGCCAGGCCGAGAGCGGGCAGGCCAGCCGCGGCGGCCAGCAGGCTGCGGCGGGTCAGGTCGGTCGGGGAAGTCGGGGCGGTCGAGTTGTCGCGGGCGGTCATCACGGGCTCCTGGGGTCGTGCAGGGCGCAACGGCGTCGCAGCCACGCTCCGCCCGCGCCGCACTTCAGCAGCGAAGACGCAATAGGAGAGGATGGACGCCGTTGTCCCGAAGTGCCAGCCGGGTGAAGTGCCGACTGGCCCGAGAGTCCTGCGCCATTGCAGGTCTCACGAGAGCTTGAGCAGGTTGCGTGCCAGCTTGGCAGGGGCCGAGTTGCGGGTGGCTTGCACGCCGATGGCGCATGGCGGGCCGGGGCGCCGCCCCGGATGGGTTCGGCGCGCCGTGTCGGTGCGTCAGGTCGGGGCTGGGCGAGGTCGCCGCCTGCCCGAGTTGGTGCGCCTTGGTGCGCGCCCGCCCCAGATCGAGGCTCAGCGCGGTCGCAGCAACTGGTCGGCCTCGATGAGCCGGGTGGCCACGGCGGCGAGGGTCTGGCCGCTGTCCATGGCGATCTGGCGCAGGCGCTGGAAGGCCGCTTCCTCGTCCAGCCCTTGCTCGCGCATCAGGATGCCGCGGGCGCGCTCCACCAGCTTGCGCTCGGCCAGTTGGGTCTGGGTCTGGCGCAGATCGCGCTGCAGGCTCTGGTCGTGCTCGAAGCGGGCCAGCGCCAGTTGCAGCAGGGCGCCGAGCCGCTGGGGTTGAAGGCCGGCCAGTTGCAGGGTGCTCACCCCGGCAGCCAGGGCGGCGCGCATCTGCTCGGGGCTCATCTGTTCAGCCACCAGCAGCACCGGCCGGGGCTGCCGCTGCAGGGCGTCAGCCAGTTGATTCAGCAATGCGGGGCTGGGCTGGTCGCAGTCGATCAGCAGCAGCTCGGGCGTCAGCCGCTCCAGCGCGGCGGGCAGGGCGTCGGGTTCGGCCACCAGGTCGATGACATCCACCAACTGGCAGCGCAGGCGAATCAGCTCCAGGCGGATGACGGGGCTGCGGCGCTGGCCAGCGTCGGCCAGCAGCACGCGCAGACCGGGCAGGGGAAAGAGGGGCGTGGTCATGGTCAGCCCGGGCTACGCAAGGGCCGTGCCGGGTCGCTGGAAGGCGCGCCCAAGAAAGGCGAAAGGGGCCGAAGCCCCTTGTCGCCAGATGCCTGCCGCGGCGCTTACTTCATCAGCAAGTGCGGCAGCCACAGGGTCAGCCCGGGCCAGTAGGTCACCACCAGCAGGAAGCCCAGCATCGTCAGCAGCCAGGGCATGACGGCCATGGTCAGTTCGCTGATGCCCATCTTGGTGATGCCCGAAGCCACGTACAGGTTCAGGCCCACCGGCGGGTGGCACATGCCGACTTCCATGTTCACGACGATCAGGATGCCGAAGTGGATGGGGTCGATGCCCAGCTTCATGGCCACCGGGAACAGGATGGGCGCCAGGATCAGGATGATCGAGCTGGGCTCCATCACATTGCCGGCCAGCAGCAGCAGGATGTTGACCACCAGCAGGAAGGCGATCGGCCCGAAGCCTTGGGCGATCATCCAGTCCGCCATGGCCTGCGGGATGTTCTCGCTCGTCATCAGGAAGCTGAACAGCACCGCGTTCGTGATGATGTAGAGCAGCATCGCGCTCATGCTGGCCGAGTCCAGCAGCACCTTGGGCAGGCGCTTGAGCGGCAGGTCCTTGTAGACGAACACCGCGATGATGAAGGCGTACACCGCTGCCATCGCGGCGGCTTCGGTCGGCGTGAACATGCCGCTGTAGATGCCGCCCATGACGACGACGATGAGCAGCAGGCCCCAGATGCTCTCCTTGAAGGCAACCAGGCGCTCCTTGACCGTGGCCTTGGGCAGGCGCGGGTAGTTGTTCTTGCGGGCGATGTTCCAGGTGGTCAGGCCCAGCAGGAAGGCCAGCACCAGGCCCGGCACGATGCCGGCGATGAACATCGCGCCCACCGACACGTTGGTGGAGACCGAATACATCACCATCGCGATCGACGGCGGGATCAGGATGCCCAGCGACCCGGAGGTCGTGAGGATGCCGGCGCCGAACTTGTTCGGGAAGCCCTGCTTCACCATCGCCGGCAGGATGACCGAACCGATGGCCACCACCGTGGCGGGCGACGAGCCCGACACCGCCGCGAACAGCGCGCAGGCCATCACGCCGGCCAGGCCCAGGCCACCGTGCCAGTGGCCCACCATGCTGGAGGCGAAGCGGATCATCCGCCGCGCCACCCCGCCATGCGTCAGGAAGTTGCCGGCCAGGATGAAGAACGGGATCGCCATGATCTCGAACTTCTCGATGCCGGTGAACAGCTTCAGTGCGACCGATTCGATCGGCACCTGCGTCATCGTGAACAGGAAGGTCAGGACGGTCAGGCCCAGCGAGATGCTGATCGGCATGCCCGTGAGCATGAGCAGGATCAGCAGGACGAAGATGATGGATGCGTTCATGCCTTGGCCTCCTCGAGCCCGTCGACGTGGCCGTGGTCGTGGTGGGGCAGCTCACCGGTCTTCAGGAAGCTCCAGGCGACCTGCAGGAAGCGGTAGCACATCAGGCTGGAGCCCAGTGGCACGCAGCTGTAGACCCACCACATCGGGATCTCCAGGTCAGCCGAGGTCTGGTCGGTCTCCGACATGTGCCACACGAAGTTGGCACCCAGCGCGGCCACGGTGCCCGTGAACACGGCGCCCGCCAGCAGGCCGAACACGACGAGTGCACGGTAGGCCGGGCCATTGAGCTTGCGCAGCACCACGTCCACGCCCACGTGGATGCCGGTGCGCACGCCATAGGCCGCCCCGAACTTGGCCATCCACACGAACATGAAGATGCACAGCTCCTGCGCCCAGGACAGGTTCATCCGAACCGTGTAGTCCTGGATATAGGGCACACCCGACAGGAAGCGATGCACGACGGCGACGAAGATCACCAGCGTGGCAGCGCCGATGAGGAAGGCGATGAGCCACTCCTCGAGATGATTCAGCACTCGATTGATCATGAAAGTTCCCTCCCGGGAGCGAGATGAATTGCCAGGCGCGCGAAGCGCCGCCGCCTCTCGCGCGACTCCCGCTGATCCGGCTTTGCCGGTCGGACGGGAGTGCCCCCTTCGAGGGGGCGCGCGAAGCGCGTAGGGGGTGGTCTTACTTCGGCGCGACGAAGCCGGCGGCCTTGTAGGCGGCTTCGACGGTCGCCTTGCCCACGCGGGATTCCATTTCCTTGTGGACCGGCATCAGCGCCTTCTTCCACTCGTTGGTCTCCGCCGGGGTGGGCGTGTAGACGGTGGTCTTGCCAGCGGCCTTGATCTTGTCCAGCGACGTGGCGTTCTCGGTGGCGGCAATCGCGTTGGCGTAGATGGTCGAGTCCTTCACCGCGCTCTCGAGCTGGGTGCGGATGTCGGCCGGCAGGCCGTCCCAGAACTTCTTGTTCACGATGAGCGCATAGGCGAGGTGACCGTGGTTGGACAGGGTCATGTGCTTCTGCACTTCATAGATCTTCTGGGTGTAGAAGTTGCTCGGCACGCCTTCGGTGCCGTCCACGACGCCCGACTGCAGCGCCTGGTAGAGCTCGCTGAAGGCCATCACCTGCGGGATGGCGCCCAGGGCGCGCATCTGGGCGTCCAGCACCTTGCTGGACTGGATGCGCATCTTCAGGCCCTTGAAGTCGGCCACGGCATGCAGCGGCTTGTTGGCGCTCATGATGTGGAAGCCGTTGTCCCAGTAGGCCAGGCCCTTGATGCCCTTGGGTTCGAGCTTCTTGAACAGGTCGGCGCCGACCTGGCCATCGGTCACGGCGCGGAAGGCGGCGGTGTCGCTGAACAGGAAGGGCAGGTCGAAGACCTCGAACTCCTTCACACCCAGCGGGCCGAACTTGGCCAGCGACGGGGCCAGCATCTGCACCGAGCCCAGTTGCAGGGCCTCGAGCTCTTCCTTGTCCTTGTAGAGCTGGCTGTTCGGGTAGACCTCGACCTTCACGCGGCCGCCGGTGCGCTGCTCGGCCAGTTCCTTGAAGCGCTGGGCGCCCTTGCCCTTGGGCGTGTCCGGTGCGACGACGTGGCTGAACTTGATGACGATGGGCGCCTGCGCGAACGAGGCAAGCGGCAGGGCCAGGGCGGTGGCGAGGATGAGACGGCGCAGGGCCATGGTGTGTCTCCGAATAGTGGGTATGGCCGGCATTCTTCCGACCCACGCGCGCGCCGGGTAGTTGTGGAGTTCCACATTTCGCAGGCCCGGCCCGCCTCTCTAGACTGCAGGGCATGACGTGGCGCGAGTTCCTGCATCGAAGCCTGTGGCTGGCACCCCTGGGGTTATCCCTGGTGTTTGTGCTGGGCGTGCTCGGCTGGGTGCGGGCCAACGAAGCCGAGGAGCAGGAGCAGCAGCGGCAGACACTCATCTCCGATGCGCTCAGCACTGAAGCGCAGTTGCGGGACCGCATTGCCGAGGAGCAGGCGCATCTGCGCGTGCTGGCCCAGGCGCTGGCGGGCGTGGTCCCGAGCGAGGCGGCCCTGGCGGCGCACCCGGAAACAGCCAATGGGCTGCGCCGCCTCTGGCAATCGGTCACGTGGCTGGACGGGCGGTTCCGCGTCGTGGCGGAAGTGTCGGGCCGGGCGGACGACGTGCGCCTGGAAGACGGCCTGTCCCTGCACCTGACCGCACCGGTCGGCACCGACGGCACGCTGGTCGTGCGCTATCCGCCCGCGCTGCTGCTCAAGCGCGGCGTACCCTGGTGGCTGGCGCGCAAGTACGACGTGCAACTGGTGGACAGTGCTGACCAGGTCATCGCCTCCAGCACCGAGTCGCCGCTGCGTGCCGCGCAGGGGCCCCGGCCCAGCTACCGCGTCTCGCTGACCGGGCCGCTGCGCGCCAGCCCGCTGGCCCAGGAGGCGCTGACCGACGCCGCGCTGGAGCTGACCCTGCGCGACCCCGCGCCCACCGCCATCCGGCCGCTGGCCTGGGTGCTGGTGGCGGGCTTCCTGCCGCTCATCGCCGTGGCGAGCTGGCTGCTGCGCCGGCAGATGCGCCAGGTGCAGCGCGCCGAGGTGGCCGGCCGCACCGAGGCGGCCTGGCGCCGTGCGATGGAAGACTCGGCCCTGGTGGCGCTGCGCGCCCGGGACTTCGACGGCCGGCTGCTCTACGTCAACCGCACCTTCTGCGAGTTGGTGGGTCTGCCGGCCGAGCAGTTGGTGGGCCTGCTGCCGCCCATGCCCTACTGGCCGCCGGATTCGCTGGACGAGCTGACCGAACGCAACCGCCGCAACCTCGCCGGCCAGGCGCCGCGCGAGGGCTTCGAGGCGCGCTGGCAGCACAGCAGCGGGCGGTCGGTGGATGTGATGGTGTTCGAGTCGCCGTTGGTGGATGCCGGCGGGCGGCAGATCGGCTGGATGGGCAGCATCATCGACATCACCGAGCGCAAGCGGCTCGAAGAACGCGAGCGCCGCCAGATCGAGACCCTGGCTCACAACGCCCGCCTGACCATGCTGGGCGAAGTGGCCTCCACGCTGGCGCATGAGCTGAACCAGCCGCTGACCGCCATCGCCAGCTATGGCGCGGGCCTGAGCAACTCGCTGGAGAAGCTCGGCGTGCAGGACGAACTCGTGCGCGGCGCCCTGCAGCGCCTGGGCCAGCAGGCCGCGCATGCCGGCCGCATCGTCGCGCGCATCCGCGAGTTCCTGACGCGGCGCGAGCCGCGGCACGAGGCCTGCGATCTGCACGAGGTCATCACCGCCGCCGTGGAACTGCTCAAGCGCGACTGCCAGCGCCGCGGCGTGACGCTGACCTTGAGCCTGGCCTCCGGCGTGCCGTCGGTGCTGGCCGATGCCGTGTTGATCGAGCAGGTCGTCATCAACCTCGTGCGCAATGCAGCCGATGCGCTGCAGGCACGCGAGCAAGGCCGGCGCATCACGGTCAGCAGTCGCGTGGCGGGCGAGTTCGTGCGGGTGGACGTGCAGGACAACGGCCCCGGCCTGCAAGGCCAGCGCGTCGAGCAGCTCTGCGCCGCGTTCTATTCCACCAAGGCCGAGGGCATGGGCATGGGGCTGGCCATCTGCCGCTCCATCGTCGAGGCCCACCAGGGCGTGCTCGATGCCAGCGACGTGGCCAGCGGCGGCGCGCTGTTCTCGTTCAGCCTGCCCCTCAGCCGCGAACCCCATGGAGAGCCCCTGCATGCATGACCCTGGCAGCGTCTATCTGGTCGACGACGACCCTGGCGTGCGGGACGCGCTCGCCTTCCTGCTGCGCTCGCGGGGCCTGGCGGTGCGCCCCTTCGACAGCGGCCCGACCCTGCTGGACACGCTGGACCGCGAGCCCCCGCCGCGCGGCGTGTTCCTGCTGGACGTGCGCATGGAGCCCATGAGCGGCACCCGACTGCACGACGAGCTGCTGGCGCGCCAGTTGCGCAACCCCGTGCTCTTCCTGACCGGCCACGGCGACATCCCGATGGTGGTGGAAGCGCTGAAAAAGGGCGCCTTCGATTTCCTGGAGAAGCCCTACAGCGACAACGCCCTGGCCGACCGCCTGGAGCAGGCCCTGGCGGTGGACGCCGCCATGCAGGCCGAAGGCGCCCAGGCCGCTGAGCGCAGTGCCCGCCTGGCCAGCCTCACGGAGCGAGAACACGAGGTGATGACCCGTGTGGCCGCCGGCAAGCTCAACAAGATCATTGCCGACGAGCTGAACGTGTCGGTGCGCACGGTGGAAGTGCACCGGGCGCGGGTGTTCGCCAAGCTGGGGGTGCGGTCGGCGGCCGAAGTGGCCACCTTGCTGGCCGGGCGCTGACGCCTGGCAACCGCCGCATTCACAAGCCGTAGCAATCCGGCGTCAACCGGGCGGTCGGCGCAACGTTGGTGGCGTACACGGCTGCAAAAGCTCACCATGACCACCCTGACCCTCACCTTCAACGGCCCCACCACCGAAGCCCGTCGTGCGCTGGGCGCCCTGTTGCAGCGCTACCGCAGCGCTCTGTTCGTCGAGCGCAACAGCCTCGAATACGCCGTCACCGCCGACGACGCCACGGCGGCCGAGCTGGCCCGGCAGCCACAGTGGTCGGCCCAGCCGGCGCCGGCCGGCCGCTCGGCGCAGGCCTGAGCAGGAGGCGCTGGCGAGGGTTCCTGGGCGGCATACTGCCGCCATGCACAGACCCCCGCCCCGGGCGCGTCCCACCAGCGAGCAGATCGCGGCGCTGCCGCTCTACCCGGCGCTGCCGCCGCAGGCCATCCAGCTGCTGCGCACGCCTGACCAGCTCGCGGCCGCCGAGGCCGAGCTCCGGGCGGCGGTCCACATCGGCTTTGATACCGAGAGCAAGCCCGTCTTCGTGGCCGGCGCGCCGCAGACCGGGCCCGAGGTCATCCAGTTTGCGACCACCGAGCGGGCCTACATCGTGCAGACCGCCACGCCGGGCGTGTTGCCCTTCCTGCAGGCCGTCATCGAGTCGGACGAGATCGTGAAGGTGGGTTTCGGGTTGGCGTCCGACCGCCCGCAGATCCAGCGCAAGCTCGGCCTGCGCCTCGAGCGCAGCATCGACCTGTCCCACCTGGTGAAGCGTCTGGGCTTCAAGGACGCGGTCGGCCTGAAGGTGGCGGTCGCCGTCGTGCTGGGCCAGCGCTTCATCAAGTCGAAGAAGGCCACCACCTCCAATTGGGCCAACCCGACGCTAACGCCGCAGCAACTGCAGTACGCTGCGAACGATGCCCATGCCTCCCTGCTCGTGTACAAGGCCTTGAACGAGAGCTGACATGAACCTCGCCGCGCACCGCCTGGAATTGAGATTGCGTCAGGCCGTCGAGACCGGGGAATTGGCGTTGTGGGACCTGCGGCCCGAACTGGAAACCGTGCACTACTCCCCCGCCTGGAAGCAGCGGCTGGGCTTTCCGGACCCCGACAGCCCCGACAGCACGCATTTCTGGCGCTGCCGCGTCCATCCTGAAGACCTGGCCCCCATGGTCGAGCGGATGCGCGAGCACATCCGCGGCGCGGTGCCCACGTACGAGGCGCGCTTTCGGCTGCGCAGCAACGGCTCGGGCTACCGGCTGGTGCATTCGCGCGGTCGGGTCATCGAGCGCGGTCCCGAGGGGCGGCCGCTGCGCCTGGTGGGCACCATGATCGACCTCACCGAACGTCCCTGCACGCCTGCCGGCGGACTGCCCACGGGGCCGCGCGGCGCCATGACGGGCTCGCCCATCAGCACGCCGGTGCATCGCCTGCTGGGCGATGTGCTGGCAGCGCCGGAGCGCGAGCGCGTGCTCGCCCTCATTGACGACCTGCTGCAGGCGTCGCTCGACCAGGTCGCGGGCCTGCAGGCCACGGGCCTTGGTGATCAGCCGGCTGACGGGCGAGGCGGCGCCTCCAGGTAGGCGATCTGCCGGATGGGCGTGAGCAGAGCGCCCAGCGTCACCACCGCCAGCAGGCACAGCGAGGCCGCCGTGAAGAGTTCCGTCACGTCCAGCACCCGCAAGGCCGCCCCCGCAGCAGCCGAAGCCAGCGGCGCCAGGCCCATCACGATGAACATGAAGAGCGCCATCGACCGGCCCAGCATCTGCGGCGGGATGCGCCGCTGCAGCCAGCTGTACACAGCCACCTGCACGAAGCCACCCAGGGCGCCCAGCGGCAACAGCAGCAGCGCGCCTTGCCAGGCCGCATGCACATGGCCGAACAGCAGGAACACGCCACCGGCAATGGCATCGATCATCAGCACCGTGCCGCCAAGCGTGGTCAGCCGCCACTGCGGCCGCAGGCCTGACACCGCCATGCCGGCCAGCGCACCCAGGCCATGGGCCGCCAGCATCACGCCCAGCGCGGCCGCGCCGCCAGGCAGCCGCTCCGCCGCCAGGACCGGTAGCGCCACCTGGATAGGGCCGCCCACGAAGAAGGCGATGGCGGCGAAGTAGAGGAAGAGCGCGCGCAGCTCGCGGTCTTGCCAGCAGGCGCGCATCGATTCGGCAATCGCGCCCAGCACGGGCTGCGCGTCCTGCACTTCGCGCGGCGCGGTGCGCACCCGGGACAGCGTCCAGGCCGAGATCGCGAAGCTCACCGCGTCGAACCCGAAGGCCATGGCCAGGCCCTGGCCCTGCAGGGCCGGCCCGCCACCGCCGGTGACGAGCAAGCCCGCCAGCACCGGCCCGAGCAGCAGCACCAGTTGGCGCGCGCCCATCAGCACGCCATTGGCAGGCTGGATCAGCGCCGCCGGCACCGCCTGCGGCAGGATGGCACTGCCCGCCGGGTAGCTGAAGGCGGTGGCCAGGCCAATGGCCAGCGTGAGCGCATAGACCAGCGGCAGCGTCAGACCGCCGTGGGCGGTCAGCCCAGCCAGCAGCGCGAGCAGGCCGAAGTTGATCCATTTCGTCAGCAGCAACACCGTTTTCGGCGAGTGCCGGTCCACCAGCGCGCCGCCGACGAGGATGAACAGCGCCCGCGGCAGGCTGCCCAGCGCCAGCACGGTGCCGAGCACCAGCGGGTCGTTGGAAAGGCTCATCACCAGCCAGGGCAGAGCCAGCAGCGTGAACTGGTCGCCCAGCATCGACAGCAGGCCGCCGCCGAGCAGCCAGCGGAAGTTGGCATTGCCGAAAAGTTCGCGGCGCGGGTCGTTCATGACGGTTGCTCCGTGGGCAGACTGGCCTTGGCCTGTTTCAGATAGGCCAGCAGGTCGGGCGTGACGCCGGACTGGCGCGCCAGCTCGGGCTCGGCGGCATACATGCGGCGCATGGTGTCTTCCATGCCGGGGGCCAGGTTGGTGAACTGGCGCTGCAGCACGAGCCAGCGGCGCACGATGTCCTGCACCTCGGGCGAGGCGGGGTCACGGCCGGCGTCCTTGGCGGCACGGGCCTCGGCCACCAGCCGGGGCCAGGCGTCCTCCACGGCTTCACGCGCGGGCGCCGGCATGGCGTCCCAGTGCTGACGTAGGGTACGCATCTGCTTGGGCGTGAACCAGCGCTCGTGCACCCGGCGCATCTGCATGGCGTCCAGCAGCACTTGCACCGCATCACCGCCGTCGCCCTGCGTCGCCAGGCGTCGCGCGGCATTGCGCAGGGTCTGCAGCAGGGTCTCCTGTGCCATCAGCTGTGCCTCGATCTGCTCGATCTGAGACTGCAGCACCGCGGCCAGCGGCTGCGGTGCCTCGCCGTCCAGCAGCGGGCCGATGGCCTTCAGCGACAGGCCGGCATCGCGCAGGGCCAGCACGCGGTGCAGGCGCAGCACATCGGCTTCGCCGTAGCGGCGGTAGCCCGCGTCGCTGCGGCTGGCCGGGCGCAGCAGGCCGAGCTGTTCGTAGTGGTGCAGGGTGCGCACCGTGAGGCCTGCTCGCGCGGCCAGCTCTCCCACCGTGTAGTCCATGTCCAGCTCGTTTTCGTGACGACGGGTTGCATCATGAACCCTGACGTTGCGTGAGGGTCAAGCCATGCGCCAAGCCGATGCGCGGTGTCGCGAAGCGGGGCGCGGAGGCCCTGACCTGGGGCGAACCCTGATTGAAACCGAATGGAACCGTGATGTTGTTTGCGCTCCCAACTTGGCACGGCGTTTGCGAAGGAGAGGCTGCCGAGGCGACTGGCCTCGGGGCATTTAAGGAGTACCTCACCATGACGACCTGGACCACCCTGCGACCCCTCACCCTGACGGCCGCGCTGCTCGCCACCCTGACGCTGACCGCGCCGGCGATTGCCCAGGAACCCACCGTCCCCGCCGCTGCCGACCGTCTGCTGCTGCGCAGCGCGCAAGGCGAATACCTGCTCGATGACGGACGCACCCTGCGCGTTCACGTCGGCGTGCGCCGCCTGGGCGTCGCGCTGGACGAGAGCCCGCTGGAGACCTGGCGTGCCGAGAGCGCCGAACTGCTGGTCAGCCCGGACGGCCTGCGTCGTGTGCGCCTGTTCCGCAATGGCGATGGCAGCGTCGAGCGCATCGCCTTCGAAACCGACCGCGTGCGTTGATCCGCGGTCACCGAGCCGGCCTGCGCCCCTGACGCGGCCGGCCTCTTGATTTCCCTGCTGGCTGCGCTCAACGGCGCGGTTCGCCATCCATCCAGGCGGCGCGAATCAATCGCCCGCAGGCCACCGAGGCGGCCCCCGGCTTGGTGCCAGCGTCGTCGCTCACCGGCGCCTGGCGAACGTCCCGCGCGATCAGCCCGTAAAAGCGCTTGTCCGCGCTGATCCACGGGTAGAAACCAAACGCCCCGGCGCTGCTGAAGGCGCCATCGCCCACCTGCGGGTCGTCCTCGACCCAGTGGCCGATGCTGTAGTGCCAGGCTTCGGTCTCGGGCACGGGCGTCTTGACCGCTTCGTTCGGGCAGACCTGCGGGTTGGTGCAGACCGCCTGCTTGCCCAGCCATGCGCCCAGCTGCAACTGGCCGGTCATCAGCGCGCGCAGCAGTCGGCTGTAGTCGGCCGCGCTCGTCACGCCCCCGCCGGCGGGCATGGCCTGGCTGTAGCTGAACGACCAATCGCTGCCCAGCACCGGCGCGAGGGTCTGGCGCACCGCGAGCGCGAGACCGTCCGGCCCGAGCGAGCCCAGGCCCATCGTGATCGCATGCTGTTGCATGTGGCCGCCGTTGTAGTCGAAGCGGTTTTCAGTGGCCGGGTTCATGCGCCCGCGGCCGTTGATGAGGCTGGCCTGGCAGGCGGCCACGCTCTGGTCGGCGCGGCAGATGCGGTAGTAGGTGTAGCCGCTCTGGAAGTGCAGGAACTTGACGTCGTCGGCCGTGAGCTGCCCCTGGCGACGTTCCGCGGCGAAGGCCGCATAGACCCATTTCGAGGCCGAGGCGATGGCCATCTCGGTGAGCCGCTCCGGCGCGCCATCGCCCACCTTGCCGCCCACCAGCGGCTGCGTTGCATTGCCCAGCTCCCAGTAGAAGGGCTGCACCGCGACGCAGGCGGCGGCCTTTTCGGCCGTGAGCCGGGCGGCGCTGGCGCGCTGCACGGGCGTGGGGTCGGCCGCTTGCGCGAGGCCGGTGGCAAGAAGCAAAGCGAGAGGGATGCGACGCATGGCAGTCTCCGGTTGAGGTGATGCCATGCTGCCCAGCCGCGGCGGCGCGAAGGTTGCGGCGCCGGTTGCAGTGCTTGCAGGCCCTGACGCGGCGCCGCCGGCTGCAAGGATTTGTCATCGTTTTGCGGCGGTGCCCGCCGCCGCGAGCGCGGCCGTCCCTAACATGCCGCGCATGAGTCGCATCTTGATCGCCGACGATGAAGCCGAACTGCGCGGCCTGCTGCAGCGCTACCTGACCGAGCAGGGCCTGTCGGTGCGCGCGGTGCCCGATGCAGCCCAGGCCGCCCAACTGCTGGCCCGCGAGCGCTTCGACGTGCTGGTGCTCGACCTGATGATGCCCGGCGAAGACGGCCTGTCGCTGTGCCGCCGACTGCGGGCCCAGGGCGAGACCATCCCCATCCTGATGCTGACCGCGCGCGGCGAGCTGGTCGACCGCGTGCTCGGCCTGGAGATGGGCGCCGACGACTACCTCGCCAAGCCCTTCGCACCGCGCGAGCTGCTGGCGCGGCTGCAGGCCATGGTGCGGCGCCAGCAGCAGCTCGGCGCCCACCTCGGGCCCGCGGGCGAAGAGCCCCTGCAGTTCGGCGACTTCACGCTGCATCCCACCCAGCGCCGCCTGCTGCGCCAGGGCGCCGAGGTGGACATCAGCACCGTCGAGTTCAACCTGCTGCGCGCGCTGGCCAGCCAACCCAACCGGCCGCTGGGCCGCGAGAAGCTGCTGGTGATGGCGCACGGCGACGACCACGGCGTGAGCGACCGCAGCCTGGACGTGCAGGTCATGCGACTGCGCCGCTTGATCGAGGCCGACCCCAGCGCGCCCCGCCACATCCAGACGGTGTGGGGCCTGGGCTACGTCTTCATCCCGGAGCCATGAGCTTCGCGCCCCGGACCCTCTTCGGCCGCAACCTGTGGCTGATCGTGGCACTCATCGTGGTGGGCCAACTCGTCAACGCGCTGGTGTATGCCCAGCTGGTGGCACGGCCGCGGGTCAAGCAGATGGCCGAGGCCACGGCTCGCAGCCTGCAGGCCGTGGGTGAGGGCCTGCGCCTGCTGCCCGAGGCGGAGCGTGCCGGCTTCGTGGCCCGCTTCAATGCCCGCGCCGCCGGCGCGTCCACCGACCCGGGGCGCGCCCGGCTGACCCTGATGGAGCGCACCTTCCTGAGCGAGCTCGCGATGCAACTCGGTGAAGACCCCGCGAGCCTGGCCTGGCGTCGCGAGTCCGGCGGGCTGCTGTCGGTCCGCGTGGGGGCCTACTGGCTGGCGGTGCCGCCCGTGCAGGCGGCGCACCGCTTCGCCCGCATCTGGCTGATTGCCAGTGGGGCCAGCGCGCTGCTGGCACTGCTGGGGGCGTGGTTGATCCAACGGCGCATCAACCGCCCACTGGCCCGGCTCGTGGAGGCGGCGCAGGCGGTGGGCGCCGGGCAGCGCCGGCTGCGCCTGCCGACCGACGGGCCCGCAGAGACGGCCGCGCTGGCGCGCAGCCTCAACGAGATGGGCGAAGCCCTGGCGCGCGACGAGGAGGAGCGGTTGCTGATGCTGGCCGGCCTGTCGCACGACCTGCGCACGCCGCTGGCCAAGATGCGCCTGGCCAGCGAGCTGCTGCGCGACGGCGGCAGCGGTGATCCGGCCCTGCTCGACACCCTGGAGCGCAGCCTGCACAGCCTGGACGGGCTGTTGACCCAGTTCCTTGACTACGCCCGCGCCGCCCACCCCGGCGAGCAGGAAGCACCGGTGGCGCTGCCCCTGCGCGAGTTCCTGGCCGAGACCCTGGTGCTGGCGCCCGGCCTGCCGCAGCCGGTGCTGGCACCCGGCCCTGGTGTGACGCGCACGGCGCGACCGCAAGCGCTGCGCCGACTGGTGCTCAACCTCATCGTCAATGCCCAGAACCACGGCGCGCCGCCCCTTGAAGTGGCCTGCGGCGAGACCGGCGGCGCGGCCTGGATCGAGGTGCGCGACCGCGGCCCCGGCATCGCACCCGACCGTGTGGAGGCGCTCAAGCGCCCCTTCCAGCGTGGTGACGCGGCGCGTGGCGGCACGCCCGGCTCGGGCCTGGGCCTGGCCATCGTCGAGCGCATCGCCACGGCCGAAGGGGCACGGCTGAGCCTGCTGCCGCGCGAGGGCGGTGGGTTGGTGGCGCGGGTGGCGTGGCTGCCTTGATCGTCAGCGTTTGCTGAAATCCTGGCCTGACGCGAGCTGCCGCAGCACCTTCAGCGGCCCGCCCTCCACCAGCGCATGGAGCCGCGCCTCGCGCGCCGCATGACCGCCGCAGCCTTCGTGGCGCCGGACATCCTGCCCAAAATGCACCTCGAACATCGATTGCGCCACCGGGGGAGTGAGGTCGTTTCGCATGGCATGGCTGCGCTCTGACCAGACCGGCTCGTCCTGTGCACCCAGTGCTTCTGCCAGGCCCAGGAACTGCAAGCGGTCCAGCATTGACGACTGGGGGTCGTCCCACAGCAGGTTCACTGCATGCAGGCAGGCGCCGCGCGCCAGGGCTGAATCCTTTGCTGCCTGGCAGCTCTGGATCAAGTCGAAGCGGGAGACCATGTCTGATTGGTGCTGGCGAACGGATTCGATGATGCCCAGCGCCTCCTCGCGTTCCAGCCCCGGTTCCGTCAGCGGCAGGAGGGTGAGTAGTTGTCCTATCACGGCAGCGCTGTGCACTCTGGCGTATTGAGTGCGCGCCAGCGCCTGCCAGTTTTGTTCCGCGATAGCGTCCCTGCTGGGTGAACGGACCAGCCAGGCTGCCACGTTGGCAGGTTCCGTCTCCTGCCAGCGTCGGTGCGCCGCAGCCCAGCAGTCGACGTTGGCTGAGCAGCTCATCGAGCGCCCGGCCCAGATCGAGGCCACCACCGGGTCCGTGGTGGTCATCGCCTGCCGCTGGGCAGCTGCCAGCCTTGCCTCGCGCACATCCCACGTCTCATGAAAGCTGCCCTGCGCGAGCACGGCTGCGACGGTCAGGCTGCGAGGGTCGCCCGCCCGATCCAGTTGCGCCGTCCATCGCGCAGCAATGCGCTCGCGAACGGCCCGGCGTGCCTGCTGGGTTGGCAGCGCCATGGTGGCCTTCACCCGTTGACTCACGGCCTTGGAGTTCCGGTCCTGCGGGTCGAATGGGTAGCTTTGCTCCAGCGCCTGCAGATACTGGGCGTCGGCCTGGGCGTAGTGGGTACACCATTGCTTCTCGATGGTGGCCAGCAGGGCATCATGCCGGAGCTTGGCTGGGCCGGTGTCACCCGGATCGTCTACCTCCGAGTTGCCGTTGTCGGGCGCTACAGGGCGAGGCTCTGGCGACGCGGCATTCACATCGGAGCGCAGAGGCTGGTCAGCCTGCGGCGAGGATGCCGGCCCGGCCGCACGGGGGGCTCCCATGCCGGCCTCATCGGCAGCGGGGCGCTCGACGCAGCGCCAGCCCCACAAGGCGGCGCCCACCATCAGCAAGGCTACAGCCCAGGCCCAAACGCGCCCGTAGCGCCCGCGGGATGATGACTTCTCTTCAAGGGTCATCCACAGATTCTGTGGAGGCCCCTCGCGAGGGCCTAGCGATCCCGTGGTGAAGAGGTTTCAGCGTGCCGCCACGAAGCGGTACTCGTGCTGCGCGTCCCGCAGGACCAGGGTCGGTCGGGCGGCCTTGTCGTCGCGCACCAGCTCGATGCCGCCGAGGCCCGGGTCGATGGTCATGTAGCTTTGCGTGCCGTCTTCGTTCTTGCGCAGCGCGACCTCGCTGCGCCAGTACGCGAAGACGAAGTGCAGCTTGCCGGCCTTGCGTTCGATGCGCAGCGGGCCCAGGTCGGGGCTGGCGTAGCGGGCAGCGAGCGTCTTCATCGCCTCGGCCGGCACGGGCAGGGTGAGCAGCTGGCGCATCTTGTCGGCCTCCGCCTTGCGGTTGGCGATGGCCACCTTCAAGCGCTCGTCGGCTTCGGGGCGACCGTCGAACAGCACCTCCAGCAGCTTGCGCTGCAGCGGGCCGCGCAGCAGCACGCCCGCATCGGCGTTGGTCAGGATGGTGACGCCCGCGTTGTACTCGGGCAGCCAGATCATGTTGGAGTGAAAGCCCAGCAGGTCGCCGCCGTGCGAGGCCACGGTGATGCCGTACTGCCGGTCCACGAACAGGCCCATGCCGTAGGTGACGTCTTCACCCACCATCACCTGCGGCTTGTAGCGCTCGGCCCAGTTGGCCTCGCTGATCAGCGGCTGGCCTTCGGGAGTCTTGCCCTTGTTCAGCTCCATCAGCACCCAGCGGCTGAAGTCGTTGGGCGAGGTCCAGACCGCGCCGGCGGGCCGCGCCGGGATGATGGTGCGGTTGACCTCCATGCCGGCGCGCCGGGTGCTGCCGTCGAAGGCGTCGCCATGCGGCCAGGCGCGGTTGCCGCGCAGGGCCTTGCCGTAGTCGAAGGTGGTGTTCTTCATGCCGAGCGGCCCGAAGAGCAGGGCCTGCATCGATTGGTCGTAGGCCGCGCCCACCTCCACGCCGGGCTTGAGGGCGGCCGCGGCGATGTAGCCGCCGGCGCCCACCATCAGGTTGCTGTACTGGAACACCTCGCCGAACTTGCTGGTCGGCTTCATGGTGGCGAGCTGGTCAAAGGTCGTGCTGGCCGGTGCGGCGCTGTTGCCGAACAGCCATTCGAGGTCTTGCCGCGGCATGCCGGTGCAGGCGCACACCAGGTGCTTGATCTGCACGCTCTTCGTCACCTCGGGGTCGGCCAGCCTGAAGGCCGGGTAGGCCTCGGCGGCGGGCTGGTCCCAGCGCAGCTTGCCGGCGTCCACCGCGCGGGCGAGCAGGGCGGTGGTCATGGCCTTGGTGTTGCTGGCGGCCATGAAGAGGGTGTCGCCATCCACCGGTTCGGGCTTGCCCAGTTCGCGCACGCCCAGGCCACCGGCCCAGACCACACGCCCGCCGTCGATGAAGCTCAGGCCCACGCCGGGCACGCCCAGCTGCTTCATGCCCTGTGCCACGAAGGCCTTGAGCTGCTCGATGCGCTCGGGTGTCAGCGGCTTGGCCGTCTTGCCGGCGAAGCTCTCGCGCGAGTAGCCCTGCGGCCGCAGGCTGCTGAAGAACTTGCCGATCGGGGCGCCGCGCTTCTCCAGCGTGGCCTCGGAGGCCTGCAGCAGCAGCACGACCCAGGCCTTGCCGTCGCCGGTGCTGCTGCGCCGGGCGATGGCCTGGACGGCGAGCTTCTCGTTGGGCGAGGTCTCGTAGTCGAACACCTGCTGGTCGACCCAGCCGTTGCGGCTCGGCCGTGGCGTGGCCAGGCGCAGTGTGCGCTTGAAGTCGGGTTGAGCCAGCGCCCAGGCCTGGGCCACGGCGTCGGCCGCGTCCTTGGCCGAGGCCAGGTCGACGACGGTGACGGTCGCGTCGCCCTCGGGCGCGGTGAAGCGGGCGACCGGCCCGTCCAACCGCGCGGCGAAGGCGTCAGGCGGGGTGTAGGTGTGGCCGGCGGACGTGGTGTCCGCCTGGGCGGAGAAGGCGGCGGCCAGCAGGGCCGCGATCAACAGTCGACGCATGGGGGCTCCTGGAAGAGGCCCCATGCTAGGGCGGGGTTCAGGCCGCCGCGATCGTCACCTTCACCGTCGCCGTCGTCGTTTGCCCCAGGTTGTCCTTCAGGGTGATGACGAGGTTGGTGGTGCCGGCCACCGGCTTGGCCCAGCTGACGCCGATGGCACCACTGGTGGCCGAGAAGCTCATGCCGCTGGGGGCGCCGCTGATGCTGATGGACAGCGAGGTGGCGCCCGGCGCACTGTAGCCGATGGTGGCCGACAGCGCCTTGCCGGCGGTGCCGGTCAGGCTGGTCGTGGTGATCTGCGGGCCGCTCGTCGTGGTGGTGGTCGTGGTGCCGGTGGAGCCAGTGGTGGTCGAGCCCGAGGTCACGGTCGCGCCGCTGAGGGTGCTCAACAGCGCGCTGGCGTTGGGCGTGCCCCAGCCCGTGGGGGTGTCGTAGCCGGTCTTGGCGCTGCAGGTGGTGCAGGTGCCGTTGTTGCCGCTGGCCACGTCGGCAAAGGCGGCGGCGTATTGCGTGGGGACGGCGCCGATCTGCTGGTAAAGCACCGCATGCGGCTGGCCCAGCACAGCCTTGGACGAGGCCACGCGCAGGGCATTCGCCACCGTGATCAGGCCAGCCCATTGCGGGGTGGACAGGCTGGTGCCGCCCGCGCTGACCCAGCGCACCGTGGTCGAGCCTTGGGCGATGGTGGCGACGTACTGGCCGCTGTTGGGGTCGGCGTTGAAGGCGACGTCGGCCACGGCGCGGCGGGCGTAGCCGCCGAGAGTGCCGCTCTGGTAGCTGGGCAGGGCCACGTAGGCGCTGGTGCCACCGCCAGTGCCACTCCAGGTGGTTTCGCTGCGGGTGCCGCTGCCGCTGTAGCTCAGGGTGGTGCCGCCGACGGCGACCACCTTGCTCGACACGGACGGCCAGGACACGGCCGCGCCGTTGTCGCCGGTGGCGGCCAGGTAGGTCATGCCGGTGCCGGAGAAGACGTTGTCGTAGCTGGTCGTCCAGCTGCCTTCCGTGGCGCCGAAGCTCATGGAGACGACGCCCGAGCCCATCTTGTTGGCCAGGGCCACGGCGTTGGACAGGCTGGTGACGCCGGCATCCGGCGCCTCGATCAGCACAAGGCGCGCCAGCGGCGCGATGGCATGGGCCCACTGCACGTCCAGCGCGATCTCGGTGGCCCAGCCGCTGTCGTAGGCCGGGGCGGTCGAGGTCAGCGCGCCGGCGCTGGTGCTGTAGGCCACCACCAGCTCGCAGGCGGTCTTGGAGGCGGCGGCCAGCGGCAGGCTGGCGCCGGCGGCCAGGGTGCGCGAGGTGCAGGTGGGCAGCCCGAACTTGCTGTTGAAGGCGGCGAGCTCGGCCACGATGTTGGGGTCGTGCTTGGCGTTGACGATGTAGATCGTCTGGCCCGCGCCCAACTGGGCCGCCTGGGTGGTGGTCAGGCCTGTGGTGCTGGCCGGCAGGGCCGGCAGGCCGTAGGCGGCACGGATCTGGGCGGGCGTGTAGACGGTGACGGCGGTGGACGTCGCCATCGGGCTGGCCTCGCCACTGCCGGCGGCCGCGGCGCGGGCGCGCAGGGATTCGTCCAGCCGCTCGCGGGTGAGGCCGCGGGTGGCGACGCCGGCCAGCGCCTGGGCACGGTGGGGCGTGGCACCGTTGTCGGGCTCGGGCAGGTCAACGGCGGCCGTGTGGAAGGTCGGCTGGGCCGTCACGTCGGCCCCGGCGGTGCCGACGAGGTCGACCTCCAGGCTCACGACGGAAGCCGAAGCCGTCGCCTGGACCGTCGGGCTGTCGGTCGTGCCGCCTCCGCAGGCCGTCAGTGCGGCGGCAGTCAGCAGGCTCAGGGTCCAGGAGAAGGCGGTCATGCGCATGGCCAGGGTCTCGTGCAGGCGAGGGCCACGCGAATCAAGACCAGCGGTCTTGGCGGCCCCGCTGCCATGGCGGGCTGCGGTTGCAGCGCGCGGTAGGCCGGAAGCTTTGCGTCCCCGCCTTTCGACGGGTTTGCCCTCAGGGTGGATCAAACGTTTGCAGTCTAGGCGGGGCGACTCAGTTGTGCACGAGGCGTCTTTCGTTCCTCGTGAACTACGACTCGTTCCCCGCCCAGACCGATTCATGCCTGAAAGTGTCTGCGGCCTCCGTGAACGTGCTTTAGCCGTTGTGTGTCACGGCCGACATGCCGGTCGCGCCGCCGGGCCGCGGCTCATGCGCCGGGCAGGGCCTCCCATGCCGCCCAGGCTGCGGTCCATGCAGGCCACCGCGTCGCGCGGTCGATGCCGTCCCTACAGTGCGGGCCATGGACACCCCGCGTCATCCCCTTGCCGACGGCAACCGCTTCCAGCGTGCCTACTACCGTTGGGCCCTGCCGCATTACGAAAACATCGGCCGCGACGACCCGGTCCTGCGTGAGCGGGTGGAACTGGCCGACATCTATCTCTACACCCGCTCCGGCCTGGGGGCCTGGGCCGGCTGGTGGCTGGTATTGATCGGCGGCGCGCTGGCCTTGCAGGGGCAGGGCGCGTCGTGGGTGGCCGCTGTGGGTGCGACGCTGCTGATCTGGGGCGGCTTGACCAGCGTGTTGCTGGTCGCCTGGCTGGCGCCGGCCAAGGTGAATCCACGGCAGCTGATGCTGAAGTTCCTGCTCGGCGCCGTTGCCGGCGCCGTGGCTATGACGCTGGTGCTGATGGCGCTGAAGGGCATGCCCGAGTCGTTGGACCTCGACCGGCTGCTGCGCGTGCTGCGGGTGGTTGGCCCGCTGGCCATCGGCATCCTTCTGCTGCTGGCCTTCGTGGCCCGGGCCGGGCAGGCCGCTCGCGACAACCAGCTCGCCCGCCTGCAACTCGTGGCCGAGCGCGATGCGTCGGCCCGCGCCGCGGCGCAGGCCGACCTGCGACTGCTGCAGGCCCAGATCCATCCCCACTTCGTCTTCAACACCCTGGCCACGCTGCAGCACTGGGTGGACCGCCGTGACGACCGGGCCGGGCCGCTGCTGCGGGAGCTCACCGGCTTCCTGCGCCGCAGCACCGAGATGCTGGGCCGCCCGACCGTGCCGCTGGGAGACGAGGCCCAGGCCGTGCGGCATTACGTCGCCATCCTGTCGGCGCGGCTGGAAGGGCGGCTCAAGGGTGAGGTCGACATCGATCCCGCGCTCGTGGAGCAGCCGCTGCCCCCCGGGCTCGTGCTCACCCTGGTGGAGAACGCCGTGGCCCACGGGCTGGAGCCCAAGATCGGCGATGGGCATCTGTGGCTGAGTGCCAAGCGCGAGCCTGGCGGGCGCTGGTGCGTGCGCGTCGACGACGACGGCCTGGGGCTGGCCCCCGAGGCGCAGGACCGCGTCGGCCTGGCCAATCTCCGCCAGCGGCTGGCGCATCATTTCGGCGACCGGGCCAACTTCAGCCTGCAGCGCCGCCCGGGAGGTGGCACCCGCGCCGAGATCACCCTGCAAGACGCACCATGACCCGACTGCTGATCGCCGACGACGAACCCGCGCCCTTGGCGCAACTGGCCGAAGCGCTGGCCGCAACCTGGCCCGAGGCGCGCATCGTGGCCCAGGCTCGCCACGGCGCCGATGCCTGGGACCAGTGGCTCGCGCACGAGCCCGAGGTCTGCTTCCTCGACATCCGCATGCCCGGGCTGACCGGGATCGACGTCGCACAGCGCATCGCGGGCCGTAGCGAAGTGGTGTTCGTGACCGCCTACGGCGACCATGCGCTGCAGGCCTTCGAGGCCGGCGCGGTGGACTACCTGGTCAAGCCGCTGGACGCTGCGCGCCTGGCCCAGACGGTGGCACGCCTGCGGCAACGGCTTCAGCGGCCCGCGGCGCCGGCCGGGCAGGCGCTGCAGCAACTGCTGGCCCAACTGGCCCACCAGCAGCCGAGGCCGGCCTGGCCGGACACCCTGCAGGCCGGCGTGGGCAAGGAGGTGCGCTTGATCCGCGTGGAGGACGTCGTCTACTTCGAGGCCGACAGCCGCTACACCCGCGTGGTCTACCTGGAAGACGGCCGCCAGCGCGACGCACTGCTGCGCACCCCGCTGAAGGACCTGCTCGCCCAGCTCGACCCGGCCCGCTTCCAGCAGGTGCACCGCGCCACCGTGGTGGCCAGCGCCCGCATCGCCAGCGCGTTGCGCGACGACGAAGGGGGCATGCAGCAGCGCCTGCGCGGCGTGCCGGACGTGCTCGCCGTGTCGCGGCCCTTCCAGGGGCTGTTCAAGCCCCAGTGATCAAGCCGCGCTGATCTCCACCGCCACACCGGACAACACCGCGTTGCCGCTGAGCGGGTCGCGGTCGGCGTCGTCGAGCAGGGCATTGAGGTTGACGCCGGGGCGCTCACGCGCCACCGCCAGCTGCACGCCGGCCAGGTCATGGCCCCAGCCGTGCGGCAGGCTCACCACGCCGGGGCTCATGTCGGCACTGCGCTCGACCCGGGCGATCAACTCGCCCACCGCGCTCTTGATGCGCGCGAACTCGGCCAGGCCCAGGCGCTCGGCGTCGCCGGGGTTGACGAGCAGGGTGCAACGGTCAGGCCCCTTGGCCAGCACCGGCAGGTTGTGCATCCAGCTGTTGCCCGAGCGTGTGTCCCGCCGGCCGATCAGGCTGAAGGCGGGGGCCGGCTCGGCGCGCACCTGGGCCAGGTCGGCCAGGATGGCTGGCGGAGCGAGTTCGATCTTGCCGCTGGGCGTGCGCAGCAGCTCGGGGATGCGAGGCACCAGCGCGCCCAGGTCCACGCCGCCGCCCTCGACCGTGCTGGCCGCCTTGACCTTGGCCAGGTTCAGGCCCTCGGGCTTGCGGCCGAACTGGTCGCCATAGGGGCCGACACGCAGCTGCAGGTCCACCAGCCGCTCGGGCCCACGCCAGGGTTGCAGCGCCGCCAGCACGGAAGCCGTCTGATCACCCGCGAAGCGGCGCACGTCGGCCTCGATGGCCTCGTCATCCAGCTGCTGCACATCCACACCCAGGCCGCGGCCTTCCAGCAGCGCGCACAGGCGCAGGATGGTCTGCCATTCCTGCGGCGTGCCGGCCGGGGCCTCGAACACGGGGCCGCTGAAGCGCGCGTGGTTGCGGTGGCTGAGCTGCGGGAAGGCGACGTCGAAGTGCAGGTCTTCCAGCGGCGACAGACCCGGCAGGATGACGTCGGCATGGCGGGTCGTCTCGTTGACGTAGATGTCCAGGCTCAGCATGAAGTCCAGACCCTCCAGCGCGCGGGCGATGCGCGGCCCGCCCGGCGTTGACAGCACCGGATTGCTGGCGATGGTGATCAGCGCCTTGACCTGGCCCGGCCCGGGCGTCTCGATTTCTTCGGCCAGCAGCGTGATCGGCAGCTCGCCGTAGACCTCGGGCGCGCCGGAGACGCGGCTCTTGCGCCGGCCGGTGGTCACGCCCTTGCCGATGCCGGGGCGGCCCTGGGTGTTGGCGGCGAAGGCAGCTGCCTTGGCGAACATCGCGCCGCCTTCGCGGTCGAGGTTGCCAGTCAGCACATTGATCAGGTCCACAAGCCACGAGTTGACGGTGCCGAAGCGCTGCGTGCAGGTGCCGATGCGGCCATAGACGGCCGCGCGCGGGGCGGCGACCAGTTCGCGGGCCAGGCGGCGCTGCGTGTCGGCCGGGATGCCGCAGCCGGCGGCGGTGGCTTCGGGGGCAAAGGCCGCGAGCGCGGCGCGTGCCTCGTCCAGGCCGTTCAGGTGCTCGGCCAGCCGACCGGGCTTGACCAGGCCTTCGTCGAACAGCGTGTACGCGATGCCTGCCAGCAGCAGCGCATCCGCCCCGGGCCGGATGGCGAGGTGCTCGTCTGCTGCCGCGGCGGTCTCGCTGCGCCGCGGGTCCACCACGACGATCCGCCCACCGCGGGCCCGCATGGCCTTGGCCTTGCCGCGGTAGTCGGGCACCGTCCACAGGCTGCCGTTGCTCACCATGGGGTTGGCGCCGAGGATGAGCAGGTAGTCGCACCGCTCGATGTCGGGCAGCGGGATGGACAGCCAGTGGCCGAACATCAGCGCGCTGCTGAGCTGCTTGGGCATCTGGTCAAGCGTGGAGGCGCTGAACACGTTGCGCGACGCGAGCGACTTCACCAGCCGCGGCGTGTAGGCCAGCAGGTTGACCTTGTGCGCCGCCGGGTTGCCGATGGTCAGCGCGACCGCATCGGCCCCCTGCTCGCGCCAGACCGGCAGCAGGCGCCGCTCGATCTCGGCGAAGGCCTCGTCCCAGCTCGCCTGCACGAAGACGCCGTCCCGCTTGATCAGCGGCGTGCGCAACCGGTCGGGGTCTTCATGCAGGTCCTTCAGGCTCACGCCCTTGGGGCAGAGATAGCCGTGGCTGAAGACATCGTTCTCGGCGCCGCGGATGCTGATCACCTTGGCACCATCGGTGCGGATCTCCAGCCCGCAGCAGGCCTCGCACAGGGGGCAGATGCGGTAGTGGCTTTCGGGCATGGGGTGTCTCCTGGCGCGGTTCTTTTCGAACCAGCCAGCTTAGCCCTGGGCGCCCGGGGCCGCCCGTCGCGCAGGCGACGGCCACCAGGTCTGGGGTGCGGTCCTGGGTGCCTGCGGGCGCCGTGGCGTGGGCGTGCGGAGCCGCCGGGTCAGGGCGCGCCGCTCAGGCCGGTCAGTCGCCGCGCAGGCCCAGCCGCGCCAGCTTGCCCAGCCAGCGCTTGACGCCGGCATCGCCCAGCCCGTCCACCGCGCCCACCAGGGTTTCATGCACGGGGCCGATCCCGATGAAGCCCAGGATGTTGCGCTCCAGCGAACGCAGGGAATGCGCGCGGAAGATCCAGCGGTAGACAAGCGCCGGCATCCCCATGGTGACGACCACGCGGGCCGAGCGGCCGTTCAGCAGCTTGCGGCCGAGCGGATTGCCCTCCACCGGTTCAAACGCGAAACCGCGGCGCGCGATCTGCTCCAGGAAGGCCTTCAGCAGCGCCGGCATGTCGCCCAGCCACAGCGGAAACACGATCACCAGGTGCTCGGCCCAGCGGATGGTGTCCTGGGCCGGCCGGAGCGCGTCCGGCACCTGGCCTTCGAGCCAGTCTTTCGGGGAGCGCAGGAGCGGGAAGTCCAGGTGTGCCACGTCAATGACGCGCACCTCGTGGCCGGCCCTGGCGGCGCCGTCGGCATAGGCCTGGGCGAGCGCATGGCAGAGGTGACCGCCCGCGGCGTCCGGGTGGGCCTGGATCAACGCGATGCGGCGGGTCATGGCAGCCTCCTTGAGCGAAGCCATGTTCCCGCCGCCGGCCCCAGCGCGCCTTGACCGGCATCAAGCGTCGACGCGCGGTTGGCTACCAGTTGCCGATGGTGGGATTCACGTAGTCGAACTGATTGGGCACGTCGGCCGCGAAGTTCGTGTACGAGAACGACATGCTCATCTCCAACGCCGTGACCTGGTGCCACCAGCCCAGCGGCAGGAAGAGCGTGTCACCGGGCTCCAGCACGGTTTCCAGCACGGTCACGTCGCGCAGGCGCGGGTAGCGGTTGAAGTCGGGCGCATCCAGGTCGATGGGGCTGTAGACATGCATGCGGTTGTAGAGCAGCGGCGTCTGCAGCGGCGACACGAAGCGCCAACGCTTGCGGCCGGTGACCTGGGTGTGAAAGAGCATCAGCGTGTCGTGATGCAGCGGCGTGCGCGTGCCGGCCGGGCCGAACCAGAACGAGGCGGCGGTGTGCAGCAGGGCCGGGTCGCACAGCGGCGGCATGCGGCCGATGTCCTGCAGCAGCGGCATGAACTCGGGCCGGCGCAGCATTTCGTCGTTGGCCGTCAGGTAGTGGTCGTTGGTGGCGCCGCCTTCGAGCACGAGGTCCACGAAGGCGGCCAACTTCATGCGCTGGCGCAGTGAGGCCTTGTGCTGTTCGAAGAGGGCATCCTGGTTGCGCCCCACCTGCACGTCGACGTCCAGATGGCCGAAGCGCGCGCGCAGGTCGGCGGGTGACCAGCGGCGCAGGGCCGGCCAGTCGTGGGCCACGTCGGTCAGCACCACCGGTCGGCAGCCGTGCACGTAGCGCGTCAGCATCTCGTCGCGCGACACCCCGCTGCGGCGCTCCACGACCGCATAGCCCGGCGCCTGCTGCCAGACGTTCTGCAGGTTGGCGCAGACCGATTCGAGCTTGCGCAGCATCTGCTGATGGCGCCGTGCGGCGATGAAGACCGGGTCGGTGTCCATCTGCGCCACGGCCGCCGCGGCCAGCTCGGGCGGCTGGCCGGCGTTGACCATGGTGTCGACCATCGTGGCGGGTGCGCAGTCCCACAGCCGGTTCTCGGCCACCCATTGCAGCCAGTCGGGCGTCAGCTCGAACAGGGCCGCCGGGCGGGGGCGCGGCGCAGGCTGGATCGGGGTGAGCGGCATGGCAAGAGCAGCGATGCGAAGGGTGGCAGTGATTGTGGCGTCAGGGCGGGGGTTGAAGCCAGGCCTTCAGCTGGGCGAGCACGGCCGGGTCAGTCTGCAGCGCGAGGTGGCCCAGGCCGGCGAACACCGCGGTGTCGGTGAAGGCCAACCGCCGTGCGGGCGAGCGGTGCTGGCCCAACGCACTGGCCACCGGCACCAGGCCGTCGCCCAGCCAGCGCGCTGGGGCGCCGGTGGCGGTGCGCGACATCGTGGCCGCGATCGCACGGCAGGCCACGTTGACTGGCAGAGGCAGCACGCTGGCGCGGCCGACGTCGGCTTCGAGCAGGCTGGCATGCCGCAGGTCGCGGATGCCCGCGCTGCGCCGCCCGGCCAGCAGGGCCAGCGGTCGCGAATAGGCGCTGACCGACAGCAGCCGCTGCACCTGCTGGCCGCCTCGCTCCAGCGGGGCGCCCTGGTGCGGCGTGCCGAGCGTGACCAGGCCGCGCAGCTCGCGCCGCCAGCGCCGGCGCCCGGCCTGGGCAATCGCACTGCGCGCCACGAGCCCGCCCATGCTGTGCCCCAGCAGCGTGATCGGCCCGGGCACGCGGCTCAGCAAAGCAGCCAGCTCGGCGCCGTTGCGCCAGATGGGCCGGCCGGTGTTGTAGCGCAGGCCGAGCGGCTGGTAGCCCAGCTCGGCCAGCGCGCGCGGAAAGTCAGCCCCGTCTCGCTGCCACTGCGCCTCGTTCATGCACAGCCCATGCAGCATCACCAGCGGCGGGCCCTCGGCGCCAGGCACGAGGGGATGCAGGCTCATCGGGATGGCGAGCGGGTTGTGCGTGTCTTCCAGGTAGTCGCCCAGCACGCCGTTAAGCGCAGCGATGACGCCACTGGCCTGCGCCGGCGCGGTGCTTTCCAGAAGGGGCGCGAGGGCTGCCAGCGCGGTGTCGACCCCGCTGCCCACCAGCCGGGTCACACCGCGGATGCTGCGGTACACGAGGCCGGTGATGCCCGTGGTGTCGGGCCTGGGTTTCGCACCCGGCAGCCGCGTGATCTCGGCGTGCATGGCTTCCACCAGGCGGGTGAGGCCGGTGGTGGCGTCGAGGGTGAGGCGGGTGGTGCCGCGGAGGTGGGAAGGGGAGGGCATGGGGCGCATGATGCGCTTGAGTTGTTGTTGTTGTTGGGGAGGCCTTTGCAGAGAGCCTTTCGACTCAGTGCACCGTGCCGGGAGTTCGCCCCGGCGGGCGAGTAACTTTTCTCTGTCGCGCCAGAGAAAAGTCACCAAAAGAGAGGCGCTGAACCGCAAGTCATCGGGCTGGTGCTGAAGCTCACGCGCGAAAACTCGTGCTCAGCTTGTGCGCCGAAGCGACCCGCTGCGCTCTCGCTGCTGTCCCTGTCACGGGCACCATCCATCGGGCCTTCATGCCCGTTAACGCCGGCTGTACGCCGGGCTCACCAGTGAATGCACCAACCGCCACGACGCGCCGTCGACGGCGCTTGGTATTCAACTCGTGAGTTCGGCGTGCAGCCGACGTTGACCGCACAAGCGGTGGATGACGCGAGGCCTGGATAGGGTCAGCAGCGAGAGCGCAGCGGCTCGCCTCGTCTGAGGCTCTGAGCGCTTGTTTTCGCGCGATGTCCTTCGCAGGCCAGAGGCGACTTGCGGTTCAGCGCCTCTTCTTTGGTGACTTTCTTCTGGCGCAGCAGAAGAAAGTTACCCGCCCGCCGGGGCGGACTCCCGGCACGGTGCACCGAACACCAAAGGCTCCCAGCAAAAGCCCCCAGCCACAAAGCCCAGCAAAGACCAGCCCCTCGGGACGAAGGTCACATCTGCCTGAACAGATGCGCACAACTCTCCGCCACCAACAAGCTCTCCGTCCCATGCTTGAGCTTGATCTGCATCCGCCCCCGGTAATCCCGGCTGACGCTCGCAATGGCATTCACGTTGACCAGCGTGGAGCGGTGGATCTGCCAGAACTGCTGCGGGTCGAGTTCGTCGATGAGTTCCTTCAGCGGCTTGCGGATCAACGCCTCGCCGTCCTTCAGACCGAGCCGCGTGTACTTGTTGTCGCTCTGGAAGAACATCACCTCGTCGACCGTGATGAGCCGCAGCGTCTGGCCCACCGAGGCGTTGATCCAGCGCAGCGGCGCGCGGGTGGCGGACGGCGCGGCGGCGGGGCGCGTGCTGATCTGGTCCAGCACGCCGGAGAGCTGCGCCGGGGCCTGGCCCAGGCGTGACTTGAGGCGAGAGATGGCCGTGAACAGGCGGGCCCCGGCCAGCGGCTTGAGCAGGTAGTCGACCGCCCCCTGGTCGAAGGCCGCGACGGCGTATTGGTCGTAGGCCGTGACGAAGACGACGTGCGCGCGGCCGTTGACCTGACGGGCCACATCGATGCCTGTGGCGCCGGGCATCTCGATGTCCAGGAAGAGGATGTCCGGTTGATGCTGGTCCAGCAGGCGCAGGGCCTCCAGCCCGTCGGCCGCTTCGCCGACGATGCTCAGTTCGGGCCACAGCTTGCCGAGCTGCTCGACCAGCTCGCCGCGCAGCGCGGCTTCGTCTTCGGCGACGACGGCGGTGGGGGCGATCAGGGTCACGACGCAAGCTCCAGGATGAATTCGGTGCGGCCATTGCCGCTGTGGCACACCAGCCGGGCGTCCAGGGCGGCCACCCGCTCGCGCAGGGCGGCCAGCTCGCCATCATCGGCGCACAGGCCTTCGCGGTCGAAGCCCAGCGTGATGACCGTGCCGGCGCGCAGCCAGCACTGCGCTGGCGGCCCCAATCGCAGTGCGCGTTGCACGAGGGGCAGCAGCAGCATCGGGGGCAGCGGCGTGGCGCTGCGCGTGCCCAGGTCGACGTCGAAGGCGGGCGGCGTGCCGTTGAGGTCGCGCAGCAGGTCGAGGTAGCTGGCGATCAACTCGGCCTCGCCGCCCAGCGTCGCGCCGGCTTCACGCAGGCGCGGCAGGGCCACGCGCAGGTGCCGGATCAGCCGCTCCAGCCGCGCGCTGGCGGCCGGGTCGTGGCGGTCGTAGGCCTGCTCCACCGACACCAGCGCATCGAACAGCAGGGCCGGGTCGACCTGGGCCTGCAAGGCGGCCAGCCGGGCGGCCAGGGCATGGCGGCGCAGTTGGCTGTGCTCGCGCAGCAGGTCCTGCGCGGCCTGCGCCTGGCGGCGGCGCACGGTGCGGAACTCCAGCACGCCGACGATCATCAGCGCCGGCATGAACACCCACAGCGCATCCCCGATCAGCGCGACGGGCCGCATCGTCATGCAGCGCGGCTTGCCCTTGCTCGCGGCGTAGATGTCGCACAGCGAGCGCCAGGGCAGGGCGTCGGCCAGCGGGTAGACGATGGCGATGCTCAGCACCGACCCCAGCAGCGTCGCCAGCACCAGGCGCTGCCGCCGCTGGGGGTGGATGGGGCTGCTGCGGGCCGCGGGCAGCCAGCACAGCACCAGCACCACGCCGCTGACGATGGGCACGATGAAATGCCGCGCCAGCACCTGGGGCAGTTCGTCGCCTACGTTCATTTCCAGCAACGCGGCCAGGTCGATGGCGCCGAACAGCAGGGCCGCAACGACGAACGCCAAGGCTTCCTCCCCGCGCAGGGAGCGCCACGAGCCCAGCAGGTGCCGGATCACGCCAAGGCCTCGGCCGGCAGGCGCACCCGGGCGACGACGCCGTGGGGCTCGGCGGCTTGCAGCTCCAGCGAGGCCGCGTCGCCGAAGCGGCCGGCCAGTCGGGCCCGGGTGTTGGCCAGGCCCACGCCGGCGCCGCCGCTGGCCGCGCCAAAGCCCTGGCCGTTGTCGGCCACCTCGACCGTCAGCCCGCCGTCCGCGGTGTGCCCGGCGCGGATGTCGATGTGCCCGCCCTGCGGCAGGGGCGACAGGCCGTGCTTGATGGCGTTCTCCACCAGCGTGGGCAGCACGAGGGTGGGCAGGCGCGCCGACAGCAGCTCAGGGGCCGCCTGGATGGCGAAGGACAGGCGTTCGCCCATCCGCATCTGCAGGATGGCCAGGTAGTGGCGCACCAGTTCCAGCTCCTCAGCCAGCGTGGATTCATGCCGCCGCATGCCGGGCAGGGCGGCTCGCAGGTAGGCGATCAGCGCCACCAGCATGTGGCGGCCGCGCTCCGGGTGGGTTTCGTAGAGGCGCTTCACATTGGCCAGGGTGTTGAACAGGAAGTGCGGCTCGATCTGGGCGTTCAGGGCCGAGAGTTGCGCTTCGGTCTGCTGCGTCTTGAGGGCCTCCCGCTCACGGAAGAGCCGGGTCAGCTCGTCACGCCCTTCCCGCTGGGCGCGGCTCACGCGCAGCAAGGTGTAGGCCATGCCGCCCAGGACCGTCCAGATGGCGATGGTGGACAAGGCCCAGCCCGCGCGCAGCTGGGTGTCGGGGTTTTCGAGCGACGCGACGGCATAGCGGAGATAGGTACCCAGCGCCGCGCCCAGGCCAACGGCCAGGGACTGCACCGCCAGCGCCGCCGCCGGGCGCCAGCGCCGGCTGGCCAGCAAGGCCTCGGCCAGCGCCACCAGCAGCATCAGCGAGATGCCGGTCAGCAGCGACTGGCGACTGAAGCGCACCAGCTCGAACAGCGCGTCGAGAAACGGCTTGCCGTCTTCGCCGAACCAGGACAGCGAACGCGCGACCGCGTGCAGCAGGCAGAAGTAGTAGACGCCAGCCAGCATGCGCAGGTTGCACACGCGGCGAAACGCCTGCAAGGGGGTGAGATCCTCCATGCGGGCATTCTCGGCCGGGCGCCGGGCGCCCGACGAGCGGCGTGCGACGAACTCGGCTCAGCCGGCCCTGGCCGCGGCAATCAGGGCCTTGAGTTCCCGCTCGGAGGCGGCTGGGTCGCCGAGGTTGACCTCGATGAGGCGGCGCAGGTGGGTGATGGATTCGAGGTCGATGCTGCGGCAGAGCACGCCGGCATGGCCGTTCTCCACATGCGCCAGCTCGCCGGCCATGGCGATGGCTTCCTCGCCCGAGGCCAGCGGCAGGTTGACCAGGCAGGGCATGCCCGCCCGAGGTGCCGTGCCGGCGGGCAGCTGCAGCAGCACGCCCTTCAGCGAGATGTCGATCACCTGGCAGACCAGGCGTGCCTGGGTCGTGATCAGCTCGGCGCCGGCGGCGAAGGCGACGCGGGCGAATTGGCGGCGTTCGGTGCTGATGATGGTCTCCCGGGCGGTTGGAGAGCGGATGCTAGACGAAGGGTTCCAGCGTCGTGCCGCCGCTGAAGACCGTGCTGTGCTCGACCGCCTCCTGCAGCCGGGCGGGTGCCAGCGAGGCCAGCCCCATGGCTTCCAGCATGAACCAGGAAGCGCGCAGCAGGGCGACGATCTCCTCACGGGTGGCGTCCGTCTCCACGGGCTCGGCGTCCCAGTGGCGCTCCGGGCTCTCACGGGGCGCGACCACCGCAGGCCGGTGCGCCTTGGCGATGCGGGCCAGCAGCTCGCGGGTGTCCACGGTGGCGCTGGGCGCGTCGATCAGCTGCACGAGGTCGCCCAGCTGCTGCTCGGCGGCGGCGGCCAGCAGCCGCGCAGCGTGGTCGGCACCGCCTGCCAGATAGAGCCCGGCGGCGAGGTCCACGTATTCGAGGGCGGCCGACAGCCGCTGCAGGTCGGGGTTGGACATTCAAACGAGTCTAGGTTGTGTGCAGGGGCAACGGGCGGACAAAGTTCACAGTCCGTTGGCTATGCTGGGGCGGTGTTTTCACCTCCGACCCTTCTGCAGGAGCTCCCGATGATCGACCGCCGCCGCCACCTCCAGCATCTTGCCGCCCTGGCTGCCGCCACGAGCCTGCCGGCCCTGGCCACCGACGACAAAGACAAGGACGCCACCTACGACCAGGACTCCATCCTCAAGGCCGCCACCGACTTCTTTGGCCAGACCACCGAAGGCCTGGCCAAGGTCATCGAGAAGGCCTTCAAGGAGCAGGGGCGCCCCAATGCCTACATCAAGGGCGAGGAAGCCGGCGCCGCCATCACCGTGGGCCTGCGCTACGGCGAGGGCGAGCTGATGATGAAGGGCGGGGGTGGCAGCAAGGTCTTCTGGGCTGGCCCGTCCATCGGCTTCGATCTCGGGGCCAACGCGTCCAAGGTGTTCACGCTGGTCTATCACCTGCCCAAGGCCGCCGACATCTACCAGCGCTTCCCCGGCGTGGACGGCAGCCTCTACTACATCGGCGGCGCGGGCATCAATTACCAGCGCTTGAAGGGCATCACCCTTGCCCCCATCCGCCTGGGTGTGGGCCTGCGGGCGGGCGCCAGCGTCGGCTACATCCATTACCGGCGCGAGAAGACCATCAATCCGTTCTGACGGGCAGCCGGGCGGGCGGTCTGACGGGCGCCTGAATGAGGCGAGTCTGAGGGCCGTCAAGGTCGGGCCGTGGGTTGGCGGGCAGGCTTCGCACCTGTCCGACCGCCATCATCGGAAAAATCAAAGGCGCTCGCCGCTCGCGAGGCTTAGACTGTTTTTTCATCCAGTATCCGGGGCCCAGAACAATGAGCAGCAGCACCACCGACCTGCCCGTGCAGGACATCTCCAGCGAAGTCCTCCTCGAGAAATACGCCAAGGGCGGCGAGCAGACGCCTGACGAACTGCGCGAGCGTGTCGCCCGCGCGCTCGCCCAGGCCGAAAAACCCGCCGAGCGCGCCCGCTGGGCCGCGGCCTTCCTGCAGGCGCAGCAGCGCGGCTTCGTGCCAGCCGGCCGCATCATGTCGGCCGCCGGGACCGAGCTGTCGGCCACGCTGATCAACTGCTTCGTGCAGCCGGTGGGCGACTCCATTGCCACCGCCGAAGACGGCGTGCCTGGCATCTACACCGCGCTGACCGAAGCCGCCGAAACCATGCGCCGCGGCGGCGGCGTCGGCTACGACTTCTCCCGCATCCGCCCGGCCGGCGCCTGGGTCGGCTCCACGCGCAGCCATGCCTCGGGCCCGATCAGCTACATGCGGGTCTTCGACCGCAGCTGCGAGACGGTCGAAAGCGCCGGCAGCCGCCGCGGCGCCCAGATGGGCGTGCTGCGCTGCGACCATCCCGACATCGAAGCCTTCATCCACGCCAAGGACCAGGGCGACCTGCGCAACTTCAACATCTCGGTCGGCGTGACCGACGCCTTCATGCAGGCCGTGCAGGCCGACGGCGAGGTGGAACTGGTGCACAAGGCCCAGCCGAGTGCCGAGCAGGTGGAGGCCGGCGCCTACCAGCGCGGCGACGGCCTGTGGGTCTACCGCAAGGTGCGCGCCCGCGACCTGTGGGACCAGGTCATGCGCTCCACCTACGACCACGCCGAGCCCGGCGTGCTCTTCCTGGACCGCATCAACGCCGACAACAACCTGCATTACTGCGAAACCATCGCGGCGACCAACCCCTGCGTGACGGCCGACACCTGGACGATGACCAGCGACGGCCCGCGCCTGGTTCGTGACCTGATCGGCCAACCCTTCCATGCCGTCGTCGACGGCAAGGCCTACGCCACGGAGTCGGCCGGCTTCTTCGCCACGGGCACCAAGCCCGTGTTGCGCCTGCAGACCCGCGAGGGCCATCAGCTCCGCCTCACCGCTGACCATCCGGTGCGTCGCGTCAAGCGCAAGACGCGCTACCTCGTCGAGACGCAATGGGTGGCGGCCGGCGACGTGGTGGCGGGCGACGAGCTGATGCTGCACGACCACCGCCCGCTTGCCGGATGGGAAGGCCCGCGTACCGAGGCCGAAGGCTATTTGCTGGGGTTGTTGATCGGGGACGGCACGCTCAAGGCTGACAAGGCGGTGCTCTCAGTCTGGGGCCCGGAGCTCAAGGCCGTCGGCAGCGACGTCTGGCACCGCCCGGCGAGCACAGAAGGCATCATGCAAGCCGCCGAGACCGCCATGCGTGCAGCCATCGCGAGTCGCGCCGACTTCGCAGGTTGGCAGCGTCCGATCGCGGGTCGCGGTGAGGCGCGGCTGGCGTCGACCGGGCTGCGTGACCTGGCCTTCAGCCTGGGGGCGAACGTCGGCAACAAGCGCATCACCCCGGCCATGGAGGCGACCTCGTCAGACTTCCATCGGGGTTTGCTGCGCGGGCTGTTCGACGCCGACGGCTCGGTGCAGGGCACGCAGGACAAGGGTGTCAGCGTGCGCCTGACCCAGGCCGATCTCGCACAACTGCAGGCCGTGCAGCGCATGCTCGGGCGACTGGGCATCGCCTCGTCCATCTATCGGGAACGGCATCCGGCGGGCCCTCAGTCTCTGCCCGATGGCCAAGGTGGTGAACGCGAGTACGAGCGCCGCGCCGTGCATGAGCTCGTCATCAGTGGCGACAACCTGCAGCGCTTCGCCGATCTCGTCGGCTTTGAAGACACCGCCAAGCAGGTGCGCCTGGCTGAGCTGCTCGGCAGCTACCGGCGCCAGCTCAACCGCGAGCGCTTCACGGCGACCGTTCAGGCCGTCGAGCCCGATGGCGTCGAGCCCGTCTACGACGTGACGGTCGAGCATGTGCACGCCTTCGACGCCAACGGGCTTTATGTGCACAACTGTGCTGAGCAACCCCTTCCGCCCTACGGCTGCTGCTGCCTCGGCTCCATCGACTTGACGCGCTTCGTGCGTGACCCCTTCAGCGCCAAGCCCGTGTTCGACGAAGCCGGTTTTGTCGAGGTGGTGGCGGTGGCCACCCGCATGCTCGATAACGTGCTCGACGTGACGCCCTGGCCGCTGCCCGCGCAGGCCCAGGAGGCCGCCAACAAGCGCCGCGTGGGCCTCGGGTTCACCGGGCTGGGCGATGCCCTCGTCATGCTCAACCTGCGCTACGACACGCCCGCCGCGCGCGACATGGCCAGCCGCATCTCCGAGCTGATGCGCGACGCCGCCTATGCCGCGTCCAGCGACCTCGCCGTGGAGCGCGGCAGCTTCCCGCTGTTCAATGCCGACCTCTATCTCTCGGGCGGCGGCTTTGCCTCGCGCCTGCCGCAGGCCCTGAAGGACAAGATCCGCAGCCAGGGTCTGCGCAACAGCCATCTGCTGTCCATCGCGCCCACGGGCACCATCAGCCTGGCCTTCGCGGACAACGCCTCCAACGGCATCGAGCCTGCCTTCTCGTGGGCCTACACCCGCAAGAAGCGCCTGCCGCAAAGCGAAGGCGGCGGATTCAAGGAGTACCAGGTCGAAGACCACGCCTGGCGCCTGTACCGCCACCTGTTCGGCGCCGACGCGCCCTTGAGCGAAGCCTTCGTCACGGCGCTGGAGTTGAGCGCGGCGGACCATGCCGCCATGGTCGCGGCGGTGGCGCCCTACATTGACACCTCCATCAGCAAGACGGTCAACGTGCCGGCCGACTACCCGTACGAAGACTTCCAGGACCTCTACGTTCAGGCCTGGCAGTCCAAGCTCAAGGGCCTGGCCACTTACCGGCCCAACAGCGTGCTGGGGTCGGTGCTGTCGGTCACGCCGGAGGTCAAGCAGCCGGAGCCGCTGAAGGCCGACGTTGATGGCACCAACCAGCGCTTGAAGGTCGAGCGGCTGCCGCAGGCCGTGGTCGCCTCGCTGCGCTGGCCCAGCCGCCCCGAGATGCCTGGCGGCAACCCGGCCTGGAGCTACCTCATCCAGCATCCGCACGGCGACTTCGCCCTCTTCATTGGCGAGCTGCCGCTGGACGGGCCGGATGGCGGCCTGTTCGGCCGCAACCTGCCGTTCGAGGTGTGGGTCAACGGCGCCGAGCAGCCGCGGGGCCTGTCGGCGCTGGCCAAGACGCTGTCCACCGACCTGCGCACGAACGACGCTGCCTGGCTGCGCCTCAAGCTCGACGCGCTGGCCACCGTGGCCGAGGAGCGGGCCTTCGAGATGCCCATGCCGCCGGGCGGCGAGAAGCGCCTCTTCCCGGGTGTCGTAGCGGCCACGGCGGCCGTCATCCGCTGGCGCTGCGAGCAGCTCGGCGCGCTGGCGGAAGGCGGCCCGACGCCGGTGGTCGACGCCATGTTCAGCCGCAACGAGCCGCGCACCAGCGTGAGCGGCACGCTGGCCTGGGCGGTCGACGTGGACAACCCGGCCACGAACGAGCAGTTCACGCTGACCTTGAAGGAAGTCGTGCTGCCCACGCCGGAAGGCGGCTCGGTCACGCGGCCCTGCGCGATGGGCTTCTCGGGCAACTACCCCAAGGCGCTGGATGGGCTGGCACGCCTGCTGAGCCTGGACATGCGGGTCATGGACCCGGGCTGGATCGCGATGAAGCTGCGCAAGCTGCTCAACGTGGGCGAGCCGCTGGGCCACTTCATGGCGCCGGTGCCTTCGCTCAGTGGCGAGCGCCGCCAGCAGGTGTGGCCGTCCACCGTGGCCTATGTGGCCCGGCTCATCATCCACCGCTACGCCATGCTGGGCATCCTCGACGAAGCCGGCCAGCCGCTCAACGACATGGGCCTGCTGCAGACCCCCGCGCCCAAGCTCGGCGCACCCGCCGGCAGCTTGCAGGTGCAGGCCGGCAAGCCCTGCCCGGAGTGCGGCAACGCCACCATGATCCACAAGGACGGTTGCGACTTCTGCACCGCCTGCGGCTATGTGGGGCAGTGCGGCTGAGGCCTGGGGAGGCCGGGTCTTGTGAGTGCTCTGGCCTGAGAGCTTTTCGTGCCGGGCCTTGATCAAGCGCCGGCTTCATGTGGCTGAGCGGCCGTTGCAGCCCCTGTGGGTCTCGCAGGCCGGACTCGCTCTGCCTGCACGTGGCGGCATTCTTCAAAGTCGTCGGAGAAGGTCCGGCGCAGCCGGGATACTTCGCGCCGCCTTCCACCCGCAAAGCCCATGAAGAAAATCATCCTCGTGCTGATCGTCGCCGCGGCGGCCTTTTTCGCCTACAAGACGCGGCAGCAACGCCAGCAGCAGGCCAACCCCGCCGTCATCGAGCGGCCGGTGTACGCCGAGACCAAGGTCGACCTCAAGGGCGACAGCGGCCGCGTCATCAATTCGGTGGTGTTGGTGGCCACCGCGAGCCAGACGGAGTGCGACGCTGCCGCCGCCAAGATGGTGCAGACCGTGATTGACGCCAGCGCTCGCAAAGGAGTCACTGGCACAGTGAAATCCATTGAGTGCAAGACAGAGCTTGACTCGCGCATGGCGCGCTTGTTCGCCAACCAGCCGACCTTCGTCACCTACATGGTGCTGGGGCGCGGCAAACCTGAAGAGCGCGAGACACGGATGCTCTACTGGGGCGTCACGGTGGAGGAGAGTGACCTGCTGTGCGAGATGGTGCCCCAGATTCAGAAGGGCTGGGTGGGCAAGGTCTCGTGCGTGCGCGCGCAGCGTTAGCAGGGCGGAGCGCTTTGCACGGGGGGCGGACGCCTGGCGGCGGCTTGCGGCCAGGAGTGGTCGGCGGCGAACGGCTGTTTTCCGGCGGCTCGCATAGCATCGGCCTGCGGTTGAACTACCGCCTATCACATCATGACGAGAGACTCTAGGCAGGCATTGGGTCGTCGCTTTGCACTAACTTGTTGTATCGCGATTCCGGTATCGCTTTGCTATGCCGCTGATGGCACGGTTGGGTTCGGAGACTCCCTCGTGTACCAGGGGCATACGGTCAAGCTTCGCAAGTCTTACCAAGACTACGACGAGTTCAGCAACGACTTGAACAATCTCGCTCCCGGTGAAGCTGCCAGAGTGGCGAAGCTGGTTGAGTCGACGCCGTTGCCGACGGGGTTTCCTGACCGCCGCCTCATGGTCGCAGCATTGCTCAGGCTGAAGTTTCCGGGTTACGGCCTTCAGGCTTACGGCGAACGCATCCTGCCGGGTGGCTCAGCGCTGTCGTTGTTTGGTGTCGAGGTACCCCAGGCGGGACGTACGCGTTTCTTGCTTTTTAGGAAGAGCGGCGATTCATTCAACCTCGTTGATGATTTCGTTCTCTCGGATGGGGCTGACATTGCGGATGTCACTGTGAAAGACGGCAAGCTTGTGTATCTGTCCCGGCAGGGACTCGTAGTCCTGGAGCGGCCCTCCCCGCAATGAGGTCTTGCCCGCCACTACTGCTGTCGGCCAGGAGCGGCTGATGACCAATGGCCGGTCTCGGGTAGGCTGTTCCTGCATCACTTCACGAGGCAGGCCCGACTTCCGCGCCGCTAGAACATGCTCAAGCAAAAACTCCCTCCTGCGCTTGCCTCTGGCGAACGGCTGCTGGTCTGGTCTGCGCTGTTGATCGGCTTGGCGGGGTGTGCATCGGGTACCTGTAGCGACCAGCAGTTGCTGCAGCCCAGCGCGTCGCCCACGGCCGTGTTCTCCGTGGATAGGCAATCGGAGTACGACGCGCTGTTCCTTGAAGGCGGGGCGATCGCGCTCTGGCTTGAACCCTGCCTAGGCAGCGACACACGTCGCTTGCTTCCGGGCACCTTGTGCGGCACGGTCATCGTGTCACCGGGAACCCGCTTCGCATTCCTCGATGCGCTGGTGCAGGTCCGCGACGGCGCGGGGGCAACTCTCCGTTCCATCGCCCTCCGGCCCAAGGCGTTCAAGGTAGGCGTCACCGAAGTCGGCTCTTCTGAACCGGGGCAGGCTTCCTGGCTCGTCAACCGTCCTTACAGGCTGCCTGGCAGCAGGCTGCCTTTCGTGGTGTTCGACGAACCGTACGAGGCAGGGCCTGTGGAGCTGCGCTTGCCGCAGATGGCAGTGAACTCGGTGACCACAGCTTTTCCGCCAATCACGCTCAGGCCCGCGGTAGCAAAGCGTTGCTACCGCGGGCCCTGGTGACTAGTCGCCCAGTTGGCCTGAGGGCAGCGAACCTACAGCGCGGCCCCTGCCCGATCGTCACAGTGGCAGTGTCCAGGAGCCTTGCCCGTCATCCTGAGCCGGCCGGCACCAGGATGGCCGGGACCGGCCAGGAGCGGCGGTCGCCAAAAGGCCGCTTTCGAGTAGCCTAGGCGCCCGCTGCACGCTGCCGGTAAACCGAATGGCCCAACACTGCTGCACCAGGATGCAAGATCAGGTCGAGTTCATATGCTCTGACCATCCCGACCTGGATTCATGCCCGGATTCCATCATCTGCTACTCGGACAAGTTTCGGGAGTACGGGCTACGCGTTCACGACGGCGGTTCAGGCTCCGTGGATATCGCCTATTGCCCGTGGTGCGGCTCCGAGTTGCCAGCCTCACTTCGTACGCGATGGTTTGACGAACTGGCGGCTCTCGGCATCGAGGACCCGCTGGCTCAGCCTGTGCCTGAAGCGTTTCTGTCTGGTGCTTGGTGGCGCGCTGCAGGCTGAGGGCTGGTTGCGGCGAGGAGCGACCCCTTGCCAGTGACCGCCGCCGGGGACCAGTGATAAGGTGATCGCTAAAGAAGTGCTTACAACTAGACGGAGCTCCACATAGGCATCCTGAGGAACCTGTTCGGCGCAAAGCGATCCGACCCACCTGATCCGGCGAAGGATGAAGAGGCCGTGGTGCCCGTTCCTATCCCTGCCCTTGTCGCTCTTCTTCTGCGTGCGGAGCAACTGAAGGGCTCTCCGCTCACAGAGAGCGAGGTTTCGCGTATCCGAGACGATGCCGTTTGTATGACGATGACACTAGATATGAAGCGCGCGTTGGAAGAGAAGCGCGGATATCCCGACATCGATCCCGGAGACGCATGGAACCAGTGGCAGGTCGCACGCGTGGAGCTGAACGCGAGTGAGTCCTAACAGGTCCGTTGACACAAACCTGCACCGGGCGCACGCTGCAAAGCGTGCGGGTGATCGTGCACCTCCCGGCGCGCTCCCGGTGCTTGCCGGTCAACTCGAACGTTGATGGATAGCTTTCCGGCAAGCCCATCACGGTAGTCGGATGACCGCTCAGGGTCGATCGTGACCCTTCGAGCCGCAGTGCCCAAAGGTCAGCTTGCGGGCTTTGCAGGGTGAGTACGTCGAAGCGCTGGATCTGTTCGGAACGCCATCGCGCGATGCAGCGCGACGCACGTCAAGCCGGCCACCACTGGCCGACGAGGTCCACCAGCAGATGCGCCGAGAAGGCGAAGAAGGCCACCGCCGCGGTGCCCATCACCAGGGACATGGCCAGGGCCAGGCCGTCGCGGTAGATCCAGCCCAGCGCGAGCAGCACCAGGCTCAGGCAGGGCAGCAGGTTGCCCAGGGGCATGGGCAGCAGGATGAGGAAGGCCATGGCGGCGATCCACAGCCGCCAGGCCGGTGCGGTGCGGGGGTGGCGCCAGGCCAGCCAGCGGCGGCGCAGCAGGTTGCCCGCCAGGTCGTACAGGCGTGCCAGCAGCAGCAGGCAGCGGCGTGCGCCCTGGGCGTTCAGGCGCAGTTCATGCACCCGGGCCATCGAGCGGTGCGGTGAGGTGGCGCCCGACCTTGCCGGCCATTGCCAGGCGATGGCCAACATGGCAAAGCTGAGCACCGTGCCCAGGCCCACCAGAGGCAGGCTGCTGAGCACGGCCACGACCAGCAACAGGGCTGGCAAGGTGGCGCGGCCGTGCAGGGCCAGCAGTTCGGCGACACAGATGCCGTCGCCTCGCTCGGCGGCATCACGGAAGGGTTCAGGTCGGATCATGGCAACGGCGGCGAGGTCCGGCAAAAGGCCCGACCGTAGCGGCGCCGCCGGGCGGCAACCAGCAGCCTGCAGGTGAGCGTCGATCAGGCTTTCTCGAACATCCGCGGCGGGGTCACCGGATGGCCGGTGCCGGTGCACGCGGCTTGAGCCAGCCGTTCACGTCCAGCCACCGCATGAAGACCGGGAACCAGCCGTTGGCGGTGTTGCCGGGGTAGCCGAGGCCGAAGCCATGCCCACCGTTCTGGTAGAGGTGGAACTCGACCGGCCGCCCCGCCTCGAACCACGACTTGACGACGCCGAACTGGCCGCGGAAGAGAAAGTCGTCGGTCGCGATCACGTTGAACATCGGCGGCGCGTTGGCGGGCACCTGCACCGGGCCCATGCCGCCGTAGATGGGGGCGATGAAGGCCAGCTTGAGCGGCTGGGGGCGAAGCACGGACTGCAGCGTGAGGGCGGCGCCGGCAGAGAAGCCGATCATGCCGAGGCGGTCGGGGTCGATGCCCCATTCCTTGGCGCGGGCCAGGATGAGCGCATGTGCCGCCTGGGCGTCGGCCAACGGCAGGTCCATGGCGGGCAGCGGCGGCGGCGGTTGGCCGTCGCCGGGCGTGCTGCCGGCGGCTGCGAAGCTGCGCGCCATGGCGTCGCGAAAGCCGGCCACGTCTGCCGGCGTGGGCTGAAGCCGGTACTTGAGGACGAAGGCGGCGACACCTTGGTCAGCCAGGGCTCGCGCGACCTTCCAGCCTTCGTTGTTCATGGACAGCCAGCGGAACGCGCCGCCCGGCGCCACGATGACGGCGGCACCGGTCGCACGGCCGGGCGGTGGCAGGACGGGCGTCAGGGTGGCCGTGCTGACGTTGCGCACCATGGGCTCGCCCCATTGGCGGAACCAGCCCTCAGCCGCGGTCTGGCCTGGCACGGGGCCCGTGTCGAGGGGCAGCGCACCCGGCTCGGGTGGGGCGGGGATCGGATGGATGCTGCCGTCCTGCGCGAAGGCCGGCTGCAGCAGGGTCAGGGCCAGCACGATGCTGGCGGCGCGGAGATGAGATGACAGAGGCCACATGGTGAGATCCGGGTGAGGTCGGGATGAAAGAAGGGGCGCGCGGCTTCAACGGGGCAGGTCGAGGCGGCGGCCTAGCGAGAAGTCGGCCTGCGCGCCCGCGGCGCCGGTGGCGGGTTGCCCGCCGCCGACATGCAGCCGGTAGGCTCCCGGCATGACCTGGCGAATGCCGTCACGGTCGACAAAGCTCAGGTCGCGCGCGTCCAGGTGGTAGCTGATCTCACGCCGCTCGCCGGCCCGCAGGTGCACGCGCTGCACCCCGCGCAGCGCCAGGCGCGGGGCGCCCTCGAAGGCCGGGGGCGTGAGGTAGAGCTGCGCCACCTCGTCACCATCGCGCGCGCTGGTGTTGGTGATGGCCGTGCGCACCGTCACGCCGGTGGTCTGGGAGCCTTCCTGCACGTCGACCGTCACGGGCTCATAGCGGAAGGTCGAGTAGCTCAGACCGTGGCCGAAGGGGTAGACCACCTCGCCGGAGAAGAAGCGGTAGGTGCGGCCCGCCATGCGGTAGTCGTCGAACGGCGGCAGGTCGTCGGTGCTGCGGTAGAAGGTCACCGGCAGGCGGCCCGCGGGATTGGCCGCACCGGCCAGCACCTGGGCGATGGCCGTGCCACCCCCCTCGCCGGGGTACCAGGCTTGCAGGATGGCCGCAGCGTGGTCCCGCGCCCAGCGCAGGTCGACGGCGCTGCCGCTGAGGTTGACGACGACCACCGGCTTGCCCAGCGCCGCCACCGCCTGCAGATAGCGACGCTGGTCGGCCGGCAGGTCCAGCCGCGTGCGGTCCCCGCCCTCAAAGCCGTCGATCTTCACGGGCATTTCTTCGCCCTCCAGGTCGGAGGTCAACCCCACCACGGCCACGACGACGTCCACCTCCGCCGCGGCCCGGCGCAATTCGTCCAGGGGCTGGCGCGACACGCGATGCCAGAGCATGGCCGGCGGTGCGCCCACACCGGCGTCAGCCACCAGGCGCAGCGCGTGGCGTTGGCCGCGCTTCAGATCGACCGTCACCAGCGTGACCGGCTCGGCCCATCGGGTGGCGCGGCTGGCGAGCGTGACCCTGCGGCCATCGACCGTCAGCTCGCCCGCCAGGCCCGCCAGGCCGAGGCGATAGTGGCCGGTCTCGGGCGCGGTGAAGAAGCCGGTCCAGACCGTGCGAGGCAGGTCGCCAGCCTGCGCGAAGGCTTGCGGCTGCGACGCCATGGGCGCCACATCGTGCTCGCCGAAGGGCCGGGCCTGGTAGCGGCGCTGCCCGGCCTGCCGGGGTGAACCGGTGTCGAGATTGAAGTAGCGGGCGCGCAGGCCGGGCCGGCCGTCAGGCGTCGTGAAGGCGCTGGCGGGCACCGGGTCGCCATCCGTGATGGACGGGCCGAAAGGCACCAGCACCACCTGCGCCGGCGAGAACTGCGCACGCAAGGCCTCAGCGACGGTGAGCGTCGGCCCCGTCTGCCCCGACGAGTAGTTGCCGCGCATCACGCGGCGGGCATCCGCCAGTGGCCCGACCACCGCGATGCGGCGGTCCGCGCGCAGCGGCAGCGTGCCGTCGTTCTTCAGCAGCACGAGGCTCTCCACCGCCGCGCGCAGGGCCAGCGCACGCTGTCCGGCGGCGTTGATCGTGTCGGGCGACGGAAAGCGCCGCTCGCCCAGGCCGGGCAGGTCGCCGTTGCGCAGGCGGGCCGAGAACAGGCGCACCAGGGCGGTGTCGATGTCGGCCTGGCGGATCAAGCCGCGCGCCAGTGCCTGCCTGTAGCGCTCACCCAGGCCCGGTGTGTGGGAGAGGGTGGCGCCGTTGCATTCGTTGTCCATGCCGGCCTTGAGTGCAGCTGCGGCGCCGGCGGCGTCGTCGATGGCGTAGCGGTGATGGCGGCTGATGTCGACGACGGCATCGCAGTCCGACACGACATAGCCCGAGAAGCCCCAGTCCTGGCGCAGCGTCTTCACCAGCAGGCTGTGGCTCGCGCAGGCCGGTTCGCCATTGAGGCGGTTGTAGGCGCACATCACCGAGCCGGCTCGCGCGTCCACCAGGGCGGCGCGGAAGGCGGGCAGGTAGGTGTCCTCCAGGTCCTGCGCCGAGACCCAGACGTTCACCGAATGGCGTGTGGACTCGGGCCCGCTGTGCACCGCGAAGTGCTTGGGCGTGGCGATCACGTCCGGGCGGGCGGCATCGGGGCCTTGCATGCCGCGGACGTAGGCCTTGGCCAGGGCGGCGGTCAGGAAGGGGTCTTCGCCGTAGGTCTCCTGGCCGCGGCCCCAGCGCGGGTCGCGAAAGATGTTGATGTTGGGCGACCAGGTGTTCAGCGCGCCGCCGATGCGGCTGGCGTTGGGCTTGCCGCGGCCCAGCGCATGGACCGCACGCACCTCGGTGCTGATGGCGGCGGCCACCTCCTGCAGCAGGCCGGGATGGAAGGTGGCCGCCAGACCGATGGGTTGGGGGAAGTTGGTCGTGGGCCCGGGCCCAAAGGCGCCGTGCAGGGACTCCGTCCACCAGTTGTAGGCCGGCACGCCCAGGCGCGGGATGGCCGGAGCGCCGTTGAGCAGCTGTTCGAGCTTCTCGTCGAGTGTCAGCTGCGAGACCAGGGCGCGGGCCTGGACCTCGGCGTCAGCGGCGGGGGCCGGAGGCGCCGCGTGGGCGCCCGGCAGCAAGGCCAGGGCGGCCGCGAGCGCAGCCCAGCGCCTGGGCAGGAAGAGGATGTTCAACGGCGTCTCCGAAATTGTTGTGGCTACCATTGTGTGGTAGCGCAAACATTTCGGGAAGCCGGGGCATCAGCCGATCAGTCGGCGCAGCCAGGGGCGCAGGCCCCACATCACCGCGCCCGTCAGCAGGCAGCCCACTGCCAGCTGGGTGAAGAGCGTCGCGTACAGGGGGTTGGTGGACAGGGCTGCGCCATCCACCGGCTGGGTGACCATGCCGGAGAAGTCGCCCGCGTAAAGCGACGCCAGTCCGGTGACGAGCATCCAGCTGCCCATCATCACGCCCTGGTACTGCCGCGGCGCGAGCCGGCCGATCATGGCGTAGCCCACCGGCGAGATCAGCAGCTCGCCCACGCCCTGCAGCACGTAGCTCAGGAAGAGCCAGGCGAAGTCGGCGCGGCCGGTGGCCGGGTCGGCCAGGTGAATGCCCAGCGGCAGCGCGAGAAACCCGAGGCCCATCAGCAGCAGCGCGCCCGAGAACTGCATCGGGATGTCCACCGGCCAGCCACGGCGGCGCCAGCGTGCAAACAGCGCCGCCAGCAGCGGCCCGCCGATGACGATGACCACCGTGTTGATGTTCTGCACCCACTGCGGCGCGACCGGCACGCCCCAGACGTTCATCCAGACATTGCCCACCGCGTACATCTGCAGCCCGTTGGGTGCCATCTGGTAGAGCGACCAGAACACCAGCGAGCCCAGCGCCAGCACCAGATAGGCCTGCATGCGGCGCTTCTCCGCCAGCACCGGGTGGCGCAGCGTCAGCACCAGCAGCGCCACACCCACCGCGTAGCACAGGGCCTTCAGGCCGATGGCGGTGTCACCCGGGTGCTGCAACAGCCAGGCCAGCAGCGGCACCAGGCCCACCAGCACCGCCACGCCGACGGCGAAGCGGGCCCAGAAGTCGCGCCCCTGGCGCTGCGACAGTGGCGTGTCCCGGTCGGCCAGCGTCCGCCAGAACAGCAGCGCCACCACGATGGCGCCGGCATTGCCCAGGGTCGCGAACCAGAAGATGGTGCTGTAGGCCTCACCCAGCTGGTAGTGGCCGGCGACCGTAAAGCCCACGAAGAAGCCGACGTTCATGCCCGCGTAGTTCCACAGGAAGGCCGCCTCGCGCCGGTCGTCTTCGGGCGCGAAGCGCTGGGTGAGCATCATGTTGACGCACGTCACGTTCAGGCCGCTGCCGGTCAGGAACAGGGCCAACCCCCAATACAGCCCGGCGAGCGAGCCGCCGGCAATCGCGCCGCAGCCCAGCACCTGCAGCACCATGCCGCCCACGAAGAGATTGCGGTTGCTCAGGAAGCGCCCGCCCAGGTAGCCGCCGAACAGGTGCAGCCCGTAGTTGAAGGCGCCAAAGAGGCCCATCATCAGCGCGGCCTGCTCGCTGGCAAACCCCAGCCGGCGCGTGGCGTACAGCACCAGCGTGGACTGAAGCACCGCGAAACCCAGGGTCGCAAACACCTGGATGGTGAACAGCACGGCAGAGCCTTCGGGGATGCCGGCGAGTCGTTGTTGAGGTCGGTTCATGGGGCGGCGATTGTCCCGGCAGCCTCGGGCCCGCCTTGTGCGTGACATCCCCCAGGCCTTGCGCCGAGCCGTCCGACAACTTTTTTTGCATCCCTCTGCATCCAAACCCCGGCCTGGTGGCTAGTGCAAGGGAGAGCTGCGGCGTCGCCGAGGCTCCAACCCCACTTCAACCGGAGATATCTGATGCACAAGACCCTTTCCGTAGCGACCCGACTGGCTGCCGTTGCGGCCGTGACCCTGCTGGGCGCCTGCGCCGGCATGGCCCCCGCCCCGGTGTTCAGCCAGGACAGCCTGCCCGACACCGTCAAGGTGCCCGCCGGCCACCGCGTGGTGCTGGAGACCGTGGGCGTGGGTGAGATCACCTACGAGTGCCGCGCCAAGGCCGGCGATGCCATGGCCTTCGAATGGGCCTTCGTCGGCCCGCGTGCCGACCTGAACGGCCGCGACGGCAAGAAGCTCGGCACCTACTTCGGCCCGCCGGCCACCTGGGCGTCCAACGACGGCTCGCGCATCACCGGCACCCAGGTGGCGGTGGCCCCGGCCAAGCCGGGCAGCATCCCGCTGCAACTGGTGCGGGCCAACCCCGCCACCGGCAACGGCGCGATGACTGGCGTGAGCTTCGTGCAGCGCGTGGCCACTGTGGGCGGCGTGGCACCCGCACTGCCGTGCGACGCCGCCGGTGCCGGCCGCAAGGAAGTGGTCAAGTACCAGGCCGACTACATCTTCTGGAAGCCGGCCTGAGCATTGCACCTAGACTCGGCGCGGACTTCAGCCGCCCGCCTTGCCCAGCTCCCGCCCACCCTTCGACCATGAAGCCGCCCTGCTCGCTTGCGCGCGGGGCGAGCGCTTCGCCCTGCGTGCGCTCTACGAGCACGAGGGGCGCTGGTTGCTGGGCGTGGCGCTGCGCATCGTGCGAGACCGGGCCGTCGCCGAGGATGTGCTGCATGACGCCTTTTTGCAGATCTGGTCGCGCGCCGACAGCTTCGAGCCCTCGCTGGGCTCGGCGCGGGGCTGGATCTACACCGTCGTACGCCATGCCGCGCTCAAGGCAGTGCGCGACCCCGGGCGGCTGCAGCTGGTTGACACCCCCGAGCTGGCGGCCTTGTCGGATGCCCAGCAGGCCAGCGAGGCGACCGACGCCGACCGCGACCTCGACACGGACAGCCTGGAACGCTGCCTGCAGCGCCTGGATGAAGCCCGGCGCGCCTGCGTCGTGCATGCCTTTGTCGACGGCTACACCCACGAGCAGATCGCCGAGCGCCTGGCCACGCCGTTGGGCACCGTCAAGTCCTGGATCCGGCGCAGCCTGGCCAGCCTGAAGGACTGCCTCGCATGATCGACCTGCGCGACCCTGCCGAACGTGATGCCGCCGCGGGCGAATACGTCCTGGGCACCTTGCCGCCGGACGACCACGCGGCGGTGGCCGCGGCTTTGCCGGGCGACGCCGCGTTGCGCGCAGCTATCTACGCCTGGCAGGACCGACTGCTCGCGCTGACCGCCCGCACCCCGGCGGCCGACCCCGCGCCGGCCCTGTGGTCGCGCATCGCCGCCGGGCTCGACTGGCAGACCTTGCCGGGCCGTGCGCCTGTCGCGCGCACGCCGTGGTGGCAGGGCCTGCGCTTCTGGCAAGGGCTGAGCGCCGTGGGCGTGGCGGCGTCGCTGGTCCTCGCGTTGCGCCTGGTGGCGCCTGCACCGCCGGCGCCGACCGAAGGCGCACGCTATGTGGCCGTGCTGGAGAGCCCCGACGAGAAACGCGCCGCCGGCTGGGTGGTGGAGTTGCAGGCCGGCGGCGCGTTGCGCCTCGTGCCGGTCGGCGACACGCCGCCCGTGCCGCCGGGCCGCTCGCTGCAGTTCTGGACCAAGCCGCAAGGCGCCGCCGGCCCGACCTCGCTGGGCCTGGTCAAGCCGGGCGAGGTGGTGCAGATGCCGGTGGCGCGTCTGCCGGGCGTCGGTGCGCAGCAGCTGTTCGAGATCACGCTGGAGCCTGAGGCCGGCTCGCCGCTGGGTCGCCCGACCGGGCCCATCCTCTTCGTGGGCCGCACGGTCGCGCTCTGATCAGGCCGGGGCGCCGGGCCGCACCGAGCGATAGATGCTGCGGCGCTGCGGCAGGCTCAGCACCAGTTGCCAGAGCTGTCCCTGGCGAGAGCGGAAGAAACCCGCGCAGCTCAGCAGGTAGTAGTGGAACATGCGCCGGAAGGCTTCGTCGTAGCGCACTGCCAGTCGCGGCCAGGCAGCCTCGAAGCGCTCTGCCCAGCACATCAGCGTGCGGTCGTAGTCAGGGCCGAAGTTGTGCCAGTCTTCAATGATGAAGCGGCCCTCCAGCGCATCGCTGAGCTCGCCGGGCGACGGCAGCTTGCCGTTGGGGAAGATGTAGCGCTCGATCCACGGGTCGGTGTGCGGCGCGCGGCGGTCCACGCCGATGCTGTGCAGCAGGAAGAGCCCGTCGGGCGCGAGCAGCCGGCGAGCCGTGTCGAAGTACACGCCATAGTTCTTCAGCCCGACGTGCTCGAACATGCCCACCGACACGATCTTGTCGAAGCGCCCGGTGAGGGACCGGTAGTCCTGCAGCAGCAGCGTGACAGGCAGCCCGGCGCATCGCTCGCGCGCCAGCGCAAGCTGCTCTTGGCTGATGGTCACGCCGGTCACGGTCACGCCGAACCGTTCGGCCGCAAAGCGCGCGAGACCGCCCCAGCCGCAGCCGATGTCCAGCAGCGTCTCGCCGGACTGCAGTTCGAGCTTGCGGCAGATCATGTCGAGCTTGTGGGCCTGGGCCTGCTCCAGGTCTTGCGCCTGGGCCCAATAGGCACAGGAATAGATCATGCGCGAGTCCAGCATGGCCTCGAACACGTCGTTGCCCACGTCGTAGTGCCGCTCACCCACCTGGTGGGCCCGCGCCACGCTCTGCCGGTTGAACAGACGCTGGCGCAGGCTCTCTGCCAGCAACTGCAGCCGGGCGATGGCGGGGGCGGTCCGGTCGAGCTCGGCGCGCAGCAGGCGCTCGAAGAGCATGTCCAGCCGTTCGCAGTCCCAGTCACCTTCCACATAGGCCTCGCCGGCGCCGAGCGACCATTGCGTCAGCAGCCGCCGGTACAGGCGGCTGTTGCGCACCCGCATGTCCCAGGGCCGTTCGCCGTCGAAACCCACGTCGGCACGCGCCAGCAGGTCCCGCAAGACCGCGGGCGGCTCGAAGGTGAAGGCAGACGCGGACGGCATGCACACAGCAAGAGAGCGGGCCTGCCGCCGAGTGTGCCGCCGCTGGCCGCGGGCAGGCGTCTCAAGTTGTCAATGAGACCGATAGGCGCGATGCATGACGCAGGCTCACAGGGTCGGCAGGCCCCAGCCGAACGGGTCATCTGGCGTGATCAGCAGCGTGGCCTCCGCGCTGATGAAGGCCTGGCCGCGGATGGTCGGCACGATGGCGTCTTGGCCCGGCTCGTACCAGCCCTCGAACACGCTGCCGATGACGCTGGCCTGGCGCCACACCTGGCCGGGCGCCAACTTGCCCGCAGCGGCCAGGCAGGCCAGCTTGGCGCTGGTGCCGGTGCCGCAGGGGGAGCGGTCGTACTGGCCGCCGGGGCACAGCACGAAGCTGCGCGAATCGGCCAGCGCCGCATCGGCGTCGGCGAACAGCTCGATGTGGTCGATGACGGCGCCCTCCGCACCGCGGAACCCCTGGGCGTGCAGGGCCTGGCCGAGCTGGTCGGCATAGGTGGTCAGCTCATTGACGCGGTCAGGCGTCACGGCCTGGCCATGGTCGGCGCACAGGAAGAACCAGTTGCCACCCCAGGCGATGTCGCCCGTGACGACCTGGCCCGTCGGCATCGTCACCCGCACGCCGTGGGCCAGCCGGTAGGCGGGCACGTTGCGCACGCTGACCCGGCCGTCTTCGTGCAGCGTGGCCGTCACGTCGCCCACCGGCGTCTCGATGATGTGCGCGCCCGGCTCGATGCGGCCGAGGTGGGCGAGGGTGGCGATCAGGCCGATGGTGCCGTGGCCGCACATGCCGAGGTAGCCGGTGTTGTTGAAGAAGATCACGCCGGCCGTGTGCGCGGGGTTCTGCGGCGCGCACAGCAGCGCGCCCACCAGCACTTCGCTGCCGCGGGGCTCCAGCAGCGTGGCGCGGCGCCAGCGGTCATGCTCGCGGGCCAGCCGGTCACGGCGCTCGGCCATGGAGCCGTCGCCCAGGTCGGGGAAGCCGCCGATGACGACGCGCGTGGGCTCGCCGCCGGTATGGGAGTCGATGAGGGCGATGCGGTGCGTCATGGCCGGCTCAGGGCTGCGACTGGCAGTACGCGGGGCGCGTGGCCAGCGCGGCCTGCACCAGGGCGGTCACGCGCTCGCGCTCGGCGCCCACCAGCGGCAGCCGCGGGCGGCGCATGTGCTCGCTGCCCACACCCACGAGGAGGTCGATGAGCTTGAGGTTCTGCACCAGCTTGGTCGACACATCCAGGTGCAGCAGCGGGGTCATCCAGCGGTACAAGGCCCGGGCCTCTTCCCAGCGGCCCGCCTGCATGAGATCGAACATCGTCACCGTCTCGCGCGGGAAGGCGCAGCCCACGCCGGCCAGCAGCCCGTCGCAGCCCAGGGCGAGGCCTTCGAAAGCCAGGTCGTCCACGCCCATGAAGAGTCGGTAGCGGTCGGCCAGCAGGTTGCGCAGGTCGGTGATGCGGGTCACGTCGCCGCTGCTTTCCTTGATGGCGGCAACAAATTCGCAGTCGGCCAGTTCGGCGAAGTGTTCGGGCTTGAGGTCCACCCGGTAGGCCACCGGGTTGTTGTAGACCATCAGCGGTCGCTGTGCCGCGCCCGCGAAGGCTCGCACATTGGCCATGGCCTCGCGGGCATCGGCCACGTAGATGACCGAGGGCATGACCATGTAGCCCGCCACGCCCAGCGCATTGGCGCCGTCGATGAAGCGCAGCGCCTCGCGCGTGCTCGTCTCCGACACGGTGGCCAGCACCGGCACCCGGCTGGCCGAGGCGTCCAGCGCGCAGCGGGCGACGGCGAGCTTTTCTTCCAGCGTCAGCGTGCTGGCTTCGCCCAGGGAGCCACAGCACACCACGCCGTGGATGCCGTTGCGGATCTGGAAATCAATGTGGCGCGCCGTGCCATCGAGGTCGAGGCTTTCGTCGGCATGGAACTTGGTGGTGACGGCGGGAAAGACGCCGCGCCAGGGGAGGGTCTGCATCGGTAGGGCTCCTGGGGCAAGGGCCCGATGTTCGCTCATGCCAGTGGCGGCTTGAAACCCGCGCTTGCGCGGCATCGCACCGGCTGTGCGACAGTCAAATCCGGTTCGTTGACCTGGAGCAGTTCATGAAGGCCGAGACGGGCATGGGAGAGCGGGTGCTGGCGTTGGTGAGCCAGCCGCCGGAGCCGGGCTGCGTGCCCAGCGCACGGCCGGCGGATGCAGCCGCGCGCGCCATCGACGCCGCCGCCACCAAGGCGGCGCTCGCGGCCGGCACGCTGGCCTTGCCGCCGGGCCCCCTGGGCTGGGCCACCATCGCGCCCGAGATGCTGGCGGTGTGGCACATCCAGCGGCAGTTGGTGGCCGACATCGCCGCGCTCTACGGCCGCAGCGCCGATCTCGGCCCGGCGCAGATGCTGTGGTGCCTGTTCCGCCACACCGCGGCGCAGGCGCTGCGCGATCTGTCGGTGCGGGTGGGCGAGCGCGTCATCGTGCGTCCGGCGGCGCAGGCCCTGCTGCAGCGCGTGGCCGGGGCGGTGGGCCTGCACCTGGGCCAGCAGGCGGCCAGCCGCATGCTGTCTCGTTGGGTGCCCGTGGTGGGCGCGGCCGGCGTGGGCGCCTATGCCTGGTGGGACACCCGGCAGGTCGGCCGCGCGGCGCTGCTGTTGTTCGAGCGTGAGCAGGTGATCGACAACCCTGTGTAACAGGCGCATCCGGGCGCGACATACTGCGCAGCATGCAACTGCCCGCCATCCTGGACATCGAGGCCTCGGGCTTCGGCCGGGGCAGCTATCCCATCGAAGTGGGCTACTGCGGTGCCAATGGCGCGCTGTTCTGCGGCCTCGTGCTGCCCGAGCCTGACTGGCAGCACTGGGACGCCAGTGCGGAGGCGCTGCACGGCATCACCCGCGAGCTGCTGCGGCGCCACGGCCGGCCGGCGCGCTGGATGGCCGAGCAACTCAACGCCCGCCTCGGTGGCCAGACGGTCTATTGCGACGGTTGGGGCCAGGACTATCCGTGGCTGGCACGCCTGTTCGACGCCGCCGGGCTGCCGCAGCGCTTCAAGCTCGATGACCTGCGCAAGCTCCTGACCGAGGCGGAGGCGCCCCGCTGGCGCGGCGTGGTCGACACCGTGCGCCAGCGCCAGCGCCTGACCCGTCACCGCGCCAGCAGCGATGCCCGCGTGCTGCAGCTGGCACTGGGGGAGATCAAGCAGGGCGTGTCGGCCTGAGCCGGCCGCGGCCGGCGCGAGCAAGCAAACTCGTTTTGCGCGCTTGGCACGGCGGTCGGTGCCGCCTAGGCTCCCGGCCCTTGCCTGGAGAACCCCGTGCTGTTGAAGTTCGTCGTCATGCCCATCGTCATCCTGCTGCTGCTCATCGCCGCCACGGCCTTGGCGGCCTTCCTGTGGCTGCGCGCGCCTGATCTGCCCGCCGCCGAACTGGAGGCCCGCTTCCAGAGCCCGCAAGACCACTGGCTGGACCTCGGCGATGGCCTGCGGGTGCACTACCGTGACGAAGGCCCGGCCGACGCGCCGGTGCTGGTGCTGCTGCACGGCTATGGCGATGCCTACTCGACGTGGGAAGGCTGGGCCGCCGCCTTGCGTGCGGGCCACCGCGTCATCAGCCTGGACCTGCCGGGCCATGGCCTGACCGCCGCGCCGGCCGGCACGCAGATTGACCGTGAGGCGCAGGCCCGGCTCGTGTTGCGCCTGGCCGAGGCCCTGAAGCTGCCGCGCTTCGTGCTGGCCGGCAACTCGATGGGCGGCGGCGTGGCCTGGCAGGCGGCCCTGCTGGCGCCGCAGGCCCTGCGCGGCCTGGTGCTGGTGGACGCCGCCGGCTGGCCGATGCCGGCCACCACGCCGTCCCTGGCGTTTCGCATCCTCGCCCACCCCTGGGGCCGCGTGCTGCTGGAGCGCATCGACAACCGGCCGCTCATCCGCCAGGCCTTGCGCGCGCAGGTGGGCGACCCGGCCCTCATCACCGACGAGGTCGTTGACCGCTGGGCGCTGTACCAGCGCTATCCTGGCCACCGTCCCATCCTGATGTCCGTCGCCCCGGGCGCGCAAGCCCCGGTCACCGCTGAACGCCTCGCCGGCCTGCAGTTGCCCACGCTGGTGCTGCACGGGGAACTCGACCCCATCCTGCCGCTGGAGCATTCGCGCCGCTTCGCCGCGGCGATCGCGGGGGCCGAGCTGATCGTCTACCCCGGCATTGGCCACCTGCCGCAGCGCGAGATTCCGGCGCGCTCGGCGGCCGATGTCGCGGCCTTCGTGGCGCGCCTGACTGCTGTTCCATGACGCCCTTGCCCCGACCCGGCCTGCTGAACCTGATCACCGACGTGCCCGGCCTCTTGGTCGGCCACGTGACCGACGACACCGTGCGCTCCGGCGCCACCGTGCTGCGCACCGATGGCTTCTGGGCCGCCGCGGTGGACGTGCGTGGCGGCGGCCCCGGCACGCGCGAGACCGAAGCCCTGGCGCCCGAGAACCTGGTCGGCCGCGTGCATGCCATCGCGCTGGCGGGAGGCTCGGTGTTCGGCCTGGCGGTCGCCGATGGCGTGGTGGCGGCTTTGTCGGCGCAGGGCCAGGGCCTGGCGCTCAAGCCCGGTTCGCCGGCGATCCCCGTGGTGCCGGCGGCGGTGCTGCATGACCTGGGCAATGGGGGCGACAGGGCCTGGGGCCTGGAGCCGCCCTACCGCCGCTGGGGCATTGAGGCGGTGGCTGCGGCGGCCCGCGAGTTCGCGCTCGGGCGCGTGGGCGCCGGGCGCGGCGCGATGGCCGGCCACCTGCCCGGGGGCCTGGGCTCGGCGTCACTGGACCTGGGCGACGGCCTGGTGGTGGGCGCCCTGGTGGCCGCCAACCCCATCGGCTCGGTCTACATGCCCGACGGCCACACCTTCTGGGCCTGGCCCTTCGAGATCGACGGCGAGTTCGGAGGGCACCGGCCGCAGGGGCACGCGCCGGTGGTCGACCCGCTGCCCGAGGCCTCGCGCCTGGCCGACCTGGGCCGGCTGCAGCCGGGTGTGAACACGACGTTGGCGGTGGTCGCCTGCAATGCCGACCTCAGCACCGCCGAGTGCAAACGCCTGGCCATGATGGCCCAGGACGGCATCGCCCGCGCAGTGCGGCCCGCCCACACGCCATTCGACGGCGACACCGTCTTCGCGCTGGCCTCGGGCGCGCAGGGCCTGGGCGACGGCCGGGCGCGGGCGGTGCAGCTCGGCCGCCTCGGCTCAGCCGCTGCCGATTGCCTGGCTCGCGCACTGGCCCGCGCAGTGCACGAGGCCGCGCGCGGCGGCTGATCAGCCCAGCAGCGTGGCCAGGTCGGGCGTGGCGGCCAGCAGCGCCCGGGTGGCCGCTTGCCGTGGCTGGGCGAACACCTCGGCCGTGGGGCCGCTCTCGATGATGCGGCCCGCGTCCAGCACGTAGAGCCGGTCGGTCGCTGCGCGCACCACGCCCAGGTCGTGGGTGACGAAGAGCAGCGCCGTGCCATGCTCGCGGCACAGCGTGTCGATCAAGGCCAGCACCTGGCCGCGTACGCTGACGTCCAGGGCAGAGACGGCCTCGTCCAGCACCAGCAGCGCGGGCTCCAGGATCAGCGCCCGTGCGATCGCCAGGCGTTGGCGCTGGCCGCCGCTGAACTGATGCGGGAAACGGTCGGCCACGGCCGCGCCGAGGCCGACCCGGTCGAGCCAGTCGCAGGCCAGGCGCCGCTGCAGCGCGCGGTCGGGCACGGGGTCGCGCAGCGCGAGGGGCTCGGCCACCAGTTCCCAGGCACGCCAGCGCGGGTCCAGGCTCGCGGCCGGGTCCTGGAAGACGATCTGCATCTGGCGGCGCAACTCACGCTCGGCGCCGGTGAAGCGCCGGCCCTGCAGCTGCACCTCGCCCGCCTGCAGCGGCTCCAGCGCCAGCAAGGCGCGCAGCAGCGTGCTCTTGCCGCTGCCCGAGGCGCCCACCAGGCCGACCCGCTCGCCGGGCGCCACCTGCAGCGACACGCCATCCAGAAGCCGCTTCACCACCGGCCGCACCAGCAGGCCGCCGCCATGGCGCACCTCGCGCACCAGCCCCGTGGCGGCCAGCAGCGGCGCCGAGAGGTCGGGGGCCGGCACCGGCGGCCGGGCCGGCAGGGCCGAGTCGGCGATCAGCGCGGCCGTCTCGGGCTGCTGGGGCGACTGCAGCAGTGCGCGCGCCGGGCCCTGTTCCACCAGGCGGCCGTGCCGCAGCACCGCGATGCGGTCGGCCACGCTGGCCACCAGGGGCAGGTCGTGGCTGATCAGCAGCAGGGCGCTGCCCTGTTCGCGCACCAACTCGCGCAGCAGCGCCAGCACCTGGGCCTGGGCGGCGGCGTCGAGCGCGGTGGTGGGCTCGTCGGCGATCAGCAGGCGTGGCCGCAGGGCCATCGCGATGGCGATGACCCCGCGCTGGCGCTGGCCGCCCGAGAGTTCGTGCGGGTGGCGGCCGCCCAGCCCGGCCAGCCCCACGCGCGTCAGCGCGGCCTCGGCCTCCCGCGCCGCTTCATGGCGTGACAGCGGCCGATGCAGGCGCAGCGCCTCGGCCACCTGCGCACCCAGGGTCATCAAGGGGTTGAGCGCCTGCATCGGCTCCTGGAAGACCAGCCCGATGGCGGCACCCCGGCGGGCGTCCATCGCCGCTTCGGGCAGGGCCAGCAGGTCTTCGCCGTCCAGCAGCACCCGGCCCGTCGTGGTGGCCTGGCCCGGCAGCAGGCCGGCGATGGCCAGTGCCGTGAGCGACTTGCCCGAGCCCGATTCGCCGACGAGGCCGAGCACTTCGCCGGGCGCCAGGCTCATGTCCAGCCCGTGCAGCCGGGGCTCGCCGGCCAGCGTGACCCGCAGGTCCTGCAGTTGCAGCCGGGCGCTCATCGCACCTCCCCGTGCGGGTCGAACCGCTCGCGCAGGCCGTCGGCCAGCAGGTGAAAGGCCAGCACGGCCAGCGCCACCGCCAGGCCGGGGAACAGGGCCAGCGTGGGCGACAGGGCCGTGAGGGTCTGGGCGTCGGCCAGCATGCGCCCCCAGCTGGGTTGCGGTGGCTGCGTGCCCAGGCCGATGTAGGACAAACCGGTCTCGGCCAGCAGCGCCAGCGACAGCTGCAGGCTCAGCTGCACGACCAGCCCGCCCGCCACGTTGGGCAGCACGTGCTCGCGCGAGATGCGGCCGCGCCCCTTGCCCGCCATGCGCGCGGCGAGCACGAACTCGCGCTGCCACAACGGCAGGGCCAGGCCCCGCGCCACCCGCGCGAACACCGGGATGTTGAACACGCCCACCGCCAGGATGGCGCTCACGGCGCCGGGGCCCAGCGCGGTGGTCAGCAGCACGGCCAGCAGCAGCGGCGGGAAGGCGAACACGATGTCGTTGCCGCGCATCAGCAGTTCGTCCAGCCAGCCGGCCCGCGCGGCGGCCCACAGCCCCAGCGGCACGCCAACCAGCGCCCCGAGGGCCACCGCCAGCGATGCCACGCCGAGCGAGGTGGCTGCGCCGCGCATCAGCAGCGAGAGCACATCGCGGCCGAGGTGGTCGGTGCCCAGCCAGTGCGCCGCACTCGGGGCCTGCAGCCGCGCGGCGATGTCGAGCTGCTCCAGCGGCGCGGGCGTCCACACCAGCGACAGCAGGGCCAGCGTGGCGAAGGCTCCGGCCAGCAGGGCTCCAGCGAGAAGGCGGCGATTCATGCGCCACCTCCGCGCCGGCGCAGCCGCGGGTCGGCTGCGCGCGCCGCCAGCTCGACCGAAGCAGAAATCGCCACGCCGAGCGCCACCAGCACCAGCACCAGGCTTTGCACCAGCACGATGTCGTGCGCGGTCACGCCCTGGAAGAGCAGCCGCCCCACACCGGGCAGGAAGAACACGTTCTCCACGATGACCGAGCCGGCGAGCAGGTAGGCCGTTTGCAGGCCCAGCAGCGTGAGCACCGGCGTGGCGACGTTGGGCAGCGCGTGGCGCCACAACGTGCGCCAGCGGCTCGCGCCCTTGGCGCGTGCGGTGCGCAGGAACTCGGCAGGCGCCAGCTCCGCCAAGGCGCTGCTCAGCACCCGCGTCAGGATGGCGGCCTGCGGCAGCGCCAGCGCCAGCGCCGGCAGGGCCAGCGACTGCAGGCCCGCCGCCAGGCCTGCGTCCCAGCCCGGGAATCCGCCCGCCGGCACCCAGCGCAGTACCACCGCAAAGAGCCAGGCGCCCATCACGCCGAGCCAGAAGTCCGGCACCGACACGCCGAGCTGGCTGGCGGCGCTGACGGCGCGGTCCGCCGCACCGCCGGGCCGGCGCGCGGCCCACAGCGCGGCGGGCACGGCCAGGGCGATCGCGGTGAGCAGCGCGAGGGCGGCCAGCGGCAGCGTGACCGGCAGCCGCTCGGCCAGCAGCTCGCGCACCGGCAGGCGGTAGGTCAGGCTTTGCCCCAGGTCGCCCTGCAGCAGCGCGGCCACCCAACGGACGTAACGGGTGGGGGCCGGGTCGTCGAGCCCCAACTGGGCGCGCAGGGCGGCGACCGCCTGCTCGTCGGCCTGGATGCCAAGTACGTGACGCGCGGGGTCGCCGGGCGCGACCTGCACCAGGGCGAAGACGAGCACGCTGGCTGCCACCAGCGTCAAGGCGAGTGAGGCGGCGCGCGCCAGCAGCCAGCGCGGGTCGGCGCGGCGCAGCAGCCAGGCCAGCCCCAGGCCGAGCAGGCCCGCTGCGGCCCAGGCCAGCGCGCGTGGCGCTGCCCCCTGGTCGCCCGCCGCGCCCGCCTGCGCGTCGGGCAGCGTCGCCCCGGCGAGTTCCAGGCTGCCCACGGCGTTGGCCCGCACACCGCTGAGCCCGGCGCGGGTGACGAGCAGCCGTGGGTACTGGAACAGGAAGCCGTTGACCGCGTCGTCGCTCAACTGGCGCTGCAGGGCCTGCAGCGTGGCGCGGCGCTCGGTGTCGTCGGTCTGGTCGTCGAGCTGGCGCAGCAGGGCTTTCACGCGCTCGCTGCGGTAGCCGAAGTAGTAGTCGTCGCGGCCGTAGATGCCGTAGTCCAGCGGCTCGGCATGCACGATGACGGTGAGGTCGAAGTCGTGCCGCACGAAGACCTGGTCCAGCCACTGGGCCCACTCCAGGTTTTCGATGCGGGTGCGGATGCCCACCGCGGCGAGCTGCGCCGCGAGGATCTCGCCACCGCGCCGCGCATAGGCCGTGGGCGGCAGCTTGAGGCTGAGCACGCGGTCGGCCGGCCAGCGGGCCTCGGCCAGCAGCGCGCGGGCGCGGGCGGGGTCGTGCGGGCTCTGGCCGGTCAGGTCGACATAGGCCGCATGCCGCGGCGAAAAGTGGCTGCCGATGGGCTGGCCGTAGCCGAACATGGCGCCGTCGATCAGGGCCTGGCGGTCGATGGCGGCGGCGATGGCGCGGCGCACCGCGAGCTGGTCCAGCGGCGCGCGGCGGTGGTTGATGGACAGCAGGGTCTCGCCTTCGCTCAGGCCCACCTGTAGCGTGAAGCGCCGGTCGGCGCGGATCTGCGCCAGATGCTCGGGTGCGGGGAAGTTGGCGAACAGGTCCACATCACCGGCCATCACGGCGGCATAGGCGGCCGAGGGGTCGGCGATGAAGCGGTAGCGCAGGCCGTCCAGCCGGGCCTTGTCGCCCCAGTAGCCGTCAAAGCGCGCGAGCTCGATGCGGTTGCCACGCTGCCAGTCGACGAAGCGCCAGGGGCCGGTGCCGTTGGGCGCGGTGGGGTTGGTGCCCACGCTGCCGGGCGCGACCATGACGAAGGCAGCGCTGCCCAGGCTCTGCAGCAGGCCCCCATCGCGGCGCTTCAGGCGCAGCACGAGGGTGTGCGCATCCGGCGCGTCGATGCTGCTGATGGCCGCGAGCAGGCTGCGCTGCGGGTTGCTGGAACCCTCGGCGCGGGCACGCTCCAGCGCGAAACGGGCGACCGCCGCGTCGAAGGGCGTGCCGTCGTGAAAGCGCACGCCCGCGCGCAGCGTGAAGCGCAGGCTGAGGCCGTCGGGCGCGATGTCCCAGCGTTCGGCCAGGCGTGGTTGGGCGCTGCCGTCCTCGGCCAGGCTCACCAGGCCTTCGAACACATTGCCGTAGACCACCTCGCCGATGGGTGCGGCCGCACCCACGGTCGGGTCCAGCAGCGGCGGCTCCAGCTGCAGCGCGATGCGCAGCGTGGCCGCGTGGCCGGGCAGCCAGCAGGCGAGCAGCAGCAGGACGAGCCAGCGCGTCATGACCGGCGGCTCGCCGCGCGGGCCTCGGCGGCCAGCGCGGGCAGGCCGAGTTGCCCGTACAGGTCGGCCAGCCGGGCATTGACCGGGACGTCCTGCGGGTCGGTCAGGCGGCGCAGTTCGAGCGCCTGCTGCGCGTCGCGCCACTGGCCAGCGCGGGTGGCGGCATCGATGTGCAGCAGCGCGAAAAGGTCGCGCTGTGCATGGCTGCCGCCCACGCGGACGAGGCGCGGCAGGCCCTGAGCCAGGGCGTGGTCAGCCGTGGCCGCATCGCCGCGGGCCAGGGCCACCAGGCCGTGGGCGGTGGGCAGGGCGGCGTCGTGCCAGGCGATGCGTGCCTCACCCGTGGCCGCCTGCGCCCGCGTGGTGATGGCCGCCAGCAGGCGGTCGGCCTCGGGGCGGGCCGCGCGGGCCAGGCCGTAGAGGTAGAGCAGGCTCAGGAAGGGCTCGGTGGTGTCTTCGGCGCGGGTGGCGAGGTGCTCGGCCAGCGCAGCCCAGCGACTGCCGACGTCCACGCCCACCCACTCCAGCCGCGCCAGCAACTGCACCGCACCTACCTGGTCTTGCGAATAGCCGGGTGACACGCCCCAGACGCGGTGGTCGTACAGCGCCAGCGCGTCGTCGTGGCGGCCGCGCGCCAGGTAGAAGAGGGCCAGGTGCCACCACAGGTGGGTCACCATGAAGGAATTCAGGTTGGTCCAGGTGTCGCTGACCGCCTCCAGGAAGCGCAGGCCTTCGTCCACCCGGCCGCGCGTGAGCAGCACATGGGCCAGCGCATGCTGGGCCCAGGGCTCACGGCGCTGCAGGGTGAGCGCCAGGCGCGCGGTGGCCTCGGCCTCGTCCAGCCGGTGGGCCTGTTCGTAGGCGAAGGCGGCCATGCCCTGCGCATGGGCGTTGTGCGCGTTGGCCGGCAGCACGGCCAGGATGACGCGCAGCATGGCCGGTGCATCGCCGCGGTTGAAGGCCAGGTACTGCGCCAGCTTGACCACGGCGAGGTCGTGCGGCCAGCGTGTGGCCAGGCGCAGGGCGCGTGCCTCCACCGCGGCGGTGTCCCCGGCCACCCAGTCGGCCAGCAGCGCGACCTGCTCGCGCTCGCGCTCGTGGGCCAGCGTGGCGCCGGGCCGCAGCGCGGCGCGGGCCGCGTCCAGGAAGGGGCGGGCGCGGTCGGCGGCCTCGGGGGCCTCCAGGAACATCCACAGCCAGCCGGCGTAGACCTGGGCCATGACCGCCTGCGGATGGGCGGCGGCCGTGGCGAGGATGGTCTCGGCGCGGGTCTCGTAGGCCAGGAAGCCGCTGACGAAATCGTCCAGCCCCGCGATCAGCGCGGGGTCGTCGTCGACGATGGGATTGCCCAGGGGGTCGTGTGCCATGGCGGCAGCATAGCCAGCCACGGCGCCTCAATAGGCGTAGCTGACCGTCAGCGTCCAGGTGCGCGGCTGGCCGGCGGCGGCGACGTTGAGGTCGTCAGCCGTGCTCGGGCGGTTGCCGAAGAAGTTGCGCGTCAGGTCGTAGTGGCGGTCGAAGAGGTTGCGCACGCCCAGGGTGGCGAGCCAGGGCGAGTTGGACGGCGCCACTTCCAGGCGCGCATTGGCCAGCCAGTAGGCCGGGATGTCGTAGACCGTGCCGCCGTCCACGTTCAGGCGGTTCAGCCAGGAGGGCGAGTTGCTGCGGTAGCTGTAGTCGGCGGCGGCCTTCCAATCGAAGCCCTGCGCCGTCCAGGCATAGGCGACCGAGCCGCCGTAGCTGAGCTTGGGGAAGAACTGGCTGTGCCCCGAGAGGTTGCCCAGCAGCGGCGAGTTGAAGGCCTTGAACGTGCCGTGCTTGTAGCCGAGCGACTGCGCGACCGTCAGGCCTTGCAGCGGCCGCCATTGCAGCTCCACCTCGCCGCCGTCGATGCGCGAGCGCGGGATGTTGATGATCTTGCCGATCAGCGCGCCGGTGGGCGAGGTCGTCACGTCCTGGAACTGCTGGTCGCGGTAGTCGTAGTGGAAGACCGCGGCATTCAGCCGCAGTGCGCGGCTGAGGTCGGCCTTGGCACCCAGTTCCAGCGCCACCAGCTTCTCGGGCTGGAAGGCGGTCAGTGCCAACGTGTTGAAGGTGTTGTGGGCCGTGATGCCGCCCGACTTGAGGCCGCGGCTGAGCGAGGCATAGAGCAGGGTGCCGGCGTCGGGCTTGAATTGAAGGGCGAGCTTGCCTGAGGTCTGGTTCGTGGTCAGCGAGGACGCGGTGCCGCTCACCCCCAGGCCGGGCACGACGGGCGTGGTGCCGGTGCTGAAGTCGTGCAGGCTGCGGGTCTCGCGTTCCTGGCGCAGGCCAGCCACCAGCGTCCACTGGGCGGCCAGCGGCACATCCGCCTGGCCGAAGACGGCGGTGGCGCGGCCGTCCTGCTGGTAGCGCGTGCGGGTGATGAGGCCGTAGTCGCTGCGGAAGTCGGTCTGCCAGTCTTCACTCAGCCGGTCCTTGGCGTAGTAGGCGCCCACGACCCAGGGCAGGGCCGCCTGCGGCGCGGAGGCCAGGCGCAGCTCCTGGGTGGTGACGCGGGCGTTGTCGCGCCAGTCGACATCGGAATGGTTGACGGCGGTGCCGTCCCAGTCCGCCAGCTCGTGCCGCGTGAAGCGTTGACGCGCGGTGATGCTGGTCAGGCGGGTGGCGCCGAGCTGCCAGTCGAGCTGCAGCGAGATGTTGGTGGCGCGGTTGTCGCGCGAGGGCTTGGCGTCGGGGCTGACGCCGATGGCCTGGGCGAAGTCGGGCTTCAGGCCCCAGCCGGTGGCGGTGGTGTCGGTGTCGGCGGGCTGCTGGGTGCGGGCGCGGGGCGTGGGCACGTACAGGCCCGGCACGTCGGAGCGATCCTGGTTGTGGCTCAGGCTCAGGCGTGCCTGCAACGTCGGCGTGAGGTCGACCTCCAGCTGGCCGCGCACCGCGTCCACGCGCTGGTCGCCGAGCTTCTCGCCGGTGAGGCGGTTGTGCTGCCAGGCGCCGCCCCGTTCACTGGCCAGCGACAGCCGGCCGCGCACGCCGTCGGCCAGCGGGCCGGACAGATAGCCTTGCGCCTGCACCGCGCTGTTCGAGCCGACGCCGACGCTGAAGCCCGCCTCGGCTTGGCGCGTGGGCCGCCGTGTGAGCAGGTTGATGGCACCGGCGGTGGTGTTCTTGCCGTACAGCGTGCCCTGCGGCCCGCGCAGCACCTCCACCCGCGCCAGGTCGAACAGCAGACCCTGCGTCTGCACCGGGAAGGCGAAGCCGACCTCGTCGACATAGACCCCCACCGGCGAGGCGTTGTTGGCCCCGTAATCCTGGAAGCCGATGCCGCGGATGCGGAACTGCGCCTGGCCGCTGCCGAAGGCGGGTTCCACTTCCAGGCTGGGCACCTGGTCTTGCAGCTGGTTGACGCCGCGCACGCCGCGCGCCTTGAGCTCGTCACCCGACAGCACGCTGAGCGCAATGCCGACGTCTTGTGCGGACTCGGCCCGGCGCTGGGCCGTCACTTCGACCCGGTCGAGCGTGGCGGGCGCGTCAGCCGCCTGCACCTGGCTGGCGAGTGCGGCGGCGAGAGCGGCAGCAAGGGTGGACGGCGCGAAGGAACGGTACGGCATGGGGCAGCGTGGTGGCGTGAAGGGAAGCGCCGCACTCTAGGAAGCCACCGGCCACCGCGCCACGAAGCGATGGACGCATCGATATGCGCAAATCTTCTGCTACATCACGCTGCCGCTGGCCCGCCCCCGGCCGGCGCGCTTGGCGTCGTACAGGCGGGCATCGGCTTCGGCCACGAGGGCTTCGAGGGTCATGCTGCCGGTCGTGGCCACGGCATAGCCGATGCTCAGGCCGATGCTCAGCTCCAGCTCGCCGATGTGATACGGCGCGCTCACCGCGGCCAGCAGCTTGGCCGAGACGGTGGCTGCATCGCTCGGATGCTGCAGCTGTGGCAGCAGCACGGCGAACTCGTCGCCACCCAGTCGCGCGACGAGGTCGCTGGGCCGCAGTGCATGGCGCATGCGCAGGGCCACGGCCTTGAGCAGCGCGTCGCCGGTCGGGTGGCCGTGCGCGTCGTTGACGGGCTTGAAGCGGTCCAGGTCGAGGTAGAGCAGCGCCAGGCGCTGGCCGGTGGTGCCGCTCAGCAGGTCGCGCGCGCCGTTCTCGAAGCCGCTGCGATTGAGCAGCTGGGTCAGCGGGTCGGTTTGCGAGGCGCGGCGCAGGCGCTCTTCCTCGCGCCGGGCCTCGGTCACGTCGAGCTCGATGGCGATGAGGCCTTCGATCTGGCCGCTCTGCACGCGCAGCGGGGCGTAGTGCGCCTCGAAGCGCCGACCATCGCGCTCGGCACTGTCGGGCAGCTCCAGACGCATCGTCTCGCCGGCCAGGGCGGCTGTCACCAGTGCTGAGCGACTGGCATAGGCGCGCTCGCCGAAGAGTTCTGCCAGCGACCGGCCCACCCAGTCCTGCAGTTCGATGCGGCGGTGCTCCGCAAAGGCGGCATTGAAGAACAACACCCGCGCGTCGGTGTCGGCCACCAGGAACTCGGCCCGTGCGGTGTGGGCAACGGCCAGCAGCATGGCCTCGCTGCGTTCGAGCTGGCGCTGGGCGCGCTGCTGCTCCGACACGTCGCGCAGGATGACCGATACGGTCTCGATGCGTCCGCGCACATCCACATGGGCGGTGACGAGGCAGTCCATCGGCACCTGGGTGTCAGCCAGTTGCAGCTCGACGCGCCCGCGCCAGTGGCCGTCGCGCAGGGCCTGGGGCAGCACCTGCTGTTCGTAGGCTTCGAGCTGCTGCGGGGTGAAGAAGTCGACGATGTGCACGTCCGTCAGCGCCGCCGCCGCGTCCATGCCCAGCCGCTGGCGCGCGGCGGGGTTCAGGTAGGTGACCTGACCATGTTCGCTGGCCTGGCAGACGAGGTCGGGTGTCATGTCGAAGATGGCCGCCAGGGTCTGGTGCGCCTTCGCCTGCTCGCCGCGTTCGGTCACGTCCTCCACCGTGCCGACCTGGCCAGCGACCTGGCCGTTGATGAACAGCGGTGCGGTGCGCAGCGCGATCCAGCGGATGCGGCCATCGTCGCCACGCTTCATCTTGCGCACCATGTCGATGGGCTCGCCGGTGCTCATCAGGTGCTTCCAGCGCTGGATGAGCATGTCGCGCTGCTCGGCTTGCACAAGCGTCGTCCAGCCCCAGGCCGCGTCCTCGCGCTTGAGGCCGTGCACGCGCAGGTAGGCGTCGTTCACGTAGACGATGCGGCCGCTGGCATCGGTGCGGAACAGGCCCAGCGGCATGGCGTTGCTGGTGGCCTGCAGCATCGCCTCGCGCAAGCGGGCATCGCGCTGCAACTGGCCCAGCCAGCGCGCCAGCAGCAACAGGCCGAGCGTGGCGGCCGCCGCCGTGACCAGCAGCAGGGTGCGCTGGCGCAGGTGCCGGGTCAGGGCGGCGTGCTCGGTGTCGGAGAGCAGCAGCTTCAGGCCGAAGTCGTCCAGCGTGACGAAGGCGCCCACGCGGGGGCGCCCGTCCGTGGCGGCGCCGGTGGTGGTGTAGAAGCCTTCCTGGCCGCTGAAGTCACGCCGCGCGGCAGGAAACTGCTCGAACAGGTTGCGGCCTACGAAACCGGCCACCTCCGGCCGGCGCGACAGCGCGACGCCGTCGCTGCGCATCACCACCAAGGCGGTCTCGCTGTTCGGCAGGAACAGGGCCTGGGCTTCCTGCAGGCGTTGCAGGTCCACCAGGGCCAGGGCCAGGACGTGGTCGCCCAGCGGCCGGGACAGGCGCAGGAACAGCGGCAGGCGCACGCGGTTGTCGTCCAGCCGGCCCGACAGGCGCAGCGGCAAGCCGACAAGCAGGCCGTCGGGCGACGTCGCCATGGCTTGATCAAACGCCGCGGTACCAGCAACGCTGGCGAAGTCATCCGCGGCGCCCGCCTGCAGCCGTCGCACCCGGCCGGTGGAGGTGACCAGCGCGATGTCGACGAACTGCCGGGTGCCGCTGCGCAGGCTGTCTGCCAGTTGCGTCAGGGCTGGCTCGTCCAGCACATGTCCTTCGTGGCTGTGGGTCAACCAGATGTCGATGGCGCGCAGTGCGCTTTCGGCCTGGCGCAGCACGGGTTCAGTCTGCATCGCCACGGCGCGCACGGCGGTGGCCTGCTCCTGGCGCTGTCGGGCCAGCAACTCGCGCGGTGTCTCGACGACGTACCAGGCGAGCAGCGCCCACATCACCACGAGCACCAGGCCGAAGGCGCCGGCCGGCGCCAGCAGCAAGGCGCGGTCGCGCCAGCGGCGGCGCCGGGCGAGCCGCTGGCGCTCGGCATCGGACGAGACTTCGGCGGTCGGAATGGCACCCTCCGTGGCAACTGGTGCAATTCATTGTGCGCCGCCGGCCTCGGCGCACCGCGTGATTTTTAGGCGCTGCCGAACAATCCGGCGTGTTGTTCGCGCAGCAGCTTTTTCTGCACCTTGCCCATCGCGTTGCGCGGCAGCTCCGGCGCCACGATCACCCGTTTGGGCACCTTGAAGCCGGCGATGCGGCCCTTGAGCGCCTGGATCAGGCCGTCGGGGTCGGGCACGCTGCCCTTGGCGGGCGTGACCACCGCCACCACGGCCTCGCCGAAGTCGGGGTGGGGTACGCCGATCACCGCGGATTCATCCACGCCGGGCAGTTCGTTCAGGAAGCCCTCGATCTCCGCCGGGTAGACGTTGAAGCCGCCGCTGATGACGAGATCCTTGCTGCGGCCGATCAGGGTGAGGTAGCCGTTGGCGCCCAGGCGCCCGACGTCGCCGGTCTTGAACCAGCCGTCGGCGGTGAATTCCTCGGCCGTCTTCTCGGGCATCTGCCAGTAGCCGCTGAAGACATTGGGGCCGCGCACCTGCACATGGCCGATCTCGTCGACCGCGCAGGCCTGGCCGGCGTCACTCACGACGCGCAGGCCCACACCCGGCAGCGCCGGGCCCACGGTGCCGCCGATGCGCTCGCCGTCTTGCGGCCGGCAGGGGTTGGAGGTCAGCATCAGCGTCTCGCTCATGCCGTAGCGTTCCAGGATGAGGTGGCCGGTACGGGCCTGCCATTCGCGCCAGGTCTCGATGAGCAGCGGCGCCGAGCCACTGATGAAGAGGCGCATGGCGCGGGTGTCGAGCGTCGTCTCCTGGAGCAGCCGCACGTAGAGCGTGGGCACGCCCATGAAGACGGTCGCCTCGGGCAGCCGACGGGCGACCGCTGCGGCATCGAACTTGTTGAACCACAGCATCTTGCTGCCGTTGAGCAGCGCGCCATGCGAGGCGACGAACAGGCCGTGCACATGGAAGATGGGCAGCGCGTGCAGCAGCACGTCGTCAGGTTGCCAGTCCCAGTACGCCTTGAGCGTCTGGGCGTTGCTCAGCAGGTTGGCGTGGCTGAGCATGGCACCCTTGCTGCGCCCGGTGGTGCCGCTGGTGTAGAGGATGGCGGCCAGGTCGCCGGGCGCCCGCGCCACGTGCTCGTGCACGTCGCTCATCTGCACGGCGCGCTCCAGCAGGGTGCCGCTGCGGTCGTCGTCCAGCGTGAACACCCAGCGCACGCCCCGCTGGAAGGCCAGCTTGCTGATCCATCCGAAGTTGCGGCTGGCGCAGACCACCACGCCGGGCGCGGCATCGGTGATGAAGTGCTCGAGTTCGCTGGCTTGGTAGGCCGGGTTCAGCGGCAGGTAGACGAGGCCGGCGCGCAGCACCGCGAGGTAGAGCAGCAAGCCCTCGACGCTCTTGTCGGTGTGCACCGCCACGCGGCTGCCGGCCGGCAGGTCCAGGCGCTGCAGCCAGTTGGCCAGCATGGCGCTGCCCCGTTCGAGGTCGCGCCAGGTGTAGAGGGCGCCATCGGCGTCGATGGCGGTCGTGTCCAGGTCGGCAGGGAAGCCGGCCCGCAGGGCGGAATAGAGATTCATGGGTGCGTCGAACTCAGTTGGGTCTTGATCCAGCGACTGCCATGGATCCGGCTTTGCCGGTCCATCGGCAGTGCCCCCTTCCCAAGGGGGCCGGCGCAGCCGGTAGGGGGTTAGTCCAATTTCGCTCCAGAGCGCTTGACGACCTCTGCCCAGCGCTTGACCTCGCCGCTGACGAACTGGCCGAAGGCGTCGCCGTAGAGGTTGGGTGTCTCGGCGCCCAGGCCGTGCCAGATGTTGCGGATCTCGTCGGTGGCGAACGCCTTGCGCAGTTCGGCCTGCATGGCCGCGATGGCCTCCTTGGCCGTGCCCTTGGGCGCCCAGAGGCCGTACCAGGTCGACACTTCGTAGCCCGGCACGCCGGCTTCCGCGGCGGTCGGCACGTCGGGGAAACCGACGGCGCGCTTGCTGCCCGCCACAGCCAGGGCCTTGATGCGGCCGCTCTTGATATGGGTGGCCGAGGAGCCCAGGCCGTCGAACATCAGGTCGACCTGACCGGCGATGAGGTCCTGCAAGGCCGGGCCCGAGCCGCGGTAGGGGATGTGGGTGATGAAGGTCTTGGTCTGCAGCTTGAACAGCTCGCCCGCCAGGTGGTGGGAGGTGCCATTGCCGGCCGAGCCGTAGTTGAGCTTGCCCGGCTTGGCCCGGAGCGCGGCGAGCAGCCCTTTCAGGTCGGCGACCGGCACCTGCGTGGGGTTCACGACGACGACCTGCGGCACGCTGGCCAACAGGGCCACCGGGGTGAAGTCGTCTTCCAGCCGGTAGTCCAGCTTCGGGTACATGGCCGGCGCAATGGCGTGGTGCACGGCGCCCATGAAGAAGTTGCTGCCGTCCGCCGGCAGCTTGGCCGCAATGCTGGCGCCCACCGTGCCGCCCGCGCCCCCTTTGTTGTCGATGATGACTTGGCGGCCCATCTGCTTCGTGAGCTGGGCCGTCAGCGGCCGGGCGAAGGCGTCGGTGCCGCCGCCGGCGGGAAAGGGCACGATCCAGGTGGCGGGTTTGCTGCCCTGGGCCTGGGCCAGCCAGGGCGTGAGCAGGGCAGGCAGCAGCGTGCGTCGCTTCATCGGCTTGTCTCCGTCAGATGTGGCGGGCGATTATGGGCAGGGCCCGGCCCGGCACAACCTGGGGTTGACCAGCGCGACTTGGCCGTCAGCTCGGGTCCGGCAGCTTGAGCCAGCGCTGCAGGCGGCTGCGCAGCGCGATGAAGTCCAGCGGCTTGGTCAGGTGCTCGTCCATGCCGGCTTCCAGGCTGGCGGCCACGTCGGCGTCCAGCGCATGGGCGGTCAGGGCGAGGATGGGGAAGTTGGGCAGGCTGCCGTCGCGCTGCTGGGCGCGCAGGCGGCGGGCGCATTCCAGGCCATCCATGCCGGGCATCTGGATGTCCATCAGCACCAGGTCGGGCGCGGCTTCAGCGCAGGCGGTGAGGGCTTCCAGGCCGTTGCGGGCCAGTCGCGCCTGCACGCCCATCAAGGACAGGAACTCCAGGGCTACGACCTGGTTGATGTGGTTGTCTTCCACGAGCAGCACCTGGGCCAGGCGGGCGCAGGGGGACGTGCCTTCATCGCCGGGCTGCGGCTGCCCGCCGCGGTCACCCTCGGTGGCGGCATTCAGCCAGTAGGGAACCAGCGCAGGCACTGGCTCGGGCAACCTCGACTCTTCCATCCCCATGTCCTTGATGCGTTTGTTGTTATTGTGGCCTGTGTCAAGCCGCGCCCGATTGTTGCCGCAGCCGCGGGCGCGGTGCAACCCGATGCCCCACGTTCGAGGTGAGGCATGACGGGCGGATGTCGGGTGCAATCCCCCTACACCGTTCGCGAGTGCTGACAGTTTCCGTCAGTGGGCGTCCCTACACTGCCCGCCTTTGTCGTTTTGGCACCCCCCTGCAATGACTGACGGTCTGATCCGCATCCGAGGCGCTCGGCAGCACAACCTCAAGAACCTCGACCTCGATCTGCGCACGGCGGAACTCACCGTCGTCACCGGGCCCAGCGGCTCGGGCAAGTCCAGTCTCGTCTTCGACACCCTGTACGCCGAGGGCCAGCGTCGCTACGTGGAGACGTTCTCCGCCTATGCCCGGCAATTCCTGGACCGCATGGACCGCCCGGCGGTCGACAAGGTCGACGGCGTCCCACCCGCGATCGCCATCGACCAGACCAACCCGGTGCGCACCAGCCGGTCCACGGTGGGCACGATGACGGAGCTGAATGACCACCTGAAGCTCCTCTATGCCCGCGCCGCGGAACTTTTCGACCGCAAGACGGCCTTGCCCGTCAGGCATGACACCGCCCAGAGCATTTATGCGGAGCTGATGGCCCGCACCCAGGCCGACGACCCTCGCCTGGTGCTGAGCTTCCCGGTCGAGCTGCCGGCCAACACCAGCCCGGAGCAGGTGCAGCAGTGGCTGTCGGCCAGCGGTTTCACGCGGGTGCAGGGCGAGCGCGACGTGGACGGCAAGAAGGTGCTCGACGTGGTGGCCGACCGCTTCCGCATCCAGGGTGCCGACAAGCAGCGCGCCATGGAAGCCATCGAGCTCTGCCTGAAGCGCGGCAGTGGCCGCGTGAATGTTCACGTGGGTGACGACGGCGCCACACTCTGGCGCTTCTCCACCGGCCTTCATTGCCCGGAAAGCGATCTGCGCTACGCCGACCCGCAGCCGGCACTGTTCTCGTTCAACTCCGCCTTCGGGGCCTGCGAGGCTTGCCGCGGCTTTGGTCGCGTCATCGGCGTGGACCTGGGCCTGGTCATCCCGGACGAGCGCAAGACGCTGCGCAACGGCGCCATCAAGCCGATGCAGACGCCGGCCTGGAAAGACAGCCAGGACGACCTGCTCAAGTACGCCGGCGAGGCCGGCATCCCCCGCGACACGCCCTGGAAGGAGCTGAGCCCGGCGCAGCGCGACTGGGTCATCAACGGCACGCCGAACTGGAACGGCAACTGGAACAAGCAGTGGTACGGGGTCAAGCGCTTCTTCGACTACCTGGAGAGCAAGGCCTACAAGATGCACATCCGGGTGCTCTTGTCCAAGTACCGCAGCTATACCGAATGCCCGAGCTGCCGCGGCGCGCGCCTCAAGACCGAGGCGCTGCTGTGGCGCGTGGGCAGCAAGGCCCTGGCGGATGCTGCGCTGCCGCCGGCCCAGCGCTTCCTGCCGGTGGGCGTGGACTGGACGCGCGAGCAGCTGGAGGCGCTGCCGGGCCTGTCGCTGCATGACCTGATGCAGCTGCCCATCCAGCGCCTGCGCGATTTCGTCGACGGGCTGCAGTTGCCCAGCACGATGCTCGACGAGGCGCTCAAGCTGTTGCTCGACGAGATCCGCCACCGCAGCCGCTACCTCTGCGACGTGGGTCTGGGCTATCTGACGCTGGACCGCCAGAGCCGCACGCTCTCCGGCGGCGAGGTGCAGCGCATCAACCTCACCACGGCCCTGGGCACCTCGCTGGTCAACACCCTCTTCGTGCTCGACGAGCCCAGCATCGGCCTGCATCCGCGCGACATGGGCCGCATCGTGCAGGCCATGCAGCGGCTGCGGGATGCCGGCAACACCCTGGTGGTGGTGGAGCACGACCCGGCCGTGATGCTCGCGGCAGACCGCCTCATCGACATGGGCCCCGGCCCGGGTGAGCGCGGCGGCCAGATCGTGTTCGACGGCACGCCCGAGACCATCCGCGCCGCCGACACCTTGACCGGGGCGTACCTGGGTGCCCGCAAGCACGTCGGCATGGGGCTGAAGCGCCTGGTGGAGGAGAACACGCCCCGCCTCATCCTCGAAGGCGTGCGCGAGCACAACCTGAAGGACGTGTCGGTCGAGTTCCCGCTGCAACGGCTGGTGGTGGTGACCGGCGTGTCGGGCTCCGGCAAGAGCACGCTGATGCAGGACGTGCTTTACCCCGCGCTGGCGCGCCAGTTCGGCAAGGCGACCGAGTCGCCCGGCGCGCATGAGCGCCTGCTGGGTGCTGACCACCTGGCCGACGCGGTCTTCGTCGACCAGAGCCCCATCGGCAAGACAGCGCGCTCGAATCCGGCCAGCTACGTCGGCGCCTTCGACGAGATCCGCAAGCTGTTTGCCGAGGCGCCGCTGGCCGTCGAGCGCAGCTACAGCGCCGGCATGTTCAGCTTCAATGCCGGTGACGGCCGCTGCCCGACCTGTGGCGGCTCGGGCTTCGAGCATGTGGAGATGCAGTTCCTCAGCGACGTCTACCTGCGCTGCCCGGACTGCGACGGCAAGCGCTTCCGTGCCGAGATGCTGGACGTGAAGCTCAGCCTCAAGGGGCGTGACCTGAGCGTGTCCGACGTGCTGGAGCTGACCGTGGCCGAGGCGGTGCACCTGTTCAGCGAGCACCGCGCCGTGGTGCTGAAGCTGCAGCCCATCGTCGACGTGGGCCTGGAGTACGTGCGCCTGGGCCAGCCGGTGCCCACGCTCTCCGGCGGCGAGGCCCAGCGCCTGAAGCTCGCCGGCTTCCTGGCCGAGGCCGCCAGCAGCCCGCGTTTCGGCGTGGCCAAGAAGGGCACGCTCTTCCTGTTCGACGAGCCCACCACGGGCCTGCACTTCGACGACATCGCCAAGCTGATGCGCGCGATGCGCAAACTGCTGACGGCCGGCCACTCGCTCATCCTGATCGAGCACAACCTCGATGTCATCCGCGCGGCCGACTGGCTGATCGACCTCGGCCCTGAGGGCGGTGACGCGGGCGGCGAGATCGTTTGCGTCGGCACGCCGGAGGAGGTCGCGAAGCACCGCAGCTCGCACACCGCCGCCGCGCTGCGTGACTATGCGCTGCACATGGACCGCCCGGCCGTGGCCGTGGAGGAGGGTCGCCCGCTGCAGCAGCTCATCCAGGCACGGCGCGCGGCCGACGAAGCCATCAAGATCGTCAACGCCCGCGAGCACAACCTCAAGGGCCTGAACGTCGAGATCCCGCGCGGCAAGTTCAATGTGGTGACCGGCGTGTCGGGCTCGGGCAAGAGCACGCTGGCGTTCGACATCCTGTTCAACGAGGGCCAGCGCCGCTACCTGGAGTCCCTCAACGCCTACGCGCGCAGCATCGTGCAGCCGGCCGGCCGGCCGGAGGTAGACGCGGTGTGGGGCATCCCGCCCACGGTGGCCATCGAACAGCGCCTGTCGCGCGGCGGCCGCAAGAGCACGGTGGCGACCACCACCGAGGTCTGGCACTTTCTGCGGCTGCTCTACGTGAAGCTCGGCGTGCAGCACTGCGTGCATGACGGCGCGCCCGTGCGCCCGCAAAGCGTGGAGAGCATCGCGGCCCAGCTGATGCGCGACTACCGCGGCCAACACGTCGGGCTGCTGGCGCCGCTGGTGGTCAACCGCAAGGGCGTCTACACCGACCTGGCCAAGTGGGCCAAGGGCCGCGGCCATACGCATCTGCGCGTGGACGGCGAGTTCCTGCCCACCTCGCCCTGGCCGCGCCTGGACCGCTTCAAGGAGCACACGCTGGAGCTGCCGGTGGGTGACCTCGTCATCGAGCCGGCGCGCGAGGCGGAGCTGCGCGAGCTGCTGGCCAAGGCGCTGGACGCCGGCAAGGGCGTGCTGCACCTGCTGGCGCCGCTGGACGGCCTGAGCAGCGCGCTGGCAGCCGGCGAGACCGGCCGCGGCATCGGCCAGGTCAAGGTCTTCTCCACCAAGCGCGCCTGCCCGGTCTGCGGCACGAGCTACCCGGAGCTGGACCCGCGCCTGTTCTCCTACAACTCCAAGCACGGCTGGTGCGGCAGCTGCGTGGGTACCGGCCTGCAGCTCACCCGCGAACAGCGCCGCGCGCTGGACGACAGCGTGCAGGCGGAGGACAACCGCGGCCGAGAGCAGAGCTTCCCGTCCGAAGAGGCCGAGGTCGAGGGCCTGACCGATGCGCCATGCCCGGACTGCCACGGCACCCGCCTGAACCCCACGGCGCGCTCGGTCGAGTTCGACGACAAGGGCATCGGCGAGGTGGCTGCCTGGAGCGTCGGCCAGGCCCGCGACTGGGTGAAGGGCCTGCGCCTGGAAGGGCGCGATGCCGACATCGCCCGCGACGTGGTCAGCGAGATCCTCGGGCGGCTGGAGTTCCTGGAGGAGGTGGGCCTCGGCTACCTGACCCTGGACCGTGCCGCGCCCACGCTCTCCGGCGGCGAGGCCCAGCGCATCCGGCTGGCGGCCCAGCTCGGCAGCAATCTGCAGGGCGTGTGCTATGTGCTGGACGAGCCCACCATCGGCCTGCACCCGCGCGACAACCAGATCCTGCTCAAGGCCCTGTCCACCCTGGGCGACAAGGGCAACACGCTGGTGGTGGTGGAGCATGACGAGGACACCATCCGCCGGGCCGACCACATCATCGACATCGGCCCCGGGGCCGGCAAACGCGGTGGGCGGGTCGTGGCCCAGGGCACGGCGGCCGAGCTGGCCGCGCAGCCCGACTCCACCACGGGCCGCATGCTGGCGCATCCGCTCATCCACCCGCTGCAGGAACGGCGTGCGGTCGATGCCGACACGCCGCGTCTCACGGTGCTCAACGCCGCGTTGCACAACCTCCAGGGCGTGACGGTGGACGTGCCGCTCAAGCGCCTGGTGGGCGTGACGGGCGTGTCAGGCTCGGGCAAATCCACGCTGGCGCGTGACGTGCTGCTGGCCAACATGGCGGTCGCCGTGCCGCTGCGCAAGTCGCCGGCCAAGTGGCAGGGCTGCGATGGCATCGAAGGCCATGCCCAGGTCGACCGCGTGCTGGAGGTCGACCAGACTCCCATCGGCAAGACGCCGCGCTCCTGCCCGGCGACCTACATCGGCTTCTGGGACGCCATCCGCAAGCTCTTCGCCGAAACCCTGGAGGCCAAGGCCCGCGGCTACGGGCCGGGCCGCTTCAGCTTCAACACCGGCGAGGGTCGCTGCCCGGGCTGCGAAGGTCAGGGCATGAAGACCATCGAGATGAGCTTCCTGCCGGACGTGAAGGTGCCGTGCGACCAGTGCCACGGCCAGCGCTTCAACCCCGAGACCCTGGGTGTGACCTGGCGCGGCAAGAGCATCGGCGACGTGCTGCAGATGGAGGTGGACGAGGCGGTGGAGTTCTTTGCCTCCATGCCGTCCATCGCGCATCCGCTGCAGTTGCTGAAGGACGTGGGCCTGGGCTACCTGACGCTCGGCCAGCCGTCGCCCACGCTGTCGGGCGGCGAGGCGCAGCGCATCAAGCTGGTGTCGGAGCTGGTCAAGGTGCGCGATGACGTTACGCGCCGCGGCCAGAAGGCGCCGCACACGCTGTACGTGCTGGACGAGCCCACCGTGGGCCTGCACATGGCCGATGTGGAGCGGCTCATCCGTGTGCTGCACCGGCTGGTGGCGGGCGGGCATTCGGTGGTGGTCATCGAGCACGACCTGGACGTCATCGCCGAAGCCGACTGGGTGCTGGACCTGGGGCCGGAAGGTGGCACGGCCGGTGGCCGCGTCGTCGTGCAGGGCACACCCGAGCAGGTGGTGGCCAGTGGCAGCCACACCGGCGTCGCGCTGGCCCCGGTGCTGGCGCGCACGGCGTAACTTCGGTTTTTCGGAAGTCTGCGCTCGGAGAACTGCGCTTCTCCGGGCGTCTCCTGCTGCGGACACTGCGCACCTCGTTGTGGACGGAGGTGCGTGATGGCGCTGTTGCTGTGGAGTGTGGTGGGTGTGCTGATGGCCGTGTGGTCGGTCATCGTCTGGCTCGGCCAGTGGCTGCTGACCGTGCTGCTCGGTGGCGCCGGCCACCTGCCTGTCAAGGATCTCGCCCTGCCCGAGGGCTGGACGCGCTGGCTGCCGCAGGGCGTGTCCGAGTCCATCACGCAGGGCATCGAAGCGGCGCAACCCTGGTTCCAGACGGTGCTGGACACCATGCCCGCCCTGGCCGGCGGCGTGACGGTGCTGGCCTGGATCACCTGGGCGGTCGGCGCGGCGCTGTTGCTGCTGGCGGGCGGCGCCTCGCACGCCGCGCTGCGTTGGTGGCAGCGCAGCCAGGTGCCGCCGGTGCGCGCCACCCTGATCACTTCCTGATTTCCTGAACCTGACGGAGCCTGAAATGGACACCCTCACTCTTCTGTGCCTGCTGCTCGCCGCGGTACTCTGCGCCGCGGCGTGGCAAGCCTGGCGCATCGGCAACGAGCGCCGCGACGTGACCTTGCTCGGGGTCGGTGGCGGTGTTTCAGCCGCCGGTGCGGCGCTGTCCTTTCTGCTCTGACGAAAGCCTTTGATGGAACTCCTTCTGAACTTCCTGCAATCCGACTTCCTGGGCAAGCCTGCCTGGCTGTGGCTGAGCTTCCTGGGCGTCGTGGTGACGCTGCTGGCCTTCGACCTGGGCGTGCTGCACAAGGACGACCATGAGATCGGCGTGCGCGAGAGCCTGCTGCTGTCGGCCGGCTACATCGGCGTGGCCCTGGCCTTCGGCGCCTATGTGTGGTGGTACCTCGGCGCACAGGCCGGCATGGACTACTACACCGGCTTCATGATCGAGAAGTCGCTGTCCATGGACAACGTCTTCGTCATCGCGCTGATCTTCAGCTTCTTCGCGATTCCGCGGCTGTACCAGCATCGCGTGCTGTTCTGGGGCATCCTGGGCGTCATCGTGCTGCGCGCGATCATGATCGGCCTGGGCGCGACGCTGGTGAGCCAGTTCAGCTGGATCCTGTACCTGTTCGGTGCCTTCCTGGTGCTCACCGGCATCAAGATGTGGTTCATGGTCGACCATGAGCCGGACATCGCCAACAACCCGCTGCTGAAGTTCCTCAAGAAGCACATGCGCGTGACGGACGGCCTGCGCGGCAATGCCTTCTGGGTGAAGGAAGCCGACCCCAAGACCGGCCGCGTGGAGCGCTTCGCCACGCCGCTGTTCCTGGCCCTGCTGCTGGTGGAGTTCGTGGACCTGATCTTCGCGGTGGACTCGGTGCCGGCGATCTTCGCGATCACGACCGACCCCTTCATCGTCTACACGAGCAACATCTTCGCCATCCTGGGCTTGCGCGCGCTGTACTTTGCGCTGGCCGCGATGATCCACCGCTTCAAGTACCTGAAGTACGCCCTGGCCTTGGTGCTGGTGTTCATCGGCAGCAAGATCTTCCTGGTGGGCTTCATCGGCAAGGTGCCTGCGGTGGTGTCGCTGAGCGTGACCTTCGGCCTGATCGCGGGTGGCGTGATAGTGTCGATGTGGAAGACACGCGGCGAGACCGCGGAGTTGGCGGCCAAGGCCAACTGAGTTGGCGGGGGCTTTGGGCCCCCTGTGGCACGAGACCTCTCGGTGGCGTTGGGCTGCGGGGAGGTCTTTTTGTTTGGGGTCTTTGGCGGCGCGGCCTCCGGCATGGATGTGGAGGCCTTTGCTGAGAGCCTTTCGACTCGGTGCACCGTGCCGGGAGTCCGCCCCGGCGGGCGAGTAACTTTTCTCTGTCGCGCCAGAGAAAAGTCACCAAAAGAGAGGCGCTGAACCGCAAGTCATCGCCCTGGTGCTGAAGCTCACGCGCGAAAACTCGTGCTCGGCTTGTGCGCCGAAGCGACCCGCTGCGCTCTCGCTGCTGTCCCTGTCACGAGCATCATCTATCGCCCCTTCACGCCCGTTAACGCCGGCTGCACGCCGGGCTCACCAATGAATGCAGCTGACGCCACGACGCGCCGTCGACGGCGCTTGGTTTTCAACTCGTGAGTTCGGCGTGCAGCCGACGTTGACCGCACAAGCGGTGGATGACGCGGGCTCTGGATAGGGTCAGCAGCGAGAGCGCAGCGGCTCGCCTCGGCTGAGGCTCTGAGTATTTGTTTTCGCGCGATGTCCGTCGCAGGCCAGAGGCGACTTGCGGTTCAGCGCCTCTTCTTTGGTGACTTTCTTCTGGCGCAGCAGAAGAAAGTTACCCGCCCGCCGGGGCGGACTCCCGGCACGGTGCACCGAGCGGCAAAGGCTCATTGCAAAGCCTTCCCTTCGCGTTCGTCGCCAAAGCCGCGCCCCCCGTGACCAACAGCCCCCCGCCCTCCCATCCCTAGAATGCGCCGCCCCTCCATCCCCAGGGGCCCCATTCAGGAGACCCCCTTGAAGCCCGTCACCCTGGCCGCCCTCGGCAGCCTGACCCTCGCGCTGGCCCTGTCGGCCACCACGCCGCTGCAGGCGCAAACCCCGGTCGCCAACACCCCGGTCGCCAACACCGCGGCGCCGACGCTGGAGCAGATCTTCCGCGCCCAGCCCTACCGTGGCGAGAACGCCAAGGAGGCCGCCTTCAGCAAGAGCGGTCGCTACCTCGCCTACCTGTGGAGCCCGTTCGGCGAGCCGGGCAGCGACCTGTGGGTCCATGACACCCGCACCGGCAAGACAACGCGGGTCACTTCACCGCAGGTCATGGCGGCCTTCGAGGCGCCCGAGGACATGGCGCGGTTCGAGAAGAAGCTGCAGCAGCGCAATACCGAGTACGCCGAGCGCCAGGCGCGCGAAGTCGCGCAGCAGGCCTACCTGCGCGGTGAGAAGGTCGATCTGTCGCAGTGGGAAACCGCGGCCATCGAGCAGCTCAAGAAAGAGCTGGCCGAGAAGAAGGCCAAAGACGACGCGCAGAAGGCGGCCGACAAGGCCGACGCCGACGCCGAGAAGTACGCAGCGGCGGTGCTCGCCGCCAAGCGTGCCGGCAAGCCGGCCCCGGCGCCTTCGCCGGCCGCTTCGGCGCCCGACAAGAAGGACGACAAAGAGAAGGAACTCTGGGAGCTGCGCGACGAGCTGAAGAAGAAACTCGCCCGCGAGAAGCTCAAGCCCGCCGACCTCTACCCCGGCCCCGCTCAGTTCGTGTGGGCCAACAAGGCCGATGAGCTGGTGTTCCAGTACCGCGGCGGCCTGTACCGCTGGCAGCCGGACGCCAAGGCGCCGATGCCGCTGGTGGCGACGCAGCGGGAGCTGCGCACCGTGGCCTACACGCCCGACGACAACGGCTTCATCTACATGGACGAGACCCGTGTGCTGCGCCTGTCGTTCAAGCAGGCCGGCGTGCAGGTGGTCAACCGCGAGCTCATCCACCCGGACGACGAGCAGAAGAAGTACCGCATCGACCAGACCGTCATCAGCGAGGACGGCCGCTGGATGTCGCTGCTGGCCCGCGCGCCGCTGAAGACCGCGGATGACAAGCCCGCGCCGCCGGGGCGTCAGGTCGAGATCATGAACTACAGCGAGCGCTGGGCCACGGCCAAGAAGGTCAACCGCGAGGTGTCCGACGACAAGCGCACCGAGAAGCCGCTGGCCCTCTACATCCGCGCCGTGCCGGCGGGGGCCGAGCCGCCGCGCAAGCAGCCCGAGCCGGTGTTCACCAACAACGGCGGCGATGTCTGGTTCGAGATGAGCGACGTGGCCTGGGCCAAGGACGGCAGCCGCTATGCCTTCGCGACCTGGGAGCGCGAGAAGGAGCTGCTGCGCGTCTACCTGGGCCAGGCCTCGGAGACAGCCAAGCCCGAGATGGTGCTGGAGCGCCGCGGCGACGTGGGCCACGAGGTGGTCAACGTGCTCAAGCCGCGCTTCACGCCTGACGGCAAGACCCTGGTGCTGGCGCTCGATGAAGCCGGCTGGCGCCAGCCCTATGCCATGGATGTGGCCACCCGCGCGTTGCGGCCGCTGCTCAAGGGCGAGTTCGAGGCGCACCAGGTGATCGGCTTCACGGCCGACAGCAAGACCCTGTACGTGCTGGGCAACCTGGGCGACACGGCCGCCATGAACGTGCTGCGCGTGGACATGGCCACCGGTACCACGCAGGCCGTCGGCGCTGCGGGCGAGTTCCATCGCAGCGCGGCGATGTCGGAAGACGGTCGCTGGGTGGCGGCCAACGCCGGCAACTGGGCACGCCGCCCCGAGCTGAAGCTGCTGGCTACCGATGCCCGCTCCCCGGCGCGGGTGCTGACTGACAGCAGCGACAAGGCCCTGGCTGACCTCAAGCTGCTGCAGCCGGAGCGCTTTGCGTACAAGAACCGCCACGGCGACCGCATCGAGGCCTACGTCTTCAAGCCCGCCGGCTGGCAGGCCAGCGACAAGCGCCCGGCGGTGGTCTACGTCTACGGCGGCCCGCTGAACGACCGGCACATCGTCGAGGTCGACAGCTTCCAGAACACGGCCTATCTGTTCGGCCAGTACATGGCGGCCAAGCACGGCTATGTGACCATCGCCGTCGACCCGCGCGGCCACAGCAACTACGGCCGCAAGTTCTCGGACGCCAACTGGGAACGCGCTGGCGAGCCGCAGGCCGAAGACCTGGAGGACCTCGTCAAGCTGATGCCCGCGCAGTTCGGGGTCGACGGCGCTCGCATCGGTCTGAACGGCTGGAGCTTCGGCGGCTTCCAGACCCAGTACACGATGTACACGCGGCCCGACCTGTTCGCTGCCGGCATTGCCGGCGCCGGCCCGACGGAATGGGAGAACTACAACAGCTGGTACAGCGGCCGCACCATTGGCAAGGTCGATCGCAGCAAGCCGGTGCTGCGCAAGTACTCGCTGCTGCCCCTGGCCAAGGGCCTGAAGAAGCCGCTGATGCTGGTGCATGGCATGCAGGACCCCAATGTGCTCTACCAGGACACGGTCAACGTCTACCGTGAGCTGCTGGACTCGGGCAAGGAGTCACTGGTCGAGCTCTTCCTCGACCCGGACGGCGTGCATGCGCTGGGCGGTGTGGTCAAGCCCGCCGGCTGGCATCGCAAGTACGAGGCGTTCTGGCTGCAGCACCTGGGGCGCGTGGCGCCTTGAGATTCAACCGCGGGCGGCCAGGGCGGCGTCCAGCCGCTTGAGCGGCGCCTGCCGGTAGCTCGCCGCCCAGGGCCGCGTGGCAAAGCTGCGCCGGGCCAGCTCTGCCTCATGCCGGGCCAGGGCGCGGTCGCCCTGGGCCAGCGCGCACGCGCCGGTGAGGGCATGCAGCCGCGCGAGGTCGGTGTCCAGCGGGTCGTCGCGGGTGCGGCTGGCCAGGGCCAGGCTAGCCTGCAGGTCGGCCAGACCGGTGGCGGACTGTTGCAGCGCGCAGCGGGCCTCCCCGCGCAGGGCCAGGGCCTGCTGCGTGTCGTACAGGCTGATGCGGTCGTTGTCTGCGGGCCGGATCAGCTCGGCCGGCAGGCTGGCGAGGGCTTCCTTCGGGCGGCCGCCGTCCTGCAGCGCCCGCGCCCGGGCCAGCTGCACCAGGTGGCTGAAGCGGCGCGGGTTGGCGGCATTCGGCCCCTCCACCGGCGGGAACTCCGGCGCCCCGTCCAGCAGCGCCAGCGCGGCCTGCGAGCGTCCGCCGGCTGACAGATTGGTGGCGGCCGCCATGTACTGGAAGGCCGTCAGCGGGTGGCGCGCGTAGCCGCCGTCGATGCGGGCCTGCAGGGCCATGCGGAAGTAGCGGTCCGCCTCGTCATGCCGGCCCAGGGCTTCATAGATTTCCCCCACGGTGTGGCCCAATCGCAGCCGCTCGGGCGGCGTGCGCGCATCGGCCTCCAGGGCAGCACGGCTGCGCTCGATCAGCGGCAATGCCGCCCCGATGTCGCCGCTGCGGGACAGCACGCTGGCCTCGTACAGGTCCAGCGGCGCGGTCACTTCGTCCGGCAGCGCGTCGCCGCGGGCCGCGAGCCGGCTTCGGCTGGCGCGGATGGTGGCCAGGGCCTCCTCGGCGCTGATCTGGAAGTAGCCGGTGTACCGGGCCGTGGCCATGCGCGCGGCGATCAGGGCCGAGCGCACCGCATGGGCGCCGCCGAGCTGGTCCAGCGTGGCCAGGGCCGCGTCGAGCTGGGCCTGCAGTTCGCGGCGTTCGTGGCTCCCGAGCAGTGCGTCGGCGGCGGCCAGCCGCAGGGCGACCACGTCCAGCGAATGGGGGCCGGCGGCCGACAGGCCGATGGACACCGCGCGTTGCAGCCGGGGCAGGGCTTCGTCGCGGCGGTTCTCGGCCAGCAGCAGCCGGCCGCGCAGCGACTGGGCCCAGGCGGACGCCAGGCTGGCCGGCGGCGCGTGGGCTTCCAGTGCAGCGAGCTGCGGCGCTGCTTCGGCAAAGCGATGGCGGGCGATCAGGCTGCGCAGCAGCAGCACCTCAGCCTCCAGGTCGCCCGGCTGCAAGGCGAGCGCCGCGCGCGCGCTGGCCTCCGCGGCGTCCGGCTCCCGGGCATCGAGCTGAAGCGCCGCCTGCAGTCGCCAGGCCCGAGCGCGCTCGGTCGGGCGGGCCTGCGATTCGTCCAGCGCCGCCAGGCGCCGGCGGCTGACCTCCACAGCCAGGCGCGGCGCGCCCATGTCGGCCAGCAGCTGGCTCAGGCCGGCGTACATCTCGGCCTTGGCCGCGGGCTCGAAGCGGGGCTCGATCAGCGCGGTGCTGCGGGCCAACAGGGCAGCCGGTGTCTGCGCCGCGGCCGAGGCGGGCGACTGCAGCTTGAACACCTCGTTCACGAAGGCTCGTGCCGCCTGCTCGCGTTCCACGGCGTTGGCGGCACGCTGGGCCTGCACGACGGCCACACCGGCGCCCAGGCCCAGCGTGACCAGCACGCTGGCGGCCAGCGCGACCGCACGCCGGTGGCGCTGGCCGGCCGGCCCCAGGCGCTGGGCCTCGGCCTCCAGCGCGGCAGCGAAGTCAGCGGCCGAAGCCGGGCGGTGCGAGGGCAGCGGCGACAGCGCGCGCATCAGCAGCGCGTCGGTCCCGCGGCGCAGGGCTCGGGCGCGCGCCGGGTCGGTGCAGCGCTCGCTGGGCGGGCGCAGCGAGTCGGCGTCCCGTGGGCCGGCCTTGCCGTGGGGCAGTTCGCCGCACAGGAGCTCGTAGGCCAGCACGCCCAGCGAATAAATGTCGGCCGACTCGTTCGGGGCCGCGCCGGCCAGCTGCTCCGGGGCGGCGTGGGCCGGCGTGAGGCCGGCCGAGGTGGGCGTGGCAGCGGGGCCAGCGCGCAGCGTGGCGACGCCGAAGTCCAGCAGCCGTGGTGTGCCATCGGCCGCCACCATCACATTGCCGGGCTTCAGATCGCGGTGGATGACCCCGCGGGCATGCGCATGCGCGACGGCGCGCGCCACCTGGGCCATCAACTGCAGTGTGGCCGGCACGTCCAGCCCGGCCTGCTGGACGTGCCGATCGATGGGCGCGCCCGCCACCAGTTCCATCGCAAGGTAGGGCCGCCCCTGGGCGTCCAGTCCGGCGTCGTAAAGGCGGGCGATGTGGGGGTGCTCCAGGCGCGCGGTGATGCGCAGCTCGGCCGCAAGACGTTCGGCCAGGGCGGCGTCCGACTGCGGCGCCCGCCGTGAACGCCGCGGCAGCTTGAGGGCCACCTCCCGGTCGAAGACGCCGTCCGCCCGGGCGGCCCGCCAGACACTGCCCATGCCGCCGCGGCCGATCTCCTCGATCAACCGCCACGGGCCGATGCGCTCGCCCGGTGTGGCCGGCGGCGGCTCGGTCAGGCGCGGCAGCTGCTGCAGGGCGCCATTGCCGGCCAGGGCGTCGTGGTCGGCCAGCATCTGGGCGAGGGCGTCGCGCCAATGCGGATGGGGCAGGGCGGCCAGCCACGCCTCGCGCTCGGCCGCCGGCAGGGCCAGCGCGTCGTCGAGCAGCGTGCTCAGCGCGGCCAGGTCGTCGGTGCTCAGCGCGGTCATGGGGTCAGGATTGGCGCAGCAGCGCCAGGAGCAGCAGGCGCGCCTTGTCCCAGTCGCGGCGCACGGTGCGCTCGGTCAGGCCCAGCACCTCGCCGATCTCCACCTCGGTGTAGCCGCCGAAGTAGCGCATCTCGACCACCTGGGCCAGGCGCGGCTCGGCAGCCTGCAGCGCGGCCAGGGCCTCGTGCAGGCGCAGGACCTCGTCGGCCTCCGACGTGAGGGCGAGTTCGGCCGCTGTGTCCAGGGTCAGCGGCTCGCCGGCGCGCGGACGGCGCAGGCTCTCGACGATGAATTCCCGCATGAAGCGGGCGGCGAAGGTGAAGAACTCGCGGCGCGACTCCGGCCTGAGCCGGCTGCCGCGTGCCAGCCGCAGGTAGCTCTCGTGCACCAGCTGGGTGGTGTGCAGCCCGCCGGCATGGCCGCCGCCATCGCGCAGGCGGGCGCTGGCCAGCTCGCGCAGTGCCGGGTAGGCGGCGGCGAACAGGGCGTCCTGCGCGGCGGTGTCGCCCGCGTTCACTCGGGCGATCAGCGCGTCCATTTCATGCTCGTCCATCCCGACATCTTGCCGCAGACGCTGGCAGGTGCGCTGTCCCGTGAACCGGTGCGGGAAAGCTTCTGTGCGGCACTCGCACCGGGTGCAGGATTTTGCGAGACGGCGCGCCAGCTTGCCCTAAGCTCGCGGCCATGGTGACCCTGGACCTGCCGCCCGATGAAGCCCAACGCCTGGCCCGCCTGGCCGCGCTGTGCGTCATGGATACCGAGCCCGAGCCGCTCTTCGACCACCTGGCTGCCCTGGCCGCGCAGATCTGCGGCACGCCGGTGGCCCTGCTCGGGCTGATGGACGAGCGCCGCCAGTGGTTCAAGGCCGCCGTGGGCTTCGGCCGCGACGAGACGCCGCGGGCGCTGACCTTCTGTGCCCACACGCTGCTGGCCGACGGCTTGTTCGAGGTGCAGGATGCGCTGCTGGACGAGCGCTTCGCTGCCCATCCCGACGTGCTGGCCAACCCGGCGCTGCGCTTTTATGCCGGCGTGCCGATCCGGCTCGACGACGGCAGCCACCCCGGCACCCTGTGCGTGGTGGATTTCCAGCCGCGCGAGCTGACCGAGCACCAGCGCGAAGCCCTGTTGCGCCTGGCCGATGCAGCCGCCGAAGCATTGATGATGCGCGAGCGGGCGATGGCCGCTGGCCCGGGCAGCGAGCCGGGCCAGGCGTTTTCGGTGTTGGCCGAGACCGCCCCGCTGGGGGTGTTTCGCACCGATGCCTCGGGGCGTTTCGTCTACACCAACAGCACCTGGCAGGAGATGACCGGCCTGACGGCCGCCGAAGCCCTGGGGGACGGCTGGGCCGCCACGCTGGCGCCGGGCGATCGCGCCGAGGTGTTGCACCAGTGGCGTCGAAGCATCGAGCGGCGCGAGGCCTTCGAGATGCGCTACCAGGTGCGGCGCGACAGTGGTCTGCGCCAGGTGGTGGCCCGCGCACGCCCGCTGCTGGCCAGCGCTGGCTTGCTGTGCGGCTATGTGGGCATCGTCGAGGACGTGACCGACCGCATCACCGCCGAGCGCGAGCTGCGCGAGAGCAAGGCCCTGCTCGACCGCACCGGCCGCGTGGCCGGCATCGGCGGCTGGAGCCTGGACCTGCAGACCGAGGAAATGGTGTGGAGTGACCAGACCTGCCGCATCCACGACCTAGAGCCGGGCCACCGACCCACGCTGCAGGAGTCGTTCAGCTACTACAAGCCCGAGGCCCGGGCGGCCATCGAGAGTGCCGTGCGGCGCGGCATGCAGCATGGCGAGCCCTGGAGCCTGGAGCTGCCGCTGGTGACGGCCAAGGGCCGGGAGATCTGGGTGCTGGCCCAGGGCCAGGTCGACTGGCAGGACGGCCTGCCGGTGCGGTTGGTCGGCGCCTTCCAGGACGTGACCGAGCACCACCGCGCGGCGGTCGAGCTGGAGCACAACCGCCAGCGCCTGCGGGCGCTGTACGAAGCCACGCCGGCCCTGATGCATTCGGTCGACGCGGCGGGCCGGGTCCTGAGCGTGTCTGACCGGTGGCTGCAGCGCCTGGGCTACAAGCGCCAGCAGGTGATCGGCCGCTCGCTGGAAGATTTCATGACACCCGAGTCGGCTCGCCTGGCGCGCGAGGTGCACCGGCCCGCCCTCTGGCGTGACGGCCAGCTGACCGATTGCGCGGTGCAGCTGATCTGCGCCGATGGCCAGTTGCGCGACATGCTGATCTCGGCCGTGGCCGAATACACCGCAGAAGGCCGGCCGCTGCGCGCGCTGGCGCTGGTGAACGACATCACCGAAGACCTGCAGCGCCGGGCCGCCCTGGCGCATGAGCAGCAGATGCGGCGCCAGACGGAGCGCCATGTGCAGGAACTCGACCAGTTGCTGCGTGAGCGATCAGAAATGCTGGATGTGCTGGCCCACGAGGTGCGCCAGCCGCTGAACAATGCCAGCGCCGCCTTGCAGAGCGCGGCGGCGAGCCTCGCCGGCCGGGGCGAGCTGGAGGCGCAGATGCGGCTGACGCGGGCCCAGTCCGTGCTGGCGCAGGTGCTGGCCGGCGTGGACAACACCTTGGCCGCCGCCAGCCTGCTGGCCGGGGGCGGGCGCATCGCGCGCGAGGATGCCGACATCGACACCCTGATCGCCGTGACCATCGCCGACCTGCCGCGCGAGCAGCGTGGGCGCGTGGTGGTGCACCGCCACACGGCCACACGCACCGCGCTGATGGACATGAGCCTGCTGCGGCTGGCCTTGCGCAACCTGCTCTCCAACGCGCTGAAGTACTCGCCGGCCAGCAGCAGCGTCGCGCTGCATGTGATGGATTTCGACGAGCCGCCGGCCCTGCAGCTGGAGGTGGCCGACACCGGCCCGGGCATCTCGCGCGAGCTGATCCCCCGCCTCTTCACCCGGGGCGCTCGGGGCAGCGCCGGTACCGAGTCGACCCATGGCCTGGGCCTGTACATCGTGCGGCGGGTGATGGACATGCACGGCGGCAATGCCGAGCTGTTGCGTACCGGCCCCTTGGGGACGGTCATGAGATTGACCTTGCCTCAGGCCGACTAGACTCGGCGCGCCTCAGCTTCGCCTTGGCCTGCGATGCCCCTGCGCCTTGAAACTGCGATGCTCCTTGAACGGGTCGACCGGGTGACCCGGGTCATGGTGCTTTGCCAGAAGGTGCGCGGCGCCCTGGTGGCGGCAAGGCGGCCGCCCCCTGGGCGCCGCCGAACCGTGACGGCTGACACGACTTTGTGGCGCCAGCGCGATGCGGCCATCGCAAGGCTCGACGCCAAAGCCGGTAACCTGCGTCAGGTCGAGCATGAAAAGGCCCTGCCTGCGGGTGCTCTCGCGGGTGATCTGGGTCTGAGTGCGCCCGACAACCGTCGCACGCTCACGCTGGAGGCCGTGAGTGATGGCGTCGTCTACAGCCTGACTGCCGAAGAGATGGCCTTGCTCTACTACCAGAACCCCAAGCTCGGGTTCCACGTCATGCGCCTGATCGTTGCGCGCCTGATGCGCGATGCGCAGCGCCATCGGCCTGCGGTGGCGCCCCTGCCCGCATGAAGGGGCACTGGAGTCTGCGGGGCCAGCTCAGCGTGGTGCTGGGCGGGTTGGCCCTGGCCATCCTGGGCAGCGTCGGCGGCTACCTGGGCAGCCTGGCGACCGACGAGCTTTTCGCGGCCCAGCAGGCGGTTGTCCGCTCGACGGCGCAGTCCGCTGCCGAGTTGCTGGCCTCCCAGCTGCGCGACCGCGAGCGCGAGATCGAGCTGCTCAGCTTGTCCCCGCACCTGATGCAGGGGCCCCTCGATTCCGCCGCCGTGCGCGATTCCCTCGACCGGCGGGCCGCCCTGCATGACGAGTTCGCCTGGCTCGGCGTGACGGATACAGAAGGCAAGGTCCTGCAGGCCACCAGCGGCATGCTCGCCGGGCGTTCCGTGGCGCAGCGGGACTGGTTCATTGCCGCGCGTGAGCGGGTGTACGTGGGCGACGTGCATGAGGCCAAGCTGCTCGCGACCATGCTGCCGTCCCAACCGTCGGGCGAGCCGACGCGCTTCATCGACTTTGCCGCCCCCATCCGGGATGCCGACGGGCGGCTGCGCGGCGTGGTGGGAGCGCACGCGCACTGGCGCTGGATCACCGGCCTCGTCGACGGGGTCACCCGGCGCCAGGGGGCCAGCAGCAGCATTGATGCCCTGATCCTGGACCGTGAAGGTCGCGTGCTCTACCCCGAGCTGCTGAAGGTCGCGCAGGCCGAAGGTCAGCCGGTGCTGCCGACGGCCCTGGTCAACGGCCGGTTCGAGGGCGCGCTGCGGTTTGGCGACGGGCGTGACTACCTCACCAGCGAGGCCCTGCTCCACGCGCGGACGAATGCCGAGCTCGGCTGGCGCATCGTGGCCCGGCAGCCACTGGAGGTGGCCCTGCGGCCGGTACACGACTTGCGCCGTGAACTGCTGCTGCTCGGTGTCTTCGTGGCGGCTGCCTTGACCCTCGCCTGCCTGATGCTGGCGCGGCGTGTGAGCCGGCCCGTGGAAGAGCTGGCCCGTATCGCCCGTCGTGTGGAGGCGGAACGCGAAGTGCCGGAGTTCCCGCGCGAGCCCGCCTTCCGCGAGCTGACCCAGCTCAGCGACTCCATGCGCTCGATGGCGCAGTCATTGATCGAGACGGAGCATGTCCTCCAGAAGACGAATGCCACGCTGGAGTCTCAGGTCCAGGAGCGCACGGCGGAACTGCAGGCTGCCAACGCGGCCTTGGAGCACCTGGCCACGCGCGACCCGCTGACCGGCCTTCACAACCGCCGCAGCCTGGATGCGCGGCTGGACGAAGCCTTGGCGCTGGACCGCCGCTACGCCGTGCAGAGCGGCCGTGTCCATGGCCTGCTGCTGATCGACGTCGACCACTTCAAGCACATCAATGATGCCCACGGCCACCCTGCCGGCGATGCCGTGCTGCGCCAGCTCGCGCAGCTGTTGCTGAGCACGCTGCGCGTGAGCGATCTGGCCGCGCGTTTCGGTGGCGAGGAGTTCGCGGTCTTGCTGCCCGAGTTGGCGGGTGCGGTGGATGCCATTGCCGCCGCGGAGAAGATCCGCCAGACGGTGGAAGCCGCCCGCTTCGGCGCCGTGGGGCGGGTCACGGTCAGTGTCGGGGTCAGCCTGGTGTCGCCGGATGACGGCGATGTGCGCCCGCTGGTGGACCGGGCTGATGCGGCGCTGTACGAGGCCAAGCGCAGCGGCCGCAACACCGTGGTGTTGAAGACCGCCGAGCCGGGTCTGCCGCCGCGCTGACCTGCGTTCAGATCAGCTGCAGCGGCGCTCGGAACACGTAGCCCACGCGGGACTTGCTCTGCAGCGGCACCAGGGTCGGCGTGGCCCGCTCGATGCGGCGGCGCAGCCGGTAGATGGTGGCGGAGAGGCCGTCGTCGGTCTCGCCCTCGTTGACCTCGCGGCCGAGCTTGTTCAGCAGCGCCTCGCGCGTGACCGGCTCCCCGCCGGCCTGCGCAAAGCATTCCAGCAGTTGTCGGTCTGCCTCGCTGAGCTGGATGCGGGTGCCGTCGGGCACGATGAGTTCGCCGCTGGCACGGTCGAGCTTCCAGACGGCGTCGGCTGCAGAAGGCTTGGCCACGCGGCGCTGCACCGCAGCAATGGCGAGTGCCACCTGCTCGAACTGCACCGGCTTGACCAGGTACATGTCGGCGCCCGCGGTGATGACTTCGCGGAACACCTCGGGCCCGAGCCGCCCGGAGACCACGACCACGCCGGCATCCGTGCGGCGACGCAGGATCTTGATCAGCTCGACGCCGTTGACGCCCGGCAGCATGAGGTCGACCAGGTAGAAGTCGAACGTGAAGGCCTCGGGGGCCGCGAGCAGGGCATTGCTGTCATCGAAGCGGCTGACGGTGATGCCCTGCTCCTGCAGGAACTGGGCGAGGAATTCGGAGTACTCGGCGTCGTCGTCGATGAGGGCAAGGTTCTTGGGCTGCATGGTGGCGGGGTGCTCCAGGGCAACCGCGAAGTTTGCCGCATGACGGAGGCGTCAGCGGAGTCTCAATCGTCATGTCCGTGCTGATTTGCGCAGTCGCGGGGGCGATAAATGATTGACAACGGCCTGGGGGCGTGTGAAATCTGGATAAACGAGGAGACAAGCCATGGACGACGCCGACGAGCGCGCCGAGGAGCGCGATCTGCCCGACTGGCTGCTGCCCGCGCATCGGGCGACGCCGGCCGATGCGCTTCGCCGCATCCAGGCCTTGTGCGTGGCGTGGCCCGATCTGCATGCGGCGATGTTCGTCGTGCTGGCCACCCACCAGACCTTGCCGCGCGAGGTGCTGGCGGTGGCGCTGAAGCAGTTCCGTCCCGATCTGGAGGCCTACACGCGGGAGGACGTGATGAGCCTGCTCACGGCCGTCTGGAACGGCGGCAAGAGCGGCTTTGACGCCGTGCTGCGCACGCGCGCCAATTCACCCAAGCGAGGCGGCAACCTCTCCTGGGTGAAAGAGTAGACGCGCTCCTCAGCCTTTCAAGCCCAGCTTGCGCCACCCGTCGATCCCCAGGCGCGCCAGGGTGTCGAGGTTGCTCTCGAAGATCGCCGCGGTGTCGGGCATGGATTCGACCGCCCGCGTGATGCTCTCTTCGCGCAGCAGGTGCAGCGTGGGGTAGGGCGATCGGTTGCTGTAGTTGCCGATGTCGCCCTCAGGCGTGCCTTCGAACTGGTAATCGGGGTGGAAGTCGGCAATCTGCAGGATGCCGTCGAGCTTCAGTTCGTCCACCAGCGCGTCGGCGGCGTCGAGGAAGTCGTTGAACTCCAGGAAGTCGGTCAGCACGCCGGGGTGGATGAGCAGCGTGGTGTCGACCTCTTCAGGGTCGGCCCGGTTCAGCGCGAGCAGTTCACGCGCCAGGTCCTTCAGCAGTTGCTCGGGCTCGGTTGCCTCGCTGACCACGTAGCGGATGCGGTCGTTCACGTGCACCGATTTCGCGAAGGGGCAGAGGTTCAGGCCGATGACGGCCTTGACGACCCAGTCGCGGGTGTCTTGGATGACTTGATCGTGGTTCATGCGTGAGTTACTCGAACACAGCCACAGAGACACAGGGGTACAGAGAAACTCACGGGCTGTTCCTCGGTGTCTCTGTGCCTCTGTGGCTTTGTTTCTCCATCAGTTGCGGTTCAGCCAGGCCTCCGCCATGCGCACCCACATGGAGCCGCCAAGCGGAATGAGCTCGTCGTTGAAGTCGTAGCTCGGGTTGTGCAGCGTGCACGGGCCCAGGCCGTGGCCGCCCACGCGGTGGGTGCCGTCGCCGTTGCCGATCAGGAAGTAGCAGCCCGGCTTGTCGAGCAGGTAGTAGCTGAAGTCCTCGGCGCCCATGGTGGGCTCGAACTCCTGCACGTTCTCGGGGCCGACCATGTCGGTCAGCACGCCGCGCACGAACTCGGTCTCGGCCGCGTGGTTGATCGTGGGCGGGTAGTTGCGGCGGAACTCGAACTCGGCGGTGAGCTCGAAGGCGCCGGCAAGTTGCTCGGTCATGTCCTTCATGCGGCGCTCCAGCAGGTCCAGGAGCTCCAGCGTAAAGGTGCGCACCGTGCCTTCCATGACGACCGAATCGGGCACGACGTTGGTGGCCTCACCGGCGTGGATCATCGTCACGGAGATCACGCCAGGGTCGATCGGGCGCTTGTTGCGGCTGATGATGGTCTGGAAGGCCGAGACCAGCTGGCAGGCGGCTGGCACCGGGTCCACGCCCAGGTGCGGCATGGCCGCGTGAGAGCCCTTGCCCTTGAGGGTGATCTTGAACTCGTTGCTGCTGGCGAACACCGGACCGGTCTTCAGCGCGAACTGGCCAGCCTTCATGCCCGGCCAGTTATGGGCGCCGAACATGGCCTCCATCGGAAACTTCTCGAACAGGCCGTCCTTGATCATCTCGCGGGCGCCGCCGCCGCCTTCTTCGGCAGGCTGGAAGACGAGGTAGACCGTGCCGTCGAAATTGCGGTGCTTGGCCAGGTGCTTGGCCGCAGCCAGCAGCATGGCGGTGTGGCCATCGTGGCCGCAGGCGTGCATGCGGCCCAGGTAGCTGCTGGCGTGCGGGAACTGATTGCGCTCCGTCATGGGCAGCGCATCGATGTCAGCGCGCAGGCCCACGGCGCGGTTGGAGGTGCCGTTCTTGACGATGCCCACGATCCCCGTCTTGCCCAGGCCCCGGTGGATGGGAATGCCCCAGTCGGTCAGCGCCTGGGCGATGACGTCGGCCGTGCGTTCTTCGTGGAAGCAGAGTTCGGGATGCTTGTGCAGGTCGCGGCGGATGGCCGTGATCTCGGGCGCGTCGGCCAGGATGGTGTCGATGAGCTTCATGGGTGACTTCAGGCTCTGGAAGGGCTTGAGTTTAGGATTGCGCCCGTGAACCCTGGTCGTTGGTCAAGAAAGTGGCTGCTGTGGCTGGCCTTGCTGCTGCCCCTCGCGCAAGCGATGGCGGGCGTGCATGCGCTGTCGCACGCCACCGGCGAGAAGTCGGGCGACAGCCTCGCTCACCTCGTCCATTGCGACCTGTGCCTCACCGCCGCTGACCTGGGCAGCGGCGCGCCCGCGGCCGAAACGGCCCTGCTGCTCGGGGGCGATGCCGCTCATGCCGCGCCCCTGCTGGCCCGGGGCGGCGCGCCGCGTGCCGTCAGCCTGGGCTTGCCGCCGGCCCGCGCGCCACCCGTTTCCGCCTGACCTCCAAGCTCCTCCCGCGTGCCGCCATGGCCCGCGGGCTCTTGCGTTTTCTCGTGGAAGTTTCCTCATGCGTTCCTTTGCCCTGGCGCCCCTCGCGGCTGCCTGCCTGACCCTGGCCGCGCAGGCCGCCCTCGCCGATGCCACCCCCGAATCCCTGGACAAGGTCGTGGTCACCGGCAACCCCCTGAAGAGCCAGGTGCTGGCCCAGCCCAGCGACTCGCTCAGCGGTGACCAGCTCGTGCTGACCCGCGCCGCCAACCTCGGCGACACCTTGCAGGGCCTGGCCGGCGTGTCGGCCACCAACTTCGGCCCCAACGCCAGCCGCCCCAGCATCCGCGGCCTGGATGGCGACCGGGTCCGCATCCTGAACAACTCCGGCGCGTCGGTGGACGCCTCCAACCTGAGCTTCGACCACGGCGTGGCGATCGACCCGCTCGTCATCGACAAAGTCGAGGTGCTGCGCGGCGCGGCGGCGCTGCTCTACGGCGGCAATGCGGTGGGCGGCGTGGTCAACACGCTGGACAACCGCATCCCTCGCACCCTGATCGACGGCCTGAGCGGTGCCGCCGAGGTGCGTCTGGGCGGGGCGTCCAACGATCGCAGCGGTGCGGTGGTGCTGGACGGCGGCAGCGGCCGGCCCAACGCGGGCTGGGGCTGGCATGCGGACCTGTCGGAGCGTGACGCCGGCAATCAGCGCGCGCCGCGCTTCTCCAGCCCGACCGACGACGGCAGCGAAAGCCGCACCACGGTGCGCAACTCCGCCACCCACAACCACAGCGCGGCGCTGGGCGGCTCGGTGTTCTTCCAGGGCGGCTACGCCGGCGTGTCGGTGGACGACTTCCGCACGACCTATGGCACGACCGTGGAAGACGCCGCCAAGATCAAGATGAAGCGCCAGCGCGTGGCCACGGCCGGCGAATGGAATTCGGACGATGGCCCGGTGCGCCGCCTGAGCTGGCAGCTGAGCCGCAACAAGTACGAGCACTCCGAGATCGAGGATGGCCAGGTCGGCACCACGTTCAAGAGCACGGGCACGGACGGGCGCTTCGAGCTGACCCATGCCCCTGTAGGCGGGCTGCACGGTGTGGTGGGTGTCCAGTTTGAAAGCCTGGACTTCTCGGCGCTCGGCGAGGAGGCCTTCGTGCCCAGCACCAACACCCGCAACACGGGCCTCTTCGTGTTGGAGCAGTACCGCATGGGCGACCTGCAGCTGTCGGCCGGCGCGCGCCATGAGCAGGTCCGGGTGCATTCCGATGGCGACACCGACACCAGCGACGGCCGCTTCGGCTCGCCCCAGCAGCGCCGTTTCAGCCCGACGAGCCTTGCGCTCAGCGGCGTCTACGGCCTGGCGGGCGGCTGGAGCGTGAGCGCCAACCTGAACCGCACACAGCGCGCCCCCGCCTACTACGAGCTTTACGCCAACGGCCTGCACCTGGCGACCGACGCCTTCGAGCGTGGTGACACCACGTTGGGCCTGGAGCGCTCGCGTGGTGCCGATTTCGGCGTCAAGTGGGAAGGCGAGCGCAGCCATGTGCACATGAACGTCTACGAGACGCGCTTCTCCAACTACATCGCGCTGCAGGCCAACGGCCAGTCGGTCATCAATCCGGACAATGGCAATGAGCTGCCGGTGTACGTCTTCCAGGGCGTGCCGGCGCGGCTGCGCGGCGTGGAGCTGGAGGGGCGCTGGCAGGCGACGGCCATGCTGGCGCTGCTCGGCCAGTTCGACGCGGTGCGCGGCGAGAACACCCAGACCGGCGAGCCCCTGCCGCGCCTGGCACCGCGCCGCGCGATGCTGGGGCTGGAGGCGACGCAGGGCCCGTGGTCGGCGCGGGTGGAGTGGCGCCTGGCGGCGCGGCAGGACCGGGTCGATGCCTTCGACCGTCCGACGGCCGGCTACGGCACCGTCAACGCCAGCCTGGCGCGCCAGCTCAAGCTGGGCGAGCTGGACGGCCTGTGGTACCTGCGGCTCACCAACCTGGGCAACAAGCTGGCCTACAACGCCACGGCCGTTCCCACCATCCGGGACCTGAGCCCGCAGCCGGGCCGGTCGGTGATGACCGGCGTGCAAGTGAGGTTCTGATCGAGAACGCCCAGGGCCAGGACTTACCCTGGTGCTTGGGCGCTTGGCGGGAGGGCATGCTGCACCCGAAGAGTGCCTGCGCGCACCACAAGCCGCCGCGCCATGTGGCGCGGAACTTGCGACGCAGGCTCTGAGAGGAGCAACGATGCAGACCGCCTTTGACGAAATGAACGCGGCGGGGGCCTCCGGTGGAGTGACCCGCGCCCATTACGAGTCCTACGCCCGCTGGCTGGCCGACCAGCCCGAAAGCCTGATGCGCGAGCGGCGGGAGCAGGCCGAACTGATCTTCCGGCGGGTGGGCATCACCTTCGCGGTCTACGGCGACAAGGACAGCGGCGAAGGCACCGAGCGGCTCATCCCCTTCGACCTCATCCCGCGGGTCATTCCGGCCGCCGAGTGGACCTCCATGCAGGCGGGCCTCGCCCAGCGCGTGACGGCGCTCAACCGCTTCATCCACGACGTCTACCACGGCCAGGAGATCCTCAAGGCCGGCCTGGTGCCTGCCGACGAGATCCTGAACAACGCCCAATTCCGCAAGGAGATGATGGGCGTGGATGTGCCTGGCGGCGTGTACAGCCACATTGCCGGCGTCGACATCGTGCGCGCCGGCCATGCCGATGGCAGCGGCCACTACTACGTGCTGGAAGACAACCTGCGCGTCCCCTCCGGCGTGAGCTACATGCTCGAGAACCGCAAGATGATGATGCGGCTCTTCCCCGAGCTGTTCGTCAACCACCGCATCGCGCCCGTCGCCCACTACCCCGACCTGCTGCTGGACACCCTGCGCAGCGTGGCCCCCTCGGGCGTGGCCGACCCGACGGTCGTCGTCATGACGCCCGGCATGTACAACTCGGCCTACTTCGAGCACGCCTTCCTGGCCCAGCAGATGGGCGTGGAGCTGGTGGAGGGGCAGGACCTCTTCGTCGACGGCGGGTTTGTGTACATGCGCACCACGCGCGGCCCGAAGCGGGTGGATGTGATCTACCGTCGCATCGACGACGACTTCCTGGACCCGCGCGTGTTCCGGCCGGACTCCCAGCTCGGCTGCGCAGGCCTGGTGGAGGCCTACAAGGCCGGCAAGGTCACCTTGTCCAACGCCATCGGCACCGGTATTGCGGATGACAAGTCCATCTACCCCTACGTGCCGAAGATGATCGAGTTCTATCTCGGCGAAAAGCCCATCCTGCAGAACGTGCCGACCTACGTCTGCCGCGAGAAGGACGACCTGGCCTACACGCTCGCCCACCTGCCGGAGCTGGTGGTCAAGGAGGTGCATGGCGCCGGTGGCTACGGCATGCTGGTCGGCCCGGCCGCCACCAAGGCCGAGATCGAGGCCTTCCGCGCCCAACTGGTGGCCAACCCGGCCAACTACATCGCGCAGCCGACGCTGGCGCTGTCCACCTGCCCGACGTTTGTCGAGAAGGGCATCGCGCCCCGTCACATTGATCTGCGACCCTTCGTGCTGTCCGGGTCCAGCGTGCGCATGGTGCCCGGCGGCCTGACGCGCGTGGCTTTGAAGGAAGGGTCACTGGTCGTGAACAGCAGCCAGGGCGGCGGCACCAAGGACACTTGGGTGCTGGAAGACTGAGGGAGACAACACGATGCTTTCTAGAACTGCTGATCACCTCTTCTGGCTGAGCCGCTACATCGAACGCGCCGAGAACACGGCCCGCATGCTGGACATCGCCTACCAGACGTCGCTGCAGCCCCAGTCTGCCGAGGAGTCCGAGCAGACCTGGCGCAGCCTGGTGTCCATCTCTGAACTCAATGGCCTGTTCGGAGCCAAGTACAGCGCGATCAATGCGCGCAATGTCATGGAGTTCATGGTGGCCGACGAGAGCAACCTCTCGTCCATCTTCAACTGCCTGCGTGCCGCCCGCGAGAACGCCCGTGCGGTGCGCGGCGCGCTGACCACCGAGGTCTGGGAGACCATGAACCAGACCTGGCTGGAGTTCCGCCGCCTGCTGCGCGAAGGCGCACTCGCGCGCGACCCATCGCAGCTGTTCGAGTGGGTGAAGTACCGCAGCCACCTGTCGCGTGGCGTGACGGTGGGCACCATGCTGCAGGACGAGGCCTTTCACTTCATCCGCATCGGCTCCTTCCTGGAGCGTGCCGACAACACCGCCCGGCTGCTGGACGTGAAGTTCTATCGCCAGGAGCAGACCCAGTCCGGCGTCGAGGACGCCGGCCATGACACCGCGCGCGACTTCTACTACTGGTCGGCCGTGCTGCGGTCGGTGTCGGGCTTCGAGATCTACCGCAAGGTCTACAGCAACGTCATCCAGCCGGAGAAGGTGGCGGAGCTGCTCATCCTGCGCGCCGACATGCCGCGGTCGTTGTCGCATTGCATGACGCGCATGCAGGCCAACCTGAAACGGGTGGCGAACGCGCAGTCGGCAGAGACGCTTCGGCGCGTCGGTCGGCTGGAGGCCGAGCTGGCCTTCGGACGCATCGACGAGATACTGGCGGATGGCCTGCATCCTTTCCTGGATGGCTTCCTGGCGGAGGTGGCGGACCTGGGGGTCCGGATCAGCCAGGACTTCCTGGTGCCGTCGGCGTAAGACGGTATGGGCATGACCCGTCTTGTTCTTGGGTCTGACCAGAGTGGGAGCATGCCGAGGCCCAGCCGGGAATTCGCCCCGGCGGGCGACCTACTTTTTGGGCGACCAAAAAGTAGGCAAAAAGTCGCCCCTGTTCCGTCGCCCCTGCGCTGCGCTCTGGGGTTCCCTGCGCTTCTCGGGGTTCGGGGCCGCGCCCAACTCGCTTCGTTCGCTGCGCTCACTACGCTCAGACAAAGGGGCGCGAAGTCAGAGGTTGAAGCGTGCTGCGCACGCGCCCCGAACCCCTGCGATGCTCGGCTCCTCCAAAGGGGAGTGAAGGAACAGCCGAACAGCCAACAGCCAAACGCCGCATCCCTTCGGTCGCGGCTGTTCCTGCTGTCCCCCCTTGAGCCCGCCGAGCAGCGGAAGGCCTTGAGGGCGCGCGCGCAGCGCGCATCAACCTCTGACTCCGCGCAACTGTTTGACCGGAGCGTAGCGGAGGGAGTTTTGCGCGGGCCCTCAAGGCCTGAGCAGCGCAGGGAAGCCAGAGCGAAGCGAAAGGCCGGGCGGGTCGGGGGGCGACTTTTTGCCTACTTTTTGGTCGCTCAAAAAGTAGGTCGCCCGCCGGGGCGAACTCCCGGCATGGGCCTCGCCATCAACACCGATCAACGAACAAGCAGCCCGCACCCCGCGCGGCGGAGCCACTGATATGAGCATCCACGTCGCCCTCAAGCACGTCACCCGCTACAAGTACGACCGCCCCGTCAACCTGGGCCCCCAGGTCGTGCGCCTGCGCCCCGCGCCCCACTGCCGCACCCCCGTGCTCAGCTACTCGCTGCGCATCGAGCCGGCCCAGCACTTCATCAACTGGCAGCAGGACCCGTTCGCCAACTACCTGGCGCGCCTGGTCTTCCCCGACAAGACGACCGAGTTCACGGTCACGGTGGACCTGGTGGCCGAGATGGCGGTCTACAACCCGTTCGATTTCTTCCTGGAGCCGCATGCGCAGACCTTCCCGTTCGCGTATGACGAGGCCCAGCAGGTCGAGCTCGCGCCTTATCTGCAGGTCGAGCCGCTCACACCCTTGCTGGCAGCCTACCTGAAGGACATCCCCCGCACCGAGCGCGCCACCATCGACTTCATCGTCGACCTGAACCAGCGGGTGCAGAACAGCGTCTCCTACCTGATCCGCCTGGAGCCCGGCGTGCAGACGCCCGAGGAGACGCTGGCCAAAGCCTCGGGTTCCTGCCGTGACTCCGGCTGGCTGCTGGTGCAGATCGCGCGCCACCTGGGCCTGGCTGCACGCTTCGTGTCGGGCTACCTGATCCAGCTCACGCCCGACGAGAAGGCGCTGGACGGCCCGAGCGGCACCGAGGTGGACTTCACCGACCTGCATGCCTGGTGCGAGGTCTATCTGCCCGGCGCTGGCTGGATCGGCCTGGACCCGACCTCGGGCCTGCTGGCCGGCGAAGGTCACATCCCTCTGGCGGCCACGCCCACACCCGGCAGCGCGGCCCCGATCAGCGGCGCGGTGGACAAGAGCGAGGTCGAGTTCGACCACGAAATGAGCGTCACGCGCATCTACGAGTCGCCGCGCGTGACCAAGCCCTACAGCGACGCGCAGTGGCGCGAGATCCTGACCCTGGGCGAGCAGGTCGACCGCGACCTCGTGGCCGGCGACGTGCGGCTGACCATGGGCGGCGAGCCGACGTTTGTCGCCATCGACGACCGCGACGCGCCGGAGTGGAACACCGATGCCCTCGGTCCCACCAAGCGCATCTACGCGCAACAGCTCACCCACCGGCTGCGGGACGAGTACGGGCAGGGCGGCTTCCTGCACTTCGGCCAGGGCAAGTGGTACCCCGGTGAGCAGCTGCCGCGCTGGGCGCTGTCCATCTACTGGCGCGCAGACGGCCAGCCCTGCTGGCGCAACCCCGACTGGTTTGCCGACGAGCGCGAGCGCCATCGCTATTCCAGCGAAGACGCCGAGGTCTTCATGAAGGCGCTCACCCGCCGCCTGGGCCTGCCCGACACCCACGTGCAGCCGGGCTACGAGGACACCTGGTACTACCTGTGGCGTGAGCGCCGCCTGCCGGTGAACGTCGACCCCTTCGACTCGCGCCTGGACGACGAGATGGAGCGCGCCCGCCTGCGCCGGGTCTTCGAGCAGGGGCTGTCGCACGTGGTGGGCTACGTGCTGCCCATCCGGCACAGCGGCGAGGCGCCGTCGCTGGCCGGCACACGCTGGCAGACGGGTCCCTGGTTCTTCCGTGACGAGCGTCTCTATCTCTACCCGGGGGACTCCCCGATGGGCTGGCGGTTGCCGCTGGACTCGCTGCCCTGGGTCAGCCAGAGCGACTACCCCTACCTGATCGAGCAGGACCCCTTCGCGCCGCGCGGCATGCTGCCGGCCGCCGCGGCCCTGCGCGCGCAGGTGCAGGGCGTCACGTCGGCCGGGCCGACGCCGGGCTTGCGCGGCAGCGCGGGCGATGGTGCTGGCGCCGCGTCGGACGGCCGGGGCGGCCGGGCCGCTGCGAGCCAAGGCATCCCAGGCCGTTTCGAGAGCGCGCATGGCATCACACGCACGGCGTTGTGTGTCGAGGCACGCGACCCTCGCCGCGCCAATGGCCCAGCGGCCGAGGGCAAGGGCCACGCCAGCGGCGTGCTGTACGTGTTCATGCCGCCGCTGGAGAAGCTGGAGCATTACCTGGAGCTGCTCACCGCGGTCGAGGCCGCGTGTGAAGACACCGGCTACAAGATCGTGCTGGAGGGCTACCCGCCGCCGCGCGACCCGCGCTTGAAGGTGCTGCAGGTCACGCCCGACCCCGGTGTCATCGAGGTCAACATCCACCCGGCCCACCACTGGGGCGAACTGGTCTCGCACACTGAGTTCCTGTATGAAGCGGCGCGGCTCACGCGGCTGTCGACCGAGAAGTTCATGATCGACGGCCGCCACACCGGCACCGGCGGCGGCAACCACTTCGTGATGGGCGGCGCCACGCCGGCCGATTCGCCCTTCCTGCGCAAGCCCTCGCTGCTGGCCTCGCTGCTGGCCTACTGGCACAACCATCCGAGCCTGAGCTACCTGTTCAGCGGCCTCTTCATCGGGCCGACCAGCCAGTCGCCGCGGGTGGACGAAGCCCGCAACGACCAGCTGCGCGAGCTGGAGATCGCGCTCGGCGAGATCTTCAAGGCCGAGGAACGCTTTGGCGAAGCGATGCCGCCCTGGCTGGTGGACCGCACGCTGCGCAATGTGCTGGTGGACGTGACCGGCAACACCCACCGCAGCGAGTTCTCCATCGACAAGCTCTATTCCCCCGACTCGGCCACCGGGCGGCTCGGGCTGCTGGAGCTGCGCGCCTTCGAGATGCCGCCGCATGCGCGCATGAGCGTGGTGCAGCAGCTGCTGCTGCGGGCCTTCATCGCGCGCTTCTGGCGCCAGCCCTACAAGGCGCCGCTGGTGCGCTGGGGCACCGAGCTGCACGACCGCTGGCTGCTGCCGCATTTCATCCGCGAGGACTTCGCCGACGTCATCGAGGACATGGCGGAAGCCGGCTATGCCTTCGATGCGGCCTGGTTCGCGCCGCATGTGGAGTTCCGCTTCCCGAAGTACGGCGAGTTCGCCGCACGCGGCGTGCATGTCACGCTTCGCGGCGCGCTGGAGCCCTGGCATGTGATGGGCGAGGAAGGCTCGGCCGGCGGCACGGTGCGCTATGTGGACTCGTCGCTGGAGCGGTTGGAGGTGCATGTCAGCGGCCTGGTCGACCCGCGCCACCGCATCACCGTCAACGGCCACCCGCTGCCGCTGCAGCCCACCGGCCGCGTCGGTGAGTTCGTGGCCGGCGTGCGCTACCGCGCCTGGCTGCCGCCCTCGGCCCTGCACCCGACCATCGGCATCCATGCGCCGCTGACCGTGGACCTGGTGGACACCTGGCAGCAGAAGTCGCTCGGCGGCTGCCGCTACTACGTGGCCCATCCGGGCGGGCGCAACTACGCGACGCTGCCGGTCAATGCCTACGAGGCCGAGAGCCGGCGCCTGGCGCGCTTCACGTCGCATGGCCACACGCCGGGCCGTGTCGAGGTGGGCGAGCCCCGGCGCAGCCTGGAGTTCCCGTTCACGCTGGATCTGCGCAAGGCAGGGTGATGTAGCACAATTGCGCTACATCTGCGGGAGCTGCCATGTCCACCACCACCATCCGCCTGGAAGACGACCTGAAGGAACGCATCGCCGAGGCCGCCGCGCGTGCGGGCAAGAGCGCACACGCCTTCATCCGTGATGCCATCGTTGAATCCGTGACTCAGGCAGAGTTCGATGCGGAGATGGACCGCATCTGCGAAGAGCGCTGGGGGGAGTTTCTGAAGACCGGTGAGGCGGTGCCTTGGGAAGAGGCCAAGGCCTATCTGGAGGCCACCGTTGCCGGCAAGAAGGTCAAGAAGCCGGCGCCGCGAAAGCTCTTTTGATGACGCAGTTGGTGCTGATGCCGGCGGCGCTGGCTGACCTTGAACGCATTCGCGATTTCCTGCTGACCCATGACCCGGACAACGCCGAAGAACGGTTTCTGGATCTGACCGCCGCCCTTGACGTGCTGACCCATGCGCCCGAAATTGGCCGCCGTGTCGGTCAACGGGCGCGGGAACTCGTGATCGGGCGTGGTGCGCGTGGCTACGTGGCCCGCTACGAATACGTGGCTCGCCTGGAAGCCGCCTTCATCCTCCGGGTTCACCATCAGCGCGAAGAGCGCTGACATCCCATCATGCACATTGAAATCCAACCCGGCGTCCGCCTCTTCGTCGACATCGAAGGCCTCGGCCATGTGCCCGACGGCAAGCTGCTGCGCGAGAAGCCCACGCTCGTCCTCATCCACGGTGGCCCCGGCTTCGACCACACCGCCTTCCGGCCGTTCTTCAGCCGCTTCACCGACCTCTGCCAGGTCGTCTACTTCGACCAGCGCGGCCATGGCCGCAGCAGCCCGCGGCCGCTGGGCGAATGCCGGCTCGACACGCTGGCCGACGATGTCGTGCGGCTCTGCGACGTGCTGGGCATCGCCAAGCCCATCGTGCTGGGCCAGAGCTTCGGCGGCTTCGTGGCGCAGCGCTATCTGGCCCGGCACCCGGCACACCCGGCCAAGGTCATCCTAAGCAGCACCTCGCATCACTTCGGCCTGGCCCGCAAGATCCATCACTTCGCTCGGTTGGGCGGCCCTGAGGCGGCAGCGGCCACGCGGGACTTCTGGGAGCGCCCCGGGCCCGAGACCTGGGCGGCCTACGAGGTGCATTGCCGCCACCTCTACAACACCCAGCCCAAGAACCCCGATGCCGGCGGCTGGATGCTGCCGCGGCCGGACATCCTCTTCGAGCACACCGCCACCGAACTGCCCGGCATGGATCTGCGCCCCGGGCTGGCCGCCGTGCAATGCCCGGTGCTGGTGATGGCCGGCGAGGAGGACCCGGTCACGCCGCCGGAGGACGCCGAGGAGATCGTTGCGGCGCTTCCGGCACAGTGGGTGCGTTTCGAGCGTTTCGCCCGCGTGGGCCACGGCGCGTGGCGCGACGACCCTGAGGCGGCGGAGCGAGTACTGCGGGGCTTCCTGAGCGCCTGAAGGCATCGGTTCATCGACAATCCGCCCCTTCCACCTTCTGCCTGCATCGCCCGCACCGCCAGCCTCCATGACCGAGCCCACCCCCAGTCAATGGAGCCTGCTGCCCGACGAGCCCGAGGAATCGCAGGCGCCCGACCCGCTGGCGCTCGCGCTGGCCGCCGCGCTGCGCAGCCGTGATGGGCACTTCTACGAACTGACGGGTCATGTGAACCAGGCCGGCGAGCCGCAGGCGGGGCTGGCCGAGCGCTGGCGCCGCTTCTTCGCCGCAGGCGGTGCGGCCGGCTGGCAGGAGCTCAGTGCCAAGGCCCTGCGCGTGCAGCGCCGCGTGCTGGAAGACGGCGCGAGCTACAACGTGCACAGCGACGGCCCGCCGCTGCCCGGCCAGGAAGCCGAGAGCAGCCTGCCGCTGGCGCGCCACTGGCCGCTGGAGCTGCTGCCGATGCTCATCGAGCCGCAGGAGTGGGCCCAGATCGAAGCCGGCATCACCCAGCGGGCGCGCCTGCTGGAGGCCGTCATGGCCGACATCTACGGCGAACGCAGCCTGCTGCAGCGCGGCCTGCTGCCCGCATCCCTCGTGCTGGCGCATCCGCAATACCTGCGCGGCATGCATGCCGCCAAGCCTGCCGGCGGCGTGCATCTGCACGTGCTGGCCTTCGACCTCACACGCTGTGCCGACGGCCAGTGGCGCGTGGTCGGCCAGCGCACCCAGGCGGCCTCAGGGCTGGGCTATGTGCTGGAGAACCGGCTCATCATCGCGCAGCAGTTCCCGGAGGCGTTCCGGCAGATGCAGGTGCAGCGGCTGGCGGCGAGCTACCGGGACTTCATCCAGGCATTGATGACGCTCTCGCCCGCCGGCGAGCGCAGCCGCGTGGCGCTGCTCACGCCCGGCCCCCGCAACGAGACCTACTTCGAGCAGGCCTTTCTTGCGCGTTATCTCGGCATCACGCTCGTCGAAGGCGCCGACCTCACCGTGCGGGCCGACAAGGTCTACCTCAAGACCCTGGCGGGCCTGGAGCGGGTGCACGTCATCCTGCGCCGCGTGGACGACACCTGGCTCGACCCGCTGGAGCTGCGGCCGGAGTCCATCCTCGGCGTGCCGGGCCTGCTGCAGGCAGCGCGCGCGGGCGAGGTGGTCATCGCCAACGTACCCGGCGCTGGCTGGCTGGAGAGCCCGGGCCTGGCCGCCTTCTGGCCGGGTGTGGCGGAGCAACTGCTGGGCGAGCCGCTGCTGCTGCCGGCCATCCAGAGCTGGTGGTGCGGTGAAGAAAGCGCCTGGCGCAACCTGCGCCCGCGCCTGGCCGAGTTCATCGTGGTGCCCACGTTCGCGGCCAGCACCACCACGCGCAGCTTCAACCCCATCGTGGCGGCTGAACTGAGCGACGAAGCCCTGTGGGAGCTGGCGCAGCGCATCGATGCCGACCCCACGGCCTACACGCTGCAGGCCCGCGTGAAGCCCACCAAGCAGCCGGTCTGGACCCGCGGCGCCCTGGAGCCGCGGGTGGCGGTGCTGCTGGTGTTTGCGCTGACCGACGGCCACGGCGGCTGGAAGGTGCTGCCAGGCGGCCTCACCCGCGTCGCACCGCGCCGCGACCCGCTGGCCGACGCATGGCTGTCCATCCAGCGCGGTTCGCTCAGTGCCGACACCTGGGTCATGACCGACGGCGATGTCGATGCCACCACGCTGCTGCCCCAGCCGCTGCAGCCGGCGGACCTGGCGCAGTCGCACTGGACGGTGACGAGCCGCGCCGCCGAGAACCTCTTCTGGCTCGGCCGCTACACCGAGCGCGCCGAGAACAGCGCCCGGCTGGCGCGGCATGTGATCGAAGCCAGCGTCATGGTGCAGCGCGGCGCGATGCCGGCGCGGATGATGCCGCTGCTGGATGCGCTGGCCCGCCGCCACGGCCTGGTCGGGCCACAGGCGCCGGATGCGGCCGAAGACCCGCGCGCCTTCGTGCGTGCGCTGCTGGCGGCCCTGCTGCCGGGCTCGGGCGTGACCAGCGTGGGCTGGAACCTGCGCGCATTGCAGGGCTGCGCCCAGGCCTTGCGCGAGCGGCTGTCGCCGGAGTCATGGCGGCTCATCCATGAAACCGCCGCGCAGTTCGAGCAGCACCTGCGCGCGGTGCTTGACCGCCCGGGGCCGGGCACCCCGGTGGCCGACGTGCTCAATGTGCTGTCGCGGGCCGACACACATCTGGCGGCCATCACCGGCGCACAGACCGACCGCATGACCCGTGACGACGGCTGGCGGCTGCTGTCCATCGGCCGCCAGGTGGAGCGCTTGTCCTTCCATGCCGAAGTGCTGGCCGAAACCTTCGAGCGCCGCAGTGCCGAGCCGGCCCCGGCAGCGCGGGGGGGAAGCCTGGGCGACGACCCGGCGTGGGGCCAGGCCCATCCGCTGGCCCTGACCGAGGACGGCTTCAGCCTGCTGCTGGGCGTGTTCGACTCCACCATCACCTACCGCGCCCAGTACCAGGCGCGCCGCGAGGCCGCGCCGCTGCTGCATCTGCTGGTGCACGACACCGACAACCCGCGCTCGCTGGCCTGGGTGGCGCGCACGCTGCGCGACCGCTTCGCCAAGCTCGCGCGGCACGACCCGGAGTGGGCGGCCGACATCGCCGCCCAGCTGCCCGTGCCCGAGGCCTGGCCGCTGGCTGACATCGCCGCGCCGGGCACCGTGCTGGTCGATCATCTCCACCAGGCTGCCGCGCAGGCCGCCGAGCTGTCCAGCCTGATCAGCCAGCGCTATTTCGCCCACGTCATCGGGGCCGAGCAACGGGTGTGGCAATGAGCGTGCGGTTGAACGTCCATCACGTCACCGAGTACACCTACGACGCGTCGGTGGAATGGGCCCACCACGCGGCCTGTCTGGCGCCGCGAGATACGCCGTGGCAGCGTGTGACGGGCTGGCGCCTGAACATCGACCCCCTGCCCGACGGCTGGGGGGTGGAGGGGCTGGAGCTGGACGAGGGCACGCTCATGCGCCATCTGCGCCGCGACCCCTGGGGCAATCGCCACCTGAGCTTCGGCCATGCGCGGGTGCACGAGCGGCTGGTGGTGGACAGCCGTTTCGAGGCCACGCTGACCGAACGCCCGGCGGCCGACCCCACCCGTGGGCCGGCCTGGGAGGCGGTTGCGGCCAGCCTGCGCTACCGTGCCGGCCGCGCGCTGCAGGAGGCCGACGAGTTCGCGCTCGCCTCCACGTACGCCGCGCCCGACGACGCGCTGGCCGCCTACGCCCGCCGCGCCTTCACGCCCGACCGCACGCTGGCCGCCGGCGGCCTGAGCCTGATGCACCAGATCCACGGCGAACTGCGCTACCTGCCGCACAGCACCACCGTGGCCACGCGGGCGGCGGATGCCCTGGCCCAGCGCAGTGGCGTGTGCCAGGACTTCGCCCATGTGTTCATTGCCGCCTGCCGCTCGCTCGGCCTGGCCGCGCGTTACGTCAGCGGCTACCTGTTGACCCGCCCGCCGCCGGGGCAGCCCAAGCTCGTGGGTGCCGACGCCTCGCATGCCTGGGCCGAGCTGTGGTGCCCCGAGCAGGGCTGGCTGGCGCTGGACCCGACCAATGACGTCTGTGCCGGCCTCGACCATGTGACCTTGGCCTGGGGCCGCGACTATGCCGACGTGGCGCCGCTGCGCGGCGTGCTGCGTGGCGGCGGCGTGGCCACGCTGCGCGTGGGCGTGACGGTGGAGCCCGTGGCGCCCTGATCAGCCGCGCAGCAGCGGCAGCACCGACGCCACCATCAGCACGGCGGCGCCCCAGTTGAAGGCCTGCAGCGCGCGCGGCCGGTGCAGCCAACGGCGCATCTGCTCGCCCAGCAGCGCCCAGGACCCGCAGCAGGGCAGGTTGATGGCCACGAACACCGCCGTGATCACCCACACGCCCAGGCTGCCGTAGGCCGTCACGGCGGTGAGCGCCATGGCCCAGGCCTTGGGGTTGACCGCCTGGAACAGTGCCGCCGCAATGAAGCCCATCGGCCGCCCCTCGCTGCGGCCATCGTCCCGCGGCGGGGCAGCGGTCGCGACGCGCCAGGCGAGGTAGAGCAGGTAGGCCAGGCTGGCCCACTTCAGCACCTCGTGCAGCCACGGGGCGTGCTGGAACACTTCGCCCAGGCCCAAGCCCACCAGCGCCAGCATCACGCCGAAGCCAGAGCTGATGCCCAGCAGATGCGGCAGGCTGCGCCGCCAGCCGAAGTGCGTGCCGGAGGCCAGCAGCATCAGGTTGTTCGGCCCGGGTGTGATGGAGGTGACGAAGGCGAAGCCGGCGAGCGCGGCAAGCAGGGCGAGGGAATGGCTGTCCATGGGCCGCCACTCTAGGCAGGCGGGCGTCGAATGGGCTTGCGTTCTGGCGCGCGAACGCCGCCTGCCGTGCAATGATCTGCGGCCATGGATGCCATTGACGAGAAGATCTTGCGTGAGCTGGTGGCCGATGGCCGGCTGACCAATGCCGAGCTGGCCCAGCGCATCGCCCTCAGCCCGTCGGCCTGCCTGCGCCGGGTGCAGGAGTTGGAGCGGCTGGGCGTCATCAAGGGCTACCGCGCGGTGCTGGACCCGGCGCGCCTGGGCCAGGGCTTCGTGGCCTATGTGGCCATCGGGCTGTCACGCCACACGCTGGCCGAGCAGCGAGGCTTTGAGCAAGCGATGCGCGACTGCCCGGTCGTGCGCGAGTGCCACAACGTGACGGGCGCCTTCGAGTACCTGATCCGCGTGGAGGTGGCCGACCTGCCGGCCTACAAGCGCTTCCATGCCGACGTGCTGGGCGGCCTGCCGCAGGTCAGCATGATCACCAGCTACATCGTGATGGAGTCGCCCAAGGACGAGCGGGCCTGAGCCGCGCGGCGCTGCCCGCGGCGCCACCACAGCCAGGCCCCGGTGGCGAGCAGCGTGGCGGGGAGCAGGCCAAAGACCGTCCACAGCAGGCGCGCCGCCAGGCCCAGTGCCTCGCCGCTGTGCAGTGGGAAAAAGCTGTCGACCAGCCGGTTGCCGACGGGGGCGGCCAACGGGTCATAGCGCTCCAGGACGCGGCCCTGGCGGTCCAGGCGCACGCGGGTGTAGCCGGTGCTCTCGCGCAGTTCGCCGGGCTGCAGCAGTCGCACCTCGACCGGACCCTTGCCGCCCAGCGTCAGGCGCGACCAGCGTGCCGTCGGGAACTCGTGCTGGGCCGCAGCCACCCAGGCGTCCGGCCCGAGCGAGGGGGCCGCGGAGCCCGCGGTCTCGCCCGCCTTGGGCAGCTTGGCCAGACGCTGCAGGGGCAGCACGGTGGCCACACCGTCCCGCGTCGGGTTCGGAAAGACCAGCGCGGCGCCAGTCAGCGACACCACGAGCGCCACCGGCAGCAGCCACAGCCCCGCAGCCCGGTGCAACTCGTACCAGTGCCGAGCTGGCGGGCCCTGCCAGCGCACGCGCAAGGCCTGGCCCCAGGCCTTCAGCCGCGGGCTGGCCGAGCGCGGCCAGGAGAGCCACAGGCCGGTCAGCGTGAGGCCGGCGAACAGCAGGGCCGTGACGCCGGCCACGACATGGCCGGTCTCGCCGCCCAGCAAGTGGCTGTGCAGCTCATAGATCAGGGGCACCGCATGGGCCGCGTCCAGGCGCAGTGCCCCCCGCTCGCGCGAGCCGAGGTAGCGGCCACAGTCGGGGTCGATGAAGTGTTCGGTGCGCCAGCCGGTCTTGGCTTGCCGGGCCTCCCACACTTGGTAGGCAGCGCCCGGCTCGCGCGGCGCCACCACCGTCTGCGCACGGGCGCCGGGGGCATGCTGGGCGAGCAGGGCCAGCGTGTGTGCCACCGGCTCGCCCGTGGCCGGGCAGGCCTGGGCCGGCGCGCGGAACCAGGCCGGGTTGAGCGTGGCATCCAACGATGCCTGCCACACCATCAGGCTGCCGGTCAGGCCCAGCAGCGCCAACACCAGGCCGGCCAGCAGCCCGACCCAGCGATGCAGCAGCGTGAGGCTCTTGCGCATGGTCAGAAGTCGCGCCGCCAGCTCAGCGTCCAGGTGCGGCCGCGGCCGGCGTAGAAGTCGTCATTCGTGCCAGAGTAGTTGGCCTCGCCGTAGTAGGTGAAGTAGCGGCGGTCCAGCAGGTTCTCGATGCCCAGGCCCCATTGGCCCCAGTCGGTCTGCCAGCGGCTGGCCAGGTCGAGCACGGTGTAGCCCGAGAAGCGCTCGGCCAGCGAGGTGGTGCCGGACGTCCGGCCCAGGTTGGCCTGGCGCGGCCGGTAGTGCGACAAGTTGAGCTGGGTGCTCCAGGCGCCGCTCGGTGCCCACTGCGCGCCCAGCAGCAGCTTGTCGGGCCCCTGCGAGCGGGCGCCCAGCATCAGGTCCAGGGGCTGACCGGCGGCGCTGGCGGTGCGGCCCAGCGTGCGGGCATAGGTGCCGTTGAGCTTGAAGGCCGCATTGAAGCGATGCTCAGCGGTCAGCTCGACGCCCTCGACCTCGATGGGCACACGCTGCACGGTGCCGATGCCGTTGGAGACCACGATCTGACTGCCCAGTTCCGAGCGCGAGCGGTAGACCGACATCGACAGTGTCGTGCTGCCGCCGCGCCAGTTGGCGCCGATCTCGTGGTTCTTCACGACGATGGGCTGCAGGTCCACGAGCTGGCTGACCGACTGGTTGGCCGTGCGCACCGCGCGCAGGATGAGGCCAGCATCCGGCGGGCCGAAGCCTTCGTTGTAAGACGCGAACGCCGACCAGCCGCTGCGCCCGAAGCGCCAGATACCCCCCAGGCTCTTCACCAGCTGGTTGGCGCGTCGCTCCCCGCCAGTGACCTGGGTGTTGCCGTAGAAGGCGAGGGTGCGGTAGGTGTCGACTTGCAGCCGCGTGTGTTCGTCGCGCAGGCCGCCGCGTACCGTCAGCGGGCCGGCTTCGTACTCCAGCTGGGCGAAGGGCGCGAGGCTGCGGTAGTGCAGCGGCGGCACCCAGGTGCGGCCGGTCTGTGTCAGGCGCTGGGAGGAGGTGTCGTCCAGCAGGTCCAGGCCGGCTGTCAGCTCCAGGCCGCGCAGGCCGAGGTCGGGGCGCACCCAGCTGCTGCGCAGGCCCCATTTGTCAGCCACCACCTCGCTCTGGTCGACCAGCGTGCCCAACGGTGCGAGGCTGGCGTCCTGGAAGGTGCTGATCAGGCCGCCGCTGTAGCGTGCCTTGAAGTCCTGCTTGAAGAGCTGCACGCTGGCCCGGCCGCCGGCCAGGTCGTCATGCGTCCACTCCAGGCTGGCCGAACGCACGCGGTTGCGCGGTGCGTCCCAGGCTGGGCGGCCGTCGGTGGACGTGGTCGGAAGTCGGGTGGCGCGGTTGCCGGGCACGTCGATCCGGTCATCAAAGCCGTCGGCATGGAAGCCGTTGAGCATGACCTGCAGCCGCTGGGCGCCGAACTCGGTGCCGGCCTTCAGGAAGAGGTCGGCCGAGCGGTGCAGCGATTCGGTCGCCAGCGGCCGTCCTGCGCCGTCCACGCCGCTGTCCTGGCTCAGCGTGCCGGCGTAGAAGATCACATCCCAGGGCTGGCTGCTGGCGCTGCCCTCGCTGCGGTGCTGGAGCAGGTAGCCGGTCTTCCAGCTGCTGCTGTCGCCTGTGAACTGCGTGCCGAGCTTGACCTCGACCGACTGCTGCGTGCCGGCTTTCGTCGGGCGGCGGGTGATGGTGTTGATGATGCCGCCGGTCGCGCCCATGCCCTGGGCAGCCGAGGCGCCGCTGACCACCTCGATGCGCTCCACGATCATCGGGTCGGCGAAGTAGCCCTCGCGCCCACCGAAACGCAGCGGGTTGGTCTGCGGGATGCCGTCAAGCAGCAGCAGCGCGTTGCGGCCGCGCAGGCCTTCGCCGAAGTTGCTCAGCTTCTGTCGCGACGGCGCGTAGCCGGGCACCTGCTGGGCCAGCAGGGCGCTGGGGTCTTCGCTGACCAGCGTCTGGGTCTCGATGTCGGCGCGCGAGATCACGCCGACCGCGCCCGGGATGCGGTCCAGCGCCTTGCTGCCGCGGGTGGCCGTGACGAGCACGGCTTCGAGCTGCTGCGGGGCGGGCGCGTCGGCACTCGCCTGGGCGTGGACAGACGGGGCGAGCAGCGCGCAAGCCAGGGCGAGCGCGGTCGGGCGGTGGCGAAGAGCCGAGCGAGGCGAGGCAAGGGCGGGAAGCCGGCAGGCTTCCAGGGCAGTCAACAGCATGAGCGGCACGGTGTTCAGGGATTGCCGCGTAGTTTACCTTGCGAATAAGAATGATTTGCATTTGCAAACAGGCGCGCTGCGTTCGACCCTGCCCAATGCATCAGGCCCGCCACCTGCGCAGGGCAGGGGCGGGCCTGAGGGGCAGTCGACGCCGGGCGCGCCGTCGGCGTCAGCGTCTGACCTTGCCGTCGCCCGTCAGCATGGACAGCTCGACGAAGCTGGAGCCCACATGCTTGGTGGGCGAGAAGTTGAGCCGGTAGCCGCGAGCGTCGTAGCCCGACAGGCCTTCCATCGCGGCGATGAAGGCGTCGCGCGAGGGCTTGCCGCCGGTGCGGCGCAGGGCGTCCACCACCACGCGCGCGGCGAGGTAACCCTCGATGCTCGTGTAGTTGGGCTCGGCCTTCGGGTCCACGCGCTGCAGCGCCTGCTGGTAATCGTTGACCAAGCCGGCGGCGGTGCCGAAAGGCGAGGGCATGACCTGGGAGATGACCACGCCGGCCGCGTCCTTGCCCAGTTCGTCAGCCAGGGCCTGCGTGCCCACGAAGGAGACGTTATAGAACTGGCCGCCATACCCGGCCTTGCGGGCCTCGCGGATGAAGGCCGCGCAGCCCTTGTAGGCGCCAATCTGCACGATGGCTTCCGCGCCCAGCGGCACCAGCGTCTTCACGGCTGCCGCCACGTCGACGCTGTTGCGCTCGACCGTTGCCACGCCCAACGGCTGCAGGCCGCGCTTTTCCAGCGCACGCTGCACGCCCTTGAGGCCGGCCTGGCCGTAGGCGTCGTTCTGGTGGAAGACGGCGATCTTCTTCAGGTCCAGCTGCGTGAGCTGCTTCACGATCAGCTCCGTTTCGTCGTAGTACGACGCCCGGATGTGGAAGACCAGCTTGTTGAACGGGTCGCGCAGCGATTCCGCACCGGTGAAGGGCGCGATGAAGGGCAGGCGCGCGGCGGTGGCCAGCGGCAGCGCCGCCACCGAGGTGGGCGTGCCCACATAACCGAACAGTGCGAAGACCTCGTCGCGGATGAACTTCTCGGTGTTGGCCTTGCAGCGGGCCGGGTCGTAGCCGTCGTCCAGCGTGCGAAGCACGATGGGCACGCCGCCGACGCCGCCGGCCGCATTGACCGCATCGAAGTAGGCCTTGGCGCCGAGTTGCATCTGCAGGCCCAGTTGCGCGGCCGGTCCCGTCAGTGGCACGGACTGTCCCAGCACGATGCCGCGATCCTGCGCGCGAGCGGTCATGGAAGCCGGCAAGGCAAGCCCTGCCAGCGCAAGTTGGTGGAAGCGGCGACGTGTCTGCATGGGGCGGCATGATGCCCGGCCTTGCGCGGGTGCGACGTCAATGAAATCCGTGACGAGGGAACTAGTACTCACCCTGGGCGACTGTGTAAAGCCGCCGGGGTCTTCAGGCCCGGTTTCTCAGGCCGCGGGCAGCACGCTTGTTGGCGAACATGGCCTCATCGGCGCGGCGCATCAGCGCATCCGGCGTGCGGCCATCCGCGGGGAAATGCGCCAGACCCAGGCTGCTGCCCACACCCACCGTGGTGCCGTTGCTCAGCACGATGGGCTCGCCCAAGGCGTCGAGCAGCCGGTTCAGCACCAGGTCGGCGTCCGGCGCGGGCTGCTGCGGGTTCAACAGCACCACGAACTCGTCGCCCCCGAGCCGCGCCACGGTGTCGCTGGCCCGCAGCCCGGCCTGCAGCCGCGCAGCCACCGCCTTGAGCACCTCGTCGCCCGCGTCATGGCCTTGGCTGTCATTGACCTGCTTGAAGCCATTCAGGTCGAGGTAGGCGAGCGAGAACACCAGCCCGTTGCGCTCGGCGGCGGCAATTGCCTGGCGCAGGCGATCGGCCAGCAGCAGGCGGTTGGGCAGGCCGGTCAGGGCGTCGTGCAGCGCGGCGCGCTCCATGCGCGCCTCGTGGGCCTTGCTCTGGGTGATGTCCACCATCATCCACAGCGACTCGGCGTCACGGCCACCGGCTGCGCCCGGAAGTTCCACCCCGGACAGGTCCACCCAGATCAACGCACCGTCCTTGCGGCGCATCTGCAGTTGGGTGCGAAAGCGGCCGCCCGCCTTGAGCTGCGGGTAGGCCAGCGCGCCGAGCGTGGCGTAGCTGGTGTCGTCGGCATACAGCACCCTCACCGGCGCCCCGAGCAGCTCGCCCTCCGCGTGGCCGAACATGCGCTCGACGGCGGGGTTTCGCCAGACGATGCGGCGGTCGTGCAGCTTCAGGATGCCGACGAGATCGCTCTGCAGCATGGCCTCCTGGTCGAGCGTGAGCTGATGCAGTTGCTGGCGGATGCGGTGCGTCTCGCTGATGTCAAACATGACCGAGCGGCTGCGCAGAAATTCGCCGTCAGCGCCGTACACCGCGGTGGCCGACAGGCTCACCCGGCGGCGCACGCCCTGGCGGCTGACCACATCGAACTCCAGCCCGGCGATATGGCCCTGTTGCTTGAAGCGCGGGAAGGCCTCGGCGAAGACGGCCTGGCCTTCCTGTGACAGGAACGCCGTGGACTTCAGGCGACCGATGGCCTCCGCGGCACTGCAACCGAACCAGGCCAGGCCCACCGCATTGATCTGCAAGAAGCGCCCTTCGGCGTCCAGCGAGTAGTAGGCGCAAGGCGCGTTGTCGTAGAGATCCTGCAGGCTCTCGCGCGCTTCTTCGGCCTGGGCCTGCAGGGCCTTGCGGGCGGTGATGTCCGACTCGATGACCATGAACCCGGTCAGCAACCCGCGCGTGTCGATCAGGGGCTGGACTTCCACATCCACCCAGTAGTCCTCGCCGTCCTTGCGGCGGTTGAGCAACTCGCTCTTGCAGCCCAGGCCCACCGCCATGGCCTCGCGCATGCCATGCACCGTGTCGGCATTCGTGCGCTCGGAATGCAGCAGCTCGCTCGGGCGTCGGCCCATCGCCTCCTCGGCGGTGTAGCCGGTGATGCGCGAGAAGCCAGGGTTGACCCAGGTGATGCGCCGATCCGTGTCCGTGATGAAGACGGCATTGGTGGTGTGGCTGGCCACCATGGCCAGGCGGCTGAGGTCAGCGGTCATGTCGCGCGCCAGGCGCTCGGCACGGCTGCGGCCAGCGGCCAGCAGGTAGACCGTCAGCGCCAGCAGAAAGCTCAACAGCGCCCCGCCGATCTCCAGCGCCATGCCCGACAAGCCCAGCAACCGCCGCGCGGCCTCCGGGGTCAGGGCCGTCACCAGCAGGAACTCCCGACCGGCGACGCTGAAGCGGCGTTCGTCGAAGGTGGCGGCCTCGGCAAGGCTGAAGCTGGCGGCCTCGTCGAGCGGCAGCATCCGGCCTGACTGCACGGCCATCAACGCGTGCTGGCTGCCGTCGGGCATGCGCGCGCAGAGCTTGAAGTCCAGCAGCGGTGCGGCCGGCCCGGCCAGGTTCCGCAGCATGTCGTTCACGACCAGGGGCGCATAGAACACGCCCATCAGGGCTTGCCGGCGGGCGGCAGGCGTTCCTGGGTCCAGTCCTTCGCGGTAGGCCGGCACGAACAGCAGCAGCCCAGGGCCCTTCAAAGGATCCTGGATCAGCTGGACTGGCGCCGACAGGACGGCGTCGCCGGTGTCGACGGCCTGCTCGATCGCCTGCCGCCGGACCGGGTGCGCGCCGGTGTCGATGCCCCAGGCAGCGAGGTTGCGGGAGAACGGCGTCACTTGCGTCACGACGTACAGGGGATCGTCGCTGCCACTGCCATGCACCCGGAATTCGGGTCGGCCCTGGCGCTGGTGTGCGGCCTCAAAAGCCGGCAAGTCCGTGCGCGCGACACGCTCGATGAAGCCAAAGCCGCGGACGCCCGGGAACTCGCGGCCCAAGTCGCGTGCGGCCACGTAGGCGTCAAAGGCCGGGCCGTCAAAGCGGTGGTCCAGCGCCGCCATCGCGCCGCGCGCGCCCTTGAGGCCATAGACCGGCAGCGTCAGCCGTGTCGTCACATCGTCCTGCAAGCGCTCGGCCTGGCGTTGCTGCTGGCTGCGGGCCTCAGCCAGGGCGCCGCGCTGCTGCCACACGGCCGCGCCCGCCGTCAGCGCGAGCCCAACAGACAGCACCACGGAGGCAGCGACCCAGGCCATGCTGCCATTCGTGTCTCGACCGGCGTTGCCGTCACCCTGCTGCAAGCTTGTCTCTTTCGGCGTGGAGTTAGGGGGCCTGCGCGCCCATTGAAGCACGGCCGCTGTCTGCCCCGCAAGCCGCGGCTTTGCGCACAATCGGCACATGAATCTCCACCTCATCCAGGCACGCGCCAACCGCCTGGCCAACCGTCGCCTGCTGGCGGCGGTGGCCCAGCTCTCTGACGCTGATTTCCACGCACCGCGCACCAGCTTCTTCCCGAGCCTGGCGCAGACGCTGAACCATCTGCTCAACGTGGACCACTACTACATCGCCGCCTTGCAGGGCGATACGCAGATGCGCCACATCTGGGCTGCCTATGTGCCGGCCTCAACGGCGCGCGAGTTGGCCGAGCGGCAAGACCGCAGTGACGAGCAGCTGATCGCTTTGTGCGCTGCGCTCACGCCGGCCGACGACGAGCGCATCGTCGCCTTCGACCGGGGCGCGGGCATCGAGTCCGGCCCGCGCGAGCCGTTGGCGCGGGTGCTGGCCCATCTCTTCATGCACCAGACCCATCACCGCGGCCAGGCCCACGCCATGCTGGCCGGTACCGCGGTCAAGCCACCTCAGCTGGACGACTTCATCCTGCTGGGGGACCGTGTCCACCGCGAGGCGGACATGCAGGCCCTGGGCTGGGCGGAGCCGGTCTGAGGCGAGAGCCTGGGACTCAGAGCTCGGCCACACCCTTCACGCGCACCGGCATGGCCACGGGTTGCGCCGCGGGTTCTGCCGCGCGGCCGTGAAAGCGGTCCAGCAACTGCTGCCACTGCCGGCGCACGGCCATCACGTTGGCATGCTTGACGTGACCGTAGCCGCGGATCTTTTCCGGCATGCGGGCCAGCTCCACCGCCGTGGCGAGGTTGTCGGCATTCAGTGCGGCCAGGAGCTCGTCGACCAGTTGCTCGTAGTCGCGGATCAGCTGGCGCTCCATGCGGCGCTCGTCGGTCTTGCCGAAGAGGTCCAGGGCCGTGCCGCGCAGGCCCTTGAGCTTGGCCAGCCACTTGAAGGCGGTAAAGGTCCATGAGCCCATCTCGATCTTCTTGGCGCGGCCGTCCGGGCCGGGCCGCGACAGCAGCGGCGGGGCCAGGTGGAAGGACAGCGACTGCCAGTTCTCGAACTGGTCCTTCATGGCCTGCTCGAACCGGCCATCGGTGTACAGCCGTGCCACTTCGTATTCGTCCTTGATGGCCAGCAGCTTGGCGTAGTAGCGGGCCACGGCCTGTGTCAGGCGCTGGCCCTTGCCGAGCGCCGCCTCGGCGGTGCGCACGCGGGCGACCAGCGCGCGGTAGCGCTCGGCATAGGCGGCGTCCTGGTAGGCGGTGAGGAACTGGGCACGCCGCTCGATCAGGCCGTCCGGTCCGTCCAGCTGGTCGTAGTTGAAGAACTTCACCACGTTGACGTCGCCCGCCAGGCGCTGCAGGGCGTCCGGCGCGGCCATCGCGAGCCGGCCCAGGGCGAAGGCCGTCTTGTTGGCCTCCACCGCCACGCCGTTGAGCTCGATGGCGCGCATCAGCGCGGCCTCACTCACGGGCACCAGGCCACGCTGCCAGCAGGCACCCAGCATGATGATGTTGCTCGGCAGTGTGTCACCCATCAAGCGCTGGGCAATGTCCTGCGCATCGACCGTCTCCAGCGCGCCGTGCTCACCCACCGCGAACTTCATCTTGGCTAGCAGCGAGTCGGCCTGCAGCGAGGCGTCCGGGTTGCGCACGAAGCCGGCGGTGGGCAGTTCGTGCGTGTTGGCGAGGATGACCGTGCGGCCAGCCTTGACCGTGCCCAGCGCATCGGGCGAGGCGCCGACCACCATGTCGCAGGCCAGCAGCACGTCGGCCTGCTGGGTGTCGATGCGCACCTGGTTGAGCAGGTCCAGCGTCGGCGCCACGCGCACGAAGGAGAGCACCGCGCCGCCCTTCTGCGCGAAACCCATGAAGTCGAGCACCGAGGCCTGCTTGCCTTCGAGGTGCGCGGCCATGCTGACCAATGCGCCGACCGTGACGACGCCCGTGCCGCCGACGCCGGTCACCAGCATGTCGAACGGACCCGTCCAGTTCCACGGCGTCGGCGCCGGGACGGCCGCGAGTTTACGGGCCAGGTCCTGCGCGGTGTAGCGGGCGCCTGCCTTCTTCTTGAGCACCGGCTCGTGCACCGACACGAAGCTCGGACAGAAGCCGTTGATGCAGGAGAAGTCCTTGTTGCAGCTGCTCTGCTCGATGGCGCGCTTGCGGCCCCAGTCGGTCTCGACCGGCACCACGCTCAGGCAGTTGCTGGCCACGCCGCAGTCGCCGCAGCCTTCGCACACGGCCTCGTTGATGAAGATGCGCTTCGGGGGATCTGCGAACTCGCCCTTCTTGCGGCGACGGCGCTTTTCGGCGGCGCAGGTCTGGTCGTAGATCAGCACGGTGACGCCTTCGATCTCGCGCAGTTCGCGCTGCACCGCGTCCATCTCGGCTCGGTCGTGGAAGGTGGTGCCGGCGGGGAAGAGGCCGTGGTGGCCGTCGTACTTGCCGATGTCATCGGACACCACCACCAGCCGCTTCACGCCCTCGGCCTCCACCTGGCGGGCGATCTGCGGCACGCTGGTGGTGCCGTCCACCGGCTGGCCGCCGGTCATCGCGACCGCGTCGTTGTAGAGGATCTTGTAGGTGATGTTGGCCTGGGCAGCGATGGCCTGGCGGATGGCCAGATAGCCGGAGTGGTAGTAGGTGCCGTCGCCCAGGTTCTGGAAGACGTGCTTCTCTTTCGTGAACCGCGAGTGCGCCGCCCAGTCCACGCCCTCGGCGCCCATCTGGATGAGGCCGGAGGTGCCCCGTTCCATCCAGCTCGCCATGAAATGGCAGCCGATGCCGGCGAGGGCCCGCGAGCCCTCGGGCAGCTTGGTGGAGGTGTTGTGCGGGCAGCCTGAGCAGAAGTAGGGCTGGCGGCGCACGCCGTCGGCCGCGTTGCTCAGCAGGCAGGGTGTCAGGAAGTCGACGACCAGATGGCGGCGGTCCAGTGCGGGGTTCAGGCGCGCGAGCCAGTCGGCCACCGTGTTCATGATGCGGCTCGGGCGCAGTTCACCCAGCGCGCTCAACACCGGCGCGCCGTGCTCGTCGGTCTTGCCCACCACGCGCGGGCGCTGGAACTCGGGCAGGTGGTAGAGCAGCTCCTTGATCTGGCGCTCCACCACCGGGCCCTTTTCCTCGATGACGAGCACGTCGGTCAGGTTGCTGCAGAACTCGACGATCCGCGTGGGCTCCAGCGGGAAGACGAGGCCCACCTTGTAGACGCGCACGCCGGCGGCGGCGAGGGCGTTGGGGTCCAGGTCCAGCCGGCGCAGCACTTCCATGAAGTCGTAGTGCGCCTTGCCCACGGTCACGATGCCGAGCGTGGCGGCGGGGCTGGTGACGATGTGCTTGTCGATGCTGTTGACCTTGGCGAAGGCGCGCACCGCGTCGAGCTTGTGGGCCAGGCGCGATTCGAGGTCCAGCGACGGCAGGTCGACCGCGCGGATGTGCAGGTTCGTCGGCGCGGTGTAGTCGACCGCATGCTCGAAGTCGAGCGGCACGGCGTCCAGGTCCACCGTCATGCCGCTCTCGACCACCTCCGAGATCGCCTTGAAGCCGACCCAGGCGCCGCTGAAGCGCGACAGCGCCCAGCCGTACAGGCCGAACTCCAGGTACTCCGCCACATTGGCCGGATGCACCAGCGGCATGCTCCAGGCCTGCAGCGCTTGGTCGCTCTGATGGGGCGTGCTGCTGGACACGCAGCCGTGGTCGTCGCCGCACACCACGAGCACGCCGCCCTGGGTGCTGGTGCCATACACATTGCCGTGCTTGAGTGCGTCACCGGAGCGATCCACACCCGGGCCCTTGCCGTACCACATGGCGAACACGCCATCGACGGTGCGCTGCGGGTCCAGCGCGACGCGCTGCACGCCCAGGCAGGCCGTGGCGGCCAAATCCTCGTTGATGGCGGGCAGGAACTCGATGTGGGCCGCATCCAGGAACTTCTTGGCCTTCCACAGCTGCTGGTCGACCATGCCCAGCGGCGAGCCGCGATAGCCCGACACGAAGCCGGCGGTGTTGAGCCCGGCGCGTTCGTCCAGGCGTTTCTGCGCCAGCAGCAGCCGCACCAGTGCCTGGGTGCCGGTCAGGAAGACCGCGCCGCCCTCCGCGGCGAGGTTGTCGCTGAGGCGGTAGTCGCGCAGGGCGGAGGTGTCGGTCATGGCGGGGCTCCCGGGCCGTGTGAAGGCGAGAGATTCTTCCCCCGTCCGTGCGGAGAAACTTGCCTCAATGCCGATTCATGGGGTATGTAGTGAGATGATTCCTCTCGAAACGAGGCAATCATGCAAACAAACGAACTCGATCGTGCAAGCCGCGAGATTCTCGAAGCCCTGCAGGCCGATGCGCGGCTGTCGACCCAGGCGCTCGCGGAGAAGGTGGGCCTGTCGGCCACGCCCGTGTGGCGCCGGGTCAAGGAGATGGAAGAACGCGGCCTGATCCGTGGCCACGTAGCGCTACTGGACCGCGAGAAGCTGGGCCTGTCGATCTGCGTGCTGGCCAACGTGAGCCTGGTGCGGCACAGCGAGGGCGCGGTGGAGCAGTTCGAGCGCCTGGTGGCCACCCAGCGCGAGATCATCGAATGCCACGCCATCACCGGCGAGGCCGACTACGTCATCAAGGTCGTGGCCGCCGACATGAAGGCCTACGACGCCTTCCTGCAGCAGCACATCTTCAAGCTGCCCGGCGTGAGCAGCGTGCGCAGCAATGTGGTGTTGCGCGAGGTGAAGTACGAAACGGCCCTGCCGGTGACGTGAGTTGCGTGAGCGCGGCGGGTCTGCCTACAGTCGGGGCGTCGCCGCTTGCCGCACGCCATGGACGCCGTCATTGAGCAAATCTCCGACTCCGTCACCCGGGCCCGGTCCCTGGAGGAGCTGACCCGGCCGCTGCTGCAGATGCTGCAGACCGTCACCGGCCTGGAGTCGACTTACCTGACGACGGTGGACTTCAGCACCGGCATGCAGCAGGTGGTGTTCGCGAACAACTCGCGCCAGTTGCAGATTCCTGAGGGCTCGCGTGGCCGCTGGGATGAGGCGCTGTGCAAGCGCGCGATCGAGGACGGCCGGCTCTACTCGGAAGACGTGCCCACGCACTTCCCCGACAACCGCGCGGCCCGCGAGCTGGGCTTGCAGACCTACATCAGCACACCCGTGCACACCGAGGCAGGGGAGCTGTACGGCACGCTGTGTGGGGCGAGCACCGAACGCCGGCCGGTGAGCCCGGAGGCGAGTCAGGTGTTGCGCCTGTTCGCCGGGCTCATCGAGCAGCAGATCGCGCGTGAGCAGCTGGTCACTCAGCTGCAGCAGGCCAACGCCGAGCTCCTCACCCAAGCGTTGACCGACCCCTTGACCGGCCTCTTGAACCGCCGCGCGCTGGTGCAGGAGCTGGAACGACTGCGGGCGATGGCGCGGCGCGCCAGCCACTGGCTGCTGGTGGGCACGCTCGATCTGGACGGCTTCAAGGCCATCAACGACGAATACGGCCACGAGGCAGGCGATGCGCTGCTGCGCGGCGTGGCGCTCGCCCTGCGCACGGCGTTGCGCGGGGGCGATGTGCTGGCGCGTGCCGGGGGCGACGAGTTCGTCGTGGTCGGGCTTGGCCCCCAGGCTGAAACCGACGGCGCCGCGGCCGCGCTGCAGTGGCAGGAGCGCCTGGCAGCCGCCACGGTCGGCCAGTATGCGGTGGGAGAGCGCTGCATCAGCTACGGCGGCGCGAGCGTCGGCGTGGTGGCGCTGGACCCGCAGGCGCTGGATGCCGATCAGGCGCTGCGCGAATCCGACGCGGCGATGTACCGCGTCAAGGCCGCTCGCCGGGCCGCCCGGTGATCAGAGCGTGCCGTAGCTGTGCAGGCCTGACAGGAACATGTTCACGCCCAGGAAGGCGAAGGTCGTAACCAGCAGGCCGACCAGCGCCCACCAGGCCGACACCGCGCCGCGCAGCCCCTTCATCAGCCGCATGTGGAGCCAGGCCGCATAGTTCAGCCACACGATGAGGGCCCAGGTTTCCTTGGGGTCCCAGCTCCAGTAGCCACCCCAGGCCTCGGCGGCCCAGAAGGCACCCAGGATGGTGGCGATAGTGAAGAACGCAAAGCCCAGCGCGATGGCCTTGTACATGAGGTCGTCGAGCTGCACGACATCCGGCAAGCGTGCCGTGAGCCGGCTGCGCAGCGCCACCGCGATGGCCAGGAAGACCGCGACGCCGGCGATCTTCCGGGCCCAGGCGTCCATGCCCGTGACCGTGGCGGCATCCAGCGAGGCGCCAAAACGCACCGCCAGGATCAACGCGATCACGCCCACCGGCATGGCGACCAGGCCGACCCACAGCGAGCGGGTCTGGGCCGTCTTCAGCAGATAGGCCAGGGCCACCATGGCGGCCAGCGCGAAGCAGCCGTAGCCCACGAAATTGGCCGGCACGTGGATCTTCATCCACCAGCTCTGCAGCGCCGGCACGAGCGGCTGGATCTCCTGGGCATCCCGCGCGACGGTGTACCAGAGCAGGAAGCTCACCGCCGCACTCACCACGAGCATCACGTAGGCGCCCAGCGAGCGGGTGGCGAAGCGGGCTTCGTAGTACAGGTGGAAGAGGGTGGTCATCCAGCAGAACAGCACGAACACTTCATACAGGTTGCTGACCGGGATGTGGCCGATGTCGGGGGCGATCTGGTGGCTCTCGTACCAGCGCACCAGGGTGCCGATCAGGGCCATCAGCACGCCGCCCCAGGCGAGCTTGGAGCCCACCACCTCGGCCACGCTGTTGCGGCCTGCGCCAGTGAAGATGCCGCCCCAATAGAACAGGGTGCTCATGTAGAAGAGCAGGCTCATCCAGAGAATGGCACTTTGGCTGGAGAGCATGTACTTCAGCCAGAACACCTTCTCGCCAGCGGCGAGGTCTGCGCCAAAGCTGTCGGTCTGCTGGGCGTACAGCCCGATGGCGAGCAACGTGGCGCCGCCTGCGGCCACGCACAGCAGCCGCAGCGGTTTCCAGAACCAGCCCAGTGCGATCAGCGAGGGCATGGCGCACAGCAGGATGCCCTTCTCATAGACGTCCATGCTCGCGTGGTAGCGGCTGAAGGCATAAGCGCCACCCAGCAGCACCAGGGCCGCGAAGACCCAGTCCAGGGTGTCGCGGCGCTGCAAGGCATGCCGGCGGGGCAGATCGAAGGTGGTGGTGTTCATGTGGGGTCCTTCAGCAGCGCGGCCTTGAGCTGGGCGAACAGCGTGGCATTGTCGGGCGACTCTCGGGTGCTGGACATGGCCATGCGGACCTGCGAGCTGGCGGGGTCGGCGCTGGGGGCGATCCAGATCCACAGGCGCCGCTCCTTCACGTAGAGCATGGCGAAGACGCCAATGATGAGCAAGAGGGCGCCCAGGTAAACCAGCTTCTGCCCCGGCGCGCGGGCCACCTGGAAGACGCTGGCTTGCACCTGCTCGAAGTCCTGCAGTTGCAGCAGCATTGGCGAGGGGTAGTACAGGCTGTCGGACAGCGACATCACGGCCTGCGTCATGAAGGCTTGCGTGGCGGCATCGGTGGCCGCCGGCTTCAGGCCGGCCTGCTCGCGCGCCAGTTGGTTCAGCTCGAACAGGCTGCCGTTGAGGATGCGCAGCAGCACCTCGGATACGCGCTGGCGGTCGGACTCCGGCACGTCGCGCTCGACGAACTGTGACAGCGCCGGCAGCCCGCCCTTCACTTCGTCACCCGGTTTGGCGGCTGCGCCCGAGAACAGGGTCAGGGCGCGCTGCGCGGTCAGCTTGAGCTGGGGCGCGAGTTGCGGCTGGGTGGGCGGTGTGGCAGCTGTCGCATAGCGTTGAGCCGCGGTGTCGCGCAGGCTGGCGTCACCCAGTGCCTGGCGCAGGCGCAGCCAGCCGGCCAGCTCGCCGTTCTCGTCGGCCGGCATGCGCAGGTAGCGGAAGGCGTCGGCCGGGCTCTCGCGCACGCCGGCCAGGAAGACCTTCTGACCGTCGAGCTCCACCGGCAGCATGTAGTTGTTGAACTCGCGCGCCTGGCCAGCCGCGTCGCGCAGCTTGTAGCTGAAGCTCGGGCCGACGTTGTGCAGCGACTTGGTGGTGTTGCCCTTCGCGCCGCTGCCCAGGTGCTGGCCCAGGCGCTCGCCCAGGTCAACCTTGCGCACATCAGCGCCGCTGGGGTTGCTCGCGTCACCCGCGAGGTTCTCGACGTTGATGACCCGCAGGCCATCGAGCTCCAGCATCTGGTCACCAAAGGCCAGGCGCGTGCCGACCCGGCCCTCGATCGGCAGCGGCGTGCCAGCACTGGCCAGCGGCTGGGCCAGCAGCTTGAGCTTGCTGCCGCCGTCCTCGAAGCTGCTTTGGTAGATCGCCAACCCCTGGTGGATGACCGGCTCGTTGACCTTGACCGTCGCTTCGCGCGTCTGCCCGCCATCGTGGATGACGATGTCGCTGGCAAAGCTCTTGGGCATGCCGGTGGGGTAGTACTCGACGTTGAACTTCTTGAGCTCGATGTCGAAGGGCAGGTCCTGCAGCACCACGCCACTGGGCAGGCTCAGCACGGCGATGCCTTGGCGTTGGTTCTCGGCCACCGACACGTTGCCGCGGAAGCTCGGGTTGGCGGTGGATAGCCGGTGCTCGGGCTTGATTTCCGACACGAAGCCCGAGCCGGTGTAGAGCGCCTTGCCCTGCAGCCACATGGCCAGCTTGACCATGGCGTTGCCGTCCAGCACGCCGCCGATCAGGATCAGCACGATGGCGGAGTGCGCTGCGATGTAGCCCAGCTTGTTGGCCGCACCCTGCCGCGCCGCGATCATGGTGCCGTGCTCGCGCTGCTGGACGCGCGCCTTCCAGCCGAGCTGTGTCAGCGCCGACCCGATCTCTGCCAGGGCCATTGGCGGGTTGCTGGGCAGCTCGGCGATCGCCTTGTGGTGGTGGGCCTGCAGCGACTGCTCACGCACGCCTTCCTTGTAGTTCTTCAGGTCCGCAATGATCTTGGGCGTGTTGCGGGCGATGCACAGGCTGGTGGACACCACCAGGAAGGCGAGGATCACCAGGAACCACGGTGCGCTATAGACCGTGTAGAGGTTGAACGCACCGAACACCTCGGCCCAGAACGGCCCGAACTGGTTGATGTAGTTGCCCATGGGCTCGCTCTGGCGCAGCACCGTGCCGATGACGGAGGCGATGCAGATCACGCTGAGCAGCGTGATCGCGAAGCGCATGGACGACAGCAGGTCCAGCAGTTCGCGGGCGACGGAGGGGCGGGAGGTGGCGGGCGAGGTCATCGGTCTTGGAGTGTTGCCCAAGAAAAAAGGCCGGTGGGTAACACCGGCCTTCGTTCAGCAAGGCTGCTTGCGATGGATCAACGCAGGCCCGCGACGTAGTCGGAGACGGCCTTGATTTCCTTGTCGTTCATCTTGGCGGCGATGGTCATCATCATCGGCGCATTCGCGCGGGCACCGCTGCGGAAGGCATTCATCTGGGCCTCGACGTAGTCGCCATGCTGACCCGACAGGCGCGGGTACTGGGACGGGATGCCGGCACCGGTGGGGCCGTGGCAGCCAGCGCAGGCCGGGACGGCGCGCTCGGCGATGCCGCCGCGCCAGATCTTCTCGCCCAGCGCGACGGTGTCCTTGTTCTTGGCAAAGCCCGGCTTGGCCGTCTTGGAGGCGTAGAAGGCGGCGACGTTGCGCATGTCTTCTTCCGAAAGCGGCGCGGCCATGCCGTTCATGATGGCGTTCTTGCGCTTGCCGGCCTTGAACTCGGTCAATTGCTTGACCAGATATTCGGCGTGCTGGCCTTGCAGGATGGGGTTGGCGGGGCTGCCGCGCGAACCGTCTGCCGTGTGGCAGGCGGCGCAGACCTGGGAAGCGATCGTGCCGCCCTTGCCGAGATCGGGTTTGGCCGGGGCAGCGGCAGGCTCGTTGGCATGTGCCGCAGTGGCCAGGAGGAGACTCGACAGGAAAGAAGCGACAGTCTTCATGGAGTTTTAGGGTCTCAAAGGGCGCAACCCGAGAATTTTACAATGCTGAATCACAGCGCCCGAGCTTTCCATGACCGACACAATCCCTGATGCCGTGGCTTTCGAGCCCATCACCGAAAAGCTCGCCCTGGCCTGGACGCATACCGCGCGCTTCCTGACCACCGCCAGCCAGCTCATCCACCTGCCCCCGACCGAGCTGCCCGAGATCGCCTTCGTGGGCCGATCCAACGCCGGCAAGTCCACCGCCATCAACACCCTGGCCCAGCAGAAGCGCCTCGCCTTCGCGTCCAAGACGCCGGGGCGTACGCAGCACATCAACCTTTTCGAGCTCGGGCCCAAGGATGCGCCGGACGCGCTCTTCGCCGACTTGCCCGGCTACGGCTACGCGGCCGTGGCCAAGGCCGCCAAGCTGCGCTGGCAGAAGGTGATGGCCGACTACCTCGAGGTGCGGCGCAGCCTGTCGGGTGTCGTGCTGATGGTCGATTCGCGCCTGGGCCTGACCGACCTCGACAAGCAGTTACTGCAATTCGTCGCCGCCCGTGTCGCCACCGGCGAGATCAAGCTGCTGGTGCTGCTGACCAAGGCCGACAAGCTCAACCGCAAGGAAGCCGACGCGGCGCTGCACGCCACCACCGACTTCCTCGCCGGCATGACCACCGAACACTCCGACGTGGCCGTGACGCTCTTCTCCGCGCTCAAGAAAAGCGGAGTCGGCGACGTCGCGCAGGTCCTGCACGCCTGGGCTCACGCGCCCAAGCCGGTACCCGAGCATTCAGACGAACCCGTCTGAGCGCACGCCGCGGCACAGCCCGCGGCAACCCCAGCAGCCCTCGCTGATCCGGCTTTGCCGGGCAGCCGAGGGCGCCCCCTTGAGGGGACTGAGGCCGGACACAAAGAGTCCTGAGGACTCTTTGTGCCTGCCGAAGGACAAAGCCTCTGGCTTTGGCACGGCGCAGCCGGTAGGGGGAGGTCCGTTCACCCGCCTTCGTCCAGGTCGTTCATCAGCGTGTCGACCGCACGCTGCACGACACTGTCTTCTTCCAGCGCCGTGATCAGTCCGTTGGCCAGCAGCGCCTCCAGCGCACGGCGGGTCAGCGGCAGGCGTTCATCCGCCTCTCGGCCGACGAAGAGCATGAACTGGCGACCTTCGCCGATCCAGGCGAGCTGAGCGGTATGCCAGTCGCCCTGGATGAACAGGTGGAACCAGCGGCCGAGCTCGATACTGTCGATCCAGCGCTGCAGCGCGGCGCGGGCGTCGGGCGAATCGTGCTCGTTGTACAGCTGCACCGGCACGGTCGGCAGCTCGCCCCGGTCGACGTCGGCGCTGAGCCAGTGCGAGGGCACCTGCGAATCGCGCTCCTCCATCAGTCGACGCACGATCTCGTCGGCCGACAACGGTGCCGATGCGGTGTTGCTCGGCTTGGGCGCCTGCGGGCGGCGTTCGCCCGGATCAAGCGCCGGCAGACCGCGCAGCAGCCGGCCGTGCTGGGCCATCAGTTCGGACAGGGGCGGCTCGCGTTTGGCTTCGGGCAGCTGGATGCTGTCGCAGCCCGTCACCAGGCGTTCGATGAGCACCGGCAGGCGCATGCGAAGGGTCTCGCGGTCGGCCATGTCGCGCGGGGTGATGAGGCTTTCGATGACGGCGTCCACCACCTCCATCGCGGACTGCGCTTCGCGTGAGTCGCGCCCATAGCGCACCATGGCGTCCACGATGACGTCCACCCAGCTGGTCTGCAGGAAGCGGTGCATGCGCGGCCCGAGCGGCGCGCCCGCGATCTGGTGATCGATCTGCTCCCGCACCAGTTCGCGCCAGTCGCGGCGCATCTGCTCGCGCTCCAGCGCCGCCATGGCGACCGCATTGCGCTGGCCACTGAGGCGGGCCTGTTCGTCGATGTGGGCGTTGACCCGGGCCAGCACCTGCTGGAAGAGCAGCGCCGTGGGCGTGGGCGCATCGACGAGGAACTGGGCCTCGCCCTCCATGAAGCGCAGGAACTCGACCAGCCGTGGGTCATCGGCGCGCTCGAAGGCCATGCCGTGGGCGGCCACGCGATTGAGCAGCGCCCAGGTGGGGTGGTCCTGCCGGCGCAGCAGCGTGCTGTCGGTGCGGGCCAGGCGCACCACGGCGATCTGCAGGCGGGCCAGCAGCCCCTTGAGCGGCGGCAGCAGGCGCGGGTCGGCGAGGATCTGGTCGTACAGCCGGCTGAGCATGTCCGGGCCGGTCGTGCGCACGAAGGGCGCCGGCGCCGCAGGATCTCTCGGCGGTGTCGGCATGAAGCCGGCGGGCCGTGAGTTGATGTACTCGACCCGGCGCGACAGGCCGTCCAGCGTGCCTGGCGTGCTCGGTCGTTGGCCGAGGCCTCGGGCGGCGGCCAGGCGCTGGTGGGCCAGCGGGTCGCCGCCACTGCGGCCATGCGAGGCCACCATGTCGCCGATGTCCGCCGCATGCAGCATGGCGCAGGCTTGCACGTAGAGGCGATTGAGCGCGCGCGCCATCGGCGTCGCGGCCACGCGCATCAGCTCGTATTGGGCTTCTGCGCCGAGGGGGCTTGCCGCCAGCGCGTGGTGCAAGGCATGGGCGAACAGGGCCGGGCGCATGGGGTTGTCGCGCTCGCGGGCCCGCGCAATGCCGCGCAGCGCGGCAAAGTAGTTGCCGATCTGATGCAGTTCGGCGCGGCTGAGTTCTTCGGCCGCATGCGTGACGTGGGCGATGGCCACGTCCTGCAGGGCCTGGTGCTCGTCGACGAGGCTCAGGCTGTCGAGCCCGCCCATCTGCCGGCCCGAGCGTTGCAGCGGGTCCTCGCCGCGACGGCCCGCCTGCAGCAGCTCGATCAGGCGCCCCTCGAAGTCAGTCGCGAAATGATTGCGGACCTTGCGCCAGGCCTCGCGCAGCGGGAAGTGCTGGGGCTTAGCGTCGAGTTCGTCCTGCACCACGTTCAGGAGCTCGCGCGCCAGCGGACCCGCTTCGGTCATCGCGTGGTCCAGGAGGGCGTAGGGGTGCAGGGCGGGTGGCATGAAGTGCGGGTACAGCGAAATTTGATTATCCGGCTCGTGCTGCAAGCCCCCGGTGCATCAGCCCCCCTGCATGCGCTCCCCGAACCGCAGGGGCTGCCATCGATTTCAGCGGCCTTTTTCACGGTTTTGCACGGTGTGTTGCGGCAGCCTTCGTCGTGCGGGACGCGAGATATGGCTGAACGAAGCCTGCAATCGTCGCGGGCATGAAAAAAGGGGCTGCTTGCGCAGCCCCTTCATCAGTCTGGCGAGCAGGTCGCCAGGCGAGGACTTACATGTCCATGCCGCCCATGCCACCCATGCCACCGGGCATGGCGGGCGCTGCAGCTTCGTCCTTCGGCGCTTCGGCGACCATGGCTTCGGTCGTCAGCAGCAGCGAGGCCACGGAAGCGGCGTTCTGCAGGGCGGTGCGGGTCACCTTGGTCGGGTCCAGGATGCCCATTTCGATCATGTCGCCGTAGGTGTCGTTGGCGGCGTTGAAGCCGAAGTTGCCCTTGCCTTCCAGCACCTTGTTGACCACCACGCTCGGCTCGCCGCCGGCGTTGAAGACGATCTCGCGCAGCGGGGCTTCGATGGCCTTCAGGATCAGCTTGATGCCGGCGTCCTGGTCGGGGTTGTCGCCCTTGATCTCGCCAGCCGCTTGACGGGCGCGCAGCAGCGCCACGCCGCCACCGGCGACGATGCCCTCTTCAACGGCGGCACGGGTGGCGTGCAGCGCGTCTTCCACGCGGGCCTTCTTTTCCTTCATCTCGACTTCGGTGGCGGCACCGACCTTGATGACGGCCACGCCGCCGGCCAGCTTGGCCACGCGCTCTTGCAGCTTCTCGCGGTCGTAGTCGCTGGTGGCTTCCTCGATCTGGATGCGCACTTGCTTGACGCGGGCTTCGATGTCGGCAGCAGCGCCGGCGCCGTCGATGATGGTGGTGTTTTCCTTGCCCACTTCGACGCGCTTGGCCTGGCCCAGGTCGGCCAGCGTGACCTTCTCGAGCGTCAGGCCGACTTCTTCGGCGATGACCTTGCCACCGGTCAGGATGGCGATGTCTTCCAGCATGGCCTTGCGACGGTCACCAAAGCCCGGGGCTTTGACGGCAACGACCTTCAGGATGCCGCGGATGGTGTTGACCACCAGCGTCGCCAGGGCTTCGCCTTCGACTTCTTCGGCAATGATCAGCAGCGGACGGCCGGCCTTGGCCACTTGCTCCAGCGTGGGCAGCAGGTCGCGGATGTTGCTGATCTTCTTGTCGAACAGCAGCACGAACGGGTTGTCCAGGATCGCGGCTTGCTTCTCGGGGTTGTTGATGAAGTAGGGCGACAGGTAGCCGCGGTCGAACTGCATGCCTTCGACGACGTCCAGCTCGTTGTCCAGCGACTTGCCGTCTTCGACGGTGATGACGCCTTCCTTGCCGACCTTGTCCATCGCGTTGGCGATGATGGTGCCGATGGAGTCGTCGCTGTTGGCGGAGATCGAGCCGACCTGGGCGATTTCCTTGGAGGTGGTGGTGGCCTTGGAGGCCTTCTTCAGCTCGGCGACCAGGGCCGTGACGGCCTTGTCGATGCCACGCTTCAGGTCCATCGGGTTCAGGCCGGCGGCCACGTACTTGGAGCCTTCACGCACGATGGCTTGGGCCAGCACGGTGGCGGTGGTGGTGCCGTCACCGGCGTTGTCGCTGGTCTTGGAGGCCACTTCCTTCACGAGCTGGGCGCCCATGTTCTGCAGCTTGTCCTTCAGCTCAATTTCCTTGGCGACCGACACGCCGTCCTTGGTCACGGTCGGGGCGCCGAAGGAGCGCTCCAGCACCACGTTGCGGCCCTTGGGGCCCAGGGTCACCTTGACCGCATTGGCCAGGATGTTCACGCCTTCAACCATGCGGGCGCGGGCTTCGCCGCCGAAGACTACGTCTTTTGCTGCCATGTGATTCTCCGAATACTTAAATTGGGGTCAGAGTCGAATTTCGACTGCTGAATTACTTTTGCACGACGGCGAAGAGGTCTTCTTCGCGCATCACCAGCAGTTCCTCGCCGTCGACCTTGACGGTCTGGCCGGAGTACTTGCCGAACAGGACACGGTCGCCAACGGTGACGTTCAGGGCAACGAAGTCACCCTTGTCGTTGCGCTTGCCCGGGCCGACGGCCAGCACTTCACCCTGGTCGGGCTTTTCGGCGGCGTTGTCGGGAATGACGATGCCCGAGGCGGTCTTCGTTTCTTGCTCCAGACGGCGAACGATCACGCGATCGTGCAGGGGGCGCAGCTTCATGGAATCTCCTTGCGAGTTGGAACTGAAGCGGCCGCAGCGCAATGGCAGCGGCTCACCGTGAAAAGGAGGCCGATCACTCGGCCCGATTTCGTTAGCACTCGACCGAGCCGAGTGCTAGCAGAGCGGAATTATAGGGACGGGTTGTGGCGATTCAAGACATCGCTGTCGATCCTCAGCTAAGTCGGAACTCTCGTCGCCTACGCGTTGCGCATGGCCGAGATGAACCGCGTTGTCGGCTTGGCGGGAACGGCGCGATTGTTGGGCTGTGGGTCCATCGTGAAGGGCGGCGCGTCCCATGCCGCTGCCATCGGGCAGCTCTATGGCGCCACGCCCGCCCGGCTGGTTGGCTTGGCCCCGCATCAAGTCCGCCGTGGCGGTGACCTGCACATGTCGCTGCTGGGGTGTGAGTTCTCCCGTCCTTGGCTGCTGACGGCGGAGCCTCACTATGTCGTGGGCGAGCGCTACGTGATCAACTATCCGGCGCTTAGCGGCTGGAGCAAGACCAGCGCGTTCGAGCTGCAAACCTACGACACGGGTGCGATCAAGGTAAGCGTCCAGCCAAGGCATGTTGATCCGCTGAGGCAGCCCTAGGATGCTCGTATCCATCAACGACTTGATGGATACGTACGCACTATGGACCA
>NZ_NISI01000012.1 GCF_002205845.1 Roseateles puraquae | reverse complement strand
AGGCGAGATTTTGATCTGCTTTCGCAGTGTCGTCAAGTACTTTTTGAAAATTTCTTTCAGACAGCGTCTTCAAGATCTTCAAGCACCCAACGAACCCTCCAGCTCGCCCCAAACCTTTCGGCTTGGTCGCCAACCTCAACTCACCGCGCTACCGTCTCCGGTTTGCGCCGCGCTTTGTGATCAGCGAAGCCCACGACTGTAGCACAGCTTTTTTCGGGAGAGCAAGAGATTTGCAGAAATTCGTTCGAGTCCGGCCTTGAAGCCTCGCCTGCCGCGTGCTGCGCGGCAGGCGTTCTGCGCTAGCTACTAATAGAAGGCGTCACGTGCGTCGCACTTCAGGCCGAGGCCGCGAGCCGCCTGACTGCTGTTGACCCGCCGGGGGGCCTCAAGCGCCTCGTGGGCTCACCCGTCCCCAGTGCCGCCTGTCGACTCAGTGCACGACCCCGACGCCCGCCCGGCTGCCCAGCAACTCCTTCTCTGCCGTCGCTTGAGGGTCCTCGCTGGAGAGGATGGCGGGCAGCACCGCCGCCAGGCGCTGGGCGTCAGCGCGCAACACCCGCTGCTTCACGGCCGGGATCTGTGAGGGATGCATGGAGAAGCTGCGCAGCCCCATGCCAAGCAGCAACTCGGTGAAGACCGGGTCCCCCGCCATCTCGCCGCAGACACTGACACTCTTGCCTGCCGCCCTCGCCTGCGCGATGGATTGGCTGATCAACTGAAGCACGGCTGGGTGCCAGGGGTCGTACAGATGGGCGACCGCCTCATCGGCACGATCGATTGCGAGCGTGTACTGGATCAGGTCATTCGTGCCGATGGAGACGAAGTCCACATGCTTGAGCAGCAGCGGGAGCATGACGGCTGCCGCCGGGATCTCGATCATGACGCCGAGCTCCACGCGGGTGAACGCATGCCCCGCATCGGTCAGCTGCTGCTGCACACGCTTGACCATGTCGAGGATCTGCCGCACCTCCGCCAGATGGGCCACCATCGGGATCAATAGCCGCACCTTGCCGAAGGCGCTCGCCCGGTAAATGGCGCGCAGCTGCTGGCGGAACATGCTGGGCTCCGCCAGGCTCCAGCGAATCGCCCGCAGTCCCATGGCCGGGTTGAGCACATGCTCATGCCGAAGCTCGTTGATGGTGAGCCGGTCAAGCGGCTTGTCAGCGCCAACGTCGACCGTGCGGATGGTGACGGGCATGCCCTTCATGGCGATGACCGCGGCCTTGTAGGCTTCGAACTGCTCCTCCTCGCTCGGCAACTCGCCCTCGCGATTCATGAAGAGGAATTCGCTGCGGAACAGCCCTACGCCGGTGGCGCCCGCCTGCACCGCGGCTTCGGCGTCCGCGGGCATCTCGATGTTCGCGTGCAGCTCGATGTGCTCGCCATCCAGCGTCACCGCCGGGGTATGACGTAGACGGCTCAGCCGCGCCCGTTCCAGTTCGCTCTGGCGCTGCCGGAAGCGGTACTCCTCCAGCACGATGGGCGACGGGTTGACGATGACGGTGCCGGCGTCGCCGTCGATGATGACCCAGTCGTCCTGCATGATCAGACGCGAGGCCTCCCGGGTGCCGACGACCGCGGGGATGTCCATGCTGCGCGCCACGATGGCCGTGTGCGAGGTCTTGCCGCCGATGTCGGTGATGAAGCCGCGGAAGACGCTGCGCTTGAACTGGATCATGTCCGCCGGCGCGATGTCGGCGGCCACCAGCAGGAGCGGGTCCTCCCCCGCGAAGTCACGGGGCGTGACCGGCGTGGGCGCCTCACCTTGTGCCTCGGCCAGCGCCCTCAACACGCGCTCCACCACCTGCTCCAGGTCCGCCTTGCGCTCCCGCAGGTAGTCGTCCTCCATCTCGTCGAACTGGCGGGCCAGCACTTCCAGGTGGGCTGACAACGCCCACTCCGCGTTGTAGTGCCGGTCGACGATCCAGTGGCTGGCGCCGCCCGTGAAGGCCTCGTCGTGCAGCAGCATCAGGTGCACGTCCAGCAGTGCGGCGAGTTCGTGCGGCGCGTCTTCGGGCAGTTCGTCCTTCAGCGTCGTCAATTCCAGTGCGACGGCGTCCCGCGCGCGCAGCAGCCGGTCAACCTCGCCCTGAATCTCATTCGGCGTCACGAAGTAGTGCGCCACGTCGATGCGGCTGGATGCGACCAGCACGGCACGGCCGATGGCCACGCCCCGCGAGACCGGAATGCCGAAGACCTGAAAACTCATGACGCTCTCCGCAGATCGAGTGGCCAATGTAGCGCGTGGCGGAAGGCCGTCGCGTCATGGTTTTTTCATGGTGACTTCACGGCCGCGTCAAACCCCATGCCCAGCATGGCGGGTCATGAACAGAAGCCAGATGATCCTCACGCATGCACTGCCGCATGCCCCCTCGCTGCAGCGCATCCAGCGAGCCACACCCCCGCGACTCAGCATCAGCTGGGCCCGCAGCGAAGCCGAGGTACGCGAGGCCCAGGCACTGCGCTATCAGGTGTTCACCACCGAGATGGGCGCCCGGCTGCCCACGCCACCGGGGCAGCCGGCCGGCCTGGACGTGGACCTCTTCGACGCTTACTGCGAGCACCTGCTGGTGCGCGCCGGCGACAGCGAAGACCACCCCGGCCCAGTCGTCGGCACCTACCGCGTGCTGACGCCGGCGGCGGCCCGACGTGCCGGCGGCTTCTACAGCGACACGGAATTCGACCTGACCCGGCTGCGCGGCATGCGCTCGCGCCTGGCAGAAATCGGCCGGTCCTGCGTGCACCCCGACCACCGCAGCGGCGGCGCCATCCTGGCGCTGTGGAGTGCGCTGGCGGAATTCATGGCGCGCAACGGGCTGGACACCATCATCGGCTGCGCCAGCGTCAACATGCGCGACGGCGGCCATGTGGCGGCCAGCCTGTGGCGCCAACTGTCCGCCGACCACCTCGCACCCATCGACTGCCGGGTGCGCCCGCGCCTGCCGCTGCCCATCGAGCACCTGCGCCAGGACCTGGTGGTCGAGCCGCCGGCACTGATCCGTGGCTACCTGCGCTGCGGCGCCCGCATCATGGGCGAGCCGGCCTGGGACCCGGACTTCAACACCGCTGACCTGCCGCTGATGCTGCGCACCGCCGACCTGCCCGCGCGCTTCCGCCGCACGGCTGGCTGAAGCCGAGCGCTTACTGGCCTTCGCCGAACTTGTCGTTGACGAGGGCGGTGATCGCGTCCTGCGCGGCCTGTTCATCCTCGCCGTCGGTCTCCAGCTCCACCGTGGCGCCCAGCCCGGCGGCCAGCATCATCACGCCCATGATGCTCTTGGCGTTCACGCGGCGGCCGTTGCGGCTCATGTAGACCTCGCATTTGAAGCTGCCGGCCAGCTTGGTCAGCTTGGCCGAGGCGCGCGCGTGAAGACCCAGCTTGTTGCTGATGGTGAGGTTGGACTTGATCATTCGTCGGGAGGCAAGGGGGGCGTGGCGACGATGCCGGTGACCGCGCCCTGCATGGCGCGCCGTGCCAGCTCGGTCAAGGGCTTCTGACTGGCGTAGCACAGCGTGCGCCACAGCATGGGCACGCTGACGCCGCTGAGCACCTGCACCCGCTCGCCCGCCAGGCGCTGGGCGCCATTGCAGGGCGTGGCGCCGAACACGTCGGTCAGCACCAGCCATTCGGGCTGGACCGAGCCGGCCATCAGGGCGCGGGCGGCAGCTTCAACGTCATCGGCACACATGCCGGGCTCGACGTCGAGCACCGACAGCGTGGGCGCACAGTCAGGAAACGTGTGCTCGGCCACTTGCCGCAGGGCGGAAGCCAGCGGGGCGTGGGCGATCACGAGCAGGTGGGGCATGGCGGCATGTTAGCGGGCGGCCTCGATGGCCAGCCCGGCGCGGAAGCTGTCCCAGGCGGCGGCGTCGTCCTGCGGCGCGGTCATCAGCGCCTGGTAGACCCGGGTGCCATGGGCAAACACGGCCACGTGCGTGACAGCGCCGTTGCTGGTCAATTGATAGTGCGAGGCCTCGGGCATCGGCGTCATGCCGGCCACCTGCAGGGCCAGCCCGGGCGGCAGCGGTCGGCCGAGCTTGGTCGCCAGCGCCTGCGGCATGGCCTTGAGGGCGGCGCCGACCTGCGTCGGGTCCGGCACCTCGGCCCAGGACAGTGCGAAGCCCTTGCCCCCGGTTTCACACTGGGCCAGGCCCATGCCTTGGCGCTGCTCCACATCCGGCTTGCAAGGAAAGAGCGCCACCGCCCCGGAGCCGGCCGGATGCACCTGGCGCCAGTTCAAGGCCGGCTGGCAGGCCGTCAACAAGGCCAGCATTAGGGCAAATCCGACAAGGGGGCTCACGCGCATGACCGGATTATCGGCAGCCGGCGGCCGACAATTCCGCAATGCAACAACAGCCCTCACCCCAAGCACTGACCGGCGTGCGCGTGCTCGACCTGTCGCGTGTGCTCGCCGGCCCCTGGTGCACCCAGACCCTGGCCGACCTCGGCGCCGACGTCATCAAGATCGAGCGCCCAGGCAGTGGTGACGACACCCGCGCCTGGGGGCCGCCCTATCTGAAGGACGCCGACGGCCAGGACACCTCCGAGGCCGCCTACTTCCTGGGCGCCAACCGCAACAAGCGCTCCCTGGCCGTGGACCTGTCACGTGCCGAGGGCCAGGCCATCGTGCGGCGGCTGGCCGGCCAGGTGGACGTGCTGGTCGAGAACTTCAAGGTGGGCGACCTGGCCCGCTACGGCCTGGATGCCCAGACCCTGCTGGCCGAACACCCGGGCCTGGTCATCTGCTCCATCACCGGCTTTGGCCAGACCGGGCCGTATGCAGAGCGGGCCGGCTACGACTACGCGGTGCAGGGCATGGGCGGCCTGATGAGCGTGACGGGCGAGCGTGACGACCTGCCGGGCGGCGGCCCGCAGAAGGTGGGCGTGGCCGTGGCCGACCTGTTCACGGGCATGTACGCCACCGTCGCCATCCTCGCGGCGCTGCGGCATCGGGACGCCACCGGCCAGGGCCAGGTCATCGACATGGCGCTGTTCGACACCCAGCTCGCCATGCTCGCCAACCTCGGCAGCAACTACCTGTGCAGCGGCAAGGCACCCGGCCGCATGGGCAACGCGCACCAGAACATCGTGCCCTACCAGGTGTTCGAGGCCAGCGACGGCCACCTGATCCTGGCAGTGGGCAATGACCGGCAGTTCGCCAAGTTCTGCGAGATTGCGGGCCAGCCCGGCTGGGCGGCGGACCCGCGCTTCGCGACCAACGCCGAGCGGGTGCGTCACCGCGCGGCCCTGGTGCCGATGCTGGAAGACGTCATCCGGCAGCGGCCGCGCAACGAGTGGCTGGCCGCACTGGAGGCAGCCAAGGTGCCCTGTGGCTCCATCAACTCCATCGGGGAAGCCCTGGCCGACCCGCAGGCCCAGGCACGCGGCGCCGTCGTGCCGATGGCGCACCCGCTCACGCCCGACCTGCGACTGATCGCCAGCCCCATGAAGCTCTCGGCCACGCCGGTCGCCTACCGGCATGCGCCGCCGCTGCTGGGGCAGCACAGCGACGAATTGCTGCGAGAAGCCGGCTGTTCCGAGGAGGAAATCACAGTCTGGCGACAGCGTGGCGTGATCGCGTGAGGGTTCACCCACCCCTGAACCAAGGGTTTCCCCCTGCCCGGGGGATGGAGCGTGAGACGAGCTGTCCTCAGGATGCGTCCACGCACTGCGGCGGGCCCACCTCCTAGAACCATCTGCCGCAGGTTCGCCGTCAACGGGTCATGCCTACACCTCCTTCTCCTGCGCCCGCGAGTGCCGCCAACGATGTCATGCCTGAGCCGACGCCGGTCCAGTGGGCGGACATCGTCCAGCAGCTCGGCGCCGAGATCGCAGGGCCGCTGAGTGCGGCGCTGGAGCAGATCCAGAACCTCGCCACCACCGGGCAGATCGACCGCCGCGGCCTGCGTCTGCTGCGCCGCAGCGTGGACGACGCCCGCACGGCCGGCATGCTCGGCCAGCAGCTGGCACGGCTGGCCTCGGGCCGGCTGCGCCTGAACCGCGAACGCCAGCACCTGACCCAGATGCTGCGCAGCGTGCTGGCCCAGCGCAGCCGCGAGACCCAGGCGCGCGGCGTGCAGGTGCGCCAGTCGCTCAAGCCCGTGGAAATCTGGGCGGACGGCGCGCTGTTGTTTTCGCTGCTCAATGCACTGATGGACTGGGCGCTGGCCAACACGCATTCGTCGGTCGACCTGCGGCTGGACCTGACCCCCTGGCCGGTCAAGGCCCGGTTGAGCTGCCGCTTCGCCCACCGTTCGCTGGACCTGCTGACCGACGAGGTCGACCCGGGCGACGACACGGCCGGCCTGGACTCGCTGGCCTGGCGCCTGCTGGAGCAGACGGCCATCACGCTGGGTGTGCTGCCGCTGCGCGAGCAAGAGGCGGGCATCACGATGCTGACGCTGGAATTCAACCAGCTCGCACCGGATGAAGAGGCTCCGGCCCCGCTGGACAGCACCCACGCACGGCTGGAAGCCGAAGCCGAGCGCATGGGCGGCAACTCACGGCCGCTGGCGGGCTGCCAGCTGCTGATCCTGTCGGCCAACCGCGAGCTGCGCGCCGAGGCGCAGAACGCGGTGCGCCACATGGGCCTGCTGGTGGATGCGGTGGGCAATGTCGCCGAGGCCGAGCAGTTCTGCGACGAAGGCCTGCCGCATGCGCTGCTCTTCGATGCGGCCCAGATGAGCGAGCCGCTGATGCAACTGATCTCCGGCATCAGCCGCGACGCGCCGGATGTCGCCTTCATCGAGATGTTCGACGGCGAGCACCGCACCCAGCTGTCCACCGCGACGAGCGACGGCATCGCGCGCATCTCGCGCCGCCACCTGCCCGACGCCCTGCCCTCGCTGTTGATGTTCGAGCTGGCTCGCCGGCCCTGAGCCGCCGCCGTCAGCCTGCGGTTGCCGTGGTCTTTGGCGGTTTTCCTAGAATGCCGGGCATGCTGCACCGTCGCCTCTTCGCCCCTGCCCTGGCCCTGATCTGCGCCGCGGCGCTCTCGGGTTGCGCCCGCGAGCAGGCCCCGGCGGTCGAGTACACCCTGCTGGACGGTCAGAAAGTCAGCTCCAAGCAATGGGCGGGCAAGGTGATGGTCGTGAACTTCTGGGCCACGAGCTGCGCCACCTGCGTGAAGGAAATGCCGCAGATCGTCGCCACGCACGAGAAGTACAAGGCTCGTGGCCTGGACACCGTGGCCGTGGCCATGAGCTACGACCCGCCCGCCTTCGTCTCGCGCTTTGCCGAGACGCGCAAGCTGCCCTTCGGCGTGGCCATCGACAACACCGGCAACGTGGCCAATGCCTTCGGCCCGGTGCAGATGACGCCGACGACCTTCCTCATCAACAAGCGCGGCGAGATCGTCAAGCGCTACGTGGGCGAGCCGGATTTCGCCGCCTTCCACGAGCTGATCGAGAAGCTCCTCGCCGAAGCCTGAGGTCGCGCCGCGCCGGGCCGCCACGTCAAACCGCCAGGTTATGGCCCGCCGACATGCCGGCATGGGCGCTGGGCGCCCGCCCGCCGCACACTGGCGGCCATGCACAAGACCCTGGCATCTTTGACGATGGCGCTGCTGCTCGCCGGCTGCGCCCACACGCCAACGCCACCTGAGGCGCCGCGCGTCACCCCCACCGCCGCGCAGTTGCAGGCAGCAGCCCGCGTGGGGCTGAACGAGGCGGAGCTGACGCCCCTGCTGAACAAGCCCACGTTCCGCATGACACCGGCCGAGGTGGACCGATTCCTGGCCTGGCAGCAGCTCGACCAACCGCAGCTGCGCCAGCGCATCGCGGCCTTGGCGCGCAAGAACATCGGCCAGCCCTACGAGCTCTACCTTCTGGGCGAGTTTCCGTACGAGGTCTACGACAGCCAGCCGCTGTTCGACCTGAGCAAGAGCGACTGCGTGGTGTTCGTCGAACACACTTATGCGATGGCGCTGAGCGCCTCGTGGCCGGAGTTCTTCTGGATGCTGCAACGCATTCGCTACCGCGACGGTGTCATCGGCGTGGCCACGCGCAACCACTACACCGAGGCCGACTGGAACCTGGCCAACGCCTGGCTGGTGCAGGACGTGACCGCCAGCCTGGGGGCGCCGACGCAAAGCTACCGGCAACGCATCGACCGACAGGCCTTCCTGAAGAAGCAGTTCAAGGTGGCGCGCGAGTTGCCGGTGCAGGTCTTCGACGATGTCTTCATCGCCAAGCAGGATGTGGCGGCCATCGAGGCACAACTGCAGGACGGTGACTTCGTCAACGTGATCTCAGGGCGCGACGGTAACTACTGGGCCTCGCATGTAGGGCTGATCGTCACTGGACCGGACGGCTCGCGCCGACTGCTGCACTCGGCCGAACCCCAGGTGCGGGAGGAGACGCTGCAGGCATTCATTACCCGCCTGGCGGAGCGCGATGCACGCCAGGCCGGCCAGGGCAAGGCGAGCTTGGCGGGCTTCAAGTTCCTGCGCCTGAACGAGGCACCGCAGGTGCCCCCGATGGCGCCCCAGCCACGCCCGCCAAGACCGGCCGCGCTGCTGCCCTGACGGGGGCTGGGTTCAGGCTGCCGTCGGGTTCAGCGCCGCGTGGGCCTGCTGGTCGGCGTGGTAGCTGGAGCGCACCATGGCGCCCACGGCCGCGTGCGTGAAGCCCAGCTCGTAGGCTTCCTTCTCGAACTGCTTGAAGGCGTCGGGCGTCACGTAGCGGCGCACCGGCAGGTGGTGGCCCGAGGGCGCGAGGTACTGCCCGATGGTGATCATGTCGATGTTGTGCGCGCGCATGTCGCGCATCACCTGGCGGATCTCGTCGTCCGTCTCGCCCAGGCCGACCATGATGCCGCTCTTGGTGGGCACGCCAGGCACTTCTTCCTTGAAGCGCTTGAGCAGGTTCAGGCTGAATTCGTAGTCCGAACCCGGGCGCGCTTCCTTGTACAGGCGGGGCGCGGTTTCGAGGTTGTGGTTCATCACGTCAGGCGGGGCGGCCTTCAGGATGTTCAGCGCCCGGTCGGCGCGGCCGCGGAAGTCGGGCACCAGCACCTCGATCTGCGTCGTGGGGCTGAGCTCGCGGACCTTGGTGATGCACTCGGCGAAGTGGCCGGCGCCACCGTCCTTCAGGTCATCGCGGTCCACGCTGGTGATGACGACGTACTTGAGCTTGAGTGCCGCGATCGCCTTGGCCAGGTTCAGCGGCTCGTTGACGTCCAGCGGGTCGGGCCGGCCGTGGCCGACGTCACAGAACGGGCAGCGGCGGGTGCACTTGTCGCCCATGATCATGAAGGTGGCCGTGCCCTTGCCGAAGCATTCGCCGATGTTGGGGCAGCTGGCTTCTTCACAGACGGTGTGGAGCTTGTGCTCGCGCAGGATCTGCTTGATCTCGTAGAAGCGCGTGCTGGGCGAGCCGGCCTTGACGCGGATCCACTCCGGCTTCTTGAGCACCTCGGCGGGCACGATCTTGATCGGGATGCGCGAGGTCTTGGCCTCGGCCTTCTGCTTGATCGTGGGGTCGTAGGTGGTGTCGGACATGGTCATGGCGTCAGCTGTGCCGAGAGCCGCTCGGCGAGCCGCCCGGCCGCGGTCGGCCAGTCGGTGGAAACCCCGAGTTTATCGAGGGATGTCGTTTCAAGCCCTTCGTAACCGCAGGGGTTGATGCGGCGAAAGGGTTCCAGGTCCATCGCGACATTCAGCGCGAGGCCGTGATACGTGCAGTGCCGGCTCACCTTGATGCCGAGCGCCGCCACCTTGGCCAGGCCGCGGAACGGGTCCTCCGGATCGGCGGGCCCGGCCAGCGCCGCATGGCTGCCGGGGTCGGCCGGGCGCACATAGATGCCCGGCGCGCCGGCCACGCGCAGGCCGGTGACGCCATAGCTGCCCAGCGTCTGGATGAGCGCGGTCTCCAGGCGGAAGACGTATTCCTTGACGAAGATGCCCAGGCGCCGCAGGTCCACCAGCGGATAGGCCGTCACCTGACCGGGGCCGTGGTAGGTCACCTGGCCGCCGCGCTCGGTGGGCACGACCGGGATGTCGCCGGGCAGCAGCAGGTGCTCCGGCTTGCCGGCCAGGCCTTGGGTGAAGGTGGGCGGGTGCTCGCACAGCCACAGCTCATCGGGCGTGCCCGGCTCACGTGCGGCGGTGAAGGCCCGCATGGCCTCCAGCGTGGGCAGGTATTCCACCCGCCCCAGGGTCTTGACGATCATGCGCGGCATCATAGGCACCCCCCGTAAGGCCTCGCCGGCCCAGGACGACTGCACATGATGAAAACGCCCTTGCTTTCCGCCCTGCTGCTGGCCGCCACGCTGGCCCACGCCAACCCGCTGGCCGAGGCCCTGACCGCCTATGACGAGGGCGACCTGAAGGCCGCCGCCCGCGGCTTCACCGCGTCGGCCAGCCAGGGCAACGCGCTGGGCCAGTTCAACCTGGCCATGATGCATCTGCGCAAGGAGCTGTCCGGCGCGAGCGACAGCCAGGCCTGGCGCCTGCTGCAGCGCGCCGCGGGTCAGCAGCTGGCGCTGGCCGAGAACGCGCTGGGCGAGATGATCGAGCAGGGCCGCCGCGGCAAGCCTGAACCCAAGGCCGCGTGCGGCTGGTTCGAGCGGGCCGCCGAGCATGGCAACGCCGATGGCGCCCTGGCCACCGCCACCTGCTACTACCTCGGCCGCGGCCGCAAGCAGGACATGGCCCAGGCGCACCGCTGGTACCTGGAGGCGGCCAAGGCGGGTGACGTGGGGGCGCAGTACATCGTCGCGTCGATGTTCGAGAACGGGCTGGGCGTCCAGAGCGACGAACGGTTGTCGCGCTACTGGTATGACGTTGCCGCCCGCAATGGCGATGTCGCCGCGCAGGCCAAGGTCAAGGCCCTGCGCGAGCGGGATCAGGCGAGTTGACCTGCCCCGCCGGGCGCCGCACCGTCAGAGCACGACCTTGACCATCGGGTGCGTGGTCAGCGTGCGATAGAGCTCGTCAAGCTGCTCGCGGCTGGTGGCCGTGACGGTGACCGTCAGGCCAAGGTAGTTGCCGCCCTTGCTCGGGCGGTGCTCGATGGTGGCGGCATCGAAGCCGGGGTCGAACTGGAGCACCACGGAAGTGATGGCCTCCACGAAGCCCTCCACATGCGCGCCCATCACCTTGATGGGGAACTGCGAGGGGTACTCGATCAGCGACTGCTCCGGCGGGATGTCAGGCGGGATGTCGGGCGGCATGTTCATCACGGTCTCCTGGCTCACTTGATCCACAGACGGATGGCGTCGAAGGCGCGGCCGAAGATGCCAGCCATGGGCACGGCTTCCTGCACGATCAGCGGCACCTCGGCGACCGGCGTGCCGGCGGTGGTGGTCACGCGCAGCGTGCCCACGCGCTGGCCCTTGTTCAGCGGCGCCACCAGCGGGTCGGTGCGCTCGACCTGGGTCTGCAGCTTGGCGGCATCGCCATGCGGCACGGCCACGAAGACCGCGTCGGCGGCGCCCAGCTTCACTTCCTTGGCCTCGCCCTTCCAGACCGGCACGGTGGCGATGGCCTTGCCCGCCTCGAACACGCGCACCGCATCGAAGGCGGTGTAGCCCCAGTTCAGCAGCTTCTGGCTCTCGCTGGCGCGGGCCTCCTTCGAGGCCGTGCCCATGACGACCGACAGCAGGCGGCGCTTGCCGTTGGGGAACTCGCGGTTGGCGCTGGACACCAGGCAGTAGCCGGCGGCGTCGGTGTAGCCGGTCTTCATGCCGTCGACCGTGGGATCGCGGCGCAGCAGCAGGTTGCGGTTGTCCTGGCGGATCTTGTTGAAGGTGTAGTCGCGCTGCGAGTAGTAGGCGTAGTACTCGGGGAAGTCCGTGATGATGTGCGAGGCAATGACGGCGATGTCTCGGGCGCTGGCCTTGTGGCCCGGCTCGGTCATGCCGGTCACGTTCTTGAACTCGGTGTTCTTCAGGCCCCAGGCCTGCGCCTGGCGGTTCATCAGCTGCACGAAGTTCTCGACCGTGCCGCCCACGCCTTCGGCCAGGGCCACGGCGGCGTCGTTGCCGCTCTGGATGATGAGGCCGCGCAGCAGCTCGTCGACCTTGGGCGTCATCGTGGTGTCGATGAACATCAGCGACGGGTCACCCTTGCGCTCGTCCCAGGCGCGCTTGGACACCGGCAGGGTCTGCTCCAGCGTCAGCTTCTTGTCGCGCAGCGCACCGAAGACGACGTAGGCCGTCATCAGCTTGGTGAGGGAAGCCGGGTCTTGCGGCACGTCGGCCTCGCGTTCGGCGAGGGTCTTGTGCGCGGTCAGGTCGATCAGCACGTAGTTGCGCGCGGCGATCTCGGGCGGTACGGGGGCCTGGGCCTGTGCAGTCAGGGCCAGGGCGGAGAGGAAGGAAGCAAGCAGTCGTTTCATCGGATCGGATTCAGGCGCTGGGCGTCAGACCTTGGTGGGGTCGAAAGCGCGCACCACAAGAGACTTGAGCAGCGGCAGCTGCCCATGAAAGAAATGGCCCACGCCCGGGACCACGGTCACGGGCAGGTTCTGGGGGCGTGCCCAGTCGAGCACGGAAGACAACGGCACCACGTCGTCGACCTCGCCGTGGATGACCACCGTGTCGGCCGGCACCGGCGCGGTGTCGAAGCGGCTGGTGGCCGGGCCGACCAGGACGAGACGCTGCGGCGGCACCGCCAGCCGCTGCGCGGCGCGCGACGCCACATAGCCGCCGAAAGAGAAGCCCGCCAGGATGAGCGGGGCGGCACCAGCGTGCTCGGCCTGCAGGACCGCGAGTGCATCATCGACCTCACCACGGCCCTCGTCCCAGCCGCCCTGGCTTTGGCCGATGCCGCGGAAGTTGAAGCGCACGGCCCGCCAGCCGAGCTGCAGGAAGGCACGCGCCAGGGTCTGCACGACCTTGTTGTCCATCGTGCCGCCCTGGGTGGGGTTGGGGTGGCAGATCAATGCGGTGCCCTGGGGCTCGGCAACGCCGGGCGGGAGGTCGATGGCCACCTCGATCATGCCGGCCGGGCCGGGCACGAGGCGCTTCTCGGTCTGCGCGTTCATCGGCCGACGGACTCGGGCAGCACCAGGCGCTCGACCACTTCACCGTCACGCAGGTGGCGCTCGACGATCTCGTCGATGTCGCTCTGGTCAACCCACGAGTACCAGACGGCTTCAGGGTAGACGACCGCGACGGGCCCGCCGGCGCAGCGGTCCAGGCAGCCGGCCTTGTTGACCCGCACGCCGCCCTTGCCCGCCAGGCCGAGCTGCTTGACGCGGGACTTGCAGTGGTCAAAGGCGCCCTGCGGGTCGTGGTCGCCGCAACTGGCCTCGCCGTTGGTGCGCTGGTTGAGGCAGAAGAAGACGTGGCGCTGGTAGTAACTCATCGCGGTGGATTCTCTCACTGGGGTTTCTGCACGAGGCGGGCGGCGAGCCAGACGAGTGCAACGAAAGGCCACGTCCAGGCCAGCCAGCGTGTCAGGCCGTACAGGTTGACGAAGCGGCCATGCTCCCACGCCTGCAGGTTCAGCGTCAGGTACGGGTCGCCCGGCGCGATGCTGATCAGGCCCACCAAAGCGCACAGCGCGAACAGACCGAAGGCAGCGGCCACACGCGAGGGCAGCAGGCAGGCCAGCAACGCCAGGCCCACGCCGAGGCCGACGCCCGGGCGCGTGGCGTCGCTGAGCCAGGCCCAGGCATGGTCGGGGCCGAAGGCCATAGCGGTGGCGGTGGTCGTGCCGAGCAGGCCGAGCACAACCGCCCCGGCAGCGAGCGCCAGGCGGCGCAGCCCGGGCCGGGCCACGGTGATCATCAGCAGCACCGGCGCCAACAGTCCCAGGCCGATGGCCAGCGCCTCCAGGCCCGGCGGCAGCTCGCGCTCGATGATGACGCCGTCGCCCCAGTTCAGCGCCCAGGGCGTGCCGGCCAGTGCGTCAACGAGTGACTCGCGCCACCAGGGCAGCCACTGGCCCAGGCCGAAAGGCAGCGGTGTGGGGTAGAGCAGCGCCAAGGGCCACAGCGCCAGCAAGGCCAGGGCCGGCGCACTGCTGGCGCCGAACCAGTGCTCGCGCATGTCCTGCCAGCGCCGCACCCAGCCGAGCGCGTTGAACAGCAGGCCGAGCACCGCGCCCAGCGTGCTGCCGGCTGAATTGAGCGCCCAGTCGGACAGCGACGGTACCCGCCCCGGGACGTAGAACTGCAGCGTCTCCATCAGAAAGGACAGCAGCGGCCCCGGCAGCAGCGCGGCGGCGAGCGCGGCGCGCAGCCCCCAGCCGGAGCGGATGGCCGCGGCGAACCCGAGCAGGCCCAGCGGCACGTAGCCGATCAGGTTGGCCTGCACGTCAAACGCGTAGAACCGGGTTGGCCAGGGCAGACTGAACAGCCACGGCACGCCCAGCCCCGGCGGCGCGCGCAGCGGCCAGAAGGGGTAGAGGCTGGCGTACAGAATCAGGCCGATGTGGGCCAGCAGCAGCCAGGTCGCGGAGCTTTGGCGGCGGGGCACCGCAATCCTCCGGCTCAGAACGGCTTGACCGTCACCAGCACGACGATGGCGGTGAACAGCAGGACAGAGGTCTCGTTGTAGACCCGGAACCAGCGGTGACTGCGGCGGTTGGCCAGTTCCTCGAAGCTGCGCAACAGCCGGCGGTTCATGTGGTGATAGCCGACCACGAAAACCACCAGCAGCAGCTTGGCATGCAGCCAATAGCTGCCGCTGAAGCGGGTGGCGCCGAAGCCCAGCCAGACCCAGAAGCCCAACAGCAGGGCCACGCCCATCAGGATGCTGGTGAAGCGATGCAGCTTGTGTGCCATCAGCAGCAGGCGTTCGCGCTCGGCATGGCTGTCGACCGGCACCATCGCCAGGTTCACGAAGATGCGCGGCAGGTAGAACAGGCCCGCGAACCACGCCGCGACGAAGACGATATGAAAGGCTTTGACCCAGAGCATGGGCCCATTATGGGCAGGCCACCTGTGGGCGAGCCGTCAGGCGGCGTAGGCGGTTTCTGATTTGGCCGCACAGCCGCGGTGAGCGCGGCTGTCACAGAGGCAAAAAAAAGCCCCGGTAAAAACCGGGGCGGCAAAGCCTTATCGCTGTCATCACGTTAAGGCTCCTGCTCAGGGAGGAAAAGCAGGGGACGACCACCTTGCGGCTATCATCCGGCGACAAGTTTAGCGCGCTTGAGCGGTGGCGTCACGAAGATGTGACGCCTTGATGTGTTGTCCATCACGCGCCGGGCCGCAGCCTCTTCTTCTGCCCCGCCCGAGGAACACACGTGCCCCGCTCCCTGATCACTCCCGCCTTCCCCGCGGCACGCCCGCGCCGCCTGCGCCGCGATGCCTTCACCCGTGCGCTGGTGCGCGAGCACTCGCTGCAGGCGTCGGACCTGATCTACCCGGTCTTCATCCATGAGGGGACCGATCTGCTCCAGCCCGTGCCCTCCATGCCCGGCGTGGCCCGCCAGAGCCTGGACCACCTGCTGCGCACGGCCGAACAATGCGTGTCGCTGGGCGTGCCGGTGATCGCGCTGTTCCCGGTCATCGACGCCGCCCTGAAGACGCCCGACGGCGCCGAGGCGCTAAACCCCGACGGCCTGGTGCCGCGCGCGGTCCGGGCGCTGAAGCAGCACTTCCCGCAACTTGGCGTGCTGACCGACGTGGCGCTGGACCCGTTTACCAGCCACGGCCAAGATGGCGTCATCGACGAGACCGGCTACATCCTGAATGACGTGACGGTGGACATCCTGGCCAAGCAGGCGCGCGTGCAGGCCGATGCTGGCGTGGACATCGTCGCGCCCAGCGACATGATGGACGGGCGCATTGGCGCCATCCGCCAGACGCTCGAAGCCGCCGGCCACATCCACACCCGGATCATGGCCTACAGCGCCAAGTACGCGAGCAGCTTCTACGGGCCCTTCCGCGATGCGGTCGGCTCGGCCGCCAACCTGGGCAAGGCCGACAAGAAGACTTACCAGATGGACCCGGGCAACAGCGACGAGGCCCTGCGCGAGGTGGCGCTGGACCTGGCCGAGGGCGCCGACATGGTCATGGTCAAGCCCGGCCTGCCGTACCTGGACATCGTGCGCCGCGTGAAGGACGAGTTCCGCGTGCCGACCTTCGCCTACCAGGTGAGCGGCGAGTACGCGATGGTCAAGGCCGCCGCGGCCAATGGCTGGCTGGATCACGACGCCGTCATGATGGAAAGCCTGCTCGCCTTCAAGCGCGCCGGCGCCGACGGCGTGCTGACCTACTTCGCGCTGGACGCCGCGCGCCTGCTGAAGAAGGGCTGACCCGTGCGGGTCTTCCACATCGAACCCGACAGCTTCCGCGAGCTGCCGGCCCTGCCCGAGCAGTTGCCGGAGCGCGGCTTCCTGTGGCTGGGCTACGGCCGGCGGGTGTTCGAGGTGGGCGAGCCGGTGCTGCAGAACGCGCTCGCGCGCTGGGGTTGCGGCAACCTCGTCGACCTGCATGTGTCCGACCTGATCAACAACCAGCTTCCCTCGCACTTCGACTACACGTCCTGGTACGACATGCTGGTGTTCCGCCGCCTGGCGGCCGCGCCCGGCAGTGAAGACCTGTTCGTGGACGACGAGCATGGCACCTTGGCCTCCGCCCAGCGGGCGCTGCGGGCCATCGACACCAGCCCGGTGGGCTTTGCGGTCTTCGACCGGGTGCTGATCACGGTGCACCCGACCGACTGCCAGGTGCGCGACTTCTTCGCCCACAAGCTCGACCGCCTGACCGAAGGCCGCGAGAAGTCGGCCCGCGGGGGCGCGCGGCTGCCCGCCAGCCCGGCCGACCTGATGCTGCGCATGGTCAACCACATGGTGGACAGCTACCTGGAACTGCGCCGCCTGCTGACCCGCCAGCTCGGCACGCTGCAGCGCGTGCTGCTGGATCAGAACAGCGAGTTCAACGACTGGCCGCTGCTGCTGGAAAGCCGCGATGCCCTGCACCGGCTGGAAGACACCTGCGAAGACCAGCGCGCCGCCATCCAGGAGTGGATCGACGCGCTGGAGGAATGGCCGGTGGACGACGACCCGCAAGTCAACCGCGAGCGCGAGCTGCTGCGGGTGCGCTCACGCGACGTGCTGGAGCATGTGGAGCGGGTGCTGACGCATGTGCGCCGGCTGGAGTCGTCGGCGGAGTCGGCGGTGCAGATGCACTTCAGCGCCCTGGGCCATCGCACCAACAGCATCATGCGCACGCTGACGGTGCTGACCGCCATCTTCCTGCCGCTGAACCTGATCACCGGCATCTTCGGCATGAACTTCGAGTGGATGCCGCTGATCAAGAACCCCAACGGCTTCTGGGAGTCCATCGCGCTGATCCTGGCGCTGGCCGTGGGTCTGTGGCTGCTGTTCCGCCGCAAGCGCTACCTGACGAGCCGCTAGGGTTCAGCGGGCGTAGGGGTCAGGCACGCCCAGGCCGGCGAGGATCTCGGTCTCGCGGGCTTCCATGCAGGCGGCTTCGTCGTCTTCCTCGTGGTCATAACCCTGGGCGTGCAGGGTGCCGTGCACCAGCATGTGGGCGTAGTGGTCCAGCAGCGGGATGCCCATCTCGGTGGCCTCGCGCTCGACGACTTCCGCGCAGATGACCAGGTCGGCGCCCACCACCGGCTCGTGCGCGTAGTCGAAGGTGAGCACATTGGTGGCGTAGTCCTTGCCGCGGTACTCGCGGTTCAGCGCGCGGCCTTCCTCGGCGTCGACGATGCGCACCGCGATCTCGCCCGGCAACTCCAGGGCCGCACGGATGTAGCGCTGCACCTTGTGGCGCGGCAGCAGCGTGCGGTGGCGCGGGTCCGCGAACTGCAGGGACAGGCTCAACTCGGGCCGGCTCATCAATTTCTCCCTTCGCGCTTGGCACGCGCCTCATAAGCTTCCACGATGCGTGCCACCAGCGGGTGTCGCACGACGTCGGCACTTGTGAAGTGCGTCATCGCGATGCCCTTGACCTTGGCCAGCACACGCTCCGCGTCGATGAGGCCGGACTGCACGCCGCGCGGCAGGTCGATCTGGCTGGTGTCGCCGGTGACGACACAGCGGCTGCCGAAGCCGATGCGGGTCAGGAACATCTTCATCTGCTCGGGCGTGGTGTTCTGCGCCTCGTCCAGGATGACAAAGGCGTGGTTCAGGGTGCGGCCCCGCATGAAGGCCAGCGGCGCGACCTCCAGCTGGCCTTTCTCGAAGGCCTTGGTGACGCGGTCGAATCCCAGCAGGTCGTACAGCGCGTCGTAGAGCGGGCGCAGGTAGGGGTCGACCTTCTGCGTCAGGTCGCCGGGCAGGAAGCCCAGGCGCTCGCCGGCCTCGACGGCCGGGCGCGTCAGGATGATGCGTTGCACCGCGGCCCGCTCCAGGGCATCGACCGCGCAGGCGACGGCCAGGAAGGTCTTGCCGGTGCCCGCCGGGCCCAGGCCGAAGGTGATGTCATGCGACAGGATCTGCTGCAGGTACTGGTGCTGACGGGGCGTTCGGGCGGACAGGTCGGCCCGGCGGGTGCGCAACACCAGCGGGCCGTTGGTGTCTTCATGGCCTTCGGCGCGCGGTGCGGTCACGGGCGCCTTGGCCTCGACGAGGGCCAGTTGCAGGGTCTCGGCCGAGAGCGGACGGCGGGCACGCTCGTACAGGCCTTCCAGCAAGCTGCGTGTGCGCTCGGCGGCCGTCTTGGCGCCGTCGACGCGGAACTCCGCGTCCCGCCGGGTGAGCTTCACGCCCAGCGCCGCCTCGATCTCGCGGAGGTGAGCATCCAGGCTGCCGCAGACGCGCGCCAGCCGGGTGTTGTCGACAGGTTCGAGGGTGAAGCGAAGGATCACGGTGCTTGATGAAAGTGTTGTGGAGATTGTCGCTGGTGCATTCCCCGGCGCGCGAGTGTCAAGGCCTCCCGCACAATGCCGCCCCATGACGCTGAACCTCGCGCCCAGGGCTGGCATGCCCCGGCGCCTGCCCCTGTTTCTCTTGTGCGCCCTGACCCTGCTCTGCCCGACGGCGCAGGCCCAGGTCATGACGCCTGGCTTGTACTGGGCCACCACCGTGCATGCGTGGCTGGCGGCCATGCTGGCCTTGATGGCCACCATCGTCGGGCTGATCTCCGGCCTGCACTCGCGCGAGCGCCCCGCCACCTTCCTGACCGGCATGATGCTCAGCTGGGTGGTGCTGCGTGCCGCGGCGGCCCCCGGTGCGTCAGGCCTGCGGCCCCTGCTGATGACGCTGCTGGTGCTGTGCGGCGTGCAGTACCTGCTGCGGCAGATGAACTGGAAACGCAGCTGGATCGACCACGCGCTGCTCATCCAGTGCCTGGTGGTGCCGGCCAGCTTGCTGCTCGCAGGCATCCAGGTCAGCCTGCTGGGCACGATCTGGCATGCGGTGCTGAGCCTGGAACTCGTCGCGGCCATGGGCTGGGCGCTGTGGCTGCGGCGGGCCAGGCTGCAGGCCACGCCGGACGAAGCCCTGCGCCGCGATTTCGTGCTGATGGCGGGGCTGCTGCTACCGACCATGGTGGCCCTGCTGGCCGAGACCATGCTGGCCGCGACCAGCGAATCGCTGTGGTGGACGGCCTCGCCGTGGCTGGGCCTGCTGCTGCCGGTGCTGATGCTGGCCCTGGGCCTGCAACTGATCAACGGCGTGGCGCAGGCCAGGCTGGACGCGGAGCGGCGCATCGGCGCCATCGAGCAGCGCATGGCCGAGCGCATCGCCGAGGTGGAGCGCACGCACAGCCAACTGGCTGAGCAGAAGCTCGAGCAGGTGACGGAGCGCGAGCGCAAGCGCATCGCTGCGGACCTGCACGACGACCTCGGCGCCAAGCTGCTGACCATCGTGCACACCAGCGAATCCGACCGCATCTCCACGCTCGCCCGCGAGGCCCTGGAAGAAATGCGCCTGTCGGTGCGAGGTCTGACCGGCAAGCCGGTGCATCTGATCGACGCGCTGGGCGACTGGCGCGCAGAGGTCGTCTCGCGGCTGGGCCAGGCCAATATCCTGGCGGAGTGGAAGTCGCCGGCCGAAGACGTGGAGCACACGCTGCAGGCCCGCTCCTACGTGCAGACCACGCGCATCCTGCGCGAGTCGGTCTCCAACATCATCAAGCACAGCGCGGCCACCCACGCCACCATTTCCAGCACGGTGCAGGACGGCGATTTCATCCTGACCATCCAGGACAACGGCAACGGCATTCCCACCGAACTGGACGGCAGGTTGGACAGAGGCCACGGCATGGCGAGCATGAAATCACGCGCCAAGCAAATGCATGGCCAATGCCTGGTGGAATCCGGGCCCGGCTGGGGTACTGTCATCCGTCTGACGATTCCGCTGTGATTTCGCCGCTGCGAACGCGCTTGTTGCTGCCCTTGTTGCCGCCCCTGTATCCCGAGGCCCTGCCATGAACCACATCCTGCTGCTCGAAGACATCCCGGAGATCCGCGCCTGGCTGAAGGCCCTGGTCAAGCAGGTATTCGCCAACGCCCAGATCACCGAATGCTCGCGGGTGCAGGACGCGCTGTCCCTGGTGAATGGCCAACGCTTCACGCTCGCCCTGCTGGACCTGGGCCTGCCCGATGGCTCTGGCGTGGAGGTGATCGCGGCGCTGCGCGAGAAGCAGCCGGAGGTGCAGTCGGTCATCGTGACCATCCATGACGACGATGAGCATCTCTTCCCCGCGCTGCAGGCCGGCGCCTTTGGCTACCTGCTGAAGGAGCAGTCGCGCGAGCTGCTGGTCGAACAGCTGCAGCGCATGAGCCAGGGCGAGCCGCCGCTGTCGCCGTCCATCGCCCGCAAGGTCATCGCCTACTTCGCCGCCCAGGCCAAGCCCAGCTCGCAGGCACTGCTGCACGAAGTCTCGCTGACCGACCGAGAGACCGAGGTGCTGCTGCGCGTGGCCAAGGGTTTCACGCTGCCCGAGATCGGCGTGCAGCTGGGCCTGTCGCGCCACACGATTGCCGACTACGTGAAGCAGATCTACCGCAAGCTCAATGTGAGCTCGCGTGCCGAGGCGGCCCTGGAAGCCCAGCGCCTGGGTTTGTTCGGTCGCAACTGAAGTCGAGGCGGCCCGGATAATGGGCCGATGATTGGACGACTCAGCGGCGTCATTGCCGAGAAAACACCGCCGCAGGTGGTGATCGACGTGGGCGGCGTCGGCTACGAGGTCGACGTGCCCATGAGCACCTTCTTCAACCTCGGCGGCCTGGGCGAACGCGCGGTCCTGCTGACACACCTCGTCGTGCGCGAGGACGCTCACCAGCTGTTCGGCTTCCTGACCCAGGAAGAACGCGCCACCTTCCGCCAGCTCATCAAGATCAGCGGCATCGGGCCCAAGATGGCGCTCGGCCTGTTGTCAGGCCTGTCGGTGGCGGAACTGGCCCAGGCCGTCACGCGCCAGGAAGCCGGCCGCCTGACCAAGGTGCCCGGCATCGGCAAGAAGACCGCCGAGCGGCTGCTGCTGGAGCTCAAGGGCAAGCTCGGGCCGGATCTCGCCCTGCCCGCCACGGTGGCCAACGATGCGCAAGCCGATATCCTCCAGGCCCTGGTGGCCCTCGGCTACAGCGAGAAGGACGCCGCCGCGGCGCTGAAGGCCCTGCCGGCGGATGTGGGTGTCAGCGACGGCATCAAGCTGGCGCTGAAGAAGCTGTCGTGAGCCGCCTGCCATGAGCATCCAGACGGACAAGTTCGGCGATGACTTCGCCCCGGCGCCGCGCATCGTCAGCACCGCGCCCGAGTCCAGCCGCGAAGAGGCGCTGGAGCGCGCCCTGCGCCCCAAGTTGCTGGACGACTACGTCGGCCAGAGCAAGGCCCGCGAACAGCTCGAGATCTTCATCGGTGCTGCCCGCAAGCGCCATGAAGCGCTGGACCACGTGCTGCTGTTCGGCCCGCCGGGCCTGGGCAAGACGACGCTGTCGCACATCATCGCAGCGGAACTCGGGGTGAACCTGCGCCAGACCTCCGGCCCGGTGCTCGAAAAGCCCAAGGACCTGGCAGCCATCCTCACCAACCTCGAGAAGAACGACGTCCTCTTCATTGATGAGATCCACCGGTTGAGCCCGGTCGTCGAGGAGATCCTGTACCCGGCACTGGAGGACTACCAGATCGACATCATGATCGGCGAAGGCCCGGCGGCGCGCTCGATCAAGCTCGACCTGCAGCCCTTCACGCTGGTCGGTGCCACCACCCGCGCCGGCATGCTGACCAACCCGCTGCGCGACCGCTTCGGCATCGTTGCGCGGCTGGAGTTCTACACGCCGGCTGAGTTGCAGCGCATCGTGACGCGCTCCGCCGGGCTGCTGGGCGCCCCCATCGACCCCGACGGCGCGCTGGAGATCGCCCGCCGCTCGCGCGGCACCCCGCGGATCGCCAACCGGCTGCTGCGCCGTGTGCGCGACTATGCCGAGGTGAAAGGTGACGGCCGCATCGTGGCCGGCATCGCCGACAAGGCGCTGGCCATGCTGGACGTCGACCCGCAGGGTTTCGACCTGATGGACCGCAAGTTCCTCGAAGCCGTGGTGCACCGTTTCGACGGCGGGCCGGTCGGCCTAGAGAACGTGGCGGCGGCGATTGGCGAAGAGGCCGGCACGATCGAAGACGTGATCGAGCCCTATCTGATCCAGCAAGGCTTTCTGCAGCGCACGCCGCGCGGCCGGGTGGCAACCCTGGCGGCCTGGCGCCACCTGGGGCTGGCACCGCCGAGCCGGGGCGATCTGTTTTCGGAGTGAGTGCGGCCGGAGCGGGTGCAAAACACCAGGCCCAAACGGCCATGAAAAAAGCGCCCCGCGGGGCGCTTTTCTGCTTCAGATCGCGAGGATCAGAAGTTGTGGCGGATACCAGCGGCCAGCGACGAGAAATCTTGGCCAGCCTTCATGCCGCTGACGGGGAAGTACGTGCCGGCAGCCTGGTTGTCAACCTTGGTCCAGAAGCCGTACACCTTGGTGCGCTTGCTCAGGTTGTAGTTGTAGCCCACGGTCAGCTGCTTGGCGCCGTCGTTGACGTTGATGTTGTCAGCCTTGCCGAAGTTCAGGTGGAACTCGGACTGGCCGACGACGTACATGCCGGAGGCGCGCCACACGTTCCAGTTCTTCTTCACACCACCGAAGGTGTTCTCGGCGCGCTGGATGTAGCCACCCAGGACCAGAGGACCGAATTCGTACAGGCCGCGGACGGCGAACTGGTTGAAGTCACCCTTCTTCTGGTAGCCGAAGCCGGCGTGGGCCGGGCCCATGTCGTAGTTGACGGCGGCGTCCAGCGAGCGCTTGGTGGTGCCTTCGCCAGCGGTCACGGACAGCTCGGAGGAGAAGCCACCGACGGTCGGGGTGAAGTAGGCCACCTTGTTCGACGACGGGAAGTCGCCGTAGGCGTACAGCGCGTCCGACGACGTGCCGGTGTCGTGGTTGTGCATGCTGACGTAGTCAGGCACGGCGAAGTAGGAACCCGGGAACCACTTGCCCAGACGCACGGCGCCGAAGGAGCCGCTCAGTTCGACGTTCGACTGACGGTTCCAGAAGGTGGTGCCGCCGCTGGCAGCGCCGGTGTCGCTCTCGAAACCGTGCTCCAGGTTGAAGCTGACCTTCAGGCCGCCGCCCAGGTCTTCCGAACCCTTCAGGCCCAGACGCGAGTTGTTGTTCTGCAGGACCATCTTGCGGTCCAGGGAGCCGATCTTCTGGCTTTCGACCGTGGTGTTCAGGCGACCCCACAGGGTGACGCTTTGTGCGAAGGCCGGAGCGGCAGCGGTAGCAGCCAGAGCGGCGACGAGAGCGATCTTTTTCATCGTTTGCCTTTTCAGTAGGGTTGGACGGGGCTTTTCAGCCCTGCCTTGAAGGACAGTGGCGGCCAGTATAGGAGCGGCTTTTGCCACACCCGACAGGAGCGACGCGCGGATGCAACAGTTCAATGACAGCGCTGAAACGGCGTCTCGAACTCAGGCCGCGATGTCGTCGGCACTCAAGCCGGCCAGGTGCTGATCGTCATTCCAGCCCACGAGCGTGAAGCCGTCGGGGGTCGCCAGCAGCCGGTTGATGGTCGCGTTGCCGAGTTGCCAGCTGCGTGGTGCATCCAGCGCCACCCGGGTGGCGGCGCGGTAGAGGCAGTCCAGCACGCCGCCGTGCGCCACCAGCGCGATGCTTTGCCCGGGGTGCGCAGCGGCAGCCCGCTGGGCCGCGGCCAGGCAGCGCGCGCTGAAGTCAACCAGGCTCTCGCCCCCGCCGACCGGGAAGTCCGGCTCCCGGCGACGCCAGCGCGCCGCCTCCTCGGGGTAACCCTGATCGATCTCCTGCCAGCTCAGGCCTTCGAAGCGCCCGAAGGCGCGCTCGCGCAGCCCACGGTCTTGTCGAACCGGCAGGCCATGGACGGCCGCCAGCGCCTCGGCCGTCTGGCGGGCGCGGCTGAGGTCGCTGGCATAGATGGCGGCCAAGGGCTCATCGGCCAGCGCCTGGGCCAGCCGCTCAGCCTGGGCCAGGCCCAGCGCGCTCAGCGGGATGTCGGTGTGACCCTGGATGCGCGTGGCGCGGTTCCAGGTGGTCTCGCCGTGGCGTATGACGATCAGTCGTGTGGCGTTGTCCAGCACTAGACGCCCCAGACGACGTCGGCGCCTTCCTTCAGGCTGCGCTGCATCAGGTCACGCAGCGGCCAGGCGCGCTGGCGCAGCGTCACGCCTTGACGCCGCGGCGCCGGCTGACCGGCAGCCACGGCTTCGTCGACGGCGCGCTGGAACTGCGCTTCGTCGTCAGCCACACCGGCCTCCAGCTTCTGGATATAGCCCGCGAGCTCCGCCGACACGAGGATGCCCTGGGGTGACGGGTCGCGGCCCATCAGGCGGAGCACCGCCTCGGCCGAGTCGGCCATCATGATCACATCGGCCGCAGCCTTGGATTTGAAGCAGTAGAGCATGCGCCGATTGTGCGCGCCGCCGGCTGCTCGTGGTGTCAGCCGTTGGCCAATCCGAGCCAGCCGGAGACGGCGGCATCCACCACATGCCGGCGGGGGCGCACACGCTGCTCGAATTCGTCCGGACGCAGCGGCCGTGCGAACAGGAAGCCCTGGAATTCATGGCAGCCGGCCTGGGCGAGGAAATCCCGCTGGGCTTCGGTCTCGACGCCTTCGGCGATGACCTGCAGGCCCAGCGCCCGCCCCATCTGCACGATGGCATTCGCGATGCCGACATCGCTCGCATCGCCTGGCAGGCCTTGCACAAAGCTGCGGTCGATCTTCAGGCGCCGGATCGGGAAGCGCTTGAGGTAGGCCAGCGACGAGTAGCCGGTGCCGAAGTCGTCGATGGACAAGGTCACCCCCAGCGCATCCAGAGCCTGCATGCGCTTGAGGGCTTCGTCGGCATCGCCCAGCAGCACGCCTTCGGTCAGCTCCAGCTCCAGCATGCTGGCCGGCAGCATGGACTCCCGCAGCGCGTCAGCGACGGTCTGCACGAAATGCGCCTGCTGGAACTGCAGGGCCGAGACGTTCACCGCCACCGGCATGCGCAGGCCACGGCTGAGCCAGTGCGCGGCCTGGGCCACGGCCTCGCGCAGCACCCAGTCGCCGATGGCGACGACGAAGCCGCTTTCCTCAGCCAGCGGGATGAACTCGGCCGGCGAGATCTCGCCACGCTGCGGATCGCGCCAGCGGATCAGGGCCTCGGCGCCGATGACGCGGTCGCTGCCCAGCTCCACCTGGGGCTGGTAATGCAACCGGAAGCGCCCCTGGGCCAGCGCCTGGCGCATGTCGTGGTCCAGCCGCATGCGGTAGAGCAGGTCGACTTCCTTGCGGGGCACATGGAAGCGAAAGCCCGCGCGGCCGCTTTCCTTCACCCAGTGCATCGCGCGCTCGGCGCTCGCCATGAGTTCGTCCGGCGTGCCGCCGTCGCCCGGGTACAGCGCCACGCCACAGCTGGCAGTGACGGTGAAGCTCAGGGTGTCGAAGGTGAAGGGTTCGGCCAGCACCTGCTGGACGCGCCGCGCCGCCGCCTCGGCCTCGAACATCTGCGCGCCGTCCACCAGCAGGGCGAACTCGTCGCCGCCCAGGCGGGCCAGCGTGTCGTTGGCGCCAACCGCGCCGCGCAGCCGCTCCACCACCTCTCGCAGCACGCGGTCACCGTAGCTGTGGCCGAGGGTGTCGTTGATCTGCTTGAAGCGGTCCAGGTCCAGGTGCAGCAGCGCAAAGACGGGCGAAGGCTCGCCCGTCTCGACGGCGGCCATCAGTTGCACGATGCGATCGGCCAGCGCGCGGCGATTGGGAGCGCCCGTCAGCACGTCGGAACGGCCGAGCTCCTCGATGCGCTGGTGGGCAGCCAGCTTTTCGCTCAAGTCGCGGAAGGAGAACACCCGCCCAATGGGCTCGCCGCGGCTCATCTGGGGCAGGGACACCTGCTCCAGCACGCGGCCGTCAGCCAGGCGCAGGACGTCGCTGGAACGCATCAGCGGCGCATCCAGCAGGGCCTCGATGCGCAGCCGGTACTGCTCCCCGTCGCGCATCACGCGCTGCAGGCTGAGCCAGATGCCGGCGTCACCCGGCTCGTGCGTCAGCCCGCCGGGCAGCCCCCAGAGCTTGGCAAAGCGCCGGTTGAAGCTACGCACCCGGCCGCTGAGGTCGACCACGAGGATGCCGTCGGCGGTGGATTCGAGCGTGGCACGCAGCTCGGCCAGCAGCGTCTCGCGCTCGGCCTCGGCACGGCGGCGGCGGGTCTGGTCGTGCAGCAGCACCAGCCAGTAACGGGCGCCCCCCGGCGTGTGCACGGGGCTGATGCTGCGGCTGACCCACCGCGGCTGGCCGTCGCTGTGGGTCAGCACGGTGTCGGAGCGGATGCGCGCGAACGGGTCTCGCGAGGCGCCTTGCCAGAAGGCTTCGTCTTCGAGGGAGCCGCACAGCGCCGCCGGCGACTGGCCGAGCGCGCGTTCAGGCTTGAGCCCCAGCAGCCGCAGGGCCGCGCGGTTGATCACCGAGACCGTGAGGCTGTCGCCATCCACCAGCCATGCCGGTTCGGGCAGGCCTTCCAGGAGGGCGCCGATCAGGGATGACGGCACCTCGGTGTTGCGAGGCAGTGCGGGACTGGCCTCGCGGACGGGGTTCACGTCGTCAGCTCCCCGGGGCCGGTGGTCACGGCGTCGAAGAAATAGGCAATGCGCGCACGCGGGCTGAGGTAGTCGAGCGAGGCACGCGGCAGGAACTGGGGCTTGAGGCTGCGGCGGATGCCGAGGTCGGGCATCTCTTCCAGATTGAGGATGAGCGCTTCGTCCTTGGGCACCTTGGGGTCATGCACCATCACGCGCGGCTTCAGCGGCCGGGCCGAGTTGACGGAGACCACCAGCGCATAGCGGTCGTCGGTCAGTTGCACCGTCGAGCCCGGCGGGTAGACGCCCATCATGCGGATGAAGGCGTTCAGCATGGTGGCGTCGAAGCGGTTGCGCCCCTGGGCGAACATCAGCGACAGCGCCTCGTGCGGCGTCATGGCCTTGGAGGTGATCAGCGGGTTGCACAGGCCGTCGAAGCGGTTGACGAGGGCCACGATGCGGGCCCCCGTGCTCATGCGGTCCATGTTGATGCGCTGCGGAAAGCCGCTGCCGTCAGCATGCTCGTGGTGCTGGGCAATGATGAGCAGTGGGGCGGGCGCCAGGCCCATGCTCTGCGCGATCGCCACGCCCTTGGCGACATGCTGCTGGTAGGCCTGGGTCTCGGCCGCCGTGAAACTCTCGTCGCGGTGGCGCAGGCGCGCGGCGATTTCAAGCTTGCCGACGTCATGCAGGAGCGACCCGACGCCCAGGTCCATCATTTCGTCGCGGCCCAGGCCGAAGGCTCGGCCGAGCAGCAGCGCGATGATGCAGACGTTGAGCGCATGCGCCGTGCTGCGGTCGCCCGCGGCTTCATTGAGCAGCCGCATATTGAGATCACCCTCGACCAGCATCTTGTCGAGGAGGGCGGCGGTCAGGCGCTCGGCCTGTTCACGCGCTTCCTGGGGCGAGGCCTGCACCTTCTCCATGACGCCGCGAAAGCCATCGGCGGCCTCGCCGTACTGTTGTTCACACAGGCGCAGGGCTTCGCGCTGGGCAGCCAGTGCACGGCGATGGGCCTCGCGGGCGAGCTCTTCCGGGCTGGGCTCGGCGGACGAGGCCGCGCCTGCCTCAGCCGCGCCTTCGGGCACCGCGGGCGCGGGCTCCGGTTGGGGCTGCAGGTTGAGGTCGCTCTTGGACGGGCTCCAACGCACCTGGGTCAGGCCCAGGCGGCGCAGGATGAGGAGCTGATCGCTGGAGGCGATCTTGAAGCTCGACAGCGGAAACGGATGCGACATCCAGCCGAGGTCGAGATGTATGAACATCCCGACGGTCAACTGGCTGACATCAATCAGCGGATCGCTTGTTCTATCCTGCATTCACTCAGAACCCGTGGCGCGGGCACCCCTGAACTCCGCCCCGTCTGCGGCAGGAGCACCACAGAGACCGGGCAGGTTTCCAGTCATACGTCAAATCAACAGATCACGCGCCACCGCCGTCCGGGAAAAATCCCATGGTGGTGCGCACGGCGGAGCTTAGCGCCTGATCGTTACCGAAATTCCGAGTGCAAGTCGGGGCAAACGCGAAGGAATGCCCAACCTGCGCCCCCCTGGACGGGTGGGGTGAGCACATCCTCACGTTTTGGGAAGTGCGGCCGCGGCATGTGAAAGCGCTGCGTCAGCGGCTGGCCCGGTGGCGGGCCACGAAATCGCGGTACCAGTGGGCGCTGTCCTTGAGCAGGCGGGCCTGGGTCGCGTAGTCGACGTGGACCAGGCCGAAGCGCTTGTCGTAGCCCGAGTTCCACTCGAAGTTGTCGAGCAAGCTCCAATAGAAATAGCCCCGCACGTCGGCGCCCAGGCTCATCGCGGCGGCCAAGGCCTGCAAATGGCTGCTGAGGTAGCTGATGCGCGCCTCGTCCGGCACGCGACCATCCACCACGCGGTCGGCATTGGCCATGCCGTTTTCGGTGATGAACATCGGCGGCGGGTTGTACTCGCGGGCCAGCCGAACCAGGTGCTGGGCGAACACCTCGGGCACGATCTCCCAGCCCATGTCGGTGAAGCCGCGCTTGCCCGGGCCCGGCACGGTCTTGCCGTCGGCATCAAACAGGCTGCGCGTATAGAAGTTGATGCCGAGAAAGTCCAGCGGCTGGCGGATCAGCGCCAGGTCACCGTCTTGCACCCGGGGCGCATCCGCCCCGACATAGGCCAGCGCGTCGGCGGGGTAGGCGCCCCGGAAGATCGGGTCCATGTACCAGCGCACGTTCAGCCCATCGTCGATGCGCGCGGCGCGGCGGTCGGCTTCGTTCGGCGTGGCCGGGAAGGACGGCGTGTGGTTGAGCACGATGCCCAGGCGTGTCTTGCAAACCGCCCGCATGGCCTGCACGGCGGCACCGTGGGACAGCATCAGGTGGTGGGCGACCTGCAGGCTTTCGGCGCGGCTGGTGTGGCCAGGCGCGAATTGCGCCGTCTCGTAACCCAGGGTGGCGGTGCACCACGGTTCGTTGTGCGTGGCGATGCTGGCCAGCCGGTCGCCGAAGCGGCGCGCCACCTCGGCCGCGTAGGTCGCGAAATGCCCGACCACGTCGCGCGACAGCCAGCCGCCCAAGCCCTCGTCCAGCGCCTGCGGCAGGTCCCAGTGATAAAGCGTGGCGTGGGGCTGGATGCCGGCTTCGAGCAGGCTGTCGATCAGGCGGTCGTAGAAGCCGAAGCCCGCCTCGTTCCAGGCGCCCTGCCCCAAGGGCTGCACCCGCGGCCAGGCGAAGCTGAAGCGGTAGCAGTCCAGGCCCAGGTCCTTGATCAGGGCCACGTCGTCACGGAAGCGGTGGTAGTGATCGCAGGCGACGTCGATGTTGGAGCCGTCCTTGATGCGGCCGGGCTGGCGGCAGAAGGCGTCCCAGATGGACGCGCCCTTGCCGTCTTCGAACGCGGCGCCCTCGATCTGCGCGGCGCTGGTGGCCACGCCCCAGCGGAAGTCGGACGGGAAAGCGGCGGCCAGGGCAGCCGGGTCGATGCGGGTGGTGTCGGAGAGGTTCATGGCAGCGAAGGGCGGCGCGCGGCGAGCCCGAGAACGGAAATGGCGGCGCGCCAGAGGACGCTCGCCGGGTTTGCAGCAGGCTCACGCTGGAGCCCGACCCTGGGCGCCGGTGCACTGCAACTGCCGACCCCACCGGGGCATCTTGCCGCCGATTGACAACGCTGTCAATTCACCACGAGAGCGCGGCGCGTGAGGCGGCCGGGCGGGCCGCCGGCGAGGCAGGGTCAGCGGGCGCGAGTGGAGTCCCGCACGACGAGCTCGTGCGGCAGGACCTTGTGCAGGTCGGCCTCGTCCTCGGGCGCGGTCATGTCGGGGCGCTGCACCGACACCAGCATCTCGACCGCGGCGCGCGCCATCTCGGCGACCGGCTGGCGCACGGTGGTCAGCGGCGGCCAGACCAGCGCGGCGGTCGGCGAATCGTCGAAGCCGGCGACCGACAGCTCGCCCGGCACCGACAGGCCCAGGCGCTGGGCCGCGGCGAGCACGCCCAGGGCCATGTCGTCATTGCTGGCGAACACGGCGGTGGGCCGCTGGCGGCGGCTGAGCAGCTGATGCGCTGCGTCCCGGCCGCTGGCAAAGGTGAACTGGCCCGGCTGGACCAGCTCGGGATCGGGCTGCAGACCGTGCGCGCGCAGCGCCTGGACGAAGCCCTGGTAACGCAGCGCACTGGCGGACTGGTCCGGTGGCCCCTTGATGAAGGCGATGTGCTCGTGGCCCAGGCTCAGCAGCAGGTTGGTGATCTCTTCGGCCGCATGCACGTCGTCCATGCGCACCGAAGGCACGCCGCGCAGGTCACGCTCGGGCGACATCAGCACGCACGGGGTGCCGCTGTCGCGCAGCGCGGCCAGCACCTCGGGGTTGTCGCACAGCGGCGGCGTGAGGATCATGCCGTCGGGCCGCAGCGCGAGCACCATGCGGTCGATCTGCTGGCGCAGGTCGGGGGCATCGTTGTGCAGGGACTCCACCACCAGGTGGTAGCCCAGCTCACGGCATCGCAGCGTGGCGCCTTACTGCACGCTGCCGACGAAGATGGCGCTCGGGTCGTAGTACAGCAGGCCGATCAGGAAGGATCGCCCGCCGGCCAGGCTGCGCGCCGATTGTTTGGGGCGGTAGCGCAAGGCCTCGACGACCTTGAGCACCTGGGCCCGGGTGCTCTCATGCACCCCGGGCTCGTGGTTGAGCACACGCGAGACGGTCTTGATCGACACGCCCGCCTCGCGGGCGACGTCGACGATGGTGGGACTTCCCCCGCGTGCGCTCACAGCAGAGAAGAATTACTTCTTCTTGGCCTTGGCGGCCGGCTTGGCGGCGGGCTTGGCAGCCGCCTTCTTGGCAGCGGCCTTGGGATCAACGGCAGCCTTGAAGCCAGCACCCGGAGTGAACTTGGGCAGCTTGGCGGCGGCGATCTTGATCTTGGCGCCGGTGCTGGGGTTCACGCCGTTGCGGGCGGCACGGGCGTGCTGCTTGAAGGAGCCGAAGCCCGGGATCGACACGGCGCCACCCTTTTTCACGGTGGTGACGACGGCGTCCAGCAGGGTCTCCAGGATGCGGCCGGCTTCGGCCTTGCTCAGCTCGTGCTTGGCGGCCAGGTGTTCGATCAGATCGGTCTTGTTCATGCGGGGGGTCTCGCGAAATAACGCGCCCGAACGGCTCGGGCGGGCGCGATTGTGGCTTATTGCGAGAGGCATACAGTCCGGCAGAGTCCCGTATCCATCGCGGAGGTCCGTGCCCGTGCAGTTTTCCACTTTGCTCGATGCCCTCCCGCAGCAGGTCTGGAAGGCCGACGCGCAGGGCCGCCTGCTGTGGATGAATGCGCGCCTGGCCGAGGCGCTCAACCGCCCTGCACTGCCATCCCCGTTGGTGAACTGGCTGCATGCCGACGACCGCGAGGCCTTCCGTCACCGCTGGGCGCAGGCCCAGGCCAACGGACGTTTCGAGATGGAGTACCGGCTGGGTCAGCAATGGGTCCTGGCCCAGGCGCAGCGCCTGCCGGACTCGCCCCACTGGCTGGGCACGCACATCGACATCTCCGCCCGCCGCACGGCCGAGGCCCGGCTGCAGCAGGCCGACGAAGTCTGGAAGCTGGCCCTGGAATGCAGCGGCGATGGCGTCTGGGACTGGCATGTGCAGCGGGGCACCGAGCATTTCTCGGAGCGCTACCTGCGGCTGCACGGCTTCCAGCCGGGCGATGTGGACGCCACGCCCGAAGCCTTCGATGCCCGCACCCACCCCGACGACATTCCGCAGATGAACCGCGACCGCGAAGATCACTTCGCGGGGCGCACCGCCATCTACCGCAACGAGCACCGGGTGCTGGCCAAGGACGGCACCTGGAAGTGGGTGCTCAGCCGCGGCATGGTCATCGAGCGCGACACGGCCGGCCAACCGGTACGCATGGTCGGCACACACACCGACATCACCGACCGCAAGCGCCAGGAAGCGCTGGTGTGGCAGCAGGCGCGGGTGGATGCGCTGACCGGGCTGCCCAACCGCCGCGCGCTGCGTGAGCGCATTGACCGAGCGCTGGCCCAGCGGGCGGTGCGCGGGGACGAAGAACTGGCGGTCATGTTCGTCGACCTGGACCACTTCAAGGAAGTGAACGACTCCCTGGGCCACGACGTGGGCGACGCCCTGCTCGGCCAGGTCGCACAGCGCCTGCAAGCCTGCATGCCGCCGGGCGGCGTCGTGGCCCGCATGGGGGGCGACGAGTTCACCGTGCTGCTGGCAGCCGCTGATGCGGCGGCCGCGGCCGAGCAGGTGGGCCGCGACATGCTGGCGGCGCTGTCCGCGACCTTTGATGTCGGCGGCGAACGGGTCTATGTGTCGGCCAGCATCGGCGTCAGCCTGGCACCGCGCGATGGCGTGGAGATCGAGTCCCTTTTCAAGCATGCCGATCAGGCGCTGTATGAAGCCAAGGGTGCCGGCCGCAACCGGTTGCGACTGTTCACGCCGGACCTGCACGAAGCGGTCCAGCGCCGGGCCCGGCTGGCCGCAGAGTTGCGCCAGGCCCTGCCCGCCCGGCAGTTCAAGCTGGTCTACCAGCCCATCCTGTCGCTGCGCGACCCGACGGCACCACCCCGCAAGGCCGAGGCCCTGCTGCGCTGGACCCACCCCAAGCTCGGTGACGTGAGCCCGGCCCAGTTCATCCCGCTGGCCGAGGCCAGCGGGCTCATCGTCGACATCGGCGACTGGGTGTTCCGCGAAGCCGCCGCGCAGGTGCAGGCCTGGCGGGCCCGCGGGCACGCGAGTTTCCAGGTCGCGATCAACAAGTCACCCGTGCAGTTCCTCAGCGAGCGCAGCCAGCAGGCGCATCCGGACTGGGTCGAGCATCTGCGCACCCTCGGCCTGCCCGGTGAGGCCCTCGCCGTGGAGATCACCGAAGGCCTGCTGCTGGAGCGCGACGAGGCGGTGGCCGAGCGTCTGCGCGCGTTGCGGGCTGCGGGGCTGTCGATCTCGCTGGACGACTTCGGCACGGGCTACTCGTCGCTGAGCTATCTGCAGCATCACGAGATCGACACCGTCAAGATCGACCGCAGCTTCGTCGCCGGCCTGGAAGCAGGCGGCAAGGCACTGGCGCTGTGCCGGGCGATCGTGACCATGGCGCATGAACTTGGCATGCAGGTGGTGGCCGAAGGCATCGAGACCGAGGCGCAGATGCGGGCCCTGCAGGCGATGGGCTGCGACTGGGGGCAGGGGTGGTGGTTTGGGAAGGGGGTTTCGGCGGAGGCGTTTGAGGAGCGGTGGTTGGCCGGCGCGGTCCAAGGCTCGGTGACTGGCACGGCACGCTGAAGCGCCCATCGAGGGCGCCTCAGCGGGGACTCGGTCACCTTCGGCGACCCCGGCGGCCGGTGAAGCGCTTGCAAGCGCTTCACCTTCCCCGCGGCGTCGGGCAGGCCGCAGGGCCTGCCCTCGGTCCGCGGTGACGCGCCTTTCGAGTCCTCTCCTGGGCCCCAAAACGCAAAAGGCCAGCACTTGCGTGCTGGCCTTTCTTGTTTGGTGCCCAGGAGAGGACTCGAACCTCCACGGAGTTACCCGCTAGTACCTGAAACTAGTGCGTCTACCAATTCCGCCACCTGGGCTTTCAGGAGCCGCGCATCATAGCGCAGATTTTGCGGCTCTCCGATCAAAAGCTCAGATGTCGAACTTCACACCCTGAGCGAGCGGGAGTTCGCTGGAGTAGTTCACGGTGTTGGTGGTGCGGCGCATGTAGGCCTTCCAGGCGTCCGAGCCGCTCTCGCGCCCGCCGCCCGTTTCCTTCTCGCCGCCGAACGCGCCGCCGATCTCTGCGCCCGAGGTGCCGATGTTGACGTTGGCAATGCCGCAGTCGCTGCCGGCCGCGCTCATGAACGCCTCGGCCTCGCGCAGATCGGTCGTGAAGATGGCGCTCGACAGGCCCTGCGGCACGCCGTTCTGCAGCGCGATGGCTTCGTCCAGGGTCTTGTACTTGAGCGTGTACAGGATGGGCGCGAAGGTCTCATGGCAGACCACCTCGGTCTGGGCCGGCATGCGCACGAGCGCCGGCACGGCGTAGTAGGCCTCGGGGAAGCGGTCCGCCAACGCGCGCTCGCCACCGCTCACCTGGCCGCCCTGCTCGCGGGCGGCGCTCAGCGCGAACTGCATCGCATCGAAGGCCTGGGCGTCGATCAGCGGGCCGATCAAGGTGCCCGGCTCCACCGGCGAGCCGATGGGCAGCTGGGCGCGGGCCCGGTCCAGGCGCTCGACCAGCGCATCGTGGATGCTTTCGTGCGCAATCACGCGGCGTGTCGTCGTGCAGCGCTGGCCGGCCGTGCCATAGGCGCCGAACAGGATGCCGCGCACCGCCAGCTCCAGGTCGGCGCTGGGCGTCACGATGATGGCGTTGTTGCCGCCGAGCTCCAGCAGGCAGCGGCCGAAGCGCGCCGCCACGCGCGGACCCACGGCACGGCCCATGCGGGTCGAGCCCGTCGCCGAGACGAGGGCCACGCGGGCGTCGTCGACCAGCGCCTCGCCCACGTCAGCGCGGCCGATGATCAGCTCGGACAGGCCGTCAGGCGCCGCATGGCCCGCAGCACGGTAGGCCTTGAGCGCACGCTCGAACAGCGCCTGCGTGGCCAGGGCCGTCAGCGGCGTCTTCTCGGACGGCTTCCAGACGCAGGCATCACCGCAGACGAGCGCCAGCGCCGAGTTCCAGGCCCACACCGCCACGGGGAAGTTGAAGGCCGAGATGATGCCCACCACGCCCAGCGGCAGCCACTGCTCCATCATGCGGTGGCCGGGGCGCTCGCTGGCGATCGTCAGGCCATGCAGCTGGCGCGACAGGCCCACCGCGAACTCGCAGATGTCGATCATTTCCTGGACTTCGCCCAGGCCTTCGCTCGTGACCTTGCCGGCCTCGATCGAAACGAGCTGCGCCAGTTGAGCTTTGTGCGCGCGCAGTTCCTCGCCAAAGAGGCGCACCAGCTCGCCGCGCTTGGGAGCCGGCACGACGCGCCAGGCCTTGAAGGCTTCGTGGGCACGGCCGATGGCGGCCTGCATGTCGCCGCGCGAGGCGGTCGGGATCTGGGCCAGCACGCCGCCGTCAATCGGCGAGCGCACGGTGAGGTCGCCGGCAGTCGGCAGGTGAACGCCCAGGGCGTCGAGGAGGGAATGGGTGGAATTCGTCATGGCGTGATCATCTCGCGATCGAAGAACACAGCCACAGAGACGCAGAGGCACAGAGAAGCCGTGCCGCGCCCTCTGTGTCTCTGTGCCTCTGTAGCTTGGTCCGGCTTCAACAAATGGCGAATCAGGAAATCGACTCGACCTGACGGCTTTGCTGATAGGCCGCGCCGAAGCGGTTGGCCAGGAAGTCGGGCAGCGCGACCTGCTCCTGGCGCACGAAGCCCTTCTGCGGCAGCTTGCCTTCGCGGAACAGGTCGACCGCGGCGCAGATGCCGGCTGCGGTCGTGATCTGGATGGCCGACAGCGGCTGGGCGCCGTCGCGGGTGGCGAAGATCTTGCGCGCGAACACCTCCTGCAGCAGCACGCCGTTCTTCATGCCCGAGACGGTCACGAACACCAGCACCACGTCCTGCATGGTGGCCGGCATGCTCTTGCGCATGATGGCCTTGAGGTTTTCCTGGTCGCCCTTCAGACCGAGGTCGCCCAGCAGGAACTGCATCAGGTCGCGGTGGCCGGGGTAGCGCACGGTCTTGTAGTCAAGATTGCGCACCTTGCCCGCCCAGGTTTCGCACAGCGTGCCCAGGCCGCCGGAGGTGTTGAAGGCCTCGTACTCGGTACCGTCCAGACTGAAGTGCTCCAGCCCTTCGAGCGGCAGCGCGGCGATGGTTTCGCCCTCGTGGATGGCCTCGCAGGGGTGGCAGTATTCGTTGATGAGCCCGTCGACCGACCAGGTCAGGTTGTACTTGAGCGCGTTGGTCGGGAAGGCCGGCAGCGCGCCGACGCGCATTTGCACGTCGCGCACGCTGTCAAAGCCGCTGGCCAGGTGGTGGGCCACGATGCCGATGAAACCCGGCGCCAGGCCGCACTGCGGCATGAAGGCGGTGCGGGCGCCCTCGGCCATCTGCTTGATGGCCTTGGTGGCGGCCACGTCCTCGGTCAGGTCGAAATAGTGGCAGCCGCATTCCAGCGCCAGTTCGGCCGCGGTGATGGCCAGGTGGTAGGGCAGCGCATTGACGACCGCATCCTTGCCGCGGAGCTGCGCGGCGAGCGCCGCACGGTTGTCGCTGTCGACTCCGGCCGTGGCAATGCCCTCGTCGGCCAGCGCCTTCAGGTAGGCCGGGTTCTTGTCCAGCACCGTGACCTGATAGTCGCCCGTGGCGTGCAGCAGGCGGGCGATGGTCTGGCCGATGTGGCCGGCGCCAAGCAGGGCGATCTTCATGGAGGCTCCTCAAGATGACAGATGGACTGCGGCGCACTCTAGGCAGAGACCGTGACGAAAGAAAGCACGCTTTCGACGAAATCAATTGCCCTCTCGCCGTTTCGTCGCGATGATTCGCCGTTATGGATGAATCACGGGTAAACACCAGCGCGCCGCCGGACGACCTCGACCGCCGCCTGATCCTGCTGCTGCAGGCCAACGCCCGCGAAAGCACGGCCACGCTCGCACGCAAGCTGGGCGTGGCCCGCACCACCGTGGTCGCGCGGCTGGCGCGGCTGGAGGCCAGCGGCCGCATCGTGGGCTACACCGCGCGCTTGGGCGGCGACGAAGCCGGCCGCAGCGTGCAGGCCTTCGTCGGCATCACGGTCAGCCCCAAGGCCGGGCGCGAGGTGGTCAAGCGCCTATCAGAACTGCCGGAACTGCGCCAGCTCGCTTCGGTGAGTGGTGAGTTTGATTACATGGCACTCTTGCGCGCCGACACTACGGCCCGGCTCGACGCGCTGCTGGACGAAATCGGCGAGATCGACGGCGTGCTGCGCACCAACAGCTCCGTCGTGCTTGCGCTGCGCGTGGATCGACAGACCTAGCCTCACGGAGAACCCCGACATGACCTGGTTGGCCCTGGGCCTCGCCCTCTTTCTTGGCATCCACCTGACCCAAGCCGTCACGCCGCGCTGGCGCCTCGCCATGATCCGGCAGCTGGGCGAAAAGGGCTGGAAGGGCGCCTACACCGTCGTCTCGCTGATCGGCTTCGCGCTGATCCTGTGGGGCTACTCGCTGGCGCGCCAGCAGCCCGTCGTGCTGTGGCCGGCCATCCGCGGCATGAACCACGGCGCCGCGGCCCTGATGCTGGTGGCCATGGTGCTGCTGGCGGCGGCCTATGTGCCGCGCAACCACCTCAAGGCCAAGCTGCAGCACCCGATGACGCTGGCCGTGAAGGTCTGGGCCTTCGCCCACCTGATCGCGAACAACACCTTGGCTGACATCATGCTGTTCGGCAGCTTCCTGGTGTGGGCCATCCTGGTGTTCCGCGCGGCACGCCGCCGCCCCGCTGTGCCGGCAGCCCCCGGCACAGCGGCGGGCACCGCCGCCACGGTCGTGCTGGGCGTCGCGCTGTGGGCCTTCTTCGCGTTCTGGGCGCACGCCGCCTGGCTGGGCATCGCCCCGCTGGGGCGTTGAACCCGTGCCGGCGCTGGCGCAGATCCGGCCCGTCACGGCGGCTGACGAAGCCGCCTTCATCGCCGCGGCCCGCGCGAGCCGCCGGCTGCACCAACCGTGGGTCACCGCGCCCTGCGATGCGCCGGCCTTCGCCCGCCACCTGGCACGTTTCGACTTCCAGGCCCACCACGGCTTTGTCGTGGAGGTGGACGGCCAACTCGCGGGCGCCATCCACCTGACCAACATCGTGATGGGCGCGTTTCGAAGCGGCTATCTCGGCTACTACGCCTTTGCCGGCCTCGCCGGCCAGGGCCACATGACGACCGGGCTGAAGGCCATGGTGCGCCACGCCTTCACCGACCTCGGCCTGCACCGGCTGGAGGCGAACATCCAGCCCGGCAATGCCGCCTCGCTGGCGCTGGTGCAGCGCTGCGGCTTCCAGCGCGAGGGCTATTCGCCCAAGTACCTGAAGATCGGCGGCCGCTGGCGCGACCACGAGCGCTGGGCGCGCCTCAAGACCTGACCCGGCCCGCGTCCATCAACCGCGTCAGCCCCAGCAGCGCATCCAGCATCGGCGTGACCGCGCCCACCTGCTGAGCCAGCTCGCGCGGGGCGGCCAGCAGCGCGTCGGTCTCGATGGCGCGGCCGGCTTCGATGTCCTGCAGCATCGAGGTCTTGAACGCGCCCAGCGAGCGGGTGATGGCATGGCGGTCCTGCGGCGACTGTGCGATCGGGCAGCCCACCTTCTCGCCGATGACGGCGGCCTCGCGCATGATGGCCGTCGTGAACTCGCAGACCAGCTCGTCGGCCAGGATGCGGTCGGTGGTGGCACGGGTCAAGGCCGAGACGGGGTTGGTCGTCATGTTGCCCCAGAGCTTGTAGAAGACCTCGCGCTGGATGCTGTCCACCGCCTTGGCGCCAAAGCCCGCGCGGGTCAGCAGCGCCGTGGCCTCGGCCAGCCCCGCACTGCTGCCGCCCGTGGCCTCGCCCAGCAGCAGGCCGTTCCCCATCACATGCCGCACCCAGCCGGGCTCGCGCAGCGCACAGCTGGCATGCACCACGCAGCCGATCACGCGCGCCGGGGGCAGCAGCGCCGCGATGCGGCCGCCCGGGTCCACGCTGGCGAGGGACAGCCCCGGCACCGGCAGCCCGGCCGTGAACCACCAGGGCAGGCCGTTGAGCGCCGTCAGCACCCGCGTGTGCGTGCCACAGAGCTGCGCCACCTGCGCCGCCACGCCGGCCACCGCGGGCCCCTTGACGGCGAGGATGACGAGGTCCTGCTCGCCCAGCTCGGCGGGGTCGTCGCTGGCGTGCAGCGGCGCTCGCCAGGTCTCGCCGCCGATGTCCAGCCGCAGGCCGTGTGCGCTCACGGCGGCCAGGGTGTCACCCCGGGCCAGCGCGCTCACGCGCACATCCTGCAGCCGTTGCAGATGCGCGGCCAACCAGCCGCCGATGGCCCCCAAGCCGACGATGCAGACCTTCATCATGAGGATGAGTCTCGCACGCGCGCTTGTCGGGGATGGGGATAGGTTGACATGATCTGCCGCTTGCATAAAGCGGAGACCCACATGGCCACCAAGACCGCCAAGCCCAGCAAGAAGACAACCCCGCCCGCCGCGCCCAGCCCCAAGCTCGATGCCCGCCCCGACCGGCTCGACCTGCGCGACCTCGTCTACCGCTCGCCGCTGCGCTCGCTGCCACCCCGCTGGCCGATGGACGCCGACCTCAAGCGCCTGCTGCCGGCCTACGTGAAGGCCGGCCGCATCCTCAACCAGGGCAACGAAGGCGCCTGCACCGGCTTCGGCCTGGCCTGCGTCACCAACTACCTCTACTGGCTGCGGCACCTCGCCGCACCGCGCAGCCGCCGCCTGCCCGAGCTGGTGAGCCCGCGCATGTTCTACGAGCTGGCCAAGCTCTACGACGAATGGCCCGGGCAGGACTACGAAGGCTCCTCCTGCCGCGGCGCGCTCAAGGGCTGGCACAAGCATGGCATCTGCTCGGCGGCGCTGTGGCCCTACCCGCTCGACAAGGACGGCAACGGCGTGTTCGAGCGTCCCCAGCCCGGCTGGGACGAAGACGCCACCACCCGGGCGCTCGGCGTGTACTACCGCGTCGACAAGAAGAGCGTGGTGGACATGCAGGCCGCCATCTACGAGATCGGCGCGATCTACGTGTCGGCCGACGTGCACGATGGCTGGACCCTGGACGCCAGCCCCATGCCTGCCAGCCACGACAAGCTGCCGCGCATCGAACGCCAGGTCAAGGCCACCGGCGGTCACGCCTTTGCGCTGGTGGGCTACAACGAACGCGGCTTCGTCGTGCAGAACAGCTGGGGCACCGACTGGGGCGCCAGCGGCTTCGCCATCCTGAGCTACGAAGACTGGGTCACCAACGGCACCGATGCCTGGGCGGTGGCCCTGGGTGTGCCGCAGGACCTGTCGGACATCCAGGGCCGCCAGGCCGCCACCGCCACGCGCGGCAAGGCGGCACGCGCAGCCAGCGGCTTTCGCGTCATGGCCGGCCGCGGGCTCACGGACGTGGGCGCCACGCTGCGCGTGCAGGACAACCCCCGCGACGACCCTTGGCCCTTCAACCACGTCTTCGACCACAAGCCCTACCAGCCGCTGCGCACCGACGCGGCCTACACCCACACGCTGGTCTCGGGCAACGACGGCCAGCTGATGGCCACCGACTTCACCCGCGACCGGCGCGACCGCCTGGGCCTGGCCCGCGAGATCATCGTGGAGCGACCGCTGGCCTGGGCCAAGGCGGCCGGCGGCAAGACGGTCAAGCTCGCGCTCTACGCGCATGGCGGGCTGAACAACGAGCTCGCCTCCGTGCAGCGCATCCGGGTGCTGGCGCCCTACTTCCTGGCCAATGGCATCTATCCGCTGTTCTTCACCTGGAAGACCGGCCCCGGCGAGACGCTCAAGGCGATGGTGGAAGACCTGGCCCACCGCGTCATCGATGGCCAGCGCAGCGAGGGCTGGCTGGACCGCCTGCGCGAAGCCGCCGGCGAAGCCAAGGACCGGGCGCTGGAGGCCGTGGCGCGCCAGTTCGCCCGTGGCATCTGGGCGGAGATGCGCGAGAACGCCGCGGGCGGGGCCACACCCGACCATGTGCTGGACCTGAGCGCCCAGCTGCTGCGCGAGTTGCGCGACCAGCTCGCCAAGGCCGGCAAGACGCTGGAGCTGCACCTGGTGGGCCACTCGGCCGGCTCCATCCTGCTGGGCCATCTGCTGGACCGCCTCGACGGGCGCGACGTGCTGCCGGTGGCGAGCTGCGAGCTCTATGCCGCCGCCTGCTCCAGCGGCTTTGCGGTGCAGCACTACGGCGCCGCCCACCAGGCCGGCGTGCTGCCGCTGGACCGCCTGCGCCTGCATGTGCTGACCGATGGCAATGAACGTGCCGATGGCCTGCCTGACGCGCGCCGCGACATCTACGGCAAGTCCCTCCTCTACCTCGTCTCGCGCGCGCTGGACGATGTGCGCAAGCAGCCCTTGCTGGGCATGGAACGCGCGCTGGTCAAGCCCGACCCCGCCTGGGTGGACGATCAATGGGCGTTGGGGCCGGGCGGCAAGCCCAACCCCGACGTCGCCGCCTGGCTCAAGCTCTGGCCCGCGGGCGAGCTACTGCAGCGGGTGGCCAGCCCCAAGGTGCGCATCACCAAGGCCGGCGACCAGATCGACGCCAGCCATGGCAGCTTCGACAACAACATCGACGTGCTGACCGGGACGCTGGAGCGCATCCGCGGAGCAAGCCTGGTCGCACCGATGGAATGGCTGGATTACTAGACCACCCCCTACGCGCTGCGCGCGCCCCCTCAAGGGGGCACTCCCGACGGCCCGGCGGAGCCGGATCCGTGGGAGTCGCTGGAGGGGCGGCGGCGCTGGCGCGCGCCTTGGGGCGGTGTCGCAGGCAACCCCGTGGTTCCTGAGGACAGCGTTCGGCCGCGAGAATCGGCGCCATGAAATACCTGCACACCATGGTCCGCGTCCATGACCTGGACGCCTCGATGCGCTTCTACCGGGACGCCCTCGGCCTTGTCGAGGTCAAGCGATCCGAGCATGAGGCCGGCCGCTTCACCCTCGTGTACCTGGCCGCCCCGGGCGATGAAGACGCCCAGGTCGAGCTGACCTACAACTGGCCCGACGCCGACGGCAAGGCCGAGGTCTACACCGGCGGCCGCAATTTCGGCCACCTGGCCTATGCCGTCCAGGACATCTATGCCGCCTGCGCCAAGCTGCAGCAGCACGGCGTGACCATCAACCGCCCGCCGCGCGACGGCCGCATGGCCTTCGTGCGCTCGCCCGACGGCATCTCGGTCGAGCTGCTGCAGGCTGGCCCGGCCCTGCCGCCGGCCGAGCCCTGGGCCTCGATGCCGAACACCGGCAGTTGGTAAGGCCCTGCCATGGCGACGGCTGACCCGGCCGACGCCTCGCTGACCGGTCAGCGACTGGGCCCCTGGGTGCTCTCTCACCGCCTCGGCCGGGGCGGCCTGGGCGAGGTCTGGCACGCCCAGCGCGACGACGGGCTCTACGACGGTCGGGTGGCGATCAAGCGGCTGCACGGCGATGGCACCTCGCCCGCCGTGGCGCGGCGTATGCGCCGCGAGCGCGCGGCGCTGGGCCGGCTCGCCCATCCGCACATCGCGGCCCTGCTGGACGCCGGGGTGCAAGGCTCTCACGCCTACCTCGTGCTGGAGCTGGTGGACGGTCCGCCGCTTGCCGAGCACGCCCGCGCCCTGGACCTCTCGGCCCGCGTCGCCCTGCTGCTGCAGGTGGCCGAAGCGGTCGAGCATGCGCACGGCCGCCTGGTCGTGCATCGCGACCTCAAGCCGGCCAACGTGCGCGTCGACGCGCTGGGCGGCCCGAAGCTGCTGGATTTCGGCCTGGCCGTGTCGCCCGACTTCGGCGCGGGCGAGACCCAGGCCGGGCTCACCCCGGGCTACGCCGCGCCGGAGCTGATCACCGACGACGACGGCGGCACGGGCGTGGACGTGTTCTCGCTCGGCGTGATGCTGTTCGAGCTGATGACCGGCTGCCTGCCTTTCGGTCAGCGGCAGGACAACCCCACCGCCATGACGCATGCGGTGCTGCACCAGCCCCCGCACCGGCTGGAGGCGCTGTTGCGCGAGCCTGCCGACGCTGACGGCCCGGGCCGCCCCGTGGATGCCCATCGCGCCCGCGGCGACCTCGAAGCCATCGCCTTGCGCGCGCTCGCCAAGACGCCGCGAGAACGCTACGTGGGCGTGCACGCCTTCATCGAAGACCTGCAGCACTGGCAGGCACGCCGCCCGGTGCTGGCCCGCCGCGGCGCAGGCTGGCGCCACCGTGCCGGGCTGTGGGTGCGCCGGCACACGCTGCCGGCGGCGCTGGCCGGCGCGGTCGCGGTGTCGCTCGCGGCCGGCATGGGCGTGAGTCTGTGGCAGTGGCAGCAGGCCGAAGGGGCACGCCAGCGCAGCGAGACCGTGAGCGGCTTTCTCACGGCGCTGCTGGCCCGCGGCAGCATCCCGCGTGACGGCCAGCTGCCCACCATCATGGAGCTGCTGGACGACAGCCGCGACCGGCTCACCACCCTGGGCGACGATGCGGACGCCCGCGCCAAACTGCTGGAAGTCCTGTCCCGCACCTACATGGCACTGAACCGCTTCGACGAAGCGCTGCCGCTGGGCGAGCAATGGCTGGCGCTGGCGCGACAGCAACACGGCGAGGACACGCCGCCGGTGCTGCTGGCACGCCTGAGCCTGGGGCAGATCCACCAGATCATGGGCAACGACGAGACGGCCATCGCGCTGCTGGAGCCGATCGGCGCCCCGCTCGCGCGTCATTTCGGGCCCGACAGCGAACCGGTGCGCATGCAGTTGTTCAGCCTGGCGGCGGACTACATGCATTCGCATCGCCTGGCCGATGCGGAGCAGGCGCTGGAGCGCGTGCGCGTGTTGACCGAGCAGCTGCACCCGGGCGATGAATACGAGCTCGCCGACTACCTGCAGAACCTCAGCGTGCTGCGGCAGCGCCAGGGACGCCTGCAAGAAGCACTCGCCGTGCTGCGCGAGACACGGCCGATGTGGTCCAGCACCCATCCGAAGATGGGCCGGCAGCGGCTGGTGCTGCGCCAGTCCGAGATGTCGCTGATGGGCGAGAACGCCGACTTCGACGGGCTGGATGCGCGTGTGGAGCCGCTGCTCGCCGACATCCGGCAGGCGCTCGGTCCAGGCAACGACCTGGCCCTGCACGTCCTCAGCATCTATGCCAGCACGCTGCGGCTGCAGGGGCGGCATGCCGATGCGCTGACCGCCCTCGACCGGCTGCTCACCCAGGCACGCGCCGACGGGCAACCGCCGACGAGCCTGTTGGTCTATCGCAGCGAACGGCTGCTGGCCGGGGCCGCACGCGGCCGCTTCGATGCTGCCGAAGCCCGCGCGGTGCTGGGCGAAGCCGCCGCCCTCCCGGCCAGCAATCGCCGCGGGCGCAGCCTGGTGCTGGTGGCAGAGGCCGCACTCGCCGAGGGCAACACCTCGCTGGCGACGCAGGCCCTGCAGCGGCTGCGCGAGTTGCCGCTGCCGCCATCGCTCACCAGCGCCGGCAACCGGCTGGCGCGCGCCGAGGGCCGCCTGGCGCGCGCGCTGGGAGACCTCGACCGCAGCGCGACCCTGCTCAACCAACGCCTCGCCCAGGTGAAGGCCACGCCCGACACCGGCCTCGTGCAGGTGTGGTCGGCACACCTGGACGTCGCCATGACCGCCGTCCTGCAGGGGACGGCCGACAGCGCGGATCGACTGGCCCAGGCGCGTGCCGCACGTCCCGCCCACCTCGCGCCGGGCCATCCGCTGGATGCCGTGCAGCGCTGGCTCGACGCCCGCCACGCGGCCGGCCGGGATGACGCCGCGCCGGTGCGGGAGGCCTGGGCCGATCTCGCCGCCCTGCGCGGCGGTGCCCTCACCCAGGCCAGCCTCGGCGGCCTGCTACTTTGACCCCAGTGCCAGGCTGTCGGCCCAGATGTTCTCGGCCCAGTCCCGCGCCACATCGGCCTCGGCAGCGCTCGCACGCGGCGACACCCCGCCCGCGCCGGCCACGGCCTTCATCGTGCGCTCGGTGGCGTCGTACTGGTAGACGGCGGCCACATGCATGGCTTCGTCGGGCGTGACGAAGCTGTAGCAGGTGTTCATCACCACCGGCGCCGGGTTGACCGGCTGACCCTGCAGCTCGGCCAGCACCGCCGCTGCCGCGACCTTGGCCTGCTGGTTGGCGAGGTGCGCCGACTTCGGCATGCCAGGCGCCGAGAAGACTGCATCGCCCACCACATGCACGCCCGCCGCGGCCTGGGCCTGCATGGACAGCCAGTCCACCCCGACCCAGCGTCCGTTGACATTGGCCAACTCGCGCGCCAGCGACCCGGCGCGCTGAGGCGGGATGAGGTTGAGCACGTCGGCACGCACGTCCTCGAACTCGAAGCGCGCCACGTCGCCGGCCACCTCGCGCAGCTCGGCGTTGGGCTGGTAGGTCAGCACGCCGGCGTGGTGCTCGCGAAAGGCCCGCTCGAACAGCGCCTTCTTGCTCTGGATCTCGGGGTTGGCGTCCAACACCAGCAGCTTGGCGCGCGGCCGGTGGCGGCGCAGCCAGGACGCGATCAGGCAGGCCCGCTCATAGGGGCCGGGCGGGCAGCGATAGGGCGCCTTCGGGATGCTCATCAGCACCACGCCGCCGTCGGGCAGGGCTTGGAGCTGGCGGCGCAGGGCCAGGGTCTGTGCGCCGGCCTTCCAGGCATGCACCACACGGCCGCTGTCCAGCGCGGCGGCGAGGCCGGGCGTGGCGTCGAGCTGGAAGTCGATGCCCGGCGCCAGGATGAGCCGGTCCCAGCGCCGCGTGCTGCGGTCGGCCAGGCGCAGGCTGCGGCCGGCCGGGTCGATGCCCACCACCTCGCCGCGCAGCCGGCGCACGCCCTGGGCCTCCAGCGCCGCGTAGCCGTGGGCGAGGCTCAGCGGCTCGCGCACGCCGGCGATGACGAGGTTGGACATCGGGCAGGAGATGAAGCCGTCGTTGCGCTCCACCAGGGTCACGTCCACGGCCGCGCCGCCCCAGAGCTTGAGGTAGCGCGCGGCGGTGGCCCCGCCGAAGCCGCCTCCCACGACGACCACCTGCGGTCGGGCGCGGCCCGGCGTGGCGCAGCCGGCCAGCGCCAGGCTCGCCGCCCCCAGCAACTCGCGGCGCGCGATCACGGCCGCGAGGCCGGCGCCGGGGCCGGCTGGGCGGCGAAGTAGGCTGCGATCAGGCGCAGCTGCTCCTCGGTGTAGCCCTTGGCGATCTGCGGCATCACGGTGCCGGGCTGGCGCCCCTGGCGGTAGTCGGCCATGGCCGACAGCAGCACCTCGGCCTTCATGCCAGCCAGCGGCGGGATGACCGAGCCGACCGCACGGCCCTGCGTGCCGTGGCACGTGGCGCAGGTGGCGGCGAGCTGCCGGCCGACGCCGAGCTCCTGCGCAGGAGCAGATGACGCCGCCAGCACCGCCGGCAGCAGAACCCAGGCTTTCATCGCACGCCTTTCAGAGCTTGTGCGACCGGTCTCCGCGTTCGAACCCCAGCGCGTCGAAGGGCGCCAGCAGCGGGGCAAAGCCGATCACCTTGAACAACTCGCCCATCTCATGCTCGGCCAGCAGGCGGTGCGCCATCGCGCGCTCGCCCAGCGAGGCGCCGTGCAGGAGGTCGGCGATGCCGCAGTTGAGCAGAAAGTTCGCCTGGCTGGTGTAACCCAGCACGACCAACCCCGCGTCCTGCCCGGCCAAGGCAATGCCGGTGAAGTTGACGTGGGCGGTAATGTCCTTGTCGCCCACCGCCACCAGCGGGTCGGCGTCGGCCTGGTGGGCCTGGTGGCACATCAGCGTGCCGCCGCGGCGCTGCGGGTGGTAGTACTCGCCTTCAGGGAAGCCGTAGTCGATGAAGAAGGCCGCACCGCGCTGCAGGCTGCGCGCCAGCGTGGCGATGAAGGCCTCGGCTTGTGGATGGATCTCGGTCACCGTCCCGGGCACGAAGCCGCCATGGCCAGGGTCCAGCAGCGGCGGGCGCAGGCGGCTGTCTCGGTCCTCGAAGGCGAAGCCCTCGCCGGCCGACACCACGCCGCGCTCGCGCCAGGTCTGGCCGTCGTAGGCGATCAGCTGCACGGGCATGGCGTCCAGCACCTCGTTGCCCACCACCACGGCCTCCAGTGCCTCGGGCAGCGCATCCAGCCACTCCACACGGCCCGCCCAGTGCGCCAGGCGCGCCTGTTGCCGCTCACGCAGCTCGGCCGACAGCTCGACGATGCGGTAGCGCGCCAGGCCGGCGCCCAGCGCATCGAGCTCGGCGATCAGCTGCGCCGCCAGCGCGCCCGAGCCCGCGCCGAACTCCACCACCTCATTGCAGCCGCTCGCCGACAAGGCCTGCGCGATCTGCCGGGCCAGCGCCCGGCCGAACAGCGGCGTCATCTCGGGTGCGGTGACGAAGTCGGAGCCTTCGCTCGGCATCTGGCCGAACTTGCGACGCGCGCCGGCGTAATAGCCCAGGCCGGGGGCGTACAGGGCCAGGCTCATGAAGCGGTCGAACGGCAGCCAGCCGCCCGCCGTCGCGATCTCGGCGTGGATCTTCTCGGTCAGTGTCATGCGGTTCACCGGGCCTTCACCCAGGCTTCGAAATCGGCGGCCGACATCGGCGCCCCCACCAGTTCACCCTGGAACTGCTGGCAGCCCCAGCTCGCCAGCAGCTGCCACTGCGCCGCGGTGCGCACCCCCTCGGCGGTGACGGTCAGCCCCAGGCCCACGGCCATCTGCACGATGGCGCGGGTGATGGCCTGGGCGCCGACATCGTCTGGCAGCCGGGCCACGAAGCTCTGGTCGATTTTGAGCTTGTCCAGCGGCAGCTCGGTCAGGTGGGCCAGCGAGGTGTAGCCGGTGCCGAAGTCGTCGACCGACACCGTCAGGCCCTGGGCGCGCAGCGCGGCCAGCGTGGTCGGCGCGTGCTCGACGTCTTCGATCAGCATGCGCTCGGTCAGCTCCAGCTCCAGCCACTGGCCTGGCGCGCCGGCCTCCGCGAGCACGCGCCGCACGATGTCGCCAAAGCCGTCGAGGTTGAACTGCATCCGCGACAGGTTGACCGCGATGCGCATCGCGCCCAGTCCTCGCGTCAGGCCCTGCTCGCGCCAGCGACGCGCGGTGGTGGCCGCCTCGCGCAGCACCCATTCGCCCAGCGCCAGCATGAGGCGGTGGCGCTCGGCCACGAAGATGAAGCTGTCCGGGCTCAGCAGCCCGCGCTGTGGATGCCGCCAGCGCAGCAGCGCCTCGGCCCCGCTGAGCTGGCCCGTGGCCGCCTCGACCTGCGGTTGGAAGAACAGTTCGAACTCGTTGCGCGTCAGGCCCTGGGCCAGCTCGGCTTCCAGCACCAGATCGGCGTAGGCGGTTTCGGCCAGGGCCGGCTCGAAGAACTGGTAGGTGGCCCGGCCGCGGGCCTTGGCGCGGTACATGGCCGTGTCGGCGTGCTGGATGAGTTCCTCGGCCTTGCGGCCATGGTCGGGGAAGACCGCCACGCCGATGGACGGCGTGACCGACAGCGCGCGACCGTCAGCCTTGACCGGCACCTCGACGACCGACAGCAGTGCTTCCAGCACGACACGGATATCGTCGCGGCTCTCCAGGTCGGACAGCAGCACCACGAACTCATCGCCGCCGAAGCGCCCCACCAGGTCGCTGCCGCGCAGCGCGCCGAGGAGGCGCTCCGACACGGTGGTCAGCACCTGGTCGCCTTCGAGGTGGCCGAGGCTGTCGTTGACGCGCTTGAAGTTGTCGAGGTCGATGAACAGCAGCGCCAGCATCTCGCCGCGGCGCTCGGCGCGGCGCATCAGCAGGGCCATGCGGTCCATGAAGGCCGTGCGGTTGAGCAGGCCGGTCAGGCCGTCATGGTGGGCCAGGTGCTGGATGCGGGCTTCGTTGGCGAGCCGGTCGCGGATGTCGCGGACCACGGCCATGCGCAGCCGCTCCTGGTCGCGCTCCAGCGTGCGCATGATGAGCTCCACCGGAATGCGCGACCCGTCGCGGTGCAGGATGACGGTCTCGTAGCGCAGCTCCTGCCCGAGGCGCATCACCTCGCGCACCTTGGGCACTTCGTCCTCGGCGACGAAGGCCATCACATGCTTGCCGATGAGCTCGTGCCGCGGCCAGCCGGTCAGCTCGCACAGCGGCACGTTGACATCAGTCATCACGCCATCGCGATGGAAAAGGATGCCCTCCACCGTGGCCTGCATGAACTTGTCCAGCCGCGCCTCGGACTCGCGCAGCCGGCGCTCGGCCACGCGGTGGCGGGTGATGTCATACACCAGCACCCAGCTGCCGAGCAGCACGCCGTGCTCGTCGAACTGCGGGATGAGGTGGATCTCGAGGTAAGCCTCCTCGCCGCTTGGATGCGCCAGCAGCCGCTCGTACACCACCGGCTTGAGCTCGCGCACCAGCTCTTCCACCGGTCCGCGCACCTCTTCATAGGCCTGGGCGCCGACGATCTCGCTGAAGTGCTTGCCGATGATCGACTGCTGCGTCAGCCCGAAGGCCTCGGCATAGCCCCGGTTGGCGAACAGGCAGCGATGGTCGGCCGCGCCGTAGAGGGCGATCCAGGCCGGCACATGGTCGGCCAGCATGCGAAAGCGCGCGGCATCCAGCGCCTGCGCCTGCAGATCGAGGGCCTGGGAAGCGCTCACCGGGTCCCTCATGAGGCGCGCAGCAGGGACAGGGCCAGACGCAGGTCGTCCCAGGCACCGGCCTTGTCGGCCCCGGAACGCAGCAGGTAGCCCGGCGCGAACGTGACCACCACCGGCAGGCCGCGCCACTGGTGCACCCGGCCACGCAGCCGGCCCAGCGGCTCGGTGGTGCCGGTCAGGCGGCGCGCCGCCTGCAGGCCCATGGCCAGCACCACGCGCGGCTGCAGCAGGGCCACCTGGCGTGCCAGCACGGCATCGCAAGCCTCCAGCTCAGCCGGCTGCGGGGCCCGGCCGCGCGGCGGGCGGCACTTGACCAGCGGCGTGACGAAGGCGGTCGCGTCGTCGCCGGCCCGGCGCTGGCCGGCGGCCTGGAGCATGCGGTCCAGCAGCCGACCGGCGTCGCCCGGCTGGCTGTCGCCGCTGGCGTCCTCCGACTCGTCCGGCGGATCGGTCACGACGAGCCATTGCGCCTGCTGCAGCGCGCCCTGGCCAAATACCGCGTGCCGGCGCTGCTCGCACAAGCCGCAGCCGCGGCAGGCGGCGACAGCGTCGCGCAGGGCGGGCAGGTCCAGCCCGGCGAAGTCCGCAGCCTGCGCAGGAGCAGCCTGCGTCATGGCCGGCGGCGCCATGACCGCCGCCGGCGCCGGCACGGCCACGCGCATCACCGGCGGCGGCGGTGCAGCCACGACGATGGGTTCCGGCTCGGCGGCCTCGGGCTCGGGCGTGGGGTCCAGTGCCACCGGAAGGCGGTAACCCATCTCGGCCAGCATGGCCCTCTGGCGTTCGTCCCAGCTCATGAGCTGACTCCCAGGCTCATGAGGATGGCGTCCTCGCGGGGGCCTTGCACCACCGGGTAATAGGCGCGCCGCCGGCCGACTTCGGTGAAGCCGTAGCGCCGATACACGTCGCGCGCGCGCTCGTTGCTGACCCGCACTTCCAGCCACAGCTGCATCAGCCCGCGGCGGCGGCATTCGTCCACCAGGCGGTCCAACATGACCACGGCCAGGCCGCGCCCCTGCCAGGCCGGTACCACGGTGATGTTCAGCAGATGCATCTCATCGGCCCCGGGCATGGCCACCCAGTAGCCCAGCAGCTCGGCGCGCGGGCCGCGCAGCACCTCGGCGGGGTAGTCGGCGGCGAGCGAGTCGACGAAATTGCCGTGCGTCCAGGGCACGGGGTAGGCCTGGCGCTCAGCGGCCATGACCTCGGTCAGGTCGGGCACGCGCATCACGGCGGCCTCGAACGGCGGCAGGCCGGGCTGCACCACGGCGTTCATGCGCGCTGCTCCCGCTCCGCGGTGGTGAGGGCCACCTTGTCGCGGATATAGACCGGCAGCGCCTCGGCGGCGTCGCGGGTCTCGCCGCGCTGCCAGGCCGCCAGCGCCAGGGCACCGAGCGCCGCGGCACGCGAGCGGGCCTGGGGCCAGGCTGGCGCTACCGGGCCCAGGGCCTCGGCGTACTCGGTGAGCGCGGACCCGGCCGCGGCGGCGGGCCGGCCCCAGTGGGCAGCCAGCGCGGCGGGTGCGTACAAGGCCGGGGCGTCGAGCACCTGCCAGCTGCCGCCATCGTGGCGGTAGTGGGCGGCGTAGATCTCGCCCATGCGGGCGTCCATCGCGACCCAGACGTCGTCGCCGGCGCCCTGGGCGCGGGCGTCCTCCGCCACCAGCATGAGGCTGTCCACGGCCAGCACGGGCTTGCCCAGCCCGAAGGCCAGGCCCTGGGCCACCGCGCAGGCGGTGCGCAGGCCGGTGAAGGCGCCGGGCCCCTGGCCGAAGGCGACGGCCTCCAACTCGGCCAGGGTCACGCCGGCCTCCGCCAGCAGCGCCTTGACCTCAGGCAACAGCCGCGCCGAAGCCTGGGCGCCGCCGGCGGCCTCGAAAACCCGGGTCTGCGCCGGTGTCACGAGGGCCACGGCCATCGTGTCGGTGGAGCTGTCGAGGGCCAGGAGGAAGGGCATCGGGGCAGTGTAACTTTCGGGTCATGCGCAAACAGGCTCGGGCATGGCTCTTGGGGGGATGGATCGGGGCGTGGATCGGGGGGGTGGCCGCCCAGGGGCTGCCCCTGTCGGTCCAGGTCGCGCTGCGCCAGGCCAACCTGCCCCCGACCGCCCTCGGCGTGGTCGTCCAGGCCCTGGACGAGCCCGAGCCCCGCCTGGCCTGGCAGGCCGCCACGCCGATGAACCCGGCGTCGCTCACCAAGCTGGTCACCAGCATGGCCGCGCTGGAGACGCTCGGGCCCGCGTGGCAATGGCAGACCCCGGTGTGGCTGACCGAAGACGGCGGCCTGGCCGTGCAGGGCAGCGGCGACCCCCGCCTGGGCACCGAGCGGCTGTGGGCCGGTCTCAAGCGCCTGGGCGTGACCGAGCTGCGCGGCCCGCTGCGGCTGGACCGCAGCGCCTTCACGCCCGGCACCGCGGCACCGGGCGATTTCGACGGCGAACCCTGGCGCGTCGGCAACGCCCAGCCCGAGGCCCTGCTGTTGAACGCCAAGGCCATCACCTACAGCGTGCGGGTGGACGGCGCTCAGGCCCGCATCACCGCCGACCCGCCGCTGGACCCGCCCCAGACCGTGCCCACCACCACCGCGCCCTGCGGCGACTGGCGCAGCGCGCTGAAGCTGCAATGGGCCGCCGGCCAGCGACCGCGTTTTGCCGGCAGCTTCCCGGCCGCCTGCGGCGAGCAGAGCTGGACGCTGGCCGACCCCGACCCGGCCACCTACCCCGGCCGGCTGCTGGCGCTGATGCTGGGCGAGGCCGGCATCGCCTGGCGCGGCGACAACGCCCTGGTGATCGAGGCCGCGGCCCCGGCTGCCGCCCCCACCCTCTTCTGGCCAGGGCCCACGCTGGCAGAGGCGCTGCGCGACATCAACAAGAACAGCAGCAACCTCGGCGCCCAGCAACTGCTGCTCACGCTGGCCCGCGCAGCCGGGGTGCCGGCCCCCTCGCCCGACACCGCGGCCGCCTGGCTGCAGGCGTGGCTGGACGTCCATGCCGGCAACACGCCGCCGACGCGGGTCGTCAACGGCTCGGGCCTGGCCCGCGAGACCCGCATCAGCCCCGCCCAGCTCGCCGCGCTGCTGCGCTGGGCCTGGGGCCAGCCCTGGATGCCGGAGCTGCTGGCCTCGCTGCCGGTGGCGGGGCTGGACGGCACGCTGTCGCGCCAGCCGGGGCGTTTTGGCGCGGCCACCGGGCGGGCCCACCTGAAAACCGGCTCGCTGCGCGACGTGACGGCCCTGGCCGGCATCGTGGACGCCCCCTCGGGCCGGCGCTGGGTGCTGGTGGCCGTGATCAACCACGCCCAGGCGCAGGCCGGGCGCGGCGTGCTGGATGCGCTGTTGCGCTGGGCGGCGCAAGACGCGCCGGCCGCCAAGGCGGGCTCGTGAGCCCCGCGCACCCCGTGCCCCAGGCACACTGGGGCCTCCCTCGCAGCCCCCGCCTCCCGTGACCGCGCAACCCCTGCTGATCGCGCTCGTTTCCGTGCAGTTCCTGGTGCATGCGCTGGTGTGGGCGATGACCGCCCGCATGGCGCGGCGCTGGCGGGAGGCCGAGGGTCATTTCGCGCTGTTCTGGTTCATGCTGGCCACCGGCCTGATGCTGTTCGTGCCGCCCTGGGACAGCGGCAGCGCACCGCGCAACCTGGCCGATCTGCTGATCATCGCCGCGTCGATGTGCGAGCACCGCGGCCTGGCGCTGCACTGGGGCCGGCGCCTGCCGCTCACGCCCTACGCCCTGGGCCTGGCGGCCGCAGCGGGTGTCGTCGCGGCGAGCTTCCTGATGGACAACGGCCACGGGTTGCGCGTGGCGGTGGTGTGCTTCGGCTGCGCCGCGATGATGGCCGCCAGCGTGCGGCTGATGTGGCGCCAGGGCCGTGCAGCCACGCCGATCTTCGCGCCGGTGGCGGCCGCCGGCTACACGCTGCTGGCCGCCGCCCTGACGGTGCGTGGCGTGCAGGCGCTGATGGTGGGCGCCACCACCAAGATCTCGATCGATGCACCCGTGCACGCCAACATTCCGCTGGCGATCGCCGTGCTGTTCGTCGGCGGGCTGCTGAACCTGGTGCACATCCGCCTGGTGCTCGGCCGCGTGCTGCACCGCCTGGGCCAGCAGGCGCAGACGGATGAATTGACCGGCGCACTCAACCGCCGCGGCCTGCTGCAGCACCTGGAGGCGGTGCATGCGGGTGCCGCGTCAGGCCAGGCCGGTTATGCGCTGCTGATGGTGGACATCGACCACTTCAAGACCATCAACGACCAGCACGGCCACGCCGAAGGCGACCGCGTGCTCAAGGGCGTCTCGGCCAGCCTTCGCAAGGCGCTGCGCGCCGATGACCACGTGGGCCGCTGGGGTGGCGAAGAGTTCTGCGTGCTGCTGCCCCACACGACCCTGCACGACGCGACCCTGCTCGCCGAGCGCATCGCGCGCCGCGTGTCGGACGACGGCCAGCGCGTTCCGGTGACCGTGAGCATCGGGGTGTCGGTGTACACCGCGGGCGACACCGATCTCCAGGCCGTGCTGCGCCGAGCCGATGGTGCGCTTTACGAGGCCAAGGCAGCGGGACGCGATCGGGTGGTGGCGGCGTTGTCGTGACTTAGAGCAACTGCGGGTTGGCCTGCCACACCGTCCAGGTCAGCACCGACGCGAAGCTGACCCAGGCGAGATACGGCAGCATCAGCAGCGCCGCGGGCCTGCGGATGCGCCAGAAGGCCACCATGGTCGCGACGATGAGCACCAGCATCAGCAGCACGTCCGCAAACGCGCCGGCCCCGGTGCGCCAGGCGAAGAACAGCCACGACCACAGCGCATTGGCCACCAGCTGCACGACGAACAGCGTCAGCGCGGCGCGCCGCCCCGGGTGGGCGGCCTCGCGCCACACCAGCCAGGCCGACACCGCCATCAACAGGTAGAGCACTGACCACACCGGGCCGAAAACCGAAGCCGGCGGCGCCCAGCCGGGTTTGGCCAGCTCGGCATAGAAGCCCGGCGCATTGCTGGAGCCGACCGCGCCAAGCCCGGCAAAGACGAACACGAACACCAGCCAGCCCAGCAGGGCGGCGGCCTGGAAGGGGGTGGAACGCTGGGTCAGCTGCATGGAGGCTCCCGTGGAATTGCCGCAACGATAGGCCGTTTTGCTTTCCCCAGCGGCCGGCTGGGGCGCCTGAAGACCGTAGGACATCACCGGCTACCCCACCACTCAGGCGCGCCCGCCGCCATTCGGCCTGCCCGGCCTGCCATTCGCCCGCTGCGGCCCCGCCCGACCGGCCTGTCGGGCCAGCATGCCGCCATGAACCTGCGACGCACCCTCCGCGAGAACCGCGGCTTCCTGCTCTTCCTGCTTGGCTTCGGCCTCTTCCGCACCGCCGTGGCGGACTGGAACCCCATTCCTTCCGCCTCGATGCGCCCCACGCTGCTGGAAGGCGATGTGGTGCTGGTCAACCGGCTGGCCTATGACCTCAAGCTGCCGCTGACCGACGTGGTGCTGCTGCCGCTGGCCGAGCCTCAGCGGGGCGACATCGTCACCCTCAGCTCGCCGGCGGGCGGCACGCGCCTCATCAAGCGCATCGTCGGGCTGCCGGGTGACCGCATCGCGATGCAGGGCGGCGTGTTGATCCTGAATGGGCAGCCGCTCGCCTACACCGACCGCCGCACGGTCGGCGAGCAGCTCGCGCCCGGCTGGCCGGTGGCTGCGGTGCGGGCGACCGAGCAACTGCCTGGCCATTCGCACGCGGTGCAGTTCCTACCCGGCGTGACCGCGCGGCGCGACTTCGCGGAGCGCACCGTGCCGGCGGATGAGTTCTTCCTGCTGGGCGACAACCGCGACAACAGCGAGGACTCGCGCTACATCGGCACCGTGCCCCGCGAGAAGCTGATCGGCCGCGCCCACCATGTGCTGGTGGCAGCCGACTGGCTGGGCGAGGACGGCTGGCGCATGGCGCCGCGCTGGGGCCGCTGGTTCACCGCCCTGCGCTGAGCCGACCGCTGAGCCCACGGCTGAGCCGGTGACGGGCTGGCGGCCTACACCCGGGACTGCGGGTGGGGCCTAACTTGGCGCCATCCCCTTCTTCCGGAGACCGCCATGAACGCACCGCTGATGAATCCCCCCAGCCAGGACCTGACCCCCACCCACGCCGACCGCGAACTCGACGACCTGCGCCGCGACCTGGCCGGCGCGGGCGCCGCCGAAAAGATCAAGGAAATCGTCGACAAGGCCGATACCTGTTTCCTGGTGACCCATGGCGGCGTGCGACCGATGGGCGTGCGCGCCTGTGACGAGGACGGCACGATCTGGTTCCTGAGTGACAAGCACAGCCACAAGAACGCCCAGATCGCGGCCAACCCGCAGGTGGAGCTGTACTTCCAGGCCTCGGAGCATTCGGGCTTCATGCACCTGAGTGGCCAGGCCCAGTTGTCGGAAGACCGCGCGCTGATCGACAAGCTCTGGACACCCCTGGCCCGCACCTGGTTCCCGCAGGGCAAGGAGGATCCGTGCATCAGCGTCATCGGCGTGAAGCCTACGGTCGGCCAGTACTGGGACAACAAGCATGGTGACGCCGTGGCCGGCGTGAAGATGCTGATCGGCGCCGCGTTGGGCAAGCCGCTGACGGACGGCGAGCTGGGCGAGCTGCGACCCTGACGACGCCCGGTGGCGGGCGCCAGGCGAGTCAGCCCGGCGTGGCGTCGCGGCGCAGGGCGTCGAGGTCCAGCACCTCCACCGCGCCGCGTGCACGCCGGAGCGCGCCCGCAGCCTCCAGCTCCTTCAGCGCCTGGTTCACGGTCTGGCGCGACAGCGCCAGCATCGACGCCAATTGCTCTTGCGACACCCGCAGCACCCGCAGGCTCTGGCCGTCGAGCGTGCCGAAGCCCGTGGCCATCAGGGCCAGCCGGCGCGCCAGGCGGGCGCGGGGGGCGAGCAGCACCAGGTCTTCCACCGCAGTGAACGAGGCGCGGATCTTCTGCGTCAGCAGGCGGCCGAAATGCCGCCACCACGCCGGCTGCTCGGCCAGCAACGCCGCCAGCTCAGCCTGGGACACGTGCCACAGCGTGACGGCCGACTCCGCCCAGGCGTCATGCGTGCGGGGCTCGTCGTCGAAGAGCGCGATCTCGCCGAACCACTGCGGCGGATTGAGCACCACCAGCACCGCCTCCTGGCCCGCCTCGTTCACGCCTGTGAAGCGCACCAGCCCCTGCGCCAGGCCATAGAGGCCGTCCGGCGTGTCACCGCGCGAGAACAGCCGCTCGCCCGGCCGCAGCCGACGCTCGCGCAGATGCGCCCGCATCCACGCCTGCAGCGGATCAGGCAGGGAGCGGAACCAGGCGCTGGCCGTCAACACGGCCAGGTGGGCATCGGGAGCAGGCGATCGGGGCACTTGTGTCGGCGGCTGGACAGAACGCGGCCCCGGTTTGTCCCATGATCCGGCCCGCCGGGGCAACCGGCCACACCACAGGAGACGCCCATGAAAACCCTGGAAGACCAGCTCGCCAACTATGCGGCCTACCACCGCGACAGCCGCAACATCGCCACGCACTTCGTCGGCATCCCGCTGATCGTGGTGGCGGTCGCCACGCTGCTGTCCCGCCCGGTGATGCCACTGGCCGGCCTGCCCGTGTCGCCCGCCGTGGCGGTGTCTCTGCTGACCGCGCTGTACTACCTGCGGCTGGACCTGCGCCTCGGGCTGCTGATGACGGCGCTGCTCGCGGGCGCGGTCGCCTTCGGCGCCTGGGCGGCGGGGCAAACGACTGCGCTGTGGCTGACGCTCGGCGTGGGCGGCTTCGCGGTGGGCTGGGTGTTCCAGTTCGTCGGCCACTTCAGGGAGGGCCGCAAGCCGGCCTTCGTGGATGACCTGATCGGCTTGATCATCGGGCCGCTGTTCGTGACGGTGGAGCTGCTCTTTCTGCTCGGGCTCTACGGCGAGCTGCAGCAACGCATCGACGCCCGCGTCGGCTCGGTGCGCCGCGGCCGCACGCCCGCCAGCGCCTGAGGCTGAGGCGCCGCGGCGTCAGGCGTCTTGGAATGCCAGCAGATGCCAGCGGGTGGCGGCGCTGACGAGCACCGCGTCATTTACCACCGCGCTGTGCAGGCGCAGGCCCAGCGGCGCCAGCAGCGCCTGCACCTCGGACGGCGCATGGTTGTGAAACCGGCGCCCGTCGCCGTCTCGATCACCCGCCAGGGCTGACGCGGCCATCTCGGGGAGGGCCAGCAGCAACCGCACGGCGGGCGCAGCCTGCCGAGGCCGCAGCAGGCTGGCCATCGAGGCCAGCGCCGCCGGCAGGTCGGACGGCGCCAGATGCATCAGCACGGCGCTGCACACCACGGCATCGAAGCCCTGCGGCCGCTCCACCGCAAACGGATGCCCGAGGTCCGGCAGGCCCGCATCGGCCAACCGCCCACGCGTGGTCGGGTACAGCCGCTCGGCCTGCGCACGCATGCCGGCATGCGGCTCCACGCCCCAGGCCTGCAGCCCGAGAGCCAGCATGCCGGCCACATCGCGCCCTGCACCGGCGCCCACATCCAGCACGCTGCATCCCACGGGCAGCAGCCGCTCGACCTGGGCCAGCATGGCGCTGCGCGGTGACTCTGCGGCCACACCCTCGTTGGCGTAGCGGTCGTAGAAGGCGTGGGTTCCGGCGTCCATGCGGCACTGTAGCGACGCCCTCACTCCTCCCAGCGGAACCGCCACACGGCGAGCAGCCCGAACGCCGCGCTGAAGGCCAGCATGACGCCGCTGGGCAGCAGGGCCGCCGAGAACGGCTGGCCGCGCCAGGTCATGGCGTCCAGCGCATCCACGGCCCAACGGGTGGGCACGGCCAGCGTCAGGGTCTGCAGCCACTCCGGGAACAGGAAGGACGGCACCCAGGCGCCGCCGAGCATGACCATCAGCAGCGTGGCCAGGATGGCCAGGCCGCGGGTGGCCTCGGGCGTGCGGCCCAGGGCCGCCACCAGCAGGCCGAAGCTGGCGGTCAGCAGCGAGAAGCTCAGCAACACCAGCGCGAAGCCGGGCAGGCTGCCCAGCACCCGCACCCCGAAGGCCGCGATGGCCACCGCATAGATGACGGTGAACACGATCAGCGAGATGACGGCGCTGGCGACGATGCGGCTGCCCAGCAGCTGGCTGCGCGACAAGGGTGCAGCGCGCAGCCGCTTCCACAAGCCCAGGCGGCGCATCATCAAGAGACCCAGCGCCAGCTCCACGCCGCTCATCAGGATGAACTGCACGCCCATGCCGGCGAAGGAGTGTGCATAGCTGTTGTAGGCCACCGGCGCGGCATTGGCGCCGGCCTGCACCGCCTCGATCTCGCGCGTGCGGTAGGGCAGGGACAGGCCGCCTGCGGGCTGAGACCCAGCCGATGCGGCTGACGCCGGCTCGTGCCGCTGCACAGCGCTGATGCTGTCGAACATGCGCACCAGCTCGCTGCGACGTTCGGGGTCCATGCCCTGCGCCGCCTCGACCTCGCGCTTCATGTTGCCCAGCACCGGGCTGTCGGCGCTGAAGGTGCTGCGGCTGACCTCCTGCATCAGCGTCTGCGCGAGCATGCCGCGCACCACCGCCAGGGCGCTGCTCTGGGAGGGGTCGTAGTGCAGCTGGATTTCCGGCTTGCTGCCTGCACCGAACAAGGCCGCCCCGGCCTGCTGACCCAGGCCCGCCGGCAGGATGGCCACCGCGCGCAGCTGGCCGGCGCGCACCTGGGCCAGCGCTTCATCCTCGCGGGCGACGGTGGTCTTGAGCGAGGCCTCTGCCTGGAGGGCCGCCACGACGCGCCGGGACAGCGGGCTGTCGTCGAGGTCGACCACGCCGATCGGGATGCCGGCCATCTTGCTGCTGCCGCCGAACAGGCTGCCGAAGAAGGCCGCGATCAGGATGGGCGCGACGATGCTCATCAGCACCGCGCGGCGGTTGGAGAAGTAGAGCCGGATCTCGGCACGCACGAGGGCAAGAAGAGCTTGCATGGTGGATGTCCTCAGTCCCGCAGGGCGCGGCCGGTGAGTTGCAGGAAGACGTCTTCGAGCGTGGCGCGGCTGGATGCCAGCCCACGCACCCGCACGCCGCGCTGGGCCAGCGCCGCCAGCAGGGGGCCGGCATCGCGCCCCAGGTCGGGCAGCTGCACGTCCAGCCGCTGGCCGGTGCGGCGCAGGCCGGGCAGGCCCGCCAGTGCGGCGTCGTCGGGCTCGCCGTCGAGCTCGATCTGCAGGGTCTGCGCCGCCGGCAGCCGCGCGAACAGCTCGGCCTGCGTGCCGCTGGCGACCACACGACCGTGGTCGATGATGACGATGCGGTCGGCCAGGCGCTCGGCCTCTTCCATGTAGTGCGTGGTGTAGATCAGCGCCTTGCCGGCCGCCTTGAGCGCCTCCAGGTTGTCGAAGATGGCGTTGCGGCTTTGCGGGTCGACGCCGGCCGTGGGCTCGTCCAGCAGCAACACGTCGGGGTCGTGCAACAGCGCGCAGGCGATGTTGAGGCGCCGCTTCATGCCGCCGGAGAAGGTAGCGGGCCGGTCCTGGGCACGGTCGGTCAGGCCCACCAGGGCCAGCACCTCGGCAGCGCGACGACGGATGAGGTCCGGCGCCAGGCCGTACAGCGCGCCGCAGAGTTCCAGATTCATGCGCGCGGGCAGCTCTTCGTACAAGGCGATGTCCTGCGGCACCAGGCCGATGCGCCGCTTGTAGGCCGCCTCGTCGCTCGACAGGCTCACGCCGCCCGAGAGCGTCACCCGGCCGGCGTCCGGCACGGTCAGGCCGCAGATCATGCCCACCGTCGTCGACTTGCCCGCGCCATTGGGCCCGAGCAGGCCGAGCACCTCGCCCGGGCGCAGCGACAGGCTCACGTCCTGCACCGCCACCCGCTCACCATAGACCTTGCGCAGGCCGGTCGCCTGCAACACCTCGTTGACCATGTTCGCCTCTCCTGACTGGATGGCGGCCATGCTAGGCAGCGCGACGCAGCCGCCCCAGCGGCCGGCGACGAATGGCAAGCAGGCGGCGCGAATCGACAGCGGCAGGCCGCCGAGGGGGCTTCACGCCGGCCATACTTCGGGCATGAAAGCACGCATCGGCATCATCGGCACGGGCTGGGTCGGCACCAGCGTCGCCTTTTCCACCCTGCTGGCGGGCCACGCCAGAGAGCTCTGGCTGCACGACCTGCGCATCGACGTGGCCGAGGGCGAAGCCCTGGACCTGGCCGATGGCGCCGCCTTCTACCCGCGCTGCGAGGTCAAGGCGGTGCCGCTGGCGCAGATGCGCGAGGCCGACATCGTCGTGCTGGCCGCGGGCCGCAACGGCCGGGCAGACGAAAGCCGGCTGGACCTGCTGCGCGACAACGCCCGCATCGCCGCGGGCGTCGGCCGGTCGCTGACCGGGTTCGGCGGCATCGTGATCGTCGTGACCAACCCGGTCGACGTGCTGACGCGAGTGGTACGCAGCGCCAGCGGCCTGCCGCCGGAGCGCGTCATCGGCACCGGCACGCTGCTGGACACCGCCCGCCTGCGCCAGCGCCTGGCCGTGAAGCTCGGCGTGGCCACGCAGTCGGTGCATGTGCAGATGGTGGGCGAGCATGGCGACACCTCGGTGCCGCTGTGGTCAGGCGCCCGCGTGGGCGGCGTGCCCTTGCGCGACTGGCCGGGCTGGCAGCCCCAGGACGAGGCGACGCTGGCGCAGGAGGTGCGCCGCGCGGCCTACGAGGTCATCAAGCGCAAGGGCGCCACCAACCATGCCATCGGCCTGGTGACGGCCGAGCTGTTGGGCTGCATCGTGAATGACGAGCGACGATTGCTGCCGGTGTGCCGCGTGCAGGACGATGGGGTTGCGCTGTCGCTGCCGGCCCTGGTGGGGGCGGCCGGCGCCGTGGCGGTGACCGCACCGGCCATGGACCGCGCCGAGCGCGCCGCGCTGGTGACGTCCAGCGACGTGCTGGACCGCGCCTTCGGCACGCTGGCAGCCTGAACGGAGACGTCCGACCGCCGCGCTCAGCGCGTCTTGAAACGCCCGACCAACTCGTTCAGGCGGCTGGCCTGGGCCTTCAGGCTCTCGGCCGCCGCGGCGCCCTCTTCCACCAGGGCGGCGTTCTGTTGCATGGACTGATCGAGTCGGTCCACCGAATCCGCAATCTCACGCAGGCCGGCGCTCTGGGTGCGGGCCAGCTCGGTGGCGTCCTTGATCAGCGACGCCACGCGCTCCACGCTGGCCACCACGTCCTGCATCTGCGTGCCGGCGTCGTTGACGAGGCGTGAGCCGGCATCGACCTGCTCGACACTGGCGCTGATCAAGGACTTGATCTCCTTGGCGGCCCCGGCGGAGCGCTGCGCCAGCGAGCGCACTTCGGACGCCACCACCGCGAAGCCCCGCCCCTGCCCGCCCGCCCGGGCGGCCTCGACGGCGGCGTTCAGCGCCAGGATGTTGGTCTGGAAGGCGATGCCGTCGATGACGCCGATGATGTCGGCAATCTTGCGGCTGCTTTGGCTCACGCCGTTCATGGCCGTCACGGCGTTGAGCACCACCTCGCCGCTCTGGCGCGCCTGGGCGGACGTGGTCTGGGCCAGCGTGCTGGCCTCGTCCATGGCTTCGCTGCTGTGGCGGGCGGCCTCGGTCATCTGCCGCATGGAGCTGGCTGCCTGCTGAAGGTCGGCGCTGCCCTGCTCGGTGCGCTGAGAGAGGTCGAGGTTGCCGGCCGCAATCTCGGTGGCGGCCGTGTTGACCTGCTCGGCGCCGTCGCGCAGCGTGCTCATCATGCCGCGCAGCGTGGTCTGCAGCTTGAGCATCATCGACATGCCGGCACGGGCGCTGGCATTGCCGCGCAGCACGATGTCTTCACGCAGGTCGCCGTCGCTCATGCGCGAGGCACCGCCCATCAGGTCGCGCAGGAAGTCGCCGGTGCTCTTGGCGCCGTCGATGTAGATGAAGGCGATGAGCCCGCCCAGCACCAGGCTGCCGCCGATCAGCCACCCGGCCGACATGCCGGTCAGCACCCCCACGATGACATGCACTTGCAGGGCCACGGTCAGGCCGAGGTACAGCGCCACGCGCTGGGCAATGGAGAGGTTGGCGAACATCGGGACGGGCCTCCTTTTGTCCAACTCAATTTAGCGCAGGGGCGGCGCGCACCCCCTTGACCGGCGACGGAACAGTGACATTTGCACGTTGTGATGTCCACGCAACGTGGCGTTACAAGTCGGAAGCAAAACTCTGACGAAGTTGAGCGATGCTTCGAACCTGTCAGAAAGCTTGCAGTTTGCTTATGTTCCTCCGCCGCCTCAATCTCGAAGACCCCCGTGATCGCGAGATCGCCCAGGAGCTCTTCCTGGCCGCTCCCGAGTACGAAGTCGATGCCTTTGGCCGGCTGCCGTCCAACGACATGGCGCAGCCGCTGGAGGGTCGATTCCCGAGCGCCTGCGCACCCGAGCACCGGCTGACCTTCGCCGCCTTCGACCACGACCGCCCGCTGGGCCTGGCACAGGTCGCCCTGCACATGCCCTCGGCTGATGCCGCTGCCCTGCTGCTACTGCTGGTGCCGGCACCGCTGCGCAAGCAGCACGTGGGCTGCGAGATCGTCGAGCGCCTCAGCCGGCAGGCCCGGCGGTGGCCCGGCATCAGCCAGTGGTACCTCAGCGTGACAGATACCAACACGGGCGGGCTGGCCTTCTGGCGGCACTGCGGTTTCCGCACAACGGCCACCGGGCTCACGGCAGCCGGCTTCACCCACACCATGCATGCGATGACGCGGGCCGTGAAGCAGCGCCCGCTGTGCCAGCGCCATGGCGTACCCGAAGACGACGCGGGCGTGGACGCCCGCAACCTGTTCGCGCGCCTGCGCTGATCAGGCCTGGGCCAGCGCCCGCCCGATCAGGATCTTCTGCACCTCGCTCGTGCCTTCGTAGATCTGGCAGACCCGCACGTCACGGTAGATGCGCTCGACCGGGAAGTCCGCGAGGTAGCCATAGCCGCCGTGGATCTGGATGGCGTCGGAGCAGACCCGCTCGGCCATCTCGCTGGCGAAGAGCTTGGCCATGGCCGCCTCCTTCAGGCAGGGCTTGCCGGCGTCTTTCAGCGCGGCGGCATGCCAGATGAGCTGGCGTGCGGCCTCGATCTGGGTGGCCATGTCGGCCAGCTTGAACTGCACGGCCTGGTGCTCGAAGATCGGCTGGCCGAAGGTGACGCGGTCCTTGCTGTAGCGCAGCGCGGCCTCGAAGGCCGCCCGCGCCATGCCGACTGACTGCGACGCGATACCGATGCGCCCGCCTTCCAGGCCCGACAGCGCGATCTTCAGGCCCTGGCCCTCCTCGCCCAGGCGGTTGGCCGCCGGCACACGGCAGTTCTCGAACAGGATCTGCGCGGTGTCGCTGCTGTGCTGCCCGAGCTTCTCCTCGACGCGCGCGACGGCATAGCCCGGCGTGGTGGTCGGCACCAGGAAGGCGCTGATGCCCTTCTTGCCGGCCGCCTTATCGGTGACGGCCATCACGATGGCCACGTCGCCGTGCTTGCCACTGGTGATGAACTGCTTGACGCCGTTGAGCACATAGTGGTCACCGTCGCGCGTGGCGGTGGTCTTCAGCCCGCCGGCCTCGGAGCCCACATGCGGCTCGGTCAGGCAGAAGGCGCCGAGCATGTCGCCACGCGCCAGGGGCTTGAGGAAGCGCTCTTTCTGGTCGTCGTTGCCGAAGGCCATCAGGATGGAGCAGACCGGGCAGTTGTTGACGCTCACCACGGTGCTGGTGCCGCCATCACCCGCCGCGATCTCTTCCAGGATAACGGCCAGGGCCAGGTAGTCCAAGCCCGCGCCGTCCCATTCGGTGGGCACGGCCACGCCGTAGCAGCCCAGGGCAGCCAAGCCCCTGAGTTGCTCGGCGGGGAAGTGGTGTTGCTTGTCCCAGGCGGCGGCGCGAGGGGCGATTTCGGCTTGCACGTAGGCGCGGATGGCGTCTTGGACGGCGAGGTGGTCGTCACTCAACAGCATGGAGAAGTCCTGTAACAGAAGGGGGCAGGCGTCAGAAGTCCAGCCGCTGCCCGTCGTAATTGAAGAAGCTGCCGGTGTCCGCCGGCTTCACGCTGGCCAGCACGGTGCGCATGCCGGCGATGCTGGTGGGGGCGTCGATGTCCGCGCCCGAGCCGCCCATGTCGGTCCTCACCCAGCCAGGGTGGAAGCTGATGACGGTGGCCTTGCCGGCGAGTGCCAGCGACGCATCCTTCATCACCGAATTGACCGCCGCCTTGGAGGCCCGATAGAGCCAGCCGCTGCCGTTGGTGCGCAGGCCGATGGAACCCATGCGCGACGAGATGATGGCCAGCCGAGCGCCCGGCGCGAGCGCCTCGGCCACCTGGGGCAGCAGACGCATGGGGCCGAGCACATTGGTGCGCATGACAGTGTCGAAGTCGTCCTGCGTGGGCGCGTCCAGCGCTGCCGCGCGCGGGCCGAAGACGCCCGCATTGATGACGACCACATCGAAGGCCTCGCCGTCGATCTGCCAGGCCAGGCCCGACACGCTGGCGGCACTGGCCACATCCAGGGTGAGCGGCTTGGCGCCGAGTTCGGTGATGCGGGCGCGCCCGGCGTCGTCCCGCGCGGTGGCGGTGACGGCCGCCCCGGCCGCGCGGTACTGGCGCACGAATTCCAGCCCCAGCCCGCGCGAGGCGCCAATGATCAGCACATTCATGGTTTGCTCAGGGCCAGCTTGGCAGCCAGCACGGTGAAGAGGCCAGCGCCTCCGAGGTTGAGACTGCGACCCAACCAGGGCCGCGACCGGGCTCGGCGCAGCGGCGTCACCAGCGCGATCAGCCCCAGCAGGAACAGCAGCCCCTGCACGATGAACCAGCCGCCGAGGAAGAGGAAGGCCAGCGTCTTGTCCGGCGCATCCGCCGCGATGAACTGCGGCAGCAGCGCCAGGAAGAACAGCGCCACCTTGGGGTTGAGTGCATTGGTGAAGAAGCCCTGCCGCGCCGTGCGCCACAGCGACGGCGGCGCCACGACCTCGGTCGCTGCGGACGGCGGCTTCAGGCCGGCCCGCGCCATACCCCAGGCGACGTACAGCAGATAGGCGGCACCCACCAGCTTGACCACCGTGAAGGCCTCAGCCGAGGTGGCCAGCAGCGCGGCCAGGCCAAAGGCCGCGGCCAGGGTGTGCAGCACGCAGCCAGCCATGATGCCGACAGCCGCCGCCACGCCCTGGCGCCAGCCGCCGCGCAGCGTGCTGGCGACGGTGTAGGCCATGTCCACGCCGGGCGTGGCGCTCAGCACGAACACCGTCGCGGCGAACAGTGCCAGGTCGTGGGTGCCGAGTGCCATGACGTCAGACCATCTCGACGGCCAGCGCGGTGGCCTCGCCACCGCCGATGCACAGCGCGGCCAGGCCCTTCTTGAGGCCGCGGGCCTTCAGCGCGCCCAGCAGCGTGACGACGATGCGCGCACCGCTGGCGCCGATCGGGTGGCCCAGGGCGACGGCGCCGCCGTTGACGTTGACGATCTCGTGCGGCAGCTTGAACTCGGCCATGGCGGCCATGGTCACGGCAGCGAAGGCTTCGTTCACCTCCCACAGATCCACGTCACCGGCCTGCCAGCCGGCCTTGGCCAGCGCCTTCTGGATGGCGCCCACCGGGGCGGTCGTGAACCAGTCCGGCGCCTGCGCGTGCACCGCGTGGCTGACGATGCGGGCGATGGGCGCCAGGCCACGGGCCTTGGCGGTGCTCTCGCGCATCAGCACCAGCGCGGCGGCACCGTCGGAGATGCTGGAGGAGGTGGCGGCGGTGATGGCGCCGTCCTTCTTGAACGCGGGCTTGAGCGTGGGGATCTTGTCGAGCTTGGCCTTGAAGGGCTGCTCGTCGAACTTGATGACCGTGTCACCCTTGGGGCCGGACAGGGTCACCGGCGCCATCTCCCAGTCGAAGGCGCCGCTTTCGTTGGCGGCCTTGGCGCGCTGGGTGGAGGTGATGGCGTACTGGTCCATGGCCTCGCGGCTGAAGGCGTACTTGGCCACGCACTGCTCGGCAAACACGCCCATGGCCTTGCCGCGCTCGTAGGCGTCTTCCAGGCCGTCCAGGGCCATGTGGTCGTAGACGGCCGAGGCGCCGTACTTGATGCCCTTGCGGGCGAACATGAGGTGAGGCGCGTTGGTCATGCTCTCCATGCCGCCGGCCACCATGACCTCGGCGCTGCCCGCGGCCAGCATGTCGTGCGCGAACATCATGGTGCGCATGCCGGAGCCGCACATCTTGCTCATGGTGACGGCTCCGGCCGAGTCCGGCAGGCCGGCGCGGCGCAGGGCCTGGCGGGCGGGCGCCTGGCCCTGGCCGGCCATCAGGCAGTTGCCCATCAGCACTTCGTCGACAGCATCACCCGGCACGCCGGCACGCTCGACCGCCGCCTTGATGGCGATGGCGCCCAGCTCCCAGCCGGCGAGGCTGGCGAAGTCACCCAGCAGGCCGCCGATGGGCGTGCGGGCGGCGGAAACGATGACGATGGGGTCGGACATGGCAGTCTCCAGAGTTGAAGCGAATCCCGCCATTCTGCTCGTTTTGGTTGACGTTTACGTCAACCACGCCAAAGGCGGTAGGCCCAGAAGGCTTCTTCGGTGGCGATGCGCCGGCGCAGGTCCTCGGGGCTGAAGCCCGTGAGACGGCGGGTTTCCCGGCAGAGGTGGCTCTGGTCGGCGTAGTCGTGGCCAGCGGCGATCTCGGCCCAGTTCACCCCGCCATCTCCTTCAGCTGCAGCGACGGCGTAGAAGGCGCTCTCGGCGCGCGACACGGCCCGCAGCTCGCGCATCGGCAAGCCGGCCCAGGCCTTGATGCGGCGCTCCAGCTGCCGCAGGCTGCGCCCGGCGGCACTGGTGGCGGCGCGCACCGCGAGCGCCTCGGTCCAGGCGGCATAACGGTGGCCGGGCCGATGGGTACCGAGCGCCTGCCAGCGCGGCACGAGGAAGTCCTGCAGCAGCGTCAGTCGGGCCGCGTCATCGGGCGCGGCAGACATCTGCGCCGCCCAGCCCTGCCAGTCGGGCGGCAGCACCGCCAGGGCGTCATGGATCTGGTTCACGTGGCGGTCCAGGGCCACGCCGGTCAGCGCCGTGAAGGCGTCAGGCAACATCAGCAGCTTGAAGGCGCTGATCTCACCCGGGTTGCGGGTGTGGCTGGGCAGCGTGAACGGCCCGGCAAACAACACCGGCGCGTGCACCGGCGCCGCCGGCGGCTGCGAGAACCCGGGCGTGGCCAACCATTCGCTGCGGCCCTCGGCCCACCAGAACAGGCTCACGAGCGGCGTGGCTGGAAAGTAGTTGTCACGTTGCTCGGCAGGCAGCGCGCGGCCGCGGGTGTCGCGCAGCATCACGCCGCGCACACAACCGGCCAGGGCCAGGGGCGGCAGCCAAAGACGTGTGGACGGCTCCATGGCGGGCAGTGTCGCATTCGTTCAAGACTGCAGGCGACACCCCTCGCACCATGCCGCCATGACGACCCTGACCTGGCACGATCTCCCCGCCCACCCCACCCGCTGGTGGGGTCTGGCCGCGCTGCGCGACATGCGGCGCGACTACCTCGGCTTCATCGGTGCCCAGCAGCGCCTGGGCGACCTGGCGGCGCAGCGCATCCTGCGCGAGCGCGTGGTGGATGTGTTCGACCCGGCCCTGGTGCGTGCCTTGATGGTGGACCATGCCGACGCCCTGGTGCGCTGGGCGCGCGGGCCCGAGGTGTTTGCCGACCTGATGGGGCAGTCCGTGCTGGTCACCGAGGGCGCCACCTGGCAGCGGCAGCGCCGCATGCTGATGCCGGCCTTCACGCCCAAGCGCGTGGCGGGCTATGCCGCGCTGATGACGCAGGCCGCCGTGGAGGGCCTGGCGCGTGTGCGCCCGGGCGAGGTGGCGATGGACGCGCTCTACAGCCACCTGACGATGGACGTGATCTCGCGCACACTCTTCAGCACGCCCATCGGCCAGGACACCGCTGCGGCAGCGCACGCGGTGCAGGTGCTCAGCGAGACGGCGCTCGGCGAGATGTTCTGGCCCGTCACGCTGCCCGACTGGCTGCCCCTGCCCGGCAAGGCGGCCAAGCGCCGCGCGAGCCGCCTGCTGCACGGACTGCTGGCCAGCCACATCAACGCTCGTGCCGATGCGGACGACGGGCGCAGCGACCTCCTCGGCATGCTCAAGGCCCTGCGCGACGAGACCACGGGCGAGGCCCTGTCACGGCAGGAGGTCTACGACCAATGCATGGTGAGCTTCCAGGCCGGGCACGAGACCAGCGCCACGGCGCTGCTGTGGTGGAGCTGGCTGCTCGCCACCCACCCGGAGGTGCAGGACCGCGCGCGCGCCGAGGTGGATGCGATGCTCGCCGGCCGGGTGCCGACGGCCGACGATGCCGGTGCGCTGCCCTACTTGTCGGCCACGCTGAAGGAGGCGATGCGGCTGTACCCGCCGGTGGCCGCCATCATGACGCGGCGGCTGACCCGGGACATCACCGTCGGCGGCGTGCAGCTGCCGGCGCGCACCCTGGTGCGGGTGACGCCCTGGCTGCTGCATCGCGACCCGCGCTGCTGGCCCGAGGCCGAAGCCTTCCGGCCGGAGCGCTTCCTGCCCGGCGCGCCGCACGAGATCCCGCGGGGCGCCTACATCCCCTTCGGCCTGGGGCCGCGCGTGTGCCTGGGCCAGCATTTCGCGGTGCTGGAGATGACACTGATTGCGGCGCTCGTGCTGCAGCGCTTCCACCTGAGCCCAGTGGAGGCCAGCCCGCCCGAGCCGCGCATGGCGGTCACGCTGCGGCCAGCCGGCGGCCTGCGACTGCGGCTGGCCGCGCGCGCGCCTCAGCAGCCGCAGCCGTAGCCGAAGGTGTCGACCTCCAGCAGCCGCCAGCGGCCCGCCACATTGGCCAGCAGCAGGCGGTACCAGGGGTCGTCATGGGGCGGCGGCCCGTCCAGATGCCCGGGGCCGCGGCCGGTGGCCTGCAGCCAGGCCAGGTCGGGGATGCCATCGTTGTCGAGGTCGACGGTGCGCCATTCGCCGCTGACAAAGCCGGTCTGGCCACGGTCGAGCTTGAGCACCTGGCGGGTCCAGCGCGCCGGGCCGGCCGGCAGCGGCCGGTTGCTCCAGAGCTGGAACAGCAGCGGCACCCGCCCGGCCGGCGGCGCCTCGATGCCGTTGCGCAACAGCGTGGCGCGGTCGGCCGTGCCGTAGGAGAAGCCGCCGACCCAGCCGTCGCAGTTGACATCGGAGGTGGGGTCCCAGTCGCGGTAGGTGCGCTGGGGCGCGGCACGCTCGTCGCGCACGGTCTGGTCGGCCAGCAGGCTGATGCGGCGCAGCGGCTGGCTCAGGCGGTCGATGCGCGCGCCCGGGGCCACCTCGCCGCGATTGGGCGAGCCGGGCTGCAGCGACTCGTGCAACGCGACCACCTGGCCGCCGAAGCGGGCCGCCAGCGCGGCGATCGATTCGCCGGGCGCGGCGAGCTGGTCCTCGCGCGTCCACCAAGATGGCGCAGCCTCGGGCAGCGCGGGCAGAGCCTTGAGCAGGGCGAGCGTGCGCGGCGCCGCATCGCCATCACGGTCATAGCCCTCCAGGCCCAGGGAGGGCGCACCGTCGCCGGGCAGCGGCTTGAGCAGGCGAGCCCATTCGGGCCAGACCCGCGGCGGGTCGTCCACGCTGACCACCTCGCCGGACAGCCGGGCCTTCATGCGCTCGAGCTGCTCGTCAGGGCCACGCGGCGCCTTCTCGCCCAACTGCGCGCGCTGCTGCTCCACGCCGCGCGCGTAGTAGGCCATCAGCTCCCAGCTGGGCGCGATCCAGAATGCCCGCGCCGGATTGAAGTCGGGATTGCTGCTGCCGTCGGCATGCACCGGCATCGCCAGCGACAGCGCGTTGACCGGGGAGCGCTCCAGATACCGACAGGCGGTGTAGCCGGACAAGGCCGGCCCGTCGATCAGTTGCACCGCGCAATAGCCCGCGGCCGCTTCCGGGCCGGTCAGGCGCACCGCCGTGTTGAGCGCGAGGCTGGCCAGCACCGGCGCATCGGGGCGCGGCTCGGCGCGCAGCTGCAGACGACTGCCGGTCACCCAGCGGCGGTCGGGCGGCACGCCCCCTTCGCCCGCCTTGAGCGGCGCCACCGGCTGTTCGCTCAGGTAGCGGCAGGCGACGTAGCCGGTGTAGCGCAGCGGGCCGGCGCCTTGAACTTCGCACCACTCCGCGCCCGCGGCCGGCGGCCTGGACAGGTCCACGCGATGGCCTTGCGGCAGCCGCTCCAGGATGCGCGCCTGGGCCGAAGGCTCCGCGCGCAGCATCAGGCTGGTGGCCTGCACCCAGCGCACGGTGGGCGGCGGCGTTGCCGCCTGCGCCTGAGGCGCAGCCAGCGCTCCAGCCCCAGCCAGCAGCAGGACGGTCAAGCGAGGGCCGCGCATGCGCTGGGTCAGCGGTAGAAGGCCTCGACCTGGCCTTTGAGCTTGATGCACAGCGGCCGACCCTTGCGGTCCAGCGTCTTGCCGGCGGGCACCTTGATCCAGCCTTCGCTGATGCAGTATTCCTCGACGTCGAACCGCTCCTTGCCGTTGAAGCGAATGCCGATGTCATGCTCGAAGACGGCGGCGACATGGTGCGGGCTGCGCGGGTCCACGCTGAGGTGATCGGGCAGTTCGGGGCGGGTATCGGACATGGTCGGTACAGGGGTGACAACAGCCGCGCATTGTCGCGGCTGACGGGCGCGACGGGTTTTCCCGGTGTGCCTGCCGTCACCCGGCGCGACTCGCGCGACACTCGCGGCCGTTTCCGACCAGGAGAGTCCATGATCCAGACCACCCGCCGTGCCGTGCTGGGCGCCCTTGGCGCCGCAGCCCTCGCACTCACCAGCGGCCCGAGCCTGGCCGCGCCAGCCGCCGCCGCTGCCGCCGACCGCTGGCAGATCCCCGTGCACGTGAAAAAGCTCGACAACGGGCTGACCGTGATCATCTCGCCCGACCCGAGCAGCCCCACCGTGGGCATCAGCGTGGTCTACAAGGTCGGCATGCGGCTGGAGCCGCGCAACCGCACCGGCTTCGCCCACCTGTTCGAGCACCTGATGTTCCAGGGCACCCCCAAGGCGCCCAAGGGCGTGTTCGACAAGGTCATCACCTCGGGCGGCGGCAACAACAACGGCTCCACCCGTCCCGACTTCACCAACTACATCGAGACCGCGCCGTCCTCAGCCTTGGAGAGCATGCTGTGGCTGGAAGCCGACCGCATGACGACGCTGGACTTCAACGCCGCCACGCTGAAGAACCAGCAGGACGTGGTGAAGGAGGAGATCCGCGTCAACGTGCAGAACCAGCCCTATGGCGGCTTCATGTGGATCGACATCGGCGGCCTGGCCTTCGACAAGTGGGAGAACAACCACGACGGCTACGGCAGCTTCGTCGACCTGGAGAACGCCAACCTGGATGACGTGCGCGCCTTCCACCGCGACTTCTACGGCCCCAACAACGCCGTGCTGGCCATTGCCGGCGACGTGACGCCCGCCCAGGGCTTCGCGCTGGCGCAGAAGTACTTCGGCAAGATCCCGGCCCGGCCGACACCCAAGCCCACCGACTTCAGCGAAGGCCTGAACACCGCTGAGCGGCGGCTGACGCAGTCCGACAAGCTGGCCCAGGTGCCGGCTGTGGCTGCGGCCTGGAAGATTCCCGAGCGCGGCAGCCGTGACCAGGCGCCGTTCGCCGTGCTGGGCCAGTTGCTGGCCGGCGGTGATGCCTCGCGGCTCTACCAGGGCCTGGTCAAGGGCCGCGAGCTGGCGCTGAACGTCAACTCCCTCTACGGCCTCACCGGCGTGTGGGAGTACGACGGCCCCACGCTGTTCACCGTGTTCGCCCTCTACAAGCCGACCACCACGGCCGACGCGCTGCTGGCCGGCATCGACGAAGAGGTGGCCCGCATCGTGAAGGAAGGCGTGGACGACGCCACGCTGAAGAACCTCAAGACCGCGCTGCTGGCCGATTGGTACAACGGGCAGGAGATGTTCCTGCTGCGCGCCGACCGCCTGGCGAAGCTGCAGACCCTGTGGGGCGACGCCAACGTCGTCAACCAGGTGCCTGGCTGGATCGAGGCCGTGACCTCGGCCGACGTGCAGCGCGTGGCGGCCACCTACCTGACCCGCGCCAACCGTTCGGTCATCGACCGCAAGCCCGCCGCCATGCTGGCCGCGCCCGCCGCGGCCAAGGCCGCATCCCAACCCTGAGGCCCCGATGATGAAGACCCGTCTCTCCCCCATCACCCGCGCCGGCCTCGCGCTGACGGCTGCGCTCGCCCTCGCCAGCACCGCCCAGGCGGCGCCCGATCTGCCCGCTGAGCTGCCGCCCTTCGGCAAGGACAAGCCGCTGGTCGTGCCCAAGATCACCCAGACCACCCTGCCCAACGGGCTGCAGGTCTGGGTGGTGCCGCGCAATGGCATTCCGCGGGTGGACTATGTGCTCGCCGTGCGCGGCGCCGGCCTGGGCGCGGATGCCCCCGACGCCCCCGGCCGCGCCAAGCTGCTGGCCGGCCTGCTGTCCGAAGGCACGGCCTCGCGCAGCTCGCGCCAGATCGCCGAAGCCGCCCAGGCCATGGGCGGCGGCGTGGGCGCCTCGGCCAGCAACGACGGCATCCGCCTCAGCGCCAACGCGCTGGCCTCGCATGCTGCAGACATGATGAAGCTGCTGGCCGACGTGGCTCGCCGCCCCGCCTTCCCGGACGGCGAGGTGCAACTCGCCAAGGCCAATGCGCTGCAGGGCCTGAAGGCGGCCGGCGCCCAGCCCGCCTTCCGCGCCGCCAAGGCGCTGGACGGCGCCATCTACGGCGACCACGCCTACGGCCGCACGCAGGAGACCGAAGCGGCCATCACCGCCGTCACGGCCGAAGGCCTGCGTGCCGAGCATGCGCGCCGCTTCCGCCCGGACCGCGCGCTGCTCGTCATCACCGGCCGTATCGACGCCGCCCGCGCCACCCAACTCGCCCGCGAGGCGTTCGGTGACTGGAAGGCTACGGGCGAGCCGTTGCCCGAGCTCACGCCGCCGCCGGCCACCATGCCGGTGCAGCGCCTGCTGCTGGAACGCCCGGGCAGCGTACAGGCCACGCTGCGACTGGGTCGCCCCGGCATGCCGGCCAGCGGCGACGAGCAGGTGGCCCTGCGCCTGACGAGCGCCATCCTCGGCACGGGCTTCTCCAGCCGCGTGAACATCAACTTGCGCGAGGAAAAGGGCTACACCTACGGCGCCCGCGCGGGCGGCGTGTCCTGGCGCGTGGGCGGGGCCATCACCGGCGGCGCCGACGTGCGCAACGACGTGACCGGTGCGGCCATGACCGAGTACATCAAGGAGTACCGTCGCATCGGCACCGAGCCCGTGCCCGAGTCCGAGATGGCGATGAACAAGCGCTACATGGCCGGCAGCTACCTGATCAGCACACAGCTGCAAGGGGCGCTGGGCCAGCAGCTCGCCGGCAACTGGCTGGTGGGCCTGCCGGCCGACTTTCTCGGCAAGTTCGTGCCGGCGCTGCAGAAGGTCAGCGCGGCCGAGGTGCAGGCCATGGGCAAGAAGTACTTCAACCCCGACGAGCAGAGCTGGGTGGTGGTGGGCGACGCCGACAAGATCGGCGAGCAGCTCAAGGCCTTCGGCGAGTTCAAGGTGGTGAAGCCCTGAACGTCCCCCGCGGTACCTGACCGCCATCGCCCCGGAGCTGCAACCGGGGCGGGCGCCCGGCCTCAGGCCGTGCGCCGGGGCTGGCTCTTGCCGCGCAGGCGCGCGCCCGCCTGCGCGTTGCCGCGCTTGGCGGCCTGATCGGCAGCGGCCCGCGCAGGCTTCACCAGCCCGGTGGCCGGCGACACGACCACCGTCTGGTACTGCGCCGCGTAGTGCTTGCGCATGCGCACGATCTCGCGCCGGTAACGGGCGCCGAGCTGCGCCTTCTTGGCATCAGGCAGCAGGCGGCCGGCCACCTGGAAGAACTTGGATTCCTCTTCCTTCAGGTGGTGCCGCACCTTGAAGCTGAGCTGCTTCGCGGTGGCGATCCAACCATCCTGCTGCTTGTCGCGCACCGACAGTTCCTCCAGCAGCTCGTCGACCTCATGGTGCTCGTGCAAGGCGTGGCGCGAGGCATCAAGACCTCCGTCCTGCATCAGCAGCGGCACGTACAGATGCCGCTCCTCGGCCGCCGCATGGGCCATGAGCTCGACCTTGAGCTGCAGGAACAGCAACTGGCGCACGGCCATGTCGCCGCGCGAGACGGTGAGCTTGCGGCACAGGTCACGTTGCAGGTCGTGGCTCTCGCGGATGGCGTCGAAGATCATGGGCGGCTCTCCAGGGGCAAGCAGGTCACCCGGGTGATTCTTCGCAGCCGCGCGCGTCAGGTCTGTCGGACGAAACGCCGTCTCCTCAGGCCGAGCCGAAACGCCGCGCCGGGTCGTAGGGAAACACGTCGTGCACATGGCCGGCCTGGATGCGCTGCTTCTGGCCGTTCCAGAAGTCGGCATCCAGCAGGTCGGCGTGATGGCGCATGAAGACCTCTCGCACCCGCGGGTCGCCAAGCAGGAAGGGGGCGAAGGTCTCCGGAAAAACATCGCGCGGCGCCACCGGCCACCAGACCTCGCCAGACATTTCCTCCTCCTCGTTGCGCGGCGCCGGCACGCGGCGGAAATGGCAGTCGGTGAGGTACTCGATCTCGTCGTAGTCGTAGAACACGACCTTGCCGTGGCGGGTCACGCCGAAGTTCTTCCAGAGCATGTCGCCCGGGAAGATGTTGGCCGCCACCAGATCCTTGATGGCCTGGCCGTACTCCACCACCGCGCGCTCGCGCTGCTCGGGCGTCGCGTCCTGCAGGTAGAGATTGAGCGGCACCATGCGCCGCTCGATGTAGACATGGCGCAGCACCAGGTCGTCGCCGTTCTCCTCGAGGACGCTCGGGCAGAAGTGGCGCAGCTCGGCCAGCAGCGCCTCCTCGAACCGGTGGCGCGGGAAGGCCACGCGGGTGTATTCCAGCGTGTCGGCCATGCGGCCGACGCGGTCGTGCGCCTTGACCAGCCGGTATTTGCGCTGGATCTGCTCGCGGCTGGTGTCCTTGGCCGCGGGGTAGAAGTCCTTGATGACCTTGAACACGAAGGGAAAGCTCGGCAGGTCGAACACCAGCATCACCATGCCCTTGATGCCCGGCGCGATGCGGAAGCGGTCGGAGCTGTGGCGCAGGTGCGCGAGGAAGTCTCGGTAGAACAGGCTCTTGCCCTGCTTCTGCAGGCCCAGCGCGGCGTAGATCTCGGAGCGTGGCTTGCGCGGCATCATGCTGCGCAGGAATTGCACGTAGGCGCTGGGCACCTGCATGTCGACCAGGAAGTAGGCGCGGGCGAAGCTGAACAGCATCAGCAGGTCGTCCTCGCCGAACAGGGCCGCATCGATGAAGAAGCGGCCATCGCTGTCACGGCGCAGGATGGGCAGGGCGAACGGCGTCTCGGTGAAGCCGTTGATGATCTTGCCCACCACGTAGGCACCCTTGTTGCGGAAGAACAGGCTGGAGAGCACCTGCAGCTGGAAGTTGGCGCGCCAGCGGAAGTCGCCCAGCTGGCGCGTGACGGCGTCGAGCACGCGGCCGGCGTCGCGATGCAGGTCGACGAACTCGCCGTCGAGCTGGAAGTTGGTGACCACGCGCGCGATGGTGTCGCGCAGCGTGGCCGGCGTCGGGTAGTAGGCCCGGTAGGTCGGGCGGGCGGCGGGCTCGTCGTTCTCGATGTACTCGGTCGAGATGGCCGGTCGCACGAAGATGAAATCGTTGTGGAAGTAGGCGTGGTGCAGGATGCGCGTGCACACCGAGTTGAAGAAGGTCTCGGCGAGCTCGGGCTGGTGATGGTTGGTCAGCAGCCCGATGTAGTGCAGCTTGACCTGCTGCCAGACGTCCATCGGCAGCGTGGCAGCCGCGAAGCGCGCCTGCAGCAGCGCGGTCGTCTCGGCCACGCGGGCGTCGTAGAACTCGATGCGCAGCGCCTGCGCCCGCTGCTGGCCCGCCCAGTCGCCGCGCTCGAAACGGGCCTGCGCCTGGGCTGACACCGCGCGAAAGCGGCGGTAGTGGTCGTCGAAGCCGCCAAGCAGCGCCTGGGCGATGTCGAACGCCCGGGTGTCGGTCAGCTGGGTCGGGAACATGGCCCGAAGGCGCTCAGCCGGCGGCGTAGCGCTGCTTCACGGCGGCCAGCGCCTGGCGGTAGGCCGGGTCCACATCGGCCGCGCTCGCCGCCGTGACGGCCAGGTCTTCCAGCAGGCCGTTGTGCAGGCCATAGACCCAGCCGTGCACGACGATCTCCTGGCCACGCGCCCAGGCATCGCGCACGACGGTGGTGTGGCAGGCGTTGCGGGCCTGCTCCAGCACGTTGAGTTCGCACAGCGCATCCACCCGCCGGGCCTCGGGCACGGTGTCCAGCCACTCACGGTGCATGTGGCGCACGTCCTGCACGTGGCGGATCCAGTTCTCCACCAGGCCCACGCGGGTGTCGTAGAGCGCTGCCTTCACGCCACCGCAGTTGCTGTGGCCGACGACGATGATGTGGCGCACCTTGAGGTGGTCCACCGCGAACTGCATGACGGACAGGCAGTTCAGGTCCGAATGCACCACCACGTTGGCCACGTTGCGGTGCACGAACAGCTCGCCCGGCAGCAGGTCGACCAGCTCGTTGGCGGGCACGCGGCTGTCGGCGCAGCCGATCCACAGGTACTGCGGGGTCTGCTGCTTGAGCAGGCGCGAGAAGAAGCCCGGCTCGCGGCTCTCCGTCTCCGCCGCCCAGCGCTTGTTGTTGTTCAGCAGATCCTGCAGTTGGTCGTTCGCGTCGGTCATGCCGGCATTGTCCCAGCCCGGGGTTACATCGTCTCCGCAAAGAGCTCCCGGCCGATCAGCATCCGGCGGATCTCGCTCGTGCCCGCGCCGATCTCGTAGAGCTTGGCATCGCGCCACAGGCGCCCCAGCGGGTACTCGTTGATGTAGCCATTGCCGCCGAAGATCTGGATGCCTTCGCCCGCCATCCAGGTGGCCTTCTCGGCCGTCCACAGGATGACGCTGGCGCAGTCCTTGCGCACCTGGCGCACGTGCTCGGCGCCGAGCAGGTCCAGGTTCTTGGCCACGGTGTAGGCGAAGCTGCGCGCGGCCTGCAACACGGTGTACATGTCGGCCACCTTGCCCTGGATGAGCTGGAACTCGCCGATGCTCTGGCCGAACTGCTTGCGGTCGTGGATGTAGGGAATGATGTTGTCCATCACCGACTGCATGATGCCCAGCGGCCCGCCGGACAGCACGGCGCGTTCGTAGTCCAGGCCTGACATGAGCACCTTGGCGCCGCCATTGACCGCGCCCAGCACGTTCTCGGCCGGCACCTCGACGTTCTGGAACACCAGCTCGCCGGTGTGCGAGCCGCGCATGCCGAGCTTGTCGAGCTTCTGGGCGATGGAAAAGCCCTTCATGCCCTTCTCGATCAGGAAGGCCGTGACGCCGCGCGCGCCCAGCTCCGGCTCGGTCTTGGCGTAGACCACCAGCGTGTCGGCATCCGGGCCGTTGGTGATCCACATCTTGCTGCCGTTGAGCAGGTAGAAGCCGCCCTTGTCTTCAGCCTTGAGCTTCATGCTGATGACGTCGGAGCCCGCGCCCGGCTCGCTCATGGCCAGCGCGCCGACGTGCTCGCCGCTGATCAGCTTGGGCAGGTACTTGGCCTTCTGCGCGGCGTTGCCGTTGCGCTTGATCTGGTTCACGCACAGGTTGCTGTGTGCGCCATAGGACAGGCCCACCGAGGCGCTGCCGCGGCTGATCTCCTCCATGGCCACCATGTGGGCGAGGTAGCCCATGTTGGCGCCGCCGTATTCCTCGGGCACCGTGATGCCGAGCACGCCCAGCTCACCCATCTTGCGCCACAGGTCCATCGGGAACTGGTCGCTGCGGTCGATTTCGGCGGCGCGGGGGGCGATTTCCTCGTCTGCGAAGGCGCGCACCGCGTCGCGCAGCGCATCGATGTCTTCGCCCAATTGGAAGTTGAGGCCGGGCAGGTTCATGAAATATCTCCTTCCCACCCGGTTACGGCACGGTTACAACAGGACCGCCGGGGGATTCTGATTGACGTAAACGTCAACTGTAGCAACAGCCACGTCCACCCATCGAGGAGTCCATATGCTGAACCAGATGAGTTTCCAGCGCCGCATCCTGCTGCTGCTGGGTACAGCCATCGCAGGCGTCGTCATCCTGGTGGCCATCAATGCCATGCAGGCCCATGACGACATCATGGCCAGCCGGCGCGAGGTACTGCAGACGGCGGTGCATTCGGTCGCCAACCAGGTGCTGCAACTGCAGGCGGCGGCGGCCTCGGGCAAGCTCAGCGAGGAAGCCGCGCAGGCGGCGGCCCGCGACGCCATCGGCTCGGCGCGCTTCGGCGGCAGCGACGGCAAGACCGAATACTTCTACGCCTGGACGCTGGACGGCGTCGGCGTCATGCACCCCATCAAGCCGGAATGGGCGGGCAAGAACATGGCCGACAAGATCGTCGACGGCAACGGCCGCAAGACCATCGTGGACATGGCCTCCAACCTGCGCGCCTCCGGCACCGGCCGCGCCTTCGTCGACACGCATTTCCCCCGCCCGGGCGGCAAAGACCCCGTGCCCAAGCTGCAGTACCTGGTGCAGATCCCGGGCTGGAACTGGATGGTCGGCTCGGGCCTGTACCTGGACGACGTCAATGCGCTGGTCTGGCGCGCAGCGCTCAAGCAGATTGCCGCGGGCGCGGCGGTTCTGGCCGTGACGGTGATGCTGGGGCTGGCGATTGCCCGCAGCGTGCTCCGCCAGCTCGGCGGTGAACCCAGCGTGGCCATGGCCGCCATGCAGGACGTCGCCCGCGGTGACCTGAGCCTGCGGCTCAACACCGCCCGCAGCGACAGCCTGATGGGCCAGATGCAGGCCATGGTCGAGGCGCTGCGAAGCACCATCGAGCAGGTGCGCGGCGCGGTGGAGTCCATCACCACCGCTGCCGGCGAGATCGCGCAGGGCAACCACGACCTCTCGGCCCGCACCGAGCAGGCGGCGTCCAACCTGCAGCAGACCGCCAGCTCGATGGAGGAGATGAGCGGCGCCGTCGGCCAGAGCGCCGACACCGCCCGCCAGGCCAACCAGCTCGCTACGTCAGCCGCCGAGGCGGCGCAACGCGGCGGCCAGGTGGTGGCTCAGGTGACGAGCAGCATGCAGCAGATCACTGACAGTTCGCGCCGTATCGGCGACATCATCGGCGTCATCGACGGCATTGCCTTCCAGACCAACATCCTGGCGCTGAATGCTGCCGTCGAGGCCGCGCGCGCCGGGGAGCAAGGCCGCGGCTTCGCGGTGGTGGCCAGCGAAGTGCGCGCCCTGGCCCAACGCAGCGCCGAGGCAGCCAAGGAGATCAAGTCCCTGATCGGCACCTCGGTCGGCAACGTGGAGCAAGGCGCGGAGCTGGTGGGCGAGACCGGGCGCGCGATGCAGGAGATCGTCGGCAGCGTGAGCCGCGTGTCGGACCTGATCGGCGAGATCGCCGCCGCGTCGGGCGAGCAGCGCGACGGCATCCAGCAGGTCAACCAGGCCGTCACGCAGCTCGACCAGATGACGCAACAGAACGCGGCGCTGGTGGAGGAGTCCGCCGCGGCAGCGCAGTCGATGCGCGAGCAGGCCCAGCGCCTGGCCGAGGTGGTGTCGGCCTTCCGGCTCGCCTGACGCCTCAGGCGGCGGCCTGCGGCAGCAGGCGGCGTACCAGCGGGTGGCTGATCTTCTTGTCGGTACCCACGGCGAAGAACTGTTCGGCCACGCCCTCGGCCAGGCCGACGTTCACGAGGCCATAACGCCCGGTCAGCGCGTCATCCACGGCGGTGGCCGCCGGGAACACGCCCAGGCCTTCGCTGCCGAAGGTGGCCAGCAGCGCGCTGTCCTCGAACTCGCCGGCCACGCGCGGGCGCACGCCCTGGTCGGCCAGCCAATGGTCCAGCCGCGGGCGCAGCGCGGCATGCGAGGTGGGCAGCAGCAGGGGCACGTCAGCGAGCGATGCGGGGAAGTTGCGCCGCGCCGTCGCGGCCCAGCGCTCGTGGGCATACCAGGCCACTGGCGAGCTGCCCAGCGAGTGGCTGTACACGCGCAGGTTGGGGTTGGCCGGCGCCGGGCGGTCGGCCAGCACGACATCCAGCCGGTGCAGCGCCAAGTCCCCGAGCAGGTCGTCGAACTCGTCCTCGTGGCACAGCAGGCGCAGCTGCGGTGTGTCCAGCACCGGCGCGAGCAGCCGCTGGGCGACGAGCTTGGGCAGGCCGTCGGAGATGCCCACGGCCAGGCGCACCGCGGGCGAGGTGGCGGCATCCCGCACGCGCTCGGGCAGGGTCTCGCCGATCTGGAAGATCTGCTCGGCCTGCTCCAGCGCGGCGAGGCCCGCCTCGGTCAGCACCAGGCTGCGGCCGGAGGGCTTGAGCAACGCGGCGCCCAGCGCCTGCTCCAACTCGCGCACCTGCGTCGACACCGTCTGCACCGACAGGCCAAGCTTCTCGGCCGCCCGCGTGAGCCCGCCCTCCTTGGCCACGGCCCAGAAGTAGTACAGATGGCGATAGCTGAAGCTCAGGCTCATGGTTGTTACCTCAGGGAATACGGAAGCGTCTCTTCCTGATTTTCTGCTTTTTTCTGATCCCACCGCATCCTACCCTGGCGGCCCCAATCGACCCTCCAAGGAGAGCCGCCATGCAACACCAACCCCGCACCGTCGCCCTCACGATGCCCTACGGCGCCGTCGACCGCGGCACCGCGCACCGCGTGCTGCGCAACACCTACGCGCTGCTGTCGATGACGCTGCTGTTCAGCGCTGCCGTCGCCGGCGCCGCCGTGGCCTTCAGCCTGCCGGCGCCCGGGCTGATCTTGACTCTGGTCGTCTACTTCGGCCTGCTGTTCGGCATCCACAAACTGCAGAACCGCGGCGCCGCCGTGGGCCTCGTCTTCGCGCTGACCGGCTTCATGGGCTGGACCCTCGGCCCGCTGCTCACGCGCACCCTGGCGCTGCCCTCCGGTGGCCAGGCCGTGATGCTGGCCCTGGGCGCGACCGGCGCGGTCTTCCTGGCGCTGTCGGCCTACGCGACGACCACCAAGCGTGACCTGTCGTGGATGGGTGGCTTCCTGTTCGCCGGCATGATCGTGGCCCTGCTGGCCGGCCTGGCGGCGGTGTTCTTCCAGATCCCCGCGCTGGCGCTGACGGTCTCGGCCGTGGTCGCTCTGCTGTCGGCCGGCCTCATCATGTATGAGACCCAGCAGATTGTGAACGGCGGCGAGACGAACTACGTGCTGGCCACCGTCAGCCTATTCGTGTCCATCTTCAACCTGTTCACGAGCCTGCTGAGCCTGTTCGGCTTCGCCAGCTCTGACGACTGAAGGAGGCCGCCATGCGCAGCTATGCCGTGAACAGCCCCGAAGCCGTCAACCGGCTGCTGGCCCTGGCGGCCCTGGCCGATGGGCATGTGTCCAAGGTGGAGCTCGAAGCCCTGGAGGCCGCCGGCGCGGAAGCCACCGGCGCCCCAGGCGCCGTGATGCGCGGCGTGCTGCATGGGCTCTGCGAGGACCTGATGATGGCCGACCCGCTGCACTGGGACGGCATCATCCGCCTCGACAGCGAAACCCTGGGCACGCTGTTCGACGAGGTGCAGGACCCCGAGCTGCGCATGAGCGCGCTGCGCCTGGGGCTGCGGGTCGCGCACGCCGACCAGCATCTGCACGAGGCCGAGAGCCAGCTGCTGCTGGACGCCATGAGCCGCTGGGGCATGCTCGACCAGGAGCCTAGCCCCGCGAAGTCCTGAGCAGCCAGGCGTACAGCCCGAGGCCGATACCACCAAAGGCCAGCGTGCCCAGCACCTGGCCCGCGGTGGCGAAGCTCTCACCCACCAGCGCCAACGGCGCGCCGTTGCCGGAGAACACGACGACGGCCGCCAGGATCACGCCCAGCAGGCTCTCGCCGACGATCAGACCCGAGGCCATGAGCACGCCGAGTTGCTTGGTGGCCTCGGGGTTGTGCTGGCGCTCGGCCCGGCGCTCGAACCACCAGCCGGCGATCGCACCGACGACGATGGTCAGCGTGCTGTTCAGCGGCAGGTAGATGCCCAGGCCCACGGCCAGCGGCGCGAGATGCGCACGGCCGCCCGAACCGCGCTTGATGACCTCGTCGGCCACGATGCAGGCCACGCCCACCAGCGCGCCGATGCCGATGAGGTGCCAGGCCAGGTCGCCCTGGATGACGCCCTTGGCCAGCGCAGAGATCAACGCCGCCTGCGGTGCGGCGAGGGCGGTCTTGGGATCGGCGCCGGGCGCGCCGGCGAACCCGTAGGCCTTGTTCAGCAGGTCCAGCACCGGCGGGATGACAAGCGCACCGGCTACCACGCCGATGATGAGGGCCAGCTGCTGGCGCCACGGCGTGGCGTCCACGAGCTGGCCGGTCTTGAGATCCTGCAGGTTGTCGTTGGAAATGGTGGCCACGGCGAACACGACCGCCGTCACGAACAGCGCGAAGGCCACCAGCGCCTGCCCGGTGCTCGGCGGCAACAGCGGCTTCACGAGCAGCGCCAGCAGCAGCGACACCCCGATCACGACCAGGATGCCCACCCCCGACAGCGGGCTGTTCGACGAACCGATCAGGCCGGCCATGTAGCCGCACACCGCCGCCACGAAGAAGCTCATCAGCACCACGTAGACCACGCCGCCCACCACCAGCAGGCCCAATTGGTCGCCCAGGCCGGCGGAGGTCGCGAACTGCGACAGCATGACGCCGATCGGCAGCATGCAGGCCAGCGTGATGAGGCCGACCGTGCCGATCGGGATGTCCTGCTCGGTGCGGGGCAGCGTGTCGGCCTTGCCGGCCTTGCGCACACGGGCCGACATGGCGGCACCGTGCAAGCCGGCGACCACGGGCTTAGCCAGCTTGACGAGCGTCCAGATCGCGGCCACCGCGATGCAGCCGGCGCCGATGAAGCGCACCTTCTTGCTCCAGGCCGCCATCGCGACCGCTTCGGGCACGCCCTCCAGGCCCTGCGTCAGCCATGGCACGCCGCCCAGCCAGGCGATGCAGGCGCCCACGAGGATGGCGATGCCGACCCACAGCCCGACCAGGTGGCCCACCGCCAGCAGGGCGAAGCTGAAGTTGAGGTCATAACCCGTGGCGCCGCCTGGTCCCTTGTCGCTGCCCGGCAGGCGGAAGTACTGCGCCAGGTTGGCCGCAAACACCTGCGTGGCCACGATGACGGCAAAGCCCGCCGACACCAGGCTGCCGACGATGATCGCCGCCAAGCCCTGCCGGTTGGCCTCGCCGCTGCCGCTGGCGTGCCCCACCTTCAGCACCTCGGCGCAGGCCACGCCCTCGGGGTAGGGCAGCGGCGAGTTGGTCACCAGCGCTCGGCGCAGGGGGATGGAATACATGACGCCCAGCACACCGCCCAGCGCGCACAGCGTCATCGACATCCAGTACGGAAAGCCCGTCCACCACCCGATCATCACCAGGCCGGGCAGCACGAAGATGATGGACGACAGCGTGCCGGCAGACGACGCAATGGTCTGCACGATGTTGGTTTCGCCGATCGAGTTGCCCGCCGCACGGCGCAGGAGGGCCATCGCGATGACGGCCGCCGGGATGGAGGTCGCAAACGTCAGGCCCGCCTTCAGGCCGAAATAGACATTGGCGGCGGTGAACACGCCGGTGATCAGGATGCCCAGCACGATGCCGCGCAGGGTCAGTTCGGTGCCGAGTTCGGGCGCCGTCGAGGCAGGAGTGATCATGCAGTCGGAACGTTGGGGCGCCGGGTAGCGCGATGTGCGCATCATCGCGGCAGGCCGCGAGACCTTGAATTGACGTTAACGTCAATTGGCGACCTAGAATTGCGCCCGAGCCAGGAGACAAGCCATGACCGACCTCGCCGCCGACTACAAGGCGCTTGCCGAATACCGCCCGACCCACAAGGTCCGTTTCGTCACCGCCGCCAGCCTGTTTGACGGGCATGACGCCGCGATCAACATCATGCGGCGCATCCTCCAGAACATGGGCGCGGAGGTGATCCACCTCGGGCACAACCGCTCGGTGGACGAAGTCGTCACCGCCGCCCTGCAGGAAGACGCCCAGGGCATCGCCATCAGCTCCTACCAGGGCGGCCATGTCGAGTACTTCAAGTACATGGTGCAGCTGCTGAAGGAGCGAGGCGGCGAGCACATCCAGGTGTTCGGCGGCGGCGGCGGCGTCATCGTGCCGGCGGAGATCCGCGAGCTCGCCGAGCACGGCGTGCGCATCTTCAGCCCCGAGGACGGCCAGCGCATGGGCCTGCAGGGCATGATCGGCGAGATGGTCATGAAGGCCGACCAGGACTTCAGCGCCTACGCGCCCCAGGACCTCGGCGCCATCACCGGCCACAGCGAAGGCGCCTGGCGCGCGCTGGCCCAACTGCTCACCGCACTGGAGAACGGCAAGGCCGCGCCGGCCATCGTCGACGCGCTGCGCGCCCAGGCCCAAGGCATCAAGACCCCCGTGCTCGGCATCACCGGCACCGGCGGCGCCGGCAAATCGAGCCTCACGGACGAACTCATCCGCCGCCTGCGCCTGGACCAGGGCGACGCCCTGCGCGTGGCCCTGATCTCCATCGACCCCTCGCGCCGCAAGAGCGGCGGCGCGCTGCTCGGCGACCGCATCCGCATGAATGCCATCAGCCCCTGGAGCAGCGGTGCGCGCGTGTTCATGCGCTCGCTGGCCACGCGCGACTTCGGCAGCGAGATCTCGCCGGCCCTGCCGGACGTCATCGCCGCGGCCAAGGTGGCGGGCTTTGACCTCGTCATCGTCGAGACCTCCGGCATCGGCCAGGGCGACGCGGCCATCGTGCCGCTGGTGGACGTGCCCATGTACGTGATGACGCCCGAGTTCGGCGCCGCCAGCCAGCTCGAGAAGATCGACATGCTCGACTTCGCCGAGTTCGTTGCCATCAACAAGTTCGACCGCAAGGGCGCGCTCGACGCGCTGCGCGACGTGGCCAAGCAGGTGCAGCGCAACCGAGAGGCTTTCGGCCAGTCGCCCGACACCATGCCGGTGTTCGGCACCATGGCCAGCCGCTTCAACGACGACGGCGTGACCGCGCTCTACCAGGCCCTGCGCGAGCGCCTGGGCGCCCTCGGCCTGAAGCTCGGTGAGGGCCGGCTGCCCCGCGTGGCCACCCGCCACAGCACGCACCAGACGCCCATCGTGCCGCCGGGCCGCGTGCGCTACCTCGCCGACATCAGCGAGACCGTGCGCAGCTACAAGGCCCGCGCGCGCCGCCAGGCTGCGCTCGCCCGCGAGGTGCAGCAGCTCGAAGCCAGCCGCGCGATGCTGCAAGCGGCCAACCCCGACAAGCAAGGCGCCCGCACCGCGCTGGCCGACCTGGCCGAGCAGCGCCGCGCCAAGCTCGACGGCGATGCCCGCCAGCTGCTGGGGCAGTGGCCCGACATGGTCAAGGCCTACGCGGGCGACGAGTACGTCGTGAAGATCCGCGACAAGGAAATCCGCACGTCCCTCGTCACGCAGAGCCTGTCCGGCACCAAGATCCGCAAGGTCGTGCTGCCCACCTACGAGTGCCATGGCGAGCTGCTGAAGTGGCTGATGCTGGAAAACGTGCCGGGCAGCTTCCCGTACACGGCCGGCGTGTTCGCCTTCAAGCGCGAGGGCGAGGACCCGACCCGCATGTTCGCCGGCGAGGGCGACGCCTTCCGCACCAACCGGCGCTTCAAGCTGGTGAGCGAAGGCATGCCGGCCAAGCGCCTGTCCACCGCCTTCGACTCGGTCACGCTCTACGGCGCCGACCCCGCACCGCGGCCGGACATCTACGGCAAGGTGGGCAACTCCGGCGTGAGCATCGCCACGCTGGACGACATGAAGGTGCTGTACGACGGCTTCGACCTGTGCAACCCGAGCACGTCGGTCTCGATGACCATCAACGGCCCCGCGCCCACCATCCTGGCGATGTTCATGAACACCGCCATCGACCAGAACCTCGACAAGTTCCGCCGCGACAACGGCCGCGACCCCACCGCCGACGAAGCCGCCAAGATCAAGGACTGGGTGCTGGCCAATGTGCGCGGCACGGTGCAGGCCGACATCCTGAAGGAGGACCAGGGCCAGAACACCTGCATCTTCTCGACCGAGTTCTCGCTGAAGGTGATGGGCGACATCGCCGAGTACTTCGTGCACCACAACGTGCGCAACTTCTACTCGGTGAGCATCTCGGGCTATCACATCGCCGAGGCCGGGGCCAACCCGATCAGCCAGCTGGCGCTCACCCTCTCCAACGGGTTCACGTTCGTGGAGGCCTATCTTGCGCGCGGCATGCACATCGACGACTTCGCGCCAAACCTGTCCTTCTTCTTCAGCAACGGCATGGACCCCGAGTACACCGTGCTGGGCCGCGTCGCGCGCCGCATTTGGGCCGTCGCCATGCGCGACCGCTACGGCGCCAATGAGCGCAGCCAGAAGCTGAAGTACCACGTGCAGACCTCGGGCCGCAGCCTGCATGCGCAGGAGATTGCCTTCAACGACATCCGCACCACCCTGCAGGCCCTGATTGCCATCTACGACAACTGCAACAGCCTGCACACCAACGCCTTCGACGAGGCGATCACGACGCCGACCGAAGACAGCGTGCGCCGCGCGATGGCCATCCAGCTCATCATCAACCGCGAGTGGGGCCTGGCCAAGAACGAGAACCCGAGCCAGGGCGCTTTCATCATCGACGAGCTGACCGAGCTGGTGGAGGAAGCCGTGCTGGCCGAGTTCGAGCGCATCAGCGAGCGCGGCGGCGTGCTGGGCGCCATGGAAACCGGCTACCAGCGCGGGCGCATCCAGGAGGAGAGCCTGCACTACGAGATGCTCAAGCACACGGGCGAGTACCCCATCATCGGCGTCAACACCTTCCGCAATCCCAAGGGCGACCCGGTGCCGGAGCACATCGAACTGGCCCGTTCGACCGAAGAAGAGAAGCAATCTCAGCTGAGCCGCCTGGCCGACTTCCAGGCCCGCCACGCCGCCGAGGCTCCGGCCCTGCTGGCCCGCCTGCAGCAGGCCGTCATCGAGAACCGCAACGTGTTCGAGGTGCTGATGGACGCGGTGCGGGTGTGCTCGCTCGGCCAGATCACCAGCGCGCTGTTCGAGGTGGGCGGTCAGTACCGGCGCAGCATGTGACGAAACACGCGGTCACACGACCGATCGGGCGACGCTGCTAACCTCCTGACAACGGGCACGAAAACGCCCGACAGGGAGTCCAATGAAAGAGTCACGTCGCGCCTTTTTGGCGTCGCTGGGTGTGTTGGCCGCTTGCGGTGGCGGAGGATCCGGGCCTTCCCCAGCGCCCGCGCCCACCCCGACACCGCCCCCTCCTCCGCCGCCACCGCAAAGATTGCTGCGCCTGCTGCCGCCCTATGCCGGCAGTCTGGCCGTGATCTGGGGCGTCTCTGAAGACGGCAAGCTATGGAAGTCCGCCACCGGTGGCGACACCTGGGCGGCTGTTTCCAGCCCGACCATCGGCCGGATCGACAACGTCTTTTCGGCGGGCACCGACACCCTCTGGCTGGCCGGCCGGGATGGCGATCAGCCGGCGCTCTGGCGCGGCACGGCGAACGGCACCGGCTGGGTCAAGCGCACCGTGCCCGCGGGCGCGCCGGCCACGTTCGCGCTCAGCAGTGATGATGGCAACACCCTGACCGTGACATGGGCGACCTCTTTCGGCGGCATGACCACGTTCTACTCACGCTTCCAGTCGCTCGACGGCGGGATGAACTGGGCATCCGCTCCTGAAGCCTTCGGTGAATGCCTCTCGGTCGGTGCCCGCTGGTGCTCGGCCAAGGCACTGAGGGGCACGAACTTCGGCTTGTTGCCCTACGGTGCCATCCTGCGTTCGCAGAATTCGGGCCGGACCTGGGACACCCGGCTGGCCCTGGACGACTCGCGCGCGGGCATGCTGCTGGGCTCGCCCAACCCGTCCTTGCTGTTGGTGACGAGCTTCTCGCACAAAGGCTCGTATGCGCCGCCGGTTGCTCCGGTCGATTGGCGCCTGCACCTGACCCAGGATGGCGGCACCACCTGGACCGAATGGGATGCGCCGGCCAGCGTGCAGGGTTTCACTGCCATCAGCGGCGTGCCGTCACTGGGCTGGCTGATCGCTTCGCGGGTGGAAGACACCCAGCTCCTGCGCAGCCTGGACTACGGTCGCACCTGGCAGCCCTTGGTGCTGCCGGCGGGCTACACCGAGTTCCTCCAGCTGGAGCAGGGCGCGCTGTGGGCACGCAACGTCACCGCCGTACAGGTGAGCACTGACATGGGCAGCACCTGGGCGGCGGCCACCTGGCCCGCGGGCGCCGATGTCACCACCACCCGTGTCATGCAGACAAGCCCGACCCGTCTGCTCGCCCAAGCAGCCAACGGCGCCGGCGTGTGGACGAGCGCCGACCTCGGCAAGACCTGGCAGGACGTGAAGGTCAGCTGAAGCGCGCGCCGCCGCGGGCTCAGGCTGCCAGCTGCACCCGGTCGCGACCGGCGCGCTTGGCGTCGTAGAGCGCGGCGTCGGCCCGGCTGAACACCGCCTCGGGCGCCTCGTTGGCGCCGCGCGCGCGGGCCACGCCGACGCTGACCGTCACGGCCAGCGGCCCGGCTGCCGTCGGGAAGGCGGCGGTGCCAACGGCCTCTCGCAGGCGCTCGCCCAGACGCGCCTCGTCACCCGGTTCGGCCTGGGCCCAGATCACGGCGAACTCTTCACCACCCAGCCGCACGGCCAGGTCGAACGGTCGCAGCGTCTCGCGCAGCCGTTCGCCGATGCCGCTGAGCACCGCATCACCGACCGCATGCCCGTGGGTGTCGTTGATGCGCTTGAAATGGTCCACGTCCAGCAGCGCCAGCACCGGCGGCTGCTCGGCGCCACGCTGCAGCAGCCGGCGCAGCCGCTCGTCGAAGCCGCGGCGGTTCAGCAGGCCGGTCAGCACGTCGACTTCGATGAGCTGCTCGATCCGCCGCAGCGCGCGGTCCTGCAGCAACAACAGCATCGCCAACCCCTGCGCGATGACCAGGCCGATGGTGGCCAGCAGGCCCCAGGCGTTGTACTGGGTCGCCAGCGCCCGGTCGGGCACCACCCACGGCAGCATGACGCAGGCGCGGGCCAGCTCCACGCCCGCGCTCACCGCCAGCGCCGTGGCCATCAGCAGCATCGGGAAGCCCGGCTGTGCCCGCCAGGCCTGCTGGGCGGCGCGCATGGCCGGCGCGGTCAGCAGGGCGCTGGCCAGCAGCGTGAGGGACAGCGAGGCCCACAGGTGACCGGTCGCTGCGGCCAGTACCAGCGCGGCAACGGCCACCAACGCTGTGAACGCCACCGGCCCGCGGCAGCGCAGCCGCTGCCCCAGGAATACACGCAGACCCAACATCACCAGCAGCGCGCTGATCAGCCCCCCGAGATGCCCGACGGCATACCAGGCACGCGGGGCCTCGACGGCAAAAGCCAGCGCCCGCACGGTCTGCGTCAATGCCGAAGCCCCGAAGGCGCCCGCCCAGAGCCACAGGGCCCGCTCCGACTTCAGATGCCAGGCACCGCCGAGCGTGGCCAGCGCCAGCATCGCCGTGACGAGCTGGTAGACGCTGAGCAGCGTGTCGACTTGCAGGGTTTGCATCTGCGGTGAAGGAGGGTCAGGCCGACACGATGCCTGCACAACGCGACACCCCGACGACGCGGTCACGCCCGCGCATGACGAATCTCACACCGGGCCCGGCTTCAACGGGTCTGGAGCGTCTGCATGGCGAGCTTGACCCGCTGCACCATCGGTGACGGTGGCGTCACAGATGGGTCGAAAGGATGCAGGCGCTGGCCGCCCACCGAGGCCATGATCTTGCGCACATACAGCCGGGTCTCGGCATACGGCGGCACGCCGAGGTATCGGTCGACGGCCTTTTCGCCCGCGTTGTAGCCGGCCAAGGCCATCATGACGTCACCTTCGAAATAGGCCAGCAGCCAGCGCAGGTAGGCCATGCCGGCGCGGATGTTCTGCGCCGGGTCGCGCAACTTGGTGGCCTTGAAGCGAAGCGCCGTCTCGGGCAGCAGCTGCATCAAGCCCTGCGCCTTCTTGGGCGACTCGGCCAGCGGGTCGAAGTTGGACTCCGCGGCCATCACCGCCAGCACCAGGGCCGGTGCCAGCTGGTACTCAGGTGCGAGCACCTTCACGTAGTTGACGATGGCGGGCGGCGCCTGCGCCGGCAAGGGCAGCGCGTTCCACAGCGACACCGGCGAGGCCGCCTTGCCCCCGGCGCGTGCCGCAGGCGGCGGCGCCAGCGCGACTGGCGGGTCGGTCTCGGGGGGCCGCAGGCAGGGCGGCGGGTCGCCCAGCGGCGTGCCGCCCATCTTGTCCAGCATGTTCTGCGCCTGGGCCATGCCCTGCTCCGCCGCGGCGGCGAACAGGTGGGCGGCTTCGGCGTCGTTGCGCTGGATGCCGCGGGCGTTGGTGAGCATCCAGCCCAGGTTGTACTGGGCCTCGGCGTCGCCATAGCGCGCCGCGCGGCAATACAGCTTGGCGGCGGCCACCTCATTGCGCGGCACGCCGTCGCCGTACTCCAGCGCCTTGGCCTCCTCGCGCCAGCGCTCCACCTGCGCCGGCACCACCGGCCCCTTCTCCCCGGGCGGCATGGTGGGGCGCGGCAGCTGCTCCAGCGTCAGCGCGGGCAACTGGGCCCAGCTCGGGGCCGGGCTCAAGGTGGCAGCCAGCAGCAGGGGCAGGAGGAATCGCAAGGGTCAGTCCGGAGGGCCGTCAGGGGCCGAAAGTCTATGCTCCTGTGATGGCAGTGCTCGACCCCCGCATCGACGCCTATCTGGCTGCTGCACCCGATTTCGCCCGGCCCATCCTCGAGCGGCTGCGCGAGGACGTGCACGCCGCTTGCCCCGAGGTGGTGGAGACCCTCAAGTGGAGCCGGCCGCACTTCATGCTCGACGACAAGTTGCTGTGCGGCATGTCGGCCTTCAAGGCGCACTGCGCCTTCAGTTTCTGGGCGCGCGAAGGCGGTCCCGAAGGCCAGCCGGGTGCCATGGGCGACTTTGGCCGCATCACGACCCTGGCCGACCTGCCCACCCGCGCTGCATTGCGCCGCCAGATCCGCGACGCGGCCGCGGTGTTGCGTGCCGGTGCACCGCGCGCCACCAAGCCCGGCCGGGCGCCGCGCCCGCAACTCACCATGCCCGACGACTTCGCGGCGGCCCTCGCCGACGTGAGCGCCGCGCGGCGGCACTACGACGCCTTCCCGCCCAGCAAGCAGCGCGACTACCTCGAATGGGTGCTCGAAGCCAAGCAGAGCGACACCCGCGCTCGCCGCATCGCCCAGGCCGTGCAGTGGCTGGCCGAGGGCAAGCCGCGGCACTGGAAGTACGAGCGCTGCTAGTGTGGTGTCCCGCAGATACGAGCACATGAAATCGCGTCTTCAACCCCATGGCGGCGTTGCAAATCCTCGCGATACCGCCGGGTATCGCTGCGGTTTGCGCCTTGCTCTGGGCTCGAAGCCATCGATTTCATTTGGTGCACGTATCTGCGGGAAACCACACTAGCCGCCCGGCGCGGGCGCCTCGCTCCCGGCGACAGACTGCAACGTCGAATTGCGCATCCAGTCGTCCGCCACCACCACGCGGTTGCGGCCCTGCTGCTTGGCCTGGTAGAGGGCCTTGTCGGCCAGGTGCATGAGCGTCTCGGGCGTGTCGCCGGCAGCGGCCTCGGCCACGCCGGCCGACAGCGTCACGCGCAGCGGCCGGCCGCCGTCGCCCTGCAGCTCCAGCGCCTCGACCGCCAGCCGCACCTGGTCCGCCAGATGACGCGCGCCACTCAACCCCGTGGCCGGCAGCACCAGGCCGAACTCCTCGCCGCCCAGCCGGCCCAGCACATCGGAGCCCCGCAGCCGCGCACGGGTGCAGGCGGCCACGGCCTTGAGCACCTGGTCACCCACCGCATGGCCGTGGCGGTCGTTGACGAGCTTGAAGTGATCCAGATCCAGCATCACGAAGGACACCGGCTGGCCCTCGCGGCGCGCGCGTTCCATCGCATGCGCCAGCAGCGACACCGTGGTGTTGTGGTTGCACGCCCCCGTCAGCCCGTCGACGCTGGCGAGCTGGCGCATCTGGCTGGCCATGCGCTCGAAGGCGGCCAGGATCAGGCCAAAGCCCGCCGCCAGCACCGCCATGAAGGCGCCCATGTAGATCAGGCTGCTCCAGGTGCGCCAGGGCTCCTGCGCCTGCGGCGCCACCTGCGCCCAGCACACCGCCAGCCCCACGCGCAACCACAGCGCGGCGCTCGCCAGCACCAGCATGCTCGCCACCACCCGGAAGCTCAGCTCGCCGCGCCAGCCCAGGCGCAGCGCAGCCACCGTGGGCGGCAGCAGCAATACCGCCATCACGCCGGACATCGCGCCCGCCCGCACCGGCGTGGCCACGTCCAGCACCAGCGGCGTGATGAGCAGCCCGGCTAAGGCCAGCGCGTGATACCAGCCGGGCAGACCCCGGTTGAGCAGATGCCGCGACACCGCCCCGGCCACGCCGGCCAGGCCACCGATCACCAGCCAGTTGCCCGACAACAACACGGCCGGCGCCGGCAGGCGCTCGCGCAGCGCGAAGCAGCCAAAACCCAGGCTGAAGGCCAGGGCCGCCCAGCTGAGCTGCTGCAGCTCGCCCCGGCCCAACGCCCCGCGGCCGGCCATCCACAGCTGCAGCGTGAGCAGGCCGAACCCCACCACCAGGATGAGCACCAGCGTGGGAATGTGGAGCGTCATGCGCAGAGCACGGGCATGGAATGACGGCGTTGTCTGCCGGGCAGTGTAGGCAGCCGACAGCGTCTGCGCGGCAGGGTCTGCGCCGATGGCGCGCCGCGGCGCGGGCCGCTTCAATGCGGGCGTGACCGTCCCTGCCCTGGTGCCTGAACCGGCGCTCTGCCTGCTGAACCCGCATGCCGCCAACGGCCGCTGCGCCGCCCTTGCCGCCCCGCTGCGCGAGGCCCTGCCCCAGGTGCCGCAGGTGCTGCCGGACAACGTCGACAACGCCCGCCAGCGCCTGCAGGCCCTGCCCGAAGGCAGCCGCGTGCTGGTGGCCGGGGGCGACGGCACGGTGCACCAGCTGCTGCCCACACTCGTCGCCCGGCGGCTGCAGCTCGCCCTGTTACCCGGCGGCACCGGCAACGACCTTGCCCGCGCGCTGGGCCTGGCCCGGCTCGGCTGGCAGGACGCCCTGGCCCATGCCCTGCGGGCGCCCGCTTCGACAATGGACGTGGGCGAGATCGGCACCGAACACACCGAGGCCCGACTCTTCATGTCCAGCCTCACGGCCGGCTTCGATGCCGCCATCGCGCTACGGGCGCTGGCCGCGCCCAAATGGCTGCGTGGCCAGCCGCGCTACCTGTGGGCCACGCTGCGCGAGGTTGCACGGCTGCAGGTCTACCCGCTGCAGGTCGAAGCCGATGGCAGGCTGCTGCACGACGGCCCGCTGCTCTTCGCTTCCAGCCTGAACACACCAACCTACGGCAGCGGCATGCCGGCAGCGCCTGGCGCGCGCATCGACGACGGCGCGCTGGCCCTGCTGCGGGTCGGCGCCTTCGGCCGGCTCGGCGCGCTGGGCATGATGCCGCTGCTGCTGGCCGGCCAGCATCTGCGTCACCCGCGCGTGACGCTGTCGGCCTTCCAGCGGCTGCGCCTGCGCGCCGTGGGCGCGCTGCCCCTCGCGGTCGATGGCGAGCCGCTGCCGGCAGCTGCCGACATCACGGTGACGGTGCGACCTGCGGCGCTGCAGGTGGTTCGCCGATGATCCCGCCATGGCACCTGACGACGACATTCCGCGCCCCGGCTGGCTGGGGCCCTGGCTGAAAGGCTTTCCGGCGCTGCAGCCGCCGCTGCCGCTGGACGAAGTGGCTTCGCGCGGCTGGCATCTGCTGGGCGACGAGCTCGCCTTCCCGCTGGCCGTGGTGCGCCAGCAGGCGCTGGCCCACAACATCGCGTGGATGCAGGACTTCGCTGCACGGCACGGCGTGCAGTTGGCCCCGCATGGCAAGACCACCATGAGCCCGCAGCTGTTCCGTCGCCAGCTCGCGGCCGGCGCCTGGGGCCTGACGTTTGCGAACGTCCACCAGCTGCGCCTGGGCCTGGCCGCCGGCGTGCGACGCGCGCTCATCGCCAATGGCATCGTCGGCGCGGCGGACCTGGCTGAACTGTTGGCGCTGCGGCGGCGCTATCCGGGTGTCGAGCTGGCCTTCTTCATCGATTCCACGGCCCAGCTCGACCTGATCACCACGCTCTGGCCGCGCCTGGGCGCGGGCGAGGCGCAGCTGGACGTGCTGCTGGAGCTGGGCACCACGCGCTGCGGGCTGCGCGAGCACGCCCCGGCCCTGACGCTGGCGCGGGCGCTGCGCGGCCACCCTGCGCTGCGCCTGCGCGGCATTGGCTTTTACGAGGGCCTGCAGGTGCAGGGCGAGAGCGCGCCCGACCGGGCGCTGATGCAGCACTGGCAGCAGCGCATCGACACCCTGCTGGCCGACTTCGAGGCCGAGGGCCTGATCGAGCCGGAGGCCCGGCCGGTGTGGCTCAGCGGCGGCGGCTCGGCGTTGTTCGACCTGGTCGCGCCCGTGCTCGGCGCCCGACCCGAGCGCCTGGGCCTGCTGCGCTCGGGCTGCTACATCTGCCATGACCACACCCACTACGGCCGCTACATGCAGACCATGGACGAGCGCCTGGGCACGCCGCTGTCCTCGCCCAGCCTGCAACCGGCGCTGGAGGTCTGGACGCTGGTGCTGTCCTGCCCCGAGCCGGGTCTGGCCCTGCTGAATGCCGGCCGGCGCGATGCCGGCTTCGATCAGGGCTGGCCCCTGCCCGTCTGGCATGCGCACGCCGGCCAGCGCCAGGCCGCACCGGCGGGCTGGCAAGTCACCGGGATGAACGACCAGCACGCCTACCTGCGCTGGGACCCGGCCGTCACGCCAGGCCCCGCCGTGGGTGACCGCGTCGCCCTGGGCCCCGCCCATCCCTGCACCACCTTCGACAAATGGGCCTGGCTGGCCGTGGTCGACGAACAGGACCGGGTGGTGGACGCCCTCACCACGCAGTTCTCATGAAGCGCCGACAGCTCCTTCGCCTGACCCCGCTCGCCCTGATGCCACTCACCGCTCACGCCACCGCCCCCAGCCCCCGCTTTCTTCACGTGGGCACGTATGCACCGCTGGGCCAGGGGCTGTACAGCTTCAGCATGGCAGCGGACGGCAGCCTGCGGCCGATCGGCATCACGTCCAACGCCCACAGCCCGAGCTGGCTGGCTGCCGAGGGCCGCCATGTCTACGCCGCCGAAGAGGGGGCGGACCAGGTGGCCGTCTACCAGCAGGACCACGCAGGCCAACTGACGCTGCTGCAGCGCCAGCCCAGCGGCGGCAAAGGCCCCGCCCACCTGAGCCCCGGCGCGGGCAGCCTGTGGGTGGCCAACTACGGCGACGGCCGCTTTGCGGCCTTGCCCCGCCTGGCCGACGGCCGGCTGGGGCCGCCCGAGAGCTGGCCCAGTTGCGCCAGCGCCGACTGCCGTCCCGGGCCGACGCGGCCTCAGAGCGGCCCGCCCGGCAGCCAGGCCAACAGCGGCCACGACGGGCCGCATGCGCACATGATCGAGGCCAGCGCCGACGGCCGCTGGCTGCTCGGCACGGACCTCGGCCGCGACGTGCTGCTCGCCTGGCCTCTGCAGGCCGGCGCCCCCACCACCGCCGCCCACGAGCTCGCCCTCAGCCCAGGCTCGGGCCCGCGGCATTTCGTGGCCCACCCGCAGGACCCGCGCTGGCTCTACGTGCTGCAGGAGACCTCCTCCACCCTGTCCACCGTCGAGCTGACGGCCGACGGCCCACGCCTGCTGGACGAGACCTCGGTACTGCCCACGGGTTTTGCCGGCACCAGCTACGCCTCGGGCCTGCTGGTGGCGCCGGGCGGGCGGCATCTGTACGCCTTCAACCGCCTGCACGACAGCCTGGCCGTGCTGAGCCTGGCCCAGCCACGACGCCCGCGGGTGCTGGACCACCACTGGGTGCACGGCAGCACGCCCCGCAGCGCCTGCCGGGCGGGCCGCCACCTCTACGTGTGCAACCAGCGCAGCGACCACCTCAGCCATTTCGACCTCGGCCGCCCGGAGAGCCCGCGCTTCACTGGCCGCCACACGCCGGTGCCCAGCCCGGCCGGCGCCTGTTGGCTTTAGGGCCTTCGCGACCCATTGCCTTGGCGTTAACAGGCCCTAGACTGACCCGATGAAGCACGCCGCCCTCACCCTCCTGCTGGCCGCCGCCTCGCTGGCCCATGCCGAGCCCATCGGTTCGGTGGACACCGCTTTCAAGCTGATCGGCCCCGATCACAAGATCGTGGTCGATGCCTATGACGACCCCAAGGTGCAGGGCGTCACCTGCTTCGTGTCGCGCGCCAAGACCGGCGGCATCAAAGGCGCCATCGGGCTGGCGGAGGACAAGTCCGAAGCCTCCATTGCCTGCCGCCAGGTCGGCCCCATCACCATCGCCCAGCCGTTGCCGCGCCAGGAAGAGGTGTTCAGCGAACGCATCTCGCTGGTGTTCAAGCGGCTGCGTATCGTGCGCATGGTCGATCCGACCCGCAACACCCTGGTCTACCTGACCTACTCCGACCGCCTGATCGATGGCTCGCCGCAGAACAGCGTGACCGCCGTGCCGGTGGACCGCGCCCAGCCCATCCCCGTCAAGAAATGAGCTTCACCAGCGCGCTGTTCGCCCTGCTGCCGATGCAGGCGCTGGTGGCCGCGCTGGTGCTGATCACGCTGGTCGGCTGGCGCGGCGACAACGCCGGTGGCCGCTGGGCCCAGGCTGGCATGCTGGCCCTGGCGGTGGGCCTGGCGCTGGCCAGCCCGTCGCTCGTGGCGCGCCTGGGCTCGCCGCCGTGGGTCCACGCCCTCGGCGTGGCCGCCGTGAGTGCCGGTCTGTCGGCGCTGTGGTGGGCCTTGTGCCTGTGGCTGCAGCCCCGCCCTGGCCGCTGGGCCATGGCCGCCGCACCGGTGCTGCTGGCGGTGGGGCAGCTGCTGCTGGCCGAGGCGCCCCACGAAGCCCAGACCCTCGCGGACCTCGGCCTCGGCGCGCAGCTCGCATGGCTCGGCGTGGCCTTGACGCTGCCCGGCCGCAGCAACGTCGTCCAAGGCCTGAACAGCCGGCGCTGGCGGCTGCTGGGCCTGGCCGCGGTGCTGCCGCTGCTGGTGGCCGTGCTCAGCCGCGCGGTCGTCACCGAGTTCGGCTCGCCCTCGGCCTCGCCTGACCTGCTGCTGGCCCTGGCTGGCCAGCTGGCCTTGCTGCTGGCGCTGCCCATGTTGTTGCTGGCCTGGCGCGGCCAGATCGAGGCGGAGCTCGCCCGCCTCACCCAGACCGACGGCCTGACCGGCCTGATCGACGCCGCCGCCTTCGGCCGTCGCTCGGTGGACCTCATCTCCATGGCGCGCCGCTACCAGGAGCCCCTGGCGCTGGTGGTGGTGACGCTGGATGACTTCGGCACCCTGCAGGCCGAACACGACATCGATTTCGCTGACCGCACCCTGGCCCTGTTCGGCAGCTGCGTGCAGGCACAGATGCGGCTGGGCGATCTGGCCGGCCGGCTGGGTGAACACCAGTTCGGCGTGTTGATGGCCCGCTGCCTGCCCGAAGGCCCGCAGGCCCTGGACCAGCGACTGCGCGCCGCCGTGGCCGAGCGCGCGCCGGCGGAGCTGGGCCTGAGCCTGGCCTTCAGCGCCGGCTGGGCCAAGCTGCGCCCGGGCGACCGAGGCATCGCCGACCTGCAGCGCCGCGCCGAGACCGCGCTCTACGAAGCCCGCCGCGCCGGCGGCAACCAGCTCAAGGCCGAGCCGGGCGTGAGCGACTGATGGCCACCGCGGACAACCTCGTCGACGAGTGGGTCGGTCACAACCTGCTGGCCACCGACCCTGCGCTGCTGGCCGCGCTTCGCCAGGCGGCGCCTCAGGCTGTTGAGCCGCTTACCCGCTATGGTGCCGAACTCGGCAGCCCTGACACCGCCCAGTGGGCGCGCGATGCCAACCGCCACGGCCCGCAGTTGCGACAGCTCGACGCGCGCGGGCGTCGCATCGACCTGATCGACTTTCACCCCAGCTGGCACGCGCTGCTGGCCCTGTACCGCCGCCAAGGGCTGGTCGGCGACGTGTTCGCCACCGACACCGCCGGCCGCTGGACGGCCTTCGCCGCCGGCTGCTACCTGCATGGCCAGGTGGAAGCCGGATCGCTCTGCCCGGCGACCATGACGCAGGCCGCCATTCCCGTGCTGGCCCGCCAGCCCGAGCTGTTTGCACCGCTGCGCGAACAGTTCTTCAGCCGCGTGCATGACCCGCGCGAGGCACCACTGGCCAACAAGGCGTCGATCTGGGTCGGCATGGGCATGACCGAAAAGCAAGGCGGCTCCGACCTGCGCCGGGTGACCACCCACGCCACCGCGCAGGCCGACGGCAGCTACGCCATCACCGGGCACAAGTGGTTCTTCTCGGCGCCCAGCAGCGATGCCCACCTGGTGCTGGCCCGCACCGAGGCCGGCCCCACCTGCTTCTGGCTGCCGCGCTACACGCCCGACGGCGCGCGCAATGCCATCCAGGTGCTGCGCCTGAAGGACAAGCTCGGCAACCGCAGCAACTGCAGCAGCGAGGTGGAGTTCCACGGCGCCTGGGCGCGCCGCGTGGGCGACGAAGGTCGCGGCATTCCGACGCTGATCGAGATGGCCGGCTACACCCGGCTGAACTGCGTGATCGGCAGCGCGGCGCTGCTGCGTGCCGGTCTGGTGCAGGCCCTGCACAACGCGCGCGAGCGCCACGCCTTCGGCCGGGCACTGGCTGAACAGCCCCTGATGCAGACGGTGCTGGCCGACCTGGCGTTGGAGAGCGAGGCCGCGATGCGCCTGATGCTGCGCCTGGCCCGCGGCTTCGAGCAGGGCGAGGCCGCCTGGCAGCGGCTGATGACGCCGGCTGCCAAGCTCTGGGTGTGCAAGCGGGCCATCGAATGCACCGGCGAGGCCATGGAGCTGCTCGGTGGCAATGGCTACGTGGAGGACGGCGTGCTGGCGCGGCTGTACCGCGAGGCCCCCGTGAACTCGATCTGGGAGGGCTCGGGCAACGTCATGGCCCTGGACGTGCTGCGCGCCGTCGCCCGCGAGCCTGACGTGGCGCTGGACCTGCTCGCCGGTTTTGCCGCCAGCCCCGATGCGCCGGTGCGGGCCGAAGCCACCCACCTGCAGCGCCTGCTGACGGGGGACCCCGCCGCGCTGGAGTCGCAGGCGCGCCGCGTGGCCCAGGGGCTGGTGCTGTGTGCGCAGGCGGTGCTGATGCGCGAGGAGGCCTCCGAGGCGGCCGCCGACGCCTTCATCGCGACCCGCTTCAACGGCGACGGCCGCCTGCTTGGTACCCAGCCGGTGCCCCAGTCGGCCCGCCTGCTGGCCGACGCCCTGGCAGGCTGAGGCGCCCTGCAGCCTCAATCGCCGAAGTACTTGCGCACGACCCGGGCCGTGGTGCCCTCCGCCTTCAGCGCGGCACTGGCGTCCTGGTAGCGCTGGGCCCACGCGGCATCACGCGAGTGCTTGCTGACGAGCACGTAGGCCGGTTCGTTGGACAGCACGACGTCCGTCGCCACGATGCGCTGGTGCAGCCCTTCCTGGGCCAGCTCCCACCGCGCCGAGGCCTCGCTGGACAGCACGCCATCGACCCGCCCGAGTTCCAGCATCTGCCACAGGCTGCGGCGCGTGGTGGCCTGCGTCAGCCGGGTGCGGAAGGCCGGCTGCGACACCAGCTCAGCGTACTCGGGGCCGTAGACCACGCCGATCTGCACCCCCAGGCGCAGGCCCGGCACCTCGGCCAGCCGGGTGGCCGCACCGACGCGCGCACGGTCCGCGGCCCGCACGTACAGCCGGTTGCGAGACAACTCATGCTGGGCGACGAAATACGCATACCCCTCGCGCTCCGGGCGGCGGAATCCGCCGGGCAGCACGTCCAGTCGGCCGGCTTCCAGCTCCACCAGCGCGCGGGCCCAGGGCAGCTCCACCCACTGCACGCGGCAGCCCATGCGGCCGAGCACCAGCTCGACCATCTCCACGTTCAGCCCCGACAGCCGGCCGTCGGCCAGCCGCATCGAGTACGGCGGGTCGTCGTTCCAGCGGGCCCGCACCTCGCAGGCTTGCGCGCCGGCACCCAGGGCCAGCAGGAGGCAGACAGAGGCGATGAACTTCACGCCAGCATTGTGGCCGGGCTGACGGCTTTGTCAGTGGTCTCCGACACGCCCGCGCGCCCCCAACCGATACGCGGCGCCAAGCCTGTCACGGATGCTGTGCCCATCACTCGCCGGAGCACGACATGACCCTCGACGCCCACCTGCCCCATCCTTCCGCCCTTGAAGCGATTGCCCTGCCCGCGGCGCAGTGGATGATGCCCGCGCCGCCGGCACGCATCATCGTGGTGCCCTCACTGCCCGAAGCGGAGCTGGGCTACGAATCGGCCCTGCCCTGGACCCTGGGCGACGAGCTCGCGCCGACGGGTTACTGAATCAGGCCGTTCTTCAGCGCGTAGTAGGTCAGATCACTGTTGGTCTGCAGCTTGAGCTTCTCCAGCACGCGCGTGCGGTAGGTGCTGACCGTCTTGACGCTCAGGAAGAGCGCCTCGGCGATATGGCCCACCGTTTCTCCCTTGGCCAGGCGCAGGAAGACCTGGAACTCCCGTTCAGACAGCGCCTCGTGCAAGGGCTTGTCCTGAGCGCCGGGTGAGCCGGCATTGCCCACCACGCTGTCGGCCAGCTGCTCGGCGACCGCGGCGCTGATGTAGCGCCGGCCGCGCGACACCTGCCGGATCGCATTGGCGATCTCCTCAGGATCACATTCCTTGTTCAGGTAGCCGCTGGCGCCTTGGCGCAGCAGCGTCGTCGCGTAGTGCGCCTCCGGAAAGCCGCTCAGGATGAGCACCGGCAGTTCGGGGAAGCGCGCCTTGATCGCGGCCAGCGCATCCACACCGCTTTGATCGGGCATGGAGATGTCCAGCAGCAGCACGTCCACCTCGCCGCCCCGGGCCATCTCGAGCGCGTCATGGCCGCTGGCGCCTTCCCCGGTCACGCGCAGGTCCACGTGATCGGACAGGTACTGGCGCAGCCCGGTGCGGACGATGGCGTGGTCGTCGACGATGCCGATTCTGATCATGGTGGGGGAACTCTGGCGTGGAACTTGTTCTCAGAGTAGCAGCCCGTCTGCCGCACGGGCAGCGCCTGCCGTCCTACATCGCTGACGGTCCAGTCCGACAGGGCGCCGCGCCGCGGGACTATGTCACCGCATGTAGCCGGGCCCGATAGTGAGGCCAGCGGTTCTCGAAGCCGCCCACCTACAGGAGATGCCAAATGTTCAACAAGTCCATCCTGACCGCCGCCGTCACCACCGCCCTCGTCGCCACCCTGGCTGCCACCACCGGCTGTGCCGTCACCCGTGACCAGGAAACCGTCGGCGCCTACGTCGACGACACCGCCGTGACCACCCGCGTCAAGGCCAAGTTCGCCGCCGACCCCACCGTCAGCGCCATGGCCATCAGCGTCGAGACGCTGAAGGGCACGGTGCAGCTGTCGGGCTTTGCCAAGTCAGCCGAAGAGCGCGCCATGGCCGAGAAGCTCGCCCGCGAGACTTCGGGCGTGAAGGCCGTGAAGAACGACATCGCCGTCCGCCAAGGTTCCTGAGTCCCGCTATAGGACTAGTCCTACAACGCGACAAGCCGCCGGCACTGCCGGCGCGAGGTCGAAGCGGGCCATACTTGAGCCTCCCTGAATCCCACCGCAGCCCTCGGGTCATGCCTGCACTCAAAGCCTTCATCGTCGAAGACAGTCCGGTGATCCTTGAGAACCTCATCGCGACGCTCGAAGAGGTGGCCCAGGTGGAAGTGGTGGGTTCGGTCGCCGATGAAGCCGGCGCGGTGCGCTGGATGAAGCGCGACCCCGATGCCACCGCCGACCTGTTCATCGTCGACGTGTTCCTGCGCTCGGGCACGGGGCTGGGCGTGCTGCAGGCCGCCCAGCAACTCGGCGTCCGCGCCAGGCGCGTCGTGCTGACCAATTACGCCACCGAGGAAATGCGGCGCCGTTGCGCCAGCCTCGGGGCCGAGCGCGTGTTCGACAAGAGCCGCGAACTCGACGACCTCATCAGCTACTGCGCCGAACTGGCTGGTCCAGCGGCAGCATCGCTTTGACTGTGCTGAGCCGGTTCGATCCCTGGCTGGAGGGTGCCAGCCGCAACCGTGGCCTGGCCGTGGCCTTCGCCGCCCTGGCCGCAGCTGCGGTGATGGGCGTCAGCGAAGCCGCGTTCTGGAGCGCCGACGAAGCCCTTCGGCAGAGCCAGGCCCGACACGTGGCCCGCAACGACGGCCTGCGCCTTCGCGAGCTGCTGACCGATGCTGAAACCGCCCAGCGCGGCTTCCTGCTGACCGGCCGCGACGACTACCTCACCCCCATCCAGCTGGCCGAGCGCGAGCTGCCGAGCGTGCTGTCCCGCCTGCGCGGCCAGTACGCCAGCTCCGAGTGGGAGGCCCTGGTGGCCGACGCCAGCCGCCGGGCACGCGAGAAGCTCTCGGAGCTGCAGTTGGTGGTGCAGCTCTACCGGGAAGGCAACGTCACCGCCTGGCGCGGCCTGGTCGAATCCGACATCGGCCGCGAGAAGATGCAGGCGGTGCGCGATGCGGTCGCCCAGCTGGACCAGCACGAGCTGGTACAGATCGCCGGCGAACGCGATGCGGTCGCCCGCTCCCTGATGTATGGGCGCCTGGGCGTCCACGGCCTGACGCTGATCAGCCTGTTCGGCCTGGCCATCTTCCTGCGCCGCAACGAAGCCCTGCACCGCACCCGCCGGGAGCATGCGCAGGAGCTGGCCCAGGAACGCGACCGCCTGGACCGCGAGGTGGCCCACCGCACGGCGGAGCTGACCGAGCTGGCCCGCCACCTGCAGACGGTGCGCGAAGATGAGCGCGCCCACCTGGCCCGCGAGCTGCATGACGAGCTCGGCGCGCTGCTGACCGCCGCCAAGCTCGACGTCGCCCGCATCCGCCGCATGACACGCACCGGCGCGCCCGAGATCGATGACCGCCTCAAGCACATGAGCGAGCTGCTCGACCAGGGCATCGCGCTGAAGCGCCGCATCATCGAAGACCTGCGCCCGTCCGCCCTGTCCAACCTCGGCCTGATCCCGGCGCTGGAGATCCTGACCCAGGAGTTCGCCCAGCGTTCGGGCCTGCAGCTGAGCCTGGAGCTCGCCGAGGCGCCCACCAACGAGGCCGGCCGCCTGGCGCTGTACCGCCTGGTGCAGGAGGCCCTGACCAATGTGATGCGCCATGCCAAGGCCAAGCATGTGCGGGTGTCGCTCGACGAAGCCGATGGCTGGCTGCAGCTGCACATCCGCGACGACGGCCAGGGCTTCAACCCCGACGCCGTCGGCTCCGGCCATCATGGCCTGCTCGGCATGCGCTATCGCATCGAGAGCCTGGGCGGCACGCTGCAGCTGCTGTCCGCCCCGGGGCGCGGCACGCTCGTGCTGGCGCGGCTGCCGCTGGCCGAACCGGAGCCGGAACCCGAGCTGCCGCCGGTCACGGCACCGGGCGACCTGGGGCCGGCCGTCAGCCCGCCCATCGGCCTGAGCACGCCGGGCGGCGCCGCCGCCTGACCCGCCTGCCGTCCTACAGCGCGAGTCCGCGCGAGCCGACACCGCCGCCTGCCGGCCCCGCCCACACTGAAGGCCACAACACCTTCAGGAGGGGTCATGCAAGTTCCAGGATCGACACGCGCGCACGGCTGGCAGGCGCAGCCACCTGCGTATTGCCCCCTGCCGGACCTGACGACCACCACACGGGACGCCGATGTGATTTCGCCTTCGCGACGCCGCCGCCTGCAACACGCGCTGGCCCTGATGGTCGCCGCCGGCACGCTGGCCACCGCCGCCGTGATGGCCTTGATCGATGATCCGCGCCCGCTGGACGTGCAGCTCAGCACCGCCCTGAGCGACGCCGGCCAGACGCTCCACGGCTGGCAGCAACAGCTATCTCGCGGCTTGCAGGTCTCGCTGCTGGCCGTGGCCGATGGGCAGGAGACCGCCCCGCAGGCGCAGGCCACGACGGCCCTGGCACCCGCCGCAGCGGCCGCCTCGGCGCCGCTTGCGGTCGACACCGTTCAGTAGACCGACGTGGCCTCCGGCACCGCCGCCACCACGTCGGTGAGCGGCTGCGGCCGATGCAGCAGGAAGCCCTGCACCTCCCCCACACCCAGCCGCACCAGCTCCAGCAACACCTCGGGCGTCTCCACGCACTCGGCCACCGTCGTGAGGCCCAGCGTGCGGGCCGCGTCCACAAAGCTGCGTACGGCGACCTGATCGAGCGGATCGGTCATCAGCGCACGCACGAACTGGCCGTCGATCTTGAGCAGGTCCACCGGCAGCACCTTGAGATAGCTGAAGGAGGAAGACCCGGCGCCGAAGTCGTCCAGCGCGATGCGCGCACCCAGGGCCTGCATCTGCTCGATGAATCGAGCCGCCTCTTCCAGCTGGGTGATGACCGCCGTCTCGGTGATCTCCAGGCACAGGGCCGCGGCTCGCGCAGGGCCGAGTGCGGTGAGCAGGCGGCGCGCCTCGTCGTGATACGCCGCGTCCTGCAAGGTCAGCGCAGACACATTGATGGACAGCGACGCGATCGCGCCGACGGTGTCCTGTGCCAGCAAGGCCACCGCCTGACGCAGCACCCAGCGGTCCAGGCGCGGCGCGAGGTGAAAACGCTCGGCCGCCGGCATGAAGGCCCCGGGCAGCACACGGCTGCCGTCGCGCTCGCGCAGGCGCAGCAGCAGCTCGCCGCGCAGGCGGCCGTCATCCTCGCCCTGGGCCGGCAGCACGCGCTGCAGGTCGAGCTCGAAACGGTCTTCGTCGAGGGCCTGCTGCAGCCGCGTCGCCCAGCGGTGCTCGCTCTGGTGCGCGCGCAGCGCGATGTCGTCCGCCGCCCAGAGCTGCACCCGGTTGCGCCCGCGCTCCTTGGCCGTCATACAGCAGGCATCGGCCTCGCGCAGCGCCGTGTCGGCGTCGGGCCAGCGCGCATCCAGCGGTGCCACGCCGATGCTGGTGCCGATGCGAAAGCGCTGCTCGCCGTGCACATAGCGGTATTGGTCCATGGCATCGCACAGCTTCTGCGCCACATGCACGGCCTCCTCCAGCGAGCAGTTCTCCAGCAAGGCCGCGAACTCGTCGCCGCCCAGCCGCGCCACGGTGTCGCGCCCCCGCACGCCGGCCTCCAGGCGGCGAGCCACCTCGCGCAGCACCTCGTCGCCGGCGGCGTGGCCGCAATGGTCATTGACGAGCTTGAAGCGGTCGAGGTCGAAGGCCAGCAGCGCATGGCGGCTGCCGTCACGCCGCGCCCGCTCGAGCGTGCGGCTCAACCGCTGGCTGAACTCCGTACGGTTGACCAGCCCCGTCAGGCCGTCATGGCTGGCGCGCCAGCGGATCTCATCGAACTGGCGACGCTGCTGGGTCACGTCGCGGAACACCAGCACGGCGCCCCGCACCTGCCCGTCGGCATCCCGGATCGGGGCCACCGAGTCGTCCACCGCACGCAGCTCGCCGTCCCGGGCGCGCAGCACGGTGCCTGGCGGCAGCGCAGTCGGGCGCCCGGTGTCCAGGCAGCGCTGCACCGGGTCGGGCAAGGGCTCGCCACTGTCTTCGCGCTGCGGCCGGAAGACCTCGCGCGCCGGCTGACCCAGGGCCTCGGCCCCCGACCAACCCGTGAGCCGCTGCGCGACCGGGTTGAGCCAGGTCACCCGGCCCCGGGCATCGGTGGTGAGCACCGCGTCGGCGATGGACTGCAGCGTCACCTCCAGCAGCTCCCGCTGCTCCTCCAGTTGCCGCTGCAGCCGGCGCGGCTCGCTGACATCCCAGCACACGCCCGACAGCCGCAGCGGCCGGCCAGCGGCGTCACGCAGCACCCGGCCCGTGCCGCGCAGCTCGTGCACGCTGCCGTCGGGCCAGCGCACCCGCCACTCGCCTTCCAGCTGCGGGCCACCGCGCAGCGCGGCCCGCAGCGCGCCGGCCGCAGCGCGGCGGTCCTGCGGGTGCAGCCGGTGCCGCCAGCGGGCCATGTCGATGCGCTGTCCGTGGGCCGCCTCGCCATGCAGGCGCCACATCACGTCGTCCCAACTGAGCTGGCCGTCGCGCAGGTCCAAGTCCCAGACGCCGATGCCGCCGCTGTGCGTGGCCAGCGCCAGGCGCTCCAGCGCCCGCTCCAGCTCGGCGCGCACCTCGGCCGGCTCGCTGACGTCCAGCATCACGACCCCCACGCGCCGGCCGTTTTCGTCTTCGTCCGCCCGCCCGACCACGCGCAGCACGCGCGACACCGGCGCCCCCATCTCACCGACCGCGCAGGGCAACTCCACATCCCAGCCCTGACCGTCGCGCGCCGCACGCTGCAAGGCCGCGTCGAGCATGGCGGCACCATCCGGGCCGAACCGCGCCAGCAACATCGCCAGCGTCGGCACGCGGTCGACCGGCAAGCCGAGCAGTTCACAGGCGGACTCCGACAGGGTCAACTGGCCGCTGTCCGCCTGCCACTCCCACGCGCCCACACCCGCCAACCGGGTGCACCGGGCCAGGAAGCGCGCGTTCTGCGCCAAGGCCTGCTGGGCGGCCGAGAGGGCCGTGGGATCGCTCATCGGTGCCTGCTCCATTGCCAAGACAGGCAAGCGTCGCGCCCGGGCGGCTGTCGCCGCGTCGGCCAGACGGGGGCGGGCACGTAGGACAAGGCCGCATTCCGCCCCAGCGTTGACGCTGTCCTACAAGCGGCGGGTCATCTCGCACGTTGAATACGCATCGCGGCATGACCGCATGGCCCAGGAGACCTTCATGACCCCGTCCCGCCAGACCTTCGCCCGCTGGAGCGCGCCTGCCGCTCTGGCCCTCGCTGCCCTGGCCGCCTCGCCGACCGCCCAGGCCACCGATGTCGGTGTGTCGATCGGTTTCAGCCAACCCGGGGTCTATGGCCGCGTCGACATCGGCCGCTACCCCAGCCCGGTGCTCGTGGCGCCTCAGCCGGTCGTCATCGGGCGACCGGTGGTCCGCGAGCCGGTGTACCTGTGGGTGCCGCCCGGTCACCGGCGCGACTGGCGCCATCACTGCCGCCAGTACGCGGCCTGCGGTGCGCCTGTGTATTTCGTGCAGGACGGCTGGTACCGCGAGCACGTGATCGTCCGCCGTGACGGGCCGCCGCACCGCCACGAGCATCACGGCCATGGACACGGCCACGGCCGCGGTCACGGCCCGCACTGACGGGCGGCCGCGGCCGCGATCGGGCGAATAGGCCACACCCGGCCGCCACTTCCGGGCACCGCCGCCCGTGACGGCGGCCTACAGTCAGGCCCCACCCGACCGTTGCGCCGCTGCCTGCGGCTGGCCTGGATGCGCGCCTCCGTCCCTCCCGCACAACGCCTGAAGCCCCTCACCCCGCCGCCGGCGCCGCAGCGACGGAGTGCCTCGGCCTATGCCTGGCCCATGCTGCTGGTGCTGGTGGCCTGCGGCGGCGGCGGGAGTGGCAGCCCCGCGCCCGACACCACCCCGCCACCGCCGCCCGCCGCCACGCCCAGCCCGCTGCCCATGCCGGTGCCGGCGCCGAGCCCCAGCCCGGCCCCCAGTCCCTCCCCCAGCCCGGCGCCCTCGCCAGCCCCCAGTCCTGCACCGTCCCCGGCCCCCACGCCGGCACCCGCGCCCACGCCCGCTCCGAGTCCCGCGCCAACCCCCACGCCTGCACCGGCGCCCACACCGACGCCGCCACCTCCGCCGCCCGCGCCTCCACCGCCTCCAGCACCGCCCCCGCCGCCACCGGTGGCAGGCACGGTGGCCGGTGGCCTCGCCCTGAGCGGCGCCACGGTGCGGGTGCTGGACCCGTCCGGCAAGGCCATCGCCACCGGCAAGGCGGTCAGCGCGACGACCGGCACCTATGGGCCGATCACGCTCACGGGCACCGGCACCTTCCGGGTCGAAGCCTGCGGCACCGTGGCCGACAAGCCGCTGTGCGTCTGGGGCCTGACCAACACCGGTGGCACCCTGCACCTGACCCCGATGACCAGCGCCATCGCCGTGCTGGCCAGCGGCCTGGGCCCCGAAGCGCTGATGAACGGCGCCCTCGCCGCCATACCCGACGCCACGCTGGCCAACGTGCACACGCAGCTGCGCACCGCTTTGGCCCCAGCGCTGGCCGACGCCGGGCTGGCCGCCGGTTTCGACCTGCTCGCCGGCGCCCTCACGCCCGGCGCCCACACCGGCTACGACCGCCTGCTCGACACCGTGGGCGTCTCGCTGGGCACCGACACCAAGGCCTTCGTGTCACTCACGTCCCGGCTCGGCAGCGGCACGGCCTACCTGGAGCCGGGCACGACCCAGGGCAGCCTCAGCGTCGATGCTGCGGCGGCCAGCGTCGATCTGCCGGCGCTGGATGCGTTGTTCGCCAAGCTCATCGGGGCCACCGCGAGCAATGCCGCCTGCGTGAACTCGCAAACGGGCCTGGCCTCGCTCATGGACCCCAATGCCCGGGCCAGCATCGACCCGGCGACCAGCGCCTTCACCGGCGCCACGCAGGCCGCGCAGATCATCTGCCTGCGGCTGAACGGTGTGCTGGGCGAGGGTGAGGTGATGTTCGGCGGCAAGCTGCTGCCCACCACGCTGGGCCGCTGCGCCCTGGGCGCCGGCGATCCGCTGTGCCGCATCGACTTCGTCTACCAGAACAGCAAGGGCTTTCAGCGCCGCCTGGGCGTAGAGCAGGCCGCCGTGAAGCGCAGCAGCGGCTGGGTGCTGCTGGGCAACCGGCTGGAAGTGCAAGCCACGGCCGTGTCGCGCGTGGTGCTGACGCGCCGGGTCGATGCGACCGCAGCCGACAGCACCGCGCGCTACCTGGACATCAGCATCCCCGCCTTGACCGTGAGCGGGGGGGCGGTGCTGCAGTGCGCCCGCGTCAGCCAGCTCGATGCCAGCGGGAACAGCCTGCCGCTGGCCTTCTTCAAGAACGCCGGCAGCGGCAGCTACCTCAGCCTGTGGAGCGCCAGCAGCAGCGACGCCACGCCCAGCCTCGACCCGGCCACCGGCGCCCTGCGAGGCGCCGACCAGGTCGCCCTGCCGCTGGCCAGCGGCGCCGCGGGCGATGCGGTGGCCCGCAACTTCGCCCGCGCCGGCCGCGCGCTGCAGATCGACCTCTACAGCGACAGCGCCTGCGCCACGCCGCTGAGCGGGCTGGATGGGGCCTCGATCAGCATCGACCTGGCGGGCCTGCCCCCGATCGCGGCCGCCAGCCAGAGCGGCCAGCCGTGGCCGGCCCTGGCCACGGCGGCCAACTCGGCGCTGGCGGCACTGAAGGTGGCGGCCAACGCCAAGCTGACCTACAACCCCACCTGGACGACCACGCGCGCCGGGCTGGCCTTCAATCGCGCGCAGCTGTGCCCCGACAAGGCCTGCAACACCCGCCTGGCCGAAACGGAACTCGCCGCCGGCGCGACCACGGCGGCACTCAGCGCCACGCTTGGCAGCACCGCCCTGGCCGACAACGCCTACAAGCTGCTGCGCCTGACCGGCCGCACGCTGGACGGCCTGGTGCTGCAGCTGGACGCCCAGTCCTGCTCGGCCCTGCCCGCCGGCTCGCCCTGCTGACGGCTCAGGACGGCGCCACGCGGTACAGGCGCCCGCTGTCGGTCACGAACACCAGCGCGCCGTCGCGCGCCTGCTTGACATCGCGGATGCGCTGGCCGAGGTTGGCAAACAGCGCCTCCTTGGCCACCACCGTGTCGCCCGACAGCGTCAGCCGCCACAGCGCCTGCCCGGCCAAGGACCCGACGAAGAGCTGGCCCTGCCATTGCGGGATGAGCGCGCCGGTGTAGAAGGCCATGCCTGACGGCGCCACCGAGGTGGGTGTCCAGGTGGTGAGCGGCTCCACGAAGCGCGGCGCATGCGTGCCGCCCCCGATGCGGCAGGCGTCGCCCACCGGGTCGCCGTAATTGCAGCCATAGCTCACCAGCGGCCAGCCGTAGTTGGCCCCGGCCCGGGCGATGTTGATCTCGTCCCCGCCCTGCGGGCCGTGCTCACCCACCCACAACTCTCCGGTGACCGGATGCAGGGCCGCCCCCTGCGGGTTGCGGTGGCCCCAGCTCCACAGCCCCGGTCGCGCGCCCGCCGCCAGCGCCGGGTTGCCCGTGGGCAGGCTGCCGTCGCGCTGCAGGCGCACCACCTTGCCCAGGGTCTGGGTGAGGTCCTGCGCGGGGCTGCCCTGCTGGCGCTCGCCAAGGGTGATGAAGAGCGTCTTGTCACGCCCGAACACCAGGCGCGAGCCGTAGTGCCCGCTGCCACTCACCTTGGGCGCCTGCCGGAAGATGACCGTCAGCCCCTGCAAGGCATTGCCCACCAGCTGGGCGCGCGCCACCGCCGTGCCCGAGCGCCCGGCCTCGCTGCCGCTGCCGGGCTCCGAATAGCTGAGGTAGACGTAGGGGCTGCTGTCGAAGTCGGGGTCCAGCGCCACATCGAGCAGGCCGCCTTGCCCGGCAGTGTCGACAGCCGGCGCGCCGCTGACGGCCTGGCGGCTCGTGAAGTCGGCCGACACGCGCACCAGGCCACCGGTGCGTTGTGTGACCAGCCAGCTGCCGTCGGGCAACTGGGCCAGGCCCCAGGGCGCATCCAGCTGCACCGGCTGAGCGGTGGCCACGGGCGGGCCCGCGGTGGGGGTCGGCGCGGGTGCGGGCGCAGGCGCGCCAGGCGACGCGACGGGCGTCGCACCGCCACCGCCGCCACAGGCCACCAGCAGCCCTGCCAGGCCGAGCGCGCTGCAGGTGCGTGCGAGCGAGGTGTTCATGCCGGGATGATGGCGCGGTGCGCGCCGTGTGCAAATCACGCCGGGCAGCGGTTCAAGCCGAGGTTGTTGCCAGCGGTTAACGAGATGACCCACGGGCAACGTCGCGTTACGGGCGTGACGGCATGCGCGCCACCATGCGCGGCCTTGCCCGAGGACCCGACCCATGCGCCTGCCCGCTCTCCTGCTGGTGCCCGCCTGTGCTGCCCTGCTGCTGACCGCCTGCGGTGGCGGTGGCGGGGCCGGCGGCACCAGCCCTGACGCCTCGCCCGTCAGCTCGCCCGTCACCACGCCCACCGCGCCGCCCATGACCCAGCGCGATGCGGTGCGCCTGGCCTCGCAGGCCACCTTCGGCGCGACCGAGCCGCTGATCGCGCAGATGCGCACCCAGAGCGCGGCCGCCTGGGTGCAGGCCCAGGTCAACCTGCCGGCCAGCTCCCGCTACACCAGCGGTGGCGGCACCGCCATCCACACCGACACCAGCGGTGTGGGCTACTGCGACCAGCCCGCGCACCAGAGCGACACCTGCTGGCGCGACTGGTACTCCGGCCAGCCGCTGCTGTGGGACTTCTACCGCAATGCCGTCAACCAGCCCGACCAGCTGCGCCAGCGCGTGGCCTGGGCGCTGCAGCAGATCACGGTGGTCAGCAACCTCGAAGTGCAAGGCACCTATGGCCTGCGCCGCTACCACAACGCCTTGCTGGACAACGCGCTGGGCAACTACCGCGACGTGCTGCGCGCCGTGGCGCTCAGCCCGGTCATGGGCGACTACCTGAACGGCGTCAACAACGACAAGGCGGCGCCCAACGAGAACTTCGCTCGCGAGCTGCTGCAGCTGTTCTCGCTGGGCACCTGCCTGCTGAATGCCGACGGCAGCCTGAAGGGCGGCCGCTGCACCGCCACCTATGACAACGCCGCGGTGCGCGCCTATGCCTATGCGCTGACGGGCTGGACGTATCCGGCCGGCGGCGCCTCCAAATGGGGCTGCTGGCCCAAGGGCGCCAACTGCACCTTCTACGACGGCGAGATGGTGCCGCTGCCCGCCCTGCATGACACCACCGCCCGCACGCTGCTGGCCGGCGGCAGCGTGCCCGTCAACAGCACGCCCGCCCAGGCGCTGGACGCGGTGCTCGACAGCCTGATGGCCCACCCCAACCTCGCCCCCTTCATCGGCCGGCAGCTGATCCAGGCCCTGGTGCGCTCCAACCCGTCGCCAGCCTATGTGGGCCGGGTGTCGGCGGCGTTCACGGCGGGTCGTTTCACGAATGCCGGCGTGAGCTTCGGCGCCGGCAAGCCGGGCGACCTGGCGGCCACCGTGGCCGCCGTGCTGCTGGATGCCGAAGCCCGGGGCGACAGCTCGCCCGGCTCGACCGGCGGCCGGCTGCGCGAGCCAGCGCTGATGATGGCCAGCGTGCTGCGCGCCCTGAACGGCCGCACCGATGGCGACGCGCTGGGCTGGTGGTGGGGCGAGACGCTGCGCCAGCATGTGTTCCGCCCGCCGTCCGTCTTCAACTTCTACCCGCCGGACTACCCCGTCGCCGGCACCTCGCTGCAGGGCTCGGCCTTCGGCATCCACAACGCCAACACGGCACTGGAGCGGCTGAACTTCCTGACCTATCTGCTGAACTGGGGCGGCTCCAAGCCCGCGACCAACGTGCCGAATGCCGTCGGCACGCAGGTCGTGCTCGACAGCTTCGATGCCGATGCCGCCGATGCCGCCAAGCTGGTGGACCGCCTGTCGCTGCTGGCCCATGGCGAGCCCCTGCCCGACGGCCCGCGCGCCAAGGTGCTGGAGGCGGTGCAGTGGTGGACCGACAAGACCGACGCCAAGACCTGGCAGCGCAACCGCGTCGCCACTGCCGCCTACCTCGTGTTCGCGGCGCCGCAGTTCCAGATCGTGCGCTGAGAGGGCCATCACCATGCATCACCACACCCCCGTGAGCCGCCGCCGCCTGATGGCCGGCGCCCTGGGCCTGGGCACGCTCGGCGCGCTGGCGCCACTGCGCAGTGCGCTGGCGGCCGACTTCAAGGCCCTGGTCTGCGTCTTCCTGTACGGCGGCAATGACGGCATGAACACGGTCGTGCCGATGGACGCCACGCGCTATGGCGACTACGCCCGCGTGCGCGCCGGCCTGGCCCTCCCGCAAGCCAGCCTCGGCCGCCTGGGCAACACCGACTTCGGCCTGCACCCGGCGCTGGCCGCGCTGAACCCGCTGTATGCCGCAGGCCGGCTGGCGGTGCAATTCAACGTCGGCCCGCTGTACGCGCCGCTCACCAAGGCCCAGTACCGGGCGGACGCCGGCAAGACCGCGCTGACCCCGCCCAGCCTCTTCTCCCACAGCGACCAACAGGTGCTGTGGGAATCCGCCAGCACCGATGCCCAAAGCCGCACCGGCTGGGGGGGCCGCAGCGCCCAGGCCCTGGCGCTGGCCAGCCCCGTGATCAGCGTGGGTGGCAATGGCCATTTCGGCCTGTCGGAGCTGGCGGTGCCGCTGGTGCTGCCCGGCCCGGGCGACGGCTTTGGCGCCGCCGGCCTGGGCGCGGCCGACATCGGCTGGAAGCCCAACGCGCTCAAGCTCGACGCCATCAAGGCCCTCGCCGCCCAGACCTCCGACACCGACCTGGCCAATGCCTTCCAGCGCCAGCAGCAGAGCGCCATGGCGCTGTCCGAACAACTCGGCCCGCTGGTCAAGCGCAAGCCGGGCGAGGCCGGCAGCAATGCCGCCATCGACAACGCCTTCGCCCCGCTGATCACCAACGGCAACGTGAGCACGCGCCTCGGCCGCCAGCTCTACCAGGCGGCCAAGCTGCTGGACGTGCGCGCCACACTCGGTGGCAACCGGCAGATCTACTTCGCCCAGCTCGGCGGCTTCGACACCCACGGCAACCAGGCGGGCAGCGACATCGTCTCGGGCACGCACGCGGCGCTGCTGAAGGAACTGGGCGATGCACTGGCCTGCTTCCAGGCTGCGCTGACCGCCCTGGGCCTGGCGGAATCGGTGACGACCTTCACCCAGAGCGACTTCGGCCGCACCTTCAAACCCAACAACAGCGGCGGCACCGACCACGCCTGGGGCAACCATCACCTGGTGCTGGGCGGCGCGGTGCGCGGCGGGCTGTACGGCAGCTACCCGACGCTCGCCCTGGGCGGGCCCGACGACGTGGGCGTGGACGCCTGGGAGCAGCAAGGGCGCTGGATTCCGACCCGCTCGGTCGATCAGTACGCCGCCACGCTGCTGGGCTGGATGGGCGCGACCAACGCCCAGCTCGACCAGATCCTGCCCAACCTCACGAACTTCGGCAGCGCGCGCTCGCTGGGCTTCCTGTGAGCTGAAGGCCGCGGCCCGCACAAAAAACTTGCGGCGCGATGGCGGAGTCGCCGCCCCGAATCCGTACGACAAGAAGCGAGGCGCCTGAAAACCTGGCCTAGCCAGCGCAGGCAGACGTCTCGCCCATGTCACGGACCAGGGGAATCACGCCATGAACGGACTTTCACGCCGCCTGCGCCGCGGCTTTTGCAGCCTGTTGCCGGCACTGGGCATCGCCGGCGCCGGACCCGCAGCTGCACTCTCGCTGACGCCAGTCTCCGTCTCCAGCTATACGGAGGCCTACACCTGCAGTGCCTTCCGGTGCGAGCGCAACGGCGTCACCGGCACGGGCAACCAGACGGCCTACGCCCCGAACACCTCCGCCACCGCCACGCTGAAGTGGGGCGCAGCGCCCGTCATCACGACGACGTCCACCGCCGATCTGCAGACCGGCGCGGGCAGCGGGCCCGATCCCGTGAGCAGCCGCTCCGGCGCCAGCATGACGCTGATCTACCAGATGCAGCTGCAGGGCCCCAGCTCGATCAGCCTGCCGGTCGTCATGCACACCTCGGGGCAGCTCAAGCTGACGGGGTCCAATCTCGACGGCGAGGTGGGCTTCGCCACGCTGTCGCTCAAGATCCTCGGCGATCAGAACGGCGCCATGAACCCGATCTACCGGGAATACCTGCACATCTCCAGCCGCGACATCGGCCCCACCGGCACGCTGACCCTGCCCTTTGACGACAGCAAGACCTTCAACATGGGCAGCAACCTGCTCTATGAGGTGCAGATGTTCGTGTCGTCGATCACCCAGATCGAGCCCGGGCAAGGCCCCGTGAACAGCGGCATGACCAGCCTGGCGACGCTGGACCCGCTGTTCGAGATCGATCCGACCTTTGCCGCCGCCTACCCGGACTACCGGCTGGTGTTCAGCAGCGGCGCGCCGGTCTCCACCGTGCCGCAGCCGCCGTCTGCCGCGCTGCTGTCGCTGGGGCTGCTCGCGATGGGCGGCGTGCGACGCTGGCGCCGCAGCACGACCGACGACTAACGCCGCGGCAGCGGGAACGCCGCCAGGCTCGCGTAGCCCTTGCGTGAGACGGCCTGGACGCCGAACACCACGTTGTCCTTGGACACCGGCAGCGTCACCCGTGTCACGCGGCCGACGTCCTTGAACTGCTGCCAGGCGGCCGAGTCGGTGTCGCGCCAGACGACGCGGTAGCCGGCCACCTCGGGGTCATCGCTCGGCTGCCATTCCAGCGTCGAGTCATTCGTCAGCTCGCGCGCATCCAGGCGCAGGCCCTTGACCGGGGCCGGGGCCCACGCGAGCGTGGCCAGGCCGGCGAGGTTGGCGCGGGTCACGTCGCCCACGTAGGCGAAGTCGACGAACTCGGGCAGGTCGCCGTAGACGACGCCGTTCTCGGTCCTGGGGTTCTGGTGCTGGTGGGCGAAGTTCTCGAACGGCTCGCTGATGCGCACGGCCGCATAGCCGCGCTCCAGGAAGGGAATGTGGTCACCGCCGCGCAGGTAGCGGTCGCGGCGCTGGATGAGCTGCACCGTGAAGCCCGGCATGGCCGCCTCGGCCGCCGCCTTCAGGTGCCGGCCCAGCTGATGCGTGGGCAGGTCTTCGCTGCCGCCGGCCTGCAGCAGCGGCAGCAGCTCGGCCTGCATTGCGGCCAGGGCCTTGGTGTCGGCCTCGGTGGCGGGGCGGTTGGCATTGGCGGCGGTGAGCAGGCGCACGAGCGGGTCCAGCCCGTCGGCGAAGAGGCGCAGGCGCTTGGGGTCGACCTGCCCGGCGTCACCGCGCGAGCTGCCGATGATGTCGTTGGTGATCATGGCCTCGACGTTCGTGCCGGCCGCCCGGGCTTCGCGCGCCCATTGCGCCGCGCCCAGCAGGCCCTGCTCCTCGCCCGGCACGGCCATGAACACCAGCGTGGCGTCGAACTGCCGGCGCGCCATCACGCAGGCCAGCTCCATCACGGCCGCGGTGCCGGAGGCATCGTCGTTGGCACCGGGGGCTTCGCCCAGCGAATCCATCACGTCGCTGTTGCGTGAGTCGTAGTGGCCGCTGACCACCAGCACGCGGGACTTGCTGGCCCCCCGCCCGGGCAGGGTTGCGACCACGTTGACCAGCTCGGTCGGCTGGCTCACGCGGTTGCCCGCCGGCTCGATGAAGCTCTGCTCCTCCACCTGCAGCCGGCCACCCGCGGCCTTGCTGCAGGCGGTGAGCTCGGCCGTGATCCAGCGCCGCGCGGCACCGATGCCGCGGGTGTCGGACGCGATGTCCGACAGCGTATGCCGGGTGCCGAAGCTCACCAGCTTGCGGATGCGCGCCTCGATGCGCGCCGGGCTGACCTCGGCCAGCATGGCCTTGAGTTCATCGGCCGGGACGGCGGGCTGAGCCTGGGCTGACAGCGCCAGCAGGGTCAGGGCGAAGGCAAAGGGGCGTGCGGTGTGGCGAAGCATGCAAATGATTCTGCCCTTGCCCGCCGGGCCGCGTTCTTCTACGCTGGCCTTTCCCCCACGAGGAGAGTCCGATGAGCGCGAGCCTGGATTCACGAGTGAACGCGATCCGCGCGGTCGCACTGGTCGGCCCCGCCGCCGCCGGCAAGACCCTGCTGCTGGACGCCCTGCTGGCCCATGCCGGCACCCTGCCCCAGGCGGGCAGCATCGAACGGGGCAGCACGGTCAGCGACCACGACCCGCTGGAGAAACGCCTGGGCCATTCCCTGCAATCGAGCCTCGCACACTTCACGCACGGCGGTATCCGCGTGCATGCCATCGACACGCCGGGCGCTCCCGACTTCGTCGGCCAGGCCTTGCCGGCCCTGGAAGCCGCCGACACCGCGGTGGTCGTCATCAATGCGCAGAACGGCATCGAGCTGATGGCCCAGCGCCTGATGACGACCGCGGGCGAGCGGGGCCTCGCGCGGCTGATCGTCATCAACAAGATCGACGCGGCCGGCGTCGACCTACCCGCGCTGCTCGCGCAACTGCGCGAGGTCTTCGGGCGCGAATGCCTGCCGCTGAACCTGCCGGCCGACGGCGCACGGCGCGTGGCCGACTGCTTCTTCGCGGCCAGCGGCGAGGCCGACCTTTCGTCGGTCGCCGACGCCCACCGCGCGCTGGTGGAGCAGGTGGTGGAGGTGGATGCCGCCTTCGTGGACCGCTACCTGACGGAGGGCGATGTCGACCCGCGCGAGCTGCACGCGCCGCTGGAGCAGGCGCTGCGGGAAGGGCACCTGATCCCGGTGTGCTTCTGCTCCGCCAAGACAGGCGCAGGCATCGGCGAGCTGCTGGCAGCCATCGAGGCGCTGATGCCCAACCCGGCCGAAGGCAACCCGCCACCCTTTCTGGAGGGCAAGGGCACCGAGCCCGCGCCCTACCCCGTGCGGCCCGACCCCGCCGCGCATGCGCTGGCCCACGTGTTCAAGATCGTGGCCGACCCCTACCTCGGCAAGATGGGCGTGATGCGCGTGCACCAGGGCCGCATCGCCAAGGGCGGGTTGCTGTACGTCGGGCATGCGCGCAAGCCCATCCGTGTCGCGCACCTCTTCATGCTGCAGGGCGCCCGGCACCTGGAAGTGGACGAAGCCCTGCCGGGCGACCTGTGCGCCATTGCCAAGGTGGACGACCTCGCCTTCGACGCCGTGCTGCACGACGCGCAGGAAGACGAGCACATCTTCCTGCGCCCGCTGGACTTCCCGACGCCGGTGCACGGCCTGGCCATCAGCCCGGCACGCCGGGGTGATGAGCAAAAGCTCTGGGAGGTGCTGGCGCGGCTGGTGGATGAAGACCCCTGCCTGCGCATCGAGCAGACGGGGCAGGACGGCATGCACGGCCAGCAGACCCTGGTCTACGGCCTGGGCGAGCTGCACCTGCGGCTGCTGCTGGAGCGGCTGCGTGAGCTCTACAAGGGCGAGGTGCTGACCGAACCGCCGCGCATCGCCTACCGAGAAACCATCGCCGCGCCGGCCGAGGGCCACTACCGCCACAAGAAGCAAAGCGGCGGCGCCGGGCAGTTCGGCGAGGTCTACCTGCGCGTGGAGCCGCTGGCGCGTGGCGCGGGCTTCGAGTTCGTCGACGCGGTCAAGGGCGGCACCATCCCGGGCCCATTCATGCCGGCCGTGGAGAAAGGCGTGCGGGCAGCGCTGGCCAGCGGCGTGATCGCGGGCTTTCCGCTGGTGGACCTGCGGGTGGTGGTCTACGACGGCAAGCACCATGCGGTGGACAGCAAGGAGATCGCCTTCGTGACCGCCGGCCGGCGCGCGCTCATCGAAGCCGTGCGCGCTGCCCGGCCGCTGGTGCTGGAGCCCGTCGTGCAGGTGGAGATCACCGCGCCCGAGCACAGCATCGGCGACATCACCGGCGACCTGGCCTCGCGCCGCGGCCAGGTCAACGGCACGCGGGTGGCCGTGCCGGGCAGCCTGATCGTGCAGGGCCTGGCGCCGCTGGCCGAACTGGCCAGTTACCAGTCGCGGCTCAATGCGATGACGGCCGGCCAGGGGCGCTACACCCTGCTGCTGAGCCACTACGACGCCGTGCCGCCCAACACCCAGGCGGCCCTGACCGCCGCGTACCAGGGCACGGACGAGCCCGATTGATACCCCCGCGCACTGGGGCTTGGTGAACGGTCATTTATCATCGCCCCCCATGCCCAGCGCCCCCCGCGACGTCGCGCAGATCCGATTGGACAACGCGATGCGGCTGTTCGAAGAGTTCGTCAGCGCCACCGTCAAACATCCCGATGCGGCCACCCTGCGTGGCCTGGAGCGGCGCTTTGCCGAGAAGCTGCAGATCCAGCCCAGCTACTGGAGCCAGATCAAGGGCCGGTCGCGCCAGATTGGCGAACGCCTGGCGCGGCAGTTCGAGCAGCTCTGCCACAAGCCGCCTGGCTGGATGGACATCGACCATGGCGCCGCGCCTGGCCCGGCACCGCTCACCTCGATGGCTGCCGCCATGGGGCATGTGGCTCCGCCACCGCCCGAGCCGTCGCCCAGCTTGCCGGCGGATGACGACGAACGCTTCATCGTCGGCCTGGTGCTGACCTACTACCGCCGCCATCCGCAGCGCGCCCGCACGCGGCTGCTGGACCTGCTGGGCGAAGTGCTCACGCCGGAGCCGGCGGCGACACCCCGAGCACTCCCCAAGGCAACGGCCAAGCCGGCCGCCTCGGCCCCGCAGGCCGAGCTCGACGAGTGGCGCAGGCTGCAGGCGGGCATCGCGCCGCTCAAGCCCAAGAAGCGCTGAAGCTTCCTCACATCCGTCATTGGACGGACGGAACCACGCACGTTAGGGGTGTGGGATAAAAACCGCTTGTGCAAGATCAACGTTTGTTTATCATTTGCGCAAGTTGTGACGTTGAAGTCCCCTAGCGCCACAGCGAGGTTGCACACCAACCCCTGACCCGCCCGGCCCGCTTGTCTCGAGCGCAAGCCCCAGGCCTCTCTCTCCAAACCTTTCGCGCAAACGCAGGCCCCTCCCGGGTCGAGCCGCTGCATGGCCCGCCGCACATCCGCGGCTTTCACCGGAGCACTTCATGCCCCAGTTCACCTCGCCCCGTCCCCTGCAACTGACCCTGCGCAAGCCGCGCAATCCGCTCGTCGCGCCGGCCATGAAACGCCAGGCCGGCCGGCACCAGACGCCGCAGGACGCCCGCACCTTGCGCCAGCAAGCCCGCCTGGACCTGCGAAAGCTGCTGCGCGAACGCTTCCCCGACGACAGCCCCTGAACCGCCCGCGCCGCCCGCCCCTCGATCCATGTGATGAGGGCCGCCGGGCCAGCGCCCAAGGAGACCCTCATGAGATTGATCGAACTGCGCGGCCCCGACGCCGCCGAAACCCACGCCGCCTGGGCCCGCCGCTTCAAGCGCATCAAGCGCGCGCTGCGGGCGATCCGGCTGGTGTTCTCGCCCGCCTACCGCCGCCGCCGCGAGCGCAGCCAGCTGGAGTTCTACGCCGAAGCCGGCGCGCCCGAAGGGGCGCTGTACGCCGACGGCCAGCTGATCGCGCAACTGGACGGCGTGCGCCGGCTGTGAACTGAGCCGCAAAACGGGGCCGCCTCCGACGAGCAGGCGGCCCCGCCCGGGCCTAGCATCGCGGCATGTCCGCCCTGCTGCGCCTGACCGCCCCGCTGCCTCGCCTGGAAGCCTGGGTGGACGCCTTTGCCCGGGCCGAGATCCCGGTGCTGGCCGACACGGCCGAAGCCCTGGAGCACATGCGGGCGACCGAAGACGACGTCGACGCCCACATCCTGGGCGAGGCCTTCGCCAGCGACCCGCTGATGACGCTGAAGGTGCTGGTGCACGCCAGCGAGCAGCGCCGCAGCCGCAACGCCGGCCTGCGCGCCGACGCCGAGACCGTCACCGCAGCGCTCGTGCTGACGGGCATCTCGCCCTTCTTCCGCGCCTTCGGGCCGCAGCCCACGCTGGAGGCCGTGCTGGCCGACCATGAAGAGGCGCTGCTGGGGCTGTCCCGCGTGATGCAGCGCGCCGAGCGCGCCTCGCGCTACGCCCTGGGCTTTGCCGCCCACCGCGCCGACCCCGACGCAGCGGTCATCCACAGCGCCGCGCTGCTGCACGACTTCGCCGAAATGCTGTTGTGGGTGCACGCCCCCGACCTCGCCCTGCAGATCGCCCGGCTTCAGGAGCAAGACCGCCACCTGCGCAGCATCCAGGCCCAGCGCCAGGTGCTGGGCATCACGCTGGCGGACCTCGAACAGGCCCTGATGAAGCGCTGGCACCTGCCCGAGCTGCTCACCCGCATCACCGCCGACACCGACGGCCGCGACCCGCAGGTGCGCTGCGTTCAGCTCGCCGTCCGCCTGGCCCGCCACACCGCCCGCGGCTGGGACGACGCCGGCGTGCCCGACGACCTGCACGACATCGCCGACCTGCTCAACCTCGGGCCTGAGCCGACGCTGAAACTGTTGCACGAGTTCGACTGACGGGGCTACCCGCTGGGGCTACTGAGGCCGGTGACCTACACGGGCGGCGGAGCACGATGGCGCACCTCGGCGCGCTGCGGGGCGAACGGGAGAGATCGCCCCGCAGCGGTCCTCCGGCCCATCGAACTCGCGGGAAGAAAGCAGTCGTTCAGCGGCTTGACCCCGAGGACGCTGCAGGGCCGGATCGGCGCAGGCAGCGGGGCGGGCCTGATGCTCCATGTCCCCCGGCCCGCTACGCGGTCCTCCTCCTTTACTTGCGCATCAGGCCCGCACCACTGCCCGCTTGCGCGACGCTCGACTTGTTCGTCGAGGACACCCAACGGTGCTGCAGTGGGATGCGGGGGGACGCAATTGCGAAGGTACAGGAGGAGGGCCGCGCAGCGGCCCGGGGGACACGTAGCAATTGCGTCCTCCCGTGTCCAACTGCCATCCCGATGTAAGCGAAAGCAGACCTCCGCAGCCGGGCCGCTTCTGGCCCACAGCCGCCTTCTGTCACCGCATGTCGACTGCCCGCAGTCGCCGTGCGGTCATCCCCTGCGCACCTCACACCGGCACGGCCGTCGTGTTCTTCAAGCGCTCCAGCACGAAGCTGGTCTTGCAGTCCTGCACGCTGGGGTGCATGAGCAACGTGTCGGAGATGAAGCGGGCGTAGTGCTGCATGTCCTGCACCAGCACGCGGAGCAGGTAATCCATCTCGCCGGTGAGCGCGGCGCACTCCACCACTTCGGGCCAGGTCTGGACCGCGGCGCGGAAGAGGTCGCGGGGGTTGCGCAAAGGGTTGTCGGTCTGCTTCTCCAGGCGCACGTTGATGTAGGCCGTCAGGCCCAGGCCGATGCGCTCGGGCGGCACCAGGGCCACATAGCTGGCAATGACGCCAGCGTCCTCCAGCCGCCGCACGCGGCGCAGCACGGCGGAGGACGACAGGCCAGCCTCGCTGGCCAGCGCGTCGTAGGTGACACGGCCGTCCTGCTGCAGCGCGCGCAGCAGGCGGCGGTCGATGGCGTCGAGCTCGATCGGGGCGTCCATGCAACGCATTTTGCAGTTTTCCTGCGTTTTGCATGGCCTGCGCGCCGAACAAAGCATGAAACCTGCGCGAACCGCGCCGCAGAATTTCGAGCTTCATCGCCTTGCTGCTGGAGACCTTCATGGCCAAGTTCACCCCCTGGGACAACCCGATGGGCACCGACGGGTTCGAGTTCATCGAGTTCGCCGCCCCCGATCCGGCCGGGCTCGGCAAGCTGTTCGAGACCATGGGCTTCACCGCGGTCGCCAAGCACCGCCACAAGAACGTGACGCTGTACCGCCAGGGCGGCGTGAACTTCATCATCAATGCCGAGACCGACTCCTTCGCGCAGCGCTTCGCGCGGCTGCACGGGCCGTCGATCTGCGCGATTGCCTTCCGCGTGCAGGACGCCGCGCATGCCTACCAGCGCGCGCTGGAGCTTGGCGCCTGGGGCTTTGACAACAAGGCCGGCCCGATGGAGCTGAACATCCCGGCCATCAAGGGCATCGGCGACAGCCTCATCTACTTCGTCGACCGCTGGCAGGGCAAGGGCGGCGCCAAGGCGGGCGCCATCGGCAACATCAGCATCTATGACGTCGACTTCGTGCCGCTGCTGGACGCTGCCGGCCAGCCGGTCGACCCCAACCCGGTGGGCCATGGGCTGACCGAGATCGACCACCTGACGCACAACGTCTTCCGCGGCCGCATGAAGGAGTGGTCGGAGTTCTACGAGCGCTTCTTCAACTTCCGCGAGGTGCGCTACTTCGACATCGAAGGCAAGCTGACGGGCCTGAAGAGCAAGGCCATGACCAGCCCCTGCGGCAAGATCCGCATCCCGATCAACGAGAGCAGCGACGACAAGAGCCAGATCGCCGAATACCTGGACCTGTACCGCGGCGAGGGCATTCAGCACGTGGCCCTGGGCACGACGGACATCTACAAGTCGGTGGAAGGCATGAAGGGCACGGGTGTGGCCTTCCAGGACACCATCGACACCTACTTCGACCTGATCGACAAGCGCCTGCCGCAACACGGCGAGAACGTGGCGGAGCTGCGCCGCCTGCGCATCCTGATCGATGGCGCCACCCACCTGGGCGCCGACAACGAGCTGCTGCTGCAGATCTTCACCAAGGAAGTGATCGGGCCGATCTTCTTCGAGCTCATCCAGCGCAAGGGCAACGAGGGTTTCGGTGAAGGCAACTTCAAGGCGCTGTTCGAGAGCATCGAACTCGACCAGATCCGCCGCGGCGTGCTGAAGGACGACGCCAAGGAAGCGGCCGGGGCCGCCTGAGGTCGCCAGGCCCCGGCCTGCGCAATCCCTCTTGACCGTTAAGTCTACATATGTAGACTTAACGGCATGGCACGCTCCCGCGCTTTCTCTCCCCAGGCATTGAGGGCCCTCGCCGTGCTGGCCGACGCCGGCGCTGACTGGCGGCATGGCTACGACATCACCGCCCAATCGGGCCTGAAGTCGGGCACGCTCTATCCGCTGCTGATGCGGCTGGAAGCGGCGGGCCAGTTGGAGGCGCGCTGGGAGGAATCTCCCATCGCCGGCCGCCCGCCCCGGCATGTGTACCGGCTGACCGACGCCGGCGTGGCGCTCGTGAACTCGATGGCCGACGCGCTGGCCGAGGCGCGCGCCTTGTTGACCCGCGTCACCCCCGACGACAACGCCGACGCCGCGGAGCCGGCATGAGTCGCACCCTGCCACGCTGGCTGTGCGCCGGCGTCACCCGTACCCTGCTGACCCTGGCCCAGGCGCTGATGCCCTCGCGCCAGGCGGATTGGGCTCGCGCCATGCGGGCCGAGGTGCTGGCGATCGACGATGCCCAGGACGCGCTGATCTACGCCTGGGGCTGCTTCACCGCGGCGCTTCATCTCGCCACGTGCCGCGCCGTGGGGTCGCTGAGCGAGCCGGACCACCTGGGCCTGGCCTGCGCCGGTCTCGTCGTCGGCCTGGGCGGCACCTTCATGGCCACGCGAGACGCGCCGAGCGGCTATGCCTGGGTGAACGGCCTGTCGCTCGCCCTGGCCTGCGCCAGTTTTTGGCTGCTGCCCCGCCCCCGCCTGCAGCAGGACGCCCGCTGGCGAGCCGCCACCACCTTCGCCCTCGGCGCCGCGCTGCTCTGGGCCAGCGCGCCGCAAGCTGATGGCGCCGCCCCGACGGGTTGGCTGCGCCTGGGCCCGCTGCCGGTGCAGGCCACCTGGTTGCTGTGCCCAGCCTGGTGGGCGGTGTCAGCCCCTGTCGCGGGGGCCTCACCCCTGCCGCTGACGCTGCGCGCGCTGCAGCTGACGGGGCTGGCGATGGGGCTGTTCGCGCTGGCCGCTCAGGCGCAGGCGCCGCTGCTGGCCGTGACGGCGATGCTGCTCGCGATGCGCGCGGCGCGGGCCCGCTCGGGCGCACTGGCAGCCCTGGCCCTGCTGGCCGTGGCGCTCGCCTGCGCCGCCCTGGCCCGCTGGACGGCCCCGCCGCCCAGCCCGTATGTCGACGAGGTGTTGCAGCTGGCCTTCACGCACAGCGCGGCGTTGGGCGGGCTGATGACCGCCGCCTGGCTGACGTTGCTGCTGCCAGGCCTGCTGCACCGGCGCGCCCGTGAGCACGGCCTCGCCTGGGCGGCTCTGCTCGGGCTGGCCCTGCCGGGCTGGCTGCCCGCGCCGGTGCTGGGCTTTGGCGGCAGCTTCATCGTCGGCTATGTGCTGAGCCTGGCGCTGCTGCCCGGTGGCCCCGCCACAGCCTCGCGCCGGCCCCGCGTCTCATCCGCGTCGCCGCCCGCCCGCCGCGCGCCGCCGCTGCCCCGCGCCGGCGTGGCCTGACGCCCCCTTCCCCTGTCGCACCGCAGCTGCGGTGAGCTGCCGCATGGCCGAGCGGCCCAGCCTTTCAACGAGCACTTCCGATGAACACCTCCTCCCTGCACCGCCTGGCGCACCGCCTCGCCCTGCCCGCCCTGATCCTGCTGGCGCTCGTGGCGCTGGCGTCCATGGCCTGGGCCCGGCTCACCGCCCCTCAAGGCGAGCAGGCCGTCACCTTCACGCCCGCTCGGCAAACCTGCGGCACGCTGGACGACTTGCACTACTGCATCAACCAGCCCACCGGCCCGAGCGCCCCCGATCGCGTCTACCACCTGCATGGCCGCGGGCTGGACGCAGAGGCCTGGAACGACCCGAGCTACTTCACCGCCCAGGTGCAGGGCGAATGGCAGCGCCTGGGCCTGCCGGCACCGACGGTCGTCACCCTGTCCTACGGGCGGGAATGGCTGCTGACGCCGCGCGCGCAAGCGCCGCGCAGCGGACTGCTGGACCGTATCGGCCCACAGCTGGACCGGCTGGATGCGCAGCTCGACGCGCAAACGGGCACACCGCGTCGGCGCATGCTGGTGGGCGAATCCATGGGCGGCCTGAACGTGCTGACGCTGGGCCTGAGCCAGCCCGGCCGCTTCGACCGGATCGCCGCCCTCTGCCCCGGCGTCTACCAAGACTCGCCGTTCGCGAGCCTGGGCACACTCCGCGCCGCGCTGCAGCGCACCGGCGCCGACCCCAAGGTCGCCTTCGGCGTGTGGTGGCTGGCCCGCCAGCATGTGGCTGATGACGCCGAATGGGCGCGGGTATCACCGCTGGCCCTGATCGAGACCCTGGCCGGCGCGCCGCGGCGGCCCGCGCTGTACCTGTCCTGCGGCTTGTATGACCGTTACGGCAATTTCGAGGGCACCCAGGCGCTGGCGACGCGGGCCCAGGCGTTGGGTGTCGATACCGAATGGCATCCGCTGTACGGCGGCCATTGCGCCATCGACATCACCTCGCTGGCGCGCTTCCTGTCGGCGCGGGACTGACGGGCGCCTGGCCGCTCAGCGCCACCTGCAACTGCTGCCAGGCAGCGTCGGAGTGCACCAGGCCCATGTGCCCCACCGCGTCCACCCGGTGCGCGCGTCCTTCAGCCTGGATGGCGGTTGCGGCCGGGTTGACCACCTGATCGCACGGCGTCCAGAAGCAGTCGACATCCGGCAGGCCCGGCAGGGCTGCCAGCCAGGCGCTGCCGCGGCGCATCTGGGCCGCGTTCACGCCCAGGCCAAGTGCCGCCATGCGGGTGCCCTGGTGGGGCGAGCCGAGCGTGATCGCGCGGGGCGCTTGCGCATGCTGCGCGCCGTACCGGCGCCACCAGGCCCGCAGCGCCAGGCCGCCCATGCTGTGCGCGCAGACCACCGGCATGCGGCCGGTCGCGGCCATCAGGCGGCGCACGCCGGCCTCGATCTCGTCGGCGTAATCGTCGATGCTGCCGAAGGCTGGCTCCAGCGACGGCGCGACAAAGGCCACCCCGTCGGCCCGCAGCCGGCGCATCCAGCCGTTCCAGCGACCACGGTTGCAGGCGAAGCCGTGCACCAGCAGCACCCCCTGCCGGGCGCCTTCGGGCAGGTGGTCAGGCTCCGCCCATTCGCGCCAGGGCTGGCGCCAGGAGAAGGCCAGCTCGCTGGCCACCGCTTCACCCGCCCAGGCCTTGAGCAAGGCACCCCAGCCCGGCGCTGGCTGGTTGACCCAGCGAAGCTGCACGAACCCCAGGGCCAGCACCAGGCTCTGGAGCGCCAGCGTCGCAAGTCCCCATCCCCACCCGGCGACCCAGCCCACGGCCACGGCCAGTGAAAGGCGCACGAGAACCCAGAAGCGCTGCAGGCTTGCATTCATCGGGGCAGTCTAAGCGCGCCAAAATGGGGCCTACCCCATGGACCCGCTGACCGCTGACTCCCTGCTGAACGAACTGCGCGCCGTCGACGCCGAGCGCGCCCGCCGCGCCGCCGAGCCAGAGCTCGACGCCCGGGTGCAGGCGCTCAAGGCCTACCAGCAACGGCGTTTCGCACAGACCTATGCCGACCTGCTGGCCCACCCGCGCTACCAGGCGGCGACGCGCTTCTTCCTGCAGGAGCTCTACGGCCCCGACGACTTCCGCCAGCGTGATGCGCAGTTCGCCCGCGTCATCCCGACGCTGACCCGGCTCTTCCCCGACGAAGTGATCGAGACCGTGGCCCGCCTGGCCCGCCTGCACGCCCTCTCCGAGCGACTGGACACCCGCATGGCCGAACGGCTCGACTCAGCGGACATCACGCCCGCACGCTATGCCGACGCCTGGCGCGCCTGCGGCGAGCCGGCCGCCCGGCAGCAGCAGATCGAACTCACCATGGCCGTGGGCGATGCGCTGGACCGTCTCACCCGCAAGCCGCTGCTGCGCCAGTCGCTGCGGCTGATGCGCGGCCCGGCGCAGCTTGCGGGGCTGGGGGCGCTGCAGAACTTTCTCGAATGCGGCTTCGACACCTTCCGCGCGATGCGTGGCGCAGCGGAGTTCCTGTCGACTGTGCGACAGCGCGAGGACGCCCTCGCACGCGGTTTGTTTCAAGCGGACGCCACAACCCTAGGGCAACTCCCCTAGCTTGAAGTAACCGGGCGAACCACCATCAACGGCTCCACGCGTTGCACGCCAGAAGGGCCCCGCCGATGACTGCCGTCCTTGCCGAAGAAGCCACCGCTGTCCCCGAGGCGACATCCGCCACCAAGCCCTGGCTGGCGAGCTACCCGGCTGGCGTCCCCGCCAGCATCGACACCGGCGTCTATCGCTCGCTGGTGCAATTGCTGGAAGAGGCTTTCCGCAAGCATGCCCAGCGCGACGCCGCCATCTGCATGGGCCAGCGCATGCGCTTCTCGGAGATCGACCAGCTCTCCCTGCAGCTCGGCGCCTGGCTGCAGGCCCAGGGCCTGAAGCAGGGCGACCGCGTCGCCATCATGATGCCCAACGTGCTGCAGTACGGCGTGGCCATCGCGGCCATCCTGCGCGCGGGCTTCGTGGTGGTGAACGTCAACCCGCTGTACACGCCGCGCGAACTGGAGCACCAGCTCAAGGACTCCGGCGCGCGGGCGATCGTCGTGCTGGAGAACTTCGCGCACACGCTGGAGGAGGTCATCGCCGCCACCGACGTGAAGCACGTCGTGCTGGCCTCGATGGGCGACCTGCTGAACTGGTGGAAGGGCCCGCTGATCAACTTTGCGGTGCGCCACCTCAAGAAGATGGTGCCGGAGTTCCGCCTGCCGGTGGGCGAAGGTCGCACGGTGGTGCGCTTCAACGAGGCGCTGCGCCACGGCGAGCGGCTCAACCTGAAGAAGCCCGAGCTCGGGCCGGACGACGTCGCCTTCCTGCAGTACACCGGCGGCACGACCGGGGTGTCCAAGGGCGCCACCCTCCTGCACCGCAACATCGTCGCCAACATCCTGCAGGTGGAGGCCTGGTTCCAGCCGATGCTGGCCAAGCTCCCCGGATTTGCCAGCGGGGACATGCAGTTCACCAACGTCTGCGCACTGCCGCTGTATCACATCTTCGCGCTGACGGCCTGCTTCATGCTGGGCGCACGGATGGGCCACCTCAACATCCTGGTGCCCAACCCGCGCGACATCCCCGGCTTCATCGAAACGCTGCGCGGCCACAAGATCCACATCTTCCCGGCCGTGAACACGCTGTTCAACGCGCTGGCCAACGAGCCGGGCTTCTCACGGCTTGATTTCTCCGAGCTCGTCATTTCCAACGGCGGTGGCATGGCCGTGCAGCAGGCCACGGCCGAGAAATGGCTCAAGGTCACCGGCTGCCCGGTGGTGGAGGGCTACGGCCTGTCGGAGACCTCGCCGGCCGCCACCATCAACCCGCTGGACCTGCGGGTGTTCAACGGCAGCATCGGCCTGCCGATCTCGTCCACCGAGATCGCCATCCGCGACGACGACGGCCGTGACGTGCCGCTGGGCGAGCGCGGCGAGATCTGCATCCGCGGCCCGCAGGTGATGGCCGGCTACTGGAAGCGCCCCGACGAGACCGCCAACGTCATGACCGCTGACGGCTTCTTCAAGAGCGGCGACATCGGCATCATGGACGCGACCGGCTATGTCCGCATCGTCGACCGCAAGAAGGACATGATCCTGGTCAGCGGCTTCAACGTGTACCCGACCGAGATCGAGCAGGTGGTGAACCTCTTCCCGGGCGTGCTCGAATGCGCCGCGGTGGGGGTGCCTGACGCCAAGTCGGGCGAGGCGGTCAAGCTCTTCGTGGTCAAGAGCGACCCGGCCCTGGCCGAGGAAGACCTCGCCACCTACTGCGCCCAGCAGATGACGGCCTACAAGCGCCCCAAGTTCATCGAGTTCCGCGACGAGCTGCCCAAAACCAACGTCGGCAAGATCCTGCGCCGCGAACTCCGTTCGAGCACCTCCTGACGCCGGCAACGGCCGCCTCGCAGGCGACAGCCCAAGCCCGCCGCAGGCCGGCCGCCTCTCCAGCAACTCGCGCTGATCCGGCTTTGCCGGGCAGCCGCGAGTGCCCCCTTGAGGGGGGTGAAGCCGGACAAGAAGAGCCCAGTGGGCTCTTGTTGCCTGCGCAACGACAAGGCCACTGGCCTTGGCACGGCGAAGCCGGTACGGGGTGGGACGTTCAGAACGGGTTGTTCTTGGCGCGCGACAGCACCAGCGTCCCGATGCGCTGCTGCGCCACCGGGCTGAGCAGGGTGTCGCCCGCCCACAGCCATTGCGTCGTGTTGGCGTCGGTCACCAGCGTGTTGGGCGTGCAGTCCTGCCGCGCGATATCGGTGCGGCAGGCGGCGTCGGTCACGTTGGTGTAGCCGAAGGCCGCCGGGAAGCGCGAGATCTGCTGCACGGTTTCGTCCACCAGCACCAGGCCCACCAGGCGGCCGTCGTTCAGCACGTTCAGCCGCAGCGCGGTATTGAAGGCCGTGCTCAGGTCGTTCAGGAAGACCGCGCGGTCGATGTCGGTCTGCTGCAGCTTTTCCTTCTGGGCGAAGGGCGTCAGGCCGACGTCGAAGATCGTGCTCACGACCACGCGGCCATTGGCGTTGGCGATGCGGTTGACCTGGTCAGCCAGCAGCCTGCCGCGGGCCTTGGCCTCGTTGATCAGGGAATCACGGCTTTGCTGCGGGAACTGGCGGTACAGCTCCAGGATGTCATTCACGCCGACCATGATGCCGACGATGTCCTTGGGGCCGAAGCGGTCGTTGGACAGATGCTGGTCGATCTTGTCGCGCACGTCGGCCACCTTGTAGCCATCGACCGTGTACATGATGCCCTGGGGCAGCGCGACGAAGTCGTTGTTGCACTGCGGATAGACGAAGCCGAAACCGCTCGCGAGCACCTGCGCCCAGTTGGGGTTGATGCGGCAGTCGATGAGCTGGGTGTCGGCGTTCAGGCCGTTCACGCCGTACTTCTTGCCGCTTTGCAGGATGGCCGCGCTCTCGTCGCCGAAGGCGATGACCCGCGTGGGCGAGAAGGGGTCGATCTGCTGGGTGCTGCCACCGCCGCAGCCCGCCAGCAGGGCGGCTGCCGCCACCGCGGCCAGGGCCAGGGTGCGCTTCAGATTCTGGGAGACAACACGTTGCATGACGATCAACTCAGGGACAAAACTCAATCGGTGAAGGCGGCGGCGGCCCGGCTCAGCCGGTCTCGCACACCGGCCCAGGCCGGATCGCGGGGCGGCGCCTCGACCCAGATTTCCCGGGCGCCGGCGGCGTCCAGCTCGCGCAGCACCGCAAACAGTTCGTGGGCGGCTGCCGCCGGGTCGGCCGGCATTGCCTGCCAGCGCCACGCCGGGAGCTGGGCGCGTGAATATACCGCCAGCCCTTCGAGACTCCCGCTGGCGCTCGCTGTGGCAAAACGTAAAGCCAGCGCCTCGGCATCCAGCAGCCGCACGCGGGCGCTGGGCGCGTAATGCGCGGCCAGCGTGCCCGAGGCCTTGGGCGCGGCAGCGTCGGGCGCCATCAGGGGCTCGCCCAGCACCGCTTCGATGCGCGACTGCGCCAGCAGGCCGGGGCGCAGCAGCGCCGGGCGGGCCCGGCTGCAGTCGACGATGGTGGACTCGATGCCCACATCGCAGGCACCGCCGTCCAGCACCATCAGCCCCGGGCCGAACTCCTCCACCACATGCCGGGCCTGGGTCGGGCTCACGCGGCCGAAGCGGTTCGCGCTCGGGGCGGCCAGGCCATCGACGCCGAGATCGCGGGCGGCCGCCATCACGGCGCGGGCAACCGGGTGGGCCGGCGAGCGCAAGGCCACCGTGGCGTGCCCACCGGCCGCGGCCTGGGCCACGCCCGCCTTGCGCGGCACGATGACGGTCAGCGGCCCTGGCCAGAAGGCGTCCATCAGCCGGCGCGCGGTGGTCGGCAGGTGATCGGCAAAGGTGTCGGCGGCGGCGGCGTCCAGCACATGGACGATCAGCGGGTGATCGCTCGGCCGCCCTTTGGCGGCAAAAATCTTGGCGACCGCGGCGTCCTGGTCGGCACGCGCCGCCAGGCCATAGACGGTCTCGGTCGGCAGGCCGAGCAGCTCGCCCTCGGCCAGGCAGCGGGCAGCGGCCTGGATGGCTTGCGGGTCATGACCAGGCAGGGCCAGCATCAGAAGTCGGTGGGCAGGCCGAGCAGCGCCGCCGCCTGCAACGCCACCGCATGCGCCGCCTCGGGCGTGTCGGCGGTGATGTTCAAGTGGCCCATCTTGCGGCCGTGCCGCGCTTCGGCCTTGCCGTACAGGTGCAGATGTGTGCCGGGCAGGGCCAGCAAGCGGTCCCAGGCCGGTGGCGTGGGACCGCCCTCGGCGGTGAACCACAGGTCGCCCAGCAGGTTGAGCATGACGGTCGCCGAGTGCTGCCGCGGCTCGGGCAGTGGCAGCCCGGCCAGGGCGCGCACCTGCAGTTCGAACTGCGACACGCTGGCGCCGTTCATCGTCCAGTGGCCGGAGTTGTGCGGGCGCGGTGCCATCTCGTTGACCACCAGCCGGCCGTCGTCCAGCCAGAAGAACTCGATGCACAGCACGCCGACGTAGGCCAGCGCCTGCGCCACCTGGCGGGCCGACGCGATGGCGAGGGTGGCCACCTCGGCCGGCACGTCGGGCGCCGGCACTTCGGTCACCGCCAGGATGCCGCCGCGGTGCAGGTTCTGCTGCACGGGGTAGGTCACCACCTGGCCATCGGCGCCGCGCGCCACCAGCACGCTCAGCTCGGCCTTCAGCGGCAGCATCTGCTCCAGCACGCAAGGCACGCGCTTGAGGTCGTTCCAGGCCTGGGCCAGTTCAGCGGCGGTTTTCACGCGCACCTGGCCCTTGCCGTCGTAGCCCATGCGGCTGGTCTTGAGGATGCCGGGCAGCAAGGCCGGGTCGACAGCGGCCAGCTCGATGTCGTTCGTGATGACGGCATGCGGCGCGCAGGGCACGCCGGCCGACTCGAAATGCGCCTTCTCGACCGCCCGGTCCTGGCAGACGGCCACGGCTGCCGCAGCGGGTGCCACCACGCGCATGCCGGCCAGGGTTTCGAGCGCCAGGGCGGGCACGTTCTCGAACTCGGTGGTGATGGCGTCGCAGTCGCGGGCCAGCTGGGCGAGGCCGAGGTGGTCGAGGTAGTCGGCCTGGATGTGCTTCTCGGCCACGGCTCCCGCCGGGCTGATGGCGTCGGGGTCGAGCACGATGCAGCGGTAGCCCATGGCCTGGGCGGCGTGCACGAACATGCGGCCGAGCTGGCCGCCACCGAGGACGCCGAGCGTCGCGGTGCCGGGAAGCAGCGGCGGCATCAGCGGAGTTCCTCGGTCATGGCCTGCGCGGCGGCCGTCTGGCGGGCGCGGAAGGCCTGCAGCTTGCCCAGCAGCGAGGCGTCGCCCGTGGCCAGCATGGCGACCGCGAACAGCGCCGCGTTGGCGGCACCGGCATTGCCGATGGCGAAGGTAGCCACCGGAATGCCCTTGGGCATCTGCACGATGCTGTGCAGCGAGTCGACGCCTTGCAGGTGCCGGCTGGCCACCGGCACGCCGAGCACGGGCACCGTGGTCTTGGCGGCGAGCATGCCCGGCAGGTGGGCCGCGCCGCCCGCGCCGGCAATGATGGCCTTCAGGCCCCGGCCGCTGGCGGCCTCGGCGTAGGCGAACATCTCGTCGGGCATGCGGTGGGCCGACACGACGCGCGCCTCGAAGGCGACACCGAACTCGGTCAGAATCTCGGCCGCCAGCTTCATCGTCTCCCAGTCGCTGCTGGAGCCCATGACGATGCCGATGACGGCGTCGGGGTTCTGGGGGGCTGGGGTGGACAAGGTCTCGCTCCGGGGCTCTGGAAAGCCTTGAATTGTAGAAGCCGAGACACCAACTGCCCCGACGACCACCTTGCAGCCATGATCGACATCACCCTCCAGAACTTCGAAGCCGAACTGATCGTCGCCTCCCAGCAGCGTCCCGTGCTGCTGGACATCTGGGCGCCGTGGTGCGGCCCCTGCCGCACGCTCGGCCCCATCCTGGAAAAGCTGGAGGTGGCCTACGCCGGTCGCTTCACGCTCGCCAAGCTCAACAGCGACGAGGTGCCCGAGATCGCCGGGCAGCTCAGCCAGATGTTCGGCGTGCGCTCGATACCGTTCTGCGTGATGTTCGCGGGCGGCCAGCCGGTGGACGGTTTCGTGGGCGCCCTGCCCGAGGCCCAGATCCGCGAGTTCCTGGACAAGCATGTGCCCGCCGGTGAAGAACTCGAAGCCGAGGCAGACCTCGCCGAAGCCCAGGAGTTGCTGGAAGACGGCGACCTGGAGTCGGCCCTGGGCAAGCTCGCCCACGCGGTGGAGCTCGACCCCGCCAACGATGCGGCCCGCTTCGACTACGTGAAGGCCCTGCTGGAGCTGGGGCTGCTGGCCGAAGCCCGCGAGGCCTTTGCCCCGGTGGCGGCCAAGGCGGCCGACACCCTGACGCCGGCCCCGCGCCTGGCGGCCCTGGCCACCTGGCTCACGGCCTTCGATGCTGCGGCGGGTGCCGATCCTGCCGCCCTGCAGGCCGCCATCGCCGCCAACAAGCGCGACTTCGACGCCCGCTTCACGCTCGCCCAGCTGCACCTGGCCAGCCAGCGCTTCACCGAGGCCATGGACGAGCTGCTGGAGATCATCATGCGCGACAAGACCTGGAACGGCGAAGCCGCGCGCAAGACCTACGTGGCCATCCTGGAGCTGCTGACCAAGCCCGCCCCGAAGCCGGCGGCTGAAGCCAAGACCGGCACGCTCGAAATCGCCGGCAAGGCCGCCGTCGTGCAGAGCGACCCGCTGATCGACAGCTACCGCCGCAAGCTGTCGATGGCACTCTTCTGAGCGGCAACCCTCAGGGGTTGTTGTTGTTGCGGCTGCTGCGGATGTCGCGCAGCCGCACGCAGTCGGGGTCGTCCCGGTAGATCGGCTTCTCGCACTGCCGGTCGATGCACCAGGCCCGCGCGAACAGCACGCGGCCCCCGCAGGCCTCGCTGGCCGTCTTGGGCTCGGCCGGCGGTGCGGGCTCGGGCGCCGGCTTGGGCGCCGCGCTGGCGGCCACAGACGCCGGAGCTTCGACAACCGCCGACGCCACCGGCCTGAACTCACCCGCCTTTTCGGTCAGGATGGGCTTGGGCTCGCGCCGGGCCACGGCGGGGCGGGGAGGCGGGCTCGCCGTGGGCACGGCGCCGCTGGCGGGTACCGCTGACGCCACCGGCACGACCGGGGCAGAAGCCGCCGCCACCTCGGGCGCACTCGCCGCCGCGTCGCTCATGGCTGCCGAGGCTGCGGGCGCGGAGGCCTCGGGCGCGGGCTGCGCCACCTCCAGACGCGCCGGGCGCGGGCGCAACTGCAGCGCGAAGACCCCCAGCAGCACCAGGGCCGCGACGCCACCGCCCAGGATCAACGGGCCGGACCCATAACGCCAGGGCGTCGGCGCGGCCGGCTTGGCCGTGGGCGAAGCCGGCGGCTTGGGCTTGCGGGGTTTCAGGACCCGCTGCGCCTCAGCCTTGGGCGGCGGTTCGGGCGCCCTCATTTGCGCCGCCAGCGCCTCCGGCAGCTCGAACTGGGAGGGCACGGCCTGCACGGTGTCGGCGAACTCCAGATCCAGCAGCTGCATCGGCGCCGGGGGCGGCGGTGGCGGCACCGGTGCGGGCCGCGGCGCCGCGGCCTGGGGCGCGGGCACCGGGGCGCGACCGTCCAGCACCTCGCGCCAGGCCGCCGCCGTCTGGGGCCGCTGGTGCGGCGGCACGCGCAACGCCCAGTCCAGGCCGGCCAGGAAGGCCGACTCGTAACCGGCCAGCGCCTGCGCAGCCAGGGGCTCGCATTCGTCGGTCATCGCACGGGCCGTGGCGGGCGGCGGCGGGCGGCCCGTCAGCAGTTCGTACATGACGGCCGCCAGCGCGTAGAAGTCGGTCCACGGCCCCTGGCGCAGCGTGGTGGCCTCGGCGTACTGCTCGATGGGCGCGAAGCTGGGCTTGAGGATGGCGGTGAACAACTGCGTTCGGTCACCGATGGCCTGGCGGGCCGCGCCGAAGTCCAGCAGGATGGGCGGGCCGCCATCCGCCGGCAGCAGGATGTTGTCCGGCGCCACGTCGCGGTGCCAGACCTGCTGGGCATGCAGGGTCTCCAGGCCGCCGAGCACCGCGTCGAAGATGCGCCTCAGCCAGGCGGCCGGCGGCGGCGTGGTCTGGGTGGTGCGGGCCTCGCGCAGGCTCTGGCCGCTCAGGCGCGGCATGGCCATGTAGGCGGTGCCGTTGGCCTCCCAGAAGCGGTAGACCTTCAGCAGCGACGGGTGATCGAAGCGCGCGAGCAGCTTGGCTTCATTGACGAAACTGCTGAGCCCCAGTTCGAAGGTCTCGCGCATGGAGGCCGCGCGCACCGACACATGGCTGCGCCCGTCGCGCGAGGCGAACTGGCTGGGCATGTATTCCTTGACCGCCACGTCGCGCTCCAGCGCGTGGTCGCGTGCCAGGTAGACGATGCCGAAGCCGCCCACCCCCAGCGTGCCGAGGATCTCCAGCTCGCCAAAGCGTGTGCCCACCGGCAAGGCGTTGGGCGTGGCGTCGTCGCGGGCGTCGGCGGTCATAGACCAATGAGCGTAACGCAGCCCAAGGCCGCCGAACGGCCGATAAAAGCGGGATCAGCGTGGCGGAGTACCCAAACCCGCGCTGCTCAAGCGGGCCGCCCAGAGTCGACGTTGGGCGGCGTCATCGGCCCAAGCCGCCTGGGCCGCGTCGCCGTGGCGGGCGGCCAGGCCGGCTTCGTTCAAGCGCGCATAGACCTGCGCCAGCCGGGCGTGCAGCGCGGCGCGTTCGTCGAGGTCGCAGTGGGGGGAGTCTTCGGCCAGCACCTCGACCGCGGCCTGGTCGGCCAGCGCGCGGGCGCGGGTGGTATCACCGGTGTTGGCCCAGCACCAGGCCAGGTCGGCCAGCAGGCTGCCGCCCGTACGGGCCAGGCCAGCGGCGATGGCCTCGGGCAGGTGTGCTTCGAGCAGCGCCGCCGCCGCGGCAAAGTCGCCCTGCACGGTGAGCAGCTGTGCGCGCAGCAACGGCGTCAGGTCGGCCCGCGCCGATCCGCCGACGGCATCGTCGAAATGCCCGATGGAATCGACCCCCAGCAACACGGCCGGTGCCTCACCGGGCTCGCCGGCCAGCGCCGCATGCCGGATGCGCAGCGCGCGCATCTGCATCTGGTTGTAGAGCAAGGCCGCGAGCGCGGCGTCGTCGCCATCGGCGCTGCCGGCGCGGCGCCCCCAGGCGTACCAGGACGACGCCGAGGCCTCGTCCTGGGCCAGGTCCCAGGCCATGCCCAGGGCGGAGGCCACGCGGCAGGCTGCACCGTTGTCGGCGGGCGCGGCGAGCACCGCGGTGGCATGCGTGACCAGGCTGTCGATGTCACGCTCGACGAAGGCCATCTGCGCCAGCCAGGCATCGCACATCGACTGCAAGCCCTTGAGACCCGCGGCAGCCGCCATCACGTGGGCGCGGCGAATGCGTTCACGCGCCCCGCCCCCGAAGGCGCTGAAGTAGGCCGTCAGGCCCTCCGCCAGGTGCAGCCAGGCGGCCAGGTCGACCCGCGGGTGCACCAGGGCACGCGCCTGCAGCCGGTTGAGTTCCTCACGGGCCTCCGCCTCGCGACCGTGGCGCAGCCACAGGATGGCGCGCTGTACCTGCAGCACCGCAGCACGCGCCGGCACGGCGGCGGCCGAGGCGATCTCGGCGTCGAGCTTCTGCGCCAGGCGGCTGCGCAGCTTCACGGGCGCCGCGGCACTCACGCTCATGCCGTCAGCCGCTGCAGGGCCTCTTCGTACTTCTGCACGGTGTTGGCGATCACCTCGGGCGGCAGGGCCGGCGCGGGCGCCTTCTTGCCCCAGGGCTGGCCGTCGATGCGCACGGCCTCCAGCCAGTCGCGCACGAACTGCTTGTCGTAGCTCGGCGGGTTGCTGCCCGGCGCGTAGCTTTCGACCGGCCAGTAGCGGGAGGAGTCGGGCGTCAGCACTTCGTCCATCAACGTGAGCGTGCCGTCGGCGTCCAGGCCGAACTCGAACTTGGTGTCGGCAATGATGATGCCCTTGGTGAGGGCGAAATCAGCCGCGCGCTGGTAGAGCTGGATGGAGATGTCCCGCACCCGGGCGGCCAGTTCGGGGCCGATGATGGCGGCCGCTTGCTCGAAGCTGATGTTCTCGTCGTGGTCGCCCATCTCGGCCTTGGTGGCGGGCGTGAAGATGGGCGTGGGCAGCTTGTCGGCATTGCGCAGGCCCGCGGGCAGGGCCACGCCACAGACGCTCTGCGTCTTCTGGTACTCGGCCCAGCCGCTGCCGGCGAGGTAGCCGCGCACCACGGCCTCGATGGGCAGGGGCTTGAGGCGCTTGACCAGCATGGCCCGGTCGCGGATCTGCTCGCGCTCGGCATCGGTCGCGACCGCGGCCAGCGGGTCGTCACCAGTCAGGTGGTTGGGCACGATGCCTTGCAGCTTGTCGAACCAGAACAGCGCCATCTTGGTGAGTAGCGCGCCCTTGCCGGGGATGGGCTCGCCCATGATGACGTCGAAGGCCGAGAGGCGGTCGCTGGCGACCATCAGGATGCGGTCCTCGCCCACCGCGTAGTTCTCGCGTACCTTGCCGCGGCCGAGCAGGGGGAGGGAAGGCAGGCGGGATTCGTACAGGGCTTGGGACATGACAGCTCAGCTCGGGCAGAAGCCCGCGATTCTAGAAGCCACCCCGCCCGGGCTCAGCCTGCCCCCTGGCGGCGAGCCACTCGGCCCGGCCGGGGCTGGCGAGCAGCCCGCAGCATCGCATCGCTCACCTCGGCCTGAGCCTGGTGGCCCTGGCCTTCGGCGATGGCGTGCGCGGACCGCGACAAGGCCTCGATCTCGTCCACCCCCAGCGCCAGCGCGCTCCAGACGATGACGGGCAGATCGGCCCAGCGCGGCTGGCGGCGCAACTCGTGCAGCACCTGGAAGCCGTCGATGCCCGGCATCATCAGGTCGAGCACCATGGCGGCCGGCTGCTGGGTGTCGAGCGCGGCGAGTGCGGCGGCGCCGCTGTGCACGGCGGTGCAGTCGATGCCGCTGGCCTGCAGTGCCGCGCACATAAGCTCGCGCGATGCGGCCTCGTCGTCCACGACGAGCACCGGGCGCCCGGGCACGAGCCGGTCGCGCAGTGGCACCAGCGCGCGCGCCAGTGCCGCACGGCGCAAGGGCTTGGCCAGCACGTCGGCCACGGGAAACGCCACGCCAGCGCCGGACGGCGGCGTCAGCGCCAGGGCCTTCACCGCCGCATGGCGCGACGGCCCCCCGCTGCGCAGGGCGTCCAGCAGCGCCAGGCCCGACGAGTCGGGCAGGCCCAGGTCGATGGCCAGCTCGGTGTAGCGCCGCACCCGCGCCAGGCGGAGCACCTCGGCCGCCGTGGCGGCGGTGTCGGCGGCCACGCCAGCCTGGGCCAGCTCCCGGGCGACGCCGTCACGCAGCGGATGGTCCCGCAGCGCGACGAGCTGCTGGTGGTCGGGGTGCGGCGCCGGTGCACCGGCCGTGGTGGCCTCGCGGGGCAGCACCGCGTAGAAGCGGCTGCCGCGGCCCGGGTCGCTGTACACACCCACGCGCCCGCCCTGGGCCTCCACGAGCCGCCGCGTGAGCGCCAGCCCCAGGCCCGTGCCCTGGTGGCGCTTGGACAGGCCATCGTCGAGCTGCTGAAACTCCACGAACAGCTGCCCCACGCGGTCGGCCGGGATGCCGATGCCGCTGTCCTCGACCTCCAGACGCCAGCGCTGCGGGCCCTCGCCCAACATGCGCAGCACCACCTGCCCGCCGGCGGGCGTGAACTTGATCGCGTTGGACAGGTAGTTCAGCAGCACCTGCTTGAGACGGGCCGGGTCGAGCACCAGGTCGCGCAGCTCGGGCGCGATGGAGGACCTCAGCGCGATGCCGCGCGGCGCGGCCAGCACGGCCATGGTGCTCATGACCTCGTCGACCAAGGCCGGCAGGTCCAGCGGCTCCGGGTGGAAGTCGAGCTTGCCGGCCTCGACCTTGGACAGGTCGAGCACGTCGTTGATCATGGCCAGCAGATGCCGGCCGCTGCTGGCGATGTGCTGCAGCCACTGCTGCTGGCGCGCAGGGTCGGCTGCATGGTCGTCACGGCTGAGGAGGTCGGAGAAGCCGATGATGGCGTTCAACGGCGTGCGCAGCTCGTGCGACATGTTGGCCAGGAACAGGCTCTTGAGCCGGCTGGACTCCTGCATGCGGCGGTTCTCGGCGGCCAGCCACACTGCCTGCTCGCGGGCCTGCTCGGCAGTCCGGGTGGCGGTGACGTCGGCCACGATGCCGACGAGTCTCGGCACCCCACCGTCGTCATGGCTGACGCGCGCGTCCAGGCGCAGCCAGTGCAGGCTGCCATCGGGCCACTGCACACGGAATTCGGAGTGCCACGGGGCGCTGCTGTCGGCCAGCGACTGCAGGCCGGCGGCCACGGCGGCGCGGTCGTCGGCATGCGCGGCGGCGATCAGCCGGTCACGGTCCCAGGGCTGGGCGGAATCGGTGATGCCGAAGCACTGGTCGTGCCGCCGCGAGCGATGGATGGCCCCGGTGTCCAGCGCCATCTCCCAGTCGCCCAGGCCGGCGGACTCCAGCGCGAAGCGCAGCCGCGCCTCGCTCTGCCGCAGGGCGGTCTCGATCTGGCGCTGGTGTGTGAGGTCTCGAGCCGACTTGACGCCGCCAATCACCCGGCCCGCCGGATCGCGCAGCGGCGACACCTGCACGGAAATATCCAGCCGCCGCCCGTCCTTGGCCACCCGCACCGTGCGGAATGGCGGCACCTGCTGCCCCTGGGCAAGCCTGGCCAGGATGTGCATCTCCTCGGCCTCGCGCTCAGGCGGCAGCAGCATCTGCACCGGCTGGCCGACGGCCTCCTTCGCGGTGTAGCCGAACATGCGCTCGGCCGCAGCGTTCCAGTTGGTGATGCGGCCGTCCAGCGTCTTCACGACGATGGCATCAGCCGAGGACTCCACCACCGCCGCCAGGCGGCGCGCCTCGGCCTCGACCTCGCCGAGGCGTCCCATGTCCTGCAGCTGGCTGTCGGTGGCGCCCTGGGCCAGCAGTCGCGGCAGGCGCGGCATCAGCCGCCACGTGGCGCCGGCCATCAGGGCGGCGCCTGCGGCCGTGACCAGCCCCGCCCAGCTGCGGACGGCCCCGTCGGGCTGCCACACGGCCCAGATGTCCGCCCCCTGGGCCAGGGCCACCAGCAGCGCCGCACTGCTGAGCAGCCAACCGGCCGCATCCAGCGGCTGGCGTCGCAGCAGGCGCCACAGGCCCAGCGGCAGGCCCAGGCAGACCAGGCCGATGCCGAGGTCAGCAGCCGTCCAGGCCCACTGCAGGCTTGATTGCAGGCCCGCGGCGTCGAGTGCCGCGCCGTGCATTGCATCCATCTTGCACTCCCCTACCCCAGTCTTGTGGAGTTATGAGGTGCATTGTGATCCTCCCACCGCAGCGGCGGGTGGCTGTTGCATCAGCGCGGGTCGATCAGGTCGAAACCGACATACCGCGCCAGGAAGCGCTGCCGACCCTCCCGGGCGAAGGCCTCGGCATCCCAGGGCCCGGCGAGCAGTCGGCCGGCAAAGGCCTCGCGAAAGCGGTAGACCTGGGCCGGCACCACACGCCCGTCAGCGAGCGCCACCTGCACCGCGGCGCGCTCGTACTCCTCACCCTCGAAGGCATCCAGGCGCGCCCAGGCCTCGGCGTCGACGTCGCGATAGAGCCGCCCCGGCACGACGCTGCCCGGTGCCGGACGCAGGCCGGGGTAGTCCTGGCCGCGCACCGGGTGGCGGGCGTGGTCGGCCAGCGAAGCCGGCTCGCTGGCGAACTCACGGCCGCAGACGCGGGCCATGATGTCGGCCCACATCAGCGAGCCGTAGGTGAAGGCATGCGCCGGGCTCACTGCACCTTCTGCGCCAGTTCGCCGCGGGCGTAGGCCGCGGCAATGTCGACCAGGGTGCGGCCCTTGATCTTGCCGGCTTGGCCTTCGCAACCGAACTGCAGATAGCGCTCCTTGGCGATGGCCTTGGCCGCCTCGCGGGCGGGCTTGAGCCATTCGCGGGCGTCGAACTTGTCGGGGTTCTCGGCCATGAACTTGCGCACCGCACCGGTCATCGCGAGGCGGATGTCGGTGTCGATGTTGATCTTGCGCACGCCGTGCTTGATGGCTTCCTGGATCTCTTCGACCGGCACGCCGAAGGTCTCCTTCATCTTGCCGCCGTACTGGTTGATGATGGCCAGCAGCTCCTGCGGCACGCTGGACGAACCATGCATGACGAGGTGGGTGTTGGGAATGCGCGCGTGGATTTCCTTCACGCGGCCGATGGCCAGGATGTCGCCCGTGGGCTTGCGGCTGAACTTGTAGGCGCCATGGCTGGTGCCGATGGCGATGGCCAGTGCGTCGAGCTGCGTGGCCTTCACGAAGGTGGCGGCCTCTTCGGGGTCGGTCAGCATCTGCGAGTGATCGAGCTTGCCGGCCGCGCCGATGCCGTCTTCCTCGCCGGCATCACCGGTTTCGAGGTTGCCCAGGCAGCCGAGTTCACCTTCCACCGTCACGCCGACCGCATGGGCCATCTCGACGACCTTGCGGGTGACCTCCACGTTGTAGTCGAAACTCGACGGCGTCTTGCCGTCTTCCATCAGCGAGCCGTCCATCATGACCGAGCCAAAGCCCAGCTCGATGGCGCCGGCGCAGACCTTGGGGCTGGTGCCGTGGTCCTGGTGCATCACCAGCGGGATGTGCGGGTACATCTCGGCCGCGGCCTGGATGAGGTGCTTGATGAAAGGCTCGCCCGCGTATTTGCGCGCACCGGCCGAGGCCTGCAGGATGACCGGCGCACCGACTTCGTCGGCGGCGGCCATGACGGCCTGCACCTGCTCCAGGTTGTTGACGTTGAAGGCTGGAATGCCGTAGCCGTGGTCGGCGGCGTGGTCCAGCAGCTGGCGCATGGAAACGAGAGGCATGGGATTTCCCCGGTGGAGTTGAAAAGCCTGGGCCGACTGCGACACCCACTGCAGGTGGTAACCGCGCCGTAACTGCCCGGGATTCTATGGAGTCAGGGACCGCCCCACCCCCCATGGATGAGAGTAGTCAGCACAATGCGCAAATGACAAGACTGGTGTTCGACCACCTCACCAACTGGATCACGGCCGCCGCCAGCGAGCATTCCCATGATCTGGCCACCCACATCGAGGAGCGCACCGGCGCCAGCCACCGCGCCGCACTGGCGGCGCTGAAGCGGCTCGTCGACGCCGGCTGGCTGGTGCGCTCCGGCACGCGCGCCCGCCCCGTCTTCGCCCCCGGCGCGCTGCGCCAGGTGGCCCGCAGCTACACCCTCTACGGCCTGCAGGAAGACCTGCCCTGGCAGCGCGACTTCGCGCCTCACTTCGCGCTACCCAAGCCAGTGGAGCGCATGATCCGCCACGGTTTCACCGAGCTGGTCAACAACGCGGCCGACCACTCCGGCGGCAGCAGCGTCACCGTGTCGCTGCGCCAGACGCCCACGCACGTGCAGTTGCTGGTGAGCGACGACGGCATTGGCGTGTTCGACAAGATCTGCAACGCCTTCCAGCTCGAAGACCCGCAGCACGCCATGCTGGAGCTGAGCAAGGGGCGCCTGACCAGCGCGCCCGACGCCCACACCGGCCGGGGCCTCTTCTTCAGCAGCCAGTTGGCCGACGTGTTCGACATCCACGCCAACAACACCGCCTACCAGCGCCGCGCCTGGGAAAGCAGCGGCTGGAAAAAGGGCCGCGCCCTGCCCCGCCAGGGCAGCAGCATCTACATGGCGATCGCGCTGAACACCACGCGCACGCTGGACAGCGTCATGGAGGCCTGGAGCCTGCAAGGCGACGGCATCGAGTTCGACCGGACCGTGGTGCAGCTGCGCCTGCTGGCCGGCGAAGGCCAGGCGCTCGACTCCCGCGCCCAGGCCCGCCGCGTGGGCCTGCGGCTGACCACTTTCAAGCGTGCCACCATCGACTTCGAGGGCGTGACCGACGTGGGCCACGGCTTCACCGACGAACTGTTCCGCGTCTTTGCCAAGGCCAACCCGCAGATCGAGCTGGTGGCCACGAACACGACACCGCGCATCGAGGCGTTGATCAAGAGCGCGCGGGCCGGGTGAGAGGCGTCATCGTCCTGCTGCTGGGGCTCGCCGCAGCCCTTGCCCAGGCGCGCGACATCAGCGGCTGTACGCCTGGCATCGAAAGCGCCCTGCGGGCGTTGAACCCGAAGCAACCCATCACCGGTGCGCTGGTCAGCGCCCAATGCAAGGGCTGGCCGCCCGGCCGCGGCAAGGTCTTGGCTGCCGTCATGGCCTTCGAGCAAGCGCCGCGCCCGGACCGGCGCTGGGTCGGCGTGCTGGCACTTGTAAACACCCAGAGGCTCCAGTTGCTCAACAGCCATCGATTCGAGATCGCGGAAGAATCGGGGATCGGGGTCGATGACAACAGCCTGCGCCTGGACACCGCCCCCTACGACCTGGCGCCTGGCCTGCGCGCACTTGGCCTGCGCTACGCCAGCAGCGCCCCGGGCCCGTCTGCGGCTGACGCGGGTTTCGGCGACGAGCTGACCCTTTTTGTGCCGGAGGGTCACACCCTCCGGCCCGTGTTCGGCATGTCGATGCTGCGCACTCGCGCCGTGGAGGGTTGCCTGGGCAAGTGTCCGCATGCCGCCTGGGACACTGCGAGCTTCACGATCGCCATCGGGCCGCCCGGCCCGATGGGCTGGAACGATCTGCACGTGACGGCCACGGTGGTGCGCAACAGCGCAGCAGCGACGGCCCAGGCCGACGCGACACCGCAGCGACAGCGCCTCGTCTACCGCTACACGGGCAACGCCTACCGGCAGGAGGCGTCCCCGTTCGATTGGGACGACTACTGCTGCAGGGCGGGGGGGCCGGCGGCGCGGTGAGGCAACGATCACCGTGTCGCGAGGCCCGGCAACCCGCAGCACCCACCTGAACACCCCACCAGAGATCGACGCGAAGCGCCTATCGGCGACAAGCGTTTGCACGATGTGCGAACGGCACAGTTCACCGCACAATGGGTGCGCACCACTACAGCAATCTAGGGAGCCTTCATGTCCGTCTTGTCCCCTATCAGCAGCCGCTTGCGCACGCCGCTGGTCGTCGCATCTCTGTTCGCCACCCTCTCCGCCTCGGGCGCTGCGCTGGCCCAGGCGCCGCTGTCAGCCCTGAAGCTCGAGTTCGTGCAACCGACCGGCACCGTCTCGCCCACGGCGTCCATCAACGTGTCGATCCGGCTGACCAACACCGACGCCACCCAGGCCTTCAGCTTCAACCCGACGACCGGTGTCGCCGGCCTACCCAACTCCAGTCTGCCAACTTCGGCCTGGGCCTGGAACCCGAGCACCTCGACTTATGAGGCCGTCGCGTTCGACCGCTTGACGGGCTTTGACATTGGCGTGAGCTACGCCTGTTCCAGCACCTTCAGCAAGCCTGACTGCCAGCAAGGCCCTTATGCGTTCACCTTCGGCGACACGGGCCTGGGCGGCGGCTTCGTACTCGGCGCTGGGCAGTCCTACCAGTACGACTACGGCGTTCTGTCGCCGCTCGGCGTCACGCCAGCGGGCACCTATTCGATCTTCAGCGCGCCGCTGGTGCTCAAGGTGCTCGGCTTCAGCGCTGACAACCAGCCGCTGACCGCCCTGTACGAACTCAGCAACACCTGCCAGGCCTCGACCGCCGACTGCCTCGCCTCCGGCCTGGTCTTCAGCCGAACCGTGTCAGCGGTGCCAGAGCCCACCAACGCCGCGCTGTTCGGCCTCGGTCTGGCGGCCGTCCTGGCGGTGCGGCGCCGCCCACGCTGAAGCCATCGGCCGCCTCCCCCGATCGGCGTGCCGCAGGAAGACAAACGGGCCGCACAGCTCAGTGCGGCCCGCTGTGTCGGGACACTTCAACGTGGGCGGACTGGAACCGACCATGCACGATGTTCAGCTCAAGGCTTATGCAGCAGCGCCTGCGTCAGCCTTGCGGCGGATGTAGAGCAGCGTAGCGACCTGCTCAGGCACGTCACTGTCGAAGCTCATCAGTGCGTCAGCCGCCTGGCCTGCCGCGGCGGCCTTGAGCACCTCGGTCACGCTGGCCTTCTGTGCATCGCTCGCCACATGGGTGAGCTTGCCCTCCAGCAACCGGATGGTCTCGTCGCGCAGCCGCTCCGAACCCAACACGTGCCAGGCGTAGTCGACTTCGTAGCGTTCAACAGCATCTTTCAAGCTCTCACCGTCGTGCTGCGATTCCCGGGCGAAGGTCGCCAACGGACGGGTGCAGAGACTCTGGGCGACCAGCGCGAGCAGTTCATCTCGCAGCTTGGCATGGGAGGCAATCATGGTGGGTCCTTCGCATCTTGAATCAACCCACGGGAATCGGAGCTGCCCCAAGCCCATGGGCGGACTCGAAGGCATCGGCGGCAAGGCCGGGAGAAGCCCAGAAAGCAAAAACCCCTGGCTCATTGCTGAGTCAGGGGCCTGCAATCTTGGTGGCCTGGGGCGGAATCGAACCACCGACACGCGGATTTTCAACTCGGCTGTTGACCAACTTTGACGGCAAGAAACTAGGAAATCGTAGCCTGTTGTGCGCCGAAGGCACGTACACGGGCTTTCCATACTTCCACTGGCTAAGCCATTGTAGGGCAAGGCTTCGCGACGAGCGCAAAGCTGCCGGCACGAGTTCCATCTTGCGCCAACCCAGTCCGAAGTCCCGGCTATGGACCGGCGGAAGTCCGGTCATCGCCAGCGGCTCTCGCCGCTACTTTGTTGAACTTAGCCTCCCGGGCAGCCGGCGCGCGCGACACCCGCAGCATCAACGGCGCGCCCGGCGAATTCCCGGCGCATCACTTTTGATTCCCTAGAAATCGCTGCTCCAGCTCGGCTGCCCACTGCGGCCGCCGCAACCCGTGCCATCGAGAGGGGATCACGGTCGAAAGTCCGTGGTCACTAACTTAGTCGCCGAGGGCGTCTTTCCAACAAACACATAGAGCTTCGGCACCAAAGCCGAGGCCCGCCGTTGTTGCGCCGGTTCTAAGCCGGTCCCGCCGACGTCCCTCAACCTAGCTGGCATCGACTTTCATGAAGCAAACCGCGCAGTCCAAGGCATCTGCCTCTAACGCCGTTCTCTCACCCGCCGTCATCACGTTCACGCAGCAGCATGCGGCAAGACTCCCCGAAGGCTACGCCTACCAAGGAGGGCGACTCATGGGCCCCGCAGGCACCACGAAAGGACCGCGAACGGTCGCGATCACATACAAGCCGGTGGCCGTCGTCACCTTGCTGCATAGCGCGGATGGAAACAGTTGGGCGCTGCGCGTCAGGTTCCTCGACTTCAACGACGAGATCCGGACCTTGGACATCCCGTGGCCCGCTATCCAGACCCGTGACGTCGAAACCGTGCGTACGATGACTCATGCCGGGATGCCGCTCATCTCCGGCGAGGCGCCTGCCCTGTTCAGGTTTTTTTCCGCAGCACCGACCAACCCCGACCTGCCGCGCATCCTGACCGTCGCGAACATGGGCTTCTGTCATGGCTGGGACAAGTCGCAGCCGGACCGCCTCGCTTTCGCGCTTCCTAGCGGCTGCTTGGTGGCGGCTCCCGCCGCCGCACCGGCTGAGCCCGACGACGCTCCGACCGCCGACCTGGAAGCCCGCCATGTTCACCCCGGCCTTCAGGTTATGGCGGACATCCCGCCCGAGTACCTGGAGCCCTACCACCCCGGCAGTACCCTGCCGGAATGGCAAGAACTGGCGCTGCTGGCAAAGGGGGACTTCTTGCTGACATTCTTCCTGTCGGCGGCCTTCGCGGCGCCGCTGCTTCAGATGGCTGGCGGCGAAAACGCCTTCCTGCACGTCTTCGGTACGAGCAGCCGCGGCAAGACCACCGCGGCACAACTGGCGGGCTCCGTGATGGGACGCGCTGGCGACCCGCAAGGAAGCACTCAGCCGACCGTAGTCGCTCGCTGGCACTCAACTGCGAACGGCCTGGAACTCGTGTACGCCAGCCGTTCTGGCGTAGGCCTCATCACCGACGAACTCGGCAACCTGACCTCGGCACTGGACCTCTATGCCGCAGCCGGCGGCATGTCCAAGGTCCGGATGAGCCGGGAGCTGGGCTTTCAGCCCAGCCGTCGCTGGAGCCTGCTAGGCATCAGCACGGGCGAGCTGTCCATGGCCGAGGCCATGCAGGAACTCGGCAAGCGCAAGCCCAAGATCGGTGAGCGTGTGCGCGGCATCGACATTCCTGCGCAGCCGCTGCTGGTGCGGGCGGGCTTGTCCGACGATGAGGCCGCCGCCCGCGCCAAGCTGATCAAGCGGTGGGCGGCCGAGCGCTACGGCGTTGCAGGCCCGGTGTTCGCCCAGCAGCTGCTCAACCGGCACGCGACGTTGCCGGAGCTCCGTGCCGTCGTGAGCGAACTGGTCGACGACATCCACCCTCGGCTAATCGAGGTGCTGGAGCGCGCGGGGCACCAGCTGAGGCCGGCCGAGCGGCGCGTGCTCAGGCAGTTTTCGCTCGTCATGGCTGCCGGCTGGCTCGCCATCGAGACCGGCGTACTTCCCCTGGCGGAGAACGATGTCAGCGAGGCGGTCGAGGCCGCTGCGACCGCATGGCTGTCAGCGTCGACGTACATGGACGAAGAGAAGTCAGCGGTCGACGCTGTGCGGCACTACGTGCTGCAGCATCAAGGCGAAATCTTCAACGTTGACGACGGCGTGGACTCCGTGCCGCCCCGCCAAACGTACGGGCTCCTTTACCGTGACCTCATCCTGCTGGACGAGCAGCAGTTCGAAGAGGCGTGCGCGGGGCTGAACACGTTCCATGCCAAGCAGGCACTCAGGGCGGCAGGCATCCTCAAGACCGAGGGCGACAAGCTAGGCCTACGGGTCTCGATCTCGCGCCTTGGCATAAAGGGTGCTCGCTTTTTCGCGATCCGGCTCAGGAAGCTTTTCGAGGACAGCAGCATCCCGCTGCCGACTTTCACGCGGGCTGACGACCAAGGTGGAAACAGCGCCCAGCCAACAAGCTGATGCATGACCCAGCCCTCTGCGGGCTGGGTCATCCTGCGTCATGCCTCCGGGGCGTCACTCGGGGAAACAGGGAGCTTCGCGATCGTGCCAGCTGCATTCAAAAGAGTGACGCGGGCCGGTCGGCCACGGCCACGCTCGACAGCGATCAAGCGCACAGCAGCGAGGCGGGTCAGGGCTTGGTAGAGCGCGTCAGGGGCGACGCCGTAGGTTCGAAGGCGAGTCGACTGCACGACGAAGCTGGCGGCGCCGCAGGCACCAGCATGAGCCCACAAAACCAGCCCCACCGTCAAGGCCTTTCCAGGCAACTTGGCTGCGGTGCGCAACCACCAGGCAGGAACGCTGACTGGCTCCTCGCGAAGCAAGCGAAGTCGAGACTTAGGGGCGGGCAACATCATGGTGCACTTTCGGCTGTGATCATTAGCCTGTTCAGGCAATCCGCACGAACTTCCCAACCTCACACGAAGGCAACGCCATTGCGGGCGCCAGCTTGAACTGATCAACTACGGTTGTTGCCAGCCAGTGTTGACCCTTGCGAACGGCGCCTCTTCGGGGGCCTCGGTAACTCGCGGCGCCGTAATGGTGTGATGGCTACTGGCCAGAAAAGGTCGCCGAGCCACGGCCGGCAGCGCTGCCGCCGTTGCTGCCGCTCACATGCCTCGGCGCCGCCCACCGGTCTGCGCCAAAGCGGTCATTCGTCAGAATGAAGATTGGTGTGTGGCAATCACCCGCCGTGCGCAAGGGCAAGAAGCTTGTCGACCCCGACTGGCTCCTCCGCCAGCAGGGGCACCACTGCATATCGCTTGGCGTGGCCGTGCACGACGGCGTCGATGAACGGCAGCTCCTTCGCCGCCCGAGCCTTGAGCAATGGCGACTGCACGCGGGTCGCTGCAACGCTGTTGTTGACCACCCAGGCCCATGGCTCGATGCCGGCGCGGCGCAAGTCGTTCTGAAGCCCCGCAGCCTCCTGCACCGGCGTGTTCTCGGCCAAGGTGACGATCAGCACCTTGGTGCGTTCGGCATCCTGCAGTTGCATCATCGGCGTCGTGAAATGAACCCCAGACCCGGCCATCTGCCTCGCAATCTCGCGGTGGTAGGCGCCTGTCGCGTCCAGCAGCAGGAGCGTGTGGCCGGTCGGTGCGGTGTCCATCACCACGAACTTGCGCCCCGCCTCACGGATGATCCTGGAGAAGGCCTGGAACACGGCAATCTCCTCGGTGCATGGTGAGCGCACGTCCTCCTCAAGCAGCGCTCGCCCTTGCGCGTCCAGCCCCTTGCCCTTGCTGGCAAGGACTTCATTTCGGTAGCGCTCGGTTTCCGCCTGTGGGTCGATGCGGCTTACTGTCAGGTGCTCCATCTGACCGGACAAGGTTTCGGTCAGGTGTGCGGCAGGGTCGGAGGTCGTGAGATGGACGGCCAGCCCGCGCTGCGCCAGCTCAACAGCGATGGCTGCGGCCAGCGTCGTCTTGCCGACGCCGCCCTTGCCCATCATCATGATGAGCCCGTGTCCGAGCTCCGCCATGCCGTCCACCAACTGTGCAAGGCTCGGAGCGTCCAGCCTCGGCGCCGCGGGTAGAGGTGTGTTCGGCGATAGTGCTTCTTCGAAGAACTGGCGCAGCGCATCCAATCCCACCAGGTCGAATGCCTTCAATGGCACCTGGTCGATGGGCAACGGCCGCAGGATGTCTGGCATCGCCGCAAGGGCGGCTTGCTCCCGACGCACCACCGCCGCGGCCAGCTCGTCATGCTGGCCTTCGGCCGCAGGCATCACGCCGTTGACGACCAGGTGCTGCTGCGTCAGACCGATGCGCGCGAGTTCGTCGTGGGTGCGTGCGACCTCTCGCAGGGTCGAGGCCTGGGCCCTCGCGACCAGTACGAGCCGCGTGCGCTGAGGGTCGGCAAGGGCATCCACCGCCGCCTTGTACTGAGCGCGTTGCTTGTCCAGTCCAGCCAATGGCCCCAGGCATGATGCATCACCCTTGCCGGCCTCAAGAAAGCTGTTCCACGCGCCGGGGAGTTGAAGCAGGCGGATCGTGTGACCGGTCGGCGCGGTGTCGAAGAGCACATGCTCGAACCTCCCCACAAGGGCCTCATCCGTCAGCAGGCCGGTGAACTCGTCGAAGGCGGCGATTTCAGTGGTGCAGGCGCCGGACAGTTGCTCCTCGATGCCCTTCACCACATCGGCAGGCAAAACGCCCCGTACCGGCCCGACGATGCGGTCCCGGTAGCCTTGCGCCGCCGCCTGCGGGTCAATCTCCATGGCCCACAGGTTCGGCACGGCGGGCACCGCCGTGACCTGGTTGCCGATGCTGATGCTGAAGACCTGGCCGACGTTGGAAGCCGGATCGGTGCTGACCAACAGGACCCTTTTGCCCGCGTCAGCCAGCTTGACCGCCGTGGCGCAGGCCAGTGAGGTCTTGCCGACGCCGCCCTTGCCCGTGAAAAAGGCGAAGCGCGGCAACTGCTCAATGAACTTCATGGCGCGCTCCAAGCGCTCAGCAGCACTTGCCGCCACTGCAGCAACTGCCCGCGTTGGCGTTCGCGGACGGTGTAGCGATCTTGAGCCATTGCCCCAGTTGCTGCCGGCTGGGGTAGCGACCGGCCAGCACGACCTCGCCATCCAGCAGCGTGATGGGCAAGGCCGCCTGGCCTGAGCGTTCCAGGAAGCCCCGCACCGCAGCGTTCTGGGCGAAGACCATGGGTTGTTGCGCCAGATTGAAGCGCTCCACCTGCGCTCCTTGGCTCTTGGCCCAGTCGATGTCCGCGGCCGCCTGCACCAGGTAGGCATCGACATCCTGACCGCAGACGCCACTGCTGCAGCAAAGGGCTGGGTCAAAAATCTGAATCGCGGACATGGCGGACTCCTAGGGCTGGGTTGTCACTGAATCGTCACAAGTCTGGAGCACAGTGCGCCCCGCCGACTTGCGTTGCATCAACATTTCCAAGTTTATGGAATAATTTAACCATGGAAGAGCAACACGTCGTCCGTTCCCTCGCCGCCTTGGCGCAAACCCACAGGCTCAGGGTGTTTCGTCTACTCGTGGTGGCAGGCCAGCAAGGCATGACGCCTGGCGCACTCGCGGAATCACTAGAGCTGCCTGCGGCGACGTTGTCCTTCCATCTGAAGGAGCTGAGTCATGCAGGGTTGGTGACCCAGGAGCGCGTCAGCCGCAATGTGGTCTACCGCGCGTCGTTCGACCACATGAACGACTTGCTGACCTACCTCACCGAGAACTGCTGCCAAGGGGCTGAGTGCTCCGTTGAAGGCACGACGACAACCTGTGCCTGCTAAGGAAGACCTTCATGCTGGAAAACACATACAACGTCCTCTTCATCTGCACAGGCAACTCAGCGCGGTCCATCATGGCCGAAGGACTGATGAACAGCCTGGGCAACCGGCGCTTCAAGGCCTACTCGGCCGGCAGCCACCCCAACGGTGTCGTCAACGCGCTGGCGCTGCAGACCCTGGCTTCGCTGCACATCCCAACCGAAGGCTTCCGCAGCAAGAGCTGGGACGAGTTCGCGGTGCCTGGTACGCCCATCATGGACTTCGTGTTCACCGTCTGCGACTCGGCAGCGGGCGAGGTCTGCCCCGTGTGGCCTGGCCAGCCGATGACGGCCCACTGGGGCGTGCCTGACCCCGGCCATGTGGAGGGCAGCGACGCCGTGAAGCAGCAAGCCTTCCTCGACGTGGCCATCACGCTCAAGCGCCGCATCGAGCTACTGCTGGCGCTGCCCCTGACCAAGCTGGAACCGCTGGCCATCCAGCACGAAATCAAACAGATCGGCACGCGCTGAGTACCTCATGACGACCAACGTTCTCATCCTCTGCACCCACAACTCCGCGCGCAGCGTGCTGTCCGAGGGCATGCTCAACCACCTGGCTGTCAAGGCAGGCAAGGACGTCCGGGCCTACAGTGCCGGCAGCGCCCCCAGCGGTCGCTTGAACCCCTTCGCGCTGGAAGCGCTCACCCAGGCCGGCGTCGATGTCAGCGGCTACCGCAGCAAAAGCTGGGACGAGTTCACCACGCCCGAAGCGCCGCCGCTGTCCATAGTCATCACGGTGTGCGACAGCGCGGCGGCCGAGCAGTGCCCGGTGTTCTTTGGCGCTGGCATCTACGGAGGCCAGCCGGTCAAGGTGCACTGGGGCTACCCCGACCCGTCCAACGCCGAGGGTGGCGACGAAGGCAAGCGCCGTGCTTTCGAGCTGACCCGCCAGGCCATCGGCTACCGCATGCTGCAGCTGCTCGCACTGCCGCTGGACACGATGACCAAGGCCGAGCTGCAACAGGCCCTGGCCGACATCTCCAAGAGTTGACCCCATGAGCCTCTCTCGCAAGCTCTTCGCAGAACTGCTGGGGACGGCACTGCTGCTGGCCGTCGTCATCGGCTCCGGTGTGATGGCAGAGCGCCTGTCAGGCGGCAACGTGGCCATCGCGCTGTTGGCCAACACGCTGGCCACGGTGGGCGGCCTCTACATACTGATCGAGGTCTTTGGCCCGATCAGCGGCGCCCACTTCAACCCCGCCGTCAGCGCCGTGATGGCCTGGCGCGGTGAACTGCCCGCGGGTGCTTTGCTGCCCTACGTCGCGGTGCAACTCATCGGCGCCATGCTGGGCGCCTGGTTGGTGCATGCGATGTTCGACATGAACATCCTTCAGTTCTCTGCCAAGGTGCGTGCTGGCACCGGTCAGTGGATCGCCGAGGGTGTCGCCACCTTCGGCTTGCTGCTGGTGATCCTGCGTGCCCCCAGCGCGAGAGTCGCGGCCATGGTGGCGGCGTACATCGGTGCGGCCTACTGGTTCACAGCGTCCACGTCTTTCGCCAACCCGGCCGCCGTCTTCGGCCGCATGTTCAGTGACAGCTTTGCTGGCATTGCGCCCAGCAGCGCTCTGGGCTTCGTCGTCGCCGAGTTGGTCGGTGCGGCGGTGGCGGTAGGCGTTCATCAACTGCTGGCCGCAGCGCCGGCGGCGAAGACAACGCCGGCAGCAACCGGAGAGGCCCGCCATGTCTGAGCCGCTGTTTCCGGATGCGACCTTCCCGGCGCTGCGCGCTGACCTGTTTGACGTAGCGACGCAGGAGCGGCTGACTGTTCCCACCCCCTCACAGCACCGGCCGCGCTTTCTGATGTTGTACGGCTCGCTGCGCGAGCGCTCCTACAGCCGGCTGCTGACCTTCGAGGCCGCGCGACTGCTGGAGGCCATGGGCGCCGAGGTGCGCATCTTCAATCCCAGCGGCTTGCCGCTGCCCGACGATGCACCGGATACCCACCCTAAGGTCCAGGAACTGCGCGAGCTGGCGGCCTGGTCCGAGGGCATGGTCTGGACCTCGCCCGAGCGGCACGGTGCCATGACCGGCATCATGAAAGCGCAGATCGACTGGATTCCGCTGTCGTCTGGCGCGGTGAGGCCGACGCAGGGGAAGACGCTTGCCGTGATGCAGGTATCGGGCGGCTCGCAGTCCTTCAACGCGGTTAACCAGATGCGCGTGCTGGGCCGTTGGATGCGCATGCTGACCATCCCGAACCAGTCATCGGTGGCCAAGGCATTCGCCGAGTTCACGGAAGAGGGGCGCATGAAGCCGTCTTCGTTCTACGACCGGGTCGTGGACGTCATGGAGGAGCTGTTCAAGTTCACTCTGCTGACCCGCGACCTGGGGCCCTACCTCGTGGACCGATACAGCGAGCGCAAGGAAAGTGCCGACGAGCTGTCCAAGCGCGTGAACCAGCGCACGATCTAGGGGCTCGCGGAGTACGTCAATTCTGTAGCGCTGGCCTTCCGCTGACGCAGCGACCGGTTTGCTACTGGTTTGTGGTCATCGACGGGCATTGGGCCTTTGGCTGCAATCCGCCTAATCCGGTCGTCACCGGCAACCGGAGATCAGCAAAGCCGGAAGGCGCACCGGACCACACCCTCGGATGAGCCGAGGGTCAGCCGGTCGGGTACAGAATGAAGACTCAGGCCTTGTTTAGCACCCTGTTCATGACGCCCCTACGGGAAGAGAAGGCCCGCTTGCGCGGGCCATAGGTTCCCGACAAACCGCCGGTGTGGCGGTGACCGCCCTGGGTCAGCTAGGCGAAGCGGGGACTACTGCTCGACCGAGAGACGGCTTAGTACACGACATTGAATAGGCCACCGACACGATCCAGGTGATCAAAGCGAGCCCGCCATTTCTCCTCGATTGCCTCTAGCTCAGCGGGCTCCCACAGCGCTTGATGCAGTGCAGGATCAATCGTCCGAAAGAGCGCATCGCGCAGCGACTTCGCGCCTTCGGGAGCAACCTGCGCCCAGGTGCCCTCGAACTTCTGATCGGCGAACTCAAGGGTCAGGTGGTCCACTACCGCATTGACCGGTTCGAAATCAGGCAAAGGCATCCAGACCAGGTTGCCGTTCGACAGAGGATCGACCGGATGGGCGCCCCAGAGGAAGACTTCAGCGACGAGCTGCGTTGCATGCGCGTGGACAACGCCGGTCACGACGCCTACGGCTTCGACCTGGTCATGCTGAACGTGGACGACCATGTCGCCACGCGCCAGCGAAGGCCGCTCTTGATTCCAGCCGATCGGCTTCAGGTGAACCTGCGATTTCGAGCGCTCGCCGAGCGGGAACGTACCCGCATCCGCGAGATAGCCCGACGCACCGGCCTGTCTCGCAACACCATCAGGAAGTACCTGCGCAGCGGCGACCAAGAGCCGACCTACGCCAAGCGGG